>NZ_CM178749.1:0-5482500 GCF_024129895.2 Pseudomonas sp. 21LCFQ02
CAGCGAGGAGACTTCAGAAACTCAGATGCTTTCATTGCATTTTTAGGACTGGATTTGAGAGTGTCCAAGTCAGGTCAGAAAGATGGCCGCCGTAGTTTGTCCAAGCGCGGCGACCCTGAAGCGCGACGTATACTGCATACCGCTGCGATGTCGGCCCGCCGTACCGCTGCCTGGAAAGAGCTTTATGAGAGCTACATAAGCCGAGGTTTTCGTAAGACTCAGGCATTAGTGATGCTCGCTCGCAAGCTTGCACGCGTCATATTCGCCCTGCTGAAGGGGCAGGACGAATACCGACCAAAAGTCAGCTAATGGGCTTCCCTAAAACCATAGAATCTCCCACCGGACCGTGTTGGCCTTAACTGATCAGCATTGATCCCACGGCACCAACACATCACGGCTGCGGTCCCTATCCTGAGTCTTTCAGGAGTGCGCCGTAGTTCATGAGCAGATCTGCCGATATCGCCCGGTCCTGGTTTCAGCGGCTGGGCTGGACGCCCTTCCCTTTTCAGAAGCAGGTCTGGGCCGCCGTAAAACGCGGCGAGTCCGGGCTGCTGCATGCCAGCACCGGCTCCGGCAAGACCTACGCGGTGTGGCTGGCGGCGCTCAATCGTTTTGTCGGCAAGACCAAAACACCGCCCAAGGGCAAGGACCGGAGCGCACCGCTCACCGTGATGTGGATCACCCCGATGCGCGCGCTGGCCGCCGACACCCAGCGCGCGCTCACCGCGCCGCTGACTGCGATGGAGATTGGCTGGTCGGTGGGCCTGCGCACCGGCGACACCACGAGCGGTGAACGAGCCAGGCAAAGCCGACGCCTGCCCTCGGCACTGGTCACCACCCCGGAAAGCCTGACCCTGCTGCTGGCCCGCGCCGACGCCGAGGTCGCCATGGGCCATCTACAGATGGTGGTGGTCGATGAATGGCACGAGCTGATCGGCAATAAACGCGGCGTCCAACTGCAACTGGCCCTGGCCCGCCTACGGCGCTGGAATCCGCAGCTGGTGGTGTGGGGCATTTCCGCAACCCTGGGCAATCAGGAGCATGCGCGGCAGGTGCTACTCGGCGATACCGGTGTCAGCGTGCAGGGCAAGGTCGTCAAGGATCTGCAGGTCGACACCCTGTTGCCGCCCACTATCGAGCGTTTTCCGTGGTCCGGGCACATGGGTTTGTCGATGCTCAAGCAAGTGGTGGCCGAGGTGGATGCCAGCAGCAGTTGCCTGCTGTTCACCAATACCCGCTCGCAATCGGAGCTGTGGTATCAGGCACTGTTGCAGGCGCGCCCGGACTGGGCCGGTTTGATCGCCCTGCACCACGGCTCGCTGGCCCGGGAGGTGCGTGACTGGGTCGAGCGCGCCCTCAAGGACGGTCAGCTCAAGGCCGTGGTCTGTACCTCCAGCCTCGACCTGGGGGTGGATTTTCTGCCGGTCGAGCGGGTGCTGCAAATCGGCTCGGCCAAGGGCATTGCCCGCCTGATGCAGCGTGCCGGACGCTCCGGCCACGCGCCGGGCCGCCGCTCGCGAGTGACGTTAGTACCGACCCATAGCCTGGAACTGGTCGAAGCCGCGGCTGCTCAGGTCGCTGTGGCCGCACGCATGATCGAACCCCGGCACAGCCCGCACCAGCCGCTGGATGTGCTGGTGCAGCATCTGGTCAGCATGGCGCTGGGCGGCGGCTTCCTGCCTGACGAGCTGTATCAGGAAGTGCGCGGCGCCTGGGCTTACCGGAATCTGGACCAAACCCACTGGCAGTGGGCGCTGGCCTTTGTGCGCAGCGGCGGCCATTCGCTCAACGCTTACCCGGATTACCGCCGGGTCGAACCGGACGAGCACGGCGTATGGCGGGTGCCGGATGCGCGCCTGGCACGTCGGCACCGGATGAGTATTGGTACCATCGTCAGCGATGCCAGCATCAACGTGAAGTACTGGAAGAAAGGCAGCGGCTCGCTGGGCACAGTGGAGGAAGGCTTTATCGCCCGTCTGCGCCCTGGCGATAATTTTCTGTTCGGCGGCCGCTTGCTGGAGCTGGTACGGGTCGAGGACATGACCGCCTACGTCAAGCGTGCGACCGGCAAGAAGGCCGCCGTACCGCGCTGGAATGGCGGGCGCATGCCGCTGTCCAGTGAACTGGCCGCCGCAGTGGTCGCGCAGTTTGATGCAGCAGCGCATGGCGTATACGACAGCCCGCCGATGCAGGCGGTCAGGCCGCTGCTGGAAGTCCAGCGCCAGTGGTCGGCATTGCCGCAGAGTGACCGGCTATTGGTTGAAACCCTGAAGTCCCGCGAAGGCTGGCACCTGTTCATCTACCCGTTCGCCGGCCGCCATGTGCATCTGGGGCTGGCCAGTTTGCTGGCCTGGCGATTAAGCCAACAAAGGCCGCTGAGTTTCTCGATGGCGGTCAATGATTACGGCCTGGAACTGCTCAGCGCCAGCGAGCTGGACTGGAACGCATTGCTGCATCAGGGCGATTTGTTCAGCGATGCCAACCTGGACCAGCACATCCTCGCCAGCCTCAATGCCAGTGAACTGGCGCAGCGACGCTTCCGGGAAATCGCCCGGATTGGCGGGCTGGTGTTTTCCGGCTACCCCGGCGCACCGAAAAGCACCCGCCAATTGCAGGCCTCCAGCGGCCTGTTTTTCGAGGTGTTCAAGCAGTACGACGCCGATAATCGTCTGCTGCTCCAGGCCCATGACGAAGTGCTGAGCCTGGAGCTGGATTATCAGCGCCTGCAGGACACGTTGCAGAAAATGGCGCGCCTGCCCATGGACCTGCATGCCCTCAAGCGCGCCTCGCCGCTGGCCTTTCCGCTGCTGGTCGAACGCCTGCGCGAGAGCCTGAGCAGCGAGAAACTCGCCGATCGCATTGCGCGCATGGTGCGTGACCTGGAAAAAGCCGCCGGCCCGGAGCCTGACGCATGAGCGCCCACTTGCCAGTACAGCTGGCCGGCGAAACTCTGTGGCTGCTGGCCGACAAGGCGCTGTACTACCCAAGCCAGCAGACCCTGCTGATCGCCGACGCGCATTTCGGCAAGGCTGCTGCCTACCGGCGTCTGGGCCAGCCGGTGCCGCATGGCACGACTGACGCCAACCTGCGGCGGATCGACCGCCTGCTGGCCGACTATCCGACTGAACAGTTGATTTTTCTCGGTGATTTGCTGCACGCGCCACAATCACACGCGCCGGCCACCCTGGCGGCCTTGGCTGAGTGGCGCCAGCGGCATGTTGCGCTGAATATCTGTCTGATTCGCGGCAACCACGATAACCGGGCCGGCGACCCGCCCGGCTATCTGCGTATCAAAGTGGTGGACGCCCCGCTGCTGCTCGGCCCGTTTGCCTTGCAGCACGAGCCCGATCCGCACCCGACTCATCACGTGCTGGCCGGGCATGTGCATCCGGTGTTTACCTTGCAGGGCCGGGGGCGCCAGCGCTTGCGACTGCCGTGCTTTGTGCTCGACGAGCAGGTCAGCCTGCTGCCAGCCTTCGGCGAATTCACGGGCGGGTATGGGGTCCAGACACAACCGCGCCGACGCCTGTTTGTGGCAGGCGACGGCGGGGTCTGGGCGCTGGAACGCTAGAATGTCAGGCCACAGGCGCAGGTGGCGGCTCATCCGGCACGGTTGGCACACCGGGTTCCTGGGGCTGATCGGGCTGCGGCGTGTCGGGGGTCGGCTGGCCTGGAATCCCGCCGCCCACCATATTCAGATGCTCGTCGGCCAACAACGACCAGGCCAGCAGGCCGATTTCGTTAAGCGGAGCAGCGTCTTGTCCAATGGGTTTTGAGTCAATCTTCATAGGCACTCCTGAGCGTCTGGTCACCCGCCTCAAAGGCGGGCAGAAACAGCTTGCTCAGTAGAGTGCCAAACAGGCGTTAAATTCCATGAAACAATCATGAAACCTTGCCCTGGACAAGCGGTCAGCGGCCACTCAGGTACGTGGCAGGGTCACGCCGCGCTGGCCTTGATACTTGCCGCCACGGTCCTTGTACGACACTTCGCACTCTTCATCGGACTCCAGAAACAGCATCTGCGCCACGCCTTCGTTAGCGTAGATCTTGGCCGGCAGCGTGGTGGTGTTGGAGAACTCCAGGGTCACGTGGCCTTCCCACTCGGGCTCGAGCGGGGTGACGTTGACGATGATGCCGCAGCGTGCGTAGGTGCTCTTGCCCAGGCAAATGGTCAGCACATTGCGCGGAATGCGGAAGTACTCGACGGTGCGGGCCAGGGCGAAGGAGTTTGGAGGAATGATGCAGACGTCGCTCTTGACGTCGACGAAGCTCTTCTCATCGAAGTTTTTCGGATCAACGGTCGCCGAGTTGATGTTGGTGAACACCTTGAATTCATCGGCGCAACGCACATCGTAACCATAGCTTGACACACCGAAGGAGATCAGCCGGTCGGCGCCCTCACCGCGCATCTGGCGCTCGACGAAAGGCTCGATCATGCCGTGCTCTTGCGCCATGCGGCGAATCCACTTGTCCGATTTGATGCTCATGGCGGTGTCCTGAAATAGCAAGGTGAAAAATATGCGGGCATCTTACCGGTCCACGCCGTCTCGTACAAAGGCCAAAAGGCTGCCGGACCCTGTGCAGGGCCACGGCGGGCAGCCATTGTTTGGCAATACAAATAATCCTCAGATGCCCATTGGCGTTTGCAGGAAAAAGGGTTAAGGTGGCGCCACTGTGTTGCTTGTGTCACTGAGAATCTCTACACGATGTTGAATATCACCATCACCATGAATTTCCAGCTCTTTGCACTCAGTCTCGGCCAGGGTGTTTCCTGAGTCGCAGTTAACTTTGTCCAAGGAGATGTATCATGTCCAATCGCCAAACCGGTACCGTTAAGTGGTTCAACGATGAGAAAGGCTTCGGCTTCATCACTCCACAATCCGGTGACGACCTGTTCGTACACTTCAAAGCTATCCAGATCGATGGCTTCAAAACCCTGAAAGAAGGCCAGCAAGTTACTTTCGTCGCTACCCGCGGCCAGAAAGGCATGCAGGCTGAAGAAGTGCAAATCGCTTAATTTGCGCTGACTCGCTTCAAAAAACCCCGCCCACAAAGCGGGGTTTTTTTATGCCCGGAATTTACCGTGGTGCTTGCCGCCACGCGGAACCCCGTAGGAGCGGCCGGGCGGCGATCCGCTTCAGCCGCGAATTCCCTTCGCTGCTAAAGCAGCTCCTACGGCCGCCATCGGTTGCAAGGATGTGATCAGTCGTCGCTGACCGAGATCGTCGGCATCGCCGGGCTGGCCGCTTCCTGCAGCACAATCCGCGCGCCCACCTGACGGGCCAGCTCCTGATAAATCATCGCAATCTGGCTCTCAGGCTCAGCGATGGCAGTGGGTTTGCCGCCATCGGCCTGTTCGCGGATCAGCATCGACAGTGGCAATGAGGCCAGCAGATCGACGTTGTAATGACTGGCCAGTTTCTCGCCGCCACCCTCACCGAACAGATGCTCGGCATGCCCGCAGTTCGAGCAGATATGCACAGCCATGTTCTCGACCACGCCCAACACCGGGATGTTGACCTTGCGAAACATCTCCACGCCCTTCTTCGCATCCAGAAGCGCCAGATCCTGCGGGGTGGTGACGATCACCGAGCCGGCCACCGGCACCTTCTGCGCCAGGGTAAGCTGGATATCACCGGTACCCGGCGGCATGTCGATGACCAGATAATCCAGGTCGTTCCAGGCGGTCTGGGTCACCAGTTGCAGCAAAGCGCCGGAGACCATCGGCCCGCGCCAGACCATCGGTGTGTTGTCGTCGGTGAGAAACGCCATCGACATCACTTCAACGCCATGCGCCTCAATGGGCACGAACCACTTCTGGTCCTTGACCTTCGGCCGGGTGCCTTCAGGGATGCCAAACATGATGCCCTGGCTGGGGCCGTAGATATCCGCATCGAGAATGCCGACCCGCGCGCCTTCACGGGCCAGTGCCAGGGCCAGATTGGCGGCGGTGGTCGATTTGCCGACCCCGCCTTTGCCAGAGGCCACAGCGATGATGTTTTTCACGTTGGCCAGGCCAGGCACTTGGCTCTGGGCCTTGTGTGGCTGAATGTTTGTGGTGACGCTGACGCTGGCCGAACTCACTCCGTCCAGGCCTTCGATAGCGGTTTGCAGAATCTGCGCCCAGCCCTTGCTGAACAGCCCGGCGGCATAGCCCAGTTCGAGCTGCACGCTGACCCGACCGCCGTCGATGTCGATGGCCCGCACGCAACCGGCGCTGACCGGGTCCTGGTTGAGATAAGGGTCGGTGTACTGGCGAAGAATAGTCTCCACCGCTGCGCGGCTCACTGCGCTCATGGACTGGCTCCGAATAGAAACTTGAGTAAAACAGGCGGCTATCCTACCCGTTATGACGGGCGGTGCCATGTTTTCACCGCAACATCGCAGGATGAAAAAAAAACCGCGGGCCTTTATAGTGGCCGATCCGTGTATGACTTAAGTAGCCGAGCCCCATGTCCGAGCCCCGCAAGATTCTCGTAACCAGCGCCCTGCCCTATGCCAATGGTTCCATCCACCTTGGCCACATGCTTGAGTACATCCAGACCGACATGTGGGTGCGTTTCCAGAAGCACCGCGGCAACCACTGCACCTACGTCTGCGCGGACGACGCTCACGGCTCGGCCATCATGCTGCGCGCGGAAAAGGAAGGCATCACCCCGGAACAGCTGATCGACAACGTCAAGGCTGAACACAGCACCGACTTCGCCGATTTTCTGGTCGACTTCGACAATTTCCACTCCACGCACTGCGAAGAGAACCGTGAGCTGTCGAGCCTGATCTACACCCGCCTGCGCGATGCTGGTCATATTGCCACCCGTTCGGTGACCCAATATTTCGACCCCGACAAGAAGATGTTCCTCGCCGACCGCTTCATCAAGGGCACCTGTCCGAAATGCAGCGCTGAAGACCAATACGGCGACAACTGCGAAAAATGCGGCGCGACCTACGAGCCGACCGAGCTGAAAGACCCGAAATCGGCGATTTCCGGTGCCACACCGGTGCTCAAGGACTCCAAGCACTTCTTCTTTGACCTGCCGGCCTTCCAGGACATGCTCCAGGCCTGGACCCGCAGCGGCACCCTGCAAGACGCAGTAGCCAACAAACTGGCCGAATGGCTCGACAGCGGCCTGCAGCAATGGGACATCTCCCGTGACGCACCGTACTTCGGCTTCGAAATCCCTGACGAGCCGGGCAAGTACTTCTATGTCTGGCTGGATGCGCCCATCGGTTACATGGCCAGCTTCAAGAACCTCTGCGCACGCCGTCCGGAGCTGGACTTCGACGCGTACTGGAACAAGGACTCGACCACCGAGCTGTATCACTTCATCGGCAAGGACATCGTCAACTTCCACGCGCTGTTCTGGCCGGCCATGCTCGAAGGCGCCGGCCTGCGCAAGCCAACCGGCATCAACGTGCACGGCTACCTGACCGTCAACGGCCAGAAGATGTCCAAGTCGCGTGGCACCTTCATCAAGGCCCGCACCTATCTGGACCACCTGTCGCCGGAATACCTGCGCTACTACTACGCAGCCAAACTGGGCCGCGGGGTCGACGACCTGGACCTGAACCTCGAAGACTTCGTGCAAAAGGTCAACTCTGACCTGATCGGCAAGGTGGTCAACATCGCCAGCCGCTGCGCCGGGTTCATTCACAAGGGCAACGCTGGCGTACTGGTCGACAGCAACATCGCGCCAGAACTGACCGCTGCGTTCCAGGCTGCCGCGCCGAGCATCGCCGAGGCCTATGAGGCCCGCGACTTCTCTCGCGCCATGCGCGAGACCATGGCCCTGGCCGACCGCGCCAACGCCTTTATTGCTGACAAGGCACCTTGGTCGCTGGCCAAGCAGGAAGGCAAGCAGGACGAGGTGCAGGCCATTTGCGCACTGGGCATCAACCTGTTCCGTCAGTTGATCATCTTCCTCAAGCCGGTGCTGCCGAAACTGGCCGCCGATGCCGAGCAGTTCCTCAATGTGGCACCGCTGACCTGGAACGACCACCAGACCCTGCTGGCCAACCATCAACTCAATCCGTTCAACGCGCTGATGACCCGTATCGACCCGGCCAGGGTCGAGGCAATGGTCAGCGCATCGAAAGAAGACCTGGCGGCCAGCACCGAGCCTGCGGCCCCGCAAGGCAACGGCGAACTGACCAAGGACCCGCTGTCGCCCGAGATCGAGTTCGACGCCTTTGCTGCCGTGGACCTGCGGGTGGCGCTGATCGTCAAGGCCGAGCACGTCGAGGGTGCCGACAAGCTGCTGCGCCTGACTCTGGATATCGGTGATCAGCAGCGTAACGTGTTCTCCGGAATCAAGAGCGCCTACCCGGACCCGAGCAAGCTTGAAGGTCGCCTGACCATGATGATCGCCAACCTCAAGCCGCGCAAAATGCGCTTTGGCGTTTCCGAAGGCATGGTGATGGCAGCCGGTCCTGGCGGTGAAGAGATCTACCTGCTCAGCCCGGACAGCGGCGCCAAGCCAGGTCAGCGCATCAAGTGACCTCGGCAAAGCCCGATAACTGCGCATGCAGCTATCGGGCGTCAGGGTGCCTTTAAAAACGTAGGCAAAGCAGTCAGAGCAGGGCAAAAACAGGCAAGCAAGCGCAATTTACGGGTTGTAAATGAGCATTGCGTGCCTGTCTTTTTAACGCAGCGATGACAACGCAGGTAGTTTTTAGAGGTGCCCTTTTGCCTGCCTGGTGCCCTGTTCAACGAGTAACCGCAACATGAGCCTGATTCAACGCATTGATGCCTTGCTGCCCCAGACCCAGTGCGGCAAGTGTGGCCATCCCGGCTGCCTGCCTTATGCACAAGGTATTGCCAGCGGCGAAGCCATCAACAAGTGCCCACCCGGCGGCACTGAAACCATTGCCAGCCTGGCACAACTGCTGCGCATCCCGGCCTTGCCTCTGGACACTGAACGTGGTGCGGCACCGGCCCAGGTGGCCTTTATCCGTGAAGCCGAATGCATCGGTTGCACCAAGTGCATCCAGGCCTGCCCGGTGGACGCTATCGTGGGTGCAGCGAAAATGATGCACACCGTGCTGGTTGACGAATGCACCGGCTGCGATCTGTGCGTAGCGCCTTGCCCGGTCGATTGCATTGACCTGCTGCCGCTGCCATCGGCCAATGTAGTGCCCATCGTCGGAGATCTCGCGCATGACGCTGCACAATTGCAGGCCCGCGACCGCAAGCGTAATCACGCCCGTCAGCGCTATGAACAACGCACGGCACGCTTGCGCCGCGAGCAAGAACAACGTCAGGCACGCAGCCACAAGCCTCAGCCAGCGCCTGGCAGGGCAGTCGAAAGGCAAATACCGACGCCGCGCAACAATCAGCCCCAGAACGACCAGGCCCTGAAGCAGGCCAGGATCGCCCTGAACTTGAGCCGGGCCCAATTGAACAGGTCGCTCAAAGCCTTTGGTCATCCGCCGATCCGTGAGCAGGCCATGCGCTTGCTGCAGATGCAGCATGAAGTCCAGGCAGCCGAGCAGGCCGTAGCAGCGCTTGAGCAAGCCCCCGCGCCCTCTCCCGCCGCCGTGCAGCCGGCCAGCAAGCCCGCCGGCGACCTCAAGCGTGCCAAGATCCAGCTGGCCATGGCCCGTGCAGCCTTGAGCAAGGCCCAGGCAAACAATGAGCCGGCATCACAGCTGGCCATGCTAAGTGTTCAATTACACAATGCCGAACAGGCCGTCCAGGCCGCAGAACAGCCATAAGGGCTCATAGAAGCCCGATCAGGAAACCGACCATGAACGCCGCCAAACGCCAGGAGATCTTCCGCAGGCTCCACGAAGACAATCCTGACCCGAAAACCGAACTGGCCTACACCACCCCTTTCGAGCTGCTGATTGCCGTGATTCTCTCCGCACAGGCGACCGATGTCAGCGTCAACAAAGCCACCGCGCGTCTGTACCCGGTAGCCAACACACCGCAGGCGATCTACGCGCTGGGCGTGGAAGGGCTTTCGGAGTACATCAAGACCATCGGCTTGTATAACAGCAAGGCGAAAAATGTCATCGAGACCTGCCGCCTGCTGGTCGAGCAGCACAACGGTGAAGTGCCACAGACCCGCGAAGCCCTCGAAGCGCTTCCGGGAGTGGGACGCAAGACCGCGAATGTGGTGCTCAATACCGCGTTTCGGCAGATCGCCATGGCGGTGGACACGCACATTTTCCGGGTCAGTAACCGTACCGGGCTGGCACCCGGCAAGAACGTGGTCGATGTTGAGAAACAGCTACTTAAGTTCGTCCCGAAAAATTACCTGATGGATGCGCACCACTGGCTGATCCTGCATGGCCGGTATGTCTGTGTCGCCCGCAAGCCACGCTGCGGCAGTTGCCGGATCGAAGACCTGTGCGATTTCAAGGAAAAAACCTCCGACGATTGAGTAATAGCTTCAACTACCGCCAGACGATTGAAAAAATCTTTTTTACCAAGGCACGGAATGGCGATATAAGAGGCGCCAACAGGGTGGCTCTAAAAACGTAAACGCCCAGCCCGCAGGCAGTTTTTAGAGGTGCCTGATCGCCAAGCCTGGAGTCAACTTGCATGAGCACCGGCAAAGAGCAACTGGATGTAGACGTAGTAGAAGACGAATTCGCCAACGAATCAGATGATGCCGAAACCCGGACTGCCGAACCCGCAAAGACCAATCTGAGCAAACGCCGCACAATCGACAACTTGCTCGAAGAGCGGCGCCTGAAACGGGAACTGGCCGACTACGACTTCGATCTCTGATCGGAACTGCCGTATCCCAAGCCTCTCTGATGAGAGGCTGAGTATTGTTGCCAACCTGATCACGCCAACCCGTTACGCTGCGCCAGCTCGATGAGATCGACCAGCGAATGCGCATTGAGCTTGAGCAGCAGGCGCGTTTTGTAGGTGCTGACTGTCTTGTTGCTGAGAAACATGCTGTCGGCGATTTCCTTGTTGGTCTTGCCCCGGGCCAACTGCTGCAACACCATCATTTCCCGCCCGGACAAGCGATCCACCATATCCGCCTCACTGGCATTGCCCATGCTGGAGCGCACCGTGTGCAGAGCCTGGTTGGGGAAGTAGCTATAGCCAGACAATACGGCCTTGATCGCGCTAAGCAATTCAGTGAGGTCCTGCTGTTTGCAGACATAGCCCGCCGCACCGGCCTGCATGCAACGCATTGAAAAATGCCCCGGCGATTGTGAGGTCAGGATCAGCACCTTGAACGGCAGCGCCATGGCCGACAACCGGGCAATCACCTCAAGACCGTCGAGCTTGGGAATGCCGATGTCGAGGATCACGATATCCGGCAGGTGCTCACGCGCCAGTTGCAAGGCATCTACTCCGTTGTCGGTTTCGGCGACAACCTCGTAACCATGGCGCTCCATCAGCATCCGTACAGCCAGGCGAATGACAGGATGATCATCCACGATCAGCACTTTATTCATGGTGCAGTCCAATTTTTGCTATTCGAATTTTCGGAGCCAGCACAATAGCCTAGTCGTTTAGTAGTTTGCATGGCGCACGCCCCATAAGACCAACACCCAAAGACCATTCCCACCCTTAGAAGAGAACTTTCCTACAAATCTTGCCATAAGCAGCTGGATTTTAACTTCTATCACAAGCCTTCTCCTTCGCAATCCGATGCACTGACCAACCTCTCCATGCCCCATAAAAAACCATGTTGAAGGGCCGCCCATCATCGGCTTGCGAGCCTTAACTTTTCCTGTCGAGACACGTGAATCAAACAAGACACGCTTGCAAACCGCCATGTGTTTACACACCTTCACGCGATTACTTTGCTGGTTTCAGGTTTTGTACGAAAACTGCGGCATTCGGCCATGCTGCGTAAAATCCGGACCGTTGCCAACAGCCACCAATTAGCCACTAACTGCACCGTGCCATCCATGGCCAGGCAACACCAGCGCCGGGCCATTTGCCAGCGCCTCGTTTAAAACTACACGTAACCGAATGCCTTTTTCATACACATATCTATTTCAGGAGCACGACTACACAATATTCAGAAATACCTTACAAAATTTCGCTCGACTCTTTATGAATTTCTTGTCACTCCATACAGACCAAACGCCTCAACGCCCGCCCCGGCGGCACCGCCAACGACGATGAGCTAACAGCATGTGCTTATCGGAATCCACCCTTAAACAGCTAAAGGGGAAATAACCTACAGCACGAACAGACGCTGCCTGGGCGCTCGTAAGACCAATACCACAGCCTCAAGCGCACGGTTCTGGAGTACAACTTTTTTACTTGCAATTCCTATTGTCAATCGTTACTTTTTTGACAAAGCACCCCTGCTTACAGCACATAAACCGTTCATTAAGACAAACAACTAACACAACCGTCTTCAATGAAAGTTATGAAACCGTGCCCACCCGACAACGTGCCTGTCAGTAGGGAATAAATGACGCACGCCGCATGGCCGCGCAGCAACAGTAAGTTTGACCTGCTGACTCTTTTTGAATGGCCATGTGTATAACCATGTTCAAAAGGAATAGATCATGAACAGCAAACCCGTACCTGCTTTGTGCCTCCCCCTTTCCCCCCTGGACCTGGCTGCTGCCGTTGAGGACTTCGTGGCCCAAGGGGGGGTTATCGCCATCATTCCCCAAGGAGAAACAGCCGAACCGGTTGAAACGGCTGCGCCTGCAAGTCTGACCGTCGCAGCGCCGGAAAAACTGCAATTGCTCAGGCTGCTGGCGGCCAAAGGTGCCGGTGTTTCATCCTTGCAGTACTCACTCAAGATGAACAGAAAGGATATTCGTCAGTTAGCACAACAACATGACATCAAGATCAACTTCAGCCGCCCGATACAGGCGCAGCGTAATGGGCCAGACACGCCACTTCGCGACATTGATGATGTAACGGCCGGACATGCCATGCACTATTCAAGCCTGGGCCACAGTACAGCCGAAATAGCCAGAATCCTGGGGCTAAGCGTGCGCGAGATTCTCGACATCGGTAAAGCCTACCGCTTTGAATTCAGCAGCCACCAGGTTTGACCAGCCATCGCCAACCACCGGCCCTGCCGCTCAGGAGTCAAATAATGTTCCTCTTTAATCGCATCATGAACCCTATTAGTGTCATCGCACTGTTCGCCGCGCTGTCAGAAGCCTCGGCGGCCACGGTATTGCCCTATCTGGACACTGACAGCCGCCAGGTTTATATCTGGTTTCTGATTGTTTTCCCCACCACCCTGGTGGTGATGTTTTTCCTGACCTTGAATTTCAATGCCAGGGTATTGTATGCCCCCTGCAAATGCTTTTATCAGGAAGACACCCAAACCTGAAAAATAGCCAGACTTTAACACGCAGTAAAAACGGGACAGCGGAGGTAGGAAAGTTCAACAAACAGAGTCAGATTCCCTATACACGAGGGTAAGCCATTTAAAAAAACCAGTGGCCATAACGGATAAGCGCAACACAGCTCATTCATGCTGAAACGCCATCTGATGTTGATTATTAAAAACCCGCTATTATTATTAAAATCTTTTGCGGGCGCCCTTATTTGAGAGGCTTCATGCGCACACAACCCATAGACACCGAACCTGTTTTCGCCCCCCTCATAGAGATGGAACGATCATGTCTAAACTCAAAGAATTTCGTGAACTGGAACATGCCCTGAAGTTGCAACAGGAAAAACTCGACATGCTGGCGCATGACGAGCGGCTCGGACGAGAACTTGAGTTCGAGAAAAAACTGATGTCATTGCTCAAGCGTTACCAGCTCGACCTCCGGGGCCTGCAGGATTTTATCCGCCCGGTCGAGCCGTCATCCGCACGGCTACTGCGCCAGAAGAGGACCTCCAAAAACGCAGCAAGGGCACCCAAGGGCACCCCTGGTGCCGTGCAGACAGCTTAAAACCAGGGTCTGCAGCCCCGGACAGGGCTGCAGACGACCGATCAGAAGAACTTGCGGTTCTTGTTGGCTGCGATGCGCATACGCAGTGCATTGAGCTTGATAAAGCCCGCCGCGTCAGCCTGGTTGTAAGCACCGCCATCCTCTTCGAAGGTGGCGATGTTGGCGTCGAACAGCGAGTCGTCCGACTTGCGACCCGTCACGATCACGTTGCCCTTGTACAGCTTCAGGCGCACGACGCCATTCACGTGAACCTGGGAAGCATCGATCATCTGTTGCAGCATCAGACGCTCAGGGCTCCACCAGTAGCCGGTGTAGATCAGGCTGGCGTACTTCGGCATCAGCTCGTCTTTGAGGTGCGCCACTTCACGGTCCAGGGTGATGGACTCGATGGCACGGTGGGCACGCAGCATGATGGTGCCGCCCGGAGTTTCATAGCAGCCGCGGGACTTCATGCCCACGTAGCGGTTTTCCACGATGTCCAGACGACCGATGCCGTTCTCGCCGCCGATGCGGTTCAGTTCGGCCAGAACCTGGGCTGGCGTCAGCTCCTTGCCGTCGATGGCAACGATGTCACCGCCACGGTAGGTCAGCTCGATGTAGGTCGGGGTGTCCGGGGCCGACTCTGGCGACTTGGTCCAGCGCCACATGTCTTCTTCATGCTCGGTCCAGGTGTCTTCCAGCACGCCGCCTTCATAGGAAATGTGCAGCAGGTTGGCGTCCATCGAGTACGGCGACTTCTTCTTGCCGTGACGCTCGATCGGGATCGCGTGCTTTTCGGCGTAGTCCATCAGCTTCTCGCGCGACAGCAGGTCCCACTCGCGCCATGGAGCAATCACCTTGACGCCTGGCTTGAGTGCATAGGCACCCAGCTCGAAACGTACCTGGTCGTTGCCTTTGCCGGTCGCGCCGTGGGAGATGGCGTCAGCGCCAGTCTCGTTGGCGATCTCGATCAGGCGCTTGGCGATCAGTGGACGGGCGATGGAAGTACCCAGCAGGTACTCGCCTTCGTAGACAGTGTTGGCACGGAACATCGGGTAGACGAAATCGCGCACGAACTCTTCGCGCAGGTCGTCGATGTAGATCTCTTTAACGCCCATGGCCTGCGCTTTGGCGCGAGCCGGCTCGACCTCTTCGCCCTGGCCCAGGTCAGCGGTGAAGGTCACCACTTCGCAGTTGTAAGTATCTTGCAGCCACTTCAGGATCACCGAAGTGTCCAGGCCACCGGAATACGCCAGTACGACCTTGTTTACGTCCGCCATGCCATCACTCCACCGGGTTGTACGGAAAACCGTTGATTCTACCGTTCAAACCCGCAGATTTACAGTGGCGCGACAGCTTGTGATTGCCAGGCGACAGACGTAGCACCCAGAACTGTCCGGCCTGATGCCCGCCTGAAAGCCCCTTTGGCTCAACACTGTTCGATCATACCGGTGGGAGTCAGGTTGCTGGCGAAGACGGCAGCATATTCGCAGCAGATGCTGTGACTTTACCGGCCTCTTCGCCAGCAAGCTCGCTCCCAACGGCTGCATACCCGCTCGTGCGGGGCAAGGGCTGCGATCAGGATGTTTTGGCAGCAGCCGGGGTCTTGGCGGTTGGCGCGGCAGACGCCGCTGGTGCAGCCGGCGCCGCTTCCGCAGGCGTGGCAGGTGCCGGGCGTTCGGTCGGGGCAACCCGCTCCAGCTGCACATTGACCCGCCGGTTACGGGCGCGATTGGCGTTGTTGGTGTTGGCCGCCAGCGGATAACGCTCGCCATGAAAACGCAGGGTGATCTGTTCTTCCGGCACACCATTGGCCTTCAGGTAGTCCATCACCGCCAGCGCCCGGCGCCGCGACAGGTCGCGGTTGGTCAGGCGATTGCCACTGTTGTCGGAGTGCCCGTCCAGTTCGACGTGGTTCACGGTCGGGTCGGCCTTCATGTAGGCCAGCATGTTGTCCAGGCGCGCCTTGGCCTTGGCGTCGAGCTCGATCCCGCCACCCGGAAAGCCGACCTCGGTTTGTTTGATCTGTTCGAAGTTCATCGGCAACAGCTTGGCCGTGCACGCCTGATACTCGCCAAAGGCTTCACGAAACCTTGCGGGCAACAGGCGCACTTCCATATTGCCGCCGCCATCTCGGGCATAGTGACGAATCACCGGGCTGCGGCCTTCGAGCAAGCCGTTGATCAGCCTGCCAGCCTGAGCCTGCGAAGAATTGAACGGGAATTCGCCGTTACCGACCCGCACTGCGCCCAGGTTGATATCGCCACGACCGGGTTGCCATGGCGCCGCGGCGGCCAGCAGTGTGGCTGACCCGGTGCCCATCATGTTGTAGGAAGCTTTCAGACGAAAGGTCGCCTGCTCACCGGCCTTGCGCACGAACTCACCCGCACCGAAGTCGGTGATCGGCTGGCTCAGTCGACACTCGAACTGATCGCCCTCAACCTTCCATTCAATGCTTTCCAGGCGCGTCTGGAAATTGACCGCCATCGCGGGAAGACTGGCGAACAGGCTGAGCAAGGCTAGATATTGGCGCACGGGAGGCTCCACCTAAAAATGACGCTAAAACAGAAAATGCCTACTTGATGGCTATCGGTAACTTCCTACAAAACTTGATAGCGAGTGCCTGAGACTGTCTTTTCCGGTAGCATTCCCGCGAGTTCGAACCGCCTGGAATCCCCCATGTCCGACCGCCTGACCCTATTGCGTCCCGACGACTGGCACATTCACCTCCGTGACGGAGCTGTTTTGCCTCATACCGTCGCTGACGCCGCGCGCACGTTTGCCCGCGCGATCATCATGCCTAACCTGGTGCCGCCCGTACGCAATGCGCAGCAGGCCGATGCCTACCGCCAGCGGATTCTCGCAGCGCGCCCCGAGGGCAGCCGTTTCGAACCGCTGATGGTGCTGTACCTCACCGACCACACCACCGCTGACGATATCCGCGCCGCTAAAGCCAGTGGCTTCGTCCACGCGGCCAAGCTGTACCCGGCCGGCGCAACCACCAACTCCGACTCCGGCGTCACCAGCCTGGACAAGATCTCTGGTGCCCTGGAGGCCATGGCTGAGGTGGGTCTGCTGCTGCTGGTACACGGTGAAGTGACGCGCAGCGAGATCGACGTGTTCGATCGCGAGAAGACCTTTATTGATGAACACCTGCGTAAGGTCGTCGAGCGCTATCCGACCCTTAAAGTGGTGTTCGAGCACATCACCACCGGCGACGCGGTGCAGTTCGTCAATGACGCCCCGGCCAACGTCGCGGCGACCATTACCGCCCATCACCTGCTGTATAACCGAAACCACATGCTGGTCGGCGGAATTCGTCCACATTTCTATTGCTTGCCGATCCTTAAACGCAACACCCATCAGGTGGCGTTGCTGGATGCCGCGACCAGTGGCAGTGGCAAGTTCTTCCTTGGCACTGACTCGGCGCCGCATGCCCAGCACGCCAAGGAAAATGCCTGTGGCTGCGCCGGCTGCTACACCGCCTATGCGGCCATCGAGATGTATGCCGAGGCGTTCGAGCAGCGCAATGCGCTGGACAAGCTCGAAGGCTTTGCCAGCCTGCATGGCCCGGCGTTTTACGGTCTGCCGGCCAACCAGGACACGATTACCCTGGTCCGTGAAGAATGGACCGCCCCGACCAGCCTGCCGTTCGGTGAGCTGGCTGTCATCCCGCTGCGCGCCGGTGAAAAACTGCGCTGGCGCCTGCTGGAGAACGATGCGTGAGTGACGATCATTTCGACGACGATCTGGATGCTCCGACGGGGGGTGGTTCGCGCCACCCCATGGCCGCTCGTTTCCGTGGCTATCTGCCTGTAGTGGTCGATGTCGAAACCGGCGGTTTCAACGCCGCCACCGATGCCCTGCTGGAAATCGCCGCGACCACCATCGGTATGGACGAAAAAGGCTTCGTGTTCCCTGAGCACACCTATTTCTTCCGTGTCGAGCCTTTCGAGGGCGCCAACATCGAAGCCGCGGCCTTGGAGTTCACCGGGATCAAGCTGGACCACCCGCTGCGCATGGCCGTCAGTGAAGAAACCGCCCTGACCGACATCTTTCGTGGGGTGCGCAAAGCGCTCAAGGCCAATGGCTGCAAGCGCGCGGTGTTGGTCGGCCACAACGCCAGTTTTGACCTGGGCTTTTTGAACGCCGCCGTGGCGCGCCTGGACATGAAGCGCAATCCGTTTCATCCGTTTTCCAGCTTCGACACCGCGACGCTGGCTGGTCTGGCTTACGGTCAAACGGTACTGGCCAAGGCTTGCCAGGCGGCCGGTATCGACTTCGATGGCCGTGAAGCCCACTCGGCACGCTACGACACGGAAAAGACCGCCGACCTGTTCTGCGGCATTGTGAACCGCTGGAAAGATATGGGCGGCTGGCACGACTACGACGACTGAAAAGTTGCAGCCAATGCGCCGTCACTGACGGCGCATTACCCCCATTCGATGACCCGCCTGTGACAACCCCGAACCACTTATCGGGGCATCTTGTTAAAAGCCAAAACAATTTTGACAAGCATTCTCATTACGATTAATCTGCCTCGCAACCAGCATCACACAGCGATGGTTCGAGCTTATGTACGTTTGTCTTTGCCTTGGCGTCACCGACGGCAAAATCCGCGATGCGATCTTCGAAGGCTGCTGCAGCTACCGCGATGTCCGTGAGACTCTCGGCGTTGGAACTCAATGTGGCAAGTGTGCATGCCTTGCCAAGCAAGTGGTCCGCGAAACGCTGACCGAAATCCAGAGCAGCCAGGCTGCACTGGCCTACCCCGCAGAATTTTCTGCCGCGTAATTAACGCCCTTTTTATCAAACCGGACCCAGTGTCCGGTTTTTTTATGCCTGTAATTCAATTACTTAACGGCAAAATGCAGAACTCAAACATTCTTATTCAGATTTAAATTCACTTATTATTCAATAACTTAGGTTTGACAGTACACTGAGTGCGGATCAAACTCGCCGCCTATAGACATTAGCCTGCGGCAGGAAACCAACATGAAAGGCGACATTACAGTCATTCAGCACCTCAACAAGATCCTCGGTAACGAGCTGGTCGCCATCAACCAATACTTCCTGCACGCCCGTATGTACGAAGATTGGGGCCTGAATAAACTCGGCAAACACGAGTACCGCGAATCGATCGACGAGATGAAACACGCTGACAAGATCATCAAGCGTATTTTGTTTCTCGAAGGCATTCCGAACCTGCAAGACCTGGGCAAGATCCTGATTGGCGAGCACACCAAGGAAATGCTTGAGTGCGACCTGAAGATCGAGAAAAAAGGCCTGGCCGATCTGAAAGCCGCCATCGCTCACTTCGAAACCGTCGGTGACTACGGCAGCCGTGAACTGCTCGAAGACATCCTGGAAGCGGAAGAAGAGCACATCGACTGGCTGGAAACCCAGCTGGGCCTGATCGACAAGATCGGTATCGAGAACTACCTGCAGTCGCAGATGGGCGAAGAATAAGCCCTCAGGCTGTTCTACCTGCCAGCAAAAAGCCCCGCCTGTATGACAGAGCGGGGCTTTTTTTGGCGCATTCAGCGAGGACGATCAGCCCTTGGCTTTTTCTGCGGCCTGCTTGATCAGGGTCTGCAGCTCGCCCTTTTCGAACATCTCGATGACGATGTCGCTGCCGCCGACCAGTTCACCGTCGACCCACAGTTGCGGGAAGGTCGGCCAGTTGGCGTACTTGGGCAGGTTGGCGCGGATTTCAGGATTCTGCAGGATGTCGACGTAGGCGAACTTCTCACCACACTGCATGACTGCCTGGGACGCTTTGGCCGAAAAGCCACATTGTGGCGCGTTCGGAGCGCCTTTCATGTAAAGCAGGATTGTGTTGTTGGCAATCTGCTCTTTGATCGTTTCAATGATATCCATGAAGCACCTCGGCTGAACTTTCCGACTCAGTTGTCGGCACGGTGGCACATTGTAACGGAAAGCCGAAGACAGCGCTCGGTCTTGAGGCGCTGCTGTGCGTTCAGCAGAATATTTTGAACAAGCGGGTGCAGTGCGGTGTAACGCAATCCTTGCCTGCCCGGCTGCCGTGCTTCACTGGCGAGTCGACTCAATTGCCGATCGGCGTGACCTTGCGTTGCATCTGGATTTCTGCAACGGTCTCGATCTGCTCCTGGGCGACAGGTACACCGGTCAGGTCGCCGATCAGGCGCCAGTGCTCGTCCAGGCCGGAACTGATGGTCGCCATGCGGTCGATCATGCGCCGCCCCGCCGCCCGGGTGACCTCGTCTTCACTGCGCAGCAGTTCAAAAGACATGGACGTCATGGAGGCTGTCAGATGCGTCAGGGTCCGGGCAGTCAGGCCCAGAAGCTCCGTTAGTTGACGTTCCTTTGAGTTCATCCGAAAAACCCTCGTGTAATCTGTCTGCTTTTATAACTCAGGGCCGACACTAAAGATACGAGCCATCTTAGCACCGCGTGAAGCACATCGCATTCACGGTGATGACATATAGCCACCTACGTTTTTGGCGACTCCGGTTGCGACAGGCAAGCGCCTGCTTTTGTTGCGGATATTGCAAAACACCAAGAGCCCGGTGTACAACTGATCTCTTTGCCCCCCAACAAAATGGACGGAACTGATTTCTCCCTCGGTCAACGCCTTCCCATGACCCCGACGGGCCACAGATCAAGCCAAAATACACTCAAACCCTTATAAATCAACGGCGCCGTTGCGATGCTGCGACATTTTTTTATACCATCGCGCCTTCCCTATTTCGTCGCTCAATGCGGCTTTCGCTGTAGATCTCGTCCGTTTTCCCGATAAAAAACCGGTTTGGACAGCTACGGTCTGTTGCAAAAAAGGTAGTCAATAATGAACGCCAGGCACTTTCTCTCGATGATGGATTACACCCCAGACGAACTGCTGGGCTTGATCCGTCGTGGCGTAGAGCTCAAAGACCTGCGAAATCGCGGCGTGCTTTTCGAACCCTTGAAGAACCGGGTGCTGGGGATGATTTTCGAGAAATCCTCGACACGTACCCGTCTTTCCTTCGAGGCCGGCATGATCCAGCTGGGTGGCCAGGCCATCTTTCTGTCTCATCGCGACACCCAACTGGGCCGCGGCGAGCCTATTTCTGACAGCGCCAAGGTCATGTCGCGCATGCTCGACGCGGTCATGATCCGCACTTACGCCCACAGCAACCTGACCGAGTTTGCCGCCAACTCCCGCGTGCCGGTGATCAATGGTCTGTCCGATGATCTGCACCCGTGCCAGTTGCTCGCCGACATGCAGACCTATCTGGAACACCGCGGCTCGATCAAGGGCAAGACCGTGGCCTGGATCGGCGACGGCAACAACATGTGCAACAGCTATATAGAAGCGGCCATCCAGTTCGACTTCCAGCTGCGCGTCGCCTGCCCGTCGGGCTACGAGCCAAACCCGGACTTCCTGGCACTGGCCGGTGACCGCGTCCAGGTGCTGCGCGATCCGAAAGAAGCCGTGGCCGGTGCGCATCTGGTAAGCACCGATGTCTGGACCTCGATGGGTCAAGAAGAGGAAACCGCACGCCGCCTGGCACTGTTTGCACCTTATCAGGTCACCCGTGAGCTGCTCGACCTGGCGGCCCCGGACGTGCTGTTCATGCATTGCCTGCCGGCGCACCGTGGCGAGGAAATCAGCGCCGACGTGCTCGACGACCCCCGCGCCGTGGCCTGGGACCAGGCAGAGAACCGCCTGCACGCGCAGAAGGCCTTGCTGGAGTTTCTGGTCGCACCGTCGTTCAAGCCATGAGCCAGCCACTGCTGCTGAACCTGCGCAATCTGGCCTGCGGCTATCAGAATCAACGTGTGGTGCAGGACCTGGACCTGCACCTGAACGTTGGCGATATCGGTTGCCTGCTGGGCTCTTCGGGTTGCGGCAAGACCACCACATTGCGTGCGATAGCCGGCTTCGAGCCGGTCCATGCCGGCGAAATCAGCTTGGGCGGTGATGTGATTTCCCGACCCGGCTTTACCCTCGCACCAGAGAAACGCCGGATCGGCATGGTGTTTCAGGACTACGCCCTGTTTCCGCACCTGACCGTTGCGCAAAACATCGGCTTCGGCATCAACAAGCACCCGCGGCTGAATCAGGTTATCGACGAACTGCTCGAACTGGTCAACCTCGGCTCACTCGGCAAGCGCTACCCCCACGAACTGTCCGGCGGCCAGCAGCAACGAGTGGCGCTGGCCCGCGCCCTGGCCCCCGAGCCTCAGTTGCTGCTGCTCGATGAGCCGTTTTCCAACCTGGATGTAGAGTTGCGTCGGCGCCTGAGCCACGAAGTGCGCGATATCCTCAAGACCCGCGGCACCAGTGCGATTCTGGTCACCCACGACCAGGAAGAAGCCTTTGCCGTAAGCGATCATATCGGCGTCTTCAAGGAAGGCCGTCTGGAGCAGTGGGACACACCGTACAACCTGTACCACGAACCCCGCACGCCTTATGTGGCGAGCTTCATTGGCCAGGGCTATTTCATTCGCGGCCAGTTGCTCGATCATGAGTCGATCAGTACCGAACTGGGCATTCTGCGCGGCAACCGTGCCTATCCCGGCGTCTCGGGCAGCGCGGTAGAGGTTCTGCTACGCCCCGACGATATCGTCCATGCGCCTGATGGTGCGCTGAAGGCAAAGGTCACTGGCCGCACCTTCCAGGGAGCCTCGACCCTCTATAGCCTGCAACTGGCCACCGGCACCCAGCTCGAAGCGCTGTTTCCCAGCCACATCGACTACAACACGGGCGCTGAGGTGGGCATTCGTGTGGCCGCCGACCACCTGGTGGCGTTCCCGGCTGCTGGCTCCGTCGCCACCCACGCCATCACCCCGTAGGAGCGGCTTCAGCCGCGAAGGATCCCGGCTGAAAGAGCGACCCTGGTCGCGAAGGCGGCGTGAAACCCACCGCTAATGTGCTGGTTTTACCGGCCCTTTCGCGAGCAAGCTCGCTCTCACACAAGCAGCAGCGCTTACCAAGCTGGCGCGAAAAGCCCCTTCCTTCAGGTGGGGGAAAGCGCCACCGCGAAGCGGTCATAGGGGTTAAGATCCATAAAACCGCCCTATCCTGTGTTTCATGACTGAAATGAAAGCGACCAAAACCCTCAAGGTTCGAGTGCGGGACAAGCATGCAGCGCAGCTGCGTGAAGCTTCTCGTGCTGTGAATTTTGTGTGGAACTACGTAAACGAGTTGAGCCGTCGCTCGATTCGTGAGCGCGGTCGTTTTCTGTCAGCGTTCGACATTCACAAGTACACCAACGGGGCCAGCAAAGACCTGGGGCTGCACAGCCAATCGGTGCAGGCTGTTGCCGACGAATATGTCACACGGCGCAAGCAGTTCAAAAAGCACCAGCTCCGCTGGCGCTGCTCGGGCGGCGCTCGGCGCAGCCTGGGCTGGGTGCCCCTCAAGGCCGGCGCTGCTGTCTGGAAAAACGGCCAGGTCGTCTTCAACAAACAGCACTTCAAGGTCTGGGACAGCTACGGCCTGGCGGGCTTTAAATTCAGGTCCGGTAGCTTCAACGAGGACACCCGTGGGCGCTGGTATTTCAACGTCGTGGTCGAGGTCGATCGCCAGTTATCGCCAGGCCAGGACGCGGTGGGTATCGACCTCGGACTGAAAACCACGGCCACCTGCAGCGACGGTCATCGCCTTGAAAGCGGCAGGTTCTACCGGGATCTGGAGAGAGCCCTGGGCACGGCCCAGCGCGCCGGCAAGAAGGCCCGTGTGCGGGCGATTCACGCCAGGATTGCGAACCGCCGCAAGGATGCCCTGCATAAGTTCAGCAACGCGCTGGTAGCGCGTTGTGGCGTCATTGTGGTGGGCGATGTGAACTCACTGAAACTCGCGAAAACCAGGATGGCCAAGTCGGTGCTGGACGCCGGCTGGGGTCAATTGAAAACCATGCTGGAATACAAATGCGATCACGCAGGCACGGTTTTCAAGGTTGTTAGCGAGAGAAACACCACCCAAACCTGTTCGAGCTGCAAGCAATTGCCGGACTCGAGGCCCAGAGGTATCGCAGGGCTTGGAATAAGGGAATGGACTTGTTGTGGGTGTGGTGCCACCCACGACCGCGACGTCAACGCCGCCAAGAACATTCTCGCGCTCGGGCATGAGCGTCCAGTTGTGGGAATCCCCGCCCTTTAGGGCGGGGAGGATGTCAAATTAGCCGCGACCGATGGCTGCGAACTGTGCCAGGGTCTGCTCCGCCAGCGCCGCAGCACTCAGTTCGACCTCCAGCCCCCGCCGCCCGGCACTGACAAACACCGTCTCGAACGGCCGGGCGCTGTCATCGATAAAGGTGCGCAGGCGCTTCTTCTGGCCCAGCGGGCTGATGCCCCCCAACAGATACCCCGTTGAACGCTGTGCGGCTGCCGGGTCGGCCATTTCCGCTTTCTTGATCCCGGCAGCCGACGCCAGGGCTTTTAAATCCAGCGTGCCGGCCACCGGCACCACTGCTACCAACAGCTCACCTTTTTCACTGCTGGCCAATAGTGTCTTGAACACCCGGGCGGCCTCCAGCCCCAGTTTCTCAACCGCTTCCAGACCGTAAGACGCCGCTTTCGGATCATGTTCATAGCTATGAATCCGGTGTTCGATGCGGTTCTTTTTCAGCAAATCCAGTGCAGGGGTCATGGTCACTCCAGAGCGGTTCAGGGCGAGCGCCACTTTAAGCCAAAAACACAAAAACAGCCGCTGTTACAAATCAATCTCGCAAGGCTGAAGTCCTGATTTTTCCTACAACATCAGTCGATATTGCACAGGGCATAAACGACAAATGTCAGTCATCGTTCAATTTCGACCTTTGACAGCGCAAAACTGTGGCTATATTTTCATTTGCGAATATTGTCGAACATTCAGTTTACGGCATGCGCATCATTTACAAGACTTTACGGGGTCCTGACTTACTCACTCTTTCGACAAACCACTGCTCTTCATGAGCCAGAACAAGAACGAGGTTTGCATGACAGTCCAGATACAACAACCCAGCCTGGCCGGCCAATGCACCGCCGAATTTCTCGGCACTGCCCTTATGCTGTTCTTCGGTACCGGTTGCGTGGCAGCGCTCAAGGTGGCGGGTGCCAGCTTCGGTCTTTGGGAAATCAGCATCATCTGGGGCATGGCGGTCAGCATGGGGATCTACCTGAGCGCCGGCATCTCCGGGGCTCACCTCAATCCCGCCGTCAGCATTGCCCTGAGCCTGTTTGCCGGTTTTGAAAAAAAGAAACTGCCGTTCTACATCGGTGCACAGCTCGCCGGTGCCTTCTGCGGTGCCGGGCTGGTCTACCTGCTGTACATCAGCCTGTTTTTCGACTTCGAAAACGCCCACCAATTGGTTCGCGGCAGCGCCGAGAGCCTGCAACTGGCGGCGGTGTTCTCGACCTACCCGAACCCGGCAATTTCCACCGGCCAGGCCTTTCTGGTCGAGGTGGTGATCACCTGTGTGCTGATGGCGGTCATCATGGCGCTGGTCGACGATAACAATGGCCTGCGATGCGGCCCGATGGCGCCCTTGCTGATCGGCCTGCTGGTGGCGGTGATCGGCAGCGCCATGGGTCCGCTGACCGGCTTCGCGATGAACCCGGCCCGGGATCTGGGGCCCAAGCTGATGACATTCTTTGCCGGCTGGGGCGACATCGCCTTCACCGGCGGGCGCGATATTCCGTACTTTCTGGTCCCGTTGTTCGCCCCCATTCTGGGCGCCTGCCTCGGCGCCGCCGGTTACCGGTTGCTGGTTGCCCGCCATCTGCCAGGCAACGAGCAGCAACAACCAGCCAGCAAGAAGATCAGCGCCAAGGCCCATACGTCTTCCTGACCCCATTCACCTGCTCAAGGCAATCGACATGACTGACGTACAGAACAAGAACTACATCATTGCCCTCGATCAAGGCACCACCAGTTCCAGGGCCATCATTCTGGATCGCAACGCCAATGTGGTGAGTTCCGCGCAGATCGAATTCACCCAGCACTATCCGCAGGCCGGCTGGGTCGAGCATGACCCGATGGAGATTTACGCCACCCAGACCGCCTGCATGACCAAAGCGCTGGCCCAGGCTAACCTGCAGGCCTCGCAAGTCGCCGCCATCGGCATCACCAACCAGCGTGAAACCACTGTCGTCTGGGAAAAGGACACCGGCCGGCCGATCTACAATGCGGTGGTCTGGCAATGCCGACGCAGCACTGAGATCTGCCAGCAGCTCAAACGTGACGGCCTGGAAGACTACATCCGCGAGACCACCGGGTTGGTGATCGATCCGTATTTCTCCGGCACCAAACTCAAGTGGATCCTCGACCATGTCGAAGGCAGCCGGGAGCGGGCGCGCAAGGGTGAGTTGCTGTTCGGCACCGTTGACAGCTGGCTGATCTGGAAGCTCACTGGCGGCGAGGTGCATGTCACCGATTACACCAACGCCTCACGGACCATGCTGTTCGATATCCATAATCTGCGCTGGGACCCGCGCATGCTCGAAGTGCTGGATATCCCCGAGCAGATGCTTGCGCAGGTCAAAGGCTCATCGCACGTCTACGGTCAGACCCGCAGCGGCATCCCCATTGCGGGCATTGCCGGTGATCAGCAGGCCGCACTGTTCGGCCAGATGTGCGTTGAACCGGGTCAAGCCAAGAACACCTACGGCACCGGTTGCTTCCTGCTGATGAACACCGGCAGCACCGCGGTGCGCTCGACCCATGGCCTGCTGACCACCATCGGCTGCGGACCGCGCGGCGAGGTGGCCTATGCTCTGGAAGGCGCGGTGTTCAACGGCGGCTCTACCGTACAGTGGCTGCGCGACGAACTGAAAGTGGTCAACGATGCACTGGACACCGAGTACTTTGCCAGCAAGGTCAAGGACAGCAACGGGGTCTATCTGGTCCCGGCCTTTACCGGGCTGGGAGCACCGTACTGGGACCCTTATGCACGCGGCGCGCTGTTCGGCCTGACCCGCGGGGTGAAGATCGACCACATCATCCGCGCCACGCTCGAGTCGATTGCCTTCCAGACCCGCGACGTACTTGATGCGATGCAGCAGGATGCCGGCGAACGGCTCAAATCCCTTCGGGTCGACGGCGGCGCGGTCACCAACAATTTCCTGATGCAGTTCCAGGCGGACATTCTCGGCACCCACGTTGAACGACCGCACATGCGTGAAAGCACTGCGTTGGGCGCCGCCTTCCTTGCCGGGCTGGCCACCGGTTTCTGGAGCAACCTGGACGAACTGCGCGACCGCACCGGTATCGAGCGGGTATTTACCCCCGACATGCCTGACGCCCAGCGCGCCCAGCACTATGCAGGCTGGAAGAAGGCCGTGGAGCGCACCCGCGACTGGGCGCCACACGACCCAGCTGATTGAAGCCACGACAAAGGCGGCTGACAGGCGGGGTACGGCTGGTTCATCATGACGCCATTTGCACCAGGCGCCTGAAGGAAAACAATGAACCTGCCTCCCCGCCAGAAACAGACCCTCGAACTGGTCCGCGAACGTGGCTACGTCAGTATCGAGGAGCTGGCCACTCTGTTCGTCGTCACGCCGCAGACCATTCGCCGTGACATCAACCAATTGGCGGAACTGAACCTGCTGCGCCGCTACCATGGCGGCGCGGCTTATGATTCGAGTATCGAAAACACCGCCTACGCCATGCGCGCCGACCAGATGCGTGACGAGAAACAGCGCATCGCCGAAGCAGTGGCCGCGCTGATCCCGGATAACGCCTCGTTGTTTATCAATATCGGCACCACCACCGAAAGCATCGCCCGTGCCCTGCTCAATCACAACAACCTGAAAATCATCACCAACAACCTCCATGTGGCGGCGACGCTGAGCGCCAAGGATGATTTCGAAGTGCTGGTCGCAGGCGGCAATGTGCGCCGTGACGGCGGTGTAGTCGGCCAGGCCAGTGTCGATTTCATCAGCCAGTTCAAGGTCGACTTTGCCTTGATCGGCATCAGTGGCATCGATGAAGACGGTAGCCTGCTGGATTTCGACTACCAGGAGGTGCGCGGCTCCCAAGCCATGATCGGCAACGCTCGCCAGGTCATCCTCGCCGCAGACTCCAGCAAGTTCGGCCGCAACGCCATGGTCCGCCTCGGGCCGATCAGCCTGATTGATTGCCTGGTCACCGACCAGGCGCCGGTGCCGGCACTGCATCAGTTGCTCAACCAGCATAAGGTTCGCCTGGAAGTGGTCTGAGCCTTGTCGTTCGAGCCGGCCGACGATTGACCCATCGGCCGAGCTGATTGTTCGTTTTTGTTCCTTTTTATTTTCAAACCTGGTTATTTCATCAGACCCAACTGGATCATGGCATTTTGTTGCGCTATTATTTTCGAAAATGAACATGAATGTTCGATTTCAGACTTAGCGCCATCGTCCTGTATCCCGGAGGCCACCCATGACCGACCTGAACGCGCCCACTGCATCGCCCGCCCCGATCTACGATATCGCCGTCATCGGTGGCGGCATCAACGGTGTCGGTATCGCCGCCGATGCCGCGGGCCGCGGCCTGTCGGTGTTGCTTTGCGAACAGGACGACCTGGCCAGCCACACCTCCTCGGCCAGCAGCAAGCTGATCCACGGCGGGCTGCGGTATCTGGAACACTACGAATTTCGCCTCGTGCGTGAGGCGTTGGCCGAACGCGAAGTACTGCTGGGCAAGGCGCCGCATATCGTCAAGCCGATGCGCTTTGTGTTGCCACACCGTCCGCATCTGCGTCCGACGTGGATGATCCGTGCCGGCATGTTCCTCTATGACCACTTGGGCAAACGCGAGAAGCTGCCGGCTTCGCGCAGCCTGCGCTTCGGTGCCGACAGCCCGCTCAAGCCGGCCATCAAACAGGGTTTCGAATACTCCGACTGCTGGGTCGACGATGCCCGGCTGGTGGTGCTCAATGCCATGGCAGCCCGGGAAAACGGTGCGCAGATCCATACCCGCACCCGCTGCGTGGACGCCAAACGCATTGACGGGCTATGGCAGGTCAACCTGCAGGACCGGCATGGCAGGAGCTTTTCGATTCACGCCAGGGCACTGGTCAACGCCGCCGGCCCCTGGGTGGCAAAACTGCTGCGCGAAGACCTCAAGGTGCAATCGCCCTACGGCATTCGGCTGATTCAGGGCAGCCACTTGATCGTACCGAAGCTCTATGAAGGCGATAACGCGTTCATTCTGCAAAACGAAGACAAACGCATCGTCTTCACCATCCCTTATCTGGATCAGTTCACCCTGGTCGGCACCACCGACCGCGAGTACCTGGGTGACCCAGCCAAAGTGAAAATCACCGATGAGGAAACGGACTACATCCTCAAAGTGGCCAATGATCATTTCAATCGCCAGTTGAGCCGCGCGGATGTCCTGCATACCTATTCCGGCGTGCGTCCGCTGTGCAACGACGAGTCGGACAATCCGTCGGCCATCACCCGCGACTATACCCTGGCGCTCAGTGGCGCCAGTGGCGAGGCGCCGGTGCTGTCGGTGTTCGGTGGCAAGCTGACCACTTACCGCAAGTTGGCCGAGTCGGCCATGGCGCAACTGGCCCCCTGGTTTACTCAAATGAAACCGGCATGGACCGCCAACGCCCCGCTGCCAGGAGGCGAACAGCCGATCAGCAGCGAGCAGCTGATTGCCCGCTTTGGCTGGCTGCCCGAACAGATTGCCCGCCGCTGGGCACGCACTTACGGCAGCCGTAGCTGGCAGGTGCTGGACGGCGCGCAGAGCCTGGCAGATTTGGGTGAACACTTCGGTGCCGGGCTGTATGAACGGGAAGTCGAATACCTGTGCAATCAGGAATGGGTGACCTGCGCTGATGACATTCTGCGCCGGCGCACCAAGCTGGGCCTGTTCACCACGGCCAGCGAACAAGCCGCGTTAAAAGCGTGGCTGGACGCGCGCTACGCATCGAGCCCTGCCGCAGCCTGACCCCTCCCCCGCAGGGCTTGCCAGCGCAAGCCCTCAGCCGCTCTCTCCCCGACTCGACGGATCACGCGCCGTGAAAAACATTCGGATTTCCGAACGCGCGCGTTGTCTGAATTCGGCTTCCCGGACGTTCAACCACCGTCAAGAAGCCGAAACAATAAATTAATCCCTTTAAAATCAATTGGATAGCTATTCGCCACGGTCTGGCACGACTCATGCTCTACACTCCATGTCGACCGCTTCAACATCCAGGCGCGTGTCTAGCAAGAGGCGCCGTTGAAGCTTTCGTTGAACATATGACTGACGCCAGATCAGCCGTCCAAATAAAAAATGAAGTCGAGGAATCACTGATGCGTATCGTTCCCCAGTTGTTGGGCGCAGCCATTGCTGCCGCTCTGATCAGTACTCCAGTCAGCGCCGCTGAACTCACCGGCACACTGAAGAAAATCAAAGACTCCGGCACCATCACTCTCGGTCACCGTGACGCGTCCATTCCGTTTTCTTATATCGCGGACGCTTCTGGCAAACCGGTTGGCTACTCCCACGATCTGCAACTGGCCGTCGTTGAAGCGGTCAAGAAGCAGCTCGACGTACCGAACCTGAACGTCAAGTACAACCTGGTCACCTCGCAGACCCGTATCCCGCTGGTCCAGAACGGCACCGTCGACCTGGAATGCGGTTCGACCACCAACAACGCCGAACGCGCCCAGCAGGTCGATTTCTCGGTCGGCATCTTCGAGATCGGTACTCGTCTGCTGTCCAAGAAAGATTCCAGCTACAAAGACTTCGATGACCTCAAGGGCAAGAACGTGGTGACCACCGCCGGTACCACCTCCGAGCGCATCATCAAAGCCATGAACGCCGACAAGCAGATGGGCATGAACGTCATCTCGGCCAAGGACCACGGCGAGTCCTTCCAGATGCTCGAATCGGGTCGTGCCGTAGCCTTCATGATGGACGACGCCCTGCTGGCCGGCGAAATGGCCAAGGCCAAGAAGCCAACTGACTGGGAAGTCACCGGTACCGCGCAATCCTACGAAATCTACGGCTGCATGGTCCGCAAAGGCGACGAAGCCTTCAAGAAAGCGGTCGATGACGCCATTGTCGCGCTGTACAAATCCGGCGAGATCAACAAGATCTACGCCAAGTGGTTTGAGTCGCCAATCCCGCCAAAAGGCCTGAACCTGAACTTCCCGATGAGCGATGAGCTGAAAAAACTGATCGCCGAGCCTAACGACAAGCCAGCCCCGGAAAAAAAGGCCTGACCGGTCGCTGACCTTCCGGGCGGCCTGCATGGCCGCCCGGGACAGCTCATTCACACGCAGCAGCAATGATCCAACGTCAATGGTTGACGTGCATTCGCCTGAAAGGATTCGAGCACCACGCATGCGTGCATCTCGATCGACATCGAACAAGAGGGGGAGACCCTGATGAATTACAACTGGGACTGGAGTGTGTTCTTCAAGTCCACGGGCATTGGTGACGAGATCTATCTGGACTGGTTCATTTCCGGTCTGGGCTGGACCATCGGCATCGCGCTCGTCGCTTGGATCATCGCACTGACCCTGGGATCGGTGCTGGGGATCATGCGTACGCTGCCCAATCGTTTCCTGTCGGGCATCGCCACAGCTTATGTGGAAATTTTCCGTAATGTACCGCTGCTCGTGCAGCTGTTCATGTGGTACTTCCTGGTGCCAGACCTGCTGCCTGAAGGCCTGCAGGAGTGGTACAAGCAAGACCTCAACCCCACCACCTCGGCCTTCATCAGCGTGGTGATCTGCCTGGGTCTGTTCACCGCCGCGCGGGTCTGTGAACAGGTGCGTACCGGTATCGAAGCGCTGCCGCGTGGCCAGGAATCGGCCGCACGGGCCATGGGTTTCAGGCTGTCGCAGATCTACTGGAACGTCCTGCTGCCGCAAGCCTACCGGATCATCATTCCGCCGCTCACCTCGGAATTCTTGAACGTGTTCAAGAACTCTTCGGTGGCCTCGCTGATCGGCCTGATGGAACTGCTGGCGCAAACCAAACAGACCGCCGAGTTCTCGGCCAACCTGTTCGAAGCCTTCACCCTGGCGACCCTGATCTACTTCACTCTGAACATGAGCCTGATGCTGCTGATGCGCCTGATCGAGAAGAAAGTAGCGGTGCCCGGCCTGATTTCCGTAGGGGGTAAATGATGGATTTCAGTGGAATCATCCCTGCCCTGCCGGGCCTGTGGAACGGCATGCTCATGACCCTGCAGCTGATGGCGCTGGGTGTCGTCGGCGGTATTGCCCTGGGTACTGTGCTGGCCCTGATGCGACTGGGCTCGAACAAGATTCTGGCCAATATCGCCGGTGCCTACGTCAACTACTTCCGCTCGATCCCGCTGCTGCTGGTGATCACCTGGTTCTACCTGGCGGTGCCGTTCGTGCTGCGCTGGATCACCGGCGAAGACACGCCAATCGGTGCGTTCACCTCCTGCGTCATCGCGTTCATGATGTTTGAGGCGGCTTACTTCTGTGAAATCGTCCGCGCCGGTGTGCAGTCGATCTCCAAGGGTCAGATGGGCGCTGCCAAGGCGCTGGGCATGACCTACGGGCAGATGATGCGCCTGATCATTCTGCCGCAGGCGTTCCGCAAGATGACCCCGCTGCTGCTGCAGCAGAGCATCATCCTGTTCCAGGACACCTCGCTGGTCTACGCCGTCGGTCTGGTGGACTTCCTCAATGCTGCCCGCGCCAATGGCGACATTATTGGCCGCGCCAATGAGTTCCTGGTTTTCGCCGGTCTTGTGTACTTCACGATCAGCTTCGCCGCCTCGTTCCTGGTGAAGCGTCTGCAAAAAAGGTTCGCCGTATGATTACCATCAAAAATGTTAACAAGTGGTATGGGGATTTCCAGGTTCTGACCGATTGCAGCACCGACGTCAAAAAGGGCGAAGTGGTGGTGGTCTGCGGCCCGTCCGGTTCCGGCAAATCGACGCTGATCAAGTGCGTGAACGCCCTGGAGCCATTCCAGAAAGGCGACATCGTGGTCGATGGCACCTCCATCGCCGACCCGAAGACCAACCTGCCGAAACTGCGTTCGCGGGTCGGCATGGTGTTCCAGCATTTCGAACTGTTCCCGCACCTGTCGATTGTCGACAACCTGACCATCGCACAGATCAAGGTATTGGGTCGCAGCAAGGAAGAGGCCACCAAAAAAGGCCTGCAACTGCTTGAGCGCGTGGGCCTGTCGGCACATGCCAACAAGCACCCTGGGCAACTGTCCGGCGGCCAGCAACAGCGTGTGGCGATTGCCCGGGCGTTGGCCATGGACCCGATCGTGATGCTGTTCGACGAGCCGACCTCGGCGCTGGACCCGGAAATGGTCAACGAAGTGCTCGACGTGATGGTGCAACTGGCCCACGAAGGCATGACCATGATGTGCGTAACCCACGAGATGGGCTTTGCCCGCAAGGTTGCCGACCGGGTGATCTTCATGGACAAAGGCCAGATCATTGAAGACTGCGCCAAGGAAGAGTTCTTTGGTGACGTGAGCGCACGCTCCGAGCGTACTCAGCAGTTCCTCGCCAAGATCCTGCAACACTAAGCAAAGCCAGCGACCGGCTACCTGTACGTTACGGGTAGCTGGCCGCGTTGGGACGACTGTGATGAAATGCGACCCCTCTCTTTATCGCGCTGCTCCGCCATCACTCGCCGTGAAACCCCGTCTGATCCGTCAACTGTTTCTGCCGCCGCTGATCCTGATCCTGGTCATCGCCATGGGCTATGGCGCCTATCGGGTCAGTGAGCATCACGGCATCCAGAACCTCAGCGAAAGTGGCGCCCGCCAGCTGGAACTGCATGCCCGCACAGTTGAGAGCGAAATCAGCAAGTACACCTATCTGCCCAGCATTCTGGAACTGGAAGACAGCGTCGGCCAGTTGCTCACCGAACCCACCCCTCAATTGCAGAACCAGGTCAACAGTTACCTGGAAGGCCTGAACCGCCGCAGCCGCAGCCGCGCCATCTATGTGCTGGACACCACCGGACGGGTCATGGCCACCAGCAACTGGCGCGACAGCGACAGCTATCAGGGTGAAGACCTGTCGTTTCGCGCCTACTTTCAGGATGCCGTGCGCGGCCAGCCCGGACGCTTCTATGGGATCGGCACGACGATTGGCGAGTCAGGTTATTACCTGGCCCACGGCCTGGAAGACAAAGGCCGGATCATTGGCGTGGCCGTCGTCAAGGTACGCCTGGAAACCCTTGAAGAGCGCTGGCAACGCGCCCGCCTGGAAGCCTTCGTCAGCGATGAGAACGGCATCATCATTCTCTCCAGCGACCCGGCCCGGCGGCTCAAATCGGTCCGCCCGCTGACCCCGACCATCAAGGAGCGCCTGGCACGCAGCCTGCAATATTACTGGTGGCCGCTCAATGAGCTGGTGCCGCTGGAACGCCAGAGCCTGACCGAAGGGGTCGAAGAGCTGACCTTCCCGGCCAACGCCAGTGTCGACCGCGAACACACCCAGGTCAGCTACCTGGCCCAGACCCGGCCATTGAGTGATACCCCCTGGCACCTGACCTTGCTCACGCCGCTGGAAGACCTGCGTCGCGAAGCCGCCAACCAGGGCATGCTGGTCGCGGTGGCCTGCGCGCTGGTGACCTTCCTGCTGATTGCCTGGAACGAGCGACGCAAGGTGATCGCCACCCGGCTGGCCGCCCGTGAGGCGCTGGAGGCTGCCAACGACGAGCTGGAACGCAAGATCACCGAACGCACCGAACACCTGCGCGCCAGCAACGAACGCCTCAAGGCGCAGATCCGGGAGCGGCGCCAGGCTGAAGAAACCCTGCGCAAAGCCCAGGACGAACTGGTCCAGGCCGGCAAACTGGCAGCCATCGGTCAGATGTCCACCAGCATTGCCCATGAACTCAATCAGCCACTGGCCGCCTTGCGCACCCTGTCGGGCAACACCGTTCGGTTCCTCGAACGTGGCGCCCTGGACACCGCAACCACCAACCTGCGCACCATCAATGACCTGGTCGACCGCATGGGCCGTATCACCGCCAGCCTGCGCGCTTTCGCCCGACGCGGCGAAGACAAAGGCCAGGCACAACTGGACAAGGCCGTGGACGCGGCCCTGCAATTGCTGGCCGGACGCCTGGAAACCAGCCCGGTCAAACTGCACCGCGACCTGGCCGAGGCCACCCTGGGTATCGACCAGACCCGCCTGGAGCAGATTCTGGTCAACCTGATCGGTAACGCGGTGGATGCCATGCAGGCGCAGCCGCAAGCCGAACTGTGGCTGGTCGGCCAGGTGGTCGATCAGCGCTATCGGCTGAGCGTGCGTGACAACGGCCCCGGCGTCGATCCCGAGGCACGTCGGCACCTGTTCGAGCCGTTTTTCACCACCAAACCGGGCGACCAGGGTCTGGGCCTGGGCCTGACCCTGTCGGCCAGCCTGGCCGCCGCTGCCGGCGGCAGCCTGAGCGCCGAACACCCCGACGATGGCGGCGCGCTGTTTATCCTCAGTCTGCCGCTGCTTGACCACCCGGCCGGCCAACCCGACCCGTACGCGTCTACCTGAGAGCACTGCCATGAACATCAATCACAACCTGACAGTGCTGATCGTCGAAGACGACCCCCATGTGCTACTGGGCTGCCAACAGGCACTGGCCCTGGAAGATATTGCCAGCGAAGGCGTGGGCAGCGCAGAAGAAGCCCTGGCGCGGGTCGGCAGCGACTTTGCCGGTATCGTCATCAGCGATATCCGCCTGCCCGGCATCAATGGCCTGGAACTGCTGGAACGACTCAAGGCCATCGACGCCAGCCTGCCGGTGGTGCTGATTACCGGCCATGGCGATATCACCATGGCGGTCAATGCCATGCGCGATGGCGCCTACGATTTCATGGAAAAGCCCTTCTCTCCCGAACGGCTGGTGGACGTCACGCGCCGGGCACTGGAGCAACGCGGCCTGGCCCGCGAGGTCTGGGCGTTGCGTCGGCAACTGGCCGAGCGCGACAGCCTGGAAGGCAAAATCATCGGCCGCTCACCGGCCATGCATAACCTGCGCGAGCTGATCGCCAACGTGGCCGATACCTCTGCCAACGTGCTGATTGAAGGCGAGACCGGCACCGGCAAAGAACTGGTCGCCCGTTGCCTGCACGACTTCAGCCGGCGCCGTGACCATCAATTCGTGGCGCTGAACTGCGGTGGCCTGGCCGAGAGCCTGTTCGAGTCAGAGATTTTCGGTCACGAAGCCAACGCCTTCACCGGCGCCGGCAAACGACGGATCGGCAAGATCGAGCATGCGCACAAGGGCACACTGTTTCTCGATGAAGTCGAAAGCATGCCGATCCCGTTGCAGATCAAGCTGCTGCGGGTCTTGCAGGAACGTACCCTGGAGCGGCTGGGTTCGAACCAGGCAGTCGAGGTGGACTGCCGGGTGATCGCCGCCACCAAGTTCGATCTTGATGTGTCGAGCAGGGCCGGGCAGTTTCGCAGCGACCTGTATTACCGGCTCAACGTGGTGACTCTTGAGTTGCCGCCACTGCGCGAGCGCCGCGAGGATATTCTGCAACTGTTCGAGCACTTCCTGCAGTTGTCGGCGCTGCGCTTTGATCGCGAGCCACGCGCCATTGACCGCCAGACGTTGTCGAGTTTGATGAGCCATGACTGGCCAGGCAATGTGCGGGAACTGCGCAATGTCGCCGAACGTTATGCACTGGGCCTGCCGGCATTCAAAAACAGCAGCAGCCGCGATGCGGAAAGCCCGCGCCTGAGCTTTGCCGAAGCCGTGGAAGCCTTTGAGCGGAACATGCTCAGCGAAGCCTTGCAGCACAGTGGCGGCAACCTCAGCCAGGCCAGCCAGGAGCTGGGCATGGCCAAGACGACGCTGTTCGACAAGGTTAAAAAGTACGGGTTGTAAAGGCAGTGGCAAGCTTCAAGTGGCAAGCTGCAAGGGAACAGCGTCGTCTTCGCTTGCAGGTCGGCTGCCCGATAAAGATCAGGCGGCGATGATCTGGCGGATCGCGCCGACGAACACATCCACCGGCTGACCACCCGAGACGGCGTACTGCTCGTTGAAGATGATGGTCGGCACTGAACTGACGCCGCGGGTGATCCACAGTTGTTCGAGTTCACGCACTTCGGCGGCGTATTGACCCGAGGCCAGGACCTCTTCGGCGCGCAGCCGGTCGAGCCCGACCCGTTGCGCCAGGTCGGCCAGGGTAGCGCGGTCTGAAGGGTTTTTCAGGTCGGTGAAGTAGGCCTTGAACAAGGCGTGTTTCAGCGCCAGCTGTTTGCCTTCTTGCTCAGCCCAGTGCAGCAGTCGATGGGCGTCGAAGGTGTTGTAGATGCGGCGCTCGCCGCTGGCAAAATCAAAACCCAGTTCAGCACCGCGCTCGCGGATGGTGGTGTGGATCGCTTCGATCTGCTCGGGGCTTGAGCCATATTTCTCGGCGATGTGTTCCTTGATGTCCTGACCTTCGGCAGGCATGGTCGGGTTCAGCTCATAAGGCTGCAAGTGAATCTGTGCGCTGACTTCGCTGCCCAGTTGCGCCAAGGCCTGCTCCAGTGCTTGCAGGCCGATGATGCACCAGGGGCAGGAGATGTCAGACACGAAGTCGATTTTCAGGGGTGTGCTCATGGGGTGGGCCTTGGTCTGAAGACAAAGGCTCACCATACACCCTTGGGGCTGATCCGGGCACTTGGAGGCGCGAGCTTGCTCGCGAAGGCTTCTTGTAATGTGCAGAAATCATGAGTGCAGTTGTCTGGACTGCGGGTTGCGCCCCGCCGGGAGCCGATTCGACGGCCGGCGGCAGAGCGTTGTTAAAGCTTCGCCATATGCCAGCCCTGATCATGTTGCGCCCGCAGGTAAGGCAGCACGGCGGCGAGCAGCGGGGCTTTGAAGGCTTCCTGGAAGCGGTGGGCGAAGCCAGGGATCAGTTTCAACTGGCTGCCACGAATGTGTGCGGCCAGGTGGACGCCGTGCATCACCGGTAGCAGCGGGTCGGCGGTGCCGTGTACCACCAGAGTCGGGACACGCAGGCGGTTGAGCAGCTCGACCCGGCTGGGTTCAGCCAGGATGGCGGCGATCTGGCGTTTGACGCCTTCGGGGTTGAATGCACGGTCGTAGGCGATCGCGGCCTGTTGCAGCAGTTGCCCACGATCATCCTTGACCCGCGGGCTGCCCAGCGCAGCAAGCAAGTCGGCCTGTTGTTGCAGCGCCGCTTCGCGATTGGGTGCACTGCGGCGGGCCAGTTGTTGAAGCAAGGCGGCATCCGGCATGGGCAGACCTTCGGCGCCTGAGCTGCTCATCACCAGAGTCAGGCTTTCGACACGCTGGGGGGCTTGATCGGCCAGATGCTGGGCAATCATCCCGCCCATGCTCGCGCCCAGCACATGGAAACGACTGACGTTCAACTGGTCCATCAGGCCCAGCGCGTCGTCGGCCATATCGCTCAGCGAATAAGGCGCCGACACCGGCAAACCGAGTTTGAAACGCAGCACTTCGAACGCCAGGTTGACCTCCGATACCGGCTTGACCCAGTTCGACAACCCGACGTCACGGTTGTCATAGCGAATCACCCGAAAACCCTGCTGACACAGGGCAATCACCACTTCGTCGGGCCAGTGAATCAACTGCCCGCCCAGGCCCATGACCAACAGCAGGGTCGGATCGGTCGGTTCGCCGACGCTCTGCCAAGCGATCCGTACATCCTTGAGTTGAGCCAGTTGCACCGGCGTGTCGACATCACATTTTGCGACAGCAAAAGACGGCCAGCCGCAGAGCAAGGCGGCCAGAAGGAAAAAAATGCGCATTGGAAGAAACACCGAAAAACAGAACCCCAGTAAGCCGCCAGTCTGATGATGTTTTCAGGATCGCGCTGCCACACTTGCGTGACAGTTTGATGAACCGGGACGAGTGGCAAAGCTATCTGCAAGCCTCAAGCGACTGGCTTCAAGCAAAAGCTGACCTCGACAACAGGCATATCATGAGACAAACTCACGCCGTTGAATTTTTAATCAAATTATTTTCATGGAGCTTGCCCCGGTGCTGGAGATTCGTCACCTCAAGACGCTGCATGCCCTGCGCGAAGCCGACAGCCTGGTCGAGGCGGCTGAGCGCCTCCATCTGACTCAGTCGGCGTTGTCGCATCAGTTCAAGGAGCTTGAGGAACGGCTGGGCATGACCCTGTTCGTGCGCAAGACCAAACCGGTGCGTTTTACCAGTGCCGGGCTGCGGCTGTTGCAACTGGCCGACTCGGTGTTGCCGCAGCTGCGCGGCGCCGAGCGGGATCTGTCGCGTCTGGCCGGCGGCACGGCGGGCCGCCTGCATATGGCGATCGAATGCCATAGCTGCTTCCAGTGGCTGATGCCGACCATCGACCAGTTCCGCGATGCCTGGCCGGAGGTCGAGCTGGACCTGTCGTCAGGGTTCTCCTTCGCCCCCCTGCCCGCGCTGGCGCGTGGTGACCTGGACCTGGTGGTGACCTCCGACCCGCTGGAGCTGCCAGGCCTGACTTACGTCCCGCTGTTCACTTATGAAGCCATGCTCGCTGTCGCCAATCAGCATGCGCTGGCCAGCCGCCCGTACATCCTGGCGCACGACCTGCTCAACGAGACATTGATCACCTACCCGGTGGAACGTGACCGGCTGGATATCTTCACCCGTTTTCTGGAGCCGGCCGACGTCGAACCGGCCCAGGTGCGCACTTCGGAACTGACCGTGATGATGATGCAACTGGTGGCCAGCGGCCGTGGCGTGTGCGGGCTGCCGCACTGGGCGCTGCATGAGTACAGCTCGCGTGGCTATGTGAAGGCCAAACGGCTGGGCGAAAAGGGTCTGTTTGCGACCCTTTACGCCGCCGTGCGCACCGACATGCTCGACGCACCGTACATGCGCGACTTCTTGCTGACCGCCAAGGACACCTCGTTCTCGACCCTTGATGGTGTCAGCGCAGTACGTTGATCAGCCCGGCAGGGTCTGCCAGTACTGCGGCAGGATCTGGTCGCGGGTCAGCGGTGCCAGCTCCAGCGCAGCACTGCTGCGGGCATCGACCCACTGCACTTCTTCGATTTCTGCCGCAGGCTGCACGGCATGATCGCAGTTCACGCGAAACAGCTGGCAGCGCACCTCGAAACCCGGCTCGTTGGCGGCGGCTGCCCTGAACTCACCGAGAAACACCGCCTGGTCCGGCTCGATCCGCAGGGCCAGCTCTTCTTCCAGCTCGCGCATCAATGCCTGTAGCGCTGGCTCACCGGCTTCGATCTTGCCGCCCGGCTGCATAAAAGCCCGGGTGCCGCGCTTGCGCACCAGCAGCGTCCGGCCATCAGCCGCGACCAACAGGGCAGCGGCAATGTCGATGACCTTCACAGGCTGATATCCCGTTTCAACAGAGTAGCCTCTGCACCCCGTTCCAGCGCCAGGTCAATCAAACGGTCAATCAGCCCGGCATAGGTCAGGCCGCTGGCCTGCCACAGTTTGGGATACATGCTGATCGAGGTGAAACCCGGGATGGTATTGATCTCGTTGATCGCAATGTCGCCCTGATCGGTGACGAAGAAATCCACCCGCGACAGACCGGCACAGCCCAGTACCCGGTAAGCCCGCAGCGCCACTTCACGGACCCGCCCGGCCAATTCTTCGCTCAGTTGCGCAGGAATGTCGGTGCGTGCCTGGCCGTCATTGAGGTACTTGGTGTCGTAGGCGTAGAACTCATCGTTGGCGACCACTTCACCACAGACACTGGCCTGCGGCTCGCGATTGCCGAGCACCGCACATTCCACTTCACGGCCGCTCATGCCTTGCTCGATCAGCACCTTGTGATCGTACTCGAAGGCCAGCGCCAGCGCGGCCTGGAAGCCGGCTGCATCGGTGACCTTGCTGACCCCAACCGAAGACCCCTGGCTGGCCGGCTTGATGAACATCGGCAAGCCCAGTTGCGCGCTCACCTCGGCAAAACCGATGCTCTCGCCACGTTGCACAACCACGAACGGCGCGACGTCGATCCCGGCATCGCGCAACAGCCGCTTGGTCACGTCCTTGTCCATGCACGCTGCCGAACCCAGCACATCCGGGCCCACGAACGGGATCGCCAGCATGCGCAACAGGCCTTGCAACGCGCCGTCTTCACCAAAGGCGCCGTGAATCAGCGCAAACACCACATCGATGCGCGCCAGGGCCTGGCCGGATTCGACATCCAGCAATTGCCCGCCGGTACTGCCAGGCAGTAACGCCAAGGGGCGGCCGGCCGTGCTCAGTGCAATACGCGCCGGGTCACCTGGGTTGACCAGATAATCGCTTTCATCGAAGCGCAGCCAGCGGCCTTGTTTGTCGATGCCAATCAGGGTCAGGTCGTAGCGGCCACGGTCGATGGCGTTGATGACGTTGCGTGCCGACTGCAACGACACTTCATGCTCGCTCGACTGACCGCCGAACATGATGGCGACTGATTTTTTCAAAGCGCGGTACTCCTGATTTTTCAGGCCGCGAAGATAGAAGCAATACCGAGGGGAGTCCAGAGGGCGGGCGGTCGCAGGCGGCAAAAGCCGGAAAAAAGATGCCGGGCGGTCAATTCTGCCCGCCCGGCCAAGCCACTGCAGCCACGGCTGCAAGTCAGAGGTGATCGTATGAGGGGCTGCTCAGGTGTCAGCGCCCGGACGGGTGGCCGAGCCAAAGCCGGCAAAGCGCTTGTTGAAGCCGGCGATACGGCCTTCAGTGGTGGTCTTGCGTTGCTGGCCGGTATACACCGGGTGCGAGGCGCTGGAGACATCAAGGGCCACGTAAGGGTAAGTCTGGCCATCGCTGTGCTGCTGGGTACGGGTGGTCTCAACGGTGGAGCCGATCAGGTAGAACACGTCGGCCGCAGTGTCGTGGAACAGCACAGTACGATAGTCGGGATGGATACCAGGTTTCATGACAGCTCCGGAGATCAGGTTTCAATATATGTTATACAGTAACATAATCTATCCAGAAATGATTATCAACTTTTCGCCGAACTCCCGCTGCCTCGCTTGATCGAATAGTCAGTAATCGCTAATGTCCATGTACGGTTCACCCTGACCTGTAAGAAATGTCGGCGAGTGCAGCCAGTTTCAGTCCTGCCCCCAGCCGATGGATAGGCACGACACCGGCATTCAGTGACACTGACGCCTGCTCCGCCCAGACAACCGTCATGGCTGAGCCGTTCAGGATTGTGTCGGCACATCGGTTGCCTTGATCTGCTGAGCAATCCCGCACGTGCGAGCCGCATTCAGGCTCGCAGAGCCTGGCGCACGACACTTTCTCAGCAGGATCCGCCATGTCCGACACCGCAATGCACTATGAACTCCCGCAGCATGCCCACACCCGCCTGCTCGAAGCCCGCGATTCATTGCGGCTGCTCGACAGCTACGTGAACAAGACCGATGTCCTGTGCAACCCGTCGATGCTGATTGGTTATGTGTCGATGCTGCAAAGCGCTTTGCAGGAAGTCATCAACGCCAGCACACCGGCCGAGCCCCGCAACACCTTCATACGCAAGGCCGATGAACTGGGGTTCGTTGCGCTGAACCCCAAGGAACAACATCTGATCGAGCAATTGCGCTGGATCAGCCTGGAAGGCCGTGAGGATGTGTATGCCATGGCCACGCGGATCCGGCATATCAAACCCTGGGTGCGTGAAGCCGAGCCGAGCGACAACACCTGACGGCTCCAGCGCCGACAGGGCCAGCCACGACCACGTCATGGCGACACTTTGAGACATTCTGCAATAGCGCAATTTTGCAATTGCCGTAGAATCCGGCCACTCTGCGTGGCCGCCCGGCTGTTTTTGATTGACGCGAGGCAACCAAGGAGGGCGCCCTCCGGTCTTCATATTCACCGACTTCTCCAAGAGCACACCGTTATGACTAACGGACGCGATCTTCGTATCGACTTCTTCCGGGGCCTGGCCCTGATTTTCATTTTCTGGGACCACGTGCCAGACAACCCGCTGGCCCAGTTGACGGTGCGCAACTTCGGTTTCAGCGACGCCGCAGAGATCTTCGTATTCCTGGCCGGCTACGCCTCTATCCTTGCTTATGGCCGTATCTATCAGCGCGACGGCTGGCTGGTTTCGAGCATCCGCATCCTGCGGCGTACCTGGGTGCTGTATGTGGTGCATATCTTCCTGCTCACCCTGCTGATGGGCATCGTCTTCGTGGCCAACAACTACGTCGACACCCGCGACATGATCCAGCAGATGGGCCTGCAACATTTTGTCGGCAACCCGCAACAGGCCTTGGCCGATGAGCTGCTGCTGCGCTTCAAGCCCAACCTCACCGACCCGTTACCGCTCTACATCCTGTTGCTGCTGGCGCTGCCCCTGTATCTGCCGCTGATGCTGCGCCGTATCGAGCTGGCGGTGGCGGCCTCGGTAGTGCTGTACATGATGGTCCCGCTGTACGGCTGGAACCTGCGCTCCTACGAGGGCGGTGGCGTGTGGTACTTCAACCCGGTCGCCTGGCAACTGGTGTTTGTCCTCGGTGGCGCCCTGGCCTTGTATAACCAGCGTCCGCAGTCACCTGAGCAGCGCCCGCTGAGCCAGCAACCACTGTTTATCCTGGCGGCGATCTATCTGATTATCGCCGGCGTACTGACCTTCAATGAAAAGTGGCCAGCAGTGCATGCGGCGCTGGTCTCCGCCCTGCATCTGGAAGGCCTGTACCCGATCAGCAAAACCGACCTGGCACCGCCACGCCTGCTGCACTTTGTGGCACTGGTGTATGTGGTCGCCAAACTGCTGCCACGCCACAGCGACTGGCTGAACAACTGGCCGGCGCAGCAGACCTGCCTGATGGGTCGTTACTCGCTGGAGATCTTCTGCCTGGGCGTGCTGCTCGCCCCGCTGGCCGACGCCGCCAACGCCTTGGCCGGCGACACCTGGTCGATGCGGATCATCACCGCCCTGCTCGGCCTGGGCCTGATGATGCTGATGGCCAACGGTCTGGAGCTCAACAAGCGCCTGGGTAATGGCAAGCCGGTAGCGCAGACGAGCAAAAAACTGCATATCGAGGTTTGATTTCATTACCGCATGGTTAAGGCACGGGACCTCGCAGGAGATCGCCCGCCGCCTCGGCGCCGCGCTGTCGCGCAGCAAACATGGACCCCGTAGGACCGGCCGGACGGCGATCCGCCGCAATACTGTTCAGATAAGCGCTGCATGTCTTTGTAGGAGCGACCTTGGTCTGGGCGGCATACCGACGAAGACGGCGGCACATTCACAGCAGATGTAGTGTTTTTACTGACCTATTCGCGAGCAACCGGAACGCCGGCCGGCTGCTCCCACCGAGGGCTCACAGTATCTAAATGAACAATATTGGCCTTAGCCGCAATACTGTTCATTTAGGCACTGCGGGCCCTGGGGCAGGAGCCGGCCGGCGTCCCGATCTGTCGGTGGTTTCCGACCTGCATATTTCACAGCCAATGTCTCGCCGGGTAGTCGGCGTGAAGCCACTGAGAAGCCTCGGGGGCATCATGTCGATATCAAAGCTTGAATACCTTCACTTCAGATACTGCAAAAACTCTTCGAACTCTTGGGCAATCACCGGCGCCTCGCCCAGCAGATAATCGCGCAACTCACGCATCTGCCGCGCCTTGGGGCTGGTCTTCAGCCACACCAGATAGTAAGCATCGCCGGTAGCCACGACCTGGCGCAGTGGCAGGTGCAATCGGCCATCGGCAATTTCCTGACCGGCGAGTAGCAGGTCCACCACCGAAATGCCCAGTCCCTGGGTGGCGGCGCTGATGCCTTGATCCAGGGTGTCGAACAGCTGACCGCGCTCCAGACTCACCAGATCCTGGGCTCCGACCCGGCTCAGCCAGCGCCGCCAGTCACGCCGGTCGGCAGACGGGTGCAGCAGTTCGACGCTGTTCAGTTGTGCCAGCTCGACGCCTTCGGCAGGCAAATAGTCGGGCCGGCAGACCGGCACCAGCCACTCATCAAACAGCTTGCAGCTTTCGATGTCGGCGCCAAAGTGCCCGGCGCCGAGCAGGATCGCGCAGTCGTAGGGTTCGGCATAAAGGTCAACGCTGTCGATGTCCATCCAGACACTGGAGAGCTGCACTTCGCTGTGCTGGCCGGCCTTTCGGAAACGATCAAGAACCCTGAGCAACCAACGGATGGTCAGGGTGGACGGGGCTTTGAGGCGGACAATATCGCGGCCGCTTTTGAGCAGCGCACAGGCGTTTTCGATGATTTTGAAGCCGGCCTTCAATTCGTTGGCCAACAGGCGCCCCTGCTCGGTGAGGCGCAGGCGTGGGCCGTGGCGCTCGAACAGCTCGCAGTCGAACAACGATTCAAGGTTCTTGACGTGATGGCTGACTGCGCTCTGGGTCACTGACAGTTCTTGCGCGGCTTTGCTGAACGAGCCGTGTCGGGCGGCGATTTCAAACGCGCGAAGGGCGTAGAGCGCGGTAATACGTTCGCTCATGCAAACATCCATGATGAGTTGAACTCATAGTAGGTCAGAAGCCAACCCGTTTTACAACGTGGGTTCCTGACTTAACAATTCGCGCCTTTCATAAATAAAACTCACCGGGTGCCGACTGTGAACACCGCCTTGCTACTGAGCTACGTCCTTACCGTGTCGCTACTGATCGCAACCCCTGGGCCGGTGGTGGCGCTGGTGGTCAATACCGCAAGCCGGAGTGGGCCGAAACGCGCCATGGCCACCGCGCTTGGCAGCAATTGGGGTTCACTGGTGCTGATCGGCGTGGCGGCCTGGATCATCATCGCCAGCGCAGCACTCGATACCCGGCTGCTGAGCCTGCTCAGCTTGCTGGGCGGTGTAGTAATCGGTTATCTGGCGGTCGGCAGCCTGCGCGAGGCGATGGTGTGCGAGACGGCGACCCAGCCGATCAGCCCGGCGACCCAAGGCGGCTTGCTGCAAGGTTTTGTGGTGGGCATTTGCAACCCCAAGGACATCATTTTCTTTGTCTCGTTTTTTCCGCAGTTTCTTCAGGTCAGCCACTCATTGAGGACCAGCCTGGCAGTGCTGTCGCTGCTGTGGGTGCTTATCGACCTGCTGATACTGGGGGCCTGGATCATGATCGCCGGGCGCCTGAGCAAAGCGGGCAACAGCCGGTTGATCAGCCTGTGCTCCGGCGTTGCGCTGTTGTTGATCGCGCTGCTAGGCCTTGCTTACAACCTGCGTGCGCTGTGGGCATAGAACCGATTGCCGGACAATTTCCGTCGTACCGCGTCGTCAGCGTCTAAGCTTGTGGCAAGTGCGTTGAGAGGGCCGGGGCCAATCGATTATGGGCGTATTACGGCATTCCGATAGCGGGCACCAGAAGACCCAGGCCGACCCGAATGACAACCGGCCACAGCAGCCCCCTCCACGCCGCAAGCGGTATGGCTGGCGAGTGTTCTGGGTCTTGGCGGTGATGGGGGGGGTGGCGCTTGGCGTGGCGATCGAACACGAAACCCGCAGTTCACGCCTGCAAGCCCAGGAAATCAGCCGCTTTGCCGCCCGCCTGAGCTGGTCGATGCAACCCGGCCCGAGCAATCAGCGCATCTATCCCGGTGACGGCCCGTTCGACAAGCGTCTGGGCTATTCGGCGCTCGACCAGTTTCTGCCACGGCTGCTCAAACGCGACTACCTGATTACCGAACAGACCCGCTTCTCGCCGGAGTTGATGCGCTACGCCGAACACGGCTTCTTCGTGCCCTACCAGGAAAAGATCCAGGCCGGGCTGACCATCACTGATTGCCGTGCCGCGCCGCTGTATCAGTTCCATTATCCGCAGCAGTTGTACCCCGACTTCGCGTCTATTCCGCCGCTGGTGGTACAGAGTCTGTTGTTCATCGAAAACCGCAATCTGCTCGACCCGCAGCAACCGCTGGCCAACCCGGCAGTGGACTGGCCGCGTTTCGTCAAGGCGGCCTGGTCACAGGTTGCCAAGCTGCTGTCGTTGCCCGGCCAGTCGGCCGGCGGCAGTACCCTGGCGACCCAACTGGAAAAGTACCGCCACTCGCCCGACGGGCTGACCCTGACCGGCGCCGAAAAACTGCGCCAGATGTTCTCTGCCAGCGTGCGGGCCTATCAGGCCGGTGAGCACACCCTGGAGGCACGGCAGAACGTCGTGCGCGATTATCTCAACAGCGTACCGCTGTCGGCAGTACCCGGACACGGTGAAGTCCACGGTCTGGCTGAAGGGTTGCGGGTCTGGTTTGGTGCCGACTTCCAGAGCAGCAACCAGCACCTCAATGCCCCGGCCGAAACCGCCAAGGCGCTGGCGGCCAAGGCTCTGGCGTTGCGTGAAGTGCTGTCACTGGTGATCGCCCAGCGCCGTCCTTCGCATTATCTGTCCAAGGGCCGCCACGAACTGGCCGAGCTGACCGACAGCCATATCCGCCTGCTGGCCAACGCCGGGGTGCTCGACCGGCAACTGGCCGACGCGACCCTGGCCGCGCAGGTGACCTACCGCGACTGGCAGCAACAACCGACCTGGCAACCCATGGAAGGTAACAAGGGCATCAGCGTTGCGCGCAGTCGGCTGTCGAGCATGCTCGACCGGCCCTTCTATGACCTGGACCGTCTCGACCTGTCGGCCACCACCACCTTGCAGGGCGAGTTGCAGGACAAGGTGACCCAGTACCTGCGCCAACTGGCCGACCCGGCATTTGCCGCCAGCCTGGGTCTTATCGGCGAGCGCCTGTTGAGCCCGGCCAGCACCGCCCAGGTGCGCTACAGTTTTACCCTGTTCGAGCGCAGCGCCGACGGCTTTCGGGTCCGTATCCAGACCGACAGCACCGACCAACCCTTCGACATCAACGAAGGCAGCAAGCTGGAACTGGGCTCTACCGCCAAGCTGCGGGTACTGACCACTTACCTTGAAATCATCGCCGAACTGCATCAACGCTATGCCGGCATGAGCGCGCCCGAGCTGCGTAAAGTCCCGGTGGAAGCGCCGGACCTGCTGACCCGCTGGGCAGTCGATTACCTGATCCAGAACCCGGACCGCGACCTGCCGAAAATGCTCAGTGCCGCGCTGGACCGACGCTACTCGGCCAGCCCTGGCGAGCGTTTCTTCACCGGCGGCGGCCTGCATCGCTTCAACAATTTTCGCCGTGAAGACAACGGCCGGCTGCCGACCCTGCGCGAATCCCTGCGCGAGTCGATCAACCTGCCGTTCATTCGCCTGATGCGCGATGTGGTGCGCTACAGCACTTATCAGGCACCGGGTAATAGCGCTGAGTTGCTCAAGGATGACAGCGACCCTCGGCGTCAGGAATACCTGAGCCAGTTTGCCGACCGCGAAGGCCGGGTGTTCCTGCTGCGCTTCTGGAAGCGCTACAAGGACAAGACCACCCAGCAACGCCTGGAAACCTTCCTCGATGGCATGCGCCCGACCGCCTCGCGGCTGGCAGCGGTGCACCGCTATCTGCTGCCGGCGGCGGATCAGGCCACCTTCAACACCTTCGTGCGGGCCCATCTGGCTGACGGCGAGGCGGCCAAGGTGACTGAAAAACGCCTCAACGAGCTGTATAGCAGCTATGGCCCCGGTGCCTACGACCTGCCCGACCAGGGCTACATTGCCCGAGTGCACCCGCTGGACCTGTGGCTGGTGGGCTATCTGCTCAACCACCCCGAAGCGCAGTTCCGCGACGCCGTGGCGGCCAGTGTCCACGAGCGCCAGGAGGTCTATAGCTGGCTGTTCAAGAGCCGCCATAAAAGCGCACGCGACAGCCGGATTCGCACCATGATGGAGGTCGAAGCCTTTCTGGATATCGAGCAACGCTGGCAGCGCCTGGGTTATCCGTTCGATCATCTGGTGCCGTCACTGGCCACCGCCATCGGCAGTTCCGGCGACCGCCCGGCAGCGCTGGCCGAGCTGATCGGCATCATCCAGAACGACGGCATTCGCCTGCCCACCGTACGCATCGACAGCCTGCATTTTGCCGAGGGTACGCCCTACGAAACCCGTCTGGTCACCAACCCGGAGCTAGGCAAACGGGTACTGCCCTCGGCCGTGGCGACGGCCATGCGCGAAGCCTTGTCTGAAGTGGTCGACGGCGGCACCGCCAAACGCATTCAGGGCTCGTTCAAGCTGCAGGACGGCAGCAACCTGATCATGGGCGGCAAGACCGGCACTGGCGACAACCGAATCCAGAGCATGAGCGCTGGCGGGCACGTGCTGCAATCACGGGCCATCAACCGCACCGCCACCTTCGTGTTTTATCTGGGCGACAACCACTTCGGCACCCTCACCGCCTACGTGCCAGGCCGCGCTGCCGAAGGGTTTCGCTTCACCTCGGCGCTGCCGGTGCAGGTGCTCAAGGGGATGGCGCCGTTCCTCACGCCTTACCTGGAACAGCATGGTCAGGCCATGTGCGCGGCGCCGCCAGCCGGCCCCGTTGTCGCCGGTTCAGGAGCGCAGTGATAGCTCAGTACTTCGCCCAAGATGATTCACCCAAGATGAGAATGACTCCGGATAAAGTGCTTGCGAAATCGTAAAGATATATCTTAAGGTATATCTAAACGTAAACGGAGAAGCTCAGATGGGTGAAGACTCACAAGCCTGCGGGTCACTGACGGCAGACAAACGCGGCGGCCGCGAGCGCGGTGGCCGGGGCCCGCGGGTATTTGCCCCGGGTGACCTCAAGCTGCTGATTCTGGACCTGATTGCTGCTCAGCCTTGCCATGGTTATGACCTGATCCGCCAGATCGAGAGCCTGTTCGACGGCAATTACAGCCCCAGCCCTGGGGTCATCTACCCGACCCTGACCTTTCTGGAAGAAAGCGAGCTGATTCTCGGCGACGCTGCCGCCGGCAAGAAGCGCTACGCGCTGACCGACATCGGCCGCGCCTGGCTGGCTGAGCAGGCCGTAGCGCTGGATGGCGCGCGCCAGCGTATCGACGTCAGCAAACGTGCCCTGCGCGGCCATGACCGGCCAGCGGAGATCCACGAAGCCGTGCACAACCTGCGTCATGCCATGCACATGCACCACGGTCGCTGGACACCTGAAGAAATCGCCCGGGTGCGCGACCTGCTCAACAGCACCGCCAAGGCCATCGCCGATGGCGCTCATTCCCGCATCGAGGAACCACAATGAATTCACCGCAAGCGATTCACCGCGTCATGCATGAAATCAAGCGTCGCAAACTCGAAGTGTTGCGCGTCACCGACCTCACGCCACTGATGCGCCGTGTCACCCTGCACGGCCCAGAGCTGGCCGGGTTCATCAGCCTGGGCGCTGACGACCACGTCAAATTGCTGTTCCCGCGTACCCCGCAAGAGCAGGCGGCGCTGGAAACCATGACGCTCGGCGCCGACAGCGCAGGCCCGCGCCCGGCCATGCGTGACTACACGCCGCGCCGCTATGACCCGCAAAGTAACGAGCTGGACATCGACTTCGTGCTGCACGGCGACGGCCCGGCCGCGACCTGGGCCGCCCAAGCGGCTGCGGGACAGCATCTATACATCGCAGGCCCGCGTGGCTCGCTGGTGGTCCCGGATATTTTCGACAGTTACCTGTTGATCGGCGACGAGACCGCTATCCCGGCCATTGCCCGGCGCCTTGAAGAGCTGCCGGCAGGTCGCAGCGCCCGCGTATTGATCGAAGTAGCCAGCCTCGATGAGCGCCAGCCACTGAACAGCCAGGCCCAGGTCGAAGTGAGCTGGGTGGTGCGTGGCGACCAGGATTTGCTGGAGGCCATCCGTCAGGTGCAAGTCCCCACTGGCAAGCTGTATGCCTGGGTCGCTACCGAAGCGGCCCTGTCGCGCAAGGCGCGGCGCATCCTGCTCGATGAAAAGGGACTGGATGATGAATTCGTCAAGGCTGCCGGTTACTGGCGCCTCGACGAGTCTGAGTCGCAAGGGCACTGAGCGCTTCTAGTCAGGGCTTTTTCAGCCGCCGGTCAACCACCAGTAGCAGCAGTGCAATCAGCACAAACCCGGCCAGCACTCCCCCGGCATTGATGAACGCCTGGGCATAGCCCAGGTTGCCCGCGTCGACGAAGGGATAGACGTAATCACCCAGCAGGTCGCCGCGCAGCAAGACATAGCCGAAGTACACCAGTGGGTAGAGCATCCACAGCAGCACATGGCGCAGCCCCAACCCGGCCTTGGGCACGTACAGCCACCAATAGAGCACGAACAGCAACGGCATGATGTCGTGCAGCAGTTCATCGGCCAGCCACTGCCAGCCCTGCGGTTGCCACAGGTGGCGTAGCAACAGGCTGTAGGCAATCGCCACCAGGGCAATACTGGCGGCGATACCGCTGCAGACCACCGGGTGACGGAAAAACCGCTGCAACGCCGTGTTTCGCTGACTGACCACACAGGTCAGCGCCACGGCCACCAGGGTGTTGCTAAGCACGGTGAAAAAGCTGAAGAACTTCACCAACCCGCCCAGCAGGCTGGCCTGATCATTCCAGCGAGAGATAAAGATCAGGTATTGCTGGATCGCCAGTCCGGACCAGCCCAGCACTGCCGCAACCAAGGCATAGCGACGTGCGCCGGGGGCCGCTGGCAGGTGTTTGTCGAGCATCAAGCATCCTTAACGTTTTTTCTGCAGCTTCACATACAAGGCTTCGACCTTCTCACGGGCCCAAGGTGTCTTGCGCAAAAACGTCAGGCTCGACTTGATGCTCGGGTCGCTCTTGAAGCAGCGAATATCGATACGCTCGGCAAGGCCCGACCACTGATAGTGCTCGACCAGCACTTCGAGAATGCGCTGCAGGGTCACGCCATGCAGCGGATCGGTGTTAGGAGTAGTCATCTGGCACCTTGGGCAGGGTTTGCGGCAAAAGGAGCGCACCATAGCCGAGCCGGGCGTCAGCGGGAAGCCCGGTTGGACAGTTTAGAACGCTCCTGCAGGCAGTCTGATGTGCCATCGGTCTTGTACCTATGCATATTTTTGAAACGTTTTGTTACTTCAAGCCTCTGCATGCAGAGGCGGCTCGTGACCCACACACCGCCGAATATTCATTTCGCGGAGATTTGCACTATGGGCACTGATGCAGTTGCACGCAGCCATCCCTTGCCACTGAAGATAGTTGGGTTGGTATTACTGCTGATGGGGCTGGTCCTGCTCGGCTACGGGATCAAACTCCTGCAACTGGGCGGTTCGCTTTATTACGTGCTGGCCGGCGTCGCGCTGACCCTGACCGCCATACTGCTGTTCAAAAGGCATCGCGCCGCCCTTAGCCTCTACGCACTGTTCCTGTTCGCCAGCACCGGCTGGTCGCTATGGGAAGTCGGTCTGGACTGGTGGCAACTGGTTCCGCGCCTGGCGCTCTGGTTTGCCTTGGGCATTGTCCTGTTGTTGCCTTGGCTGCGCCGGCCGTTACAGGGCGCTGCACCCGCCCCCCTGGCTACCGGCAGTTTGAGCCTTGCGGTGCTGCTCGCAGGTCTGGTGGCACTGGCCAGCCAGTTCACCCACCCTGGCCGTATCGAAGGCCAGCTCGACCGCGAAACAGCCGGCACCACCAGCACCGCACCGGCAATGCCCGACGGCGACTGGCAGTCCTACGGGCGCACCGCCTTTGGTGACCGTTATTCTCCGCTCAAGCAGATCACGCCTGACAACGTTCACCAACTCGAAGCGGCCTGGACCTTCCGTACCGGTGATATCCCAGGCCCTGGCGACCCAGGCGAAACCACCGCCGAGAACACACCGCTGAAGGTCAACGGCATGCTCTATGTGTGCACGCCGCACAGCCAGGTGATTGCGCTGGACCCGGACAGCGGCAAGCAAATCTGGCGCTATGATCCGAAGATCAGCACCCAGAGCGCTGAAAATTTCAAGGGCTGGGCGCACATGACCTGCCGTGGCGTGGCTTATCACGACCAGGCCAGCTACGCCGACTCCGCTGAGCAAGCCAGCCCGGCGACCGCCAGCGCCTGCCCAAAACGCATTTTGCTGCCCACCGCCGACACCCGGTTGATCGCCTTGAACGCTGACACCGGCAAGGTCTGTGAAGACTTCGGCAACCAGGGCGCGATCGACCTGACCAGCAACATTGGCAGCTTCGCCCCCGGCGGCTATTACTCCACCTCGCCACCGGCAGTGACCCGCGACCTGGTCATCATCGGCGGGCATGTCACTGACAACGTCTCCACCGACGAGCCATCCGGAGTGATTCGGGCCTATGACATCCGCACCGGCCGTCTGGTCTGGAACTGGGACAGCGGCAACCCGGATCAGACCGCGCCTCTCGCGGCGGGCGAAACCTACACCCGCAACTCGCCCAACATGTGGTCAATGTTCAGCGTCGATGAAAAGCTGGGCCTGATCTACCTGCCGATGGGCAACCAGATGCCCGACCAGTGGGGCGGCAACCGTACCCCGGCGTCAGAGCGATTCAGTGCAGGCCTGGTGGCGCTGGAGATCGCCAGTGGCAAGGTACGCTGGAACTATCAATTCACTCATCATGATCTGTGGGACATGGACGTCGGCGGTCAGCCAACGTTGATGGACCTGAAAACCGCCGATGGCCTGAAGCCGGCGGTACTGGCCTCGACCAAGCAAGGCAGTATCTACGTGCTGGACCGCCGCAGCGGTGAGCCTATCGTGCCGATTCATGAAGTGCCGGTGCCGCAAGGCGCGGTCGAGGGCGATCGTACTTCGCCGACCCAGCCGAAATCGGAGCTGAACTTCATGCCGCCGGTGCTCACCGAGCGTGACATGTGGGGCGTGACCCCGTTCGATCAACTGCTGTGCCGCATCGACTTCAAGTCGCTGCGCTATGAAGGCCCGTTTACCCCGCCGTCACTGCAAGGCACGCTGGTCTACCCCGGTAACTTCGGGGTGTTCGACTGGGGCGGTATTTCGGTCGATCCGGTGCGTCAGATCGCCTTCGTCAACCCCAGCTACATGGCGTTCCGCTCGAAACTGGTGCCGGCCGCTGAAGTGGCGGCCGGGCCGGGCCGCAAGAGCGAGACCGAAGGCGTGCAACCCAACAAGGGCGCCCCTTACGGGGTGATTCTCGAAGCGCTGCTGTCGCCCATGGGCCTGCCTTGCCAGGCACCGGCCTGGGGCTATGTGGCCGCCGTTGACCTGACCACCCACAAGACCCTGTGGATGCACAAGAACGGCACCGTGCGTGACAGCTCGCCGGTTCCGATCCCGTTGACCATGGGCGTGCCCAGTCTCGGCGGCACCATCACCACCGCCAGCGGCCTGGGCTTTTTGAGCGGCACGCTGGACCAGTATCTGCGCGCTTATGACCTGCGTAACGGCAAGCAGTTATGGCAAGGCCGCCTGCCTGCCGGCGCGCAGACCACGCCGATGACCTACACCGGCAAGGATGGCCAACAATACGTGCTGGTGGTCGCTGGCGGCCATGGTTCGCTGGGCACCCGACAAGGCGACTACGTAGTAGCGTACCGCTTGCCGAGGTAAAGAGCGCTGCACTTGCAGGAGCGACCTTGGTCACGAAGAGGCCGGCACAGGCACAACAGCTGTATTGCCCGACCAGCCGCCTTCGCGACCAAGGTCGCTCCTACTGGTGAATCACCTGGTCACGCATTGCGGCCAGACGGGCGATCAGGCGGTTCTGTACGGGCACTGATATGTTCTGCTCGTCCATCGACTTGATCAGATTCTCGACCAGCGCATTGAAGTTGCCACGGGTCAGGTCCTGGCCTTTGTGTGACTCGCGCAGGTTGTCGCCGGTGTAGGTGCAGGGCCCGCCGGTTTCCATACACAAGAACTCGACCAGCTTGTCACGCAGACGCTCGATATCGACCCGACGAAAGCGTTCGACGATACGCTTGTCTTTGGCCACGTTGAGCAGCATTCCTTCGACGATGCGCTGGATACCGGCACGCTGGCCCAGGTCCTGATACAGGCTGTCATCTTTGGCCGGTTGAGGCTGCTGGGCGCAGCCGACCAGCATTACCAGCAGCAATGCACTGAGCAGACGCTTCATCAGAAACTCCCCTGCAGGGACAGGTAGGCACCGTTCTGGTTTTCCAGAGTCGCAATCTCACCGAGCCGGGCGTAGGCCAACACTACGGAGAAATGTTTGTTGGGGAAGTAACCGACGAACACGTCGGCCCAATCGCTTTCCCCGGCGAACGACAAATTGTCGGGCTTCTCGCGATATTCCACACCCACCGCCCAGCGCGGGTTGAACAGCACCGCCAGCGAGCCTTCCTTGAGCACGCTACGACTGTCACGCCGGTCACCACCAAAGCCCAACAGGCCGATTTCGTTGGCGCGGCTGTAGCGCACGCCGCCGTTGACCAGCAGGTTGTAGCCGAACGCCCCGCCGATGAACAGGCGGCTGGCGGTCAGGTAACCCTCAACGTCAGAGTTGCGCTTGGCGCCGACCAGGCTGGGAATCAGGAAGTCGTTCTGATGTTTGTATTGCACCCCCAGCGACACCTGCGGCAGGTTGTCGAAGATCAGGTCGCCGAACAGCCTGACCTTTACCCCGAAAATATCCTGGGTGAAGTTGTCATCGGGCAAGCTCAGTTTGTGCTGTAGCGTGCTGATGTCGAAGCGCTGGCGGGCGTAAGAGAACTCAACCCGGTTTCCATAGGCCACCGCCAGCCCCGCGACATCCAGGTTGTAGTCGGGCAGGTCGACACGGGTTGCAAAGGCGCTGGCGCCCCACTCGCCTTCTTCACCGTAACCGGTGAGTACCGCCCACGGCGTGATGCCTCCGCCGGCACTGCCTTCGATACTGCTGGCGCCGCCAGTGGCAAGCAGTTTGCTGTTCTCGGCTTGAACCAAAGGCGCAGTGGCTCCCAACAGGCAACTCAACAACAACGCATTTCTGTAGTGCATGTCAGTGAACCATCAGGTCAGTGGGTGCATGGCTCTTGGCAATCCATGCCTCGAAGGCCGCCGCCGACAGCGGACGACTGATGAGATAGCCCTGGGCCGTATCGCAATGCCAGCGTTGCAGCAACTGCAGGCTGTGTTCGTACTCAACCCCTTCAGCGACCACCTTCAAGCCCAGGTTGTGGCTCATTTCGATGGTCGAACGAACAATCACCGCGTCCTCGCTGGTCTCATCCAGGTTGCGTACAAATGACTGGTCTATTTTCAGTTCCTGAACCGGCAAGCGCTTGAGGTGTGCCAATGAAGAATAGCCGGTGCCGAAATCGTCCACCGACAAACTGATGCCACACTCACGCAGGCGGTTGAGCACCACCAGTGCCTGCTCCGGCTCGCTCATCACCGCGCTTTCAGTGATCTCGAAAATCAGTTGCTCAGCCGGTACATGGTGCTTGGTCAGGGTCCGGGTCACGTGGCCCACCAGGTCACCACCGAGCAAATCGTCGGCCGACACGTTGACCGAAAGCTGCACCAATAACCCGCGGGTAGCCCATTCGGCGAGTTGGCGGATCGCTTCTTCGATCACCCAGTTGGTCAACAACTGGATGCTGCCGGTGCGCTCGGCAAGGATGATGAATTCCCCCGGCGACACGTTGCCAAACTGCGGATGCGCCCAACGCAACAAGGCTTCAGCCTGGCGCACATGGCCTTGGCGAATGTCCAGCTTGGGCTGGTAATGCAGATGCAATTCGCCATTCTGCGCAGCCTTGCGCAGGTCACGGATCAGGCTGATCTGGCGCTGATGGGCCAGGTCACGACCGTCTTCGTAGATATGCAGACGACCGGGCATGTTGATCGCATCCTTGCGGGCGATCAGTGCCCGGTTGAGCAGCTCCTGGGCGGCATCACCATGTTCGGGGTAGACCGCAATGCCGATGCAGCACTCCAGGGCGATGTCGTGCCCGTCAACGCGCTGGCTCTCGCTGAGCAGGCGCTGCAACTGATCGCCGCGCGCCACCGCCGCATCGACCGTGGCGTGATCGAGCAGGATGAGAAACTCGTTGGCCGTCAGCCGGGCGACAGTGTCACCTGCACTCAGGGCACCCTGCAGACGCTGTCCAAGCTCGTGGAGCAGGTGGTCGACCGTCTCGACCCCGACGCTCTCGTGAATGGCGCGGAAGTTGTCGATGCCCAGGTACATCAAGGCCATTTGACGCTCAACGGCAATCGAACTGCCCAGCCGTTCCATCACCAGCGCCCGGTTGGGCAAGCCGGTCACCGCATCGTGCAGGGCGTTGTGCGCCAGTTGATCCTCACGCACAGCAATGCCGTGCTGCATGCTGTTGATTGCACCGGCCAACATGCCCAGCTCGTCTTTGCGAGCCATGACCACTGGCGTGCGATAGTCGCCATCGCCAATGCGCTTGGCAGCCACTGCCAGGGCGCGGACCGGCAGCGAGACACTGCGGGCCAGCGCCAGGGTGCCGATCAACGAAGCCAACAGCGCTGCCAGAGAGATCCAGAAGATCTTTTCATCGAGTGGCACGAACGCCTGCAAGGCTTTGTCCAGCGGGCTTTGCAGTAACGCCAGAACCTGATTGTCGCCAGAGCCTGCGAGAGTCAGGGTCTGGCTGAGAAACTTCAGCTTGCCGCTTTCGGTCAGATGCATCTGACCGCCTGCAGAGGTGCGCATGAACTCGACCAACGCCGGATACATGGCGGCTGGCTGGGTGCTGATCAACTCGCCCGGCTTGCCGTTTTCGATCGTCAGGAATGACACCTCCAGACCACTGAGTGAACGCAGCTCCTGAGCGATATCGCTGTCGATGGTAAAGCCCATGACCACCCGGCCAAGCGGCAAGGGCGCCAGCACGGTACTTTCGACCAGCAAGTGCGGAGTACCGCCACCAGGCACGATCAGCATTGACTGATTATTGCGCTTGGCGCTGCGCAGCGCCTGGTCGTAGACGAATTTGGAGCCCTCCGCCACCTCGTCCTCGGTGCTGGCAACGACCGTGCCGTCCATGCCCAGCAAAAACATATCGCTGGCGTTGATCCGCCCGCCGTGGTTAAGCAGCACCGAGCGGATGGTCGAAGCATCGGAGCTGGCCACTGCATCGCGAAAGCCAAAGTCCGCCGAGAGCAACTGCACCGCATCGCGCAACCGCCGGCCGCGCAGGTCGATCAACCGCTCGAACACCCGGCTGCCAACCTCCAGTTGCGCCTGGGCCTGGCTGCGCACTGCATCGCCGGTGGCGAATTTGACCGAGACAAAAACCGCTCCGATCACAACCAGAACCAATGCAATCAACACCCCGGCGATGCGCGCCTGGAAGCTCAGACGAAGTTTCATCAGTGTGCAGCCTTGTGGAACGCATCACCGAAAGCGCCAGGGGCCGGGCGTGCAGGCTGATCTTCGGGTTTGACCTCGACGGCCAGGTCAAAACGCTTGCTCAGCCCGTCGGCTGGCACCTCAAGCACACCACCGGCGAGGGGCTGCATGTCTTCGGCCTGCGGGTGCCAGAGGGTCGCGGTATAACGGCCGGGCGGCAATTGATCGAGCTTGAGCACACCTTGCTCATCACTGACCCCATACCAGGGGTCGTCAGTGACGTACACGTAACCCACCATCCAGTCATGAATGTTGCAACCCAGCACAACCAGACCGGGTTTATCGAACTGCACAGGCTCTGACGGGGTCTTTTCGTAAAGGCGCAACTCGAAGCGCTTGGTGGGCGAGAATGAATACACCTGATGGCGAATGTCATCGCTGTTGGGGAAACTGACCTGGGTGCCGGTGTGGACCGCCAGCACCCGTGGCACGAACTCCTGGTTACGCTGGTCCATGCTGGCCTTGAGCGTCGGTGCGGCCGGGCCGGCAGCGCCCTTGAGGGTCAACACAGCATTGGCCAGTGGCTTGCCTTGGCGATCGAACATCTGTGCCGTCAGTGTCGCGGCCGAGACACTGGCCGCCGAAAACACGTACAGGCCCGCGAGAACCATCGAATGCAGTAACTTGGTCATACGTGTGAACCCTTCCACAACGGCAATGCCGGAAAGTGATGCCGACCCTGGCAACGATGTGTCTGGCAAGCAGAGTAGCTGTCATGCCAGAGCAGGGATATGCCGCAGAGACATCATTTTGATATCAGCCATTCAAATTCGACGAAAGGCGCTCGCCTGCGGCCCTGCACGAGCTTTGCAACACTCAGCCATGCTATCGACCGCCGCCATTGAAACCTGAGACCACTCGCCCCATCTAAGAGGCATGTCCAATTTCGCAGGTGCCCCATGAGCGACCAGCAAAACGCCCCACTTGATTCGTCCGACGACGCCACCGAGCATGAAGTGACGCTCGGTTCAGGCGGCACCTCGCTCGCCCTGCCTGGCCAGAACCTGCCGGACAAGGTCTATATCATTCCGATCCACAACCGTCCGTTCTTCCCGGCGCAGGTTTTGCCGGTGATCGTCAACGAAGAGCCGTGGGCAGAAACCCTGGAACTGGTCAGCAAGTCGGAGCACCACTCGCTGGCGCTGTTTTTCATGGACACGCCGCAGGAAGACCCGCGCCACTTCAATACCAAGGCCCTGCCGGAGTATGGCACGCTGGTGAAAGTTCACCACGCCAGCCGCGAGAATGGTCGTTTGCAGTTCGTTGCCCAGGGTTTGTCGCGGGTGCGAATCAAGACCTGGCTCAAGCACCATCGCCCGCCGTATATGGTCGAGGTCGAGTACCCGCAAGTGCCCAACGAGCCCACCGATGAGGTCAAGGCCTACGGCATGGCGCTGATCAACGCCATTAAAGAGCTGCTGCCGCTCAACCCGCTGTACACCGAGGAGCTGAAAAACTACCTCAACCGCTTCAGTCCCAACGACCCGTCGCCGTTGACCGACTTCGCTGCCGCCCTGACCTCGGCCAGCGGCGTGGACCTGCAAGAGGTGCTCGATTGCGTACCGATGCTCAAGCGGATGGAAAAAGTCCTGCCGATGCTGCGCAAGGAAGTCGAAGTCGCGCGCCTGCAAAAAGAGATCTCGGCCGAGGTCAACCGCAAGATCGGTGAACATCAGCGTCAGTTCTTCCTCAAGGAACAGCTCAAGGTCATCCAGCAGGAACTGGGCCTGAGCAAAGACGACCGCAGCGCTGACATCGAACAGTTCGAACAGCGCCTGGAAGGCAAGGTTCTGCCGACTCAGGCGCGCAAAAAGATCGACGAAGAGCTCAACAAGCTCAAGGTGCTGGAAACCGGCTCGCCGGAATACGCCGTGACCCGCAATTACCTCGACTGGGCCAGTTCGATTCCCTGGGGCGTCACTGGCGTCGACAAACTTGATCTCAAGCATGCCCGCAAGGTTCTTGATCGGCATCACGCAGGCCTGGACGACATCAAGTCGCGGATTCTCGAATTCCTCGCCATCGGTGCCTATAAAGGCGAGATCAATGGCTCGATCGTATTGCTGGTGGGCCCGCCGGGCGTCGGCAAGACCAGCATCGGTCGCTCCATCGCCGAATCCCTGGGCCGACCGTTCTACCGGTTGAGCGTCGGCGGCATGCGCGACGAAGCCGAGATCAAGGGTCATCGCCGCACCTACATTGGCGCCCAGCCCGGCAAGCTGGTGCAGGCGCTGAAGGACGTCGAGGTGATGAACCCGGTCATCATGCTCGACGAGATCGATAAGATGGGCCAGAGCTTCCAGGGCGATCCGGCCTCGGCGCTGCTGGAAACCCTCGACCCGGAACAGAACGTCGAATTTCTCGACCACTATCTGGACTTGCGCCTGGACCTGTCGAAAGTCCTGTTCGTCTGCACCGCCAACACCCTGGATTCGATCCCCGGTCCATTGCTCGACCGGATGGAAGTGATTCGTCTGGCCGGCTATATCACCGAAGAAAAACTGGCCATCGCCAAACGTCACCTGTGGCCCAAGCAACTGGACAAGGCCGGCGTGGATAAAGCCAGGCTGTCGATCAGCGACGCCGCCCTGCGCGGTGTGATCGAAGGCTACGCCCGCGAGTCCGGGGTGCGCCAACTGGAGAAACTGCTGGGCAAACTGGTGCGTAAATCGGTGGTCAGGCTGCTGGACGAGCCAGACGCCGTCATCAAGATCGGCCCCAAGGACCTGGAAGCCCTGCTCGGCATGCCGGTGTTTCGCAGTGAGCAAGTGCTGTCTGGCACCGGTGTGATTACCGGCCTTGCCTGGACCAGCATGGGCGGCGCGACCCTGCCGATCGAAGCGACGCGGATTCACACCCACAATCGCGGTTTCAAGCTCACCGGTCAGTTAGGCGAGGTCATGAAAGAGTCGGCGGAAATCGCCTACAGTTACGTCAGCTCGAATCTGGGCAAGTTTGGCGGCGATGCGAAGTTCTTCGATGAGGCCTTCGTCCACCTGCACGTGCCGGAAGGCGCGACCCCCAAGGACGGCCCGAGTGCGGGCATCACCATGGCCAGCGCGCTGCTGTCGCTGGCACGTAACCAGGCGCCAAAGAAAGGCGTGGCCATGACCGGCGAGTTGACCCTGACCGGCCATGTACTGCCGATTGGCGGTGTGCGCGAGAAGGTTATCGCGGCACGTCGGCAGAAGATCAACGAACTGATCCTGCCCGAGCCGAACCGCGGCAACTTCGAAGAGTTGCCGGCTTACCTCAAGGAAGGCCTGACCGTGCACTTCGCCAAACGCTTCAGTGATGTGGCCAAGGTGTTGTTCTAAACGGCTCGCTGCTCAAGCAGCTCCTACGGAGTGTGGCGACAACCTCATTCTGTAGGAGCGGATTTATCCGCGAAGGCTGCGCGGCTAAAGCGGATCGCGAAAGCGGTCTGGACACCTGCAACACATGTTGTGGTTTCATAGGCCCTTTCGCGACCAAGGTCGCGCCTACTGATCTGTCTTGCCGAAAGGATCTCTCCATGACCCCTGCCCGCCTGCTCGTGCCCCTGAGCCTTGCCCTGCTTGCGGCCTGTGCGCAAAAGCCTGCCAATGTCGCCTCGCTGGACGATGCCGATGACTGCCCGCTGACCCTCAGCACTGGCCAGACCCTGATCCTGTCCCTGCCCAGCAACCCTACCACCGGCTACCGCTGGCAGGTCCGCGATGCTGCCCCCGGAGTGCTGCGCAGCCTGGGCCCGGAGGTGTACAACGCTGACCAGAGCAAAGAGCTGGTCGTTGGCAACGGCGGTCAATCGGTGTGGCGCTTCAAGGCCGACAGTGCCGGCACCGGCAACCTGTCACTGACCTACCAGCAAGCCTGGGATGCCGACAGCGCGCCGCAGGAACGCTTCGAGTGCGTAATCAGGGTTCATTGACCCGGCGTCCTGTCCGCTAACAGGTAGAGGGCCATGCATCGGCGCAACAAACTGGCTAAAATGCGCGCCCTTGCTTAGCTTGCGCCGGAACCGCCGTGACCCAGGAACCTGATCGCCTCTTCTCCCAGCCCCTGTCCCAGGTGCCTGACTTCGCCTTCAATGAAGACGTGGTGCGGGTGTTCCCGGACATGATCAAGCGCTCGGTGCCGGGTTACCCGGCCATTGTCGAGAATCTCGGCGTACTCGCTGCCCACTTCGCCAAAGCCGATACCGTGCTTTACGACCTCGGCTGCTCGCTGGGTGCAGTGACCCAGGCGCTGCGTCGCCATGTGCGTCAGGACGGCTGCCAGGTGATCGCCGTGGACAATTCCTCGGCCATGGTCGAGCGGTGCCGCGAATACCTAAAGGCGCAAGACTCGATGTTCCAGGAACTGCTGCCGGTGGAGGTTCGCGAGGCCGATATCCTCGAACTGCCCTGGCAGCCGGCCTCGGTGGTGGCGCTGAACTTCACCCTGCAGTTCATTGCCCCCGCGCAACGTCTGGAACTGCTCAGCCGTATCCGCCAGACCCTGGTGCCCGGCGGCGCGCTGATCCTCTCGGAAAAACTGCGCTTTGCCGATGCCGACGAGCACGCCCTGCTCACCGAACTGCACATCGACTTCAAACGCGCCAACGGCTACAGCGACCTGGAAATTGCCCAGAAGCGCAGCGCCATCGAACACGTGATGAAACCCGACAGCCTTGAAGAACACCGCCAGCGCCTGCGCGAAGCCGGGTTTTCCAAAGTCGTGCCGTGGTTTCAGTGCATTAACTTCGCCTCATTGATTGCCCTGCCATGATCGATCTCGCTCCACTGGTCCGCCGCCTGGCGGGCACGCCCTTGGCCAACTGGGCCAATGGCCTGCAAGCTCAACTCGATGCCAAACTGGAAAAAGGCCATGGCGACCTGGCGCGCTGGCGCAGTGCGCTGGATGCGTTGCCGCCCGTGCAGCCCGGCCGGGTTGAACTGCTCGATACGTTCAGCCTGCAGGCCGAACTCGACGAGGCCACCCGCGCTCAGTTGCACGCCGCCCTGATGGGCCTGTCGCCATGGCGCAAAGGTCCGTTCGATGTATTCGGTGTGCATGTCGACACCGAATGGCGCTCGGACTGGAAATGGACCCGCGTCGCGCCGCATCTGGACCTCAACGGCAAGCGTGTGCTGGATGTCGGTTGCGGCAACGGCTATTACCAGTGGCGCATGCTCGGCGCCGGTGCCGACAGCGTGATCGGTGTCGATCCGAACTGGCTGTTCTTCTGCCAGTTCCAGGCCATGCAACGCTACATGCCGCAGCTGCCGGCCTGGCACTTGCCGTTCGCGCTGGAAGACCTGCCAGAGAAGCTCGAAGGCTTCGACACGGTGTTTTCCATGGGCGTGCTGTATCACCGCAAATCGCCCATCGACCACCTGCTGGCGCTCAAAGACTGCCTGCTCAAAGGCGGTGAGCTGGTGCTGGAAACCCTGGTAGTGCCTGGCGATGTACAGCAGGTGCTGGTGCCGGAAGACCGTTATGCGCAGATGCGCAACGTCTGGTTCCTGCCGTCGGTCCCGGCCCTGGAGCTGTGGATGCGCCGTGCCGGCTTCACCGAGGTGCGCTGTGTGGATGTGAGTACCACCAGTGTTCAGGAGCAGCGCAGCACCGACTGGATGCGCTACCAGTCACTGGAGCATTTCCTTGACCCCGACGATCACAGCCGCACCGTCGAGGGCCTGCCGGCACCGATGCGTGCAGTGATTATTGGCCGCAAGCCCTGAGCGCGACAAACACGGGGTCTTGTAGGAGCCGCTTTAGCGGCGAAGCTTTAGCGGCCGGCCGCTCTTACCCTTGCGCCTTGCTCGCTGCCCGGCGCATGCGGAAAAACTCGCTGAGCATCGTCCCGCATGCCTCGCCCAGCACGCCGCCTTCATACAGCACCCGGTGGTTGAGAAACCCTTGGGTAAAGAACTGCCCCTGGCTCTGCACCACACCCGCCTTGGGTTCCAGCGCGCCATACACCACCCGGCCGATGCGCGAATGCACGATCAAGCCGGCGCACATGCTGCACGGTTCCAGCGTCACGTAGAGCGTGCTGCCCGGTAGCCGGTAATTGCTCAGCGCCTGGGCTGCATCGCGGATGGCGACCATCTCGGCATGGGCGCTGGGGTCATTGCCGCTGATCGGGCAATTGTAGCCACGGCCCACCACCTGACCATCGACCACCACCACCGCGCCCACCGGTACTTCTCCCAAGGCCGCGCCCTGGGCTGCCAGTTCAAGCGCCTCACGCATGAAATCCTGATCGCGGCTACGGTCGATGATCAGTGGCTGACGCATCACGACACCTCGATGGCGGCCATCAGGCCGGTTTCCATGTGATCGATCACATGGCAGTGGAACATCCATACCCCCGGGTTATCCGCCACCAGCGCCACCCAGGCGCGCTCGTTGCGGCCCAGCAGAAAGGTGTCAGTGAAATACGGGATGATCTGGCGCCGGTCGGATTTGAGCACCTTGAAACTCATGCCGTGCAAGTGAATCGGGTGCTGATACTGGGCCATGTTCTTCAGCTCGAAGATATAGCTTTTGCCCAACTGCAATTTGGCAATCGGCCGGTCGGCGCAGGTCTTGTCGGTGATGTCCCAGGCCTGGCCGTTGATCTGCCACAGGCTCGGCGGCTTGCCATCATCGGTGCCAGTAGACACCGCTCCGGCCCACTCGAAGTTGAAATTGATGGTCTCGGCGTTGTCCAGGTCTGGCTCCGGCAAAGGATTGGCCGGCAACGCTGGCGGCCAGTCCCCCGGCGCCCCTTCCGCCGCCACAGAACGCAGCGTACCCAGGCGCACCGGACCATTGCGCAACGACAGCGCCTCGCCAGCCGCCGGCGCCTTGATCGCCAGACACAGACGCATACCCGGCCCCAGCCAGTATTCCTTGCCCAACGGCCGTGGCGCTACCGGGTTGCCATCAATGGCGTAAATCCGCGCCTCGGCATCCGGCAGGTTGATGCGGTAAGTCACGGTGTTATCGAGGTTGAGCAACCGCACACGAGTGATCTGCCCGGCCGGCAGGTCAATCACCCCCAGATGAGTGCCATTGATGGTCGACAGCCGCCCGGCAGTGCCTTCGCGCGCCGCTTCACGCAGCACGCTGAACTCAGTAAATGCACCGGTCTCGTCCACATGCCAGTTCTTCAGGCTCAGCGTGCGCTCATGGGCAAACCCGGTCGGCTCACGCTCTTCGACGATCAATGGCCCGACCAGACCGCGGCCCAACTCTTCGCTGCTGCTGACATGCGGGTGATACCAGAAGCTGCCGGCATCCAGCACCCGGAACTTGTAGTCGAAGTATTCGCCCGGTTTGACCGGCAGTTGCGACACATAGGGCACCCCGTCCATCTCCAGCGGCACCCGGATGCCGTGCCAGTGAATGGTGGTTTCCACTGACAGCTGGTTGATGAAACGCAAACGCAGCCACTCGCCCTGGCGAACCCGCAACTCGGTGCCCGGCACCGAACCGCCAAACGCCCAGGCCGGGGTTTTGTGGCCCGGCACCAGCTCGACATCCAAGGGCGCCGCGATCAGCTCAAAGTCATGCCCTTCTCCCGGCCCACGCTGGGCTAGCCAGTAACGCGCAGCCCCGCCGGCGCCCATACCGACCACAGCAAGACCGGCGATACCTCCGAGAATTTGACGACGGGTAAAGGGCATGACAACGGACACCTTGAAAACGACTGCGACAGGCATCTGCGGGCAGATGCGAAGGGGTCAATACGATACACGTGCGAATGGGAATGTGTAAGTTCGGACCTTGCGCCGCCCCGGACAAAACACAGCAAAGAATCTGTTTCGTGATGTGAGTCAGCACTCTTTTAGTAGCATTATCTGCGATCCTGCTCGCTTCTGGATCAGCAACCGGAGGGATACAGTTGATACCCCATGCACTGAACATCCTGATCGAAACCGAACGGCTCACGCTGCAACCGCTCAAGCCGGGCGATGCCCACGCGCTGCTGGCGATCTTCTCCAACACGCAGGTGATGAAGTACTGGAACACCCCGCCCTGGACCTCTTTGAACGATGCCATCGACTTCATTAACCAGAGTGAAGCCGACATGCGTGACCAGCAATCTCTGACGCTGGGGATCTACCTCAAGGACACCGGCCAACTGCTGGGCAAATGCCTACTGTTCAGTTACAGCCAGCAGTCCAGGCGTGCCGAGATCGGCTTTGGTCTGGGTCACGAGTATTGGGGCAATGGTTACATTACCGAGGCCGGTCGCGCACTCATTGATTACAGCTTCACGACCTTGGGACTGCGCCGTATCGAAGCCGAGATCGACCCGGACAATGCAGGTTCGGCCAAAGCGCTGGAGAAGCTGGGCTTTGTTCGTGAGGGACTGCTCCGGCAGCGCTGGGAAATCAACGGGGTGGTGTCCGACTCGGCGCTGTATGGGTTGCTCGCACAGGGCTGGTGCGAAGGAACAAGCGCCTGATCGTCAACCAGCCAGTGGAACCGACTGAGTGTTGTGCTGGTCTTCACTGTGCTCCCTGGCACGGCCTTTTCTTACATGGGAGTAGCCCGCAACGTTTAGGTATTTTTTCCATAGGAGGTTTCGCGTGCTCAGGAAGTCAAGTCTTGTCGTACTCGCCCTGTCTGCCGTTGCCGTTTCGGCGCAGGCCCAGTCTGATCGTCAAGTGGTCGAGGATATGGTCACTCGCTCGGCCAATATCTGCCCAGGCCACAGCAGCGAACGCACCACGCCGACAGTGAAGGCGGTGCCCGTCGGCGCATTGCGGGTCATGCTGGATCGCGGCCTGGTCATGTGTCCCGACCGACGCCTCGATACCGACGCACCGGCAGTGTTCTACGGCAGAGTTGGGGTCTTCGGCTGGAACCCGGAAGTACCTGCCAGTTCGGAGGTGATCGTCAAGCAGATCGACGGCATGACCCGCAAGGACGAGTACCCATCAGACACTCTGGTTTGGGATGCCAAGGGTACGCCACTTGAGCAACGCACTGTGCCCGCCTTCGAAGCCAAGCCAGGGGCTGCTGTGCTGTACAAGATACGCTAGGGGCGGTGTTCAGGGATCATTTCGGCCATTAACATCGTGCCGGGCTTTGCCTTGAATACCCTACCAAGCACGCCCGGGGCTTTTGCCAGAATCCATAGCCCGAGGCCTAAAGATCGTCCTTTGAAAACGGATAGATTTATTGGGATCACTGTTCGCGGTTGGCCAATACCTGTCGGAAGGCCCCGCACCCTGCCATTTAGCTACGGTGCCTGTTGATGCAGAACGGTGCCTAAACCTGCCAGACCCAAAAAGCCAAAAGCCCGCAATTACGCGGGCTTCAGGGCATTTTTTGCTAGATCGTGCCGGGCAGTGCCGGACGCGGGATCATTCCCACTCAATCGTTGCCGGCGGCTTGCTCGACACGTCGTAGGTCACGCGGGAGATACCGTCGATCTCGTTGATGATTCGCCCGCTGACGGTTTCCAGCAGTTCGTAAGGCAGGTGTGCCCAACGTGCAGTCATGAAGTCGATGGTTTCTACTGCGCGCAGGGCCACGACCCAGGCGTAACGGCGGCCGTCGCCGACCACGCCAACCGATTTGACTGGCTGGAACACGACGAAGGCCTGGCTGACTTTGTGGTACCAGTCGGCCTTGCGCAGTTCTTCGATGAAGATGTGGTCAGCGCGACGCAGCAGGTCGGCGTATTCCTTCTTCACCTCACCGAGGATGCGTACGCCCAGGCCCGGACCCGGGAACGGGTGACGGTAGACCATGTCGTACGGCAGGCCCAGTTCCAGACCCAGACGGCGGACTTCGTCCTTGAACAGTTCGCGCAGCGGCTCGACCAGCTTGAGGTTCATTTCCTCAGGCAGGCCACCGACGTTGTGGTGCGACTTGATCACGTGAGCCTTGCCGCTCTTGGCGCCAGCCGACTCGATGACGTCGGGGTAGATGGTGCCCTGGGCCAGGAACTTGATGTTGTGCAGCTTGGCAGACTCGGCATCGAACACGTCGATGAAGGTGCGGCCGATGATCTTGCGCTTTTTCTCCGGGTCGGCTTCGCCGGCCAGGTTGTTCAGGAACTGCTCTTCGGCGTTGGCGCGGATCACTTTGACACCCATGTTTTCGGCAAACATGGCCATCACTTGCTCGCCTTCGTGCAAGCGCAGCAGGCCGTTGTCGACGAATACGCAGGTCAACTGATCGCCGATGGCCTTGTGCAGCAAAGCCGCAACCACGGAGGAGTCAACACCGCCGGACAGGCCCAGCAGGACGTTATCGGTGCCGACCTGGGCGCGAATGGTAGCGATGGCGTCTTCAACGATGTTCGATGCCGTCCACAGCGCTTCACAGCCGCAGATGTCGAGGATGAAGCGCGACAGGATGCGACCGCCCTGCTTGGTGTGGGTCACTTCCGGGTGGAACTGCACGCCGTAGTAGCCACGGGTGTCGTCGGCCATGCCGGCGATCGGGCAGCTAGGAGTGCTGGCCAGCACGTGGAAGCCGGCCGGGATTTCGGTGACCTTGTCGCCGTGGCTCATCCACACGTCCAGACCCAGCACGCCGTCGGCGTCTACGTGGTCTTCGATGCCGTCGAGCAGGCGCGCCTTGCCGACCACGTCGACACGGGCGTAACCGAATTCACGCAGGTCGGAACCTTCGACACGACCGCCCAGTTGCTCGGCCATGGTCTGCATGCCGTAGCAGATGCCCAGCAGCGGCACGTTGAGGTCGAACACCGCTTGCGGGGCACGCGGGCTGTTGGCCTCGTGGACCGATTCCGGGCCGCCGGCCAGGATGATGCCGTTCGGTGCGAATTCGCGAATCGCCGCGTCGTCCATGTCGAACGGATGCAGTTCGCAGTACACGCCGATCTCACGCACGCGGCGGGCAATCAGCTGGGTGTACTGGGAACCGAAGTCGAGGATCAGGATACGGTGGGCGTGAATGTCGAGGGCCATGGCTCATTCTCGTCAAAAAACAGAAACGACACGGGGCTGCGAAAACAGCCCCGGCTACAAAATTCGCTAGGCGGCAACGCAGCACTGGCCACGTTGCCTGCCCGATCAACCAACGCGGTAGTTAGGCGCTTCTTTGGTGATCTGTACGTCATGCACGTGGGACTCGGCCATGCCGGCACCGGTGATGCGGACGAACTCAGGCTTGGTGCGCATTTCTTCGATGTTGGCGCTGCCGGTGTAGCCCATCGAGGAGCGCAGGCCGCCCATCAGTTGATGGATGATGGCTGCCAGCGAACCTTTGTAGGCCACACGGCCTTCGATGCCTTCCGGAACCAGCTTCTCGGCACCGGCCGAGGAATCCTGGAAGTAACGGTCCGAAGACCCCTGTGCCTGGGACATGGCGCCCAGCGAGCCCATGCCACGGTAGGCCTTGTAGGAGCGGCCCTGGAACAGCTCGATCTCGCCTGGTGCTTCTTCAGTACCTGCGAACATCGAACCCATCATCACGGCAGAGGCGCCGGCCACGATGGCCTTGGACAGGTCACCGGAGAAACGGATGCCGCCGTCGGCGATCAGTGGCACGCCAGTGCCTTCCAGCGCTTCGGCAACGTTGGCAATGGCGCTGATTTGCGGCACGCCGACACCAGCCACGATACGGGTGGTGCAGATCGAGCCCGGGCCGATGCCGACCTTGACCGCGTCAGCGCCGGCGGCGACCAGCGCCTTGGCGGCAGCGCCAGTGGCGATGTTGCCACCGATGACCTGCACCTGCGGGTAGTTTTCCTTGACCCAGCGTACGCGGTCGATCACGCCTTTGGAGTGACCATGGGCGGTGTCGACGACAACCACGTCAACGCCTGCCGCCACCAGCGCAGCTACGCGCTCGCCGGTGTCTTTGCCGGTGCCGACTGCCGCGCCAACGCGCAGACGACCCTGGTCGTCCTTGCTGGCCAGCGGGTAGGCTTTGGCTTTTTCGATGTCCTTGACGGTCATCATGCCCTTGAGGGCGAACTTGCCGTCGACGATCAGGACTTTTTCAAGACGGTGCTTGTGCAGCAGCTCACGCACTTCGTTCTTGTCAGCGCCTTCACGCACGGTGACCAGACGCTCTTTGGGCGTCATGACTTCACGCACCGGGATGTCCAGACGGGTTTCGAAACGCACGTCGCGGGAGGTGACGATACCGACCAGGTCGCCGTTGTGCAGTACCGGCACACCGGAGATGTTGTGCTGGCGTGTCAGGTCGAACAGATCGCGCACAGTGGCGTCGGCCTCGATGGTGATCGGGTCCTTGACTACACCGGCTTCGAATTTCTTGACCTTGCGCACTTCAGCAGCCTGCTGGTCAATGGTCATGTTCTTGTGGATGATGCCGATACCGCCTTCCTGAGCCATGGCGATGGCCAGACGGGCTTCAGTGACGGTGTCCATGGCTGCGGAGACCAACGGAATATTCAGCTCGATGCCACGGGTCAAACGGGTCTTGAGACTGACTTCGTTGGGCAGTACCTCGGAATAACCGGGTACAAGGAGAATGTCGTCAAAGGTTAGGGCTTCTTGACTGATACGCAGCATCGCGGGGGCTCCCGAGCGGGAAAATTGGAAGCGCGCCATTATACCTGTACACACAAGCAGGCTCAATGCAAAAACTTGGCCTGTTTTACGATCGGTATTACAAACGCACTTTCACCCAGGCCACCTTGCGGTCCAGCCGTGCAGCAAAGTCATCGAGAAAGCTTTGCTTGAAGCCGGCGGCCAGCCAGTTGTTGAAGATAAAGCCCAGATTGGAAAAGCCGCAGGGGTCAAGAAACAGAAAGCCATTGATGTCGTCTTCATGACCACACAGCGGGCAGGTGAAGTTGTCGGTATGCCCCGGCATCCAGTCTTCCAGGCTTTCGAACAGCGCTTCGCCGACCTCCTGGCGGCACTCGGCGCAGCCGGCTTCTTCGGCAAACCCGTCCAGCGGTGTATAGATGCAGCGCTTGGTAACGATCTCCAGACCGTTGACCGGCTCGCCGAACGGCAATGCATCGGGATTGTCCACCACGTTGCGCGCCCCGGCGGCAATGGCATAGGCCATGCGGTTACCGGTGCGCCCACAGGTGCTCAGTTCAGGCTCGACCACGTTCAGCTTGACCAGCCAGCGCAATGCCTGGCGGGCCTTGAGTTCGTGCAGCGGAAAGCTGGAGATTTGCGGGACGATGATGCTCTGGCTGTTCATGGCACGCGGTCACTCAAGATCAATCGGGGGCGGCAGCTTAATCGCCCGTCGCAGCAGGTCAAGCATCAGCCGCTGAAGTAACGCGCCAGCAAGGCAATACCACTGATCAACACCAGCCAGGTAATCAGCCTGACAAATGCCTCACGCGACAGCTTCATGGTAATCCCGCGGCCTATCCACGAGCCGATCAACATGGCCGGCAGCAGACAAACGGCCAGCACCAGCAGCGATAGTTCGGCATAGACCCCGGCGATCACGAATAAGCCCAGGCGCACCACGGTACTGCAACTGATCAAGGCCCCCTGAGTCGCACGGGCCTGCTCCTTGGAGGTCAGCCGAGCATTGAGGTAGATGGCATAGAGAAAACCGCCGCTGCCGAACAACGCCCCGAACAGCCCGCCCACCGTGCCCATCGGCACCGCCCAGCCAGCCGCCAGTTGCGTGGGCCGCACCTTGACCATCAGGCTGTACAGCGCATAAGCGGTCACAAACAGGCCCATCAACAACAGCAGCACGTCGGATTTGAGGTTGAGCAGAAACAGCACACCCAGCGTGCAACCCACCGCCATGCATGGCAGCAAGCGCAGCAGTTCACTCTTGACCACTGACCGCCGGGCTGGCAACAGGTTGCCCAAGGCAGCGATGAAATCCAGCACGACCAATAGCGGAATGATCCGCGACAGCGGCATGAAGTGAATCAGCACCGGACCTGCCACCAGCGCCGTGCCAAACCCGGCGATACCGAACACGACGTAGGCCCCCACCACCGTCAGTTCGATGCACAGCCAGCCCAGCGGCGTCAGGCCCAAGACAGAGAACCACTCGATTACCTGCTCCATCACCGCATGAAACTCCCTGTTACGTCTCATTCTTTTCTATATAACGTCACCCGCCCGGAAACCGCCAGTGGTGGTTAGCAGGCAAATCGCTTTATGATGCCAGCCATGATCAAAGACCCTTTTGCAAGACTCGGCCTGGACCGGGAAGTCCTTACTGTCAGCCAGCTCAACGGCCGCGCCCGGGTATTGCTCGAAGACGTGTTCACTGGCATCTGGGTCGAAGGCGAGATTTCCAACCTCTCGCGCCCGGCCTCGGGCCATGTGTACTTCACCCTCAAGGATTCCAGCGCTCAAGTCCGTTGCGCGCTGTTTCGCCAGAATGCCGCCCGGGTCCGCCAGGCGCTGAAAGACGGCCTGCAGGTCAAAGTGCGCGGCAAGGTCTCCTTATATGAAGGCCGCGGCGACTATCAGCTGATTCTCGACACCGTAGAGCCAGCCGGGGACGGGGCATTGCGCCTGGCGTTCGAAGCGCTGAAAAACAAGCTGGACGAAGAAGGCTTGTTCAGCACCGACCGCAAGCGCGCCCTGCCCCAGCATCCCCAGCGCATTGGCATCATCACCTCGCCCACCGGCGCGGTGATCCGCGACATTATCAGTGTGTTCCGCCGCCGGGCGCCGCAGGTCGAACTGATCCTGGTCCCGACCGCCGTGCAGGGTCGCGAGGCCATCGGGCAGATTGTCCGCGCTTTGCAACTGGCCGACCGGGGCGGCTTCGACGCTTTGATCCTGGCTCGTGGCGGCGGCTCGCTGGAAGACCTCTGGTGCTTCAACGAAGAACCGGTGGCGCGAGCGATTGATGCCTGCGTCACGCCGATTGTCAGCGCCGTGGGTCACGAGACCGATGTGTCGATCAGCGACTTTGTCGCAGATGTGCGCGCACCGACGCCATCGGCTGCCGCCGAACTGCTGGCCCCGGACTCCAGCGACTTGCTGCGCCGGGTCGAAAACCTGCAACGCCGCCTGCTCAGCCGCATGCGGGAAAAACTGATGCGTGAGCAACTCAAACTTGATGGGCTATCACGCCGCCTGCGCCACCCCGGCGAGCGCCTGCGCCAACAGGCGCAACGCCTCGACGAGCTGGACATGCGCATGCGCCGCGCCTTCGAGCAGCACATGCACAAGCAGCAATTGCAGGTCGCGCACCTGCAAAGCCGGCTGGCCGCGCAGCACCCCGGACGCACGCTGGGCTTTCTGCGCCAGCGCCTCGATAGCCTGGCCGTGCGCCTGCCACGGGCGATACGTGAACAGCTCAAAACCCGTCGACTGCAGTTGCAAAGTCAGGTGCAGACCCTGCAGGTGGTCAGCCCGCTGGCAACGCTGGGGCGCGGCTACAGCATCCTGCTCGACGAGCGCGGCCAGGCGATTCGCAAAGCCGACCAGACCCACACCGGCCAGCGCCTCACCGCGCGACTGAGCGAGGGCGAACTGCAAGTGCGTGTCGAAGACAACCACCTCACGCCCGTAACCCTTTCCCTTCTGGACTGACCTGCCGATGCTACGTTTTATCGCACCGCTGCTTGCCCTGCTGATCTGCCTGCCCGCCCAGGCCGACAGTTACATCGCCCGCATGCTCAACAAACCCGTGCCCGGTGGCGTGGCAGTGATCGATCTGGGCAACGCCGCCCAGGCACCCAAAGCCACTTATCAGGGTAAACCGGTGCTGGTGGTGCGCGAGCAGGACGCTCGCTGGCTGGCCATCGTCGGCATCCCATTGACGGTCAAGCCCGGTAGCCAGCAAATACTCAGCGGCGGTCGCACCCTGCCCTTCACCGTGGGCAGCAAGAAATACAAGGAACAGCGCATTACCCTGAAAGACCAGAGCAAGGTCACCCCGGACCCCGAGCAGACCAAACGCTATGAGCGCGAACTGGCCGAACAACTGCGTGCCTACCGCAGCTTCAGCCCAGGCACGCCGAGCAACCTGATGCTCGACAAGCCGGTCAACGGCCCACTGTCGAGCCGCTTTGGCGTACGCCGCTTCTTCAACGGTGAAGAACGCAACCCGCACTCGGGCCTGGACTTCGCCGTGCCGGCCGGCACACCGATCAAGTCCCCGGCGGCAGGCAAAGTGATTCTGACCGGTGATTACTTCTTCAATGGCCAGACGGTATTCGTCGACCATGGCCAAGGCTTCATCAGCATGTTCTGCCACCTGTCGAAGATCGATGTAAAGGTCGGCGACGCAGTTGCACGGGGTGGCGTGGTCGGCAAGGTCGGCGCCACGGGCCGTGCGACGGGCCCACACATGCACTGGAACGTCAGCCTCAATGATGCGCGGGTGGATCCGGCGATCTTCATCGGTGCGTTTGAGCCCTGAGCCTGACTGAGTTGCGCGACCAGAACGGACGCAACAATTAAAATTCAAAAACCGCGGAATTCTCGCCATGAAAACTCGTACAACGAGAGCATGCGAGGATTCCTATCAATTTTTTTCAAGTGCTTGCCAAGTTTTACCCCAATGGGTACGTTTGACCGCATGAAAATCTCTCACACCCTCATCCTGCTGCGCCAGCACGCCTGCCTGGACCTGGTCAGCGCACGACTGCCAGGCCTGACTGCCTGACCTCGCCCCTGCCTGCATTCGCATTACCTATGGCTGGCCGCCTCTTTTCGGCCGATATCAGTACAAGGATTAGCCCGATGACCATGCTCAAAGACCCTTCGAAGAAGTACCGTGCGTTCCCGACCATCGACCTGCCTGATCGCACCTGGCCTTCGAAGTCCATCACCAGCGCGCCGATCTGGTGCAGCTCCGACCTGCGTGATGGCAACCAGTCGCTGATCGAGCCGATGGACTCGGCCAAGAAGCTGCGTTTCTGGAAGACCCTGGTCAGCGTCGGCGTCAAGGAAATCGAAGCCGCCTTCCCGGCCGCTTCGCAGACCGATTTCGACTTCGTGCGCACCCTGATCGAAGACGGCCACATCCCCGACGACACGACCATTCAGGTGCTGACCCAGGCGCGTGAAGACCTGATCGCCCGGACATTCGAGTCGCTGCGCGGCGCCAAGAAGGCCATCGTTCACCTGTACAACGCCACCAGCCCGTCGTTCCGCCGGATTGTCTTCAATCAGGACAAACAGGGCGTCAAAGACATCGCGGTCAATGCCGCCAAGCTGTTCGTCAAATACGCCGCCCAGCAGCCAGAAACCCAGTGGAGCTTCGAGTACTCGCCAGAGACCTTCAGCGCCACCGAGCTGGAATTCGCCAAAGAAGTCTGCGACGCGGTCATCGAAGTCTGGAACCCGACCCCCGAGCACAAGATCATCCTCAACCTGCCGGCCACCGTTGAAGTCTCGACGCCGAATGTCTATGCCGACCAGATCGAGTGGTTCTGCCGCAACGTCAATCGCCGCGACAGCGTGCTGATCAGCCTGCACACCCACAACGACCGTGGCACCGGCGTAGCCGCCACCGAGCTGGGCCTGATGGCCGGTGCCGATCGTGTCGAAGGCTGCCTGTTCGGTAACGGCGAGCGCACCGGTAACGTCGACCTGGTGACCCTGGGCCTGAACCTCTACACCCAGGGCGTCAACCCCGAACTGGACTTCTCCGACATCGACGGGATCCGCAAGGTGGTCGAAGAGTGCAACCAGATTCCGGTCCACCCACGCCACCCATACGTCGGTGACCTGGTTCACACCGCGTTCTCCGGCTCGCACCAGGACGCCATCCGCAAGGGCTTCGCTCAGCAGAAAGACGACACCCTGTGGGAAGTACCGTACCTGCCAATCGACCCGGCCGATATCGGTCGCAGCTACGAAGCTGTCATCCGCGTCAACAGCCAGTCCGGCAAAGGCGGCATCACTTACCTGCTGGAGCAGGAATACGGCATCTCCCTGCCACGCCGTATGCAGATCGAGTTCAGCCAGGTCGTTCAGGGTGAAACCGACCGTCTGGGCCTGGAAATGACGGCGCAACAGATCTACGCGCTGTTCAAGCGTGAATATCTGCAGGCCAACAAGCCTTACGCGCTGATCAGCCATCGCTTGCAGGAGGAGAACAACACCAGCGCGGTGGATGCCGAAGTCAACGTCAATGACGAGACCCATCACTGGAAAGGCAAAGGCAACGGCGCTCTGGAAGCGCTGGTTTCCAGCCTGCCAGTCAAGGTCGAGATCATGGACTACAACGAGCACTCGATCGGTGCCGGCACCACTGCCAAGGCCGCTGCCTACATCGAACTGCGGGTGAATGGCGAACGCGCGGTGCACGGCGTAGGCATCGACGAAAATATCACCACGGCCAGCTTCCGTGCCCTGTTCAGCGCCCTTAACCGCTCGCTGAGCCAGACCCCGGCCAAGCCTGTAGCAGCCTGATAAGCGCCCTGGATCTCGCCCAAAATGCACCTCATTGGTGCTTTGGGCGAAATCCGCCGGGCATTACGCCCTTATTTTGTGCAAGTTGCATTTCCCGCATACCCCCCGCAGATTCGGCATAAGACACGGCAAAACGCTGTGATAGCATTGCGGCCTTAAACGATTCAGGCATAAGCCTCTGGCCACTCCGGTCAGCATTCCGGCTTTGAACTTGCCTCTTCGCTGTACTTCACTCCTGATTACCACGACGACCCAGCATTGATTTTCAGACGAGAATCCTGCACGGAGCGACTCACCGTGCATTGAGAAAAACCGTCAGCCCCGCTGCTGCCCGGCTGACCCTGCCCTGTATGGAGCGACTATGCCCAAGGCTTCCCATCAAGATCTGCGCCGCAGCTTCCGCGCGCTGACCTCCTCCAGTTCCTGCTACCGCACCGCCTCGGTGTTCGACCCCATGTCGGCCCGCATCGCCGCTGATCTCGGCTTTGAAGTCGGCATCCTCGGCGGCTCCGTCGCGTCGCTGCAAGTGCTGGCCGCTCCGGATTTCGCGCTGATTACTCTGAGCGAGTTCGTCGAGCAAGCCACCCGCATTGGTCGCGTGGCTGAACTGCCATTCATCGCCGACGCAGACCACGGCTACGGCAATGCGCTGAATGTCATGCGTACCGTGATCGAACTGGAGCGTGCCGGTGTGGCAGCCCTGACCATCGAAGACACCCTGCTGCCAGCGCAATTTGGCCGCAAGTCCACCGATTTGATCTCGGTAGGTGAAGGCGTGGGCAAGATGCGCGCGGCACTGGAGGCCCGGGTAGATCCTGAGCTGTCGATCTTCGCCCGCACCAATGCCGGCATCCTGCCTGTCGCCGAGACCATCGACCGCATGCAGCAGTACCAAGCGACCGGTGTGGACGGCATTACCATCGTCGGGGTGCGCGACTTCGATCATCTGGCGCAGATCTCCGAAGGCATCAGCGTGCCGCTGATGCTGGTCACCTACGGCAACCCTGAGCTGCTCGACAACCAGCGTCTGGCAGAGATGGGCGTACGGGTGTGCGTCGATGGCCACGCGGCCTATTTCGCGGCGATCAAGGCCACCTACGACAGCCTGCGCGCGCAGCGCCAGATCACCTGCAAGACCAGTGAAATGAGCGCGACCGAACTGACCCACACCTACACTCAGCCGGAAGACTATGTGCAGTGGGCCAAGAAGTTCATGGACGTGAACGAGTAACCGCCAAGACTCATTAAAAAGCCTCCGTCTCGTAAGAGCCGGAGGCTTTTTTACATGCATCTTTCGCAGCTGAAGCCGCTCTTGCAGCACTCAGGCAATTCAGGCAATTCAGGCTTTGGTGTTGACCAGGCCTTGAGATACCAGTTGCAGCAGCGAGCCTTGCAAAGTGCTCAGTTGGGAATTGACTGTCGAGATCTGGGCCTGAATCGTGGCCACCTGGACCGCCTTGTTTTCCTCGGACTGCTTGCTTACCTGTGCGGCGGCCAGTTGCTGCTGCAACTCTTCAAGTTGCTTCTGCGCCTCTTCAATCTGCTTTTTGATCTGCTGGATCAACTTTTCAGTCGAGACACCACCAGACGCAGGCGTGCCGACGGACTCCAATGAGACGTCAAGCTTCTTGGGCTCGGAGGTCTCAGCTGTCGCCGAATCGGTCTTTTCAGCCTGAGTCTTGCTTTGCAACGCGTAGGCGCTGTTGTAGATGCTAACGTTACCGGCATTGATGGTGGTCATGATGGGCTCCTGTATCCCTGCCCCTGTATCGGCGCGAATGCACTCAACTGTAACTAATTATTGAATCTGGAACGTGTCGGCATCCAGATAAGCCGGGAAACGGGACCGGTACTCGGCCAGCGCACAACCCTCAAGGGTCACTTGAAACACACCATCGCCCTCATCGGCGTTCAGCAAGCATTCGCCCTGAAAGTCCAGCACTTGGCTATCGCCCGTGTAGGCCAGCCCCTTGCCGTCCGTACCGACCCGGTTCACTGCAGCGACATAACACAGGTTTTCGATAGCCCGCGCCGGCAGCAGGCGGTTCCAGTGCAGGCGCCGAGCGCCCGGCCAGTTGGCGGTGTAAAGCAACAGATCGGTGTCGCGACCGTCACGGCTCCAGACCGGAAACCGCAGGTCGTAACAGATCAGCGGACGAATCCGCCAGCCATTCAATTCAAAGGTCACCTGCCGTTCACCGGGGGTGTAGTGCTCATGCTCGCCCGCCATGCGGAACAAGTGGCGCTTGTCGTAATGCAGCAGCTCACCGTCAGGGCGTGCCCAAAGCAGGCGGTTGCGATGACTGCCATCAGCGGCGCGCACGATCACGCTGCCGGTCATCACCGCCTGCAAGCGGCGGGCCTGGGCCAGCAACCACTGTGCGGCAGGCCCCTGCTCCGGCTCAGCCTGGCCGGCCGAGTCCATGCTGAAACCGGTGGTGAACATCTCAGGCAGCACCACCAGGTCGGCTTTTTGCACCTGATCGAGCAACGCCTCGAAATGGGCGAAGTTGGCCTGCGGGTCATGCCAGGCCAGCCGGGTCTGGACCAGGGCGATGTTCAGTGGCGGCAGGTTGCTCAGATCGCGCATAGCTTTTGCGCTGCCTGACGCAGCGTCTCCTCACGTTTGGCGAAACACAGGCGGATCAGACGCTGCCCTTCAGGCGGGCTCTGGTAGAACACCGACACAGGGATGCTCGCCACGCCATGTTCGCGGGTCATCCACAGCGCCATATCGACATCGTTCAGGTCAGGACGGATCTGTGAATAATCGACCAACTGGAAGTAGGTGCCAGCCACTGGTGTAAAGCTGAAACGCGAGCCGGCCAGTTGCGCACTGAAGTAATCGCGCTTGGCCTGGTAGAACGCCGGCAGCTCCTCGACATGTTCCGGGTGCTCGACCATGAAATCTGCCAGGGCAAACTGCAACGGGGTCACACCACAGAAACTGACATATTGATGCACCTTGCGCAGTTCAGCAGTGAGTGCCGGTGGCGCAACCACGTAGCCGGTCTTCCAGCCGGTGACGTGGTAGGTCTTGCCGAATGAACTGACCACAAAGGCACGGGAATACAGCGTCTCGTGCGCCAGAACGCTGACATGCTGCAGACCGTCGTAGACCAGATGCTCGTAGACTTCATCACTGATCAGATAAATATCGCGATCAGCGATCAAGGCTGCCAGTTGGTCCAGCTCGGCACGACTGACCAATGCCCCACAAGGGTTGTGCGGGGTATTGAGGATGATCATGCGGGTGCGCGGGCTTAGCGCATCGCTGAGCTGCTGCCAGTCGATGGAGAAATCCCGGGTATTGAGCTGCACATGCACACAGCGGCCACCGGCCAACTCTACAGAAGGCTCATAGCTGTCGTAGCAAGGGTCGAAAACGATGACTTCATCGCCCGGCCGGATCACCGCCTGCACCGCGCAGAAGATCCCTTGGGTAGCGCCCGGGGTGATGGTGATCTCGGTATCAGCATTGACCGTGACGCCGTAGCTGCGGGCGATCTTGGCCGCAACCTGTTCGCGCAGTGCAGGCAGGCCGGTCATCGGGGAGTATTGGTTGCGTCCTTCGGCAACATGGCGGCCGACCGCATCACGCAGCGCCTGCGGGCCGTCGAAATCAGGAAAACCCTGAGACAGATTGATCGCCCCGGTTTGCGCGGCGAGCTGGGACATGACGGTAAAGATGGTGGTGCCGACGTTGGGCAGTTTGCTGTCGATCATTGAAGGCCTGCGCTGGGGTTGAGCTGTAATAGCCAACCCTACCGCAGGTTTGAGCTGCAAGCTACAAGCTGCAAGCCACAAGAAAAAGCACACCGTAGTCCGCTATTGCTTGCCGCTTATGGCTTGCAGCTGGCCGCTGCTTTTAGCGCTTTTTGTCGCGGCGTTTCTTGTCGGCTTTCTTGTGGTGCGACATCAAGCGACGCTTCTTGTTGACCTGGCGGTCGGTGAGCGTGTTCTTGTTGCCTTCGTACGGGTTGTCACTGCCTTTGAATTCAATGCGGATCGGCGTACCGACCAGCTTGAGCACCCGGCGATAGGTGTTTTCCAGGTAGCGGATGTACGACTTGGGCACCGCATCGACCTGGTTACCGTGAATCACGATGATCGGCGGGTTGGCGCCACCGAGGTGGGCATAGCGCAGCTTGATGCGGCGGCCGTTGACCATCGGTGGTGCGTGATCGCTGACCGCGTCTTCGAGGATCTGGGTCAGGCGGCTGGTCGGCCAGCGGGTGACCGCCGAGGTAAAGGCATTCTGTACCGACTTGTACAGGTTGCCCACGCCGGTGCCATGCAGCGCCGAGATGAAGTGAATGTCGGCAAAGTCGACGAAGAACAACCGGCGCTCCAGCTCGATCTTCACGTAGTCGCGCTCGCCAGGGGTCATGCCATCCCACTTGTTCAGCGCGATGACAATGGCCCGACCGGCTTCCAAGGCAAAGCCGAGCAGGTTCAGATCGTGATCGACCACGCCTTCACGCGAGTCCATCACGAAGATCACCACGTTGGCGTCCTTGATGGCCTGCAGGGTCTTGACCACCGAGAACTTCTCGACTTCCTCGTGGATCTTGCCGCGCTTGCGCACCCCGGCGGTGTCGATCAGGGTGTATTTCTCTTCGTTGCGCTCGAAGGGAATGTAGATGCTGTCGCGGGTGGTGCCCGGCTGATCGTAAACGATGACCCGGTCCTCACCGAGCATGCGGTTGACCAGGGTCGACTTGCCAACGTTCGGACGGCCAATGATTGCGATCTTGATGCCGTCTTTTTCGCTAGGGCCAGGAATGCGCTTGGCTTCCTCGCCTTCGGCGACGTCTTCGGCGTCCAGGTCGACGGTTTCTTCTTCGTCCCAGACCAGCCCCTGCAGCGCGATTTCCAGCATCTGCGAAATACCGCGCCCGTGGGCACCGGCCACCGGAATCGCGTCACCCAGGCCCATCGGGCTGAACTCGGCGCGCGCCAGGTTTTCGTCGATGTTGTCGATCTTGTTGGCCACCACAAAGCTGCGCTTGTTGCGTTTGCGCAAGTGCTCGCCAATCATCTGATCGGCTGCGGTGTAACCGGCCTTGGCGTCGACCAGGAACAATACGACATCGGCTTCTTCGATGGCCATGAGCGATTGCTCGGCCATTTTTTCATCCATGCCGTGTTCGTCACCGGAAATACCACCGGTGTCGATCAGGATGTACGAGTGCCCCTGCCACTTCGCCTCTCCGTATTGGCGATCACGGGTCAGACCGGACAGGTCGCCGACAATGGCGTCGCGGGTCCGGGTCAGGCGGTTGAACATGGTGGACTTGCCGACGTTCGGTCGACCCACCAGGGCGATTACGGGAACCATGCGGCTCTCCACTGCGTTATTTCAGAAAATACAAAAGCCGCTGCAGGGCAGCGGCCGGAGTTCAGGGCGGCACCTCGCGGTGCCGCCACCCTGCAGAACAGGGCTTATTGCTTGATGGTCAGGGCTTCAAGCTTGCCGCTGTTGCCATACACGTAAATCGTATCGCCGACCACCAGAGGACGTGCCCGCAGGCCATCACTGTCGATGCGCTCACGACCTACGAAGCGGCCATCGACCTGACTGAGCAGGTGCAGATAGCCTTCGAAGTCACCCACGGCCACGTAGCTGGAGAACACCTCAGGCGCGCTCAGCTGACGACGGGCCAGCGACTCGTTGCTCCACAGCGCCGTGGAAGAGCGCTCATCGATACCTTCGACAGTACCGGATGCCAGGCTCACATAAACGCTGCCAAAGCCCTGGGCCACACCGTCGTAGCTCGACGCATCGCGCTGCCACAGCACCCGGCCGCTCTCCAGATCAAGACCGGCAACCCGGCCCTGATAGCTGGCGACGTACAGGGTACCACCGGACAGCAGCAGGCCGCCGTCGATGTCGACCACCCGCTCAAGCTCGGAACGGCCTTGCGCAATGGCAACACGCTGTTCCCAGACCGGTACGCCGTTGCTGATGTCCAGCGCGACGACCTTACCGGTAGACAGGCCGGCCACTGCCATGCGATTGGTCACCAGCGGTGCGCTGGTGCCACGCAGGGTCAGTACCGCCGGGGTGCTCTCGTAGATCCAGCGCTGCGAGCCAGTATAGGCGTCCAGGCCGATCACGCGATCATCCTGGGTCTGTACGACCACGACATCACCGTTGTTGGCCGGCGGCGCCAGCACTTCGCTGGTCACCCTGGCACGCCATTTTTCATCACCGCTGCTGGCGTCCAGTGCCACGACCTCACCCTTGAGGGTGCCAATGGTCAGCAGGCCGTAAGCCACGCCGACAGCACCGGACACCGGCAGGTCGAGATCTTTCTTCCAGAGCGTTGCGCCGGTCTCGCGATCCAGAGCGACGATCTCGCCGTTCACATCGGCAGCATAGATGCGCTCACCGTCGATGGCCGGCACCAGCATGTTGTAAGTCTTGCCCTGGCCGTCGCCGACCGAGTGGCTCCACTTCTTCTGCAGGATGACTTCCTCGGTGAACTTGGTCAGCTCGGCCGGTGGCAGCTCTTTCTTGCTGTTGCTGCTGCAACCCACGGCCATGACGGCCAGAGCCAGCAATGCTGCATGTTTCCAACGAATCACGTCACGCATCCCCTTTAGCCAGATCGTCGAGCTTCATTTGCAGACCACCCACTGCTGCGTCTGGCGACAGTGCGGACTTGGCCTTTTGATAAGCAGCATGGGCCTCATCGGTACGGCCCAGTTGCACCAGCAGGTCGCCTTTGAGTTCTTCGCGGCTGGCCAGGAAGGCCTTGTCGGCATCGCCGGTGAGCAGTTTCAGAGCCTCTTCGGTCTTGCTCTGCGCAGCCAGGACACGGGCCAGACGCTGGCGGGCGATTTCGCCCAGCGTAGCGTTGGCCGGTTTGTCGGTGACCGGCTTCAATTCCGCTGCGGCATCATCAAGCTTACCGGTGTCGACTGCAACCTTGGCGACGAACAGGCTGGCGTACTGCGCGTAAGCAGTACCGCCAAACTCGTTCTTGAGTTTGCCTGCCAGCTCGGCCACTCGGGCCGGGTCAGCTTCGCCCGACGGGGTCAGCGCGGTTTCCAGCAGTTGCTGGTAGAGCACGGAGGCGTTGGAGGACTGAGCGGCCTGATACTTCTGCCAGTACTGCCAGCCAAACACCACCACCAACGCCAGCAGACCGCCAGTCACCAGGGGTTTGCCGTTGCGCTGCCACCAGTCCTTCATTACTGCCAGATCTTCATCTTCGGTACGCGACACCCCAATACTCCTATAAGCCTAATCTGCTGTTTATCCGTTTCACGCCTGTGCCAGGCTGGCCGCCAGGTACTCGGCGAGAGCATCCCAGGCAATATTCTGTTGCTCACCCTGGCCGCGCAGCGGCTTGACGCCGATCTGCCGGTTGGCCAGTTCTTCTTCCCCGAGAATCAGAGCGAACAGCGCACCGCTCTTGTCAGCCTTCTTGAACTGGCTCTTGAAGCTGCCGGCGCCAGCATTGACCTGCAGGCGCAGACCCGGCAGACGATCACGAACCTGCTCGGTCAGGGTCAAGGCTGCCAGCTCGGCGGCCTCGCCAAAGGCGCACAGGTAGACATCGACCTGACGGGCGAGATCTTCCGGGATCTGCTCAAGGGTTTCCAGCAGCAATACCAGGCGCTCGATGCCCATGGCGAACCCGACACCGGCAGTCGGCTTGCCGCCCATCTGCTCGACCAGGCCGTCATAGCGTCCACCGGCGCATACGGTGCCCTGGGCACCAAGCTTGTCGGTGACCCACTCGAATACGGTCTTGCTGTAGTAATCCAGGCCGCGCACCAGCTTCGGATTGATGACATACGGAATGCCAGCGGCGTCCAGACGCGCCTTGAGGCCGTCAAAGTGAATCCGCGACTCCTCGTCGAGGTAGTCGGCCAGCTTCGGCGCATCGACCAGCAACGCCTGGGTGTCAGGGTTCTTGGTATCCAGAATACGCAGCGGGTTGGTGGTCAGGCGGCGCTGGCTGTCTTCGTCCAGTTGCTCATGACGCGCCGAGAGGAACTCGACCAGCGCATCTCGGTAGCGGGCACGGGCTTCGCTGGTGCCCAGGCTGTTGAGTTCCAGTTTGACTGCATCACGAATACCCAACTGGCCCCACAGCCGCCAGGTGAGCACGATCAGCTCGGCATCGACGTCCGGGCCATCGAGGTTGAACACTTCGACGCCAATTTGATGAAACTGGCGATAACGGCCTTTCTGTGGCCGCTCGTGGCGGAACATCGGGCCGATGTACCACAGTTTCTGGACCTGGCCACCACCGGTGATACCGTGCTCCAGCACGGCACGCACACAGGCCGCCGTGCCTTCGGGGCGCAAGGTCAGGGAGTCGCCGTTACGATCGGCGAAGGTGTACATCTCTTTCTCGACGATATCGGTAACTTCACCGATCGAGCGCTTGAACAGCTCGGTGAACTCGACGATCGGCATGCGGATCTGGCGATAGCCGTAGTTGTCCAGCAGGCCCGAAACGGTGCCTTCGAAATAGCGCCACAGCGGGGTCTGCTCGGGCAGGATGTCGTTCATGCCACGAATGGCTTGCAGAGACTTACTCACAAAAAATCCTTAGCAATCTTGATTAACCACGCGCGATGACAGCGGCGTCGGCTTCTGCTTTTTCGGCCGCTTTCTCGCGAATCAGGCGCTCGAGTTCGGTCACAAGGTTGTCGTTGCCCAGCTTCTGGGCAGGCTTGCCGTCGATGTAGATCAGGTTCGGGCTGCCACCGGTCAGGCCGATATGTGCTTCCTTGGCCTCACCCGGACCGTTGACCACACAGCCGATGACCGCCACGTCCAGCGGCACCAGCAGGTCTTCGAGGCGGCCTTCGAGTTCGTTCATGGTCTTGACCACATCGAAGTTCTGCCGCGAGCAGCTCGGGCAGGCGATGAAGTTGATGCCACGCGAACGCAAGTGCAGCGACTTGAGGATGTCGTAGCCGACCTTGACCTCTTCTACCGGATCGGCAGCCAGCGAGATGCGGATAGTATCGCCAATTCCTTCGGCCAGCAGCATACCCAGCCCTACGGCAGATTTCACTGTGCCCGAACGCAGGCCACCGGCCTCGGTGATACCCAGGTGCAGCGGCTGGACGATCTGCCTGGCCAACTGCCGATAGGCTTCAACCGCCATGAACACGTCCGATGCCTTGACACTGACCTTGAAGTCCTGGAAATCCAGACGATCAAGGTGTTCGACATGACGCAGCGCCGACTCGACCAACGCTGCCGGGGTCGGCTCGCCGTATTTTTTCTGCAGGTCTTTTTCCAGGGAACCGGCGTTGACGCCAATCCGGATCGGGATACCCCGGTCACGGGCCGCATCGACCACCGCCTTGACCCGGTCTTCACGACCGATGTTGCCGGGGTTGATACGCAGACAGTCGACACCCAGCTCGGCCACCCGCAGGGCAATCCGGTAGTCGAAGTGAATATCGGCAACCAGCGGTACTTTAACCAGTTGCTTGATACGCCCGAACGCCTCGGCAGCGTCCATGTCTGGCACCGACACCCGCACGATGTCCACGCCGGCGGCTTCCAGACGGTTGATCTGCGCGACAGTGGCCGCTACATCGTTGGTATCACTGTTGGTCATGCTCTGTACGGCGATCGGTGCGTCGCCACCGACAGGAACCGAACCAACCCAGATCTTTCTGGATTCGCGACGCTTGATGGGGGATTGGCCGTGCATGACTTATTGCCCTAGTTTCAGGCGAGCGGTCTCGCCACTGGTAAATGGAGCCACATCTACAGGCTGTCCGTTGTAGCTGACTTCAGCGCCACGGGCATAGCCCAGACGCAATGAAAGCGGCGGTTTGCCGCTGACTTCAAGATTTTCGCCCTTGCGCTTGAGGCCGCTGGCAAGCACCTTGCCGTTGCCGTCGGTGACCTGGGTCCAGCAATCAGCGGTGAACTTGACGCTGACCTGACCAGAACCCGGCAGGATCGGCGCGATGGTCTCGGTGCTGGCCGGTGCCGACGCCACAGGAGCAGGCTGTGTGGCAGGCGCTGGCGCAGTAGCGGCTGGCGCTGGCGCGACAGCGGTGCTGGCGGGCGCCACAGGAGCGGCAGGAACCGTTGCAGGTGCTGCGGCGCTGTTCTGGGCTGGCGCGCTGTCAGTAGCCGGAGCCTCGCTGATCAGTGGCAAGGGCGCACTATTGGCGGGTGCGGCAGACTCTGGCGCCGCTTGCGGCCGTGGCTCGTCGATCGGGTGAATCTGGGTGGTGCCGTCCGCGCTCTCGACCTCAACGTGTTCAAGCACCAGACCGGCCAGGTCCTTGCCACGCATCGCAGCCTGGTCCTGCCACCAGAGAAAACCGCCACCTACCAGCACCACCAGCAACAACAGGCTGACGATGCGCAGAATGTTGTGGGACAGGCGCACAGGTTCTTCAATGCGGCCCAGCGCGTGTACGTCACTGCCCTTGCCGTTGGTGCCGGTATATTGATCAAACTGCGCCACCAGCGCAGCCTGGTCCAGTTCCAGCAGCTTGGCGTAGGCACGCACATAACCACGAGCGAAGGTATGTCCTGGAAGCTTGTCGAAAGCGCCGTTCTCAACGTGATTCAGCGAGCCGACGGTGAGATTGAGCCTCAGCGCCACATCAGGCAAAGACCAGTTCCGATGCTCACGAGCCTGGCGCAGGGTTTCCCCAGGATTCTGGTGACTGGCTGCTACAACTTCGGGATGCGCCGCTTTCATCATTGCTCCGACAGGTATTGCTGATATTCCGGCGTGCCGGGATAGAGTCTTTTCAACTGCAGCCCATAACTGGCTGCCTTGTTACGGTCTTCATAGATCTTCGCCAGGCGCAGCCCCAATAACAGGCTACGGGCATTCTGCTCGCTGAGCTGGCTGAACTGCTCGTAGAAATCACGCGACGGCACATAGTGCCCTTGCTCGTAGTTCAACTCAGCCATTTCCAGCAAGGCACGTGGCTGGCGACGGTCCAGCCGCAAGGCACGGGTGAAATGCTCACGCGCCAGTTCGCGCTTGCCCAGTTGCAGCGCAGTCATACCCAGACTTTCAAATACCCGCGAGCGCTCAGGATACAGGTTATCAGCAGCGGCCTGCTCAAAACGCGCGTACGCTTCGTCAAAGCGGCGCTGCTCATAAAGGAAACTGCCGTAGTTATTGACGATTCGCGAGTTGTTACCGCTGGCGGAAATCGCCTTGAGGTAATACTGATCGGCCAGGGTGTACTCCATCTCGGCCTGGAAGACCAGAGCGAGTGCCGCGTTGGCGTCAGGATCCCTGGCGTTGAGCTCCAGGGCCTTTTTCAAGGGCACCTTGGCCCGCTCGGTCTGCCCTTCCTGGAGATAACCAATGCCAAGATGGACATAAGCCTGGAGCGCCTCGTCACGCCCTTTGCTGGTCGACAACGGGTTGACATCACCCGATGAAACACAACCGGCCAGCAGGATGGCGATACATAACAGCAACGAGGCACGCACAGACATGGAGTCTCTCTTCGCAGTCAGGTTCAAGAAGCGGCGGATTGCCCCTGCCGGGCTTCGGCAGCCAGCTCACGAACGGCGATATGACGCTCGCTGCGCCGGGTCCGGTCCATGACCTGGCCCACCAGCTGGCCGCAGGCCGCATCGATGTCTTCACCACGAGTGGTGCGTACGGTGACGTTGTAGCCGGCCTGATGCAGCATGTCCTGGAAACGGCGAATCGCGTTGTTGCTCGGGCGCTCGTAACCGGAGTGCGGGAACGGGTTGAACGGGATCAGGTTGATCTTGCACGGTGTGTCGCGCAGCAGCTCGATCATCTCAGCCGCATGCTCGGGCTGGTCGTTGACGTCCTTGAGCAAGGTGTACTCGACGGTCAGTACGCGCTTCTCGCCCAGTGCGGACATGTAGCGACGGCACGAGTCGAGCAGCACGCTCAACGGATACTTCTTGTTGATCGGTACCAGCTTGTTGCGCAGCGCATCATTGGGCGCGTGCAGCGACAGGGCCAGGGACACATCGATGTGCTTGGCCAGCTCGTCGATCATCGGCACCACGCCGGAAGTGGACAGCGTCACCCGGCGCTTGGAAATGCCATAGCCCAGGTCATCCATCATCAGACGCATGGCAGCAATGACATTGTCGAAATTCAGCAGCGGCTCACCCATGCCCATCATCACCACGTTGGTGATGGCACGGTCGATGGTGGCGGGGACGCTGCCAAAGGATTTGTTGGCAATCCACACCTGGCCGATCACTTCGGCGGCGGTGAGGTTGCTATTGAAGCCTTGCTTGCCGGTGGAGCAGAAACTGCAATCCAGGGCACAGCCTGCCTGGGACGAAACGCACAAAGTACCGCGTTTGCCCTGGGGAATGAAGACCGTCTCGACGCAGCTGCCGGACGCCACGCGCACCACCCATTTACGGGTGCCGTCGCTGGAGATGTCCTCGCTGACGACTTCAGGACCACGAATCTCGGCACAGCTCTTGAGTTTTTCACGCAAGGCCTTGCTGACGTTCGTCATGGCGTCGAAATCATCGACGCCAAAGTGGTGAATCCACTTCATGACCTGCCCGGCACGGAAGCGTTTCTCCCCGATTGACTCGAAGAATTTTTCCATTTCCTGTTGGGTCAGACCCAGCAAGTTGGTTTTACCAGTGGTCGCGATCATGGATTCACCCTGCGCTCTGTAAACCCGAAGGCTTAGCGAGCGGTTACCTCGGTAGCTGCGAAGAAGTAAGCGATTTCGCGAGCAGCAGCAGCTTCGGAGTCCGAACCGTGAACGGCGTTGGCGTCGATGGACTCGGCGAAGTCAGCACGGATAGTGCCGGCAGCAGCTTCTTTAGGGTTGGTAGCGCCCATCAGCTCACGGTTGCGAGCGATAGCGTTTTCACCTTCCAGAACCTGAACAACAACAGGACCGGAAGTCATGAAGGCAACCAGGTCACCGAAGAAACCGCGCTCGCTGTGCTCAGCGTAGAAGCCTTCGGCTTCGGCTTTGGACAGTTGCTTGATTTTCGAGGCAACGATGCGCAGACCGGCGTCTTCGAAGCGAGTGGTGATCTTGCCGATCACGTTCTTGGCAACGGCGTCTGGCTTGATGATAGAGAAAGTACGTTGAACAGCCATGGTGAAACTCCAGAAACAGAAATTAAAGCGAAAAATTAAACCCGCGAATTATACGCGGGTTATGGAGTATTGCCTAACAAGATCCGTTGCAGGATCAGTCAGCCTCTTCGATCCACAACGCCTGGATGGCCTCAAGGACCTTCTCGCCGCCACGATCACGCTCGTCTTCGAACTCGGGCAACTGGGTCACCCAGTTGCGCAGATCGACGAAGTTAACGTAACGCGGATCGACGTCCGGCTTGCTCTCGGCCAACTGGATCGCGATTTCCTGCACATCAACCCACTTGAGACTCATGAATATCCCCCCAGGAATCAGTGCGGCGCTTCGGCGGCGTGGTTGAGCGAGTATTTGGGAATCTCGACCGTGATGTCTTCATCGCCGACAGTGGCCTGACAGGCCAGGCGCGACTGCGCTTCCAGGCCCCAGGCCTTGTCGAGCATGTCTTCTTCAAGCTCATCAAGCTCGCCGGTCGAATTGAAACCTTTGCGAATCACGCAATGGCAGGTGGTGCAGGCACACACACCACCGCAGGCGCTCTCGATCTCGATGTGATGCTCGTGGGCCAGATCCAGAATCGTCGTACCAGGCGCGGCCTCGACGACCATCCCCTCCGGACAATGCTCCGCATGGGGCAGAAAAGTCACCTTCGGCATCAGTTATTCCTCAATATCATTCAGGTTGCGCCCCGCCAGTGCGGCTTTGACCGTCGAATCCAGGCGGCGGGCAGCAAATGCATCGGTCACCTGCGACAGACGCTTGGTCTGCTGCTCGATGGCCAGCCCATCGGTGCCTTGCATCAATTCACGTAATTCGTCCATCTGCAGCCGGATCACCAGCCGCTCTTCTTCGTCGAGCAAGCGCTCACCGTCGACTTCAAGCGCACCCTCAACCGCTTCGAGCAGGCGCTCGGCATCGACCTGCTGCTCGCGCAGTACGCGGGCCTCTTTGTCCTGGCCGGCGTTCTGGAAGGAGTCCTTGAGCATCCGGGCGATTTCGCCATCGGTGAGGCCGTAAGACGGCTTGACCTGGATACTGGCCTCAACCCCCGACCCCAGCTCACGGGCGGAGACATCGAGCAGACCGTCGGCGTCCACCTGAAACGTCACGCGGATCTTTGCCGCACCAGCGACCATCGGCGGAATGCCCCGCAGTTCAAAGCGCGCCAGCGAACGGCAATCACTGATCAGCTCACGCTCGCCCTGCAGCACATGAATCATCATGGCGGTCTGGCCGTCTTTGTAGGTGGTGAATTCCTGGCCACGCGCCACCGGGATGGTGGTGTTACGGGCAATGACCTTCTCCATCAACCCACCCATGGTCTCAAGCCCCAGCGACAACGGGATCACATCGAGCAACAGCAGCTCGCCACCGTCTCGCTTGTTGCCAGCCAGCGTATCAGCCTGGATCGCAGCCCCGATGGCCACCACCTGATCCGGGTCGATATCGGTCAACGGCTGACGAGCAAACAACTCGCCGACCGCTTCGCGAACACGCGGCACGCGGGTCGAGCCACCGACCATCACCACGGCACTCACCTCGCCGACTTCAAGATCCGAGTCGCGCAGGGCGCGCCGGCACGCCTTGAGGCTGCGGGCAATCATCGGCTCGATCAGGGCGTTGAACGCATCGCGGGTCAGCTCAGCGCGCCAGTCACCATAGACCACCGGCACAACATCAGCGTCGGTGAGTGCTTCTTTGGCAGCGCAGGCGACTTGCAGCAAGCTGCGCTGGTCGGCCGGGGCCAGGTCGGACGACAGCCCTGCACCGCTGATGATCCACTGCGCGATGGCGTGGTCGAAATCGTCGCCGCCCAGCGCAGTATCACCGCCAGTGGCCAGCACTTCAAAGACACCGCCGGTCAGGCGCAGGATGGAAATATCGAAAGTACCGCCACCCAGGTCGTAGATAGCTACTACGCCTTCGGCGTTCTGATCCAGACCATAGGCAACGGCAGCAGCGGTCGGCTCGTTGAGCAGACGCAGTACGTTCAGACCGGCCAGCCGCGCAGCATCTTTGGTAGCCTGGCGCTGGGCATCGTCGAAGTAGGCCGGCACGGTGATCACCGCCCCCACCAACTCGCCACCCAGCGTCGCCTCAGCGCGCAGGCGCAGAACTTTAAGGATGTCAGCCGAGACCTGCACCGGGCTCTTGGCGCCCTGCACGGTGTCGATGAACGGCATATGCGACTCACCACCGACAAAGCGGTACGGCAGTTGCTCACCCAGCTGCTTGACGTCAGCCAGGCCGCGGCCCATCAGGCGCTTGACCGACAGCACGGTGTTGAGCGGGTCCTGTGGCGCCGCTGCCTTGGCAGCCTGCCCGACTTCAACACGGTCAGCGTGATAACGCACCGCGGACGGCAGGATGACCTGGCCGTTTTCATCGGGCAGTGGCTCGGAAAGACCGCTGCGCAGTGCAGCGACCAGCGAATTGGTAGTGCCCAGGTCAATACCGACAGCCAGACGGCGCTGATGCGGTTGTGGACTCTGGCCAGGTTCGGCGATCTGCAGTAAGGCCATGCTTTTAAGAATAATCACAGGCGTGCGACCAAGGCCGCACGGGGTTAATCGTCGAGGCGCTCTTCGAGCTGGCGCACTTCTTGGGAGAGCTTGTCGAGAAACTGCATACGGCGCATCAGGCGTTCAGCCTGCTCGCGTTGTGCAGCATCATTCCAACAAGCGGCGAAGCTGTCGTTGAGGGCATCCTGGGCAGTCTTGAGGCGCTTTTTGAAGACCGCGACGCCTGCCACATCGGCATCGTCCTGCAGGTCTTCGAGCTCTTCACGCAACGCCATTTGCTGCAGCAGGAAATCCGGGTCATGCACCGTGACTTCCAGCGGCACTTCGTTGCCTTGCAGAGTCAGCAGGTAGCGTGCCCGGCGCGGCGAACTCTTGAGGGTCTGGTAAGCCTCGTTGAGGTTGGCCGAACGCTCCAGCGCCTGGCGCTGCTCCTGCTCGGAAGCATCAGCAAAACGGTCCGGGTGCACACTGCGCGCCAGCTCACGGTAGCGGCCCGCCAGTTGCTCGGAATCGATGACGAAATCCGGTTTGAGATCAAACAGCGCGAAATGACAAGGAGTACCCACGATCACCCGCCTTAGACGTTGAAGCTTTCGCCACAGCCGCACTCACCGCGCGAATTGGGGTTGGTGAACTTGAAGCCTTCGTTCAACCCTTCGCGGACGAAGTCCAGCTCGGTACCGTCGAGATAGACCAGGCTCTTCGGGTCGATGATGACCTTCACGCCATGGGATTCGAACACAGTGTCGTCCGGCTCGGTCGCATCGACGAATTCCAGCACATAGGCCAGACCCGAACAGCCCGTGGTACGCACACCCAGGCGAATGCCCTCACCCTTGCCACGCCCGTCGAGGGAGCGACGCACGTGTTTGGCCGCGGCTTCTGTCATGCTGATAGACATCGGAGCTCCTTGGATTGTCCCGGTTGGTTTTCGCCAGCGATAGACCGCGACGACTTACAGCAGACCTTTCTTCTGCTTGTAGTCACGCACTGCAGCCTTGATCGCGTCTTCGGCCAGAACCGAGCAGTGGATCTTGACCGGTGGCAAGGCCAGCTCTTCGGCCAGCTGGGTGTTCTTGATGGTTTCAGCTTCGTCCAGCGTCTTGCCCTTCATCCACTCGGTGGCCAGGGAGCTGGAAGCGATGGCAGATCCGCAACCGTAGGTCTTGAATTTGGCGTCTTCGATCACGCCTTGCTCGTTGACCTTGATCTGCAGACGCATCACGTCGCCGCACGCCGGAGCGCCGACCATGCCGGTGCCTACGTCCGGGTCTTCAGCGTCCATCTTGCCGACGTTGCGTGGGTTTTCGTAGTGGTCGATGACCTTTTCGCTGTAAGCCATGATTCTGTTCCTCTCACATCAGGGAGTCGCTCTACAGGCCGCAGCATGGCGGCCTGTCCGGGGGCGACTTTAAATTAGTGCGCCGCCCACTCGATCTTGGAGATGTCGACACCGTCTTTGTACATGTCCCACAGCGGCGAAAGCGCACGCAGCTTGGTGACCGCTTCACGAACTTTTTGTGCCGCGTAATCGACTTCTTCTTCGGTACTGAAGCGGCCGAAGGTGAAACGGATCGAACTGTGCGCCAGCTCATCGTTACGGCCCAGGGCACGCAACACGTAGGAAGGCTCCAGCGAGGCCGAAGTACAGGCCGAACCGGACGACACCGCCAGATCCTTGAGCGCCATGATCAGCGACTCGCCTTCAACGTAGTTGAAGCTCAGGTTCAGGTTGTGCGGGATACGGGCGGTCAGGCTGCCATTGACGTACAGCTCTTCGAGGTCTTCGACCTGTTTGTAGAAGCGATCGCTCAAAGCCTTGATGCGCACGTTCTCGGCGGCCATCTCTTCTTTGGCGATGCGGAAGGCTTCACCCATGCCGACGATCTGGTGGGTTGGCAGGGTGCCCGAACGCATGCCGCGCTCGTGACCGCCACCGTGCATGGCCGCCTCGAGGCGCACACGCGGCTTGCGGCTGACGTACAGCGCGCCAATACCTTTTGGACCGTAGGCCTTGTGAGCCGAAAACGACATCAGGTCGACCTTCAGCTTCGACAGGTCGATCTCGACCTTGCCTGGCGACTGGGCGGCGTCAACGTGGAACAGTACGCCGCGCGAGCGGGTCAGCTCACCAATGGCGGCGATGTCGGTGATGGTGCCGACTTCGTTGTTGACGTGCATGATCGAAACCAGAATGGTGTCTTCACGCAGTGCGGCTTCGATCATGGCCGGGGTGACGATGCCGTCTTCGCCCGGTTCCAGGTAAGTGACTTCGAAGCCTTCGCGCTCCAGCTGGCGAGCGGTGTCCAGGATCGCCTTATGCTCGATCTTGGAGGTGATGATGTGCTTGCCTTTGGTGTGATAGAAGTGCGCAACACCTTTGAGTGCCAGGTTGTCGGACTCGGTGGCACCGGAAGTCCAGACGATTTCACGCGGGTCGGCACCAACCAGATCGGCGACCTGACGGCGGGCGTTCTCGACCGCTTCTTCGGCTTTCCAGCCGAACACGTGGGAGCGCGAAGCCGGGTTACCGAAGTTGCCGTCCAGCGTCAGGCAATCCATCATTTTCTGGGCGACACGCGGATCGACCGGGGTCGTCGCGGAATAATCGAGGTAAATCGGCAACTTCATTGCATATCTCCTATCAGGCAGGCGCACCGCTCATTCATCTGCGTTCATTCAACGGCGGACGTTTCAATCTTACCCAGTTGCGACACGTTGCTCGTGTTCGAGCAGCGACGCTGATCCTGGCGCTGAGCGACTTCTTGTACCTCACGGCGAGTGACAAGATCCGCCAGGCTGATACCGCTTAAAAACTCGTGGATCTGCTGACTGAGGTCGCACCACAAATGGTGAGTCAGACAGGTGTCGCCGGCGTGGCAGTCACCCAGCCCCTGGCAACGGGTGGCATCGACCGATTCGTTGACCGCGTCGACCACCTGAGCGACCTGGATACCCTGCATGTCGCGTGAGAGCTGGTAGCCGCCACCCGGCCCGCGCACACTGGAAACCAGGTTGCCGCGACGCAGTTTGGCGAACAGCTGCTCGAGATAAGACAGAGAAATGCCTTGACGCTCAGAAATATCAGCCAGTGACACTGGCCCGTGCTGCGCATGCAATGCCAGATCCAGCATGGCTGTGACAGCGTATCGGCCTTTGGTAGTCAGACGCATGGCATGTACCGCGGTGGTTCAGAATAGGTGCAAGTATGCTATTCCCGAGTATTTGAGTCAACTATAAAACCGAGCAAAATAGTCGGACTTACAGCGAAATAGCGGGCGGGATGATAGCAAACATGGCACCGCAATGACACATTTCAAGCGCTGGCCTTGGCCGGATTGTCCTTGACGCAGTCGAACACCTCATCGCGCAACTCCGGCAATTCACCGGCGCAGTAGTCGCTGCCCAGCTTGTTCAGCGCACCACACATGCCCTCAAGGCGCGCGTCGACCGCCTGCAAGTGATCGAGCAACTGACCGATCGCTCGCGCCACCGGGTCCGGCATATCCTGGCTGACACCATAAGCATCGAAGCCGAGCTTTTCAGCCATGGCCTTGCGCTTGGCCTCTGTCTCATCGTCTGGCTTGGCGATGACCCGCCCCGGAATACCCACCGCCGTCGCGCCGGCCGGCACCGCCTTGGTGACCACCGCATTGGAACCGATTTTGGCCCCTGCCCCGACCGTAAACGGCCCCAGCACCTTGGCACCGGCACCGACCACCACACCATTTTCCAGCGTCGGATGACGCTTGCCGGCATTCCAGCTGGTGCCGCCCAGAGTAACCCCTTGATACAGGGTCACGTCATCGCCAATCTCGGCCGTTTCGCCAATCACGATGCCCATCCCATGATCGATGAAGAAACGCCGACCGATCTTCGCCCCCGGGTGAATCTCGATGCCGGTCAGCCAGCGACTGAAGTTGGAAACCATGCGCGCCAGCAGCTTGCAGTCAGCACGCCACAGCTTGTGCGCCCCACGATGCAGCCAGATGGCATGCATGCCGGGGTAGCAGGTCAGAACCTCGAAGGCATTGCGCGCCGCCGGGTCACGGTGGAAAACGCTTTGAATATCTTCTCGCAAACGCTCGAACATCACTGATCCTTCCGCTTATGGGGTTCACCACGTGCTGCTTTCTGAGTCTCCGTCAGGATGCCCCGCAGGATACTCAGTTCCGGTCGCTCAACCTCACTGCGCCCATACAGGCGGCGCAGGCGCGCCATCAGGTGGCGCGGCTTCTCAGGATCAAGAAAACCGATGGCCACCAGGGTCTGCTCAAGATGCGCGTAAAAACCTTCCATCTCATCCATGGTTGCCAGCTCGCTTTCACGCGCCGGCTGATTACTCGCCTGCGCATTAACCGGCACTTGCCCGGCCAGCCAGGCAGTACGCACTTCATAGCTGAGCACCTGAACCGCAGCGGCCAGGTTCAGCGAACTGAAATCAGGATTGGAAGGAATGTGAACATGAAAGTGACAGCGCTGCAGCTCGTCATTGGTCAGGCCGGCATGCTCGCGACCGAATACCAGCGCCACCTCCAGACCTTGCGCAGCCTGCTCGACGACTTTCACGCCGGACTCGCGCGGGTCAAGCATCGGCCACGGCAGGCTGCGGTCCCGGGCACTGGTGCCGAGCACCAGACTGCAACCGGTCAGCGCCTCTTCGAGACTGGCCACCACCTGGGTAGACGCCAGGATGTCATCGGCGCCGGAAGCTCGGGCATCCGCTTCCGGCGACGGAAAGACTCGCGGCTCGACCAGCACCAGGCGCGTCAGGCCCATGTTTTTCATGGCACGGGCCGCCCCGCCGATATTACCGGGGTGCGTGGTACCGACCAGGACAACACGAATGTTCTGCAACACCGCAAGCGCTCACTGACAAAATCAAGGGGCGCAAATCTTACAGAAACAGGCGTTCCTGCGCTATTAAGCTTGCGACACTTCGCCGCGCAGACGACGGACGAACACGGGCTGCAACTCGTCTGCCGGGGAGCGCTGCAACAAAACCACGCTGGAAATAATTTGTCGCAGCCCCTAAAATGGCCGGCTCTCTTTAACAGCCCTAGGTGACCTATCCATGCAGCCCATGCTGAATATCGCGCTGCGCGCCGCACGCAACGCCAGCGAATTGATTTTCCGCTCCATCGAGCGCCTGGATACCATCAAGGTTGACGAAAAAGAAGCCAAAGACTACGTCAGCGAAGTTGATCGCGCTGCCGAGCAGAGCATCATCGCCGCACTGCGCAAGGCCTACCCGGACCACGGCATCCTCGGCGAAGAAAGCGGCATGCACCCAGGCAAAGGTGAAGGCGCCGACTACCTGTGGATCATCGACCCGCTGGACGGCACCACCAACTTCGTACGCGGCATTCCGCACTTCGCCGTCAGCATCGCCTGCAAATACCGTGGCCGTCTGGAACACGCCGTGGTCCTGGACCCTGTTCGCCAGGAAGAATTCACCGCCAGCCGTGGCCGCGGCGCCGCCCTCAATGGCCGCCGCCTGCGTGTCAGCTCGCGCCGCAGCCTGGAAGGCGCCCTGCTGGGCACCGGCTTCCCGTTCCGCGAGAACCAGCTGGATAACCTGGAAAACTACCTGGGCATGTTCCGCAGCCTGATCGGCCAGACCGCCGGCATCCGCCGCGCCGGTGCCGCCAGCCTGGACCTGGCCTACGTGGCTGCGGGTCGCTTCGACGCATTCTGGGAGTCGGGCCTGTCCGAGTGGGATATCGCTGCGGGCGCCCTGCTGATTCAAGAAGCTGGCGGCCTGGTCAGTGACTTCACCGGTGGCCATGAATTCCTCGAAAAAGGCCATGTGGTTGCCGGTAACGCCAAGTGCTTCAAGGCCGTACTGACCTCCATCGCGCCACACCTGCCAGCTTCGATCAAACGCTGATCGCAGCCGCATAAAAAAACCGGTCTTGATGACCGGTTTTTTTTGTGCCCGAATCAGGTGATTCCGATTATTGGGCCTGGCCCAGAATCAACTGGCCGTTCTTGTCGACCGGAATACGATTACCTGGCTCTTCATTCATGCGCACCTTGCCGGTCTTGTCGCCCAACTGGTACTTCACGTCATAGCCAACCACCTTCTCGCTGATGTCATTGACTGTGTTGCAGCGAGTCTGGGTCGTGGTGTAGGTATCGCGATTCTGCATACCTTCCTGAATCTTGTTACCGGCATAGCCGCCGCCGGCCGCACCGGCCACTGTGGCGATTTTCTTGCCGTTACCGCCACCGACCTGGTTGCCCAGCAAACCACCGGCCACCGCACCCAGCACCGTACCGACGATCTGATGCTCATCCTTGACCGGCGCCTTGCGGGTCACGGTCACGTCCTTGCACACCTCACGCGGCGTCTTGACTTGCTGCTTGACCGGCTCGACCGCCAGCACATCAGCGTACTCAGGCCCCTTGACCAGACTGTAGGTGGCAAACGCGCCACCGGCTGTCACAGCAACGGCCCCCAACACGGCACCCACCAACAGAGACTTGTTCACTTGAACCTCCAAAGCTTCTCAAGCGCAAAATTATTGCGATCTACCCAGCCTTGGAGCATAAAAAAAGGCGCGAGTTCAACACTCGCGCCTTTCTCGAACAAGCCTGACGTTTACGGCAGTTCGTCGACCTTATCGGTGGTTACCGGCGGAATCAGATCTTCAGCACTGAGTTTCAGCCAGATCAGCACCACGTTGGCAATGTAGATCGACGAGTAGGTCCCCGCCAGAACACCCACGAACAATGCGATGGAGAAACCTTCGAGGTTGTCGCCACCAAACGCCCACAGCGCAATGATCGCTAGCAGGGTCGACACCGAGGTGGCGATGGTACGCAACAGGGTCTGGGTGGTGGAGATGTTGATGTTCTCGATCAGCGACGCCTTGCGCAGTACCCGGAAGTTCTCACGCACCCGGTCAAAGACCACAATGGTGTCGTTGAGCGAGTAACCGATGATCGCCAGCACCGACGCCAACACGGTCAGGTCAAAGGTGATCTGGAAGAACGACAGGATACCCATGGTCACGACCACGTCGTGAACCAGCGAGACAATCGCGCCGACACCGAACTTCCACTGGAAGCGGAACGCCAGGTACAGCAGGATGCCGCCCAGCGCCAGGAGCATGGCAATGCCGCCCTGGTCGCGCAATTCTTCACCCACCTGCGGACCGACGAACTCGACACGCTTGACCGTCACCGGGTTACCGGCGTCATTTTTGCGTAATGCGTCGGCAACGCTGGTGCCCAGATGCGGGTCGTCACTGGGCATGCGCACCAGCAGGTCGGTGGTCGCGCCGAAGTTCTGCACCACTGCATCGTGGTAGCCGGCATTGGTCAGCTCCTGGCGCACCTTACCCAGGTCGGCAGGCTGCTCGTAGGTCAGCTCGATGAGCGTACCGCCGGTGAAGTCCAGGCCCAGGTTAAGCCCTTTGTAGGACCAACTGAACAACGCCAGCACAGTCAGGAGCATGGTCAGGGCGAACGCAACGTTGCGCACGCCCATGAAGTTGATGGTTGATAACTTCATGGCAGCCTCTTAAATCCACAACTTCTTGAAGTCACGCCCGCCATAGATCAGGTTGATCATTGCGCGAGTTACCATGATGGCCGTGAACATGGAGGTAAAGATCCCCAACGACAGGGTGACGGCGAAGCCTTTGACCGGGCCGGTACCCATGGCATAGAGAATCCCGCCGACCAGCAGGCTGGTCAGGTTGGCGTCGATAATCGCCGTGTAGGCACGGTTGAAACCTTCGTTGATCGCCCGCTGCACGGTCATCCCGTTGGCCAGTTCTTCACGAATCCGCGAGAAGATCAGTACGTTGGCGTCGACCGCCATACCCATGGTCAGGACGATACCGGCGATACCTGGCAGGGTCAGTGTCGCACCCAGCAAGGACATCAGGGCCAGCAGCGCCACCATGTTGAAGGCCAGGGCCACGGTCGCAATCACACCGAAGAAGCGGTAGATGGCGATAATGAACAGCGACACCAACAACATGCCCCACAGCGAAGCATCGATGCCCTTGGTAATGTTGTCAGCACCCAGGCTCGGGCCAATGGTGCGCTCTTCAGCGAAGTACATCGGCGCAGCCAGACCACCGGCACGCAGCAGCAGGGCCAGCTCGGAAGACTCACCCTGGCCATTGAGACCGGTGATCCGGAACTGACTGCCCAGCGGCGACTGAATGGTCGCCAGGCTGATGATTTTCTTGTCTTCCTTGAAGGTCTGCAGCTGGACTTCTTTCTCTACCCCGTCCACGACCTGTTTGGCGTAGGTGGTCACCGGACGCTGCTCGATGAAGATCACCGCCATGCTGCGACCCACGTTACTGCGCGTGGCGCGGCTCATCAGTTCGCCACCGTGACCATCAAGGTTGATGTTCACTTGTGGGCGACCGTGTTCGTCGTAGCTGGCCTGAGCATCGGTCACCTGGTCACCGGTGATGATCAGCGCACGCTCGACCGCAGCGGCCGGACGGCCACCCTCGCGGAACTCGAACATCTCGGTGGTGGCTTTGCTGTCATCGGGACCTGCACCCAGACGGAATTCCAGGTTGGCAGTCTTGCCGAGAATACGCTTGGCTTCTGCAGTGTCCTGCACGCCTGGCAGCTCGACCACGATACGGTTGGCGCCCTGACGCTGAACCAGCGGCTCGGCCACGCCCAGCTCGTTGACCCGGTTACGGACCGTGGTCAGGTTCTGCTTGATCGAATATTCGCGAATCTCCGCCAGCTTGGTCGGGGTCAGTGCCAGGCGCAGCGTGGCAATGCCGTTAAGCTCGGACGGGGTCACTTCGAAATCGGTGAAATTCTTGCGGATCAGGGCACGCGCCTGCTCACGCTCGGCATCGTCGCTGAAGCCCAGCTGGATGACGTTGTTCTGCTGCGGCAGGCTGCGATAGCGCGCCTTCTCTTTGCGCAACAGGGTTTTGACTTCGCCTTCGTAGACTTTCAGGCGTGCGTCGATGGCTTTGTCCATGTCGACTTCGAGCAGAAAGTGCACGCCGCCAGACAGGTCCAGGCCCAGTTTCATCGGGCTTGCACCCAGGTTGCTCAGCCAGGCCGGAGTTGTCCGGGCCAGGTTCAGCGCCACGACGTAATCGTCGCCCAACGCTTTGCGGATCACATCCTTGGCCGGCAACTGGTCTTCCTGCTTGGTCAGACGCAGCAAACCGCCCTTGCCATTCTCAGCCAGTGAAGCACCCTTGACGGCAATGCCGGCATCGGTCAGCGCCTTGCTGGCCCGATCGACATCCGCCTGACTGACCTGCAAGGCCGTGCTCGTGCCGGTGATCTGGATAGCCGGATCGTCAGGGTAGAGATTGGGTGCGGAATAAATGAAACCGATCGCCAGTACTGCAACGATCAGAATGTATTTCCACAGAGGGTATTTGTTCAGCATCACGCCGCCCGCTTAGAACGCGGGGCGCCTTGCGCGCCCCGTCGATTGGTAGATATGAAACTCAGAGCGCCTTCAGAGTGCCCTTTGGCAGAGTGGCGACAACCGAGCCTTTCTGAATTTTCAGCTCAACGTTGTCAGACACCTCGATAACCACAAAGTCGTCAGTCACTTTGGTGATTTTGCCGGCGATACCGCCTGCGGTGACCACTTCATCACCCTTCTGCAGGTTGCCCAGCAGGTTTTTCTGCTCTTTGGCACGCTTGGCCTGCGGGCGCCAGATCATCAGATAGAAGATGACCAGGAAGCCGACCAGAAAGATCCACTCAAAACCGGAACCCGCAGGACCTGCGGCAGCTGCCGGTGCTGCACCGTCCGCAAAAGCGGGAGAGATGAAAAAGCTCATTTAGCGCTCCATTTGCATAATTAGTATGTAAAGCAGGAAAAACTCTTTGGTTTCAGTCCAGAGGCGGTACCGCAAGGCCGCGCTTGGCATAGAAGACTTCAACGAAGTCGGCCAATTTACCCTGTTGGATAGCCTCGCGCAAACCAGCCATCAGCCGCTGGTAATGCCGCAAGTTGTGGATCGTATTGAGCATGCTACCCAGCATTTCGCCGCACTTGTCCAGATGGTGCAGATAGGCGCGGGAGAAGTTCTGGCAGGTGTAGCAGTCACAGGTCGGATCCAGCGGCGAATCATCATGGCGATGGAACGCGTTGCGGATCTTCAGGACACCGGTGTCGATGAACAGATGACCGTTGCGGGCATTGCGGGTCGGCATCACGCAATCGAACATGTCGACGCCGCGGCGCACACCTTCGACCAGATCTTCGGGTTTGCCTACCCCCATCAAGTAACGGGGTTTGTCTGCTGGCATCTGGCCAGGGAGATAATCCAGCACCTTGATCATTTCGTGCTTGGGTTCGCCCACCGACAGACCGCCAATCGCCAGGCCGTCGAAGTCCATCTCGGCCAGCGCGTCCAGCGAGCGCTTGCGCAGGTTCTCGTGCATGCCGCCCTGGACGATTCCGAACAACGCCGCATCGCTGTCGCCGTGAGCGATCTTCGAACGCTTGGCCCAGCGCAGCGACAGCTCCATGGACGTGCGCGCCACATCTTCGGTCGCCGGATACGGGGTGCACTCGTCGAAGATCATCACGATGTCCGAGCCCAGGTCACGCTGCACCTGCATCGACTCTTCCGGGCCCATGAACACCTTGGCACCGTCCACCGGCGAGGCAAACGTCACGCCCTCCTCCTTGATCTTGCGCATGGCGCCCAGGCTGAACACCTGAAAACCACCCGAGTCAGTGAGGATCGGGCCTTTCCACTGCATGAAATCGTGCAGGTCGCCGTGGGCCTTGATCACCTCGGTGCCCGGGCGCAACCACAGATGGAAGGTGTTGCCGAGGATGATCTGCGCACCAATGGCCTCGATATCCCGTGGCAGCATGCCCTTGACCGTGCCGTAAGTGCCCACCGGCATGAACGCCGGGGTTTCCACCACGCCACGCGGGAACGTCAGCCGACCGCGACGGGCCTTGCCGTCGGTGGCCAGCAACTCGAAAGACATACGACAGGTGCGACTCATGGACGATCCTCCGGGATCGATTCCTGCGGCCCCGTGGGCGCGGGATTGCGGGTGATGAACATCGCATCACCGTAACTGAAGAAGCGGTAACCCTGTTCGATGGCTGCCGCATAGGCCGCCATGGTCTCGGGATAACCGGCAAACGCCGAAACCAGCATCAGCAGCGTGGATTCAGGCAAATGGAAATTGGTCACCAGCGCATCGACCACATGAAAGGGTCGGCCAGGATAGATGAAGATATCGGTATCGCCGCTGAACGGCGTCAAAACACCATCACGCGCAGCGCTTTCAAGCGATCGCACACTGGTGGTACCCACCGCAACCACCCGGCCACCGCGCGCCCGGCACGCCGCCACGGCATCGACCACATCCTGGCCGACTTCCAGCCACTCACTGTGCATGTGGTGATCTTCGATGCGCTCGACGCGTACCGGCTGGAAGGTGCCCGCACCCACGTGCAGGGTCACGAACGCGGTCTCGACGCCCTTGGCGGCAATCGCCTCCAGCAGCGGCTGGTCGAAATGCAGCCCCGCCGTGGGCGCCGCCACAGCACCGGCACGCTGGGCATACACGGTCTGATAACGCTCACGGTCCGCGCCTTCATCAGGGCGATCGATATAAGGCGGCAGCGGCATATGCCCGACCCGGTCGAGCAACGCCAGCACCGGCTCGGCGAACGCCAGCTCGAACAGCGTATCGTGGCGGGCAACCATGGTCGCCTCGCCACCGCCATCGACCAGGATCGCAGTACCCGGCTTGGGCGATTTGCTCGAACGGACATGGGCCAGCACGCGATGGCTGTCCAGCACCCGCTCGACAAGGATTTCCAGCTTGCCGCCGGAAGCCTTCTGGCCAAACAGCCGCGCCGGAATCACCCGGGTGTTGTTGAACACCATCAGGTCGCCAGGACGCAGATGCTCCAGCAGGTCAGTGAATTGACGATGCGCCAGGGCGCCACTGGGGCCATCCAGGGTCAACAGGCGACTACCGCGGCGCTCGGCCAGCGGATGACGCGCGATCAGGGCATCGGGAAGATCGAAGGTAAAGTCGGCAACACGCATGATGGTGGGGGGTCGTCCAGCAGGGCCGGGAAGTTTAGCCGGTTTGCCCTGAATAGTAAAAAACCCTCAAAAATCATGGTTGACCGAGCGTCGAGTGCTCCCTATACTTCGCGGCCATTGAGCCCTGATGGCGGAATTGGTAGACGCGGCGGATTCAAAATCCGTTTTCGAAAGGAGTGGGAGTTCGAGTCTCCCTCGGGGCACCAAACAGCAGCACGTCCAAGTCAACTAGCAGACTTGGATATAAAAAACCGGCCAGTTGAGCCGGTTTTTTTATGGGCGTCTTTTACCCCTTTGCTTCTTGATGACGCGTTGCGGCGCGACAGTTTGCGCATGTCCAGTGTTCTTAAAGCCCCCTTCGCTAGCAAGACGGATCGCCGCCCGCTGCTCCTCCAAGCTAATGAACGCCCCCTGAACCAACCCCACCCGCCCCATCAAGATTCCCTCCACCCCGCCGACATAATTTGCAATATCCAATGGCTACCATCCACCCGCGATGCCCCATTGACCCCTTCACACCGGACCGTGGTAGCCATAATGAAAATAAAGAACAAACTCGTCCTGGCCTTTGTACTGGTGGCTTTCATCCCTGTGAGTCTGGTTGCCGTGATTTCAGTGCTGAACATCCGCTCGCAGGCGGTCGATCAGTTCATTGATAGCAGCACCCGTGAAATTCGTCAGATCGACGGCAATATCCGGCAGTTTTTCGACAGCACCCAGCACAACGTCGACCAGATGGCCGCCGATCCGCAGTACACCTCGGTCACCAGCCTGAAGAACTATCAGCCTGCCGATGCGGCCAGTCAGCCGTTGCCAGCTGCGGCCAAGCAAGTGATCGATGCGTTTGCCCGCTATGGCGAGACTCATCCGACGGCGGCGATTCTGTCTATCGGGCTGGAGGACGGCACTTATGCCAAGTGGCCGGATGATCCGCAGTTGTCCAAATATGATCCACGTGGCCGCCCTTGGTACAGAGCGGCCATGGCCAGCCTTGGCAAAACGGTGCGTACACCGGCTTATTACTATGAGAAAGACGCGGTGGCACTGGTTGGCAGTGCGCGGGCGATGCTGGATACCGCTGGCAAACCCAAGGGGGTGTTTGTCGTCAGTGTCTCGCTGAAAAACCTCACCGAGCTGGTCAAGAGCATCAAGCTGGGTGAAAGCGGCTACGTGATGCTGATCGAAGACGGCGTGGTGCTGGTCGACCCGCGCGATCCGAGCCATGGCTTCAAGCCGCTCAAGGACCTGGGCGAGCCGTATGCCAAGCTGGCGGCCACGACTCAGGGCTCTACCGAGGTCGAGATCAACGGCGTGCGCTACATGGCTAACGTCTGGACCTCGCCGGGCCTTGGCTGGCGCTATATCGGCCTGATCGAGCATCAGGAAGTCATGGCGGCGGCGACGCATATCACCTACCTGATCGTCGGCATCGTCGTGGTTCTGGTGCTGATCTTCGCGGCGTTGGCAGCAGCATTTGCCCGGGTGATCGTCAAACCGATCGGCCAGGTCAGTACCGGTTTGCAATCGATTGCCGAAGGCGAAGGCGATCTGCGCCGCAATCTGGACGTGCAGGGCAAGGACGAAACCGCAGAGCTGGCCGGCTGGTTCAACAAGTTTCTCGCCGCCATCCGCCAGTTGATCCAGCACATCGGCGCGGCCTCGGCCAATCTGCAGGACGCTTCGCGGGTCAACAGCGAAGTGGCCAATAATATGGATCAGGCGGCGGGCCGTCAGCGCCAGGCCGTTGAACTGGTGTCCACCGCGTTCAACGAAATGGTCGCCACTGCCAACGAAGTCGCGCGGGCCTGCACCACGGCTGCCGGGTCGGCGGAGAGCGGGCAAAGCCGGGTGGCCGAAGGCAAGCAGCAGATCGAGATGAGCACCCAGCATGTCAATCGGCTGGGCCGACGCCTGAGTGAGTCGTCGCAGGCGATGGTCGAGCTTGAGGAAGGCAGCCGCAGCATCAACCAGATTCTCGGCACCATCCGTGCGATTGCCGAGCAGACCAACCTGCTGGCGCTGAACGCCGCGATCGAAGCCGCCCGTGCCGGTGATCAGGGTCGCGGCTTTGCCGTGGTGGCCGATGAAGTGCGCGCGCTGGCCAAGCGCACGGCGGACTCGACCGGCGAGATCGATCAGTTGCTTAGCACGTTGGGCGGCAAGACCCAGGAGGTTTCGCAGAAGATGCACAGTTGCCTGGAGCTGTCGCAGGCCAGCGTGGCATCGATTGAAAGTGCGCGCGACAGCTTTGAAGGTATTCAGTTGTCGGTCAACGAGATCCGTGACCAGAACCTGCAGATTTCCACCGCTGCCGAAGAGCAGCACAGTGTGGCTGAAGACATTAACCGGCATATCCAGCAGATCTACGACGAGGCAAGGCTGGTGGAAAGCCTGGCGCACTCGGCGCAGACCGACTCTGGCCGCTTGTCACAGTTGTCTGATGAACTTAATGGGCTGGTGGGGCGCTTCAAGTCCTGAATCTAAGTTTTCGCGGCTGAAGCCGCTCCTACGGGAATAGTCAGCTTCAAATCTTGAGATGAAGACGGCGGGCTTTAAGGCCCGCCGTCAGGTGACATCACATCAACAGGGCAATCAGGATGATCACCGGAATGGGTACACCAATAATCCACAGCAATAGCGAACGCATCATTTAGCTCCTTGCCCGGTCACGACCGGGTGATTGTCAAATCAACTCTCAAGTGCGACGGGCACGTTCCAGCGCGGCAGTTTCCAGTGGGTCATCGATCCACAGCGCGCGATCACGCTGACGACCGCCCCACAGCGCCGCAAGGCTGGCAAAGAAGGCGCCGCACAACAGGGCGATGAACGTCCACAGCGCGGTATGCGCGGCGACTTTGGCAGCGGTGTCTGCGGCCTGTTTTGCCGCAAGCTTGGCGTCTTCAATAGCTTGACGAGCCTCGCCATACACTTGGTCAACGCGCTGCTCGGCCTCTTGCTGGGTCATGCTGGTGCGTTGCGCGACGAACTGCGCCAGGTAAGCTCGGTCGTCCGCGTTCATCTGGCCGTCACCGGCCAAGGCCTTGTTGAGGATGCGGCTGGTCACCCCTTGCGCATCGGTCTGGCTGGCCTGGGAAGGGTCGGCGCTGCGCAGCAGTTTGTCGATGAAGTAGCCACCGTCACCCTGATTCTGGCCATCGCTCATCGCGCCAACCGCTGTGGCACCACCGGCGGCCATGGCCGCGCCCGCCGCCTGACCACCGACCTGAGCCACGCTGCCGACCGTCGAAGCGACCGAACTGACCACCAGTGCAGCGGTGATCAGGGTGGCCACAGCCCAGGACAGGAAGCCGTGGCTGGTGTCACGGAAGTAGACCTCATCGCCGTGCAGGTTGGTCCACTTGCCACGCAACCGGCCTGCCAGGTAGCCACCCAGCGCCGACGCCAGGATCTGCGTCACCAGTAGCCAGACAATCGTCGAGATACCCAGCGCCTTGGCGCTGACGCCCTCATCACCCCAGGGCGACGAGAGCGCGAAGCCCAGCCCGGAGCCCAACAACAGCAAGATCATGGATAAAGCTGCCGCACCTGCGGCACCGGCAAAAATCGCCGCCCAGGAGACGCCAGACTGGCTCGCCCGGTCGGGCGCGTAGGTGGTGTATTGCGCAGGTGTGATCATGATTGCAGGCCCTTTGGCAGTGAAAGGATAAGTCCCTCACTGGTTACGACCTGCGCCTGCGCTGATGTTTCAAAATATTAATGCCTGGTTGGCGCAAAGGTCAGGCGCCCTGCTTGCAGGAGGCCGGCAACCTCACTGGGCCTGCAATGTTTGCTGGGTACCGACTGTCTGATCGACCATCCGCAAGGCATCGCGGCCGCTGCGTTTGGAGTCGTATAACGCCTTGTCCACCTGCTCAATCAACGCAGTGAGGCTGACCGGCGGCTGACCGAACAGGTTGGCACCCACACTCAAGGTGACCGGCAACGGTGTCGGAAAGTGTTCTGTCGCGGCTTGCTGAAACTGCTCACGCAAGGCACTGCTGATGACCTCGATGGACTCGCAAGACGCATTGCTCAGCAGGATGGTGAACTCATCCCCGCCCAGACGCGCCGCCAGATCGCCTTTGGGCACCAGCGCACGGATCATCTCGCTGAGCAGGACCAGCAGTCGGTCGCCTGCGGCATGGCCATGCAGGTCATTGACCGGTTTAAAGTTGTCGATATCGATCAGCAGCAAGGCGCCTGGTCTGGCAGCCGAAACATCGCTGAGCAGACGCACCGCCCGGGCTTCGAACGCGCGGCGGTTATACAGCGCGGTAAGCGGGTCGCGAGCGGCCAACCGGGCGATCTGCTTTTCACGCTGGTAACGCTCGGTGCCGGTCATCGACACCGCCAACAGCATGATGGCGATCACCCCCTCGACCAGCGAAATCTGGATCACATGACCGCGCAACGCCGCCAGATCGACCAGCGTGCCCGGCGCAAACACCGACAGCCCTTTGCACAGGTAGAACAGACCATGGGCCAACAGCACAAACCGCAGTTGCGCCGCGCCGACACTCAACGAAAGGCCATGCGGACGTAGCAGAAAACTGGCCCGCAAGGTCACGATCGAGACCAGCAGCGAGTTGGCCAGCAGCATGGTTTTCGACCACTGCGGCCCTTCAGGTAATAACAGCATGGCCAGCCACACCCCGGCCAGCCAATACCAGACCCGCGACAGCCTGACCTCCGTGAAACGTGCCACACCGAGCAGGAACAGCCAGTGCGCCAGCACCAGCAGGCCATTGGCGAACCAGATGCCGATGATCAGGATGCCGCTGTTGCGCAGCAACGCCAGGCTACAGCCGACGGTGATGGTGGTAAAACCAAGGCTCCAGAACAGTAGCGACGAAGCGCGGACACTGCGCCATTCAATGCCCAGATAGAGTGCTGCAGAAGCTGCGAGCGCGATAGAAAGGACCAACATGGTTGTTGGGTCGAGCGCCATGGACTGCCAAGCCTGTAAGTGAGCAAAAAAAGGGGGCGATTGTAAGCATTTGCAAGGACTTTGGCAGAGTACATCACTCGGGCAATGGCATACATAGCCCCGATCGGCTAAGCCGACGACCGACGACCGACGCCCGGCGTCGCCAGCCAGCAACCCGCCCCGGCTCGAAGATTTTCGGCTCTATGCTGTCTACTGACCCCCACCCCTCACGGAAAGCCACCATGCAAAGCAAACTGGACCCGACCACCCGCGACGCCATCGCTTTTATCGAAGGCCTGTGCGAACGCCAACTGATCACCTGGCCAATTGATTTCGAGTTCCTTGCGACCACTGATGAAGATCTGGCCGAGACCTTCGGCCACTGGTTTGGTGGCCAGCGCTGGGCCGCGCAAGGCGACAGTTTCGTGCAGTTCGGCCAGGACGGCACCGGCTCGCTGTTTCTACTGTGGTACTACCCTGGCCTGGCCGGCGAGCCGCCGGTGGTGTTCATGGGCTCGGAGGGCGAGTCGAGCCTGGTGGCGGGCAGCCTTGAGGACTTCATCCGCCAACTGGGCTCGGGGCAGGTGTTCTACGTCGATAGCTGGGTCGAACCTGATGAGGACGATAACCAAGACATGGTCTGGCAGGCGCTGGCCGAAGCGATTGATGAACGCTACGGTCTGAGTGATGAAACTGCGCAGCAGTTGGCGGAACAAGCCGCTCGCGTGCATCCAGACTTTACCGGCTGGGTAGAGTCGAAGGTGGAGTACGTTTGAGCCAATCCGGCCACCGCCCCATGAGCAATCAGCAACAGGTCGGTGCATCAACCAGAAAATCTTGCTGCGGTATTTTGTCGCACCGAGCCGCAGCAGTCCCTGACAGAAAACGCCCGCCAATCCAATGGCGTCAAATGGCTATCACGCGGGCGTTTCAGCCCTATCGCCTGCTATTTCAGCCACGCCAAATTTCGTCGCCATAGCCGTTAAAAAAAGATAAATGGCCCCTGAACTTCACAAAGCCTAACAAGCGAGCTTTGCCTGAAACGGTTAAGGTCTGCGCGCCAGACCGCCCCCTCCTCCGTAGACAGGCTTTCAGCATGAACCTGAGAAACCTCAATATCGCCCCCCGCTCCTTGCTCTGCTTCGGCTTTTTTGCCCTGTTGATTTCGGCTTTCGGACTGTTCTCACTGTACGAGGCCTCCCAACTCAAAGATTCCCGGCAAGTGCTGCAGGACAAGGTGATGCCTGCCGTGAAGGCGATCGCCAATATTGAAAGCGACCTGCTGACCATCCGCCTTGGCAATACCAACTTGCGTACCGCCCAGTCGCCACAGGCACTCCAGGTGGCTTACCAACGCATCAAGGATGGCCGCGCCAGCCTCGAAGCCGATGTGAAGAAGCTCAAGCCGCTGCTGACCAACCCGGATGGCCAGAAAGCCTACAGCCAGATGGAGGCCAACCTGATCGCCTATCTGGGCGTGCATACGCGCTTTCTGGAACTGGTTGAGCAAAAGCGTGAAGAGGCCATTAGCGCCATTACTGCGCCGGGTGGCGAGCAGACCCTGGCGGCCAACCGGCTGAGCAAGGACATCGAAGAGGTCACCCGCCAGGTCGAGCTGATGACCACCCGCTCCGGCGAACGGGCCGACGCGGTGTATGCCGAGGCGCAGTATGTGACCATCGCCGCGATCATCGTTGCGCTGATTGCCACCCTGGGCCTGGCGGCGCTGTTCACCCGCAGCCTGGTGGCACCGATTGCCCAGGCGCTGAATGTCGCCGAACAGATTGCCGGCAACGACCTGAGCAAGCCGATCGAGGTGAACGGCGATGACGAGCCGGGCCGCCTGCTCGGCGCCCTGGCGGTGATGCAGCAGAACCTGCGCCACACGCTGGGCGAACTGGGCCACTCCTCCAACCAATTGGCATCCACCTCGGAAGAAACCAGCGCGGTCACCGCTGACGCACTGCGCGGTATCCAGCGCCAGAACGATGAAATCAACCAGGCGGCCACAGCCATCAATCAGATGAGCGCGTCGGTCGAGGAAGTCGCCCGCAATGCCGCTCTGGCCTCGGATGCCGCCCAGGACTCGAGCCAGTCGGCCATCAACGGTCGCCAACGGGTCAGCGAGACGGTGGCGGTCATTACCGACCTGCACCATGCGGTCGGCAGTACCGCCACCGAGATTGACGGCCTGGCCACTCAGGTACAGAACATCAGCGGCGTGCTGGATGTGATTCGCGGCATCGCCGACCAGACCAACCTGCTGGCGCTCAACGCGGCCATCGAAGCCGCCCGTGCCGGTGAGGCAGGACGCGGTTTTGCCGTGGTCGCCGACGAGGTTCGCGCCCTGGCGCACCGTACCCAACAGTCCACCGCCGAGATCGAAAGCATGATTACCTCGATCCAGAACGGCGCTGGCAAAGCAGTCAACGCCATGGGCCTGAGCCGCGAACGCGCCCAGGAAAGCCTGACGGTCGCAGAAGCCGCCGGCAAAGCGCTGACTGAAATCACCGCCGCCATCGCCCAGATCAACGAGCGCAACATCAGCATCGCCACGGCCACCGAAGAACAGGCGCAAGTCGCCCGGGAAGTCGACCGCAACCTGACCAGCATCCGCGACCTGTCGCTGCAGAATTCTGCCGGCGCCAACCAGACCTCGGCCGCCAGCGGTGAGCTGTCGCAACTGGCGGTAGCGCTGAACGCGATGGTGATGCGCTTTCGCATTTGACATCCTCCCCGCCCTAAAGGGCGGGGATTCCCACAACTGGACGCTCATGCCCGAGCGCGAGAATGTTCTTGGCGGCGTTGACGTCGCGGTCGTGGATGGCACCACACCCACAACAAGTCCATTCCCTTATTCCAAGCCCTGCGATACCTCTCGGCCTCGAGTCCGGCAATTGCTTGCAGCTCGAACAGGTTTGGGTGGTGTTTCTCTCGCTAACAACCTTGAAAACCGTGCCTGCGTGATCGCATTTGTATTCCAGCATGGTTTTCAATTGGCCCCAGCCGGCGTCCAGCACCGACTTGGCCATCCTGGTTTTCGCGAGTTTCAGTGAGTTCACATCGCCCACCACAATGACGCCACAACGCGCGACCAGCGCGTTGCTGAACTTATGCAGGGCATCCTTGCGGCGGTTCGCAACCTTGGCGTGAATCGCCCGTACACGGGCCTTCTTGCCGGCCCGCTGGGCCGTGCCCAGGGCTCTTTCCAGATCCCGGTAGAACCTGCCGCTTTCAAGGCGATCACCGTCGCTGCAGGTGGCCGTGGTTTTCAACCCAAGGTCGATACCCACGGCATCCTGGCCCGGCGACAGCTGGCGGTCGACCTCGACCACGACGTTGAAATACCAGCGTCCACGGCTGTCCTCGTTGAAGCTACCGGATCTGAATTTAAAACCCGCCAGGCCGTAGCTGTCCCAGACCTTGAAGTGCTGTTTGTTGAAGACGACCTGGCCGTTTTTCCAGACAGCAGCGCCGGCCTTGAGGGGCACCCAGCCCAGGCTGCGCCGAGCGCCGCCCGAGCGGCGCCAGCGGAGCTGGCGCTTTTTGAACTGTTTGCGCCGTGTGACATATTCGTCGGCAACAGCCTGCACCGATTGGCTGTGCAGTCCCAGGTCTTTGCCGGCCCCGTTGGTGTACTTGTGAATGTCGAACGCCGACAGAAAACGACCACGCTCACGAATCGAGCGACTGCTCAACTCGTTTACGTAGTTCCACACAAAATTCACAGCACGAGAAGCTTCACGCAGCTGCGCTGCGTGCTTGTCTCGCACTCGAATCTTGAGGGTTTTGGTCGCTTTCATTTCAGTCATGAAACACAGGATAGGGCGGTTTTATGGATCTTAACCCCTATGACCGCTTCGCGGTGGCGCTTTCCCCCACCTGAAGGAAGGGGCTTTTCGCGCCAGCTTGGTAACCGATGCGTCTGCCGTAAGGGGCGTCAAAGCGGTTACCCTGCTGGTCCCTCAATACCAACAAGCGAGTAACCGCCCCGATGAATCTGCAATTGTCCGCAATCACCGCCCTGTTGTTGGGACTGTCCGGTCTGGCCCAGGCTCAAGAGCCGACCTCGCATCTGGACAGGGTCCAGCAAGCAGGCGAGCTGGCGGTGTGTACCACCGGCGACTACAAGCCTTACACCTATCGGCGCGCCGATGGCGAGTACGAAGGCATTGATATCAGCATGGCGCGCTCATTGGCGCAAAGCCTGGGCGTCAAGGTCAAATGGGTGCCGACCACCTGGAAGACCCTGATGCCGGACTTTCTCGCCAACAAGTGCGATATCGGCATGGGCGGGATCTCGGTGACGCTGGAGCGGCAGAAGCAGGCGTTCTTCAGCAACACCCTGGATGTGGACGGCAAGATCCCGCTGGTGCGCTGCGTCGATCAGGACAAGTACCAGACCATCGAGCAGATCAACCAGCCGGCGGTGCGCCTGATCGAACCGGCCGGCGGCACCAATGAGGCCTTTGCCCGCGCGCACCTGCCCAAGGCGCAACTGGCCTTCCACGACAACAACACCATCTTCCAGCAACTGCTGGATAAAAAAGCCGACGTGATGATTACCGATTCGTCCGAAGCGCTGTATCAGCAAAAGCGCTTGCCGGGCCTGTGCGCCGTGAACCCGTCGCGCTACATGCAGTACGGTGAAAAAGCCTACCTGCTACCGCGCGGTGATGCGGACTGGAAGAGCTATGTCGATCAATGGCTGCACCTGAGCAAGGCCACAGGGGCTTACCAGAAGGTGCAGAGTGAGTGGCTGGCGCTGCCCTGAAGGCTGAGAGCGATAATCTCAAGGACCTGTGATGTCATCAGATAACCATAAAAATCTCACAAGATTTTCTTGGTAATCGGACATCCTAAAGACAGCGCAACCAACCGCAAGAATGCGACACTAGAGCGCTTGACTATCATTATGAAATCATTCGTTACATAGCCGAATGACTCTGATAACATCGTACAACCCGTGATGAGCAAGCGATCAAACCGTATCGCACCTCTATGTTCGAGCCGGGTCACCGTGATGACCCGGCCGTCCCGCTGCAAACGAAACACAATGAGAGCAGCCTAGAAGGCCTGCCAGCCCTGTTCCTGAATTGTTCGCCTACCTGGCAACGACCCCGGTCGTTTGCCCACGCTGTCGTTTGCCCTCAAGAAAGCGAGCGGCAGCCGGCGTGCGAACAGTCCAGCAACCTGTCGCCAACGTTCAAGCAGAGGGTCAGATGCGCCGTCAGGCGTGTGTTAGAGCCTTGTGTCGTCCGGGATTTTCTTGTGAGCAGTCATAGGTGATCCCTACATGTTGTTAAACAAACCGACATCGCGAAGGAAGTTTCTGCTTTCCTCCCTGATTGCCTTGCCGGCAATGGGTGTGACCGTCAAAGGCCTGAGTGCCGCGGCCGCCGCAGAGATGATTGCCCCGGGCCTGGACACCTACGCCCCGACCTTTTTCAGCCCTGGCGAATGGGCATTCGTGCTCGCCGCCACCGACCGCCTGATCCCCGCCGAAGGCCGTGGCCCTGGCGCGCTGGAAACCAACGTACCGGTGTTCATCGACCAGCAACTGGCCAGCGACCTGGGCAGCGAGATCTATCTGGAAGGCCCGTTCCCGGCCAACCCGCCGCCAACCATGGGCTACCAGATCCCGTTCACCCCGCAGCAGATCTACCGCACGGCGATCAAGGCCGTGAACGCCTGGTGCCAGGAAAAACATCGCGACAACTTCGCGGTGCTGGACGCGCCGGTACAGAACGACGTGCTCAAAAAGCTGCAAAGCGGCGAAGTTGACTTCAGGGCCTATGGCGAGGACATCCTCAAGTCCAAGCAGTTTTTCGGTGAGCTGCTGGGCCACACCAAGCAGGGCTACCTGGCCGACCCGATCTACGGCGGCAACAAGGGCATGAAAGCGTGGATTGCCATTGGCTTCCCCGGTGCCCGCGCCAGCTACGTCGAATGGGTCACCCAGCACAACGTCAAGTACCCCCTCGGTCCGGTCAGTGTCAGCGGCCAGCGCGGCTGACCCCGGAACATTCGCCTTCACGCAAGCAAGGTTTTTATGGCAAACATTACCAATGACGAAGTCGATGTCGTCGTAGTCGGCCTGGGTTGGGCCGGTTCGTTGATGAGTATCGAGCTGGCCCAGGCGGGCCTCAAGGTCCGCGCTCTGGAGCGCGGCGAAGACCGTACCAACAAGGACTTCGCCTATCCCAAACCGGCTGACCAGTACGCCTACGGCGTGCGCAACAAGATCATGGCAACCCCCAAAGATGCGGCCATGACCGTACGCCACAACACCAGCAGCATGGCGCTGCCGACCCGCAAGTGGGGTGCCTTCGAACCGGGCACCGGCGTGGGCGGCTCGGGCCTGCACTGGACCGGCGTGCTGATTCGCCCGACGCCGACCGATATCAAGCTCAAGACCTACGCCGACCAGGCCTACAAAAAGGGCGTGTTGCAGGACGACATGCGCATCGGTGACTTCCCGTTCAGTTGGGAAGAGATCGAGCCGTACCTCGACAAATTCGACATGATCTGCGGCCTGTCCGGCAACACCGGCAACCTGCGCGGGCAGATCATGGAAGGCGGCGACCCGTTCGAAGGCCCGCGTTCCAACCCCTACCCGCTGCCGGCGCTGAAAGACACCCTGAACTGCTCGATGTTCGCCGACGTGGCGCGCAAGCTGGGCTACCACCCTTTCCCCAACCCGTCGGCCAACGTCTCCCAGGCGTGGACCAACCCGTACGGCAATCAGATCGCACCGTGCAACTACTGCGGCTATTGCAGTAAGTACCCGTGCCTGAACTACTCCAAGGCATCGCCGCAGACCGCCGTGATGGATGCGCTTAACCGCATGGACAACTTTGACTACAAGGTCAACGCCAACGTCCTGAAGGTCGAGCTGCACCCGGACGGCAAGACCGCCAAAGGCGTGACTTATGCCGACGCCGACGGCAACACTGTGTTTCAGCCAGCGAAAATCGTGGTGCTGGCGGGCTTTCAGTTCGTTAACGTGCGCCTGATGCTGCTCTCCGGTATCGGCCAGCCGTATGACCCGGTGACTGAAACCGGCACCGTGGGCCGCAACTACGCGTTCCTCAGCAACGGTAACGCGACGCTGTTCTTCAAAGACAAGTTCTTCAACCCGTTCGCCACCGCCGGTGCCACCGGGCAGATGTTCAATGACGTATCGCCGGGCAACTTCGACGGCAACGCGGCGGGCTTCATTGGCGGCGCCAAGATTCACAGCTCGCAAGCCACCGGCGCGCCTATCGGCACCTCGTTGCCGGCCGGCACCGCCGACTGGGGCAAGGGCTGGAAAGAAGGCATGGTCGACTGGTACGGCCACTCGATGAAGGTCAGCATCACCACCACTTGTATGTCGTACCGCGACCACTACATGGACCTGGACCCGAACTACAAGGACCGCTGGGGCCTGCCGCTGGCACGGATCACCTTCGACTGGAAACAGAACGAGCTGAAACTGCAGCAGTACCTGCGCAAGATCGTCCTGGACATCACCAAGGAACTCGGCCCCGACAGTTACACCGAGAGCTTCCTGGGCATGGACTCGCACTGGGACCTGACCAAGTACGTCTCGACCCACAACGTCGGTGGCGCAGTGATGGGCGACTCGCCCAAGACCAGCGCGCTGAACCGCTACCTGCAGAGCTGGGACGTGCACAACGTATTCGTGCCGGGCGGCAACGCTTTCCCGCAGAACTTCCAGGCCAACCCCACCTCCATGATCGGCGCCATCACCCTGTATGCAGCGCAGGCGATCAAGGAACAGTACCTGAAAAACCCCGGCCCGCTGGTGCAGGCATAAGGAGCGAGAAAAGTGAAATCCAAATCCCGTTCCCTATTGCTCACCCTGGTGGTGCTGGGTGTGGTCCTGGCGCTGCTCGGCTGGCTGGTCGCAGGCTTGTTGAACCGCTCCGGTGATGCAACCGCGCAACTGACCCAGCCGGTCACCCCCGAGCTGATCAAGAAAGGTGAATACCTGGCCCGCGCCGGTGACTGTGTGGCCTGCCACACCGCCCACGGCGGCAAGGAGTTTGCCGGTGGCCGTGGCATCGAGTCACCGATCGGCACCATCTATGCCACCAACATCACGCCCGACAAAGACACCGGTATCGGTGGCTGGACCTACGGTCAGTTCGAGCAAGCGGTACGCCGTGGCATCAACCACGACGGCACGGCGCTGTACCCGGCGATGCCGTTCCCGTCCTATGCACGCACCAGCGATGAAGACACCCAGGCGCTGTATGCCTACTTCATGAATGGCGTGGCCCCGGTCAAACAGGCCAACAAGGCCAATGACATTCCGTGGCCGTTGTCGATCCGCTGGCCTCTGGCTTACTGGCGCACGCTGTTCTCGCCACTGCCGGAGGATGCCGCCGTGTCGCTCAAGGTATCGACCGATGGCAAAGACCCGCAGATCGCCCGCGGTGCCTACCTGGTGCAGGGCCTGGGCCACTGCGGCTCGTGCCACACGCCACGGGCACTGACCATGCAGGAGCGCGGCCTGGACGAGAAAAGCGCGACCTACCTGGCCGGTGGCGAACTCAATGGCTGGTCGGTGCCAAGCCTGCGCGGCATGCCGCACTGGACCCAGGAAGAGCTGGTTGATTACCTGGGCACTGGCCGCAACGCCAAGGCTTCGGTAGGCGGCGAGATGACCGACGTGATCGCCAACAGCACCTCGCACATGACCGACGCCGATCTGCACGCCATTGCCGCGTACCTCAAGTCGCTGCCAGCCAGCCAGGCCACCTACCAGCACGACCCGCAGCGCAGCGCGGCAACTGCTGCCAAGCTGACCGCTGCCAAGGACCTGACCCTGGGTGAGCGGCTGTATCTGGACAACTGCGGGGCTTGCCACTTCGTGGCCGGTGAAGGCGCATCGCGGGTGTTCCCGCGCCTGGACGGTGCGACCATCATCAATGCCGACAACCCAACCGCGTTGATCCACGTGATCCTGGCCGGCACCACCACCCCATCGACCTCCCGCGCCCCCGCCGTGCTGCCAATGCCGGGCTTCGCCTGGCGCATGGACGACAGCGAGACCGCCGCCCTGGTGAGCTTCCTGCGCCAGGGCTGGTCGAACAATGCAGGTGCCGTGACGGCCAATCAGGTGCGTGATATCCGCGCCAACCTGAATGCAGGTCACGATACGGCCAAGACGACCCTGGAACCGTCGAAGCCGCAGCACTAAGCAAACATGGCCTGGTCATCTTCATGACCAGGCCATGGGTGTTGGCTGGGCAACCTGCAAGAGACTCCCTTTCTTTCGAGCAGCAAGCGCAGGGCATGGCAGGAATAATGCCGATCAGTTAAGACCGGCCAGGTCCGTGGGAGACAGCTCTGCTGGCGACTGCAGGGTTACATCCACAGCAGATGTGCCGATTTTACTGGCCCTGTCGCAAGCAGAGCTCCCTCCCACAAGGCCCCAACCAGACCCGCCGGCCTCTTCGCGACCAAGGTCGCTCCCACAGAGTTATAGCGCCTGACGAACAGTATTGGCTTAAGTTGCAATACTGTTCGCTCAGGTACTGTATGCCCCCGGTGGGAGCGAGCTTGCTCGCGAAGAGGCCGGTAAAGTCACAGCAACTGCTGCGAATGTGCCGCCGCCTTCGCCAGCAAGCTGGCTCCCACCGGTCTAACTGACCAGTATTGGCTTTAGTTGCGAAGCTGCCTATACGGCAGTGAAGGTGGTCCTGCAGGAAACGCGCGTTTCCGAAGATTTCTGAGCTGCCCATACGGCAGTGAAGCCCCCGCGTGTAGTAGCGCTTCGACGGCTCAATTTCTGAGCTGCCTATACGGCAGTGAAGCCGGTGTCAGTGATCGACATCGCCAGTGCCCTTTTCTGAGCTGCCTATACGGCAGTGAAGTTTCAGTTGTCACTGTCTGGCACCTCAACCATTTTTCTGAGCTGCCTATACGGCAGTGAAGTTCGTGACCACATCCAGCAGAAACTGGATAGCTTTCTGAGCTGCCTATACGGCAGTGAAGCTGCCGGAAGACCCTGATTGCGTGCCGCTGCTTTTCTGAGCTGCCTATACGGCAGTGAAGGTCGGGTACGGCAACTCGACCAAGGCGCCCTGTTTCTGAGCTGCCTATACGGCAGTGAAGGCGGTGGCTCGTCAGGCGGCGGCTCAAGCGGTTTTCTGAGCTGCCTATACGGCAGTGAAGTAACTGCAGTTCGTGAGGGTTTCGGTTGCTCTTTTCTGAGCTGCCTATACGGCAGTGAAGTAGACACTCTGCTCTTTAAGCCTACGTTTTAAAAGAGAAAAGTGCTGATTCCGGGCCGGGAACCCTTTTTCTCAGCACCGACTTAACCCATTGATTTATATAGGCACGAGCCTGACCTCAAAAAAGAGGGTCTGGCAGGGTGGCTAGTCCTGCGCCTGCCGCGCCCACGCGAGCAACGCTTGCGGCCCCATCGGCCGGGCGATGTAGTAGCCCTGAATCTGGTCGCAGCCCCATTCCTTGAGCAATTCGTACAATTCTGCGGTTTCGACCCCTTCTGCGACCACTTTGTAACCAATGGTCTGCGCCAACTGGATGATCGAGATCACCACTGCGCGGTCCTTGGGGTTGATGCATGCATCGCGCATGAACGATTGATCCAGCTTCACCGTGGTGGCCGGCAAGGTTCTCAGATAAGTCCAGTTGCTGTAGCCCGTACCGAAGTCATCAATCGCCAGATGAATGCCGCAGTCACGGATGCGCTCCAGATTACGGTGAGTCACCTGCGGGCTGATCATCAATGCCCCTTCGGTGAATTCAAGTTCCAGCAGATACGGCTCGATGGTTTTCTCACGCAACAAGCCGATCAAGTGCTCGACGAAGGCCGAGTTGGCCATGTCGGCGGCCGAGACGTTGATCGACACCGGCCAGTCATGCCCCAGCGCCTTCCATACAACCACTTGTTCCAGCGCATGATGCGCCACCCACAGACTGATCTTGCCAATCAGCGGGGTCTTTTCCGCCAGCGGGATGAACTCACCGGGGCTGATCAAACCAAGCTCCGGATGCCGCCAGCGCAGCAGCGCCTCGACGCCACACATCCGGCCCGTATGGGTATCCACTTTGGGCTGATATTCCAGAAAGAACTGGTCTTCACGCTCTACCGCGATGGTCAACGAACTCAGCAAGGTAAACGCACGCACTTGGGCCCGATCCAGCTCTGGCTCGAAGTACACCCAGCCCTTGCCCTTGTGCCGGGCGTGGTCAGCCGAACTGACCAGACAACGCAGCCAGTCTTCATGCCAGTCGCCACGGCAGAGCCGTAACATGCCCAGCCCGGCCCGCGGTTGCAGAGGGATACCGGAACATTCGATCGGCTGCTCGATTTCTCTGGAAAGCTGATCGATCAAGTCTGTGATATCGCCGTTGCCCGGCACCATGAAGCCAAAGCGGGTGGGGCTGATCTTGTACAGATCGCGTTCGCCAATGATGGCCTTGAGCTTGTCCTTGAGCAGCAACATCACTTTGGCCGCAAAGGGGTAGCCCAGCGACTTGACGATTTCATTGAGGAACGCCGGCGAGATCATGTCGGCAGCGATCACCGTCAGCGGTTCGTCACGATTGCGGTACGCCTCAACGTCTTTTTCGAACTTGAGGCGGTTGAACAGGCCGATGGTGGCGTCAACATAGCTGGTTTCGCGCAAGTCGCGGATGCGCAACATGACCACTTTGGCTATTTGCTTGAGCATGGTCTGTTGCTCAGCATTGAGGCTGTCACGCGGCTGGGTGTCGATGATGCAGAACATGCCCAGCGGCACGCCATCGCCAGTCACCAATGGGTAGCCCGCGTAGAAGCGAATACCCGGATCGCCCTGTACCAACGGGTTATCGCGAAAACGCCGATCACTGAGCACATCAGTGATCTGAAAAAAATCATTAGTCAAGATAGCCCGCGCACAGAACGAGTCGATCAACGGAGTCTGCCCGACACTCATGCCCGACTGGGCCAGAAACCACTGGCGGCTGTCTTCAAGAATCGAAATCAGTGCAATCGGCACATCGAAATGCACGGTGGCCATCTGAATCAGCTCATCGAACATCTCATCCTTGATGCCCTCAAAACACGCCATGGCGTCCAGCACGTGCTGGTGCAGCGGTTTGGCTGAGGATGCGTTTGCTTCGTCCTGCACTTACAGATACCTCGTTAACGGGTGCTATCAACTGACACTCTAACGGCAATTGCTGACGCCCCCGACAAAAAAGCGCCCAAGGGTCAGCGTATCCTGAGCAGAGACAAGATTCGACACACTCCGTCGGTTACCCTACTGCCTCGCTGCGCTTGTATGCCTGCTTGACATCCTCCCCGTTCTAAAGGGCGGGGATTCCCACAACTGGACGCTCATGCCCGAGCGCGAGAATGTTCTTGGCGGCGTTGACGTCGCGGTCGTGGGTGGCACCGCACCCACAACAAGTCCATTCCCTTATTCCAAGCCCTGCGATACCTCTCGGCCTCGAGTCCGGCAATTGCTTGCAGCTCGAACAGGTTTGGGTGGTGTTTCTCTCGCTAACAACCTTGAAAACCGTGCCTGCGTGATCGCATTTGTATTCCAGCATGGTTTTCAATTGACCCCAGCCGGCGTCCAGCACCGACTTGGCCATCCTGGTTTTCGCGAGTTTCAGTGAGTTCACATCGCCCACCACAATGACGCCACAACGCGCTACCAGCGCGTTGCTGAACTTATGCAGGGCATCCTTGCGGCGGTTCGCAATCCTGGCGTGAATCGCCCGCACACGAGCCTTCTTGCCGGCACGCTGGGCCGTGCCCAAGGCTCTTTCCAGATCCCGGTAGAACCTACCGCTTTCAAGGCGTTCACCGTCGCTGCAGGTGGCCGTGGTTTTCAGTCCGAGGTCGATACCCACCGCGTCCTGGCCTGGCGATAACTGCCGGTCGACCTCGACCACGACGTTGAAATACCAGCGTCCACGGCTGTCCTCGTTGAAGCTACCGGATCTGAATTTAAAGCCCGCCAGGCCGTAGCTGTCCCAGACCTTGAAGTGCTGCTTGTTGAAGGCGACCTGGCCGTTTTTCCAGACAGCAGCGCCGACCTTGAAGGGCAGCCAACCCAGGCTGCGCCGAGCGCCGCCCGAGCAGCGCCAGCGGAGCTGGCGCTTTTTGAACTGCTTGCGCCGTGTGACATATTCGTCGGCAACAGCCTGCACCGATTGGCTGTGCAGTCCCAGGTCTTTGCCGGCCCCGTTGGTGTACTTGTGAATGTCGAACGCCGACAGAAAACGACCACGTTCACGAATCAAGCGACTACTCAACTCGTTTACGTAGTTCCACACAAAATTCACAGCGCGAGACGCTTCACGCAGCTGCGCTGCGTGCTTGTCTCGCACTCGAATCTTGAGGGTTTTGGTCGCTTTCATTTCAGTCATGAAACACAGAATAGGGGCGGTTTTATGGATCTTAACCCCTATCAGCGCTTCGCGGTGGCGCTTTCATCCCCCACCTGAAGGAAGGGGCTTTTCGCGCCAGCTTGATAAAGGCGAACCTGAAGAACCTGGCTTACCCAAAAAAACTTCACCCGCCGTTCATCCAGGTCTGTATATAATCGCCGCTTCCGTTGGGGAGTAGCCTGTCAGCGAGCAATCGCTGGCGTTCGTATCAACATTCTCGGCACGTCAGCCGTGGTACGAACACCTTTTAGGTTGGTGAGACCAGCGACATTGCACACGCCTAAAGCCGGGCGCGTTGCCGTGTCGTTGACTCATAGCCCGGCTGGACGTAAACCGTGACCCCGTTTGCCCTTATCTTCCTCGCTCTGGCCATGTCCACGGACGCTTTCGCAGCGGCCATCGGCAAAGGCTCCGCACTGCACAAACCCCGCTTTCTCGAAGCCCTGCGCACCGGCTTGATATTCGGCGTCATCGAAGCCATCACCCCCTTGATTGGCTGGGCCATCGGCCGCGCCGCGTCAGTATGGGTCGCCGACTGGGACCACTGGATTGCCTTCACCCTGTTGATCGGCCTGGGCCTGCACATGATCTACAACGGCGTGAAAGACGACGGTGAGGAAGAACAGGAAAGATCCAGCCAGCACTCGTTGTTCATCCTTGCCGTTACCGCCGTGGCAACCAGCATCGACGCCTTGGCAGTGGGGGTGGGCCTGGCATTTGTCGACGTGAACATTCTGGTTGCCTCAGCGGCGATTGGTCTGGCGACGCTAGTGATGGTGACCATCGGCGTGATGCTTGGGAGAGTGCTCGGCACGATGGTCGGTAAACGAGCCGAGATTGTCGGCGGCGTGGTGCTGATGATTGTGGGCGGGACGATTCTGTTTGAGCATTTGACGGCTTGAGCAAAATGCCCGGCAGCTGGGTCTGGCGTTAGCAGCTGTGTGGCCTGCGGCGCCTGATATCCAGCGCTACTCGACAGTCCTTGCCCGGCGCTTGATATTATTGAGCCGCAACCCCGGACAAGGACATGTCGATGCGAAGCCTTATTTTTATTGCGTTATCTGTCGTGCTTACAGGCTGCGCAGACTCCCATCAATGGATGCCTCAACAACAAGCCTTGGCACCTCTCGAACGAACTCAAAAATTTTACGTCTCCACGCCCACTGACGGCGAGTATGGCACTCACACGTACAAGGGCTCAGGGAGGAATACCGCCCAGATCATCCGGGCAGCTCTGGCTAAAGAAGTCCATAGCATTCGTCTGGGGCCTGAGACGAATCACTTTGACCAGGCACTGTATGCAGCGCGGGAAGCTGGCCAGGACCTGCTGGTTTTCCCAACGATTCTTCACTGGGAGGACCGCGCAACCGAATGGTCGATGATCCCGGATAAAGTCGAAGTCAAAATCGAGATAGTTCAGGTGCAATCAGGGGACGTTCTGAGCGCCGCCATCATCAAAGGCCGAAGCGGGCTGGCAACATTCGGAGGCGACCATCCACAGGATCTGTTACCCGAACCTGTGAGTGAGTTTGTGGCAGGGTTGTTTCATCAGAGCCCACGCAGAGCATGGTAGAAATAAAATCGACAAGGTGAAACGCGAGTAAGAACCAACGGTAGACCATGGCCAAACAAACACTCTTATGATGTCCGAACGACAGAGACACCTACGACACATTCGATAAGAGCTTCGGTGATTTTCTGAGCTGCCTGTACGGCGGTGAAGGCATCTTCGAAATTCTGATTGAATGCGTTGTTTTTCTGAGCTGCCGTGTAGGCAGCTCAGAAATTATCGAGGGTGTCGACCAGCCGGCCATCGGCCTTCACTGCCGTGTAGGCAGCTCAGAAAATTGAATAGCAGCACAGACGACATCATTCGTCCTTCACTACCGTGCAGGCGGCTTAAACAATCGACGGTTCAACGTTGAACATACGAACTGATGCCGATCAGTCGAGACCGGTTCAGTTCAGTAAAGAAGAACCTGCCGACATCCTTTGCGGCTGGAGAATACAAAGCGACATTAACAACAGATGCAGTGTTTTTACCGGCCTCTTCGCGACCAAGGTCGCTCCTACAAGGAGCGCGTCAGCCTTTGATCGGCATACTACTGTGATGTCCACCAAGGTACATCCCGGGCGCACCCTGAATCCATGAAACAGCCCTGCATGGCTTTGTCCGGTAACCGGAAATTCAAAGCCAGGCAGGTCTTATGACAGGCCTGCGCTTGATCAATTGATAATCGACCTGATCACGTCTTTATTCTGCTGCTGTTGCCCCTGCGTCTGCCGTTGCGGTTGTTGCTGCTGACGCTGAAACTGCTGCATCTGCTGACCCTGGCGAATGATGTCGTCAGTGCTGCTGCCGGAAGAGGCGTTGAACGCCGGACGGTTGAACGCATTCGGTGGAGCGACATAGTTACCTGAGTTCTGTGCCCGCTGTTGCTGAGCCGCACGCTCTTGAGCACGCTGACGTTGCTCGCGAACAGCTTGCTGCTCTTGAGCAAGCTGTTCGCGCCGACGCTGTTCTTCAACGCGCTGCTCACGCAACTCCTGAGCCTGACGATCCAGCTCTTCGCTTCTGCGCCGCGCTTCAAGCTCGTCCTGAGCCGCTCGCGCGCGGGCCTGCTCCTGACGAGCACGCTCGGCGGCGGCCTTTTGTGAGGCTTCGGCTTGTAGCCGGGCCTGCTTGTCATCTTCGGCCTTCTGCACACGCGCTAGCTCAGCTTGCGCCTGTTGCTTGAGGCTCAAGGCACGCGGTTCGTTGCGGTCTTTCTGCAGTGCGCTGTCGGCATTGTCGATGGCGCAGCGGTAGTCTTTTTTACCCAGGCAGTTCTTGCCGGCCGCAATGGCCTGCTCGATCAGTTGCTGGTCATGCTTGTTGCCCAGTTGCTGCAAGCCATAAGCACCTACGCCCAAAACAGCAACGAGGGCCAGGCCGATCTTGCTCATGCGCCGCTTCGGCGGCACAGGCGCCGCAGTATCGGCTGCTGGCAAAGGTGCTGGAGCTGGAGCCGGAGGCGGCGGTGTCGGCGCTGCTGCGGCAGGTGCCGGTGCAGGTTGAGGCGCAGGCGCCGGGGCGGATGTTGCCGCAGGCACCGGGACAGGCGCAGGCGGCACGACCCGCAGAACCGGCGCAGCACGCGCCATGAGCGTGCCGCAGAACGGGCAGTGATTCACCGGCCCCGCGAGTGGCTGGGCACACATGTTGTTCAGGCAGGCAGCAGGAAACTGCAAGGCTTTGGCTGTCTCAGACATGGCTCAACTCACTGGCGGTGGCGGTGGAATGCTGGCTGCCGCTGGCGGGCCGCCGACCGGTGGCTGGAACAGTGAGGCCAGCTCAACGATTTGCCCGGCGCCTTGCCAACCGGCCATGCCCTCACGCCACAACTGGCTGTCGCGGGTTACCTGGCCGCTTTGCACGTACTGTTGCAATTGCGCGGTGGTGTACGGACCGTAGGTGCTGCCGGCCACACTCAAGTGGTAGCTGTATTGCGGCAGCGCAGCGGGTGGTGGCGGCGGTGCGAAGCCGCCCGGGGCCGGCGGTGGTGGCGGTGCGGCAACGGCTGGCGCAGCGACCGGCGCGGTTGCGGGTGTCTGGGCATTGAGCAGGTTATCCAGCCAGCCCTCATTGAAGAACTCATTGCGCACGCTGATTTTTTCAGCGTGTTCAGGATGGACTTCGTCGTGATAAACATCGGCACGTGAGCCAACCACAAATTGACTGAACTGCCCCAACGCCGCCTCTGCACTACGGACCAGATGGTCTTCCTGACCTGGAACCTGACGCTTGAGGCGCGCCTTGTATTCATTTTTGAGCAGTTCGGCAATCTTGAACGGGAACGACTGAAACGACTCGGAGGCGCCCTGCTCGTCAATACGCTTCTGCGCCTTATAGGCACTGCGGCTCATCTCGTCGAACACCACGACCAACGCGGCAACCTGAGCATCGTTGAGACGCTGGGTGCGGCTGCGCACCTGATTCTCTATGTCACCGCGATGCACCGGCTTGAAGCCGCTTTGGCGAATCGAGAACTCATCACCGATGGTGAAGTCTTCTTTATCGATGTAGAACTCGTACAGGTTGTTGTCCAGGCGCTTGAGCACACCCAAGGCAATGGCGTGCAGGTAGAGCTTGAAGTCTTCTGCAAACTGCCGGTATTGCTCTTGCGTAAACTGGATGGGTTGCACGAACTGACTGATGCGCTTGTGCACATGCAGCGGGATCGCGGTGCTTTCCTTGCGGTAGCTGGCCAGGTAGGTCGGCAACGGGGTCAGCGCCGGCATCGGGAAGCCCGACAACTCGGTGAAGCAGATCAGTTTGCCCGGAGTGCCCGACTCGACAAACTGAATCTGCCCGGCGTTCAAACCGGTGCCTTGTGGCAGGCACTGGCCCAGCATCGCACCGTAAACCCGCTTGAATTCGCTGGCGTCGTTGACGCCGATCAGGCAGGTGTAGCGGTCTTTGTTGATATTGAAACCGCCAGTGAGGTTAAGCGGCGTCCACGGCATGGCACGCTGCAGCAACTGGCGGAATTTCTCGCGCTGCTCATCCGGGTTCAGGGCGCCTAACGCGGCCATCAGCGGGTCAGCGGCCGAAGCCTGCCGGGGCAATTGCTGTACCGATTTGTTACGCAGTTTCGACAGCAACTCTTCCTGGCCTTCTTCGGTCTGCAGCTTGCCGAACAGCACTTTGGAACCGCCAAAATCCTTGAACGCGTCTTTGGCCCACTCACGCACGTCCGGGTTTTCACCCATGGCTTCTTCGCTGTTTTGCACCAGCGTCAGCGCAATCAGGGTGGCGTGTTCCTCCTTGATGCTGGCGTCGATCTTGGCGATATCGGTGTCGATACGTTTGAGCAATTGGTTGACCGCGTTGCGGCCATCTTGCAGGCGACCGACAAAACCATTCCAGACCGGCTGGCCGTTGTGGTCCACCGACTCTTTACGGCCCAGCCACTCGGAAACATCACGCAGCAGCAACGCAGCTTCGCGGGCCGCGACAAAGCGGACATAGAACAACAGGCTTTCGCGCAGGGTGTCTTTGATCTGTCCCAGAACCGTGTCGGCCTGTTTGTCTTTACCACTCAGGCGGGCAAACAAGCCCTTGTCGGTAGTTTCCTTGAGGCGCTCGAACTCACGTGCCAGTTCGGCAGACTCAAGCTTCTCGGACAGTTCGCGAAAGCGCGCGGCGTTCTTTTCCAGCGCCGGGATAATCCCGCCGCCCTCGTTTTCCAGACGGTCCTTGAGCATTTCGACCAAGGCCAGGGTGTAATCCAGACCACCGCGCTCGTCGTCGTCCAGACGGCGGAACAGTTTTTCCGGCAAGGCATCTTCGCGGGTCAGTTCAGCCAGTCGCTTGAAGCGATTTTCACGAATCCGCACTTCGTGGTTGCGCTCGGCGCTGTCCACCGAGCTGCCCTTGGTGTCGCGCTCCAGCTGCTGCTGGATTTCACGCACATGGGTCAACCACTGCTCTTTATCCGCGCCACCACTTTGCAGGCGCTCAAACAAAGCTTCGACTTTCTGCTCGATCTGGCCAGTGACGCTGATGTCACCGTCGACCTGCAACAAGTCGTCAGCGATCTGATAATGGGTAAACTCACCCGTTGCCACAGTCAGCTCAACACGCGACAGAAACTCGGGCAACTCGGTGAACGTGCGCGGGGTCACGTTGAGCTGTTCTTTGAGAAACTCATCGCGCTCTTTATCGGTAGGCCGGTTGCCGCCGGCAGCCGCACTGGCCACGCCGAAAAATGCCTTGAGCATCTGCTGCACCTGGCGGCACAAGCGCACGTTCTGCCGAGCGTCGATGCGAGTGTCCAGCGTTGCCTGGCCAATCGAGGAGTAGCTGCACGGGAAGCGCAACTCGGTGTTGTCACCGTAGTCCTGGGGCAGACGCACGGTATAAGAGCGGATCTTGTGCTGGTTCTGGTTGACCGCGATCGAGCGCTTCTTGTTAGCGAAGTCCTGCGAGGTGAAGTCGGTGAACAACACGTCAGAGAGCATCTCGTAGATGTCTTCCTGATCGCTGGTCTTGGCCTGGGCGATGTTGGTGTTATCGATGATGTAGACATCATCGTAAGGGCGCGTGTCGATAAACAGGTTATCGGTGGCGTCCCAGTGCTTGAGCAATGGATTGCCGCGCATGCAGGTTTCCAGCTCCATCAACGCCGCATAGCCGTTGGCCTGCACGCGCTCGGTGTTGTAGGCATGAAAGCCGCCGGGCAATACAAAAAACAGATCGACCTTACCGGCGATGTTGCTCTCTTTAAGAATCGCCTTGGCCAGGTAGCCCATGTCCAGAAACGAGCCCGAACCGGTGCCGCCAGCAGCAGAGCCGGTGATCACGATACGGATCTTTCCAGGCTCGATTTCCAGCCCGAGCTTTTTCAGTTTGTCGGCCTGGGCACCGATATTGCTCAGCAGGCGGCCGACCTTGTCGCGCAGTTTGTCGCGAATGGTCGGGTACTTGTCGAAGAAGTACAGGCGCGACAAAGCGCGAATCTGCCCGGCGCCCTTGGACGGGTCGATGCCCAGATGGCGGATCTTTTCCGGGGTCAGCGGAAACCACTCGGCCACTTCGCGGTGCCGGTTGAGCTCGTCGATGGAGTGGGTGTACTTGCTCAGGTTGAGCTGCTCGATGATCTTTTCTTCCGAGGTGAAGCTCACCTGCTCGGCCAGCACGTCGGTTTTCACCGACTTGCCGTCCTGAGTGACTTCGCCAGAATCGAGGTCGAAGTTGACAAATTGCACCACCGGGAAATCGGCGATCTGCTGCACCTGGCTATTGCCGCCCCAGATGGCATTGAGAATACGCCGGCGCACGCGGATGTTGACCTTCATCCCCGTACCGCCAAGGGCGATGAACAGCGTCGGGTGAATCTTCTCGACGATGGGGGTCGTTGCCGTCGCGCCGGTTGGCTGTGCAGTGTCGCTCATTGAAAACTCCATGTGCCCGGGCCGGGCAGGCCGAGTGGCTCGGCATTGATCCAGATATTCAGTACAGGCAACCACGGCCGCAAGATGCCGTGGTCATGGCAAGCGCTTTGCTCAGCGCTTGGCAGAGAAGGTCATCAGCCAAGCCACCAACGAGATCGCTGCCACAGCACCGAGCGGCGCGAAATACAACGGCGCCAGGAACTGGCCCGAATTGATCACGGCAAGCACGGCCATGGCTGCGACCATCAGCAACCCCAGAAACAGAAACCAGGCCGAGGCGTTGGCACGGCTGGGCGCCACGCGCTCACGCACCCGCCAGTTGGCGTAAGCGTTCTTGATCACGAAGAAGACAATCGCCAGCACCACCAGCACGGCAACGCCAATCAGCGCATCGCGGCTGTCGACTTTTTTCGGTCCCAAGTCCAGCGGTACAGGCGCGGCAAGAGTACTTGTGGTGGTTGCCGGAGCTGCTGCCTCGGTAGTGCTTTGGATCGGGGCTGGCAGTGCGCTGGTCTGGGCCATTTGAAAAACTTCCTTGAGAGACTTGAGAGTGAATTACTTGAGACGCACAGCGATATCAGGGGCCTGGTCTTGCAGACGCGCACCGAACAGGCCACGTTTCAACGTTGCGACCTTGTTCTGACGGGCGTCATAGACACCCACACTGGCAAACGGTTTGAGTGGATAAGGCTGGGTCATGCCTTCCACGGCAACGGTGAACGTTTTCTTGCCGCCCAGCATGGCGAGCAGCAGCAACAAACCGATCAACAACGCCACGAACAAGCCAAGCAGCAATAGCACAGGCCCCAACGGGTAGCTGACTTGCAACACGATTGGCAGACGCGTTGCCGAACTGCTGGCGTCACTTGAGGGCACGAACACATCCGGCAAGGCATCACCGGGAAACAGTTCGTTCATGCGTTTGACGAAATCCTGAGAAATGCGCAGTTGCTGCTCGCTCAAACGCACTTCAATGGCGCCAGAACGCTGATAGCCGCTGGAAAAAATCACTTCACTGGACCATTGAGACGGCAAAGGCGGCAATTGCAGGCTGATCGCCAACGGCGCGGAACGTGCGCCGGGCTCAAGGTCACTGATGCGCGCCAGCGAAATACTCGACTGCAAGGCTTCGCCCGGCATGTCCAGCGCCATGTCGATCTTTGCATCGTGAATCTGGTAGGGGTTGAACTGATTCTCGAACTGCCCCAACAGCACCGCCGTTTTAGGTGAGCTGTCGACCTTGATATTGAGCACCACCGTCTGCTGATCAGGCGCCAGCTCAGCACTGACGTCCTCGGTGTCCTGCACACCAGTGGGGATGAAACGCACCGCCGATCGCGTCAGTGGTTTCAGCCGCACATGATTGTCGTTGAGCAGGCTGGACAAGGCCGGCTGAGCCAATACCTGTTCCAGCGCAGCACCGGCACTCTTGCCATAGGCCAAGGCATAGATCATCAGGCCATTGGCTTGATAGTTCGGACCTTTTACCGGCATCTTCTGTGGGAACGCCGCAATCCGGCTGATCGACTCATCCTTGTGCAGCAAGTCATAGAACTCGCGGTTCTTGAGCTGCGTTTCACCACTGTTGTTCGGGCTGTTCTTGTTGTTGGTGATGATCCACACAATCCCTTCACGACCCTCAAGGCCGGTGGTGATTGCTGCCAGCAACGCTTCCTTGAAATCGGTGTCTGCGTAAGCGCCGCCCGACTTGCGCGCCAGGTTCAATTGGTTGACGCTTTCAGCCAGCTTGCCGTGGGTACCGGGCCCCCTGTAAGTCCATTGCGGCGAGGGGTGCGAGTTGTCGGCCTGGTTAAAGCCACCGACCACCACTTCGCCGTCACCCGCCGCCGTGGCCGCCAGTTTGATGACCAAAGGCTTGAACGCAGATGCCGGGTCCAAGTAGAACGGCTCCATCCAGCCGGAGTTCTGTACCAGAAACACTTGGCGCAGCGGCTGCGCCGAGACCGTGGCGCAGGTCAACGCCAACATGAGCGTAGCGGCGCGAAGCATCAGCTGTTTCATTCGGCTTTCCATCGGTAGAGCGCTCCACTGGAATCGATGTACAGCCACATCGCGTTATCGAAAAAGAACCATTGGGCTTTCCAGGGTTCGCTGACCAACGCCTTCAAAGCAAAACCAATGCCGCCAACCTGATCAAGCCGATATTGCACATCGGCTTTCTGCTCGCTCTGGAGAAACTCATCCAGCGGGCGGCTCTGCTGGGCTCGCATCGACAACAGCAGGCGCTCAGCGGTGAACTCGACAAACGGATACACCACTTCGCGGGTCGTGGGTTCGAGGTTTTCGTCGTGTTCATCCCATGGCCGTTCCAGGCGGATGTTGTATTTAAAGCTCAGGTGCCCGGTGCCCAGCCGATAGCCCTTCACCGGACGGGACGGGTCGGTTGCACCGACATCCAGTTGCAGATAGCTCAGGCGCTCATCGCTGGACACTTGCTGCCACAAACCACTGCCATCGCGAAAAGGCGGGCCTTGCTCAGGGTATGCCGTGGCGCCATCTGGCCAAGGATGCCATTGGGCTTGCACGGCCATGCCCTGACGCAGGCTCAAATAACCGTGTTCACCAATCCACAGCAAACGTCGTGAAGAAGGATCGCGCACGGGTGCTGAAAGCCGGGTCATACGCTGCGGATCAGCATCAGCGACCGGGTAGTGCTCCCAGCCGGTATTCGTCGGGCTGACCAAGCGCACGCTGCCATCGCTCATGACCAGCGGTAGCCAGGCACGATCTTCCAGATCCCCAGGCCCAGCCAGTGCCCGGCCCTCTTTACGCTGGGTCCGGTACTTGAGAGACACCGGGTCGACCTTTATCAGGACCGCCCCCTCTTCACCGCCCAAAAACAAGGCGTTGGTCCCATCAATGGCAAGCAGGCTGACTGACCAGGCCCAGTTCTCCAGCCGAGTACGCCCGATTGGCACACTCTCGGCATGCAGCTCTTGCCATTTACCCGCGCCGCGTAACCACAGAAACAGGCTGCCTTCACGACCCAATGCGAACAACGCATCGCGGTAGCCGCCCACATTGGCGACAAAGAAGTTCAAGCCGTTCTTGCGTGGCAGTTCGATGATTTCTTTGCTGTCGTTAAGATCGCGAGCGCCGCTGTGCTGCAAACGCTGGAACACGCCAGACACAATCTTTTGCGCCATTGCGCACTGGCCATCGGCGATCACCCGCGAGCCACTACCGTCACCATAAGGCGGCAGCCAACAGCTTCGGGCATTCCAGGCAGGAGCAGGCAGCGGCTCGCCGCTACTGGGGCAGAACTTGAAGGCTGCGGGCAGGTATTGACTGGAAGAACCGGGTGCCAACCGGGCACCGGCGAGATAGTCCAGATCGACCAGGCAATCGCCAGTGTCTACGCCAGCGATGCTGCGCAACGAGAAACGGCCATCAGGGGTTTGCTGCCAGATCTGATTACCAAACGTCCAGGTGTGCACACCGTCCTTTGTGGCTGTATCCATAAATTCCTGCTTTGCACTTGAGCCAACCGGCCAGCCTGAACATCAGCGCTGCCAGCGATAGGTAGATTCGGGTGTCATTTGCGAAGCGGTGACAACGCGATAAGTAACAGCATTTTGCCAGCTAATCATCCAGCAAAACAATGCCATATCAAGGATGCAGGCCGCGCAGCAGTGCGCAACAGGCTCACTTGACGTTGCCTGGTTGCCAGGTCGAGTTGGGAATCACAATGTTGCCGTCGGCCATCTGGCGATAGAGGGTGTAAGGCAACACGACGGTGTCGAGCACTCCAGATATTGCGCCATCAAGCAGCACACCGGCCAGCAGCCCGCCACTTTTGTCAGTGTTGCTGGCCGGTTTGGCGTTCAACTGGCAGAAGTTGTAAGTAACACCGCTGTAAACCCGGGCGATCTCATCGCAATGAGTATTGAGTTTGCGCAGTTCGCGGCCACTGTACTCATCATCACGAAACACTGTATTGATGGTGCCGCAACCACTGAGCAGCAGGATTGCCAACCCTAAAATTCCTTTTCTCATTCCTGTATCCCTGTCATCGGTAGATGCTCAAATTGCTCTGTTCGCGCTCATTACTTGCGAACGTAAAGGCGGCATCCTAACCCACAACCCTGTGCACCATCAGCCATGGCGCTGTTCAAGTTCCATCAGTTCTTGCTCAATGCCGTCCATCAGCACCTCCCAGTCGGCCTGGGTTCTTTGCCGGGCATGGCCTTCGATGGGGAACAGAAAATCCACGATGCCCGGCCTGACCGTCCCCTTGGTTACCGGCCCGAAGAACTCTACCGTCAGCGCCCGCGCCAGCATGTCGAGTTCGGCGGCGTGATTGACCCAGCGCCAGTCGTCACGGACCACCATTTTGTCGAGCAGGATGCATTGCTTCTTGAATGCCCGTAGCGCAAGGCCAAAGGGGCTGACGGCCAGCTGGGCGATGAGTCGCGCGTGATCGGATGCCATCCGCTGCTCGGTGGCGGGGCCGAAGAACCACTCATTGAAACCGATCTCGATTTCGCGAAACGCCACATTGGCGTCCCAGATGATGCTCAGGGTCTTGTTCTGCCGGATATCGCGCTTCCAGGTGCCATAGGCGGCGAAGGCAACGCCGGCAATGCCACTGACCGCCAGCGCCCCGATCACTGCCGAGGCCGAGTCGACGACCGCATAGGCCTGGCCAGAGCCGGCGCTGAGCATGGCCGCGCAGACCAGCACGATGAGGGCAAGACAAGCACTGTAAAACCCGAAGGCGTAGGGGTCTTTCATGATTGCACCGAGCCGGTGATTCCCAGTGGCGGGTGGCGTCAACCGCTCAGATGACTGAGCTGAGCCTAGCCAAACTTCACCCGCTTCGCCCTGCCACGAGGCATTGATGCGACGGCAGGACAGGTTGAACCAATATCTTCATCCGGCTGCCCAAACAGAACCGGTAAGGTGTCGGTGCTTACTTTTTTCGATTCACAAACAACAGGATGTGTTGAACGCCTATGAAACATACTCTCTGGCTCGGTCTGCTCGGTGCATTTTCCCTTAGCGCTCACGCGGCCTCACTGGACGTCCCGGTCAATATCGTCAGCGCCGATGGCGCGCCTAAAGCGGCCGGCAGCGTGCATGTCGAAGAAACCCAGTACGGCCTGCTGTTCACCCCGAAACTCAGTGGCCTGCCGGCCGGCATTCATGGGTTCCATGTCCATCAGAACCCGAGCTGCGACGCGGCCGAGAAAGATGGCAAAAAAGTTGCCGCTCTGGCAGCCGGCGGTCACTTTGACCCGGCCAACACCGGCAAGCATTTGGGCCCATACGACGACAAGGGGCATCTGGGCGACCTGCCGGCGATCTACGTGACCGCTGACGGCAAGGCCGAGTACCCGGTCCTGGCCCCGCGTATCAAAAAGCTCGACGAAATCAAAGGCCGTGCCTTGATGGTCCATGCCGGTGGCGATAACCACTCTGACCACCCTGCCCCGCTGGGCGGTGGCGGTGATCGTTATGCCTGCGGCGTGATCAAGGGCTGACGGGGCGGGGCGGCGGGCTATCTGGCTCGCTGCCCGTCTGCCAGACCGATACGGCAGAAACAGCTTGTGGTGGCTGGACAAACCTACCAATCTTTCCTGGACGCTTCAGATCAGGAAGACCTCAGGCATGAAACCCGGCAAGCCCATCACCCGTGCGTTCTGCATCGAACTGCAGCAAGAGCTGACCATCGTCGATGCACGCCGGGAATATTTCTCCCAGGAACCGCCGCGCAAGCGCTTCGAATTCCTGTGCTCCAGTGAAGTGTGTAGGGCCCAGGGCGTGAAAGTCACCGGGGTGCGCTATGACGTCAAGCCCCAGGACAACCCTACCTTCGTGGCCGCACACTTTCGTGCCAACCCGCACCATCAGCATGATCTTGCTTGCGAGTGGGTCGATGACAGCGATGGCGCCCAAGAGCCCGATGTCAGCGAAAGCCCTGACCCGCAGGTGCGTTTGCGCCAGGCGCGGCGCAAGCTCGACGACAATATCGACGTGTTCGACCCCAGCCTCAAGCAGCCGCTCAAGGAGCCTTCTGGCGCCGTGCCAACCGGTAAAGCAGAGGACCGGCCAGCCGCGCCTGAACCCGTTGGCCAGGTCAAAGAACCTGCCACGCCGCGTTACAGCGAAACCCGCACCAGCAATCTGGAGCGATTGGTGGACTTCTACCGTCAGGCCCGGGCTGAATTGAGTGATGAGGATTTCAAGCAGTTGACCTTGCGCGTTGCCGGGCAAGGTGAAATCACCCTGCGCTCGTATTTCCGCCACATCAAGTACGCCCATGAAGGCGACAACAGTCGGGTGCTGTACGGCGGCGGGCTGGTCGATGACAAGCGATACGGCAAGGGCTTCAAGTTTCAGTTCTATGACCGCCTCGATGGCAAGCGGGTGACGTTGTATGTGTCACCGGCGCAGATGCAGGCCTATCGCTCCAGCCGCTACATCGAGGAGCTGCTCAGCCATGCCGCTGAGGTAAAGTTCTTCACGATCTATGCCTTGGGCACGCTGGTGAAAAGCCCGTCGGGCAAGAGCTTCAGCCTGGAGCTGGACGACTTGCGGCATCTGGCGATCATCCTCGGGCCGGCCAAAGAAGAGGCCAAGCCAGACGCCTGATAACGCCCAATAAAAAAGGGAAGCTTGCGCTTCCCTTTTTGCTACAGCCGGTTCAGCGACTCAGACCTTGACGATCCAGCCTGCTGGCGCCTCAACGTCACCGGACTGTACGCCGGTCAGCTCTTTGTAGAGACGCTGGGTGACCGGACCGACTTCGGTCTCGCTGTGGAATACATGCAGCTTGTCTTTATAGGAAATGCCACCGATTGGCGTGATCACCGCGGCAGTACCGCAGGCACCGGCTTCCTTGAACTGGTCGATCTTGTCGATGAACACGTCACCCTCTTCGACCGTCAGGCCCAGACGGCTGCTGGCCAGTTCCATCAGCGACAGACGGGTGATACCCGGCAGCACCGACGGCGAACGCGGGGTCACGAACTTGTTGTCAGCGGTGATGGCAAAGAAGTTGGCCGAGCCGACTTCTTCGATCTTCGAATGGGTCTGCGGGTCCAGGTAGATGCAATCGGCGAAGCTGTTCTTCTTGGCTTCGGAACCTGGCAGCAGGCTGGCAGCATAATTGCCGCCGACCTTGGCCGCACCGGTGCCCTGTGGGGCGGCACGGTCGTAGCCGGAGATCACGAAGTTGTTCGGCTTCAGGCCGCCTTTGAAGTAAGCGCCGACCGGAATGCAGAAGATCGAGAAGATGAATTCCGGCGCAGTGCGCACACCGATGTTGTCACCCACACCGATCACGAACGGACGCAGGTACAGCGCACCACCGGAGCCGTAAGGCGGGATGAAGTGCTCGTTGGCCTTGACGACCTGCTTGCAGGCCTCGATGAACATGTCGGTAGGAACTTGCGGCATCAACACCCGCGCACAGCTGCGCTGCATGCGTTGGGCGTTCTGGTCAGGACGGAACAGGTTGATCGAGCCATCCTTGCAGCGATAGGCCTTCAGGCCCTCGAAGCACTGCTGGCCGTAATGCAGGGCCGTGGAGCCTTCACTGATGTGCAGAACGTTGTCTTCGGTCAGCGAACCGGCTTGCCACTCACCGTTACGCCAGTAGGAAAGAAAGCGCTTATCGGTCTTGATGTAGTCGAAACCCAGCGTGTCCCAGTTGATGCTCACTTGACTCATAACGCCCTCTTTCATTTAGCAGACTGCCTGGACGAGTCAGGCCAATGCCGTATTCTGCCAGAACTTGCGGGTCTGTCGACATTCAGTCATAGCAGTTTGAATTGCGCACACTCAACCAACCGGTACTGCTTCGGCTGCCTTGCGCCGCCGGATATAGGTCAGGAAAGCCTGCAGGTCCGCGCTGCACAGGGTTCGCGCCACTGACTTGACCTCATCCACCGGCCAGTCCCACCAGGCAGCCTGGAGCAGTTCTTCGCGAACCTGCTCTTCGAAACGCCAGCGGATGAACTTGCACGGATTGCCGCCGACCACCGAGTAAGGCGGCACATCGCGGGTCACCATCGCGCCGGCCGCCACAATGGCGCCATGGCCGATGGTCACGCCGGACAGAATCACCGCATCGGCGCAGATCCAGCAGTCGCTGCCGATCACTACATCGCCCTTGCTGGGCGCGTAGTCCTTGATGTCTTCAAGCTTGTCGATCATCGCCGGAAACGGATACGTGGTCAGCCAGTCAGTACGGTGCTCGCCGCCCAGCAAAATCCGCACACCGTCGGCAATCGAGGTGTAGGAACCGACCTTCAGGACCGTGTCATCACCAAACTCCAGCACCTCGGGGATCCCGTAGGTGCCCACACCGACGGTATAACGCGGGTAGCGCAGCCTGATCTTTTCCGCCGACCTGTCCAGCTTGTCCATGCTGCGCAGGCGCTTTCTTGTTTTTCGTTCTTTGAGCAGTTCAAGGAATTTCATGGGGCTCCGGGGATCTTGAACACAACGCTTACCAATGTAGAACCAGACGCTTGAAACGTCGCCAGGTGGTGCGGTTCATGTGCTTGAGCGGGATCGAGCGCAGCAGGCTCCAGGCATGACGCTTGTCGGACACCACCGCATACTTGAGGGCCTTGTGCAGCGCTAACGTGCGGCCGTGCTGATACTCGGGGTGATCGCGATAAGGCTCAAGCGCTCTGAGGTCGGCATCGAGCAATACCCGGTATTTGCGCGACAGGTTGTTGGCATGCCGGCGGTAACGGGTGACAACCACCGGCAGGACGTCGATCCGATAGCCTTGCCGGGCAATGCGCAGGGTTATCTGGAAGTCCTGGACCTTGATCGCCGGGTCGTAGCCATCGGCTTCGCGCAACGCCTGCATGCGGTACAGCGCCGTGGGCGCACCGACCACCACCGCACCGCGGACGATCTCGTCGAAGTGCTGACGCTCGATGTAATCGCGGCTCTGCGATTTGATGTCGTTGCCAGCGCAGTCCATGTAGCTGATCAGCGCACCGACGCAGCCGACCTCGGGATGCTGGTCGAGGTACTCGGCGCGGATGCGCACTGAAGACGCCAGCATGATGTCGTCCAGGTCAGGGGTGGACACATAAGTGCCTTTGGCATGCTGCAGCCCGTGATTGAGCGCGGCACTGACGCCCTGATTGGCCTGGGTGTAGAGCTGGAAAGGATATTTGCCCTGCAAGGCTTGCAGCATGGCAATGCTGTTATCGCTGGAGCCGTCATCGACGATGATGACTTCGAAATTTTCGTAGTCTTGGGCGAAGATGCTGTCGATGGCAGCTTCAAGATACTGCTCGGCGTTGTAGCAGGGGGCGATGATCGAAACCAGAGGCGCCTGGGTAGCGGCCTGCTGCGGAGTGGAAGTCATGAGATCACTTTGTTCTTGGCACGCATACTGACAGCCTGATCAATCAGAGGCTGATTGTACCGGCACAACGTTAGCAACTTTTTACAAACCCGATACATGATGCGGCAATCGGTCGGTTTTTGCCATTGCGGCTGGCCAGGGCCCAAACAGCAGGCATAAAAAAACCCTGTTCAAGAACAGGGTTTTTTGTACCGCTCAGGCAAGCATCAGAACGCGTAGGTCACCAGAATCTCTTTGGTTACCTGAAAGTCCACCGACATCATCACGCTCAGCGCGGTGATGGTGACGATGGAGAACACGAACAGCTTGCGTGCCCAAACGGTGTCATCAGCAGCCTTGTAGCCTTTCCAGGCCATATACAGCCAGTACATGCCCAGACCGGCAGCGACCGCGAGGTAGTTCAGGCCGGCGTAGCCGCCAACCGTCAGCATCAGGGTCGCCACCAGAAACGCCAGGATGTACAGCAGGATATGGCGCTTGGTCACCAGGATGCCACGCTTGACCGGCAGAACCGGGATCTTCGCTGCACGATAGTCGTTGAAGCGGAAGATCGCGATGGCGTACGAGTGAGGCATTTGCCACAGGCTGAACATCACCAGCAGGGTCAACGCCGCAAAGTCGAAGTTGTTGCTCACTGCGCAGTAGCCGACCACCGGAGGCATTGCCCCCGACAGGCTACCGATCAGCGTGCCGTGAACCGACTTGCGCTTGAAGTACAGGCTGTACAGACCGACATAGATCACGAAACCGATCACTACCAGCAGTGCCGACAGCGGGTTGGCATAGGTATACAGCAGCCACACGCCCAGCGCACCGAGAACAGCTCCGTAGGCAAGGGCCAGTTTCAGGGACACAAGCCCCTGAACCAGAGCCCGCTCACGGGTGCGCTCCATGCGCTGGTCGATATCGCGGTCAATGCAGTTGTTGAATACGCAACCTGAAGCCACGACCAGGGAAGTACCGAGTACCGCCGCCAGAAACACGACGAAATCGATATCCCCCTTGGACGCCAGGAAAAAGCCACCTGCCACCGAAAGCACGTTACCGAAAATGATCCCCGGCTTGGTGATTTGGATAAAGTGCTTCAGTGACATCAGTATTTCCTCACTGCGCCATCATTTCGCGGTGGATGCTGAAGATGATCCACACCGACAGGCCCACCAGGAACACGATCACCAGCGCAGTGAAGACAAACGCCATCACGTTGTTGCGCTGAGCAGCCGAGAAGTCCAGGTGCAGGAAGTAGCGCAGGTGAACCAGGATCTGGATGATCGCGAACAGCATGATGATCCAGATAGTGGTGTCTTTCGGCAGAACCGGCGACATCACCAGGGCGAACGGAATGGCAGTCAGGATGATCGACAGCACGAAGCCGATGACATAGTCCTTGACCGAACCGTGACCCTGCTCGTCGTGGGAGTTATGCGAACTAGCCATTTACAGGGCCCCCAACAGGTAAACAATGGTGAACACGCCAATCCAGACCACGTCCAGGAAGTGCCAGAACAGGCTCAGGCAGCTCAGGCGGGTCTTGTTGGTGTTGGTCAGGCCCTTTTTCTGGACCTGATACATCATGATGCCCATCCAGATCAGACCGCTGGTCACGTGCAGACCGTGCAGACCTACCAGCGAGAAGAACGCCGACAGGAAGCCGCTGCGGCTAGGACCGTAGCCTTCGTGGATCAGGTGATGGAACTCGTAGACTTCCATCGCGATGAACGCTGCACCGCACACGAAAGTCACTGCCAGCCAGCGCAGGACACCACTCTTGTTACCTTTGTACAGCGCCAGCATGGCAAAGCCATAAGTGATGGAGCTGACCAGCAGGAACGCGGTTTCCACGGCCACGAACGGCAGCAGGAAGATGTCCTGGCCGGTCGGGCCGCCGGCGACGCTGTTCATCATCACGGCGTAGACCGCGAAGAACGATGCGAACAGCACGCAGTCGGTCATCAGATACAGCCAGAAGCCGTAGATCGTCATGCCACCACTGTCGTGGTGTTCGTCATGCCCGTGATCGTGGTCGTGACCATGGGCTCCGGAGTTGATAGCAATGTTCGACATGTTAGACCTGTTCCATCGAAGACTTGGCAGGAGTGTATGCACCTTGGGCCGCCAGGACCTTGTGATGCTCAGCTTCGATACGCGCAACTTCCTCGGCCGGGACCATGTAGCCCTGGTCATCACGTGCAGCGTGAGCAACGAAGACGGCGATGGTTGCTACCAGGCTCGCACCTACCAGCCACCAGATGTGCCAGATGAAGGCGAAACCGAACACGGTCAGCAGCAGACCCATGTACATGCCGGTCGCGGTGTTATTAGGCATGTGGATCGCCGAATACTTGGCCGGAACCTTGTAGGCAGTACCGTTGCGCTTGGCTTCGGTGAATGCGTCGATGTCATCAGCCTTCGGCAGTTCTGCGAAGTTGTAGAACGGCGGTGGCGACGAAGTGGACCATTCCAGGGTGTGGCCATTCCATGGGTCACCGGTCAGGTCGAGGTTCTTGTTGCGGTCGCGGATACTGACGAACAGCTGGATCAGTTGCGAAGCGATACCGGCAGCGATCAGGAACGCACCGAACAGAGCAACGTTCAGGTAGATGTTCCACTCAGGCATATCGGTCGCGTTCAGACGACGGGTCATGCCCAGGAAGCCCAGCGCGTACAGTGGCATGAAGGCCACGAAGAAGCCGCTCAGCCAGAACCAGAACGCAGCCTTGCCCCAGCCTTCGTGCAGCTTGAAGCCGAACGCTTTCGGGAACCAGAACGCGAAGCCTGCGATGTATCCGAATACCGCACCACCGATGATCACGTTGTGGAAGTGAGCGATAACGAACAGGCTGTTGTGCAGCACGAAGTCAGCGCCCGGGATGGCCAGCAGAACGCCGGTCATACCACCGATCGAGAAGGTGATCATGAAGCCCAGGGTCCACATGATCGGCGCGGTGAAGCGCAGACGGCCCTGATAGATGGTGAACAGCCAGTTGAACAGTTTCACACCGGTCGGGATGGCAATCAGCATGGTCGCCAGACCGAAGAAGGCGTTGACGCTGGCGCCCGCACCCATGGTGAAGAAGTGGTGCAGCCAGACCACGAAGCCCAGTACGCAGATACCGCCCGATGCGTAGATCATCGACTTGTGGCCGAACAGACGCTTGCCGGAGAAGGTCGAAACCACTTCCGAGAACACGCCGAACGCCGGCAGTACCAGGATGTAAACCTCAGGGTGACCCCAGGCCCAGAACAGGTTCACGTACATCATTGGGTTGCCGCCCAGTTCGTTCGTGAAAATGTGGAAGTCCAGGTAACGGTCGAGGGTCAGCAGCGCCAGACACGCAGTCAGAATCGGGAACGAAGCCACGATCAGGACGTTGGCGAAGGTGCAGGTCCAGGTGAAGATCGGCATGTCCATCAGCTTCATGCCAGGGGTGCGCATCTTCAGTACGGTAACCAGGAAGTTGACGCCTGTCAGCGTCGTACCCAACCCTGATAGCTGTAGTGCCCAGATGTAGTAGTCGACACCGACGCCAGGGCTGTATTGCAGCCCGGACAGAGGCGGATAGGCAACCCAGCCGGTCTTGGCGAACTCACCAACACCCAGAGAGATGTTGATCAGCAGCATGCCGGCGACCAGCAGCCAGAAGCTCAGCGAGTTCAGGAACGGGAAGGCAACGTCACGCGCACCGATCTGCAGTGGCAGAACGATGTTCATCAGGCCGGTGAAGAAAGGCATCGCCATGAAGATGATCATGATCACACCGTGAGCGGTGAAGATCTGGTCATAGTGTTCAGGCGGCAGGAAGCCTTCGGCGCCATTCTGCGCCATGGCCAATTGGGTACGCATCATGATTGCGTCGGCAAAACCGCGCAGCAGCATGACCATGGCGACGATGATGTACATCACGCCGATTTTCTTGTGGTCGACCGAAGTCAGCCACTCGGTCCACAGGTAACCCCACTTCTTGAAGTAGGTGATAGCGCCGGCCAGCGCCAGACCGCCAAGGGCGACCATGGCGAGGGTCACCATGACTATCGGCTCGTGGTACGGAATCGCTTCCAGACTTAATTTGCCTAACATTGTTTACTCCTCTGCCCCAGCAGCTGAATTCTTGCTGTTTTGCGCACCATCGGTACCGGTGACTTGCTTATCACGGATGCTTTGCTTGCTCGGCCCGTGGTTCATGCCCTCGTACTTGTCGATGATGACCTGGAACAGATCAGGGGTGACCGAGGAATAGAGTTCTACGGGGTGACGCTCGCTAGGTTTGAGCAAGGCTGCGTATTCAGCCGAGTCAAGCTGCTTTGGTGAATTCTTGACTTCCTTGATCCACGCCTGGTAATCGGCCTGGCTGGTCGAGATCGCCTTGAACTTCATGCCGGTGAAACCCGCGCCACTGTAGTTGGCGGAAATACCGTTGAACTCGTGATTCTCGTTGGCGATCAGGTGCAGCTTGGTGTGCATGCCCGCCATCGCATAGATCTGGCCGCCCAGACCCGGAATGAACAACGAGTTCATTACGCTGTCAGAGGTAACCTGGAAATTGATCGGCGTGTTGGCCGGGAAGACGATGTGGTTGACCGTGGCAATACCCTCTTCCGGGTAGATGAACAGCCATTTCCAGTCCAGCGACACCGCCTGGATGACCACCGGCTTGACCTCGGACTCCAGCGGACGGTAAGGGTCCAGCTTGTGGGTCGAGACGTAGGTGAAGTAGCCCAGGAAGATCAGCAGGATGATCGGCACGCCCCAGACCGCGACTTCGATCTTGGTGGAGTGCGACCAGTCAGGCGTGTACTTGGCAGCCTTGTTCGACGCGCGATATTTCCAGGCGAAGATGATGGTCATGAAAATGACCGGGATCACCACGATCAGCATCAGCAGCGTAGCGATAACGATCAGGTTGCGTTGCTCGATACCCACCTGCCCTTTCGGATCGAGCAGCGGAAAGCCATCACAACCACTGAGCAGAAGCATACTGAACAGGGCCAAGTAGCCAAAAAACCTGGGGTACCTATTTTTACTCATCTCACGACCTCTAAAAGCAGCTTTCGCGGTGCTGTTGGGTTTCGACCGCCAACACTTCACCCTGCCAGTGCCGGCATGTTTTTTTGAATTGAACAAGGGCCTGCCAGAACGCGGTAGCGAAACGACAAATCCGGTTTAACTTGGATTCTTATCTTGAACGGCTGGAGATCACCTGCCAGGCAGAATAATCACCTTAAGCGCGGCCATTCAGTGCGCTTGGAGGCCAGCGTTGCGCGGCTAATTCAGAGTACGAGCAGCGCTCCCGGCCTCAAAACAGCTAATCGCCAAGCCAGGCTGGACGATAACTGCGGGCGATTGTAGATACGTAAGTTTTTATTGACTATGCCTTATTCTGCAACAGTTAATCTCAGAATCGGTAACAATTGCAAATTTTTGTTGTCCCGATCATGAAAAATGCCTCGTTCTACGAGGCATTTCTAAACTAAAGCCCTTGTAAACCTTGAGGTTTACGCCGGTTACGTACGATCCCCAGAGGGACCAGTATCGCAGTAAGCACGAATGCTACCAGAGCCCACTGCGCCAGCGACAGTCCCAGAACCGGCGGATAAGGTGTGGAGCAGAAGCCGCTGACCTGAAAGCCTAGGGGAAACATCGACGCCAGGGGGAGTCCGTCGACGATCGGTTGCAGGGTGTCGATTCCACAGCTTACCGCCGGGTTGGCCAGTACCCAGACGTGCCGGCCAGCCGCCGCAATGCCGCCTATTGCGCTGAGCACCACCAGCGCTTCGAACAGGGTCGTGCTGCGCCGGCCGGGCATGGCCGCGCCGATGAAGGCGAACAGCGCGATCAGCAGCAGCGCGTAGCGCTGCAGGATGCACAGCGGGCAAGGCGCCTCGCCCAATACGATCTGCATGTACAGCGCGCCGCCGATCAGCGACAGGCAGATGATTCCCAGCAAGACCAGAAAGCGCTTTTCGCGCTTCAGGTACAACATGTTGTCGCTCATTCACATACCTTTTCAGTTGTTAGGCCACGGCTGCCAAGCGCTCTGGGGCGCCCTGGAACAGCCGATGATCGGGGGCAGGCGCCCGAGACTCAAGGCCCGGGCCGCCATACGGGAAGATTTGCCGTCCGGATGGTCGCCGCCCTGCGCCTAAGGCACCCGTGTGGCAGACCAGCCGGCCGATAACGAATTCCTTCCTTATATATAGAAGGCTGCGTCCTTTTGTCGCACGAGCATTTGCCTGGCAAGCCATTGCGGTGAATTGTCACACCCCACGGCAAGCTCGAAAAACTGTGCGCATTTGCCGCAGCCAAACCTGGCTGGATAACCATGCGCCCTATTGTCGCACGCGCTTCTATATATAGAAGGATGCGACCATTTGCCACACGGCACCGGTCCGATATTTGACGTCAATAAAGTCCAACTGCCACTATAGGTTCCATGCGCCTGCGCTTCTACGGCAAAATGCCAAACCGTGAAACGCCTCTCAGGCCAGATCGCTGCGGGCGACTATTCTCTAACAGAGCTCAAGAGGGTCGCTGGATCATAACGTCAAGACCCGCATCGTTCGACGATATCCATTTGCCATAAGGTTCCTATGTCCACCAAGCACGCCCGTGCAGATTCTCTCTCGCTGCTGTTGTTCACCTTGCGCAGCGGCAAGCTGATGGCAATCAACCTGTTGAAGGTCAGCGAGATCATTCCCTGCCCGGCCCTGACCCATCTGCCCGAATCCCACCCGCACGTAAAAGGCGTAGCCACGTTGCGCGGAGCATCGCTGTCGGTCATCGACCTGAGCCGGGCCATTGGCGAGCGGCCATTGGCCGATCCGGATGCCGGCTGCCTGATCGTCACCGATGTGAGCCGCAGCAAACAGGGCCTGCACGTCCAGGCGGTGAGCAAGATCGTCCACTGCCTGACCACCGACATCCGCCCGCCACCCTACGGCTCCAGCCGTCACTCTTTCATCACCGGCGTCACCCAGGTCGATGGCGTACTGGTTCAGGTGCTCGATATCGAGAAGGTCATCCATGGCATCGCACCGGCGCAGATCGTCGTCGAGCCCGATCAACTGACCACTCATGAAGTCGAACTGCTCGGCACGGTACAAATTCTGGTGGTCGACGACAGCCAGGTCGCCTTGCAGCAGTCGATCATCACCCTGCGCAATATCGGTATCGAATGCCGCACCGCGCGCAGTGCCAGAGAGGCCATTGATGTGCTGCTGGAACTCAAAGGCACCTCTGGCGAAATCAACGTACTGATCTCCGACATCGAGATGTCAGAGATGGACGGTTATGCACTGACCCGTACCCTGCGTGAAACGCCAGACTTCTCTGACCTGTACATCCTGCTGCACACCTCGCTGGACAGCGCGATGAACAGCGAGAAAGCCAGGATTGCCGGGGCCGATGCGGTGTTGACCAAGTTCTCTTCGCCCGAACTGACCCGCTGCGTACTGGAAGCGGCCCGCACCGTGAATGCCCGCTGAGCACTGCGCCCGGCCAGCCGACGAAACCTTGCTCGGGCAATCCAGTCTAACGCCCATTGCCAATGAGCCTGGATGGATGCCATGAGAACCGTTGTGTTGTTACTTGCGACCCTGACCTGTGGGGTGAGCCAGGTCCAGGCCTCAAGTCCTGATGCCTGGCAACAGCTGGACAAGACCGAACGAGCCGCCTGCCTGAAGACAAGCCAGTTGCAAGACGTCAAAGTGCTGGGCAAACAGGCCCGTTTCGACGATCAGGTTGGTTATGACGCCCTGCTGCTGCAAGGTCGCTATCCACAGAAGCACATGAACAATCGCAAAGGCCTGGAGCTGTGCCTGTATCACCGCCAGTCCGGCGAGGCCACAGTCACTGAGTGGGATAGCGTCGAGAAGCGCTGACAGGCGCTGGCATATAACTTGCCTCATTCATTGCCAACCAAAGGTTGAGCGTACATGCCTGCACGCTCAGCCCAAACGCTGGTATGGACGACTCCTGGCGCGATGAATACCCGATTTTCCTGCGTCGGCTGCGGCAAGTGCTGCACTGACCACCATGTCCCTTTGACCCTCAGCGAAGCCCGGCAGTGGGCTGCTGACGGCGGTGCCCTGATCGTCCTGACTGAAGGTTTTCTCGACAACGGCTATGGAGTTGACCAAGCGCAGTGGCAGCACGCCACGCGCCGCTCGATTCTGGTCAACAGCGGCGCTGCCCGAGCGTATATAGCCATCACCTTCGCGGCCTATAACGTCGGACCTTGCCGGAATCTTGACGCGCAGCAGCTGTGCCGCATCTATGAGCGCCGGCCACTGGTGTGCCGTATCTACCCAATGGAGATCAACCCGCATATTCCGTTGCGTCCACACACCAAGGATTGTCCGCCGCACGCCTGGCAACAGGGCCCGGAGCTGATTGTCGGCAATACCCTGGCCGACCCGCAGTTGCTTGCCCTGATCGAACAATCCCGCCAGGCCGACCGCGATGACATTGCAGCCAAACGCACCGTGTGCCAGCAGTTGGGGATCGATACCACGGCGCTCAAGGGCAACGGGTTCGTCGCTTATCTACCGGAGATGTCCGCTTTTAGCGCAGCCCTCGAAGCGGTTCACAGCGCCGATGCAGTCGAGCAGACAGCGGCCGAGTGGCGCTTTCATGTCGCCGGCCAACAGGTCAGCGACACCTTGCAACAGGCCGGCGCCCGGCTGGCCGCGCCCGAAACGCCGCCTTACCTGTTCATACCTCTGGCAACCTGAGTGCGTTGTCCGCCGCAGTCATTTGTAATACAAATCGATCATCACCTCAGCGGCAAACGGTCCCGGCACCGGCCGCGGTGTCTGCCAGATCAGTTGTGCATCGAAATCGACCTGGCTGGAGGGGGTTCCCTGCAACAGGTCGGTCAGGTGAAACGACTCGTTGTAGCGTAACGGCTGACCGTCGGCGGCCCGCACGATGCGAATCCCCAGTGAGGCATTGTTACCCGGCACCAGCAAGTCCTGCACCAGGCTGCCGGTGACCGGGCGAAACCGCGCATCGAGGCTGAACGGCGAATCACAGCTGCGATTGGTCGACAGGGAAAACGATCGCTGATCGAAGACCTTGCCGACCACCACTTGCTTGATCGGCAGCTCGCCGAACTCCAGGCTGGCCGGGTAAACCTGCAATTGCGCATCGCAGGCAATGAAGCGCAGCCCGGTCAGATTGTTCAGCACATAACTGAGGCTATTGCCCGCCCCGCTCTGCGGACCACTCTGCGCGCCGAGCTGAAACACCCGGTAGTCCGGAATGTCTGCCGGCACGCCGGAGACCGGCGTCGCACCGAACTTCTGCACAAATACCGAGAAAGCCAGGTTGAAACGGACCCTGGGGCAGGCCTCTATGTTGGAGTCGCCTTCGTGGCAGACCGGTAATACCTGACCGGTGGCGATTCGCCCGGAAAAGTAATCGGCACCGCCCACACTCAACCCCACGCGAATCCCTTGGCCGACGTTCAGGTTATCGGGGTTCAAATGCACGAACACTTCCTGGGCCACCGCCTGCAGGTCTTCGCGGGCACATTCGATCAGGACGCTTTGGCGTTCGGAACGCCAGACCACCTCGCCATGCGGCAAGGACTCGGGAATCGCCACGGTACTGCCCAGATCGCCGCGCAGAACCGGCGCGCCGGAGCCCTGCACGCTGCACACCAGAGCAAAACAGGACGCCGGGCTGAGCAACGCCAGCAGGACAACGGCACGCAAGCGCCGCGCAGCAAAGAGAGAATCGGACATCAGCAGTCTCCTGCCATCAATGGAGTATCCAGCAGCCGCGCACTGAAGGCGGCCTGGCCGGTCGGTTGTGCGCAGTAGTCACGCCGACCGCCGTAGTCAGTCAGCGCCTTGAAGGTCAATTGGCGAGCTACGTGCGGCGGCGTCGGCCAGTCGAAGCGTTGCCCCGGTGCGAGCAACAGGTAGTCGCGCACCGCGCGGCCATCGAGTTGCAGATCCAGCAGCGCCACATGAAAAGCCGTGGGGTTGCTAACCTGCAGACGTGCTCTGCCCGCCACCTCATGGCTGAGTGACCAGCGCAATGCGGCGGGCGCCAGCGCCGGGTCGCCGGGCAAACCGGGCGGACGATGGAATACGTTGATCCGCTGGCGCACCGCGATACTCAATTGCTGCCCGGCCTCGGAACGCTGTGGTATCTCCAGAACATAGAGATGGACCAATGACTCACGGTCTGTCGGCATGCCCTGGCCCTGATACAACACCCGTAATTGTTGCCGCCCCAGGCCAGGCAGACGCAGCAGCGCCGGGGTCACGACGAAAGGTAACGGGCGGTCTGAGGCAACAGCCGCTTCATCGCTGCTGCCCGGCAGCGCCAGCCAGGCTTGCAGCAGCACCTCCTGGTCGCTGCGGTTGTGTGCCTCGATACTCACCTCGTTACCTGCACCAAGGATCAACCGTGTGCCGAGCAGCGAAACCGTGGCCTGGGCAGGCACCATCGCGCACAGGCCCAACAGCGCCAGCCAGCGTTTGAGGTTCATTGGCAGACCACCTTGACTCGCTCATAAGCGCGCTGTGCATCGCGGGCCGGCAAGCTGAACGGCGCCGCGCAACGCTGGGTCGACCAGCGCACATACAAGGTGCCGCTGTCCTGTTCGCTGAGCACCAACGCCTGGCTGGTCGGGTCGACAGTCGCCAGCGTCCTGCCCTGCCCGTCCTCGACCGTGGCGCCCAGCGGCAGGCGACTGCCATCGGCGCGCAGCAGTTCGAACTGCACACGGCGCCCGAGTGCGGCCTTGAAACGCAGCACCGGCACCGCACCGCGAGTCGGCACCAGTTGCCCGATGGCATTGTCCAGATCGACATCGGCACCCAACTGGCGGGTGTCCAGATTGACCCAGTTGGTGCGGTACGGCTGGGCATAGGGCAGAACCGCATAACCGTTGCCTGAGGTTTCGACCTGACGCCAGGACGCCAGGCTGGCGCCGCTGACCTGCGGGACTTCAATCAGCGCAAAGGTTTCGCCCAGCGCCTGCCCAAGGTTGAGCCCACCGGCATGCGCCACCAGCGAGCCGCTGGCGCCCAGCAGCAGGCTGCGGTAATCGCGGCCCTGACTGTAGCCGGCCTCAAAGCGGCCATAGGGTTTGAGGGTGTTGACCTTGGCGGACCCAAAGCTGCCGGAACGGCTGTCATGCCCGGCCTGCACCGAGTAGAACGTGTCGCGTTCCTCCAGCACTTGACCATAAACCCCGGCCTGGGTGTTGTACTCGCCCTGGCTGTCGCGCAACGCATTGAACGACAAGCGCGATGCGCGGGCGCTATCGCCCAGCGGCAGCGTCACACTGAGCGAAAGCCGATTGTCGTCACGCCCCTCGCCAAAGCGGCTCCATGCCTGGGTCCGTTCCAGCGACAGGCTGTAACTGAGGTTGCGCCACACCGAGTTCCACGCCAGATAAGCCTGGCGAGTCTTGCCCGGCAGGTTCCAGTAACGCTGCTCCGAAGCCGTCAGGCTCAGGCTGGCGGTGAGCTGCGGCAGGGTCTGGGTCAGGTTGACCTCCAGCCGGTCTCTGGCCCGGCCCACCAGCGCAATGCCGGTGCGCTCGTCCAGTTCCTCAACGTGCTGCCCGAGGCTGCGGTAATGCTCGGTGCTATAGCGATAACCGGCCACCGCCAGGGTCGTCGCGGTGGCTTCCAGAGTATTGGCATAACGCACCCGCAGGCTGTGGCCCTGACGCTGTTGGTCGTGCACCTGACTGGCCGAATGAGTCAGGTCAGCCGACACCGCGCCCAGTGGCGTATTGACGCCCGCGCCAAGATTGACGGCACGGTAATCTTCGGCCCACTGCACACCGCCAAAACCGGTGATCGCGTCATTCACGCCGTAGATCCACGCCGCGCCGAGAAAATTCGGCGCCTGCTCTGCGCCATCGTAGTTATCCACTTGCCCGCCACTCAAGCTGTAGCGAAACGCTCCGCTGGGCAGCATGATCGGCAGCGAGGCATAGGCTTGAGTGAAGCTGCGGCGGCGTCCGTCAGCCTCGATGATGGTCACCTGCAAGTCGCCGTTGGAGCCGCTGGGGTAGATATCGCTGATCTCGAAAGGCCCTGGCGAGACGTTGCCGCTGTACAGCAAAAAGCCGCTCTGGCGCACTTCGACTGTGGCGTTGCTCTCTGCGGTACCGCGGATGACCGGCGCATAGACGCGCTCGCTATCAGGCAGCATGCCGTCATCGGACACCAGCGCTGCGCCCTTGAAACGCACGCTGTCGAAAACCTGTCCTTCACTGAAGGTTTCGCCCAGGCTCAACTGGCTCTTGAGCGAGGTGATATCGCGCTGGGCAAAGGTCCGGTTGCTACGAAACCGGTAAGGCTGATCGCTGCCATGCACCATTGATGACTCGTTACGCAGCCGCCAGGCCCCCAGGTTCAGACCGTTGCGCAAGCCCAGATACTGTTGTTCGCTGCGCTGACCACGCTGGCTGCGCGCGGCGGCATTGAAGGTGTAATTGACGAACCCGACGGTTTCGCCCTGATCCCATAGCTGTGGCGATACATAACCGCGACTGCTGCGCGCCATCAATGCCTGGGGCACGCTGATGTTCAGGCGCAGCGCACCCGGCTGGTAGTCGATACGGGCAAACTCGACCTGGCCGCTCAGGTCATAGCAGGCTTGCTCCCGCGCTTGCCGCGACTCCTGGTCCGCCGGCAACTTCTGCAGGTCCAGACCGAAGTCACTGAGCATCTGCAGGGTCAGGCAGGGCTCGACGCGACCGCTGCGCGGGCTGCGCACGAACTGAACGTCGCGCCGCCCGCTCAGGGCGCGATTGACGTGAATATCGACCCGATAAGTACCGGGCAGCACGGTGCTGGAGCGCAAAAATTCTTCGAGGTCCGGCGGCTGGTCACTGCCTTGGATGAACGCGGTGTTGAAACGCCCCGCTTTGGTGTCCCCTTGGGGTTGCGCCGCCCAGGCACTGAACGACAGGCTCAGGCCCAGCCCGAAGCCGATCGGCAACGGATGGTGTGACAAAGACAGCCCGGCGACAGACCTGGCCAGGCGTTTGACCGGGCCGCGCAGCGCCCGGGTTCTGAATCCCTTGTTATTCTGTGTGAGCCATTCCATTAGCTGTTGTTCACTCTGCTTCAAGATAACCGGTGCGTCGCACTTCCCTGTTCGGCAACGAACACATGACAACCGAGCACTCGCAGACATCGAGGCTCAGCGAATAGGCAGCCCCATGGCCGCCGCTAACGAGATTCGAATTTGCTGGCCTGGACGCTCTCCCCACCCTGCAAGCTGGCGTGGTAAGTCTCCTGCCCGCCGAAATCATTGATGCTGATAAAGCCCAACTCCAGCGGCTGGCTGCCGGAACGCGATTTGAGCGGCAAACGCCAGCGTTGCTGCGGCGCGAGCATCCGGCTGTCCTGGTTGACCAGCGCCTTGCTGCCCTGGCGTACGCGGATGTTCAACATCGAAACGTGAAAAGGGCCGGGGTTGAACACCTCCAGCGCATCCTGCCCGATCAGTTGCCATTGCAGATTCTGCGCGGCCAACAGCGGATCGCCGCGCAGACCGGCCGGACGAAAAAACAGCTTGATACGCTGGCGGATGGCAATTTGCAGGGTATTTTCAGCGGCGCTACGGGGAATCTCCTGAACGTTGAGCCACAGCACTGATTCGCGCTCGGTGGGCAGCCCGCTGCCGGAATAAATCACCCGCAGCAATTGCTTGCCATCACCGGGCAACGGCGCCAGCGCCGGGGTGACGATAAACGGCAGATCACTGAGGCCGGTCTGCGGGGTATTCACCGCAGGGTCATACGGCTCCAGCCAGGACTGCACGAGAATCTCGCCGGCGCCACTGTTGTGCACACCGAAACTGACCTCCTTGTCCTGGCCCTGATAGATGACCCGCGTGGTATTGAGCACGATGCCCGCCTGGGCGTTGCCCAGACACAGCAGGCCGGCGAGCAGCAGCGCGCCGCGCGAAAAAGAGAAGAACATGCTGACGGTTGCCTCGGTCAGGAAACGGCAGGGCGACCTGCATCGCCCCGCCAGTGACATCACTCGTAGTCCAGCACGAAAGGCATGAAGCCATCTGCGTTGCCCGGATTGGTCGCCGTGCCGTTGAGCACGTACACCGCTGCGAAGTCGAGCTGCGCCGTGGCGCCACCGACGCCATCCTTGACCAGCGGCTTGTCGATGGTCTCGGTACCGGAAAGGTCCATCAGTACACTGGAGCCGTTGATCAGACCAATGCCCACCCCATCGGCCGCGCCGGTGGTACGCAGCAAGGTCTGGTCGTTGTTGTCCAGGCCGCTGCCGTTGCGCGCGGCAAAGCGCATTTTGACGGTGTTGTACTGGTCAGCACCGGCACTGCAGTTGATCAGCAACTGGATCGGCGTTGCCGTCTGTAGCTTGCTTTCACCTGACAGACCGATATCGGCAAACGACACATTGCCCAGATCAACATTGATTTCACCCGGCGCGGTGCCCGGGCTGACGCCCGTACCTGGCCCCACATCGCAAGTCATATTGGTCAGGGTACCGTTGAACACCAGCTTGCCGTTATTGGCAGCATTGGCTGTGCCTGTAAGACCCAGACCCAAAGCACCCCATACAGCCAGAGTCAAAGACAGTTTTTTCATGCTAACAACATTCCTTGTGTTATGGGTGTCACTGAACATACAGAGTATGCTCAGCGACACCCCTTATTCGTGTTCGCCCGCTAGTGGACGGCGCTCACTATAAGCCCCCACAACCTTATTAGCTGTCAGTTGCGTTCCTTGGGTTTGGAAGAACATTCTCTTGAGCTTGAACTCCGTTTCCGTAGGACAATTCCAGGACTCTCTGCAGGCCGCCAATAGCAAGGCGCTCGACAAACAAGCGGTGATAAACCTCGCACTAACCTCTGCAGCATGCTGGTTTTTGAAAGTGGCCAGCAGGCTATTGATAGGTAACGGTCAGCACCCCCCGAGATTCGGAAACCCGCTGTGAGTCCGGCTCAGCAAGGGGCTGAAAGTGGGTACTCACAGGCACCGCCTGGGCCATACAGGCATTGGCGACAACGCCCGCCTCGACCTCCCGCCCCGGACGCACCGGCACACGCCGGGTATGCTCAACCAGATGAGCCGCGAGTGCGGCGTCGACTTCACACGTAGGGTTAACCACTTGACCACGAAAACCCAGAACACCCTGTTGTGCATAAACCTTAACAGCCCCCAGCGACAGTAAAACCATCATGACTGATCGCGCCAACTGCCTTTTGAAGCTACCTGAAACTGTCGTGTCGGGTTGCATGATCCTGCTCCGTCTTGTCGGGTTCACCCCATGAAGTAAAGTTGAACACCCCCCCGCCCGCCACATAAATAAAGAAAATTCTGTAGGACTTTTCCGCAGCAATTAATGCAATGTAACTTACAGTTTTATTGCTTTAAGCATGCAGCTTTTAGTTCAGTCAAAACCTGTACCGCCATGAACTTAAAGCTTCTGAACGGAAAAAACCGGCACTGCTTCACAGCAAACGGCTTTGCTGACATTTCTGACAGGTAGCCGTCATTCTGCTGACCGGGTTGGCAGGTTATAAGAAACCCCTGATCATGCCGTCTGACCACTGACTTTCCTGGCGTCCTCCCCGACATGCGTAAATCGACCCGAACCGTACTGGCTGTTGCCGTCCTGGCTGCGCTGGGCAGCAGCGCCTGGCTGTTGACCCGCCCTGGCGCCGTAAGCAAACCGCCGCTGGCCGCCGTACCGGTCAAAGTCATCGACCTCAAGGCCGAGGACGTACCGCTGTTCGTGACCGGCATCGGCACCGTGCAGTCGTTGCAAAGCGTGGTGATCCGACCACAGGTCGATGGCATCCTTACCCGCGTGCTGGTCAAGGAAGGCCAACAGGTCAAGGCCGGCGATCTGCTGGCGACCCTCGACGACCGGGCGATTCGCGCCGCGCAAGAACAGGCCAGGGCGCAACTGGCACAGAGTCAGGCGCAGCTCGATGTCGCCCGCCTGGACCTCAAGCGCTACCGCGACCTGAGCCAGGACAACGGCATCTCGCGGCAGACCCTCGACCAGCAGCAGGCGCAGGTCTTCCAGCTCGAAGCCACGGTGCAGGCCAACAAGGCCACACTTGAAGCGGCCCAGGTGCAGTTGTCCTATACCCGCATCCAGTCACCGGTCACTGGCCGGGTCGGGATTCGCAACGTCGATGAAGGCAACTTCCTGCGGGTCAGCGACGCCAACGGGCTGTTTTCCGTGACCCAGATCGACCCGGTCGCGGTGGAGTTCGCCCTGCCGCAACAGATGCTGCCGACCCTGCAAGGGCTGATTGCCAGTGATTCGCGCGCCCCGGTGCAGGCCTGGCTGGGCGACGATCAGAACGGCACCCTGCTGGGCCAGGGCAAGCTGAGCCTGATCGATAACCAGGTCTCGCCCAGCACCGGGACCATTCGGGCCAAGGCACGCTTCGACAACCCTCATCAATCGCTATGGCCGGGCCAGCTGGTCACGGTGAAAATCCAGACCGATGTGGCCCGCGATGCGCTCAAGGTGCCGCCGCAAGTGGTGCAGCGCGGCCTGGAGCAGCATTATGTGTTCCGCATCCGCGACAACAAGGCTGAAGTGGTTCCGGTCAAGGTCCTGTTCCAGAGCAGCGACATGACCCTGATCAGCGGCGCCAGCCCCGGTGACGTGCTGGTCCAGGACGGCCAGTCACGGCTCAAGGCAGGCACCCGGGTCGACGCCAGCGCCGCCCAGCCGCAGTCGCTGAATACCGTGCAGGCGGCGGTGCAGCCATGAGCGACAGCCCAACCCGCCATCAGCGTTCACTCTCGGCCTGGTGCATCGATCACCCGGTCGCCACCTTGCTGCTGACCTTCGCCCTGGTATTGCTGGGCCTGATCGCCTTCACCCGGCTGCCGGTCGCGCCGCTGCCGGAAGCCGAATTCCCCACCATTCAGGTCAGCGCCCAATTGCCGGGCGCCAGCCCGCAGACCATGGCCTCCTCGGTGGCCACCCCGCTGGAAGTGCAGTTCAGCGCGATCCCCGGCATGACCCAGATGACCTCCAGCAGTGCGCTGGGCTCGACCAGCCTGACCTTGCAGTTCGCCCTGACCAAGAGCATCGACACCGCAGCCCAGGAAGTTCAGGCGGCGATCAACACCGCAGCCGGACGCCTGCCGGCCGACATGCCCAACCTGCCGACCTGGCGCAAGGTCAACCCGGCCGACAGCCCGGTACTGATCCTCAGTGTCAGCTCCGGGCTGATGTCCGGCACCGAACTGAGCGACTTGGCCGAGACGCTGCTGGCCCGCCAGCTCAGCCAGATTGAAGGCGTCGGCCAGGTGTCGGTGTCTGGCCAGCAGCGCCCGGCCATTCGCGTCCAGGCCGCGCCGGAAAAGCTCGCCGCCCTCGGCCTGACCCTGGCCGACATTCGTCAGGCGGTGCAGCAGACCAGCCTTAACCTGGCCAAGGGCGCGCTGTATGGCAAAGACAGCGTTTCGACCCTGTCGGCCAACGACCAGTTGTTCGACCCTGAAGATTACGCGCAACTGATCGTCGCCTACCGCAACGGTGCGCCGGTTTACCTCAAGGACGTGGCGAAGGTGGTGCATGGTGCCGAGAACGCCTATGTCCAGGCCTGGTCCGGTCAGCAGCCCGGCCTGAGCCTGGTGGTGTTCCGCCAGCCGGGTGCCAATATCGTCGAGACCGTCGACCGGGTGCTGGGCCAGTTGCCGCGCCTGACCGCGATGCTGCCGGCCTCGGTGGAGGTGTCGGTGCTCAATGACCGTACCCGCACCATCCGCGCCTCGCTGCATGAAGTGGAACTGACCCTGGGCATTGCAGTGCTGCTGGTGGTCGCGGTGATGGCGCTGTTTCTGCGCCAGTGGTCAGCGACCCTGATCGTCACCAGCGTGCTGGCCGTGTCGCTGATCGCCAGTTGCGCCCTGATGTACCTGTTCGGCTTCAGCCTCAATAACCTGACCCTGGTGGCAATCGTGATTGCCGTGGGTTTTGTGGTCGACGATGCCATTGTGGTGGTGGAGAACATCCACCGCCATCTGGAAGCCGGCGAAGGCATGCGCGAAGCGGCCATCAAGGGCTCGGGGGAAATCGGCTTCACCGTGGTGTCGATCAGCTTCTCGCTGGTTGCCGCGTTCATTCCGCTGCTGTTCATGGGCGGGGTGGTAGGCCGGTTGTTCAAGGAGTTTGCCCTGACCGCCACCGCGACCATTCTGATTTCCGTGGTGGTGTCGCTGACGCTGGCACCGACCCTGGCAGCGTTGTTCATGCGCGCGCCCAGCCACGATCAACACAGCAAGCCGGGGTTTGGCGAACGCCTGCTGAGCCTCTACGAACGCGGCCTGCGCAAGGCGCTGGCTCATCAGCGCATCACCCTTGGGGTATTCGGCCTGACCGTGGCCCTGGCGGTGGTCGGCTACGTGCTGATTCCCAAGGGTTTCTTTCCGGTGCAGGACACCGGCATGGTGTTGGGCACCACCGATGCGGCCGGTGATATCTCTTATCCCGACATGGTCGCCAAGCATAAAGAACTGGCCAGAATCGTCAGCGCCGACCCGGCGGTCCAGGCGTTCTCGCATTCGGTGGGTGCCTCGGGCAGCAACCAGACCCTGGCCAGCGGGCGCTTCTGGATTTCCCTCAAGCCGCGTGGCGAACGCGATGTATCGGCCAGCCAGTTCATTGATCGGATTCGCCCGCAACTGACCAGAGTGCCCGGCATCGTCATGTACCTGCGCGCCGGCCAGGACATCAACCTCAGCCCTGGCCCCAGCCGCAGCCAGTACCAATACGTGCTCAAGAGCAACGATGGCGAACAGCTCAACCTGTGGACCCAGCGCCTGACCGAAAAGCTGCGGGAAAACCCGGCATTGCGCGACCTGTCCAACGACTTGCAACTGGGCGGCAGCATCACTCACATCGACATCGACCGGCGTGCAGCGGCGCGCTTCGGGCTGACCACTGCCGACGTCGACCAGGCCCTTTATGATGCCTTCGGTCAGCGCCAGATCAGCGAGTTCCAGACCGACACCAACCAGTACAAGGTGATTCTTGAACTCGATGCCCGGCAACGTGGCCGCGCTGAAAGCCTGAGCTACTTCTACCTGCGCTCACCGCTGACCGACGAGATGGTGCCGCTGTCTGCCGTGGCCAGTGTCGGTGCGCCGGTGATGGGGCCGTTGTCGATCAGCCATGACGGCATGTTCCCGGCCGCCAACCTGTCATTCAACCTGGCCCCCGGTATCGCGCTGGGCGATGCGGTGCGCATGGTTGAGCAGGCCAAGGCCGAAATCGACATGCCGACCTCGATCATCGGCACTTTCCAGGGCGCCGCGCAGGCGTTCCAGAGTTCGCTGGCCAACCAGCCGTGGCTGATCCTCGCCGCGCTGGTGGCGGTGTACATCATTCTCGGGGTGCTTTACGAGAGTTTCGTCCACCCGCTGACGATCATCTCCACGCTACCCTCGGCGGGGATTGGCGCGCTGCTGCTGTTGTGGATGTTGGGCCATGACTTCTCGATCATGGCGTTGATTGGCGTGGTGCTGCTGATTGGTATCGTCAAGAAGAACGGCATCCTGCTGGTCGACTTTGCCCTGGAGGCGCAGCGCAATCAGGGCCTTTCGCCGCACGATGCGATTTACACCGCCTGCCTGACGCGCTTTCGGCCGATCATGATGACCACCCTGGCCGCCTTGTTCGGTGCCCTGCCGCTGATGTTCGGGTTTGGCGCCGGTGCCGAGTTGCGCCAGCCGCTGGGGATCGCGGTGGTCGGTGGACTGCTGCTCAGCCAGGTGCTGACCCTGTTCACCACCCCGGTGATCTACCTGCAACTCGAACGCGTGTTCCACCGCCGCCAGAACGCCCCGGCCACTGGCCAGGCGCTTCACACCTGAGAGGTTGCGCATGCGCGTGCTGATTATCGAAGACGAACAGAAAACCGCTGACTACCTGCATCGCGGCCTGAGCGAACAGGGCTATAGCGTGGATCTGGCCGCCGATGGCATCGAGGGTCTGCATCTGGGTCTGGAGCACGACTACGCGGTGATCATCCTCGACGTCATGCTGCCGGGCCTGGATGGCTTCGGTGTGCTGCGCGCCTTGCGTGCGCGTAAACAGACCCCGGTGATCATGCTCACCGCCCGCGAACAGGTCGACGACCGGATTCGGGGCCTGCGCGAAGGCGCCGATGACTATCTGGGCAAGCCGTTTTCGTTCCTTGAACTGGTCGCCCGCCTGCAAGCCCTGACCCGTCGCAGCAGCACCCAGGAGCCGGTGCAGATCAGCATTGATGACCTGCGCATCGATCTGCTCAGCCGCAAGGCCAGCCGGGCCGGCGTACGCCTGGAATTGACCGCCAAAGAGTTTGCCCTGCTCAGCGTGCTGGCGCGCCGCCACGGCGAGATCCTGTCCAAGACCTCCATCGCCGAGCAGGTCTGGGACATCAACTTCGACAGCGACACCAATGTCGTCGAGGTGGCCATCAAGCGCCTGCGGGCCAAGCTCGACGGCCCCCATGAACATAAACTGCTGCACACCATCCGTGGCATGGGCTATGTGCTGGAGGACCGCCGTGCGGGCTGACTCCATTGCCCTGCGCCTGGGCAGCCTGTTCGCGCTGGTGGCCTTCGGGGTCTTCACCCTGATCGGCTGGGCGCTGTACCTGCAGGTCGACAAGCACCTGGACCTGCTGCCCGAGGCAGAAGTTGACGCACGCTATAGCGTGCTCGAATCAACAGTCAATCGCTTCGGCGACTTGCAGCACTGGAGCAAGCTCGGCAACAAGCTCAACCTGCTCAGCGAGGAGGACAAGCGTATCCGCTTCTGGGTGGTCAGCGATCATCCAGACTACGAGTATGGCAACCCCGACCCGCAAATCCGCCGCTTCGCTCGCGGGCCGCTGGGCATGCGTGATTTACTGCTGCCCGGCCAGCGTTTCCCGTACAAGGTGCTGGTCAGCGAGTTTCCCGCCAAAGACCAGCGCCCGGCCCTGCGCTTTCTCACCGCCATCGACACCCAGACCTTCTGGCAGACCCAGCACTCCTTGGTGATCGCGCTGGTCAGCCTGGCGGTGATCGGCATTCTGCTCGCCTCGCTACTGGGCTACTGGGTCGCGCGCATCGGCCTGCGGCCGCTGACCAGCCTGTCGCTGGAAGCCCACAAGCTGTCGCCGCCGCACCTGTCGGCACGCCTGCAACTGTCACCCTTACCGCCGGAGCTGGAACAGTTCGTCAACGCCTTCAACGCGACGCTGGGCCGGGTCGAACAGGCTTACTCGCGGCTGGAGTCATTCAACGCCGACGTGGCCCATGAACTGCGCTCGCCACTGACCAACCTGATCGGCCAGACCCAAGTGGCGCTGACCCGTGGCCGCTCGGCCGAGCATTACTTCGAGGTCCTGCAATCGAACCTCGAAGAGCTGGAACGGCTGCGCTCGATCATCAATGACATGCTGTTTCTGGCCAGCGCTGACCAGGGCGGCAAGGCCAGTGAACTGACCCGCGTGTCGCTGGCCGAGGAAGTGGCGACAACCCTGGAGTATCTGGACTTCATCCTTGAGGACGCGCAGGTTGCGGTCCAGGTGCACGGCGATGCCAGCGTCCCGATCGAGAAGGCCCAGTTGCGCCGCGCACTGATCAACCTGCTGCATAACGCCGTACAGCACACCAGCGCCGGGCAGACTATCCGCGTCGCTATCGAGCGGCTTGAGCAACAGGTTCACATCGGTGTCAGCAATCCGGGGCCGGCGATTGCCGACGAGCATCTGCCGATGCTGTTCGAGCGCTTCTATCGGGTCGATGCCTCACGCAGTAACAGCGGCGCCAACCACGGTCTGGGCCTGGCCATCGTCAAGGCCATCGCACTGATGCACGGCGGCACGGTGTTCGTGACCAGCCGCGACGGAATCAACACCTTTGGTGTCAGTCTGCCGAGCCGCTGAACGGTACGTGCGAAAAACGGCGGGTGATTGGTCTATTGATCGGCGGCGTCCTGCCGAAAACCTGATATACCGATAAAAATCAGTTCCAGAGTCTGCGGCATGAACGGATCGCCGCCGCCCCTTGAGTCGAGTGGCTGCAATGAACGTACCTGCTGGCTGGATACGCTCCGAGCTTCTGTTGATCTGTGGCAGCCTGCTGTCACTGATCGCCATTCTAGGCATCGTCGCCTCGTTGCTGATGCGCGAGCGCAACGACGCGCTGCTCAGCGCCACCCGGGCGGCGTCCAATATCGTGCGGCTGATCGAAGCCGATGTGGTGCGCAGCGCCGAACTCTACGACGCCTCGATCAACGGGATGATCAGTGCCTGGCAGCATGAGCGCCTGCGCCAGTTACCCGACGACCTGCGCCATCAGGTACTGTTTGATCGTGCCGCAGCAGCGCCCTATAAAGGTGACCTGTTACTGCTCGACCAGAACGGCGATGTACTTGCCGACTCGTTGCCAGGCGCCAGGCGCGAGGAGAACTTCGCCGACCGCCCGTTCTTTCAACATCACCGCGACAGCAACCTGCCCGGGCTGCACATCAGCCAGCCATTCAAGGCCCGCTGGGGCTTCAAGGACTGGTGCATCAGCTTCAGTCGCCGCTTGTCGGGGCCCAACGGTGAGTTTCTCGGGGTGGCCGGCGCGGCCATGCGCCTGGCCTACTTCAAGCCGTTGTTCCGCAGCCAGTCGCTGGGGCCGGACAGCAGCCTGAGCCTGATGAATACCCAAGGTGTACTGCTGGTCCGGGAGCCGGTCGAGGCCGATGAAGACCAGACCGGCACCGTGATGGCCGGCAACGCCAACTACCAGCACATTCTCGAGCTGCCTGAAGGCAGTTTCGTGGGCATGTCGGTAGAGCACGGGCATCGGCACCTGTACACCTTTTCCAGGGTCAGAGGCCTGCCGCTGGTGGTGGTCATCAGCCAGCCGGAATCGGCCGTCTATGCCGCCTGGCAGCGCAATGCCTTGCTGGTCGGCAGCGCCACCGGCGTGCTGTGCTTGGGGATCCTGTGGCTGACCGTCCTGCTGCGCCGTGAACTGCGCCGCCGCCAGCGGGCAGAAAACATACTGGCCGGGCTGGCTGCCACCGATGCCCTGACCGGTCTGCCGAACCGCCGCCAGCTCGACCTGACCCTGGCCAGCGAGTGGGGCCGCGCACAGCGCTGCGGCGATCCACTGTCGCTACTGATGATCGATGTAGACCACTTTCGCCGTTTCAACGAACGCCACGGGCATCTGGGCGGCGACAAGGCATTGCGTCAGGTCGCCCAGTGCATTGCCGGCAACGCCCGGCGCGCCGGTGATTTTGCGGCGCGCTATGGTGGCGAAGAGTTTCTGCTGATACTGCCCAATACCGAGCGTCAAGGGGCGCTGGCCATGGCCGAGAGCATTCGCCAGGCCATCATGACCCTGCCTGCGGTAGAGCATGATCAGCAGGCGATTACCGTGAGTATTGGTGTGACCACGGCAAGCGTCAGCAAGCATGACGAGCTGAGCGCGTTTCTCGATAGCGCTGACAAAGCGCTGTACAACGCCAAGCATCACGGCCGCAATCGGGTTGAGTTTATCGATTACGCACAAACGCCAACCGCCAGCGCGGTGTAGCCGCTGGCGGTTGGCGTGATGGCATCCTTGCCGGTCAAACGTGCCCTTAATGATTGGCAGCGCGGACCTGATCGCGCAGCGCCTTGACCTTGTCGTGGTTGGCCTGAGCACCTTGCAACTGACGGTCGATCAGACCGGTGACGTTAGCTGGCAGGGATTTTTCAACCGCTTTCTGACGAGCGTCTTTGTAAGCTTTGAGCGCAACGTCCTCACCGCGCTCAACCTCATTGAGGATCGCTTCATCGCTCTTGCCGGTAACCAGCGACTTGAGGTCCACCCAGGCGCGGTGCAGCGTACCGCCAACGCTCGAAGAGGTCTCCGGGTCGCCGCCCAAGGCGCGAACCTCGGTTTGCAGTTCAGCTACGGCGCTGGCGCAGTCGCTGGCACGGGTCTGGAAGAACTGCTTGATGGCAGGGTTCTTGATGTCTTCAGCGCTGGTCTCAAAGCCCTTCTGGCCATCCTTGCTGGTTTCGATCAGGTCGTTGAGCAGGTTGATCGATTCTTTGTTGATGTCAGTCATTTCACTCATCCTTCCTAGGCAGTTGATACCAAATTGGGTGTGGCTGCCTGGAGAGTTGCATGGCCTGTGCCAGCTTTTTAGATTCTATTTTTATGTTTAATTTCAATAACTTAATAAAAACCCTGAAAATCCATGCGTTGCGTTCTGCATGAAGTTGCTTTTTGCCAGCATGCAGACTGCAAGTCTGGCTATCAGCCATGCCGGACAGTGATCAGGCCGTGCGCGTCAAGCGCTTGCTCAATGCCTGCCTGATCCGCTCGCCATACAAGCCCACAGCCAGACCGCAGACTATAAGCAGCACGGCAACCACCTTGATTGCCGAAAGGCGCTCGTTAAAGATCAGTGCCGAACCAAGCATGCCGAAGATCGGCACCAGCAGTGACAGCGGCGCCACCGTCGAAACCGGGTATTGCCTGAGCAGCGAGTTCCAGACCCAATAGGCAAACAAGGTATTGGGGTACACCTGAAACAGGATCGACGACACGGCACGCCAATCCATTTGCGCGACCAGTACGCCATAACCCTGCGTGCCATTTACCCAGTAATCGAGCAGCAACAGCGGGAGCGGCGCAAAGGCGCTGGACCAGACCAGAAAGGCAAACACTTGAGCCGTTTTGGCCTTCTTGATGATGATGTTGGCCACACTCCAGGCCAAGGCACCGAACAGCACCAGCGCCAGCCCGGTCACGCTGACCGAACCATCGGCAATGAAGATGATGCTCGACAAACCAGCCAGCGCGATGACGATACCGGCCAATTGAAAGCGTGTGATCTTTTCCTTGAACACCCAGCCGCCCAGCAAGATCGTGAAGAAGGCACTGAACTGCAGCACCAGTGAAGCGATACCGGCCGACAGCCCGGACTTGATCCCCAGATTCACCACCCCCCACAGGCCGATGCCGAACACCAGCCCGTAACCTGCGATGTAGCGCCAAAGCACATTCGGCCTGGGGATGAACAGGATGGCCGGCAGTGCGCAGAGTGCGAAACGAATGGCGGCCAGCATCAGCGGATCGACGCTATGCAGGCCCAGTTTGATGACCGAAAAGTTGAAGCCCCAGATAGCAGTGATCAGGATGGCCAGCAGCAAGTGGTGAAGTTTCATAAACACCTTGACGCATAATTGAGTGAGGGTGCAGACAAATACCGAGTGATGTACAGGGCTAGCCCGAGGGCGCCAGGCGCAGCTCGCTAAAGCGTATCCATGCCCAGAACAGCCAGGCGGCGGTACTGACTGCGGCACCCAACAGGCACACCGCTGACCAGCCCCCCAGCGCATACATCTGGGTCGCCGCCACTGCCCCCAGCGCGCTGCCAACCGAGTAAAAACACATGTAGGCGCCCACCAGACGGCTTTGCGCGTCCGGCCGGGCGGCGAGGATCAGGCTCTGATTGGTGACATGCACCGCTTGCACGGCAAAATCGAGCATCACCACACCCAGCACCAGCGCCAGTAACGAGGTTTCGGCCCAAGCGATGGGCAACCAGGAAAGCACCAGCAGCGCAAGAGCCACCCCCGTGGTGCGTTGCCCCAAGCCCTGGTCAGCCCAGCGCCCCGCTCTGCCGGCGGCCAGTGCACCGGCCAGACCTGCCAGGCCGAACAAGCCGATCTGGGTGTGGGACAGCGACCACGGCGGGGCACTCAGAGGTAACACCATCGAGGTCCATAACACGCTGAACGCCGCGAAGATCAGCAAGGCAAATACGCCACGAACGCGCAACACCGGCTCGCTGATGAACAGTTTGCCGACCGAGATCAACAAGGCTTTGTAGGAACTGTCAGCGCGTGGCAGGTCAAGCGCAGGGATGGTCTTGTACAACACCAGCGCCATGCTCAGCATCAAACCGGCAGACACGTAATACACAGCCCGCCAACCGGCCAGATCGGCGATCAGACCAGAGGCGAAGCGGGCCAGCAGGATGCCCAGCACAATGCCGCCGGTCACTGTCCCCACCGCCTGGCCGCGTTGCACCGGGATGGCCAGGCTGGCGGCGCAGGCCACCAGCACCTGCACCACCACCGCCATCAAGCCGACCAGCACCATCGCGCCAAGCAGCACAGACCATTGCCCTGCCATGCCCACTGCCAGCAGAGCCGCGACTGAAAACAGCATTTGCGTGATGATCAACGCCTTGCGATCGAGCAAGTCGCCCAGCGGCACGATCAGCAGCAGTCCGGCCGCGTAACCGATCTGCGTGGCTGTGACCACAATACCAATGCTGCCGGGCGCAACATTCAGGCTCTGCGCCATGCTATCGAGCAAGGGCTGGGCAAAATACACATTCGCCACCGCCAGCGCGCAGGTGATCGATAAGATCAGGCTCAGTGAACGGGAGAGCTGCAATGGCTCGTTTATGACTGACGGTGCAGTGGCTTGCTCGCAATGGCTGCTGCAACTCATGGGGTCATCCCTGACAAAATAAGCAGTTTCAATTTAAAACCAGATGATTGAGTTGTAACAATTCAGGTTTTAATCTGCAACCAGTTTTTTTAACCTCTGAAAGGTAATCCAATGGCTAGGCATATAGCGCTGGCAAGCAGCGAATGTCCTGTGGCACGCACACTGGAAGCCATCGGCGAGCGCTGGACGCTGCTGATCATTCGCGATGCCTTCGACGATATCCGGCGTTTCGGCGACTTTCAGAAGAGTCTTGGTCTGGCGAAGAATATTCTTGCCGCACGTTTGAAAGTGCTGGTGGAGTTGGGCATCTTCGAAATCTGCCCGGCCTCCGATGGCAGCGCCTACCATGAGTACGTGCTGACCGAGCGGGGCCGCTCGACTTTTGCGATTGTGGTATGCCTGCGCCAATGGGGTGAGCAGCATTTGTTCGAACCTGGCGAGACGCATTCGGTGTTGCTCGATAACGAGCACGAGCAACCCGTACTCAGCCTGCAGGTGCGTTCGGTGCAGGGCAAGCTGCTCAAGCCACACGACTGTCATCGCCGCCGGGTGACGCGCTGACTCAGGTCAGCCCCGGTCCTTCCCCTCTTCAGAACCGATAAGCCATGAATCCCGAATCATTGAAACTGCTGGTCACCCGTGAAATGCCCTTTGGCAAGTACCAGGGCCGCTTGCTGGCTGACCTGCCCGGCCATTACCTGAACTGGTTCGCCCGCGAAGGCTTTCCCAAGGGTGAGCTGGGCGCCCTGTTGGCATTGATGCACGAGATTGACCACAACGGCCTGGGTGCGTTGCTCGACCCGCTGCGCACCCGGCCCCGCCAGGGCTTCAAATCCGGCCGGAACTGAGCACGAAAAGCACGCAGAAAAAATCCGGTGCACAGGCACCGGATTTTTGGTTTGCCGCCAGCCTGCTGCCGCTCAGCCGAACAGCGCTACGGCCTCAGCGGTGGCTTCCTGAATACGGCCCCAGTCGCCGTTCTTGACCCAGGCGTTGTCGATCATCCAGCTACCGCCGACACACATGACGTTGGGCTGGGCGATGTAGTTTTTAAGGTTCTGCGCATTGACCCCGCCGGTCGGGCAGAACCGCGCTTCGTTGAAGGGGCCGCCCAGCGCCTTGAGCGCCGCCACCCCCCCGCTGACCTCCGCCGGGAACAGCTTGAAGCGCCGGTAACCCAGGGCGTAGCCGAGCATGATGTCAGAGGCGCTGCTGATGCCGGGCAACAGCGGCACTTCGCTTGCGGCCGAAGCCTGCAACAGCTCATGGGTGCTGCCCGGCGTCACAATGAACTGCGCGCCCGCCGCTTCAGCGTCAGCCAGGGTACGACGGTCGAGGATGGTCCCGGCACCGGTGCAAAGCTCCGGGCGCTGCTCGCGCAACAGGCGGATCGCATCCAGGCCGAACGCTGAACGCAGAGTGACTTCCAGCACGCTCAGGCCACCGGCAGCCAGCGCGTCGGCCAGCGGCAACACGTCCTGCTCGCGGGCGATGGTGATCACCGGAAGAATTTTGGCCCGGGCGCAGAGCTCATCGATCCGGGCTGTCTTGTTCGCCATGCTGTTGAGTGGCTGATTATTTTGGTCTTGGGTCACGGCGATGTTTCCTTGGCTTAGGGGCACCAGTAAATTTCAAGAGACGGGTTGAGAAAGGCGCGGATCGGCAAAGCCGTCACGTCATCGCCTTGCACAGCGGTGCGCAGGGTGTCGAGCTTGGCCTGGCCTGCAATCGACAGAATCTTCACGCTGGCTGAGGCCAGCAACTCACGGGTCATGGTCAGCCGCTGATGCGGCACGCTGGGCGCCAGCATCGCCAGGCAGCGGCGCTCACCACCAAGACTCAGGGCTTCGCGCAGATTCGGGCTGGACGGGAACAGCGAGGCGGTATGCCCGTCATCGCCCATCCCCAGCACCAGCACATCGATCGGCGGCAGCTCGGCCAGCAACCGGTCAGCCTGCTCGGCGGCGGCCTCCAGGCTCGGCGCCAGGCTATACAAGCCAAGCAACTTTGCCGCAGCGGTCGGGCCTTGCAGCAAATGACGGCGTACCAGCGCCGCATTACTGTCCGGGTGCTCCACCGGTACCCAGCGCTCATCAGCCAAGCTGACCACCACCTGCGACCAGTCCAGCGGCTCGGCCGCCAGACGCTCGAAAAAAGCCACCGGGCTACGGCCACCGGACACCACCAGAGTGGCCTTGCCGTTCTGCGCAATGGCGGCGCGCAAGTGCTCGGCCACATCGCTGGCCAGCGCCTCGGCCAGTTGCGCCGCATTATCGAAGTCATGGGCCTTCAGGCCCGCCGGCAATTGCAAATCACATGTCGCCATACCAGGCTCTCCCGTCACGTGTGATCAGGGCGATGGAACTCATCGGCCCCCAGGACCCGGCGGCGTACGGTTTGGGCGCATCACCGGCTTTTTTCCAGCCGGCGATCAGTTGATCGCACCACTGCCAGGCGTATTCGATTTCATCCTTGCGCACAAACAGGTTCTGGTTGCCGCGCATCACTTCCAGCAACAGCCGCTCATAGGCGTCAGGCACCCGGGCACTGCGGTAAGTGTCAGAGAAGTTCAGATTCAGCGGGCCGCTGCGCAACTGCATACCCTTGTCCAGGCCCTGATCCTTGGTCATCACCTGCAGCGAGATACCCTCGTCAGGCTGCAGGCGGATGATCAGCCGGTTGCTGATCTGCAGGCGCTGTTCCGGGGCAAAGATATAGTGCGGCGGCTCCTTGAAGTGGATCACGATCTGCGACAGCTTCTGCGGCATGCGCTTGCCGGTGCGCAGGTAAAACGGCGTCCCCGACCAGCGCCAGTTGCGGATATCGGCGCGCAGGGCAACGAAGGTCTCGGTGTCGCTTTCGGTGTTGGAGTTGTCTTCCTCCAGATAGCCCGGCACCGGCTTGCCTTCGCTGTAGCCGGCAGTGTACTGACCGCGCACCACCTGAGTGGCCAGACGCTCCGGGGTGAACGGCGCCAGGGCCTTGAGCACCTTGACCTTCTCGTCGCGAATACTGTCGGCCGACAGGTCGCTGGGCGGGTCCATGGCGATCAGGCACAGCAACTGCAGCAGGTGGTTCTGGATCATGTCACGCAGTTGCCCCGCCTGATCGAAATAGCCCCAGCGGCCTTCGATGCCGACCTTCTCGGCCACGGTGATTTCCACGTGGGAGATATGGTTCTGGTTCCACTGGGTTTCGAACAGGCTGTTGGCGAAGCGCAGGGCAATGAGGTTCTGTACCGTGTCCTTGCCCAGATAGTGGTCGATGCGATAAACCCGGTTCTCGGGGAAAAACTTCGCCACCGCATCGTTGACCCGTCGCGAAGACGCCAGATCGTGGCCGATGGGTTTCTCCAGCACCGCCCGGGTGCGCTCGGCAAGGCCTGCCGCCGCGAGGTTCTCGCAAATCGCGCCGTACACCGAGGCGGGCGTGGCGAAGTAGGCAATCAGCGAATCGGCGTTGCTGACCCGCTCGGCCAGGGCCAGATAGCCCTCCGGCAGCAGGAAATCCAGGTGCAGATAGCTGAGCCGCGCCAGAAAGCGGGTGACGTGTTCGGACTCAAGCTCCGTCTCGGGAATGAAGCGGCGCATCGACTGGTGGATATAGGCCAGGTGCGAGGCCTCGTCGCCCGGCTCGCGGGCCAGAGCGATAATGCGCGTATCGTCATGCAGCAAACCTGCACGATCGAGCTGATAAAGAGCCGGAAACAGTTTGCGCACAGCCAGATCGCCGAGAGCGCCGAACAGGGCGAAAGTGCACGGATCAACCGTAATCAGGGGCATAATGTTAGTTCTTTTATCAAGTTAGACTACAAATACCTTTTTTAAAGGTATTCCTCAAGGCCAAATGTAGTAATAACTACAACATTTTATCCAAAGCTTTATACCGGTGGTGATTCACTCGGCCTCTCAGTACGATAGGCCACCTTTGCTACAGGCTAAAGCCGCCAGGCGAACGTCTGTCGAACAGCCCCCGATCAGGATGCCGTCATGGACCGCACACGAAATCTCCTGGAGCAGATCCAGAACCGACTCCCGGAGCTGAATAAAGCCGAACGCAAGGTGGCCGAAGTCATCCTGCTCAACCCGCAGATGGCCACCCGTTTGAGCATCGCAGCCCTGGCCCAGGCGGCCAAGGTCAGTGAACCGACCGTCAACCGCTTCTGCCGCTCGTTCAGCGTCAGCGGTTACCCGGAACTCAAGCTGCAACTGGCCCAGAGCCTGGCCAGTGGCGCCGCCTACGTCAGCCGTGCCGTGGAGCCGGACGACAACCCCGAGGCCTACACACAAAAAATCTTCGGCAGTGCCATTGCCTCGCTGGACAGCGCCTGCCAGGCTCTGGACCCGGCGCAGATCAGCCGCGCCGTGGACATGCTGATCCAGGCCCGGCAGATCCACTTCTTTGGCCTGGGCGCCTCGGCACCGGTAGCCATGGATGCCCAGCACAAGTTTTTTCGCTTCAACCTGGCGGTCAGTGCTCACGCCGACGTACTGATGCAGCGCATGCTCGCCTCGGTGGCGCACACCGGTGATCTGTTCGTGATCATTTCCTACACCGGACGCACCCGCGACCTGGTCGAAGTCGCACGTCTGGCCCGCGAGAATGGCGCCTCGGTGCTCGGCCTGACCGCCGCCGGTTCGCCACTGGCCCAGGCCAGTTCGGTCAGCCTGCACATTCCGTTGCCGGAAGACACCGATATCTACATGCCGATGACCTCGCGGATCATTCAGTTGACCGTGCTGGACGTACTGGCCACCGGCATGACCCTGCGCCGCGGCGTGGACTTCCAGCCGCACCTGCGCAAGATCAAGGAAAGCCTCAACGACAGCCGCTACCCGCTGGAAGATCAGGGCTGAATCTGCAACACCGTAGGACTAATGCCGATCAGTTAAGCGATTATCCGGCTCAACTCGGTCCCGGTGGGAGGGGGACCACCCCGAAAGGGCCAGTAAAACCGGCACATTTGCTGTGAATGCACCGCAGCATCCGTCGGCTGCCCGGAGCGCCGGCCGACAACTCCCACCGGACCTTGTTGCCCTTAACTGTTCGGCATTAGACCGTAGGGCTTTTGCCGTGAAGGCTTTGTAGCTGAAGCTGCTCCGATGTATACAACGCCCAAAAAAACGGGCAGCCAGGCTGCCCGCAAAGCACACACAGCCGTTATCAGAACTTGGTCTGGATCTTCAGACCGGCCACCAGCGCATCGTCAACCTTGTCCACGCCACCGGGATGGCGGATGTACTGCAGGTTGGGCCGTACGGTCAGCCAGTTGGTGACGTGGAAGCCGTAGTAAATCTCCGAGTTGTACTCGGTGTCCTGCACCGGCAGGAACGCCGGGTTGTCGTAGTCGTTGATGCCGTTGATCAGGTTGACCAGCCGACGACGGTCCTGGGCATCGTCGTTGACGTGGATGCGCGAGATACCAATGCCGATGTCATCCTTGGGCCGACTGTCGAACGGGCCTTTGTAGAGCAGGCCGATCTGCTGGAAGTTATCAATGTAGTTGGTGGCCTTGTCATGCACCGTCGCGGCGGCAAACAGGGTCAGGCCGCGTGAGGCATCACCGTTGTGGGCGGTCAGTTGCTGGGTCGCCATGACCCAGCCACCGTGCTTGCTGCCATGGGATTTGAACGCGCCTCCCGACACCGGCTGCGGCAGGCCGTTGGCGCCTTCATAGACATCGTCGGCGTCCGGGCTGCTGTGGTAGTAGCCCAGCCGGTACTCGCCGGGCAAGCCGTTGACCTTCGGACTCCAGACCACTTCCACCGGCACCAGGGTGCCCTGCGAGCCGCTGCCGCTGAGCTTGAAGCCGTTGCCAATCTCCAGGTTCGAAGGGTTTTGCTCGAACACACCGATCTGCGCAAAGAACTCCGGGGTGATGTTGTACTTCAGCGCTGCGCCCCACTGGCTGACCGGCCAGTTGTACCAGGTGTTGACGTAGTTGGCTGGCTGCGCGCCGCAGAAGCTCAGGTTCTGGAAGTCACACGGCGCCGAAGCGAATTCCTCGCCCGGCCCGAAACGGCCGAGCTTGACCACCAGCGCGTCATCCATGAATTTCTGCTTGAGCCACATCTGGGTCAGACGCCAGGTCTGGCCACGGCCCCAGACTTCCTGGGATGAACTGAGGGTGCCAGCCCGCGGGTCGCCGATCCGGTCATTGGAAATATTACGGCCGCTACGCTCAGTGATCGCCAGCTTGAACTCGGCGCCTTGCCAGCCGAATGCTTTCTGCAAATCGACTTTCAGGCCGAAGGCGAACTGATCGCTCCAGCGCGCTGTAGTGTCGTCGTTGTAGCCGCCATTGAGATTGCTGGCCGCCTCGCTGACGTACTCCAGCGAAAAGTCATAGCCCTTGTCGAGCAATTCGGTGCGCGCCCCGCCCCAGTCACCGGTCATCCACGGTGAATCGGCGCTGAACGCTTCAGCCGCCTGCACACCACCGGCCAGGGCCAGGCTGCCCAGTATCGATAGTTGGCAGAGGCTTTTCAGCCGTGAATACGATGGCGCATCGTGCTTGTTCATCCCATGAGTCCTCAATTATTGTTATTGGCTTTCAGCTTTACAGCGTCCACTCACTTGCGATTGAGCAAGGTCACATTGCCCTGCCGGCCTGCGCCCTCGGCACGCCCGAGAACGCCCAGACGCTCACCGCTGGCGGCGTCAAACAGCAGCACGCGGGTAGGGTCCAGTTGCAGGGTCAGGGTCTCGCCGACCTGCGGTGCCTGATCCGGCGCCAGACGGCAGCAGACCTTGGTCTGGTTGAGGTTGACGAACACCAGGGTGTCAGGGCCGGTAGGCTCCACCACCTGCACCTCGGCGCGAATCGTCGGTAATCCCTGGCCATCGCCAGCAGCCAGGCTGATCTGCTCCGGGCGTACGCCAAGAATCACTTCACGGTCTTCCAGCCCCGCGTCGTTGCAACCCAGCGGCAGCTCGCAGCGTGCCTGACCGCTGTCGAGCAGCGCCAGCAAGCGTGCGTCACGGCGTTGCAGACGCAGCGGGATGAAGTTCATCGGCGGCGAGCCGATGAAGCTGGCGACAAACTGGTTGGCCGGGTCGTTGTAGATCTCCCGTGGTGTACCGAACTGCTGGACGATGCCGTCCTTCATCACCGCCACCTTGTCACCGAGGGTCATGGCCTCGATCTGGTCATGGGTGACGTACACCGTGGTGGTCTTCAGGCGCTGGTGCATCAGTTTCATTTCGGTACGCATCTCGACCCGCAGCTTGGCGTCGAGGTTGGACAACGGCTCGTCGAACAGGTAGATCTTCGGCCGCCGCGCCAATGCCCGGCCCATCGCCACACGCTGTTGCTGGCCGCCGGAAAGCTGTGCCGGCTTGCGCTCAAGTAGATGTTCGATCTGCAGCAGGCGCGCCACCCGGCTGACCTCCTCATCAATGGCCGGCTTGGCCAGCTTGCGAATTTTCAGGCCGAACTCGATGTTCTCGCGCACGCTCATGGTCGGGTACAGCGCGTAGGACTGAAACACCATGGCGATGTCACGGTCCTTGGGGCTGGTCTGGCTGACGTCTTCGCCATCAATGAGAATCGCCCCGCCGCTGATGTCTTCAAGGCCGGCAATGCAGTTCATCAGGGTCGATTTGCCACAACCGGACGGGCCGACCAGGATCAGGAACTCACCGTCCTTGATTTTCAGTTCGATGTTTTTCAGCGTGTCTGGCAGGCCGCTGCCGTAGCGTTTGTTGACGTTTTGCAGTTCGAGAGTTGCCATGATTGATCCCTAGCCCTTGACCGCGCCGGCGGTCAGCCCGCGCAGGAAATATTTGCCGGCCAGGATGTAGACCAGCAGTGTCGGCAGCCCGGCGATCATCGCCGCGGCCATGTCCACGTTGTATTCCTTGACCCCGGTACTGGTGTTGACCAGGTTGTTCAGGGCCACGGTGATCGGCTGCGAGTCACCGCTGGAGAACACCACGCCAAACAGGAAGTCGTTCCAGATCTGGGTGAACTGCCAGATCAGGCAGACCATGATGATCGGCGTCGACATCGGCAGGACGATGCGCCAGAAGATGGTGAAGAACCCCGCCCCATCGAGCCGTGCCGCACGCACCAGCGCCTCGGGAATGGTCACGTAGAAGTTGCGAAAGAACAGCGTCGTAAAGGCCAGGCCATAGACCACATGAACAAACACCAGGCCTGTGGTGGTGCTGGCCAGGCCCATCTTGCCGAGGGTGAAGGACGCTGGCAGCAGCACGGTCTGAAACGGCAGGAAGCAGCCGAACAGCAGCAAGCCGAAAAACAGCTGCGAGCCGCGAAAGCGCCACATCGACAGCACGTAACCGTTCAGCGCGCCGATGGCCGTCGAGATGATCACCGCCGGAATGGTGATGCGTATCGAGTTCCAGAAATAGCCATCGACGATGTTCCAGGCCTTGACCCAGCCAATCACCGTGACCACCGCCGGCCAGCTGAGCAGGTTGCCGCTGCCGATGTCTTCCGGGGTCTTGAAGCTGGTCAGCAGCATGACCACCAGCGGCACCAGATACACCAGGCAGGCCAGCCACAAAACCGCGTGGATCAGCAAACGGCTGACGGTGGTTCCATTGGAGCCGATCGTGTTACTCATGGCGTTTGCTCCGCAGTTCCGAGTACAGGTACGGCACCAGAATGGCGAGGATCGCGCCGAGCATCAGCATCGCGCTGGCCGAGCCCATGCCCATCTGTCCGCGGCTGAAGGTGAAGGCATACATGAACATCGCCGGCAGGTCAGAGGAGTAACCCGGCCCGCCAGCGGTCATCGCCGCCACCAGGTCGAAGCTCTTGATCGCGATATGGGCGAGGATCATCACCGCACTGAAGAACACCGGGCGCAGGCTGGGCAGCACCACCCGCCAATAAATCAGTGGCAGGCTGGCGCCATCCATTTGCGCGGCGCGGATGATCGACTGGTCGACACTGCGCAGGCCGGCGAGAAACAACGCCATGACAAAGCCGGAGGACTGCCACACGGCGGCAATCACCAGGCAGTACACCACCCGCTCCGGGTCCACCAGCCAGTCGAGGCGAAAGCCTTCCCAGCCCCAGTCACGCAGCAGCTTGTCCAGGCCCAGGCCGGGATTGAGCAGCCATTTCCAAGCGGTGCCGGTGACAATCATCGACAGCGCCATCGGGTACAGGTAAATGGTGCGGATCGCGCCTTCGCGGCGAATCCGCTGGTCGAGCAACACCGCAAGAATCACCCCGACCACCAAGCTGATGCCGATGAACAACCCGCCGAACAACAGCAGGTTCTTGCTCGCCACCCACCAGCGGTCGTTATCCATCAACCGCGCATACTGAGCCAGCCCGGCCCACTTGTAGGACGGCAGAAAGGTGGAGTTGGTAAACGACAGCACCAGGGTCCAGAGAATGTAGCCGTAGAAGCCCACCAGCACGATGAGCATGCTGGGCGCCAACACCAGTTTGGGCAGCCAGCGTTGCAGCGCATCGAGCGGCGAGGCTTTGTTGAACACAGCGACAGAAGTCATTGAAGTCATCCAGTCGGGTCGAATTCAGGCCGCAGGCGGTCGCGAGACCCGCAAAGAGTCCCGTCGACACACACAACGGTTAAGGTGATATCCGTAGGCGCTGCCGTAGGAGCTGCCGTAGGAGCTGCCGTAGGAGCTGCCGTAGGAGCTGCTTCAGCAGCGAATAACGCTACGGCTGCTAGCGGGCTGCCTTGATCGCCGAGGCCAGCCGCTTGGCCGCCTGGGCCGGGTCAGCGTTAGGGTCGTTGATGTAGTTGGTCACCACATCGAAAATCGCGCCCTGCACAGCCAGCGAGGTGGCCATGTTGTGCGCCATGCTTGGCTGCAGGCCGCCATTGCCACCGTCTGCCAGGAAGTCCCTGGCCGAGGCCTGGGCGCAGCTGTCGAAGCCATGTTTGTCCATGCTGGCGAGCATATCCTTGCGCACCGGGATCGAGCCCTTGTTGATGCTGAAGACCTTCTGGAACTCTTCACCCAACGCGACTTTGGCCAGGTCCTGCTGGGCAGCGATATCACCCGTACGATCGGCGTTGAGCTTGAAGATCGCCAGCGAGTCGACGTTGTACGTGAACGCCTTCTCGGTGCCCGGGAACGGCACGCACTGGTAGTCCTTGCCGGCAACTTTCTTTGCGGCCGTCCATTCGCTCTTGGCCCAGTCGCCCATGATCTGCATGCCGGCCTTGCCGTTGATCACATCGGCGGCGGCAATGTTCCAGTCACGCCCGGCGCGGTTGGGGTCCATGTAGGTGGCGACTTTCTTCAATTCCGTGAACGACTTGACCATTTCAGGACCGGTCAGCGCTTTATCGTCCAGTTTGACGAACGCTTGCTCGTAGCCCTGAGGGCCCATGACCGAGAGCACCAGGTTCTCGAACACCGTGCTGTCCTGCCACGGCTGGCCCCCATGGGCCAGGGCAATGAAACCGGCCGCCTTGAGTTTGTCAGCGGCGGCGTAGAACTCTTCGAGGGAGGTCGGCGCCTTGGCCACGCCGGCCTTCTCCAGCACCTGCGGGTTGACCCACAACCAGTTGACTCGGTGAATGTTCACCGGCACGGCGACGTACTCACCGTCGTACTTGACCGCGTCAGAGACTTTCTTGTCGAGCAACTCGTCCCATTTCTCTTGCTTGGCGACATCTTTGAGGGTGTCGGTGCTCAGCAGGCCCATCGAACCCCAGTCCTGAATGTCCGGCCCCTTGATCTGCGCCACGCCCGGCGGATTACCGGCCACGGTGCGGCTCTTGAGCACGGTCATCGCCGTCGCCCCGCCACCACCGGCTACGGCGCCGTCTTTCCAGGTGAAACCGTCTTTCTCGACCTGAGCCTTGAGGACGTCGACAGCGGCTTTTTCGCCACCGGAGGTCCACCAATGGACAACTTCTACCGAGCCTTTGGACTCGGCAGCCTGGGCAGTGAAAGGAAGCAACGTGGCAAGAGAAATGGCAGCGGCAAGCTGGGACAGAGCATTCATTGATTCGGCCTTGTTGTTGTTATTCGGGGCAGGTCGGTTGCCTGCGCTTGAAAGCAGTCTAGCCATATCGAAAGACCGCTTGGTAACGAAGGGATAGGGAATAGTCACAGGTTGGTGACATTTAGTGGCAATGCAATGGCATCAGGGCAAGCGCGGCAGCTCCAGGGTTACCCGCAAGCCGCCCTCGCGAAGGTTCTGCAGGCTCACCTCGCCGCCGTGGCTATGGGCGATATTGCGCGCAATGCCCAGCCCCAGGCCGTAGCCTTGCTGGTTCGAAGCCAGCCGCACATTAGGCTCGAACACCTGTTCCAGGCGCTGCTCGGGAACGCCCGGCCCCTCGTCATCAACGTGCAGCACGAACGCCTCGCGGCGGTCTTCGATATACAGGTGGGCGCGGTAGCCGTACTTGAGCGCGTTGTCGATCAGGTTGCCGATACAGCGCCGCAGCGCCAGCGGCTTGCCCATGTAGGGTGCCTGAGCCACACCGCGCAGGGTGATGCGCGCGCCCCCTTCCGCTGACAGATAGGGCTCCACCAGGCAATCGAGCAGGTTATTGAGGTCCACCGGTTCGATGTTTTCGTGGATGTCGGTGTCCTTGACGCACTGCAGTGCGCCTTTGACCAGCAATTCCAGCTCGTCCAGATCGCGCTCGAAGCGCGCCTGCAAATCCGGGTCATCAAGCAGTTCGACGCGCAGCCGCAAGCGAGTGATGGGCGTGCGCAGGTCATGGGAAATGGCGCTGAACAACTGACCGCGCTCGGTCAGGTAGCGGCTGATGCGGGTGCGCATGGTGTTGAACGCGCGGCTGACCTCCTGCACCTCGCTGCTGCCGCCCTCGATCAGCGGCGAGGCATCACCGTCCAGTGACAGGTCCCGTGCCACCCTGGCCAGGCGCTTGAGCGGCCGGCTCTGCCAGTGCACCAGCAGGCCGATGAACAGCAGCAGGAACGCGCTGGTCAAGGCGATCGACCAGACCTGCTGGGCCGGCAGGTCTGGTTCTTCCAGAAAGGTGTAGGGTGCGGGCAGCAGTGACGCGATGTACAGCCATTCGCCGGGCGCCAGTTCGATCTGGGTGACCAGCACCGGCGGATTGACCGGCTCCAGAGTCAACGCGTAGTGCGCCCATGAGCGCGGCAGCTCATCGAGTTTCAGGCCGCTGTTGAACAGCCGCAGCTCATCGGGGCTGACGAACCAGGCGACGATCTTCGGCCCCTCGCCCAACGAACTGCGCAACACCTCGCCCACCGCGCTCAATACCGCATCTTTACGCGCTGTGGCCGGCAGCAGCTGCATGTCCAGCGGGTGCTCGTTGAGCGACACCACAAAGCGCGTACCGCCCATGCTGCGCAGTTGGTCGAGCACCAGCGGCCGGTAGCTGACCGGCAGCGAGCGAAAATAACTGACACTGGCAGCCATCGAATAAGCCAGGCTGCGCGCACTGTTGAGCAGGCCTTCCATCTGGGTGGCGCGCAGTTGCGCCACCCAGATGATCCCCGACAGCGACTGGCCCAGCAGCACCGCCAACAGGGTCAATAGCAGCATGCGCCCGAGCAACGTGCGTGGCAGCGCCAGCCAGCGCTGGCGTGCGCCGTTAATGAGCCACTCCCGACTGCACGGTCGCGGCCAGCAGATAACCGCTGCCGCGCACGGTACGAATCAAGCGCGGCGCCTTGCCGGTGTCACGCAAGCGCTGGCGCAGCCGGCTGACCGCCATATCGACGATGCGCTCCAGCGGCATCGGTTCACGGCCTCGGGTGGCGTTGCCGATGGTGTCGCGGTCGAGGATCTGCTGTGGATGATCGAGAAACAGCTTGAGCAGGGCGAAATCGGCACCGGAAAGAATCACCTCTTCACCATCGGCATGAAACAGCCGGTGGCTGACCATATCCAGGCGCCACTCATCGAACAGCAGCACTTCCCCGCCACGCTCCTGGCCAAACCCGGAGCGGCGCAGCAGGGCTTTGATTCTGGCCAGCAACTCGCGTGGGCTGAACGGCTTGCCCAGATAATCGTCGGCCCCCAGTTCCAGGCCGATGACCCGATCAGCCTCGTCGGAACTGGCGGTGAGCATGATGATCGGCACATGCGGCTGGCGCGGATGCTGACGCGCCCAGCGGCACAGGCTGAAGCCGTCTTCGTCGGGCAGCATGACGTCGAGGATCAACAGGTCAGCGGGGGCTTCGTTGAACGCCTGACGAAACCGGGCACCGTCCGCCGTGGCGCGGACCTGAAAACCGGCACGGCTCAGATAGGTTTCAAGCAGTTCGCGAATCTCCTGGTCGTCATCGACCAGCAGCAGGGTTTTATGGGCTGAACTCAAGAAGGTCGTCCTTGTTCAGTGAATTGTTATTGTGTGGACAGCGGGTTATTCGAGTACCTGTTCTCCCTCGCCAAACGCCTGTTGCAAGGCCACCCCGGCGCCATTGAGGCCCGGATACTCGGCAGTCGCCAGCCATACCGGCAGGCCGTCGAAATAATCGCTCATCACGCCTTTGTCGGCCATCGCCTGGCTAAATCCGCTGTTGATAAAGAACTCAGTGAAGCGCGGCACCATGCCGCCTGCGATATACACGCCTCCCAGCGCGCCAAGGGTCAGGACGTTATTGCCCACCACCCGGCCGAGAAACACACAGAACTGCTCGAGCACTGCAGCCGCCACGGTATCGCCATCCAGGGCGGCGGCAGTCACGGCTGCCGGCGATTTCAGCGGCGCGTCGATGCCGTCCAGTGCGCAACTGGCCTGATAAAGGCGCAGCAGCCCGGCGCCGCTGAGCACGGTTTCGGCGCTGACGTGTTCGTGCTCGGCCATCAGGCGGGTCCACAACAGCGCTTCACGGGCGCTGCCGACCGGCAGGTTGACGTGACCGCCCTCCCCGGGCAACGCGGTCCAGTGATTGTCGCCGGTCTTGACCAGCGTGCCGACGCCAAGGCCGGTGCCTGGCCCGATCACCACACGCGGCCGCTGCGGCTTGCCGATGCCATGGCAGACCGTCAGGTAATCCTCACCCAGCCGGGTCATGCCCAGCGCCATGGCCGCGAAATCGTTGACCAGCAACAGGTGCTCGACCTTCAGGTGCTCACAGAATTTCGAACGGCTGAACTGCCAGTTGCTGTTGGTGAACTGGAATTCATCACCGTCCACCGGGCCGGCGACGGCCAGGCAGACATGGCTGACATCACCGCGTTGCAGGTCAAGGTCTTGCAGGTAGAGTTCGATGGCCTGTTCAGGACCTGCATACTCAGCCGTGGCGAACACCCGGATCGAGTGCAGTTGATCGTCTTCCCAAATCGCGAACCGTGCGTTGGTACCGCCAATATCACCTACCAGAGCCAGCTTCACTTGAGTCCCTCCAGGCTTGCAGTAAAGGCGCTGGCCCCCTGCTCGGCGGAGCTGAAGGCCACACGCATGAAACCGAACAACTCACGACCGCAGCCGACACTGCTGTCGATCTGCGTGGTTGCCGGTTGTCTTGCGGCCAATTCTGCCGGTTCGAGCAGAACTTGCAATGTGCCTTTGACACCGTCGACCCGAATCACGTCGCCATCATGCACCAAAGCCAAAGGGCCACCATCATGGGCTTCCGGGCAAACGTGGATGGCCGCCGGAATCTTGCCCGAGGCGCCCGACATACGCCCGTCAGTGACCAGCGCGACCTTGAAGCCGCGATCCTGCAGCACGCCGAGGAACGGGGTCATCTTGTGCAGCTCCGGCATGCCGTTGCTGCGCGGGCCCTGAAACCGCATCACGGCGACGAAATCGCGCTCCAGCTCACCGGCCTTGAACGCATCGGCCAGCGCCTGCTGGTCTTCGAACACCCGGGCCGGCGCCTCGACCACCTGATGTTCAAGGGCCACCGCTGACACTTTCATCACCCCGCGACCGAGATTGCCTTGCATCACCCGCAGGCCGCCCTCTGGCGAGAATGGCCGCGCCACCGGACGCAGGATATTTTCATCGAGGCTTTGCAGCGGCCCCTCGCGCCACACCAGTTTACCGTCTTCGAGAAACGGCTCGCGGGTGTAACGGCTCAGCCCATGACCGACTACGGTATTGACGTTTTCATGCAGCAGCCCGGCGCCCAGCAGCTCCCGAATCAGGAACGACATGCCACCAGCGGCCTGGAAGTGGTTGATATCAGCTTTGCCATTAGGGTAGACATGGGTCAGGGTCGGGACCACATCCGAAAGGTCGGCCATGTCCTGCCAGGTCAACAGAATCCCCGCCGCCCGGGCGATGGCCGGCATGTGGAGGGTGTGGTTGGTCGAGCCGCCAGTGGCGTGCAGAGCGACGATGGAGTTGATGATCGAACGCTCATCGACAATTTCGCCAAGCGGCATGAAGCTGCCGCTTTGGCGGGTCAGGCGGGTGACCTGTTGCGCGGCTTCATCGGTCAGCGCATCGCGCAACGGCGTGTACGGGTTGACGAACGAGGCACCGGGAAGATGCAGGCCCATCACCTCCATCAGCAACTGGTTGGTATTGGCAGTACCGTAGAAGGTGCAGGTGCCCGGACCATGGTAGGACTTCATTTCCGAGTCCAGCAGTTCTTCACGGCTCGCCTTGCCTTCGGCATAGCGCTGGCGCACGTCGGCCTTTTCCTTGTTGGACAAGCCCGACACCATCGGCCCGCCGGGCACAAAGAGGGTTGGCAGATGGCCGAAGCGCAGCGCGCCCATCATCAGCCCCGGCACGATCTTGTCGCAGATCCCCAGCATCAGGGCGGCATCGAACATGTTGTGCGACAGCGCGACCGCGGTCGACATGGCGATGGTTTCCCGGCTGGCGATGGCCAGTTCCATGCCCGGCTCACCTTGGGTCACACCATCGCACATGGCCGGCACGCCACCGGCGAACTGGCCGACCGAACCGACCTCGCGCAGGGCCTGCTTGATGCGCTGGGGAAAGTGCTCGTAGGGCTGATGCGCCGAGAGCATGTCGTTGTAGGCCGAGATGATCGCCACGTTGGCAGCGTTCATCAGCCGCAGGGTCTGCTTGTCTTCGCTGCCGCAGCCGGCGACGCCATGGGCAAAGTTGGCGCATTGCAGCTTGGCCCGCATGGGTTCGTCGCTGGCCGCCTCGCGGATCAGTTGCAGGTAGCGCTGGCGGGTCGGACGGCTGCGTTCGATCAGCCGTTCGGTGACCTCAAGGATGCGGGGATGCATGTGATGAACTCCAGGCTAAGGTCTATGGTCACCCGTAAAGATTCTGGACAGTGGCAGGTCACCGGTTTGTCAGGCAAGACCGTGACTTGGGTCATGGTGTCGGATCTTCAAGGTTTGTATTTGTAGGTTTAGGAAAATATTGCCACCAAAAAGGCTTGTTTTCTATTTTTATGAGAATAATCTTGTAATTCAAACAACAAATTCCAGAGAGGACGCGTTCATGGCCCTTCGTATCGCAATCAACGGTTTTGGCCGCATCGGTCGTAACATCCTGCGCGCACTGTATACCCAAGGCTATAGGCAAGACTTGCAGGTCGTCGCCATCAACGACTTGGGCAACAGTGAAATGAACGCCCACCTGCTGCGCTTCGATACTGTCCATGGGCCATTTGACGGCACCGTCGAGTGCGATAGCGAAAGCCTGACAGTCAATGGTGACCGGATTGCAGTCAGCGCCATCCGCAACCCGGCAGACCTGCCCTGGAAGGCCCAACAGGTCGATGTGGTGTTCGAATGCACCGGGCTGTTCACCAGCCGCGACAAGGCGGCGGCGCACATCACGGCCGGCGCCAGCAAAGTGATCATCTCGGCCCCGGCCAGCGGCGCCGACGCCACTGTGGTGTATGGCGTCAACCATGACGTGCTGCGCCAGTCGCACCAGATCATTTCCAACGCCTCGTGCACCACCAACTGCCTGGCGCCGGTGGCGCAGGTGCTGCACCGCGAACTGGGCATCGAAAGCGGCCTGATGACCACGGTGCATGCCTACACCAATGATCAGAATCTGATCGATGTCTACCATACCGACCCGTACCGTGCGCGTTCGGCCACTCAGTCGATGATCCCGAGCAAGACCGGCGCCGCCGAGGCTGTCGGGCTGGTATTGCCGGAGCTGGCCGGCAAACTGACCGGCATGGCCGTGCGGGTGCCGGTGATCAATGTGTCACTGGTGGACCTGACCGTACAGCTCAAGCGCGATACCACGGCCGATGAGGTCAATGCGCTGATGAAAGCGGCCAGCCAGAATTCGAAAGTGCTGGGCTATAACCAGTTGCCACTGGTGTCGCACGACTTCAACCATAACCCGCTGTCGTCGATCTTCGACGCCAACCACACCAAGGTCAGTGGTCGACTGCTCAAGGTGCTGGCCTGGTACGACAATGAGTGGGCGTTTTCCAACCGCATGCTGGATAACTGCCTGGCGTTGCATAATTCGTAAAGGCCGTTACGACATCAAAACGGCTCAATGGCGTTGGCGCTCTCTCAGCCGCCGTGTTTCGCCCTGGCGGACGCCCCCCCTTTGTTTCGGCAAAGGGGGGAAACCCTCAGTCCAGACAACTGCGGCCACGATCCATGCACCAATCGTAAGGCCTTCGCGGATCAATCCGCCCCGACAAAACCAGTCAATTGATAATCACCAGCTTGGGCAATTCATGCACGCTCGCGGAGGTCATCTCGGCCAGTGAGCGGACTACATCCAGCGGGTTGTCCAGCCGGTAGTTACCGGTCACATTGACCTGCGCCAGGGCCGGATTGGTGTTGACGATCAGGCCCGGATAATAACGCCGCAACTCATCGAGCACCTGGCCCATCGGGCAGTTGTCGAAAATCAGTCGGCCCTGCACCCAGGCCAGGTCCCGGCCAGGGTCCAGGCGTTGCTGCGGGCCAAGCCCGGCGGCGTTCAGGCTGACGCTATCACCGGCACTCAGGCTAAGCCGCGAACCACCTTTGACCGCATGCACATCCACCGCGCCACGCTGCACCTGCACCCGCGCCTCGCCGTCGAGATAACGCACCGACATCGCACTGCCACGGGTGCTCATCCGCAGCGGCCCGGCCTCGATCTCCAGTGGCATGCCATGGGCGTTGGCCACCTCGAAAAACGCCTCGCCCTGATACAGCCGCGCCAGGCGATGCTGCTCATCGAACTGGCTGGAGAACGCCGAACGGGTATTGAGCAGCACCCGCGAGCCATCATCGAGTTCCAGCCGCTGCCGCTCGCCGGCCACGGTCAGATGATCGGCCTGCAAGCGCAGCGGCAGATTGCCGAAATAGCCCACCCCCAGCAGCAACACCGCTGCCGCCGCCATGGGCCGGGTCCAGGCGCGCAGGCGCTGCCAGCGCTGCGGGCGCTGGTTAAGCGTCGCGGCGCTCTGGCGCACGACCTGGCTATTCCAGATCGCCTCGGCCTGGGCGAACGCCTCGGCATGCGCAGGATCGGCCCGCAGCCAGGCCTCAAAGCGCGCCTGCTGCCCGGCATCGGCGGCGTCCAGTTCGATCAGCCAGTTCAAGGCCTGATCCATGGCGCTTGCGCCCGACACGTTTTCGCCTGGCGGGCGTTGGGGGGCTACGGTCACGGTGTTCCTCGGCATTTCTTGTAACGGACGTGTTTATCAGGCGTGGTCAAGCCTGGCAATGACTCCGATACAGATCGCCATGATCAGTTTGAGTTCTTTTTGCACGGTGCTTGGTGAGACATCCAGCGTATCGGCAATTTCCTGATAGCTACAGCCATGCAAACGGCTGAGCACAAAAATCCGCTGCTGGCGCGGGCTCAACCGCCCAAGGCTGGCGCCCAGGCTGTCGAGCAGATGGCGAGCATGGGCAGAGTCTTCGGGTGAGCCGAACTGCGCGGCAACGCTCTCCAGCTCCTGAGTGGGTACATCCTCAACCAACATGCGCTCGCGCAGGCGTTGCGCGCGCAAATGGTCGAGGGCCAGGTTGCGCGCCGTCTGGTAGACAAAAGGCTCCAGATGATCGATGGGTCGCTCGGTCAGGGCGCGGGTCACCCGCAGCCAGGTTTCCTGTAACAGGTCCTCGGCGGTGCTGTGGCTACCGACCATGCGCTGCAGGGTACGCAAAAGCACATCGCGCTGGGCCTGGAAGACATCGTTGAAGCGGGACTGGGACACGGCAGGGCTCGACCGACAATCAAGCCGATGATAATGCTTATCATCCACCTTAAGCGTCAAGCGTTTAATGCTGCTCGATATCAGGCCAGCACGGTGCGCGAACGGCCTGATAAATCTGTAGGAATTTACCCAGTTATTTTTACGCGCCCGCCTGGTGCCGTTCGTCTAGTCATAGCCAATGCAACTGATTCGTATTACCCAAGTATCTCCAATGATGCCGACGACACACGCCAGGGAGCCCTTTCGATGCCATCCGCCGCACTACCCCGCTCACGTTTCGCGCTGTCCTTGCTCAGCGTGGCCATGCTGAGCGCCGGCCTGCCCGCCATGTCGGTGCTCGCCGCCGAAACCGCACCCGCCAGCCAGCGCAGTGCCGGCCAGTACTCGTTCAATATCGCCCAGCAACCGCTGGTGGCGGCACTCAACGAATTCAGCCGAATCACCGGCTGGCAGGTCGGCGCGCCTTCGGAACTGACCCGTAACGTCACCACGGCGGGCGTGCAGGGTTCGCTGGCCCCCGAGCAAGCACTGGAGCGCCTGCTGGCCGGTAGCACGCTGGGCTATCGCACCGTCAGCCCGCAGAACGTGGTGCTGCAACGCCGCGCCAACGGCAGCGTGCTGGCGCTGGATCAGACCACCATCAGTGCCACTCGCCAGTCACAGGACATCAGCACCGTGAGCAGCACGGTCAGCGTGCATACCCGCGAGCAACTGGACCGCCAGAACGTCAATAACATTCGCGACCTGGTGCGCTACGAGCCTGGCGTTTCGGTGGGCGGCGCAGGCCACCGGGCGGGGACCAACGGCTACAACATTCGCGGTATCGATGGCGACCGGATTCTCACCCAGGTCGATGGCGTCGAGGTGCCCGACCGCTTCTTCAGCGGCCCGTACGCCCAGACCCAACGCAACTACGTCGACCCGGAAATCGTCAAGCGCGTCGAAATTCTCCGCGGCCCGGCTTCGGCCCTGTACGGCAGCAGCGCCATCGGTGGGGTGGTCAGCTACTACACCCTGGATGCCGACGACATCATCAAAGACGGTCGTGACGCCGGCGCGCGCCTGAAGACCGGCTACAGTTCGGCTGACGACAGCTGGCTGACCTCCGTCAGCGTCGCCGGTCGCTACAACGACTTCGATGCGCTGCTGCACGCCAGCCAGCGCAACGGCCATGAGACCGAGTCCTACGGTGGCACCGGCGGCAATGGCCTGGCGCGCACCGAGGCCAACCCGCAAGACGTGCGCTCGACCAACGTGCTGGCCAAGCTGGGCTGGAACTACGCCGATGATGCGCGCCTGCAACTGACCTATGAACGCTACAAGGACGACCGCGATACCGACCTGAAAAGCGCAGTGGGCGGGCCGTTCACCAACGGTGCCGGGCTGGGCATGTACCAGTCAAGGCTGGGCAACGACACCATCACCCGCGAGCGTTTCGGCCTGGAGCATCGCTTGGCCCTCGACAGCCTGCTGGCCGACAACCTCAAGTGGAGCCTGAACTACCAGAACGCCAAAACCTCGCAGGGTACTGAAGAGCGCTACTTCCCGTTCTCCCGCGATGTCTATCGTTTCCGTGATACCACTTATCAGGAAAAACAGTGGATCTTCGATGCCCAGGCCGACAAGGCCTTTACCCTGGCTGAGACCGACCACCTGTTGACCTACGGCACGACCCTCAAGCAACAGAAAGTCACCGGCCTGCGCAGCGGCTACGGCATCTGTGCCCGAGTACTGGGCGCCTGCCGCGCCGTGGGCGCCGAGAGCACCGCCGACCGTCTGGTGCCGACCAGCGATTTCCCGGACCCGACCATTACCAGCTACGCGCTGTTCGCCCAGGACCAGATCAGCTGGAACAACTGGACCTTCACGCCGGGCGTGCGCTACGACCACACCCGCCTGGATCCGAAGCTGACCCCGGAGTTCATCAACTCCCTGAACCTGGCCAGCAACGGGCAGGCCAGCGGCGACGACAAGACCTGGCATCGGGTCTCGCCCAAGTTTGGCGTGACCTACGCGATTGACGAACAGTACACCTGGTACGGCCAGTACGCCGAAGGCTTCCGCACCCCATCGGCCAAGGCCCTGTTTGGCCGCTTCGACAACCCCAACGCCGGCTACTCGGTTGAACCCAACCCGAATCTGGAGCCGGAAAAGAGCAAGAGCTTCGAGACCGGCCTGCGTGGCCGCTTCGACGCCGGTTCGTTCGATGTCGCAGTGTTCTATAACAAGTACCGCGACTTCATCAACGAGGACGCGCTGAGCCCCGGTTACAACGAGACGACCTTCCAGTCCAGCAACATCCGCCACGCCACCATCAAGGGTGCGGAGTTCAAGGGCCGCCTGGATCTGGGCCACTTCGGCGCGCCGCAGGGCCTGTATACCCAGGCGTCGCTGGCCTGGCTGCAAGGCCGCAACGACGACACTGGCGAGCCGATCAACAGCGTCAACCCGCTGACCGGGGTGTTCGGCCTGGGCTATGACCAGGATAACTACGGCGGGCTGTTGAGCTGGACCCTGGTCAAGCGCAAGAACCGCGTCGATGACAGCAACTTCCACACCCCCGATGGGGTTTCCAGCCAGTTCAAGACCCCGGGCTTCGGCGTGCTGGACCTGACCGGTTACTACAAGGTCACTCAGGACGTGACGCTCAGCGCGGGCCTCTACAACCTGACCGACAAGCAGTACTGGCTGTGGGATGACGTGCGCGGCTACGACGGCGTCGGTGAAGCCGGGGTGACGGCCCCCGCCAACCTCGACCGGTTGACCCAGCCGGGGCGCAACTTCAGCGTCAATCTGGTGTGGGACATCTGACCGCCACTGGCTGGCTGAACAAATGCCGCACGCTGTGCGGCATTTTTTTACGTGGCGCAAGCGGCCCACTCGTCTATTCAACAAGCCCTGAAATTTCTCGCAAGGAAGATTCGATGACCACCGATACCCCGAGCCGCGAGCTTCGCTCACAACGCCTGAACAAGATCACCCACGCACCACACGAGAAGCTCGATCACGCGGTCAAGGCCCATGCGCCGTTTGCCACCCTGAGCAGCTACACACGCTTCGTGGTTGCCCAGTATCTGTTCCAGAGCGAACTGCAAGCGCTGTACCGCGACCCGCAACTGATCGCCCTGATTCCGGACCTGGCCCAGCGTTGCCGCGCCGAACAGGCCGCCGCCGACCTGCAAGACCTCAATACCGAACTGCCGGCCGGCGTCGCGGGTGCGGTACAGCAACCCGGCGTTGCCCAGGCGCTGGGCTGGCTGTTCGTCTCGGAAGGTTCCAAGCTCGGTGCGGCGTTTCTGATCAAGCGCGCTGAAGCGCTGAACCTCAGCCATCAATTCGGCGCGCGTCACCTGGGCGAGCCCGAGGGCGGTCGTGCCGCCGGCTGGAAAGTCTTTACCCGGATTCTCGACGAGCTGCCACTGAGCGCCAGCCAGGAAGCCGAACTCGACCAGGGCGCGCTGGCGGCGTTCGAGCGTTTTGGTGTGCTGCTGGAGCACGCCTACGCCGGCTCTGCGGCCCCTCAGGCTGACGTGGCTCAGGCATGACAGCAGGGGCAAGCCTTGGTGGGGCTGCTGCGCTTGCAACAACGCGGTTTGCGTTGCACCCGGCACAGCCCCTAAGCTGGCCGGGCTTTTGAACTCGCCGATCATGACCATGACCTACAAACCGCCCGGCTCCAGACTTTCACGCCTGCTTTACGGCCTGCTGGCTTACACCAGTCTGGCGATAGGCATCATTGCCATTTTCGTTCCCGGCCTGCCGACCACCGAGTTCATTCTGTTGGCCGCCTGGGCAGCCACCCGCAGTTCACCACGCCTCAATGCCTGGCTTGAGAATCACCGGCTGTTCGGGCCAATGCTGTACAACTGGCGCAATGGCCGGATGGTCTCGCGCGGCAGCAAGATCAGCGCGACGATCAGCATGCTGGCCTGCGCCATTTTGATGCTGAGCCTGTTCACCCACGTGTGGTGGCTGTATCTGGCAATCGCCGGCATGGCCATGGGCAACCTGTGGCTGTGGTCACGCCCGGAACCTGCCAGCAAGCCACCATTGACCCACGACAAGCGCTGAACCCGGATAGTCCGGTAGTGTCTATCCGGACACATTCATCTGCTTTGTGGGGAACGCCAGCATGTTCGAACCCGGCCATCTGCATCTCAGTCACAGCGCACTGCAAAAAACCGATCACAGCTTTGATATCCATCTGCGCTATCAACGCGTCGAAGACCCGGCGCTGGGCACCTGCATGAGTTTCGAGATGCAGGGCGAAATCGACGGCAAGCCGTTCAGCGAAACCTTCCAGCTGCCTCGCGACCTGGCCTTCAACTTTGCCCAGAACGCCAGCCGCATCGCCATCCGCCACGGCCTGCCCAACCCGGCCGGGCTGCCAATATCGCAACATCAGGACTACGACCGGATGTTCGAGGATATTCGCGCCCAATTGCATGCCCAACCCGGCGAGCCGGTCAAACCGGAGCATCTGGAGTAAGCCCCAATACTGGTCACTTAAGCACTGTATGCCCACAGTGGGAGCCAACTGTCTTTCATCATCCCCCGATGAATGGGCATTTTATAATGCCATCGCGGATAGATTCCGCGATGGCGGGCAAAGCCCGCCCCCCATTCAAACCACGTGATCACGCCATGGTGTTCCGTCGCGCACCATGGCGTTCAGACGTATCAGCAGCACCCGCATGCAGGCCACCAGGGCCACTTTCGCGCACTTGCCTTTGGCACGCAGCCTCGCATAGCGCTCCTTGAAATCGGCGTTGTAGCGCACCATCACCAGCGCACACATGTAGGTCGCACGGCGCAGTTTCGTCCTCCCACCGTAGATCTGCCGCTTGCCGGCCTTGCTACCGCTGTCGTTGTTATACGGTGCCACACCGGCCAACGCTGCGATTTGTCCACGACTCAGATCACCCAGCTCTGGCAGGTAGCAGAACAGGCTGGCGATTGTCACTGGGCCTACGCCCTTTACGGCATGCAGCCGCTGCAGCAGTTCTGAGTCGACCTTGCGCGCTTGTGCATCGACAAGTTGATCTACCGCTTTGATCTGCACTTTGAGGCTGGCTTCCAACGCGAGGTAGATGTCCACCACGCTGGGCACTATGGTCTGTTTGATACGGCGCCGGTTGTCGTCACGTTGTTGAAGCAGATTGTTGCGCAAGTTGACCAGCTCAAGCAGGACTTCGCGCTCCTCGTCAGGCTTTGCGAAGCCCTTTGCCTCCAGGCTGGAGGCGAACATGGCCAGCATTTGCGCGTCGATTGGATCGGTCTTGGCACGCTTGCCCATGGCCAGAGCGAACTGACGTGAACGAACAGGGTTAATACGCTGGATCTTGAACCCGGCATTAGCCAGAAGCTTTACCGACAGTTTCTCGTAACCACCGGTGGCTTCAACAAGAACTCGTTCAACCTGATGGGCGCTGAGGTACTCAGCGATGCTGGCGAGACCTTCTTCAGTATTAGGCACACACAGCTCATCGGCTTTGGGAAACAGCGCAACCTGCAGCGTGGCCTTGGAAACATCAATACCGGCATAGGCGGACATGAGTAAAACCTCTAGGATAAAGAGTGAGAGGCGCTTTGGCCTGACTCACGCTTGTTGTTCGAGGTCGGACTCAGTCAACTGTTCGAGCTTTGAGCCAAAGCGGGAAGAGTGGATGGCAGCTTGGCTCCCACACGTGCTCTAGGCACCGCGATTTGTCAGCTTGCCATCCACCCCTCTCACCCCAGACTTTACCTTGATCAAAGACACAAGCGAGCTCTGCTCGCGAAGAGGCCAGTAAAAACACTACATCTGCTGCGAATGTGCCGCCCTCTTCGCGACCAAGGTCGCTCCTACAAAGGCATGCGGCGCTTATTTGAACAGTATTGGAGTAAGCCCCAATACTGTTCGGTCAAGCATCACAAATATCTGTAGGAGCGAGCTTTGCTCGCGAAGAGGCCAGTAAAAACACTACATCTGCTGTGAACGTGCCGCCGTCTTCGCCAGCAGAGCTGCCTCCCAGCGAGATTTGTGTACTTAACTGAACAGTATTGGAGTAAGCCTGCGGCACCCGGTTGACCGGACAGCAACCGTACAGGACGTGTTGGCAATCACAGGGCATACTGGCGCCCTCTTGAGCCTCCATGCCTGTTCATCATGCGCATCCATGTCTGCTTCATTGACCGTGTCGGTATCACCCAGGAAGTTCTGGCGATCCTCGGCAGCCGCAATCTGAACCTCGATGCCGTGGAGATGGTGCCGCCGAACGTCTATATCGACGCGCCGACGCTCAGCCCGAAGATGCTTGAAGACCTCAAGGACGCGCTGTTTCGGGTGCGCGGCGTCGAAGCCATTACCGTGGTCGACATACTGCCCGGCCAGCGTCGCCACCTACAGCTCGATGCGTTGCTGGCCGCCATGACCGACCCGGTGCTGGCACTGGACAGCGAGGGCCTGGTATTGCTGGCCAACCCGGCGCTGGTGGCGCTGATCGGTCGCGAGCCGGTGGGTGAGCCGGTGGGCACACTGCTCAACGACCCCGACCTGCAAGCCAGCCTGCGCGACAACGGCTTTCGGCTGCCCATGCGCGAAATCACGTTGGGCGGTGAAGCGCTGCTGCTGGAAACCACCCCTATCACCGAAGCCGGTGGCCTGCTCACCCTCTACCCGCCCAGCCGTATCGGCGAACGCCTGTCGGCCCTGCACCACGACCACGCTGAAGGCTTCGACGCGCTGCTCGGTGATTCTGCGCCCATCCGCACCCTCAAGGGCCGCGCCCAGCGTGTCGCAACCCTGGATGCACCACTGCTGATTCGCGGCGAAACAGGCACCGGCAAAGAACTGGTGGCCCGCGCCTCCCATGCCAGCAGCGCCCGGCATGGCGAGCCGTTTCTGGCATTGAACTGCGCCGCATTGCCTGAGAGCCTGGCCGAGAGCGAGCTGTTCGGCTACGCGCCGGGTGCATTTACCGGCGCCCAGCGCGGCGGCAAGCCGGGGCTGATGGAACTGGCCAACCGTGGCACGGTGTTTCTTGACGAGATCGGCGAGATGTCGCCCTATCTGCAAGCCAAACTGCTGCGTTTTCTCAGCGATGGCAGCTTTCGCCGGGTGGGCGGCGACCGGGAAATCAAAGTCGATGTACGCATCATCAGCGCCACCCACCGCGACCTCGAAAAGATGGTCGCCGAAGGCAGCTTTCGTGAAGACCTGTTCTATCGCCTGAACGTCCTCAACCTGCACGTGCCGCCGCTGCGCGAGCGCGGCCAGGATATTGTGCTGCTGGGGCGCTTTTTCATGCAGCAGGCCTGCACTCAGATCCAGCGCCCGCTCTGCCGCCTGACTGGCGAGGCGCAAAGCGCATTGCTTGGCTACCGCTGGCCGGGCAATGTGCGGCAATTGCAGAACGTCATCTTCCGCGCCGCCGCCGTCAGTGAAAGCTGCCAGGTGGAACTGGCCGATCTGGATATCGCCGCGACCGCAGTCGCCGGCCAGCCCGTCGAGACCGTCGGCAGCCTGGAACAGGCAGTCGACGGGTTCGAAAGGGACCTGCTGTTGCGCCTGTACGCTGACTACCCCTCGACGCGCCAACTCGCCAGCCGCCTGGGCACTTCCCACACCGCAATTGCCCACCGCCTGCGCAAGTACGGCATTGGTCAACAGACGACACGCACCTAGCCGTATCGAAATCAATACACCGTAACGATTTAAATACAGAGCCGCCCTGAGCACCCATCTGCAAGGCCGGCAACCGTTGCCTGCGACGCCTGCCAGCAACCTCGTATCGAAATCGTTACAGAGCAATAAGCCAATTTCCTTCAAAAAACCATCAAGCCTTTGATTTATATACAAAAAATTTAATTGGTCAGAAACTTGCTAGATGAGCGACATAGGGCATGCCCATGCAGCATGCCGTCGCCCCCCCAGGAGTTTTTATGAGCGAGTTGCGATTCACCGTTGAACACGAATGGCTGAGAACCGAAGCCGATGGCAGCATCACAGTCGGTATCACGCCTTATGCCCAGAATTCGCTCGGTGACGTGGTCTTTGTGCAACTTCCCGAATTACAGACCTACACTCAACACGCCGAAGTGTCGGTGGTGGAGTCGGTCAAGGCCGCCAGCAGCCTGTACATGCCCCTCGATGGCGAAGTGGTCGAGGTCAACCAGGCGCTTAGCGAGACCCCTGAGCAGGTCAACGAGGACGCTCTGGGTGCCGGATGGTTCTTCCGCTTTGTGCCGGCCGACGCCAGCGCCATCCATACTTTGCTCGATCAGGACGCGTACGACCGCCTGATCCAAGCCAACGCCGAAGCCTGAGGAGCACGTCATGAGTGATCGCATCGAGCTCAGCACCAACAACGAATTCATCGACCGGCACATCGGCCCGCGTGCAGCGGACGAGGCGGCCATGCTGCAGACGCTGGGCTACGACTCGCTGGAAGCACTGACTGCCAGCGTGATTCCGGAGAGCATCAAGGGCAGCAGCGTGCTGAACCTGCCGGCCGGGCAAAGCGAAGCTGACGCACTGGCGTCGCTCAAAGCCATTGCCGGGCAGAACCAGTTGTTCAAGACCTACATCGGCCAGGGCTACTACAACACCCATACACCAGCACCAATCCTGCGCAACCTGCTGGAAAACCCGGCCTGGTACACTGCCTATACCCCCTACCAGCCAGAAATTTCCCAAGGCCGCCTGGAAGCGCTGCTGAATTTCCAGACCCTGATCAGCGACCTGACCGGCCTGCCAATCGCCAACGCCTCCTTGCTTGATGAAGCCACTGCCGCTGCCGAAGCCATGACCTTCTGCAAGCGCTTGAGCAAGAACAAGGGCAGCAAGCAATTCTTTGCCTCCATCCATTGCCACCCGCAGACCCTCGACGTGCTGCGCACCCGTGCCGAGCCGCTAGGCATCAACGTGGTGGTGGCTGACGAAGCCGAGCTGGGCGATGTCAGCGATTACTTCGGCGCCTTGCTGCAATACCCGGCCAGCAATGGTGATGTGTTCGACTACAGCGAGTTGATCGCACGCTTGCACAGCGCCAATGCGCTGGTGGCCGTGGCTGCCGACCTGCTGGCCCTGACCCTGCTGACCCCGCCCGGCGAGTTCGGCGCCGACGTGGCGATCGGCACCGCCCAACGCTTCGGCGTGCCGCTGGGCTTCGGCGGCCCGCACGCGGCATACTTCTCGACCCGTGATGCGTTCAAGCGCGACATGCCCGGCCGTCTGGTCGGCGTCTCGGTTGATCGCCACGGCCAGCAAGCCCTGCGCCTGGCCATGCAGACCCGCGAGCAACATATCCGCCGCGAGAAAGCCACCAGCAACATCTGCACCGCGCAGGTGCTGCTGGCCAATATTGCCAGCATGTATGCCGTCTACCATGGCCCGCGCGGCCTGACCCGCATCGCCAACCGCGTGCACCGCCTGACCGCGATTTTCGCCGCCGGCCTGAACCCGCTGGGCCTGAAAGCCGAGCAGGAGTTCTTCTTCGACACCCTGACCCTCGCCACCGGCGCACGCACCGCTGAACTGCATGGCCGCGCCCGCAGCCACAACGTCAACCTGCGCGAGGTCGACAGCACGCATCTGGGCCTGTCGTTCGACGAAACCACCTCCCCGGACGACATCAAAGCCCTGTGGGCGCTGCTGGCCACTGACGGACAGGCGCTGCCGGACTTTGACAGCCTGGCAGCCAGCGCCACCTCGCGTCTGCCCCACGGCCTGCTGCGTCAGTCGGCGATTCTCGATCACCCGGTGTTCAACCGTTACCACTCCGAAACCGAGCTGATGCGCTACCTGCGCAAACTGGCCGACAAGGACCTGGCGCTGGACCGCAGCATGATCCCGCTGGGCTCGTGCACCATGAAGCTCAACGCCGCCAGCGAAATGATCCCGGTGACCTGGGCCGAATTCGGCAACCTGCACCCGTTCGCCCCGGCCGAACAAAGCGCCGGTTACCAACTGATGACCGACGAACTGCAGGCCATGCTCTGCGCGGCCACCGGCTACGATGCTGTGTCGCTGCAGCCCAACGCCGGTTCGCAGGGCGAATACGCCGGCCTGCTGGCGATCCGTGCCTATCACCAGAGCCGTGGTGACCAGGACCGTGACGTATGCCTGATCCCGTCCTCTGCCCACGGCACCAACCCGGCCACCGCCCAGATGGCCGGCATGCGCGTGGTGGTGACCGCCTGCGATGCACGCGGCAACGTCGATATCGAAGACCTGCGCGCCAAGGCTGTCGAACACCGCGACAAACTCGCTGCGCTGATGATCACCTACCCATCGACCCACGGTGTGTTTGAGGAAGGCATTCGCGAAATCTGCGCCATCGTGCATGACAACGGCGGCCAGGTGTACATCGACGGCGCCAACATGAATGCCATGGTCGGCCTCTGCGCACCGGGCAAGTTCGGCGGTGACGTGTCGCACCTGAACCTGCACAAGACCTTCTGCATTCCCCATGGCGGCGGCGGCCCGGGCGTCGGCCCGATCGGCGTCAAAGCGCATCTGGCGCCGTTCCTGCCGGGGCACCGTCATCTGGAACAGCAACAGGGCGCGGTATGCGCCGCACCGTTCGGCAGCGCCAGCATCCTGCCGATCACCTGGATGTACATCCGCATGATGGGCGGCGAAGGCCTCAAGCGCGCCTCGCAGATGGCCATTCTCAATGCCAACTACATTGCCCGGCGCCTGGAAGAGCACTATCCGGTGCTGTACACCGGCAGCAACGGCCTGGTCGCCCACGAGTGCATTCTTGACCTGCGTCCGCTCAAGGACAGCAGCGGCATCACCGTCGACGATGTGGCCAAGCGCCTGATCGATTTTGGCTTCCACGCACCGACCATGTCGTTCCCGGTGGCCGGCACGCTGATGATCGAACCGACTGAAAGCGAAGCCAAGGAAGAACTCGACCGGTTCTGCACAGCGATGATCGCCATCCGTGAAGAAATCCGTGCGGTGGAAAACGGCAGCCTGGACAAAGACGATAACCCGCTGAAAAACGCGCCGCATACCGCTGCCGAACTGACCGGCCAATGGGATCACCCTTACAGCCGCGAACAGGCGGTCTACCCGGTGGCTTCGCTGGTCGACGGCAAGTACTGGCCACCGGTCGGGCGGGTCGACAACGTCTACGGCGACCGCAACCTGGTCTGCTCCTGCCCGTCCATCGAGAGCTATCAGCAAGCCTGATCGTCTCGTTCACTTGCTTCTCTGGCAGGCCTGCCCCGGTTTTCCGGGACAGGCCCGCACATTCGCATTCAGGAATCGACCATGTCTGATCAACCGCTGCTGACCACCCCGCTGCACAGCCTGCACCGCGAACTGGGCGCCAGGATGGTGCCATTCGCCGGTTATGAAATGCCGGTGCAATACCCGCTCGGCGTCATGAAAGAACACCTGCACACTCGCGCCCAGGCCGGCCTGTTCGATGTCTCGCACATGGGCCAGATCCTACTCACCGGCAAAGACGCCGCCCGCGCGCTGGAAAGCCTGGTGCCGGTGGACATCATCGATCTGCCGCAGAGCATGCAGCGCTATGCGCTGTTCACCAATGAAGACGGCGGGATTCTCGACGATCTGATGGTTGCCCGGCTCAGCCCAGAGCAATTGCTGCTGGTGGTCAACGCCGCCTGCAAACAACAGGACCTGGCGCACTTGCGTCAGCACCTGAGCGGCCAGTGCCAGATCGAAGAGCTGTTTGAGCAACGCGCCCTGCTCGCCCTGCAAGGCCCGCAAGCCGCCACAGTACTGGCACGCCTGGCCCCGCAAGTTGCCAGCATGACCTTCATGCAGTTTGCCAGCGTGACCATTCTGGGCAGCGACTGCTATGTCAGCCGTTCGGGCTACACCGGCGAAGACGGTTACGAGATTTCAGTACCTGCCAGCGCCGCCGAAGCGTTGGCCCGGCGCCTGCTGGCCGAACCGGAAGTCGAGGCCATCGGCCTCGGTGCACGGGATTCACTGCGCCTGGAAGCCGGCCTGTGCCTGTATGGCCATGACATGAATAGTGACACTTCTCCCGTGGAAGCCAGCCTGCTATGGGCGATTTCCAAGGCCCGTCGCGCCGGCGCCGAACGTGCCGGAGGCTTTCCGGGGGCCGAGCGCATCTTCGCCCAACAGCAGGAAGGCGTGAGCCGCAAGCGCGTCGGTTTGTTGCCGCAGGAGCGCACTCCCGTGCGCGAAGGCACGCAAATCGTCGACGATCAGGGACGGGAAATCGGCCAGGTCAGCAGTGGTGGCTTCGGTCCAAGCCTGGGCGGGCCGCTGGCGATGGGCTATCTGGACAGCGCCTTCAGCGCTCTTGATACCCCGGTCTGGGCGCTGGTCCGTGGCAAGCAGGTGCCGATGAAAGTGGCAAAAATGCCTTTTGTTGCGCAACGTTACTTCCGCGGCTAAGCGCAGCGCCAAAAAACCAGCTGCATGCCTGCAGTCGTCACAGCTTTGTCGATGATCTTTCATGGTTCTGCAATAACATCGAATGGTCTGTTTTGTGCACCGCCCAAGTGCACAAAGCAGGCCAGATATGCGACTTGCCCCAAGCCGGTGAATTTTCTTTGGGTGCTGCTCAAGCCCTTTAAAATCCGGGGCTTCGCGGGGGCTTGTTTTTGTAACGAGAGTTGGCGTAGAGTGCCCTGACTGTGTTTGCATAGGTCGCTGAATCTGGACCTGGGCAGTAGCTCAAAGCTTTGCTACACCCGTTCTACGTTTCTTACTTCCTGCAACCAGCCCCAGTACTTTTTTGGCATTTCCGGCCGAAAGAGGCTGTCATTAATTCAAGCGTCAAGGAAATAAGAAAATGTCCCAACGTCAGAGCGGCACCGTTAAGTGGTTCAACGACGAGAAAGGTTTTGGTTTTATCACTCCTGAGAGCGGTCCGGATCTGTTCGTGCATTTCCGCGCGATTCAGGGCAACGGCTTCAAGAGCCTGAAAGAAGGCCAGAAAGTGACCTTCATCGCCGTGCAAGGCCAGAAAGGCATGCAGGCTGACGAAGTGATCGCAGAAGCCTAAGCAACTGCCTGATCGCCAAAAGCCCCTGGTATTGACTTACCAGGGGCTTTTTTATTGGCCAACCCCGCTACCATAAGTGCCTCTTCGTCAACGAGGCCTTGCCATGTCTACCCGCCTGCTCAAGCCTGAAGGCCCCTTCCCGCCCGCTGGCCTGTTACGCCGCCTCGCGGCGATCAGTTATGACTTGCTGCTGTGCCTGGCCGTGCAAATCGTCACTGCCTTTATCTACAAGTTGATCTGGATGGCTTTTGTCGGTGAAGCGCGCTTGCGTGAGCTGACCGAGTCCGGGGCAATGGATGGCGACCCTGTACTGTCTTCGCTGCTGTTGCTGGTGAGCTTTGCGTTCTTTGCCAAGTTCTGGACCCATGCGGGCCAGACGCTGGGCATGCAAGCATGGGGGGTGCGTGTGCAGAATGCCGATGGCAGCGCGATCAGTCTGACCCAGGCGCTGCTGCGCTTCATGGTGGCAATTGCCTCAGGGTTGTGTCTTGGGGCGGGGTTTGTGTGGGCGCTGTATGACAAGCAGGGGCGGACCTGGCATGACATCTATTCGAACAGTCAGTTGGTGAGATTGCCCAAGCGTACAGCTGGGTGATGTTCGGGTCGTTTGACAGCACTGGCGCAGGTGTTTTCGCCCGCCCTGCTTCGCCCTGGCGGGCGACAGGTTTGGCGTCGCCGCAGCCCAGTCAACTGCGGCAACGCCCTTTAACGTCAGCTACAGGCCAGCCAGATTCAGCGGTGATCCTGCACAGCAGCCGCCAGCAGAACCGGCCTCCCACAAAAGGGCGTGCACTGACTGTTCAGATCACCCCGCCCTACGCAGCAGCCACACCCCGGCCAAGGCACAAATCGCCGCCGGGACCAGCACCGCAAACAACGGCGAGAAGCCAAACACCAGGCTCGACGGGCCGAGCAAATCCTGGGCGATGCGGAATACAAAGCCCACCAGCACACCAGTGAATACCCGCTGCCCAAGGGTCACCGAGCGCAACGGGCCGAAGATGAACGAAATCGCCATCAGCACCAGCGCCACAGTGACCGCCGGTTGCAGCACCTTGGTCCAGAACGCCAGCCAGTAACGGCCGTTGTTGAGCCCCTGCTCAGCCAGATAATGCGCGTAGCTCCACAGCCCGGTGATCGACAGCGACTCCGGCGGCATGATTACCGTGCTGAGCAGTTGCGGGCTGAGGGAAACATCCCAGCGCTCATTCGGGGTCTTGATCACTTCGGTGTGTCCTTCACGGAAATGCGTGGTGCTGATGTCGCTCAGCTCCCAGTAGTTCTCGTGATAGCTGGCCTGGCGGGCGAAGCTGGCGCTCAGCATATGGCGCTGATCGTCGAAGCGATAACGGGTCACCCCGTACATCAAGCCATTGGGCTGGACGCTGTTGATGTGAATGAACTCATCACCCTGGCGGTGCCACAGGCCATGCTTGGCGCTCTGCGAGTTACCGGTGCCCTGTGCCAGCGAGCGGTCGGCCTGGGCCTTGCTCTCGGCGTAGGGCGCCACATATTCGCCAACCAATACGCCGACCAGCATCAGCGCCAGCATCGGCTTCATGACCGCCCAGACGATACGTCCGATGGACACACCGGCAGCGCGCATGATGGTCAGCTCGCTGCTGCTGGCCAGGGTACCCAGGCCGATCAGACAACCGATCAGCGCCGCCATTGGCAGCATTTCATAGACCCGGCGCGGCGCAGTGAACAGCACGAACGAGCCGGCATCGAGCAACGTGTAGTTGTCACCCAGGTCGCCCATTTCATCGATGAAAGCGAACAGCGAGGCCAGCCCCAGGATAATGCCCAGTACGGCAAGGATCGCCATGAAGACGCTCTTGCCGATGTAACGATCGAGCTTAACCATGAGCCACCTCCCCGGCCGTGCGGCGGGCGGCCAGCTTCAGGCGTAACGGCTCCCAGTACATCAGCCCCACGCCGATCGCCAGAAACAGGGCGTGAACCCACCACATGCCCAGCGCCATGGGCAGCTTGCCCTTTTCAAGGGCGCCGCGAACGGCGATGAGTATCGTCAGGTAAGCCATGTACAGAAGAATCGCCGGCAAGAGTTTCAGGTAACGGCCCTGGCGCGGGTTGACCCGCGCCAGCGGCACCGCCATCAGGGTCACGATGAACACCAGGATCGGCAGCGAGATGCGCCAGTGCAGTTCGGCCTGGTAGCGCGGCGTGTCGTTGCCGAACAGCTCGCTGCTCGGGATCGCATCGCGTTCGGTGACTTCGGCACTGATTTCAGGCTTGGGCAGCATCGCACCATAGGTGTCGTACTGAATGGCCCGGTAATTGGCCTCGCCAGGGTTGCCGTCGTAGCGGTAGCCGTTCTCCAGCACCAGGAAGCGACTGCCGTCCGGGCGCACTTCCTGACGGCCCTTCTCGGCAACCAGTACGGTAATGCCCCGTTCCTCGCTCTTGTCGTCGGACATCCGCCGCTCGGAGATGAACACACCGCCCAACTGGGTGCGGTCTTCGGACAGCTCTTGGGTATAGGTGATGCGGGTGCCGTCGCGCAGGGCCTGGAAGCGGCCCGGCACCAGTGTGTCGAACTCGGTCAGGGCGTCCTGCTTGTTGATCAGCACGGCAAATTGCGAGGCACCCTGCGGTGCCAGGCTGAAGCTCAGCCAGGCCACCAGCAGCGCGACCAGCGTCGCCGGGCCCAGGGTAATCGCCAGCAGGCGTTGCTGGCTCATGCCGGTGGCCGCCAGCACGGTCATTTCGCTTTCCAGATACAGGCGCCCGTAGGCCAGCAGAATGCCCAGAAACAGGCCCAGCGGCAGAATCAACTGCAGAAACCCCGGCAGGCGAAAGCCCATGATCATGAACAGCACGCCAGGGTCCAGTGCGCCGGAGGCAGCCTGGGCCAGGTACTTGATGAAGCGCCCGCTCATGATAATCACCAGCAGCACGGCGCTGACGGCGCTCAGCGTAACCAGCACTTCACGGGACAGATAACGAAAGACGATCAAACCAGACACTCCAGATTTGCCAGGCAGCGGCGGCCAGACAAGGAAAAAGACGAGCCACGGTAAAGGAATCATGCAGCAGGCTGCACGGTCCGGAAAAAATATGCGGCATTATCCTGTGATTGACTCCTTCTGTCACTTAACGACGGGGATAGTTCGTTCAGCCATCTCCTACAAATGCGTTACGGGGTTGTCAGCGGTTACATCGCAGGGTCAAACTGCGGGTCAGTCTATCCGCCAGACCTTTGACACAGGACGGCGCGTGCCACCTACCTCATTCATTTGCAAAGTTCACAGTCATTCGGGGACCCGACATGGAATTGGTTGTTAAAAGCGTTAGCCCAGAAACCCTGAAAACCGCAACGCTGGTTGTCGCCGTGGGCGAAGGCCGGACGCTGGGTGCGGCAGCCAAGAGTGTCGACGCCCTGAGCGGTGGCGCCCTGAGCGCCGTGCTCAAACGCGGTGACCTGGCCGGCAAGGTTGGCCAGAGCCTGCTGCTGCACAGCCTGCCCAACCTCAAGGCCGAGCGCGTGTTGCTGGTCGGTGTGGGCAAGGATGAAGAGCTGTCTGACCGTCAGTTCCGCAAGGTGATTGCCGGCATTCTCGGCACCCTCAAAGGTCTGGGCGGCAGCGATGCCGCACTGGCCCTGGACGAACTGAAGGTCAAGCACCGCGAAACCTACGGCAAGACCCGCCTGCTGGCCGAAACCCTGTTCGACGGCGGCTATGTCTTTGACCGTTTCAAGAGCCAGAAAGCCGAAGCGCGCAGCCTGAAGAAGATCACCCTGCTGACTGCCAAGGCCAGCACTGCGCAGGTAGAAAGCGGCGTGGCCCACGCCCGCGGCATCGCCAGCGGCATGTCGCTGACCCGCGACCTGGGCAACCTGCCGCCAAACATCTGCCACCCGACTTACCTGGGCGAGCAGGCCAAGGCGCTGGGCAAGGCGCACAAGAATCTCAAGGTCGAAGTCTTCGACGAGAAAAAACTCAAGGAACTGGGCATGGGCTCGTTCCTCGCCGTGGCCCAGGGCAGCGCGCAGCCACCACGCCTGATCGTGATGAACTATCAGGGCGCCAAGAAGAACGACAAACCCTTCGTGCTGGTCGGCAAAGGCATTACCTTCGACACCGGCGGCATCAGCATCAAGCCCGCCGCAGCCATGGATGAAATGAAGTACGACATGTGCGGCGCCGCCAGCGTATTCGGCACCCTGCGCGCGGTACTGGAGCTGCAACTGCCGATCAACGTGGTGGGCATCATTGCCGCAGCCGAGAACATGCCGAGCGGCACCGCGACCCGCCCTGGCGACATCGTCACCACCATGAGCGGCCAGACCGTCGAGATTCTCAATACCGACGCTGAAGGCCGCCTGGTGCTGTGCGACGCACTGACCTACGCCGAGCGCTTCAAGCCGCAGGCGGTCATCGACATCGCAACCCTGACCGGCGCCTGCGTGGTCGCTCTGGGCGCCCACACCAGCGGCCTGCTGGGCAACAACGATGGCCTGATCAACCAACTGCTCGATGCCGGCAAGCTGGCGGACGACCGCGCCTGGCAACTGCCGCTGTTCGATGAGTACCAGGAGCAGCTCGACAGCCCGTTCGCCGATATCGCCAACATCGGCGGCCCGAAAGGCGGCACCATCACCGCCGCCTGCTTCCTGTCGCGCTTCACCAAGAGCTACAACTGGGCACACCTGGACATCGCCGGCACCGCCTGGACCAGTGGCGGCAAGGACAAGGGCGCCACTGGACGTCCGGTTCCCCTGCTGACCCAGTACCTGCTGGACCGCTCGGGCGTTTGATCAACCTGCCGCGCCTGATGGGCCTGTATCAATGCGGGCGCGGCCGTTTGCGGAACTGACATGCCCCAGATCGACTTCTATATTTTACCCAGCCCGGCCAGCGAGGCCCGGCTGGACTTTGCCTGCAAGCTCACGGAGAAGGCCTGGCGGCTTGGCCATCGGGTCTACCTGCATTGCAGCGACGCCGCCCAGCGCGATGATCTCGACGCGCGCCTGTGGCGCTTCAAGGGCGAAAGCTTCGTGCCCCACGGCGATGCCGAAACTGACCACCAGGCCCCCGTGGTTCTGGGCCTGGGCGATGCGGCGGGCGAGCATCGGGATCTGCTGATCAACCTCGATTTGCAGATCCCGGCATTTTTCAAGCAATTTGCCCGGGTTGCCGAGGTCGTAATCGAAGACCCGGCTGTTCGCCAGGCGGCGCGGACCTGTTTTCGCACCTACCGCGAACAGGGCTATGCTCCGCAAGACCACCGACTACAGCGTCTTTGAGTAAACGATGGATACTTCAAAAAAAGCTGAATCCGCGCATCTGCTGGACGATCTCGAATCGATCCGCAAGCTGCTCGGCGACGAGAACCTGCAACCGCCCCTGCTGACCGAAACGGTTCACTACGAAGAACAGATCCCGTTGCTGTTCGATGTGGTCGAAAGCCCGCCCCAGCCGCCGGTACACCTTGCCGACCCGGCTGACGCTGCCCCCGCACAACAGGCTACAGCAGCGCTGCCCGCCGCCGAAGCCCCCACCCCCGACGTACCGCCCAGTGTCGACGCCCTGCTGCACCTGGACAGCGAGCTGCGCTCGGCCGCGCAATTGATCATGCAGGACGTCATCAGCGACTTCGCCCCGCATATCGAAACCGAGATCAAGCGGCGTCTTGAAGCACGGCTGGAACGACTGCTGGCCAGCACCGGCAATAAAAACTGAGCCCAGCAACCCATAGCGGCTGATTCAACCCAATCGCCGCTTTGGGCCTGGCGCTTGCCACTGGTGGCTTGCAGCTCCACCACAGGGGTATACTTGCCGGTTTCCGAATCAATGCCACAGGTTCCCGCCGCGCATGGACAAGACTTACCAGCCGCACGCCATCGAAACTTCCTGGTACCAGACCTGGGAGTCCGAGAACTACTTCGCTCCGCAGGGCTCGGGTGACTCGTACACCATCATGATCCCGCCGCCGAACGTGACCGGCAGCCTGCACATGGGCCATGGCTTCAATAACGCGATCATGGACGCGCTGATCCGTTTCCGCCGCATGCAGGGTCGCAACACCCTGTGGCAACCAGGCACCGATCACGCCGGTATCGCCACCCAGATGCTGGTCGAGCGTCGCCTTGAAGCCCAAGGCCTGAACCGCCATGAACTGGGCCGCGAGAAATTCCTCGACAAGATCTGGGAATGGAAAGCCGAGTCCGGTGGCAACATCAGCCGCCAGATCCGCCGTCTGGGCTCTTCGGTGGACTGGTCCCGTGAGCGCTTCACCATGGACGACGGCATGTCGGCCGCCGTCCAGGAAGCCTTCGTGCGCCTCTACGAAGACGGCCTGATCTACCGTGGCAAACGCTTGGTGAACTGGGACACCAAGCTGCACACCGCGATTTCTGACCTGGAAGTGGAAAACCACGACGAGAAAGGTCACCTGTGGAACCTGCGTTACCCGCTGGCTGACGGCGCAAAAACCGCCGAAGGCAAAGACTACCTGGTGGTCGCCACGACGCGCCCGGAAACCATGCTGGGTGATTCGGCGGTGGCCGTTAACCCGGCTGACGAACGCTACCAGGCATTGATCGGCAAGTTTGTCGAGCTGCCGCTGGTAGGTCGTCGCATTCCGATCATTGCCGATGACTATTGCGACCCCGAGTTCGGCACCGGCTGCGTCAAGATGACCCCGGCCCATGACTTCAACGACTATGAAGTCGGCAAGCGTCACAACCTGCCGCTGATCAACATCTTCGACAAGAACGCTGTGGTGCTGGCCAAGGCCCAGGTGTTCAACATCGATGGCAGCCTCAACGAGAGCCTGGACAGCACCCTGCCCACGCAATTCGCCGGCCTGGACCGCTTCGAGGCACGCAAGCAGATCGTCGCCGCCTTCGACGCTGCCGGCCTGCTGGTCAGCGTCGATGACCACGCGCTGAAAGTGCCGAAAGGCGACCGCTCCGGCACCGTTATCGAGCCATGGCTGACCGACCAGTGGTACGTGTCGACCAAGCCTCTGGCCGAGCCTGCCATCGCCGCCGTCGAAGACGGCCGCATCCAGTTTGTGCCCAAGCAGTACGAGAACATGTACTTCTCCTGGATGCGCGACATCCAGGACTGGTGCATCAGCCGTCAGCTGTGGTGGGGTCACCGTATTCCGGCCTGGTACGACCAGTCCGGCAAGGTCTATGTCGGTCGCGACGAAGCCGAAGTGCGGGCCAAGAACAACCTGGGCGCCGACGTGGTTCTGAATCAGGACAACGACGTGCTCGACACCTGGTTCAGTTCGGGTCTGTGGACCTTCTCCACCCTCGGCTGGCCAGAGAAGACCGAAGCGCTGAAGACCTTCCACTCCACCGACGTGCTGGTCACCGGCTTCGATATCATCTTCTTCTGGGTTGCGCGGATGATCATGCTCACCATGCACCTGGTGAAAAATGACGACGGCACCGCTCAGGTTCCGTTCAAGACCGTCTACGTCCATGGTCTGGTACGCGATGGCCAGGGCCAGAAGATGTCCAAGTCCAAGGGCAACGTGCTTGACCCGCTGGACATCGTCGACGGCATCGACCTGGAAACCCTGGTGCAAAAACGCACCAGTGGCCTGATGCAGCCACAACTGGCCAAGAAGATCGAGAAGCAGACTCGTCAGGAGTTTGCCGAAGGTATCGCCAGCTACGGCACCGACGCCCTGCGTTTCACTTTCTGCTCGCTGGCCTCCACCGGCCGCGACATCAAGTTCGACATGGGCCGCGTCGAGGGCTATCGCAACTTCTGCAACAAGATCTGGAACGCTGCGCGCTACGTGCTGGACAAGGGTGAAGACTGTGGCCAGAACGGCGAAGCCTACGAGCTGTCGCTGCCTGATCGCTGGATCATCTCCCAGTTGCAACGCACCGAAGCCGAAGTGACCCGCCAATTGGAGCAGTTCCGCTTCGACCTGGCCGCCCAGGCGCTGTACGAGTTCATCTGGAACCAGTACTGCGACTGGTATCTGGAGCTGTCCAAGCCCGTGCTGTGGGACGAGAACGCATCGGTCGAGCGCCAGCGCGGCACCCGCCGCACGCTGGTGCGCGTCCTGGAAGTCGCTCTGCGCCTGGCGCATCCGTTCATGCCGTTCATCACCGAAGAAATCTGGCAGCGCCTGGCGCCGCTGGTCGGTGCCGAAGGCAAGACCATCATGCTCCAGCCATGGCCGGTGGCCAACGAGACCCGTATCGACGAGGCCGCCGAAGGCGACATCGAATGGCTCAAAGGCCTGATGCTGGCGGTGCGTAACATCCGTGGCGAAATGAACATCGGCGCTGGCAAGCCGCTGCAACTGTTCCTCGGCAACAGCAACGCCGAAGACGTGCGTCGCCTGCACGACAACGAGCACCTGCTCAAGAAGCTGGCCAAGCTCGAGTCGATCACCGTTCTGCAGCCCGGTGCCGAAGCGCCGCTGTCGGCCACCGGCCTGGTGGGCGAAATGCAGGTGCTGGTGCCAATGGCCGGGCTGATCGACAAAGGCGCCGAGCTGGCGCGGCTGGACAAGGAAATCCAGCGTCTGCAAGGCGAAGTGCAACGCGTGGGCGGTAAATTGTCCAACGCCGCCTTCGTCGACAAGGCCCCTGCCGACGTGATCGCCAAAGAGCGCGCCAAACTGGCCGAAGCCGAACAGGCGCTGGCCAAGCTGGCCGAGCAGCACGCCCGTATCAGTAGCCTGTAAGGCCGTGATACACCGAGCCAGCCCGTTCACGGGCTGGCTTTTTTATTCACTGCGCTGACGCATTCGCGAGCACGTTCCCCCTTGTGGGAGCGAGCTTGCTCGCGAATAGGCCAGACACCGCCGGACTCGCGCCATGACCGACCGCATCAAGCCGCCACGCAACAAACCGCAACGCCAGACCAAACCCGCCGTACCGCGGGAAAAGGCCACTCTGCACCCGCGCAACCGCCATCAAGGCCGTTACGACTTTGCCGCCCTGATCAAGAGCAGCCCGGAGCTGGCCGATTTCGTTATCCTCAACCCCTATGGCAAGCAAAGCATCGACTTTGCCAACCCGCAGGCGGTACGGGTCTTCAACCGCGCCTTGCTCAAGGCCCAGTACCGGATCGCGCATTGGGACATCCCGGCCGATTATCTGTGCCCGCCGATTCCCGGTCGGGCTGACTACCTGCACTTGCTGGCCGACCTGCTGGCCCGCAGCAATCAGGAGCAGATTCCACGCGGCGCAGCGATCAAGGTGCTGGACATCGGCACCGGCGCCAATTGCATCTATCCACTGCTGGGCCATGCCGACTACGGCTGGCATTTCACCGGCTCGGAAATCGACCACACCGCCCTAGCCGCCGCGCAGACCATCGTCAAGGCCAACAAGCTGAGCAAGGCCATCGAGCTGCGTCAGCAAAGCGACCGCCAGCACATCCTCAGCGGCCTGCTGGGCGCCGATGAGCGCTTTGACCTGAGCATGTGCAACCCGCCATTCCATTCGTCCCGTGAAGAGGCAACACGGGGCAGCCAGCGCAAATGGAAAGCGTTGGGCAAGGCCGACCCCAAGCGCAAGCTGCCGGTCCTCAACTTCGGTGGCCAGGCGCAGGAGTTGTGGTGTGAAGGCGGTGAGATCGCGTTCGTGACCCGCATGATCGACGAAAGCGCGCTGATCCCCGAACAGGTGCTGTGGTTCAGCACCCTGGTGTCCAAGGCCGCCAACCTGCCGCAGATCCAGCAACACCTGAAAAAGATCGGCGCCTTTGATGTCCAGGTGCTGGAGATGGGCCAGGGCCAGAAACAGAGCCGCTTCGTGGCCTGGACCTTTCATGACCTGCAAGAACAGGCCAAGTGGCGTGCCGAGCGCTGGCCGACAGCCTGAAAGTCACCCACAAAAAAGCCGTGACTGGAGACCCAGTACACGGCTTTTCTGTTGCAAGCGGATGCTTACTTGTTGATCGCGTCGCTCAGCACTTTGGCTGGTACGAACTTGACAACTTTCTTGGCAGCGATTTCGATGGCAGCGCCAGTCGAAGGGTTGCGGCCGGTACGAGCTGGACGCTCGCTGACTTTCAGCTTGCCGATACCTGGAAGGGTAATTTCAGCACCGTTTTCCAGTTGATCAGCAACGATCTGGCCCAACTGCTCGAGAGCGTTACGCGCAGTGGTCTTAGGCGCGTCGATAGCGTCTGCGATATCGGCGATCAACTGGTCTTTGGTAAGAGCCATGTAGTGTTCCTTCCCTATAAAATTCATATGGATTGCAGAGTGCGACGTCGGCCATTGGCAGCCACGATCAATCGAGAAATGTAGATACTGAAACCTGAAATTGGTTCGCCAGCACGCACACAAACTGCATGCCTGACGCGCTGAAGTGCGCAGGACGGCGCAAAACTAGCACAGAGCCAAGCAAATATCCGCCTCTGACTTTCCTTTTGGTCAGGTTTTGCGGGCTTTTAAGGCAAAAATAAGTAAAAAAATCTTTGCTGGCTGAAAAACCACCACACCCGGCCATTTTCAGCAGCCCTGCGTTACACTTGCGCGCCTGAGCGTTTTTCATTTTTTTCAGCCGAGACTTCCATGCCGATCCGTCATTGCATCGTCCATTTGATCGACAAGAAACCTGACGGCAGCCCCGCAGTCCTGCATGCCCGCGACTCGGAGCTGGCCGAATCGATGGCCATCGAAAACCTGCTCGCCGACCTCAATGAAAGCTACAACGCCAAGCAGGGTAAAGCCTGGGGGCTGTTCCATGGCGAGTCAGGAGCCTATCCGTTCAGTGGCTGGCTGCAAGAGTATCTGGCCGGCGGCAAGGACTTCACCGGGTTCTCGCGCATTGCGGTCGAGCACCTGCAGAAGCTGATGGAGGAATCCAACCTGTCGACCGGCGGCCACGTGCTGTTCGCCCATTATCAGCAAGGCATGACCGAGTACCTGGCCATCGCCCTGCTGCATCACAGCGAAGGTGTCGCGGTCAATGACTCCCTGGACGTCACCCCGTCGCGGCATCTGGACCTGAGCCAGTTGCACCTGGCGGCGCGGATCAACATTTCCGAGTGGCAGAACAACAAGCAGTCCAAGCAGTACATTTCGTTCATCAAGGGCAAGAATGGCAAGAAGGTTTCGGAGTACTTCCGCGACTTCATCGGCTGCCAGGAAGGTGTCGACGGCCCCGGCGAAACCCGCACCCTGCTCAAGGCATTCAGCGATTTTGTCGAAAGCGAAGACCTGCCCGAAGAAGCCACCCGCGAGAAAACCAAGGCGCTGGTTGACTACGCCAGCAGCCAGAGCAAACTCGGCGAACCGATCGGCCTGGAGGAGTTGTCAGAGCTGATCGACGAAGAACGCCCCAAAGCGTTCTACGACCATATCCGCAACAAGGACTACGGCTTGTCGCCAGAGATTCCGGCCGATAAACGGACCCTGAACCAGTTCCGTCGGTTTACCGGCCGCGCCGAAGGCTTGTCGATCAGCTTCGAGGCTCACCTGCTGGGCGATCGTATCGAGTATGACGAAGACGCCGGCACGCTGATCATCAAGGGTCTGCCAACCCAGTTGACCGACCAGTTGAAGCGCCGCTGAGCCCATGCTGCAACGCACCCTCAAGAAAGTTGCGCTGATCCTGCTGGTGGTGGTGATCTACCAGAACTGGGGCAAGATCGAACACTTCTTCAACCCGCCAGCGGCCAGCGACGCACAACGCTACAGCCAAGCCAGGGTGGTGATGTACTCGACGCCTTGGTGCGGCTACTGCAAGCAGGCGCGGCGCTTTCTCGACAGCCAGGGCATTGCCTTCAAGGAATACGATATCGAGGCCTCGACAGAAGGCCGCACCGCTTACGAGGCGCTCGGTGGCCGGGGTATTCCCATGCTGGACGTGAACGGCACCCTGCTCCGGGATTTTGCCCCGGAGCAGATTCAGAAGGCATTGCAGTAGGAGCGGCCGGGCGACGGCGAAAGGGCCAGTAAAACCGGCACATCTGCTGTGGATGTGCCGCAGCATTCGTCGGCTAAGCCGACTCCCACCGGGCCGCGCTGTCCTTAACTGATCGGCATTTGTCCTACGGCGTCACGCGTTACAGCGCCACGGCGGCGACGAACGCCGGTCAGCGCCTCTCGATCCTGAAGCCCAGACGCGGAAAGTGTACGTGTACGATCCCGGCGCGCTCATCTTCGCGGCGCAGAATCAGTTCTTCACGGCCGCTGAACACCAACTCGCCCTCCACCGCATCAACGCCGTAATCAATGGCCCCAATCGCTACACGATCACCGACAGCCCAGCCATTGGGGTCGGTGAAGCGTTCTTCCGGCACATCAATTGGGGTGGTATTACGAGCCACTTCGATAGCCTCTTGCGCGGTCATGGCGGTCAGCGTGCCGTGGCCGAAGCCTTCAACCCGTTTGAGCCAGGCCAGAACGTTCGGGTAATCGTCCACCGCTGCCGCGGTCAAGGGCGCCTGACGCAGGAACCACAGCGGGTGAGCCGCCGCGAAGTCGGCAAGCGACGGCTCGCCAAACAGATAATCGCCACTGCGCTGCAATTGCTGCTCCAGCCGACTCAGGAGAGCCGGCCACTGATGCCTGGCCTGCTCCAGCGGCAGACGCGCCGCCGTACCGCCGGCAAACAACCCCGCACGATCAGCCTTGAATGCCTCCACCGCTGCCGCCGGTAACCTGGCAAAACGCTCGGCCAGTACCTCAGGCTGGAACACCTGGGCGACCGCGTGCTGGAACAGGGTGGCGTCGGCCCAGGCGGCCAGCCCGGCAACGACAAACTCGTGCCCTATGGGAAACAGCGCAGGCGTGGCCTTTTCCTGCTCAAGACGGCGGGCGATCAGGGCCGTATCGCAATAGATATCAGCGCCCACTTGCAGCACCGGGGTCTTGCGGTAGCCGCCGGTCAAGGCGATCAGATCGGGTTTGGGCATGACCGGGGGAATGAACACCGAGCGCCATGACAGGCCTTTGAAGCCCAGCATCAGGCGGGCTTTTTCGGCAAATGGCGAGGCGGGGTAATGGTGCAGGATCAATTCGGACATGGTCGCTTCCTTGATTGGCGAGACCACAGCTTAGTTGTTCGCGCAACGATCAGCCCAGTGACTGAACGGGCAATTGCCAGTCTGATCGGGCCAGTGCTTCCTTGGCGCTCTTGCGCAGCTTCTTGATCAAACGCTCCTGGCGCAAGGCTTCGGCCTTGCTCGGCCAGGACTCGACATAGGCCAGCGCCAGCGCCGGGCTGGAGTGGAAAAAGCGTGCGCCCTTGCCACTCTGGTGCTGGTTGAAGCGACGCTGCGGATCGTCGCTGATACCGCAATACAACGAGCCGTTGGCAGCCCGGACCAGATAGACAAACCAGGGCTTGGCCACCGGTGCCGCGAGGGTTTCAGGCATTGCGTTGGTACGCCTTGAGGCCCTTGTGCGCCTGAGCACGAATGGCGTTTTGCACCAGCGGCGTCCAGCCCAGCAGCAGCCCCTTGGCGCCCAACGCCTGACGCGACCAGCGCCACAGGTCAAAGTGGTCATGGTGCTCGCAGATTTTGCCGTCACGGAACACGAAGCGCGCCTGGATATCATTGACCACGGTACGCCCGGTCTGGCTGAACAGGTAAGTCGCCACCCAGTGCGCCGCGCCGCTGCGCCCGTCGGCGCGCACGTTGTCGAAGCTGACTGAAAAGTCTTTGGCACGCGCGGTCAGCATGCGCCACATGTCGCCCGCTTCACGACCACGCAACTCGCCGAACACCGGGTCGCTGAACAGCACATCGTCGCTGTAGCAGGCGCTCATGGCCTCAGCGTCCAGCCGGCTGAACGCCTCGTAAAAACGCGTAATCAAGGCTATATGGTCCTGGCTTTGCTGCTCATCACTCATCGCTGCGTCTCGTTCAGGAAAAGATCTGTGCACAATAGGCAGCCAATGGCCACTTGTCATGGGGCATATCAGACCTTTTCACAGCTGACCTGGACCTGCAGGTTGCGTCCTGCGCCCAGCGCCGCGATCATCGCGCCGAGACCGAGCACCGCGAAGACCCAGCCGATGGCATCCCAACTGCCGGTCATCTCATGCACCAGCCCCACCGCGAACGGTCCCGCCGAGGCCAGGGTATAGCCAACCCCCTGGGCCATGCTCGACAGGTTGGCGGCGATATGCGAGTTGCCCGAACGCAACACGATCAGCGCCAGCGCCAGGCTGAACGTGCCGCCCTGCCCTACGCCCAGCGCGATGGCCCAGCCCCATAGACCGTCCAGCGAGGCGTACAGGCAACCGAACAACCCCGCCAGGGTCAGCGACATGGCGATGATCACCGCCAGCCGCTGGTCTTTGCAGCGCGCCGCCAGCCCAGGCACGGTCAAGGCGCTGATCACTTGCATCATGATCGAGCCGGACAACAGCAATCCGGCCTGGGTCGGGTCGAGGCCGCGGCCGATCAGCACAGAAGGCAACCAGCCGAAGACAATGTAAGACAGCGATGACTGCAGGCCCATGTACAGAGTTACCTGCCAGGCCAACGGATCACGCCATAGCCCCTTGACCCGATAACGGGCTTGTTGCACGGCATGCCGGGCACGGGTCTGCGGCCACCAGAGCACGGCGGCAATCAGCGCCGGCACACACCAGACCCCGAGACTGATGGCCCAGCTGTTATCAAAACGATGGCTCAGCGGCACGCTGCTGGCGGCGGCCAACGCTGCGCCCAGGCACAGCGCCATGGTGTAAACGCCGGTCATGGTGCCGGCTTGTTTGGGGAAATCGCGCTTGACGATACCAGGCAGCAGCACGCCGATGACGCCGATACTTGCGCCGGCCAACAGGCTACCGGCAAACAGCCCGAATACCCCCAGGTGACTGCGCAGCAGGATGCCAGCAGCCAGTAACAACAACACCCATAACACCACCTGCTCGCTACCGAAACGCCGGGCCAGCAGCGGGGCAAGCGGGGCGAACAAGCCCAGGCACAACACCGGCAGGGTGGTCAGCAGGCCAGCATCGGCCGCAGACAACCCCAATGCCACAGACACGTCATTGAGCAATGGCGCGATACTCGACAACGCAGGGCGCAGGTTCAGCGCCACCAGCACCAGCCCCAGCAGCAACAGCCAGGTGCGCGCCGGCTGCGGCGCAGGCGTCAGCGTTACGGTCTCGGTCAGGGTATCGGGGCGGTCGTGGGGCGGCTGGGCAGTCATTGAATCCTCAGACATCAGGTAACACCCCTTGGCAGAAGGGGGCAAGTATCCTGTTGGAGAGGCGCGAGGATTACAAGGTTCAGCCGGCTGGAGCTTGGGTTGCGGGGCTAAAAAACCCGGGCACCAGGCCCGGGTTCTTTATCGCTCAAGCGTCGATCAATGAATGATCTGGCTCAGGAACAGGCGGGTACGGTCGCTTTGCGGGTTATCGAAGAAGTCGTCAGGTGCAGCCTGTTCGACGATTTCGCCGCGGTCCATGAAGATCACGCGGTTGGCCACGGTCCGGGCAAAGCCCATTTCGTGGGTTACGCAAAGCATGGTCATGCCCTCTTCGGCCAGGCTGACCATGGTGTCGAGCACTTCCTTGACCATTTCCGGGTCCAGTGCCGAGGTTGGCTCGTCGAACAGCATGATTTTCGGTTTCATGCACAAGGCGCGGGCGATCGCCACACGCTGCTGCTGACCACCGGAGAGCTGACCTGGGTACTTGTTGGCCTGCTCCGGGATACGCACACGCTGCAAGTAGTGCATGGCGATCTCTTCGGCTTCCTTCTTCGGCATCTTGCGTACCCACATCGGTGCCAGGGTGCAGTTCTGCAGAATGGTCAGGTGCGGGAACAGGTTGAAGTGCTGGAACACCATGCCCACCTCACGGCGGATGGTTTCGATCTGCCGCAGGTCCGAGGTCAGCTCAGTGCCATCAACGATGATCCGGCCCTGCTGGTGTTCTTCCAGACGGTTGATGCAGCGAATGGTGGTGGACTTGCCCGAACCGGACGGGCCGCACAGCACGATACGCTCGCCCTGGCGAACATTGAGGTTGATGTCCTTGAGCACATGGAACTGGCCATACCACTTGTGCACGCCTTCCAGGCGGATCATGCCTTCAGCGCCCAGAGGCTTTTTGACTGCTTCACTCATCACGAAACTCCTAACGCTTGTGGCCAGTGTCCAGCTTGCGCTCCAGATGCATGGAGTAGCGGGACATACCGAAACAGAAAATCCAGAACACCAGGGCCGCGAACACGTAGCCCTCGGTCGCCATGCCCAGCCAGGTCGGGTCGGCCGCAGCCTGCTTGACGCTGTTGAGCAGGTCGAACAGACCGATGATGATCACCAGGCTTGTGTCTTTGAACAGGGCAATGAAGGTGTTGACGATGCCGGGAATCACCAGCTTCAGGGCTTGCGGCAGAATCACCAGGCCCATCGCGCGCCAGTAGCCCAGGCCCATGGCCGCAGCGGCTTCATACTGGCCCTTGGGAATGGCCTGCATGCCACCGCGCACCACCTCGGCGATGTACGCCGACTGGAACAGGATCACGCCGATCAGCGCCCGCAGCAGCTTGTCGAAGTTCATGCCTTCAGGCAGGAACAGCGGCAGCATCACCGAGGACATGAACAGCACGGTGATCAGCGGCACGCCACGCCAGAACTCGATGAAGGTCACGCAAACCACCTTCACCGCCGGCATGTTCGAACGCCGCCCCAGCGCCAGCAGGATACCCAGCGGCAAAGCACCGGCGATACCCACCGTGGCGATCACCAGGGTCAGCATCAGGCCGCCCCACTGGCTGGTCGGTACGGTGCTCAGACCGAACGCACCGCCGTGCAGCAGGTAGAAGGCAATGATCGGGTACAGCACCAGAAAGCTCAGGCCGTAGACCGCCTTGCGCGGCACCGCCTTGATGAACAGCGGCGCGATACCGACGATGGCCAGGATCACGGTCAGGTCGACGCGCCAGCGTTGGTCGCCGGGGAAGTAACCGTACATGAACTGCCCGAAGCGCTGCTCGATGAACACCCAGCAGGCGCCCGCCTTGGTGCAGTCGGCGCGGGTTGTGCCGCTCCAGTTCGCATCCAGAATGGCCCAGTTGATGATCGGTGGCAGAATCAGCCAGACCAGATATAGCGAAAACAGCGTCAGCAGCGTATTGAACCAGCTTGAAAACAGGTTCGAACGCATCCAGCCGATCACCCCGACAGTGGCCTTGGGTGGCGCCAGATTAGGTTTGAAAATATGTGTGCTCATGCGCGTTTCCTCACCGCTCGATCAGCGCAATGCGCTTGTTGTACCAGTTCATCAGCAGAGAAATGCTGATGCTGATTGCCAGGTACACGCTCATGGTGATGGCAATGACCTCGATGGCCTGACCGGTCTGGTTCAGCACGGTTCCTGCGAACAGCGAGACCATCTCCGGATAGCCGATACCGGCCGCCAGGGACGAGTTCTTCACCAGGTTCAGGTATTGGCTGGTCAGCGGCGGAATGATCACCCGCAGTGCCTGAGGAATGATCACCTTGCGCAGGGTCGGACCAGGACGCAGCCCAAGCGAGCGAGCCGCCTCGGTCTGGCCGTGGCTCACCGACTTGATGCCCGACCGCACGATCTCGGCGATGAACGCCGCGGTATATACAGTCAGGGCCAGAGTCAGGGCCAGCAGTTCAGGGATCAGGACCCAGCCGCCGACAAAGTTGAAACCGCGCAGCTCAGGCATTTCCCAGTGCACGGGCACGCCGAATACCAGCATGCTCAGGCCCGGAATGGCCAGCAGGATGGCAAGGCCGGCCCAGAACTTGTGGAACGGCTCGCCGGTCAGTTCGAAACGCTTGTTGGCCCAGCGGCTCATCAGGACAGTGGCGATCACCGCCACCACCAGGCTGACCACAAAGGCGGTCATGCCTTCGGCCGCCAGGGCTCTTGGCATGTTCACGCCGCGGCTGCTGACATAGAACATGTCGAGGTAACCATGGGCATTGCGTGGCCCGGGCAGGGTCAGGAATACCGCGAAGTACCAGAACAGAATCTGCAGCAAGGGCGGAATGTTACGGAAAACCTCGACGTAGACAGTTGCCAGCTTGTTGACCATCCAGTTGGGCGACAGGCGGGCGATACCGATGACGAACCCCAGCAGGGTTGCCAGAATGATGCCGATAAACGATACCAGCAAGGTGTTGAGCAATCCGATCACGAAGACCCGGGCGTAGCTGTCCGCTTCGGTGTAGTCGATCAGGTGCTGGGCGATGCCGAAGCCGGCACTGCGCTCCAGAAAGCCGAAACCAGAGGTGATGCCACGGTGTTCCAGGTTGGTCTGGGTGTTATCGAAGAGAAACCAGCCCAGGGAGATCACCGCTACGACGGTGATGATCTGGAATAGCCAGGCGCGCACTTTGGGGTCGCTCAGGGTGAGCTTTTGTTTAGGTGCGTCGATTTTATTCTGCATGAAATGCCCCGGAATAAATAAACATTACAAGACGCCCGACCACCTCTTCAGGTGGTCGGGCGCTGGGTCATATCAGCGGATCGGTGGAGCGTACTGGATGCCGCCCTGGTTCCACAGAGCGTTCAGGCCACGCTTGATTTTCAGCGGGGTGGTTTCGCCCAGGTTGCGCTCGAAGACTTCGCCGTAGTTACCAACCTGCTTGACGATCTTCACTACCCAGTCTTTTGGCAGTTTCAGGTCTTTGCCGTACTCGCCGTCAGCACCGAGCATACGGGCAACATCAGGGTTTTTGGTCGACTTGGCTTCAGCTTCGACGTTCTTGGAGGTTACACCGGCCTCTTCGGCGTTGAGCATGGCGAACAGGGTCCACTTGACGATGGAGAACCACTCTTCGTCGCCTTTACGCACGACCGGGCCCAGAGGCTCCTTGGAAATGACTTCCGGCAGTACGACGTAGGACTCCGGGCTGGCCAGCTTGCTGCGCTGTGCGTACAGCTGCGACTGGTCGGAGGTCAGCACGTCGCAACGGCCGCTTTCCAGCGACTTGGCGCTTTCGTCGGAGGTGTCGAAAGTGATCGGGGTGTACTTCAGGCCGTTGGAGCGGAAGTAGTCGGAGACGTTCAGCTCGGTGGTGGTACCGGCCTGAATGCACACGGTGGCGCCGTCCAGTTCCTTGGCGCTCTTGACGCCCAGTTTGTTGTTTACCAGGAAGCCGATGCCGTCGTAGTAGGTTACGCCGGCGAACACCAGGCCCATGCCTGAGTCACGCGAGCTGGTCCAGGTGGTGTTACGCGACAGAATGTCGACTTCACCCGATTGCAGGGCGGTGAAACGCTCCTTGGCGTTCAGCTGGCTGAACTTGACCTTGGTGGCGTCACCGAACACGGCAGCCGCTACTGCGCGGCAGACGTCCGCATCGATACCGGTGATGGTGCCCTTGGCATCAGGAACGGAGAAGCCTGGCAGACCATCACTGACGCCGCACTGTACGAAGCCTTTCTTGACCACCGCATCGAGGGTTGCGCCAGCATTGGCTGCACCGGTTACACCCAGTGCGGCTACAGCAGTCACTACAGCCAGCGTGGATTTCAACATCTTCATTCATAACCTCCGGATTGCTCTTTGTTGTTTGGAGCTTCAGTCACGTCGCACCCTTGTGAGGCATCAATGACCCGTGTTGGCTTGTTTTTGGGTCATGCGACGTTGGGTCTGTTCATGTGGGCTCAGGATCTCCCTGGCACCGCCTGTAACCGTTACCCGCAGTCCCGCGGACCAAAGCTCCCTGATTGTTCCGTAGCTGTGCTGCGGAATGAATCTTGCCGACAGTCCTGTAGCTGGGATTGCCGTGCGACGCTCGACGGTAAAGCTAATAGCAAAATAGTGTTACCGGTCGACGTGAGCACTCTGACTCCGCATGATGCATAGCAAACCGCGTACCAGACCGCTCGCCGGGTCGATAAACAAACAGGTCAAGACCAAAAGTTGTAACCTTGCGACATCTTCGTTCAGATTTGACAGACGCTCGCCGCACCACGCACCTATTCAATGCACTTCAAAATGCGGCGCGCACAATTTCGGAGCACACATGACTACACCGCTGATCCTTGAGCCTTCCCGCCAGGCCGATGCCTGCGTCATCTGGTTGCACGGCCTGGGCGCCGACCGGCATGACTTCGAGCCGGTCGCACAGGCGCTGCAAACCACGCTGGGCAGTACCCGTTTCGTGTTACCGCAGGCGCCACACCGCCCCGTTACCATCAACGGCGGTTACCAGATGCCCAGTTGGTACGACATCATTGCCATGAGCCCGGCCCGGGCGATCAGTCACGAAGAGCTGGAAATCTCGGCGCAGACCGTGATGGACCTGATCGAAGCGCAGCGTGACAGCGGCATCGACCCGGCGCGGATCTTCCTGGCCGGTTTCTCGCAAGGCGGCGCGGTCGTGCTGCACACCGCCTATTGCCGCTGGCAGGGGCCGCTGGGCGGTGTTCTGGCGCTTTCGACCTACGCCCCCACCTTCAGCGACGGCATGAGCGTGTCGGCCAGCCAGCAACGGATCCCGGCCTATTGCCTGCACGGTTACCACGATGAGGTGGTGCTCAATGCCATGGGCCGCACCGCCTACGAGTATCTGCAATCACTTGGGGTCGATGCCCAATGGCAGGAATACCCGATGGGCCATCAGGTGTTACCGCAGGAGATTGCCGACATCCAGACCTGGCTGAGCGCAAGACTGGGGTAACACCGCCTGAGGTCTGTTGCCACTACGCCGAGCCAGCAACTTGCTTTACACTGCTCGGCGTACATTCCTTGACCAACTGACGAGATGACCGTGCTCAAAGCACTCAAGAAGATGTTCGGTAAAAGCGAGGCTGAGCCGCTCGCGCCTGTGCCGACAACATCCAGTTCCGCTGCCGTGATCAGCACTGAAAGCCACCCAGCCCGAACTGCCGCGCCGCAGCCGGCCAAGCCCCAGGACAGCACGCAGGCCCCGCCACGCCCGATGCGGGCAGACAAACCCCGTGCAGACAAACCTGCCGAGGACAAGGCAGTGGCGAAGCCGCGCGCCGAACGCCAGCGCCCGGCCCGCAAACCCAAGCCCGTCGACACCTGGAAGCCTGAAGATTTCGTTGTCGAACCTCAGGAGGGCAAGACCCGCTTCCATGACTTCAAGCTCGCCCCGTCGCTGATGCACGCCATTCACGATCTGGGCTTTCCTTATTGCACCCCGATCCAGGCCGGCGTTCTGGGTTATACCCTCAAGGGTCAGGACGCCATTGGTCGGGCCCAGACCGGCACCGGCAAGACCGCAGCCTTTCTGATTTCGACCATTACCCAGTTGCTGCAGACCCCTGCGCCCAAAGAGCGCTACATGGGCGAGCCGCGCGCGCTGATCATCGCCCCGACCCGCGAGCTGGTGGTCCAGATCGCCAAGGACGCTGCAGCGCTGACCCGCTACACCGGGCTGAACGTGATGACCTTCGTCGGCGGGATGGACTTCGACAAGCAGCTCAAGCAGCTCGAATCGCGCTTTTGCGACATTCTGGTCGCCACTCCAGGCCGTCTGCTGGACTTCAATCAGCGTGGCGAAGTGCATCTGGACATGGTCGAAGTCATGGTCCTCGACGAGGCTGACCGCATGCTCGACATGGGTTTCATTCCCCAGGTGCGCCAGATCATCCGCCAGACGCCGCCCAAGAGCGAACGTCAGACCCTGCTGTTTTCGGCCACCTTCACCGATGACGTGATGAACCTGGCCAGGCAGTGGACCACTGACCCGGCGATTGTCGAGATCGAGGCCGAGGGCGTGGCCAATGCCAATGTCGAGCAGCATGTGTATGCGGTGGCTGCGGCCGACAAGTACAAGCTGCTGTACAACCTGGTCAGCGACAATGGCTGGGAGCGGGTGATGGTGTTTGCCAACCGCAAGGATGAGGTACGCCGTATCGAGGAGCGCCTGGTGCGCGATGGCGTGAATGCTGCGCAGTTGTCCGGTGATGTGCCGCAGCACAAGCGGATCAAGACGCTGGAGGGGTTTCGCGAGGGCAAGATTCGTGTGCTGGTCGCCACCGATGTGGCAGGTCGGGGGATTCACATCGACGGTATCAGCCATGTGATCAACTTCACCTTGCCTGAGGTCCCGGATGATTATGTGCACCGTATCGGTCGTACAGGCCGGGCCGGTGCCGAGGGTGTATCGATCAGTTTTGCCGGTGAGGATGATTCGTACCAGTTGCCGGCGATCGAGGAAAAGCTGGGGCGCAAGATCAGTTGCGAGATGCCGCCGACCGAACTGCTGCGGGCAGTGGAGCGTAAGCGCTCCTGAGCTTGTCGCGCAGCAAACACAGAACCCCGTGGGAACTTGGCCTGGGCGGCATTCCGACGAAGAGGCCGGTAAAGTCACTGCATTTGCTGTGAACTTACCACCGTATTCGCGACCAAGGTCGCTCCCACCGGGGGCATAAAGCGCCCAGATTTACAGCTAGCGGACGCCGCCCGGCCGCTCCTGCCGGGCCTGCCAGAGCGCCTTACCCAACCGTATCCCAGCGATCTGCGGCCTGCTGATCGCTGCTACGCCCATCCACCCAGCGCTGCCCTTGCGGCGTGGTTTCGCGTTTCCAGAACGGTGCGCGGGTCTTGAGGTAGTCCATGATGAATTCGCAAGCCTCAAACGCCGCCTGACGGTGGGCGCTGGTGACGCCGACGAAGACGATCGGTTCGCCCGGCTCGAGGTTGCCGACCCGGTGCAGCACTTCAACGCCCAGCAGCGGCCAGCGTTGCCGCGCCTGGTCGACGATCTTGCCCAGCGCCTTTTCAGTCATGCCGGGGTAGTGCTCCAGGAACATCCCGGACACCTCCAGGCCCTCGTTGAAGTCACGTACGTAGCCCACGAAGCTGACCACCGCCCCAACCCCACGATTGGCCGCATGCAACGCGTTGACCTCGGCGCCAGGATCAAAGGTCGCGGCCTGGACACGAACACTCATGTTCAGCCTCCGGTTACCGGTGGAAAGAACGCCAGTTCATCGCCATCCTGAACCGGTTCGGCCAGGGAGCAGAGTTCCTGATTACGGGCGCACATCACCCCCGCTTCGCCCAGCACCTGCCAGACGCCATCACGGGCCAGCAAGTGCTGACGCACGGCATCGAGGCTGGAGAAGTCGCCCGCGAGCTGTTCACTGTCGCGCCCCAGCACCTCACGGTAGCGGGCGAAGTACTGCACGGTCAGGCTCATTGCTCAGACTCCTGATCCGCCACGAAGTGGCCGCTCTTGCCGCCGAGTTTTTCCAGCAGCCGCACCGCCTCGATGACCATGCCGCGGTCCACCGCCTTGCACATGTCATAAATGGTCAGCGCCGCCACACTGGCGGCGGTGAGCGCTTCCATTTCCACCCCGGTCTGCCCGGACAGCTTGCAGCGGCTGGTGATCAGTACCGCGTCCGTACCCTCGGCCTGCAGCTCGACCTTGACGCCGGTCAGCATCAATGGATGGCAGAGAGGGATCAGGTCACTGGTCTTTTTCGCCGCCTGGATACCGGCAATACGCGCAACGGCGAACACATCGCCCTTGGGATGGCCACCGGCGACGATCATTTGCAGGGTCGATGGCAACATGCGCACCCGCGCCTGGGCCACCGCTTCGCGGAAGGTCACCGCCTTGTCGGTCACATCGACCATATTGGCGCGACCTTGGGAATCTAGATGAGTCAGCACAACCTTCACTCCGGAACAGGAGTGAAGATTGTAAACCCAAATGCTGCGACTCATGAGGTAGGAGTGAGCTTGCTCGCGAAAGCAGACAGCGCATTCGTGGCGCCTGCTGAATTCGCGAGCAAGGCGGATCGCCGCCCGCTCGCTCCAACTGCTACAGATGGCTCTCGGCGTACTCGGCGAGGATCGAGCGTGGCACCCCTTGCAGGGTGATGTGCACGCCGTTGGGGAAATCCTTGAAGCGCTCCGTCAGGTAGGTCAGCCCCGAACTGGTGGCCGACAGGTAAGGGGTGTCGATCTGTGCCAGGTTGCCCAGGCAGACCACTTTGGAACCGGCACCGGCACGGGTGATGATGGTCTTGATCTGGTGCGGGGTCAGGTTCTGGCATTCATCGATCAGGATCAGGCTCTGCTGAAAGCTGCGACCACGGATGTAATTGAGGGATTTGAACTGCAGTGGCACTTTGCTAAGGATGTAATCGACGCTGCCATGGGTGTTTTCGTCCTCCATGTGCAAGGCTTCAAGGTTGTCGGTGATGGCGCCCAGCCAGGGTTCCATTTTCTCGGCCTCGGTGCCGGGCAGGAAGCCGATTTCCTGATCCAGGCCCTGCACGCTGCGGGTGGCGATGATGCGCCGGTAGCGCTTGGTGACCATGGTCTGTTCGATGGCGGCGGCCAGGGCCAGGATGGTTTTGCCGGAGCCGGCGGCGCCAGACAGGTTGACCAGGTGAATGTCCGGGTCCAGCAATGCAAACAGCGCCAGGGCCTGGTAGATATCACGTGGTTTGAGGCCCCAGGCTTCCTGATGCAGCAGCGGCTCCTGATGCATGTCGAGGATGATCAGTTCGTCATTCTTGACGCCCTTGACCCAGCCCACGAAGCCTTGCTCATCGATGATGAACTCGTTCATGTGCACTTGCGGCAGGTTTTCGTTCAGTTGTACCCGGTGCCAGGTGCGGCCGTGGTCCTGACGGGTTTCGACCTTGTTGACCCGCTCCCAGAACGAGCCGCTGAGTTCGTGATAGCCGCGTGACAGCAGCGAGACGTCATCGACCAGCTGGTCGGTGCTGTAGTCCTCGGCGGCAATGCCACAGGCGCGCGCCTTGAGGCGCATATTGATGTCTTTGGTGACCAGCACGACCGAGCGGTCCTTGCGACGTGCGTGCAGATCAATCAACTGGTTGATGATGATGTTGTCGTTGAGATGCTCGGGCAGCGGACTGCTGGACTCCTCGCGCTTGCTCATCAGGATCGACAGACTGCCTTTGAAAATACCGGTACCACGGTCGATGGGCACGCCCTTCTCGACATCCTCGGGTGAGGCTTCACCGAGGGTCTTGTCGATCAGGCGAATGGCCTGGCGGCACTCGGCAGCAACCGAATGCTTGCCATCCTTGAGCTTGTCCAGCTCCTCCAGGACGGTCATGGGGATGGCGACGTGATGTTCTTCGAAATTCAGCAGAGCGTTCGGATCATGGATCAATACGTTGGTATCGAGCACGTAAAGGATAGGCTGGTTGTTGGAGGGGCTGCGTCCGTGATCATCCATACTCGCTCACCTTTATAGAAGCCAGGCAGCACGGTCTCAATGGGTCACCGTGCCACGGGAAGGCCGCCGAGCGCTGTCCTTGAGGCAGGACAGCAAGCGCTCAAGGTGGGTCTTGTCTGACGCCACCTGTGTTGCAGGTTTCGGCGGTCTGACTCAGGTAATACCGCAAAACAGATGACAGAAAAAAGTACTTTGACAGTTTTTTGAAATTTATTTCACAGGGTGACCAATAGCGCTTGGCGCAGGGCCATCAGCCCGCTACAGTCGCTAATTGAGTGCATCCGGATCAGCCTCGCTGGCGGGCATCTGCATCTGTCCCGGCTCGATCCGCTGTACCGGCCCGGCACCCGCCGGCCCTGGCTCAGAAGGCGTTGGTTGTTGAGGCTGCGGCTCCTGCGGTGCCTGTGCAGGCTGCTCCTGATCCGTTGGCTGCTCTTCAGACGTCTGCTGCTCTTGCAGTTCCTGCTGCTCTTTGGCCCGCAGCGCTTCCTGCAAATGCCGCTCCTGAGCCTCCAGCGCTTGCTGCTCCTGCTGTTGCGCGTCCTCTGGCGCTCGCTCGATCGTGCGGCAGTCTTCCCAGGTCAGCTCACTCTGTGCGCTATTGGCCAGCAACAATGGCAAGGCCGACTGAGCGCGGTTACCGGTGTCATGGAATACCACCGTGCCTTTGCGCCAGAGCAGCATCAGGGTCTGCACCCGGTCGCTGATCTGCGCCGAATTCAGCCGGCCCAGGTTGTCTTGGGCATCAATGGTCCATAACGAGACCCGCAGATCCTGTGCACGGAAGAACTCGCCGCTGTCCGGGCGTCGATGGCCATAAGGCGGACGAAACAGCGGCACCATGCTGTCGGGCAGAATGCGCTCGACCAGGTCGGCGCTGCGTTGCACCGAACCTTGCCAGTCACGCCACTGGCTATGCGAGCGATACTCCCAGCCCTGAATCCCGACGCATTGCTGGCGATACAGATTTTGCAAGGCAGCGGCCGAACTGCTGTTCAAACGTGCTTGCAAGGGCTTGCCGAGGACAAAGAAGGTGGCGGTCATCTTCTGCTGGCGCATGAAGTCCGCCAGCCAGTCGGTGTCGCCATTGACCGGGCTCGGCCCGCCTTCGAAGTTGAGCATAAAGGACCGGTCAGGCATGTCGTCACCGGTCAGCTCATCGGAGTTGTAGCGGGCGATCTCGCTGCTGGTCTGGGGAAACAGGGCCGCCTTGTAGAGCAACTCGTCGAGATACTGGCGGTGGAACAGTGCGCTCGGTGCCCCCCAGGCGGCATAGAAGGAATCGGGCGCGATGCTGAATTCCTCGGCGCGCTGGCGCAGTTGCTCCATGTCCTGGGCATAGACACAGAAGTTGGCATCGGTGGTGCAACTCACCCGCGCCTGACGAAAATTCTCCAGCAGGCGCACCCACAACCGGTGGCGCAGCAGATTGATCGACGCCATGTTCACGTAGCGCAGCCCCAGACGGGCTTTCAAGGCTTCCTCGTCCTGCTGCTCGCTGAGCCACAAGGCACGCGCGAAACCGAGAATCTCGGCCCGCGAGGCCACATCGAACAGGGCAGGGCTTTCCAGGCGCTCGGGCCAGATGCTGCGATCGATCAGGGCCACATCCGGGACCGCCGCATGAACCTTGACGCCCAACAGACACGCGAAAACTGCCAGAACGATACGCAAACCCTGTGCTCCCTCGATTTTAATGCTGACGGCGATCCAGGCGGCACTATAGCCGATTGAGCGGCAGCGTTAACGGCTATGAACCCTATAGCTGGAGTGATCTGCCATCAGCCCCTAGAATCGGCGCACGATTTAAGGAGTGCCGCCCATGCTGATGGTGATATCCCCAGCCAAGACCCTCGATTTCGAGACCCCGCCCACCACTACCCGTCACACCCTGCCCCAGTATCTGGACCATTCCCAGCAACTGATTACCCAGTTGCGCGAGCTGACGCCCCCGCAGATCGCCGAGCTGATGCATCTGTCGGACAAGCTGGCCGGCCTGAATGCTGCACGTTTTGGCAGCTGGAATCCGGACTTCAACCTGGCCAATGCCAAACAGGCATTGCTGGCGTTCAAAGGCGACGTGTACACCGGCCTGGCTGCCGAGACGCTCAATGAAGCCGGCCTGGACTACGCCCAGCAACACCTGCGCATGCTCTCGGGCCTGTATGGCCTGCTGCGGCCGCTGGACCTGATGCAGCCTTACCGCCTGGAAATGGGCACCCGGCTGGCCAATGCCCGTGGCAAGGACCTGTATGCCTTCTGGGGCACCCGGATCAGTGAGTGGCTGAATCAGGCGCTGGCCGATCAGGGCGACGACCTGCTGCTCAACCTGGCGTCCACCGAATACTTCTCGGCGGTCAAGCGCAGCGCCCTGCAGGCACGGGTCATTGATACCGAGTTCAAGGACTTCAAGAACGGCCAGTACAAGATCATCAGTTTCTACGCAAAAAAAGCACGCGGCATGATGAGCCGTTTTGTCATTGATGAACGCATCCAGTCGCCTGAAGCACTTCAGGGGTTTGATGTGCAGGGTTACTACTACAGTGCCGAACAGTCCACGGCTAATAAGCTGGTGTTCCTTCGTGACGCACCTGCCGACTGATTGATGCCCTGCTGACACCTCCTGCTTCCCGGCCCGGTAAGGCAGATAGCCATTACCGGGGCCGCGGCTGTCAAGTTCCTGCAATAAACCGCCGGATAAGTGGCGCCTGAAAAATGGCAAAAGGGTCTATGATTCTTTTACTTCTTCACGCTTATCGAAAAAAAATCATTTTTTTAGCCGATGGCCTGTGGCCTTAGATGGTTAATGGCCACTAACCATCAAACTAGCTGAAACGCTTAACTTTAAAGGACCGGGCCGGGGGCAGCCATCATTTTGCAACTACCCGGCTAGTTGACCAACTTTGAAAATTTGCTGAAAACGGGACGAGTGGCCCGGAACTATTTCATGCCACTCAGGTTCCTACATCCCGTAACGATTCAGGCCCACCATGTAGGTAATAACTTACAGCGACACGGAGAGCGACAGGGGTTACCACAACGTAGTTTGATCACTGGGATGATCAAGGCTGTCGGTATCGAATCAATACATAGACTTATAACGTCAGACAGGAAAGACATTGAGCCGAACGCTTCAGACAGGACGAGACAGGATGGCGAGGCCCTGGCCCCGCAGTGTTGCTGATCTTACGGGCTGATGAAGGCGGTTCAGTAAGTGGTACATGACTCCCAGAGCAAACCCCTGCCCTCACGGACAGGCTATTTGCCACGTGTACCTGGCGTCAATTGAGTCGGCCCTCCCTGTATTTGGCTACTCATTAAATTAAACATGCCTGCGTTAGTTAAGTGACTTGTTATAAGTCACCGCTGCCGACGTAGGGAATCTGCTGGCCCGCGTTTCATACCCAGCAACTTTTAGTTAGGCGTTACAATCGAGGAGAGTGCGATGCGTATCAGCATTTTTGGTTTGGGTTATGTCGGTGCTGTGTGTGCCGGATGCCTTTCTGCACGGGGTCATGACGTTGTCGGTGTAGATATCTCTGCCGAGAAGATTGCCCTGATCAATAACGGTAAGTCGCCCATCGTCGAGCCCGGTCTGGGCGAGTTGCTGGAACAAGGTATCCGGACCGGCAAACTGCGCGGAACCACTGACTTCTCCGAAGCCATCCGCAGTACTGACCTGTCGATGATCTGTGTCGGGACGCCCAGCAAGAAGAACGGTGACCTGGAACTTGATTACATCGAATCGGTGTGCCGCGAGATCGGTTACGTCCTGCGCGAAAAAAACTCGCGCCACACGGTAGTGGTGCGCAGCACCGTACTGCCAGGCACGGTCGCCAATGTGGTGATCCCGATCCTGGAAGATTGCTCGGGCAAGAAGGCCGGCGTCGATTTCGGCGTGGCGGTCAACCCGGAATTCCTGCGCGAAAGCACCGCAATCAATGACTATGACCAACCGCCAATGACCGTCATCGGCGAGTTCGACAAAGCCTCCGGGGACGTGCTGCAGTCGCTGTACGAAGAGCTGGATGCGCCGGTGATCCGCAAGGACATCGCGGTCGCCGAGATGATCAAGTACACCTGCAACGTGTGGCACGCCACCAAGGTGACCTTCGCCAACGAGATCGGCAACATCGCCAAGGCGGTCGGCGTCGATGGTCGTGAAGTGATGGAAGTGGTCTGCCAGGACAAGACCCTGAACCTGTCGCAGTACTACCTGCGTCCGGGCTTCGCCTTCGGCGGCTCGTGCCTGCCCAAGGACGTCCGCGCCCTGACCTACCGTGCCGGCAGCCTGGACGTCGAAGCGCCGCTGCTCAACTCGCTGATGCGCAGTAACGTCTCGCAGGTCCAGAACGCCTTTGACATCGTTGCCAGCCACGACACCCGCAAGGTTGGCCTGCTGGGGCTGAGCTTCAAGGCCGGCACCGACGATCTGCGTGAAAGCCCGCTGGTGGAACTGGCCGAGATGCTGATTGGCAAGGGCTTCGAGCTGAGCATCTACGACAGCAACGTCGAGTATGCCCGCGTCCATGGTGCCAACAAAGACTACATCGAATCGAAGATCCCCCACGTCTCCTCGCTGCTCAACGCGGACTTCGACAAGGTCATCAACGACTCGGACATCATCATTTTGGGTAACCGTGATGAGCGCTTCCGCGCGCTGGCCGACAAAGCGCCGGAAGGCAAGCGGGTGGTCGATCTGGTGGGCTTCATGTCCAAACCGACCACTGAAAACGGCCGCGCCGAAGGCATTTGCTGGTAAGCGCCGCAGTAAGTTTTAAGCGGCAAGCTTCAAGCTGTCAGCCGCTGGCCCAAGTCCGGAACCTGATGTTCCTGACCTGTGGCTTGCAGCTGACAGCTTGCAACTAATCCGAAGGATGCTTCTGATGGACAGGCTTAAAAACGGCCTTTTGCAGGCTGCCGGTTGGCTGTTTTACCTGACTTTGCTGGGTGCGCTGGTGACTGCGCTGCCAACCAGCATCTTCGACTCGCAGTCGAAGAACTTCATTTTCCTCATCGGTATCGTCGGTATCTGGCGCTATTCGATGGGCGCCACGCACTTTGTGCGCGGCATGCTGTTTCTCTACGTCGTCTACCCACGACTGCGCCGCAAAATGCGCAAGCTGGGCGAGCAAGCCAACCCTTCCCACGTGTTTCTGATGGTCACCAGTTTTCGGATCGATGCCAGCACCACCGCCCAGGTGTATAGCTCGGTCATTCAGGAAGCCATCGACTGCGGGCTGCCGACCACCGTGGTCTGCTCGCTGGTCGAGCTGTCTGACGAGCTACTGGTCAAAAGTCTCTGGGAACGCCTCAATCCACCGGAGCGGGTCAGCCTGGATTTCGTCCGGATTCCCGGCACCGGCAAACGTGACGGCCTGGCCTACGGCTTTCGTGCCATCTCCCGGCACATGCCCGATGACCGTGCGGTGGTGGCAGTGATCGACGGCGATACCGTACTCAACAAAGGCGTGGTGAAAAAGACCGTGCCGTGGTTTCACCTGTTTCCCAATGTCGGTGGCCTGACCACCAACGAATTCTGCGAAGTGCTCGGCGGCTACGTGATGAGCGAGTGGCACAAGCTGCGCTTCGCCCAGCGGCACATCAACATGTGCTCGATGGCCCTGTCCAAGCGGGTACTGACCATGACCGGACGGATGTCGGTGTTCCGCGCCAGCGTGGTTACCGACCCGGAATTTATTGCCGACGTCGAGGCCGACTCGCTGCACCACTGGCGGCTGGGCACCTTCCGCTTTTTGACTGGCGACGATAAATCCAGCTGGTTCAGCCTGATGCGCCTGGGTTACGACACTTTTTATGTGCCCGACGCCGCCATCAATACCGTGGAGCACCCGCCAGAGAAAAGCTTCCTGAAAGCCAGCCGCAAGCTGATGTACCGCTGGTACGGCAATAACCTGCGGCAGAACTCCCGCGCCCTGGGGCTGGGCGTGCGACGCCTGGGCATCTTCACCAGCATCGTGCTGTTTGACCAGCGCGTGTCGATGTGGACCTCGATTCTGGGCCTGACCGTGGCGATCATCGCCAGCTTCAAATACGGCGGCGCGTTCCTGCTGATGTACCTGCTCTGGATCGGTATTACCCGCCTGATCCTGACCCTGTTGCTGGTCTGCTCGGGGCACCGGATCGGCCCGGCCTACCCGATCATTCTCTATTACAACCAGATCGTCGGCGCCCTGATGAAGATCTACGTGTTCTTCCGCCTGGATCGTCAGTCCTGGACCCGCCAGGACACCAAACTCAGCCGCGACATGGCCAGCTTCCAAGGCTGGTTCAACACCTGGTCGTCCCGAACCATGACCTTTTCAGCCGGCAGCATTTTTTTCGCTGTGTTGCTGACCATGGTCTGACCGGGCCTCTGAATCAATCGATCAATCAGGAAAACTCACCATGAATACCGCCGTGAACGCCAATGTCGTGCATGAATCCGAAGCCCAGCGCCAGCACGCCCGAGTCAAGCTGCCGGCCAAACTGCGCCTGCTCAACGGGGCGCCCAACGCGCCGCTGGTCAAGGTCGAAGACCTCAGTGCCGGCGGCCTGAGCTACATCGCCCCGAACCCGCAAGCCTTGCGCGTCGGCGAAGTGATCAAGGCGCGCATGCAGTTTCTGGTCGACAACCTGGGCCTGGCCATGGACGTCGAGTTGCTGATCCAGTCGATCAACCCCACCACCGGCCGGGTCGGTGCGCAGTTCCAGAACCTTGAGCCGCAGGACATCGCCACCCTGCGCCACCTGATTACCTCGCACCTGGCCGGCGACATCGTCAGCGTTGGCGAAGTACTGGCCACCCTGCAACGCGATAACTTCACCCGGCCGCGCAAGAACAAGGCCGGCGAAGGCGGCATGGGCTTCTTCGGACGGCTGCGCGCCGTGACCTTCAGCCTGGGGATTTTCATTGTCGGCCTGGGTGCGTTCGGTTTCATTCTCAAAACCGTTTACGGCCTGTACTTCGTCAGCCACGCTTCGGCCGGCCTTGTCACCGTACCGAGCCTGGACGTGACCATGCCTCGTGAAGGCACGCTGCAAAGCCTGGTGCAGGTCAACCACGAGGCCGAGAAAGGCGCACCACTGGCCTCGTTCAACACCAACATGCTGGAGATGCTCAAGGGCGGCCTGGCCGGTGAAGACCTGCAACCGGCGAAGATTGAAGAGCTGTACGGCAAGCAACTGAGCGGCACCCTGACCAGCCCGTGCGACTGCGTTGTGGCTCGCCAACTGGTAGCCGACGGCCAATATGCCGCCAAGGGCCAGGTGATCTTCCAACTGGTGCCACGTAACACCCCGGCCACTGTTGAAGCCCGCTTCACCTATCGCCAGTTCCGTGACGTCAAGCCCGGCACCCAGGTCAGCTTCCAGATCGCCGGCGAAGATCAGGTGCGCACCGGCCGGGTGGTCAGCAGCGCCAACCTGACCAATAACGACCTGTCGACCGACATTCGCGTGCAAATCAAGCCTGACGAGTCGCTGAGCAGCGCCTTCATCGGCCGTCCGGTGGAAGTGGTCAGTGATCGCGGCCCATCGATGAACTGGCTGATCGATAAAGCCGTGGCTGCAGGTCTGTAATCATGAACCGTCCGCTTCGACGCTCGTCGATCTCCCCGCTGCTGTCCGTGACCACATTGGGCCAGGCTGTTGCTCTGGGACTGGCTGTGACCCTGGCTGGCTGCGCCGGCCTGCCCGATCAGCGCCTGGCCAATGAAGCCATGCAGAACGGCGATACTGCCCTGGCGGAGCGCAATTACCGGCAACTGGCCGAGCTGGGCTACAGCGATGCCCAGGTCGGTCTGGCCGACATTCAGGTGGCCAGCGGTGACCCGGCCCGCCTCAAGGAGGCCGAGGCCACCTACCGGGCTGCGGCGGCCACTTCGCCACGCGCCCAGTCACGCCTGGGCCGGCTGCTGGCCGCCAAGCCCGACGCCACCGATGCTGAACGCAAAGAAGCCCAAGGGCTGCTGCAAAAAGCTTTCGCCAGTGGCGAGTCTGGCAGCCTGTTGGCGCTGGCCATGCTTTACCTGCAATACCCGCACAGCTTCCCTGAGGTCAACGCCCAGCAGCAGATCAGCCAGTGGCGCAGCATGGGCTATGCCGAAGCCGGCCTGGCACAGATCGTTCTGTACCGCACCCAAGGCACCTACGAGCAGCATCTGGATGAAGTCGAGAGCATCTGCAAACAGGCGCTGGCCAGCACCGACATGTGCTACGTCGAACTGGCCACGGTCTACCAGACCCGTGGCCAGGCCGACCAGCAAAAAGCCCTGCTCGACCAGCTCAGAAGTGCCTACTCGGCCGGCCGTGTCGACGCCCAGCGCGTCGACAGCGTAGCCCGGGTACTGGGCGATGCGCAGGTCGGCAGCCCTGATCCGCAAACCGCCCAGCAATTGCTCGAAGGCATCGCGCCGGGCTACCCGGTGTCATGGGTCACCCTGGCCAAGCTGCTCTACGACTTCCCGGAGCTGGGCGACGTCGACAAGATGATGGAGTACCTGGACAACGGCCGCGCCGCCGACCAGCCGCGCGCCGAACTGCTGCTGGGCCGACTCTACTACGAAGGTAAATGGGTGCCGGCTGACGCGAAGAAAGCCGAGCAGCACTTGAGCAAGGCCAGTGCCAGCGAACTGTCTGCCCACTACTACCTGGGCCAGCTGTACCGCCGTGGCTATCTCGGTCAGGTCTACCCGCAAAAAGCCGTGGATGAACTGCTGCTCGCCGCCCGTGGCGGGCAGGCCAGCGCGGACTTCGCCCTGGCGCAGCTGTTTTCCCAGGGCCGCGGCATCAAGCCTGACCTGGTCAATGCCTGGGTCTTCAGCCAACTGGCCAAGACCCACAATCCGACCCCGCAGGCCGATGAACTGGCCCAGCAGATCAACCCACAACTGTCACCCGCACAACTCGCCGCTGCCCAGCAGCTGTTGCAACGCGAGCAAAAAGCCCGGGGCGCGACCGCCAGCCAGAACGCGCTGGTCCTGCAGACCCTGCAAAAAGACGACGGTGAGGAAGCACTATGAAGCTGAACCCTTTGATGGCCGCTGGCATGGGCCTTGGTTTCACCCTGCTGTGGGCCTGCCCGACGCTGGCCGCCATGACTGAAGAAAAAAACTTCGGCCTGGAAGCGAAGATCACCGCGCAAAGCGAAGATGACCGCGACCTGGGCACCCGCTCCGGCGGTGACGTCAAGGGTATCGGCCTGGACCTGCGCCCCTGGGTATACGGCGAGCGCGGCAACTGGAGCGGCTACGCCATGGGCCAGGTGGTCACCGCCACCGATACCATCCAGACCGACCCGCTGGAACAGACCACCATCGACAGCAATGGCCAGAGCGGCACGCAGATCTCCCGCGGTAACGCCAGCGAACGTGAAGTCGACAAGACCTACGCCGCGCTGCGTGAATTCTGGATCGGCTACAGCGGCTTCACCCCCTACCCCGGGGAAGTACTCAAATTCGGCCGCCAGCGCCTGCGCAACGCTGATGGCCAGTGGCACGACACCAATATCGAAGCGCTGAACTGGACCTTCGACACCACCCTGCTGCGTGCCGAACTGGGTGCCGCTCAGCGTTTCAGCGAGTACCGCACCGACCTCACCGAACTGGCGCCGGAAGACGAAGACCGTCAGCACCTGTTCGGCTCGGCCAGCTATCAATGGACGCCAGGCCACTGGGCCGGCATCCGCGCCCACCACAGCCATGAAGACGGCAAGCTCAAGCGCAGCGGCGAAGTGCTCGACGATCTGGACAAGACCGCCAATGGCGACCTGACCTGGGTCGGCCTGAACGTCGACAGCGATGCCTATAACCATCGCAATACCCACACCGTCAATTACTGGGGCAGCCTGACCTGGCTGACCGGTAACCGCGACCAGATCGGCGCCAACTACGACAACACCACCGACCAGTATCTGGCCGGCGACAAGACCGGGCGTAACGTCAATGGCTGGGCGACTGACCTGGGCATCCGCCTGCGTCTGGACCCGCAATGGCAAGTGGGCGCCGCGTACTCGCGCGCCAGCAAGGATTACGAACAGAACGGCCTGGAGAGCAACCGCTCGAACTGGACCGGCACCCGCTCGCGCGTGCACCGCTTCGGTGAAGCCTTCCAGGGTGAAATGGCCAACGTCGAAAGCGCTTCGCTGTTCGCCTCCTGGCAGTTCAACGAGGAGTACGACGCCTCGCTGATCTACCACAAGTTCCGCCGCGTCGATGGCAACGCCGGCATCGGTGGCGCCGGGATCAACCCGACCCGTGAAGTGATCGATGCCAGCGGCATCCCGACCAATACCTTCAGCTCCCTGCCGCTGGAAGACGGCCGTAAGGATCTGGGTCAGGAGATGGACCTGGTGGTCACCAAGTACTTCAAACAAGGCCTGCTGCCGGCAGCGTTGAGCCAGTCGTTCGATGAGCCGTCGGCGCTGGTGCGCCTGCGCGCCGGGGTGTTCAAGCCGGGTGATGCCTATCACGACCAGGTCGACAGCTACATGCATCGCGCCATTGTCGATGTCATCTGGCGCTTCTGAAGCGACGGCCCAAGGAGTGCGATGAAATGAATCGTCAGATCAACAACGCCAGGCCGCGCCATTGGCCGCATACCCTGCTCGAAAGCGCAGTGCTGGGCAGCGCCTTGCTGGTGGCCAGTGCCGCACTGGCCAACACCCCGGTGGTCAGCGAACCGGCCAAGTCGGTGGTCAAGGAGCTGCAACAGGCCAAGACCTACACCATCACCAGCCCACCGGCCGAGCCACTGGCGATGCAGACCCCCGAGCTGCCCGACCTGTCCGGCTACACCACCGAGGCTGCGCTGCAAAAGATCGACCGCAGCGCCAAAGGCAAGGTGCGTGTGACGCGGATGATGGATGAAGAAACCGGCATGAAGGAGTTCGTCGGCGGCGACAACAAGATGGCCGAGTGGGTGGCGCGCCAGCGCGGTATTCCGCAGATCATCGTGGTCGAGAACGGCTATGCCAGCCTGCAGGACGTCGCCCGCCAGGTGCCCAAACAGATGCTCAGCGAAGTGTCGCCCGGCGTATTCATCGCCCGCGTGCCGATTCTGGTCAAGCAAACCGGCAGCCTGGAAATCGACAAGCGCACCACCGAACTGCGCCTGTCTCAGGAGCGCGGCGCGTTTCTGGTCAACGAAGGCAAGCTGCTGATCGCCAATACCCAGGTCAACGGCTGGAGCGAGACCCGCAACGGCCATTCCACGTGGCGCAAGGCCGGCGAATTCCGCCCGTTCCTGCTTAGCTGGGGCGGCTCGCAGACCTGGATCGCCAGCAGCAAGATGGCCAGCCTGGGTTATGACCAGAGCAAGTCTTACGGTGTGAGTATTTCCCAGTACACGCCCAATGCGGCCAAGGTGCTTAACCGCCCCGAGCCGACCGGCTGGATCATTGACTCGGAATTCTCGGACCTGTGGTACGGCTTCTACTGCTATGAAACCGAAAACTTCGTGATCAAGGGCAGCACCTACCGCGACAACATCGTCTACGGCATCGACCCGCACGACCGCTCGCACGGGCTGATCATCGCCGAGAACACCGTGTACGGAACCAAGAAGAAGCACGGGATCATCATCTCCCGCGAGGTGGACAACAGCTTCATCTTTCGCAACAAGAGCTACGATAACAAGCTCTCCGGCGTGGTCCTGGACCGTAACAGCGTCGGCAATATCGTCGCCTTCAACGAGATTTACCAGAACCACACCGACGGCATCACCCTGTACGAGAGCGGCAACAACCTGTTGTGGGGCAATCGGGTGGTGGCCAACCGTCGCCACGGTATCCGGGTGCGTAACAGCACCAACATCAAGCTCTACGACAACCTTGCCCTGGGCAATGGCCTGATGGGCGTCTACGGCCACATCAAGGACTTGAACGACACCGACCGCGACATCGACCTGGACCCGTTCGACGCCGAAGTTTCGCTGATCGTGGTCGGCGGCCAGCTGGCCAGCAACGGTTCCGGCCCGCTGGCAATCGACTCGCCGCTGAGCGTCGAACTCTACAACGTGGCCATGCTGGCACCGACCAAAAGCAATGGCATCACCTTCAACGGCGTACTGGGCGAGAACCAGGAGCAGATCCTCGATCTGCTGGTGCGCCAGAAACGCGCCGTACTGATCGATCCCGTCGAAAGCCAGAGCGAGCTGCGCCCATGAGCCGAGAGACTTCCATGCATAGCCACCTGATCAAATGGCTGGGCCTGTCCAGCCTGACCCTGGGCCTGATGGCCGCTACCAGCGCTGCGCGTGCCGATGACAGCCAGGCGCCGGACTTCACTGCCGAGCCGTGCTGCCAACTGTGCCCGGCCGCCCATGATGCCAGTAACTACACCACCCGCTATCAGCAGAACTTCACCACCCTGATTCAGGCTGAGGGCGACTGGCTGTTCCGTACCAAAGAAGACCTGCGCACCGAGTTCGACACCACGCCGGCCGGCTATAAGCGCCTGCAAGAACTGCAACGCGCCTTCAAGCGCAAGGGCATCGACCTGGTGGTGGTCTATCAGCCAACCCGTGGCATGGTCGACCGTAACAAGCTGCTGCCGCAGGACCGCGCCAAATACGACTACGACACCGCGCTGAAGAATTACCAGGCGATGCTCGGCCGCTTCAGCAAGATGGGTTACTGGGTTCCGGACCTGAGCCCGCTGACCAGTGAAACCCAAGACCAGGATTTCTACTTCCGTGGTGACCAACACTGGACCCCTTACGGCGCCCAGCGCACCGCCAAGGTGGTGGCCGAGACGGTGAAGCAGATCCCGGGCTTCGACGAGATTCCCAAGCGCGAATTCGAAAGCCACAAGTCCGGGCGCATGGGCAAGACCGGCACCCTGCACAACATGGCCGGCCAGCTGTGTGGCACCAGCTATGCGATCCAGTACATGGACCAGTTCGCCACTGAGCCCAAGGGCGAAGCCGGTGACGGCGACCTGTTCGGTGACTCGGGTAACCCGAAGATCACCCTGGTCGGCACCAGCCACAGCGGCAAGAACTACAACTTCGGCGGTTTCCTGCAGGAATACATCGGTGCCGACGTGCTCAACGTGGCCTTCCCCGGTGGCGGCCTGGAAGGCGCGATGATCCAGTATCTGGGCAGCGAAGACTTCCACAACAATCCGCCGAAAATCATCGTCTGGGAATTCTCGCCACTGTATCGCCTGGACCAGGACAGTATCTGGCGGCAGATGTTTGCCCTACTTGATGACGGCTGCGATGCCAAGCCTGCGGTGCTCAGCGCCGAAACCAGCCTCAAGCCCGGCAACAACGAAGTGCTGGTCAACGGCAAGAACGGCATCAAGGACATTCGCAACTCGGCCAACCGGGTCGACATCCAGTTTGAAGACACGTCGGTAAAAACCCTCAAGGCGCGCCTGTGGTACATGAACGGCCGCCATGAAGACCTGAAGATCGAAAAACCGGAAACCGCCGACACTGATGGACGCTTCGCCTTCGACCTGCGCGAAGACGAAGACTGGGCCAGCCAGCAACTGCTGGCCCTGGAAATCGAAGGACCCGAAGCAGGTAGTGAGCCACAGAAAGTCAAAGCCCAGGTGTGCAAACGCAATGCATTGCCAGGTACCCAACAGCATTCTGCGCAAGCCGGATTATGAGGTGACTTATGCAGATATCCCGACCTGTCCGCCCCGCCCTGCTGTCGCTGGCCATCCTGGCCGCGACCGCCTGGAGCGGCGCGGCTGCGGCAGCAGCGCCGCTGATTCCGCCCCAGGGTTACTCGGCCCCTATCGAGAAGATGAAAACCGGCGATCACAACTTCAGTTGTGCCGCCATCCCGCAGCCGTACACCGGTGCGTTGGTGTTTCGCAGCAAATACGAGGGCTCCGACAAGGCCCGTGCAACCCTTAACGAAGCCGCTGAAAAAGCCTTTCGTAACGCCACCCAGGACATCACCGACCTGGAGCGCGGGGTGAGCAAGGTGGTCATGCAATACATGCGTGACGGCCGCCCCGAGCAGCTTGATTGCGCGCTCAACATCCTGACCACCTGGGCCCGCGCCGGTGCGCTTGAGTCGCAGGAGTTCAACCATACCGGCAAGTCGATGCGCAAATGGGCGCTGGGCAGCATGTCGGCGGCGTACCTGCGGCTGAAGTTCTCCGACTCGCGGCCGCTGGCCAACCATCAGCAGCAGGCCCAGGAAATCGAAGCCTGGTTCAGCAAGCTCGGTGACCTGGTGATCAGCGACTGGAGCAACCTGCCGCTGGAAAAAATCAACAACCACTCGTACTGGGCCGCCTGGTCAGTCATGGCCACCGCCGTGGCGACCAACCGCCGCGACCTGTTCGACTGGGCCGTCAAAGAGTTCCGGGTCGCCGCCAATCAGGTCAGCCCGGAAGGTTTCCTGCCCAATGAAATGAAACGTCGCCAACGCGCGCTGGCTTATCACAACTACGCCCTGCCGCCGCTGGCGATGGTCGCCAGTTTCGCCCGCGCCAATGGTGTGGACCTGCGCCAGGAAAACAACGCGGCGTTGCAGCGCCTGGCCCAACGGGTGCTTGAAGGGGTACGCGACCCGGACGAGTTTGCCGACCGTGGTGGCGAGAAGCAGGACATGACGGATCTGAAAAAAGATCCGAAATTCGCCTGGCTGGAACCGTACTGCAGCCTCTACACCTGTGATGCCCAGGTGCTGGAGGAAAAGCACGAAAAGCAGCCGTTCAAGACCTTCCGCCTGGGCGGGGACCTGACCCGGGTCTATGACCCTAATCACGACCGTGACAACCAGTGATTTGGTAACACCGTAGGAGCGGCTTGAGCCGCGAATGATTCACAGCGAATTTCGCGGCTCAAGCCGCTCCTACAGATAGCAATGCGATGTCCCTCCTGTTTTTCATGGGGGGGTTTGGGGGGGCATTGGCCCTTATTGCCGGACTGACGGAGTAAAGACGGATGGTGTTTTCATCCAACGTGTTCCTGTTCCTGTTCTTGCCGATCTTCCTCGGCTTGTACTACGTGAGCGGGCAACGCTACCGCAACCTGCTGTTGCTGATCGCCAGCTACATTTTCTACGCCTGGTGGCGTATCGACTTCCTGAGCCTGTTCATCGCCGTTACGGTGTGGAACTACTGGATCGGCCTGAAGGTGGGCGCCGCCGGGGTACGGACCAAGACGGCGCAGCGCTGGCTGCTGTTGGGGGTGGCGGTCGACCTGTGCATCCTGGGCTACTTCAAGTACGCCAACTTCGGTGTCGACAGCCTCAACGCCATCATGACGTCCATGGGCCTGGAGCCGTTCATCCTGACCCACGTACTGTTGCCGATCGGTATCTCGTTCTACATCTTCGAGTCCATCAGCTACATCATCGACGTCTACCGGGGTGACACACCGGCGACCCGTAACCTGATCGACTTTGCCGCGTTCGTAGCGATCTTCCCGCACCTGATCGCCGGTCCCGTACTGCGTTTTCGTGACCTGGCCGACCAGTTCAACAACCGCACCCACACCCTGGACAAGTTCTCCGAAGGCTGCACGCGGTTCATGCAGGGCTTCATCAAGAAGGTGTTCATCGCCGACACCCTGGCCGTGGTCGCCGACCATTGCTTCGCGCTGGAGAACCCCAGCACCGGTGATGCGTGGCTGGGTGCGCTGGCCTATACCGCACAGCTGTACTTCGACTTCTCCGGCTACAGCGACATGGCCATCGGCCTGGGCCTGATGATGGGCTTTCGCTTCATGGAGAACTTCAAACAGCCGTACATCAGCCAGTCGATCACCGAATTCTGGCGGCGCTGGCACATCAGCCTGTCGACCTGGCTGCGCGACTACCTGTACATCACCCTGGGCGGCAACCGCGGCGGCAAGATCGCCACCTACCGCAACCTGTTCCTGACCATGCTGCTTGGCGGCCTGTGGCACGGCGCAAACATCACCTACGTGATCTGGGGCGCCTGGCACGGCATCTGGCTGGCCATCGAGAAAGCCGTGGGCATCAACACCAAGCCTTACAGCTTCAACGTGATCCGCTGGGCGTTCACCTTCCTGCTGGTGGTCATCGGCTGGGTGATCTTCCGTGCCGAGAACCTGCACGTGGCGACCCGTATGTACAGCGCGATGTTCAGCTTCAGCGACTGGCAGTTGTCGGAACTGACCCGCGCCAACCTGACCGGTCTGCAGATCGCAACCATGGTGCTGGCTTACGCGACCCTGGCGTTCTTTGGCCTGCGCGACTTCTACAGCGACCGGCCGGCCAAACAAGGCAAAGCCAAGGCCGACGGCCCGGCCACTGACCAGCCTGGCACCATCAAGGCGGTCCCGGGCGATGCCGCTGGCAGCATCCATGAGCCGGGCTTCACCGTGGGCCGCGAAGCCAATGTGCAGGCGGCCTACTGGCAGGCTGACTGGCCACGCTACGCCATGCGCGTGCTGGTGTTGCTGCTGTTCATCGCATCGATCCTGAAACTGTCGGCGCAGAGTTTCTCGCCGTTCCTGTACTTCCAGTTCTGAGGAGCCTGACATGACCCGTTCATTACGCATCCTCTACATCGCGGTATTCATGAGCCTGCTGATCGTGCTGGGGCTCTGGTCGCTGGGCAGTTTCGCCAGCTTCACCAAGACCCCACAGCAGACGGTACTCAACGGACGCTGGACCAAGGCGGTGGAAACTCATTACGACGATGAGTTTCCGATCAAGCGCCTGAGCACCAACTTGTGGGCGGCGCTGGACTACAAGCTGTTCAACGAGGGCCGCCCAGGTGTAGTCCTGGGTGAGGACCAGTGGCTGTTCACCGATGAAGAGTTTGACGCCATCGCCGGCGGCGAAAAGAACCTGGCCGACAACCTGGCACTGGTTCGCGGTGTGCAAGACACCCTGAACAAACAGGACGTGAAGCTGGTGCTGGCGATCATTCCGGCCAAGACCCGTCTGTACCCGGAGCACATCGGTGAACACACCCCGGCGCGCCTGCATGCCGATCTGTACCAGCGCTTCCATCAACAGGTCGCCCAGGCCGGCATTCTTGCCCCTGACCTGCTGCAACCGCTCAAGGACGCCAAGCAGCGTGGCCAAGTATTCCTGCGCACCGACACCCACTGGACCCCGCTGGGTGCCGAAGTCGCCGCGCAGCAACTGGGCATGGCCATTGACCGCCAGGTGCAACTCAATGGTGAGCAGACCTTCGTCACCGCTGAGCAAGGCACTGCCGAGTACAAGGGCGACCTGACCAACTTCCTGCCGCTCGATCCGCTGTTCAGCAACCTGCTGCCCAAACCCGATGCCCTGCAAAAGCGCAACACCGAAGCAGTCGGCGGTGCCAGTGAAGGTGACGAGGCGCTGTTCGCCGACAGCGAAATCCCGGTGGGCCTGGTCGGCACCAGCTACAGCGCCAACCCGAACTGGAACTTCCTGGGGGCACTCAAGCAGGCGCTGCGCAGTGATGTCGTCAACTACGCCGAAGACGGTCACGGCCCGGTGCTGCCGATGCTCAAGTACCTGCAGACCGAAGAATTCAAAAACAACGCACCACAAGTGGTGATCTGGGAATTCCCCGAGCGCTACCTGCCGGTACACAACGACCTGGGTGAATTCGATGCCAACTGGATCGCCCAACTGAAAAAGCCGCAAGCCAGCCAGGACAACCTGGCACAGAACACCCAACCATCCGAGTCGCCCGAGCGGGCGCAAAACTGAGAGGACTGCCCTTATGACCTTGAAGACCACTGCCAATCGTTCGGCCAACACCACCCTGATCAAGCGCTGCGCGCTGGCCATGAGCCTGAGCCTGGGACTGGGCATCGCCGCACTGCCGGTGCAGGCCGCCGGTGACGCCGCCCTGTACGGCCCGACCGCCCCGAAAGGCTCGACCTTCGTGCGGGTCTATAACGCCAGCAACAGCGAAGTCAGCGCCAGCGTCGGCAACACGGCGCTCAATGACGTCGCGCCGCTGGGCAGCACTGCATTCAGCTTCATGCCAGGCGGCGACTACACCGCCAAACTCGGCAGCCAGAGCGTCCCGGTGAAGCTGGCCAGCGATCATTACTACACCCTGGTCAATCACGCCAACGGCAAACCGCAACTGGTCGAGGAAGCGCCGTTCAAGAACAAGCAGAAGTCTCTGGTGCGCCTGCAAAACCTCAGCGACCAGCCACTGACCCTGAAAACCGCCGACGGCAAGACCGACGTGGTCAAGAGCGTCGCGGCCAAGGGCACTGGCGAGCGTGAAATCAACCCGGTGAAGGTCAGCCTGGCGCTGTACAACGGCGACAAAAAAGTCTCTGACGTCAAACCGGTGGCCCTGGAGCGCGGTGAGGCAGCGGTGCTGTACGTCACCGGCAGTGGCAGCAGCCTGTCGCCGGTGTGGGTCAAGCCACCGGTTGAAACTCGCTAACCCGATTGCTGCCCCGGCTCTTGCCGGGGCTCTGGAACAACAACAAGACGCAAGAATGGCAGTACCCGTACAGCCCCTATTGAATACTTCGGAGATGCAGAAAAATGATTCCAGTAATCCTGTCAGGCGGTAGCGGTTCTCGACTCTGGCCACTGTCGCGCAAGCAATTTCCCAAGCAGTTCCTGGCATTGACCGGCGAACACACGCTGTTCCAGCAGACTCTGGAGCGCCTGGTGTTTGAGGGTATGGAAGAACCCATCGTCGTGTGCAACAAGGAACACCGCTTTATCGTCAACGAGCAACTCGCCGCACTGAACCTCGACACCCAGGCGATCATCATGGAGCCGTTCGGCCGCAACACGGCACCGGCCGTGGCGCTGACCGCCATGCTGATGGTCAATGAAGGCAACGACGACCTGATGCTGGTGCTGCCGGCCGACCACGTGATCGAAGATCAGAAAGCCCTGCAACGCGCCCTGGCGCTGGCTACCATTGCCGCCGAACGTGGCGAGATGGTGCTGTTCGGCGTGCCGGCGACCAAACCGGAAACCGGCTACGGCTACATCCGTTCCACTGGCGACTCACTGCTGCCCGAAGGCGTGCGCCGGGTACAGAGCTTCGTCGAGAAACCCGACGAAAAACGCGCCAAAGAGTTCGTCGAAGCCGGTGGCTACTACTGGAACAGCGGCATGTTCCTGTTCCGCGCCAGCCGCTACCTCGAAGAGCTTAAAAAGCATGATCCGGACATCTACGACACCTGCGTGCTGACCCTTGAGCGCAGCAAGCAGGACGCCGGCAGCATCGACATTGACGAAGCCACCTTCGCCTGCTGCCCGGACAACTCCATCGACTACGCGGTCATGGAAAAGACCCAGCGTGCCTGTGTGGTGCCGCTGAGTGCCGGCTGGAGCGATGTGGGTTGCTGGTCGTCGCTGTGGGAGGTGCACGAGAAGGACAACCAGGGCAACGTCACCAAGGGTGATGTGGTTCTGCAAGACAGCCGCAACTGCATGATCCATGGCAACGGCAAGCTGGTGTCGGTGATCGGCCTGGACAACATCGTGGTGGTGGAAACCAAAGACGCGATGATGATCGCCCACAAAGACAAGGTCCAGGGCGTCAAGCAGATGGTCAACACCCTCAACGAGCGTGGCCGCAGCGAAACCCAGAACCATCTGGAAGTCTATCGTCCATGGGGCTCCTACGACTCGGTGGACATGGGCGGGCGCTTCCAGGTCAAGCGTATCTCGGTCAAGCCGGGTGCCAGCCTGTCGCTGCAGATGCACCACCACCGCGCCGAGCACTGGATCGTGGTCTCGGGCACCGCCCAGGTGACCTGCGACGAGAACGTGTTCCTGCTGACCGAAAACCAGTCGACCTACATCCCGATCGCTTCGGTGCACCGCCTGAAAAACCCCGGCAAGATCCCGCTGGAAATCATCGAGGTGCAATCGGGCAGCTACCTGGGTGAGGACGATATCGAGCGCTTCGAGGATGTCTACGGGCGCACCGACTCCATCGAGTCGGGGGTCAAGACCCAGACCATCGCGCGCTGATTCAGCACCGCAACACCTGCAGCATCTGATAACGCCCTGCCTTTGTGCAGGGCGTTGTCGTTATGCCGGTGGTAGGATGACCCGCATCATCACGTGCGAGGACACTCTTCCATGCTGATCGGCATCTTATTGATCCTGACCTGGCTCATCTTGCTATTGCGCTATCCGGCCAAGGCTTTGCCGGTGTCGCTGGTGGCCGCCATGGCGCTGGGTATCGTGGCTGCCACGGTCATCTGGCAAGACAGCCGGGAAACCCGCCAGTTGGAGCGCCTCGACCTGCGTTTGAATCTGGCACAAAGCTGCCCGGCCGACCGGCCGTTGCAGGTGAGCATCACCAATACCAACAAGACGCCGCTGCGTGAGTTGCGCTGGCGAGTGGCGGCTTATGTGCCGGGCGACACGGTGAACCTGGTGGATAACACCTACAATTCGGCGCGTTATCGTGGGCCGGGTGAGTTGCAGGCTGGCGCTTCGTGGCAGGAGTGCTTGCCATTGCCGGCATTGCGCAGTGGCTATCGGGCGCAGAGCCTGGAGTTTCGGGCCGAGCATTTGCAGGGGAGTTTTTCCAACTAATTTGAGTGGGCCAGGTAGGAGCGGCTTTAGCCGCGAAGGCCGCGAACAGCTTGATGTCGGTGCAAGGATCGTTGCCGCAGTTGTCTGAACTGAGGGTTTCACCCCGACGCTTGCTCCTGGCTTGGGTCCGCCCTGCGGGCGAACTTCCCTCCGTCCGGCATCGATTCGGGGGGCCAGCGCCCAAGTCGCGATTCGCGTCGTCTGTGCCATCTCGGTTTGAAAAGCAAGAGCAGATCGGCAACGGCAACGGCAACGGCAACGGCAGACATTAAAAGCAGTATTTTATAAGGACTCTATATGCCCATTACTCTGATCACCGGTTGTTCCAGCGGCATTGGCCGTGCGTTGGCTGATGCGTTGCATGCCGCCGGTCATGAGGTTTGGGCCACGGCGCGCAAGGCTGAAGATGTCGCGGCGCTGGCCGCTGCGGGTTTCACTGCTGTGCAACTGGACGTCAACGATGCCACCGGGCTGGCGCAATTGGCTGCACGGCTGGAAACCCATGGGCTGGATGTGCTGATCAATAACGCCGGTTACGGTGCGATGGGGCCGTTGCTCGATGGCGGTGTCGAAGCGATGCAGCGTCAGTTTGAAACCAATGTCTTTGCGGTGGTCGGGGTGACCCGTGCACTATTCCCGGCATTGCGGCGCAATCGCGGCCTGGTGGTGAATATCGGCAGTGTCTCGGGTGTGCTGGTGACGCCGTTCGCCGGTGCCTATTGCGCTTCCAAGGCGGCGGTGCATGCGCTTAGCGAAGCGTTGCGTCTGGAGCTGGCGCCGTTCGGTATTCAGGTGATGGAAGTACAACCGGGCGCGATTGCTTCAAGCTTTGCGAAAAACGCCAGCCATGAGGCCGAGCAGTTACTTGATGAACAGTCGCCCTGGTGGCCGATCCGCGAAGGCATCCGCGCACGTGCACGCGCCTCTCAGGACAAGCCGACACCCGCTGAAGACTTCGCCCGTGGCGTGGTCGCCGCCCTGCAACGCCCTCGCCCGCCGCGCCTGTTACGGCTTGGAAATGGCTCGAAAGTCATGCCGCTGATGGCCTGGCTACTGCCTGGCAGCTTGCTTGGGTTTGCCTTGAAGAAGCGTTTTGGATTGGATCAGCGGTTGTAGCACGTGACGGGGGCGACAGTCATTGCTTCGAACAGCTTCGTGGGCAAGCCGACTCCCACCGGATGAGAGTCGTGCTTGCTAATCGCGTTACACACAAACTCTGTGGGAGGCTCTGCTGGCGAACAGCATTCAACGCCGATACGTGCATTACGGCCCCGCCTTGAGAATCACCGTACACGTCATCCCCGCCGCCAGCACAAAATCCTCCGGCCACGGATCAAGCCGGATGCGTACCGGCACCCGCTGGGCCAGGCGTACCCAGTTGAAGGTCGGGTTGACATCGGCCAGCAGCTCACGGCTTTGCGGGTTGTCGCGGTCGTAGATGCCGCGGGCGATGCTGTCGACCCGGCCGGTCAGGCGCTCGCCGCTCATCATCTCCAGTTCTGCCATATCGCCGACCTGCACATGGGGCAGTTTGGTTTCTTCGAAGTAGCCGTAAACCCAGAACGAATGCCGGTCGATCAGCGCCAGCTTGGCCTCGCCGGCATGGGCATAGTCGCCGCGATGCACGTTGAGGTTGGTGATGTAACCGTCCACTGAAGCGCGCACCTGGGTGCGTTGCAGGTTCAGCTCGGCGATTTCCAGACGGGCCTGGGCCTGCCGGTAATCGGCTTCGGCGCTCAAGGCCAGATGCCCTGTATCATCGCGGTTTTCGGCAGAGATCACCCGTGTATCCATGTCGGCGCGGCGCTTGGCATTGCTGGCGCGCATCTGCCAGGCGGCCTTGCGCGCAGCCACTTCGGCGCGGGCCTGCTTGACCGCCAGTTGGTAATAATCGGGGTCGATCTGCAGCAGCAGGTCGCCCTTTTTCACTGTTTGGTTATCGCGCACCGCAACATCAACTACTCGCCCGGAGACCTCCGGCGCCACATTGATGATGTCGGCCCGCACCCGGCCATCGCGGGTCCAGGGGGTCTGCATGTAATGCACCCACACCGCACGCCCCAGCGCAATCGCCACGGCCAGGATCAACAAGGTAGCGGCGACACCGAACAGCTTTTTCATCCCAGGTTCTCTCACCAGGCATCAATGATAGAGGCCCAGCGCCAGAGCGCCGAACACACAGACAAACAGGCTCAGGCGCAACAACGCCGGGTGCCAGAACAGGCGGTACAGGTCCAGGCTCGCCAGCAACCGGTCCAACAGCCAGGCAAACAGCATGGCCAGCACAAACAGCAAGCCCATCCCCGGCATGTACAGGTCGAACACAGCGATCTCACGCGGCATCTGGCCCCCCCGCAACAGGCAGTGGCTGACCGAACCCCGCCAGCGGCGATTGCGGATCGAGCAGGCAGGTGCGAATAAAGTGCAGATAACTCTCGACCCGGCGCAGTGGCGAGGTCTCGAAATGCGAGGCAAACGGCTCTTCGGTGTGCCTGACCCTGGCAATCGCCCGGTCCACGGCTGCCAGGCTGCGTCCCAGATTGCGTGCATCGGGCTGGATGAACAGACGGATCAGCGCACGGCCCATGACCCGGATCGACAGCCGCCACGAGCGATGTTGCGCATAGCTGGGATGGACCGGCAGCAGCGCCTGCTCGCGGCGCAGCTCGATGATCGCGTGGCCGATCTCCAGCACCACGAACATCCAGCGCAACAACTCGCGCTGCACCTGCGGCTTACCAGCGGCCAAGGCGTCAGCCTGGTGCATCACGTCGCGGGTCTGGCTTTCGAAGCTCGACCCCAGACGCTCGAGCGGCGCGCTGATGGCAAACACCACCTGGCGGCGCAGGTCGTCCTCCAGATGGCGCCACATCCAGCGACTGTTGGGCGGCAGGATCACTGCACCGGCCGCTGTGCAAACCAGCATGGCCACCAGCATGGCGAGGTAATCATTGATAAACGCCGACGGGTCGTAATGGGCCAGATTGCCCGGCAGTGAACCCATGCAGAAAAACAGCAACAGGCCCAGACCATAGCCGCTCCACTGCGCCCGTGAGGACAGAAAGGTCCCGACCACAAACACTGGCGCCAGCACCATGCATAGCAGCGCGAAACCGTCGATATGCGCAAAGACCACAAAGGTCTCGACAAAGCCGAGCAGCGCCGCCAGTGCCGTACCGCAGCCGATCTGCAGCGACAGACGCCAGGGGTTGGCGTTCATCGAGGACAGCGCCACGGTCACCGCCGCGACCACGATCATGGTCGCGCCACTGGGCCAGGCGGTCAGCACCCACCCGGCACTGAGCAGGCCGACCACCAGGCTGGCGCGAACCCCGGCGCCCCATGCCGCCATGGCGTTAGTGCGATTGACGAAGGGTTCTTGCCACTGTTCACGCACGTGGTTGTGGTCGGCCAGCGAGGCGTGGGTCTGCGCATAGTTGTGCAGGTCGCAGACCAGCCGGTACAGCAGTTCGAACGCCGTGTGAAAGTCCAGCCGCTCGGCTTCACTGGGGCTATCGGCCTCCAGTTCGCGGCGCATCTGCCGTACCCGTGGCGGCAGCTCTTGTTTCCAGTATTCCAGGCCAATCACCAGCCGCGCCGCCGCTTCCAGAGTCAGGGCATGGTCGGCGCAACTTTCCAGCAAACTCGCCAGGCTGAGCACGCCCGGTTCGATGCGTTTGAGCACCCTCGTCAGTTGCTGGCTGCGCAGGCGCTCCAGCAACTGATGCAGAGCATTGAAGCGCGTGGTGACGGCCATGAACTCGCTGTTAAGGCGGTTGATCCGGCCATTGCGCCGCCGCATGTACGGGTCTTCGAACAGGGTCACACTGCGCAGCCCTTCCAGGCCGATAGCCTCTGCAACGAAGCGCAGATTGCCGGCCTCGAAGGCGTCTGGCGGATGGCCCTCACGCAATCCGTCCACGGCAAACCGGGCAAAGCGGCCAAAGCGCTGGAACAGGCTGTTGCGCAGCGCGGCGCCAGCGCTCTGCGGCAGGATCGCAGCGCTGACCAGAGTGGAGCAGATGATGCCGAGAAAAATCTCCAGCACGCGCCAGACTGCCGCCATGAACGCGGCCTCCGGATGCGCCAGGCTCGGCAGGCCGATCAACGCGGCGGTGTAGCCGGCCAGTACGAAGGCGTAGGCGCGAAAGTTGCGAAAGCGCGCAGCCCCCGCCGCACACAGCCCCACCCACAAGGCCAGGCAACCGAGAAACGGCACTGAGTCCTGCCCGAATAGCGCCATGAGCAGCACCATCATGCCCGACCCCACCAGGGTGCCGAGCAGCCGATAGAAGCTCTTGGCAAACACCTGACCACTTTGCGGCTGCATGACCAGAACCACCGTGATTACCGCGATGCGCGGCTGCGGCAACTCCAGACGCAAGGCCAGCCAGTAAGTCAGATACACCGCCAGCAAGACCTTGGCGATATACACCCAGGTAACGCCGTCGCTGCGTAACCACACATCAAATTCCCGGCGCCAGGGCAAGGCAGCTTCGGGCACGCTAACGCTCATCAGGTCTATGTCCAGAGGTGATTTCTAGTTGTGGTTTGTCGCCAGGCCGGCAGGTATCTGCGGGGCCTTTAACTGCGGTTCGGCAGGAGAATCCTGGCCGGCCTGCAGGGCCCCACCCAAAGCGATCGACAAGTCTGCATAAGCGCTTAACCGCGCGGCCTCGACCTGTTGCTCAATACCCTGCAGGCGCCACAGGCGGGTCTGGCTGTGCAGCACACTCAGGTAGTCGACCAGCCCGCGCTGCCAGGCCAGGCGCGCCAGGGCGCACAGCTCATTGGCCTTGGCCACTGACTCGGCAGCCAGACGTTGTTGCTGCTCAAGGGAGTGACGCCGCACCAGTTGGTCAGCGATGCCTTGCAGGGCGCTGACCAGGGTCTGCCGGTAATGCGCCACCGCCAGGTCGTAAGCGGCGCTGGCCTGACCCAACTCGCCGCGCAGACGCCCGCCGTCGAAGATCGGCAGGCTGATGGCAGGGCCTGCGTTGTACGCCAGCTTACTGGCGGTCAAGAACTCCAGCATGCCGCCACCGGTGGCCATATAGCCGAGGCTGGCAGTCAAATCGACATTGGGATAGAAGCCCGCTTGCGCCACGGCGATGCCCCGCGCCTGGGCGGCGACCTGCCAGCGGCTGGCAACCACATCGGGGCGCTGACCCAGAAGTTGCGCAGGCACAGCAGTGGGCAATGGCAACGGCTGGTGGAGTGTCAGTAACGGCCGCTTGAGGCTCGCCGCGTGCTCCGGCCCAAGCCCGGCCAGCGCGGCCAGTTGGTGGCGGCTCAGCTCAATGGCTTCATGCACGCCGTCGATCTGCCGATGAGTCTCCGGCAACGATGCTTCGGCCTGGCTCACCTCCAGCTGGGTGCCGATACCGGCTTGCAGACGCTGCCGGGCCAGCTCGGCAATCTGCACCTGCTGGGCCAGCGTCGCCTCAAGAATGTCGAGCTGCGCATATTGCAAGGCCAACTGGATATAGGCGTGGATGACATTGCCCTGCAATTGCAGTTGCGCCTGACGCTGCTCGGCGGCGCGTTGCTGCGCGATATCCAGTGCCCGCTCGCTGGCGTTACGCTCACGCCCCCAGAGATCAAGATCCAGGCTCAGGTTCAGGCCGGCATTGTTGTCCCAAGTGTGGGAGTCAGCCAGATTGCCAGGGCCATAAAAGCCATCCTCGGGCCAGCCTCTACGGGCCAGGCGGCCACCGCTAGTGAGCTGCGCAGCCTCACGTGACTGGGCAACACCGGCCATGGCCTGAGCCTCGCGAACCCGCGCAGTTGCCGCTTGCAGGCTCGGGCTGCCACGGCTGGCGCGTGCGATCCAGGTGTCTAACTGCGGGTCGCCATAGGCACGCCACCACTGCGTCGCCGGCCAGTGGGCGTCACGGTTGGCCAGGTCAATGGCCAGTTCGGCGGTGGGTAGCAGGTCGGTGTGCGGCTGGATGCCTTGGGTGGAAATGCAGCCGTTGAGTAACACGGATACTGCCAGGACATTGAACGTTTCAAGCGCTCTGATGAGGCAACGCGGCAAGGCTGCAAATTCCCGGAGAAATAACGCGACTGTCTGAATGACGGCGATTCTAGGGCGGGCTCAGGAAAGCGATAAGCAGGGTAAAAAGGGAATCTTTGTTACCGAAACGGAAATAATCGCCAAAGGAGGATGGACAGAGGCTGGTTACTTCGTGTCACAATTTGCTACAACCGTGATTGACGTTGCTTCCGAGAAGTTCCATGGACACCCTGCAAAACATGCGCGCCTTCAGTTGTGTGGCGCAAGCGGGCAGCTTTACTGCGGCCGCTGCACAACTGGACACTACCACTGCGAATATTTCCCGTGCGGTCTCCAATCTCGAAGCGCACCTGCAGACCCGCCTGCTGAATCGCACCACGCGGCGCATCGCGTTGACCGAAGCCGGCAAGCGCTACCTGCAACGCTGCGAGCAGATTCTGGCGTATGTCGAGCAAGCCGAAGCCGAGGCCAGTGACGCCCATGCGCGACCGGCCGGGTTGCTCAAGGTGCATTCGATGCCTGGTATTGGCCAGCACTACGTGATCGACGCCATCGCCCGCTACCGCAGTGACCATCAGGATGTGGCGTTTGACCTGACCCTGACCAATCGGGTGCCGGATCTGCTGGAAGATGGCTACGACGTGTCGATCGTGCTGGCCAGTGAATTGCCGGATTCGGGCTTTGTATCGCAGCGTCTGGGCATCACTTACAGCATCGTCTGTGCCTCACCTGCTTACATCAGGGCGCGGGGCATGGCGCATAAGCCCGCAGACTTGCTGGGGCATGACTGCCTGCGGCTGGTGAGCCCGGTGTTTCCGCTGGACAAGTGGCCGTTTACCGGCCCGGATGGCCAGGAGATGGTCACGCTGAAGAGTTCACCGTTTCTGGTCAATTCGGCCGAAGCGATGAAGACCGCGATTGCCAGCGGCATGGGGGTGGGGATTCTGCCGATCTATTCAGCCATCGACGGCCTGCGTGACGGCACGCTGGTAAGGGTGTTGCCGCGCTATCGCTTCCAGGAGCTGAATCTGTATGCGGTGTATCCATCGCGGCAGTACCTGGATGCCAAGATCAAGACCTGGGTGGAGTATCTGCGCAGCACCTTGCCGGAGATTCTGGCGGCCGATGAGGCGGATTTGCAGGTGTATACGCTGGATTGAGGCTATGCGGTGCGCTGGCCGCTTTCACAGAGGCGGCGTGATGAGTACCTCTTGAGTACGACACAAATCCGGTGGGAGTGGCCGGCCGGCGCTCCGGTTGCCGACGAAAGCGCCGATGTACGGACCGGAGACATCGCTGACACATGTGCGGGGACATGGTTGACACATTATTGCTTGCTATCGGGCTGGTTGAAATCGATCGTTCTTAGTTTGTGATGGCAGAAGAACACATCGAAGTGCTCGGGCCCTTTCTTGCTCGGCCGCAGCGCCAAAGTATGACCCGACAGGGCATGGGCGATGCGGAACGAGCGCTTCTTGAAGCGGAACTGGCTGTCATAGGGCTTCACCAAAACATCCTCCGGGCCGTACTCAAACTCGCCGAGCTGCCTGGGGAACGCTCTCTGGCTGATGCGATAACGATGCATGGGCGTCTTGTAATTCAGAGCTTCATGCGGGCGCCGATGGTTGTAGATCTCCCGCCACTGATCAAACGCCTTCTGGGCCTCATTCAGGTTACGGAACGTGCAACCATTTAAGACTTCAGCCTTGAAACTTCGGTGAAAACGCTCGTTCTTACCGTTGGTTTGCGGGTGCCTGGGGCGGCTGAAACTAAGGTGAATGCCCAGTCGCACAAGCCAGATGCCAAGGGGCGTGAGCTCGCCGGGGTTGCGAGGCGCTCCCCAGGGTGCGCCATTGTCGACATTGATCTGCAACGGTATTCCATAGCGCCTAAATACCTCCGTCATGTGCTCTTGAACCAATGGTCCACGCTGATGCGCGCAAGCTTGAATCACCAGGTTGAAGCGCGAGTGATCGTCGATCATTGTCAACGGATGACAAACACCCTGACCTGTTTGGAAATATCCTTTGAAATCCATCTGCCACAGATCGTTGGGCGCTTCATGTTCGAAGCGTTTCCAAGGGGTGGCTGCGGCACTGGCCTCAGGTGTTATCAACCCATGCCGATGCAGAACATTGGTGACGGTGCTGGGCGAAATGCGCTGATCTAGCACGTGACTGATCTTGCGACCACCCCATGCCGGGTGAGCTTGGCGTAGCGCAATGACTTCCGCCTCAAGCCCGGGGGCCGTTTGCGTGGGGCTGGCAGCCGGTCTGCGGGACTTCTCCTTCAGGCCCTCGTCACCGTCTTGCTCAAAACGTCTGAGCCACTTGTAGCCCGTTTGCGGGCTGATGCCGTACTGGCGGCATAGCGCTCTGATGTTGGCGCTGGGCTGGCGCGCCAGGGTAATGAACTATTCTTTCAGGCTCATGGCGTCTCTCGTGTTCCAAGGCATGGTCGAAACATTCCGGCAAATGTGCTTGCCGAAAGTGTCAACCATGTCCCCGTACACGTGTCCACCATGTCTCCAGTCTATACAAAGCAGCAAAATGGGGGAAAACTGCTTGCTCCTGGTTTGGGTCCGCCCTGCGGGCGGACTTCCCTCTGTCCGGCGCCGATTCGGGGGCCGGCGCGATGGGCGTCCTGCCCAGCGCACCTGAAACCGACATCCATGTCGGTTTCTCCCCCAAATCGACGCCTACCCTCGGCCAGCACCCAAGTCGCGATTCGCGTCATCTGTGCCATCTCCGCTCGAAAAGCAAAAGCAACATCAACGGCACCAGCACAAGCCCTGAGGTTGTCGCAGCAGCTTGAGGTCCTCGATGTGTTTTGCCACTCATCGGTTGTACGACAAGAAAACGGCTGACCTGTGCGCGAGGGAATGTTAGCGTGCTACTCATTCATCCGCTCAAGAGTGAACGCACAATGAAAAAAACCGTACTCGCCTTCAGCCGTGTCAATCAGGAGATGGCCGAACGCCTGGCGCAGGACTTCAACGTGATTATTCCCGACCCGAAGAAGGGCGATATCAATGCGCAGTTCAACGAGGCATTGCCCGAGGTGCACGGGTTGATCGGTTCGGGGCGCAAGCTGGGGCGTGAGCAGCTGGCGACGGCTGAGCGTCTGGAAGTGGTGTCGAGCATTTCGGTGGGTTACGACAATTATGATGTCGAGTACCTCACTGAGCGCGGTATTGCGCTGACCAACACCCCGGACGTGTTGACCGAAAGTACCGCCGACCTTGGTTTTTCGCTGATCATGAGCAGCGCCCGCCGCGTTGCGGAGCTCGATGCCTACACCAAGGCCGGTAACTGGAAGCGCAGTATCGAGCCGCCGCATTTCGGCACTGATGTGTACGGGAAAACCTTGGGTATCGTCGGCATGGGCAACATCGGCGCAGCCATCGCCCGACGCGGTCGGCTGGGTTTCAACATGCCCATCCTGTACAGCGGCAACAGCCGCAAAAGCGCACTGGAGCAAGAGCTGGGCGCGCAGTTCCGCAGCCTGGATCAAGTGCTGGCCGAGGCTGATTTCGTCTGCCTGGTGGTGCCGTTAAGCGACAAGACTCATCACTTGATCGGCAAGCGTGAGCTGGGGTTGATGAAGAAAAGCGCCATTCTGGTGAATATCGCCCGTGGACCGGTCGTAGACGAGCCGGCGCTGATCGAAGCCTTGCACAACGGCACTATTCGCGGCGCAGGTCTGGACGTCTACGAGAAGGAGCCGCTGTCGGAGTCGCCGCTGTTCAAGCTCAGCAATGCGGTGACCCTGCCGCACATTGGCTCGGCCACCACCGAGACCCGCCAGGCCATGGCTGACCTGGCCTACCAGAATCTGCGCAGCGCCCTGCTCGGTGAACGGCCGCAGAATCTGGTCAATCCGCAGGTGTGGAAAGGCTGATCACGCCAGCTTGCCCGCCGCCGTGCCCGGCACGGCGCGCGGTTTGCTGAACACCAGCACGTTACCGGCCATCACCAGCACCAGCCCGAACAGCGCCGGCAGGGTCCACTGGTAGCCTTCGACAAACACCGAGATATTCAGCGCCACCACCGGAAACAGCACGGTGCAGTAGGCCGCGCGCTCCGGGCCCATGCGGCCGACCAGGGTCAGGTAAGTGGTGAAGGCAACCACCGAGCCTGGGATGACCAGATACAGCAGTGAGCCGACATAGCGTACGTTCCATTCGAAGTGCAATGGCACACCGCTGACCAGGCAATACAGGCTCAGCAGCAACGCGCCATAGAGCATGCCCCAGGCATTGGTCGTCAGCGGCTTGAAACCAGCCTTCTGCTGCAGGCTGGAGAGCATGTTGCCGGCCGAAAAACACAAGGTGCCCAGCAAGGCCAGGCCCAGGCCGATCAGGGTCTCGCGGCTGGCCGTATGCCCGACCAGCTCAGGCCAGAACAGACACGCCAGACCACTGAGGCCCAGCAGCGCGCCCAGCAGCACATTACGGGCAATGCGCTGGCCGAAGAACAGCCGTGCATTAAGCGCGTTCCACAGCGTGGAGGTGGAGAACACCACGGCAATCAGGCCGCTGGGGATCCACTGGCTGGCCGTGTAGAAGCACAGGAAGTTCAGGCAGAACAGACAAAGACCTTGAGCCATGCAAATGCCTTGTCCGCGACGGTTCAGTGGTTGCAAGCGGCCGCTGAGCAGCAAAAAGGCGAACAGCACCAGCGCGGCCAGTGCAAAGCGATAGGCGATCGACAGGGCAATTGCCACTTCGCCCAGTTGCAGCTTCAAGGCGATCCAGGTGGTGCCCCAGATCAGTACGGTGGCCAGATAAAGCGAGAGGTTCATGACGCAGACTCCTGAATGAGCCTTGAGTCTGCGTAGCGGCGAGCTGACCCGCTTGCACAATCTTGCGCATTTGTACGAAGGCCCGATGGCAAGCACCCACGTGCGGCGTAGGATAGCGTCATAGAGGAGTCATCATGTCCGCGCTCGACACCATTCAGGTCTTCCAGTCATTGAACAGTTCACCCCACGCCCGCCTGGAGCGCAGTGCGTGGCTGGGCGACGGTTTGATTGCGGCGCAATGGAACAACCACCATGACCTGCGCGAATACCACTCGCCAAGCCACCACACCCTGTCGTGCTATATCGCCGATGGGACTGGCACCTTTCGCCGGGATCAGCCCGACCAGAAGGGTGCACCGGGCAAATTATGTGTGCTGCCGGCTGGCCACGAATCAGCGTGGGTCATCAACGGCCAGATCCGCCTGGCGCATCTGTATGTCAGCCCTGAGCAATTGGCGCTGGGCTGCGTCACCCTGCTGGACCGCGAACCTCGGGAGCTGCAACTGCAGGAAAACACCTTTCTCGATGACGCCCGGCAGACCGCGCACTTTCAACAGTTGATCAGCCTCAACTGGCAAGAACCGGGCGAACGCCTGCTGACCAGCAGCCTGGCTCATGAAATGCTCAGCCATGCGGTACTGACCCAGGTCGGCCTGCGTGCAGGGCTGCAACTCAAAGGCGGTCTGGCTCCGCACCTGCGCCGACGTGTACGCGAGTTCATTGAAACGCAACTGGACCAGCCCCTGAGCCTGGGGCAACTGGCCGGGCTGTGCGCCCTGTCGGAGTATCACTTTGCGCGAATGTTTCGCGAGAGCTTCGGCACGCCACCACATCGCTATGTATTGCAGCGTCGTTTGCAGCGGGCTTGCCGGTTATTGCGCGAGACCACCCAGCCGCTGGGTGAGGTGGCGCTGGCCTGCGGATTTGCCAGTGCCAGCCACTTCACCAACCGGTTTCGTCAAACGCTGGAGGCAACACCGGGTGAGTATCGCCAGGTCTTTCGCACGTCCTGCGAAAGGACCTTGCAGACGCACACAGACGGCGCTCCGCTCTAGCCGCGAAGAGGCCAGTAAAGTCACAACATCTGCTACCAATGCAGTGTTCTTACTGGCCTCTTCGTCGGAAAGCCGCCCAGACCAAGGTCGCTCCCACCGACGACATGAAGCACTTAAGTGACCAGTATTGCGGCTAAAGCCGCTGCTACCAGCAATCCGGCGCTCGCCAGCGGCAGGATCCAGCGCGGTTTGTAGGGCATCAGAAACACCAACAGCACTGCGCTGCCCATCAACGCTGCCGTCCATTCGACCAGCCCCATCGCCCAGCCACGGGTAGCGACTGCCAGCCAGCCGGCCACGACCAGCAACAGCCAGCCGGTAATTTTCAGGCCACGGCGTCGCTGCATTGAAGGTTTGCCAGCCAGCAGGTCGCTGTAATGGCGCTCCATGGACAGGCACAGCGCCGTAAAGCCCGAGTAACACAGCAAGGCAGGCAGCAGCATCAGTTGGCCTCCTTGATCACGGCACCGGTCATGTCCGTCGGCTCCGGTAACGCAGCCGCCGGGCGTGGGGCCTTGCGCACCTTGGCCGCAGCTTCAGGGCGGTTCCTGAATTTCAGCGCCGCCCAGCCGAGCAGCAGGCCGGTGGCCAAGGCCGTCAGGTCGAAGCCGATCAGCACCCAGCTGCCGCCCTTGAGCGAGGTCAGCAGATACTGGCTGCTGGTCACAATATCCAATAGCGGCAACGCGCCAAACAGCAACGCGCCCAGCCCCAACTGCTCACGCCAGGCAGTTTGCCCATTGCGTAATGCGGCGTGCAGCACTGACAGCGCCCAGATGATGAAAAATGCATTGACCTCCCAGTCTTCGCGCCCTGGCATGCCCACCGGCAATAGCCGGTTGGCCCAGAACACCGCGACCACGGCAAGCATCAGCCCGGCCATGCTGGAGATATTGAGGATCTGCACCAGCCGCAACTCGAACGGCAGCACACCGGTCTTGGCATGTTTAAGCACCCGCTTGCCGAGCCACATCACCAGCCCCGTGCCGATCATCGCGGTGCCGGCGATGCCGAATACGAAGTACAGCCAGCGCACCACGATATTGGCGAATTGCCCCATGTGCAGATCCCAGAAGCCTTCGGTAATCAGCGATGGTGCGGCTTTGGCAGGGAGGCTGTCAGACAACAGCGCACCGCTGGTGGCATCGAAGACCAGGGTATCGCCTTGCTGGCGGGTCACTCGGTCATGGCCGTTACGGTAGAGAGTCGCTCTGGCATTGGCATCACCCGGATTGTCGATGGTCACCCGGGAAATCATGTTCTCGCCCCAGCGCTCGTCGGCCATGCTCAGCAACGAATCCAGGCGAATCAGCGGTGCCGGCACACCTTGCGCCTTGGGGGCCGCCGAGGCCGGGTACAACTCGTCATAGAAGGCTCTGGTGTTGTCACCGTAGGTGGTGATGATGCTCGCCGGCATCACCAGCGAGGCGAAGAACAACAGGCTGCTGTAGGTGATCATCAGGTGGAACGGCAGCACCAGAACGCCTAACGCATTATGGCCGTCCAGCCAGGAGCGCTGGCCCTTGCCGGGCCTGAAGGTGAAGAACTCCTTGAAGACTTTCTTGTGCACGATGATGCCGGTGATCAAGGCGATGAACATCACCATGGCCGCGATCGTGGTCAGCCAGCGGCCCCATGGGTAAGGCATTTCCAGTTGGTAATGGAAACGGTAGAAGAAATCACCGCCACGGGTTTCGCGTGCCTGTATTTCAGTGCCGGTCAGCGGGTCGAGGGTCACCCGCTCGAACTTGCCACGCTCACCCGGCTTGGCGGGCTTGCCGACCGCGACCACATTCATCGTCGGATCGCGTTGTTCGGGCAGGTTGATGAACCAGCGCACGGCGCCCGGCGATTTCTCCTGCAGATAATCCTGGGCCACGCGGACACTTTGCGTGGAGTCCAGCGCCCGCACCTCAAGCTCCGGGGTCATCCAGTGAGTGATCTCGGCACGAAAGTACGACAGCGTTCCGGTCAGGAAAATCGCAAACAGCAGCCAGCCAAAGATCAGCCCGAGCCAGGTGTGCAACCAGGCCATGGCCTGACGCAAGCCCTCTTTCATGACAACCACCGCGTCGCAGCCCAGGCCGCCCCCAGCAATGCGCAAGGCAGCAGCGTGCCGACCCAAGCATGCCAGGCGCTGCGGCACGAGAAGCACCAGATGAACGCGCCCAGATACGCGAGAAACGACAACATCATCCCTGCCAGTACCGCCTCGGCACGGGGCAACGGCAGCCAGAGGGCCAGGCAGATGCTCGACAGCGAGGCCAGCAGGTAGCCACCGAATGTTGCGACAATAAAGCGTGAAGCCACGGCCAGCCGGTAAGCAACCGGGACGCCGGTCTGTTTCGGCCGGGGCGCGCGGGCTGCGGCCTTGGGCGCAGGGTTGGTAACGGTGCCGTCCATCTAAGGGGCTCGCGACAGAGATGAATAAGGATCCAGAACAGCATTCACAAGTGCCTGTTACTGGCCGGTCAAACACACCACACCCATAAAGAATGCGGAAAAAACCCGGCAATAGTAATGATAAATATTCTCACAAGCAAAAGAGTCTGACAGAATCGCCACCCTTTCTCGCTCGTCGTGGATTGTCTACGCCATGCCCATCGTCCAGCCCAGCGTAAACCAGACTGTCGCAGGCCTGTATCAGGAGCATCACGGCTGGCTGACCGGCTGGCTGCGGCGCCGCCTGGGGTGCCCGGACAATGCCGCCGACCTGGCCCAGGACACCTTCGTCAAGGTGCTGCTGGCCCGTGACACAGCGCAGTTGGTAGAGCCCCGGGCGTTCCTGACCACCATTGCCAAACGGGTGTTGAGCAATCACTACCGCCGTCAGGATCTGGAACAGGCCTGGTATCAGGCGCTGGCCGACTTACCCGAGTGCTACGCGCCGTCAGAAGAAGAGCGGGCAGTCATCTTCGAGACCCTGGTTGAGCTTGATCGTCTGCTCGACGGTCTGGCCATGCCGGTCAGGCGCGCGTTCCTGCTGTCGCAGGTCGACGGCCTGAGCCATGGTGAAATTGCTGCCCAGCTGGGCATCTCTATTGCCACGGTCAAACGCCACCTGAACAAAGCGGCGCTACGCTGCTATTTCGCGCTCTGAACATGAACGGCGAATCGCTCAATCGCTCGGACATCTCCCCCGCCGTGGCGCAGCAAGCGGTCGGCTGGCTGATTGAAATGCAGGACGGCGCGCTCAGCCCGGCGCGTCAGCTAGCCTGGCAACAATGGCTCAACGGCCATCCCGAGCATCAGCGTGCCTGGGCGCATATTCAGCGCGTCAATCAGCGCCTGGGCGGGCTGTCGTCGCCACTGGCCCATGCCACCCTCGGGGCGCCGAAGTCCGCCGGGCGGCGCCAGGCGCTGAAACTATTGATACTGCTGGGCGGCGGCAGTGCGCTGGGCTGGAGCCTGCGTGATGAGTTGCCGGTGCAGGCGTTGCTGGCTGACTATTCCAGCCGCGTGGGTGAGCAACGCAAAATCGCCCTGGACGACGGCAGCCAGTTGCAGTTGAACACCGCCAGTGCCGTGGATGTGCACTTTGATACGCAAGCGCGGCTGATTCGCCTGCGCCAGGGCGAACTGCTGATCAGCACCGCCGCCGATCATCGCCCGCTGAATCTATTGACTGCCGAAGGCCGCATCGAGGCTGGCAACAGCGCCAACCGCTTCAACCTGCGCCAGCTCAATGGCCGTACGCACCTGGCGTTGCTGGCCGGCAGCGTGCAGATCATCCCGCATGAGCATCCGGGGGCGCCGCTGCTGCTCAAGGCCCGTCAGCAAGTAAGCTTCGAAGCGAACGGCTGGGGCAAGGTGCAGCCGGTGGATGCTGGCAACGGCGCCTGGGCCGACGGCATGCTGGTCGCTTCGCGCATGCGGCTGGCCGACTTTCTGCTGGAGCTGGGGCGTTACCGCCATGGCCGCCTCAAGTGCGACGAGCGTATCGCCGACCTGCTGATTTCCGGCAGTTACCCGCTGGCCGACAGTGAACGCATTCTCGACATGCTCGAAGTAGCACTACCGGTGAAGGTGCGGCGTTACACCCGTTATTGGGTGAGTGTGCAGGCCAACGTTTGAAGGCCGAAAATAAATGAAAAAACCTGAGCCGTTTTGCCCGGCTCGCGTGACAGACAGGGAAAGCACCACTCAATCCTCATCAAAAGGACACCCCGAATGTCTGCCCGCCCTGCCCCTTTGCACCCATTGGTACGCACCCTGCGCCACGTCATCTTTGGTGCCAGTCTGGCGCTGACCGGTGTGTTGCCGGCCTACGCCGAAGCACCCGCCAAGACTTACCACATCGCCGCCAGCGAACTGGAAAGTGCGCTGAATCAGTTTGGCCGTGAGTCCGGCGTGCTGATTTCCTATGGCTCGCAATTGACCAATGGCCTGCTCAGTCAGGGCCTGCAAGGCCAGTACACACCGCAACAGGGGCTGGCCGCGTTGCTGCAAGGCACCGGCCTGCAAGCCCAGGCCGATGGCCAGGGCGGTTTCACCCTGCAAGCGGCCAGCCCGGCAGTCAGCGGCCCGATCGAACTGGGCGCGTCGAGCATCGTCGGCGACTGGTTGGGCGAAGCCAAACAAGACAACGTTTTCGAGCATGCCGGGGCCCGTGATGTGATCCGCCGTGAGGAATTTGAGCGCAGCGGTGCCAGCAGTGCCCGCGAAGTGCTCAACCGCATTCCCGGCGTCAACGCCCCGGAGAACAATGGCACCGGCAGCCACGATATGGCGCTGAACTTCGGCATTCGTGGTCTCAACCCGCGCCTGGCGGCACGCTCCACGGTATTGATGGATGGCATCCCGGTGCCGTTCGCGCCCTATGGTCAGCCGCAGTTGTCGCTGGCACCGGTCAGCCTCGGCAACATGGACGCGGTGGACGTGGTGCGTGGCGGCGGCGCGGTGCGCTATGGCCCGCAGAACGTCGGCGGGATCGTCAACTTCGTGACCCGTGCGATCCCCGATGCGCCGACCGTCAAAGCCAGCGTGCAGACCCAGGTCAGCCCCTCGTCCAGCCAGGATGGCTTGAAAACCACCGGCAACCTGCTGGCCGGTGGCACCGCTGAAAACGGCCTGGGGGGCGCGATTCTGTACTCCGGCGTGCGCGGCAGCGACTGGCGTGAGCACAGCGATACGCAGATCGACGACCTGATCCTCAAGGGCAAGTACCAGATCGATGAGGCCAACAGCCTCAACGCCATGGCCCAGTATTACGAAGGTGAAGCCGACATGCCCGGCGGCCTGAGCACGGCGGCCTACAAGGAAGACCCATACCAGTCGACACGCCTGAAAGACAAGTTCTGGGGCCGCCGCACGCTGGTGAACTTCGGTTACCGCTATGAGCAGGACGCCCGGGTATTCACTGCCAATACGTTCTTCACCAAGACCCTGCGCAGTGGCTATCTCGACCAGGCTTCGTTCGTCTCGCTGTCACCGCGCGAGTATTGGGTGCGCGGCCTGGAAACCCGCTTCTCACAAGGTTTCGCACTGGGCGAAAGCTGGCATGAAGTCGGTGTGGGCTATCGCTATGTCAACGAAGCCGGCCATGAGTTGCGCTTTCGCGAACCGGTGACCGGCGCCCTGCCGACCACCGCCAGCCGCAACGACCGTGATACCCGCGGCGCCACCGAAGCCAATGCGTTCTACATCGACGACCGTATCGACATCGGCAAATGGACCATCACGCCGGGCATCCGCTACGAGATGATCGACACCGCGCAGAGTAACAAGCTGACCAGCGTTAAATACCAGGGCGATTACAATACCGCGCTGCCGGCCCTGAACGTGGTGTATCACGTCACTGACGAGTGGAACCTGTATGCCAACACCGAAGGCTCGTTCGGCAGCGTGCAGTACAGCCAGATGCCCAACCGGGTCGCCGGTGGCGAAGTCAAACCCGAGAAAGCCCGCACCTGGGAGCTGGGCACGCGTTACGACAATGGCCCGCTGCGTGCCGAGATCGGCGTGTTCCTGATCAACTTCGACAACCAGTACGAGAGCAACCAGACCAACGACAGCGTGATAGCCCGCGGCGAAACCCGTCATCAGGGTATCGAGACCAGCGTCAACTACGCGCTCGACGCGCTCGACCCGGCGCTGGCCGGCTTCGATGTCTACGCCAGCTACGCCTATGTTGACGCGACTATCCGCGAAGACGGGCCGAACAAGGGCAATCGTGTGCCGTTCTCGTCGAAGCACAAAGGTACGCTGGGTCTGAGCTACACCGAAGGTCCATGGAAGCTCAATCTCGACAGCGCGTTCCAGAGCGACCAATTCGCTGACAACGCCAATACCTCAGCCGAAAGCGCCGACGGCAGCACCGGACGGATTCCGGGTTACATGCTGTTCAGCACCCGCGCCGCCTATGATTTCGGTCCGCAATTGTCTGACCTGAACGTGGCAGTGGGAGTGAAGAATATCTTCAACCGCGAGTACTACACCCGCTCGTTCGACGACAACAACAAGGGCAAATACGTGGGTGAGCCACGCACCATTTACGTGCAGACTTCAGTGGCATTCTGACGCAGCTCGCCTCTAGGCGTAGGAGCGGCTTTAGCCGCGAATTTATGGTTTTTTGCCGATTTTCGCGGTTGAATCCGCCCTTGCGGGGACATACCTGAAGCCATATGAATTTTTTGCGGCGAAATATTTCTTCCACACAGGGGCTTGAAATATGAATCGATTAGCGCCAACACTGTGATTGAGCGCGGCCGAAATGTGACTGGTTGCTCAGGAGCAAACGTGCCGCCTCGCTCAAGCACGAGTTAGCCCTAGTAAGGATCGACTATGCAAATCCAGGTCAATAGCGACAACCACATCGAAAGCAGTGTCCGACTGGAGAGTTGGGTTCGTTCTACCCTTGAAAGCACACTCGAACGCTACGACGATTACCTCACCCGCGTTGAAGTCCATCTGCGCGATGAAAACGGCGACAAATCCGGCCCTGATGACATTCGCTGCCAGATCGAAGCTCGCCCCAAAGGCCATCAGCCTATTTCCGTGACCAGCAAAGCCGGCTCTGTCGATCAGGCCGTTGAAAGTGCTGCGACCAAACTCGACAGTGCCCTGGAGCATCTGATCGGCAAATTGCGTGACAAACACCGCAGCGCTGCGCAAACCGGATTCCCGCTGGCATCTGAAAACACCGATGCCCTGTTGCAGGAAGAATTCCTCGAAAAAGAACAGGAAAAAGAAGCCGAAAAACTGGTCTGATCAATTCACCGAGCAGCCAGAGGCGGGCCCGCAAGGCCCGCTTTTTTTGTGCCTGCGATTAACCGGCACCGTTGGTCGCCGCTGGCTTGATGCATGCATGCTGTTACGTCGTCTGCGGCATCAAACCGGTCGCTCATGTGCCACTGCATCATGAACATTACCGCTACCTTGCCATGACAGCCGATTGCTGACCGCTTATCCGTCGCTGAGAACCAAAGGATATGAGCCCGGTCAACTTATGCAGAATCCATGAGCAGGTACCAATGATGGACACCCCCGACAATCCCTTTCAGTTGATCACTGACACGTTTGCCCCCGAGTACCGGGTGAACCTCAGCATTCAGGGGCTGGATGGCAGCATCATGCTGACCCTGTCGAACGAATCTGGTGTGGTCGCCAAGCGGCTGATCAGTCCGCAGCAGCGCAATGAACCCAAGCGCCTGCAGCGGCTGATTGAAAGCGTGCAATTCGGCATTGCTATCGAACAGGGCCACAGCGCCGTGACCCTCCTTGAAGCCATGACCGACCAGGACCGCCTCAAGCAACTTGCAGCGCCAGCCCCACAGCGCAACTGGCTGAGCAACCGCCCAAGCCTGGCGGTCGGCATCTGAAACCATGCTCCATAACAAAGCCCGCTGCTCCAACAGCGGGCTTTTTCTAACGGCGATCGTGCCTCACTTCTCCGTCACGTTATCGCCCACCTCTTCACCCGAGGCATCGATAGCCTTGCTCGACGGGAATTGATAGGACGCATAACGCACCGCCAGCACCGACAGCGCAAGGAAAAAAATCCCGCCACACAGGTACAACAGACCGATGTCCGGCGCCTTGTGGTGGGACACGTCGCCAATCAGGTAGCGGGTCAGCGCGGTGATGGCGATGTACAGCAGAAAGCGGATTGGCAGGTGGTTGGTCTTGAAGTAAATCCCGACCATCGCCCCCAGCTCCAGGTAGATGAACAGCAGCAGGATGTCATCGACACTGGCGTGGCGTTTGTCGACCATGTCCATGAACGCCATGATCGAAGCCCATGCCGTCACGGCGCCAATGGCAAACAGACCGAGATAGTGAAACCCCTCCACCAGCAGGTTGCCGATGGAGTTGGCGCCATCGTGCATACGTTTACGGCTGTTGTTCGCCCATTTCATGCTCTGTTTCCTTAAAAACCAATCACAGTGTTGGCGCGGGCTTTGTAAAGCAGGAACAAGGCCATATCCAGTCCTTTGGGCGCGGTCAGTTGTCGCAAGGCAAAGCTTTGCCTATAAAAAGCGGTGTCTGGAAAAGAATGCACGGGCCACTTTCCACAAACGCAAAGATGGCTTATTCTTACTACTGTATAAAAATACAGTTAACCCATATCTGTCTGGAAGGCTTGTGAGGTGGTGAATGGCCGTCGAAGTGGTATACCGCAGCAGCCGAGATCTGGAGCGCCTGTTCATGGATAAAGCCGAAGCTGATCGTCATGACAAGATGCTCGAACTCGCCGAGTTGCTGGCAACAGTGTTGAGCAAAGCCGTACCTTCGCTGAGCGAAGATCAGGTAGAAGAGGCCGGTATCTACATGGCCAAAAACCGTGATGTATTCGCCCGCGCCTTCAAGAGCCAGCCGGACGCCTTGAACGAGCTGTTCAATGATGCCGAAGCCGAGTGACGGTTTGGCGACAGGGTTGATCCGTCAGCGTCACACTGGCTGACGGACCAACTTGCCGTGGCCGTTACTCAGGCTGCTCCAAAGCCTGCACCAGCGCCTTGAAGAACCTCGCGGCCTCGCCGCCAGTCACTGCCCGGTGATCGAAAGACAGCGATAACGGCAGGATTGGATGAATCACCACAGCCCCGTCAACCGCCACCGGTTCATCGCGAATGCCACCGGCGCCGAGTATCGCCACCTGTGGCGGCACCACGACCGGGTTGGCGTAGCGGCCGAACAAGGTGCCGAAGTTCGACAGGGTGATGGTCGCGCCCATCATTTCCTGAGGCGGAATAGAGCGCGCCTTGACGTCTGCACGCAACCGGTTCAGCCCCTCCTTAAGGTCATCTGCCTGGCGATTGCCCACATCACGCAGCACCGGCACGAACAAACCATCCGGGGTGTCCACGGCAATACCCAGGTCGAGATGCTCGTGCTGGCGAATCGACAATGACTTGCCATCGAACCAACTGTTGAGCACCGGCTCGACCTTGCACGCCTCGGCCATGGCCTTGCCCAGCCGTATCAACGGATCGCGGGCCTTGCCCCAGCGATGCAGGTCAGCATCGGCATACAAGGTCACTGGCACCACTTCAGCATGCGAGCGAGCCATATTGATCGCCATGCTGCGCCGCACGCCGCGCAGCTTCTGGCCACCAAAGCGGTCACGCTCGGCCTGGGCGGCGCGCTCGACATCGGCGCGGCTGATCAGCCCGTCACCGCCAGTACCTGTCAGGCTGGCCAGCTCTACCCCCAATTGCCGGGCCAGTTGGCGGACTGCCGGTGTGGCACGGGTGGCCAGGTGCTCACGGGTAGAGGGCGCAGCGCCGACAAAGAATTGATCCTCAAGGCTGCCACCGGCTTCAAGCTTGCCCACCACCGTGCCGTTATCGCCCTCGCCTTCAAAGCCGATCAATGGCTCGCCCACATGCAGAATGTCGCCATCGCCACCAAACAGTTTGCCTACCACGCCGTCATAGGGCGCCGGAATGTCCACCAGCGCCTTGGCAGTTTCCACCGATACCAGCAACTGGTCAGCCTTGACGCTATCGCCCACCTTGACGTGCCACTGCACCACTTCGGCTTCTTGCAAGCCTTCGCCCAGATCGGGCAGTTTGAAAAATTTCATCGCAAACCTCCTCGGGTCTCAGGCGTATTCCAGAGCGGTGTCACAGGCGTGAAGAATGTCCTCGACACCAGGCATGTACAGCTGCTCCAGCCGGTACAGCGGCGGCGGGATGTCCGGGGCAGTGACGCGCTGGATCGGCGCCTGCAGGTCGAGCAAGGCCCGTTCGTAAAGGCTGGCGGCAATCTCGGCGCCGACCCCGCAGGAACGCGGCGCCTCGTGAACAATCACACAGCGGCCAGTCTTGCGCACCGACGCTTCCAGGGTGTCGAGGTCCAGTGGCTTGATGCACGCCACATCAATGACCTCCGCCGACACCCCGCGCTCGGCCAGCGCCTGGGCGGCCTGCAGAGTCTCATGCACACTGGCGCCCCAACTCACCAGGGTGATATCGCTGCCCTCACGCAGGGTGAAGCAGCTGTCCAGAGGCAGGCGTTTGCCGTCATCGACCAGTGCTTGCGGGTTCATGCGATAGAGCCGGGTCGGCTCCAGAAAAATTACCGGGTCCGGGTCGTCGATAGCGGCCAGCAGCAGCCCGTAAGCGCGAGCCGGCGAAGAAGGAATCACCACGCGTAGACCGGGAATGTGCGCAAACAGCGCCTCGGTGCTTTCACTATGGTGTTCCGGGGCACGAATACCCGCGCCCATTGGCGCACGCAGCACCATCGGGCAGGTCAGCCGGCCACGGGTGCGGTTGCGCAGCCGGCTGGCATGGGACACCAGATGTTCCATGGCCGCATAGATAAAGCCCAGAAACTGGATTTCCAGCACCGGCTTGAGGCCCTGCGCCGCCATGCCCACGGCCAGACCGCCAAGCATGGTTTCGGCCAGCGGCGAGTCGATCACGCGCTTGAAGCCAAAGCTCTCGCGCAGCCCTTGTGTGGCACGGAACACCCCGCCATTGACCCCGACGTCTTCGCCCAGCACCACAATGTTTTCGTCTTCTGACATGGCCCGGTGCAAGGCCAGGTTGACGGCTTCGAGCAAGGTGACTTTTTCATTATTCATGGTGTTCGCCTCCGCCACGCCGTGCGACCCGCTCCAGGAACCACTCACGCTGCTCGGCCAAGGCTGCCGGCCAGCGGGCGTAGACGTGGTCCATCGCCGAAATGGCAGGTTGCAGCTCATGCGCCTCATAAGCATTGACCGCCTCCTGGATCAGCGCCTGGCACTCGCTGACCAGCGCCTGCTCACGGCCTTCGTCCCAGATGCCCTGGACGGCCATGAAACTCTGCAGACGCTTGATCGGCTCTTCGTTCCAGGCATGGCGCACTTCATCAGCCGAACGGTAACGGGTGGCATCGTCGGCCGTGGTGTGGTCACCCAACCGATAACTCAGGCATTCCAGCACCACCGGGCCCTTGCCCTTGCGCGCCCGGTCGAGCGCCACCTGCATACGGTCGTAGACCGCGAGGATGTCGTTGCCATCGACCTGTTCACCCTGAAAGCCGGCGCCTATGGCCTTTTGCGCCAGGGTCGGTGCGCCGCACTGAATGCGCCGCGGCACAGAGATCGCCCACTGGTTGTTATTGATCACGAACACCACCGGCAACTGCCAGGCGCCAGCCACATTAAGCGCTTCTAGAAAGTCGCCCTTGCTGGTCGCACCGTCACCACAGGTGGTGACCGCCACTCGATGCTCGCCACGCACCTTGAAGGCGCTGGCCACGCCACAGGCATGCAGCGCCTGGGTCGCAATCGGCACGCACAGCGGAAAGTCCTGGGCGACGCTGGGCTCGGCGTAGGCGCTACCGCGCTCGTCACCGCCCCAATACAGCAAAATCTCATCCATGCGCACCCCGCGCATCAGTTGCACGGCGGTGTCGCGGTAGTAAGGCACCAGCACGTCTTCGCCGCGCATCAGGCTGCCAATGGCCACGCCGATGGCTTCCTGACCAAGACACGGGGCAAAGGTGCCGATCCGGCCAGTGCGTTGCAAAGCGATGGTTTTCTGATCGAACAGCCGGGTCAGGACCATCTGCCGATAGAGGCGGGTCAGCAGATTGAAGTCGTCAGCCCAGGCGGGCAGAGGGGCAGTCAGTTGGCCGTCAGGGGCCAGGTAGCGGGTGTACGCCAGCTCACTCTTGTTATTGGACATTGCCTACTCCAGACACGCAGGTCATGCGTGATAGTCGTGGTTCGCGGCTTGTGGCTGCATGGAACCGTCGACAGCACCGGGTAATGGCGCCAGCCGACACTCATAAGGTGTTATGCCAAGGCCTGAGTGCTGCGCGCTTGGGAATCGGCATAGACCTATGTCAATCGTAGTCCGGTTCGGAAAATATGCGCGCTGGTGCTTGCGTCGAGATCCGCAGGAGGCCTGATTCAGCGCACAACTTTTGAAAGCATTTAAACGCCGTGCTGAATGCATCTGGCGCTGGACGAATATTGACCAGAGGACTAAAACAGAGGCGTGTCTGCAAACAATCACTGGGGGAACGGTCATGACGCCACGCCAACACTGCCTGAGGTGTTTGCAACGGACCCCGCCTGCGGTGTTCGAAGCCGCGCTATGGATCGGCGCCGAACACGACCCGGCGTTTCTCCCCGCCCATATCAATGACGATATGGATCATCTGCTGCACGACATCAGCATTGCATTGCCGGCGTTGCCGGCGGCAGAACTTGCCCAGCCACTGCTGCGTGAAATGAGCCATCTGGGCTTTCAGCGTGACGAATGGAACCCGCCCAAAGCCGAGTCTGCCCTGCTGCACCGGATCATCCAGCGGCGTCGCGGTCAGCCCTTGGGTATCGCCCTGATCGCGATGGAAATCGCACGACGCTTGAACATCGAGCTCGAAGGGGTGAATTTTCCCGGACACTTCCTGCTGCGCGTGCCGGGTGCCGATCATGTACTCGACCCATGCAATGGCCGACGCCTGTATCCCAAAGATTGCCGTGAGCTGCTGGTCCGCCAGTTCGGCCCGGACATGCCGCTGCGCGCCGAACACATGATGCGCGCCAGCCCTTTGAGCCTGTTACAGCGCATGTCACGCAACCTGCGTCACCTGCATCAGATCAACGACGACTTTCTGGCCTCGCTGATGGATGCCAACCGGATCATGGAACTGGGCCAGGCGACCAGCAGCGACCACATGGCCCGCGCCAGCCTGTACCAGACCCTCGACTGCCCGCAGGCCGAACGCTTCGACCTGGAACACGCCCTGCTGCTGAGCGAAGACCCGTTGCAACGCCTGCGGCTGACCGAGCGTCTGAGCCAGTTGCCGGCCAGCCGTCTGCATTAAGGCGCCTTGGCATTGCGCGTTACCGGCCTCGTGCCGTTGCGCTCCTCTGCCTTGGTCTTGACCATCTCCGGGCTGTCGCCGGACTCGGCAAACACCTGCAGGTTCTGGACGATGTGAATGGTGCGGATGTAATCGGGCAACAGCGCCTCGGCATAGCGATCACCCCAGAGTGTTTTCTCTTTCATCTCAACGATGCGCTGGGCGAGAAATTCCAGGGCATTGATTGGCTGATCGGCATTGATCACCTTGCCATTCTTGTCGAACTCGGCCCCGGCGCGGCTCATCAGCTCGGCGGTGAGGTTGTCGATCAGCCCGAATTTGTACAACACCATGCCGGCTTTGCTGAGCTCTTTGGGAGTGATCTGTTCAGGATTGAAGTCCTTGAACAACGACTTCATTCGTTGCCGCTCCATGGCCGGGGTATTGAGTGCAATCGCGTTTTCACCGATTTCACGTAGTACCTGTTGGGCCTGTTCAGAAGAAACAACAGGGGCCGTTTCACGTGTCTTGGGCGTTCTGATCTCGACTTGCGGCATTTCACCCCATATGGAACTCACCATGAGAAAACTCCTGATCACTAAAAAGGATTCTCCTGCACTATCGGCGTTTCTCCCGGTTCATGAACGCCACGCTTAAAATCAAGACCGCACTTACAACTCCGCCAGAAACTTCCCACATAACCCTTCAGGGACTTTCGATAAACACCCTGCTCCCTTAATGGCACAGCAAAAGCTGCGGCTCAAAAATAAAAACCATCATTTAGATGCCGCCCCACGCCAGCTCACGCACACTTTACGGTCTTGCAGAAACCCCCTACACAATAGTCAGACTCGGGATGACTGCAAATTTAATCCAGACATGCTTAAAGATAACCACCTACCGCTTCATCGACGACCTCGGTGAAAACCACTGCTGAAACTCTCGTTCAGCTACAAAAAACAACAAGGAATTCTTATGAACAGATGGTTTTTTATCACCACCATGCTGCTGGCCTTTTCTGCCCAGGCAGATGAGTTCGTCATTGAAAAAACAGCGAAACCCAGAACAATAAGGCTCGTGAATGAGGATACAGCTGCGTCGTTCTTCCAAATCTCTCGGGCCGATTTACCGCCAAGATCAATCGGCGTACCGATGCAAGTTGAGCAACTCAGTTGGCAAACCACTCACTACCCGTATCCGGGCATCAACGAAACAATCAAAGTTTGCTACTACCCCTACGGAGACCTTCCTCAAAGGCCTGTCATCTGCGATACCCAACCTGCAACTCCGGCCGGTAGCTCTGACCTGTTCAAGGGACAGCCTTTTGCCTATGAAAGCCAGATAAAGATCCACCACACAGTGAGAGGGAGCAGGCAGACCATCAGCCCGGCAGGCCACGACAGATTAACTCTGCGTATTAGCCGCTGAGCACTCATCAGTCGCTTCGGTCATGGCCGGGCCGAAGCGTATTGCGCGTCGAACATTTGATCACTCAACTCGTCCGTCAGCCGCTGCAAGCGGGCAACAGGAGACGTTCATGCTTAGTATTAACAGCCAGGTTATTTCATCCAGCAACCTGTTACGCCCCATTGCCAATGGCCCCGATCAACCGACCCACCTGACAACTGAAGTTCCGGATTACGACACCTCAGATACACTCTCATGCTTGGCCCGACAATTGAGCGAGGCGGCTGTTCGCGCCAGCGTTCGCGAAAAAGAAATGACTGCCGTGCAATTACGTCACCACCTTGCGTCGCTGGAGCAGCAACTGGCGGGAGATAAACCTCTGGTCCAAAAAGAGTTACACGATACCCAACAACCCGGAGCCCGAGCATCAGTAATCCACGCCCGGCAGGCCACCGAACTCGGCAACGGTAGAAGCGCAAATCCGTTCGGCGGCATGCCAGAAGATCAGTTAACCTTAATAGCCTATGACGAAGGCCCGGCCTTTACACTTAATGAGCGTCGCGCAGCCTGGCAAGCGCTGCAAACTTTGCCGCGCACGCCATTTCCGTTTTCACTTGCGTCAACGGCCATAAAAAATGATGAGGGCCACCAGATTCTGGTATCGAGGATATTCAACGGTACGGAGCCTGTGCTGAGTACCTTTGCAGAAACCGGACATTCAGAAAAAACGCCTGACGCTCAATATCTGAACCGCCAGGACCGCACCTTGCTGTCGCATGTCTACGCTTGGGCTCAGGGTCTGGGTATCGATCTGAGATATGTAGATGATCTAGCCAGCGAGCTTGGTGTCTATCGACATTATGACGATGGCCGCAGCCTGGGCAACATCGACAAAAACGCACGCTATGACGGCTCTGGGCGCGAACTCAGTGTAAGTTTCACGCCGAAAAATGCTCTCTTGGCCAAACGTATGCTAGGCGGCCTCGCCTCTAGCAACACGTTGCTGGACAAGGGTTTTCTGCGTTTCGAACTTGATCCGCGTTACATGCCAGGCCGAGATGGCTGCGACCTTACATTCCTGGAACAGGTTGTAAACCGCTTCTCCACCAACGGTTTGAAAGACAGCGAACTCAACAATCACTTTGCCGCTTACCCTGAAAATCCAGCCAGAACCAAGATCATCGAGTGGTCAAAGCAGGCAAGGCGCCCCAATTACGGGGAGCCACATGCCATTTCTATCAACGGCGTCTGGACCATCACCCCTAAAGGAAAAGCGGCAGGTTATGCTTTGAACCCGGCCACCGGCCAGCTTGAGCAGCTCGAGCCTGACCCCAAGCCCATCGAGAAAAAAACCGGAAATTTGCTTGATGGTTTTTTTGACAAGCCCGGGGTCAAGCGGCTATTGCCGACACCCTTCATGCAACTGTTGATGAAATACAAACTGCAAGGCCGGGTACGCAGGCCCTGAGTCTGGAGCAGGCCCGCCGTCAGGCGAGTTTGCCAATCAGCTCAGCCAGCCAAGGCTCGGCGTCGGTGTCCGGGGTGACGCTCTCACTGGCGTCCAGGCGCAGCATGGCCTGCACTTCATTGACGCCCAACTCGCCAAACAACTCGCGCAGCTGTTCGCCACCGCCACAGAAGGTGTCGTCGTAGGCACTGTCACCCAGTGCGATCACTGCGCCCGGCAGGCCGCGCAGGCTGGCGGGCAGTTCATCGCGCAGCTGGTAGTACAGATCCTGGATATTGTCGGGCAGTTCACCCATGCCGGTGGTGGAGGTCACCGCTAACAACGCCTGAGGGGCAAAGCCCAGCAGTTCGGCCTGGGTCAGGCGCGAATTGAGCAGCACTTCGTGGCCGGCACTGCGCAGCAGGCCGCTGGCATGCCGGGCAACGTCTTCTGCTGCGCCGAAGACAGAACCGCAAAGGATGGCAATTTTCATAAGTAGTCCCATGACCCGGTAAAAATTCAGGCATTATGCACCATCACGTCGGCCTGTTTGTTCAGCCAGGATGCAAAGCATGACTTGCCGACTTTAATGATGAGCACCGGGCCTGCGTTCTGACGTACGGTCAGCCCCCTCAAAACCATGTGATCCGGGCCTGAGCCAGAATCGCCGGTGCTTTACGACCAACGGTATGAACATTACCGGGAATCAATGGTCTCCTTACACAATTGCGGACTCGTCCGAGCTTCGATATGAACCCTGACGCCTTACTGACGCAGGATGAACTGGATTTCATCCTGGACATGCAGCACAACCCGAAACTCAATGTGCGTGACAACACGCGCAATTTGATGATGAACGGTGGTGCCCAGATTCAGGAACTGTTGGCGCGCTTGGCGGCGAGCGAGCAGGTGACCATCCAGGCGCAGTTCAATAACCAGCAGATGACCTTCCCGCTTCATCTTGTGGAAGACGAGTTCCATGCCTTGCACCTTGAGCTGGGCACGCCGAGTATCTACGAAGAAGGCCCGCAGATTCGCCCATGGCGTCTGATATTGCCCAAACCACAGCCGCTGGAAACCGAGGATGGTGCGCTGACGGCCCTGTGGATACACGAAATATCCTTTAAAGGCGTATTACTGGAGCAGCGCCGCCCCGGTGATTTCCCCCAGCGTTTTTCAGCCTGGTTCGCCCCTGATGATTACGAGCCGATACCGTTGCGCGGCCGTTTCGAACGCCTGACCGAAAATGGCATGGCAGCCTATCGGCTGAGCCAGAGCAATCCGTTGCATGCCGAGCGCCTGCGCCAGTACATGCTTCATGAGCATCGCAAGGCCAATCCCGACCTGCACGCCTGAACATACCTTGGGCGCGAACTCAGCCGACCCAAACTCCCTCTGGATTGTTTTGCAAATTCAGGAATAATCCTTGCTTGCTTTCAAGCGAAGCCGTCGCGGTTCCACCACCCCGGAGCCATGACTTGTGCGCGTCCCTACCCGGGAGGCTCATGCATCTATTGGAGATACACAATGTCTACTGCTCCCGTCACCTTGATGGTGGCCCGCCGTGTGACCCACGGTCGCTATCAGGAGTTAATCGCCTGGCTGCATGAAGGCGAACGCCTGGCCACTGATTTTCCCGGTTACCTCGGCTCTGGGGTGTTGGCACCGCCACCGGGCGATGATCAATTTCAGATGATATTCCGCTTCACCGACGCGCAGACCATGCACGCCTGGGAGCATTCGGCGTCACGACGCGCCTGGTTGGTGCGCGGCAGCGGCCTGTTCGACAGTCCATCGGAGCAGCGCGCCAACGGTATCGCCGGCTGGTTTGGCAGCGCCGGTACACGCCCGCCGCGCTGGAAACAGGCCGTGGCCATCTGGCTGGCATTTTTCCCAGTGTCGCTGCTGTTCAATTATGTTCTCGGACCGCTGCTGAGCCAGCTTGAACTGATGCCACGCATCATGCTCAGCACCCTGATCCTTACACCGTTAATGGTCTATCTGTTCATTCCACTGTCGACCCGCCTGCTGTCCAGCTGGCTCAATGACAGCCCGCAGCGCAGCAATCGCGCCGGATCGACGGCTCCGCACTGAGAGACCAGCCACCACGCCTGGAGCCGGCACAGCCCTCCAGGACGTGCAAGCCTGCCCCGCAGGTTGTACAGCGCACGGCATTGGTATAACTTCGCTCGTTACACCAGTTTCCAACCTGTACGCAGATGTGATCCTTGTATCTCATCCTGCTGCGCAGATCTGACTCCGTGAGCTGTCCATGGCCTCCACTGCACCGATACTGATCACCGGCGCCAGCCAGCGCGTCGGCCTGCACTGTGCGCAGCGCCTGCTCGAAGAAGGTCAGGCGGTGATCATCAGCTACAGAACGCCCCGACCTGCCGTCGAGCAGTTGCGTGCGGCAGGGGCTGTTACCCTGCACGCCGACTTTTCGTCGCAGACCGGCATCATGGCGTTTATCGACACCCTGCAGCAGCACACCGACAGCCTGCGGGCCATTGTGCATAACGCTTCGGAGTGGCTGGCCGAAACACCGGGGGACGAGGCCGAGGTCTTCACCCGGATGTTCAGCATTCACATGCTCGCGCCCTACCTGATCAACCTGCATGGGGCCAGGCTTTTGCAACGCAGTGCGGTCGCCGACATCGTGCATATCAGCGATGACGTGACCCGCAAGGGCAGCAGCAAGCACACCGCTTACTGTGCCAGCAAGGCTGGCCTGGAAAGCCTGACCCTGTCGTTCGCCGCGCGCCTGGCGCCGCAGATCAAGGTCAACGGCATTGCCCCGGCGCTGCTGATGTTCCAACCCGATGACGACGCGGCATACCGCGCCCAGACCCTGGCCAAGTCGGCCCTGGGCATCGAGCCTGGCCCGGAGGTGATCTATCAGAGCCTGCGCTACCTGCTCGACACGCCCTACGTGACCGGCACCACCCTGACCGTAAACGGCGGACGGCATCTCAAGTAAGCCGCCCCGAGGACCCTGAAATGAGCGAACCCCTGTCACAGCAGTACCGAGACATTCTCGTGGGCCTGGGCGAAGATCCACAGCGTGAAGGCCTGCTCGATACCCCCAAGCGGGCCGCCAAGGCCATGCAGTACCTCTGCCACGGCTACAATCAGAGCCTGGATGAAATCATCAATGGCGCGCTGTTTGCCTCGGACAACGACGAGATGGTGATCGTCAAGGACATCGAGCTGTACTCGTTGTGTGAACACCACCTGCTGCCCTTCATCGGCAAGGCCCATGTGGCCTATATTCCCACCGGCAAGGTCCTGGGCCTGTCGAAGATCGCCCGGGTGGTGGATATGTTCGCCCGCCGCCTGCAGATCCAGGAAAACCTGACCCGACAAATCGCCGAGGCCATCCAGAGCGTCACCCAGGCCGCCGGCGTGGCAGTGGTGGTCGAAGCGCAGCACATGTGCATGATGATGCGCGGTGTCGAGAAACAGAATTCACTGATGAACACTTCAGTCATGCTCGGCGCATTCCGTGAGTCGAGCACCACACGCATGGAGTTTCTGCAACTGATCGGACGGAGCAAGGGCTGATGGCGAAACTGGAACCAGGCACCGCGCGCATCCGGGTCAAGGACCTGCGCCTGCGCACATTCATCGGCATCAACGAAGACGAGATTCTCAACAAGCAGGACGTGCTGATCAACCTGACGATCTGCTACCCGGCCCAGCAAGCGGTGCGCGACAACGACATCGATCACGCGCTGAATTACCGCACCATCACCAAGGCAATCATCCAGCACGTCGAAGGCAACCGCTTCGCCCTGCTCGAACGCCTGACCCAGGAAGTCCTGGATCTGGTGATGAGTAATCAAGCGGTGACCTACGCCGAGGTGGAAGTCGACAAACCTCACGCCCTGCGTTTTGCCGAGTCGGTGTCGATCACCCTCTCTGGCCAGCGCTGATATCATCGCGCGCTTCAACGGAGCCCATCATGACCGAGCCACAATTGACCGAACAGCAACGCCTGGAACTCGAAGCGGCCGCCTTCCGCCGCCTGGTTGCCCATCTGGACAGCCGCAAGGACGTGCAGAACATCGACCTGATGAACCTCTCGGGTTTTTGCCGCAACTGCCTGTCGAAGTGGTACAAGGCCGCCGCTGACGAGCGCAGCATCGAGGTCAGCCTCGACGACGCCCGCGAGGTGGTGTACGGCATGCCGTACAACGAGTGGAAATCGCTTTACCAGAAACAAGCCAGTGCCGAGCAACTTGCGGCCTTCAAGGAACCCAAGCATGACTGATCTGAACACCCTGCGCGCCAGCCTGCGCAGCGGCCAACACGCATTCGCCGAGACCCTGGCATTCATTGCCGAAGGCTACGACTATCAGCCACAGGCCTTCCGCAACGGCGAGGTGGAAAACGCCGCCGGGCAGAACGAAGGCTCGTGCAAGACCCTGGGCCTGGCCCTGCTTGAAGGGCTGAGCGACGAAGAAGCCCTGCTGGCCTTCGGCGAACACTATCGCTCGGTACAGGCCACTCCTGAAGGCAGCGACCACGGCAATATCCGCGCCCTGATTGCCCATGGCCTGGCCGGCGTGAAGTTCGAAGCCGAACCGCTCAAGCGCAAAGCCTGATCTGCGCCGCTGAAGCGGCTCTTGCAGGCGCGCAAGGCACAAAAAAACCGGCTATCGAAGCCGGTTTTTTGTGGGTCAGACGCAATCAGAACGAGGCGTTGGCCAGGCCGTCCAGGTAGCGTTCGACGTCCAGCGCCGCCATGCAGCCGGCACCGGCCGAGGTGATCGCCTGACGGTACACGTGGTCAGCCACGTCGCCCGCCGCGAACACACCCTCGACACTGGTCGCCGTGGCATTGCCTTCACGGCCGCCATTGACCACCATGTAGCCGTCCTTGAGCGCCAGCTGGCCTTCGAACAGCGAGGTGTTCGGGGTGTGGCCGATGGCGATGAACACACCGTCAACCTTCACATCTTCCTGACTGCCGTCGTTGTTCTTCAAGCGCGCACCGGTCACGCCCATGTTGTCGCCCAGCACTTCGTCCAGGGTCGCGTTGAGCTTGAGTTCGATCTTGCCTTCGGCGACGCGGGCGTGCAGCTTGTCGATCAGAATCTTCTCGGCGCGGAAGGTATCACGGCGGTGTACCAGCGTGACCTTGCTGGCGATGTTGGCCAGGTACAGGGCTTCTTCCACAGCGGTATTGCCACCGCCAACCACCGCCACCGGCTTGTTGCGGTAGAAGAACCCGTCACAGGTCGCACAGGCCGAAACGCCCTTGCCCATGAATGCTTCTTCGGACGGCAGGCCCAGGTAGCGGGCGCTGGCGCCGGTGGCGATGATCAGCGCGTCGCAGGTATAGGTGCCGCTGTCGCCCTTGAGGCTGAACGGTTTGCCGGCCAGGTCCACGGAGTTGATGTGATCGAAGACGATCTCGGTCTCGAAGCGCTCGGCGTGCTCACGCATACGCTCCATCAGCGCCGGGCCGGTCAGGCCATGGGGGTCGCCCGGCCAGTTGTCGACTTCAGTGGTGGTGGTCAGCTGACCGCCTGCCTGCATGCCGGTGATCAGCAGCGGCTTGAGGTTGGCACGGGCGGCGTAGACCGCAGCACTGTAACCGGCAGGGCCGGAGCCGAGGATAATCACTCGGGAATGACGGACATCGGACATGACACACTCCTGTCGACCGGCCACTAACGCCGGAGTTGCAACGATTGAACGGGTGGGGCACCGCAACGCATGCGCTGCCCCTGAATTCGGTTGGCCGCAACCGGGGTCACGGCCAGAGGGCCTTACAGGCCTTTGGCGTTCGAAGCCAGGTAATCAGCAACGCCCTGGGCGTCTGCTTTCATGCCTTTCTGGCCTGGGCGCCAGCCGGCCGGGCAAACTTCGCCGTGCTCTTCGGTGAACTGCAGGGCTTCGACCAGACGGACCATTTCGTCGACGTCACGGCCCAGTGGCAGGTTGTTGACCACCTGGTGCTGAACCACACCGGACTTGTCGATCAGGAACGAAGCGCGCAGGGCCACGCCAGCGTCGTGCTCGATGCCGTAGGCGCGAGTGATCTCGTGCTTGACGTCAGCGACCATGGTGAACTCGACTTCGCCAATGCCGCCCTTCTCGACCGGCGTGCTGCGCCAGGCGTGGTGAGTGAACTGCGAGTCGATGGAAACGCCGACCACCTCAACACCCAGCTCGCGAAAGCGCGCAATGCGGTTGTTGTGGGCAATGATTTCCGAAGGGCAAACGAAGGTGAAGTCCAGCGGCCAGAAGAACAGCACCACGTATTTGCCACGCAGCGAAGACAGCTTGAAGCTGTCGACGATCGAACCGTCGCCCAGCACTGCTGCGGCATCGAAATCAGGGGCTTGCTTGTTTACCAGTACGCTCATGGATGACTCCAGTCAGAAATGGAAAAGGATAGGTGAGGAAATTGGTCATCAGCCTATCGGGGTGGCGAAGATTAAGGAAATTTCGTTTCACAATCCACCTCATAGACTTCTCCTATTCAGAAAAGTACCGAGGCCATTACTTTAACCCCTGCTACGTCGTGGCGGCGAATCCGGGCCATGCCGGACACACAGGCTGGCCAGCCTCTTTAACCACTGCCACAAAGCCGGTAAGGTCGCCGCAGACCCTGATTCGGAGGCTGTCATGCCCGCACCCGCCCTCACCGGCCCGCAATACCTCGCCGAAGGCCTGAAACTGATACTCAGTCCTGGCCTGCGCCTGTTTGTCCTGCTGCCCTTGAGCATCAACCTGCTGCTGTTCGGGGGCCTGGTGTACCTGGCGGTGCATCAGTTCGGCATGTGGGTGGACACCTTCATGCCGACCCTGCCGGACTGGCTGAGCTTTCTGAGCTACATCCTGTGGCCGCTGTTCGTGTTGCTGGTGCTATTGATGGTGTTCTTCACCTTCACCATGCTGGCCAACATCATTGCCGCACCGTTCAACGGTTTTCTGTCGGAAAAGGTCGAGGCCGTGGTGCGCGGTGAAGACACCTCACCACCGTTCAGTTGGGGTGAACTGGCCGCCATGATTCCCCGCACTCTGGCTCGTGAAGCTCGCAAGCTGGGTTACATGTTGCCGCGGGTTATAGGGCTGTTCATCCTGTCGTTCATTCCGGTGGTCAACCTGATCGCGACCCCGCTGTGGCTGTTGTTCGGTGTATGGATGATGGCAATCCAATACATCGACTATCCCGCCGACAACAACAAAATGAGCTGGCAGGACATGCTCGCCTGGCTGCGCAGCAAACGCTGGGCCTGTTTGAGTTTTGGCGGCACGGTGTATGCCGCGTTGCTGATCCCGTTCGTCAATATCTTCATGATGCCGGCAGCAGTGGCCGGGGCGACGTTGTTCTGGGTCCGGGAGCGGGGCGAGGGAGGTTTGTCACAGGCTAATACTGGCCGTTAAAGGCAGATTGTTGCCGGGCAGCACAGGGGTGATCACCCGCTGCCCGGCAGCTTTACAGGGCCCCAGCCCTCTTACGCCAATATGGCATCGGTCTTGCTCAAGGGATCCGGCGCAGGGAACCGGATTGCCACGGCGGCGTTACGTGCTGTCATCGTCAGCCGCCTCCTGGTCACACCCGGCGCGCCCACAACCATTGAGGACAGAACATGCGCATTGATGCCACTTCACCCATTGCCGCGCTCACCGGCCAGCAAAACCCGACAAGAAAATCCGGGGCTGATACGCAACAATCCAATCTCCAGGCTGTGCAAGCACAAGCCGCCCTGCCGACAGACAAGCCAACTGACAGTGTCAAATCTGAAAACATGTACGTAAAAATGGCCAGGCAATCCCCGGACAAAGCCGAAGAAACCGCATATTCACTGGTCAACGACTCCATGAAAGATCCACTGCTGAACATTTCCAGCTGGCCGGTGATTCGCTATTCGGTCTCAGGGCAGTTGGTGACAGATGAGTCCAACGCCTACTTCCAGAAACTCTCGGCTGATTCATTCAAACTGCGTACCGACCTCTACAACTCGGAAAAGGCCAAAGGCACTTCCGCACTCGAAATTGTTGAAAAGCTGGTCGCATTAAATAGCAGTTTGCCCAAAAGTTTTCAGGACATGGCCAACTGGCAAGCATAACGCTGTAGGCAAGGCGGTTTTCGCTTCAGCAACCGCCTATCGCCCCACAAATCCAGGAACATTCTTACATTGCTTGGGGAACAATTCGATTTTCCGGCAACGCGTAATTAATAGCGGCAATCGATCTCCAGCACTGGCAAATAGTTGCCATCAGAAAACACCAAAGACATGTAAGAATATTCCCAACCAGACCAACCAGCGCACTTCCCACTCTTTATTTATAGCCCCATCGCCGCGACAGCATAAACCTGGCATTCAGTTTGCTCTTCACTATCGTGTCCACAGAAGAGGAACTGACCATGACAACTGATTTATCCATTTCGAATTCATCCGGCTACACCCGTGCGCCCGCAGCGCTTGAGAGCGTTCCGTCTTCACGCGCAGGCCGATTCAGCCAGATCCTGAAAAATGCCAGTAACGACGCCCCCAAGCCACCGCCAGAACCTGCCGCCGCTACGCTCATACCTCTTCAGCTAATGCGCCCGGCGACCTTCATGCAGAACAAGAATGTGCAACAACAAGGGTCGGTCGTGCAGGACGACAACTTTGTACCGGCGCCAGCGGCATTGGAGCGTATCCCTGGCAAAGGGCGAGTGCTCAAAAACTAGCGATGCACCACCCTGGTTTGTTTGACGCACATCGCAAGAGGATCTTTTCCATGTTCTTTTCCACAACCGCCGGTTCTGACCGCCTCATTCACGCCCACTCAATTCTGAAACACTATAAGTTGAAGGGCGCAACCTTGAGGGACAATGACCGACGAGCAATCAAGGCAGCAGAATGAACTCATGAAAGGCACGCCTGCCATCAGAACTCTGGAAAAAACCTGAACTTCAACAATGTGCTGTCTCAACGATATCCGTGACATGGCCAATTGGTGAATAATGGGGCTCTGGGTGTTGCCAGAGCTCCACACTTTTTAATCAAGCCAATTATTCGATAATACAACGCTATTCAGAATAGCTTTCACGCCCCCAAAACCCCTAACTGAAACTCACAGAAACGTCCTACAACATCTTCAGCGCTTGAAAAGTTTTATGTAGTCCTGATGCCGTCTTCAAGAAATTTGACGGGCGCATACCTCTCACCCTGCCCGTCATAAAACCACCACAAAAACCTCACACAAACGCAACCGCTCAGGTCAACACTGAGGTAATGAGCACATTCCTGCATGTCACCCTGGTCACCGAAACCTATGCTCCCGAAATCAATGGCGTGGCCAATACCCTCGGGCGGCTGTGTGATGGTTTGCGTCTGCGCGGTCACAAGGTCGAACTGATCCGGCCCCGTCAGGGTCACGAGCCGGCACCTGCCGAGCCTGATGAGCTGATGCTCTGCCGTGGCTGGCCGATTCCGGGTTATCCGGGGCTGCAATGGGGCCAGGCCTCGATGCACAAGCTGTTACGCCGTTGGCAGCGCAAACGGCCAGACGTGCTGTACATCGCCACCGAGGGTCCTTTGGGGCTGTCTGCATTGCGCGCGGCAAGGCGGCTGGGTATCGCGGTGGTCAGCGGTTTCCACACCAACTTTGCGCAATACACCCAACAGTACGGCATGAGCTTCATTACCCGGGCGCTGACGCATTACCTGCGCTGGTTCCACAACCGTTCGCACTTCACCCTGGCCCCCAGCGTCAGCCAGCGCCTGGAGTTGCAACGCCGTGGCTTCGAGCGGGTCGAGCTATTGTCGCGTGGCGTGGACAGCCAATTGTTCAACCCGTCGCGGCGCTCGGCCGCCTTGCGCGCCGAATGGGGTCTTGAAGAAGATGCAATCGCTGTGCTGCATGTCGGCCGGCTGGCAGCGGAGAAAAACCTCGGTTTGCTCAAAACCTGCTTTGAGGCGCTGCGCCAGAATTATCCACAGCACACGCTGCGCCTGGTGATCGTCGGTGATGGCCCGCAGCGTCAGTGGCTGCAACGCGAACTGCCTGAGGCCATTTTCTGTGGGGCGCAACGCGGAGAAGCGCTGGCCGAGCATTTCGCTTGCGGCGACATGTTTCTGTTTCCCAGCCTGACCGAGACGTTTGGCAATGTGGTGCTTGAGGCGCTGGCGTCAGGACTGGCGGTGGTGGCTTATGACGAAGCGGCAGCCGGTCAGCACATTCGTCATGGACATAACGGTGCGCTGGCCATGCCGGGCGACGAGGATGCTTTCGTCGATGCCGCCTGCTGGCTGCTCGAAGACAGTGAAACCCTGCGCCGGGTGCGGCTTAACGCCAGGCAGCACGCCAGCCGCCAGGGCTGGAACAGCATCATTGATCAGTTCGAAGGGCAGTTGTTGAATGCCTGCGCGCAAGACAGTGCAGTGCCGGTAAAGCCCGTGCCTTGAGGGCGCGGGCCATTGAGCGCGGACTCAGGCCAGGGCCTTCTCGATCGCCTGAATGACAGCCTGATCATCCGGCGCAGTGCGCGGCGAAAACCGCGCGACCACCGCGCCTTTGCCATTGACCAGAAATTTCTCGAAATTCCAGGTGATGTCACCGGGAAACTCCGCTCCTTCGCCGGCCAGCAGACGGTACAGCGAATGACGATGCGCGCCGTTGACCTCAAGCTTCTCACCCAGCGGGAAGGTCACGCCGTAATTGAGCTGGCAGAACGACTGGATCTCGGCGTGGGTGCCTGGCTCCTGCCCGGCGAACTGGTTGCACGGCAGGCCCAACACGCTGAAGCCTTGGTCTTTATAGTGCTGATAGAGCGTTTCAAGCGCTGCGTACTGAGGTGTCAGGCCACATTTGGAGGCCACGTTGACCACCAGTACCACCTTGTCCTTGAACGGCGCCAGAGGCAGAGCCTGCCCGTCGAGCCCGGTCAGGGTGATGTCGTGAAAAGCACTCATGGATGGAACCCCCCTTCAAGCCATACCCGCAAAAAAGGGCGGCCCGCAGGCTGCACAACGCGCAGAACTGCCGGGACGCCCTTGCGGTTATCTGAGCTTAGCAGCCCATATCAGTGGTGATGGCCACCTTCGCCATGAATATGGCCGTGGGCCAGTTCTTCCTGGCTGGCATCACGAATATTGATGACCTTGACCTTGAAGTTCAGGCGCTGACCGGCCAGCGGGTGGTTGCCGTCGACCGTCACGTCGTCGCCGTCCAGATCACGGATGGTGACGATCTGCATGCTGCCGTCCGGGCCGGAAGCGTGGAACTGCATGCCAACTTCCAGTTGGTCGACACCTTCGAACATGCTGCGGCTCAGGGTGCTGATCAGCTCGGCAGAGAACTCGCCGTAAGCGTCTTCAGGCTCGATGGAGACGCTCAGCTCGTCGCCTACATCTTTGCCTTCCAGCGCTTTTTCCAGGCCTGGAATGATGTTGCCGGCACCGTGCAGGTAGACCAGCGGCGCGCCGCCGGACGAGCTGTCGATGACCTCACCAGCGTCGTTGGTCAGGGTATAGTCGATGGAGACAGCCTTTTGGGCAGCGATAGGCATGAGTGCAAGACCTTTGCTTGATATGGATGAACGCCCAAGTCTAACCAAGCCATGCCCTGAAAGCTAACGCAACACCGACAGGAGGGTTTATGAACACGACACCGGTACTGACAATCCTGACCGGCTGGCGCCAGGATGAAGAAGGTAACTGGGTCGCGATCCTGGCTTGTGGCCATACCCAACACATGCGCCATCAGCCGCCATGGCAATCGCGTGCCTGGGTGCTGGACCCGCAGTTGCGCGCTGAAAAAATCGGTGAGCCGTTTGCTTGCGGATGGTGCGCACGCCCCCCCGATGACGATAGTCTTGGCTCCAGTTAGAGCGCTGCGACAGACAGCGTCGGTATTTTCGGGATCATCCGGCAGCCATAAGTGCCGGGGCCCCTTGCACTGCTCAATTCGGAAGCCCCCATGCAGACTTTTTTCATTGCGCCCACGGACTTCGGCGTGGGACTGACCTCCATCAGCCTGGGTCTGGTCCGGACCCTGGAACACGCCGGGCTCAAAGTCGGGTTCTTCAAGCCCATCGCCCAGCCACACCCTGGCGATACCGGCCCGGAACGCTCCACCGAACTGGTCGCCCGTACTCACGGCCTCAAGCCGCCCACTCCACTGGCGCTGTCGTATGTCGAGCGCATGCTGGGCGACGGCCAGCTCGATGAGCTGCTCGAAGAAATCATCCGCCTGTATCAACAGGCCGCAGTCGGCAAGGATGTACTGATCGTCGAGGGCATGGTCCCGACCCGGCATGCCAGCTACGCCGCGCGGGTCAATCTGCATCTGGCCAAAAGCCTGGATGCCGAGGTGATCCTGGTATCGGCACCGGAAAACGAAGTGCTGACCGAACTGTCCGGCCGGGTTGAATTGCAGGCTCAGATGTTTGGCGGCCCGAAAGACCCGAAGGTTTTAGGCGTGATTCTCAACAAGGTGCGCACCGAAGAAAGCATGGAGGCTTTCGCTGCCCGCTTGAAAGAGCACTCGCCCTTGCTGCGCAGCGGCGACTTTCGCTTGCTTGGCTGCATTCCGTATCAAGCCGACCTGAATGCACCGCGCACCCGCGATGTGGCTGAACTGCTCGGCGCCGAGGTGCTCAATGCCGGCGATTATGAGCAGCGGCGCATGGCCAAGATCATCATTTGCGCACGCACCGTGGTCAACACGGTGCACCTGCTTAAACCCGGTGTGCTGGTGGTCACCCCTGGCGACCGCGACGACATCATCCTGGCCGTCAGCCTGGCCACCATGAACGGCGTACCGCTGGCCGGCATGCTGCTGACCAGCGATATCGTGCCCGACCCACGCATCATGGAACTGTGCCGTGGCGCGCTGCAGGCTGGCCTGCCAGTGCTGTCGGTGAGCACCGGCACCTACGACACCGCCAACCGGCTGAACCAGCTCAACAAGGAAATTCCTGTCGATGACCGGGAGCGGGCCGAGATCATCACCGATTTCGTGGCCGGCCATCTGGACGCCGAATGGCTGCATCAGCGCTGCGGCACGCCACGGGAACTGCGTCTGTCGCCGGCGGTATTCCGTTATCAGTTGATCCAGCGCGCCCAGGCCAGCAACAAGCGCATCGTATTGCCTGAAGGCAGCGAGCCGCTGATCATCCAGGCGGCGGCCATCTGCCAGGCTCGCGGCATTGCGCGCTGCGTGTTGCTGGCAAGGCCCGCTGAAGTCCAGGCCGTGGCCAAGGCGCAAGGTATCGAGCTGCCAGCGGGGCTGGAAATCATTGATCCGGACCTGATTCGCCAGCGTTATGTCGAGCCGATGGTCGAGCTGCGCAAGAGCAAGAGCCTCAATGCACCGATGGCCGAGCAGCAACTGGAAGATCCGGTGGTGATCGGCACCATGATGCTGGCCCTCGATGAAGTCGACGGCCTGGTCTCGGGTCTGGTGCACTCCACCGCCAACACCATTCGCCCGGCCCTGCAACTGGTCAAGACCGCACCGGGCTGCAGCCTGGTGTCTTCGGTATTTTTCATGTTGTTCCCCGACCAGGTGCTGGTCTATGGCGACTGCATCATGAACCCGCACCCCAGTGCCCAGGCGCTGGCTGAAATCGCCCTGCAAAGCGCCGACTCGGCGCAAACCTTTGGCATTGCGCCACGGGTGGCGATGATCAGCTACTCCAGCGGCCACGCGGATAACGATGAAGAAGTGGCAAAGGTCCGCGAAGCCACGCAATTGGCCCGTGAGGCGCGCCGTGGCCTGCTGATCGACGGCCCGTTGCAGTACGACGCAGCGGCCAACGAAAACGACGCCCGGCAACTGGCGCCCAATAGCCAGGTGGCAGGGCGCGCCACGGTGTTTGTGTTTCCCGATCTCAACACCGGTAACACCACCTACAAGGCCTTACAACGCAGTGCTGACTGCGTGACGCTGGGGCCGATGCTGCAAGGCCTGCGCAAGCCGGTCAATGACCTGCCGCGTGGTGCCCAGGTCGATGATATTGTGCACACCATAGCCCTGACCGCCATTCAGGCCGACACATTGTCCTGATACACCGAGTGATGCCGGAACGGTCCGGCATCATCTTCAATACCCGGAGTTGTTCACTACCATGGCTTTCCTGCCTGCCCCTTTGCGTGGCGTTGTTGACGCGCTGCTGTTGGCGCTCAACACGCTGGCCTGCTGTATTCCGCTGTTTGTGGTGACCGTGTTCAAGCTCTGCCTGCCGTTCGCCGCTGCCCAGCGCCTGAGTAACAGGCTCATGAATCTGATCCAGGAAAGCTGGATCGCCAACAACAACGCCTGGATTCGCCTGCTGACCGGCACCCGCTGGCACCTGAGCGGCCTGGAAGGTCTGGATTACCAGCATTCCTATCTGGTGACCAGCAATCACCAGAGCTGGGTCGACATCATGGTGCTGCAATTCGTGCTCAATAAACGCATTCGGCCGTTGAAGTTCTTTCTCAAGCAAGAGCTGATCTGGGTGCCGGTGATCGGTCTTGCCTGGTGGGCACTGGGCTTTCCGTTCATGAAGCGCTATTCCAAGGCTTACCTGGCCAAACACCCTGAAAAGCGCGGCAAAGACCTGGAAACCACGCGACGCACCTGCGCAAAGTTTCGCGACAACCCGGTGAGCATTTTCAACTTCGCCGAAGGCACCCGCTTTACCCCGGCCAAACACGCCGAACAGCAGTCACCGTTTCGTCACCTACTAAAACCCAAGGCTGGCGGTATCGCCTTTGTGCTCGATGCGATGGGCGAACAACTTGAGTCGATCGTCAACGTGACCCTCTATTACCCCAATGGTCAACCTGGCTACTGGGACCTGCTGTGCGGGCGGGTCGGTCAGGTGGTCGCGCATTTCGATGAGGTGCCTATCCCGGCCGGGTTCATCGGCAAAAGCTACGATCAGGATCAAGCCTACCGCCAGGCCTTCCAGCAGTGGATCAATGCCTTGTGGGAAGAGAAAGACCGGCTGCTGGATCAACTGGCAATCGAGCACCCCGCCACAGGCCGTCAGCGCCGATAAGTCACTCGGCGCTGGGCAGGCTGCAGCAATTACTGCTGATACTGATCGTACTGCTGGCCCGGAATCGGCTTGAGATTGACCTCGACCCGGCGGTTCTGGGCACGGCCATTGGCATCGGCATTGCTGGCAATCGGTGAGTCAGGGCCGGCACCGCGCACCGACAAGTGCGTCGGATCGACCCCTTGGGAAGTCAGGTAAGTCGCCACGCTCTGCGCGCGCTGCTGGGACAGGTCCATGTTGTGCTGGCGGCTGCCGGTGCTGTCGGTGTAACCGATGATCTCGATATTGTTCTGGTTGAACTGCTTGAGTGAGCCCGCCAGGTTATTGAGCGGCGAATAGAAGCTGCTGGCGATGGCCGCCGAATCGGTGGCGAAGGTAATGTTGCCAGGCATGATCAGCTTGATCTGGTCACCCTGACGCTGCACTTCAACCCCGGTATTGGCCATCCGCGCGCGCAGCGCAGCTTCCTGACGGTCTGCGTAGTAGCCGTAGCCGGCCGAAGCGGCACCGACCACCGCCGCGCCGATCAGCGCCCCCTTGCCACGGTTGTTATGGTCAATGGCAGCACCCGCCACAGCGCCTGCGAGGGCGCCGAGCCCGCCATACTTGGCGGTACGGCTCATACCCTGTTGCTCCTGGTTGCCGTAACCGCCTTGATTGCCGCCATAACCTCCCTGGTTATCGTAGGGGTTGGGCGAGGCGCAGCCGGCCAGCAGGGCAACGGCAGTGGCGGCAATAATCAGTCGGGGCGTGATCAACATTCAATGAGCTCCTGATTTTTTACATTTCTTTGTACTGCAACGAACGCTTATTGCCGATTTAGAACGCAAAAGGTGCGGAAAATTCCTGGCCGAACGGCATCATTCGAGGTTGGCCAGGCGGCACTGACGGCACATTGATTGAAGCAAAAACGGCCACCCAAAAGACCTTGTAAAAAAAATTTAAGCCAGCCTCTGACGCCATTAAACCAGCACGTTACAACAAGCTGATTTATCTAAGAAAATCAAATACAGCAAGGCGTTGACGCCTGAACATTGTCATACAAACTCATTAATTGCTCCGTATACTGGCATAACGCGACCATCGGATTTTATGGTCTTGAGAACAGGGCAGATGTGAGGTTGCCAACCGCACGCGCCTCTCTTGCTTTACACCATTTTCTGAACGACCCGGCACGGACCGCTGCATCCACCTCCTAGAAAGGGTGACCAGCCATGCTAAGAAAAATACTGGTATCCGACCTCGCCCTGGGCATGCATATCCACGAATTCTGCCGGCCCAGAACCAACGATCCGTTCTGGATCGGACAGGTCGAGGCTGTGCTGCGTGATATCGAAGTTCTCGAACGCATCAAGCGTTCTGACACGCTGGAAGTGTGGATTGACACCTGCCGCGGCAAAGCCCCTGACACTTGCTCGCCTGCGCAGAATGCGGATGTCGCACCGGTCAGCCTCGATAAAGAGCTGCTGCGCGCCAGATTGATTTGCGGACGTGCGAAAAACGCCGTCATGTCCATGTTTGCCGAAGCCAAGATGGGCCACGCACTCAATACCGACGATATCGAACTGCTGATCGAGGAGATTTCCGGCTCGGTCATGCGCAACCCGCATGCGCTGATCAGCCTGTCGCGCCTGAAAAACTCCGATGAATATACCTACATGCATTCGGTGGCGGTCTGCGCCCTGATGGTCGCACTGGCCAGGCGCATGGACCTGCCCGAAGACCAGGTGCGTGACGCCGGGGTTGCCGGTCTGATGCATGACGTGGGCAAGATGATGATGAACCCGGACATTCTCAACAAGCCCGGACAACTGACCCGCGAAGAGTTCGAGGCGATGAAATCGCACCCGGAAGCCGGGCTGAAAATCCTTGAAGGCAGTTGCCAGGTTACCCGTGCAGTGATGGACGTCTGCCTGCATCATCACGAGAAATTCGACGGCAGCGGCTATCCCCATGGCCTGGTGGGTGAAGAGATCAGCTTGTTCGCCAGAATGGGCGCGGTGTGTGATGTCTACGACGCCATAACCTCTGACCGGCCCTACAAGAAAGCCTGGGGAGCCGCCCGGGCGATCCGTGAAATGGCCACCTGGAAAGGCCATTTCGACGACAAGATCTTCCAGCACTTCGTCAAGACCGTGGGCATCTACCCGGTGGGCGCGCTGGTGCGCCTGGAAAGCGGGCGGCTGGCAGTGGTCATGGAGCAATCCGAACAGTCGCTGCTGACCCCCAAGGTCAAGGTGATCATGTCGGCGCGCACCGGCAAGCCGCTGGAGCACCGCATCGTGCACCTGGGCAAGAGCCAGGAAGCCGACAGCATCATCAAGTTCGAATGCCCCCATGAATGGGGGATCGAGAAATTCAACGAGTTGTGGGCCGGGGCGCCGCTCAACTAAGCAACCCCAACGCCTTGGCCCGGGCCACCGCCTGAGTACGTCGTTCGACACCGAGCTTGCCGTTGATATGGCTGGCGTGGCTCTTGACCGTGTGCAACGAGATGAACAACCGCTCGCTGATCTGCTGATTGGAAAAACCCTGGGCGATCAACTGTAGAACACCCAGCTCACGTGCACTGAGGCTCTCGCCCGACAGCGTTGCGCATTGCGGGTTATCCCCGCCAGGCAGGTGCTCCAGCAGCGTGTCACGGACCTCGCTGACCGCCACCTTGTGCAATTGCTGACGTAACCACGCCGCGTGCCGCTCGATCAAGGGCTGAAACGCCAGTAGCCCGCCACGTTCACTGATTGCCAAACTGCGAGCCAGCAACGGCGTGGCACATTCCTGTCGCCCCTGATCAAGCAGCACCGCCATGCGTCTGGTCAGGGTATTGAGCACCAGCCACTGGGCGTCGATGTCCGCCGCACGTTGCTCGAGCGCCTGCAAGGCGCTCAGGGCAGTCTCCCCATTGGCCAGTTCAGCACGCTGCAGCTCGACCTGTAGCGGCAATTGCGGCTGACATTCAGGCGCGGCCAGCGACAGCCCGGCACTGTAGGTCTGGCTCAGGCGTAACAACCACGGGCCGGCCAGGCCTATGCGTCCCTGGCCCTGCCACAGCTCGCATTTGACCAGGGTTATCATTGCCAGATAGTGCACCGGCGGCACGCCCCAGCCATGCATCAGACGCTCGACCTCGGCCAGTTCGGCGAACGCCTCGGCCTGGCGCCTGGCGCGTCCCAGCAGCGAAGCCAGGGTGCAATAGCCGGTCAATACACTGATGTCCCGGCAATCACGGGCTTCGGCCAAGCCGCTGCGCAAGGTCTCGAAGGCCTCATCGGTCCGCAGGCACAGACTCAGCAGATAGCCATGGTAAAGAGTCAAGCGGGCACGAATGGGATAACGTCGCGCAGGGTCCAGTTTGTTGAGCAACTGCAATCCGGTGCGCACCTGTTCCAGGGCGCGGAAAATCTCGCCACGGGCCTGTAGAACCTGCGCACGGTCATGACAGGCCAAGGCTTCGAACAACGGGTTGGCGAGCCGCTGCGCCAGCTCCAGCGCATCGCGACTCAAGGCCCGGGCACGCAGCAGGTCACCGTCGGTGATCGCCAGGTTGACCAGCGTCGACAGACACACCAGACGTTGCCCATAGCGTCTCTCTGGCAAGCTGAGCAAGGCTTCGCTGCAATAACGCCGCGCCGTATCGGCATCGCCCCTGCCCCGGGCAATAATGCCGCTCAGCGCCAGCCATTGGGCGAGCATTGATTGTTGCGCCGTGGCCGAAGGCGCCGGCAGAAAACGCGCCAGATGGCTGGCCAGTTCTTCGGCAGCATCAGGCTGGCAGGCCAGCCCCAATGCCCAGGCATACAGCACGATCAGGCGCGGCGTGCTGGCCAGCAGGCTGTCGGGCAAGTCCATTTTCCAGCGCAACAACATGACCACGTTCTGTTCGGCCAGCAGCTTTTCTTCAGCCAGGTGCTGCGCCAGGCTGGCTGCAGTATCGGCATCGCCGGCCAGCAGTGCCTGTTCAACCGCCTCGTCGAGCATGCCGTGTTCATGGAACCAGCGGCAGGCATTGAGATGCAGGCGCGTGGCGGCCTCCGGGCGGCGGCTGCGCAAAAAATCAGCAAACAGATGGTGGTAACGCAACCACTGCCCCTGCTCATCCAGCGGTATCAGGAAAACCTGGTGAAGTTGCAGGTAATCGAGCATCGCGGCGCTGTCATCACGATCACGCAGGGCGTCACACAGCCCGCTGCAGAAACGCTCCAGACAGGCCGTGTCATACAGAAATGCCTGCACCTGCTCTGGCAGGTAGTCGATGACTTCCTCAAGCAGGTATTCGCTGACCAGCGCCTCACTGTCTTGTGCGGCATGCCCCTGAGTGGCCAGCAACCAGAAACGCAGCCCCGCTACCCAGCCTTCGTTGCGTTCGATCAATCGCTGCCGGGCCGGGCCATCGGCAACCAGAGCATGGCGCGCCAGCAAGGCCTGCGCTTCACCGCAGGTCAGGCGCAGATCCTGTTCGTTGAGTTCCAGAATATGCCGCGCCAGGCGCAGCCGAGACAGCTGCCAGTCCGGACGCAGGCGGCTGGTGACCAGCAACACCAGCCCGCCTGGCAGATGATCAAGGAGCATTTGCAAACAGCGATCCAGCACCGGCCCCTGAACCAGGTGATAGTCGTCCAGCACCAGCAGCAGCGGCCGGCTCAGCACCAGGTGCATGGCCAGTTCGTCGAGCAAGGCATCGAGCCAGGCTTCCAGCGCCTGTGGCTCCTGGGCGTTGCGCAACCTCAGCGAGGCCAGCGGCTGGCCACCGAGCTGCGGAAAAAAGCCCTGCAGCGCACATAGCAGCCGCTCCATGAAGCGTCCGGGCTCTGCATCTCGTCTACCCAGTCCCAGCCAGGCACTTTGCCATGGTGCCGGCAATGATTCGCAGAACTCCACTGCCAGCGAACTCTTGCCGAACCCGGCGGGCGCGCCGACCAGGATCAGCCGCCCGGACAACCCTTGGCGCAGCCGCTCGCACAGACGCGGGCGCGGCACATGGTCTTCGGATAACGGGGGACGAAAGAAACGCCGCTCCAGCGTATGGGTGGCGTGATCGACGAATCCTTGCATGCGGGACAGATCAGTCATGGCCGGCTCTTGTAATTGTCTTGGCAAGACATTTATTCGGCATCGCAGATGTCCGCAGCCTAACGGCTGCTTGAGCGCTTTTGAAGGACATACCCTAAAGATTCGTAACAAAATTCCTACAAGGATTAAAAAACGTCTGCGCCGCCAATGAAAAAGCCCCCTGACGGGGGCTTGATCACAGCGAACGTTCAGATGCTCAGCGCACACCGTCCTGACGCAGGGCGCCAGAGCTGAATTCGCTGGCGCTGGCCTCGAAGCCGAACTCGTAGGCGCGACGCTCTTCGTTCTTCATGCCCAGCGCCATATAACGGCCGGACTGCAGATCGTACAGGGTTTCGATCACGTACCACGGCACTTGCTTGTCGTAGTAGTTGACGGCATGAGCCTCGGCCACCCGCCACAACTGACCACGACCGTCGTAGTGGTCGATGACCGCAGCCTGCCAGGTGTCTTCATCAATGAAGAAGTCACGTTTGGCATAGATATGCCGCTGGCCGGATTTCAGGGTTGCCGTGACATGCCAGACCCGACGCAGCTCATAGCGGGCCAGGTCCTGATTGATGTGCCCGGCCTTGATGACGTCGTCGTACTTGAGCGAGGTGTCATCGAGCTTGTGACTGTTGGCGGCGATGTACATCTCCTGCTTGCCTACCAGCTTCCAGTCGTAGCGGTCCGGCGCACCGTTATACATGTCCAGGTTGTCCGAGGTCCGGGTGCCATCGGCCGCAGTACCCGGACCATCGTAGGAAACCTCCGGCGCCCGGCGTACACGCCGCTGACCGGCGTTGTACACCCACGCCATGCGTGGTTCCTTGACCTGGTCGATGGTCTCGTGGACCAGCAGCACACCACCGGCCAGCCGCGCAGGCGCGGTGACCTGTTGCTTGAAGTAGAACAGGATGTTCTCGGAAATACCGGTGCCCTTCATCTGGTCACGGAACACGAACTGGTCACTGAACTTGACGATCGAGTAAGAGCCGTTGGGCTGCGGAGTGGCCTGAGTGACCTGACGTTTGACGGCACCACCGCGATAACGGGTGATGTGGTTCCAGATCACCTCGACGCCACTGGCCGGGATCGGAAACGGAATGGCGGTCTGGAAGTTCTCCAGACCGTTGCCGCCAGCGGTCAACTTCGCGTTGGTGGCATTGCGCTTGGCCGCAGCGGCGACTGAATCGGGCACCGTCGCGCCACGGTGGCCGGGGTAGACCACAATCTTGTAGCTCTGCGGATAGCGCTTGAACAGCGCGTACTGCCCCGGCGCGAGTTTTTCCTTGTACTGCTCGACATTGCTCGCGGTGATGGTGAACAGCGGCTTTTCACTGGCATAAGGGTTGGCCAGGAAACCCTTGCCATCGATGGCCCCGGCATTGGTCGGCATCGGGCTCCAGGCCGGGATGCTGTTGTCGGCATTACCGGCCTTTTCCCCGCCCAAGGGGGTCAGGCTGGTCCCCAGCTTGGCGGCTTCGGATTCCGATACCGCCGCCATTACCCCGGTCGCCAGCATCGACAGCCCCAGCACACTGGCTTGCAACAGACCTTTGGTCATTTTCATGTTCGTCGTCCTGAAATACCGATTCTTAGAAGTTCACACCAAAGCTCAGTGCCACAAAGTCGCGGTCGTCGACCGTGGTGTACTTGCCATCGAAGAAATTGGTGTAGGAAAGGCTCGCGGTGTAGGTGTTCTGGTATTCGGCATCCAGACCAAGGCTGACCGCCTTGCGACCTTCCTCGAAGTTGCCGCCAGGACCTGGCGAGTAGCCTTTGACGTCATGCGACCAGGCAACGCTGGGCCTGAGGTTGACCCCGGCGAAGACGTTGTTGTAGTCCCAGATCGCCCGGGCGCGGTAGCCCCACGAGTTGCTGGTCGTGAAGCCGTCGTTCTCGCAGTAACGGCTCAGGTTGTTTTGCGCAGCACCAGTCAGAGTACCCGAGTTGAGAATGCCGCACTGACCGCGTGGCAGCGGACCAGGCCCGTACACCGGGTCGCGGCCATAACGGATTTTCGAGGTGCTCTCCAGCCCGCCGACGTGGGTCCAGCCCACCTCGCCCACCACGGTCAGACGCTCGGCGCCCATTACCTGGTCGAAGAAGTGCGTGAAGGTGGTCTGCAGCTGGGTGATTTCCTTGCGCCGGTAACCCGGCTGGTCGGTGTTGGGCCGACCGGTCAGCACTGACACATCAGGGTTGAGCGGCGACAGCCCGGAATACAGGATGTCAGTGGTGTTGATCTGCACCGGCGCGTTGGGCCGGTAGCTGATTTCACCGCTCCACGCCGTGCCGGTAGGCAACGAGGTCGAGAAGCTCAAGCCATACAGGCGGATGTCTTCGGGGTACTCGACGTAGTAGCTGGAGTTGCCCGCCACCACCACAGGCAGCAGGGTCGGAGCCAGCGCCGTGGCGGTGGCCAGCGGAATACCGTTGCCCACCAGCGAGCCGACCAGGCCGGAGGCGCTGAAGGATGACGGCGCACCACCGCGACCGCTGAAGATCGGCGCACGGCTGTGGTAGTTCATCATGTAGGCACCGAACTCGGTGTTCAGTGGCTCGAAGTTGTAACGCACGGCAAAGCCGAACTGGCCGCTGTCGCGGGCATCGCGATCCGGACCGCGCCGCACGATGGCGCCTTCGTCGGGCGATCCGAACAGCACGCCCTGCTGGGCCAACGAGTTGAATATCGCGCCGCGGGCTGCTGCTGGCAGGCCCGATGCGGCCAGCCCGGCGTTCAGGCCATTACGGCTACGCAGCACTGCCAGGTTATTGTTACAGCCGTCGGCGATCACATCCGGCTGAGAGAAGAAGGTACCGCAGTTATCCACTACGGTCTGGTCCCACTCCAGCTGATAGAAGCCCTCGACGGACAGATTCTGGGTAATGCCCTGCGACAGGTAGAACATGTTGACCGGAATCAGGCCTTCCTTGACCTCGGAACCGGGCCGGCGGAACGCCGAAACGTCGATCGGGTTCACGCTGTTGATGCCGCCACCAATGAAGGTACTTTCACCCCAGCTGACCACCTGCTTACCGAACCGCACCGTGCCAGGCTCATCGCCAATCGAGTAACGGTGGTAGATAAAGGCATCGAGCAACTGTGCGCCGGACGACTTGGCGCCTTCCTTGCGGTTGGAGTCGCTGATGTCCTTGAACTCGCGGCCTTCGTCCTTGAGTTCAAAGTCATACCAGTACTTGCCACGCACGAAGACCCCGGTGTCCCCGTATTTCAGCTCCAGGTCGTGGATACCTTTGAAGACCTTGGAAAAGGTCTCGCCGCGCTTGAAGTTCAGGTGGCCGTCGTCGGAAGTCTGGGACAGGCCACGCCCGCCGTTATTGGCACCGATCAGGTTCTTGTTGGGGCTGGCGGTCGACCAGCTTGCCCCCACCGAAAGCGAGGAGTCGAAGCTGCCTTCGATTTCGCCAATATTGAAACTGACACCGAACGCGGGGCCAGCGAGCGTAGAGGCGAGGCTGACCGCCAAAGGCAGTCTGGCCCTGCGCCAGAACGGGGTTGCTGTAGTCATCAACGCTACTCCATGTGCTTTTATTTTTATGGCAAGAGGGACTTCGAAAACGACTCGGTGCTCCAGACATATCCGAGTGGCAGCGCGTAGGTCTGGCGTGGGCTCCACCACGCCGTTGCGCTTTGATGCCAGATCCCCTGTGCCGACTATAGCCAGCCGTCTGTAATGCTTGATCACTCTAAAGTGTGATTTAGGGCATCAGACTCTCTGGCCCGCCCATTCCCGCCCGACAGCGTGACAGGCTTCGGGGAGAATGGCTGGTTTTGGCAATTTGGCAAGCCACGCGTGTGGCTGGCCAGACAGAATGCCTGCCGCCCTTGATACAGACGACAGGCATTCGACCTCAGAGTGTAGACAGCAAAACGCTATTACTGCTTTGCCATTCGACGATATCCAGACGCATACGTTTTTTGTCGAGTTTGCCAACGCTGGTCTTGGGGATTTCCGGCACCACGGCAATCTGCTGCGGAATCGCCCATTTGTTGATATGCCCCTGCTCAACGAACGGCGTAAGGTGCGCCTTGAGCAGCGCGGCATCGATAGGCTGCCCTTCATGGGCAACGATCAGGGCAAACGGACGCTCGCCCCATTGCGGGTCAGGAATGCCGACCACCGCCACTTCACGCACGGCGGCATGGCGACTGCAAAGGTCTTCAAGGGCCAGGGATGACAACCATTCGCCGCCGGTCTTGATCACATCCTTGATCCGGTCACGAATATCGATGAAGCCAAAGCCGTCGAGGGTGGCGACATCGCCGGTGTGCAACCACCCGCCGGCCCACAGCTCACGGCCCTTTTCCGGCTCACGGAAGTAATTCTCAGTCAGCCAAGGTGCGCGTAGCACCAGTTCACCTTGGGTCTGGCCATCAGCCAGCAGGAAATTGCCCTGTTCGTCGACGATTGCAGCCTCCACCAGCATGCCCGGCACACCGGCCTTGATCCGGAAGCGGATCTGCTCGTCATCACTGCTGGCCAGCAGCTCTTCATTCAAATGCGCCACGGAAATCAGCGGCCCGGTTTCCGACATGCCATAGGCGGCGGTCAGTTGTATGCCCTTGGCCTTGGCTGCCTGATACAGGCTACGGTTCAGCGAGCTGCCGCCGATGATGATCTTCCAGCCGCCAAAGTCCTTGTCCTTGGCCGACTTGGCATTGAGCAACATCTGCAGGATGGTCGGCACACAGTGTGAGAAGGTGACTTTCTCGGTTTCCCACAGCCGGACCAGAAACTCAGGGTCGTAACGTCCGGGATAGACCTGTTTGACCCCGAGCATGGTCGCGGCATAGGGCACGCCCCAGGCGTGCACATGGAACATCGGGGTGATGGGCATGTACACATCATTGGTGCCCAGCAGCCGCACACTGTCGATACTGCCCATGATCGCTGCCACGCCCATGGTGTGCAGCACCAGTTGCCGGTGGGTGAAATACACGCCCTTGGGGTTACCGGTGGTGCCGGTGGTGTAGAAGGTGGTGGCCACCGAATGCTCGTCGAAATCCGGGAAGTCGTACTCCGGGCTGGCCGCTGCCAGCAACGCTTCGTACTCGCCGACCAGGCCTGGCAGCTCGACGGGCTGATCCGGCGTGTCGGTCAGCAACAGGGTCTTCTCCACCGTGGTCAGATGCCCGGCAATCCCTTGATACAAGGCGGCGAATTCGCTGTTGACCAGCACGAGCCGGTCATCGGCGTGATTCATGGTGTAGACAATTTGCTCCGCGGACAGACGCACATTGATGGTATGCACCACCGCGCCGATCATCGGGATGGCGAACATGCACTCAAGATAACGATGGCTGTCCCAATCCATGACTGCCACGGTGTCGCCGGCCTTGACGCCGGCCTCGGTCAAGACATTGGCCAGGCGGCGCACGCGCTCATTGAGGGTCGGATAGGTGTAGCGGACCAGGTCGCGGTATACGATCTCGCGGGTTCTTTCATAGCGAGTGCCGGAAAGCAGCAGGCTTTTGATCAACAGAGGATATCGATAGGCGCCTTCAGCGGGCGCCAGAACGCGAGTCTGCAACATAAGAGTCCCTTTCCAGAGTTCACAGGCGAAGATCCAATATGGACGCTAGAGCGCTTGCTCGCCAGTGTGCATCAGTCAAAGGGACGATTTATCGACCAATACCCGTCATTGGCTCTGGGTGAACGCCAGCTTGACCCCAAGGGCCACGAGTACGCCCCCCATCGCACGATCAAACCAGTGCCCCATGCGCGCAAAGCCAGCGCGCACCCGCGCCTGACTGAACAGTCGCGCGACCATGACGAACCAGGCCGCGGTAGCAATCGCCAGATACACGCCGTAACCGCCCTGCACCGGCAGCGGCGTGTGCGGATCGATGACCACGGTGAACAGCGACAGGAAAAACAGCGTGGCCTTGGGGTTAAGGCCGTTGGTGACAAAGCCGCTGACGAAGGCGCCGCGTGCCGAACGTTGCACGGCACCGGCCGCCAATGGCTCGGCCGAGGCACTGGCCGGTCTGGCGCGCAAGGCCCTGATGCCGATGTACAGCAGGTAGGCCGCCGCCGCCCATTTCAGGGCATTGAACAGCACGATCGACTGAGACACGATGATGCCGATGCCCAGCAACGAATAGCCCACGTGGAGGAAAATCGCCGAACCGACGCCCAACGCGGCCCAGGTTCCAGCCTCGCGTCCATGGGCCACGCTCTCGCGCACCACGACGGCGAAATCCGGACCGGGACTGGCGACCGCCAGCAGATGAATCAGGGCAACGGTGAAAAACTCGGTCCAGTACATATAGCGCTCCAACGAACAAAACCGCCAGCGCCAGGCGCAGCGTGTGATAGAAAAGATTGGTAACACTACAACCCTCAACCCCGACACGGAAGGTACAGCTGATGAGTAATAACGGCAGAGCAGTTTTTCTCGACCACACTTCACTGGATCTGGGCGATCTGGACCTTGGTATCCTGCGCGACAGCTTTGCCGATCTGATCCTGCACGCCAGCACCACCCCTGACCAGGTGATCGAACGCCTGCAAGATGCACAGGTGGCGATTACCAATAAAGTGTTGATCGACGCAAAAACCTTTGCCGCCTGCCCACAGCTCAAACTGGTCCTGGTCGCCGCCACCGGCACCAACAACGTCGACCTGGCAGCGGCCCGTGAACACGGGGTGAGCGTATGCAACTGCCAAGGCTACGGCACGCCATCGGTGGCGCAGCACACCCTGCTGTTGCTGCTCGCTCTGGCGACACGTCTGCCGGATTACCAGAACGCTGTACAGCAAGGGGCGTGGCAGCAATCTTCGCAGTTCTGCCTGCTGGATTTCCCTATCATCGAACTGCAAGGCAAGACCCTCGGCCTGCTGGGCCACGGCGAACTGGGCGGTGCGGTGGCGCGCCTGGCCGAAGCCTTCGGCATGCGGGTACTGAGCGGCCAGTTGCCCGGCAGGCCGGCCCGTGCCGACCGCCTGCCATTGCATGAGCTGCTGCCGCAGGTCGATGCCCTGACCCTGCACTGCCCGCTCAACGAGCACACCCGGCATATGCTCGGCGCCCACGAACTGGGCCTGCTCAAGCCTCATGCACTGGTGGTCAACACGGCACGTGGCGGGCTGATTGATGAACAGGCGCTGGCCGATGCCTTGCGTAATGGCCACCTGGGCGGTGCGGCCACTGACGTGCTCAGCGTCGAGCCGCCGGTCAATGGCAACCCGTTGCTGGCAGGCGACATTCCGCGCCTGATCATCACCCCGCACAGCGCCTGGGGCGCCCGCGAAGCGCGGCAACGGATCGTTGAACAGATCGCCGAAAATGCCCGTGGGTTCTTTACCGGCGCACCGCTGCGGGTTGTCGCTTAACCTCAATACTGTTCATTTAAGTACTGTATGCCCCCGGTGGGAGCGACCTTGGTCGCGAAGAGGCCGGTAAAGACAATACATCTGCTGTGAATGTGCCGCCGTCTTCGCCAGCAAGCTGGCTCCCACAAAGGCATGCAGTGCTTATCTGAACAGTAGTGCGGCTAAAGCCGCTCCTACAGCGGCGGCGCTGTTAAACTGCGCCCTTTTTTCAGGAGTCAGGACATGGACCCGCGCAGTGAGGTGATTCTTCGCCAGACCGAGTTGTTTCAGGGCAATCTGCTGCTGGCCGGGCTGCCGGCCGACGACTTGCTCGGCAAACTGCCGAATGCGCAGGGCTGGTGCTGGCATGCCGGTGACATGGCCGCGCTGGAGGGCCGCTTTGCCGGGCGCCTGCATTTCGGAGTCGAGCCGCCGGCAGCGGACTTCGATGCCGCCGTGGTGTTTCTGCCCAAGGCCCGGGACCTCAGCGACTACCTGCTCAACGCCCTGGCAGCACGCCTGAGCGGCAAGGATCTGTTCCTGATCGGCGAAAAACGCGGCGGGATCGAAGCCGCTGCCAAACAACTGCACCCACTGGGCAAACCGCGCAAGCTTGACAGTGCACGTCATTGCCAGCTCTGGCAGGTGACCCTTGAACATCCACCACAAGCCAAACCGCTGAACAGCCTGGCGAAGACCTTTGAAGTCGCTCTGGAGGACGGTGTGCTGAACGTTGTCAGCCTGCCGGGCGTATTCAGCCATGGCCGGCTCGACCGCGGCACCGCACTGCTGCTCAAGCATCTGGCTAACCTGCCAGAGGGCTCATTGCTGGACTTCGGCTGTGGCGCAGGCGTGCTCGGCGCTGCGGTCAAACGTCGCAACCCGGCCCTTGAAGTGGTCATGCTGGATGTCGACGCGTTTGCCACTGCCAGCTCCGCGCTGACCCTTGCCGCCAATGGCCTGCAGGCACAAATCATCACTGGCGACGGTATCGATGCCGCCCCGGACGGGCTCGATACTATCCTCAGTAACCCGCCGTTCCATACCGGCGTGCATACCGACTATAAAGCCTCGGAAAACTTGCTGAAAAAAGCCCGGTTACATCTGCGAAAAGGCGGTGAACTTCGGTTGGTCGCCAATAGTTTCCTGCGCTACCAACCTCTGATCGAGGAGCATGTCGGCGCCTGTGAAACCCTGGCCGAGGGCGATGGTTTTCGGATTTATCGCGCCAGACGCAACTGAAAATAAGCGCTTGCCCAAACCGTGCGAGCTAGGCAGAATCCGCTCCGTCCTAGGGGAGTAGTCTCCCGCGAGCCACCGGCTCGTCCGGCATGCATCAACATACTTGGCCCGCAGGCCATGGTGCGTGCGACCCGCAATCCGCGTCAGACGGAGCAGGGTTTGACAAGACCTATGACACGCACAACCTTACCCAGGGCGGGGAGGCTGTACGTGTCATTAGCCGTGTCGACCCGCCCCTGGAAACCTGATGCTGGAATCTCTTCTTATCCCCACCGCCATCGTGGCCCTCGCCGAAATAGGCGACAAAACGCAACTGTTGGCGCTGATCCTTGCCGCACGATTTCGCAAACCCTGGCCGATCATTGCCGGTATCGTCGCTGCGACCCTTGCCAACCATGCCGCAGCAGGTGCCGTAGGCGCCTGGGTCGGGCAGTTTTTCTCGGATGTCGTACTGCACTGGATCCTGGCTGCCAGCTTTGCCGCCACGGCGCTGTGGACCCTGGTACCAGACAAACTGGACGATGACGAAACCAGTACCGCGCGCAAGTTCGGCCCGTTCATGACCACCCTGATTGCCTTCTTCATCGCCGAAATCGGCGACAAGACCCAGATCGCCACGGTGATGCTCGCGGCCCAGTACAGCTACCTGTGGCTGGTGATTCTGGGCACCACCCTCGGCATGTTGATCGCCAACGTGCCGGTGGTGCTGGCCGGTAATTTCGCCGCCGAGAAACTTCCCCTGACCCTGATTCGTCGCCTGGCAGCCAGCGCCTTTCTGGTCATGGCGCTGGTTGCGGTGTACAAGGCGATGCAGATCAGCGGCTGGCTATAGTACTCAGGACTTCTTCGCTTGCTCATAAAGCGGCATGACCTTGGGAATTGCCGCCTGCAGCGAGGCAATGCGGTTCTGCGAGGCCGGGTGGGTACTCATGAATTCCGGCGTCGAACCGCCGGCCTTCTGGGTCATTTTCTGCCACAGCGTGATCGCCGCGTTGGGGTTGTAACCGGCGCGGGCCGACAATTCCAGGCCCAACAGGTCGGCTTCATTTTCGTTGCTGCGGCTGTTGGGCAGGGTCAGGCTGTAATTGACCACGGTATCGGCCAGCGCCAGGCTGTCCTGGCCCAACCCCAGCAACGCGCCAGCGCCCTGTTTGGCCATCGCCACACCATAGGCCTTGGACATCGCCTCGCGGCCATGTTCACGTAGGGCATGGGCGATTTCATGGCCCATCACGGCTGCGATCTCATCGTCAGTGAGGTTAAGGTTCTCGATCAGCCCGGTATAGAAAATGATCTTGCCGCCCGGTCCGCAGTTGGCATTGAGTTCGTCGCTTTTGATCAGATTCACTTCCCACTGCCACTGCGCCGAATCGGCACGCAACTTCGGCGCCTGGGCGATCAGCCGGTCAGCGATGGCATGCACGCGCTTGGCATTGCTGCTGGTGGTATCCAGCACGCCCTTGCTTGAGGCCTCACCGACCGTCTGCTGATAAGACTGGGCATACATGTTGTTGACCTCTTCGGTCGACAGCATGCTGAACATGTACTGCTTGCGCTCTACCCCTACCGAGTCACCGGTGGTGGTGTTAACTGCCTGGCAGCCGCCCAGCAGTACGGCAGCGCCAAGGGCGCAAATGGCAAAAGACTGACGCATCACGTAACTCTCCTTACAGGCTTGGCGGTCATCCTAGGCCGTACAGAGCTTGTGCGCCAGCGCTCCGCCAATCGCCCCTTGGTCCGCAAAAAACGCCCGATAGTTCCCTGGCCTGTAACAGACTTGCTGGATCATGCTGCCAGGGTTCGTCGTCGGCCAGGCTTCATGATTTTCCGGCAGCGGGCGATAGTACTAAGAGGGTGTTTACAAAATAGGCGAACGCCGTATTGCCGAGTGCAGCCATTTTGTGGACACCCGCTAAAGAACGGGGCTGTTCGGTCTGGAGTTGCCATGAAGCGCAAGTCGATCCGGTTTTCCATCGCGTCACTGACAGGCACACTGACGCTAGGCATAGCGGCGTTGCCCGGTAGCAGCCTGGTCGGGCTGCTGCCCGGTGTGGCAGGGTTGCTGCTGATCTGGCTGGCCGCCAGCAGGGTCGCGCGCCGCCCACAGCAACAAGCCGACCGCCATGAGGGCATCGCTGATGCCATGAACCTGATACAGCGCCTGCCACACACAGACGTCAATGCTGACGCCCTTCGCCCCCGGATGCGCAACCTTGCCGACCAGGCCAACCTGCTGGCCCTCAACAGCGCCATCCACGCCGCAACGCGGCAGGTACAAGGCCGGGATGTTACCCAAACGCCCGGTCGCACGCGCCCGGTGGTGCCGCGTCAGGACGACACCGACCCGATCCGCCTGGCAGAGCAGCAACGGCGGTTGATCAATCAGTTCAAGGTCTGAAAGCTAGAGAGGCGTGAGGCACTGCGGCCCATTCAGGGCCGGATCATTGATCAGATTGGCCAGCGGCCGCTCGCGCAGTTGCGTCTGCCGCGCAGCCAGCAGGCCTTGCAAGACGTGCTCCGGGGTCTTCGGGTCGAGCCAGGCGCGCTGACCGTCTTCGTCGAGTATCAGCGGCCGGCGCTGATCCATGGCCGGCTGAGTGACCACCGCAACGCTCAGCCACTCCTGCTCCTGCACCGGGTAGCGCTCCCAGATGGCTGCAAAAAACAGCGAAGAGCCTTCGGCGGGCGTCAGCCAGAAGGGCTGCTTGCGGGCATTGCCGCGCCATTCATAGAAGCCGTTGGCCGGCAGCAGGCAGCGCCGCTGAGAAAACGCCTCACGAAACATCGGCTGCTCGGCCACGGTTTCGGCGCGGGCATGGGCCGGGGTGCGGCTCAAATCGGTCAGCCAGGCCGGCGTCAGCCCCCAGCGCGCGCGCGCCAGGGTAGGAGCGCCCTGTTCATCGGCACGCAGCATCAAGACCCATTGCGTCGGGGAGATGTTCCACTGTGGCTGCTGATCGGATGGAAACCCCGGTATGGCGGCAAAGTCACGATTCCAGCGAAACAGGGCATAGCGTCCACACATAGTTCAGCACACCAGTACATCAGGAAAACTGTCGGGCTCGTCAGCGTCGACAGGCAAGGCGGCATTGTACGCATTGATCAGCTGCAGTGCCTGTTGCACCTGTTCATCGCAGACCACAATGCCCAGCAGGCCGCTGACCGGCAGATGCCCTGCCCCACCGAGCAGGTCACGGCCGGTCATATGCGCCTCGATGCCCTCGCTGGCCAGCATCGCCAATAGCAGCTCCCCTTCCAGCAAATGCTCAGGTTCGTAGATTCGCTGCATCATTCATTCTCGCTGCGCACATCCAGACTCCAGTGCTCACCATCAGTGCGCAGGTCGAAAACAATCGGCCGACAGCACACCTGGCAATCTTCTATGTACTGCTGATCACCACCAGAAAGATCCAGCAGCGTCTCGACCGGCTCGCCACAATAGGGGCAGTCATAACTCTGTAATTCCTGCATCAGGTCTGCTCCGTAAGATTTGCGTATAATCAGCGTCCGTTCGAAGGCTGATCCTTTTTTGAATCCGGATTTTGCTATCTGTTTATTTCAGACCAGCCTTTTCATACCTGTATCCGTTCCCACCCCCTACAAGAGAGCATGATGGGCGAATTTGATGCCATCCGACCTTATGACGACGCCGAGGTGCCTGCTGTACTGGCGCGTCTGCTTAGCGACAAGGCCTTCCTCGCGACCCTGACCAAGTTCCGCTTTCCGCGCCTGGCCAACACCTTCGGCTGGTTCCTGCAACCGGCCCTGGCCCGCAAACTGCGCAAGGAGTTCGCCGGCATCAATTCGGTGGCGACCCTGCAGGACAAGATCGAGGTGTACGTCGATCACACCATCGAGCGCGCCACCGACGGCGTGACCTACGCCGGCGTTGAACAGCTCAAGTCCGGCAGTGCCTATCTGTTTTTGGCCAACCACCGCGACATCGTGATGGACCCGGCCTTCGTCAACTATGCGGTGTATCACGCCGGCCTGCCCACGCCGCGCATCGCCATTGGCGACAACCTGCTGCAAAAGCCGTTCGTCAGCGACCTGATGCGCCTGAACAAAAGCTTCATCGTGCACCGCTCGATCAGCGGCCGCCGCGAAAAGATGGCTGCCTACCAGTTGCTGTCGGCCTATATCAACCATTCGATCACTCACGATACCCAGTCAATCTGGATCGCGCAGGCCGAAGGGCGGGCCAAGGACGGCGACGACCGTACCGAGTCGGCAATCCTCAAGATGTTCCACATGAGCCGCAAGGACGAGCCGTTCGGTGAGGTGATTCGCTCCTTGAATCTTAGCCCGGTATCGATCAGTTACGAGTACGACCCGTGCGACCAGGCCAAGGCCCGTGAGCTGTACATCCGTGCCACCACTGGCAGCTACGCCAAGACCCCGGGCGAAGACGACATCAGCATTGCCCTGGGCATTACCGGCTACAAAGGCCGGGTGCATGTGAACTTCGCGCCGCCGATCAGCGACCAGTTCGAAGACACCAAACAACTGGCCGCAGAAATCGACCGGCAGATTCTTACCGGTTACCGGCTGTTCCCGGTGCATTACCTGGCCTGGGCGCAGTGGTGCGAGCGCGACGCAAGCCTCAGCGTGCCGCAGGCTCATGAGCTGTTTGGCGCCGAAGAACTGGCCAAGGCCAAAGCTGAGTGGGAAACGCGCCTGGCAGGCTGCCCTGCCGAGCATCGCCCGTATCTGATCCAGCAATATGCGACTCCGGTGCGCAATCAGTACCGGATCAAGGCCGGTCTGGCCCTGCCTTGAGGCTCAATGGCAGCCGCCCGGAGGCTGCCATTTTCTGCTCCGCTGTCACCGGCTTGTCATCCAGCCACGCCATTGTATGGCCCTTCAAAAGGGAGCCTGGCACTTGCCAGGCATTTTGCAGGGAACGCCCGTACATTCTGGAGTCGACATGCTGCACGCCAACAATCAGGACCGTCTCTACCTCATCGCCCAAAGCGATGAGCAGCAGGAGCTTATCGACGGCCTGGCCTTCAATGTCCACGACCGCCGCTGGCTGGTCTATTGCGCTCTGGGCGGTCATCAACATCACGACCTGCCTGAGCAAGACCCGGACACCGGCCTGAGCTTTCTGGATTTTTCCGTGGCCACCGCAGCGGCGGTGAATCACTGATCAACGCAGCCGCAACGAAAAAGCCCGGCCTCTGATCGAGAGCCGGGCTTTTTTACATCGGCAACACGGTTACTGAGACAGCGTGCTACCGATGGTCGGGTCCTGGAACACCCGGGTCAGGGCATCGCTCAACACATCGCCAACCAGCTTGGTGTTGGTTTCCTGGTTCGGCGCCATGCCAAAACGCTGGTCCAGCGACGCTGCATAACGGCCGTTGTAGCTGCGGCCGTTGTTGCGCACGTCAGCGCGGAACGTCGAGCTGATGGTCGCCTCGGTTACATACATGCCTTCTTTGGGCGACTGGTAACGCAGGTCGGCCAGGGTCACGGTCAGTTGCGGGGCGTTACCGCCCTGGGTCGGAGTGAAGCCCAGCAGGCGGACGGCGGCTTCGGCCTGGGCCTGCAGTTTAGGCAGCAGGTCGGCGCCATTGACGGTGATGGAACTGGTTTCAGGGTACATGCCGCCGCGCGTGCCCAGGGTCTGGCTCTGACGCCCATCCACCACCCGTACCACGACCGGCTGGCCATGCCCCACCGGCGCCAATTGCGCGGTGATACGCGGCTGCGGGCTCAGTTGTTGCGGGCTGTGGGCACAACCGACCAGAGTCAAACTGCTTACAGCAAGCAGACTAAACAAAACGCGACGCAGCATGTTTATTTCTCCATGGGGGCCAGCAATCGATGCCGGGAGTATAGCGGCGCACCGCAACTGCCTGATAGCTGAAAATCCGACCACCGGTTCGCGCTGATGGTTCCGGTCTGGCCGGGCTGTAATCAGGGTGTCACGTCAAGCCGCCAAGCTAGCCTCAATCAACAAACGAGAGCACCGTCATGGGCTTTTTCCAGTCTCTGTTCAGCGTCCGCCCTGCCCTTCGCCACTATGCCCGCATCGACCAGCAGGGTATCTGCCGTGCACTGAAGCACTGCAGCCAGGCGCCGGCAGGCAATGAATGGGTCGAAGTGACTGAACAACGCATGGCGTGGCTCGGCCAGCCTCTGCCCGCCAGCGCCCGGATTGCACCGCGTGCAGACCGTTTGGTAGCACGTGAGCTGCTGGCTGCCTGAATTAATCGCGATAAAAGTCAAACAGGCCGATCAATTCCCGATGTTTCATCGCTATAATCTCCCCCCGATTATAAGGACGTCTCCTGATCGGGCCTCGCTGCATCGCTAATCCACGAAATTAGCTCCCCCGCAACGCCCACAGAGAGCCGCCCACGCAGTCCGCTTGCATCGCGATAATTCGATGGCTGGTAGGCAATGGCTCGAATCCGATCGAACCTTTCCCGCCGCCGCCGTCTCATCTGTGATAGCCGGGCATGCCAGAGCTGCCCTCGCAGCCCTTTTTGAGGTTTGGTTCGCGTGTCCAAAAGAGCGCGAAATAACGGGTTTCACAACTTCCAAGAGTGTGGCGAGCACATGAACAGGTTTGAAGATGTACCTTTAACGTTTCCGTCGGCCTCACCCGGCAGGGTCGAACGTCGCTGCGCAGCGTCCTGACGATGGTCGAATGGCCCGGCATGCTGGAAAATGCGTTCATAGTCATTATGAACCCTTGAACAGTCTGACCGGGGCCTGCGCGAGAGATGCAAAACATTGCGAAGAATCGGACCCTCGATCCCGGCCAGGACGTGCGTAGCATGAATGCGGTTCATGCCCTCAATACCTGGCATCCAGCCTCGGGATCGCAGGCCGTCAATTGGGTGCAGCAGATTTTGGAGACGCGTTAATGGCGCATAACGAAGCAGTCGACGTGGTATTGGTCGGAGCCGGCATCATGAGTGCCACTCTGGCGGTACTGCTCAAAGAGCTCGACCCCAGCCTGAAACTGGAGGTCGTCGAACTGATGGACTCCGGCGCTGCGGAAAGTTCCAACCCGTGGAACAACGCCGGCACCGGTCACGCCGGGCTGTGCGAACTGAACTACACCCCGCAGGCTGCCGACGGTTCGGTCGACATCAAAAAAGCCGTGCACATCAACACCCAGTTCGAGGTTTCGAAGCAATTCTGGTCCTATCTGGTGCGCAAGGGCAGCTTCGAAACGACCCGCACCTTTATCAATCCCGTCCCGCACCTGAGCTACGTGCAGGGCGAGAAAGACATGTCGTTCCTCAAGGCGCGTTTCGAGGCCCTGCGCCAGCATCACGCCTTCGCCTCGATGCAGTACACCGAAGACCACAGCAAGATGACCGAGTGGATGCCGCTGATGATGGCCGGCCGCCCAGCCGATCAGAAGCTGTCCGCCACCCACATGGCCAATGGTACTGACGTCAACTTCGGCGCTCTGACCAACCAGCTGCTCAAGCACCTGGCCAGCGAGCCCGATGCCCAGGTCAAGTACAACAAGCGCGTCACCGACCTGACCCGCAATGGCAAGGGCTGGACCGTCACCGTCAAGGACGTCAACAACGGCAGCAGCCGTGAGATCGACGCCCGCTTCGTATTCCTCGGTGCCGGTGGCGCTGCGCTGCAACTGCTGCAGATGTCCGGTATCGAAGAAGGCAAAGGCTTTGGCGGCTTCCCGGTCAGCGGCCAGTGGCTGCGCTGCGACAATCCTGAAGTGGTCAAGCATCACCAGGCCAAGGTCTACAGCCAGGCCGCCGTAGGTTCGCCGCCGATGTCGGTTCCGCACCTCGACACCCGCGTGGTGGACGGCAAGACTTCGCTGCTGTTCGGCCCGTTCGCCGGCTTCACCACCAAGTTCCTCAAGCACGGCTCGTTCATGGACCTGCCGTTCTCGGTGCGCCTGTCGAACATCAAGCCGATGCTGTCGGTGGCCCGCGACAACATGGACCTGACCAAGTACCTGATCAGCGAAGTGCGCCAGACCATGGAACAGCGCCTGGATTCGCTGCGCCGCTTCTACCCGCAGGTCAAGGCCGAAGACTGGCGCCTGGAGATTGCCGGCCAGCGCGTGCAGATCATCAAGAAAGACGCCAAAAAAGGCGGCGTGCTGCAATTCGGCACCGAGCTGGTCTCGGCCGCTGATGGCTCGCTGGCCGCCCTGCTCGGTGCGTCGCCGGGTGCATCGGTGACCGTATCGATCATGCTCGACCTGATCGAACGCTGCTTCCCTGAACAAGCCAAGGGTGCGTGGAGCGCCAAGCTCAACGAGATCTTCCCGGCTCGCGAAAAAGAGCTGGCCAGCGATGCCCAGCTGTACAAGCGCATCAGCACCCAGAGCGACAAGGCCCTGGGGCTGATCGAGCAGCAGCAGACCGAGGCACAAAGCATCGCCTGATGCCTTTAAAGCCGAATAAACAAAACCCCGTGCGCTCAGTGAGCCACGGGGTTTTGTTTTTTTAGCTGGATTCGCGGCTGAAGCCGCTCCTACCGGACCCGAGTGAGCGCCGTCACATCGCGGGCTTTCAGAGGCTCTCGGCCAAGACAGCGATGTGCTCCGGGCCGATTCCACAGCAGCCGCCGATATGGGTCGCGCCACGTTTGACCCAATCGGCGGCCCATTGCTGGTAGCCCTGCGGGTCGAGGTCTTCGCGCAGCTCATCCAGACCATCGTTGGCGGTGGCGTCCTTGGGCTGTGGCGGGAAGGCGTTGGCATAGGCCCCTACCCCGATTTGCACATTCAGCTCGGCAAACACCGCGCGGGCGGTATCAATCGCCGCGCCGATCACTTCCGGCTGGCTGCAGTTGAACAGCAGGGTTGCAGCACCCAGCTCGGCCGCCGCTCGCGCGGCATCGGCCACCGGCTCGCCGGAGCGCAGCCGCGGGGTGTCATCGGTGTCTTCATCCTGCAGAGTGAACGACAGCCAGAACGGCTTGCCGTCAGCCGGCAGGCCAGCGCGGATGGTCCGCGCTTCGACAATTGCGCTCTGGGTTTCTGCCAGCCACAGGTCGACGTGCGCCGCCAGGCCACGCACCAGTGGCTGGAGGATCTCGTCGGCACGGCTGGCATCGAACAGGTCCGGACGGTAGGAGCCAAACAGTGGCGGCAAAGAGCCGGCCACCAGTGCCCGGCCGCCAGCGGCATCAGCGGCCTGGCGCGCCAGTTGCCCGGCGGTGGTGGCCAGCGCCTGGCCTTCACGAGCGAAACGCTCCTCACCGATATGAAACGGCACCACCGCATAGCTGTTGCTGGTAATCACCCGCGCACCGCTCTGGATGTACGCCGCATGCACCGCCACTACCGCCTCGGGCGCCTCGGTCAGGGCCAGCGCCGACCACTCCGGCTGACGGAACGGCGCACCACGACGTTGCAGTTCCCGGCCCATGCCGCCATCAAGAATTACCGTCGAACCTTGAGTCATATTTGACCTGCTTATATACATATGAAAAAGACTCATTAGAATTGAGCCCTATATAACGTATTTAATACGCGCCTTTATCCAAACAACAACCATTTTTTGAGGATCTGACGTGAAACTACGTGCGCTTGCAGCTATCGGCCTGTTTGCCCTGACCGTCTCCAGCCAGGCTCTGGCGGGCGCCACTCTGCAACGGGTGCAGGACAACAAAGAGCTGGTCAATGTGCTGATGGAAAGCTACCCGCCGTTCTCGTTTCTCAATGATCAGAACCAGCTTGATGGTTTTGACGTCGATGTCGCCAAGGCCGTAGCCGCGAAGCTGGGCGTCAAGGCGCGCTTCGAGACCCCCTCCTGGGACGTGATCGCCGCCGGCCGCTGGAGCGGTCGCTATGACATCTGCATCTGTTCGATGACCCCGAGCCAGGCCCGCGCCGAGGTCTTCGACTTCCCGGTGGAATACTACGCCTCGCCAGCGGTAATCGTGGTCAACGCCAAGGATGAGCGGATTCATGAGGCCAAGGATCTGAGCGGCAAGAAAGTGGGCCTGACCAGCGCTTCGAGCTACGAAAGCTACCTGAACAAGAACCTGGTGATTGAAGGCAGCACCGGCAAGCCGCTGGAGTACCCATTCGAAAACGTACAGATCGCCCCTTATGACAACGATAACGTGGCGTTTCAGGATCTGGGCCTGGGTGCCGGCAAGCGCCTGGATGCCGTACTGACCAACCTGGTTACCGCCCAACCGCGTCTGGATCAGGACAAGCGCTTCAAGCTGGCCGGCGCGGCACTGTATGAAGAGCCGAATTTCGTCGCCATCGAGAAAGGCGATGCCGAATGGAATGCCAAGGTCCGCGAGGTGTTCGAAGAACTCAAGAAGGACGGCACCCTGAGCAAGCTGTCGCAGAAGTGGATCGGCGCCGATATCAGTAAATGACCCAGTTTCCTTCACAACGCCCACCTGCGCAGGCCAAGACCAGCCTGCTCAAGCGCGTGTTCGGTTTTCGGACCCGGCTGTACCTGACCTGGGCGACGATGTTCGCCCTGTTTGCCGGTTTTTTCCTGAGCTTCGATCTGAAGTTCTCGATCATCCTCGACAAGTTGCCGAACCTGATCGGCCTGAGCCTGGCCCCTAACGGCTTTCTGCAAGGCGCGGTGCTGACCCTGTTCGTGTGCCTCTGCTCGATTGCGGTGTCGGTGCTGCTGGGCTTTGTTGCCGCGCTGGCGCGTTTGTCGCGCAGTGCGGTGGCGTTCGGGATCGCCAGTTTCTATGCGTCGTTCTTTCGCGGCACACCGCTGCTGATCCAGATTCTGTTGATTTATCTGGGGCTGCCGCAGATTGGTGTGGTGCCGGGCGCGGTGACCGCCGGGATCATTGCGCTGTCGTTGAACTACGGCGCGTACCTGAGCGAGATTTTCCGGGCGGGCATCATCGGCGTTGCGGCCGGGCAGCGTGAAGCAGCCATGGCCATGGCGCTCACGCCACTGCAGGTGTTCTGGCTGATTACCCTGCCTCAGGCGATGCGCACGATTATTCCGCCGACCACCAATCAGTTCATTTCGATGCTCAAGGATTCATCGCTGATTTCGGTGATGGGGGTTTGGGAGGTGATGTTTCTGGCGCAGTCGTACGGGCGCTCGAGTTATCGCTACATCGAGATGCTGACCACCGCGGCGGTGTTGTACTGGATCATGTCGATCGGGCTGGAGTTGTTGCAGGCAAGGATGGAGCGGCATTACGGCAAGGCGTATCAGCCGCGCAACTGAACGCTTGCAGGAGGGGCTTGAGTTCAAGCCCCTGCCACGAGTCCGTCTGCCGCTCAGGCTGCTGCGCGGGCTTGTTCGATCAGGGCGATGTAGTCGTCGGCGTTGCGCTGGTCCTTGATCAGGTCGACGAAGGTGTTGCCTTGTTCGTCTTTGCCGTTCAGGTCCAGGCCAGCTTCGCGGAAGAACACCAGAAACCGCTCGAAGTCGTCGATACGCAGGCCACGATAGGCTTTGATGAGTTTGTGCAGCGACGGCGAAGTGGCGTCGAACGGTTCAAAGTCGAGGAACAGTTTGATCTGCTCGTCGCCGATTTCGTCACCAATGATCTGCTTCTTGTCTTTACGCATTGCGGGCTCCAGCTGTCGCGCTCACTTTCACGGGGCAGGCAGTTTATATCTGCCAGCCAAACCACTCAACGCGGCTTTGTGCCTGCGGTATGCAGATCGGCCCAGACGTGACCGTTGGCGTAGGTCAGAAACTGGCAATAGACCTTCTCATTGCGCAGCAGATCCACCAGAGTGCGGTAGTGCGACTGCGGGTAAGACAGGGTCAGGGTACGGGTCGCCGGATCAAAGCTGGGCTTTTTCAGGCTTTTGCTTTCACCATCGAAATGGATCTGCACCTCGCTAAGGGTCGCGCCTTTGTTAAGCGGTTTACCTTTGAGGCTGATCGACAGCGGCGCGGTCACAGGTATCGGCTGCTGATTGGACGGTCGCTGGTTGCCGACCACCACCGAGTACTCAGTGACCAGCATCAGTTGTTGCTGCTCCGGCTGCCCCTCACGCAGGTTCAGGTCGTCAGGCGGCAGGTATTGCTCGTGCATCGGCGCGGCCAGCGCCGCATCCGCCAGCAGGGCCAGCGTCAGTGCACCGGTCATCATCAACGATTTCATTTACCTGTCTCTCCTTATCCCTGACCTGCCATGCAGTCAGGCCGTCAATTACATTCCTTTGACCGCATAAATGCCTGCGGCGTTACGCCAGTAGCCTTTGTAATCCATGCCATAGCCAAAGATATAGCGGTCAATGCACGGCAGGCCCACATAGTTGGCTTTCAGGTCAGGCCGTGCTTTGCGGTCATGATCCTTATCGATCAGCACGGCAGTGTGAACTGCACGGGCACCGGCATGGCGACAGAAATCGATGATTGCGCCCAGGGTATGACCTTCATCGAGGATGTCGTCGATGATCAGCACGTCACGGTCGATGAACGAGACTTCCGGCTTGGCCTTCCAGAACAGCTCGCCGCCGCTGGTTTCGTTGCGGTAGCGGGTGGCGTGCAGGTACGACGCTTCCAGCGGGAAGTTCAGGTGAGTCAGCAGTTTGCCGGAAAAGATCAGGCCGCCGTTCATCACACAGAACACCACGGGATTGCTGTCGGCCAGTTCGGCATTGATCTGCGCGCCGACCCGGGCGATGGCAGCCTCGACTTCGGCTTCGGTGTACAGGCAGTCAGCCTCGCGCATGATTTGACGGATATGCTCGAGATCAGCGGACATGAATCGCTCCAGATAACAATGAGAAAAACCGGCAAAGGTACGCAAGCAGGTGACTCGGAGCAAGCAGATATCGACTAACGTTGCCGATGTTGCTCAATTGAAGGCCAAGTGCGTCAGACAATACTGCAAGCGGCGTAAGACAGTCACCGCTTGATCGATTAATCTAGGCCGTTTTTTGCCCGTATCCAGGAGCCTTTCCCATGCCCATCCGTGAAATCCGTCATCCGCTGATCCGCCACAAGCTCGGCCTGATGCGCCGCGCCGACATCAGCACCAAGAATTTCCGCGAACTGGCTCAGGAAGTTGGCGCTCTGCTGACCTATGAAGCAACCGCCGACCTGCCGCTGGAAAACTACGAAATTCCGGGCTGGGCCGGCCCGGTGCAAGTCGAGAAGATTGCCGGCAAGAAAATCACCGTCGTGCCGATCCTGCGTGCCGGTATCGGCATGCTCGACGGCGTGCTCAGCCTGATTCCCGGTGCCAAGGTCAGTGCCGTAGGCGTTGCCCGTAACGAGCAAACCCTGCAAGCGCATACCTACCTGGAGAAGCTGGTCGACGGCATCGACGAGCGTCTGGCGATGATTATCGACCCGATGCTGGCCACTGGCAGCTCGATGGTCGCCACCATTGACCTGCTGAAAAAGGCCGGTTGCCGCGAGATTCGCGCCATGGTCCTGGTCGCCGCGCCAGAAGGCATTGCCGCCGTCGAAAAGGCTCACCCGGATGTGCTGGTGTACACCGCCTCGATTGACGAGCGCCTGAACGAGCACGGCTACATCATCCCGGGCCTGGGCGATGCCGGCGACAAGATCTTCGGCACCAAGCAGAAGGACGCCTGAGCCGATGAAACACGATGAGTTCAACGACCCGCTGTGGCGCACGGTGCTGTCTGGGGCGCAGATGCTGTTCGTGGCGTTCGGCGCCCTGGTGCTGATGCCGCTGATTTCAGGACTCGACCCGAACGTTGCGCTGTTTACCGCAGGTTTGGGCACCCTGCTGTTCCAACTGGTCACTGGCCGTCAGGTGCCGGTGTTCCTGGCATCGAGCTTTGCCTTCATCACCCCGATCATTCTTGCCAAGGGCCAGTTCGGCCTGGCGGCGACCATGGGCGGGGTCATGGCGGCAGGCTTCGTCTACACCTTCATGGGCATCGCAGTAAAGATCAAGGGCACCGGTTTCATCGACCGCATGCTGCCGCCGGTGGTGATCGGCCCGGTGGTGATCTCCATCGGCCTGGCCATGGCGCCGATCGCGGCCAACATGGCGATGGGCAAGGCCGGTGACGGCGCCGAACTGATTCATTACCAGACGGCCATGTGGATCTCCATGCCGGCGTTGCTGACCACGCTGATCGTGGCGGTGTTCGGCAAAGGCATCTTCCGCCTGGTGCCGATCATCGCTGGCGTGCTGGTGGGCTTTGGCATGTCGTTCTGGTTTGGCGTGGTCGATACCGCCAAGATCGCCGCCGCACCCTGGCTGGCGATGCCGCACTTCACCGCGCCGGAATTCAACTGGCAGGCGATCCTGTTCATCGTTCCGGTGGCCCTGGCTCCGGCCATCGAGCACATCGGCGGGGTGATCGCGGTGGGCAGCGTGACCGGCCGCGACTACCTGAAAAAACCCGGCCTGCATCGCACTCTGCTAGGTGACGGTATTGCCACGACCTCAGCCGGCCTGTTCGGCGGTCCGCCCAACACCACCTATGCCGAAGTAACCGGCGCAGTGATGCTGACCAAGAACTACAACCCGAAAATCATGACCTGGGCGGCGATCTTTGCCATCAGCCTGGCGTTCGTTGGCAAATTCGGCGCGCTGCTGCAGAGCATCCCGGTGCCGGTCATGGGCGGTATTTTGTGCCTGCTGTTCGGATCTATCGCCGCGGTGGGGCTCAACACCATGATCCGCCATCAGGTGGACATGGCCGAAGCACGCAATCTGGTGATTGTCTCGGTAACGTTGGTGTTCGGTATCGGCGGCGTACTGATCGGCACCGGCACCGGCCCTGATGATTTTGGCCTCAAGGGCATCGCCCTGTGTGCGATCACCGCGATCTTCCTCAACCTGATCCTGCCGGGTAATGACGGCTGGAAGAAGAAGCCGCTGGAAGACCAGGCACCCTGAAGGCGCTGAGCGATAGCCTCGTAGGAGCAGCTTCAGCTGCGAAAGCTTCGCGGTTAAAACCAATACTGGTCAGTTAAGTGCCTTATGTCCCCGGTGGGAGCTACCTTGGTAGCGAAGAGGCCGGCACATTCGCAGCAGATGCTGTGACTTTACCGGCCTCTTCACGAGCGAGCTCGTTCCCACAAAGATTTGCGGCGCCTAAACGAACGGTATTGCGGTTAAAAACGCCCCTGCGGCCGCGCGCTTACAAAGGCGCGGCAGTTCGCTCACAGAGCGCATTGAGCGCCACCGCCCAATGCTCATCGTCGTTCAGGCACGGCACCAGTACCAGTTCATCACCGCCAGCTTCCTTGAACTGTTCGGCACCGCGGTCGCCAATTTCTTCCAGGGTCTCGATGCAGTCAGCGACAAACGCCGGGCACATGACCAACAGGCGCTTGACACCTTTGCTGGCCAATTCATCCAGCCGTTGCTCAGTGTAGGGTTCAATCCATTTGTCGCGCCCCAGACGCGACTGGAACGACACTGACCATTTGCCATCCGCAATGCCCGCCAGTTTGGCAAACGCCGCTGCCGACTGGATGCACTGCGCCCGATAGTTGGTGGCCAGTACCTCAGCCGGGGCATTCATGCAGGCTTCATCATCCTGAAAGCGGAATTTACCGGTAGGGTCGAGCTTGCGCAGGTGGCGCTCCGGCAAGCCGTGGAAGCTCAGCAACAGGTGGTCGTAAGGCTGCTCGAGGTACGGACGGGTGGTCTGCACCAGTGCCTCAAGGTATTCAGGCTGGTCGTAGAACGGCGGCAGCAGGTTGAACTGCATGTCCAGACCTTTGTCGCGCACCACCCGCTTGACCTCTTCAATCGCCGTGGTCACCGTGCTGTCGGCAAAGTGCGGGTACAGCGGCACCAGCGTCACCTGGCGGATGCCCTGGCCGGCCAGGCGCTCAAGTACCGACTCAATGGACGGCTCGCCATAGCGCATGGCCAGTTCAACCGGGCCATGCTGCCACTGCGCCTGCATCTTCGCCTGTAAACGCTTGCTCAGCACCACCAACGGCGAGCCCTCGTCCCACCAGATCGACGCATAGGCATGCGCCGACTGCTCGGGCCGCTTGATCAGGATCAGCGACACCAGCAGGCGGCGGATCGGCCACGGCAGGTCGACCACATAAGGGTCCATCAGGAACTGATTGAGGTAACGGCGTACGTCAGCCACGCTGGTGGAGGCTGGCGAGCCCAGGTTGATCAGCAACAGCGCATGATCGGTCATGCAAGGTCCTATTTCGAAGAGGAAGCCAGCACGTTACCCAAGGCATCGTGCAGTTCAGTAAAACGGAAAACAAACCCGGCCTCGTGCAGGCGTGCCGGGCGCGTGCGCTGACCGCCGAGCAACAGGTCAGACATTTCGCCCAGCACAATACGCAGGGGCAGCGCCGGCAGCGGCAGCAACGCCGGGCGGTGCAGCACTTTACCCAGGGTCTTGGCGAACTCGCGGTTGCGCACCGGGGCTGGCGCGCAGAGATTATAAGGACCGCGGGCTTCGCTGTGGTTCAACAGAAAATCTATCGCCGCAATCTGGTCGTCGATATGCACCCACGGCATCCACTGCCGGCCATTGCCAATCGGCCCGCCCAGACCGCAACGAAACGGCGGCAGCATGCGTTTGACAAACCCGCCGTCAGCCGACAACACCAGCCCGGTGCGCAGCAGCACCACCCGCATCCCGAGCGGCTCGGCACGCTGGGCAGTTTCTTCCCAGGCCTGACACAAATGACTGGCAAAATCGTCCTTGACCGGTTGCTGGCCCTCGTCCAGTTCACGCTCGCCGCCATCACCATACCAACCCACCGCGGAACCTGAGAGCAGCACTCGCGGCCGCTGCGTCTGGCGTTCAAGCCAGGCCAGCAACTGTTCGGTGAGGCCAATCCGGCTTTCCCAGAGCAGCAAGCGCCGCTTGCGCGTCCAGGGCCGGTCGGCAATCGGCGCACCGGCCAAGTTGACCACCGCATCCACCGTCTGGCCATCGAGTTCTGCGAGCTTGGCGATACCTCGCACCCCATCACCGCACACCTTGCGCACCTCGGCGGGGCGACGGCTCCAGACCGTGAGTTGATGTCCTTGCTGCTGCCAGAACTGGCAAAGCGCTTTACCGATCAATCCTGTACCACCGGTCAGCAAGATGTGCATGAGGGGTATCCTTGAGTGGCGTTAATGGCCTTGAAGTAGTCTATTTCTTGCAGGCTGTGCTTGTTGATGTTCTGCAGTGAACCCTTTTGCTGAACCATAGGCCACACCTGAAAGGATTGGAGCTTTACTGCCCGAACCGTGGCAGTTGGCCCATTGTCTATTAGCTACAGACTGACCGTTACGGACCGTACGAGTTGCAGTGCCTTCATGCCCTTATATGTGAACGGCTGCAACTTATACCAACGAAGAAGATTGTACAGGTTTTCAGGACGGCGTAGTCTGTGCAGACAAGGTAACGAGGCCCCTATGACTGTACCTATCGCAATCATCGGTACCGGTATCGCCGGACTCTCCGCCGCCCAGGCCCTCTCCAGCGCCGGGCATGCCGTTCACCTTTTCGACAAAAGCCGCGGCAGCGGCGGACGCATGTCCAGCAAGCGCAGTGATGCCGGCTCGCTGGACATGGGCGCGCAGTATTTCACCGCCCGCGACCGTCGTTTCGTCGCCGTCGTCAACCACTGGCAAGCCAATGGCTGGGTCGAGCAATGGAAACCTTCGCTGTACAACTACCATGGCGGCCGGCTCAGCCCGTCCCCGGATGAACAGGTGCGCTGGGTCGGCAGTCCCGGCATGAGCACCATCACCCGCGCTATGCTCGACGATCTGCCGGTGACTTTTTCCTGCCGCATCACCGAGGTATTCCGCGGCAGCCGTCACTGGAGCCTGCAGGATGCCGAGGGCAAAACCCATGGCCCGTTCAGCCACGTGATCATCGCCACGCCAGCGCCACAGGCCACCACCTTGCTGGCCGGGGCACCGAAACTGGCCTCGGTTGTGGCCGGGGTCAAGATGGACCCGACCTGGGCGGTGGCACTGGCGTTCAGCACGCCCCTTGATACTCCGCTGCAAGGCTGCTTCGTGCAGGACAGCCCGCTCGACTGGCTGGCCTGCAACCGTAGCAAGCCAGGGCGTGAGGGCCAGCTCGATACCTGGGTGCTGCACGCCACCAGCACCTGGAGCCGCGAGCACGTCGACATGCCCAAAGAGCAAGTGATCGAGCACTTGCATGGTGCCTTTGCCGAACTGATCAGTTGCGCTATGCCAGCGCCAGTGTTCAGCCTCGCGCATCGCTGGTTGTATGCGCGGCCTTCCGGTACGCATGAATGGGGCGCACTGTCCGATGCCGACCTGGGCATCTACGTGTGTGGCGACTGGTGCCTGTCGGGCCGCGTCGAAGGGGCCTGGCTCAGTGGCCAGCAAGCGGCAAACCGACTGATTGAGCATCTGGCCCGTTGAACCGCATCAACCCCCGCAAACTGCTGCTGTCGAAGTGGACGGCAGCAACCCCGCAGAATCGCGAAAAGCACTTTCTGGTCACCGAACTGTTCCGTGACGAGGAAGGCACGGTGCTGGAGATCGAGTTGCAGGCTGTGCTGACTCAACGTACTGAGCGCCTGGCCTGGCAGGTGTTGCAGGATGCGCAGCGCTGGCAGATGGGTTGGAAGTAGGAGCGGCCGGGCGGCGATCCGCTTTAGCCGCGAATTGGTATTTAGACCGATGGAAAATCCTGCATCGCGTTGACTGATCTGCTGGATTCGCCCTGCTAGGCGAGAAGCTGGCTTCCCTGGCAGTTTCTCCCCCGAATCGACGCCTACCTTCGGCCTGCACCCAAGTCGCGATCTGCGTCGTCTGTGCCATCTCGCTTCGAAGATCAAGATCAACGGCAACAACCGCACCCTGTACAAAAAATTTGACTTGTACAACCCCACATCTAAGATGAACTCAGATTGTACAAGCAATGTCATCTGTACAAGTTCTTGAGTTCTGAGGTGTGCAATGCTCCAGCCTGTGACCGATAAACCCAAACTGGGCGTCAGTGCCTGCCTGATGGGCGTTGAAGTTCGTTACAACGGTGGCCACAAACAATCGGACCTGTGCACCCGCACACTCAGCGATTACTTCGACTTCATCCCCGCCTGCCCGGAAGTGGCGATCGGCATGGGCATCCCGCGCGAGACGATCCGCCTGGTCGGTGACCCCGACGCGCCGCAGGCGGTGGGCACCGTACACACAGACCTCAACGTGACCCGTGAGCTGGCCGAGTATGGCCAGCACATGGCCGGGGCAATGACCGGGATCAGCGGCTACATCTTCATGCAGAAGTCGCCCTCCTGCGGCCTGGAGCGGGTCAAGGTCTACCGAGACAACGGCGCGCCATTCGAGACCGGCAGCCGGGGGATTTACGCCCAGGCATTCTGCGCGCAGCATCCCGACCTGCCGGTGGAGGAAGACGGCCGCCTCAATGACCCGGTGCTGCGCGAGAATTTCATTACCCGGGTTTACGCCTACACCGCCTGGCAGCAATTGCTCGCACAGGGCCTGAGCCGCCGCGCCCTGACCGAATTTCACTCACGCTACAAGTACCAGCTCATGGCCTGTGACGTGCAGCAATACCGGGCGCTGGGCAAGCTGCTGGGCAGCATGGGCCGCAGCGACCCCGACCAGGTCGGACCGGATTATTTCAGCCAACTGATGCAAGCCCTGAAGAAGTGCGCCACCCGCGGCAGCCACACCAACGTGCTGCAGCACCTGAGCGGCTACCTCAAGCAGACCCTGGATGCCGATGCCCGGCAAGAATTGCACGACCTGATCCTCCAGTACCGCCAGGGCATCGTGCCGCTGATCGTGCCGCTGACCCTGCTCAAGCATCATTTTCGTCAACACCCGGACCCGTATGTGGCGCTGCAGGTTTATATGCAACCGCACCCGGAACCGCTCAGCCTGCGAAACGCTATCTGAATCATGAACACACTCGCACTCGACGACGCCGCGCAACAACCGCAACCGGAGCACTTGCCCAACGACTGGCTGCCCATTCGTGAAGTGGCCCGCCGGACCGGGGTCAACGCTGTGACCTTGCGGGCCTGGGAGCGACGCTACGGGCTGATCGTGCCGCACCGCACCGCCAAGGGTCACCGGTTGTACTCCGATGAACACGTGCAACGGGTCATGGCCATCCTCACCTGGCTGGACCGTGGCGTGGCGGTCAGTCAGGTCAAGGCCTTGCTCGACAGTAAAAGCCCGGCCCCGGTCAGCCCCGGTAACGACTGGCAAACGCTGCGTCAGACGCTGCTGCAGGCCATCAGCGAACTGGCCGAACGACGCATCGATGACCTGTTCAACCGGGCCATGTCGCTGTACCCGCCACGCACCCTGTGCGAGCAATTGCTGATACCACTGCTGGCCGATCTGGAACAGCGCTGGCAAAGCCAGTTCGGCAGCCAGATGGAGCGGATGTTTTTCCATTCCTGGCTACGCAGCAAGTTCGGCGCCCGCATCTATCACAACAACCGTCAGCTCAGCGGCCCGGTGGTGTTACTGGTCAACCAGTCGGACCGGCCCATGGAGCCGCACCTGTGGCTGGCGGCCTGGCTGGTCAGCAGCGCCGACTGCCCGGTGGAGGTGTTCGACGGCCCGTTACCGGTGGGTGAACTGGCCCTGGCCTGTGAATACCTGAGCCCTCGCGCCGTGCTGCTGTATGCCAGCAAAACCCTGAACCTGCCACAACTGCCCAAACTGCTGGGCAACATCCATTGCCCAATCCTGCTCAGCGGGCCGGCCGTGGTGATCCATCATGACCAATTGCCCGTATACACCCACGGGATCGCCAATCTGAGCCTGGCCCGTGACCCGCTTGAGGCTTATGGCGAGTTGAACAGACTCGGCCTTATCTAACCCGATCCTGAGGACTTTTCATGCAACTGCTCTGGCTGCGCAGCGACTTGCGCGTACATGACAACACTGCCCTGAACGCCGCGATGGCTAAAGGCCCGACCGTGGCGCTGTTCCTGCTCAGCCCTGCCCAATGGCAGCGCCATGACGATGCCGGCTGCAAAGTGGATTTCTGGCTACGCAACCTGGTCGAGCTGGAAAAAGCCTTGGGCAAGTTGAATGTACCGCTGCTGATTCGCCAGGCCGATACCTGGGACAAGGCGCCGCAGGTGCTGCTCAAGTTGTGCGAAGAACTCAAGATCGAGGCCGTGCACGCCAACGAGGAATATGGCGTCAATGAGAGCAGCCGCGACCAGGCGGTGCGCCAGGCGCTGGAAAAAGCCGATATCGGCTGGCACAGCCACCTGGACCAGTTGCTGTTCCCGCCGGGCAGCGTTCTGACCAAAAGCGGGCAGTATTTTCAGGTCTATAGCCAGTTCCGCAAGGTGTGTTACGCACGCCTGCACACCTCGATCCCCCAGCCGCAGCGCCTGCACAAGGCGCAGCCGCCGTTGCAGATCAGCAGCGATGCAGTGCCGGACCAGGTCAAGGGCTTCGACACCCCCTCGCAGGCACTGCGCGAGCTATGGCCGGCCGGCGAGGCCGAAGCCCGGCGGCGGCTTGACCAGTTCAGTGACGAGCAAATTCACTACTATCTGAGCGAGCGCGACTTTCCGGCCAAGCCTGGCACCAGTCAGCTCTCGGCGTATCTTGCCGCCGGGGTAATTTCCCCCCGCCAGTGCCTGCATGCCGCGCTTAACAGCAACCAGGGTGAGTTCGAGAGCGGTAACGAAGGCAGCGTCACCTGGATCAACGAATTGCTGTGGCGCGAGTTCTACAAGCACACCCTGGTGGGTTACCCGCGGGTGTCCAGGCACCGCGCCTTCCGCCTGGAAACCGAAGCCCTGCGCTGGCGCAACGCGCCCAGGGATCTTGAAGCCTGGCAGCAGGGCCGCACCGGGATACCTATCATTGATGCGGCGATGCGCCAATTGCTGGAAACCGGCTGGATGCACAATCGCCTGCGCATGGTCGTGGCAATGTTCCTGACCAAGAACCTGCTGATCGACTGGCGCGAGGGCGAGCGGTTTTTCATGCGTCATCTGATCGACGGCGATCTGGCCGCCAATAACGGCGGCTGGCAGTGGAGTTCGTCCACCGGCACTGATTCGGCGCCGTACTTCCGTATTTTCAACCCGCTGTCGCAGTCAGAGAAATTCGACCCCGAGGGCCGCTTTATCAAACAGTGGTTGCCGGAGCTGGCCGGGCTGAACAAAAAAGAGGTGCATAACCCCTCGGCGGCAGGCGGCCTGTTTGGCGTGCAAGGCTACCCACAACCGATTGTCGACCTGAGCGCCAGCCGCACCCGCGCCCTGGAGGCATTCAAGAATCTTCCTCACCGGCAGGTCAGCCAGGAGCATTGATGAGCGATTTCCTCCAGCAGTTCGCCCACGGCTTTGCGGCGCTGAACAAAGACAACCTCGACCGCCTTGGCCAGTTGTACAGCGAGGACGTGTGCTTCAGCGACCCGTTGCACAACCTGCAGGGGCTGGGACAGATGCGCGAGTATTTCGACCAGTTGTACGCCAATGTCAGCGAGCTGAGCTTTGACTTTCATGGCTTCGATGAAGTGCGCCCCGGCGCCGGTTATCTGCTGTGGACCATGCATTACCGGCATCCGCGCCTGGAAGGCGGCAAGCTGCTGCAGGTCGAAGGCTGCTCGCATCTGCTGTGGCACGACAAGGTGTATCGCCACCGCGATTACTTCGACGCCGGCGCCCTGCTTTATGAACACCTGCCAGTGCTGGGCGGGGTGATTGGCTGGTTGAAGCGGAGGCTGGCATGAAGCGGCGTGTCTGGTTGACCGGTGCCAGCAGCGGCATCGGCCATGCGTTGGCGGTGCAACTGCTGCAAGACGGCCACCAGTTGGCCTTGACCGCGCGCAACGTCGAGCCGCTGGAGGCATTGGCGCGGCGCTTTCCCGGCCAGACGCTGCTGGTGCCCGGTGACCTTACCGATGCCGCCCAGGTAAAGGCGATGGGTGAGCGTATCCAGCAGCACTGGGGCGCGCTGGACAGCGCCATCCTCAACGCCGGCACCTGTGAATACCTCGAGACGTCCAGCTTCGACGCCAGCCTGGTGGAACGGGTAATCCGCACCAACCTGATCGCCACCAGCCTGTGTATTCAGGAGGCGCTGCCGCTGTTACGTCAGGGCCAGCGGCCGCATCTGGTCGGTGTCGCCAGCGCGGTAACCTTTCTGGCCCTGCCAAGGGCCGAAGCTTATGGCGCGTCCAAGGCCGGCCTGCGCTACCTGCTCGAATCGCTGCGCGTCGACCTGGCCCATGAGCAGATTGACGTCACCGTGGTCAGCCCAGGTTTTGTCGACACGCCACTGACTGCCCGTAATGACTTCCCGATGCCGATGCGCTGGTCGGTCGAAAAAGCCGCACGGCACATTGCCCAGCGCCTGCAACGGCCCCGCCGCCCACTGGAAATCGCCTTTCCGTGGCTGTTTATCTTCAGCCTGCGGCTGCTCGGGTTGCTGCCGGCCCGCCTGCGTCTGATGCTGGGCAAACGCATGGCCCGGCCAGCCGCTTCGCCCTCTTCGTCTGAGAATAAGGACATTCAATGAAAATTGCCGTGATCGGCTCTGGTATTTCCGGCCTGACCTGCGCCTGGTTGCTTGACCGCCGCCATGAGGTGACGGTCTTCGAAGCCTCCAGCTGGATCGGCGGGCACACTCACACGGTGGATGTGCAGGTCGGCGGCCGTGATTACGCCATCGATACCGGCTTCATTGTGTTCAACGACTGGACTTACCCGAACTTCATCCGCCTGCTCGGCCAGTTGGGCGTCGCTTATCAACCGGCAGAAATGAGCTTTTCGGTGCATGACCCGAAAACCGCCACCGAATACAACGGCAATAACCTAAACAGCCTGTTCGCCCAGCGCAGCAACCTGCTGTCGCCCGCGTTCTGGGGCATGCTGCGCGACATTCTGCGGTTCAATCGCCAGGCCATTGCCGACCTGGAGCAACAGCGGATCGCCGCCGACACCACGCTGGGCGAGTACCTGCGCGCCAAGGGCTATGGCACGCGCTTTATCGAGCACTACATCGTGCCCATGGGCTCGGCGATCTGGTCGATGTCGCTCAACGAGATGCTCGGCTTTCCGTTGCAGTTCTTTGTGCGTTTCTTCAAGAACCACGGTTTGTTATCGGTGACAGACCGTCCGCAATGGCAAGTCATCCAAGGCGGCTCGCGCAGCTACATCGACCCCCTGACCGCCCGTTTTCGTGAGCGTATCCGCCTGGACTGCCCGGTCCAGCGCGTCGAGCGCGATGATGGCGGGGTGACGCTGCACAGCGGCGCCGGCAGCGAGCGGTTCGATCAGGTGGTGTTTGCCTGTCATAGCGACCAGGCGCTGCAAATGCTGGCCGCACCGACCGCGGCCGAACAGCAGATCCTTGGCGCCCTGCCCTATGCCGAGAACGACGTGGTGCTGCACACCGACACCCGCCTGCTGCCCGACCGCCGCCTGGCCTGGGCCAGCTGGAACTACCGGCTCGGCGGCGACCCGCAGCAGATGGCTGCGGTCACCTACAACATGAACATCCTGCAAGGGCTGCACAGCGACACCACGTTCTGCGTCAGCCTCAATCAGACGAGCGCCATCGACCCGGCGAAGATCCTCGGCCGCTACCGCTACGCCCACCCGCAATACAGCCTGGCCGCCGTAGCAGCGCAAGCACGCTGGGCCGAACTCAAAGGTGCCAACCACAGCTGGTATTGCGGCGCCTACTGGGCCAACGGGTTTCATGAGGACGGCGTCAGCAGCGCGCTGCGGGTGGCCGAAGCCTTTGGGGAAACGTTGTGAACAGCGCCCTGTACAGCGGCTGGATCGCCCACCGGCGCTTCGTGCCGCGCGGGCATCAGTTTCGCTACCGGATCGGGCTGCTGTACCTGGACCTCGACGAGCAGGACGCGGTACTCGGCCTTTCCCCGCTGGCCGGCAAGCAGCGCTTCATTCCGTTCTCGTTCCGCGAAACCGATTACCTCAAGGCCTGGACCGGCCGCGGCGTACCGCTGATCGATGCGGTACGCGAGCGCGTCGCAGAGGCGCTGGGCAAAGTGCCCGACGGGCGCATCTGCCTGCTGACCCAGGCGCGCAGTTGGGGTCTGGCGTTCAACCCGGTGAGTTTCTTCTATTGCCATGACCGCAACGGCGCCTTGCAAGCGATTCTCTGTGAAGTCAGCAATACGCCCTGGCGTGAGCGTTATCACTATGTACTGCCGGCTCAAGGTACGGGGCATCAACACTTTGCCGTGGCCAAGGCCTTTCATGTCTCGCCGTTCATGCCCCGCGATCTGGAATACCGCATGAAATTCAGCCCGGCCGCCGAACGCCTGGGCGTACATATGGCGGACTGGCAAGGCGAGCAGAAGGTCTTTGATGCAACCTTGACCCTGCAACGCCAGGCGCTCAGCCGCAGCACCCTGCACCGCTACCTGCTGGCCTTTCCATGGATGACCGCCAAAACCTGCTTGGCCATCTACTGGCAAGCCCTGCGCCTGCTGCTCAAACGGATCCCGATTGTCGACCATCAACCTGCCGAAGGCGAATACCGCACGGCCACAATGCCTCCCAAGGAAAGACCTCATGAAAAGCCTCAGCAGTAGTTTTTCCGCGTCACGGACCACCTATGGCCTGACCGCAGGTTTGTTGCGCAAGGGCGTACTGCGCCAGTTGGGTAACTTGCGTCAAGGCCAACTGGTGATCGTCGAAGGCAATGAGCGTCAGGTATTCGGCCGCGCCGGCGCGTTGCTGCAAGGCGAGATTCAGGTGCTCGACAGCGCGCTCTGGGGCATGGTCGCCAGCAATGGCTCGATTGGTGCCGCCGAGGCGTTTATCCACGGCTATTGGACCACCCCTGACCTTACCGCCGTGGTACGCATCTTCGTCAGCAACCTCGATGTGCTGGACGCCATGGAAGGTGGGCTTGCGCGCCTGACCCGGCCACTGCTGCATGGCCTGCACTGGCTCAACCGCAATACCCGCCAGGGCTCGCGGAAAAACATCGAGGCGCATTACGACCTGGGCAACCGCCTGTTCGAACAGTTTCTCGACCCGACCATGATGTACTCGGCGGCGCAGTTTCGCAGCGCCGACGACACTCTGGAACAGGCGCAGCTCAACAAGCTGGAGCGCATCTGCCAGAAGCTTGACCTCAAACCCGAAGACCATCTGCTGGAGATCGGCACCGGCTGGGGCAGCATGGCGATTTATGCCGCGCAGCACTACGGCTGCCGGGTGACCACCACCACCCTGTCCAAAGAACAGTTCGCCTATACCGAACAGCGCCTGATTGATCTGGGCCTGCAGGACCGGGTGACCCTGCTGCTGGAGGACTACCGCGACCTGAGCGGCGAGTACGACAAGCTGGTGTCCATCGAGATGATCGAAGCCGTGGGCCACCGCTTTTTGCCTACCTATTTCAAGCAATGCGCCAGCCTGCTCAAGCCCGACGGGCTGATGTTGCTGCAGGCGATTACCATCCGCGAACAACGCTACGAGCAGGCACGGCGCAATGTGGACTTTATCCAGCGCTATATATTCCCCGGCGGCGCGCTGCCTTCGGTACACAAGATGCTGGAAATCGTCGGCAGCGACACCGACATGAATCTGCTGCACATGGAGGATTTCGGTCTGCACTACGCCCGAACCCTGCGCCTGTGGCACGACAACTTCCGCCAGGCCCACACACAGTTGAAAGAACTCGGCTACGACGATTACTTCCTGCGCCTATGGGAGTTCTACCTGTGCTACTGCGAGGGCGGCTTCATCGAACGAACCATCGGCACCGCACAACTGCTGCTGGCCAAGCCACAGGCACAACGCTCGCCACTGCTCGGCAAACTTGATGCGTGACAAGCTCATCAACGCCCTGCTGTTCCAGGCGGGCTGGTTCGCCTGTGTGCTGGACTGGTTGTGGCTGGCGGCGCTGATTCTGGGCGTGCACATCCTGCGTCACGGGCAAATACGCCTGCTGCTCAGCGTGATGCTGTTCGGCACCTTGCTCGACAGCGCCCTGACCTGGCTTGGGGTGTTCGATTTCAGTACGGGCAGCCAATGGATACCGCTGTGGCTGATGCTGCTCTGGGCACTACTGGGCACGACCTTGAACCACTGCCTGGCCTGGACAGCAAAGCCGTGGTGGCTGGGGAGTTTGCTGGGTGCAGTAAGCGGGCCACTGTCGTATTACGCCGGGGCGCAACTGGCGGGGGTGGGGTTGCCGCTGGGGCTGTGGCCGAGTCTGTTGCTGCTGGCCGCAATCTGGGCGGTAGTGTTGCCGTTGTTACATGGGCTGGCGCGGCGTGTTCGCGGTTGAAGCGGTTCGCTGCCCGGCCGTTACCGGGTTGCGTGTAAACCCCATAGGAGCGGCTTCAGCCGCGAAAGCTTTCGCAGCTGAAGCTGCTCCTACAGAACCGGGCAGTGGGCGGTATCAGAACGGCAGCTTGTAATGCAGCGCGTAGCTTTCAATCCCGTCGTTCGGCTGTTTGAGGCCGGCGTTGGAGTAATGGGTGGCGCGGATGCCCACTTCATGACCACCGGCAAAACGCAGGCCGAAGCCGATGCGGTCTTCAAAGTTGAACGAACTGCCCAGCTTGTTACCTTCGATCTGGGTATTGGAGAAGCCCGCAATACCAATACCGGCCTCAATGTAAGGCTTGACGCTGTTGCCGGCGAATTCATACACAAACACTGGCGAGAACGACAGCGAGTGGTTGTCCTTGTATTTGTCACCGTCCCAGAACGTATAGGCCGCATCCCAGTAACCGGTCAGGCGGCCGACATCGCTTTGCAGCCAGCTCTTGTCCCAATCGAACTGCACGCCCAACCGATAGGTCATGGTCGACTCACCGGTATAACCCACGGAGAACTCCGCACCATCAGCCTGTGCAACGCAAACCTGCCCCATCATGGCAGCTGCAAACACAGCCACGCTAAAAAGTCGTTTCATCAGAAACATCCCTGAATAATCACGCCGTTATAGTTTTTTGAAGCTTGCAGACCTGTAGATAGAAATCTGTAACCAAACATTAGTTCAGTCGCGCCAACAGAATTTCACATTTTTTTTACAAGTTGAAGCTTTGCACACTGTCGGCGCTTTTCCATAGGGTAGGTAAGATTTTTCTGAAGTTGTCCGAATCGCCACTGGTCCAGAACTGAGTTGGCCGAGCCGGCCCCTGCGCCGTCAGCTCACGTTGCTCGAGCAGGCGCTGCAACTGGCGGGCTACCGCAGCCCCGGTGTCGATCAGGCTGATGTGCGCTGGCAGCATCTGGCGCAGCAGCGGTTTAAGAAACGGATAGTGGGTACAGCCCAGAATCAGGGTGTCACAACCTTGTGCCAGCAGCGGCTCGACGTAGCGTTGCAGCAGCCGGGTAATGGCCGGGCCATGCAGCTCGCCGGTTTCGATCAGTTCCACCAGTCCGGGGCACGGCTGGGTCACGACCCGCACATCACCGGCAAAACGGTCGAGCAAGGCGGCGAATCGAGCACTCTGCAACGTACCGGTGGTCGCCAGCACCCCCACCACGCCACTGCGGGTCGCGGCGGCCGCCGGTTTGACGGCAGGCTCCATGGCCACCAGCGGCCAGTCCGGGTAGCGCTCACGCAGTTGCGCAGCAGCGGCGGCAGTGGCCGTGTTACACGCCAGCACCAGCGCCTTGGCGCCCTGGGCATGGAAAAAACCGGCGATGCTCATGCAGCGCTGGACAATGAACTCGGGGCTTTTCTCGCCGTAGGGCACATGCCCGGCATCGGCAAGGTAATACAACGACTCGGCCGGCAACAGGCGGCGGATCTCGGCCAGCACCGACAGGCCGCCAACCCCGGAGTCGAACACCGCCACCGGCGCTTGGCGAGCATGGCTCATCTGCACCTCAGTCATGAACCACACACGGCACAAGCCGGATCACGGCGCACTTTCAGCTCGCGAAAGCGCGTGCCCAGCGCGTCGATCAACAACAACCGGCCGACCATCGGCTCGCCAAAGCCGGCCAATAGTTTCAGCGCCTCAAGGGCTTGCAGGCTGCCGACCAGCCCCACCAGCGGGCCGATGACCCCGGCTTCGCTGCAGGTCAGTTCGGTATCGCTGCCGTGGCCGTACAGGCAGTGGTAACACGGACTCTCGGCACGGCGTGGGTCAAATACCGACAGCTGCCCTTCCTGACGAATCGCCGCCCCGCTGACCAGCGGTTTGCCGGCGGCGACACAGGCGGCATTGACCGCCTCGCGGGTGGAGAAGTTGTCGCAGCAATCGAGTACCAGATCGACCCCGGCGATTACGGCCGCCAGCGAATCGGCATCCAGTGCCTGACGATGCGGCACCAGCGTGACCAGCGGATTGATCGCCGCCAGCCGGGTCATTGCCGAGTCAACCTTGAGCACCCCGACACTGTGGCTATCGTGAATGACCTGGCGTTGCAGATTGGTCAGGTCGACGCTGTCGAAGTCCGCCAGATGCAACTCGCCGACCCCTGCCGCCGCCAGATACAGCGCCACCGGCGAGCCCAGCCCGCCCAGGCCGACGATCAGTACACGGCTGGCCTTCAGGCGCAACTGGCCGTCGATATCCACGTGTTGCAGGAGAATCTGCCGGCTGTAACGCAGCAGCTCTTGGTCACTCAGCACGGCAGGCATCCGAAGCTGATGCGCTCGTGATCACCCAGATCGCGGCGGGTCTGTACGCGCTGATAGCCATGCTCGACCAGCAACTCGCGCACCGCAGCGCCCTGGTCATAGCCGTGTTCAAGCATCAACCAGCCAGCGGGGTTCAGATGCTCCACGGCCTGGGCAATGATCACCCGGATGTCATCCAGGCCATCGCCACCGGAGGTCAGCGCGCTGCTGGGTTCAAAGCGCACGTCGCCCTGGCTCAGGTGCGGATCGGTATCGGCGATATAAGGCGGATTGCTGATGATCAAATCGAAACGCTCATCACCCAGCGCCTCGAACCAATGACTCTGCAGGACCTTGGCATTGTCCAGGTGCAGGCGCTGGCGATTGCGCTCGGCCAGCGCCACCGCTTCCGGTACTCGGTCGACAGCGGTAACCCGCCAGTTGCGCTTTTCATTGGCCAGCGCCAGGGCGATCGCCCCGCTGCCGGTGCCCAGATCGAGCACACTGGCCGACGCGAAGGGCGGGACCTGCTCCAGAGCGGCCTCCACCAGCATCTCGGTTTCAGGACGCGGAATCAGCGTATGCGGCGCCACCTCCAGATCCAGCTTCCAGAAGCCTTGCTGGCCCAGGATATAGGCCACCGGCTCACCGCTGCGGCGGCGCTCCAAGTAACCCGAGAACGCCTGGGCCGCCTCGCTGCTGACGATCCGCTCTGGCCAGGTGTGCAGAAAGCTGCGCGGTTTGCCCAGTGCCGCTGCCAGCAGCAACTCGGCGTCCAGACGCGCCGTCGGAGAATCGGGAAGTTCAGCACTTCTTAACAGGCTGGCGATGATGGTCATTTATTCACCCAGTGCCGCGAGTTGGTCTGCCTGGTATTCGGCAAGCAATGGTTCTATCACTGCATCGACTCCACCGGCCAAAACTTCATCCAGCGAATACAAGGTGAGATTGATCCGATGGTCGGTCACCCGGCCTTGCGGATAGTTGTAGGTGCGAATGCGCTCGGAACGGTCGCCTGAGCCGACCAGCAGCTTGCGCTCGGTGGCAATGGCGTTGGCCGCCGCACTGCTTTGCATGTCGTTGAGTTTGGCAGACAACCACGACATTGCCCGGGCGCGGTTCTTGTGTTGCGAACGCTCTTCCTGGCACTCGACCACGATACCGGTAGGCAAGTGGGTGATGCGGATCGCCGAATCGGTCTTGTTGACGTGCTGACCACCGGCCCCCGAGGCACGGTAGGTGTCGACGCGCAATTCTGCCGGGTTGATCTCGATGGCCTGCTGTTCATCAGGCTCGGCGAGCACTGCCACGGTGCAGGCCGAGGTGTGGATGCGACCCTGGGATTCGGTTTCCGGCACGCGCTGGACACGGTGCGCACCGGACTCGAACTTGAGCTTGCCATAGACACTGTCGCCCTCGACGCGGGCAATGATTTCTTTGTAGCCGCCGTGCTCGCCTTCGTTCTCGGACAAAACCTCGACCCGCCAGCCACGCCGCTCGGCGTAACGCGAATACATCCGGAACAGGTCGCCGGAAAAAATCGCCGCCTCGTCACCGCCGGTGCCGGCGCGAATTTCCAGAAACACGTTACGCCCGTCGTTAGGGTCTTTGGGCAGCAACATGCGTTGCAGTTGCTCTTCGAGCGCCTGCAATTGCAGCTTGCCTTCGCGCACCTCTTCGACGGCCATTTCACGCATGTCCGGGTCGCTGTCCTTGAGCAGCGCCTGGGCGCCGTCAAGATCAGCCAGCACCTTCAGACGCTGCTTATAGGTCTCGATGACCGGCTCCACTTCGGCGTATTCACGCGAATAGGCACGGAATTTGGTCTGGTCGCTGATGACTTCCGCGTCGCCGAGCAGCGCGGTCAGTTCCTCGAACCGGTCGTTGAGCACGTCCAGCTTATTGAGCAGTGAAGCTTTCATTGCGGGGATTTATCCGTCGAGCCCTCACCGAGGGCGAATAGTTCCTGGGCCATGGCCAGCGCATCGAGGCGGCCTTCGGCAGACAGCTTCTTGAGCTGCACACTTGGCGCATGCAGCAGCTTGTTGGTCAGGCCACGGGCCAGTTGCACAAGGATTTCCTCGGCATTACCGCCATTGGCCAGCAGGCGCTGGGCCTTGCTCAGTTCTTCATCGCGCAGGCGTTCGCTCTGCTGACGATAGGCCTTGAGCACATCGACCGCCGCCAGTTCGCGCAGCCGTGACATGAACTCTTCGGCACCGACCTCGACCAGCGCTTCGGCGGCCAGCGCGGCGCCCTGGCGTGACTTGAGGTTTTCCGCGACCACTTCGTGCAGGTCGTCGACGGTATACAGGTAGACGTCGTCCAGCTCACCGACCTGGGCCTCGATATCCCGCGGCACGGCGATATCGACCATGAAGATCGGCTTGTGCTTGCGCAGCTTCAGTGCACTTTCAACCGCGCCCTTGCCCAGAATCGGCAACTGACTGGCGGTGGAACTGATGACGATATCGCTGTTGACCAGCTCGGCCGGGATATCCGAAAGCAGCACCGCATGGGCGCCGAACTCGGCGGCCAGAATGCTGGCGCGCTCCAGGGTCCGGTTGGCGACCACGATACGTTTGACGCCCAGATCGCGCAGGTGGCGAGCAACCAGGGTGATGGTCTCGCCGGCGCCGATCAGCAACGCCTGGCTGCGTTGCAGGTCACTGAAGATCTGCTTGGCCAGGCTGACCGCAGCAAAGGCCACTGACACCGGGTTTTCACCAATGGCCGTGTCAGTACGCACCTGCTTGGCGGCGCTGAAGGTGGCCTGAAACAGCCGGCCGAGCAGCGGCCCCACCGTACCGGCCTCACGGGCCACGGCATAGGCGGATTTCATCTGGCCGAGAATCTGCGGCTCGCCCAGCACCAGCGAGTCGAGCCCGGAGGCGACGCGCATCATATGCCGTACGGCGGAATCATCCTGATGCACATAAGCACTCGCCTGTAACTCTTCGAGGCTAAGCTGGTGGTAACTGGCCAGCCAGCCCAGCACGGCGTCGGCGCTCAGGTGTTCATGGGCGATGTACAACTCGCTGCGGTTGCAGGTCGACAGGATTGCTGCTTCGCTGCTGTCAGTCAGGCGGCAGAGCTGTTGCAGGGCCTCAACCAACTGCTCAGGCGTAAATGCCACGCGCTCGCGCACGTCTACTGAGGCAGTCTTATGGTTGATACCAAGTGCAAGGAAGGCCATTCAGGGTCGCTGGTGGTGACGTGAAGCCAGCAATTGTCCTACTTAGCCAGGATTAGAACAACCACCGTAGATTATTGTCCCACTAGAAATCCGGCCAATTGCCCCTGAAATACCGGCACCGGCGGGGGCTCCGGTTTTTTAAAGCCGCTGTGGGTTTTGCCGACAGCCTTGTGTCATGATGGTCCAAACCGCAGGTAAGCCGCCTCTCTTATATATGAATAAATCCCCCGCGTTGTTCCTCGCCCTCGTCATGCTCGGCGGATGTCAGTCTTTGGCTCCGGTCGACACACCTTCGGCGCAGGCCCAGAAAGAACCGACCCCGGCACCGGCTGAAAAGCCGGTGGTGTACGGCTCGTTCACCCAGGAGACGATGTACAGCCTGCTGGTGGCCGAACTGGCTGGGCAACGCAATCGCTTCGATATTGCCCTGGACAACTACGTGTCTCAGGCGGCGACCACCCAGGATCCGGCCGTCTCCGAACGCGCCTTTCGTATCGCAGAATACGTCGGTGCCGATGACGCGGCGCTGGATACCGCACTGATCTGGGCGCGCAATAACCCGGAAAATCTCGAGTCGCAACGCGCAGCCGCCATTCAACTGGCCCGCGCCGGTCGTTACGACGACTCGATGCGTTATATGGAGCGGGTTCTGCAGGGGCAGGGCGACACGCATTTTGATTTCCTTGCGCTGGCGGCCGCCGAAACCGACTCCGACACTCGCAATGCACTGATCAAGAGCTTCGACCGGCTGCTGGCCAAATACCCCAACAATGGCCAACTGGTGTTCGGCAAGGCCCTGCTGCTGCAGCAGAACGGCGACTCTGAACAGTCGCTCAAGCTGCTTGAAGACAACCCGCCCAAAGACGGCGAGATTGCCCCGATCCTGTTGCGTACCCGCCTGCTGCAAAGCCTGGGGCGCGGCAAGGAAGGCTTATCGATCCTGGAAAAAAGCCTCAAGAAATACCCCGACGAGAAGCGCCTGCGCCTGACCTACGCGCGCATGCTGGTCGAACAGGACCGCATGACCGACGCCAAGGCGCAGTTCGCCAACCTGTTGCAGCAATACCCTGACGACGATGACCTGCGCCTGTCGCTGGCACTGGTGTGTCTGGAAGCCAAGGCCTGGGACGAAGCCGCCGGTTATCTCGAAGAACTGGTCGCCCGCGACGCCCATGTCGACACCGCGCACCTGAACCTGGGGCGTATCTTTGAAGAGCGTGACGACCCGCAAAGTGCCCTGGATGAATATGCGCAAGTAGGGCCGAGCCAGGAGTTTCTGCCGGCGCAGTTGCGCCAGGCCGATATCCTGATCAGCAATGGCAACGCTGCCGAGGCCTCGCGGCGCCTGAAAGAAGCCCGCGACAACCAGCCGGACTACGCCATCCAGCTGTACCTGATCGAGGCCGAGACCCAGACCGCCAACAATCATCCCGAGCGTGGCTGGCAGGTGCTCAACAGCGCACTGAAACAGTTCCCGGACGACATGAACCTGCTGTATACCCGGGCCATGCTCGCGGAAAAACGCGACAATCTGGCGCAGCTTGAAACCGACCTGCGGGCCATCCTCAAGCGCGACCCGGAAAACGCCATGGCGCTCAATGCGCTGGGCTACACCCTGGCCGATCGCACTACCCGCTATGAAGAAGCCAAGGCTCTGATCGAAAAAGCCCACATCATCAACCCTGATGACCCGGCCGTGCTCGACAGCCTCGGCTGGGTGAGCTTCCGCCTCGGCAACCTCGAAGAAGCCGAGCGCCTGCTGCGCCTGGCACTGGAGCGTTTCCCCGACCATGAAGTCGCCGCCCACCTGGGCGAAGTGCTTTGGGCGCGGGGCAAAGAGCGCGAGGCGCGCCAGGTCTGGGCCAAAGCCTTTGAAGAGCAACCCGACAGCCCGGTTTTGCGCAGCACCGTGCAACGCCTGACCGGCTCCGAAAAACTCTGAACCCAAGGCTGAGGTGAACCTCGTAGGAGCGGCTATTAGCCGCGAAAGGCTTCGCAGCTAAAGCTGCTCCTACAAGGCCCCGTGTTTGCTACGCGACAGCGCGGCACCGGGGCGATAGACGAGTTCCTACCGTCGAACCAAGCTACATCACGGTTGGAACCGAACGCCGGCCAGTCGCTCCAGATCAATCTCATAACCCAGAGATGACTATGTTTTTACGCAATCTCATCGTATTCAGTTTCATCGCCCTGCTCGCCGGCTGCGCCGGTATTGGCTCGCGCGAAGCCCTGCAAGGCAAAGGCAACTCCCAGCAGTGGGGATTGCATAAACAACAGCTCAGCACCCTCGATGGCTGGCAGATCAACGGCAAGGTCGGCATTCGCGCGCCCAAAGATTCGGGCAGCGGCACGCTGTTCTGGCTGCAACGCCAGGATTACTACGATATCCGCCTGTCCGGCCCGCTGGGTCGCGGCGCGGCTCGTCTGACCGGCCGCCCTGGCAGCGTAGCCCTGGAAGTTGCCAACCAGGGGCGCTTCGAAGCGACCACCCCGGAAGGCCTGCTGGAGGAGCAACTGGGCTGGAAACTGCCAGTCTCGCATCTGGTCTGGTGGGTGCGCGGCCTGCCAGCACCGGAGACCAAGAGCCGTCTGACCCTGGATGACGACAGCCGACTGGCCAGCCTCGAACAAGACGGCTGGCAGGTCGAGTACCTCAGCTACATCGAGCAGAACGGCTTCTGGCTGCCCGAGCGGGTCAAGCTGCACGGCCAGGATCTGGACGTGACCCTGGTAATCAAAGACTGGCAACCACGCAAGCTGGGGCAGTAAACCAATGACTGACGCACCACTGTGGCTGCCCGCCCCGGCCAAGCTCAACCTGATGCTGCACATTCTCGGCCGCCGCGCCGACGGCTACCACCAGTTGCAGACCCTGTTTCAGTTCGTCGACTACGGTGACGAGCTGGGTTATGCGCTGCGCGATGACGGCCAGATCATCCTCAACACCGAAATTCCCGGCGTGCCTCACGACAGCAATCTGATCGTGCGCGCCGCCCGCGCCCTGCAAGCGCAGTCCGGTTGCCCGCTGGGCATCGACATTTGGCTGGAGAAGCGCTTGCCCATGGGCGGCGGCATCGGCGGCGGCAGCTCCGACGCCGCCACCACCCTGCTCGCCTTGAACCACCTCTGGCAACTGGGCCTGGACCATGACGCGCTGGCAAAACTGGGCCTGAGCCTGGGCGCCGACGTGCCGGTGTTCGTCCGTGGTCACGCGGCATTTGCCGAAGGCGTGGGTGAAATCCTCACCCCCGTGGAACCCGACGAGCCTTGGTATCTGGTGGTTGTGCCACAAGTCTCTGTAAGTACAGTAGAAATATTTTCCGATCCATTGTTGACACGTGATTCCAAGCCCATTAAAGTGCGCCCCGTTCCCGAGGGAAACGGTCGAAATGACTGTCAGGCAGTGGTTGAAAGACGTTATCCAGAAGTACATAACGCCTTGAAATGGCTAGGTAAATACACCGAAGCCAAACTGACTGGAACTGGAGGTTGCGTGTTTGGGGCCTTCCCAAACAAAGCTGAAGCTGATAAAGTCTCGGCCCTTCTTTCAGATCCCCTTACAGGATTTGTAGCCAAAGGCAGCAACGTTTCGATGTTGCACCGCAAGCTACAGGGTCTTTAGAGGAACAGAGTGCCAGGCACTCGAGAGCACCACCACTACAGGGGCGTCGCCAAGCGGTAAGGCAGCAGGTTTTGATCCTGCCATGCGTTGGTTCGAATCCAGCCGCCCCTGCCATTTTCCTATCTCATCCAGGTTACTCACAGCCTCCAGGTACTGCGCGTGTCCAAGATGATGGTCTTTACGGGGAATGCCAACCCCGATCTGGCTCGGCGTGTTGTACGTCAGCTGCATATCCCTCTCGGTGACGTCTCTGTCGGTAAATTCTCCGACGGCGAGATCAGCACTGAGATCAATGAAAACGTTCGCGGTAAAGACGTTTTCATTATTCAGCCGACTTGCGCTCCGACCAACGATAACCTGATGGAACTCGTCGTGATGGCTGATGCCTTCCGCCGCTCCTCAGCATCGCGAATCACTGCTGTGATCCCCTACTTTGGTTATGCCCGCCAGGATCGCCGTCCGCGTTCCGCACGTGTGGCAATCAGTGCCAAGGTCGTCGCCGACATGCTCACCGTTGTGGGTATCGACCGCGTTCTGACCGTTGACCTGCATGCTGACCAGATCCAGGGCTTCTTCGATATTCCGGTAGATAACATCTACGGTTCGCCAGTTCTGGTGGACGATATCGAAGACCAGCGCTTCGAAAACCTGATGATCGTTTCCCCGGACATCGGCGGCGTCGTGCGTGCACGTGCTGTTGCCAAGTCGCTGGGTGTCGATCTCGGCATCATCGACAAACGCCGTGAGAAAGCCAATCACTCTGAAGTGATGCATATCATTGGCGACGTTGAAGGACGCACCTGCATCCTCGTCGACGACATGGTCGATACTGCCGGTACCCTGTGCCATGCAGCCAAAGCTCTGAAAGAGCACGGCGCGGCCAAGGTATTCGCCTACTGCACACACCCTGTGCTGTCGGGTCGGGCCATCGAAAACATTGAAAATTCCGTGCTCGACGAACTGGTGGTGACCAACACCATCCCGTTGTCTGCCGCAGCACAAGCCTGCAGCCGTATCCGTCAACTGGATATCGCGCCGGTGGTGGCTGAAGCGGTTCGCCGCATCAGCAATGAAGAATCGATCAGCGCGATGTTCCGCTAAGAGCCAACAGCTTTCAGCGTGCATCTCGTCGACGAAAAGCGCCCCGCCCTGGTCATCTGGCCAAGGCGGGGCTTTTTTGCCCATATCGCCTGACGCTGGTCGCAAACGTCAGGATGATTGGCTACTTTGGAGATCCAAAATGACTGATTTCAATCTGAATGCTGAAGCGCGTTCCGACCTGGGGAAAGGTGCGAGCCGCCGCCTGCGTCGTATCGCCAGCCTGGTTCCAGCTGTTGTCTACGGTGGCGACAAAGCCCCTGAGTCGATCAGCATCCTGGCTAAAGAACTGGCCAAACTGCTGGAAAACGAAGCGTCCTACGCTCACGTTATCGCCCTGAACGTTGGCGGCCAGAAACAAGACGTGGTCATCAAGGCCCTGCAACGTCACCCAGCCAAGGGTCACGTACTGCACGCTGACTTCGTTCGCGTTGTAGCTGGTCAAAAACTGACCGCTAAAGTACCGGTTCACTTCATCAACGAAGAAGCTCCGATCAAGAAAGGCGGCGAAATCTCGCACACTACCACTGAGCTGGAAGTGAGCGTTCTGCCGAAAGACCTGCCTGAGTTCATCGAAGTTGACCTGGGTAACGCCGAAATCGGCACCACTATCCACCTGTCCGACCTCAAAGCACCTAAAGGCGTTGAGTTCGTAGCACTGGCACACGGCACCGACCTGGCTATCGCCAACGTCCACGCGCCACGTGTAGCTGCTGAAGAAGAACCTGCTGCCGAGTAATTTCATTAGGGTGCCTCTAAAAACGTCGGCGAAGCAGCCAGTTTTAAGAGCTACCCGTTACCCGGTAACGCGCAGTTGTTCAGATAGCATCGTGATAAAACAGCGTTTACACCGGTAAATGAGCCCGTTTTGTCCACAGCCGCCTTAGAGCGGCGATGTTATCCACAGCTGTAAGAAGGAAGCCCCTGCAGTGACCGTAAAACTGATCGTTGGCCTGGGAAATCCAGGCGCCGAATACGAACAGACCCGGCATAACGCAGGGGCTTTTTTCGTCGAGCGTATTGCTCAGGCGCAACGGGTCAATCTCGTCGCCGAGCGCAAATTCTTTGGCCTGACCGGACGCTTCACGCATCAGGGTCAGGACGTTCGTCTGTTGATTCCCACCACCTACATGAACCGCAGCGGCCAGGCCGTGGCGGCACTCGCCGGCTTCTACCGTATCGGTATCGACGAGATCCTGGTGGCCCACGACGAACTCGACTTGCCGCCGGGCGTCGCCAAACTCAAGACGGGCGGCGGTCATGGCGGCCACAACGGCCTGCGCGACATCATTGCGCAAATGGCCAACCAGAACACATTTCATCGCCTGCGGCTCGGCATTGGCCACCCAGGGGATGCCAGCAAGGTGTCAGGGTTTGTCCTGGGTCGCGCGCCACGCGCCGAACAGGAAAAGCTCGACGCCAGTATCGACTTTGCCCTCGGCGTGCTGCCGGATATCCTTGCCGGCGACTGGAGCCGTGCGATGCGTACCCTGCACAGCCAAAAGGCCTGACAGGGGGAGCCTCTAAAAACGTAGGCGAGGCAGTCAGCGCAAGGCAAAAACAGGCGAACAAGCGCAGTTGACTGACGGTCAATGAGCATTGTGAGCCTGTTTTAACGCAGCGATGACAACGCAGGTAGTTTTTAGAGCCTCCCCCAAATAACTGAGGGGAACACCATGGGATTCAATTGCGGCATCGTCGGCCTGCCTAACGTCGGCAAGTCCACCCTGTTCAACGCCCTGACCAAGTCGGGCATCGCGGCAGAGAACTTTCCCTTCTGCACCATCGAGCCGAACAGCGGCATCGTACCAATGCCCGACGCGCGCCTGGCGGCCCTGGCAGCCATCGTCAACCCCAAGCGCATCCTGCCGACCACCATGGAATTCGTCGACATCGCAGGTCTGGTAGCCGGTGCCTCGAAAGGCGAAGGCCTGGGCAACAAGTTCCTGGCCAACATCCGTGAAACCGACGCCATCGCCCATGTGGTGCGCTGCTTCGAAGACGAGAACGTGATTCACGTTGCCAACAGCGTCGACCCCAAGCGTGACATCGAAATCATCGACCTGGAACTGATCTTCGCTGACCTCGACAGCTGCGAGAAGCAGGTCCAGAAAGTTGCCCGCAACGCCAAAGGCGGCGACAAAGACGCCGTGGCCCAGAAGGCCCTGCTGGAACAACTCATCGCCCACTTCACCGAAGGCAAGCCAGCGCGCAGCCTGATGAAGAACATGAGCAGCGACGAGAAAGCCGTGATCCGTGGCTTCCACCTGCTGACCAGCAAGCCGGTCATGTACATCGCCAACGTCGCTGAAGACGGCTTCGAGAACAACCCGTTTCTCGACGTCGTCAAAGCCATCGCCGAAGAAGAAGGCGCGGTAGTGGTGCCGGTGTGCAACAAGATCGAAGCCGAAATCGCCGAGCTGGACGAAGGCGAAGAGAAGGACGAATTCCTCGAAGCCCTGGGCCTGGAAGAACCTGGCCTGAACCGCGTCATCCGTGCCGGTTACGAGCTGCTGAACCTGCAGACCTACTTCACCGCCGGCGTGGAAGAAGTACGTGCCTGGACCGTGCGGGTCGGCGCTACTGCGCCGCAGGCGGCCGGTGTGATTCACACCGACTTCGAGAAAGGCTTCATTCGCGCCGAGTGCGTGGCGTATGCCGACTTCATTCAGTTCAAGGGTGAGGCTGGGGCTAAAGAGGCTGGCAAATGGCGCCTGGAAGGCAAGGATTACATCGTTAAAGACGGTGACGTGCTGCACTTCCGCTTTAACGTTTGATGTTCAGCCCCGTGGAGTGACACGCGGCTTGATGCAATGACCAAACCCCCGGTTCGCGTTGGCGACCGGGGGTTTTGTTTTTTTGCCGCAAAGCGTTATTGCACTAGGGGCTGTTGACGTTTCAGCGCAGGCCGCGTTGCAGCGCCAAATCGTGTCAGGCGAGGCGAAGGACGCAGGAAATGGTCGCTCCCTTTTCAAGTCCTTCAACGACGCATGGCGCGATTTGGGGCGCAACCCGCAGGGCCGTGGCTGTTTTGTCACACACACTTCAACAGACTGAAGCCTATGCAGGCCGACAAAACAGACCTCGGCGCGGTTGTGATGAAACGTCATCAGCCCCTAGACCCAGCGCATGCAGACACCGCACTCAACAGCGCCGGCAAAGTTTCCACACCCAGATCCATCACGACCCGGCCAGTAGCGACTGCCCGTGCGGCTGCACCTTCAAGCGAATCAGCGAGGACGTGGGCAATGCTCAGACGCCACTTTGTTTATTCGCTGGCAAAGATGCAATTATGTCGGCACGGCAAGTTTCCAGTATTTCATCCGCGAGAGCCGAGTCATCCGGACACGCCCGAGAAAGGATGACCGCACCGACTGCATGGGCCAGCAGGTCGATCATTCTCGCCCTGGCGTCCTGCTGCGGCGCATCCAGACCTGCCTGAAATTTTTCCTCAAGCGCTGCCAGCATCTTTTCAACGCCAACGGCAAAGGTCGCCTTCAATTGCTCTGATTGGCGAGCCGCGTCACCGCACAGCGCTGCCATCGTACAGCCCTCACCCCGTCCGTCTCGATGACCCCGAGAAACGTACCTGTTTACGAAACCTGCAACATCAAGGTCGCGGGTACGGTCAAGCGATTGCGAAAGGCTATTTTCAGCGGCTTCAGCCATCAGATCAGCCTTGGAACCGAAGTGCTTGTAAAAGCCCCCCTGAGTAAAGCCAGCAGTGGCCATCAGCTCCGTCACACCGACCCCATCGTATCCACGCTCACGAAACAGCTCTGAAGCCGTATCCACAATGCGAGCCCGGTTGGCGAGTGATTGCGTCTTGGTGATCTTCATTGCGCACTCCTGAGCCTGGCAAACATAGGCCGCACTATACTCTGATGTCGATCATAATCAAAACAGTTGACACTTTTGATTACGATCGACATCATAAAAGCCAGCAGCATATCTTTGCCTCCTGGGCGCAGATGGCGGTCCTTGATCAACGAGTATGGAATCAATATGAACGACAAGACCTTGTTTGAGCCCTACACCCTTGGCTCACTGACGCTTTCCAACAGACTCGTCATGGCGCCGCTGACGCGAAACCGCGCTGGGGCGGGTTTTGTGCCGCAGCAGCTCACTGCAACCTACTACGCGCAACGAGCGTCCGCAGGCCTGCTGATTGCTGAGGCCACTCAGATCTCACAGCAAGGACAGGGCTATCAAGATACGCCCGGTATCTATACAGCGGCGCAGATAGAGGGATGGCGCGCTGTGACCGATGCAGTTCACGCCGAAGGAGGACGCATTTTCCTGCAGTTGTGGCATGTAGGGCGCGTTTCTCATGTTGATCTTCAGCAAAACGGTGCAGCGCCAGTAGCGCCTTCTGCCCTTCAAGCCTCGACGAAAGTCTTCGTCAACAACGGCTTCGCCGATGCCTCAGTCCCTCGGGCCCTGGATATCGAAGAGTTGCCCGGGATCGTTAATGACTTTCGCCAAGCGGCAAAAAACGCCATCACTGCGGGGTTTGACGGCGTAGAGATCCACGGCGCCAACGGCTATTTGCTGGATCAGTTCCTGAAAGATGGCGCCAATGTTCGTACTGACGCCTACGGTGGCTCGGTTGAAAACCGTGCACGCCTGCTGCTCGAAGTCACTGATGCCGTGCTCAGCGAGATCGGTGCTGAACGAACCGGAATTCGTATCTCTCCAGTGTCACCTGCCAATGGCGTTTCAAGCAGCGATCCGCAAGCTCAGTTCGACTACCTCGTTGACCAACTCAACGCCCGAAGCCTGGTTTACCTGCACGTGGTCGAAGGTGCGACTGGCGGCCCCCGTGACGTCGCCCCCTTTGATTTTGGCTCCCTGCGCCAGCGCTTCAAAAATACCTACATCGCCAACAACGGCTATGACATTAACCTGGCGACTTCCCGGCTCAACGATGACAAGGCCGATCTGATCGCCTTCGGACGTCCGTTTATTGGCAACCCGGATTTGGTAGAGCGACTCAAGACTGATGCCGCTTTGTCCGCATTCGACCCTGCCACTCTGTATGGCGGAGGTGCAGCCGGCTACATCGACTACCCGACGCTTGCAGAATCCCGCGATGCGCACAACTGAACAACCTCAAACACTGAATCGTTAATCGACGTCCATTCAAGAGCATCTATTTATGAGCATCTCTGAAACCGTACTTATTACTGGCGCCTCTACAGGCATTGGCGCAACTTACGCCGAGCGCTTTGCCCAGCGCGGGCACAACCTGGTACTGGTTGCCCGCGACAAAAGCCGATTAGACGTACTGTCGGCCCGTCTGCGTGAGAAATACAGCGTTGTGGTTGACGTGATTCAGGCTGACCTGACTCAGACCAGCGAACTGGCAACCGTAGAAGCGCGTCTGCGTGAAGACGCTCGCATCGGGATTCTTGTGAATAACGCGGGAGCCGCCCAATCAGGCAGCTTCGTTGATCAATCCACCGACAGCATTGCCAACCTGGTCGCCCTCAACACGACCGCACTGGTCCGACTCTCCAGCGCTATCGCCCCTCGGCTCGCGCAAGCCGGTAGTGGTGCGATTATCAACATTAGCTCGGTCGTCGGGCTGGCACCGGAATATGGGATGGCGGTCTACGGTGCGACCAAGGCGTTTGTGCTGTTTCTCTCGCAAGGGCTGAACCTCGAACTCTCACCCAAAGGTGTGTACGTCCAGGCCGTACTGCCAGCCGCGACCCGTACAGAGATCTGGGAACGTGGAGGCTACGACATCAATACCATCAGCGAAATAATGGAAGTCGCAGACCTGGTCGATGCCGCACTGGTTGGTTTTGATCGCCGCGAACCGGTGACCATTCCACCTCTGCAAGAAGGCACTCGTTGGGATGCCCTACAGGCTGCCCGCCAAGGCTTACTGTCAGATATCCGCCAATCCGCAGTCGCCGAACGCTACAAAAACTGAGGTGCGATTGTCATGCAGCAAACGTTCATATGTTGCTGACACTGAAGCCAAAACAGTCCCTCCTGGACGCCTGAGCAAGTACGTCGATACACGTAGGTGCCACTGGCCTGCGCGCCGCTTTCTGCCATTAAGGGTCGAATAATCATGAAGGCTTTTTTTATCAAGCAATACGGCAAGCGCAGTGGCAGTATCGGTGAGTTACCGGAGCCAAAAGTAGGCGCCAACGACGTTCTGGTGCAAATAAAGGCCACCAGCATAAATCCTCTGGACGCCAAGATCAGATCAGGGGAATTCAAACAGATTCTTCCCTACACATTCCCTCTGATATTGGGCAATGATTTGGCTGGCGTTGTGGTTCGTGTTGGGCCTGGTGTTCGCCAGTTCAAACCTGGCGACGAAGTCTATGCACGGCCTGCGCAAGATCGAATCGGGACATTTGCCGAGCTTATTTCTGTCGACCAGGACTCGTTAGCTCTGAAACCTCGCAACATCAATATGGAGCAAGCGGCGTCATTGCCTCTAGTCGCGCTGACGGCATGGCAAGTGCTGGTTGAAACTGCCCAATTGAAGAAAGGCCAAAAGGTGCTCATCCATGCAGGGTCTGGAGGCGTAGGTAGCGTTGCCATTCAGCTTGCCAGGCATCTGGGTGCTTTCGTTGCCACGACGACAAGCACGCCGAATGTTGAGTGGGTAAAAGCACTCGGGGCTGACATCGTTATTGACTACAAAAAGCAGGATTTCGAGACTGCCCTGAATGACTATGACGTTGTAGTTAACAGCCTAGATCCGGTTGTTCTCAAAAAGTCGGTGAATTGCCTCAAGCCGGGAGGTCTGCTCGTATCGATCTCCGGGCCACCAACCCCTGAGTTTGGCGATGCACAAGGTTTGTCTTGGCCGATCAAACAGATCCTGCGCTTGCTTAGTTTCAGGATCCGGAAAATTTCACACGCAGCCGGGGTCAAATATTCATTCGTTTTCATGCGCGCCAATGGCGCGCAACTGAAAGAAATCACGTCGCTGGTTGAATCGGGCGCCATCAAACCGGTTATCGACAAAGTCTACCCATTTACATCGATCGCTGACGCACTCACGTATGTCGAACAGGGAAGAGTCAAGGGAAAAGTCGTGATTAACCTTGCGTAACCCGGAGTGGGCGAGGATCCAGAAATGGGCCGTAGAAACATCGAAACATCGGGCTCAGTCGTGGGAATGCCAGATGAAGCTTTTTACCGGCAGCGGCAGCCGCAGCGTTCGTGGACTCAAGTGCATCAACATCCCATGTGGAGATAACTATGAACTACCAAACGTTCGGCAATACAGGGCTGCGTGTCTCAGAACTCGCACTCGGCACAGGCAACTTCGGTACTGGCTGGGGCTATGGCGCAGATCCCGACTCCAGTGCGGCGATCTTCAACGCTTACGCAGAGGCCGGTGGCAACTTCATCGACACCGCAGATATCTATCAATTTGGCCAGTCCGAGGAGTTGCTCGCAACGCTGCTTGAGGGACGACGCGACGACTTCGTGCTAGCCACGAAATTCACCAACGGTGCGGCAGCCAGCCCTAACAGGCTTGCGACAGGTAACAGCCGTCGTGCTTTGGTGAGCTCGGCAGAAGCGAGCCTGAGACGTCTTAAAACAGACCGGATCGACATTTACTGGGCCCATCACCCAGACGGTGTAACTCCGGTGGAAGAAATTGTCAGAGGCTTCGAGGATTTGGCACGCGCAGGGAAGATTCTGTACGCGGGCCTGTCCAACTTTCCGGCGTGGCGACTTTCCCGAGCCGTCACGTTAGCCGAGCTCACCCATGCGTTGCCTATTGCAGCGGCTCAATTCGAGCACAGCCTGGTCCACCGGGAGCCCGAAGCTGATCTGTTCCAGGCTTCATATGCTCTGGGTCTTGGCATCGTGACGTGGTCGCCGTTAGGCGGAGGCATGCTGACCGGTAAATATCGACAAGGCGAAAAGGGTCGTGCCGAAGGTTTCGGTGGCAAAGTATTTCAAGCTGAAAACTCCCCTCAGCGCAGCTTGATCCTGGATACAGTTCTGGAGATTGCAGGTGAAATCGGCGTCAGTGCTGGCCAGGTTGCGATTGCATGGGCTGGCACCCACGGGTCGATTCCAATCATCGGGCCGCGCTCCAAGCAGCAACTTACCGACAACCTGGGCGCATTGTCTGTGAACCTCACACATGAACAAATTTGCAAGCTCGATGCGGTCAGCAGCGTGGTTCCTTCTGCGCCGTTGAGGCTGTCAGGGTATGAAGCGGACCGGTCTCGCGCAAGGGTCGTTGCTTAAGGTGATGGGAACTTAACCGGAGGCCCGGCCAGGCCTCCGTGTTTTGGCCGATCCCGAACGCTCAAGGCAATCCAATGCGCGACGCAGTGCGTCGCGCATTGATGAGCCACCAAATTAAAAAGGACTCACCTGTCCACACTCAGGCGCCACGTCCCCCGTGGTAAGCCAAAACGCATATTTCCTGAACCGCTCATGATTGGCGACTTTCAGGAAAGGCTGCCGCCCCATCTCAGTGATCGCAGCTTCGTACTTTTTCCAGCTACTGATACTGATGCCAACAACCTCACAAAACTCACCCTGCGTCAGGCCCTCCCGGGCGCGGATGGCTTTCATTTTTTCAGGCAGATCCACGCTTCGACATCTCCATTGACAAGTTCCACCCCGCCCCGCCAGCGCCATTGATCACACCGGCAAGCGTCGCGGCAAGATGACGGCCATTGCCTGGTATCGCCGTAGCCATTCCGGCAAAGCCACGGTCTGGCTGTGCCGCTGCGATTGCGGGCTGTTTGAATACCGGCGCCCCGGCACCTGGGTTGCCCGGCCTTTCCCTGATGATATGTGTCGTGCGTGTCTGCGAGGCAAAGGCCCCAATGCCCGGCATACAGCCCCGGAGCGTCTGCAGCGATGGTGTGCTGAACTGCGCAGCCTTGGCCTGACCGACGTGGAGATTGCCCGGATTCAGGCACCTGGCGCGACTGTGGAGACCAGAGGCAAGACTGCGGCCGAGATCCGCGAGCAGCTGTAGCTGCAACAGTGTTCACCAAGGTACTGGATGCCCGCGGTGGGAGCTACCTTGGTAGCGAAGAGGCCGGTAAAGTCACAGCAACTGCTGCGAATGTGCTGGCGCCTTCGTCGGCAACCGGAGCGTCGGCCGACTGCTCCCACCGGGGGCATACGTGCTTAAGTGAACAGCCTTGCGGCTAAAGCCGCTCACAAATTGCTGAGGCCCAGCCAAGCGATTATCCGGCCCCACTCAATCCGCTATGCATTGAATTCCGGATCGGGAGCGCCGGCTAGAACGCATGCAATGTCCCGGTCTACTTCGGGTTCTGGAACTGGCCGATCAATGATCAGTTGCTGGACGAGCTATCGGCCATGACCGGGCATCGCTATCGTCTGGTGCATCAGCACACCTGAATCGGGAGCACACAATGAATCTCGACAACGATACGTACGTGACGACCAGCGAGGCGCTGGCGCAGCTCTGCGGCGCCGTGGCCCGGCCCTTAAGGAAGTCGATCACCTGATTGATAGCGAAGCCGATGATAAGGCGCTGCCTGGGCGTATTGCCGCCAGCTTGTATCAGGCTTGCAGAAACAGTGATTGGACCCGCTGCCAGTGCTCTGGAAAATCGGGTCGCAAGATTCATTTACCAAGCTGGCGCGAAAAGCCCCTTCCTTCAGGTGGGGGATAAAAGCGCCACCGCGAAGCGGTCATAGGGGTTAACATCCATAAAACCGCCCCATCCTGTGTTTCATGACTGAAATGAAAGCGACCAAAACCCTCAGGATTCGAGTGCGAGACAAGCACGCAGCGCAATTGAGTGAAGCTTCTCGTGCTGTGAATTTTGTGTGGAACTACGTAAACGAGTTGAGTAGTCGCTCGATTCGCGAGCGTGGTCGTTTTCTGTCGGCGTTCGACATTCACAAGTACACCAACGGGGCCGGCAAAGACCTGGGACTGCACAGCCAATCGGTGCAGGCTGTTGCCGACGAATATGTCACACGGCGCAAGCAGTTCAAAAAGCGTCAGCTACGCTGGCGCTGCTCGGGCGGCGCTCGGCGCAGCCTGGGCTGGGTGCCCCTCAAGGCCGGCGCTGCTGTCTGGAAAAACGGCCAGGTCGTCTTCAACAAACAGCACTTCAAGGTCTGGGACAGCTACGGCCTGGCGGGCTTTAAATTCAGATCCGGTAGCTTCAACGAGGACAGCCGTGGACGCTGGTATTTCAACGTCGTGATCGAAGTCGACCGGCAGTTATCGCCAGGCCAGGACGCGGTGGGTATCGACCTCGGACTGAAAACCACGGCCACCTGCAGCGACGGTGATCGCCTTGAAAGCGGTAGGTTCTACCGGGATCTGGAAAGAGCCCTGGGCACGGCCCAGCGGGCCGGCAAGAAGGCCCGTGTACGGGCGATTCACGCCAAGGTTGCGAACCGCCGCAAGGATGCCCTGCATAAGTTCAGCAACGCGCTGGTCGCGCGTTGTGGCGTCATTGTGGTGGGCGATGTGAGCTCACTGAAACTCGCGAAAACCAGGATGGCCAAGTCGGTGCTGGACGCCGGCTGGGGCCAATTGAAAACCATGCTGGAATACAAATGCGATCACGCAGGCACGGTTTTCAAGGTTGTCAGCGAGAGAAACACCACCCAAACCTGTTCGAGCTGCAAGCAATTGCCGGACTCGAGGCCCAGAGGTATCGCAGGGCTTGGAATAAGGGAATGGACTTGTTGTGGGTGCGGTGCCACCCACGACCGCGACGTCAACGCCGCAAAGAACATTCTCGCGCTCGGGCATGAGCGTCCAATTGTGGGAATCCCCGCCCTTTAGGGCGGGGAGGATGTCAATTCAGTGCTTGCTGAACGCGCCCGATCGAACATGCTGAAAAAACTGACCCACTCATCAACTAACAAGTTCGGGCTTCATAACTTCCTCACCATCGAGGTATAACGCCTGCTTCAAGTTATCTTTCCCATACGAACGTTTAGCCGTTCCAGAAGAAGCTTGACCACCTCCTCCTGACTGAGCGCACCGCGCTTTGCGTAGCACACGACCAATAGTTCCAGCGGATGGACGCCCATCCTCGCTGCCAGTTGATCGAGCTTCTCCAGCGTGGGGCTTTTCAAGCCCCGTTCGATTTCAGAAAGGTAGGTCCGGCCGCTGACCCCGACAAAATCTTCCTGGGTCAGTCCTTTGGACTCTCGAATTTCTTTCAGCGCAGCACCGACGGCTTTGCTCAGCTCCATGGCGTGCCCCTTTACAAAAGAAAGGGTTTTCGCTTGAATGCATGCAATAGCACTACACGCTATAGCAGTCGCACCTAAAATTTATCCCCTCAGTTTTAGTACCGCCCCCAGCAGGAAGCAACTCGCTCATGATCACCAAGGACTTGCAAACGCAACTAACGGCCCATCTTTTTTCATTATTGTCCCCCGATTCCCCGTCAGGCTCAGCGCTCGAAACTTGCACCACAAATGAACAGGCCCATGTGCGTGCCGAAATGGTCAGCGCGCTCTGCTGCTATTTAATGAAAGACTGGGAACAGCTGCCCGAGTACAGCAAGCGCCCAATCGATTTCAACTTCGTGGCCGGCAGCGAGGCTGAGGAAGTCGCCCTGAAACAACTGGCCAGGGTCTTCATGGAATACGCGGAGATTGCCTTGAAAAACGCGCTGGCTTCGCAGCGCGAGCGGCAGGCAGACAAGTAACCAAACGTTTCTTTGCGCACAGCGCCCGGTGCTGCCCCGCCAAGCCACAACAGGTTCAGGCTGGGGCTTTCGGCTCGTTGCTGACGGGAGTTCTGCGAACATCGCTTGATCTGGATCAGCTCGTAACGCGGCGCCGCCGTTAATCTTGGCAAAATGCCACTAAAGTTTTCGCACTTCTGTTCGAGACACTGGCTACAGAAAATAATTCAGCCTGGATGCTGCACTATGCCTTTGCGTAATTTCAGTTTGCAAACCAAGCTGCTGCTGGTGTTGACCGTGGTCAACCTGATCAGTGTGGTGTCGTTCATCAGCTACGCCCAATACGCCAAGACTCAGGACATCCGCCAGCAGATCGACAATCGCCTGCGCACCGCAGCTTATGCGGTGCCACGAGTGCTGGGCGACAACTACCTTGACCGCGCGCGCAAGGCCGATGGCCTCAAGGAAGGCGAGTACCTCAGCCAGGTGCGCAACCTGGGCGAGTACGCCGGGGATGTGGATCTCAAGTATGCCTACAGCATGATGGTCGATGCGCAGGGCCAGGTGTATTACCTGGCCGACGGCTCCAGCGCTGCCGACATTGCCAATAACAGCTATTCAAAACACCTGCAGCATTACACCGATGCCAGCCCGGCAGTGCTGGAGGCGGCGCGCAGCGGGCAAGCGCAGTTTGACGAGTACACCGACAGCTATGGCAGTTTCCGCTCGATCTTCCTGCCACTGCGCACCGCCAGCGGCCAGGCCTATGTGATCGGTGTGGATGTCACCCTGACCGCCCTGCAACAGGCTATCCGCGCCAGCCTGTACAGCCTGTTGCTGATCGGCGCCGCCACCTTCGGTATCGGTTTGCTGCTGTCGTGGCTGGCGGCGCGGATGCTGGTGCAGGGCATTCACCACCTGACCGGCCAGCTCAACCATATTGCTGACAAACGCGACCTGTCGACCACCGTGACCGTCATCACCGGCGATGAAATGGGCCAGATGGGCAAGCGCCTGTCGAGCCTGTTGCAGGACGTGCGCCAGACCCTGGGCAGCGCCTCGGGCATGGCTGACAACAACCAGCGGCTGGCCGCGACCTTTCTGTTGCTGGCTGAAGACATTGCCAGGCGCATTCAGCAAGCCGGTGGCCAACTGGCCGATATCAACCAGCACGGCCAGTCGATTCGTCAGTCGGCCGAGCAGTCGTCCAATCTGGCCGGCACGGTGCGCGGTTACCTGGAATGCGCCACCAGCGAACTGACCCGCACCCATCAAGACCTCAAAAGCCTGATCGGCGATGTGCACCACAGCACCTCGGCCAATATAGAACTGGCCGGTGACCTGAACCGCCTGAGCAGCGAGGCCGAGCAGATCGGTCAGGTGCTGCAGATGATTGCCGGGATTTCTGACCAGACCAACCTGCTGGCACTCAACGCCGCCATCGAAGCTGCGCGTGCCGGTGAAGCCGGGCGCGGCTTTGCGGTGGTGGCTGATGAAGTGCGCAAGCTGGCCGGCCAGACCCAGAGCGTGCTGACCGACGCCCAGCAAGTGATCAGCGCTGTAACCCAGGGTATCCGCCAGACCGCCCAGCGCATGGGCAGCGCGGCCGAACAGTCGCGCAACCTTGCCACCGCCTCGGACGGTACCCTGGATGTGATCGACGGGCTGGTCAAACAAATGGGCCAGGTCAGCGACACCATGGACCGCGCCCTGGCCAGCAGCGAAGAAATCCAGCACGCGGTGACCGACATCGCCGGCCGCCTGGGCGGCATGCATGAAACCTTCGAACAGACGCATCAGGGCGTGACCGAGATCCACGACTCGGCCACCACCCTGGGCAACAATGCTCAGGCGCTGAAGGTAGGGCTTGGCGTGTTCATGACCTGAGTAGTGGGTCTGAGTAGCGAGCTTTGCTCTCTCAGAATGCGGTTCCGTCTGCTGGAGCAAACATCGCTTACCAAAGCATCCATTCTGCAAGACCGGCTGCGGCGCAGTAGCCGGATTGTCAGAGCACCGGGCTGATTCCCGAATACAAACTCGCTGCGACACATCCTGACTATTGCCTGCTGCAAGCTGTCTCTACTGCCCCTCAGGAGAGACACCATGCCCACCAAGGCCCTTGCCCCCCATCGCCCACAACAGCCCGCGCGCCGAGGACACCTGCGCCTTGTCATTGAAGTGGTGCTATCAATTGCTGCTGGAGCTTGGCGAGCATCGGACTTTTATCAGGCGGCATGGCCTCAACGACGACGATCTGGCCGTCGAGTTGGGCCTTGGCAAGTGGGTGGACGCCGATGAGGCCAGCCCGGTCCAGTTGCGCCGCGCCCTGCGCGGGGCGGCGCGGTAGTTCGATGTGGATCATCCGTGCCTGACCTATCCCGACCGCCTGGCCGCTAACCTGATGGCGCTGGGCGAACTGTTGGCCTTGAACGAGACCGAGTTGCAGGTGCTGGGTTTCTGCGTGCTGATGTGCAGCGACCCGATTCTCAACGACACCACCGATCAACTGGGCATGCTCGGTTTCAACCGCGCTGTACGGGTCTTGTCGGTATTGTTGGGTTTGCCACAGCCCAGGGTCGAAGCCTGCCTGAGCAACGACAGCACGCTGGTGCGCAGCGGTTTGCTGGAAGTCAGCACCTCGGCCCGGGCCTCAATGGTACTCACGGCGATTATCTCGGTGGCTAACCCGGAACTGCCGGGGCTGCTGCGCTACAGCCAGGGCACGGCTCTGGAGCTGTTCAGCTATGCCTTTCGCCTGAGCCCGTCGGGTAACCTGGCTCACGAACATTACAGCCACTTGCGCCAGCCGCTGACCATTGCCGAGCGCTATCTGAACAAGGCGCTGATCAATAAACGCCGGGGCGTGAACATACTGCTGTACGGCCCGCCCGGTACCGGCAAGACCGCCTTCGGTCGCTGGCTGGCACAGGCGTTGGGCAAGCCGTTGCTGGCCAAGCGGGTGTCCGACCTGGTCTCGCCCTACGTGGGTATGACCGAGCAGAACCTCGCAGGGGCCTTCGAGCAAGCGCAACAGCAAGATGCAGTGTTGCTGCTCGATGAGGTCGACAGTTTCCTGCAAGACCGACGCAAGGCTCGCCAGAGCTGGGAGATCACTGCAGTAAACGAAATGCTGACGCAAATGGAGAGTTATCGCGGACTGTTCATTGCCTCGACCAATCTGATCGCCGATCTGGACCAGGCGTCGCTGCGCCGCTTCGACTTACAAGGTGTACTTCGGCTACCTGAGCGCGCAGCAGGCGCAGTCGCTGTTCGCCACGCACCTCAAGGGTCTGAATCTCAAGGATCCACAACAGGCCGCCGCCAGCCGCCTGCGCGGCGAAGCGCACCTGACGCCGGGCGACTTTGCCGCGGTGACCCGCCAAGCGCGCTTCAAGCCCTTCGCCACGGCCAACAAGCTGGCCACTGCCCTGCTCGCCGAGTGCCGCCTGAAACCTGCGGCGCAGCAACGGCCGATCGGTTTCATTCATTGATTGACACTCAAATTTTCGGGCTCTGCGCCGATAGCCCGCAAACCGGAATTATTAGACGGCTTACTGCCGCCTGGCCACAAGGAAGAATGCTTTGCCCTCTGCCAAAACGAAGTCGGCTTTGAGCCGCCAGTGGGACTTGCTCAAGCTGCTGCCACGCACCTCGCCAGGTTACACCGTGGCCGATCTGCACAAACGCCTTATCAATGGAGGGCATGAAATCACCCGGCGTACCGTCGAGCGCGACCTTCTGGATCTGTCCTTTGCGTTCAACCTGCACAGCGAGGAAAGCACTACCCCACGCGGCTGGTTCTTGCCTCGCGGAGCTGATCTGGCACTGTCAGGGATCAGCCTGCCCGAAGCCGTCAGCCTGCGCCTGGTCGAAGATGCCGTACGCCCGCTATTGCCAGCCAGCATGCTCAGTATTCTGGACTCACGCTTTAATCTTGCCCGCAGCAAGCTTGAGGGCGTTGAGGATGGCAGCCCTGGCGCACGCTGGCCCGAGAAAGTCGCCAGTGTGCGCTCTGACTTCAACCTGTTGCCGCCACAGATCAATGCCAGAACGTTGGAAACCATCCAGCAGGCGCTGATCACCGAAAAGCAGCTCCGCTGTCGCTACTACTCGGCGCATTCAGACAAATCCAGCGAACTGACCCTCAACCCGCTGGCCATCGTGCAAAGGGGCCAGATCACTTACCTGATCGCTACGGCCGAAGGCTACAGCGACATCCGTCAGTACGCGGCGCATCGCTTTCAGGACATCGAAGAACTGCAGGTGCCGTGTGAGGGCGTGCAGCAGTTCAAGCTGCAGGATTACCTGGCCACCGACGCTCTGCAGTTCGGCACGCCGACAAAAATCCGCTTCAAGGCCTGGATCAGTGCCCGCCAGGCCCGCCTGATTCGCGAAACACCGCTCAGCCAGGATATGGAACTGCAGGCGCAGGAGGACGGTTTTCTGGTGCAAGCCACCGTGAGCGATACCTGGCAATTGCAGTGGTGGGTTCTGTCTCAGGGTGATGACCTGGTGGTCCATGAACCGGTCGAGCTTCGCCAGCGAGTCCAGAATACGTTGCGCCGGGCTCTGCGGGCTTACGACGACAACCACTCTCATCAAGCAGCGCAACAAACCGAAGCAACAACCGACAACCAAGGAAAGTAATGAAAAAGGCCATCAGGAAAGAACACCGGGCGCGCCGTGCCATTCTGGTACTTGAATCGCCATGGCAACTGGATGAGCGGGATGCCAACCGCTCCAGTGTCGTACCCTTTGTGGAAGGCATCGCCAAATACGCTGGCGATACTGAGGTCTACCACGCCAACTTCTACAACAAGCGCACCTTCGAGCAGGCCTTTGATGTGCTGCGTCGTTGTGGCGCAGACAACGCTCTGGTGTACATCGCCGCACACGGCGCCAAAGGCAAGATTGCAGGGTCGAAAATCGAAGACCTGATTTTCACAATCGGCGCGCATGCCCAAGAGTCCAACATCACCGGCATCATGATCGGGTCCTGCTACGTGGGTGAGGACACAACCATGATGGAAGTGTTCATGGAAGGCACCGGGCTGCGCTGGTGCGCCGGTTATGGTTCCAGTTGCGAATGGCTGACCGGTACCATGATCGACTGCGCGATCATGGCGCAGATGCTCGAACTCGATGAAGATGATCTAAGCGACCGAGACCTGATGGTTGAAAACCTCGGAGCAGCATTGAGTCCGTTTTCCAGAAGTTTTGCTATTGGTGCCGACACCGCGAACAACGATGTCGCGCTGGAAGACTCCATCAACTTCGTCGTCCAGCCTTCCGGACGGGGCTTCCGGGCCCGGGACGTCAAGGCGGAAGTTCTCGCCGAGTACGAGTTCTTTCAGATCTACGAAGACTATGACGAAGAAGACGAGGACGATTGATCCTCGATACCCGCCTGAGGATGATCAGGCACTGGTCCGGCAACTGGAAGAAACACGTTATCCATCCCCGCCCTGACCGGCGGGGCTGGTCGCGCCCCGATGGTCAGGACATTCACGGCCCCTGCCAGAGTAGCCGCCGTCTGCCCATGAATACGTTTGGCGACATACCCCTGGAGCATACGACCCTGACCATCGATGCAGATCGACACCTGCGCCTTGTCTATTACACTCCGGGCGAAAACTGCAGCACAAAGATCGAGTTCGAACAGTGGCTGGCTTCACCGCAGTTGTGACGAAACAGAAACGGATCCTAGAATCCCCCCGAACCTCACAGGGAGTCACGCATGTCATTCAGGGTGCTGGTTGTCGGCGGCTACGGCAATTTCGGTTTTATCGTCTGTCGGCATCTGTCCGATGTGCCGGGCATCGAGCTGTTCGCGGCCGGGCGCGATGCGGCGCGTTTGCACAAGCTGGCAGGCCAATTCCCGCTGCAGACCTGGTGCGGTGACGCCCAGGGGGCAGGGTTTGCCGAGGCGCTGCGTCAGTTGCAGATCAATCTGGTGATCCACACCGGCGGGCCGTTTCAGGGGCAGCCCTACCGGGTCGCCGAGCAGTGCATCGAAGCGGGCGTGCATTACTGCGACCTGGCCGACTGCCGGACCTTCGTCAACGGTATTGATGTGCTCGATGCCCAGGCCAAAGCGGCCGGGGTCGCCGTGCTCAGCGGCTGCAGTTCGGTGCCGAGCCTGTCGGCGGCGTTGCTGGATGAACACCGCCAGCGCTTCAGCCGCATCGACCGGATCGAGCACGGCATTTCCTCGTCCTCGAAGATGCCCGGCCTGGCCACCATCGAGGGCGTCCTGGCTTACGCTGGCCAGCCGATCCTGCAACGCCGCAATGGCCAGCCCCACGCGGTGCCAGGCTGGCTGGGCTTGCAACGCCGGCATTTAGCGGGGCTGGGCTGGCGCTGGCTGGCCAATGTCGATGTACCGGACATGGACCTGTTCGGTGCCCGTTATGGCGCCCGTGAGCTGGTGTTCAAGGCCGGTCCCGGCCTGATGCCCGGCGCCTTGGCCAATGCGCTGCTGGCCCAGGCGCGGCGCATGGGGCTGATCAACGACCCGCAACCCTGGGCGCGGCGCCTGCACCGGCTGGGCACGGCCTGCGAACGGTTCGGTAACGGTCTCAGCGCGCTGTACATCGACGCCCATGGCGTGGACCACAACAACCTGCCGTTGCGCCTGAATATCCAGCTCACCGCCGCACGCGAGAAAGGCCCGGAAATACCCAGCTGCGCCTCGGTGGCGTTGGCCCGCAAGCTGGCCAACGGTTACCGGCCTGCAGCAGGCGCGCGCCCTTGCCTGGACGAAATCAGCGTGGCCGAGTACCTGGCCGCCATCGACGCACCGAACGATATCCGGCTCAGCGTGCAGTACCAAGGTCCGGCATGACTTACCTGTACCTCAAGTATCTGCACGTCATCGCAGCGGTATTTCTGTTCGGTTTCGGTATGGGTTCGTACCTGTACCTGATCGCCGCGCAGCGTACCCGCAACCCTGTGGTCATCGCCTCAGTGGCACAGATGGTGGTGCGCTTTGACACCTGGATCACCACCCCGGCCGGGGTCCTGCAATTGGCCACCGGCCTTGGCATGCTGCACCTGACCGGTCTGTCGATAGCCCAGCCCTGGCTGCGCGATGCGCTGATCGTGTTTGTCGCGGTCGGCCTGTTGTGGCTGCCGGTGCTGGTGCTGCAAAAACGCATGCAGAGCCTGGCCGAACACGCCGCCGAGCGCGGTCTGGCACTGCCGTCGAACTGGAACCGGCTGTACCGGCCATGGCTATGGATGGGCGTGGCGGGGTTCGCCGGGATGTTCGTGATTGTGCTGTTGATGGTGACCAAGCAGGGCTTGTTTTAAAGCATGCCCTCATGGCGCGGGCGGATCGTACTCGTTCACGTGCGGAATGTTTTTCTGTAAGCGCCCCAGCAGGTCGACGAGTGTATCCACCTCGGCGGACGACAGGCCGTCGAGCAACCGGCTCTCGCGCTCCAGCGCGACTTTCAATACCCGATCATGCAAAGCCTTGCCTTCTGGCGTCAGGCTGACGGTATAGCGCCGACCGTCGAGCTTATCCACCTGGCTGGTCGCATAGCCCTGTTGTTCCAGGGCCTGAAGGGATCTGCTGACCGCCCCCTTGTCCAGCCCGATGACCTGGCATACGCGGTTGGCCGTGATGTTGTTCTCCACCGCAAGCATTGAAAGCAAGCGCCACTCGACCACGCCGATACCAAAGTGCTTGCGGTACGTCAGAGAAGCGCCCGTAGCCAGTTTGTTGGCCAAGAAGGTCAGCAACGCCGGAACGTAGCGAACAAGATCAAGCTGAGTGGGTGCAGGCATAAAAATACGAACCTTAAGAATCAAACGTTTCAGGCAAATTGGTTGACACCGCAACTAAATACGCCGATTCTACATTCCACGAACCGTGCGTGCTGATCGCATCATAAGCGACAGCCTGATCCCACAAGAATAAATAACGGGAATCCTCATGAACCACACACCTATCCTGCACCCGCCCTCCGCCACCACGTGAGCTAAGCGCTCAGCCCCTATTGAACATTTTTGTGCCACTTGACTGTGGAGGGAGAAGCCATGCTCCGTGTAAAGGTTAGCCACAAGCACCTTGTGGCCGATGATATCTGCAGCTTCGAGCTGTCCCCCGTCGACGAGCAGATCCTGCCCGCGTTCACCGCAGGCGCCCATATCGATGTCTGGACCCCAGCAGGGACGGTGCGCCAGTACTCGCTCTGCAACCACCCTGAAGAACGCCATCGCTACCTGATTGGTGTCCTGCGTGATCCCCACTCAAGGGGCGGTTCGCAGGCCATGCACGAGCTTGTGCAGGAAGGCCAGGAACTCACCATCAGTGCGCCACGAAATCTTTTTCCACTGTCGCCCGATGGGAAAAAACACCTTCTGCTCGCCGGTGGCATTGGCATCACACCCATGCTGGCGATGGCCTATGAGCTGTCCCAGCGCGGCGTTGATTTCGAGTTGCACTACTGCTTTCGCGCCAAAGCAAAAGCCGCGTTTATCGATGTGCTTGAGTCAGCGCCCTTTGCCCGGAACGTGGTGCTGCACGATGACAGCGCCGGCCCGGACGCCGCGTTGAATGCGAGCCTGTTGCTGCAGTCCCCCGTGACTGGCGTTCACCTGTATGTGTGTGGCCCAGGCGGGTTCATGGATTACATCCTGAAGGCCGCCGAAGCTGCGCACTGGCCGCAGGAACAGGTTCATCGGGAGTTCTTCGCCGCCGCACCTGTCGATCAGACCGGCGATCAAGCGTTTGAAGTGGTGCTCGCACGATCGTCCCTCACCTTTCAGATCCCGGCCGACCGCAGCGTCTTCGAAGTGCTTGATGAGGCCGGTATCGAGATACAAAGCTCCTGTGAACAGGGCATCTGCGGCAGCTGTATGACCCAGGTCCTTGAAGGCACGCCCGATCATCGCGACCAGTTCATGACCAAGGCCGAGCATGCATTGAACGACCAGTTCACCCCGTGCTGCTCACGTGCCAAAACACCGCGTCTGGTCCTGGATCTCTGACTTTCCCACTCTAACAACAGCATCGGAAAAGCCTATGAACACCTCAACCAAAGAGCTGGCCTATGAGGTCGGCAAGCAATCCACCCTGCCCAAATTTCCACTCGATCAGTGGTATGTCGCGGCGCTGGGCTGGGAGCTGAAAGACAAACCGGTCGGCCGCACACTGTTGAATAAAGCGGTGGTGCTGTTTCGTACAGCGGACGGGCAAGTCGCTGCTCTGGAAGATCGCTGCTGCCACCGGGCGCTGCCACTCTCCAGCGGCACACTGGAAAGCGGTGGGCTTCGTTGTGGATACCACGGGCTGCTGTTCGATTCTGCAGGCAAGTGCATCGAGATTCCGGGTCAGGAAAAAGTGCCCGGCAAGGCCAAGGTCGCCCTGTTTCATGTCCGCGAGCGTGACCAGATCGTCTGGGTCTGGTTTGGCAGCGAGTCGCACCCGGAGCCGACCTGCGAACCGCCCGAGTACAACGTGCACAGCAGCGGCAAGTATCTGTTTGACGGTGACGTGTACCACTACGACGCGCCCTACCAGCTTATTCACGACAACCTGATGGATCTCAGCCATCTGGGTTATGTGCATCTGAAGACGATTGGCGGCAATGCCAACGTTCATATGCATGCGCAAATGACCGTGCAAAGCGAAGGCGATGTGGTCAAGGTCATCCGTCACATGCCCAACTCGACACCGCCGCCCACCTACTCTGCCGCCTACCCGTTCAAGGGAAACATCGATCGTTGGCAAGAGATCGAGTTTCATGTCAGCCACCTGCGCATCTGGACGGGCGCCGTTGACGCCAACACAGAGTCTCTGCAAGACCCTGAACGCGGCGGATTTCACATGCGTGGGTTCCATGGCGTCACACCCGAGACCGAAAATACAACCCACTATTTCTGGTCGATGGCCACCAACCCCGAAAGCAATCATGCAGAGGTCAAGGCAAAGGTCATCGAACAAACCGCGCTGACCTTTGATGAAGACAAAATCATCATTGAGGCCCAGTACAAGAACATGTGCCGATTCGGCGAACGCCCCATGATCGATATCCATGTCGACGTCGGCGCAAATCGGGCGCGCAAAATCATTGAGCGCCTGCGCCAATCCGACCCGGCATGAGGCCGCTACACCTGCCCCGCCCCCGTCTGCAAGTCCAACGGCAGACTGACTGAAATGAGATGAAAGCAACGCCTTTGTGACTCGTCGAGAAACTGAGGTGCTGGTTAACCCGTGCGTGCTGTTTAAACAACAATAAAAGGTATAGCGCTATGTGTAAGCAATCTTCCCGATTTATCGGGCAGGCTTCGGCCGCCTTGCTTTTGCTCAATTCATTGCCATTGAACAAGGAGGTTTGACGATATGGTCAAGTCAATTGGGCAACTAATGGACGAAAAACCCATGGTCAGTTCTCAATGGGGCGTGATCGCTCTTTGCATCCTGATCAACATGCTCGACGGCTTCGACGTGCTGGTAATGGCCTTCACCGCCGCGTCGGTTTCGGCAGACTGGGGACTCAACGGCATCCGCGTCGGCTACCTGCTCAGTGCCGGATTGGTCGGCATGGCAATCGGCTCGTTGTTTATTGCGCCCTGGGCGGACCGGTTCGGCAGACGCCCGCTGATCATGTTTTGCGTGAGCATCGCCGGACTGGGTATGCTCGCCTCCTCTCAAGCAAACAGTTTCGAAACACTCGCCATTCTGCGGCTGATTACGGGGCTTGGCATTGGTGGGGTTCTGGCCGCAGTTACGTAATTGCCGGCGAATACGCCAACAAAAAATGGCGCGGGCTGGCAATCAGTTTGCAGTCGACGGCCTACGCGCTGGGTGCAACGATTGGCGGGATCATTGCCGCTCAGATCATCCCGACCCAAGGATGGCGCTCGGTGTTTCTGTACGGCGGCATCACCACGCTCTCGACACTGCCGTTGCTGTTTCTCTGGCTTCCTGAGTCACTTGCCTTTCTGACGTCTCGCCAACCGGTCGGCGCCCTGGCCAAGATCAATAAACTGCTGGTACGCGTAAAACTGAACACCATCAGCGCGCTGCCCACCGTTAACGACACCAGCCGTGCGCGCATGCGCGATACGGTAGCCGAATTGTTTTCACCGGCACTGCTGCGTTCAACCTTGCTGATCTGGCTGGCCTTCTTTCTGGTGATGTTCGGCTTCTACTTTGTGCTGAGCTGGACGCCCAGGCTACTGGTCTCGGCCGGCCTCTCCAACGCCCAAGGCATCACGGGCGGTGTACTGCTTAACATGGGCGGCATCGTCGGCACGACCGTCATCGGGCTGCTGGCTGCCCGCTACCCACTGGCTCGCCTGCTGATGCTGTACCTCATCATCAATGCGCTGTTGCTCGCGCTGTTCGTCCAGTTCACCCACAACCTCACACTGGCCTTTGCCGTGGCACTGGCCATCGGCGTATTCGTCAACGGCTGCGTCGCCGGGCTGTATGCCCTTGCCCCGTCTTTCTACAGCGCGTCACAGCGGGTAACAGGCCTGGGCTGGGGAATCGGCATGGGCCGTATCGGGGCCATCCTCTCACCGTTGGTTGCCGGTCACTTGATCGACGCCAACTGGAGCCCGTCGAAGCTCTACATCTTGTTTGCCAGCGCCTTCGTTCTGGCCGCGCTGGTGGTCTGGGGCCTCAAGCGCCGGGCAACGGCGCGCCTGGCACCGGCCAGCGCCACCTGACTGAACTGACAAAAACAAGAAATCAGGATGCTCGCAATGACTAACCGTATGAGTTGCCCCCAGCTGTTGAGCATGGGCGCGCTGGGCGTGTGTGTGTCTTTCTGCGCCGAGGCAGAACTGCTGAAGGATTCAACCGTGACATTAATGTCACGCAACTTTTATCTGGACCGTGATTACAAGGGTGCCACACCGTACGCCGAAGCCAGGGAATGGGCGCAGGGTTTCATCCTCAAGGCCCACTCCGGCTTCACCGAAGGCCCCATTGGGCTGGGCCTGGACCTGACCGGCATGCTGGGTCTGAAGCTCGACTCGTCACCCGACAGAACCGCAACCCAGCTATTGGCCTTTAACCCGCAGACCCGACAGGCGCGTGACGAATACTCAGAGCTGGGGGCGGCACTCAAAGCCAGGGTTTCCAAGACCCAACTCTCGGTAGGCACACAATTTCCCAACCTGCCGGTCCTCACCGGCAGCCCTGCGCGCCTGCTTCCACAAACCTTCCGGGGCGCCTATTTACAGTCAGGTGACATCAAGGATTTATCACTGCATCTGGGGCGAATGGACCGAGTGAACATGCGCGACTCCACGGACTACCAGCCCATCTCGATCGCCTCTCCCAATGGCCGCTTTCGGCCCGGCGCCTCTTCGCAAGAGTTTGATTTCATCGCCGGTGATTACAAGTGGTCCGACGCGCTGACGCTGCGTTACAACTACGCCAAACTCGACAACATCTATCAACAGCATTTTTGGGGGCTTTTGCACACGCTGCCCATCGGTCCGGGCCTGTTGAAAACTGACCTGCGCATTTTTGATAGCCGTGAGGATGGGCGCGCAGAATCTGGCCGGGTGGATAACCGGAGCACCGGGGTGATGTTCACCTACCAGATGGGCGCACACAGCTTCGGCCTGGGTCACATGCGCCAGACCGGTGACACCGCCATGGTCTACCTCGCAGGTGGCGAGCCTAATGTGTTGAGCGACGGGACAATGAGTGCGGACTTCGTCAACCCGAAGGAGCAGACCTGGGCGCTACGCTACGACTACGATTTCGCCGGGCTGAGCATTCCCGGCCTCAGGGCCATGGCGCGCTACCTGCACGGCAGTCACATCAATCTCCCGGCACTCGGGGGGGATGACTTATCGGAGTCGTCCAAGGATTTCGAGCTGTCCTATGCAGTGCAGTCAGGCCCTGTGAAGGGGCTGGCGCTGCGGCTGCGGCAGAATTTCTATCGCAGCGACCTGAGTTCGGCTGCCACGTTCAGAAGTGACAACGAAACCCGCGTGAACATCGATTACACCTGGAAGCTTTGGTAACCATGCGCTGCCATTGGCGCAAGGTCTGACCCACGCCACGACAACCCCCGGCATCAGGCTGGGGATTGTCGCTTTCAAGGTGACAGTAAAACGCTTTTTAGCCGATTTATCCCGTTCAGGTAAATCCTTAATCTGTGCCCAGGTTGAACACAGCGCTGAACCCAGCGCACTGACTCAACAACTTACTCAAAACCTCTCAGATAAAGGACTTACCCCATGGCCAACTTCACCTACAACCGCCTGAACAAAGACGACGCCGTAGTACTGTTGATCGACCACCAGACCGGCCTGATCTCGCTGGTGCAGGATTTCTCGCCAAACGAGTTCAAGAACAACGTGCTGGCGCTGGGTGATCTGGCCAAGTTTTTCAACCTGCCGACCATTCTCACCACCAGCTTTGAACAAGGCCCCAATGGCCCGCTGATCCCTGAATTGAAAGAGCAGTTCCCGGATGCGCCGTACATCGCCCGCCCTGGCCAGATCAACGCCTGGGACAACGAAGAGTTTGTCAAAGCGATCAAAGCCACCGGCCGCAAGCAACTGATCATCGCCGGAGTGGTGACTGACGTGTGCGTGACCTTCCCGGCCTTGTCGGCTCTGGCAGAAGGCTTTGATGTGTTCGTGGTGACTGACGCTTCCGGCACCTTCAACGAGACCGTGCAGCAAGCCGCATGGAACCGTATGAGCCAGGCGGGCGCGCAGTTGATGAACTGGTTCTCGGTGGCTTGTGAGCTGCACCGCGACTGGCGCAACGATATCGAAGGCCTGGGTAACCTGCTGAGCCAGCGCATCCCTAACTACCGCAACCTGATGAACAGCTACACCGCGCTGACTTCGCGCTGAGCCGAAGGCCTGCCGGGAACTCAAGCTGACGCTCCCCGGCAGGCCTGCTTTTACGCGACTGGGCGACATATTCCTCTCTGGAATATGCATATCTCTTATTAACTGTTTCAGGAATAAGCGTTTACTTCTATAAGAGCGTTCACCCTCTTGCAGCCCCTGCATCCAACCGAACGCTCAGATGTAAACCATGCATATCGACCTTCGCCAGCTTCGTCACTTTATCGCCCTAGCCGAGCACCGCAGCTTTGTCGCGGCCGCCGCCGCGGTCAATCTGTCGCAGTCGGCGTTCAGCCGCAGCATCCAGGCGCTGGAGCACAGTGCGGGGTTTCAACTGGTCGACCGGGCCAGCAAGGAACTGCCGCCGACCCAGCAGGGCCTGGTGGTGCTGGAACACGCCCGACGCCTGATCCGCGAGGCCCAGGAGCTGAACAACGAGATTGGCCGCCTGAACGGAGCAGAAATCGGCACCCTGCGGTTCGGTTGCGGACCGGCGCCGGCCGGGCAGCTGGTGCCCAGGGCCGTAGCGCTGTTCATCGCCGAGTATCCCAAGGCCAAAGTGCATTTTCAGGTGGATAACTGGCAGGACCTCAACCAGCGGTTGATCAGCGAGGACATCGAATTTTTCGTGGCCGACACCCGACGCTTTGAAGCGGACCCCGATTACCGCATCACCCGCCTGCGTGCACAACGCATGCGCTTTTATTGCCGCGCCGATCACCCCTTGGCGCAGCAGGCATCAGTGACTTGCAAAGAGCTGTTCGGCTATCCGCTGGCCACCACCTTCCGCCCCCCGAACATCCGCAAGTTACTCACCGAATACAGCGGCCGCCGCGATTTCGTGCCTCAGGTGGAATGCGAGCACACCTACGCGTTGCTCAATGTGGTCCGCCATTCGGATGCCATTGCCATCGGTAATGCAATGAACCCGGAACCGGCCTTGTTCACCGCTGAGTTGCACTGGCTGCAACCGGTGGACCTGCCGCCGCATCTGGAAGAAATGAACACGCGCTACGGCATCGTCAGCCGTAACGCGAGGTCCTTGTCATCGCTGGCCAAGGCGATGATCGGCCTGATCGAAAAGACCGATCTGCACCTGGCCGACCACCTCAGCGGCGTGCCAATGCCGCATGTCGGGGTGTAGATAGGCCCGGCCGGGCCTACAAGCATTCACCCGCAGGAGATGCTTATGCCTCAAAGCATTTCAGAAGTCGTAACGCCCGGTCACACCCACGGTCCGCGGTGCGCCCATAAAGCCCGAGTAGCCGCCGTTAGGCTCACTCCACAACGAGGTGTAGTAGGTCTTGTCGAAGGCGTTCTTCACCCACAGCGACACATCCCACTGACCCTGGCCCCAGTCGCCGCGCAAGCCGGTGGCGAAGTTGGCCACGCCGTAGCCGGGGATCTGCGCATGCACGGAGTCTTCGACGATGCCCACAGCCCGCGAGCGATAGGCGTAGCTGCCGGTCACGTACTGCTCCAGGCCGTTGTCCCAGCCCCACGTGTATTCACCGTTGAAGTTAGCAATCCACTTCGAGGCGCCGACCACCTGATTGCCGCTCAGGTCGCAGGATGCCGGGGCACCGGGACGCAAGCTGACCTCCGGCGGGCACGGCGCATCCTTGTACGACAGATAACGCACGTCGTTGTAAGAGCCGTTGAGGTTGAGGGTCAGGCCGCGCAGCGGCACCACAGTAGCCTCCAGCTCCGCGCCGCGTGAACGCACAGAGCCTGCGTTGGTCAGGTACTGCACGCGGTTGGCTTGGTCGTAAGCGGTGGTCTGGTAGCCGTTGACCTGGGTCCAGAACAGGTTGCCGTTGAGTTGCAGACGGTTGTCCCACAGGGTGCTCTTGACGCCCAGCTCGAGGTTGTTGGCGCGCTCGGCACCGATCAACAGCGAGTCGGCACCGGCAGTCGGTGCGGTGCCAACCGTGAGATTGACGCCGCCAGACTTCTCGCCGTGCGACAGGGTCGCGTAACCCAGCACATCGTCGCTGAACTTGTAGCTCAGGTTGAGCAGCCCCGACGGGCTGATGCTGTACTGGTTAAGATCGCCGGAGTCATAGACACCATACCGACCGTTGCGCGCGGTCAGCGCAGCACCGGTCACCGCCACGCCGCCGGTTGGCGCGCTGCGGTTGACCCAGGCGCTCTTTTCTTCATAGGTGCCGCGAATGCCCGCAGTAAAGTCCAGCTTTGGCGTCAGGTGCCAGGTGCCCTGGCCAAACAGTGCGAAGCTGTTGGTGTCGATATGGCCCTTGGCAACGCTCTCGACATTGGCCAGCGCGCCTGCGGCAGTGCCGTTCCAGACATCGGCCAGCGGGCCGTTGCTGGCCTTGTTGGTGTTGTCCAGGTCCGAGCCATAGTAGTAAGCGCCAAGCACGTAATCGAAGGCACCGCCGGTGGGCGAAGCCAGCCGGATTTCCTGCGACCATTGCTGGCTCTGTACCGAGACACCACCGTTGTAACTGGCCGGCACGTTGATGCCGTCGTCGTTACGCGGGCTGAAATCCCACCAGCGATAGGCGCTGACCGAGGTCAGGGTGAAATCGCTGGGCAACTTCCAGTTGGCTTCCAGTGACAAGCCGCCCTGGTGCACAGTGACCCGCTGGGTGGCGTCGATATTGACCTTGCGCTCGCGGCCATTGACCAGAGTGGCGCCGGCAGCGGCAGCCCGCGACTCATAGCGGTTTACGCCATTGATGGTCGGGCCGGTGCTGTACAGCGCGCGGGTGCCGGCACTGGAAGACTCTTCGTTATAGTCGCCGATCAGGCGCAGGTTGAAGTCTTCGCTGGGCTTGTACAGCAACTGACCACGAAAGCCTTCGCGCGAGCCGCCATTGAGGTCATGGCCGCTGTATTCGTTTTTCAGGTCGCCATCGCTACGGCTGCGGTAAGCCGAAAAACGCCCGGCCAGTTCATCACTGAGTGGCCCGGAGATCGTGCCTTTGGTCTGGAAAAAACCGTCTTCAGCCACCGAGGTTTCAATCGTACGTTCCGGGGTAAAGCTCGGCGCCCGGGTGCTGATATTGACCACCCCGGCGGTGGTGTTTTTGCCAAACAGCGTACCTTGCGGGCCGCGCAGCACTTCCAGTTGCTCGATGTCCATCAGGTCGAACACCGCCATGCCGGGGCGGCCCAGATAAACGTTATCGATGTACAACCCGGCACTGCCCTCCAAACCGTCACTGGCCGGGTTGTTACCCAGACCGCGGATCGACACACTGGACTGCCGGGCGTGCATGTAAGCCACGTTCAAGCTTGGGGTCAGTTGTTGCAGGTCCTGAATACGATAAACGCGCTGGCTTTCCAGGGTCTGGCCACTGACCACACTGATCGGCGTCGGCACGTTCTGCGCACTCTCCTCACGGCGTCTGGCCGTCACGGTCACGGTTTTCAATTGCGCGTCGGCGGCCTGCGAGGTGCCCGCCTGGGGCGGCTCGGCATTGAGCGAGGTCTCGGCGGCATGGGCATATGACCCGCCAGCACAACCCGCCAGCAACAGCGCCAAAGGTAGACGTTTAAGTGGCCAGCGCGGCAGCGGATGAGTCGTTGCGGACGGGTTCATACAGGCTCCTTTCAAGCAATCACACACAAACGGCGACTCGCTCGAATATTCTATTAAGTTATATATTTATTAATTAAAAGATTTCAAATGCATAAGAGCATGCATTTAAAAGGAGTCCATCCAGACTTGGGAAATGCATTTGCCCAATATTTTTAATGTGCAAAATGCATATGCGAGAAGTGCTGATGTTATGCACGCCGCGCATCGTGGATATTCAATAAATGCGCTTGCCGCATAGGTTCGTAACGGCGCAAATAAGCCTTTTTGCAATCGGTGGTGAACCGTGTCCAAGCCTGTGCGCAATGTGCTTTACATCATGTGCGACCAACTGCGTCGTGATTACCTGTCCTGTTACGGCCACCCGCACCTGCACACGCCGAACATCGACCGCCTGGCCGCTGCCGGGGTGCGCTTCAGCCGTGCCTATACCCAGGGCACCATTTGTGGCCCGTCGCGGATGTCGGCCTATACCGGGCGTTATGTGAGCAGTCATCAAGTGGCGTGGAATGCCGTGCCGCTGCCGCTGGATGAGCTGACCATCGGTGACTACCTGCGCCCGGCCGGCATTCGTACCGCGCTGGTGGGCAAGACCCACGCCACCCCCAACAGCGACGCACAGCAACGCCTGAACCTGCCGGCAGGCAGCGCGCAGGTGCAGCAACTCGACGAAGTGGGTTTTGAACCCTATGTACGCCACGACGGCCTGTACCCTGACGACCCGGTATTCACAGAAAAACGCGAGAGCGCGCCTTATACCCACTACCTGCGCGAGCAGGGCTTTGCCGGCGACAACCCGTGGCATGACTGGGCCAACGCGGCCGAAGGCGAAAACGGTGAGCTGCTCAGCGGCTGGAAGATGCGCAATGCGCATCGACCGGCGCGCATTCCCGAACAGTACTCAGAGACGGTGTACACCACCGAACGCGCGATCGACTTCATCGATGAACAAGGCGAGCAACCCTGGTGCCTGCACCTGTCGTACATCAAGCCGCACTGGCCCTATATTGCGCCTGCGCCCTATCACGCACTGTACAGCCATGCGCAAGTGATCGACCCGATCCAGCCGGCCGAACCCAACGATCACCCGGTGTACGCCGCGTTTCGTCAGCATCAAGAGAGCCAGAACTTTTCTCGCGATCAAGTGCGCCTGAATGTGGTGCCGACCTACATGGGCCTGATCAAGCAGATCGACGATCAACTTGGCCGGCTGTTCGAGCACCTGCAAAGCAACGGTCGCTGGGACGACACGCTGATCGTATTCACCAGCGATCACGGCGATTTTCTCGGCGACCACTATCTGGGCGAAAAAGAGTTTCTACTGGAACAGGCGGTGGGCATCCCGCTGATCGTCCGTGACCCACGACCGCAAGCGGATGTGACCCGCGGCACAGTGGATGAGCGCCTGGTAGAAACCATCGACGCCCTGCCGACTTTTTTGCAGGCGTTGGGTCTGCCGGCAGCCGATCACCGCCTGGAGGGCCGCTCATGGATACCGCTGCTGCACGGTGAACAACCCGACTGGCGCCGCTACGCCATCGCCGAGTACGACTACGCCTTCCAGGCCCCGGCCCGCGAACGGCTGGGCCAGGCCATCGACCGCTGCCGCATGTACATGGTGCGCAGCGAGCGCTTCAAGTACCTGGCTTACGATGGCTTTCGCCCGCAGTTGTTCGACCTGGAAAACGACCCGCAGGAACTGCACGACCTGGGCAGCGACCCGGCCTATGCCAGCGTGCGCGAACAGCATCAGGGGTATCTGTTCGACTGGCTGCGCGGCCTGAAACGGCGCACCACCATCAGCAACAGCGAAATCGACCTGCGCGGCCAGCGCTTTCGCTATGGCGAGCCGGCCGAACAAAAGCTGGTACCGATCGGGGTGTGGTAAGCGGCACAACGCTGACCCGCTGGAAGTCAGCGTGCTGGCCAATGCAGGCGCCGCATACCTGTTGCCAGCCACCCATCAAGCGCCGCGTGTGGTGACGCTGCGCTGGCCATGCACACCCACCGGCACTTCACCTTGCAGGGTCACGCGGCGCACGATGCGCGCCTGATCGCCGTAGTCGTCGACGGCGTAGTGTTGGGTCGCGCGGTTATCCCAGATGGCCACGTCGCCCACGCTCCAGCGCCAGCGCACGGTGTTTTCCAGACGAATCACGTGGCTCTGCAGCAACTCAAACAGGTGCACCGAATTGGCCTGTGAATAGCCCTTGATACGTTTGACGAAGTGCCCCAACAGCAACGAGCGCTCGCCACTGAGCGGATGCACACGCACCACCGGGTGCTCGGTCTCGAACACTGTGGAAGTGAAGGTCTTGCGGTACTTCGCCGCCTGCTCTGCAGTGACGTTCGGGCGCGGGTTGGCATAGTCGTACTCGTTGCTGTGCACCGCCCATAGCTGGTCGGCCAGCTCGCGCAGCTCGGGGCTCAGGTCGTTGTAAGCAGCCGCGGCATTGGCCCATACCGTGTCGCCCCCGGACTGCGGAGCCACCACCGAACGCAGGATCGAGGCCTTGGGATAGGCCGCGACGAACGTCACGTCGGTGTGCCAGGAGTTGGCGCGCTGGCCATCGGCGGCGCTCAGTTGCATCAGGTAGCTGGAGCCTTCGCGCACGGGCACCGTCGGGTGTGGCATCGGCTCACCGAGCAGTTTGGCGAACGCTTCCTGGCCTTGGTCGTCTAGGTGGGTCTGGCCACGGAAGAACAGCACCTTATGCTCCAGCAGTGCCTGTTGAATGGCCTCGACCAGCACCGGGTCGAGGGTGTCGCTCAGGGTGACCCCGCGCACTTCGGCACCGATGCGCCCAGCCACCGGCTTGAGGTCGAGTTGATGAGGCACAGGTTGCTTGGCGATTGCGGCATTGCTCATGGTGGATCCCTCAGGGCCGGCAGACAGTGGTCAACGAGGCAGCGAGCTATAGATATGCATAAATGCTATATCTAAAAAACAAACGCTTCGTTGACGGAATAAGAGTCTGCATTTAAAACCTGTCCCCAGCCCGAGGGCCAATACCTTCGACCTATTTTTCAAATGCCGGGAATGCATATGGATCTTCGCCAGTTGCGCTACTTCATCGCGCTCAACGAACACCGCAGCTTTGTCCGTGGTGCCGAGGCCATGGGCATTACCCAGCCGGCATTCAGCCGCAGCATCCAGAGCCTGGAACAGGAGTTCGGCTGCGTGCTGGTCGACCGCGCCAGCAAAGACCTGCGCCCGACCCCGGAAGGCCATGTGGTGCTGCAGCACGCCTTGCGCCTGGTCAAGGGCGCCAACCAGCTCACCCGCGAAGTGGCCGAAATGACCAAGCTCGATGCTGGCGAGCTGCAATTCGGTTGCGGCCCGGCACCGGCGGTAAAACTGGTGCCCGATGCGGTCGCCAGCTTCATCAGCGCCTACCCAAGGGTCAAGGTGGGCTTTGAAGTGGACAACTGGGAAAAACTCAGCCGCAGCCTGAGCCGTGAAGAAATCGAGTTCTTCATTGCCGATATCCGCCACTTCGAGTCCGACCCGAACTTCCACACCCAGGCGCTGACACCCAAGCGCGGGGTGTTCTTCTGCCGGCCCGGCCATCCGCTGCTGGCCAAGGACAGCCTGTCGACCAACGATATGTTCGACTACCCGCTGGCTGCCACCCTGCTGCCGCCGGGGTTTCGCAAACTGCTGGCCAGCGCCAGTGGCCGCGACGACTTCAGCCCCGGCATCCAGACCGATCATTTCGCCAGCCTGATGAAAATCGTCCGGCAAACCAACGCCATCGGCATCAGCACCGAAGAGTGTTTTACCGAGGATGTCGCCCCCGGCGAACTGGTCCGCCTGCACTGGCGCAACCTGCCCCTCGAACAGATGGGCGTCGGCGCGCGCTGCGGCATCGTCAGCCGCGCAGGCTTTCGCCTGTCACCGGCAGCCAGAGCGATGATCGACACGATTATCAGCCTGGATCAGGTGCACAAGGCGGCTTAGATCATAGATCCCATTGCCTCGGCACCACGCTGTCGCACAATAAACCCGGCCCCCCGTAGGAGCTGCTTTAGCAGCGAAGCCTTCGCGGCTAAAGCCAATTCTGTTCGATTACGAAAAAAGATGAGACCCCACTCACAACCAGACCACACTTCAGAAACTTCCTACACCATTATCAGGACAAGTTAGCCGCCGGCTGGCCGTCACAAATAGCGAACCATTCAACTGGAGTATCTCGCTATGACTATCACCGGTATCACCTCAACGATCATACCTGCTCACTTGCCTGCCAAACCCGCCGTAACCAGCGCGGAACAGGCAGCGCCCAACCTTGCGCACAGCGTCGAAGACGAAAGACACGCTCGGGCAAAAGCGTTCTACACCCGCGAGGCAGAGCCGTGGCTGAAAGGCTATAACAAGAGCGAAATGACGCCAGAACAAAGCGCGGCAGCCAAGGAAATGTATCTGAGTGAGCTGAAGAGAGATTCAATCGATGCGCTAAAATCTCAGGGTGAGCACTATGGAAAATGCCTCACCGAAGTAGGTATCTACCGGCAGGATCTGGCCAAAAAGAACTTCAGCTATACGCTGGGCGATGATGGAAAAGTCAAACTTCTCGACCCGGAAAACTCGTTCACCGAGCACGAACGTAAATACCTGACATCGCTTTTGAACGAAGACAAAAAATTCACAAATAGCGTGGTCAAGTTCGCCAAACTGGCCATGGAACTGGTTGACCATGATGACAAGGCGTTCGGCGGAAAATACAAGCTGGACCTGCTGAACTTTAAGGACACGGTGGATTACAGAAAACTGATGACGAGCGACTCACAAGACATATACAAAAACCTCATTAGCCAGATTCTTGAAAAGGGCGAGAAGCGCGAAGAGCCGTTGGTGGATGTTGTCGTTTAATCGTGAAGCGGGGCGCTCTGCCGATAAAAATCAGCAGAGCGCCCCTTGACTCATCAGTTTCTGGACCAGTTGATCAGCCAGCGCTTACAGATGTGCCCAAAGTTATAGAGATGGGGTTCTTCAGCTTGAGTCCCAGCCAATAAATTCAACGCTTTGTAATCTCCCACTTCGTACCGTGTGGCCCAGGTATTTCTGCCATTGTTTACATGAAGAAACGGATCAGCATAATACCCGCCTGTACAACCTTCAAATTTCACAAGCTCCAGAATCTTCCCGTTTCTGTCGGATGTATAGTTCGTTGTTTTTCTGTTTTTCTTTTTACCGCTAGGCCTGAAGTCGAAGGCAACCACCCCGCCAGCGAGCGGGTGCCCGGTGCTGTCAGTAAAACTGACATCAAGCATGGCCTCGGTCATGGCCTGAGTGGCAAGAAATCTAGGTTCCGTGCGCCCAATGGGAATGGGTAAAAAGCCTTCTTGGTGATGAAAGTCGTAGCGCATATGCGGAAATGAGCCCAATCCGATCCGATAACCTACCTCATCGAATTGGGCGCCTTCGACGGCCATTACCCTGACTTCAACTTTGGCTCCCGGTGACAGCTTCTGAAATTTCTCGGTCCAGTTCCATCGTTTGACCTTCCATTCCCCAGCATCAATCCGGTATTCCAGCTGCCATAGCTTTCCGTATGTCTGTGCCTCTGAAATTAACAACACGACATCCTGCCCACGTACCGCAGTAAAGCTGTAATGATGCACCTCTGACTTACTTCCCAGCGTATTGCTCAGCAAATGAACCTTATCCTCCAGAACCGTCGCCACTGACGCGTCAGTCGTCTGCGGCCCATTCACTTGATCCGCCTGAGCGAATACCTGCATGGCGGTAGCGGCCAACACACCCGCTACCACACTGTTCAAACGTTGTTTATTTATCATTGTAAAGTCTCGTTTGGTTAGTTCGATTAATCCGTGGTTCTTCTGGCATTAACTCCAGAAACGTGACCGACGTAATCACCCGAACACCAAACGTTCAATACCCAATGAAAATTTCAGAACACTCCTACACACCCTACAATTTCGGAGATTTTGTAGGACCTATACGCGCAAGCCTTGCCACAACTGCATAAATCACAACGCCTTATCCGACACCCACTCACTGACCTTGAACGGCTTGCGCACCAGACGCTGCTCCGCCGCCAGGTCTACCGACTTCTGCAAGCTGGCAAGAAATTCAGGGTCAAGACGCGAATCGAAGCGCACGCTCAGGTCCAGGCCCTTGAGGTCGTCCTGCAAAACCGCCTGGGGGTAGTTGGCCAGTTCCGCAACCAGTGCAATGTAGGCCTGGCGGTTGCTCTCCTGTTGCAGCCAGTGCAGCGCCTGGGCGTTGGCCTTGAGCAGTTTGTCGACCGCCTGTGGATGCGCATCGATAAACGGCCCGTAGCCCAGCAGCACGCTCTGGATGCTGCCGGCCCCGCCCAGGTCCAGCGTGTTGAGCGGGATTTCGGCAAGGCCGCGTTCACGCAGCGAGTTCAATGACGCCGAGCCCCAGGTCGCGTCGATCTGCCTGGCGCCGAGGGCGGCGACGGCAGCGTTGATGTCCAGGTTGATGACTTTGAGGTCTTTTTCCTTGAGTCCCTGGCTGGCCAGTGCAGCGGCGAACGACAGCTGGTAGGCGGTGCCGCGAAAGATTGCCACACGCTTGCCCTTGAGGTCTGCCAAGGTCTTGATCCCGGAGTCCGGTGCGACTGCCAGGTACTGCTTTATGCCCCGCCCGGTGGCGCTGAGCAAGCGGGTGTCCAGACCATTGGCCTTGCCGATGATCGCCGCCAGATCGCCCAGGTAGGCGACGTCTACCTGACCGTTGGCCAGCGCTTCGTTGATGGCCGGGCCTGCGCCTTTGAAGAAATTCCACTGCACCTTGATGCCGTCGGCGGCAAACGCCTGCTCCAGCAGTTGCTGGCTGCGCAGCACGTCGGTGACACCCGTACCGCTTTTCTGCGGGCCGGCACTCAGGTCCGGGACCGCGATGCGGATTTCCTTGAGTTCGGCTGCGTTGACAATGCCTGCGGCACACGCCAACAGGCCGGCCAGCAGCGGCGCAGCGAAACGGAGGGCAAAACGGGGAAGTGAGAGATTCATGCGAGGCTCCTGGCGCATCTGAAGATGGGCGCCAGTCAGGCATACATCGCACCTAAAATAAAATACTAAAAAATGATCTTTTAGTAACTTTAAAGAATATTAAGTCTGTAACCCTTGTGCTTGCTGGGCCATGCACATCTCGCATGAAAAATATTCCGGGAATGCATTGGCTGCAATTGCCCAAGACGGTATTAATGGCAGCCTTTATCCCATATTTGAATCAAATTAATTTTTTATATTCATTTAAAGAATAAGCAAATAAGCATTGGTTTGCGACGGAGAGCCTGATGACCCGTGATGCCACCCTCCCCTTACCGCCCGCCGCACTGCGCCCCAATGGTCGCGCAGTGGTGCTGCTGGCACGCCTGCAGGGCTGGTATGTGCCAATCCTGATTTTCGCTTTGTGGTGGGTTGCCAGCCGCGAGCACTGGATGAGCGAACAGATCCTGCCCGAGCCTGCACTGGTCTGGCAGAGCGCGCTGGAACTGGCCAGTGGCGAGATCTGGGTCAACCTGGGCATCAGCCTGCAACGCCTGGCCTTCGGTCTGCTGGCAGGCATCGGCAGCGGTGCCCTGCTGGGTGCCTGGCTGGGCTCCAGCCCACGGGCTGAACGGCTGATCCTGCCGACCTTCAGCGCCCTGGCACAGATCCCGACCCTGGCGTGGATTCCGCTGTTCATGGTGTTCCTCGGCATTGGCGAGGTGCTCAAGCTGGTGGTGCTGATCAAGGCCATCGTGGTGCCGGTGACCCTGCATACCCTGGTCGGTGTGCGCGATGCACAGCCGCGCTTGCGTGAAGCCGCAGCCGTGCTGCGGCTGCCGCGCGCCCTGCTGATCCGCCGGCTGATCCTGCCTGCGGCCCTGCCCTCGTTCATGGCCGGCGTGCGTCTGGCGCTGTCGGCAGGCTGGTCGTCGCTGCTGGCCGTGGAGCTGCTGGCCTCCAGCGAAGGCATCGGCTACCTGATGGTCTGGGCCCGGCAGTTGTTCATGCTTGATATCGTCTTCGTCTGCATCGCAGTGATCGGTGTGGTCGGGGTGAGCATGGACCTGCTCATCGGCCGGGCCGACCGCAAGCTGGTGCACTGGCCGCACCCACCCACCGCACAACTGAATCGTGGCCGGGCCCAATCGGGCTGGGCCGCCTGGTACCTGCCCATCGCGTTGCTGCTGCTCTGGCAGGCCGCGTATCAGTTGCAGTGGGTCGACCGGCAGATTCTGGTCTCGCCACTGCTGGTGCTGCAAACCACTTGGGCCGGGCTGCTCGACGGCAGCCTGCCCGGCGCCATGCTGATGAGCCTGAGCCGCACCCTCGGCGGCCTGTTGCTCGGTGGCCTAGCCGGGTTCAGCATCGGCCTGCTGCTGGGCCTGTCGAAACCCGCCGAGCGGCTGTTCGGCCCGAGCCTGGGCGCGCTGCGGCAGATCGCGATCTTCGCCTGGGTGCCGCTGCTGACGGCATGGTTCGGCCTGGGTGAACCGGCCAAGTGGGTGTTCGTCTCGTTCGCAGCGTTTTTCCCGCTGTACATCGCCACCCAGCGCAGTGTCGCCAACCAGTCACCGCAACTGGCTGAAGCGGCGCGGGTGCTGCGCCTGAGCCCGTTGCAGCGTCTGGGCCGGTTGGTGTTGCCCGGTGCGGCGCCCGGTATCTTCGGCGGCCTGCGCCTGAGCCTGATCTACGCCTGGCTGGGCACCATCGGTTCGGAATACTTCATGCCCTCGAATGGCGGCATCGGCAGCCTGATGATCGGTGCCCAGCAACTGCTGCGCATGGACGTGATCATGGCCGGCATGTTGCTGGTCGGACTGACCGGCGCCTTGCTCAACTTCCTCGGACAACGCATCGAAGCGCGGGCCACGCGCTGGAGACACGCATGACTCAAGCTATCGTCAGTTTCAACCATGTCGGCAAGGTCTTCGAGGTCGATGGCGGCCAGATCGAGGCCATCAAAGAATTCAACCTGCAGATTGCCGAAGGAGAATTCGTCGCCATCGTCGGCTCCAGCGGCTGCGGCAAATCAACCCTGCTGCGCCTGCTGATCGGCCTGGACACCGAGTACCGTGGCGAGATTCGGGTCGACGGCAAGGTGGTCGAAGGCATCGGCAGCGAACGCGGCATCGTGTTCCAGGAGCACCGGCTGTTTCCTTGGCTGACCGTGCAGGACAACATCGGTCTGGGGCTGGTCAACGAGCCACTGAGCAACGAACAGAAACAACAGCGGGTCGCCGACTTCATCGACCTGGTGGGCCTCAAGGACTTTGCCCGTGCTTACCCGCACCAGTTGTCCGGCGGCATGGCACAACGGGTGGCCATCGCCCGTGGCCTGGTGGCCAGCCCGCGTATCCTGCTGCTCGACGAACCGTTTGGCGCCCTCGACGCGCTGACCCGCCAGCAGATGCAGAACGAACTGCTGGCAATCCGCGAACGGGCAAAAATCACCACGGTGCTGGTGACCCATGACGTCGAAGAAGCGATCTTCCTCGCCGACCGGGTGGTGGTCATGGAGCCGCGGCCGGGGAGGATCAAGCGCGTGGTCGACATCAACCTGCCGCACCCGCGCCAGCGCAGCGGCTATGACTTTCACCTGCTGCGCGAAGAGCTGCTGCATGAACTGACCAGCGACGAGCAGTACGTCGCGCCCAAGCCCACGCACATTCACGACCTGCACCCGGCATTGATTGCGCTGTAGGAGCGGCTTTAGCCGCAATACTGTTCAGTTAAGTACTGGCATGCCTTTGTAGGAGCGACCTTGGTCGCGAAGAGGGCGGCACATTCGCAGCAGATGTAGTGTTTTTACTGGCCTCTTCGTCGAAATGCCGCCCAGACCAAGGTCGCTCCCACAAAGGCATGCAGTGCTTATCTGAACAATATTGGCTTTAGCCGCGAAGGCACCAGCTCACGAGCATCACTGCCCGCCCCTCACCGGAGCTTGATTGCATCGCGCACCTCTCCCACGGCAACTGTTGCTCAGCCAACAGTTGTTGGGCAGCAATCACCGCTGAGCAACAGCAACGCACTCATCCTTGGTGAAAAACCCCGTGAAAAGCCCCGGCCCGCCTGGGTCTGGGCTTGTGGCACAGGACTTGCGAACCCGCCTTGTCCAGCCTGTTAACGGGCTCACATTAAGGAAGCGATCATGAGCGCATTTGTGCATGGCGCTGCGGCCTGCCGCGGCGTCTGCTGTTCATTCACCGTCATTGATCAAGGTCACTCAGGGAGCCGCGCATGAATGTGTTCTGGTTTCTGCCGACCCACGGTGACGGTCATTATCTGGGCACCGCCAAGGGGGCCCGGCCGGTCACCCTCGGTTATCTCAAGCAAGTGGCCCAGGCGGCCGATGGGCTGGGTTACCACGGCGTGTTGATTCCCACCGGGCGCTCCTGCGAGGACTCCTGGGTCGTGGCCTCGGCCCTGGCGCCGCTGACTGAAAAGCTGCGTTTTCTGGTGGCGATTCGGCCGGGCATCATTTCACCGACCGTCTCGGCGCGCATGGCCGCCACCCTGGATCGCTTGTCAGGCGGGCGGGTGCTGATCAACGTGGTGACCGGCGGCGATCCCGATGAAAACCGTGGCGACGGGATTCACCTGAGCCACAGCGAACGCTACGAAGTCACCGACGAGTTCCTGCATATCTGGCGCCGCGTGCTGCAAGGCGAGGCCGTGGATTACCAGGGCAAGCACTTGCAGGTAAAAAATGCCAAGGCCCTCTACCCGCCGATTCAGCAGCCTTATCCACCGCTGTATTTCGGCGGATCTTCCGCCGCCGCCCATGACCTGGCAGGCGAGCAGATTGACGTGTACCTGACCTGGGGCGAGCCGCCAGCGGCAGTGGCTGCGAAGATTAGCGACGTGCGGGAGCGCGCGGCCAAACATGGCCGTACGGTGAAGTTCGGGATTCGCCTGCATGTGATCGTGCGCCAGAACGAAGAAGATGCCTGGCGCGCCGCTGATGAGCTGATCGCGCACATCGACGACGCCACCATCGCCGCCGCCCAGCAGTCGTTTGCCCGCTTCGACTCCGAAGGCCAGCGGCGCATGGCGCAGTTGCACGGTGGGCGCCGCGATAACCTGGTGGTTGCTCCCAACCTGTGGGCCGGGGTCGGTCTGGTGCGCGGCGGTGCGGGCACGGCGCTGGTGGGCAATCCTGAGCAGGTTGCCGAGCGCATCAAGGAGTATGCCGACCTGGGCATCGAGAGCTTTATTTTCTCTGGCTACCCGCACCTTGAAGAAGCCTACCGGTTTGCCGAACTGGTATTTCCGCTGCTGCCCGAACCCTACGCCAGCCTGGCCGGCCGTGGCCTGACCAACCTGACCGGCCCGTTTGGCGAAATGATCGCCAATGACGTGTTGCCCAGCGCCCGAAAGCAGCCGGCGTAAACCAGAAACGGCTTAATTTGAGGATTTTTTCGTGACGACGCCTGTGATTGCTCCTGTGAAGGCCCCTTTACCTGCCTCTTTCACCAGCCCCTTACACCTGGCCCGTAACCTGGCCTGCGAATTTGCCTCCAACGCCGCCGAGCGCGACGCCCAGGGCGGCACCCCCCAGGCCGAGCGCGATGCGTTGCGCCACAGCGGCCTGCTGGGTTTGAGCATTCCGACCCGTTTCGGTGGCCTGGGCGCCAGCTGGCGCGAGACTTTTGATGTGGTGCGCGAATTCGCCAAGGTCGACAGCTCGATCGCCCACGTGTTCGGCTTTCACCACCTGATGCTGGCCACCGTGCGGCTGTTTTCCCGCCCGGACCAATGGCAACCCTGGTTCGAACAGACCGCCCGGCAAAACTGGTTCTGGGGCAACGCCCTGAACCCGCTGGACACCCGCACGGTGCTGAAGACCTTCGACGGCTGGCGGGAATTTTCCGGGCGCAAGAGCTTTTGCTCCGGCGCCAGCGATTCGGAAATGCTCATCGCCTCGGCGGTGGATGAAAGCGCCGGCGGCAAACTGATCATTGCCGCCATCCCCAGCGGGCGCACCGGCATTACCCTGCACGACGACTGGGAAAACATGGGCCAGCGCCAGACCGACAGCGGCAGCGTGACCTTTGAGCGGGTACGGGTCGAAGAGTCGGAATTGCTGCTCGACCCAGGCCCGTTGAGCACCCCGTTTGCTTCACTGCGGCCGCTGATCGCCCAACTGCACTTCACCAATCTGTTTCTCGGCATCAGTGAAGGCGCGTTCGAAGAAGCGCGGCATTACACCCTCAAGGAAAGCCGCCCGTGGTTCACCTCCAAGGCTCAGGACATCAGCGAGGACCCTTACATTCTGCGCCACTACGGCGAGTTCTGGGCATCGCTGGAAGCGGTACGGGTGCTGGTCGAGCGCGCCTGTGTGCTGCTCGATGCCGCTTGGAACAAAGGTCCGGAGCTGGGCAGCGAAGAACGCGCGCAACTGGCGCTGGCGATTGCCAGCGCCAAGGTCAACGCCAGCCGCACCGGCCTGGACCTGACCAGCCGCCTGTTTGAAGTCACCGGTGCCCGCGCCACCCATGCTGCCCTGCGCCTGGACCGCTTCTGGCGCAACCTGCGCACCCAGACCCTGCACGACCCGCTGGATTACAAACTGCACGAGCTGGGTGACTGGGCCCTGAACGGTGCCCGCCCGACCCCGACTTTCTATTCTTGAGCGAGAGCCCTCATGCAACTGCTAACCCTGCCCCCTTCGCCGGCCCTGGCCACGTCCATTCGGGCCACAGCCCAAGTGTTCGAAGACCCTAAATCGCGCGCGTTGTTGGCCCACCTGCAACAGATCGCCCCCAGTGAGGCCAGTGTGCTGATCATCGGTGAAACCGGTACGGGCAAGGAGTTGGTGGCCAGGCACTTGCACAACCTCAGTGGCCGACGCAACGGGCCGTTCGTGGCGGTCAACTGCGGCGCGTTTTCCGAATCGCTGGTTGAGGCCGAGCTGTTCGGCCATGAAAAAGGCGCCTTCACCGGCGCGTTGAGTGCCAAGGCCGGCTGGTTCGAGGAGGCCAACGGCGGCACGTTGTTTCTCGATGAAATCGGCGATTTGCCGATGGCCATCCAGGTCAAGCTGCTGCGGGTACTGCAAGAGCGCGAAGTGGTCCGCCTGGGCTCGCGCAAAAGCCTGCCGATCAATGTCCGGGTGCTGGCAGCGACCAATGTGCATCTGGAAAAAGCCATCAACGCCGGGCACTTTCGCGAAGACCTGTATTACCGGCTGAACGTGGTGACCCTGTCGTTGCACGGCCTGCGCGAGCGGCCGGGCGATATCCTGCCGTTGAGCCGGCATTTCATCCGCACCTACAGCGAGCGCCTGGGTTACGGGCAGATGACCCTCAGCCCCGGCGCCGAAGCCAAGCTGGTGGGTTACAGCTGGCCGGGCAATATTCGTGAGCTGGAAAACGTTATTCACCACAGCCTGCTGACTTGCCGCGACGGTGAAGTACAAGCCGATGACCTGCGCTTGTCCAACCTGCGCCTGGAGCGCCAGGACGACGCCGGCTACTCGCGCAACGGCGCCGACGGCGACTCGCTGGAGCAACTGCTGCAACACACGTTCCGCCGGCTGTGCGAGGAGCAGCCCGGTGCATTGCACGAGCGGGTCGAAACCGCGCTGCTACGGGCGGCCTACCATTTCTGCCATCACAATCAGGTGCACACCGCCGAACTGCTGGGCCTGTCGCGCAACGTCACCCGTACGCGGCTGATCGCCATTGGCGAACTGGTGGTCAACAAACGCCGCAACCAGGATCACGAACTGGATAACCGCCTGTTGCGCCTGTCGATCTGAGCCGTTTCAGCCATCATCCTGCTTCAAGCGCAAGCGACCGACGACGGACTTGCCGCTTGTGGCCTGCAACAGGCCCAGCATCAACTGTTGCCTGAGCAACAGTGCCTCGACATTCTGCCGCACCACATACAGCAGCCCGCCGCCGGCAAACCGTCCCAAACGCCCGCACTACGTGGCCAGCAGCCTGATGGCATGTCCCGTGCAAACAGTCATGGTTACCCAACAGCTGATTCACAGCCCGTCTTCCATGCCTTGCGGAACCTACCCATGCGTCTGACTCTCCTGGCCTCATCGCTGACCCGTCTGCCCCGCTCCCTGAAAATTCTGGCCGCCGCCTGCATCGCCGGCCTGGCCCTGAACAGCACCGCTTATGCCGAGACCGCGCCCAAGGAAGTGCGCCTGGATTACGCCTATTACTCGCCGGTGAGCCTGGTACTCAAGCACTTCGGCTGGCTGGAAAAAGCCCTGCCCGATTCGAAAGTCAGCTGGGTATTCAGCCAGGGCAGTAACCGCTCGCTGGAATACCTCAACAGTGGCGGCGCCGACTTCGGTTCGTCGGCCAGCCTGTCCGCCGTGTTGGCCCGCGCCAACGGCAGCCCGATCAAATCGGTGTACGTCTACAGCCGCGCCGAATGGACCGCGCTGGTGGTCAGCAAGGATTCACCGCTGAAAAGCATCAACGACCTCAAGGGCAAGAAAATCGCGGCCACCAAAGGCACCGACCCGTACCTGTTCACCCTGCGCGCCCTGGCCGGTGCCGGGCTGAACAAGAACGACGTGGAACTGCTGCACCTGCAACACCCCGATGGCCGCACCGCCCTGGAAAAAGGCGATGTCGATGCCTGGGCAGGCCTGGACCCGCACATGGCCGCCAGTGAACTGCAAGCCGGCTCGCGCCTGCTGTATCGCAACAAGGACTTCAACAGCTACGGGGTGATCAGCGTGACCGAGACCTTCGCCAAAGAGCATCCACAAACCATCAATACGGTGATCAAGGCCTATGAGCAGGCGCGGCGCTGGGCACTCGAACACCCTGAAGAGTTCGCCAAACTGCTGGCTGATGAATCCAAATTGCCGCTCGACGTGGCCAAGCTGCAGCTGACCCGTACCGACCTGTCGGCGCCGCAACTGAGCGACAAAGACATCGCCGCCTCGCAGGCCGCAGCACCGATTCTGGTCTCTGAGGAACTGGTCAAACGTGGCGTGGACGTCAAGCAAGTGATCGACCAGTTGATCGAGCCGTCGTTCGGCAAAGCCAGTATCCAGCCATGAGCCAGACCAGCAAGGCGCTGAGCGCAGCGGCACCTGCCGAGCGCCCGACCAGCAACACCGGCCAGTGGCGGCGGGCCAAGGGCCTGGCACTGCCGGTGCTGATCATTGTGGTTCTGGAAGCGGTGGTGCGCCTGGGCTGGATCGCCTCCTATCAGATGCCCGCGCCCAGCGAAGTGGCGCAAACCCTGGTGCAACTGGCCGACGGCGCGCTGTGGAAACATATCGGCGCCAGCCTGTCGCGAGTGCTGGCCGGTTTCGCAGTGGGCGCCAGTCTGGGGCTGCTGTTCGCCGCCTGGGTCGGCCTGAGCCGCGAAGCCGAGGCCTGGCTGGAGCCAACCTTCGCCAGCCTGCGCGCCATTCCCAGCCTGGCCTGGGTGCCGTTGCTATTGCTGTGGCTGGGCATCGGCGAAACCTCCAAGGTGGTGCTGATTGCCATCGGTGCGTTTTTTCCGGTGTACCTCAATGGCGTGGCGGCGATTCGCAATATCGACCGCAAACTGGTTGAAGTCGGGCGCATGTACGGCTTCAGCCGTGCGCGCCTGGCCCGGCGCATTCTGTTGCCTGCGGCGTTTCCCGGGGTGTTCACCGGCCTGCGCAGTGCCTTGAGCCTGAGCTGGATGTTTCTGGTGGCCGCCGAACTGATCGCCGCCACCCGCGGCCTGGGTTACCTGCTCAGCGATGGCCGCGAAACCTCACGGCCCGACCTGGTGCTGGCGGCCATTATCGTTCTGGCCCTGCTGGGCAAAATCAGCGACGGCCTGCTGGCCAGCCTTGAGCGCCGCTGGCTGACCTGGCGCGACACCTTTGACGGCGCAGGCCCCGGAGCCCAACCATGAGTATTGCCCAGGCAACCCCATCCAGCGCTGATCTGTTGCACTTGCGGGTCGAGCGCAAAGCCTTTGCCGAAACGCCCGTACTGGGCCAGATCGACCTGCGGTTGCAACCCGGCGAAATCGTCAGCCTGCTCGGCCCCAGCGGTTGTGGCAAAAGCACCCTGCTGCGCCTGGTGGCGCAACTGGACAGCGACTTTGTCGGTGAGCTGCGCCAGCGGCCCGAACAGGTCGGTTTCGTGTTCCAGGAACCGCGGCTGATGCCGTGGCTGAGCGTGGCCGACAATATCGGCTTCAGCGACGACCGCCAGTACGACCGTGAGCGGGTTGCGGCGTTGATCGACGAAGTGGGCCTGAGCGGCTTTGCCGACGCCCTGCCCAAACAGCTGTCTGGCGGCATGGCGCAACGGGTGGCCATCGCCCGTGGCCTGTATGGCCAGCCTGAGTTGCTACTGCTCGACGAACCGTTCAGCGCGGTGGATGCCTTTACCCGCTACAAGCTGCAAGACCTGCTGCTGGAGCTGGCCCGCCGACACCATATCGGATTATTGGTGGTGACCCACGACATCGACGAAGCGCTGTACCTGAGCAATCGGGTGCTGGTGATCGGCAACCGGCCCGGCACCGTGCGCCAGGAACTGCACGTACCGCTGAGCTACCCCCGCGAACGCAGCGACGACACCCTGGCAAGGCTGCGCAGCCAGGCGTTGAGCGCATTGCATGATGCGCGGGTACTGTAGGAGCGAGCGGGCGGCGATCCGTCTTGCTCGCGAAAGCTATCTGCCAGACGAAACATATGTATTGTCTGGACCGGCCCTTTCGCGAGCAAGCTCGCACCCACGACCTAAACAAATATCATTAAACCCAGTCTTCAACGCGCAGACCCGGCACACGGTTGAACTCGCACAGGTTATTGGTTACCAGGATCAATCCTGACGAACGGGCATGCCCCGCAATCATTTGATCATAGGGGCCGATTGGCGTACCCGCCCTGGCAAGTTCGGCCCGCAGTTGGCCTGTGTGCGCTGCCGCATCCTGATCGTATTTAAGGACTTCAAGTCGTGCTGCAAAGCCTTCTACATCAGCCAGATTGCGCGCCGGGCTGGAGGACTTTTCCGCGCCGTAAATGAGCTCCATCAAGGTCACAGTGCTGATGCAAAGTTGACCATGTCGCGCTTTGAACATCTCGCGTACATGCTGAGGCTTGTTCTTGATAGTGAAGATGCAGATGTTGGTATCGAGCATGAACTTGAGCATTAAAACGATTCCCGCTCTTGATCGGCGGGCTGTTCACGATCAGTCATGAAATCGGCAGTGACACCTTCACCGTCAAACCAGCTGTCCCAGGACTCACCTGCGGGGGTCAGAATCCGGGTTCTACCGATGACGATCACATCGACACGTTTAACATCATCAGGCAGTGCTGCGGCCTTGGGTAAGCGTACGGCCTGACTGCGATTACTGAGAAACACTGATCCTTGTTCCATGCTCACCTCCACGGATATGTCATATGTATATCCCATGGTAGTTCGATTCATGGATATGTCAATGGGATATACAATCTGTTTGCCTTGATTCCGGCCCCTTGATCAGCTGTGTTAGCAGTCGTAAATTCTGCGTGTTTCACAGATTTCTGGCAGCGCTGCGCACTGCATTCGCCTGCAGAGCAGCCTCCCATAGGCTGCGATGACTGTAGGAGCGACCTTGGTCGCGAAAGGGTCGGGACAGGCGCAGCATTTTTTGCGTCTGGAAAATAGCTTTCGCGAGCAAGCTCGCGCCTACCAAGTGCAGGTCGCAGCTATGCCAGCGGCCTGCGCAGCCGCCACTCGCGCAGTGTGACACCGCCGCGCTCTTGTTCATGCACCAGCCCTTGATCACGCTGGTAACCCAGGGTCTGGTAGAACGCCAGAGCTCGGGCATTGCCTTCCAGCACCCACAGGGTCACCTCACTAAACCCCGCGCCAGCCAGTTCGGCATGGGCCGTTTCCATCAATCGCCGCCCGGCACCCAGCCGCCAGTGGGCCGGGTCCAGGTTGATGGCGTGAATCTCGCCGCAATCAGGCCCCGCCTCGGCATCGCGGCTGTGGCCCCAGACCAGCCAGCCGATGACCTGCCCGGCGCGTTCAGCCAACAACACTCGCTGCCCCTCGCCAATCCGCTCTTGCCACTGCCGGGTGCGGGCGGGCAACTGATTGCCCAGGCCGCGCAGGTAGTGCTCAGGCAGCAAGTGTGCATAACCCTGTTGCCAGGCCTGAATATGAATGGCAGCGATTCTGGCGCCATCAAACGCTGTCGCGGGGCGAATTCCGGTTTCAGTCACCCTTATCTCCTTGCAGCGGTTGCGCCGTATTGGCCAGGCGATAAAACACCACACTCGATGCCGCGCACGATAGCGCACACAACAACAGCACCACGACGATATCACCGACCGAGGTTTTGCTGCGCCCATCCAGGCTCGCCAACTGGCCCAGTAATACCCCGGCCATGCTCACCGAGACGCTCATCACCAGTTGCCCGGCCATGGCCGACAGGCTGCTGGCGGCGGCGCTGCGTTCCAGCGGTACGTCCAGGTAGGTCACCGCGCCCATGGTGGTGAATTGCAGCGAGCGCACCAGCCCTGCGCTGAACAGGATCAGCGCCATCATCCACCCGGCCATGTCGCGGTCAAAGCTGGCGCACAGGGCGATGCCCAAGGCGCTGAGCAGGGCGTTACCAGCCAGCAGGTGACGATAGCCAAAGCGCCGCACCAGCGGCACCGCCAGCAGTTTCATCAGCAAAGCGCCAACCCCGCCACACACCACCAGCCAACCAGCGGCCAGCGGGGTCATGCCCAGGCAGTTCTGCAGCAACAGCACCAACAAAAATGGCTGGGCCGAAGTGCCCAGACGAAACAGCGCGCCACCTGCCTGGCTCAAACGAAAGCCGGGCAGGCGAAACAGTCCGAGGTCGATGAGTGAGTCACGATGGCGCCGGGCATGGATGACATACCCAAGCACCAACAACCCACCACCGACAATCAAGCCGCCAGCCAGCAACCTGGGCAGTTCGCCTTGCGCCAGGGAGTCGAAGCCGAACACCAGCAGCGCCAATGCTCCGCCGCCCAATAGCAGCCCGCGCTTGTCCAGCGGCGGCACCTGGCGCGCCGGAAAGTCCGGCACATGGCGCACAATCAGCCAGCAGCCGAACAAACAGATCGGCAGGTTGATGAAGAAGATCCACTGCCAGCTCAGGCAGGTCACCAGCACGCCCCCGAGCAGTGGCCCCACCAGTGGCCCGACCAACGCCGGCAAGGCCAGCCATGACATGGCTTGCAGCAGTTGTTCGCGACTGGACCAGCGCAGGATGATCACCTGCCCAACCGGGGTCATCAATGCCGCGCAAGCGCCCTGCACCATACGCCCCAGACACAGCTCCAACAGCGTGTCAGCCAGGGCGCAGACCAAGGACGCAACGGTAAACATGCCCATCGCCAGCAACAGCACCTGGCGCGGCCGAAAGCGTTCGGCCGCCCAGCCGCTGACCGGCACGAACAAGGCCAGCGCCAGCACGTAAAGCGACACCACCAGGTTCATGCGCAAGCCCGGTTCGCCAAGGTCCTCGGCCATTTTTGGCAAGGCGGTCATCACCGCCGTGCTGTCGAGCAACTCCATGAACAGCGCTGCGCCGATGATCACCGGCACTTTCGGGCTTTGCTCAGCGGTGGCTAACGTGACCGGTATCGCGCTCAAAACAGGCCCGAGACCGGCGGCCGCGTGCCTTTGAGCTGCCAGGCACCGACCACTGCAGCTTTCCAGTGCCGTGGGTTGTGGTTGGCCACGGTGCGGGCGTTGCGCCAATGCCGGTCCAGGTTGTGCGCCCGCCCGGTGGTGGACGCGCCGCCCACATCGAACACCGTCTCAGCCGCCTTGAGCGCCAGTTCGGCCACCAGGTACTGGGCCTGGGCGACCTCCACGGCGGCCTGCTCGACGTCAGCGTCTTGCAAGCCTTCGGCCCAGGCCCGGTCGATGCTGTCGGCGGCGCGCAACACCAGCGCCTCGGCGCCATAAGCACGGGCAGCGATATCGCCCACCGACAACTCCACGTAAGGGTCGTCCACCGACTGGCTGGCGCTGCTGTGCTTGATCGGCCTGGCATGTTCGCGGGCAAACCGGCTGGCGTCATTCAGTGCATTACGGGCGATACCGGCCTGCACGGTGCCGAGGAACAATTGCAGGAAGGGCGTGACGATGGTGCGCTTGCCTTCTTCCACGGTGCGGGTGCGCAGTTCGCTGGCGTCGACCCGCACGTTATGCAGGTGAGTGGTGCCACTGGCGGTCAGGCGCTGGCCCATGGCGTCGAAGTCGTCGAGCAACTCCAGGCCCTCACGGCCACGGGGCAGGATGAACGACACCGGCTGTTCATCTTCGTCCAGCGCCACGGCGCTGACCCAGTCAGCGAACAGCGCACCGGTGCTGTAGAACTTGCTGCCGGTTGCCCGGTAGTGATCGCCCTCGCGCACCAGCCGTGCGGCAATCGAGCCATTGGCACCGCCCAGTTCCCAGCCGGCATTGCCAATCACCGCGCCATCCAGATAGCGGGCAAACCAATGCTGGCGCTCTGGTTCGGCGTCATCGCTGGTTGAAGCCAGCAAGCCTTCGACAAAGGCAAAGCCGGGACGCAGCGCCTGGGCGACATTGGAGTCCACCGAGGCCACTTGCAGCAGCAGTTCGATCACATCGCGCACACTGCCTTCGGGGCCGCCAAAGCGGCGCGGGATGCGCACGGTGTAGAGACCGGCGGCGGCCAGTCGGGCAATTGCCTCGAACGGCAAGCGGCGTTCACGCTCGCGCTCGGCGGAGCCTGCGCCAATCTCGGGCAGCAGCGCCGCAATACGCGCCTTGAGTTCAGCCACACTGGTCGCCGCAGGCTGGGTGGGCAGTCGTTGATAAGTGGTCATCAGGCAGTCCTTAAATGGCGATTTTCCAGAGGCGGGTTTCATCGAACAGATCGAACGCCTCGTGTTCCGGGTCCAGCGGCGGCACTTGCAGTTCGGCGCCGCTGCCGGGCAAACGCGGCACCGAGCCCAGCAGGCGCCGGGTGTATTCATGGGCCGGCTGCTCAAACAGTTGCTCAACCGGGGCCAGCTCCACCACCTCACCATGGCGCATCACCAACACGTCGTCGCTGACGTGGCGAATCACCCCCAGGTCGTGGGAAATGAACAGGTAAGCCAGGCCCAACTCGTCTTGCAGGTCAGCCAACAGGTCCAGTACCTGGGCCTGGACCGACACGTCCAGCGCCGAGACCGGCTCGTCACAGACAATCACCTTGGGCTCACTGGCAATGGCCCGGGCGATGGCGACCCGCTGGCGCTGACCACCGGACAACTGCAATGGCCTGCGCTCGGCCAGTTCTGCGGGCAGGCGCACCTGATTGAGCAAGCGGGTGATGCGCGCCGGGCGCTGTTGGGCGTCGATACCGGCAACGTGCAAGGCGTCGTCGAGAATCTGCGCCACGCTCCAGCGCGGATCGAACGAGCTGAGCGGGTCCTGGTAGATCACGCTGATCTCACGGCGCAGCGGCCGGCGATGCTTTTCATCAACCCCGCCGTGGGGCAGATTCCACGGCTGGCCCCGGTAATGCACTTCACCGGCATCAGGCTGCAACAGGCCCAAAGCGATACGCGCCACGGTGGTTTTGCCTGAGCCCGATTCACCGACGATGCCCAGCGTGCGGCCGGAGCGCAGCTCAAAGCCGACATCCCGCACCACTTGCCGTACCTGGCCGTCAGGCCCCAGATAACGTTTACCCAAACCCTGGGCGCGCAGCAGCACTTCAGCGTCCTGACGCACTGGCGGCGACACGTAGCTGGCACGCTCCGGCGACAGTCGGCTGCCGCGTGGATGCTCAGCGGGCACCGCCGCCAGCAGCGCTTTGGTGTAGGCATGGGTCGGCTGGCGCAGCACTTGCTCCATCGGGCCTTGCTCGACCACTTCACCGTGACGCATGACCACCACGTCGTCAGCCAGTTGCGCGACCACCGCCAGGTCATGGCTGATGATCAGTAACGAGGCGCCACGGGCCTTGATCTGCTGGAAGACCTCAAGGATCTGCGCCTGCACCGTGGCGTCCAGCGCAGTGGTCGGCTCGTCGGCAATCACCAGCGCCGGGTCCATCGCCAGCGCACTGGCGATCAACGCCCGCTGGCGCAAGCCGCCAGACAACTGTCCTGGGCGCTGCCGGGCACGCAGCGCAACATCCGGCACGCCGACCCGCTCCAGCAATTCCAGTACCCGCGCCTGGCGTTGCGTGCGGTTGCCGAAGCGATGGGTTTCCAGCACTTCAAGAATCTCTTTGCCCACCGGGCGCAACGGGTCCAGCGACACCAACGCGTCCTGCAGCACAAAGCCAATGTCCTTGCCGCGCACGCTGCGCCATTGCCGCTCGCTCAGGCTCAGCAGGTCGCGCCCGGCAAAACTCAGGCCCCTGGCGGCCACCTCGGCCCGGCCGCCGGCCAGCCCGACCAGGCTGCGGGCACTGACGCTCTTGCCCGAGCCCGATTCACCGACCAGGGCCACGCAGCGTCCCGGCGCCAAGGTAAAGGACAGGTCGTGGACCACGGTCTGGCCATCGAACGAGACGTTCAGGCCATCGACAATCAGAGTGTTATCGCTCATGGCAGGCGGCCCTCCAGGCGTTTCTGGATGTAGCGGCCGGTCGCCGTGGTCGACAGGGTGGTCAGCACGATGAACAGGCCGGGAAAGAAGGTCAGCCACCAGGCAGTGGCAATGAAGTCGCGGCCCATCGACAGCATGGTGCCCCACTCCGGCGCCGGAGGTCGGGCACCCAGCCCCAGAAAGCTCAGCGCCGACGCCCAGACGATGGCCTGGCCGACACCCATGGTGATGGTCACCACCAACGGACGCATGGCATTGGGCAGCAACTGGCGCAGGATAATGCGCGAGGTCGGGTGGCCCAGCGCCCGGGCCGCCTCGATGTAACCGGCATTGCGCACCGCCAGTACCTGGCCACGGACCATGCGCGCATAACCGGGGGCACCGCCCAGACCGGTGGCGATGATCAGCGGGCCGATACCGCTGCCGAATACCGCGACGAACAACAGCGCCAGCACCAGACTTGGGAAGGCAAACAGCACTTCAAGCAGCCAGCCCACACCACGGTCGATACGCGCCCCACCCAGTCCGCCCAGCAGCCCCAAGGCAATGGCGATGGTTATGGATAACGCGGTGGCGGCCACCCCGATGAACAGGCTTTGCCGGGTGCCATGGATGATCCGGGCAAAAATATCGCGGCCTGACTGATCGGTGCCCAGCCAGTGTTCCCAGCCCGGCGGCACAAAGGCGTCGCGGGGCACGATGGCCAGCGGGTCGATGCGGGTGAACAACTGTGGGGCCAGCGCGGCGAGTACCAGCAAGCCGAGAAAGCCGATCGACAGCGTTGCGCCCCAGGGTGGCAGGCGCCAACGGCGTTGGCGCAGCAGCGGACGGTGAGTTGCCGCAAGGGTCAGTTCGCTCATCAGTGCTGCTCCTGTTGCCGAGGGTCGATCCATTGATAAAGCAGGTCCACCAGAATGTTGGCCAGCACATAGCCGGCGGCCACCACCAGGCTGATGCCGATCACCAGCGGCAGGTCCTGGGTTTGCACAGCCTGATACAACTGACGGCCCACGCCCTTGCGCGAGAAGATCACTTCACAGACCACCGCGCCGCTGATCAGCGCACCGATGGCCCAGCCCGACAGCGACACCCCCGGCAGCAAGGCATGGCGCAGGGCATGCTTGAAACGTACTTTCAGATCGCTCAGGCCACGGGTGCGGGCAGTCAACACGAAGGGTTGCTCCAGGGTCAGTTCCAGCGACTCGCGGGTCACCTGGGCAATGAACCCGGCCAGCGGAATGGCCAGTGAAAAGGCCGGCAACACCAGGGTTGCCAGGCTGTCGCTGCCGGCTGGCGGGAACCAGCGCAGGCCGAAGGCAAACACCGCCAGCAACACCACCCCCAGCCAGAAATGCGGCAATGCGGCGCTGAGGGTTTCCAGCAAGGAGGCCGCGCCGCCAATCAAGCGCCCACGCCCGGCGGTGATCACCGTGGTCAGCAGCACCAGCGCCCAGGCCAGCACCAGGGCCGCCACGGTCAGTTCCAGGGTCGCGCCGCCCTGCTCGGCCAGAACCCGGGTCACTGGCATATGCTGGGAATAGGAGACCCCGAGGTCACCTTGCAACAGGCGGCCGAGGTACAGCACGTACTGAACCGGCAACGGCTTGTCCAGGCCGTACTCGGCTCGGGTGGCTTCGATGGTTTCCGGGCTTGGGTTGGCGCTCGGCCCGCCGAGAATCGCCAGCACCGGATCACCCGGCATTGTGCGCAAGGCAAAGAACGTCAGGGTCGCGACCGCCAGCAGCACCAGCGCCCCACCGCCCAGCCGCAGCAGCGCACGGCGGCCCAGCGCGGCCAGGCGTTCGCGGCGCGGATCGGTCACGCCTGACGGCGTCGTTGCAATACTCATTTGCTCACCCATGCGTCATAGAGATAGGTCACCGCCAGCGAAGGCTCCAGGCGCACGCCATGGGCGGTCTTGTAGATACCCAGGCGGGTGCTCTGCGGGTACGTGGCCAACTGCAGGTACTCAGCGGCGACCTGCTTCTGCGCCTGGTAGTAGATTTGCCGACGCTGCTCGGGGTCCTGGGTCGCCAGGGCGCTTTCGATCAAGGCATCGAAGCCCGGATCGGCGTAACCGGCGGTGTTCTGGTGATAACCACCGACCCCGGCCGGCTGAATGAATGCCGAGCTGTAGATGATGCGCAGCACATCCGGGGTGTTGGTGTTCCAGTAACCGATGCGGATGTCGTAATCCCAGGCGGCCTGACGCGCCGTGGCCTGGGCATCACTCATCTGGTCCATGACCAGCTCGAAACCGGCCTGACGTGTGGTGGCCTGCACCTGCTCCCAGAGGGTCAATTCCGACGGTGGGGTGCGGGCGCCGATCACCACCACCACCCGCAGCCGTTTGCCGTCCTTGGTGCGATAACCTTCGCTGTCACGCTGGGTCCAGCCAGCCTGGTCGAGCAGTTGCGCGGCTCTGGCCGGGTCGTAGTCCTGGATACGTTCGAAGTCCGGGCTATAAAACGGCGTGGCCACACTCAACGGTCCGCCGGCCCTTGGGAACTCGCCGAAATACACGCTTTTGAGCGCGCCTTCGACATCGGCACTGCGTACAAAGGCTTCGCGCACACGCACATCGGCGAAGGGTTCGCGGCGAATATTGAACGTGCCATTGGTGGGGTTGCCGGGCCGCTGGGCGATGATCAGTTTCAGGTCCGGGTTGCGCCGCGCCGCTTCGTGGGACTCGGGCGGCAGGGTCTCGATCACATCGACCTCGCCGGCCTGCAAGGAAGCAAAACGCACCGAAGGCTCTTGAATGAACTTCCAGATCACCCGCTCCAGATACGCCGGGCCCTGGTGCTTGGCGGTGGGCGGCGCCCAGTTGTAATCGGGGTTGCGCGCAAGCTCGATCTGGTTTTGGCGCTGCCACTTGACCACCTTGAACGGCCCGCTGCCCACCGGGCTTTCGCAGTTCTGGTCCCGGCTGCGGGCCAGCGCGGTGGGCGACTGAATGCCCAGAAAGCCCTGGGCCAGCACTTCCAGAAAGGCCGCATAAGGTGTTTTCAAATGCACCACTGCGGTGTAGTCGTCGATGATCTCGGTGCTGCGGTACTGGCGGATATAGCCCCCGGCGGTACTGGACTGGGTCTTGGGGTTGGCCATGTGGTCGAGGTTGGCTTTGACCGCATCGGCCTTGAATGCGGTGCCGTCGGTGAACTTGACGTCGTTGCGCAGGTGGAAGGTGTAGCGCAGGCCGTCGGCGGAGACTTCCCAGCTTTTGGCCAGCCATGGGCCGATTTGTCCTTGGCTGTCCATCGACACCAGCGAGTCGAGGTACTGTTGGGCGACGAACACTTGCGGCATGTCGCCGGCCACATGAGGGTCCAGGCAGGTGGGTTCGCGGTCGGTGGCATACACCAGGGTGCCGCCGTGTACTGGCTGGTCGCTATGGACACTGGCCTGCTGTTGGCGCTCGCAACCGGCCAGCGCCAGGACTGTGAACAGCGGGGTGAGGTAACGGGTATTGAAGTTCAAGGTCGCTCCTGCGGGTTACAGCGCCAGTGGCGGTTGCAGAGATGGTTGCAGGGGCTATTGCATGACCCGTGCCGGGTCTCAATGCCTTGATTTTGTTGGGGTTCGGGGTGGATGCGATGATGGTGGATGGACAAAGTGTCGAGGGGATGTTGCTGGTACAACAGCTGCTCTTGATCTTCGAGCACAGATGGCACAGACACCACCGATCGCGACGTTGGTGCAGGCCGAACGCAGGCGCCGCGTAGGGGGGATAAGGGCCATGGATGGGCATGTGCGCCGCCCCCCGAAGCGGCGCCGGAGTGAGGGAACCCGACGAACATTCAACCGCGGCAAAAAATCGTCCACCACCGCAAGGCAGCTTTTACCTGTGTGCTGATAGAAACTGCGGATACCTTACGATGAAGCAAGGCTCATCGCCGCAGTTGTTCATACGTCGGGTTCCGCCCCGACGGGCGGGTTACTTTGTCTTGGCAAAGTAACCAAACCGCTTGCTCCGGGTTGGGCCCCTTCGGGGTTCCCTCACTCCGACGCCACTCCGGGGGTCGGCCTGCACCAACGTCGCGCTCGGTGTCGTCTGGGAGATTTGTGCTTGAAGATCAAGGTCAAGATCTACAGCACGTCAACGTCAACGTCAACGCAGCATCATGCTGCCTGGCGATTCCATAAGCGGTGGTAATACCCCTGTCGGGCCAGCAGTTGTTCGTGGGTTCCGTCTTCGACGATGCGGCCTTCGTCAAAGACAATGATGCGGTCCAGATGCGCGACGGTGGACAGCCGGTGGGCGACGACCAGGGTGGTTTTGTCTTCCATGATTTCGTCGAGCTTGTCCTGAATGAAACGCTCGGTGATCGAGTCCAGGCTGGAGGTGGCTTCGTCCATCACCAGAATGGGCGCATTCTTGAGCAACACCCGGGCAATGGCGATGCGTTGCCGTTGGCCACCGGAAAGCTTGACCCCGCGCTCGCCCACCAGTGAATCGTAACCCTGCTCCATGGCCTCGATGAAGTGCCGGGCGCCGGCGCGTTCGATGGCCGCATGCAAGGCCTCTTCGCCGGCATCCAGTTGGCCGTAATGGATGTTCTCGCGAATGCTGCGGTGGAACAGCCCCGGTTCCTGGGGAATCAAGCCCACCTGCTGGTGCAGCGAATGCTGGGTCACGCTGCGGATATCCTGGCCGTCGATCAGCACTTGCCCGGCATTGACGTCGTACAGGCGCAACAACAGGCTTAGCAGCGTCGATTTACCCGAGCCGGATGCGCCCACCAAGCCCACCCGCTGCCCGGCCGGGATGTGCAGGTTGAAGTCGCGAAACACCGGCTTTTCCGGCTGATAACCAAAGCTGACATTCACAAACCGCACTTCACCGCGCTGCACTTTCAGCACCTGTGCGTGCGGCTGGTCGGTGACTTCATGGGGGCGAATCAGGGTGCGCACGCCGTTGGCGATGTTGCCGGTGGCTTCGAAGAACTCCAGCAGGCGCCGCGACAACCCCGAGACGTCGGTGATGATCATCAGCGACAGGCTGGTGGCGGTGACGAAGGTGGCAATATCGATACTGCCGCGCTGCCACAACCACAGCGCCAGCAGCAGGATGCCCAGCTTGAGCAACACGCCGCAGCCGTTCTGGAACCAGCGGATTTTTTCCATGTAGCCCAGTGAACGCTTGGCCGCTTCGACTTCACGGTCGAGAAAACGCCCAAGATACTGGTGCTCGAAAGGATGACGGGCAAACAGGCGGATGTTGGTCAGGTTGGTCACCGCATCAACCACCTTGCCGGTGCTGACGCTGCGCGCCGCTGAAAAGGCCCGGGCCAGCGGATGGCTGCGCCGCGCCAAAAACCAGCACAGGCCCAGAAAGCCCGCCGCCCAAAAACCCATGAACGCCGCCAGCCACAGGTTGGCCGTGGCCAACAGCAGCACCGCCAGCGACAAGGTAACCAGCAGCGGGATCAGGTCGAAGATCAGAATCGCCAGGGCCATGGTGGTGCCCAGTGAGACTTCGCTGATGCGGTGCGCCAGGGCCCCGGCAAACTCGCTGGTGATGTAGCGGTGTGAATGCTGTTGCAGATAGGCGAACAAGGCGTGGGTCACCGCCCGGCGCTGGCGCGGCAGGGTGTAGACATGCAGGGCGCTGGCACAGCGCACAAAGAGCATTTCCAGCACCAGCAAGGCGGTCAGCCCCAGCAGTGGCCAGGTCAGCGCATCGAACGCGCGATCGGTCTCCAGGCCCTGGGTCACCAAGCGGGTGATCTGCCCCAGCGCCCAAGGCACCAGCACTGCACAAATCACCGCCGCCGTTTGCAGCCCCAGCATGCCCGCATAAGCCACCCGGTAGCGCTGGATAAAGGCCCAGACAAACGCCAGCGGAGTGTCGGGCAGATGACGAATGTTCCAGCCGCCATCCTCTGTTGCCGGGTCACTCATGGCTGACCTGCCTGAGCAAATCTCAGCGGCGGCAAAGGCTGGCTGAGCGCGGCCGGGTCGCGGTAGCGGGCCGCCGGGTGATTGGCCGGCAGGCGCGCCTGGCCTGCGCCAAACAGCCGCTCGCGCAGGGTTTCGCCCGGCGTGTAGCGCTCACGAAAACGTCCGCGTCGGCGCAACTCAGGGACCACCAGATCGATGAAGTCACGGGCGGTTTCAAACGACAGATACTGGCGCAGGTTGATGCCGTCGATGCCGTCCACGTCCAGCCAGCGTTCGATCTCGTCAGCCACCACCGTAGGCGTGCCGGCCACGAAATAGCGGTCCTCTTGCAGGCCGGCGAAGCCTTGCAGCATCTGCCCGACCGTGGTCTCGGGGTTGAAGCGGTTGAGAGCGCCCCAACCGATATCGCCACGTTTGATGATGTCGGTCAGCCGCTGATGGGGCGCGTAAGCGCGCAGGTCGATGCCCAGTTGCGCATGCCCCATGGCGCCGTCGGCGCTGACCAGCCGGCGGTAGTTGTCGAGTTTGGCGGCGACCGCCTCATCGCTGCGCCCGGCGATCACACCGGCCTGGACGATGAACTTGATGGCAGCCGGGTCGCGGCCTTGTTGTTCGGCGTTGCGGCGCATGGTTGCGATGTTGCGGCGCACATCTTCCGGGGTCGCGCCGCCGGTGAACACCACCTCGGCATGGCGCCCGGCAAAGGCGCTGCCGGCCGGCGAGCCGGTGGCCTGGAACAACACCGGGGTGCGCTGACGCGAAGGCTGGCACAGGTGCGGGCCGGCGACCTTGAAATGCTCACCCACGTGGTTGATGTAACGCACCTTGGCCGGGTCGGTATACACGCGCTGCTCACGGTCCTGAATCACCGCGTCGTCGTCCCAGGAACCCTCCCAGAGTTTGTAGAGCACATCAAGGTATTCGTCGGCGATTTCGTAGCGGTGATCGTGGGGCACTTCCTGGTCCAGGCCGAAGTTACGCGCAGCATTGGGCAGGTAGGAGGTGACGATATTCCAGCCCACCCGGCCCTTGGTCAGGTGATCCAGGGTGCTCATGCGCCGGGCAAAGGCAAACGGCGGCTCGTAGGTGGTGGAGAAAGTCACCCCAAAGCCCAGTTCACGGGTCACCGCCGCCATGGCCGGGATCAGTAACAACGGGTCATTGCTGGGCACCTGCAAGCCTTCGCGCAGGGCGGTTTCCGGGCCGTTGCGAAAGCGGTCGTAGACGCCCACGACATCGGCGAGAAACACACCGTCGAAGGTGCCGTACTCCAGCAGTTGGGCCAGCTCGGTCCAGTAGTCCAGGTCGTTGAAGCGATGACGGTTATTGTCCGGGTGAACCCACATGCCATGCATGATGTGGCTGACGCAGTTCATTTCGAACAGGTTGACGTGCAGTTGCTTGGGCACAGTGATGTCCTTATACGGCGATACGATTGGCCCACGCCGGCTGCGGCGCAGGAAGCTCGGGCACTGCGTCGAGCAGCGCGCGGGTGTAGGCATGACGTGGCTGACGCAGAACCTGGGCAACCGGTCCCTGCTCCACGACGTGGCCGCCCTGCAGCACCAGGACCCGGTCGCTGACCTGCTCGATCACGCCAAGGTCATGGGAAATAAACAGACAGGCCAGGCCCAGTTCGGCCTTGAGTTCAGCGAGCAATTGGAGAATCCGCGCCTGCACCGAGACATCCAGTGCTGACACCGGCTCGTCGCAGACCAGTACCCGCGGCTTCATCGCCAATGCCCTGGCAATAGCGATGCGCTGGCGCTGACCACCGGACAATTCCTGCGGCCGCCGGTCGAGGACGCTGACCGGCAGGTGTACGCGCTCCAGCAAGCTGGCAGCCTCGGTGCGTCGCAAGGCACGGGGCACACCGGCCAGCGCCAAGGCTTCGCTGAGCACCCGTAGCACGCTGAAGCGCGGGTTGAACGAGGCCTGCGGGTCCTGGAACACCACCTGAATACCTTGCCGGGCCAAGCGCTGTTGCTCAGGCGACAGGCTTGACCAGTCACGACCATCGAGCAGCACCTGGCCGCTGTCAGCCTGTTCCAGGCCGAGCAGAATGCGCCCCAAAGTGCTTTTGCCAGAGCCGGATTCGCCGACCACGCCAAGGGTTTGCCCGCCATGCAATTGCAACGAGACGCCGTGCAGCACCGGACGCGGCGCGCCATTAGGGCCGGGGAAACTTTTACGCAGCGCGCAGGCTTCAAGCAGCGGCGTACCGCTCGCAGGCACAGGGTCTTCGACCAACCCCAGAAGCGGCGCGGCCGGGCGCTGGAAATGCACCGCACGGGCGGCCTTGAGCAAGCTTTGCGTGTAAGGGTGGACGGGGTCTTGAAGAATCTGTTCGGCGCTGCCCTGCTCGACCACTACCCCGGCGCGCATCACCGCCACCTGATCGGCCAGCCGCGCCACCACGGCCAAGTCGTGGCTGACCACCAGCAAGCTGTTGTCGCTGCCGCGCAGTTGTTCAAGCAAGCGCAGAATCTGCGCCTGCACCGTCGCGTCCAGCGCGGTGGTCGGCTCGTCGGCAATCAACAAGCGCGGCTGGCAGGCAATGGCCGAGGCGATCAAGGCACGCTGGCGCAGGCCACCGGAAAGCTGCCAGGGGTACTGGCGGGCCCGCACCTCGGGCTCCGGCACGCCGACCTGTTGCAACAGCTCCAGCACCCGCCGCTGTTGCTCGGCATGACTGAGCCGGGTGTGCAGGCGCAGCGGCTCTTGCACCTCAGCCCCGACCCGGCGCAACGGGTCCAGCGAACCCAGCGCGTCCTGCATCACAAAACCGATGGCCGCGCCGCGCAGGCGTTGCCAGTCGCGCTCATCGAAATCGCGCAAATCAATGCCGGCAAACGCCAGGCGCTCGGCGCTGATCCGCGCGCCTGGTCCGCTCAGCCCGACCAAAGTACGGGCGGTGACACTCTTGCCCGAACCGGACTCCCCCACCAGCGCCAGGCACTGCCCGGCATGCAATTGCAGGCTGACACCGCGCACCACCGGTACGCCGCCGAAACTGACCCGCAGGTTGTGGATATCTATTAACGGTGCGTGCTTGTGGATAACGCTCATAAGCCTTTGCCCTCGCTACGCCGCAGCCAGTCACGGCCAATGACGCTGATGGAAATGACACTCAGGGTGATCGCCAGCGCAGGCCAGGCCACCAGCCAGGGTGCGTTGGCCAGAAAGTTGCGACCGATGGCCAGCATGCCGCCCCACTCGGCGGCCGGTGGCGGTGCGCCAAAGCCGAGAAAGCTCAATGCCGCACCCGCCGTAATTGCGCCGCCCAAGCCGATGGTGGCCATGATCAGCACCGGCGCGATGGCATTGGGCAGCACATGGGTGCAGACCACCGCCAGCGGGCGCCGGCCCAAGGTGACGGCCGCCTCGACGAAACCGGCGTTGCGGATGCTCAAGGTCTGTGCCCGCACCAGCCGGGCATAACGCGGCACCGCAGCGATGCCCACGGCCAGAATCAGGTTGCTGGTGCCTTGACCAAACAGCGTGATGATCACCAGTGCCAGCAGCAGGTCCGGGAACGCCAACAGCACGTCCACCCCGCGCATCAACAGGTTGTCCAGCCAGGCCGGTGCCAGGCCGGCGAGCAATCCCAGCAAGGTGCCGGCGCCCAGCCCGACCAGGGTCGCCGCCAGTCCAATGAACAGCGACGGTCTGGCGCCATGGATAATCCGGCTCAGCACGTCACGGCCGTTTTCATCACTGCCCAGCCAGAACTGCGCCCCCGGCGCCTGATATGCCTGCCGGGCATCGGCGGCCAGCGGGTCAAACGGCGCCAGCCAGCCCGGCAGCAGAACCGCTACCAGCAAAAGCCCGAGCACAGCCCAGGCCAGCCACAATCCGGGGCGGCTGGCAGGCCAGCGCCAGGCTGGGCGGGAGCGGCCGGCACGCATCAGGGTCAGTACCGCGTCAGGAGCGTTGCTGGTCATACGGGCCTCTTCGCGAGCAGCGCTCGCGCCCACAAGTGGTGTGTTTACAACCCGATCAGGGTGCCGGGTTGGGGATGCGCTGGTGTAGCGCCTGAATCTCGCCGAGCACTTCGTCGTTCAGGGTCACCTGCAGCGCACCGAGGTTGTCCTGCAATTGCTCAAGGGTGGTCTGCCCGGTGATGGCGCTGGCGACGAAGGGCTGGGCAATGACGAACGCCAGGGCCAGTTGCGCCGGGCTGATGCCGTGGCGGCGGGCGATGTCGACATAGCCACTGATGGCGTCGTTGGCCGACGGGCTGTCATAGCGGTTGAAGGTGCGATACACCGACGACAGCCGCGCGCCTTCAGGCCGGGCGCCATTGAGATATTTGCCGGTCAGGGCACCGAAAGCCAGCGGCGAATACGCCAGCAGGTTGATGCCATCACGGTGGCTGAACTCCGACAGGCCGTTCTCGTACAGGCGGTTGAGCAGGCTGTAGGGGTTCTGGATGCTGGCAATGCGGGCCAGGCCGCGATCCTCGCTCTGGCGCAGAAAACGCGCCACGCCCCACGGCGTTTCGTTGGACACACCAATGTGGCGAACCTTGCCGGCTTTGACCTGCTCATCGAGTACCTGCAGGGTTTCTTCAATCGCGGCGGTGTGCGGATGGTCAGCCACGTAGGGGTAGTCGCGAATGCCAAAAAAGTTGGTGGTGCGGTCCGGCCAGTGCAGTTGGTACAGGTCCAGGTAATCGGTTTGCAGGCGCTTGAGGCTGGCATCCAGCGCGGCCACGATATTGTGCCGGTCGTGATGCGACAGGCCATCGCGGATATGGCTCTGACCGTTGGGGTCGCGGGCAGGGCCGGCAATTTTACTGGCCAGGATTACCTGCTCACGCTTGCCGCTGGCGGCCAGCCAGTTGCCGATGTAGCGCTCGGTGGTGGTCCAGGTGTCGGCACGGGTCGGGGTCGGATACATCTCGGCGGTATCGATCAGATTGATGCCGTGGGCCAGGGCGGCGTCCAGTTGGCGGTGGGCATCGGCTTCGCTGTTCTGATGGCCCCAGGTCATGGTGCCCAGGCTCAGAACGCTGACTTGCAGGTCGGTATGACCCAAACGACGGTATTGCATGCTTAGCTCCTTAATAACCGGACGCGGCTTGTGCGCGGGCGGCGGTGAACTGGTTTTCGGCCACGGGCAGGCCAAGGTGGTCACGCAGGGTGCGGCCCTGATATTCACGGCGGAACACGCCGCGCTGCTGAAGCAACGGCACGACCTGTTCGACAAAGACCTCAACGCCGGAGGGGAACATGTCCGGCATGATGTTGAAGCCATCCCCGGCGCCCGCCAGAAACCATTGCTCCAGGGTGTTGGCGACCTGTTCGGGAGTGCCGACCAGCAGCCGGTGGCCGACCAGAATGCGCCGCGACAATTGCCGGATGCTCAGATTCTCGCGGCGCGCCAGGTTGATCTGGGCTTCGAGAAAGCCCTGCGAGCCGCGCTCGAAATCGGCCACCGCGCCAAGCCGCTCCCACGGCAGCGGCGCATCCGGGTCAAGTTCTTCCGGGGCCATGCCGATACGCCCGGCCACCTGTTGCAGCAGGCCGTGTTCGCCGTGCCAGGCATTGAGCCGGTCGAAGCGCGCATGGGCCTCGGCCTCGGTGCTGCCGATCACGGTCGACAGGCCCGGCATGATCTTCAGGTGCTCAGGGTTACGCCCCCACGCCCTGGCCCGGCCTTTCATCTCACGGTAAAAGGCCTGGCCATCGGGCAGCGTGGTCTGGGTAGTGAAAATCGCATCGGCGTAGCGCGAGCCCAGCGCCTTGCCGCCTTCTGAGGAGCCAGCCTGGACCAGCACCGGTCGCCCCTGAGGCGAGCGCGGCAGGTTGAGCGGACCTTTGACCGAAAAATGCCGGCCCTTGAAGTCCAGGGTATGCACCTTGGCCGGGTCGGCGAAGCGGCCGCTCTGGCGGTCACCGATCAGTGCGTCGTCTTCCCAGCTGTCCCAGAGCTTGAGGGTTACATCGAGAAACTCCTCGGCACGACCATAGCGGTCGACATGCAACGGCGCGCCGGCCAGGCCGAAGTTCTGCGCGGCTGCATCGGCGGCATTGGTGACAACGTTCCAGGCTGCACGACCAGCGCTGATGTAGTCCAGTGAGGCAATGCGCCGGGCCAGGTTGAACGGCTCGTTGTAAGTGGACGAGGCCGTGGCAATCACTCCGATGCGTTCGGTGGCTGCCGCCACGGCGGTGAGCAGAATGGTCGGTTCCAGGCGTGCACCGGGCTGGGTCGCGACATCACCGCCCAGCGCCGGGCCGTCAGCGAGAAAGATGGCGTCCAGGCAACCGCGCTCGGAAATCCGCGCAATATTGCGGTAGTAATCGACGTCCAGATACGCGTCTACCGGCGCATCGCCTTCACGCCAGGCAGCGGCATGGGCGCCGAAACCGAGGATATTCATGCCCAGGCTCATCTGGGTTTGTGGCTTGCTCATAGATTCTCCTTACACCGCGCTGGCTTCATCGCCGCTGCCTTGTCCTTCGCTGGCCTGCGCATGCAAGGCGCGCCAGGCCGCGTTGGGGGTGATGCCGTTGAGGTAGTAGTTGCCCAGCGCCTGTTCGCGGTAGATGGCCGGGTTGTGCGAAGCCAGGGTCCGGGCGTTGCGCCAGTGCCGATCAAAACGCCGCTCGGTGCTGGTGGCCGAGGCGCCGCCGACTTCAAACAGCAAGGTGGTGGCCTCCAGCACCTGGGGCAAAACGATCTGCTGGGCCTGGAAGGTGTGGATTTCCACGTCGGTGTAATGCGCCTCGCTGGCCTGCCCGGCTTGCTCGGCCTCGTACACCGCTTGCAGGCTGTGGGCCACCGCACGCACTTGAGCATCGGCGGCAAATGCCAGGCTCGACAGGCGACCGATGACCCGCTGCACCAGCGGGTCATTGGCCGGCGTGGAAGTGCCAGGAATGCCGAAGCCGCGAGTCCGGCCCTGAACGAAGCTCACCGCATCGTTGAGCACCGCCCGGGCGATACCGGCCAGGGTCGCCAGATGCACGGCCTGGTAGAAGGCACTGAGGTAAGACTCGGCGCGCAGCTCGCCTTTTTTGAAGCGCCGCAGAATGTGCTCGGCGGGCACCTTCACCGCCTCGAAACGGGTGGTACCGCTGCCGGTCAGGCGCTGGCCGAAACCGTCCCAGTCATCCACCACCTCGACGCCGGGTGCGCTCACCGGCACCGCCAGGCTGACAAAGTCGTCGCCGTCATTGGCCACCGCCGCCACCCAGTCGGCGTACAGGGTGCCGGTGCAGTAATACTTCTGGCCGTTGAGCAGGCCACCGCAGGCGTCCACCGAGGTCAACTGCACGGTGTTGCCCGTACTGTCGGTGCGCTCGGCCATGGCCGCGCCCCACAGATCACCCTTGGCCACTTTGGCAAACCAGTAGTCCTGCGAGGCGCTGTCGCGCGACGACAAGCGCCCTTCGACGAAACCGAAATGGGCACGCAGAATTTGCGGCAGGTTCGAGTCGGCTGCGCCCAATTGGCTCAGCAAGCGCAGCAGTTGCGGCAGGCTGATGCCCAGCCCGCCATGCTCGCGCGGCACGCGCAGGGCACCAAAGCCGGCCTCGCGCAACCACTGCACCGGCTCATGGGCCAGCAAACGCTGTTGTTCGCGCTCGACGGCACCGGCCGCAATACGCGCGAACACCTCGGCAAACCGCGCATCGAGCTCGGCATCCGGTTCGGCCTCGTAGCCCGGTGATTGAAGATTCTGGCTCATGACAGCTCCTTGCAATGAATGATTCAGGCCCTGCTGCTGCGCGGGTCGATGAACTGGTTCAACACGTCCACCAGCAGGTTCACCAGTACGTAAATGGCCGCCGCCAGCAGGGTCACGCCCAGCACCAGCGGCACGTCCTTGTTGGAGGTGGCATTGAGCATCAGGCGGCCGATGCCCTGGCGCCCGAACAGCAGCTCCACCACCACCGCGCCGCCCAACAGGCTGGCAAACACATAACCGGACAGCGTCACCAATGGCACCAGCGCATGACGCAGGGCGTGGCGCAAGCGCACTGCCGTGTCGCTCATGCCGCGGGCGCGGGCCTGGCTGATAAAGGGCTGCTCCAGCACGTCTTCCAGCGAATGGCGCAGCACCTGGGCCAGCACCGCCATCACCGGCAGGGCCAGCGCGACGGTCGGCAGCACCAGCGACTGCCAGCCTTGCGAGCCGGACGGCGGCAACAGGCGCAGCTCGAAGGCAAACACCCACAGCAGCACCAGCCCGGAGACCAGCGACGGGGTCGACGACAGCACCAGCTCGGTGCCGGAAGCCAGCGCACGCAGACGCCGGCCGCGCCCGGCGGTCAGCAGCGCCGAGGCCAGCGCCAGCAGCACCGCCAGTAACCCGGCGCAGGCCGCCAGTTGCAGGGTGGCGCCCAACTGTTCGCTGATCGCCTGGCTGACCGGAATCTGCAGACGGTACGATTCGCCCAGATCACCCTGGGCCAGGCGTCCCAAGTAGTGGCCGTACTGCACCCATACCGGTTGGTCCAGGCCATATTCAGCACGCACCTGGGCCAGCAGTTCGGGGGTCGGCAAAGACTGCGTATCGCCAAGAATGGCCAGTGCGGTATCGCCGCCACTGAAGGTCACCGCCAGAAAGGTCAGGCTGGCCGCAGCCCACAGAACCAACAGCCCGTCACGCAGACGGCGCAGGGTGAACGGCAGCAGCTTCATGGCGACTCCGGTTCCAGCCATAAGCTGGTAAACAGTGGAACGTTATGCGAGCCGTCGAACAGCACGCCTTTGACTGACTTGCGATAAGCCACCAGCATCTGGCTTTCCACCGATGGCACCGCCGGTACGGTTTCACCCAGGCGTTGCTGGGCCTGCCGGTACAGTTCGCGGCGTTGGCCCGGGTCGGTGCTGCGCCGGGCCTCGCTCAGCAGCCGGTCGAGCAACGGGTCGCTGAAATGGCCAACGTTCTGGCCAATCAGCCGGGCGCTGGGAATGGCCTGGCTGTGATAGAGGATGAACAACCCGTCGGGGGTATTGGTGTGCCAGTAACCGCCACCAATGGCATCGAACTGCCCGGCGTAACGGCGCTCGGAGACGCGAGTCACCGGCAGCAGTTCGATTTGCAGGTCGAAGCCGACCTTCTTCAGATCGGCCTGCACCGCCACCGAGACATTGGCCGGAAACGCCGGGTTGTCATAGGTGAGCATCGTCGCGCCAAGGCGCTGGCCGGCGCGGGTGCGGTAGCCCTGGGCATCGCGCCCGGTCCAGCCGGCTTCATCCAGCAACCGGTTGGCCAGGGCCACATCGTAGTCCAGCGCATGCTGGGCAACCGGGTCGTAGTCACGGGTGTTGACCGCCAGCAAATCGCCCTTGGCCAGGAACTCGCCGAAGCCGCTGATCCACGCCAGACCGTCACGGTCGATAGCCCGCGCCACCGCCTGGCGTACACGCACATCGTCAAACGGGACGCGCTGCACATTGAAGGTCATGCTGCGGCTCGGGTTGCCCTTGCGAATGCGGCTGCGCAGCACCAGTTGCGGATTACTGCGGATCGCGGCCGCGTTCTGCGGCGGCGCATCCAGCGCCAGGTCACTGCGCGCCGACTCCAGGGAGGTGTAGCGAATCATCGCTTCGGGCACATAACTCAGTTCAATGCGCTCCAGGTAGGCTTCGCCCTGATGCGCGATGGCCGGCGGCGCCCACTGGTAACCGGCACGCCGCACGAAGCTGGCACCCTGGTCGCGCACATAGCTGTCGAGCACAAACGGCCCGCTGCCGATGGGTCGGCTGGCGATGCTGCGCGGTGCTTCACGGATCTGCCGCGGCGAGATCATGCCCAGCCAGGCTTGCGACAGCACATCCAGAAACGGCGCATAGGGTTCGCGCAGGGTGGCCTCAAAGGTGTAGTCATCCACCACCCGGCCACTGAGGTAGGGCGCGATGTAAGCGGCCGCCAGCGGCGACCTGGTCGCCGGGTCGCGCATGTGTTCAAGGTTAAGCCGCACCGTTTCAGCGTTGAAGCGCTCGCCATCGCTGAAGGTCACGTCGTCACGCAGGTGGAAGGTGTAGGTCTTGCCGTCGGGGCTGATGTCCCAGCTTTTCGCCAGCCAGGGCGTGAGCGTGCCGTCACCGGTCTGATAGACCAGACAGTCGAACAGGATGCGTCCCATCCACTGCATATTGCCGTGCGACAGCCCGTGAATGTCGAAGCTGCCGGCATCGGTGGCCGCCGAGACTCGCAAGGTGCCGCCGCGCCGGCCTGGTTGCTGCTCGACAAAATCACTCGCCGGGTAACGCAGCACGCCGTCTTCACCCAGCCGTGTTTCGTCGGCCAGCGCCGAGCTGGCGGAAGCATTGCCTGATGAAGAGCCTGGCGGCGTGGCCGGCGAGCAACCGGGCAGCGCCAGCATCAGCAGCGGCAGGCACAGCGGGGCCAGGCAATGCCGGGCTTGCCGTAACAACATGCTCATCAGCGCAGGCGCCGGGGTATTGGTCTGTTCATGCCCTTGGTATTGCAGTGCTTGTGCCAGTCTCGGCCAATACCGCTTCAGGCCAGGATTCGCCGGGCCTGGAGCAGTTTTGCGGATCGGCACAGACCTGCGTGTAACCCGCTCTGGAAACGACAAAGTGTCGGGGCACTGTTGCCAGGCCAACAGCGGCTGCGGCTTCAAAAGCGAAACGCCACACCGGTGGTCACCGAAAAGGCGTCACCGGGATAGAAGTTTGCCGAGTCACGGCCATTGGCGTTGTAAGCCGTGTTGGCGGCCGTGGCATAGCGCTCGTCGGTGATGTTGCGCAGGTCGGCAAACACCTCCCACTTTTTGCTCGGCGCCTGGTAACCGACCTTGGCACCCCAGAGTACATAGGAAGGTGCCTGCCAGCTATTGGCGTAGTCGATGTAGTAACTCGACGCTGCCCGCAGGTTGAGCGAGGCATAAAAACCACTCTGTTGCCGATACGCCAATTCAGCCTGATACACCTGGCGCGGCAGGCTGGGCAGTTCGTTGTCGCCAAAGGTGCTGTCGTTGCGATAGTGGAAATCGTTGAGGGTGTAAGCCTGACGCAGGTCCAGCGTGTCGCCATTGGCGCCGCTCCACAACAGGGTGTTAAGCCCGGCCTCGATGCCTTGGTGAATGGTCGAGCTGGCGTTGGAGGTGCCGGTCAGCTGGTCTTGAGTCGCAGTGGCCTGGCGAGTCACCACGGTCAGCAGTTCATCCTGCACCCAGGAGCGGTACAAGGTCAGGCTGCCGTCGAAGATGCCGTGGCTGCCACGAATCCCCACCTCGAAGGTATTGGCCTTTTGTGGCCGCACATCCGACAGCCACGGGTTGCCGGTACTGCCCAGTTGCCAGGTTACCGGCGGGTCGATACTGCGGCTGACATTACTGAACAGCTGAAGGTCAGGGTTCAACTGGTAGCGCACGCCGATGCGTGGCGCCAGGTAGTTCTCGCTGTACTCAACCGAACCGGGGAAAGCTGAGGTATTGACGCCAGTGGTGTATTCGATCTCGGCCTTGCGCTTGATGTTGATCGCCGACAGGCCGGTAGACAGCCAGAGCCGGTCGGCCAGTTGCAGCTCGTTACCGAAGGTCAGCACGGTGTCGCGCGAGCCGGTGTAGTTGGTTTCCTGCTGTTTGATGCCGGTGGCAGCGCTGTGGGATTTCACGTCGGCCAGGTAGGCCCGGGTGTTGCTGAAAATGATGCTGCTGTCGCTGGGCAGGCCGAAGAAACTGTCGCCGGTACGCAGGTAGCGCAGGGTCAGGTTGATGTCTTTGGAGCGCCAGTCCTGGGGCGCTACCGCGTAGCGCCAGCCGTTGAGCAGCGGGTAGTTGTTGTAGGCCGCACCGACTTCGAGCCTGGCACCGTCATCGAAGGTCCAGGTGGTCTTGTTGCCGATAAAAGTGGTGCCGTCCTTGCGCCGCCCGGTGGGCAGCAGATTGCTGCGCGGGTCGTGCTTGAGCTGCTGGCGGGTCAGGGTGTTGCCGTTGACCAGTTCTTCTTCACGGTATTTGACGAAGAAGCGGGTTTGCAGCTTGGGGCTGAACACATGGCCAAAGTTGGCAGCCAGGCTCTGGCCTTCGTTGGCGGCATGATCCTGATAACCGTCGCGCTCGTTGTGGGTCAGGTTGATGTAGTAGTCGCTGTCACCCACCACCCCACCGGTGCTCAACTGCTGTTTACGGTAGCCGTAGCTGCCGATTTCAAAACGCGCGTAGTGGCCAGGGTCGGTACGCCCGGTCTTGCTGACGAAATTGATCGCCCCGCCCAGCGAAAGCGCCGCGTATTCGGCAGCGTTGGCGCCGTACAGCACTTCGGTGTGGTCAACGGCCTGCAGGTCGAGAAAGTCCTCCTGGGTACCGCCAGGGCCGGTGATCGGCAAACCGTCGAAGAGAAACTTGGTACCCAGCACATAGCCTTGATAGAAGGTGTTCAGGCCCGAGCCGCGAATCGAAATCTTGTTGGCTCCGGTGCCACTGGTGGCCTGGGCGAATACCCCTGGTTGCAGGGCCAGCACGTCTTCGGCATTGGAGGCTCTGCCCTGCTCGACCTGGCGGTTATCGACCACGGCGGTATTGCCGGCCACCTTCTGCAAGCGCTTGCGCTCTTTCTGCACGTCACTGACCGCAGCCCCGGTCACCGTGACCCTTTCCAGCGTGGTTTGCGAATCGCCCGCCGCCTGCGCAAAAGGCACCAGCAACGCCGTCAGGATCGGCAGGCTGGCAGCACTGGCCAGCACCGGCAAGTAACGCCCATAGTTGTGTTGCTTAAGCATATTAACGACGCCCCAAGTTAGAATTTCGCTGACCCGGAAGCCGGGCACGATTAAAGGTTTTTAAAAGAGGCATTGCACTTGTCGTGCCAGCACCCAACAAGGTGTTATTCAGCACAAACAGACTTTTCTGAAGTAACAAGCCCGTACAATCTGTTTATTCACTGTTGGCAGGCAAACAATAAACCGCGCACACCAGTCAAACCCCGAAGGCAATAGCCGGGCTGTGCAAACTTCAACAAACACGAAGCCAACCGGCTAATAACCATCGGTTACTGGCTTATTACTCGCACTGACCGCCAGCACACAGTCATTCCACAAAGTTTCCTGTTTTCGCTCAGCTCATTATTAAGCAGCACTGTAAAACCCGCTATTTGCCGTTCTTTTAATACTGGCATAGAACCTGCTCTGCACTCTTTCCAGTGGCCTGACTATGCGCATAGAACGCCGAAGACAATGACCCATGGACGTCAGGAAACATCGCAATGTATTTAACAAAGAAAGATCGCTTACAGGCTGCCACGTTATTGATGGGGTTGGGCGCAGGGGCACTGGGTTGCAGCATCGCCATGGCCGACGACAGTCCGCGCCGGCTCGAAACGGTCACGGTGCAGGGCGAGCGGCAGAGCGCTGCTGAACAGGCCAGGAGCCAGTTGGCCGAGGTGCCGGGCGGCACCAGTGTGGTGGACAGTGAAGAGTTGGGCAAAGGCCGCACCGCCAACCTGCAAGACACCCTGGGTTACCAGCCCGGCGTGTTCGTGCAATCAACCGGCGGTAACGATGCGGCGAAGATTTCGATTCGCGGCTCTGGCGCCAACACCTCGCCGGGTTACTTTCGCGAAGGCATCAAATTTCTGTTCGACGGTTTGTCGCTGACCGGGCCGGGCGGCACCCCCTATGAGTTTCTGAACGCCTCCGGGGTCGACTACACCGAGATTCTGCGCGGCGCCAATGCCTTCCAGTACGGCGCGTTGACCCTGGGCGGGGCGGTAAATTTCGTCAACCACACAGGCTACAGTGCGCCTGGCCTGCGCTTGCGTGCCGAGGCCGGCAGCTATGGCTACCAGAAGCAGGCGGTCAGCATCGGCGGCGTCGAGGGGGCGCTGGATTACTACCTCAACGTCGACAATTATCGCAATGAGGGCTATCGCGACTACAGCCTGTCGAAAAGCTCAGGCGTGGTGGCCAACGCCGGTTATCGCTTCAGCCCGCAACTGGAAACCCGCGTATTGCTGCGCTACCGCGACGAATTCCACAACGACCCCAGCGCCACCACCCTTACAGCGATCAAAGACAACGCCCGCCGCGCCAGTGCCACCGCCCGCTCCAGCGGTGCCGGGGCCAGGCGCCCCGGGAGTATCTGGCTGGGCAGCAAGACCACCTACACCTTCGATGACGATTCGCGGCTGTCGCTGGGCCTGGCCTACCACGACTACCGGCACACCAATAACCCCAACAGCCCGAGCAACCCGAGCTATTGGGACTGGCACGACCTGAACCTGGCACTGGGTTACGAGCGCTTCGATCAGGTGTTCGGCCGTGAGAGCCGTAGCAGTATTGCCTTCACCTCGACCCAGCATTTGCGCGGCGGGGTCAACTCGGCAACCGCTGGCAAATCCACGCTCAAGCGGGTGAACTACGAGGACTCGTTCGACCGGGTGTTTTCCCTGGGCAATGACCTGAGCCTGACCGACCGGTTGTGGCTGACCAGTGGCGTGTCGTTCGTCAATGTCCGGCGCAAGACCGACATCGAGCAGGCGGTCAATGCCAACACCACCAGCTTTCCCACTTACGAGGATTACAACAACTGGAGCATCGCCCCGCGCATCGGCCTGCGTTACGAATTCACCCCGCAGCTGCAGGCATTCGTCAACTTCAGCCGCTCCATCGACCCGCCAGCCTCCTGGGAATACTCAGGTTCCGGCCCGACCACGCCTTACATCAGGCCGCTGGTCGAGCAGAAAGCCAACACCCTGGAGTTCGGCATCAAGGGCACAGCGGGGATCTTCGACGGCAGCCTGGCCCTGTACCGCTCGTGGATTCATGACGAACTGCTCAATGTGCAACTGATCGCCGCCACCGCCAGCTCGGCGGCGGTCACCGGCGCTTTCAACGCCTCGCCGACCATCCACCAGGGGGTGGAAGCCGGGTTGACCACCCGCCTTTGGGAAAATCCGCAAGGCGACCGGTTGAACTGGCGTCAGGTGTACACCTGGAACGACTTCTACTACCGCAACGATGACACCTTCGGCAGCAACCAGTTGCCGGGCCTGCCAGAACACGTCTATCAGTCAGAGTTGCAGTACCAGCATCACAGCGGCTTCTACACCGGCGTCAATGTGCAGTCGGCGGCGCGTACCGCAGTGGACTACGCCAATACCTTTTATGCGCCCTCTTACACCATCTGGGGTGCCAACGTTGGTTTCGCCGCCCCCAAGGGCGACTGGAAAGTCTCGCTGGACCTGAAGAACCTCGCCAACAAGGCCCACGTAACCGCAGTGACCCCGCAATACAACGTGGCAGGCAACGACACCGCAGCGCTGTGGCCCGGAGACGGCATCGGCGCTTATGTGGCGGTGGAACTGCGGTATTGAAAAAAGCCCTGGGCTGGGCTATTCAGGCAGTTCAATGCGTCCTGAGCCTGGAGTGATGGCCAATGAAGTGGCTGCGTTTGCTGTGTGTTGTAGCGCTGGGCGCGGGCCTGTCCGGTTGCCTGAATGGCGCCGCTATCGAGCTGCCATGGCAGCCGCTGGAGCCATACCGGGCGGGCTATCGCGACGGCTGCGCAGACAAGCTCAAGCAAGACTATGACCGCAACCGGAAAGTACCCGCCACCGACGAGGCTGAGTACCTGCGCGGGTTGTCTGACGGTTTTGCGCTGTGTGATGCAGAGCGGGCGCGCCGCATCCCCAGCGGCAGCTACGGGCCGCCGCCCGCTTTCCCGGACGACGACAAGGACGCAGCACTCAAGACCAAGGACTGCCGGGAAAAGCGCCGGTTGTGCTACCCCGAAGTACGCAACAACTGACGCCGACCGTGCGGCTTACTCCTGGCCAAATACCGGATCGCCCAGGTTGAGCATCAACCGGTTGGCCCAGGCAAAGATCGCCACCGCCTGAATCAAGTCCAGAATCTCGCCATCCTCAAGCCCGGCTTCACGCAGCGGCAGGACCTGCTCCGGGCCGGTGGCGCCGGGGTCGAGGGTCAGGTCGATGGAGAAGCGGATGATCGCTTGCTCGCGCTCATTGCCGCCTGCGGTTTGCGGGTCGGCGAAGATTTCGGCGATCACTTCATTGCGTTTGGCCAGTTGTTCGAAACGCTGGGCATGCACCGAGGCGCAGTACACGCAGTGGTTGACCCGTGACACGACGGTGCTGGCCAGTTCGCGTTCGGCACGCGGCAGGCCGCCGGGGGCGTACATGATGGCGTTGAACACCAGCGAACGCTGGCGCAGCACTTCGGGCTGGTGGATCAGGGTCAGGTAATACTCACTGGTCAGCGCCTTGGGATGGCTTTCCTTGAGCACTTCCAGTTGCTCGGGGTTGGCCTGCTCCGGGGTGACGATCGGCAACCAGGATTTCCAGCCCAGGGTTTCATTGGTGAAGCCGTTGTGACGAATGATCTGGCTCATTGCGCAGCTCCCAACGCTTGCAGGGCGGCAAGACCGGCGGTCAGGCGTACCTGGTAAGAGATAAAGGCGATCAGTTGCGCCAAGGTCACGACGTCGAGCGGGCTGAGGCCGGCTTCACGCAATGCCTCCAGGGCGGCGCGGTCGCCTTCTTTCGGCGCGACGATCAGGGTGCGGGTATAGCCCAGAACCTGGCGCAGTGGCGCGTCATTGATAGCGCTCAGGTCGTCTTGCTCGACGGCATTGATTACAGCCGTGGCGCTGTTGAGCTCGACCAAGCGTTCACGGTAGTAGGCAACCAGCGCGGTCTGGCGGCTCAATGCGCTGCCATAGAGCGCCACCAGCAGGCGGGTTTCGACACTCAGGCTGCCGGCCAGCTCGGCGGCGAACAGGGCGTCGTGGCTGGCCTGAGTGGCCAGGGTGACTTTGCTGCGCGCCTGGCGAATCTCGCGCAGCGGGCTGTGTTCGCTCAGCACCAGGCTGTCGATCAGATCTGTAGCAGTGGCACTCATGGGTGTTTCTCCAGACTTGCCTGGCGCGCGGCCACGGCGTCTTGCAGGAATTGACGCACGCCCTGCCACGATTGCTCGTTGGCCTCGGCGTTGGCGGCGGGATTGCCGTCATTGCTCCAGGTGGACGGAATGAACGGCAGCAGGATGCTGTGCCCGGCCTGCGGGAAATCCAGATGCTGCACCGGCCAGCCGTGGTGGTGCTGCTCCAGGCGTTCACTGACCATGCGCGAGAACAAATCCGACGGCCAGGCCGCGTCATCACCGGCCGAAAGCAGGATCACCGGAGCTTTGATGTTCTCCACCTTGATACGCGCCCGCTCGACCGCCTCAGGGTCATCCAGGGCGGTGCGCATCGATACGGCGTTTCGCTGGCCGGCATCGCGGGCCTGCCAGTTGGCGGTGCGGTTGTCATTCCAAAGGTGCACCAGCGGTTTGCCCTGATACAACCAGGCCGGGCCATCACGGCCCACGGCAGGGTCGGCGGCGGCCTGACCGCCATGCACCAGCGCGCTGGGCACGTAGCCGATCACCGCCGAGACCTTGTCCGGGAACAGGCTGCCGAGCAGCAGCACCAGTTCACCACCGCGCGATTGGCCGCTCAAGGCGACGAAGTCATGGGCCGGTTTGACCTCACGGCGCAGCCAGTCCAGGCCACGCTCGAAGTACTCCAGCGGGGTGTTGGAGATGTAGCCCGACAGTCCCGGCGCCTTGAAGTAACCCAGGGCCAACGCGGCGTAGCCACGCGAGGCATACAGCGCCGCGCGGGGTTCGTTGATGCCGCCGCCTGAGCCGTTGAGCACGATCACCGCCGGGTGCGGCCCGGCACCGGCCGGCAGGAACAGGGTGCCGACCAGCCCCTCTTCACGCACCTCGCGCCGGGTCACCCCGGCAGCCGCCAGATACTGGGTCAGGGTCGCAGATGCCTCGCTGCCCTCAATGCTGATGCGGGTCTGCAAGGGTTGCAGCAAGTCGTCCGGGAACACCGCGCCAGTGGCCGGCTGACTTTCGGGTTGCTGGCTCCAGAGCAGGCCCAGCGGGCTGATGCCCTGATAATCGCCAGCCACCGGCGCATCACGTTGCAGGTCTACCGTGCCGTGGACATCGGCGACAAAGCTGGCCTGGCTGACCCAGTCCACGCCCTTGCCGCGCCGGGTGCGGGCGGTCAGGGTGACAGTCTGCCCCGCTGCCAGACCTGCGACACGGATGTGCCGCAGCTCGTCGAGCAGGCCAGTAGCCGGAGTGACAGTCAGTTGGCCCATCACTTTCCCCCGCTTGGTTTCTCTTCAGTCACCATCAGTGCGGTGGTGCGGTCGCTGACCCACGGCACCACTTTCAGGCCGTCACGGGCCGCCCAGATGTTCTGGTAGTGGAACAGCGGCAGGATGCCGACGTCGTCGCTGACACGCTTGACCGAGTCACGCAGGATCGCGGCGCGTTTGGCTTCGTCGAACTCGACAGTGGCCTTGTCCAGGTCCGCATCGACCTGCGGGTTGCTGTAGCGGCCCCAGTTGGACATGCCCAGGCCTTTGCTTGCATCGGCAGTGGCGAGGATGTTGGTCAGGCCGTAGCTGGCTTCGCCGGTGCCGTTGCCCCAGGCAATCACGCTGACGGCGAACTCGTTCTTGTTGGCGCGGCTGGAGTACACCGACCATGGCACCACCTGCAGATCAACCTTGACGCCGATCCGCGCCCAGAACTGCGCCACCGCCTGCATCGATTCCGGCGCCAGCGGGTAACGGTCGCCCGGCACGTGCACGGTCAGTTGAAAGCCTTCCGGGTAACCGGCCTCACTCAAAAGCTCCTTGGCTTTTTTGGCATCGAAGGGGATGTCCTTGACCTCGGGGTTATAGCCGAAGGTATTGGCCGGCATCCACTGGTTGGCCTCGGTGACGGTGTTTTGCAGGATGCGCTCGACGATGGCCTTGCGGTTGATCGCCAGCGACAGCGCCTGACGCACTTTCACGTCACGCAGCGGGTTGTGTGCCAGCGGCTTGCCGCTGTTGTCACGGATGAACTCGTTGGGGCCTTCGCGGAAGCTTGGCTGGATGATCAGCGCACGCAGCCCGGGGTAGGCGAACACCTTCACGCCGCTGGTCTTGTTGAGTTTCTGCACGTCGCTGGGCGAAACCTTGTCGATGACGTCCACGTCGCCGGCCAACAGTGCGGCGGTACGCCCGGCCGGGTTGGGGATGTAGCGATAATCGACCTTGGCCCAGGCCGGTTTCGGCCCCCAATAATTGTCGTTACGCTCGAACAGTGCACGGTCGCCTTGACTGTAGGACACCAGCTTGTACTGGCCAGTGCCGATGGCGGCCTTGCCGCTGCCGTAGTCTTCGCTGGTGGCGGTGGCGCCGACGTGGCGGCTGACCAGGTAGGTGGCGTCGACGTTAGCCACCAGAATCGGGTTCGGGACGTTGGTCTTGATCTCGACGGTATGGGCATCCAGAGCCTTGACCGAGGCCACCGTGCGCAGGCCCGCCGCGTAGGACGCCACGCTGCCCGGCACATTGCGCGCCCGCTCGATGGAGAACACCACGTCGTCAGCGGTGAACGGCTTGCCGTCCTGCCACTTGACGTCGTCACGCAGGTGGAACACCCAGGTCAGGTTGTCTTTGGCTTCCCAGCTTTTCGCCAGGCCCGGATGATTGCCGTCGTCGCGGCGTTCGAGCAGCGACTCGTAGGTGTGCAGGGCGATAGAGCGGTCGCCGGCATGGTTGTTCAGTTGCGGGTCCAGCGACGACACCGGGTCGGCGTAGGCGATGCGCAGGGTCTTGTCGGCGTCGGCGGCCAGCGCGTGGTTGGCGCTTAGCAGGGCCAGGGTCAGCGCGCTTGTCAGTAAGGGTTTCAAATGGCGTTCCTCGTTCATACGGGGTGATTGAGATGGCAAGCGCTGAAGTGCCCCGGCGCCACCTGTTGCAACGGTGGCGCCTGCTCGCGGCAGCGGGCGCTGGCATACGGACAACGGGGGTGAAAATGACAGCCCGAAGGGGGTGCCAGCGGGCTGGGCATCTCACCTTCAATAGGCGCGTACTGGCTACGGCGCAGTTCAAAGCGCGGAATCTGCGCCAGCAAGGCCTGGGTGTAGGGGTGGTTGGGCCGGGCGAACAGGTCGTCCACCGACGCCTGCTCCACCACACGACCGAGGTACATGACCACCACCCGGTCGCACAGGTGCTCGACCACGCCAAGATCGTGACTGATGAACAGGTAGGTCAGGCCCAGTTGCTCGCGCAGGTCCATGAACAGGTTGAGAATCTGCGCCTGGATCGACACGTCCAGCGCCGCCACCGACTCATCACAGACCAGCACATCAGGCTGCACTGCCAGGGCGCGGGCAATGCCGATGCGCTGGCGCTGACCGCCGCTGAACTGATGCGGGTAGCGCAGCCGCAGCGCCGGGTCGAGGCCGGCGCGCTGCAACTGGGTGCTGACGTAATCATCAAAACCGGCGCGGTCAGTCAGGCCTTGCAGGCGTGCGCCCTCGCCGACAATGCGGTCGATGCGCAGGCGCGGGTTAAGGCTTGAGTACGGGTCCTGGAAGATCATCTGCACCTTGAGCCGCGCCGCCTGACGTTGCGCACTCGGCAGCTCGTCCAGCACCTGACCGTCAAAGCGCACCTGGCCACGGGTCGCAGAGTTGAGACCGGCGGCGATGCGCCCGAGGGTGGACTTGCCACAGCCGGACTCACCGACCAGGCCGACCACCTCGCCACGGCGGATGCTCAGGTCAACGCTGTCCACCGCACGGGTCAGCGCCGGCGGCCGGAGCAGGCCCAGGCGCTGCAAGGCACGCCCAGCGATACCGGGCTGGCCGGAGGAAAACTCCTTGCTGACCTGACGCAGTTCGATCAACGGAATATCACTGGGCATGCGCTTCTCCTGCTCCGGCGCCGGGATGAAAACAACGCACACTGCGTCCCTCAAGCAATTGCAATGGCGGCTCTGCGGCGCAGGCGTCGCTGGCCCTCGGGCAGCGCGGGGCGAAGGCGCAGCCGTTGGGCAGGTTGCCCAGCGACGGCGCCATGCCGGGGATCTGCCGCAGCCGTTCGCCGCGCTTGTTGCGGCTCGGCAGGCTGTCGATCAGGCCTTGGGTATAGGGGTGCTGCGGGTTATCCAGCAGCGCGTCCACCGGGCCTTGTTCGACGATGCGCCCGGCATACATCACCGCCAGTTCATCGGCGAGCCCGGCGACCACCGACAGGTCGTGGGTAATCCACAGCAGCGAAGTACCTTGCTCACGCACCAGTTTCTGCACCTCGGCGAGGATCTGCGCCTGAATGGTCACGTCCAGTGCGGTGGTCGGCTCGTCGGCGATGATCAGGTCCGGGCGGTGCAGCAAGGCAATGGCGATCGCCACCCGCTGGCGCATGCCGCCAGACAACTGATGCGGGTAGGCGCGCAGGCGTTCATCCGGGCTGGCAATGCCCATGCTCGCCAGGGTGTTGCTGGCCAGGGTCCGGGCTTCAGCCTGGCTGACCCGCCGATGCGCGCGCACCGCCTCGATCATCTGGGTGTCGACCCGCAACACCGGATTGAGGGTCATCATCGGGTCCTGGAAAATCATCGCCAGCCGGTCGCCCTGCAACTCGCGCAATTCACGGGGCTTGAGCCGGCGCAGGTCGCGGCCCTGGAACAGGATCTCGCCGGCGGTGATCCGTCCGGGTTTATCCAGCAGGCCCAAAATGGAAAAGCCGGTCACCGATTTGCCCGAACCGGACTCACCGACCAGCCCCAGAATGCGCCCCGGTGCCAGGGTCAGTGACAGGTCGCGCACCGCCGGCAGCAGGCCGTCGCGGGTCTGAAAGGCGGCGCTCAGGCCACGCACTTGCAGGGTGGCCGGCCGTACTTCAATAGCGGCCGTCATGCTTGCAGCCTCGGGTTGAGCACATCGCGCAGGCGGTCGCCCACCAGATTGATGGCGACAATGGTCAGCAGCAGGGCCAGCCCCGGAAACACACTGATCCAGTATTCATCGCCGAGCATGTACTGAAAGCCGTTGGCGATCAGCAGGCCCAGCGAGGGTTCGGTGATCGGCACGCCCAGGCCGAGGAACGACAGGGTCGCTTCCAGGGTGATAGCGCGGGCGATCTGCAATGCGCCGATGACGATCAGCGGCGGCAGGCAGTTGGGCAGGATATGACCGAGCAGAATGCGCCAGCGGGTAATACCCTGGCCGCGTGCGGCCTCAACGTATTCACGACGGCTCTCGACCAGCGCCTGGCCGCGGGCGGTGCGCGCGTAGTAGGCCCACTCCAGCACCACCAGGGTCAGCATCACGTTGCCGACGCCCTTGCCCAGCCAGGCGAGGATCATCAGCGCCATGAGGATGCCGGGGAACGACAGCAGCATGTCGACCAGACGCATCAGCAACGCATCGACCCAGCCACCGGCGTATGCCGCAGCCAGGCCGATCACGGTGCCGACCACCGCTGCAATCAACGCCGAGCCCAGCCCCACGACCAGGCTGATGCGCAGGCCATAGGCGATCGCCGAGTACAGGTCGCGGCCCTGGCCGTCGGTGCCCAGCCAGTAAGTGAAACCGCCACTCATGCTCTCGCTGCCCGGTGCCAGCCGTGCATCGAGCACATCCAGTTGCAGCAGGTCATAGGGATTTTGCGGGGTGACCCACGGCGCCAGCACCGCCAGCAGGACGATGCCCAGCAACAGCACTAGCCCCAGCAAGGCCGAAGGCGAGCGCAAGAAATCGCCCAGGGCGCGCTGCCAGGGCGAAACGACAGACACGGCAGACACAGCACCACTCATCGCGCAGCCTCCAGACGAACCCGCGGGTCAAGCACGCGGTACAAGATATCGACGATCAGGTTGAGGGTGACGAAGATCACCACCACGACCATCAGGTAGGCGACCACCACCGGGCGGTCCAGGCTGTTGATGCTGTCGAGGATCAGCTTGCCGGAACCGGGCCAGGCAAAGATGTTCTCGGTGACCACCGCGTAGGCGATGGTCGAGCCCAGCTCCAGGCCCAGCACGGTGACCAGCGGAATCAGGGTGTTGCGCAGCACGTGCATCAGCACCACGCGCAGCGGCGACAGGCCCTTGGCACGGGCAAACCGGACGAAGTCCTGAGGCAGAATCTCGCGCACCCCGGCGCGGGTCAGGCGCAGGATCAGCGAGACCTTGAACAGCGCCAGGTTCAGCGCTGGCAGCAGCAGGTGCTGCCAGCCGTCGAGGGTGAACCACGACCACTGGATACCGAACAGCTCACGGGTTTCGCCCCGGCCACTGGCCGGCAGCCAGCCCAGATGCACCGAGAAAAACAGCACCAGCATCAGCGCCACCCAGAACGACGGCAGCGAGAAACCGATGATGCTGGTGGCCATCATCAGCTTTGACAACGGGTGGTCAGGATACAGCCCGGCAAACAGCCCCAGCGGCACGCCGACCAGAATCGCCAGCAGCAGCGCCGTGACCGCCAGTTCAACGGTGGCCGGCAGGCGGTTGAGGACCAGTTGCAAGGCATCTTCGTGATGCACATAGCTCTTGCCCAGATGCCCGTCCAGCGCCCCGCCGATGAAGTGCAGGTACTGTTGCCACAGCGGCTGATCCAGACCCAGTCGGGCAATTGCCGCCGCCCGTTCAGCCTGATTGAGGTCTTCGCCGATCAGGATATCCAGCGGGTTACCGATGGCATTGAGGCCGACGAACACGATCAGCGACATCAGCACCAGCACGATGAACGCCTGGCCGATACGGCGCAGCAGCCAGCCGGTCACGTGCGCAGCTCCCCGGCCGTCAGGCTGCCGGCCCACCACTCGTCGCCCTCAAGCTCGGGATCGGCATAGTGCTGCATGGCCTGAAAGTGCTGCTCGATGTCTTCATTGAACAGTTGCCCAGCCAGGCCCTGGGCGATGCGCTTGGCGCCGTCGCTGATCGCCGGGATATCTCCCGACACGCCGCCGTAGGTCAGCGCAGCGGGATAGTTGAAGCAGTGGATACGCTCCAGCCCCGGACAGATACCCGGCTCACGCGGCAGAAATTCAAACAGCGGCCCCAGGTCGGGCAGTTGCGCGGCTTCGCTGTCGAGTTGGTCGGCCGGCAACGGAAAACGCTCGGACCAGCGCCGGATGTACGGCGCGAACGGGGCGAATTCCGGGCGTTTGTCCAGGTCGGTGCGAAAGCCGGTGGCGAAGACAATGAAGTCATAAACCAGATTGGCTTGTGAGGTGCGCACCTGCAACTGGCCCTGGCTGTCGAGTTCGACCGCTTCCAAGGCGTTGTCCAGCAGCAAGCGGGCATTGGCGTGGCGCGCCACACGCAAGGTACTGCCGCGTGGCGGCGGGGTCTGCTGGGCATTGAGGTATTCGCGGATCTGCCATTTCCAGGCATCGGGCAGGCGCCAGTAACCGTGGGTCATGCCGGGGCTGCCGGCCCCCTTGCCCTTGTTGATGCGCGGCAGTTCACGGCGGCGCACCAGCATGTCGACCGAGACCGCACCAGCTTCCAGCGCCGTACCGGCAGCGTCCATCGCCGAAGCGCCGCCGCCGATGACGGCCACGCGCTTGCCGGTAAACCAGGCGTCCTGCAGGCCATCGGCCGAATGCGCCCAGTACTGGCGCGGCAAGGCCAGCGCCAGATCCGGCACCCAAGGGCCGCCCATGCCGTCGCGGCCGGTGGCGAGTACCACGTGCCGGGCGAGCACTTCCTGACGGCCGTCAGGCGCATCGATCAGCAGGCGCACGAAGCCTTCGGCGGTCGGTTGCACACTGGCGATGCGGTGTTGGTTGCGTACATCGAGGTTCAGTACCTGGCGATACCAGCGCAGGTACTCGGCCCATTGCAGGCGCGGGATCTTGTCCAGCGCCTGCCATTGCGCAAGACCGAAACGGGCTTGATACCAGGCCCGGAACGTCAGGGCCGGCAAGCCCAGCGCGGGACCTGCCAGTTGTTTGGGCGAGCGCAGGGTCTGCATCCGTGCCGTGGTCGCCCACGGCCCTTCAAAACCCGGCTCGGACTGATCGAACAGCACGCTGCGCACGCCCAGGTGATGCAACTCGGCAGCGGCGGCCATCCCGGCCATGCCGGCGCCGACGATGGCGACATCGAGCAGTTCGGTGTCGCCATGCTGCTGAGTCTTGACCCAGGGTTGTGCGGGCAGGCCGAGCCATTCCAGGTCTTCGCGCAAGCGTGCTTCGAGGGCAGGCAGGCCGATGGGGGTATGGGTGTCAGGCATGGGTGTGCGGTCTCGGTAAAGGAAGTCGTGTGGTCTTGCTCGGCCTGTAGGAGCGGCTTCAGCCGCGAAGGCAAATACCGTGATTCGCGGCTGAAGCCGCTCCTACGACGAAACAGTTATCAAAAATCGATATTCAGCCGCCCATAGTAAAAAGCCCCGTATGAGCCAAACGGCGAGATCGATGAGTAATAGGAAGCGCCCGATACGTCGGTGACGGTGTGTTTGTCCGGGTAGACGTTGAACACGTTGTCCGCGCCCAGCGAGACTTTGACGTTGTCGGTGATCTGGTAGCCGACGTCGATGTCGGTGATCCATTTGGCGCCAAAGCGTTCGTCCACCCCGCCGTTGGTGTCACCCAGGCGTTTGACTTCGCCGTAACGGGTGGTGCGCAGCCCCACGTCCCAGTCGCCACGCTGCCAGTTCACGCCCAACAGAAACTTGGTTTTCGGCGTCAGGTCGGTGATGCCGCCCAGACCGCTGCGCTCAAAGCGCGACAGGCCAAGGCTCTGCAACTGGGCGGGGTTGTCTTTCTGATCGGTGATGGTTGCCTTGTTCCAGTTGGCGCCAAGGTTGTAACGCAGGCGGCCGAACTCGCCCAGGTGCTGGGTGTAGTCCACCACCAGGTCCACACCGCGGGTGCGGGTGTCGAAGGCGTTGGCGTAATACTGCACTTGTTGCACATGGGAAAAGCCGTAGGTCGCCAGGATGCCGTCCACCGCCGCGCCTTGCAGCGGGCTGACCAGGGCGATGCGGTCTTGCAGGTCGATCAGGTAGGCATCCAGCGAGACGTTAAGGTTTTTCAGCGGGTTCCAGGTCAGGCCGGCCGACAGGCTCTGCGAGCGCACCGGTTCCAGGTCTTCGGCGCCCAGTGCCCGGCCGATGGCCGAGTCCGGCTGGACGCGCTTGATCATGATGTCGCGGGTTTCATTGCCGATGGTGCGCCGACCCAGGCCAGTCTTGGCGTAACCCTGCTGGATCATCGACGGCGCCACGAAACCTGTGCTCAATGCACCGCGAGCTGCCAGTTCCGGGGTGAAGGCATAACGGGTGGAAAGCTTGCCGGTCCAGGTATTGCCCGAGCTGTCGGTGTAGTGCTCGAAACGCCCGGCCGCACCGACAAACCATTTGTCAGTAACGTCCAGACCGAAGTCCACATAGGCTGCGGTGTTGCTGCGGCGCAGATTGACTTCGTCTTCAGGCAGCAACAGGTAATTGCCCAGCGCGCCGATGGCCGCCTGCTGGCCGGCACGCGGGTGGCCGGCCGGGTAACGGTAACCGCCGCTGGCGTAGGAGTCCGGGTCGCCGGATTCGGTGCGGTAATGCTCGAAGCGGTGCTCAAGACCAGTGGCGAAAGTCAGCGGGTTGCTCAGGCCGATGTCCAGGGTCCGGTTCAGGTCCAGGTTGGTGGTCCACTGGTCGAAGGTGTTGGTCTGCAACCAGAAGTCGGTGGGGCTGCTGGTGCCCAGCGACGGGTTGAGGTTGTTATCGGTCAGTTGCTTCTGGCGGTTGCGGCCATACGAGGTGCTCAGGTCCCAGTCCCAACCGGCAACGTCCTTGCCACGGGCACCGAATACGGCTTGGTAATCGAGGCTTTCGAAGGTGAAGTTCGGCGCAATGCCATCGGGGTACAGCTCGTTGATGATGGTGTTGGAGTTGGGCCGGCGAAAGCCGATGGACACCAGCGCGTCCTGCTTACCGAGGGTGCTGAACGAATACAGGGTGGTGTCGTCGGTGACCGGCAGTTCGGCGTTGTAGGCCAGGTTGTATTGCTCGATTTCCGGCAGCCCGCCGCCGTAGCTGCGCCGCTCCACGGTGGTTTCGCGTGGGTCGGGCTGGCCGTTGACCGGGTAGTAGAAACTGCCGGTGGCTTCGGCGGAGCGCTTGGTGCTGTCCTGGTTCTTGGCGTCCAGGGTGAAGTTGAAGAAGCCGCCATTGGGCAGCTCAAAACCCTTGTTGATGCTCTGCTGGTAAGTCTCGCCGTTGGAGCCGACCCCGTGATAGCCGGAACGACGGCCGACCAGCGTCGTGGCGCTGCCGCCGCTGCTGTCCTTTTTCAGGATGATATTGATCACCCCGGCGATCGCGTCAGAGCCGTATTGGGCAGCAGCACCGTCGCGCAGCACTTCGACGCGGTCCACCGCCGCCACCGGAATCAGCTCAAGGTCAGCCGGGTTCCAGCCTTCGACCAGCACCGAGTTGTCCGAAGCCACCGAGCCGCCATGGCGGCGCTTGCCGTTGACCAGCACCAGCACATAACCGCCACCCAGACCGCGCAGACCAGCGGCACGGGCCACGTTGCTGTAGGCCCCGCCTGTGACCTTGGCCACGTTGAACGACGGCAACAGGTTGGCCAGCGCGTCGCGCAGGCTGACGCTGGCGCCCTGCTTCTCCAGGTCCTGACCGCCAATCACATCGATTGGCACCGCGCTTTCGGCCACGGTGCGTTCGACACCACGGTTACCCACGGACACCACGGTCTGCAACTGAACCGCCTGTTCTTGCTGGTCTGCCGCCTGGGCACCGCCTGCCCAGCACAGACCGGCCAGGGTCAACAGCGCGGGCGCTGAAACTGGTGAAAACTTCGCTTGCATGAAACATCCCTCCGACAAGTCGCCGTGAAAAGTGATGCGGCGATTTGCCGAGGTCGGCTGGATTTCCGCTAAGCAGGATTGTGGTCTGAGCCATAGAATCCATTTTTCGTATATTCAAAGCCGTTTCATTTGGTAATCGAATACTAAGAGACACGACTTATCACCACAACAACTTAAAAATGCTATGGATATTCAGTATTGGAATATGAGCGATGCAGGAGCGGGCGCTGCTCGTGAAGCGGTCCGCTCAGGCACAACATCTGTGGCGTCTGAAAAAAGCCTTCGCGAGCAGAGCTCCCACAAGAACCTGCGATCAGCTGGCGTAGATCGCCTGCATCAACACATCGTGGCGGTTGGCCGGGTGCAGGGTGATGCCGGGCAGCAGTGACTGCGAGGTGGTTTTCAGGGCCTCGACCAGCGCCCTGGCGACATCCGACAGCGGGCTGGCGTGGGCCGAGACCAGGCCGAAATAGAACGGAATCGCCGACTCGATGGGCCTGACCACCACGCCTTGCAACGGCACACCGAAGGCGGTGAACGGATCGACCAGCGCGACGCCCAACCCGACCCGCGCCATCTGCATGGCGATCAGCGAGGTGTTGGTATCCAGAATGTGTGCCGGTTCAAGACCTGCGCGCTCGAAGGCCTTGTTGATCCGGCGGCGAAAGCGGAACGGGTTGGAAATGCTCACCAGCGTCTGCCCCGCCAGTTGCGCCATGCTCAACACCGGTTCGCCCGCCAGCTCGCTGTCTGCGGCCAGCACCGCCACGCAAGGTGCCTCACCAATCCAGTGCAGTTCCAGGCCGCGATGCTCCAGTGGCAGGCTGATCATGCCCAGGTCGAAGGTTTTCGACAGCACTGCCTGCACCGCCGCCTCCGGCGACAGACTCTGGATTTGCAGCTGTTGGGCGCGCAGGTCTTCAGGCAGCAGCGCCAGCGCCGGCGGTAACAGGCCGGCGGCCAGCGCCGGGGTGGCGACCAGACGCAGGCTGCGGTTTTCGTCGCGGGTCAGGTTCAGCGCGCGTTGATGCACATGCCGCACCCCTTGCAGGGCGCTCTCGACCTCGGCGGTCATCATGAAAGCTTTTTGGGTCGGGGTGACCTTGGGGCCGCTGCGTTCGAACAGAGCAAAGCCCAGTTCCTGCTCAAGTTCCTGGATCTGCCGGGTAATGGTCGGTTGCGAACGCCCGAGCATCTGCCCGGCACCGGTCACGCTACCGGCCGACATCACGGCGGCAAAGGCTTCGAGTTGACGCAGATCCACAAAAGCTCCTGATCGATGGGGAATCGAGAGACGAGGAGCCTACAGGTTTGTCGCGGATCTGGCACGTATCGATGTTTCGCGGCTGAAGCCGCTCCTACGGTTGTCGCAAACCCCGTAGGAGCGGCTTTAGCCGCGAAGACCGAATTACACCGCCAGGCTGCGCTCGCGCAGTTCGGTGTTGAGGATGCGGTCGTTCTCGCTGTAATCGACCGGGCAGTCGATCACGTGCACGCCTGGGGTGCTGATGCATTTCTCCAGCAGCGGCAGGAACTCGGCAGCGCTTTCGACGCGGTGGCCAAAGGCACCGTAGGCTTCGGCGTATTTGACGAAGTCAGGGTTGCCGTAGTCCAGGCCGAAATCGGTGAAGCCCATGTTGGCCTGCTTCCAGCGGATCATGCCGTAGCCGTCGTCACGCAGAATGACCACGGTCAGGTTCATGTTCAGGCGCACGGCTGTTTCCAGCTCCTGGCTGTTCATCATGAAACCGCCGTCACCACACACCGAGATCACCGGACGCTGCGGATACACCAGGTGCGAGGCCATTGCCGATGGCAGGCCGGCACCCATGGTCGCCAGGGCGTTGTCGAGCAGCACGGTGTTGGGCTTGTGCGCCTTGTAGTTGCGGGCGAACCAGATTTTGTAGATGCCGTTGTCCAGCGCCACGATGCCTTCGGAAGGCAGCGCGCGACGGATGTCGGCCACCAGACGCTGTGGATACACCGGGAAGCGGTCGTCATCGGCGCCTTCGGCAATTTGCGCTTCGTTGGCTTCACGGATCGCCATCAGACGGGTGAAGTCCCACTGCGCGCTGCCGTCGAATGCCGCAGCATCCAGCGCTTCGCCGATCTGCCAGATGGCGTTGGCGATGTCGCCGATCACTTCGATCTGCGGGAAGTACACCGCATCGACTTCGGCACTGCGGAAGCTGATGTGGATCACTTCAGTGCCGCCACGGACCATGAAGAACGGCGGCTTTTCGATCACGTCGTGGCCGATGTTGATGATCAGGTCGGCAGCTTCGACGGCGCGGTGTACGAAGTCACCGGACGACAGCGCGGCGTTGCCGAGGAAGCGCGGGTGGCGCTCGTCGACCACACCTTTACCCATTTGCGTGGTGACAAACGGGATGCCGGTCTTGTCGATCAGTTGCTTGAGGACCTTGGCGGTCATCTTGCGGTTGGCACCGGCACCAATCACCAGGATCGGGCTGCGCGCGGCCTTGAGTTTGGCCACGGCGGCTTCGATGGACTTGTGCTCGGCCAGCGGACGACGGTGCACGCTGCGCGGAATCGGCATCACGTCGGTCTGTTCGGCGGCGATGTCTTCAGGCAGTTCCAGGTGCACGGCGCCGGGCTTTTCTTCTTCGGCCAGGCGGAAAGCTTCACGCACCCGCGACGGGATGTTGTCCGCGCTCGCCAGCTGGTGGGTGTACTTGGTCAGCGGCTGCATCATGCCGACCACATCCAGAATCTGGAAACGACCTTGCTTGGATTTCTTGATCGGCTTTTGGCCGGTAATCATCAGCATTGGCATACCGCCCAGGTATGCATAGGCGCCCGCGGTGACCAGGTTGGTGGCACCGGGGCCCAGGGTCGACAGGCTCACGCCGGTCTTGCCGGTCAGGCGACCATAGGTAGCGGCCATGAAGCCGGCGGACTGCTCGTGGCGAGTCAGCACCAGCTTGATCTGCGACTTGCGCAGGGACTCGAGCAGGTCGAGGTTCTCTTCACCCGGAATACCGAATACGTACTCGACGCCTTCGTTTTCCAGACATTGCACTACCACATCGGCGGCCTTGGCCATGATGCTCCTCGTCATTTAATAGGTTAAGAACAGCAGACGGTTTGAAAACGTCGCGAGCGAAGGTCAGGCAAGGCGAAAGCAGGCGAGGAACGGTCGGAGTCGCGGGCGACTTGACTGGTTGTCAATGAGCATTCCGAGCCTGCTTTCAACGCAGCATCACCGAGCGCAGCAGTTTTCATGCGGTCTGAGCGTAGACGCGCTTGCATGTCAAAAGGTAACAGTGCTCAGGCCAACTGATAAGTGGTTTTGACCCGGGTAAAGAAATGCCGGGCATGGGTGCCCTGCTCCCGCGAGCCAAGGCTGGAGGCGCCGTTGCCGCCAAACGGCACGTGGTAATCGACGCCGGCGGTGGGCAGGTTGACCATCACCATGCCGGCCGAACTGTGGCGTTTGAAGTGCTCGGCGTACTTGAGCGAGGTGGTGACGATGCCGGCCGACAGCCCGAACGGCGTGTCTTCGGCGGCAGCGAAGGCCTGTTCATAGTTGTGCACCTTGAGCACGCTGAGCACCGGGCCGAAGATTTCTTCGCGGTAGATGCGCATCTCGGGACGCACCTCGGTGAACAGCGCCGGGGTGAAGTAGAACGCACCGGCCTGGTTGTCGATGCGCTCGCCGCCACACACCAGCCTGGCGCCTTCTTGCTGACCAATGGTCACGTACGACAGGTTCTGCTCCAGTTGCTTGCCATCCACCACCGGGCCGATGTCGGTGTCGGCGGCCAGCGCTTCGCCGACTTTCAGGGCACGGGTGCGCTCGGCCAGACGCGCGACAAACGCATCATGAATACCGGCGGTGACAATCACCCTGGAGCTGGCTGTGCAGCGCTGGCCGGTACTGAAGAACGAGCCGTTGAGCGCCACATCGACCGCCTGCTCCAGATCGGCGTCGTCGAGGACGATCAGCGGGTTCTTGCCGCCCATTTCCAGTTGCACGCGGGTCATGTTCTCGGCGGCCAGCCTGGCAATCTGCTTGCCAGTGCCTTCGGAGCCGGTAAAGCTGATGGCGTCGATATCGGGTGAGCGAATAATGGTGTCACCCACGCTGCGACCGGGGCCGACCAGCATGTTGAACACACCCGCTGGCAGGCCGGCACGCGAAATGATCTCGGCCAGCGCCCAGGCCGAGGACGGCACCAGTTCGGCCGGCTTGAACACCACGCAGTTGCCGAAGCACAGCGCCGGGGCGATCTTCCACGCCGGGATGGCAATCGGGAAGTTCCACGGGGCAATGATGCCCACCACGCCCACCGGCTGGGTGAACACATCAATACCCACCTCAGCACGCACCGACTGGTACTTCTCGCCTTCAGCACGCAGCACTTCCTGGGCGTAGAACTTAAACGAGCGACCGGCGCGGTCCACCTCGCCCAGCGCTTCGCGGACGATCTTGCCTTCTTCGCGCGACAACAAACGCGCCAGCTCTTCGCGACGGGCGAGAATCTCGGTGCCGATAAAGTCCAGCGCATCGGCGCGCACTTGCGGGTTGCTGCGTGCCCAGCCGGGTGCTGCACGGCGGGCGGCGGCGATGGCCTGTTCGGTGAGGTCCCTGTCGGCGCGCACAAAGCGCTCGATCACTTCACCAGGGTTGGACGGGTTGCGGTTTTCCAGCAGTTCGTTGCTGCTTTGAAGGGCAACGAAAGCGCCGTCTACATAGCTGCTCTTGGTCACGATGGTCATGCGCTCTGGGTCCTTTTGACTGGCAGTTCAGCCTGGCCGTTGATGAAGTGGGTGATGTTGTCCACGGCGCTGTCCATCAACTGCTGCATGGCATCTTCACTGCTCCAGGCAATGTGCGGGTTGAGGATGAAGTCATCGCGGTCGAGCAACTGGAACAGCGGGTTGCTCGGGTGCAGCGGCTCGTGCTCGACCACGTCCAGGGCCACGCCACCAAGGCGGTTGCCCTGCAGCGCGTCGATCAGTGCGGCTTCGTTGACCACACCGCCACGCCCGGTGTTGATCAGCAACGCATCAGGCTTCATCAGCGCCAACTGGTCGGCGTCGATCAGGTTGTAGGTTTGCGGGGTCAGCGGGCAGTTGATCGACAGCACGTCGCAGCTTTTCAGCAGCTCATTGAGCGGCCGCACATCAGCGCCCTGGCGCTTGCCGCCACGGTCTTCGAACAGCACCTGCATGCCCAGATGCCGGGCCAGTTCAGCCAGGCGGATGGCAATCGGGCCGCTGCCGATGATCGCCAGTTGCCGACCGCGCACGTCACGAATGCGGTGGTCGAAATAGATGTTCTTGAACGGCGCCTGGCCGTCGCGCACCTGGCGCATCAGCCGGGTGAAGGCGGCCGGGCGGCGGAACAGTTCGAGGATCATCGCCAGGCTGTGCTCGGCCACGGTGTTGGCGGCATAACCGGGGACGCTCGACACCTGAATGCCATGCGCCTCGCAATAATCGACATCGACGATATCGCGGCCAGTCAGCGCCAGCGAGATCATCTTCAGCTTCGGCAACTGGCGCAGGTGCTCTTCACGCAATGGCACGCTGCAGGTCAGCGCCACCGTGGCGTCCTTGAGGTGCTCCAGCACCTGGTCAGGCTGGGTATAGGCGTACTGTTGCCACTGATGCTCAAAACCTGGGCGTTTGAGCTGCGTCGAGGCGGCCAGGCCGTCGTCGTCGAGGAATACGACTTTCTCGGTCATCGTCATCGTCCTTATTTTTTCTGCGCCGGCACGTAACCGGCCGGGGCCATGGCCACCAGCTGTTTGGTGATGAACCCGGCGTCCTGATCGACGTCTTCCAGGCTCTCTTTGCGCACCAGCGCGTCACGCACCATGTGTGCCCCGAAGAAGCGGAACGGCTCTGGCGGCAGCAGTTTCATTTTCTGGTTGACCAGGCCGCAGTTGGACCACTCGTCATTGGCATGGGTGGCCAGCGACTTGATGATGCGGCTGGCAAATACGGTGGTCGCCACGCCGTTACCGGAGAAGCCGATGCCATAGCTGATGGTGCCGTGGTGGTCGAGGTAACCGAAGTTCGGCAGGCCTTTCATGGCCCGGTCAATCGGCCCGGTCCAGCTGCTGACCACCGGCACGTCGGCCAGTTGCGGGTACAGCCGGCGCAGTTCGGCGGCGACGCGATCGGCAGCCGGCGAGGGTTTTTCGTACAGGTTGCCGATGCGCCCGGCATAGGCGAACTGGCCCAGCGGCTTGCCGAATACCACACGGCCATCCGGGGTGTTGCGCCAGTAGTTGAGCACGGTGCGCGAGTCGGTCATGCACTCGCCGCCGCTAAAACCGATGGCATCGAGTTTGGCCTTGACCGGCGCGGTGGCGACCATGTCGCTGGACATGATCGCGATCATGCGGCGCAGCTCCGGGAATTGCGCGCCCCAGGCATTCAATGCCAGCACCACATGATCAGCCTTTACATGGCCTTTGGCGGTATGCACCACCGGGTTCTTGCCGCGCTCAAGGTGAGTGAACGGCGATTTTTCGAAAATCTGCACACCGAGCTTGAGCGCGACACGGCGCAGGCCACGGGCGAGCATGGCCGGTTGTACGGTGGCGGCGTTGGGGTCAAAGATACCGCCGAGCACCAGTGGCGAGCCCATGCGGCCGGCGATGGTCTGGCGATCCAGTTCCCGGAACGGGTTGACGCCCAGATTCTGCAGGCCGTCGGTCAGGATCTTCCAGGAGTTCATCTGCCGCTGGTTGGTTGCGCTCCACAGCCAGCCATCCTTGCGGTACTGGGCGTCGATGCCATGTTCCTGGCAGAAGCTGCCGATCTCGTCGATGGCCGACTCGGCGGCCTCGCAGATACGCCGCGCTTCCACGTCGCCGCAGATGGTGCGTACCGACAGGTACTTGCCCCACCAGTTGGTCGCCACGCCGCCGTTACGGCCGCTGGCACCAGAGCCGCAACGGTCGCGCTCGACGATGACGATGTTCTTTTCCGGGTGTGCCTGCTTGAGACGGATGGCCGACCAGAGGCCGAGAAAGCCGCCGCCGACAATGCAGACGTCAGCCTGGATGGATTGTTCGAGGGCGGGAGCGAGATCGCTGTCCAGATCGAGGGCCTGCGCATACCAGAATCCACGGTACATAGGAGTGCTGCCTTGGTGAGTGGTTTTTTCAGCATGATGCGCAGCCACCCGGCAGAGCGGCTATTACAGCAATGACAATTGATCGTAGGTTGCGACCGATCGTCCTTCACGTCCTGTTTATGGGGCTAAATATGATATTCAGGACAACCCGGCAGGCCTAGAATCGACACCACGGCATCGATGCCGGACGCTTGGAGATTGCCGATCATGGCCCTTGTCGATGCCCCGGATGCCGTTGCGGATGCGCCCTTGCCGACTCCGGTCAAACCGGACCTGCGGGTCGGTTTCATCCTGCTCAATCACTTCACTCTGGTGCCGGTGGCAGGCCTGGTGGACTCCTTGCGCTTTGCGGCCGACAAGTCGTTTCGCAGCCAGCAGGTGCATTGCCAGTGGGACTGGATGACCTGCCATGACCTGCCGGTGACCGCCAGTTGCGGCATGCCGATTTCGCCGACCAAGCCGCTCAATGTCTGGGCGCAATACGATTACATCGTGGTCGCCGGCGGGCTGATGGGCGAGACCCGCAACCCGCCGCAGTGGCTGCTCGATGCACTGTGCGACCTGCATGCCGCCAAGGTGCCGATCATCGCCCTGTGCTCGGCGTCGTTCGTGCTCGGTAAAGCCGGGTTGCTCAACGGCAAGCGCTGCGCGGTGCACTTCACCATTCTCGATGAGTTCAAGCAGCTGTACCCCGAAGCCGTTGCGGTACTGGACAAGAGTTATGTCGACGACGGCGGGATCATCACCTGCCCCGGCGGCACCGCCATCGACCTGGCGGCCAGCCTGATCAGCCGCCACTGCGGGGCGATCCGGGCGCAGAAGGGCCTGGAATATCTGCTGGTGGAAAAACAGGCCGACATTCATACCCAGGCCGAGTCGGCTGCCCAGTCAGCCATTTACGAGAACGACCGGGTCAGCCGCGCGATCAGGTTCATGCGCGAGAACCTCGACACGCCGCTGTCGCTCAAGGAGGTGGCGCTGGCGGTCGGCACCCAGCCGCGCCAGTTACACCGTGAATTTGTCGCCAACACCCAAGAGCCACCGGCCAACTACTGGCGCAAACTGCGCCTGGACCACGCCCGGCGGCTGTTGGTCAACACCAGCCAGAACATCACCACCATCGCTCTGGCCTGCGGTTTCTCGGACGCTTCGCACTTCATTCTGTGGTTTCGCAAACAGTATGGTGAAACGCCGTATTCGTACCGCAAGCGCCGCCATGAGGTGGAGCGGTTCAAGACCGACTGGCAGGATGGACCGGTGGGGCTGGATCCGGAGTTGTAGGTGATCAGGCTGACGAGCCAGTCATCGTAGTCTGCATACATTCCAGCAAATTGTCACAATCGGACCGTAGCTCGATAGTCGGCTCGCCACACTCCAGGCTCAGTACGCTAGCGTCATCTTTGGTGCCATGCAGATCGATATCCGAATACAGATGTTCGTGCCAGTAACCATCACTGCAAAGCAGTAGCCGGGCATTCAGCGGGAGGCTTGTCGTCAAACAGTCCGGAGCATGAAAGCGTCTGGCGTTCAGGGAACGGGTCAGCACATGCCGTGATTCCTCAAGCTGCCTGGCATCCTGAGGCCAGATAGACTGGTTGTGCAGATTCTGTGGACGGTTCAGCCAGTTGATTGATTCTCCGGGACGCTGGACTCCCAGCAGGCAATCGCCAACACTCGCGACATGGAGCAACTGCTGCGACAAGTCGATCAGCACGCAGCAATAACTGGCGATAGCGTGCAGGTGACGTTGCCGCAGCCGCCGTTGTTCGGCACGCATGATATCTGCCAGCCCTGCGAAGCTCAGTGGCAGAGGCTCTCCAAGCGCCACCTCAATCACAGTACGAGACCAGTGTCGGGCGAGGCCCTGCCCATCGCCCCTTTCGGCCGCATCCACGATCATGGCTAACACGTAGGGGCCCTTGCGTCCAAAAGCGGCAGCATCATTATTGCTCAGCCTTTCCCTGCCTTTATGGCTAACCCAGCCAATCTGCATCAGTGGCTCGCTTCTGCAAGAGCTTCCAGCCGCTCGAACAGCAGACATTCGCGCTCAGCATCACCTCTAGCCTGGGCGCTGACTGCATATTCAAAATTCCCATCGCCAAGTAACTGGCCAATCTCCTGGCAGATATAGTCGCGCACCTTGATGTCAGCGGATTCAATTTCGTCATGCAATTGCGCACGGCCGTCAACCAGGTTGAGGATATCTTCTATGTCACGACTGGACAGAGCATCGCCGCGCCCACGACCTTTCCAGGCCTCAAGCTTGGTTGCCATGAAGTACACGGGACTGACCAGATTGATTGTGATGCCCTCGTCCAGTTCATAAGTCGTGGAGGTGGCCATAGCGTCTTTATACCAACGGTTGCTGAACCCGAGGGAGTCATCGTCCGGCATGAAATCAACGCGCAAATCACCCAGTTTCATTGCGCAGACGGGGAAATCATCGTCGTCTTCTTGCGGGCTGACCCGGAAACCGCGAGTGCTGAGAGCCTCCTGCAAACGGGCAAAGCCCACCGGGCCCATGACATGCACAATCAGATCAACATCGTCGGTGCTGCGCACCTGCTCACGAGTGAAGTCGTCGGTCAGCAGCAACCCCGTGGTGCAGCCACCGACAAAGGTCATCTGCTTGCGCATTTCGGGCCCCAGTGCTTTGGCAACCTCACACAACATGCCCTGAAGGGTACTGAAAACGCTCATGCCAACTCCAGACGATCGCGTAGCAGTTGCACCGCAAGATTCCGTTCGCGAGGTTGTCCTAGCCGTATGGCATCGATCAACGCCAGCATGGAGTACATCTGCGGATCTCTTCGCGCCGCATCGACCGCACTTTTGAATAGCGGCTCGACCCTCATACCCATGGTATTACCATGAGCATAGGACCAGACCGGCACGTGCTCACCGGCACTGATCAGGCTCTTTTCCAGAACTGGCGCTGCAAAGCCGGTCGCAATGCCCCGGGTCAACTCTTTGGCCCGGGCTGGAAAAACGTACTTCAGGCCGTAGACGATGAACTCAAAGAGAGCCTTGGTGTTCGCTCTGGGTACGCCCAGCTTGCGGTCAGTTTTGGCCAGGCCAATCTCCATACAATGCTTCAGCGAAAGGTTGATCTGCGTCTTGCTGATGCCTGTCTGCTGTTCTAGCGCACGGGCAGTGTAAAAGGATAAATGCCCGGTGCCCTCCTCGTGTCCTGACGGGTTCTGGTGTAACGGCGACGGCTCGTCACTCCCCTCTTCCCAATCTTTCCAGTCGTGCGGCCAGGCGGACACAACCTTGCCCCGCGACTCATGCTGATGGAGGCAAACCAATTTAAGTAACAAGCCAATGTCTTGACCTTTCATTCGACATCCTACCTAGCCGTCCCATGTCCTGGGACACGGGACAAAGAGATCATGCAATTCGATGTAGTACAAGTGGCAGAGTGGTTATTTCTCAATGACTACCACCTGAGGCGCCCTTTCAAGGCTGCAATTGCAAGATGCCTCCCTTTCTCTTGAAGGAAATTTCCGAGAAAATCCCGACCGCTTGCGCCCGTGAGTTTCGGTATCTACCCTCTGGCCGTCGCTGTAAATCCAGCGACCAGGTTTGGTAGGCCTGAGGGTTAACGGCGCAGGGCGCCACCTTTTGCGAGGCGCTTTTATTCGGCCTGCAGTTATGGTGGCCGTGCGCAGGGTGCCTTCGGGCACGCCGGGTTCCGTTGACCGGTCCTACCAACTTGTGCACGGTCGCCACCCGGCGTTTGGTAGGCAATGGGTGACGGCTCCATCAGCATTAACGGAGTTGTACTCATGAAAAAGATCGTTCCCGATCCACCCTCGCTCGAAACGTCCCTTACCCTTGTTGAAGGCCGCCTGGCCCATGCCCTGGAGTTGCTGCGTTGCGCCACCGCCACGGTTCATGAAAGCGCCGATGCGCTGCAAGGCCCGCCGCGTCACTTGGCGATGGCCGGTATGCACCTGATTACCCAGGCGCATCTGGTGCTGGACCAAGTGCTCGATCAGTGGCCGGTCATACACCGTGAAAGTCAGGAGCAAGAGCAACTGCCGGCCTGACAGCTTCAGGGGCGAAGCATGATTACAGCAGCCCGCGCTGTACCAGCAGATTGCGAATGGTACTGGCCGCGATGGCCTGATTAGAGCCGTCGAGCGGCCCCCCGAGGAAATGCAGGCCGACAACCTCGCCGCTGTTGAGGTCGAGCAGCGGCGAGCCGGAGTTGCCGCGCAGGGTGCTGCAATCATGCAATACCGTGCCGGTGAAGCCGCTTACCATGCCAGGTGACAAGCACTTGTAGGTGTAGAGCTCCTGAAAAATCTGCTCCATCAGTTGCTGATCTTCAACTTCGGCGTCACGCACCGGGTAGCCAGCCGCTACGACGTGGGTGTTGGTCTGGGGAGGCTCTTTGGCAAGCAGCAGCGGTTCAATCCCGCTGTCCTGCGCCAGACGCAGAAACGCGATATCCGGTTTCCAGTCGCGGGCGATCCAGAGCACTTCGCTGATCGCTACCTTGCGGGTGAGCGCATTGCCGGCCTCTGCGAGAAAGTTGATGGCCGCGCTCTGCCGCCCGCTGCCCGATGTCGCTGAGCGAAAGCGGAAGCCATTGCCGTAGGGCATGGCGAACTTGTCGGCGACATGGGCGTTGGTCACCACGATGTCCTTGCTCACCAGCCAGCCCGTGCCGGCCAGCTCGTCGTCAGCATTACCCTGCAGCTCGATCCGGCCAATGGCAGGCAGGCATTGCTCAAGACGTGTACGCGCCTGCTCAAGCCGTTGCACGAGTGCACTGGCCGAACCGTCGTTGAGTGCATGGATATCGAAACTGCCTTGGCGTACCGCGAGGGCCGGCCGACCTTGGCGCAGGATGATAGACATAAATGTGAAATCCGTACTTGCGCGGTTTAATACCGGATCACGGCGCGCAGCCGGATCGACACGTGCCCCCCCTGGGCATGCGTGCGCCACGTTCAATTATGAAACCGTGGCGCAGCATGTCAGCCTCCTTTAGCCTCTATCGACGCAAGCCTCAGTGGGAATGGGCTGAGCCTGCGGCCTCCCGGTTGCGCTTTTCGATGCCGTCCAGCCCGCCCGGAATGCCGGGATCGAAGATCTCGACCAGACGCATCATCCCCTTGTCTTCATGGGGCAGGATGTGGCAATGCAAGACGAAGCGTCCGACGTAGCGCTCGTAGTGCGAGCGCACGACGACTTCGACGTCCGACTCCACCATGATGGTGTCCTTGTAGACGTCCTTCATGCCGAAATACTGCGAGCTGGGGTCCTGGGTCAGATCCTTGCCATCCTTGCCCGTTACGCGCACCACCTGGAACGGGTTGATATGAATATGGAAGGGGTGAGCAAAATCGGCGGTCCGCAGGCGCCACTCATCAGTGTCGCCAAGCTGCAGGGCGATCAGTTCGTCCGGTCTGGTGCTGAAGCGCACATCCTCGACCTTGGCCCAAGGGGCTTGCGGATCGGGATCAGACGCCACTTCGAAATCGCTACGGGAAAAACGTGTATGTCCGATTCCCGGTCCAGGGGAAGGCGGGGACATACCTTCCTGCACCGAATTATTGAAATCGAAGCGCAGCAAGCGGACATTGTCCACGTGCAACCAGGCATCCTCCTGCTCGCGCGTGGTCTGGCCTGTCAGCCTCTCGTGCGGCGAGAAATTCTCAAGCTTCAGGCCTGCGTCGAGATCGGCCAGGATCGCTGGCAGTTTCGAGACGTCGAGCCCCTGCCTTTGACGGTCTGCGGCCAGTCGCTTGGCGGCGCTGGAGAGGGTTTCATGAATCACGACTTTGGCCTCGGGAATCTGCGGCCGGGCATCGTTGCGCTCGACCCTGACAGAGAAGAGCAGGCGCCGGCTGTCCACCGAGCCTTCCACGCTGGCCTCGCCCTTGAGGGGTGAATCAATGACGCAGTAATCCTGATGGCGCAGGTTGCCGGCAGGCTGCGGGAAAGACACCAGCACGTCACTGCGGTAGCCCGGCTGCAGGACCCGCGCATCAGTTTCCAGTGCCTGGTATCGGATCAGCCCATCGGCAGCGATCTCGAACACCTTCAGTGGCGGGCCATCGACGTCGCAGACGCGTGCGATTGTACGGTCATTGTCAGTGGCGGAGGTTTTGCTGAACAGCGCCTTGAGCGAGCTTGCCTCGCCTTTTTCCGGGTTTGGTTTGGCAGGATAGATCTGCACCTTGATGCTGTCATTGAAGCCGGCATGGATAAACCGCCAGCGCTCAGGCTGGCCGGCGATGACTTTCTCCTGACCAGGCTCACTGCCAATGCCCAGCATGTCAGCGACTCGGCCGTTGACCGTGGTGAAGCGCCCCGAATTTGTCCAGTTTTTCGGTCCGCCCAGATTGTTGTAGTTCACGATGGCGCCGATATCGCCCTCGGCGCAATTCCATTTGTCATCTTTGGGCGTACCGTCGGGCTTGAAGCATTCGTACTGGATCTGCTGGAGCATGAAGACCCGATCGGGAATCGGTTTGCCGTCGGGTTTGCTCAACAACACATCAATGTCGCCGCTGCGAAAACCTTGACCGTTCGCTCCCGGAACCGGCCACCGATCGCCGTTGACGATCAATGCGCCAGACAGGCCACTGGCGACCTGCAGGGCGGTGGAGCCGTGAATGTGCGGGTGATACCAGAAGGTGCCGGCAGGATGATCGGCCGGAATGTTGTATTCGTATTCGTGTGCAACACCTGCGCCGGGATACAGGCTGCGCAGCACGTTGTCACTGTTGCCGGCCGGATTCACCCAACTGCCGTGAAAGTGGTTGTTGGTGACATTGAAGCAACCGGGGCGGCTGTTAGGCGTGTTCATTGAGCCGGCGTCATGCGCCGGGTCGCACTCCTGCGGCGGGATCAGCTTTTCGTAAACGTCCTTGCCAAGCCCGGCCCGGGTGTAGTCCTGGCGCAGGTTGTCTGGCAGATCGTCCCAGGGCAGCAAATGATTGTAGATATCGAAGCGTACCGTCTGGCCGGGAAGTGCCTTGATCAGCGGGGCCGCGACCAGATTGCCAGGGGCATTGCTGTTATTGGGATCCGCATAACCGCGTAGCCAGACCGTGTCCTTGATACCCTTCTTCGGGTCCTGGATCCGGGCCTGCTTCAGACGCAGTTCCAGTTGTGCACCAGGGTCGTTCTGGCGAACGGCTGTGCGTGAGGTAACACCGGGAGCTTCACGCACACCGGTTACCGCTGCCGGCGCGTTGCGGTCAATCCCCATCCTCAGTGTCGGCGGGTTGCTGATGCCCTCCTCCTGAGCAGACAGGGCGGTAGCGACCCAGAAAAGCGATGCCAGCGACACGCCGCATCGAACCAATCCTTTGGACTGCATAGTAAGGTTCCTTCCTGAGAGATCGCCGCAAGCTGGCAATATGATATTCAGACGGGAAAGTAGCCTTTCCTTAGGAAAACGCAAGCGAATTTGAAATGTCCATCACAAGACGCCCCCGCCCAGCACCCGATCGGGTCAGGCGCTGGGCGGCTGCAGGCAATGTGAGAAAGCTGAGAAGTGCACCTGTAATGCGTAAATCCATTGAATAGATGCCTGCTGCACAACGTCTCACGGACAACAGCTAAAACTTACTTACCGGGAAAGTATTTGGCGACCAGTGCATAAACAATGGCTGCAGTTTCAAGATCAACTACGCCGTTATAGTTCTCAGGTCTGAAGTGCAACTGAAAGGCTCTGACCAACCCACGATAACCACTGTCACCGGCGGCAGTAGAGGTGTCGTAGCCGTAGGTTTTTAGTTTGGCTGTTATATCGGCCCGCGATGGTAAACCAGCGCTGAACTGTTGCTTGAAGGTTTGTACCGTGGCCGCGTCGTACCAGGCGCCCACGCCTGCTTCGTAAAGCGCTTTCCATGGAAAAGCCGTGCCGGGGTCGCTCTTGCGGCCGGGTGAAATATCCGCATGCCCGACCACATTGACCGGGCTGATGTCCGGGTAGCGCTGCAGGATATCGCGGGCCAGTTGTTTGATAGCTTCGATTTGCTCAGGATGGTACGGCGGGAACTTGAATACGCCGCCTTCGTCGGTGGCCAGATTGACGATCTCGATGCCAATCGAGGTGTCGTTGAGGCTATTGCGGTTGCCCCAGGTGCTGACCCCCGCATGCCAGGCCCGCTCGCTTTCATCGACCAGGTTGAAGATGCACAAGGTATTGAAACCTGCATCCTGATAGTCCTTTTCCGACGGGTCGGGAATCAGGTAGTGGGCACTGACGGCAGGTCCGGTCAGGGCATTGACCGAGCCTCGAAAACCGATGGCCGTATAGTGCATGACAAGAAAACGAACGCGACGATTGAAACCTTTTACAGAGCGATAAGTAGTGCGATCAACTTCGTACACAAGCGCCTCCAATGACGGGCTAATACATTTAAAAAGCCCGACCAAACTAGCACCGTACAAAGCCCGTCAACGTATCGACTCCGTTACGTGGCACGACTAACGCACGCAGCATGTTTCATGATTAAGCGTTGCACCGCCTGGGTCTGGTTTGATGCGGTGACTTAAACCGGCCTCTTCGTCGCAATGCCGCCCAGACCAAGCGCCCACAGGGGGGTGTGATGCTTAATCGAACAGTATCGGCTTTAACCCGCACTGGGCATTCTTTGTGGACCGACTACCAATGACTTGCATACCCCGGTCTTGAACTAGCCACAGCGCGGTTTGGTTGTAGCGGTTTTACCGACTCTGTTACAGATACCCGCTGGCCTGAATCTCGATCAGGTACTGCGGCGTCACCAGTTGCGCCCCCACACATGCGCGAGTCGGCGGTGCTTCGGCGGCCCAGGCGTCGTAGATCAGGTTCATGGCGTCGAAATCGGCCATGTCACTGAGCCAGATCTGCACCCGAGTCACACGTTCCTTGCCGACGCCGATCCGCGCCAGCATCGCCTCCAGCTGCCTCAGTACACACTGGGTCTGGGCGGTGATATCGGTATCGGACTCAGGCTTGAGCGCCACCATGCCGGAGGTTTCGAAGCGGTCACCGGCAATGATGATCTGGCTGGCACGGGTGCCTGCGTTGATGCGTTCGATAGGTGTCATCGCCCGCTCCTAGAACAGTACGTAAGTTTTGCGGAAGTTCTCGCGGATGTCCCACACGCCTTCGCAGTTCTCCGGAAACAGTACAGCATCACCAGCGCTGAGTTTGACCGGTTCGCCACCGTCGGGAGTGAAGATGCACCAGCCGCTGATGATGTGGCTGAATTCACGGTTCTTCAGGTGCCGACGGAACACACCGGGGCTGCTTTCCCAAACGCCGATACTGGCGCCGACGGCTTCGTTGGTCTGATCCTGGGCGGTACGTGCCTGGGCGATAATGTCGCCGATCGGCAGCTTGGCCGGAGCCGGCTCGCCCAGCTCGGCGTGGTCAGCGTTGCGTACAACGGTCAGTACATTACTCATGGGTATCGGGGCCTCGTTGGCAGGGTTGAATCAGACCCGCTCCTGCTGGCCTGCCAGCAAGGAGTCGAAGCCCGGTGCAGGTAAGACGGGTGGCTCAGTGGCCGGCAGAACGGCTCAGCAGGGCATCGAGCACCACTTCACAAGCTGCTTTCCATTGCGCGCCGGCCTGCGAGTGGTTGAGCAGCGCCAGCCCGTCGGCGGTGTAGGTGCCCGGAGTGGCGATGCGCTCGCCGAGGGCCTTGAGGCTCTCGTGCTGTTGTTCTTCAGAACAGGCCAGGCAGTCCTTGAGGCTGCTGAGCACCAGTTGCCGGGCCTGTTGCTCCGGCAAGCCTTTATCGGCCAGCCACTCTTGCAAGTCGTGCAGCAGGAAATAGAACCAGCCGTTCATGCAGGCGGCCACGGTGCCCAGCTCGAACTGCGTGTCATCGGCCAGCACCACCAGACGCCCCAGCAACCCCAACAGCGGTTCCAGCTCAGGGGTCGGTGGGGTCAGGGCAACCGTCGACTGGCCGAACTCGGCAGCGTACGACAGCATGACGCGCACGCAACGAGCGCCCGGAAACAACTCGGCAAGCCGGCTCAGACTTTCGCCGGCCACCACCGACACCAGCCATTGACCGGGCCTGACCTGAACCTCAGCGGCCAGGCTGGCCAGGTCGGCCGGGCGCACGCCAACGACTAACAGCTGCGCCTGTTCGGCCACTGCCGCGTTGCTTTGCAGCGTGCTACAGCCGTAGTCGGCGACCAGTGCCGCAGCCCGTTCGCGATTGCGCGGCGAGAGCAGGATCGGCCCGTCAAAACCGCCGTTACGCAGCCCGCGAACGAGTTTTTCGGTCAGTTCGCCAACGCCCAGAATGCCGATGCTGTGCATATGTTGCTCTCCTTGGCGGCTCAGCTTTCCTGACCCGCACGGTGTTGGCCCAGGCGCAGGTTGAAGTTCACTCCCAGGCTCAGGAACGGCTCTGGCGGGTTGGCATTCGGCCCTTTGGAGGAGAGCAGAAAATCAATCAGTTCATCGCGCTCACCGGCCAGCCAGTCGGCCAGCAGCGTGCCGGTGATGGTGCCGCGGGTGATGCCCAGACCGTTGCAGCACAATGCACCGTGAATGCGCGGCGCCAGTGTGCCGAAAAACGATTCATGGTTGCGCGACAGGCACATCGAGCCACCCCAGGTGTAATCGAATGGCGTGCCGGCGAGCATCGGAAAACGTCGTTCGAACGACTCGCGCTGCTGGCGTTCGGCACGCTCCAGGTATTTCTTGTGGCTGCGCCCGTCGGGGTTGAAACTGAAGCTGTTGCGCACCAGCAGGCGCTGGTCCGGGGTACGGCGCAAGGTGCTGCCGAACGGGTCCGCCGGGATAATGCCCCAAGTTTGCTTGCCACCCAGACGCGCCTGTTCTTGTTCGGTCAGGGGCCGGGTCATGCTGGCGTAGGTGAACACCGGCAGCAGGCGGCCCTTGAGGAAGCCGAAGTGCGAGGCGAAAGCGTTGTTGGTCAGCAGCAACTGGTCGGCGATCAACCGGCCGTTGTCGTGGATCAGGGTGACCTTGTCGGCGCCCTGCTCGATGCTGTGAATGCGGGTGTTCTCGAACAGCGTGACGTTGGCCGGCAGGCTCTCGGCCAGCCCTTTGACCAGTGCCGCAGGCTGCAGCAGGTAAGTGCCGGGGGTGTACAGCCCGCGCTTGTAGAAGTGCGTGCCGACATGCTCTGGCATGTCTTTGCCATCGATCATCTGGTAGGCCTGGCCGAGTTTTTCAAGACCGCTGCGATAGGCTTCCAGCACCGCAATGCCCTTGGGCTCGATGGCCGCCTGGTACTTGCCGGCGGCCTGCAACTGGCAATCAATGCCGTGCTCGGCAATCAGTTTTTTCAGCAACGCTTGCGCGCGCAGGTTGAGCTTGAGGCTCATGCGCGCGGTGGCCAGGTCGCCGATGTAGTCAGGGGCGCCGATGTCGTGGGGCAAATCGATGGCGAAGCCGGAGTTGCGGCCCGACGCACCGAAGCCAACCTGTTGGGCTTCGACCAGCACAATCTGGTCATGGGGGTAATGCAGGGCCAGTTGCCGGGCAGCGGCCACACCGGTAAAGCCTGCGCCCAGCACCACCCAGCGTGCCGAGGTGCTACCCGAATGCGCCGGACGCACTTTGCGCCCCAGGCTGAGGTGGAACCAGCCACAACCGTTGTCGTCTGCCGGGGTTACAGTGCGCTCGAACATGCTCGAATCCTTTTATTTTGGCCACTATCGCATCGGCTGCGGGGTGAGCCATATAACAAACGGGACGAGTCATAGAAGATGTGGGTGGCGGCCAGCCTCACAGTTCTGCCAGTCGCCGGATTGCCTGTTCGCAGTGAAACTTCGGCCTGAGCATGATTGGCCGAGGCTTTCACATATGCCTGCACACAACTGGCTTTGCCGCTATCAATACGACGCCCTGGATCGCCTGGCAGGTCGGCTACCCGGTGAAACAAGCAACGAGCGGTGTTTCTATCAAGAGAAGCGACTGACGACCATTGTTCAGCAACAGCGCAGCACCTCCTGGCTGAATACGGCGCACTCGATCCTGTCGCAACAGCAGCGAGAACAGCGCAAGACGCTATGTGCACTGGTCGGTAGCGATCCGTCAGGTTCGGTGATCCATAGCGTTGCGACGTCAGGACTAAGCGTCTGTACCTATGCACCCTACGGCCACCGGCATCCTGTCGCTGCCTTTGAGCAGTTACCGGGTTTCAATCGCGAGCGAGCGGATCCAGTCACAGGTCATTATTTATTAGGCAGCGGTTTCCGGTCGTTCAATCCGGTGCTGATGAGGTTCAACAGCCCGGATGATATGAGTCCGTTTACCGAAGGCGCACTGAACGCCTACGCCTACTGCGTGGGCGACCCGATTAACCGTTTTGACCCGACCGGGCACCTGCCGACGTTTCTGAAAAAGATTCTTCGCCCTGCCGGTTTGATCAGAACCCGTAGTCAGGTTCGGATGCAGAGCTACTTGAGAGACATAAGCCCGAGAGCTTCGGTTGCATCGACCGATACGCTAACGACTGTGGTTTCAGACTCGCAGGACTTCGACCTCATCCAACTGACCAGGCAATCATCCCAACCCGCCATTGAAAGCAGATCTGTCGTTGAGTTGAAGCCTGCCATTGAGCCAACCGCCAAGGCCGGTGTGCAGCCCACCACCAGTTCGAGTCTGGGTATGGATTATTGGGGAAAAAGAGCGGCGTCCCGACAAGCGCAGATATCTTTCGGAGAACCCGTTCAGAGCAGGCAGGCATCGGTCAGGGGTAGCAGGAGCGTTCAGAAACGCCCCTGAAACACTGCCTACTTAACCGGTCACACAGGCTTGCGGCTTCTTGCCGGCAAAGGTATCCACCAGGCTGGCAATCACCATCTCGCCCATACGGGTCCGGGTCTGCACTGTGGCGCTGGCGCGGTGGGGTTGCAGCACCACGTGCTCGTTGTCGAACAGCGCATCGGGCACGCGCGGTTCATCGACGAACACATCCAGTGCCGCGCCGGCGATGCTGCCGGCCTTGAGTGCGGCGACCAGCGCGTCTTCGTCGACCAGCTTGCCCCGTGCCACGTTGACCAAGTAGCCGTCCGGGCCCAGCGCTTCGAGCACTTTGGCATCGATGATCGCTTTGCCGCCGTCGGCGGCGGCGGCGAGGATCAGGGCGTCGCTGTTGCGGGCCAGTTCGCTCAGGTCGGCGACGTAGCTGTAGTTGACGTCGCTGATCGGTTGCAGGTCGGTGTAGCTGATCGGGCAGCCGAAGGCGGCGGCGCGGGTGGCCACGGCGCGCCCTACCCGGCCCAGGCCGACGATACCAACGCGCATGCCGCTGAACTGACGGGCCAGCGGTAGCGGTGCCAGCGGGGTCGGGCTGTGCTGCCACTGACCGCTGCGCACATAGCGGTCGCTGGTGCACAGGCCACGGCAGGCCGCGATCAACAGACCGATGGCCAGATCGGCAACATCGTCGGTCAGCGCGCCGATGGTGGCGGTGACATGGATGCCCAGGTCGCGGCAGTAAGCCAGGTCTACCGCATCGGTGCCGACCCCGTTGACCGCCACCACTTCGACGCGGGGCAACTTCGACAGCACTTCACGGGTGATGCCGGTGTGGCCGCCGGTGATCACGCCACGGATGTTCGGGCCGTGTTCGGCCAGGTAAGCGGCTTTGTCGGTCTGCTGGAAGTACGGGCGAATGGTGAAGAGCTCGGCGAGGCGTTCGCGGATTTCAGGGATGAGGATCGGGCTCAGTTGCAGGACTTCTGGTTTCATGGGGTACCTCGTTTGATTCGGATAATGGGGGCGAGCGCTGCGCGCTCGGTCGCGAGCAGAGCTCCCTCCCACAAATGTGGTGTGTCAAGCGTCAGCCACGGCCTACGAACGGCATCTTGGTGGCCATGACGGTCATGTTCAGGACGTTGGCCGACAGCGGCAGCGTGGCGATGTAGCGCACTGCGTCGGCGACGTGCTGGACGTCGACCATGGGTTCTACGGCGATTTCGCCGTTGGCCTGGCGCACGCCACGGGTCATGCGTTCGGAGAGTTCGGTCAGGGCGTTGCCGATGTCGATCTGGCTGCAGGCGATGTCGAATTCACGGCCGTCCAGGGCCAGGGCTTTGGTCAGGCCGAGTACCGCGTGTTTGCTGGCGGTGTAGGGCGCGGTAAAGGGGCGCGGGGTATGCGCGGAGATCGAACCGTTGTTGATGATCCGCCCGCCTTGCGGTTGCTGGCGGCGCATCAGGCCGAAGGCTTCGCGACAGCACAGGAACACGCCGTTGACGTTGGTGGCGATGACGTTGTCCCAGGTGTCGAGCGGCAGTTCGTCCATGGGCACGGCCGGGGCGTTGACGCCGGCGTTGTTGAAGATCACATCCAGGCGGCCGTAGCGTTCTTCGACGGTGGCAAACAGTGCTTTGACACTGGCCGGGTCACGTACGTCGGTCACCACCGGCGTGGCTTCCCAACCTTGCGCTGCGGCCTGTTCGGCCACGTTCAGCAGCGGCTCCAGACGCCGCCCGGCGAGGACCACGCGGTAGCCGTCTTGCAGCAGGCCCAGCGCCACGGCTTTGCCGATGCCGCTGCCAGCCCCGGTGACCAGGGCGATTTTCGAGGAGGATTTATTGGACATTGTGACGCTCCTGTTGATGTTCGCTGAATTCAGGCGGCGCGCTGACCGACCCGGACGTCGATCTGCCCGACCCCTTCTACGCCGGCGCTGATCCGGTCGCCGGGTTCTAGCGCTGCGACGCCTTCCGGGGTGCCGGTCATGATCAGGTCGCCGGGCAGCAAGGTGATGCTGCGCGACAGGTGGCTGATGATCTCCGCCACCGACCAGAGCTGGCTCTCCAGGCGCGAGCGCTGGCGTTCGGTGTCGTTGACCATCAACCAGACTGCACCCTGTTGGGCATGGCCCTGACGGCTCACCGGCTGGATCGCGGTGATCGGTGCCGAACCATCAAAGGCCTTGGCGCCCTCCCATGGCATGCCGGCCTGCTTGGCGCTGCGTTGCTGGTCACGGCGGGTCAGATCCAGACCGGCGGCGTAGCCCCAGACATGCTCTAACGCCTGGCTTTCCGGGATGTCTGCCCCGCCGCTGCCGATGGCCACGACCAGTTCGATTTCATGGCAGAACTCTTCGGTCTGCGGCGGGTAGGCGATCTCGCTGCGGGCTTCGATCACCGCCGAGGCGGGCTTCATGAAAAACAGCGGCACACTACGACCCTGGCCGTCGCTCCAGGGGTAGTTGCGGCCGACGCAGAACACCCGGCTGACCGGAAAGCGCTGATCGCTGCCGACCACTGGCAGGCTGGGTTGCGGAACGGGGCTGAAGACAAAATCGCTCATGGTGGTTTGACTCGGTAGGTACGGTCGATAGGTCCAGCCTAAAGCGGCTTTGCCCGGCAAAGTTGGACGAAAGCCGCTTCGTTTTGGAGTTAACAGCCTTATTGAGTCTTCAACTCGATGCGGTACAGGCGACCCAGCAGCAGCGAGTACGACAACGTGCCCATCAGCGCTACGCCGCCGATGAACCAGAACGCCAGGGCGAACGAGCCGGTGGCCTGGACGATGGCGCCGATCACAATCGGGCAGACAATCCCGCCGATATTGGCCGCCAGGCTGGTGACCCCGCCGGTCAGGCCGATCAGCTCTTTGGGCGCAACTTCCGAGACCGCCGCCCACGACGACGAGGCGATGCCCTGAGCGAAGAAGGCGATGGTCAGGATCGCAATGCAGACCATGTTCGAGTCCGTGAAATTGACCAGCACGATGGACATGCCGAGCATTGAACCGACCACCAGCGGCAGTTTGCGGGCAAATGACATGCTGTAGCCGCGGCGGATCAACAGGTCCGAGACGATCCCGGCGAGCAGAATGCCGATGGTGGCGCCGATGAACGGCAGTACGGCGAAGATGCCCACCTTGATGGTGGTCAACTGACGTTCTTCGATCAGGTAGGTCGGGAACCAGGTGAGGAAGAAGTACAGCGCCGAGGTGCTGGCGAACTTGCCGATGCAGATCGCCCAGATCTGCCGGTAACGGAACAGCTCGGCAATCTGCCGCCAATTGAATTTGGTACGTTCCTGGCTGCTTTTGACCAGGCCACCACCGTCTTCGATGTACTTGAGTTCTTCCTTGCTGACCTTCTTGCAGCTCAGCGGGTCGCGATACAGGAACAGCCAGACCACGCCAAACAGGATGCCGACCAGGCCGGTGCTGTAGAACACGTGACGCCAGTCATAGGTGGTGGCCAGCCAGAGCAACGCGCCGGTGAACAGCGCGGTGCCCAGGTACTGGCCGCACACATACACGCTGCTGGCCATGCCGCGCTCGCGGGCCGGGAACCAGACGGTCACCGCCCGGCTATTGGCCGGGAATGCCGGCGCTTCCATGGCCCCGACCGCCAGACGCAGGCCGAACAGTGCCGCAAAGCCGCTGGCCAGGCCCTGGCATACGGTCACCGCCGACCAACTGATCAGCGACACGCCGTAGGTCACCCGTGAGCCGAATCGGTCAGCGATGAACCCGGCTGGCACCAGGGCCAGGGCGTAGGTCCAGGCGAAGGCGGAAAAGATCAGGCCCATCTGGATCTTGTCCAGCCCCAGGTCCTTGGCCATGAAGGGCGCGGCGATGGAGATATTCACCCGGTCGACGTAGTTGATGATGGTCGCGATCAGCAGCAGGCTGAGCATGAACCAGCGTCGGCGAGTGGGCAGCCGGGTGGTGCCGGCGGCTTCAAGGGGGGCGGCGCTGGTGGCGACAGACGCAGCCTGGGAATTGGGAAGGCTCGACATGGGTTGACCTCATTGTTGTTGGGATATCGAGGTTTTCAGGCAAGACAGCGCCGTCCCTGCGTGGCGCGCAAGGCATGGACTGTGTGTGGGCGATGTGGGTCAGGCGCGGCGCAGCGGCCTGTCATTCAGAGGCGGCGGCGGTGGCCACCAGCGAAGCGTGGTTTTCATTGGGCGAGCACCTTGTGATTATTGTTGATAGATGTCTGCGGCAACGCTTATCAAGGTGGTCGTACGACCAAAAAAAATCAACGCAAGGGTTAGATCGTTTTTTCACCAGAGGCCGGTGTAATTCCCGAATGTCCAAAAACTCCCGCCACTGCCGGGATCCTGAACGAAAACTTAATTCTTGCTGAAAACACCGTAATAGAGCCTTTCAACAGCGAGTCGTAGCGACTATGGTGATTCACCAGTGCCTCGCGATTGTCCAAACGGAGCCGGCGAGATGAGCACCACAGTCATCGTACAATCGCTTGTCAGCTTGACCTGCGACTGTACAAAATCAGCTCTGCAACCCTGGCTGCGACATCGGGCAGCCGTCGAACAAGAAGGGAGATGAACATGCAGTCAGTCAGCCGGGTACCGACCTACGGCATGCAGCAACGCAGTGAGCGGGCGGACTTTTATATCCGCGATGAGCAGGCGCGGATCGCCGAAACCGCCCTGCACCGCCATGAATACTTCCAGATTCAGGTCAATCTCGGTGGCGATACGGTGCAGCATATCGGCTCTGTGCAGCGGCCATTTCCGCGTAACGCCTTGGCGTTTATCCTGCCGCATCGCATGCACATGATCCCGCACCCGGCCGACAGCCATTTCGTGGTGATCAATTTTTCCCAGACCTTTCTGCTGCCGCACCTGGAGTGCGACCCGATGGATCTTGAAGAGGTGTCGATCCTGCTGGCACCGGAGTTGTCGCCGTTTCGCTTTCAGGAGCATCTGGACTTTATCCTCGACCCGGATGACTTCGAGGTGATCTGCACGCTGGTACAGCAGATGCGCGACCTCGACTCGCAGCGCCAGTTCGGCAGCCGGGAAATCATCAAGGGCCTGTTACTGCAACTGATCGGCAAGGTGTGCATGAGGTTTGCCGAGCCGCTCAAGCAACTGGCCCAGGACAACGCCGCACAGACCAGCCGCCGCGATGCGCTGACGCGCATGTCGGAGTATGTGCGCAAGAACCTCGCCGACCCGGACCTGAGCCTGACCAAGGCCGCCGCCGCGACCTACCTGTCGCCCACCTACCTGACCCACTGGTTGCGCAAGGAGATCGGCAAGACCTTCAGTGAACTGGTCCTGGAGCGGCGCATGCATGCTGCGCGCAGTTATCTGCTGGGTGGCTCCAAGCCGGTGGGCGAAGTGGCGCGGCTATGTGGCTTTGCCGATGAAGCCTATTTCTCGCGGCGCTTCCGGCAGATTCATGGGTTACCGCCGGGCCAGTTCCGCCGCCAGCAGCTGGATATGGCGGTGATGCCGTAGCAGCGTAGGACCTGCTTTAGCAGGGAACTCCCCCCATTCGCGACTCAAGCCGCTCCTACCGGGTTAATGCCGATCAAAGGGGAGCGGCGGTTTGCTGTTTGCTGAAATGCCCACGAGCCATGTTGATGAAGCGTGGCAGCGCCGGGTTGTCGTTGTCGTCACGGTAGACCATGTACATGTCGGCCGACAGTTGCGCATCGGCCAAGGGGCGAAACTGCAGGTGGCCGATGTACAGCTCCCGCGCCGAGGCCGGGACGATACCGATGCCCAGCCCGGCGCGCACCAGGCCCAGAATCGAGTGGGTCTGTTTGAGGTAGTACAGGTAGCGCGGCAGCACCCCGGCGCTGGCGAACAGGCCGACGATGCAGTCGTAGAAATAGCGGCCCTCTTTGGGCGAATACATCACGAACGGCTGGTGCGCCAAGTCTGTGATAGCAAGCGTTTGCCGCCCGGCCAGCGGATGACCGTCAGGCATCACCACCACCAGCGGCTCGCGGCTGGCCAGTTGGTAGCTCCAGCCCGGCCGCGGCTCGGCGTGGCGCACAAAACCGATGTCGATCATGTTGGCGGCCAGCGCTTCGGTCTGGTCGCTGGAGACCATTTCATGCAGCTCAAAGCCGATATCCGGCAGTGACTGGCCCGCCGCCCGGAGCAGTTCGGGAACCATGTTGTAACCACTGACCGCCGTGAAACCGATCACCAATTGCCCCGCCTCGCCGCTGGCCAGCCGCCGGGCACTGTCGCTGGCCTGTTCGGTGTAGGCCAGCAGATGCTGGGCATCACGCAAGAACTGCCGACCGGCCACCGTCAGGCGTACCTGACGGTTACTGCGGTCAAGCAATTGCACACCCAGCGAGCGCTCCAGCAACTGGATCTGGCGGCTCAGCGGTGGCTGGGTCATGAACAAACGCTGGGCCGCGCGACCGAAGTGCAGCTCTTCGGCGACCATCACAAAACAACGAAGTTGGTGGAGTTCCACGATTCAATTCTTGTATCGAAACATTCAGGATGAATGTTAGACGTGAATCGATGCTTTTCCTAGGCTGTCGTCCAGTCCTCTACAACGACAACTCACAGGAAGACCATGATGACCCACGACATCCTGCTTACCCAGCCGGTCCCGGCACCGATCGATGCGCAGTTGCTACAGAGCTACAACGTGCATCGCCTGTATCAGGCCGATGATCAGGACGCGCTGCTCAATGCCGTCGGCGCGCGCATTCGCGGCGTGGTGACCGGCGGCGCCAAGGGCCTGTCCAACGCGCTGATGGACCGCTTGCCTAACCTGCAGATCATCGCCATCAGCGGTATCGGCACTGATGCGGTGGATCTCGATCACGCCGCCCAACGCGGGGTAAGGGTCACCACGACCCCCGGCGTACTCACCGATGATGTAGCCGACATGGCCATGGGGCTATTGATCATGAGCCTGCGTGAGCTGGGCGTGGGTGAACGTATCGTGCGCAGCGGCCAGTGGGGCACGGTCAACCAGCCGCTGGCGCGCAAGGTCAGCGGCACCCGGCTGGGTATTGTCGGCCTGGGCCAGGTCGGCCATGCCATCGCCCGCCGTGCCCAGGCGTTCGGCATGAGCATTCAGTACAACGACCTGCGCGAACAGCCGCAGACCGGTTATCGGTTCTTTGCCGACCTGCTGGACCTGGCCCGTAACAGCGATGTGCTGGTGCTGGCGGCTTCCGCTGATCTGGGCAGGGCGATCATCACCGCAGCGGTGCTCGAGGCGCTCGGGCCGCAGGGTTATTTCATCAACGTAGCGCGCGGCAAGCTGGTCGACGAACAGGCGCTGATCACCGCCCTGCAGACCCGCACTATCGCCGGGGCCGGGCTGGATGTGTTTGTCGATGAGCCCAACGTACCGCAAGCCCTGCGCGAGCTGGACAACGTCGTGCTGCAACCGCACCGCGCCAGTGCCACCGAACAGACCCGCCTGGCCATGGGTGAAATCGTGCTGTCGCACTTGCAGGCCTGCTTCGCCGAACCGCAACTGCGGGCAGCCGTTCCGGCCTGATGCCCGCTTCTCCAGCCAATAACAACACAGCCCCTTGAGGGCATCGGAGAACACCATGAATAGCAAGACTGCGCCCATTGAGGCTGCGGTGGCAGAGACTCGCGTCGGCCGCCAGCGCTTTGTGATTCTCGCGCTGATTTTTGTCGTCACCGTACTCAACTACGCCGACCGCGCGACCATGTCGATTGCCGGCACCGAAGTGGTCAAGGAACTGGGGCTGGATCCGATCATGCTCGGCATGATCTTTTCGGCCTTCGCCTGGGCCTACGCGCTGGGGCAGATCCCCGGCGGCTGGCTGCTGGACCGCTTCGGCGCACGCCGGGTGTACGGCTGGAGCCTGTTTCTGTGGTCGCTGTTCACCATGCTGCAAGGCACGGTGGGCTGGATCGGCCTGGTCGGCTCGACCGCAGCCATTACCTTGTTCGGCATGCGTTTCATGCTGGGCCTGGTCGAGTCACCGGCCTTCCCGGCCAATAACCGTATCGTCGCCAGCTGGTTCCCGACCCGCGAACGCGGCACGGCTTCGGCGCTGTTCAACTCGGCGCAGTACATGGCCGTGGTGGTGTTTGCGCCGTTGATGGCCTGGCTGACCCACAGCATGGGCTGGGAGCATGTGTTCCTGTGGATGGGCGGCCTGGGTATTGTCGCGACCTTCTTCTGGTTCGCCCTGTACCACGACCCGGCCAGCCACCCGCGCCTGCAAAAGGCCGAACTGGACTACATGCGTGAAGGCGGCGCACTGGTCAGCCTGGAAACCACGCGCAAAACCGAAAAACCCAAACTGAAATGGGCCGAGGTCAAACAGCTGTTCACCAGCCGTACCCTGTGGGGCATCTATCTGGGCCAGTACTGCATTACTGCCCTGACCTACTTCTTCATCACCTGGTTTCCGATCTACCTGATCAAGGGTCGCGGCATGACCATCATGGAGGCCGGCTGGGTTGCGGCACTGCCCGCGATCTGCGGTTTTTCCGGCGGGGTGTTGGGCGGCGTGGTCTCTGACTGGCTGATCCGCCGCGGCGTCCACCCTTCGCGCGCGCGCAAGACGCCGTTCGTGATCGGCATGGCGTTGTCGGCCACGCTGGTGTCGGCCAATTATGTAGACGCCAACTGGATGGTCATCGCCCTGATGGCAATGGCGTTTTTCGGCAAGGGGCTGGCCGCCGTCGGCTGGGCAGTGCTCTCCGATACCGCACCGAAAAACATGGTGGGCCTCAGTGGCGGCGTGTTCAACGGCATCGGCAACACGGCGGGGATCATCACCCCGGTGGTGATCGGCTATTTCGTCGCGACCACCGGTTCGTTCAACGCCGCACTGTGGTTCGTCGCCGCCCACGGGCTGGTCGCAATCCTGGCCTATACCGTGATTGCCGGGCGCTTCGAGCGGGTGGAGATAGCCAAATAACCCGCACTGCCGGGGTCAGGCATCCGACGCAGCCTCGCCAATATGGATGGCCAGCCATACGGTGGGCTGCGCCGGGTCGGTAAAGGTGACGCGGTGTTGCCTGCCTGCCGGAATGAACAGATGATCGCCAGGCGCCAGGGCGGTTTCGACATCGTCCATAAGCACCCTGGCCGAACCGCTCAACACCACGACCCATTCATCATGGGCCTGCTGATACGGACGCTCAGGCGACGTGACCTGTCCTTGGGAGACGATCCGCTCGACCCGACAGCCTGGCCTGACCAGCAGATCGGTGAAAACCTCTGCCTGACGGGCATTGGGAAGCGGGGTGAACAGGTTGGCGGGGGTCGGCATGGGGGCTGGCTCGTGCGTGAAAGGCTGGCGCCCAACCTTACCGCAGGAGCAGCCGGGCGGCGATTCGCTTTAGCTGCGATGATGCCTTCGCGGCTAAAGCGGATCGCCGCCCGGCCGCTCCTACGGGTACCGGTCCAAGCACCATCAGCTCAGATGAAAGCGCGCCGTGTTGTCGTTCAGTGCCCGGCTGCCTTTGCTCAGGGTATCGGCGGCCTGGTTGACTGCCCGGGCGCCGTCGAGCAATCGCCCGGCAGCCTGGTCGACCTGCTGGATACTGCCACTGACCTGGTCAGCCGTGGAGGCTTGCTCTTCCACCGCCGTGAGGATCTGCGCCAGGGTGTCGGTCACGCTCTGTACTGCGCTGGCGATTTCGCCCAGCCGCACGCCCAGGCCGGTCACTGACTGCGCGTCGTCCACGGCCTGGCCACACGCGGCTTCCATCAACTGGACAGCCTGGGTCACGGTGCTGCGCAGGCTGTCGACGGTGTTGGCAATCTGTGCAGTAGAGGCCTGGGTTCGCTGCGACAGGCTGCGTACTTCATCGGCCACCACGGCAAAGCCGCGCCCCTGTTCGCCCGCCCGCGCCGCCTCGATGGCCGCATTGAGCGCCAGTAGGTTGGTCTGTTCGGCGATGCCGCGAATGGCATCGACCACCGACTGGATCTGCTGACCTTGCTCGCTGACCCGCCCCAATGCCGCCGCAGTGTCGGTCAAACGGCGATTGAGTTGCTGGATACTGTCGGTGGTGCGCTGGCTGTCGCGGCTGCTCTCTTCGGCAATCTTGCGAGTCTGCCGGGCACTGTCGGAAGCCTGCTCGCAGCTCTTGGCCACGCCTTGGGAAGTGGCGGCCAGCTGTGTGGCGGCTGCCGCGATCTGGCTGATCTGTTGCTGCTGGTCCTCAACCTCGCCCAGAGTGTCGTTGGACTGCGCATTGAGGGTCTGCACGGCCGAGCCCAGTTGCAGGGTCTCGTGATTGACGCCCAGCAGGCTGGTCCGCAATTGCACCACCGCGACGTTCAGCGCCTGGCTGATGACGGCCAGTTCGTCGCGGCCCTGCACCGAAACCTCGACGCACAGATCGCCGTCACGCAGCGACTCGGCCAGGGTGGTGATACCGCTGGCACTGCGGCGGATCGACGCTTGCAGGCAGGCAAACAGATAGAGCGCAGCGATCAGCAACACGCCGAAGGTCACCCCGACCGGGATAAATTCCCGATTGGACTTGTTATGGTAGTAGCCCAGGCGCTCGTTGAGCGACACCAGAGACTGATTTCGCAGCCCGGCCATCTCGTCCAGCAGGCGGTCGACACTGCGCTCGAACTCCACCGGCTTGAGCTTGATCGTGCCGCCAAACACACCGTCATCGAGCACCTTCAGCTCTTCCGCGAGCACCTGCATGCTCGCGGCGTAGCGGTTGGCCCAAGGTTGCAGCTCTGGCGGCAGCCGGGTTTGCAGAATGTTTGCAGTCTTGACCATCTGGTCGCGGGCATCGTCAATGCGGCTGCGCAGGTCACGCATCTGCAGCCGGCTTTGCAGGCTGAATTGGCCGCTGACCACGGACGTCTGGCCAACACTGGCCATGCGCCCGATGCGCTCGATCAGGTCGGGGGTCTGCTGGGTGGAGAGCTGCATCAGCAGGTAGGTTTCCAGCCACGGATCCAGGATCAGGCCGGTGTCGATCGCGACCTGTTCGCGCACACCTTGCAAATGACTGATCGCGGCGGTGAAGCGCTCATAGCCATCCGGCCACCAGCCCACACTGCGCAGCGATTGCGTATCCATACCGGTAACAGAAGCCTCCAGGACTTTGTAACGGGCAAAGGTGTCGGCACTGGCCTGTTCCGCCTTCAGCGCAGCGCCGAGGCGTTCCAGCGCCTGCTTGATGCGCGGCACCGCAGCGTCGATCTGCTCCATGATCTGCCGCGCTTCGGGGGTCGGCTCACGCAGGATGTCCACGGCCTTCCAGCGCGCCGCACGGTCGCGCTGGGCGACCAGTTCACGATCCAGATCTTCGAGCACCAGCAATTGGCGCACGCCCGATTGCTCACCGGCGATCACTGCCAGCTTGGCGCGATATTCACTGCCAATCATCCACAGGCTGCCCACCAGAGGCAGCATGAACAAGAGGAATAACAGCTGAAACTTGCGAGCAAACCCAAAGCGCCCCAGCAGACGCATACCCGGCGACAACAAGCTGTCCATGGACTTCCCCCAACGCGTGGATACCTTTGCGGCACAGCCTGCTCAGGTATCTTTCTTATAAATTAGAAGCAAAATGCCATGCTTATGTTTCCGATCCAGGCCGGCATCTGTCCAATGCTACGGACACGACACCGACCCGCCTGAAAACGTCATGGCAATTCGATAGCAAGATCCGGACCGAAGCGCATCGGGTAATGATCAGCGGCACCCGCCTGACGTCCACGACCAAAAACGCACCATTTGTGTGCGCAGTTACACAGCAGACGTCACTGGAAGAAACAACCGGTGGGAAGGCAACGACAGGGACCACAGCGCAAATCGCTAAGCGATTGATCGTATGGAAATATTTTTAAGATATTCGCTTGACACCTATCTGATATCGGCGAATAATGCGCGCCACTTGGCTACATAGCTCAGTTGGTTAGAGCATAGCATTCATAATGCTGGGGTCCGGGGTTCAAGTCCCTGTGTAGCCACCAAGTTCACAATAAAGCCCGCCTAGTGCGGGCTTTGTTGTTTCTGGGGATCTGCAGTCGCTCTTCCCCGCGCCCTGCCCTGCCGTTTACGCTCACTCAACTAACGCCCTGCTCCATCGCTCAGGTAAAGGAATCCCTATGCGCTGTGCTCTAGCTCTGACCTTGCTCTGCCTGCCCGCTGTCGCTTCTGCCGATTGCACCGCACAGCTGGCCGGTTGGGCGAAAAAGCTGCATCCCGATCTGACCTTCTCTGCCCAACATTCGGTGTGCAAGGCCTCTCCTGTCGATGCCAAGCGAACCCTGGCAGCCTTGGCGTTTGTTGAAAGCGGCGATGAGGAGGACGGCGCGACCTACGGGCTGGAGGTTCTCACCGCTGTAGGTGGTCAGATCGAGCAGCATGTCTATGAAAGTGCGGCGATCAGTTCCGATGCAGTGCGCTTCGAAAGTCTGAGCCTGGACACCGCACGCTATCACCTGACACCTGAGCTGCGCGCATTTGGGGTGCGTGCCAGCTATGTCGGCTCATCACGCGTGAACCCGTTCTCCTCCACCGACCTGAGCCTGTATGTGCTCGACGGCGCCAAGCCGCGCAAGGTTCTGGACAAGCTGGAAGTACAACGTTCAGGCGGAGAGTGGGATGGCAACTGCCAGGGCGAGTTCTATGACATCACCAGCAGCCTGGCGATCGACAAGACGCTTAGCCATGGTTATGCGGGCCTGGCGGTGACGGAAAAGACGGTAGAGTCGCGCTCGTTCGCGAAGCACGACGATTGCAGTAACAGCGAGAGCAAGCCGGTGACCAAGAGGTACCTGGTGACCTACGATGGCACCCACTATGTAGTGCCAGGCCAGGGCAAGCATCAGTGATGCCGAATGGGCCTGGGTGAAATCGGCAGCGCATCACATTTCTGACGTGTTGCCCGCAAACAGCCAGGGATGCGGGACGACATATCGACAGACTTGGACTAGATTAGTGAACGGTCTCCTATTTCCAAGCGCCCGGCACCCGCAGTGCCAAGGATGCCCAGATGCTGCTTTCCCATGCCGATCTGCGCCACATCATGGAAACCGCGTTCGTCCCGTCACTGTGCAAGTGCACCATCACTGCCGACGGGCTGATGAGTCTCGAACTGAGTCATCCCAGAACCCAGGCTGAGGAATTCAGCCTGAGCGGCATTCCGGTCGCTCAGCTGGACACCGGACGCGCCATTGCATCGCTGGTGCTGGGTATCCGCGAAGAGGTCAGGTTGCGTCAGGTGGCCCGGCCGCTGCGAGCCATGCATCAGGCCTGAGCTCGTTCAACCGACGCTGCCTTTCAATCAAGCAACGGGCGCATAAAACTGCGCTCGTAACTGATGATGAATTTTTTCTCGGTTGCCAGTTGCACGGCCTCGATGCATTCAGGGTCAGTGGCGGCCTGTTCGCGATAACGTTCGTAGTCGGCCAGGCTGGGGAAGCTGAACAGGCAGTAGGCGACGTTATTGGCGCCTTCTGACGGCAGGAAGTAGCCGTGGTGCTGCCCTCCCATGCGCCCGACCAGATGAATCCAGCGACGGCAATAGGCTTCGAAATCGACCAGTTGATAAGGGTCAATGATGTAGCGGACGTGGCAGGTGATCACTGGATCATTCCTTTGAAAAAACCGGGACGCCATTCTAACCCGGCGTTCAGCCTACTCTTCTTGAGTTACTCAGAAGACAAACTGATTGAGCGCTACAAGCCCACCGACTACCCAGACCGCCGCGCCCAACGCGGTGACCCATTCCGAGCTCGGCTTGCCTGATAACCATGACTCACGAGGTGACCATTGACCCAGCGTTATCAGTTTGAGCAACAGCCAGCCAACGGGATAGAAAAGACAACGCAGGACAAACTCAACAATGAGTTCCAGCAATGCGTCCAGCATCAAAATTACTCCCTGATAGAGGCCATCGAAAATGGCCGCATGATCTTATCAGGTCACAGACCGTCATAAATCACCTGCAATTACCCTAGTGGCCAGTATCGCCTTGCAAGGTGCGCGGCTGGCAAAGTGAAGGCCTTTTTTCAGGCACCAAGGAACACACCCAATGCTGACCCTGAACATCGGCCCTCTGGCACTGGCCATGCAGCATGTCCTGATCATTGGCAGCCTGTTGCTGGCGAGCCTGACCGGCTGGCGCGTGGGCCGCCGTCAAGGGCTTAATCCGGAGAAGCAACTGTTTGGCCTGCTGATTACGGCATTGCTGGCGGCTCGTGTGGCCTTCGTGGCGGTGTATTTCCAGCATTACCGTGACCAGCCGTGGGGAATTTTCGATATTCGTGACGGCGGTTTTATCGTTGGGGCCGGGCTGTTGGCCGCGCTGTTTATAGGCGCCCGGAAGCTGTATAAAAACCCGCCGCTGCGCAAGCCGTTGGGCATAGCGATGATGGTCGGTTTATTCGCCTGGGGCGCGGGTAATCTTGTCTTGCACTGGCAGGAACGAGAGTCACGCCTGCCTGATCTGGCGTTGGTCGAGCTGGACGGCAAGCCGGTCAACCTGCAGGCGTATCGCGGCAAACCGCTGATCATCAATCTGTGGGCAACCTGGTGCCCGCCGTGCAGGCGCGAGATGCCGGTGCTGATGAAAGCCCAGGCCGAACATCCGCAGGTGACCTTCCTGTTCGTCAACCAAGGTGAAACAACGGATGAGATCCAGCGCTTCATGCAGTCCCAAGGGCTGGAATTGAGCAATGTACTGCTCGACCGACACAACCAACTCGGCAAGCTGGCCGGCTCCATGGCCTTGCCAACCACCTTGTACTTCGACAGTGAGGGTCGGCAGGTCGGCAATCACCTGGGTGAGCTGTCGCAAGCCAGCCTGGCGCGAGCCCTGAAAAACCTGCAAAACAGTGAGGGACCAGGCCAGTGAAGCGGTTGCCATCCTCTTACGGATTGACTAGTCTCGCCCCCATGATCATTTTCGCGCTGACCTCGACCACCACTACCACGACCGCCCATGGCGGGTCGCGTGAGGTGTCGTGAGTAACAGAAGCACGATCCCCCAAGGCCCCGCCAGCGATGGACGGGGCCTTTTTATTGCCCGTGTCGCTGGCTTTTCAAGCAAGGAGAAGCGACATGCACGCGCTATTGGTTCTGGATATGCAGGTCGGGCTGTTCCATGGCCCGGACAAGCTCTGGCAAGCCGAGCGGCTGCTCAATACGGTCAATGAATTGCTGGGCAAGGCCCAGGCAGCGGGAGCACCTGTATTCCTGGCCCGTCACGTCGGCCCGCCCGGCTCGCCCATCGAACCGGGCAACAACCTGACCCGCCTGATCGATGAACTGCATCTGAGCGGCAACGAGCATATTCTCGAGAAAACCCGCCCCAGTGCGTTTGCCGGTACTGATCTGGTTGAACGCCTGCACGCGGCAGGTACAAAAAGCCTGGTGATCGTCGGCCTGAAGACTCAGTACTGCGTGGACAGCACCTGCCGCGCCGCTCGCGACCTGGGCTTCGATGCGGTGCTTATCGAAGACGGCCATAGCTGCTCTGACACGCCAGCTCTCAAGGCCGAACATATTGTTGCCCATCATAATGCGACCCTCGCCGGGCCGTTTTGCCGGGTGGTGCATTCACAGGACTGGCAGTTCGCCTGAGCTGCCATTGTCTCCTTCAGGGTGACAGCAAAACGCTTTTCAGCCGATTTATCCCACCCCAGTAAATCCTTAATCTGTGTCCAAGTTGAACACAACGCCACTTACCCCACAACTTCTCAGATAAAGGATCTACCCCATGGCCAACTTCACCTACAACCGCCTGAACAAAGACGACGCCGCTGTACTGCTGATCGACCACCAGACCGGCCTCATTTCGCTGGTGCAGGACTTCTCGCCCAACGAGTTCAAGAACAACGTGCTGGCGCTGGGTGACCTAGCCAAATTTTTCGAACTGCCAACCATCCTCACCACCAGCTTCGAGCAAGGCCCCAACGGCCCGCTGGTGCCGGAGCTCAAAGAGCAGTTCCCGGATGCGCCGTACATCGCCCGCCCTGGCCAGATCAACGCCTGGGACAACGAAGACTTCGTCAAGGCGATCAAGGCCACCGGCCGCAAGCAACTGATCATCGCCGGTGTCGTCACCGACGTGTGCGTGACCTTCCCGGTGCTGTCGGCCCTTGAAGAAGGTTTTGAAGTGTTCGTGGTGACCGATGCTTCCGGCACCTTCAATGAAACCGTGCAACAGGCCGCGTGGAACCGCATGAGCCAGGCCGGCGCCCAACTGATGAACTGGTTCTCGGTAGCCTGTGAGCTGCATCGCGACTGGCGCAACGATATTGAAGGCTTGGGCAACCTGCTGAGCCAGCGTATTCCCAACTACCGCAACCTGATGAACAGCTATGCAGCGCTGGCTTCGCACTGATTGATGCAATACCCGGTAGGAGCGGCTTCAGCCGCGAACGCTTCAGCAGCGAAGCTTTAACCACGAAAGATTCGCGGCTGAAGCCGCTCCTACCAGGTTCCGTGCTTAGCGCAGAATACGACCGGTTATTCGTTGAGCAGCTTTTTCACGCTCTCGACCATGGCTTCGATTTCGAACGGTTTTTCGAAGACCTTGGTGAACAGCTCAGGCCTGGCCGAGCCCAGGTGTGCCTGGGCGCCGCTCATCAAGACAATGGGAATGGTGGCAAACTGCGGGTTTTCCCGCACGGCAGTGGCGAACTCCATGCCGTTCATGCCCGGCATCATGTAGTCGGTGATGATCAGGCCCGGTCTTTCCCGGTCCAGGATCGTCAGCGCCTTTTGCGCAGTGCCCGCGGTGACAGTCAGAAAGCCCTCATCCTCCAGCGCAAAGCTCAGGATCTCAGCGATCAGGTACTCATCATCGACAATCAGAATCGTGGTCATAGCGCGCCCACCCTGCTCAATGAGTCATGGGCGAGATGACGGTTGTGAATCTGCACCGTTGTCGTCGTTGAATACATGAGAAAAAGCCTTGCGAACGTCTATGCCCTGATTACCTATCACCAGCTCGAGAAGCGCAGGATCATAAGCACTGTCCCTAACTTTAAGGATGGACAGGTGCCGTTTAAGTTCAGCGTCTGATTCTGCGAATCTGACCAGCAGCAGGTTATCGACAATTCCGGACAGATCCGAAGCCGGGGCATCGACCACTTCACCCAGGATACTGCGCACCTCCCAGGAAGCGATCACGGTGACATTGCGGCTGCGCAGCTCTCCCATCAATGCCGTGTACAGATCGAGAATCCGCGATCGGTCTGCTGCCGTTCTGGCCATGCCACCAAGGCTGTCGATGAACACCCGGCGGATGGATTTCTGCTCGACCATGCGCAGCAGTTCGAGAGCCAGCTTGTCGATCTTTTCCGTGGTGACCGAACGCCAGAGCAGTGTCAGTGCACCCTCAGCCTCCAGCGACGCGAAATCACGTCCCAGCGCTTTGGCTTTCAGCCGCAGGCGCTGGGGAGACTCGTAGAAACCGAAGTGCAGCCCCGGCTCTGCTACCGTGGACTCGGCCAGGAAATTGATGCCTATAGAGGTCTTGCCCGAGCCGGAAGGCCCCATGATCAGCGAGACCGAGGAGGACACCAGGCCACCGCCGATGAGCGGGTCAAGCGAAGCCAGGCCACTGGGCACCAGCCCCAGCGTGGCGCTATCACGCATGGCTGAATGGGTCACGGTGCTCTCAAGGCGCGGATAGACCACCAGGCCGTCATCGGTGATCTCGCACTCATGATCGCCGGCCAATGCCGCACTGCCGCGAGTCTTGCGCATCTTGATGCGGCGTACCAGCCGCGAGCCGAGCTGTTCTTCACCCAGTTCGAGCACGCCATCGACCATGGTGTGCTCCGGGCTGCCATCGTCGAGTTGCGAGCTGGTCAGGAAGAATACCGTGCAGCCGGCAAAGGCGGCATGGCCCTGCAATTCGGAAATGAAACGCTTGGTATTGAGTGGCGAGTCGGCCTTGGAGCGGGCGTTGAGCAGGCCGTCGAGAATCATCACCGTCGATTTTTGCCGCGAGATTTCCCGCCGCAGCAGCTTCACGACTTCATCCAGACCTTCGTTTTCCATGGTGTCGAAGGCGCTGATGAACTGAATCTCTTCGCCGATCCGGTCTTTGTCGAAAAAGCTCAGGGTCGAAAGGAACTGGAACAAACGCTCGTGAGGTTCGGCCAGCAGGGTCGCGAACAACACGCGCCCGCCGTCGCGCACGTGGTTGAAGCCAATCTGATTGGCCAGGATCGTCTTGCCCGATCCCGGGCGCCCCTGGATGATGTAGGAGGATCCTGAAACGAAGCCTCCCTTCAGCAGCTCATCAAGCCCTTCAATTCCGCTCTGAAGGCGTTTTAGCTGGTTCAAGATCTCTTTCTCCCGGTATTCGGCAACGCCGGCATGCTCGTTCAGAACACGCTCAAGTGACGCATTCTGGCTCTGTTATAAAAGCTTCTCAACCCTGAGCTCTTGTGATCTTTCAAGTCCGTGGTCGGGAACGACCTTTGATCTGGACAACAAACCGATTGAAACGATCTTGAACGGTTACAGAAAATCCATGTCGGGCCGCAACTCAGGGTGACAGGGCACTTTAACGACCACTGATCGATGGCCGGCGGCCTGAGCCGTCTTCACACGGTGAAATAGCTCAATGCCATCAAGCAATTATTGGAGGCTGTCATGCACGGGCGGTAGGATAAGCCCTGGCAGCCATTAGTCAGCCGGTCATTTTTGACCGCAGGTCTTCAAGGAAAGGGGGCACTGCCATTTTTCAACCGGTTTTCAGGTGTCCCCATGCTAAACCCCACATTGACCCGCTGGGTGGCTACACAGCACAGCCGTCAGTTGATCCTGCGCCTGCTCCCGGCGATTGCGGCGCTGGCGCTGTTAATCGGCCTGGGTGCTTATTTGCTGATCAAAAACGCCCTGAGCCAGGATGCCGATGTCCAGCAGCGCTCGCGGATATTCATTGCCCGCACCCTCGATCAGGTGCGCAATGAAGTGGGCCGCAACATCATCAACTACAGCAAGTGGGGCGAGGCCTATAAGAACCTGCACCTGAAAGTGGACAAGGTCTGGGCCGATGACCAGCGTAATGTCGGCGACATTCCGTTCGACCTGTATGGCTACAACGCGGTGCTGGTGGTCAACCCGCAGGACCAGACCGTCTATTCAGTGATTGATGGCAAGGCGTCCAACGTACAGGCCAGCCAGTGGCTGCAAGGCGACCTGGCCGCGCTGCTGGCCGATGCGCGGGCCGCTGACAAGGAAGAAGGCAGTATCGTGCGGGCCATGCAGGTGGGCGATACCCCGGCGCTGGTGGCGGCAGCCACTATCACGCCGGGCTGGGACCCGGCGATCCAGGCCACTGCCGGGCCGCCGTCAGTGATGATTTTCGCGACCCTGCTTGATCGCGACGAGCTGGCACATCTGAGCGAAACCTATGGTTTGCCCGCCATGACTCTGGCAGCCAGTGCGCAGCCCGGTCAGGAATCGATGCGCCTGCCGGACTCAACGCTGCTGTTGCACTGGACACCACCCCATCCGGGTATGGACCTGCTGCGCCAGACCCTGCCGCTGTTCATCGCGGCGGTGCTGGCCCTGATCGGTGTGCTGACGGTGCTGTTACGCCATGCCCTGGCTTCGGCACGGCAGATTGATGCACAGTTCGAGGCACTGCTGCGCAGTCAGGCCGAAGCCCGGCACCTGTCCCAACATGATTTTCTGACCGGCCTGCCCAATCGTTATCAACTGACCCGCCACCTTGGTGATCTGCTGGAGCAGACGCCTGCTCGCCCGCTGGCCTTGCTGTATCTGGATCTGGACCGTTTCAAGCCGGTCAACGACGCGCTGGGCCATGCTGCTGGCGATCAGGTGCTGCAGGAAGTCGCGCATCGTTTGCAAGCGCAACTGGGCGAGCAAGCCATGGCAGCGCGACTGGGTGGGGACGAGTTCGTGGTTGTGCTGCAGGGCAATCCGGCAGCTGCCAGCCTCGATCAACTGTGCGCACGCCTGATAGGCACACTCAGCCAGCCGATCAGGGTACAGGAGCGCGACGTGCTGATCGGCGCCAGCATCGGCATCGCTTTGGCCCCGCAACAGGCGCATACCGTCAGCGAACTGCTGCGCCTGGGCGACCAGGCGCTGTACCAGGCCAAAACCGCCGGGCGCAACACCTGGCGGGTCTACACCCCATAGCCTATGGCCTGTCGTTCAAAGCCGGAACTTGCCCACCAGGCCATTGAACGACACGGCCAGGCGCGACAGTTCCTGACTTGAAGCGCTGGTCTGATTGGCACCTGCGGCGGTCTGGGTCGACAGGTCCTGGATATTGACCAGGTTACGGTCCACCTCACGAGCCACATGGGCCTGCTGTTCGGATGCCGTCGCAATCAACAGATTGCGATCGTTGATTTGCGCGATGCTCTGCGCGATGCGCTCCAGTGACTGACCGGTGGCCTGGGCCAGGGTCTGGGTCTCGCTGGCCAGGCTGCGACTGTTGCCCATGGCCCGCACGGCCTGGTCAGCGCTGCTCTGCACCGAGCCGATCATGGCTTCGATTTCACCAGTGGACGCCTGGGTACGCGCGGCCAGGGCGCGGACTTCGTCGGCGACCACCGCAAAACCGCGCCCCTGCTCGCCGGCACGGGCCGCTTCAATGGCCGCGTTGAGGGCCAGCAGGTTGGTCTGTTCGGCGATGCCGCGAATCACGTCCAGCACCTTGCCGATCTCGCGCACCTGACCGGCCAGCTCTTCGACCTGGGTGGTGGAGCTGGAAATCTCGGCACTGACCGTATCGATGGCCTTGACCGCGTTGCGGGCCTGGTCGCGGCCACTGGCTGCTTCGTCACTGGTGAGCTTGGAGGCATCGGAGGTCGACATGGCATTGCGGGCCACCTCTTCGACGGCGGCGGTCATTTCGGTCACCGCGGTTGCCGCCAGCTGAATTTCATCGTTCTGGCGGGTCAGGCCGCGGCTGCTTTCTTCTGTGACGGCATTGAGTTCTTCAGCGGCGGAAGCCAGTTGGTCGGCTGCGCTGGCAATCTGCTGGATGGTGCCTTTCAGACCGTTTTGCATATCGCCCAGGGCCGCGAGCAGCTGACCGGCTTCGTCACGCCGGGTGCTGACAATGGGCTGGGTCAGGTCGCCACTGGCGACCCGTTGGGCACTGATCACAGCGCTGGAAATCGGTGCGCTGATGATCCGGCTGATGAATAGACCAAGAGCGAACGCGGCGATAAAGGCGATGGCGATACCGATATACAGGGTCAGCTTGGCCGAAGCCTCTTGCTGGGTGGCATCAGCCGCACCTTCACCGATCTGGCGGTTGTTCGATTCGACCATGATGGTCAATTCGTCGATGACTTTGACATAAGCACGGTGTACATCGGCATCGATGAACGCGCGGGCGGCTGCCAGGTCACCCGAACCGAGCAGGGTCACAGCGCGATCAACCAACGCCTGATAGGCCGGCCAGTCCTGCTCCATCTTGTCCCCGGCTGCGCGCTCGTCGTCGGCCAGCGGCGTGGTGCGATACTGGGCAAAGGCTTTTTCAGCTGCACTACGGCTTTCACGCATCTTGCTGATGATTTCATCGCGAGCGCTTTGCGGCGCATCGGATGCATAGGCGGATACCAGGCGATACAAGTCGCGGCTCTGGGTGACAGCGCTGGTCTTGGTTTCGGCGGTCTTGGCCACCGAGATGAGGTTATTGGTGAACACCAGGCGCAGACTGTCGGACAGTTCGCCGATACCCCGGCTGCCTATCAGGCCCACCACAAGAGTAATCACGGCGCACAGCGCAAAGGACAGCAGCAGCTTGGTCGAGAGTTTCGCATCGTAGAACCAATTCATACGCAGAGCCTTCCAGAGATCATCAGGGTTGAACCAGGCACGGTTTGCCAAACGTGTGTTCATGACGCTATCGGCCACATTCGATCAGCGTTGAGGGATGGACGAAGGTTTTTCTGCCGTACGGTCATCGGCGCAGAGGCTGGCGGTCGAGGAAATTTTCACACTGGCCGGGTTACCATGGCCGCCCATTCTGTAGAGAGCCATAAACCCGGATGTGCGCTGCAATCAATGCAACCTCTGCGTTACCCAGTGTTCTTGCAGGCCCGATCCTGCGTCGTCAGGAGAGCAATCGGCTGGTGTTGTGGCTGGTCGGTTCACGGCCGCTTGCACCAACCCTGCGGCTGATATTCAACGATGCTCAGGGCCAGCGGCAGCAGCACGACTATGCGCTGAACGACAAGCAGTGCCAGGTGATCGCCATTGGTCGCCATGCTTTCGTGCACCTGATTGACCTGCAACTCGACAACCCGCTGCCGTGCGACGTGCAGATCGACTATGACCTGCTGCTCGACGAAGCACAGGCCTCGATAGCGAACTGGGCGCCGCATTTGCTGTATGCCGGTGCCGCGCTGCCGAACTTCGTGATTCGCAGCAGGATCGATCACATGCTGCATGGCTCGTGCCGCAAACCGCATCATCCGGCCGCCGAAGGGCTGCTGTGTGCCGACCGTTTGCTGGCCGCCGGGCCCAGGCCGCAGGAGCGCCCGGCACTGCTGATGATGAGCGGCGATCAGGTCTACGCCGACGACGTCGCAGGTCCCATGCTGCGTGCCATTCATGCCCTGATCCGGCGCCTGGAGTTGTTCGACGAACAGCTTGAGGGCGCGGTGGTTGACGACAGTATCAAGCTCTACGACCACCCGGCCAGCTATTACCGCCGCGCCGAGCTGCTACCGGCCCTCAAGAGCAACGAAACCCTGCGCGAACGCTTTTTTGGCGGGGTCAACAAGCCGGTGTTCACCAGCAGCAATGCCGATAACCATCTGGTGACCCTGGCCGAGATCATGGCCATGTACCTGCTGGTCTGGTCGCCGGTGCCCTGGACACTGATCGACATCAGCGCGCCGCAACTCGATGAGCAGCGCCGCGAGCGTTATCGATATGAACAGGAACTGGTCGAGAGTTTCAGGCAAGGCCTGCAAGGTAGCGCACGGGTCATGGCTCATTTGCAGTGCCTGATGATCTTCGATGACCACGATGTCACTGACGACTGGAACCTGTCGGCCAGTTGGGAGGAAACTGCCTATGGCCACCCGTTTTCACGGCGCATCATCGGCAATGCGCTGGTCGGCTATCTGTTGTGTCAGGGTTGGGGCAATAACCCGGACGTCTTTACCGAGGCCACCGAACAGTTCCATGCCCTGAGCTGCCGCGCCATGAATAACGACGGCATGCTCGATAACCAGACGCTGGACGCGCTGATCGACAGTTTGCTGCGCTTTGAGCAATGGCATTACGTGTTGCCCACCGAGCCGGCGCTGGTGGTGCTCGACACCCGCACCCGGCGCTGGCGCAGCGAGTCGAATCTGGCTCAGCCTTCCGGGCTGCTCGATTGGGAGGCGCTGTGCGAGCTGCAGCAGGAGTTGATCGACCACAAGAGCGCGATCATCGTGTCACCGGCTCCGGTGTTCGGGGTCAAGCTGATCGAGGCCATCCAGCGAATTTTCAGCTGGTGCGGTTACCCGTTGCTGGTCGATGCGGAAAACTGGATGGCCCACCGCGGCGCAGCCCAGGTGATCCTGAATATCTTTCGGCATTCACGCACGCCGGGCAATTACGTGATTCTGTCCGGCGACGTGCACTACTCGTTTGTCTACGAAATCCTGATCCGTCATCGCAAGGGCGCGCCGCATATCTGGCAGATCACCAGCAGCGGGATCAAAAATGAATTCCCGCAGCGTCTGCTGGCTATATTCGACCGGCTCAACCGCTGGCTATACTCACCGCGTTCCCCACTGAACTGGTTCACCAAGCGGCGCTTGATGAAGGTCATTCCGCGCACGCCGGAACACAGCAAGGCCGGCGAACGGTTGTGGAACTCGGCAGGCCTCGGCCAGGTGTTCTTCAATGAGCAAGGGCAACCTACCCTGATCAACCAGCTCAATGCCGACGGCACCCCGCCGACCCGCTTCATGGAGCCGGATCAGGACCAGAAAGGTCTGGACCGTAGTTGGTTCAATGAACCCGGGCAAAGTCAGCGCTGAACCTTATGGCGCTTGGCCCGGTCGATAGCTCACTGGCCAGGGACTCCCTGGCATGGCTTCCTGGAGAACAGCAAGTGATATCCAACCCACGTATCGCCAGGCTCAATGCCTGGGGCGCCCACGGTTTCACTGCCACCGGCGTGGTTCTGGCGTTTCTGGCCACCATTGCACTGTTCGAGAATCAGCCCAAGGCCTGCCTGTTATGGCTGGGCGTGGCGCTGATCGTGGACGGCGTGGACGGCTCGCTGGCGCGCAAGCTCAATACCAGTTCGGTGCTGCCGCATTTCGACGGCTCTACCCTGGATCTGGTGATCGACTACCTGACCTACGTGTTTATCCCGGCGCTGTTCATCTACTGGTATATCCCGCTGCCCGATTACACCAAACTGCTGAGCACCTCGATCATCCTGGTGTCATCGCTGTTCTGCTTTTGCAATGTCGACATGAAAAGCAAGGACAACTACTTCCAGGGCTTTCCAGCCGCCTGGAACGTGGTCGCGCTGTGCCTGTTCATCCTGCCGATATCACCTTGGGCAACCTTCCTGACCATCGTCGCGCTGGCACTGCTGACTGTGACCCGGGTGAAGTTCCTGCACCCGTTCCGGGTGCGTCGCTTCATGCCGGTCAATATTGCCGTGACCACGGTATGGCTGGTGTGCAGCGGCTGGCTGATCATGACCCATCCCCATGAAAGCGCAGTGGTGATGGGGATATGGCTGCTGATGTCGGCTTATTTCCTGGGCGTGTGTATCTGGCGCACCTCGCTGGAATGGCTGGGGCGGCTCAAGGGCTAGCCTGCGGGTCCGGTTGCCTGGCGAAGCGGTAAGTGGCCGTACAACACAGCAACAACCCGACGCCAGCCAGTAGCCCGCCGACGATGCCAACATTGGCCACGCCCAACTGGCTGCTGACCACACTGCCCAGCAGCGCCCCACCACCGATGCCGATATTGAAGATGCCGGAAAACAGCGACATCGCCACATCGGTGGCATCCGGCGCCAGGTTCAGCACCCGAGCCTGCTGGAGCAGGCCGAAACACATCATCGCCACGCCCCACACCACGCCCAGTGCCGTAATCGCCGCGGTACTGCCCGATACCGGCAGCAAGAGCAGCAGGCACAGCGCAAGAACACTGATGGTGCCGATCAGCAGGCCATTGGGAAAGCGGCTGCTGAACAGGCTGAAGATGACCGAACCGATGACTCCGGCCCCACCGAACACCAAGAGCAACAACGTAGTCATTGCACCTGACAGGTGGGCGACGGTCTGGGTAAAAGGTTCGATGTAGGTGTAGGCAGTAAAATGCGCCGTGACCACCATTGCGGTCAGCACATACAGCACGACCAGACGTGGACGCTTGAACAGCATCGGCAAGCTGCGCAACGAGCCGGAGTTCTGGCTGGGCAACAATGGCAAGGCGCGCCAGATCAGCAATAGCGTCAGACCCGACACGCCTGCAATGACCAGAAATGTGGTGCGCCAGCCTAGCGCCTCGCCGAGCATGCGCCCCAACGGAATCCCCAGCACCATGGCCAGCGAAGTACCGGTGGCCAGCAAGCCCAGCGCCTGCACTTGCTTGCCTGGCGGCGCAACGCGGACTGCCAGCGATGCGGTGATCGACCAGAACACCGCATGGGCAAAGGCGATCCCGACCCGGCTGACCAGCAACATGCCAAAGCTGCTGGCAACGGCCGATACCAAGTGACTGAAGACAAATAACCCGAAGAGCGCAATCAATAGCTTGCGCCGCTCGATATTTCGGGTAAGCAGCATCATCGGCAGCGACATCAGCGACACCACCCAGGCGTAGATGGTCACCATCAGGCCGACTTGGGCAGGCGTCATAGCGAAGCTGTCGCCGATATTGCTCAACAGGCCGATGGGCACAAACTCAGTGGTGTTGAAGATAAAAGCTGCCAGCGCCAGCGCGATTACGCCAAGCCAGCTACCGCCATGAGCAGTCGTGATTGTATTCATCAGGGATAGGCAACGCTCGATCAAAACGGCCAGGCACTGCGCCCGACACCATTACGTACAGTCCATACCCCTACAACCAGGCAAGAAAAAACGCCACGCAGCACACCGCGCTCATGGCCTGCGCCAGAACGAAGCATGGAGGGGCGGATTCTTGTGGGTATGGAACAACAGCGGACAGCGCAAAGTCTACGTGCGCACAGGCATCATCACAACCGGCTCATCAATTGCGTTCGCCACAATGCATAGTTGCAGGTGACGGCATTTACCGACCGTGCGCCAGGCGGTCAGACTGCCCGCAGTCGAACGCTGGGAGTCTGCATGTTCACCACCATTCTGGTTGCCCTCGATGGCAGCGCGCAAAGCCTCAAGGTTCTTGAACTGGCCAGTTCGCTGACCGGTCCCGACACCACGCTGCATCTGGTGTGTGTAGTCGACCCGGCCTATGCGCTGGACAATCCTGACGATGCCTTTGAGCAGCAACAGTACCCCGCCGCTGCCGCTGAGCAGCATCACGCGCAAGACTTGATCGAGCAGGCCCGGCAACGGCTGGGCCTGGCCTGTGTGCGCACCACGTTGAGTGGCGAACCGGCCGAGGCCATTTGCGCCGAGGCACGACGCATCGGCAGCGACCTGATTGTCATCGGCCACCGCCACCTGTCATTTCTCGCACGGTTGCTTGACCCGTCGGTGGGCAGCAAGGTGCTCGACGCCGCGCCCTGCCCGGTGCTGGTCGAGGTTCGTTAGGCCTTTTTGACGAACTCGGACTTGAGCTTCATCGCGCCGATACCGTCGATCTTGCAGTCGATGTCGTGGTCACCCTCGACCAGGCGGATATTCTTGACCTTGGTGCCGACCTTGACCACCAGCGACGAGCCCTTGACCTTGAGGTCTTTGATCACCGTAACGGTGTCGCCGTCCTGCAGCACATTGCCGGTGGCGTCCTTGATGACTTTGACATCGTCAGCATCACCCGCATCACCCTCGGCAGACCATTCATGGGCGCACTCCGGGCAGATCAGCAGGCTGCCATCTTCGTAGGTGTATTCGGAGTTGCATTTCGGGCAGGACGGTAAGCTCACAGCAGTTCTCGCATCAAAGGGTGGAAAAACCATGAAGTATAAAGGGTTTTTACCGCCTTCGGGAAAAGCACGGCCTTTTGCCGCACCGGTCTTGCACTGCACCACGGCCTGGCGGCAAGCTAGAGCGCGGATCCGATCGCAGGAGCGCCGTGATGCCTGACCATCTTTTCGAGCCTTTCCAGGACCTGGCCAGCCTGTTACTGCCGCATACCCGTGCAGGCCGCAGCGACGCGGCCCATGATCTCTCACATCTGTTGCGGGTCTGGCGCAACGTCTGCGCGATTCGCAATCATGAAGGCGGCGACCCGCACATTCTGGTGGCAGCCACCTTGCTGCACGATTGTGTCGAGGTGGAGAAAAACTCGCCGTTTCGCAGCAGCGCCTCGCGTCTGGCGGCGGCCAGAGCCAGTGAACTGTTGACCGAAAAAGGCTGGGACGAGCAGCGTGTCGCGGCCGTCGCCCATGTGATCGAAGCCCACAGCTTTTCTGCCGGCATTGCGCCACAGACCCTGGAAGCGCAGATACTGCAAGACGCCGACCGCCTCGATGCGCTGGGCATGGTCGGCGTGGCGCGGATGTTTCACGTCTCAGGCCGGCTGGGCAGCCGCCTCTACGATCCCTTCGACCCGCAGGCCGGGCAGCGGCCCCTGGACGATCAGCAGTTCGCCATTGATCACTTTCAAACCAAGCTGCTGCATTTGGCCAAAGGCTTCCAGACCGCCACCGGGGCCCGAATGGCCAATGTTCGTCATGCCCGGATGCAGCGCTTCCTTGAGGAACTGCTCGAAGAGATCGGCGCACAACCGCCCGTCGCAAAATCAGATTTTTGACGTCAAACAAAGACTTAGTGCTATCGATGTCACAAAGACATCATCAAACAGCCTTATAAACGGACAGCTCTACAAATCCGCTGATAGGGGTCTGCACTGTGAAAAAATTCCTGGCTCGTGTATTTCGTCGCTCCTCGAAGACGACGTTGCTGCGCCGTTTCAGGATTACCCCCAGGCTGGTGCTGTGCCTGGGTTTTTCGTCGGTGCTGACCGTCGCCCTCGGCGCGTTTTGCCTGCTGCAGATGCAGGCCATCCGTAATCAGGGCGAAGCGGTGCAAAGCGGCTCTCTGCCCAGTATTGCCATGGCCGACGCGCTGGCCATTGCACTGGTCAAACTGCGCGCCGAATCGGCACGGCTGGTGGCCAATGCCGACGATCCCGGTGCGGTGATCAACAGCAAGATCAATGTCGAGCAGCTCAGGAACGAGGTCGAAAAGGGCTTCGAAGAGTATCTGGCACATGCCACGGCAGTGGCCGAACGGGACTCGATCAAGGCCCTGCAAGACGCTTACAAGGCGTTCATGCCCGCCCTGCACGACCAGATGGCGCTGATTGAGCAACGTAACCTGCCCCAGGCGCGAATGCTGGCCGACACGACCCTGGCGATCCAGGGCGACCTGATGGACATGCAGGTGCAACTGCTGCGGGAGCTCAACCGCCAGAGCGCGGCGGTGGCGGTGCAGATTGCCGATGAAAGCTACGCCCAGACGCGCATCATCGCCCTAGTGGCGATTGCCGGCGTGCTGCTTTTGACCTTGCTGCTGGCCTGGCGCCTGAGCGTCAGTATCATCCAGCCCATGCGTGATGCGTTGCATATCGCTAATACCATTGCCGAGGGCGACCTGACCGAACACGATATCGCCCCCGGCACCGACGAGCCGGCGCAACTGCTCCATACGCTGGAACGCATGCGCAGTAACCTGCACAGCACCATTGACCAGATTTACGCCGCAGCCGGTCAGTTGTCCGAGGCGGTACAGGAAATGGGCAGCATTGCCGAAGCCAGCGCCAGCAACCTCAAGCTGCAGAACACCGAGATCGAACAGGCTGCGGTGGCAATCAACCAAATGAGCCAGGCGGCGGTCGAGGTGGCCGATAACGCCAGCACTACCGTGAACGAGTCGCAAGCCTCCAGCCAGGCGGCGGCTCAGGGGCAGGAACGGTTGTCGGCGACCATCGTGTCGATCAAGGACCTGACCGACAACGTGCTGGACTCCTCACATCAGGCAGAAGGTCTGGCCGAACAGACCCAGAGCATCAGCAGTATTCTGGATGTGATCCGTGCGATCGCCAACCAGACCAACCTGCTGGCCCTCAACGCCGCCATTGAAGCGGCGCGGGCCGGCGAGGCCGGGCGCGGATTTGCCGTAGTGGCCGATGAAGTGCGCTCACTGGCGCAACGTACCAGCGCATCGACCACCGAGATCGAAGACCTGATCAGCGGTGTACAGAAAAGCACTCAGGACACCGCCAACTCACTGCGCCATACCGCTACCCAGGCCAACCAGACCCTGGAACAGGCGGCCGCCACCGGTGAGGCACTGACAGTAATCATCAGTTCGACCACCACCATCAACGGTCGCAACCTGCAGATTGCCAGCGCAGCCGAACAGCAGGCCCAGGTGGCCAATGAAGTGGACCGCAACCTCAACAGCATCCGCGACCTGTCGACCCAGACCGCTTCAGGGGCCAGACAGACAACCGTGGCCAGCAACGAGTTGTCGATGCTGGCCAATGATCTGAATAGCATGGTGCAGCGGTTCGTGTTGTAACGGTACGGGTCAGGCGCCAGCGATGTGTTGTCTGGCCTGGCCCCCTCACAACCAAGACGGAGCGCTGTTCGGTCGCTCCCACCTCAATCCTGACTTGAAATACGGTGGGAATGAGCTCGCTCGTGAAGGCTTTGGGAGCCGCTTTAGCCGCAAACGGTCAAAGCGGGCGCAGGCGGTACTGTGGCGGCAACTGGTCCATGCCGCTGACCGTCGCATTGAGGCTCTTCCAGCGGCCGTCCTTGATCCCGTAGATGCAGCCATGCACCGACAGGCTCTGGCCGCGGTGCCAGGCATTCTGCACGATGGTCGTGTGGCTGACGTTGGCCACCTGCTGGATCACATTGAGCTCACACAGACGGTCGACGCGCTCTTCTTCGGTCGCCAGCTTGCTCAGCGCTTCGCGGTTCTCGTAGTACAGGTCACGGATCGAGCGCAGCCAGCCGTCGATAAGCCCGTACTGCTGGTCCTGCATCGAGGCGCGTACGCCGCCGCAGCCGTAGTGACCGGTGACCAGAATGTGTTTGACCTTCAGGACATCCACTGCGTACTGGATGACCGACAGGCAGTTCAGGTCGGTGTGCAGGACCACGTTGGCCACGTTGCGGTGCACGAATAGATCGCCCGGCAGCATGCCGACGATCTCGTTGGCCGGCACCCGGGCATCGGAGCAGCCGATCCACAGGTATTCGGGAGTCTGCTGGCGAGCCAGCTTGGCAAAGAAGTCAGGGTCTTCCTGCTTGATTGCCTCGGCCCAGCGTTCGTTGTTGTCGATCAATTCTTGTAGTGCGTAGGTCACGGCTCGATACCTCAGAGATGATGCTCAAGGTTTGACTGGCGCAATCGACGCCGGGTCACGGCACCGGTCGATTGGAAGGAATCTTCTACCCGCGGGCCGGTCCACCCTGCATACCCCGCATCAAGAGGATTGTGCCATGAGCGAGCAACGCCGACCGTTTCACGCCGAACAACCGGAGCCCATCGACGACATTCAGGACCGCATGGGCTCATTGGAAACCCTCGACTTCGATGACGACGACACGGCACGTATTGGCGACGAACTGCCCGGGGCAGAGCGGCAGCAGGCGCTTCCCGAGCGCCGGGTACGTGAAGCGGGCCTGACCGGGGCCTCGACCACTGATCATCACCCGACCGACGATGACCTGGCGCCAGAGGTGTTGATCCGCGAAGATGGCGCCCGGTCGCCAGCGGAGCCCGGTGCAGACCGCCCCGCCGACTTTGAACTGAGCGTAGCTGACCAGGCCGACATCGGCGCCGGCCACGGGCTGGATGAAGAGGAGCTGGCAAATCTGGACCCGCTCGACGGCAAGCGCGAGTGATCAGTCCAGCAAGGTGCAGGCCATGACCACCGCGTCTTCACGCCCGTCAGCAGACGGGTAGTAGTCGCGACGACGACCGACCTCGTTGAACCCGTATTGCTCATAGAGCCGGTAAGCGGGTCGGTTGCTGTCGCGCAACTCCAGAAAGCACTCTCTGCCGTTGAGCTGGTAAGCGCGCTTCATCAGATGATCGAGCAGCCGGTAGCCCAGGCCACGACCCTGGTTTTCCGGCTTGACCGTGATGTTGAGCAGATGCGCTTCATCAATGATGACCTGAATGACGCCATGGCCAACCTGTTGTGCACCGTCGAACATCAGCCAGACTTCATAGGACTTGAGGGCATCGAGGAAGATGCCACGGGTCCAGGGATGACTGAACGCTGCGTATTCGATCTTCAATACCGCATCCAGGTCCGCCTCGGTCATGCGGCGAAAGGTAATTGCATCACTCATTGATCGTATTCCAGCGCGTCATCAGACGCCGCATTGCCTGCCAGACGTCAGCCTTGCGCTGCGGCTCGTCCATCAACAATTCAAGGCTTGGCAGCGCCCAGGCCGAGCCCAGGCCTTCGACCTGAAGCTCACGATAAAACGCCTCGCCATCGGCCTCACCGGCAAAACGCACCGCTGGCAAGCCAATCAGCCACAGACAGGTGCAAGGCTGGTCTTCCAGCCGTGCGGCGACGAACCCCTGAACGAAATCCCGCGCCGCTTCCGGGCCCTGGTCCATTTGCCCCCGTACCAGCAACGGCCAGCGTACCGGCTCGCCAATGATTTGCGGGCTGTCGGGCAAGCCGGCCGCACGCAGCATGTCCTTGAGCAGCAGATAGGATGGGTCGCGGCTCTGGAACGGCTGGCCGGTGGATAACTCGACCAATAGCAGGCAATGCCCGGCGCGCAATAATTGCAGGGCAAAACGCGGTGGTGGAACCACTGGAGCCCTGGGCGCTGGGGCAGACTCGACGTCATCCTTGCTGGCCAGCGGTTTGGGCGAGGCTTTAGGAGCTGACGATGAGGGTCGCGGGACTTCAATCTTCGGCCGCTCGGACGGCTGGCGGGCCTGGGGCGCTGTTACGGGTACAGCGTTGTCCGATACTGCAGCATTTGGCGCCCTTACCGGTGCCGCAGCCGGCTCTGGCTCAGGCTGCCACCCCAGCAGCTGCGGCCGCGAAGGCGCGGCGAAAGGCAGTTCGGTGCGCGGCAGCCAGCTCACCACTTGCATGGCGCTCAGATAGTCGCGACGACGAGACTCGTTCAGCAAAAGATCGGCCACTTGTGGATAAGTCAGGCGCGCAAGTTTAGGGACTCTGGAAGTTTACTGCCAGTGCTGTTCCACCCACCGTTCATCCGCTTGGCCGCAGATTGCCGTGTTCCGGCGCAAGGTTGATCTGCCGGGGTGAAACCTTGCAGTGTTGATGCAGTACAATCGGCGCCTTTCATTTGCCAACGGTCGAGCTTTTCATGATCGAACCCAAGCGAGTCCTGCGCGCCCTGGCCGAACACTGGTCGCTGCTCGAGCCTCTTTGCGAGCATTTCGACCAGGGCACCATGAGCCTGAGCGAGTTGCGCCAGCAACTGGCAGGCCAGCAGCAGGAAAGCACCCCGCAAGATATTACCCACCTGCTGGACGTCTGGATTCGCCTGGACATCCTGGTGCCGGTCGCCAAAAGCCCGAACCGCTTCGAACTCAACGCACAGATTCATGACTTCATGTCTTACCTGCGCCGCGAGCACCGGTTGGGCCTGTGCCTGGAGATCGAAGCCTACTTGCGCCACCTGGAACGCCTGGCCGGACACATCCAGGATGCTTTCGACATCCGCGATGCCAACGACCTGGCTCGCCAGTTGCGGCTGCTCGACATGCGCGTGCGCGACGTGCTGAAAAAGCTCGGTAACGACGAGCAGGCACTGGTGGCCGTGGCCGAGCGGGCCAAGACCAGCGACCGGCAGATTCCGCTGCGTCAGCGCTATGCCGAGGTACTGGCGACCTGGGACGAATACGTCGAGCCGATGATCCAGCTGGTCGCGGCCGATGGCGCGTTCGAACAGGGCGTGCGCAAGGTCGAGAAGGTGCTGTTGCGCCTGCTCACCGAACAGCAACGCCTCGGCCATCTGGTGGACGACGACATGCTGCTGCGCACCCATGCGCGCATTCTGGAGATGCAGACCAACGCGCAACTGACTCTGCGCCATGCCCGCGAACTGCTACTGCCGCTGCGCGAAGAAGCGCGTCGGCACAATGCGGTGACCCGTGGCGCCGCGCTGGCCCTGGCGGCCATCCGGCGTAAAGGTATCGATGCCGTACCGCAGGCGGCCATGCCGATGTTTACCCGGCCGCAGAGCACCTTTCTCGGCAGTGCCAGCCAGGTTGAAGCCTATGTTTATGCCTTGGCACGCTTCGAACCCAAACCTGCGAAGTTTCCCAAGGCCAGCAGCACCCGCAAGGGTGAACCACCTCGGGCACCGCGAACGGTCAAGGAAATGCTGGAGCGCTGTGAAAGCGCCCTGCCGTTGCCGGACCTGATGAACTGGCTGCTGGAACAGGAGCCCGATGGCGCAACCGACGAACTGCTGTACTGGTTCTCCCGCCTGTCGCGCGACAAACGCTTTGCACGCCAGCGCCTGGAGCGCCGCGAGTATTTCACCCAGGAGCATCGCGTCAGCCTGCGCTCCTTCGCCCTGCTGTCTGCCAACGGCGAGCAGCCAGAGAATTCCGAGAGCGTCACTCATGCATCTTGATCTGTCTGAAATGTCCCAACTGGCTCCGATCTTTCGCGAGCTGTTCAAGGGTTACCACATCAGCCGCCGCGACCCGGAGCTGTATGCCCAGTTGTCCAATGCTCAGGACCAGTACCGCACGCTGTTCAAGGCGCTGGGCTTCGAGCTGGTCTGCGACACTCGCGGCTTCTATTACTTCGTGCCTGAACAGGCTGCCGCGCAGGTCAACAAGACCGCCCAGCGTCTGGCGCTGTTCACCTTCATTCTGGTCGAGCATCTGGCCGACCAGGGCCGCGACCCGATGAACGTGCTCGATGGCGGCAGCCTGGGCCGTGATGAACTGCCTTCGTTGCTGGACAAGTACCGCGACCTGTTTCTGCAGGCCGAAGTACAGACCCAGGAAGAACTTGAAGAAAAGATCATGCGGCGCATGACGCAACTGGGTTTTGCCAACGAAGAACTGGGCATCTATCGCTTCCTGCCGCCGATGCACCGCTTCCTCGATGTGTGCCTGTCGGTGCAGCAAGACCGCGACCTGGCCGCCACGCTGCATAGCGACCTGCCGCTGCCGACGCCGATCCTGGTCGACGATGACAGTGACGAGAAGCTGCTGCACACCGACGACCCACTGGACCTTGCTCCGTTTGATGAGCAGGAAACCGAGGAGCAGGCGCTGGCCCGCGCCATTGCCGAAGAACAACAGGAGATCAATGCATGAGCCAGGAACGCTACGGCATCCGCCGCTTTGCCCTGCTCAATACGGCAGGCTACAGCCTGGGGCTGTTCCCGCTGGAACATCCGCTGTCGGTCTATGGCGCCAATAACCTGGGCAAAAGTGCGTCGATCAACGCGTTGCAGTTCCCGATTCTGGCGCGCATGTCAGACATGAGTTTCGGCCGCTACAACCTGGAACAATCGCGGCGCTTCTACTTTGCCTCGGACACCAGTTACATTTTGGTCGAAGTATCACTGCCCCATGGACCGCATGTGATCGGCGTGGTCGGTCGCGGCCCGGGCGGCGGCTTCGGTCACCAGTTCTTCGCCTATGCCGGCAGCCTCGACCTGGCCCATTACCAGAAAAACGACACCTGCCTGCGTCAGAAAGAGCTGTTCAACAACCTTGAAAGCCATGGGCTGAAAGCCTACGAACTCAAGCCTGACGAGCTGCGCCGGCTATTGGTCGGCGGTCATACGTCGATTCCGCTGGACCTGACCCTGATTCCGCTGCGCTCGACCAGCGAACAGAGCCTGAAGACCTTCCGCGCCCTGTTCATCAACCTGCTGCACATGCGCGAGATCACTGCGGCGAAACTCAAGCAGTTGTTCCTCGATGCGTTCGAGCACAGCCTGCGCTCCGGCAACGTGGACTATATCGCCGCCTGTGAAGAAGCCTTCCGCGATGTACGACGCATGGAGCAGGACTATAACTCGCTGGTCCAGGCCGGCCCGCTGGTCGAGGCCCTGGCCAATGGCGTGCGTCAGCGTGATGCACTGCGCGGCAAGCTGCATCGCCTGTCGCCGCTGCTCGACTCGCTGCTCGGCACCTGGTCGGATTATTCCGGGGCACGCAAGGAAGAACTGGTCATCCAGGCAGAGCACTACCGTGCCCAGCAAGACATCATGCAGAACGACCAGCGCAACAGCACTCAGGAACTGATGCGGCTGGAACGTGAGATCAGCAGCATCCAGCGCTGGCTGGGTGAGTTGTCAGTTCTCAAGAACCGCTTCGCACTGGTCGAGGACGCCAAGGTGCTGGAGCAGCAGTTGCTCGCAGCCAAGGATGCCCACGACGAACTGGCCGGCGCCCTGGCGCAGTCGCGACAGTTCAGCGCCGAGGATCTGGAAGAGCGACTGAGGGATCTGGAAAAACGCCTCAAGTCGGTCAGGCAGCAACTTGACCATGCTGACAACAACAGTTATGCGCGTCTGCGTGAAGAGTTCTCGCAACCGGATGTCGAACGCTTGATGCGTCTTTTCAATGGCGCGCTGTTCAGCCTGCCGCTCGGCGAGCAAGGCATCGCCATAGACGACGGTGATGTATGGGTCAAATCGCTGGAAGCCTTGCTTGATGGCTTCAAGGGCGAGCAATTCGAAGTACCGGGCCTGTCGATCAACTTGTCGAGCATCGAGCCACCGGCCTTGCAAGCGCTGGCCGACCGCGCTGCATTGCGTGATCAGAAAGACCGCCTGGAAAAAGAACTCAAGCAACTCAAGACCCAGCAATCCGTGGCAGCCGACCGCACCGCCAGCAAGAGTCAGACCGAAGCCCTATATCAGCAGGTCCTTGATGCACAAAAGGCTCTGGAAGATTTCCGCCGCAGCCAGACCCTGAGCGCTGAAGAACCGGGCAAGCTCGAAGAACTGGCGCAGATGGAAGCCGCTCAGGACGAGCTTAAGCGCTCCAGCGACGCCTTTACCGAACGTGTCCAGCAGTTGTCGGCCAAGCTGCAACTGGTGGCACGCCAGATCGGCGATCTGGAGGCCAAGCAACGCACACTCGATGACGCGCTGCGTCGCCGGCAGTTGCTACCAGCCGACTTGCCGCTGGGCACCCCGTTCATGGAAGCGGTCGACGACTCCATGGACAACCTGTTGCCACTGCTCAACGACTATCAAGACAGCTGGCAGGCACTGCTGCGCTGTGACGGTCAGATCGATGCGCTGTATGCCCAGGTGCGCCTGAAGGGCGTGGCCAAGTTCGACAGTGAAGAAGACGTCGAACGTCGTCTGCAGTTGTTGATCAATGCTTATGCCCACCGTAGCGACGAAGCCCTGACGCTGGGCAAGGCGCGCCGGGCGGCTGTTACCGATATTGCCCGGACCCTGCGCAATATCCGTAGCGACTACGAGAGCCTGGAACACCAGTTGGCACTGTTCAACCGCGAGATCAACCGCCGACAGGTTTCCAACCTGGCAAGCTTCCGGATCGTGCTGGCACCGAACAAGGAGGCGCTCAAGCACATCGACCAGATTATCCACAGCGCCGGCCAGTACGAAGAAGGCGAGACCCTGTCGGTATTCGACCTGAGTCAGAGTGCCGAGCAGGATCACAAGAACGAAGAGGCCAAGGAGTATCTGGCGCGGCTAGTGGCAGCGAACCATAACCAGCTGGGCCTGAAGGACCTGTTTGAACTGGCGTTCGAGATCACCAAGGTCAACGGCCAGCCGGTAATCCACACCGACATCGACGGTGCGGCCTCGAACGGCACGACCATGACCATCAAGGCACTGACCAACATGTACTTGTTGCTGCACTTGATGGACCGCGACCTGGCTGGCCGGGTGCGGCTGCCTTACTACCTGGATGAAGCAGCAGATATCGACGAGAAGAACCAGTCGGCACTGCTGGAAACCAGCCAGCAACTGGGCTTTGTACCGATTCTGGCGAGTGTGAAGCCTCAGGTATCAGCGCATGTGGCCATTGACCTGGAAGGCGGTAGCGGACCGCATGGTATCTACATCGATGAGGCAGACTGGAAGTACATTCAACGCCGTGAAGAGCCTGTGAAGGCTGAAGCGGTGGTGGAAGCAGAAGAAGCGCTCTGAGTTCAGAGTGTTGCCGGGACCGCCCTTCGGGGCGGTCTTTTTTTGCCTGTAGGAGCCGCCGGGCGACGATCCGTTCCAGCCACAAACAGCTTCGCGAGCAAGCTCGCTCTCCCATGCATACGGCATGTTTTCCGCGCGCAAAAGCAAAACCCCCGATCGCAGAGCGATCAGGGGTTCTGTGTTTGAATCTTGACGATGACCTACTCTCACATGGGGAAGCCCCACACTACCATCGGCGATGTATCGTTTCACTACTGAGTTCGGGATGGGATCAGGTGGTTCCAACACTCTATGGTCGTCAAGAAATTCGGTAGCCAGTGCGTTTTCACACGCTGGCAAATTCGGTTATGTGAACATTTTTCGGCGTTTGTTGATCAGCTTTCGGCTGTATCGTCTTCACACACCGCCACTGCTGTGCAGATGGCTTGGGTGTTATATGGTCAAGCCTCACGGGCAATTAGTATGGGTTAGCTCAACGCCTCACAGCGCTTACACACCCCACCTATCAACGTCGTAGTCTTCGACGGCCCTTTAGGGGATTCAAGATCCCAGTGAGATCTCATCTTGAGGCAAGTTTCCCGCTTAGATGCTTTCAGCGGTTATCTTTTCCGAACATAGCTACCCGGCAATGCCACTGGCGTGACAACCGGAACACCAGAGGTTCGTCCACTCCGGTCCTCTCGTACTAGGAGCAGCCCCTCTCAAATCTCAAACGTCCACGGCAGATAGGGACCGAACTGTCTCACGACGTTCTAAACCCAGCTCGCGTACCACTTTAAATGGCGAACAGCCATACCCTTGGGACCGGCTTCAGCCCCAGGATGTGATGAGCCGACATCGAGGTGCCAAACACCGCCGTCGATATGAACTCTTGGGCGGTATCAGCCTGTTATCCCCGGAGTACCTTTTATCCGTTGAGCGATGGCCCTTCCATACAGAACCACCGGATCACTAAGACCTACTTTCGTACCTGCTCGACGTGTGGGTCTCGCAGTCAAGCGCGCTTTTGCCTTTATACTCTACGACCGATTTCCGACCGGTCTGAGCGCACCTTCGTACTCCTCCGTTACTCTTTGGGAGGAGACCGCCCCAGTCAAACTACCCACCATACACTGTCCTCGATCCGGATAACGGACCTGAGTTAGAACCTCAAAGTTGCCAGGGTGGTATTTCAAGGATGGCTCCACGCAGACTGGCGTCCACGCTTCATAGCCTCCCACCTATCCTACACAAGCAAATTCAAAGTCCAGTGCAAAGCTATAGTAAAGGTTCACGGGGTCTTTCCGTCTAGCCGCGGATACACTGCATCTTCACAGCGATTTCAATTTCACTGAGTCTCGGGTGGAGACAGCGCCGCCATCGTTACGCCATTCGTGCAGGTCGGAACTTACCCGACAAGGAATTTCGCTACCTTAGGACCGTTATAGTTACGGCCGCCGTTTACCGGGGCTTCGATCAAGAGCTTCGCTTGCGCTAACCCCATCAATTAACCTTCCGGCACCGGGCAGGCGTCACACCCTATACGTCCACTTTCGTGTTTGCAGAGTGCTGTGTTTTTAATAAACAGTCGCAGCGGCCTGGTATCTTCGACCGGCATGGGCTTACGGAGCAAGTCCTTCACCCTCACCGGCGCACCTTCTCCCGAAGTTACGGTGCCATTTTGCCTAGTTCCTTCACCCGAGTTCTCTCAAGCGCCTTGGTATTCTCTACCTAACCACCTGTGTCGGTTTGGGGTACGGTTCCCGATTATCTGAAGCTTAGGAGCTTTTCCTGGAAGCATGGCATCAACCACTTCATGTTCTAAAAGAACACTCGTCATCAGCTCTCGGCCTTGGGATCCCGGATTTGCCTAAGATCCCAGCCTACCACCTTAAACCTGGACAACCAACGCCAGGCTGGCCTAGCCTTCTCCGTCCCTCCATCGCAATAACCGGAAGTACAGGAATATTAACCTGTTTTCCATCGACTACGCTTTTCAGCCTCGCCTTAGGGACCGACTAACCCTGCGTCGATTAACGTTGCGCAGGAAACCTTGGTCTTTCGGCGTGGGAGTTTTTCACTCCCATTGTCGTTACTCATGTCAGCATTCGCACTTCTGATACCTCCAGCAAGCTTCTCAACTCACCTTCACAGGCTTACAGAACGCTCCTCTACCGCATCACCAAAAGGTGATACCCGTAGCTTCGGTGCATGGTTTGAGCCCCGTTACATCTTCCGCGCAGGCCGACTCGACTAGTGAGCTATTACGCTTTCTTTAAAGGGTGGCTGCTTCTAAGCCAACCTCCTAGCTGTCTAAGCCTTCCCACATCGTTTCCCACTTAACCATGACTTTGGGACCTTAGCTGACGGTCTGGGTTGTTTCCCTTTTCACGACGGACGTTAGCACCCGCCGTGTGTCTCCCATGCTCGGCACTTGTAGGTATTCGGAGTTTGCATCGGTTTGGTAAGTCGGGATGACCCCCTAGCCGAAACAGTGCTCTACCCCCTACAGTGATACATGAGGCGCTACCTAAATAGCTTTCGAGGAGAACCAGCTATCTCCGAGCTTGATTAGCCTTTCACTCCGATCCACAGGTCATCCGCTAACTTTTCAACGGTAGTCGGTTCGGTCCTCCAGTCAGTGTTACCTAACCTTCAACCTGCCCATGGATAGATCGCCCGGTTTCGGGTCTATACCCAGCGACTAAACGCCCTATTAAGACTCGCTTTCGCTACGCCTCCCCTATACGGTTAAGCTTGCCACTGAATATAAGTCGCTGACCCATTATACAAAAGGTACGCAGTCACCTAACAAGTAGGCTCCCACTGCTTGTACGCATACGGTTTCAGGTTCTATTTCACTCCGCTCTCCGCGGTTCTTTTCGCCTTTCCCTCACGGTACTGGTTCACTATCGGTCAGTCAGTAGTATTTAGCCTTGGAGGATGGTCCCCCCATATTCAGACAAGGTTTCTCGTGCCCCGTCCTACTCGATTTCATGACAAGGAGATTTTCGCGTACAGGGCTATCACCCACTATGGCCGCACTTTCCAGAGCGTTCCGCTAATCTCCAAGCCACTTAAGGGCTGGTCCCCGTTCGCTCGCCACTACTAAGGGAATCTCGGTTGATTTCTATTCCTCAGGGTACTTAGATGTTTCAGTTCCCCTGGTTCGCCTCTTGCACCTATGTATTCAGTGCAAGATACTCAGCTTGTGCTGAGTGGGTTCCCCCATTCAGAGATCTCCGGATCAAAGTCTGTTTGCCGACTCCCCGAAGCTTATCGCAGGCTACCACGTCTTTCATCGCCTCTGACTGCCAAGGCATCCACCGTATGCGCTTCTTCACTTGACCATATAACCCCAAGCTATCTGGTTATACTGTGAAGACGACATTCGCCGAAAGCTTGATTCAACAAACTTTCTTTGCCTTAGCCTGCACGCCACCAGTGAAAGTGGTGCACAGTCTAAAATGTTTCACATATCCGAATTTTTAAAGAACGATCTGACAAAGGTCAGAAATCAGCATTCACCATGGCAACCATGGAATGCTCATTTCTAAGCTTTAGCAGCAACAATAACAGCCGGGTAAATGGTGGAGCCAAGCGGGATCGAACCGCTGACCTCCTGCGTGCAAGGCAGGCGCTCTCCCAGCTGAGCTATGGCCCCCAGTCAAACTACGGTCAAACTGGTAGGTCTGGGCAGATTTGAACTGCCGACCTCACCCTTATCAGGGGTGCGCTCTAACCAACTGAGCTACAGACCTATATAACAGGCTGCTATCGTCTTCTTCAATGAATCAAGCAATTCGTGTGGGAACTTACGACGCAGCTGGGTCGTCGATTAAGGAGGTGATCCAGCCGCAGGTTCCCCTACGGCTACCTTGTTACGACTTCACCCCAGTCATGAATCACACCGTGGTAACCGTCCTCCCGAAGGTTAGACTAGCTACTTCTGGTGCAACCCACTCCCATGGTGTGACGGGCGGTGTGTACAAGGCCCGGGAACGTATTCACCGCGACATTCTGATTCGCGATTACTAGCGATTCCGACTTCACGCAGTCGAGTTGCAGACTGCGATCCGGACTACGATCGGTTTTGTGAGATTAGCTCCACCTCGCGGCTTGGCAACCCTCTGTACCGACCATTGTAGCACGTGTGTAGCCCAGGCCGTAAGGGCCATGATGACTTGACGTCATCCCCACCTTCCTCCGGTTTGTCACCGGCAGTCTCCTTAGAGTGCCCACCATAACGTGCTGGTAACTAAGGACAAGGGTTGCGCTCGTTACGGGACTTAACCCAACATCTCACGACACGAGCTGACGACAGCCATGCAGCACCTGTCTCAATGTTCCCGAAGGCACCAATCCATCTCTGGAAAGTTCATTGGATGTCAAGGCCTGGTAAGGTTCTTCGCGTTGCTTCGAATTAAACCACATGCTCCACCGCTTGTGCGGGCCCCCGTCAATTCATTTGAGTTTTAACCTTGCGGCCGTACTCCCCAGGCGGTCAACTTAATGCGTTAGCTGCGCCACTAAAATCTCAAGGATTCCAACGGCTAGTTGACATCGTTTACGGCGTGGACTACCAGGGTATCTAATCCTGTTTGCTCCCCACGCTTTCGCACCTCAGTGTCAGTATGAGCCCAGGCGGTCGCCTTCGCCACTGGTGTTCCTTCCTATATCTACGCATTTCACCGCTACACAGGAAATTCCACCACCCTCTGCCCTACTCTAGCTTGCCAGTTTTGGATGCAGTTCCCAGGTTGAGCCCGGGGATTTCACATCCAACTTAACAAACCACCTACGCGCGCTTTACGCCCAGTAATTCCGATTAACGCTTGCACCCTCTGTATTACCGCGGCTGCTGGCACAGAGTTAGCCGGTGCTTATTCTGTCGGTAACGTCAAAATCGCCACGTATTAGGTAACGACCCTTCCTCCCAACTTAAAGTGCTTTACAATCCGAAGACCTTCTTCACACACGCGGCATGGCTGGATCAGGCTTTCGCCCATTGTCCAATATTCCCCACTGCTGCCTCCCGTAGGAGTCTGGACCGTGTCTCAGTTCCAGTGTGACTGATCATCCTCTCAGACCAGTTACGGATCGTCGCCTTGGTGAGCCTTTACCCCACCAACTAGCTAATCCGACCTAGGCTCATCTGATAGCGTGAGGTCCGAGGAGCCCCCACTTTCTCCCGTAGGACGTATGCGGTATTAGCGTCCGTTTCCGGACGTTATCCCCCACTATCAGGCAGATTCCTAGGCATTACTCACCCGTCCGCCGCTCTCAAGAGAAGCAAGCTTCTCTCTACCGCTCGACTTGCATGTGTTAGGCCTGCCGCCAGCGTTCAATCTGAGCCATGATCAAACTCTTCAGTTCAATACTGCTTGGGTTTTGAGAAAACCCTAAACTTGGCTCAGCAATCTCAAATGACTATGTGATTTCTCGCATGGTCACTTACGTTGCTGATAATCTGTTGACTCTCAGTCTGACAGCGCAAGCACCCACACGAATTGCTTGATTCAATTGTTAAAGAGCGGTTGGTTGAGCCTTTCGCTTCAACCGAGGCGCGCATTCTACGCTAACCTCTTGTTCTGTCAAGCGTTTATTTTCAGAAGTTTCAAACTCATTCAAAACTTCGAAACACTAGAACCGAACAGCGTGCCGAGCATCTTTCGACTAACTCGTCAGCGGGAGGCAAATCTTACAGCATCCTAAGTTGCTGTCAACTGCCTTTTTTTCACCGCCGGAGCCAGGAGGCTCGCACCGCCTCCAACCCTTTCTGAACTGCTAACTCGTTGATTACCAAGGAGTTTCTCGTTCATTCCGCGTTGGAAGTGGTGCGCATTATAAGGACATCTGAAACCCCGTCAACCGTTAATTTCAAATATCTCGAAATTAGCGCCTGACCGGTAATAATCGCGGGATTTTCCGGGCCAATGCCGGGATTCGTATTATAAGCAGCACTGCGCCGACAGCTGCATATATGAGCCACTCCTGCAGGTCCGACCGCACAATCCAGAGCATATGCAACAAGCCAAGCAGCAAGACGGCATAGACAAGCTTATGCAGCGACTTCCAGCGCCGCCCAAGCCGGCGCTGACTATACCGATTGGAAGTCACTGCCAGAGCCAGCAACCCCAGCCAGGCAAGACTGCCAACAATAATGTAGGGCCGCTTCACCAGCTCGACACCCAATTGCCCCCAGTCCAGGCCAAGAATAAACAAGGCATACAAGGTCACGTGCAGAACCGCGTATGCAAAGCACCATAACCCCAGTTGCCGGCGCACAGCCATCCACCCACCCCACCCCGTAAGGCGGGCCAGCGGCGTCATGCATAACGTGATCAACAAAAGAATCAGCGTGCCAAGCCCCAACCTGTCTACCAGCACCTTGCCCGGGTCCGGCCCCAGCGCAAAGATCCATGCCTCATACAACCACCAGACCGGCCACACCAGCACCAGCATAAAGACCATCAACCGCCATACGCCGTAACGCATCAGTAATCCTTGCGCAGATCCATACCGGAATACAGGGACGCCACCTCTTCCCCATAACCATTGAACATCTCGGTCTGCCGCACATTGGGGCTGAACAAGCCGCTGGGCAACCGCCTTTCTCGTGCCTGGGTCCAGCGCGGATGATCGACCGTCGGGTTCACATTGGCGTAGAAGCCATACTCACTGGGCGCCAGGCTTTGCCAGGTGGTGCGTGGCTGATCATTGACCAGGCTTATCCGCACAATCGACTTTACCCCTTTAAAGCCATACTTCCAGGGCACTACCAAACGCAACGGCGCACCATTCTGGTTGGGCAGCTCACGCCCATACATCCCCACCGCCAGAATGGTCAGCGGATGCATCGCCTCATCAAGTCGCAACCCTTCTACATAAGGCCAGTCAATCAGAGCAAACCCCGAACGCTGGCCGGGCATTGACTGCGGATCCTTGAGGGTCTCGAAACGGATGTAGCGCGCCTTCGAAGTCGGCTCAACCTGTTTGAGCAGTTCAGCCAGCGGAAAACCTATCCAGGGAATGACCATCGACCAGGCTTCGACGCAGCGCATCCGGTAGATCCGCTCCTGTAGCTGGAAGGGCTTGATGAAATCCTCAAGCGCATAGCGGCCCGGCTTAGCCACCTCTCCGTCAATGACCACGCTCCAGGGCTCGACCTTGAGAGACCCGGCATTCTGCGCCGGATCACCTTTGTCAGGGCCGAACTCATAGAAGTTGTTGTAGTGAGTGGCATCCTTGTAAGGCGTGACAGCTTCGTCTTTGACGGTCACGGCCTGCCACTGCAACGAACCGAGCTTGTCGTTGAACCAGCCAGGCGCCCTGCCCGGCTCGACATCAGCATAGCGAGAGGGCTCACCGGCATTGGCCCAGTGCGGCAAGCCGGCCATGGCCAACCCCGCCATGGAACTGCCCAGCAGAGTACGGCGGGAGAGATAGATGGATTCGGGCGTGACATCCGACTCGCGAGAGTCGGATGCAGAAGGAAGCTTGATAAGCATGATGACTCCATAGCTTGAGTGGCAGACACCACCTATAGACTACGGAGTATGCAGAAGATCAGATCACTTGCGCCGCTGTAGACGTAACAGATATTGAGCGGGGCCTGACAGCGCATAACCCAGGAAAATCAACAGCAGGATACGCGGCGGGTCACTGAACACCACGGCAAACACCAACACCACCACAAGAATTGCAACAAAAGGCACCCGCCCCTTGAGATCCAGTTCTTTGAAGCTGTTGTACTTGATATTGCTGACCATCAGCATGCCCGCCGCAGCCACCAGCAGCGCGACCAGAAACGACAGCTTCGAGCCCTGAATGCCGTAGTCACTGAACGCCCACACCGTACCGGCGACCACACCTGCTGCTGCCGGACTGGCCAGACCGATGAAGTAACGCTTGTCGGCTTTGCCAACCTGGGTATTGAAGCGCGCCAGGCGCAGCGCGGCGCCTGCTACATAGATGAAGGCGACCATCCAGCCGACCTTGCCCATATCACCCAGCGCCCAGCCGAATGCCAGCAGGGCAGGCGCAACCCCAAACGCCACCATGTCGGACAGCGAGTCGTATTCAGCGCCAAAGGCACTTTGGGTATTGGTCATGCGGGCCACTCGACCATCCAGGCCGTCGAGCACCATGGCGACGAAGATCGCGATGGCTGCAAACGCGAAATACTTGCTGGCACTGGCAGAATCGCCGGCGCTCATGGCACTCATCGAACTGATAATCGAATAGAAGCCGGCAAACAGATTGGCGGTGGTGAACAGATTGGGCAGCAGATAGATACCACGGTGCCGAACCTGACGCCCTTCGGCATCACGCACCTCTTCTACATGCTCATCAATGGGTAGCAGGCTTTCGGCGTCAGAACCCTTGCGGGATTCTTCAGGACGTTCGCTCATGAAGATTACCTTGCAGCGGTTTGAAAATATGACAGGTGTCTGCCCCGAGGGTTCGGACGCAAACGATGCAGCTTTATACCAGAACTGGCGGCGCTTGAAGCCCAAACACATGTATCGAGGCTGAACAGTAGCCATTTCCTACACGCCAAAATGAAAAAACGCGGCCAAGTGGCCGCGTTTTTTCACATCACCGAGAACTTAGTTCTTGGCTTTGTCGACGATTTTGTTCGCCGCGATCCAAGGCATCATCGAGCGCAGCTGCTCGCCAATGACTTCGATACCGTGAGCGGCGTTGTTACGACGCTTGGCGGTCATCGATGGATAGTTGGTAGCGCCTTCGCTGATGAACATCTTCGCGTACTCGCCGTCCTGGATGCGCTTGAGAGCATTGCGCATGGCCTTGCGGGATTCTTCGTTGATGACTTCTGGACCGGTCACGTACTCGCCGTACTCGGCGTTGTTGGAGATCGAGTAGTTCATGTTGGCGATACCGCCTTCGTACATGAGGTCAACGATCAGTTTCAGTTCGTGCAGGCATTCGAAGTAGGCCATTTCTGGCGCGTAGCCAGCTTCAACCAGGGTTTCGAAACCGGCTTTGACCAGCTCAACGGTACCGCCACACAGAACAGCCTGCTCGCCGAACAGGTCGGTTTCAGTCTCGTCCTTGAAGGTGGTTTCGATGATACCGGTACGGCCGCCGCCTACGCCCGAAGCGTAAGACAGTGCAACGTTTTTGGCGTTGCCCGAAGCGTCCTGGTAGATAGCGATCAGGTCAGGAATACCGCCGCCTTTGACGAACTCGGTACGTACGGTGTGACCTGGCGCTTTTGGCGCGATCATGATCACGTCCAGGTCAGCGCGTGGCACGACCTGGTTGTAGTGGATGGCGAAACCGTGGGAGAACGCCAGGGTAGCGCCCTGCTTCAGGTTTGGCTCGATTTCCTGCTTGTACAGCTGGCCCTGGAATTCGTCCGGAGTCAGGATCATGACCAGGTCGGCAGCAGCAACGGCAGAAGCGACGTCAGTCACTTTCAGGCCATGAGCTTCAGCCTTGGCGACAGTAGCCGAACCTTTACGCAGGCCGATAGTGACGTCAACGCCGGAGTCTTTCAGGTTGCACGCTTGAGCGTGGCCCTGGGAGCCGTAGCCGATGATCGCGACTTTCTTGCCCTGGATGATCGAAAGGTCACAGTCTTTGTCGTAGAAAACTTTCATGGAAATCCCCTGTTATCTCGGCCGTTCAGGCCATATTGCAAATTGATTTAGATGCTCAGCACTTTGTCGCCACGGGCAATGCCCGTCACGCCACTGCGAACTGTTTCCAGGATAGCGGCGGTGCCGATGGCCTGAATGAAGCTGTCCAGCTTGTCGCTGGTGCCGCTCAACTGCACGGTATAAACGCTGGCCGTGACGTCGACGATCTGCCCGCGGAAGATATCCGTGGTGCGCTTGATCTCGGCACGCTGCGCGCCAGTGGCCTTGACCTTGACCAGCATGAGTTCACGCTCGATATGCGCGCTCTCGGAGAGGTCGACCAGCTTGACCACTTCAACCAGTTTGTTGAGATTCTTGGTGATCTGCTCGATCACCTCATCGTGCCCCACAGTGGTCAGCGTCAGACGCGACAGGGTCGGGTCTTCAGTCGGTGCCACGGTCAGGCTTTCGATGTTGTAGTTACGCTGGGAGAACAGACCCACGACGCGCGACAGTGCACCCGGTTCGTTTTCCAGCAGTAGGGAAATGATGTGCCGCATGATTATGTCCGCTCCGTCTTGCTCAACCACATATCGCGCATCGAGCCGTCCTTGATCTGCATCGGATAGACGTGCTCGCTCACATCGACCTGGATGTCGACGAAGACCAGGCGATCCTTCATGGCGAAGGCTTCTTCCAGTTTCGGCTTCAGGTCTTTCAGGTCGGTGATGCGGATGCCGACATGGCCATAGGATTCGACCAGCTTGACGAAATCAGGCAGCGACTCGACGTACGAGTGCGAGTGACGTCCGCCATAGCTCATGTCCTGCCACTGACGGACCATGCCAAGCACGCCGTTGTTGAGCAGGATGATCTTCACCGGCAGGTCGTACTGCAGGCAGGTGGACAGTTCCTGGATGTTCATCTGGATACTGCCCTCGCCGGTCACACAGGCGACGTCGGCGTCCGGGAAGTTCAGCTTGATGCCCATGGCTGCCGGGAAACCGAAGCCCATGGTGCCCAGGCCACCGGAGTTGATCCAGCGATTGGGCTTGTCGAAGCGGTAGTACTGAGCAGCAAACATCTGGTGCTGACCCACGTCGGAGGTGACGTAGGCATCGCCTTTGGTCACTTCGTGCAGGGTCTCGATGACCTTTTGCGGCTTGATGATGCTGCCATCGCCACGGTCATACGGGAACAGGTCGCCACCCGCGCGCCATTCGTCAATCTGCTTCCACCAACTGCCAACCGCTTGCTGGTCAGGGGTCTGGCCGATTTCCTTGAAGGTCGCGACCATATCGGTCAGCACGCTCTCGACAGGCCCCACGATCGGCACGTCGGCCTTGATGGTCTTGGAGATCGAAGCCGGGTCGATATCGATGTGGATGATCTTGGCGTTCGGGCAGAACTTGGCGGCACCGTTGATGACGCGGTCGTCAAAACGGGCGCCAACGGCCAGGATCACGTCGGTATTGTGCATGACCATGTTGGCGGTGTAGCTGCCATGCATGCCGAGCATGCCGACGAACTGACGGTCAGTGCCAGGATAGCCGCCCAGACCCATCAGGGTATTGGTGACCGGAGCGTCGAGCAGACGGGCCAGTTCGGTCAGTGGCGAAGCGCCGTTGCCCATCACCACGCCACCACCGGAGTAGATGACCGGGCGCTTGGCGGCCAGCAGCATTTCGACCGCCTTGCGGATCTGCCCGGAGTGACCACGAACGGCCGGGCTGTAGGAGCGCAGCTTGACCTTTTTCGGGTAAACGTATTCGAACTTCTCGGCCGGGTTGGTCATGTCTTTTGGCAGATCGACCACGACCGGGCCTGGACGGCCGGACTGCGCCAGGTAAAAGGCCTTTTTCAGGACATCCGGGATTTCCGACGGGTGCTTGATCATGAAGCTGTGCTTCACGATCGGGCGCGAGATACCGATCATGTCGGTTTCCTGGAAGGCATCGGTGCCCACCAGGGTGCTCGGCACCTGACCGGAGATCACCACCATCGGAATCGAGTCCATATAGGCAGTGGCAATACCGGTAATGGCGTTAGTCGCGCCAGGGCCGGACGTTACCAGCACCACGCCGGCCTTGCCGGTCGCACGGGCATAACCATCAGCCATATGGGTCGCGGCCTGCTCGTGGCGGACCAGGATATGGCTGACTTCAGGTTCCTTGAACAGCGCATCATAGACGTGCAGCAAAGCGCCGCCCGGGTAGCCATAGATGTGCTTAACGCCTTCGTCACGCAGGAAGCGGACGACCATTTCAGCGCCAGATAAAAGCTCCACGTTGTTCACCTCTAAAACGCCAGAATACCGTCCATACGTGGACGGGTCTTAATAGGTTTACTGCCAAGCAGAGCATGAGCGACGGTGGTCGCCGACTACGTCAGCACTGACTGAGCAAGTATTGGGATGTCCCTGAGTGTTGCGGAACGGTCCCACCCAGCGCGAGGTAACGCGTTGCGGGTGTTACAGGTCGACGCGGATGTGCGCCTCATGATCTACCGAGACGGTCTGCTTCTGGCAGTCCCCCTACAGCGAACTTTGGATTGTTGTGATTCGCCCCCTGCAAGTCAAGTGATCCGTAAGCTTTCTTGACGATTGCCGGGTAAATCAGCCGTATTCGGACGGACAGAGGGGCAATATGATAGCTTTCGCCACAACTGACACTTCAAGGATGCATGATGCGCTGGATGACTCTTGCAGCGGTCCTGGCCATGGCCATGACGGCAACCGCTCAGGCCGCTCAGATCTATAAATGGGTCGATGCACAAGGCGTAACGCACTACGACGCCACGCCGCCGGCCGGGCAGCAGGTCGAGTCGGTGGACATCCAGAAGCCGGCCATGTCAGGTTCCGTGGCAACACCTGCCACACCTGTAGACCCGCAGCGCGCGATTGACGCCAGGGTCAGAAAGCAGGCGCAGGCAGCCGAAGCCAAGCGCACCGCCAACTGCGAAATCATTCGCACCAACCTGGCCAAACTCAAGGCTTATGCCCGTATACGCGAACCGACCGAAGACGGCTCCAAACGCCTGACTGAGGAGGAACGTCAGGCGCGTATTGGTGAGACCGAGAAGATGATTGCCGAGTACTGCAACTGACTCAGCCGGCCTGAGCGATCAAGCGATCAAAGCGGCTCAGCGCTTCGAGCAGAGCGCGGGCCTGCTCGGCGCGGTCGACAAATACCATCTCGGCCATTTCACGGATACCCGAGGCATTGGGCAATGCCAGGTTCTGCTCGATGATGACTTTCATGCGCGGCAGGAAGATCCATTGCAGCCACTGCTCGAATGCCAGGGTATCGACCGCAAAGGGCTGCTGGCTGGCCAGCGCCTGGGCATCGGGCGGTGAGGCATCCCACCAGCCCTGCTCGCGCAACGCCTGCTCGATCGACAGCAACTGATCTGCCAGCTCTGACACACGCTTGTCCATCAGAGGTTGACCCGGGCTTTCTGACGAGCCTGAGCAGCCCCGGCAGCATCACCCTGCTTTTCACGCGACTGGGCAATCAGCTCCCAGAGGCTGGCCTGCAGGCTGGGGCGACCGTTGGAATAGGTCAGGGCGCGGCGCGACAGTTGCTCGGCCTGGGCGGCATCACCTTGAGCCAGACGCACCTGGGCCAGCTTGTACAGCACTTGCGGCTCGCGCGGGGCAACCCGCTGGGCACGCTCCAGGCTGGACGAAGCGCCATTGAGGTCGCCGCCGCTCTGTTGTTGCTGGGCAGTGGTCAACAGCGCCAGTACCGGACCGTCCAGTTGCTCATCGGCCGACAGCCCGCCGGCATTGTTCGATGGAATACCGGTCGGCACCGATGGCAAATCATAGCTGCCGGTGCTGGCCGGTGCTGAACTGATCGGTGCCTGGTAAGCCCCCGAGGTATCGATCGGCGCCGAATTGACGCTGATCGGTGCCTGACCGACGGGCGCCGAGTAGGTCTGGATGCCGCTGCCACCGGCCGGGATCATCACCGTCACGCCCGAGTCTTCGGGAATCGCCTGGGCCTGAGGCCGGGCCGCCTGGGCGGTATTGGTGCGGTAGCCGGTATTGTTGCGCGACGCCGTTACGCGCTCGCTGTTGGATACCTTGGAGCCCGAATCCACCACCGGAATCGAGCCTTGCTGAACACTGGCACAGCCGCTGAGTACTGTCAGGGCAGTTACGGCCGGGAGCCACCATTTATTCACGTCAAACCCTCTTTGCTTAGTTCAGCCAGCCCTTGACCCAGTCCATGACGGCCTCGGCCGGGGCCGGACCGCTGCCACAGGCTGCGCCTGGCACCGGTTCGCTGCCGCGAATATACGGCATCTGCACCGCGTTCGGGCAACTGGCGTCGGAACCCTGCCCTGTCGCGGCATCCACCCAGGCCTGCACCACGTTGTCCGGCATTGCCATGTCCAGCGGCAAAGGCTCGGCCTTGCGCATGAAACTGGTCCAGACCTGCAACGCACCGGTCGCACCGGTGAACGGGGTCTTGCCATTGTCGTCACGGCCCATCCACACCACGGCCAGGGTGTCCTGGCTGAAGCCGGCAAACCAGCTGTCGCGCGAATCATTACTGGTGCCGGTCTTGCCAGCCAGATTCAACGACCCCGGCAACACGTTGTAGACCGACTTGCCAGTACCTTCCCGCATGACCCGCTGCATGGCGTTCTGCACCAGATAGATCGCGCCCGGATCGAAGCGCTGCTGGATCTGGAACGGGTAACGCTTGAGCGGCTCGCCCTCGGCGGTCAATACACTGCGAATGCCGCGCATCGGCGTGTTGAAGCCGCCACTGGCGATGGTCTGGTACATGGTTGCCACTTCCATCGGCGTCAGGCCGCCAGCGCCCAGGAGCATTGACGGATAGGCCGGCCATTCACGCGTCACGCCCAGCTTGTTAAGGGTCTTGAACACGTTCGGCACACCCAGCTCCAGACCCAGTTTGGCCGTGGACAGGTTGTAGGAATGCGCCAGCCCCTGATACAGGAAGATGTTGCCGTGGGATTTGCGGTCGTAGTTCTGCGGCTTCCAGACCTGGCCATCGGCGCCTTTGACCTGGAATGGCTCATCGGCCACCCAACTGGTCAGGGTGTATTTACTCGGCTGCTCCAGCGCCGTCAGGTAGATCGCCGGCTTGACCAGCGAGCCGATCGGCCGCACCGCATCAATGGCCCGGTTGAACCCGGCATAACCGGCCTGACGGCTGCCAAGCAAAGCCTGAACCTCACCGGTTTCCGGGTTGGTCACCACCATCGCCGACTCGACCTCATCGGCGCCCTTGCGCCCGGCCAGACGTTTGAAGGTCTCATCCATCGCGGCTTGAGACTTCATTTGCAGGATCGGATCGAAACTGGTGAAGATCCGCAGACCTTCTTCGGTCAAGTCCTCGTCGCGATAGTCTTCGCGCAATTGACGCTTGACCAGGTCAAGGAAAGCCGGGAACGAACTGTCCGCCAGGCTGCCAGTGCGGGTTACACCCAGTGGCATTTTCTTCGCAGCCGCCACCGCTTCCGGTGTGGCGACCCCCTGTTGCTCCAGCAGGTCGAGCACCAGGTTACGTCGCTCCAGAGCACGCTCAGGGTTGCGCCGCGGGTTGTAATACGACGGCCCCTTGACCAGACCCACCAGCAACGCCACCTGATGCAGTTTGAGTTCCGAGAGCGGCTGGCTGAAGAAATACTGACTGGCCAGACCAAAGCCATGCACGGCGCGCGGGCCGTCTTGGCCGACGAACACCTCGTTGAGATAAGCCTCGAGAATTTCCTGCTTGCTGTAGTGCACCTCAAGCAGCACCGACATCATCGCTTCATTGAGTTTGCGTGACAGGCTGCGCTCGTTGGTGAGGTAGAAGTTTTTTACCAACTGCTGGGTCAGGGTACTGCCGCCCTGGCGCATCTGCCCGGCCGAGGTGTTGACCCAGATCGCCCGGGCAATGGATTTGGGCGATACGCCAAAGTGGCTATAGAAGTCGCGGTCTTCGACCGCTACCAACGCGTCGAGCAGGTAGGGCGGCGCCTGATCAAGCTTGATCAGGATCCGGTCTTCGAGATTTTTCGGATACAGGCCGCCGATCAACAGCGGCTCCATACGCGCCACCGCCAGCTTGGCACCATTGGCAGCGCTCAGGTCGGCGACAAAGTCACCGGAGAAACGCACGCGAATCTGCTGCGCAGGGTCGGCACCTTCATAGAATTGAAAACCGCGAGTGTTCAGATCCACGGTATTGCCATTGACCGCTGCGGCCCCGGGACCATTGGCCACGCTTTCACGACGGTAGCCCAGCGCGTCGAGCTCAATGAGAAAATCGTCGCGGCTAAGCTTCTGGCCGACGAATAGCTCCAGCGGCCGGGCATAAACCTTGGCCGGAATCATCCAGCGTTTGCCAGAAAATTTCTCCTGGACCACGGCATCGAGATACACCGCGAAACCGGCCAGGATAACCAGGCCGACAATGCTGAGTTTCAGCCCCCAGCCAAGCCAGGTACGCAGCCTGCTGGTGGGTGGGCGTTTCTTGGAGGTACGGGAAGAACGGGATCGAGTCATGGGCGCGGATTATACGCACTTTAAAAAGGTTCGACAGACGCCTCGGCCAGCGGTTTGCAGTGCTGGGCCAAGCAGCCATAATGGCCGGCTTGAGGCATTAAAATTCCAAACATTTTGAAGGATCACCTGTGAGCCAGTCACTCATTGCAGCCCTGCAGAACCCTGCCCTGTTTCCCCATCCGGTGGAAAACTTCCAGGTCATCGAAACGCACATCTCATGGGTGCTGCTCACAGGCCCTTACGTTTACAAAATCAAGAAACCGATGAACTTTGGCTTCCTGGACTTCACCAGCCTGGAGTCACGCAAGCACTTTTGCCATGAAGAGCTGCGTCTGAACCAACGCCTCACCGAAGGCCTGTACCTTGAAGTGCTGCCACTGACCGGCTCAGCCGAAGCGCCGCAACTGGGCGGCGAAGGCCCGGCCATCGAATACGCCCTCAAGATGCGCCAGTTCCCGCAAAGCGGCCTGCTCAACGTCATGCAGGCCAACGGCGAACTGACTCAGGCACACATCAGCGAACTGGCCAGCCAGATCGCCCGCTTCCACCTGTCAGCGCCGAAGGTCGGCGACGAAACCGAGCTTGGCTCGCCAGACAGCGTCATGGCCCCGGTGACCCAGAATTTCGAACAGATCCGGCCAATGATCAGCGAAAAAGCCGACTTGCAGCAGCTTGAAGCACTGCAGGCCTGGGCCGAGTCGAGCTTTGAGCGGCTCAGGCCCCTGTTGGTTCAACGCAAGGCCGAAGGTTTTATCCGCGAGTGCCATGGGGATATCCACCTGGGCAACGCCGCGCTGATCGACGGTAAGGTCGTGCTGTTCGACTGCATCGAATTCAACGAGCCGTTCCGCAAGACCGACGTCTACGCCGACATCGGCTTCCTGGCCATGGACCTGGAAGACCGCGGCCTCAAACCACTGGCCAACCGCCTGATCAGCGAATACCTGGAACTGACCGGCGACTACCAGGGGCTGGAGCTGCTGAACTTCTACAAGGCCTACCGCGCTTTGGTTCGCGCCAAGGTCGCGCTGTTTGGCCTGGGGCCGGATGCGGACGCCGAACGCCGCGCCGCCGTGCTCGCTCAATACCGCAACTATGCCAACCTCGCAGAAAGCTACAGCGCCATCACTTCGCGCTTTCTGGCCATCACCCACGGTGTCTCGGCAGTCGGCAAAAGCCAGGTGGCGCTGCGCCTGACCCAATCGCTGGGGGCCATTCGCCTGCGTTCGGACGTTGAGCGCCAGCGCCTGTTCAGCAGCGAGAGCGGCGAGCGCTACGGCAGCGATGCCAGTGCAGCCACCTACAGCCGCCTGAACGAACTGGCCAGCCAGGTTCTGCACGCCGGTTTTTCGGTGGTTCTGGACGCCACCTTCCTCAAGCAGGCGCAGCGTCAGACTGCTGCACATGTCGCAGAGGAAAACGGCGTGCCGTTCCTGATCCTCGACTGTGAAGCGCCCCAGGCCGTTATCGAGCAGTGGTTGCAGCAGCGCCAGACCGAAGGCGGCGACCCCTCCGAAGCGACTCTGGAAGTGGTACAGGCCCAACAGGCTGCCCGCGAGCCGCTGAGCGCCGAAGAAGTCCTGCTCAGCCAGCGCATCCAGACCCATGTCGGCAGCGACCTGGACAATCTCGCCGATGAACTGCGCCAGCGCCTGCCAGGCCTGTAAATAGCTGAAGAGCCGTTGAGCAGATGCTGCTTCACGGCCCCCAGATAGTGGCGATATAATGGCGCCATAAATCCAACGAACCCGAGTTAATGCTATGAGCCAGCCCAAACAGATCGACTCACCGCTGTATCTGTTACTGCGCAAGGATGATGTGGACGGCTTCAACAGGGAAAAACCCAGGGACGGCGTGATCGACCTGCGTGGTGGTGATTTCCGTGGCCTGGACCTGCGTGATCTGGACACTACCGGTATCGACTTTACCGATGCCTACTTCCGCTCTGCCGACTTACGCGGCCTGGATTTGCGCAACATCCCGATGGAAGGCGCCAGCATTGCTCACGCGCAGATTTCCGGAGCCTACTTCCCACCGGAACTGACCGCCGATGAGATTCTTATGTCGGTGAATTTCGGTACCCGCCTGCGCTACCGCACCCGCTGAGCGGTTCTGGTTGTAACCCGCCTGCGCAACGCAGGCGGGTCGATGCACGTTTGCCTCCCCCCGTTTCCCGCTTGTTTGTCCCGACGGCTCGACAAGACTGAGTTGACGGCTGGATTCGTCGCGCAGCGCCATTGCAAAAAATTAATAAAACAACTGTTGACTTCGAAATGAGAATCGTTATGATTATCACAACTGGTCGCGAGACTGGTCGGTAACCTGAAAGACCTTGGTTCGGACTCTCAGATTATCTCCTCATCAGGCTAATCACGGTTTTTGACCCGGCACTTTGCCGGGTCTTTTTTTGTCTGCTCAATACCTGCCCGCCTCCAGTACACCCAAACTCACCAACAAGTCATCGAGCAGCACAGAGCCGCCGATCCGGACCCGCTGCGGCGAACACCAGGCGCTGCTGAAGCGGCTGCTGGCCAGACTCATGAGCGGTCTGGCGTCATTGAGGGTACGGACCCCGCCAACGATCTTGCAGCCCACCAGCCCTCCCGTTTCCGCTATCGACTCCAGCATGATCCGCACGATTTGTGGGCTGACCGGTGCCACCAGGCGGTCGGTGCAGCTCTTGATAAAATCCGCGCCGGCGGCTATGGCGTCACGGCAGGCGCTGCGAATCAACTGCGGGTCGCGCAACTCGCCGGCTTCCAAGGTCACAGTAAAACTGGCGCGGCTGCCGCACTCGGCCTTGCACGCAGCAAGCAACTCCGTTACCAGCGGGGCGTTACCGGCAAGCAGGGTGCGAAACGGATACACCACGTCGATTTCATCAGCACCAGAAACCAGCGCCGCACGTGCTTCCCGGACCACCATGTCGACGCTGTCGTTGGCCCATGGGAAATTGACCTGTGCCACCACCCGCACTTGCCGCGCTCGCAAACGGTCCAGAGCAGTCCGGGCCAGGCAAACAAAACGTGGCGCCACACAGACCGCCGCCACCGCGCCGACCGGCGTCAGGGCACGCTTGCAGAGGTTAATGATCCGCTCTTCGCTATCGTCGTGGTTGAGGGCCAGCAGTTCCAGCATCTCCAGGGCCCGGAGCGCCAGTTGCTCGGCATCGTCGCTCATTGCGTGCATCTCCCATCAGGAAAAGGATGGGCAGGACAATAACCGAGGCGCCAAGGTAAGAATCTGGCATACCAGATTCAGGGAAGAGAGCTACATGAATGCAGGAAATGTCTGACTCAGCATCAGCGGGCAATCACCAGTGGATGCCCCAACTCCGGATGCGCCTGCACCAGGACGTCCAGACCAAACACCTGCTTGAGCGCTGCCGGCTGCAAGACTTCAGACGCCGTCCCCGCAAGATGCACGCTGCCCTCATTGATCAGCAGCAAGCGATCGCAGTAACGCGCTGCCAGATTCAGGTCGTGGAGCACGATCAACACCGCCACCGAGCGCTCGGCGAAGCGTCGCACCGCTTGCAGGACGGTGTGCTGATGCAGCGGGTCAAGCATTGAGGTGGGCTCGTCGAGCAGCAACACACAATCACCGTCACCCGGCCAGAGCTGTGCAAGCACCCGTGCCAGATGCACCCGCTGGCGCTCGCCACCCGACAGCGCCATATAGCCACGTTCGGCCAGATGCAGGGCATCGGCGGCCTGCAAGGCCACCTGTACGATCCGCGCATCTTGTTCGGCGCCGGTGGCATGGGGTAGCCGGCCCATGCCCACCACTTCATCGACCCGAAAGGCAAAGCTCAGCGTCGAGCTTTGCGGCAGCACGGCCAGACGCCGGGCGCGCTCCTGCGCAGCCCATTGCTGCAGCGGTTTGTCGGCCAGCCACACCCGGCCCTGAGCCGGCTTGAGGTCACCGCTCAGCGCAGCAAGCAGGCTGCTCTTGCCTGCGCCGTTAGGCCCCAGCACGCCGAGCACCTGACCGGCTTGCAACTGCAAATCGACCCCGCTGAGCACGCTGCGCTCGCCACGCACAATGTGCAGATTCTCGGCCCGCAACATCAACGCGCTCCCCGTACCAGCAGATAAAGAAAAAACGGCCCGCCCAGCAGCGCGGTGACAATCCCGATTGGCAGCTCAGCCGGGGCCAAGACCTGGCGTGCGAACAAGTCAGCGAACAGCAGCAGGCTGGCACCGGCCAATGCCGAGGCGGGTAACAAGACCCGGTGATCCGGACCGCAGAGCAGACGCACCAGGTGCGGGACGATCAGGCCAATAAAGCCGATTAGCCCGGCAGCCGCCACCGCTGCGCCGACCCCCAGCGCCGTGCAGAACACCAGCTCACGCTTGAGCACCTGAACATCAACCCCCAGGTGGCGCGCCTCTGACTCGCCCAACAGCAACGCATTGAGTGCCTTGGCGCGGCGCGGCAGCCAGAGAATGATCAGCAGGCAGACCGGCAACAACGGCCACAACCTCACATAACTGGCGCCATTGAGGCTACCCAGGTTCCAGAAGGTCAAAGTGCGCAGGGTCGCATCGTCGGCCAGATAGGTGAGCAAACCGATCACCGAGGTCGCCAAGGCAGTCAACGCGATGCCGGCCAGTAACATGGTCGCGACGCTGGTCTGGCCGTCGCGGCGGCCCAGGCGATAAACGATCCCGGTCACCAGCAAACCACCGGCGACCGCGCTGAGCGACACCAGATAAGGCTGCAGCACCGTGGGCAGGCTGGCCCACCAGATACCGCCGACGATGGCCAGTGCTGCACCAAGCGCAGCGCCACTGGACACGCCAACCAGCACCGGGTCGGCCAAGGGGTTGCGAAACAGGCCTTGCATGGCCACCCCGGACATCGCCAATACCGCGCCCACCGCCAGCCCCAGCAAGGTGCGTGGCAAGCGGATCTGGCCGATGATCAGCTCAGCCTGGCCGGCCTCCCCCGCCAACGGCCAGCCCGCCAGCCGCACAATGGCCGCCAGGGTGTCGTTGATCGGCAGCCTGACCGGCCCCATGGCCAGCGATAACAGGGTCGCCAGCAGACACAGGCCAATCAGCAGCGTAAACAGCAGCCGCGCCGATAACGCGCGCTTCATGGCTGCGGATAAAAGACTTTGGACACGCCCAACAGCGCCTCGGGCAGGCGCGGCCCCAGCCCGCCCACCAGCAACGTCGGATCCAGATCGATCACTCGCTTGTCATGCACCGCCGGCATGGCTGTCAACAACGGATTCTCTTTGAGCAGCGCCTGGCGGGCCGCCTCTCCGGTCAGGGTGCGGTCAGCGACGATCAGCACCTGGGCGGCAAGTCCAGCCATGGCTTCGCTGGAAACCACTTTGTAGCCGTGGTGGCTCGCAAGATTGCGGCCACCGGCCTGCCTGATCAGCCAGTCGCCCACCGTACCGGTACCGGCCACCATCGGTTTGCCACCGCCGTGGCCGACCAGCAGCAGGACACCGGGAACCGCCTGGCGGCGGCGTGCCTCGGTCAGCCATCGTTGTTGGGTATCAAGCTGGCTGGTAAAGTTCTCGCTCAACTCGGCGGCCCGCTCCGGCACACCGAGCAAATGACCCAGGCGCTGCAGGTTGTCCTTGAGAATGTGGAGTTCAGGCTGCGCCGGTAACACCTCGATTCTCACCCCGGCTGCGCGCAACTGCTCAAGCACCGCCGGCGGCCCCATTTCGTCGGTGCCCGCCATGGCGTCCGGACGCAGACTGAGAATCCCTTCGGCGGACAACTGACGCTGGTAACCGATACGCGGCAAGGGCTTGAGCGACTCGGGGTTCTGACTGGTCGTGTCGACCCCCACCAGGCTGGGCTGAGCGCCCAGTTTGACGATCCATTCGGTCACTGCGCCGCCGGCACTGACCAGCCGCGCAGGTGGCTCGGCTGCCGTGGCCATTGGCACCGTCAGCACGCTGACACACAGGGCGACCAGCAAGGCGCGCAGAGACATGCAAGAATTCCTTTTATTGAATACGGGCGCAGCGACTCATGGAGCCGTTGCGAATCGACGACATTTGATAATTGTTTGCATTTAACGGTCAAGCACAATGAAGTTACTTTGCCTTTCCAGCCAACTCGCCGAAGGCAGCAGCCAGGCATTGAGCCTGGACGATCTACAGTTGCTGGCGGTGCGCAGGCATGGGCAGGTGTACCTGTATCGCAATCGCTGTCCGCACCGGAACATACCGCTGCATTGGCAAACAGATCATTGCCTGGATGACTCCGCCAGCCTGATCCGGTGCGCCAGCCACGGCGCACTGTTTCTGATTGAGAGTGGTGAATGCGTGGTCGGCCCCTGCGAAGGCCAGTTTCTCAGTGCCGTACCCTGCCGGGAAGACAGCCAGGGCATCTGGATACTGCCCGACTGATCAGCCGCTCAGAGCGACCGTACCTGCAGGCGCCGGACCAGACGGACCTCCTCGGCGCTGATGTCCACACCGTAGGCCAGCACCTCGACTCCGGCGGCCACGGCCTCACGCAAGGCCGCAGCGTAGACGGGGTCGATCTCCGCAGCCGGGCGCACCGCTTCGATGCCGGCCAGATTCACGCAGTACAGCAAGGCGGCGCGAACGCCCTCGCGCGCCAACGCCGCCAGTTCACGCAAGTGCCGGGCACCACGCTGGGTTACCGCATCGGGAAATGCCGCTACCGGCGAATCATCAAACCCCAGGGTGACGCTCTTGACCTCCAGGTACAGGTCGCCCTGTGGGTATTGCAGGCGAAAATCCACCCGGCTTTTTTCCTGGCCATAAGGCACTTCGCGCTTTAGGGCGGTAAAGCCATTGAGTTCGCTGATGACACCGGCGCGCAGGGCTTCTTCGACCAGCGTATTGGCCCGTCCGGTATTGATACACGCCAGCCGCCCCTGCGGCGTTTCACTGATCTCCCAGGTGCCTGGCAGCTTGCGCTTGGGATCATTGGAGCGACTGAACCACACCCGGCCACCGGGCTGCATGCAGTTAAGCATCGAGCCGGTGTTGGGGCAGTGAATGGTCAGGCGTTCGCCGCTGTCGGTTTCGATATCAGCCAGAAAACGCTTGTAGCGCTGCACCAGGCGGCCTTGTTCAAGTGCAGGATCAAAGCGCATCAGGCGCTCCAGCTGCGCAGGCCACGGGCAATGCGCTCGACCGCCTGCTCCAGGCGTTCGAGGCTTTGGGTGTAGGCAAAGCGCACGTGATGGCCGGCTTTATGGCGACCGAAATCCAGCCCCGGAGTAAAAGCCACATGTTCGGTCTCCAGGAAATGCTGACAAAACGCGAAGGCATCGCCGCCGAACGCGCTGATATCGGCATACAGATAGAACGCACCTTCAGGTTCCACGGCAATCCCGAAGCCCAGCTCGCGCAGCGCCGGTAGCAAGTAATCGCGGCGCCGGCCGAACTCGGCACGGCGCTGTTCAAGAATCTCCAGAGTCGGCGTTTCGAAACAGGCCAGCGCAGCATACTGCGCCACACTCGGCGCGCTGATATAGAGGTTTTGCGCCAGCTTTTCCAGTTCACCGACTGCCGCTGGCGGCGCCACCAGCCAGCCCAGCCGCCAGCCGGTCATGCCAAAGTATTTGGAAAAACTGTTAAGCACGAAGGCATCATCGTCCACTTCCAGGACACTGCTGGCCTCGGTGCCGTAAGTCAGGCCGTGGTAGATCTCGTCGACCACCATATGGCCGCGATGCGCCTTGAGGGTCGTAGACAATGCCTTGAGTTCATCGCGCTGCAGCAAGGTGCCGGTCGGGTTAGCCGGTGATGCCAGCAATGCCCCCACACTGTCCTGATTCCAGAAACGCTCGACCAGCCCCGGCGTCAACTGATAACGCTCATCGGGGCCGACCGGGACCAGTTGCGCGCCGCCTTCAACCAGGCGCAGAAAATGCCGGTTGCACGGGTAGCCCGGATCAGCCAACAGCCAGTGCTTACCCGGATCGACCAGCAGGCTGCTGGCCAGCAGCAGCGCACCCGAGCCACCCGGAGTGATCAGAATACGCTGCGGATCAATATTCAGGCTGTAGCGCCGGGCATAGAACCCGGCGATCGCCTCGCGCAGCTCCGGTAGACCGCGGGCTGCGGTGTAGCGGGTCTTGCCCTCGGCCAGGGCAGCCTGGCCCGCCGCAACGATCGGCTGGGCGGTGGTAAAGTCGGGCTCGCCGATTTCCAGGTGGATCACATCGTGCCCGGCCGCCTGCAGTTCATTGGCGCGCGACAACAAGGCCATGACATGAAAGGGTTCGATGGCGCGGCTGCGCGCACTGTAGTGCTGGACCATGGGCGTTCCTTTGAAATTGGACATTCGGGCACCTCTGAAAACTGCCTGCTGGCTGGGCGCCTGCGGAGTTACACGCAGCTTGCGCTGGCTGCCTCGCCGATGTTTTCAGAGGTGCCCGTTGATTTGCCTTGTGCAACGGGCAGGCAGACACGATTCTACCCATGAGCTGGCCGCCGCAGGGTGATCAAAGTGCCGCAAAAAGGTGCATTAACAAAAATAAAAAAGAAACTCTGGTGCGCTTTAATGTTCTAGGTTTGATTGTCGGCAACCAGACTTTAACGGCTCGTTCACAACCCGGTGCCATGCACGACAACCGGGAGTAGCGGACGGCGAATTGATCTGGTAAGTTCGCCGGCTTGCACCTGCAGGGCCGACGGGTGTCGGTGATGGAACATCCTGCGCAACAGATTAGAAGAGTGAGAGGCGGTCCCTACATGCCCACGCAAGAAAAGCAACAGAATCTAATCAGCGGTTTCGAGCCTTATGTAGAAACCAAGGGCGAAGAGTACATGGGCGAGCCTATGCGCGCGCACTTCACCAAAATCCTCAACAAGTGGAAAAGTGACTTGATGCAGGAGGTCGACCGCACGGTAGACCATATGAAGGATGATGCGGCAAACTTCCCCGACCCGGCCGACCGCGCCAGTCAGGAAGAAGAGTTCAGCCTTGAACTGCGTGCCCGTGACCGCGAGCGCAAACTGATCAAGAAGATCGACAAGACCCTGCAACTGATCCTCGACGAAGAGTACGGCTGGTGCGAGTCCTGCGGCGTTGAAATTGGCATTCGCCGTCTCGAAGCCCGCCCGACTGCCGACCTGTGCATCGACTGCAAGACCCTGGCAGAAATCAAGGAAAAGCAGGTCGGCAAGTAAGCCCGCCGCCCCTGCAATAAAAAGACGCTTCGGCGTCTTTTTTGTTGAGCCGTTATTATCACCGCATGAACAGATCTTCTTACGTCGGGCGCTTCGCACCCACCCCCAGCGGTTATCTGCATTTCGGCTCACTGGTCGCTGCCCTGGCATCTTATCTGGACGCACGCGCAGCCAACGGCGTGTGGCTGATGCGCATGGAAGATCTGGACCCGCCACGGGAAGTGGCCGGCGCCCAGACAGCCATTTTGCAAACCCTGGAAGCCTACGGTTTTGAATGGGACGGTGACTGCGTGCGCCAGAGCGAACGCCATGACGCCTATGCCCAGGTTCTTGAGCGCTGGTTCAGCCAAGGGCTGGCCTACACCTGCACCTGCTCGCGTAAACAGCTGCAAGCCTATGACGGTGTGTATCCCGGCTTGTGCCGCAACCTCGGCCACGCCCCGAGTGACGGTGCTATCCGGCTGCGCGTACCGGAGCTGGAATACCGCTTTACCGACCGGGTGCAGGGCGAGTATCGCCAGCATCTGGGCCGCGAGGCCGGTGATTTTGTGATTCGCCGCCGCGACGGGTTTTACGCCTATCAACTGGCGGTGGTCATCGACGACGCCTGGCAAGGTATCAACAATATTGTGCGCGGCGCCGACCTGCTCGACTCCACGCCTCGGCAACTGTACCTGCAAGAGCTGCTCGGCATTGCCCAACCGCGCTACCTGCATGTGCCACTGATTACCCAGCCCGACGGCCACAAACTCGGCAAGTCCTACCGCTCGCCCCCGCTGCCCGCCGACCAGGCCACCCCGTTGCTGCTGCGAGCCTTGCGCGCACTTGGGCAACCCACTGACGAACAACTGCTCTATGGTACGCCGCAGGAAGTACTCAGGTGGGCGGTGCAGCACTGGGATGCCGGGCAAATCCCCAGGCTTTCAGTCATTGCGGAGTCTGGAATAGACTGATCCAGAGCGGTTGCCGAATTCTGCTGAAATCGGCGCTTGCAGGTTGTACCGCATTGGTTAACATGCCGCTCCTCACCCACCCAAGACACCTGGTTCAAGGAGGCGCCATGTACATCTACCGACTGGTCCTGCTGCTGGTGGTGGGCATCTATCTGTTTTCGCCAGCCATCATGGACTGGTGGATCGACGCAACAGGCGCCTGGTACCGGCCATACATGCTCTGGCTGATTCTCATCGTGGTGACGTTCATTCTGCAAAGCCAGCGAGACGCCGATGAGCTTTAGCCTGACCCAAATGCTGCTGGTCAGCACGGCCTACCTGCTGGTGCTGTTCGGCGTTGCCTGGATCAGCGAGCGCGGCCTGATCCCACGCTGGATCATTCGCCACCCGCTGACCTACACCCTGTCGCTTGGGGTTTACGCCAGCTCCTGGGCGTTCTACGGCACGGTGGGCCTGGCCTATCAGTATGGCTATGGTTTTCTGGCGACCTATCTGGGTGTTTCCGGGGCGTTTCTGCTGGCACCGGTGCTGCTTTACCCGATTCTGAAAATCACCCGCACCTATCAGCTTTCGTCGCTGGCCGACTTATTCGCGTTTCGCTTTCGCAGTACCTGGGCAGGCGCCCTGACCACGATATTCATGCTGATCGGCGTCTTGCCGCTGCTGGCCCTGCAGATCCAGGCGGTGGCCGACTCGATCGGCATTCTGACCGGTGAGCCGGTGCGCAATCGGGTCGCCGTAGCCTTCTGCGCCCTGATCAGCCTGTTCACGATCTTCTTTGGCTCACGGCATATCGCAACCCGGGAAAAGCACCAGGGCCTGGTGTTCGCGATTGCCTTTGAATCGATCATCAAACTGGTCGCGCTGGGCGCTCTGGGTATCTACGCCCTGTACACGGTGTTCGGCGGCCCGCAACAACTGGAACTCTGGCTGTTGCAGAACCAGACCGCCTTGGCCTCGCTGCACACCCCATTGCAGGAAGGCCCGTGGCGCACCCTGCTGCTGGTGTTCTTTGCCTCGGCCATCGTCATGCCGCACATGTATCACATGACCTTTACCGAAAACCTCAACCCGCGCGCGCTGGTCAGCGCCAGTTGGGGGCTGCCGTTCTACCTGCTGCTGATCAGCCTCGCCGTGCCGCTGATTCTCTGGGCCGGTCTGAAACTCGGCGCACCGACCAGCCCGGAATACTTCACCCTGGGCCTGGGCATGGCCGCGCACAGCAAATCACTGGCGTTGCTGGCTTATGTAGGCGGCCTGTCGGCAGCCAGCGGGCTGATTATCGTCACCACCCTGGCGTTGTCGGGCATGGCGCTCAACCATCTGGTGCTGCCGTTGTACCAGCCGCCGGCCGAGGGCAATATCTATCGCTGGCTGAAATGGACCCGCCGCGCGCTGATCATCGCCATCATCGCTGCCGGCTACTGCTTCTACCTGATGCTCGGCGCCCAGCAAGACCTGGCCAATATGGGCATCGTCGCCTTCGTCGCCACCTTGCAGTTCCTGCCCGGCGTCCTGTCGGTGCTGTACTGGCCGACCGCCAACCGACGCGGCTTTATCGCCGGAATCCTGGCCGGCATCACGGTCTGGGTGTTCAGCATGCTGTTGCCGCTGCTGGGCAATCTCGAAGGCTTCTACATTCCGATGCTGAACATGATCTATGTGCTGGATGACACCAGCTGGCACATGGCGGCGATCGCCTCACTGGCGGCCAACGTGGTGATGTTCACCCTGGTGTCGCTGTTCACCAACGCCAGCGCCGAAGAGGCCAGTGCCGCCGAAGCCTGCGCTGTGGATAACGTGCGCCGCCCACAACGCCGTGAGTTGTTCGTCGCCTCGCCTCAGGAATTCGCCACCCAACTGGCCAAGCCGCTGGGCGGCAAGGCCGCACAAAAAGAGGTTGAGCAGGCACTGCGTGACCTGTACCTGCCCTTCGACGAACGCCGCCCGTATGCCTTGCGCCGCTTGCGCGACCGGATCGAAGCCAACCTGTCCGGCCTGATGGGCCCAAGCGTCGCCCAGGACATGGTCGAAACGTTCCTGCCGTATAAGTCCGGCGGCGAGAAGTACGTGACCGAAGACATCCACTTCATCGAAAGCCGGCTCGAGGACTACCACTCGCGCCTCACCGGCCTGGCCGCGGAACTCGACGCCTTGCGCCGCTACCACCGCCAGACCCTGCAAGAACTGCCCATGGGGGTCTGCTCGCTGGCCAAGGATCAGGAAATCCTGATGTGGAACCGGGCCATGGAAGAACTGACCGGCGTTCCTGCCCAGCATGTGGTGGGCTCACGGCTGGAGACCATTGCCGAGCCCTGGAAAGGCCTGCTGAGCAGCTTCATCAGCGTGCCTGACGAACACTTGCACAAACAGCGGCTGTCGCTGGAGGGCCAGATTCGCTGGCTGAACCTGCACAAGGCGGCCATTGACGAACCGCTGGCGCCCGGCAACAGTGGCCTGGTGCTGCTGGTCGAAGACCTTACCGAAACCCAGATGCTCGAAGACAAGCTGGTGCATTCCGAGCGCCTGGCCAGCATTGGCCGACTGGCCGCCGGGGTGGCCCACGAAATCGGCAACCCGATCACCGGTATCGCCTGCCTGGCGCAGAACCTGCGCGAAGAACGCGAAGACGAACCGGAATTGGCGGAAATCAGTAGCCAGATCATCGAACAGACCAAGCGCGTATCACGCATCGTCCAGTCGCTGATGAGCTTCGCCCACGCCGGCGCACACCAGAACAGCGACGAACCGGTGTGCCTGGCCGAGGTCGCGCAGGATGCCATTGGTCTGCTGGCACTCAACCGGCGCAACTTTGAAATACAGTTCTACAACCTCTGTGACCCCGACCACTGGGCCGATGGCGACCCGCAGCGGCTGGCTCAGGTGCTGATCAACCTGCTGTCCAACGCACGCGACGCATCCCCGGCCGGCAGTGCCGTGCGGGTCATGAGCGAAGCCTCTGAACATACCGTGGACCTGATCGTCGAAGATGAAGGCAGTGGTATTGCGAAAGCAATCATGGACCGATTGTTCGAACCGTTCTTCACCACCAAAGATCCTGGCGAAGGCACTGGGCTGGGGCTTGCTCTGGTCTATTCCATCGTTGAAGAGCATTATGGACAAATCACCATCGACAGTCCGGCCGATCCTGTACGGCAACGAGGCACCCGTATCCGGGTGACGCTACCGCGACATGTCGAAGCGACGTCCACCGTGAACTGAGACCGTCGAGAGAACCGAATCAATGCCGCATATTCTGATCGTCGAAGACGAAACCATCATCCGCTCGGCGCTGCGTCGCTTACTGGAGCGCAATCAGTATCAGGTCAGCGAAGCCGGCTCGGTGCAGGAAGCTCAGGAACGCTTCAGCATTCCATCGTTTGACCTGATCATCAGTGACCTGCGCCTGCCTGGCGCTCCGGGCACCGAACTGATCAAGCTTGGCGAAGGCAAGCCGGTGCTGATCATGACCAGCTATGCCAGCCTGCGCTCGGCCGTCGACTCGATGAAAATGGGCGCGGTCGATTACATCGCCAAGCCTTTTGACCACGACGAGATGCTTCAGGCGGTGGCGCGAATCCTGCGCGATCGCCAATCGGCGCAACCCCAGTCACAACCCCAGGCCGCCGAGCGCAGTAACGGCAAGGCTGCCAGCGCAGCGGATAAACCGACCGCCGCCAACGCCAATGGCGAAATCGGCATTATCGGTTCCTGCCCGCCGATGCAGGACCTGTACGGCAAGATTCGCAAGGTTGCGCCCACTGACTCCAACGTGCTGGTCCAGGGCGAGTCCGGCACCGGTAAAGAGCTGGTCGCGCGCGCCCTGCATAACCTTTCGCGCCGCGCCAAGGCGCCGATGATCTCGGTCAACTGCGCGGCGATTCCCGAATCGCTGATTGAATCGGAACTGTTCGGCCATGAAAAAGGCGCCTTTACCGGGGCCAGTGCCGGCCGTGCAGGCCTGGTCGAGGCGGCCGATGGCGGTACGCTGTTTCTCGACGAAATTGGCGAGCTGCCGCTGGAGGCCCAGGCACGGCTGCTGCGCGTCTTGCAGGAAGGCGAAATTCGCCGGGTCGGCTCGGTGCAATCGCAAAAGGTCGATGTGCGCCTGATTGCTGCGACCCACCGCGACCTCAAGACCCTGGCCAAAAACGGCGAATTTCGCGAAGACCTTTATTACCGCCTGCATGTGATTGCCTTGAAGCTGCCGGCGCTGCGCGAGCGTGGTAACGACGTGCTGGAGATCGCCCGCGCGTTTCTGGCCCGGCAGAGCGCCAAGGCCGGACGCCCTGAACTACGCTTCGGTGCCGATGCCGAGCAGGCCATCCATCACTACAGCTGGCCCGGTAACGTGCGCGAGCTGGAAAACGCCGTCGAACGCTCGGTGATTCTCAGTGAGTCGGCGGAAATATCTGCCGACCTGCTAGGCATCGACATTGAGCTGAGTGATCTGGACGAGGTGGATTTCGTCGGCCTGGCGCCGCTGCCCAATGGCGCAAGCGGGGCCAATCAGGATCCCAGTGAAGACCTGTCGCTGGAAGACTACTTCCAGCATTTTGTCCTTGAACACCAGGATCACATGACCGAAACCGAACTGGCGCGCAAACTGGGCGTGAGCCGCAAGTGCCTCTGGGAGCGCCGCCAGCGCCTGGGCATACCACGGCGCAAGGGTGTCACCAACGAAACCTGATCGCGTGACCAGGTAACAGTTCCCGCCCAGCGAGCAAAACTGTTACCGATCCTTATCCAGACGTAACAAAAGCCGGGGTTTACGGTAACGAAATCCCGGCTTTTTTTCGCCCCCTTGCAATCACGGCACGGCCAAACCCTTGATTTACAAGGACTTCAAAAAGTTGGCACGTGTTCTGCTATATGCTTAGTACAAGAAAAATAAAAACCTGTACCACCCACATAATAAAAACAAGACGAATCGACTCACGCATAACAAGAACAACACGGCGGAGGCGCAGCTAACTGATTCTTTTGGAGAGGTGTTGTATTTGGGGCTTGCCCCACGACCAGGCTGAGAACAACAAAAACCACCCCAAGGTAGCACCTGAACTGGTTGGATCGATTGATCATTGCAAGACAGCGACCAAAGCAATCCGTTTGCTCTTTACTCTCGGTTTGAGAGGTTTCACAGGCACAAAGCCTTGTGAATGGGCACTCAACAAAAACAAGAAGCCCGACTCAATAATAAAAATAAAGAGCACGCACTTTGGGGGAGCTTCGGCTCCCCCAGTAGCTTCCGGACTTCTGTCACCCTGCCTACAAGGCCCGCAGCACGCGGCCTACCTCCCGCTTAGACGGCTTCCTACACCATTGCTCGATCAAATGCTAGAATCCCCGCCCATCATGCGGTCATTCTCCATTTTTGGCCGAATATTCCTTCAAACAGTGCATCCCATGCTGAAGAAGCTGTTCCAGTCATTTCGTTCTCCACTGCGCACGCCGCAGCAACACACGCGTTCAACGCCGATCGTGCTCAATAGTAATCAGCATTCGCTGCAACGCGCTCAGTTCAGCCGCCATGCGGTGAACATCGTCGAGCGCCTGCAAAGCGCGGGCTACCAGGCTTATCTGGTCGGCGGCTGCGTTCGCGACCTGCTGCTGCAGATCAACCCCAAGGACTTCGACGTTGCCACCAGTGCCACGCCCGAGCAGATCCGCGCCGAGTTTCGTAATGCGCGCATCATTGGCCGACGCTTCAAGCTGGTGCATATCCACTTCGGCCGGGAAATCATCGAGGTTGCGACCTTTCGCGCCAATCATCCCGACGAAGATGAAGAAGAAAACACCCACCAGTCATCGCGCAACTCCAGTGGCCGGATCCTGCGTGACAACGTCTACGGCACCCTGGAAGACGATGCACAGCGCCGCGACTTCACTATTAACGCGCTGTACTACGACCCGGTGACCGAGCGCATCCTCGATTACGCCAACGGTGTACACGATATTCGCAATCGGCTGATTCGCCTGATCGGCGACCCGGAGCAACGCTACAAGGAAGACCCGGTGCGCATGCTGCGTGCGGTGCGCTTTGCGGCCAAGCTGAACTTCGGCATCGAAAAACACAGCATGCTGCCGATCCGGCCGCTGGCACCGATGCTGCGCGATATCCCGGCGGCACGGCTGTTCGAGGAGTCGCTCAAGCTGTTCCTGTCCGGGCATGGCGAGATCACTTTCGAAATGCTCGTCGACCTTGAGCTGTTCGACCCGCTGTTCCCGGCCACCGCCAAGGCGCTGGAATACAACCCGACCTACACCCATACGCTGATCAGCAAGGCGCTGGCCAACACCGACCTGCGGGTGCGTCAGGAAAAGCCAGTCACCCCGGCCTTCATGTTCGCAGCGCTGCTCTGGCCAGCCTTGCCGGCCCGGGTGCTGCGCCTGCAAGAGCGCGGCACGCCGCCGATCACCGCGATGCAGGACGCCGCTCACGAACTGATCGTCGAACAGTGCCGCAGCATTGCCATCCCCAAGCGTTTCACCCTGCCGATTCGCGAGATCTGGGACATGCAGGAACGCTTGCCGCGCCGTTATGGCAAACGCGCCGACCAGTTGCTCGACCATCCGCGCTTTCGCGCCGGTTACGACTTCCTGTTGCTACGTGAAACCGCTGGCGAACAGACCGATGGTCTGGGCCAATGGTGGACCGATTATCAGGACGCCAACGACAGCGAACGGCGGCACATGATCAGCGACCTGAGCAGCAAGTCCGACGAAACCGGCAACGGCCCGCGCAAGCGCCGCCGCAGCGGTTCGAAACGCAAGCGCGGCAGCGACGATGCAGACCTGTTCAATGACTGAACGCGCCTATATCGGCATGGGCAGCAACCTGGCCGATCCGGCGGCGCAGTTGCGCAACGCCCTTGAAGCCATGGCCCGGCTGCCCGGCACTCGGTTGGCTGGGGTATCGTCGTTCTACGTCAGCGACTCATTGCTGCCCGGCCAACCGCGCTACACCAATGCGGTGGCGGCACTGGATACTGATCTGGCGCCCTTGCAATTGCTCGACGCCCTGCAGGCCATAGAACTCGATCAAGGCCGCGAGCGCCTGGAGCGCTGGGGGCCACGTACGCTGGACCTGGATATCCTGTTGTTCGGCGAGCAGATGATCGATGTGCCGCGCCTGCAGGTGCCGCATTACCACATGCAGGCCCGGGCATTCGTGCTCTATCCGCTGGCCGAGCTGGACGCCGACCTGCAACTGCCAGACGGCCGCCGCCTCGACCAGATGCTGGCCGCCTGCCCCTTCGAAGGCCTTGAGCGCCTGCCAGCCTTGCAGTAGCAATCCTTTAATGCCCAGAGGGCGCTTATAAAAGAAGTTTTTAGAAGCGTCCTCGTAACGGGTAACACCTCCAATTGACTTCACACTCCCGCCTCACGAAGATAGGCCTCCCGCGCCGGCTTGCTGGCGAATGGGCACAAGACAGGCCTTTGCAAAACACCGCGACACGACGGTGTGCCTGCTTTCCAGGATAAATCCCGAGGATTTACAACGCCTGGTGATGGAGGAACTTTACATGCCGGTTACAACCGTTACGTCGTTGCAGTCGCTCAAGCAAAAGGGTGAAAAGATCACCATGCTGACGTGCTATGACGCGACTTTCGCCCATGTCGCCAGTGGTGCGGGCGTCGAAGTCCTGCTGGTCGGTGACTCGCTGGGTATGGTCCTGCAGGGCCATGACAGCACCCTGCCTGTTACTGTGGCCGACATGGCGTATCACGTCGCCAGTGTCAGCCGTGGCAATCAAGGCGCGCTGGTGCTCGCTGACCTGCCCTTCATGGCCAACGCCAGCATTGAGCAAACCCTGCTCAACAGCGCCACGCTGATGCGGGCCGGCGCGCACATGGTCAAGGTCGAAGGTGCTGCATGGCTGGCCGACTCGGTACGCCAGCTCACCGACCGCGGTATTCCGGTGTGCGTACATTTGGGCCTGACCCCGCAAACCGTCAATGTGATGGGCGGCTATAAAGTTCAGGGCCGGCTCGAAGCCCAGGCCCGACAGATGCGGGCCGACGCCATTGCCCTTGAACAGGCCGGCGCAGCGATGATTCTGCTCGAATGCGTGCCCACCGAGCTGGCCCAGGAAATTACCCAGGCCGTCCAGGTGCCGGTCATCGGGATCGGTGCCGGCAGCGGCACCGACGGCCAGGTGCTGGTGCTGCACGACATGCTCGGCCTGTCGATCAGCGGCCGGGTCGCCCGCTTCGTGCGCAACTTCATGGTCGGCCAGCCGGATATCCCGTCGGCCATCAGCGCCTATGTAGCCGCAGTCAAAGACCTCAGCTTCCCTGCCCTTGAACACGGATTCCAGGCATGAACACAGTCAACAGCGTTCAGGCACTGCGTGCAGCCATTGCCCAGGCACGTAAAGACGGCAAACGCATTGCGCTGGTGCCGACCATGGGCAATCTGCACAGCGGCCATACCACTCTGGTGGCCCGCGCCGCTGAACACGCTGACTTCGTGGTGGCGAGCATCTTCGTCAACCCGCTGCAGTTCGGCGCCAATGAAGACCTGGCCAGTTACCCGCGCACCCTCACCGCCGACCAGCAAAAGCTCCAGCAGTCTGGCTGCCACCTGTTGTTCAGCCCCGGTGTGGACGAGATGTACCCCAACGGCATGGGCGAGCAGACCCGGGTCAGCGTACCGCTGGTTTCCGAAGGTCTGTGCGGTGCCAGCCGGCCCGGGCATTTTGAAGGCGTGGCCACGGTGGTCAGCAAGCTGTTCAACATGGTTCAGCCGGATGTCGCGGTATTTGGCGAGAAGGACTTCCAGCAGCTGGCGGTGATCCGCGCGATGGTCCGCGACCTGAACATGCCAATCCAGATCATTGGCGAACCCACCGTGCGCGCCGCTGACGGCCTGGCGCTGTCGTCGCGCAATGGTTACCTGAGTGATGAGCAGCGCGCCCAGGCGCCGGCTCTGTACCGGGTACTGCGCTCGATAGCCGATGCCCTGCAAGCCGGTGACACCCGGTTCACAGCCTTGCTCGACAGTGGCCGCGACGAGCTTGCGGCAGCTGGCTTTCGCGTCGATTATCTGGAGATTCGCGAGGCCACCAGCCTGCGCCCGGCCACCGAGGCTGATCGCGATGTGGTGGTGATTGGCGCAGCGTTGCTGGGCAAAACCCGACTGATCGACAACCTGCACCTGAGCCGCTGAGGCGTCATTGGCTACTGCAACGGCGCCCTGCGATGAACTAAGCTGGGACAGCAGTGCCATAGCCCTACAGATTGGCGTGGTAATCGATGGCACCCTGGCGTGAAATGCCCGTACATTGAGCGGCGCCCCCAATGTCGAGCCTGCGCTACACAACGGCCGCCGCAGCTGCGGCCCTGACATGTCCACTGGCAGTTCAAGTTAAAGGAAACCCCAAGCGATGGCGTACTACCGCAATCCTTCCGATGTGACCGCTCTGCCCGCCTGGCAGGCATTGAGCCAACACCGCCAGGCAATGCAAGACTTCAGCATGCGCGATGCATTCGCCGCTGACCCGCAGCGTTTCAGCCAGTTCACCCTGAGCAGCAATGGCCTGTTTCTCGACTACTCGAAAAACCTGATCACCACCGAAACCCGCGAGTTGCTGGTCAATCTGGCCAAGGAAGCGGGCCTCAAGGAAGCCATCAAGGCGCAGTACGACGGCGAGCTGGTCAACGCCTCCGAAGGCCGCCCGGCGCTGCACACCGCGCTGCGACGCCCGGTGGGTGACAAGCTGCTGGTCAACGGCACCAACATCATGCCCGAAGTGCACCGGGTGCTGAGCCAGATGACCGAACTGGTCGGCCGGATCCATGACGGCCTGTGGCGCGGCTACACCGAAAAGCCGATCACCGACGTGGTCAACATCGGCATCGGTGGCTCCTACCTGGGTCCGGAGCTGGTCTCCGAATCGCTGCTGGCCTACACCCACAAGGGCGTACGTTGCCATTACCTGGCCAATATCGACGGCAGTGAATTCCACGAGCTGTCGATGAACATCCGTGCCGAAACCACACTGTTCATCGTCTCGTCGAAATCCTTCAGCACCCTGGAAACCCTCAAGAACGCCCAGGCGGCAAGGGCCTGGTATCTGGCTCAGGGCGGCTCGGAAGCCGAACTGCATCGTCACTTCATTGCCGTGTCGAGCAACAACGCGGCGGCGGTGGCATTCGGTATTCGTGAAGAAAACATCTTCCCGATGTGGGACTGGGTCGGTGGCCGCTATTCGCTGTGGTCGGCCATCGGTCTGCCGATTGCGCTGGCCATCGGCATGTCCAACTTCAAGGAGCTGTTGTCGGGCGCCTACACCATGGACCAGCACTTCCAGAGCGCGCCGTTCGAGCAGAACATGCCGGTGCTGCTGGGCCTGCTCGGGGTGTGGTATGGCAATTTCTGGGGCGCACAGAGCCACGCGATCCTGCCGTACGACCATTACCTGCGCAACATCACCAAGCACCTGCAACAGCTGGACATGGAGTCCAACGGCAAGAGCGTGCGTCAGGACGGCAGCCCGGTATCGACCGACACTGGCCCGGTGATCTGGGGCGGTGTGGGCTGTAACGGCCAGCACGCCTACCATCAGTTGCTGCACCAGGGCACCCAGCTGATTCCGGCCGACTTCATCGTGCCGATCGTCAGCTTCAACCCGGTTGCCGACCATCATCAGTGGCTGTACGCCAACTGCCTGTCGCAGAGCCAGGCGCTGATGCTGGGCAAGACCCGCACCGAGGCCGAAGCCGAACTGCGTGAAAAAGGCGTGCCCGAAGAGCAGATTCAGAAGCTGGCGCCGCACAAGGTGATCCCCGGCAACCGGCCGAGCAACACCTTGGTGGTCGAGCGCATCAGCCCGCGCCGGCTGGGTGCACTGGTCGCCATGTACGAGCACAAAGTGTTCGTGCAAAGCGTGATCTGGGGCATCAACGCCTTCGACCAATGGGGTGTGGAGCTGGGCAAAGAGCTGGGCAAAGGCGTCTACCAGCGCCTGACCGGCGGTATCGAAGAGCCTGCCGAAGATGCCTCTACCCAGGGTCTGATCAACTACTTCCGCGGCCGTCATCGCGGTTGATCCCCTTGTAGGGACGACCCATGCGGGAACGACCTTGGTCGTGAAAGCGGCGTGATATTCACAGCAGATAGTGTGAATGTAACGCCCCCTTCACGAGCGAGCTCGTTCCCACTGAGGTAGCAACTCAGATCTGTGAGAACACCCTCTGTGGGAACGAGCTCAGATCGGTAACACCCGCGCTATGCCTACCGGGATTGAACCCTCCTCCCCCTTGCCGCTCCTATTCTTGTAGACACCCAAGAACAAGGAGCATGGCATGTTGCAGCCCAGCGATTTCCCTCAAGCCGATGCCGTACGCCGCGCAGCGCGCCTGAGCCCGGATGACTATCAGCGCCTGTATCGGCAGTCTATCGAGCAGCCGGAACAGTTCTGGGCCGAACAGGCCAAAGCGTTTCTCGACTGGGATGCACCCTGGACCCAGGTCTGCCAGGCCGACCTGCACACCGGCCAGGCGCAGTGGTTCAAGGGCGGCAAACTGAACGTCAGCTACAACTGCATCGACCGCCACCTGGCCAGCCGCGGCGATCAGCCGGCCATAATCTGGGAAGGCGACAACCCCGGCGAGTCCGCCGAAATCACCTACAAGAAGCTCCATCACCATGTGGCACGGCTGGCCAACGTGCTCAAGCAACGTGGCGTGAAAAAAGGCGACCGGGTGTGCATCTACATGCCAATGATCCCCGAAGCCGCCTACGCCATGCTCGCCTGCACGCGCATCGGCGCGGTGCATTCAGTGGTGTTTGGCGGCTTCTCTCCAGAAGCGCTGCGCGACCGGATACTCGATGCCGACTGCCATACCGTGATCACTGCCGATGAGGGCGTGCGCGGCGGCAAGTACATCCCGCTCAAGGCCAACGTCGACAAAGCGCTGCAAAGCTGCCCGGCGGTCACTACCGTACTGGTGGTAGAGCGTACCCAAGGCGAGATCGACTGGGTCGAAGGCCGGGATATCTGGTATCACCTGGCGCTCAAAGGGGTCGATGACCATTGCCCGCCCGAGGCGATGGACGCCGAGGACCCGCTGTTTATCCTCTACACCTCCGGCAGCACCGGTAAACCCAAGGGCGTGTTGCACACCACCGGCGGCTACCTGTTGCACGCGGCGCTGACTCACAAGCTGGTGTTCGACTACCAGGATGGCGAAGTCTACTGGTGCACGGCGGATGTCGGCTGGGTCACCGGCCACAGCTACATCGTCTACGGCCCATTGGCCAACGGCGCGACCACCCTGATCTTTGAAGGCGTGCCTAACTACCCGGACAGTTCGCGCTTCTGGCAGGTGATCGACAAGCATCAGGTGAATATCTTCTATACCGCACCAACCGCACTGCGCGCCCTGATGCGCGAGGGTTCCGGTCCCTTGCAGAGCACTTCGCGCAGCAGCCTGCGGGTGCTGGGCAGTGTCGGCGAGCCGATCAACCCCGAAGCCTGGGACTGGTACTTCCGCCAGGTCGGCCAGGCGCGCTGCCCCATCGTCGATACCTGGTGGCAGACCGAGACCGGCGGCATCATGCTCAGCCCACTGGTGGGTGAGGCGCGGATCAAACCCGGTTGTGCCAGCCGGCCGTTGTTTGGCGTGCAGCCGGTGTTACTCGATGACAAAGGCCAGCCAATCGAAGGCGCGGGCAGTGGCTTGCTGGCGATCAAGGCCAGTTGGCCAGGGCAGATCCGCAGTGTGTACGGTGACCCGCAGCGGATGCTCGACACCTATTTCAAGCCTTACCCCGGCTATTACTTCACGGGTGATGGTGCGCGCCGCGACGAGGACGGTGATTACTGGATTACCGGGCGGGTCGATGATGTGATCAATGTGTCCGGGCACCGGATCGGCACGGCGGAGGTCGAGAGCGCGATTGTGCTGCATGACAGCATTGCCGAGGCGGCCGTGGTCGGTTATCCGCATGAGGTCAAAGGCATGGCGATCTATGCCTTTGTGACCCCGGTCAAGGGCGTGGAACCCTCTGATACGCTGAAGCAGGAGTTGCTGACGCGGGTCAGTGGCGAGATCGGCAGCTTTGCCAAGCCTGAGCTGATCCAGTGGACGCCAGCGTTGCCCAAGACCCGTTCGGGCAAGATCATGCGGCGGATCCTGCGCAAGATTGCCTGTAACGAGCTCGACAGCCTGGGGGACACCTCGACCCTGGCCGATCCGGCGGTGGTGGATGAGCTGATCGACAAGCGGATGAACCGTTGAGAGGGTTTATCCGTTAAATGCGACCCGGCGCTTGAGCATCAAGGCGCTTAGCCTTCATTATTCGCGAGCAAGTTCGCTCGGGGTTATGCTCCGGCCCGTGGATCAGCCTTAGGCGTTATATGGAATTCATTCGCCGTCGTATCGAAACGCAGGTTCTGAGCCTGACCGGCCTGGCGCTCGGTCAGCTGGACCTGGAAAATCCCAAGGGTGACCCTGGTCTGTTCGGCCCGCAGGCGGTGTGCTGGCGGGTCAATGGGGACTTCACCAGTATGCTGATCGGCGGTATCAGTGCGCTGATGCTGCAGACCCTGCATCCGCTGGCATTGTCCGGGGTCTGGGATCATTCGAGCTTTCGTCAGGACATGCTCGGTCGCCTGCGCCGCACCGGGCAGTTCATCTCAGGGACCACCTATGGCTCGACGCAGGATGCCCAGTGGCTGATCGACAAGGTACGGCGTATTCACCTGCAGATCACCGGCACTGCACCGGATGGCCGGATTTATGCGGCCAGCGATCCGGCCTTGCTGACCTGGGTGCATGTCGCGGAGGTCAGTTGCTTCATGGCCGCGCACCTGCGTTACCTCAACCCGCAGCTGTCGCCAGCCGAGCAGGACGCCTATTTTGCCGAAACCGCCCTGGTCGCGGAGCAACTGGGTGCCCGCAACGTCCCGCGCTCACGCCAGGCGATTGCCGAGTATCTGGACAATATCCGCAGCGAACTGGTCTGCGACCAGCGCAGTCATGAAGTGATCCGCCTGCTGCTGGCGGAGCCGGCGCCCAATCGGCTGGTCAAACCGTTCGGCGCGCTGATGATGCAGGCCGGTATCGAGCTGTTGCCCAACTGGGCCAGCACCATGCTCAGCCGCCAGCAGAGCGCGCCCAAGCGCGCCCTGATCCGCACCGCCGTGCGCAGCGTAGCGCCGGTGTTGCGCTGGGCAGTGCGCAACGGCTCGGTGCACCGGGCGAGGCGGCGCATGGGGGTGCAATAACCTGATCGCGCTGCACAAATCTTCTAGATAGCCAGCGGCCCGGGAGGACGATAATGGCGGCGCGAATGAACCTGCGGGCACCCTTGACCGATCATGCCGACCACTAGCTGGATCACCCTCAAACTGGATGCCGAAACCGGGATCGAGACCATTCGTGCGCACTTTACCGGCCATGCCTACGACCCGCACTGGCACGACTGTTACCTGGTGGGCATTACCGAGCAGGGCGTGCAGCAATTCAACTGCCGGCGCCAGTTGCACAGCAGTACGCCGGGCCAGGCATTTTTGCTGGAGCCCGGTGAAGTTCATGACGGCAATGCGCCGCTGAGCGGTGGCTTCACCTACTCGACCCTGTACCTGCAACCGCGTTGGCTTGAAACCCAGATGCAGGCATTGTTCGGCGACGCCCCGGCCAACAGCCTGCCCGGCTTTCGTCAGACCCTGGCCCACGAGCCGACGCTGGTGCAGCGCATCGCCCAGGCCTTTGTCGCGCTGCATCACCAGGATCTGCGGATTGTCCGCCACGCGGCGCTGGATGCTTTGCTGGAAACCCTGAGCGCCACCCTGCACTGGCGTCAGGCCGAACCGGGCAGCGCGCGGCTACCACAGATGGCTATCCGCGCACGCGAATACCTGCACGCCCACGTCGAGCAGGATATCGGCCTGGATGAGCTGGCGCGGGCCAGCGGCGTCGACCGCTTTCGCCTGTCACGAGCGTTCAAGGCGGCTTATGGGCTGGCGCCACATGCCTATCTGGTGCAACTGCGCCTGAGCCTGGCACGCAGGCTGCTGCATCAGGGTTCGACGCCTGCCGATGTCGCCGCCGCGCTGGGCTTTGCCGACCAGAGCCATCTGGGCCGCTGGTTCCGCCGTGCCTACGGGCTGAGCCCGGCCGCCTACCGCAAGCACTGCACAAACCTTCCAGACCGCTGAGCGACAGGTACGGACAATCGGCAGCTCCAAGGAGCTACCCATGACCCACTATCTGCCCTTCATCTTGTTCGCTTTTGTCGCCTCGATCACACCCGGCCCGACCAATATTCTGGTGCTGAGCAACAGCGCCCTGCACGGCCTGGGCGTCGCGCTGCGCATTGCGTTGGGCGCCAGTGCCGGTGCGGCGCTGATTGTGTTGCTCACCGGGCTGGGCCTGGGCGAGTTTCTCCAGCGCCTGCCCTGGCTGCAACAGCTGATGGGCTGGCTGGGCGTGGCCTGGATCAGCCTGCTGGCCTGGCAACTGTGGCGTGCGCCCGCCAGCGTGCTGACAGCCGACAGCCGGAGCAAAGCCATGGGCGCCTGGGCCGGCGCCGGCCTGCAACTGATCAACCCCAAAACCTGGCTGATGGCCCTGGCGGTGGTCAGCGTGTTTACCGGCGCACAGGCAAGCGCAGTCGATTACGGGCTGTATGCCGCGATCTTCTTTGTGATCGCCACTCCCTGCCTGCTGGTCTGGGCGTTGCTGGGGCGCGGGGCGGCTGGTCTGCTGGCAACGGCGCAAGCCATGCAGCGCTTCAATCGCGGCATGGCTTTGCTGTTGTTGGGGTCAGCCTGGGGCGGGATGCTGCTTTAAGCTTTTTCCTGAGCCTCAACACCCTGCCCGGCAGCGTCGTGCTTACCGGCAACGAAGATGCCGATCAGCGAGATGGCCAATGCCAGGCAGATGGTCGAGGTGATTTCCGCGCGGTGATCCGGGGTGATCATCATCACCACCAGCGCGGCCGAGATAAACAGGATCACCGCATAGGTCAGCCACGGGAACAGCCACATCGGCAAGGCAATCTCGACTTTCTGCCGGGTCAGCTTGCGGCGCATGCGCAGTTGCGAGATAGCGATCACCAGGTACACCAGCAACGCGATGGCGCCGGAGCTGGCCAGCAGGAATTCAAACAGCCCGGACGGCGCGAAGTAACTGACGACGGTGATAATGGCACCGAGCACGACACTGGCGTACACCGCCATGCGCGGCACACCGACCTTTGATGTCTTGCGTACTGCAGCCGGTGCTTCGCCGCGCTTGCCCAACGAGTAGAGCATGCGCGAGGAGATATAGATCGACGAGTTCATGCAGCTACCCACCGCGACCAGCACCACCACATCGACCATGAACTTGGCGAACGGGATGTCCATGATCTCCAGCGCCCGCTGGTAAGAGCCCACCACGGTCAGTTGCGGGTCGTTCCATGGCACCACGGAAATGATCACGAACACCGACAGGATGTAGAACACCCCAATGCGCCAGATCACCGAGCGGGTGGCCCTGGCGATGTTGCGTGCGGGGCTGGCGGACTCAGCAGCAGCGATGGTCACCGCTTCAGTACCGATAAAGCTGAACATCACCGTGATGAAGGCCCCGACCACTGCCGACCAGCCGTTGGGGGCAAAGCCGCCATGATTGGCCATCAGGGTGGTCAGGCCGCTGGCCTCGCGGCCCGGCACCCAACCGAACAACACCGCAAAACCGAGGCTGATGAAACCGATGATTGCGGCAACCTTGAACAGCGCGAACCAGAACTCGAACTCGCCGTACTTGGCCACGCTGAACAGGTTGGTCGCGGCCAGCAGCACGATCGACAGCAAGGCGAACAACCAGGCATCGACCTGCGGGAACCACTGATGCAGCACATGGCCGGCGGCCAGCGCTTCGATGGGGATGACCAGCACCCAGAACCACCAGTACAGCCAGCCGATGGTGAAACCGGCCCATTGCCCGATGGCCTGGTCGGCGTAGGTGGAAAACGAACCGGTGTCCGGGTTGGCCACAGCCATTTCGCCGAGCATGCGCATCACCAGCACGACCAGCAAACCGGAACACAGGTAGGAGAGGATGGTGGCCGGGCCGGCGGCGGCGATGGCGTGACCGGAGCCAACGAACAGGCCGGCGCCGATAATGCCGGCAATCGATAACATCGTGACATGACGCGGCTTGAAACCTTGCGCCAGTTGACCACTGGAGTCGGGGCTGATCATGGTGCTTGTTCTTCTCTTTTTTGTGTCGACGGGTACAGGCTGGCTACCCTGGAAACGGCGCACCTTACACGCTGAGGCACATCTGGAGTAACTACAACGCACGCCAATGAAAATGCCCCGCCACCTTACCCTTGGGCTGCATGGGGTCTATTACCCGATTGCGCCCCGACCAAAGCCAATCACGACATGGGTGTCGCAACCACGACAGCGCTGCGCCGGGCGGTCGCAGGCACGCCGTCAGGGGCGTTTTTTGATCAAACGGCAGGCGAAAAAAATGGCCGCGGCACAGGCTGCGACCATCAAAAGAGGAGGTTAAAGCGATAAAGCAGAATCAGGCGAACACGAAATACTTGCGCACGGTTTCAACCACTTCCCAGGTGCCCTTCATGCCAACTTCAACGATGAACTTGTCACCGGCTTTCAGATGAATCGGCTCCTGGCCATCGGGGGTGATGATGCAATAGCCTTCCTGGAAGTCGCAGTATTCCCACTTCACATACTCCACGCGCCACTTGCCCGGCGTGCAGATCCAGGTGCCCATGATCTTCGAGCCGTCCTCGGAGGTGTAGGCATTGAGGTTGACGGTGTGCGGTTCGCCTTCGATGCGCTCCCATTTGCAGGCATCGACAACGGGCAAGGGAGTGGTGTCGCGCAGGACGGTGATCGGTTTCTGGCTCATCGGAGGACGCCTGGGTGGTTGAGAAAGACACCGCAGGGTACGGGCCGTATGAATCAAGAAAATGTCTGGACTCGACATTTGCTTGCTCGTTAGCGCCTAGTAGGACAACTACATTCTCTATAACTAAATCTCTACCAGTAGAAAAACCACGCTTTGTACTCAGCCAGACGCGCTCAGGCAAAGAGCCGAATCGAAAGATGAAGAGCCATAAAGAAAATTTTTTTCGACCTCGAGTTTCAGAAAATTTATTTACCTAATGAGTAAATATCCAATAGTTAGTCCGATGCAGAAACGCACCGGACTAATTGAAATACCTTCAACTACAAACAGATTTTTATTGCGTTGCTGGCGCAGTGAAGGTGCAGGTGCTAGATGCAGCAGCTGCGATAGAAACTCGACAGGTCCAAGTAATAGCACCCGTTGCAGCAAGGTTAGGTGTCAAGGTTGCGGTGGTAGCAGAAGAACCACTACCAACCGATGGACTTACCAACACGCCCGTAGTGGCGTTGCAAGTACCATTTGTAGGCATAGTAACGTTGGTGCAAAGTGCTGTACTTAGGCCTTCTTGCGCATTCAGCGCGACCTGAGTTTTTGCAGCATCAAGCGTCGCAACAGCGCTAGCGCCGTTTGCGCGTGCGACGTAGTTCTGATATTGAGGGATTGCTACCGCAGCCAAAATGCCGACAATCGCCACAACAATCATCAGCTCGATCAGGGTAAAACCTTTTTGTGCATTCATCTGCGCATCTCCAGGCGTCAAGGAAAAGGTGCCTGACTGGGTCAAAGCACAGGGCATGCCAAAGTGACAGCGATCACAATTTCGGCGCAAAAACGCCAGCTGAGCGCAGCAAAGCCTCCAACAATCCGCACAAACTGACATTTTTTGTCACTCGGCACATCCTCATTTGGCAGCATCGTCTGACTGCGATATAACCGTCACACTGTCCGTGTCTGGTGGTGTTATGTCTGATGTTGTCCTCAGCGGTCTGGCCAAGCAACTGGTCGCTTCCGAGCTGTTAACCGAAAAAGCCGCCCAGCAGGCCGCCCAGCAGGCGCGCCGCGACAAGGTTTCGCTGATTACCTATCTGGTCCAGCACAAGCTGGTGAAAAGCCTGACACTGGCCGAGATGGCTTCCGAGCAATTCGGTGTGCCATTCATGGACCTGCACAGCCTCGACAAGGACGGCCAGCCCAAAGGGCTGGTCAGTGAAAAACTGGTGCGCCAGCACCATGCCCTGCCGCTCTGGCGGCGCGGCAACAAGCTGTTCATTGGCGTGTCGGACCCGACCAACCATCAAGCTGTTACCGATATCCAGTTCAGCACCGGCCTGAACACCGAAGCCATTCTGGTTGAAGACGATAAGCTCAGCGATGCCATCGAGCGCCTGTTCGATACCGGTGGGGGCCTTGCAGAAATTGGCGACATTGATCTAAACGTCGATCTGGAGCCTACCGATAATCTCAAAGAAACATCGCTCAGCGCCCAAAGCGATGCCGACGACGCGCCGGTGGTGCGCTTCGTCAACAAGATGCTGCTCGATGCCATTCGCCTGGGCTCTTCGGACCTGCACTTCGAGCCCTATGAAAAGAGCTACCGGGTACGCTTTCGCACCGATGGCATCCTGCATGAAGCCGCCAAACCGCCGATTCAGTTGGCCGGGCGGATTGCCGCACGCCTGAAGGTGATGGCCAGCCTGGATATTTCCGAGCGGCGCAAGCCGCAGGACGGGCGGGTCAAGTTGCGCATTTCCAATAACAAGGCCATCGATTTCCGGATGAACACCCTGCCCACCCTGTGGGGCGAGAAGATCGTGATGCGGATTCTCGACTCTGCCAGTGCGAAGATGGGTATCGACGCCCTGGGCTACGAACCGGATCAGAAAGCCCTGTACCTGGAAGCCCTCAAGCAACCGCAAGGCATGATTCTGGTCACCGGCCCGACCGGCTCGGGCAAAACCGTGTCGCTGTACACCGGCCTGAATATCCTCAACACCGTGGGCATCAATATTTCCACCGCCGAAGACCCGGTGGAGATCAACCTCGAAGGCATCAACCAGGTCAACGTCAACCCGCGCCAGGGCATGGACTTCGCCCAGGCGTTGCGGGCGTTTTTGCGTCAGGACCCGGACGTGATCATGGTCGGCGAGATCCGCGACCTGGAAACCGCCGAGATTGCCATCAAGGCCTCGCAGACCGGCCATATGGTGCTCTCGACCCTGCACACCAACAGCGCGGCAGAAACCCTTACGCGCCTGCACCACATGGGCGTGGCTTCGTTCAACATTGCCACCGCGATCAACCTGATCATTGCCCAGCGGCTGGCCCGCAAGCTGTGCAAGCATTGCCGCAAAGAGATCGAAGTGCCGCACGACACCCTGCTTAAAGAAGGCTTCAGCGAGGCGCAGATCGGCACCTTTACCCTGTACGCGCCGGTCGGTTGCGAGCAGTGCAATGGCGGCTATAAGGGCCGGGTGGGGATCTACGAGGTGGTGAAGAAGACCCCGGAACTGGAACGGATCATCATGGAAGAAGGCAATGCCCTGCAAATCGCTGCGCAGATGCGCAAGGACGGCTTCAATGACCTGCGCACCTCTGGTCTGGTGAAAGTGATGCAGGGCGTTACCAGCCTGGAAGAAGTCAACCGGGTGACCAAGGACTAAGCATGGCCAAGAAGGCAGTCAAACTCAGTACCTTCAATTGGGAAGGCCTGGACCGCAAAGGCGCCAAGGTGCGTGGCGAGATGGACGGTCACAACCCGGCACTGATCAAGGCCCAGCTGCGCAAGCAGGGCATCAACCCGACCAAGGTGCGCAAAAAATCCACCTCGATCTTTGGCAGCCGGGGCAAAAAGATCAAACCGCTGGATATCGCCTTCTTCTCACGGCAGATGGCGACCATGATGAAAGCCGGCGTGCCGCTGCTGCAGTCGTTCGACATCATTGCCGAAGGCTCGGAAAAACCGGCCATGCGCGTGCTGGTCGAGTCGCTGAAGCAGGACGTGGCAGCCGGTAACAGCTTTGCCACCGCACTGCGCCAGAAGCCGCAGTATTTCGACGAGCTGTATTGCAACCTGGTGGACGCCGGCGAACAGGCCGGTGCCCTTGAAGCGTTGCTGGACCGGGTCGCCACCTACAAGGAAAAAACCGAAGCGCTCAAGGCCAAGATCAAGAAAGCCATGACCTATCCGGCAGCGGTGATGATAGTGGCGGCCATCGTCTCGTCGATTCTGTTGATCAAGGTCGTGCCGCAATTCAAGTCGGTGTTCGAAGGCTTCGGTGCCGAGCTACCGGCCTTTACCCTGATGGTGATTGGCCTTTCCGAAGTATTTGAACAATGGTGGTACATCATCCTCGGCGGGCTGATCGGCGGGATTTTTCTGTTCCTGCGCAGCTACAACAACTCGCAGAAATTCCGCGATACGGTTGACCGTTTTCTGCTCAAGCTACCGCTGGTAGGCCCGCTGATCTACAAGTCCTCCGTGGCGCGCTATGCCCGTACTCTGGCCACGACCTTTGCCGCCGGCGTGCCGCTGGTCGAAGCGCTGGACTCGGTGGCCGGTGCGACCGGCAACGTGGTGTTCAAGAATGCGGTATACAAGGTCAAGCAGGACGTGGCGACCGGTATGCAACTGAACTTCTCGATGCGCTCGACCAATGTATTTCCCAGCCTGGCGATCCAGATGACCGCCATCGGCGAAGAATCCGGCGCACTGGACAGCATGCTCGACAAGGTCGCGACCTACTACGAAGACGAAGTGGACAATATGGTCAATAACCTGACCACCCTGATGGAGCCGATGATCATGGCGGTACTGGGGGTGATTGTCGGCGGCCTGGTGATCGCCATGTACCTGCCGATCTTCAAACTGGGGGCGGCGGTCTGACATGTCACTGGCCGAATTTCTGGCCGCCTCCCCGGCGGCCTTTATCGTCTGCACCCTGATTCTTGGCCTGCTGGTCGGCAGCTTCCTGAATGTGGTGATCCACCGCCTGCCGAAGATGATGCTGCGCGACTGGCAGACTCAGGCCCGTGAAGTGCTGGAGCTGCCCGCAGAACCGGCCCCGGCGCGCTACAACCTGATCCTGCCGCATTCCGCTTGCCCGCATTGTGAACACCGTATCCGCCCCTGGGAAAACGTGCCGGTCATCAGTTGGTTGCTGCTCAAGGGCCGCTGTTCCAGTTGCCGGGCGCCGATCAGTAAACGCTACCCGTTGGTCGAGCTGGCGTGCGGGGCATTATCGGCCGGCGTCGCCTGGCACTTCGGCTTCGGCTGGCAATGCGCAGCAATGCTGGTGCTGGGCTGGGGTCTGTTGGCCATGAGCCTGATCGACGCCGATCACCAGTTGCTCCCCGACAGCCTGGTGCTGCCGCTGTTGTGGCTGGGCCTGATCGTCAACAGCTTCGGCCTGTTCACGACCCTCGGCGATGCGCTGTGGGGGGCGGTGGCCGGTTACCTGTCGTTGTGGACGGTGTTCTGGCTATTCAAGCTGCTGACCGGCAAGGAAGGCATGGGTTATGGCGACTTCAAGCTATTGGCCATGCTCGGCGCCTGGGGCGGCTGGCAGATCCTGCCGCTGACCATTTTGCTGTCGTCACTGGTCGGCGCGCTGCTGGGCATGATTTTGCTGCGTCTGCGCCGCCATCAGGCGGGCACGCCAATGCCTTTTGGTCCTTATCTGGCCATCGCGGGGTGGATCGCTTTGCTATGGGGTGGTCAAATAACCGACTCCTATCTGCAATTTGCCGGTTTTAAATGACCCAACCCGTTAACACTCCCTGGATTCTTGGCCTGACCGGCGGTATCGGCAGCGGCAAGAGCGCTGCGGCGCAGTGCTTTATCGACCTGGGTATCCATACCGTCGACGCTGACCACGCCGCCCGCTGGGTGGTCGAACCCGGCCGCCCGGCGCTGGCAAAAATCGTCGAACACTTCGGCCCGCAGGTGCTGCAAGCCAGTGGCGAGCTGGACCGGACTGCATTGCGCCGTTTGATATTCAGCGACCCCGAACAACGCCGTTGGCTCGAAGCATTGCTGCACCCGTTGGTGCGCGAAGAGATCGCCAGCTACCTGAGCCGCGCCGAATCGCCCTACGCCATTCTGGTGTCGCCGCTGCTGATCGAGTCCGGGCAATACCAGACCACCCAGCGCGTGCTGGTGATCGATGCGCCCGTCGAGCTGCAGATCGCCCGCACCATGCAGCGTGATGCCAGCAGCGCCGAACAGGTGCAGGCCATTGTCAAGGTTCAGGCCCAGCGCGAGGAGCGCTTGCGCCACGCTGACGATGTACTGGTCAACGACCGCGACCCGGCCTGGCTGAAAAGCGAGGTCGAGCGCCTGCATCACTTTTATCTGACCCTGACAGGAGGCCACTGATGAGCCAACCCATGACCGTACAGTGCCCCACCTGCGGCGCCCCCGTTGAATGGAGCGCCGCCAGCCCGACCCGGCCATTTTGTTCGGAGCGCTGCAAGCTGATCGATCTGGGCGCCTGGGCGGCTGAAGAGCACGCCATCCCGGTGGCACCGGATGCCGAAGACGAACTGTTCTCTGCCGACCTGGAAAGGCCGTTTCGCGAACATTGATGGTCAGGAGCCTGTAGGCTCTGGCACAACACTATCGCGCTGCACACCCCGTAGGAGCGGCTTCAGCCGCGAAGCTTTAGCGGCGAAGCCTTCGCCGCTAAAGCGGCTCCTACAGGCATCAATGTATGGGCTGTTCCAGTGCCTTGCGCAGCGCCTGGGCATCACTGAACTGCTGCTGGCTGAGCAGCTTGCCGTCACGCAATTGCAGCCACAGGACTTTATCCTCGTCACCGGCATAGCGCGGCGCGATCTGTGATTCACGGTCCAGCATCACCCGGTACGAATAGTCGCGCATCTTCGGAATGGCGAACATTTTGGCGATGATGGCCGGCATTTTATGAATGTCAGCGACAAACACCGTGTTACGCGCCTCCAGATAGCCCTTGGGCTTGCCCTCCAGCGCCGCATTGACCAGTTTGGCGGCGTCCATGCTGCGCGCTACCAGCAGGGTCTGGGCCTGGTCGGTCAAGGTGTAGGGCTGATCGTACTGGTCAAGCAGTGTCCAGGGTTGCAGACGCTCGCCAACTTCGACGGCCTGAGCGGCCATAGGCAGCAGGGCCAGCAGCAGGATGGGCAGAATTTTCAAGGCGTTGTCCTCAAGGCAATGGATGACGGCGATTGTGCGCCTGTCTGGCGCATGGCAGGCTACAGGCATATTCACTTTCAGTCACCGCGACGCGACGGCTATGGATGATTCAGATTACCTGCGCCTGCTGACCAGCCAGGCCGAACAAGCCAATGCGTTTCTGTCCAACGCACGCAAATGGGAGCGTGAGCGCTGGGTCTGCCAGCGCCTGCTGCAAGGCCTGAATATCCCCTATCGCCACGAAGACTTTCTGCCGGCCGAACAGGAGCCGCCGGATGTGCTGTTCTTCGATGCGCGCTTTGAGGTGTTTTTCGTGCTCGACGAAGGCCGGCGTCTGAACGATGAATGGCGCGAAGAACTGCAACGTCGCCGCAGTGCTTTCTCGCTCAGCCAGCTGGTGCGCCGCGAGACCAAGCCCAAACGGGTGCCGGCCCCTGCCCTGCTGCGCCGGCTGGCCCCGACCCTGCTCAAAAAGGCCAGCAACTACCAGGAACGCGGTCTGGACCTGGGCGCGCTGGACATCATTGCCTTTGCCAGCCTCAAGCGCGAAGCGCTGGACCTCAATAGCCACTTTCCGCCGCCCACCGAATACCTGCGCCAGGGCTGGCGTTCGCTGTCGCTGGTCGGCCCCAATTTTGCCAGGGTGCTGTTCGCGCACCCTGGCGCACCGGACTTTCTGCGTACCAACCTGGGCCGCACGGTGGTTTTCGACGTAGGAATCAGCCTGTGATCAGCCCATTGCAGCAATTATTGGCCGAGGTGCCGCAAACCGGCCAGGTCCGCTGGATCGGGGTACGCCCGCAGGCCCGTGGTGCCATGCTGGAACTGGACGCTGTCGAAGCACGTCGTGAGGCTGGCCTGACCGGCGATCACGCGCGCCCCGGCCCGCGCAATGCCCGCCAGGTGACGCTGATTCAGTGGGAACATCTGGCCGTCATCAGCGCCCTGCTGGGACGCCCTGCGGACCGACCGATCCTGCCCCAGGACCTGCGCCGCAACCTGGTGATCAGCGGCATCAACCTGTTCAGCCTCAAAGGCCGTCGCTTTCGGGTGGGCCAGGCGATTCTGGAAACCACCGGCTGGTGCCAGCCATGCGCACGGCTGGAGCAGAATCTGGGCGTTGGCACCTTTCAGGCAGTGCGCGGGCATGGCGGAATCACTGCGCGAGTGATACAAAGCGGAATCATTCGCTTATGCGACGATCTGCAGGTTGAGCCATTGAGCTGATCCGCCCTGTGGCCTATCGAGCCGAGGCGTCGTCCATGAACCACTTGTTATCCGAGCAGTCTCAATTGTCCAGTGTGTCAGCACAGCCTCCGTATCCGGTTGAGCGCCAGCCTCGCAAGGCTTCGGCAGCTCTCGTGCGGCCATCTGTGGCTTGCCGCCTGACTGCTCTGGATATTCGATCCGCCGCTCTGAGCCGCGCTGCGCTCGCGAAGATCGTTATCACCGATTTCCTTAACCTTCCGAGTAATCCCTATGACTCATCGTATTGTTATCGTCGGCGGCGGCGCCGGCGGTCTCGAACTGGCTACCCGCCTGGGTAAAACCCTGGGCAAAAAAGGCACCGCCAGCGTGACCCTGGTAGACGCCAACCTGACCCACATCTGGAAACCGCTGCTGCATGAAGTGGCGGCCGGCTCGTTGAACTCCTACGAAGACGAGCTGAACTACGTGGCTCAGGCCAAGTGGAGCCACTTTCAGTTCCAGCTCGGGCGCATGAGCGGCCTGGACCGCGCCAACCGCAAAATCCACCTGGCGGCCACGCAGGATGAGCACGGTGAGGTGCTGGTGCCCGCACGCAGCCTGGACTACGACACTCTGGTGTTGGCGGTGGGCAGCACCACCAATGATTTCGGCACCCTGGGGGCAGCCGAGCATTGCCTGTTCCTCGACACCCGCAAGCAGGCCGAGCGCTTTCACCAGCAATTGCTCAACCTCTATTTGCGCGCCCACGCCGGCCAGGCAGACAGCGCCCAGGAGATTAGCGTGGCCATCGTCGGCGCTGGCGCCACGGGGGTAGAGCTGGCTGCCGAGCTGCATAACGCCGCCCATGAACTGGCTGCCTACGGCCTGGGCCAGATCAAACCGGAAAACCTGCGCATTACTGTGATCGAGGCAGGCCCACGCGTACTGCCGGCCCTGCCCGAACGTATCGGCGGCCCGGTACACCAGACCCTGGAAAAACTCGGGGTTACCGTGCTGACCAACTCGGCGGTCAGTGAAGTGACTGCCGATAGCCTGGTGACCAGTAGCGGCCAGGTGATTCCGGCAACGCTCAAGGTCTGGGCGGCGGGCATTCGCGCACCGGGCTTTTTGCAGGACATCGACGGCCTGGAAACCAACCGCATCAATCAACTGCAAGTGCTGGCGACCCTGCAGACCACCCGCGACGAAAATATCTTCGCCTTCGGCGACTGCGCAGCCTGCCCGCAAAAAGGCACTGACCGCAACGTCCCGCCACGCGCCCAGGCCGCCCATCAGCAAGCCTCACTGCTGGTCAAATCGCTGCGCCTGCGCATTGAGGGTAAGGCGTTGCCGGAGTACAGCTACAAGGACTACGGCTCGCTGATCTCGCTGTCGCGCTTCTCGGCAGTAGGCAACCTGATGGGCAACCTGACCGGCAGCGTCATGCTTGAAGGCTGGCTGGCGCGGATGTTCTACATCTCGCTGTACCGCATGCACCAGATGGCCCTGTATGGCACCTTCCGCACCTTGATGCTGATGCTCGGCAGCCGGATCGGCAAAGGCACCGAGCCACGAATGAAACTGCATTGATGCCTTCGCAACCCTAGCCACCGGGAACAACTGTAGGACCAGCCGGGCGGCGACCGGCTTTAGCCGGGAAGCCTTAGCAGCGCCGCCCGGCCGCTGCTACCGGCTGGGCAACAGCCCAGCCGCAATTTTCTTGAATCAACGCCTTGAGCCATCTGTCACATCTGTTGAAGCCCGGATAACCGGTATGTTCATCAAGTGAGGTGTTGCATGGATTTGGCTATCAAGGGGCGGGTCGCACTGATCAGCGGCGCCAGCGGTGGGATCGGGCTGGCCACGGCCCGGTTGTTGAGCGAGGAAGGCGTTCATCTGGTGCTCACCGACAAAGACACGGACGAGTTGCACAAAGCCTGTGCCGGCCTGCCAGGTGAACCGTTGCTGTGGGCCGCCGATATGACCAACCAGAAGCAGGTCGATCAGCTGGTGCAACACGCCGTCGACCGGTTTGGCCAGGTGGATATCGTGGTCCATACCGCAGGAGTTACCGGCGCTAAAGGCGATCCGCTGGAGCTGTCTGATGACGATTACCTGGAAGCCTGGGAAACCGATTTTTTCTCGGCGGTGCGGGTCGCCCGCGCCACCATCCCGGCCATGCGCAGCCGCAACTGGGGGCGTTTTGTCTGCATCACGTCCGAGAACGCCGTGCAGCCCTATTGGGAAGAGGCGGTCTATAACACGGCCAAGGCGGCACTGGCAGCGTTCATGAAGAATCTGTCGTACCAGGAAGCCAAGGATGGGGTGCTGTGCAACACCGTAGCGCCGGCCTTTATCGAAACCGGCATGACCGACGGCATGATGGAAAAACGCGCTGAAGAACTCGGCGTGTCGTTTGAAGAAGCAGTCGAGAGCTTTCTGGAAGAGGAACGGCCAGGCATCGTACAGAAACGCCGGGGCCAGCCTCAGGAAGTGGCTGCAGCCATCGCCTGGCTGGTGTCGGACCGGGCCAGCTTTGTGAACGGCAGCAATCTGCGGGTCGATGGCGGATCAGTACAAGCGGTGCAGAATTGACCGAAGATTTTTAACCTGAAATAAAAAAGGCGTCCTTTGCAGGACGCCTTTTTCAAATATGGTCGGGGTGAGGGGATTCGAACTCCTGACATCCTGCTCCCAAAGCAGGCGCGCTACCGGGCTGCGCTACACCCCGAGGTGACACAGAAAAACGCCCGTTAGGACGTTTTTCGAGGATGATGCAACTGGCATCATCTCCCTAAGATTTGACCCAGTGTAGCAAGGTCAAAAATGGTGGGTCGTGTAGGATTCGAACCTACGACCAATTGGTTAAAAGCCAACTGCTCTACCAACTGAGCTAACGACCCAAATATGGTCGGGGTAAGGGGATTCGAACTCCTGACATCCTGCTCCCAAAGCAGGCGCGCTACCGGACTGCGCTATACCCCGACATGTACAACTTGTATTTGAATCTGGCTCCACGACCTGGACTCGAACCAGGGACCCAGTGATTAACAGTCACTTGCTCTACCAACTGAGCTATCGCGGATCGTATTCAGATTCATCTACGGCGTTGATTCTAAACAAGTTTTTGTTTCGAATCAACCTCTTTGATTTGATTGTTTCGCGTTTTGCGCTACGTTCGCGTCTCTGAGGCGCGCCATTCTACAAGAATAAAAGACCCTGTCAACACCCTAAATTGCTTTTACTACAATGATTTGCAGTTTTTTTGCGAAGTTGTTGTTCGGGCTCGAAAAAACACTGGTTTGCCGCCAAAAAAGCAGGGCTCCGTTAATGGAGCCCTGCTTTACAACCCCATAGCGACATCAGGCAAAAACGATTTCGTCGCCTTCCAGCGTGGCATTGATCACCTCGCCCGGCACGAAACGCCCGGACAGAATCAATTGCGCCAACGGGTTTTCGATCCAGCGCTGAATCGCCCGCTTGAGCGGCCGTGCGCCGTACACCGGGTCGTACCCTACCGCAATCAGCTTGTCCAATGCCTCGGGGCTGAGGGTCAGGCTCAGCTCGCGTTCAGCCAGGCGGCTGAGCAGGCGGCTCAATTGAATCTGGGTAATGCCTGCGATCTGCTCACGACCCAGCGGCTCGAAGATCACCACTTCGTCGATCCGGTTGATGAACTCGGGCCGGAAATGGGCGCCCACCGCATCCATCACTGCTGCACGCTGCGCCTCGCGATCACCGGACAACTCCTGGATCTGCGCCGAGCCCAGGTTGGAGGTCATGACGATCACCGTATTACGGAAATCCACGGTACGCCCGTGGCTATCGGTCAGGCGGCCATCTTCCAGCACCTGCAACAGAATGTTGAATACATCGGTGTGGGCCTTCTCTACCTCATCAAGCAGGATCACCGAGTACGGTTTGCGCCGCACGGCCTCGGTCAGGTAGCCGCCCTCTTCGTAACCGACGTAGCCTGGCGGCGCGCCGATCAGGCGAGCCACGGAGTGTTTCTCCATGAACTCGGACATATCGATCCGCACCATGGCCTCATCGGTGTCGAACAGGAACTCGGCCAGCGCCTTGCACAGCTCGGTTTTGCCGACCCCGGTCGGGCCGAGGAACATGAACGAGCCGCTGGGGCGGTTCGGGTCGGACAAGCCGGCCCGCGAGCGCCGCACCGCGTTGGCGACCGCCACCACGGCTTCGTTCTGGCCAATCACCCGCTCGTGCAGCAGGCTTTCCATCTTCAGCAGTTTTTCACGTTCGCCTTCGAGCATCTTGGCCACCGGAATACCGGTCCACTTGGACACCACTTCGGCAATTTCTTCTTCGGTCACCCGGCTGCGCAGCAACTGGTTCTCGGGTTTGCCATGCTGGTCGACCATCTGCAGGCTGCGCTCCAGGTCCGGGATGATCCCATACTGCAATTCAGCCATGCGATTGAGGTCACCACGGCGCCGCGCCGCTTCCAGCTCCTGGCGCGACTGTTCGATCTTTTGCTGGATTTGCGCAGAGCCTGTGACTTCAGCTTTTTCCGACGTCCAGACTTCTTCCAGGTCGGAATACTCCCGCTCCAGCCGCTCAATCTCGATCTGCAGTTTTTCCAGACGCTTGAGGGTCGCTTCGTCGTTCTCTTTCTTCAACGCCTGCGCTTCAACCTTGAGCTGAATCAGGCGACGTTCCAGCCGGTCGAGCACTTCGGGCTTGGAGTCGATTTCCATGCGAATCCGGCTGGCCGCTTCGTCGATCAGGTCGATGGCTTTGTCGGGCAACTGCCGGTCAGTGATGTAACGATGGCTCAACTTGGCGGCAGCGATGATCGCACCGTCGGTGATTGCCACCTTATGGTGAACCTCATAGCGCTCTTTCAAGCCACGCAGGATGGCGATGGTGTCTTCTTCACTCGGCTCGTCCACCAGCACTTTCTGGAAGCGCCGCTCAAGCGCCGCGTCCTTCTCTATATATTGCCGGTACTCATTGAGCGTCGTGGCACCCACGCAATGCAGCTCGCCGCGCGCCAGGGCCGGCTTGAGCATATTGCCAGCGTCCATTGCGCCCTCGCCTTTGCCGGCGCCGACCATGGTGTGCAGCTCATCGATAAACAGGATGATCTGGCCTTCCTGCTTGGCCAGCTCGTTGAGCAACGACTTGAGGCGTTCCTCGAACTCGCCACGGAACTTGGCACCGGCAATCAACGCGCCCATGTCCAGCGACAACAGCCGCTTGCTCTTCAGGCCATCGGGCACTTCACCGTTGATGATGCGCTGGGCCAGGCCCTCGGCAATCGCGGTCTTGCCCACTCCGGGCTCGCCGATCAGCACCGGGTTGTTCTTGGTCCGGCGTTGCAGCACCTGGATGGTCCGGCGAATCTCGTCGTCACGGCCAATCACCGGGTCGAGCTTGCCCTCTTCGGCACGCTTGGTCAGGTCGATGGTGTACTTGTCCAGTGCCTGACGCGACTCCTCGACGTTAGGGTCATTGATCGCGTTGCCGCCGCGCAGGTTGTTCACTGCGTTTTCCAGGGCTTTCTTGCTGACGCCCTGGCCAAGCAGCAGCTTGCCGATCTTGGTGTTTTCATCCAGCGCCGCAAGCAGCACCAGCTCGCTGGAAATGAACTGATCACCCTTCTGCTGGGCCAGCCGGTCGGCCTGATTGAGCAGGCGCGCCAGATCCTGAGACAGGTTCACGTCGCCGGTGGGATTCTGGATTTTCGGCAAGGTGTCGAGCTCTTTGCCCAATTCCTTGCGCAGGCTGTTGATATCAAAACCGACCTGCATCAGCAGTGGTTTGATCGAGCCGCCTTGCTGTTCCAGCAGAGCATGCAGCAGATGCACAGGCTCGATGGCCGGATGATCGAAACCGACCGCCAACGACTGGGCATCGGATAACGCTAACTGAAGCTTGCTGGTCAATCTGTCGATACGCATTAGTCACCTTCCTTCTGAGCAGGCCGGAGTAATGGACACACCTGTAAAGAAAACCTGCCGGATTACCCGTTAGATGCGGACGATTCTGCAGGTTTCAAGGTAGTACAGATTGATGCGGGTCAGTCTTGGGACAGCCAGACCAGAGAGGCAAAACGACCGGTGCGGGCGCCACGGCGGTAGGAGAAGAAACGCTCATCGGTAAAGGTGTCGAGCCCACCGCCATACACCTGGGTGATTCCCTGAGCCGCCAGACGCAAACGCGCCAGGGCATAGATATCGGCCATGAAGCGGCCATCGTTGACGCTGGGTATGAAGGCAGCAGCGGTTTGCCGATGGCTGGCGACAAATGCCTCACGCACCTCGCCGCCCACCTCAAACGACGGCTGACCGATGGCCGGGCCCAGCCAGACCAGAATCTCGTCAGGTGCCGTCTGCAAGCTGTCGGCAGTGGCTTCCAGGACACCGGCCGCCAGCCCGCGCCAGCCGGCATGGGCTGCCGCTACGCGGGTGCCGGCACGGTTGCAGAACAACGCGGGCAGGCAATCGGCAGTCATGATGGTACAGGCCACACCGGGTGTGGCCGTCCAGCTGGCGTCTGCCTCATCGACCCGCAACGGGTCAGCATGGGCGACGGCAACGCCGTGAACCTGTTGCAGCCAGGCGGGCTCGACGCCCAACGCTGTGGTCAGGCGCAGACGATTGGTGGCCACTGCCTGTGGCTCGTCTTGCACATGATCACCGAGGTTGAAGCTGTCGAATGGCGCCTGACTGACGCCGCCGGCCCGTGTGGTCACACAGGCTCGCACATTGGCGGGCGCGGGCCAGTCAGGCAGCAGCCAGTCGTTGCTCACCCGATGAACGCCTCGCGGTCCTGCTTGAGCAGCGACAGCATCCACACCAGGTCTTCGGGCAACGGCGACTCCCAACGCATGCGTACGCCGGTGGTCGGGTGATCCAGCTCCAGGAACCGCGCATGCAGCGCCTGGCGCGGGAAAGTCTTGAGCGACTCGACCAGGGTTACGCTGGCCGCTGGCGGAATACGGAAACGACCGCCGTAGACCGGGTCACCGATCAGCGGGAAGCCGACGTGAGCCATGTGCACGCGGATCTGGTGGGTACGGCCGGTTTCCAGCTTGACCCGCACATGGGTGTGCGAGCGGAAGCGCTCCAGCACCCGGTAATGGCTGACCGCAGGCTTGCCGTTGTCCATCACCGCCATCCGCTGGCGCTGCTGGCCGTGACGACCGATGGCGGCGTCGATCTTGCCGCCTGCGGTCACCACACCCAGCACGATGCATTCATAGATACGGCTGACCGTGCGGCTCTGCAACTGGTTGACCAGTTGGGTCTGGGCCTGCAGGGTCTTGGCCACCACCATCAGACCGGTGGTGTCCTTGTCGAGGCGATGGACAATACCGGCGCGCGGCACGTTGACGATGTCCGGCACATGGTGCAACAGGGCGTTGAGCAAGGTGCCGTCGGCGTGCCCGGCGGCCGGATGAACCACCAGCCCGGCAGGCTTGTTGATGACCAGGATCTGGTCGTCTTCGTAGACGATATCCAGTTCGATATCCTGGGCCACCCACTCGCCCTGGGCTTCCTGCTCGGCAGTAAGGTGCAAAACGGAGCCGCCGTGGACGATGTCGCGCGGACGCAAGACGGCACCATCCACCGTCAGGCGGCCGTCCTTGATCCAGGTGACAAGGCGTGAACGCGAGTATTCGGCGAACAATTGGGCGGCGACCTGATCGAGGCGTTGACCGCCGGATTCTGACGGTACCTCTGCGCTGAGTTCTATATTTTCGGACATGGCCAGACTGGAAGGCGGCTAGCCTTTGGTTTCGGCTGCGCGCTTGTGGTTAAATACGGCGTCTTTTGTCCCGCATGTTAGCGGGGCGCTCATCATAACAGGACGGCCCCGCCCAAGACAGCAGGCCGTTATAGGGACGCAAGCCGCCATGCAAGTGAAACACCTGCTGCTGATCGCCATCCTCGCAACGACCGCGGCCTGCTCGTCGAAAGAAGTCATCGACGAGAACCTGAGCGAAGTCGAGCTGTACCAGCAGGCGCAGAACGACCTGAGCAATAACAGCTACAACAGTGCCACCGAAAAACTCAAGGCACTGGAGTCGCGTTACCCGTTCGGCCGTTATGCCGACCAGGCCCAGCTCGAACTGATCTACGCGAACTACAAAAATGGTGAGCCGGAAGCGGCAAAATCGGCTGCCGAGCGGTTCATTCGCCTGCATCCGCAGCACCCTAATGTCGACTATGCGTACTATATGCGCGGCCTGACCTCGTTCGACCAGGACGTCGGCCTGCTGGCGCGCTTCCTGCCGCTGGACCAGACCAAGCGTGACCCTGGCGCTGCGCGCGACTCGTTCAACGAATTCGCCCAGCTGACCAGCCGCTACCCCAACAGCCGCTACGCCCCCGACGCCAAGCAGCGCATGATCTACCTGCGCAACCTGCTGGCCTCCTATGAAATCCACGTGGCCGACTACTACCTGACCCGTCAGGCGTATGTAGCCGCCGCCAACCGTGGCCGCTATGTCGTGGAAAACTTCCAGGAAACCCCGGCAGTCGGCGACGGCCTGGCGGTCATGGTCGAGTCGTACCAGCGCCTGCACCTGGACGACCTGGCAGCCACCAGCCTGGAAGTACTCAAAGCCAACTACCCGGACCACCCGCAACTGGCCGGTGGCGAGTTCACCCCGCGTCAGGCCGAGGCTGATAACCGTCCATGGCTGTCCAAGGCCACGCTTGGCCTGATCGGTAATAGCGCGCCGCTGCCACCGGGCGAGACCCGTGCCAACCAGGACATCCAGCGCCAATATCAGGAAGCCAAAGACGGCATTCCGAAAGAACTGTTGCCGGAGAATCAGGCCGAGCTCGACAAGCAGGCGGCCGAAGAGGCAGCAGCCAAGGGCGAGAAAAAACGCTCCTGGTTCAGCTACGCAACTTTCGGTCTGTTCGATTAAGACCGGTAGTTGAGCAAAGAGGCCTGCGGGCCTCTTTTTTATTGCCTGCGCCATGGGCCGCACCTAAAAACTACCTGCGTAGCCACCGCCGCTTGGCTACACTGCGCCATTAACACACCTTCAATCGGTCCATCATGATTCGCATTCTTTTGTGGGCAGCGCTGATCTTCGCCGCTGTCTGGTTCATCAAGCGCTTGCTCAACCCGCCGGCCCGCAAGCCTGCCCAGGACAAAAAGGCAGAAGATGCTGCCGCGCCGATGGTGCGTTGCGCTCACTGCGGCGTCCATCTGCCGCAAGATCGCGCCCTCAACCAGCAACAACAATGGTACTGCAGCGAGGATCACAGGCTGCTGGGCCCCGCCTCACGTGATCGCTGAGCCGCTGGCCCTCGGCAGCGCCCTGGCGCAGCGGATCCTGCGCCTGTACCACCTCTATCGGCTGATCATCGGTGTCATGCTGGTGCTGCTGGTCTCCAGCGACCTGGATGCCGAATTGCTGGAAATGGCCAACCCGAGCCTGTTCCGCGCTGGCTGCTGGATCTATCTGGTTTTCAACATCCTGATCGTCGTGCTGCTGGAGCGGCCGCGCTACAAAGCGCTGATGTTCAGCCTGGCACTGAGCGACACGCTGTTGTTGTCGAGCCTGTTCTATGCCGGCGGCGGCCCGGCCAGCGGCATCGGCAACCTGCTGATTGCCTCGGTGGCCATCAGCAACATCCTGCTGCGTGGACGCATCGGCTTGCTGATCGCTGCGGTGTCGGCCATCGGCATCATTTACCTGACCTTCTACCTGAGCATCGCCAACCCGAAGACCTCCAGCGACTATGTCCAGGCTGGCGGCCTTGGCGCCTTGTGCTTTGCCGTGGCCTTGCTGATGCAGGCGCTGACCGCCCGTTTGCGCTTCAGCGAGGTGCTGGCCGAGCAACGCGCCGTGGACGTCGATAACCTTGAAGAGCTCAACGGTCTGATCCTGCAGCGCATGCACACCGGCATACTGGTGCTCGATGCCGGCCGACGGGTGTTGCTGATCAACCAGAGCGCGCTGAACCTGTTGGGCCATGAAGCCTTGCTGGGGCGGGTTATCGATGATTACTGCCCGCACCTGGTCGAACGCCTGCGCCATTGGCGCATGAACCCGATAAGAACCGCCGACAGCTTCAAGAACTCGCCCGCAGGCCCGGCCCTGCAAGCCAGCTTCGCCACCCTCAACCGTCACGAGCAACGTCAGACCCTGGTATTTATCGAGGATCTGTCGCAAGTCGCCCTGCAAGCCCAGCAACTCAAGCTGGCCGCACTCGGGCGCCTGACCGCCGGCATCGCACACGAAGTCCGCAACCCGCTGGGCGCGATCAGCCACGCCGTACAGTTGCTTGAAGAGTCCGAAGAGCTGCCCCCCCCTGACCGGCGGCTGGCGCAGATCATTCACGAGCAGTCCCGCCGCATCAATGTGGTCATCGAGAACGTTCTGCAACTTTCACGACGTCGTGAGGCCGAGCCGGAGCTGCTGAACCTTGCCGTGTGGCTTGAAGAGTTCGTCAGCCAGTGGCGCTACAGCGCAGCGCCCCGGCATCAGTTGCATTGCGAGACCGGCAGCGGAGTGCTCAGTACCCGGTTCGATCCGGACCAGTTGACCCAGGTCCTTGCCAATCTGGTGCAGAACGGCCTTCGCCACAGCGGCCAGGCGCACGACCAGGCGCAGGTCTGGCTACGGTTGTATCACCATCCCCAGAGCAACCTGCCGACCCTCGACGTGCTGGACGACGGCGCCGGAGTGTCCGAGCAACATCTGGGCAAGATGTTCGAGCCCTTTTTCACCACGCAAACCAAAGGCACGGGACTCGGGCTTTACCTGTCCCGTGAGCTGTGTGCAAGCAACCAGGCCCACCTGGAATATTCCAGGCGGCCTGAAGGTGGCAGTTGCCTGCGCATTACCTTCGCCCACCCGTTCAAATTGAGTTGAGCATGACTTCAAGGCAGAAGATCCTGATCGTTGACGATGAGCCGGATATCCGTGAACTCCTGGAAATCACCCTGGGACGGATGAAACTCGACACCCGCGCCGCGCGCAATGTTGCCGAGGCCTATGACTGGCTCAGGCGCGAAGCCTTCGATCTGTGCCTGACTGACATGCGTCTGCCCGACGGTAACGGCATGGAGCTGGTGCAGCACATTCAGCAGCAGTACCCGCAGACACCGGTGGCGATGATTACTGCCCACGGCAACCTCGATCTGGCGATCGGCGCCCTCAAGGCCGGAGCTTTTGACTTTTTGACCAAGCCGGTGGACCTGCCGCGCCTGCGCGAGCTGGTCGGCAGCGCCCTGCGCCTGCGCAACGGCAGCGAGCAGGACCAGAGCATCGACAGCCGCCTGCTGGGCGATGCGCCGCCGATGCGCACCTTGCGCAAACAGATCAGCAAGCTGGCCCGCAGCCAGGCGCCGATCTACATCAGTGGCGAATCGGGCAGCGGTAAAGAACTGGTTGCCCGGCTGATCCACGAACAAGGTCCACGGGCCGATAAAGCCTTCGTGCCGGTCAACTGCGGCGCGATCGCCTCTGAGCTGATGGAGAGTGAGTTCTTCGGTCATCGCAAAGGCAGTTTTACCGGCGCCCACGAAGACAAACCGGGGCTGTTCCAGGTCGCCGATGGCGGCACCCTGTTTCTTGATGAAGTCGCCGACCTGCCGCTGGCCATGCAGGTGAAACTGCTGCGCGCTATTCAGGAGAAGGCTGTGCGCTGCATTGGCGGGCAACAGGAACAGGTCGTGGACGTGCGCATCCTGTGCGCAACCCACAAGGATCTGGCCCAAGAAGTCAGTGCCGGGCGGTTCCGCCAGGACCTGTATTACCGGCTCAATGTCATTGAGTTGCGCGTACCGCCATTGCGCGAGCGTCGCGAAGATATCGAGCTGCTGGCCGAAAGCATGTTGCAGCGCCTGGCGGTCAGTTACGCCCAACCGCTGGCCCGGCTCCATCCGCAGGCGCTGGAAATCCTCAAGAACTACCGTTTTCCCGGCAACGTCCGGGAGCTTGAGAATATGCTGGAGCGCGCCTACACCCTGTGCGAGAACGATCAGGTACTCGCCTCGGACCTGCGCCTGAACGACAGCGCGCCCACTCAGGACAGTAATGCCCCGAGCCTGGCCAATATCGAAAACCTTGAGGATTATCTGGAGAGCATCGAGCGCCAGCTGATTCTTCAGGCGCTGGAAGAGACCCGCTGGAACCGCACAGCGGCAGCGCAGCGCCTGAACCTGTCGTTCCGCTCGATGCGCTACCGGCTGAAAAAGCTGGGGCTCGATTAAGCCAGGCGGCCTGCCGGCGCATAAGGCGCAGGATCGATCACCGGTTGCTGGTCCAATAACAGGTCGGCCAGCAACTGGCAGGAAGCCGGGGCCAGCACCAGCCCGTTGCGAAAGTGCCCGCAGTTAAGCCACAACCCGGCAAAGCCAGGCAGTTCACCGATAAACGGAATGCCTTGCGGCGAGCCGGGCCGCAAACCGGCCCAGTGGCCGACCACCTCGGCATCGGCCAAAGCAGGCAGCAACTCGATGGCCGACGCCTTGAGACTGTCCAGCGCCGAGCCGGTCGGGGTTTTGTCGAACCCTTCATATTCCAGGGTACTGCCGACCAGAATATGCCCGTCACGTCGGGGTATCGCATAACGCCCCTTGGCCAGCACCATGCTCGGCAAAAAATCCGCCGCGCACTTGAACAGAATCATCTGGCCCTTGACCGGCTCCACTGGCAGCTCGACACCCAGCGGCTTGAGCAACTCGCCGCTCCAGGCACCGGCGGTCAGCACGACACGATCACTGTGGATAACGCCGTCGGCAGTCGCGACGCCGCTGATTCGGCCCTGCTCATGCAGCAACCCGCTCACTTGGCAGTGCTCGCGAATTTGCACCTGAGGCATCGCCTGCAAGGCCGCCCTGAGGGATTTGACCAGCCGGGGATTGCGCACGTTGGCCACGCCACTCATATATATGGCGCGGCGATAACCCGGCCCGAGCACCGGCACGGCATCGTAGACCGCCGACCTGTCGGCGCGGCTCAGCGGCCGTTGCTCACGTTGCGCCCAGTCCAGCGCCTGCTGCTCATCGTCCAGGTCCAGCCAGTACAGGCCGGTCTCGTGAACCTCAGGGTCCAGGCCGGTCTGTTCGAACAAACGGGCGGCCAGTTGTGGATAAAAGTCCTGCGACCAGTGCGCCAGCGCGGTGACCGCCTGGCTATAGCGCCAGGGATAGAGCGGCGAAACAATACCGCCCCCGGCCCAGGAGGACTCGCGGCCCACCTCGGCACGCTCAAGCAGCAGTACCGACTGTCCGGCCTGCGCCAGATTGAAGGCCGTCAACAGGCCTATGACACCACCACCGACCACCACCACTTGCTGGGACATGTTGTTCTCTGATTATTGTGAACGGAGCCGTCAGCGGCTCCAGCATTCCTTGGGTGTTGCCCCGCCGGTTGCGCCGGGATTGGTCCGCGCCCCGGTGTTGGTCAAGGTAAAGACCCCGCACTTGTCGTTGGCCATCATGCCTTTGCCAGTGGCAGCCAGGGTGAAATCCTGAGCGTTGAGAGCGGCGGCAATGGTGTAGTAATCATTGCCCGCCGACACGCTGGGCGGTGAACCGGCCACTGTGTAGGCACCGTTTCTCGAGTAATACCGTTCAAGCGCCTGGGCCTGCTCCGACAACAGCGTGGCAATCGCCGAGCGCTGGGTACGCTTCACGTACTCGGTGTAACTGGGGTAAGCAATGGCCGCCAGAATACCGACAATCGCCACGACAATCATGAGTTCAATCAAGGTAAAGCCGTTATCTCTTGAGCGCATGAGTCACCTTCTCTACTGAATCTGTCGCCACATGATGCGTTGGAATACGTTGGCCGGGCCACCGCCAAGCGCGTCATTGCGGACCATGCCGCTGCTGTCAGTGGTTACCATAGCGTCGTTACCACCTGCTGTGCTCGATAGCAACGCATTGACAATCGGGATCCCGCTGCCGACCGCCAGACCACCCACCATGGCATCGGCGCTGGTAATCATCCCGTCACCTGTGGTGTCGAGCACCGGATAGTTGAACATGCCGCCGCTGGCGGCATCGAGCACGAACACCCGGCCGGTACCGGTACTTTCACAAGGATCGGTTGAGTTCACGGCTGCCGTGCTGAAGATGATCCTGCTGCGGCTGCTCTGCGCAGGAAAGATGACCCGTTCCCCCAGATAAGGGGCAGCCGTGGCCAGCGGCAGATACCAGCCTTTGCGGGTCGACCAGTCGACGTTATTTCTGCTGACACTGAAATAGGTCGCGTTGCTGCCAGTCACCGTGCCGGTGATGTTCTGCACCTGCAGGTTGGCCTGGACAAAATTGCCGGTGCCACCGCTGGCATCCCAGATGGCATAGAACGCCTGTTGCGCGGTGGTTTGCTTGTCAGTGGTCTCGCTGAATTTGCCGGTGCCGAAATAGATCAGCTTGCCGTTCTGCGGATGATCAAGAATCAGCGGCTGCACGGTAATAGGCTGGGCAGCCCCTAACGGCGCAGTGAACAGCGGCTGACCGCCAAAAGCCAGGCTCCAGCTGGAGGGGTTGGCAGCGCTCAGGTCGAACTTCCACATACGGCCTTTGAGGTCGCCAGCATAAGCAGCCTGCACCACATTCTGGGCGTTGACCACCAGCTTGACCGACGACAGGCCGTTATCGGTCTCGTTATTCAACTGCGGGGTCTGGATTTCAGCGATGAACGCACCGGTATTGGCGTTGATCACATACAGCGAGGCGCGCTCGGTGAAGCTGCCGTAGCCATTGCCGACCACCATGATGCCCGTGCCATCGGCCATCCGTGCCACCTCAGGCCGGGAATAGGCGTAGCCCAGGTTGTTGAAGCGGTTGCTGGGTGTGGAGGTGTCAGGGGCCTTGACCTCCCAGAGTGCGCTGATGGCGTTGCTGATGCCCTCGAACAGCTTGACTGCAAAATAACCTTTGCCACCGGCCCCGGTACCACCGTAGGCCACGGTGCGCCAGGAACCACCGGCCTGGGTATCGAATACCGCCACCTGACCGTCAACCGTGAACTTGTGCACGCCCGAACCATAGGACGTCGAGGCGATGGTCGACAGTGAAGGCAGCACCGTCGAAGGCATGAACGCATAACGGCGCTGGCCCGAACCGGCATCGAGCACGTTGAAAAAACCGTCGTTGGCATTGACCAGCACGCTGCTGCTCATGTTGGCTGACTTGAGTTGCAGGTAGGCCGTATACGAGGTATCGCCGAGCAGGTCACTGGCGGTCTTGTCACCGGGCAACGCCACCGCCAGCGTGGAGTTGACGATATCGCCCAACAGCAGGCTGCGACTGCGCAACGACGCATTGGCCGTACCCTTGGCCCAGTTGATCAGGTTGGCGCCCGTCACGCCGCTGGGCAGGTTGGCGTTGAGCACCGCCTGTTGCGCCGGCGAGAAGTTGGCGTAATCCAGGCTGATCCGCGCCGGCGTTGTACCGGTACTCCATGACTCAAAGGTCGTCGCGGCGGTGCTGCCGGTCATGGTGGTGTCGGTGGTCCAGATCTGCGAGCCCCGCGCACCGGTGGTGGCATTGAGGTTGTAGGCACGCACGGTGCCGTGCCAGTCGGTCGGGTCATAGAATGTCTGGTAGAAGCGGGTGCCGGCCTGCAGTACCGCTGAGTTGGCCGAGGCGCCGCCGCCCGAGCCGACCTTGGCATAGATATCGCCCAGCGCCAGACTCAGGGCGCTGTTCAGGCCAGCGCTGTCATTGGCCTGGAAGTATTTGCCGCGCCCGTGGTTCTCGTCAGCGGCATCGATCAGCATCTGGTTATCCAGGGTAAAGCCAATCGTATAGGTGCTCATGTTCTGCACCGGGAAGCCGCCGGTGTCCCAGCTCTTGCCGGTCAGGTCGCCACCGGGGGTGCGCGAGTCGCGGCGCATGTCGATGTCATAGGCAAACTTGGCGATGTCATCGAGGTACAGGGTATCGCCCTCGTCATCCCCGGTCAGGTTCGGCCCGTCGTTGCTGATCCGGTCCCAGTTGGGCAGCCAGCCGCTGGGGTCATCAGGATCGTTGCCCGGAAAGGTCCGGTCGTAGGTGGGCAAGCCATCAGTGATGACCACGCCATAGTTTTTCTGGCAGCGGTACTGGATGGGGCTGGTGAAGGTCGTTGGCGCCCCACTGTAAGACGGCGAAGGCGACAGGCCGCGCATGTAGCGGGTGACCTGATAATAGGTTTCGGCCAATGGGGTGTTGGCCTCGGCGCGCAGGGCGCCGATCGCATTGCGCAGGTTGTTGTAGTTGGTGTCGGCAGTCTGTTGGCTCACCGCGCTCTGGTAGGCCGTGGCCGGCACCGCTGACAAGTCGGCCACCGATTGCTTGATACTGCCGCCAGGGCCGGGGTCGCCGCTGATGGGCGGGTTGTAACCGGCCAGGCCGATGCGCAGGGCACGGTTGTTCTGCACCAGCCCCTGGGCCACGGAAATCGCGCTATTGAGGCGGCTCTGGGTCGGGATGCCGGAAACGCTGCGGCCGGCGTTGAGTTCCGACACCAGATACGACAAGTAGGTGATCGGATAACGGGTATTGCCCGACCCTGCCGGGTCAGCCAGGGTGATGCAATGGATGGAGTTGGCATTACGGTAGAACGCGTAGGCCCCACCGCTGCAACCGGTTCTGCTCAGGTTGCCGACAAACACGTAATCGGCAGTGCCGTTACTGATCGGGTTGCCCTGGCTGTAGCCGCAGAAAATCAGAAAGCAGCTGTACACCGGTGTGTAGACCGGCCCCCATGTTGCCGAGGGGTTGTAGCCGGACGCCGTGATGATGGTGTCCATACTGCCCGAATTGTCGACCTGAAGCATGACGTTCGGGGTGACCGCTGGCGCACTGAGCAGCGGTACCTGAGCCGGGTTGAATGCATAGGCCGGGGCAGCAACGTATAACCCCAACAGCAGGCCCGCCAGGTACTTACCGGCGCGCGACACCGCCTCAACAATTGGCATAGATACTCTCCAGCACGGTTCGCGAAGCGCCCTGAATGACCACCGCAGTGACCCGGTACATGGTTACCGAACTGCCAGCCTGGCAGGTCGGCGGGCGACTGATCGGTGTGGTGGTAGTACCCAGGTTCTGAATACCGTAGAAGCCACCACCGGCCGCCACCCACAGCACCCCCGATGCGCCCGTGCCGGCAGTGGTGAGGCTGGTTGACTCGGCTGGCGGCAGACAATTGGCGGGCGAGTTGCACTTGGCCATGCTGAAGTTGCTGGCCATGATCGCCGTCTCCCCCAAGCGCAGCACTGCCTCGGCGGTCTGGAACGAAGTATTGCGCAGGGTGACACTGCCAGCCATCTTCTCCTGCAGGGTGGCGCTTTGCATGGAGGCAATGCCCAGCATCGTCAGCAATAGCAAAAAGATCAGACTGACCAGCAAGGCCATGCCGTGCTGACGCTGGATAAACCGGGGCATGCGCTGCAAGCGGTTGGTGTTCATCGCATCCCCTCTCAGAACCGGTTACGCAAGTAGGCGACAGCGCTGTAAGTCTGGTCTTCGACCCGCGCCTCAGAATCTCTAAGGGTCAGTTTCAAGCGCACGCTGCGAATGTTGGCGGAACTGCCCGCGCTGATGGTGTTGGTGTAGGTCATGGGGCTGCCGGTCATGCCGAACGATACCTCGAAAGCCACAATATTCTGCAGCAAGGGCTGGGCAGGCTGGGTAGAGGCAGTACCGGCCTTGATGCTCAGGGTGCCGTTATTGGCACTGTAGCTGTAGACCAGTTGCCGCAGCGGGAATGCTGTCTGGCCGGCAGCCGGCGCCCTGGAACCGGCGTAAAGCTGAGACGAGGTTTGGCAATCGGAAAGGATGGTCCAGTTCGGCGCGACCCCGGCCGTACCGATGTCGGCGGTGACAATGGTCAGGGTGTTGGTGGTGTTGTCCCAGAGGATCGGGGTGTTAAGCGCCGTCGGCCACTCAATCGCTGGCGGTACCGGGATGTAACTGCCAAAGCTCAGGCAGCCGTACATGCCGGTCATGCGCAGTTCCTGGATCATCTTGCTCAGCACGAAGCGTGCGTCTTCCTGCAGGCGCGCTGCCGAGTTCTGACTGGAAAAGGTCGTGCGCGCGGCAATGAAAATCTGCACCACCCCGAAACTGACCACCAGCCCGAGCGCCAGCGCCACCATGATTTCGATGAGACCGAACCCTTGTGAACGGCGCTTCATGGCGTCACCCCGACCCCGATGCGTGAGGTAAGTACGAAGCTGCGTGCAGCCGCCGCAGCAGGCGTCGCTCCGCTGGCCAGGTCTTCAGGCTGCTGGGCACGGCGGTCATTCCAGTAAATGGTGATGGTGACCTCCTGGCCGTTAATGACAATCTTGCTTTGCGCGCCATCGGTGCCGGCAAAGTCGGTGATATTGTTCTTGAAGTCAGCGAGGTCCACAGAGCGCACATCGTTTCCGGGCGCTGGCGCCGCCGACAGGCTCGACAACCCATAGCTGGCGAGCACATTGGCGGAGCCATTGGAGGTGGCGTTGCCGATCACGTTGGCCCGGATGCGATCCATCATGTCATAGGCAATGAAGCTGGCCTGGCTGGTCATCGCGGCACTGTCGGTGTACTTGAGCGCATTGAGCTGAATAGCAGCGGCGCCCAGCAGGCCGATGGCCAGAATCAGCACCGAGATCAGCACCTCGATCAGGGTCATGCCCGCCTGGGCAGCGCGACAGGTCTTGGTCATCCGCAGCTTCCATTCAAAACGATTCTTCCGGTCAGGCAGACATACAACGCCTTGCTGATCGTGCCGCGAGTGTAGGTCATGGTCACCTGGCTGGCCGGTGTCGCCACCCCGCCGAGGTTGTTGAATTCGATGGCTGCCACATTGCCGGTGGCCAGCGCCGCACCGGCACTCATGCCGCTCAGGGTCCTGAGGGTGGTCGGGTTGGTTTTTGTGTCAGTGATTCGCAGGTCGGCGGTCCAGTCGGCGCCGCTGACCGGCGCGATGCGGATCGTCATGCCACGGTTGATCGCCTCCAGCCGCGCATAATTGAGCGCCCGCTGCAGGTCGCTGACTTCAGTCTCGGCGCGGTTGTTCTGGATCATGCTGCTGAACCCCGGGATGGCAACGGCCGCCAGAATTCCCACCAGAGACACAGTGACTAACAATTCGATCAGGCTGAATCCCTTGGCGGAACGAGGCATTAAGTGTCTCCTTGACGATACGACTATAAAGCGGCTGCAACACCGAACAACCGTTACAAGGATATACGGTCATTTACGACTGACGAGTGTCAGCTTTTCTTCCAAGGAGGGAAGATCGATGAAACAGAGCGGTTTCACGCTATTGGAGCTACTGATTGCCCTGATTGTTCTGAGCATTCTGAGCGGGCTGGCAGCGCCGGGCCTGAGCGACCTGTGGCAAGCGCAACAACGGCTGGTGGCGGCCCGCGAGCTGGCCGGCGGTATACGCGCCGCAAGGGTCGCGGCAATCACCCGCCATCAGCAGGTCAGTATTCAGGCAGTTGGCGAGGACTGGAGCCAGGGCTGGCAGATCATCGCCGAGCACAATCAACAACGGCCGGATGGGCCGGTGCTGCTGGAGCGGGTGCTCAATGGCAAGCTGCGGATCGTGGGCAATAGCAAGGTCGCACAGAAGCTCACATTCAGCGAGCTGGGCGGTTTGCGCGGCGGCGGCAACGGCACCATCCACGTGTGCCTCAGAGACCAGCCGGTCAGCCACTACCGGGTGGTGGTGGCGATTACCGGGAATGTGAGGGTGGTGGAGCGGCAAACCGATCAGCCGCTATGCGGCTGAGCTGTACTTTGAGGGCAGACCTTGAGGGCGTATCAGGTCACCGACTTGACCCGCAGCTCTTTAGGCATCGAGAAGGTGATGTTTTCCGGGCGGCCATCGAGTTCCTGAGCGCTGCTGGCGCCCCACTCCTGCAACTGCTGGATCACACCGCGCACCAGCACTTCCGGCGCCGACGCGCCAGCAGTAATACCGATGTTGTGCACCCCGTCGAACCAGCTGCGCTGCATGTCTTCGGCGCCATCGATCAGGTAGGCCGGGGTCGCCATGCGTTCGGCCAGCTCGCGCAGACGGTTGGAGTTGGAACTGTTGGGGCTGCCTACAACCAGCACCACATCGCATTCGTCAGCCAGTTGCTTGACCGCATCCTGGCGGTTCTGGGTGGCGTAGCAGATGTCATCCTTGCGCGGCCCGCCGATAGCCGGGAAGCGCGCCCGCAGGGCGTCGATCACCCGGCTGGTGTCATCCATCGACAGCGTGGTCTGGGTCACAAATGCCAGGCGCTCGGGATTGCTGACCTCAAGCCTGGCGACATCCTGCTCATCTTCCACCAGGTAGATGGCCCCGCCATTGCTGGCATCGTACTGGCCCATGGTGCCTTCGACTTCCGGATGGCCGGCGTGGCCGATCAGGATGCACTCACGGCCATCGCGGCTGTACTTGGCCACCTCGATGTGCACCTTGGTGACCAGCGGGCAGGTGGCATCAAAGACCTTCAGGCCGCGGTTGGCCGCCTCGCTACGCACAGCCTGGGATACACCGTGGGCACTGAAGATGACGATGACGTTATCCGGAACCTGGTCCAGTTCCTCGACGAAAATGGCCCCACGCGAGCGCAGATCCTCGACGACGAACTTGTTGTGGACCACTTCGTGGCGCACATAGATCGGCGGCCCGAACACTTCCAGGGCCCGGTTGACGATTTCGATCGCACGGTCCACACCGGCACAAAAGCCGCGGGGGTTGGCGAGTCTGATTTGCATGTTGGCCTCGGCAGCCTTTGGCTGTATAGGGTGCGCAGCTTTTGCCGCTCCCGCAGGAGCGGCTTCAGCCGCGAAAAACGTTACGAATCCAGCGCCACGACTTCGAAGATCTGCACTTCGAAATCAAGGGTCTTGCCGGCCAGCGGATGGTTGAAATCGATGGTCACCTGCTGCTCATCGAAGTCCTTCACCACACCCGGCAACTCGGTATTGGCGGCATCGTTGAAAATCACCAGCAGCCCTTCGGACAGCTCCATGCCCTCGAACTGCGAGCGTGGCATGATTTGCACGTTTTGCGGGTTGTGCTGACCAAAGGCACCTTCGGGCGGGATGCGCACGCTTTTGTGATCACCGGCCTTGAAGCCGAAGATCGCCGCTTCAAAGCCTGGCAGCAAGTTGCCGTCGCCGACCTTGAAGGTCGCTGGCGACTTGTCGAAGGTGCTGTCCACGGTGTCGCCGTTTTCCAGGCGCAAGGCAAAGTGCAGCGTCACCTGGGTGTTCTGGCCGATACGGATATCGCCCGCTGATGATTGTTCAGTCATGAACAGCCTCTTCACTTTTCTTGCTCTTGAACATATCCAGCGCCAGCATCACCGCGCCGACGCTGATCGCGCTGTCGGCCACGTTGAACGCCGGGAAGTACCAGCGGTTCTGCCAGTGCACCAGAATGAAGTCGATCACATGGCCCAGCACGACGCGGTCGTAGAGATTGCCGATGGCGCCGCCCAGCACCAGTGCCAGGGCGACCGCCAGCCAGGTCTCATCGCGCCCCAGGCGCTTGAGCCAGACCACCAGCACCGCACTGACCACCAGCGCAATCACGGCGAACAACCAGCGCTGCCAGCCGGCGCCGTCCGCCAGGAAGCTGAACGCTGCGCCGGTGTTATATGCCAGGGTCCAGCTGAAGTAATCCGGAATCACGATGATCTGTTGGTACAGGTTCAACGAGTTCTCGAAGTAGTACTTGCTGACCTGGTCAACGATCAGGACCAGCAGGCTCAGCCATAACCAGGACAGCCGGCCGAACCGGCCGGTGCCCTTATCCAGCCCCGAGTCAGGCATAGTGACGCACCTCGCCGGCACCGCTGATGTTGTCTACGCAGCGGTTGCAGATTTCCGGATGCTCGGCGTGGCTGCCCACGTCTTCGCGGTGATGCCAGCAGCGGGCGCATTTGGCGTGCCCGGACTTGACCACTTTGAGCTTGAGCCCTTCGACTTCGGTCACTACTGCATCGGCCGGCGCCGAAACGAACGGCGCGACGGTGGCAGTAGAGGTGATCAGGACGAACCGCAGCTCGTTGCCGAGTTTGGCCAGATCGGCACTCAGCGCCTCTTCGGCGTACAGGGTCACTTCGGCCTGCAGGTTGCCGCCGATGGCTTTGGCAGCGCGCAGGTTTTCCATTTCCTTGTTGACCGCAACCTTCACCGCCATGACCCGCTCCCAGTAGGCGCGGTCCAGCTCGAAGCCGGCAGGCAGTTCGCTCAGGCCCTGATACCAGGTGTTGAGCATCACCGACTCGTTGCGCTCGCCCGGCAGGAACTGCCACAGCTCGTCGGCCGTGAACGACAGGATCGGCGCGATCCAGCGCACCAGCGCTTCAGAGATGTGGAACAGAGCGGTCTGGCAGGAACGCCGCGCGACGCTGTTGGCGCCCGTGGTGTACTGACGGTCCTTGATGATGTCGAGGTAGAAACCGCCCAGCTCCTGCACGCAGAAGTTGTGGATCTTCGAGTAGACGTTCCAGAAGCGGTATTCGCCGTAGTGCTCTTCGAGCTCGCGCTGCAGCAGCAGGGTGCGATCCACCGCCCAACGGTCCAGCGCCAGCATGTCTTCAGCCGGCAGCAGGTCGGTGGCCGGGTTGAAGCCGGACAGGTTCGACAGCAGGAAGCGCGCGGTATTGCGGATCCGCCGGTAGGCGTCGGCACTGCGCTGCAGGATCTGCTCGGAAACGGCCATTTCGCCGGAGTAGTCGGTGGCCGAAACCCACAGGCGCAGGATATCGGCGCCCAGCGTGTCGGTGACCTTCTGCGGCTCGATGGTATTGCCCAGCGACTTGGACATCTTGCGGCCGTTCTCGTCGACCGTGAAGCCGTGGGTCAGCAGCTCGCGGTACGGCGCATGACCGTCGATGGCGCAACCGGTCAGCAACGAGGAGTGGAACCAGCCGCGGTGCTGGTCGGAGCCTTCCAGGTACAGGTCGGCGCGCGGGCCGCTGTCGTGGCCGATATTGTGCGAGCCACGCAGTACATGCCAGTGCGTGGTGCCGGAGTCGAACCACACGTCGAGGGTGTCGTTGATCTTGTCGTAGCTGGCCGCCTCGTCACCGAGCAGCTCGGCAGCGTCAAGCTTGAACCAGGCCTCGATGCCTTGCTGCTCGACGCGCTGGGCGACCTGCTCCATCAGCTCGACAGTGCGCGGATGCAGTTCGCCGGTTTGCTTGTGCAGGAAGAACGGAATCGGCACGCCCCAGTTGCGCTGGCGCGAGATGCACCAGTCAGGCCGGTTGGCGATCATCGAATGCAGACGCGCCTGGCCCCAGGCCGGGACGAATTTGGTCTGGTCGATGGCCTTGAGCGAACGCTCGCGCAGGCTGGCACCGGCAGCCGGCTGCTTGTCCATGCCGACGAACCACTGTGCCGTAGCACGGTAGATCAGCGGGGTCTTGTGCCGCCAGCAATGCATGTAGCTATGGCTGATGGTCTCGGTGTGCATCAGGTTGCCGACTTCAGCCAGCTTGTCGACGATGTTCTGGTTGGCCTTGAAGATGAACTGGCCACCGAAGAACTCCAGCGACTCGACATACACGCCGTTGCTCTGCACGGGGCTGAGGATGTCATCGTTGCTCATGCCGTAGTGCTTGCACGAATTGAAGTCGTCTACGCCGTAGGCCGGGGCACTGTGTACCACACCGGTGCCGGCACCCAGCTCGACGTACTCGGCCAGGTACAGCGGCGACAGACGGTCGTAGAACGGATGGCGGAAATTGATCAGCTCAAGCGCTTTACCGGTGGCGGTGGCGATCACCGAACCTTCGAGCTTGTAGCGCGCCAGGCACGCCTCGACCAGCTCTTCAGCCAGCACCAGCAGGCGCTCACCGGTATCGACCAACGCATAGTTGAATTCAGGGTGAACGTTCAGCGCCTGGTTGGCCGGGATGGTCCACGGGGTGGTGGTCCAGATCACGATGGCCGCAGGCTTGGGCAGCGCCGAAAGACCGAAAGCGGCAGCCAGTTTCGCGTCGTCGGCAATCGGGAAGGCGACGTCGATGGTCGGCGACTTCTTGTCCTGATACTCGACTTCCGCTTCAGCCAGGGCCGAGCCGCAGTCGAAACACCAGTTGACCGGCTTGAGGCCCTTGAATACGAAGCCGCCCTTGACCATTTCGGCCAGTGCACGGATTTCTCCGGCTTCGTTGGCGAAGTTCATGGTCAGGTAGGGATTGTCCCACTCGCCCAGCACACCCAGGCGGATGAACTCGGCCTTCTGGCCCTCGACCTGCTCGGCCGCATAGGCACGGCACAGCTCACGGGTCTTGTCGGCCGACAGGTTCTTGCCGTGGGTGACCTCGACCTTGTGCTCGATCGGCAGGCCGTGGCAGTCCCAGCCGGGCACGTAAGGCGCGTCAAAACCGGCCAGGGTCTTGGAACGCACGATCATGTCCTTGAGGATCTTGTTCAGTGCATGACCGATGTGAATCTTGCCGTTGGCATAGGGCGGACCGTCGTGCAGGACGAACTTGGGACGGTCCTTGCCAATTTCGCGCAGCTTCTGGTACAGGCCAATGCTGTCCCAGCGCTGCAGGGTTTGCGGTTCGCGCTGGGGCAGGCCGGCCTTCATCGGGAAGGCGGTGTCCGGAAGATTTAGCGTGGCTTTGTAGTCGGTCATTTCAGGCTCTTGGTTAGCGGTTGGCCATGCCAATGGGCACGGGCGGCGGCGACATCCGCATTGATCGCCGTCTTGAGCGCCTCCAGTGAGGCAAAGCGCTGCTCATCACGCAGCTTTTGGTGGAAAACCACCGTCAAACGCCGGCCATAGAGATCACCGGCAAAATCCAGAAGATGCACCTCGAGGTGGGCACTGCCATCGCCGGCCACGGTCGGACGCACGCCGATATTGGCAACCCCCGGCCAGACCTGACCGTCAATCAGGGTGCTGGTCAGATAGACCCCGCTCAGCGGCACGCGGCGGCGCTTGAGCTGCACATTGGCGGTCGGCGTACCGAGCTGGCGGGCCAGCTTCTGGCCATGCAGGACGCGCCCGGAAATCGCGAACGGGCGGCCCAGCAGTTGTTCGGCAAGGTCGAAGTCGGCGCTGGCCAGCGCCTTGCGTACCTTGGTGCTACTGACCCGCAGGCCGTCGATCTCGACGGTTTGCGCCGCTTCGACACTGAACCCATGGGCGGTGCCGGCACGTTGCAGAAAATCGAAATCACCTGAACGGTCATGGCCAAAACGAAAATCGTCGCCCACTTCAAGGTGCTTCACACCGAGGCCATCGACAAGAATGGTCTCGACGAACTCGGTAGCGCTGAGCTTGCTCAAGCGCTGATTGAATGACAGGCACAGCACCTGATCAACGCCTTCGCAGCGCAACAGCTCGACTTTGTCACGCAACCGCGCCAGACGCGGCGGCGCGGTGTCGGGGGCAAAAAACTCGCGCGGCTGTGGCTCGAAGATCACCACGCAGCTGGGCAGGTCCAGTTCGGCGGCGCGCTCACGCAGGCGCGCCAGGATAGCCTGGTGGCCGCGGTGTACACCGTCGAAGTTGCCAATCGTGGCGACGCAACCCCGGTGCTGGGGGCGCAGGTTGTGAAGGCCTCTAACCAGCTGCATAACGCACATCTTGCTCATAAAGTGGCCGATTATACCTACAGAGGGACAAGGACGACAGGCACGTTACGTGTTGATCGCCTTGCGGGCAAAATCCTTCAGGCGAAAGCCCAGCAACAGCAGCATGGCAAAGTAGGCCACGACCCCGGCCGCAACCAGAATCCCCAGACGAACGAAGCGCTCGAGCATACCGCCCTCTGCCCAGGCCGGCATCAACTGCATCACCCCCAGCAGCACGCCGGCCATGACAGCGACCGCCACGCACAGTTTGAGCAGGAACAGCGGCCAGCCCGGTTGCGGCTGGAACAACTGCTGACGACGCAGTTGCCAGAACAGTAACAAGGCATTGATCGTCGCGCCGACACTGATCGCCAGCGCCAGGCCGGCATGCTGCAAGGGCCCGATAAACGCGAGGTTGAGCAATTGAGTGACGATCAACGTGAAAATCGCGATTTTCACCGGCGTGCGGATATTCTGTTGCGCGTAGAACCCCGGCGCCAGCACCTTGATCAGGATGATCCCCAGCAAGCCAACCGAATAGGCAATCAGCGCATGCTGGGTCATCAGCGCGTCGTGATCATCGAACTTGCCGTACTGGAACAACGCAACCGTCAGCGGCTCGGAAATCAGCCCCAGCGCCAGGGTGCAGGGCAATACCAGCACAAAGCACAGGCGCAGCCCCCAGTCGAGAATCCGCGAATACTCATGACGGTCACGGTCGGCGTAGGTCTTGGCCAGGATCGGCAACAGGATGGTGCCCAGCGCCACACCCAACACGCCGGACGGCAGCTCCATCAGGCGGTCGGCGTAATACATCCATGACACCGAGCCTGCCACCAGAAAAGAGGCGAATATGGTGTTGATGATCAGCGAAATCTGACTGACCGACACGCCGAGAATCGCCGGCAGCATCTGCTTCATCACCCGCCAGACACCCGCATCACGCAGGTTCAGGCGCGGCAGCACCAACATCCCGATGCGTTTGAGGTGCGGCAACTGATAAAGCAGCTGCAGCAGGCCACCGACCAGGACCGCCCAACCGAGCGCCATGATCGGCGGATCGAAGTACGGCACCAGCAACAGTGCAAACACGATCATGCTGACATTGAGCAGGGTCGGCACAAAGGCCGGCACGGCAAAGCGATTCCAGGTATTGAGAATCGCCCCCGCCAGCGAAGACAGCGAAATCAGCAATATATAAGGAAAGGTCACCCGCAGCAGGTCGGAGGTCAGGGCGAACTTTTCCGGCGTGTCGGCAAAGCCCGGCGCTGTCGCCCAGATGATCCAGGGCGCAAACAGCACACCGAGCAGGGTCACCACCGCCAGGGCCAGGGTCAGTAGCCCCGAGACATAAGCGATGAAGGTGCGGGTCGCCTCCTCGCCCTGCTGGTTCTTGTACTCGGCCAGGATCGGCACGAATGCTTGCGAAAACGCCCCCTCGGCAAAGATTCGCCGCAGCAGGTTGGGCAGCTTGAAAGCGATGAAAAACGCATCGGTGGCCATCCCGGCACCGAACGCCCGGGCGATGATGGTATCGCGCACGAACCCCAGAACCCGGGACAACATGGTGATGGAGCTGACCGCAGCCAGTGACTTGAGCAGATTCATTAGCGCAACAATTCGCCTCGAGCAAAGGACGCTGTTTGCTGTCGTCCATTTATGCGATACTCCGCGGCCCAAAAAAGCCCGAAGCCAAAGTCCGCGAGTGTACAGCCCCGGCGCCGGAAATGAATCACCGGCAAGGCGCAAGACCACTCGGCGTAAACTTGTATCCGCCCTTGACATTCATTGGGCACATCGGCATGATTCGCGGCCTTATTTGTTAGCTATTTCATAACAGTCTTTCGAGGAGCTTGACGGTGGCCAACTCACCTTCCGCCAAAAAACGTGCAAAACAGGCTGAGAAGCGTCGCAGCCACAACGCCAGCCTGCGTTCCATGGTTCGTACCTACATCAAGAATGTAGTTAAAGCCATTGACGCAAAAGACGCAGAAAAAGCACAAGTTGCTTACACTCTGGCTGTGCCTGTCATCGACCGTATGGCCGACAAAGGCATCATCCACAAGAACAAGGCTGCTCGTCATAAGAGCCGCCTGAACGGTCACATCAAGGCCCTGAAAGAAGCCGCCTGATTGACCTGTTCTTGAAAAAACCGACCTGAGGGTCGGTTTTTTTATGCCCGCGTTTTCTATCTGCCCTCCATCAACTGTTGCAGCGGCGCGTACTCGGCATGACTGACCGGCGCCAGCCCAGACGCCCCCTGCGACTTCAGAAAGTCGCCCAGCACCGCCCTGTCGCCCAGCATTACCGAGCCAATAGCGCGCTTCAACTCATCACACAGGCTGCCGCTAAAAACGTAGGGGTCGTAGTAAATCGGCTCTGAACGCCACAGCACGCGCAAGCTGTCTTGCTGCATGCGCCCCTCGCGCAGATAGGCATCGGCGCGCACGCTGGCCACGAACACCGCGTCAATGCGCTTGCCCAGCAACGCATCCAGGGATTTGTCATGCGAGCCTGAGTAGCTCACCGAACCGAAAAACTGCGCAAGCGGCAGACCGGTCAGCCGGGCAAACTCGGCGTTCGGGATCAGGCTGCCCGAGGTACTGACCGGATCACTCAAGGCGACCGTCTTGCCACGCAGCGCCTCAAGGCTGTCGAACTCGCTGGCACGCACCAACAACAGCGCCTGATAATGATGCCCCGGCGGCGTGAAATACCCGCCATCAATGGTCAGGCTGGCAAACGGCTCGATACGCGGATCACGACCATGCGCCAGGATATAAGAGGCCGGCCCCAGCCAGGCGATATCCACCCCGCCCGAGACGATCGCATCGACAACGCTCTCATAAGAAGAAGACGCAACGATCTCCACCGGCATGCTCAACTTCAGGCTCAACTGATCCAGCAGCGGCCGGTACTCATGCAGCAGCACATCCATACCTTTCTTGGGTATGACCGCCATTCGCAAGCTCTTTTGCTGACACTGGGCATAAGCCTGCACAGTGAACAGCCAGAGCAGCAGCAACGTCGACACGACTCTTATTCCACGCATACCTGCTCCAACTGATCGACTAACGGCACGTACTCACTCAACTGCTGCAACGACAGCGGTCGGCTGAAGTAATAACCCTGGGCGAAATCGCAGCCCACCCGCTTCAGGTAAAGCATCTGCTCGCGGGTCTCCACTCCCTCCGCAACCACCTCAAGCCCCAGACGCTTGGCCAGGATGAGGGTCGACGACACAATCGGGCTGTCATCCATGACGCCCGACAAGGACGCAATCAGCGCACGATCAAGCTTCAACTTGGTCAATGGCAACGCTTGCAGGTGGGCAAACCCCGCATAACCTTTGCCAAAGTCATCAAGACTGATGTTCAAGCCTGCATCACGCAGACGACGAAGATGCTCGACCGCCAGGTTTTCGTCTTCCAGCACGGCCGTTTCGGTAATTTCCAGGTCAAGCCACTCAGGCTTCAGGGCATGCCTGTCGAGCTCATCAAGGACCCTCTGGCTAAAATCGGCCTGACGCAACTGAATGGCCGACACATTGACCGCCAGACGAATCGGCTGCCCTCGCGCATACCACTGCGCCATCATTTCACAGGCAAGACGCAGCACTTCCCAGCCCAGCTCGACGATAAAACCACTGCGCTCGGCCAATGCGATAAACCGATCCGGATAAAGCAACCCGAGCACCGGATGCTGCCAGCGCACCAGCGCCTCGCAGCTGCTGAGCGACATATCATCCAGGCGCATCTGGGGCTGGTAATGAAGAATGAACTGCCGCCCCTGCAGCGCCTCGACGAAAGCCTGCTCCAACGCAAAACTTTCGCCCTCCTCGACATTCAGCGAGGCATCGAAGAACCGGTACTGGCCGCGCCCGGCCCGCTTGGCCAGATACATGGCTGCATCAGCAGCACGAATAAGCTCATCGACCGCCTGCCCATCACGCGGATACAGGCTTACTCCGACGCTAGGGCTGGTACTGAGCATATGCTCAGCCAGGCTGTAGGGTGCCGACAACTTCTGCACCAACGCACGCACCCAGGCATCTATCTGCCGCTCATTACGCTCACCGGCCAGCAGCACGACAAACTCATCACCACCAAAACGCGAGGCTTCGTCTCCAGGCCCAAGCATCCAACTGATCCGCCCGGCGACCGCCTGCAATAGCAAGTCGCCAATCTCGTGACCCAGCGAATCATTGATCGACTTGAAACGGTCCATGTCGATAAACAGCACCGCCATCAACTGCCCCTTGCCCAGCGCCCGCATGGCGACCTTGAGCAACTGGCGGCGGTTATGCAAACCACTGAGATGATCAGTGGCGGCCGCATGGCTGCTACGCCGGTGCTCCTCTTCAAGCCGGGCAATCAACGCCTGATTGGCTTGCTGGGCCTGCTCCAAAGCAACAAAGGCGTCCTGGCGCTTGCGCAGCAGGCGCAGCGTCCACAACAGGCAGCCCAGAAGCAGCAGCGTCATGCTCAGGTTCAGCCATAGCCGACCACGAAACGACTCACGCGAGGCGTGCAGGATTTCGTCGACACCCTGGCTGACCACCACGGTAAAGCCGCGCTCCGGCAGGCGCACATACAGACTCTGGTAGTGGCTTGGGCCAGCCTGCTGCAGCAACTGCCCGGAAAGCTCCTGCACAGCGGCAAAGCCCGGCTCAAGCGCGCCGCCACCCACCACCACCCCACTGCTGTTGATGCGCAGCAACTCCTGACCCGCACCATCGAGCAAGCGCATCATGCCGCTGCTCCCCAGATCAATACGCTCGAACAGTGCTGCCAGATAACCGATATCCAGCTGCACGACCAGAATGCGATTGAGCGTACCGCTTGCAGAGTCAACCAACGGCAACATGAACGGTAAGCGCCAACTGGGCAGCGAAGGCGCATCCTGCGCGCGGGCAACGAGCGGCAACAACGGTTTGAACCCGTATTGCGTAGAGTGCTCGGCCAATTGCTCAAGCCACAGCGCCGGCAAGCGGCTCGGTTCATCCATATGACTGGCAGACAGCAGCCGCCCATCCAGACCATACAGGCTCATGCGCTTGAACACCGGATCTTCGGCAAGCATGCGCACCAGCCCCTGCCGACTATTGGCCGTGTCACCGAAATCGTCACGCACGACCTCACCAATGACCTGGGCCCGATCGACCAGCTGGCGCAGATTCTGCCCGGCTATTGCAGCCAGATTCAGATGCTCTGCCGCCTTGGCAGCCAGCGCTTCATCAGCAGAGGAGGCTTGATGCTGAAAGTGCCGCACCCAGAGAAATGCCAGGGTCACAGCACAAAATGCCAGCAACAACAGCTGCAGAGAGCTGAGCGAGGAAAATGACCTCCGGATCACTGCAAAACATCCATGCCCTGTAATACCGGCAATTTACTACTACGGCATTGCCAAATAATGACGGTTTTGCAGGGTCCGGAGATTGCCGCTCAGGTCAGGTACAGCCTGCTAAGGCTTTTCAGCCTCACGCCACGGCAGGATCGGAATCGCAGTCACCGCATTTTGCGGGCTGCCTTCGATAAGGCGGTCGCTGTAGACCAGATACACCAGCGTATTGCGCTTCTCGTCCAAAAAGCGCACCACCTGCATGGTCTTGAACACCAGCGAGGTACGCTCCTTGAACACCTCTTCACCATCCTTGAGCGGCAACTCGAAGCGGATCGGCCCGACCTGACGACAGGCAATCGACGCCTCAGCGCGGTCCTCTGCCAGCCCCAGACTGCCTTTGACCCCACCGGTCTTGGCCCGCGACAGGTAGCAGGTCACGCCCTCGACCTTGGGATCGTCGAATGCCTCGACCACAATCCGGTCGTTGGCGCCGAGCAGTTTAAAAACCGTCGACACCTGACCAATCTCTTCAGCAGCAGCCTGCAAGGACCAGCCCAGCAGCGGCCAGGCCAGCAACAATCCGATTCCCAGCCTGAACACGCGCATGAACCACCTCACACCAGAATCAGATTGTCGCGATGTACCAACTCAGGCTCAGCCATGTAGCCCAACACCCGAACGATGGCATCAGACGATTGACCGATGATCTTCTGCGCCTCGACGGCGCTGTAGTTGCTCAGCCCACGCGCCACTTCACGACCATCCGGCGCCACACAGACAACCATCTCGCCGCGCCGGAAACTGCCCTGGACCAGCTTGACGCCGACCGGCAGCAAGCTCTTGTTATCCGAGGCCAGCGCGCTGACCGCGCCATCATCGAGCACCAGCGTGCCACGGGTCTGCAGATGCCCGGCCAGCCACTGCTTGCGCGCCGCAAGCATTTCGCGCTCCGGCGACAACAGGGTGCCGAGTTGCTCGCCGGCCTTGAGCCGCGCCAACACCTGCTCAATGCGCCCACCGACGATCACGGTGTGCGCACCGGAACGCGCCGCCAGACGCGCAGCGCGCAGTTTGGTCTGCATACCGCCACGCCCCAGCGCACCGCCTGCGCCACCGGCAACGGCGTCCAGCGCCGGATCATCGGCACGCGCCTCAAGAATCAATTGGGCATCAGGGTTGTTACGCGGGTCGGCATCGAACATGCCGTCACGATCCGTCAGGATGACCAGCAGATCGGCCTCGACCAGGTTTGCCACCAACGCCGCCAGGGTGTCGTTGTCACCGAAGCGGATCTCATCGGTGACCACCGTGTCGTTCTCGTTGATGACCGGCACCACCCCCAGCTCGACCAGCGCACGCAAGGTGCTGCGGGCGTTGAGATAACGCTTGCGGTCCGACAGGTCGTCGTGGGTCAGAAGAATCTGCGCAGTGTGCCGGTCATGCTCGGCAAAGCTCGACTCCCAGGCCTGCACCAGCCCCATCTGGCCGATAGCCGCTGCCGCCTGCAGCTCATGCATGGCACTCGGTCGGGTCGTCCAGCCCAGACGGCTCATCCCGGCCGCCACCGCCCCGGAGGACACCAGCACCAGTTCGACGCCCGCCTCATGCAGCGCCACCATCTGTTCAACCCAGACACTCATTGCCGAGCGATCCAGGCCCTTGCCATCAGCAGTCAGCAACGCACTGCCAATCTTCACGACCCAGCGCCGGGCACCCGTCACTTTGCTGCGCATCATCATCCAACCTTAGCCAGAGAGTTTTTCAATTCGGCTTTCAGGGCACGAAAACGCCGCTCGAAAGCGGCGTTAGTTTACTGCAAGTTACGACCCGCCATCAGTCACGGACATAAATGATTTCCGGGCCGTCTTCGTCATCCAGATCATCGCCCCAATCGTCGTCATCACTGACATCATCGACGCTTTTCACGCCACTGCGGCGCAGGGCACGCTTGTCGTCCAGCGCCTGCAACTGGGCACGCGCCTCGTCTTCGATGCGCTGATCCAGCTCGGCCAGCTCTTCGGCATAAGCCGGGTCATGGGCCAGGCGATCAGCACGGTCTTCGAGGTAACGCATGATGTCGCGCGACAGACGCTCGGTGCCTTCGCGGGCGATGGCCGAGATCACATAAACCGGGCCGGTCCAGCCCAGCCGCTCGACGATCTCGCGCTTGCGCTGCTCCTGCTCATCTTCGAGCAACTGGTCGCACTTGTTCAGCACCAGCCAGCGGTCGCGATCAGCCAGCGCCGGACTGAAGCGGATCAGCTCATTGATGATCACCTCGGCCGAGTCGGCCGGGCTGGTTTCATCCATCGGCGCCATGTCCACCAGGTGCAGCAACAGACGGGTACGCGCCAAGTGCTTGAGGAAACGAATCCCCAGGCCCGCGCCGTCCGAAGCACCTTCGATCAGCCCCGGAATGTCGGCGATGACGAAGCTCTTCCAGCGGTCGACACTGACCACCCCAAGGTTCGGCACCAGCGTGGTGAACGGATAATCCGCCACCTTTGGCTTGGCGGCCGATACCGAGCGAATGAAGGTGCTCTTGCCAGCATTCGGCAGGCCCAGCAGGCCGACGTCAGCCAGCACCTTGAGCTCCAGCTTCAGGTCACGCTGGTCGCCCGGTTTGCCCGGAGTGGTCTGGCGTGGCGCACGGTTGGTGCTGGACTTGAAACGGGTGTTGCCCAGGCCGTGCCAGCCGCCCTGAGCGACCATCAGCTTCTGACCGGCCTTGGTCAGGTCGCCGATAACCTCCTGGGTACCGGCGTCGATCACCGTGGTGCCGACCGGCACGCGCAGGAACAGGTCTTCACCCTTGGCACCGGTGCAGTCCGTGCTGCCACCGTTGGAACCGCGCTGGGCATCGAAATGCCGCGTGTAGCGGTAATCCACCAGGGTATTGAGGTTTTCGTCAGCGACCATGTACACCGAGCCACCGTCACCACCGTCACCGCCGTTGGGACCGCCGTTCTCGATGAACTTTTCACGCCGGAAGCTCATGCAACCGTTGCCGCCGTCACCGGCCTTTACCCGAATCGATACTTCATCAACAAATTTCATAACGCCTGCTCCCGCCACAAGGACGAGCCGAACCACATGAATTCATAAGCCTCTTGCAAAAATAGCACTGCGACACCGATCAGAAAACGGCGAGCCGAAAGGCCCGTATCACAAGCGCCTGCAAAAACCGTTTTGCAAGAGACTCACCACCACCAAAACGAAAAAGCCCCGTCGCAGGACGGGGCTTTTCATGCAACTGCGTGATTACGCTACCGAGGCTTCAGCCTTCGGAACGATGCTCACGTAACGACGACCGAAGGCGCCTTTGACTTCGAACTTCACAGTGCCTTCCACTTTCGCGAACAGGGTGTGGTCCTTGCCAATGCCAACGCCGTAGCCAGCGTGGAACTCGGTGCCGCGCTGACGAACGATGATGTTGCCCGGAATGATTGCCTGGCCGCCGTAGATTTTAACGCCAAGACGTTTACTTTCTGAGTCGCGACCGTTGCGGGTACTACCGCCGGCTTTTTTGTGTGCCATGAGTCAATTCTCCAAATGAGGATTAGGCTGGATTACGCCTGAATACCGGTGATTTTGATCTCGGTGTACCACTGACGGTGGCCCTGGCGCTTCATGTGGTGCTTACGACGACGGAACTTGATGATACGAACCTTGTCGTGACGACCTTGCGAAACCACTTCGGCTACAACGGTAGCGCCAGCAACAACTGGAGCACCGATGGTGACGTCGTCACCGTTGCCGACCAGCAGAACGCGGTCGAAAGTAACGGATTCGCCAGTGGCGATTTCCAGTTTTTCAACTTTCAGGTATTCACCTGGGGCGACTTTGTACTGCTTGCCGCCGGTAACAATAACTGCGTAAGACATGGTGTCTCTCCGAAAATCCTGCTCACCCAGCTCTTTATAGGAATAGTGTCGGCTGGCATGGCTGCATCAGGCTGGAGACCTCGATGCAATTGCGTAAGGCAGGTAATGCCCAAGAAAGTAAGGGTGCGCGATTGTACGCAAGCGGTGATTACCTTGCAAGGGCCGGGCTTGCATACCTTGACACACCTGTACCCGCAACCTAGCATGCGGCGCAACCTATGTGGAGCACCTGTCGCTGATGCAACCCCAAGCCTTCTACCGCGCGGTGGCGGACGACTTTACTGCCGTTGACCTGATCATCAAGAAGCAACTGACGTCGCGTGTACCGCTGGTCTCGAAGATCGGCGACTATATTACCTCCGCCGGAGGCAAACGGCTGCGTCCGTTGCTGGTGTTGCTGGGCGGCAAAGCCCTGGGCCATCAAGGCGACGACCTGCGCCTGCTGGCCGCCACCATCGAATTTCTGCACACCGCCACCCTGCTGCATGACGATGTGGTCGACATGTCCGGCATGCGCCGTGGCCGCTCGACAGCCAATGCCCTGTGGGGCAACGCGCCGAGCGTGCTGGTCGGTGACTTCCTGTATTCGCGCTCGTTCGAAATGATGGTCGAACTGGGTTCGATGCCGGTCATGCAGATTCTCTCCAGAGCCACTCGGGTGATTGCCGAAGGTGAAGTGCTGCAGCTGTCGAAAGTACGCGACGCCAGCACCACTGAAGAAATCTACATGGAAGTGATCCGCGGCAAGACCGCCATGCTGTTCGAAGCATCGACCCACAGTGCAGCAGCCCTGTGCGGCGCCAGTGCCGACCAGAGTGAAGCGCTGCGGACCTTCGGCGACCATCTGGGCGTGGCATTCCAACTGGTGGACGATCTGCTCGACTACCGTGGCGACGCCGAAACCCTGGGCAAGAACGTTGGCGACGACCTCGCTGAAGGCAAGCCGACCCTGCCGCTGATCTACACCATGCGTGAAGGCACCGCCGAACAGGCAGCCCTGGTTCGCCAGGCCATTCAGAAAGGCGGCCTGGAAGACCTCGAAAGCATCCGTAATGCCGTAGAAAGCGCAGGCGCCCTGGACTACACCGCGCAACTGGCGCGCGACTATGCAGCCCGCGCCATCGCCTGCCTGGAAGCCTTGCCGCCCAGCGAGTACCGCGATGCGCTGGTTGAACTCAGCGAGTTCGCTGTCGCGCGTACCCACTGACCGTCAGCACGTACCACCAAGAGCCCGTCCTTGTGACGGGCTTTTTATTGCCCGGCGTCAACCGCTCGACAGAAAATGCGAATTAATCTCAATAGAGGCTTGCTATTATCGTAATAGGAATTATTCTCACCTCATCGGAACAGGAGATGGAATATGACTTATTTGATCGATGCATGGCTGGATCGCCCGCACCCTTACCTGCGGATTCTTCATCGCGAGACAGGTGAAGTCTGCGCCGTACTGGAACAGGACGCTCTGGAAGAGTTACGTGAACAAGGTGATCTGGACGTCAATGTCCTCAACTCCAGCGAGCCGGTGGTGCTCAAGGAGCTGGTGCGAAACCTGTTTCTGTTTTGCTATGCGCGAGCGTTGCGCCCGATGGGTGAGTTTGGAACGGCGTGATGAAGCTTGACACGCCTGGCTGCTGAACGAGCCGCAACGGCGCGTTCAGCAGACTCGGCAACGGCTTACAGAACAGCCAGCAGCTCGACGTCGAACACCAGCACGCTGTGCGGCGGGATGCTGCCCACGCCTTGCGCGCCGTAGGCCAGTTCGCTCGGCACGTACAGGCGCCATTTGCTGCCGGTACCCATCAGTTGCAGGGCCTCGGTCCAGCCAGCGATCACGCCGCCCACCGGGAATTCGGCCGGCTCACCACGATCGTAGGAGCTGTCGAATACAGTGCCGTCGATCAGGGTGCCGTGGTAGTGCGTACGCACCTGGTCTTCACGGGTCGGCTTGGCGCCATCACCCGCTGTCAGCACTTCGAATTGCAGGCCCGACGCCAGAGTGGTCACGCCTTCACGCTTGGCGTTCTCGGCCAGGTAGGCGACGCCAGCGGCGGCGGCTTTTTCGGCCTTGGCAGCCGCTTCAGCCTGCATGACTTCACGAATCGCCTTGAACGCCGAGGACAGCTCTTCCTGACCCACACGGCTTGGCTGGTTGTTGAAGGCGTCGGTCAGGCCGGTGATGATGGCTTGCAGATCCACACCTGGCGGCGGGTTGTCGCGCAGTTGATCGCCCAACTGGCGGCCAATGCCGTAGCTGACGCGGGTTTCGTCGGTAGACAGATTGACTTCGGACATGATGCTGCTCCGCATGTGGAACGTCCGACTGACCGGCAGGCCACTCGAACACCCCGGATAAAAGGGCGAGCAGCCTAGCATAATTGCGCCGCCAGCCCCTATCGCTGCCAGCGCAACCCTGTCATTAATGCTTGGTGAGCTTGTCCAGATAGCCCATGGCAAATGCCGAAATCACGAAGGTCATGTGAATGATCACGTACCATTTCAGGTGTTCGGTCTCGATATTGCTGGCATCCATGAACACCCGCAGCAGGTGAATGGACGAAATGGCCACGATGGACGCCGCGACTTTCATCTTCAGCGAAGAGGAGTCCATGGTGCCGAGCCAGTTGAGCTTCTCCTTGTGCTCATCGATATCCAGTTGCGAAACGAAGTTTTCGTAGCCGGAAATCATCACCATGACCAGCAGGCCACCCACCAGTGCCATATCGATCAGCGACAGCAGGACCAGAATCAGATCGGCTTCAGCCAGGGAGAAGACATTGGGCAGAACGTGGAAGATCTCCTGGAAGAACTTCAGGCCCAACGCCAGCAAGCCAAGCGACAGGCCGAAATAGATCGGTGCCAGCAGCCAGCGCGACGCATACATGGCATTTTCAAAAAAACGTTCCATTGAAACTCGCAAGGTGTGGGAGAAGACGCGCGAGTATATCAGCGAGAAGTGATGGCTCTTGGCTCGCGACAAAATGTCGCAGCAAACACCACTGCCCGGCGGCTGCACCGGCCCATCAAGGGCGGCGCCACACTAGAACAACGAGGAATGCTGGCAGTGCGACGGATCGGTATTGAGCCGGCGCAGTTCGCCCTGCAGATGCAGGCTCCAGATCGGGATATCGTCAGAACACTGATAGCCGTTCAACGCCAGACTGTCGGCAATCGCCTGCAGCACGGACTCGGCAGCACGCGCGCCCTGGAAAGGCCCTTGAGCCTTGATGGCCGAAGGTTGTTCACCGGACATGCCCGCCGCGAACAGCAGGGTCCACAGGCCGTTATCGCCCAGTGGCCGGATCACGCATTCGATCCGGGTCACCAGGCCCAGACACTGGCGGGTCAGGCAGAGACGTCGCACCATGGCGAGTTCCTCCTCTTCAAGCTGATTGCCAGCTGCAACGGTGCAGCGGCCTGCCAATCCATTTGGCGACTGTATTGATCCAACAGCATAGAAGAAAAACCCCACGGTAAGCGAGGGATGGATGAACGGATGCCGGAGAATGCGAACTTCGTCCGGCATCACAGCCCATAGGGTCAAGCCTTGAGTTCAGGTTGCAGTTGCGCAGGCTCCTTTTCGAGTTCTTCACTTAGCTCTTCAGCGCTGAGCATCTCGGCGATATCACGCAGCCGCTGAACCACACGGGCGTTGACACTGCCCTCCGGGAACTGGCCATTGTCGTCTGGCGCACCGGCCGGCTCACCGACCAGCAGGCTCAGAGCCTCATCGGCCTGGCTGACGGCGTAGATGTGGAACTGCCCGGCCTTCACAGCCTGCAAGACCCGCTCATCAAGCATCAGGGTCGCGACGTTGGAACGCGGAATGATCGCGCCCTGTTCGCCGGTCAGGCCGCGTGCCTCGCACAGCCGGAAGAAGCCTTCGATCTTCTCATTGACCCCGCCGACCGCCTGCACTTCGCCAAACTGGTTGATCGAACCGGTAATCGCGAAGCACTGCTTGAGCGGGGTGCGCGACAACGCCGAGATCAGGGTGCAGACCTCGCCCAATGAGGCGCTGTCCCCATCGACATAACCGTAAGACTGCTCCAGGGCGATGCTGGCCGAAATCGCCAGCGGGAATTCCTGGGCGTAGCGGCTGCCCAGGTAACCGGTAAGGATCATCACCCCCTTGGAGTGGATCGGCTGGCCAAGGTTGACCTCCCGCTCGATATCCACGATACCGCTGCCACCGGGATACACTGTGGCCGAGATCCGGGCCGGCACCCCGAACGCCGAGTCGCCCACTTCCAGCACGGTCAGGCCGTTGCATTTGCCTACCGCAGCACCATCGGTGTCGATCAGGATGACCCCGGCCAGCATGTCGTCGAGAATCCGCGCCGAGACCCGCCCGGTGCGGGTGGCCTTGGCCTTGAGGGCCCGTTCGATATGCCCAGCATCGGTGAACTCTTCATTGGCCAGGTGGCGAATGAAGTCGGCTTCGCTGACCAACTGGAACAGGTCGCCGATCTTCGCCGACAAGCGCCCCTGATGCTCGGCCAGCCGTGCGCTGTAGGTGGCCAGACGGGCAACCGCATCAGCGGTCAACGGCGCCATGCCCTCCTCTGTGGTGCGGGTCTTGAGCAACTGGGCGAACTGCTCCAGGGTCTCGTCAACCATCGGGATCTCTTCGTCGAAGTCCACCAGCACCCGGAACATCTCCTGAAAATCCGGATCCAGGTCCTGCAAGGTGTAGTACAGCGAGCGCGAACCGATGATGACGATCTTGACGCTCCAGGGAATGACCTGAGGGGTAAGGGTAACGGTCGCCACACGGCCCAATTCGCCCAGTGGCGACTCCATCTTCAGCTTGCGCGTCTGCAAGGTACGTTTAAGCGCATCCCAGACGAACGGCTCGCCCAGCAGCTTTTCCGCCTCCAGAATCAGGAAACCGCCGTTGGCGCGGTGCAAGGCGCCGGGGCGCAACTGCCGGTAGCTGGTGTAAAGCGCCCCTTGATCAGTGCTGTACTCGATGCGGCCGAACAGGTTGTCATAGGTCGGGTGCGACTCGAACACCACCGGTGCACCACCATCATGGGTATGACCCACCACCAGACTGGGGCTGTACTGCTCTTCGAGCATCTTGCGCGCCTGGGCGTCGGTCTTGGCATCGTCAACCAGGTCCTCGACCAGGGTTTTGATCAGGTTGACCTGCAGCGCTTGCAGATAGGCGCACACCGCCGCTGTCTCGGCATACTTCTGCGACAACGGCGCCAGCAATGGCTGCAGGGCCAGAATGATGGTTTCGTCGTTGAGCTGGCGCAGCTGATTGTTGGACTCGCGCTTCCATTGCGGCAGGCTCGACAACTCTTCGTTCAGGCGCTCTTCCAGGTCGGCGATGTCCTCATGGAAACGCTCGCGCTCAGCCTCCGGCAGTTGGGAGAACTCGGCTTCATCCAGTGCCTTGCCGTCGGTCATGGGCGTGAAGGCGATGTTGGAGCTGTCGCGGTACAGGGCAATGCTCTTTTCCAGCGCCAGACGCTCGATCACATCCAGAGCGCGGTCATAGCGCTGGTTGAAGGCGCGGTCGATGGCGCTTTTTTTCTGCTGGTAGGTCGGGTGCTCGAACACCGCCGGAAAGGTTGCCAGCAGGTTATCGATCAACCCGGCGATGTCGGCGATGAACGCCTGCGCACTGCCGGCCGCCAGTTCCACGGCACGCGGCTCGCGGGGTTCGTCGAAGTTATTGACATAGACCCAGTCGGAGGGGGTCTGCAAACGCTTGGCTTCGGCCTTGAGGTAGCGTTTGACGAACGAAAACCGGCCGGTGCCGGGCTCGCCCATGACATACACGTTGTAACCGGGTCGCGGCATCGCCACGCCAAACTGCAGGGCCTCTACGGCACGTTCCTGGCCGAGTACGCCGCGAAAGGGTTCCAGATCATTGGTGGTCTTGAAAGCGAACTGTTCAGCAGAGAATGGACGGGTCAGCGCTTGTGGCGCCAGACGCAGGCTGGCAGCAACGGAATCGGGCATCAGTGTTCCTTACATCAGGCGGGGCAGATGCGGGCATTCTGGCGCTCGCCGGACACCACTTGCAAGACAGTTGCACGCTACCCGCTGCCCATTGCCACCCTCAATAGGCTGACGGATGTCAAAACCTCCCAATAAACCGTAATAAATCACGGAACCCCGCTACGCCGCCTAGACTCCAACCTGCGCATACTGGCCAGTATGGCCTTTTTGCACTAATGCAATGACGCATGCACCCGACCACTCAGGTTGACCAGAAAGAGAATAAAGCTATGAAACGGATTCTTCTTGGAACGCTCTTCGCCGCTGCATCTTTCAACGCCATGGCCCAAGCGCCAGGCGGCCCGGACTGCGGCTGGGGCAACATGCTGTTTGAAGGCCAGCGCGGCACTCCTGCTCACTTCCTGGCGTCCACCACCAACGGCACCTCCGGTAACGCCACCTTCGGCATGACCAGCGGTACCAACGGCTGTTCCACCAATGGCGCGCTGACCTACGGCGGCAAATCCTGGATTGCCATGAACGGCATGATGGACGAGCTGAGCAAGGACATGGCCATGGGTCAGGGTGAAGCACTGACCACCTACGCGGTGGTTCTGGGTGTTGCGCCACAAGACCGTGCGCGTTTCGCGGCTGTCACTCACGACAACTTCTCGAAGATCTTCAACAAAGCTGACGTCACTGCCGAGGACGTTCACGCCAACACCCTCGATGTGCTGAAAAACGACGCGACCCTGGCCAAGTACGCGACTCAGGCCTGATGCTCGTACCGCTCCCCGGCACACGGGGAGCGGTTTCCCACTTTTCGAACAGTTGCCCGCCCATGCTCAAACGTCTCGCCTGCCTGACGCTGTTTGTCTGCGCCCCGCTGTGCGCAGCCCCGCAAGTGGCCCCACAAGTCAATAACGAACGTTTGCAGCAACTGGCCAGCGACCCGTTCTGGCTGTCTCTGGGCCACTATGAAAAAACCCGTCTGAGTGGCTGGCGCAGCCACGTCGACGACCCGAAATTCTTTCTTGCCGCCAATGGTGCGCATGACCCATATGCCGAACTGAGTGCAACCCTGGCGGCGATCCGGGCTCCCGCGCTCGATCAGCAACCCCATGCGCAATGCACCTACCCGGCCCGCACCCGCTGGCTGCGCAATCAGTTGCAGTTGCGCGACCTGCCAGTGGTGGACTGCAAGGAATTCAACGAGTGGTTCAAGGATGTCTCGCCCGACAGCACCACGCTGGTGTTCCCGGCGGCCTACCTGAACAGCCCGTCATCGATGTTCGGCCATACCCTGCTGCGTATCGACCCGGCCAGTGCACGATCCAACAACACCACCCTGCTCAGCTATGCAATCAACTTCGGTGCTTACATCGAGGGCTCAGACAACAGCATCCTGTACGCCTGGAAAGGCCTGGCAGGCGGCTATCCGGGCCTGTTCGCGCTGGTGCCCTATCAGGAAAAGCTCGCCGAATACCGCAGCCTGGAAAACCGCGACCTGTGGGAATACCGGCTGAACCTGAGCAAGGAAGAAACCGAGCGCATGGTCGAGCATGTCTGGGAGTTGAAGCAAATTCGCTTCAGCTACTACTTTTTTGACGAAAACTGCTCCTATCGCTTGCTGGAATTGCTGCAAATCGCCCGGCCCGGCCTGCAACTGACCGATCAGTTCGAACTGACGGCGATCCCCACCGACACCGTCAAGGCGGTCAAGGCCGCCGGGCTGGTGGACAAGATCGACTACCGCCCGTCGCGTGAGCGCGAATTGCTCAGCCGCGCCGAGCCACTGGACCACACTGAGCAGCAGTGGGTGCTGGCCGTCAGCGCCGACCCGGCGCAACTGCAAAGTGCCGATTACCTGGCCCTGCCAGCCGAGCGGCGAGCCTTGATCCAGGACGCTGCTTACCGTCTGGAGCGCTACCGTGCCAACGGTCAGGAACGTGACCGTAACAGCGCCCAACGCAGCTTCGAGCTGCTGCGCGCGATCAACCAGAATCCTCCGCCGATGCTGCAGATCGACCAGCCGGGCCTGCCCGAAGAAGGTCATCAGTCACGCACCTGGCAAGTGGGCGTGGGCAGCCATGCTGACAAGGCGTTCGCCGAGTACGGGCTGCGCATGGCCTATCACGACCTCAACGATAACGCCTACGGCTTCCCGCTGGGTGCGCAAATCGAAATCCTGCAGCTCAAACTGCGCCAGTACGAGGGCAACGACTGGAAACTGCAGCGCCTGGACCTGGCGACCATTCGCTCGCTGACGCCGCGCAATGAGTTGCTCAAACCCTGGTCATGGCAGGTCTCCGGCGGTCTGGAGCGCGTGCCGGGCAAGCATGGCGAGCAGACACTGGTCAGCCACGTCAACGGCGGCGGCGGCGCGACCTGGCAACTGAGCGACAACCTGCTGGGCTTCGCCCTGGGTACCGCACGGCTGGAGCATAACAATGACTTCAGCGCCTTTGTCGCGCCCGCCGCCGGCTTCAATACCGGAGTGCTGTGGCGAAACCCGCTGGGCAACCTGAGTGTGGAGGCCAAGGGCGACTATTTCACCAATGGCGAAGTGCGGCGCAGCATCAGCCTGAACCAACAGTGGGAGGTTTCGCGCAATCTGGGCCTGCGCCTGACCGCCCAGCGCGACTTCACCCATTTGGGCGATGCGCAGAACGAGGTGATGCTGCAACTGCGCTGGTATCACTATTGAACACTTTTTCGACGAACCGTTGACCGGCTCTGTACCTGGCATTGACTAGACTTTCCTCAGTAACCGAGGAATTCGATCATGAACATGCGTATAGCGTTGTTGGGCCTGATCGTAGTGCTTGCAGGATGCCAGTCGACCCACGAGCAATTGTTGGCCGAAGGCTATCCACCGGCATTCGCCGATGGCTTTCAGGATGGTTGCGGCAGTGGACGACAGGCGGCAGGCTCGATTGGCGGGCAATACCGTAAAAACGTGCCTCGCTACCTCAAAGAAAAGCTGTATGCCCAAGGCTGGGACGATGGTTTGCGTCAGTGCCAAGCGATGCAGGAAAGCCGTGACCGGGAAAGTAACGGCTGGAGCAGTGACCGGGACCGTGCCTGGGAACAGCAGAAGACCCGCGACAAGGCCAGGGCTTATCGTCCCGACTGAGACGAGAAGCACCGCCTGGGGGTCGCAAACGGACATCCACAACACTCACTCGCAGCGCATGCTGAGTCTTGTCCGGGATTGCCGAGCGCTGCGCCCGCCGTCATGCAAACCTGTTTCGCCCGGTCATGCCGAGGGGCTGTTGATGTTTCAGCGCACCCCGCAGGGCCGTGGCTTTTTTGGCGCACGCATTGCGACAGAGTGAAGCCTGTGCAGGCCGACAAAACAGACCTCGGCGCGGTTGTGATGAAACGTCAACAGCCCCTAACCTTGCATCTACGGGAGGAAAATCATGAGTCGTGCGTTCGTCAACGAAGACAGCAATGCCGAACAGACCAGCCAGCCGGTAGAGCGGCTGGTCAGCGAGAGCCCCAATTACGTCACCGCCCATGGGCTGGTGCAGTTGCAAAACCAGGTTCGTGCGCTGCAGGAGCAGCACCGCGAGCAGACCGAACTGGGCGAGAAGGCTGACAAACAGCGACTGGTGGATATCGAGCGCGACCTGCGCTACTACACCCAGCGCCAGCAGAGCGCCCTGGTGGTAACCCCGGCGTTATCCACTGAAAAGGTGCAGATCGGCAGTTGGGTGACCTATGCCGATGAACACGACCATCGCCAGCGCGTGCAACTGGTCGGCGAGGACCAGGCCGATGCCGCTCATGGCCTGATCAACTGGGGCTCACCACTGGGCCGTGCCCTGCTCGGTGCGCAACCCGGTGATGAAGTGCTGTGCAAGCGCCCGGCCGGGGATCAACTGATCGAAATACTGGAAATCGAGGCTGACGCAGGCCCGTGACAGAGGCGCAGGTCAGGCAAGGACAACTCGGTCACTGTGGGAGGAGCCAGAGCCACTTAACTGATCGGCATTAGCCCCATACTGTCCACTTAGGTACTGCATGCCCCCTACCGGGGTACATAAAGCACTTAACCGAACAGTATTGGCATCAGTCCATGAAAGGCTGAATCAGACCACGCCTTGCGCCAGCATGGCATCGGCGACCTTGACGAAGCCTGCGATGTTGGCACCTTTGACGTAGTTCACGCTGCCGTCAGCTTGCTGGCCATAATGCACACAGGCATTGTGGATCGACTGCATGATGCCATGCAGCTTGCTGTCCACTTCACCGGCGCTCCACAGCAGGCGCATGGCGTTCTGCGACATTTCCAGACCACTGACCGCGACACCGCCGGCGTTGGAGGCTTTGCCCGGGGCGAACAGCGTCCCGGCTTCGATGAACAGGTCCACGGCATCAAGGGTGGTTGGCATGTTCGCGCCTTCAGCCACGCAAATGCAGCCGTTGCGCAGCAGGGTCCGGGCGTCTTCGCCGTTCAGTTCATTCTGGGTGGCGCACGGCAGGGCGATATCGCAGGCCAGGCTCCATGGGGTCTGGCCCTTGCGGAACTCCAGGCCAAAGCGTTCGGCCAGTTCACTGATGCGCCCACGCTTGACGTTTTTCAGCTCCATCAGCGCATCCCACTGCTGATCGTTCAGACCCGCCTCGATGTACAGGGTGCCTTCGGAGTCAGACAGCGAGATGACCTTGCCGCCCAGGTCCATGACCTTGCGCGCAGCGTATTGAGCCACGTTGCCGGAACCGGAAATCGCCACACGACGGCCATCAATGGCCTTGCCGTCACGCTTGAGCATTTCTTCGGCGAAATACACGCAGCCGTAGCCGGTGGCCTCTGGACGAATCAGGCTGCCGCCGTAGGTCATGCCCTTACCGGTCAGCACCGATGTGAACTGGTTGGCCAGACGCTTGTACTGACCGAACATGAAGCCGATCTCGCGCGCGCCCACGCCAATGTCGCCGGCCGGCACGTCGAGGTCAGCACCGATGTGGCGGTACAGCTCACTCATGAATGCCTGGCAGAAGCGCATGACTTCGGCGTCGCTCTTGCCCTTTGGATCGAAGTCCGAGCCGCCTTTGCCGCCGCCCATGGGGAGCGAGGTCAGGGAGTTCTTCAATACCTGTTCGAAGGCCAGGAATTTGAGCACGCTCAGATCCACCGAGGGGTGGAAACGCAGGCCGCCTTTATAAGGGCCGATGGCACTGCTCATCTGGATGCGATAGCCGCGGTTGACCTGAACCTTGCCCTGATCGTCGACCCACGACACACGAAACAGCACCGCACGCTCCGGCTCGACCATACGTTCGACGATGCCGGCCTCAAGGTAATGCGGGTTGGCTTCCAGAAACGGCCAGAGGGTCCGCAGCACCTCTTCCACTGCCTGATGAAACTCGGGCTGGGCAGGATCGCGTTGCTTCAGACGAGCAAGGAAAACATCGACGGATTCGGTCATTGGAACGTCTCGACAGAGTGGCTATTTGTAGGAATTTTCCCGGACTCTACCAATTCAAAACGCACTTAAAAAGTGCGAAATGTCGTTTTTATGAATTTTTCTGGTGCAAATATATAAATAGCCACCTGCCAAAGCTGAAAAACGAGCACAAAAATGGGGCCATAAAGGCCCCATTCCTGTGCGAAGACAACCGGCTTATTGAGCCAGCTTCTTGTGCCGGACCCGATGCGGCTGGGTGGCCGCATCGCCCAGGCGCTTCTTGCGATCGGCTTCGTACTCGGTGTAGTTGCCTTCGAAGAACACAATGTTCGAATCGTCTTCGTAAGCCAGGATGTGAGTTGCCACGCGGTCCAGGAACCACCGATCGTGGGAAATCACAATCGCTGCGCCCGGGAAGTCCAGCAGAGCCTCTTCCAGGGAACGCAGGGTTTCGACGTCGAGGTCGTTGGACGGTTCGTCGAGCAGCAGGACGTTACCGCCCTCCTTCAGGGTCAGGGCCAGGTGCAGACGGCCACGCTCACCACCGGACAGATCCTTGACGAACTTCTGCTGATCGCCACCCTTGAAGTTAAAGCGCCCCACATAAGTACGCGACGGAATCTCGTAGTTGCCGATACGGATCTGGTCGGAACCGTCGGAGATCTGCTGGAACACGGTCTTGCCGCCGTCGAGGTCGTCACGCGCCTGGTCGACACACGCCAGTTGCACGGTTTCGCCGATCGCGATGCTGCCCGAGTCTGGCTGCTCCTTGCCCATGATCATGCGGAACAGGGTCGATTTACCTGCACCGTTACCACCGATAACGCCGACGATCGCGCCTTTTGGCATGGTGAACGACAGGTTATCGATCAGGACCCGATCACCGTAGCTCTTGGTGACATTCTTGAACTCGATCACGTTGTCGCCCAGCCGCGGACCGGCCGGAATGTAGATCTCGTTGGTCTCGCTGCGCTTCTGGAATTCCTGCGATTGCATTTCTTCGAAGCGTGCCAGACGGGCCTTGGATTTGGACTGGCGGGCTTTGGCGCCTTTGCGCACCCACTCCAGCTCTTCCTTCATGGCTTTTTCGTGTGCACTCTGTTGCTTGGACTCCTGCTCCAGACGCGCCGACTTGGTCTCCAGCCAGCCCGAGTAGTTACCTTCGTACGGGATGCCTGCGCCGCGGTCGAGTTCAAGGATCCAGCCAGCGACGTTATCCAGGAAGTAACGGTCGTGGGTAATGGCTACCACGGTGCCCGGGAAGTCGTGCAGGAAGCGCTCCAGCCAGGCCACCGAGTCGGCGTCCAGGTGGTTGGTCGGCTCGTCAAGCAGCAGCATGTCCGGGGCGGACAGCAGCAAGCGGCACAGGGCAACACGGCGTTTTTCACCACCGGACAGCACCGCCACCTTGGCGTCCCAGGCCGGCAGGCGCAGCGCATCGGCGGCGACTTCCAGCTGACGCTCCAGGTTGTGACCATCGGCAGCCTGCAAAATGGCTTCGAGCTTGGCCTGTTCGGCGGCCAGCTTGTCAAAGTCAGCGTCCGGCTCGGCATAGGCGGCATAGACTTCGTCGAGGCGCGCCTGGGCGTCCTTGATCACGCTGACGGCTTCTTCAACCACTTCACGGACGGTCTTTTCCGGGTCCAGCTGCGGCTCCTGTGGCAGATAGCCGACATTCAGCTCAGGCATCGGACGGGCTTCACCGTCAAACTCGGTGTCAACGCCAGCCATGATTTTCAGCAGGGTGGATTTACCCGAGCCGTTGAGGCCCAGCACGCCGATCTTGGCGCCCGGGAAGAACGACAGGGAGATGTTTTTGAGAATTTCCCGCTTCGGCGGCACTACTTTGCTCAGCCGATGCATGGTGTAGACGTATTGAGCCAAAACCTGGACCTCGCTCGAAAACGTGATTGAAAGCCTTGCCTGGCAAGCAAAGCCATAAAGAAGCAATTATTCAGATTCAGAGCAGCAAAATTGCGCGGGCCGCGCGACGCGGTCGGAACACCGGGCAGGCTGCATTGCGTACGACAAACAAGCGCCACTCAACTGCGCTCAGGGTCGGCAAGCTTAACCCAAGTCGGCGGACGCTGGCAGGGGGGCTGCCCGGCGACAGCCCGAAATCCGCCGTTACGCCGCAGGCAGATACCGCCCTGGCGATATGACTAAAAAAGGTGCAGAAAACCCCTTGAACAATGCCAGATCCGGCTTAATTCTTTGCCGGTCCTTGCCGAGTAACAGTTACGCGCCTTGAATTGATCAAATGCGAAGTGAAATACGGCAAATACAACCAACCGAACGGGCCGACAAACAGGCGTGACCACCAATAAACGCTGGCACTTAGCCACAACTAAAGGCATGCTAGCCGCCATTTGGGCGCCCGGCTTATAGTGCAGGCTGCATTCGCTGCTTCAGTCCAGTAGTCAGGAACATCGACTTGCCCACACCAACGGCTTCTACATCATCGCGTAGCGTCAAGAATTCCAGTCAACTGCCTGTGCGCGGTTCACTGAAAGGCGCGTTGGCCGCTCTGGTGTTGGTGATGCTCGCCCTGTTGCTGTGGCAATCCTTCGAGCAGTTTCAACAGACTCAAGAGCGTCAGCGCCAGCGCAGCCTGGACTACAGCATGCAGCTGGCAGACCGCCTGAGCCTGAACCTGACACTCAGCGCCCAGGTCAGCGTGAGCCTGCTGGATGAGGCGGTCAGCGTCGGTCAGTCGCTGGAGCAGCCCTCGACCCTGGACAACCTGCGCCAGGCGCTGCCGGCCCTGCAAAGCGTGGCCTGGCTCAGCCCAGCCGGCGATATCATCAAAGACAGTGCAATGGGCACCGGTGACGCAGCCTTTCTCAAAGAGCAACTGCGCAAAGCCCAAGGCAAGCCGTACTACTACACCAACGCCAGCGACGGCCGGCTGGTTTACCTGTTGGTCCGTCAGGCGGGTGGCATTACCGGTGACTACTGGGCATTGCGTCTGGGCCGGGAGGCACTCAAGCCGCTGACCCAGCAACCGTCCCACGACTTCATGCACCTGTGGCGCCTGGAAAATCGTGACCAGTCGCAGATTATCGCCCGTGACGGGCATCGCAGTAATGGCAACCTGCAAACGGTGCTGCTGCAACCGATCAGCAACAGCGACTGGCAACTGCATGGTTTGTTCGATGCCCGGCAAGAGCGCGAGGCGCTAGTGTTGCCACTGATTTTCAAGTGCGTGCTGGCCATGATGTTTGCCATCCTGCCCTTGATTACCCTGTTTGGCTTGCGTCGCCGCCAGACCCAACTGGTTGAAAGCCGTCGCCGTTATCAGGGCATTTTCGAGGGCGCAGGCGTTGCCATCTGCGTGCTCGACATGTCCGCGCTGTTTACCTTGCTCGACAGCTTGCAAGTGCGCAATGCCGAGGATCTGGACAGGCTGATCAAACACCAGCCCAGCCAGTTCAAACGGCTGCTCCAGCAATTGCACATCACAGAAGTCAATCAGTTCGCGCTGGACCTGCTGGGTATCGAGAACAGTCAGCAGGCCTGGGACTCGCTGATCGACGCAAACCCGAGAAACCCCGCAGGCCCGGGAACACGGATCATCCGCGCGGTCCTGGCCAACGAGCCGAGCCTGGAGCTGGAAATTCGCCTGACCCGTGACGCAGGTGAAGACCAGCATCTCTGGCTGGTCATGCGCCTGCCCGAAGAGCAGAGCGACTACGACTCGGTGATTCTCAGCATTGGCGACATCACTAGCCGCAAGCAGATGGAACTGTCGTTGCTGGACCGCGAAAGCTTCTGGTCCGACGTGGTTCGGACCGTGCCCGATCACCTGTACGTGCAAGACGTGCCCAGCCAGCGGATGATCTACAGCAACCACCATCTGGGGCAGACGCTGGGTTACAGCAAGACTGAACTGCAAAGCATGGGTGAGTTTTTCTGGGAGTTGCTGCTGCACCCCGACGATGCCAGCAACTACCGGGACATGCGCCTGCGCCAACGCCATCATGGGCACAACGAACTGCTGCAATGCGTACTGCGCTTTCGTGACTGCCAACAGAGCTGGCGCCATTTCGATATCCGCGAACAGGCGATGGCCTGGGACAAGGATGACCAGGTCACGCGGATCATCGGTATTGCCAAAGACATCACCCACCAGGTGACCGCCAGCCAGTCGCTGCGCGACAGCGAACAGCGCTACCGGATGCTTGCCGAAAGCATCAGCGACGTTATCTTCTCCACTGATCGGGGTCTGGAACTCAACTACGTCAGCCCGTCAGTCGAAACGGTACTGGGCTACAGCGCCGACTGGATTGTCCGCAATGGCTGGAGCGCGGCGCTGGCTAACCCGCAGCAACTGACCGGCATCTACAGCCTGATCGTTCGTATCCGCAAAATGTTGAACAAGCCGCACGACCTGGAGCGGCTGCGCAACGAAGTGCCGACCCGTCAGTTCGTCTTCGATTGCCTGCGCGCCGATGGCCGCAAGATTCCTATTGAACTGCGCCTGGTACTGGTCTGGGACGAGCATGGCAGTTTCGAGGGCATCCTGGGCGTCGCCCGCGACGTCAGCCAGCAACGCCGGGCTGAAAAAGACCTGCGCATGGCGGCTACGGTTTTCGAGCACTCGACTTCCGCGATCCTGATCACCGACCCGGCCGGTTACATCGTGCAGGCCAATGATGCTTTCACCCGGGTCAGTGGCTACGAGGTCCACCAGATCCTGGACCAGTTGCCGACCCTGCTGACCGTAGAGCACGAAGAGGCGCACCTGCACCAGGTGCTCCGGCACCTTAACCAGCGCGGCAACTGGGAAGGCGAGGTTCAGCTCAAGCGCCGCAACGGCGAGCAATACCCGGCCTGGGTCGGGATCACCGCAGTCCTTGATGATGAAGGCGACCTGGCCAGCTATGTGTGCTTCTTCAGCGACATCAGCGAGCGCAAGGCCAGCGAGCAGCGCATTCATCGCCTGGCCTACTACGACGCCCTGACCCACCTGCCCAACCGCACCCTGTTCCAGGACCGCCTCCATTCGGCATTGCAGCAGGCCGAGCGCCAGAGCGCCTGGGTGGTGCTGATGTTCCTCGACCTCGACCGTTTCAAACCGATCAACGACTCGCTCGGCCATGCCGCCGGCGACCGCATGCTCAAGGAAATGGCCAGTCGGCTGCTGGCCTGCGTGACTGATGACGATACCGTGGCACGCATGGGCGGCGACGAATTCACCCTGCTGCTGCACTCCGGCGCTACCCGTGAGGTTGCCCTGAACCGCGCCATTCATGTGGCCGAACAGATTCTCAATAGCCTGGTCACGCCGTTTGTTCTGGAGGGCCGCGAGTTCTTCGTCACTGCCAGTATCGGCATTGCCCTGAGTCCCCAGGATGGCCATGAACTGAGCCAGTTGATGAAGAACGCCGACACGGCGATGTATCACGCCAAAGAGCGCGGCAAGAACAACTTCCAGTTTTACCAGGCCGACATGAACGCAACCGCGCTGGAACGCCTGGAGCTGGAAAGCGATCTGCGCCACGCGCTGGAACAGGAAGAGTTCGTGCTTTACTACCAACCGCAGTTCAGCGGCGACGGCAAGCGCCTGACCGGCGCCGAGGCACTGCTGCGCTGGCGCCATCCACGACGCGGGCTGGTGCCACCGAACGACTTCATTCCAGTGCTCGAAGAGCTTGGCCTGGTCATGGAAGTTGGCGACTGGGTACTGGCCGAGGCCTGCCGCCAGCTCAAGACCTGGCACCAGGAACGGGTTCGGGTGCCGAAGGTGTCGGTCAATATTTCTGCCCGTCAGTTTGGCGACGGGCAACTGGGCGAACGCATCGCTGCCACCCTCAGGGACACCGGGCTGCCCCCGGCCTGCCTGGAGCTGGAACTGACCGAAAGTATCCTGATGCGTGAAGTCGGCGAAGCCATGCAGACCCTGGCCGGCCTCAAGAATCTCGGTTTGAGCATCGCGGTTGACGACTTTGGCACCGGCTACTCATCGCTCAACTACCTCAAGCAGTTCCCGATCGATGTGCTCAAGATCGATCGCTCCTTCGTCGATGGTTTGCCCTCGGGCGAGCAGGATGCACAGATTGCCCGGGCGATCATCGCCATGGCGCACAGCCTGAACCTGTCGGTGATCGCCGAAGGCGTGGAAACCCACGAGCAACTGGACTTCTTGCGCGAGCATGGCTGCGACGAGGTACAAGGCTACCTGTTCGGCCGCCCGATGCCGGCCGGGCAGTTCGAGGCCCAGTTCAGCAATGACGCACTGTTCATGCTGGATTGAAGCGGCGGCAGGCGGCTTCAGCCGCGATGGGGTCAGGCCAGGCACAGCAGAGGTGTCGCCTGGTCAATGTTCGCGGATGAATCCGCTCCTACGAGCTTGCAGCTGCTTCACCCGACGGATGAGGCCCTTTCATATGCCAGAGATTCTCCGATGGGGTAGAATGCCCCCCTTTTCCGCTCCAAGCCCTCGAGGACAGCCATGTTCAGCCGTGATTTGACTATCGCCAAGTTCGACCCCGATCTTTTTGCCGCCATGGAACAAGAAGCCGTGCGCCAGGAAGAGCACATCGAGCTGATCGCTTCGGAAAACTACACAAGCCCCGCAGTGATGGAAGCTCAGGGCTCGGCGCTGACCAACAAGTATGCCGAAGGTTACCCGGGCAAGCGTTACTACGGTGGTTGCGAGTATGTCGACATCGTTGAACAACTGGCCATCGACCGCGCCAAAGAGCTGTTCGGTGCCGACTACGCCAACGTCCAGCCGCACGCTGGCTCCCAGGCCAACGCCGCTGTCTATCTGGCGCTGCTGCAGGCCGGCGACACCATCCTGGGCATGAGCCTGGCTCACGGTGGTCACCTGACCCACGGCGCCAGCGTCAGCTCGTCGGGCAAACTGTACAACGCCATTCAATACGGCATCGATGCCAACGGCCTGATCGACTACAACGAAGTCGAGCGCCTGGCTGTCGAGCACAAACCCAAGATGATCGTCGCCGGTTTCTCTGCCTATTCGCAGGTTCTGGACTTCGCTCGTTTCCGCGAAATCGCTGACAAGGTCGGCGCACTGCTGTTCGTCGATATGGCTCACGTCGCCGGTCTGGTCGCCGCTGGCGTCTACCCGAACCCGGTTCCGTTCGCTGACGTGGTCACCACCACGACTCACAAGACCCTGCGTGGTCCACGTGGCGGCCTGATCCTGGCCCGTGCCAACGCCGAGATCGAGAAGAAGCTCAACAGCGCAGTATTCCCGGGCGCCCAGGGCGGCCCACTGGAGCACGTGATCGCAGCCAAGGCGGTGTGCTTCAAGGAAGCCCTGCAACCTGAGTTCAAGGCGTACCAGCAGCAAGTGGTGAAGAACGCCCAGGCCATGGCCAGCGTGTTCATCGAGCGTGGCTTCGACGTCGTTTCCGGCGGCACCCAGAACCACCTGTTCCTGCTGTCTCTGATCAAGCAGGACATTTCCGGTAAAGATGCAGACGCCGCTCTGGGCCGTGCCTACATCACCGTCAACAAGAACTCGGTACCTAACGACCCGCGTTCGCCATTCGTCACTTCGGGCCTGCGTTTCGGCACCCCGGCAGTGACCACTCGTGGCTTCAAGGAAACCGAGTGCAAGGAACTGGCTGGCTGGATCTGCGACATCCTGGCTGACCTGAACAACGAAGCCGTGATTGATGCGGTACGCGAGAAGGTCAAGGCGATCTGTGCACGTCTGCCGGTTTACGGCGCGTAATCGCGTAGCCTGCTGCATGAAAAGCCCGGCCTTGGCGCCGGGCTTTTTTGTGGCCGCGAGTTACTTTGGACGCCGCATACTCGGTGGTGGCTTGCCGACGAAGACGCCAGCACATTCGCAGCAGATGCTGTGACTTTACCGGCCTCTTCGCGAGCAAACTCGCTCCCACAGGGGACATCAAGCACTTAATTGAACAGTATTGGCTTTAGCCGCGAATGGGTCTTTAGGCCGCTGGAAAATCCTTCATCGCGCTGCCTGAACTGCAGGTTTCGCCCTGCTGGGCGAGTGACTTTGGGGCGCCAAAGTCACCAAAGCGCTTGCTCCGGTCTTGGCCCCCTACGGGGGTCCCCTCACTCCGGTGCCGATTTGGCGGTCGGCGCGATGGGCGTCCTGCCCAGCGCACCTAAAACCGGCTTCCGTGCCGGTTTTCCCACCAAATCGACACCTCCAATCGGCCAGCGCCAATCGTCGCGTTCGGCGGTGTCTGTACCCTCTCGGCTCGAAGATCAAAATCAACGGCTCACACCTTACCGCTTGTAGCTTGTAGCTTAAGCTCCAACCAGCGCGGCAAACCCTGCGCGGATCTTCTCCTCGGGCAATTCATCGGCAATGAACACGATCACGCTCTCACGCGCTTCGTCTTCGGCCCATTCGGTGTCCCAGTCAAAACCGTACAGTTTCAGCACGCCCTGAAACACCAGCCGGCGTGGTTCGCCGGCGATGTTGAGCACGCCCTTGTAGCGCAGCAATTGCTTGCCGTGATCTTCCAGCAGGGTGTTCATGAACTCGCTGAGCCGATCGATATCCAGCGGCTGGTCAGTGCGCAGTACCAGGCTGGAGATGCGGTCGCCGTTATTGCCGGCCGGTGCCACGGGACGCAAGGTGATGCCACCGCCCAGGTCGGCATTGAGGTTGAAGCCACGCACGTCCAGTAACTCGGCCAGATCGATACGCCCGTGATCGACCGTACGGATCGGCGCACGACGGTTGATCCGCGCCAGACGGGCACTGAGCGCCTCGAATGTTTCGTCATCGACCAGATCACGCTTGCTGACCAGCAGCCGGTCGGCGAAGCCGATCTGGGCCTGGGCGATGGTCTGGGTCAGGTGCACATCGGCATGCGCCGCGTCGACCAGGGTGATGATGCCGTCGAGGATGTAGCGCTCACGCAGTTCCTCGTCGATGAAAAAAGTCTGCGCCACCGGCGCCGGGTCGGCCAGACCGGTGCATTCGATCACCAGCCGGTCGAAAGCGATTTCGCCGCTGTCCAGGCGCTCCAGCAGCAGGTACAGCGCTTTGGTCAGGTCGGTGTGGATGGTGCAGCACACGCAGCCATTGGACAGAGTCATGACCTGGACCGGCTCGTCGCCGAGCAACTGGCTGTCGATGCCGGCGTCGCTGAATTCGTTTTCGATCACCGCAATCTTCAGGCCGTGCTCGGCCTTGAGCAGGTGGCGCAGCAAGGTGGTCTTGCCCGCGCCCAGAAAGCCGGTCAGCACGGTAACGGGGATGGGTTGCAACTCGCTCATGGGGGCTCCTTGGCAGAGGCTTGCACTAAAAACAAAACGCGCCACAGGCAAGAACCTGTGGCGCGTCGGGTCAAACAGTCATGTCAGAGGTTCAACAACACTTCGGACCACTCTTGCCACCGTAACGGGCTTCCTGGCGTTCCCGGAAGAACTCCTCGTAGCTCATTACCGGTTTGTCCGGGTGCTTGTTCTGCATATGTTCCACATAGTTGTCGTAGTCGGGCATTCCCACCATCAGGCGTGCAGCCTGACCGAGGTATTTGCCCAGACGACCCAGGTCATTGAACATTGGCAGATCCTCGCATGACGCTCATCACACCTGTGCCCCTGGTGGCATTTCCTGGTACGGCGACTCTTTGTCGCTGCGCTCAGGCTTGCTCCAGGCCTGGCTACCCACTTTCAGGGAGTAGAACAGGATACTGCCGACCACGAACAGGAACAGCACACTGAGGCCTGCGTTGGTGTAGGCGTTCATGATCACGTGCTGCATCTGGTCCATGTTCTTGGCCGGAGCCAGCAGTTGGCCGGCTTCGGCTGCGGTGCTGTACTTCTTGGCCAGGGCCAGGAAGCCTACCGCAGGGTTGGAGTCGAACAGCTTGATCATGCTGGCTGTCACGGTGCAGATCAGCAGCCAGGCGGCCGGTACTGCGGTGACCCAGACGTAGCGCTGACGCTTCATCTTGATCAGTACGACGCTGGCGAGCATCAGGGCGATACCGGCGAGCATCTGGTTGGAGATGCCGAACAGCGGCCACAGGGTATTGATGCCACCCAACGGATCGATCACGCCCTGATACAGCAGGTAACCCCACAGCGCCACGCAACCACCGGTGCCGATGATGTTGGCCGTCCACGACTCGGTGCGTTTGAGGGCTGGAACGAAGCTGCCCAGCAGGTCCTGGAGCATGAAGCGGCCGGCACGGGTACCGGCGTCCACCGCGGTCAGGATGAACAGCGCCTCGAACAGAATCGCGAAGTGGTACCAGAAGGCCATGGTGTTTTCACCCGGCAGTACCTGGTGAAGGATCTGCGCGATACCCACCGCCAGGGTCGGCGCACCACCGGCACGGGCCAGAATGGTGTGCTCGCCGATGTCGGCTGCGGTGGCGGTCAGTTGTTCAGGGGTAATCAGGAAGCCCCACTCACTGACCTTGGCAGCCACCGACACGACGTCGCTGCCGACAATCGCCGCCGGGCTGTTCATGGCGAAGTAGACGCCTGGCTCGATGACCGATGCAGCGACCATGGCCATGATTGCCACAAACGACTCCATCAGCATGCCGCCGTAGCCGATGTAACGGGCGTTGACTTCGTTATCCAGCAACTTGGGGGTGGTGCCCGAAGAGATCAGCGCATGGAAGCCCGATACCGCACCACAGGCAATGGTGATGAACAGGAACGGGAACAGGCTGCCTTTCCAGACCGGACCGGTGCCGTCGGTGAACTGGGTCAGGGCCGGCATTTTCAGCTCAGGTGCCAGAATCAGGATACCGATGGCCAGGCCGACGATGGTGCCGATCTTGAGGAAGGTCGACAGGTAGTCACGTGGCGCCAGCAGCAGCCAGACCGGCAGCATGGCCGCGACGAAACCGTAGCCGACCAGCATCCAGGTGATCTGCACGCCGGTGAAGGTAAAGCGCGGGCCCCAGACCGGATCGGCGGCAACCAGGCCGCCGAACCAGATCGATGCCAGCAGCAGCACGACCCCGATGATCGAGATTTCACCGATGCGGCCCGGGCGGATGTAACGCATGTACACGCCCATGAATATCGCAATCGGTATCGTCGCGATCACCGTGAACATGCCCCACGGGCTTTCGGCCAGGGCCTTGACCACGATCAGCGCCAGCACCGCAAGGATGATGATCATGATCAGGAAGCAGCCGAACAAGGCGATGGTGCCGGGAATACGGCCCATTTCCTCGCGGACCATGTCGCCCAGCGAACGGCCGTTACGGCGCGTCGACAGGAACAGGATCATGAAGTCCTGCACGGCACCGGCCAGCACCACACCGGCGATCAGCCAGAGCGTACCGGGCAGATAGCCCATTTGCGCCGCCAGCACAGGGCCGACCAGCGGGCCGGCACCGGCGATGGCCGCGAAGTGGTGGCCGAACAGGATGTGTTTGTTGGTTGGAACGTAATCCAGACCATCGTTATTGACGACAGCCGGCGTCGCGCGACGCGGGTCCAGCTGCATGACGTGGTTGGCGATGAACAGACTGTAGTAACGGAAAGCGACCAGGTAGATGGCAACCGCTGCCACTACGATCCACAAGGCGTTGATTGCTTCGCCGCGGCGTAGCGCGACGACCCCCAGGGCACAGGCCCCAATGATCGCCAGTAGCACCCAAGGCACATGGCGCATCAAGCTGTTGTTATTTTTCATATTGTTATTCCAGCAAAAGTGACTAGAAACCAGCAGTGCGAGTGTAGCGCTGTCGCAGCGAAAGGCCACCCCCAACCAAGGTATAGACACAAATTAATCAAAACGTAAAAAACCGCGGCCTAGAGCGTCCGGATCACGACTGGCGGGCCTGTCGGCCAGCGCCTGCGGTGCAGGTAGAACTGGTCGGCGCTGCACTTCGGGTTTATCTTGATTGCACACGCGGTCTGTTACCCAGACCTGCCCGCTGACCCGCTCAGCCCGAGGAGTGCACGTGATGACCGATTCCCCCGCAGATCGCCGGCGCTTCAAACGTATTGCCTTCGATGCCAGGACCAGCCTGAGCCAGGATGAGCGGACCTGGGCAGTGCAGTTGCTCGACCTGTCACTCAAGGGGTTACTGATCGAGCGCCCCGAAGCCTGGGACGGCGACACCCGCCGTAACTTTCTGGTCGACATCCACCTGAGCGCCGATGCGACGGTGCGCATGGAAGTTCAGCAAACCCACGACGACAGCCAGCACCTGGGCTTTGTCTGCCAACATATCGGGCTGGAGTCGATCAGCCACCTCAGACGCCTGGTAGAGCTGAATCTGGCGGACCATGACGAGCTCGACCGCGAGCTGGCGGCGCTGATCGAAATCTGAACGGTTTATTCGAACAAGGCATCCAGGGCCTGTTCAAGGCGGGTGACGGCGACGACCTGCAAGCCGGCAAATCCCTCTTTGGGCGCATTGCCCTTGGGTACGATGGCACGCTTGAAGCCGTGCTTGGCTGCCTCCTTCAGACGCTCCTGGCCACTGGGCACCGGGCGCACCTCCCCTGACAACCCAACCTCGCCGAACACCAGCAGGTCATGGGGCAACGGCCGGTTGCGCAGGCTGGACATCACCGCCGCCATCAGCGCCAGGTCGGACGCGGTTTCCAGCACCTTGACCCCACCCACCACGTTGAGGAACACATCCTGATCGTGGGTCGGGATGCCGCCATGGCGATGCAGCACCGCCAGCAGCATGGCCAGGCGATTCTGATCCAGCCCCAGAGTAACCCGGCGCGGGTTGGCCATATGGCTGTCATCGACCAGTGCCTGCACCTCGACCAGCATCGGCCGGGTCCCCTCCCAAGTGGCCATCACTACACTGCCAGACACCTCTTCCTGGGCGCGGCTGAGGAAAATCGCCGACGGGTTGGAGACCTCCTTGAGGCCCCGGTCAGTCATGCCGAACACCCCCAGTTCGTTGACCGCGCCGAACCGGTTCTTCACCGCCCGCAGCAGGCGCAGGCGGCCATCGGCTTCACCCTCGAAGTACAACACGGTATCGACCATATGCTCCAACACGCGCGGGCCGGCCAGCGCGCCCTCTTTGGTGACATGGCCGACCAGAAAGATCGCCGTACCGCTTTGCTTGGCATAGCGCACCAGCAGCGCGGTGCTTTCGCGAACCTGAGCCACACCACCGGGCGCCGATTGCAGCTGTTCGGTAAAGATGGTCTGGATCGAGTCGATGACCATGACCTTGGGTTGCTCGACCCTGGCAGTGGCAATGATCGACTCGATGCTGGTCTCGGTCATCACCCGCAGCTTGTCTTGCGGCAGCCCCAGACGCCGGGCGCGCATGGCCACCTGTTGTTGCGATTCCTCACCGGTGACATACAGGGCCGGCATGCTCTCGGCCAGATGACACAAGGTTTGCAGCAGAATGGTGGATTTGCCGATGCCGGGATCGCCGCCGATCAGGATCACCGAGCCATCGACCATCCCGCCGCCCAGCACCCGGTCCAGCTCGGTGGAGCGGGTAGAAAAACGCGGAATTTCTTCAACACTGACTTCGGCCAGGGTCTTGATCTGGGTCTGCGCCCCGGTCCAGCCACTACGCCCGCTGGGCGCCGCGGCTGCGCCGCTCTCCAGCACGGTTTCGACCAGGGTGTTCCACGCACCGCAGTCGGCACATTGCCCGGCCCATTTGGGAAAAGTCGCACCGCATTCAGTGCAACCGTACAAGCGCTTGGCTTTGGCCATGCAGCAAACCCCGCTGGCAAAAGCCGACATCATAACGCAGCCGGCCAGCAATACAGTTGGCCCGCCCGCCGGTGTTTTTGCACAGTTGGATAAAACTTGTCCGCTCGTGCCCGGTCGATTGCAGGTGCGGGGGGCAAACTGTCCCATGCTCTATTACACTGGAGCCGATCTTCTCATCTGTAACAAGGAATGACCCATGAGCATCGTTAACGAATTCAAAGCCTTCGCCGTCAAAGGCAATGTGGTCGATATGGCCGTGGGTATCATCATCGGTGCCGCGTTCGGCAAGATCGTCTCGTCGTTCGTCGGCGACGTGATCATGCCGCCGTTGGGCCTGCTGATTGGTGGTGTGGACTTCAGCGATCTGGGCGTTACCCTGCGTGCGGCGCAAGGCGATGCACCCGCCGTGGTCCTGGCCTACGGTAAATTCATCCAGACCGTGATCGACTTCCTGATTGTCGCCTTTGCGATCTTCATGGGCGTCAAGGCGATCAATCGCCTTAAACGCGAAGAAGCCAAGGCGCCGACAGTCAACAAGCAGGAGGTGCTGCTGAGCGAGATCCGTGATCTGCTCAAGGAGCAGAACAAACCTGCCGCCCCGGTGACCGTCGATCCGAACAAGCCGTTTTGACATCCTCCCCGCCCTAAAAGGCGGGGATTCCCACAATTGGACGCTCATGCCCGAGCGCGAGAATGTTCTTGGCGGCGTTGACGTCGCGGTCGTGGGTGGCACCACACCCACAACAAGTCCATTCCCTTATTCCAAGCCCTGCGATACCTCTGGGCCTCGAGTCCGGCAATTGCTTGCAGCTCGAACAGGTTTGGGTGGTGTTTCTCTCGCTGACAACCTTGAAAACCGTGCCTGCGTGATCGCATTTGTATTCCAGCATGGTTTTCAATTGGCCCCAGCCGGCGTCCAGCACCGACTTGGCCATCCTGGTTTTCGCGAGTTTCAGTGAGTTCACATCGCCCACCACAATGACACCACAACGCGCTACCAGCGCGTTGCTGAACTTATGCAGGGTATCCTTGCGACGGTTCGCAACCTTGGCGTGAATCGCCCGCACACGGGCTTTCTTGCCGGCGCGCTGGGCCGTGCCCAGGGCGCTCTCCAGATCCCGGTAGAACCTGCCGCTTTCAAGGCGATCACCGTCGCTGCAGGTGGCCGTGGTTTTCAGTCCGAGGTCGATACCCACCGCGTCCTGGCCCGGCGACAGCTGGCGGTCGACCTCGACCACGACGTTGAAATACCAGCGTCCACGGCTGTCCTCGTTGAAGCTACCGGATCTGAATTTAAAGCCCGCCAGGCCGTAGCTGTCCCAGACCTTGAAGTGCTGCTTGTTGAAGACGACCTGGCCGTTTTTCCAGACAGCAGCGCCGGCCTTGAGGGGCACCCAGCCCAGGCTGCGCCGAGCGCCGCCCGAGCAGCGCCAGCGGAGCTGGCGCTTTTTGAACTGCTTGCGCCGTGTGACATATTCGTCGGCAACAGCCTGCACCGATTGGCTGTGCAGGCTCAGGTCTTTGCCGGCCCCGTTGGTGTACTTGTGAATGTCGAACGCCGACAGAAAACGACCACGCTCACGAATCGTGCGACTGCTCAACTCGTTTACGTAGTTCCACACAAAATTCACAGCACGAGACGCTTCACGCAGCTGCGCTGCGTGCTTGTCTCGCACTCGAACCTTGAGGGTTTTGGTCGCTTTCATTTCAGTCATGAAATACAGAATAGGGGCGGTTTTTGGGATGTTAACCCCTATGACCGCTTTGCGGTGGCGCTTTCATCCCCCACCTGAAGGAAGGGGCTTTTCGCGCCAGCTTGGTAACCCTGCCGGTCGTGGTTACCAGTAGGTTTCCACGGCCACCTGCCCCGGTCGGCGGCTCAGGCTTAGTTGCAGCCCGCGCTGCTTGAGCAACGCGCGGGTTTCGTCGACCATTTCCGGGTTGCCGCACAGCATCACCCGCGAATGCTCAGGCGTCAGCTCAAGCCCTGCGGCAGTTTCCAGGTCGCCGTTTTCGATCAGCGTAGTAATGCGCTCGTTCAGTGCCCCTGGGTGCTGTTCACGGGTCACTACCGGTAGGTACAAGAACTTGTGGGCATATTCAGCCAGGTACTCGCGCTGGGTCAGTTCGTCGATCAACGGTTGATAAGCCAGCTCTTTGGCTTCACGCACGCTGTAGACCAGAATGATGCGTTCGAATTTTTCCCAGACTTCGAAATCCTGAAGGATCGACAGGAACGGCGCCACGCCGGTCCCGGTGGCCAGCAGCCACAGATCGCGACCGTCGACGAAGCGATCCAGGGTCAGGTAACCGTATGACTGTTTTTCGACCAGCAGTTGATCGCCTTCGCGCAGACGGCTCAGCTCACTGGTGAACTCACCGTCCGGCACCACGATGGAAAAGTATTCGAGAAACTCGTCATAGGGCGAGGACACCATCGAGTAGGCACGCCACACTGTACTGCCATCAGCCTTGGTGACACCCAGACGGGCAAACTGCCCGGCGCGAAAGCGAAAGCCTGCGTCGCGGCTGGCGCGCAGGGTGAAAAGATTGGCGGTCAACGGGGTAACGCGCTGCAGCGTTTGCCGGGTGAACTTGTCTTCGCTGACGGTCATGGTGTGCTTGCGACTCCTGAACATGAATGGCGGGTCCCAAGTGTCCCGCAAATGCATGCCGATAAACACCACCTGTTTGTAGGGTCTGTCGCAGCCAGACAACCTTAGACTGTTTGGTTCTTGCCGGCCCATCACGACGAGCAGGCCCGATTTCATCCAACTCGATGCAAGCTGAGCAGGCCGCGGCTTCCGCCAGGACACCCTCCTTTGAATACTTAAATAGCCATTACTCCATCCGTCTGGATGGATTTCAGCCCCATGGTTCCCGGGCGCTTTTTCCCTAAACTCAGAGAACCCCCTCACCCGGGATTCGCCAACACAAGCAGGGAGGCGACTATGGAGCCCGCCGCAACCGTATCACCACAACGTTCACCTGCCGTTGTCCTGACGCAGAGAGAAATCGAAATCCTCAAGTGGTCCGCCCAGGGCAAGACAGCCGCCGATATCGCAATCATCCTGCGTTTGAAGGAGCGAACCATCAATTTTCATATTGCCAGTGCCATTCATAAAATGGGGGTCTGCAACAAGACGGCCGCCGCTGTACAGGCCGCCTTGAGCGGAATGTTCTGACCCTACAACTTTGCACCGCAATGGCAGGTGCCAAGGGTAAAAAGCACGTAGAATCACGCCCCTCAAGCCAGCCTGGGTCAAACCGGTCTAGCGTGACACTTGTCGTTTGCCCAGAGTTTCCTGCCATGCCCGTGCTCACCAGCCCTTTTGCCGAACTTGATCTGATCCGTCAGCCCGAACAACCCAACGAACCGCTGCAGGCGTTCGATGCGGCAGATGAGTACCTGCTCAATCATGTAGCCGAACATGGCCTGACCCTGCAGACCCGGGTTCTGGTGCTCAATGACAGCTTTGGCGCGCTGGCGACGAGCCTGGCGCCGCATGCCACGGTATCGAGCAGCACCGACTCGGTTCTCGGTGCACAGGCGCTGGAAATCAACCTGCTGCGCAATGGCCTGAGCGCAGACGCGGTGACCTTGATTCCGGCCAGCGCGCCACTGCAAGGCCCCTTCGACTGGGTGCTGATCCATATCCCCAAGACCCTGGCCCTGCTTGAAGAGCAACTGATCCGCCTGCAAGGCCAGCTAGCGCCCGGTGCCAGGGTCGTGGCAGCGGCGATGGTCAAGCACCTGCCGCGCTCGGCTGGTGAGTTGCTGGAAGAGTATGTCGGCCCGGTCCAGGCTTCACTGGCGGTAAAAAAAGCCCGGTTGCTGTTTGTCACGCCTGAAGACAAAGAGCCCCAGCCTTCGCCCTACCCGACCCGCTACACGCTTGATGAACCGGCGCTGGAGCTGGTTAATCACGCCAATGTGTTCTGCCGCGACGGCCTGGATATCGGCACCCGGGCGTTTCTGCCCTGGCTGCCGAAGAATCTGGGCAAGGCACGGGTGGCCGACCTGGGGTGCGGCAACGGCGTGCTGGCCGTTGTCAGTGCACTGAGCAACCCTGAGGCTCAGTACACGCTGGTGGATGAGTCGTACATGGCTGTGCAGTCGGCAGCAGAAAACTGGCAAGCAGCGTGCGGTGACAGGCCGGTGACGCTGCGCGCTGCCGACGGTCTGGCGACTCAGGCGCATGATTCGCTGGACGTGGTGCTGTGCAACCCGCCGTTCCACCAGCAGCAGGTGGTGGGAGATTTCCTGGCCTGGCGGATGTTTTTGCAGGCACGTGCGGCGCTGGTGCCGGGCGGGGCGCTGTATATCGTTGGCAACCGTCACTTGGGTTATCACGCCAAGCTGGCGCGGCTGTTCCGCGATGTCGAGCAGGTGGCGGCGACGCCCAAGTTTGTGATTCTCAAGGCACGCAAGTAGGACCGGCTATTAGCCGGGAAGGCTTTTTGTTTTGTGCAAAGGTCTTTGCCGCAGTTGTCTGTGCCTCGGGTTCCGCCCCGACGGGCGGGTCACTTTGAAGCGCCAAAGTGACCAAATCGCTAGCTCCTGGCTTGGGTCCGCCCTGCGGGCGAACTTCCCTCCGTCCGGCATCGATTCGGGGGCCGGCGCGATGGGCATCCCTGCCCAGCGCACCTGAAACCGACATCCATGTCGGTTTCTCCCCCGAATCGACGCCTACCCTCGGCCAGCGCCCAAGTCGCGATTCGCGTCGTCTGTGCCATCTCGGTTCGAAGATCAAGATCAAGATCAACGGCAACAGCAACAGCAACAGCAACAGCAACGGCTATATGCAGGCAAAAAAAACCCTCCATCACAGCCTGATCAGGAGGGTAAAAAGCCGTGTCCACGAAACACGGGATGGGATAGAGCAATCAGGCAGCAATCAAGGGGTGGTCAGACCCGCTGCGCTCATGAACATGCGCATCAGGCTGGCGACGATGAACAGCGCCAGTACACTGCCGGCCCAGATCCCGGCCAGCCAGGCCAGACGTTGCCAGAGCGGTTTGTTGATGGCCGGGTCGGGATCATGCTGGGGATGTTTATCGGACATGACGGCGCTCCTTTAGTGATAACCGTCTTCTGCGGTCACTTTGCCGCGGAACACGTAGTAGCTCCAGAAGGTGTAGCCCAGGATGAACGGCAGGATGAATAGCGTGCCGACCAGCATAAAGCCCTGGCTTTGCGGCGGCGCGGCGGCTTCCCAGATGCTGATTGATGGCGGCACGATATTCGGCCACAGGCTGATGCCCAGCCCGCTGTAGCCAAGAAAGATCAGCAGCAGGGTAAGCAGGAACGGCGTGTAGTGGGCATTACGCGCCACCGCCCGGAACAGGCCAACCAGAGTGACCACCACCAGAATCGGTACGGGCATAAACCAGAACAGGTTCGGCAGGCTGAACCAGCGCTCGGCAATCTGCGGATGGGCCAGCGGGGTCCACAGGCTGACGATGCCGATCATCGCCAGCACGGCCAGCGCCAGCGGCCGGGCCAGATCATGCATGGCCTGCTGCAGCGGGCCTTCGGTCTTCATGATCAGCCAGGTACAGCCCAATAGCGCATAAGCCACGATCAGCGCCAGGCCACAGAAAATCGGGAACGGTGCCAGCCAGTCCAGCGAGCCGCCAGCGAACTGCCGGTCGACGACGGGCAAGCCCTCAATGAACGCACCCAGTGCCACGCCTTGAAAGAAGGTCGCCGCCAGTGATCCGCAGATGAACGCTTTGTCCCACAGGTGCCGCTTGGCCTCTGAAGCCTTGAAGCGGAACTCGAACGCCACGCCGCGAAAGATCAGCCCGATCAGCATCAGGATCAATGGCAGGTACAACGCCGACAGCACCACCGAGTAAGCCAGCGGAAAAGCGCCGAACAGACCGGCCCCGCCCAGCACCAGCCAGGTTTCGTTGCCGTCCCACACCGGGGCGACGGTGTTCATCATCACGTCGCGGTCGCTGCTGTCCTTCATGAACGGGAAGAGAATGCCAATTCCCAGGTCAAAGCCGTCCATCACCACGTACATCATGATGCCGAAGATGATGATGACCGCCCAAAGCAACGCAAGATCGAAGCCCATGACTCAGTTGCTCCTGTTCAGGTTGGCGGATGCAGCATCTGGCTGACCGTTTTCATCGGCAGCCGACAGCGGACGTGCCGGGGTACGAGGCTGACCGGGGCCGCCGCTGGGGGCGTGCTCGACATGCGGCTGCGGCCCTTTGCGCACCAGCCGCAGCATGTAGCCCAGACCGGCACCGAACAGCAGGAAGTAAACGACCACGAACAACACCAGGGTGATGCTCATCTGCACCACGCTGTGGTTCGACACCCCGTCGGCGGTACGCATCAGGCCGTAGACCACCCATGGCTGACGGCCGATTTCGGTGGTGAACCAGCCGGCCAGGATGGCGATCAGGCCCGACGGCCCCATCCACAGGGCCAGGTGCAGAAACGGCCGCGACTGGTACAACGTACCGCGCTTGCGCAGCCACAGACTCCACAGCCCGGTAGCGATCATCAGCATGCCCAGACCGACCATGATCCGGAACGACCAGAACACCACGGTGGAGTTGGGCCGGTCCTCAGGTTTGAACTCCTTGAGCGCCGGCACCTGCTTGTCCAGGCTGTGGGTCAGGATCAGGCTGCCCAGATAGGGAATCTCCACAGCAAAGCGGGTTCGCTCCTGCTGCATGTCCGGCCAGCCGAACAGAATCAGCGGGGTCGGCTCGTCACCGACGTTTTCCCAGTGGCCTTCAATCGCCGCGATCTTGGCCGGCTGATACTTGAGGGTGTTCAGGCCATGAAAGTCGCCGACCACCGCCTGGATCGGCGCCACCAGCAGGGCCATCCACATGGCCATCGACAACATCTTGCGCACCGCCGGGTTATCACGGCCGCGCAGCAGGTGCCAGGCCGCCGAAGCACCGACGAAGAAAGCCGTGGCCACGAATGCAGCAATGGCCATATGCGCCAGCCGGTACGGGAATGACGGGTTGAACACCACGGCAAACCAGTCGGTGGGAATCACCCGGCCATCGACGATTTCGAACCCCTGAGGGGTCTGCATCCAGCTGTTGGAGGACAGGATCCAGAACGTCGAGATCAGGGTGCCGACCGCAACCATTATTGTGGAGAAGAAATGCAGGCCACGGCCGACCCGGTTCCAGCCAAACAACATGACGCCTAGGAACCCGGCCTCCAGGAAGAACGCGGTGAGCACTTCATAGGCCAGCAACGGGCCGGTCACTGCACCGGCAAAATCGGAAAAGCGGCTCCAGTTGGTGCCGAACTGATAGGCCATGACCAACCCGGAAACCACACCCATGCCGAAGTTGACGGCGAAGATCTTCAGCCAGTAGTGGTACAGGTCACGGTAGACGTCGTTGCGCGTCTTCAGCCACAAGCCTTCGAGCACGGCCAGATAGCTGGCCAGACCAATGGTGATGGCAGGAAACAGAATATGGAACGAGATCGTGAACGCGAACTGGATCCGGGCCAGGTCGAGTGACTCCAAACCGAACATAAGACTACCTCTCAGATGCTACGGCTGTTGGCCTGGGCCAGCAGCGAGAACCCCACGGTCAGGGCGGTTGCTGCGTGCCGGACGGCTTTTGGGGAAGGCTCTCGGCACAAAGGGTCTGACGGGCGACGCACAACTTCGGTTCGATCGTTGTGACGTGCGTCAATCTGTGAGAGAAGATTAGCCCCTTTACGGGCTTTGACCGGCGTGGTGCGTTGTCGCGTGACCGGTTGTCCCATCCCCTTGGCGTTCGGCTTGAAGAGGTGTACGACGAACGGTCAGCCGTTTCGACGCTTGACATGGATGTTTGCGACGGCCCGTCCAAACACCCCTTTCCACCATGGTGGCCCTATGCTATTGAGTAACTTGCCAAAGCCACTCCATCCCCTGAAGTGTCACAGGACGTGCATGCCCATCACTCATAGCCTCTCCGAACTCTTCGTGCAGTCCATCGAGCAGGCTGGCAACAGCGTGGTAGTCAGCGATGCCGACAACTGCGTGGTGCTGTTCAACCAGGCGGCGGAGTTGTTGTGGGGCCTCAAACGCCACGAAGTCATTGGCCAGGATGCCAGGTGTCTATTGCCGCAGCCGGTGCACGGCTATTACCAGCAACAGGAAAACGGTGATGGTGAACTGCTGATCCTGCGCATCCCGCACCGCGATGGCGGCCAGCACTGGGGCTCGTTGTCGATCTCGCGGGTCGCCAGCCATGCACAGACCTACTTCGTCACCTCGATCAAGGACATTACCCGCCAGCACGAGGAGTGCGAGCGGCTGCGGCTGTTGTCGCTGGTAACCGATCACTCTGACAACGCCATTATCATCACCGACGAAAACTGGCGCATCAGCTACGTCAACGCCGGCTTCGAGCGAATGTCCGGTTATCGCTTCGATCAGGTCTGCGGCCAACACCCCGCCGCGATGCTTGCCCCCTATCTGAGCCATGAAGTGATACTTGCCGCTCGCCAGACGTTGAGCAGCGGACAATCGATCAAGACCGATCAATTGACCTGCATACAAAATGGCGAACGGCTGTGGTGCAGCGTGGTGGTCAACCCGATTCTGGATAATCAGGGCCGGCTTCTCAATGCCGTCGGCATCCTGACCGACATCACCAGCACCAAGATGCACGAGATCCTGCAGCACAGCATGCTCAACGCCATGGTCCGGGAAGAGCCGCTCGAAGACCTGATGCTGCTGGCCTGCCGGGAGATCGAACGTATCGCCCCGGAAGTCACCACCTCGATGCTGCTGGTTGATGAAGAAGGGCTGCTGCATCCACTGGCCACCCACAGCCTGCGTGCCAGCTACTGCCAGAGCATGGAAGGCATCAGGATCGGCGAAGGCGTCGGCACCTGCGGCACCGCCGCGTTCCGCGGCCAGCCGGTGATCACCAAGGATATCGCCAGCGACCCGCTATGGGATGGCTACCGACACATCGAACTGCCCGAGGGGCTCAAGAGCTGCTGGTCGACGCCGATCATGGGCGCCAATCAGCGAGCCATTGCCACGCTGGCGTTCTATTTCAAGGAAGTCCGCGGGCCGTCGGAATTCCATCAGCGTCTGGTGGACGTCATCGTGCCGCTCTGTGCGCTGGCCATCGAGCGTGAAAAATCCCGGGCTCACATCAGCCAGCTGGCGTTTTACGACAGCCTGACCGAACTGCCCAACCGCAGCCTGCTGCTGGCCAATACCGAGCAGGCGCTGCACGCTGCGCAACGCAACAAGACCTCCCTGGCCGTGTTGTTCATCGACGTTGATCGCTTCAAGCAGGTCAACGACTCGTTCGGCCATCCGGCGGGCGATGAACTGCTGCAGGTCATTGCTCGCCGCCTGCAGGAAAATCGCAGCCAGAAGGACATCGTCGGGCGCCTGTCCGGTGACGAGTTCGTCGTGGTACTGCCTGACTGCGATAACCAGCGGGTCACCGAACTGGTCGAGCAGATGAAGCTGACCATCGCCCAGCCTTGCCAGGTCGGCAACAGCCGGGTCTCGCCGTCAGTCAGTATCGGTGTGAGCATGTTCCCGGAAGACGGCCATGACATGGGCACGCTGATCCACCGGGCGGACATGGCCATGTATCAGGCCAAGAATGCCGGGCGCGGGCGGTTCAGCTTCTTCTGCCATGAACTGAACCAGCTGGCCCAGGAACGCCAGGCCATGGAAAACGCCCTGCAACAGGCCTTGCAGGATGGCGCTCTGGAGCTGCACTACCAGCCGCAGATCAATATCGCCGATGGCCGTCTGTATGGTGTCGAAGCGCTGGCGCGCTGGCACCACCCGCATTGGGGCCAGGTGTCTCCGGCGCGCTTTATTCCCTTGGCAGAAGAATGCGGGCTGATCGTGGAACTGGGCCTGTGGGGGATTCGCGAAGCCTGTCGGCAACTGGCTGACTGGCGAGGCAAAGGGGCACAGCTGCCGGCCATTTCGGTGAATCTGTCACCCACCAACTTCCATGATCTGGCGCTACCGGCCATGCTTACGCAATTGCTGGATGAACATCAGCTCAGCCCCGGCGACCTGACCCTGGAGCTGACCGAAAACATCCTGATGGACACCAACCCCAGCACGCTCAAAGTCCTCAACGACGTGCATGCGCTAGGCATTCGCCTGGCCATGGATGACTTTGGTACCGGCTATTCGAGCCTGAGTTATCTGCGGCAGTTGCCGATCCAGGAACTCAAGCTCGACCGCAGCTTTGTGATGGACCTGGAAAACGACGCCACGGCCCGCACCCTCAGTGATGCGGTGATCCATATCGGCAACAGCCTTAACCTGACCGTGGTCGCCGAGGGCATCGAGACCGAAGGTCAGCATGAAATCCTCAGGCAGCAGGGTTATCACGTCGCCCAGGGGTATCTGTTCTCCCGACCATTGAGTGCACCGGACCTGGAACGCTGGTTGTTGGCGCGCTAAGGCATGATCGTGCTGTTTAGCGGACAATGATCGGCCATCGTTCATCGCTGTGCAGCCAGTTGCGCGACTGGCTGGTATGATGCGCGGCTTTTTCCGAACCATAGAAAACCACAGGCGCTCAGAGGGTGTTTACAAAATAGGCGAACGAAGGCAAGACAAGGCGAAATCGGGCGAAAAAGCGCAGTGTACATTCAGTACATGAGCATTTTTAGGTCGATTTCAACGCAGTATTGCCGAGTGCAGCCATTTTGTAGACACCCCCTCAGCCCGGACTGTGTTTGGCTATTGGTATCGAATCATTCACGGCACAGGCCAGGTCCTCGGAGCCCGATATGCTGGAAAGGCTGTTTCAACTAAAAGCACACAACACCAACGTGCGCACCGAGATTCTCGCGGGCGTCACGACCTTCCTGGCCATGGCCTATATCCTGTTCGTCAACCCGAGCATTCTCGGCGAGACCGGCATGGACAAGGGCGCACTGTTCGTTGCCACTTGCCTGGCCGCAGCGATTGGCTCGGCAGTGATGGGCCTGGTTGCCAATTACCCGATCGCCCTGGCGCCGGGCATGGGCCTGAACGCGTTTTTCACCTACACCGTGGTCCTGCACATGGGCCATACCTGGCAGGTCGCGCTGGGCGCGGTGTTCATCTCGGCGGTGATGTTCTTCATCCTGTCGATTTTTCGCATTCGCGAGTGGATCATCAACAGTATTCCGCTGGCTCTGCGCTCGGCCATTGCCGCGGGCATCGGCCTGTTCCTGGCGCTGATCGCCCTGCAGAACGCCAAGATCATCACCTCGCACCCGGTCACCATGCTCAGCCTGGGCGATCTGAAAAGTCCGGCGCCGATTCTTGCCACCCTGGGCTTTTTCCTGATCGTCGCCCTGGAGCGGATGCAAGTGCGCGGCGCAGTTCTGATCGGCATCCTGGCGGTCACTCTGGCGTCCATCGTGCTGGGTTTCTCGCCGTTCGGCGGGCTGGTGTCGATGCCGCCATCGCTGGCGCCGACCTTCCTGCAACTGGACATCATGGGCGCGCTGGACGTCGGTCTGGTGAGCATCATCTTTGCCTTTCTGTTCGTCGATATCTTCGATAACTCCGGCACTCTGATCGGCGTCGCCAAACGCGCCGGCCTGATGGGCAAGGACGGCCACCTGCCGAAAATGGGCCGGGCGCTGATCGCCGACAGTACCGCGGCCATGGCCGGTTCGCTGCTGGGCACTTCGACCACCACCAGTTATGTCGAGTCGGCAGCCGGTGTCAGCGCCGGTGGACGGACCGGCCTGACCGCGATCGTGGTCAGCGTGCTGTTTCTGCTGGCGCTGTTTTTCGCGCCACTGGCCGGCAGCGTGCCCGCGTATGCCACCGCACCGGCGCTGCTGTTCGTGGCCGTGCTGATGGCCTCGGGCCTGGCGGAAATCGACTGGGAGGACATCAGCGTAGCGGCGCCGGTGGTGATTACCGCGCTGGCCATGCCGTTTACCTATTCCATTGCCAACGGCATCGCCTTTGGCTTCATTTCCTGGACGGCAATCAGGCTGTTGTCGGGACGCGCACGCGAGCTCAATGCTGCGCTGCTGATCCTGTCGGTTCTGTTCGTCATCAAGCTGGGCTGGTTCAACGCATGAGTGTTTCCTTCGACCCCGCGAGCTACGAGCTGCAGCTCGCTGAAAAAGCCGCCCGCCTGCAAACGTTGCTGGCGCCTTTCGACGCACCCGCAGCCCAAGTGTTCGACTCGCCCCGCGAGCATTACCGGCTGCGCGCCGAGTTTCGCCTGTGGCTCGAAGGCCAGCAGCGCCACTACGCGATGTTCGCCCCCGGCGACAAGCACACGCCGATTCTGCTCGACGGCCTGCCCATCGCCAGCCAGCGCATCAATGAACTGATGCCGCTGCTGCGTGACGCCTGGCAGACCAGTCAGGCGTTGAGCTACAAGCTGTTTCAGGTGGACTTTCTGACCACGCTGTCTGGCGACTCGATGATCACCCTGTGCTACCACCGTCCGCTGGACGACACCTGGCAAGCGGCCGCCGAACAGCTGGCGGCGCAACTGAAGGTCAAGCTGATTGGCCGTTCTCGTGGTCAGCGGCTGGTGATTGGCCAGGACTACGTGACCGAGCAACTGCAAGTGGCCGGGCGTACCTGGCGCTACCGTCAGCCTGAAGGCGCGTTCACCCAGCCCAACGGCACGGTGAACCAGAAGATGCTCAGTTGGGCACTTGAAGCCATGGGCCAGCGCGACGACGACCTGCTGGAGCTGTACTGCGGCAATGGCAACTTCACCCTGCCGCTGGCGACCCGGGCGCGCAAGGTGCTGGCGACCGAAATCAGCAAAACCTCGGTGAATGCCGCACTGGCCAACCTGGCCGACAACGGGGTGGACAACGTGACTCTGGTCCGGCTGTCTGCCGAAGAACTGACCCAGGCGCTCAACGAGGTGCGGCCGTTCCGCCGCCTGCACGGCGTAGACCTGAAAAGCTATGAATTCGGCACCGTGTTCGTCGACCCGCCACGGGCCGGCATGGACCCGGACACCTGCGAGCTGACCCGACGCTTCGAGCGCATCCTGTACATTTCCTGCAACCCGCAGACCCTGGCGGCCAACATCGCGCAATTGCACGACACCCACCGGGTCGAGCGCTGTGCGCTGTTTGACCAGTTCCCGTACACCCACCATATGGAATCCGGGGTTTTGCTGGTACGTCGCTGAGTTTTTTGGAGGGCTTCTGAAGGCGGCCTGAGCCGTATCGATTCTGTAGGAGCAGCTTCAGCTGCGAATCTAAAGCTGCAAATCTTTCGTTCGTAGCAAGGATCTTTGCCGCAGTTGTCTGAGCCTCAGGTTCCGCCCCGACGGGCGGGTTCCTTTGATGCGCCAAAGGAACCAAAGCGCTTGCGACGGCTAGTCCCGCTTCAAGCGGGATTCCCTCGCTCCGGCGCCGATTTGGCGTTCGGCGTCGTCTGTGCCATCTCGGCTCGAAGATCAAAAGCAGAAGCGACAACATCGGCATCGCTAGTGAACTTAACGCTACATCCGCGACCAAGGTCGCGCTTGCTTCAATAGGCAGCTACCTATCATTTGCGGTATAACGCGTACTCGCTTATCTGCCGCGTGTGTGGGTACCTGCCTTGAGTTGCGAATCACCTGCTTCGACTTCCACTTCATCGGGTCTGGCTCGTCAACCCGGATTTCTTGCGTTTCTGTTCGCCCGGTTGCTGGCCATGTTCGCCATGCAGATCCAGGCCGTGGTGGTCGCCTGGCAGGTCTACGACCTGACCCGCGATCCGATGGCGCTGGCCTATGCGGGCCTGGCGCAATTCATTCCCATGCTGCTGTTGTTGATGCCGGCCGGCGACCTGATCGACCGCTATGATCGCAAGCTGATCCTGATTCTGAGCTGGATCGTGCAGGCGCTGTGCGGGGTCATCCTGCTGCTGTTTTCATTCTTTGACCTGCATGACGTGCGCCTGGTCTACGCCGCGCTGGTGCTCTACGGCGCTGCACGGGCCTTTACCGGCCCGACCCTGCAGAGCCTGCTGCCACAGATCGTGCCCCGCGACCGGCTGGCTTCGGCCATCGCGACCAACAGCGTGATCATGCGCTGCTCCACCGTAGCGGGTCCGCTGATCGGCGGCGCTCTGTATGCCTTGGGCGGCGCGGAGCTGACCTACTCGGCCTGCGTCGCCGCGTTCATCGCCGGCATCCTGCTGCTGCCACTGGTGGCCACCCCTTACGCCGAAGCCCGCGCCCCGCTGGAAGGCAGCGGCTGGCAGCGCTTCACTGCCGGGATCGCCTTTATCCGCTCGCGACCGATTATTCTCGGCACCATTTCCCTTGACCTGTTCGCAGTGCTGCTCGGTGGCGTGATTGCGCTGTTGCCGATCTACGCCCATGAGGTGCTGCACCTTGGCCCACAGGGGCTGGGAGCGTTGCGCAGCGCCATGAGCCTGGGTGAGCTGGTCACCGGTGTGTACCTGAGCGTTCGGCCGCTGGACCGTCATGTGGGCCTGACCATGTTCATCGCCGTGGGCATCTTCGGCCTGGCCAATCTGCTGTTCGCACTGTCAACGCTGTTCTGGCTGTCGTTCGTGGCACTGCTGATCGCCGGGGCAGCCGATATGGTCAGTGTCTACATTCGCTCATCGCTGGTGCAGTTCTCAACGCCCGATGCCATGCGCGGGCGGGTCAATGCGGTGAACATGCTGTTCATTGGTTCTTCCAACGAGCTGGGTGAATTTCGCGCCGGCACCAGCGCCTCACTGATCGGTGCGATCCCGGCGGCGATCACCGGTAGCCTCTGCACGCTCGGCGTCGTAGGCGCCTGGATGGCCGGTTTCAAGAGCCTGCGCCGGGTCGACCGGTTTGCCGATGCCGCGCCACAGCAAACCGCCAGTACCCTGAAGTGACCGACGGGCTGGCGTAGCCCGATTACACCAGCAACACTTGTTTGTCAGGCCGTTCAAAAACGTCAGCAAGGCCGGTTGTTTGTCGAGGGCAGTTGTATGTTGTGGAAAAAAGGCCGACGGAGCGACAACGTGGTCGATGCTCGCAGTGACCGTAGCGGCATGCGGGTCGGCGGCAAGGGGCTTACCCTGGGCGGGGTGGCCCTGATCGTAGTGTTTGGCCTGATCACCGGCCAGGACCCGCTGCAGATTCTTGGCCAGATCACCGGGCAACTGGGGCAACAGAGCGCACCGCTCAGCCCCCAGAGTCAATCCACTCTCCCCACTAACGACCCGCAGACCGAATTCGTGCGCGCCGTGCTCGGTGATACCGAAGACAACTGGCAAGCCGTGTTCAGCCAGGCAGGCCGGCAGTATCAGGAGCCCAAGCTGGTGCTGTTCAACGGCCAGGTCAATTCGGCCTGCGGCTATGCCACCTCGGCCACCGGGCCATTCTACTGCCCGGCCGACCGCAAAATTTATCTCGACCTGGATTTCTTCCGGGAAATGTCCCAGCGCTTTTCAGCGGCCGGCGATTTTGCTCAGGCTTATGTGATTGCCCATGAAGTGGGTCATCACGTACAGACCCTACTGGGCATTTCCGCCAAGCTCCAGGCCGCGCGCCAGAGCGGCCGACGCCTTGAAGGCAGCAGTGGCCTGCTGGTGCGCCAGGAGTTGCAGGCCGACTGCCTGGCCGGGGTCTGGGCACACAACGCGCAAAAGCGTTTGAACTGGCTGGAACCGGGTGATATTGAAGAAGCCTTGAATGCGGCCAACGCCATTGGCGATGATCGCCTGCAACGCCAGAGCCGCGGCCATGTGGTGCCCGACTCGTTTACCCACGGAACATCCGAACAACGGGTGCGCTGGTTCAAGACCGGCTTCGCCCAGGGCAACATCAACCAATGCGATACCTTCGCCGCCAAGAGCCTGTGAATAAATGATCAAACCGTTGTTGGCCCTGTTGTTGAGCAGCACTGTTCTGAGCCTGAGCGCCCATGCCGAAACCCCTCCCGCAAAATCCCTGAGCCCGGACCGGCTGGCGATCAACGGCGCGCAGGCCACCCTGGGGTTAAGCCAGGAGTGGGTCCACCCCAAACCACAGATCCAACGGGTGGTGATTGTCATCCATGGCCGCCAGCGTAACGCCCCGACCTACCTGCGCAGCGTCGAGCGCGCCGCCAACCAGTCCAAAGAGCGCAGCCGCACGCTGTTGATCGCCCCGCAGTTTCTGGATGAAAAAGACATCGCAGCCCACCACCTGGCAGACAATATTCTACGCTGGCATGAAGACGACTGGATTTCCGGCAGCCGCTCGGTGGGCAGCAAGGCGGTCAGCTCCTTTAGCGTGCTGGATCACATTCTCAAGCGTCTGAGCGACGACAAGCTGTTCCCCAACCTCAAGGAAATCGTGATCGCCGGGCATTCGGGCGGCGCGCAGATGGCCCAGCGTTATGCATTGCTCGGCGGTCGTGAGGAGGCGCGGCTGAAACAGGCGCACATTCGTCTGCGCTACGTGATCGCCACGCCCTCGACCTATGCCTGGTTTGACGCAGAGCGGCCGGTGGCCAACCCGGCAAGCAACTGCCCGGGCTTTAACGACTGGAAATACGGCCTGGAAAAACTGCCGCCCTACGCCGCCAAGGTCGAACGCGCCAGCCTTGAGAAAGCCTATGTGCAGCGTGACGTAACCTACTTGCTGGCGCTACAGGACAACGACCCGAACCATGTCTCGCTGGACAAGAGCTGCGCTGCCCAGGCCCAGGGCGCTGATCGGCTGACGCGCGGGCATAACTACTTCGATTACCTGACCAAACGCCACCCTACGGGCCTGAACCAGCGCATCGTGCTGGTGCCGAACGTGGCGCACAACGGCGATGCGATCTTTACCTCGCCAGAAGGTCAGGCGGTGCTGTTCAAACCGCTATAAGCCCGGAACCCGTAGGGGCCCGTAGGAGCCACTTCAGTGGCGAAAACCTTGATCCCTTCGCCACTGAAGTGGCTCCTACGACGCTCATGAATCCAGCATCGCCTGTAACGCTGTGCAATCGGCGGCATGCCAGTCGGTCAGTTCCGGCCAGGGATTGTCCGGTACATGGTCGGGCAGGTTGACCAGCACGGTGTGGGCGCCCGCCGCGCGGCCACAATTGAGGTCGTGAACGTAGTCGCCGACCATCACCATGTTCTGCGGCGCGACATCCCAGGCGCTGGCCAGTTTGAGCAGCCCGGCCGGGTCGGGCTTGGGGGTGGCCTCGTCGCGGCCGAGGACGTCCTGCACGGCGAAACAGTCGGCAATGCCAATCGCCGCCAAAGTGATATGCGCCAGCTCGCGGGCATTGCGGGTCAGGATGCCCAGCCGGTAACCGCGCCCGGCCAGCTCGCGCACCAGCGCCACCGCACCGGGCGCGGCTTTGGAACCTACCGCCAACTCGCGCTCGTGCTCCAGCAGCCAGGCGTGTTTGGCCGCGGCTTCGTCTGCCGGCAGGCTGGCCAGATGGCCGAGAATGTCGGCCTCGGGCGGAATGTCCAGGGCGCGCTTGATGGCCAGGAAATCATGCACTGCCAGTGTCAGGGTGCCGTCCATGTCGAACACCCAATGGCGAATCTCGCTCAGTTTCATGCCCAGTCCTTGCGATGACGAATCAGGCCTTCCTGGCTGACCGAGGCCACCAGTTGTCCGGCGCGGTTGTACACGCTGCCACGAGAGAAACCACGGGAGTTGCCGGCCCACGGGCTGTCCATGGCATACAGCAGCCAGTCGTCAGCGCGCAGGTCACTGTGGAACCACAGCGAGTGATCCAGGCTGGCGACCTGCATATCGCGTTGCCACACCGTCTTGCCGTGGGGCAGCAGCGAGGTGGTCAGCAGGTTGAAGTCCGAGGCATAGGCCAACAGGTATTTGTGCAGCGCCGGGACATCCTTGAGGGTGCCATCGGCGCGGAACCAGATGTACTTGACCGGCTCACCCGGCTTGGGATCGTAGGGATCTTCAGCCGTTACCGGACGAAACTCGATGGGCTTGGGGCAGAGGAATTTTTCGCGCATCGCTTCGGGGATCAGATGCGCGCGGCGAGTCAGCAGTTCAAGCTCGCAAGGCAGGTTTTCCGGACCGGCAATCTGTGGCATCGCCGCCTGATGTTCGAAGCCTTGCTCGTCGTACTGGAACGAAGCGCTGCAGGTGAAGATCGGCTTGCCCTTCTGGATGGCGGTGACGCGCCGGGTACTGAAGCTGCCGCCATCGCGTACCCGATCAACGTGATAGACCACCGGCAACTGGGCATCACCTGGGCGCAGGAAGTAACCGTGCAGCGAATGCACATGGCGGTCATCTTCTACGGTCTGGCTGGCCGCCGACAACGACTGGCCCAGCACCTGGCCGCCGAACAGCTGGCGAAAGCCCAAGTCCTGGCTACGGCCGCGAAACAGGTTTTCTTCGATGGATTCCAGCGTCAGCAGATCGACCAGATCTTCCAGCACTCGGCTCATTCATGACTCCTTGCACACAGAGGTTGCGCGTTCAAACGCGGCTATAGAGCCCAATGATACAAAATCCTTCAGCCTTGCAGGGTCGAAAGCCACTGCTCACGGTTGATGCGGTACAGCACATGGGGTTTGAGCGGATGATTATCGGCCAGCGCCGGATGGTCAAAATCACCCTGCAGGTCGGCGTGCATGCCGATGGCCTGCATGACTTTCTGAGAGGGCAGGTTGCTGCGCGCGGTAAACGACACTACCTGATCCAGCCCCAGCCGCTCAAAGCCACAGCCCAGTGCCGTCCAGGCCGCCTCGCTGGCAAAGCCCAGCCCCCAATGCTCACGCGCCAGCCGCCAGCCAATTTCCACGGCCGGGGTAAACGGCGCCTCGAAGTCCACCACCAGCAAACCGGTAAAACCGATGAACGCACCGGTGTCCTTGCGCTCCAGCGCCCACAGGCCGAACCCCAGCTCGGCAAAGTGCCCGCGCAGGCGGCCAATCATCGCGGCGCACTGCAAGCGGCTCATGGGCTCAGGGAAGTAGCGCATCACCTGCGGGTCGGCACACATGGCGGCAAAGGCCGGCAGGTCGTCGTCGCGCCATTGGCGCATCGTCAATCGCGGGCTATCGAGCGTGAGTATCGGTTCCATCCGTCATGTCTCCGGGCCATCTTCAATCATCGCGGCAGTGTAGTTGCAACTGTGCGATCAGTTAGGTTACTGGCACTATCGCGGTTTGACCCTGATGCTAAAGAAAAATGCCACTGCCGCTGATCTACCACGACGATTACAGCCCGCCCTTCCCGGCCGACCACCGTTTCCCGATGGACAAATTCCGCCTGCTGCGCGATCACCTGGTCGACAGCGGCGTAACCACTGACGCGCAACTGCTACGCCCTGAGCGATGCCCGGCGGATATTCTGGCCCTTGCCCATGAGCCGGCCTATATCCAGCGCTTCATGAGCGGCGAGTTGTCCAGAGAGGATCAACGCCGTCTCGGGCTGCCGTGGAGCGAAGCGCTGGCGCGCCGCACAGTACGCGCGGTGGGCGGCTCGCTGCTGACCGCCGAACATGCCTTGCAACACGGCATGGCCTGTCACCTGGCCGGCGGCACGCATCATGCCCACTACGATTACCCGGCAGGTTTCTGCATCTTCAATGACCTGGCGATCATCAGCCATTACCTGCTCGGCAGCGGTCGGGTGGGCAAAGTGCTGATCTTCGATTGCGACGTGCATCAGGGTGACGGTACGGCCCGGCTGCTGGCCGATACCGATGATGCGATTACCGTGTCGCTGCACTGCGAGAAGAACTTCCCGGCGCGCAAGGCACAGAGCGACTGGGATATTCCACTGCCCATGGGCATGGGCGATATGGACTATCTGAAGGTGGTGGACGACACACTCAATTACCTGCTGCCATTCTACCAGCCTGACCTGGTGCTTTATGACGCCGGGGTCGATGTTCATGAGGAGGACGCGCTGGGGTATCTGAAGCTCACCGATCAGGGGCTGGCGGCCCGTGACGAGGCCGTGCTGCACCATTGTCTGGGCCGCGATATCCCGGTAATGGGGGTGATCGGCGGCGGCTACAGCAAGGATCGCCATGCCCTGGCAAAGCGGCACGGCATCCTGCATCACAGCGCCCGCAAGGTATGGGACGAGCGCGGCCTGGGTTAATCAACTACGGCAGGGTCAGTGGCGGCTCAGATAACTCTCGATGATCGCGGAAAAATCCCGCCCGCCTTCGCCCCGCTGGCTCATGGCCTGAAACAACTGCTGGGCCAGCGCCCCGAGCAATACCGGCTGATGGGCAAGCCGCGCCGCTTCGGTGGCCAGGCCCAGATCCTTGAGCATCAGGTCGGCGGCAAAGCCACCGGTATAGCCTCGTGAAGCCGGTGCGGTCTCGACGATACCCGGCCAGGGGTTGTAGCTCTGCGAACTCCAGCAACTGCCGGTGGAGCTGTTGATGACCCCGGCCAGCACCTGAGTATCGATACCCAGTGCGTGACCCAGGGCCATGGCTTCGCTGACGCCGATCATCGAAATACCCAACAGCAGGTTATTGCACAGCTTGGCGATTTGCCCGGTACCCACCTCACCGCAATGCACGATATTACGGCCCATCTGCGCCAGAACAGGCTTGACCCGCTCGTAGTGCTGAACCGAGCCGCCGACCATGAACGTCAGCGTCGCGGCATTGGCCCCTGCCGTACCGCCGGATACCGGAGCATCACCCACTACCACGCCCTGGCTGGCGGCAATCGTGGCGATGTCGCGGATGCTCTGCGGGTCAATGGTGCTGCAGTCGAGCGCCGGGGTCCCGGTAGCGATACCGGCCAAGATACCGTTCTCGCCCAGAAACGCGCTGCCTACATGCGCCGCCGCCGGCAGCATGGTGATCACCAGGTCACTGCCTTGCGCCGCGTGCCTGGCAGAGTCTTTGATGTGCCCGCCCTGGGCTGCCAGCTCAGCCAGGGCGTTAGTGTCGAGATCGAACAGATGCAAATGATGCCCGGCCTTGAGCAGGTTACGGGCCATGGGCGCGCCCATGTTACCCAGGCCGATGAATGCGATTTTCATTGTTGTTCTCCATTGGCGTGCACAGCAGCAAGGCTTGCTCATCGAGCTACTGCGGGCAGCAATTGTGCCTTCCCTTCGAATACTAGCTCACCGCCTTGATGCGCAAGGCTTGCCGCCAGCCTGTGGATAACCCTGTGGATGATTTGCTGGAAAGCTGTATACGCAGGAGCGGAGAGGGACGCAAAGAACTGCGCAGTGCGGTGCTTAAGGATGCGCGATTTTTGCTTGAAAATACGCCAGAAAGCTTCCAATAAAAAGTTAAGACATTGATTTATAAGCAATTTAAACGAAAGGCACGCTTCTTGACTTGTGCATCAGGTGGCCTCGCCGAATGACTCGGCGGGCACTTGAGCCTGCAAGGAGAACCTCCATGGCTACACCGGCCTATATGTCCATCACCGGCAGTAAACAAGGGCACATCACCAAAGGCGCTTCCACCGCTGACTCGGTGGGTAACAACTATCAGGAAGAACATGAAGACCAAGTGCTGGTCCAGGCCTTCAGCCACAAGATCAGCCTGCCCACCGACCCTCAGTCCGGACAGCCCGCCGGGCAGCGGGTCCATGATGCGGTGTGCATCACCAAGGTGTTCGACAGGGCTTCACCCTTATTGCTGGAAGCCCTGACCAAGGGCGAGCTGCTGCCCGAGGTTGAAATCGAGTGGTACCGCACCTCCAAGTCCGGAACCCAGGAGCATTACTACACCACCCATCTGGTGGACGCGATCATCGTCGAGATCCGCGACTACATGCACAACTGCCAGGACCCTGGCAGTGCCCACTTCACTCACCTGCAAGATGTCTACATGACTTACCGCAAGATCAGCTGGACCCACAAAGTCAGCGGCACCTCCGGCTCGGATGACTGGCGCAAACAGAAGACCGACTGATCGGCAGGCTCATCGGCCCGTCGTGCGGGCCGATGCACCTCAGGCAGGCAATCGGGCGCGCAGCGCCTGGGCCTGCTCACCCAGATCCCAGAACAACCCGGCCGCCGCCTTGAGCCCTTGCTCAACGATGCTTTCCAGCAAATGCTCGTCCGGCGCGTGCTGCTTGCAGGAGGGATAAGAGTGCGGCAGCCATACCGTCGGCAAGCCCAGTACATCAGCGAAGCAATGGTTGGGGATGGTCCCGCCCAGATTCGGCAGAATACTCACCGGCTCGCCCAGGCTGGTGCTGACTGAGCGGCTGACGAAGCCGACCCAAGGGTGCGCCGGGTCGAGCCGGGTCGCCGCATAGCCGCCATCGATCTGCACCTGCACCTCGGTAAAACCTTGCTCATCAAGATGGCGACGCAGGTTATCCGCCAGCCCCTGCCAGTCGGTGCCCTGGACAAAACGTAACTGGCAGACCATTTCCGCCCGGCCAGGAATCGCGCCAATCACCTTGACGGTACTGCCCGCAGACATCCCCACCACTTCCAGGGTATTGCAGCCGAACAACTTCTCGCCCACGCTCAAACCGGGTTCACCCCACTGCAGATTGAGCTGCGGGTCGAAGCTTTCACCACCGACCGGCAGATCACGCACCAGCGCCGAGACCTGCTCACTGATCGGTGCCGGGCGCAGAAAATCGACCAGCAGTTGGCCACTGGCCGATACCAGACTCGCCAGCACATGGCCCATGACAATCGCCGGGTTGGTGATGATCCCGCCCCAGTTGCCCGAATGACGACTGCCATTGCCGGTGTCCAGGCTCAGACGGAACTGGCACACCCCACGCGAGCCGAGAAACAGCGTCGGCAGGTCATGACGCACCCGCGGTCCGTCAGAGGCCAGGAACAGATCCGCAGACAACGCCTCGGCATGCTCACGGCACGCTTGCTCCAGCCCTGGCGAGCCCACTTCTTCGCTCATTTCGAAGATGACTTTCAGGTTGAACCCCAACTGTCCCTGGCGGACCTGCAGCACCGCATCCAGCGCGGCCAGGTTGATGCTGTGCTGGCCCTTGTTGTCGGCGGTGCCGCGCCCATAAATGCGTCCATCCTTGATGCTCGTGCGCCATGGCGCAGTGCCTTGCTGCCACAACTCATCCTGGCCACCGGTGACGTCACCATGACCGTAGCTGAGCAAGGTCAGCAGCGCCGGGTCTTCGATACGCTCAGCCAGCAATAGCGGCGGTTTGCCGGCCTGCGGGTTGTCGATGATCCGGCAACTGAAGCCCATGCCCAACAGCACCGGCTGCAATTCGTCGTGCAGATAGGCGTGCAGTGCTGCGCTGCAATCAGGGTTCTGGCTTTCGGTACGCTGGGCGACACGGCGGTCAAGGATTTGCAGGAACGCACCACTGCTGTAGTGCCGTGCGGCCAGTTCCAGAGCATGTTCACGTGAGCAGGCAGAAGAGATCGACATATCAGGTTCCTTGCTATCAGGCATTGGTCGTCGGGCGCGACCAGCAAGCCCTCGACCGAACAGTGCCGCAGAGGTTAACGTGGCAGCCTGACTTGCAACAATTATCAAGTTCTCAATTCAACCTTGTCTTTTTGGCAAGCCAGCCTTGCACTTGCCTGAAGCATCAACGGAGCCGCGCCATGCATGACCTGCCCTTGCGTTACTTCCACAGCGTGGCCAGGACCGGCTCGCTCTCGGCCGCTGCCGAGGAGCTGCACGTGGCCGTTTCGGCGGTCAGCCGACAGATCAGCAACCTGGAAGAAAACCTCGGGCTGCAATTGTTCGAGCGCAAACCGCGAGGCATGCAACTGACCGAGCCAGGCGAAGTGCTGCTGGCCTACGCCAACCGCAATCAGTTGGAAGTGCGCAACGTGATTGCCGAGATGCGCGGCCTCAACACTCTGCAACAGCACACCATCACCCTCGCCTGCCCGGAAGGCATGGCCTGGGAATTTCTGCCACGGGTGTGCGCGCAGTTCCGGGCCTTTCATCCCGGTGCGAGTTTCGATTTACAGGTGGTGGACGCCGCAAGGGCCTCGCAACTGGTCAAGGACGGCGTAGCCGACATCGCGCTGACCTTCAGCCTGACGCCGACCCTGGGGGTGGAGATTTCGCTCAGTTGCGACTCGCCGATCAGCGCGCTGATGCCTGTCAGTCACCCGCTGGCGAGCAGCGAGTCATTGACCGTGCAGGAACTGGCGCAGTATCCACTGGCCCTGCCGCACACCGGGTCGACCATCCGCTATCTGTTCGACATCGCCTGCAACCTGCACAGCATGAACATTGTGCCGGCCTACGCCAGCCACTCTCTGGGCGCGATCTATAACGCGGTTCGTCACTCCACGGACGTGATTGCCTTGTGCGGCGCCGCCACCGTCAGCGGCACCGCCGCGCGTGACAACCTGCTGCTGGTGCCGATGAGCGACCCGCAATTGCGCCAGCGTAGCCTGCAGGTGCAGATCATGGCCGGGCGCAAGCTGCCGGTGCTGATCCGTTATTTCCTGAGTTTTCTGGAGGAACAATTGGTCAGCGTCAGCCAGCCCCCCGAGCCGGACACGCCTACCAGAAGTTCACGGAGTAAGTCAGGGCCAAGCGGTTTTCTTCGTAACGCGAGGATTCGCGCACGTTGACCCCGATGTTCATCCAGTTGGCCCCGACCCCCTTGAGCGGCCCGCTCTGCACCACGTAACTGAGCACTGAGGTGCGTTCGGTCTCGTGGCTCTGCTGGCCCAGATCAATGTCGTTGCCCTCCATCCAGCGCGCCATCCACTTCAAGCCCGGCACGCCCACGGCGGCAAAGTCATAGTCATAGCGCAGTTGCCAGGAACGTTCGCCAGGCTTGACGAAGCCCAGCGCCGACCAGTTGATCAGAAACGGCGCCGGCGCGTAGTTGTTAAAGGTCGGGAACGTGTCCAGGCCCAGCATGCGCTGGTAACCGGCACCCAAGGTGTGGCCGTTTTTGCTCAGGCTGAACATCAGCCCATAGGTGCGATTATCCACCCGGCCAGACAACGCTTGGCCCTGCTCGCGGGTGTTGTAGTAGCGCACATCGGTCTTGAGCGTGAAACCGCCGCCCAACGCAGCCTTGTGCACCAGCCCCAGGTAATGCTGGCGGTAGATGTCCTTCAGTTGTGCGTAGAAATACGAGCCGGACAACTGCGGGGTGAACGCATAGGTGGCGCCAGCGAAATCCAGACCGTCGCTGGCTTGCGCCGGGGTATCGCCCCACAGGTACAGGTCTTCGCGTTCGGAAGACTCACGGCCGGTGATGCTCCAGAGCCGCCCGGCCGTCAGGGTCAGGTCTTTGACCTCCCGCGACTCAAGCACCGCGCCCTCGTAGCGGGTCACCAGTTGCCGGGTCGGGTCGTAGGACACCACTGGCAAGTTCGGCCGCTGGTCACCGATGCGCAGTTCGCTCTTTGAATAGCGCAACTTCACCGCCAGGTTGGCCCGCCCGTAATCCTTGACCGGGCTGCCATCGGTGCTGACCGGCAGCACACCATCGGGCGAGCGGCCTTTGCCGCCATCGAGCCGATAGGCAAAGTCGGCGCCCAGGTCCAGACCGAACTGGATCGGTGTGTCGGTGTAACCGGACTTGAACTGCAAGTCAAAGCCCTGCGACCAACTGCCGGTGCGTGACTTGGGCGCATTGGCCTGTTTGAAATCGCGGTCGACGTAGAAATTGCGCAGCCCCAGGGTCAGGTGGCTGTCATCGAGCAGGTCGGCCCGGGCAGGGCCTGCGACGCACAGGCCGACGCTGGTGAGCAGTGCACAGGTAAGGCGCAAATCAGACATGGTCCACTCCAGAATCTTCAGGTGATTGGCGGCAATCAGCGAATCGTTGGCGTGCGAGTCCTCGCCCGTCACGACCATGGCGGGGCAAGAACAGGCAGGAGGTGGGGTGGCCCGGCCAAACGCCGGGCCAGGTGGCGATCAGTTGCGTTTGAGCTGCCGGGTAATGGCCAGCAAGGTGATCAGGCTGAGCAGACCGGTGACCAGCAGGTAGAAGCTCGGTGCAAGCTTGTTGCCGCTGGCGCCAATCAGCCAGGCAACAAAGAACGGTGTGAAGCTGCCGAAGATTGTGGTGCCGATGTTGTAACTCAGCGCCATACCGGTGGCCCGCACGCGGGTCGGGAACAGCTCAGCCATCAGCGCGGGCAGACCGCCGAAATACACAGCCTTCAGGACGCTCATCCAGAACAGCACCGCCAGCAACGCCATCAGGGTCGGCTGCGCTGCCAGCCAGGAGAACGCCGGGTAGATACTGGCGATGAACACCAGCGCGGCCCAGAACATGATGCGGGTGCGGCCAAACACATCGGAAAGGTGACCGATGAAGGGCGTCAGCACGGTCAGCACCAGGCCACTGAGCAGCGTACCGGCAAAACCGATCGAGGCGGTCAGGCCCAGTTGCTTTACCGCATAAGTGGGCATGTAGATGATCACGTAGCTGACCGAGGTCGACAGCACCAACGCGCCAATGGCGAGCAGCATGCGGTACTTGTGCTGCCTGAACAGCGTACCGGCCGGTGCGTGCTCGGCTTCGCTCTGCTTGAACTCGCCGGCTTCTTCAATATGCCGCCGGATGTACAGCCCCACCGGGCCGATCAGCAGGCCGAACAGAAACGGAATACGCCAGCCCCAGGACTCCAGTTGGTCGACGGTCAAGGTCGAGCTGAGCAGCAGACCGAAGCCCGATGCCAGCAGGCCGCTGATGCCCTGGCTGGCAAACATGAAGCTGGAGATCAGCCCTTTGCGCTCTGGCGCATGCTCGACCAGCAGCGCCGTGGCACTGCCGAATTCGCCACCGGCAGAAAACCCCTGGATCAACCGCGCGGTAAAAATACCGATGGGGGCCAGGATACCGATGGTGGCATAAGTGGGCATGATCGCGATCAGCAAGGTGCCGAGCATCATCAGCCAGATGGACACCAGCATCGCAGCTTTGCGTCCGACCCGGTCGGCGTAGGAGCCCAGCACGATCGCGCCCAGTGGGCGAATCAGGTAAGACACGGCAAAGGTGCCCAAGGCCAGCAGCAATGACACGGTTTCATCGGCGGCAGGGAAGAACAGCTTGGAAATGGTCATGGCAAAGAAGCCATAAACGATCAGGTCAAACCACTCCAGGGCGTTGCCGATGGAGGAGGCGATGACCAACTTGTACAGCTTGCTACGGGGCATGCGGCCGGCCAGCGGTTGGGTCGTCATCTGCGCAGTTGTCATTATTCGAAGCTCCAGCAGGTAGTCGGTGACGTGGCGGGAGGAAGGGGGCGTCATCCTTGAAAATCGATGGTAGGGACCTGCCAGGTTTCCCACAATTATGCATTTCAGAAGCAAACGTTGCGTTCAAGGCAAAACGCATCTGCTACATTTTGGCCGCTTGAGCGATATTAGTGCCCGCAGGCCAGCGAGCGGCCGCAAAGGCCCGAACTGAACGCCCCGGTAATCAGCAGGCCGGCAAGAAGAGGCCAGGGCGCACAGCGCATGCACCCTGGTTTGGCGGGGTTACAGCTCCAGCATCAAGCCGCTCAAACGCTTGACCTTGCGTTGCAGGGCCTGCTCAAAAACACCCTGGCGTGGCTCGATCAGGCTGAACCATTTACGCGCACGGGTGATGCCGGTGTAGATCAGTTCTTTGGTCAGCACCGGGTTCAAGGCATCGGGCAGGATCAGTGCAGTGTGGGCGAATTCCGAGCCCTGGGACTTGTGCACGGTCATGGCATACACCGTCTCGACATCGTTGAGCCGGCTAGGCAACACAAACCGCACACCGCCGCTGCCGTCGTTGCGCGGGAAAGCCACCCGCAATACCTGACGCGTCTCACCTTCGCGCTCCGGTACCCGCAAGGTGATGCCGATATCGCCGTTCATCAAGCCCAGGCCATAATCGTTGCGGGTCATCAGCACCGGGCGGCCTTCATACCACAGCTCGTCGTCGATCAGGCCGGCACTGAACAAGGCTTGGGTAATACGCTGATTGAGCCCTTCGACACCCCACGGGCCTTTGCGTACCGCGCAAAGCAACTGGAATTCATCGAACGCCTGCAACACCGAGCGTGCCCATACTGTCCAGCACTCATCGAGCAGATCGGCGCCCTCTGTCGGTCTCTCGATTGCCAGCACGTTCAGGTAATGCCGGTAACCTTGCGGGCTGTCAGCGCCTTCGCCGAGCCCTTCCAGTGCCAGGCGCTCAAAACTGCGATCCTGCTCGTTCTTCAACAAGCGCACATGCAGGTCGGAATGGCTGTTGGCTGCCAGCAGCTCGCGCGCCCTGGCATGTTCCTGCCGATTGACCAGCCGAGCCAGTTGGCCAATGCCGCTGCCCTGGCCGAAGCGTCGTGAGTGCCGCAGCATCACCACCTGCTGGGCTAACGGATGCTGCTGCCCATCGCCTTCCTGCAGGCCACTGCTGGCCAGGCTTTCACCGCTTACCGACTCCAGCCAGGCGCGGGTATGCGGACTGTACAGGCCAATTTCGGCGTCGCGACACAAATCGCCCAATACCGCACCCGCTTCTACCGAAGCCAATTGGTCCTTGTCACCGAGCAGCACCATTCGTGCGTGTGGCGGCAAGGCATCGAGCAGGTTGGCCATCATTTCCAGGTCGATCATCGACGCTTCGTCCACCACCAGTACATCCAGCGGTAGCGGATTACCGGCATGGTGACGAAAATGCCGGGTGCCGGGGCGGCTGCCCAGCAGGCGGTGGACGGTGGTGACCTCACTGGGGATCTTCTCACGCACTGCCTCATCGACCTTGAGCTGTTGCACTTGCTGGCTGATCGACTCGGTGAGCCGCGCCGCGGCCTTGCCGGTCGGCGCGGCGAGCCGGATGCGCAGCGGCTGACCACTGGCCACTGCCGGCGCCTGAAGCAGCGCCAGCAGGCGTACCACCGTGGTGGTCTTGCCGGTGCCTGGGCCGCCGGTGATGATGCTGAACGCCTTGCGGGTTGCCAACGCGCAGGCCAGTTTCTGCCAGTCGATCTGCTCGCCGGCCTGACCAAACAGCGCATCCAGGCGCGTGCGCAGGTCGGCCGGCGTCGCCTCCTGCTCAGCCAGCCGCTGGTGCAACACCGCATCGATACGCCGTTCGTAGTTCCAATAGCGGCGCAGGTACAGACGCCGCCCGGCCAGCACCAGCGGCCGCTGCCGGTCTTCACCTGGTGCCAGAGCGACCAGTGCGCTGTGTTCCAGAACCTGACACCAGGCGGCGCCGTCCAGGCCGGCCAGCAGTTGTGACGGCAGCAGCATCGGGCCGCTCTGCACGTCACCTTCCGGCGGCAGCGACAGGGCGAAGTCAGGCGCCTTGAGGGTCTCGAACAGGTCCAGGCACACATGACCATGACCTAACTGGTGACTGGTCAAGGCTGCCGCCAGCAGTACCCGCGGGTCGGCGTGCGGATCAAGGCTGGCCAGAAACGCCACGAATGCCCGGTCCAGCGAGCGCAGCCAGCCACGCTCGCTCCAGCGGTCAAGCAGCATCAGCAGATGATCGACCCGCGCCAGCGGCGCCAGGCCAGTCAGGCTGTCAGCCTGCAGCGGGGTAGGCAGTAACTGGGCAAGGGTACGGCTCATGCGGGCTCTCCTGACTCAGCCTGGATGGGTAACAGGCCCTGAAACAGCAAGTCGAGGCTTTCGATCAACTCGCGGGGTGGGCGGGTGAAATACACGCCCTGCCCCGGCGCCCGGTTACCGCGCAAGAACAGATACAGAGCACCGCCCATGTGCAGGTCATAGTCGTAGTCGGCCAGGCGCGCCTTGAGCTGACGATGCAGCGCCAGCAGGTACAGCACGTATTGCAAGTCGTAACGGTGTTCAAGCATCGCCGTCTCCATGGCCGCCGGTGTGTAGGCGTCGTCATCGGCACCCAGCCAGTTGGATTTGTAGTCGGCCACGTAGTAGCGCCCTTCATGCTCAAAGGTCAGGTCGATAAAGCCTTTGAACATGCCATTGAGCGCGGCAGGCTGCAGCGGCGCACGAGGCAGGTTGCGGTGGGTATGGCGGCGTACCAGCTCATCCAGCCGCAGCACATCGACCTGACGACTGGCGAACCAGAACTCCATCTCGATCCGGTACTGATTGGGTTGCTCAAGGCCGCTCAACGAGGCATTGCCCGGCAACGGCAATGGCATCTGTAACAGGTCCAGCAGCCAGTCGCTGAGCGGTTTGATCCAGCTGTCCCAGCCGCGCCGGCTACAACGCCGCGCCACGGTGTCGCGTACGCCTTCGGGATCACTGGCCGTCAGTGCAAAGCCCTCTTTACCGGCCCATTCCAGCAGGCCATGGAGAAAGGTGCCTGGATTCGGCCCGCGCGGGAAGCGATGAATGTCGGTAGCACCCGGTACTGCTTCACGGGCCGCTTGCGGGTCAGGACGGTCGTCGTCGAACAGCTTCTGGGCCAGCGCCGTGTCCGGCGCGCTGTCGCTGCCAGTGAGCATGCCATCACCAATGCGCAGCGCACTGTAGGAAGCAATCCACCAGTTTTCAGCCGCCTTGCGCCGAGGCGTCAGCGGCTTGAGCAGCGCGGCCTGATTACGTGGCGCGCTAAAGCGCTCTGCGCAAGGCTCAGGGAGTGGCTCCAGCAACATGGCCGGGCTGTCCTTGACCAGCGCATTGAGCCATTCCCCCAGTTGCGCGCTGTCGCTCAGTGCAGCACCACCACCGAGCAGGTAGCCCAGCGCCGAGCGATGCAGTTGCGAGTTTTTCCCGGCGCCGCGCTTGAGGTCGGCGACGCCCAGCCAGCACGCGTGCTCAGAGCGGGTCAGCGCCACATAAAGCAAGCGCAGGTCTTCAGCCAGGCGTTCGTCGTCGGCGCGCTCGATCAGCTCTGCGGTCGGTTGCAGGCTGATCCGCGCCAAGCCGTCATCATCGTGAAACTGTAGCGGCAGGCGACTGCCATCCACCGGTTTGCTGGAGCAGATGAACGGCAGAAATACCAACGGGTACTGCAAGCCCTTGGATTTGTGGATGGTCACCACCTTGACCAGTTGCTCGTCGCTTTCCAAACGCAGGATCTGCTCTTCACCGGCCTGGCCGCTGAGCATCAACTGCTCGCCCAGATGGCGAATCAGCGCCTGCTCGCCATCCAGTTCAGCGGCGGCCTGTTGCAGCAACTCGGACAAATGCAACAGGTTGGTCAGCACCCGCTCGCCATCACTGCGGGCGATCAGGGTCTGCGGCAACTGGAAGTCATGCAGCAGGCGACGCAGCATCGGCAGTACGCCCTGATAGCGCCAGACGTTGCGATAGCCACGAAACTGCATCACCCGCCGCTCCCAGGCCAGTTCGTCCTGATTCAGCCGTTCCAGTTCGGTCAGTGGCAGGCCGAGGGTGATGCTCGCCAGCGCGCCACGCAGGGTCCGTTCGGCATCCGGTTCGGCACAGGCCTTGAGCCAGGCAAGCACATCATGGGCCTCTTGGGCGGCGAACACCGAGTCTTTATCCGACAGGTACACGCTGCGCACCCCACGGGCGGCCAGCTCGCCGCGCACCGCCTGGGCCTCTTTGCCATCGCGTACCAGGATCGCAATGTCTGCTGGCAACAGCGCGCGCAGCGCCTCGCCGGGGCGGACAAAACCGGCTTCCCCGCGCTGACCGGCATTGAGCAAGCGGACGATCTCACTGGCACAGGTCGCCGCCAGTTGCTGTCGATAGGTTGCACCGGAGACGGGCTGATCGTCACAGAGTTGCCAGATGGTCAGTGCCGTGAGCGGCTGGCCGGCAAGCTCCAGACGCTCTTTGCGCCCCTGAGCCAGCGCCGGGGCAAAGGGCACCGGGTTGTCATTGCCGTGGCGAAACAGGAACGCACCGCGCCCGCTGTCTCGCTGCTCGGCGCGCATGAACACCTGGTTGGCCGCCTCGACCATGGCGACACTGGAGCGAAAATTGGTGTCCAGTGTATGCCAACGGCCCGCAGTGGCTTTACGGGCGCGCAGGTAGGTGTAGATATCAGCACCGCGAAAGGCGTAGATCGCCTGCTTGGGGTCGCCGATCAGGAACAGACCGGTGCTTTCGTCGTTTTGCTCCAGACGATAGATACTGTCAAAGATCCGGTACTGCACCGGGTCGGTGTCCTGGAATTCATCGATCAGGGCCACTGGGAACTGCTCACGGATCAGGGTCGCCAGGCGGTCGCCGCCACCGGCACTCAACGCAGCATCGAGGCGCAATAACATGTCGTCGAAGCCCATTTCGGCACGGCGGCGTTTTTCGCTTTCAAAACGCAGGCTGACCCAGCGAGCGGCATGCTGCAATAACTGCGCATCGGGGGTCGGCAGGTCGTCCAACTGACGCTTGAGAGTCAGCATGGCATCAAGTGCCGGGTGCGTCGGCGGGTTACTCTTCCAGGATTCAGCAACGCCGTCAGGCGTCAGACGGGTAAAGCCGGTACCCAGATCAAGGTCGACCTGATCCTCGTCCTGCGCCCAAGTAGTGAGTTTGTCGAACCAGGGCTTGAAGTAACGCTCTTGAATCTGTCGGCCATTGACCTGCTTGGCCGCCACCGCCTGGGTGAAGATCGTATCCAGTTCCTGTGCCCAGGCTGCCCAGGGTGCCTTGAGTGCCCGCAGCGCGGCACGGCGCCGCTCCAGTGCCTCAGCGATCAACTGCGCAGGCTCTTGTTCCACCACCGGGTAATCACGACCGAACAGGCCGCGCACCCGTGATAACAGCGCATTCGGCCCGCCCCAGTGGTCCCGCACCCAGTCCAGTGCAACGCCATCCATGGGGTAACAAAAACGTCGCCAATAATCGCGCAGCACTTCGCCGAGCAATTCACTGTGGTCGGTTTCCAGACTCTGGGTAAACAGGCTGCCGCTGTCGAAGGCGTGCTCACGCAGCATGCGCTGGCACCAGCTGTGAATGGTCGAAACAGCCGCTTCGTCCATCCATTGCGCGGCGATATCCAGCCGGCTCGCGCAGCCGGGCCATTGCTCAGGCTCGAAGTCGCTGCGCAGTTCGGCGATCAAGGCATCGGGGGCCGGGATCTCGTCGCGGAAAAAACGTGCCGCTTCAGCCAAACGGGTACGAATCCGGTCACGCAGTTCCTTGGTCGCGGCGTCGGTGAAGGTCACCACCAGAATCTGCGGCGGCAACAACTCACGGCCAAAGCCGGTCAACTCGTCACCATGGCCCAGTACCAGGCGCAGGTAGAGCGCCGAAATGGTGAACGTCTTGCCGGTGCCGGCGCTGGCTTCGATCAGTTGGCTGCCACGCAGCGGAAAGCGCAGCGCCAGGGGGCGCGAGGTCAGGGAGCTATTCATTGACCGGCCTCCTCGCCCTGCCAGGGCGCATCGAACAAGGGTTTGTACAGCGACTCACACCAGCCGGAAAAGAGCTCGCTGTCTTGCAGAGCGGCAAAATCCGGGTATTGGCGCAACAGTGCCGTGCTTTCGGCGCGTTCGCCGTTAGTGTTCTGACCATCGCCTTCATAAGCTTTACGCGCCGCAGCTTCAGCCTTGAGATCGTCGCCGGCCTGAGCCAGCCAGGCAAACGCCGTCTTGGCGGCGACCGGTAACGGATGCTGCATACCGTTGAGCCAGCCGCTCAACAGATAACCCAGGCACTCACGGGCGGCGTCTACCTCCAGAGGCGGCAACAGCAGGGTTTCATCGCTGGCCACCAAGGCGGTGGTGAGGCTCAGGTCACAAGCCGAAGCCGCCAGATGATTGACCCATGGACGGATCAGACGATGCCATTTGCGGGTCTTTTGCGAGCCGATGGCATTGGGCACCACGGTGACCGCCAGCAACTGACCTTGAGCATTGCGATGCAAGCCGCCCAGCCAGCCTTCAAGACGCACCTGGCGGTACTCGAAGCTGACCGGCAAAGCGCTATGGACCGGCTCAGGCCAGCGGCTAAGCAATGATTGATAACGTTGCAGTACATCCGGTAACGGCGCGATCAGTTCGGCCTGCATTGAGGTGCCGAACCCGGCCATCGGCAACAGACCGCTGCCCTGCAAGCGTTGCGCCTGGGACTGCATGGCCTGGTCGCTGTTATCCAGGTCGAGCAGCGCCGCAGCCAGCAGGCTTTCACTGAGCCCATAGCGTTGCAGCGCATCAAGCACGAACGGCTCTTCATCAGCCAGTGGTGCCTGGGCCTGATCGAAGAAAATTTTCAACCGCTGGGTATAGAAATGCTTGACCGGATTACGCAAGAAATCCTGCAACAGCGCCAGCGTCAGCGGCTCTTGTGGATCATGGGCAGACAATTGGGTCTGCTCCAGAGGCGCTGCGTCGCCGCTGTGCAGCGCCTGCCACTCACGGGCAAAACTGAAGTAGCCATAACCTTCATGAAAATACCGGGCACTGAACGGCTGTAGCGGATGGGCCAGGGTCAGCGCGTTGAGCAGAGCTTCACCGCTCGTCAGGTCAGACTCGTCCTGCGCGAGTCGCCAACCACTGGCCAGGTGATCACGCAGTTGGCCGATCAGCACCGAAGAGGGCCGCTCGCTGTTGTCCCGGATGCTGTGGCCGACCCAACTGATATACAGCTGGTCACGGGCCGACAACACGGCTTCAAGCAACAGATAACGATCATCCTCGCGACGTGAGCGGTCACCGGGGCGGTAATCACTGCCCATCAGGTCGAAGTCCAGCGGCGGCTGCGCGCGCGGATAGTCACCGTCGTTCATGCCCAGCAGGCAGACCACCTTGAACGGAATGGCACGCATCGGCATCAGTGTGCAGAAGTTGACCGAGCCGGCGAGGAAACGCTGCGACAGACGCCCTTGATCGAGACCGGCCAGCCAGGCTTCGCGTACCACCGTCAGCGGCAATGGATCGAGCAAACCGACTGACTCACAGGTCTGTAGCCAGTCCTCACGGAGGTTCTCCAACTGCACCAGCAGGTAGTCATCGTGTTCGCTCTGCGCCTGGAAAAACACCTGAATGAGGTTCTGCAGACGCACACCCCAGTCCTGCGCAGTGGCCTGCGTGGAAAGCTCGGCATGCGCCACATCCAGCGCATCAATCAAGGCCACCAGCGGGCCGATCAGCGCGGCGTCCAGGCCGCCGATTTCATCGTAAGGTTCGATGTCCTGAAACGCGGCGCCGGAGCCTACTGCATACCCCAAGAGCATGCGCTGTAAGCCAAATTGCCAGCTATTCTGCTCCAGCGCCTCGGGCAATCCGAGACCTTCGCGCTGACTGGCATCCAGCCCCCAGCGCACACCGGCGCCTTCGATCCAGCGATGCAGGGTCGGCAGGTCACGCTCCTTGATCCCAAAGCGGGCACGCAGCGCCGGGACATCCAGCAGGTCAAGGATTTCACTGACCGGAAAACGGCTGTCGGGCAGCTTGAGCAAATGCTCCACCGCGATCAGCAGCGGCTCGCGACCACGCTGACCCTGGTCTGCCAGGGTGAAGGGGATGAAGCGTTTGTCGTCGCGCTCAAGCTGGCCGAACACTGCGCGGATGTGTGGCGCATAGCTGTCGATGTCCGGGACCATGACGATCACATCGCGGGGGCGTAACTGCGGATCTTTGCTGAACCGGGCGAGCAACTGATCATGGAGAATCTCCACCTCACGCTGGGCACTGTGGGCCACATGAAAGCGGATCGAGCGGTCTTGCAGGGTATCGACTGCGGGCCATAGCTCACGGGTTTCGTCCAGCGGGCGCAGTTCCAGAATATCGTCCTGCAACTGGCTGAGCATGTGGTGTGGCTCGCCCTCGCTGAACAGATCGATGCGCTCGTCCTTGAAGCAGAAACGATAGTTGTGCGGGTTGTCGTGGCTGTCCAGCAGGTTGATGTAGTCACGGCCTTGCTTGCCCCAGGCCGCGAGCAACGGGTGCGCGTGCTGATGCAAAGTCTGTGGATCAAGCACCTGAGGCGTACCGGGTTTACGTGCCTGGCGCTTGTATTGGTGACGCAGCAGGTCTTTGTCAGCGACGATATCGGCCCAGTGGTGCCGACACGGGTTATGCACACACAGCAGCACCTGACTGAACCTGGCCAGACCGGCCAGAGCCTCCAGCGCCTGGGCCGGCAACGATGAAATACCGAAAACGATGACCCGTGGCGGTAACCCCGGCACCGCATCGGTCATGGTCTGAACCCGCTCGATGAAACGCTGATGCACTCCGGCACGGCTCTGGGCCATACCGGCAACACCGACATCGTGCAGCAGGGCGCGCCACAGTTCGGCCTGCCAGATATTGGCCGGGTTCAATGGCTTGATTTCGCCGCGCACCGAACGTAACTGATGGCGACCGGCAGCCCAGTCTTCCAGCCAGTCGGCGCGATACACCTGATACTGGTCAAAGAGGTCAGCGAGACGCTCGGACAATTGATAACGCTTGCGCAGGTCTGTGTCTGCGGTCAAGAACCGTTGCAGCGGCTCGAAGTGTGGCTGGTTGATCAACTCCGGTAGCAACCGCATCAGCCGCCAGGTCAGGGGCGCCTTGTCCAACAGAGAGGTCTGCGGGATCTCATCACGGCCCAGTACGGCGCGGTAAAGCTGCCACATGAAACTGCCCGGCAGTTGCACATCGATAGCGGCGGCAATGCCGCAACCGCCGAGGTCGTCATCCTCGGTATCTTCGGCCAGGGCAAGCTTGAGCCATTGCGCGATCCCGTTGCTCTGTACCAAGGCAATTTCATTCTCCAGCGGCGCCAGAGGGTAACGCCGCATCCAGGACACCACCAGGCTGCGCAACTCGTCCAGTCGATTGCCATGAACCACCATGAAACCGGCGTTCAGTGAGGTAGTGTGTGGCATGCGTGCATCCCTGACCTGTTGGAAAAATAGCCAAGCGCACCATAAGGGCTAAGCAGGGCAGCGTCCAGTTGCAACAGCTTCGCGAGCAAGCTCGCTCCCACAGAGTTTTATTACGCGCAAAGCAAAACCCCCGATCGCAGAGCGATCAGGGGTTCTGTGTTTGAATCTTGACGATGACCTACTCTCACATGGGGAAGCCCCACACTACCATCGGCGATGTATCGTTTCACTACTGAGTTCGGGATGGGATCAGGTGGTTCCAACACTCTATGGTCGTCAAGAAATTCGGTAGCCAGTGCGTTTTCACACGCTGGCAAATTCGGTTATGTGAACATTTTTCGGCGTTTGCTGGTCAGCTTTCGGCTGTATCGTCTTCACACACCGCCATTGCTGTGCAGATGGCTTGGGTGTTATATGGTCAAGCCTCACGGGCAATTAGTATGGGTTAGCTCAACGCCTCACAGCGCTTACACACCCCACCTATCAACGTCGTAGTCTTCGACGGCCCTTTAGGGGATTCAAGATCCCAGTGAGATCTCATCTTGAGGCAAGTTTCCCGCTTAGATGCTTTCAGCGGTTATCTTTTCCGAACATAGCTACCCGGCAATGCCACTGGCGTGACAACCGGAACACCAGAGGTTCGTCCACTCCGGTCCTCTCGTACTAGGAGCAGCCCCTCTCAAATCTCAAACGTCCACGGCAGATAGGGACCGAACTGTCTCACGACGTTCTAAACCCAGCTCGCGTACCACTTTAAATGGCGAACAGCCATACCCTTGGGACCGGCTTCAGCCCCAGGATGTGATGAGCCGACATCGAGGTGCCAAACACCGCCGTCGATATGAACTCTTGGGCGGTATCAGCCTGTTATCCCCGGAGTACCTTTTATCCGTTGAGCGATGGCCCTTCCATACAGAACCACCGGATCACTAAGACCTACTTTCGTACCTGCTCGACGTGTGGGTCTCGCAGTCAAGCGCGCTTTTGCCTTTATACTCTACGACCGATTTCCGACCGGTCTGAGCGCACCTTCGTACTCCTCCGTTACTCTTTGGGAGGAGACCGCCCCAGTCAAACTACCCACCATACACTGTCCTCGATCCGGATAACGGACCTGAGTTAGAACCTCAAAGTTGCCAGGGTGGTATTTCAAGGATGGCTCCACGCAGACTGGCGTCCACGCTTCATAGCCTCCCACCTATCCTACACAAGCAAATTCAAAGTCCAGTGCAAAGCTATAGTAAAGGTTCACGGGGTCTTTCCGTCTAGCCGCGGATACACTGCATCTTCACAGCGATTTCAATTTCACTGAGTCTCGGGTGGAGACAGCGCCGCCATCGTTACGCCATTCGTGCAGGTCGGAACTTACCCGACAAGGAATTTCGCTACCTTAGGACCGTTATAGTTACGGCCGCCGTTTACCGGGGCTTCGATCAAGAGCTTCGCTTGCGCTAACCCCATCAATTAACCTTCCGGCACCGGGCAGGCGTCACACCCTATACGTCCACTTTCGTGTTTGCAGAGTGCTGTGTTTTTAATAAACAGTCGCAGCGGCCTGGTATCTTCGACCGGCATGGGCTTACGGAGCAAGTCCTTCACCCTCACCGGCGCACCTTCTCCCGAAGTTACGGTGCCATTTTGCCTAGTTCCTTCACCCGAGTTCTCTCAAGCGCCTTGGTATTCTCTACCTAACCACCTGTGTCGGTTTGGGGTACGGTTCCCGATTATCTGAAGCTTAGGAGCTTTTCCTGGAAGCATGGCATCAACCACTTCATGTTCTAAAGAACACTCGTCATCAGCTCTCGGCCTTGGGATCCCGGATTTGCCTAAGATCCCAGCCTACCACCTTAAACCTGGACAACCAACGCCAGGCTGGCCTAGCCTTCTCCGTCCCTCCATCGCAATAACCGGAAGTACAGGAATATTAACCTGTTTTCCATCGACTACGCTTTTCAGCCTCGCCTTAGGGACCGACTAACCCTGCGTCGATTAACGTTGCGCAGGAAACCTTGGTCTTTCGGCGTGGGAGTTTTTCACTCCCATTGTCGTTACTCATGTCAGCATTCGCACTTCTGATACCTCCAGCAAGCTTCTCAACTCACCTTCACAGGCTTACAGAACGCTCCTCTACCGCATCACCAAAAGGTGATACCCGTAGCTTCGGTGCATGGTTTGAGCCCCGTTACATCTTCCGCGCAGGCCGACTCGACTAGTGAGCTATTACGCTTTCTTTAAAGGGTGGCTGCTTCTAAGCCAACCTCCTAGCTGTCTAAGCCTTCCCACATCGTTTCCCACTTAACCATGACTTTGGGACCTTAGCTGACGGTCTGGGTTGTTTCCCTTTTCACGACGGACGTTAGCACCCGCCGTGTGTCTCCCATGCTCGGCACTTGTAGGTATTCGGAGTTTGCATCGGTTTGGTAAGTCGGGATGACCCCCTAGCCGAAACAGTGCTCTACCCCCTACAGTGATACATGAGGCGCTACCTAAATAGCTTTCGAGGAGAACCAGCTATCTCCGAGCTTGATTAGCCTTTCACTCCGATCCACAGGTCATCCGCTAACTTTTCAACGGTAGTCGGTTCGGTCCTCCAGTCAGTGTTACCTAACCTTCAACCTGCCCATGGATAGATCGCCCGGTTTCGGGTCTATACCCAGCGACTAAACGCCCTATTAAGACTCGCTTTCGCTACGCCTCCCCTATACGGTTAAGCTTGCCACTGAATATAAGTCGCTGACCCATTATACAAAAGGTACGCAGTCACCTAACAAGTAGGCTCCCACTGCTTGTACGCATACGGTTTCAGGTTCTATTTCACTCCGCTCTCCGCGGTTCTTTTCGCCTTTCCCTCACGGTACTGGTTCACTATCGGTCAGTCAGTAGTATTTAGCCTTGGAGGATGGTCCCCCCATATTCAGACAAGGTTTCTCGTGCCCCGTCCTACTCGATTTCATGACAAGGAGATTTTCGCGTACAGGGCTATCACCCACTATGGCCGCACTTTCCAGAGCGTTCCGCTAATCTCCAAGCCACTTAAGGGCTGGTCCCCGTTCGCTCGCCACTACTAAGGGAATCTCGGTTGATTTCTATTCCTCAGGGTACTTAGATGTTTCAGTTCCCCTGGTTCGCCTCTTGCACCTATGTATTCAGTGCAAGATACTCAGCTTGTGCTGAGTGGGTTCCCCCATTCAGAGATCTCCGGATCAAAGTCTGTTTGCCGACTCCCCGAAGCTTATCGCAGGCTACCACGTCTTTCATCGCCTCTGACTGCCAAGGCATCCACCGTATGCGCTTCTTCACTTGACCATATAACCCCAAGCTATCTGGTTATACTGTGAAGACGACATTCGCCGAAAGCTTGATTCAACAAACTTTCTTTGCCTTAGCCTGCACCCCACCAGTGAAAGTGGTGCACAGTCTAAAATGTTTCACATATCCGAATTTTTAAAGAACGATCTGACAAAGGTCAGAAATCAGCATTCACCATGGCAGCCATGGAATGCTCATTTCTAAACTTTGATGCAGAGGCATCTTCTTCAATGAATCAAGCAATTCGTGTGGGAACTTACGACGCAGCTGGGTCGTCGATTAAGGAGGTGATCCAGCCGCAGGTTCCCCTACGGCTACCTTGTTACGACTTCACCCCAGTCATGAATCACACCGTGGTAACCGTCCTCCCGAAGGTTAGACTAGCTACTTCTGGTGCAACCCACTCCCATGGTGTGACGGGCGGTGTGTACAAGGCCCGGGAACGTATTCACCGCGACATTCTGATTCGCGATTACTAGCGATTCCGACTTCACGCAGTCGAGTTGCAGACTGCGATCCGGACTACGATCGGTTTTGTGAGATTAGCTCCACCTCGCGGCTTGGCAACCCTCTGTACCGACCATTGTAGCACGTGTGTAGCCCAGGCCGTAAGGGCCATGATGACTTGACGTCATCCCCACCTTCCTCCGGTTTGTCACCGGCAGTCTCCTTAGAGTGCCCACCATAACGTGCTGGTAACTAAGGACAAGGGTTGCGCTCGTTACGGGACTTAACCCAACATCTCACGACACGAGCTGACGACAGCCATGCAGCACCTGTCTCAATGTTCCCGAAGGCACCAATCCATCTCTGGAAAGTTCATTGGATGTCAAGGCCTGGTAAGGTTCTTCGCGTTGCTTCGAATTAAACCACATGCTCCACCGCTTGTGCGGGCCCCCGTCAATTCATTTGAGTTTTAACCTTGCGGCCGTACTCCCCAGGCGGTCAACTTAATGCGTTAGCTGCGCCACTAAAATCTCAAGGATTCCAACGGCTAGTTGACATCGTTTACGGCGTGGACTACCAGGGTATCTAATCCTGTTTGCTCCCCACGCTTTCGCACCTCAGTGTCAGTATGAGCCCAGGTGGTCGCCTTCGCCACTGGTGTTCCTTCCTATATCTACGCATTTCACCGCTACACAGGAAATTCCACCACCCTCTGCCCTACTCTAGCTTGCCAGTTTTGGATGCAGTTCCCAGGTTGAGCCCGGGGATTTCACATCCAACTTAACAAACCACCTACGCGCGCTTTACGCCCAGTAATTCCGATTAACGCTTGCACCCTCTGTATTACCGCGGCTGCTGGCACAGAGTTAGCCGGTGCTTATTCTGTCGGTAACGTCAAAATCGTCACGTATTAGGTAACGACCCTTCCTCCCAACTTAAAGTGCTTTACAATCCGAAGACCTTCTTCACACACGCGGCATGGCTGGATCAGGCTTTCGCCCATTGTCCAATATTCCCCACTGCTGCCTCCCGTAGGAGTCTGGACCGTGTCTCAGTTCCAGTGTGACTGATCATCCTCTCAGACCAGTTACGGATCGTCGCCTTGGTGAGCCTTTACCCCACCAACTAGCTAATCCGACCTAGGCTCATCTGATAGCGTGAGGTCCGAAGAGCCCCCACTTTCTCCCGTAGGACGTATGCGGTATTAGCGTCCGTTTCCGGACGTTATCCCCCACTATCAGGCAGATTCCTAGGCATTACTCACCCGTCCGCCGCTCTCAAGAGAAGCAAGCTTCTCTCTACCGCTCGACTTGCATGTGTTAGGCCTGCCGCCAGCGTTCAATCTGAGCCATGATCAAACTCTTCAGTTCAATACTGCTTGGGTTTTGAGAAAACCCTAAACTTGGCTCAGCAATCTCAAATGACTATGTGATTTCTCGCATGGCCACTTACGTTGCTGATAATCTGTTGACTCTCAGTCTGACAGCGCAAGCACCCACACGAATTGCTTGATTCAATTGTTAAAGAGCGGTTGGTTGAGCCTTTCGCTTCAACCGAGGCGCGCATTCTACGCTAACCTCTTGTTCTGTCAAGCATTTATTTTCAGAAGTTTCAAACTCATTCAAAACTTCGAAACGCTAGAACCGAACAGCGTGCCGAGCATCTTTCGACTAACTCGTCAGCGGGACGCGAATCTTACAGCATCCTAAGTTGCTGTCAACTGCCTTTTTTCACCGCCGGAGCCAGGAGGCTCGCACAACCCTCAACCCTTTCTGAACAGCTAACTCGTTGATTACCAAGGAGTTTCTCGTTCATTCCGCGTTGGAAGTGGTGCGCATTATAAGGACATCTGAAACCCCGTCAACCGTTAATTTCAAATATCTCGAAATTAACCAGCCAAGCCCGTAAAACGGCTGCCGATAGCCTCCCGTCATCCGCACCTTATATATAGAGAGAGAGATAAGGAGTCTATGCCACGGGGCACGAGAAGACGACACCACACCGTAAGATTGTCAGACAAAATTACCAATTAAGCTTGTAGGAACCTTACAGGTACGTTATCTCTGCACCCTTGAACGACAGCCCTGCGGAATTGCCACATGCCTCTTGAAGTCCCTGCGCACAGCTCATCGCCAAGCAAGCCTGCCAGTCGTATCCGGCAGCGAAACCAGCAGCTCATCCTCAGAGCGGCCGAAGACGAATTTGCCCGGCATGGTTTCAAGGGCACCAGTATGAACACCATCGCGCTGAATGCTGGTTTGCCCAAGGCGAATCTGCATTACTACTTCAGCAACAAGCTGGGCCTGTACATCGCGGTCCTGAGCAACATCATCGGGCAATGGGACGAAACCTTCAGTCACCTGAGCGCCGAGGATGACCCCGCCGAGGCACTCGCTTCTTATATACGGACCAAAATGGAGTTCTCCAGGCGCTATCCACAGGCGTCGCGCATCTTCGCCATGGAGATCATCAGTGGCGGCGAATGCCTGAGTGAGCATTTCAATAAGGACTACTGCCTCTGGTTCCAGGGACGGGTTGCCGTGTTCCAGGCCTGGATCGATGCCGGCAAGATGGACCCCGTCGACCCGGTTAACCTGATTTTCCTGCTGTGGGGCAGCACCCAGCATTACGCTGACTTCGCCAGCCAGATCTGTCGTGTTACCGGGCGCAGCCGGCTGAGCCGCCAGGACATGGACCTGGCCACCGAGAATCTGATCCGCATCATCCTCAAAGGTTGTGGGTTAGTGCCGCCGGCCTTGTAAAATGCGCATCCCGCAATCAGACGGATGCAGCGCATGCCCTCTACCCTTGCCGGCTTTTGCGAGTTCCGCGAAGAAATCCGTAAAAGCCGCTTCATCACCTTCGCCGGCCCCGTCTCAAGCCCCGCCCAAGCGCAGGCCTTCATTGAGCAGCACAGCGACCTGAACGCCACCCACAACTGCTGGGCCTGGAAACTGGGTAGCCAGTACCGCAGCAATGATGACGGCGAACCGGGTGGCACGGCAGGCCGACCCATTCTCGCCGCCATTGAAGCGCAAGACTTTGATCAAGTGGTCGTTCTGGTGATTCGCTGGTACGGCGGTATCCAGTTGGGCACCGGCGGCCTCGCCCGCGCTTATGGCGGCGGCGCGAATAAATGCCTGCAGCAGGCTGAACGAGTGCTGCTGATCAACCGCGAAGCGTTCAGCCTGGCGTGCAGTTTCAGTGAGCTGGCCCTGGTCAAGTTACGCCTCAGCGAGGCCGATGCCCTTATAGAAGAAGAAAGCTTTACCGCCAACGGGGTACAGCTGGACATTGCCGTCAGCCCGGAGCAACTGGAAACCCTGCGCCGACAACTGGCCGATCTGAGCCGCGGGCGGATTTTACTGCACTCATCGAACGCAGACTGAGCGACATACTTGCCCACATCTGCTGTGGGCCTGATTGTGGATAAGCTGAGCACATTACCCCAAGAGCCTTACCGGACAAGACCTGCAGAGTATTGGTCGTTTTTTGTTCAAACCCCTGGTATTTACTAAAAATGGCAGACAAACAAGCACTTAAGCGTTTTTCAAAGCTATCAGCCCAAGCAGTTATCCCCACCTCAGCAGGTTTCGCACATTAACTGTGGAGCAGCCTGTGGATAACAGGTGCACGCCTGACGCTATGGCATGTCGCGCCGGGGCCGCGAACAATCGCTCGTTTTTTGACCAGAATTTGAATGCACTCTCGGCCAATCAGAGGATCTGAAACAAGGTATCCACAGGCCAGAGCCTGGAGTAGGCTGCGAGACCTGATGCCATCGCTATCCACAACAAGGAGTTTTCCATGCCCGCTGAAAAAACGGCGCTGATCATTGGCGCATCTCGCGGCCTGGGCCTGGGTCTTGTACAGCGCCTGACAGAACAGAACTGGAAAGTCACCGCCACCGTACGCGATCCGTTCAAGGCCGACGCACTCAGAGCCAACCCCGATGTCCGCATCGAGACACTGGACATTGATGAAAACGCTTCGGTAGAGGTCTTGCTGCAAAAGCTCAAGGGCGAAGTGTTCGATGTGCTGTTCGTCAATGCCGGCGTGCTCGGCGCCGCGCACCAGAGCGCTGCGCAGTCCACTGCCGCAGAGCTGGGCCAACTGTTCATGACCAATGCGGTGGCGCCGATCCGCCTGGCCGAATACCTGATCGAACAGATTCGCCCCGATACCGGCGTAGTGGCCTTCATGAGTTCAGTGCTGGGCAGCGTTGCCTGCCCGGACGGCGACACGCTGGGCCTGTACAAAGCCAGCAAGGCCGCGCTCAACTCCATGACCAATACCTTCGTTGGCAAACTGCCAGAGCCTCGCCCGACTGTGCTGTCACTGCATCCGGGCTGGGTCAAGACCGACATGGGTGGCGAAAACGCCGAGATCGACGTGCTGACCAGCACCACTGGCCTGGTCAAGCAACTGACCGACTATGCCGGCAAGGGCGGTCACCACTTTATCAACTACAAGGGCGAAACCATCGCCTGGTGACCCGCCGAGCAAGTGCCTGTGTTATCCACAGGCATTCTCCTCACAATCCAAGGCATGAAAGCATGATGAACGTGGCAAACAGCACGAAGTGCGTCATGCCCTCGATGGCGTTGGTCTGCCCGTCATTGAGATTGATCGCACAGACCAGCAAAGTGATGAATACCATGACTGTCTGCACCGGTGTCATGGCCATCTGAAACGGCTGGTCGTTGTACAGCGCCATCGCTTCCATGACCGGTACGGTGAGAATCACTGTGGATAACGACGCGCCCAGCGCAATGTTGACCACCGCCTGCATCCGGTTGGCCAGCGCCGCACGCAAAGCGGTGAGAATTTCCGGAGAGGCCGAGATTGCCGCGACCAGGATTGCGGTCATCACCGGCGGTGCGCCGCTGCCCTCCAGCCCCAGATCCAGGGTCTGGGCCATGACCTCGGCCAATGCGCCAATCACAACAACGCCCAGCACCAGAATGGCGATAGACATGCTCAGCTTACTGGCGCCGCCTGCGTGCTGGGCGGCGTCCTGGCGGTGCTTCTTTTCCGGGTAGTTGTAGCTGAAAAAGTAACTGTGCGGGCCGACCTGCATGCGCAGAAACAACGCGTAGAGCACCACCATCGCGCCGATGGTGAACATTGAATAAAGCTTCCAGTCACCCTGCGGGATGAACTCCGGCACGACCATCGACACGCCCATGGCCGTCAGAATCATCACACTGTAGGTACGCGCCGAACTGTCGTTGTAGGCCTGCTCGCCGTGCTTGAGCCCGCCCATCAGGGCCGCAAGACCGAGAATGCCGTTGATATCGAGCATCACCGCCGCGTAAATCGTGTCGCGCACCAGAGTTGGCGAGGGTTCATTGCTCATCATGATCGCCAAGATAACTACCTCCACCAGCACCGCTGACAAGGTCAGAATCATGGTGCCGTAAGGATCACCGACCTTCTCGGCCAGGACTTCGGCATGATGCGCCACCCGCAGCGACGCGCAGACGATAAACCCCACCAGCGCCAGACCGGCCACCAGCGCCACGGTCTTGCCATTACCCAACAGCCAGTGCTCAAGCGAGTAAGCGCCAAGCGTCGCGATGATCGCCAGCAGCAGAAACTTTTCCTGCTTGAGTACAGAGCCCATGTGCGTGTCCCTTCGAGTAATACCAGTTGATTGCCGTCTCAGAGCCGTGGATGTGTCAAAAGGTTTCAAGATATCGACATAACCGTCCTCAAAGCCAGCTTTCTGCCCCGCCGCCGTCTTACCGGTTGTAAAATGCCGGGCCATTGCACCTGATGAGAACACACCATGTACGACTGGCTGAACGCCCTGCCCAAAGCAGAATTGCACCTGCACCTGGAGGGCTCTCTGGAGCCAGAACTGCTCTTCGCCCTGGCCGAACGCAACCGCATCGTCCTGCCGTGGAATGATGTAGACACCCTGCGCAAGGCTTATGCCTTCAACAACCTGCAAGAGTTTCTCGACCTCTATTATCAAGGTGCGGATGTGCTGCGCACCGAGCAGGATTTCTACGACCTGACCTGGGCCTACCTGCAACGCTGCAAGGCGCAGAATGTTATCCACACCGAGCCGTTCTTCGACCCGCAGACCCACACTGATCGGGGCATTGCGTTTGAAGTGGTGCTCAACGGCATTACCCAGGCGCTCCAGGATGGCCGCCAGCAATTGGGCGTCGACAGTGGCCTGATCCTCAGCTTCCTGCGCCATCTTAGCGAAGACGAAGCACAGAAAACCCTCGACCAGGCCCTGCCGTACCGCGATGCCTTCGTCGCGGTGGGCCTGGACAGTTCGGAAATGGGTCACCCACCGAGCAAATTCCAGCGGGTCTTCGATCGCGCCCGGGGTGAAGGCTTCCTGACCGTCGCCCACGCCGGCGAGGAAGGTCCGCCCGAGTACATCTGGGAAGCCCTCGACCTGCTGAAGATCCAGCGCATCGACCACGGCGTCCGGGCCATTGAAGACGAGCGGCTGATGCAGCGCATTATCGACGAGCAGATCCCGCTGACCGTCTGCCCGCTGTCCAACACCAAGCTGTGTGTGTTCGACGACATGAGCCAGCACAATATCCTCGACATGCTCGAGCGCGGCGTGAAAGTTACGGTCAACTCGGACGACCCGGCCTACTTCGGTGGTTACGTGACGGAAAACTTCCACGCCCTGTACACCCATCTGGGCATGACTGAGGACCAGGCCCGGCGCCTGGCCCAGAACAGCCTCGACGCCCGACTGGTCAAAGCCTGACGCTGGTCAGGCGGCAGAGGCGATCCTGCTGATTTCGCGCTGACCGTTGGACGACACCTGCAAGGTGTTGGACTCTTCGGTGGCGCGTAACCAGCCCATCTGGATAAACAACTGCAGCAGCCCAGCGCCCAGCGCGCCGCCCAGATGCGGGCTGTGCTCGTGGCGGTCGGGGCAGGCACAGACGGTTTCGCGTTCACGCTGAGCCAGGGCCGGAATGTAGATGCCGCGTTCGGCAAACTTGGCCATGCCTTTGCTGGTGACCTCGACACGCTGCTCTTGCTGCTCGATCCAGCCATCACCCAACAACCGCTGGTACAACTCGGCCGCCAGCTCACCGCCCAGATGATCGCAACACAGCCGTGCCCGACGCACTGGCGGCACCGGCACAGGTAGCGCCTGGCTGCGGCTGACCTGTTCGGCGCTAATCAGTGAAGCACTGGCCAGGGCCTGCACGGCCACACCGATCTGCGGCGCTGCCAGCCGAAAAAAACGCTTACGCCCGCGGGTTTCCTGCTTGAGCATCCCGCCCGCCGCCAGCCTGGCCAGGTGTGCACCCGCCGATGCGGTGGACAGCCCGGCCTGCAAGGCCAGCTCATCGGCTGGCCGGGCGGCGCCGTCGAGCAGCGCCCAGAGCATGGCACTGCGTTTGGGATCGGCCAGCAAGGCCGCCATCTGACTGATGCTAGGTACGTGTTCCATGTGTGTTAACTCCCTGTCGATACATTTTCCATCGCGCTGCCACACGACCCTCCATGGCATGAAGTACAACGCGATCCCTCCCCGGCCGGGATTATAGGCATGGCCTGCGAAGCCCCGACACGGGAAAACGGCCATCATCGACGAGGTGCCTGCCAGCCCTCAGGAGCACTCGCCCCATATTGGCACTCCACGGCAGATAGCATTATTAACGCCTGTCACTTTCCGAATTATCTGTAGGTTTTTTCTCCAAGCTCGGCACAGCGCTGACGCAGCATCTCCAGTAACAGATGCACGGGCCGGTTGAGTTGTGCCCGGTGGGTGCAGAGCAAATTCAGCGGCGTCGGCTCACCGAGCAGTTCCGGCATCAGCACCTTGAGGCGACCGGCCTGCACATCGCCGGCCACGTCCAGCCAGGACTTGTACGCCACGCCGGCGCCGGCAACGGCCCAACGGCGCACCACATCGGCGTCATCGCTGAAGCGGTCGCCACGCACCGTCAGGCTGATCTGGCGTTTACCATCATGAAAACGCCAATGGTCATGAACCCGCTCACCGAGCATGTACAACAGGCAGTTATGCTGCGCCAGTTGCTCGACCTGCTGCGGTTCACCATGGCGCACCAGATAAGCCGGCGAGGCACAGAGCACCCGGCGGTTATCGACCGCCACCGGCAGCGCCACCAGGCTTGAATCCTCAGGTTCGCCATAACGCAGGGCCACATCCACCGGCTGACGAAACAGGTCGGCAATACGGTCCCCCAGCAACAGGCGCACGCTCAGGTTCGGGTGCTGGCGCTGGAAATCATCCAGCCAAGGCAGCAGCAGGTTGCGGCCGAAATCCGACGGCGCTGACAACTGCAGTACTCCGCTGCACTGATCTTCACGCCCGCTCAGCAGGCGCTGCCCCTCCTCCAGGCTGGCCAGTGCCGCGCGGGCATATTGCAGAAAACCTTCACCTTCAGCCGTCAGCCGCAGGCTGCGCGTCGAACGGGCCAGCAGGCGTGCTCCCAATTGCTGCTCAATGCGTTTGAGTGCCGCACTGGCAACCGCCGCTGACATGTCCATGACCCGCGCCGCCGCCGACAGGCTGCCCAGCTCTGCGGCACGAACGAACAATTGCAGATCATCAAAGCGCAGCATAGCGAGCCTTATTTTCAAAAAAATATTGAAAGAGCCTACCGTTTTAGCCGGTTTTATCTGGCCTGCAAATAGTCAATCATCTGCCCATCCCGTTCACCACTCAGGAAGTGCCCATGAAAGCCATTGCCTACTACCAATCCCTGCCCATCAGTGACACCCAGGCGTTGCAAGACATCGAACTGCCAGCGCCGGTCGCTGGCCCGCGTGACCTGCTGGTGGAAGTCAAAGCCATTTCGGTCAACCCGGTGGATACCAAGATCCGCCGCAACGTACAGCCCCAGGATGGCGCCGCCAAAGTGCTGGGCTGGGACGTAGCAGGCGTGGTCAAGGCGGTGGGCAGCGACGTGACCCTGTTCCAGCCGGGCGACAAGGTGTTCTATGCCGGCGACCTGACCCGCTCCGGCGGCAATGCCGAACTGCATGTCGTGGATGAGCGAATCGTCGGCCACGCGCCCTCATCGCTGAGCTTTGCCCACGCTGCCGCATTGCCGCTGACCGCAATCACTGCCTGGGAGTTGCTGTTCGAGCGCCTGCAGATTGCCGAAGGCCAGGGCAAGGGCCAGAGCCTGTTGATTGTCGGCGCCGCCGGTGGTGTCGGTTCGATTCTGGTCCAGCTGGCCCGCCAGTTGACCTCGCTCAAGGTCATTGGCACCGCCTCACGCCCGGAAACTGCGGCCTGGGTACGCGAGCTCGGTGCCCACGAAGTGATCGATCACAGCCAGCCGCTGAGCGAAGAACTGCGCCGTATCGGCATCGAGCACGTCACCTATGTCGCCAGCCTGACCAACACTGAGCAACATCTGGATCAACTGGTCGAGGCCCTCAAGCCGCAAGGCAAGCTGGCGCTGATCGACGACCCGGATAGCCTGGATATCAAGAAGCTCAAGCGCAAGAGCCTGTCGCTGCACTGGGAGTTCATGTACACCCGCTCGATGTTCCAGACCGACGACATGCTTGAGCAGCACAAACTGCTGGAGCGCGTTGCGCAACTGATCGACCTCGGCACCCTGAAGACCACCTTCGGCGAACACTTCGGCGCCATCAACGCCGAAAACCTGCGGCGCGCCCACGCCCTGCTGGAAAGCGGCAAGGCCAAGGGCAAGATCGTGCTGGAAGGCTTTTAACCGCGCTGGGCCACCCAGCGCCGGGTCAGCACCGACACGCTCACCGCCAGTGCCCCGCACAGGCTGATCACCAGCGCCATCGGCGTGGCAGTGCCATCGTGCAGCACGCCCACCAGGCTGGCGGCACCTGCCGCCACGGTGAACTGCATACAGCCGAGCAAGGCCGAAGCGCTACCTGCGCGACGGCCTTGGCCGTCCATGGCACAGGCTGATGCATTGGGAATGATGCAGCCCAGGCTGGCCAGGCAGACAAACAGCGGCACCAGCAACGGCCAGAGTTGCTCGGTGCGCAGCAGGCTGATGCCCAGCACCGTCAGTGCTGCTGCCAGATAGACCCAGATCATCCGCGCCAGCATCCAGGCCGGGCCGAACCGGCGCAGCACCCGCGCGTTGACCTGCGCGACCAGAATGAACCCCGCCGCATTCGTGCCGAACAGCCAGCCGTAGTGCTCGGCGGGCACACCGTAGAGCTTGATGAAGACGAACGGCGAGCCGGCGATATAGGAGAACATCCCGGCCATGGCAATCCCGCCACTCAGCGCGTAACCGATGAACACCCGGTCCTTGAGCAGATTGAAATACTGCCCCAGCGCCCCCGACAGCGGCGCACGCGGCTGATCGGCGCGCATGCTCTCCGGCAACCCCACCGCCACGGCCACCAGACAGGCAGCACTGAACAGGGTCAGGGCCAGGAAGATCGATTGCCAGCCGTAGGCGTTGACCATCACCCCACCGAGCATCGGCGCCAGGATCGGTGCCAGGCCCATGACCAGCATCAGTTGCGAGAACACCTTGGCAGCGCCTATCGCGTCACAACGGTCACTGACAATCGCCCGCGCCACAACCATCCCGGCGCAGCCGCCCAGCGCCTGAACAAAGCGCGCCGCGATCAGCCATTCAAGGGTCGGCGCCAAGGCACAGACCAGCGACGCCAGGCTGAACAGCACCACACCGACCAACAGTGGCTTGCGTCGGCCAAAGCGGTCAGCCGCCGGACCGTAGACCAATTGGCCGATAGACAAGCCAAAGAAGTACGCGGCCAGGGTCAACTGCACATGTTGTTCGTCAGTGCCGAATGCCAGGGCCATCGCCGGGAAGCCCGGCAGGTAGAAATCGATCGCCAGTGGGCCAAACGCCGACAACGCGCCGAGGATCAGGATGATTCGCAGGTTCATGGAAATCCGTAAGCAAGCTAAGTATTCGCTAGTCTACCCGGCTTGTCGGACATTGGCCTCTCGACGCAGAGAAATATTACCGGGCCTGGGCCTGATAACCTTCCTCGGCGATCAGTTCAACAATGCGTTGAGCACTCAGTGCACTGTCGACGCGGGCCTGGCCGGCAGGCAGATCGACCTCGACCCGGGCTGCCGGATCTTCGCCCTGAATGGCGTTGATCACCGCCTTTACGCAGTGACCACAGGTCATACCTTGAACATTGAAGACTTGCATGCCATTAACCTCCTTAAGTGGAATGGGCCAATCGTCAACCTTGCCATCATGGCAAGGTCAAGTTTCTCGTGCATCTGCCGGGCTGGTATTCGTCCCGGCTCTGGGCCAAGCTTGTTCATCGTCGTCTATCACAGGAGTATCAGCGATGCGCTGGTCAGCACTGAGCCTCTGCGCCATCCTCGGTCTTTTCGCAGCAGCCCCCGCCGTTCAGGCCGAGGACTACGGCATCCTGATCATTTCCCGCGAGCGCCTGGAAGTTGGCAGCTCCTGTGAAATCGGCGTGTATATCCAGGACCAACTGGCCGGCCGGGTGTTCCAGGAACAGTCGGTGTCGTTCAACCTGCCGCCTGGCCCGGTGGATATCCGCCTGACCCGCCTGCCCGGCAATGTGGTCGGCTGCGCGCCCGGCATGGAAGCTCAGCAGGTCACGCGGGTGAATGTGCGCAGCGGCGACATCCTCAAGTACCGCATTGCGGCCAATATCAGCGGTCTGTATCTCAAGCAGGCCGACCTGAATTATTGATTGCCTTGACCTTGTCCATGGGTCAAGGTTGATCCTTGCAGGCATTGAGCCTTCAAGGAGTGAACACAATGCAAGAGCCCATCGCTTTCGACCTGCCGATCAGCGGCATGACCTGCGCCAACTGCGCCGGTCGGGTCGAGCGTGCACTGGCCAAAGTGCCGGGTGTCGACCAAGTCACCGTCAACCTGGCCAACGAACACGCGTATGTCCAGGCACAGCACGATACTGATCCGCAATCCCTCATCGAGGCCGTCAGCCGTGCCGGTTACAGCGCAAGCCTGAGCCCGCCGTCCAGCCAGGAGCGTGCGCAACACGGGCATCGCGAGCGCTGGTGGGTGCTCGCCGCGCTGCTGCTGGCGCTGCCGCTGGTACTGCCCATGCTGCTGACGCCGTTGGGTATTCACGCAATGCTGCCAGCCTGGGCGCAGTTCGCGCTGGCCACCCCGGTGCAGTTCATTTTCGGCGCACGCTTTTATGTCGCGGCCTGGAAGGCGTTGCGCGCCGGCAGCGGCAATATGGACCTGCTGGTTGCACTGGGCACCAGTGCCGGCTACGGCCTGAGCGTCTACGTCTGGGTCATGGCCGCCCCGGATCACGCACCGCATCTGTACTTCGAAGCCTCGGCCATGGTCATTGCCCTGGTGCTGCTCGGCAAACATCTGGAAAGCCGCGCCAAGCGCCAGACTGCCAGCGCCTTGCGCGCGCTGGAAGCGCTGCGTCCGGAACGTGCCTGGCAGGTCATCGACGGCCAGGAACGGGAAGTTGCCATCAGCGCCCTGCGCGTCGACGACAGGGTGCTGGTGCGCCCTGGTGAACGCTTCCCGGTGGATGGCCAAGTCATCGAGGGCCAGAGCCATGCCGACGAAGCGCTGATCAGCGGTGAAAGCCTGCCGGTGCCCAAGCACCCCGGCGATCAAGTGGTCGGCGGCGCCATCAATGGTGAAGGCCGCCTGCTGGTACGGGCCACGGCGTTGGGCGCCGAGTCGGTGCTGGCGCGGATCATTCGTCTGGTCGAAGACGCCCAGGCTGGCAAGGCACCGATTCAGCGTCTGGTGGATAAGGTCAGCCAGGTGTTCGTCCCGGTGGTACTGCTGATCGCCCTGATCACCTTGGGTGCCTGGCTGCTCTACGGTGCGCCGCTGGAAGTCGCGTTACTCAACGCTGTGGCAGTTCTGGTCATTGCCTGCCCTTGCGCACTGGGCCTGGCCACTCCGACAGCGATCATGGCCGGCACCGGCGTGGCAGCCCGGCATGGCATTTTGATCAAGGACGCCGAAGCGCTGGAGCGTGCCCATGAAGTCGATGTGGTGGTGTTCGACAAGACCGGCACCCTGACCCTTGGTAGCCCGCGCATCACCAACATGAGCGCCGCGAGGGTCAACGAAGAGCAACTCCTGCAATGGGCCGGCACCCTGCAACGCGGCAGCGAACACCCGTTGGCCAAGGCGGTGCTGGAAGTCTGCGAACAGTGGCAACTGCAACTGGAACTCCCGGAGCACAGCCACGCCCTGGCCGGGCGCGGTATTGCCGCCACCGTGAACGGCCGCCAGTTGGCGCTGGGCAATCGTCGCCTGCTGGACGAGAACGAGCTGCTGCCGGGCGAGCTGGCCGAGTCAGCACAAGCCTGGGAAGCCGAAGGACGGACCATCTCCTGGCTGATCGAGCTGGCTCCGCAGCCCGGCGTGATTGGCCTGTTTGCCTTTGGCGATACCCTCAAGCCCGGTGCCCGGCAAGCCGTGCAGCAACTGAACCAACGCGGCATCGCCAGCCACCTGCTGACCGGCGACAACCAGGGCAGTGCGCAGATGGTCGCGCGCGAGCTGGGCATCTTCGATGTGCACGCACAGATTCTGCCGGCCGACAAAGCCGCTATCGTCGACAACCTCAAGCGCAACAAGGTCGTCGCCATGGTCGGCGACGGCCTCAACGACGCCCCGGCGCTGGCGGCCGCGGATGTCGGCATTGCCATGGGCGGCGGCACCGATGTGGCCATGCAGGCCGCCGGTATTACCCTGATGCGCGGCGATCCACGGCTAGTGCCGGCAGCGCTGGAGATCAGCCGCAAGACCTACGCCAAGATCCGCCAAAACCTGTTCTGGGCCTTCGTCTACAACCTGATCGGCATCCCCTTGGCCGCGCTGGGCTACCTCAATCCGGTGCTGGCCGGCGCGGCCATGGCGCTGTCGAGTGTCAGCGTGGTGAGCAACGCCTTGCTACTGAAAACCTGGAAACCCAAAGACCCGGTGGAGCAACCATGAACATCGGTCAGGCAGCCAGCCGCAGCGGGCTGAGCGCCAAGATGATCCGCTATTACGAAGCCACCGGCCTGCTGCAGCCGGCACCGCGCAGTGACAGCGGTTATCGGCATTATCAGGACAAGGACCTGCATACCCTGGCGTTCATCAAACGCTCAAGGGACCTGGGTTTCTCGCTGGAGGAAGTCGGCAAGCTGCTGACCCTCTGGCAGGATCGCCAGCGCGCCAGCGCCGACGTCAAGGCCCTGGCCCAGCGGCACGTGGATGATCTGCAACGCAAGATCGAGGAAATGGCCAGCCTGCGCGACACCCTGAGCGAGCTGATCGAACACTGCCAGGGCGACCAACGCCCTGACTGCCCGATCCTCAAAAGCCTGGAATCGGGTGCCTGTTGTACCCGACGCTCATAGACCGGTTTATTGCATCCACGGCGGTGTCGGCTCTTCGTCCTGCCGCCCGTTTGGCGCATCGGCAGCCGCCAGGGCTGCCTGACGACGGGCCTCGTCGCGTTTGGCCGCTTCGATCTCGCGCATCACCCCACGCACATCGGCTTCGCGGGTCGAGTCCTGGAATTGGCCGGTCAGCGGCGTATCCGGGCTCAGGGTGCCGGCTTGATAATGGGCCCACATTTCCTTGGCGTAGCGGGTCTCTCTGAGCTCTGGGGCAAAACGTCCGAAGTAGGCGGCCATGTTGCCGACATCGCGCTCAAGCATGCTGAATGCATGATTGTTGCCCGCCGCATCCACCGCCTGGGGCAGATCAATGATCACCGGGCCGTCCGGGTCGAGCAGCACGTTGAACTCCGACAAATCGCCATGCACCAGCCCGGCACACAGCATCAGCACGATCTGGCGGATCAGGTAGGCGTGATACTCACGGGCCTGCTCCGGCTCCAGCTCGACATCGTTCAGGCGTGGCGCCGCATCGCCGTCACCATCGCTGATCATTTCCATCAACAGCACGCCATCGAGAAAGTCATAGGGCTTGGGTACCCGCACCCCGGCACTGGCCAGGCGGAACAGTGCTGCGACCTCGGCGTTCTGCCAGGCATCCTCGGCTTCCTTGCGACCGAACTTCGAGCCCTTGGCCATGGCTCGCGCCTGGCGGCTGTTACGAACCTTACGCCCTTCCTGGTATTCCGCCGCCTGACGAAAACTGCGCTTGTTCGCCTCCTTGTAAACCTTCGCACAGCGCAATTGCTTGCCACAGCGCACCACATACACAGCTGCCTCTTTCCCGCTCATCAGCGGACGCAGCACCTCGTCGACCAGACCGTCTTCGATCAGGGGTTCAATGCGTTTAGGAGTTTTCATCGGCTTTGAGTGGGGGTCCTTTGCCAGATACGCGTAAGTCGTCGTTATACGGCAATCCGCTACCAGCGAGTAGAGGGGCCGCTTGCTGATCTACACAGCAGGTGCATACAAATGTTTACCAATCGGGGTTGGAGTCACAGTTTTCACAGCCGTTCATCACTGCTTGAACAACTCTCCCGGTGTAAAACCAAACAGATTCCTGAAGGCTGCGATAAACGCGGAAGTCGAGTCATAACCGCACTGCAACGCGGTTTCCGTCACCCGGCTACCGTCTTGCAGTGCGTTCAGCGAGGCCAGCAAGCGCGCTCGCTGGCGCCAGCCACGAAAGCTCAGGCCGGTTTCACGCTGAAACAAACGCATCAGGGTTTTCTCGGATGTGCCCAGCCGTGCGGCCCACTCGTGCAGAGTCACAGGCAGACCGGGGTCGCGGATCAACTCGTTGCACAACGCCAACAGCCGCGCATGACGCGGCAGTGGCAGGCTGAAGCCGACCTCAGGCAAGACCGCCAGTTGATCGAGCAGCACGTGCACCAGACGCGCCTCGGCGCTGTCGTGTTCCGGGTAGGTGGATGGCAACTGACAAAAATGCTTGATCAGCTCGCGGGTCAAGGCCGTGACCTCCAGTACCCGGCAGCGCGGCGGTGCCCATTGGCAATCACGGCTGCGCACATACAGGCTGCGCATTTCAGCTTCAGTGGAGGTCACCACTTGATGCTCAAGCCCGGCCGGAATCCACACCGCCCACTGTGGCGGCGCGAAAAAGCTGCCCTCAGGGGTATGCACACCCAGCACCCCGCTGATGGCATAGGAAAACTGCACCCAGTCATGGCTGTGCGGCGGCGTCCAGGACCCGGCCCAAAGACTTTCGGCTCTGGCATAGAGCGGACGCGGCAAATCCACCAGGTCAGGAATACTGCGCTGGCCGGCAGCAGATGGCGCGCTGGCCTGTCCGTTGTTCAGCATTCTCGGCTCTTATAGCTAAAGTCGGTAATGGCTTCACAGAGTAGCCTGTCAGCCCGACACTGTACAAAAGGGCTTACATCAATCCTTCATCATCCAGCGTAATCCGGGCATAGAACACAATCGCCACGGTGGGAATCAGCGCTGAATAGCCTGGTCGCAGCGCCGTACCAAAGCGCGTCATCAGGCGTTGCAGCGGCGCGTTCCTGATTGCCCCCAGCACGCCTCTGACAGACCCGGCCACGCCGCTGACCGGCGGGGCGGTGGACGGGGAAACGGTTTTGAATGAAGCGGCCAGTGTCAGTCGCTCGGCCAGTTCATCGATGTGCCGGGCATAGGCATCCCAGGGCATGCTTCTAATACTGCTCAACGGCGCCTGGGCCAGCGGATGATCATCGACGAATGCGTGGGCGAAGAACGTCCTGAGCAGCAACGCCTCGACCTCGACGACGGTGGCGCAGTGATGCAAGGCATTTCCCAGGTCATACTGGCGGGCCAGCATGCTCAGTACCCGGGTGTAGGAAACCCCGTGACGGCGTGCGGCATTGAGCAGAAAGTGCCCGCCCACCAACTGGAACTCACGGGCGAAGGCGTAAGCCCGGTCCGGCTCATGCGCCTGCAGGCGCGTCCAGCGGCTGCTGCGCAGATGCTTGATGGCCTCATCCAGCAGGTAGGCTGGCGAGCGTCGCACCACGTCAAGCAAGTAGGCGTCCTGCAACACCGGATCGAGGTCGGCAACCGGCAACAACGCTGTATCCACCAGTGGCCCGTCGAAACCACTGAACTGCGTGGCCGCCAACACGTCGCCAAGACGCTTCCAGTAATGGTTGTGTCGATAACCGGTCATGCGCACATTGTCAAAGTGCTCCACCGGCATTCGGCCCAGGCTGCGCTCGCCGAGGTTGAGCAGCAGCACCGGGTCTTCACTGGACCAGGCATTGATCAGCCGCCCGGCGATGCGCGGGCGCAACTGCGCAGCTTCCTCTGCTTCGACCCGCACCGCCGCGCCCATCAACAGCACATCACCGATGGTCAAGTCAGGTTCGTTAGCAGCGTCCAGGTGCCTGAGCATGCTGATCAACAGCCGACCGCCCAGCGAATGGCCGATCAGGTTAATGCGTTTGACCTGCGGGTGATGCTGCGCCAGATAACTGCCCAGTTGCCGCAGCAGGACCTTGCCCATGTTCTCGGCACGGCTGCGAATGCGCGCAAAATGCATGGCCCGATCACCTGCCAACGCGGCAGCACCGGCCAACGGGTGCAAACGCGCGGCCGCCATCAGCAAACCACGGGAGCGGTTATCCATCTGCATGAAATGACTGGACGGCCAGAACGCCAGAACGTTGATGCTCTGGCGCAACTCGGCGGGGATGCTGGCCGCCAGCATGCGCCGGTCATCCAGGTCGTGACCGGCCGAATAGCCATGGACAAAGATATTCGCAACATCGCCGGTGGCGTTGGGCAGGGTCAGAAACTTGAAGTGAGTGTCCACCGGATGAAGTCTCGGCTCGCGTTCAATCGCGGAAGATAAACCGCTTGGCAATACGCTTGATAAGCCGCAAACAAAGCATGACCCCGGCCAGGGCAATCACCGCCTTGGCCACCAGCATGAACCAGGCTTCGATGTCGGCCGACAGCAAGCCCATCAGCCAGCCCATACCGGCGATCAGCAAGCCAATCAGCAACAGGCCGATATGCGGCTGCAGCCAACGCGTCCTGGCCCCCTTGTCGAACAGGTATAAGGCAACCCCTACCAGGGTCAGAAATACCAGTACCGCGATGATCAGTCCCATGCTCTACCTGAAGGGTTAGCCGAAAACAAACGCAGGCTGCGCGGGCCGATTATGCCCACGCTTGAACAGCTTTACCACGCGCCGGCCGTCCCGTCCGGAATCAGCGCTCCAGAATCGCGGTTACCCCTTGGCCACCTGCCGCACAAATCGAGATCAACCCGCGGCCCTGGCCGGCCACGTCCAGCAACTTGGCCAGATTGGCGACGATCCGCGCACCGGTGGCGGCAAACGGATGACCGGCCGCCAGCGAACTGCCTTTGACGTTCAGCCGACTCAGGTCAATGCTGCCCAAAGGCGCCGCCAGCCCCAGCCGGGTGCGGCAGTATTCAGGGTCTTGCCAGGCCTTGAGGGTACACAACACCTGTGCGGCAAACGCCTCGTGGATTTCATAGTAATCAAAGTCCTGCAGGCTCAGGCCATTGCGCGCCAACAGCCGCGGCACGGCGTACACCGGGGCCATCAGCAGCCCCTCGGCACCACGCACGAAATCCACCGCAGCCGCCTCGCCATCACGTAAATACGCCAGCACCGGCAAGCCGCGCTCTGCGGCCCACGCTTCACTGGCCAACAGCACCAGCGACGCACCATCGGTCAGCGGTGTGGAATTACCCGCTGTCAGGGTGCCATTGGCACTGCGCTCAAAGGCCGGCTTGAGGCTGGCGAGTTTGTCCAGGGTCAGGTCATCGCGCAGGTTATTGTCGCGGTTAAGGCCGCGGTACGGCGTCAGCAAGTCGTCGTGCCAGCCCTCGGCATAGGCCGCTGCCATTTTCATGTGGCTATCGAACGCCAGTTGATCCTGGCTTTGCCGATCAATACCCCAGGTCTGCGCCATCAGCTCGCAGTGTTGACCCATCGACAACCCGGTGCGCGGCTCGCCGTTGCGTGGCAGCTCCGGCTTGAGGTGCTGCGGGCGCAGTTGCAGCAAAGTCTTGAGTTTGTCGGCCGTGGACTTGGCCCGGTTGGCTTTGAGCAGAATATTGCGCAGCCCTTCGCTGACGCCGATCGGTGCATCCGAGGTGGTGTCGACGCCGCCGGCAATGCCACACTCGATCTGCCCCAAGGCAATCTTGTTGGCCACCAGCAGTGCGGCCTCCAGGCCAGTGCCGCAAGCCTGCTGGATGTCGTAGGCCGGAGTCTGCGCCGACAGCCGCGAGCCGAGTACGCATTCACGGGTCAGGTTGAAATCCCGCGAGTGCTTGAGCACCGCCCCGGCAACCACTTCGCCCAACCGCAAGCCATGCAGATTGAAGCGTTCGACCAGGCCTTCCAGCGCGGCGGTGAGCATTTCCTGATTACTGGCCGTCGCATAGGCGCCGCTGGAGCGGGCGAAGGGGATACGGTTGCCGCCGACGATGGCGACACGACGTGGCTGATTCATGGAAAAACTCCGTTTTTTCAGGATTCAGAAGAGCCTGCAGGGTGCCTCTAAAAACGTAGGCGAGGCAGCCAACGCAAGGCGAAAACAGGCGAAGAAGCGCAGTTTACGGGTTGTAAATGAGCATTCTGAGCCTGGTTTCAACGCGGCGATGGCAACGCAGGTAGTTTTTAGCGGTGTCCTACGGGCAAGTTGTTACACAAGATGAGCAGCACAGCGCATAGAAGAACAAATGTCGCATGGCTGTGGTCCACTGCTTTGAACCCAGACTCAAGGAGAGTATTCCATGCCGTCCGATCGCTACATCGATTTCGCCAATTCCGACATGGGTCGTCGCCTGGTGAAAGCCGTGGGCCTGCCCACACCGACACGCCTGGAACGCTGGCAGGCAGGCCGCCTGCGCCCTATCGAAGGCAACCTGCTGATCAGCGCAGGCCCGCTGGCCGATCAGGTTCGCCAGTTTGCCCCGCGGCTGACCGACGCTCAGTACAGTCTGGGCAATGACCTCCCCGATGCACCTCAGTGGGTCGCAGGGCAAAGCCCGCGCCTGAAGGCGGTAGTGTTCGATGCCAGCGGGCTGCATCGTGCCGAGCAACTGGTGCAACTGCGCGACTTCTTCAAGCCGGTGCTGCGCGAACTGGAGCGTTGCGCGCGGATCGTGATTCTCGGCCATGCGCCAGCCAGCCTCGACGATCCGCTGGCGGCCAGCACTCAGCAGGCCGTCGAAGGCTTCAGCCGCTCGTTGGGCAAGGAAATGCGTGACGGCAGTACCGTGCAGTTGCTGCAGGTTGCAACCGGCGCCGAAGCTCAGCTCGAAGGCGCGCTGCGGTTTTTCCTGTCCCCCAAGAGCGCATTCATTAGCGGCCAAGTGCTGCAACTGGAACTTAATGGCAATCAGGTCCAGGACTGGAGCCGTCCGCTGGCCGGACGCCGCGCACTGGTGACCGGCAGCGCCCGCGGTATCGGCGCGTCGATCGCCGAAACCTTGGCCCGCGATGGTGCGCAGGTGCTACTGCTCGATGTGCCGCAAGCCCGTGCCGAGCTTGAAGCGCTGGCGGCCCGGCTTGGCGGCCAGGCGCTGGCACTGGATATCAGTGCTCAGGATGCGGCCGAGCAACTGCGCGAGCGGCTGCCCGAAGGGCTGGATATTCTCGTGCATAACGCCGGTATTACCCGCGATAAAACCCTGGCCAACATGACCCCCGACCTGTGGGATGCGGTGCTCGATATCAACCTGCAGGCGCCGCAGCGGCTGACCCAGGCCTTGCTCGATAACGGCACCCTGCGCAGCAACGCGCGCATCGTGCTGATGGCCTCGATCAGCGGCCTGGCCGGCAATCGCGGCCAAACCAACTACACCGCCAGCAAGGCCGGCCTGATCGGCTACGCCAGAGCCATGGCGCCGATACTGAAGGATCGCGGCATCAGCATCAATGCCGTGGCACCGGGATTCATCGAAACGCACATGACCGAGAAAATGCCCTTCGCTCTGCGCGAAGCCGGCCGGCGCATGAACTCGCTGGGTCAGGGTGGCCTGCCACAAGACGTGGCCGAGGCGGTGGCCTGGCTGAGCCAATCAGGCAGCGGCGCAGTCAGCGGCCAGGTCTTGCGCGTGTGCGGGCAGAGCGTGATCGGCGCTTGAAATCCGTCAGGTAGCAACATGGCTGCCGATACAAGGAGAAACAAGATGACTGCACACTGGCGTTACCTGGATAACCTGCCACCCCTGCCAAGCCTGTTTTTCCAGGCGGCCTTGCGCCGCAAGGTCAGCGGCACCCGGTTGCCGGACCTGGGCCTGCGCAGTTGGGTAAGCGTCGATGCCGAGAAGCTTGCGGCCTATCGCAAAGTCTGCGGATTCGCCGACAGCCGCCTGTTACCGCCTACCTACCTGCATGTGCTGGCGTTCCCTTTGCAAATGCAATTGATGACCAGCGAGGACTTTCCCTTCCCGTTGATGGGGTTGGTGCATCTGGGCAACCGGATCAGTGTTCACCGGCCACTTGGCGGGGTCGGCAAGGTGTACGTGAGCATTCATGCCGGCAACCTGCAGCCGCATGCCAAGGGCGCGACTTTCAGTCTGTTTACCCAGATCGATGACGGGTTGGGGCTGCTGTGGGCAGAAGAAAGCACTTTTCTGTGCAAAGACGCCAAGGTCGATGGCGTGCTTAACGACGACGTCGAGGTTTCGCATGAACCGCTGAGCGAGGTAGCCCGCTGGGAAACCCCGTCATCCATAGGGCGCCAGTACGCCAGGGTGTCCGGGGACTACAACCCGATTCACCTGAGCGCGCCCAGTGCCAGGCTGTTCGGTTTCCCCAAGGCGATTGCGCACGGGATGTGGCTCAAGGCCCGGGCACTGGCTTCCCTGGATGATCATTTGCCTGACGCGAATATTGAAATTGCGGTGCAGTTTCACAAACCGCTGCGCTTGCCGGGGGCGGTGATCCTGTCAGCCAGCGCGGCCGGGTCGCATGGCCAATTGCAGGTGGATGGGCTCGAAGGCGGGATCAAGCATATGACCGGCAGTTGGCAACCGCTGTAGGACCGGCTTTAGCCGCAATGCTGTTCGGTTAAGCACTCTATGCCCCCGGTGGGAAGAGCCGGCCGGCGCTCCGGTTGCTCGCGAAGAGGCCAGTAAAAACACTACATCTGCTGTGCCTTTACCGGCCCTTTCGCGAGCAAGCTCGCTCCTACTGCACTTCAAATCAGCATTGAGGCGGGATTGGGCGGGCGGTTTGTGACGCTTGTCCGGGCTTGCTGTATCGTGGCGCCCCGATAAGCTCGATTGCCCGGAGGGATGAAATTGGATCTGTTTGACGATGACAAGCGGCTGGCCCTGAAGCCGGTCGTGGCCTTCAATGCGTTCTTGCTTGAGGCGTTCGCACAGGGTGCGTGTTCTTGCATTCGCTGCCAGAAGAGCAATGGCAATCAGGAAGGCTATACCGAACTGCATACGTTTGAAGCCGATGGCCGCAAGGTTGCCCGACAGTTCACCAAAACCCTGCCCGCCGATGTCGAAAGCGTGCTGAAGAAAGCCTACAAAGCGTTCTACAAGGCCGAGCTGCCCGCACTGAACGAGGCATTGCTGGGCGAGTTGCAGGCCATGGCCAATCACGACCTGGTGGGTCGGGTCAGGCTGCTGCTGGAAGTGTCTGGTCTGTTGGCCAGCGGCGCCGGCAGCGAGCCGCAAGCCGGTCAGGAACCAGAGCCAGAATTTGTGCTGGTGTAACCAGGCAGGCTGAGGAAACCACCATGAACCTTGAAGAACTCACCCAACGCCTGCACCGCATCCGCGATAACAACGACTGGAAGCAGTTTCACGCGCCGAAGAACCTGGCCATGGCCGCCAGTGTGGAGATGGCCGAGCTGGTGGAAATCTTCCAGTGGCTCAGCGAAGATCAGTCGCGCCAGTTGCCGCCGGAAAAACTCGCCCACGCAGGCCAGGAAGTCGGCGATATCGTGTTGTATCTGCTGTTGCTGTGCAGCGAGCTGGGGCTGGACATGGATCAGGTGGTGCGCAGCAAACTGGCCGACAGTGAGCGGAGGTTTGCCAAGTGAGCCAACAGCTCAATTCCAGCGACCGGCATTTCGACCAGTTGGCAACCCGCTTCGCGGAAAAAATCTACGGTGGCGCCAAAGGCGCGATTCGCCTGGCCGTGCTGCAAGCCGATTTGACCGAAGCACTGCCCGAGCGCCCGCTCAGGGTGCTGGACATTGGTGCAGGCCTTGGGCATATGTCGTTATGGCTGGCCGGTCGCGGCCATCAGGTTACGGTCAGCGAACCCGCCGCGCCAATGCTTGAGGGCGCGCGCCAACGCTTCGCCGAAGCCGGGCTGGCCGCCACCTTCATTCAGGCGCCCTGGCAAGAGCTGCCCGCCCTGCTGGATGAGCCCTATGACCTGGTGGTCTGCCACGCGGTGCTGGAGTGGCTGGCCGAGCCGTTCACCATCTTGCCGGTATTGCGGCAGTTGACCCGCGAAGACGGCTGGCTGTCGCTGGCTTTTTATAATCGCGACGCACTGGTGTACCGCAACCTGCTCAAAGGCCATTTCCGCAAGCTGCGCAGCAACGAGCTGGCCGGCGAAAAGCAGAGCCTGACCCCACAGGAGCCGCTCGACCCACGGCAACTGGCGACGCAACTTGCCGCGCTGTGGCGGGTCGAAACCCAAAGTGGCATACGGGTATTTCACGATTACATGCCCGTCGACTTCCAGAAGCGGGCTGATCTTGAGCAACTGCTGGAAATGGAACTGTCCCACCGCCGTCACCCTGCTTTTGCCGGGCTGGGCCGTTACCTGCACTGGATCTGCCGCCCCATGTAACACACCGGAGACTGCCATGTACGCTCGTCTTGCCTTGGTCACCATCACCTTGGGAATCAGTGCCTGTCAGAGCGACAACCCTTACCGCGCGCAGTCTGCACCGTTACCCACCGCGCCGGCCACGTCGGCACAAACGCTTGACCTGAGTGCCTATCCGGCAGCGCCCAGAGACTACACGCGCTATCGCAGTTGGGGCTGGCAAGACAACCGGCTGCCGGCCGGTTCAGCCTGGCTGGACGCCGCACAGGTCGCCGAGGCGGTGAGCAACGGCCTTGACCAGCGCGGCCTGCGCCCGGCCCGCAACGCCCCTGCCGATGTGCTGGTCAGTGCTGATAGCCGCCTGGAAACCCGGCTGCGTCAGGTGCGTGAAGACTACCCGGCCCCTTACTACAGCGGCGGGCTGGGCTACGGCGGTTATCGGCACGGCTACGGCGGCTATGCGCGGGTGCCGATGGTGCGCACTTATGAAGAACAGGTGCTGGTGGTGAGCATCCGTCTGTTCGACGCCCACAGTGGTCAGCCGGTCTGGAGTGCCAGTGCCGAAACCCGCAGCGGCAAGGATCAATCTTCACGCAATCAGGCCTTGCGCCAGGCTGTGCAAAAGGCCCTTACGGCGTATCCTCCCGGGTAACCTTTCGGAGCCACTGCCATGTACCTTCGTCTCGCCCTGCTGTCGTTTACCCTGCTGCTCAGCGCCTGCCAAAGCAGCCAGATCAACCGCGACTTCGACGCCCGCCGTGATTTCGCCGGCTATCGCAGTTGGAGCTGGCAGGAGCCTGCGGTGCAATATCAGCCAGCGGACCCGCGACTCAAGAGTGACCTGACCGAACAGCGCATTCGTGATGCGATCAACCAGCAACTCGACCAGCGCGGCCTGCGCCCGGCCAGCGCCGGAGCACCGGCTGACCTCAAGGTTCAAGCCTGGCTGATCGTCGAAGACCGCCAGCAACTGGTCAGCACCAATTACGGCGGCGGCTGGGGCCCATGGGGCGGCTACGGCTACTGGGGCGGACCGCTGGCCAGTGAAACCCGCAGCGTCGACTACAAGGTCACCACCTTGCAGATCGACCTGTTCGACGGCAAGGACGGCAAGCTGGTCTGGCGCGGCAGCACCGAGCGCATCCTGGAGCAGAACCAGGCCAACCCGGCGGCACGGGACACAGCGGTGCGCAACACCGTAGCCAAGATCCTGGAGCAGTATCCGCCACGATAAATAACCGGTTCGCGACTGAAGTCGCTCCTACAGTGTAATGCCGATCAGTTAAGCGACTTCGGACCTGGCTCAGTCCCAGTGGGAAGGAGTTCTACTCGCGACGAGGCCCGTAGAGCCGGCACATTTGCTGCGAATGTACCGCAGCAGTCGCCAACCGGCCGGCTCCTCCCACCGGGCCGAGTGGGCCTTGACTGATCGGCACTCGCCAGCTGAACACTCGCCAGATAAGCCGCATCGCCCAATACCTCGACTGTTCCACGCCAGCCTTGATCGCCGCACCAAGCAGCAGCCGAAACCGGTTTATAGCGGTTGGCAAAAAAATAGTAAACCACCCATCTGCCTGGCTGGCCTGATGCCAGCGCTGTTGCCGGGGCTTTACTACACTGCCATCCACACAGGTGAGTGAACCAAGGAAAGGAGTGCCGGATGTCTCCCCTGAATCATTGCTTTGCAATGCCTCACAGGCAGCGGGGTGCCATCGGCCTGGTCGCGGCGCTGACCCTCGGCCTGGCCTTGCTGTTCACCGTGACGGTGCTCGACAGCGGCCGGCTGTATCTGGAAAAACGTTCCTTGCAGCGCATTGCCGATATGGCAGCGCTGGAAGCGGCGAGCCGCAAGGGCAATTGCAGCAGTGCCGCGACCGCCTCGCTGTATGCCACCCAGAGCGCGACACGCAACGGTTTCATCCCTGACACCGATGGCCGTACCCTCAACACCCTGTGCGGAACCCTGAGCGTGAATGCCGCAGACGGCCGCCGCGCGTTCGTGGCCAACGCCGCCAGCACCGACGCCATTCGCGTGGTCGCCAGCCACGGTGTCCCCCGCAGCATCGCCGCCGGAGTTGCCGCCCTGTTCAGCAGCGGGCCGCAATCGGCCAATGTGCAGTTGAGTGCGACAGCGGTGGCGGCAGCAACCCCGCCACTGGCGCAGCTTTCAATCCGCAACGTTCTGGCAACCGCCAGCCTGCCAATTCTCAATAGCATCGCTAAAACCAATATCGATCTGCTCGGCTGGCAGGGGCTGGCAAATATCAATCTCAACCTGCTCAGCTATCTGGACCGTTTGAAAACCGATCTGAACCTGACGGCGGTCGGCTACACCCAGGTGCTGTCCGCCAACGCCACGGTCAGCCAGTTGATACAGACCGCCATTAACGTTCTGCAAACGAACGGTACGCTCAGCACCTCGGCAACCATCCTCAATCTGCAGGCGTTGAAAGCCGCAGCGGGCAGCACTACCGTGGTGCTTGGTGACCTGATCAAGGTTCAGGGCGGAACGGACCTTGCCGGCCTGAACTCGACAGTCAATGTGTTCGACCTGATCTCCAGCCTCACTCAGATGGCCAACAAAAAAAATGGCATCACGGCTAACAGCCAGATCAATGTGCTGGGCATCGGGCAAATCACCACACAATTGAAAGTCATCGAGCCGCCACAGCTCTCCGCGATCGGTGATCCGCGCAAGGTCAACCCGGCCCTTGCCGTCGCCGATGATCCGAACCGTATCTACGTGCGTACCGCACAAACCCGCATGCTGGTGTCGGTGAACCTGCCCTTGCTGGATATTCTCAACAAGCCACCGGTCAATGCTGTCACCAAACTGGTCGGTAACCTGACCTCGGTACTCAACAACGCCCTGACCCTGAATATTGCCGGGGTGGTGGGGGATGTGACTTGCCTGCTGGGCGCCAAGTGCCTGGTCACTGACCCCTGGATTCTACCCTCCAGCAGTTCAAGTCTACTCGGCCCCAGGATAGACCTGAGCCTCAGCCTGGCTGGCGGTGAAGCCTACGTCACCGGTTACACCTGCAACAGCAATACCGACAAGTCGCTGAGCGTACGCACCAACGCTTCGCTGCTCAATGCCCGCCTGGGCCTGATCGACAGCGCTGCGGCCTTTCCGGCCAGTACCGATCCTGCCGCAGTCATTGCCCAGCCTTTGCCCATCGTTGATATCGGCACACAAACCTGCACCCAACTCCTGAATCTGCTGGGCAGTTGCACAGCCAGGGTACCTTTTGCCGGGGGCGGCATCGGCATGAGTTTCAATACGCTGAACAATGCGCTGCTGACCAGCCCTGCCAGCGTCAATACCACCATCAACATGCCTGCAGAAATCGGCCAGCCGCCTACCCGCCTGCCCGCTGCGGCTTATGTCAAATCCAGCACGCTGCTCGATGGCGTGGTTTCAGGTGTGAATATCAATGTCTACAAGCCCCTTAACGGCAACGCTCTGGGCAGTCTCATCAGCGGCACCGGGACATTGCTCAACACCCTGCTTGGGCTGGTCGATCAGCAGGTGGAGTTGCTGCTCAAACCACTGCTGACGTCAGTTCTCGATCCATTGCTCGACACCCTCGGGCTGACACTCAATCCCACCGACGTCGGTGCCAACCTGAGCTGCAACTTCGGTCAGGCCACGCTGGTGATCTAATCCCCGTTGAACACCGGCAAGGTGATCTTGAACCTTGCCCCATCATTGGCATTGCTGACACTCAAGCGCCCCTTCATCTGTTCGATGATGCCGTAGCTCACCGACAATCCCAGCCCGGTGCCGACGCCCACCGGCTTGGTGGTGAAGAACGGCTCGAAGATCTTTTCCAGCAGCCGCGGGTCGATGCCGCCGCCGTTGTCCTGAACCGTGACGATGACCTTGTCGTCAACCTGCTGCATGTCGAGGCTGATCGCCGGTTGCAGGTCAGGGTTCTGCTCCTTGCGCGAGAGCATGGCGTCACGGGCGTTGACCATCAGGTTGATCAGCACCTGCTCCAGCTGGTCGGCATGCCCGCGCACCTGCACCGGCGCGCCGCGCTCGCCGGCTTCGATGTGCACGCCCTTGCCTTTCATGCTTTCACTGAGCATCGCCAGCGTGCCTTCCAGGGCGTCGTAGGGGTCGAACAGTTGCTCTTCAACCTCGGAACGGCGGCCGAACACGCGCATATGGTCGACCACCCGCGCGGCGCGTTGCACCTGGCTGTCGATGCGGTTGAGCTTGTCAGTGATGTAGTCGACATCCACATTGCCGCGCTCCAGGCGCTTGAGCACGTTGACCACCGCCATGCGCATGACGTTGAGCGGCTGGTTGATCTCGTGAGCGAGACCGGTGGCCATCTCGCCCAACGTAGCCATTTTGGCGCTCTGGTTGAGCTGCATGCGCGAACGCCGCACGTCAGTGTTGTCACGGCCCACGGCCTGGATTTCCACCAGCGTGCCGGACTCGTCGAACACACCGCGATCGGCCCATACCCACCAGGCATGTTCACGACCGGGCAGTTCCAGACAGATTTCGGCCGTGCTCATCGGCGCTTCGGGGGTCAGCAGCGCGATGCGCCGCACAAAGGCTTCACGCTGGTCCTCCGAAAACCAGTCACCGAGATTGATCCCCGGCAGTTCTGCCGGGTCGCACTCCAGATAAGTTGCCAGCGGCCGGTTACCGAAACTCAGGACCAGCTGCGGGCTGTAGCGACAGATCATCGCCGGCGAGTCCTCGACCAGAATCCGGTAACGCTCTTCGCTTTCACGCACCCGCTCGGCGGCCAGCGTGGCTTCGGTGACATCCAGCCAAAGACCGACCGCCTCCACCGGCATGCCGAGGTCGTCGCGTAGCAAACGTGCCTCATCCAGCAACCAGTGATAGTCACCATTCTTGCCGCGCAGGCGATAGCGACGGCTGACGAAACCTTCGCGCAGCAACTGGCGGTTACGCTCGAACCAGATGTCGTGGTCCTCAGGATGGATATAGCCTGCCAGTTGCCCGTCGACACACTCGGCCAGGGTCCAGCCCAGCAGCGGGGTCAGGCTGTCACTGAAGAAACTCGGTTCCAGATTGCCCTGGTCATAGCGCTGCACATAGATCACCGCCGGCGAACTGGCAATCAGGTTGTCGAGCCGCGCATGGGCCGCCGCCGCTTCGGTCTCCTGGTTCTTGATATCGCTGACATCAAGCATGAAGCCCAGCACGCGCTGCACCTGACCGCTGATCAAGGCCTGGCCCTGAATGCGCAGCCAGACAGTTTCCTGCCCAGGGTCGGCATGGGCCAGGCGCACACACAACAACATCGGCGTGCCCTTGTCGCGCAGTTGCAGCAGGCGGCTGGACAACTCTTGCCGGTCAGCAGGGTGAATCAGCGCCAGCCAGTCCTGACGCGCCAGACGCTCGACCCGGTCGCTCAGGCGCAGGCTGCGTGCCAGTTGCGGCGCCAGCAGAATCTCATCACTGCCAGGCAACAGTTCCCACCAGCCGGTGCCGAGCAAATCCTGAAGCACTGCCAAGCGTTCGACGTGATGGCGGTTATGTTGCTCGGAAAGGCGGAACAGGACCGGGCCGGCCAGTGCTGAACACAAGTTCAACCATTCTCGCTCGCCCAGATCCGGTGCCTGCCGACGCGGCTCATAAAAGCCGAACATCAACCAGGCCTTGGCCACGCCGTCGCGGCTATGGGGCAGTAGAAAACCATCAGCATTGCCGAACATGCTCTGCAATGGCGACAGCTCGGTATGCCCGCCAAAATGCAGCTCGTGGGCGATGTTGGCATCCAGCAGGTCAAATTCGTTACCCAGCCGTTGGCCGACTTGCCATAGTTCAGGCGCGGTATGGGCGCTGTACTGGCTGTAGACCCGCCAGCCAATACCACTGGCTTCGGGCAAGGCCAGAGCGACGCAGGGAATGCGCCACATCTGCGCCAATTCTTCGAGCTGTTCGGCAACCACGCTCGGCAGCCGCTCGACAATACAGCCGCGAATCTTCTCGGCCATCTGCCCGGCCAGGCGCAAACATTGCTGGCGGGTACGCGCAGCGCTGGCCTCTTCCATCAGATCGCTGATATCGGTCAGTTGCAGCAGCCAGCCCTTGCCATGGTGCTGCACCCAGCCGCGCGCGTGCAGGGTGTGACCATCGTTGCTGCGAAAATCCAGGTCCAGCATGTGCCCGACCCAGTCCCCCGGCACGCCTTCGACCACCAGCGCGCTGTTGGGCAACAGCAGAATCATCAACCGCTGGTTGAGCACGGTATGCGCGCTCAGGCCCAGACGACTGAGCAGGTGCGCACTGATGCTGTGAATCTGCCCCTCGTCATTGAGCAGCAGGTACAGATCCGCGCCGATCGCGTCAGGCTCGACGACCAGCGGAGTTGAAGGCTCGCGGGCGGGCGCCTCGGAGCGCCCCAGCCAACGGCTCAAACGACTTTTTTCATGGGACAAGTTGAATGCTCGCTTGGGCAGACAGTTGGGCGGGCAAGCGCGGCACCTCGCCAATGATCGGCAGGGTCAGCGACGGCAGGACGCGCGCCAGTTTGGTTTTCGGATAGTTGATGCTGACCGTCAGCGCCGTACCGTTGAAGGTCACGCTGTAGTCGGAGGGGCCAAAATTCAGCGCGCTGGGCATCCAGGCCAGCTGGCTCTGCAACACGCTCTCGGCCTGGCTGCGCACCAGGGTGCTGTAGTTGGCAACTCCAGGGCTCAGCGCCACGCTGCGACGCACCGCCTCGCTGGCAGCAGCATTGAACGACTGGACCATCAGCAACGGCAGGCTATAACTCACCACACCATAGAAAATGGCGAAAAAAATCACGAACACCGCCGCGAACTCGATCGCGGCAGCGCCCTTCTGGCGATGCAGGCCTGATGGACCGCTGGCTGGCATGACGGCGTCTACCCTGACAGTACTACTCCACAGAGCATAGGATCTTTCCGAAATACAGGATGTTTTTTACTCAATGAAATTACTTTTCCTACTCATATGGTTCGCCCTATGTGCCGAACAGGATGCCCGGCGCAGACAAATCACCAATACCCTGACACTGGGTGCTGGTGCCGCTGCACTGGGGTGGTTGCTGTACAGCGGTCAGACCTGGCTGGGCGCCGAACCCGCCGAGGGAGGCCGGGCCCTGCTACTGGCGCTGGCCATGACCCTGCCCGGCTACGCGCTGGGACGCCTGGGTGGCGGCGACGTAAAGCTGCTGGCGGCTCTGGCGCTGGCCAGTGACAGCCTGTATCTGCTGGGCACATTCATCGGCGCAGCGGTGGCGGTGGTCGTGTGGCTAGGCGTCCGACGAGCGGTATTCAGAGCTCTCGGTGATGGCCTGGCTGCACGCTATAGCCCGATGAATCCTGACTCCGGGGAAAAGTTTCCGTTCTCACCGTTCCTGTTTATGGGACTGTTGCTGGTGGCCTTTTGCATCCGCTAGTCAGAATCAGGTTTTAGTCCTATGTACATAGTCAGGAAGTGCGTCTAGGTTAAACATACACCCGGACTCAAACCCTGCACCCGTGGCAGGATCAATGTGCAAGGAATTCGGGAATCGCCAGGCAGGGAGTAGCGCGTGAACAAGTATTCGGCAATGAAGATTCTGGTGGTCGACGATCAGCCGCTGATCGTTGAAGAGTTGGCCGAGTTTCTCGATGGTTGTGGCTATGTCTGTGTGCAGTGCAGCAGCGCCCTGGAGGCCGTTGAGCGGTTCCGCGATGACCCAAGTATCGGCATTGTCCTTTGCGATCTGGAAATGCCCGGTATGAACGGCATTGAACTGGTCGAGACGATGAAGCAGATCGGCGGCAAGAAGCACCTGTTCGAAGCCATCATGCTGACCGGGCGCGCCGAAAAAAGGGACGTTATCAACGCCCTGCGCGCCGGGATTTCCGATTACTACCAGAAACCGGTAGACCTCGACGAGTTGCTCGAAGGCGTACAACGCCAGGAATTCGCCCTGCAGGAACGGCAAAACAGCCTGCAGAAGCTTGGCCTGCTCAATGAAAAGCTGCAATTTCTGGCCGCCTCTATCGACGATCTTTACCACGACCTGGACAACGCTCGCCCGCCGCTGGTGCCGCAACTGTCGGCTAACGATCAGAGCAACAATAATGTTGTCGATGTGCCTGACCTGTTCTCTGCCCTCTCACCTCGCCAGCTGGATGTGGCGCGGTTGGTTGGCAAGGGGCAGACCAACTACCAGATTGCCTGTGAGCTGGGGATTACCGAGAACACCGTCAAGCTCTATGTCTCTCAGGTACTGCGCCTGACCCATATGCACAATCGCACCCAACTGGCGCTGGCCCTGTCGCCGGGCGCTGGTATGGCTCGCAGCCGGGTCACCGAGCACTGAGCTGTGGCTTGACACATCTGCCCCATCAGCTCGTGGCAGCTTTGGCTGCGAACTTTTCGTGGCTAAAGCCAACACTGTTCTGTCAGTTACCCAGATCTCGGTGGGGGACTCTATGGCCTTGGGCAAGTTTCAGGTTTTGTCTATGGCGGTTGCACAACAGCAGATTGATCCTGCCGGCCTCTTCGCCAGCAAGCTGGCTCCCACCGAGTCGGCGTTGTGCCTATCACTTGAGCCTGACGTGAACCTGGTGGGAGCTAGCTTGCTAGCGAAGACTGCGGCACATTCGCAGCAGATGCCGTGACTTTACCGGCCTCTTCGCGAGCAACCGGAACGCCGGCCGACTGCTCCCACCGGGGGCATACAGTACCTGATTGAACAGTAGTGCGGCTGAAGCCACTACTGTTTCAATTGAATCGGTGGCGTCCAACAATCGCCATCAACGACTGCCCCCTGCCACCTTGCCGCCCTGCTCCTGGTCGAAAAACTCCGGAATCTTGTGGTTGTTGCTGTCCAGCCAGCGCTGCAGGCTTTGTTCGCGCTCGGTGGGGGTGGCGGTTTGCGGGATTTTCGAGGCGGCATTGCCCTTGACCTGCAGCTGCAACCAGGTTTCGGTCTGTTGCTGGGCCTGCGATGCCGGCCCAGGCTCGATGGCCCAGGCCATGCTGTGCAGACCGAATAACACAGCGATACCGATCAGCGCTTTCATGGTTGGCTCCTGACATTGGCAGTGTGGGTTGTGTCCATACCGGCGGTCATGGCTGGCGCCGGGGCCGGTGCAAGCGCCTGCGGCCGTTGGGCGGGCGCCGCAAGCTGGGTCGCGCGCTGTTGCGCGGCGCTGACCTGACGCGGCGTCAGCCCGGCGCGGGTGGTCAACTCGGCGGCCTGCTGCCACTGGTCCTGGTAAATCAGCAGGGTCACCAGGTTCTGCGCCGGCAGGTTGTCCGAGGGTTTGAGTTCCAGCGCAGTCATGAACTGAAAGCGCGCCTGTTCCAGTTTGAGCTGGTTCAGGTAGGCGATCCCCAGGTCGTTGCGGACTTTCTCGTCGGTGGGCGCCAGTTTCGCGGCGCGTTGCAGGTGCTGCTGGGCCTGTACGTAGTCACCCCGGGTGGCGGCGATCTGGCCCAGGCCATGCTCGCCTTCGGCGGCGCGGCAGGTGCCCAGCAGGCTGCGGTACAGCGGCTCGGCTTCAGCGCTGCCCAACTGGCGTAACACCCGCGCCTTGCGCAGGCGCACCTCGCCCAGCTCAGCGGGCAGGTCTTCGAGGTTGGCCAGGCTGGCATGCAGACGCCCTTCATCGGCCATGCCTTGCGCCAGATTGATGGCCAACTCCTGATCGGAACTCAATTTGCCGCACTGGCCCTGGCTGCTGCCATTCAAGCCCTGAACCCAGGGCGCATGACCCTCACTGGCACAACCGCTCAACATCAAAAGCCCACATACCGCGATCACTGCTTTCATCGCCCGCTTTCCTTGTACGACGCATTCATTTGCTGCCCAGTGCCTGGCTGATGGCAGTAAACCCTGGACCGGCCAGCACGATCAGCAAAGCCGGGAACAAAAACACCATCATCACCACCGACATCTTCGCCGACAGTTTGGAGATGTACTCCTGCAAGCGCGTCAGGCGCCGATCGTCGATCAGTTGCTTGAGTGCCAACAGCGAGCGCAAGGCACCACCGCCCTGATGGATCAACTGGTTGAGGATCACACAGGTGTCACTGAATTCGTCCACCGCCAGCAGGCTGGAGGTCTTGCGCAGTTCGTCACCCAGCTCCAGCCCGGAATCGACGCGCACCAGAATCACGCGGATTTCCTCGGACAACACCGGCAGCAGTTCCTTGCCTTCGTTGCTCAGCACGCGCAGCGCCTGCTCCACCGCCATGCCTGACTCAAACAGGATGCGCAGCAGCGGAATGAAGGTCGACACCTCGATCACGATTTGCTTTTGCCGATGCTGAGCGACCGCCGCCAATACCCGCTTGGGTAATAGATAACCAATGCCCAGTGCAAACAACGGCGCGATCAGCGGATTGGCCGCGTCCGCGAAAAACAGCACCTGCACGAACAACGTGAGGCTGACCAGGCCCATAGGCACGCCAATCTGACACGCGGCATACAACGAGCGCTTACTCGCGCGTCGCCAGCCGATACGGTTGAGCAGAACCTGAGTCTCGCTGTCCATGCTCACCGCTTTGCGTCCCAGCGGGGTGTCGCCCAGCAGCCGCAGCCAACTGCCGATGCGGCTCTCGCGAATCGTCTGGCCTTGCAGGCGCATGGCTACCTGGCGCTCATTGCGGCGCACCAATGCCATGTGCGACACCAGCAGCCCAAAGGCGGCGAGGAACATCAAGACACTGAGCAGCAGCAAGCCCATCTCAAATGCTCCTCAACATGCGCCACAGCAACAGGCAGCCAGTCACTTGCATGGCGAACGCGACCAACAGCATCTTCTGCCCGCTGTTGTCGTTCCACATATGCAGCAAGTACTCCGGGCTGGAGAGCATGAAATAGCCGGCCAGCGAAATGGGCAACGACCCCAGCACCACGGCGGTCAGGCGCGTTTCGCCGGTCATTGCCTTGAGCTGGCGGGACATCTGCTCGCGCTCGCGGATCAGCTTGATCAGGTTTTCCATCAGTTCACTGGCATTGCCGCCATAGCGGTGGTTGACCCGCAGGCCGAGGGCGAACAGGTGCAGTTCGTCGCGCTCATAGAGTTCGGCAAAGTCATGGGCGGCATCGGGCAGGCTGACACCCAGTTGGACGTTGCGCTCGATCCTTGCCATGCCATCGCGCAGCGGCTGGTCGGCCGCCTCGATGCCATGCAGCACGGCATCGGCCAAGGTGCGTCCGGACTTGAGGCTGCGCACGGTATGGTCGAGCATCTGCGGCAGTTGCTCGATCATCCGCAGCACCCGTTTGCGATAGCGCCATGACACGTACATGCGCAAGGTGAAGGGCACACCGAGCAGGCCTGCAAGCAGGCCAAGCCAGTCAGCCAACAGGTAACCAAAGACAATGGCCAGCCCCCAGACCGCCAGCACCAGCTTCATGCGCTCGGCCGGCCGGCCCATGCCGGCACGCAGAAACGCCCGCTCCAGACGCTGCATACCGGGCTTTTCCGGTTTTGCCACGACCCGCCCCTGGTTCAGGCGCTGCAAAACCCGCTCATTGGCCCCGCGGTTCAGCGCGGTGTAGAACAGATAACCGGCGGCGGCCAAGAGCACAATCGCCAGCAAGACCAGCACCAGGGTCGCTTTCATGGCCGTGTCTCCTTGCGCCTAGTACATCGGTCGCAGTTTGTCGCCCGCGGCATGCACCGCTTCGCGGTGGAAGCCATAGCCGGTGCGCTTGTCGAGGCGGAACAGGGTGTTGGTGACATAGATGTCGTCACGCATGCCCACCACCTCGACCACCTCACTGACACAGCGCCGGCCATCGGGCAGACGGGTCAATTGAATAATCACATCCAGCGCCGCACAGACCATTTGGCGCAGGGTCTTTTCAGCAATCTGGCGGCCGGTAAGGCCGACCAGGGTTTCCAGGCGCAGCAGAGCATCCTGGGCATTGTTGGCGTGCACAGTGCTCATCGAACCTTCGTGGCCGGTGTTCATCGCGGTGAGTACATCGAGGACTTCGACCCCGCGAATCTCGCCGAGGATGATGCGGTCCGGGCGCATCCGCAGGGCATTGCGGATCAGGTCACTGGCGCGCACTTCACCATGCCCTTCGGCATTCGGCGGGCGGGTTTCCAAGCGCACCACATGAGGGTGGCTCAGCTGCAATTCGGCGACGTCTTCGATGGTCACCAGCCGCTGGTGAGTGTCGATCAGCTGGCTCAGGACGTTGAGCATGGTGGTCTTGCCGGTCCCGGTACCACCGCTGATCAGGATATTGCAGCGTTTGCCCACCGCGTCCTGGAAGAACTCGAAGATCGCCTGGTCGATGGCCTGGGTGGCCACCAGGTCAGCGCTCTTGAGCATGTCTTTGCGAAATTTACGAATCGACAGGCACGGACCGTCCAGGGCAATCGGCGGAATGATCGCATTGACCCGGCTGCCGTCGGGCAGCCGCGCATCGACCATCGGCGATGACTCGTCCAGGCGCCGCCCCAGCGGGGCTAGGATGCGCTGCATGACCCGCTCGACATGGTGCGAGTCGATGAACCGCAGGTCGGTATGGTGCAACACCCCGTCACGCTCGATGAACACCTTGCCCGGGCCGTTGACCAGAATCTCGGTGACCGACACATCGCGCAGCAACACTTCCAGCGGCCCGAAGCCGGTGAGTTCATCCACCAGTTCTTCGGCCAGGCGCTCCATCTCGTACCGGGAAATCGCCAGCCGCAAACGTGCGACATACTCGGCGACCTTGTCGATGACGAACTGCGCCAGCGCCGGGCGCGAGCCTTCCAGCAGGTTGCGGCCGTGCTCTTCGATACCGTCGATGATGTAGCGGTGCAGTACCAGCTTCAGGCCCTGGGCATCATCGCTCGGTTGCTGGCTGCGCGAAGACGCGCCAAACGGTTTGTCAGGCATCAGCGATTCCTCAATAGCCGGCTGAACCAGCCTTCAGTGCGTTTTTCGGCTCGCCCGGAGTGGCTGATCAGGTGCTCGCCCAGTTGCCGCAAACCGGCCGACAACGACTCACGCGGCGCCAGCTCGAACAGGGTCACCCCCTGATTCTTGGCGTTCAGGCGCAACTCCGGACTCAGCGCCAGCACCGAGACCACCGGCAGGCCGAACGTCTTGCCCACCGTCTCGGCATTCGGCGCCACCGCGCGCAGATAGCGATCGACCAGCAACACCGCGTGCTGCAACTTCATGCCCTTGTCGCGCCACAGGTTGAGGATCGCCAGGTTGCGCCGACACTCAATGACACTCTGGTCGGTGTACCAGACCAATTGATCGCAATGGCTGACCAGGGTGCGCAAGGCCTCGCTGTCAGGCTGGCCGACCAGATTGATGATCACGTGCTGGAAGTGCTGGCGCAGCGCGCTGAGCAGCATGTACAGCTCGGCGGCGCTGGAGCGCTCCAGGTCGTCATCGGCATCGGTGTAAGCAAGAATCCGCAGACCACTGTCAGCGGTGGTAAATGCACTGTCGATCAGGGTCGAGTCCAGCCGACGCAGGTGACGCAGCGCATCGCCAAAACTGAACGATGACTCCAGGCCCAGCAATGCCAGGCTGTCACCGCGTGGCAAGCCCAGGTCCAGCAGCAAGGTGCGCTGTTCGGTCTTCTGCACCACCAGCGCCAGGTGGCTGGAAATCAGTGCTCCGTCGCCGTCGCACTGCGCCCCGTAAAGCACAGTCAGGCCGCTCATGTTCGGGTTGGATGCCGCCGCCGGCAGGCGCTTGCCCAGCCGCCGCACCAGGCCCGCCACTTCACTGGAGCGCGAGCCATACGCGACAAAGTCGCGTGCCCCGGCACGCATGGCAGTGAGCACCAGCTGATTATCCATGCCGTCGCCCAAGGCGACGATGGCCAGCATCGGCTTGGCTTCCAGCGCGCCTTCGATCAGCGCGCTCTGGTTCATCAGGTGATCACGATCCAGCCCCACGAACACCACGCTGGCGAAGGTCACATCGACCAGCGCCAGCAGGTCGTCGAGGCTGCCGGAGCCGGCGCTGACCACCTGCCCCAACGAGCCCAGGGCGCCCTGCAGCCATTCCAGGTCGGCCGGGTTACGGGTGATCGCCAGAAAGGTCTGGCTCAGGCTCTGGCTCATTGCGACAACCCGCTGCGGCGCTCGAAGTCGCCGCGCTCAAGAAACATCATGCGGTAGAAGTTCGGGTCGTAATTGCGCAGTCCTTCGCCGGGCAACGAAGGCAGTTGCGCATCACGGGCCAGCGGCTGGACCAGGTGGGGAGTCACCACCATCAGCAACTCACGCTCTTCACGGTTGATCTGCGAATTGCGAAAGAACGCGCCCAGCACCGGGATATCGCCAAGGCCTGGAAACTTGCCTACTTCCGAACTGTTTTTGTTGCTGATCAGGCCGCTGATCACGAAGCTCTCGCCATCGGCCAGGGAGATGCTGGTGTCAGTGCGGCGCACATTAAGCGCCGGCACACTGGTGCCGGAAACCGTGATGCCGGCGGTGAAATCCAGCTCACTGACCTCCGGCGCCACTTTGAGCAAAATGCGCTCGTTGCTGACCACGGTAGGCGTCAGGGTCAGGCGCACACCGAACGCTTTGTACTCAATGGAAATCCCGCTGCCCTCGGCGTTGGGCACCGGCACCGGAAACTCGCCACCGGCCAGAAAGCTCGCGCTCTGCCCGCTCAGCGCTACCAGGCTCGGCCGTGCCAGGGTATAGGCAAAACCGCTGTTCTCCATGGCGTTGAGCATGCCCAGCACCTTGCTGCTGCCACCGCCCCAGACGATGTTGAACATGTTGTTGTTCAGCGGCACCACCGTATTGGAAGGCAGGATCGGCCCCACGGTGCCGGCCGGGGCATCAACAATCGACGGCACAATGCCCGGCGTCACCCCTAGCGAGCCGGGCACCGTTCCCGGTGAGCCGAACAGTGAGTTGTTCGAGCCCTTGCCGAAAATCGAGAAGTTGGCTTCTTTGAGTTTGGTGCGGCTGACCTCGACAAAGCGGATGTCGGTCTGCACCTGAATCGGCAGCGGCTCTTGGCCGGCCTGGCTACGCGCGGTTTCAGCCAGTGCCGCGCTGGCCTTGCCGCGCACGAACACCATGCTCTGCTGCGGCGCGCTGGCGCAGCCGGTCCAGACCATCAGGCTGGTGGCGCCGCTACTGATCCCGGTCACAATCACGCCCTGGGTGCCAGCGGCCTGCACATCGGCGATCTTCGGATCACCCACCGCAACGCGAGTAATCGTCACACCGGGGCGGATATCGCGTTGTGCCCCCTGGTCCACTTCCAGCACCGGCGGCAGGGCCGACAGCGCCGCACAGCCACTGGCTGCCGCGCGGGCAGAGCCTGCCCATACCCCTGCCAGCACACACATCGCAGTAACCGAAAGGAAACGACTGCTCATCAACTGCATCCTTGCTCAAATCAGGGGTTCGGTTGGGTAACCTGGTTGCCGCGAATCACTTCCATCGCCTTGACCGCCCGCGGCGCAGCAGCGTCATCGCGGCGCGGTGCGGGCGCCAGGGTCAGTTGGCTAAACCGCGTCAGGCTGCGCGCGGTCGAGTCCAGGCGCAGGGCGACGTCCTGGCTGCCAGGGTCGGCCGCCCAGTATTGCTGCAGGTGCCTTTCGTCGGCGCTGCGTACCGCCAGCCGCAGCACCCCGGTCTGCGAGGCAAGCATCAAGCGGTCCTGCAACGGCGCCGGCACGGCGAGCACGACGCTGCGCACATTGCCCCGCTGCTGCTCTTGCTGGACCCGGATATCGGCACCGGAGGCCTGTACCGGGCTGCCATCGAGCGCCGGGCCGAGCAACGCCCCGACCCCCAATACCCGCAATGCCGGCACCACCACCTGGCTGGAACGCAGCGGGTTATCCGTGTCCTGCGGCAGGTACAGCAGGACATCGACATAGTCGCCGGGGCTCAGATGCCCGGCCGCGCTGGCGACCTCATCCACGGCCACGGCCAGCGCCCGCTCACCCGGGCGGATCATCCGCGCCAGGCCGCCACCGGCCTCGAAGCTGGCGGCATTCAGCCAACTGCCCGCCGCCAGTGGCCGCCAGCTGTTGCGCCCGAGCACTTCTTCAAAGGTACTGAAGCTGCCCTGCGGCGCGACCTTGAGCCGCTCGATGACCAGGTCTTCGGGCTGGATGGGGACATAGGCTGGCAGGTCGCGGGCCAGCACCACGACGTTCTTGCGCAGCGCTTCTTCGGCTGAAGTTGTCGCTGCTGTGGGCGCTGGCGGCAAGGCTTCGACCGGCGCGGCCGGGGGCTGGGCGGTGTCGACAACAGCGGGTGCGGGGGCGGGCGGCTCACGACTGATCACCACCCCGAGATACCCGGCCAGAATCGCACCCAACAAGGAAAACACCGCCAGGGCCAGGGTAACGCGACTGCTCATGACGACTCTCCGGTTGTCATCACATGACCACTTCGACGCATCGGGTCGTGATTTCCATGCTCCATTTCGTTATAGGAATGTAGATCACCCATGCGAAAACGCCATTAGCTGTGGAAAATAAGCGGCTTATACAGACGCGTTCACGACTATTGGGCGCAAGGCCGCCCGCTATAACTTTAGGTTTAATGCTTTATTACGATTGTGGGCCGCGTCATTGCAGACAATGCTGTAGTTGCAACCCGCAAGATTCAGCGGTGCAGTGAAGGCTCACTGCATTGAATACGTGCAAGGAGAACAACCATGTTCATTACTCAGCTGTATGTACGCGCCTATGCTTGCGTCCTTGCGTTCATGAAAAACCGGGAAGCGGCCTCGGCGATTGAATATGCCATTGTCGCGGCGATGGTCGCGGCCGTGATCGTGACGTTCATGACGCCCATCGGTAACGAGGTCAAAGCTATCTTTACCAAAATACAGAGCGGGCTGACCGGGACCTGAGGTTTATCTCGCTGGCGATCGCCCATGCAAAGGAGCCACTCTGGATAATCTTTTGCCTATACAGGGAATAACCATCTATGGCTGTCCAACCTGCCCGCCAACAATTGTTATTGGTTGACGATGAAGAGGACGCCAATGAAGAACTGGCAGAGCTGCTCGAAGGCGAGGGGTTCTGCTGCTTCACTGCGTCCTCGGTCAAACAGGCGTTGCAAGAGCTGACCCGCCATCCGGATATCGCGTTGGTCATTACCGACCTGCGCATGCCGGAAGAAAGCGGCATCCAGCTCATCAAGCGCCTGCGTGAACACACCTCACGCCAGCACCTGCCGGTGATCGTCACCTCCGGCCACGCCGATATGGAAGATGTCAGCGACCTGCTGCGTTTGCAGGTGCTGGATCTGTTCCGCAAACCGATCTATCACGTGCGTCTGATCGAAACCCTCAACAGCCTGTTCCCCGAACCGAAGCTTTATCAGGTCAGCCCCTGATCACACTGCAAAACCATCCGCCGGTGCAAACGTGTTTGCACCGGCGGATCTTATTGTGGATCAAAGCTGGTAGCTGAAACTCAGGGTGAAGCGTGGGTTGCGGTTGAAGCTGTCCAGGCCGGGGTCGGACAGTGGCTTGGCGGCTTCCAGGGCAATGTTGTAATAACGCGAATCACCAAAGCGCACCCCCAGCGCCGCCGATGACATTTTTGCGTCCTTGACTGGCAAGGCATTGAACGAGGTGCGTGCAGCGTCGAGCACCGCATAAGGCTGGATGACTTTCAGCCAGCGGCCATCATCGCGGTTGAAGCTGTAGTTGAGCTCATAGGCCACCCCCCAGCCCTTGTCGCCGGTGGCCTGGTCGTTGGGGTAACCGCGGCCGAAGTTCTGCCCGCCAAACTGCGCCCGTTCGCTGTCGGGCAAATTGTCGTCACTCCAGTACAGTGCTGCCGACAACACCCCCTGCCAGTGCTGCCCAAAGCGGTCGCTCTGCACCCCGGAGACGCGCAGGCGCAAGAAGTCCAGGTCGAACAGCTCATCGGTGGTTTTCGCCCCCATGCCATCGATGCCCTGATAGACACCGGCACTGAGAATGCGCAACTGCCGATCCGTGGATTTGCGCCAGTCACCCTCGACCGCCAGGGCGCGCAAGTCGGTGCGGGTTTCGATACTCAACGGCAGGCCGACCACCTGGAAACGGGTCTTGTCGTTGACCGCATACAAGCGCGTACCGACGCTCAACCACTCGTTGGCGGCCGCAATCAGCGGGTGGCTGATGCCCAGCGAAAGGCGGTCGTTCTCGCGGTGCTGGCTCAGTTCCAGGCCATTATCGAGCGCCAGCCGGGTGTGCGGGTCGGCCTTGTAGCGCGAGCCCCACAGGCTCAACTGAGTGCCTTCTGCGTTGAGGTACTGGGTGTAGTCCAGCCGCCAGTAGTGCTCCTTGTCATCACCGGGCGGCAACAGCCCGCTGAGGCTCAGTTGTTCGGCCATCGCCGTCTGTGCATTGCTGTTGAGGCCGAGCAGCGCCTGCATGCCCTTGCGGTTGTCATCGGTCAGCCCCAGGCTGCTGGTGAACGGCTTGCGTGACGCTGTGGCGATCAGCGTGGTGGCGCCGTCGGTGGTGCCCGGCGGCGGCACACTGGCCTGCAGGGTCACCCCCGGCACACGGCTCATCAAGGTGGTGTAACGTTCGAAGGTCTTGCGAGTCAGTGGTCGCTCCTGACGAATCTTGTCGACCAGCTGTTGCAGATACGCTGACACCCGGCCCAGCTCCCCTTGCAGCTGGTAATCGCGCACATAGCCTTCGACCAGCACCACCCGCACCAGCCCGTCATTGAAGTCCTGCGGCGGCAAAAAGGCGTAAGACAGCAGGTAACCGTCCTGCTGATAACGCTGGGTGAGTGCACGAGTGACCTCGATCAGTTCACCCAGCGTCGCATCGCGGCCAATCATCGGCTTGAACCCGGCAGCCAGTTCTTCAAGTGGGTAAACGCTGCCGCCTTCGATGCGAATCCGCCGCACCGCGACTTTGGTACTCATCATCAGCGGCGCCGCTTCAGGCGGTGCGGGGGCAGGCAGTTGCAAGGCCGGCGCGGCAGGACGATAAGCATCGGCAGGAAGATTCGGCACCGGCAGGTTGTTCTGCCGGTCATTGCTATTGAGAAAGCTCGGCAGAGTCTCTGCCTGAACCAGCCAGGGGCAAACCGCAGCCCCCAGAACCAGAACCCGGACACATGCACGCATAGGGACACTCCATGACCATACTGCAGCGGCATTTCATATAGAAAAAGGCAGGGGATCATTCCGACTCCCCTGCCTGAAATCAGCTTAGGCGCTATGTGAAAAGCCGCTACCGGCTCGCCGCTCAAAAGCTACTGTCGGCCCAACCCGCCCAGCGCCCCGGTGACATTGCCCAGCACCCCGCCCAGACCGGTCGCAGTGCCGGTGCCTGGAGTTGCACCAGGGGCATTCACTACGGTGCCGATTTGAGCCACGGTAGCGCCGACGCTGCTGACGGTATTGCCCAGCGCACTGCTGACCGCGTTGTTGCCTGTGCCGGCTACCTGACTGCCCAGATTGTTCACGGCACCGCCGACCTGGGTCAGCAGACCATTGACCGGTGCGCCGATACCGGTGGCACCGCCGACTTGCTGAGTGACGCTGACCACGTTGCTGACCACCGGTGCCACCGCAGCGCCCACGCTGCTGGTCAGGCCGGCGACCGGCGCGGCCACTGCGGCATTAGGCGTACCGCTACCGCCCAACACGGTACCGAGCGAGGCGACCGAGCCGCCGATGGCGTTGCCGTTGACGCCCACTGCGTTGAGGACCCCAGCGGTGCTGCTGGCCAGCCCGCTGCCGGCCCCGGACACCACGCCACCGACGGTTTCCACCAGGCCGATACCACCGGCACCGCCAATACCGCCAAGGGCACCGCCGAGACCGCCACTGCCGCCAGGGGCAGGTGTGCCGGTGCCGATGGAGCCGGCATTGACCAGCCCGCCAGCATTGCCAAGAGTGTTGCCCAAGGCTGCAACGGTGTTGCCCAGCCCCGCCGTGACCGGGCTGTCGCCACCGGTGGAGTTGGCCAGACCGGTGCCGAGGTTGTTCAGGGTACCTTTGACCTGTTGCAGCACACCGCTGACCGGCGCGCCCAGGCCTGTGGCGGTGCCCAGTTTGTCAGTGGTGGATTCGACCATGGCGACCACTGGAACCAGACGATCGCCCACTTGTTGGGTGAGGTTGCCCAGAGGACCACTGGTGGTCGCAGCGCTCAGGGTGTTGCCGAGCATAGTGACGCGCTGCCCTACCCCATCAACCACTTGGCCGGTCTTGCTCAGTACACCGCCCACGAGCGGAACCTGTTCGATTTGCGACGATGCACCGAATGCCGCTACGCCGCTGCCCAGCGCCGAGACACCGCCGCCCAGATCAGCAGTGGCCTTGCCGGCACCCGACAAGGTGATGCCCAGTGCGTTGCTGTCAGTGCCCAGAGTACCCAGGCCTTGGGTCACGGAGCCGCCGAGGCTGTTGGTGGCGATGCCGACCGAAGCGATCAGACCGCCGGCGCCACCGGTCAGGTCGGTGCTGTCACCGAGGGAGAGGGTGGCGAATGCCTCGCCGATACCGATTACCGCATCGCCCAGACCACTGAGCGCATTGCCGCCTTCAGAGGCCGTTTGCGCAGTGGCGAGGCTGCTGATCTGTACGCCACCGTCATCATCACCGCCACCACCACCGCCGTTACCGCCCCCATTACCGCCGGTTCCGGCGCTGCCGCCAGAGCCACCGCCGCCAGTACCGCCGCCGGTGCCGCCTGTGCCGCCGCCATCACCGCCATCGGTACCACCAGTCCCGCCACTGCTACCACTACCACCGCCACCGTCAGTAGCGCCGGTTCCGCCCGAACTGCCAGAACCACCGCTGCCAGCGCCACTGCCATCGGTGCCCGCAGTGCCGCCTGCGCTACCCGAGCCATCTACATGGCTTTTCGAGCCGCCACCGCCGCTGCTGCAACCGGTCAATCCAAGGCTCAGGGCCAATATCAGTGCTGTGCCTGCCTTCCAGAAATGTTGAGTGTTCATGAGCGAATCCATCCAGCAAGTGATTGCTTACCCCACCGACTCCGGGGTCCCCTTAACATGTCGTCCCTGGGGGCATCTCACGCTTCTGGCTAAACGCTCTCAACTCTCAAATTGGTATTAACCGGATATATATCCTGATCTTTGGCCTGCTGTTTTCAATGCACGCAAGTCAATAAAAACGGGGCGCCGGGAAGTTTGTGAAGCCCATAATCTGCAGGCTGCACGAACGTTATATATGACTAATTTATGGGGCGTTCCTGTTGTTTTGCAGCCGCTCGCATTTTGGTATTCGGTATATGGTCTACAACCCATACTGTTCACATACCCGCCGCATGCCTTTGTGGGAGCGACCTTGGTCGCGAAGGGGCCGGTAAAGTCACAGCATCTGCTGCGAATGTGCCGCTGCCTTCGTTGTGGTCCGGCACCCCGGCAAGCCAACTCCACCGAGACTTGTGCTCTTAACTGAACAGTATGGGGTCTACAACTGATTCACCCGACTGTTTTCAAACCACTTACTTGAGCGTTTAAAAACAACTCAGTCGATGACGTTGAACTGCACCTGAGCGGTCTGGCCGCTTTCGTCCAGCACGCTGAGTTGGTAATGCCCGGAGCGGTTGAGGCTGGTGTTGAAGTCTTGCTGGTTGTCGGTGTCGGCCGCCGGTGAACCGTCGATGAACCACCAGCGCCGGCCGCTGCCGCCAAGTGCCGAGAGTTTCAGGTGCAGGGCCTGGCGGCTGCCGGCGGGCAGGCGCAGGTTGTCGCCCTCGCGCACGCCGACGATGCTCAGCGGCGTGACCATGCTGATGCCTTGCGGCGGGCAGCCAGGGTCGATGGCAGGCAGGCGCGCTTCGCGGCGTTCGGCGCGCGGTAGCCAGGGTTCCAGTGGCGCCGGCCATAGGGCGATGTCGCGGGCCACGGCGCCAGCGCAGCTGGCATCGACCCGCAAGCCTTCGGCGTTGACCCAGACTTTTTCCAGCAGGCCCAGGCCCAATGGCTGCTCGGCGGCCTGCAAGGTCGGCGGGGTGGTGCCCTCCAGGGTCCAGGCAAAGCGCTGCCGGCGGCAGTTCGGGTCGCTCTTGCTCATCGGCTGGCCCAGCGGCCAACAGATAGCCGCTACGCCGACGTTGAAGGGCACCGGTGCCACCGGGGTATTGATCCCACGCTGGCTGTCGCGGTTGGCCAGCACATCGTGGACCTGCAGCATCAGCGGTGCGGCCGAGGCCAGGCCGAACTGGCCGGGTACTGGCGTGCCATCGGGGCGGCCGATCCATACACCGACCAGAAAGCGCGGCCCGACGCCAATCGACCAGGCATCGCGAAAGCCGTAGCTGGTGCCGGTTTTCCAGGCCAGTTGCGGACGCTGCACCAGTTCAGCGTGCGGGTCGAGGTCCGGCCGTGACTGGCCGCTGAGAATGCGCCGAATGATCCATGCCGCACCCGGCGACATCATGCGTCGCTCGCGCAAGGCGTCTTGTGGTTGCAGGCGAATATCGGCACTGACCCCACCGCGCGCGAATGCACTGTAGCCGGCGACCAGGTTTTGCAGACGCGTGCCGGCACCGCCCAGAATCAGCGCCAGGTTCGGTTCGGCCAGCGGCGGCAAGGTCAGGGGAATCCCGCCGTTGCGCAGTTCGGCGGCAAACCGCTTCGGGCCATAGACCTCCAGCAGTTGCACCGCCGGCAGGTTGAGCGACATCGACAACGCCGAGCTGGCGGCAATCGGCCCGCCGAACCCCGCCGAAAAGTTGCCGGGCCGGTAATCGCCATAACGCCGTGGCACATCCTGCAACAGCGATTCAGAGTGAATCAGCCCGGCATCCATGGCCATGCCATACAGGAACGGCTTGAGGGTCGAGCCCGGTGAGCGCAGGGCGCTGATCATGTCGACATGGCCGAAACGTTTGGTGTCGTTGATGTCCACCGAGCCGACATAGGCACGCACCGCCATGTTCTCGGCCTCAACCACCAGGATGGCTGCCGAGGTGCGCTCCGGCAGCCGTGCGCGCCAGCCCATCAGCAGGTCTTCCATACGCCGCTGCAGGCTGGCGTCGAGGGTGGTGCGAATCAATGGCGGGCTGTCCGGCCGGTTCAGGCGGCGGGCCAACAAGGGGGCCAGGCTCGGCTCCTGACGGGGCGCCAGCAACAGCGGCTCCTGCAGTGCCTCATCGACTCCGGACTGCGGCCAGACACCGAACTCGGCCAGCCGCCGCAACACTTTGTCCCGTGCGTGCTGGGCCCGCTCCGGATGGCGATCCGGACGCAGGCGGCTGGGCGCCTGGGGCAGCACCGCAAGCATCGCTGCTTCTGAGCGGGTCAGGTGTTGCGGTGACTTGCCCAGATACGCCCAACTGGCGGCCGCCACGCCTTGCAGGGTGCCGCCGAACGGCGCGCGATTGAGGTAGATTTCGAGGATTTGCGGCTTGGACAGGTGCCATTCCAGTTGCACGGTGCGCCACAATTGACGCAGTTTGCCCGGTACGGTCCGCGCATGCGGGTCGAGCAGACGCGCCACCTGCATCGACAGGGTGCTGCCGCCCGACACCACACGGGCACCGCTGAGGTTTTGCCAGCTGGCGCGGGCCAGCGACAGCGGGTTAACACCAGGGTGGCTATAGAACCAGCGGTCTTCGTAGGTCAGTAGCGCCTCCAGGTAATAGGGCGAAACCTGGCTGCTGCTTACCGGATAGCGCCACACACCATCAGCATCGGCGAAGCGCCACAGCGGCGTACCGTCTTCGGCCAGCACCACCCTGGCCAGATCATCCTTGGGCAATGGCAACGGCCAGATCCGGTCAGCCAGCCACAACAGCAGCGGCGGCAACAGCACAACCAGCAAGATGAGCGGTAACCAGCGCCGGCTACGCGGCCCCAGGCGCTCAACAAAAAACCATTTCACAGCAAAGACTCTCCCGCCCTCAGGGAACCAGCGATAGTGGCCGACAGCCAAAGCAAACAGGTTCCCCTTTCAATCAGGACATTATCCATGCAAGTAGAAGGCTTCTTCGAGTGGCTGGGCCAGGCGATCGGCGCGGTGATCCGCTTTGTGGTCGATGGTCTGGCGTGGTTTTTCAATCTGTTCGTGCATGCCGGGGGCAACTTCGTCGATGGCTTGTCACGGGCATTGGGCATGGATACATCGCTGGTCAGCATTCTGGCGCTGATCGCCGGCTTGCTGTTTCTTTATTCGGCGATCCGCGCCTTCATGCGCGCCTCGATCATCCTCGGCATCATCTGGCTGGCGCTGGGGCTGTGGTTGTTGAGCTGGATCATTTCGTAACTACAACCCCGTAACCATAATCCCGTAACCGCCCTCGTAGGAGCGGCTTTAGCCGCGAAAGCTTCGCAGCTAAAGCGGCTCCTGCGGGGTCAGGTTTATTTAGCCCTGACCACCATCTGCGCCGGGGCTTCGCCCAGAGCCTGCCAGTTCGGCCGGTACATCGATTCGACCTGCGGCGGCGGCACCTTGTAGATACCCGGGGTTACTGCACGAGCCAGGTACAGCAGGTGCACCGGACGGGTACTGCCTTCGATGTCCAGCGCCGCGACATAACGATCACCACGGTACTCCTGGTGCTTGAGGCTGGCGTTCTCCATCGACTCACGGAACCCCTTGATCGACTCGCTGGCATCTTCCAGGCTGGCCGCGCTTTGCGCCAGGTTCTGGTTTTCCAGTTCCAGGCCCGCCGGCAGCAGGTCGACGATCAGTGCATCCGGTACCCGCTGACGCGCCGACACTTGCAGGTGCACCAGCACCAGTTGGCCGGTCTTCAATGCCTCGACGTTGAGCGGCTGGCCGGACAGGCTCAGGTACTCGCGGCTGATTGTCAGGTTCTCGCCACCGGCCAGCGGTGCCTGGGTCGGGTAACCGGACAGGGTCAACTGCTGGTACAGCGTTTCGCCACTCTGGTTGTGCAGCGCCAGCGGTGCGGCCAGCACTGCACCGGCAAGTTTCTGCCCCGGCTGGCGGTTGCTCAGGTCAAGGTTCTGGCCGGCCGAAGACAACAGCGCGGTCCAGTCTTTCTCCGGTTTGCCCAGCAGGTTGCGGCCGGCCAGGAACAGCGAGTTGCTTTCCTGGGTCGACAGGTAGCGGCTGGCCGCCAGTTGATCGGCCAGGTCGAACAGACGCTGGTTACGCGCCTCGCCACCCAGGTTGTTTTCTTCCAGCAAGGCCAGGATCAGTGCCTGGTCACGCAGCGGGCTGCCGTAGTCGGCCAGCCACTCATTGGGCTTGCGACCGGCCGCAAGACCGGCACGCAGGGCCTGCTCGGCACGGGGTTTGTCGCCCATTTTTTCCAGCGCCACAGCCAGTTGCACCAGCGGCAGGCCGGAGCGTGCATCGCTGCGCCGTTCGAACAGGGTGCGCAGGGCACCCAGCGGCGCCTGTTGACTGCGCGCCAGCACCAGACCGGCGTAGGCCTGCACGGCGAAACGGGTGTGCTCAGCGTTCTGGCTGTAGTTGACCTGCACCTGACCGCGATCCTGCAGGTAGCGCATCAAGCGTTCGTTGGCTTTCTTCAAGGCTTCAGCCGGCACGGCAAAGCCCTGATCGCGGGCGCGCAGCAGGAAGTCGGTGACGTAGGCGGTCAGCCAGTATTCCTCTTCGCCATCGGCGCCCCACAGGCCGAAGCTGCCGTTGTAGCGCTGCATGCCCAACAGCCGCTCGATGCCGATTTCGACCTTGCGCTTGCGCTCGGCATCCGGCTCGCCGGCCAGGCCCAGCCGTTTGAGGGTCGCGGCGTCGGCATACAGCGACGGGTACAGGCCGCTGGCGGTCTGCTCGGCACAGCCATACGGGTAGGCTTTGAGGGCACGGATCTGCTCACCCAGGTTCAGCGGCGGACGGCTCGACAACGACATCAGCGCCTCACGGCCGGCCGGCTCAAAGGCTTGCAGTGCGCCTTCGGGCAGGCTCCACTCCTGGCCTGGCTCCAGCACGGCGCGGAAATGACGCAACATCGCCGGGTAGGCCGGGCGCACGCCCACGGTCCATTCACGCGACAGCGGCGGCAGGTCCTCGCCCGGAATGACCAGCCCATCGACCTTGACCCGCAGCTTGCCCTGACCCAGACCACCTTGTGCCTGGACCGGGAATTTCAGCGTGGTGCGCTGACCTTGTTGCAGTTGCACGGTCTTGCTCTGGTCGCCGCCTGGAATGCTCAGTTGGCCTTCGGCGAACAATTGCACATCAAGTTTCTGGGCTTTGCCGGACAGGTTAGCCAAGTCCAGCGCCACGCTGGTCTGGTCACCGCCAGCGAGGAAGCGCGGCGTCGACAGTTCGGCAATCAGCGGCGCGGCGACCACCGTCTTGGCTTCGGCCATGCCATAGCGATCGTCGGTCCAGGCCTGGGCCATGATCCGCAGTTCGCCGTTGAAGTCAGGAATATCGACACTAACCTCGCCTTCACCCTGCTCGTTCAGGACAACGGGGGCGCTTTGCAGAGCGACGATGGTGACACTGGTGTCCGGGCGCTTGCCGCCCTTGGCCAAGGCATCGCCACCGAACGCCAGGCTGGCCAGCCGGCCTTGCCCTGCTTCGATCAACTGGCCGTACACGTCGAGCTGGTCGGCGCCATATTCCTTGCGACCAAACAGGCTGGCAAACGGATCAGGTGTGGCATAGCGGGTGATGTTCAAAATCCCCACGTCGACCGCCGAGACCAGTACCTGAACCTGCTTGGGCACACTGCCGTCGGCGTTCTTGGCAGCCACTTTCAGCTTCAATGGCTGCTTGGGACGCATCTTCTCCGGTGCCGTAACGGTCAGGCCCAGCTTGCGTTGCGAGCGATCCAGCGGCAGGTGCAGGACACCCACGGCACGCTTGGGCGTAACGTTGGCCTTGCGCTCGCCGGGACGAATCACCAGGGCGCTGACGTACAGGTCATGGCGCGCCCATTTTTTGTCCAGTTGGATATCGAAGGTCTTGCCTTCGGCCGGCACGTCGATCTCTTGCCACCACAGCGGACCTTCGCTGGACTCAACCAGCAGGTAGCCCTTGCCCGCGGCGGGCGGCGTGACGGTGACCCTGGCGGTGGCGTCATCGGCATAAGCCGGTTTGTCCAGCGCCAGCTTGACCTGGTCCGGACGCACCGCGCCGCCTTCGGCGTTGTCCTGCCAGCGGTAGCCGGCCCAGAAGCGCAGGCTGCTGACCAGACCGGTGGCCGGATCTTCAACCTCGACGCGGTACGGACCCCACTCCACCGGGAAGGTGACCTTGGCGGTGGCGTCTTTGTTGATGGTCAGGGTTTCTTCGCTGAGGTTGAGGAATTTCTCGTTGTAGTTGTAGCTCCAGCCATCGCTGTCCGAATAGGTCCAGTAGTAGTCGCGGCGCTCGCGTACCAGACGCACCTTCACATCGTTGGCAGCCAGTTTGTTACCGGCGGCGTCAGCCACCAGAATTTCGAACTCGGCCGGACCGTCGCCGTCCGTCTGGGCCTCGCCCCGTGCAGCGCCGTAGCCATAATCATCTTCGCCGGTGCTGCTGCCAAACAGCGCACGCAGGCCAGGCAGGCGCTCGGCAGGCCAGACCGGCTGAACCACGCGACGGGTGATCGGGCGGCCACCGGACTCTTGCAGGCTGGCCTGCAAAATCACGTTCAGCGGCGAGCGGGCCTTGGCCCATTCGGTCTGTACGTCCAGTACCGCTTCGCCGTTGGCGTCCAGGGTGGTGGCGTCCAGCTCGCGGTCGAACTTGAGGTCTTCTTCGGTAATCGAACCGAACTGATAGCCCGGCAGTTTCTCCACCGCCTCACGCAGCGGGCGAACATACAACTGGCCGGTCAGGCTGTTGCCGGAGGCCGGCGCACCGTACAGGTAGCGGCCAGTGATTTCGAACTGCGGGTTTTGCTCCGGCGAGATTGGCGTCTCGCTGCCCTTCAGGTCCAGCGCCAGACGTTCCGGGAGGAAGTCTTCGACGTTGAATTCATACAGTTGCGGCTTGCCGTCGCCCAGGTCGTAGACCAACTGCCAGCGCCCGGTGGGGGCTTCGTCGGCCAGTTGCAATTGATACTGGTACAAACCGCTGGCGTCCGGTTCCCAGACGAACTTGCGGCTCACCTGCTCATCAGGACGGCGCACTTCGACATTGATGGGCTGGGTCTTGACGGATTTGCCGTCCTGGTCGCGCAGCAGGCCGTTGAGCAGCACGGTCTCGCCGGGGCGATACAGGTCGCGGGGGCCGAAGACAAAAAACTGCAACGGGTGGGCCTGCGGACCGCTGATGTCGAACTCGGCCAGATCCAGCGCCGGGCTGTTCAGGCGCAGCAGGCTGGTCTGTTCGCCCTTGTGCGCGAGAATCAGGGCAGCCTTGTTGGGCAGCGGCAATTGCGCGTGGCCTTTGCCGTCGGTTTTACCCTGAGCAACCACCTTGCCGTCGTTGTCGTAAACATCGACGTTCACATCACTCTGCGCCTTGCCGCCTTCCAGGGCCTGGGTGAATACGTCCAGGCGCTGGCTGTAACGGTGCACCGACAGACCGATGTCACTCAAGGTGAACAGGGTTGCCGGCAGGGTGTAGTTGTAGCTGCCCGAGGCGCGCATCACGGCCAGGTACACGCCCGGCTCTTGCAGGGGCTTGATGCCACCGATGGGCAGCAGCAGGGTTTCACGGGTGTTACGCGCAGGCTTGAGGTCGAAGCGCCCGCCGTAGACCAGATCGGCCATCGGCAGCAGCTGTTCGGAGCGATACGCCGACATGCTCGACGAGCCTTCCCATTCGGTCAGGAAGTTGGGCAACTGATCAGGCTTGACCCGGAAAAACTCCACATCGACCTTGTCGACGTTCAGCGCGATCACCGGCAGGCCTTCGGCCAGGCGGGTCGGCAGCAGGCTGCCGCGGCTGGCAAAGCCGACCGTGGCCTGCAGGTCGCGGGTTTCCAGACGGGCACTGAACTCGCTGGCCAGAGTATTGTTATTCACCCCGCGCACGCCGGCGTCGACGGTCAGCACCAGCTTGCGCTGCGGCTCAAGGTGGCGCAGGCGCAGCTCCATCAGGTTATCCGACAGCTCCCAGGCGCCATCGACCTTGCCGGTCTTGCTGTCGACCAGGTGTAGTTTTTCGGCGAATTTCTGCTCCGGGTCCAGCGGCACGGAGAAGCTCACCGACAAGGTGCTGGCGCCTTCAACCTGAATCTCCGAGACATCCACCACGCTCACTTCACGCCCTGTATAACGCTTGGCCAGCGCTGGCAGATCAACCGCCGGTTTCGGCTTGGTCGTCGCAGCGGCGGCAGGCGTCGATGTCTGCGCGGGCGGCGCGGCAGGTTTGTCAGGCGAGGAGGAATCACAGGCACTAAGCAGCGCAAGCGCGCAAGCCAGGAACAGTCCTTTGTTGAGCATGGGGCACTCGTCGGGAGCAATGGGAAAGGGGTGACTATATAGCAGTCACGGTCAGATACAGCGCAGATCGCGGCAATAGACCGCGGCTTTGTGACTTCGTTCTCAGCACGACATGCCAACGGGCCAGTCGTTACACTAGGGGCTGTTGACGTTTCAGCGCAGGCCTCGTTGCAGCGCCAAATCGTGTCAGGCGAGGCGAAGGACGCAGGAAATGGTCGCTCCCTTTTCAAGTCCTTCAACGAAGCATGGCGCGATTTGGGGCGCAACCCGCAGGGCCGTGGCTGTTTTGTCACACACACTTCAACAGAGTAAAGCCTATGCAGGCCGACAAAACAGACCTCGGCGCGGTTGTGATGAAACGTCAACAGCCCCTAGGCCGCTTGCCAGGAATCCTCATGCCCAGCCTCATCCACGACTGGCGTCACCGCCCTACCCATAAACGGGTCTGGGGTCTGGCGACGCCAATGATCTTGTCGAATATCTCGGTCCCGCTGGTTGCGCTGGTCGATACCGCCGTCATCGGCCACTTGCCCCACGCCCATCAACTGGGCGCCGTGGCGGTAGGCTCGACGCTGTACAGCTTCATGGCCTCGGGCATGGTGTTCCTGCGCATGGGTTCTACCGGTTTTGCCGCCCAGGCCACCGGCCGCGCAGATGGCGCTGCACTGCGGCAAATTCTGCTGCAAGGCCTGTTGCTGGCCCTGATCCTGTCCATCGGGCTGATCACCCTGGCGCTGCCGTTCAGCCAGGCGGCGATGAACCTGATGCAGGCTTCGCCCGACTTGCATCAGTTGACCCTGGAGTTCTTTTACACCCGGCTGTACGGCCTGCCGGCAACCCTGGCCATTTTCGCGCTGGTCGGCTGGTTGCTCGGCACCCAGAACGCCAGGGCACCGCTGGCGATCCTGCTGGTCACCAACCTGGCCAATATCGCTTTTAACCTGTGGTTCGTGATTGGCCTGGACTGGGGCGTGGTCGGCTCGGCCCGCGCCTCGGTACTCGCCGAATGGCTGGGCGTACTGCTGGGGCTGGTGCTGGCCTGGCGCCGCCTGCGTCTGTGGCCGGGGCAGATGCTCTGGCAGGCCCTGGCGCGCTGGCATAACTGGCGGCCACTGCTGGGGGTGAATCGCGATATTTTCTTGCGCACCCTGGCGCTGCAATCGGTGATGTTCATGATCACTGCGCAAGGCGCGCGCCTGGGCGATGCGACGGTGGCGGCCAACGCGCTGCTGCTCAATGGTTTGCTGCTGACCGCCCACGCCCTGGACGGCCTGGCCCACGCCGTCGAAGCGCTGTGCGGCCACGCCATCGGTGCCCGCGACCGCACCACCCTGCGCCGCAGCCTGGTAGTGGCCGGCGGCTGGTCGCTGATTGCCAGCCTGCTGTTCGCCCTGGCCTTTACCCTCGGCGGGCACTGGTTTGTATTCATGCAGACCGACATTGCCCAGATCCGCGAGACGGCCCTCACCTACCTGCCTTACCTGGCACTTACACCGTTGCTCGGGGTCTGGAGTTACCTGCTCGACGGGCTGTTCATCGGCGCCACCCGGGCCCGGGAAATGCGTAATGCGATGCTGGTCAGCGTGGTGTTACTGGCGCCCTTCGCAGTGCTGGCCTCGACGCTGGACAATCATGCGCTATGGCTGACCTTCCTGCTGTTCATGCTGCTGCGTGGCCTGACCCTTGGGATCATTGCCTGGCGCCTGAACCGCAGCGATGGCTGGTTCGCCCACTGATGGGCTAAAGCTCAGGCGCGGGGCGCTCAGGATCAAACCATCATCATCCAGATGCAGACGGCTGGCGCCGACCTGCAAGGTCAATCTGGCACCGGCAGCCAGTTGCAGTTGCTGACCGTTCTGGAGCCACAGGCGATCCTGAGCACCGGTTAGCCAGTCGATCGGAAAGTGGGCCTCGACATGCTCTGGGGCCGTCTCGGGCGCCTGATCGTGCAAACAGGCGATCACCAGCGGTTCGCGGCCAGCTTCGCTGGACGGGCTGACCAGCACCGGCATGCCGCCACACAGTGGCACCTGCACAGCGGCCTGCACGGGCAACCAGCAATCGGCGAAACGTGCCCCCTCCCCCTGCATGACCCAGTCAAACTGGACCCGCACCCGTCCGCGCGCATCGCGCTCGGCCAGTTGCCCGTCAAGCCCGACCACCCAGGCGCGCAGCAAGGCCGGGAAACTGACCGGCGGCACCGCTGGCACATGCACCGGCGCCTCCCACGAACGCACGACAAAGCGGTTGCTGTAGAACGACTCGCCATGATGCTCGACCTGGACCACTCGCCAGAGCTGATTGCACTCGGCACGCGGATGCCCGGTCAATGGCAATAGTTGTCCACAGCCCAGCGCCATCAGCGTGCTGCGCCCCTCGCCATCGCGCCGTCTGCCGGCCTGCGGACCGGTCAGGGTAAAATCGCTGACGCCAGCGCTCTGCCGATCCTCACAGCATGGAGCCGGCGCCATGCGCCGGGCACCGAACAAGCCACTGCCGAAGACCAACTGATGGTTTTGCCGCGCATGAACAAAGTGATAGTGAATGCCCTCTTCGGCACACAACCGCTGTAGCAATTGCAGGTCGTTCTCCAGGTACTGCGCACAGAACGCCCGAGTGGCACAGGGCTCCTGCAAATGAAAGCGGTGGCTATCGGTCCCGATGCCATGCTCACTGAGCACCTGAGTGATGATCTGCGTCGCACTCATGTCTTGAAACACCCGTGGCGTATAGCGTTGCGCCAGACAGGCCAGGCGTGGTCCGAGCGTCAGGCGGTAGCAGACAACGCCCGTCCCCTGGACACAGCGTTGCACGCTCTGGATCTGCCCGTGCAAGCCGGCCCCGGCAGCGCCCAGGGCGAGAAAGGCCGAACGGTACATCAGCTGCTCGGCGGATATATGGAAATACCCCTCACCCAGCGTCAGCTCAAAGACAAAGGGCCGACTGATGGCCTCGGTGCCGAAAAAGGACGCAACGGCGAGCGGCTCGTGCAAGCCGGCAACGTCCAGTCGATAGGTCGAGGAATCGGTCATGGAGGACTCTCTGCATCGCGGGATGAGCGGCGATTCTGGTCGAGAAGCACGATCAGGTAGAGCGCCGGGCAAACAACCAGATGGCGCCTACGCCATGCGGGGATGTTTCCTACAAATGCACTACGCCCTGACGGGGAACAGTGCAGTGCATGTAGTATGAGTGCCCGTCTTCCAGAGCTTCGGAGCCTGCCATGCCTATCGCCAAAGACCCTCGTGCCCATACCGCGCTCAGCCAGGGCGGTCGCAGCGCAGCCAGTGGCGCCGGGCTGTCGGTCAATCCGCCGGTGGTACGCATGAGCACCGTGCTGTTCGACAGCCTGGCCAGCCTGCGCGAAGCCGAAGAGCTGCGGGCGCAAAGCGAACGCTCGCTGACCTACGCGGCCAATGGCAACCCCACCGCCTTTGCGCTGGAGGACCTGATCAATGAACTCGAAGGCGCCCACGGCACCTGCCTGTACCCCACCGGGCTGAACGCGGTTGGGCAGATGTTTCAGGCTTTTCTGCGCCCCGGCCAGCACGTACTGATTACCGAGGCGGTGTATCCGCCCGTACGGCGTCTGGCGCGCACGCTGCTGACCGCCTTCGATATCGAATTCGATTACTACGCCGCTGATGGCAGCGATATCGAAGCCCTGATCAAGCCCAACACACGGATGATCTACGCCGAAGTCCCAGGTTCGCAGACCTTCGCGCTGTGCGACCTGCCGGCCCTGGCCCGGTTGTGTAAAACCCGCGAGCTGTTGCTGGCGGTGGATAACTCCTGGGGCTCGGGGGTGCTGTTCAAGCCACTGGAACTGGGCGCAGATATCTCGCTGATGGCCCTGACCAAATACGTGGCCGGCCATTCGGACGTGATGATGGGCAGCGTCAGCACCACCCAAGCGCACTTCAAGACCCTCAAGACCATGCAGATTGCCATGGGCAGTACCGTCAGCCCGGACGACGCCTATCTGGTGCTGCGCGGTGCCCGCAGCCTGGCCGCACGGCTGGCCATGCATGAGCGCAATGCCTTGCAGGTGGCGCAATGGCTCCAGGCCCAGCCCCAGGTCGCGCAGGTCATGTACCCGGCGTTGCCGGAGCACCCAGGTCATGCCCTGTGGCAACGCGACTTCCACGGCTGCAATGGCCTGCTCAGCTTTGAATTCAACAGCGATGCGGCAGGCACCACCGACCGTTTTGTCAGCGCCCTGAAGTTATTTGGCATCGGTTATTCGTGGGGCGGCTTCGAAAGCCTGGTCAGCGAGGTCTACCTGTTTACTGATGGCCGTAGCCGGCAGGTGCTGCGCTTGCAGATCGGCCTGGAAAATCCCGATGATCTGATCGCTGATTTGCAGGCCGGCTTTGGACACCTCTAAAAACTACCTGCTGGCTGGGCGCCTGCGGCGCTACGCGCGCCATCGCCTACGTTTTTAGAGGCGCCCTTTTGCCACTGCAGGCTGACAGCGGTTCGCCCGGCTGTGCAATTTGCCCCGATGGCGCGGCTCTGCTAGTGTCGCGCCGGTTCACCCTGACCGGAAATAGCTCATGGCTCGCAAGAAAGCTGCACTGGATTTCGAACAGTCTCTCGCCGATCTGCAAACGCTGGTAGAGCGTCTGGAAAATGGCGAGTTGTCGCTGGAGGACTCCCTGACGGCGTTCGAACAAGGCGTGCGCCTGACCCGCGATTGTCAGAGTGCGCTGGCCCAGGCCGAACAGAAGGTCCAGATCCTGCTTGAGCGTGATGGCGAACTGGCCGAAGCACCGTTTGAAAGTGACTCACTCCAAGCGGATCAAGCGCAATGATCGCAACCTACCAAGCACTGAGCCAGGCCCGCGTGGACCGTGCTCTGGAACCGCTGTTCAAGGCCCCGACCGCCGAGCTGGACCGCATCTATGCGGCGATGCGCTACAGCGTGATGAACGGCGGTAAACGGGTTCGCCCGCTACTGGCCTACGCGGCCTGCGAGGCCATGGGCGGCATCCCGGAACACGCCAATGGCGCAGCCTGTGCGGTGGAACTGATTCACGCCTACTCGCTGGTCCATGACGACCTGCCAGCCATGGACGATGACGACCTGCGGCGCGGCCAGCCGACGACCCACAAGGCCTTCGACGAAGCCTGCGCGATTCTTGCCGGCGACGGCCTGCAAAGCCTGGCGTTCAGCGCCCTGACCGACCCGCAACTGAACGTGCGCGATGCGCAAACCCGCCTGCAGATGGTCGAGACCCTGGCCCGTGCCGCCGGTCCCGCCGGCATGGTCGGCGGCCAGGCCATCGACCTGGGTTCGGTGGGTCTGAAGCTTGATCAGGCTGCACTGGAGAACATGCACCGGCACAAGACCGGCGCCCTGATCGAAGCCAGTGTACGCCTCGGTGCCCTGGCCAGCGGCCACGCCGACAGCGAGCGGCTGGCGGCCTTGCAGGTCTACGCGCGCGCCGTCGGTCTGGCTTTTCAGGTTCAGGACGACATTCTCGATGTAGAGAGCGACACGGCAACGCTGGGCAAACGCCAAGGCGCCGATATCGCCCGCGACAAGCCGACCTACCCTGCATTGCTGGGGCTGGACGCCGCCAAGGCCTATGCGCTGGAGCTGCGTGACCAGGCACTTGAAGCCCTGCGACCATTCGACGCGGCCGCCGAACCGTTGCGCGCGCTGGCCCAGTACATTGTCGAGCGACGTAACTGACTGGCACCGCCTGTCGCCGTATGTTTCCCGCTAGCGAATCAATACTGATCTGCCACGTCGAAACGTACAGCATTACTCATCCACGACGCGCTTCATGGGCAGCCTGCCATGCTTGATGTAAACTGCCGCGTCTTCTACTTATAACGATTCGCCTGATGCCCAAGACGTTCAAAGAGATTCCCCGCGAGCGCCCCGTCACGCCGTTGCTCGACCGTGCTGGCACACCGGACGCCCTGCGCCGCCTCGGCGAAGCCGAGCTGGAAACCCTGGCCGATGAACTGCGCCTTGAACTGCTCTACAGCGTAGGCCAGACCGGCGGCCACTTTGGCGCAGGTCTGGGTGTCATCGAACTGACCATCGCCCTGCATTACGTGTTCGACACGCCCGATGACCGCCTGGTCTGGGACGTCGGTCATCAGGCCTATCCGCACAAGATCCTCACCGGCCGTCGCCAGCGCATGCTGAGCCTGCGCCAGAAGGACGGCATTGCGGCATTCCCGCGGCGCAGCGAAAGCGAGTACGACACGTTCGGCGTCGGCCACTCCAGCACCTCGATCAGCGCCGCGCTGGGCATGGCCGTTGCCGCTCGTCTGCAAGGCATCGAGCGCAAGTCGATTGCCGTGATCGGCGACGGCGCGCTGACCGCAGGGATGGCCTTCGAAGCGTTGAACCATGCACCGGAAGTCAACGCCGACATGCTGGTGATCCTCAACGACAACGACATGTCGATCTCGCGCAACGTCGGCGGCCTGTCCAACTACCTGGCCAAGATCCTCTCCAGCCGCACGTACACCAGCATGCGCGAAGGCAGCAAAAAAGTGCTGTCGCGCCTGCCCGGTGCCTGGGAAATCGCCCGTCGTACCGAAGAATACGCCAAGGGCATGCTGGTGCCTGGCACGCTGTTCGAAGAGCTGGGATGGAACTATATCGGCCCGATCGACGGCCACGACCTGCCGACCCTGGTCGCTACCCTGCGCAACATGCGCGACCTCAAGGGGCCGCAGTTCCTGCATGTGGTCACCAAAAAGGGCAAGGGCTTCGCCCCGGCGGAAGTCGACCCCATCGGTTATCACGCGATCACCAAACTCGACCCGCTGGACGCTCCGGCCGCCGCGCCCAAGAAGCCCGGTGGGCCGAAGTACGCCGGAGTGTTCGGCCAGTGGATATGCGACATGGCCAGCCAGGACCAGCGGCTGGTGGGCATCACCCCGGCCATGAAGGAAGGCTCTGACCTGGTGGATTTCGCCGAGCGTTTTCCGCAGCGTTATTTCGACGTGGCGATTGCCGAACAACACGCGGTGACCCTGGCCGCCGGCATGGCCTGCGAGGGCAGCAAGCCGGTCGTGGCGATCTATTCGACCTTCCTGCAACGCGGTTATGACCAGTTGGTGCATGACGTGGCGGTGCAAAACCTCGATGTGCTGTTTGCCATCGACCGCGCAGGATTGGTGGGTGAAGACGGCCCGACCCACGCCGGCAGTTTCGACCTGTCTTACCTGCGCTGCATCCCGGGCATGCTGATCATGACCCCGAGCGATGAGAACGAGCTGCGCAAGATGTTGACCACCGGCTACCTGCACGAAGGCCCGGCGGCGGTGCGCTATCCACGCGGCACCGGTCCGAACGCCGCCATCGAGGCGGGTCTGGCGCCGATCGAGATTGGCAAGGGTGTGATCCGTCGCCAGGGTAACGGCGTAGCGATTCTGGTGTTTGGCGTGCAGTTGGCCGACGCGCTAAAAGCCGCTGAGCCGATTGATGCGACGGTGGTCGACATGCGTTTCGTCAAGCCGCTGGACGAAGCGCTGCTGCGCGAAATCGCTGCTGGTCATGAGCTGTTGGTGACTGTCGAGGAGAACTCGGTGATGGGTGGCGCTGGCGCTGCGGTCAGCGAATTCCTCGCCCAGGCCAATATTCTCAAGTCGGTACTGCATCTGGGGCTGCCGGACACCTATGTAGAGCACGCCAAGCCGGCGCAAATGCTGGCTGAATGCGGCCTGGATGCCGAAGGGATCGCGGCGGCGATTGCGCGGCGCCTGGAGTTGATGGGTAACTGACGCCTTCGCGGCTGAAGCGGATCGCCGCCCGGCCTCTCCTACGGTTTCACAAACCTTGCAGGAGCGGCTTCAGCCGCGAACGATCCGGTTCGGTGTATCGATCTTTACCGCTTAGGCCGCAGGCTGCGGCGGCACCAGACGTGGAATACGGTACAGGAACAACAATCCGATACTGGCAAACGCCAGCAGGAACACCAGCGCGGCGTTCAGGCTGAACAACACGCCAATCGCCGCAAACCACGCCGGGGTACTGGCCGCCAGAAACGCGATACGCCGCACCGCCGCCAGGTTCAGCCAGGCAGCGGGTTCCTGCGGTGTATCCAGGTGAGTACGGGTGGTTTCCAGCGCACGCTTGTAGACGCCATGGGTCCTGACGCTGATCAACAACGACCCAGCGCCCATTGCAAACAACAGCAACGCCATGATCCCCGGCTCCGAAGCCTTGAAGAACAGGCAGGCGAGCAGCAGCGGCGCAAGGGTCAGGCCCAGTTGCCGCCACCAGGCCAGCTCCAGTCGCTGATACACCTCGCCCCGGGTCACGCCGGATCGACCTCGCTCTGATGCTCATTGCCCATCATATGGCCCAGCTTGCCGGCCTTGGTAGCCAAGTACAGCTTGTTATGCGGATTGCGCCCGGTGTGCAGCGGCACCCGCTCGGCAACCTTGATGCCCATGTCGGTCAGCGCCTTGACCTTGCGCGGGTTATTGGTCATCAGCCGTAGCGACTCCACGCCAAGGTGCTCAAGCATCGGCAGGCAGATGCCGTACTCACGCATGTCGGCGGCAAAGCCCAGGCGCTCGTTGGCCTCGACGGTATCGGCACCACCATCCTGCAGCTCATAGGCGCGGATCTTGTTCATCAGGCCAATACCTCGGCCTTCCTGGCGCAAATACAGCAACACACCACGGCCTTCTTCAGCAATCGCCCGCAGGGCTGCTTCGAGCTGGGAGCCGCAATCGCAACGCTGGCTGAACAACGCATCACCTGTCAGGCATTCGGAATGCACCCGGCCGAGCACAGGCGCGCCATCGGCGATCTCGCCAAGGCTCAGGACAACGTGTTCACGCCCGGTGGCCGACTCAAGAAAGCCGTGCATGGTGAATTGCGCAAAAGGCGTGGGCAATTTGGAAGCGGCGACAAAAACGACGGGCACCCTGTGCTCCTAAATGTGAAATCAGGCAAGCCGGCATTGTAACAGCAGGTTTGACACTCGCTTATGCCGAATTTTCGTACGTCAATATCAGAAAACTAGATTAAGTCGACGATCCACACCAGCCCTTGTAGCGACAACCAGGCCATCACACCGGCCAGTACGTCGTCGAACATGATGCCGATGCCGCCCTGGATATTCCGGTCGCACCAGCAAATGGGCCAGGGTTTAAGAATGTCGAAAAACCGAAACAGCACAAAACCTGCGAGCAGCCAGTGCCAGCCCTCGGGAACCAGCCACAGGGTGATCCACATGCCGGCAATCTCATCCCAGACGATGCCTTCATGATCGTGCACGCCCAGATCATCGGCGACTCTGCCACACAGCCAGCAACCGAAGATCAGGGTGATCGTCAGCATCAGGCCGTAGCCCCAGCCCGGCAGCATCTGCCACAGGGGAATGAACGGCAGGGCGATCAGCGAACCCCAGGTGCCCGGTGCCTTGGGCAGGGTTCCGGTACCGAAACCAAACGCCATGAAATGCCAAGGGTTGGTCCATACCGAAGGCGGCACGTACTCGGCAGAAATCTTGTCGGGATTGTTATTCACTGTGAATCTCGAAAATGTTGATAACCGCGCACTGCCGGGGTGATGTCCTGGCCGTCTCGGTCGATCAGCGCAACGCCTTCGCCGGCAGTCACCTGACCGATGACAGTGATCGGCCAACCAGCGGCTTGCAAGCCGGCCAGCTGAGGGGCTGGCAGAGTAAAAGCCAGGACATAATCGTCACCGCCGCTCAGGGCTGCCTGTTGCGCAGCAACGTCGCCCAACAGGTCGAGCAGTGCACTGGACATCGGCAAACAGTCGCGTTCAACCAGCAGGCGCACGCCTGACGCCTTGGCGATATGCCCGCAGTCGGCCAGCAAGCCGTCGGAAATATCCAGCGCGGCCGTGGCCTTGCCGCGCAGGGCCATACCCAGCGCCAACTGCGGTTGTGGCGACCAGTAGCGGGCCAGCAGTGGCTCGCTGACAGCAGGCTCAGTGCTGCGCTCGCCCAGCACCAGCGGCAAGGCGCCCGCCGCATCGCCCAACGCCCCGCCGACACACAGCAGCTCGCCAATCTGCGCGCCGCCACGGGTCAGCGCCTGGCCGCCAGGCACAGCGCCAAAAACTGTCAGGGTCAGGCTCAGCGGGCCACGGGTGGTGTCGCCACCGATCAGGCGCAGCCCGCAGGCTTCGGCCATCCGATTGAGACCTTCGGCAAAGGCTTTGAGCCAGTCGGCCGTGAAGTCAGGAAGGGTCAGCGCCAGGGTGAAGCCAATCGGCCGGGCGCCCATCGCCGCCAGGTCGCTGGCGGAAACACCCAGGGCGCGCTGGCCAAGCAGGAAGGGATCACAGACAACCGGAAAGTGCACCCCGGCCACCAGGGTGTCGGTAGACACCGCCAGTTGCTCGCCCGCCGCCAGGCTGAGCAAGGCGCAATCGTCACCGATGCCCAGCGCGACCGACTCGCCGGGCCGCGCACAGGGCGCGGCGGCGAAGTAGTGACGGATCAGTTCAAACTCACCCATGACAGCCTGCCTTATCGACAAGCCGATCAGCGCTTGTGAGCTTTGACTTCAGCAGCACGCAGGCTTGGCGCCAGTTTGTCCAGCACACCGTTGACGAACTTGTGGCCGTCAGTGGAGCCGTAGACCTTGGCCAGTTCGATCGCTTCGTTGATCACCACGCGATACGGCACGTCGATGCGACGCAGCAGTTCGAAGGTGGACAGCCGCAGCACGGCCAGTTCAACCGGGTCGAGTTCTTCGATGGTCAGGTCCAGGCACGGCTTGAGCGCAGTGTCGATCTCGCCCTTGTGGCTGGCCACGCCGTGCAGCAGTTCGCGGAAATAACCGCCGTCAACATTGCTGAAGTCGTTATCGACGCGAAACTGCGCTTCGATCTCGTTCAGCGAATGACCGGCCATCTGCCACTGGTACAACGCCTGGGTCGCCAGTTGCCGTGCTTCGCGGCGCTTGGCGGACTTGCTCTTGGCGACGTCCGGTGACTTGGGTTCGCGCGGGTTGAACTTGTCGCTTTCGTCGGAAATCACTTGGCCTCCAACTGCGCCAGCAGGCTGACCATTTCCAGAGCCGACAAGGCCGCTTCAGCACCTTTGTTACCGGCCTTGGTGCCGGAACGCTCGATGGCTTGCTCGATGGTGTCGACAGTCAACACGCCGAAGGCAACCGGTACGCCGAACTCCATGGAGACCTGGGACAGGCCCTTGACGCATTCGCCGGCCACGTATTCAAAGTGCGGAGTACCACCGCGAATCACCGCGCCCAGAGCAACGATGGCGGCAAATTCGCCGCGCTGGGCGACTTTCTGTACGACCAGCGGGATTTCGAAGGCACCCGGCGCGCGGATGATGGTGATGTCGCTTTCTTTGATGCCGTGGCGAACCAGCGCATCGATAGCACCGCTCACCAGGCTTTCCACTACGAAACTGTTGAAACGGCCAACCACAAGGGCGTAGCGGCCTTGTGGTGCGATGAAGGTACCTTCGATGGTCTTCAGGGTCATGCGCTTGAGTCCCGTATAAAGAGCGGGTTCGCCTCAGTGGCGAACATTGAAAATGTCAGGGCACCTCTAAAAACTACCTGCGTTGCCATCGCGGCATTGAAAACCGGCTCAAAATGCTCATTTACACCCCGTAAACTCCGCTTTCTCGCCGGTTCTCGCCTTGCGCTGACTGCCTCGCCTACATTTTTCGAGGTGCCCATTAGGTCATCAATCAAAAAGCACGACGCGCAGACGGCAAAAACCTGGGTTTTTGCTCTATCTGCGCGCGAGTTGTCATTCCGATGGCACGTATTCTACAACTTCCAGATCAAAACCGGATATCGCATTGAACTTCATTGGCGAACTCATCAGGCGCATCTTGCGCACACCGAGGTCGCGCAGGATTTGCGAACCGGCGCCCACCGTGCTGTAGGTGCTCGGCAACTTGATCGGCTGTTGCCCGGCGGTTTCCCGAATATGCGCCAACAGCACATCGCCATCAAGCGGGTGACCGAGCAGCAGCACGACACCGCTGCCGGCCTCTGCCACGGCTGCCATGGCGGCGCGCAGGCTCCAGCGGCCGGGCTGTTTGACCAGCAGCAGGTCGCGCAGCGGGTCCATGTTATGGACCCGCACCAGAGTCGGCTCTTCGGCGCAGATCTTGCCCAGGATCAGGGCCAGATGCACTTCGCCTTCGACCGAATCACGGTAGGTCACCAGGTTGAAGTGCCCCACTTCGCTGTCCATCGGCTGCTCGGCAATCCGCTGAACGGTACGTTCGTGGGTCATGCGATAGTGAATCAGGTCGGCAATGGTGCCGATCTTGATGTCATGTTCAAGGGCGAAAGCTTCCAGCTCGGCGCGACGCGACATGGTGCCGTCGTCGTTCATGATTTCGCAGATCACCCCGGACGGCTCGAAACCGGCCATCCGCGCCAGGTCGCAGGCGGCCTCAGTGTGCCCGGCACGCGCCAGAGTGCCGCCAGGCTGGGCCATCAGCGGGAAGATATGGCCGGGGCTGACGATGTCTTCAGCCTTGGCATCCCTGGCCGCTGCCGCCTGCACAGTGCGTGCACGGTCGGCAGCAGAGATACCGGTGGTCACGCCTTCGGCGGCTTCGATGGACACCGTGAACTTGGTGCCGAAGCCAGAACCGTTGCGCGGCGCCATCAGCGGCAGCTTGAGCGTTTCACAACGCTCGCGGCTCATGGGCATGCAGATCAGGCCGCGCGCGTAGCGGGCCATGAAGTTGATGTGCTCAGGCTTGACGCATTCGGCGGCCATGATCAGGTCGCCTTCGTTCTCGCGGTCTTCGTCATCCATGAGGATGACCATCTTGCCCTGACGAATGTCTTCGATCAGGTCTTCAATCGTGTTGAGCGCCACGCGGCACCCCCTTAATTCAGGATTTCAGGTAGCCGTTGGCGGCCAGAAAGCTTTCGGTGATACCGCCCTGGGTCGGTTCGGCGGCCTTGTCGCCCAACAGCAGGCGCTCCAGATAACGCGCCAGCAGGTCGACTTCAAGGTTGACCTTACGCCCCGGGCGGTAGTCAGCCATGATGGTCTCGGCCAGGGTGTGCGGCACGATGGTCAGCTCGAACTCGGCGCCGTGCACGGCATTGACGGTCAGGCTGGTGCCATCAACGGTGATCGAGCCTTTGTGAGCGATGTATTTGGCCAGCTCACGCGGCGCACGCACACGGAACTGGATCGCCCGGGCGTTTTCTTCCCGCGAAACGATCTCGCCCACGCCATCGACGTGACCGCTGACCAAGTGGCCGCCCAGCCGTGAGCTGGGAGTCAGGGCCTTTTCCAGGTTGACCAGGCTGCCGGTCTTGAGGTCGACGAATGCGGTGACGTCGAGGGTTTCGCGGCTGACATCGGCCCAGAAACCGTCGCCTGGCAGTTCAACCGCGGTCAGGCACACGCCGTTGACCGCGATACTGTCGCCGAGCTTGACATCGCTCAGGTCGAGTTTGCCGGTCTCCACATACACCCGAACGTCGCCGCCTTTGGGAGTCAGTGCACGGATGCTGCCGATCGATTCGATGATGCCGGTAAACATGGGGATCCTCCGCAGGAACAGGCTGCACGCCAACAGGCGCCAGGGCAAAGCCGGAAATTATACGCCGCGTCTGGGCGCAGGCAGAGCAATGACGTGCCAATCGCTGCCAACTGCACGCATTTTCACGATATTGAGCTCTAGGGCTTCATCCATTCGCGACAACGGCAAATCCAGCAACGGCCTGGCGCTGGAGCCGAGGAACTTGCCGGCGATGAAGATCTGGTATTCGTCGACCAGGCCAAGCTGAGTGAAGGCCCCGGCCAGTCGTGGGCCGGCCTCGACCAACACGTCATTGGCTCCGCGCGCGCCCAGCTCAAGCAGCAAAGCGCGTAAATCGACATGCCCCTGCGCACCGGGCAGGCTGAGCAATTCATGGCCCTGCGCCTGGTAATGCGCCACGGCATCGGCGCCCGCACAAGCCGCCACCAGCGCCGGACCAGCCTGGAAGAAAGCGGTGTCCAGAGGCACTCGCAAGCGGCCATCGACCAGGACCCGCAATGGTGCCCGGCTGGCGGCCAGAGCGGTCTGCTCTGGGTCCAGAGCCAGTTGTTCGGGGCGCACTGTCAGCCGTGCGTTGTCGGTGAGTACCGTGTCGGCACCGCTGAGCACTACGCTCGATTGGGCGCGCAAACGCTGGACGGCGGCACGCGCCTCGGGACCTGTGATCCATTGGCTTTCGCCGCTGGCCATCGCCGTGCGCCCGTCCAGGCTCATGGCCAGCTTGACCCGCACATAAGGCAGGCCGCTTTCCATACGTTTGATAAAGCCTTTGTTCAGCTTACGCGCCTCGGCTTGCAGCACACCGCTGTGGACTTCGATGCCAGCGTCGTGCAGGCGCTGCAAGCCACGCCCGGCCACTTGCGGATTGGGGTCCTGCATCGCCGCCACCACCCGCCCCACGCCTGCCTTGACCAATGCGTCAGCGCACGGTGGGGTGCGGCCATGATGGCTGCACGGTTCAAGAGTGACATAGGCGGTGGCCCCACGGGCCTGTTCACCGGCCTGACGCAGGGCATGCACTTCGGCATGCGGCTCACCGGCCCGTACATGCCAGCCTTCGCCCACCACCTGAGCATCGCGCACGATCACGCAACCGACCCGCGGGTTGGGATGGGTGGAGTAACGCCCCTTGCGTGCCAGCTCCAGCGCGCGAGCCATGTAACCGGCGTCGAGTACCGCTTGCTGCGCGCTCATTCCTTGCCCGGCTCACGAGCCAGGCGCTCGATCTCTTCGCGAAATTCGTTGAGGTCCTGAAAGCGCCGATACACCGAAGCAAAGCGGATGTAGGCAATCTCATCGAGCTTTTGCAACTCGCCCATGACCAGCTCACCCACCACCAGCGACTTGAGCTCACGCTCGCCGGTCGCTCGCAGCTTGTGCTTGATATGCACCAGCGCCGCTTCCAGGCGTTCAACACTGACAGGACGCTTTTCCAGCGCCCGCTGCATGCCGGCCCGCAGTTTTTCTTCATCGAAAGGCTGACGTCTGCCGTCCTGCTTGATCAGCCGCGGCATGACCAGTTCGGCGGTCTCGAAGGTGGTAAAACGCTCGCCGCAGGCCAGACACTCGCGACGGCGACGGACCTGCTCGCCTTCGGCAACCAGGCGCGAGTCGATGACTTTGGTGTCATTGGCAGCGCAGAAGGGACAGTGCATGGTGGCAAGCCACTGAAAAAGGGGAGCGCCATGGTAGCGCATCTCGTCGCCAAGACAAGACTCAGAGCGCTGGACACAGCGCCACGGCAATATGAAACTGCCGTCACGTTTACCCGATGCCGGAGCCGATGCGTGCTCCTCCACTGTTTTAGCTGGAGTATTCATGTCACCAAGACATTTCGCCGTGCTCGGCCTGGTTGCACTGCTGGGCGCCTGCAGCAGCAATGAAGCACCGGAGCCGACCCCGGCCCGCCCGGCGCAAGCCGTCGTCAAGAAGCCGGAAGGTCCAGGCCCGCTATTGCCACATCAGCGTGAATTGAGCGGCCAGTTGCTGGGCATCCCGGCAGGCGCGGAAGTCGAACTGGCGATTCTGGTGATCGACGAGCGCGGTCGGCCGCAGAAGCTGCTGGCCAGTACCAAACTCCAGGGCAACGGCCAGTCGCTGCCGTTCCAGGTGCGCTTCAACCCCGAGGCGTTCCCGGTCGGCGCGCGGGTCGAGCTGCGCGGGCGTGCCAGCCAGTCCGGCCAGTTGATCCTGCATCTGCCTGCGCTGCGCATCGAGCAGCCCAATACCCAGGCACTCGGCCCGCTGCAACTCGTCAAGGCACCGTGAAAGTCCTGCAGCACGCATTAAGCCAATTACTTGGCGATGCCCGGCTGGTGGTCACGCCGCTGCCGGGCACCGACCTGAGCCTGTGGCTGATCGACGAGCAGAACATGGACCGGGCATTCAGCCCGGAAGAAACCCGGCGCATTCTCGAACAACCGCCCTACTGGGGTTTCTGCTGGGCCAGCGGCCTGGCACTGGCGCGCTTTCTCGCCGAACAGCCGCACTGGGTGGCTGGCAAACGGGTGCTGGATTTCGGCTCTGGCTCCGGAGTGGCGGCCATTGCTGCGGCCAAGGCCGGGGCACTGGAGGTGGTGGCTTGCGACCTTGACCCGCTGGCCCTTCATGCCTGCCGAGCCAACGCCGCACTCAATGACGTGAAGCTCAGTTACTCGACAGACTTCTTTGCCGAGGCCGACCGCTTCGACCTGATCCTGGTCGCTGACGTGCTCTACGACCGCGCCAACCTGCCACTGCTGGATCATTTTCTCAGCCGCGGCCATCAGGCACTGGTGGCCGACTCACGGGTGCGCGACTTCCAGCATCGGTCCTACCAGCGCCTGGCCAGCCTGCAGGCGCTGACCTTGCCGGACCTGGCCGAGCCCCATGAATTTCGCCATGTCAGCCTGTATCACGCCAGCCGCTCGGAGCACACAGCTTTCAGCAATGCCTTGTGACCTTTATAGTTGGCAGCATCCCGAGATGCGAGACGCGCAATGAGCCAGGACACGCCTTATATCTACGACGTAACCGTCGCCACCTTCGATCAACAGGTCATCGAGAAGTCCTTCCAGCAACCGGTACTGGTCGATTTCTGGGCCGAGTGGTGCGCGCCATGCAAGGTACTGATGCCGCTGCTGGCACAGATCACCGAGGGCTATCAGGGCAATCTGATACTGGCCAAGGTCAACTGCGACATCGAACAGGAAATCGTCGGCCGCTTCGGCATCCGCAGCCTGCCGACCATCGTGTTGTTCAAGGACGGCCAGCCGGTCGACGGGTTTGCCGGCGCACAACCGGAGTCGGAAATCCGCAAATTCCTGGAGCCGCACGTGCAACTGCCGGCACCGGCGGCTGCCGACCCGTTGCAACTGGCCGGGCAACTGTTTGCCGAAAGCCGGTTTGCCGAAGCCGAAGCGCAGCTCAAGGTGCTGCTCAGTGAAGACAACAGCAACGCCAAGGGTCTGATCCTGTATGCACGCTGCCTGGCTGAACGCGGTGAACTGGGCGAAGCACGCACCGTACTGGATGCGGTCAACAGCGACGATGCACACAAGGCTGAACTGGCCGGTGCCAAAGCGCAATTGACCTTCCTCGGCCAGGCCGCGCAACTGCCGCAAAGCGCTGAGCTCAAGAGCCGCCTGGCGCAGAACCCGCAGGACGACGAAGCCGCTTACCAGCTGGCCGTCCAGCAACTGGCGCGCCAGCAGTACGAGGCGGCACTCGAAGGCCTGCTCAAGCTGTTTGTCCGCAACCGTGGTTACAGCGAAGGCCTGCCGCACAAGACCTTGCTGCAAGTGTTCGATCTGCTCGGCAATGACCATCCTCTGGTCACGACCTACCGCCGCAAGCTGTTCGCCGCGCTTTATTGAACCCAGCTGTACAGCGGCGCATCAGCGCCGCTTTCGACCTTGACCTGGGCGTTGTGACGTAGCCGCACCAGCAAGCGCTTGGCCGCTGCGGCGCTGCCGGCCAGGCTTTCAAGTTGCCCGAGCAGGTCCGGGCCGCTCAATGCACCGGCTTGTTGCAGCAGCTGTTGGGCGTGTTGCCACAGCCGGTCGTCCTGGTTGAGCGGCTGGCTGGTCGCCGTAGGCCGGGCGTCCTCGGACGTCGCAACCTGCTGGCCATTGCCTGGCTGCGCGGTGCCGAACCCGGCAAACAACCTCGCCCAATCGCCTTCATCCATTTCAATCTCAAGGTCCACCGGCCACTGGCCGATGCTTCCGCGAATCCGCAGCATGGTCTGCCCCTTCCAACAATCAGATACGCATGCTCCCACAGCTGCCCTCGGCAGCGGCAAAAAAAACCGCTATCATTGCCGACCTCTGTTATAAGATTACATTACATTTCAAGTCATCCCGCCGGAGTCCGTTATGCGCCGTCTGTTGCTCGCCCTGCCCTTCGCCCTGCTGCCGCTGGCTTTCGCCCAGGCCGCAGCGGAGCACGATCATGACCATGAGCACGACCACGGCAGCCTGGGCGCCCATGAACACGGTGTCGGTCGCCTGGATGTGGTACTTGAAGGCAAGACGCTGCAAGTGCAATTCGAAAGCCCGGCGATGAACATTGTCGGCTTCGAGCACGCCCCGAGCAGCGCTGAAGACAAAGCCAAAGTCGCCAAGGCCCGCGAATATCTGCTCAAGCCCAACGCGCTGTTCAGCATCTCTGAAGCCGCCCATTGCTCGGCCCGTTCGGTGAAGCTGGAAAGCCCGCTGTTTGGCGACAAGCCAGATGAACATGACCACGCCAAGGATCACGATCACGCGAAACCGGCCGAGAGCGGCGAGCACGAACACAGTGAAATCCACGCCAACTACATCTTCACTTGCGATGCACCGGCCATTCTGAAGAAACTCGACCTGAGCCAGGTCTTCAAGACCTTCCCTGACACCAAGAAGCTCCAGGTGCAGCTGATTTCTCCTGGCGGCCAGTCCGGTGCCGAGGTCATCGCAGCCAATCCGAGCGTCAAGTTCTGAGTCTGTGGCTGTATCAGCGACCGGGCTTGCCCGGTCGTTTCGTTTTCCCCATTTGAGAGTCAGGGCATGAACCAGGCACTTATCGAGCTGAGCGAACTGGGCTTTAACTGGCCCGGCCAACCACAGTTGCTGGACATCCCGGCTTTTCGTCTGGAGGCTGGCGAAACACTGTTTCTCAAAGGCCCCAGTGGCAGCGGCAAAACCACTCTGCTGGGCCTGCTGGGCGGTGTGCAGACGCCGGTCAGCGGCAGTGTCCGGCTGTTGGGGCAAGAGCTGACCGGGCTGTCAGCCGCCGCTCGCGACCGCTTCCGGGTCGACCACACCGGGTATATTTTTCAGCAGTTCAACCTGCTGCCGTTTCTGTCGGTACGGGAGAACGTCGAACTGCCCTGCCACTTTTCCAAAGTCCGTGCAGGTCGCGCCAGCCAGCGTCATGGGTCAGTGGCCAAGGCAGCCAGCGAGCTGCTGAGCCATCTGGGCCTGCACGATGCGACCTTGCAGGAACGTCGCGCCGACTCGCTGTCGATCGGCCAGCAACAGCGGGTCGCCGCCGCCCGCGCATTGATTGGCCAGCCGGAGCTGGTAATCGCCGACGAGCCGACCTCGGCGCTGGACGCCGACGCCCGCGAGGCCTTCCTGCAACTGCTGTTCGCCGAGTGCCGTGCCGCCGGCTCCAGCCTGTTGTTCGTCAGCCATGACCAGAGCCTGGCGCCGCTGTTCAACCGCAGCCTGTCGCTGGCCGAACTCAATCGCGCCGCCGCCGTGGAGAATTGAGATGTATCTGTTTCGCCTGGCCATGGCCAGCCTGGCCAACCGCCGCTTCACCGCATTCCTGACCGCCTTCGCCATCGCCTTGTCGGTGTGCCTGCTGCTGGCCGTGGAACGGGTACGCACCGAGACCCGCAGCAGCTTCGCCAGCACCGTCAGCGGTACTGATCTGATCGTTGGCGCCCGCTCCGGCTCGGTCAACCTGCTGCTGTACTCGGTGTTCCGCATTGGCAACGCGACCAACAATATTCGTTGGGAGAGCTTCGAACACTTCGCCCAGCATCGTCAGGTAAAGTGGGCAATTCCGATTTCCCTGGGCGACTCGCACCGCGGCTATCGGGTGATGGGCACCAGCGAGGCGTACTTCGAGCACTACCGCTACGGCCGCCAGCAACCGCTGGAACTGGCCCAGGGCCGCGCATTCCAGACCGACCCTTTCGAGGTGGTGCTGGGCGCCGAGGTGGCCGAAGCGCTGCATTACCAGTTGGGCGACAAACTGGTGCTGGCCCATGGTGTGGCCACCATCAGCCTGGTCAAGCACGACGACAAGCCCTTTACCGTGGTGGGCATTCTCAAGCGCACCGGCACGCCGGTGGACCGCACCCTGCACATCAGCCTCGGCGGCATGGAGGCGATTCACATCGACTGGCACAACGGCGTACCCGCGCGCGGCAACCAACAAATCTCCGCCGACCAGGCGCGCAATATGGACCTGACGCCCACGGCGATCACCGCCATGATGCTCGGCCTGAACAGCAAGATTTCGACCTTTACCCTGCAGCGTGAAGTCAACGAGTACCGGGGTGAACCGCTGCTGGCGATCCTGCCGGGCGTGGCCTTGCAGGAGCTGTGGAGCCTGATGGGCACGGCTGAGAAAGCGCTGTTCGTGATCTCGCTGTTCGTGGTGCTGACCGGGCTGATCGGCATGCTCACGGCCATCCTGACCAGCCTCAACGAGCGGCGCCGGGAAATGGCGATCCTGCGCTCGGTGGGCGCACGCCCCTGGCATGTCGCCAGCCTGCTGATTCTGGAAGCCTTTGCCTTGGCCCTGATTGGCGTATTGGCTGGGCTTGCGCTGTTGTACACCGGCATCGCCGCCGCACAAGGTTACGTCCAGTCCGAATACGGTCTGTATCTGCCGCTTTCCTCGCCCAGCCAATATGAATGGAGCCTGCTTGCTGGCATTCTGGGCGCTGCGCTGGTGATGGGGGTGGTGCCAGCCTGGCGTGCCTATCGTCAGTCACTGGCCGACGGGCTTTCGATTCGTTTATGAGGATGTTGATCATGCGGCGCCTGCTGCTTGCCCTGTTGCTTTCGGTCCCCCTGTCGTCCTGGGCGGCCGAGCCCCGCGTGCTGACCTGGAACGACATGATTCCAGCAGACGCGCCGCCGGTGACGCCAATCACCCAGCCGATCCATGACCTGTCGAAAATGGCCGACGCGCTGAGCATGGAATCAGCCCCCGCCGCCCACCAGCAAGCCCCCGACGCGCCGGTGGTCAAAGCGCTGGACGGCAAACTGGTGCGCCTGCCGGGTTATATCGTGCCACTGGAAGTCAGCGAGGAAGGCCGGGTGACCGAGTTTCTGCTGGTGCCGTTCTTTGGCGCCTGCATCCACGTACCACCACCACCGGCCAATCAGATCGTGCATGTCACCAGCGAGCTGGGCGTGAAGGTCGAAGAGCTGTACCAGCCGTACTGGATCGAAGGACCGATGCAGGCCAAACACACCAGCAGCGAACTGGCCGAGGCCGGCTACCAGATGGTGGCAGACAAGATTTTTGTCTACGAACTGTCGGATTCCTGAAAGGTCGATTTCAACGCAGTGTTGCCGAGTGCAGCCATTTTGTGGACACCCTCTGAGTGTCATCACACTTTCATTGAGCTGAGTCAAAACCGCGACGCAGACGCTTTTTTAACATGGCTCCAGACTTTTTAACCGCTCTGGAGCCTTTGATGAACAAGTCCCTGCTGTGCGCATCCCTTTGTGCACTCGCCCTCGCCGCCCCGCTGGTTGCCCATGCTCACCAGGCCGGTGATTTCATCGTGCGTGCCGGCGTTGCCCACGTCGACCCGCATGAAGACAGCGGTGAAGTGCGTCTGGATGGCAGCAAGGTTTCCGGCACCAAAGCCTCGGTTGATGGCGAAAACCAACTGGGCCTGACCTTTGCCTACATGCTGACCGAGCATGTCGGTATCGAGTTGCTGGCCGCTACACCGTTCAGCCACACCGTCTCGGTTCATGGCCTCGGCCCAGGTCTGGATGGCAAGCTGGCCGATATCAAGCAACTGCCACCAACCCTGTCGCTGCAGTACTACCCAATGGCCGCCTCGTCTGCCTTCCAGCCGTATGTCGGCGTGGGCATCAACTACACCAAATTCTTCGATACCGACCTGGCGGGTAACCGCAAGGACCAGGGCTTCAGCAACCTCAAACTCAAGGACTCGGTGGGCCTGGCCGGTCAGGTGGGCGTGGATTACCAACTGACCGATCACGTCATGCTCAACGCCTCGGTGTGGTACGTGGACATCGACACCAAGGCCAGCGTCGACGGTCCGTCAGCGCTGAGTGTTGGCAAGACCAAGGTGGATGTGGATATCGACCCGTGGGTTTACATGGTGGGTGTGGGTTACAAGTTCTGAGCCGGCACACCGGATAAATAAAAAAGGCACTTCAGTGATGAAGTGCCTTTTTGTAGCGTTGCATCAAGCGCTATTCAGCGCCCCAACAGCCTGGCCAGGCCGTCAGTCAGCGGCATCGGCGTTTCGAGGGTGAAACGCTGCAACAGGCGCTGGTTATTGGCCCGGGAATGGCGGATATCACCAGGGCGCGCCTGCTGATAGCTCACCTCTGGCAGGCTGCCAACCACATCCTTCAGAGCCGCCAGCAACTGATTGAGCGAGGTGGTCTGGTTCAGGCCGACGTTGATCGCGCCCTCTTCAACTGTCGGCTGCTCCAGTGCCTGAACCAGTAGCTTGACCAGATCGCCAACGTAGAAGAAATCACGGGTCTGCTCACCATCGCCGAACACACTGATCGGCTTACCCTGGGTGGCGCGCTCGGCGAAGATGCTGATCACTCCCGAGTACGGCGAGGACGGGTCCTGGCGCGGCCCGAAGATGTTGAAGAAGCGGAACACCACCGGCTCCAGCGCATGCTGGCGGCGATAGAAATCCAGGTAATGCTCGCTGGACAGCTTGTCGCTGGCATAGGGAGTCAGCGGCGCCTTGGGGGTGTCTTCACTGATCGGCTCGCCTTCGCCATTGTTACCGTACACAGCAGCACTGGAGGCGAACACCACCCGCTTGATGCCCGCCTCGCGCATGGCCTCACAGACGTTCAGGGTCCCGATGAAGTTGCTCTGGTGCGTCTTTACCGGGTCGTCCACCGAAGCCTGTACCGAAGCGACAGCGGCCAGATGCGCTACCGCCTGACAACCCACGGCAGCGCGTGCGACCAGTGCCGCGTCAGCCACATCACCTTCGATCAGTTCGACGTTGGGGTTATCCAGCGGCAGGTTGCTGCGCTTGCCGGTGGACAGGTCGTCGAGAATCCTGACCGGGTAACCTTTGGCCAACAGGGCGTCGGCCAGATGTGAGCCGATGAAACCGGCACCGCCGGTAATCAGGATAGGAGCGTCAGACATGCCGATAATACCGGTCTAGCAGAACGGGCAACCCGGCGCGCCAGGCGCGTGGCTTGATCCCGAAGGTATGAAGGATTTTCTTGCAGGCCAGCACCGCGTGCTGCGGCTCTTCAGCTGCATCGGGCCGCGCGGCGTGAGCCTGTGCGGTCGGTGCTTCGATGGCCAGCGGGTGCAACAGCCGCGCCTCGGTAAGAATCGCCTGGCCCAGGGCAATCGGCGTGGTGGCTTCGTGGCCGGCGTAGTGATAGGTGCCCCACAGAGGTGCCTCGCAGTCGAGCTGCTTGAGCACCGAGAGCAGGACCCGCGCGGCGTCATCGACGGGCGTCGGATTACCGCGTCGGTCATCGGCCAGCAACAACTCTTCAGCGTCCTTGGCGCGGCTCAGAAAACGCCCGAGCACGCCATCCGGGCTGTCGTCGAGCAGCCAGCCAAAGCGTACCAGCACATGCTGCGGACACGCGGCGCGAACGCTCTGCTCGATCCGCCAGAGTGCCTGGCCGCGCAGGCCCAGCGGCACCGGCTCGTCCTTTTCGCTGTAGGCAGTCGCTCGCGAGCCGTCGAAGACCCGGTAGCTGGACGGTTGCAGCAAGGTAATACCGTGATGCTGGCACAGTTCGGCCAAGCGCTCTACGGAGCGTTCCTGGGCGTCCAGGCGCGCTTCGTTGACAGTTTCGGCCTGGAACCAGTCGTAGTAATAGGCCAGGTTGATCAGGGCGTCGGGGCGGGTGTCGTCGAGCAGTTGCGTGAGGCTGGCTGCGTCCCAGCCGTCTTGCGGCGGACGCGGTGCGAGGAACGCGATATCTTCCTCGGCACCCAGTCGTATCAGCGCCTGCCCGAGGGCATTCCCGCCGCCCAACAGCATAAGGCGCATTCGCATAGAGTCTGCAGGCTCGGTCTCGGTTTTTATCAAATCATCAGGTTCAAAACGCCTGCAAACATAACACGTTGCCCGCCGGTGCCCAACAGTTGTGCGCTGCCCTTGCCGTCATGCGCCAGCAGGGGCTGGTGGCCCTTCTAGCGCCGGCGGGCGGTGCGCGGCTCCGGGGTTCATGACCATCTGCGGGTAAGTCTGGGCGAAGTGGACCTTCGGATGCTGGTCAACGCGCTTTTTGAGCCGTTCGTTAAAGGCTCGGCCAACGCTGTATTGCCCGCCTGAAGAGGTGCGGAACTGCGCGGTCAGCACCACGCCGTTGAGGTCCATACGGTCGACACCGAAGACCTCCAACGGACCTTGCAGGTTGTTCTTGAGCAGGATGTCTTCAGTGATCGAATGACCGGTCTCGCGGATCAGCGCCAGCGCCTCGTCAATATCGGTGTCATAAGTGAACTGCACCGAGAAGAACGCATAGGCAAACTGCCGCGACTGGTTGGTGACTGCCTTGATCTGGCCGAACGGCACCGAGTGCACAAAGCCTTTGCCGTCACGCAGGCGCACCGTGCGGATCGTCAGGCTTTCGACCGTACCTGAATGGCCGGTGCTGAGCACCACCCAGTCGCCGACCGAAAAGGTGTCTTCGATGATGATGAACAGGCCGGTGATCACATCTTGCACCAGTTGCTGCGAGCCGAAACCGATTGCCAGGCCCACGACACCGGCACCCGCCAGCAATGGCGCAACGTTGATGCCCAGGTTGGCCATGGTGGTAATGGCGCAGATCACCACGAGGATGATTTTTATCGCATTACGCAGCAGCGGCAAAATGGTCTTGACCCGGGTGCTGGGCTGGCGGCCGGAGCGATGGTTGACCGGCGGCTTGAGCGCTTCCTGAATCGCCGTATCAAGGACCACCCAGAGCAGCCAGGTCACCAGGAAAATCAGGCCAATACTGCTCAGCGAATCGCTGATCGCCCTGCCGAGGCTGTTGCGCTGGGCGAACTCGAACAGCGAAAAGCCCCATATACGCCCCAACACCTCAATGAAGGTCACCGCCAGCACGATGCGCAGGCAGGCATACACCAGGCTGAGCAAGCGCGCTTTATAAGCATGGCCGGTGCGTACCGCAGGGTCCGAGGGCTGCTTGAAGAAGTGCTGGAACACGGTACTGAGAAACACCGTGGCAATCAGCAACAAGGTTGTGAACAGCGCGCAGCGCAGGGTCTCTTGGCTGTCCTCGCCAGCGCCGATCAGATTGATTGCCGAGACCATGATCATCAACAGAATCGGCAGATTCCACAGGTTGGAGAAGATCTTCAGCGACTGTTGCAGCGCTGGCTGGCGCATACGGCTGCTCAGCGCCCGGTTGCGAATCAGGTGTGCCACCGGGCGGCGCATGCGGATAACCAACACACAGAACACCGCAGAGGCAAACAGGCCAGTGAACACCGCGATGCTGGTCGTGACGTTGCTGCCAATCTGCCGCGCGATCTGCGGGCTGGTCAGGGCATCGCTGAGCGCCGCCAGAAAGCCGATGACGAACAGCGGCGTCGGCGTGTAACGACGCAGGATCTTCACCGCCGTACGCTTGTGCCCGGCATTGAACATGACAATCACGCACAGCAGTACCGAGGTCGAAAACACACCGCTGCTGGTGGCGTAGGCAAAACACAAAGCCAGCGCCCGGCCAATCGAAGACGGTAGAAATTGGCTGACATACAGGGTCAAGGGCAGGCAGATCAGCGCTGGAACCGTGAACGGCAATACGTACTTGAGCAGCGCCTGACTGCGCGTTCGGGTCCTCATGAAGGCTCGCCGGTTCAAGCGTTTGGCAATAAAGCGCCCCAGACCATGGAGCAGCACAAATGTACCGATCCAGACCACCGACAGCACCAGAAAGTCGCCCACCATCTGCCAGGCGCTGCGTTGCGAAGGCTTGTTGACCAGCTTGTCGAGCTCTGTGGCGGCCCGGTCTGCACGCAGCCGCCAGGTATCGACCAGGTCACCGTTGAGATTCAGCGCTCGCTGAACATCGTCGATGCTGCTGCTCAGAGCCCCCAGCAGGCCGCCCTCGACAAGGATTTCAGCGGCTGGCGGTTCCGCCTCGGCGGGTTTGTCGGTTTCAGGCTCCTTTTTCTCCTCGACCGGAGCTTTCTCGGCAGGCCCGGAGGCGGCCTTGTCATCGGGCTTGTCGGCAGCAGCAGCGCCGAGCGGCAGGGCCGGGACTTCAGCAGCGTGCACGGTCAGGTTGCCCGCAAACGAAAGCACCACTAACAGAATCAGGGTCTTTAACTGAACCGCCACGCTGCACTCTCCTCCATCCAGATATCCGATGGGGCTTATCCCCAAGGAACTGATCCCTGCGCGACCCGCAAAGTTCGCCTGAGTGGGCAAGAAATTGGCTGATATTGCGATGCAGGACATTTCAAGGACAACAGCGGGAGGTTGCCGTTAGACATGCGCCCATCAGACGCTTACCGCGGATCTGTGCACTGCCTCCCTGAGAACCTGACGGCTTTTTTTGATTGACGGGTCCATCTCACAAAGATGCTGCCAGAACTTCTCTGCCTGAGTCTCCAGAGGCTGCTTAAGGCGAATCAGCTCGATACTCAAGGTGATGTCATGCTCTTCCCCGCCCGCTCGAACCAGCCTTTTTCGTTCCATGTCCTGGATGACAATTGCCCATGGCAACCAAGCCACGCCAAGTCCCATAAGCGCCATGGAATGCAAGCCATCGGCCAGCGAGCTGTCATGAATGGCAGTGAGCACCGGCAGGTTTTTTGCGATATCGAGTTTTCTTTCCAGCGCCCAGCCCAGAGAGCACTCAGGCTGATAGCGCAAATAAGATACCTCACCGCTCGCCGGCTCAAGACTGTTCAGTGCCGCCCCCAGCATGTCAGGGGCACTGACCGGGACTAGGCGCTCATGGCCCAGCGTCAGGATGTCGAACTGCTGAAAGTCGACGGCGCCTGACAAACAATCACGGATACCGTTGCCCTCATCGCTAAAGGCGACGACGAAGTCTGCCTTTCGATCAGATAACGCGCGAAAACAGCCAGGCAAGTTGGCGAAGTCAATCGAAAACCGTGTAGCGCTCGACTGATTGCGCACTCTGGGCAGCCAGTCAGGGAAGAAGGCCCTGGACATGATATGCGGGGCTGCCAGGGAAATATGCAAGCGCTTGTGCTCTCTGGCGCGGGCGACTGCGGCTTTGGCGTTGTCCAGCAACGCGACCGCCTCAAGCGCGGCAGCCTGCAACTGTTCGCCTGCATCGGTCAGCTCAAGCCGGTGTCGGGACCGATCGAAAACCGGTGCGCCCAACCACTCTTCAAGACTGTTTATGCGTCGGCTCAACCCTGAGGTCGTCACATTGCAACGTTCAGCGGCCTGAGAAAAACTGAGAATACGCGCCAGCACCAGGAAATCTTTCAAAGTCCGAAGATCGCTCATCTTGCGAATCTCGCCATATCCGTTGACGCCGCATCATGGCATGACCGATTCAGCACGGCAAAGCGCTGCGCACTCATCCGACGCTGCCATTGTTGCAACACCTTTTGCCAAAACCGCAATGGCATCTGTCAGCAGTACTGCTAAAAAGCGGACGCTGCCCGGATGGCAGTCAGATGGAATGACTTTGACAAGGAAGTGCAGATGAGTACGCCACATAAGACATTGATCCTCGGGTGCGCTTCCACGGGCGCCAAGTTCACGCCGCGCAATCATTACATCACGGGTGATCAACTGCTGGACTCTATTTGCACCGGGGCAACCATTCATGCCAGCGAACAAGCGATCGTCGACGAAGCGATCGAACTCTATGAATCAGGCTGCCGCTACTATCACTACCACGCGCGCAACCCGCTGACCCGGGAACAGACCACCGACAATGAGATTTATCAGTCGGTCAGCCGCACCATTCAGCGCGCCTGCAAAGACACCCTGCTCAGTTTTGGCGCCAGCCGCAATGGTCGTGAAGTACAAGACAACATCAAGAAATTCGGCGAATGGGAGCGCGTCAGCCAGTGTGCCTTGCCTTTGCACTTTGGTGGTGCCCACTTCGTGACGATTCAGGCTGCCATCGAGCTGCAAGTCATCTGTGACATGGAAAGAAAGCTGAGGAAGTTTGACATCGAGTACCTGTCCAGCGCTCAGTTTGCTCAGGACATCAACAGCTACACGCCCTCTGACCGCGTGGTGAAAGCCACCATGGAAACAAACTCTACAAGTAAAGGCGCCGATTACGGCAGCACCTCGCCGTTGATCCAGTTCCAGATCTACCGCAACGCCATTGCCGCACGCCAACAACTGGGCCTGTTCCATGAAGTGGAATGGGTGCAACTGACGCGCAGTTACGGCATGACGCGATTTGCCGTCGAACACCCGGCCCTGCGCCTGGGCAGTTCGGGGCAGTTGAATATCATCCTGCTGTTCGGTTTTTCGAGTCGCCTGCCGTTTCCTCAGACCTACGAAGAGTTCTGCAATATCGTCGACATTGCCAAGAGCCTTGAATACGACCTGGCCAACCCGAACGAAATAAAGCGCAAGGTGACCATCACTGTTGGCGCTGCGGTCATGCCACAACATGCCGAGCTGCACTACCAGCCTGTCGATGTAGGGCCACAGAAAGGCACGCCAATGTGTGCGCTCAGACGTCTGGCCACCTATGCCGCGCAACCCGACAGCAAGGTCGATATTCTTCGTGTGGGCATGGAGGACACGCCGTACAGCGTGGATAACGAGGGACGTGTGCATATGGGCGATAATCTGCAACTGCTGCATATCGCCCTTGAACAGGTCACGGCCAACGGCGCGAGCATAGAAACGGCTCCGGAAAGCATCATTCATCGAATGGGGCTGGATCTGGTCAGGACGGAATACCTGGCCACCCAACGCCAGACGCCACTGGGCGACTGTGGACCGACCTCCTTGTATCAGGAAACTGTTCTATGAGCGCTACAGACAACCCGCGCCAGCAATCAAACTATCGCTGGGTCATCCTCTTGATCGCCACCATTGCCCAAGCCAGTGCGTGCTTCTTCGTTCAAGGGATTGGCGCAATTGCGATTTTCATTCAACAGGACTGGCACCTGTCGGTCTTGCAGATTGGCCTGTTAGTGTCTGCCGCGCAGCTGATTCCGATAGTGGGGCTGCTGGTGGCGGGTGAGTTACTGGATCGTTTCGATGAGCGCTGGGTTGTCGGTATCGGCACCTTGCTTGTGGCAGCGGCGCTCTGTGCGGCGATGTTCGCCAACAGCTACCTTATGTTGTTGCTGTTTCTGATCATCGTCGGTGCCGGCTATAGCACCGCTCAGCCAGGCGGCAGCAAATCGGTTTCCAGTTGGTTCTCCAGGCACCAGCGCGGCTTTGCGATGGGCATCCGCCAAGCCGGGCTGCCACTGGGGGGCGCGCTGTCGGCCGCGATGCTGCCGTATATTGCCACCCGCTGGGGCTGGCAATGGTCGTTTCTGGCCGGCGGGCTGGTGGCCCTTGCCGGTGCCGTGATCTTCCTGCTGTTTTACCGCAGCGCCAACCCGGACCCAGGCGAGCAAGGCCCGGCGCGAGCTGCTGCGCAGGATCTCAAGGCAACCCTGGCATCGCGCTTCTCGATGCTGAAGGAGCCGGCGATGAAGCAGATCATGATCTCCGGGATCAGCCTGATCTCGGTGCAATACGGCATCCTGATTTTCACCGCACTGTATCTGTACGACCGACTGGACTTGAGCATCACGGCGGCGGCCTCATTGCTCTTTATCGCCCAAGGGGCCGGGGTAATGGGCCGGATCATCCTGGCGGCATGGAGTGACCGGTGTCAGTCAGGGCGCTACTTTCCCGTTATGACTTGCATGCTGGCCATTATCGTTGGCCTGTTGACCCTGATCTGGATGCCTATGCATACCTTCGTCCTGCTGGCGCTGCTGGCAGGCTGGCTCGGCTTTTTCGGGTTTGGCTGGTACGGTCCCTGGGTCGCCTATGTCGCGGAGTCCGCCCCGGCGAGCAAAACCGGTTTTGCACTGGGACTGGCCATGGCCTGTAATCAGGTCGCTATTGTGCTCATGCCACCTGCGCTGGGCTTACTCAAAGACCTGACGCACAGCTACATTCCCGGCTGGAGCCTGTTGATCGTCATGACGCTGGTGGCGCTGGTCATCTCCGCACGCAATGCCTTGAGCTTTCCCAGGCTGGCCTGGGGACGCAAATAACCCGATGCGTAACCACTCAAAGGAAGACTGGCAATGACTGCCCTTCGCTACATTGATTTCCCTGAATTGCTGGAACGGGCACAGCGCGCCAGCAATATCGAAGTCAGTTGCCGATGTAATACCAAGGTCCTTACCGGCTGGGAAAGTCCACTGGTCTCGTCCAATGCCCATCATCTACTGGACATCGGCACGCTGAGCAACGCCGACGAGGAAGATCTGACCATCAACGAGTATCACCCGTCAGGCACCCATTACTGGTCAACGCAGGCCCCCATTGCGCCCCGTTACTACCCCTACAACCGCTGCAAGGTGTCTGAATGTCTGTTGTGCGGGCGCTGCTACCTGCGCTATTCGGAAAGCGGGGCTTATCACATTGAACCGAGAATTCGCTATCTGGACCCGGCGCTGATCGTGGATGCACCTCTGCCAGCCTGATCAGCCGTCTGCCAGATTACAGTCAGAGCTGCACGAGCAGTTGCGGCAGGCCGGCAATCGATGCCAGGCAGTAACTCGCCAAACCACTGTCGTCGCGCTGCAGCCCAGCGGACTTGCCGGTCAGTACCCGCACACTGCGCACCCCGATGCCTGACGCTCCCGCCATATCGGTGCCTGGATCATCGCCAATCACCAACACCTCGCGGGCCTGGCAACCGATCGACTGCAGGGCCATCTCAAAGAACAATGACGAGGGCTTGCCCGTAACCTGCGCAGTTTGCCCACTGGCGTACTCCAGCGCCGCCACGAAGGCGCCGCAATCCAGGCTCGGGCCATCTGCCGCAAACCAGAACGGATTCTTTTGCAGGGCAATCAACCGTGCGCCGCCGCTCAGCAGGCGAAACACCCGATTCAGGTTGTCGTAGCAAAAGGCCTGACCGATATCGCCGATCACCACATAGTCGGGGTTGCGCTCATTGATGAGCAGTCCATCGAACAGCGGCCGAACCGGATCGGGCACCAGCAGATAGCTGCTACACCCTTGCCGGGCCCGCAACCAGGCCACACAAGCGGTGGTGGCAGTCTGGATATGCTGCGCCGGTACGGCAAGACCCAGCGCGGCGAGTTCGGCACTGATGGTTGCAGGCGAGCGTGCCGTGATATTGGTCAGCAGGCGATAGTCGAGCCCTTGCTCATGCAGCCAGGCCAGTGACTCGGCCGCGCCGGCAATCAGCGCCCCCTGATGGGTCAGCGTGCCTTCGATATCGAGTAGCAGTCCTTTGCAGTTCATCTTTATATCCTCTACACAATGCGAAAGCCCCCGCTGGGCGGGGGCTTTCACTGTAGGGCAGCTTGCAGTCAGTTGCTTGTCAGAAAGGAATATCGTCATCGAAGCTGTCGAAGTCGGCCGCCGGCTGCGGAGCCGGTTTTGGCGCTGGTCGCGACTCACGCTGCGGCTGGCTGTACGACTGTTGTGGCGACTGGTCGTAAGACTGATGCTGCGGCGACTGATCGTAGGACTGCTGTGGCGCCGGAGCCGGACGTGACTGCTGCGGGCGCGACTGGCCGTAGTTGCCACCACCCTGGTTGTCGCCCTGCTGCGGACGGCCACCGAGCAGTTGCATGGTGCCCTGCATGTCGACGACGATTTCAGTGGTATAACGCTTGATGCCGTCTTTTTCCCATTCGCGAGTCTGCAGCTTGCCTTCGATGTAGACCTGCGAGCCTTTGCGCAGGTACTCGCCGGCAATTTCCGCGACCTTGCCGAACAGCGAGACGCGGTGCCATTCGGTACGCTCGACCTTCTGGCCGCTCTGCTTGTCGGTCCATTGTTCACTGGTAGCCAGACTCAGGTTGGTCACGGCGTTGCCGTTAGGCAGGTAACGGACTTCGGGATCCTGGCCGCATGTACCGACCAATATGACTTTGTTAACCCCACGGGCCATAACGTTCTCCTAGACTTCACACGTTTGAGTGGCTGGACTGTTGACCAGCTTTTCGAGCGACGCGCGATCCAATAGTTTTGTATCAAGTTTGATATAGATGGCCGCCTCTTCGGCAACCACCACGGCATCTGTTACGCCCGGTACGGACTTCAGGCGTTGTGCCAGGCCTGTTTCTCGCTGTGCCTCAGGCGACAGCGGCAGGCGCAGGCTGGTCACGTAAGGCGGCTCGCGCATGCTCATGGCAACGACCAGCCAGATGGCCGCCAGCGCTGCGCAGCCCAGAAACACCACGTCCAGCCCGCCCTGCTGAAATAGCCAGCCGCCCATGATTCCGCCGACCGCAGAGCCGAGGAACTGGCTGGTGGAATACACCCCCATGGCCGTGCCTTTGCCGCCTGCCGGCGAAACCTTGCTGATCAGCGATGGCAGTGTGGCCTCCAGCAGGTTGAACGCGGTGAAGAATACCACGCTGCCGATCACCAGCGTTCGCAGCGTGTCGCCAAAAGCCCAGAAGAATATTTCAGAGAGCATCAGCACCGTAACAGCGCCAATCAGCACGGCCTTCATGCGGCGCTTCTTTTCGCCATAAATGATGAACGGCAGCATGGCGAAGAACGACACCAGCAGCGCCGTGAGATACACCCACCAATGCTCTTCCTTGGGCAGGCCGGCCTTTTCCACCAGCGCCAGCGGCAAGGCCACGAAACTGGACATCAGCATGGCATGCAGGACGAAGATTCCCAGGTCCAGACGCAGCAGGTCTGGATGGCGCAAGGTCGCGCCCAGGGCTGCCTTGTCGACCCCGGACTCTCGATGCATCAACGGCCCCGAAGACCTGGGCACCATGAACGCCACGATCAGGATCCCCAGCAGCGCCATGGCGCCGGTGGCAAGAAACAGACCGGACAGGCCGAATGCACTGGTCAGCACCGGGCCGATCACCATGGCAATGGCAAACGACAGGCCGATGGTCATGCCAATCATGGCCATGGCCTTGGTGCGGTGCTGTTCCCGGGTCAGGTCCGAGAGCAAGGCCATGACGGCGGCTGAAATCGCCCCGGCACCTTGCAACACACGACCGGCAATCACCCCTTCGATGGAGTCGGCACCCGCGGCCACCAGGCTGCCGAGCGCGAATACCAGCAACCCCAGGTAAATCACCGGGCGTCGGCCGATGCGGTCGGAGATAAAGCCCAGCGGGATCTGCAAAATGGCCTGGGTCAGGCCATAGGCGCCGATGGCCAGGCCGATCAGTGCTGGCGTAGCGCCCGCCAGGTCCATGCCATAGGTGGACAACACCGGCAGGACCATGAACATGCCGAGCATGCGAAAGGCGAACACCAGCGCCAGCCCGCCCGCCGCGCGGGTCTCGGCACCACTCATGCGTTCGCTATGGGAGTCTTGCATGGAAAAACCTCGTGTGAACCGGCGGCGATTCTACCAGTCCCAACGAGGTACGGCACATACGCGGCGCTTTGCCGCGTAATGGCGTGGAGCCGTATACTCCGTCGTTTATGCCCGCCAGCGAGGCCGCAGTGGATAAAATCCTGATTCGTGGGGCTCGGACCCACAACCTGAAGAACATCGACCTGACCCTTCCTCGCGACAAGCTGATCGTTATCACCGGGCTGTCAGGCTCCGGCAAGTCTTCGCTGGCGTTCGACACGCTATATGCCGAAGGCCAGCGCCGTTATGTCGAATCGCTGTCGGCCTATGCCCGGCAGTTCCTGTCGATGATGGAAAAGCCCGATGTCGACACCATTGAAGGTCTGTCGCCCGCCATCTCCATCGAGCAGAAATCCACCTCACACAACCCGCGCTCGACCGTCGGCACCATCACCGAAATCTACGACTACCTGCGCCTTTTGTATGCGCGGGTCGGCCAGCCGCGCTGCCCGGACCACGATATCCCACTGGAGGCCCAGACCGTCAGCCAGATGGTCGATCTGGTACTGGCCGAACCTGAAGGCCGCAAACTGATGCTGCTGGCCCCGGTGGTGCGCGAGCGCAAAGGCGAGCACCTGTCGGTGTTCGAAGAGCTGCGTGCTCAAGGGTTCGTCCGCGCCCGGGTCGACGGTACCCTGTATGAGCTCGATGAAGTCCCCAAACTCGACAAACAGAAGAAGCACTCCATTGATGTGGTGGTCGACCGCTTCAAGGTGCGTGGCGACCTCCAGCAGCGCCTGGCCGAATCGTTCGAGACCGCCCTGCAACTGGCCGATGGCATCGCCCTGGTCGCACCGATGGATGATGAGCCAGGCGAAGAGATGATCTTTTCGGCGCGCTTCGCCTGCCCGATCTGCGGTCATGCGATCAGCGAGCTGGAGCCCAAGCTGTTTTCCTTCAACAATCCGGCCGGCGCCTGCCCGAGCTGCGACGGCCTGGGCGTCAAACAGTTCTTCGACGTCAAGCGCCTGGTCAATGCCGAGTTGACCCTGGCCGAGGGGGCGATACGCGGCTGGGACCGACGTAACGTCTACTACTTCCAGATGCTTGGCTCACTGGCCCAGCACTACAAGTTCAGCCTGGAGGTGCCGTTCAAGGAGTTGAAAGCCGATATCCAGAAGGTGCTGCTCAATGGCAGTGGCACGCAGAGTGTCGATTTCCGCTACCTCAATGACCGCGGCGATATCGTCAAGCGCGCCCACCCGTTCGAAGGCATCGTGCCGAATCTGGAGCGTCGTTATCGGGAGACCGAATCGGCCACCGTACGCGAAGAGCTGGCCAAGTTGCTCAGCACCCAATCCTGCCCGGACTGTCGTGGTACCCGCCTGCGCCGCGAAGCCCGGCATGTGTGGGTCGGTGAGCGGACCCTGCCCGCCGTGACCAATATGCCGATTGGCGACGCTGCCGAGTATTTCGCCGGGCTGACCATGACAGGCCGGCGCGGTGAGATCGCCGCGAAAATTCTCAAGGAAATCTGCGAGCGTCTGCAATTTCTGGTCAACGTCGGCCTGGACTACCTGACCCTGGACCGCAGCGCCGACACACTGTCGGGTGGCGAGGCGCAGCGTATTCGTCTGGCCAGCCAGATCGGCGCCGGCCTGGTCGGGGTCATGTACATCCTTGACGAGCCGTCGATCGGCCTGCATCAGCGCGATAACGACCGACTGCTGGCAACCCTCAAGCATCTGCGCGATATCGGCAACACAGTGATCGTGGTCGAGCACGACGAGGATGCGATCCGCCTGGCCGATTACGTGGTGGATATCGGTCCTGGCGCCGGCGTACATGGCGGGCAGATCGTTGCCGAAGGCACGCCTGCCGAAGTCATGGCGCATCCCGACTCGCTGACCGGTAAATATCTGTCAGGCCGAGTGAAGATCGAAGTCCCGGCCAAACGCACAGCGCGCAACAAGAAGCTGTCGCTGACCCTAAAAGGCGCACGCGGCAACAACCTGCGTAACGTGAATCTGGAAATTCCGATCGGCCTGCTGACCTGTGTGACCGGCGTATCCGGCTCGGGCAAGTCGACGCTGATCAACAATACGCTGTTCCCCCTCGCCGCCACTGCACTCAACGGTGCCACCACGCTGGAAGCCTCTGCTCACGACAGCATCAACGGCCTGCAGCATCTGGATAAGGTGGTGGATATCGACCAGAGCCCGATCGGCCGCACACCGCGCTCCAACCCGGCGACCTATACCGGGCTGTTTACGCCGATTCGCGAATTGTTCGCCGGGGTACCGGAGTCGCGCTCGCGGGGTTATGGCCCCGGCCGCTTCTCGTTCAACGTCAAGGGCGGACGCTGCGAGGCCTGTCAGGGTGACGGCCTGATCAAGGTAGAGATGCACTTTCTGCCGGACATCTACGTGCCCTGCGATGTGTGCAAGAGCAAGCGCTACAACCGCGAAACCCTGGAGATCAAGTACAAGGGCAAGAACATTCACGAGGTGCTGGAAATGACCATCGAGGATGCCCGCGAGTTCTTTGATGCCGTACCTGCTCTGGCGCGCAAGCTGCAAACCCTGATGGACGTCGGCCTGTCGTATATCAAGCTGGGTCAGTCAGCAACCACGCTGTCCGGCGGCGAAGCACAACGGGTCAAGCTGTCACGCGAGCTGTCCAAGCGCGACACGGGCAAGACCTTGTATATCCTTGATGAACCAACCACCGGCCTGCACTTTGCTGATATCCAGCAGTTGCTCGACGTGCTGCATCGTCTGCGCGACCACGGCAACACCGTGGTGGTAATCGAGCATAACCTGGATGTGGTCAAGACCGCAGACTGGCTGGTCGACCTGGGACCTGAAGGTGGATCACGCGGTGGCCAGATCATCGCCACCGGTACGCCGGAAGACGTGGCGGCCATGGAGCAATCGCATACCGGCCACTATCTCAAGCCGTTGCTGGAGCGTGATCGCGCCTAAGGGCAGCTACAAGCTTCAAGTTATAAGCTGCAAGCAGAAGCAACACCGCACTTTCTTGCAGCTTGCCGCTTATAGCTTGCAGTCCAATAAAAAAGCCCCTGTCACAGCAATGTGCAGGGGCTTTTTAATGATTTACTGCCTGTCAGAACTGCGACTGCAGGTAGTTCTGCAGGCCGATGGATTTGATCAGGCCTTGCTGTTTTTCCAGCCAGTAGGTGTGATCTTCCTCGGTATCGGCCAGTTGCAGGCGCAGGATGTCGCGGCTGATGTAGTCACCGTGCTTTTCGCACAGCTCAATGCCTTTACACAGCGCAGCACGCACTTTGTATTCCAGGCGCAGGTCGCTGGCCAGCATCTCCGGTACAGTCGTACCGACATCCAGATCGTCCGGGCGCATGCGCGGAGTGCCTTCAAGCATGAGAATCCGGCGCATCAACGCATCGGCGTGCTGCGCCTCCTCTTCCATCTCATGATTGATGCGCTCGTAGAGCTTGGTGAAGCCCCAGTCTTCGTACATGCGCGAGTGAATGAAATACTGGTCACGCGCAGCAAGTTCGCCGGTGAGCAAAGTATTGAGGTAATCAATGACGTCTGGATGGCCTTGCATCGCCAAACTACTCCCTACAGAAAGGCTGTAGTTTGAACCAAGCCTCTCTTGAGGTCACGGCCATTCGCGCAATAAAACGATAAAAAGCAGTGAAAATCGGTTATCAAGAAGCGAAAAACCGCCCAAATGAGGGCGGTTCTGTTTATCACTATTACTTAGCTAACGGTTACACCCAACGCCTTGGCAATGCCTTCACCATAAGCCTGGTCAGCCTTGTAGAAGTGCTGTAGCTGGCGCTGCACAACGTCGCTGCTGACCCCGGCCATGGCGCCGGCAATGTTGTTGATCAGCAACGCTTTCTGCTCATCATTCATCAGGTTGAACAGCTTGCCGGCCTGGCTGTAGTAGTCAGTGTCCTCACGGTGATCATGACGGTCCGCAGCGCCACTGAGCGCCAGCGCCGGCTCTGCGTAACGCGGCGCCTGCTTAGGGGCATCGCCATAGCTGTTGGGCTCGTAATTCGGAGCAGCGCCACCGTTGTCACCATAGGCCATGGCGCCATCGCGCTGATAGGTGTTCACCGGGCTCTTGGCCGCATTGATGGGCAGGTGCTGATGGTTGGTGCCTACCCGGTAGCGATGCGCGTCGGCATAGGCAAACACGCGGCCCTGCAGCATACGGTCTGGCGACAGACCAACGCCTGGAACCATGTTGCTCGGTCCAAATGCCGCCTGCTCGACCTCGGCAAAATAGTTCAGCGGGTTGCGGTTCAGCTCCACCTCACCGACCTCGATCAGCGGGAACTCCTTCTGCGACCAGGTCTTAGTCACGTCGAACGGGTTCTCGTGATGCTGATTGGCCTGTTGTTCGGTCATGATCTGGATGCAGACCTGCCATTTCGGGAAATCACCGCGCTCAATGGCTTCGAACAGATCGCGCTGTGCGTAGTCAGGATCGGTACCGGCAATGCGTGCAGCATCGGCCGGCGCGAGGTTCTTGATGCCTTGTCTGGTCTTGTAGTGCCATTTCACCCAATGCCGCTCACCGGCAGCGCTGATCAGGCTGTAGGTATGGCTGCCGAAGCCGTGCATATGGCGGTAGCCATCCGGGATGCCGCGATCGGAAAACAGGATAGTGACCTGGTGCAGCGCCTCAGGCGAATGCGACCAGAAGTCCCACATCATCTGCGCGCTTTTCAGGTTACTTTGCGGCAAGCGCTTCTGGGTGTGGATAAAGTCCGGGAATTTGAGCGGGTCACGAATGAAGAACACCGGCGTATTGTTGCCGACGATGTCCCAGTTGCCTTCTTCGGTGTAGAACTTCAGCGCAAAGCCGCGAGGGTCACGCTCTGTGTCGGCCGAGCCACGCTCGCCACCGACAGTAGAAAAACGCAGGAAAATCGGGGTCTGCTTGCCCACCGCCTCGAACAGCTTGGCGCTGGTGTACTGAGTGATGTCGCGGGTAACCGTAAAGGTGCCATGCGCGCCCGAGCCTTTGGCGTGTACACGGCGCTCAGGGATGTTCTCACGGTTGAAATGCGCGAGCTTCTCGATCAGGTGGAAGTCATCGAGCAACAATGGGCCGCGAGGGCCTGCCGAGCGAGAGTTCTGGTTGTCAGCAACAGGTGCGCCGCTTGCGGTGGTAAGGGTCTTGGTCTGGCTCATCGGTAATCCTCCTCAGGCATTGAAGCATCCGTTTAAACGGCTTGAGGAAGAGTATTGTCCATATTCGTTACAAGGGTAAATTGATTGCTTGTTAAACGTTGATAGCAATTACCAATCTACAGACAACAAAAAACCGGGCACTAGGCCCGGTTTCTTGTGATCAGACTGACGTCTTACTCGGCATCTACAGCAGCAGCACCGACTGGACGATCAACCAGCTCGACGTACGCCATTGGCGCGTTGTCGCCAGCGCGGAAACCGCACTTCAGGATACGCAGGTAGCCACCCGGACGGGTTGCATAGCGCTTGCCCAGATCGTTGAACAGTTTGCCTACAGCGGACTTCGAACGAGTACGGTCGAAAGCCAGACGACGGTTGGCAACGCTGTCTTCCTTGGCCAGAGTGATCAGCGGCTCGGCAACGCGGCGCAGTTCTTTGGCTTTTGGCAGGGTAGTTTTGATCAGCTCGTGCTCGAACAGCGACACTGCCATGTTTTGAAACATGGCCTTGCGGTGCGCGCTGGTGCGGCTCAGGTGACGACCACTTTTACGATGACGCATGGTTCATTCCTTACCAAACTCGCGTTCGGTGATTACGACGATCAGGCCGTGGCCTTGTCGTCCTTCTTAAGACTTGCCGGCGGCCAGTTGTCGAGGCGCATGCCGAGTGACAAACCGCGGGAGGCCAAAACGTCCTTGATTTCAGTCAGGGACTTCTTGCCCAGGTTCGGAGTTTTCAACAGCTCTACTTCGGTGCGCTGAATCAGATCACCGATGTAGTAGATGTTCTCCGCCTTCAGGCAGTTGGCCGAACGCACGGTCAGTTCCAAATCGTCAACCGGACGAAGCAGGATCGGATCGATCTCGTCTTCCTGTTCGATTACAACAGGCTCACTGTCACCTTTGAGGTCGACGAACGCAGCCAACTGCTGTTGCAGAATGGTTGCAGCACGGCGGATAGCCTCTTCAGGATCCAGAGTACCGTTGGTTTCCAGATCAATAACCAGCTTGTCCAGGTTGGTACGCTGTTCGACACGGGCGTTTTCCACCACGTATGCGATACGACGGACCGGGCTGAACGAAGCGTCCAGCTGAAGACGGCCAATGCTACGGCTTTCGTCTTCATCGCTCTGACGCGAGTCGGCCGGCTCATAACCACGACCACGAGCTACGGTGAGCTTCATGTTCAGGACGCCGTTGGACGCCAGGTTAGCGATTACGTGATCGGGGTTAACGATCTCGACATCATGATCCAGCTGAATATCGGCAGCGGTAACCACCCCCGAACCCTTTTTCGACAAGGTCAGCGTAACTTCGTCTCGACCGTGCAGCTTGATAGCCAGGCCTTTGAGGTTCAACAGGATTTCAATGACGTCTTCCTGTACACCTTCGATCGCGCTGTACTCGTGGAGTACACCGTCGATCTCGGCCTCGACTACTGCACAGCCGGGCATGGAGGACAACAAGATGCGACGCAACGCATTGCCCAGGGTATGGCCGAAACCACGCTCGAGAGGCTCGAGCGTAATCTTGGCGCGGGTTGGACTGACAACCTGAACGTCGATGTGACGTGGTGTCAGAAACTCATTTACCGAAATCTGCATGGATGCACCTATTTTCTAGCCCTTACTTGGAGTAGAGCTCGACAATCAGGCTTTCGTTGATGTCGGCGGATAGATCACTGCGAGCAGGAACGCTTTTGAAAACGCCCGACTTCTTCTCAGTGTCTACGTCTACCCATTCTACGCGGCCACGTTGGGCACACAGTTCAAGAGCCTGGCCAATACGCAGCTGGTTCTTCGCCTTTTCACGGACAGCAACAACGTCGCCGGCACGTACTTGGTACGAAGGAATGTTTACAGTCTGACCATTGACGCTGATCGACTTGTGCGAAACCAGTTGACGGGATTCAGCACGAGTCGAGCCGAAGCCCATGCGGTATACAACGTTGTCCAGACGGCATTCGAGCAGTTGCAGCAGGTTTTCACCGGTTGCACCTTTCTTGCTAGCGGCTTGCTTGTAGTAGCCGCTGAACTGACGCTCGAGAACACCGTAGATACGACGTACTTTTTGCTTTTCACGCAGCTGGGTGCCGTAGTCGGACTGACGGCCACGGCGCTGGCCGTGGATACCTGGGGCTGCTTCGATGTTGCACTTGGATTCGAGTGCGCGCACACCGCTCTTCAGGAAAAGGTCAGTGCCTTCACGACGAGCAAGTTTGCATTTTGGACCAATGTAACGAGCCATTTCTTACAGTCTCCTGGATTACACGCGGCGCTTCTTCGGCGGACGGCACCCGTTGTGCGGGATTGGTGTCACGTCGGTGATGCTGGCGATCTTATAGCCACAGCCGTTCAGAGCGCGAACAGCGGACTCACGACCTGGGCCTGGACCCTTGACGTTGACGTCGAGGTTCTTGAGACCGTATTCCAGCGCGGCTTGACCAGCACGCTCGGCAGCTACCTGAGCAGCGAACGGGGTGGACTTACGCGAACCACGGAAACCCGAACCGCCGGAGGTAGCCCAGGACAGGGCGTTACCTTGACGATCGGTAATGGTGACGATGGTGTTGTTAAAAGACGCATGGATGTGGGCGATGCCATCAACCACTGTCTTTTTAACTTTTTTACGAGGACGAGCAGCAGGTTTTGCCATGACTAATTTCCTGTCGAAACGCTGGAGCGATTACTTGCGGATCGGCTTACGCGGACCTTTGCGAGTACGTGCGTTGGTCTTGGTACGCTGACCGCGTACTGGCAGACCGCGACGGTGACGCAGACCGCGGTAGCAGCCCAAGTCCATCAAGCGCTTGATTTTCATGTTGATTTCGCGACGCAGGTCACCTTCAGTGGTGATCTTCGCCACTTCGCCACGCAGCTGTTCGATCTGCTCGTCGCTCAGATCCTTGATTTTTACAGCCGGGTTTACGCCGGCATCTGCACAGATTTTCTGTGCAGTAGTGCGACCAACACCATAGATGTAGGTCAGCGAGATAACAGTATGCTTGTTATCTGGAATGTTAACGCCTGCAATACGGGCCATTCAGTGGGACTCCAGTTGACAGCTACCTACGCCCCGGAAGCCAAGAAATAGGGCGCGAGATAATATCGCTGTAGTAACAATTAATCAACCCAGCAGCACACTAGCTGCTGGGCTTAAGCACAGCTCACAATCAGCCTTGGCGCTGCTTATGACGTGGTTCCGCGCTGCAAATTACTCGAACAACACCTTCGCGGCGAATAATTTTGCAGTTACGGCACAGCTTTTTCACCGATGCACGAACTTTCATCACCAACTCCTCGAACCTTATGGGTCTCTCAGCGCAGCATGCCGCTGCCGCCGTAGCCCTTCAGGTTGGCTTTCTTCATCAGGGATTCATACTGGTGCGAAACGAGGTGCGATTGTACTTGCGACATGAAGTCCATCACAACCACGACCACGATCAGCAACGAGGTCCCGCCAAGGTAGAACGGAACGTTGGCAGCCACCACCAGGAACTGGGGAAGCAAGCAAACGGCCGTCATATAAAGAGCACCGAACAGGGTCAAACGGGTCAAAACGCCATCAATGTAGCGCGCCGACTGCTCGCCTGGACGAATGCCCGGAATAAAGGCACCGGACTTTTTCAGGTTTTCCGCTACGTCTTTCGGATTGAACATCAACGCCGTATAGAAGAAGCAGAAGAAAATGATCCCTGCACTAAACAGCAGAATGTTCAACGGCTGACCAGGAGCGATCGACTGCGAAAGGTCCTGCAACCAGCCCAAACCTTCAGACTGACCGAACCAGGAACCCAGCGAAGCCGGGAACAGCAGAATGCTGCTTGCAAAAATGGCCGGGATCACACCAGCCATGTTCACTTTCAGCGGCAAGTGGCTGGTCTGTGCAGCGAAGACCTTGCGGCCCTGCTGACGCTTGGCGTAGTGCACAGCAATACGACGCTGGCCACGCTCAATGAACACCACGAAACCGATGATCGCTACCGCCAGCAAACCGATGGCAACCAGCGCGAAAATGTTGATATCGCCCTGACGTGCAGACTCGAAAGACTGCCCGATTGCCCTCGGAAGACCAGCAACGATACCTGCGAAGATCAACATCGAGATACCGTTACCAACACCACGCTCGGTAATCTGCTCACCCAGCCACATCATGAACATCGCACCAGCCACGAAGGTGGTAACGGCCACGAAGTGGAAGCCGAAGTCTGCAGCGAACGCCACACCCTGACCGGCCAGGCCGACGGACATGCCGACAGCTTGAACCAGAGCCAGGATGACGGTGAGATAGCGGGTGTACTGGCTGATCTTGCGACGGCCAGCTTCACCTTCCTTCTTCAACTGCTCCAGCTGCGGACTGACGGCGGTCATCAGCTGCATGATGATCGATGCCGAAATGTACGGCATGATCCCCAATGCAAAGATGCTCATCCGCTCCAGTGCGCCACCGGAGAACATGTTGAACAAGCTAAGAATGGTCCCCTCATTCTGTCGAAACAGTTCCGCCAGCCGGTCCGGATTGATACCAGGCACTGGGATATGCGCACCGATCCGATAGACGATAATCGCCAGGAACAGAAAACGCAGTCGAGCCCAGAGCTCGGACAGTCCGCCTTTGCTGAGCGCTGAGAGAGCACCTTGCTTAGCCATTTATTCCTCGAACTTGCCGCCAGCTGCTTCGATAGCCGCACGTGCACCTTTGGTGACGGCGATTCCCTTGATAGTGACAGCGCGAGTAACTTCGCCCGACAGCATGATTTTCACACGCTGAACGTTCTGGTTGATCACGTTGGCATCTTTCAGGGTCTGTACAGTTACGACGTCGCCTTCCACTTTGGCCAGCTCGGACAGACGCACTTCTGCGCGGTCCATGGCTTTCAGGGAAACGAAACCGAACTTGGGCAGACGGCGATGCAGAGGCTGTTGACCACCCTCGAAACCAGGGGCAATGGTGCCACCGGAACGGGAAGTCTGACCTTTGTGACCACGGCCACCGGTCTTGCCCAGGCCACTACCGATACCACGGCCTGGACGATGCTTCACGGGACGGGAACCCGGAGCTGGACTCAGATCATTGAGTTTCATCGATTAACCCTCGACGCGCAGCAGGTAGTAAGCCTTGTTGATCATCCCGCGATTCTCGGGAGTATCCTGGACTTCTACGGTGTGACCGATGCGACGCAGACCCAGACCCTTAACGCACAGTTTGTGGTTAGGCAGACGGCCAGCGACGCTCTTGATCAGCGTTACTTTTACGGTAGCCATGATCAGATGATCTCCTCAACGCGCTTGCCACGTTTGGCAGCGATGGAATCAGGAGACTGCATAGCCTTCAGACCCTTGAAAGTGGCGTGAACCACGTTTACAGGGTTAGTCGAGCCGTAGCACTTGGCCAGGACGTTCTGAACACCAGCAACTTCCAGAACAGCACGCATCGCGCCACCGGCGATGATACCGGTACCTTCCGAAGCAGGCTGCATGTAGACCTTGGAGGCGCCATGAGCAGACTTGGTAGCGTACTGCAGAGTGGTGCCGTTCAGGTCAACCTGAATCATGTTGCGACGAGCAGCTTCCATCGCTTTCTGGATGGCGGCAGGCACTTCGCGGGACTTGCCACGGCCAAAGCCTACACGGCCCTTGCCATCACCTACCACGGTCAACGCGGTGAAAGTGAAGATACGACCGCCTTTGACGGTCTTGGCAACGCGGTTAACCTGAACCAGCTTCTCGATGTAGCCTTCGTCGCGTTTTTGATCGTTATTTGCCATAACTTAGAACTCCAGCCCGCCTTCACGAGCAGCATCAGCCAGCGCCTTGACACGGCCGTGGTACTTGAAGCCAGAACGGTCGAAGGCAACTTGCGATACGCCAGCGGCTTTAGCGCGCTCAGCAACCAGCTTGCCAACCTTAGTGGCCGCGTCGATGTTGCCAGTGGCACCATCACGCAGTTCTTTGTCCAAAGTCGAAGCGCTTGCCAGGACTTTGCTGCCGTCGGCCGAAATGACCTGGGCATAGATGTGCTGCGAAGAGCGGTGCACGCAGAGACGAACGACTTCGAGTTCGTGCATTTTCAGGCGTGCTTTGCGAGCGCGACGCAGTCGGGTAACTTTTTTGACGGTCATTTGCTATGCCCTACTTCTTCTTGGCTTCTTTACGACGGACGACTTCGTCTGCGTAACGCACACCTTTGCCTTTGTAAGGCTCAGGACGGCGGAAGTCGCGGATCTCAGCGGCCACCTGACCAACCAGCTGCTTGTCGATACCACGAATCAGGATATCGGTCTGGCTAGGAGTCTCAGCGGTGATGCCATTCGGCAATTCGTAATCCACTGGGTGCGAGAAGCCAAGCGCCAGGTTCAGGACGGAGCCTTTTACCTGAGCCTTGTAACCAACACCTACCAGCTGGAGCTTGCGCTCGAAGCCTTGGCTAACGCCCTGGACCATGTTATTGACCAGTGCGCGAGTGGTACCGGCCATTGCGCGAGTCTGTTGATCGCCATTGCGAGCAGCAAAACGCAGCTCACCAGCTTCTTCAACGACTTCAACGGACGAGTGGACATTCAGTTCGAGGGTGCCTTTGGCGCCCTTGATGGAAAGCAGCTGGCCGGCGAGTTTGATCTCGACGCCCGATGGCAGCTTAACGGGGTTCTTCGCTACGCGTGACATAGTTATCCCCCCTTAGAACACAGTGCAAAGCACTTCGCCGCCGACACCGGCAGCGCGCGCAGCACGATCAGTCATCACACCTTTGTTGGTGGAGACGATAGACACACCGAGGCCGCCACGTACTTTTGGCAGATCATCGGAGGACTTGTACTGACGCAGGCCTGGACGGCTGACGCGTTTGACTTCTTCGATGACCGGACGGCCTTCGAAATATTTCAGCTCAATGGACAGCGAAGGTTTGACTTCACTGCTGACCTGATAACCCGCAATGTAACCTTCGTCTTTGAGAACTTTGGCTACAGCTACCTTCAACTTGGAAGATGGCATGCTCACAACGGGCTTTTCAGCCATCTGGGCATTACGGATACGAGTTAGCATGTCCGCTAACGGGTCCTGCATACTCATGGGCTAGACGCTCCTGATACAGATAAAATTAGCCTTCCGGCTACTACATTTCGCCGAGACAACCGGGCAGAGAAAAACACGGGCTCAGGCGAGCCGGCAATTCTAGTCTTCCCCCAGAAATGAATCAAGCCCCATAAGGGGCTTGATTCAGTCTCGCAACATCCAGCGACCAGCGGTAGAACCACCGGGCGCCGTTGTCGAGATACGTGTTACCAGCTGGCTTTCACCAGACCTGGTACGTCACCACGCATGGCAGCTTCACGCAGCTTGTTACGGCCGAGGCCGAACTTGCGGTAAACGCCGTGCGGACGACCAGTCAGGCGGCAACGGTTACGCAGGCGCGAAGCGCTGGCGTCACGTGGTTGCTTCTGCAGAGCTACGGTAGCTTCCCAACGCGCTTCTGGACTTGCGTTCAGATCAACGATGATAGCTTTCAGCTCGGCACGCTTCTTGGCGTACTTGGCAACGGTGAGCTGACGCTTCAGCTCACGGTTTTTCATGCTCGTCTTGGCCATTATCCGGACTCCAATCAGTTACGGAACGGGAACTTGAAAGCACGCAGCAGGGCGCGGCCTTCGTCGTCGTTCTTGGCAGTGGTGGTCAGGGTGATGTCCAGACCGCGCAGAGCATCGATCTTGTCGTAATCGATTTCCGGGAAAATGATCTGCTCTTTCACGCCCATGCTGTAGTTGCCACGACCATCGAAGGACTTGGCATTCAGGCCGCGGAAGTCGCGAACCCGAGGCAGGGAGATCGACAGCAGACGATCCAGGAATTCGTACATACGATCACGGCGCAGAGTAACCTTCACGCCAATCGGCCAACCTTCACGAACCTTGAAACCTGCAATCGACTTGCGAGCGAAAGTCACAACGGCCTTTTGACCGGTGATCTTTTCCAGGTCAGCAACAGCGTGCTCGATGACTTTCTTGTCACCGACCGCTTCGCCCAGACCCATGTTCAGGGTGATTTTGGTAACGCGCGGAACTTCCATCACGTTCGCCAGCTTAAGTTCTTCCTTAAGCTTGGGAGCGATATCCTTCCGGTAAATCTCTTTCAGTCGTGCCATGGTCTTCTACCTAGCAGTGTTCAAGCATCAACCGCTTTTTGGGTCGACTTGAAGACACGAATTTTTTTGCCGTCTTCTACTTTGAAACCAACGCGGTCAGCCTTGTTGGTTTCGCCGTTGAAAATGGCGACGTTGGAAGCGTGCAGAGGCGCTTCTTTCTCGACGATACCGCCCTGAACGCCCGACATCGGGTTCGGCTTGGTATGACGCTTCACCAGGTTCACACCACCAACAACCAGACGGTTGTCAGCGAGGACCTTCAGCACCTTACCGCGCTTACCTTTGTCTTTGCCGGCGATCACGATGATCTCGTCGTCACGACGAATCTTTTGCATGTCGGATCTCCTTACAGCACTTCAGGGGCGAGCGAGACGATCTTCATGAACTTCTCACCGCGAAGTTCACGAGTCACTGGCCCGAAGATACGGGTGCCGATCGGCTCTTGCTTGTTGTTCAACAGAACAGCAGCGTTACCATCGAAGCGAATGATCGAACCGTCTGCACGGCGAACGCCGTGACGGGTGCGGACTACAACAGCAGTCATCACCTGGCCTTTCTTCACTTTACCGCGAGGAATGGCTTCCTTGACGGTAACTTTGATGATGTCACCGATACCAGCGTAACGACGATGGGAGCCACCCAGCACCTTGATGCACATAACGCGGCGAGCGCCGCTGTTATCGGCCACATCGAGCATGGATTGAGTCTGAATCATATAATTTCTCCGACCCCTAGTCCTTAGACTTCCACAGCGCGTTCGACGATTTCAACCAGTGCCCAGGACTTGGTCTTGGCTACCGGACGAGTTTCACGAATAGTGACCTTGTCGCCGATATGGCACTGATTGGTTTCGTCATGCGCGTGCAGCTTAGTCGAACGCTTAACGTATTTACCGTAGATCGGGTGCTTTACGCGACGCTCGATCAATACGGTGATGGTCTTGTCCATCTTGTCGCTGACGACACGGCCAGTCAGCGTGCGGACGGTTTTTTCAGCTTCAGCCATGATCACTTACCTGCCTGCTGGTTGAGCACAGTTTTCACGCGAGCGATGTCACGCTTAACTTGCGAGAGCAGGTGCGACTGCCCCAACTGGCCAGTTGCTTTCTGCATGCGCAGATTGAACTGGTCGCGCAGCAAGCCGAGCAGTTGCTCGTTCAGTTGCTGTGCTGATTTTTCACGAAGTTCATTCGCTTTCATCACATCACCGTCCGCTTAACAAAGGAGGTGGCAAGTGGCAGCTTCGCAGCAGCCAGGGCAAAAGCCTCACGCGCCAACTCTTCAGAAACACCCTCGATCTCGTACAGGACTTTGCCTGGCTGGATCTGGGCAACCCAGTATTCAACCGAACCCTTACCTTTACCCATCCGCACTTCGAGAGGCTTCTTGGTAACCGGCTTGTCCGGGAACACACGGATCCAGATCTTGCCGCCACGTTTTACGTGACGGGTCAGGGCACGACGTGCCGACTCGATCTGACGGGCGGTGAGACGACCGCGGGCTACAGCTTTCAGCGCGAACTCGCCGAAGCTGACTTTGCTACCGCGCAGAGCCAGACCACGGTTGTGGCCGGTCATTTGCTTGCGGAACTTCGTACGCTTTGGTTGCAACATTTGGCGTACCCCTTACTTGGCAGCTTTTTTACGAGGCGCTGGTGCTTGCGGCTTCAGCTCTTCCTGGCGACCACCAATTACTTCGCCTTTGAAGATCCAAACCTTTACACCGATCACACCGTAAGTGGTGTGCGCTTCGTAAGTGGCATAGTCGATGTCGGCACGCAGGGTGTGCAGAGGCACACGACCTTCGCGATACCATTCAGTACGTGCGATTTCAGCACCGCCGAGACGACCGCTAACCTGAATCTTGATACCTTTGGCACCAATGCGGATAGCGTTCTGTACGGCGCGCTTCATGGCGCGACGGAACATGACACGACGCTCCAGCTGCTGAGCAACGCTCTGGGCAACCAGCATACCGTCGAGCTCCGGCTTGCGGATCTCTTCGATATTGATGTGCACAGGCACACCCATTTGCTTGGTCAGGTCCTGACGCAGTTTCTCAACATCCTCACCCTTCTTGCCGATCACGATGCCGGGACGAGCGGTGTGGATGGTGATGCGTGCTGTCTGAGCCGGACGATGAATATCGATACGGCTAACGGACGCGCTTTTTAGTTTGTCCTGGAGGTACTCACGCACTTGCAGATCTGCCAGCAGGTAGTCTGCATAAGTGCGACCGTCTGCGTACCAGACGGAGGTGTGCTCCTTGACGATTCCCAGGCGAATGCCAATGGGATGTACTTTCTGACCCATCTCTTCGACTCCGTTACTTGTCAGCAACCTTGACAGTGATATGGCAAGACCGCTTGACGATGCGATCAGCACGGCCTTTGGCACGTGGCATGATGCGCTTCAGCGAACGCCCTTCGTTGACGAAAACAGTCGAGACCTTCAGGTCATCAACGTCTGCGCCTTCGTTATGCTCGGCGTTGGCTACGGCCGACTCCAGCAATTTTTTCAGGATCTCAGCGGCTTTCTTACTGCTGAAAGCCAACAGGTTGAGCGCTTCGCCCACCTTCTTCCCGCGGATCTGGTCGGCGACCAAGCGGGCTTTCTGGGCGGAGATTCGAGCGCCCGACAACTTAGCGGCTACTTCCATCGTTCCTTACCCCTTAACGCTTGGCTTTCTTGTCAGCCACGTGCCCGCGATAAGTACGGGTACCGGCAAACTCGCCCAGTTTATGGCCAACCATATCTTCACTTACCAGAACCGGTACGTGCTGACGGCCGTTGTGTACTGCGATGGTCAGACCGACCATTTGTGGCAGGATCATCGAACGACGAGACCAGGTCTTAACTGGTTTGCGATCGTTCTTTTCCGCCGCCACTTCGATCTTCTTCAGTAGGTGAAGATCAATAAAAGGACCTTTTTTCAGAGAACGTGGCACTGTCGTATCCCTCTATTTACTTGCGACGACGGACGATCATTTTGTCGGTACGCTTATTACCACGGGTTTTAGCACCCTTGGTTGGGAAGCCCCATGGCGATACCGGATGACGACCACCGGAGGTACGACCTTCACCACCACCATGTGGGTGGTCAACCGGGTTCATGGCAACACCACGAACGGTTGGGCGAACGCCACGCCAGCGCTTGGCACCAGCTTTACCCAGCGAACGCAGGCTGTGCTCGGAGTTCGAGACTTCACCCAGGGTCGCACGGCACTCGGCCAGAACCTTGCGCATTTCGCCGGAGCGCAGACGCAGGGTCACGTAGACGCCGTCACGAGCGACCAGCTGAGCCGAAGCACCAGCGGAACGAGCGATCTGGGCACCTTTGCCAGGCTTCAGTTCGATAGCGTGAATGGTGCTACCAACCGGGATGTTGCGCAGCTGCAGGGTGTTACCGGCCTTGATTGGGGCCAGGGCACCGGAGATCAGCTGGTCGCCTGCACTCACGCCTTTAGGGGCGATGATGTAGCGACGCTCGCCATCTGCATAACGCAGCAGGGCGATGTGAGCAGTACGGTTCGGGTCGTATTCGATACGCTCAACGATGGCAGCGATGCCATCCTTGTCGTTGCGACGGAAGTCGACCAGACGGTAATGCTGCTTGTGGCCACCACCGATGTGACGAGTGGTAATGCGACCATTGTTGTTACGACCACCAGACTTCGATTTTTTCTCGAGCAGCGGTGCGTGAGGAGCGCCTTTGTGCAGCCCCTGGTTGACCACCTTGACCACGAAACGGCGGCCAGGGGAAGTCGGTTTGCATTTAACGATTGCCATGATGCACCCCTTCCTTACTCAGCACTGCTGCTGAAATCGAGATCTTGGCCTGGCTGAAGGGAGATAACTGCCTTCTTCCAGTCATTGCGTTTGCCCAGACCGCGAGCAGTGCGCTTGCTTTTACCCAGAACGTTCAGGGTAGTCACGCGCTCTACTTTCACGCCGAACAGAACTTCAACGGCCTTCTTGATTTCCAGCTTGGTTGCATCAGTAGCAACCTTGAAAACGAACTGACCTTTCTTGTCAGCCAGAACTGTGGCCTTCTCGGAAACATGCGGGCCAAGCAGAACTTTAAATACGCGTTCCTGGTTCATCCCAGCAGCTCCTCGAATTTCTTCACGGCCGACACGGTAATCAGAACCTTGTCGTATGCGATCAGACTGACCGGATCGGAACCTTGCACGTCACGTACATCGACGTGTGGCAGGTTGCGAGCAGCCAGGTACAGATTCTGGTCAACGGCGTCGGAAACGATCAGCACGTCGGTCAGACCCAGACCGTTCAGTTTACCCAGCAGGTCCTTGGTTTTCGGCGCTTCGACAGCGAAGTCCTGAACCACGACCAGACGGTCGGTACGAACCAGCTCAGCGAGGATGGAGCGCAGGGCTGCGCGGTACATCTTCTTGTTGAGCTTCTGGGAGTGATCCTGAGGACGAGCAGCAAAAGTGGTACCGCCGCCGCGCCACAGCGGGCTACGGATAGTACCGGCACGAGCACGGCCAGTACCTTTCTGACGCCATGGGCGCTTACCGCCACCAGAGACGTCGGAACGGGTTTTTTGCTGCTTGCTGCCCTGACGACCGCCAGCCATGTAGGCGACGACTGCCTGGTGCACCAGGGTCTCGTTGAACTCGCCGCCAAATGTCAGTTCGGAAACTTCGATGGCTTGAGCGTCATTTACATTTAATTGCATGTCAGCTTCCCCTTAACCGCGAGCCTTGGCTGCCGGACGTACAACCAGGTTGCCGCCAGTAGCGCCAGGAACAGCGCCCTTGACCAACAACAGATTGCGTTCAGCGTCCACGCGCACTACTTCAAGGGATTGCACGGTCACGCGCTCAGCGCCCATATGACCGGACATTTTCTTGCCCTTGAATACACGACCAGGAGTCTGGCACTGGCCGATAGAGCCCGGGACGCGGTGGGAGACGGAGTTACCGTGGGTGTTATCTTGACCGCGGAAATTCCAGCGCTTGATAGTACCCGCGAAACCCTTACCTTTGGACTGACCGGTCACGTCGACCAGTTGACCAGCAGCGAAGATTTCGGCGTTGATCAGATCACCAGCCTTGTACTCGCCTTCTTCAAGACGGAATTCAAGAACGGTACGACCTGCGGCAACGTTCGCCTTGGCGAAGTGACCTGCCTGAGCAGCAGTCACGCGCGAAGCACGACGCTCACCAACAGTGACTTGCACTGCACGGTAGCCATCAGTTTCTTCAGTTTTGAACTGAGTGACGCGATTCGGCTCGATCTCAATGACCGTAACCGGAATAGAGACACCTTCTTCGGTAAAAATGCGGGTCATACCGCACTTACGACCGACTACACCAATAGTCATGTTGTAAACCTCATGAGTGTACGGGGCTTTCACCCGCTATGGCCGCCCATTTCAGAGCGTTACACGACCAAGACCCAAGTCTTAGCCGAGGCTGATCTGCACTTCCACGCCAGCCGCAAGATCAAGCTTCATCAGAGCGTCAACGGTTTTATCCGTTGGCTGGACGATGTCCAGGACGCGCTTATGAGTGCGGATTTCGTACTGGTCGCGCGCGTCTTTGTTGACGTGCGGAGAAACCAGAACGGTGAACCGCTCCTTACGGGTAGGCAGTGGAATAGGACCACGCACCTGTGCCCCAGTACGTTTCGCGGTTTCCACGATTTCCTGGGTAGATTGGTCGATCAGGCGATGGTCAAAAGCCTTCAACCTGATACGGATTTGCTGATTTTGCATTGGATTCCAGACTCCGATTGCTATCCCGACGAGCGCAATACGCCCGTTTAAAGGAGGCGCAATTCTATAGACGCTTCAGAATAGTGTCAACCCAATAAAAAAGCCCCCGCTAGGCGGGGGCTTCTTCAACCTATCGCTTATTAGGCGATGATTTTTGCAACGACGCCAGCACCAACGGTACGGCCGCCTTCACGAATGGCGAAACGCAGACCGTCTTCCATTGCGATTGGCTTGATCAGGGTGACTTCCATCTGGATGTTGTCACCTGGCATCACCATCTCAACGCCTTCTGGCAGTTCGCAGTTACCGGTTACGTCAGTAGTACGGAAGTAGAACTGAGGACGGTAGCCTTTGAAGAAAGGAGTGTGACGACCACCCTCTTCCTTGCTCAGAACGTAGACTTCAGCTACGAACTTGGTGTGAGGCTTGATGGTGCCTGGCTTGGCCAGAACCTGACCACGCTCAACGTCGTCACGCTTGGTGCCACGCAGCAGAACGCCGCAGTTCTCACCAGCACGGCCTTCGTCCAGCAGTTTGCGGAACATTTCAACGCCGGTGCAAGTGGTCTTGGTGGTGTCACGCAGACCAACGATTTCAACTTCTTCCTGGATGCGAACGATACCACGCTCAACACGACCAGTTACCACGGTGCCACGACCGGAGATCGAGAACACGTCTTCGATTGGCATCAGGAAGGTCTTGTCGATAGCACGCTCAGGCTCTGGGATGTAGCTGTCCAGAGTCTCAACCAGCTTCTTGACAGCCGAAGTACCCATTTCGTTGTCGTCTTGGCCGTTCAGAGCCATCAGAGCCGAACCGATGATGATTGGAGTGTCATCACCTGGGAAGTCGTAGGTGCTCAGCAGGTCGCGAACTTCCATCTCGACCAGTTCCAGCAGCTCAGCGTCGTCAACCATGTCAGCCTTGTTCAGGAAGACAACGATGTACGGAACGCCAACCTGACGGGACAGCAGGATGTGCTCACGAGTTTGTGGCATCGGACCATCGGCAGCCGAGCAAACCAGGATCGCGCCGTCCATCTGGGCAGCACCAGTGATCATGTTTTTGACGTAGTCGGCGTGACCTGGGCAGTCAACGTGCGCGTAGTGACGAACAGAAGAGTCGTACTCTACGTGAGCAGTGTTGATGGTGATACCACGAGCCTTTTCTTCTGGCGCGCTGTCGATTTTGTCGAAGTCGACTTTAGCCGAACCGAAAACCTCGGAGCAAACGCGAGTCAGAGCAGCGGTCAGAGTGGTTTTACCGTGGTCAACGTGACCGATGGTGCCAACGTTGACGTGCGGTTTGTTACGTTCAAATTTTTCTTTAGCCACGACAGTGAACTCCTAGCCTAAAGGGGGTTAGATCAACCTTGTTTTTTAACGAGCGCTTCGACGATGTTCGACGGAGCTTCAGCGTATTTGGAGAATTCCATGGAGTAGCTCGCGCGACCCTGAGACATGGAACGAACGTCGGTCGCATAACCGAACATTTCTCCTAGCGGCACTTCAGCACGGATAACCTTGCCGGAGACCGAGTCTTCCATACCCTGGATCAGACCACGACGACGGTTCAGGTCACCCATCACGTCACCCATGTAGTCCTCAGGGGTCACTACCTCGACCTTCATGATCGGCTCAAGCACCTTACCGCCACCCTTTTGGGCCAGTTGCTTGGTCGCCATCGAAGCAGCGATCTTGAACGCCATCTCGTTGGAGTCGACGTCATGGTAGGAACCATCAAATACGGTAGCCTTCAGGCCGATCAGCGGATAGCCGGCAACAACGCCGTTCTTCATCTGCTCTTCGATACCCTTCTGGATCGCCGGGATGTATTCCTTAGGAACCACACCACCTACAACTTCGTTGGCGAAGACCAGACCTTCGGTAATGTTGCCCTTGTCGTCCACGTCCGGAGTCGAAAAACGAACCCAGCAATGGCCGAACTGACCGCGACCACCGGACTGACGAACGAATTTACCTTCGATCTCGACATTGTCCTTGGTGATGGTTTCACGGTAGGAAACCTGCGGCTTACCGATGTTGGCTTCGACGTTGAACTCACGCTTCATGCGGTCAACGAGGATGTCCAGGTGCAGCTCACCCATACCGGAGATAATGGTCTGACCAGTCTCTTCGTCGGTACGAACGCGGAACGATGGGTCTTCCTGAGCCAGCTTGCCCAGTGCGATACCCATTTTTTCCTGGTCCTGCTTGGTCTTCGGCTCAACAGCTACCGAAATTACAGGCTCAGGGAAGTCCATACGCTCCAGGATCACCTGCTTGTCGGCGTCGCAAAGGGTATCACCAGTGGTGACGTCCTTCATGCCGATCAGCGCAGCGATGTCGCCGGCACGTACTTCTTTGATTTCTTCGCGCTGGTTCGCGTGCATTTGCACCATACGACCCACACGCTCTTTCTTGCCCTTGACCGAGTTGATCACGGAGTCGCCCGAGCTCAGGAAGCCCGAGTAGACGCGCACGAAAGTCAGAGTACCAACGAACGGGTCGGTGGCAATCTTGAACGCCAGAGCCGAGAACGGCTCGTCGTCGCTGGCGTGACGCTCGATTTTCGGAGCGTTTTCGTCTTCGACGTGATCAGGGTGGATACCCTGGATCGCAGCGATTTCGGTCGGAGCCGGCAGGAAGTCGATAACGGCGTCGAGAACCAGAGGAACACCCTTGTTCTTGAAGGACGAGCCGCAGACCGCAGGAACGATTTCACCAGCCAGGGTGCGCGCACGCAGACCAGCCTTGATCTCTTCTACAGTCAGCTCACCTTCTTCAAGGTACTTGTTCATCAGCTCTTCGCTGGACTCGGCAGCCGCTTCAACCATGTTGGAGCGCCACTCTTCAGCCAGCGCCTGCAGATCGGCAGGAATTTCTTCCTCACGATAAGTGGTGCCTTTGTCGTCTTCGTTCCAGTAGATCGCCTTCATCTTGATCAGATCGACCTGACCGGCGAACTCTTCTTCAGCACCGATAGCGATCTGGATCGGAACCGGGGTGTGGCCCAGACGGTTCTTGATCTGACCTACTACGCGCAGGAAGTTTGCACCAGCACGGTCCATCTTGTTCACGTAGACGATACGTGGAACGTTGTACTTGTTCGCCTGACGCCATACGGTTTCAGACTGAGGCTCGACACCGGAGGTGCCGCAGAACACAACGACCGCGCCGTCGAGTACACGCAGCGAACGCTCTACTTCAATGGTGAAGTCAACGTGGCCAGGGGTATCGATAACGTTTACGCGATAGTTGTCGTACTGACCGCGGGAACCTTTCCAGAAGGTGGTGATGGCAGCGGAGGTAATGGTGATACCCCGCTCCTGCTCTTGCACCATCCAGTCAGTGGTCGCAGCGCCGTCATGCACTTCACCGATCTTGTGGCTCAGACCGGTGTAGTACAGGATCCGCTCGGTAGTGGTGGTCTTGCCCGCGTCAACGTGAGCACAGATACCAATGTTACGGTAGCGGTTGATTGCAGTAGTACGAGCCATAAAGCCCTCGCAAAAAGATTGAAGCCGAAATTAGAAGCGGTAGTGCGAGAAAGCCTTGTTGGCTTCGGCCATACGGTGAACGTCTTCACGCTTCTTGACAGCAGCACCTTTGCCTTCGGCAGCGTCCAGCAGCTCGCCGGCCAGGCGCAGCGCCATGGACTTCTCGCCGCGCTTGCGGGCGAAGTCTACCAGCCAGCGCATTGCCAGCGCGTTACGGCGGGACGGACGAACTTCAACAGGAACCTGGTAAGTAGCACCGCCTACACGGCGCGACTTCACTTCGACCAGCGGAGCGATGGCGTCGAGAGCTTTCTCGAAGATTTCCAGGGGATCGCTGTTCTTGCGTTCTTTAACCTTGTCCAGCGCGCCATAAACGATACGCTCGGCAACGGCTTTCTTGCCGCTTTCCATTACGTGGTTCATGAACTTCGCCAGGATCTGGCTTCCGTATTTCGGATCGTCAAGGATCTCGCGTTTTGCTGCTACGCGTCTTCTTGGCATGGATAAGCCCTCAAACGGTCTTCAGGTTAGCCCGGGACAGCACTCCAGAGGAGCTTGCCCGACCTTACTCTTATCGACTCAAAAAAATAGAAAAGTGCAAAATCAGTCAGAAACCAAAGCCACTTAGGCTTTTTTAGGCTTCTTGGTACCGTATTTCGAACGACCTTGGTTACGACCTTTGACGCCGGAAGTATCCAGAGAGCCGCGAACGGTGTGGTAACGAACACCTGGCAAGTCTTTTACACGACCGCCGCGGATCAGTACCACGCTGTGCTCTTGCAGGTTGTGGCCTTCACCACCGATGTACGAGGAAACCTCGAAACCGTTGGTCAGACGCACACGGCATACTTTACGCAGTGCCGAGTTAGGTTTTTTCGGCGTAGTGGTGTACACGCGGGTGCACACGCCACGACGTTGCGGGCAGTTCTGCAGCGCAGGAACGTCGGATTTCTCGACGATACGCTTGCGCGGCTGACGTACCAGCTGGTTGATAGTTGCCATCTACTAGCTCCACTGTTGACTTGCAGACGCTATTGCCTGCAAGAAAGCAAATGACAGGGCGATAGGCCCTGTCAAATTTAGGGGTACAAGAGTCTAAAGAGGATCTCGCCCCCAGTCAAGGCAATGCCCCGACCTCTTCCACCGTCTTGCGACAACTGAATGTTGCCGCAAGACCTGAAAAACGCCGGGGCATGACCCTTAGTTACCGCTGGAGTTCAACGCCTCGGTCAGAGCGGCCTCGACTTCGCTGGCGCTGACGCGCTGCGGCTTGTCGATATCACGGCGACGCTTACGCTCGCTGTGGTAAGCCAGACCTGTACCTGCCGGGATCAGACGACCCACGACGACGTTTTCTTTCAGGCCGCGCAGGTAATCGCGCTTGCCGGTTACTGCTGCTTCGGTCAGTACGCGGGTAGTCTCCTGGAAGGAGGCCGCGGAGATGAACGACTCGGTCGACAGCGATGCCTTGGTGATACCCAGCAGTACGCGGGTGTACTTGGCAATGAACTTGTCTTCGCTGGCCAGACGCTCGTTTTCCATCAGGACCTGGGTCAGTTCGACCTGATCGCCCTTGATGAAGCTGGAGTCGCCCGATTCAGCCACTTCAACCTTGCGCAGCATCTGACGCAGGATGGTCTCGATGTGCTTGTCGTTGATCTTAACGCCTTGCAGACGGTAAACGTCCTGGATCTCGTTAACGATGTACTTGGCCAGCGCGCTCACACCCAGCAGACGCAGGATGTCGTGCGGATCGCTCGGACCGTCGGAGATAACTTCGCCGCGGTTGACCTGTTCGCCTTCGAAGACGTTCAGATGGCGCCACTTCGGAATCAGCTCTTCGTACGGCTCGCTGCCATCGTTCGGCGTGATGACCAGACGACGCTTGCCCTTGGTCTCTTTACCGAAGGCGATGGTACCGCTGACTTCTGCCAGGATCGACGCCTCTTTAGGACGACGCGCCTCGAACAGGTCGGCAACGCGCGGCAGACCACCGGTGATGTCACGGGTCTTGGACGTTTCTTGCGGAATACGCGCGATAACGTCACCGATTGCGATCTGAGCACCGTCAGCGACGTTGACCAGAGCGTTGGCCGGCAGGAAGTACTGGGCCGGTACGTCGGTACCAGGCAGCATCAGGTCCTTGCCATCGAGGCCGACCATCTTCACCGCAGGACGGATGTCCTTGCCGGCAGCCGGACGGTCTTTGACGTCGAGGACTTCGATGTTGGTCATACCGGTCAATTCGTCTGTCTGACGCTTGATGGTAATACCTTCTTCCATGCCCACGTAGGTCACGGTACCTTTCATCTCGGTAACGATCGGGTGAGTGTGCGGATCCCACTTGGCCACGATCGAGCCAGCGTCAACCTTGTCGCCTTCCTTCACCGAAATCACAGCACCGTAAGGCAGCTTGTAGCGCTCACGCTCACGACCGAATTCGTCGGCGATTGCCAGCTCACCGGAACGCGATACCGCGACCAGATGACCGTCGACACGCTCTACGTGCTTCAGGTTGTGCAGACGAACGGTACCGCCGTTCTTGACCTGTACGCTGTCGGCAGCGGAAGTACGGCTTGCCGCACCACCGATGTGGAACGTACGCATGGTCAGCTGGGTACCCGGCTCACCGATGGACTGGGCAGCGATAACGCCGACCGCTTCACCGATATTGACCTGATGACCGCGAGCCAGGTCGCGACCGTAGCAGCTCGAGCAGATACCGAAACGGGTTTCGCAGCTGATCGGCGAACGCACGATGACTTCGTCGATGCTGTTCAGCTCGATGAATTCAACCCACTTCTCGTCAACCAGAGTGCCGGCCGGAACGATGACGTCCTCGGTGCCTGGCTTGAACACGTCACGGGCGATTACACGACCCAGTACACGCTCACCCAACGGCTCTACAACGTCACCGCCTTCAATGTGCGGAGTCATCAGCAGGCCGTGCTCGGTGCCACAATCGACCTCGGTCACAACCAGGTCTTGTGCAACGTCTACCAGACGGCGAGTCAGGTAACCGGAGTTCGCGGTCTTCAGTGCGGTATCCGCAAGACCTTTACGAGCACCGTGAGTCGAGATGAAGTACTGGAGTACGCTCAGACCTTCACGGAAGTTCGCAGTGATTGGCGTCTCGATGATCGAGCCGTCCGGCTTGGCCATCAGACCACGCATACCGGCCAGCTGACGGATCTGGGCAGCGGAACCCCGAGCACCGGAGTCAGCCATCATGTACATCGAGTTGAACGATTCCTGATCGACTTCAGCACCCGTGCGGTCGACAACCTTCTCTTTCGAGAGGTTGGACATCATCGCCTTGGATACTTCGTCGTTGGCCTTGGACCAGAGGTCGATCACCTTGTTGTACTTCTCGCCCTGGGTTACCAGGCCGGAAGCATACTGGCTTTCGATCTCTTTCACTTCGGCGGTAGCGGCATCGATGATGCGCGCCTTCTCATCCGGAATGACGAAGTCGTTCACACCAATCGATACGCCGGAGATCGTCGAGTAGGCGAAACCGGTGTACATCAGCTGGTCAGCGAAAATGACGGTGTCCTTCAGACCAACCACGCGGTAGCACTGGTTGATCAGCTTGGAGATCGCCTTCTTCTTCATCGGCTGGTTGACCACGTCATACGACAGGCCGGCCGGAACCACCTGGAACAGCAACGCACGGCCGACAGTGGTGTCGACAATACGGGTGTTCTTCACGCTATTGCCGTCACGATCGTTAACGGTTTCGTTGATACGAACCTTGATCTTGGCGTGCAGGGCAGCCTCGCCGGCGCGGAATACGCGGTCGACTTCCTGCAGATCAGCGAACACGCGGCCTTCGCCTTTGGCGTTGATCGCTTCACGGGTCATGTAGTACAGACCCAGTACCACGTCCTGCGACGGAACGATGATTGGCTCACCGCTGGCTGGCGACAGGATGTTGTTGGTCGACATCATCAACGCACGGGCTTCGAGCTGGGCTTCCAGGGTCAGCGGTACGTGAACGGCCATCTGGTCGCCGTCGAAGTCGGCGTTGTACGCAGCACAGACCAGCGGGTGCAGCTGAATAGCCTTACCTTCGATCAGTACTGGTTCAAATGCCTGGATACCCAGACGGTGAAGCGTAGGTGCACGGTTGAGCAGCACGGGGTGTTCGCGAATCACTTCGGCGAGAACGTCCCACACCTCTGGCAGCTCGCGCTCGACCATCTTCTTGGCAGCTTTGATGGTCGTGGCCAGGCCACGCATTTCCAGCTTGCCGAAGATGAACGGCTTGAACAGTTCCAGTGCCATCTTTTTCGGCAGACCGCACTGGTGCAGACGCAGGGTCGGACCTACGGTAATTACCGAACGACCGGAGTAGTCAACACGCTTACCGAGCAGGTTCTGACGGAAACGACCCTGCTTACCCTTGATCATGTCAGCCAGGGATTTCAGAGGACGCTTGTTGGAACCGGTGATTGCACGACCGCGACGACCGTTGTCGAGCAGGGCATCGACCGCTTCCTGCAGCATGCGCTTTTCGTTGCGCACGATGATGTCAGGAGCCGACAGGTCCAGCAGACGCTTCAGACGGTTGTTACGGTTGATCACGCGACGATACAGATCGTTAAGATCGGACGTCGCGAAACGGCCACCGTCCAGCGGAACCAGCGGACGCAGGTCTGGCGGCAGAACCGGCAGAACGGTCAACACCATCCACTCAGGCAGGTTGCCGGAGCCCTGGAAGGCTTCCATCAACTTCAGACGCTTGGACAGCTTCTTGATCTTGGTTTCGGAGTTGGTTTGCGGAATTTCTTCGCGCAGACGGCCAATCTCGTGCTCCAGATCAATCGCGTGCAGCAGTTCGCGGACAGCCTCGGCACCCATGCGGGCATCGAAGTCGTCACCGAACTCTTCGAGGGCTTCGAAGTACTGCTCGTCGTTCAGCAACTGACCCTTTTCCAGGGTGGTCATGCCTGGGTCGATAACGACATAGCTCTCGAAGTAGAGAACACGCTCGATATCACGGAGGGTCATGTCCATCAGCAGGCCGATACGGGACGGCAGCGACTTCAGGAACCAGATGTGGGCAACCGGCGAGGCCAGTTCGATGTGAGCCATACGCTCACGACGGACTTTGGCCAGCGCGACTTCAACGCCGCACTTCTCACAGATCACACCGCGATGCTTGAGGCGCTTGTACTTGCCGCACAGGCACTCGTAGTCCTTGACCGGGCCAAAGATCTTGGCGCAGAACAGGCCGTCACGCTCAGGTTTGAACGTACGGTAGTTGATGGTCTCCGGTTTTTTAACTTCACCGAACGACCACGAACGGATCATCTCAGGCGATGCCAAACCGATACGGATGGCGTCGAACTCTTCGACTTGACCCTGGTTTTTCAACAGATTCAGTAGGTCTTTCAAGGCCTTTCCTCCTGGCGGAGCAAGGAGCAGGCAGTAGCGCCCTGCTCCCATTCACGTCACGTGTTATTCGGTTTCCAGATCGATATCGATACCGAGAGAACGGATCTCTTTGATCAACACGTTGAAGGACTCGGGCATGCCCGGCTCCATACGGTGATCGCCGTCCACGATGTTCTTGTACATCTTGGTCCGACCGTTCACGTCGTCCGACTTCACTGTGAGCATTTCTTGCAGAGTGTAAGCGGCGCCGTATGCTTCCAGCGCCCAGACTTCCATCTCCCCGAAACGCTGACCACCGAACTGCGCCTTACCACCCAGCGGCTGCTGGGTAACCAGGCTGTAGGAACCCGTGGAACGCGCGTGCATCTTGTCGTCCACCAGGTGGTTCAGTTTCAGCATGTACATGTAGCCAACGGTTACAGCGCGCTCGAACTTGTTGCCGGTACGGCCGTCGAACAGCTGCATCTGGCCGCTGTCAGGCATATCTGCCAGACGCAGCATCGCCTTGATCTCACGCTCTTTGGCCCCGTCAAACACCGGAGTCGCCATAGGCACGCCGTTGCGCAGGTTCTTCGCTAGGTCGAGGATTTCCTGGTCAGAGAAGCTGTCCAGGTTTTCCTGACGGCCACCGATCTCGTTGTAGATCTCGGCCAGGAACTTGCGCAGCTCGATGACTTTGCGCTGCTCTTCGAGCATACGGTTGATCTTCTCACCCAGACCCTTGGCTGCGAGGCCCAGGTGGGTTTCAAGGATCTGACCGACGTTCATACGCGAAGGTACACCCAACGGGTTCAGGACGATATCGACCGGAGTACCGTTGGCGTCGTGCGGCATGTCTTCGACTGGCATGATCACCGAGACAACACCCTTGTTACCGTGACGACCGGCCATCTTGTCACCCGGCTGGATGCGACGGCGGATAGCCAGGTAAACCTTGACGATCTTCAGTACGCCTGGAGCCAGGTCATCGCCTTGCTGCAGCTTGCGTTTCTTGTCTTCGAACTTGTCGTCCAGCAGACGACGACGATCAACGATGTAAGCCTGAGCTTTTTCGAGCTGCTCGTTCAGAGCATCTTCGGTCATGCGCAGCTTGAACCACTGGCCGTGCTCAAGACCGTTGAGGATCTCGTCGGTGATCTCCTGGCCTTTCTTCAGGCCAGCGCCGCCTTCCACAGTCTTGCCAACCAGAGCCGAACGCAGACGTTCGAAGGTTGCACCTTCAACGATGCGGAACTCTTCATTGAGGTCCTTGCGGATCTCGTCCAGCTGGGATTTCTCGATCGACAGGGCACGGGAGTCGCGCTCGACGCCATCACGAGTGAAGACCTGTACGTCGATGACAGTACCCTTGGTGCCGGTTGGCACGCGCAGGGAGGTGTCTTTGACGTCGCTGGCCTTCTCACCGAAGATTGCACGCAGCAGCTTCTCTTCCGGGGTCAGCTGGGTTTCGCCCTTCGGCGTGACCTTGCCCACCAGGATGTCGCCAGCAGCCACTTCGGCGCCGACGTAAACGATACCGGCTTCGTCCAGTTTGTTCAGTGCAGCTTCACCCACGTTCGGGATGTCTGCAGTGATTTCCTCTGGGCCCAGCTTGGTATCACGCGCCACACAGGTCAGTTCCTGGATGTGGATCGTGGTGAAGCGGTCTTCCTGAACCACACGCTCGGACAGGCAGATGGAGTCTTCGAAGTTGAAGCCGTTCCATGCCATGAACGCGATGCGCATGTTTTGACCGAGCGCCAGTTCACCCATGTCGGTGGACGGACCGTCGGCCATGATGTCACCACGACTGACCACATCACCACGGCTCACCAGCGGACGCTGGTTGATGCAGGTGTTCTGGTTGGAACGGGTGTACTTGGTCAGGTTGTAGATATCCACACCCGCTTCGCCGGTTTCGACTTCATCGTCGGCAACCCGGACCACGATACGGCTGGCATCCACGGAGTCGATCACGCCGCCACGACGAGCCACGACGCAAACGCCGGAGTCGCGAGCCACGTTACGCTCCATACCGGTACCGACCAGCGGCTTGTCGGCACGCAGGGTTGGGACCGCTTGACGCTGCATGTTCGAGCCCATCAACGCACGGTTGGCGTCGTCGTGCTCAAGGAACGGAATCAGCGAGGCTGCAACCGAGACTACCTGCTTGGGCGATACGTCCATCAGGGTTACGTCGGCAGGTGCCTTGACGGTGAACTCGTTCAGGTGACGAACGGCTACCAGCTCGTCGATCAGTTCCTGCTTGTCGTTCATCGCGGCCGAAGCCTGGGCGATGACATGGTCAGCTTCTTCGATTGCCGACAGGAACACGATGTCGTTGCTGACAACGCCGTCTTTCACTACACGGTACGGGCTTTCCAGGAAGCCGTACTGGTTGGTACGGGCATAGGCCGCCAGAGAGTTGATCAGGCCGATGTTCGGACCTTCAGGCGTCTCGATCGGGCACACACGGCCGTAGTGAGTCGGGTGTACGTCACGAACTTCGAAGCCTGCGCGCTCACGAGTCAGACCGCCAGGGCCGAGTGCGGAAACACGGCGCTTGTGGGTGATCTCGGACAGCGGGTTGTTCTGGTCCATGAACTGCGACAGCTGGCTGGAACCGAAGAACTCTTTCACCGCCGCCGCAACCGGCTTGGCGTTGATCAGGTCCTGCGGCATCAAGCCTTCGCTTTCTGCCATCGACAGACGTTCCTTGACCGCACGCTCAACGCGCACCAGGCCAACACGGAACTGGTTCTCGGCCATTTCACCAACGCAACGAACGCGACGGTTACCCAGGTGGTCGATGTCATCGACGATACCTTTGCCGTTACGGATATCGACCAGGGTCTTGAGAACCTCGACGATATCTTCCTTGCACAGCACGCCCGAACCTTCGATCTCGGTACGACCGATACGACGGTTGAACTTCATGCGACCCACTGCCGACAAGTCGTAGCGCTCAGCACTGAAGAACAGGTTGTTGAACAGGGTCTCGGCGGCATCCTTGGTTGGCGGCTCGCCAGGACGCATCATGCGGTAGATCTCGACCAGAGCTTCCAACTGGTTGCTGGTGGAGTCGATCTTCAGCGTGTCGGAGATGAACGGACCGCAGTCGATGTCGTTGGTGTACAACGTTTCGATGCGCACGACCTGACCTTTAGCGATCTTGGCCAGCAGGTCGGTGGTCAGTTCGGTGTTGCACTCGGCGATGATCTCGCCAGTCGCCGGATGCACGATAACCTTGGCGGTGGTGCGACCCAGGAGATATTCCAGAGGCACTTCCAGCTCTTTGATACCGGCTTTTTCCAGCTGGTTGATGTGACGGGCAGTGATACGGCGACCCTGCTCGACAATAACCTTGCCGCTGTCGTCCTTGATATCAAGAACGGCGATTTCACCACGTAGACGCTGCGGTACCAGCTCCAGGTTCAGGCTCTGGTCGCGGATATGGAAAACGTTGGTGGTGTAGAAGGCATCCAGCACCTGTTCGGTGGTGTAGCCCAGCGCGCGCAGCAGTACGGACGCCGGCAGTTTGCGGCGACGGTCGATACGCACGAATACGCAGTCTTTCGGGTCGAACTCGAAGTCCAGCCAGGAACCGCGGTATGGAATGATGCGAGCGGAATACAGCAGCTTGCCGGAGCTGTGAGTCTTGCCACGGTCGTGGTCGAAGAACACACCAGGCGAACGGTGCAGCTGGGACACGATGACGCGCTCGGTACCGTTGATTACGAAGGTACCGTTTTCAGTCATCAGGGGGATTTCACCCATGTAGACTTCTTGCTCTTTGATGTCCTTGATCGCTTTGTTCGACGATTCTTTGTCGAAAATGATCAGACGAACCTTGACCCGCAGAGGTACTGCGTAAGTCACGCCACGCAGCACGCACTCCTTGACATCAAATGCCGGTTCGCCCAAGCGATAACCTACATACTCCAGGGCAGCATTGCCGGAGTAGCTGATGATCGGGAAAACGGATTTGAAGGCTGCATGCAGACCGACGTCGCGGAACTGATCTTTGGTCGCTCCCGCCTGCAGGAATTCACGATACGAATCCAGCTGGATTGCCAGGAGATACGGCACATCCATTACGTCCGGCAACTTGCTAAAGTCCTTGCGGATACGTTTTTTCTCAGTGTATGAGTAAGCCATCAGCGTTCCCCAGCTTGGTCACCTGCCTGTTTGGCTCCTTCGACGGAAGCAGCCAGAAAATCGTGCAAACCCTCTTGGTTTGCGCCACCGTCTCGGTGGTATTGCACGTTGTAGAACGTTGGCCTAGCCACACGTCTATAACGGAAAAAGGCCGGTGGCATAAGCCACCAGCCATCAGCCTTCTGCTTGACGCTTGGGCTGGACGCTCAAGGTCGATGCTTATTTCAGCTCGACTTTAGCGCCTGCTTCTTCCAGAGTAGCCTTGGCTTTCTCAGCCGACGCCTTGTCAACGCCTTCCAGAACGGTAGCTGGAGCGCCGTCAACGGCAGCTTTAGCTTCTTTCAGGCCCAGACCGGTCAGCTCACGAACAGCCTTGATCACGTTAACTTTCTTCTCGCCAGCTTCGGCCAGGATAACGTTGAACTCGGTTTGCTCTTCAACAACGGCAGCAGCGCCACCGGCAGCTGGGCCAGCCGAAGCGGCAGCAGCAGTAACACCGAACTTCTCTTCGAAGGCTTTGATCAGTTCTACGACTTGCAGAACGGACATCTCGGCAACGGCGTTAAGGATATCTTCTTGAGAGATGGACATGACTCAATTTCCTGAATTGGGGGACGGCCTGTGCGACCATCGAAATAAACAAAAACGCGTTAGAAGGGCTCAGCCTCAGGCTGCAGCAGCTTCTTTCTGGTCGCGAACAGCCGCCAGAGTACGAGCCAGCTTGCTGGTAGCGCCTTGGATCACGCTCATCAGCTGCGAAATGGCTTCGTCGCGGGTCGGCAAGCTTGCCAGTACGTCGATCTGATTAGCTGCGAGGAACTTGCCCTCGAACGCAGCTGCCTTGATCTCGAACTTGTCCTGACCTTTGGCAAACTCTTTGAACAGACGAGCAGCAGCGCCCGGGTGTTCGTTGGAGAAAGCGATCAAGGTCGGGCCGGTGAACACATCGTTGAGGACACTGTATTCAGTGTCAGCAACGGCGCGCTTGAGCAGGGTGTTACGTACGACACGTACATAAACGCCAGCTTCACGAGCCTCTTTACGGAGTCCGGTCATAGCGCCTACAGTCACACCACGGGCATCAGCCACGACAGCGGACAGGGCAACTTTGGCAGCCTCGTTGACTTCAGCGACGATGGCCTTCTTGTCTTCGAGTTTAATTGCCACGGGTTTAACTCCTGCTTGTTACCGTTTCATCCAGCCGGAGCCGGATGTCGTTTTGGTGTCTGATTCGGTAAGGAACCGGGAGCACCATCTGCGTAGGCTTGTGGTTTAAGACTTGCGTCGCCTACGGTCTTGGACAGCCCCCGCCAGGCAGGGACCCCAATTTTTGAGTGGCGCGGCATGCCGCGCCACTGCACATTACGCGTCCAGCGAGCTCTGATCGATAACCAGACCTGGGCCCATGGTGGTGCTCAGGGTTACGCGCTTGACGTAGATACCTTTCGAGGAAGCTGGCTTGATACGCTTCAGATCAGCGATCAGGGCTTCAACGTTTTCCTTCAGCTTGACGGCATCGAAGCCGATCTTGCCAACGGAAGTGTGGATGATGCCGTTTTTGTCGGTGCGGTAACGAACCTGACCAGCCTTGGCGTTTTTCACGGCGTTGGCTACGTCTGGAGTTACAGTACCGACTTTCGGGTTAGGCATCAGGCCGCGAGGACCCAGAACCTGACCCAACTGACCGACAACGCGCATGGCATCCGGAGAAGCGATGACTACGTCGTAGTTCAGGTCGCCGGCTTTCATTTCGGCAGCCAGATCGTCCATACCTACACGGTCAGCGCCGGCAGCCAGAGCGGCTTCAGCAGCTGGACCCTGGGTGAACACGGCAACACGAACAGTCTTACCGGTGCCGTGCGGCAGAACGGTAGCGCTACGAACGACCTGGTCGGATTTACGAGGATCGACGCCCAGGTTAACAGCAACGTCGAACGACTCGCTGAACTTGACGGTCGACAGCTCGGCCAGCAGGCTTGCTGCGTCCACGAAGTTGTAGACTTTGCCAGCTTCGAGCTTGCTGGCGATTGCCTTTTGACGCTTGGTCAACTTAGCCATTACACACCCTCCACGTTAAGGCCCATGCTGCGAGCAGAACCGGCGATGGTACGCACGGCTGCATCGAGGTCAGCGGCTGTCAGATCAGCGCTCTTGGTTTTAGCGATCTCTTCCAGCTGAGCACGGGTAACAGTGCCAACCTTAACAGTGTTAGGACGAGCAGAACCGCTGGCCAGGCCTGCTGCTTTTTTCAGCAGAACCGAAGCCGGGGTGCTCTTGGTTTCGAAAGTGAAGCTACGGTCGCTGTAGACGGTGATGATCACAGGAGTCGGCAGACCAGCTTCCAGGCCCTGAGTACGGGCGTTGAACGCTTTGCAGAATTCCATGATGTTCACACCGTGCTGACCCAGAGCAGGACCAACGGGTGGGCTTGGGTTAGCCTGACCGGCTTTCACTTGCAACTTGATGTACGCGTTAATCTTCTTGGCCATGAGGCACTCCAGTTACGGGTTCTAGCGCCAGTTAAGGCTCCCCGATGCATTGCACATATATCCCGGTGACGAAAAAACCCCACAGCCTTTGGCTGCGGGGTTGGGATTTCAGCTCGCTCAGACCTTCTCGACCTGGCTGAACTCCAGCTCTACCGGAGTAGAGCGACCGAAAATGAGCACAGCCACCTGAATGCGGCTCTTTTCGTAGTTAACTTCTTCAACCGAACCATTGAAGTCCGCGAATGGACCGTCAATAACACGGACAACCTCGCCCGGCTCGAACAAGGTCTTCGGCTTGGGCTTATCGCTGCCATCAGCAACGCGACGCAGAATTGCCTCTGCTTCTTTATCAGTAATCGGCGCAGGCTTGTCGGCAGTACCGCCGATGAAGCCCATCACACGCGGGGTATCCTTGACCAAGTGCCAGGTACCCTCGTTCATTTCCATCTGCACCAGCACATAGCCAGGGAAGAATTTACGCTCACTCTTGCGCTTCTGGCCGTTACGCATTTCCACTACTTCTTCAGTAGGGACCAGAATCTCGCCGAAGCCATCTTCCATACCTGCCAGCTTCACACGCTCGATCAGCGAGCGCATGACATGCTTCTCGTAACCCGAGTAAGCATGCACTACATACCAACGCTTAGCCACGAGACACCCTTAGCCAACTATCAAGGAAACAAGCCAACCGAGCAGGGAATCAAGCCCCCACAACAGCAGCGCCATAACCAGAACCACCGCCACGACGATCAGCGTAGTCTGGCCGGTCTCTTGACGAGTCGGCCATACGACCTTACGAATCTCTGCACGCGCTTCTTTGGCAAGCGTAAAGAAAGCTTTGCCCTTGCCGGTCTGCAGCGCAACGAACGCGGCAGCAGCTGCAATCACAAGGAGAACGAGAACGCGATACAGGATCGGCTGGGCCGAGTAATACTGATTACCGACAACACCCACGACCACCAGAACGACTACCAGGAGCCACTTCAGCAGGTCAAAGCGGGAGTCTGATGCTTCAGCCTTGAGATTCATCTACGGAGATCCTGTGAAAAGAAAGCCAGATATCGAAAGAATCTGGCAGGTCAGGAGGGAATCGAACCCCCAACCTACGGTTTTGGAGACCGTCGCTCTGCCAATTGAGCTACTGACCTAAAAACAAAATCAGGCCGACCATTATGCTGACCCGACTAGATTTTATCAACACCTCTTTTCATTCACCCAAAAGCAGAAGATACCAATGAGCCATGAAAAGAATTCAAGCGAAGGCCGAGACCGACACACCGGCTTAAAACAAAGGCAGATATTTGCATATCTGCCTTTGATAATGGAGCTCTTGAGCGGATTTGAACCGCTGACCTCACCCTTACCAAGGGTGTGCTCTACCAACTGAGCTACAAGAGCGAAACCTTACGCACAAACTGCAAAATCTGGAGCGGGTAGCGGGAATCGAACCCGCATCATCAGCTTGGAAGGCTGAGGTTCTACCACTAAACTATACCCGCAGAACTTGCAATTCTTGCTAAATATGGTGGAGGGGGAAGGATTCGAACCTTCGAAGTCGTAGACGTCAGATTTACAGTCTGATCCCTTTGGCCGCTCGGGAACCCCTCCTGAGCTGGGCGGCATTATCAACCTCTGCCACCCTCTTGTCAACCACTTTCTTCAATTAAATCTTGGAGTTACGTGAGTTGATCAATCTTGCTCCTTAACTTGGCCTTCAGCCTCGCTGTGGAGCGGGCGCCATTCTATGCAAACTAATTAAGGTCTGCAACCCCTTCACATAAAATAATCCGATTTTTTAACTGCGGAAAATCCTGAGTGAGTTGAGCCACCAACTCTTCACCGACCAGCCGACGACTCTCAGGCATGACGGCAAGCCAATAACGATTGGCGCCCGCCACTTGCTGCACATGATACTGCGTACGAATATCGAGACTCTTCAGACGCTGCTCTACCGCTTTCACATCGTCAGCCTTGGCAAACCCACCCAGGTATTGGCATTCAGGCCTGCTCTCACGCCCCTCCCCTACACCCGACTCACTGAGCAGCCGGATATCCTGCTGAGCAGAACGGTTAAGCGATAGCGGAATCACTTCCTTGGCACGCAGGGGAGCTTCCTGCTGATGCCAGAGGTAGTAGAAGACGTTCAGCATCAAGAGCAAAAGAAAAAGCCAACGCATGAAAACCTCAGCGAAGTGGACAGGCCAGGGCAAGGCCGATGAAAACCAGATCAGGAACAACTCGAGCGCCAGGAATCACATCCTCGACCAACCCCGCGTCGCCGCCAGTGATAAACACATCGAAATGCTCACCCCAGTATGACCTCGCCATCTCCAACTGAGCCTGAACAAAACCGCGCAGCATTAGAGAGCAACCGCGCTCGACAGCCTCTGCGGTAGAGTGCCCCGGCCCCAAACCGACAAGCGCTCTTTCAGCGGCCGCATCATCATAACGAATACGCCTGGTGTGAGTGCGCAGCTGGTTGCGCATCAGCGGGATACCAGGGCAAATGAAGCCCCCCAGATGCAAACCTGTCAAATCGACGAAATCAGAAGTGACAGCAGTGCCAAGATCGATGACCAGACACGCTCTGCGGGCTAAATGGTAGCCCGCCACCAAGGCCAACCAGCGATCAAGCCCCAGGCGCTCATACTCATCATAACCATTCGATACCCCCGCCAGAGTCCGGGCAGGCTCGACACACACCGGCCTCATACCGTAACAACTGCGCAGCATCTCCATCAGCTTGTGGGTCTCGTCCGGGGTGCGCACACTCACCAGGCGGCAGTGAGCAAGTTCCAGCCCCGGCAAGAGCCCCAACTGTTCCACCAGCGCACTGTCGGAATCCACGACACCACCAGCCCTGATCGAGTCATCGCCCTTCTCTGTGACGCGCCACTTGATAAAGCTATTGCCACAATCGAGTTCAAGAATCATCGCGCAACCTCAGGCTGAGCTCACCGCCACTAAAGCTTTTTTCTATACCACCGACATCCAGTCGCAACGCGCCAAGCTCATCGATACCAAGAACGACGCCCTCCGTTCTGTCCGCCCCCGACAAGAGCGTCACTTCACGACCTTGCCACAGGTGATTACGCTCCCACTCAGCCTGAAACACTGAAAAGCCTTCCTGCTGGTGCCGCTGCAAGAGCTCCTGCAGCCGGCCGGCCAGGCGAGCAGCCAGATGATTACGATCGCACAACGCTCCAGCCTCCAGGCGCACAGAAGTCCAGGACTGATCCACCTCCGAGCAAGCCTGCATATTCACGTTGATACCAATACCTATCACCACGTGACACACATCAGCCGGATCCCCCATCAGCTCCAGCAGGATCCCCGCCAGCTTGCGGCGCCCCGACAGCACATCATTTGGCCACTTGAGACCGGCCTCTTTAACGCCAAATTCCCGTAGAACCTCGACGACAGCCAGGCCCACCATCAAGCTCAGCCCCTCAATCTGGCGCATACCGCCTTCAATCCGGAGCAACAGGCTGAAATACAGGTTTTCGGCAAAGGGGCTAACCCATTTGCGACCTCGTCGCCCCCGACCTGCAGTCTGCCGCTCCGCCACCACTACGGCTGGCATGGTAGCGCCCAGAGCAATCAGTCGAGCAGCCTCGGCATTTGTAGAGTCAAGGCTCTCATGGACAATTACAGACCAGCCTTGGGGCAGCCCCGAATTCTTGATCGCCTGCTCATCATGCAGCGAAAGCGCACTGGCGAGCCTGTAGCCGCGGCCACGAACTTTGTGCAGCTCAACCCCAAGCTCCGCCTGCAACTGCTGTAACTGCTTCCAGACAGCGCTACGACTGATCCCCAACTCATCACCCAGGACCTGACCGGAGTGAAACGCGCCATCGGCAAGAAGTCTTAGCAACGTGAGCATGAAATTAACGCCTTTTAAAGAGGCACGCATAATAGCCATGCAGACCACGGGTGCATAGGTACATGAGATAAGCATCAACGGCTGAACTTTTCCGCACGCAAAGCAAAACCCCCGATCGCAGAGCGATCAGGGGTTCTGTGTTTGAATCTTGACGATGACCTACTCTCACATGGGGAAGCCCCACACTACCATCGGCGATGTATCGTTTCACTACTGAGTTCGGGATGGGATCAGGTGGTTCCAACACTCTATGGTCGTCAAGAAATTCGGTAGCCAGTGCGTTTTCACACGCTGGCAAATTCGGTTATGTGAACATTTTTCGGCGTTTGCTGATCAGCTTTCGGCTGTATCGTCTTCACACACCGCCACTGCTGTGCAGATGGCTTGGGTGTTATATGGTCAAGCCTCACGGGCAATTAGTATGGGTTAGCTCAACGCCTCACAGCGCTTACACACCCCACCTATCAACGTCGTAGTCTTCGACGGCCCTTTAGGGGATTCAAGATCCCAGTGAGATCTCATCTTGAGGCAAGTTTCCCGCTTAGATGCTTTCAGCGGTTATCTTTTCCGAACATAGCTACCCGGCAATGCCACTGGCGTGACAACCGGAACACCAGAGGTTCGTCCACTCCGGTCCTCTCGTACTAGGAGCAGCCCCTCTCAAATCTCAAACGTCCACGGCAGATAGGGACCGAACTGTCTCACGACGTTCTAAACCCAGCTCGCGTACCACTTTAAATGGCGAACAGCCATACCCTTGGGACCGGCTTCAGCCCCAGGATGTGATGAGCCGACATCGAGGTGCCAAACACCGCCGTCGATATGAACTCTTGGGCGGTATCAGCCTGTTATCCCCGGAGTACCTTTTATCCGTTGAGCGATGGCCCTTCCATACAGAACCACCGGATCACTAAGACCTACTTTCGTACCTGCTCGACGTGTGGGTCTCGCAGTCAAGCGCGCTTTTGCCTTTATACTCTACGACCGATTTCCGACCGGTCTGAGCGCACCTTCGTACTCCTCCGTTACTCTTTGGGAGGAGACCGCCCCAGTCAAACTACCCACCATACACTGTCCTCGATCCGGATAACGGACCTGAGTTAGAACCTCAAAGTTGCCAGGGTGGTATTTCAAGGATGGCTCCACGCAGACTGGCGTCCACGCTTCATAGCCTCCCACCTATCCTACACAAGCAAATTCAAAGTCCAGTGCAAAGCTATAGTAAAGGTTCACGGGGTCTTTCCGTCTAGCCGCGGATACACTGCATCTTCACAGCGATTTCAATTTCACTGAGTCTCGGGTGGAGACAGCGCCGCCATCGTTACGCCATTCGTGCAGGTCGGAACTTACCCGACAAGGAATTTCGCTACCTTAGGACCGTTATAGTTACGGCCGCCGTTTACCGGGGCTTCGATCAAGAGCTTCGCTTGCGCTAACCCCATCAATTAACCTTCCGGCACCGGGCAGGCGTCACACCCTATACGTCCACTTTCGTGTTTGCAGAGTGCTGTGTTTTTAATAAACAGTCGCAGCGGCCTGGTATCTTCGACCGGCATGGGCTTACGGAGCAAGTCCTTCACCCTCACCGGCGCACCTTCTCCCGAAGTTACGGTGCCATTTTGCCTAGTTCCTTCACCCGAGTTCTCTCAAGCGCCTTGGTATTCTCTACCTAACCACCTGTGTCGGTTTGGGGTACGGTTCCCGATTATCTGAAGCTTAGGAGCTTTTCCTGGAAGCATGGCATCAACCACTTCATGTTCTAAAGAACACTCGTCATCAGCTCTCGGCCTTGGGATCCCGGATTTGCCTAAGATCCCAGCCTACCACCTTAAACCTGGACAACCAACGCCAGGCTGGCCTAGCCTTCTCCGTCCCTCCATCGCAATAACCGGAAGTACAGGAATATTAACCTGTTTTCCATCGACTACGCTTTTCAGCCTCGCCTTAGGGACCGACTAACCCTGCGTCGATTAACGTTGCGCAGGAAACCTTGGTCTTTCGGCGTGGGAGTTTTTCACTCCCATTGTCGTTACTCATGTCAGCATTCGCACTTCTGATACCTCCAGCAAGCTTCTCAACTCACCTTCACAGGCTTACAGAACGCTCCTCTACCGCATCACCAAAAGGTGATACCCGTAGCTTCGGTGCATGGTTTGAGCCCCGTTACATCTTCCGCGCAGGCCGACTCGACTAGTGAGCTATTACGCTTTCTTTAAAGGGTGGCTGCTTCTAAGCCAACCTCCTAGCTGTCTAAGCCTTCCCACATCGTTTCCCACTTAACCATGACTTTGGGACCTTAGCTGACGGTCTGGGTTGTTTCCCTTTTCACGACGGACGTTAGCACCCGCCGTGTGTCTCCCATGCTCGGCACTTGTAGGTATTCGGAGTTTGCATCGGTTTGGTAAGTCGGGATGACCCCCTAGCCGAAACAGTGCTCTACCCCCTACAGTGATACATGAGGCGCTACCTAAATAGCTTTCGAGGAGAACCAGCTATCTCCGAGCTTGATTAGCCTTTCACTCCGATCCACAGGTCATCCGCTAACTTTTCAACGGTAGTCGGTTCGGTCCTCCAGTCAGTGTTACCTAACCTTCAACCTGCCCATGGATAGATCGCCCGGTTTCGGGTCTATACCCAGCGACTAAACGCCCTATTAAGACTCGCTTTCGCTACGCCTCCCCTATACGGTTAAGCTTGCCACTGAATATAAGTCGCTGACCCATTATACAAAAGGTACGCAGTCACCTAACAAGTAGGCTCCCACTGCTTGTACGCATACGGTTTCAGGTTCTATTTCACTCCGCTCTCCGCGGTTCTTTTCGCCTTTCCCTCACGGTACTGGTTCACTATCGGTCAGTCAGTAGTATTTAGCCTTGGAGGATGGTCCCCCCATATTCAGACAAGGTTTCTCGTGCCCCGTCCTACTCGATTTCATGACAAGGAGATTTTCGCGTACAGGGCTATCACCCACTATGGCCGCACTTTCCAGAGCGTTCCGCTAATCTCCAAGCCACTTAAGGGCTGGTCCCCGTTCGCTCGCCACTACTAAGGGAATCTCGGTTGATTTCTATTCCTCAGGGTACTTAGATGTTTCAGTTCCCCTGGTTCGCCTCTTGCACCTATGTATTCAGTGCAAGATACTCAGCTTGTGCTGAGTGGGTTCCCCCATTCAGAGATCTCCGGATCAAAGTCTGTTTGCCGACTCCCCGAAGCTTATCGCAGGCTACCACGTCTTTCATCGCCTCTGACTGCCAAGGCATCCACCGTATGCGCTTCTTCACTTGACCATATAACCCCAAGCTATCTGGTTATACTGTGAAGACGACATTCGCCGAAAGCTTGATTCAACAAACTTTCTTTGCCTTAGCCTGCACCCCACCAGTGAAAGTGGTGCACAGTCTAAAATGTTTCACATATCCGAATTTTTAAAGAACGATCTGGTAAAAACCAGAAATCAACATTCGCACCGCGAATATTCATTTCTATTTTCTAACCAAGGAAGCAGTTAATGGTGGAGCCAAGCGGGATCGAACCGCTGACCTCCTGCGTGCAAGGCAGGCGCTCTCCCAGCTGAGCTATGGCCCCAGGGAACTGGTAGGTCTGGGCAGATTTGAACTGCCGACCTCACCCTTATCAGGGGTGCGCTCTAACCAACTGAGCTACAGACCTAGATCTTGATGCCTACAACAATCAAGCCTGAAGCTTGCAGCTTAAAGCTTGGAGCTACTTCTATCGTCTTCTTCAATGAATCAAGCAATTCGTGTGGGAACTTACGACGCAGCTGGGTCGTCGATTAAGGAGGTGATCCAGCCGCAGGTTCCCCTACGGCTACCTTGTTACGACTTCACCCCAGTCATGAATCACACCGTGGTAACCGTCCTCCCGAAGGTTAGACTAGCTACTTCTGGTGCAACCCACTCCCATGGTGTGACGGGCGGTGTGTACAAGGCCCGGGAACGTATTCACCGCGACATTCTGATTCGCGATTACTAGCGATTCCGACTTCACGCAGTCGAGTTGCAGACTGCGATCCGGACTACGATCGGTTTTGTGAGATTAGCTCCACCTCGCGGTTTGGCAACCCTCTGTACCGACCATTGTAGCACGTGTGTAGCCCAGGCCGTAAGGGCCATGATGACTTGACGTCATCCCCACCTTCCTCCGGTTTGTCACCGGCAGTCTCCTTAGAGTGCCCACCATAACGTGCTGGTAACTAAGGACAAGGGTTGCGCTCGTTACGGGACTTAACCCAACATCTCACGACACGAGCTGACGACAGCCATGCAGCACCTGTCTCAATGTTCCCGAAGGCACCAATCCATCTCTGGAAAGTTCATTGGATGTCAAGGCCTGGTAAGGTTCTTCGCGTTGCTTCGAATTAAACCACATGCTCCACCGCTTGTGCGGGCCCCCGTCAATTCATTTGAGTTTTAACCTTGCGGCCGTACTCCCCAGGCGGTCAACTTAATGCGTTAGCTGCGCCACTAAAATCTCAAGGATTCCAACGGCTAGTTGACATCGTTTACGGCGTGGACTACCAGGGTATCTAATCCTGTTTGCTCCCCACGCTTTCGCACCTCAGTGTCAGTATGAGCCCAGGTGGTCGCCTTCGCCACTGGTGTTCCTTCCTATATCTACGCATTTCACCGCTACACAGGAAATTCCACCACCCTCTGCCCTACTCTAGCTTGCCAGTTTTGGATGCAGTTCCCAGGTTGAGCCCGGGGATTTCACATCCAACTTAACAAACCACCTACGCGCGCTTTACGCCCAGTAATTCCGATTAACGCTTGCACCCTCTGTATTACCGCGGCTGCTGGCACAGAGTTAGCCGGTGCTTATTCTGTCGGTAACGTCAAAATCGTCACGTATTAGGTAACGACCCTTCCTCCCAACTTAAAGTGCTTTACAATCCGAAGACCTTCTTCACACACGCGGCATGGCTGGATCAGGCTTTCGCCCATTGTCCAATATTCCCCACTGCTGCCTCCCGTAGGAGTCTGGACCGTGTCTCAGTTCCAGTGTGACTGATCATCCTCTCAGACCAGTTACGGATCGTCGCCTTGGTGAGCCTTTACCCCACCAACTAGCTAATCCGACCTAGGCTCATCTGATAGCGTGAGGTCCGAAGAGCCCCCACTTTCTCCCGTAGGACGTATGCGGTATTAGCGTCCGTTTCCGGACGTTATCCCCCACTATCAGGCAGATTCCTAGGCATTACTCACCCGTCCGCCGCTCTCAAGAGAAGCAAGCTTCTCTCTACCGCTCGACTTGCATGTGTTAGGCCTGCCGCCAGCGTTCAATCTGAGCCATGATCAAACTCTTCAGTTCAATACTGCTTGGGTTTTGAGAAAACCCTAAACTTGGCTCAGCAATCTCAAATGACTATGTGATTTCTCGCATGGCCACTTACGTTGCTGATAATCTGTTGACTCTCAGTCTGACAGCGCAAGCACCCACACGAATTGCTTGATTCAATTGTTAAAGAGCGGTTGGTTGAGCCTTTCGCTTCAACCGAGGCGCGCATTCTACGCTAACCTCTTGCTCTGTCAAGCATTTATTTTCAGAAGTTTCAAACTCATTCAAAACTTCGAAACGCTAGAACCGAACAGCGTGCCGAGCATCTTTCGACTAACTCGTCAGCGGGAGGCGAATCTTACAGCATCCTAAGTTGCTGTCAACTGCCTTTTTCACCGCCGGAGCCAGGAGGCTCGCACCGCCTCCAACCCTTTCTGAACTTCTAACTCGTTGATTACCAAGGAGTTTCTCGTTCATTCCGCGTTGGAAGTGGTGCGCATTATAAGGACATCTGAAACCCCGTCAACACTTATTTCAAAATCATTCGCGATTCAGGGAAATACGCGCAAAAGCCTTCTTGCCCGCTTGGCAAACATGAGTAGCACCAAGCTTGAATATAAAGCCGCGATCAACCACCTCACCATCGACCTTCACGCTGCCGGCCGCCAGCAGATCACGTGCACCGGCAGCATTCTTCACCAGCCCTGCTTTATTAAGGACGGCAGAAATCGGCAGATCCTCATTGGAAGTAACGATGACCTCTGGCAAATCTTCAGGCAGCTCGCCATCTTTCATGCGGTTGCCTGCAGAACGATGCGCAGTGGCGGCAGCTTCCTCGCCATGGAACCGCGCAACAATCTCTTCAGCCAGCTTGATCTTGATGTCACGCGGGTTGGCGCCCGCCTCGACTTCAGCCTTGAACGCATTGATCTCTTCCATCGAACGGAAGCTCAGCAGCTCGAAGTAGCGCCACATCAGCGCATCCGGAATAGACACAAGCTTGTTATAGATGACGCCCGGCGCCTCCTGGATCCCTACATAGTTACCCAAGGATTTGGACATCTTCTTCACGCCATCCAGACCTTCGAGCAACGGCATGGTCAGAATGCACTGAGCCTCCTGACCATAGGAACGCTGCAGCTCACGCCCCATCAACAGGTTGAATTTCTGATCGGTACCGCCCAGCTCGACGTCAGCGCGCAGGGCAACCGAGTCATAGCCTTGAACCAGCGGATACAGAAACTCATGAATGGCGATCGGCTGGTTGCCGGTATAGCGCTTGTCGAAGTCATCGCGCTCAAGCATCCGCGCAACGGTGTAGTTCGACGCAAGACGAATGAAATCAGCCGGGCTGAGCTTATCCATCCAGGTGGAGTTGAAGGCCACTTCAGTCTTGGCCGGATCGAGGATCTTGAATACCTGCGCCTTATAGGTCTCGGCGTAATCCAGCACCTGCTCACGAGTCAGCGGTGGACGGGTCGCACTCTTGCCACTCGGATCACCGATCATGCCGGTGAAGTCACCGATCAGGAAGATCACCTGATGCCCCAGGTCCTGGAACTGACGCAGCTTATTAATAAGCACCGTATGCCCCAGATGCAGATCCGGGGCAGTAGGGTCGAAACCGGCCTTGATCCGCAGTGGCTGGCCACGCTTGAGCTTTTCTACCAGCTCCGCCTCGACCAGAAGCTCATCCGCGCCGCGCTTGATCAGCGCCAACTGCTCTTCAACCGATTTCATATCACCCCCAATTCAGAAGGGAACCAACCTTACAAGATCAGCGCCCAATTACAAGTTTTTGCCCGGCACACGGGCGCTCCACCCGACCGTCTCTCGGTCAGGGTTGCTTCGCGCCGGATTTGGTTATATTTTATACAGTTATTTCATCTTCATCATGTCATTCATCTTTTCCATTTCACCTTTTTCAAAGTCAAATAGCCCATGAACGACACTCCGCCTAAAGCGCCGCCGCTTTACCCGAAGAGCCACCTACTGGCTGCAAGCGGTATCGCAGCCCTCCTCAGCCTGGCGCTGCTGGTTTTTCCATCCAGCGAAGTCGAAGCAAAACGCACCAATCTCAGTCTTGATCTGGAAATGCCTGCCGAACAGCATGCACAGCATGAAGACGCTACAAACAGCGCCGAAGCCACACCTCAGGGCGCAGATTCACCATTCGCCCAGATCGAATCGGCTGACAGCGAAAACGAAACAGCAACCGTCATTCCGGAAGGCCAGTCCGAGCAAGGCCAGCTGGCAACCGCTCCGGCCCTGAAAGATCCCAATCACCGTGAAGTGGTCGTAGCCAAGGGCGATACCCTGTCGACCCTGTTCGAGAAGGTCGGGTTGCCGGCCACTGCGGTCCACGAACTGCTGGCCAGCGACAAACAGGCCAAGCAATTCAGCAAACTGCAAAACGGTCAGATCCTGCAATTCGAACTGTCTGCGGACGGTCAGCTCAACAAGCTGCACAGCAAGCTCAGCGAACTGGAATCCATCAGCCTGTCCAAAAGCGCCAACGGCTATACGTTCGATCGTGAAGTCAGCAAGCCGGATGTGCGTAACGCCTATGCCCACGGCGTGATCAACAGCTCGCTTTCGCAATCGGCGCAACGTGCCGGCCTGTCCCACGCCATGACCATGGAAATGGCCGAAGTCTTCGGCTACGACATCGACTTCGCCCAGGATCTGCGCAAAGGCGACGAGTTCGATGTGGTCTACGAGCAGAAGGTCATCAACGGCAAGAGCATCGGTAACGGCAACATTCTCGCCGCCCGGTTCACCAACCGGGGCAAGACCTACACCGCAGTGCGCTACGTCAACAAACAAGGTAACGCGAACTACTACACCGCCGAAGGCAACAGCATGCGCAAGGCCTTCATCCGCACGCCGGTTGATTTCGCGCGCATCAGCTCGGTGTTCTCGGCTGGCCGCAAGCACCCGATCCTGAACAAGATCCGTGCCCACAAGGGTGTTGACTACGCCGCACCTCGGGGCACTCCGATCAAAGCTACCGGCGACGGCAAAGTGTTGCTTGCAGGGCGTCGTGGTGGCTACGGCAATACCGTGATCATTCAGCATGGTGACACCTACCGCACCCTGTACGGTCACATGCAGGGCTTTGCCAAAGGCGTCCAGACCGGCGGCAGCGTCAAGCAAGGCCAGGTCATCGGCTATATTGGAACCACCGGCCTGTCGACCGGCCCGCACCTGCACTACGAGTTTCAGGTCAACGGCGTACACGTCGATCCGCTGGGTCAGAAACTGCCAATGGCAGAACCTATCGCCAAGGCCGAAAAGCAGCGTTTCCTGCAGATGAGTCAGCCGCTAATGGCGCGTATGGATCAGGATAAAGCCAGCAAACTGGCGCTGAACAAAAGGTAAACCATGGCCCACTTCTATATCGGCGTCATGTCGGGCACCAGCCTCGACGGAATCGATATCGCTCTGCTTGAGCAGGATCAGCGTCCCAAGCTATTGGCGACGCATTACATCCCCATGCCGGAGGATCTTCGCGCCGAACTGCTCGGCCTTTGCTCCCCCGGCGATGACGAGCTGGCACGAGCAGCGATCGTCGAACAGAAGTGGGTAAGGCTGGTAGCCCAAGGCGTACAGGCTCTGTTGAACGAGCAGAAACTGGTGGCCGGGCAGATTCGTGCCATCGGCAGCCATGGCCAGACCATTCGCCATGAGCCGGCGCGCGGCTTCAGCATCCAGATAGGCAACGCGGCCTTGCTGGCCGAACTCACCGAAATCACCGTGGTGACCGACTTCCGCCGTCGCGATGTCGCTGCCGGAGGCCAAGGCGCGCCCTTGGTGCCGGCGTTCCACGAAGCGCTGTTCGACGATAACAAGGATCGTCGTGCAGTACTTAACGTAGGCGGCTTTACCAACCTGACCCTGATCGAGTCCGATCGTCCGGTGTCCGGTTTTGACTGCGGGCCGGGTAATGTCTTGCTTGATGCCTGGATTCAGGCTCAGCGCAATCTGCCTTACGACCGCAATGGCGAGTGGTCTGCGAGTGGCGAAGTCCATCAGCCACTGTTACAGGCACTGCTCAGCGATCCGTTCTTCCTTACTCAAGGCCCGAAAAGCACGGGCCGTGAAGTCTTCAACCTGGGCTGGCTGAAGCGGCATTTGCAGGCTTTTGCAGAACTGCCCGCACACGATGTCCAGGCTACCCTGCTGGAGCTCACAGCACGCAGCATCACCCAGTCGCTACAGGGCGCCCAGTCGGGAACCATCGAGCTGTTGGTGTGTGGTGGTGGTGCGCACAATCAGGCGCTGATGGACCGACTCGCCAGCCTGCTGCCCAATACACGGGTCAGCAGTACCGCTCAATTCGGGGTCGATCCAGACTGGGTCGAAGCCATGGCGTTTGCCTGGCTGGCGCATTGCTGTCTGGAAAGCGTGCCGGCCAATCGGCCGACGGTGACCGGTGCCCGCGGGCTGCGTGTCCTGGGCGCGATTTACCCGGCCTGACCAAACGCCCACAAAAAAGCCGCGCATCAGCACGGCTTTTTGTTATGGGCGATCAGATCGAGAAAGACGAACCACAGCCGCAGGTTGTCGTGGCGTTAGGGTTCTTGATCACGAAACGCGAACCTTCCAGGCCTTCCTGATAGTCCACTTCAGCGCCAGCCAGATACTGGAAGCTCATGGGGTCGACCACCAGGCTTACGCCCTCACGCTCGACGATAGTGTCATCGTCGGCAACGTCTTCATCGAAGGTAAAGCCGTACTGGAAGCCCGAGCAGCCGCCGCCGGTCACGAAAACCCGCAGTTTCAGGCGATCATTGCCTTCCTCATCAACCAGGGTTTTCACCTTGTGCGCGGCACCAGGGGTGAATTCCAGGGCCACTGGAGTGAAGCTTTCCACGCTCATGTCAGATCTCTCCCGGCTAAAGCCGTCGTAATGCGTAATGAGCACATTATCCGCTTGTCCTAGAAAACAGGTCAACTATAGCAACAGCAGTGACCCGCCCAGAGCATGCCCGATCGTCGCGCTGACGCGGGCCAGCGATTCACCCCATGCGACAACTGACAACGTGACGTAAGGCCACACGCCCCCTACTATTCGGCCACCGTGAACCTGGAGAACCACTAACATGCTCTATTTATGGATCAAAGCGCTGCACATTGTCGCCATTGTCTGCTGGTTTGCCGGCCTGTTTTACCTGCCGCGCCTGTTCGTTTACCACGCCATGAGCGAAGACAGCACCAGTCGCGAGCGTTTCATTGTCATGGAGCGCAAGCTGTACCGAGGTATCATGGGGCCAGCAATGATCGTCGCGCTGCTGCTCGGCGCCTGGCTGGTCTGGCTCAACCCCGGCTGGCTTAGCCAAGGCTGGCTGCATGCCAAACTGACCCTGGTGTTCCTGCTGGTCGGCTATCACCATGTGTGTGGTGCCCAGATCAAACGCTTTGCCCGCGGTGAAAACGGCCGCAGCCATGTTTTTTACCGCTGGTTCAATGAAATTCCTGTATTGCTGCTGTTGGCTATCGTCATTCTGGTGGTCGTCAAACCTTTCTAGACCAGCGTCGATATAGCTCATAGACCAAGCGCCACCTGTGCCATCGTTTGGTCACCGCAATCTTTTGATATTCGATAAGGAAGCCTTGCATGGCCGCCCCCCACTACCGAATCGTGTTCGACGGACAATTGCGCGAGGGCGTACAGCTCGAAACCGCGAAACTCAATCTCGCTCAGTTGTTCAAGACTGAGGTGGCGGCCGTCGCCTCCCTGTTCAGTGGCCAGCCCGTTGCGTTGAAGCAAGGACTGGCGCTGGCGGATGCCGAGCGTTATCTGCTGGCACTGCAAGAGGCCGGCGTCCAGGCACGTATAGAGCCCGAGCCCGATATCAGCCTGAGCCTGGACAAGGTTGAGCCGGTTCCGCAAACCCGCCCAGCGATCGACGCCGATACGCTCTCGCCCTATGCGCCACCCAAAGCCCAGGTCGATACCCCGTCGGCCTATGCTGAACTCAAAGTCTTCAGCCTGAGCGGGCGCATCGGCCGCCTGCGTTATCTGGCCTGGTCGCTGCTGGTGCTGGTGATCACCAGCCCGCTGTCTTTGTTGGCCGGGTTGATGATGAGCGCCTCTGATGGCGCCGGCAGTGTCGCGATGCTGCTGGTCGGTGTCGGCATCGCAGCGGCATTGATTCCCATGGGTGTCCAGCGGCTGCATGACATCGGCTGGTCGGGCTGGTGCATGTTGCTTAATCTGGTGCCTGTCGTCGGCAGTTTCTTCCCGCTGGTGATGTGCCTGATGCCAGGCAGCAAGGGCGTCAACGCCTATGGCCCGCCGCCGCCCGCCAACAGCACCACGGTCAAAGTGATCACCGGTCTGTGGCTGGCAACCCTTGCTTTGCTGTTTGTGGTTGTCCTGTTCACCGGGGCCGGGATGTTCAAGTCGCTCAAAGAGCATATGGAAGTGACCTCCAGTCATTCTGCGCAGTCGATATCAGTCAGCCCGCAGAGCTCAAGACAAAGCCTGTAAGCCGCAGACAAGCCGACGCACGATGTTCGATGGAGACCTGCATGACCCGTTACGCCCTGATCACTGGCGCCACCAGCGGCATAGGCCTGGCCATGGCCGAGGCTCTGGCACGCCGGGGTCACAACCTGATTCTGGTGGCCCGTCGGCGTGACCTGCTGGAAAGCATCGCCCTGGAGCTCACCCAGCGTTTCGGTATCGAAGTCCTGTTCCGGGCTTGCGATCTGGGCGAACCATTGCGTCTATCCGGATTCCTGCTGGAACTCGAAGACAGCCCTCATCAGATCGATCTGCTGGTCAACAGCGCCGGGATCGGCACATGTGGGCCGTTTCTGGGTCAGGAGTGGGCCGCCGAACAGGACCTGATCGACCTGAATATCCTTGCCCTGACCCGTCTGTGCCACACCGTGGGTAATCTGATGGCCTTGCATGGCGGCGGGCAGATTCTCAACATCGCCGCCATGGCAGGTTTTCAGCCAGGCCCGTGGATGAGCACCTATGCTGCCAGCAAAGCGTATGTACTGCATTTTTCCGAAGCCTTGCGCGAAGAGGGCCACAAAAACGGAGTCAAGGTCTCGGTACTCTGTCCCAGCCCGACCCGTACGGCCTTCTGGCGCACCGCCCAGGTTCGCGCCGACGACCGCAAGATGATGACCCCGGAAGAGTTGGCGCTGTATACCGTGCGCGCGCTGGAGCGCAATTGCGCAATCATCGTGCCCGGCTGGCGTAACAAGCTGCGCACATTCGGGCCACGGCTGGCCTCACGCTGGCTGACCCGCCGGATCAGCGGTTTGCTCAACAGAAAGCGCTGCCTGAATTACTGACGAAGCAATAACGCCTCAGTACACTGCGGCAAGGCCCACCCACCCTCAAGGAGTTCATGGCTGTGGAGACAATCTTTACCAAGATCATCAATCGGGAAATCCCGGCGAAGATCATCTACGAAGATGATCAGGTCCTGGCCTTCCACGACATCGCCCCGCAAGCGCCAGTGCATTTTCTGGTCATCCCGAAAAAACCGATCCGCACCCTCAATGATCTGGCTGAAGAAGATAAAGCCCTGGCCGGGCACATTCTGTTCACCGCACAGCGGCTGGCCAAAGAGCTGGGCTGCGAAGACGGCTTTCGCGTCGTGATGAACTGCAATGAACTCGGCGGCCAGACCGTCTATCACATTCATATGCACGTACTGGGTCAACGTCAGATGAACTGGCCTCCGGGCTGAGTGCGCGACCAGCGGCTGCATCCTGTCGCCAATCAGTCACATCGCGGCAGGATGATCCGCCTCAAGCCTCAGGGGCAGGATTGCAGTAGACTGGGGCCAATCGATATCTTCGGAGGTGCCCATGGCAACCGAACGCCACTACTCTGTGCTCGACAAACTGCTGCTGCAGGCAGACAGCGCCATGCGCACCCTGCTTCCTTCAAGCGGTCACTCTTCGCGCCCATCGCCGGCCATCGTGAGGCCGGAGCACAAGATGGACGAGACCGAAACCCGGCACATCGCCGGCCTGATGCGTATCAACCACACTGGCGAAGTCTGCGCCCAGGCGCTGTACCAGGGTCAGGCCCTGACCGCCAAGCTGCCCGAAGTACGCAAGGCCATGGAGCATGCCGCCGAAGAAGAGATTGACCATCTGGTTTGGTGCGAGCAACGCATTCACCAGTTGGGCAGCCATACCAGCGTGCTTAACCCGTTGTTCTACGGCCTGTCATTCAGCATTGGCGCCGCTGCCGGGCTAATCAGCGACCGGATGAGCCTCGGCTTCGTCGCCGCGACCGAAGATCAGGTCTGCAAGCACCTGGACGAGCATCTCGAACAGATTCCCAACGAAGACGAAAAGTCCCGGGCCATCCTCGAACAGATGCGCATCGATGAAGCCCATCATGCTGAAACGGCACTCGATGCAGGCGGTTTTCGCTTCCCGACGCCGGTCAAGTTCGGCATGAGTCTGGTGGCCAAGGTCATGACCAAGACCACTTACCGGATCTGACATGACAAACAGAAAAAAGGCGCTTCGAAAGCGCCTTTTTCATGGAAGTCAGCCCAACTCGACGATCTCGTAGTCGTGGGTAATTTTCACCCCGGCATTGCCCAGCATGATCGAGGCCGAGCAGTACTTCTCTGCCGACAGTTCGATGGCACGCTTGACCTGGGCTTCTTTCAAACCTCGGCCCTTGACCACAAAGTGCAGATGAATGCGGGTGAAGACCTTCGGATCTTCCGAAGCGCGCTCGGCTTCCAGAAACGCCTCGCAGCTTTCGACCGGCTGGCGGGACTTCTTGAGAATACTCACCACGTCGAAATTGCTGCAACCACCCAGCCCGATCAGCACCATCTCCATCGGCCGTACCCCAAGGTTACGGCCTCCGGCCTCCGGCGGGCCGTCCATCACCACCACATGACCACTGCCCGACTCGCCGAGGAACATGGCTTCGCCAGCCCATTGAATGCGTGCTTTCATCGCCAGACTCCACTGCTGGAAAAAAGGGTCGCCAGATTAGGGGCTGTTGCGCGTTGAGTGCAAGCCGGGTGTTTACTCCCGCCCGCCTATATAAGTCATGACTTTAAAGGTAGATGTGTAGGAAACTTCGGAAATAATGCCAAAGTGCTCTCATCGTGCTGGGGAGAATGACGATTTGGCCGATAATCAATAACAAGCAATCTGGCGCAAGACTTTTTCGGGAAATACGCATGGCCGTCATCGCCCTCAATCCAAAACTCAAGAGCATCGACAAGCTCCTGACGCACGCCCAACGCCGCCGCTGCCCGGCCAGAAGCCACATTATCTGCGCAGGCGACCCTTCGGAGTCGCTGTTCTTCATCGTTAAAGGGTCGGTGACGATTCTGATCGAAGACAGCGAAGGCCGGGAAATGATCGTCGCCTACCTCAACAGCGGCGACTTCTTCGGTGAGCTGGGTCTGTTCGAGCCTCTTGGCCATGCGTCGCCGCGTAGCGCGTGGGTGCGGGCCAAGACCGAGTGCGAGATCGCCGAGATCAGCTACGCCAGATTCCGCGAGCTGAGCCAGCAAGAGCCGGAGATTCTCTACACCATGGGCGCCCAGATGGCCGAACGCCTGCGCAATACCACGCGCAAGGTCGGAGACCTGGCGTTTCTGGATGTCACCGGACGGGTGGCACGCACCCTGTTGGACCTGTGCAAGCAACCCGATGCCATGACTCACCCGGACGGCATGCAAATCAAGATCACCCGCCAGGAAATCGGCCGTATCGTGGGTTGTTCGCGAGAAATGGTCGGGCGCGTACTCAAGTCACTGGAAGAACAACGCCTGGTTCACGTCAAGGGCAAGACCATGGTGGTGTTCGGCACCCGCTGAGGCAGGTTACAACCCGGCGAGCAATTGCCGATAGGCTGCGGCCAGGTGCTCAAGCAACCGGTCATCGCTAAAGACTTCACGCAGCGCAATATGACTGCTGGCTTGCACTCGCGGCGCCAGTCCGCAGCTTTGGTAGAACAGATTGACCGCTGCCACCATCTCGTCACGCTGGTTGTCCAGCAGCAGTGCGCCGTGCACCAACACCACCGGACGTGCTCCACCCTGGGCCTGGCGCCAGCGCTGGGCAGTGCCCACCAGCTTGCGGCCATTGAGATTGACGTTGTAACGCCCGTCACAAAATGCGCCTTCAACCTCGCCCAACGATGACTGGCCGCCGAACGCCGCAAGCACCTTCAGCATTGGCTGGCATAACCGCAGGTAAGCCGTCTCGATACGGTCGCGATCCACATCCGTCGCAGGCTGGGCATAGACCAGCGCAATGTTCACCGTGGCCGGTGATTGCGGCACCGGCTCACCACCGGTCTCACGCAGCAAGACCGGCCAGCCGCTTTCGGCCAGAACCTTACAAGCCTCGTCGAACCCGGCCAGCCGGCTCATGCGCCGGGGCATGACCAAGGCCTGCCGGTCAGGACGCCAGAACAGCAGGCCATGCTCGGCCTCACCGGCGCACACCGCGCCAAGCAGGTCCAGCTCAGCCTGCAGACCTTGCTCTACACCTGCCTCGACGATCATGCCGGCCACCGGGTCAGTCAATCACCGGCCCGATAGCGCTGGGCGCTGCACCGCGCTCGGGGAAGAACAGACGCTGCAACTCGGTGCCCGGCTGCTCGGCACGCATGAATGCCTCGCCGACCAGGAACGAATACACGTCGTTGATTTCCATCAGCTCGACATCGGCGCGATTGAGAATCCCGCTTTCAGTGATCACCAGACGGTCACGCGGAATGCGCGGCAGCAGGTCCAGCGTGGTTTCCAGGCTAACGTCGAAGGTGTGCAGGTTACGGTTGTTGATGCCCACCAGCGGGGTATCCAGAGTCTTGAGTGCGCGCTCCAGCTCCTCACCGTCATGGACCTCGACCAAGACATCAAGACCAACGCCCTTGGCGGTTGCGGCCAATTCAGCCATGCGCCCATCATCCAGGGCCGAAACGATCAGCAGGATGCAATCGGCGCCCAGCGCACGGGCCTCGACCACCTGATACGGGTCGATCATGAAATCCTTGCGGATCACTGGCAGCTTGCACGCCGCACGGGCTTGCTGCAGATACGCATCAGCGCCCTGAAAGAAGTCGATGTCAGTCAGAACCGACAGGCAGGTCGCCCCGCCCTGCTCATAACTGACGGCGATTTCGGCAGGCTTGAAATCTTCGCGGATCACGCCTTTGCTCGGTGAGGCCTTTTTGATCTCGGCAATCACTGCCGGCTGCTTGCGCCTGGCCTGTTCTATCAATGCATTAGCAAAGCCACGCGGTGCATCACCCCTGGCAATCTGTTGTTCCAGTTCGGCCAGGCTGACCCGGGCACGACAGGCAATGACTTCTTCAGCCTTGCGGGCCAGGATTTTTTCCAGAACCGTCGGCACGCTCATCCTTCATTCTCCAGCTTGAATACGGCGGTAAAAGCGCCCAGCTCTTCGAGTTTTTCCCGGGCCAGACCAGTGTGCAACGCATCGTGAGCCAACTCCACGCCTTCTTTGAGGCTGTAGGCATGATCAGCGGCGTAAAGTGCAGCGCCAGCGTTGAGCACGATCATTTCGGCAGCCTTTTGCCCGCTCTCGGTCTTGCGTCGTCCCAGCGCATCACGAATCAGTTCCAGCGAGGCTTGCGGGCTGTCGACTACCAGGCCATATAGGCTCTGGCTCTTGATCCCCAGGTCCTCGGGCTGGACCCAGTACTCAGTGATCTGATCGTTGTTCAATTCAGCGACAAAGGTTGGCGCTGCCAGGCTGAATTCGTCCAGACCATCCTGAGAGTGCACCACCAGTACGTGCTTGCTACCCAAGCGCTGCAACACCTCGGCCAGCGGCCGGCACAAAGCCTGGGTAAACACGCCCACCACCTGATGACGCACACCGGCCGGGTTGGTCAGCGGGCCAAGCATGTTGAACAGGGTGCGCAGCCCCAGGTCTCGCCGGGGGCCGGCGGCGTACTTCATGGCACCATGGTGCATTTGCGCGAACATGAAGCCGATGCCCACACTGTCGATGCAACGAGCGACCTGCACCGGGCTCAGGTTCAGATAGACACCGGCAGCCTCAAGCAGGTCGGCACTGCCGCTTTTGCCCGACACCGCACGGTTGCCATGCTTGGCCACGGTGCAGCCAGCAGCGGAGATCACCAGCGAGGCGGCGGTGGATACGTTGAAGATATTCGCGCCATCACCACCGGTGCCGACAATGTCGACCACCCGCTCCAGCGTCTGCAACTGCACCTGGCCTGCCAGCTCACGCATCACCGAGACAGCGCCGACGATTTCATCGATGCTCTCGCTTTTCATGCGCATGCCCATCATGAACGCGCCGATCTGCGCCTCGGTGCACTGACCGGTCATGATGTCGCGCATCACCTGGCTCATTTCTTCAGTGCTCAGGTCCAGATGATTGACCACCCGGTCCAGGGCAGTCTTGATATTGATTGTGCTGCTCATGGGAGTTCCTTATGCCTGACGACTGCCGCCGGTCTGTTTGAGAAAGTTGGCGAACAGCTCATGACCCTGCTCGGTGAGGATCGACTCGGGGTGAAACTGCACACCCTCGATATTCAGAGTCTTGTGCCGCAGGCCCATGATCTCGTCCACTGAACCATCGGCATGCGCCGTCCAGGCAGTGACTTCCAGGCAGTCGGGCAACGTCTCGCGCTTGACCACCAGCGAGTGATAACGGGTCACCACCAGCGGCTGGTTCAGCCCATTGAACACGCCCAGGTCTTCATGGGCCACCGGGCTGGTCTTGCCGTGCATCACCTGGCGGGCGCGCACCACATCACCACCAAACGCCTGACCGATCGATTGATGGCCCAGGCAGACACCGAGAATCGGCAGCTTGCCGGCAAAGTGACGGATCACTTCAAGCGACACGCCAGCCTCGTTAGGCGTGCAAGGCCCTGGCGATACCACGATACGCTCAGGGTTGAGCGCCTCGATCTGGGCAATGGTCAATTCGTCGTTGCGGATCACTTTGACATCGGCACCCAGCTCACCCAGGTACTGCACGACGTTGTAGGTAAAGGAGTCGTAGTTATCGATCATCAGCAGCATGTAGCTCACCTCTTGAATTCGCTGACTTTGAAACCGCCCCGCGCAGGTCGTCGCTCACAGGTCACCATCACCAGGATGATCAGGCATCCGGGGCGCACCAGCAGACAGATTACGAGGGCACATTGTTACGAGTCCGGCGTGGCCGGAAGGAGAATAGTCAGGCGCGCCAACGCCAACGGGCGTGAGCCTTGATAACGCGCATCAAGAGTTTGCTGACAGTCGTCACGGAAGGAGTCTCTTCTAAACGTTTCGGGACATTAGCGTACCGGGTCACACCGCGCAATCATTGTACGCAAGAAAACCGACGCAATATCCCATCAGAAACCGACAGTTAAAGCGCATCAGCCCACAAGCACATCATTTGCCCAGACAGACATCGCGTATTACGCCCAATGCTGCGCGTAACCGGCCATCGGCCTGGCAACTGTGCCAATGCTTGCTAGGGTGTCTGGGGCCGGTAAAAACAACAACACGGATGGCTACCATGCGCTCACTCGTCTCGCCGTTTTCCTCGTTGCGCAAGCCGCTGCTGGCTTGCCTGCTATCACTGGGCTGCCTGCCGACGCCGGGCACCGCAGCGCCTTACTCGACCCTGTTCGTCTTCGGCGACAGCCTGGCCGATGCCGGGCAATTCCCGGATCTCGCCGGCCCCAGCGGCGCGAGCCTGCGGTTTACCAACCGCACTGGTCCGACCTACGGCAGCGGTGAAATGACCGGCTACAGCTCTTCGACCCTGCTGGGCATGATGCTCGGCATTGCGCCTGCCGATCTGAATGCCTCGACTTCACCGCTCAACGCCGCCCTGGGTCTGCCCGACGGCAACAATTGGGCGGTCGGCGGGTATCGCACTGACCAGATCCTGGCGGCCATCACCTCGCAGTCCAGCGTGGTCGACCCCAACTCGGGAACCACCTTGCGCACCCGGCCGGGTTACCTGCCCGGCAATAACTTTCGCGCTGATCCCGATGCCTTGTATTACCTGACTGGCGGCGGCAACGACTTCCTCCAGGGCCGGGTACTGAGTGCCAGCGATGCGCGGGCCGCCGGTGGCCGCCTGGCCGACAGCGCCCAAGCACTGCAGCAGGCCGGTGCACGCTACATCATGGTCTGGCTGCTGCCGGACATCGGCCAGACTCCGGCCTTCAGCGGCAATCCGGCACAACCTTTGGTGTCTCAACTCAGTGCCGCCTTCAACAGCCAACTGGTCGCGCAACTGGCGCAGATCGATGCGCAGATCATCCCGTTGAACATTCCGCTGTTCATCAGCGAAACCCTGGCCGACCCGGCCCGTTACGGCTTTGCAGCCAATACCAATCTGATCGGCACTTGCTTCAGCGGCGACAGCTGCACAGCCAATCCGGTCTACGGCCTGAACGGCAGCAGCCCGGACCCGAGCAAGCTGTTTTTCAATGACCGCGTACACCCCACCACCGCAGCACAACAACTGCTCGCCGATTACGGCTGGTCGATCCTCTCTGCACCTTGGGAACTGACCCTGCTGCCGGAAATGGGTCACAGCACCTTGCGTAGCCAACAGGATGAACTGCGCGCGCAATGGCTGACGGACTTCGGTGCATGGCAGCCGATTGGCCAATGGCGCAGCCTGGTCGCCGCCGGCGGTCAGCATCTGGATATCGACGCCCAAAGCAGCGGCGCCCAAGCCGATGGCCGCGGCTACAACCTGACCCTCGGCGGCAGCTACCGGTTTGCCGAGCACTGGCGCAGCGGTCTGGTTGCCGGAGCCTATCGCCAGAGTTTGAAAGCAGGAGCGCTTGATTCGCACTACCGCCTCAACGGTTATATCGCCAGCGCTTTCCTGCAGTACCAGGCCAACAACCTGTGGGGCGACCTGGCCGCGTCCGGCGGGCGTCTCGACTATGATCGGGCCGAGCGCAAATTCGCCCTGGGCGTCGCCGAAGCCCAGCAAAAAGGTGACACCGACGGTCACCTGTGGGCGTTGAGTGCACGACTGGGCTATGACCTGGCCGGCGCCAACCGCCCCTGGCACCTGTCGCCGTTCATCAGCGCCGACTATGCCCGGGTGAACGTGGATGGCTATCGCGAGCGCGGCAATGGCTCGACCGCCCTGACCATCGACGATCAAGAGCGCACCTCAAAGCGCGGCGGGGTCGGCCTGCTGGGCAAATGGCAATTGAGCAATGCCACCCAAGTGTTCGGCGAAATCGCCCACGAGCGCGAGTTCGAAACCGACCCGCAACAACTGCGCATGGCCCTGACCAGCCTGTCGTCGATCAACTTCGAGCTACAAGGCTATGAGCCTCAGCGCAACCTCAACCGCGCCAGCCTTGGGGTGGCACATAAAATCAGTCGCGACCTGAGCCTGCGCGCCAATTACAACTGGCGCAAGAACGACGAACTGACCCAGCAAGGGGTCAGTGTCGGAGTGAGTCTGGATTTCTGAAGCGAGCGGGAGCTGTAGGACCGGCTTTAGCCGCAATACTGTTCAAATAAGCACCGCATGCCTTTGTGGGAGCGACCTTGGTCGCGAAAGGGCCGGTAAAGTCACAGCATCTACTGCGAATGTGCCGCCGTCTTCGCCAGCAAGCGGGCTACCACCGGTCTAACAGAACAGTATTGGGGCTTACTCCAATACTGTTCACTTAAGCAAAAATGGGTACTTGACTACATGGCCGATTGAGGGGCTGTCCTCGTCGTCGGACGGGATAGCCGCTCATCTTGCGCTTAACGCCTCGCGGATTGGCCTTGCCTCGACTGCTGATGCACTTGCCGCGCAAGATCTCTTTCAAAACCGATTCACGCCAAAGTTCGACGTGCTCAGGGGGGAAAAGCTGCCGCTTGCGGCAGCTTCCTTCTGACTACCCACACGGCGTTCGTAAAACCCAGCCTGTCCGGGTCGATCGCTGCCTTATCAGCCGCCTGGATCATCAACTGGCGGATTGCAAAATGTGCCAGTAGAAAACCCCACATCTCTTGCTTGACCAGTTCGGGCTTCTTGCTGCGCAGTACCGTGCTGGCTCCGCGCAAATGGGTTTTGAGTTCATCGAAGACGTTTTCGACCTCCCAGCGCTCGTGATACAAGGCGGCCAACTCTGCTGCAGGAGCTTCCTCAGGCACTAGCAGGTTGGTCACCAGTCGGTAGCGCTCACCCAGTTGCCCCTCCTCATCCACCAGAGTGAACTCCACGACCCGTACGCGATGGCTGTTTTTTCGGTTTCGGCCATGGAGTTCGTACGTCGTACTCAAATACGAGCCATCACTGAGGCATTCTTCGACTGGCAGCTTGACGGTACTTTTGACTCGCCAAAGCAATTTACCTCCACACTGAGTCGCCAAACTCCAAAGCTTGAAGCTGTAGAAGCCCCGGTCGGCCATCAGTAACTCGTCAGATCGAAGATGTTCGGGCAACAATCGCTCTGCCAGGGTTTGCTCGCTCTGGCGGCAATTCCCAAGCTGGGCCGCCGTGATGACATGGGTTCCGCACTCGACCAGGTTGACGAGCCGCAGTTGTGGAAACGCACTGCTACCTCTCGATGAAGGCGGGTAGCCAAAGTAGTCGGCGTTGGCTTGCTCGTCAGCCACGTCGAGGACGGTGCCATCAAGGCCCATCAAGCGCCAACCACGATACCAGGCACCTCGGGTCTCGGGCGTGGCCAGCGGGCGTAGCACCCGTTGTGCGAGACCCTGCATGACTTTGGCACCTAGCCGGTTGCGGGCGGCCGAAATCGCCGATTTGGTGGGTAGTTGGAGGTTGTGAGGATGAGCTCCGGCGCCAATATTGAGCCAGTTCGCGCCCTCACAGACGATCCGTAAAACCTCTTCGAGCGGAGCGTCACGCCAAAGCGCCATGGCCATTACGTAATAGACAACGGTGGGGGCAGTTAACAGACGTTCACGTTGGCTGCCGCGTCCTGTTTGTTTGAGAACTTCGTCGATCAAGGTACGAGGACAGCTGTTTATCAACACACCTGCACTGATCAAATGAGCCAGATCGAGGGAGTCTGGAAGGCATTTGCGTGTCCGAGCCACAGGCGTGTCCTCCTGAGCCATTTACAGGAGGATAGCTCGGCCAGCATTCACTTCGTCTAACTGAACAGTATTGGGGCTTACTCCAATACTGTTCAAATAAGCGCCGCATGCCTTTGTAGGAGCGACCTTGGTCGCGAAGAGGGCGGCACATTCGCAGCAGATGTAGTGTTTTTACTGGCCTCTTCGCGAGCAGAGCTCGCTTGTGTCTTTGATCAAGGTAAAGTCTGGGGTGAGAGGGGTGGATGGCAAGCTGACAAATCGCGGTGCCTAGAGCACGTGTGGGAGCCAAGCTGCCATCCACTCTTCCCGCTTTGGCTCAAAGCTCGAACAGTTGACTGAGTCCGACCTCGAACAACAAGCGTGAGTCAGGCCAAAGCGCCTCTCACTCTTTATCCTAGAGGTTTTACTCATGTCCGCCTATGCCGGTATTGATGTTTCCAAGGCCACGCTGCAGGTTGCGCTGTTTCCCAAAGCCGATGAGCTGTGTGTGCCTAATACTGAAGAAGGTCTCGCCAGCATCGCTGAGTACCTCAGCGCCCATCAGGTTGAACGAGTTCTTGTTGAAGCCACCGGTGGTTACGAGAAACTGTCGGTAAAGCTTCTGGCTAATGCCGGGTTCAAGATCCAGCGTATTAACCCTGTTCGTTCACGTCAGTTCGCTCTGGCCATGGGCAAGCGTGCCAAGACCGATCCAATCGACGCGCAAATGCTGGCCATGTTCGCCTCCAGCCTGGAGGCAAAGGGCTTCGCAAAGCCTGACGAGGAGCGCGAAGTCCTGCTTGAGCTGGTCAACTTGCGCAACAATCTGCTTCAACAACGTGACGACAACCGGCGCCGTATCAAACAGACCATAGTGCCCAGCGTGGTGGACATCTACCTCGCGTTGGAAGCCAGCCTCAAAGTGCAGATCAAAGCGGTAGATCAACTTGTCGATGCACAAGCGCGCAAGGTCGACTCAGAACTGCTGCAGCGGCTGCATGCCGTAAAGGGCGTAGGCCCAGTGACAATCGCCAGCCTGTTCTGCTACCTGCCAGAGCTGGGTGATCTGAGTCGTGGACAAATCGCAGCGTTGGCCGGTGTGGCACCGTATAACAACGACAGCGGTAGCAAGGCCGGCAAGCGGCAGATCTACGGTGGGAGGACGAAACTGCGCCGTGCGACCTACATGTGTGCGCTGGTGATGGTGCGCTACAACGCCGATTTCAAGGAGCGCTATGCGAGGCTGCGTGCCAAAGGCAAGTGCGCGAAAGTGGCCCTGGTGGCCTGCATGCGGGTGCTGCTGATACGTCTGAACGCCATGGTGCGCGACGGAACACCATGGCGTGATCACGTGGTTTGAATGGGGGGCGGGCTTTGCCCGCCATCGCGGAATCTATCCGCGATGGCATTATAAAATGCCCATTCATCGGGGGATGATGAAAGACAGTTGGCTCCCACTGTGGGCATACAGTGCTTAAGTGACCAGTATTGGCTTTAGCCGGGAATCGTTAACCGTTTCTTCCCGGCTAAAGCCGGTCCTACAAGCGGAGCGCCACCCGGCCCCTGCTACTGCTGCTCAGCCAAAGCAACGGCGCGGAACATGGCGCGGCGTTTGTTGATGGTTTCTTCCCATTCAAGCGCCGGCACCGAGTCGGCCACGATGCCGCCACCAGCCTGCACGTGCAGCTCGCCATCCTTGATCACTGCGGTGCGGATAGCGATGGCGGTGTCCATGTTGCCGTTCCACGCCAGGTAACCCACCGCACCGCCGTAGACGCCGCGCTTGACCGGCTCCAGTTCGTCGATGATTTCCATGGCACGGATCTTCGGCGCCCCTGACAGGGTGCCGGCCGGCAGGATCGCCCGCAATGCATCCATGGCCGTCAGGCCACTCTTGAGCTGGCCTGTGACGTTGGAGACGATGTGCATCACGTTGGAATAACGCTCGATGACCATCTTCTCGGTCAGTTTCACGGTGCCGATTTCAGAAACCCGCCCCGTGTCGTTACGCCCCAGATCGATGAGCATCAGGTGTTCGGCAATTTCCTTGTCGTCGGACAGCAAGTCTTCTTCCAGCGCCCGGTCGGCTTCTTCGTTCGCGCCACGCGGACGGGTCCCGGCAATCGGTCGCACGGTGACCAGGTTGTCCTCGACCCGCACCAGCACTTCCGGTGAGCTGCCCACCACATGGAAGTCGCCAAAGTTGAAGAAGTACATGTACGGCGTCGGGTTGAAGCAACGCAGCGCCCGATACAGATCGATAGGCGCAGCCTTGAAGTCGATGGACATCCGCTGCGACGGCACCACCTGCATCACATCGCCTGCCAGGATGTACTGCTTGATGGTGTCTACGGCCCGCTCATAGTCGCTCTGGGTGTAACTTGAGCGGAACGCAGGTTCGGCGGCCGGCGGACGCGACAGGTCCAGCCCACGACGCGGGGTGATCGGCTGGCGGAGCTTTTCCATCAACGCATCAAGCTGGGCCAGACCGTTTTCATAAGCATCGGACTGCGCCGGGTCGACCAGCACGATGGCGTGCATCTTGCCGGCCAGATTGTCGAATACCACTACCGCATCGGAAACCATCAGCAGGATATCGGGCACGCCCAGCGGGTCCGGGTTCGGGCAGGTGGCCAGACGTTTTTCGACATAGCGCACACAGTCATAACCGAAGTAACCGACCAGCCCCCCATTGAAACGCGGCAACCCCGGCAGGGTCGGCACGTTATAGCGGGCCTTGAAGGTCTCAACGAACGCCAGCGGATCTTCAACCTCCAGGCTCTCGATCTCGACGCCATCGCGGGTCACGCTGACCTTGTGGCCATAGACGCGCAATACCGTGCGGCACGGCAGGCCGATAATCGAGTAACGCCCCCACTTCTCGCCGCCCTGCACCGACTCCAGCAAATAGGAGTTGGGCTGGTCAGCCAGTTTGAGATAGATCGACAAGGGAGTATCGAAATCGGCCAGTGTATCGAGGGCCAACGGGATACGGTTGTAGCCTTCAGTGGCCAGACGCAGGAATTCTTCGCGGTTCATGAAACGCCTCGTGGTATGAGGATAAACAGTCCGTCGGGCAAGTTGCCCATGGCAAACGTGCCGCATGCGCGGCCAGGAACAAGTCAGGCGCGCCAGCGCCAGCGGGCCAGGGCCTTGATGACTTTCATCCAGAGTTTGCGAGTGACCACCACGATGGAATCTCTTTGCGAGGGATGTTCAATGTCGGGCAACAGTATCTCAGCGCCCATGTCCAGGCAACCGGGAATCAGCTTGCGCAGATCATCAATCACCAGCGACGGCGACTCCTCGGCAATCGGTCGCCCATGGTTGTAACCATAGGTCAGGCCGACACTGGCAACCCCGGCCGCCTTGGCCGCCTGCACATCACTGCGCGAATCGCCCACGAACAGTGCTTGGGAGGCGTCTACCCCGGCCATTTTCATGACCTGAAACAACGCCGCCGGGTCGGGTTTTTTCTGTGGCAGGGTATCGCCGCCGATGATCCAGCGGAAAAACCGCCCCAGTTTCATCTCATCAAGCAGCGGCGCGACGAACTGCTCCGGCTTGTTGGTGATCAGGGCCATTTCCACGCCCTTCTTCTGCAGCCACTTCAGGGTTTCGCGCACACCGGGGTACACCACGGTATGTTCATGCTTCTCGGCATAGGCCTGCATGAACAGTTCAAGCCCCTGTTCGGCCAACCCGGCATCGACGCTCGCATGCTCGATATCCCCGGCCAGGGCACGGCGCACCAGCACCGGTGCGCCATTGCCAACCCAGGCCCGTACAGCCTCCAGCCCCGCCGCCGGACGCCCAAGCCCCAGCAGCATCTTGTCGACTGCCACGGCCAGGTCGGGCACCGAGTCGACCAGGGTGCCGTCCAGATCGAACATGATCAGTTTCGGCAACTGGCCTGGAAAAAGCTGTTCGAAGCCGCTCATGGGCGGGCCGCTGCCAGCTCGCTGCGCATTTTGTCGATGACTTGCTTGTAGTCCGGGGCATTGAAAATCGCAGAGCCGGCCACGAAGGTATCGGCCCCGGCGGCAGCAATCTCGCGGATGTTCTGCACGTTCACACCGCCGTCGATTTCCAGACGAATGTCACGGCCCGATGCGTCGATCAGCGCACGTGCCTGACGCAGCTTGTCCAGCGTACCGGGAATGAACTTCTGCCCGCCGAAGCCTGGGTTGACGCTCATCAGCAGGATCATGTCGACCTTGTCCATCACGTACTCCAGCACGCTCAATGGCGTGGCCGGGTTGAACACCAGGCCCGACTTGCAGCCACCGTCACGGATCAGTTGCAGGGACCGATCAACATGCTGGCTGGCTTCGGGGTGGAAAGTGATGTAACTGGCACCGGCCTCGATGAAGTCGCCGATGATGCGATCGACCGGGCTGACCATCAGATGCACATCGATCGGCGCGGTGACGCCATACTTGCGCAAAGCGCTGCATACCATCGGGCCGATGGTCAGATTCGGCACGTAATGGTTGTCCATTACATCGAAGTGCACGAAGTCGGCTCCAGCGGCCAGGACACTGTCGACATCCTGCCCGAGGCGGGCGAAGTCGGCGGAAAGAATCGATGGAGCAATAACGAAGGGCTGCATGGCGCACCTGTTGGACTGAATCACGGTGGCGCGCATTGTACCCCAGTAGCAGCTTCAAGCCGCAAGCTGCAAGCCATAAGCAAGAGCAGCCTTCACCACGGACCGCTCTTGCTTGCCGCTTGAAGCTCGCAGCTTGTGGCTGCTTTATTCCGCCTGGGTGCGCAGTTTCTCGCTGCGCCCGCGCAACCATTCCAGCACCAGCAACAGGGCCACGGAGAAGCCGATCAGCAAGGTCGCGGCAGCGGCGATGGTCGGGCTAAGGTTCTCGCGGATGCCGCTGAACATCTGCCGGGGCAGGGTCGCTTGCTCGGGGCCGGCGAGGAACAGGGTCACCACCACCTCGTCGAACGAGGTGGCGAAGGCGAACAGCGCGCCACTGATCACGCCAGGGGCGATCAGCGGCAGGGTCACGCGGCGAAACGCTGTCAGCGGCGAAGCGCCCAGGCTGGCGGCGGCACGCACCAGGTTATGGTTAAAGCCCTGCAAAGTGGCCGACACAGTAATGATCACGAACGGCACACCCAGTACCGCATGCACCAGGATCAGCGCGGTGTAGCTGTTGCCCAGCCCCAATGGCGCGAAGAACAGGTAGCTGGCAACACCCACGATCACCACCGGCACGACCATGGGCGAAATCACCAGGGCCATGACCAGCGGCTTGCCGGGGAAATCGCCACGGGTCAGGCCGATCGAAGCCAGGGTGCCGAACACCATGGCCAGGAAGGTCGCTGCCGGGGCGACGATCAGGCTGTTTTTCAGGGCGCGCATCCACTCGGCTGACTCGAAGAAGTTTTCATACCACTGCAGCGAGAACCCTTGCAGCGGGTAGACCAGAAAGCTTCCGGAGTTGAACGACAGCGGCACGATCACCAGCACCGGCAGCACCAGAAACAGCAGAATCAGCGCGCAGAGGATGCGCAGGCTGTAGTACCAGATGCGCTCGACGGGCGAAGTGTAAGGGGTCAGCATGGCGATTCTCCTCAGCTCAGACGCAGGCGGCTGGCGCCGACCAACCAGCTATAGATCAGGTACAGCAAGATGGTCGCCAGCAGCAGCAGGCCGCCCAGCGCTGTCGCCATACCCCAGTTGATGCTGGTGTTGGTGTAGAAGGCAACGAAGTAGCTGACCATCTGATCGTTCGGGCTGCCCAGCAACGCCGGAGTAATGTAGTAGCCAATCGACAGGATGAACACCAACAGGCAACCAGCACCGATCCCGGCGTAGGTCTGCGGGAAGTACACCCGCCAGAAACTGGCGAACGGGTGGCAACCCAGCGAAATCGCCGCACGCATGTAGCTCGGCGAGATGTTTTTCATCACGCTGTAGATCGGCAGGATCATGAACGGCAGCATGATATGCACCATGGCGATGTACACCCCGACCCGGTTGAACACCAGCTCCAGCGGTTTATCGATAATGCCCATGGCCATTAGCGCACTGTTGATCAAGCCACTCGATTGCAACAGCACGATCCACGCCGCCACCCGCACCAGGATCGAGGTCCAGAACGGCAACAGCACCAGAATCATCAGCAAGTTGCTCTGCCGCGACGGCAGGCTGGCCAGCAGGTAAGCCAGCGGGTAGGCCAGCACCAGACAGATGGCGGTGATCACCAGCCCCATCCAGAAGGTGCGGGCAAAAATATCCAGGTAGATGGCCTGATCCGGTGAGGCCGGGGCCACTTCGCCAACATCGTCGATACGGTGATCGAGCGCTGCCAGCAGGTAATATGGGGTGACGCTACTGGTGTTACGACGAATCGCCTGCCAATAGGCCGGGTCGCCCCAACGCTCGTCCAGCGCTTCGAGTGCTTCTTTGTACGACACCGGTTCAGTCGCGAACGGCAGCGCACGGGAGGTCTTGCTCAACAGACTGCGATAACCGGCCAGTTCCTGGTTCAGGCGCTTGGACAGCTCACCTACAGTCGAATTCTTGCGGGCGTCAGCAAGGTCCAGGCTCAACGCCTTGTACGCCGCTTCCGGCGGCAGGCCTTTGCCATCCCACTTGTCCACCTCAACGATGGTGGTAGGCAGTGCTTCAACGACCTCTGGGTTACCCACGCTCTTGTAAAGCAGCGCAGCAATCGGCACCAGAAACACCAACAGCAGAAATATAACCAGCGGCGCGATCAATGCCTGAGCCTTGAAACGGTTGACCCGTTCGGCACGAGCCAGACGTTGCTTGAGGTTGGGACTGGCGCCTTCAGACAGGGGCACGGCGGTGGCCATAGCGAACTCCGAAATCTTTTAACGAGGGGGGCATTCCCCTGACAGGAAATACCCCCGGTCTTACGCAGGGGCAGACGCTTACTTGGCAGCCCAGGCAGTGAAGCGCTGCTCCAGGGTTTCGCCGTTGTCGTTCCAGAACGTAACGTTCATCTGCACCTGGTCTTTGATGTTTTCTTCGGTGGTCGGCATGTCAGCCAGAATGGTCTTGTCCAGCAGCTTCACAGCGTCGGTGTTGGCCGGGCCGTAAGCGATGTTTTCCGAATAAGTCTTCTGCTGTTCGGCGCCCAACGTGTAGGCAATGAACTTCTTGGCCGCCTCGGCATTTTTCGAACCCTTCGGAATGGCCCATGCGTCGAAGTCATACACGCCGCCGTTCCACACCACTTTCAGGTTGCTTTCTTTCTGCACCGCAGCAATACGACCGTTGTAGGCCGAACTCATGACAACGTCACCCGAGGCCAGGTATTGCGGCGGCTGGGCACCGGCTTCCCACCACTGAATATTTGCCTTGAGCTCGTCGAGTTTCTTGAAGGCGCGGTCTTGGCCGTCTTTGCTGGCCAGTACGGTGTAGACATCTTTCGGTGCCACACCATCGGCCATCAGGGCGAATTCCAGGGTGTACTTGGCGCCTTTGCGCAGGCCGCGCTTGCCCGGGAATTTCTTGGTGTCCCAGAAATCAACCCAACTGGTCGGTGCGGTGCTGACTTTATCGGCATTGTAGGCAAGGACCGTGGACCAGACGAAGAAGCCTGCGCCACAGGTGGTAATCGCGCCTTTGACGTATTTGCCAGCATCACCCAGCAGCTTCGGATCCAGCTCTTCGAACATGTCTTCGTCGCAACCGCGTGCCAGCTCCGGCGACTCGACCTCTACCAGGTCCCAGGACACGCTCTTGGTGTCGACCATGGTCTTGATCTTGGCCATTTCACCGTTGTACTCACCTGCAATGATCTTGCCGTTGCCAGCCTTCTCCCACGGGGCATAGAAGGCTTTTTCCTGGGCGGCCTTGTTGGCGCCGCCGAAGGAAATAACGGTCAGATCGGTTGCCATGGCGTGCGCTGCACACATCATTCCCAGCGTAATAGCGGTGAACTTCAATGGTTTGAGCATTTATTCTTCTCTCCACGGGCAGTGTTGGTTAAGCAATGAGTGAGGACGATGGATCGTCTCTGTTCAGGGTTTTAGTGCACTTGCTGCAGCGGATCGAGCGCACGGGCGTGCTCGGTCTGCCAACCGATCGGCACGACATCGCCCACGCGCATGGCAGGGTCGAGTTCGGCAATTGGCTGTTTGACGAAGAAGTCGGTTTTACCGGCGACCTCCATACGCACCCGGACGTGGTCGCCCAGGTAGATGAACTCGGCCACCCGGCCAGAGAAACGGTTGGCGCAACTCTCGCTGCGGCCATTGAGGCTGATGCGCTCAGGGCGGATCGACAGCGTCACCGGGTCGCCGCTCTGGCCGACGTTCACCGCCAGCGCCTGAACCTTCTCGCCACGGCTGAGTTCCACCACACAACGCTCACCTTCCTGGCTGACCAGACGGCCATTGAGGCGGTTGTTCTCGCCAATGAAGTTGGCTACAAAAGTATTTTTTGGCGCTTCATAGAGCGTGCGCGGGGCGTCGATCTGCTGGATTTCGCCTTGATGGAATACCGCCACGCGGTCGGACATGGTCAGCGCCTCGCCCTGGTCGTGGGTCACGTAGACCACGGTCACGCCAAGACGCTGGTGCAGGTGCTTGATCTCCATCTGCATGTGTTCACGCAACTGCTTGTCGAGGGCCCCCAGCGGTTCGTCCATCAGCACCAGTTGCGGCTCGAACACCAGCGCACGGGCCAGCGCCACACGCTGCTGCTGACCACCGGACATCTGGGTCGGGTAACGATGCGCGAAGGCGTCGAGCTGGACCATGCCCAAGGCACGTTTGACCTTCTCGCCGATGTCGGTCTTGCTCAGGCCGCGCACCGAGAGCGGGAATGCCAGGTTCTCGGCCACCGTCATGTGCGGGAACAACGCATAGTTCTGGAACACCATGCCAATGTCGCGCTTGTGTGGTGGCACGTTGTTGATGGCCCGACCGTTAAGCAGGATCTGCCCGGCGGTCGGCGTCTCGAAGCCGGCCAGCATCATCAGGCTGGTGGTCTTGCCCGAGCCGGACGGCCCGAGCAGGGTCAGGAACTCGCCTTTGCGAATATCCAGGTTCAGGTCTTTGACGATCAGTGATTCGCCATCGTAGCTCTTCTGCACACCACGAAAGCTGACCAGAACATCATTGGCCCCAGCACTTGAATCGACGTCGCTCATTACCCACACCTTTGTTATGACTATGACTGCGTGAGTTCAAGATTAGTGCAGGCCATAGGCCACGCAAATCGGCAGCGCGGAGAGAATGAGCTAAGCGCGATGGAAGGTGATTTGTAGGGATCGCCCTACACGGATGACGCTATTGAATATGCAAAATTGCCTTGAACCTCGCAGGAGCGGCTTTAGCCGCGAACCGTCGCGATTATTCGCGGCTGAAGCCGCTCCTACCCAGTCGGTTACAGATAAGTGCAGGGTTAAAGCAGCTTGTGCTCCAGCGCATATTTGACCAGTTCGGCCACCGAATTGACGTTGAGTTTCTGCATCAGCCGCGCCTTGTGGGTACTGATGGTCTTGCTACTGAGGGCCAACTGATGGGCAATGTCGTTGACGTTGGCGCCCTGAGCCAAACGCTCGAACACCGAAAACTCGCGTTCGGACAGTAACGAGTGCAGTGGCCGGCTGTCAGTCAGACCGACCTCAAACACCATGCGGTCGGCCAGTTCCGGGTCGATGTAGCGCCCACCGGCCGCCACCCGGCGAATCGCGGTCAGCAGCAATGCCGGATCGCTGTCCTTGGTCGCGTACCCCGCCGCACCGAACTTCAGTGCCCGGGCGGCCATTTGCGCTTCATCATGCATTGACAGCATCAGGATTGCCGGTGGGTTGTTCAGCGCGCGAATCCGTGGAATGGCTTCCAGACCGTTGACGCCGGGCATGGAGATGTCCAGCAACACCACCTCGCAAGGCACCTGACGTAAAGTCTCCAGCAACTGTTCGCCGTTGCTGGCTTCGCCAACCACTTGCATGTCCTTGGCCAGACCGATGAGCTGCTTGATGCCTTCGCGCACGATGGTGTGGTCTTCGGCTACCAGTACACGAATCACAGTGCTCACTCCTGCTGCGGGATGGGGATATAGATATGCAAGGTTGTGCCCTCGCCCGGTTCGCTGTCCAGCTCCAGACTGCCGCCCAGCATCAGCACCCGCTCACGCATGCCGACCAGACCGAAAGACGCCGGCCGCTCGGTCTGCGGATCGAAGCCTTTACCGTCATCAGCGATGCTCAGGCATAACAGGTTATCGGCCAGGGTCAGGCTGATCTGAACCGAGTGCGCAGCGGCATGACGCATGACATTGGTCAACGCCTCCTGAAGGATACGAAACAGACCGACGGCACGCGCATCGCTGAGCGCCGGCAGGTTATCCGGCACCTGCACCAGGCACGGGATCTGGGTGCGCTCTTCGAAACGCCGCGCCTGCCACTCGATGGCCGAGGCGATTCCGGCATCCAGAATCGGCGGGCGCAGCGCCGTGGCGACATCGCGCACCAGCTGAAACAACTGGGCGATCAGCCGTTTCATGCTGTTAAGGCGCTCGCCCAGCCCTGGGTCCAGATCCGCATAGGCCAGCTCGCACATGGAGGTTTCCAGTTTAAGCACGGTGAGCATCTGCCCCAGTTCGTCATGCACCTCACGGGCAATCCGCGCTTTCTCCTCCTCACGCACGCTTTCCAGGTGCGCTGACAACTCGCGTAGCTGCTCGTGGGCACGGCGTCGCTCGCTGACATCGCTAAGAAACACCACCAGGTACTCGGCCTCGCGAAAGCGCAGGAAGCTCAGCGACACGTCGGTTGGCAACACGCTGCCATCGGCGCGAATGCAGTTGGTTTCGAACACCTGCGGGCTGTCTTCACTGGAGCGCGCGTTACGCCACAGGTTCAGCCAGCGATCCATGTGCAGGCCAGGCTCAAAATCGATCAAAGGCCGGTCGACCACTTTACCGGCGGCATAACCCAGCATGGTTTCGGCAGCATGATTGGCGTAGCGCACCCGGCTGTCCCAATTGACCCAGAGAATCCCTACGGTGCTCTGGTCGATGGAGAACTGCGCCAGGCGCAACGCCTCCTCACTGGCCAGGCGCCGGGTAATGTCTTCCCGGGCATCGAGCAACTGCCGCTCCAGGCTCTGCTGCATGCGCCGCTGCCACACGACAATCGCCGCACTGGCCAGCAACAGCGCCAACAGCAGCAGACACAGGTTCTTCCACAAGCCCGTGGACTCGGTGAACCGCGATGAGGTCAGCGGCATCCAGCGGGTATGCAACTGGTCCAGCTCCTTGGCCGGAATCGCCAGCAGCGCTTCGCTGACGATTGCCGCCAGCTCCGGCGAGTCACGCCGCGAGCCGATGCGCAACAACTGCGGCAAGCCGATATCGCCGACAATCGCCAGGCCGGCGAACTCCGGCTCACGAAACAGACGGCTGAGTTGCGCTTCGTCCACCACCGCGTAACGCGCCTGCTGACTGAGCAGCAGTTGCAGCGCCTGACGCTCCAGCGGCACGCCTTGCAGGTTCAGATGAGCAAAGTTGCTGCGCAGATAATCCGCCGTAGCACCGGGCATGCGCACCGCCACCCGCGAACGCTCATCCAGAGTTTCAAGGTCCACCGTCCCGCCACCGTCGCGCTCCCCCACCAGCAGTTGCGAAACCCGCAGGTAAGGATCAGAGAACAGCCAGTGGCGCAGCCCGGCCGGGGTCTGCATCAAACCTGGGGCCAGATCCAGCTCGCCATCCTTCAGGGCCTTTTCCATGGCCGCCTGATCCGGGTAGGTCCGCCACACCAGCTCCACCCGCAGAGCGCTGGCCACCGACTTCATCAGGTCGACGTTGGCCCCGGACAACTGCTGCAGCCGCTGATCAAACTGCGCGTAAGGTGCACGCAGCAATAAACCAACGCGCAGCGGGCCATGCTGGTCAAGCCAGGCACGCTGTTCGCGGGTCAGGGGCGCCCAGAACGAAGGCTCAGGCTCATCCGCTCGCACTGGCAGCGTGGCCAGCATCAAGAGCAGCGTCAGGCTGCCGATAAAAAAACCACGCACAACCGCTATCATCTAGGCTTCATTCTCGTCTGTTCCCATACCCGGACAGGCAAACCCACCTGTACGCTGCTGCCTTGTCAGGTTGCCAGCATTTGATACTGGCCTGGAATATTCAATGCCCTACCTCCTTCGCGCAATGTTTCCTGCGCTGTTGCTGTCACTGAACCTGACGCACATCATGCCCGCGATGGCTGCCGACCCTGCGCCAGCCAGCGAAACCGCGCCGGCCGAGACGGCTGCCGAGCGGCCGGCCCCGCTGCCGCGCGAGCAAGAAGAAGCCCAAGCCCTGGAGCGTCAGTTGCCGCGTCAGGACCTGCAACAACTGCAGGCCGGCGATACCACCTTTCTGGCCCTGTGGAAGCCGGCCAATAGCGACGACCCGCAAGGTATGGTGATCATCGTCCCGGGCGCCGACGAGTCGCCGGACTGGCCGGATGTGATCGGCCCCATGCGGCGCAAATTCCCCGATGTCGGCTGGGCCAGCCTGAGCCTGGCGATGCCTGACATCCAGGACCCGGCCTTGCAGGCCCGCGAGCCACAAGCGGCCGACGCCGCGCAACCGGGATCTGCTGAACCGGCCAAAGAGGCTGCCAAGCAACCGGCCAAGGAAGCTGCCCAGCCAGCAACCGAAGCCGACAGTGAGCAGGCACGCCAACAGGCGCAAGACGCACTGGCTGCAGCGGCAAAAGCGCTCGCGGAGGCTGAAGCCGAACGCGTGCTGGCACGCATCGACAGCGCAATTGCCTTCGCCCAGCAACACCAGGCCCGCCAGATTATCCTGCTCGGCCACGGCAGCGGCGCCTACTGGGCCGCTCGCTTCGTCAACGAGCGCTCCACCGCGCAAGTGCACAAACTGGTCATGATCGCCGCCCGGGAGCCTGTCAATGCAACGCTCTCGTTGCCGGAAATCATCCCGACCCTGAAGGTCAAAACCGCCGATTTCGTCTACAAGAACCAGCCCTCGCGCGCCGCCGAAGAGCGCCTGCAAGTCAGCAAGCGCAGCAAGGGGCCAGGCTTTACTCAGATTAATCTGGTCAATATGGCGGGTATTTCCGAGGCCGAACAGGAACAGGTGTTCCGCCGGGTCCGCGGCTGGGTGCAGGCCGAGTAACCGGCCCCGCTGATGAACGCGGCGCGACCCTAACGGAAACCGCGCCGTGTCTTGATCAAGGCATAGGCGCTGTGCAATTCGCGGGTCTTTTCCGTGGCTTCCCGGACCCTCATGGAACTGGCCCCGGCGCCTTCAAGCTTGTCCGGATGATGGCGGCTGAGCAGACGTCGATAAGCTCGTTTGACGCTTTTCTGGTCAGCATCAGCATCTACCCCCAGTAACGTCAGCGCCTGCTGATACTCGTCACTGGCACTGACCCGGTTACGCTTCATCGGGTCGTACTCGGCCGCCAGGCTCTGCATCCGTACCGGTGACCAGCCCAGCCATTGCCCCCAGGCCGCGATCATTTCCTGCTCGATGCGCGCCACCTTGCCGTCCGCCCAGGCCATGCGCCAACAGGCGCGCAACAACGCCTCGCCGGTTTCCGGCTCGCTGCGCAGGCTACGCAGATAACCGCGCAACCCTTCCTTGCCATCGCGGCCCCGATTGAAGGCCTCAATGGCTCGCAAGCGCTCGGCCTCGTTGAAGCGCAGCCGGTCCATCTCATTGCGTGCCTGATGGATATGGCTGGGCACCACCCGGCCCTCGCTCTTGGCCAGGCGACCCAGCAGTACGAACAGCAAGTCAGCGTCGTGAATCGCCGCCCGGCCACCCAGCCGCTCACGCAAATACGCCCAGTTGCGCAGCTTCAGGCGCCGATCAATGACCTGACCCAGCAACGCGCCCAACAAGGCGCCCGGAATGTTGGCCAGCGCATAGCCCGCGCCCGCACCGATAATTGTGCCCGGCCACAGCATCAGGCGTTGCCTGCCAGCAGTTGCTCGACTTCTGCCAGCCGCTCAAGGGTGCCGACATCCACCCAGCGCCCCTGGAAATGCTCGCCAGTCACCCGACCGGCACGCATCGCCTCGCGAAGCAGCGGGGCAAGTTTGAAGGCACCCGCCTGACAACCGGCAAACAGCGCCGGGTCAATAATAGAGATACCGCTGTAGGTCAGGCGCCGGGCATCGGTGCGCTCATCACCTGAATGCTCTTCAGCCAACCGGTCACCCAGCAAGGAAAAGTCGCCATCAGGGTGGTGCGGCGGATTGTCGATCATCACCAGATGCGCCAGGCCATCGATCTTGCGGCGCAATTGGCTGAAGTCGTAATCGGTCCAGACATCACCATTGACCACCACGAAAGGCTCATTGCCCAGCAACGGCAAGGCCCGGAAGATTCCACCTCCGGTTTCCAGCGGCTCGCCTTCCGGGGAGTAGCCAATGCTCAAGCCATAACGCTGGCCGTCGCCCAGGTAATCCTCGATCTGCTGCCCCAACCAGGCATGGTTGATCACCACCTCACGGATGCCCGCTGCATGCAGCGCCTTCAAGTGATACTCAATCAACGGCACCCCGGCAGCACGCACCAGCGGCTTGGGGGTGGTCAGTGTCAATGGACGCATTCGCTCGCCTTTACCGGCGGCGAGAATCATCGCTTTCATCAGGCCCTCTTCAATGATCAGCCAGAAATGCTCAGGCCGGCGCTTCGCCAGGTTGACGCAGCTCAGCCAGTAGTTGCCCCAGTTCGCTCAGCTCCGGCCGTCTGGCCAGCACCGCCTCTATATAAGAGAAGAAGCGCGCAACGTCGCTCAGGTAACGCGGTTTGCCATCGCGATGGCAGATTCGGGCAAAAATACCGATGACCTTCAGGTGCCGCTGCACGCCCATCAGGTCGCTGGCGCGCTGAAACTCGGCAAATTCGGACTGCACTGCAATACCCGCTTCACGAGCCTTGTCCCAATACTGCTGCAACCAGCCAGCCACACGCTCCTCAGGCCAGCTCAGGAAGGCATCCTTGAACAGACAGGTGACGTCATAAGTCACCGGGCCGTAGACCGCATCCTGAAAGTCCAGCACGCCGGGGTTAGGCGCGCTGAGCATCAGGTTACGCGGCATGAAATCACGATGCACCAGGACCTTGGGCTGGGCCAGCGCGCTGTCAATCAACAGGGTACTGACGCGTTGCCAGGCTGCCTGCTGCGCCGTGCTGAACTCGATACCCAGATGGTGCTTTACATACCACTCCGGGAACAGCTCCAGCTCGCGGCGCAACAGCGCCACATCATAGCTGGGCAGCGGCGCGTCCATCGGCAGTTGCTGGAAGGCGAGCAAGGCAGCGATGGCGTCATCGAACAGCTCATCGGCGTTGTGTTCGTTGATCACATCCAGGTAGGTCTGCCGGCCCAGATCGTTGAGCAACAGAAACCCCTGCTCCAGATCCTGGGCATGGATAACCGGCACGTTGATACCGGAAGTTGCCAACAGTTGCGCGATATCAACGAACGGCCGACAGTTTTCCTGCGGCGGCGGCGCGTCCATCACGATCAGCGTGCGGTCGCCAGCCTGCCAGCGGAAATAACGGCGAAAACTGGCGTCACTGCTGGCTGCGGTCAGGCTCGCCGCAGGAACATCGCCCCAACCATGACGCTGAAACAGCAGCGGTAACTGTTCATCGAGCCAAACTTTGAGCTTTTGCAGACGTATATCTTGATCTGGCATTACAAGGGTCTCCGACGGCGCTAGCCGTCAAGCGGGTCATGCTTTATCATCCGGGATCTTTTTCAGCCCATCGAAAGGCGTGCGGCCCCACGCGGGCAGATGGCGCGCAGGAAGCCCGGACTAATAAGATGGCATTGAAATCCCCCGCGTTTCGTAAAAAATTTCCGTTGCTGGTAACCGGCAGTCTGCTGGCGATGCAACCTCTGGTTTCCACCTCCGTGGTTGCCGCCGACCAGTATGACTGTTCGGTGTCCGCTTCGGGAGCCTGGAACTGCGCGCCGAAATCCAGCGCTGCGCCATTGCCGCCCCGTCCTGCACACACCGCCACGGCCGTCAGCGCCGGCAGCGGCACCGTTGTGTCCGACAGCGCCTCGACAGCAGAGCCCGCCGCCCAACAGGTTACCCAAGCCAAAGGCAAAGGCCTGAAGTCGCGCAGTGCCGACTACAGCCACCTTGACTGGGTACCGCGCGAGAAGCTGACACCTGCGCAGCTGGCCGAAACCGCGCCTTATTGTGCCGGTGCCTATGTCGAGCCGCTGCGCCCGGGCATGGACGACACCACGCCAAAGAACGAGGCGCCGACCTTCATCGGTGCCAAGGCTTCGCGCTACCAGCAGCAAGAGCAGATCGCCTCGCTGGCCGGTGACGTGGTCATGCGCCAGGGCAGCATGCAGATCGAGGCCCAGGAGGCCGCTCTGCACCAGGCTGAAAACCGTGGCGAGCTGACCGGCAACGTACGCCTGCGCGACAAAGGCGCGCTGATCGTCGGTGACCGTGCCGAGTTGCAACTCGACACCGGTGAAGCCCAGGTCGACAACGCCGAATACGTCCTGCACGACTCGCACATCCGCGGTAATGCGCAGTACGCCAAGCGCTCCGAGAACGCCATCATTCGCCTCAAGGACGGTACCTATACCTCCTGCGAACCGGGCAGCAATGCCTGGACGCTCAAAGGCAATAACATCACGCTGAACCCGGCCACCGGTTTCGGCACCGCGACCAACGTCACCCTGCGGGTAAAAGACATACCGGTCCTCTACACACCGTATATCTACTTCCCGATTGACGATCGTCGCCAGTCCGGTTTCCTGCCGCCGACCATCGGCACCGGCAGCGACACCGGCTTCATGCTGGTTACGCCGTACTACTTCAACCTGGCGCCAAACTACGACGCCACGTTGTACCCACGCTACATGAGCAAGCGTGGCCTGTTGATGGAAGGCGAATTCCGTTACCTGACCAAGAGCAGCGAAGGTCAGTTCGGCGGTGCCTGGCTCAACGACGAAGAAGACGAGCGCAAGCTGCAGACCGACTACGACAAGACCCGCTGGATGATCAACTGGCAGCACAAGGGGGGTCTGGATTCGCGCTGGATGACCAAGGTCGACTACACCGACATCAGCGATCCGTACTACTTCCAGGACCTGCAGACCGATCAGATTGGCGTGTCGAAAACCGACTACATCAACCAGCAAGGCGTGTTGACCTACCGCGGCGACAGCTACACCGCGCAACTCAACGCACAGGCCTACAAGCTGGCCACCGTGGCCAACATCACGCCTTACAACCGTCTGCCACAGCTGACCCTGAACGGCACCCTGCCGTACAACCCGGGCGGCCTGCAGTTCGACTATCAAACCGAGCTGGTACGCTTCGAGCGTGACCTGCGCAACGGCAGCTTCATCGACGAGAACGGCAATGCCAGCCCGCGCCTGGACAACAACGTCACAGGCCTGGCGCGCGCCAACGGCGACCGTCTGAACCTGGCACCATCGGTCAGCCTGCCGCTGAACTGGACCTGGGGCTTCGTCACGCCCAAGCTCAAGTACGTCTACACCCAGTACGACCTGGACCTCGACAACCGTGGCCAGAACAGCCTGCTGGCCGACGAGCAGTACAGCAGCAGCCAGAACCGCAGCGTTCCGGTGTTCAGCGTCGACAGCGGCCTGTACTTCGACCGCGACACCCAGCTGTTCGGCAAGGACTACCGTCAGACCCTCGAACCTCGCCTGTTCTATCTCTACGTACCGGAGAAGGACCAGACCGACATTCCGGTGTTCGACACGGCTGAAACCACCTTCAACTACAGCTCGCTGTTCCGCGATAACCGCTTCGTCGGCGCCGACCGCATCGGTGACGAGAACAAGCTGTCGCTGGGCGTGACCAACCGCTGGATCGAAGACAACGGCTTCGAGCGCCAACGCTTCAGCATCGGCCAGGCCTTGTATTTCCGCGACCGCAAGGTGCAACTGCCAGGCGTGGTGTTCGCCGACCGCGACGACGCCCAGGCCAACGTTTCGCCTTATGCCCTGGAATACGAGTTCCGCTTCAACCGCGACTGGCGCTTCTCGTCCGACTTCAACTGGGACCCAGACAGCCGCAGCACCCGTTCGGGCAGCGCGATGTTCCATTACCAGCCTGAAGACAACCCGGGCAAGATCATCAACGCCGGCTACCGATACCGTAATGACCTGGTGCGCTACGACCAGACCACCGGTCGCTGGAGCGTGGGCGGCGGTGACTATGGCACACCGGGCACCCCTGGCTATGTGAAGGACTACTACAAGATCCAGCAGCACGATTTCTCGGTCATCTGGCCAATCGTGCCGCAGTGGAGCCTGATCAGCCGCTGGCAGTATGACTACAACCGTGACCGCACCCTGGAAGCCTTCGGCGGCTTCGAATATGACAGCTGCTGCTGGAAGCTGCGCCTGGTCAGCCGCTACTGGGTCGACTACGACGAATACAGCCAGGAAGCCCCTCAGAACGAGAAAGGCGACCGCGGCGTGTTCCTGCAAATTGTGTTGAAGGGCCTCGGTGGCGTCACAGGCGCCAAGGTCGAGAGCTTCCTGAACAACGGCATTCAAGGTTATCGTGAACGTGAAGACAAAGCTCTGTAACTGCCTGCGCCCGCTGATGCTGGGCGCCCTGCTGCTGAGCGGCGCGGCCCATGCGGCCGTCCAACCGCTCGACAGCGTAGTGGCCATCGTCGATAACGACGTCATCATGAAAAGCCAGCTCGACCAGCGCGTGCGCGAAGTCCAGCAAACCATCGCCAAGCGCGGTGGTGGCACACCGCCTGCCGAAGCGCTGCAGCCACAGGCCCTCGACCGTCTGATTCTGGAAAACCTGCAACTGCAGATGGGTGATCGCGCCGGCATTCGCATCAGCGACGAAGAACTCAACTCGGCAGTCGAGACCATCGCCCAGCGCAACGGCATGAGCATCGAGCAGTTCCGTGCTGCGCTGGCCCACGATGGCCTGTCGTACAATGATGCCCGGGAACAGATCCGCCGCGAGATGATCATCAGCCGCGTGCGTCAGCGCCGGGTCGCCGAGCGTATCCAGGTCTCGGAACAGGAAGTGAAGAACTTCCTCGCCTCGGACCTGGGCAAGGCGCAAATGTCTGAAGACCTGCATCTGGCCAATATCCTGATCGCCACCTCTGACAGTGCTTCCTCTGCCGATATCCAGGCAGCGGCCCGGCAGGCCCAGGACATCTACGCACAACTGCAGAAAGGCGCAGACTTCGCCCAGTTGGCCATTGCTCGCTCGGCAACCGAAAACGCCCTGGACGGCGGTGACATGGGCTGGCGTAAAGCTGCTCAATTGCCGCCGCCGTTCGGCGACATGCTCAGCTCGATGAAACCCGGCGAGATCACGCCGCCTGCGCGGACCCCCGGCGGCTTCATCATCCTCAAGCTGCTCGACAAGCGTGGCGGTGAAGGCCAGGTGCAACTGCGTGACGAAGTCCGCGTTCGCCACATCCTGATCAAGCCAAGCGAAATCCGCAGCGAAGCCGAAACCCGTCGTCTGGCCGGCAAGCTGTATGACCGTATCGAGGCCGGTGAAGACTTCGCAGAGCTGGCAAAAAGCTTCTCGGAAGACCCTGGCTCGGCGCTCAACGGCGGCGACCTGAACTGGGTCGACCCCAACTCGCTGGTTCCAGAGTTCCGCCAGGTCATGAACGAGACGCCGCAAGGCGTGCTGTCCAAACCGTTCAAGACCGCCTATGGCTGGCACGTACTGGAAGTGCTGGGACGTCGCTCGACTGACGCCACCAGCCAGGCCCGCGAGCAGCAGGCACTCAATGCCCTGCGCAACCGCAAGTACGATGAAGAGCTGCAAACCTGGCTGCGTCAGATCCGCGACGAAGCCTACGTGGAAATCAAACTTCCTGGCGCTGCCCAGGCCACTCAGTGAAGCCACGCCGCTTCGCCCTGACGCCCGGCGAGCCGGCCGGCATTGGTCCTGACCTTTGCCTGCTGATCGCCGCGCAGCCCCAGCCACACCCTGTGATCGCCATCACCAGCCGCGACCTGCTCCTTGAGCGGGCCGCGCAACTGGGGCTGGCCGTTGAGCTGCTGCCGGTCAGCGCTGACGCCTTTCCTGACACGCCCGCGCCTGCTGGCAGCCTGTATGTCTGGGACACACCACTGGCGGCACCGGTGCGCACCGGCCAGCTCGACAAGGCCAATGCCGCGTTCGTCCTGCAGACCCTGACCCGTGCCGCGCAAGGCTGCCTCGACGGCCATTTCGCCGGCATGATCACCGCCCCCGTGCACAAGGGCGTGATCAACGAAGGCGGTATCGCCTTTTCCGGGCACACCGAGTTTCTTGCAGAACTGACCCACACCGAACAAGTGGTGATGATGCTGGCGACCGGCGATCTGCGTGTCGCGCTGGTCACCACACACCTGCCTCTGCGCGAGGTGGCCGACGCCATCACGGCAGAGCGCCTGGAGCGCGTGACCCGCATCCTGCACAACGATCTGGTCGGCAAGTTCGGCATCAGCACACCGCGCATCCTGGTCTGCGGCCTCAACCCCCACGCTGGCGAGGGCGGGCACCTGGGGCGCGAAGAAATCGACATCATTGAACCTACGCTGGAGCGCCTGCGCAACGAGGGCTTCGACCTGCGCGGCCCGCTTCCGGCCGATACCCTGTTTACCCCCAAATATCTGGAGCACTGCGACGCGGTGCTGGCGATGTATCACGATCAGGGCTTGCCGGTCCTCAAGTACAAAGGCTTCGGCGCTGCGGTCAACGTGACCCTGGGCCTGCCGATCGTCCGCACCTCGGTCGATCACGGCACCGCACTGGATCTGGCCGGCACCGGCCGGATCGACACCGGCAGCCTGTTCGTGGCTCTGCAAACCGCCTACCAGATGGCCGAGACCCATTCATGACCGAGCAATACCAACACCGGGCGCGCAAGCGCTTTGGCCAGAACTTCCTGCACGACGCCGGAGTTATCGACCGTATCCTGCGCGCCATCCGTGCCCGCCCTGAAGACCGCCTGCTGGAAATCGGCCCTGGCCAGGGCGCATTGACCGAAGGCCTGCTGGGCAGCGGGGCACAGCTTGACGTGATTGAGCTGGACAAGGACCTGATCCCGATCCTCAATCACCAGTTCGCCGGCAAGACCAACTTCAACCTGCATCAGGGCGATGCACTGAAGTTCGACTTCAACAGCCTGGGCGCGACGCCGCACAGCCTGCGAGTGGTCGGCAACCTGCCATACAACATCTCGACACCGCTGATTTTCCACCTGCTGGACAATTCGGCGCTGATCCGCGACATGCACTTCATGTTGCAGAAAGAAGTCGTCGAGCGTCTGGCCGCCGGCCCTGGCGGTGGTGATTGGGGTCGCCTGTCGATCATGGTCCAGTACCATTGCCGCGTCGAACACCTGTTTAACGTCGGACCCGGCGCGTTCAACCCGCCGCCCAAGGTCGACTCGGCCATCGTACGGCTGGTCCCGCACGAAACCCTGCCGCACCCTGCCAAGGATCACCGCCTGCTCGAACGCATCGTCCGCGAAGCCTTCAACCAGCGCCGCAAGACCCTGCGCAACACCCTCAAACTGCTGCTCAGCAGCGAAGACATCGAGGCCGCAGGCGTAGACGGCAGCCTGCGTCCCGAGCAGCTCGACCTGGCGGCGTTCGTCCGTCTGGCTGATCAGCTCAGCGAAAAAAGCCAGGCGCACTGACCCCAAAGACCGGTACGGGGAGCATCGCTGCCGATGACTTTCTCCGTACATGGCGTAGGGTCTGTTGCCGTTTCAGCGCAGGCCGCGTTGCAGCGCCAAATCGTGTCAGGCGAGGCGAAGGACGCAGGAAATGGTCGCTCCCTTTTCAAGTCCTTCGACGAAGCATGGCGCGATTTGGCGCGCAACCCGTAGGTCCGTGGCTGTTTTGTTACACGCACTCCAACAGAGTGGCGCCTATACTGGCCAACAAAACAGGCCTCGGCGCGGTTGTGATGGGATGGCAACAGACCCTAAACTGAGCCAGTGCTTGAGTTTTCCGCCCTTTGCATTCAAGGCCCACTGCATGTCCGACCCTCGCTACCAGATTGATGTAAGCGTCGTAACCCGCTACCTCGCTGAACAATCGAATCCCGAGCAGAGCCGCTTCGCCTTTGCCTACACCATCACCGTCCACAACAATGGCCTGCTGCCAGCCAAGCTGCTGTCACGCCACTGGATCATTACCGATGGTGACGGCAATGTCGAAGAAGTACGCGGCGACGGCGTGGTCGGTCAGCAACCACTGATCCAGCCCGGACAGAGCCACACCTACAGCAGCGGCACCGTGATGCCGGCCAAGGTGGGCAACATGCAGGGCAGTTACCAGATGCTCGCCGAGGACGGCAAGCGCTTCGATGCCGTGATCGTCCCGTTCCGCCTGGCCGTGCCGGGCGCCCTGCACTGATGGCGGTGTATGCTGTCGGCGACCTGCAAGGTTGCCTTGAGCCGCTCAAGTGCCTGCTTGAAGAAGTCCGCTTCACGCCTGGCCAGGACAATCTCTGGCTGGTCGGCGACCTGGTCAACCGCGGCCCGCAGTCACTGGAAACCCTGCGCTACCTGTACGCCATGCGCGACTCAGTGACCTGCGTGCTGGGCAATCACGACTTGCACCTGCTGGCCGTGTCGCGCAGGACCGAACGCCTGAAAAAGTCCGATACCCTGAGCGAAATTCTCGACGCACCCGACGGCCAGATGCTGCTCGACTGGCTGCGCCGCCAGAAGCTGCTGCACTATGACGCCGAGCGTAATATCGCCATGGCCCATGCCGGCATCCCGCCACAGTGGTCACTGAAAAAAGCCCTCCGGCTGGCCGCCGAAGTCGAACAGGCGCTGCGCGACGACAAGCAGTACGAACCGTTTCTGGCGCATATGTACGGCAATGAGCCGGCCAAATGGGACAACGACCTGGAGGGCACCACGCGCCTGCGGGTCATCACCAATTACTTTACCCGCATGCGCTTCTGCACCAGCGAGGGCAAGCTCGACCTCAAGGGCAAGGAAGGCATCGACACCGCGATGCCCGGCTACGCGCCCTGGTTCAGCCACAAGCAACGCAAGACCCGTGAGGTGAAGATCGTTTTCGGCCACTGGGCGGCACTCGAAGGCCGCTGCGACGAGCCTGGCGTCTTTGCTCTGGACAGCGGCTGCGTGTGGGGCGGCAGCATGACCTTGCTCAACCTCGACACGCTGGCGCGCCACCGCTGCGATTGCGATCATAATGGCCGGGCGGTCGCCCCCAACCCGATCACGCCGACACCCGCCCGCCTCATCAACGCCCAGGAGCCTCCGACATGACAGAATTCAAACGTATCGCCCCCGAGCAGGCCCAGGGCCTGCGCGAACAGGGCGCGGCACTGGTCGACATCCGCGACCCGCAAACCTTCGCCAGCAACCATATCGCCGGCTCCCGGCATCTGGACAACCACTCGCTGGCTGACTTCATTGCCAAGGCGGACCTCGACCAGCCAGTGATCGTGGTCTGCTACCACGGCAACTCCAGCCAGAGTGCAGCGGCCTATCTGGTCAGCCAGGGCTTCTCGGACGTCTACAGCCTGGACGGCGGTTTCGAACTGTGGCGCAGCACCTATCCGGGCGAAACCGCGCAAGGCTGACTGAAAAAAAATTTCATAAGGCTCACCCCGCATTCTGCGCGGGCTGGGGCCCGAAACCGACGAACGGTTGAGGGCCCTGTGAGCATATCGCTCCTGTACCTTTGCGAAATCCAACTATCCTTACCCTCAGGCCATCCGTAATCCGGGGAGAGCCGGTACATCGGCGCGTGGGTCATCGGTAGTTACTTTTATGGTGTTCTGGGGGGTAACGGCATCTGGAGACTCAGCTGCCGCCAGCATCGACTGACGATCCGCCGCCGGCTCAACGTATCGAGCGAGGTGACGTCATGAGTATTTTTAGCCACTTCCAACAACGCTTCGAAACCACACGGCAGGAAGAGCTCTCATTACAGGAGTACCTTGAGCTCTGCAAACGGGATCGCAGCGCCTATGCTTCGGCAGCAGAGCGACTGCTGATGGCCATTGGGGAACCTGAACTGGTGGACACCTCCACCAATTCGCGGCTGTCGAGGGTGTTCTCCAACAAGGTCATCAGACGTTACCCGGCCTTCGCCGACTTCCACGGAATGGAAGAGTGCATCGAGCAGATCGTGTCGTATTTCCGCCATGCCGCCCAAGGCCTGGAAGAAAAGAAACAGATTCTCTATCTGCTGGGTCCAGTGGGCGGCGGTAAATCGTCCCTGGCCGAGAAACTCAAACAACTGATGCAGAAAGTGCCCTTCTATGCAATCAAGGGCTCGCCGGTATTCGAGTCGCCGCTGGGGCTGTTCAACGCAGCCGAGGACGGCGAAATTCTCGAAGAGGACTTCGGCATTCCGCGTCGCTACCTCAGCACCATCATGTCGCCCTGGGCCACCAAACGGCTGGCTGAATTCGGCGGTGACATCAGCCAGTTCAAGGTGGTCAAACTCTACCCCTCGATTCTCAACCAGATCGGTATCGCCAAGACCGAGCCGGGGGATGAGAACAACCAGGACATCTCTGCCCTGGTGGGCAAGGTCGATATTCGCAAGCTTGAAGAGTTCCCGCAGAACGACGCTGACGCCTACAGCTATTCGGGCGCGCTGTGCCGTGCCAACCAGGGCCTGATGGAATTCGTCGAGATGTTCAAGGCGCCGATCAAGGTCCTTCACCCGCTGCTCACCGCTACCCAGGAAGGTAACTACAACAGCACCGAAGGTCTGGGCGCGATTCCGTTCAACGGCACCCTGCTGGCTCACTCCAACGAGTCGGAGTGGCACAGCTTCCGTAACAACAAGAACAACGAGGCATTCATCGACCGGATCTACATCGTCAAGGTGCCGTACTGCCTGCGCGTCAGCGATGAAATAAAGATCTACGAGAAACTGCTGATCAATAGCTCCCTGGCCAACGCTCACTGCGCGCCGGATACGCTCAAGATGCTGGCGCAGTTCACCACCCTGTCGCGCCTCAAAGAGCCTGAGAACTCCAACATCTACTCCAAGATGCGCGTGTACGACGGCGAAAACCTCAAGGACACCGACCCCAAGGCCAAGTCGATTCAGGAGTACCGCGACAGCGCCGGTGTCGATGAGGGCATGACCGGTCTTTCGACCCGTTTCGCCTTCAAGATCCTGTCCAAAGTGTTCAACTTCGACCCGCATGAAGTGGCCGCCAACCCGGTTCACCTGCTGTACGTGCTCGAACAGCAGATCGAGCAGGAACAATACCCGGCCGAAACCCGCGAGCGTTATCTGCGCTTCATCAAGGAATACCTGGCACCGCGCTATATCGAGTTCATCGGCAAGGAAATCCAGACCGCCTACCTTGAGTCCTACAGCGAATACGGGCAGAACATCTTTGACCGCTACGTGCTGTATGCGGACTTCTGGATTCAGGATCAGGAATATCGCGACCCGGAAACCGGCGAGATCCTCAATCGCGTGGCCCTCAACGAAGAACTGGAAAAGATCGAGAAACCGGCCGGCATCAGCAATCCGAAGGATTTCCGTAACGAAATCGTCAACTTCGTCCTGCGTGCGCGGGCCAACAACAATGGCAAGAATCCGACCTGGCTGAGCTATGAAAAGCTGCGGGTGGTGATCGAGAAGAAAATGTTCTCCAACACCGAAGACCTGCTGCCGGTCATCAGCTTCAACGCCAAAGCCAGCAAAGAGGACCAACAGAAACACAACGACTTCGTCACTCGAATGGTCGAGCGGGGCTACACCGACAAACAGGTACGGCTACTCTCCGAGTGGTACCTGCGCGTACGCAAATCGCAATAAGACAGCCACAAGCGACAAGCTTCGAGTGGCCAGAACGTCAGTGCGTCGTCCTCACAGGTTCGACGCACTGACCGATGGTCGCGTGAAGCCGGCGTTTCGACAGTCTAACTTGCAGCTTGTAGCTTGGAGCTTGCAGCTCCCCTAAGGGGCCCGTATGAGCTATGTGATCGACCGACGCCTCAATGGCAAGAACAAGAGCACGGTGAACCGCCAGCGTTTCCTGCGGCGTTACCGTGACCACATCAAGAAGGCGGTGGAAGAAGCCGTCAGCCGTCGTTCCATCACCGATATGGAACATGGCGAACAGATCAGCATTCCTGGCCGCGATATCGACGAGCCAGTGCTGCACCACGGGCGCGGCGGCAAACAGACCGTGGTGCATCCCGGCAACAAGGAATTCACCGCAGGCGAGCGCATCGCCCGGCCGCAAGGCGGTGGCGCCGGTAAAGGGGCCGGCAAGGCCAGCAACAGCGGCGAAGGCATGGACGAGTTCGTGTTCCAGATCACTCAGGAAGAGTTTCTGGAGTTCATGTTCGAAGACCTCGAGCTGCCCAACCTGGTCAAGCGCAACCTCACCGGCACCGACACCTTCAAGACCGTACGTGCAGGGATCAGCAACGAGGGCAACCCTTCACGCATCAACATCATCCGCACCCTGCGCTCGGCTCATGCGCGGCGCATTGCGCTGTCCGGCAGCAGCCGCGCCAAGCTCAAGCAGGCCCAGGCCGAACTTGAGCGAATCAAGCTGGAAGAGCCGGACAACTTCGGCGATATCCAGGAACTTGAAACAGAAATAGAACGGCTCAAGGGCCGTATTCGTCGCGTTCCTTACCTGGATACCTTTGACCTCAAATACAACCTGCTGGTCAAGCAACCCAACCCCAGCTCCAAGGCCGTGATGTTCTGCCTGATGGACGTATCCGGCTCCATGACCCAGGCCACCAAGGACGTCGCCAAGCGCTTCTTCATCCTGCTGTACCTGTTTCTCAAGCGTAACTACGACAAGATCGAAGTCGTGTTCATCCGTCACCACACCAGTGCCCGGGAAGTCGACGAAGAAGAGTTTTTCTATTCACGCGAAACCGGCGGCACCATCGTTTCCAGCGCTCTGAAACTGATGCAGGAGATCATGGCCGAGCGCTACCCGGCCAACGAGTGGAACATCTACGCCGCACAGGCTTCCGATGGCGACAACTGGAACGACGACTCGCCCATTTGCCGGGAAATTCTCACCAAGCAGATCATGCCGTTCGTGCAGTACTACACCTACGTGGAGATCACCCCGCGCGAGCACCAGGCGCTGTGGTTCGAATACGAACGCATCGGCGAAGAGTTCGCCGACACCTTCGCCCAACAGCAACTGGTTTCCGCCGGTGATATCTACCCGGTATTCCGTGAACTCTTCCAGCGCAGGTTAGTGACATGACCGCTAGAGATCAGAAACGCCAGCCCCTCTCCACGGGGTCAGAGTGGACATTCGAACTGATCCAGGCCTACGACCGTGAAATCAGCCGTATTGCCGACCGTTACGCCCTGGACACCTACCCCAACCAGATCGAGGTCATTACCGCCGAACAGATGATGGACGCCTACGCTTCGGTCGGCATGCCGCTGGGCTACCACCACTGGTCCTACGGCAAGCAGTTCCTGAGCACCGAGAAATCCTATTCCCGCGGGCAAATGGGCCTGGCCTACGAGATCGTCATCAACTCCGACCCGTGCATCGCCTACCTGATGGAAGAGAACACCATCTGCATGCAGGCACTGGTGGTGGCCCACGCCTGCTACGGGCATAACAGTTTCTTCAAGGGCAACTACCTGTTTCGCACCTGGACCGATGCCAGCTCGATCATCGATTATCTGGTATTCGCCAAGCAGTACATCACTCAGTGCGAAGAACGCCACGGTATCGATGCCGTCGAAGACCTGATCGACTCGTGTCACGCACTGATGAACTACGGCGTGGACCGCTACAAGCGGCCGTATCCGATCTCCGCCGAGGAAGAGCGCCGCCGGCAAAAAGACCGTGAAGAACACCTGCAACGGCAGATCAACGACCTGTGGCGCACCATCCCGAAAAACGCAGGGAAAAACAGCCAGTCAGACAACGCCCGCTTCCCGGCCGAGCCGCAGGAAAACATCCTCTACTTCATCGAGAAACACGCCCCGTTGCTGGAGCCCTGGCAGCGTGAGGTGGTGCGCATCGTGCGCAAGATCGCGCAGTACTTCTATCCACAGCGCCAGACCCAGGTGATGAACGAAGGCTGGGCGACCTTCTGGCACTACACACTGATCAACGACCTCTACGACGAGGGCCTGGTCACCGACGGCTTCATGTTCGAGTTCCTCCAATCGCACACCAGCGTGATCTATCAGCCGGGTTTTGACAGCCCCTATTACAGCGGCATCAACCCCTACACCCTGGGCTTCTCGATGTTTCAGGATATCCGCCGAATTTGCGAGAACCCCACCGAAGAAGACCGCCGCTGGTTCCCGGACATTGCCGGTGGCGACTGGCTGAGCACCATCAAGTTCGCCATGAGCAGCTTCAAGGACGAGAGCTTCATCCTCCAGTACCTGTCACCCAAGGTCATGCGCGACCTGAAGCTGTTCAGCATCATGGACGACGACCAGAAAGATGAACTGCTGGTGCCGGCCATTCATGACGAGGACGGTTACCGCACCATCCGCGAAACCCTGGCCGCGCAGTACAACCTCGGCAACCGCGAACCCAATGTGCAGATCTATAGCATCGACCGACGCGGCGACCGCTCGCTGACCCTGCGCCATCAGCAATACAACCGCAAGCCGCTGGGCGAGTCCACTGACGAGGTACTCAAGCACCTGCATCGCCTGTGGGGCTTTGACGTGCATCTGGAAACCCTGCAGGGCGACCAGGTGGTCAAGACCCATCACGTGCCGCCCCGTGGCGAGGGTGCCGAAAGCGAATACCCGCGCCTGGATCTGGCGGTGGTCCACCACCTCTGAAAGGGCGGCTGCAACAACCTAAGCGAGGCAGCCAGCAGGTCGTTTTGGGAGGTTTCAGAAAGATCGTCATGCACTTTTAACCTCCGTCAGCCCCACACAGGGTTTATCCTGTCGGGCTTACGGAGGTTCTTATGCAGATCTATAAAGTCGGCGGCGCCGTGCGCGACCGCTTGCTGGGGCAACCCGTCACCGATATCGACTGGGTCGTGGTCGGCGCGACCAGCGACGAAATGCTGATCAAGGGCTATCGCCCGGTGGGCACGGACTTTCCGGTATTCCTCCATCCCCTGACCGGTGAAGAGCATGCTCTGGCGCGTACCGAGCGCAAGAGCGGGGTCGGCTACGGCGGCTTCGTCTTTCATGCCAGCCCCGAGGTTACGCTGGAACAGGACCTGATCCGTCGCGACCTGACCATCAACGCGATGGCCGAAGACAAGGACGGCAACCTGACCGACCCCTACGGCGGCCAGCACGACCTTGAAGCCCGCATACTCCGTCATGTGTCCCCGGCCTTTGCCGAAGATCCGCTGCGCGTGCTGCGCGTCGCCCGCTTTGCGGCACGTTACGCCGGCCATGGGTTCAGCATCGCGCCAGAAACCATGGACCTGATGCGTCAGCTCAGCGAATCGGGCGAACTTCAGGCACTGACGCCGGAGCGCAGCTGGAAAGAAATCTCCCGCGCCCTGATGGAGGATCACCCCGAGGTGTTCATTCGTGTGCTGCACGACTGCGGCGCGCTCAAAGAACTGATGCCAGAGGTCGAAGCCTTGTTTGGCGTACCGCAGCCCGAGGCACATCACCCCGAGATCGACACCGGTGAGCATGTACTGAACGTTTTGCAACAGACCGCACGGCACCAGCAACCACTGAGCGTACGCTGGGCCTGCTTGCTGCATGACCTAGGCAAAGGCGTCACCCCGGAAAGCGAATGGCCCCGCCACATCGCCCATGAACACACCGGCCTGCCCCTGATCAAGGCGCTCAACGAACGCCTGCGCGCGCCGCGAGAATGCCAGGAACTGGCGCTGCTGGTCGGCCAGTACCACACCCATGGCCATCGGGCACTGGAACTCAAACCCTCGACCCTGCTGGAACTGCTGCACAGCTTCGACGTGTACCGACGCCCGCAGCGGTTCCAGGAGTTTATCTGCGCCTGCGAAATGGACGCTCGCGGCCGGCTGGGGTTCGAACAGCGCGATTATCCACAGGCAAGCTACCTGCAGGGCGCCGCCGAAACCGCACGCGCCGTGTCGGTACAACCGCTACTGGAAAAAGGCCTCAAAGGCCAGGAACTGGGCAATGCGCTGAAAGAAGCGCGGCTGGATCAGTTGAAGGTTTACAAGGCCGATTACCAGCAAAGGCTTCGGGGCTAGAGCCGATACTGTCCACTTAGGTACTGTATGCCCCTGGTGGGAGCTGGCTTGCCAGCGAAGACGGCGGCACATTCGCAGCAGATGTTGGGCCCCTTCGCGACCAAGGTCGCTCCCCCCGAGGCTTAACCGAGCAACTCCGCAGGCGTCAAAGCCTGCCCCCGCCATTCAAACGCAACCGGCCACAATTGCTGGTCGATCTGCGAGCCGGCCCAAAGACCGGCAAACGACTGCCCTGCTCCCGGATGCACACGCTCCGGGGCGATCAATGACAACGGCCACAAGACAAAGGCATTTTTGAGAATTTCAGCGCGCGGCAGGATCAGCCCGTCGAAATTGCCGACCAGATCACCGTACAGCAACACGTCGATATCCAGCGGCAAACCGACGCGATCAGGCGCGTAACGGCCATTATCTGCCTCGATGAATTTCAACCGGCGGTCCAGTTCAATCAGCGGCAGATCAGTCAGCGCCGAAACCACCAGATTGAAGAACGGCCCGCTCTTGATCCCCACCGCATGGCTTTCGAACACGGGCGAGCAACTCAGGTCGGTAAGAAACCCGGCCAGGGCATCAAGCCCGGCTGCCAGGTGCCGTTCGCGCTCGATATTGCTGCCCAGGCCCAGGAAAATCCGCGTCAGCGACATCCGCGCTCGATCTCCACGCCCACACCCTTGGCGGCGGCAACGGCGCCGGGCTTGGTCAGTTTGATGTGCAACCACGGAATGTTGAACTCACTCATCAACACCTCGGCCAGCCGTTCGGCAAACGTCTCGACCAACTGGAACTGGCTCTGCGCAGCAAAAGCCTGGATGCGCTCGGACACACTGGCGTAATCCAGTGCCTTGCTCAGGTCGTCGTTCTCGGCTGCCGGGCGGTTATCCCAGGCGAAACTCAAGTCCAGACGCAGGCACTGACGAATGCTGCGCTCCCAATCGTAGGCGCCGATGACGGTGTCAACTTCCAGCCCTTCGATGAACACTCTGTCCAAGCACTACTCTCCACTGCACGACAAGGGCGCGATGCGCCGTTAGAATCAGGGCATCCTCGCCCGGAATGGTTAGCATGTTTTGGTTACTGGCGATATTCGCCTACCTGCTCGGCTCACTGTCCTTCGCCATCCTGCTCAGCCGCCTCACTGGCAGCCCGGACCCACGTGCCAGCGGCTCAGGCAACGCCGGGGCAACCAACATGCTGCGCCTGGCCGGCAAGAAACTCGCCATCCTGACGCTGGCAGGCGATCTTTGCAAAGGCCTGTTGCCTGTGCTGATCGCCGACTACTGCGGCCTGAGCCACAACGAGCAGGCCTGGATCGGTGTCTGCGCGGTGCTGGGGCATCTGTTTCCGCTGTACTTCCGCTTTCAGGGTGGCAAGGGTGTCGCCACCGCCGCCGGCATGCTGCTCGGGCTGTATCCGCCGGCGGCCTTGCTGGCTGCGCTCATCTGGCTACTGACCTTTCATCTGACCCGCACCAGCTCGCTGGCGGCATTGATCGCCACGCCCCTGACCCTGCCACTGCTGGCCTGGCAGGAACCCAGAGTGCTGCTGCCAGTCAGCGTCCTGACCCTGCTGATTGTCTGGCGTCATCGCGGCAATCTACGCGACCTGCTCGAAGGACGCGAACGACATTTTTGAATGCCCGTATGAAAATTGATCAGCACCAAAACCGCTGCACGTCGCCCGCTCACAGGCTCGGCAACTGCTCCATCGGCCAGCGGGCCTGAACACTGATCCCAAGCCCTTCCTTCTGCCCGGCCAGCAACCGCTGGCAGCCGGCATAGGCGATCATCGCGCCGTTGTCCGTACAGAACTGTGGCCGTGCGTAGAAAACCTGGCCGTTCATCTCACCCAGCATGCTCTCCAGCGACGTACGCAGCGCCTTGTTGGCGCTCACACCACCGGCGATCACCAGGCTCTTGAGCCCGGCCTGTTTGAGTGCCCGCTTGCACTTGATGGTCAAAGTGTCCACCACCGCCTGCTGGAAGGCCAGCGAGATGTCGCAACGGGTTTGTTCGCTGTCGTCGCCAGACGCCTGGCACTGCTGCCAGGTGTTGAGCGCCGAGGTTTTCAGGCCGCTGAAGCTGAACGTCAGGCCCGGACGATCGGTCATCGGCCGCGGAAAAGTAAAACGCCCTGGCACGCCTTTGCTCGCCAAATGGGCAATTTCCGGGCCGCCAGGGTAGCGCAGGCCCATCATCTTGGCGGTCTTGTCGAAGGCTTCACCGGCCGCGTCATCCAGCGACTCGCCCATCAGTTCGTATTCACCGATGCCATCGACCCGGACCAGTTGGGTGTGACCACCGGAAACCAGCAAAGCAACGAACGGAAACTCGGGTGGCTGGGCTTCAAGCATCGGTGCCAGCAGATGGCCTTCCATGTGATGCACGCCCAGCGCCGGAATGTCCCAGGCAAACGCCAGCGCTTGCGCACACGACGCACCGACCAGCAACGCGCCGACCAGCCCGGGGCCGGCCGTGTAGGCAATGGCGTCGATATCGGTGGCCACGCAGTCGGCTTCGGCCAGCACCTGACGAATCAGCGGCAGCATGCGCTTGACGTGATCGCGCGAGGCCAGCTCGGGCACCACACCGCCATACACCCGGTGCAGGTCGATCTGGCTGAATAGCGCGTCGGCCAGCAGGCCGCGCTCGCTGTCGTATAATGCGACGCCGGTTTCATCGCAGGAAGTTTCTAATCCCAGTACTAGCATGGGGTGCGCCTTTTCAGGGGGGCAAACTTGACGAGACCGCGCAAAAGCCTGAGCGCTCAGCCTCAAGAAGGCGCGCATCATAGTCGCCGACCCGCATGCCGACCAGTGCTTTTCGATCAGAGGCTTTGCATTCCTGCTGACGAAGGGGTAACATCCGCAACCCTTAAAAACCGACGTATTCAGTGCAACGTTTGCACGAAGCGTTGCCCCCCGGTAATGAATGAAGGTAGCTCTGGATGCCAGCCGTCAAAGTAAAAGAGAACGAACCCTTCGACGTAGCTCTGCGTCGTTTCAAGCGCTCCTGCGAAAAAGCCGGTGTTCTGGCTGAAGTTCGCAGCCGTGAATTCTACGAGAAGCCAACTGCAGAGCGTAAGCGCAAAGCAGCGGCAGCCGTAAAGCGTCACGCCAAGAAAGTTCAGCGCGAACAGCGCCGCGCCGTTCGTCTGTACTAATACAGACTGACGCCGCAAGCTTCTGCCTTGCCCGGCCATAAGCCGGGCTGTCGGCAGTTGTTGTTTACTGACAAAACCCACCAGGCATTGCCTGAGCAAGCGGGTTTGGTCAGCGCACTTCCAGCCTGACTCCAGGCCGTGCGATGCGTTTTCCTGTAAAGCGCTTCAACGCACAAAGACGTTATGCCCTCGCGACTTTTCTCGCTTAAAGCCAACGGGGCTACGTTTCAACCGGCCACACCAGGGCCGGCTCAAGCGCATCTTTCAAAAAGCACCTCAACAAAGCTCCCTGTCGTATCAGGGTCGAGTGCATTGACGTCATTCATACCGCACAATGACGAGCGCTGTAACACCGCATTTCGCCTGATGAGAACGCCATGGCCGGGTTGATTCCCCAGAGTTTCATTGACGACCTCCTGAACCGCACCGATATCGTCGACGTGGTGAGTTCGCGCGTGCAACTCAAGAAGGCCGGCAAAAACCATGTGGCCTGCTGCCCGTTCCACAAGGAAAAGAGCCCGTCGTTCAGCGTTAGCCCCGACAAGCAGTTCTACTACTGCTTCGGTTGTGGTGCGGGCGGTAACGCGCTGGGCTTCATCATGGACCACGACAACCTGGATTTTCCCCAGGCTGTCGAAGAACTGGCCAAGGCCGCCGGCATGGAAGTGCCGCGCGAGCAGAGCGTGCGCGGCCAGAAACCGCGCCAGCCAACCGATTCGCCGCTGTACCCGTTGCTGGAAGCCGCCGCCGAGTTCTACCGCCAGGCACTCAAAAACCACCCGGCGCGCAAAGCTGCCGTCGATTACCTCAAAGGCCGCGGCCTGTCGGGTGAAATCGCCCGCGACTTCGGCATGGGCTTTGCCCCACCCGGCTGGGACAACCTCTACAAACACCTGAGCAGTGACAGCCTGCAACAGAAGGTGATGATCGACGCAGGACTGCTGATCGAAAACACCGAGACCGGCAAGCGTTACGACCGCTTCCGCGACCGGGTGATGTTTCCGATCCGCGACAGCCGAGGTCGGGTGATCGCCTTTGGTGGCCGGGTGCTCGGCGACGACAAGCCCAAGTACCTGAACTCACCGGAAACCCCGGTGTTTCACAAAGGCCAGGAACTGTACGGCCTGTATGAGGCGCGCAAATTCAATCGCAACCTCGACGAAATCATCGTCGTCGAGGGCTACATGGACGTCATCGCCCTGGCCCAGCAAGGCCTGCGCAATGCCGTCGCCACGCTGGGCACCGCCACCAGCGAAGAACACCTCAAGCGGCTGTTTCGCGTGGTGCCCAGCGTATTGTTTTGCTTCGACGGCGACCAGGCCGGTCGCAATGCCGCCTGGCGCGCACTGGAAGCGACGCTGTCGAGCCTGCAGGACGGGCGCAAGGCACGCTTTCTGTTTCTGCCCGAAGGCGAAGACCCGGACACCCTGGTGCGCGCCGAAGGCACGGACGCCTTCAAGGCGCGGATCAACCAGCATGCACAACCGCTGGCTGATTACTTTTTCGAACAACTGACCCATGAGGCCGATCCGCGCTCACTGGAGGGCAAGGCACACCTGGTAACGCTGGCCGCGCCGCTGATCGAAAAAGTCCCCGGCGCCAACCTGCGCACCCTGATGCGCCAGCGCCTTAGCGAGATTACCGGGCTCAGCGGCGAGGCCATGAGCCAGATGGCGCACAATGCCCCGGCGCAGAGCATGCCGGCCCATGACAGCCATGCTGACTACAACGGCATGCCTGACTACGCCGACTTTGCTCCGGCGGGCGGCTATGAAGCCTACGATCAGGAGCCGCAGTGGACGCCGCCCAGAGGTGGCGGCGGTGCCGGTCGTCAGAATCAGAAAAAATGGGACGGCAAGCCCTGGAACAAGAAAGGCCAGGGTCAGGACTTTGAACAACGCAAGCCGCGCACGCCGGTTACGGTCGAGCAACCGATGCAGACCGCCCTGCGCACCTTGCTGCACCACCCGGAACTGGCCGAAAAGGTCGACAATGCGAGCCGGTTTGCCGATGAAGACAATTTCCAGGCGCAGCTGCTGGTCGCTTTGATCGAAGCCCGGCAAAAGAATCCGGGGTTGCGGTCGTTACAGTTGATAGCCCGCTGGCACGGCACCGAACAGGGCCGTTTGCTGCGCGCACTGGCCGAAAAGGAATGGTTGATCGAGGCCGACAACCTTGAACAACAGTTTTTCGACACTATAACTAGGTTAACCGCCCGCCAACGCGAGCGACTCCTGGACCGTTTGATCACCAAGGAAAAGCAGACCGGGCTGACTGCAGATGAAAAAATCCAGCTCTTGAGTCTGCTTTGTCGCAAAGAGCAGACACAAAACCCGACCTCAACTGGCGCGTGAGGTCCTAGCTCGGGTATAATCCTCGGCTTGTTTTTTGCCCGCCAAGACCTTCAGTGGATAGGGTGTTATGTCCGGAAAAGCGCAACAGCAGTCTCGTATTAAAGAGTTGATCACCCTGGGTCGTGAGCAGAAGTATCTGACTTACGCAGAGGTCAACGACCACTTGCCTGAGGATATTTCAGATCCTGAGCAGGTGGAAGACATCATCCGCATGATCAACGACATGGGGATCCCGGTCCACGAGAGTGCTCCGGATGCAGACGCCCTCATGCTGGCCGATGCCGACACCGACGAAGCAGCCGCTGAAGAAGCCGCCGCAGCGTTGGCGGCGGTAGAAAGCGACATCGGCCGCACCACCGACCCGGTGCGCATGTACATGCGCGAAATGGGTACGGTCGAGCTTCTGACCCGCGAAGGCGAGATCGAAATCGCCAAACGCATCGAGGAAGGTATCCGGGAAGTCATGGGCGCTATCTCCCATTTCCCTGGCACCGTCGAATACATCCTCTCCGAATACACTCGCGTCACCAGCGAAGGCGGTCGGCTGTCCGACGTCCTGAGCGGCTACATCGACCCGGATGACGGCATTGCGCCGCCAGCCGAAGTGCCGCCGCCAATGGACGAAAAGACCGCCAAAGCTGCCGAAGGTGACGACGACGAAGACGAAGAGTCCGAAAGCGGCGACGACGAGGAAGAGGCCGAGAGCGGTCCGGACCCGGTCGTTGCCCAGCAGCGTTTCGGTGCTGTTGCCGACCAGTTGGCAATCGCCCTCAAGGCCCTGAAAAAAGGCCGTGACGACAAGCAGGCCATCGCTGAAATGCTGGCCCTGGCTGATCTGTTCATGCCGATCAAGCTGGTGCCGAAGCAATTCGAAGTGCTGGTCGAGCGCGTCCGTGGTGCTCTGGAGCGCCTGCGTGCCCAAGAGCGCGCCATCATGCAACTGTGTGTGCGTGATGCCCGCATGCCACGTGCCGACTTCCTGCGCCAGTTCCCTGGCAACGAAGTTGACCTGGCCTGGAGCGACTCGCTGGCCAACAGCAAGAGCAAGCATGGCGAAGCCATTGTGCGCTTCCAGCCTGACATCAAGCGTTGCCAGCAGAAGCTGCGCGACCTTGAAGAAGAAACCGGCCTGACCGTTGCTGAAATCAAGGACATCAACCGTCGCATGTCGATCGGTGAGGCCAAGGCCCGCCGCGCCAAGAAAGAAATGGTCGAGGCGAACCTGCGTCTGGTGATCTCCATCGCCAAGAAGTACACCAACCGTGGCCTGCAATTCCTCGACCTGATCCAGGAAGGCAACATTGGTCTGATGAAGGCGGTGGACAAGTTCGAATACCGTCGCGGCTACAAGTTCTCGACCTACGCCACCTGGTGGATCCGTCAGGCCATCACCCGGTCGATTGCCGACCAGGCGCGCACCATCCGTATTCCGGTGCACATGATCGAGACGATCAACAAGCTCAACCGTATTTCCCGGCAGATGCTGCAAGAAATGGGTCGTGAACCGACCCCGGAAGAGCTGGGCGAGCGCATGGAAATGCCTGAGGACAAGATCCGCAAGGTACTGAAGATCGCCAAAGAGCCGATCTCCATGGAAACCCCGATCGGTGACGACGAAGATTCGCATCTGGGCGACTTCATCGAGGACTCCACCATGCAGTCGCCAATTGACGTGGCGACCGTAGAGAGCCTCAAGGAAGCCACCCGCGAAGTGCTGTCGGGCCTCACCGCCCGCGAAGCCAAAGTCCTGCGTATGCGTTTCGGTATCGACATGAACACCGACCACACGCTGGAAGAAGTCGGCAAGCAATTCGACGTGACCCGTGAGCGTATCCGTCAGATCGAAGCCAAGGCGCTGCGCAAGCTGCGTCACCCGACCCGTAGCGAGCACCTGCGCTCGTTCCTGGACGAGTAAGCGCTTCAGCGTTCACCAGAACCCCCGGCTTGCCGGGGGTTTTGCGTTTCTGAGCCCTACCCATAACCCTGTAGGACCGGCCGGGCGGCGATCCGTTTTATCCGCGAAGCTTCGCAGCAAAGCAGCTCTTACATACCTCCCCAATCCCACCAATCATCATTTACCCGGCAAGCCCGGCAAATATGTCCTACACCTATGTACGCCACGGGCAAAAAACCTGTGCGCACCGGCCCCCTGTTGTAGCCGGCCTCACTCGCCCGCTTCAACAAGGATGTGCATTCATGCATGGACTTATACTCGACCTCGACGCTTGCCCGTCAATCGACAGTTCCCCGGCACCCTTACCTGCCGCACTGGCCCACGAGCCGGACAAGCGCCTGCAGCTCGCCGCCACGGCCTTTGAACACAGTACCGCAGCGGTAATGATCACCGACACCCACCAGCGCATCCTGGCGGTCAACGCGGCGTTCAGCATCATCACCGGCTACAGCGAACAACAAGCCCTCAACCAGACACCCCGCCTGCTTGCCTCCGGCCAGCACGACAGCGCGTTCTTCGCCGCCATGTGGCACAAGCTCAACGCCGAAGGCCAATGGCAAGGCGAAATCTGCAACCGCCGCCAGAACGGCGACACCTACCCCAGTTGGCTGAGCATCAACACCCAACGCGACGCCGACGGCACTATCAGCCACTTCATCGCGGTGTTTGCCGACATCTCCGACCTCAAACGCTCCGCCGCCCGCCTCGACCACCAAGCCCACCACGACCCGCTGACCGGCCTGCCCAACCGCACCCTGTTCGAAAACCGCCTGAGCAGCGCCCTGCAACACAGCCAGGACTCCGCCAGCCTCGGCGCGGTGCTGTTCATCGACCTGGACCGCTTCAAACCCGTCAACGACACCCTCGGCCACGCCGTCGGTGACCTGCTGCTAAAAAGTCTGGCCCAGCGCCTCAAAGACAACCTGCGCGACATCGACACCGTGGCCCGCCTGGGCGGCGATGAATTCGTGGTCCTGTTGCCCGGCCTGCTGCAAGCCAGCGACGCCCAGAGCATCGCCAGCAAACTGCTGACCAGCCTGCAGACGCCCCTGCCCGCTGGCGAACACCAACTGGTGATCGGTGCCAGCATCGGCATCAGCCTGTTCCCCGATGACGGCCTGGACAGCGCCACCCTGCTCAAAAACGCCGATGCCGCCATGTACCGCGCCAAAGCCAAAGGCCGTAACTGCGTGGAACGCTACAGCCACGACCTCAGCGTACGCCGCCGCGAGCGCATCGCCCTGGAACAGCAACTGCAACAGGCCATCGACAACCACCAGCTAAGCCTGAGCTTCCAGCCGCGCATCAGCCTGCCCGACCAGCGCCTGAGCGGCGCCGCCGTGCAACTGCGCTGGAACCACCCACAACTCGGCCTGCTGACGCCCGAACACTTCATGCCACTGGCCGAAGCCAGCGGCAGCAGCCGCCAGATCGGCGAATGGCTGATGGAAACCGCGTGCCGACAACTGCAGCACTGGCAAAAACAACAACCCGGCTTCGGCCCGCTGGCCATCAGCCTGACCAGCGCCCAACTGCGCCAGCCGCAACTGCCCGAGCGGATGCTGCAACTGCTCAGCGCCTTTCGCCTGAAACCTGCCAGCCTGCAACTGGAAATCACCGAACAAAGCATCATGAACCAGCCCGAACACACCCTCAGCGTGCTGCACAGCCTCAAACGCCTGGGCATCCGCCTGGCGATCGACGACTTCGGCACCGGCCATTCCTCACTGGGCTACCTTAAACGCCTGCCGCTGGACGCCCTGAAAATCGACCGCAGCTTCATCCGCAGCCTGCCCGAAGACCGCCACGACACCGCCATCGTCCGCGCCATCATCGCCCTGGGCCACAGCCTGCAACTGACCGTCATCGCCGAAGGCATCGAAACCCCGGAACAACGGCGGGTGCTGGAAGCGGAAGGCTGCCAGCAGCTTCAGGGGCCACTCATCGGCGCCCCGCTGGCGGCGGAGGATTTTCAGGAAAAATGTGTTGTAACGAGGTTTTTGGAAAATGCCGATGGTGCCGCCCGCCAAGCACCGTTATAATCCGCGACCTGCAAAAGGGCCTATAGCTCAGTTGGTTAGAGCAGAGGACTCATAATCCTTTGGTCCACGGTTCGAGTCCGTGTGGGCCCACCAGAAAATCGAAAGCCGCGCATTGCGCGGCTTTTTTGTATCTTGCGGGAAGCGTCGCTCATCTCGTCTCGCCCCCTCTCATCGTCCACAAAACGTCCGCACCTTCGCCACTCAGCCAGCCGGCGGGCAAGACGCTTCAGAACTTGCATACCGCAAAAAATACGTCGCGCACATAGGTCGCCACCAGCGACATAAGGGCACAACGTGTCGCTAAAACTCAAAAACAGCGACACGTTATTTAGAGATAAACACTCAAGGCCCCCTTGGCCGCATCGCATACTCGAAAGCAGTAGCCGCAACTCAGTCCTGTGACATCGGCTCAGCAAAGCCCAGCACATCACCCAGCGCCTCATCCATCAACTTCCCCACATCCGCACCAAGAAACTCCGCCTGCACAAGCGCGATCAACGCAATCGGGCTCACACCCAAAACCTGCGCAAGATCCCCAATGGTCCCCAGCGTCGGCGAGTACTCGCCCTTTTCCAGCATCCGGACATAGCGCTCGCTGACCACCGCACCGAAGTCTTCCTGGGTCAGGCCCTTTAGCCGTCGCAGGCGCTTGAAGGTTGTGCCGAAGGCAACGTTGTAGTCCATCTGTGGCTGCTCAAAAAATGAGCATTCAACACGTTGCACAAAAACCAGAACAGGAAGTATGCTTCCGGTAACGAAACGCATCTTTATGCGATCAACCCATCCTCATCGTCCATCCAAGGAGGAGTTCATGAGCCATCACATACCCCCAATCACTCTCAACCATCTACCTACCCTCTCCCCCCGCCCCGACAACGCCGCCGATCACACCGGCAAGCGCCGCGGCACCCTGACGGCAATCGCCTGGTATCGCTCCAGCCGCTCCGGCAAAGGCACGGTCTGGCTATGCCGATGCGACTGCGGTCTGTTCGAGTACCGACGCCCCGGCACGTGGGCCAACCGGCCTTCTCCTGACGACACATGCAAAGCCTGCCTGCGCGCCAAGGGGCCGAATGCGCGACATACGGCACCGGCGCGTTTGCAGCGTTGGGCGGACAGTTTGCGCAGTCTCGGGCTGACCGATGCGGAGATTGCCAGGATTCGGGCGCCGGGCATGATGGTGGAAACCCGAGGTTTAACGGCTAGTGAGATACGTGAGCAGTTGGCTGTTATGGATGTACGTTAGACAGTGAGCCGAATATCCAGCACTATCAGCTCATTCGATGAGCCGAATAGGCTCTCTAATCGGCTCATGAGCGAGAATGCTATGCAGAACCCCTTCTGGATCTGGCAGCAGCCCCAATGGCCGCATTTTAATTGGCAAGCCGACATACTGGCGCCGCTGCTGCGTGCCTGCACGATGGCTCAGGGTCGTTTGCTCGGTATGGTCGGTGCCGTCAGTGCGGATGCCGAGGCGCAGAGCCGTCTGGATGCCATGTTGCGCAATATCATTACCTCGTCAGCCATTGAGGGCGAGCAGTTGAATGCTGGCTCGGTGCGTTCCTCTCTGGCCCGGCGCTTGGGCATTAACGAGCAAGGTCCGGTGTCGCCTCGCTCTGAAGGGTTGGCCGAGTTGCTGGTGGATGCCACCGGCACGTCTTCACAACCGCTTGATCTGCAGCGGCTGTTTGCCTGGCACCGCTGGCTGTTCCCGGTTGATGAGGGATTGTTAGCTCGCCCGCTCGGTATCGGCACGTTGCGCGGCCACGAGCCGATGCAGGTTGTCTCCGGCCGGCTTGATCGGCCTACCGTGCACTTTGAGGCGCCACCCCGTGAGGGACTGGAGCAGCAACTGGATACGTTTCTTGCGTGGTTCGAGAACAGCCGCAGCGATAGCCAGCTTGATCCGTTGCTACGCGCCGGTATCGCCCATTTCTGGTTTGTCACCCTTCACCCGTTCGATGACGGCAATGGCCGCCTGACGCGCACCATCACCGACCTGGCCTTGGCCCAAAGCGAGCAGCAGGCTATCCGCTTTTATGCAATGTCGGCGAGCATTCTGGAAGATCGCGCCGGTTACTACCGCATTCTTGAGGCCAGCCAGAAAGGCAGCCTGGATATCACCGCGTGGCTGCAATGGTTCCTGAGCACGCTGCTGAACAGCCTGGAACAAGCCTTGGCCCGGATCGATCGGGTACTGGCCAAGGCCCGCTTCTGGCAGGCGCATCGTGATCAGGCCCTGTCGGCAGAGCAAATCAAAGTGCTTAACCGCCTGCTCGATGAGGGCATCAGTGCAGCGCAATACCAGGCCGTTGCCAAGGTTTCCAAGGCTACCGCCACACGGCACTTGAGTGACCTGATGGAAAAGGGCTGCCTTGTGCGGCTGCCGGGTGGTGGGCGTAGTACTCGTTATCAGATTGCGGTGAGCTGAAATTCATCGAACACATGCTTGAATTGGTCACCCCGGGAGATGCGCACGCTCGGGTTGCCAGTGAAAGGGTCGGTAAAACTGCGGTATCTGCTGTGCACTTACCGCCGCCTTCGTCGGCAAGCCAACCCCACCGGGTCTGCGGTGCTTATCTGAACAGGATGGGTAGCTAAGTCAGTGTCGCACTGTGACTACAGGCTACTTAATCACAGCGAGTAGCAGGTATAGTTGACCCCGTTCCCGAGAGGGGCTTGCGAGACTCTAAGGATCCTGGGTAACCAGCAATCGTAGAGCCAGGCAGATATATGGCGATGACAAGCCGACCTGTCTGTGAATGAGGCGCCGTAAGGCGCCTTTGTCATATCTGTAATCTGGAAAATGCATCCTTGGCCCTATGCGCCGATTTGCGCAACGACCAGGCCCCACCTCAAGTAATCACGTTATCTACCGTCTCATGAAACCGGTACTGGCCCTTGCCCCCGCGCTTGGCGGCGTACATCGCCGCATCGGCCGCACGCAGGATGTCTTCGACGTGGTTGCCGCTGGACGGGATAAACGCAATCCCGATGCTCGCGCCCAGGCGAAACGGTCCCTCATCCACCGTGACCTGTTCGATCAGTTTCTGCGCAATGGCCGCCGCGTCGGCCGGGGTGTGCATGCTGTCGACGATCACCGCAAACTCATCGCCGCCAATGCGCGCCAGGCGGTCGTAGGGGCGCAGGCAGGCTTGCATCTGGACGCTGACCCAGCGCAGCACTTCGTCGCCCTTTTCATGGCTCAGGGTGTCGTTGATCAGTTTGAAGCCATCGAGGTCCAGATACAGCAAGGCACTTAACGAGCCGGTGCGCTGGGTGCGGGACACGGCGCCGTGCAGTGCCTGCATGAAGCCACGACGGTTGAGCAGGCCGGTCAGGGCATCGGTGATTGCCTGCAGCTCCAGTTGCCGGTGCAGGTCACGGACCACCGACATGTCCACTGCCAGCACGGTCATGCTCTGTTGCTCGCCCGGTAACGGCGAGCAGGACATCGCCACCGGGATGTTGCTACCGTCCCGGCCGCGCAGGTTGGCGTCGTGCAGGCGCAGGTTATCGCCGCGTTGCCGCGAGTCATGGAACACCGAGGTCTGCCAGTTGTTTTCGTGCGGCGACTCGACCCACGACAGCAGGTCGCTGCCTTGCAGTTCTTCACTGGAACAGCCGAGCATGCGGGTGATGGCCGGGTTGGCGTAACGCACCCGGCCGTCATCACCGACCACCAGAATACCCTCGGCGGTGTTGTCGAGGATCGAGGCATTGAAGGCGCGCTCCTGCTCCAGTTGCTGGGTCAGCCGCAGCAGGCTGCGCCGGTATTGTTCGTGCTCCAGCAATATCCTGGCCTTGTGCAACAGGACCGCCGGTTGTACCGGCTTGGTCAGAAAATCCACCGCGCCGGAGGTATAGCCCTCATTGAGCACGGCATCGGTCTGGCGCAACCCGGAAATGAAGATGATCGGCGTGTAACGGCTTTGCGGCTCGGCACGCATGCGCCGGGCGGCTTCGAAACCGCCCATGCGCGGCATCTCGACGTCCATCAGGACCAGGCCGATGTTGCCCCGGCTCACACATTCCAGCGCCTCGTCCCCGGACCCGGCGCAGCGTACGGGCCGATCCAGGTCTTCCAGCAGCTCGACCATTTCTTCACGGATATCTTGCTGGTCGTCGACCACCAGAATTTCCAGCGACTCATCCTGCGCTAACGGCACATCTACCTCCATGTCTGCAACGGACCGCCCCAGCCAAAGGGCCGTGGTAAACGGCCGCATTGCTACGTGCACGTTTGCTCACAGTCTAGTCACGCTTTGCAAAACATGTAGGCCAGCCCGCTTGCTTCGAGAACCGGTGCGCACTCTGGGCGTTGACTCGCAGCATCGCTGTTTGGCGTTAACAACTATTCGCCAGCAACGCCGTCGCCACCCGCGAGCCATTGCTCCGCCCCAGCAAGGTACAGATTCGCTGCCCCGCTTCGGCCAGCGCTCGAAGTTCAATGCCGGTTTCAATGCCCAGCCCGTCAAGCAGATAAACCACGTCTTCGCTGGCGACATTGCCGGTGGCGCCCTTGGCATAGGGGCAACCGCCCAGGCCGGCCACGGAGCTGTCGAACACCGCGACACCTTCGAGCAAGCTGGCGTAGATATTGGTCAGCGCCTGGCCATAGGTGTCATGAAAATGCCCGGCCAGTTGCTCACGTGGCACGGCACGCCCCACCACGTCGAGCAACCGGCGGGTGGCCGTGGCCGTACCGACGCCGATGGTGTCGCCCAGCGAGATTTCGTAGCAGCCCAGCGCCAGCAGCGCCTTGCTGACATCCGCCACGGCCTGTGGCGCGATGTCACCCTCGTAGGGGCAACCCAGCACACAGGACACGTAACCGCGCACGCGGATGCCCTGCTGCGCGGCCAGTTGCATGACCGGTACGAAGCGCTCAAGGCTGTCACTGATCGAGCAGTTGATATTGCGCTGCGAGAACGACTCGGAGGCGGCGGCAAACACCGCCACTTCGCGCACTCCGGCTTCAATGGCGGCTTCAAGACCGCGCAGGTTCGGGGTCAGGGCGCTGTAGGTTACGCCGGCTCGCGGGTGGATACCGGCAAATACCTCGGCGCTGCCGGCCATCTGTGGCACCCATTTGGGCGAGACAAAACTGCCCACCTCGATATGCCCCAGCCCGGCCGCCGACAGGTCATCGACCAGCCGGACCTTGTCAGCCACGGCAATGGGCCGGGCTTCGTTCTGCAGCCCGTCGCGGGGGCCGACTTCGACCAGCCGAACGTGTTGCGGCAGGTTCATGATGATCTCCCTGGCGCATCCCGTAGGAGCGGCTTTAGCCGCGAAGGCTTCCCGGCTAAAGCGGATCGCCGCCCGGCCGGTGCTGCGCAGCGGTGACAAGGCCGCGGGTGAGCGCCTACACAGGACTCTCTAATCATGAGTTTCCAGCTCCACCAGCACAGTGCCTTCAGCAATCAACTCACCTTCCTGGCAATACAGCGCCTTGACCACTCCGGCCTCGGCTGCCCGAATGCTGTGTTCCATTTTCATTGCTTCAAGCACCACCAGTTGCGTGCCGGCTTCGACACGCTGGCCGACCTCGACCAGTACGTTGACGATGCTGCCATTCATCGGTGCGACCAGCCCTGCCTGTTGCTCATGGCCGGCGGCAGCATTGGCAATCGGGTCGAAGCGTTTGACCGCCAGCCATTCAAGCCCCCACCGCAGGTACAGCGTGTCACCTTCACGCAACACGTTGCGCGGCGGGGCCGTGTCCGGGCTGACGTTCACCTCCCGCAGCGTTTCGCCACAGCTCAGCACCAGACCGGTTACAGCTGGTAGGCCACTGCGCCAGGCACTGCGCGCCGCCCAGGGTGAATGCGGATCATCGGCCCGCAGCCGGGCCGGTTCACTGGCCAGCACAGCGGCGCCAGCCTGTTGCCAGAAAGCATCGGGCAACGGTGCAGGCGCCGGCAGCAGTTGCGCCTGATGCCGCTCGATGAAGCCGGTGTCCAGTTCGGCAGCGGCAAACGCCGGGTGGGCGAGGATGCGTTGCAGGAACACCAGGTTGGTTCTGAACCCGGCCACCACGGTTTCAGCCAGCATCGCCAGCAGCCGCTGCCGGGCTTCTTCGCGGTTCTCGCCCCAGGCAATCAGCTTGGCCAGCATCGGGTCGTAGAACGGCGAAATGTCATCACCCTCCTGCACCCCGCTATCAACCCGGCGCCCCGCTCCTGGTGCGGCTTCGCGATACAGCGCCAGATGACCGCTGGCCGGCAGAAAGCCGCCTTCCGGGTCTTCGGCATACAGGCGTACTTCAATCGCATGGCCGTTGAGCGGCACTTGCTCCTGGGTGATCGGCAGCGGCTCACCGCGGGCCACACGAATCTGCCAGGCCACCAGGTCCAGGCCGGTGATCGCTTCGGTCACCGGGTGTTCGACCTGCAGGCGGGTGTTCATTTCCATGAAGAAGAATTCGCCGCGGGCATCGAGCAGAAACTCGACTGTCCCGGCGCCGACATAACCGATGGCCTGGGCGGCGCGCACTGCCGCTTCGCCCATCGCCTTGCGCAATGCCGGGGTCAGGCCCGGTGCCGGTGCTTCTTCGACCACCTTCTGGTGGCGGCGCTGGATCGAACAGTCACGCTCGTTGAGGTACAGGCAGTGGCCGTGACGGTCGGCAAACACCTGGATCTCCACATGGCGGGGTTGCAGCAGGTACTTTTCCACCAGCATGCGTGCGTCACCAAACGAAGACTGCGCCTCACGCCGCGCCGAGGCCAGCGCTTCGGCCAGTTCAGTTTCGCGCTCGACCACTTTCATGCCCTTGCCGCCACCGCCCGCCGTAGCCTTGAGCAGCACCGGGTAACCAATGCGCTGGGCGGCGCTGCGAAAGGTTTCCAGGTCCTGGTCTTCACCGTGATAGCCCGGCACCAGCGGCACCCCGGCGGCTTCCATCAAGGCTTTGGCAGCGGACTTGCTGCCCATGGCTTCGATGGCGCTGGCCGGTGGGCCGAGAAACACCAGCCCGGCGTCCTCCAGACGCTTGGCAAAGGCGGCGTTCTCAGACAGAAAACCATAGCCGGGGTGCACGGCATCGGCGCCGCTGGCACGGGCCGCTGCAATGATTTTGTCGGCCAGCAGGTAACTTTCGCCAGGCCGGGCGCCGCCCAGGTCGATGGCCACATCCGCCTCGCGCACGTGGCGGGCGTTGCGGTCGATGGCACTGTGCACGGCCACGCTGGTGATGCCCAGCGCCTTGGCGGTGCGCATCACCCGGCAGGCGATTTCGCCACGGTTGGCAACCAGCAGGGTATTGATTGTTGTTGTGTTCATATCGGTGTGCTCAGTCGGTTGACGGGCGGCTCACTGCCACGCGGGTTTGCGCTTGTCGAGAAAGGCGCCCAGCCCTTCCTGGCCTTCTTCGCTGACACGAATGCCGGCAATCACGCTCTCGGTACGCTGACGCAGGCCATCGCTGAGTTCACCACTGCCCACGTCGTGCAGCAGCGCTTTGCACACCCGCATCGCGTGCGGGCTGTTGAGCAACAGGTTGGCGGTCCACTGCGCCAGCGCACTGTCCAGTTGCCCGTCGGGGTAGCACTCGGCAAGCAGGCCCAGTTCACGGGCACGCTCGCCGTTGAAGCGTTCGGCACTCAGCGCATAGCGACGGCTGGCGCGCTCACCGAGCGCCTGCACCACGTACGGGCTGATCACCGCAGGCGCCAGGCCGATGCGCACTTCCGAGAGGCTGAACAGCGCGTCCGTGCTGCCAATGGCGATGTCGCAACAGGCGACCAGCCCCACCGCACCGCCAAACGCTGCGCCCTGCACCACGGCCAGGGTCGGGCACGGCAGGCGATACAGCAGGTTCATCAACTCGCCGAGCTGATGGGCATCCTTGAGGTTGGCGGCGTAGTCGAGCCGGGCGCTGGCCTGCATCCAGGCCAGGTCGGCACCGGCCGAGAAGTGTTTGCCGCGCCCGCGCAGGATCAGAAACCGCACGTCATCGTCATCACCGACCTGGCGCAGCGCCTGAATCAGTTCGTCGATCATCGCGGCGTTGAAGGCGTTGTGCTTGTCCGGGCGGTTCAGCCACAGGGTCGCGATGCCGCGTGGCTCGTGAACCAGCTCGATGGTGTTGAATGCGTTCATCAGCGCTCCTCCCGTCACATGCGGAACACGCCGAAGCGGGTCGCTTCGATCGGTGCATTGAGGCTGGCGGAAATCGCCAGGGCCAGCACTTCGCGGGTCTGCGCCGGGTCGATGACGCCGTCGTCCCACAGCCGTGCGCTGGAGTAAGTGGCGGCGGCCTGGCGCTCGTACTGCTCGACGATCGGCTGGCGCAACTGTTGCTCGTCGGCGTCGGAAAACGCCTGGCCGGCACGCTCGGCCTGCTCGCGTTTGACCTGCACCAGCACGCCCGCCGCCTGCTGGGCGCCCATCACGCCAATTCGTGCATTGGGCCACATCCACAAAAAGCGCGGGTCAAAGGCACGGCCGCACATGCCGTAGTTACCGGCACCGAAGCTGCCGCCGATAATCACCGTGAACTTCGGCACGCTGGCGCAGGCCACTGCGGTGACCAGCTTGGCGCCATGCTTGGCGATGCCAGCGGCTTCATATTTCTGGCCGACCATAAAGCCGGTGATGTTCTGCAAGAACACCAGGGGGATGCCGCGCTGGCAGGCCAGTTCGATAAAGTGCGCGCCTTTCTGCGCGGCTTCGGCAAACAAAATGCCGTTATTGGCCAGCACCGCCACCGGGTAGCCGCCGATCCGCGCAAAGCCGCACACCAAGGTGGCGCCGAACAGTGCCTTGAATTCGTCGAGCTGCGAGTCATCGACAATCCGCGCGATCACTTCGCGCACGTCGAACGGTTGTTTCGGGTCTGCCGGAACAATTCCGTACAGCTCCTCGGCGCCATAGCGCGGAGCGACCGGTGCCAGCGCCTGCAACGCCCCAAGCTTGCGCCAATTGAGGTTGGCCACGCAGCGCCGCGCCAGGGCCAGGGCATGGGCGTCGTCTTCGGCGTAATGGTCGGCGACCCCGGAGGTCTTGCAGTGCACATCGGCACCGCCAAGATCTTCGGCGCTCACCACCTCACCGGTGGCGGCTTTGACCAGCGGCGGGCCGGCCAGAAAGATGGTCGCCTGGTTGCGGACCATGATGGTCTCGTCGCTCATCGCCGGCACATAGGCGCCACCTGCGGTGCACGAGCCCATGACCACGGCGATCTGCGCAATGCCTTGGGCACTGAGGTTGGCCTGGTTGAAGAAGATCCGCCCGAAGTGCTCACGGTCCGGGAACACTTCGTCCTGGCGCGGCAGGTTGGCGCCACCGGAGTCAACCAGGTACAGACACGGCAGGCGGTTTTCGCGGGCGATGGCCTGGGCGCGCAGGTGTTTTTTCACGGTCAGCGGGTAATAACTGCCGCCTTTGACGGTGGCATCATTGGCGATGATCATGCACTCGACGCCTTCGACCCGGCCGATACCGGCGATCAATCCGGCTGCCGGCACGTCTTCGCCATAGACCTCATAAGCGGCCAACTGACCGATTTCCAGAAACGGCGAACCGGGGTCGAGCAGGCGGTCGATGCGTTCACGGGGCAACAGCTTGCCGCGTGATGTGTGGCGCTGCTGAGCCTTGGCGCCGCCGCCTTCGCGAATCCTGGCCAGCAGGCTATGCAGCGCTTCAACCTGGCCCTGCATGGCCGCTTGGTTGGCGAGGTATTCAGGTGAGCGGGTGTTGATTTGCGTCTGCAGGATAGTCATGACGGCCTCACTCACATCGTCTCGTTGAACAGCTCGCGGCCGATCAGCATGCGGCGGATTTCGCTGGTGCCAGCACCGATTTCATACAGCTTGGCGTCACGCCACAGCCGGCCCACCGCAAACTCGTTGATGTAGCCGTTGCCGCCGAGAATCTGGATCGCCTCGCCGGCCAGCCAGGTGGCTTTTTCAGCGGTGTAGAGAATCACCCCGGCGCAGTCCTTGCGCACCTGGCGCACGTGGCTGCTGCCCAGCGCGTCGAGGTGCTTGCCCACCGCATACAGGTAGGCGCGGCAGGCCTGCTGGGTGGTGTACATGTCAGCGATCTTGCCCTGGATCAGCTGGAACTCGCCGATGCTCTGGCCGAACTGCTTGCGGTCGTGAATGTACGGCACCACCACATCCATGGCCGCCTGCATCAGCCCCAACGGGCCGCCGGACAGCACCGCGCGCTCGTAGTCCAGGCCGCTCATCAGCACCTTGGTGCCTTCGCCCACAGCGCCGAGGATGTTTTCTTGCGGCACCTCGACATCCTGGAACACCAACTCGCCGGTGTGCGAGCCGCGCATGCCGAGCTTGTCGAGCTTCTGCGCCACCGAGAACCCCGGTGCGCCCTTTTCCAGAATGAACGCGGTCATGCCTTTGGCACCGGCACTCAGGTCGGTCTTGGCGTAGACCACCAGTACATCGCAATCCGGGCCGTTGGTGATCCACATCTTGGTGCCGTTGAGCACGTAGCGGTCGCCCTTTTTGTCGGCACGCAGTTTCATCGACACCACGTCAGAGCCAGCGTTGGGTTCGCTCATGGCCAGCGCGCCGATGTGTTCGCCGCTGATCAATTTGGGCAGGAAGCGGCGCTTCTGCGCATCGCTGCCATTGCGGTTGATCTGGTTGACGCACAGGTTCGAGTGCGCGCCGTAAGACAGCCCGATGCCGCCTGCGGCGCGGGAGATTTCTTCCATGGCGATCATGTGCGCCAGATAGCCCATGCCGGTGCCGCCGTACTCTTCGCTGACGGTCAGGCCCAGCAGCCCCATGTCACCGAATTTGCGCCACAGATCCATCGGGAACTGGTCGCTGCGATCAGCCTCTGCGGCACGCGGGGCGATCTCCTTGGCGGCAAAGGCCGCGACTGAGTCGCGGAGCATGTCGATTTCCTCGCCGAGGAAAAAATTCAGTCCTGGGATCATGGTGTGTCTCCGTTCTTATGATTATGGATGGGTTCCACCGTTTCCTGCAGGAGCGACTTGGGTCGCGAAGAGGCCGGACCGGCCACAGCATTTGTAGCGCTCTGGTCGATCGCCTTCGCGAGCAAGCTCGCTCCCACAGGTTCAATACAAGGCAGTAAAAAGTGCATAAGTCGCCTCGACTGCACAGCATGTTCACAATTGCACGGTATCAATCCGTTCGCCCTGGCCTGGCTCTGCAGCATGGAACTGCGGGCCGTTGCGCCATTGGTCCAGCAGGCGCTCACGCTTGAGTTGAGCATGGCCCAGATACCGCTCTTTCACCGCGCCATAACCGCGCACCGCATCGGGCAGCGCCGCCAGTTGGCTGGCCAGCGCCAGGTTGTCGCTGCGCAGGCCGCCGAGCAGTTCATCGAGTATGGCTTCATAACTGCGCAGCCAGGCCAGCTCGGTCTTGCGCTCATGGGTGTGGGCGAAGGGGTCGAGCCAGGTGTTGCGTACCCGACGCAACCGCGCCAGCCAGCCGAAGGCCTTGAGCATCCAGGGGCCATAACTGGTTTTCTTGCCTTGCACACCCGCCGCGCTTTTATTCAGCAAAGGCGCAGCCAGGTGAAAGTGCAACCTGTAGTCGCCTTCAAAGGTGGATTCAATCTGCTTGAGAAAGTCGCCTTGGGTGAACAGCCGGGCCACCTCGTACTCATCCTTGATCGCCAGCACCTTGAAGTAATAGCGCGCCACCGCCTCGCTCAACGCGCCGGGCTGGCCTGCCAGCCGGGTCTCGGCGGCAGCAAAAGCATCCACCCGATCTTTATAACGAGCGGCCAGGGCAGCGTCTTGGTAATCAGTAAGAAACGCCACACGACGCGCCACTTGCTCGTCCAGCGTCCTGGCCAACTTGGGCGCGCGCTGATCGGCGATCAGTGCTTGTACCCGTGGCAGGTCCACCGCTGCACGGCGGCCCCAGGTGAATGCCGCCAGGTTGAACGGCACGGCGGTGCCGTTCAGTTCAATGGCCTGCTGCAGGGCTTCGATGCCCACCGGCAGCCAGCCTTGCTGGCAGGCAAAGCCGAGCATGAAGGTGTTGGTGGCAATGGAATCGCCCATCAGCGCGGTCGCCAGCTGGCTGGCCTGGACGAACAGTGCCTGCTCATCGCCCACCGCTTCGCGGATCTGCGCGGTCATTTCCGGGGTACGGAACTGCGCGTCGGGGTAGCGCTGCAAATCGCCGGTTTCTGCCTGGGCGGCGAAGTTACGCACAAAGGCGCCGGTCAGGCTTTCTTCACAATTGACCAGCGCATGGGTCACACCCTGGCGGACTTTCGACAGGGTTTCGTGGTTGGCACTGACCACCAGATCACAGCCCAGCAACAGGCTGGCCTCGCCTTCGGCGATGCGCGGTGCATGCAGGTCTTGCTGACGGGCGGCGATGCGCAGGTGCGACCACACTGCGCCGCCCTTCTGCGCCATGCCGGCCATGTCCAGGCTCAGGGTGCCCTTGCCCTCGATGAACGCAGCCATGCCCAGCAGCGCGCCGATGGTCACCACTCCGGTGCCACCGACCCCGGTGATCAGGATGCTGTAGGGCTGCTGTAGAGGAGCTGTTACCGGCACCGGCAGCGGCCATTGCTCGGCCTCGCCCTGGCCCAGCGCTTTGGGCTTGCGCAAGGCGCCGCCCTCGACGGTGACGAAGCTTGGGCAGAAGCCGCTCAGGCAGGTGAAGTCCTTGTTGCACAACGACTGGTCGATCTCCCGTTTGTTGCCGAACTCGGTCTCGACACTGGTCACCGACATGCAGTTCGACTGGCTGCTGCAATCGCCGCAGCCTTCGCACACCGCCTGGTTGATCACCACCCGACGCGCCGGGTCGGGGAATTTGCCGCGTTTGCGCCGCCGGCGTTTTTCCGCGGCGCAGGTCTGGTCATAGATGATCGACGACACACCACTGAATTCGCGCAGTTCTTTTTGCAGTTCATCCATGCGGTCGCGGCGCCACACCGGCACACCCGGTGCCAGATCCTGGACATCGCGATAGCGCTCGGTGTCGTCGGTCACCACCACGATGCGCCCGACTCCTTCGGCAGCCAGTTGCCGGGAGATCTGCGCCACACTGAGGCTGCCGTCCACCGGCTGGCCGCCGGTCATCGCCACGGCGTCGTTGTAGAGAATCTTGTAGGTGATGTTGATCCTGGCCGCGACCGCCGCCCGAATCGCCAGCAGCCCGGAGTGGAAGTAGGTGCCATCGCCAAGGTTGGCGAACACGTGCGGCGTGTCAGTGAATGGCGCCTGGCCGATCCACGCGGCGCCCTCGCCGCCCATCTGGCTGAAGGTGCGGGTCTGTGGATAAATCCACGCGGCCATGTAGTGACAACCAATGCCCGCCAGTGCGCGGCTGCCTTCCGGCACCTTGGTCGAACTGTTGTGCGGGCAGCCGGAGCAGTAATGCGGCGCCCGGTCCATCAGGGTTGCAAAGCGCTGGCCGGTCGACAGTTGCGCTTCAAGCACCGCCAGGCACACCTGCAACTCGCCGCTCTGGTGGTGGCGCAAAATACGCCGCGCCAGCGCTCGTGCGATCTGCGACGGGGTCAGGTCGCCAATCGCTGGCAGCAGCCAGTCGGTATGCGGCCGGGTCCACTCGCCTTTGTCGTCGAACTTGCCGACGATGCGCGGGCGCACGTCTTCACGCCAGTTGTAGAGTTCTTCCTTGAGCTGGTATTCGATCATCTGGCGTTTTTCTTCGACCACGACGATCTCTTCCAGGCCATCGGCAAAGTGCCGTACGCCTTCGGCATCCATCGGCCAGACCATGCCGACCTTGTAGATGCGCAGGCCGATCTGCGCGGCGCGCGCCTCATCGATGCCGAGGATCTTCAGCGCCTGGCAAACGTCCAGGTACGATTTGCCCGAGGTGACGATGCCGATCCGCGCCTTGGGCGCATCCATGACAATCCGGTCCAGGCCGTTGGCCCGCGCATAAGCGGCGGCGGCGTACAGTTTGTGTTCGAGCAGGCGTTTTTCCTGGGCCAGCGGCGGGTCAGGCCAGCGGATATTCAGGCCACCCTCGGGCAGTTCGAAGTCGGGTAGCACCGGCTGCACACGGTCCAGGCTCAGGTCTACGACGGCGCCGCTTTCAACGGTGTCGGCCACCGCCTTCATCGCCACCCAGCAACCGCTGTAGCGCGACATGGCAAACCCGTGCAGGCCAAAATCGAGGTACTCCTGCACGCCGGAAGGCGCCAGCACCGGCATCATCACCGCCTTGAAAATGTGCTCGGTCTGATGCGGCAGCGACGATGAGCGGGCGCCGTGGTCATCACCGGCAATCGCCAGCACGCCACCGAAGGCCGAAGAACCTGCTGCGTTGGCATGCCGCAACACATCGCCGCAGCGGTCAACACCCGGCCCCTTGCCGTACCAGATGCCGAATACACCGTCGTAGCGCGCGCCGTCGAACATGTTGACCTGTTGAGTACCCCACAATGAGGTGGCGGCGAGGTCTTCGTTGAGGCCAGGCTGGAATTTGATGTGCTGTGCCTGCAGATGCTCACGGGCTTTCCACAATGCCTGGTCGAAGCCGCCCAACGGCGAGCCACGGTAACCGGAGATAAACCCTGCGGTGTTCAGCCCCGCGGCCAGGTCGCGCTGGCGCTGCATCAGTGGCAGCCGCACCAGCGCCTGGATGCCGGTCATCAGGGCTTTGCCCTGGGTCTGGGTGTATTTGTCGTCGAGCACGGTCAGCGATGCGGTCACGGCCAATCCTCCGATTCTTGTTATCCGGGGGGCTGTAGGGTTCGGCCCGCCGGTTTGTTCTGGAGTGGTTTGGTGGAGCTTGTTTTTCTGGAGTCTAGAAGCGCCGATCCGCTATCGTAAATTTATAAAAAATGCATCGAGGTATCTGAAAAACACATGTCAGTCCGAAACGATATCTCCATGCGCCAATTGCGCTATTTCGTCGCCGCCGCCGAACTCGGGCAGTTTTCCCAGGCCGCCCTGACCGTGCACGTTTCGCAGTCGGCCATCACCACGGCGGTCAGCCAGCTGGAAGACATGCTGGGTGTGCGACTGTTCGAACGCCTGGCCCACGGGGTGAGCCTGACCGCCGAAGGGCACAAGTTTTATCAGCACGCCCGGCACATTCTCGACACCCTGCAAGATGCGGTCAGCCATCCGCTACTGCTCAGCCATAACCTGCAAGGCACAGTGCGCGTGGGCGCGTCTTACACGGTACTGGGCTACTTCCTGCCGAACCTGCTGGCACGCTTCAAACGCAGTTATCCGCAAGTCGAAATCGATCTGATCGACATGGACACACCGGGCATCGAGCAGGGCATTGCCGACGGATCGCTGGAGCTGGGCCTGACCATTGTTTCCAACGTCGACAGCGCCCTGCCGTTCGAGCGCCATGTGCTGATGCGCTCACGGCGACAGATGTGGCTGCCGAGCGGCCACCCGCTGCTGCAAGTGGAGTCGGTGAGCCTGGCTGACATCGCCGGGCATGCCTACATCATGGCCACCGTGGATGAAGGCGAAAGCTCGGCGCTGCGCTACTGGCAGGCGGCCGGCCTGCAACCGAAAGTGGTGTTCCGCACCTCGTCGATCGAAGCCTTGCGCGGCCTGGTGGCCCATGGCTTCGGGGTCAGCATCCTGTCGGACATGGTCTATCGTCCCTGGTCGCTGGAGGGTAAAAAGATCGAGGTGCGCCCGGTGGCCGGCAATATTCCGCCCATGGAGCTGGGCCTGATCTGGGGCCGCGACCTGACCTTCAGCGAGCCGACCCGGGCGTTTCAGCAGTTTCTGATTTCAGCTACTCAGCTTTAGGGGCATTAATCAGCTTTGCAAAACAATTCAGAAGAAAAACAAATTTAACAAATCATTTTCCAGGCTCGACACTGGGGTACTCATACCTACAAAAAGCAGCCTCTGCACAGGAGAAGCATCATGCAAGACGTGGTCATCGTTGCGGCGACCCGCACCGCCATCGGCAGCTTTCAGGGTGCCCTGGCCGGCATTCCCGCGCCGGAGCTGGGCGCGCTGGTCATCCGCCGGCTGCTGGAGCAGACCGGGCTGGACGCCGCGCAGGTCGATGAAGTGATCCTCGGTCAGGTGCTGACCGCCGGCAGCGGCCAGAACCCCGCACGTCAGGCATCGATCCTGGCCGGCCTGCCGCACAGCGTACCGGCGCTGACCCTGAACAAGGTCTGTGGCTCGGGGCTCAAGGCCATTCACCTGGGCGCCCAGGCGATCCGTTGCGGCGATGCCGAGGTAATCATCGCGGGCGGCATGGAGAACATGAGCCTGGCGCCCTACGTGCTGCCAGCGGCGCGCACCGGGCTGCGCATGGGCCACGCCCAGATGGTCGACAGCATGATCACCGACGGTCTGTGGGACGCCTTCAACGATTACCACATGGGCATCACTGCCGAAAATCTGGTGGCAAAGTACGGCATCAGCCGCGAAGCCCAGGACGCCTTTGCCGCCGCCTCGCAGCACAAGGCAATCGCGGCTATTGAGGCCGGACGCTTCAAGGATGAAATCACCCCGGTTTCGATCCCGCAGAAAAAGGGCGAACCCCGGCTGTTCGACACCGACGAACAACCCCGCGCCGAGACCAGTGCCGAGTCGCTGGCCAAGCTGCGCCCGGCGTTTCGCAAGGACGGCAGCGTCACCGCAGGCAACGCCTCCAGCCTCAACGACGGCGCCGCTGCGGTGCTGCTGATGAGCGCAGCCAAGGCGGCGGAACTCGGCCTGCCGGTGCTGGCCAGCATCAAAGCCTACGCCAACGCAGGGGTCGATCCGGCGATCATGGGCATCGGCCCGGTGGCGGCAACCCGTCGCTGCCTGGACAAGGCCGGCTGGCAACTGAACGAGCTGGACCTGATCGAAGCCAACGAAGCCTTCGCAGCGCAGGCGCTGTCGGTGGGTCAGGAACTGGGCTGGGACGCGAGCAAGGTCAACGTCAATGGCGGCGCCATCGCTTTGGGCCACCCGATTGGCGCCTCAGGCTGCCGGGTGCTGGTGACCTTGCTGCACGAAATGATCCGCCGGGATGCGAAGAAGGGCCTGGCGACCTTGTGCATTGGCGGCGGGCAAGGCGTGGCACTGGCGATTGCCCGGTAAGCACGGCAGGCCGGCGACCCGCTTCAGCGCCGCAGCTTTCGCCGCTGAAGCGGCTCCTACAGTTTTGCGTCGCCCCGGAGCCCTTCACGGCAAAACAACTTGCATATTAGGTTATTCCTAAATTGAATTTCCCTGATGATGATTATTACCGATAACGTGTAATTCATTCAGGGAATGGCGATTTTCTTCATAAGGCATGCGCATCGCCTCCTGGCCCCTTTCATTCGCCACCGGAGGCTCCATGAGCATCACGTCCATCAATCGCCGTCGTCTTCTGGCCATGGCCGGCACCGCCACGGCGGCAGCGCTGGTCAGTCGGCTGGGGTTTGCTGACAGCAGCCATGCAGGTCATGCCGGGCACGGCACTGCACCGGTGGGCAGCGGGCTGGATCTGGACAGCACTCGCTGGGTGCTGCCAGAGCCGCGCAAGGTCAAGATCGCCACCAACCTCAATGCTGTCTGCCTGGCCCCGGTGGCGGTCGCTGACAGCCAGGGCATCTTCAAACGGCATAACCTGGATGTTGAGTTCGTCAACTTCGGCAATTCCACCGAAGTGCTGCTCGAATCGATGGCCACCGGTAAGGCCGACGCCGCCACCGGCATGGCGCTGCGCTGGCTCAAGGCACTGGAACAGGGCTTTGACGTCAAGCTGACTGCCGGCACCCACGGTGGCTGCCTGCGCCTGTTGACCCTCAAGGATGGCCCACAGGATCTGGCCTCGCTCAAAGGCACGACCATCGGCGTGACCGACATGGCCGCCGCCGACAAGAACTTCTTCTCGCTGATGCTCAAGCGCCATGGAGTGGACCCGATCCGTGACGTGACCTGGCGGGTCTACCCCATCGACCTGCTCAGCGTGGCGCTGGAGAAAGGCGAGATTCAGGCCGCCAGCGGTTCCGACCCGATCATGTACCGGGTCAAGCAGCAACCGGCGTTCCGTGAGCTGGCGACCAATATGATTGAGGAATACGCCAACATGAGCTGCTGCGTGGTCGGGGTCAGCGGCAAGCTGGCGCGCAACGAGCAGCCGGTTGCCGCAGCGATCACTCACTCGATTTTGCAGGCCCATGCCTGGGCCTTTAAAAACCCCGATGCGGTGGCCGATGAATTCCTCAAGTTCGCGCTCAACACCAGCAAGGAGGAAGTGCGCGCCATCCTCACCGAGCACACCCACGGTTACTACTCGGTGGGCAAGACCTTCGAGCAGGAAATCGCCGTGTACGCCCGCGACCTCAAGCAGGTCGAAGTTCTGAAGCCGCGTACCGATCCTGCGCAATTCGCGGAGAGTATCCATGCCGACGTATTCGCTTGAGCAGACCCAAACCGCCCAGCCCACAAGCGTTACGCTGTGGCGCAGCGGGCTGCTGGCCGCCGCTGCCTGGCTGGCCTTCGCGCTGTTCACCAGCTTGTACCCGGACGGCGGACGACCCTGGCCCTTCACTCGCGAACTGGCCATCGGTGCCGCCGCCGTCGCCCTGCTGCTGGCCCTGACAGTCTTGTTACCCGGCGTGTTCGCCCGGCTGGTCAGCGTGCTGAAACCGGCAGGTCCCTGGCTGGTGGTATTGCCGTTGCTGCTGGGCGTGTGGGTGCTGGTGACCGCCAAGATCGTTCTGCTGCCAGTGCCGTTCTTCGCCCCGCCGCAAGCGCTGATCGAGGTGTTTGTCGATGACTGGCCACGCTTGGGCGAAAGCCTGCTGCATTCGTTCTGGTTGCTGTTCAACGGTGTGGTATTGGGTGGCGTGACTGGCTTCATCGCCGGAGTGTCGATCGGCTGGTCGCAACGCATCGGCTATTGGGTGCATCCGGTACTGCGCATCCTCGGCCCGGTGCCGTCCACCGCACTGCTGCCAATCTGCTTTTTCTTCTTCCCCACCAGTTGGAGCGCCAGCGTATTTCTGATTGCCCTGGCAACCTGGTTTCCGGTCACGGTGCTGACCTGGTCGGGCGTGGCCGGGGTCGATAAGGCGTACTACGAAGTGGCCCGTACGCTGGGCGCCAATTCACGCTTCCTGATCCTGCGCGTGGCGATTCCCGCCGCACTGCCCAACGTATTCGTTGGCCTGTTCATGGGCCTGGGTGCGTCGTTCTCGGTGCTGGTAGTGGCGGAGATGATGGGCGTCAAGGCAGGCCTGGGCTGGTACTTGCAATGGGCGCAAGGCTGGGCCGCTTACGCCAACATGTACGCCGCGCTGATCGTGATGGCGCTGCTGTGCTCGGGGTTGATCACCCTGTTGTTCAAGGTGCGTGACCGGGTGTTGTCGTGGCAGAAAGGAGCGGTGCAATGGTAGCGAGTGCAGCGGCAATTCAGACCCAGGACATCGGCATGGCCCTGGATATTCGCGGCCTGAGCCATGCCTTCGACCTCGGCGACAGCCGCTTGCCGGTGCTCGACAAGGTCGACCTGCAACTGGCGCCGGGCGAAAGCGTTGGCCTGCTGGGGCCGTCAGGCTGTGGCAAGTCGACCCTACTGCGTCTGGTCGCCGGCCTGGAGACGCTGCAAAGCGGCCAGTTGCAGGCCGACGGCGCGGCGATTCCCGGCCCGCATCACTCGCGGGTGCTGGTGTTTCAGGACCCGACCCTCTACCCGTGGCGCAGCGTGTGGGACAACGTTGCGCTCGGCCTGCAAGCCCGAGGCCAGCTCAAGACCCACAAGCACCGGGTTGATGAGACTCTTGGCAAGGTCGGACTGCTGGAATTTCGCGACGCCTACCCACGCCAGCTCTCCGGCGGCATGGCCCAGCGCGCCGCCCTGGCCCGCGCCCTGATCAACGAACCGCGCCTGCTGCTGCTCGACGAGCCGCTGGGCAAGCTTGATTCACTGACCCGCATCGCCATGCAGGGCGAGCTGATTCGCCTGTGGCAGCAGCAACGCTACAGCTCGTTGCTGGTCACCCATGACGTCGAAGAGGCATTGCTGCTGTGTGACCGCGTGCTGGTGTTCTCGGCCCGCCCGGCCAGGGTGCTGGCCGAACTCAAGGTCGACCGGCCGTACCCGCGTCGGCGGGATGATCCAAGGTTACTGGAGCTACGTCATCATGCGCTGGAGTTGCTCGGGCAGGGGAGTGACTGGTAAGCAAGCACCTTGATTGTAAGTGCGGGGAGGCTGATCTGTAGCGGTACGCAAACGACTTAACAGGCGCCGCCCCACTCAATGGCATTGAGCAGGCGTAGGACCTGACAGACGCCGACGTCTGTTTCACACAGCATTTCAGGTGACTTGCCTGCCAAGGCACGGGTCGGCCTGAACATCCAGGCCATAGCGTCGCTAGCGCTTTCAAAAACCTCGGTGGCCTGATTGAACACAAGATGCTTTCGCTCAAACACCACAAGGCTCATGGTCTTTTCCATAGAGTCACCAGATCCATGATTAGGAAACCCTCTGCTTCACAGGTCAGCCCCGCGTAGTCTGCAAGTTTACTGCATGAATTCGGAAACAAGCCTTCGGCTACAAGAACAGGTATCTGCCTACGAAAACTAGAGATCTCGGCTACAAAGTGGCAGACACTGGCCCTACCTCCTCATCCCTTGTATGTTCCCTGTTGCGCCAGCCCATGGCGACACAGGGAACCATTTCTGCATTCAAGGGAGTCGCCATGCGTACACTGATCGTTGCCACCTTTGCCCTGAGCCTTTCATTGCCCATTCTGGGCGCCACTCCACCCTCTGCCAAACAGATTACCGCCTGGGCGCCTGCTGAAGTGCAGCAGATGGGCGTGCAAGTCGAAAATGTGGTTCCCGTGGCGTTGCCGAACAACGAGCAGGCTTATCTGGCGTCGGTATCTTATGAAAACGCAGGCAGGAATTTTCAGGCCGGTTATCTGCTGGTGCGCCCGACCCTCAAGCAGGCGCGAGCGCTTGAAGACTTCGGCGGGCAATACAACAAGATCCGCCTGCTCGACGACTACGGCAGCAGTCAGTCGGTGCTCATCATTGGCGGCGCCGGTTCCGGCCAGGGCAGTTCAGCCGGCAGCTATTCTCTGGTGGCCTTTGAGGGCTGGGAGTCGCGAACGTTGTACAGCGCTGGTGAACAAGACAACACAGGCAATTGCGGCCCAGAAGTGCAACGCGAGTGTTGGGGCAATCGGGTGTTCCTCAATGTCTTCTCGGTGGGCGGTCCCGGCGGCAGGATCGGCCTGGTAGTGACCAACGTGAAATACACATCAGTCGACATGGAAAGCCCCCATCAATACACCCAAGAGTCGCAGCTGGTATTTGTTGACCACCCGGCGTACTGATCGCAGCGCCTGTCGCTGCCAGCGACTTTCCAGCAAGACCGGGAATAACTTACAAATATTGGCACTAACGTCCTAGTAACGTCGGAAAACACCGATATAGAGGCGTTAACTAGTTATTGTAGAAAACCCTAAATAAAGCCGATGTATAGCCGACATAAGTCGCATGCCTGCAGTACAACGAAGAAACATCTTTTTACTTGTGCTGAAAGAAGCAATTGGCCATCATTGAACAATTGTACAAGAAAGCTCGTCCGGCACACCTGCTTGTTCGAACACGAACAACATCAAGCAGCCTGGCCTTGAGCCACGGCGTCTCGAATGATTTCACACCTGAGCAATGACAGGCCCTGGCGGGTCTGTGGGCGTTCATTGCCTGCACATGCGCGAGCCGCTGAGCGTGGCGGTTGCGCCGGGTGAAATCCAGCTAATCGATTCAACCAAACCGCGTGACGTACGTTAGGAAATATCTGGCCAGTCATGCCGTTATTTGCCTTACAGATCACGCGGGAATAGTTCAGGGCTGTATCCAGGCCGCCGCCTGAGATCCCCAGGATCATTTGCAAGCCACACTTTAAAACTGCCATGAAGGACTAAACATGAACTTGAGGGACTTGAAAGTCGGCACGCGGGCCGCAGCCATTTTTCTATTGCTCGGGGCGCTGGTGCTGGGCATGGGCGTGACCGCTCTGTTCCAGGCCAAACGTATGGATACTGCGACCGACGAAGTCAGGGAGGTCTGGTTGCCGGCGGTCATTGCCCTGGGAGACCTGGGCACTGATCTGGGGCGCGTTCGGGCACTCACCCTGCGCGCCATCCTGCAAGACGACAGCGCCGAGCGCGAGCGGACCTTCAGCATGATCCGTGGCATCAACGACGCCATTCCCAAGGTCGTCAAAAGCTATGAAGACACCATTCAGGTGCCAGAAGACCGTGCCTTGTTCAATGACTTCAAAGCCACCAGTGACCGCTATCACCAGTTGCAGGCCAAGGTGCTTGCCACGCTGCAGGACGGACGCAAGCAAGAGGCGGTGGATCTGATCAACGGCCCGCTGGTCGAGTACGCCGACAACATGATGGCCTCACTGAAGAAGCTGGTGCGCTACAACGCCGATGGTGCCGTCACTTCAGCGAATGTCAGCAGTGATGTTTTCGATGAAGCCTTTGCCGTCATCATCGTCGCCTTGCTGGCCATCCTGCTGGCCATGGCGGTGATTGCCTGGGTACTGACCCGCAGCATCGTCAGCCCGCTGGCCGACGCAGTGACCGCCGCCAACCGGGTGGCCAGCGGCGACCTGACCCGCGACATCAAGGTCTCGGGCCACGACGAACCGGCACAGTTGCTGAACGCCCTGAACATCATGCAGCACAACCTGCGTGACACCATTACCCAGATCGCCGCCTCGTCGAACCAGTTGGCCTCGGCCTCCGAAGAGCTCAACTCGGTAACCGAAGACGCCAGCCGCGGCCTGCACAAGCAGAATGCCGAGATCGAGCAGGCCGCCACTGCGGTGAATGAGATGACCGCGGCGGTCGAGGAAGTGGCCAGCAACGCGGTGATCACCGCCGAAGCCTCCAAAGGCGCAGACAAGAGCACCGCCCAGGGCCGCGAGAAGGTCAATCAGGCGCTGGAGTCGATCGAGCATCTGGTCGGCGATGTGTCGACCACCTCCCAGGAAATCGAACAACTGGCCAGCCAGGTCAACGACATCAGCAAGGTGCTGGACGTGATCCGCTCGGTGGCCGAGCAGACCAACCTGCTGGCCCTCAATGCCGCCATCGAAGCCGCCCGGGCCGGTGAGGCCGGACGCGGCTTTGCCGTGGTGGCCGATGAGGTGCGCGGCCTGGCGCACCGCACCCAGGAGTCGACCCAGGAGATCGAGAAAATGATCGGCGGCATCCAGACCGGTTCGGAACGCGCCGTGGATGCGATGCAAAGCAGCCGCCAGCGCGCCACCGCAACGCTGGACGTGGCCCAGGCCGCCAACCAGGCGCTGGAGGGTATTGCCGAAGCGATCAATTCGATCAACCAGCGTAACCTGGTGATCGCCAGCGCCTCGGAGCAACAAGCCCAGGTGGCCCGCGAAGTGGACCGCAACCTGGTGAACATCCGCGATCTGTCGATGCAGACCTCGGCCGGCGCCAACCAGACCAGCGCCGCGAGCCAGGAACTATCGAGCCTGGCGGTCGGCCTTAACACCATGATTTCCCGTTTCAAGGTCTGACCGGTTTCACAATCGCGCCAATACAAGCGCTGCCAGCCTCTGGCAGCGCTGCACCGGTTATGGCCTACTCCACTGACCTCAGTTGATGGTACGCCCCCGCATGCCCTTTCCTCGCACTGCTTCCATTCCCGCCTGGCTTCGCCCTGTACTACGCCCGTTGCTTGACCCTTATCGCCGCTACCGACACGCCCGGCTGATCCATGCCGCCCGAATCTCGGTCGGCCTGCTGGTGTCGATCCTGCTCACCAGCGGGTTGAACCTGCCACATGGCGAATGGGCCTCGGTGACCATGCTGATCGTGATCGGCGGCCTGCAGCATCATGGCAATATCCGCAAGAAATCCGTGGAACGTGCCTATGGCACCCTGATCGGCGCAGGCCTTGGGCTGTGCGTGGTGGTCCAGCAGGGTTATCTGGAAATGCCGCTGCTGACCTACACCCTGATGTCAGTGATGTGCGGATTCTTCGCCTACCACGCCATCGGCAAGGGCGGCTATACCGCGCTCCTGTCAGCGATCACGCTGTTCATCGTCGCAGGCCACGGGGTCAACCCGATCAGCGACGGGCTGTGGCGCACGGTGGATATTCTGATCGGTATCGGTCTGGCGCTGGCATTCTCGTTCGCCCTGCCGCTGTATGCGGTGTTCTCCTGGCGCTATAACCTGGCCAGCGGCCTGCGTGACTGCGCCAAGGTGTATGGGCGGATCAGCCATGGCCAGGCGGTCAACGCCGATGAACACCTCAAGCTCACCGCCAGCCTCAACGCGACCATGCTGCAACTGCGCTCGCTGCTGCCGTCGGTGTCCAAGGAGGTGAAGATTTCCATGGTCGAGCTGGACACCATCCAGAGCCAGTTCCGGATGTGCCTGAGCCTGCTGGAAATCCTCGCCAATACCCGCCCGGCCAACCCTGACCCGCTCACCCGGGCGCTACTGGATGCCGACTACCGGCAGAACCGCCGCCGCCTGCTGGGCATGGCCAGGGCGTTGCAGACCGGCGCGACCGAACACCTCAACCGCAGCTTTGAAGCCTTGCAGCTGCCCGGTGACGTTCCCGCCGAACTGACCGGTTATCTGCTGATGAGCCAGCGCCTGAGCCACACGCTCGATCAATTGCAGGCACGTCTGGCCAAGACCTCCCGGCGCTGGAAGTTGTGACCGGCAGGCAACACCCCGTACCATGCGGCGCATTGTAAGGAGACCCCCTTGTCCGCCAGCCGCCCGCCCGTTCTTGATGATCTTGACCACCGGTTGATCGCCGCTTTGCAGCTCAACGCCCGCGAAAGCGTGGCCGTGCTGGCCCGCCAACTGGGCATCGCGCGCACCACCGTGACGTCGCGGCTGGCACGCCTGGAAAAGAGCAAGGTCATCACCGGCTACGGTGTACGGCTGGGTCAGCGAGTGGTCGATGGCGGCCTGCAGGCCTACGTCGGCATCACCGTCAGGCCGCGAGCCGGCAAGGACGTGCTGCGTCGCCTCGCGACCCTCAGCGAAGTCCAGCAACTGTGCGCGGTGAGTGGCGAGTTCGACTATGTTGCCTGGCTACGCACTGAATCCCCGGAGCAACTGGACCAGTTGCTCGACCTGATCGGCAGTGTCGAGGGGGTGGAAAAGACCACCACCTCGATCATTCTCAGCAGCAAGATCGACCGCGGCCAGCCGGTTTGAATGGCGTTTTCGTCATAGTGCGCAAGCAGGTCGTCAGATTGCATCACCGACGCACAGAGCGACGACAGTTTTTGTCTTATTAACGTGCTCATGCCTGCCTAGACTGTCCTTACCCGTGCCATCGCCACCATTAAGGGACAGCCATGAATCACCCTCGTCATCGTGCAGACGGTCAACAACCGATCACTATGTTCGGTCCGGATTTCCCTTTTGCCTTCGACGAGTGGATCACCCACCCCGCCGGGCTGGGCAGCATCCCGGAACATCATCATGGCCGTGAAGTGGCGATCATCGGCTCCGGCATCGCCGGCATGGTCGCCGCCTATGAACTGATGAAGCTGGGCCTCAAGCCGGTGGTCTACGAGGCTTCGCAGATGGGCGGGCGGCTGCGCTCCCAGCCATTCGAAGGCGCTGAAGGCATCATTGCCGAACTGGGAGGCATGCGCTTTCCGGCCTCGTCCACGGCGTTCTATCACTATGTCGACAAACTCGGCCTGCAGACCCAGCCATTTCCCAACCCGCTGACCCCGGCCTCCGGCAGCACGGTGGTGGATCTGGAAGGCAATACCTACTATGCGCAAAGCCTCAGCGACCTGCCCGCCCTGTTTCAGGAAGTGGCCGATGCCTGGGCCGACGCCCTGGAGAGCGGCGCGCGGTTTTCCGAAATCCAGCAGGCAATCCGCGAACGCAATGTGCCACGCCTCAAGGCGTTGTGGAACGAACTGGTACCGCTGTGGGACGACCGCACCTTTTACGACTTCGTGGCCACCTCGAAAGCCTTTGCCAAACTGTCGTTCTACCATCGCGAAGTGTTCGGCCAGGTCGGTTTCGGCACCGGTGGCTGGGACTCGGACTTCCCCAACTCGATGCTGGAAATTTTCCGCGTGGTAATGACCAACTGCGATGAAGACCAGCACTTGATTGTCGGTGGCGTGCAACAGGTGCCGCTGGGCATCTGGCGCCATGTGCCGCCGCACTGCGCCCATTGGCCGGCCGGCACCAGCCTGTCGTCACTGCACCATGGCGCGCCGCGCCCTGGCGTCAAACGCATCGCCCGCGCCTCCGACGGCCAGTTGGCGATCACCGACAACTGGGGCGACACGCGTCTGTACCCGGCAGTACTGACCACTTGCCAGAGCTGGCTGCTGACCACCCAGATCGAATGCGAAGAGTCACTGTTCTCGCAGAAAATGTGGATGGCCCTGGACCGTACCCGCTACATGCAGTCGTCGAAAACCTTTGTGATGGTCGACCGGCCCTTCTGGAAAGACAAAGACCCGCAAACCGGCCGCGACCTGATGAGCATGACCCTCACCGACCGTCTGACCCGTGGCACCTACCTGTTTGACAACGGCGACGACAAGCCAGGAGTGATCTGCCTGTCCTACTCGTGGATGAGCGATGCACTGAAAATGCTGCCACAGCCGATCGACAAGCGCGTGCGTCTGGCCCTGGATGCGCTGAAGAAGATTTACCCGAAGGTGGATATCGCCGCGCACATCATCGGCGACCCGATTACCGTTTCGTGGGAGGCCGATCCGCATTTCCTGGGTGCCTTCAAAGGCGCACTGCCCGGCCATTACCGCTATAACCAGCGGATGTACGCGCACTTCATGCAGCACGACATGCCCGCCGAACACCGCGGCATGTTCCTCGCCGGTGATGACATATCCTGGACCCCGGCCTGGGTCGAGGGTGCGGTGCAGACCTCGCTCAATGCGGTGTGGGGCATCATGAACCACTTTGGCGGCAAGTCCCCCGCCGACAACCCCGGCCCAGGCGATGTGTTCGATGAAATCGGCCCCATTGCGCTGGGCGACTGACACCGAGGTTTAGCATGCGGATCGCGATTTACCAATGCCCGCCCCTGCCCCTGGACATTGATGCCAACCTGGCGCGGCTGGCCGCCCAGGCACAGGCCGCCAACCGTGCTGGTGCACAGTTGCTGGTCTGCCCGGAGATGTTCCTCAGCGGTTACAACATCGGTCGTCAGGCGGTCGAACGACTGGCCGAAGCCGCAGACGGCCCGGCGGCCGAACAGGTCGCGACGATTGCCCGGCACAGCGGTATGGCGATTGTCTATGGCTACCCGGAGCGGGCCACGGACGGCCTGCTGTATAACGCCGCGCAACTGATCGACGCGGCCGGCAACCGGCTGGTCAACTATCGCAAGACCCACCTGTTCGGCGAGCTGGATAAAACCATGTTCAGCGCCGGGGCCGCGCACTGTGCGGTGGTCGAACTGCACGGTTGGCGGCTGGGGCTACTGATCTGCTACGACGTAGAGTTTGCGGAGACGGCGCGTCATCTCGCGCTGGCCGGTGCCGACCTGATCGTGGTGCCCACCGCCAATATGGCGCCCTATGACTTCGTGTGTGAGGTGACGGTGCGCGCCCGCGCCTTCGAGAACCAGTGCTACCTGGCGTATGCCAACTACTGCGGTAGTGAGGGCGAAATCCACTATTGCGGCCTGAGCAGCCTTAACGGGCCGCAGGGCTGCCGCCCATTGCTGGCAGGCGAGGACGAAGCGTTGCTGATCGCTGACCTGCAACGCTCAGGCATCGATAACGCCAAGGATTTAAACAATTACGCCGCTGATCGCCGCCCTGATCTGTATGAGCGACTGGCGAAAAACTGAGCCGCCGTCATTGCACTGCGCGACTACACTGCAAGTGAGGATCGATGATCGGCCTCCCGGCCGGTCACGAGCAAAGTGTCTGTCAGCAGAGGATCACTCCATGAAAGCCGATCGCACACTCACCCCGCACTGGCACACAGGCTGCAGCCTGGAGCCGGCGCCTGATCGACATGGCCATGTACTGCTGTTTCGTCCCGGCGGCATGATCCGCCTGGACGATGACGCGGCACGGGTTGGCGAATTGATTGATGGTCGGCACACGGTCGAGCAGATCATCGAGATTCTGCATACCCGTTTCCCTAACCTTCCGGAAACGGGTACCGACGTTGATGACTTCATCAGGACAGCCAGCCAGAAGCACTGGATCGACCTGCACTGAAGCGCCTTCGGGCCTGGCCAGGACCAGGCCTGAAAGCGGCGCGACAGGTTACTTGCGGCTGGCGATGATGTACACCGCGTGGATGATGCCAGGGAAGTAACCCAGCAGGGTCAACAGGATGTTGAGCCAGAACGCGCCGCCGAAACCGACTTGCAGGAACACGCCCAGTGGAGGCAGCAGAATGGCGATGATAATGCGGATGATGTCCATGGGTAAGCTCCTGATTGAAGGGCCTTGATGGCCTGTATTCAATCGACCCTTGGCCGCTGTCAGTGGTTCCGTAGCTTCTGGCAGACCGCCATCACCCGACCCGGAAAAAAAACACGTGCACAAAGAAAACCCCGCCGCAGCGGGGTTTTCCAGACTGTTTCCCTGACTTCCCTTTCTTCCCGCCATCCTGGCAGGTATCCCTTACGTGTCCCTGTTATCTAGTGCGCATCCTGCGCAACGTCCATGTGGCTAATTTAACTTTGGATCCTTTTTATCGAAAGAGGCGATTTGCCGCCACGTTGTGTAAGCCATGGCTTACACCAATGAGAATCATTATCAGAATTGCTCGGCGTCCAGCAGGTACAGCGATTCACTGCCTGCGCGTACCGCAGCGGCGAGTGAATGAATGCGCGGCAACAAGCGAGCAAAATAGAAACGCGCAGTCGCCAGCTTGCCGGCATAGAACGAATCTTCAGCTTCCCTGGCTTGTGCGACCAGAGCCATGCGCGCCCACAGCCAGGCATAGGCGGTGTAGCCGAACAGATGCAGATACTCAACTGACGCAGCGCCGATTTCATTCGGGTTGCTGCGCGCGCGATCAAGTATCCATTGAGTCAGGTCGTCGAGGGTCTGCAAGGCATTTGCCAGCGGCTTGACGAATTCCGCAGGCGCTTCGCCGCTGTCGATGAACTGCCGAACCTCCTCGGAAAACACCCTGTACCAGGCACCGTCAGAACCGACGATCTTGCGCCCCACCAGGTCCAGCGCCTGGATGCCGTTGGTGCCTTCGTAGATCTGGGTAATGCGCACATCACGCACCAGTTGCTCCTGGCCCCACTCGCGAATGTAACCGTGGCCGCCGAACACTTGCTGGCCGTGAACAGTGGTTTCCAGACCGACATCGGTGAGAAAGGCCTTGGCCACCGGGGTCAGCAACGCCACCAGTTGTTCGGCGCGCTCACGCTGCTGCGGCTCTTCACTGTATTTGGCGATGTCCAGTTGTACCGCCACATAAGTGGAAAATGCCCGCCCACCCTCGTTGAGGGCTTTCATGGTCAGCAGCATGCGCCGCACGTCGGGGTGCACGATGATCGGGTCGGCGACCTTGTCGCGGTTCTGCGCGCCCGTCGGCGCACGGCTTTGCAGACGGTCACGGGCATATTCGATGGCGTTCTGGTAGGAGCGCTCGCCGGATGCCAAGCCCTGGATGCCGACCCCCAGACGCTCGTAGTTCATCATGGTGAACATCGCCGCCAGGCCCTTGTGCGGCTCACCCACCAGCCAGCCACGGGCCTGGTCGAAATTCATCACACAGGTGGCAGAAGCCTGGATACCCATCTTGTGTTCGATGGAACCGCAACTGACCGGGTTGCGCGCCCCCAGGCTGCCGTCGTCATTGACCAGAAACTTGGGCACCAGAAACAGTGAAATGCCCTTGGGGCCGGCTGGCGCATCGGGCAGCCTGGCCAGGACCAGATGGATGATGTTCTCGGTCAGGTCGTGCTCACCGCCGGTAATGAAAATCTTGCTGCCGCTGATCAGGTAGCTGGCGTCGGGCTGCGGCTCGGCGCGGGTGCGGATGATTCCCAGGTCAGTCCCGGCGTGGGCTTCGGTCAGGCACATCGAGCCACACCAGACACCGGCGTACATGTTGGGCAGGTACTGCGCCTTGAGCGCCTCACTGGCATGGGTATTGAGCGAGACACACGCGCCTGAGGTCAGCATCGGGTACAGACCGAACGCCAGGCTCGCGGAGTTGAGCATTTCTTCGACCTGCGCCGACACCACCTTGGGCATGCCCATGCCACCAAACTCGGGGTTGCCACCCACGCCCACCCAGCCGCCCTCGGCATAGGTGCGGTAGGCATCGACAAAGCCGGTTGGCGTACTGACCACGGTGTCGTTCCAGCGGCAGCCCTCTTCGTCGCCGTTACGGCTCAGGGGCGCAATGCTGCGGCTGGTAACCTTGCCGGCTTCTTCAAGAATCGCCTCGACGGTTTCGGTGTCCACAGTGTCGGCCAATGCCGGCAAACTGGCCCAGAGTCGGGAAACCTCAAAGACCTCATTGAGGACGAAGCGCATATCACGCAGCGGCGCTTTGTAGTCAGCCATGGCACACCTCGCAAACGGGAAGCAAAAGATCTGAGCCTGGAAACCGGACCTGCCACAGACCGGTCAAGGCGTTAGAAGCCCGAGTTTAGCCGAACAACCATTACGACACATAGGGTCCGTTTGTGACCACAAGGTATTTATCAGTCACGCAAAATGGCAGGCCGAAAAAAAACACGGCGCCGCCCATCACGGCCCGTGTCCACTTGTCTTTGCTGCTGTTCAGCCAACGGGGTCAGGGCTGCGCACCGCTCCGCGTTTGGCAGTCTGCCCATGCGCAATCACACAGTTGCGTCCGGCGCCCTTGGCGGCATACAGCGCCTGGTCGGCGGCCTTGAGTACTTCTTCAGGTGTGCGGTGTTCAGGCTGGCGCTCGGCCACCCCGATACTGACGGTGACCGACACGCTGCTGGCCGACGCAGCACCGCGCCGCTGCCGCCCCTGTTGATCGTCCTGCGGCCGGTTCTCCTTGTTGCGCAACTGGATCTCGTAGTGGGCAATGGTCTCGCGAATCACCTCAAGGTGCGGCAGGCACTCTTCCAGCGCCTTGCCGGCAAACACAATGGCAAATTCTTCACCACCATAGCGGTAAGCCTTGCCGCCGCCATTGGTGATTTTCGACAGTTTGCTGGCCACCAGACGCAGCACCTGATCGCCCACATCATGGCCGTGGGTGTCGTTGAATTTCTTGAAGTGGTCCACGTCGCTCATGGCCAGCACATAGTTGCGTCCCAGGCGCTGCATCCGCTCATTGAGCGCGCGTCGCCCCGGCAAGCCGGTCAGCTCGTCGCGGAACGCCATCTGATACGCCTCATGGGCCACGCCTGCCGCAATCATCAGCATCACCTGGCTGCACATGATATTGAGCGTGAACGGCAGGATGAAGGTCTTGGGCAGTGCCCAGAACAGCGCCAGCAAACCGACCAGTTGCGCGGCATGCAGCGGCCTGGGTTTGCTCAGATACTGCCAGATCAACACGCCGAAGCCGATGATAAACATCAGGTACGACAGCTGGATCAGGCTCATCCACGAGCCGTGCAAGGCCGGCCAGCGAATGTCCGCCAGCCAGTTCTGCACTTCATTCGGATAGCTCTGCTCCATGCCCAGGGCAACGCTGCCGACCACCAGCAGCACCGCCAGACGGGCCACGATGTCCTGAAACAGGTGAGTGCGCTCCTCCCAGGCCGCGTACAGCGCATACATCACCGGCAGTAGCAGGCAGGTCAGGTGGAAAATCACCGCCGCATCTTCGCGGACCCTGCCGTTGTCACGGTAGAAGTCCGTCTGGGTGTCGAGCAGAAAATAGGCAATGTACACCGTCACCATCAACGACAACTCGCGCTGACGCCGGTAGACCGCGCAATAGGCACCGCCCAGCAGCAGCACCAGGGTCGGCAGGACGTTGAACAGTGAGGTGAAGAACACACTCAGGTCTTTGACATAGGCCGCTGCCAGCCCAGCCAGGAACAGGCTGCCGGCGGGCAGGAAGTGACTCAGTCGTGCAGCAGATGGATGCAACAAGGGGGATGTCTCCTACTCGGCATCGAGCAATCGCTCAGCATGATGTCATTGTGCCCACATTCGGCAAGCAATGCATACAACCGAACCAATTAGTTAACTAAGTGCTGTAACGGCAGGAAACTCAAAAGGTTTATCAGGGATATATGAAGGTTATCTAACAGCGGTTGTTACCCGGACATCTGCCCAGAAAAAATAAAACGCCCCCGCTCGTGTGAACGGGGGCGTTTCCGGTATTGCTGGGCGGAGCCGAATCCGGACTCAGTAAGCCAGACCGAAGTCCTCTTCACTGATTTCCATCAGGTTGGCAGCGCCAGACAGGATCGCTGCGGCATGGCTGCGGGTGCGGGGCAGGATACGCTGGTAATAGAAGCGCGCAGTCTGCAGTTTGGCTTTGTAGAACGCCTCGTCGCCCGTACCCTCGGCAATCTTCTCCGCGGCCAGGCGGGCCATGTCGGCCCAGAAGTAAGCCAGGCAGACGTAACCGGAGAACATCAGGTAATCCACCGAAGCGGCGCCGACTTCTTCGCGGTCTTTCATGGCGGCCATGCCGACCTTCATGGTCAACTCGCCCCACTCCTTGTTCAACGCCGCCAGCGGGGCGATGTACGCCGACAGGGCTTCGTTGCCTTCGTTGGCCTGGCAGAACTTGTGGACGATCTTGGTGAAGCCCTTGAGCGCCTCGCCCTGGGTCATCAGTACCTTGCGACCGAGCAGGTCGAGGGCCTGGATGCCGGTGGTGCCTTCATAGAGCATCGAAATGCGGCTGTCGCGCACGTTCTGCTCCATGCCCCACTCGGCGATGAAGCCGTGACCGCCATAGATCTGCACGCCATGGTTGGCAGCCTCGAAGCCCACCTCGGTCATGAATGCCTTGGCAATCGGGGTCATGAACGCCAACAGCGCGTCGGCCGACTTGCGTTGCTCCTCGTCCTGGCTGTACTTGACGATGTCCACCAGCTTGGCGGTGAAGTACACCATCGCCCGGTTGCCTTCGGCGAACGCCTTGATGGTCAGCAGCATGCGCCGTACATCAGGGTGCACGATAATCGGGTCGGCGGCTTTATCTGGTGCCTTGGGACCGGTCAGCGAACGCATCTGCAGACGCTCGCGGGCGTATTTCAGGCCACCCTGGAACGCCACCTCGGCGTGCGCCAGGCCCTGCAGTGCAGTGCCCAGGCGCGCGGTGTTCATGAAGGTGAACATGCAGTTCAGGCCCTTGTTCGCCGGGCCGATCAGGAAACCTGTCGCACCGTCGAAGTTCATCACGCAGGTGGCGTTGCCGTGAATGCCCATCTTGTGCTCCAGCGAGCCACAGGTGACGGCATTGCGCGCGCCGATGGCACCTTGGGCGTCAGGCAGGAATTTGGGCACGATGAACAGCGAAATACCTTTGGTGCCAGCCGGTGCATCCGGCAGGCGGGCCAGCACGATGTGCACGATGTTGTCGGCCATGTCGTGTTCACCGGCCGAAATGAAAATCTTGGTGCCGCTGACCTTGTAGCTGCCGTCGGCCTGGGGCTCGGCCTTGGTGCGCAGCATGCCCAGGTCGGTGCCGCAGTGCGGTTCGGTCAGGCACATGGTGCCGGTCCATTCACCGGAGACCAGCTTGGTCAGGTAGGTGTGCTGCTGTTCAGCCGTACCGTGGGCCGACAGGGTATTCATCGCGCCATGCGACAAACCGGGGTACATGCCCCACGACCAGTTGGCTTCCCCCACCAGCTCGCTGACCGCCAGACCCAGAGACTCCGGCAGGCCCTGGCCGCCATGCTCGACATCATGGGCCAGGCTCGGCCAGCCGCCTTCGACGAATTGCTGATAAGCCTGTTTGAAACCGGTTGGCGTTTTCACGCCTGACTCGCTCCAGGTACAGCCTTCGGTGTCACCGACCCGATTCAGCGGTGCCAGCACCTGCTCACAGAACTTGGCGCCTTCTTCAAGGATGGCGTCGACCGTATCGGGCGTGGCGTCCTCGCAGCCAGGCAGGCTCTGATAGTGCGCCGCATAACCCAGCAGTTCATCACGTACGAAACGAATATCACGCAAGGGGGCTTTGTAATCTGGCATAGCGAAAACCTCTGCTGGTGAATCCCGGAATGAATGACTGGCCGGTCATGCTGGAAACATTGTTGTCCAGCTGATGATCGCGGCCGCCCACCGATCAAACAGTTGTTTGAAACTTACGTTTACACCCGCACCTTGTCAATAGCGTGCCACTCACCATCGGTCTAACGTCACGATCGACCACGCACGACAAGGCCCGCAGCGATGCTGGCAACATGCATTCAAGTCTAGTTGAGCGAGTAGGGGTTGCGGGGACGATACACAGGGCGAACCGGACAAAGGCCGGAAACGAAAACGCCGTGCACAAAGGCACGGCGTTTCATATTCACCCTCTCGATGGGACTGACCTGAAAATCAGGCCCCAGGGTCAGGCGTAGGTGTCGATCAGGGTGCCCAGCGCTTCATTGCTTGCGCGCTGCGCAGCAGCGCCCGCTTCAACCTGCGCTTTGCCGGCCGCGAGCTCGACAATGTTGGCGGGCAGATCGGAACGCTGGCTACGGTCGACGGAGCGCAGATTTTCCAGCTGGAAATCCGAAGACTGGCTACGGCCTGAGACTTCGATACCGCTACTGGCGATCTGGGTGGCCGCCTGATCGACACGATCCTGCCCGACCTGAATAGCGGTCAAGCCTGGATAAAACGTGTTGCTCAAGGAGATTTGCATAAGCCAATCCTCAGCTCAGAGTTACAAACGAGCCTATTGAACCAGCAATAAAGGCAAAAGGCCCGACAAAAAGACTAATGGCACAACGCCTGGCAATAGGCTCAATCTTGAGCAAAAGCAAAAGTCCTTCTAGATCAGGCAGATGCTTTATCCAAGGCGACCCAGGTGTAAATATCTGGCAACATTTTCGCTGCTCGCCTGCTCCAGACGCGGCACCTGGCCCAGACAGGGCGCTGGTAATTGTTCGCTCAAGGTCTGCAGGTTTTCATGCAGACGCGAGGTCCCCGGATCGACAATGTTTGCCACCCAACCGGCCAACGGCAGGCCGTCGCGCAGGATCGCTTCGGCGCTTAGCACGGCATGGTTGATGCAGCCCAGGCGCACGCCCACCACCAGAATCACCGGCAGCTTCAAGGCCATCGCCAGATCGGACAAATACTCGCGGTCATTGAGCGGCACCCGCCAGCCGCCAGCGCCTTCGATCAAGGTGAAGTCGGCCTGGCGCGCGAGCAAGCGTTGCATGGCAGGCAATAGACTGGCCAGCTCAAGCTGCACCCCTGCTTCCCTCGCGGCCAGATGCGGGGCGATGGCCGGTTCCAGGGCCAATGGGTTGACCTCGGCGTAGTCCAGCGGCAGCGAGCATTCGCCAAGCAACGCCAAGGCATCGCTGTTGCGCAGGCCATCGGCGGTGCGCGTGCAACCGGACGCCACCGGCTTGCCGGCCACGGTACTCAACCCGGCGTGCCGCGCCGCACGCAGCAAACCGGCCGCCACGGTGGTCTTGCCGACATCGGTGTCGGTGCCAGCAATGAAAAAAGCTGAACTCATGGCTGGTTTTCCAGAACCGCGTAAAGCACCTGATAGGTGGCCGGTAGCCCCTGTGGCTGGCGAAACGCTTCGTAGGCCTGCAGCAAACCTTGCATCCGTTGCCGCCCGGTCAGCCCGGTCGGCCGGCCCGGATTGAGGTTGTGGGCACCCAGCGCTTTCAACTCATGGGTCAGGCTGCGTACATCCGGGTAGTGCAGCACATGGGGCAGCACTTCCAGGCTGCGAATACGCAAGCCGCTGGCGTCACACAAGCGCTGGTAGTCGTGCAGCTCACGAAAGCGATTGACGTGCACCTGACCGTCCACTTGCTGCCAACTGCTGCGCAGCTCATGCAGAGTGCCGACGCACAGGCTGGAGAATGCAAACACCCCACCGGGCCGCAATACCCGCCGCGCCTCGCTCAATACCGCAGCGAAGTTGCCGCACCACTGTACGGCCAGGCTGGAGAACAGCAAATCGAAACGGCCACCGTGCAACGGCAGATTTTCCGCATCGCCAGCGACAAAATGTGCAGCGCCGCCCTGGGGCTGTGCATGGCGCAGCATGCCTTGGGCAATATCCAGCGCCATGCCCTGCGCAGCCGGGAAGCGCTGCGCCAATGCGCGGCTGAAGTACCCGGTGCCGCAGCCCAGGTCCAGCCACTGCGCAGGCGTCAGTGCCTGAGGGATCCCCCTCAACAGGTGTTGCCCGACCGCTCGTTGCAAGTCGGCCACACTGTCGTAACTGCCCGCCGCTTTGGAGAATGATGCGGCGACCTGTTGTTTGTCTGGCAGGCCGAGCCCACGCACGGCACAAAGATCAGTCATCATCGGACTCATGTAAAAAGGCCCGGATTGCCGCCGCCACTCCATGGGGGTTTTCCAGAATAAATGCATGGCTGGCCTGTTCAATCACGCCAACCTCCACATCTGGCAACAAGGCCAATAGATCGCTTGCCGCTTCAGCGGGCACAAACGCATCGTTACCGGCAAACAGGTGCAATTGCGGGCCACGATAGCTCTGCAACGCTTCACGGGTATCGAGCCGCTCCAGCAGCCTGAGGCCATCGAGCAACGCTTGCTTCGAGGCATTGGGCGCCGCGGCCTTGAGCTGCCGCGACAGGCCGCGCGGGTCGGCGCTGCCCTGGCTGCACAACAGGCTGAAGCGGCGCAGGGTCACGTCGGGGTCGTGTTCACAACCGCTGAGAAACGCCGCAAAGTCAGCCGGCGTCATCGCATGCGGCCAGGCGCCATGCGGCACAAAGCAGGCGTTGCTGGCCAGGGTCAGCAAACCGCAACAACGCTCGCCACGCCGCGCCGCCAGCTCGGCGGCGAGCATGCCGCCCAGCGACCAGCCGCCCAGCCACACATCGTCAGGCAGGCCATCGTCCAGTTCATCGAGCCACGCCGATAAATCCGCGTTGCCCGTTTGCGGCAACGGCTCGACCTCGACTTTCAGGTGCTCATCCAGGCCGCGCAAGGCGGCAGCCAGCGGCTCCAGCGGCGAGACACCCAAGCCCCAACCGGGCAACAACACCAGACGATCACGCATGAGCCTGCTCCATCGTTTCATCCACACCCAGCAGTGGCCAGCACTGCGCCAGTGCTTGCAACAATAGCTGCACCTGCTCGGATGTGTGGGCTGCGCTCAGAGTGACCCGCAAACGGGCACTGCCGGCCGGCACGGTGGGCGGGCGGATCGCAGTCACCAGCAGGCCCCGCTCGCGCAACATCTGCGACAGGCGCAAGGCCCGTCCGGCATCGCCAATCACAATCGGCTGGATCGGTGTAAAACTGTCCATCAGGGTCAGGCCGATTTGCTCGGCACCCTGACGGAACTGCGCGATCAGGGCATTGAGGTGCTCGCGCCGCCAGTGTTCACTGCGCAGCAGTTGCAGGCTCTTGAGCGTGGCACAGGCCAGCGCCGGCGGCTGACTGGTGGTGTAGATGTATGGCCGGGCAAACTGAATCAGCGTCTCGATCAGCTCTTCACTGCCCGCAACAAACGCCCCACTGGTGCCAAACGCCTTGCCCAGCGTACCGATCAGCACCGGTACATCGTCGATCCCCAGACCAAAGTGCTCGACACAACCTCCGCCATTGGCCCCCAGCGGGCCAAAGCCATGGGCATCGTCAACCATCAGCCAGGCGCCGCGAGCTTTAGCGGTACGCGCCAGGGCCGGCAGGTCGGCAATGTCGCCGTCCATGCTGAACACCCCGTCGCTGACCACCAGGCGGTCACCCACGGCCTTGTCCAGACGCGCCGCGAGACTTTGCGCGTCGTTGTGCAAGTAACGGCTGAACCGCGCACCGCTGAGCAGCCCGGCATCGAGCAAGGACGCATGATTAAGGCGGTCTTCCAGCACACTGTCGCCCTGCCCCACCAAGGCGGTGACCGTCCCCAGATTGGCCATGTAGCCATTAGAGAACAGCAAGGCGCGCGGGCGCCCGGTGAACTCGGCCAGAGCCTCTTCCAGCTCGTGATGCGGGCTGCTGTGACCGATCACCAGATGCGAAGCCCCGCCGCCGACACCCCAGCGCTCGGCACCGGCCTGCCAGGCAGCGACCACCTCTGGATGGCTGGCCAACCCGAGGTAGTCATTGTTGCAAAAGGTCAGCAGCGCCTGGCCGTCGACCACCGCCAGCGGCCCTTGCGGGCTTTGCAGCAGCGGGCGCTGACGATACAACTGCGCGGCGCGCCGCTCCGCCAGGCGGGCACTTAGGTCAAAGCCCATATCGGTCAGGCCGAGACGGCGTTGTAGAACATCGAACTGCTCTTTTGCTCCACCAGTGCCTGCTCGATGGCGGCCTGATGCACTTCGTCGGCATGCTCCTCACGCTCTTCGGGCTTGATGCCCAGGCGGGCGAACAACTGCATGTCGCGGTCAGCCTGCGGATTGCCGGTGGTCAGCAGTTTCTCGCCGTAGAAGATCGAGTTGGCCCCGGCAAAGAACGCCAGTGCCTGCATCTGCTCGTTCATTGCTTCGCGGCCTGCCGACAGGCGCACGTGGGATTTGGGCATCAGGATGCGCGCCACGGCCAGCATGCGGATGAAGTCGAACGGATCGACGTCTTCAGCGTTTTCCAGCGGTGTGCCGGCAACCTTGACCAGCATGTTGATCGGCACCGACTCCGGATGCTCGGGCAGGTTGGCCAGCTGGATCAGCAGGCCGGCGCGGTCGTCCAGCGACTCGCCCATGCCCAGAATGCCACCAGAGCAGATTTTCATGCCCGCGTCGCGCACATAGGCCAGGGTCTGCAGGCGCTCGCTGTAGGTGCGGGTGGTGATGATGCTGCCGTAGAACTCCGGCGAGGTGTCGAGGTTGTGGTTGTAGTAGTCAAGCCCCGCATCGGCCAGGGCTTCGGTCTGTTCGCGGTCGAGCTTGCCCAGCGTCATGCAGGTTTCCAGGCCCATGGCCTTTACGCCTTTGACCATTTCCAGCACGTAGGGCATGTCTTTGGCTGACGGATGTTTCCAGGCCGCGCCCATACAGAAACGGGTCGAGCCAATCGCCTTGGCCCGTGCCGCTTCCTCAAGCACCTTCTGTACTTCGAGCAGCTTCTGCTTGTCGAGGCCGGTGTTGTAGTGACCGGACTGCGGGCAGTACTTGCAGTCTTCAGGGCAGGCGCCGGTCTTGATCGACAGCAGGGTCGAGACCTGAACCCGATTGGCATCGAAGTGCGCGCGGTGCACGGTCTGCGCCTGAAACAGCAAGTCATTGAATGGCTGTACGAACAGCGCCTTGACCTCGGCTAAAGTCCAGTCGTGACGCAGGGTAGCTGTAGTGCTGGCGCTCATCGGCGGCTCCTTTTATTGAACGGACTCTGCGCCCGGGCGAAAGACCACAGACACGACACGGTTGTCCGGCGAGATTTTCCGGAATGATTAGGGAACGGCCATGCCATGTCAACCACACAAAGAAACACAGGTTTACATCTGGTTAAATTTCGCTCAATCCTGTTTGCTGTGCGATGAGCCCAGCGATACATCGCTGGCCATCTGTGTGGCTTGCGAAGCCGAGTTACCCTGGCTGGGCGATCATTGCCTGTGTTGCGCGCTGCCGCTGACGGGATCAGGCTACGGGGCTGGCGAGTGTTGCGCGCAGTGCGATCAACGGCCACCGGCGTTCAGCCAGGTCATCACGGCCTGGACCTACGAGTTTGTCGTTGACCGGCTGATCACCCGCTTCAAGCATCACCAGCAGTGGCCATTGGGCAAGCTGTTGGCAGAGTTACAAGGCCAATATCTGCAACATCGCTTCGACGAAGGCCTGCCAAGACCCGATGCGTTACTGCCGGTGCCCCTGGCCAGGCAGCGCTTGCGCCAGCGCGGTTTCAATCAGTCGGCGATGCTGGCCAACTGGCTGGGTGAACAGTTGCAACTGCCCGTGCAAGCGCGGCAATTGCTGCGCACCCGCAATACGCCCTCACAACAAGGCCTGAGTGCCAAAGCGCGCAAACAGAATCTGCAAGGCGCGTTCAGCCTGGCAGACAGTCACTGGGTACAGGGTAAGCACCTGGCGCTGGTCGATGACGTGCTGACCACCGGCACCACAGCCCAGAGCATCGCGCAACTGCTGACCGGCGCCGGGGCGCGGCGGGTGGATGTGTACTGCCTGGCCAGGACACCCGCGCCTGAGGACTGAACACTAGGGGCTGTTGCCGTTTCATCACAGCCGCGCCGAGGTCTGTTTTGTCGGCTTGCACAATCTTCATTCAGTTGGAGACGGGGCGACAAAACAGCCACGGCCCTACGGGTTGCGCCCCAAATCGCGTCATGCTTCGTCGGAGGACTTGAAAAGGGAGTGACCATTTCCTGCGTCCTCCGCCTCGCCTGACACGATTTGGAGCTGCAACGCAATCTGCACTGAAACGGCAACAGCCCATAGGTTTTGGCATAGACTCTGGCAATCTCTGCTTTGCTGGTCGTCTGGTCATGCCGCTATCGTCTTCCCTGAGCCAATACATGGTGCGTCGCCCGCAGCGCCTCGCGCTGTTGCAGCACATTGCCGAGCAAGGCTCGATCACCCGCGCAGCCAAGAGTGCCGGGCTGAGCTACAAAGCCACCTGGGATGCGATCGATGAGCTGAACAATCTTGCGCAAAAACCGCTGGTCGAGCGCAGCGTCGGCGGCCGCGGCGGTGGTGGTGCCAGGTTGTCGGTCGAAGGCGCACGTATCCTGCGTCTTTATCAGCGCCTGCAAGCCCTGCAGGCTCAGGTGCTGGAGGCCGCCGAACAGGACAGCGACTTGCAATTGCTCAGCCGTCTGACCCTGCACACCAGCGCCCGCAACCAGTTGCTCGGTAGCATCCAGAACATTACCCGGCAAGGCATCAATGATGTTGTGCGCCTGACCCTGGCCGGTGGTGAATGCATCGACGCGCAAATTACCCATGACAGCACCCAGCGCCTGGCGCTGGAAAACGGCAGCGAAGTGATGGCCCTGATCAAGGCCGGCTGGCTCGAACTGCTGGCCCCTGAGCAGACGCCTGAAACGGGCTACAACAGTTTGCGGGGCCAGTTGCAAAGCATTCTCGATGCGCCCGACGGTCCCAGCGAAGTGCGGATCGCCCTGGCCAATGGTCAGACGCTCTGTGCCCTGGCTGCGCCGCAGCGGCTTGCGGCACTGGGGTTGACCCAAGGCAGCGCAGTGCAGGCCCGGTTTTTGCCCTCACAAGTGCTGTTGGGCACCGTGGTGTGAAGCATCCGGGCGTCATACCGCCGACATAATTTAGTAATACTGAATACTTAATGTTACGGCCACATTCGTGGGAGCCGTGATGATGAAATTATTAGAAGAAAACCAGTCTACCGACCTCGAAAAAATGGTCGGCCTCACCCGCCGCAGTTTTATCGGTGCAGGCACCCTGGCCGGTGCCGCGCTGTTTCTCGGCGGCGACCTGCTCAGCCGCAGCGCCCTGGCCATCGGGGTCAGCGAAGCCAACAGCAAACTGCTGGGGTTCGACAGCATCAAGGCCAGTGTCGATGACAGCATCAGCCTGCCGCCTGGCTACCGCTCGTCGGTGCTGATCAGTTGGGGCCAGCCGCTGCACAAGGACGGACCGGCCTTCGACCCCAGTGGCAAGGGCACAGCCGAAGCACAGGAGCTGCAGTTCGGCGACAACAACGACGGCATGAGCCTGTTCCCGATGCCTGGCCAGCCTGACCGCGCGCTGTTGGCGATCAACAACGAATACACCAACTACCGCTACCTCTTTGAGCACGGCAAGAACCCCGAGTCCGCCGAAGAAGTACGCAAGGCGCTGGCCAGCGAGGGCGTTTCGGTCATCGAGATCAAACGTAGCAATGGCCAGTGGCAGTTCGTTCAGGGCTCGTCGTATAACCGACGCATTCACGGCAACAGCCCGATCACCCTCAGTGGCCCGGCGGCCGGCCACGACTGGCTGAAAACCAGCGCCGACGCCAGCGGTCGCCACGTGCTGGGCACCTTCCAGAACTGCGCCAACGGCAAGACTCCGTGGGGCACCTACCTGACCTGCGAAGAGAACTTCACCGACTGCTTCGGCAGCAGCGATGCCCAGCAGAAGTTCGATGCCGGCCTCAAACGCTATGGTGTAGTGGCCACCAGCAAGGACATCAACTGGCATCAGCATGATCCGCGTTTCGACGTGGCCAAGAACCCCAACGAGGTCAATCGCCACGGCTGGGTGGTGGAAATCGACCCGTTCGATCCCAAGTCCACGCCGGTCAAACGCACAGCCCTGGGCCGCTTCAAGCACGAGAACGCCGCCCTGGCGCAGACCAAAGGCGGCCGCGCCGTGGTCTACATGGGCGACGACGAGCGTGGTGAGTTCATCTACAAATTCATCAGCCGCGACAAGATCAACCACGACGATCCGCAGGCCAACCGCACCCTGCTCGACCACGGCACCTTGTATGTCGCGCAGTTCGATGACGGCGACAACAACCCCGATCATCCCAAAGGCAAAGGCCGTTGGGTCGAACTGACGCATGGCAAGAACGGCCTGGACGCCGCCGCCGGTTTCAACAGCCAGGCCGAGGTACTGATCCATGCGCGGCTGGCCGCCAGTGTGGTCAAGGCCACCCGCATGGACCGCCCGGAGTGGATCGTGGTCAGCCCCAAGGACGGCCAGGTGTATTGCACCCTGACCAACAACGCCAAGCGCGGCGAGGACGGCCAGCCGGTCGGCGGGCCAAACCCGCGGGCCAAGAACCAGTACGGGCAGATCCTGCGCTGGCGCGAAAACGGCGATAACGCCTCGGCGATGGCGTTCGACTGGGACCTGTTTGTGGTGGCTGGCAACCCCACGGTCCATGCCGGCACGCCGCAAGGCGGATCGAGCAATGTCACGCCGCAGAACATGTTCAACAGCCCTGACGGGCTGAGCTTCGACGCGGCGGGCCGGCTGTGGATTCAGACCGACGGCGACAGCAGCAACAAAGGTGATTTTGCCGGCATGGGCAATAACCAGATGCTCTGCGCCGACCCGGCCAGCGGCGAGATCCGCCGCTTCATGGTCGGGCCGATCGGCTGTGAGGTGACCGGCATCAGCTTCACGCCGGACTACAAAACGATGTTCGTGGGCATCCAGCACCCTGGCGAAAATGGTGGCTCGACCTTCCCCGAGCACCTGCCGGGCGGCAAACCGCGTTCCTCGGTGATGGTCATCACCCGTGATGATGGCGGTGTAATCGGCGCCTGAGGCATCGCCCAACGTGTAGGAGCGGCTTCAGCCGCGAATAGCCCCACGCCAGGCGAAAGATGTATTGCCCGGGCGGCAGCTTTCGCGGCTAAAGCCGCTCCTACCGGGCCGTTGTCTGCGTTACCATCAGCGGTCTACGCAGCTGTTCGTTGCGCATAGGAGTCCGCATGTCCCATCCTTTCGCAGCACTCACCCCTGATCTGGTTCTCGACGCAGTCGAGAGCATCGGTTTTCTCAGCGACGCCCGGGTACTGGCCCTCAACAGTTACGAGAACCGCGTCTATCAGGTCGGTATCGAAGACCAGCAGCCGCTGATTGCCAAGTTCTACCGCCCAGGGCGCTGGAGCGACGAGGCGATTCTCGAAGAACACCGCTTCACTGCCGAACTCGAAGCCGTCGAGGTTCCGGTGGTCGCACCGTTGACGCATGACGGCCAGACCCTGTTCAAGCACGGCGACTTTCGCTTTACCCTGTTTCCACGCCGTGGCGGCCGCGCCCCGGAGCCGGGCAACCTTGATCACCTGTACCGGCTGGGGCAGTTGCTCGGCCGCTTGCATGCGGTAGGCACCGCGCGTGATTTCGAACACCGCGAAACCCTCGCTGTGCAGAACTTCGGCCGCGACTCGCTGGACTACCTGCTCAATAACAATTGCATCCCCCGCGACCTGCTGCCCGCTTACGAGTCCGTCGCCCGTGACCTGCTCAAGCGCATCGAAGACGCCTACGCCGCAACCCCCCACAGCAACATCCGCATGCACGGCGACTGCCACCCCGGCAACATGATGTGCCGCGACGAGATTTTTCATATCGTCGACCTGGATGACTGCCGCATGGGCCCGGCGGTGCAGGACATCTGGATGATGCTGGCCGGCGACCGCCAGGACTGCCTGGGGCAACTCTCGGAGCTGATCGACGGTTACGGCGAGTTCCACGACTTCGACCCGCGCCAGTTGGCCCTGATCGAGCCACTGCGCGCCCTACGCCTGATGCATTACAGCGCCTGGCTGGCGCGGCGCTGGGACGACCCGGCGTTTCCACGCAGCTTCCCCTGGTTCGGCAGCGAACGGTACTGGGGCGATCACATTCTGGCCCTGCGCGAACAGCTCTCGGCGTTGCGTGAAGAGCCGCTGAAGCTGTTTTGACGTCACTGTTTTATCGCCAGGCTCTCCCTCACAACAGCGCAGCACCAAGGACCATCATGCAAACTGCCAACCTGCGTCGCGGCTACATTCTGGGTCTGACGGCCTATACCATCTGGGGTCTGTTCCCGCTGTACTTCAAAATCGTCCAGTCGGTTCCGGCCCTGGAAATCATCATTCACCGGGCACTGTGGTCGGCACTGTTCGGCTCGCTGCTGTTGATGGTCTGGAAACACCCCGGCTGGTTCCGCGAGCTGCGCGACAACCCGCAACGCCTGGCAGTGCTGGCCTTCAGCGGCACATTGATCGCCAGCAACTGGCTGATCTACGTCTGGGCGGTGAACAACGGTCGTATGCTTGAAGCCAGCCTGGGCTACTACATAAACCCGCTGGTCAACGTGCTGCTGGGGCTGTTACTGCTCGGTGAGCGCCTGCGCCGCCTGCAATGGCTGGCCGTCGGCCTGGCCGCGACCGGTGTCGCGCAACAGGTCTGGCAGGTCGGCAGCCTGCCGTGGATCTCCCTGAGCCTGGCACTGACCTTCGGCTTTTACGGCCTGATCCGCAAGAAAGCCCCGGTCGCGGCGCTGCCCGGCCTGGTGGTGGAAACCTGGATGCTGGTACCGCTGGCCCTGGGCTGGCTGTTGCTGCACCCCGACGCCAGCAGCCTGCAACCGCCGATCATCGACAGTTCGATGATCTGGTGGCTGGCCGCCGCAGGTCCCGTGACACTGGTGCCGCTGGTATGCTTCAACGCCGCCGCGCGCCACCTGCCGTTTGCCACCCTGGGCTTTCTGCAATACATCGGCCCGACCCTGGTCATGCTGCTGGCGGTGCTGGTGTATGGCGAGCATCTGGCCACCAGCACATTGGTAACCTTCGCATTTATCTGGGCCGGGCTGGCGATCTACAGCGTCGATGCCTGGCTCAGCTTGCGCAAACGCCGCTGATCAAAAAACGCACAACTCTTTGCAGACCTTGAATCACAAGGCCTGCAAAGGGTTACCCCAACCTTATCCACAGCCTCGCTCAATGTAATTGTGCACAAGCCTTTGAAATTGCCGGTTTTTTAACCAAAGCTCGGCAAGCCTTGCCACACAAGGCCCGGCGCCGGGAACCCCCAGGTTATCCACAGGCACATGCAAGAAAAAGCTGAATAACCGCCTCACTCCTCCTCGCGCAACACCAGCTCCACCATCAGATCATCCGCCAGGGTCTCCAGCTTCGCCTGCAGTTCATCCAGGCTCAGGCTCAGCGGCACGCCCAATACCGCGTCGGCGCGGAACAGCCATTCGCCGCTCATCGGTGCGGTATGCACGTCAGTCACCAGTTTTTCGACGTTGACGCCTTGCCCGGCCAGCAGGCGGGTAATGTCGCGCACGATCCCCGGCCGGTCGTTGCCGACCAGCGACATCTGGATCGGTTTGCAGCTACCAGCCGGTTCCACAATGCTTTCTGCCAGCAGCACACGGATGTCGTAGGCGGCCAGTTGATGCAGGGCGGTGATCAGTTCGTCGTGCTGCTCAGGCGGCACACCGACTCGCAGAATGCCGGCAAACTGCCCGGCCAGCCGTGACATGCGGCTCTCCAGCCAGTTACCACCGTGCTCGGCGATGCAGTGGGCGATGCGTTCAACCTGCCCCGGTTGGTCAGGGGCAACCACGGTAATGACCAGATGATCCACAGGCGAGTCCTCATTCAGGCGATGGTCAAGCCAGTATAGGCAAGCCTTGCAGTTCGACCTTGGGGGGCGAGCATTCGTGACCAGAAAGAAAAATCCAGTCGCTTGGTGACGTATTTAGTCGCATGTTCACCCGGCGATTGATCATGTAGTATTCGCCAGCGCGCACTACATAAACCGTCCCCCATCATCAATGTGCTCGTCTAAAGGGGCGCAATACCGCTGAGCAAAGTGAGGCAAGTGCAATGACTGAATACGTTCAAGTCGGCGACCTGCAGGTCGCCAAGGTACTGTTCGACTTCGTGCAGAACGAAGCAGTCCCCGGAACCGGCGTCGATACTGCGGCGTTCTGGAGTGGGGCGGATGCACTGATTCACGAGCTGGCACCGAAAAACCGCGCACTGCTGGTCAAGCGCGACGAGCTGCAGGCCCGGATCGACGCCTGGCACCGGCAGCAGGCCGGCCAGGCGCACGACGCGGCCGCCTACAAGGCCTTTCTGAGCGATATCGGTTACCTGCTGCCGGAGCCGGCAACGGTGCAAATCAGCACCAGCAACGTCGACGAGGAAATCGCCAGCATGGCCGGCCCGCAACTGGTGGTGCCGGTGATGAACGCCCGCTTTGCGCTCAACGCCGCCAACGCCCGCTGGGGTTCGTTGTATGACGCGCTGTACGGCACCGACGCCATCAGCGAAGAAGGCGGCGCCGAACGCGGCAAGGGCTACAACAAGGTACGCGGCGACAAGGTCATCGCCTTTGCCCGCGCGCTGCTGGATCAGGCCACACCACTGGCCAATGGCTCCCATGTCGATTCCACCGCCTACGGCCTGATCGACGGCAAGCTGGTGGTGACGCTGCAAGACGGCAGCCAGACCTTGCTCAGCGAGCCCACCCAACTGATCGGTTTTCAGGGCGAGGCCAGCGCGCCGATTGCCATCCTGCTCAAGCACAACGGCCTGCACCTGGAACTGCAGATCGACGCCAGCAGCCCGATCGGCCAGACCGACGCCGCCGGGGTCAAAGACATCCTGATGGAAGCGGCGCTGACCACCATCATGGACTGCGAAGACTCCATCGCCGCCGTGGACGCCGACGACAAGACCCTGGTCTATCGCAACTGGCTGGGCCTGATGAAAGGCGACCTGGCCGAAACGGTCACCAAGGGCGGCGAAAGCTTCACCCGCACCATGAACCCCGACCGCGTCTACAGCACGCCGGACGGCGGCGAAATCACCCTGCATGGTCGTTCGTTGCTGTTCATCCGTAACGTCGGTCACCTGATGACCATCGATGCGATCCTCGACAAGCACGGCAACGAAGTGCCGGAAGGCATTCTCGACGGCCTGATCACCAGCCTGATCGCCATCCACAACCTCAAAGGCGACACCACACGGGCCAACAGCCGCAGCGGCTCGGTGTACATCGTCAAACCGAAGATGCACGGCCCCGAAGAGGCGGCGTTCACCAATGAGCTGTTCGGCCGCATCGAGCAGGTACTGGGCCTGGCACGCAACACCCTGAAAGTCGGGATCATGGATGAAGAACGACGCACCACGCTGAACCTCAAGGCCTGCATCCAGGCGGCCAGCGAGCGGGTGGTGTTCATCAACACCGGCTTCCTCGACCGCACCGGCGACGAAATCCACACCTCCATGGAAGCCGGCCCGATGGTGCGCAAGGCGCAGATGAAGGCCGAGAAATGGATCGGTGCCTATGAGAACGCCAACGTCGATATCGGCCTGCGCTGCGGCCTGCCAGGCCGGGCCCAGATCGGCAAGGGCATGTGGGCCATGCCTGATCTGATGGCGGCGATGCTCGAACAAAAGATTGCCCACCCGCTGGCCGGCGCCAACACTGCCTGGGTACCTTCACCGACCGCTGCGGTACTGCATGCCCTGCACTACCACAAGGTCGATGTGTTCGCCCGCCAGGGCGAGCTGGCCAAGCGCGAACAAGCTTCGGTCGATGACATCCTGAGCATTCCCCTGGCCAAAGACACCGGCTGGTCGGCCGATGAGCTGCGCAATGAACTGGACAACAACGCCCAGGGCATTCTCGGTTACGTGGTGCGCTGGATCGATCAGGGCGTGGGCTGCTCCAAGGTGCCGGATATCAACGACGTGGGCCTGATGGAAGACCGCGCCACCCTGCGTATTTCCAGCCAGCACATTGCCAACTGGCTGCACCACGGTGTGGTCAGCCGCGAGCAGGTGCTGGAAAGCCTTGAGCGCATGGCCGTTGTCGTGGACCGGCAGAACGCCAATGACCCGCTGTACCGCCCGCTGGCGCCAGACTTCGCCAGCAACATTGCGTTCCAGGCGGCGCTGGAGCTGGTTCTTGAAGGCACCAAACAGCCTAACGGCTACACCGAGCCGGTGCTGCATCGTCGGCGCCGGGAGTTCAAGGCCAGCCAGAAGTAACCGCTGGTCTCTGTAGGAGCGACCTTGGTCTGGACGGCATTGCGACAAAGAGGCCGGGATAGCCACAGCAGATGCTGCGGCGTTACTGGCCTCTTCACGAGCAAGCTCGTTCCCACGGTATTTCAAGTCACAACCAAAGAGGGAGCGGCCAAGGTCGCTCCTGCTGGTCAAGCGATCCCCAACTCCCGCTTCACCACCTTCACCAACTGCTTGGTATTGAGCGGTTTCAACAGGAAATCGACCACGCTCAGGTGCATGGCGTCGATGGCGTCGCGCACGCTGGCATCGCCCGAGACGATGATGATCGGCAGTTCGGCACGTGCCGAGTCGCGCACTTTGCGGATCAGCTCCAGGCCGTCGCAAGGCGCCATGCGCAGGTCGGTGATCAACAGGCCGATCGATTCGCGGCTCTGCAATAGTTGCAAAGCGCTGCTGCTGCCCGCCGCCGTCAGGCAACTGATGTCATTGAGGTTAAGAATCTCAGCCAGAACTTCGCGCGCATCGGTGTCGTCATCGACGATCAGGACGCGTTGCGGCACATCACACTGAGGCGCAGACATCACTTCGTTGAGTGCGTCGCGCTCTTCGTCGCTGAGAATATCGTGATCGGACATGGAAATCTCATCATTGCCTGGGCTTATCCTGCCAGCCGTTCATAACGATCCTGTGACGCCTTGCAGGCGCCGGGGTCTGGTCCTTAAGACTTACGTCCAATGGGCACTGGACGCCAAGCGACCGACCATGGTCATGAATAACAAAAAAAGCGGTGCACGTCATGAGTAAAGCAGATGCCTTCACCGAAGCAGGAAAAACCGCCGTGTTGCAGAACATTCACGGCACCATGCAGTTCCTGCAGCGGTTCCCGCCGTTCAACCAGATGGAAAGCGCGCACCTGGCGTATCTGGTCGAACAGTGCCAGTTGCGTTTTTATGGCGCTGGAGAAAGCATCATCAAGCCTGCCGACGGCCCGGTTGAGCACTTTTATATCGTCAAGCAAGGCCAGGTGGTCGGTGAGCGCCCACATTCGGCCCGGCGCGGAACCGAGACCACCTTCGAGATCACCAGCGGCGAGTGCTTCCCGCTCGCTGCGCTGTTGGGCGAACGCGCCACCCGTACCGAACACCTGGCCGCCGAAGACACCTTTTGTCTGCAACTGAACAAGCAGGCGTTCATCAAGCTGTTCTCATTGTCGACCTGCTTTCGCGACTTCGCCTTGCGCGGCGTCAGCAGTCTGCTCGATCAGGTCAATCAGCAGGTCCAGCAACGCGCCGCAGAAACCCTCGGCACTCAATACTCGCTCAATACCCGGCTGGGCGAACTGGCCATGCGTCACCCGGTCATGTGTGCCCCGGACATGCCCATGCGCGAAGCGGTGAAGCTGATGCATGACCAACAGGTCGGCAGCATCGTGATCGTCGATGAACGGCAGGCACCGCTGGGCATCTTCACCCTGCGTGATCTACGTGAAGCGGTGGCTGACGTAAATGCCGACTTCAGCGAAGGCATCAGCCAGTTCATGAGCCCCTCGCCGTTTTACCTGAGCCCGGATGCCAGCGCCTTCGATGCGGCCATTGCCATGACCGGCCGGCATATTGCCCATGTCTGTCTGGTGCGCGACGGGCGACTGTGCGGGGTGGTTTCAGAGCGCGACCTGTTCTCGCTGCAACGCGTCGATCTGGTCCATCTGGCGCGCACCATCCGTAACGCGCCACGTATCGAAGCGCTGGTGCATCTGCGTGGCGATATCGTGCAACTGGTCGAGCGGATGCTGGCCCACGGGGCTTCATCCACGCAGATTACCCAGATCATTACCCTGCTCAACGATCACACCGTGTGTCGGGTCATCGAACTGACCTTGGAAGAAAAAGGCGACCCCGGCATACCGTTCAGCTGGTTGTGCTTCGGCAGTGAGGGCCGTCGCGAGCAGACCCTGCACACCGATCAGGACAACGGCATTCTGTTTGAAGCCAGCGATGCCAAACAGGCGGCTGAAATCCGTGCCCTGCTGCTGCCGATCGCTGAACGTATCAACCAGAGCCTGGCCCTGTGCGGTTTCAGCCTCTGTAAAGGCAACATCATGGCCGGCAACCCCGACCTGTGCCTGTCACGCAGCGAATGGGCGCGGCGCTTCTCGGCGTTCATCCGCGAAGCCACCCCGGAAAACCTGCTGGCGTCGAGTATCTACTTCGACCTGCGGGTGGTGTGGGGCGAAGAAAGCGGCGGCGAGTACCTGCGCCGCAGCATTCTCGATCAGGTCGCCGATAACCGCCTGTTCCAGCGCATGCTGGCCGAAAACGCCCTGCGCCATCGTCCGCCGGTCGGGCGCTTCAAGGACTTCGTGCTGGCCCGCAAGGGCAGCGACAAAGACACCCTGGACCTCAAGACCGAAGGCCTGACACCGTTCGTCGACGGCGCCCGCCTGCTGGCGCTGGTCAACAATATTGAAGCCATCAATACCCTGGAGCGCCTGCGTCAACTGGTCGAGCGTGAGGTCATCGACCCGCTCGATGGCGCTGCCTACGAAGAGGCCTACCACTTCATCCAGCAGACCCGCATGCAACAGCATCAGTTGCAGAGCCGGCAGAATCTGCCGTACTCCAACCGCATCGACCCCGACACCCTCAACCATCTGGACCGGCGCATCCTGCGTGAGTCCTTCCGTCAGGCTCAACGCCTGCAATCGAGCCTGAGCCTGCGCTATCAACTATGAACCTGTTCCAATGGCTACGCCCCGTCGTCAAGAAAACACCTCTGGATGAACACCAGAAACAGCGCCTGGCCGCACTGCCGGGCGGTGCAGTGCTCGATGAGCGGCCGCTGCGCCAGCAGCGCTGGGTGGTGCTGGACCTGGAAACCAGCGGGCTGAACATGAACCGCGATCAGGTGCTGTCAATCGGGGCGGTGGTCATCGAGGACGGCGCCATCGACCTGGGCCAGCTATTCGAATGCACGATCCAACGCGTGGATCACAAGCTCAGCCCCGCCGTGCTGATCCACGGTCTGGCGCCCAGCGCGATTGCCGCTGGCAGCGAACCGGTCGCAGCGCTGCTGGATTTCATGGAGTTTGTTGGCGACAGCCCGGTGTTGGCGTTCCACGCGCCATTCGACCAGCACATGCTGGCCCGGGCCCTGAAGGAAAGCCTCGACTACCGCCTGCAGCATACCTTTCTCGACGTTGCCGAGATTGCCCCGATGCTCTGCGAACAGGCCAACCTGCGCAAGGCCGGCCTGGACGACTGGACCCGCCACTTCGGCCTGCATGCCGAAGAGCGTCACCATGCCAGCGCCGATGCCCTGGTCACCGCAGAACTGGCGCTGATCCTGTTCAGCCACGCCCGCCGCCAGGGCATCGACAGCCCGGCCCGCCTGGAGCAAAGCCTGAGCCAGTGGCGCAGGCGCATACAAACGCATTCCTTTTAGGGGCTGTTGCCGTTTCATCACAACCGCTGAAACGGCAACAACCCCTAGCCAACAATTGCAGAGCCTCCCGCTGCTGACTAGTCTATGACTCTGTCGCCATCGAGGATCATTCATGTCAGCACCTACCATGACCCTGTACACCAACCCGGCATCGCCGTTTGCCCGCAAGGTGGTCATCCTGCTTCATGAAACCGGTCAGCTCGACAAGGTTCAATTGCAGTCTACGGTCCTGACTCCGGTAAGCCCCTCTGCCGAGCTTAACCATGACAACCCGGCGGGCAAGATCCCGGCGCTGCGTCTGGCCGACGGCAATGTGATCCACGACAGCCGGGTGATCCTCGACTACCTGGACCACCAGCACACCGGCACGCCATTGATTGCCCGTGACGGCCCGGCGCGCTGGCGACGCCTGACCCTGGCCTCGCTGGCCGATGCGCTGCTTGATGCGGCTCTGCTGATCCGCTACGAAACCGCGCTGCGCCCCAAGGAGCTGCACTGGCCGGTATGGCTGGACAACCAGCAGAGCAAGATCGAACGCACCCTGACCTACTTCGAACAGGAGGCGCTGACCGAACTGGGCGCCACTTTCGACATTGCCTCGATCAGTGTCGCGGCGGCACTGGGTTACCTGGATTTCCGCCAGCCCGATCTGAACTGGCGTAACAGCTACCCGCGCCTGGCCAACTGGTATTTTGACGTCAGCCAGCGGCCTTCGATGCAGGCCACCCAGCCTTCGGCCTGAGCACCTGCCCGGCTGCCCGCGGCGCTGCGGGCAGCAAACCGATCAGCCCGTCCAGCAGCCGCCTGGCCTGGCGTCGCTCCTGACGCAACAGCGACTCTTCGTTCATGGCGCTGGCTCCGCAGCCGGTTTGTGGCTGATGCCCGGCGCAATGCCGTACCAGTCGAGCTTGCGGGTCAGGACCATGAACACGCCCAACAGGCCGAACAGCAACAACGAGCCCATCAACAATGCGTAGTCCTCAGCACTGAGCAAGCCGTACAGCAGGCCATACAGCGCCGCCAGCCCCAGCGCAAATCCCACGCCCTGGCGCACACCACGCAGCACATGGCTGACATAGAAGCCGATCAACAGCACGCAACCAGCCGCTGACAACAGGTAAGCCGTGGCAAAGCCCAGATGCTCGGACAGCGACAGCAACATCAGGTAGAACAGTGCCAGCGCCGCGCCCACCAGAGCGTACTGCACCGGGTGCACGGCCATGCTCTTGAGTACCTCAAAGAGAAAGAAGCCGGCAAAGGTCAGGGCGATGAACAGCAAGGCATATTTGATCGCTCGGTCACTCTTCAGGTATTGATCCACCGGATCGATGAAGCTCACACCGAAACTGCGGCCGTGCAAATCTGCGCACTGATCGCTGCGCAGGCATTTGTCGAAGGCCTCTTCAAGGTTGGTGGAGAAGAACGAGGTCTGCCATTGCGCGCTGAACCCTGCTGCGCTGACTTCCCGCTGGGTCGGCAGGTAGTTGCCGATAAAGCTTGGATGCGGCCAGTCAGCGACCAGTTTTACCGTGCTGGACTTGCCCACCGGGGTGACGTTCAGCTGCCCGGTGCCTTGCAGGTTCAGGTCAAAGGCAAAGCTCAGGCGGGTCGGCTGCTTGCCGTCAATGGCCGGCAGAGTGGCACTGACCCCCTCACCGAGACGACTCAGCCGCGTGCCCGGCTCGAACTCCAGCGTCTGACCGTTCATCTGCAGGGTCAGGGCATTTTCGATGCCGCGGATATCACTCAGGCCCACCGCCAGATAAGGCCGCTCGAAGCTGTACTCCTCGAAGCTGTCATCCAGGCCAAGCTTTTCCGGCAACGCGAAATGCCCGCTGATCTGGCTTTGCGCATGGTACAGGCGCGCCTCGTAGATGCCGCGTGAACGCAGCTCGGTGCGCACCTTGCCGTCCACCTCGAAACGCTCGGGCAGAAAGTGCAGGTAACCGCGTTCAATCTCGGTTTCCTGGTAGCGCTCATCGCTTTGCGCCTTGACCTTCCAGACCTGCACGCTGCGCCTGTAAGGAATCACGACCACCGGGCCGGTGATCTGCTGGCTGTAACTGGAACTGCGCGCAATGTCATCAAGCACCGTATCGCGCTGCGCCTGCCGCTCGCTGATCAGCCCGCCGATCATCATCAATGGAATCAACAACAGCATGATAAGCAAAGCGATCATGCCCAACTTCATGGCCAGACTTCGATTCATGCTTGTATTCATGGGGACTCTCCCTGTTTGCTATGGGAGACAGTCTGCGCGGGCTATGTGGGGTGATGATGGGGGCTGTGTGGAGATTGTGTGGGAATACGTATGGCATGTCGGACCGGTATCGTCTGCGTAGGAGCTGCTTCAGCAGCGAACAGCATCATTCGCGGATAAATCCGCTCCTACGCCAGCCACAGGCTCACCAACACCCCACCCTCCACATTCTCGATCCGCAGTTCGCCGCCATGCAGCTGCACCACCTCGGCGACGAAGTTCAGCCCCAGCCCGGTGCTTTTACGCCCGGTATGCGGACGCGGCAGGGAGTAGAAGCGCTCGCACAAACGCGGCAAGGCATAGTCGGGAATCGGTTCGGCGGTGTTGAACAGCAAGAGGTAAATACGCCCGTCCCGGGGTTCGGCCGCCAGGCGCAGTAACCCGCCGGTCGGGGTGAAGTCCAGCGCGTTGTCCAGCAGGTTGGCCAGCGCCTGGCTGAGCAGAAAGCGTTCACCGTGCAGGCACAGCGAGGTGTTGATCTGCCGCTCGACCTTCAGATCCAGGCGCTCGACGGCCAGGCTGCGGGCCAGCAGCAGTTCATCGAGCAGTTCGGCCAGCGGCAAGGCCACTCGCTCTTCAAGCTCCTGGCGCTGCTCGACCATCGCCAGGTTCAGCAGGCGTTCGATCAACTGCTGCATGCGCTGGCTTTCATCTTCGATATTGCCGGCAAAGCGCTGGCGCTGGGCCGTCGGCATATCGTCGTGCAATAGTTCAGCGGCGCCGCGGATCGCCGCCAACGGGCTTTTCAGTTCGTGGGTCAGGGTGTGCACGTAACGCTCGACATAGGCTTTACCTTCGAGCTGGATACGCATGCGCTCCACCGCTGTGGATAACTGCTCCATCTCGCCGCCCCGGTAATGCGGCAGCTCAGCGCGCCGCCCTTCGCTGACCGCCTGGGCATAACGGGTCAGGCGCCGCAGCGCAGAGCTGAGCCACCAGGAAAACAACGCCCCCAGCAGCAGGCCCAGCACCATCAACCCGCCGCCATACCACAGCAAACGTCGCTCGGCCCGCTCAATGTAGGGCTGCAACGAGCTATTGGGCTTGGCCACAGTCACCACACCAATAATCTGTCCTTGGTCACGAATCGGCGCACCGACATGCATCACCGACGAGTTGGGGTCTTCAGGGTCGCTGCGAGTCGAGCGTGCACCGTATTGGCCGCGCAGGGTCAGATACACGTCGTTCCAGCGCGAATAGTCCTGGCCGACCGCCTCGCCACTGGAGTCCAGCAACACGACGCCCTTGGCATCGGTCACGTAGATACGGTTGCTGACCTGATTCTTCGGCAGTTCCCAGATGGTTGCCTGCGGCTGACGCACGCCGTAATCCTGCAGCACTTCGTTGAAGCGGCTCTGCCCGAGCGTGCCATCACGCACGTCAGCGCGGAAGATTTCCGCCAGCAGGTTGGCGGTGTCTACCAGGGTTTCCTCGGTTGACTGACGCACGCCGGGGCGAACTTCCTTCATCACCGTGCTGAGCACGAAATAGCCGGTCAGGGCGATGAATACCGCGTAGACCAGAAATATCCGGATGCTCAGCGACATTTAGCTGTTGCCCGGGCTGAAGCTGTAACCGATACCGCGATGGGTCTGGATCGGCTCGGCATCGGCGGCGACCGCCCGCAGCTTGGCGCGCAGGCTCTTGATGTGGCTGTCGATGTTGCGCTCGTAGCCGGCATCGGCGACCACCCCCAGGGCATCGAGCAACTGCTCGCGGCTGAATACCCGCTCGGGCTGTTCCAGCAGGCATTGCAACAGGCGAAACTCATGACGGGTCAGGCTCAGCGGCTGCTGGCGATAGCTGATCTGGAAGCGTTCCAGATCGACCTGAAACAGACCGTTGCCGCTCGCCGGCACGGCCACCGGCAGTTCACGGGGCAGCATGCGCTTGAGAATCGCCTTGACCCGCGCCGCCACCTCACGGGGGCTGAACGGCTTGACCACATAATCGTCAGCGCCAATCTCCAGGCCCACCACCCGGTCGATCTCGGCATTGCGCGCAGTGAGGAACATCACCGGCACATCGCTGAAGCGGCGCAATTGTTTGCAGGTTTCAAAACCGCTGATATCCGGCAGGCCGACATCAAGAATGATCAGGTCGGCCGGGGTCTGGCGCTGATGCTCCACTGCGGCCTGGCCGAGGCTCAGCCAGGTGCTGGTGAAGCCCTCGCCTTGCAGGGCATAGATCAGGGTGTCGGCAATCGCGACTTCGTCTTCGACAATCAGGATATGCGGCATGATTTCGGGCATTGAACGGGACCGACAGAAGGTGCGCGATCCCACCCTGTTCGTCAATCAGGTGCCTTTAAAACGTAGGCGAGGCAGTCAGCGCAAGGCAAAAACAAGCGAGGAAGCGGAGTGTACTGGAGTACATGAGCATTCCGAGCGTGTTTTTAACGCAGCGCTGGCGCGCGTAGCGCCACAGGCGCCCAGCCAGTAGGTAGTATTAAAGGTGCCTGATCAGCAATCCGGTTGTTTGGCGGTATACCGCTTGGCCGGGTCCACCGCTGCATCAAACTCACGCAGTGCCTTGGCGCCGATCAACAGCGGATAGTTGAAGTGGCTGCGGTCTACCAGATTGACCTCGACGGTGCGCTGCTGCTTGCCCAGGCACAGTTGCAACTCGACCACCGGGCGCTTGGCCGGGTCGATGCGGTCTTCGTCCTCGTCGTCTTCGTCGGCACGGCCTTTGATCTTGCTGACCCGCGCGACCTTGTGTTCGAACAGCTTGTTACTGGCACCGTCAGCGGCCAGACGAAAACGCACCCATTGTTCGCCGTCGCGCTGGAACAGCTCGATATCCTTGGCCGATAACGAAGCGGTCAGCGCACCGGTGTCCATCTTGGCCTTGAAGGTTTCGCCCACTTGCGCAATCTTGATGTGCTCGTAGCGGCCGTACAGGGTCGGGTCGGCCGCCAGAGCCGGCATCGCCAGCAGAGACAACAGCACGAGAGTGTTCTTCACTTGGAGGACTCCTTAGAGTATCGGGCGCCCGGTTGGCGTCCGGTTTTAGACAGCAGCGCCGTGCTTGGTTCGCCGACCGGAAACATTTGTCAGCATCTGTATCATTGGCGCGTCAGGCCGGGGTATTTATCATGACTGACCGCCAATATCCCAGAGATGCCTATGCGCCGCGCCCTCACCGGCTGTTTCGTCACCCTCTTGCTGCTGCTCAACACCCTGATCCTGATCGGGCCGCTGCTGGCATTCGCCCTGCTCAAGCTGATCTTTCAGGGCGACATGCGCGACCACTGCTCCAAGGCCGTGATGTGGATCGCGGAAACCTGGGCAGAGATCAATAAACGCATTTTCGCACTCACCCTGCCCACCCAATGGGACATTCGTGGCGCCGCACAACTGCGCCGTGATACTTCCTATCTGGTGATCAGCAATCATCAGTCCTGGGTGGATATTCCGGCGCTGGTTCAAGCGCTGAACCGCCGCACGCCATTTTTCAAGTTCTTCCTGAAAAAGGAGCTCATTTGGGTGCCGTTTCTGGGGCTGGCCTGGTGGGCGCTGGATTATCCGTTCATGAAGCGCTACAGCAAGGCTTTCCTGGCCAAAAATCCGCAACTCAAAGGCCAGGATCTGGAAATCACCAAGGCGGCCTGCGAGCTGTTCAAGCGCCAGCCGGTAACCATCGTCAATTATCTGGAAGGTACCCGCTTTACCCAGGCCAAACACGCCGCCCAGCAGTCGCCGCATCAATACCTGCTCAAGCCCAAGGCCGGTGGCGTGGCCTTTGTGCTGGCGGCGATGGGTGAGCAACTCGATGCGGTCCTCGATGTGACCGTGGTCTACCCCGGCAGCCCGCCGCCCGGTTTCTGGGATTTGCTGTGCGGGAGCGTGCCCAAGGTGGTTGTCGATATCCAGACCCGCGCGCTCGACCCCGCACTGTGGCAGGGCGACTACGAGAACGATCCTGAATTTCGTGGCCAGGTCCAGGCCTGGGTCAACCAGCTATGGGTCGAGAAGAATGCGCGGATTGCGCAGTTGAAGCAGGAAATGAATCGCGGTGAATGAAGCGGATCGCGGCTGAAGCCGCTCCTGTTAGGAGCGGCTTCAGCCGCGAATTACATCAAGCGGCGCTGAAGGTCTTGTGCGGGTCGATGACGAATTTCTTCGGCACGCCTGCATCGAACTCGCCGTAGCCAGCCGGAGCCTGATCCAGGCTGATCACCTGCACGCCAACGATTTCAGCGATGTTCAGACGGTCCCACATGATCGCCTGCATCAGCTGGCGGTTGTACTTCATGGTCGGGGTCTGGCCGGTGTGGAAGCTGTGCGACTTGGCCCAGCCCAGGCCGAAGCGGATGCTCAGGGCGCCGTTTTTGGCCGCCGCGTCTACTGCACCGGGGTCTTCGGTCACGTACAGGCCCGGAATACCGATCTTGCCCGCCACGCGAGTCACCTGCATCAACGAGTTGAGCACCGTGGCCGGTGCCTCGTGCTTGGCACCTTCATGGCCGTGGCCACGGGCTTCGAAGCCCACGGCGTCGATCGCGCAGTCCACTTCCGGCTCGCCCAGCAGCGCGGCGATCTGTTCATGCAGCGGGGTGTCGGTCGACAGGTCGGCGATTTCAAAGCCCTGGGCCTTGGCATGCGCCAGACGCGCAGGGTTCAGGTCACCGACGATCACCACGGCAGCGCCGAGCAGGCGCGCCGAAGCGGCAGCGGCCAGACCCACAGGGCCGGCGCCGGCGACATAGACCGTGCTGCCTGGGCCAACGCCAGCGGTCACCGCACCGTGGAAGCCGGTAGGCAGAATGTCCGACAGGCAGGTCAGGTCACGGATCTTTTCCATGGCCTTGTCGCGGTTCGGCAGTTTCAGCAGGTTGAAGTCGGCGTAGGGCACCAGCACGTACTCGGCCTGGCCACCGGTCCAGTCGCCCATGTCAACGTAACCGTAAGCACCGCCCGGACGGGCCGGGTTGACGGTCAGGCACACGCCGGTGTGCATCTCTTTGCACGAGCGGCAACGACCGCACGCCACGTTGAACGGCACCGAGACCAGGTCACCGATTTTCAGGCTCTCGACGTCCGAGCCTTTCTCGATCACTTCACCGGTGATCTCGTGGCCCAATACCAGACCGATCTGCGCCGTGGTACGGCCACGCACCATGTGCTGGTCGGAACCACAGATGTTGGTGGCGACCACCTTGAGGATCACACCGTGCTCAATCTTCTTGCCGCGCGGGTCCTGCATTTTCGGGTAATCGATTTTTTGTACTTCGACCTTGCCAGCGCCGAGATACACCACACCGCGATTTCCAGACATCTTGTCACCTCTCTAGTTTTTTTTAACGAGGAGTCGCCGCACGCTTGGTGCTCAGTGTCGAATCTGGCCAGGCATCGGCCCGCCACTGAACCTGCCACGCACAACGTGTCGCTTGCAGCTAAGGATGCGCCGATTCAAACCGGGCTTTTTCGGTCACACCGCCCTCAGCTATCTCAAAAACGACAAGCACAGAAATAAGCCGCGATTTTGTCCGGACCTGAATTTCAGCCAGGCCAAAACGCCGGAATTGAGCATAGAAGCTCATCCGGGATTTGCGTGTTTAAAACGACAGAGCCTCAGCCCGCAAAGCGGACTGAGGCACGGAGGTAAACCTGAGAGGCCGGGTTACAGAACGACGGTGCGGTTGGCGTTGAGAAACACCCGCCGCTCGATGTGATAACCCACAGCCCGCGCCAGCGTCAGGCACTCGATATCGCGGCCCCTGGCGATCAGGTCTTCGGGGTAGTACGAGTGGTCGACCACTTCCACGCCCTGGGCAATGATCGGCCCTTCGTCGAGGTCGTTATTGATGTAGTGCGCCGTGGCGCCAACCATCTTCACGCCCTTGTTGTAGGCCTGGTGATAAGGCTTGGCGCCCTTGAAACCCGGCAACAGCGAGTGGTGAATGTTGATGGCCTTGCCATCGAGCTTGCGGCACAACTCCGGCGACAGGACCTGCATGTAACGGGCAAGAATCACCAGCTCTGCGCCGGACTCTTCGACCACCTGCATCACCTTGGCTTCCTGACCCGGCTTGTCGTTCGGATCCAGCGGGAAGTGATAGTAGGGAATCGAATGCCAGGCGGCCAACGGCTCCAGATCCGGATGGTTGGAGACCACCGCGACCACGTCCATCGACAACTGATTGATCCGCTGGCGGTACAGCAGATCGTTGAGGCAATGATCGGCCTTGGAGACCATGATCACGACTTTGGGGCGGTAGTTGGGGGCCGTCAGCTCGAAGACCATCCCGAACCCCGCGCCACGCTCGGCAAGGCCACTGCGAAAGGCAGCCTCGTCAAAGCCATCTGGCTGGCGGAATTCAACACGAATGAAAAAGCGCGCGGACAACCGGTCATCGAACGAATGATGCTCGGTGACATAGCAGCCCTGCTCGAACAGGTAGCGCGTAACCGCATCAACAGTACCCAAGACGCTGGGGCAGTCGGCGGTGAGAATCCAGGTATCGGGGGCACGGCTCATGAGTCATCCTTTTTGCAGATGTGAAACCGGCAGGAGCGGCTTTAGCCGCGAAAGGGTCAGGCCCGATCGCGGCTAAAGCCGCTCCTGCGACAGATCAATCAGCCCTTGATACCCAGGCCGTATTCCGCCGAAGCATCCTGCAGCCACAGCCACCAGTAGTCGGAGAAGCTGCGGCGCACCAGCAGCTCCCAGGTTTCTTCGCCGGTGCGGCGAATCACCAGTTGCGACTTGGCGAACACCGTACCCACGGCCTTGCCGACCGGGAAGTTGCTGGGGTGAACATCGTAGCTGGTGGATTTTTTCAGCACATCGACCACGTTCGGGCCGCTCAGCTCAAGAATCGACCAGCCGCCGCTGACGTTGACGATAGCAATATGCTGACCGTCCAGCGCAGCGCGCAGCTTCTGCTCGGTTTCCAGTTCGGTCCCGGTCGGTACGATCAGTACCCACTCATCGGGGCCAAGCCATTGCAGCGAGCGCTCGCCGTCGATCACCAGACCCAGCGGGCCTGGCAGTTCCAGACCCAGGGCTTTTTTAACGCCGGTTGCGAAAGCCTTGTCATGACCATTACCACGAATGGTCAGGTGACCCAGCAGGTTCTTGTCGCGCAGCGACACGCCAGGGTTGGTGTTGCCTTTACCAACCAGTTTGTCCAGGCCCGCGTGGAACAGCGGTTGCTCGGCCTTGGCACCGGTGGTTGGACGTTGCTGGTATACGTTGACTGTAGTCATGACGCACCTGTTATCAATTCTGTTGTACAACCGGGCTTCGACTCTGTAGGAGCGACCTTGGTCGCGAAGGTCTTCGCGAGCAAGGCTGCTCCTACAGACCTCCCATTACTCGATGTTCTGGCGCTCGTTCTTCGGATCGAAGAACACGGTCGAAACGATCTCGGCCTCGATCACGCTGCCATCGGCCAGCGGTGCGTAGACCTTCTCGCCCATACGGTTGATACCGCCTTTGACCACGGCCAGGGCAAACGAATAGCCCAACGAGTTGTGCGCGTAGCTGGAGGTCACGTGACCGACCATCTTCATCGGGATCGACTGGTTAGGATCGAACACCAACTGGGCACCTTCCGGCAGCCAGCGTTTCGGGTCCAGCGGCTTGAGACCGACCAGTTGCTTGCGCTGCTCGCGCACGCAGTCTTCGCGGTTCATGCCACGCCAGCCGATCCACGAGAACGGTTTGGTGCGGCCCACACACCAGCCCATGTTCAGGTCGTCCGGGGTCATCGAGGAGTCAGTGTCCTGGCCTACGATGATGAAGCCCTTCTCGGCCCGCAGCACGTGCATGGTTTCGGTGCCGTACGGGGTCAGGTTGTACTTCTTGCCGGCCTCGGCGATCTTCTCCAGCACACCCATGGCGTAGTCAGCCTGGACGTTGACTTCGTACGACAGCTCGCCGGTGAACGAAATCCGGAAGATCCGCGCCGGTACGCCGGCCACTTCGCCTTCTTTCCAGGTCATGAACGGGAACGCTTCACGGCCCAGGTCGATGTCGGTCAGTTCCGACAGCAGTTTGCGACTGTTCGGGCCCGACAGGGTCAGGGTCGCCCAGTGGTCGGTCACGGAGGTGAAGTACACCTTCAGGTCCGGCCATTCGGTCTGCTGATACAGCTCCAGCCACTGCAGAACGCGCGCCGCGCCGCCGGTGGTGGTGGTCATCACGAAATGGTTGTCGCCGACACAGGCGGTCACGCCGTCGTCGAATACCATGCCGTCTTCTTTACACATCAGGCCGTAACGCGCTTTGCCCACATCCAGCTTGGTCCAGGCGTTGGTGTAAACGCGGTTGAGGAACTCGCGGGCATCCGGGCCCTGGATGTCGATCTTGCCGAGGGTCGAAGCGTCCAGCAGGCCGACGCTGTCACGCACTGCCTTGCACTCACGGGCCACGGCCGCGTGCATGTCTTCACCACCTTTGGGGAAGTACCAAGGGCGCTTCCACTGGCCGACGTCTTCGAACTCGGCGCCGTTTTTCACGTGCCAGGCGTGCAGTGCGGTGAAACGCACTGGCTCGAAGAGGTGACCGCAGTGACGGCCGGCCACCGCACCGAAGGTCACCGGTGTGTAGTTGGGGCGGAACATGGTGGTGCCCATCTCGGGGATGGTCACGTTCAGCGAACGGGCGGCGATGGCCAGACCGTTGACGTTACCCAGTTTGCCCTGATCAGTACCGAAGCCCAGCGCGGTGTAGCGCTTGACGTGCTCGACCGACTCGAAGCCCTCACGGGTTGCCAGTTCAATGGCCGCTGCGGTGACGTCGTTCTGCAGGTCGACGAACTGCTTCGGCGCACGGGCGGTGCCCTTGTCGTGCGGCACCTGGAACAGCGCGACAGTCGGCTCTTCGGTACGACTTACGGTTTTCGGCAGCACGCCTTCGACCGCCTGGAAACCGGCTTCGCTGGCCGCACGCACGCCACCTTCGAAACCATCGGCCAGGGTGTCGCCCAGGCTGTAAACGCCGTTCAGACCACCGACGCAAACACGCTTCTGAGGGGCATCGCCGGCCACGAAGCCAAGAATGTCTTCACGCCATACCGGACGGCCGCCCAGGTGCGAAGCCAGGTGCACGACCGGGCTGTAGCCGCCGGAGCTGGCGATCAGGTCAGCATCGAGCCATTCACCAGGGCTGGTGACTTTCATGCTTTTCAGGTCGATGGCCGCCACGCGGGCACCGGTCACACGCTTGGTGCCACGGGCTTCGATCACCGCACTGGAGGTCAGGATGCGCAGGCCTTTGGCACGCGCTTCTTCAACCAGCGAACCACGCGGGTTATGACGGGCATCGGCAATCGCCACCACTTGCAGGCCGGCATCCAGCCAGTCCAGCGCCACGCGGTAGGCATAATCATTGTTGGTCGACAGCACCAGCTTCTTGCCCGGTGCCACGCCATAACGACGCACGTAGGTCGACACGGCACCGGCCAGCATGTTGCCCGGTACGTCGTTGTTGGCGTAAACCAGCGGCCGCTCGTGGGTACCAGTGGCCAGCACAACCCGCTTGGCACGTACACGGTGCACACGGTGGCGAACCTGGCCGATCGGCGCACGGTCACCCAGGTGGTCGGTCAGACGCTCGTGAATGGTCAGGAAGTTGTGGTCGTGGTAGCCGTTGACCGTAGCGCGAGGCAGCAGCACGACGTTCTTCAGGCCCGCCAGTTCGGCAACCACGCTGGCAACCCATTCGGTGGCCGGCTTGCCGTCCAGGCTTTCGCGGGTGTCGAGCAGGCTGCCGCCGAACTCTTCCTGTTCGTCAGCCAGGATCACCCGGGCACCGCTGCGCGCAGCGGCCAGGGCTGCGGCCAGACCGGCAGGGCCGGAACCGACCACCAGCACGTCGCAGTGCTGGTTGTAGTTGTCGTAACGGTCAGGGTCGTTTTCCAGAGGAGAACGGCCGAGACCTGCGGCCTTGCGGATGTACTTTTCGTAAGTCATCCAGAACGACTGCGGGTACATGAAGGTCTTGTAGTAGAAGCCCGGTGGCATCATCTTGCCGCCGACTTTACCCAAGATACCCATCACGTCGGTGTTCACGCTTGGCCAGCCGTTGGTGCTGGTGGCGACCAGCCCGGTGTATAGCGCCTGTTGTGTGGCCCGCACGTTCGGAATCTGGGTGGCCTCGGTGGCACCGAGTTGCAACACAGCGTTCGGCTCTTCGGCACCGGCGGCAAAGATGCCGCGCGGGCGCGAGTACTTGAAGCTGCGGCCGATCACATCAACGCCGTTGGCCAGCAGAGCGGACGCCAGAGAGTCACCGGCAAAGCCTTGGTAGGTCTGACCGTTGAAGGTGAAGTTCAGCACCTTGCTACGGTCGATACGGCCGCCATTGGGTAGACGATTGGTCTGGCTCATACCTTTTCTCCCTCGGCGGTGAACTGTGGCTTGGCGCCAATCGGATAGGTTTCGAGAATTTCGTAGGTCACGGTATTGCGGGTGACGTTGAAGTACTGACGGCAGCCGGCAGCGTGGTCCCACAGTTCATGGTGAATACCGCGCGGGTTATCACGGAAAAACATGTAGTCGCCCCACTGCTCGTCGGTGCAGGCATTCGGGTCCAGCGGGCGCGGAATGTGCGCCTGGCCGGCCGAGTGGAATTCCTCTTCGGAGCGCAGCTCGCCACAGTGAGGACAGAAGATTTGCAACATGTTCGGACTCTCCTGTTAGTGAGCGACGGCAGCAGCGCCGTGTTCGTCGATGAGGGCACCGTTGTGGAAACGGTCGATGGAGAACGGTGCCGCCAACGGGTGCATCTCGCCCTTGGCAAGACTGGCGGCAAACACGTTGCCCGAACCCGGCGTGGCCTTGAAGCCACCGGTACCCCAACCGCAGTTGAAGAACATGTTCGGCACCGGTGTCTTGGAGATGATCGGGCAGGCATCCGGCGAAGTGTCGACGATACCGCCCCACTGACGGTTCATGCGCACCCGCGACAGGATCGGGAACATCTCGACGATGGCCTGGATGGTGTGCTCGATCACCGGGTACGAACCGCGCTGGCCGTAGCCGACCCAGCCGTCGATACCGGCACCGATCACCAGGTCGCCCTTGTCGGACTGGCTGATGTAACCGTGTACGGCGTTGGACATGATCACGCTGTCGATGATCGGCTTGATCGGCTCGGAAACCAGCGCCTGCAGCGGGTGCGATTCCAGCGGCAGACGGAAGCCCGCCAGTTTGGCCATGTGCCCGGAGTTACCGGCAGTGACCACTCCGACGCGCTTGGCGCCAATGAAGCCCTTGGTGGTTTCGACACCGATGCACACGCCGTTCTGCTTGCGAAAACCGGTCACTTCGGTCTGCTGGATCAGGTCGACGCCCAGGGCGTCGGCGGCACGGGCATAGCCCCAGGCCACAGCATCGTGACGAGCCACGCCGCCACGGCGTTGTACGGTGGCGCCGAGGATCGGGTAGCGGGTGTTCTTCGAGCAGTCCAGGTACGGAATCTCGGCCGCGACCTGTTCAGTGTTGAGCAGCTCACCGTCCACCCCGTTGAGGCGGTTGGCGCTGACCCGACGCTCAGAATCACGGATGTCCTGCAGGGTGTGGCACAGGTTGTAGACGCCGCGCTGGGAGAACATCACGTTGTAGTTGATGTCCTGCGACAGGCCTTCCCACAACTTCATGGCGTGCTCGTACAGGTGGGCCGATTCGTCCCACAGGTAGTTGGAGCGCACGATAGTGGTGTTACGGGCGGTGTTGCCGCCGCCCAGATAACCCTTCTCGATCACCGCCACGTTGGTGATGCCGTGTTCCTTGGCCAGGTAGTAGGCGGTCGCCAGACCATGGCCGCCACCGCCGACGATGACCACATCGTAGACCTGCTTGGGCGTTGGCGTGCGCCACATGCGCTGCCAGTTCTCGTGGTGGCTGAGGGAGTGCTTGAAAAGGCCGAAGCCCGAATAACGTTTCATGTAAGGCGACTCCTGACTCAGCGGTAAACCGGGAAATCGGCGCACAGGGCGGCAACATGGCTGGCGACGTTAGCCTCGACATCGGCATCGCCGAGGTTGTCGAGGATGTCGCAGATCCAGCCGGCCAGCTCGATGCATTGGGTTTCTTTGAAGCCACGGCTGGTGACAGCCGGGGTGCCGATCCGCAGGCCCGAAGTCACGAACGGCGACTGCGGGTCATTCGGTACGGCGTTCTTGTTGACGGTGATGTGCGCGCGGCCCAGGGCGGCGTCAGCATCTTTACCGGTCAGGCCCTGACGGATCAGGCTGACCAGGAACAAGTGGTTGTCAGTACCGCCGGAGACCACGTCGAAGCCGCGGTCGATAAACACCTTGGCCATGGCCTGGGCATTATTGATGACCTGCTGCTGGTAAGCCTTGAAGCCTGGCTCCAGCGCCTCTTTGAAGCACACGGCCTTGGCGGCGATGACGTGCATCAGCGGGCCGCCCTGAGCGCCGGGGAATACGGCGGCGTTGAGTTTTTTCTCGATCTCTTCGTTGGCCTTGGCCAGGATCAGGCCGCCACGTGGACCGCGCAGGGTCTTGTGGGTGGTGGTGGTCACCACGTCAGCGAACGGGATCGGGTTGGGGTACAGGCCCGCTGCGACCAGACCGGCCACGTGGGCCATGTCGACGAACAGCAGCGCACCGACCTTGTCAGCGATGGCGCGAAAGCGCGGGAAGTCCAGGGTCTTGGAGTAGGCCGAAAAACCGGCAACGATCATCTTTGGCTTGTGCTCGATGGCCAGGCGCTCGACTTCGTCGTAGTTGATCAGACCGGTGTCGGTGTCGATCCCGTACTGCACGGCGTTGTACAGCTTGCCCGACGAAGAAACCTTGGCACCGTGGGTCAGGTGACCGCCATGGGCCAGGCTCATGCCCAGGATGGTGTCGCCGGCTTGCAGCAGCGCCAGGTAGACCGCCGAGTTGGCCGAGGAGCCGGAGTGCGGCTGGACGTTGGCGTAATCAGCGCCGAACAGCTCTTTGGCGCGATCGATGGCCAGTTGCTCGACCTTGTCGACGTGCTCGCAGCCGCCGTAGTAACGCTTGCCCGGATACCCTTCGGCGTACTTGTTGGTCAGGCCACTGCCCTGCGCTTGCATGACGCGCTTGCTGGTGTAGTTTTCAGAGGCGATCAGTTCAATGTGGTCTTCCTGACGCTGCTCTTCGGCATTGATGGCCGCCAACAGTGCATCGTCATAACCCTGAATCTGGTCTTGTTTGCTGAACATCGCGGTCTCCCCAGCGGCGTCGCGGCGCCATTCATTATTGGATAGGGTGGGTTCATCACCCAGTGGCTGAGATGGTAGGCCGGCGGCGTCCTGCCCAGATGCCTGCACACGCCACGCAAAGGTGCTTTTACGACATGGATTTGACGGCGTGGAACATTCCGCCATGCGCCGTCGTCGCGGCGCCCCTGAAAAGCCCTGCAAGTGACGCGCAAAGCCCTGTAAACCGTGCCTTTGCGCGATCAGCAGGCGAGCCACAGCAACCGAGGGCTGCGGCGGTTTTACCGGGAAAAAGAGGGGAATCGGGAGAGGGGAATGGCGTATTCAGACAAGTGACGCGGGTCATTGCAGGAGCGGCTTTAGTCGCAATACTGTTCACTTAAGCAAAAATGGGTACTTGACTACATGGCCGATTGAGGGGCTGTCCTCGTCGTCGGACGGGATAGCCGCTCATCTTGCGCTTAACGCCTCGCGGATTGGCCTTGCCTCGACTGCTGATGCACTTGCCGCGCAAGATCTCTTTCAAAACCGATTCACGCCAAAGTTCGACGTGCTCAGGGGGGAAAAGCTGCCGCTTGCGGCAGCTTCCTTCTGACTACCCACACGGCGTTCGTAAAACCCAGCCTGTCCGGGTCGATCGCTGCCTTATCAGCCGCCTGGATCATCAACTGGCGGATTGCAAAATGTGCCAGTAGAAAACTCCACATCTCTTGCTTGACCAGTTCGGGCTTCTTGCTGCGCAGTACCGTGCTGGCTCCGCGCAAATGGGTTTTGAGTTCATCGAAGACGTTTTCGACCTCCCAGCGCTCGTGATACAAGGCGGCCAACTCTGCTGCAGGAGCTTCCTCAGGCACTAGCAGGTTGGTCACCAGTCGGTAGCGCTCACCCAGTTGCCCCTCCTCATCCACCAGAGTGAACTCCACGACCCGTACGCGATGGCTGTTTTTTCGGTTTCGGCCATGGAGTTCGTACGTCGTACTCAAATACGAGCCATCACTGAGGCATTCTTCGACTGGCAGCTTGACGGTACTTTTGACTCGCCAAAGCAATTTACCTCCACACTGAGTCGCCAAACTCCAAAGCTTGAAGCTGTAGAAGCCCCGGTCGGCCATCAGTAACTCGTCAGATCGAAGATGTTCGGGCAACAATCGCTCTGCCAGGGTTTGCTCGCTCTGGCGGCAATTCCCAAGCTGGGCCGCCGTGATGACATGGGTTCCGCACTCGACCAGGTTGACGAGCCGCAGTTGTGGAAACGCACTGCTACCTCTCGATGAAGGCGGGTAGCCAAAGTAGTCGGCGTTGGCTTGCTCGTCAGCCACGTCGAGGACGGTGCCATCAAGGCCCATCAAGCGCCAACCACGATACCAGGCACCTCGGGTCTCGGGCGTGGCCAGCGGGCGTAGCACCCGTTGTGCGAGACCCTGCATGACTTTGGCACCTAGCCGGTTGCGGGCGGCCGAAATCGCCGATTTGGTGGGTAGTTGGAGGTTGTGAGGATGAGCTCCGGCGCCAATATTGAGCCAGTTCGCGCCCTCACAGACGATCCGTAAAACCTCTTCGAGCGGAGCGTCACGCCAAAGCGCCATGGCCATTACGTAATAGACAACGGTGGGGGCAGTTAACAGACGTTCACGTTGGCTGCCGCGTCCTGTTTGTTTGAGAACTTCGTCGATCAAGGTACGAGGACAGCTGTTTATCAACACACCTGCACTGATCAAATGAGCCAGATCGAGGGAGTCTGGAAGGCATTTGCGTGTCCGAGCCACAGGCGTGTCCTCCTGAGCCATTTACAGGAGGATAGCTCGGCCAGCATTCACTTCGTCTAACTGAACAGTATTGGCTTTAGTCGCAATACTGTTCTGTTAAGCACCACAGATCTCTGTGGGAAGAGCCGGCCGGCGCTCCGGTTGCTCGCGAAGAGGCCAGTAAAAACACTGCATCTGCTGTGACTTTCCTGGCCCTTTCGCGACCAAGGTCGCTCCCACCAAGGCATGCAGCGCTTCTTAGCCAAACAGTATTGGCTTTAGCCTTCGCGGATAAATCCGCTCCTGCAGGCAACGGCTATCAGGCGTCCGGCTTGCCCGGTGCCTGTGCATCAGCACGGAACATGGCGCGGATGCCGCGCACCGCCTGACGGATCCGATCCTGGTTCTCGATCAGGGCAAAACGCACATGGTCGTCACCGTATTCACCAAAACCGATACCCGGCGAGACGCACACCTTGGCCTCGGCCAGCAGCTTCTTGGCGAATTCCAGCGAGCCCAGATGGGCATAAGCCTCGGGGATCTTCGCCCAGACGTACATCGAGGCCTTGGGGTTCTCGACCATCCAGCCCAGCTCGTGCAGGCCCTTGACCAGCACATTGCGGCGCTGGCGATACTGTTCGGCGATATCCAGCACACACTGCTGGTCGCCTTCCAGTGCCGCGATGGCTGCTACCTGCAGCGGCGTGAAGGTGCCGTAGTCGTGGTAGCTCTTGATTCGCGCCAGGGCGCCGACCAGTTCCGGATTACCGACCATAAAACCAATCCGCCAGCCGGCCATGTTGTAACTCTTGGACAGGGTGAAGAACTCCACCGCAATGTCCTTGGCACCCGGAACCTGCATGATCGAGGGTGCCTGCCAGCCGTCGTAGACGATGTCGGCATAGGCCAGGTCGTGAACCACCAGCACGTCGTACTGCTTGGCCAGCGCAACCACACGCTCGAAGAAATCCAGCTCAACGCATTGCGCGGTGGGGTTGGACGGGAAGCCGAGGATCATCATCTTGGGCTTGGGAATCGAGCCACGAATGGCCTTTTCCAGCTCGGCGAAAAAGTCCACGCCCGGCACCAGCGGCACCGAACGCACCTGGGCGCCGGCAATCACGGCACCGTAGATGTGGATCGGGTAACTGGGGTTGGGCACCAGCACCGTATCGCCCTGGTCGAGGGTGGCGAGCATCAGGTGCGCCAGGCCTTCCTTGGAACCGATGGTGACAATGGCTTCGCTTTCCGGGTCGATATCGACTTCGTAGCGCTTTTTGTACCAGTTGGAAATCGCCCGACGCAGGCGTGGAATACCCCGTGAAGTGGAGTAACCGTGGGTGTCTTCGCGCTGGGCGACGGTGACCAGCTTTTCCACGATGTGCGGCGGCGTAGCCCCGTCGGGGTTACCCATGCTCAGGTCGATGATGTCTTCACCGCGACGACGAGCAGCCATTTTCAGCTCGGCGGTGATATTGAAGACGTACGGGGGGAGTCGATCGATGCGCGCAAAGCGGCGCGGCGAACCTTGGTCAGCCATGAGAATCTCGCAAACGTAAGCGCCCGGAACCGTCCGAGCGACGCAGGCCGCATGAGGCGGCCTGCGCGCAAGATAAGCGCAGTGCCAGTATCTTGTCTACACCCTTGGGTTTCGAACGCTGGTTGCCAGCAGCGCAGTCCCCACCCAGAGCGGTGGCAACCTTTGACTGCTGGTCAGCGCTTCAGGCCCCGGCGGCTTCGGCCTTGTCCTTGACCGGGGCTTTTTTCGCCGGTTCGGTCTTGGCGGGTGCCTTGTTGGCCGGTTCCTTTTTCGCAGGTTCTTTCTTGGCCGGTTCTTTCTTTGCTGGCTCTTTCTTGGCCGGTTCCTTGTGCGCTGGCGCCTTATGAGTGGCCTCTTTACTGACCGGCTCTTTCTTCACCGCGTCCTTGGCTGGCTCGACCCTGGCCGGAACCACCGGTGCAGGTGCTGGCTCCGGCGCCACGACAGGTGCAGGTGCTACCGGTGCAGGAGCGGCTGGAGCTGGCGCTTTCTCGGCAGGTTTTTCTTCGCCACCAAACATCCGCGAGAAGAAGCCCGGTTGCTCGTCCTTCTTCGCCGGCGCCACTGCCGGAGCCGGTGCCGGCGGGATCACTTTCGGCTCGAACGACTTGCCGGCCGCCAGATCCTGCACCTGGCTGGCTGCGCGCTGGCCGCTGCGCAGCGCGCCTTCCAGGGTGCCGGGGTACAGGGTGTCGGTGTGCTCACCGGCAAACGCGACGCGCTGCACCGGTTTTTCCCAGACCCGCCAGAACTTGCTGATCTGCCCCGGACCATAGGCCAGGTACGAACCGCCCATCCCCGGATCGACGCTGTAGCGGCGGATTTCATAACCGGTATAGGCACCGCGTGCCTGTGGATAGAACGCATGCAGGCGGATCAGCACCTGATCGACCAGTTGCTTGTCACCAAACGCCTGCATGATCCGCGCGTTGTCGCCCGACAGGTTGATCACCACGTTGGCGCCGCCCTTGAGCGCCGGTTCGATCCACAGCATGCCAAGCCCGGTATTGCTGAAAATCTCGCCCGACAGGCGCGCCTTGCTGTCCCATACCGGGGTTTTGAACTTGAGCATGATCTGGTCGCGCCAACCGTAGTTGGTGCTGCGCAGCGCGCCCAGGTATTTGTCGCCCAGCGCCGGGGTCATCTGGATTTTCGCCAGCGCCCGCAGCGGCACGGCCAGCACCACGTAATCGGCGCTGTAGCCGACGCTGCCAACCTTGACCGTCACGCTGTCCTTGTCCTGAATAATCGCCGACACCGGCGACTGAGTCTTGATCGACTTCAACTGCCTGGTAAACGCCTCGGTCAGCACCGCGCTGCCACCGGGCAACCGCGCCGCACGACGGTCGCGGTCATCGACGCCACGGTACACCCGGGTCTGCTGGGCAAAGTACAGCAGCGACAGGCGCGAAGGCTCGTCGTAGCGGATACGGATTTGCTGGTTGATCAACTGCCGGGCGGTTTCTGGCAGATTCTGCCGGTCCAGCCAGTTGGACACGTTGATCTGGTCCAGGGCAAACAGCGTGCTGTTGGCTGCCGGGTTCTCCGGGTCGTCGATGGAGCGCGCCAGATTATCCAGCGTCTCTTCGTAACGCTTGAGTGCCTCGGCAGTGGCAGGCTGCTTGACGGCCAGGTCTGCGGCGCTGAAGTGCACGCCGTCGATCAGGTAGCTGGGCGTGCGGACAAACTCCGGCGCAGCAACGCTGGTCAGCTTGAAGGTGTTCAGGTACTGGTTGAGCAATGGCTGAACCTTGTTGCTGCCGATCCACTCGCTGGTGGCCAGGCCCGAACGCCCGCCGGTGCTGCCTTTGGCCTCCAGCACAGTGACCTGCCAGCCCTTGGCCTGCAGTTCATAGGCGGCCGTCAGCCCCGCCAGTCCGCCGCCGACCACGATGGCGGTCCGGGGTTTGTCGCTGGCCAGTGCATTAAAGCTGACCAGCCCTATCACCAACAGCGCACAGCCGCGTAGCAAAGCGAAACGCATTGCGCAAACTCCGATAAAAAATGTGGAAAAGTTCAGGAAATGTCGCGAAGAGCCGCGAGCATACGTGACTGACGAAAGGCCTGCCAGCGATCAAAGGTTGTCCCTGAGCCGGGCATTCACTAGGCTTGCGCGATTCGCTTAATGGAGAGCGCCCATGGGCCTGAATGATCAGTGGATGCAACGTGACCTCAAGGTCTTGTGGCACCCCTGCACGCAGATGAAAGATCACGAACAACTGCCGCTGATTCCGATCCGCCGTGGCGAGGGTGTGTGGCTGGAAGACTTCGAGGGCAAACGCTACCTGGACGCGGTCAGCTCCTGGTGGGTGAATGTGTTCGGCCACGCCAACCCGCGCATCAACCAGCGCATCAAGGACCAGGTCGATCAGCTCGAACACGTGATCCTCGCCGGTTTCAGCCATCAGCCGGTCATCGAACTGTCGGAGCGGCTGGTCAAGCTGACCCCGGAAGGCCTGACCCGCTGCTTCTATGCCGACAACGGTTCGTCGTGCATCGAAGTGGCCTTGAAGATGAGCTTTCATTACTGGCTCAACCGCGGCCAGCCCGACAAAAAACGCTTCGTGACCCTGACCAACAGCTACCACGGCGAGACGGTGGCGGCGATGTCGGTGGGCGATGTGGCGTTGTTTACCGAGACCTACAAGTCGCTGCTGCTCGACACCATCAAGGTGCCCAGCCCGGACTGCTATCACCGCCCCGAAGGCGTGAGCTGGGAGCAACACTCGCGCACGATGTTCCAGGCCATGGAGCAGACCCTGGCCGAACATCACGCCAGCGTCGCGGCAGTGATCGTCGAGCCGCTGATTCAGGGTGCCGGTGGCATGCGCATGTACCACCCGGTCTATCTCAAGCTGTTGCGCGAAGCCTGCGACCGCTACGGCGTGCACCTGATCCACGACGAAATCGCCGTGGGCTTTGGCCGTACCGGGACGATGTTCGCCTGCGAACAGGCCGGTATCCGGCCGGATTTTCTCTGCCTGTCCAAAGCGCTGACCGGCGGCTACCTGCCGTTGGCGGCGTGCCTGACCACCGATGAGGTGTACAGCGCGTTCTACGACGAATACCCGACCCTGCGCGCCTTCCTGCACTCGCACAGCTACACCGGCAACCCGCTGGCATGCGCCGCCGCGCTGGCAACGCTGGATATCTTCGAACAAGACAATGTGATCGAGGCCAACAAGGCCCTGGCCCAGCGCATGGCCAGCGCCACCGCGCACCTGGCCGACCACCCGAATGTCGCCGAAGTGCGCCAGACCGGCATGGCCCTGGCCATCGAGATGGTGCAGGACAAAGCCACCCGGACCGCCTACCCGTGGCAGCAGCGTCGGGGCCTGAAGGTGTTCCAGCATGCCCTGGAGCGTGGCGCGCTGCTGCGCCCGCTAGGCAACGTGGTGTATTTCCTGCCGCCTTATGTAATCACCCCGGAGCAGATCGACTTTCTGGCCGAAGTGGCCAGCGAAGGCATCGACATCGCCACGCGTGAAACCATCAGCGTGGCAGTACCGGAAGGCTTCCACCCGGACTTTCGCGACCCCGGCTGAACCCGACTATCCCCGTAGGAGCGGCTTTAGCCGCGAAGCTTCACGGATCGCGGCTAAAGCTTCGCGGCTAAAGCCGCTCCTACAGCCGCAAATAGCTGCCCAGAATATCCAGAGATCCCCCCATGAGACTGTCCCGCTTCTTCATCGATGCCCCACTGAGCCTGGGCGAACACACCTTGCCAGAAGCCCAGGCCCATTACATTGGCCGGGTGTTACGCATGACCGAAGGTCAGGCACTGCAACTGTTCGACGGCTCGGGCAGCGAATATCGCGCCACCCTGCTGGAGGTCGGCAAAAAGCAGGTGCGCGTGCAACTCGATGAGTCATTTGCCGGGCAGCCCGAATCGCCGTTGCGCATTCATCTGGGCCAGGGCCTGTCGCGTGGCGAGCGCATGGACTGGGCGATCCAGAAAGCCACTGAGCTGGGCGCCACAGAGATCACGCCGATTGTCAGCGAGCGCTGCGAGGTGCGCCTCAAGGACGAACGTGCCGAGAAGCGTCAGGCTCACTGGCGGCAGATTGCAATCAGCGCCTGCGAGCAATGCGGCCGTTCGGTGGTGCCGGTGATTCATTCGCCTATACCGCTGGGCGAATGGCTTAAAACCACTCAGGCCGACCTCAAGCTGGTACTGCACCCGGTTGCCGCGCCGCTGACCAGCCATCCAGCGCCGCAGAGCCTGGCCTTCCTGATCGGCCCGGAAGGCGGCCTGAGCGATGCCGAGGTCGAGCAAGCCAAAGCCAGCGGTTATCACGCCGCCCGCCTCGGCCCCCGGGTCTTGCGCACCGAAACCGCCCCGGTGGTGGCCTTGAGCGTGGCGCAACAGCTATGGGGCGATTTTCTGCAGGGCAATTGAAGACCCGTAGGCCCTGCTTCAGCAGGGAAGCCTTCGCTGCTAAAGCCGATCCTACGGAATAAATACAAGCCAGATGCTTCACGATGGGTAGCCGCGCCGCTGTGGTGCGCGATAAGCGTGCATAAATGCACGGCCTCAACCGACGGTATCGAACGGCGCAGGCCAACACGCCTTCATGCGACGGCTGCAAAGCCAGCACCACAAGGGCCTGCGAGGCTTTCACAAAATAGAAAGCGGGTTTCCACAAAACTGGCACGCGACCTGCAATATCTCTTGTACCTACCAGTTTTGGGGGCCTTGGTACAGGCAGGCCGGGGATTCCCCTTTTTATTGCTCACGGAGGCTGACTTTCAGCCTCCAGCGCCCGTCCACCTCGTCAGTGTGCCAGTCACCCTGCAACGGACGGGCCGCCAGCAGCGTCAGCACCAGTCCTTTATCCCCCCGCTCGATGCGCCAGCGCGCCACTTTGTTGTCCATGCGCAACTGGCCGTTCCAGGGCCGTCCGTACGCCAGCAGATGCAACACCACGGCGCCGTCCACGGTATCGCCTTCTACTGTGGGTTCTTCGTCGAACCACAAGGCCAGCCCGGTGGGCAGCTCTTCGATCTGCACCAGTTCAACCGGCTCAGGCTGGGTCAGACGACCGATCATCATGCCCACCGAAAACCCGACAATCGCCATCGAGCCCAACACCCGCGGCCAGAACTTCGGCCTGGGGTCTTCTTCAGGAGTAGAATGCATCCCGTCATTTCGTTCGGAGCCGTGCATGTTTCACGTCATCCTTTTTCAACCAGAAATTCCGCCGAATACCGGCAATGTCATCAGGCTCTGCGCCAATAGTGGCTGCACCCTGCATTTGATCGAACCGTTGGGTTTCGAGCTGGACGACAAACGGCTGCGCCGCGCCGGGCTCGACTACCACGAGTATGCCACGCTGCAAACCCACCCAAGCCTGGCCAGTTGCCTGGAAAAACTCGGCCACCCGCGGCTGTTCGCTTTCACCACCAAGGGCTCGCAGCCATTTCACGACGTCAGCTTTCAGCCTGGCGATGCGTTTATCTTCGGCCCGGAAAGCCGTGGCCTGCCCGCCGAAGTGCTCGACACCTTCAGCCCGGACCGGCGCCTGCGCCTGCCCATGCGTGAAGGCTGCCGCAGCCTGAACCTGTCCAATACCGTGGCCGTGGCGGTGTATGAGGCGTGGCGGCAGCAGGGTTTTGCCTGAAGGGCACCTCTAAAAACTACCTGCGTTGCCATCACTGCGTTAAAAACAGGCTCACAATGCTCATTGACAACGGGTCAACTCCGCTTGCTCGCCTGTTTTTGCCATGCGCTGGCTGCCTCGCCTACGTTTTTAGAGGCCCCCTGAAGGACACCTTGAACACCGCTGCATAAAAAAAGCGCCTGCAAAGGCGCTTTTTCATGAGCGGTGCGATCAGGCCGAAGGCGCTTCGCCCGACTCTTGCAGACGCTGCAGCTCTTGGGCATACAGGGCGTCGAAGTTCACTGGCGAGAGCATCAGCGCCGGGAACGAACCACGCACCACCAGGCTGTCGATGGCTTCGCGCGCGTACGGGAACAGAATGTTCGGGCAGAACGCACCCAGGGTGTGGCTCATGGACGAAGCATCCAGACCCTTGATCAGGAAGATGCCGGCCTGTTGCACTTCAACGATGAAAGCAGTCTCGTCACCGTTGTTCACGGTAACCGACAGGGTCAGGACGACTTCGTAGAAGTCGTTTTCCAGCGCTTTCTGGCGGGTGTTGAGGTCCAGGCTGACCGAAGGGGTCCACTCCTGACGGAAGATGGCCGGGCTTTTCGGTGCTTCAAACGACAGGTCACGAACGTAAAGACGCTGCAGCGAGAATTGTGGTGCGTTGTCTTCGTTGGCAACAGCGCCGTTGGTGGTTTGTTCGGTCATGTCGGATCCTTCTCGAAATTAGGGTTTGCAATAAAGTTGAGTCAGGCCTGAAGCAGCTCATCGAGTTCGCCGGCACGCTCCAGAGCAAACAGGTCATCACAGCCGCCCACATGGGCGTCGCCGATCCAGATCTGTGGCACCGAAGTACGCCCGGCCTTCTGGGCCATGGCTGCGCGCACCTGGGGTTGGCCATCGACGCGAATTTCTTCGAAGGCTACGTTCTTGCTCTTGAGCAACTGCTTGGCGCGGATGCAATAAGGGCAATAGTCACTGGAATAGACGAGGACATCGGCCATTTACTTCACCAATGGAAGGTTGTCGGCACGCCAGGTGGAAATACCGCCCGACAGCTTGGCCGCCTTGAAGCCAGCCTTGATCAGCTCGCCGGCGGTGCTGCCTGCATGCTGCCCCATGGCGTCGACCAGAATCAACGTCTTGTCCTTGTATTTATTCAGCTCCGAAGTACGGCTCAGGACTTTGTCCTGCGGGTAATTGAGCGCGCCAACGATGTGGCCTGCGGCGTAATCCTTGGCGGAACGAACGTCGATCACCACGCCCTGGTCGCTGTTCACCAGCGCGGTCAGTTGGCCAGTGCTGATACCGCGGGCACCTTTGCTCACTTCATAAGCGATCAGCAACGCCAGCAGAATCACGAAAGCGCCGGTGATCAGATAGTGGTTTGTGATGAATTCAAGCAGTTGAGCAACCATCTTTAGGTTCCAGGGCGTTAAAATGCCGGCCAGTATACACACCCCCCAAGGACCACCAAAGGGTGCACGGCAGTGACGCCGGGGGAACTTGTCCCTAAAATGCCGATCTTTTCCCTACTTCCCATTTTGCAAAGCAGGCCGTTCGAAACCGGGACGACGTTCCCGACTGAAGCGGCCGGCAAACGAGGGTTTCTATGACTGCTGCGCCCAAACCTCTGGTTCTGATCATTCTCGACGGCTTCGGCCACAGCGAGAACCCCGAAGGCAACGCCATCATGGCGGCCCGGATGCCAGTCATGGAACGTCTCTACGCCAGCAAGTCCCACGGGCTGATTTCCGGCTCCGGCATGGACGTCGGCCTGCCCGACGGGCAGATGGGCAACTCGGAAGTCGGTCACATGAACCTCGGCGCCGGCCGGGTGGTGTACCAGGACTTCACCCGGGTCACCAAGGCCATCCGCGACGGCGAGTTCTTCGAAAACCCGGCCATCTGCGAGGCAGTCGACAAGGCCGTTGGTGCCGGCAAGGCCGTGCACATCATGGGCCTGCTGTCGGACGGCGGGGTGCACAGCCACCAGGATCATCTGGTCGCCATGGCCGAACTGGCGGCCAAGCGCGGCGCCGAGAAAATCTACCTGCATGCGTTCCTCGATGGCCGCGATACGCCACCGCGCAGCGCCGAAAGCTCGCTGCAACTGCTCGACGACGCGTTTGCCCGGTTGGGCAAGGGCCGCATCGCGACGATCATCGGCCGGTTCTTCGCCATGGACCGCGACAATCGCTGGGATCGCGTTTCGGCGGCCTATAACCTGATTGTTGACGGCACTGCCGAATTCACCTCAGACAACGCCGTAGCCGGTCTGCAGGCGGCCTATGCCCGTGACGAGAGCGACGAGTTCGTCAAACCCACGGCCATTGGCGAGAAAGTCACCGTTGAAGACGGCGACGCCGTGGTATTCATGAACTTCCGCGCCGACCGCGCCCGCGAACTGAGCCGGGTGTTCGTCGAGGATGACTTCAAAGAGTTCGCCCGCGCCCGCCAGCCCAAGACCCATTACGTGATGCTGACCCAGTACTCGGCCAGCATCCACGCCCCGGCCGCTTTCGCGCCGGGCAGCCTGAAAAACGTGCTGGGCCAGTACCTGGCCGACAACGGTAAAACCCAACTGCGCATCGCCGAAACCGAGAAATACGCCCATGTGACGTTCTTCTTCTCCGGCGGCCGCGAAGAGGAATTCCCTGGCGAAGAGCGCATCCTGATCCCGTCGCCCAAGGTCGCCACGTACGACCTGCAGCCAGAGATGAGCGCACCGCAAGTCACCGACCGCATCGTCGATGCCATCGAAAACCAGCGTTATGACGTGATCATCGTCAACTACGCCAACGGCGACATGGTTGGCCACAGCGGTGTGATGGCCGCGGCGGTCAAGGCCGTGGAGTGCCTGGACGAGTGCCTGGGGCGCATCACCACCGCGCTGGACAAGGTCGGCGGCGAAGCGCTGATCACCGCCGACCACGGTAACGTCGAGCAAATGACCGACGACCATACCGGCCAGGCGCACACGGCGCACACCTCCGAACCGGTGCCGTTCATCTATTATGGCAACAAGCCTTTGAAGGTCCGTGAAGGCGGTGTCCTGGCCGACGTGGCCCCGACCCTGCTGCTGTTGCTGGGCCTGGACAAGCCCGAAGAAATGACCGGCCATTCGATTCTGGTGGCCAAATAACATCTCAATCGTGGGAGCGGCTTCAGCCGCGAATGCCGTGAAAGGCCGCTCCCACCTACCAGCTTCATTTGTTTTACCGGATAGCGCGGGCATACTAAGCCTGTCGTTCCATTCACCCATTGCCCGGTATCGCCCATTCACATGCTCCGCGCCCTGACCGCCCTTGTTCTGATCTGCCTGCTCAACCCGGCATTCGCCGAGGATGAACGCGCTCAGACACAAAAACAGATAGAGGCTGCCCGCCAGGACATTGCCGAGCTGCAAAAGACCCTGAGCAAACTGCAGGCCGAAAAGAGCGGGGTCCAGAAGGACCTGCGCGCCACTGAAACGGAAATGGGAAAGCTTGAAAAGCAGGTCGAGGTCCTGCAGCTGGAACTAAAAAAGACCGAAGCCGAGCTGCACAAGCTCGACCATGACAAGAAACAGCTCAACAACGCCAAGGTCGATCAGCAACGCCTGATCGCCATCCAGGCCCGTGCTGCCTACCAAGGCGGCCGCCAGGAATACCTCAAGCTGCTGCTCAATCAGCAGCACCCGGAAAAATTCGCCCGCACCCTCACCTATTACGACTTTCTCAGCAAAGCGCGTCTGGCCCAGCTTGAGCAATTCAACGAAACCCTGCGCCAGCTGGCCAATGTCGAAAAAGACATCGACCGCCAGCAGGCGCAACTGCTGGTCCAGAAAAGCGACCTCGAGCGTCAGAACAACGAACTGGCCAAGGTCCGCGAAGAACGCCAGAAGGTGCTGGCTACCCTTAATCAGCAGACCAGGGCCAGCGATCAGAAACTGGCGGCCCGCCAGCAGGACCAGGCCGAGCTGAACAGCGTGCTCAAGACCATCGAGGAAACCCTCGCCCGTCAGGCCCGTGAAGCCGAAGAAGCACGCCAGAAAGCCCTCGCCGCCGCCCGTGAGGCCGAGGCCGCCGCCGAGCGTCAGCGCCAGCAGGCACTGGCCCGCAACAATCGCAGTGACGATGAAGAGCCTGCGCCCAGGCGCCCGGCCAGAACCCCCGGCATTGCCGTGTCCAGCGACGGCGCGGTGTATGGCGGCGTTTTTGCTGAGGCCAGGGGTAAACTTCCATGGCCGATCAATGGTCGATTACTTGCACGGTTCGGCGAAGCCCGCGGCGACGATGAACGCTCACGCTGGGATGGCGTAATGATCAGCGCTGCCGCTGGCAGCCAGGTCCGCGCTGTCCATGGTGGCCGGGTGGTTTTCGCTGACTGGTTGCGTGGCGCCGGACTTCTGGTCATTCTCGACCATGGCAACGGTTATCTGAGCCTGTATGGCCACAATCAGAGCCTGCTCAAGAAGGCCGGTGATATCGTCAAGGCCGGTGAAGCGATCTCCACAGTAGGTAGTAGTGGCGGTCAGGACACCGCAGCGCTGTACTTTGCCATTCGTCAGCAGGGTCGTCCGACCGACCCGGCCCAATGGTGCCGTTCTCAAGGATAAGTCGGCACCACTCAAGATCAGGAGCTTGTCACATGCTGCATTTGCCCCGCCTTACCTCGCTGGCCCTGGCGATTGCCCTCGTGATCGGGGCACCGCTGACTCAGGCCGCCGAGCCAGCCCCTGCCGCCCGAGCGGCGGAGCCTGCCGCTGCGGCCAACGCCAAGGCACCGTTGCCGCTGGACGAGCTGCGCACCTTTGCCGAGGTACTGGACCGGGTCAAGGCTGCCTACGTCGAGCCCGTGGACGACAAAACCCTGCTGGAGAATGCGATCAAGGGCATGCTCAGCAACCTTGACCCGCACTCTGCCTATCTCGGCCCGGAAGACTTCCAGGAGCTGCAAGAGAGCACCAGCGGTGAGTTCGGCGGCCTGGGCATCGAAGTGGGTGTCGAGAACGGCATGGTCAAAGTGGTCTCGCCCATCGACGACACCCCGGCCTCGCGCGCCGGCATCGAAGCCGGTGACCTGATCGTCAAGATCAACGGTGCACCGACCCAGGGCCAGACCATGCAGGAGGCCGTGGACAAGATGCGCGGCAAGGTCGGCGAGAAGATCACCCTGACCCTGGTGCGCGATGGCGGCAACCCGTTTGACGTGACCCTGTCGCGGGCCATCATTCAGGTCAAGAGCGTCAAGGCGCAGCTGCTTGAAAGCGGCTATGGCTATGTGCGCATCACCCAGTTCCAGGTCAAGACCGGTGACGAAGTGGGCAAGGCGCTGGCCAAGCTGCGCAAGGACAACGGCAACAAGAAACTCAGCGGCATCGTCCTGGACCTGCGCAACAACCCAGGCGGCGTGCTGCAATCGGCGGTCGCCGTGGCCGACCACTTCCTGACCAAAGGCCTGATCGTTTACACCAAAGGCCGGATCGCCAACTCCGAACTGCGCTTCTCTGCCGACCCGGCCGATGCCAGCGAAGGCGTGCCACTGGTGGTGCTGATCAATGGCGGTAGCGCGTCGGCCTCGGAAATCGTCGCCGGTGCCTTGCAAGACCAGAAGCGCGGCATTCTGATGGGCACCGATACCTTCGGCAAAGGCTCGGTCCAGACCGTGCTGCCGCTGAACAACGACCGCGCCCTGAAGCTCACCACCGCGCTGTACTACACCCCTAACGGTCGCTCGATCCAGGCGCAGGGCATCAACCCGGACATCGTGGTGCGCCGTGGCAAGGTCACCAGCGAAGCCGATGGCGAGAACTACAAGGAAGCCGACCTGTACGGCCACCTGGGCAATGGCAACGGCGGGGCCGACAGGCCGACCGTCAAGGGCAGCGCAGCCAAGAGCCGTCCGCAGGATGAAGACTATCAGCTCAATCAGGCGCTCAGCCTGCTCAAGGGCCTGAGCGTCACCCGCGGCAACTGATGCGCGGGTTCCTTCACCTTGGGCTCGCTCTGGTGCTGGCGGCTATGTCTTGCGCAGCCGCTGCCACTGAGGCGCCGAAAGCTTACCTGAGCCTGATCATCGACGATCTGGGCCAAAACCCCAGCCGCGATAGCCGGACCCTGGCCCTGCCGGGGCCGGTGACCCTGGCGATCATGCCTGACACACCGCATGCCACCGACTTCGCCCGGCAGGGCCACAAGGCCGGCAAGACGGTGATCCTGCATATGCCCATGGACCCGGCCACCGGCCCCTACGCCTGGCATCCGGGCCTGCCCACCAGCGAGCTGGAAAGCCGCCTCAACGCGGCATTGCTCAAGGTGCCCTACGCCGCCGGCATCAACAACCACATGGGCAGCCGCATGACCGCCGAGCCTGAGGCCATGAGCTGGCTGATGGCCGAACTGCAACGGCGCCACCTGTTCTTTGTCGACAGCCGCACCAGCGCCCGCACCGTGGCCGCCGCCAAGGCTCAGGAACTGGGCCTGGCGAGTGTCTCGCGGGATGTGTTTCTCGACGACGAGCGCACTGCCGAGGCCATCACCCGGCAACTGCACAGCGCCGTGCGCCTGGCCCGCGAGAAAGGCACTGCCGTGGTGATCGGCCATCCTTACCCGGTGACCCTCGACGTCCTGGAACGCGAAATGCCCAGGCTCAAGGCCCAGGGCGTGGAATGGATCGAGTTGCGCCACATGATCAGCCTGCGCGGCAACAAGGCCATGCCGGCTCATGGCAAAAATGGTGTGTATCGCTAAGAGGGTGCCTACAAAATGGCTGCACTCGGCAATACTGCGTTGAAATCGACCTCAAAATGCTCATGTACTTATGTACACTGCGCTTTTTCGCCCGATTTCGCCTTGTCTTGCCTTCGTTCGCCTATTTTGTAAACACCCTCTGAGAGGGCGCCTACAAATACTGATCGGTGATCTTGTCGATCAGCCCTTCACGGCGAATCTGATCGAGGGCTTTTTGCAGCCGCTCGACGATCGGCTGCGGGGTGTCTTTATTCAAGGCCAGGTACAGCTCGGCCCTGTTGAAGCGCAGTACGCTCTTGAGGCCGGTGATGCCGTCCTGACGCGCCAGCCAGCGCCCGGTCGGGTCGGCGGTGGCCCACAGGTCGATCTGGCCGCTGACCAGCCGGCGCGGGTTGTCCTGGTCGCGCAGCATCAATACCGGATCAAAGCCTTTGAGCAACAGATGCTCGGCCACCGCATCGCCTTTGTAGGCGCCGACCCGGTAGCTTTTCGCCTGTTCCAGGCTGCTGAGCGAGACAATCGGGCTGTCGCCACGGGCCAGCAGGACCCATTGGACCGTCGAGATCGGCCCAACCCATTTGAACAGGGGCTCGCGTTCCGGGGTGCGGACGGTGGAGAACACCGCATAGCCAGGCTTTTCCAGCGCCAGCTTGTAGACCCGTTCCCAGGGAAAGCGCAGCGTCAGGTTGTACTCGACACCGGCACGCTTGAAGGTTTCGCGCATCACCTGCACGGCGATGCCGTCGAGATTGTCGCCCTGAGCGAAGTTCTTGCCATCCAGGGCCATGTTGTACGGCGGGTAGTTCTCGGTCAGCAGGACGATCTTGCGCACTGCCGCTTCGCCGCCAGACACCAGCGGGCTGAGAAACGGGATGAGGCCAATCAGTACAAGCAGAAGACCCTTGAACATATTCCGGGACTCGAACAAGACGACCGATGCAGAGTGCCGTGAAGCGGGTGGACTGTCTACCGGGATGACTACTTTTGATACATCCCGGCAGAAAATCGTTTCAGCGCACCACAATGCCCCGTGCGGCCATGTAGGCCTTGGCTTCGGGAACCGTGTATTCACCGAAGTGGAAGATGCTCGCCGCCAGCACCGCACTGGCGTGGCCTTCCAGTACACCGGCTGCCAGGTGCTCAAGGTTGCCGACGCCGCCTGAGGCGATCACCGGAATACCCAGCGCATCGCTGATGGCGCGGGTGACGCCCAGGTCGAAGCCGTTCTTCATACCGTCCTGGTCCATGCTGGTCAGCAGGATTTCTCCGGCGCCCAGATCTTCCATTTTCTTCGCCCACTGGACCGCATCCAGCCCGGTCGGCTTGCGCCCGCCATGGGTAAAGATCTCCCAGCGCGGCGCTTCGCCCGGCCCGCTCACCTTCTTGGCATCAATGGCAACGACGATGCACTGCGAACCGAAACGATCGGCCGCTTCACCGACGAACTCGGGGTTGAACACCGCTGCCGTGTTGATCGACACCTTGTCGGCACCGGCGTTGAGCAGGTTACGGATGTCCTGCACCGTGCGCACGCCACCGCCGACGGTCAGCGGAATGAACACCTGGCTGGCCATGCGCTCGACAGTGTGCAGCGTGGTGTCACGGCCATCGACGCTGGCCGTGATGTCCAGAAAGGTGATCTCGTCCGCGCCCTGCTCGTTGTAACGCCGGGCGATTTCCACCGGGTCACCCGCATCGCGGATATTTTCGAATTTCACACCCTTGACCACCCGACCGTTGTCGACGTCCAGGCAAGGGATGATGCGTTTGGCTAGAGCCATTGGGTCAATCTCCTACACACGCAGGAAACACCGGTAGGAGCGACCTTGGTCGCGAAAGGGTCCATCCCAGGCGCAGCATGTGTGGCGTCTGGAAAACAGCTTTCGCGAGCAAGCTCGCTCCTACCGGGGCTGTGTCATTTACCGTAGTTATCGCAGAAGGCCTGGGCCTCGGCGACGTCGAGGGTGCCTTCGTAGATCGCCCGGCCAGTGATGGCGCCGATGATGCCGGGGGTTTTGGCGTCCAGCAGGGCCTGGATGTCGCCCAGGTTGTGGATGCCGCCCGAAGCGATCACCGGAATTCGCGTGGCCTGGGCCAGTGCGGCGGTGAAAGGTACGTTGCAGCCCTGCATCATGCCGTCTTTGGCGATGTCGGTGTAGACGATGGCCGACACACCATCGGCTTCGAAGCGCTTGGCCAGGTCGATGACCTGTACGGTGCTGACTTCAGCCCAGCCGTCGGTGGCGACGAAGCCGTCTTTGGCGTCCAGACCGACAATCACTTTGCCAGGGAACGCGCGGCAGGCTTCAGCCACGAACTCGGGCTGCTTGACCGCCTTGGTGCCAATGATCACGTAGCTCACACCGGCCTTGACGTAGTGCTCGATGGTTTCCAGCGAGCGAATACCGCCGCCGATCTGGATCGGCAGCTGTGGATAACGCTTGGCGATGGCGGTGACCACCTCACCATTGACCGGCTGACCTTCAAAGGCGCCGTTGAGGTCAACCAGGTGCAGGCGGCGGCAGCCACCGTGGACCCACTTGGCCGCCATGCTCACCGGATCGTCGGAGAACACCGTGGAATCTTCCATACGGCCCTGGCGCAAGCGAACACAGGCACCGTCTTTGAGGTCGATTGCAGGAATAATGAGCATGCTTTTTTCCTTTGTCGTAGGAGCGGCTTTAGCCGCGAATCGCAGTGTCTGTTTCGCGGCTGAAGCCGCTCCTACAGGGTCATCACGATCGTTAATCTTTTTCCAGTGCCCACAGGTCGCTTTCAACGGCTTCGAAGCGTTCCTTGAGCAACTGCTGGGCATCGAAAATCGCCCGGTTGTAGTAGTACGGGGCGATCTCGCGCCCGAACAGCTCCAGTACCTCGGCCACCTCAAAGGTGCCCAGCTCCAGCTCGAAGCGCTCGGCGAACAGGCGCTTGAGCTTGTGGGTCGCTTCCTGCTCCTGTTCCGGGGTCAGCTTGAGAATCGGCGCGCGGGTTCTGGAGCGGCTCATGGTCTTACCAGCGCCCGTCCCAGGCCACGAAGTTCTGCAACAGTTGCAGGCCATGGGTATGGCTCTTCTCGGGGTGGAACTGCACGGCGAAGCGCGAACCGTCGGCCAGTGCTGCGGCGAAGTCCACACCGTAATGACCACGGCCCACCACCTGACCGGGTTTGCCGGCTTCGATGAAGTAGCTGTGTACGAAGTAGAAGCGGGCCAGATCCGGAATGTCGTGCCACAGCGGGTGGTCGACAGTCTGGCTGACTTCGTTCCAGCCCATGTGCGGCACCTTGAGGTGTTCGCCGCCTTCGCTCAGATCCTTGCCGAAGAACCTGACCTGGCCGGGAAACATGCCGATGCAGTCAACGCCGTCGTTTTCTTCACTGCGATCGAGCAATGCCTGCATGCCGACGCAGATCCCCAGAAACGGACGGTCCTTGCTGACTTCCTGCACCAGGCTGTCAAAACCCAGCCGGCGGATCTCGGCCATGCAGTCGCGGATCGCGCCGACACCGGGAAACACCACGCGGTCGGCTTCACGGATGACCTTGGCGTCGCTGCTGATCAGCACCTTGCCGGCGCCGACGTGCTCAAGCGCCTTGGCAACCGAGTGCAGGTTACCCATGCCGTAGTCGATGACCGCAACGGTCTGCATCAGAGCACCCCCTTGGTGGAAGGCATCTGCCCGGCCATACGCTCATCGAGCTCGACAGCCATGCGCAGTGCGCGGCCGAAGGCCTTGAACACGGTTTCGATCTGGTGGTGGGTATTGGTGCCGCGCAGGTTGTCGATGTGCAGGCTGACCAGCGCATGGTTGACGAAGCCCTGGAAGAATTCCTGAAACAGGTCGACATCGAACCGGCCGACCACCGCACGGGTGTAGGGCACGTGCATCTGCAGGCCGGGGCGGCCGGAGAAGTCGATGACCACCCGCGACAGCGCTTCGTCCAGCGGCACATAGGCATGGCCATAGCGACGAATGCCTTTCTTGTCACCAATGGCCTTGGCAAACGCCTGACCCAAGGTGATGCCGACGTCCTCCACGGTATGGTGGTCGTCGATGTCCAGGTCGCCCTTGCACTCGATATCCAGGTCGATCAGCCCGTGCCGGGCGATCTGGTCAAGCATGTGCTCAAGGAAGGGAACCCCGATATCGAATCGGGCCTTTCCGGTGCCATCCAGGTTGATCGAGACCTTGATCTGGGTTTCCAGAGTATCGCGCTCGACGGATGCCTTACGTTCGGCCATCACCAGCTCCGCAAAATCAGTAGCGAAAAAGGCGAGCATTATAGGCGCAGAAGCGCCCGGCATGAAGTAAAGAGGCGACGAGAAGGCAAGATGATAGCGACCAGGCTGCTCAGAACTACCTGAAACCGCTCAACCGATGGGCGAACAAAGCTCTACCAACGTACCGTCCGGGCAGCGCACATACGACACCGTTTGCCCCCAGGGCTTGGTCTGCGGGCAGGCCAGTTCGGTTGCACCGGCCTGCACGGCACGCGCGTGAGCCGCCGCAACATCGTCGGTGACCAGCGCGATTTCCATGCCCAGCGGTTTGCTGGAACTGTGTGCGGCAACGTGACCGGTGCTGAAATTTGATTGCGCCAGTTCATCGGCAGCAAAGGCCAGCGCGGTTGCACCGGTTTCCAGCTCGCCGTAGGTGCCGGACTCATGGACAAAGCGGGTTGCCAGGCCGAACGCCTGGTTGAAGAACGCCAGGGACGCGGCAACGTCGGGGACGTAAATGATGGTGTAGCCGAATTTCATGCGCTGGACTCCTTGCCTGGATGCACTGGTATTCGTATCGCGACATCGGCAACGACACCCCGTAGGAGCTGCTTTAGCAGCGAGCCCTTTCGCTGCTGAAGCAGCTCCTACGGGCGAGGCCAGGTGTCGGGCCGCAATGCTTACGCGAACAGGCTGGCGATGGCGTCGGCGACTTTGTCGACGTTGCTGTCGTTCAGGCCGGCCAGACACATCCGGCCGCTGCGGATCAGGTAAACGCCGTGTTTGTCGCGCAGTTCATCGACCTGTTCGGCGCTCAGGCCGGTATAGCTGAACATGCCGCTCTGCTCCAGGATGAAGCTGAAGTCCTTTTGCGGCGCCTTCTGCGCCAGCACCTCTACCAGGCGTTGGCGCATTTCAATGATGCGCACGCGCATGGCCTCAACTTCGGCCAGCCAGTCAGCACGCAGCGCCGGGCTATTGAGTACCCGCGCCACGATCTGCGCGCCATGCACCGGCGGGCTGGAGTAGTTGCGGCGCACGGTGGCTTTCAATTGGCCCAGCACTCGCTCAGCCAGTTCGGCGCTTTCGCAGACGATCGACAGGCCGCCGACCCGCTCGCCATACAGCGAGAAAATTTTCGAGAACGAGTTACTGACGATGGTGGTGGCGCCCGCCTCGGCCATGGTGCGGATCGCGTAGGCATCCTGCTCCATGCCTTTGCCAAAGCCCTGATAAGCAATGTCGAGGAACGCGATCAGTTCGCGGCCTTTGACCACCTCAACCACCTGATCCCACTGCGCTGGCGTCAGGTCGGCGCCCGTCGGGTTATGACAGCACGGGTGCAGCAGCACGATGCTGCGCGCCGGCAGGCCTTGCAGCGTGCCGAGCATGGCCGCGAAATCGACCCCGCCGGTACGTTTGTCGAAGTACGGGTAGCTGTTGACCTTGAAGCCCGCACCGCCGAACAGCGCGATGTGGTTTTCCCAGGTCGGGTCGCTGACCCACACCTGAGAATCCGGGAAGGCGTATTTCAGGAAGTCCGCGCCGACCTTCAGCGCGCCCGAGCCGCCCACGGTCTGGATGGTCGCCACACGGCCAGCCTTGAGCAGTGGGTTCTCGGCGCCGAACAGCAGGTTCTGAATCGCCTGACGATAAGGTGCCAGGCCCTCCATCGGCAGGTATACGCAAGCGCTCTGCTCACCGGCATCGATCTCGTGCTGGGCGCGGACGGCGGTGTCCAGGCGTGGAATGTGACCCACGGCGTCATAGTAGAGGCCAATACTCAGATTGACCTTGTCAGTGCGCGGATCCTTGCCAAAGGTTTCCATCAAGGAAAGGATCGGGTCACCGGCGTACGACTCCACGTGGGCAAACATGCGGACAAACTCCTGAAAGTAAGGGAAATCAGGCCGAGTAACGGTCGGCCCGGTGGTTCTGCGCAATGATGAAGTTCAGCAGTATGGCGCCCAGCACCGAAACGCCCAGCACCGGCAGACTGATAAACGCCAGGGACGCGATCAGCACGCTGATGTCCACGCCCATCTGCAACCAGCCAGCCTTGAAGCCATACCGGTCCTGAACATACAGGGCCAGGATGTTAACACCACCCAGACTGGCCTTGTGACGGAACAACACCAGGAACCCGACGCCCAGCATCACGTTGCCCACCAGCGCGGCATAGAACGGCTGCAACTGATCAATGTGGATAAACAGCCCGTGGCGATCAGAGAAGTACGACACCAGCCCCACCGCACAAAAGGTCTTGAGGGTGAACACCCGCCCCATGCGCCGCAACGCCAGATAATAGAACGGCAGATTGAGCATGAAGAAGGCAGCACCGAACGGTAAGGCCCAGGCGTAATGCAGGTACAGCGCAATGCCCGCCGTGCCGCCAGTCATCACCCCTGCCTGACGCAGCAGCATGACGGCGAAGGAAATCATCGCGGTCGCGATAACAATCGCAAAGATGTCTTCCTGGAGCGAGTGGCGGGTATCGACAGGTTTGGCGGCGGCAACGGTCGTGGTCATGGGTGTCGCTCGGGCAGGATCGGGGCTCATAAGGACGTACGCCACACAGCGCGCGCCTCACACAATGAGCGCCAATACTATCCACAACATCAATTTTGCGCGAATAAATAACGATAAACGCACAAACAAGACACAAAACAAATAATCAATGCACTAATTACGCGCAAAATTGATCTTCATGCATCAACACAGCGCAGTCTTGCCCCCGACCAGCGCGGTGACCTCGCTGTTTTCCTTCAGGCGCTCCAGCACCACTGCGGTCTTGATATGCGCCACCGCATCGCTGGCGGTGATCAGCTCCATCAGGCGATTGAGGCTGTCCAGATTGTCGACCGCGACCTTGAGGGTGTAGTCCGCATCGCCGGTGGTTTTGTAGGCATCGATGATCGAATCAAGGGTCGTCACCAATGAGTGAAATTGTTCGCGATGCTCGGTGCGGTGGCTGGTCAGGCGCACCTCGATCATCGCCAGTACCTCGCGGCCCATGGCCTGCGGGGCAATGCGGGCGTGATAGCCCTGAATCAACAGGCTCTGCTCCAGGCTGATACGGCGCCGTGAGCATTGCGAAGCGGACAAGCCGACCAGATCGCTCAACTCCTGATTGGTCAGGCGGCCATTGGCTTGCAAGAGCGTAAGGATTTTCAGATCAAAGTCGTCGATTTCATTCATTTTCATTGTGGTAATCGCCCAGGCTTTAAATGTTTCCAAGCCGCGCAGCCTATCAGCTTAAATGACCTATCCGCGAACCCGCTCAGAGTGCAGAATCACGCCCCTGAAAAATGGCACCGCATTTGCTGTGTCAGCGCCTTACAAGAGCCCGGCTGCAAGCGGGCCATTTGTCATTCATTGCTATGGAAAATCCAATGACCCAAGCAACGCTGCACCGCGGCCTGAAAAACAGGCACATCCAGCTGATCGCCCTGGGCGGTGCCATCGGTACCGGGCTGTTTCTGGGCGTCGCCCATACCGTCAGCATGGCCGGCCCTTCGGTCATCCTCGGCTACGCCATCGCCGGCCTGATTGCCTTCTTCATCATGCGCCAGCTCGGCGAAATGGCCGTCGAAGAGTCGGTGGCCGGGACCTTCAGCCACTTTGCCAACACCTACTGGGGGCCGCTGGCCGGTTTTATGTCGGGCTGGAACTACTGGGTGCTCTATGTGCTGGTAGGCATGGCAGAACTCACTGCCGTGGGCCTGTACGTCCAGTACTGGTGGCCAGAGATTCCGACCTGGATGTCGGCGGCAGCGTTCTTCGTGATCATCAACCTGCTGAACCTGAGCAGCGTGAAAACCTACGGTGAGACAGAATTCTGGTTCTCGATCATCAAGGTGGCCGCGATCATCGGCATGATCGTGTTCGGCGCCATTCTGCTGGCCAGCGGCAACGGCGGCCCGCAAGCCTCAATCAGCAACCTGTGGCAGAACGGCGGCTTCTTCCCCAACGGAGTCAAAGGCCTGCTGATGGCAATGGCCTTCATCATGTTTTCGTTCGGCGGTCTGGAACTGATCGGCATCACCGCCGCCGAAGCCCAGGACCCCAAGCGCAGCATTCCCAAGGCCACCAACCAGGTGATCTACCGCATCCTGATTTTCTATGTAGGCGCGCTGACCATTCTGCTGAGCCTCTACCCGTGGGAAAAGGTCGTCACCGGCGGCAGCCCGTTCGTGCTGATTTTCCATGACCTGGACAGCAACATCGTCGCCACCGTGCTCAATATCGTGGTGCTCACCGCCGCGCTGTCGGTCTACAACAGTTGCGTGTACAGCAACAGCCGCATGATGTTCGGCCTTGCTGCGCAGGGCAACGCGCCCAAGGCGATGCTCAAGGTCAACGCCCGTGGCGTGCCGGTCAACTCGCTGGCCGTGTCGGCCACAGCCACCGGCCTGTGCGTACTGATCAACTACCTGATGCCCGGCGAAGCTTTCAAGTTGCTGATGGCCCTGGTGGTCGCCTCGCTGGTGATCAACTGGGTGCTGATTACCATCACCCACCTGAAATTTCGCGCCGCCAAGCGTGAGGCCGGCCAGGTCACTCAATTCCAGAGCATTGGCTACCCGTTCACCAACTACCTGTGCCTGGCATTTCTGCTCGGCATACTGGTGATCATGTACCTGACGCCAGGCATCAGCAGTTCGGTGGTCATCATGCCGTTCTGGCTCGCCTTGCTGATCGCGGCCTACAGGCTCAAGTGCAAGAGCGCAGCACAGCTGTCCAAGTCGTCCTGAGTTTTACAGCGCCCACAAAAAAGCGCCTGCATGCAGGCGCTTTTTTTATAACTGCTGACTGATCGGTATATCTGTAGGAGCAGCTTTAGCTGCGAAGCCTTCGTCGTATTCGCGACAAACGTGCCGAGGCTACAGACCTCTTCGCGACTAAAGTCGCTCCTACGTGGATCAGTTAAACAGTACCGCTGTTTTCTGCAGAGTCACCCACACACCCCACGCCAGCGGGATGCCCACGGCCAGCCAGGCCGCGATCACAAACGGCGTGGTACCGGCAGCGGCTTTCCATTCCAGCACGGTAGTGCCTTCGCTGCTCTTGTCGTGACCGATGGCGCGTTCGGCGGCCAGTTCGGCGTCGGTCATGAAGTACTTGTCGGCCACCGGACGGATCATCAGGTTGCAGATGAAGCCCAGCACCAACAGACCGGCAAGGATGTACAGCGTGATGTCGTAGGCATCGGCACGCGCCACACCATGGCTGAGCTGGTACTCACGCAGGTAGTTGACCAGTACCGGACCCAGCACACCGGCTGCCGCCCAGGCGGTCAGCAGACGACCGTGGATCGCACCGACCATCTGGGTACCGAACAGGTCGGCCAGGTAAGCCGGCACAGTGGCAAAGCCGCCGCCGTACATCGACAGCACCACACAGAAGGCCGCCACGAACAGCGCGATGCTGCCCCAGTGACCCAGCGTTGGCACCGAGGCGTACAGCACGAAGCCCAGCGCGAAGAAGATGAAGTAGGTGGCTTTACGGCCCAGGTAGTCCGAGCACGAGGCCCAGAAGAACCGGCCACCGATGTTGAACAGGCTCAGCAGACCGGTGAAGCCGGCGGCGATCGCCGCGATGGCCTTGAGCTGGTCAGCATTCAGTTCGCTGAAGGTCAGGTCATTGCCCAGCAGCTTGCCGGCGAACACTTCCTGCAGCAGCGGCGATGCCATGCCCAGGATGCCGATACCGGCCGAAACGTTCAGGCACAGCACCAGCCAGACCAGACGGAACTGCGGGGTTTTCCAGGCCACACTGACATGCACGTGGCGGTCAGTGATCATCGCGTTGCTGGCTTTCTTGGCAGGTGCGGTCCAGCCTTCAGGCTTCCAGCCGGTTGGCGGTACGCGGTAGCCCAGAGCGCCACCCATCATGAACACGAAGTAGATCACCGCCATGACCGCGAAGCTCTGCCATACACCTACGCCGTCAGCGCTGGCGAAGTGGCTCATCAGTGCAGTGGCCAGCGGTGCACCCACCATCGCACCGCCACCGAAGCCCATGATCGCCATGCCGGTAGCCATGCCGCGCTTGTCCGGGAACCATTTGATCAGGGTCGACACCGGAGAGATATAACCCAGGCCCAGACCGATACCGCCGATGACTCCGGAACCCAGCCACATCAGCCAGATCTGGTGGGTATAGATACCCAGCGCGGAAATCAGCAGACCGCCACACCAGCACAGTGCCGAGACAACACCGGCCTTGCGAGGACCTGCGTGCTCCAGCCAGCCACCCCAGATAGCTGCCGAACAGCCCAGGAAAATGAAGAACAGCGTGTAGATCCAGCCCAGCATGGAGATCTGCCAGTCACAGCTCGACGCGAACATCTGTGCGAAGAAACCCATGTCCGGGGTGCAGGCGACAGGAGCGGTGATACCAACAGCCTTGGACAACGGCAACCAGAACACCGAGAAGCCGTAAGCCATACCAATACACAGGTGGATGGCCAGAGCGGCGGGCGGAACGAGCCAGCGGTTGAAACCCGGCTTGGCAATAATGCGTTCTTTGGACAAGAACGCAGGCTGGGCAGATTGGCCACCCAACGCTGTGCTTGTACTCATTGTATTAACCCCAATGTATGCAATGCTCGCAGGACTTTTAACGCCGACCCACCCTCAGTCTTCCATGAACGAAAGCCCGGAGCTTTTATATTCAATAGGTTACGGTTATGTGGCAAAAAGCCGCACCTGATCAGCGATGGCGCAAGAGTAGCACTTACAAGAGGCAGTTAGTGTTTTGTTACAGGTTTTTTTCGACTTTTCTCAATAAGCTTTTTCTATGACGCAATAGATCTAACCGATCATAAAAAACATGCCCCATAGATCAATAAATCAGGGCGCTTAGTTGTCACACAAAGTCCGTTGCTTCGTGCAATTTACCCGACCCAATCGGCGACCAGCCGGCAGGCCGACCGCCATCCTGCCGGCTTGTGCGCCCGACAGCCTGACGACAACGGTATACTCACTGACCCATTTCGAGCGACCGACCACAAGGACCCGCCCATGAAAGCGTTCGGCAAAATCCTGGGACTGTTTATTCTCGGTTTGTTGCTGATCATCGTGGCTCTCGGCTTTGCCTTGACCCATCTGTTTGATCCCAACGACTACAAAGACGAAATCCGCCAACTGGCCCGCGAGAAGGCCAATGTCGAGCTGACCCTCAACGGCGATATCGGCTGGAGCCTGTTCCCCTGGCTGGGCCTGGAATTGCACGACGCCCGGGTCGCAACCCTCAATGCGCCAGACCAACCGTTTGCCGACCTGCAGATGCTTGGCCTGTCGGTCAGGGTGCTGCCGCTGATCCGGCGCGAAGTGCAGATGAGCGATGTTCGCGTCGAAGGCCTGAACCTGACCCTCAACCGTGACAAGAACGGCCATGGCAACTGGGAGGACATCGGTAAACCGGCGACCCCGGCCAGCACCACGCCAACCGCCCCGGCCGGCGAGAGCACTCCGCCAGCACAAGACACTGCGCAAAAACCGTCCAGGCCCGTCAAGCTGGATATCGACAGCCTGACCGTCAACAATGCCCGCGTGCTGTATACCGATGAAGCGAAGAACCAGACCTATACCGCCGAAAGCATCCAACTGAGCACTGGCCCGGTTCGTGAGGGCAGCGACATCAGCCTGAAGCTCACCGCGTTCCTCAGCGGCAACCAGCCTGCATTGCGCGCCCGCACCGAACTGACCGGCAACCTGCGCCTGGATCGGGCCCTGCAGCGCTACCAGTTCGAAGACATGCGTCTGTCCGGTGAACTGGCCGGCGAGCCGCTGCAAGGCAAGACCGTCACCTTTGTTGCTCAAGGTCAGTTGCTGGCTGACCTGGCGGCCAATGTGGCCGAATGGAACAGCCTGAAAATCACCACCAATCAACTGCGCGCGCTGGGCGAACTGCGCGCCCGCGATCTGGACAAGACCCCCCAGCTCAGCGGCGGCCTGTCGGTGGCGCAATTCAACCTGCGCACCTTCATGGACGGTATCGGCCAGCCACTGCCGACCATGGCCGAAGGCAGCCTGAGCAAGGTCGAGCTGGTCACCCGCCTGAGCGGCACGCCGACCAGCCTGGTGCTCGATGAGCTGAACCTCAAGGTCGACGACAGCACTTTCAGCGGTCGCGTCGCCATAGAAGACTTCAGCAAACAGGCGCTGCGCCTGCAACTGAAGGCCGACAGCTTCGACGCCGACCGCTATCGCCCGGCCGCAACCGAGACCGAAAAAGGCGCCAAGGCGGCGCGCAAGTCCGAAGTACAGAACAGCGAAGCCACAGCCATCGCCGGCGCGGGCACCACCCCACTGCCCGAGCCGCCGACCAAGACCGCCTGGAGCACCGAAAAGCTATTGCCGCTGGAGCGCCTGCGCAGTCTCGACGTCGAAGCCGAGCTGAGTTTCGGCAAACTGATCGTCAACAAGCTGCCGATCGACAATGCCGCGCTCAAGACCCAGGCCGCCGGCGGCGTGATCCGCGTCGACAGCCTGCGCGGCGGTTTGTACAACGGCGACTTCGAGATCAAGGGCAACCTTGATGCCCGCCAGGACATCCCGACCGCCAGCGTGCAGACCCGGGTCAACAAGGTGCCGGTCGAGCGCGTGCTCGATAGCCAGGGCCAGACCCCGCCCGTGCGCGGTCAGTTGATCCTCAACAGTGATCTGAGCGGCAAGGGCAACGGTGAGAAAGCGCTGATCGACAGCCTTAACGGCACCGCCAGCTTCGTCGTCAACAACGGCGTGCTGGTCAATGCCAACCTCGAACAGCAACTCTGCCAGGGCATTGCCCTGCTCAACCGCAAGCCGCTGACCGGCGAGCCACGCGGCAAGGACACCCCGTTCCGACAACTGAGCGGCAGCCTTGCCGTACGTAACGGCGTGGCCAGCAACCCGGACCTCAAGGCGCAGATCCCCGGCCTGACCCTCAACGGTAAAGGCGATGTCGACCTGCGCGTGCTGGGCATGGATTATCGCGTCGGCATCATCATCGAAGGCGACAAGGGCGAAATGCCCGACCCGGCCTGCCAGGTCAACGAGCGCTATGTCGGCATCGAGTGGCCGGTGCATTGCCGTGGCCCGCTGGAGCTGGGTGCCAAGGCGTGCCGGGTCGACAAGGAAGGCCTCGGCCAGGTCGCCGCCAAGCTTGCGGCCAATGAAGTGCGCAACAAGCTCGATGAAAAGATCGAAGAAAAACTGGGCGACAAAGTCAGCCCTGAACTCAAAGACGCTCTGAAGGGGCTGTTCAAACGATGAATGCTGTACACGCCCTGGCGCCTGAGCAGTTCTCTCAGGCGGTGCTGGACTGGTTCGATGTCCATGGCCGCCACGATTTGCCCTGGCAGCAGGACATCAACCCTTACCGGGTATGGGTTTCGGAAATCATGCTGCAGCAGACCCAGGTCAGCACGGTGCTCAACTACTTCGACCGGTTCATGACCGCCCTGCCCACCGTGCAGGACCTGGCTGAAGCAGCCGAAGACGAAGTGCTGCACCTGTGGACCGGGCTGGGCTACTACACCCGCGCGCGCAACCTGCAGAAGACCGCGAAGATCATCATGGCCGAATACGGCGGTGAGTTTCCGCGCAGTGTCGAGCAGCTCACCGAACTGCCTGGCATCGGCCTGTCCACCGCCGGGGCCATCGCCAGCATCAGTATGGGCATTCGTGCGCCGATCCTCGACGGCAACGTCAAGCGCGTGCTGGCGCGTTATGTGGCGCAGGAGGGCTACCCCGGTGAACCGGCCGTGGCGCGCCAGCTATGGGCGGTTGCCGAGCGCTTTACCCCGCACGCCCGCGTCAACCACTACACCCAGGCGATGATGGACCTCGGCGCGACCTTGTGTACGCGCAGCAAGCCCAGCTGCCTGTTGTGCCCGCTGGAGCGCAGTTGTGAAGCGCACCTGCTGGGCCTGGAAACCCGCTACCCGGTGCCCAAGCCACGCAAGAGCATCCCGCAAAAACGCACCCTGATGCCGTTGCTGGCCAACGCCCAGGGCGAGATTCTGCTTTACCGCCGCCCGTCTACCGGACTCTGGGGCGGCTTGTGGAGCCTGCCAGAGCTGGACGCCTTCGATGACCTGCAGCACCTGGCCAGCCAGCACGCGCTGGAGCTGGGCAGCCACCACGAGCTGCCAGGCGTGCTACACACCTTCAGCCATTTCCAGCTCAGCATCGAACCCTGGCTGGTCAGGGTTCAGACGCCGGCCAGCCACGTGGCCGAGGCCGACTGGCTCTGGTATAACCTCGCCACCCCGCCGCGCCTGGGCCTTGCCGCCCCGGTGAAGAAGCTGCTCAAACACGCAGCCGACGTATTGAATGCAGGAGAGTCCTCATGACCCGCACCGTAATGTGCCGCAAATACAAAGAACAACTGCCAGGCCTGGAGCGCCCGCCGTACCCGGGTGCCAAAGGCGAAGACATCTTCAACAATGTCTCGCAGCAAGCCTGGGCCGACTGGCAGAAGCACCAGACCCTGCTGATCAACGAGCGTCGGCTGAACATGATGAACGCCGAGGACCGCAAATTCCTGCAGACCGAAATGGACAAATACTTCTCGGGTGAGGACTACGCCAAGGCTGAAGGCTACGTCGCGCCGGAAAACTGATCATTTTTTGAACAAAACACGTAAGCATCGAAAAATATTCAGTTTTTTCTAAAAAAAAGTTGACGCATCTCCGGAAAACGCTTTTAATGCGCCCCGTAGCCCAGATAGCTCAGTCGGTAGAGCAGGGGATTGAAAATCCCCGTGTCGGCGGTTCGATTCCGTCTCTGGGCACCATCTTCAAATCAGGTGGTGCACGCATCACCCGATCAGTAAAAAACCCGCCCAGTGCGGGTTTTTTATTGCCTGCAGGAAATGCCTTTGGCAGCGTTGCGTTCGATTCGCCAGCATCCCGACCAATGGTAACAGGCAGGCGGTTTGCCGAACGGGCGCGAAGACAACCGCAACCCGCTCTCAATGCGCATCAAGGTTCAAACCAGGCAACCCTCAAACATCGGTAGGAAAAAAACCACCCGCGCGCTAATCATGAGTGAAATCAATATATTGAACTTTCAATTTCATACGATTGAAACATTCCGTTCTTTATATATTCACCGCCATTACCGGACTCGCCACCAGCGCCTGTTTTCCGACTACCAGTCAAAGTAATGACACGCCAGGTAAAAACCCGACAAACCGCCAAAAATGGGCTACCAGCGGCCAACCGGCTGTTTCCGGGGCAGGTGCTGGCATAGTAGTATCGTATTAATACTTTCTTCTTTTGCGATGTTCGATATGCGTGCTACAGCCTGCAATAAACAAAGCGGTTTTACCCTCGTCGAATTGCTGGTGACCGTGGCTGTGGTCGGCATCCTGGCAGCCATCGCCATCCCCTCCTACGAGAGCTACGTGACCAAGAGCAAGATCAAGGGCGCGCAGTCCGATCTCGCCGCACTGAGCCTGGTGATGGAGAACTTCTACCAGAAGCAGCTCAAGTACCCGACCAACACCGCCAGCACCACTGCCGAGTCGCGCTGCGTGGCCGCCACCGGCACGACCACGTGTTCCGTGTCGGGCTGGCAGCCTAGCCAGGACGGGTTCATCTACAAGATCGTCACCGCCACCGCCAGCACCTACAAGCTTGAAGCGTTGGGCAGCAGCGGCAAAGTCAACGGCTGCAGCATCACCCTGACCCAGGACAACGTGCGTGCCATCGCCAGTTGCAGTGGCTACAACGGCGGCTGGCAATGAACCGCAGCCGTGGTTTTACCCTGATCGAGCTGATGATCACGTTGGCGATTTTCAGTTTTCTGATCACCATGGGCTCGCAACTGACCAAATCCTGGACCGACAGCGCCAGGCAGCTAGAAGCGGCCAACCTGCTCAAGCAAGGCATCAGCCGCGCCAAGGCCACCGCCCTGCGCAACCCCGGCGCGGCCCAAAGCAACGCGCCAGCCGCCGCGCTGTGCAGCTCTGGCCAGACACTCAAGCTGTTCAGCGTCGCCGACCTGGCCAGCATCAACTGCGCAGCCACCGACAACATTCTCTGGCAAGCCAACCTGCCCGGCTCCGCAACCCTGCAGAGCAGCGGAACCAATATCACCTGCATCGCGTTCAACAGCCGGGGCCTGCCAGTCACCGGCAGCAACTCGTGCACGACCAGCACCATCAACGTAACGGTTGGCAGCGAAGCGTCAGTCAATGTCGAGATCATTTAAGCCCGCACGCCACCGTCAACGTGGCGACATCCTGCTGGAATCGTTGATCGGCATCGTGCTGATGTCGATCATCGGCCTGGGCATGACCTACGCCACCTCCCGCGCGGCCGTGGCCCAGCGCGACATGAAGGTGCAGAACATTGCGGTAAGCCAGATGCGGGATTTGATCAGTCGGTATGGCAAGACGCTGTGTGATACCAATGCGTCGCTGGCGAAGATCACCCTACCGACGCAAACCGCTGCGGTAATGCTGGATGCGAGCTGCACCAACGCTCCCAACGCGACGCTGGGCAACGGTAATGGCAGTATCAGCGTCACCCCTGCAAGCACACTGGGCAAAGTGGTACTAACCACTCGTAGCAGTGACACCAGTCTGTTTAGCGGCATTATTCGTGTCGGTGATGAAGCGTGAAGCTCAGCCAGCGCGGCTTCAACCTGATCAGCCTGATGATAGGCATGACCCTGTCTCTGGTCAGCATTCTGGCAATGCTTACGCTATACAAGAATACGGTCCGCATCTCGATAGACAGTATTAAAAACTCCAGGCAAGACGGGCAAATCGCCGCCAGCCTGCTGACCGCTCAGCAAGAGCTCCGCAATGCCGGGTTTTGGCTCAACACTACACCCGCTAATACTCTGAAGCTGTTGTCAGCAGCCACCTTGACCGGTAGTACACTGACAGGCACAGAGCGGCCCCTCACTACCACTGAAACCAGCGGCAACGCACTTGTCTGGATCTATCAGACCGGAGCGACGACTCCCCCCATATGCGCTGGGTTACTGGTACAAGAAGACACAACTTTACCGGAACGACCTGTCAAATTACTGCGCCTACAGGCCAACAGTTGCTCGTCGTCGATCAGCTCCTGGAGCTCCCTGAACTGGAGCTCGACAACCTTGATCGAAACCAATCAAGAGCCGGCGGACTTCTTCAAAGCCATCCATATTGCTTGCTGGCCCTTCGGCAAAGCTACCCCTCCGATCACTAACTTGCGGGTCAAGGTCACCATAAATGCAGTAACCAGCGTTGAGGCTGCCAATAGCACAGCGTCAACACCCTCCTACGTGAAAAGCACCAGCGAAGTCTGCCTACCCAACCTCGCTCCTGCGACCAGCACCTAGCGGCCTTGAATATGCGGACCTTACATAACCCTAACCGTCTTGCGCCCTTGCACCGCCAACGCGGAATGGCAACCACCATGGTCATGCTGCTGACTGGCGTAGCACTGACGGCTACAACCATGGGGATGATGTACAGCGTCCGTAGTGCTCAGGATCAGCAAATGGCCAGTCACGCCTCCGTCGCGGCCGAATCCAAGGCGTGGGAGGCCGTAGAACTCGTCCGCAGTTATCTCGATGCAGCCCAGAAAGCAGACTTGAGCGCCATGACAAGGGGACAAACACTTGCGACAAGTGTGAGCGGCCTGACCATCAAGGTATCAGAGCCTTATGATGCAACAACCGGGTACATGGGCCTCACCGTAACCGCGACGGTGGCGGCCAATACACCTGCTGCGTCGAGTTCAACGATCAACGCTATTTACAGCGTGGGCAATGGAAGCGCTCCAACCAACACATTACCCAGCACTATCACGTTTTCGAAAACCTTGAACCTGACAGGCTCCATCAATTTTGTAGGCATGCAAAACACCAAGTTTTCAGTGGATGGAGACGCCAACCTCTCAGGCTCGGTTACAGGGCTTACCAATCTTGAGGCGTCGGGAAATATCTCGATCTCTGGAGGCATTCAGGTAACCGAAGTATTTGCCAACGGCACCTTGAACCTGTCGGGATCAGCCAGCGTGAGCAAAGGCTCCGCCATTAGAGATATCACCAACTCCAGCGGCGGCACTCAAGGCTCGTTGAAAACCAACTCAACCGTTACCACCAGCAATGGCACCACTAACGAGATAAACGCCATAGGTAATGTCGTCATCAGTGGCTGGCCAACAACCAGAACTGTAAATAGCGGTGCCACGGTCACGTGCCCAAGCCAATGGTGGGGTCAGTACAGCTCTATCAACGCCAAAGCTACCAGCGGCTGCCCAACTGCCAACATATCAAACCAAGTACCTGCTGCTACGCTCGTACCCTTGAATCCGATTTCCGTAGCCCGAATCAAGATCGACGCCAATGACTACAAGTCATCCGCCAACTACATCTTCGAGTATGTGAACAACAAGATGCGCGTGACCGTCAGCGGCATCAACGGCGTGACAGACGGCGTTTATTATCTGGGTAGGTATGGTTACCAAAATGACAGAGGCTACAACGACTTCCTCTGCACAACCACAGACGCAAACGGCAACTGCACCACACCCGCCTCGCCGGTGAACGTCAAGACGCTGTGCGAGGGCCAATCGACTTCAAACGGCTGCATTACCTATAGCAACGGCAAATGGACTGTTTCAGGGAAGAGCCTGGCGCCTGGCGTCTTGTGGTTTGACGGCGCATTGGAGATGTCCAACGGACGCTACTACAACACGGTGATTGCCACCGGAAACATCACCACTTCCGGTGACCACAAGCTCTGGTCGCTGAACTATGCAGGCTACAACATCGTTTGTAATAACGACTATCCAAGTGGGTACAAGACCACCGACTTTGCCAATATGTACCCGATTGCTTTCTGCGATAAGACTGCCGGTCGCCTGAAATCCAATGCCCTGGGTAATATCGCTTATCTTTCCGGACTCTTTACAGGGTCCGCATTCAGCGGTGGCGTTATCTCACTAGGAGCCTCATCTGAGGTTTTTGGCTCAATCATGGCCGGCGACACCTTTCTGACCACAGGCAGCAGCACTGTCCATGGATACATCACAGCAGCTGGGCAAGGAAACTCTAGAAACAATGCCTGGGAAGGCTCTACCACCATTGACCTGACCAATGCCCCAAGCACTTATGGCTCAACTGTACCCTCTCCTGGCAATAGTGGCTCAGGGACGGCGACAGCGGTGAAGTGGGCACGTCATCTTTGATTCCACACTGTTCGGTATAGGCGCAGCCGCTGATCGGGGTCGGCGGCACTCTCACAGCAGATGTGATGAGTTTGCCGGCCCTTTCGCGAGCAAGCTCGCTCCCACAATTTTACGAGGCCTGATTGAGCAGCGCTGCCTCAAACAATGAACGCCGACCTTCACTGCAACACTTGGGTTTTACCGCCGTCTGCGTTTCAATGGCGGCCCACGCCACACCGACACCCAAGGACACCTTCATGGCCTCCTCAGACAAGCAGCAAAAGCGCGCCCAACGCGCAAAACTCAAGGCCAAGCAGAATCGCTCCGGCCAGAAGCCGAAGACGTCGGTGCATTCGCTGTTCGATTCGCCGTTGGTCGACCAGCCGTTCGATGACGTGAAAATCGACCTGAGCACCTTTGACTTCCAGGACCTGGTCGAGAATGGCTTCGACCCGGCCGATTACGAAGACCTGTTCGAAACCATGCATCAGGCCGAGGCCATCAGCCAGATCGCGCTGTGCGCAGTATTCCTGCAATACCCGGTGCTGGAACTGGTATTGGCCGAGCAGAACGACGAAGAAGCCACCGACTTCATGATGGGCCTGCTGATCACCTATCGCGCGATTTTCCATAACGAAGACGAAGACACCGCGCTGGAATGGATCGGCACACCGACATTCCAGGCTGCCTACCAGAAGGCTTCGGACCTGCTGGTGATTCGCAACGAAAGCCAACGCCGCGGGCGTTGAGGCTCTACTTTTGACATCCTCCCCGCCCTAAAGGGCGGGGATTCCCACAATTGGACGCTCATGCCCGAGCGCGAGAATGTTTTTTGCGGCGTTGACGTCGCGGCCGTGAGTGACACCGCACCCACAACAAGTCCATTCCCTTTAACGCCCATGAGCTCGCCCACTATCATGAGCTCCGGCAAGCAGAAGCCATCAACCCGAAAGAGCTACTGCGAACATTCATTCTCGGTCCGGTCGCCGAAATGGAAGGCACAGGAATCAAAAACATTGCCCAGAGCTGGTTCGCGGTCCAGCTATCGCGTTATTGGTTATGCTCCCAAGGGATAGACGAGCAGGATGCGTTGAAACTTATCGACAGCGCAGCATTCAAGCGGGACTTGAGAAAAGTGCTCAAGCGTCTCGGAAATGAAGAACCCCTGCGCTGGATATGAGACAGCCTTCTCGAATCACTTGTCAGTCATGACGCTCATCGTCCTTGTAAGCGCTTAGACTCCCTCACTGCTCTTAACTGCACCGGAGGTCTCTGCATGTCTTCGTCATCCAAACAACAGAAGCGCGCCAAACGCGCCAAGGCCAAAGCCAAGCAGTTACGCATCCAGCGTAACAGCGACACCCTGGCAGCTCCCAATGATGACTGGCCAGACAATCATCTCTACTTCGAGCGCAACGCTGAAGACAAGACACGGGAGGTGATACGCATGTTGAACCAGTCGCTGCTCATGCTTATCGAAACCCACCAACCTGACGATCAACTGCCCCGCCCTGTGCGTGAGCTTTTCGAGGACATGCAGGCAGCAGAGGCGACGGATCTGGAAGACATGATCTATCTGGTTGTGGACGGCCCGCTGTCCGAGCCACACCCGGTGCAGAACCTTCTGGACGGCAAACTGTTCCAGGTGATGGCGTTGTATTGGAACTGGTCGGAAGGCCTGGACGAAGATGCCGTAGAGCAACGCATGAAGGCCTACGAGTTCGACTCAGCATTGAGTCGCGTCCTGGCTCCCTACCTCAACTCCGATGAGCAAGACGCCGCGCAAGAGGTCGACGATTACATGGATTCGATCATCGACAGAACGCTTATCGAGGCCTACCTGGAGCTCATGCAAGCCGAAGCTATCAGCCAGGAAGAACTGCTCTTTAAACTACTGCAAAGCCCGTTATTGATGCTTGAGGACGAGTTCGGAGAACCGCTGGATGAAGAAGGCGTGGCCGAAGAGATGGCCAGTATGCTGATAGGTTACTGGGAATGGTCAGAAGATCTCGACGAGACCGATGCAGAGGCGCGTATGACTACAGAACAGTTCGCGCAGGACCTGATACGCGCCACAGAGCGCTTTCTGGCTATATCACCGGCGCCCTGAGAAACCGCAGGAGCTGCTGTAGGAGCTGCTTCAGCAGCGAATAATACAACCTTGTTGCGGCTAATGTTCGCGGCTAAAGCCGCTCCTACGGACCAGTCGGCCCCGATGCGCCGGGGCCGATTGCGGTCAGTTCAGCGCCGCAGCGCCCTGCTCACCCGCCGCCTTGCGGCGCCGTGAAACCAGCAAACCGGTGGCAACCACACCCAGGCTCAACAGCGCGGTGGCGACGATTTCCATGCGGTGTTTTTCCATGAACAACATGGTGATCAGCACGCCGCTGATGAAGATAATCACCGCCCAGGTCAGCCACGGGAACAGCCACATGCGGAAGGTCAGCGGCTCGCCGCTGGCGACCAGTTTGCGGCGCATGCGCAGTTGCGACACGGCGATCACCAGGTACACCAGCAAAGCGATGGCGCCGGAGCTGGCCAGCAGGAACTGGAACACAGCTTCTGGGGCGATGTAGTTGGCGATCACGGTCAGGAATGCCGCTGCGGTCGACAGCATCACCGCCCAGTAAGGCGTACCGGCCTGGGTGGTGCGTTTGGCAACGGCTGGTGCATCACCGCGTTTGCCCAGCGAGTAGAGCATCCGCGAGGCGGTGTACAGCGCCGAGTTCAGGCAGCTGGTCACGGCGATCAAGACGATGATGTCCACCACCATTTTGGCGTTGGGAATGCCCATGCGCTCCAGCACGGTCTGGTAGGAACCAACCGAGGCCAGCAGCGGGTCGTTCCACGGCACCAGCGCGACCACGATGAAGATCGACACCAGATAGAACAGGCAGATCCGCCAGATCACCGAGTTGGTGGCCTTGGTGATCTGTTTCGCCGGGTCTTTGGACTCGGCCGCTGCAATGGTGACGATCTCGGTACCCATGAACGAGAACATGGTGGTCAGAATCGCTGCGAGCACCGCACCCATACCGTTAGGCATGAAGCCGCCGGTGTCGAACAGGTGGCTGACGCCGCTGACCTGGCTGGTCGGCAGAAAGCCGAAAATCGCTGCCAGGCCCAGCGCGACGAAGGCGACGATGGACAGCACTTTGATCAACGCGAACCAGAACTCGAACTCGCCGTAGTTCTTCACACTGAACAGGTTGGTCGCGGTCAGCAGCAGGGTAATGACCAGCGAGTAGACCCAGAACGAGATGTTCGGCCACCAGGCATGCAGGATCGCTGCGGCCGCGTTGGCTTCCAGCGGGATCACCAGCACCCAGAACCACCAGTACAGCCAGCCGATGGTGAAGCCGGCCCAGCGACCGATGGCGCGGTCGGCATAGGTCGAAAACGAGCCGGTGTCCGGAGAAGCCACGGCCATTTCGGCCAGCATGCGCATCACCAGCACCACCAGCGTACCGGCAGCGGCATAGGCCAGCAGCACGGCCGGGCCAGCGGCGGCGATGGCATGCCCGGAGCCGACAAACAAACCGGCACCGATTACCCCGGCAATCGACAGCATGGTGATGTGCCGAGGTTTCAACCCTTGGTCGAGGGTAGAGAAATTTGCGGAATTGCTCATTTAAAGCACCTTTGCGAGACGAGCCAGACACATCGGAGCGCTTCGTAAAAAGAATGCTACGGCGATGTTCTTTATTCTTTACGCAAATTCCGCGCCAGAATGTTCCAAAAACGACGTCGTTCAGGAACCGCCTGACTTACAGACGAAAAAACGATCGAGATCTTTTACGGGGCTGTTCGGGATTTGTTACCGAATACCACAGGCGAACGGGCGTCAACGCACCAGCGAGAAACACTCTGTAGTAACAGGCACTGTTATGGTGCGCAGCAAAACGTAACCACCGGGCACAAGCAGCTTCCCTGTACCGGCCAAAGCTGGCAACATCGCGCCTTTTTTGCGCAAGGCCGTCGGCAATGGGGCAATCCCCCGGCATGAACGGTTTCTGTTGCGGCGACAGTCCCCTGCATCCATGCGACACGCCGCCACATCCTGCACCTTTGGCACTATGGTCCGATTCTGGCGCTATGCTAGCTTGGCGCACGCCAAGGAAGGCCACCAACAAGCAGGAGCGTATCTATCTATGAGGAACCCACATGGCCGAGGCCACGCCCGCCCTGGAAATCCGCAATCTGCACAAGCGCTACGGCAAGCTTGATGTACTCAAGGGCGTCTCGCTGACCGCCCGCGATGGCGATGTCATCTCGATTCTTGGCTCGTCCGGCTCTGGCAAGTCGACCCTGCTGCGCTGCATCAACCTGCTGGAAAACCCGCACGAGGGCCAGATTCTGGTCGCCGGTGAAGAGCTGCGCCTGAAAGCTGCGCGCAACGGCGAGCTGGTGGCAGCCGATAACCGGCAGATCAACCGGCTGCGCAGCGAAATCGGTTTCGTGTTCCAGAACTTCAACCTCTGGCCGCACATGAGCGTGCTCGACAACATCATCGAGGCGCCGCGCCGGGTGCTGGGCCAGAGCAAGGCTGAAGCCATCGAGGTGGCCGAAGCGCTGCTGGCCAAAGTCGGTATTGCCGACAAGCGCCACGCCTTCCCGACCCAGCTCTCTGGCGGTCAGCAGCAACGTGCGGCGATTGCCCGGACCCTGGCCATGCAACCGAAAGTGATCCTGTTCGACGAGCCGACTTCGGCACTCGACCCGGAAATGGTCCAGGAAGTGCTCAATGTCATCCGTGGCCTGGCCGAAGAAGGCCGGACCATGCTGCTGGTGACCCATGAAATGAATTTCGCCCGGCAGGTCTCCAGTGAAGTAGTCTTCCTGCACCAGGGGCAGGTCGAAGAGCAGGGCACACCCCAGCAAGTCTTCGAGGCCCCACGGTCGGTAAGGTGTCAACAATTCATGTCGAGCAATCGTTAAACGGAGCAACACCCATGCAGACGTACAAGAAGTTACTGCTGGCCACCGCTGCCACACTGGCAATCACCGGCAACGCGTTCGCCGAGACCCTCAAGTTCGGCATCGAGGCAGCCTACCCGCCATTCAATAACAAGGACGCCAGCGGCCAGGTCGTGGGCTTCGACTATGAAATCGCTCAGGCCCTGTGCGCCAAGATGAAAGTCGAGTGCCAGGCGGTGACCTCCGACTGGGACGGCATCATCCCGGCCCTGAACGCCAAGAAGTTCGACTTCCTGGTGTCGTCGCTGTCGATCACCGAAGAGCGCAAGGTGGCGGTGGACTTCACCGACCCGTACTACTCCAACAAGCTGCAGTTCATCGCGCCGAAAAGCACTGAGCTGAAAGCCGACAGCGTCGCCACGATCAAGAAAGAGCTCGACGGCAAGACCGTTGGCGCCCAGCGCGCCACCCTGGCCGCCACCTGGCTGGAAGACAACCTGGGCAGCGACGTGAAAGCGACCCTGTATGACACCCAGGAAAACGCCTACCTGGACCTGACCGCCGGCCGCAGCGATGCGATCCTGGCCGACAAGTACGTCAGCTACGAGTGGCTGAAAAGCAAAGACGGCGCGAACTTCGAGTTCAAGGGCAACCCGGTCGAAGAAAACGACAAGGTCGGCATCGCCGTCCGTAAAGGCGACGCACTGCGCGAGAAGCTCAACGTAGCCCTGAAAGAAATCATCGCTGACGGCACCTACAAGAAGATCAACGACAAGTACTTCCCGTTCAGCATCCTCTGATTCGCCCTGCGCCAGCCGCTGCCCCGCGAGGGCGCAGCGGCTGGCCACGGTGGCCTGAAAAAGCCTGCCCATGAACTTCGAACTCCACGAATTCGGCCCGGCCCTTGCGGCTGGCATGCTGATGACCGTCAAGCTCGCCCTCTCGGCCCTGTGCCTGGGGCTAGTGCTGGGTCTGCTTGGCGCCCTCGCCAAAACCTCATCGCACCGCGGCCTGCAATGGCTCGGCGGCACCTATTCGACGCTGGTGCGCGGCGTGCCCGAGCTGCTCTGGGTGCTGCTGATCTACTTCGGCACCGTCAACGGCCTGCGGGCGCTGGGCGAGTTGATCGGTATTCCCGGCCTGGAACTCAACGCCTTCGCCGCCGGGGTCATCGCGCTGGGCCTGTGCTTCGGCGCTTACGCCACTGAAGTGTTTCGCGGCGCCCTGCTGGCCGTGCCCAAAGGTCACCGCGAAGCCGGGCTGGCGTTGGGCATGTCGCGGCCACGGATCTTCTTTCGGGTGGTGATGCCGCAGATGTGGCGCATCGCCCTGCCCGGTCTTGGCAACCTGTTCATGATCCTGATGAAAGACACCGCGCTGGTGTCGGTGATCGGCCTCGAAGAGATCATGCGCCACGCGCAGATTGCCGTGAGCGTTACCAAAGAACCGTTCACCTTCTACCTGGCGGCCGCCTTCATGTACCTGGCGCTGACCGTAGTAGCCATGACCGGCATGTACTTTCTGGAAAAACGCGCCGCACGCGGCTTCACGAGGAGCGCCTGATGAACTGGGAAGTCATCATCAAGTGGCTGCCACGCCTGGCCCAGGGCGCGACCCTGACCCTGGAACTGGTGGCCATCGCGGTCATTGCCGGGCTGATCCTGGCCATCCCGCTGGGCATCGCCCGCTCATCGAAGCACTTGCCGATCCGCGCCCTGCCCTACGCTTACATTTTCTTCTTCCGTGGCACGCCGCTGCTGGTGCAGCTGTTTCTGGTCTACTACGGCCTGGCGCAGTTTGAGGCGGTGCGGCAAAGCGCGTTGTGGCCGTACCTGCGCGACCCGTTCTGGTGTGCGGTCATCACCATGACCCTGCACACCGCCGCCTACATCGCCGAGATTCTGCGCGGCGCGATCCAGGCCGTGCCACCCGGCGAAATCGAAGCCGCCCGCGCCCTGGGCATGTCGAAGAACAAGGCGCTGTTCTACATCATCCTGCCCCGCGCCGCGCGTATCGGCCTGCCGGCGTACAGCAACGAAGTGATCCTGATGCTCAAGGCCAGCGCCCTGGCCAGCACCATCACCCTGCTGGAACTGACCGGCATGGCCCGCACCATCATCGCCCGCACCTACCTGCCGGTGGAGATCTTCTTCGCGGCGGGGATGTTCTACCTGGTGATGTCGTTCTTGCTGGTGCAAGGCTTTAAATTGCTGGAGAAAGCGCTGCGGGTGGACATGACCCACGGGCGCTGATCAAGCTGGCGGCACGCATACCCCGTAGGAGCTGCTTTAGCAGCGAAAAGCTTCGCGGCTGAAGCCGCTCCTACGGGGTATGCCACCGTACCCATCGCCCTCCACTCTTCTTCCGCTGAGCGGCCCAACCACCATGTCCACCTCCGACTTGCTCAGCCGCTTCCAGGCCCTGGACCGCTTCCTCATCGCGCACCAGGCACTCTGGCGACCCAAGCCCTTCACTGAACTGCGCCTGCCATGGGAAGCCACTTACACACAGCTCTCGCAATGGCTGCGCAGCCGCACACTGGAACAAGCCGAAGCCGCACACAATCATCCCGAACACCTGCAAGCCCCACCGCCGTTCAGCCAACTGGCCGCCCAGGCCGTGGCGCTGGCACAGGCTGACGAGTTGCCCAGCCAACCGCTAAGCCCGGTGGAGCCACGCCTGAGCGTCGATGTACCCGGCCGCAAATGGCAACAGATCGAAGCCTTCGCCAGCCACCTGAACCTGCCGGCAACCCCGACCCACTGGCTCGACTGGTGCGCCGGCAAAGGTCATCTGGGTCGCCGCCTCACTGGCCTCGGTCAGCGCCTGACCTGCCTGGAGTACGACCCGGCATTAGTCGAGGCCGGTCGTGAGCTGAGCCTGCGCCATCGGGTCAATGCCCAGCATGTGCAGCAAGACGTGATGGCTGCCGAGACCGCCAGCCATCTGCACGCCGACCACACCGCCGTCGCGCTGCATGCCTGCGGCGACCTGCATGTGCAATTAATGCGTCTGGCCAGCGCCACCGGCTGCCCGCAACTGGCGATTGCGCCGTGTTGTTACAACCGCACCGCCAACGCGCATTACCAGCCGTTGTCGCAGGCGGGGCAAGTGTCGGCGCTGCAACTGTCTCGGGATGACCTTGGCCTGCCATTGAGCGAGACCGTCACCGCGCCCGCCCGGGTACGTCGCCAGCGCGACCTGTCGATGGCGCGGCGGCTGGGCTTTGATCTGCTCCAGCGCCGGTTACGCTGTGTGGACAACTATTTACCCACCCCTTCGCTGCCGGTCGCGTGGCTGGCGAAACCTTACGCCGATTACTGCCATGAACTGGCCGCCCGCAAACAGCTGCCCATACCAGGCCCGCAAGACTGGGCTGCACTGGAGGCACAAGGCTGGCAACGGCTGGCAGAAGTCCGGAATCTGGAGCTTGTGCGCAATTTGTTCCGTCGGCCGCTGGAGATGTGGCTGGTGCTGGACCGGGCACTTTACCTGCAAGAACAGGGCTATAACGTGCAACTCGGCACCTTCTGCGCCACTGAACTGACCCCGCGCAACCTGCTGTTGATTGCCCGACAAATGACCGCACAACCTGTGGATAACTCTGTTGATTAAATTCCGGAAGCTGGGGAAAACGTCTGTAGAAAGTGCCCGACAATACCGGGCTTTCGGCGTGTATTCAAAGTCAAGCCCGTTCTGGCTCAATGGTTTGCGGCCGGGCGCTGCTCAGAACCCGGACCGCACATCAGAAAAATTTCATGTTTACGGAACTTGTGAATAAACCTGCAAACATGCGGCCATCAGGGTTGCTCGACGCACGCCAGTGAGCGCTCCACCATCACTCTGGCCATCTCCGCCATGTGCATCGACGAGAACGCCAGGCTGCGCTGGGCACCGCTAAGCCCCTCGCCCAACTCACAGGACGTCGCCGCCGCGCAGCGCAGGAAATCCAGCGCGTGAAGCAGTGTGGCCTCAAGATGCGGAGGGATAGTGGCGGGGTTGTTTTCTACAACGTCGGTGGCGGGCAGGTAATGCGCCAGGGCGCGTTCTACGATGGATTGATTCAAGACAGGAAGCAGCGTCTTGCTGCCGGGTTTATCGGAAGTATCGTTGACCATGTGCTTTAGCTCCTTACAGTGAGCTGCCACCTGATCACGACTAAACGATAGGGTGGCGGCTGTACGCAGGTTAGTCGTCCGGTGAGCTAAAACCGGTGCATCCGAAGATGCCCTGGCACAGCCGCCATAGAACGTTGGCCTTTGAACAAGCCAACGGAACGGCGGCGCTATGCGCTTTAACTCAATGCGGGCGACTAAACCCGTTCACCGGAAATCGGTGACTGGCGCAGACTAGAAGCGCATTGGGCGGGGCGCAAGCGGGTCGGGATTCTGTCGGAAATGTCTGTCAAAAGAAAGGGACGCATCCCGCAAAAACGTCCCGGAAACCATTGCAAATCATCACCGCAGCCCGCGATCAGAACTGATTGAGCTTGAGTTGCGTCGGCGCAAACGAGCGGCCTTTGAGCTTGCTCAGTGTCAGCCGATAGACACTGGACTTCACCTGGCTGCCCATCGGCGTCTCTTCAAGCAGAATGCGGTTGGTGGCAAACACACAGCCGGTTTTGAGCATCTGGTACTTGAGCTGATAGTAACCGGCGTCCATCCGGGCAAAACTGAACTGCTCACCCGGCGGCACATAGGCATGCCGAAACGCATTGCGCCCCACCGCATCAGTGACCTTGGCATACACCGCCGAATCGCCACCGCGGTTATCCACCACAATCTGCGACCAACCATTGTTCCTCAGCAACGGCATGCCCTGCAGATAACCCGCATCCAGCGGCCACGCCGCCCCCAGCGGGTCCAGCGCCGGCGCCGCACACTCAGGCTCGGCCGGCACAGGCGGCGACACCGGCAACACACGCTCGACCAGTTCCGGCTCCGACGCCGGACGGACATACACCGGCAACGCCTCGGTAGGCGTATACGACAGCCTGGCGTTGTGGTCATAGCCCATCCACGCACCGGCCGCGCAGAAAGTCATGAACAACAACACCCAACGCACCAACGTGCGCCGCCGCCGACGCTTGGAAACCGGCTGCCCGCCACCCGCAGCCGAAGCAGGCCGCGCCTTGGCCGCCCGCGCAGCAGGCGCCGCCGCAGACGAACCGGCCTGAGCCGCCGCCGCATACACCGCCGCACCCTGGCGGCCCTGCACCACCACCGCCTGAGCCCTCTGCTGACGCCGCTCCTGCTCCAGCAGTTGCGCGTCATACAACAACCGTCGCGCCGGATTGGCCAACACCTCATGCGACGCATTGACCCGGCTCATCAACTCCGACGCATCCTCAGCCGGATTGCGATCAGGATGCAGCTGCTGCGCCAGCTTGCGATACGCCCGCTTGATCTGCTCAGGCGTCGCATCCCGCGCAACGTTCAACTGCTCGTAATGGGTGAGGGTATTCTGCATTGCACCTGCATTCCATGGCCACATGCCAGCTCGGCAACTGTATCGGCCTGAAACGCCAGAGCTTCAATGCCCGACGACCAGCGACACCACATGGCGATTTTTTCAAGCTAATCAGGCAGGTAGGCTTTACAAGCGCGCCAGACTCTATATACTCCTTCGCCATTGCCGGTATAGCTCAGTCGGTAGAGCAACTGACTTGTAATCAGTAGGTCCCGAGTTCGATTCTTGGTGCCGGCACCATACAAGGTTGCAGAGAAGGCTTTGAAAATCTCTGGAATCCACGAAAACCCGCCTTCTGGCGGGTTTTTTCGTTTTGGGGTTTTGTCGGATTCTGAGGTTGCCAGCGCCAATTAAGAGTCGTGCGCCAGATACACCGTACCTCGTAGCCCTGCAGCAACCTACCCGCCTGGCCGAATATTGCGCCAACCTGTGCCCGCCTCTTTCTGCTGGAAAGAGACGGGCGCTTCTACCACTGCTGCAGCCCTGATCATATGGCTTTGCGGCATTCCCCCTCGTGACAAACGCCGATGTCACCAGCAACAGCCCGGCAGATGATGGTGCCGCAGACCAAGGAATGGACTGCACCTGACTGACAGTCAGGCATGTCCCGGTCATCGCATTGCTGCTTGTACCAGGCTCAGCAGGTTTCGTCAGCCAGCGCAGCCTCCACCCGCTCACCGGCAAAGGTGCTCAGGGGGCCGGATCATGAGATGCCTTTGCTCCCGGACTTAAGGAGTCGCCAGTCCCGCGTTAGAGGGCATCCCCCAGGTCGAAGGGGCCTTGATCCCTGATAACACTCAGCATTCTTGGCGGGGTGACGTGGGGAAAACTAAAGCGTGGCGTGCCATAGTCGAGTCAAGTAATCCTTCGGAGATCCTAGCCATAGCAAAATATAAGTCTCTCAACCTAAATGGCATGGACTTCACACCGGGTAAGCCACAAATTTAGGTTGGAGGAGAGCCAGCGGGTGATGGCAATCTGCTTGCAAGCTGCGACAGACCATGGCTTCATAGATTCATGTCGGTCAGGGAGGATCGCTGGCGTCTAACCATTCCCTCTGCCCGTTGGAAATCAAGCGGATGGGCGAGTGAAAAACGTGGCCACCAACAAAAACTTTACAGAAAAAACAAATAACGACAGTAAAGAAGTCGGGTTCCATTACCAATACTATTACTTCATTTATCGACTACTAAACTTAAAGTCTGGCCAATCCGTTGGACTTGAAGTCAAGGATGACGTGCATACAGATTTAGACAATGACACCCAGCTACTATTCCAGCTTAAACACACGGTCAAGAAAACAAATTCAGGAGACACGACGGCGCTAACCGAGCTTGACGAAGACCTTTGGAAAACTCTTCATAATTGGGCAAAAATAATATCCGACAGCGCGGCAAAAAGGCAGAAAAAATCAGAGCAAATTAAATTTGTCAAGCGCTCGGAATTCCACTTAGTTACAAACAAAACAGAAAGCAAGAAGAATACATTTTTATTAGAGCTAGATAACTTTAAATCCTCTAAAAAGAGCTTTGACGAACTGCGGAACCACATTGAAACCCTTTGTAAAAAAACAAAAAACTCTGACATTGAAAACTATATAAAAATCGTTTTAGGCCTTGAAAATGAAGTGCTATCACTATTCCTTAGCAGAGTCCATCTTGAACTAGCGCTTGATGACCTTCATGCCTTAATTAAGCAATCAATCAGAGAAAAGATGATTGAGAAAACAAGGGTAAATCTTGTTTTCGAGCGCCTGGACTCCAACATTAGAAGTGACAACTACATAAACATCAAAAATGGTGAAAAAATTGTTTTGGACTTTGACTCGTTCTACTCACGTTACAGAAGTATATTTTCATCCTCGCGAGAACCATTACAACTGAATAAACCATTCAAACCCGCATATCCAGAAGATGTTTTTGCACAGACATTTGTCAAACAACTTATAGCAATTAACGCTGTAAAAAAAGAAGATCTAGAGCGTGCATTCGAACTTACTACACAACGGCTTAAAATAGCTCGCTTTATAGAAGACTGGCACCAATCAGGGGAGCTTGTTACAGATGAAATTGAAGCCTTCCACGGTGATGTAAAAGGAAAATGGAGAAATGCCTTTGAACACTGGTGCGAAGACTGCCTAGATCATGAAACGGTCGAAAAAGCAAAATCACTACTCTATGAACTCCGTAAAATCGAGTTCTCAATTGCTAACAGCGCGCTGAATACCGAATTAAGCAACGGTGAGCTATATCACCTCTCTGATGAAAATCTGATTGGATGGCACCGTGACTGGAAGATCATATGATGGAAGACAAAATCAGGCTCACCAATGGATTTTGGGATGGCTATAACAACATTGGTATTGGAGTTGTCGCTCTTGCATCAACACTTAACTATCTGGGTAGAATTTCCGTCCCCAAAGCCCTACTAGTTATTCCCTTAGTAGTACATCGCCCCACATTATCGTACATGGCACATAAAGGAACACTAGTGCGCGGCTCCGCCGCTCTAGTTTCAGGGCAGCCTCAACTCTTCGCCAATTTTAATGGGCGATTTGAAAGCAATCTCCCACTATCTCTAAACTCTATTCAGTTATTGGTTCATCTTGGATACGCGCGACTTGGTGAAAAAATCGTGCTTAAGGAAAGATTAAACGTCGGCGCGGAGTTCGGGCAACGAGCTCATAAAATCAATCAAGCATCTGAAAAACTTGCTGAGATGTTGAGCGAGCCCGATGAAGAACTCTACCTCAACTTCAGAGTACAGCTATGAACTTTGGAATAGATTCGATAACTCTTTGGTCTAAAGAAGAAAAAACGCACTCGCTAGAATTCAAAAGAAACAAAGTAAATATTATTACAGGTGAAAGCCAGACTGGAAAGTCAACTTTATTGAAGATCTTAGATTACTGTTTCCTTGCGAGCGATCATGACATACCCCATGACGTAATCAATGACAACGTCAGCTGGTATGGGATAAAGTTTTACATAACTGATAAAGAGTACTTTCTAGCTCGTCGCAGCCCAAACGGAAATATAGTTTCCACCGAGTATTTTTTTTCGTCTATCGGTGAAATACCTAGTACACCTGTAGCCACCATAGATCAAGAAGATCTAAGGAGAATTCTCGAGACTGAGTTCTCAATCGATGACAGAATTAAAATGCCTTTCGGCGGAAGGGTAATAAAATCTGGATCAAAAGTATCATTTCGATACTTCTTCTTATTCAATACCATATCTGATGATATAATATTGAACAGTAAAGCTTTTTTTGACAAACAGGAAATAGACCGATATCGCGAGGCACTTCCAAGGATATTTGATCTTGCACTAGGTATTGATGATCTAGAAAACATTATTGCTCGCGAACGTAAAGAGCAACTTCAAAGAGAGATCGCAAAGCACGAGCGGAAAAAAACTACGATCCTGGATAATCAAGGTAGCTTCGCAAGCGAGATTCGTGAGATCGCATCAAAGGCAGCCGAATTCGGACTTATACCAGAAGTCGATAAGGATGTAACTGCAGTTAGCTTACGCGATTCATTAGCTAACACGAATATCACACCAAATTATGATGCCTCAACCAAACGGCGCGCTGATGTAACCAGCGAGTTATTCTCAATAAATAGACAAATACGAAAATACTCTCAATTCACCGAAGAATATAAAAACTACAAATCGACGATAAAGAACTCGCAAGACAGCCTTAAACCATTAAGAATCTTAATGGATCGCTCAGGAGAAGTCATTAAATCATCCATATTCGACGAATTAATTAGCAGTTTACAGGTTGACCTAAGAACAATCGACGAAGCAATTAAGGCTCGAAGACCAGTTGAAAGCCAGGTAACCGCAGCTGTAAAAAAACTTCAGGACCGCAAGCAGTCTCTACAAGAAGAATTGCAAGTCCTTCCTGAAGTACCGCGTTCATTCAAAGAACTTCAAGACATGTGGGTATTCCTAGGCGAAGCGCGAGGAAAACTAAGTATCTACGCTCGAATTGATGATAAGCAAACAAACAAACACGTACCATTTGATACATCCAACCTAGCTAGTGAGCTAGACTCAATCCAAGTCAAGGATGTTGAGTCAGAGCGGGCAGCAACAATTAACCTTATCGATGAGGTGGCTGCAGCACTCATGCTGGAAACTGGTACAGCGCTTGAAAACTATGCCACATGGTATGCCAGCTTTAACTATAAAGAAAAGAAAATTCAACTTAGAAAACCAAAGTCCACGCTTATTGAAAACGTAGGCAGCAGTTCAAATCACATGTTCCTACATTTGATTCATTTCTTAGCACTGCATGAAGTAGCGCTAAATAAAAACTCAAAGTTCATCCCTAGCTTCTTAATCATAGACCAGCCAAGCAGACCGTACTGGGGAGATGACGAAGAGTCTGATCCGGAAAATTTGCTTCATAGCGATCGAATTAAGATAAGAACAGCATTTGAGATGCTCGACAATTTCATTGCCAGGGTGAACAAAGAATATCAAAAAGAATTTCAGATCATCGTCTTTGAGCATGTACCAACGTCAATGTTCGGTGACATGAACAACACCCACCTACTACCTGTATTTAGAGGCGGCACTGCACTCATACCGCCCTCATGGAAGAACAACCAATCAGGCAAATGAAGGACAACAAGCGTTGTACTTCTTATTAGAAGTACGGCGCACGCCACTATATTCAAATTGTTTTATAGTCCATAGCGCAAGACTGAAACACTAAACCTCATAAAAAACAAACATGGGAAAACCAAAGGAAGATTATGAATTGGCTAGAAATCGCACAAACCAATAAAGATGCTTTTCTCGCACTTGCTGCTATAGGTGCTTTTTTAATGACCGGAATAACAGCCCTACTTAGTTTCATAGGTCTAATAAAATCCAAGCGAATTGACATGCAGATCAAAGAGCAAGAAACGGTCAGAAAATTCCTAGAAGATGGAATGATAGGACTCGGAGAAAAAATGCATGAGGTATTAGCTACGGCTACAATCTTGGTAACGAAATTTGAAAACCCACCTGTACAGCCTCACGCTGAATATATAACCTCCATACAAAAACATAAGGCTCGAATCGACAGTGACAAAAAACACTTAATAAAAGCCAAAGCCGTATATCGATATAAACTTTACGGAATGGAAGAGGGTATTTCCATAATTGCTAGAGTAGGAGATTGGGTCAAGGGGCTAAATAACAACATCCCCCTAGCCAGAAAGCTCTTGAAGGAAGCAGATGAAGTTCGAAAAGACATTGATAGAGAGTTACTAAAATGCTATCGAAAAGGCACTTATCCTTCGTGGTGGTCAAAGCGTAGAGTTAGTAGGAGAGTCAAAAAAATCAGGCTCCTTTGGGATAGAAGAAATATCTAATCGCACAGCACACTAATATCTATCAGACTAGAAAACACTGCATCAGGCAATTCCGGTTCGATGCCACAAATAGTCATCAAGAGCTAATTTATTTATGGCGACGCTATGAGGTACATCCAAAAAACCAAAAAATTCCAGCCCCGCGAATCCCCTGACCTCACAGCAAGAAACCGTTCGTCTGGTGCCGCACCATATTCAAAAGCCCCGCTTCGCGAGGCTTTTGCGTTTCCGAGACTCTGAATTCTCTTCCCCATCCTTTCTCCAACGTCCACGTGCTGCCCACGCCCCGCTCAAAATCCGACCTGCCCAGCCTATTGAAATCAGCCTCCCAACTGTCCACCCAAAAGCGACAATCATTCCAATTCCAGCCAATTACTCTCCCGGCAAACACTCTTTAAGCTCTCTCCCATCACATCGGCACCCCGCCACGCCGAACCCGTTACCCCTATCTCCCAGCTTAAGGAATCCAACCATGTCTACCGCCCAACCAGCCCTGACCAAGAAAACCGCCAGTTTCGGTGTCGCCTGGGAAGGTCTTTACGGTTACGTCCAGGCCGTTCAGGTCAAGGACACTATTTACCTGTCTGGCCAGCTCAGTCATGACCGCGAAGGTAATCTGGTCGCTCCTGCGGCTCTGGACAGCTCCGGTAAGCCGGCTGACTTCTCCACGATGGAGGCGCAGATGCAGCAGACCTACGTAAACATCGTCGATCTGTTGGCGGAGTTTGGTGCGACGCTGGATGACGTGGTGGAAGAGACGATTTTCGTCATTGATGTACCAGCGGCCTTTGCGGCTGCGGGCAAGGTGCGTAAGGCATTTTATGGCGCAGACATCCCGCCGGTGGCCAGCAACCTTATCGGCGTTTCCGGTCTGGCGTTTCCAGAGCAACTGGTCGAAATCACCATCCGGGCGGTGGTCGCGTAAATTATCGATGCCCTCTCCCAAAGGCCGAGCGTTCGGACAACGCTCGGCCCTGCTGCGGTCTTCAGATGCGGCTTGAAGCTGCGCCTGATTTGATCACCCTACCCGCACTACACGCCCCCAAACCACCCATCCCGCCCCAGCACAACTCCATTGAACTCACGCCGCCCCACCCACTCCCTCTCTCAAGCAGCACCCAAAAATCCAAGAAGGAGTTCACCATGAAAAAGGTATTTCGCGCTGGCGCCCTGAGTCTGTTCGTGGCCATGGCCAGCACCACTGCTTTCGCCGCAAGCCCTGCGGCGTTTGTCGATGACGCCTCGGCCAAAAGCATTGCGGAGATCGAGAACGGCAAGCTGGCGGTGGAGAAGAGTCAGTCGGCTGATGTGAAGACGTTTGCCGAGATGATGATCAAGGATCACACGGCGGCGAATGAGAAGCTCAAGGACATTGCCGCCACCAAGAAGCTGGAGGTCAGCGACGACGCCGAGCTAATGGACAAGGCCAAGAAGATGATTCTTGAATACCGCGATGCATCCTTCGACAAGGCATATGCCGAGAATCAGGTCACGGCGCATGAGCAGACCATCAAGCTGTTCGAGGATGAGGCCAAGAACGGTGACGATCCCGAGGTGAAGGCCTTTGCGGCAGAAACCCTGCCCAAGCTTAAAACCCATCTGGAAGCGGCCCGGAAGCTGGCGACCAGTCATGGCGGCAAGGCCGAGTAATTCGGATTACCCCGCTTGAACCCAGCAGCCCAGGCTCATACCTGGGCTGCCTCCCTCCTCTGCCCCTCAAATCCAGCCCAGCCAGTTCCAGTAAGTGCTGGCGAATACCATCAGCAACACATAGCCCACCAGCGTGACGACGATGCCGACCCTGGCAAATTGCTTGGGGGTGAAGGTGTCGGTGCCCAGGCAGACCATGTTCTGCGGGGCGTTGATTGGCAGGATAAAGCCAAAGCTCACCACAAAACCGAGCAACATGGTCATGCCGATGCGGCTGAAGTCGCCGGGCAGGGTCAGCAGCACGGCCATGAGGATTGGCAGCAGCGCCGAGGTCAGTGCGGTCGCGCTGGCGAAGCCCAGGTGGATGAGGATCAGAAAGGCACTGAGGATGGCGAACACGCCGAGCGGGCCGAGGCTGTCGAGGCCGGTGTGGGCAACCACTTGGGCGCCCAGCCATTGCCCGGCCTGGGTCGTGAGCAGTGCGGTGCCCAGGCTGATGCCGACCCCGAACACGATCACCGTGCCCCACGGGATGCGCGCTTGCAGGTCTTTCCAGGTCATCACGCCGAAGCGCGGCAGCAGCAGGATCACTAATCCTGCGTAGGTGGTCGAGGTGGTGTCGAAGGCGTGCAACCGGCCTTCGCTGGCCCAGGCCAGTAACAGCAGCAGCGAGACACCGGCCAGGCGTTTTTGCGCGCCGCTCATGGGGCCAAGGTCGGCCAGGCTTTGGTTTACCGCGGCCATGCCGCCGGGCACGCTGTCGCTCTCGGGCGGCAGCATTTTCAGGACCAGGAAGATCAGCACCAGCGACATGATCAGCGCCCACGGTGCGCCAGCGATCAGCCAGTCGATCCACGACACTCGCTGGCCGAGCATTTTGTCCATGAAGCCCACGGTCAACAGGTTCTGCGCGGCGGCGGTCTGGATGCCGACGTTCCAGATGCTGGTGCCGTGGGCGACGATGATCATCAGCCCGGCGGCGATGTTGGAGCGTTGGGCGACGCCAAATGCGGCGATCACCCCGACCATGATCGGCACCACGCAGGCACTGCGCGCCGTGGCGCTGGGCACCAGCAGGCTGAGCAGGATAATCACCAGCATGGCGCCGAACAGAATCCGCCGGGTGCTGGCGCCGACCTTGCTCAGGGTCAGCAGGGCGATGCGGCGGTCCAGCCCGGTGTGGGTCATCGCGGCGGCGATGAACAGGGCGCCGACCACCAGCGCCAGCGCCGGGTTGGAGAAGCCGTTGAGGGCCATGCTGATGCCGGCCGATGAGCCGTAGGTTTGTGCCGGGTCTTGCAGGGTGGGTGCGGTGCCGATCAGCAAGGCCATGAGCGAGGTGATCATGATGGCGCTGGCTTCGTAAGAGACCGCTTCGGTGACCCAGACGGTGACCGCAAAGGCCAGGATCGCCAGCATGCGTTGGCCTGCGACCGGCAGTGCGGCGGGCAGCGGCAGCAACAGCACGATCAGCATGGCGACTACGGCGACGATCAGGCCGGGCGGAAAGCGTACCGGCTGAGGCGGGGTTGTGGGTGAGGGGGTGTCGTTCATCAGCGTGCTCCGTCTGGCGCCAGATGTGCGCTGGATCAACGATACGCGTGATGGAGGTTTTGGCACTGACACGGGTCAGGTGGGGCTGTGTTGGTAGATAAAAGCGCAGCCGAAGCCCCGACCGCCGCACAGCACCGGGCCCCGTAGCTGCTTGGCAGCGAAAAGGCTTCGCTGCTGAAGCAGCTCCTACGGAGGTCCGAGGGTATACAGGCAACCGGCCCCGAATGGGGGCCGGCCTGCCTGCCGGTTATTTGATAAACCGCACCTGGCTGTTGATCTTCTCGATCACCGAGCCTTTGCGCTCGTTGAAGCGGGCCTTGTTCTGTTCGAACAGGTTGTTGCCCTTGGTATCGATAGAGATGATCAACGGCCCGAACTCGCGTACACGGTTGACCCACAAGGTCTCGGGCATGCCGAGGTCTTGCCATTCGGCGCGTTCGATTTCTTCGACCTGGGTCGCGGCCAGTACTGCGCAGCCGCCAGGGAACACCGCATGCACGGCTTTGTTTTCCAGGCAGCCGGTGGTGGTTTCCGGGCCCATGCCGCCTTTGCCGACGATCAGTTTCACGCCGGTTTCTTCGATGAATTGCTTCTCGAATTTTTCCATCCGCATGCTGGTGGTCGGGCCAATGGAGACCATTTCAAAGCTGCCGTCGTCCTTGGTGCGCACGATCGGACCGGCGTGGAAAATCGCACCACCGCGCAGGTCCACCGGCAGTTCACGCTTGAGCTCGATCAGGCGACGGTGCGCCACGTCACGGCAGGTGACCAGTTGCCCGGTGAGGTACACCACATCGCCCACGTTCAGTTCTGCCAGGTCTTCATCGCGGATCGGCGTAGAGAGGATCTTTTTCACAGGCGCGCTATTCACAGGACCACTCCTTCGTGGGACAGGATGTCGTAAGACAGGTCGGCATTGATGCGGATCTTGCCGCGGCGGTGTGCCCAGCATCCGGTGGACACGGCAACACCAATGGTCGATGGGTGGCGGGCGGAGGATTCGATGTTCACGCCCATCACGCTGCTGTTGCCGGTCAGGCCCTGCGGGCCGATGCCGATTTCATTGAGGCCGTCTTCGAGCAGTTTTTCCATCAGCGCAGCGCTTTCGTTGGGGTGGCTGGAGTCCACTTCACGCAGGATCGCCCGCTTCGACAACCGCGCAGCGGTCTCGACCGAGGTCGAGACGCCCACGCCAACCAGCAACGGCGGACAGGCGTTGACGCCCCGAGAGGTGATCACGTCGAAGACAAATTCGGTCACGCCTTCGTAGCCCTGGCCCGGCATCAGCACCTTGGCCGAACCCGGCAGGGTGCAGCCGCCACCGGCCATGTACACGTCCACAATGGCGTGGTCGGCATCGGGGATGATTTCCCAGTCCAGCCACGGGATTTTCGAGCCGGTGTTGGTGCCGGTGTTTTTCTCGATAAAGGTTTCCACCGCGTTGTGGCGCAGCGGCCCTTGAATGGTCGCTTCCTTGGTAGCGTTTTCCAGAATGCCTTCCAGCTCGCTGAGCAACGGAAAGCGCGCACCAGCGGAGATAAAGTACTGGATCACCCCAGTGTCCTGGCAGCTCGGACGGTTGAGCTTGTCGGCGTATTCCTGGTTGTCGGCCATCGAGTCGTATACAGCGATGGCCAGCGGGTTGGTTTCTGCGGCGCGCAGTTTGGCGGTTTTTTCTTTCACGTCTTTGGGCAGACGCTTGCCGATATAGGCGGTGAATTTCGCCATTACATCGGTCAATGATTCCACGGCCAGTTGTTTATCCACGGTTTATCTCCTCACATCACAAGGCTGTCATTTCTGGTTTTTATTCATGAGTTCAGGCTGGCGGCGGTGCTGCCGCTGGTCACGCTGCCGGGTTCGGCATGCGGGCGCTTGGCCAGGCTCGGGGCGGCAGTGCTGGCTTCGGGTTCCAGCTCCGGCACGGGCTGGCCGTCGAGCACTTTGTTCATGCGCTCGTGGTCGAGGGCGCCGACCCACTTGGCGATGGCCATGGTGCCGACCGCATTGCCGATGGTGTTGGTGATGGCGCGGGCTTCGGACATGAAGCGGTCCACCCCCAACAACAGCACCATGCCGGCCACCGGAATGCTGCCCAGCGAGGCCAGGGTTGCCGCCAGGGTGATAAAGCCCGAGCCGGTGACGCCCGCCGAGCCTTTGGAGGTCAGCAGCAGCACGCCCAGTACGATCAACTGGTCGGTCAGCGACAGCGGTGTGTTGGTGGCCTGGGCGATGAAGATCGCCGCCATGGTGTAGTAGATGCACTGGCCGTCCGGGTTGAAGGTCAGCCCCGACGGGATTACCAGGCCAACCACCGGCCGCGACACGCCGACTTTCTCCAGCTTGGTCATCAGTTGCGGCACCACCGACTCCGACGAGCTGGTGCCCAGTACGGTGAACAGTTCCTCTTTGAGGTACTTGAGAAATTTCCACAGGCTAAAGCCCGACAGCCGGGCAATGAAGCCGAGCACGAAGACCACGAACAGGAAACAGGTGATGTACATGGTCGCCATCAGCTTGCCGAGCGACACGATCGAACCCAGGCCGTATTTGCCAACCGTGAACGCCATCGCGCCACAGGCGGCAATCGGCGCAACGCGCATCACCAGGCCGACGATGTAGAACATGCCATGGGAGAAGGTCTCCAGCATGTCCACGAACGGTTTGCCGCGTGGCCCAAGGTGCGACAGGGCGATACCGAACAGGGTCGAGAACAGCAGGATCTGCAGGATTTCATTCTTGGCAAAGGCGTCGGTCACGCTGGCCGGAATGATGTGCAGCAAGAAGTCGGTGAAGCTGCCAGAACCACTGGCCGCTGCGGCGGTGTAGCTGGAGATGCTCTTGATATCCAGCGTCGCGGGGTCAACGTTCATGCCCACACCGGGCTTGACGAAGTTGACCACGATCAGGCCCAGCACCAGGGCGAAGGTGGAGAGGATTTCGAAGTAGATCAGCGCCCGCATGCCGACGCGGCCAAGCTCCTTCATGTTGTCCATCTTGGCGATGCCAAGCACCACGGTGGCGAAGATGATCGGCGCGAAGACCATCTTGATCAGTTTGATGAACGCATCGCCCAGGGGCTTGAGATCGGTGCCGACCTGGGGCCAGAACACACCAATCAGCACACCGGCAGTCACGCCGATCAATACCTGGATATACAGCTTGCTTAAGAGTCGTAAGACCATTGCCTTCTCCGCATTATTTTTGTGTCGGATGTACGGGCGGCCCGGTTATCCAGTGGCTGAGTCAGCGGCCACTAATAACCCGGATTTTTTGTGGTTAATCACGGGAGAGAAAGTTACTGGTTTTTCAGAAATGCGGTAATACAATGAAATTCACTTCATTGTTGCTTACAGGTTAATGATGAACCCGGTATCGGAACTCGGTTTTTTCACCCTGCTGGTCAAGCTCGGCAGCCTGGCCGCCACTGCCCGCGAGCTGAATCTCACCCCGCCAGCGGTTTCCAAACGTCTCGCGCAAATGGAATCGCGCCTCGGCGTGCGCCTGCTCAACCGCACCACGCGCAGCATCAGCCTGACCGCCGAGGGCGAGACGTACCTGGTCAACGCCCAGCGCATCCTTGGTGAAATCGAAGAGATGGAGCGCCAGGTGTCCAGCAGTCGGGCAGCGCCCAAGGGGCTGCTGCGGGTCAACGCGCCGTTGGGGTTTGGCCGTACCCATGTGGGGCCTGCGGTGTCCAGCTTTGCCAAGCGTTATCCGGAGGTCGAAGTGCAACTGCACCTGACCGACCGGCCCATTCACCTGCCCGATGACGCGATTGATGTGGCGGTTCGTTTCGGTGAATTGCCCGACTCACGGCTGATTGCACGCAAGATCGCCAGCAACCGCCGTCTGCTGTGTGCCGCACCGGAGTATCTGAAAGCCTGCGGCACGCCAGAAACGCCCAGAGACCTGGCGCAACACACCTGCATCGTGCTGCGCCAGAACGAGTCGGCCTTTGGCAGTTGGCGTTTGAGCCGGGGCAAGCACAGTGAATCGGTGAAAGTGCGCGGCAACCTGAGCACCAACGACGGTGAGGTGGCGCTGAACTGGGCACTGGATGGCCACGGCATTCTGATGCGTGCCGAATGGAACCTGGCCGACCATTTACGCAAAGGGCGGCTGGTGGAAGTGCTGCAAGAGTACGAAACACCGCCGGCCGATATCTACGCGGTGTACCTGGAACGGTTGAATCTGTCGGCCAAGGTGTCGTGCTTTATCGAGCACCTGCGTGAGTATTTCCAGCGCCGGGCCGGTGAGCCGGATGGCAGTTTGGGGGGATGGAGATGATCGCGAGTGCTACACCTCGGAAATAATCTTCACGGTCGTGAGGATTTGACTGGTAAACAAGGCTTATCAACATAATCCGCACGCCCATGAGGATTTGTATTAATTTACAGCAACAGATAAATAAATCCGCACGTTCATGAGGTTTTCATATGAAAATCGACATCGACTCCCCAGCGCGGCTCGGCGCCGTCATTCGGGCCAGTCGCAAGGCCATGAAAGTCCGCCAGGACGATGCCGCTGGCTTGATCGGCGTTTCCGAAAACTTTCTGGGCAAGGTTGAAAGCGGCGCTGAAACCGTGCAATGGGGCAAGCTGTTTCAGGTGATGCAACAGCTCGGCCTGTCCCTGACGGTCGAGGTGCCAGCATCCTTTACCGACGACATCAGAAAAGCCCTTGCTGATACCGGGCCGCAACGTAAAAAGCCAGGCAGCAACAGCCACCCGGCATCAGGCGAGGCAGACTGACTCATGGACCGGTCACTCCACGTCTGGATCAACCAGACTCTGGCAGGCGAAACCCATCTGCTCAGATGCATCCATTCCATCGTCATCAGCGAAATGACCGCACAACTGGAACAGAGCCTGTAGCTCTGATGCCACAAGGCTGCGCTGGCGCAAGAACAGGCCACTGCCATCCCTGAAAATGACAAAGGCACCCGAAGGTGCCTTTGCATCAATGCCCTGATGTTTACCTGGCCGGCGCCAGGCCGGGCTCTTTAGCGGTTTGGGCCGCTGCCACCTCTTCGTCGTGATGCTCGCGCTCCAGGGTCGCCTGCACCAGCTCGTCGGTAACCCGAATTTCGGCACCCACCGGCGACATCTGCACGGTCGGCTCGAACGGTGCGGTCGGCGTGCAGGCCGGGTGGACCTTGCGCCGCCACAGGAAGAACAGCGCCATCAGGCTGTTGAGCGCTACAAACGACCAGAAGAAGCCGCTGTCGCCCATCTGTTTCATGGCCGGCGAGATGATCAACGGGCTGAGCGCCGAACCGACCGAGTTGATCAGCAGCATGCCCTGGATCACCCGCACCAGTTCATTGGACGCCACGTTGTCCGTGGCATGGGCGACCGCCACCGGGTACAGGGCGAACACCCCGCCACCGAGCAGAAACAGCATGACGGCCAGCAGAATCATCGAGCTTGGCAACACCAGGATCAGCACCGACAGCACGGTACAGAAGGCGCTCAGGGCAATCAGCACCACCTGCCGGTCCTGGCGGTCGGACCAGCGGCCCACCGGGTACTGCAGCAGCATCGCGCCGCAGATCACGCAGGCCATCAGGTAACCGACCTGGGTGATGTCCATGCCGACCCGTTGCAGGTACACCGGCAACAGCGCGTACATGCCGGCGATGGTGATACCCGAACCAAAGGTGCCCATCACCCCGGTGGGGGTGATGCGCAGCAAGTCCTGGGGCATCAGCGGCTCAACGTTGCCCATTTCCGGGGTGTTGCGCGGTAGGATCACCATCGGCAGCACCGACAGCGAGGCGAGCATGCCGGCAATCATGAACGGAGCGGTGTCACCCAGGGCATTGATGACGCCCAATTGCATCTGGCCGAACATGCCCGCGCCATAGAACGAGATCATGTAGATCGCCAGCAGGCGGCCGCGCATTTTCTGGTCGCCCGACAGCAGCAGCCAGCTTTCCACGACCAGGAAGATACCGACGATGGCCAGGCCGTTGATCAGGCGAAACACCAGCCAGGCCCACGGATCGAAAATCAGCCCCTGCAGCAGGAAGGTCACTGCCGTCAGCGACGCGAAGCTGCTGTAGGCACGGATATGCCCGATACGCTCGATCAGGCGGTCGCCGAACAGCGCGCCGATGGCCAGGCCAAAGAAGTAACCGGAAGAGATGAAACCGATCAAGGTGTCCGACACACCGGCGGAATCGAGCCGCAAGGAGGTCAGAGAAGAGATGAATCCGTTACCGAGACTGACAATGAACAGCCCAAGCAATGGCCCCAGGACCAACGCCAACAATTTACGAGACACAACGCCCTCTGAGTTTTCAACAACCACAACGATGATGCGTGCAATTGTTTGACGGGCAGTCGGTTGGGTCCGTCCTGTCGACGATCTGGCAATTCAGCATCCGGAATTTGGCGCGGATTCTAAGGCGCGAATTAGACAAAAGATATAACGAACGGACGTGCGTAAAGGGACAATTTGTCGCATGCCTGCCCGTGGTTGAGCGGCCCTGTCTGAGGCCACGGCAAAGCTCCCCGAGCCGCTATGGGCGCGTACTGCAATCGGCCGTTTGCAAACCGCCGTGTGGTTGCTTCGTTCAGCCTGTCACTGTCTTTATCCGCACCCAGTAATCGCTGTGGCGAACCACTTCAACCGGCAGGCTGCGGCTGAGCATGTCCAGAGAGACGTTCATATTGTCCAGCGGGAACAGGCCGTTGACCCTGACTCTGGCTGTTGCCTCATCAATCACGACGATCCCTGGCAAGTAAGGCCGGAAGGCTTCGATCACCCAGCCCAAAGGTTTGTCATGGACCTCCAGCCAGCCACTGGCCCAAGAGCCTTCGCCTGGCTGCAAGGTTTCACGCTGTTTGACGCCCTGGCCGTCGAACAACAAGGAATGCGCACCAGGCACCGCAATGCGGGCACCGCCGGGCAGGTGCAGCAAGGCCTCGCCGCGTAGCGTCAGCAAACGAATGCCATCGCCCTCCTCACCGACCTGTACCTGTCCCGCCTGACTATGCACTGCACCGTGCGCCGTTGCGATTTCCAGCGGCAGGTTTTGTTCTGCCACCTCGACCAGCAGAGTGCCTCTGCGCAGTTGCAGCCCCCGGTAGCGGTCATCAAACTTCGGCACTACGCGGCTGCGTGCATTGAGTTCCAGATGGCTGCCATCGTCCAGTTGCCATCGCCGCCGCTCGCCGGTGGCAGTTACCAGCTCACCGGGCAATCCCATCCCCGCTTGCATCCAGCGGGCAAACAAACCTGCGCCCAGCAACACACCCGACAGCGCCAGACTGTTGCCAATGAAGCGCCGACGGCTGAAGGGTTCTTCGATGGCGCGCAACAGCGGCTCACTGTGCCGGCCTCGCCAGGGCGACGCCTGAACGCTGGCCAGCCCGGCCAACAAGCGGTCGAACACCCGCGCATGCTCAGGTGATTGATTGCGCCATTGCTCCAGGGCCTGCTGCTGGTGCTCGTCGAAACTGCCAGACTGGATCTGCGCCATCCATTCGATCGCCTCTTCGAGCAAAGTCTGCTCTGAAGAACTCATTCGCCAAGCTCCCGATAGCAGCAGCGCAGGGCATCTTTCATCAGTTGATGAATACGGGCCACCGATAAACCGATCCGCTCGCTGATCTGCACATAGGTCAGGCCTTCAAGCTGGCTGAGCACGAAAACGGTCTTGGCCTGGCTGGACAAACCGTCCAGCAGCCGGTCGATGGCCTGCAGACTTTCGATCAATATCCACTGCTCGTGAGGTGAGGGGTGCACCTGCTCGGGCGTCTCGGCGAGAAACTGCAGGTAGGCACGCTCCAGATCCTTGCGGCGCCAGCTCTCGTACATCAGTCGCTGAGCAATGGTCGCCAACAGTGCGCGCGGTGAGCGAATGGCGCCCGGGTCGGGCAACATCCATACCTGCAAAAAAGCCTCGGCGGCCAGATCTTCGGCGCTGTGGTTACAGCCGGTGTGCTTCGACAGGCGCTTGCACAGCCAGTTGTAGTTCTGGTTGAACAAGCGAGCGATCAAAGTGTTTTTGATTGTCGACGTGCTATCCATATTCATTGAGCCCAAAAACGGATACTCACGCCAACAGGTCAGACGGTAGTGAGCTTGCCAGGTTGTAGTGTTCTCGACGTTCAGTCGTTGTCCTTGTACCGGGTAATGCGCGATGACAGCCAGGCGCAGAAGGCGCTGCCCAAGACCAGCAGAGCGGCCACCCAGGGCAGGGCGTTGACACTGTAGTGATCGATCAGCAACGCGCCGACAAAGGCCCCCGACGCTACCCCCATTTGAATGGCGCTGGTGTTAAGGCTGATCTGTACTGCGGCATCATCGGGCTGCAACTGGACCAGATACTTTTGAATACCGGGGCCGGGCGCCATATTGAAAATACACCAGACCACCACCAGCACCAGCAAACTGAGCAGACTGGCGGTAGCCAGCGGCAGCAGACTCATGGCCAATGCATGCAGCAACAGGCATACGCCAAACCCCAACGGCCCTGGCCAGCGGTCAGCGATCCGCCCGCCCAGCAATGCACCGATGATGCCTCCCACCCCATAGACCAGCAGCACAAGGCTGATCAGCGGCTTGGACAACGTCATGCTGGCAACCAGAAACGGCACGATGTAGGTGTACAGGGTGAACTGCCCGGTCATTTGCAGCAGCGCAGCCAAGTGCGCCAGCAACACGTTGCCCTGCACCAGCGCCGCCAGTTGTCGGGCCGGTGCGATCCCCGGTGCGCCGGGCGGGTCGGGCAGCCAGCGCGACAGCAGTGGCAGGCACAACAGCGCCAACCCGGCCAGCAGAATGAAAAGCGTGCGCCAGCCCCAGTATTCGCCGATCAGAGTGCCCAGCGGTACACCCATGACCAGCGAGGCGACGATACCGGCGAACACCAGGGCAATGGCCTGGCCACTGCGTTGGGCTGGCACCATGGCAACCGCCATGGTGATCGCCACAACCACTACCACCGAAGCGGCGGTCGCCACCAGCAGGCGCGCCAGCAGCAACCACACAAAGCTGACGGCGGCGGCACTGAACAGGTTGGCCGCAATGAACACCAGCAATGCCACGTACAGCAAGCGGCGTCGCGCAACCCTGGCAGTGAAGTAGATCAGCACCGGACCAATCAAGGCATAGACCAGCGCGTAAAGACTCATCAACAGCCCGGCCTGACCCTGGGTGACGTTGAAGGCTGCCGCCAGTTGATCGAGGATCCCGGCCACCACCAGCTCGACGGTGCCGACCACAAAGGCCAGGCCGGCCAGCAGCCAGACGCCGGGGGCGAAACGTTGATGGGTGGCAAGCGCTTGTGCAGTCTGGTTCATGAACGGCTCTCTGTAGGTAGCGGGGCCCATGGGCGCGGGTCAGCCTCTGGATAGGGACGAAAGCCCAGCAGGCTCAGGGCAGCCAGCAGAAAAGCGACCGTCAGCGTCCACTCAGCCACCGCATAGCTGCCAGTCAGGTCATAAAGCAGCCCCAACAGCCAGGCGCCGAAGCTGATCGATACCGCGAAAGTGAATGGCTGCACGGCGCCGTAAATCACGCTGAAGCGCCGCAGGCCAAAGTAGCGGGCCACGAAGTATTTGGTGGTGCCGCTCTCGCCCCCGCCGCCCAGACCGATCAGGAACACTGCGAGCCACAACTCGACAAGCCCGCCGCCGTGCAGAAACAACAGCATGCCAAGCAGTGCCAGCAAAGCGAATGGCAAGGCCACGCGCGGGGTCTGCAAACGATCCATCAGGCCGCCCATCAACGGCTGGGAAACCGTCATGCCCAGCGACAGCGCCGCCAGAACCGTCGCCCCCTCGGCCCGTGACAGACCGCGTTCCACGAGCATGGGCACGCCATGGGTGATGATGCCGGACATGACGAACACGCAAAGCACCTGATTGACCAGCACCAGCCAGAAGGTCGCCGTACGCCAGGCTTCGGATGCAGAAACACCCAGCTCAGCGGACCGGGCCGCCTCCTCCTGCTGACCGGCAGGCTCGCGGAACAGCCAGTACAGCAACGGCAAGGCCACCAGCAACTCCAGCAGGCCATACACCAACCAGGCGCCGCGCCAGCCCCAGGTTTCGATACTCAGGTGGCCGATGAACAGCCCCAGCGGCCCACCGAGGCCGAACCCCAGGCCCAGCAATCCGTAGGCCATGCCGCGCCGTCGATTAAACCAGGCGCCCAGCAGCTTGCCGTAAGGCATGTTGCCGGGGGTCAGGATACCCAACACCAGAAACAGAACACGGACCTGCCAGGTCTGCTCCACGATTGCCAGCGCCATCAACAATGGCGCCAGCAATGCCGTACTGATCAGCATCAGCCGGCGGGCTCCCCAGCGGTCGATCAACCAGCCCTTGAGCGGACTGGTGACGGCCACCGCCAGACCGAACACGCTGACCAGTACGACCACCTCGGCCCGCTCCCAACCGAACGCCAGGCTCAACGGCTCGATGAACAGGCTGAAGGTGCCCAGTAGAATGCCAGCCGGGCCAAAAATGATCGCCACCACCGAGACCAGTAACAGGCCGACCGAACCGGGTGTCCACTCCGATGCCGAAGGCTCGCCAGCGTAACGGGGCGCATCACTCATCATTGCTCAGCCGTCTCAGTTCACTGACCAGCTGACGGCGTAGCCGCAGGTCCTGTTCGTCCTCAAGCGCCGCCTCGATCTGGATGATGTCGATGCCCGCCCGATAGAACGCCAGCAAGCGCTCGGCCACAGTCGCCACCGAACCCACCAGCCATTGAGCAAAGTTGTCTTGCAGATCCTTGCGCGCCCAGTGCTCCAGGCTCTGGGTTTGCAAAGTCTCAGGCGCGGCGCGCTCTCGGTCTCTGGCCACCTGCGGTGAGGTATCCAGCTGCCGGGCACTGCGTTGTTGCAACTGGACCCCGGCCTGCTCCAGCAAATGGCTGGCGCGTTGCTGCGCGTGGGCATCATCGGTGCCGAGGATGACCTTGAAGTGCCGCCAGAAACGCAGTTGCCGGTCGTGTTCACGCGCCAGCAACTGCAACTCTTGCACCACCGTTGCCGCCTGCTCGGGGCTGGCGTAAGAGCCGGCGTAGATGTCGGCAAACTGCGCCGCCAGCGCCTTGGCTTGTGGCGATGCTCCACCAATGGAAACTGGCGGCCGGGGTTGCTGCACCGGCCGTACCCCCGAGCTGCTATCGGTGACCCGGTAGAAGCGGCCCTGGTAGTCGAATGGCTCGCTGTGCTGCAGGGTGCGGGTGAAGATTTCCAGGTATTCCCGCGCCCGCTCGTAGCGTTGTTCCTTGCTCAGGAAATCGCCATCGCGCTGCACGTCGGCATCGCTGGAGCCGATCACCAGATGCACCGCCGCGCGGCCGCCGGACAATTTATCCAGGGTTGCCAGCGCACGCGCAGCTGCCGTGGGCTGCACCACGCCGGGCCGATGGGCCACGGTCAGGCGCAACTGCTGGCTGGCCGCCAAGGCCCAGCCGGCCACCAGCCAGGGATCAGGCCAGGCGCTGTAGACCGTGACCAGTGCACTGTCCAGGCCATCGGCCTCCAGTTGCCGCGCCTGGTCCTGAATGTACTGCGGGTCGGCGTCGCGCTCACGCAAATCCCCCAGCAGCCGCGCCGCCTGGCGCTGCAAGGGAGTGTCACCGGGCAAGGCTGCTGCGCGTACACCGCCACGAATTTCGAGTGCCATGAAGCTTCCTTCTGCTGTCCGCTGATCAGAACTCGTAGCGAGCCTTGAGGTAATAGAACGCGCCGTTGAAACCGATCTGCGAGGCGTAGGTGTCATAGCGCAAAACATCGCCGTAGGTGGTGTTCTGGGCCGGAAGTTTGTCGGGGCGCACATCGAACAGGTTGTCAGCCCCGGCCGTGAGCTGCAGGTGGCGGTTGACCGCGTAGCGCACAGCGATATCGGTGATGTATTTGGGGCTGTTGACGAAGTGATTGAACTCGGTGGCCGACCAGGCATTGGGGCCGACGGTGTAGTCCAGTTCTGAGGTGGTTCTGCCGTAACGGGTTACTCGCAGGCTCAGATCCAGGTCGTCGATACTCCAGGTGCCGCCCAGCGACACCTGGCTGCGCGGGGTCGAGGTGGTGATCCAGGCAATCTGCTGGGCATTGAGCAGTTCGTCGCCATTGGCGCCGCGGTGGTTCTTTTCCAGCTTGGTGCGATTGAAGTTGGCCGACACTTCCCAGTTGATTTCGCCCCATGCTCCCAAAGAGGTCAGGTAATTGCCGGTGATATCCACCCCGCGGGTCAAGGTGTCGGCACCGTTGGCCAGATAGTGGGTGCTGATGGTGTCCAGCCCGGTGGGCAACGAGATGCCGGCGGCGGTCAAAGCGTCAATGGCTGGCTGGCCGGAGTAGGTGCCGCTGTCGACGATCCGGTCGCGGATCCTGATCTGGTAGGCATCGATGTTGAGTGTCGCGTTGGGCAGCGGCTTGAGCGCCAACCCGATGTTGAAGTTAGTGGATTTCTCTGGCTTGAGATCTTCAGCTCCGAGCAAGCGCGCCGCCGAGGAATTGGCCGCCAGCAGGCCCAGAGCGATGTCCGGGCCGACGCTAAGCCCGGTGTAGTGTTCCTGGACCAGCGACGGGGCACGAAAACCACTGCTGATACTGGCGCGCAGCGCAACCTGCGGGTTGAATTCGTAACGGGTGGCCAGCTTGCCGTTGGTGGTGCCGCCGAACTCACTGAAATCCTCGTGCCGACCTGCCACGTTGATTTCCCACTGCTCGGTGAGCGAAGACGACAGGTCGATATAGCCTGCCAGCACGTCCCGCGACCATTTGCCGGCGCTCAACGGCGACAGCCCGGCCAGCGCCTCGGCACCGCCCTGCTCATAAGACGCCAGGTCCCCGGCATGAATCGAATAGGTATCACGCCGCTGTTCCAGGCCCAGCGAGACATTCAGCGGCCGGGCCAGAAAACTCACATCAAAGCCGCGGCCGATATCCAGATTATGGGTCCACTGACTATTGCGGTAACTGGCCAGGTCAAACCGGGTAGGGCTGTCGCCGGTGGCGCGGTAGATGGCGGCGTTGACCGACTGGGTCATGCTGATCTGCGGCTTGTCGACACCATAAGTGGTGCTCAGATCCCAGTGCCAGTGGTCGAACAACGCGTCACCCCGCACACCGAGCACCAGCGAATAATCATCTTCGTCACTGTTGGGCCTTGGGGTGAACCCTGCGGGGTAAAGACCCGGCGCGACCGATGCCAGCCGATAGTTGGCGGCCGACGAGCCCTGACGCCGGGTGTAAGTGCCGAAGCTGTAGAGCTCAACAGCATCCCCCAGCCCATAGCCCGTGTTGTAGGCCAGCGACTGGCGGTGAAACACCGGATCACCGATGGAGATGTTGTCGCGTCGGCCGGTACGATTATCGATACCGCTGCGCACCGTGCGCTCCTGCTCGCGGTATTCGGCACTGAGGTTGAGAAAACCGCTGTCGCCAAACGCCAGTCCACCGTTGACCCCGGAGCCATGGGCAAGGCCGTCTCCGGCACCGTACTGGCCGATGTCGGCAGTCACCTGTGCACCCTGATCGGCGGACTTGAGGATGATATTGATGACCCCGGCAATGGCGTCGGAGCCGTACTGCGCCGAGGCGCCGTCGCGCAACACCTCGATGCGCTCAATGGCGCTGATCGGAATCATGTCCAGATCGGCACCGGTGGTGCCCTTTTGCAGGCCGCCGCTGATGTTCAGGTTGGCCGTCTCGTGGCGGCGCTTGCCATTGACCAGCACCAGCACATGATCGGGACTCAGGCCACGCAGCGATTGCGTGCGGGTCAGCGCCGATGCATTGAATGGCTGCGCCTGACGGGTCAGTGAGGGCAACAGTTTGACCAACGCCTCGCGCAGATCGGTCGCGCCGCTGCGCTGCAACCGGTTGCTGTCGACCACGTCGATCGGGCTCAGGCTGTCGGCCGCCTGGACATCGGCTTGCCGGGTACCGGTGACCACTACCGTTGCCAGCGCAGCGGCCGGGGCGCTAGCGCGTGCCGGTATCGCCGATGTAGCTGCGGCAGGTGTGCCCAGCGGATGCAAGGTCAAAATGCCCGTGGCACTGCGGCTGTACCCCAGACCGCTGCCTTGCAGCGCCTGTTGCAGTGCCTGATCAAGACTCAGGGCACCGCGCACCGCAGGTGCCTGCAGCCCCTGAACCAGTTGCTGATCGAAAGAGATCGGCGTGCGGCTCTGGCGCACGATACTCAGCAGCACCTCGGACAGCGCCCCGGCGGGAATATCGAAACTCAGCGTCTGGACATTAGGTGCCGCGCCGACTGGCTGTGCGAGCACCTGCTCGCTGGCCAGCAACCAGGCAAAGCCGACGGCATAGCACAGAGGCGTCAGGCGTCGGTGAAACGTACGGTCAAGGCTCATCATCAACTTACCCCAGGCAATCACGTACAGATGAGTGCAACTGGCGCGGATGTTTTTCACCCCGGCACGAGACCGATTGCTCATAAGGTTATGCCCGCGCCGCCAGCGCCGGGACCGCCCGCCAGACATTGACCGGTATGTCGGTCACATAGCCCTGGCGAGTCATGCGCTGCTGCGCGATCTCTCCAAGCCGGCTGAAAAACTCTTCAACCCGCTCAGCAGGCACCAGCGGCGTGAAGTAGGTGCCGAAGGTCGCCGCATGAAACTGCTGATACTCCTCGACACTGGCGATACGCAGCGCCGCAGAACGGCTCGCCACCGAGGTGATCCTGAAGTAGCGCTGCACGATCTCGCGCAGCGCATCGGCCGGTCGGGTCCGCAGCCCCATCGGCAAAACATCATGGTCCTCGAAGTGTTGCCGCGCAGTAGCCGGGCTAGCCAGTTGCATGGACTGCAAGGCTTCCACAACCAACTCGTCCTCCCCGCCCAGCCCATTGCGCGAACGAGGGTGATGGGAGGTGAAAATGAATTCGCCCTGCGCCTGCAGATGCCCGGCCACCCATTGGAACAAGCGTTCTTCGTGGGGATACAGCCAGTGCAGGACGGCGGTCATGCTGATCAGGTCGAAGCGTTGCTCCAGGCTGGGCAATGCCAGCAAATCACCCTGTTTAACGATCACATCGGCCTTGGCGCCCTGAAGCTTTTGCCGGGCCTTTTCGACTCTTTGCGGCGAACGCTCGATTCCCCACACCTGTTGCAGGCCAGGCCATCTGGCCACCGCACCTTCAAGCAGCGAGCCGATACCGCAGCCCAGGTCGAGCAGGTGACGAGGCTGATGCAATGCCCGGTCAAGCACCCAGTCACGATCACGCAGTTGCAACAGCCGGCTGGAGGTCTCGTAGCCTGCGAGGGTACGAGCCTGCTCAATAATCGCGCTCATGTTCAAGACGTCCTGTGAGGGTGGAGTTAAGGCTGTCCGGCGTGATAGTCCATTCGCAGCCATGGTCTTGCGGGTCACTGAATAACTCCCAGCGGGCATTACAGCCCTTGGCCTGGACCAATGACGACAACAGTTTTGTGCAGTAGGTACAGGCCGATTTGAGGGTGATCGGCACGCCTCTGGCTCGGGCCCGCTCGCGGTAATCCCAGATGCCACAGTGATGCACCTTGAACAAAGCCCCTTTGGCTGATAGAGCTTGAATGTCGAAGCGAGTGCCGTACAGGGACGCCTGACGCCCCAGACGTTCGGCCGCCACCTGCGGATCACCCTGCCCGGCTGGCTCAAGAGCGCGGTACACCTGCCCGGTGGCCGTGGCCCAGTCATCCAGGTCATAAACCCCAGCACGCTGCACGATAAATTGCTCAATCAACGCCTGGGCACGGAAAAAAACCGCCTGCCACTGGGTGCTGTCACCGACCTGGGGCGAAGGGAGGTCGTGATAGATTTTCTCGGTGACCTGCATCCAATCTGCCAGATCCTCCGGGCGGTGCTGCTCGATCAGGTATGCGGTCATGGCGCTGTGGGCCTCGAACATCCGCTGGCGCCATAACGCCCCTTGCTGGTCCGGGGTCAGGGCAATGGGGCTCATGGCTTCACCTTCTGCTGCAGGAAAGGCAGTACCTGTTCCAGCACGGCGTCTGGGGCCTCCTCGGCAAGCATATGACTCGACTGAATGGCCGCGCCCTGAACATCCGCCGCCCATGACCGCCAGACCGTCAATGGATGGCTGGCCTGCGGGTAGGGTCGGTCCTGCCACAACACCAGAACCGGAGCCTGCACGTGCCGGCCGGCATCGCGATCAGCCTGGTCGGCAGCGGCATCGGCCCCCGTGGCGGCGCGATAGTCTTCGCACATGGCGTGCAGCACCTCGGGGCGGGCGAAGGCCTCGTGATAGCTTTGCAGCGCCAGCGGATCGTAGATCGCGCGGCCCTGCGCCATGCGTTGCAGCGTCCAGTCCAGAAAGTAACGAGGGTCGGCACCGATCAGCCGCTCTGGCAGGTCAAATGGCTGGGCCAAAAAAAACCAGTGGTAGGCATTGAGGGCAAAGTTCTTGTTGACCGTGCTCCAGACATCCAGGATCGGCACCACCGTCAGCGACACCAGTGCACTGACCGCCTGCGGATGCTCCAGCGCCAGCCGGTAGGCTACCCTGGCGCCCCGGTCATGTCCGATCACCGCAAAGCGCCGGAAACCAAGCTGCTGCATGACCTCCACCTGATCCAGCGCCAAGGCAGTTTTTGCATGGCTGCCGGTCGCGTCTGGTTGCAAGGCGCGCGATTGACCGTAGCCGCGCAGATCGGCCAGTACCACGGTGTAGTCTTCAGCCAGCCTGGGGGCCACGCGATGCCAGGCAAGATGATTCTGAGGATAACCGTGCAGCAACAGCAGCGGTGGACCGCTGCCTTTAACCGCAATGTGAATGTTCGCCCCGCTGGTGGTCAACGTCGAGTACTCAAAACCCGGAAGCAATGGATGACTCATGGCAGGCTCCTGTCTCAAAGGATGATGCTGATACGCCGCTGGGCATTGATGGTTTCGTGATCCAGACGGATATCACGGCGCACGATGCGCAGGCCTTCGTCGCCGTCGCGCAGTACATGAGTGGCTTCGCCGACGAAGTTCCAGCTTTGCCGATGACGGAACTGATGAACGATGAAGTTGCTTTTGATCGTCAGCTGCTCGCCTTCGCGAGCCTTGATGCGTACGTTGCTCACCAGCCGTCGGGTACGGGACAACGGCTGCTCCATCCAGGTGTGGCCACTGAGCAGGCTGTCGACCCGTTCACGCAGGCGCACGTAGTCGTCGGCAATAATGAACAGGCTGTGATCCGGATCTTCTTCAGCCAGATGACTTTGCAGCGGCAGAACCCGGTACTGGGCCGGCTGATCGAACAGTCCGAACCAGGTTTCCAGCTCCCGGTTATCCAGCAGCTCAGCTTCATTGACCAGAAAGTCACTGACACGCAATTGCAACGCCGGAGCGCTATCGGTAAGTGGCACACTCATGGATGTTCCCCTTGAAAATTTGCAAGACGCGCTACAGGCGAATATCCACCTGATACTGGCGCAGCCATTGATCGAGGTTCAGCAGATAGGCCAGGCCCGCCGTGGGACTGCTGGACGCCCTGGGGCTGGGCAGCGGCTGGCCAAGCTCAAGGAGTTCGCCGACGCGGCGGGCGTCGAGCAACTCGAAGACTGGCGAATCGCCCTCGATCAGCAGCTTCTTGACCTTGTCACGCAGCAGTTCCAGGTAACGAGGGTTCGGGTTGGCAGGAAAACCGCTTTTTTTGCGCTCGACGATCTCGCCGGGCAAATCGTCGCGCGTCGCATTGCGTAGCAGGGTCTTGCCCTCTCCGGCCACACTGCGGATCGACCAGGGCACGTTCCATACGTAATCCACCAAACGGTGGTCACAGAACGGCACGCGCACCTCCAGCCCTACCGCCATGCTGATACGGTCCTTGCGGTCGAGCATGGCAGGCAGCCAACGCGTCAGAGCCAGATAGGTGACCTCCCGTTGTCGTTGCTCGGTCGGGCTTTCGCCTTCAAGGCGCGGCACCTCCGCCAGCGCTTCGCGGTAACGTCGATCGATATATTCTTCAGGAGCCACCCGTGTGGCCACCTCCGGGCGCAACAGCTGCCACAGGCCGCTTTTGCCAGCCAGCCACGGAAAGCCGTCATAGGCCAGAGCCTGTGGGTCATGAAAGAACGGATAGCCGCCGAATACCTCATCGGCCGACTCGCCGGAAAGCGCCACCGTGGCATGCTGGCGGACCTGCTGAAAAAGCAGGTACAACGAGCTGTCCAGCTCTCCCCAACCCGGCAGATCACGTGCACGCAGGACGGCCAGTTCCTGCTCCAGAACCTGTTCTGGAGCTACCTGCAGCGTGGTATGACGGGTCTGCAGAGAGGCGGCTGCCAGTTGCGCGTAAGGCTCGTCCCAACTGCTTTGCCAGGGTGTCGGGACGAACCCCTGACCACCGCCGGTGAAGTCCACGGAAAAGGTCGGCAATTGTCGGCCATGCTGCTTCAGCGCATCGGCGGCATAGGCCGTAATGGCACTGGAGTCCAGGCCGCCGGATAACAGGCTGCCCAGCGGTACGTCAGCCACCAGTTGTTCTTCAACCACCCGGCGCAACAAGGTGCTGACCTCACGGGCAGTCTGGTGCGGGTCATCGGCATGCGCGTGAGCCGTCAGCGACCAGTAGACCCGGTCCTGCCGACCGTTGACATCGAAACGCAGCGCATGGCCCGGCTTGACCTGATGAACCCCTTGATAGATCCCGTGCCCCGGAGTAGGTGCGGTGCTCAAGGCAAACAGTTCGGCCACGCCGCTGGCATCGAGCACTGGTTGCACCTGAGGATGAGCGAGAATCGCCTTGGGTTCCGAACCGAACAGCACCCCGCCGCCGTTGAGCGAGTAATACAGTGGCTTGACGCCGAAGCGGTCGCGCACCAGCCAGAGGCTCTGATCACGCTCGTCCCAGAGGGCAAAGGCGAAAATGCCATTGAGCCGGGCGAACGCCTCTTCACCCCATTGCAGGTAAGCGCGCAGCACCACTTCCGTATCTGACAGGGTGCTGAAGATCTGCCCGAGCGCTTGTAAATCGCGACGCAAGACCTGGTAGTTGTAGACCTCGCCACTGTAGGTCAGCACCACCTCATCCCCGCTACTGGCCATGGGTTGCGCACCATGGGCCAAGTCGATGATCGACAGGCGTCGATGGCCGAGCAACGCATGGCAAGACGTCCATACACCTTGCGCGTCGGGTCCACGGCGGGCCAGGGTGGCCGTCATTTCATCAATAACCTGACGCTGCGTCTGCAGGTCCTGGGTCCAGTCAATCCATCCAGCAATTCCACACATGATCAAAGCCCTTGCAGTGCCCGATATTCCCCACGTAGCCAGTCCGGTGGCGCGTGGCAGATCTGCCAGGAGTCAGTAACGGTGGTTGGCGAACAGCGCGTTAAACGGCCAGCGCGAGATGACGCAGCGGAACTTGTCTGCTCAGGCGACGGTTCCATTCGCGCCAGAAGCTGCGGTTCTGTTCTTCGTCGGTATGGCGCTGGGTGCCCGGCCCCAGCCCGCGGGAAAAGTCGCTGTAGCCCAACGCCGAGTGGGCATAGGCCTGCTGGCAGGACTCAAGAATCTCCACATCGTCAGGCGTGCCGAAACCGCCGGGGCCGATGAATGAAATCAGGCCGTTGATACGCGCAGCACGCTCTTGCTGGCTCTCGTCGCTGAACCCGGCACCCCACACCGTCACGTTGACCTGAGTCGCCGACACCGGAAAGAAAGTGCGGATGTTGAGCCCGAGAATGTCGTTGATCACCAGATTGGGAAAGATGAACAGGCTTTTGTTGGTGTGGGCAATGGCCTCGGCGCGGTCCTGGCCAAAACGTTCGACCAGCTGTTCGAACCTGGTGGCGATGGAGGCTTTCAGTTGCTCCGGGAACAATGGGCTCCAGTAGGCGATCGGCCGGCCGGTGGAGGGCGGCCCGCTCATGATCAAGGCGTGGCCGTTGCCCAGCGCCAGCCCCAGCCCCGTGCGTTTGTGTGAAGCCGGATCGGTGCCTAGCGTATTGAGGTACTCCAGGTAGCGCTTGTGCGCGAAAGGCAAGTGATAGGCATCGACGCCGTTCTCGGCGAGCAGTTTCCAGTTGGCCTCAATGGCGTGTTCAAAGGCCCCGGGAATGATCTCAAGTGACGCTTGCGACTGATCGAGAATCAGATCGATGTAATCGGCCGCCTGCCCGAGGTACTCGCGCAGTGATTGCTGACTGGGCGCAAAATGAATGAATACAAAGCCCTTATAGACCTCATGTGTCACCTGGTGCAGCTTTAGGCTCCGGTCACACTGGCCGCGAAACTCATAAGCGGCCTTGTCGGGCTGGCCGACCAGCGCGCCACGGCCGTCATAGGTCCAGCCATGATAGGGACAGGTAAAGCGTTGAGTGTTGCCCTGCGACTCGGCACATACCCTGGCGCCACGGTGGGCACATGCATTGAGAAACACAGTGATCTCATCGTTGTCCTGGCGCTGAATGATCAGGTTGCGACCGCCGACATCACGGGTCAGAAAATCACCCGCTGCCGACAACTCACTCAGATGAGCGAGGTACAACCAACTTTTCTCGAAAACCTCGTCAAGTTCCTGTTGATAAACCTGACTCGATACATAGGCCTGCCGATTGACTCGAAAGTAACTAAGGTTATCGGTTTCTACAAATCCATTCACGCCAACACCTCCATTAACGCGCCGATAGAAACAATTCCAACCTAGCACGGAAAATTTCCATCAGATATAACCTTTCACCATTACCTAATAACGCTTCATATAGAGGTGCGGCCTATTAAAATATTTTTCGACGCCGACTAGAAAAAGCCGCAATCAATTGCACTCTCTATAGGGGCAGTGCGTCACACGGGAAGAGCCAGGCACTGACGCACGTAAAAATATTCATTAAATACAGAAAGATACAGCCTCAATCAGATAAAAATGAGGCATTTTGACATCCGTCTGCAACGGGGTGTGTTCAATCGAGCGGACAGATCAACGTAATGAGACATAGCCGAAAAATTCCGACCAACGTCACGTAAAGCGGTAACTAAACCCCGCTCGAAATCTTTCAGGCAGCCCTACCGAACAACGAGTGGCCTACCTATCGCTCGATATTGCCAGCCGCTCTATCGCGCCAAACTTGTACCGGGGCCTAACATCTGAAACAGCATTAACCGTGTACCGGGCCCAAGGCCGTCACGAACATGGCACGCCTTTTTTGAACAACATGCTCAGTTGCTGCGGCTCATGATGCACCAGCCCATTGGCTGACTCGCAGACCCGCTGGATGAAGTTGTCACTGAACAGCAGCTTGCCATGCACGAAATGCTCGCCCGGCTTGAGGTTCGGGTTGTCGATACGGGTGCCCAGCCGTTTCGCCAGCCAGGTAGCGGCTTCGTTATGGCTGATCCAGCGTTCGCGCCTGATGCTTTCCAGTGCCTCGGCCGGCGCACCACCGGCGACCACAATCACCGGCACGTCACTGACCTCGGGCACCAAATCGTTATGACCCCATTTGCCGTCCTCGCCGAGCCGCTGGCCGTGGTCGCCGGTGATGATCAGGTAACGCTCGCCCTCCAGCCGGTCGAAGTCGGCCAGGATTTCACCCAGCAGGCCATCGAGGTAATGCACCGAGTTGTCGTAGGCGTTGGCCTGGCCGTTCGGGCCGCGGTCTGGCCAGGGGCGCGGGGTCTGTTCGTGGCGGTAGTTCTGCGCGTACGGCAGGTGCGCGGTGCGCAGGTTCATGACCACGAAGTTGCGCTCGGCCCAACGCTGTTGATCGAGGATGTCCAACAGCGCTTTGTCCTGACGTTGCAGAAAGCGCAGCGGGTGGTCTTCACGGGTGATCGACACGTCCAGGTAGCGGCTGCCCAGATGCGCCAGCAACTTGGATTCCTGGGACGAAATCCAGTGGGTACGAAACCCCGCCTCGCGGGCAAAACGGAACAGGTTGATCCGCCCGCTGCGCATCAGGTTGTCCTGGCCCGGCTCACGAATCGGATTGAGCAGGTACGGCAGGCTGACGTCAGTCGCGACCCCGGCGGAAACACCGGGGCGCACCACCACGTGCGGATTATTTTGCAGATAGGCATGCAGGTTCGGGGTGGTGTCGCGCTCGTAGCCAAACACCCCCAGCCGGTCGCTGCGCAACGAGTCAGCCACCACCAGCCACACGTGTCTGGCGCTGGTTGGCACCGCGGTCATGCGATAGGGCGCGTAGGCCATTGGCGGCAGCACCGGCTCCGGGCGCAGCGCCAGCCGCACCGACCAGGCCGAAAAGGCATTGAGGCTGTTATGCAGGCCGCTGCGGCTGGCGCTGGCGGTGAACGAATCGAGATTGCGGTAGGTGGCACGGTAGGGTTTGGACAGCAACACCAACGCAATCAGCACCAGCGCCCAGCGGCTTGATGGCAACGCCACGCGGCCTGGCAAACGCAGGTGCAGTAGCAACAGCGCGGCATAGGGCAGCGCAACGCAGAGCAGCACCGGCCAATGCTGGCTGAAGCTGTGCAACGCCGCCTGCCGAACCTCGGCACCGTCACCCAGCATGGCCTGGATGTCGATGGCATTGAGCGGCTCACCGAAGAAACTGATATTGGCCAGTTGCAGGGTCTGCATGAACGCGAAAAGCAGCAAGATACCCGCCACCAGCCAGCGCAGGTTGCACAACCACAAGGCCAGGCTGAACACCCACAGACCGGCAACGAATGACGCCTCCAGTTCGGCGCGATTGTTCGCCGTGTACAGCTGTTGCAGAAAGTCGTCGGCCAGCAGCAACACGCAACTCAACGTGGCCAGCGCCAGCAGGGTCAGCCACGGCCGCGCCCCGCTGTGCTGCGCGGGGCCAGAACGCATCAAGGTCAAAAGCATGGGAGGTCCTGGGTATCAGTGATCGTCGGGGCGTGCCCGGCGGCGGCCGGTGAGCATCGACAGCGGCAGGTTTTCGCGCAGCCGCAGGCTTTCCACTACGGCGGCCAGCAGGTGCAGGCTGACCAGCCCGGCCAGGCTGTTGGCGATCCAGCGGTGCAGGTCTTCAGGCCAGTCCACGCCCCACAGGGCGTCGACTTCCTGCATCAGAAAGCCGGTCACGGCCAACCCGCCAAGCGCGATCATCATCAGCACCATGACCAGTGCGCCCAACGGTGAGTGGCCGAGACGGTGATGGTCACGGCCCTGACGCAGCGCACTGAGATGCGCGTGCAAGCGCGCCGGGGTCGGCCAGAAGTCGGCCCAGCGGGCGCTGCGCGGGCCTACAAAGCCCCACACCGTGCGCACCGCCAGCCAGCCGGCAACGTAATAGCCGAGCCAGACGTGCCAGCTGTCACCGGCTTCGTTGAAGAAATAGTTGGCGACGAACACCCCGGCCACCGAGAGGTGGAACACCCGCACTAAAGGGTCCCAAAGGCGGATCGTCGCCGCAGCCATCAGCCTTTGACCTCAGTCTTGACCGCCTTGCCGCTGACCGGGTCGTGGTAGATCTCGACCTTGCGTTTGTCTTTGTCGAAGCCGTAGATCTCGTAGCAGTTGCCGTCGGTGATCTTGAACTTGTTGATCTGGTAACCCTGCTCGCGCAGCTTGGCCTGGAACGCTTCGGCGTCCTGCCAGGTGGAGCGTTCGGCAGTGGTGCATTGCGGGCCGGCCATGGCACCGGCACTGACCAGCAACAGGGAAGGAAGCAGAGCAAAACGCAGCAGACGGGACATTGACAGCACCTCTTTTGGGATGGATGCCGCTACGGTGCCGCGCGAAGCTTAATGAAGCCTTAACGAGTAACGAGCTGTAACATTTGCTTACTGGCAGACGGCGTTTGAATCGCGATGATGGCCGGGCCGCAACCGGAGGACAGACCATGCGGGTATTGCTGGTAGAGGACGATCGCTCACTCGCGCAGGGCATCCGCGTCGCGCTGCGTGGCGAAGGCTATACCCTGGATTGGGTGGCCGATGGCGTGGAGGCTGAACACGCCCTGCACTGCGAACGCTTCGACCTGGTGTTGCTGGACCTGGGCCTGCCACGTCTCGATGGCATCAGCTTGCTGCGCAGTATTCGCGGGCAAAGCGAAGGCAGTGTCCCGGTGCTGATCCTCACTGCCCGCGATGCAATTGCCGACCGGATTCAAGGCCTGGATGCCGGGGCTGACGACTATCTGGTCAAGCCGGTAGACCTGGACGAACTCAAAGCCCGTATCCGCGCCCTGCTACGCCGCAGCCAGGGGCGCGCACAACCGCGTCTGGAATACGCAGGCGTCAGCCTCGACCCGGCCACCCAGCAGGTTTTTTACCAAGGCCACACGGTGCCGATGACGCCTATGGAATATCAACTGTTGCATCAGTTACTGGCCCGCCCCGGCGTGGTGGTCACCCGCGAGCGATTGAGCAGTACGCTCTATGGCTGGCAGGAAAGCGGTCCGGGCAACACGCTCGAAGTGCTGATCCATAACCTGCGCAAGAAGCTCTACACGGGGCTGATTCGTACCGTGCGTGGCGTCGGCTATCTGGTGGAGCGCCAGCCGTGATTTCCATCCGCACGCGCATTCTGGCCCCCACCCTGTTGTTGATGATTGTCGGCAGCCTGACTCTCGCCTGGCTGGCTGTGCGCGACAGCCACCGGGAAATCGAAAACGTTTATGACGCACAACTGGTGCAGGCCGCACGGTTGCTGCAAGGCGTACTGCAGCAAGCGCCGCCCCAGCGTGACTGGCCAGCCTTGCAAGAGGCGCTGGAGACGGCGCTGAACCGCTCAGGCCAGGGCATTCTGTCCCACCCTTACGAGATGAATCTGGCCTTCCAGATCTGGGCCGCTGATCAATCGCTGCTGGTGCGCTCCGAAACCGCCCCGGTCATCGAAGACGTACCGGCGCCCGGCCTGCATGACCTGATGTATCAGGGCCAGGACTGGTGTGGCGTACTGCTGGAAGACAAGACCCTGGGTATCCGCATCTGGGTCGGGGAGCGCGATGACTTGCGTCAGGACCTGATCCAGAAAATCGTCCACCACACCTTGCTGCCGATGCTGCTTGGCCTGCCGGTGCTGACCCTGCTGATCTGGGCACTGCTGGGCTGGGGGCTGCGCCCGTTGCAACGCCTGGCCCGGCAGTTGCGCAACCGCCCGCACAGCAGCCTCGACCCGCTGCCTGACGAACCGCAACCGCCGGAGCTGGAGCCGATGCGCTCGGCACTCGACCACCTGCTTGAGCAATTGCGCGCCATGCTCGATCGCGAGCGACGCTTCATCGCCGATGCCGCCCACGAACTGCGCACGCCGCTGGCGATCCTCGACATCCACGTACGTAACGCACAGCAGGCCAGTGACCCGCAAGAACGCGCCGAAGCCCTGGCCTTTCTGCAACAGGGCGTTGGCCGCATGACCCGTATCGCCAGCCAGTTGCTGACCATGGCCCGTCTGGAGCCGGGTATTCAGGAAAACCGAGCACTGAACCTCACCGAACTGATGCGCGAAGAACTCGCCGAACTCACCCCGCTGGCGTTGCGCAAAGACGTTGAACTGGTGCTCGACAGTACAGACGATTGCCAACTGAACAGCGAGCCGGCCTCGCTGAGCATCATGCTGCAAAACCTGATCAGCAACGCCCTGACCTTCTCCCCGGCCGGCAGCGAAGTGCGCGTGCACCTGAGCCGTAACAGCGCCAGCCAGATGCGCATGCAGGTGCTCGATCAAGGCCCGGGGGTGAGTGAAGAAGCACTGCAGCGCTTGTGCGACCGCTTTTACAGCGCCCACAACCCCGAAGGTGCCGGGCTGGGGCTGGCTATCGTCGAGATGATCTGCCGCCGCCTGGGGTTGACCCTGAACTTTGCCAACCGGCCACAGGGCGGGTTTTGCGTGGAAGTGCTGATTCCGGTCGGGGGCTCGTAGGAGCGGATTTATCCGCGAAGCACTTCGCGGCTCGAGCCTACTCGTAATGCCGATCAGTTAAGGTCCGCGCGGTCCTGTAGGGCTCTATGGTTTTGTGCAAGACCATCGCTTTCGTTGTGGATGTGCCGATGCATTCGTTGGCAAAGCCAACTCCCACCGGGACCGAGCAAGGTTCGATAATTTTTTATCTGAGGCGATGATTCCGTGGTCCATGTCGTGAATACGTGACAACACAGATGCGATGTAACGTATACGCAACGTGCTGCGGACTCAAAAGCCAGCCGCCAGATGGTCAGCCGATCACGCCATGGAAGCAGGTGACACTCCCCGCCCCTTCAGCACCTTCACTATTGCCACCAGCAACACCAACGCCAACACCACGCACAGCAGGTTACTGCCCTGCCAGCCCAGGCTGCTCAGCAACAGCGCTGGCGCGAAGGCACCTGCCGTGGCAAAGATGGCGATCAACAGATCGTTCTGGCCCTGCACCTTGAATGTCTGTCCATGTCCCTCAAGCAGTTGGGCCAATAGCGCCCCGCCACCGACGTAAGTCAGGTTCCAGCCAAGGCCGAGGATGATCAGCGCACTGCTCATCGCCCAGTATCCATGGGCAATCATATTGAGCAGCGCGCAGCCGGCCAGCATCAGCAACCCCAGGCACAAGGTGGTGCGCAGCCCCAGCCGCTCGATGATCACGCCGGTGAAGAACGACGGGGCGAACATGGCGATCACATGCCACTGGATGGCCAGGCGCATGGCGGTGAAGTCTTCGTGCATGTGCTGCATGTGCAGCGAGGCCTGGATCATCAGCAGGTTCATGATGAAATAACTCAGCGCAGCCACCGCCATGGCCAGCATGATCGGTGCGCTGGGCAGCGATAACAGGCTGGCCCGTGCCAGGGATGGCTTGGCCACGGGCGCGGGAGTCTCCGGCAGGCACAGGGTCACCAGCGCAGCGAATATCGCAAGACCGATGAACGCGGCATAGCACAGGGAAAACGCCTGATAGGCACCGGCCTCGCGCAGTACTTGCGTGAGGGTCGGCCCAACCACGGCGGCGATCACACCACCGGCCACCACCAAGGAGATGGCCTTGGGTTTGAGGCCGGGTTCCAGGTTGTCAGTGGCCGCGAAGCGGTTGAAGTTGGCAAAGGCCACATAGATACCCAGCGCCGCGTGGCTGGTGATCAACAACCCAAAGCTCTGCTGCACCACCGCCAGATAGCCGCTGATACCGGCCAGTGCCAACGGCACACACCCCAACAGAAACGACCGCTTGCGCCCCAACCGGCTCATCAGCCATGAAGCCGGGTAGGTGGCGAGCATCAGCAGCAGAAACTGAAAACCGTAGGGTACGGTGGACAGTGCCGGGGTCGGCGCCAGCGCGGCGCCCACTGTGGCAGCCATGGTCACCGACATCACTGCGGCGGTGAGGTTGATCGATTGGGCGGTGAAGTACAGCCAGGTTGTGCGGGGCAATCGGCTCATTGTTTGGCTCGTCGGTTCGGGTGGGGCCAGACTGCGATAGTGCACCCTGCCAAACCGACATACGCGCACAGTCGACACGCTTTGTAACGAACTGTTAGGCTAATTTTTCTAACAGTTCGCCAGGGCAGGCCGTGACCGTAAATCTTTTCCATGCCGCACTGAAGCGACGCCTGGAGGCCGGTGAATGGACCGCCGGGCAACGCTTGCCGTCGATCCGCAAGTTCGTGGCCGAGCGGGCGGCCAGTTATCACCAGGCCGTTTCAGCCTGTACTCAACTGGTCAGCGAAGGCTGGCTGATCGCGCAACCGGGCCGTGGCTATTTCGTCGCGCCCAGCGTGCATGCCCGGCCACCGCAAGCAGAACCTGAGAGCATGGCCGGCGATCCGCTGTTCAACCTGCTACAGGGAGGTCCGCACCTCACCAAGCTTGGGTGTGGCTGGCTGCCCTCGGCCTGGAAAGACACCGAGCTGCTGACCAAGGCCATACGCCGCACCGCGCGGCTGGAGCAAAGCTCGCTGGTTGAGTACGGCGACATTTGCGGCCACCCGGCACTGCGTCAGCAACTGTGTGTGCACATAAAACGCCTGACCCGCATCGATCCGCGCCCTGGCCAGATCCTCACCACCCTGGGCGCGACCCACGCGCTGGATCTGGTGGCCCGGCTATTGATCAAGCCAGGCGATGCGGTGTTCGTCGACGAGCCCTGCAATGGCAACCTGATTCGCCTGCTCCAGCTGGCCGGTGCCGAGGTGCTCGGCATTCGCCGCACGCCACAGGGCCCGGACATCACCGAGATGGAAAGTCACCTGGCACGGCAGCCGGTCAGGGCCTTTTTTTGCAACAGCACCTTCCATAACCCCACCGGCGGCAACATCACCCCGAACAACGCCTTCAATGTGCTGCGCCTGGCGATCAAGCACGATTTTCATATCGTCGAGGACGACGTCTATGGCGACTTCAGCCCCACCCCCCGGCAGACCTTCGCCGAGCTGGACAACCTGCAGCGGGTGATCTACATCGGCAGCTTTTCCAAGTGCCTGTCAGCCTCGCTCAGGGTCGGCTACATCGCCTGCCCGCCCGCGCTGGTCGAGCCGCTGACCCGCCTGAAGATGCTGACCTGCGTGGCCGTACCGGCATTCTGCGAGCGCTTCGTCAACACCATCCTTGCCGACGGCACCTACGCCGGGCACATGAAGCAGATCCGCCAGAAACTCATCGAACAGCAGAACAAGACCCAGCGCACCCTGAGCAAACTCGGCTGGCAGTTCGAGATAATCCCAGAGAGCGGCATGTTTGTCTGGGCGCAGCACCCTGACATTGCCGATCAACAGCCCTTCATCGACCGGCTGGCCCGCCACAATATCGTGCTGATGCCCGGCTCGGCGTTTGCCGTCAGCCGCGATTACCGGGCCATGCTGCGGATTAACTGCACGCATTTCAGTGCCGGGCTGAGCGCACATTTCAGGGTCTGAGACTGTCCTGAATCACCGCTTGCCTTGCTCGTCTGTCTTATCAACACATCAACACTGGAACGCACTCGACATGGACTGTATCCCGACCTTCACCACCGAGCGCCTGATCCTCACGCCGTTGCAGCTTGAGGATGCCGCGGATATCCAGCAGTTGTTCCCGCACTGGGAAGTGGTGCGCTACCTGAACCATCTGGTGCCCTGGCCCTACCCTGCCGACGGCGCGCTGACTCATGTACGCGAGCGTTCGCTACCGGCCATCGCCAAGGGCACCGAGTGGCACTGGATGGTGCGTCTTAAAGCCTCCGGGCAAAGCATCGGCAGCATTTCCCTGTATGACACACCGGGCAACAACCGTGGCTTCTGGCTGGCGCCGGCGTGGCAAGGTCTGGGCTATATGAGCGAGGCCTGTGAGGTCATCAACCGCTACTGGTTCGAGACCCTCGAGCGGCCGCTGATGCAGGTGCCCAAGGCGCTGGACAACCAGGCCTCGCGGCGGATTTCCGAGCGCGAAGGCATGCGCCTGGTGGAGGTGCAGAAAGGCCGCTTCGTATGTGGCGAGATGGACAAGCAGATCTGGGAATTACGCCGCGAACAGTGGCAGGCCAACCAAGGCGTCTGATCAAAGTATCGGGTCCCAACGCTGCGACCAGTCCGGGTCATTGCGCACCAGCTCACGCAGCAGGCCAAAGGCTTGCTGCAACGGCGCTGAATCGCGCTCGCGCGAATACACCAGCCAGGTCGGATAACTGAACTCCGGTGCGCGAGGCACCCGGTGCAGCACGCCCTTGTCGAGATAGCTCTGCACCACCCGGGTACGGAAATAACCCGAGCCGCCGTGTTCCAGCAGGTACTGCAAGGCCAGCGGCCCGAGGTTGAACGACACCGCCGCGCGGGCCTTGTCGGGCAAGGCAGTGTCGTGTTGCTGCCGAAACGCCTCGCCCCAGTCGATATACACATAAGGCTCTGGGTTATTCGCTGCCACCAGAATCAGCTTCTCTTCCAGCAATTGCTCGACCTGCAAGCCCGGCCAGTAATGCGGCTGATAGACCAGCGCCGCATCCAGCACGCCGATTTCCAGCTGCCGCAGCAGGTACGCCGCATCATGCACCTGGGCATGCACCGCGTGGTCACCAATGTGCTGGCGGATCAGCCCGACCCAGCGCAGCATCAGCGGGTTGCACAGGCTGACCTCGCCGCCGATGCGCAGCACCTGATTGAAGCCTTCGGGCAACGGCAGATTGCGCTGCGCCGCTTCCCAGGTCTGCACCACCTGATTGGCATACACCACAAACGCCTCACCATCGGCCGTCAGCCGTGCACCGGCGCGGTTGCGGATGAACAGCGTGCAATTGAGATGGCTTTCGAGCTTCTGCACCCGTGCGGTGATGGCCGTCTGGGTGATGTGCAAACGCTCGGCGGCAGCGACAAAACTGCCGTGCCGAGCGATGGCCAGAAAAGTGCGGGTCAGGTCGATATCCATATGCAACCACTGAGCTGACGAAAGACGCATTCTGACAGGCCAATGGCGCCATTAATATCAACAGAAGTTGATTGATAGCTCATTATTATTGATTGGATGAATGCAAACGGACGTAGCACACTGCTGGTGAAGGGTGCCTCTAAAAACGTAGGCGAGGCAGGCAGCGCTAGGCGGAATCAGGCTAAAAAGCGGAGTTTACATATTGTAAATGAGCATTTTTAGCTTGATTTCAACAACGCGATGGCCACGCAGGTAGTTTTTAGAGGTGCCCTCAAGCCAACCGCTTTCCTCCATCTAGGGATGGATGCTCCAAATGTGCCTCGCAGGGCACCCCTTCAGGCTCTCCTCTGATCAGGAGAGCCTTTTTTATGGGCGAACAAAAAGGCGTTTTTCGGGTCTATCGGCCCCAGCCCCCAAGGAAGAACGATGCGCCTGCTCTCGACCCTACCGTTCAAAGTCACTACCGCCATGATGCTCACCGCCGTGCTCGGCGGCTGCTCCGGCTATCACTACAAGGATTACCAGGGTGACTGGGCGCCAGAGCAGATGACGCCTTACGACCTGTCCAATAACGCACCGGATGCCCCGGTGGTGTACTTCGCCACGGTTCGCTACCGCGACCTGGGCATCCCCTTCCACCGCCTGCTGCTGGCCACCCACGTCGACGATCAGCTACTCGAAGGCGCCGGCCGCGCCTCGATTCTCGACGTCTCCGGCAAACAGGCACTCAAACTCACACCGGGCAAGCACTCGCTGCGCTGGTGCTGGGCGTCCATGAATGCCCTGGGCACCGGCGGCGCCCAGTGCAACATGGAAGCCCGGGACGTGGAGTTCAAGGCCGGCAAACGCTACATCGTCGACTTCCAGAACAGCACCAGCATTGTCGGCGCTCCCGGACGCGAATCGATGCGCATCCATATCAAGAGCACAATCCGCGACCTGGACAGCGACGAAGTGGTTTACCCGGTGTTTGGCAGCGGGCAGGAGTTGATTCCGCGCACCTGAGGGCCAGGTGCGCGAGGCCGGGGTTTAGTAGGTGTATTTCAGGGAGGTCATGAAATTGCGGGGTTCGCCATAGACCGCACAGCAACTCGGCCCACCCGAGAAGTACTCTTTATCCAGGACGTTATTCAAATTGATGGAAGCGGTGAGGTTTTGGCTGATTTCGTAACGGGCCATCAGATTGACCAAGGCATAACTGCCTTGGGTCAGATACTGAAGGTCCGCGCCGGATTTGCTTTGCCAATTGACTCCACCGCCAACAGTCAATTTATCCAGCGGGCCGCTCAGGCGATATGTCGAGAAAGTTTTCACACTGTGGCGAGGAACCTGAGTGACGATGCGCTCACCCTCGCTGTCTTCGATAACGCTATAGGTATAGCCACTGCTGAGCTGCCAGCCGGGGGCAAGCTCACCGGAAAGCTCCATTTCCACGCCCGTGCTGGTCGTGCCCTGAGCTGCGGTGTAATTGCTGAACGTGCCATCGTTGATAAGGATCGCAAGGTTATCTTGCTCGGTCTTGAACACCGACAGACTGGCGACAAGGCGATCATCGTTGAAGCTGGCCTTGGCACCCAGCTCATAGCTGCTGCCCTCTTCAGGTGACAAGGGCAGCTTGTTGACGTCGCGGACATATACAGGTTGAGGATTGAAGATTTTCGTGTAGCTGGCGTACAACGACCAAGTGTCGTTCAGGTCTTGAACCACACCCACGTAGGGAATGTATACGCCGCTGTCGCGAGCATTTGTTTTGGTGGTCACCCCCGCCAACGAGGTGGTGTCTCTGTTACGTTTCCAGTCGGTCAACCGGTTACCAACAATTAGATGGGTCGAATCGGTCAGATTGAAGCGAGCACTCAGATAAGCGCCGTACTGATACTCATGAGTTTCAACATCAGCCGTCTTCGGAAAGTCAGGTTTGCTCAGGCTACCGTCCCAGTCGAGCAGGTTGGCAATGGCACCGTTATACCCCGTATAAGGATACATCCATGAGCCATACACTGGTGACGTTGACTGCAGATCTGACAGGGTGGTCCCGACAATGATCTCGTGCTCCCGGTCGAACAGCTTCAACGGGCCTGTCGCGTAGAGGTCCAGACTATGTTCATGTGGGGCATCCCTGAACCGGGCCGGTGCAATGTAGGCTCCAGCACCAGTTGCCTGGTTAACAGAACCGGCCATGTACGGCACGATCGCGTTGCTGCGGTACTGGCTGTAACGATATTCAGCCTTGGCATTCCAGCCCGACTCAAACTGGTGCTCGAGCGAACCAAAGATGCTGCTCAACTCATTGTCGTAGAACGTCCAGTCCGGGGCATTGTTGGCCGAGCGCTTGAAGTCGATGCGCTGCCCATTGCTATAACGCGTCAGATAGCCACTGCGCATTGGCGCATTTGCATCGGTCGTTTCGAAATTGAAACCCAGTGTCAGCAGGGTCTTATCACTCAAATCAAGTTCGGTGATGCCATACAACACCGACTCTTCTTTTTCGAAACGGTCCACCCAGGCATGCTGGTTCTTGTAGTCACCGACCAAACGGCCTCGAATGCTTCCTGAATCGTTCAAGGAACCGGAGATATCAAACCCGGTGCCATAGCGATCCCAGCTACCGGCCTCTGCAGTTAGACTGATCTGCGGTTCAAATGTCGGGCGCTTGCGAATCAGGTTAACCGTTGCCGAAGGCGTACCCATTCCGCTGATCAAGCCGGTAGCGCCCCGGACGACTTCGATTCGATCATAAGCAACGCTGCTCAGACGCTGGTTGGCGAGTAATGAAGAGGTGCGAACGCCATCGACAGCAAAGTTGTTAAGAATGAAACCGCGCGAGTAAATCAAGTCGTTATCAATATCGACGCCAGCGCGACTCACGGTAATACCCGGCGTTGCCTCTAGAGCATCGACCATATTTTCAATTTTCTGGTCATCGAGGCGCTGACGCGTTAGCACTGTGACCGATTGCGGTGTTTCCTTCGGTGTCAGATTGAGCCGGGTCGAGCTACTGGCTGAGTAGGTGTTGTACAACCCTGTCCCCTCAGTCGTCGACCCCGGCGCCTTGCCGGAAATGGTCACCGACGACAACTCCATGGCCCCGGCAGGTTCCATCGCCACCACCAATAGATAACTGCCATCGCTTTGCTGCGCCGCAGAATATCCGCTGCCCGCCAGAATGCGTCTGAAGCCTTCCTCGATGCTGAACTCGCCTTGCAGCCCGGCACTGGTCTTGCCGGCCGTCAGGCTGGCATTGGTCGACAAGGCAATGCCGGCCTGGCGACCGAACTGGCTCAGCGCTTGATCAAGAGGGCCGGCGGCAATCGAGAAGTGCTGGATGCTGGCCATCGTCTGCGCCTGTGCGCGGGTGGCGGTCAGGCCGTCAGTGAGCACGGCACCGCCAAGCAGTGCGAGGCTCAGGGTCGATGCGCAGGCGACCTGGCGGCGGCATTTTCGGGGCGTTGCGGGGTATTTCATGACGGTTTTCCGATCTTGGCTGGCAGGGCTCCGCGCTTGCGATGCACGGGTTCTGCTCATAGGCCAAGCGAGGCGGATAAATCTGCGATTTTTTTTTGGATTTTTTCTCAGTGCTTAGCGAGCCGTGATGGTCACCCACCACGGGGTACGCTGTTCAACCCGCACCGGCAGGCTCTGCTCCAGCATCGACAGGATTCTGGCCGGGTCGGCCAGCGGATAGGAGCCAGTCAGGCGCAGGTCGGCCACTGCCGGGTCGCAGCGCAGTACGCCCAGCCGATAGCGCGCCAGCTCTTCGACAAAGTCCCCCAGACGCATGCGCTCAGCCACGATAAAACCGTCGACCCAGGCATTCTCGGCCTGACTGGCGGGTTGCAGCGGCTGGATCCGGGCGTGATCGATGCGCGTCTGAAAACCTGCCGGCACTACCTGTGTATCGCCGCCACTGGCAAGCTGCGCCGCCACCCTGCCGTTGCTGACCGCCAGCAAGGTGCCCTGAGTGTCGTTGTCGCGGCGCACCGTGAAGCGTGTGCCCAAGGGTTGCAGCCGTGCCTCGCCGGTGTAGACCAGCAACGGTCGCCCGGCCGGGTCGCTGCCGGTCAGGATATCGACCTCGCCCTGGCGCAGGATCAACTGGCGCTCCTGCGCACTGAAGCGCACATCCAGCAACGTGCGGGTGTTGAGCCAGACCTGCGTGCCGTCCGCCAGGGTGTGATGGCGGCGCTCGCCAATGCCGGTGTGGTAATCGGCCAGGCTGCTTTGCAGCCAGAAGCTGTCGCTGACCTGCCAGGCCGCACCACCCAGCAATCCGGCGGCAAACAGCAGCTTGAGAAGCTGGCGGCGATCCGCCTCAACCAACCGGGTTTTGCTCAAGGTGTTGCGGGCCAGCGGATTGCTCAGCACGGTGCTGCGCTGTTGCAACTGCCGGGAAATACCGGCCAGCCGCTGCCAGGCACGCTCATGCTCGGGGTCGGCCTGACGCCAGCGTTGCAGGTTCTCGGCCTGCGCGGCACTCATGTCGCCCGATTGCGCCTGAGTGAACCAGTCGATGGCCTGATCGCGCACCGCATCGGCAATCGGCGCCTGCGGGTCTTGGGCAGTCGGCACGCGCGGTTACTCGAAGCGGCTGGCATAGCAAAGCGCGAAGGCTTTGCTCATGCTGCGCTGCACCCGGTCGACGCTGATGCCCAACTGGTTGCCGATCTGTTTGTAGGTCAGCCCGTCGAGTTGCGACAACAGAAAGATCTCGCGCATCTCGGGCGTCAGCCCCTGCAGCAGCTCATCGACCTCGACCAGCGTTTCGATCAGCAGGTAGCGCTCTTGCGGGGAAATCTCCAGCGCCTGCGGCTGCTCGGCCAGCACCTCAAGATACGCCCGCTCCACCGCCTGACGCCGCCAGCGATTGATCAACAGGCTGTTGGCGATGGTCGCCAGGTACGCCAGCGGCTGTTGCAGATCATTGACCGGCCGCCGCGCGCGCATGATGCGCACGAAGGTGTCCTGTGCCAGGTCATCGGCATCCGCACGTTCGGCAAGGCGCTTGCGCAGCCAGTTTTTCAGCCAGCCAGAATGCTGCAGATAAAGGCGCTCGACGTCCTGTTCGAAGCTTGTGCGGTGATCCATGAGGGTAGGCGCCAACGTGTGATTGATAACTATTATCAAATTTAACGTGAGGCGTGCAGGTGATGCAATCGGCAGATGCCAGAGCGCACCTGAGGGTCAGGTGCGCCTGGCTGCCGCATCAATCAAAAGCTGTATTTGAACGACGTCATGAAGTTGCGTGGTGCCCCCCAGGTTCCGTTAAGTCCGTTGTCAGCAAGGACGTACTCCTTATCAAACAGGTTATTGATATTGATCGACGCTGTCAGGTTACGGCTGATGTCGTAACGGCCCATGAGGTTGAATACGGCGTAGCTGCTTTGGCTGAATACATGCAGATCAGTACCCGTTTTGCTTTCCCAGTTGAAGCCGCCGCCGACGGTGAACTTCTCCAGGTTGCCCGGCAAGCGGTAGGTCGTGAAGGTCTTGAGGCTGTGTCGCGGGGCACGCGTCAAAACCCGCTGATCTTCTGCGTCCATTGTCGTGCTGTAGACATAGCCGCTGCTGAGGTTCCAGCCCTCTGCTAACTGACCGTTGAATTCGACTTCGACACCTTGCGTATCAATACCATTGAGCGGGGTGTAGGTTCTTGAATCAGAGTCCCATTCACCAATATTGTCCTGCTCGGTTTTAAACACCGAGAGGCTGGCATTCATGCGCCCTTCATTGAAGCTGGCCTTGATACCGGTCTCATAGCTGGTGCCCTCTTCGGGCATCAAGGGTTGCTGGTTGATATCGACGACGTAATACAACTGCGGATTGAAGATCTTTGTATAGCTCGCGTACAGCGACCAGGTTTCATCCAGCGCATGGGTGACACCCACGTAAGGAATAAACACTCCACTTTCACGCCCGGTGGTTTTGCTTTTCGAACCGTTGTCGGTATTGCTGGTATCCCGGTTACGCTTCCAGTCGGTGACGCGGCCACCCACCAACAGGCGCGTATCATCTGTAAGGCGAAAGCGAGAACTCAGGTAAGCGCTGTATTGATACTCGCTGGTTTCAACCTTGCCGTTCTTTCGAAAGCCCGGTATTGCGGTGGTCCTGGAGAAGTCCCAGAAGTTAGGGATGCTGTAAGTGGGCGTGGTCTGCAGATAGTTGGGCGTTTCGATATCGGTATCGGCCAGCGTCAGCCCGGTAATCAATTCATGCTCGCGGCCCAGCAAAGAAAACGGGCCGGTCAAATAGACATCGAGGGTGTCCTGATTGACCGTAGACGCATAGTGGTTTGACTGGATCGAAGCACCGGCTCCGGTGACCTGGTTGACCCGCCCCTGAAAGGCGGCAACCAGCCCATCATATTGATACTGGGTATGCGACAACTCGCTCTTGATACTCCACCCTGAATCAAATCGATGCTCCAGGGATGCGAAGACGTTGTTCGACTGGTGGTCATAGTAAGACCAGGCAGGTGAGTCGTTGTCTGAGGCGTTAGAGGCCACCTTATTGCCCACACTGTCCAGCAGCGGGAACATCCGGGTTTGCGAGTCGGTATGTTTCTTCAGGTGGTTAAAACCCATTGACAGCAGCGTGTTTTCGTCAAGATCGATTTCCGCAATACCGTAAACTGCGGTGTTTTCCTGCTCGTAGTTGTCCGTCCAGGCGTGCTGGGTTTTGTAGTCGGCCGCCAGCCGGCCACGTACATTGCCATTGTCGGTCAACGGGCCTGAAACATCGAAGCCGGTACCGTAGCGGTCCCAGCTACCCGCCTCACCACGAATCGAGGCCTGGGCCTCATAGGTTGGGCGCTTGCGCACCATGTTGATAGTGGCCGAAGGATAACCCATGCCGCTCATCATGCCCGTTGCACCGCGCACGACCTCGATCCGGTCATAAGCAATCGTGCTTTGCAGGTAGTTATTCAGCGATGAAATGGTTGGAACACCATCGACCTGAAAGTTGTTGATACTCGAACCACGTGCCCAGATCTGCGGAGTATCTGCGCCCATGGAAAGGGTCTTGATGATCACTCCGGTGGTTGCATCCAGCACATCGACCAAGCTGTCGAGCTTCTGATCTTCCATGCGCTGCTGGGTAATGACCGTAATCGACTGCGGCGTCTCCTGCGGGGTCAGGTTCAAACGCGTCGAGCTGCTGGTCGAGCCGGTGGTGTACGACCCCGTCCCTTCGGTAATCGACCCCGGTGCCTTGCCTGAAATGGTCACCGACGACAGCTCCAGCGCCTGCTCGTTGCTGAGCGCCGGCACCAGCGTGACATTGCCGCCGCTGGTCACCAACACATCCAGCCCGCTGCCGGCCACGGCCTTTTGCAGCGCCTGGGTGGCGGTCATTTCGCCGTGAATGGCCGGCGCCTGTTTGCCGCTGACCAGGCTCGGGTCCAGCGACAGCACCAGGCCGCCCTGGCTGGCAATGCTGTTCAGGGTATCGGCCAGGTTGCCGGCCGGGATGTTGAACGGCTGGGCAGCCTGGGCCATGGCCGGGGCGCTGATGGCGGCTACAGCGAGGGCAAGCGGGAGGGCGTGGAACCAAGGGTTGTGCACAACATGCTCCTGATGATCGTGTTAAGGGTCGTTTCAGGAAATAGGTGGGACGAGATCGAAAAACCGGACACGAATGAGAAAGATTTTCAAAACTTCCCTGTTTAGACTCTCCGCCATTCGCCAGCAGTGCCTCCCACCAGGCTGGCGTCGCACTCAAGTCACAGGCACGACACTGGCCACTGTGGGAGGCTGCTCTGCAGGCGACAGGTCCTCAACGCGGGCCGATCACGGTTACCCAGGGTGTGTAATGCTCGACCTTGATCGGCAGTGTCTCTCCCAAAGCCTGCAGGGTGCGCTGCGGATCATCCAGCGGGAACACGCCCTGCACGCGCAGATCCTGTACCTCGGGCGCCACCCGCAGGATGCCGTGGGTATAGGGGCGCAAGGCATCGATCACTTCGCCCAGTGGCTCGTTGAGTACATTCAGGCGCCCTTCCAGCCAGGCGGCGCGGCGCAGTGCTTCGCGGCCCAGCGGCTCGATGCTCGAAGTACGTAACAGCGCGCCCTGACCTTGCAACACATCCTGCTCGCGGCCATCGTTCAGGCGGGCGCGCACGGCATGCTCCAGCACCACCAGGCGCGTGGCGTCCTGCTCTTGGGCAACCATGAAGCGCGTGCCCAGGGCACGGGCTTCGCCCTGTTCGGTGCGTACCCGCAAGGGCCGCTGTGGGTCGGCGGCGACCTGAATGATCAGTTCGCCACGGCGCAGGATGATCAAGCGTTGGCTGGCGTTGAAGTCCAGGTCGACCGCGCTGTCGGCATTCAGGCTCAGGCGGCTGCCGTCCGCCAGGGTCAGGCTGCGGCGCTCGGCGGTGCCGGTGCGCAGGTCAGCGAACAGTGCCAGGCCGGGGCCGCTGCGCGCCGCCAACCAGAGCCCGCCCCCCAGCAAGCCAATGGCTGCCAGGCCGCGCAACACATCGCGGCGCGTCGTGGAGGGCGTGAGCAACAGGCGCCGGGCCTCTTCGGCCTGGCCTGGTTTGTGGCGCTCCAGCGAGCGAACCACATTGAACGAGCCGCCAATGCGCTCTTGCAGACGTTGCCAGGCCCGGGCGTGCTCTGGGTCGCGGCGCAGCCAGTCATCGAATTCAGCGCGCAGATTTGCCGAGTGCTGGCCGGCGCTGAGGCGCACCATCCAGTCAACGGCCTGTTCACCAACCGGGTCAATGGCAGGCCGGCTCACGAGCTGCTATCAGCCATATAGCACTGGCACAGCGCCTGTTTCATGTAACGACTGACCGTGCGCTCGCTGAGATTGAGCTTGGCAGCAATATCGACATAGCTCATGCCGTCGAGCTGGCTGTAGAGGAATACGGTCTTGACCAGCATCGGCAAACCGTCGAGCACCCGGTCGATGGTCACCAGCGCTTCAATCAGCAGATGCTGGTCTTCCGGCGATGGCGCGACCTGCTCGGGCAGCAGGGCCAAGCGTTCGAGGTAGGCGATTTCCAGTTGCCTGCGCCGGTGCCGGTCAAGAATCAAACGACGGGCGATGGTCGACAGATAGGCGCGCGGCTGCTCAATGCTGTCCGGGTCGACCCTGGATGCAAGCATCTGGCAAAAGGCTTCGGCAGCGGTGTCCTCGGCGTCGGCATGGTTGCCGTTTGAGCGTCCCAGCCGCCACTGGATGTGCTGCAGCAACCAGCGATGGTGGTCGCTGAAGAAGAAACCCAGCTTGTGAATGGAGGACGTAGACACCCTGAATGATCCCGCTTTTGAAAATCGTTCTCATCTTAAGGGGCAAAGGTAAAACTCTGCAATGCTTGTAAAGCGACTGGTCACATCAGTCGAACCGCGCCGTCAGGCAGGAGTCTACCGAGCCAATCCAGCCTTGCAGGTCAGCAGCGTGCCCAGAATCATTACCCACGAAACGCCCGAGGAGGTGGTCAAGGAACAGAACACCCGGCTGTTCGGCTCGCCCAAGGAGCGCCTGGAGTTCTACCGCCGGGAGATCCAATACGAGACCACCAACCTCTCCAACCGCACCAACGCCTACCTCACTGCGCAGTCGTTTATGGTGATCGCCTACGCCTCGTCAATGGCTAACCTCAATCCTGACTGGGGGGTGATTTTCACTGTAGTGATTCCGCCGATGCTGGCCCTGCTCGGCCTGCTCAACACCCTCAGCGCCTGGCCAGGCATTCGTGCGGCCTGCGAGATCATCCAGCACTGGCACCACAAGCAGGCGCAATTGCTGCAAAGCGAGCCGGTCATCGGTCTGACCTATGACGACTCGCCGCTGTTCAGCGACTGGGAGTCCAGCGAAACCGGGCCGAAAAAGTCCCTGCTGTTCTCCCTGCGCGCGCCGTGGCTGTTCAGTATCTTCTGGATCTTCTTCGGCTTTTTCGCCCTGTTTCTACAGATTCTGACGCTGGACAGTTAAGCTGTGGATGGCGCTCAGGGGATCAGGATGATCTTGTCACTGCGCCCGGCATTGACCTCGCCATAGCGCGCAAGGCCTTCGCTCAAGGGTGATTCCACCAGGTCACCTGGCAGTTCCAGCAGCCCCTCATCGAAGAAGCGACCAAACTGGTCGAGCATCGCGGCGCAGGCTTTGCAGTCGTAAAGCAGCGAGTTGATCCCGACCACCGAACCGCCTTTGCGGTACAGCGCCAGTGACGGTAGCTGAACCTGGCCGTCTACCGGCGCAGCAATAATCGCGATGCGTCCCCAGGTCGCCAACGCCGCCACCGATGGCGCCAGCCAGAAGCCGGTGGTGTCGAAGATCACGTCGGCACCGCCACTGAAAAACGCCTGCACTTGCCCGGCCAGCGCATCCGGTTCGCCCAGCACAATGCTGTCGATCCCCTTGGCGGCCAGAGCCTGCTGTTGCTCAGGACGGCGCACCGCGCCCAGCACCTGAGCGCCCAGCACCCGGCCCAGTGCCAGTGCTGCACTGCCGACCGCCCCGTTGCCGCCGATCACCAGCAGCCGGGTATTGGCGCCGACACCGCTGCGCTGCAAGGCATCCCAGGCGGTGGTGTAAGGCACGCCCAGGCTGGCGGCCTGAACAAAGCTCAGCGCCTTGGGTTTGAGCGCCACACCATTGGCCGGCAAGGTCAGCCATTGCGCATGGGAGCCGTCACGGAAGAACCCCGGTTCTTTGCCGGTGCCCCAGACTTGCTGGCCAATCAGACCTTGCGGGCCTTCAACCACTACACCGGCAAAATCCCGGCCCGGCACTCGCGGTAGTACGGTGTACGGGAAGCGGCCCAAGACGTTCTTTACGTCACTGGGATTGAGCCCGGCGGCCTTCACCTGGATCAGCACCTCGCCCTCGGCGGCAACCGGTTGCGGCAGTTCGACATACTCTAAAGCTGCCAGGTCGCCAGTGCGGGAAAATTGCAGTGCGTTCATCAGTAACTCCACTCAGATAGAAGATTCAGGACAGCCAGGCCGTGACCAATTGTTTGCCCATGGGCCAGGCTTTTTCACCGAGCTGCATGCCCAGCAGACCGACCAGTGCCACGGTGGGCGGCGCCGGCGAACGAAAATCCAGCGCGCCGTACAGCACACCGACCGCAATGCCGATGACCAGGGAAATGACAAAGCTCATGGAAGGACTCCGGACCAATCAGGGAATGGCCAGAGTCTAGGGACAGACGCAAAAGGCTACCGGCCAAGGACTTCTGAATTTCGGCCAGCTTGGTAGTCTGGTGTCTATGAGAGGCGGCGATTGAAGGCGTCTGGCATAACAATCAAGAGCCGTTACCAACCGCCCGACTTCCGGGGTGACTTCCGGGGTAATCAGGGTCGGGACAGTTGTCCCGTAGCCATGAGGTCTGCTACGACCCCATCCCATACTGCGAAGGCGCCACCCCCAGTTCCCGACGGAACATGTCGCTGAAGCTGCTTGGTGAGTAGCCCAGGCGGTGGGCGATGCTGCTGACGGTATGGCCCTGGATCAGGCTGGCTACGGCGGTGGCCAGTTGAACCTGGCGACGCCATTCGGCAAAGCCCATACCCAGAGCAGCCTGGAACAGGCGGGCCAGGGTGCGCACGCTGGCACCGGTGTTCTCTGCGTGTTGCTCGAAAGGAATGTCCAGCGAGGGCTCGTCAATCACCGCCTGACAGAGGTTCATCAGGCGGCGGTCGGCGCCGTCCGGCATGGGGATGCGGATCAGCGAACGGCGGGCGCGGGCCAGTTCGAGCAACGCCAGATTGACCAAGGCATCGTAGTAGTCAGGTTCAGCTTCACGGTCCAGCGCGACCAGACTGATGATCAGCTCGCGCAGCAGGCTGCCCACTTCGAACACCTGCACGGTCTTTTCAAGAGTCAGGGCAATGGCCGGGCGCAGGTAGATATTGCGCATTTCCAGATCCGAGACCACACGAATGCCATGCTCGACACCCGGCGGCAACCAGACCGCGCGTTGAGGTGGGACCAGCAGCGCCTCCCGAGGCGTCTCGACCCACATCACGCCTGACGAGGCATACAGCACCTGGCCCCATACATGCTGGTGCGGCTCGATATACAGCCCGCGCGGGTAGGTGCGCGCCAGCGGCTGAACGGGAATCGCGGTGTCGGTCAGGTCAGGCGGTGCGGCAAGGGCCATGGAAGTTATCGCAACCAGTGAACAATGACGCATGGTAACCAAAATTCTGACCGTACTCGCCATCTGACCCTTCGATTGTCTCCTTCAGGGTGACAGTCAAACGCTTTTCAGCCGATTTATCCCATCCCGGTAAATCCTTAATCTGTGTCCAAGTTGAACGCAACGCCACTTACCCCACAACTTCTCAGATAAAGGATCTACCCCATGGCCAACTTCACCTACAACCGCCTGAACAAAGACGACGCCGCTGTACTGCTGATCGACCACCAGACCGGCCTGATCTCGCTGGTACAGGACTTCTCGCCCAATGAGTTCAAGAACAACGTGCTGGCGCTGGGTGACCTGGCCAAATTCTTCGAGCTGCCAACCATCCTCACCACCAGCTTCGAGCAAGGCCCCAACGGCCCGCTGGTGCCGGAGCTCAAAGAGCAGTTCCCGGATGCGCCGTACATCGCCCGCCCTGGCCAGATCAACGCCTGGGACAACGAAGACTTCGTCAAGGCGATCAAGGCCACCGGCCGCAAGCAACTGATCATCGCCGGTGTCGTCACCGACGTGTGCGTGACCTTCCCGGTGCTGTCGGCCCTGGAAGAGGGTTTTGAAGTGTTCGTGGTGACCGATGCTTCCGGCACCTTCAATGAAACCGTGCAACAGGCCGCGTGGAACCGCATGAGCCAGGCCGGCGCCCAATTGATGAACTGGTTCTCGGTGGCGTGTGAGCTGCACCGCGACTGGCGCAACGATATCGAAGGCTTGGGCAACCTGCTGAGCCAGCGCATTCCCAACTACCGCAACCTGATGAACAGCTACTCGGCGCTGACCTCCCGTTAACAGCATCAATTCCTCAGCCCCTGCCGACGCCAGTCCGCAGGGGCTTTACCGTTTAACTGCATTGGGAAGGCAACCTTTATCAACCGCTATCCTTGTGACACCCTGTTCACCAGCCATGGCTACAGAAAGGAATGCCCTGATGCGTCTGTGTGTGTTTTGCGGTTCGAGTGCCGGCAGCGACCCGGTGTATATGGATCAGGCGACCCGTCTGGGTGAAGCGCTGGCCCGTGCGGGTATTGGCCTAGTGTATGGCGGGGCGTCGGTGGGCCTGATGGGCGCAGTGGCTGATGCCGCATTGGCCAATGGCGGTGAAGTAATCGGTGTGATCCCCCAGGCGCTAAAGCAGAAAGAGATCGCCCACCCTGGCCTGCAGGACTTGCGTGTGGTCAATTCCATGCACGAACGCAAAGCGCTGATGGCCGAATTGTCAGACGGCTTCATCGCCATGCCGGGCGGCGTCGGCACCCTCGAAGAGCTGTTTGAGGTGTGGACCTGGGCGCAGCTTGGCTACCACGAAAAACCTTGCGCGCTGTTCAACGTGCACGGCTTCTATGATGGCCTGTCAGCCTTCCTGACGCATGTGGTGAACCAGGCCTTTCTCAAGGATGAACACCGCCAGATGGTGATCGTCAAAGACGACGTCGCCGGGCTGCTCGATGCTATCCAGAACTACGAGCCGCCCAAGGTGGTGAAGTGGATCAAGAAGGATGCGCAGACTTAAAGCCCCAACAACCCCGGCAGCTCACTGATATCGCTGATCTGCCGGTAGCCATAGATGCTGTTGGCCGGCTGTTCGTGCCCGCGCGCGACAAATACCTTGTGGGTGATATTCATGTCGTGGGCAGGGAACAGGTCGTAGCGAAAGCTCGATGACACATGCAGCACGTCCTGCGGGCCACAGCCCAGGTTATCCAGCATGAACTCGAACGCTGCCAACCGCGGCTTGTAAGCCTGCGCCTGCTCGGCGGTGAAGACCTTGTGAAACGGCGCACCGAGTTTGCCGACGTTGGACATGATCTGACTGTCGCTGGCGTTAGAGAAGATCACCAACGGAATTTCGTTCGCGATTTTCGCCAGCCCGGCAGGCACATCAGGATGCGGCCCCCACTCGGGTATCGCATCGTAAAGTGCCTGGCCTTCACCCCGGTAGTCGATACCCCAGCGCTTGCAGGTACGGGCCAGGGCTTGCTTGATGATCTGATCATAAGGCACCCACTCACCTTTGACCTGATCGAGGCGGTAGGCCGCGAAGTCCTTGATGAAGGCATTCATACGCTCGACAGGCACCCGGTCAGCGAACATCTGCCGGGTCATGGGGCTCATCTGAAAGTGCGTCAGCGTGCCGTAGCAGTCGAAGGTGACGAATCTTGGGCGTAGAACGTTCATGGTCAGAACTCCTTGCAAGGCCTGGCGGCTATTTCCCGGACTGCTCCAGGTAGTCAGTAAGAAAGTGCTGGGCATTGCCCTGGCTGGACAGTCCCTCGTCATAGCCCACCGAAGCGGTCTGCGCTTCGCCCGGCAGATACAGCTCGCCATAGTTGCCCTGAACGATCAGCGCGACATACTTCTTGCCATCAACTTGCGTGGAATAGCGGGTGTCCTTGCTGGTCTTCTCGACGGTCATCTGCTGGATGCGCTTGTCCCAGTCGTGATCCACACCCTCGATCTGCACCAGCGCCTGGTTGGCCGAACGCTCGGCATAGCGCAGCGTCCACACCTTCACCCCTTGCGTACCCGAGTAAGCCACCACCCGGTCAGCAACCTGCGGCCGCGCCGTATCGTTATCAGCCATCACACCCGTGGTGATGCACAAGCCCAGCATCAGCGCTGCCCAGTTCCTTGTTACCAACATCGTTTTCGTCCTTCTATTGCAGGAAAATATGCTTAGCCGGATGAGACAGCGTTGCTGGAGAAAAGCTCCGTATGAGGTCTTTAGACACCTGTGAGTTGCGACTCGCATCAAGCAATTTGCGGCCCGACCTTCGAGCCCCTGAAAGACTACATCTTGCTAAGTTTTTTCTTATCTAAACATGGGCATTTCCTACATTTATAGCTGCCTCTTCATCTGTCACAGCTTTCAGCCAGTCTCTAATATCAATTTCTCTGGAAAAGAGACTTCAAGAACCATGAGCAAATTTTTCGATGAATTAATGGAAAGCGTCCAGCAAATGGATGGGATCATTCGTGGAGAAAAAGCAGCGTCGCGCGAGTTCACGGTGGACGCACTGCAGGTCAAAGAGATACGCCGCTCAACCGGCCTGTCTCAAGCGAAATTCGCTGCAATGATCGATGTGCAGATAGGCACGTTGCGTAACTGGGAACAGGGCCGTCGTGAGCCCGCAGGACCTGCACGTGCACTACTGAAAGCTATTCACAACGATCCCCAGAACGTTCTCAAGGCCCTTGCTGGCTGAGCATGGGCTTCAGGATTTTCGCTCTGCACACTCAGTTCTCAAGAATTAATGCCGATCAGTTAAGCGATTTCGGACCTGGCCAGGTCCCGGTGGGAGCCGACCTTGGTCTGGGCGGCACGCCAACGAAAGGGCCAGTAAAACCGCTACATCTGTTGTGGATGTAATGCCGCTTTCACGAGCGAGCTCGTTCCCACAGAACCCGCGCTGCCCTTGGCTGATCGGCATCAGTTCTCAAGAACCCGCTTATAGAACTTGCTATCCACCGCCATCAACGGAAAGCTCGCCGGCAAGCTGTCCTTGGCCACCTCTATGAAACCGTGCTTTTCATAGAAACGGTGGGCCGCGAGGAATTTGTCGGTGGTGCCCAGCAAGACCTCTTTCACGCCTTTACTCCTGGCGCCTTCGAGCAACTCGGCTAACAGCTTCGCAGCCACGCCCAATTCACGACCGCGATAAGCTGCGGCCACGAACATCTTGCGCAGGGCGGCCTGGCCTTGGCCGATGTCTTTGAGGCCAATGGTGCCAACCACCGTACCAGCCTGCTTCGCGACCCAGAAATCACCGGTGCCGCGCTGGTAGAAATCCACAATAGCAGCAAGGTCTGGCTGATCTGCTGCAGTGATGGCGATGCCGAACTCCTGCTGCTGGATCGGCACGATGACATCGATCACGCCTTGTTGGTCCTGGGGTTGAAAACGCTGGATCTGGATGCTGGAGGTCGTCAAAGGTCTGTCCTGCTGCTCGCCAAGTGAGTGAAAAGCATTGTTTCAGAGCTTTTACTGTCGCCGCAAATGAACAAAGACACCCTTTGAAATGGGCTGAAATTCAGACCGGAAAAAAGTTTGTTTAATTACGACATGTAGTTTTCAGCGTGCGACACAGCAGGCGCTCAGAGGCTTCAGACCCTCGCTGCAGAGAAGCTTGTCTCATAAAAAAACCGCCCCGAAGGGCGGTTTCTTGTTAAGCCAGCTGAAATTACAGCTGTGGACCGGCCGCCTTGATGGCGTCGCTCACCTCGAACTTCTTGAAGTTCTCGATGAACAGGCCAGCCAGGCCTTTGGCCGCCTGGTCGTAGGCCGCTTTGTCTTCCCAGGTGTTACGTGGGTTGAGCAGAACGGTTTCGACACCTGGAACGACTTTAGGTACGTCCAGGTTGATGATGTCCAGGTGCTCGGTCTCGGCACCGATCAGCGCGCCGCTCTGAATCGCTGCAATCACGCCACGAGTGGTCGGGATGTTGAAGCGCTTGCCAACACCGTAGCCACCGCCGGTCCAGCCAGTGTTGACCAGATAGACCTTGGAGTTGAAGCCACGGATACGCTTGATCAGCAGCTCAGCGTAAACGCCAGCCGGACGCGGGAAGAACGGTGCGCCGAAGCAGGTGGAGAAGGTCGACTTGATGCCGGCGCCCGAACCCATTTCAGTCGAGCCAACCAGTGCGGTGTAGCCGGACAGGAAGTGATAGGCGGCCTGCTCTTCGCTGAGGATCGACACGGGCGGCAGTACGCCGGTCAGGTCGCAGGTCAGGAAGATCACCGCGTTGGGCTCGCCGCCCAGGTTCTTCGGTGCGCGTTTTTCGATCAGCTCGCGCGGGTAGGCCGCACGGCTGTTCTGGGTCAGGCTGTCGTCGGCGTAGTCGGCTTTCTTGGTGGTCGGGTCCAGCACCACGTTTTCCAGGACGGCGCCGTGCTGGATGGCTTTCCAGATGACGGGCTCGTTCTTCTCGGACAGGTCGATGCACTTGGCATAGCAACCACCTTCGATGTTGAACACCACGCCCTCGCCCCAACCGTGCTCGTCGTCACCGATCAGGTAACGGCTTTCGTCCGCCGACAGGGTGGTCTTGCCGGTGCCAGAAAGGCCGAAGAACAGGGTCACGTCGCCCTCTTCGCCCATGTTGGCCGCACAGTGCATTGGCAGCACGTCAGCTTCAGGCAGCAGGAAGTTCTGCACCGAGAACATGGCTTTTTTCATTTCACCGGCGTAACGCATGCCAGCGATCAGAACCTTCTTGGCCGCGAAGTTGATGATCACGGTGCCGTCGGAGTTGGTGCCGTCACGCTCTGGCTCACAGACGAACCAAGGGGCGTTGAAGATCTGCCACTCGTCCTTGGCGCCTTCGTTGTACTGCTCAGGGTTGATGAACAGGCAACGGCCGAACAGGTTGTGCCACGCGGTCTCGGTGGTCATCTTGACCGGCAGATAGTGAGCGGGGTCAGAACCGACATGGACATGAGAAACAAAACGCTCGCGCTCGCCCAGGTAGGCGCCAACGCGGTCCCACAGCGCGTCGAACTTGTCGGCCGGGAACTTGCGGTTGATCGGGCCCCAGGCAATAGCGTCCTGAGTACCTGGCTCTTCAACGATGAAACGGTCCACCGGAGAGCGACCAGTACGGTGGCCGGTTCTCACTACCAGTGCGCCAGTGTCGGCGAGTTCGCCTTCGCCACGGGCAAGGGCTTCCTTGACCAGGTCGTCGATGCTCAGGTCGGTGTACACAGCGTTCTTGGTTTGCGTCATGAGGGTCCCCATCGGCGGAATGCCGAGTGTTCCAAACGGTTTTTGTAGTAAAAAAACAAGCACTACTACAGCCAAAAGTGGGCCGGATTATGCCAGAAATGCCCGGAAATGATAGAACCCTCCGGTCAGAACGTTATGAACGTGCTTGATCGTGTTCTGGAGGGTTCTATCGCCAGCAAAGTCAGTGGCGAGTAGTGGACGGCGAGTCGACGCCACCACCAGCAAACAGCTGAGTGACATCCGTGGAGTCGAACAGATAGCGTTCGTTACAGAACTGGCAGTCGATCTCGATGGCTCCGCCGTGCTCCTTGACCAGTTGCTGGGCGTCTTGCTCGCCCAGGCTGATCAGGGCGCTGCCGGAGCGCTCGCGTGAGCAACTGCAGCGGAAAGTGATCGGCTGCGTGTCAAACAGTCGCACCTGCTCCTGGTGATAGAGGCGGTGCAGCAGGGTCTCGTTATCAACCCCCAGCAGCTCTTCATCGCTCAGGGTATTGGCCAGGGTGACAACATGCTCCCAACTGGCAGCGCGCTCATCGGCATCGGTGATGCGCGCAACCGGCAGTTGTTGCAACAAAAAGCCACGGGCGTTCTGGCCGTCGGCCTTTAGCCAGAAACGCGTGCCAAGCTGCTCGGACATCACAAAGTAGCTCGACAGGCTTGCCGACAGATCGACACCGTCCAGCGCCACAATGCCCTGGTAGCGCTTGCCGTGCCGTGGATCGATGGTCATGGCCAGCGAGCCATCGGGCATCAGTTGCTGCAAACCGGTGGTTGCATCAGTAATCAGCGCCTCGTCATAGCGGGCAATGCCGCGCAGTTCACGTTCGCTGGAGCATTCGACCATCAACAGCGGCACTGCGCCGCTGGAGCGCGCCTGCAGGGTCAGCAGGCCGTCGAACTTCAAGGTGCCGACCAGCAGCGCCGCCGCAGCCATCAGTTCGCCCAACAGACGCGCGACAGGCGCCGGGTACGGGTGCCGGGCCAGCACTTCAGCGTAACTGCTGTGCAGGGCGACCAGCTCGCCGCGAACATCGCTCTCGTCAAAGATGAAGCGCTGGGTGAAGTCTTTTACAGGGAATTCAGACATAAAAGGGATAGGTTCTGATCAGAGTGAATGGCCAACAGTTTACCAGCAGAACCGGCATGCAACTGAAACCGGCTCAACCGCCCGAGCTGTCATGAAAGCGATCCAGTTGCCGACGTTGCTTCTTGTTCGGGCGCCCGTCAGTCATCACGCTCAGATTGCCGGCCTTGCGCTGGGCAGCCGCCGCCTCGCGACTGGCGATGCTTTGCGCGGTTTCGCGGTACAGAGCCTGGGCCTCGGGCGCGCCGCGCCGGACCACCGACAGCGCCTCGACCACCACAGTCCGCTCGTCAAAACCGGTACGGATCTGGAATTCATCGCCTACACGCGGTTCTTTGCCGGGCTTGCAACGTTCGCCCCGGCAGTGCACCTTGCCACTCTCAATCGCTGCCTTGGCCAGGGCACGGGTCTTGTAGAAGCGTGCCGCCCATAGCCATTTGTCGAGACGAACCTTGTCGTCGTCTTCTGCCTTTTGCGCCATCTGAATTTCTCATCTGCATGGCAATCTGAAGCATAACCAGGCCTGATACCTGAGCGCTCGCCACGATTGCCGGCGTTATTGGATCTGGGTCAGCAACGAACATGAAGTAACCGAACCCGGCTTGTCAAAACCACTCATCAAGAATCTGATAGAGCCGCTCACCCTTTGCCACTGGAGGATGTCATGACAAAGTTTCCGGATTCATTGACAGCCCCAAGACGCGGTTGTCAGGGGTGCACTGGCAGTCCAGCTCTGGGCTTCGACTTTGAGTATGCCTACCAACCGATCGTCGACCTGCGTGATCACTCAGTGTTTGCCCATGAAGCGTTGATACGCGGCCCCAATGGCGAGAGCGCACAAAGCGTGCTCGCTCAGGTCAACGACCAGAATCGCTACCGCTTCGACCAGAGTTGCCGTACCGCCGCTATCGCCGGCGCCGCCAGCATTGGAATGACCGAGCGCCTGTCGATCAACTTTCTGCCCAACGCGGTCTATCGTCCGGAGCTGTGCATCCGCAGCACCCTGGAGGCGGCGCGGCAGCACAATTTTCCGCTGGACAGGCTGATCTTCGAAACAGTCGAAGTCGAACATGTGGACAACGTGAAGCATTTGCAGAATATTCTGCGCGAGTATCAGGCGTTCGGCTTCATGACCGCCATCGACGACTTTGGCGCAGGCTATGCTGGGCTCAAGCTGCTGGCGGATTTTCAACCCGACCTGATCAAGCTCGACATGGACCTGATTCGTGACATTCATCTCGACCGGCCCCGTCAGGCCATTGCCCGTGCGGTGCTCAGCATGTGCACAGAGCTCAATATCATGGTGATTGCCGAAGGCATCGAGCATGTGGAGGAAAGAGACTTTCTCGCCGATTGCGGCGTTTTTCTGATGCAGGGTTACTTGTTTGCCAAACCTGCGTTCAAAGCCATGGCCCAGATTCGTCCCGAGGCCTGGCAGAAGTCCTGAGTAGTACGGAAATCGCCTTGAAGACATTCGATCATCTGACAGTAATCGGCCTGCGCGAGTGGGTGGCGCTGCCCGATCTGGGGGTAGCCGGCCTGCGGGCAAAAATCGACACCGGGGCCAGCACTTCAAGCCTGCACGCCACCGAGATCGAGCCTTTTGAACGCGACGGCCAGAAGTGGGTGCGCTTCAACGCGCACCTGGGCACGGTGGTGCAGTTGCGTCACCGACGCTGTGAAGCACCGTTGGTGGCCATGAAGACCATCAAGAGCTCCAACGGCCATGCACAGGTCCGTTACGTGATACGGACCACCCTGGCTTTGGGTGATCGCGTCTGGCCGGTGGAATTCACCCTGGCCTGTCGCAAGTCGATGCGTTATCGGCTGCTTTTGGGTTCCAACGCTCTGATCGACGGCCAATTGGTGGTCAATCCGGGCATTACATACGTACAAGACAAGCCGGTGTTCCCGGCCTCTACTCCCTCAGGTGCTGCATGAAGATCGCTGTGCTTTCGCGTAACCCGCGTCTGTATTCCACCCGCCGCCTGGTTGAAGCCGGTATCGAGCGCGGCCATGAAATGGTGGTGATCGACACCCTGCGCGCCTACATGAATATCGCCAGCCACAAGCCGCAGATTCACTATCGCGGCAAGCCGCTGGAAGGCTTCGATGCGGTGATTCCACGCATTGGCGCCTCGGTGACGTTCTATGGTTGTGCAGTGCTGCGCCAATTCGAAATGATGGGTGTGTTCCCGCTCAACGAATCAGTGGCAATCGCCCGTTCCCGAGACAAGCTGCGCTCTTTGCAGTTGTTGTCGCGGCGCGGCATTGGCCTGCCGGTCACCGGCTTTGCCCACTCACCAGACGACATTCCCGACCTGATCCGGATGGTCAACGGTGCACCGCTGGTGATCAAGGTACTGGAAGGCACCCAGGGGATCGGCGTGGTGCTGTGTGAAACCGTGTCGGCCGCCGAGTCGGTGATCGAGGCGTTCATGGGCCTCAAGCAGGACATTATGGTCCAGGAATACATCAAGGAAGCCGGTGGCGCGGATATCCGCTGCTTCGTGGTCGGCGACAAGGTCATCGCCTCGATGATGCGCCAGGCCAAGGCCGGCGAATTCCGCTCCAACCTGCACCGGGGCGGCACCGCCAGCCTGATCAAGATCACCCCTGAAGAGCGCATGACCGCCCTGCGCGCCGCCAAGGTCATGGGCCTGTCAGTGGCCGGCGTCGATATCTTGCGTTCCAATCACGGCCCGCTGGTGATGGAGGTGAACTCCTCACCGGGCCTGGAAGGCATCGAGACCACTACCGGCAAGGACGTCGCCGGGATGATCATCGAACACCTAGAGAAAAACAGCGGCCCCAACCTGACCCGCACCAAGGGCAAGGGCTGAGACAGGACCGACACGGGGCCAGCGTAGGACCGGCGTAGGACCGGCTTCAGCCGGGAAGCTTTTATTCCCCACGGCTATGGGTGAAGGAAAAGCTTCGGGGCTGAAGCCCCTCCTACACCGCGTCTCTTGGCAGCATCAGGCCCAGCGGCAGGCGGACACGAGCTTCCAGGCCGCCGCCGGAGCGGTTGCGCAGTTCTACGTTGCCGCCGTGCATCGCCGCGATACGTTTGACGATGGCCAGCCCCAGGCCAGTGCCCTTGCCGCTGCGAGCCCGGTCGCCGCGGATGAACGGGTTGAAGATGATTTCCAGCTCCGACGGGTCAATACCCGCACCCCGGTCCAGAACGCTGAGCACGACATAAGGGGCACCGTTATCGCCCGAGACGTAGGCTGCCACTTCGATGCCGGTGCCGGCATGGTGCATGGCGTTGCCGATCAGGTTGGTCAGCAGACGCTTCATCGACAGCCGACGCAAGGCGAACGGCGGGATCGGCTCCAGACATACCCGAATATGCTCATCGTCGCTGTTGAACGGCTCGACCACTTCACGCACCAGGTGGCCAAGATCGACCTCCTCAACCTCTTCGTCACGCCCGTCACGAATGAACGCCAGAAACTGGTCGAGAATCGCGTCCATGTCTTCGATGTCGCGGACCATGCCGTCCAGAAACTCGTTCTTTTCGCTCATTTCCAGCGCCAGGCGCAGGCGGGTCAACGGTGTCCGCAAGTCATGGGAAACGCCGGCCAGCATCAGCTCGCGCTCCTGACCGGCCTGCTCAACGTCTTCAGCCATCTGGTTGAAGGCGCGATACACCTCGGTCATTTCGCTCGGCGTATCGCTGATCGGCAGCCTTACGCTGCGCCCCTTCCCAAGCTGGCGGGCGGCAAACACCAGACGTTTGAGCGGCTGGTTGAGCTGGCTGACGAAGATCCAGGCCGAGGCGGTGGAGAGCAAGCCGATGGCCAGGAACCAGCCCAGCACGCTCCAGATTTTCTGGCCGCGCAGCGGGTGTGGATAAAGCGGCACCTTGAGCCAGCCATCCCCCAGGCTCGGCGCGCGCACCCACAGCGCCGGCGGCGCGTGGACACGCAGGCGCACCTCGGTGTCTTCGCCCAGTTCAGCCTGCATCTGGCGCTGATAGATTTCGCTGTAGGGCCAGTGTTGCTCACCCTCGGGCACCCCGCCGCCGACCACCCGGATCAAACCGGCCGCCTCGGCAATGGCTTCCCGATCGTCTTCGTTGGCTGCCCAATAGGCGCGCAGGGTCAGCGCCACGCCGTGGCTGTACTGACGGTCGACCAGCACATCCTCGTTCATCAGCAGGTAGACCAGGGTCAGCGCCTTGGAAAACAGCACGACGATCAGCACCAGCCAAAGGGTGCGCGAGAAGAAGCTTTGCGGAAACCACAGCGGAGTCTTCATAGGTGCAGCGTTCACACTTTGCAGGGCGAGGCAGGCTCGCGGTTTCTGTCAATCGAAACGACCGTTGCGCAAAGCCAAAAACGCCGATAACCCTTTACAGGGCTATCGACGCATCAACGGTATCGCGAAACGGGCAGTGAGCTGTCAGCGAGCGCCGCTGCCGTCCGGTACAAATACATACCCCACACCCCAGACAGTCTGGATGTAGCGAGGCTTGGACGGGTCCGGCTCGATCAGGCGGCGCAGACGGGAAATCTGCACGTCGATGGAACGCTCAAGGGCATCCCACTCGCGGCCACGGGCCAGGTTCATCAGCTTGTCACGGGTCAGCGGCTCGCGGGCATGCATGACCAGCGCCTTGAGTACCGCAAACTCACCGGTGGTGAGCATGTGCACTTCATCGCCGCGCTTGAGCTCGCGGGTTGCCAGCGACAGTTCGTAGTCACCGAAGGTGACCGACTCTTCTTCACTGCCAGGCGCACCAGGAACGGCAGGCGCCTGGCGACGCAGGACAGCCTTGACCCGTGCCATCAGTTCGTCAGGGTTGAACGGTTTGGCCAGGTAGTCGTCGGCACCCAGCTCCAGGCCCTTGATGCGGCTCAGCTCATCACCCTTGGCGGTCAGCATGATGATCGGCACCTGATTATTCGCCGCGCGCAGCCGGCGGCAGGCGGAAAGGCCGTCTTCACCAGGCAGCATCAGGTCGAGCACCACAAGGTTGAACACCTCACGGGACAACAGGCGGTCCATTTGCTCGACATTGGCTACGGCGCGGGCGCGATAGCCCTTGCTGGTGAAAAAACGCTCCAGCAGGCTGCTCAACCCTGGGTCATCATCGACGATCAGGATTTTTTCGCCTTCGGCATTAAGTGCAGTGCTGCTCATCGGATGCTCCTATATTCACGGGGCGCATTATGGCGTAGCCGGGATGATGCGCATCGTGCGCATTGTTAGCAGATTTTACCGGATGCAGGATAAATGCTGGTGCCTGAACGCCAACAGATGATGCTGTGCATCGTCCAAATCCCCTAACGGGGCCTGGCTGGTTATAATGCGCCGCCCTTTTTCGGGCACTCTTTTAGTCAGGCAATGTCAGACAACGTTCGTTCGCAAACGATGGCAGTTCGCTAGTTATTTTGCTCAGGTGGTCTTATGGACAGCATCAACAGCCGCATCGCCGAGGAACTCGGTGTCCGCCCACTACAGGTCGAAGCGGCCGTAGCACTACTGGATGAAGGCTCGACTGTGCCGTTCATCGCCCGCTACCGCAAGGAAGTGACCGGTAGCCTCGATGACACGCAACTGCGTCATCTGGAAGAGCGTCTGCGCTATTTGCGCGAGCTCGACGAGCGCCGGGTCAGCATCCTTGCCAGCATTGAAGAACAAGGCAAGCTGACCCCGGAGCTGGCCCGCGAAATCAAGCTGGCCGACACCAAGACCCGTCTTGAAGACTTGTACCTGCCGTACAAACAGAAACGCCGCACCAAGGGCCAGATCGCCCTGGAAGCCGGCCTGGGCGAACTGGCCGACGGCCTGTTCAACGACCCCGGTCTGAATCCGGAAAGCGAAGCGGCGCGTTTCGTCGACGCCGAGAAAGGCGTGGCCGATGTCAAAGCGGCGCTCGAAGGCGCCAAATACATCCTCATGGAGCGTTTTGCCGAAGACGCCACCTTGCTCGACAAGCTGCGCGGGTTCCTCAAGCAAGAGGCGGTGTTCAGCGCCCGCGTGGTGCCCGGCAAGGAAGAAGAGGGCGCGAAATTTCGCGACTACTTCGAACACGACGAGCCGCTCAAAAACATGCCTTCGCACCGTGCCCTGGCGATTTTCCGTGGCCGCAATGAAGGCATCCTCAGCGGTACCCTGAAGGTCGGCGAAGAGTTACCCGGCAGCCTGCACCCCTGCGAGCTGATGATCGGCGAGCGCTTCGGCCTGAGCAATCAGAACCGGCCAGCCGATAAATGGCTGGGCGAGGTCGTGCGCTGGACCTGGAAGGTCAAGCTGTACAACCACCTGGAAACCGACCTGCTGGGCGAGTTGCGTGACAGCGCCGAAACCGAGGCGATCAACGTATTTGCCCACAACCTGCATGACTTGCTGCTCGCCGCGCCGGCCGGCCCGCGTGCCACGCTGGGCCTCGACCCGGGCCTGCGTACCGGTTGCAAGGTCGCCGTGGTCGACGCCACCGGCAAGCTGCTCGACCACGCCACGGTCTACCCCCATGTACCGAAGAACCAATGGGATCAGACCCTCGCCGTACTGGGTGCGTTGTGCACCAAGCACTCGGTGGACCTGATCGCTATCGGCAACGGCACCGCCAGCCGCGAGACCGACAAGCTGGCCATTGAGCTGATCAAAAAGTATCCAGCCCTGAAAATGACCAAAATCATGGTCTCCGAGGCCGGCGCTTCGGTGTACTCGGCGTCCGAACTGGCAGCGCGCGAGTTCCCGGACCTCGACGTGTCGATCCGTGGTGCCGTATCGATTGCCCGCCGCTTGCAGGATCCTCTGGCCGAACTGGTGAAGATCGATCCGAAATCCATCGGCGTTGGCCAGTACCAGCACGACGTCTCGCAGCTCAAGCTGGCTCGCGGCCTGGACGCGGTGGTCGAAGACTGCGTGAACGCCGTGGGCGTGGATGTGAACACCGCTTCGGTGGCACTGCTGTCGCGCATTTCCGGCCTGAACGCCACCCTGGCGCAGAACATCGTCAGCCACCGTGATGCCAATGGCGCGTTCAAGACCCGCAATGAACTCAAGAAAGTCAGCCGCCTCGGTGAGAAGACCTTCGAACAGGCCGCAGGCTTCTTGCGTGTGATGAACGGCGACAACCCGCTGGATGCTTCAGCGGTGCACCCCGAGGCTTACCCGTTGGTACAGCGCATTGCCGCGCAGACCGACCGCGACATCCGCTCGCTGATCGGCGACACTGCCTTCCTCAAGCGTCTGGACCCGAAGAAATTCACCGACGAAACCTTCGGCCTGCCGACCGTCACCGACATTCTCAGTGAGCTGGACAAACCCGGTCGTGACCCGCGTCCCGAGTTCAAGACCGCCGAGTTCCAGGAAGGCGTCGAAGATCTCAAGGACCTCAAGCTGGGCATGATCCTCGAAGGCGTCGTGACCAATGTCACCAACTTCGGTGCTTTTGTCGACATCGGCGTGCATCAGGACGGCCTGGTGCACATTTCTGCCTTGTCGGAGAAGTTCATCAAGGACCCGCGTGAAGCCGTCAAGGCCGGCGATGTGGTCAAGGTCAAGGTCATGGAAGTCGACATCCCGCGCAAGCGCGTCGGCCTGTCGATGCGCATGAGTGATACACCGGGCGAGAAAATCGACGGCGCTCGTGGCTCACGTCCGGGCGCTGCACCGCGCCAGACCAGCGCGGCGCCACGCAAGGAAAGCAGCACTGCGGCCCCGGCCAACAACGCCATGGCTTCGCTGTTCGCCAATGCCAAGCAGTTGAAGAAGCGTTGATGGAGATCCCTGAGGCGCTGACCCACAGCCCTTACCTGCGCATGCTCGGTTGCGAGATTCGCAGCCTGGGCGGCGGCGTTGCCGAAGTCGCACTGCCTCTGGAAGCGCACCTGCGCAACCGGGGCAACATGATGCATGGCGGGGCCATTTTCAGCCTGGTCGACATCGCCATGGGCCTGGCCTGCTCCAGCGCCCACGGCTTCGAGCAGCGCAGCGTGACCATCGAGTGCAAGATCAACTATGTGCGCGGGGTCAGCGAGGGCGAGGTGTTGTGCGTTGCCAGGGTCCTGCACGCTGGGCGCAGGACCCTGGTGGTAGAAGCCGAGGTGCTGCAGGCCGACAAACTGATCGCCAAGGCGCAGGGCACCTTCGCGATTGTCTGAGCGCCTGCCTGGCTCTTGGCAGACCTGACCGGTACGCAAGATCTGCGTCAGGGTAACCGCCACGCCCGACTCGGGCGTGGCGTTTTTTAGCTGGTAAAGATCGTAGGCAATCTAGCTGTACCCCCTCTGTTTAGGGTAATTTGCCGCTAATCCTGTCAAAAAAGTCGACAAATCGACTGCATGGCAAGCAACCGTGAATCTTGAGCCGGCGTTAAAGACCCAACCAGGCGACAACGCCAGTTCCTTTCTTCACCCTTGTAGACCGTCGGCTCTACCCCCATATGTGGGCGACCGATGTGTGAAGGAATCCACCTTGAGCGAATTTCTCAACCGCCGCCTGGCCGTGCTTGGCGAACGCACCAACCTCCCATTGCTGGGACAGTGCCTGCACGGAATCGAACGTGAATGCCTGCGCGTCACCGACCAGGCCGAACTGGCCCAGACCCCGCACCCGCAGGCGTTAGGCTCGTCGCTCACCAATGAGCAGATCACCACCGATTATTCCGAATCGCTCCTGGAGTTCATCACACCGGCGCTGAAAAACCCGGCAGATACCCTGGACAGCCTGGAAAAGATTCATCGCTTCGTTTACAGCAAGCTCGGTGACGAGTTGCTGTGGAGCCCGTCGATGCCATCGCCGCTGCCCGCCGAAGAAGCTATTCCGCTGGCGTATTACGGCACCTCGAACATCGGCAAACTCAAGTACGTGTACCGCAAGGGTCTGGCGCTGCGCTATGGCCGCACCATGCAGTGCATCGCCGGCATCCACTACAATTTCTCGCTGCCTGAAGCCGCCTGGAGCGTGCTCAAGCAGACCGAGAACTTTGCCGGTGATGACCGCGATTACCAGTCGCACTCCTATATTGCCCTGATCCGCAACTTCCGCCGCTACAGCTGGCTGCTGATGTACCTGTTCGGCGCTTCGCCGGCCCTGGACAAAGGCTTCCTGCGCGGTCGCAGCCATCAGTTACAGGCATTCGACGAGAACACCCTGTACCTGCCGTGGGCCACCAGCCTGCGCATGAGCGACCTGGGTTATCAGAGCGAGGCCCAGGCCGGCCTGACGCCGTGCTACAACGACCTGCAGAGCTACACCGACAGCCTGCGCCGCGCGGTCGCCACGCCCTATGCGCCCTATGTTGCAACCGGTACCCATGATGCCAACGGCGAGTGGGTGCAGCTCAACACCAACGTGCTGCAGATCGAGAACGAGTACTACTCCAACATCCGCCCCAAGCGGGTGACCTACACCGGCGAACGGCCGATCCAGGCGCTGATCGCCCGTGGCGTGCAATACGTCGAGGTGCGCTGCCTGGACATCAACCCGTTCCTGCCGACCGGTATCAATCTGGAGCAGGCGCGCTTCATCGACGCCTTTATCCTGTTCTGCGCGCTGCAAGAGAGTCCGCAGCTGTCCAGCGGCGAATGCGGCAATGCGGGCAACAACTTCCTCAGCGTGGTCAAGGAAGGTCGTCGGCCGGGCCTGCAGCTGCAACGCGGCGGCTCGCCAGTTGAACTCAAGCACTGGGCCACTGAATTGCTGGAAAAGATCGCGCCTATCGCGCAGTTGCTCGACCAGGCCAGCGGCAGCGACGAACACTGTCGTTCACTGATCGCGCAGCAGGCCAAGATAGACGATCCTGAACTGACCCCGTCGGCCCGGATTCTTGCCAGCATGCGCGAGCACAACGAGGGCTTCGCGGCCTTCTCGTTGCGCCAGAGCAAGCTCCATGCCCAATACTTCCGCGCTCACCCTCTGAGCACAGAAGATCAGGCGCACTTCGAAAAGCTGGCACAGACCTCGCTGAATGAACAGGCCGAGCTGGAAGCCAGCGAAGAAGTGGTGGATTTCGACACCTTTGTCGGTGCCTATCAGGCGAGCATTCTGTCGATCAGTAATTGATCGATTTTCGCGGCTGTTTTTGTCTTCGCGGCTAAAGCCGCTCCTACAGACGGTTGATATCCGTAGGAGCGGCCGGGCGGCGATCCGCTTCAGCCGCGAAATCCTGTTACCGGAAACCCTAAATCGCTTTCTCGAAGATCTTCGAATTACGCTGGTAGTTGTACAGCGATGCCCTGGCGCTGGGCAGGCGGTCGACACTGCTGGGCTCGAAGCCGCGCTCGCGGAACCAGTGGGCGGTACGGGTGGTAAGAACGAACAGCGTGGTAATGCCCAGGGCACGGGCACGGTCTTCGATGCGTTCGAGCAACTCGTCACCGCGACCGCCATGGCGGTACTCGGGATTGACCGCAAGACACGCCAGCTCGCCCGCCTGGGAGTCGGCAATCGGGTAGAGCGCCGCACAGGCGATGATCATCCCTTCACGTTCGACCACGCTGAACTGCTCGATCTCGCGCTCCAGCACTTCACGCGAGCGGCGGACCAGAATGCCCTGCTCTTCCAACGGCGTGATCAGCTCGATCAGGCCACCGACGTCTTCGATACCGGCTTCACGTACACGCTCGAATTGCTCCTGAGCGACCAGGGTGCCGCCACCGTCGCGGGTGAACAGTTCGGTCAACAGCGAGCCGTTCTCGACGTAGCTGACGATATGGCTACGGCCCACCCCGCCACGGCACGCTTCGGCCGCCGCGTCGAGCAGTTCGGCCTGGTAGCTGCTGCTGCCCAGCCGTTGCAGATGCGCCGGGACCTGCTGCGGACGCAGTTCACGAACCAGCCTGCCGCTGTCATCCAGCAAGCCTTGTTCGGCGCCGAACAGCAGCAGTTTGTCGGCCCCCAGATCAATCGCCACCCGGGTTGCGACATCTTCACAGGCCAGGTTAAACACCTCACCGGTGGGCGAATAGCCCAGCGGCGACATCAACACGATATGGCGCTCGTCAAGCAGACGGTTGATACCTTTACGGTCGACCCGGCGTACTTCGCCGGTGTGCAGATAATCAACACCGTCGAGCACACCGATTGGCCGGGCGGTGACCAGGTTGCCACTGGTCACCCGCAGGCGCGAGCCCTGCATCGGCGAGTTGGCGATGTCCATCGACAGCTTGGCTTCGATGGCGATGCGCAGGCCACCCACTGCGTCGATCACGCACTCCAACGTCTCGGCATCGGTAATGCGCAGGTCGCGGTGGTAGCGTGGCTGCAGGCCGCGCTGGGCCAGGCGGTTTTCAATCTGTGGGCGGGTGCCATGCACCAGCACCAGACGCACGCCCATACTGTGCAGCAGCACCAGGTCGTGGACGATATTGCCGAAGTTTGGGTGTTCGATCCCGTCGCCGGGCAGCAACACCACAAAAGTGCAGTCCCGGTGGGCATTGATATAAGGAGACGCGTGACGCAGCCAGTTGACGTATTCGGGCATAACCGTAAAAGCCTGTAAAAAGTTGGACGAAAGACAGAAACACGCACAACGCAGTGGTGGTTATCGTCGGAACAGGCCTGGCAACACGCGCAGTCTCCTTATATTTGTGAATTTGGACCGGAGCGCTTATTGGGGCGTCAGGCAGTAATGTTCAATCAGTTGTCTCAACAGACGCACTGTAGGCTGCAAACGTGACATTTCCAGATACTCGCCCGGCTGGTGCGCACAGGCGATGTCGCCAGGGCCGAGTACCAGCGTCTCGCAGCCAAGCTGCTGAAGATAAGGCGCTTCGGTGCCAAATGCCACCGCTGCGGCCGTATGACCTGTCAGACGCTCGGCCAGCCGGACCAGTTCCGCATCGGCCGGCTGCTCGAACGGCGAGCACTCGGGGAACAGCGGCTGGTAGTCGATGCTGACCTGATGACGCTCGGCCAGCGGTTGTAGTTTCTGACGAATCAGCGAGCGCAAAATTTCGGGGTCCATGCCCGGCAGTGGCCGCAGGTCGAACTCCAGCGAGCACTGGCCACAGATGCGGTTGGGGTTGTCACCGCCATGAATGCAGCCCAGGTTGAGGGTCGGCTGCGGCACGCTGAATTGCGGATTGTGGTACTCGGCCTGCCATTGCGCGCGTAAACCCTTGAGGTCGCTGATCACATCGTGCATCGCTTCCAGCGCACTGTGGCCCAGACGCGGATCGGAGGAATGGCCGCTGCGCCCGAGGATATCGATACGCTCCATCATCACGTCTTTGTGCAGACGAATCGGTCGCAGCCCGGTCGGCTCGCCGATCACCGCCGCACGTCCCAGAGGCCGCCCCGCCTCGGCCAGGGCACGGGCCCCGGCCATCGAGCATTCTTCGTCACAGGTGGCCAGGATCAACAGCGGCTGCTTGAACGGCTGGCCCAGCAGAGGCAGTACCGCCTCGATGATCAGCGCGAAGAAGCCTTTCATGTCGCAGCTGCCCAAGCCGACCCAGCGACCGTCAACTTCTGTGAGCTTCAGCGGATCGGTCTGCCACAGGGCCTCGTCATAGGGCACGGTGTCGCTGTGCCCGGCCAGCACCAGACCGCCAGGGCCACTGCCGTAGGTGGCGAGCAGGTTGAACTTGCCGGGCGAAATGGTCTGGATTTCACAGGCGAAGCCCAGTTCATCGAGCCAGCCGGCCAGCAGGTCGATGACCGGCCGGTTGGACTGATCCAGCGCCGGCTGGGTGCAACTCACCGAGGGGGTGGCGATCAGCGCAGCGAACTGCTCTTTCATGGATGGCAAAGGCATGGATGACGGTTCCTTGAGGCTTGCGGACCATCATAGGGGTATAACGCGTCAGGAATAAACCGCCTGCGTCCTGTAAACTACAGCGCTTCGCCGCCATGCCCATGGCTGCCCGTTCACCAGCACCCGCGTTTGGATCGCCCCGGCCATGCAGAAAGAAACCGAAATCAAACTCCGCGTCAGCCGCGAGACCCTCGCCGCCCTGCGCGATCACCCCCTGCTGAAAAAACGCAACAAGAGTGGCTGGGAGCGCCTGGAACTGACCAACCAGTATTTCGACACCCCGGAGCGCGATCTGGCCCAGGCCAAGGTCGCGCTGCGCATCCGTCGCGATGGCGAGCAACTCATCCAGACCCTCAAGACCCGTGGCCAGAGCGTCGCCGGGCTGTCCGAGCGCAATGAATTCAACTGGGATATCGCCAAACCCAAGCTGGACCTGAAAAAGCTCGACGGCCAGTGCTGGCCCGAGCAACTGGCCGAACTGGACAAGAAAACCATCAAACCGCTGTTCACCACCGACTTCGTGCGTGAAAAAGCCGAAATCGCCTGGGGCCGTGGCAAGGCCAAGGTGGTGATTGAAGCCGCCCTGGATCTGGGTCAGGTGGTGGCCGGCAAGCAGAAAGAAGAAATCTGCGAGCTGGAGCTGGAACTGCGCGAAGGCGAGCCTGACGCATTGCTGGAACTTGCCGCCGAGCTGGCCGCCAGCCTGCCATTGATGCCATGCGATATCAGCAAGGCCGAGCGCGGCTATCGCCTGTTCGACGCCGGCAGTTATTCGCTGAGCCTCAAGGCTCCGCAACTGACGGCCGAAACCAGCCTGGACGACGCCTACACTGCCCTGGCCTGGCACCTGCTGGGCAGCAGCCAGCGGCTGGCCGAGCAGTACCGTTTCAACGGCCACTGGCGCCTGCTGCAAGAGTGGGTCGGGCTGCTGGCTGAGCTGCGCGCCCTGACCGGCAGCCTGGGCCAGTGCGCCCCGCGCAGCACCACCAACAGCCTGCGAACTGCACTGGATGCGCTGCTCGAAGACTGGCGCCCGCTGGTCCAGGCCGGCCAGGAAGATGCTGACGTGCGTAGCGCCGCCCACGAGCAGTTCCTTGAAGAGCTGCAAGACACGCGCTGGGGCGAATTCTCGCTGAGCACCTCACGCTGGCTGCTGGCTCGCGGCTGGACCGTCGAGCGCAACAAGCGCGGCGCACGCCTGGGCGTCGTGCCGCTGGGCAACTGGCTACCGACCCTGCTGGCCGCCGAGGCCAGCGCACTGCAACTGGACCGCTACCAGCAGCAACCTGAAGACCTGGCCGAGCAATTGCCGCGCATCGAGCGCATCCAGGTCTGGCTGCACTGGGCCCGTGGCGTGCTGGAACTGCCCGAGCTGGATCGCCTGTACGGCGAGTTGAACAAGCTGGAGCAACTGGCCAACCAGGACATCAGCGACGAAGTGCTTGCCGAACGTGTCAGCCAGGCGCTGATCGTCACCCAGACCAAGGCCTGGAGGCAGTTGTTGCGCGGCTGAGGGTCCTGCCGCTCAACGTCCTAACGGTAAACTGGTGGTGGATTTGATCTCCGACAGGGCCACGATCGAATTCACTTCCTGGATCCCAGGGACCATCGACAGCTTGTCGAAGAAAAACTTCTCATAGGCTTCGATATCAGCGGTGACGATGCGCAACAGAAAGTCCACCGCCCCCATCAGCACGTAACACTCCAGCACCTCAGGAAACTCACGGATCGCGTCGGTGAATTCGGCAAAATTCGAACGGCCATGGGCATTGAGTTTCACTTCGGCAAAGATCTGCGTGTCCAGACCAATCTTCTTGCGGTCCAGCAGGGTCACCTGACGGCGGATCACCCCTTCATCCTTGAGCCGCTGAATGCGTCGCCAGCACGGTGATTGTGACAGCCCTACCTGCTCGGCAACCTGCGCACTGGACAGCGAAGCGTCCTCTTGCAGCAGCTTGAGGATCTTGCGGTCATAGGCATCCAGCTCAATCTGCATAAACAATTCTCTTTGATAGCTAATCTTGCTTTATCAATCCAAAATAAAGCCTGTAACCGCGATCATAGACCAGTATTTTCCCGATACGCATGCAAGAATTTCCTCACTTGCCCAGGAGACTCACGCATGTCCAGCCTCGAAGCCTTTCCCGCTCCCGCCCACCGTCCAGATAGCTGGGCCGCCGGTAATGTTCATTGCTGTGTCCGCTACCGGGTGCTGGCCGATGCCCAACCGGCGCTGTTGTGTCAGGTCCTGAACCTGCTCGCCATGCAGTATCTGGTGCCTCTTGAGGTCAATGTGCTGCGCCAGGACGACTGCCTGCGAATCGACGTGGCCGTCGACGGCCTGAGCGGGCATCGCGCGCAGGTCATCGGCGAAAAAATGCGTAACCTGATCGACGTCGAATCGGTGCAGTTACACAGGCTCGAACAGCCGCCGCAGCTGGCTCATGCAGCGGCATTGATCAGCGCGTGAGGGGGTAACACAAGACATTCCTGTTCACACAAGGGGGATAACACTGGCACCCTTGGGGTCTACGCTTGGATCAATTCCCGGACTCGCCCAAGGAACCTGCATGGCTGTTCACGCCCATACCCCAACAGACCGCTGGCTCGACCTGAACGATCTGTTGCGCGAGCTGGTCGCACAGAATCATCTGAGCCAGACCGATGCCGAGGCGGCTGTCACCCAACGCCGCAGTGCCACGAATATTCAGTTGCATCCGCTGGAATTTCTGGCCACCCAGCAATTCGACGACCTGGCGCGGCCGGGGCGCAAACTCGATCTGGAAACACTCACCGCCTGGCTCGCCGAGCAATGCGGCCAGCCATACATGCGCATCGACCCGCTGAAGATCAACGTGGCAGCCGTCACACCATTGATGTCCTATGCCTTTGCCCAGCGCCACCGGATTCTGGCCGTGGCCGTGGATCGCGAGGCGGTGACCATCGCCAGCGCCCAGCCCTATGTCAGCTCCTGGGAAGCCGACCTGTCACACGTACTCAAGCTGCCAATCAAGCGGGTAGTCGCCAACCCGGTCGATATCCAGCGCATGACCGTCGAGTTTTTCCGTCTGACCCGCTCGGTCAGCGGTGCCACGGCCACTGATCAGAAAATCAGCAATCTGGGCAACTTCGAACAATTGCTCAAACTCGGCTCCAGCGATCAGGAGCCCGATGCCAACGATGCGCATATCGTCACCATCGTCGACTGGCTGTTTCAATACGCATTCCAGCAACGCGCCAGCGATATCCATATCGAACCACGCCGGGAAAGCGGCACCGTGCGTTTTCGCATCGACGGCGTGCTGCATAACGTCTATCAATTCCCGCCGCAGGTCACCATGGCGGTGGTCAGCCGCCTGAAAAGCCTGGGCCGGATGAACGTCGCAGAAAAGCGCAAACCCCAGGATGGCCGGGTCAAGACCAGCACCCCGGATGGCAATGAGGTCGAACTGCGCCTGTCGACCCTGCCCACCGCGTTCGGTGAAAAACTGGTGATGCGGATCTTCGACCCCGAAGTGCTGCTCAAGGACTTCGACCAACTGGGTTTTTCCAGCGACGACCTGCGCCGCTGGCAGGGCATGACCCGCCAGCCCAACGGGATTATTCTGGTCACCGGGCCGACCGGGTCCGGCAAAACCACCACCCTGTACACCACGCTCAAGCAACTGGCGACCACGGAAGTCAACCTGTGCACCATCGAAGACCCCATCGAGATGGTCGAGCCGGCCTTCAACCAGATGCAGGTCCAGCACAATATCGACCTGACCTTTGCCAGCGGCATCCGGGCACTGATGCGCCAGGACCCGGACATCATCATGATCGGCGAGATTCGCGACCTGGAAACCGCTGAAATGGCCATTCAGGCCGCGCTGACCGGGCACCTGGTGCTCTCGACCCTGCACACCAACGATGCCCCCAGCGCCATCAGCCGCATGCTCGAACTGGGTGTGCCACACTACCTGCTCAAAGCCACGATTCTCGGGGTCATGGCCCAGCGCCTGGTGCGCACCCTGTGCCCGCACTGCAAAGCGCCGGTAGAGCTTGATGAGGCCGACTGGCAGGTGCTGACCCGCCCCTGGCAGGCACCGGTGCCCAGCGGTGCCTGCCGGGCCGTAGGCTGCGTCGAATGCCGGGACACCGGTTACCGGGGTCGCGCCGGGGTGTACGAAATCATGCTGATGTCCGACGCAGTCAAGGGGCTGATTTCTTCTGACCTGGACCTCACCGGGCTGCGCCGTCAGGCGTTCAAGGAGGGCATGCGTAGCCTGCGCCTGTCGGGCGCGCAAAAAATTGCAAATGGTTTGACAACAATTGAAGAAGTCCTGCGGGTGACGCCGCAAAGCGAGCAACGCTAGTATCCGCGGCTTGGTGTCGATGCTCCATCCCACCGGCACCGGCCTGACAAGGATGGAACCTGCAAAAGGATAAGGACGTTATGCCAACCGAAAGCATCGTCATTCTGCTATTTGTCGCGCTGGCAATTGCCATTGTATTGATGGGTTTCAAAGTGGTGCCTCAGGGTTATCAGTGGACCGTGGAGCGCTTCGGCCGCTACACCACTACCCTCAAGCCTGGCCTGAGCATCATCATCCCGGTGATGGACCGCATCAGGCACAAGATCAATGTGATGGAAAGCGTGCTCGATGTCCCGCCCCAGGAAGTCATTACCTCTGATAACGCCACGGTTGAAATCGACGCGGTGTGCTTCTACCAGGTAGTCAATGCCGCGCAAGCCGCCTACGAGGTCAACAATCTCCAACATGCCATCCGCAACCTGCTGCAGACCAACATCCGTACCGTACTCGGCTCCATGGAGCTGGACGCGATGCTCAGCCAGCGTGACAACATCAACGAACGCCTGCTGAGCATCGTCGATGAAGCCACTGCGCCATGGGGCACCAAGATCACCCGGATCGAGATCAAGGACATCAGCCCGCCGCAAGACCTGATGGCCGCGATGTCCGGGCAGATGAAAGCCGAACGGATCAAGCGCGCGCAAATTCTTGAGGCTGAAGGCCTGCGGGCCTCGGCGATCCTGACCGCCGAGGGCAAGAAGCAGGCGCAGATTCTCGAAGCCGAAGGCAGCCGTCAGGCGGCCTTTCTTGAAGCTGAAGCCCGTGAGCGTCAGGCCGAAGCAGAAGCCCAGGCTACCCGAGTGGTGTCCGAAGCGATCGCCACCGGCAACGTGCAGGCCATCAACTACTTCGTCGCCCAAAAGTACGTCGAAGCGCTTGGCCAGCTGGCATCAGCCGACAACAGCAAAGTCGTGCTGATGCCGCTGGAGGCGACTCAGGTGATCGGTGCCGTGGGCGGTATTGGCGAGATCGTCAAAGCCACGTTCGATCGCAAGGCCTGAGGCACACGTCATGAACTGGCTGTATGAGCTGTCGTACTGGGACTGGCTGGCGCTGGGCACGGCGCTGCTAATCCTGGAAATGTTCGGTGCAGGTGGCTATCTGCTGTGGATCGGCATCGCTGCGGCGGCGGTCGGCATTCTGACGTTCATCATGCCGGAACTGGGCTGGAGCTTGCAGTTGCTGTTGTTCGCTGTATTTGCGGTGCTGACAGCGGTGTACTGGTGGTACCGGCAGCGCAGTGCAGTCCGCCCGTCAGATCAGCCAGGGCTGAACATGCGAGGTCAGGAGTTGATCGGTCATGCCTTTATCGTGCAACAGGCGATTGTCGACGGGCGTGGCAAGATCAAGGTCGGTGACAGCGTATGGATCGTGGTAGGCCCGGATGCTCCGGCCGGCAGCCGGGTCAAAGTGGTGAGCCAGGACGGCGCGGTGCTGCGCGTTGAGCTGGCCTAGGTAGCCGTTTGACTGCAAACACCGCTGGCCTGGCGCAGGGGCGAAAGCAGGCTTATGGAACTTGACGAGTGTTTCGGATCTCCAAGTTACTCGAAATTCCATTTTCACTGGAGTACCTCACCATGCGTCTGAAGCTTGCTGTCGCCACTTGTGCTCTGCTCTCCCTGCCCGTCGGTTCGGCCATGGCCGATGCCGGTTTCTGGCGGGATGTCATTTCTTCCGGGGCCACCACCGGCTCCACTTATCTGACGTTCAAAGACCATAAGCTGGTTGCCGCTGCCCAGGACGATGCCGGCAGCTTCGTCGCCAGCGAAGGCGGTATCCGTGGCCCCTACCTGGAGGCGGCCATTGCCCAGGTTCGCCAGGATAATCCAGGCCTGCAGGCCAACGACATGGAACTGGCCAACGCCATCCTTGCGCGTAATGCCGTGGCCCAGGAATAACCACGACCAGGCCGCAATAAAAAATGCCGCTCACAAGAGCGGCATCTTTGTTCCAGCGAGCAGGCTTATTCGCCCGTCAGTGCCTTGTAGGCAGCAGCATCAAGCAACTTGGCCAGGTCGGCCTCAGCGTTCGATGGCTTGAGTTTGAAGATCCATGCCTGGTAAGGCTCTTCGTTGAGCGACTCGGGGCTGTCGGCCAGTTCTTCGTTGACTGCAATCACTTCGCCAGCCACCGGCGCGTAGATGTCCGATGCGGCCTTGACCGACTCCACCACGCCTGCGGCATCACCGGCGGCGAATACTTTGCCCACTTCCGCCAGTTCGACAAATACCACGTCGCCCAGAGCCTGCTGCGCGTGATCGGAGATGCCCACGGTTACCGTGCCGTCAGCTTCCAGACGGGCCCACTCATGGCTTTCGGCGTAACGCAGATCGGCGGGAAAATTGCTCATTTGCTTATCCTCAAAATCATCAGGTCGGCGGTAGTCCGCATAAAATTAGATCAACACTTTGCCATGACGCACGAAGTTTGGCTGCACTACGCGCACCGGATACCACTTGCCACGGATTTCCACTTCGGCCCGGTCGGCCGTGCCGATGGGCACCCGCGCCAGAGCGATGGACTTGCTTAGCGTAGGAGAAAAACTGCCACTGGTGATCTCGCCATCGCCGATTTCGGCTACGCGCACGACCTGATGGGCACGCAGCACGCCGCGCTCTTCCAGCACCAGCCCCACCAGCCTGGAGTTGACGCCACGGGCGCGCTCGGCCTCCAAGGCGCTGCGGCCAATGAAATCACGATCAGCGGGCTGCCAGGCAACGCTCCACGCCATGTTCGCCACCAAAGGCGACACACTCTCGTCGATATCCTGGCCATACAGGTTCATGCCGGCTTCCAGCCGCAGGGTGTCGCGCGCGCCCAGGCCGATGGGAGAAATGCCCGCGCCGACCAGATCGTTGAAAAAGGCCGGCGCCTGCTCGGCGGGCAAGATGATCTCCAGGCCATCCTCACCGGTGTAACCGGTGCGGGCGATGAACCAGTCGTGCTCATCATGGCCTTCGAACGGCTTGAGGCTGCGGATCAGTTCGGCGCGTGCGCTGGACACCAGTTCAGCGATGCGCTTGCGGGCCTGCGGCCCCTGAATGGCGAGCATCGACAGCTCCGGGCGCTCTACCAGCTCGACATCGAAACCGGTTAGCCGCGAACGCATCCAGGCCAGGTCTTTGGCGCCGGTGGCAGCGTTGACCACCAGACGGTAACCGCGCGGAGTGAGGTAGACGACCATGTCGTCGATGATTCCGCCGTTGTCATCGAGCATCGCACTGTACAGCGCGCGCCCCGGCTCTTGTAAACGACCAACATCGTTGGCCAGCAGATAACGCAGCCAGGCCTTGGCCTGACTGCCGATGACATCGATCACGCGCATGTGCGAAACGTCGAAAACGCCGCATTCGCGGCGCACCTGATGGTGCTCCTCGACCTGTGATCCGTAATGCAATGGCATGTCCCAACCACCAAAATCGACCATCTTCGCGCCAAGTGCGAGGTGCAGGTCAAACAGGGGGGTACGCTGTCCCATGGGTGTCTCCTTCCGGGCGTGGCGAAGATACAGGCCAGGCTTGGGCCGACGGGTCCCCCAATGACTCGGGGTTTACCGCAAATGAAAACCCGTGACGCCAACCCGGCCTGCATCGATTGCGGCGCATTGTAGCCGTATGAGCGGTGGCCCGCACCCGATGTGCAGTACCGGAAACATCGAGTGTCATTTCATCTGGCCACCAGCTCAAGCCTAGCCGATCTGCCGTGCCGAGCGCCGAATCAGGCCAATCACCGGCAACAGACCGACCAGCACCAGCGTCAGTGCGGGCAATGCAGCACGAGCCCATTCGCCTTCGCTGGTCATTTCGAAGATGCGCACCGCCAGGGTGTCCCAGCCGAATGGGCGCATCAGCAAAGTGGCCGGCATTTCCTTGAGCACATCGACGAACACCAGCAGCGCCGCACTCAAGGCCCCCGGCACCAGCAATGGCAGATACACCTTGAAAAACAGCCGTGGCCCACTGGCGCCCAGGCTGCGCGCCGCTTCAGGCAACGACGGACGGATCCGCGCCAGGCTGTTTTCCAGCGGTCCGTAAGCCACGGCAATGAAGCGCACCAGATAAGCCAGTAACAGGGCCGACAGGCTGCCCAGCAACAGTGGCTTACCGGCTCCGCCCAACCAGCCGGACAGCGGAATGACCAGGGCTTTGTCCAGATAGCTGAAGGCCAGCATGATCGACACCGCCAGTACCGAACCTGGCAAGGCATAACCGAGGTTGGCCAACCCCACCCCGGCATTGATCGCCGGGGTCGGTGCCTGACGCCGGGCAAAGGCCAGGATCAACGCAGCACTGACGGTAATCAACGCCGCCATGCTGCCCAGGTACAGGGTATGCAGCACCAGGCCGGTGTAGCGCTCATCCAGATCGAAACGGCCACGCTGCCAGACCCACACCACCAGTTGCAGCATCGGTACGGCGAACGCGCAGATGAACACCAGCAGGCACCAGCTGGTCGCGGCCAACGCCTTGCCACCACGCAGGTGATACAAGGCTTTGCCCCGTGGACGCTCGTTGGCGGCGCGATTGGCGCCGCGCAGGCGCCGTTCGCCGTACAGCACGACCATCACCGCCAGCAATAACAGGCTGGCCAGTTGAGCGGCACTGGAAAGGCTGAAGAAGCCGTACCAGGTCTTGTAGATGGCGGTGGTGAAGGTGTCGAAGTTGAATACCGACACCGCACCAAAGTCAGCCAGGGTTTCCATCAGCGCCAAGGCAATACCGGCACCAATCGCCGGCCGCGCCATCGGCAAACCCACGCGCCAGAACGCCTGTAACGGCGACAGGCCCAACACCCGCGCCGCCTCCATCAGGCCTTTGCCCTGAGCCAGAAACGCCGTGCGCGCCAGCAAGTAAACGTAGGGGTAGAACACCAGCACCAGCACCAGGATCACACCGCCGGTGGAACGCACCCTGGGCAGGCGCACACCACTGCCGAACCATTCGCGCAGCAAGGTCTGCAAAGGCCCGGCAAAATCCAGCAGGCCGACAAACACGAAGGCCAGCACGTAAGCCGGAATCGCAAAGGGCAGCATCAAGGCCCAGTCGAGCCAGCGCCGCCCCGGAAACTCACAGAGGCTGGTCAGCCAGGCCAGGCTGACACCCAGCAAAGTCACGCCGACGCCGACCCCCAACACCAGGGTCAGGGTGTTGCCCAGCAGGCGGCTCATCTGGGTCTCAAGCAAGTGCGACCAGATCTCCCGGTCGATGCTCTCCCAAGACAGCAGCAATACGCTGAGGGGTAACAGCACCAGCGCGGCGATGACAAAAACCAGGGGATACCAGCGGCGTTGGGCAGGATGGGCCAAGGGGGAGTCTCGAAGCGGGAAGGAGGCTCATTCGCGGCTAAAGCCGCTCCTACGTGCAGGAGCGGCTTCAGCCGTGAACAGGGCAGGTATTAAATCAATTCCAGCCCACACGATCCATCATGCGAATGGCTTCGGCCTGGCGCTTGCCAGCCACTTCCACCGGGATGGTGTCGGCCTTGAACGAACCCCAACTGGCGACTTCTGCGCTTGGCGGCACGTTCGGGTTGGCCGGGAACTCCTGGTTGACCCCGGCGAAGATCGCCTGGGCTTCAGGGCCGGTCATCCATTCGACCAACGCTTTGGCGGCCTCTGGATGCGGCGCGTGTTTGGTCAGGCCGATGCCCGACAGGTTGACGTGCACGCCACGGTCGGCCTGGTTGGGCCAGAACAGCTTGACCGCCAGTTGCGGGTTCTGCGCGTGCAGACGACCGTAGTAGTAGGTGTTGACGATACCGGCATCGCATTGCCCGGCATTGATCGCTTCCAGCACCGCGATATCGTCAGAGAACACGTCAGTGGACAGGTTGTTGACCCAGCCCTTGAGCACTTTCTCGGCCGCTTCGGCACCGTGGGTCTCGATCAGCGTGGCGGTCAGCGACTGGTTATAGACCTTCTTGCCGGTGCGCAGGCACAGGCGGCCTTCCCAGTTCTTGTCAGCCAGTGCTTCGTAGGTGCTCAGCTCTTCGGGCTTGACCCGGTCGGTGGAGTAGGCAATGGTCCGCGCGCGCAGGCTCAAGCCGGTCCAGGCATGGGCCGAGGAGCGATACTGCGCAGGAATATTGGCGTCAATCACCGGCGTGCTGAAGGGTTGCAGAATGCCCATCTGCTCGGCTTGCCAGAGGTTGCCGGCGTCCACGGTCAGCAACAGGTCGGCCACGCCGTTCTCGCCTTCGGCCTTGATGCGCTGCATCAACGGCGCTTCCTTGTCGGTGATGAACTTGACATTGACGCCGGTCTTGGCGGTGTAGGCGTCGAAAACAGGCTTGATCAACTCATCGATCCGCGATGAATACACCACCACCTCGTCGGCCGCCTGGGCGGCACCGCCGAGCAGGGTCAGTGTCAGGGCAGCCATAAAACGCTTGCTTGCCTGCATGAAAAAAGCCTCTGGTTTCGAATACGAGGGCGAAATGGTAGTGAATCCCATTAAGCACCTCAATCGAACACCCTCCTGAGGAGTAACAGAATGTTACAGGGGTGGGTAATTGGCTGACTCAGATTTTCGCCAGTTCCGGCATTTCGCCTGACAGCCCTAAAGCCTCACGGACGAACAACGCCTTGACCTCAGGCAAATCGTTGACCACCTTCAAGCCGGTATTGCGCAGCCAGCGCAGCGGCAAAGGGTCGGCCTGGAACAACCGCTGGAAGCCTTCCATCGCTGCCATCAGGCTCAGATTGTGGGGCATGCGGCGCCGCTCGTAGCGGGCCAGCACACGCTCATCAGCGAGGTTCTCGCCACGCTCGACGGCATGCAACAGCACCTCGGCCAGCACCGCTGCATCCAGCAACCCCAGATTCACACCCTGCCCGGCCAACGGGTGAATGGTATGCGCGGCATCGCCGATCAACGCCAGGCCACGGGATACATAACGCTTGGCATGACGCTGACGCAGCGGCACACACAGCCGCGGGTCGGTGCCCAGCACACTGCCCAGACGACCTTCAAAGGCCCGCTCAAGCTCGGCACAGAAGGTCGCGCTGTCCAGCGCCATCAGGCGCTCGGCCTCCAGCGGGGTCACCGACCAGACAATCGAACACCAGTGTTCGCCCTCACGCTGCAACGGCAGGAATGCCAGCGGGCCGTCATCGGTAAAGCGCTGCCAGGCCGTGCGGTGGTGAGACTCGGCAGTGCGCACGCTGGTGACAATGGCGTGGTGCAGGTAATCCCACTCACGGGTCGGCGTACCACTCAGGCGGCGGATGGCCGAATGTGCACCGTCAGCGCCCACGACCAGCGGCGCGCGCAACTGGCGGCCATCAGCCAGGGTCAGCAGCCAGTCATCGCCAGAGTGACGCAGCTGTTCCAGACGGGCTTCGCCCAACAGGCCGATGTCGCTGTCGTGCAGCCGCTCCAGCAAGGCATCCTGCACCACCCGGTTTTCGACGATATGCCCCAGTACGTCAGCGTGCACGCTGGAGGCACTGAAGTGAATCTGCCCGGTGCCGCTGCCATCCCAGACATGCATCTGCCCATAGGGGCTCAGGCGCCGGGCAACGATACCGTCCCAGGCGCCCAGGCGTTGCAGGATGCGCTGGCTGGCCGCTGACAGCGCGCTGACCCGGGGTTCGAACGAGGCTTGCGGGTCGAAGGGTTTGACACTCAGCGAGCCACCATCGACCACCAGCACGTCCAGGCCGCTGCCTTGCAGCGCCAGGGCCAGGGCACTGCCGACCATGCCGGCTCCGACGATCAGCACATCCGCGTGGGTTTCCATGGTTCAGATCACTCTCGCTTGAATCTTGGGGTAAAGGTTACGCATCGGAGCGGGTTCCCAGGCCCATGGCCTGGCGGGCAAACCAGCGCTTGGCCGGCGGCAGCAGATCCAGACCCAACAGGCCCAGATTGCGCCCGGTAGTGACCACCGCACGGGTGCTGCCAAACAGCCGGGTGACCTTGTCGGAGAAACCGACGGTCAGTTGCTGATCCAGTTGCTGGTGCTCGCGGTAGCGTTGCAGCGTCGCCAGGTCACCGGGTGCCTGAGCGCTTTGCAGCAGGGTCTGGGCCAGGGCGTCGGCATCGCGCAATGACAGGTTGAAACCTTGCCCGGCAATCGGATGCAGGCTGTGCGCGGCGTTGCCCAGCACCACCAGATGCGAACGCACCTGCTCGTCGGCTTCGACCAGTGTCAGCGGGTACACATGCCGCGCGCCGACCTGACACAGCTTGCCCAGGCGATAGCCGAAGGCTTGCTGCAACTCGGCCAGAAAGCTGCGATCGTCGAGCGCGGCCAGGCGCCGGGCATCGTCACCGGTGCGGGTCCAGACCAGCGCACAGCGGTTTTCCGGCAGCGGCAGCAAGGCCATGGGGCCTTGCTCGGTGAACCGCTCGAACGCCTGCCCGCAATGTGCTTCGCTGGGGGTGATGTTGGCGATCAGCGCCGTCTGCCCGTACGGTCGCTGACGGACACTGATGCCCAGTTGCTCGCGCAGGCTGGAACGCCCGCCATCGGCCAGCACGGCCAGGTCGCATTCGAGTTCGGATTCGTCACTCAGGGCCAACCGAAAGCCCTGGTCGATCGCCTGCATCTTCTGCACTTCAGCAGGTACGCGCCAGCTGACCACCTCACGGTCCAGCGCCTGCCACAGGCACTGGCCCAGCCAGGCGTTTTCGGCCACGTAACCGAGTGCCGGAACACCCTCTTCGAGGGCCGACAACCGCGTAGCGCCGAAACGCCCACGGTCGGAGACCTGGATCTGCAGGATCGGCTCGGCACGTCGGGCAATCTCTTGCCACACGCCCAGCCGCTCATAGATGCGCCGGGCGCCAAACGATAAGGCTGACGAGCGTGCATCATAGCTTGGCTGAAAGGTGTCACCCGGCGCGAACGGCTCGATCAGGACGATCTTCCAGCCGCGCTCGCGGGCGCCTGCCTGCAGGGCCAGGGCCAGGCTCGCACCGACCAGCCCGCCGCCGACGATGGCCAGATTGAAACGGCTCATGCCGCCACCGCTCTGGCAGCAGCCATCAGCGCCTCGATCTCGGCCACGGTTCTGGGCACATCACCGGTAAGGATTTCACAGCCCTGCCGGGTCACCACCACATCGTCTTCGATTCGCACGCCGATCCCTCGCCATTTCTTCGCCACGTTCTTGTTGTCCGCTGCGATATAGATTCCCGGTTCAACGGTCAGTGCCATGCCCACTTCGAGTACCCGCCATTCGCCGCCGACCTTGTAGTCGCCGACATCATGCACATCCATGCCCAGCCAGTGACCGGCGCGGTGCATGTAGAACGCCTTGTAGGCGCCATCCTCGATCAGTTGCCCGACATCGCCCTGCAGCAAGCCCAGCTCCACCAGCCCGGCGGTGATGACCTGCACCGTAGCCTCATGGGCCTGGTTCCAGTGTTTGCCCGGACCAATGGCATCGAAAGCCGCCTGCTGGGCCTTGAGCACCAGTTCATAAATCGCTTTCTGCTCTGCGCTGAACACACCGCTGACCGGAAAGGTTCGGGTGATGTCACTGGCATAGCAGTCGATCTCGCAACCGGCATCGATCAGCACCAGATCGCCGTTTTTCAGCGGCGCGCTGTTTTCCTGGTAGTGCAGGATGCAGGCGTTGCGTCCAGACGCGACAATCGAACCATAGGCCGGCATCCGCGCACCGCCCTTGCGAAACTCGTACTCAAGCTCCGCTTCCAGGCTGAACTCGTACAATCCGGCCTGCGCAGCCTGCATCGCTCGGACATGGGCACGGGCCGAGACCTGCGCCGCGTAGCGCATGACTTTGACCTCGGCTGCCGATTTATACAGGCGCATGTCATGCAGCAGGTGATCCAGGGCAACGAATTCGTTGGGCGGCTGGGCGCCGAGATGCGCCTTGGAACGGATGCTGTTGATCCACTCCATCAGGTGACGGTCGAACTCGGCATTGCTGCCCATCGCCGAATACACCCGGTCGCGGCCTTCGATCAGCCCCGGCAGGATGTCGTCGATGTCATTGATCGGAAAAGCGTCATCCGCGCCGTAATCACGAATCGCCCCTTCCTGCCCGGCACGCAGCCCGTCCCACAGCTCTCGTTCGGGGTTGCGCTCGCGGCAGAACAGCACGTACTCACCGTACTCACGGCCTGGTATCAGCACCACCACCGCTTCGGGCTCAGGAAAGCCGCTCAGGTACTGAAAGTCGCTGTCCTGGCGATACACATGCTCAACATCGCGATTGCGGATCACCACGGCTGCGGCGGGCAGGATGGCGATGCTGTTGGGCTCCATCTGCTCCATCAGAGCCTTGCGGCGCCGGGCATATTCGGATTTCGGGATGTGGATCATCGGCAAGGGGCATCTCCCGGTGAGGCGTGCCGGCCGCAGCATTGGCGGCGGCGGCAGCGCAGAGTGGGAATCAGTGCAGGGACGGCTTGGGCTGCGGCTGGGCAGCGTCTGTTTTGACGCACTCGGAGAACAGCAGCAGCGGCGCCACACGCAGGTATTCCATGACTTCCATGTAGTCGCTTTCGCCGTCTTCGGACTCTTCCAGCGCGTCCTGGACCTGAGCGATGGCCGCCAGGTCCTGCAGCACCTCAGTGGCCTCGATGCTCAGAACCCGCTCGCCAGCTGCCAGGCCAAAGCCCGACAGGAAACCCTGGCACCACTGACCCAGAGCGCCGGCACGTTCGGCCAGCGGTTCATCGTCGCCCGGCAGCAACAGCACAACGGTCATGTCTTCGCCGCTCAGTTCGCCCTTGACCATTTCCTGCAGGCCAATCAGCGCCTGGCGCACGTTGTCTTGCGGCTCGGTCTCCAGCAGTATCGAAGCATCGGCAAACCAGCCTTCGCTATCAAAACCGGCGCCGGCGCAACTGCGGCCCAATAACAGGCCATGCAGCTCGGCAGGAGAAACCGGATGACCGGCGCTGCTCAACAAGGTGGCGAAAGCTTTGTACGGAGAATTTGTCGTGGGCATGGGTAGCTGGTCGCCAAACGGCGCAATGTCTAGAATGAAGGCCTTGTATCGTAGGGGCTGTTAGCGTTTGAGCACAAGCTGAAAGCCCCAAAGTATCCAAGTGACAGGTTTGTCGACCCGGCGCTCCCGCCCCTGAGCCGCGCCGCTCATCAGAAAGTAATCAGTAGGGACCCATGACAGACGCCGACCTGCAAGCACTGATGAACCGGCTGGAGCTGTTGCTCGAACGTGTCGAGCAACTAAAAGGCCAAAACGCGTTCCTATTAGCTCAGGAGAAGACCTGGCGCGAGGAACGCGCCCACCTCATCGAAAAGAACGAAATCGCCCGGCAGAAGGTCGAGTCACTGATTTCGCGCCTCAAGGCCCTGGAGCAAGACTCATGAGCAACGGCAACAGCGTCACTGTCCAAATCCTCGATAAGGAATATTCGATCATCTGCCCTCAGGAAGAGCGCACCAACCTGATCGGCGCCGCCCGCTACCTGGACGGCAAAATGCGCGAAATCCGCAGCAGCGGCAAGGTGATCGGCGCTGACCGCATCGCAGTGATGGCGGCCCTCAATATCACCCATGACCTGCTGCACAAGCAGAATTTGCCCGACCTGCAGGTCAATGGCTCGACCCGTGAACAGGTCCGTGACCTGCTCGAACGCGTTGACCTGGCCCTCGCCAACGACGCACCGGCCACAGCCGATTCGTCACGGAGCTGAATATTTCGTAACGTTTCTGTATACTTGCGCCGCTCCCTGAAGTGTTTGCCAGTCGGTCATGTCCCTGAGCCGATACGCACAACCACGGGGGTTGCACGTGGGGTTGGTGTGCATGTCCGCTCGACGGAAAGCCTTAAAACCCCCTGTAATCTCCACCTTGAACTTTCGGGTTCAAGGGCTACACCGACAGCGGCTCGTTGGGGAGTCCCATTTTCTGCCATGGCTGCCAAAGCGATGGTTTGCCTTCCTCGTGCCTGGGGATCTGCCTGCATGACGTCCCGTTCATGACCAGCGCCACAGCGCTGACCCGCCCGCAGTTACGCCGCCAGTTGCGCAAAGCCCGCCGCGCCCTGAGCCGCAGCCAGCAACGCGAAGCGGCGCGCAATCTGTATCGGCAACTGGCCCAGCATCCGCTGTTTCGCCGCGCCCGACACATCTCGCTGTATCTGGCCAATGACGGAGAAATCGACCCCCGCTACCTGCTGCAGGCCGCCCAGCGCCGTGGCAAGGCCACTTACCTGCCGGTACTCGATGCCTGGCCGCGAACCAAAATGGTCTTCCAGCGCGTGCGCCGCGGCGAGGCGTTCAAGCCCAACCGTTTCCGCATTCCCGAACCGCGCATCAATCGCGCGAAACAACGCCGGATCTGGGCGCTTGACCTGATCCTGATGCCGCTAGTGGGGTTCGATGAACACGGTGGACGGCTGGGCATGGGCGGCGGCTTCTATGACCGCAGCCTGGCCTATCGCAGCCGCCGCCAGACCTGGCGCAAGCCGACGCTGCTGGGCCTGGCCCACGAATGTCAGAAAGTCGAGCGGCTGGCACTGGCCAGTTGGGACATCCCGCTGCTGGGGACGGTGTCGGACAAGCGCTGGTATCTGGCTTGAGCGGACGGGTCAGTTGTTGCGACCCGGTACCTTCTGCTTCTGCTGGGTAATTTCTACAGGCGCATCAGGCTTGCTGGCCCAGAGACTTTGCGCGTAGCCGGTGGTGACAATACCCAAGCCGAAGACGATGACGAGAATCCAGAGAAGATCCGGCTTGCGTTTCATTGATTGCCCTCCTGCAGCGAATCAATACGTTGTCAGCAACGGGTACAGAACGGCCGTGCAACAGCGGTGACGAAAAAAGGTGCGGCATTTTGCGATAACGTGAACGAGTACGCAAATCCTGACGTCAACCGGCTGTCGGTTTTGTGATCACCTTGTTTTTCTTTGTAACAGGAGTATGCAACGTGGCCTATTGGCTGATGAAGTCCGAGCCCGACGAGTTCTCGATCAGCGACCTGCAGCGCCTGGGCACGGCGCGCTGGGACGGGGTACGCAACTACCAGGCACGCAACTTCCTGCGCGCCATGGCCGAGGGCGACTCATTCTTTTTCTACCATTCCAGTTGCCCGCAACCGGGCATTGCCGGGATCGGCACCATCACCCGCACGGCCTACCCGGACCCGACGGCGCTGGACCCGGACAGCCACTACTTCGATGCCAAGGCCAATGCAGACAAGAATCCGTGGAGCGCTATCGAAGTGAGCTTCGAAGCGATCTTCCCGAACGTGTTGGGGCTGGACTTTCTCAAACAGCAAAGCGCGCTGGAACAGCTGCCTCTGGTACAGAAAGGCAGCCGCCTGTCGGTGATGCCAGTGACCGCCGAGCAGTGGGCGGCGATCCTGGCCTTGCGCTGATTACTGGGCGATCAGGTTGTTGAACAGCAGGTCTTCCACGATCGGCTTGCCCTCTTCGGTGGTCAGCACCTGCTGGACCTGCTTGAGGGCTTCCTGGCGCAGCGCCTCCTTGGCCTCGGCCGAACTCATGCTCTCGACCGTCTGCTGCGAGAACAGCGCCACCAACTGGTTGCGGATCAAGGCGTCATTGCGCTTGACCGCAGTCTGCGCATCGGCGCCGGTGACCCGCACGGCAATATCGGCCTTGTAAACGCGCAGCTTCGGACCGCCATCGAGCGCGTAATTGCCCACAAAGGGCGGCGCCAGGCTCACATAAGCCGGCTTGGGCGCGGCATCTTCTTCCTTCTTCTCTTCAGCCTGCGCCAGGGCGGGCAGCGACAGAGCCAGCAACATCAAGATCCACGCTTTCACAATCCACTCCTTCAATTCGTTTGCACCGGGATTGTCCGGCAACTTTCCTGTGGAGGAAAGCGGCGACGGCCTCCGGCTGACAGCCTCTCACCGACAGGCCAGTGACCTGAACAGCGCTTGTGCAGATCATATCGGCCGCTGAGAGAAAAGGAATAGCCCCCAAAGCCTGGTGGTGTCGGCGGGTAAGATGCTCAACCACACCGCCAAGCGTTTGATCGAGCGCAAACGAATGCGGGTCAGCATCCCACTGGAATATTCAACCCCGAGCAAGCGAAGTACGCCCAAGGCGCCCTTGTCGAGCCTCCATATACGACTGATCCAGGCACATAGCGCGATAACCTATTTTTTTCAGGTTATTTTTCCCGCCTGCCGGCCACCCCTTCATCCCGACCCAGTGCGGGTATGTCAACGATCAACTTTCTGCCACATATCGAAATCGATATAAATCGTCGTCATGCGTTTGACGATATATCGGTATCGAGATAAGTTGAAGACACGGAAGTGCACTACCCCCGAACAGGAGCCCAATGAGCGGCATCGTGGGGTTTTCGCGTGTTTTATGTGGTGAACCGATCGGAGGCAATTTACGTCCTGCACGCGTTTCGCAAGACCACTGAAAAGACGGAAAAGCGCGATATTGACCTGGCGGCAACTAGGTACAAATCGCTGAACTGACAGACATACTGCGACACTCTCTATCATTTTTTTTTGGGGGGGGGGAGTCGACAACCCCTTCCGTTTACGACAAGGGGTAAAGCTGTACCCACAGTTCAGACTCGTTGTGTTGTTCTCAACAAACTGGATGCAACAAAGAGGGTTTAAACAATGGCAAACGAACGCTCTACCTCCGTGTGGGATGCGTTGGTTGATTCGCCAGAAGAAGCCGAGAACCTTCGGCTGCGCTCCAAGCTGATGCGGGTGCTGACCAAGACCGTTCGGTCCTGGGATCTGCCGCAAAAGGATGCGGCACGACAGTTGCGCGTCACCCAGCCGCGCTTGAGTGAGCTGCTGAACGGGAAGATCGACAAGTTCTCCCTGGATGCCTTGGTGAATCTGCTGGCTTGCGCAAATTTGGAAGTGGAAGTCACTGTGAAAGAGAAAGCGGCCTGATCCTGGTGGCGAATCAACACGACGGGCTGGCCTGTTTCGTTTCTGGCATGTGCCACCCGGCCAAGCGCGGAGCTGTGCCTTTTCTAGCCAATTTCAGGGCAAAAAACCGCCTCTGAGAAAGGCGGCTTTTGCCAGGCATTTACAACCCCTCCCGCGGCTCAGCCACCGTGACCAGCATCCTTGTGATCGGTAGGGGCAAGTAATCGCCATAACGACGCTCAGGATTGCGCCGACAGCTTCTGATGATCCGGGGAATGGCCGCTTCCAGCTTTTTGAGCATGTCGTGGCGTTCGGCTTCGCTGTGTTGCGAGGCCGCATAGCTGCTGTGCAAGAATTGACCGGTGTACCAGAACAGGTCTATCTGGGTCAGTGACGCATTGGGAAACTGCCGTATCTGGGCCTGGACCTCATAGTTGAGGTAGGCGCAGCGAACATTGCCAAGGCCGATGTTGATCTCGGTATTGAAGCTGGCCAGACCGTGAGAGCCGAAGATCACCGGCAAGGTAAAGGCGACCCGCGCCGGGGCGCCGACGGTACCGAGCCAGGGCCTGAACTGCCAGCGGCTCAACGCCTGCTGTGCAGCCTGCGCCAGCGCCGGGTGGCTGCTTTCGATCACCTGGACCTCGACCACCGTACCCTGGGCGTTGACCACCATCAGCGCGCGCACCTTGCCAGCGTGCCGCGCCTGGACCATCGGCTGCGGAAAGTCCGGCGCCGGGGTCCGTACCGGCACCAGCAGCCCTGGCGCACCCTCGGCCGTACACGCGAATAAACATACAACCATCATCAGCCATTTCATTTGGGTGCCCGCCAGTCAAGCGCTTGAGCGCAATGCAGGCGATGCTAGGCGCAGCTACCGGGCCCCGGAAGTTCATGGCTTCCGAGGGTTGCGTAGGAACGCTCTGAAATAACTGGTATGCCAGTGAACAATTCTGCAATAGACCGCTTCACTGAGGTCTTGTCTGTGGCTCAAGCCTGGCAGGCAATGTTCACAAATGAACGGAAAACATTAGTTTTTTGCGATTTCTTTGTATCAGGATGCTGCTTTTTTCTGTAACGAAAATGTAAGATTCATTTTCGCAAAAGAACAAGAACCGGAGCATCCCCCAATGTTTGCGTTTTTCCGTCCTGCCCCCCACAAGGCCCCGCTGCCTGAAGAACAGATCGACAGCACCTATCGGCGTCTGCGCTGGCAGGTCTTCGCCGGCATTTTCATCGGTTATGCCGGTTACTACCTGCTGCGCAAGAACTTCTCGCTGGCCATGCCCTACCTGATCGAGGAAGGCTACACCCGCGGCCAACTGGGCGTGGCGATGTCGGCCATTGCCATTGCCTATGGTCTTTCCAAGTTCCTCATGGGGCTGGTGTCCGACCGCTCCAACCCACGCTACTTCCTGCCGTTCGGCCTGCTGGTCTCGGCGGGTGTCATGTTCGTGTTCGGTTTCGCACCTTGGGCGACGTCCAGCGTGACGATCATGTTTATCCTGCTGTTCATCAACGGCTGGGCCCAGGGCATGGGCTGGCCGCCCAGCGGGCGGACCATGGTGCACTGGTGGTCGCAGAAAGAACGCGGCGGCGTCGTGTCGTTGTGGAACGTGGCGCACAACGTCGGGGGCGGCCTGATCGGTCCGCTGTTCCTGCTCGGCCTGGGCTGGACCAACGACTGGCATGCGGCGTTCTATGTGCCGGCGGCGGTGGCTCTGCTGGTGGCAGTGTTCGCGTTCGCAACCATGCGCGACACCCCGCAATCGGTAGGTCTGCCGCCGATCGAGCAATACAAGAACGACTACCCGCAAGGCTACGACGCCAGCCACGAACAGGAATTCAGCACCAAGGAAATCTTCGTCAAGTATGTGCTGCGCAACAAACTGCTGTGGTACATCGCCTTGGCCAACGTGTTCGTCTATCTGCTGCGCTATGGCGTACTGGACTGGGCACCGACCTACCTGAAAGAAGCCAAGCACTTCACCGTCGACAAGACCTCGTGGGCCTATTTCCTGTACGAATGGGCAGGTATTCCGGGCACCCTGCTGTGTGGCTGGATGTCAGACAAGATCTTCAAGGGCAATCGCGGCCTGACTGGCATGGTGTTCATGGCGCTGGTGACCGTCGCCACCCTGGTCTATTGGCTGAACCCGCCGGGTAACCCGACCGTAGACATGATCGCCCTGGTCTCGATCGGCTTCCTGATCTACGGCCCGGTCATGCTGATCGGTCTGCAAGCCCTTGAACTGGCGCCAAAGAAAGCTGCCGGTACTGCGGCAGGTTTTACCGGGCTGTTCGGCTATCTGGGCGGTTCGGTCGCAGCCAGTGCCGCGATTGGTTACACCGTGGACCACTACGGCTGGGACGGCGGCTTCGTGCTGTTGATCGGTGCCTGCATCCTGGCCATGGCGTTCCTGGCGCCAACCCTTAAGCACAAACAGGTCGCCAGCACCTCACGCGAAAGCAAGGCCTGAATCAGCCTGATTCAGGCGCGTGCAGCACAGCGCTTGAGCCGCGCCTCCAGATTAAGATCTGGCATGGCGTGGCTGCGCAGCGCCTGAACGGTCTGCTGCACATAATCGTGAGTCGTTCCTGAGCGCCCACAGGCGCTGGCCAGCACCTGGCTCAGGACGCTGTCGGGCAGATTGCCTGCGTAGCTGGGCAAATGCCGCTCCAGCACAAACCCTAACGCCTTGATCTTGCGACCATCCTCCAGTCGGCAACTGAGCCAGTGCGGACGATAGGAGGGGTAAGGCATCTCGCGCTTCCACAGCGCCAGCAACGACTCTTCCAGGCAGTGCTCAGGTAAACGATAGGCAACGCCAGTGCACGAGCCACCACGATCCAGACCAAATACCAGCCCGGGAGCTGCCGGCGTGCCACGATGCTCGTGGGACCACAGGTACAGCCCGCGGTGATAACCGTGCACCCGCGCGCGCTGACGCTCCACGGTAGAGCATTCCGGACGCCAGATCAGCGAGCCATAAGCGAACAGCCAGACCGGCCCGCCCTGGTGCTGTTGCAGCGTGGCGTGCATCGAGGCCAGCAGTTGCTCGTGGGTCAACTGCGGACCGAGGTCAATAACTGGAGGGTAAGTCAGCCCCAGACCGTCGTGTACGGCTGCGGCGAGATCGTTGATTGGATTGCCCATGTATCCCCCTGGCGGGGTCAGCGCCAGTCATGGCCGGCCTTGCAGTGCGATGAAACGCTTTCTCCAGGCCTGCCGATCGTGCAAAAGCGAGTACCAAACGAATAAGGCGGCCAGCGATGAAACGATTCTGGCCACCGCTTCATACTGGCACGAAGCAATTTTTAATCCAACCGCACGAATCTGCAAAACAGGTCTAAATACACTGCAAACCAAGAACTTTTAGGAATAACAGACCCTGCACTCGTCATATGCCGCACGCCACAGCCTGGCGCCGTCAGCGTGGCGCGTAGGCAAACACATCGGCGCGCATGTGATGTGCATCCATGCCCGCTTCGACCAGCGCATCAAGGGTTGCATAAACCATTGCCGGTGAGCCGCTGGCATACACATAAACACCTGAGAGGTCGGCAATGTCTTCGCGAACAGCCTCGTGCAGCAGCCCGCAGCGCCCGACCCAGCCACACAGGTCGCTGACCACCTTGTGCAGATGCAGGTTGGGCAGGCTCTGCCACTGCTCCCAATGCTCGATACCGTAGAAGTCCTCCGGACGGCGCACCCCCCAGTACAAATGCACCGGATGCTTGAAGCCGTTAGCCCGACAATGCTCGATCAGACTATGCATCTGCGCCATCCCGGTACCGGCGGCGATCAGCACCAGCGGGCCATCGGGCAGCTCGGCCAGATGGGTGTCACCCAACGGCAGCTCGACACGGGCGATGCCGTCACGCTGCAATTGCTCAAGCAATGCTCGGGCGCCCGCCTCACGGACCAGCACGTGCAGTTGCAGGTCGCGGCCGCTGTGCGGTGCGCTGGCCAGCGAGAACGCCGACTTGCCGCCGCCGTCACGTTCGAGCATCAGGTACTGGCCGGCGTGATAGCGCGGCAGTTTGCCCGCCGGCGTGCGCAGGCCGATACGCCAGACATCGCCACCGACCGCCACGCACTCGCTGACCTGGCAGGCCAGCTTGCGCACCGGCAGTTCACCCAAGGCCAGCACGCCGTCCCACAACACGATGCAGTCTTCCAGCGGCTCAGCCACACAGGTGTAGATCTCGCCGTGGTCGTGCTCTGTGCCCGCCTGCGCGACCCGGCCTTCGACCAGCAGGGCTTCGCAGACATGACAGTTACCGTTGCGGCAACTGTTCGGGCATTCATAGCCCAGCCGCTGGGCCGCCGCCAGAATGGCCTCGCCGGGCAAGGTATCGAGAACGGCGCCCGAAGGCTGCAAGGTTACGCGCATCAATCTATTCCCAGCTGATTCCAGATCTCGTCCACACGGCGTGTGACCGCCTCATCCTTGACGATAACCCGGCCCCACTCGCGACTGGTTTCACCCGGCCATTTGTGCGTGGCATCCAGGCCCATCTTCGAGCCCAGGCCCGACACCGGCGAGGCGAAGTCCAGGTAATCGATCGGCGTGTTGTCGATCATCACCGTGTCGCGCTTGGGGTCCATGCGCGTTGTGATGGCCCAGATGACGTCGTTCCAGTCCCGCGCATTGATATCGTCGTCGGTCACGATAACGAACTTGGTGTACATGAACTGTCGCAGGAACGACCAGACACCCAGCATCACGCGCTTGGCATGGCCGGGGTACTGCTTCTTCATGGTCACTACCGCCATGCGGTACGAGCAGCCCTCAGGCGGTAGATAGAAGTCAGTGATCTCCGGGAACTGCTTTTGCAGGATCGGCACGAATACTTCATTGAGCGCCACCCCGAGAATCGCCGGCTCATCCGGTGGCCGGCCAGTGTAGGTGCTGTGGTAGATCGGCTTTTGCCGATGGGTAATGCGCTCGACGGTGAACACCGGGAAACTGTCGACTTCGTTGTAGTAACCGGTGTGATCGCCATACGGGCCTTCGTCGGCCATCTCGCCGGGATGAATCACCCCTTCCAGAACGATTTCGGCAGTGGCCGGCACTTGCAGGTCGTTGCCCCGGCACTTGATCAGCTCAGTGCGACTGTCGCGCAGCAGACCGGCGAACGCGTACTCGGACAGGCTGTCCGGTACTGGCGTGACAGCGCCGAGAATGGTGGCCGGGTCTGCACCCAGAGCCACCGATACCGGGAACGGCTTGCCGGGGTTCTTCGCGCACCATTCCTTGAAGTCCAGCGCGCCGCCGCGATGGCTGAGCCAGCGCATGATGACCTTGTTGCGGCCGATCACCTGCTGGCGATAGATGCCCAGGTTCTGGCGCTCTTTGTTCGGCCCGCGAGTGACGGTCAGGCCCCAGGTGATCAGCGGCGCGACATCGCCCGGCCAGCAGGTCTGCACCGGCAGCATGCCAAGATCCACGTCATCACCTTCAATGACCACTTCCTGGCAAGGCGCATCCTTGACCACCTTGGGCGCCATGGCGATGACTTTCTTGAAGATCGGCAGCTTGGACCAGGCGTCCTTGAGACCCTTGGGCGGCTCGGGCTCTTTAAGGAAGGCCAGCAGTTTGCCGATCTCGCGCAGCTCGTCAGTGGACGACGCGCCCATGCCCATGGCGACCCGCTGCGGGGTGCCGAACAGGTTGCCCAATACCGGAATATCGAACCCGGCGGGCTTTTCGAAGAGCAGGGCCGGGCCCTTGGCTCGCAGGGTGCGATCACAGATCTCGGTCATTTCCAGTACGGGGGAAATGGGCATCTGGATGCGTTTCAACTCTCCGCGCTGCTCAAGCTGCTGCACGAAGTCCCTTAGATCCTTGAATTTCATTGACCCGGCCACTTTTACAAAGAGGTGCACATCGTACCTGCTCTGTGCAGACGCGCCAGCGTGCAGGCAAAAAAAATGGCGCCGCGAGGGCGCCATTTTCGATGAGACTGTCCGTTACTTGCGTTTCATGGACAGGAAGAACTCATCGTTGGTCTTGGTCGTCTTGAGCTTGTCGGTCAAGAACTCGATGGCGGCGATTTCGTCCATCGGGTGCAGCAGCTTGCGCAGAATCCACATGCGTTGCAGTTCGTCGTCGGCGGTCAGCAACTCTTCACGGCGGGTGCCGGAACGGTTGATATTGATGGCCGGGAAGACGCGCTTCTCGGCGATCCGACGGTCCAGGGGCAGTTCCATGTTGCCAGTACCCTTGAACTCTTCGTAGATGACTTCGTCCATCTTCGAACCGGTTTCGATCAACGCAGTCGCGATGATGGTCAGCGAACCGCCTTCTTCGATGTTACGCGCAGCACCGAAGAAACGCTTCGGCTTCTCCAGGGCGTGAGCATCGACACCACCGGTCAGGACCTTACCGGAGCTCGGGATCACGGTGTTGTAGGCGCGCGCCAGACGGGTGATGGAGTCGAGCAGGATGACCACATCCTTTTTGTGCTCGACCAGCCGCTTGGCCTTCTCGATCACCATCTCGGCAACCTGCACGTGACGGGTCGGCGGCTCGTCGAAGGTCGAAGCGACGACTTCGCCGCGCACGGTGCGCTGCATTTCGGTCACTTCTTCCGGACGCTCGTCGATCAACAACACGATCAGGTGGCATTCAGGGTTGTTGCGGGTGATATTGGCCGCAATGTTCTGCAGCATGATGGTCTTGCCCGCTTTTGGCGGAGCGACGATCAGGCCACGCTGACCTTTACCGATGGGTGCGCACAGGTCGATGACCCGGCCGGTCAGGTCTTCGGTGGAGCCGTTACCGGCTTCCATTTTCAGGCGCTTGTTCGGGAACAGGGGGGTCAGGTTCTCGAACAGGATCTTGTTCTTGGCGTTTTCCGGGCGGTCGAAGTTGATCGAGTCAACCTTGAGCAGGGCGAAATAACGCTCGCCTTCCTTTGGAGGGCGGATCTTGCCGACAATAGTGTCGCCGGTACGCAGGTTGAAGCGGCGAATCTGGCTTGGCGAGACGTAGATATCGTCCGGGCCGGCCAGATAGGAAGCATCTGCGGAACGCAGGAAACCGAAGCCGTCCTGGAGGATCTCCAGCACACCATCACCGGAGATTTCTTCGCCGCTCTTTGCGTGCTTCTTGAGCAGGGCGAAAATCACATCCTGCTTGCGCGAACGGGCCATATTTTCTATGCCCATCTGTTCGGCCATTTCGAGCAGATCGGTAATCGGCTTTTGCTTGAGTTCAGTCAGGTTCATATGGGAATGAAGTAATCGTATATGAGGGGAAATTAAGCCTCTGGCTTAATGAGACCGCGCCGCAGAGATGGCGAAAGGATCGCGTACTGAATCGAAAGGAGAGCGTCGGCGACGGCTTGCAGGGGGCAACGGAGAAACCGTTGCGGGGCCGAATGTAACATCTGGATTTTCAGGCGTCTAGTGCGCGTCCTGAAAAAAACCCCGCATTTAGCGGGGTCTTGAACAGCCCGGCCTTACAGGTGGGCGTCGAGGAAAGCCGCCAGTTGCGACTTCGACAGGGCGCCAACTTTAGTGGCTTCAACGTTGCCGTTCTTGAACAGCATCAGGGTCGGGATACCACGTACACCGTGCTTGCCAGGGGTGTCGGCGTTTTCGTCGATGTTCAGCTTGGCGATGGTCAGCCGGCCTTCATAGGTCGAAGCGATGTCGTCCAGAACCGGAGCGATCATCTTGCAAGGGCCGCACCATTCTGCCCAGTAATCAACCAGCACGGGGCCCTGAGCCTGAAGAACTACTTCTTCGAAGGTGGCGTCAGTGACGTGTTTGATCAGGTCGCTCATGGAATTCTCCGGGTTGCTAGGCTAAAAACGTCGTTCATCATAGCGGGCCTGCTGGCATTCAGGAAGTAATCGATCATTGACTCTGTCTATGATGGCGCATCACTGTGGTTATAGCTCAGCACCTGAGCGCAAGCGCACTGAACGGATATCCGGCCACTCAGCCTTGTAAGGGCAACGATTCATGCGGCTTTTGCGGGCCTGACAATTGGACCGGTGACCGGCTTTTTCAGCACGCCATGACGCCGCACCGTACAGCTTCGCGTTGGCGTGCGCCATGGTTCGTGGCAGGATGTTGCGGTCATTGACCGGAATCTCCTGACCATGCCTCACACCAAAGCCAAGAATCTTTCTCTGATCGCTGCCATCGACCTGGGCTCAAACAGCTTCCATATGGTGGTGGCCAAGACCAATCAGGGCGATATCCGCATTCTTGAGCGGCTGGGCGAGAAGGTACAGCTGGCGGCCGGCATTAATGAAGAGCGGCAACTGACCGAAGAGTCGATGCAGCGCGGCCTGGACTGCCTCAAGCGCTTTGCGCAACTGATCAACGGTCTGCCACTGGGCGCGGTCCGGATTGTCGGCACCAATGCCCTGCGTGAAGCCCGCAACCGCAATGAATTCATTCATCGCGCCGAAGCCATTCTCGGCCACCCCGTAGAAGTGATTTCCGGCCGCGAAGAAGCGCGCCTCATTTATCTGGGCGTCTCGCACACCCTGGCCGACACCCCCGGCAAGCGCTTGGTGGCCGATATCGGCGGCGGCAGCACCGAATTCATCATTGGCCAGCGCTTCGAGCCATTGCTGCGCGAGAGCCTGCAGATGGGCTGCGTCAGCTTCACCCAGCGTTATTTCCGCGATGGCAAGATCACCCCGGCGCGCTATGCCCAGGCCTACACCGCAGCTCGTCTGGAGTTGATGAGCATCGAGCAGGGCCTGCACCGCCTGAAATGGGACGAGGCCATCGGCTCCTCAGGCACCATTCGCGCCATCGGCGCGGTACTGAAGGCCAATGGGCATGGTTCCGGCGAGGTCAACGCTGAAGGTCTGGCCTGGCTCAAGCGCCGCCTGTTCAAACTGGGCGATATCGAAAAAATCGACTTCGAAGGCATCAAGCCCGATCGTCTGGCGATCTTCCCCGCCGGGCTGTCCATTCTTGAGGCGATCTTCGATGCCCTGGAACTGCAGCGCATGGATCACTGCGAGGGCGCGCTGCGTGAAGGCGTGCTCTACGACCTGCTGGGCCGCCATCATCACGAAGACGTCCGCGAACGCACCCTCAATTCCCTGATGGAGCGCTATCACGTCGACATGGAGCAGGCTGCGCGGGTCGAGCGCAAGGCACTGATGGCGCTGGAACAGGTCGCCGCAGCCTGGGACCTGGAAGATGAAAGCTACGCCGAACTGCTGAGCTGGGGCGCCAAGGTGCATGAAGTGGGGCTGGATATCGCCCACTATCACTACCATAAGCATGGCGCCTACCTGATCGAGCACTCCGACCTGGCAGGTTTCTCCCATGAAGACCAACAGAAACTGGCCCTGCTGGTACGCGGCCATCGCCGCAACATCCCCAAGGACAAGTTCGCTGAATTCGGTGATGAAGGCATCAAGCTGATTCGCCTGTGCGTGCTGCTGCGCTTCGCCATCCTGTTCCACCACATCCGTGGCACTCAGGAAATGCCGCAGGTGGTGCTGCGCGCCGACGGTCCGAACCTCGACGCGCAGTTCCCGGACGGCTGGCTGGAAAACAACCAGCTGACCCAGGCCGACTTCGCGCTGGAAGCGGAGTGGCTGACCCGGGTCGGGATCGTCTTCAGCTCACGCTGATGATCGGCTTGCTCAGGCGCTCCAGCAGGGTCGCCTGGGCACTGCGGGCATTCTGGTTGCCGGTCGGGCTGGTACGGATGTAACGGCCGTCGGACTGCAGAATCCAGCTATGGGTGTTATCGGTCAGATACAGCTCCAGCTCTTTCTTGACCCGCAGGATCAACTTCTTGCTGTCCACCGGGAAGCAGGTCTCGACACGCTTGTCGAGGTTACGCTCCATCCAGTCGGCACTGGACAGGAACATCTGCTCATCACCGCCATTGAGGAAGTAATAGACCCGGGTGTGCTCCAGGAAGCGACCGATGATCGAGCGTACCTGAATATTGTGCGACACCCCCGCAATGCCCGGTCGCAGGCAGCACATGCCGCGCACCACCAGATCGATCTTCACCCCGGCCTGGCTGGCCTTGTACAACGCGCGGATGACTTTCGGGTCGGTCAGCGAGTTGAACTTGGCAATGATATGCGCCGGCTTGCCTTCCGCGGCAAACTGGGTTTCCCGGGCAATCATGTCCAGGATGCCCTTCTTGAGGGTGAACGGCGCATGCAGCAGCTTCTTCATGCGCAGGATCTTGCCCATGCCGATCAACTGGCTGAATAGCTTGGACACGTCTTCGCACAGCGCATCATCGGACGTCAGCATGCTGTAGTCGGTATACAGCCGCGCGTTGCCGGCATGGTAGTTACCGGTGCCCATGTGCGCGTAACGCACGATGTCGCCGTTCTCGCGGCGCAGGATCAGCATCATCTTGGAGTGGGTCTTGAAGCCGACCACACCATAGATCACTACCGCACCTGCCGCTTGCAGGCGGCTGGCCAGTTGCAGGTTCGACTCTTCGTCAAAACGTGCCCGCAGCTCAATGACCGCCGTGACTTCCTTGCCGTTGCGCGCCGCATCCACCAGCGCATCGACGATCTCGGAGTTGGCACCACTGCGGTACAGGGTCTGGCGCACAGCCAGCACATGCGGGTCTTTGGCGGCCTGGCGCAGCAGGTCGACAACCGGCGTGAAGGACTCGAACGGGTGCAACAGCAGGATGTCCTGCTTGCGGATCACGCTGAACAGGTTTTCGCTGTTCTGCAGCAATTTGGGAATCGCCGGGGTGAACGGCGGGTATTGCAGCTCTGGATGACTGTCCAGACCGGTAATGCTGAACAGGCGCGTCAGGTTGACCGGGCCGTTGACCTGATACAGCTCCGACTCGTTCAGGCTGAACTGCTTGAGCAGGTAGTCTGACAGGTGTTTCGGGCAGGTATCTGCCACCTCAAGGCGTACCGCGTCACCGTAACGACGCGAGAACAGCTCGCCGCGCAGGGCACGGGCCAGGTCTTCGACGTCCTCGGAGTCCAGCGCCAGGTCGGCGTTACGGGTCAACCGGAACTGATAACAGCCCTTGACCTTCATACCCTGGAACAGGTCATCGGCGTGCGCATGGATCATCGACGACAGGAATACGAAGTTGTCGCCAGGCCCACCGACGTCTTCAGGCACCTTGATGACCCGTGGCAGCAAGCGCGGTGCCGGGATAATCGCCAGACCCGAATCGCGACCGAAGGCGTCGACGCCTTCAAGCTCGACGATGAAGTTCAGACTCTTGTTGACCAGCAGCGGGAACGGGTGGGTAGGGTCCAGGCCGATCGGGGTGATGATCGGTGCGATTTCATCACGGAAATAGCGGCGCACCCAGGTCTTGAGCTTGACCGTCCAGTAACGACGACGAATGAAGCGCACCTGATGCTTTTCAAGCTCCGGCAACAGGATGTCGTTGAGGATCGCGTACTGGCGATCCACCTGCTCGTGGACCTGCTCGCTGATACGCGCCAGCGCCTGGTGCGGCTGCAAACCATCGGCGCCGGCCAGCTCACGGGCAAAATTGATCTGTTTCTTGAGGCCCGCCACGCGAATCTCGAAGAACTCATCCAGGTTGCTGGAAAAAATCAGCAGGAACTTCAGCCGCTCCAGCAGCGGATAGGACTCATCCAGCGCCTGCTCCAGCACCCGGATGTTGAACTGCAATTGGGCCAGTTCACGGTGGATGTACAGGCTGCTGTCGTCCAGGTTGGTAACGACAACTGCAGGGGCCGCGGTAACAGGGGTCTCGACGACCTGCTCAAGCTCAATGGCAGGCTCAACCACAGGTGTAGCCTCCTGAACACTGACTTCTACGGTGGCTTGGGTGAGTCCTTCGGTATTCATGAACGTTCCTGTGAGGGAGGCTATTGCCCTTTTAAAAGTTGAGCGGCACGCACGGCAAAGTAAGTCAGGATACCGTCGGCACCGGCACGTTTAAACGCGGTGAGCGATTCGAGAATCACGCCCTCGCTCAGCCAGCCATTCTGGATCGCAGCCATGTGCATCGCGTATTCGCCGCTGACCTGATAAACAAAAGTCGGAACCTTGAACTCGTCCTTGACCCGGTAAAGGATGTCCAGATACGGCATGCCCGGTTTGACCATCACCATGTCGGCACCTTCCGCCAGATCGGCAGCCACTTCATGCAGCGCCTCATGGCTGTTGGCCGGGTCCATCTGGTAAGAGGCCTTATTGGCCTTGCCCAGATTGGATGCCGAACCGACCGCATCGCGGAACGGACCATAATAGGCACTGGCGTACTTGGCCGAGTAAGCCATGATCCGCACATTGACATGCCCGGCCAGCTCCAGCGCTTCACGGATTGCCTGGATCCGGCCATCCATCATGTCGGACGGGGCAACCACCTGAGCGCCGGCAGCGGCATGCGACAGCGCCTGTTTCACCAGTGCATCAACGGTAATGTCGTTCTGCACATAGCCCTCGTCATCGAGGATGCCGTCCTGACCATGGGTGGTGAAAGGATCCAGTGCCACATCGGTGATGACGCCCAACTCCGGAAACCGGTCACGCAGGGCGCGGGTGGCGCGCTGGGCGATACCGTCGGGGTTCCACGCCTCGGCAGCGTCGAGGGACTTTTTCTCGGCCGGGGTAACCGGAAACAGAGCCAGCGCAGGAATACCCAGCTCCACCCAGTGTTCGGCTTGCTTGAGCAGCAGGTCAATCGACAACCGCTCGACACCCGGCATCGAAGCCACTGACTCACGACGGTTTTCACCGTCGAGGACAAACACCGGAAGAATCAGGTCGTCGACGGTCAGGACGTTTTCACGTACCAGCCGTCGGGAAAAATCGTCGCGCCGGTTACGACGCAGGCGAGTGAGGGGGAACAGGCGGTTTGCGGGGGTAAAACTCACGGCAATACTCCTGAGCCCGCATACGCGGGCAAGCGCGACAGTTATAAGCCGCCATTATGACCAAAGTGTGACAATTTAAGTGCAGTCTGCGACCCGAGGCCGCAGCAGAGCCTCTGGCGCGATTTTCAGCGCTGTGGTTGTAACATTCTTTAACGCTGCGACGCACATGGGTGCTTTCCAGTTTCTCCTGCGCGAGTTAGGCTGCGGTCCTCATTTCGCCAGCATCCAGACAATGCTCCAGAATTTTCTAAACGACTTCGGCTATCTGGCCCTGTTCATCGGCACCTTCTTTGAAGGCGAGACCATTCTGGTGCTTGCCGGATTCCTGGCGTTCCGTGGATACATGGACCTTAACATGGTCATGCTGGTCGCGTTTTGCGGCAGCTATGCAGGCGACCAGCTCTGGTACTTCATGGGGCGCCGGCACGGCCGCAAGCTGCTGGCCCGCAAACCGCGCTGGCAGGCGATGGGCGACCGGGCGTTGCGCCTGGTGCGCAAGCACCCCGACCTCTGGGTGCTGAGCTTCCGCTTCGTCTACGGCCTGCGCACCGTGATGCCGGTGGCTATCGGCCTGTCCGGCTATCCGCCGGCGCGCTACCTGATCCTCAACGGCATCGGGGCAGCAGTCTGGGCCGTGGCCCTGGCCTCGGCGTCCTACCACTTCGGCTCGGTCATGGAAGGCCTGCTGGGCAATATCAAGAAGTACGAGCTGTGGGTCCTCGGCGGTCTGCTGGTGATCGGTCTGGCACTCTGGGCGCGCCGCCGCTTCAAGAGCGCCCGCCTGGCCCGGGAAGAGAAACTCGCTGCCGTCTCCGCCAGCGAAGCGCCTCTGGATCCGGCCGACAAGAAAGCCGACTGACCCCCCACCCGGTCCGGGCACCCAGTGCCCGGACTGCATTGAACATCCCGCTCCTGCTACGATCCGATCTTTTGCATGCCCGCTGATTTTCAGCGCGGCAGGCACAGGCATACCCGGCGCCCGACCGGGTTCATGATGGAGAGTGTTCGACATGCACAAAAAAGTAGCCGTTATCCTGTCTGGCTGCGGCGTCTACGATGGCGCTGAGATCCATGAAAGCGTCCTGACCCTGCTGCGCTTGGATCAACGCGGCGTGCAGGTACAATGCTTCGCACCGGATATCGCGCAACTGCATGTCATCAACCACCTCACCGGTGAAGTCAGCGCAGAGTCGCGCAACGTACTGGTGGAGTCGGCACGCATCGCCCGCGGCGCCGTCCAGGACGTCCGCGAAGCCCGTGCCGAAGACTTTGACGCGATCATCGTGCCTGGCGGCTTCGGCTCGGCCAAGAACCTCTCGAACCTGGCCACCGAAGGGGCCGCCTGCCATGTGCAGGAAGACGTGCTGGCACTGCTCAAGGCCTTTGTCGAGGCAGGCAAGCCGGTCGGGCTGATCTGCATCACCCCCGCACTGGCCGCGAAAATCTACGGCCCGGGCGTCATCAGTACCATCGGCAACGACCCGGACACCGCCGCAGCGATCATCCAGATGGGCGGTGTGCACCAGGACAGCCATGTCGAGGACATCGTCGAAGACGCCGAGCGCAAACTGGTCAGCACCCCGGCCTACATGCTCGCCCGCAGCATCAGCGAGGCCGCTGCGGGGATCAACAAGCTGGTTGACCGGGTCATTGAGCTGACCCATGAGGACGATGCGGCCCGATAGCCGCGATCAGCCTGCGGCGCGGCGCTCCTGCAAACGGCTACGCCCGTACAGCAAGGCAATCGCCAGCAACGCCACTGCCTGAGCGCTCAGTGACCAGGCATCGGCATGCACACCCAGCCAGTCGAACTCGAAGAAGTTCACCGGATGGGTGCCGAAGATGCCGGCTTCCTGCAGCGCTTTGACACCATGTCCGGCGAACACCACCGACAGTGCGCACAGCAATGCAGCATTGATTGAGAAGAACAGCGCCAGCGGCAGTTTCGCCGAGCCGCGCAGGATGATCCAGGCCAGCCCCAGCAACAGCACCAGCGCGGTTCCCGCCCCCGCCAGGACGGCGTTATGCCCGGCGGGACCGGCCTGCAGCCACAGGGTCTCGTAGAACAGGATGACCTCGAACAACTCGCGATACACCGAGAAGAATGCCAGCACAGCAAAGCCGAAACGGCCGCCACCACTGACCAGGCTGCTCTTCACATAATCCTGCCAGGCAGCGGCGTGGCGACGATCATGCATCCAGACCCCGAGCCACAGCACCATGACACTGGCAAACAATGCCGTGGCGCCTTCGAGCAGTTCACGCTGGGCACCGCTGACATCAATCACATAAGCCGCCAGCGCCCAGGTCGCCAGCCCCGCCAGCAATGCCAGGCCCCAACCAACATTGACGCTGCGCACCGCCGATTCCTGACCGGTGTTACGCAAGAACGCCAGGATCGCCGCCAGCACCAGAATCGCTTCCAGCCCTTCACGCAACAGAATCAGCAGGCCGGAAATGTAGCTCAGGGACACGCTCAGACCATCACCGCCCAACGCCTCGGCAGACGCCTTGAGCTTGACCTTGGCCAGGTCCAGACGCTGAGCCACCTGCTCCTGAGGCAGGTTGTCCTGCACCGCTTGGCGATACGCCATCAACGACTTTTCGGTGTCCTTGCGCAGCGCGGTGTCGACGTTGTCCAACGAGCTTTCGACCAGTTCAAAACCTTCCAGATAGGCGGCAACCGACAGGTCATAGGCCTGGTCGCGGTCACCTGCCGCATAGGCGGCCAGGCTCTTGTCCAGGGTGGTGCGGGTGTAGTCGAGCAACTGCGCGGGCCCCCGCTGGGCCTGTGGCGGCTTGGCGCGCTGGGCCCGGAAGGCGGCGGCCGCTTGCGGCCCCTCAGCAGCCTCGACTTCTGCCGGAGTCAGGCGCGCCAGATCGGCCAGCTGCCAGGTCTTGTCCGAGCTGGCCCCAGGCTGGGCGGTAAAGCCTGCGATATAAACCGCCAGGTCCCAACGCTGACGCTCATCAAGCAGTTCACCGAAGGCCGGCATGTCGGTGCCCGCCACGCCAAGCCCGAGGGTGTTGTAGATGCCGTACAGGCTTAACCGATCGAGGCGTGCGGCATCGCGCAGATTGGCCGGTGGCGGCTCCAGGCCGATACCTGCCGGCCCGTCGCCGGCGCCGCTGGCGCCATGGCACACCGAGCAGACCTGCGCATACAGCGGTGCGCCACGGGCCGGGTCCGGGGTAATCAACGGCGCCTGGCTGACCTCGTACGCGGCGGCCAGGCTGGCGCCCAACTGGCGGGCCTGACGGGCCACGGCGCTGCCCTCATCGCGGCGCTGCACCGCGCTCAACAATTGCTCAACACCGTGCTCCAGGCTGTCGCGCCCGGCCCGCTGTGGCAAACCGACCACCAGGCCCTGTAACGCACCGAGGAATTCGACCTGCTCGCGGTACTCGCCATCATCAATGACCTTGCCGTCGGCCACCGTCGCCGGGTAGTCGGCAGCAATGTAGTCGAGCAAGTGCAGCGCCTGGACGGCACCTTCGACAGGCTCGGCCAACAGCACAGAGCTGCACAGCAGCAGTACAGGCATGAGCAGCCAGCTCAAAACACGGGCAAGGGAAGGCATGAAACGATTCTCAACAGACCACAAAGCCGTGCATTGTTCCCTCACACCATCACAGGCTCAATACTCAAAGCGGAAATTTGTGACAAAAAATTACATTTTATTTTAGGAAGTAACACCTGCCTGACCTATCGCTGCAGCATCACCCTTCCACAGCCGATTGGCGCGATAAAGAGGTGCGCAAGTTGGCAATTTGCGTGACCCATTGCGCATGTGTGCTGGAACAACGGCAAATATCCGTTGTCATCGCCGCCTTCGGCCTTATAATTTCGCGCCCTCCGCACATACCGGGACATACTTTTCCCACCGGATGGACTCATTCAGGCAGCCCGCAGCGCCTGGCCATTGGACTGGCATAGCGGGTTATCCCTGAGACCCGAACAGACTTCAGGGAATGGAACGCACATGTCTTCTCGTGCCTTGACCGCGCTCACGCTGGTCGCTGCCGTACAACTGGCCGGCTGCTCCGCCTTTCGCAGCTACGACAACGAGCTCAAGGAAACCAACCAGCATATGACCTCCGGCAACATTGTCGGGGCGTTGGCCACGCTGGAAAAAAACAATACCAGTGCCGACAAGGACCTCCTCTACTACTTCGAGAAGGGCGAACTGCTGCGTGCCAGCGGTGACCTGGACGGCAGCCAGACCGCTTGGCGCTCGGCCGATAAAGTCATTTACACCTGGGAAGAGTCGGTCAAGCTCGATACCGACAAGTACCTGGCCCAGTTCGGCAGCTTCCTGGTCAACGACAAGGTGCGTCGCTACGAAGGCTACGACTACGAAAAAGTCATGCTGACCACCCAGATGGCCTTGAACCTGCTGGCGCGCAACGACTTCGACGGCGCCCGGACCGAAATCAAAAAGACCCATGAACGCGAAGCGGTCATTGCCAATCTGCGTGACAAGGAATACCTCAAGAGCGAGCAGGAAGCTCAGGAGAAAGGCGTCAAGACCCAGTTCAAAGACCTGCAAGGCTACCCGGTGGCCTCGCTGGATGCGCCCGAAGTGGTCGGCCTGAAAAACAGCTATCAGAGTGCCTTCAGTCACTATCTGTCTGGCTTCGTGTATGAAGCGCTGGGCGAGAAGGGGCTGGCCGCGCCGGGTTATCGCAAGGCGGTAGAGCTGCGTCCGAATACGCCGCTGCTTGAAGACGCACTGAAAAAACTCGATGGCGACGCCAGCAAAAGCGGCGAAAGCGAAGTGCTGCTGGTGATCCAGAGCGGCTTTGCGCCGGCCCGTGACTCGGTGCGCATTCCATTGCCACTGCCAATCAGCGGTAACCTGGTCATCACCCCGCTGTCGTTCCCGGTGATCCGCGCCGACACCAGCACCGCCTCGTTCAATCAGGTGACCCTGGACGGTAAAGCCGTCAACCTGACCCTGCTCAACAGCACCACTGACATGTCGCGTCGTGCACTGCGTGATGACATGCCCGGCATCATCCTGCGCACCACCGTGCGCGCCATTACCCGAGGCGTGGCGCAGAAGCAGCTCAACGACGTCAACCCGCTGGCCGGCCTGGCCGTCGGGATCGCTTCGGCGGTCACCGAAGGTGCTGACACCCGCACCTGGCGCACCTTGCCTGACCGCACCCTGGTTGCCCGCATTCGTCTGCCACAGGGTCAGCACTTGGTAAGCCTGCCCAACACCTTGGGTAGCTCGCAGGTGCAATTCAAGGTTGATAAGCCCTACCAGGTCGTATCCGTACGCGCGCTGGGCAACCAGGTGTTCGCCGACGGCCAGATGGCCCAGGTCATTCCGACCGGTGTGCCCCAAGCGATTGCCACTTCTGCAACTGCCAAATGACCCTTTGACGGAGATTCTGTAATGCGTATCAAGATTCTCGGCGCCCTGGCCCTGGCCCTGCTCGCCGGCTGTGCCACCCCGCCGCCACCGGCTCCCGGCAGCGCAGCCAGCAAGATCGTGCAGATGGGCGATTTCAAGAACATCGAAGTCGGCGCCATTCGGGTCGCCCGCGAGAACGGTTTCCTGACCGTCAAGGCCCAGCTGAGCAACACCAGCAGCCGTAACAAGACCCTGTACTACCGCTTCGCCTGGCTGGGCAACGACGGTTTCCCGGTGGCCGATGAAGAAACCTGGAAAACCCTGCCCCTGTATGGCTCGCAGAGCACCGTGCTGTCAGGTATCGCGCCGGTCCCCAAGGCCACCGACTTCCGGATTGAAGTCAATACGCCCTGAGTGCAGCGTTGAGCCGTTTTCCTTTTTGCCAAGTTAAAGAGAACCCCTGTATGTCCTTTATCCGTCTTTGCTCCATCGCTGCCGTCGCTGTACTGGCCACCGGTTGCGCCAACAACTCGCCGACCCTGGGCAGCAAGAACATCAGCTACGGCGACACCAAGGCCGTGGAAACCGTGACCAACGAGTTCGGCTCCACCGACCTGCAAATGATCGCCGAGAGCATGACCCGCTCGCTGGCCCAGTCCGGCATCCTGCAAGGCCGTCCAGTGGTTCAGGTCTACGACGTGAAGAACAAGACCAGCGAGTACATCGATACCCGCGAAATCACCACCTCGATCAAGACCCAGCTGATGAAGAGCGGCACCGCCCGTTTCGCCAGCGACAATACCCAGATGCAAAGCCAGGTCGACCAGCTCAAGCTGCAAAACCAGAGCGGTCTGTACAAGAACTCCACCGTCGCCAAGACCGGCAACATGATCGCTGCCAAATACCGCCTGGAAGGCGCGATCAGCTCGATCGTCAAGCGCAGCAGCGACTATAAGGACGTCTACTACAAATTCAGCCTGCAACTGATCGACGTTGAAAGCGGTCTGGCCGAGTGGATGGACGAGAAAGAAATCCGCAAGACCACGGAGCGCTAAGCAATGCGTGCATGGATCGGCATCATCGGCCTGCTGTGCGCCTTCGGCGTGCAGGCCGCCCCCAAGGTGGCCGTAGCAGACATGGCGTTCCAGCAGCGCGTCGAGCAGTACATCCGTATTGTCTCGGCCCGCGCCAGCGAAAGCGCCCATGCCAATGCCTACAGCGCAGGCTATCAGGGCTCGGCCAGCTACGACTCCTATGAGTCGCGCAACAGCTACATCGAGCAGGGCGAGCTGCGCAAGTTCAGCGGCGACATCAAGGGCGAGATTCTCAAGTCCGGCATGTTCCAGCTGGTTCAGGGCACGCCCTACACCTCCAGCTCCAAGGAAGATGTCTACGACGTGATCCGCCGGATCAAGAATGGCAGCTTCAAGGGTGCTGACTACGTGTTGTTCGGTACGGTGTCGGATATCGACTTCCGCGAAGACATCAACGAGCTGGCCCATACCGATAGCTATTCGGCGGTCATGGGCATCACCCTGGTAGCCGACTTCAGCCTGATCAACACCCGTACCTTCGAGATCACCTCGGCGTTCACGGCGATGGGCGAAGGCCAGGACACCAAGCTGGTCAACAGCCGTGACATCAAGGTCTCGCTCAACCGCGGCCGGGTGGTGCGTGAAGTGTCCAAGTCGATCGGCGTGGATGTCAGCCGCCAGTTGCGCGAGCAACTGCGTGGCGAGGTGGAATGGGTTGAACAACCCGTGCAGCACAACAACCTGCCCCGCGACGAGGCCCCGCGCATCCTGCGTTGAGTCTTGGTTTGCACATGAAAGGGCCGGGCCGGACGTTGAATTTTAACGCTCGGTCCGGCCTTTTTTGTTGGTCTTGCCTGCCATGCACCGTAGGAGATCGCCCGCCGCCTCGGCGCCGCGCTGTCGCGCAGCAAACATGGACCTCGTAGGACTAATGGCGATCAGAAGGACAAACGGGATTCGGTGGGAGTTGGCTTGCCGACGAATACTGCGGTACATCCGCAGCAGAATGTGCCGGCTTTACTGGCCCTTTCGCTGTGGTCCGGCACTCCGGCAAGCCAGACTCCCACCGAGACCGAATAAGATCCGAAATCGCTTAACTGATCGGCATTACCCCGTAGGAGCTGCTTCAGCAGCGAATCCCGTTCGCGGCTGAAGCCGCTCCTACGGCGGGCAAGCCAGCGGGAGTCAGGCGGTGCCGCGATGCAGGGTCGCAAGAAAGCCCGCAGCACCGACGAACAGGCTGGCAAAGGTGCGGTTCAGGCGCTTTTGCTGACGTGGAGTCTTGAGCGCGCGCAAGACGCGAGAGGCCAGCCCGGTGTAGCCGGCCATCACGGTCAGGTCCACCGCCACCATGGTCAGGGTGATAATCACGTATTGCGCCAGTAACGGCGCGCTCGGGTCGATGAACTGCGGCAGGATCGCCAGCATGAACACCAGCGACTTGGGGTTGCTCATGTTCACCAGAAAGCCACGCAGCACCAGGCTCAACGGCTTGCCGATCGGGCGCATGGCGGGGTCTTCGCTCAGCTCAGTAGGCTGCGCACGCCATTGCTTGACGCCCAGGTAGATCAGGTACAACACACCGAACCATTTGATCACCGAGAACGCCAGGTCCGAGGTCGCCAGTACCGCACCGAGCCCCGCCGCAACGATGCCGATCTGCGCCACCAGTGCCAGTTGCAGGCCCAGAGCGTTCCAGTAGCCACGCCAGAAGCCGTATTGCAGGCCGCAGGACATCGAGGCGATCGCCCCGGCACCCGGTGACAGACTGATTACCCAGCACGCGGCAAAAAATGCCAGCCATGTTTCAAACGCCATCGCACACCTCGAATTGATTCAGCTATGCGTTACGGTATGCGTTATCTCCAAATGTGACCAGATGGGCACGTCTAAAAACTACCTACGTTGCCATCGCTGCGTTGAAAACCGGCTCCTGCGCGAGTCCGATCGAAATGCTCATTTACAACCCGTAAAGTCGAGCGCGACTGCGACTGTTTCTTGCCTGTTTTTGCCTTGCACTGGCTGCCTCGGCAACGTTTTTCAACGGCCTGTTACTTGCCTTCGCTGGCCGGCTTGTCGGCAAGGATCTGGGGAATCACATCAGTGCCGCGCCAGCGCCGCACGGCCTTCTGGAAGAACTGGCTGTTGGGCACCTGCACCAGCGCACCGCCCTGCTCGGGCAGCTCGATCAAGGTGGTGAACATCAGGTTGATGGCCGTGACCCGGCCTTTGACCCCGGGTTTGTCGAGCGTATCGACCAGTTCCACCACATCACCGATGCGAAACGGCCCGATGGTGAAGATCATCACCGCGCACAAGAGGTTCGACAGCACACTCCACATGGCAAAGAACGCCACCGCGGCCACCGCCACGAAGCCTGACAGGGCCGTCCACAACACCGTGGCCGAGACGCCCAGGCGGCCCAGCACGATGACGAAGGCGCTGCCCATGATGAACCAGCGCAAACCGCCACGCACCGGCATCAACAGCTCTGGTGGCAACGGGTAACGCTCGCCCAGGCGGGTCAGAAAACGTCCTACCACACGCTGGATCAGGTAACCCGCCAGCAGGATCAACAGCACTTGCACACCCAGCCAGATCGGTTCGATCCAGTGGGCCGCCAGTGTCACGCCTAATACGTCCATCAACCTTTGCACCTTTACGACAACGCTTCGAGCTCGGCCTGCATGGTTTCCAGCACCTCCAGTGCCTCCATCCAGCCCTCTTCGAGCTCACCCTCACGGGTTTTCAGCCTGGCCTGTTCAGACAACAGCTCACGCAGTTTGTCCTTGTTGGCGGCTTCGTAGATGGCGCTGTCAGCCAGACCGTGCTCTATTCTGGCGAGTTTTTCCTGCACCTCACCCAGTTCACGCTCAAGCTTTTCAGCCTGTTTCTTGTGCGGCGCCAGTTGCTGACGCAGGGCCGCGGCCTGCTGGCGCTGGGCCTTTTTGTCGGTCTTGTCGGCATTGGCCGGGGTGTTGCTGACCGGCGCGTTGCGCTGACGATAGTCGGCCAGCCAGCGGGTGTAGTCGTCCAGGTCGCCATCAAACTCCTCGACCCGGCCGTCGGCCACCAGCATGAAGTTGTCGGTGGTGCTCTTGAGCAAATGCCGGTCGTGAGACACCACCAGCACCGCACCGCTGAACTCCTGCAAGGCCATGGTCAGCGCCAGGCGCATTTCCAGGTCAAGGTGGTTGGTCGGTTCGTCGAGCAGCAGCAGGTTGGGCTTTTCCCAGGCAATCAGGGCCAAGGCCAGGCGGGCCTTTTCGCCACCGGAGAAATTCACCACCGGTTCATCGAGGCGCGCGCCACGGAAGTCGAAACCGCCGAGGAAGTCGCGCAGGGTCTGCTCGCGTTCAGTGGGCGCGAGACGCTGCAGGTGCAACAAGGGGTTGGCTTTGGCGTCCAGCGAGTCGAGCTGATGCTGGGCAAAGTAGCCCACCGAGAGGTTTTCACCGCGTTGCAAGCGCCCGGCCAACGGTTGCAGCTCACCGGACAGGTTCTTGATCAGGGTCGACTTGCCTGCCCCGTTGGGGCCGAGCAGGCCGATGCGCGCGCCTGGGGTCAGTTGCAGCTTGACCTTCTCCAGGATGGTCTTGTCGCCATAACCCAGACGGGCATCAGACAGGTCCAGCAGCGGGCTGGAGATCTTCTCCGACTCGCGGAAAGTGAAGTTGAACGGTGAGTCGACGTGGGCCGCCGACAGCTCTTCCATGCGCTCCAGGGCCTTGATCCGGCTCTGCGCCTGGCGGGCCTTGGTGGCCTGGGCCTTGAAGCGGGCGATGTACTTTTCCATGTGCGCACGCTGCGCCTGCTGCTTTTCGTAGGCCTGTTGCTGCTGGGCCAGACGCTCGGCACGGGCGCGCTCGAAGGCACTGTAGCCACCGCGGTAGAGAATGATCTTGCGCTGCTCGACATGCGCCACATGATCGACCACGGCATCGAGAAAGTCGCGGTCGTGGGAAATCAGCAACAGGGTGCCCGGATAACCCTTGAGCCAGTCTTCGAGCCACAGGATCGCGTCGAGGTCCAGGTGGTTGGTCGGCTCGTCGAGCAACAGCAGGTCGGAAGGGCACATCAGCGCCTGGGCCAGGTTCAGGCGCATCCGCCAGCCACCGGAGAAACTGCCGACCTGACGCTCCATTTGCTCATTGCTGAAGCCAAGGCCGGCCAGCAGCTTGCGCGCCCGGGCATCGGCGGTGTAGCCATCGGCGCTGTCGAGTTCGGCGTGCAGGCGCGCCAGAGCGGTGCCATCGTGGGCCGTTTCAGCTTCAGCCAACTGACGCTGGACATCGCGCAAATGCACGTCGCCATCGAGCACATAGTCCACAGCCAGACGTTCGAGGGTATCGACTTCCTGGCGCATGTGCGCAATCCGCCAGTCGGCGGGCAGGCGGCAGTCACCGGAGTCCGGATGCAGCTCGCCGCGCAGCAACGCGAACAGGCTGGATTTGCCGGCGCCGTTGGCACCGATGAGGCCGGCTTTCTGGCCGGCGTGCAAGGTCAATTCAGCATCTTCTAGCAGACGCTGCGGACCACGCTGTAAGGTGAGGTTTTCAATTCGAATCATGATGGCGGCGGAGTCTACCAGCTTCGTCCCGGACAGGTGGACCACTATGCCTGCGGATCTATGGAGTTTCACCCTCGATTTCTATGCCCGACCCGGTATCGAGCAGGCCTGCCTGCGCCTGCAGGACCAGGGCGCGGATGTGTGCATGCTGCTATGCGGAGTCTGGCTGGGCGCGCGCGGGGTGGCTTGCCATCCGGCGCGGGTCGAAGCAATCAGCGCGCTGGCCCGGCCTTGGCAGGCAGACGTGGTCACTCCACTGCGTGCGCTACGCATTCAATGGCGTAGCAACGCAAAAGCAGATGCGGGGTTGGCGACGCTGCGCAATCAGCTCAAGAAACTGGAGCTGGATGCCGAACAGGCTCTGTTGCAACGCTTGCAGGCCCTGGTTCTGCAATGGCCTGAAGAGCAGGCAAACGAGACCGGACTATGGCTCAAGACGCTGGCCCCAGAAGTGGCGGGGCTGGACCGCGACGCACTGCAAGTGCTGTGCGACGCGGCCAGTGACGCCGGCAAGCAGCTTAGGAAGCGCTGCTCGGGTTGACGCTGTTGGCAACTGCTGGCGCTGTAGCCGGGGCGGCTGGCGCAGCAGGTGCCGACGTGCTTGCAGTTGCAGCCGGGGCGGCTTCAGGTTTGGCGGCGGCTGGTTTGGCTGGGGCCTTGGCAGCAGCAGGCTTGGCAGCGGCTGGTTTGGCCGGGGCCTTGGCAGCAGCAGGCTTGGCGGCGGCTGGTTTGGCTGGGGCCTTGGCGGCAGCGGGCTTGGCAGCGGCTGGTTTGGCCGGGGCCTTGGCAGCAGCAGGCTTGGCGGCGGCCGGTTTGGCCGGGGCCTTGGCGGCAGCGGGCTTGGCAGCGGCTGGTTTGGCCGGGGCCTTGGCGGCAACAGGCTTGGCGGCGGCTGGTTTGGCCGGGGCCTTGGCGGCAGCAGGCTTGGCGGCGGCTGGTTTAGCGGCGGCGGCCTTGGCTGGTGCTTTGGCAGCAGCAGGTTTGGCGGCTGGTGCCTTGCTGGCAGCGGGCTTGGCTGCGGCTGGCGCCTTGGCAGCAGCGGGTTTGGCAGCTGGCTTGGCGGCAGCAGGTTTGGCAGCGGCGGTTTTCGCTGGCGCCTTGGCAGCGGCAGATTTGGCAGCCGGCTTGGCTTCGCGCGAGCTCAACACTTTACTGACAGCTTCGCCTACGCGGCCCACGCCTTGGGCCAGCTTGAGGCTTTCCTGCACATCACGCTTGAGTTGCTGAATGTAGTTGCGCGTCTCGGTCTGACGATCTTTGAGGGTGTCGAGCAGCGCTTCAAGTTCTTCGACAGCGGTCTTGGCCTTGGCCTGAGCCTTGGTTTTTCCGGAGGCAGCAGCGTCCTGAATGCGGGTGCGCGACTTGTGCAGTTTTTCCTGGGCCTTGACCCGTTGTTTTTCCAGCTTGGCGAGCAGTTTCTCGGCATCGGCCTGAGCTTGAGTGCAGGCGTCTTCCAGATGCTCGAGCAAGCTGCTCGACAGTTGTTGGAGCAAATGCAATGGGGTATTTACTGGCTTCTTTTTGGCCGACATGATTTACCTCCTGGCTGACGAAATTGCGGCCCATACTAGCCCTCTGCCCGAAGCGCCGCTAGCGCATCTTGACAGCATTGCAAGCCCGCTGTTGCATCATCACCCGCAAGATTGTGCAAGTTCATGGCCTGTCTGAAAAATTTCACCTGCGCAAGCTGCCCATCGAGCCTCCCGGCACTGGCATAATCTTCAGGCTTTTTCATTACTGGCCGGAGAGCAGCCATGTCGCGCTACCTGTTAATGTCGTTGGTTCTGGTTGTGCCGCTGGCCCAGGCCAGTGAGCCCCCGGCGTCCAGCGATACCCGTGATCTGGCCTACAGCCTGGGCGCCAGCCTGGGTGAACGGATGCGCCAGGAGGTCCCGGACCTTGATCTGGATGCGTTGGTCGAGGGTTTGAAGCAGTCCTATCAGGGCAAGCCGCTGGCACTCAAGCAAGCGCGCATCGACAAGATCCTTGCTGACCACGATGCGGCCATGACCCAGGCCGAAGCCGCCGGCACCGACTCGCAGACCGAAGCCGCACTGGCTGCGGAACGGCGTTTCATGGACGCGGAAAAAGCCAAGCCGGGCGTCAAGGTTCTGGCTGACGGTATCCTCATGAGCGAACTGGTGGCCGGCAGCGGCCCTCGACCTGACCCCAATGGCCGGGTCGAGGTGCGTTACACCGGGCGCCTGCCAGACGGCACGGTGTTCGATCAAAGCAACCAGCCCCAGTGGTTCCGCCTCGACAGCGTGATCAGCGGCTGGACAACCGCCCTGCAAGGCATGCCGGTCGGAGCCAAATGGCGTCTGGTGATTCCATCGGCACAGGCCTATGGCGCCGAAGGCGCAGGTGACCTGATTGACCCGTTCACGCCGCTGGTGTTCGAAATCGAGTTACTGGCTGTTTCGCACTGAACGAAAAAGGGTGCCGAAGCACCCTTTTTCAAAACGCTCTGAAAACTCTTTTAAACGCTCAGGCTTCAGCGCTGGCCTCTTCCTTGTGCGAGTTGTGCAGCACCTCGATCAGGCAGTCTTCGAGTTCGAAGCGCTCGTGCAGCAGCCCGCCAAGTTTCTTGAACTCAGTGGCACAATCTGAAGATTCATTCTTGTCGCAACGATCATTGAACGCCAGAGCAAACTGGGTGATGACCTCCAGACGCGGGAACAGTGTGTCGGCCAGCTCAAGACCCCGCTCGTCGTTAAATGCCCGGGCTTCATCGCTGAGCTGTTCATAGACTTCGAAGTGACCGGCAGAGACATAGTCGACCAGCAACTGGCAGAAGCGTTGCTTTGCCTTGCGCTCGCCGAGCGATTGCGGAGAACCGCCAAGGGCATCATAGGCCCGGATCAGTTCATGACGTTCGAGGAGCCAACGATCAATCAGCAGGTTGACCCCACCCCAACGCTCCTGAGCACTCTCGCAGCTTTCCAGCATGATGTTCTCTCTTCCCTTAAGGGCATGCGGTCCTGTAGCGGCCTCAAGGCACGAAACAGGCCAGGTGAACCGAGCCTGACGGCGTCATGAGAGCCGAGTTTCTCGACGCTTGCGAGCCAGATTATGCCCGCAGGATAAGCCCATCAAGTCAAGAAAACGAGAAAGTTCATACAAGTGTTTGATCCTGATCCTGACCAATGCCCCGGATCCTGCGGCCTATCTGGCCTGACAAGGGATACAGTGCCAATAGCATCAGTCCTGCAAAACCCAAAAGACTCCACTCCGGCAGGCTGATGCCGAACAGCGACCAGTTGATCTCGGCGCACAAGCGTGACTCGCCTTGCAGCAGGTCACCCCAGGCATCCAGCGCCAGATTATCGAGGCTACGCTCCAGCGCATTGGTGACCGCCAGAAACTGTTCGGGCGATGAGGTCTGCAGCCCGACCTGAGCCCCGGCCACACCAGCCCCCGCAACAGCCGCAAGCAGAAGGCACCCCGCATAACGGCGCCAGCCGCGCACCGAAGGGCCGTGTAAAGCGGCTGCCAGGCAGATCAGAGCGGCAAGCGCCAGCAAGACCCGTTGCCAGCGGCAGAGCAGGCATGGCTCGAGGTTAAAGCCATGCTGCAGCCAGAGCGCCGCCCCCAGGGACAATGCGCATGCAATGAACGCCATGAGAAAGAGAACGCGCGTGCGGGCCAGATGCATGGCAAATCCGTAACAGAAAACGAAGGCAGCTACGGTAGAGGAAAGCGCCTCAAGCTTTCAAGGCGCAGACCTTCCGATGTTTCGCTGAAAACAAAAGGAAAAATACACACACAAATGCAGGATTCTTACCTTACAGCGTAGGAATATTCCCAGGCGCATTTCTGTCAACCACGCAACTCCGCTGAAAAATGCGGTCAATCGCCGCAGGAGCCCGCCATCGGCCCCTGCATGACGTATTTTCAGGCGCGACTCAACGCGGGCAGCGGCCGGGCCAGCAGGCGCTCATCGAGCATGCCCAGACCTTGCTGGAACAACTGGTTGCTACGCTCGGTTTCACCCAACTGAGCCAACAGCCGCGCCAGTTCAGCGCAGGTCTCCGGATTGGGCTCAAAGCGCAGGCTGCTTTCCAGATAATCCCGCGCCTTGCCCCATAGGCGCCCTTGCAGACAAATGCGCCCCAGGGTCAGCAGCAGGCTGGGATCTTCGGGGTGCTGTTTCAGCCAGCCTTCGGCTGCCTGCAACTGCTTGCCGTTGTCGGCGCCACGCACCAGACCATACAGACGGGCCAGATGGCTGTTGTAGTCGCGCTTGAGCGCGGTGCGCAATACATCTTCGGCCTGAGCCTCGGCATTCAGGCGCCGCAACTGCTCGGCGTAGGCCAACACCAGGGCCGGTTCCTGACGCTGCGCAGAACTGAGCGCCTTCCAGGCCTGGTCCAGCGACGCCAGGCCACTGGCGCTGGCACCGTCGGTTTCACGCCAGGCTGCCAGACTGAGGTTTTCACCCCAGGCACGACGCTCCAGCTCGGCCAGTTCGGCCGCCGGCAGCACTTTGTCTTTGCGCAACTCAGGCATCAGACGCACCAGTTCGGACCAGTCGCCGCGCAGCAGGTACAGACGTTGCAACTGACGCAGCACCTGCGGGTTATGCCGGTGACGCTCCTGCATCGCCTGCAGGGTCACCAGCGCACCATCGGTATCGCCACGGTCCTGCTGCAACTGGGCATGACTCAGGGCCACTGCCAGTTCGGCTTGCGGCTGACGCTGCAGGGCACGCTCGAGCAGGCTGTCGCATTCCTCGTAACGGCCTTGCTCATTGGCGGCGCGGGCAGCCCCGAGGTAATAGAGCAGCGGCTGCGGGTCAGCCTCTGCAGCGCGATGCAGATGACGCTGGGCGCTGGCCCAGCGACCTTCAGCCAGGTCCATCTGGCCCTGTTCGACCGCGATCTGCACCCGGCGGCTGCGGTTGTGTCGCGACCAGGGATTGACCAGCCCGCTGGAGGCGCTGACCAACCCGATCAGCAGACGCGCAACCAGCAGCACCAGCCAGAGCGCCAGCAACAGACCCAAGGCCGCCCAGAGGCTCGATTCGTAACGGAAGTTCTGATAGGAAATCAGTACATAGCCAGCGTGCTCGGCCATGGCGACGCCGATCAGGGCCGCGACCGCAATGGCAATAAACAGCAGGATGTAAAAGCGCTTCATGGGCTGGTCCCCCGCTGCGTTTCAGCCGGCTGTGGCGACATCTGGCGACGCTCCAGGTAAGCCTGTACCGCGCTGAGGCTTTGCGCCAGGTCCGGGGTCAGCACCGACACCGGCTGGCCGGCCAGGGCCGCCAGACGCTCGGCGATGACCTTGCTCTGCGGGTTGTCTTTGTTGAAGTTGGTATCCAGCACGCTGCGCGCCTCGCCAATCGACTTGGCGTAGACCTGCGGCTCGCCATTGAGCGCAGCCCACTGCGCCTGCTCCAACGCCAGGGTCAGGGCCAGACGCACCTGCGCCAGGCTCTGCCCGGCGAGCAGCGGGCGAATGTCCTTGTCGGCATTGAAGTCGATGCGGATGTAGTGGGAAATCTGCTTCCACCAGCGGCTCCAGTAGCTGTCTTCGCTCTGGCTGGAGGTCAGGCCGAACAGCGACTCGCCCTTGTCCTGGTACTCCGGCGCCAGCGCGTTGAGCTGCAAGGCCTGCTCACGCAGCGCCGACAGTTGCAGGAACAGGCCGGTACGGTCAGGTTGCTCGACACTGCGCAGCGCCGTCATGCTCCGCGCCAGCTGCTCGCGGGCAGCGAAAGCCCCCGGATCATCCTGCTCACGCAGGATTTCGTCGGCACCCTGGACCAGCGCGCGGGCACTGTTGATGTCCTGCAACGCCGACAGACGCAGGCTGGCCAGACGCAGCAGATGCTCGGCCTCAGCCAGACGCCAGTCTTTGCGGCTGGCACCGAGTACGGTTTCCAGGCGCTGGCTCAGGCGTTGCTGGTCACCCTGCAACTGCGCCACCAAGCGGCGGTTGTCTTCAAGCTGGGCGGCCGGCGGAAACTGCGCCAGACGCGCGTTCAGTTGCTGGTCAGTACGCGCCAGAGCCAGGGTCTGCTCGGCGATATCCTGCACCTGACTGCGCTGCTGCAGATGGCCCGCCTGGAGCATGCGTAATTGCCATACTCCCCAACCGGCTACACCGACACCGGCAATCCCCAGCAACAGGGCCAGAACCGCCAGACCACTGCCTCGGTTACCGCTGCGCTTGGGGGCGGGAGTTGCTGGCGAAGTCTTCGACAACGCTTCTTCGTCTTTGGGCAAGGCTGTTTCGCTCACGTGTCCATCCTTTGCAGTTAGGCGTCGTTTTCCACAACGCTTGATCGATCAGGGCGCCGCCACCGCGGGTTCAGGGGTTGCCTGTACGGCTTGTAACAAGGCCGCAGTACTGGCACCACGGCAATCGACGACAATACGGGCACCGGCATCACGTGCCAGCTCCGCGACCCGGGGGCTCGGTACGAATAACGGCAGACCCGCCAATTCAGGCCAGCAGTCTCCCGCCATCTGCAGCAAATGCTCAAGACCCTGCCCACTGCTGACCACCAGCCCGTTCAAGCGTTCCCCCGCCACGCGCTGTGGCAACGCAGCGACGGGGTAATCGGGCCTGAAGCGGCGGTACAACGGCAGGTAGTCGACCCGCACACCCGACTCGCGCAACCGCTCGGCCATCCACTCGCGTCCGTCTTCACCGCGCATGATTAACACACGACTTCCCGGTATGGCGATGGCCTGATGCAATTGCGGCAAATCGAGCAAGGCTTCGCTGTCGTCACCCTGCACTGGCCAGGTCACATCCAGCAGACCGTAATCAAGCAAGATCTGCCCGGTGCCACGGCCTACGCAAAACCACGGCTGGATGGGCGGCTGCGGCCAGATTTCATCCAGCAGTTCGACGACCAGACGCGCTGCCGGCTTGCTGACCACGATCACCGCCTGGTAGTGCATCAATTCGAAGATCTTTGCGCGCTGCGCGTCATCGAGCACAAGCGGCTCGGTCTCCAGCAGCGGCAGGCTGCTGGAAAAGATCCCTGCTGCGGCCAGCTCATGCGCCACCTGCGCCGATTCTTCGGCAGGCCGGGTCAGCAACAGGCGCCAGGCGCTCATCACTCTGCGGCCTGACCATAAATGGCGTGCAGAATGCGCTCTGCGCCCTGCGCCAGCAGGTCCTCGGCCACCTGCACACCCAACGCCTGGGCCGCGTCCCGGGAGGCACGTGCCTCAGCGCGCAGCAGCACACCGCCAGCCGGCTCGCCGACCAAGCCGCGCAACCACAACTGTTCGCCTTCAAGCACCGCATAACAGGCGATCGGCACCTGGCAGCCGCCGTTGAGGTGACGATTGAGCGCACGCTCAGCACTCACCCGAGCCGCCGTGTCGGCGTGGTGCAGCGGCGCCAGCAACGCATGGATTTGCGCATCGGCGCTGCGGCACTCAATGCCCACCGCGCCCTGGCCGCCGGCAGGCAGGCTGTTTTCGATACTCAGGTTGGCGGTGATACGCGCCTCGAAGCCCAGCCGTATCAAACCGGCAGCGGCGAGGATAATCGCGTCGTACTCACCCGCATCAAGCTTGGCCAGGCGCGTATTGACGTTGCCGCGCAAGAACTGAATCTTCAGGTCAGGACGCAAGGCCAGCAACTGGGCCTGACGGCGCAGGCTTGAAGTGCCCACCACACTGCCCGGCGGCAGCGCATCAAGACTGACAAAATGGTTGGAAACGAACGCATCACGCGGGTCTTCACGCTCACAGATGCAAAACAGGCCCAACCCCTCGGGGAAGTCCATGGGCACGTCTTTCATTGAGTGCACAGCGATATCGGCCTGATTTTCCAGCAGCGCCGTTTCCAGCTCTTTGACGAACAGGCCTTTGCCACCGATTTTCGACAGCGGTGAGTCGAGCAGTTTGTCGCCACGGCTGACCATCGGCACCAAGGTCACGATCAGCCCCGGATGGGCCTGTTCCAAGCGGGCTTTGACATACTCGGCCTGCCACAGGGCCAGTGCGCTTTTGCGGGTAGCGATGCGGATCTCGCGAATGGACATGGATCAATCCGTACAGGGTAAAGACCGCCGATGATAACAGTTCGGCCACGTGCGCTTGGAGTGCTGCCGGTGAACTCCCGGCAGGTCACTGACACGAATCAACGAAAACACCGCCCATACCCGTCCGGGGCCGCGTTTTGGCGAGGCCAGTGACGATAGTCGTCCTGCGCACAGTCTGCTTTGTCGAAAACAGCGTCGAAATGTCCATTTACGCCAGACAGGTACGGACGAGCCGCGAATCGTCCGTCCTGAAGAACGTCAAAGCTGCTGCATCATCTTGCGCACGCCGGCCACATGCCGACGACTGACCACCAGGGCATCGCCGTTGAGACCCTTGAGGTACAACTGAAAATGCCCAAGGGGCGTTCGCTGCAGGCGCTCGATTCGCTCACGGGCCACCAGAGCATTGCGGTGGATGCGCACGAATCGGTCGCCGAACTCGTCCTCAAGCGCCTTGAGCGGCTCATCGAGCAAGACCTCTCCCCCCTCATGGCGCAGGGTGACGTACTTGTGGTCGGCGATGAAATAGATCACCTGCTCCAGGGGAATCAGCTCGATTCCCTTGCGGGTCCGGGCACTGATATGCGTGCGCGGACCGTTGCCACTCTCGGCGGCAGGGCGGGTCATCGCGGCCAGTTGCACGCGATTGGGTCGTTCGGCTTTTTTCAGCGCTTCGGCCAGGTGCTCGGGACGCACCGGCTTGACCAGGTAGCCGACCGCGCTGACCTGAAACGCATCCAGGGCAAATTCACCGTGTGCGGTGCAGAATACAACGGCGGGCGGGGTTTCCCGCTCGCACAGTCTGGCAGCGACCTGCAGGCCATCGAGGCCTGGCATAAGGATGTCGAGCAGCACGATATCGGGCTTGTGGCTTTCAATCAGCGCCAGGGCTTCTTCGCCATTGGCAGCGCTGGGTTCAAGAACCCGGTAGCCTTCGATTTCACCGACCAGGCGGCTCAATCGTTCGCGGGCCAGGGGTTCGTCATCAACGATCAGGACATTCATATTGCTTTGGCTTCCTGCGTGAGTCTCGCACAAGGATAGCGTAGACAGGTGTAGTGACGACCGTCACGGCGCTCCACGCTCAGACTGGCATGAGGACCAAAAAGTGCCGTAATTCGCGCACCTATGTTCAACAAAGCCTGCTGGGTGCCGTTGGACGTCTGCCGCGGGGCAACTTCGTCATAAGGATTGCTGACACACAATATGAACTCTCCCCCTTCGTAATCTGCCTCGACCCTGACCACCCCTCCATCAACACGAGGAGCAATGCCATAGGTCAAAGCGTTTTCCAGCAACGGTTGCAAGGTTAGCTGGGGAATCGGCAAGTCATCCGCGATTGCACTTACCGCCCAATCCAACTGTAGACGCTCGCCAAGACGATATTGTTCGATCGACAAATATCTTCTCGCCAGTTCCAGTTCCTCACCCCAGGTCACCAGCGTGCCCGGCCGGGCCAGGCTGGCACGAAACAGGTCAGACAGATCCAGCACCGCCTGCTCAGCCTTGACCGGGTTGCTCACCACCAGGCTGGCGATACTGTTGAGCGTATTGAACAGAAAGTGCGGCCGGATACGCGCCTGGAGCGCCTCGATCCTGGCCAGAGACTCGGCCTGTTGCTGCTTGCGCCACTGACTCTGTAGATAAAAATAGCGCAACATCAGCGCCGACATGATCAAGGCAATCACCGAATAACGAATATAGCGCTCGACCATGCCCTCCAGGCTGATCCGCCCCGACAACTGACAGACATCGGTGATCACGGTACACAGCAGCGTCAACCCCACCACCATCAGGCACCCCGACAGCCCGGCCAGACCGCTTGGCAAGCGTGCCAGCCAGGGACGCAGGCCGCACAGCAGCGCCGCCGAGAGCAGCACGATCCACTGCACGAACAACGACATCAGGGCCAGCCGCACCCATGGAAAGCCGTCAGGGATCGGCTCGACCAGTATCAGTGCCAGCACCAGCAGCTCGGCCAGCAGTATCAGTACCAGCAGCGTCTGGGGCAGGCACAGTTCGGGTAAAAAAAAGTCCTGTTGCGCAGCGGATTGATCGTTTTCGGTTTTCATAGGGCCCTCACGCATGGCGTCCAGTCTCTGCCCGGCACATGACGGCAGCAAGCGCTGCAAGGATAAAAACACACCATCCTGCTATGATCGACGCACTTCGTAACCAAAAGCAGAGCAACGAGCGAAATCATGAGCACCGACAAGACCAACCAGTCCTGGGGCGGCCGTTTCAGTGAGCCCGTCGACGCGTTCGTCGCGCGATTCACCGCCTCCGTCAACTTTGACCAGCGCCTGTATCGTCATGACATCATGGGTTCTGTCGCCCATGCCACCATGCTGGCCAAGGTCGGCGTATTGAGCGATGCCGAACGCGACACCATCATCGACGGCCTGACGACCATCCAGGGTGAAATCGAGGCTGGCCAGTTCGAATGGCGCGTCGACCTGGAAGACGTGCACATGAACATCGAAGCCCGCCTGACCGACCGCATCGGCATCACCGGTAAAAAGCTGCACACCGGGCGGAGCCGTAACGACCAGGTGGCCACCGACATCCGCCTGTGGCTGCGCGATGAAATCGACCTGATCCTCGGCGAAATCACCCGCCTGCAACAAGGTTTGCTGGAGCAGGCCGAGCGCGAAGCCGACACCATCATGCCCGGCTTCACGCACCTGCAGACCGCTCAGCCAGTGACCTTTGGCCACCATCTGCTGGCCTGGTTCGAGATGCTCAGCCGCGACCATGAGCGCCTGGTCGACTGCCGCAAGCGCACCAATCGCATGCCGCTGGGCAGCGCTGCGCTGGCGGGCACCACCTACCCGATCGACCGTGAGCTGACCTGCCAGTTGCTGGGTTTCGAAGCGGTCAGCGGCAACTCGCTGGACGGCGTGTCGGACCGCGATTTCGCTATCGAATTCTGCGCCGCCGCATCGCTGGCGATGATGCACCTGTCGCGCTTCTCGGAAGAGTTGGTGCTGTGGACCAGCGCCCAGTTCCAGTTCATTGACCTGCCGGATCGTTTCTGCACCGGCAGCTCGATCATGCCGCAGAAGAAAAACCCTGACGTACCTGAGCTGGTGCGCGGCAAGAGCGGCCGCGTGTTCGGCGCCCTGACCGGGCTGCTGACGTTGATGAAAGGCCAGCCACTGGCCTACAACAAGGACAACCAGGAAGACAAGGAACCGCTGTTCGACGCCGCCGACACCCTGCGCGACTCGCTGCGGGCGTTTGCCGACATGATCCCGGCGATCAAGCCGCGTCACGCCATCATGCGCGAAGCCGCGTTGCGCGGGTTCTCCACTGCCACCGACCTAGCCGACTATCTGGTGCGCCGCGGCCTGCCGTTTCGCGACTGCCACGAAATCGTCGGGCATGCCGTGAAGTACGGCGTCGAAACCGGCAAGGATCTGGCTGAAATGAGCCTGGACGAGCTGCGCCAGTTCAGTGACCAGATCGAGCAGGACGTGTTCGCGGTACTGACCCTGGAAGGTTCGGTCAACGCCCGTAACCATATCGGCGGGACCGCACCGGCCCAGGTTCGCGCCGCCGTAGCCCGCGGCCAGGCGCTGCTGGCTGCACGCTGAGCTATCGCCACCCGGTCGCCGTGGGAGCGAAGCTTGCTCCCACGAGCGCCTTCAGCCGCGATGCTTCACAGGAGAACCTCCATGAGCAACACCCCCGAACACGACATCGATGCCGATGACGAAGAGCAGTTCGCCGCTTCGACCCTGATCCAGGCCATCGAAAACCAGCTTGAGTCCGACAATCCGCCGGCCGCCAAGGCGGTGTACAACAAGCTGACCCTGGTGGGTTATGAACGTGACGACATTCTCGAAATGATGGCCCATGTACTGGCCGTCGAGATCGACGCCATGCTTGAAGCCGACCGACCCTTCGACAGCCAGTGGTACGAGACCGCCTTGCGCGCCTTGCCGGAGCTCCCGCCACAAGACTGATAGGCAAAGCTCCAGAACCGGGACTACACTGCCAAGGCCCCCTGCCACGGTCTGTTCGAGGGGCTACGCTTGAAGATACCCACTATAAAAAGTCTGGAGCGCCTATGTCTTATACCCCTGAGCTGGTTGCTGAACTGGAAATCCTTGCCCTGTTCAACCTGGACAACACCCTTGAAGGCCTCAAGATCCATCACGTGGCAGCCCCCAGTGCGATTGCCGCTGCGCAGCGACTCAATGAAAAAGGCCTGACCACCCAGGTCGACGGTGGCTATCTGACCAGCCTGGGACTGGAAGCCGCACGCCACGCCCAGGCCCTGCTGACCATTCTCGACGTTTCCCGCAAGGCAGCCTGATTCGCGGCAGCCATCAGAGCCTGGCGATAAAAAAGCTTGCCGGGCTCTTCACCTGAACCACCCGAAGCGCTATAAAATTGGCGTCATTTTTCAATTACGCCGTTCAAGCCCAGCGCATCAGCCCGTTCGGGGTAACGGCATCAATACTTACAACAAAACCTGAACCGGGTTTGAGTGGCGATGACGCACCCATTTGAAATTCGCCCCGACCTTGATCAGGGCATTGACCGCAAAGTCCTCAGCCAACTCAAAGACCGCTTCCTGAGCCTCAACGAGCGCCGTCTGGCACGCGCCATGGAAGGACTCTCCTCACGCCAGCAAAGCGTCCTGACCCTGCTGCCGCTGCTGTTTCACGTCAATCACCCGCTATTGCCCGGTTATGTATCCGGCAATACGCCAGCCGGTGTGTCGAATTACGAGCCGGCGGCCCCGGTCCTGGCCGAAGCACAACGGCTGACCCGGTCTTTCTCGCACAAGCCACGCCATGGTCATGTGGTGCAGCCAATCCACGGCCTGTTCCTGATGGGCAGCCTGGGGACGCTGGCACAGGCCGAGCAAAGCGATATGGATGTCTGGGTCTGCCACGACAGCGAGCTGGTACCCGACGCCATTGCCGAGCTGCGCAAGAAATGCCAGGCACTGGAAGCCTGGGCCGCCACCCAAGGCGCCGAAGCGCACTTCTTTCTGGTCGACCCGCAACGCTTTCGCGAGGGTGAGCGCGAGACGCAACTGAGCTCAGACGATTGCGGCACCACCCAGCACTACCTGCTGCTCGACGAGTTCTACCGCACCGCCATCTGGCTTGCCGGGCGCATTCCACTGTGGTGGCTGGTGCCAGCCTACGAAGAAGCCCGTTACGAGCAGTATTCACACACCCTGCTGTCCAAGCGCTTCATCCGCGCCGATGAAGTGCTCGATCTGGGCAACATGGCTCACATTCCGGCGGGTGAGTTCGTCGGTGCCGGGCTCTGGCAGTTGTACAAGGGCATCGAGTCACCTTACAAATCGGTGCTCAAGCTCTTGCTGATCGAGGTCTATGCCAGCGAGTACCCGCATGTTCAGTGCCTGAGCCTGCGATACAAGCAAGAGGTGTTCGCCCACCGCCTCGACCCGGACGAGCTCGACCCCTACATCGTGGCGTACCGACGCATCGAAGAGCACCTGCTGGCCCGCAACGAGCCCGAGCGCCTGGAACTGGTGCGGCATAGCCTGTATTTGAAGGTCAACAAAAAGCTGACCGGCCGGCAGCGTAGCAGCGGCTGGCAACGCCAGTTGCTGGAACAACTGACCCGGCAATGGGGTTGGAGTGAACAGCAACTGACCCTGCTCGACAACCGTAACCACTGGAAAGTCCGGCAAGTCAGCCACGAACGTCGCGCGTTGGTCAACGAACTCATTTACAGCTACCGCTTCCTGACCCAGTTTGCCCGTACCCGGCAGGTCGCCAACTCGATCAATACCAGGGACATGAGCGTGCTGGGCCGTCGCCTGTATGCCGCTTTCGAGCGTAAAGCGGGCAAGATCGAGTTCATCAACCCCGGTATCGCTCCGGATCTGGCCGAGGACACCCTGACCCTGATCCACCTGCCCAACCCGCGTGAGCCGGGCAAACACCAGTGGAGCCTGTACAACGGCAATCTCGGCGTGCAGGAGTATGAAAACCATGCGCCGATCAAACGCAGCCGCGAGCTGATCGAGCTGCTGACCTGGTGTCATCGTAACGGCGTCATCGACAGCACAACGCGCCTGGCACTGCATCCCGGCAGCAGCGATCTGAGCGAGATTGAGCTGTTCAACCTGATCGGCGCCTTGCAGCAGAGCATCCCGCTACCGTTGCCGAGCGTCAGCGACGAGCAACTGTTGCAACCCAGCGAGCCTGCGCAAATTCTCTTGTTGGTCAATGTCGGGGTCGACCCACTGCGCCATCACCGCGACCTGAATATCCTGATGACCACTGAGCGTACCGACTCGCTGAGCTATGCCGGGACGCGCGAAAACCTGGTGCTGACCCTCGACCAGGTGACCCTCAATAGCTGGAACGAGACGCTGGTCAGCCGCTATGAGGGGCCGCACGCGCTGCTCGACTGCCTGACCGAATTGCTCGGCAGCCTGCCCGACGGCGCCACGCAGCCGCGCATCCAGGTGCGCTGCTTCTGCCATAACCGCGCACCGGCCATTGCCCAACGAGTCGAGGAAATCATCGATACCGCCCGCTTGTTGCAGGCCCGTCGCCTGAACCACCGCTACCTGTTCCAGGTCCAGCAGCAGTACCACGTTCTGGCCTTGCTGCCCGACCAGACAACCCAGGTGGTGGTCAACAGTGTGGCGGGGCTGTTCACCTATCTGGGCGAAGAACTGCCTTGCTACAGCCCGCTGTATCTGGACCCGCATGCCCTGGACGATCAAGACCTGCCGTTGATCATGCCCTACGGTCAGCCAGAATGCCTGCAGGTGTTCTATCGGGTTATCGACCGTTACGCCGACCTTTATGTGCTCGACGAGCACAACGCACTCTGGCATCAGCGCCTGCCATGGCACGACGAGCAAAGCCTGTTAATGCCCTTGCAGCGTTTCTTCCACTCACTCATTTACCGGCGCGGCGCCTCGCTGCCCCTGGATAATCCGCACGAGCCGGTGTCGCTTGAGGTGCTGTATTACCAGATCCTCCCTTCAGGCAGCGGCCATGCCCGCAGCATCGAACCGCGTCAGGCGCCGACCACAGCGGACAAGCCGTTCTATGACGTGCAGGCGATTATCGAAGAGGCTTCACCGGGGCAGATGAACGTCTCGCTGTACTGCAATAACCGGGAGTTCACCGAACTGGAGCATGGCGACCAGCTGTACGCCGTGGTCGCCCGGCAGATCCTTGCCCAGCGTCAGGAACCGGAGCGCTACCGCTGCTACATCACCGACCTGGACTTGTCAGGGCTGCTCGATGACGGCCACGGCCAGAGCATCCTTTACCTGCGCCACAAGGCGCGGCTGGAAAAGCTGCTGAATGAGGCGATGGATCAGGCCTGAGCCTGCAGCCTGCGCTGCTCGGCGGCATGACGGATCTGCCGGCGCCGCTCGTCATCGGCCGAGCGCCACTCGCGAATGTCTTCCACATGCCGGAAACAGCCCAGGCAGACCTTGTCTTCATCCAGCCGGCAGAGGCTGACGCACGGCGAAGCAACAGCCGGGCTGACGTTGCTGTACAGCGGTTTGGGAGGTCGTGGAGCGGCGCCGGTGGTCATCATCAGATCTCGTCGAATTCCAGTTCGACGCCCGCCTGCTCAAGAGTGATGCGCGGCAGCATTTCGCTCAGCAGTTCATCACTGGTATCACAGACCCAGCGATTTTCTTCCTGGTCGTAGTCGAAGTGATAACCGCCTGAGCGCGCCGCCAGCCACAGCTGACGCAGGGGTTCCTGACGGCTGAAGATCAGTTGCGAGCCATTTTCGAACTTGACGGTCAGCACGCCGGCCGAATTTTCCAGATCAAGGTCCAGATCGCTCTCGTCGAAGATGTCCTCCAGGGCCTGCTGGGTGGCATCGACCAGATCGTGAAAACGCGCTTCGGTCAAACTCATGGGGGAACCTCGCAAAAGTGGTCAGGCATCACATGCCGCGCACGATACGGGCGCAGCCGGGCAAATGCAAAGCCTGGCCGCCTGCTTGTTCGTCAGGCGTCGATAATCCGCCATTTTTCTGGCCCGGCCAGTCATTGCCGCGCTAACCCCGCCAGACGGAAAGCCCGCTGCATAGGCAAGCCGTCAGGTGGCCGGTATACTCGGGCCCAATCAAAGCTTATACAAAGGATTTCGCCATGAAGCGCCTGATCTCTTCGCTTGCTGCGCTCGTCGCGGTTGCCTGTCTTGTCACCGCCTGCGGCCAGAAAGGCCCGCTGTACCTGCCTGACGACACCAAGTCTGCCGACGAACAAGCCAAGTCGCACTCGCACAAGCACAACTAAGGGACCTCAATGGACGCTTTCAACTACCGCGACGGCGAGCTGTTCGCGGAAGGCGTGGCGCTGTCTGCCATCGCCGAACGCTTCGGCACGCCGACCTACGTTTATTCGCGCGCGCACATCGAGGCGCAGTACAACGCCTATGCCGACGCCCTGAACGGCATGCCGCACCTGGTCTGCTTTGCAGTCAAAGCCAACTCCAACCTGGGCGTGCTCAACGTGCTGGCCCGCCTGGGCGCCGGCTTCGACATCGTTTCGCGCGGTGAGCTCGAACGCGTTCTGGCGGCTGGCGGGCGGGCTGACAAGATCGTCTTCTCCGGCGTGGGCAAGAGCCGCGACGACATGCGCCGGGCGCTGGAAGTCGGCGTGCACTGCTTCAACGTCGAGTCCACTGAAGAGCTGGAGCGCCTCCAGCTGGTGGCCGCCGAGCTGGGCGTACGCGCGCCGGTATCGCTGCGGGTCAACCCGGACGTCGACGCGGGCACCCACCCTTACATTTCCACGGGCCTGAAAGAGAACAAGTTCGGCATTGATATTGTTCAGGCCGAAGACGTCTACGTCCGCGCCTCGCAGTTGCCGAACCTGGAAGTGGTCGGCGTCGACTGCCATATCGGCTCGCAGCTGACCACGCTGGAACCGTTCATCGACGCGCTGGACCGCCTGCTGGATCTGGTCGACCGGCTGGGTGATTGCGGTATCCACTTGCGCCATATCGACCTGGGCGGCGGCCTGGGCGTGCGTTATCGCGATGAAGAGCCGCCTCTGGCCCAGGATTATATCCAGGCAGTGCGCAAGCGCCTTGAAGGCCGCGACCTGGGCCTGGTATTCGAGCCGGGCCGTTTCATTGTCGCCAACGCCGGCGCCTTGCTGACCCGTGTCGAGTACCTCAAGCACACCGAGCACAAGGACTTTGCCATTGTCGATGCGGCAATGAACGACTTGATCCGCCCGGCCCTGTATCAGGCCTGGATGGACGTTTCGGCGGTGCAGCCGCGTGACAGCGCGACCCGCCTTTACGACATCGTCGGCCCGATCTGCGAAACCGGCGACTTCCTGGCCAAAGACCGCGAGCTGGCCCTGGCTGAAGGCGACCTGCTGGCCGTACGCTCGGCGGGCGCCTATGGTTTTGTCATGAGCTCGAACTACAACACCCGTGGCCGCGCCGCCGAGGTGCTGGTCGATGGCAATCAGGCCCATGAAGTGCGCCGCCGCGAAACCCTGACCGAGTTGTTCGCCGGCGAAAGCCTGCTGCCGGAGTAATCCATGCTGCTGCGTTTTACCAAAATGCACGGGCTGGGCAATGACTTCATGGTTCTGGACCTGGTCAGTCAGCACGCGCACATCCAGCCCAAGCACGCCAAACAATGGGGTGACCGGCATACCGGCATCGGCTTCGATCAACTGCTGATCGTCGAGGCACCGAGCAACCCGGACGTGGACTTTCGTTACCGGATCTTCAACTCCGATGGTTCCGAGGTCGAGCAGTGCGGCAACGGTGCGCGCTGCTTCGCGCGCTTCGTGCTGGACAAGCGCCTGACCGCCAAACGCAGGATCCGCGTCGAGACCAAGAGCGGGGTCATCGAGCTGGACGTCCGCAATGACGGCCAGATCAGCGTCGACATGGGCCCGCCACGGCTGGTTCCCGAGCAGATCCCGTTCCAGGCGCCGCAACAGGCCAGCAGTTATGATCTGCAGGTCGACGGCCAGACCGTGCAACTGGCGGCCATATCGATGGGCAACCCGCACGCGGTACTTCGCGTTGAAGACATCAACAAGGCCCCGGTGCATGAGCTGGGGCCGAAGATCGAACACCACCCGCGCTTCCCGGCCAGGGTCAATGTTGGTTTCCTGCATGTCGTAGACCGCCAGCGCGCGCAGTTGCGCGTCTGGGAGCGTGGCGCCGGGGAAACCCAGGCCTGCGGTACCGGTGCCTGTGCAGCCGCCGTCGCAGCCATCAGTCAGGGCTGGATGGATTCGCCGGTCATGATTGACCTGCCCGGTGGCCGCCTGAGCATCGAATGGGCCGGGCCGGGCCAACCGGTGTTGATGACCGGGCCGGCGGTACGGGTCTACGAGGGTCAGGTTCGTCTATGAGTGAGCAAATGCGATGACCGATCAGCCTCCAGCTTCAACCCTAGTCGAGCAGCCATCCACTGCGGATGCGCGGCTCAATCCTGAAGCGGAGGCGGTCATCGCCTACCTGCTTCAGCACCCGGAGTTTTTCTCCGAGCACGACGAACTGCTGGTAAGCATGCGCATCCCGCACCAGCGCGGCGACAGCGTGTCGCTGGTCGAACGCCAGCTCAAGCTGCTGCGCGAACGCAACATCGAGATGCGTCACCGACTGTCGCAGTTGATGGATGTCGCCCGCGACAACGACCGGCTATTCGAAAAAACCCGACGCCTGAACCTGACGCTGATGGACGCGGGCAGCCTCGAAGAGCTGATCATGGCCGTCGAAGACAGCCTGCGCCACGACTTTCAGGTGCCCTTTGTCAGCCTGATCCTGTTTGGCGACAACGGCATGCCAGTCGGCCGCTGGATCAGCAGCAGCGAAGCGCAGAAGGCCATCGGCGGGCTGATGGGCGACAAGGCTGTGTGCGGCGCCCTGCGCGATCACGAGCTGGCATTTCTGTTCGGTGCCGAACCCGCCAAAGAAGTCGGCTCTACCGCGCTGGTGACCCTCAATCATCAGGGCCTGCATGGCGTGCTGGCCATCGGCAGCCGTGACCCGCAGCATTACAAGAGTTCCGTGGGCACGCTGTTTCTAGGCTATATCGGCGAAGTGCTGAGCCGTCTGTTGCCGCGCTTCACTCATGCCTTGCGCTCGGTGCGCTGAGATTGGAACAGCAACTGCAAGCCTACTGCGAGCATCTGCGCAGTGAGCGTCAGGTGTCACCGCACACCCTGCTGGCTTATCGCCGCGACCTGGACAAGGTCCTGGCCTTCTGCCAGAAACAGGCGCTCGGCGACTGGAGCGCTCTGGACATTGCGTTGCTGCGCAGCTTTATCGCCCGCCAGCATCAGCAAGGCCAGTCTTCACGCAGCCTGGCGCGCCTGTTGTCGGCCGTGCGCGGGCTGTATCAGTATCTGAACCGTGAAGGCCTGTGCCAGCACGACCCGGCGGGCGGCCTGGCGCCCCCCAAAGGCGAACGGCGACTGCCCAAGACCCTTGACACCGACCGTACAGCGCAACTGCTCGATGGCGCGGTGGAAGACGATTTTCTGGCCCGTCGCGATCAGGCCATCATGGAGTTGTTCTACTCCTCAGGCCTGCGTCTCTCGGAGTTGACCGGCCTGGACACCGACCAGCTGGACCTTGCCGATGGCCTGGTACAAGTGCTGGGCAAAGGCAGCAAGACCCGGGTTCTGCCAATCGGCAGCAAGGCGCGTCAGGCGCTGGACGAGTGGCTCAAGCTGCGTGCCCTGGCCAACCCGCGCGACAACGCGGTATTCATCAGCCAACAGGGCAAACGCCTGGGCCAGCGCGCGGTGCAGGTGCGCCTCAAGGCCGCCGGCGAGCGCGAACTGGGCCAGAATTTGCACCCGCACATGCTGCGCCACTCCTTCGCCAGCCACGTGCTGGAGTCCTCCCAGGACCTGCGTGCGGTGCAGGAGCTGCTCGGCCATGCCGACATCAGCACCACGCAAATCTACACTCATCTGGACTTCCAGCACCTGGCCACCGTGTACGACAGCGCCCATCCACGGGCCAAACGCAAAGGCAATGCCCATGATTAAGCTGATCACTTTCGACCTGGACGACACGCTCTGGGATAACGCCCCGGCCATTGCCGGCGCCGAAACCCTGCTGCGCGACTGGCTGATTGAACACGCACCGCGCCTTGGGCCAGTACCGGTCGAGCACCTGTGGGAAATCCGCACCCGGCTGATCAACGCCGAGCCCGGCCTCAAGCACCGGATCAGCGCCCTGCGCCGCAAAGTGCTGTTTCATGCCCTGCGCGACGTGGGTTACGACGAAGACCAGGCTCTGGACCTGGCCGAGCGCAGCTTCGAAGCGTTTCTCCATGGCCGCCATCAGGTGCAGGTGTTCCCGGAGGTCCAGCCGACGCTGGAAATCCTTGCCAAGACCTATGCACTGGGCGTGATCACCAACGGCAACGCCGATGTGCGGCGCCTGGGCCTGGCCGACTACTTCAGGTTTGTGCTGTGCGCCGAGGACCTGGGCATCGGCAAACCCGACCCCGCACCGTTTCGCGAGGCGCTGCGCCGCGCCAACTGCGAGGCAGACCACGCGGTGCATATCGGTGACCACCCGGACGATGACATTGGCGGTGCCCAGCGCGCCGGGCTCAAAACCATCTGGTTCAACCCGCAGGGCAAGGTCTGGGAAGCCACCCATCGTCCGGATGCAGAGATCCATAACCTGTCGCAGTTGCCCGAGGTGCTGGCTCGCTGGGGCTGACGAATTAGCGCCGCCGCGTCACAACTGCGATTGCACGAGGGGCCGGCGACGCTGCGCTTTAGCGGCGAAAAGCTTCGCAGCTAAAGCTGCTCCTGCGAGGGCCATGCGCGGATCACAGGCAAGAAAAAGCCCGCAGCGACAGCGGGCTTTTTCTTTACGCTCAAGACGCCTCAGATAGGGCGGCTGCCGTACTTGTTGTCCGGCTTCTTGGGCGGGTCGGCCACCACATTGGCCTCGACTTCCTGCACTTTGCCGCCACGAGAGAGAAACTCTTCCATGGCGCGTGCCAGAGCGTCGCGATCCTTTTGTTTGGCCTCGATGCTGGGCAGTTCATCGACCGATACTGCAGCCTTGGACTTGCCTTTGGCAGGCGCGGCCGTAACTTCGCCGCCATCATCAGCATCAGGAGCGTCGTCTTCAGGCGCTGCGCTGAGCTCCTCGCCTTCGTCCTCGCCTTCCAGGTCGTCTACCAGATCATCGTTATCGTTGTCGTCGTCGCTCATGTTCTACCTCATGACTTGCGAAAGCAGATTAGTTATAGCTCAGCAACCCGGAAAATCGAGCCGCCGTGAGAACCAGCAGCCGCTCAAACCAGCGGCTATTACCGCTCACCCTGAAGGGTGGCCAGGACCCGGCGAGCACCACCGCGATCACGATGCTCACCGAGATAAACACCTTGCCATGTACCCAGCGCCAAACGTCCGGCCGTCACCGGCAAAATCAACTGGCAGCCTAGCAAACTGGCCTTGAAGTGCGCCGGCAGGTCATCAGGACCTTCATCGTTGTGTTCGAAGCCCGCCACACCCTGAGGCACCAGGCGGTTGAAAAATCGCTCGAAGTCACGACGCACAGCCGGGTCGGCGTTTTCGTTGACGGTCAACGACGCCGAGGTATGTTGCAACCACAGATGCAGCAATCCGACCCGACACTCCCGTAGCCCGGACACGCCGGCAACGATCTCATCGGTGACCAGGTGAAACCCGCGCGACCGCTCTCGCAGGGTGACCACTGATTGCTGCCACATACCGTTCTCCACACGTTCGGCGCGCATTCTAACTCGCCTGAGAAAAAAGCAAAGCGCCATAAACCTACATTACTGTCAGCAATAGCCGTTGCTGGCAAAAGTGCCGTCGAGACCGGCGCAAACGATCTATAACACTGCGTGATGCACAATCAATGACAGCATCGCAGCGCGGGTGATCCATAAATTTCAGACAAAAAAAATGCCCGGCTAGCCGGGCATTTTTCGCAGAAGGCTTACAGGTTGTAGCCGCGCTCGTTGTGTTGCGCAAGGTCCAGACCAACGACTTCTTCTTCTTCGTTGACCCGCAGCCCCATGACCACGTCCAGCACCTTGAGGATCACGTAGGTCACGATTGCGGTGTACACCACGGTGAAGGCGACACCCTTGAACTGCACCCAGACCTGGGTGCCGATGTCAGTCACGGTGCCGAAGCCGCCCAGAGCAGGGGCTGCAAACACGCCAGTGAGGATCGCACCGACGATACCGCCGACACCGTGCACGCCGAAGGCATCCAGCGAGTCGTCATAACCCAGTTTGCGCTTGAGGCTGGTGGCGCAGAAGAAACACACCACACCCGAGACCAGGCCGATCACCAGAGCGCCCATCGGGCCTGCGGTACCGGCGGCCGGGGTGATTGCCACCAGGCCTGCCACCACACCCGAGGCGATGCCCAGAGCACTTGGCTTGCCGTGGGTCAGCCACTCGGCGAACATCCAGCCCAACGCTGCAGCCGCGGTTGCGATCTGGGTGACCAGCATCGCCATGCCAGCGGTGCCGTTGGCGGCGGCAGCGGAGCCGGCGTTGAAGCCGAACCAGCCGATCCACAGCATGGCCGCGCCGATCAGGGTGTAACCCAGGTTGTGCGGAGCCATTGGCGTGGTCGGGTAGCCTTTACGTTTGCCCAGTACCAGGCAAGCCACCAGGCCCGCGATACCGGCATTGATGTGGACCACGGTGCCACCGGCAAAGTCCAGTACGCCCCAGTCCCACATCAGGCCACCAACACCGCCCCAGACCATGTGAGCGATCGGTGCGTAGACCAGGGTGAACCAGATGGCCATGAACACCAGCATCGCGGAGAACTTCATGCGCTCGGCGAAGGCACCGACGATCAACGCCGGCGTGATGATCGCGAAGGTCATCTGGAAGGTAATGAATACCGCCTCAGGGAACAGCGCAGCAGCGCCAGTCAGGCTCGAAGGGGTCAGGCCCGCCAGGAAGGCTTTCTCGAAGCCGCCGACAAACGAACTGAAGTTGACCACGCCTTCTTCCATGCCGGTCGTGTCGAACGCCAGGCTATAGCCGTAGACCACCCACAGGATGCTGATAAGACCGGTAATGGCAAAACACTGCATCATCACCGAGAGAACGTTTTTCGAGCGAACCATGCCGCTGTAGAACAGTGCCAGGCCCGGAATGGTCATGAACAGGACCAGCGCGGTGGCGGTCAGCATCCATGCGGTGTCACCGGAATTGAGTACAGGTTCTGCAGCAGGCTCAGCCGCCAGGGCCAGACCAGGTAAAGCGAGGGACAACAGGGCTCCAAGCCCTGCGAATTGACGCAGAGTCATAGTGTTTCTCCTGGGGCTTTAGGGGGGTTGGCGGCTTAGATCGCGTCGGTATCGGTTTCGCCGGTACGGATGCGGATCGCCTGTTCCAGATTCACGACGAAAATCTTGCCGTCGCCAATCTTGCCGGTGTTGGCAGCCTTGGTAATGGCTTCGATAACCCGGTCCAGATCCTTGTCGTCAATGGCGACATCGATCTTCACCTTGGGAAGGAAGTCGACAACGTATTCAGCACCGCGATACAGCTCAGTGTGACCTTTCTGACGTCCGAAGCCTTTGACCTCAGTGACAGTGATGCCCTGCACGCCGATCTCGGACAACGATTCGCGTACGTCATCGAGTTTGAACGGCTTGATGATTGCAGTGACTAGTTTCATGAAACTCTCTCCCGAATTGGTGGACTTGCCCCAGGAAAACAAACCCGTCTCAAGTCTAAGCTCAGTGCCTGGCTTTGTAACGTGTCGGTCGCCTGTTCAGGTCGACACCGACGCCAGATAAACGCATCTGACGATCTACTTCTCCGTTGTGCCTGCCGCACTGCATTTGTCACGTCGACTGCATCAGTGCAGGAGTCACGAAGGTCTATTGCAGAAAGCTTGCCATGTCGGAAAAAGTCACTGAATTCAGGTGGTTGTTGCCTTACAGGCCTGCAACACCTGGCATAGGCGGCCGCCGCCCGCACAATAACGGTGCGTCCGTGCACACCCTTGTGCGCAATAAACGTGCATCTGACCGAGGGAAAATGCCCCACAGCAGCTCGTGCTACACTGCCAGCCCTCTTGAGTCCGGGAATTGATCATGCTCGCCCCCAAAGCCCTCCTCGATGCCCTGAGCGACCACGCTTCGCGCCTGTTCAATGGCGAGACGCCGCTGCCGCGCAGCGAGTTCGAAAGCCAGTTCAAGATTGTGCTGCAAAGTGCTTTCAGCAAACTCGATCTGGTCAGCCGGGAAGAGTTCGACAGCCAGATGGCCGTCCTCGCCCGCACACGTGCGCGCCTTGAAGCACTGGAAGCCAAAGTTGCGCAACTGGAAAGCAAAATCAGCCCGACCACGCCGGACTGATCGGGGTCATGGTGCCCTTTGGCGCATGCCGGATAACGGCATGTTCGCCATCATCAACATGCCATCAACACACTAATTGCCAAGACCCTATCTATTAGAGGTCTTTATCACGGGCGTTTTCGTCTAAAATGCCCGGCTGAATCGTTCAGGCCCTGTTTCTGACGCCTCTAAAGCGCGCAGCACAGACTGCGACAGCCTGACGAAAGGGACTCGTGATCCACTGATGGGTGTGAGTTAAACAGGCTTGCCCTGGCGCCACGACGCCAGCCAGACCTGAGCAGACAAGTGTCATCGAAGTCGCTGAAGCCAACAACTTATAAGAAGTCAGCACGGGAGGGACATAACAATGAGGTCGATCGTTATCGATCTGGTGAGTCGCCCTTCCAGTCTTGTTGAGGATGGGTCCGGCCCCAATGGCATCTGATATGCCTGCGGCCAGGCCAGTCTCAGCCCAAGAATGGTGGGAGGACGGCATTAATCCTAGGAACTACAACATGTTTAAGAAAGTGAACACGGCCTTGCTGGGCTTGGCACTCTCGGCGGGTTTCATGTCTGCCCATGCTGCCGAAGCCAAAAAAGTGGATGTACTGCTGGTCGGCGGCGGCATCATGAGTTCGACCCTGGGTATCTGGCTTAACGAGCTTGAGCCAGGCTGGTCGATCGAAATGGTCGAGCGCCTTGACGCGGTAGCCGAAGAAAGCTCCAACGGCTGGAACAACGCCGGTACCGGCCACTCCGCCCTGGCCGAGCTGAACTACACGCCAGAAGGCAAAGACGGCAAGATCGACATCTCCAAGGCGATCGAGATCAACGAGTCGTTCCAGATCTCCCGTCAGTTCTGGGCCTGGCAGGTCAAGAGCGGCGTGCTCAAGGACCCTCGCTCGTTCATCAACTACACACCGCACATGAGCTTTGTCTGGGGCGACGAGAACATCGCGTTCCTGAAAAAGCGCTATGAAGCGCTCAAAGCCAGCCCGCTGTTCAGCGGCATGGAATATTCCGAAGATCCGGCGCAAATCAAACAGTGGGTTCCACTGATGATGGAAGGCCGTGACCCGAGCCAGAAGATCGCCGCCACCTGGAGCCCGATCGGTACGGACATGAACTTCGGTGAGATCACTCGCCAGTTCGTCGGCCACCTGAAAACCAAGCCTAACTTCGACCTCAAGCTGTCCAGCGAAGTCGAAGAGATCAAGCGCAATGCCGACGGCACCTGGCGCGTGACCTACAAAAACCTCAAAGATGGCACCGAGAACTCGACCGACGCCAAGTTCCTGTTCATCGGCGCCGGCGGTGGTGCCCTGCACCTGCTGCAGGCATCCGGTATTCCTGAAGCCCAGGAATACGCCGGCTTCCCGGTGGGTGGCTCGTTCCTGGTGACCGAAAATACCGAAATCGCGGCAGCTCACCTGGCCAAGGCTTACGGCAAAGCTTCGGTCGGTGCACCACCGATGTCGGTTCCGCACCTGGACACCCGCGTGCTCGATGGCAAGCGCGTCATCCTGTTTGGCCCATTCGCGACCTTCTCGACCAAGTTCCTGAAGAACGGCTCGTACCTGGACCTGCTGACCAGCACCAACACCCACAACATCTGGCCAATGACCAAGGTCGGCATCAAAGAGTACCCGCTGATCGAGTACCTCGCCGGCCAGGTCATGCTGTCTGACGAAGATCGCCTGGAAGCCCTGCGCGAATACTTCCCGAACGCCAAGCAAGAAGACTGGCGTCTGTGGCAAGCCGGCCAGCGCGTACAGATCATCAAGCGTGATGAAGAAAAAGGCGGCGTGCTGAAACTGGGCACCGAGATCGTTGCATCCAAGGACGGCAGCATCGCCGGCCTGCTGGGCGCATCGCCGGGTGCTTCGACTGCCGCTCCAATCATGCTGAGCGTGCTGGAGAAGGTCTTCAAAGACAAAGTCGCCACCCCGGCCTGGCAGGAAAAGCTGCACCAGATCGTGCCTAGCTATGGCACCAAGCTCAACAGCAGCCCTGAAGCAGTTGCCAAAGAGTGGGCCTACACCGCTGAAGTGCTGCAACTGCCGACCCCGCCGGCAGTGAACGGCAACACTGCAGTTGCCCCGGCAGCAACACCGGCCAAGCCACGTGAGAGCAACGCAGCGACCGATATGGCGCTGTAAGGCGGCACATTGTTGCGACTGCTACATCCCGAGCCCCGTCAGGCCTTGCCTGGCGGGGCTTGTTTTTTTTGCCGTAAACGCTGCCAGGGCCGGGCGACGGAAAAATGTTACAGCCGTCGTTACCCGGTAACGGTCGCGCAATGTCCAGCCAACGCCAATCACGATGATACGCTCGAACTAGAGCGACCAAAGCCCAACTAAGCAAACCTCATCACACAACAAAAGAAAAGTTACCATTCTACTCACGCACTAACCCGTCACTATTCAGCCCCTCGCCAACAAAACCTTTAAAGCCAACCAACAGACTCATTAACCAACTGAATTTAATAGATTTATCTATAAAACCTGACTATCTATGGGCGCTCTTTCAAGCTCTTTTGTGCGCGCACTCAGGCACTATCAACCATGAACGGAATAGCGTGAAAGAGTGCTCACTTTTGCCAAAAAAGTCATACGACAACACACCAATAAACTGCTAGGCTGCTTCTCGCAGCGGACGTTATTCGCTGCTAGAAGGCGATAAGGACGTCCGCTCGAGCAACGTTCCGGTTACCCGGTGCGTTAAATACTCAAGTTAATCAAGGATCCGATTACTTATGACCAAGCCTGCAACTTTCACTGCCAGCAAATTGGCGAGCGCTGTTGTCGCCTCGCTGTTGTTCACCAGCCTGGCTGCCCAGGCCGATATCGCCACCGACGTCGCCACCACCGGCTGGGCCACCCAAAACGGCGGCACCAAAGGCGGCTCGCGTGCTGCGGCCAACAACATCTACACCGTCAAGAACGCCGCCGAGCTAAAAAGTGCGCTGAGCGCGTCAGTTGGCAGCAATGGCCGGATCATCAAGATCAGCGGCATCATTGATATCAGCGAAGGCAAGGCCTACACCACCACCGCAGACATGAAAAAACGCGGCCGCCTGGACATTCCGGGCAAGACCACCATCGTCGGCATCACCAACAATGCCGAAATCCGCGAAGGCTTCTTCTACGCCAAAGAAAACGACGTGATCATCCGTAACATCACCATCGAGAACCCATGGGATCCCGAGCCGATCTGGGATGCCGATGACGGCAGTGCAGGCAACTGGAACTCCGAATACGATGGTCTGACCATCGAAGGTGCCAACAACGTGTGGGTGGACCACGTGACCTTCACCGATGGTCGCCGCACCGATGACCAGAACGGCACCGCCAATGGTCGTCCCAAGCAGCATCACGACGGTGCGCTGGACGTCAAGAATGGCGCCAACTACGTCACCATCTCCTACACGGCGTTCAAGTCCCACGAAAAGAACAACCTCATCGGCTCCAGCGACAGCCGCACCACCGATGACGGCAAACTCAAGGTCACCATTCATAACAGCCTGTTCGAGAACATCTCGGCCCGCGCACCACGGGTGCGGTTCGGCCAGGTGCATCTGTACAACAACTACCATGTGGGCAGCACCAGCCATAAGGTCTACCCGTTCAGCTATGCCCATGGCGTTGGCAAGAACTCGAAGATCTATTCCGAGAAGAACGCCTTTGAAATCTCCGGTATCAGCGGCTGCAGCAAGATCGCCGGCGACTACGGTGGCAGCGTCTACCGCGACCAGGGTTCGACCCTCAATGGCAGCACGCTGAGCTGCTCGTGGAGTTCGAACATCGGCTGGACCCCGCCCTACAGCTACAACCCGTTGAACGCCGACAAAGTGGCCGCCGACGTCAAAGCCAAGGCCGGTGCCGGCAAGCTCTGACCCAGCCCGGTGAGCCGCGCATGAAGAACCCTCGGCAACGAGGGTTTTTTATTGCGCCTGACGCGTCACTGCACCAGTTGGTTGATCTCGATGATCGGTAGCAGCACGGCCATGACGATCAGCAGCACCACCGCGCCCATGACCACGATCATCAACGGCTCCAGCAGCGCGGTCATGCCCATTGCCCGGCGTTCGATATCCCGCGACAGGGTCTGCGCCGCACGGTCGAGCATGGGCGGCAGCGAGCCGGTTTTCTCACCGCTGGCAATCAGGTGAATCAGCAGCGGCGGGAATACATTCTCCATGCGCAGCGCGGTGGCCAGGTTGACGCCTTCACGCACTTTGGCAGTGGCTTCGCTGACGCTCAGGCTCAACCGGTCGTTGGACAAGGTCTGACGCGCCGCCTCCAGCGCCCTTAACAGCGGCACCCCGGCGCCGCCAAGGATCGCCAGGGTCGAGGCGAAACGCGCGGTGTTCAGGCCCAGTACGAAGCGGCCAAACAGCGGTAGCCGCAGCACCCGGCGATGCCAGCTCAGGCGCGCCGCCGGCCGGCGCAGGTACAGCCGCCAGGCCCAGAAGCCACCGGCCAGCATCGTGGCGCACAGCCAGCCCCAGGCGCGGATGAAATCGCTGGCTTCGAGCATCGCCACGGTCAGCCCCGGCAGGTCCTGGCGCGCCTGGGAAAACGCACTGACCACCTGCGGCACCACATAGCTGAGCAGAAAGATCACGATGCCGACCGACAGCAGCCCGACCACGCCGGGATAGATGAACGCGGTCAGAATCTTGCTGCGCAGGTTGTTGCGCTCCTCGATGTAGTCGGCCAGCCGCTCCATGACCTGGGCCAGGTCGCCGGACTCTTCACCGGCCGCAATCAGTGCTCGGTAGATGTCCGGAAAATCCTGGGGCCGCGCCGCCAGCGCGTCGGCCAGGCGCATACCGCCGCGCACATCAGTGCGCACCGCACTGAGGGTCTGGGCGACGTGCTTGCGTTCAGCCTGCTCGACGGTGGCGCTCAGGGCGGCTTCCAGCGGCAGGCTGGCACCGAGCAGGCTCGCCAGTTGGCGGGTGGCCCAGGCCAGATCGTTGTCCGTCAGCCGCGCGCTGAACAGTCCTGCGCCACCGTTGCTGGCCGTGCTGTCTTGCTGGTGCACCGACAACGCCGTCAGGCCGCGGCTGCGCAGAATGCCAAGCGCCGCGCTCTGGCTGTCTGCGTCCAACAGACCGGACTCAAGCTTGCCATTGGCGTCGGCGGCTTCAAACCGGTAGCGATTCATCACACGTCCCGTGTCACGCGCAGGATTTCCTGCGGCGCGGTAGTACCGTTGCGGATCCAGCGTTCGCCATCGTCACGCATGCTGAGCATGCCGTTACGCTGCGCCGCGGCACGCAGAGCCAGTTCACCCGCGCCCTGATGGATCAGGCTGCGGATATCGTCATCAATGCAAAACAACTCATGAATCCCGGTACGGCCGCTGTAGCCGGTGTGGTTGCACTCAACGCAGCCCAGCGGCCGCCAGGTGCCGGGCGCAGCCGGGTCTGGTTGCCGGCAATGCACGCACAGGCAGCGCACCAGACGCTGGGCCAGCACACCGAGCATGGATGAGGCGAGCAGAAAAGGCTCGACGCCCATGTCAATCAGACGGTTGACCGCCGACACCGCATCGTTGGTGTGCAGGGTGGCCAGCACCAGGTGGCCGGTGAGCGAGGCCTGGACCGCGATCTGCGCCGTTTCCAGGTCGCGGATTTCGCCGATCATGATGATGTCCGGGTCCTGGCGCAGGATGGCGCGTAACGCCAGGGCAAAGGTCATGTCGATTTTGGCGTTGACCTGGATCTGGCTGATGCCCGGCAAGTCATATTCGACCGGGTCTTCCACGGTGATGATGTTACTGATGGTCGCATCAAGCCGGGCCAGCGCGGCGTAAAGGCTGGTGGTCTTGCCGCTGCCGGTGGGGCCGGTGACCAGCACGATGCCGTGGGGCTGGCGGATCAGCGTATCGAGCCGGGCCAGCAACTGTGGGTCCATGCCCAGGCTTTCCAGGTGCAGACGCCCGGCCTGTTTGTCGAGCAGGCGCATCACCACCCGCTCACCGTGGCCGGTGGGCACGGTCGAAACACGAATGTCGATCGGCCGCCCGGCGACCCGCAAGGCAATACGGCCGTCCTGGGGCAAGCGTTTCTCGGCAATGTCGAGCTGGGCCATGATCTTGATCCGCGACACCAGCGCGCCGTGCAGCGCCTTGCGCGGCGAAACCACCTCGCGCAGCGTGCCATCGACCCGATAACGCACCACCGAATGGGTTTCGAACGGTTCGATGTGCACGTCGCTTGCCTGGTCACGCGCCGCCTGGGTCAGCAGGGCATTGATCATGCGGATCACCGGCGCGCCGTCCTGAGTGTCGAGCAGGTCGGTGACTTCCGGCATGTCCTGTATCAGCCGGTCAAGATCGACTTCATTTTCCGCCGCACCGACCACTGCCGCCGCGCTGCCGGTATCGGCGTAGGCACTGGCCAGCAAACCGTCAAGCTCGTCATCGCGTACCCGCTGCAAGCGCGCCGGGCCGAACTGGCGCCGCACCTCGCTGATCGACCAGCCCGGGGTCGACGGGCAAACCGTCAGTACCGCCCCATCCGGGTCTGCGCTGAGCAAAATGCGCTGGGCCTTGGCCCAGGCATAGGGCAAGGCACTCATAACGCTGGCGTTCCTTGCACGGGCAGCGCACTGCCACGCGGCGCCGGCACACCCAACGCGGCAGGCGGTAACTGCGGCGCCTGCATATCCGGCATTGCCCAGTTGCGTTCCGGTTGCAGCGCGCTCTGGGCACGGCGGATAAAGTCATAACGATTGAGCGTGATGCTGCGTCCTGCCGCGCTGTCGCGGATGATGTAAGGGCGCAGGAACACCATCAGGTTGGTCTTGTTGAGCGAGCGCCGCTCATTGCGAAACAGCGCGCCGACGCCCGGCAGGCTGCCCAGCCACGGCACCGCTTCGTTGCTCTGGCTGTAGCCATCCTGCAGCAGGCCGCCCAGCACCATGATCTGCCCGTCATCGAGCAGGATGCTGGTATCAATGGCACGCTTATTGGTGACAATGCCTGCGGAACTGGAAGTCGACGACGCACGCTCGTCGATGCTGCTGACCTCCTGATAGATGTCGAGCTTGACTGTGCCACCTTCGGAAATTTGCGGCCTTACATTGAGTTTCAGGCCGACCTCTTCGCGGGTCACGGTCTGGAACGGGTTGTTGCTGGTGCCTCCGCCACCGGTCACGTAACTGCCACTGACAAACGGAATGGTCTGGCCGACGAAAATACTCGCCACCTCGTTATCCAGGGTCAGCAGGTTAGGCGTCGACAACACGTTGGAGCCGCCCTTGCTCTTCAAGGCGCGGGCCAGCACCTTGAGATCGAGGATGCGGCCAATACCAGGGATCTCCACGGTGCCATTGACGTAGCCCAGGTTCAGCCCCTGGGGCAGCACATCGACACTGCTCTGGCCATTGAGGTTGAGCCCCGAGCCGCCCAGGTTGGCACCGCCGATCACCCCATTGCCATTGAGGTTGCCGGTCTGCCATTGCACACCGAATTCGTTGGCGTCGTCCTCGGCCACCTCGACGATCAGGCTCTCGATCACCACCTGTGCACGGCGCTGGTCGAGCAGGTCGATGACCTCGCGCAGGTTGCGGTACAGCGGCTCCGGCGCGGAAATCAGCAAGGTATTGGTGGTGGTATCGGCCTGGATGGTCACGCCACCGGCGCTGAACGCGACGTTCTGCTCGCCTGCCGCCGCGGTGCCCTGGCCGTAAGCAGCGCCGCTGGACTGGCCGAAACCACTGGTCACGGTGCTGCTCGACGCACTGGCTGACGCCGCACTGCTGCTGCCGGATGAGCTCTGGCTTTGCCCGTTCTGCCCGGAGTTGCTGCCCATCGAGCTGAGGATCGAGCGCGCCGGGTCACCATTGCCGCTGTCACTCTCGCCAGTCAGCAGACCGCGCAGCGCTTGAGCCAGTTTGCTGGCCTGGGCGTTACGCAGGTAAACCACATGCAGATTGCTCGGGTTACTTTGCGCATTGTCGAGCTTGTAGATCAGGTTGCGCGCCAGGTGCGTGCGTTCGGGGCTGCCGGCGCGCAGGATGATGGTGTTGGAGCGCGCATCGCCGATCACCGAAATCTTCTGGGTCGGGTCACCACCCGGTACATCAAGTAGCTCGGCCACCAATGGCGCGATGTCCACGGCAATGCCGTTCTGGATCTGCACAACATCGGTGTCAATGGCGCTGGGGGTGTCGATCTGCTCGATCAGTTGCGCGACCCGCGCCAGGTTATCGGCCTCGTCAGTGATGACGATGGTGTTGTTGCCGGGGTAAGCGTTGATCGGGTTATTGGGGGCCACGATCGGGCGCAGCACCGGAATCAGGTTCACCGCGTTTTCATAACGCAGCCGAAAGGTGCGGGTGATCATGCCGTTGCCGGCCGGTTTGTCGGCACTGTAGATCGGCCCGCCGAGCAGCTTGGCATCGGCTTCCGGCACCACCTGCGCGACCCCGCCGACATCCACCACACTGAAGCCCTGCATGCGCAGCGCCGCCAGCAGCATGCTGTAAGCCTGACGCGCCGGCACTTGGCCTTCGGAAACCAGGGTCAGGTTGCCCTTGACCCGCGGGTCGACCAGAAACTGCTGGCCGGTGGCGCGCGACAGCGCACGCACCACAGCCTGAATATCGGCCTCGACAAAATTCAGCGTCACCGGCTGTTCGCCCAACCCCAGGCCGGCCGCTGATCGGCCACCGCTGCTGGCGGCGGTACGGCCGCGCTCGCTGATGTTATGCAGTTGCCGTGGCGCAGGCCGCGCTTGCTGTTGCGCACGCTGGCGATCAAGCAGCGCATCGCCGCTGCGCGAGGTGTCGGCCAGCGGCCGGCCCAGCTCGCTGTCGACCAGCAAAGGCGGCTGGTGCGGCGCGCGGCTGCTGGCGCAGCCGCTCAATGCCAGCAACAACAGCAGCGGCAATACCCTGCGTCCTGCCTTGGATTGTGACCCCTTCATGAAGCTTCCTTAGCGCCCTGCGCCTGATCCATGCGAACAGTGCCAGACAAAGTCCCGGCGCTGTCATCGGTAGCGTTATCGCCGGCCCGTTGCAGGTGCGCTTCGACGACCGGCAGCGCGCCGGGCCGTTGCCGCCCCAGCAGCCAATCGATCAGCGCATCGGCCGGGGCCGCATCGAACGTCAACTGCCAGCCGCCATCGGGCCCGGCCTGCAACTGGTAATGCCCGGCCAGCCCGTAAGCCTCCAGGCCCTGCCGGAGCGCTTGCTCGGTGTCGCCGCCAGCGGCCTGCACACCGGCTTCGCGCAGCAAGTTCTCCAAAGCCTGGGCCTGGCCTTGCAGCTTGGGCGTTTGCGCTTGCCAGTAGGCAATGGTCTTGAGCGGTGGCTGAATCAACAGTGCCCACAACAACAGCCCGACCAGCAGCAGCGCCCCACCCGTCAGCACCCGCTGTTCGCGCAGCGACAGAGCCTGCCAGGCCGCCTGGCCGCGCGTGCGCCAGCGCAGCCAGTGGGCGCGAATAATGGCCGGCGACCGCTTACTCATCGATGTCCTCCAGCGGCTGGTCATGAATGTCCGCCGTGGCTGGCGCCGCATTCAGGGTCCAGATCCGGTCAGTGCGCGCGGCGCTGAGCCCCGCCTGGGCCAGGGTTGCCTGCACGGTCTGGTCAGGCGCCAGTGCCGCACTGTCCGCCGCCAGCTCCAACTGCAATTGGCCGTTGCTGAAGCTCAGCCGCTGGACGCTGCCGACCAGTGCCGGCAGCGCCTCGCCGGCCTGCTGCAGCATGGGCACAAAGCTCTGCGCCGGCAGGTGCCCCGAGCCGCCCTGCCGCGCCGTCAACTGCTGGCGGGCTTGCTGTAGCGGGTTGAGAATCACCGGCAGTTCCGGGAAGGCCTGGCGGACTTGCGCACTCATCTGCGCCTTGAGTTGCTGGCCGTGCTGCGCTTCACGCGCGGCGTACAGATTCAGGCCCAGCAACCACACCGTGATCGCCAGCGCGCAACAGGCCAGCGCCTTGCCCCAGCCCGGTGTCGAAGCGCCTGCACGGCTTGGCGAACCCTGCAGCTCCCAGCCCGGCACCGGCCCCGACCAGCGCTGTTCGGGCGCCGTGTGTGCTTGCGCACCTTGCGGGGCCGGCGCACCGATCCAGTGCACAAGGCTGCCGCGCAACGCCAACGGTTCCAGATGATCCTCAAGCATCGGCTCGACCGCCGCGTGATCCAGGCCATGACGTACCAGCAGGTGCCCGTCTTCGACGCTGGCGCTGATCGACCCTTGCGGGGCCAACGCCAGCCGGTACGGCGCCGGATACAAGCCAGCCAGCTTCAGACGGTGCTGGGTCAATGCCAGGTTCAGACGCTGCAGGTCGGCCTTGGCCAGCCATCCGACCTGCACCTGCCCGTCATCGCCGCGGCGGCCATGGGCGACCTGCAGCGCCTGACGGCTGCCCAGCACCATCGCCTCGACGGCGCACGCCACGGCAGCGCCGAGCCGGCCGGCCGAGAGCGGCGGTAACGGTAAACGGGTGAGCACGGTGTCTGAAGGGTGCAAAAAACACTCGGCGCTGGCCGGCCCGGCGCTGCCCAACTGCCGGACTGTGCTGTGGGCAGCTTCCAGCAGCTGCCCATGACGGTCGAGGCGGGCAAACTCCAGCAAGCTGTCGGGGGTCAGCTCACGCAACGGCGGCAGGGCAATGCGCAGCCGGCTCATACCCCAGGCCTCGCCCAGATCACTCGCGGCATCTCGTGCTGCGTACGATACAGCAAGGCTTCCAGCGAACTGCGCCGACGCTCTTGGCGGGTCTGGCCCTGATACAGAAACCATTCGCTGGTGATGCCGACATTCAGGCTGTCGATCGACACCTGCGCAAGCCCCAGGCGGTTGACGAAGTCACCACGGTTGATGAACCACTGGCCACGATCACGCGCCTGCACCAGCGCCCTGGCCTGGTCCAGCGCCAGCCCCGGCACCACGGCCGCCAGTACTTCGGCACTGGCCGTGTTGCTGTTGACCCAGGTATTGCCCGGAATGATGCTGACGTAACGGCCCAGCCGCTCCAGCACCGCCTCATCAATACCCGCAATGCTGCGCAGGTCGCTCAACTGACTGAGTATTGGCAAGCTTGCCGGCACTGGCCGGCGCGCCGCATCAAGCCGATTGGAAAAACCGCCCGAATCGCGCCCCGTGGCCAGGCTGTCAGCGCCCTCAGGATAATGCGGGAAAGACGCAATGACCCTGGCAGTGATGCGCCGCGCCAGGCCGGGGTCGATATCAATCATTGCGCACAACCGCTCGAAACTGCGCAGTTGACCGCTGTCGAGCCGTTCGTTAAGCAACAGATTATGCAGGTTGAACTTGCCCTGCTGGTCTTGCAGGCGCGCCTCAAGCGCCTGGCCGGCATTGCCGGGGCCGTACTGCCCGAGCGGCTGATTCCAGAGTTGATCGGGCCGGGTGACCGAATTTTGCTGGCCGGCAACCCACAACAAGCGGCGGCCCGCCTCCAGGCCGCCCAGCAGCACCTGGCTGCCCTGCACCCGGAACTGCTCGGCCTCAAGGGTGCGGGTGAACACCCCTTGGCGCGCCAGCATGCCGGCGGCAATCACCGCCACTACGGTGACAATCAGCAAGGCGCTGATAATCGCGACGCCGCGCTGGCGGGTGGGCAGATGAGGGCTCACGGCGGCGCTTACAGCTGCCAGGAACCGATATCGGCATTTACGCCGTCGCCGTCAGGCTGCCCGTCGGCGCCCAGCGAGAAGACATCGATCTCACCATTGGCACCGGGGTTGAGGTAATAGTAAGGACGCCCCCAAGGGTCGTTGGGCAAACGTTCAAGGTAGGCGCGCCAGTTATTGTTTCTGGCATTGGCGGGGCGCTCGACCAGCGCCTTGAGGCTCTGGTTCTGGCTCGGGTAGCTGCCGTTATCCAGGCGGTAAAGCTTCAGCGCCTGCATCAGGCCGGCAATGTCCTGCTTCGCGGCGGTGGCTCTGGCCTGGTCTGGCCGGTCAAGCACCTTGGGCACCACGACGGCGGCAAGAATGCCCAGAATCACCACCACCACCATGATCTCGATGAGGGTGAAACCACCTTGACGACCACGGCCTGACGGCGTGGATTTGAGGCACGCGAAATCCATTTCACTCTTCCTTGACTTGTTTCAATCCTGCACGCAGTGTAACAAAACTAACACTGTTGAATAGCCCAATACCCAGCCCCTCAGGCCAGGCCGATACGCTGTTGATCCGCCGCCTGTTTCGAGCAAGAGTCAGCCATGGAGCGGTTGCGCAAGGAGCGAGGTTTTACCCTGATCGAGGTGCTGGTCGCCCTGGCGATCATTGCCGTGGCGATGTCAGCGGCCGTGCGCGTCGCCGGCCTGATGACCCAGAGCAACAGCCTGCTGCACGACCGCGCCATTGCCCTGCTGGCGGCCCAGAGCCGTATCGCCGAGTTGCGCCTGGAAAACCGCCCGGCGCGGGGCGTGCGCAGCGTGCGTTGCGATCAGGGACGCCTGCAACTGCGCTGCGAACAGAGCATTGCCGCCATGCCTGACGGGCAATTGCTGCACGTTCAGTTACGGGTGCTGGATAACCAGCGCCAGGCACCACCGCTGGCCAGGCTCGAAACCCTGCTCAACCCGCCGCAGGACACCCCGCAATGAACCGCTCAGGGCCGGGTCAGACGCGACAGCGCAGGCGTCTGGGGCAAGGGCGTGATATACAACCGGGTCTGCTCCGCACCCCGCTCGATGAGCACCGCCCCCGCTTCGATGGCCGCCAGGCGCACCCCTTGAGTCAGTGCTTCACCCGCCCGGAAACTGCGCGGCGGGCCGCCATTGATGGCGAGAATTGCGAACGCGCCCTGCGCGCCGGCCATGACCCCGGAGACGCGGATGTCCACTGCCGCCGGCTGGTTGGAAAACCACTGCAACGCAGGATTGTCGGAGCGCGCCAGCGGCGCGGGGCTGTCAATGACCGGGGTATGCGACTCGGCCGGCGTCAGAAACACCGAAGACCACACCAGCACACCGGCCAGCGCGGCCAGCAGCGCCGTGGCCTGGACCAGTTGCGGCGCCGATAAACGAAAGGCAAATGCCACGGGTAAACCTCCTTGTTGTCCGGTATGGCAGTCTACAGGGCACCTCTAAAAACTACCTACGTTGCCATTGCTGCGTTGAAACCAGGCTCAGAATGCTCATTTACAACCTGTAGACTCCACTTCTTCGCCTGCTTTCGCCTTGCACTGGCTGCCTCGCTTACGTTTTTAGAAGTACCCTACAAGACGCCTGTATCTTGGCCGAACCAGCAAGGACGTCAAGTTATCCACACAGGAATGCCGCATTCATGGACAGAGACAGGCAACAGGGTTTTAGCATGATTGAGTTGATGGTCGTGTTGGTGATCGTCGGCATTCTCAGCGCCACGATCAGCCTGAGCATCAAACCCGCCCCGCAGGAGCGCCTGCGCAAAGACGCACAGCGGCTCGTGCAACTGCTGCAGATCGCCCAGGCCGAAGCCCGCGCCGACGGTCGCCCGATCAGTTGGCAGGCCGACGGCCAGGGCTTTGGCTTCAGCCGCCTGAACGACGCAGGCACCGGCACTGAACACTTTGCCGAAGATCCACAACTACGGCCACGCAGCTGGGACTCGGCGCCCGTCAAAGTGCGCACCACTCCTACACCCAGACTGGTACTGGGCAGCGAATGGATCAGCACACCCTGGCAAGTGCAGTTGTCTGACGGCCAGCACCGGGTCAGCATCCGGCGCTCCGCGACCGGGCAGATGCAGGTGGTCAACGAATCATGAACCCGCGCCAGCACGGCTTTACCCTGATCGAAGTCATGGTGGCAATCATGCTGATGGCCATCGTCAGCCTGATCGCCTGGCGCGGCCTGGATAGCGTCAGCCGCGCCGACAGCCATCTGCAGGCCAGCATGACCCAGACCGAAGAGCTCCTGCGCACCTTCAACCAGCTCGAACGCGACCTGGCCTCCCAGGCCAGCAGCGCGCTGGGCGAACCCGAATTGGGCGACCAGGCCGCAGACCGCGAACCGCGCATGGGCGCGCCTGCGGCCATCAGCGTACGCAGCGCCGATGACCAGACCTTCGAGCTGGACGTGATCCGCCACGCACCCGCCCCGGAACACGGCCTGCAACGGGTCCGCTGGTGGCTCAAGGGCAAGACCCTGTACCGCGCCGCCGCCGCACCGCGCAACCGCTACCCGCTGCCGGCGCCAGACAACGGGGTGGCGGTGCTGAGCCGGATCAAAGACTTGCAGATCCGGGTCTGGGACCGGGAGCAGGGCTGGCGGCAATTGAGCGGCAATCGGGTGCTGAAGCTAGTGGGGCTGGAGTTGCGATTGACGCGGATGACTGAGCGGGGGGATGAGCACTACCGGCAGGTTTGGGGGCCGTTTTATTAGGCTGGGCTCAAGCAGCGTTGATACATTTCGTTCGGGCTTTGGGCACTTTGTAGCGATTGATTTGCCTGCCGATCTTGTAAATCCCCCACGATCTCCCTTCCCGCTTCATCAAGGAAGATCGGATGTCCCTCGCCATCGTTCATAGCCGCGCTCAGGTCGGCGTACAAGCACCTGCCGTCACCGTTGAAACCCACTTGTCCAATGGCCTGCCGACCCTGACCCTGGTCGGCCTGCCCGAAGGCGCAGTCAAGGAAAGCAAGGACCGGGTGCGCAGTGCCATCGTCAATTCCGGGCTGAAGTTTCCCGACCGGCGCATCACCCTCAACCTCGCCCCGGCCGATCTGCCCAAGGACGGCGGGCGCTTCGACCTGGCCATTGCGCTGGGCCTGCTGGGCGCCAACGGCCAGATTCCGCTCACTGCATTGCAAGACATCGAGTGCCTGGGTGAGCTGGCATTGTCTGGCGCGGTGCGGCCGGTGCAGGGCGTTCTGCCCGCTGCGCTGGCGGCCCGTGAGGCGCAGCGGACGCTGATCGTGCCGGCCGCCAATGCCGAGGAAGCCTGCCTGGCCTCCGGGCTGACAGTGATTGCGGTCAATCACCTGCGCGAGCTGGTCGCGCATTTCAATGGCCAGACGCCGATGACGCCCTATCGCGCCAATGGCCTGTTGCCCCAGGCCCAGCCGTACCCGGACCTCAGTGAGGTGCAGGGCCAACTGGCGGCCAAGCGCGCGCTAGTGGTGGCGGCAGCGGGCGGGCATAACCTGCTGTTCAGCGGCCCGCCGGGCACCGGCAAGACCTTACTGGCCAGCCGTTTACCAGGGCTGTTGCCGCCACTGGATGAGCGCGAAGCGCTGGAGGTGGCGGCGATTCATTCGGTGGCCAGCCAGGTGCCGTTGAACAGCTGGCCGCTCAGGCCGTTTCGCCAGCCCCATCACTCGGCATCCGGGCCGGCACTGGTCGGCGGTGGCAGCCGCCCACAACCTGGCGAGATAACCTTGGCACACCACGGAATCTTGTTTCTTGACGAGCTGCCGGAGTTCGACCGCCGGGTGCTGGAGGTACTGCGCGAGCCGCTGGAGTCAGGCCATATCGTGGTGTCCCGCGCCCGCGACCGGGTGCGCTTCCCGGCGCGTTTTCAACTGGTGGCGGCAATGAACCCCTGCCCCTGTGGATACCTTGGCGAGCCCAGTGGCCGCTGCCGCTGCTCCACCGATCAGATCCAGCGTTATCGCAACAAGCTGTCCGGCCCGTTGCTGGACCGTATCGACCTGCACCTGACCGTGGCCCGCGAAGCCACCAGCCTCACCGCCTTGCCGGCAAGCGGCGAAACCACCGCCAGCGCTGCGGCCAAGGTGGCCGCAGCGCGGGACCGCCAGTTGCAGCGTCAGGGCTGCGCCAACGCCTTTCTCGACCTGCCCGGCCTGCGCAGCCACTGCACGTTATCCACAGCCGATGAAAAATGGCTTGAAACAGCCTGCGAACGCCTGACCTTGTCGCTGCGTGCGGCGCACCGTCTGTTGAAGGTGGCGCGCACCCTGGCCGACCTGGAGCACAAAGATGCGATTGAACGCGGCCATCTGGCCGAGGCGTTGCAGTATCGGCCGGCGAGCAAGTAGCCCGGTCGTCAGGCCAGCAGTCTTGCACCACTCGGACAATCAAAAATCCTCTGCCCGACTGCGTGCCAGACGTACCCTTCTGTCGCTGTTGGCTTCCAGCTCTTCGGTCTCGAACACCGGGTCTTCCTGCAGTGCCTGGAAAACCCGATCTGAAACCCCGACGGTGAACAAGACCAGCATGAAATCAACACCACAAAGTGCCAGTTCAGGCCCTGCGTCACCTATCTATAATCACTCTATAGTTCTCTATAAATAGTGATAAACAGGCCTGCGCACGCCTTTCTATAATTGCTCTATAATCGCTCTATAATTCCCTATAGAGCAACATTGAGAGGTTGGTGATGCCTACTGAAATCCTCTACCACCGCCCGGCCCTGGCGCAGCGACTTGCCAAATTGATCATGCAGGTTGCTGTTGGCAGTGCGGCAAGCTCAGGGGTATTTCTTGCGGCCCCCAGGCGTACGGGCAAGTCGACCTTCGCGCGAGAAGACCTGCGTCCCGCGCTTGAGGCAGCCGGCGCCATCGTGCTGTACGCCGACCTGTGGAAAGACCTGACCAAGGATCCTGGGGTCGTCATCGTCGATGCCGTACGTGAAACCATTGGCCGTAACCAGGGCTACATCACCCGCCTGGCGAAGGCCAGCGGCATGGATAAAGTCACCGTGGGCGGATTGAGTTTCAGCCTGGACAAGATAGGCATGGGCAAAGACATTGACCTGACCACGGCACTCACCGCGCTCTCGGATGAATCCAGGCAGATGATTGTGCTGATGATCGATGAGGCCCAGCACGCGATCACCACCGACGAAGGCGTAGCTGCCCTTTTTGCGCTCAAAGCCGCCAGGGATGAGCTCAACAGCTCGAAACACCATGGCCTGCGGGTGGTTTGCACCGGGTCGAACCGTGACAAGCTGGCCATGTTGCGCAATAGCAAGGACCAGGCGTTCTTTGGCGCCGCGATGGTGCCGTTCCCGACACTGGATAGGGACTTCGTTGAGTGGTTTTGCACTCATGTGGATCTGCCCCAGCCACTCGATCCCGCCAATGTTTTTGTGCTGTTTCAGGAAAGTGGCTATCGCCCGGAATTGCTCGGCGCCGCTGCCGATGAAATTCGCTTCGATCTGATGCTGGCCCCGGAAAACGTCCCGGAGCGCTTTGCAGAGCTGGTACGCGCTCAGGCAGAGGAGCTCAATGCCAACCTCAAGAAAGTCATCCACAGCCTCACGCCTATCCAGTCTGCAGTGATTCGTGTGATGAGCGCCAAGGGCGAAGACTATGCGCCCTTTGAAGCACCAACCATGGAGCTGTATGCCAAGGCGATGCAGCGAGCAGGCATTGATCCAGCCGAGATAAGGGTCGAAGTACCCGGTGTCCAGCAGGCGCTTATTGCCCTGCAAGAGAAGAAGCTGGTCTGGAAAGCATCCAGAGGCGTGTATGCGGTCGACGAAAACGTGATTGTCGATCTGCTGCGCGGGGACGGCCTGCTGGAGGGCCTCTACTGAGACCCGCCAGCGCCATTGACTCAAACCATCGACTTACCTGAAGCGATCCACCTCGCCCAGCAATTCAGCCGCCAGGTCGTTGAGTTCCTTGGCGGTCACGGCCAGGTTGGCAACCACTTCGCGCTGTTCGCCGTTGGTCATGGCGATGCTTTGCAGGTTGCCGCTCAGCGCCGTGGCGGTGCTGCTTTGCTCCTGCGTAGCGGTGGTAATGGCGGCGAACTGCTGGCCGGCCGAGCGGCTTTGCTCGTCGATCTGAGCCAGGGCTTCGGCGACCTTGGCGTTGCGTGCCAGGCCGTCCTGCATCAGCGAGTTGCCTTGCTGCATGGTGTTGATGGCCATGCCGGTTTCCTGCTGGATGCTGGCGATCATGGTCGAGATTTCGTCGGTGGCCTGACGGGTGCGCGAAGCCAGGCTGCGCACTTCATCGGCAACCACGGCGAAACCGCGCCCCTGCTCACCGGCACGGGCCGCTTCGATGGCCGCGTTCAGTGCCAGCAGGTTGGTCTGCTCGGCGATCGAGGTGATCACCCCGACGATGCTGCCGATTTCCTGAGAACGCTGCCCCAGGGTATCGACCACCTTGGCGGTGCTGTTCAAGGATGCCGCGATCTGTTGCAGCGAAGCCGAGGCTTCGTCCATTGAGCTGCGACCAATGCGGGTCTGGCGAGCGTTTTCCTGGGCCATGCGCTCGGTGTCTTTCATGTTGTCAGCGATGTTCAGCGAGGTGGCGCTGAACTCTTCCACCGCACCGGCCATGCTGGTGATTTCCCCGGACTGCTGCTCCATGCCGGCGTAGGCGCCGCTGGACAGCCCAGAAAGGGCATGGGCACGGTCGCTGACCTGCCGCGACGCGGTACGAATATGCTCGACCATGTTCGACAGGGCTTCACCCATGGTATTGAAGCTGCCGGCCAGCAGGCCGATTTCATCGTGGCTGGTCACCGCCAGACGCACCTTCAGGTTGCCCGACCCCAGCGCTTCGGCCTGGCGTACCAGTTCCGACAGCGGACGCAGTTTGCTGCGCAGCAGCCAGATTGCACCGCCTACCGCAATCAGCATGGCCAGCAGGCTGCCGATCGCCAGTTGGGTGCCGACGCTCCAGGTTACCGAGGCGATCTCGTCCTTCGGCATGCTCGCCACCACCGTCCAGGGCCCACCACTGAAAGGGGCGCCAACGCTATAGAAGGTCTCGTCGGTGTCTTGCCAGTAATGCCCTTTGCCAGGCTGCTTGACGGCTTCGGCCACCGCCTTGCCGGCCTGTTCCGCCGCCTTGACGCCGGCCGGCGGCACCAGCCATTTGCCTTGATCGTCGAGCAGCGCCAGCGAGCCGGTCTTGCCGATACGGAAGTTCTTCAGGTCTTCGAACTGGGCGTTCTGCGCATCGGTGTAGTCAAAGCCGACGAACAGCGCGGCGATGATCTTGCCACTGCTGTCGCGCACCGGGCTGTACTGGGTCATGTAGTAACGGCCGAACAACACGGCCTTGCCCACATATTCCTGACCGGCCATCAACCGCGCATAGGCCTGACCCTGGCGGTCGAGCAAGGTGCCGATGGCGCGGGAACCGTCCTGTTTCATCAGCGAGGTGCTGATCCGCGCGAAATCATCGCCGCTGCGCACGAACACCGTCGCCACACCCGCCGTGAGGCGGCGGAAGTCATCGACTTCACTGAACTCGTTGTTCAGTGGCTGACCATCGAGAAACAGACCCGGGGTTTGCGTGCCGGCCACTGTGTAGGTGGTGCCGGTCTGCAAGGTCAGACCCGAGGAAAAGCGCTTTTCGAACAGGCCCGCCAGACGCTGGGTACTGTCACGAAGCGTGGTATGAAAGGTGTTGAGCTGGTCTGACAGCAAGCGTGATTCGCTGGCCAGGTGTTCTTCGCGGATGACCAGGTTGGCAGCATCGAGCGAGCGCAGGGCAAATAGGGTGCTGCAACTGATCACCACCGCGAGGATGATGGTCAGGGCAATACCTAACTGAGAGGCAATCCGGGCACGAGGCTTGGACATGGCAACTCCATACTGAAGCGTTCGACTACCCATCTGGGCAGCGCCGTCCAGCAATATTATGTTGAAGGGAATATTTCCTTGAGATCGACAGCTCCATGCAAAGGATTCGGCCTCGCGGGCACATACTTGAGCGGGCCGCGCGGAGAATCGCAAACGATTGCGTATCTGTCTGTAACTCTTAAAGATTTAGTTGCACGGCTAGTTGAACAGTCCCTTCAGCCTCACTGGTCACCTGGAGGTTCAAGTAGGCCGAGGAACGAACTTATTAGTTGGTGTCCAAACGCCATACTGCCCAGAATAGGCAGCTTTTATCCTTTTATCGAATCGAGCCTGAAAAAATATGCAGCCGGCTGCCCTCAAGGAACTCTGGACCATCCTGCGCCTGGCAGGGCCGCTGATCGCCTCGCAATTGGCGCACATGCTGATGGTCTTCACCGACACGGTGATGATGGGCAAACTCGGCCCCGACGCGCTGGCCGGCGGCGGTCTGGGCGCGGCGACCTATAACTTCGTGACCTTTTTCTGCATCGGGGTGATGGCGGCGGTCGGCACGCTGGTCGCGATCCGCCAGGGCGCCGGCGACACCGAGGGCGCCACCCGGCTGACCCAGGCCGGGCTATGGCTGGCCTGGGGCATGGCGGTAGTGGCGGCCGTGGTGCTGTGGAACCTCGAACCGCTGCTGCTGCATTTCGGCCAGACCCCGAACAACGTGCACATGGCCATGCAGTTCCTCAGCACCTTGCCGCTGGCGCTGCCGGGCCTGCTCAGTTTCATGGCCCTGCGCGGTTTTACCAGCGCGCTGGGCCGGGCCGGGCCGGTGATGGTCATCAGCCTGGTGGGCGCCGCGGCCAACTTTGTTCTCAACTACGCGCTGATCGAAGGCTGGTTCGGCTTGCCGCATCTTGGCCTGTGGGGTATCGGGCTGGTCACTGCGGTGGTCACCAACGCCATGGCGATTGCCCTGGCGCTGCACATCCGTCGGCATCCGGCCTATGACGCCTACCCGATCCGGGCCGGCCTCGGCACATTGTCGCGCAGCCATCTGAGCGAGCTATGGCGCCTGGGCCTGCCGATTGGCGGCACTTATGCGGTGGAGGTCGGGCTGTTCACCTTCGCCGCCTTTTGTATGGGCGCGCTGGGCACCACCCAGATGGCCGCGCACCAGATCGCCCTGCAGACCATTTCCATGGCCTTCATGATTCCGGTAGGGATTTCCTATGCGGTGACCATGCGCATCGGCAAGCACTACGGCGCCGGTGATTTGCTCATGGCACGCACGGCTGGCCGGGTGGGCATCGGGTTCGGCGGTGCATTGATGCTGCTGTTTGCCCTGCTGTTCTGGCTGGCGCCCCGCACCATCGTCGGACTGTTTCTGGACATCAACGATCCGGCTTTCAATGACATCGTGGTCCTGGCGGTGAAATTGCTGGCGATTGCTGCCTGGTTCGAACTGTTCGATGGCACCCAGACCATTGCCATGGGCGCGATTCGCGGTCTCAAGGACGCCAAGACCACCTTCCTGATTGGCCTGGGCTGTTATTGGCTGATTGCCGCGCCAGCGGCCTGGCTGTTGGGCTTCCAGAGCCCGGCCGGCGCCGAAGGTGTGTGGTGGGGGCTGGCGCTGGGTCTGTTGTGCGCGGCGGCGACCCTGACCTGGGCGTTCGAGCGGCGTATGGCCAAGATGCTGCGCAGGGCTGACAGGCAACCGGCAAAGGCCGCCTGAACATCAAACCCCGCCGAGCACCGTCCGGCCTTGGTCGGCCAGTAGATAATCGGTCAGTTGCAGGATCGGCAGCGGCCGCTGAATCAGAAACCCTTGGGCCTGATCGCAGCCGAACTCGCGCAGCAGGGCCAGTTGCGCCGGGGTTTCGATGCCCTCAGCGACCACTTCAAGCCCCAGGTTGTGCGCCAGGTTAATCATCGCGTGGACCAGCTTGCGATTCTCTTCGCGCTGTTCCATTTCACCGACGAAGCTGCGGTCGATTTTGAGCAGGGTAATCGGCAGGCTGTTGAGGTGCACAAAAGATGAGAAGCCAGTGCCGAAGTCGTCCAGCGAAAAACGCACACCCAGCACGCGCAAGGCATCCATGGTCTTGCTGACCAGATCACTGCGGCGCATCACTGCGGTTTCGGTCAGTTCGAACTCCAGCCAGCGGGCATCGATGCCTTGCTCGGCAATCAGGCGGCTGAGGGTGTCGAGCAACTGGCTGTCCTGGAACTGGCGAAACGACAGATTGACCGCCATGTGCAACGGCTCGATGCCCTGCTCGCGCAGGACGCGCATGTCACGCAGGGCCCGGAAGATCACCCAGTACCCCAACGGCACGATCAGGCCGCTCTGCTCGGCCAGCGGCACGAACTCACTGGGCGGCAACAACCCGCGCTCGTGATGGCGCCAGCGCACCAGCGCTTCGAGGCCGACAATCCGCCCGCTGGTCATGGACAGCCGCGGCTGGTAGTGCAGCTCCAGCTCGTCGCGGCGCAACGCACGGCGCAGTTCGGCTTCGAGGTCGGCCAGGCTGCGGGCATTGCGGTTGATGTGTTCGTCAAACTGATGCCAGGTACAGCCCTGCCGACTCTTGGCCTGGCGCATGGCGATATGCGCGTGCCACATCAAAGGGTCGGCACCGAAACCGCTGCGGGCGTGAGCAACCCCCAGGCTGCAGCCGATCAGCAGGCTTTCGCCATCGACCCAGTAGGGTTCGGACAACGCCTCGATAATCCGCTCGGCCACTTGCGCGGCGCGTTGCGGTGCGTCGCGGGTGTCGATCAGCAAGGCGAACTCGTCGCTGCCCAGGCGGGCGACCTGGTCGTTGACGTCCAGTTGCCGCTTGAGCCGTGTCACCACTTGCAGAATCAGCCGGTCGCCGGCCTGATGGCCCAGCGCATCGTTGGCACGGCGGAAATTGTCGAGGTCCAGATGCCCGAGCGCCAGCCCGGCGCTGCCCGATTCAGCCAGGCGGGCCGTCAGCAGAGTCTGGAAGCCCTGACGGTTGGCGATGCCGGTCAACGGGTCCTGTTCCGCCAGACGCTGTAGCGTGTCCTCCAGGTGCGCGCGTTCACGAACGTGGCGCAGGCAGCGGCGCAGTGCATCGGGGCTCAGGCTGTCGCCCACCAGCCAGTCGCTGACACCCGCCAGCGGGGCATCGGGTTCGATATCCAGCAGCATCACGATCGGGACATTGCAGGTGCCGGCCGCCGGTTGCAGCTCAGGGGTGGTCAGCAGCACCGTATGACGCTCGCCAGCGTAGCTGGCGCCGTCAACCTGCCAGTCTGCGATCTGCTGCAACACGATATCGCTGGGCAACGCCGCAACGCAGGAATTCAGCCGTACCAGCCAGGCTGGTTCATGAACCAGCAGCAGTAACCGCAAGGGCTCGACAGGCGTTGACAAGCTGACTCCCTATTCCGAAGAAAAACAAGGGGGCGACGCACCTCGACATGAGGTGTCGGCTGCACGTAATTGAGTGCTATGCGCAAATGTAACAAAACCAAGAAATTAAGATAGGCCATCGGTGCAAAACGCTTGAAGGTCGCTGCACATTGCCGCGAGCCTGTTAAAATGCCCGGCCATTCGTCCATGACCCGTCCTATCTCTCATGTCCCGACTCAACCCCCGGCAACAGGAAGCCGTGAACTACGTCGGCGGGCCGCTTCTGGTGCTCGCCGGGGCAGGTTCCGGCAAGACCAGCGTGATTACGCGCAAGATTGCCCATCTGATCCAGAACTGCGGCGTGCGTGCCCAGTACATCGTGGCCATGACCTTTACCAACAAGGCCGCCCGAGAGATGAAAGAGCGGGTCGGCACCTTGCTGCGCAAGGGCGAAGGCCGTGGCCTGACGGTCTCGACCTTCCATAACCTGGGCCTGAACATCATCCGCAAGGAGCATTCGCGGCTGGGTTACAAGCCGGGCTTCTCGATCTTCGATGAAGGCGACATCAAGGCCCTGCTGACTGACATCATGCAGAAGGAGTACGCCGGCGACGACGGCGTCGACGAAATCAAGAACGTCATCGGCTCGTGGAAGAACGACCTGATTCTGCCCGAAGAAGCCCTGGCCAATGCCCGCGGCCCCAAGGAGCAGACCGCCGCCATCGTCTACGCCCACTACCAGCGCACCCTCAAGGCTTACAACGCGGTGGACTTCGACGACCTGATCCTGCTGCCGGTCAAGCTGTTCCAGGAGCACGCCGACATTCTGGAGAAATGGCAGAACCGCGTGCGCTACCTGCTGGTGGACGAATACCAGGACACCAACGCCAGCCAGTACCTGCTGGTGAAAATGCTGATCGGCACGCGCAACCAGTTCACCGTGGTCGGCGACGACGATCAGTCGATCTATGCCTGGCGCGGCGCACGGCCGGAAAACCTGATGCTGCTCAAGGACGACTACCCGTCGCTCAAGGTGGTGATGCTTGAGCAGAACTACCGCTCTACCAGTCGCATTCTGCGCTGCGCCAACGTGCTGATCGCCAACAACCCGCACGCCTTCGAGAAGCAACTGTGGTCGGAGATGGGGCACGGCGATGAAATCCGCGTGATCCGCTGCCGCAACGAAGAGGCCGAGGCTGAACGGGTGGCGATGGAAATCCTTACCCTGCACCTGCGCACCGAACGGCCCTACAGCGATTTCGCGATTCTGTATCGCGGCAACTACCAGGCCAAGCTGATCGAGCTGAAGCTGCAACACCACCAGGTGCCGTATCGTCTGTCCGGCGGCACCAGCTTTTTCAGCCGCCAGGAAGTGAAGGACCTGATGTCCTACTTCCGCCTGCTGGTCAACCCCGACGACGACAACGCCTTCTTGCGGGTGATCAACGTGCCGCGTCGGGAAATCGGCTCCACAACCCTGGAAAAGCTCGGCAACTACGCCACCGAACGCAAGATCTCGATGTACGCCGCCACCGATGAACTGGGCCTTGGCGAACACCTCGACAGCCGCTACACCGACCGCCTGCAACGCTTTAAACGCTGGATGGACGGTGTGCGCCAGCAGTGCGCACAAAACGATCCCATCGCCGCCCTGCGCAGCATGGTCATGGACATCGACTACGAGAACTGGATTCGCCAGAACAGCTCCAGTGACAAGGCCGCCGACTACCGCATGGGTAACGTGTGGTTTTTGATCGAGGCGCTGAAGAACACCCTGGAAAAAGACGAAGATGGCGAGATGACCATCGAAGAGGCGATCGGCAAGCTGGTGCTGCGCGACATGCTCGAACGCCAGCAGGAAGAAGAGGACGGCGCTGAAGGCGTGCAGATGATGACCCTGCATGCTTCCAAGGGCCTGGAGTTTCCTTACGTGTTCATCATGGGCATGGAAGAAGAGATTCTTCCGCACCGCTCCAGCATCGAAGCCGACACCATCGAAGAAGAGCGCCGCCTGGCTTACGTGGGCATCACCCGCGCCCGCCAGACCCTGGCCTTCACCTTTGCCGCCAAGCGCAAACAATACGGCGAAATCATCGACTGCACGCCCAGCCGCTTCCTCGACGAACTGCCACCGGACGACCTGGCCTGGGAAGGCCAGGAAGAACAGCCGGTAGAGGTCAAGGCCGCACGGGGCAACAACGCCCTGGCGGATATCCGGGCAATGCTCAAGCGCTAGCGGCAGTACAGTACGAAATCTTTGTGGGAGCGACCTTGGTTGCGAAAGGGCCGGTAAAGTCACAGCATCTACTGCGAATGTGCTGCCGTCTTCGCCGGGATGCCGGACCACAGCAACCGGAGCGCCGGCCGGCTGCTCCCACCGGTCTAACAGAACAGTATTGCGGCTAAAGCCGCTCGTATGGGGTTGCGTGTTGGCCGCGCACTCAGTCCGGGCGCTGGATGACCTTCAGGCGCTCGGCAGACGAGGCGCTGAAGATCTCGGCATAGCGCAGGGTGGCGTTGGCGTGCTCACGCATCAGCGCTTCGGCCCGAGCCCCCTGGCGGCTGATCAGGGCATCGACGATTGCGTGATGCTGCATGTGCGCGTAGTTGAAGCGCCGGTATTCGCGGGCCATCTCGTTACGGTCCACCGCCAGGGCGCTGACCGAGGCAAACGGCAAGTGGTCGTTGCGGGCCAATGCGTCGGCAATCGCCGGGTTGCCGCTGCCTTCGACGATGACCTGATGAAAGCGCATGTTCAGGTCGTGATAGACCTCCAGATCCTGCTCGGTCACATAGCCCTTGTCGAACAGTGCGTCCCCATCGGCCAGACACCTCTGCAACTGCTCGCACGCCTGAGCAGTCAGGCCGCGTTCGGCGCTTTGCCGGGCAGCCAGGCCTTCGAGCACGCCGCGCACTTCAACCGCACCGGCAATGTCCTGAGTACTGACCGAGCGCACCTGAAAGCCGCGCCCGCCATGACGGACCAGCAAGCCTTCCTGCTCCAGGGTCCGAAACGCCATGCGCACCGGCATGCGTGACACGCCGAACAACTCGGCGGTGGGCACTTCCATCAGCCGTTCGCCGGCTGGCAGCTCGCCTGAGGCGATCATCTTGCGCAACGCAACCAATACCGTTTGGCCAGGCTTGCTCATCCAGGCAGCTTCCGTGAGTCGAGAGGCGGCTATGGTAGCTCAGCTGGCAGAGCCCAGAAACGGCAACGGGCTACGCGCGCTGTAGAGCCCGGCCAGATGCCGGTCGGCGTCGGGCAGCAGCCAGGTGAAGAAGAACTGCGCGGTTTGCAGCTTGGCGCTGCGTTGCGGGTCGCTGGCGGGCAGGTTCTGCGCCACCCGCGCCGCACGGCACCAGGCAAACGCCAGCAGGGTCAGGCCGCACAGTTTCAGGAAGTCGCCGGCGGCGCGGTAAGGGTATTCGGCGTCCTCGGCGCTGTGCTGCACGACGCCATGCCAGGCCTGCGTCAGGCTCTCAGCGCGACGCTGCAACTCGACACCCAACCCGCTGCATGGGGGTACGGCGATCGCCAGTCGCGCCTCTTCATCCAGGATGTGCAACCACTGTTGCAGCGCCTCGCCGTTATCGCCAAGTACTTTGCGCAGCAGCAGGTCGTTGGCCTGAATCTCGTTGGTGCCTTCGTAAATCATGGCGATGCGGCTGTCGCGCAGAGTCTGTTCGATCGCAAACTCCGCCACATAGCCGTAGCCACCAAACACCTGTAGCGCCTGGCTGGCCTGGCGAAACCCCTGTTCGGTGAAGTACGCCTTGATGATCGGCGTCAGCAGCCCGCTCAGTTGCGCCGCCTGGGCGCGTGCTTGCGCTTCGCTGGCCTGTTCGGCCTGATCGAGCAGATGCGCGGCCCAATAGCCGGCCGCCCGCAAGCCTTCGCTGATCGCGCGCAACTCCAGCAGGGTGCGGCGCATCGCCGGGTGGTAGTGCAAGGGGTCGGCGGCACTGGCCGCCACCCCGTCCGGACGTAGTGGTGCACGCATTTGCCGGCGTTCGCCAGCGTACTGCAAGGCGTTCTGCCAGGCCGCCTCGGTATGCCCCAGGCCTTGCAGGCCGACATGCAGGCGGGCCGAGTTCATCATCACGAACATCGCCGCCAGCCCCTGATGCGGCTGGCCGATCAGCCAGCCTTGGGCCTCTTCGAAGACCAATGAACAAGTGGCACTGCCTTTAATGCCCATCTTGTGTTCGATGCCGTCGCAGCGCACCCCGTTGAGTCGGCCGTCATCCAGTTGCCGGGGCACCAGAAACAGCGAAATGCCCCGGCTGCCGGCCGCTGCGTCTGGCAAACGGGCCAGCACCAGGTGCAGGATGTTGCCGCTCAGGTCGTGATCGCCACCGGAGATGAACAGCTTGTTGCCGCTCAGCGCATGGCTGCCATCAGCCTGGGGTATGGCGCGGCAACGCAGCAGGCCGACGTCGCTGCCGGCCTGGGGCTCGGTCAGGCACATGGTCGCCAGTGCCTGCCCGCTGACGATATCCGGCAGGTAGCGGCTCTGGATCCACTGCGGGGCGTGATGCTTGAGGCACAGGTAGGCGCCATGGGCGATGCCGGTGTACATCGCCCAAGCGTGATTGCTGGCGTAGAGCATTTCCTGCAGCGCCGCCTCCAGCACCTGCGGCAGCCCTTGGCCGCCCAGCTCTGCAGCGCACGCCAAGGCCGGCCAGCCGCCTTCGACATAAGCACGATAGGCCTGGGCAAAACCGTCCGGGGTCTGCACCTTGCCGTCCGTGAAGCGGCAGCCCTGGCGGTCGCCGCTGGCATTGAGTGGCGCCAGCACCTCACTGCAGAACAGCCCGGCCTGCTCCAGCACCTGCATGGCCAGTGGTGTATCGAGCCCGTCGAAAGCGGCGCTCTGGCGCCAGGCCTGTGGGGCATCGAGCCAGTGTTCAAGGACGAACTGCATGTCGCGCAGTGGGGCCTGGTAAGTCCACATGGCAATCTCCTTTGCCGGTCATGTTCTCAGTGTTGCCAATCCGGGTTTTCGATCAGCACCGCCATGCCCTGCCCGCCGCCGACACAGGCCGCGGCAATGCCATAGCGCAGGTTGTTGTCGCGCAGTTGCCGGGCCAGGCTCAGCACCAGGCGCAAGCCGCTGGCGGCTAACGGATGGCCGAGGCCGATGGAGCCACCCCGGCGGTTGAGCCGTTCGCCGTCCAGTTCCAGCTCACGGGCCACGGCCAGTACCTGGGCGGCCTGGGCTTCGTTGATTTCCAGCAAGCCGATGTCATGCAGTTGCAGGCCGCTGCGCTGCAACAGCAGGCGGATCGCCGGCGCAGGACCGATGCCCATGTATTCAGGGGCTACGCCGACCACCGCACTGGCGCGCAGCCAGGCCAATGCTGGGCGGCGGGCAGCCGATGCAGGGCCAACCAATGCAGCCGCCGCGCCATCGACCACCGCGCAGCTATTGCCAGCGGTCTGCACCCCGCCCTCATGCACCGCCCGCAGCCGTGCCAGGGCGGCCAGTTCGGTGCTGCGCGGGTGGCTGTCCTGGCTGACGCTCTCGACTCCGCGCGGCAAGCGGATGCCGCGTGGCTGATAGCCGGCCAGCTCGAAGCATTCGTTGCTGACCGGCAGAATTTCTTCCGCCAGCCAGCCGCTGGCCTGTGCTTGCAGCGTCAGTTGGTGACTTTGCAAGGCGTAGCTGTCTACCGCCTCGCGCGCCAGCTCATAGCGCACAGCGAGACGATCAGCGGTGGCGATCATATCGATGCCCGGTGCCGGATCGTGCAACGCCTCCCAGAGAAAGTCCTTGAACCCCACTTCGCCGCCCAGACGAAAGCCGTCGCGATGGGTGTAGGCGGCAATCGGGTTGCGCGACATCGATTCGGCCGCCACGCACAGCGCCAGTTGCGCGCCTTCGCCCACTTGTATGGCCGCCTGGCGCAGCAGTTCGAAACCGGTGGCACAGATCCGCTGTACCGCCAGTGCCGGAACCTGCTGCGGCACGCCGCTGTACAGGCCGATATGCCGGGGCAGCAGGTAGGCATCAAAGCTGGCCTGGGCCATGGAGCCGGCCAGCACGCTGTCGACATCGGCTGCCTGCAAGCCGGCCTGCGCCAGTACACCGCGACCGACCTTGATCCCCAGATCGATCGGTGACACTTGAGCCAGCGCACCGCCCAGGTCTGCCCAGGGGGTGCGCAAGGCAGCGAAAATCGCCACGTCGGAAAACGCCGAGTACTGGCCGGCGCTGTTCATGCCGGTGTGCCTGGCAGCAGCGCTTCGGCGCGCAGGATCGAGGCGTCTTCGCCCCGGTACAGCGCCTCGACCAGGCTGGCGCGCCATTGCAGCACGGCGCGCTGATTGATCGAGCCCTTGTCGGTGACTTCGCCACGGTCAATCGAAGGCGCTTCGGCCAGCAGTGCGACCCACTCCAGGCGGCTGGCATTGCCGCTGGCGTCTTTGTTCAGGCGCCTTAGCCAGGCCGCAAACCACTGGCGCACGGCGGGGCTGGCCAGCACCTGAGCATCGCTGGCGCTGGCGTCCAGGCCCGCCAGTTGCCGGCACTCATGCAGGCGCGGGAATACCAGTGCGCCAAGGCATTCGCGGTCAGGGGCGGTGACCACGATATCCTGCACATAGGGCGAGCCTTCCAGCACGGCCCGGTTGCGCAGCGGCCCGACGCTGACAAACACCCCCGACGACAGCTTGAAGTCCTCGGCAATCCGCCCGTCGAACATCAGGCCCAGTTGCGGGTCAGTCGGGTCAGCGAGTTTCAGCGCGTCGCCCGAGCAATAGAAGCCTTGCTCATCGAAGGCCTCGGCGGTCTGCTGCGCCGAGCGCCAGTAGCCGGGCATGATGTGCGGGCCGCGAAAGCGCCCTTCCAGCTTGCCGTCCACCGGCACCAGCCGCACTTCGCAACCCGGCGCCGGCAAGCCGATGTAGCCGGCCTGGGACAGCGGCCCGGTGGTGAAGGTGCAAGACGGCGAGGCTTCGGTCATGCCCAGCCCGGCCATCATGCGGATACGCTCGCCGCAGTGTTGTTCCGCGACCCGGTCCAGGCGGTCCCAGATGCTCTGCGACAACCCGGCGGCGGCGAAGAAGAACAGTTTCATGCGGGCAAAGAACCGCTCACGCAATTCAGCGTCTTTTTCCAGTGCATTGACCAACTCTTCCCAACCCTTGGGTACGGTCAGGTAGGCGGTGGGCGAGATTTCCTTGAGGTTGCGCAGGGTCTCGGCAAAGCCCTGAGCGGTAGGTTTGCCGTTATCCAGGTAAAAGGTCCCGCCGTTGTACAGCACGATGCCCAGGTTATGGCTGCCACCGAAGGTGTGGTTCCACGGCAACCAGTCGACCAGCACCGGCGGCTCTTCGCCGAACACCGGAAAGGTCTGCAACAGCATCTGCTGGTTGGCGCAGAGCATGCGCTGGGTGGTAATCACCGCCTTGGGCAGCTTGGTGGAGCCTGAGGTGAACAGAAACTTGGCAATGCTGTCTGGCCCGGTGGCAGCAAACGCGGCATCGGCTTCGGCACCGCCAGGTTGTTCAAGCAGGCTGGCGAAGCGGATGCCGACCCTGCCAGCAACCTCGCCGCGCACGCTGATGACCGGCACATCCGCTGCCAGCACCGCGTCGATGGCTTTCTGGTAGGGCGCGCTGTCGCTGACGAATACCAGACCGGGCTGCAACACTTCACAGACATGTCGCAGCTTGGCGAAATCCTGGGACAGCAGCGAATAGGCCGGCGACACCGGGCAGTAGGGAACGCCGGCATACATGGCGCCCAAGGCAATCTTCAGGTGTTCAATATCGTTGCCTGACAGCAGTGCCAGCGGTCGCTCGGCGCTCAGGCCATAGCCCAACAGGCTCTGGGCGATGGCGCGTACGTCAGCCAGCATCTGCGCATAGCTGACGTGCTGCCATTGGCCTTGTGCATCGCGGGCGGCAATAAAGGTTTGCTGGCCGCGCACATCGGCCCAGTGCAGCAGACGGTCGAGCAGCCGTGCGGGACGGTCGGCCAAAGGTTCCAGGGTGCGGATATGCACGATGCCCTGGCTCTGGGTGACCTCTACTTCGGGGTGCCCGATAGACACCTGGCGATAGCGTGCCTGGGCGGGCCGGGCAGTTGCGGGTTGCGGATTCACTTGCTGTTCCTCCATCGAGGCCGGCGGGCGTCTTGTTTTTGTCAGGGGCGCACGATCGGGTGCCTGTTGGCGCTAGATCGGGTAATGCCGTGGGCCGTTCTGCAGGGTGACCCAGCGCAACTGGGTAAAGAAATCCACCGAGGCGCTGGCGCCGAAACTGCCGTAGCCGCTGGACTTGACCCCGCCGAACGGCATTTGCGCTTCGTCGTGCACGGTCGGGCCGTTGATATGGCAGATCCCCGACTCGACCCGCTGAGCCAGCGCCAGGGCACGGCTGGTGTCGCGGCTGAAGATCGCCGCCGACAAGCCGAACTCCGAGTCGTTGGCAAGGCGCAGCAATGCTTCGTCGCCCTCTGCACGCAGCACCACCGCCACCGGGCCAAAGGACTCTTCGCGGTACAGGCGCATGCTGTCGGTCACCCGATCAAGCAGGGTCGGCTGCATGATGCTGCCACTGCACTGCCCGCCCGCCACCAGGGTGGCGCCCTGACTGACGGCATCGTTGACGAGGCCAAGAATGCGTTCACCGGCGCTGGCATCGACCAGCGAACCGAGTACCGACGCCGGATCATCCGGGTTGCCGGCGCGCAGGGTGGCGATCTTGGCTGCCAGCTTGGCGACAAAGGTGTCGGCGACCTTGCTGTCGACAATCAGCCGCTCGGTAGACATGCAGATCTGCCCCTGATTGAAGTAGGCGCCAAACGCGGCAGCCTCCACAGCGGCATCCAGGTCGGCGTCATCGAGCACCAGCAACGGCGCCTTGCCGCCCAGCTCCAGCAACGCAGGCTTGAGGTGGCGGGCCGCCAGTTCGCCGACAATCCGCCCGACATGGGTCGAGCCGGTGAAGTTGACCCGGCGTACGGCGGGGTTGGCGATCAGCCGTTCGACGATCGCCGGGGCGTCGGCCGGCGCGTTGCTGATGACGTTGACCACGCCATCGCCGAGCCCGGCTTCATGGAGGATCTGGCCGATCAGCCGGTGCACCGCCGGGCTCAGTTCCGAGGCCTTGAGCACCACGGTATTACCGCAGGCCAGCGGCATGGCGATGGCCCGGGTGGCAAGAATCACCGGGGCGTTCCAGGGAGCGATACCCAGCACCACGCCGCACGGCTGACGCAAGGCCATGGCGAAGCTGCCCGGTACATCCGAGGGGATGACCTGACCATTGATCTGGGTGGTCATCGAGGCGGCTTCGCGCAGGATGTTGGAAGCCAGCTTTACGTTGAAGCCATACCAGTTGGCCATGGCACCGGTTTCGCCGGCCGCCGCGATAAAGCGTGCGCTGTTGGCCTGAAGCTGGTCAGCCGCCTTGAGCAAGCGGCTGCGGCGCTCGTTGGGCGCCAGGGCAGACCAGCCTGGAAACGCCGCCTGGGCGGCGGCGACCGCCGCGTCGGCGTCTTCCAGGGTGGCGGCGGCAACCCTGGAGACCACCTCGCCGGTCACCGGATTACGGCGTTCGAAGGTGCGACCGTCACGCGCGGGCAATGACTGCCCGCCAATCAGCAAAGGCACGTCCAGCATGGTGATTCCTCTTTATTGCCTTTATCGGGAACACATGTCGATTTGGTGTAGCGCCGAGAATCTCAGCGCTTGTAGGCTTGCAGGCCCGGCTTGATGCTTTTTTCGTCGAGGAACTGCTTCATACCCTGCTCGCGACCGCCTTCGGTGTCCAGCAGGCGCGACTGGTCGAGCTTGGCGTACAGGTAGTCTTCGTTCTGCTCCCAGGTCAGCTCGCGGCAACGCTTGAAACCATGCTTGGCGGCGCGCAGCACCACCGGGTTCTTTTCCAGCAGGTTGCGGGCCAGTTCGATAGTGGTTTCGCGCAGCTGCGCCAGCGGCACGCTTTCATTGACCAGGCCCATTTCAGCGGCTTTTTTACCGCCGAAGGTCTTGCCGGTCATGATGTAGTACAGCGACTGGCGGTGGCCTACGGTGTCGGCCATGGCCTTGCTGACCAGGTTACCCGGAGGGATGCCCCAGTTGATTTCCGACAGGCCGAAGGTCGCTTCGTCAGCACAGATCGCCAGATCACAGGCCACCAGCGGGCTGAAACCACCGCCGAAGCACCAGCCATTGACCATGGCGATGGTCGGCTTGGAGTACATGCGCAGCAACTTCCACTGCCATTGCGAGGCCTCACGGCGGATCTTTTCCTGGAGAATTTCCGGGCCGGCGTCGGTTTCACGGAAGTACTCCTTGAGGTCCATGCCGGCGGTCCACGACTCACCGGCACCGGTCAGCACCAGCACACCGGCGTCGGCATCCTGCTCCAGAGTTTCCAGCACATCGATCATTTCCCGGTTCAGGGTCGGGCTCATGGCATTGCGTTTTTCCGGGCGATTGAGAATGACCCAGGCGATGCCTTCTTCGATCTCGACCTTGACGGTGCTCCAGCGGCCTTCGTAGTTGCTCATGTCGGTTGCTCTCTTGTTCTGGGTGGGGGCTTGTTCTGAACGGCGGCGTGTTCCGGGAGTGCCGATGAGCAGAAATTAGCCCGGCAAATTAGTTATGTCAATTAACTATTAATCGAGTTAATCGAAAACTTAACGGTCAGTGGATGTCAGATCACCTCATGCGGCTAGTTAGCGGTAGCCTTCGCCAAGCGATCACGGCAAACTGCATAGCCTTGTTAACTGAAGATCAGGACCTTTTGCCATGGCCAAGCCCTCCACAGCACCGCTGCCCCGTGATGTGGTGCCTGACGATGCTGGCGCCCCGGCGGCGCTGGATGCCGCGCTGGACGACCTGATCGGTTACGCCCTGCGCCGCGCCCAGCTCAAGCTGTTCCAGAACCTGATCGGCCGCCTGGCGGTGCATGACCTGCGCCCGGCGCAGTTTTCCGCCTTGGCGATCATCGACCAGAACCCCGGGCTGATGCAGGCCGACCTGGCCCGTGCCCTGGCCATCGAGCCGCCGCAAGTGGTGCCGCTGCTCAACAAGCTTGAAAGCCGTGCGCTGGCGGTACGGGTGCGCTGCAAGCCGGACAAACGCTCTTACGGCATTTTCCTGAGCAAGGGCGGTGAAGCCCTGCTCAAGGAATTGAAGCAGATCGCCGCGCAGAGCGACCTGGACTCGACCTCGGCACTGGATGACGCCGAGCGCGAGCAGTTGCTGCATCTGCTGCGCAAGGTCTATCAAGACTGACCGGGCGCCTCACCACAGCGGCAAGGTGTAGGTGGCCAGAAAGCGGGTCTGATTTTCATCACGAAAGGCCGCCCCGGCGGGGAAGTCGTTGCGGTAGATCGCCTTGCGCACCACAAAGCCCAGTTGCTTGAGCGGCCCGCTCTGGATCACGTAACCCAGCTCCATCTGGAATTCCCGTTCCTTGCGGTCATCGGCGTTCAGTGAGGCCAGCTCGATGTTGTCACCACGCACGTAACGCAGCCGGCTCTTGAGCCCCGGCACGCCGAGGGCAGCGAAGTCGTAGTCATAGATGGCTTGCCAGGTACGTTCTTTGGCATTGAGAAAGTCCGAAGCCATGGTCAACTCGCTCATCCCCATCAGTTCGGTGCCAGACACATAGGGTGTAGCCGTGTCGCCGCTCGAATGCATGTAGCCCACGCTGACCTTGTGCCCGCCAAAGCGGTAACCCAGCAAGGCCGAAGCGTTGATGTTGTCGACCTTGCCAGCCTTGGCGCTGCCGGCCTCTTCGCTGAAGAAACTGCGCAGGTCGGTGGTCAGCACGCCGTCGCCCAACGGCTGGTTGTGCAACAGCGCCAGGGTGCTCTGCCGGTACAGGTCATCGACCTCGGCATGGTAGAGGCGGATACCCAGGTCCTTGCTGAACTGGTAGTCACCGCCCAGATAACTCATGTGCGAAGTGGTCGCCGCGCCTCTGAAGCGGCCGTTGGGCGAAGCAATGCCCATCGCCTGATAGGAGGTGGAGTCGCGCCGGTTGATGCGGTCGATGTAGCCGGCGTTGAAGGTCAGCCCGTCGATATCTTTGGAGGTCAGGATGGTGCCGCGAAAAGTCTGCGGCAGCAGGCGCGACGGGCTGGCAAAGGCGAACGGCAGGAAGATCGACACATCGCCGGTCTTCACCGTGGTCTGGCCCCAGCGCAGCTTGCCGGTCAGGGCCAGCCGCGAGTAATCATCCGGCGCGCGCCTGTCACTGGCCGATACCGGTAGCAGCTCGGTGCCGCTGCGCTCTGGCGAGGAGTCGAGCTTGATCCCCACCAGGGCGCGGGCGTCCAGGCCAAGGCCCAGTTTGCCAGGGGTGTAGCCCGACTCCAGGTTGAGGATGAAGCCCTGAGCCCACTCTCGGGCCGCCGTCTTCGCCCCGTCATCCTTGTAGTCACGGTCCAGATAATAGTTGCGCAGGGTCAACGTACCGTGGCTGTCTTCCAGCAGCCCTTCGGCATGCAGGCCGGTGCTGCACAGGCCCAGCAGAAGCAGAGGATAAGCACCCAGTCGGGCGCCATTGATCATCGGATGAGTGTCTGGCATGTCCGTGGTCCATTTATTGTTGTTGTACTGGAACGCTGTCGGCCGCCTCAGGGGCGGCCTGCGGAGCAAGAATGGAAATGCGCGAGGCGCCCGTCAACGGAAACCATCCGATAATCGAACGTTAATTTTGTTATCTATTTTTGCCGCAGCACCGCTCTTTCTGTTAAGTCCATGTTTTAAAAGCCTTAGTCGGGTAACAAGCATTCACAGCCGACCCTTTGCTTTTTAGTTATCTTTGTTAATCTTATTTCAAGCCGACCCCAGGTCTGCGTTTACAACAAAAACAAGAACGAGGTTATCCATGGACAGTTCACTGCGCCGCCCGGCGCCCACTATTGTGCTTTGCTTCATCGTTGCGCTGATCGAAGGCTTTGACCTGCAGGCTGCCGGCACCGCGGCGGCGGGACTGCGACACACCTTCGAGCTGGACCCGAAAATGCTCGGCTGGGTATTCAGTGCCGGGATCATCGGCCTGCTGCCTGGTGCATTCTTCGGCGGCTGGATCGCTGATCGGATCGGTCGCAAGAAAATACTCATCGCAGCCGTGCTGCTGTTCGGGGTGTTCTCGCTGGCCACCGCCTACGTTCAGAGCCTTACGGCATTGCTGTTGGTGCGCTTGCTGACCGGCCTGGGTCTGGGCGCCGCCCTGCCCAACCTGATTGCCTTGTGCGCTGAAGCGGTTGGCGAAGAGCGTCGCGGTACGGCGATCAGCATCATGTATGCCGGCGTACCGCTGGGCGGTGCGCTGGCGGCGGTGGTCGCCATGCTGGGCGGTGATCACTGGCAAATGACCTTCATCATCGGTGGCCTGGCGCCGCTGCTGGTGGTTCCGCTGATGATGGTCCTGCTGCCTGAATCAACGGTGTTCCGCCAGGAGGTCGATCCGAACTCGCGGGTTTCGACCCCGCAGGCGCTGTTTGGCGAAGGCCGGGCGCGGATTACTCTGGCGCTGTGGATAAGTTATTTCTTTACCCTTACCGTGATGTACATGCTGCTCAACTGGCTGCCGTCGCTGCTGATGGGCCAGGGCTTCAGCAAGCCGGAAGCGAGCCTGGTACAGATGCTGTTCAACATCGGTGGCGCGCTCGGCTCGCTGTTCGGTGGCCTGCTGCTCGACCGCTTCAATGGCGTGAAAGTGGTGATTGGCGTGTACCTGGGGTTGCTGGCGTCGCTGATTGGCGTTGGACTCTCGGTGGGGATCGTGCCCATGGCCATCGCCGGCTTCTCGGTAGGCGTATTCGTGATGGCCGCGCAACTGGTGCTGTACGCCATGGCCCCGCCCTCCTACCCGACTGCCGTACGCGCCACCGGAGTGGGTGCTGCGGTGGCCATCGGCCGCCTTGGGTCAGTGGCCGGTCCTTTGGCCGCCGGGCAGATTCTCGCCGCCGGGGCCGGCACCAGCGGCGTGCTGCTGGCGACCTCGCCGGGGCTGGTGATTGCCGCGCTGGCGATCATCACCGTAGTCGCCAGACCGGGCCTGGCAACGCGAGCGCCGCTGAAGACAGCCAATTAAGGGCTGAATGCAAAACGCCCCCGACAGATACCTGCCGGGGGCGTTTTTATTACTTGGGCAATTTAGTGAGCGAACTGCGCCGCCAGCTCGCGCAGCATCACTTCAGCATCCAGCACCTTGCGCACCGACTCTTCAGCTTTCTCGCGACTGATGTTCAGACGCTCGAACAGCTCGTCAGGGATGCTCTCGACCGGACCGGAGCCGATCCCGTGTTGCCGCAGCAGTTGCACTGCCAGATACACCAGATTGGCATATTCGCAGTGCTCGCCCGCGTATTGCGGGTCGTGCTGGAAGCGCAATGCAGTGGCCAGTTCATCCGGCATGTCCCAGGAGCGCATCAGCCAGGCACCGATCTGCTCGCGGCTGATGCCCAGCAGATGCTGTTCGACGTAGCTGTGATGCAGGTGCGGATTGACCTCCAGCTGGCGGCAGATCAGCGAGAAATGTGGCGGGAACACATGGGCCAGCAACAGGTAGCCAAAGTTGTGCAGCAGGCCGGCCAGGTAAGTCAGGCCCGCTTCAGGACGCTTGGCGCGCGGGATGGCGCGGGTCAGCCCTTCGATGACCGCCGCGGTGTAGATCGACTGCTGCCAGTACGGGGTGGTCTGCTGCGGGTGATCCTTGGGCAGGCTCAGGGTCTTGCCCAGTGCCAGACCCAGCGCCAGATTGATCACCAGATCGAAGCCCAGCACCCGAACAATCGCGTCTTCCACCGAACGGATCTTGCCGGTCGAGGCGTAGTAAGGCGAAGCCGCCCAACTGACCACCTGCGCGGCCAGGGCCGGGTCGGTTTCCACGACACCGGTGATGTCATCGATGGTGGCATCGGGGTCGACCCGCAGCTTGATGATTTTCTGCGCAGTACCAGCCAGCGGCGGGATTTCCAGGGTCGCTTCCAGGCGCTGCTGAATGCGTCGTGCGGTGAACGCATGAACGGCCTGGGTGATTTCTTCGCGGTCGTCGTCAGGACGGTCGAAGTTGGGCTGAACCAGAGCAACCAGTTGCCCGAAGTTGGCCGCGCTGGCCTTGCTCAGCATGCCCTTGAAATCATCACTGGCGATTTCCAGCAGCAGGCCCGGCTCACCGGACCCCACCAGCAGCGACGATTGCTGCAGCAACCGTTCGTCGTACAGGCACGGCGAGCTGGTCAGTGCCGGCAGGCCGGGCAGGCTTTGCAGGTTGTGTTTGACCAGCATGCGCGACAGGCGCTCATAAGAGACCGCCTTGAGTTCGCGGCCGGTCAACTCGGTGATGCGGTTCAAATCGAGCAGTTGGTTCTGCGGGAACAGAATCAGCAGCGCGCCGACGGCGTCTTCGACGAGTACGGCTTGCACCTTGCGCTCGACAGGTAACGTGACATCGTCCACGACTTCCTGGTAGCGGATGGACAATTTTTCCAACAACTGCCGGATTACGGACGGGGTGTGGAGAGAGTCATCGACGTGGGCTACTTCTGTCATGGTCTGAGTCCAATTCCTACATTTTGTGCAGTATAACCAGCTTATCGAGCCTCAGCCCGGCGAGCATGTAAAAGCGTTGTCTACATCACACCTGACCATATTGCTGGCCGTGACGCAACCAGCGGTCAAGCAATGGGCTGACATGTTGCGGCCAGCGTTCCAGCAGCGCCTGGGCTGCATCGCGCACCGCCGGGAGCAGGTCGGCATCGCGCATCAGATCAGCGACCTTGAATTGCAGCAGACCGGTCTGGCGGGTGCCGAGCATCTCGCCGGGGCCACGAATTTCCAGATCTTTTTCGGCGATCACGAAGCCGTCGTTGGTCTCACGCATGATGCCCAGACGTTGACGGCCGATTTGTGACAACGGTGGATGATAGAGCAACACGCAGTGACTGACCGCACTGCCGCGCCCTACCCGACCGCGCAACTGATGCAGTTGAGCCAGGCCCAGACGCTCGGGGTTCTCGATGATCATCAGGCTGGCGTTAGGCACGTCTACGCCGACTTCAATGACAGTAGTGGCAACCAGCAGCTGAACGGTTCCCTGTTTGAACTCGGCCATGATCGCGGCCTTCTCGGCAGGCTTCATCCGTCCGTGGATCAGGCCGACGCGCAGTTCGCCCAGGGCCATGCTCAATTCTTCGAAGGACGTCTCGGCCGCCTTGCAGGTCAGCTCTTCGGATTCTTCAATCAGGGTGCAGACCCAATAGGCCTGGCGACCTTCGGCGCAGGCGGCGCGCACCCGCTCAATGACTTCTACGCGTCGACTGTCGGCGACCAGAACGGTATTGACCGGCGTACGGCCAGGCGGCAATTCGTCGAGGATCGAAGTATCCAGGTCGGCATAAGCGCTCATCGCCAGGGTGCGCGGGATCGGGGTCGCGGTCATGATCAACTGGTGCGGGCACATCCGCCCGCCGACACCTTTGCTACGCAGGGCCAGACGCTGCTGGACACCGAAGCGGTGCTGTTCGTCGATGATCACCAAGGCAAGGTTCTTGAACTGCACCTCGTCCTGAAACAACGCATGGGTGCCGACCACCATGGGTGCGCCGCCAGCGATCTGCTCCAGCGCCGAGACCCGGGCCTTGCCCTTGAGCTTGCCAGCCAGCCAGGCAACCTCGATGCCCAGCGGCTCCAGCCAGCGCTGGAAATTGAAGTAGTGCTGTTCGGCAAGGATCTCGGTGGGCGCCATCAACGCCACCTGATAGCCCGCCTCGATAGCCTGCAGCGCGGCCAGCGCCGCCACCACGGTCTTGCCCGCGCCAACATCGCCCTGAATCAGGCGCAGCATCGGCTCGGACAGGCTGAGGTCGTAGGCAACCTCTTTACCGACCCGCTGCTGGGCGCCGGTCGGGGCAAAGCCCAGATTGCCCAGAAACAGTCCAGGCAAGCGTGTGGCAGGCGGCATGGCCGGTGCCTGCTGGGCACGCAGGCTCTCGCGCAGACGCTGTTGCGACAACTGGTGAGTCAGCAGCTCTTCAAAGGCCAGCCGATGCTGTGCCCAGTGGTGCCCCAGGGCCAGCTCTTCGACATCGGCGTCGGCCGGCGGATGATGCAGGTAACGGATGGCGTCATCCAGTGGTGCCAGTTGGTAGTTGCTGATCAGTTCTTTGGGCAGCCAGTCCGGCAGGCTTTGCGGGCCGAGCATGGCCAGGCTCTGCTGGCTGAGCTGACGCAGGCGCTGTTGGGTCAGGCCTTCGGTAGTCGGGTAGATCGGTGTCAGGGTCTGCTCTACCGGCGGTGCTTCATCGCCGCTCAGGGCGCGGTATTCGGGGTGGTAGATCTCCAGACCCGAAGCGCCGGGGCGGGCCTCACCGAAACAGCGCAGCGGCGTGCCGCGCTTGAGGCCTTCTTTCTGGGCATTGCTGAAGTGGTAGAAGCGCAGGCTGACCGTACCACTGCCGTCGCCCAGGCGCACCAGCAGGCTGCGGCGCTTGCCCATCACCACGTCGGCACCGCTGACCACGCCCTCGATGACCGCATCCTGGCCGGGCCGCAACTGGCCGATAGGCACCACCCGGGTGCGGTCCTGGTAGCGCAGCGGCAGGTGGAACAGCACATCCTGCAGGTTCTCCAGCCCTACCCTGGCGAGTTTTTCAGCCATCGCCTCACCGACACCCTTGAGTGCCGTGACCGGGACCTGAGAAAGCTCGTTCATCGCTAGACTGCCTGGCCCGCTTCTGCCTTGGGACGGGCCACGGAACACAGACGCACCGAGTCAGCCAGAATTTCGATGGCTTTAGGCCGCGGGAAGCTGGCACGCCAGGCGATGGCGACAGTGCGAAATGGGGTTGGTGGCGTCAACGGACGGACCTCGATCACGCCTGGCGCATAGTGATGGCTGTGGACCGCCGACAGCGGCAGGATCGATACGCCAAGCCCTGAGGCAACCATGTGCCGAATGGTTTCCAGCGAGCTGGACTCGACGGTGGTGTGCCGGGCGCCTTCGCTGTTCTTGGTCAGTGTCGGGCACGCTTCCAGAACCTGATCGCGGAAACAATGGCCTTCGCCAAGCAGCAACAGGCTCTTGTCGTTCAACGCGGAGGAGTCGATGGTCTGCTTGCGTGTCCAGGGGTGCTCGGCCGGCATCAGCACGTAGAACGGCTCGTCGTACAGCGGCAGGGTCAGCACGTCTGCTTCGTTGAACGGCAACGCGATGATCACGGCGTCCAGCTCGCCGTTACGCAGCTTGTCGCGCAGCACGTGGGTGAAGTTTTCTTCGATGTACAACGGCATCTGCGGGGCAACCCGGTGCAGTTGTGGAATCAGATGCGGGAACAGGTATGGACCGACGGTGTAAATGGCGCCGACCTTGAGCGGAGCAGTCAGCTGGTTCTTGCCGGCCTGGGCCAGTTCGCGGATGCCCTGGGCCTGTTCGAGGACTTTCTGGGCCTGGGCGACAATGCCCTCACCGACCGGAGTCAGGCGTACTGCACTCTTGCTGCGTTCGAAGATCAGTACACCAAGTTCGTCTTCGAGCTTTTTCACGCCGACCGACAGCGTAGGCTGGCTGACATGGCAACGTTCGGCAGCATGGCCGAAGTGCTGCTCTTGAGCGAGCGTGACGATATAGCGCAATTCTGTAAGGGTCATAACGTGCGTCCATGTGGTTGCGCGCCCAGCATAGCGGCTGCAATCAATAGACGCACGTTATCAAAGGCGCATCTGTGTATCAAAAAACCGATTCAGGAGCGGTACGCAAAGCGGCGGCCGTCATGGCCCGCCAACTTTGCGTCTGGCCTGTCAGCGTTTATCCAGGGAATAAACGAAGGGTGCCAGAATCTCGATCGAACCGTTGTTCAGTACTTCAGCCGGAGGCTTGGGTACCGGTTGCGCACGGCGGATCATCTCCAGTGTGGCGCGGTCCAGTGACGGGCTGCCGGAACTGCTGGCGATCTCGAAGGACAACACGTTGCCCTGCGCATCGACCACGAACCGCAGTCTGGCCACCCCTTGCATGCCACGACGACGGGCATCCTCAGGGTACTTCTTGTACTTGGCCAGGTGCCGCAGCAGGTCGCTCTGCCAGCTTGGCAGCGCGTTGCTCGGTGGCGACGGCGGGCTAGGCGGCGTCGTCGGCGCGGCAGCCTTGTCAACCTTGACCGGAGTTGGCGGTGTATCCACCGGTTTCTCGTCGGCCGGTTCTTCCTTGGGCGGCTCAGGCTTCTTCTCGATCGGCTTTTTCGGCTGAGGTTTGGGCTTGGGCTTTTCCACTTTCTTGGGCACGACGATTTCCGGCTTCGGCGCCTCGGCGACCTCAGGCATCGGAATCTCTTCTTCCGGTGCAGGTGGCGTCGGTGGCTGCACGACCGCTGGAGGCGGTGGCGGCAGTGGCTCGGGCAGTGGTGGAAGCTCGATCATCATCGCAGGCGGCGGCAGTTCGATTGCCTGGGAGGCCGGCCAGCGCAGTGCCAGATACACTGCAACGGCATGCACGACCAGCACCAACAACAGACTACCGCTATAGCGCGTCAGTGTTTGGCGCATGCTGGTCATTTTTTCCCAACCGTCTCAAGGCCTACCAGGCCGACCTTCAGATAACCGGCAGCGCGCAGGGTGTTCATGACTTCCATCAGGTCGCCGTAATCCACGCCCTTGTCAGCCTGGAAGAAGATGGTGGTGTCCTTCTTGCCCTTGGTGCGCTGGTCCAGCACCTGGCCGATCTGCTCGCGAGGAATCTGATCGTTGCCCAGGTACAGGTTCTTGTCAGCCTTGACGCTGAGGAACACCGGCTTTTCCGGTCGCGGTTGCGGCTGTGCGGTTGAGGCCGGCAGGTCAACCTTGATGTCCACGGTGGCCAGCGGGGCGGCCACCATGAAGATGATCAACAGAACCAGCATGACGTCGATGAACGGCGTCACGTTGATTTCATGGTTCTCGGCGAGATCGTCGCCGCCTTCATTCAGATGCAGACCCACGTGTCAGCCCACCTTGGACATTTGCGGTTGCTGTTGGCTGCGCTCGCTTGGCTCTGGCAGGTGGTCCAGGTCACGGCTGACCAGCAGCAGCACCTGAGCCGATGCGTCGGAGACCTGCGCTTTGTAACCGGCGATGGAGCGGGCGAAGACGTTGTAGATCACCACCGCAGGAATCGCTGCGACCAGACCGATGGCCGTGGCCAGCAGGGCTTCGGCAATACCAGGGGCCACGACCGCCAGGTTGGTGGTCTGGGTCTTGGCGATACCGATGAAGCTGTTCATGATGCCCCATACGGTACCGAACAGACCGACGAACGGCGCGGTGGAACCGATGGTCGCCAGTACCCCGGTGCCGGTGCTCATGGTCCGGCCACTGTTGGCCACAATACGCTCCAGACGGAAGCTGACACGCTCTTTGATGCCTTCGCGTTCACGGCTATTGGCCGATAGACGCATCTCTTCGAGGGCGTCGTGCACCAGAACATGTGCCAGCGTGCCTTCGGCACGGTTCAGCTCGGCGGCTTCGCTGAGGGTACGGGCCTTTTTCAGGCTCGGCACTTCATTGCGCAGGCGACGTTTGGCGCCCAGCAGCTCAAGGCCCTTGGCGATCCAGATGGTCCAGGTGATGATCGAGGCCAGGGCCAGACCGATCATGACGGCCTTCACCACGATGTCGGCGTTCTGGTACATGCCCCACGGCGACAGGTCATGCGCGGACATGCCCAGGCTGTTCTCGCCCTCAAGTGCCAGCGAATCGTCAGCCGCCACAGGCGCTACGGCCGGGGTGGCGCTCGGCGCTGCAGTGGCATTGCCCGCTGGCGCCGGGACGCTGGCCGCCGCTGGTGCTGCGCTATTGGCGGTCGGTGCGGCCTGATCGGCAAAGGCTGCCGGGGCGAGCGTCAGGCTCAACACAAGTGCGGCTGCCGCGCGCCAGGCGCGAGACATGCCGAAAAGCGTGGTTAGCGAGGCGGGTGATGGAGTGCGTGTCATGCTGGCCGGACCTGAATGTATATAGAACATAATGCGCAATCATGAAGAAACTGCGCAGGTGCGTTAACAAAGGGCGACCATTATTGCAAATCGTTCTTGTTAACTAAAGTAATAATGTATCTTTTTTTGCCACAAATTTGGCTACAGCATTAAATTTTGTGAAATTTCATGGATTTACTGCCGAGCTTGAGAGGAGAAATCTGATGTCTACCCCGAAGGTGGTGATCGCTGGCTGTGGTGATGTGGGCTCGCGTCTGGCTATTGAATTACAAGCACTTGGCTGGGATGTACAGGGGCTACGCCGCAATATTGCCGCGCTGCCGGAGGGTATTTCCGGTATCGCGGCAGATTTGTTTGCAGCGGCTCTGCCCAGGGGCTGGCCAAGCGGCAGCATTGACTATCTGGTGTATTGCGCAACGCCTTCGCAACGCGATGAGGCCGGCTATCGACAGGCGTATGTCGAAGGCCTGCAACATACACTGAGCTGGGTGCGCCAGTCGGGCCAACAGCCGCGCCGCGTTGTCTTTGTTTCCAGCACCGGGGTGTACGGCCAACAGCAAGGCGAGTGGATCGACGAAACATCGGCCACTGAGGCTGAGCGGTTTTCCGGCCAGGTCTTGCTGGAGGCCGAGCGCGTGGCACTCGATTGCGGCTGGCCAGCCAGTGTCGTGCGCCTGGCCGGGATCTACGGTCCAGGCCGCAGCGATCTGTCGGGCAAGGTGCGCGAGGGCTATCGGGTAGCGATTGATCCGCCAGTGTATGCCAACCGTATTCACGCCGACGATGCCGCAGGCTTGCTGGCGCATCTGCTCAAGGCCGACGCCGAGGGTGTGGTGCTACAGGATTGCTATCTGGGGGTCGATGACGAGCCGGCAGCGCTGGCCGAGGTGGTGGCTTGGATGCGCGAGTATCTGGGGGTTAGCCAATGGTCCGAGCAGCAGGTGTTGCGCCGGGCCGGCAGCAAGCGCTGCAGCAATGCCCGGGCGCGGGCACTGGGCTGGACGCCGCGCTACCCGGATTATCGCGCCGGGTATGCGGCGTTGCTGGGTTGATCAACGGTCGGCGCAGCGGCGACATCTTCGCCGCTAAAGCGGCTCCTACTGTTGCTCAAGCAGCCAGCGGCGCTGGCCGGGACGCAGCTGAGGCATTTCATCGGCTTCAGCGGTGTTGATGGCCTGGAAAATCTCCAGCTGCCGGCCTTTGCGGGCAAAGATCCACGGTGCACCCTGTTCGGCGCGCTCCAGCCACATGCTGTCGTACTCGCCGCTCATGGCTGCACAGTCACCTGCCAGGCACAGCGCATAGCGATCGTTGCCGCCCAGCCCCTGCACTCGGCCGTCGGGCGAGAACTGAACGCTGCTGCCCTGGCCGTCGCCACTGACAATGGTCCATTTGCCGCCCAGATAAGCCGAGTACAGCGCATGCTCAAAGCTGCTGCCCGGTGGCGCATCGGCAGCGAGGCTGACCTTGGGTTTGACGAAGCGCTGCTCAGGACCTGACTCGCTGGCCGCCTGGGTCAGCTGGCTGCCATCAATGCTCAGGTCTTCGAAGAAGTTGCCATAGAACTCGATACGCAGCTTGCCGGCCTTGGACTCGATGATCTTGCCTTCGCCGAGCTCAAAGCCATTGGAAAAAGATGCCTGGCCGGCCTTGGTGTCGACCTGCCATTCCAGATTCGGGCCGCTGGACAACATGGCTTCACGCATGTTGCTGCCTTTGACGGCGGCATCAATGGCATTCTGATTGATCCAGATACCATCGGGGTTGACGTCGGTATGGCTGGCACAGCCACTGACGAGTGCGGCCAACAGCGTAAGGGCAAGCGCACGACGCATAAGGGAATCCTTTCTTTGCACAGGAGGACGCAGCGCCTGGACGCTGCGCCGGGGCGGTTTACTCAAGGACCAGAATGGCGTCCATTTCGACCTGCGAGCCGCGTGGCAGTGCGGCAACGCCGATGGCGGCGCGGGCCGGGTAAGGCTGCTCGAAGTACTTGCCCATGATTTCGTTGACCTTGGCGAAGTGGCCCAGGTCAGTGAGGAAGATGTTCAGTTTGACGATGTCTTTGAACGAGCCGCCAGCCGCTTCGGCGACGGACTTCAGGTTTTCGAAGACCTGGGTGATCTGGGCTTCGATGCCGTCGACCAGCTCCATGGTGTTCGGGTCCAGTGGGATCTGCCCGGACATGTAAACGGTGTTGCCCGCCTTGATGGCCTGGGAATAGGTGCCGATGGCGGCAGGTGCCTTGTCGCTGTTGATGACAGTCTTGGACATGAGAACTCCTGTTAAAGGGGTGTCAGGCGCGCATGCGGGTGATGCGGGTTACCCCGGCCAGGGCGCGCAGCTTTTTGATGACGCGGGCCAGGTGTACGCGATCGTGCACGCTGACCACCAGTTGGACCACGCTGATGCGACCATCGCGCTCATCCATGCTGATCTTCTCGATGTTGCCGTCGGCGGCATTGACGCTGCTGGCCAGCAGCGCGATCAGGCCACGCTGGTGCTCAAGCTCGACGCGCAACTCGACGTTGAATTCGCCAGTGACATCCTTGGCCCAGGACAGATGCAGGCATTTTTCCGGGTTATGGCGGATCTCACTGATATTGCGGCAGTTTTCCAGGTGCACGACCATGCCCTTGCCCGCCGACAGGTGGCCGACGATCGGGTCGCCCGGAATCGGCGTGCAGCACTTGGCATAACTGAGTACCAGGCCTTCGGTGCCGCGGATCGCCAGCGGGCCTTCAGGGCTGGGCAGTTGCTCGCCGTCACCCAGCAAGCGGCGTGCGACCACATAGGCCATGCGATTGCCCAGGCCGATGTCTTCGAGCAGATCTTCCAGGACTTCGGCGCGGTACTCGATCAGTGCGGCCTGAACGCGCTCGGCGCTGACTTTGTCCAGGCTGGTCTCGAAGCCGTTGAGTACCTTGTTGAGCAAGCGCTCGCCGAGGCTGATGGACTCGGAACGGCGCTGCAGCTTCAGGGCGTGGCGAATATGGGTACGGGCCTTGCCGGTGACCACAAAATTGAGCCAGGCCGGGTTCGGCCGGGCACCCGGCGCGCTGACGATCTCGACGGTCGAGCCGCTTTGCAGCGGCTCGGAGAGCGGAGCCAGGCGGCGGTTGATCCGGCAGGCAATGCAACTGTTGCCGACGTCAGTGTGCACGGCGTAAGCAAAATCCACCGCCGTGGAGCCTTTTGGCAGCTCCATGATCCGCCCTTTGGGGGTGAACACGTAGACTTCGTCGGGGAACAGGTCGATCTTGACGCTTTCGATGAACTCCAGCGAGTTGCCGGCGCGTTGCTGCATTTCCAGCACGCCCTTGACCCATTGCCGGGCGCGGGCATGGGAGCCCTTGGGCTGCTCGTCATCACTGGACTTGTAAAGCCAGTGCGCGGCGATGCCGTTATTGGCCATTTCTTCCATTTCGCGGGTGCGAATCTGGATTTCGATGGGCACCCCGTGCATGCCGAACAGCGTGGTATGCAGCGACTGGTAGCCGTTGGCCTTGGGGATCGCAATGTAATCCTTGAAACGCCCAGGCAGTGGCTTGTAGAGGTTGTGTACGGCGCCCAGTACCCGGTAGCAGGTATCGACCTTGTCGACGATGATGCGAAACGCATACACGTCCATGATTTCGTTGAAGGCCCGGCGCTTGCCGCGCATCTTCTTGTAGATGCCGTACAGGTGTTTCTGGCGGCCGCTGACATCGCCTTCGATGCCGTCCACTGCCAGACAGTGGCTCAACGACTCTTCGATCTTGTTGACCAGTTCCTTGCGGTTGCCACGGGCGCGCTTGACCGCCTGGTGAATGCGCGAGGAGCGCATCGGGTACATGGCCTTGAAGCCCAGGTCTTCGAACTCGATGCGTACGCTATGCATGCCCAGCCGGTTGGCGATGGGGGCATAGATCTCGAGGGTTTCCTTGGCGATTCGCCGGCGTTTTTCGCCGGACAACACCTCAAGGGTACGCATGTTATGCAAGCGGTCGGCAAGCTTGACCAGGATCACGCGGATATCGCGGGCCATGGCCATGGCCATTTTCTGGAAGTTTTCCGCCTGGGCCTCGGCCTTGGTCTCGAAGTTCATCTGGGTCAGCTTGCTGACCCCGTCGACCAGGTCTGCGACGGTCTCACCGAACTGCGCACTGAGCGCTTCCTTGGCGATGCCGGTGTCTTCGATCACGTCATGCAGCATCGCGGCCATCAGGCTCTGATGGTCCATGTGCATGTCAGCGAGGATATTGGCGACGGCCAAAGGGTGGGTGACGTAGGCTTCGCCGCTGCGACGGCGCTGGCCGTCGTGGGCTTGCTCGGCGTAGAAATACGCGCGACGGACCAGGTTGACCTGATCCTTGCCTAAATAGGCCGAAATGCGTTCGGCGAGGGCGTCTATGCTCGGCAAGGCGCTACCCCCTGCCGATGGCTCTTACCCTGCGCCGTACCACATCGACCCGGCATAGGCTTAAACGGCCTCGCTGGACTCGTCCTCGAAGGCGGCAAACAATGGCTCGTCTTCGACGATTTCAGCTTCGGCGATCACGGCATTGTCGATCAGGCCGGCGGCGATTTCGCGCAGGGCAAGTACGGTAGGCTTGTCGTTTTCCCAAGCCAGCTTGGGCTCTTTGCCGCCAGTGGCGAGCTGACGCGAACGCTTGGTAGCGAGCATGACCAGCTCGAAGCGGTTATCGACGTGTTCCAGGCAGTCTTCAACAGTCACGCGGGCCATGGTATTCCTCGTAGCAAATGCGTATGCGCGGTGCCCGGATGGGCGAGCGGACTCGGTAGTGTACAAGCGGTCGGTAGCAAGCTTCAAGCGGCAAGCCACAAGCGGGCCGATTCAGGCCAGCAATTGGCTGAGCAGCTCCTGGTGCTGACGCGCCTGATGCGCCTGACTCAAACGGTTGGCACGGAAAATGGTTTTCAGATCCTGCAACGCGACGTCAAATTTGTCGTTGATCACCAGGTAGTCATAAGCAGCGTAATGACTCATCTCGCTGACCGCTTCGCGCATCCGCCCTTCGATGATCTCGTCGCTGTCCTGGCCACGGTTGTTCAAGCGCTGGCGCAGCGCTTCGCGGCTGGGCGGCAAAATGAAGATCGAGCGTGCGTCGGGCATCAGGTTGCGCACTTGTTCAGCGCCCTGCCAGTCGATTTCCAGAATCAGGTCGTAACCGGCATCGAGCACTTGCTGCAGGCTGCTCTGCGAGGTGCCATAGAGGTTGCCGAACACTTCGGCCTGCTCCAGGAAATCGCCCTGCTCGATCATGCGCAGAAACTCGGCGCGCTCGACGAAGTGGTAGTTCACCCCGTTGGTTTCGCCCGGGCGCATGGCGCGCGTGGTGTGCGAGACGGAAACGCGAATTTGCGGCTCGTCGGCGATCAGCGCCGTGACCAGGCTGGTCTTGCCTGCCCCGGACGGGGCGGAAACGATATACAGGGTGCCGGTACTATGGGTCATTTGGGGTTCAGCCTTACTCAATATTCTGCACTTGTTCGCGCATCTGCTCGATCAACACCTTGAGGTTGACCGCGGCCTGGGTGCTGCGAGGATCGAACGCCTTGGAGCCCAGCGTGTTGGCCTCGCGGTTGAGCTCCTGCATCAGGAAGTCCAGGCGCCGCCCGGCCTGCCCGCCGGTCTTGAGCACCCGGCGCACTTCCGTGACATGGGTGTTGAGACGGTCGAGCTCTTCGGCAACGTCGCTTTTCTGGGCGAGCAGGACCATTTCCTGCTCCAGGCGCTGCGGGTCCAGCTCGGCCTTCATGTCATTGAAGCGGTCGAGGATCTTCTGCCGCTGCGCAGCCAGCATCTGCGGCACCAGAGCGCGCAGGGTGGTGACTTCCTGGCTGATGGCGTCCAGTCGCTCGCTGAGCAGCGCTGCCAGGCCCGCGCCTTCACGCGCCCGACCGTTTTTCAGCTCCTCGAGCGCTTGGCTGAACAGCGCCAGCGCAGCGCTGTTCAGTGCCTGGGGATCAGCCGCGTCGCCGACCAACACCCCAGGCCAGGCCAGTACTTCCAGCGGGTTGAGCGGGGCCGGTTGCTGGATCAGAGCGGCAACCTGCTCGGCGGCGGCGACCAGTTGCGCCGCACGCTCGCGGTCAACCTGTAGCGGTTTGCCGGCCGTTTCTTCGACAAAGCGCAAGGTGCACTCGACCTTGCCCCGTGACAGCCCTTGACGCAGCGCTTCACGAATCGCGCCTTCCAGGTCGCGGAACGCTTCAGGCAAGCGCAGGTGGGGTTCGAGGTAGCGGTGGTTGACCGAGCGCAGCTCCCAGCTCAGGGTGCCTTGGGTTCCGGCCTGTTCGGCGCGGGCAAAGGCGGTCATGCTGTGCACCATGGGGTGTACCTCTATTGAGTCCCACGCGCAGCCCGGTCGCAGGCGGCGTGGAAGTCGTGAAAGTCGACAGGCTGCAAAAGCGCAGGATTGTAACGCAGGCGAGGCTGGCGCCCAAACGGCTGATGCATACAGATGCCGGCCGCTGGTCAGGGTTCCGGTATTTATGGATCGCGACCGGTCAGGCAAAGCAATTCGCGATTGAAGCTCGACAGCCCCTATAATGCTCGGCAGTTTTCCGTCCTGTACAGGTATTGCCAGATGAAACGTCCAAGTGGTCGCGCTGCCGATCAACTGCGCCCGATCCGTATCACCCGCAACTACACCAAACACGCCGAGGGCTCTGTACTGGTCGAGTTCGGGGACACCAAGGTCATCTGCACGGTCAGCGTCGAAAACGGCGTACCGCGTTTCCTCAAAGGCCAGGGCCAGGGCTGGCTGACCGCCGAATACGGCATGCTGCCGCGCGCCACCGGCGAGCGTAACCAGCGCGAAGCCAGTCGTGGCAAGCAGGGCGGCCGGACCCTCGAAATCCAGCGCCTGATCGGCCGTTCGCTGCGCGCGGCACTGGACATGTCCAAGCTGGGCGACATCACCCTGTACGTCGATTGCGACGTGATCCAGGCCGACGGCGGCACCCGTACCGCGTCGATCACCGGGTCCATGGTCGCGCTGATCGACGCCCTCAAAGTGGTCAAGAAACGCGGCGGCCTGAAGGCGGGCGATCCGCTCAAGCAGATGGTCGGCGCCGTGTCGGTCGGTATCTATCAGGGCGAGCCGGTACTTGACCTGGATTACCCCGAAGACTCCGCCGCCGAAACCGACCTTAACGTGGTGATGACCAGTGCCGGCGGCTTCATCGAAGTCCAGGGCACCGCCGAAGGTGCGCCGTTCCAGCCCGAAGAACTCAACGCGATGCTGGAACTGGCACGCAAAGGCATGGCCGAAATATTCGAACTGCAGCGCGCCGCGCTGGCTGACTGAGACAACGACCCGGGGACCTGAAATGACCGACAGCCAACAACCCTCGCTGCACAAGCCAGGCCCGCAAGCGCGGCAGTGGGCGATGCTTTGTCATCTGTCGGCGTTTTTCGGGCTGGTCTTTCCGTTCGGCAACCTGCTGGGGCCGCTGGTGCTCTGGCAGCTCAAGAAAGAGTCCGACCCGTTTATCGACGCTCAGGGCCGTGAAGCGCTGAACTTCCAGATCACCGTCAGCATTGCCGCGACCATCAGCTTCATGCTGGTGTTCGTGGTGATCGGCATACCGCTGTTGATGCTGGTCGGCCTGGGCGCCTTGGTGCTGACCATCATTGGCGGCGTAAAAGCCAATGACGGCCTGAACTACCGCTACCCGTTCACCTGGCGCCCGCTGTAGGAGCAGCTTTAGCTGCGAAGGCTTCGCGGCTAAAGCCGCTCCTACGGCGTAGACCCAAGCCTTCGCCCAATAAAAAGCCGACATCATGTCGGCTTTTTGTCGTCCGGTGGCTGACCCTCAATCAGGTGGTCAGTGTCCAGTCGTAGTCCACGATCAGCGGCGCGTGCTGCGAGAAGCGCGGCTGGCGAGGCAGGCGTGCGCTGCGTACGAAACGGCGCAGGCCCGGTGTCAGAATCTGATAGTCGAAGCGCCAGCCCAGATTGAGCATCTCGGCCTGTTCGCTGTCCGGCCACCAGCTGTACTGATCGCCTTCACGATTGACTTCACGCAGTGCATCCACATAACCCATATTGCCGACGATCTCGTCCATCCAGGCGCGCTCCGGCGCAAGGAAGCCTGGCGACTGCTGACTGTCGCGCCAGTTCTTGATGTCGAGCTTCTGCTGGGCAACATACAGCGAACCGCAGTAAATGTACTCGCGGCGCTTGCGACGCTGCTTGTCCAGATACTTGCCGAAGTCATCCATAAGCTTGAATTTCTGATTCAGGTCTTCATCGCCGTTCATGCCCGAAGGCAACAACAGGGTGGCAATGCTGACTTTGTCGAAATCTGCCTGCAGGTAACGCCCGTAGCGGTCAGCGGTCTCGAAACCCAGACCGCTGATGACCGCCTTTGGCTGCAACCGCGAGTAAAGCGCCACGCCGCCCTGGGCAGGCACCTCGGCTTCGCATGCATACAGGAAGTAACCATCCAGCTGGTAGGCTGGATCATCCAGTTCAAAGGCGGAGGCGCGGGTGTCCTGAAGGCAGATGACGTCGGCATTCTGAGCTTGCAGCCAGCTGAGCAAACCACGCTCGACTGCAGCCTGAATGCCATTTACGTTCACACTGATGATCCGCATAAATGGCCCCAAAAATCACGTGCGTGTATGATACCCGAGGTCTAATCAATTAGCTAAATCCGTGCTTTCAGGGCTTTTTCATGCAAGCGTATCAACGCGATTTCATTCGTTTTGCCATCGATCGCGGCGTGCTGCGCTTCGGTGAGTTCACTCTCAAGTCAGGGCGCACCAGCCCTTACTTCTTCAATGCCGGTCTGTTCAACAGCGGCGCCGCACTGGCGCAACTGGGGCGGTTCTACGCCTCGGCGATCGTTGACAGCGGGATCGACTTCGACGTGCTGTTCGGCCCGGCCTACAAAGGCATTCCGCTGGCGGCCGCTACCGCCGTGTCGCTGGCCGAGCATCACGACCGGGACCTGCCCTGGTGCTTCAACCGCAAGGAAGCCAAGGCCCACGGCGAGGGCGGCAGCCTGGTCGGCGCACCTTTGACCGGCAATGTGCTGATCATTGATGACGTGATTACCGCCGGCACCGCGATTCGTGAGGTCATGCAGATCATCCAGGCCCAGGACGCTACGGCGGCCGGCGTGCTGATCGCGATGAACCGCCAGGAGCGTGGCAACGGCGAGTTGTCGGCGATTCAGGAAGTCGAGCGCGACTTCGGCATTCCGGTCGTGAGCATCGTCTCGCTCAACCAGGTGCTGGAATTTCTCGCCGACGACCCACAACTCAAGCAACACCTGCCTGCAGTGCAAGCGTACCGGGCGCAATACGGCGTCTGAGGGAAACCTATGACCGGCTGGGCGAAGCACCGCAGTGATCAAAACCTGAGCAGCACGTCGCGGCGCGTCGTGCAGGCTACCGGGCTGGTGTTGCTGCTGGTCAGCTTTGGCCAGGGTGCGGCAATGGCTGCCGAGCCTCCTGAGGTGCTGCTCTATCGCTATGTCGACAGCCGTGGCATAACCGTCATGGATCGCCAGGGCGTGCCGCCGGAGTACGCAGGCAAAGGCTATCAGGTACTCAACGCCCAGGGGCGAGTGGTACAGGTAGTCCCGCCGGCCCCCAGTGCCGAGCAGATTCGTCAGGCCGAGGCGGCCAAGGCCCAGGCCGGTGCCGATGCGCAGTTATTGCGCCAGTATCGCAGTGTCGATGATGTCGAGCGCGCCAAGGCTCGCAAGCTGGCAGAGATCGACGCGCTGATCGGCGTGGCCCAAGGCAATACCCAGGGCCTGGCTGCCCAGCAGGCCAGCCTGCAGGGCCAGGCCGCCGATCTGGAACGGGCAGGGCGGGCGGTGCCGCAGAACCTGATTGACCAGATGAACGACCTGCGCGATCAGCACAATGCGCTCAAGGCCGAGATCAGTCGTTATCAGCAGGCGCGTCAGCAGGCAGAGTCAGACTTCGCCCAGTTGCGGGCGCGGGTCTCCAGCCTGCTGCAGTAACGCAGTAAAAAGGCCCCGTCAGTTCGCACTGACGGGGCCTTTTTATTATCGCAATGACCGCAATCAGTGACGCTTGCGGTTGGTGATCAGCGTACCCACGCCGCTGTCGGTGAAGATTTCCAGCAGTACGGCATTGGGCACACGGCCATCGATGATGTGCGAGCTGTGTACGCCGCCCTGCACCGCTTCCAGCGCGCAACGGATCTTCGGCAGCATGCCGCCGTAGATGGTGCCGTCAGCGATCAGGCCATCGACCTGTTCGGTGGTCAGGCCGGTCAGGACTTCACCTTGCTTGTCCATCAGGCCGGCAATGTTGGTCAGCAGCATCAGTTTCTCGGCCTTGAGGGCTTCGGCAACCTTGCCGGCGACCAGGTCGGCGTTGATGTTGTACGACTCACCGTTCGGGCCGACACCGATCGGCGCGATCACCGGGATGAAGTCGCCCTTGACCAGCATGTTCAGCAGGTCGGTATTGACCCCGACCACTTCGCCAACGTGACCGATGTCGATGATTTCGGCCTTGGTCATTTCCGGCGTCTGGCGGGTAACGGTGAGCTTCTTCGCACGAATCAGCTCGGCGTCCTTGCCGGTCAGGCCGATGGCGCTGCCGCCATGACGGTTGATCAGGTTGACGATGTCTTTGTTGACCTGGCCGCCGAGGACCATTTCCACCACATCCATGGTCTGCGAGTCGGTCACCCGCATGCCGTCGATGAAGTGGCTTTCAATGGACAGGCGCTTGAGCAGGTCACCGATCTGCGGACCGCCGCCGTGAACGACCACCGGGTTGATACCGACCGCTTTCATCAGCACGATATCGCGCGCAAAGCCGGTTTTCAGCTCTTCGCTTTCCATGGCGTTGCCGCCGTACTTGATTACCAGCGTCTTGCCAACGAAACGGCGGATGTATGGCAGTGCTTCGGACAATACCTTGGCGACGTTAGAAGCGGCATCACGTTCGAGGGTCATTCGGGGCTCCAGTCAAAGATCAAACTATCAGAACGGCAAGTCGAGGTCCGGCGCAACTTTCTTGAGCTCGGTATGGAAAACGTTCTGGATGCGCTGCAATTCAGCCTCGGTTTCGGCTTCGAAGCGCAGCACCAGCACCGGCGTGGTGTTGGACGCACGCACCAGACCCCAGCCTTTCGGATAATCGACACGGACACCGTCGATGCTGGTCAGTTTGGCGTCGCCCCACTGGGCCTGTTTCTCCAGAGCCTCAATGATGCTGAACTTGGTGACATCGGTCACCTTAATATTGATCTCTGGGGTGGAAACGTCATCCGGGAAAGAGGCGAACAGCTGTTCGGCGGTTTCGGTTTTCTGGCTGAGGATTTCCAGCAGCCGTGCAGCGCTGTAGATACCGTCATCGAAACCGAACCAACGCTCCTTGAAGAAGATGTGGCCGCTCATCTCGCCCGCCAGCAACGCGCCGCTTTTCTTCATTTGTTTCTTGATCAGCGAGTGGCCGGTTTTCCACATCACCGGACGACCGCCGTGCTCACTGATCAACGGGGTCAGGCGGCGGGTGCACTTGACGTCGAAGATGATGTCGGCGCCCGGATTGCGCTCCAGCACGTCCAGCGCGAACAGCATCAGCAGGCGGTCAGGGAAGACCACATTGCCCTCGTTGGTCACCACCCCCACACGGTCGCCGTCGCCGTCGAAGGCAAGGCCCAGGTCGGCGCCGGTTTCCTTGACCTTGGCAATCAGGTCCTGAAGGTTTTCCAGCTTGCCCGGATCGGGGTGGTGGTTAGGGAAATTGCCGTCGACTTCCTCGAACAGGGAAATCACTTCACAGCCCAGCGCTTCAATCAGCCGCGGCGCGATGACCCCGGCAGCGCCGTTGCCGCAGTCGACCACCACCTTGAGGCGGCGGGCCAGAGCGATGTCCTGGGTGATCTGCTGGTAGTAGCGCTCCAGGATGTCGACCTTGGTGATGCTGCCTTTTTGCTCGGTCAGGTTGTTGGTTTTGATGCGCTCAAGCAGGGCCTGGATCTGTTCGTTGGCCAGGGTGTCGCCTGCGATGACGATCTTGAAACCGTTGTAGTCCTTGGGGTTGTGGCTGCCGGTGAGCATCACGCCAGTCTTGCCGGCCAGCACGTTGGCGGCGTAGTACAGCGCCGGAGTCGGGACCAGGCCGACATCGCTGACATGACAACCGGCGTCATGCAGCCCCTGAATCAGTTGTTGTGACAGTTCCGGGCCAGACAGACGGCCATCGCGACCCACGCTGACGTTGGGTTCGTTCTCGGCCAGGCTCTGGGCGCCGATGGCCCGACCGATCCAGTAGGCGGTTTCAGCGTGCAGGGTATCGCCGACCACACCGCGAATGTCATAGGCGCGGAAGATCGACTCGGGAAGCTGGGGTGCCACGGATGCTGGGCTGTTCATAAAGAGGGTGTGCTCCGATCTCGGGAGATCCTGGTTGTCGTCGAGAATGTCGATATCAAGGATATCGGTGTTCTGGAACAGCGGATCGCTCCAGGCGGTGCCAGGCTTGGCGGCCGGGGGCGATACTGCAACGCTGCCTTCAGAGGTGTCGGGTTTTGCGCCGCTTCTGTCGCCAGTAGCCGCGTGAGGCGCGGTGTACAGCGAAAGACGGGCAAGGGCCTGAGCCAGTCCTTGCAGGGCAGGGAGGCTCAAACCGAAGGGTTTGACGGTTTTTCCGCGAGAGAGTTCTTGCACCAGTTGATCCAGTTGCCGGGTGTCGTCGACGATCAGCCTTTGCAGGCGGCGCTCGTTTAGGTACAGCCCCAGCACGCTGCCCGCCAGGGCGACCAGCAAAGCCAGGCCGAGCAATAGCCAGGGGATCGGGTTGTGCAAGGCCGGACCTGGGGTGAATTCAAGCCGCCAGCCCGGATAGCCGGTCTCGAAAACCTGCGGCTTGCCGGCACCGGCCAGCCCGCGCTGCAGGAAAACCTGCTCCGGACCGTTGCCGAACTGCTGGCTTAACACCACTTGCCCGGCGTCTTCGGGAATGCCTGGAATGGCGTTGAGCAGACGCTTGGGGTCGAAGGCCAGCAACAAGGTGCCGCTGGCCGGCTGGCTCGGGTCGCTGCGCAGCGCTGCCACGCTGTAAATGACCCAGCGCTCGCCGATCTTGCGTGCCTCCGGCACCGGTGCCTGACCCTGAATCGCCTTGTTGAGCAGGTCCAGGGTCGAGTAGCTGACCGGCAAGCTGCTCTGGGTGTCGATGTCGGCCAGGCCTTTGGCATCGATCCGTGCGCCAATCAGGCCGTCCCAGTAACGCAGCCGCTCCTGCACAGCGCTGCGGGCCTGCTCATCATGACTCTGCAGGGCCTGCAACAGGGCGGGATTGTTGGCGGCCGCCTGGGTGTCGGCACCGATCTGGCGCAAGGCCAGATTGATCGCCAGCGCCTGGCTGTTACCCCAGGCCTGGATCTGCTGGTCATGCTGTTGCGGGCTGCTGGCCAGGCCGACGGTGATCAGTACCAGCGCCGCCGCCAGGCCGGCAAACGCCGGAATCAGACCGGGCAGCAAGGCGTGCAAGGCAGATGCAGAAGGCTTTTGCCCTTCGGCAGACGAATGCTGGTTGATGCTGCGCTGACTGCCTTCCACCCGACTGCTCTCCGATTATTCGTCCTGAATCCGGGGTTGCCTGTGCAAATCTGTCAATGACTGCCTGAGTGACCGAAGCCGCCGGCACCGCGCTGGGTCTGCTGGAACTCCTCGACCAGCTCGAAACGGGCCTGCACCACCGGCACCAGCACCAACTGCGCGATGCGCTCGCCAACCGCGATGGTGAACGGAGTCTGGCCGCGGTTCCAGCACGAGACCATCAGTTCGCCCTGATAATCGGAGTCGATCAGGCCGACCAGGTTGCCCAGCACGATGCCGTGCTTATGGCCCAGCCCCGAACGCGGCAGAATCAGCGCGGCCAGGCCCGGGTCTTCGACGTAGATCGACAGGCCAGTGGGAATCAGCAGGGTCTGGCCGGGCTCCAGCACGGTGTCCTGCTGCAGCATGGCGCGCAGGTCAAGGCCAGCCGAGCCGCTGGTGGCGTAGGCCGGAAGAGGGAAGTCGCTGCCAATGCGGGGGTCGAGGATCTTGGCTTGTAGAGCGTGCATTCGTAGTTAAACCTGATTCATGCGTTCGGCGATAAAAGAGATCAGCTGGCGGGCAATCTTGCCTTTGCTGGTCTGGGCAAAGAGCGTTGCATGCAACGCCCGGTCGATCACGCTGCAGGCGTTTTCCTCACTATTGAAGCCGATGCTGGGGTTGGCGACATCGTTGGCGACAATCAGATCGAGATTCTTGTCCTTGAGCTTGCGTGCAGCATAGTCGAGCAAATGCTCGGTCTCGGCGGCAAAACCGACACTGAACGGACGATCCGGGCGGGTCGCGATGGTCGCCAGGATGTCGGGGTTACGGACCATCTGCAGCAACAGGCCGTCGCCGGTGCTGGGGTCTTTCTTGAGTTTGTGCGGGGCGACCACTTCCGGGCGGTAGTCGGCCACGGCGGCCGAGGCAATGAACAGATCGCACGGAATCGCTGCTTCGCAGGCGGCCAGCATGTCGCGGGCGCTGACCACGTCAATGCGCGTGACCCGGTCCGGCGTCGGCAGGCTGACGGGACCGGTGATCAGTGTCACCCGCGCGCCGGCTTCCACGGCCGCTTCGGCCAGGGCAAAGCCCATCTTGCCGGAGCTGTGGTTGGTGATGTAACGCACCGGGTCGATATTTTCCTGAGTGGGCCCGGCAGTGATCACCACGTGCTGGCCGGTCAGGCTCAGGCGCTGGAAGCACTCGGCGGCGCACATCGCCAGCTCGCCGGGCTCGAGCATCCGGCCAAACCCCACGTCGCCGCAGGCCTGGCTGCCCGATGCCGGGCCGAACACTTTCCAGCCGCGCTCTTCGAGCTGCCGTGTGTTGGCCTGCACCGAGCTGTCGCGCCACATGGCCTGATTCATCGCCGGCGCAATCGCCACGGTGGCGTCGGTGGCCAGCACAATAGTGGTCAACAGGTCATTGGCGATGCCCTGGGCCAAGCGGGCGATCAGGTCAGCGGTTGCCGGGGCGATGAGAATCAGGTCCGCCCAGCGGGCCAGCTCGATATGCCCCATCGCGGCTTCTGCCGCCGGGTCGAGCAGCTCCAGATGGACGGGGTGTCCCGAGAGCGCCTGCATGGTCAGAGGGGTGATGAACTCCGCTCCGCCCTTGGTCATGACGACCCGCACTTCGGCCCCCTGGTCGCGCAAGCGGCGGACCAGTTCGGCGCTTTTGTAGGCCGCGATGCCGCCGCCGACGCCCAGAACGATGCGTTTTCGATACAGCCGCTGCATAGGCCTGCCTTGTCTTGATCAATGTTGCGCAATCGCAGCAGCCCCGGTGCCGGGTAGCCGCAGAAAAATCCGGGCTAAGATAGCACAGCGTCCGCAGTGGAGCAGCGGCGCCCACAGCTCTGTAGGAAAAGTCAGCGCGTGAGGCTCTGGCCCGGCAAAAGCTGGCGAGCCGTTGCGATCTGCGGTACTAGCTTGTGGGACGTGCGCGGCCCCTTGTTTGCGCCGCGCCTGAACACAAGGAGGTGGTGCATGAGTATCCGCGACTGGCCTGCTGCGGAGCGTCCGCGCGAGCGTCTGCTGAGCATGGGCGCGCAGAGCCTTTCCGATGCAGAACTGCTGGCCATTTTCCTGCGCACCGGCGTCTCAGGCAAAAGTGCCGTCGATCTGGCCCGGCATCTATTGAGTGAATTCGGCAGCCTGCGCGCGTTGCTGGAGGCCGACCTCGATGCCTTCAGTTCACACCTGGGGCTTGGCCCGGCGAAGTTCTCCCAACTTCAGGCGGTGCTGGAAATGGCCCGTCGGCACCTGGCTGAAAGCGTCCGCCATGCGTCGGCGCTGGAAAACCCGCAGCAGGTTCGCACCTATCTGAAATCACAGCTGCGCCATGAGCCTCACGAAGTGTTCGCCTGCCTGTTTCTCGACAGCAAGCATCGCGTGCAGGCGTTCGAGGTACTGTTCCATGGAACGATCAATACGGCCTATGTTCACCCGCGCCAGGTGGTCAAACGCGCCCTGGCACACAATTCGGCCAGCCTGATCCTGTGCCATAACCACCCCTCCGGGGTCAGCGAGCCAAGCCGGGCCGACATCGAGCTGACCAAGCGCCTTATGGAGTCGCTGGCACTGGTGGATGTGGTGGTGCTCGACCATGTGATCGTCGGCGAGGGCGAGCCGTTGTCACTGGTGGAGCGCGGGCTGATGTAGCGGCAGGAGCACACTGACCGAAAGCCCGCCAGCCTCGCGGTTACGCAGCATCAGCCGGCCGCCATGCAGCATGGCGATGCGCTTGGCGATGCTCAGGCCCAGACCGTAGCCGCCGGAACGCTGGTTGCGTGAGGCTTCACCACGTACGAACGGGTCGGTGATGGTTGGCAGCTGTTGCTCGGCAATGCCGGGGCCGCGGTCGAGGATCTCGATGTGCAGGTGCTGGTCGTCCGATTGCACGTTGAGACTGACCTGCCGGGCATAGCGCAAGGCATTGCTCAGCAGGTTTTGCAGGCAACGTTGCAGCAACAGCTCATTGACCTGCACCACGCCGCCACGTCCGCTGACCGGCAAGGGTTCCTCAGCGCTGCACAGCTCATCGCACAAGCGAGCGAGCAGCTCGTCGATATCGACAGGCTGCACGGTGTGTTTCTCGGCGCTCTGCAAATAATCGAGCACCTGGGCGATCATGCGCTCCATTTCGACAATATTGTGCCGCAGCCGCTCGCGAGGACGCTCTTCGCTGACCCGCTCGATCAGCAGACGCATGCGGGTCAGCGGGGTACGCAAATCGTGGGATACGGCCGCCAGGAAATAGGCCTGGTCATCGAGCATGGCTTTGAGCCGCTGCTGCATGCTGTTGAAGGCCAAAGCGGCCTGGCGAACCTCTTGCGAACCTTCGATGGTCAAGGGTGGCTGTTCGAGATTGTCGCCCAGCGCCATGGCAGCCTCGCCCAGACGCTTGAGCGGGCGAAGGCACAGACGCACCGCCACCAGACAGATCACCAGCACGGCCAGAATGCGCAGGGCATACACCCGCAACAGATAATCGGCAATCAGCACCCATGCCGACTCGCCGCTCCAGCCCTGCATTTCCTGCGCCTCGACGTGCAGCCAGCGCTGGTCCGGCAGCTGGAGCGCAAAGCGCAGGTGCGCCTGGGCGGTGCGCAGGCCGAACAGGCTATGCCAGACGATCGGCTGACCCTGCGTATCGGTCAGGGTCGCGCTGAGCAGGCGCAGCGGGTAATCGCGTCCGGTTTCAATGCGCAACGCCTGACCGAGCAGTAATTCAATGCGCCGCTGGGCGCGGCTGGGTTCACCGCCGGGCACACGGGGCGGTGCATCTGACAGGCAGCGCAACTGGTAATGGGTGCGAACCTGAAGCTGTTCGGGCGCACGGCAGTCAATCTGCTCGATGATCGCCGCAGTGTCACGCGCCATAAGCCGTACGGGCGCTTCCAGAACCTGCGCAAAACGCACATCGAACCAGATACTGCTCGATGCCAGCTGAATGCCCAGCACCCCAAAAACCATGATCACCAGCAACTGGGCGAACAGGGTTTTGGGCCATAGCCTTTGCAGAAAGCGCCGCATCTCAGGACGCGGGACCGGTGATGCTCAACAGATAGCCTTCATTGCGGATGGTGACAATCTGCACGCTGGCGCGCTCATCGCTTTTGAATGACTGACGCAGCCGGCTGATGCACATGTCCACCGAGCGATCGTCGGGCTGATAGGCGCGGCCGAAGGCGCTGCGGGTGAGCTGCTCACGGGTCAGCACTTCTTCATGGGCATTGAGCAACTCGCTGAGCACACGGTAATCGGAGCGTGGCAACGGCAACTGGCGCTGGTCCGGCAGGGTCAGTTCGCGGCGGGCGTGGTCGAGCCGGTAGCCGGCAAAGTGCTGAGTCTTGTCCGGGCGGGCAGGGGACTCGGGGGCCAGGCGCGTCGCGCGCCGCAGCACGGCCTTGATTCGCGCCAGCAACTCACGGGGCTCGAACGGCTTGGCCAGGTAGTCGTCGGCACCGACCTCCAGGCCGATCACCCGGTCCAGCGCTGCGCCCCGGGCCGACAGCATGATCACGCCCATGCTCGAATCGCGTGGCAATTGGCGGCACAGGCTCAGGCCGTCCTCGCCGGGCAGCATCAGGTCCAGGATCAACAGGTCTACGGTCTGCTCACGCAGACACTGCCACATCTGCTGACCGTCGGCAGCCGCCAACACACGATAACCGGCCTCGCTGAGGTAGTCGCAGAGCAGCTCGCGGATCTCGTCATCATCATCGACCACCAGCAAGGTTTCGCCTGATTGTGGTGGCAATCCGGGCGGCGAGGTGTCGCGCTCATTACATTCCATTACAAGCCCATACATACGCGCGGTACAGCGAAGTGAGGTGGTTGATAAAAATCGTATCAAAACCTAACTGCAAACACGAAGCGATTACAATGACTCACTTGGGCAGCACCTCTTCTACCATCCTCCATCTCCCTGCCAACCCTACCGACATTTTCACCCTCAAGCGCTCTAACGTGCTGATCGGCCTGGGCCTGAGCGCACTGATTGCCAGTCACAGTGTTAACGCGGCCGACGCTGTCGAACTCAACGCCATTGATGTCCGCGACAGCGCCTACACCGAACAGGATGCCACCGGCCAGGCCGGTTACACGGTTAAAAGCACCAGCAGTTCCACCGGCCTTAAGCTGACCCCACGGCAGACCCCGCAGTCGGTGACCACCATCACTCAGGAGCAGATGACCGATCGCAACATCACCAATATGGAGCAGGCGCTGGACGCCGCGCCAGGGGTGAGCATGAGCAAGCTGGAGGTCGGCGGGCGTACCGAGTACCGCGCCCGGGGCTATGCCATCAGCAACTGGAAGGTCGATGGCCTGCAGTATCCGGGGGGGGCGGACTTCAGCGGCGCCGGTTCGTCGCTGAACATGGATATGTACGAGCGCATGGACGTGGTCCGTGGCGCCAACGGCCTGCTGGGCGGCACCGGTGATCCTTCGGCCACCGTCAATCTGATCCGCAAGCGTCCGACCCGCGAGTTCGGCGGCAGCGCCTACGTGACCTACGGCAGTTGGGACAAGGTTCGCCTGGGCGCCGACCTGAACCTGCCGCTGTCGGAAGATGGCCGCCTGCGTTCGCGCTTTGTGGTTTCCCAGCAGGAGGCCAACTCGTTCCGCGACGAGCAGTCCGACCGTTCGCGGGCAGCGCTGGCCAATGTCGAGTTCGATCTGGATGACGCCACCACCCTTGGCGCCGGCTTTCAGTATGAGTATTACAAGATTGTCGGCGGCGGCTGGGGTGCCAATATCCCGATCTGGTACGGTGACGGCAGCAAGACCGACCTGCCGCGCAGCACCAACGTGGTGCCGAGCTGGAGCTTTGGCGAGTACACCACCCGTACCGCGTTCGGCTCGCTGACCCATCGCTTCGACAATGACTGGACCCTGAACGTCAATCTGGCCCAGACCACCACCGACGCTCTTAACCACCGCGGCCTGGCCAAGGTCAACTCGTCGTCGGGCGGCAATTATGTCGGTTACTTCAACCGCGATGGCAGCGGTGCGGTACTCAATGGCCTGCACAGCTCGACTGACACCACTCAACAGTCCGGGCAGATTGATCTGAGCGGCCCGTTCCAGTTGTTCGGCCGTACCCATCAGGCGATGTTCGGCTACAACGACAGCCGCACCGTGGCCTGGTCGCCGCAGTACAGCTGCACCATGTCCAGCGCCCTGCGCACCAGTGCGCCAGCGCTGGGCTGCCAGTTCCGTGGCAACAACGGTTTTGCGCTCAGCGACTGGCGCAACGGGGTGAATGACGATTACTACATCGATGCCCGCCAGACCGGCCTGCACAGCAAGACCACCACGCGCCTGCAGGGTATGTATGCGGCAACCCGGATCAGCATCACCGACCCGCTGTCGGTGATTGCCGGGGTGCGCACCAGCAACTATGACGCAGTGACCATCGCCACCTCCGGGGCACGCAGCAGCCAGAGCGAGAACGGCATCGTCACTCCATACCTGGGCGCGGTGTACGACCTCAACGACAACTACTCGCTGTATGCCAGCTACACCGATATCTTCACCCCGCAGAGTCAGGAAGACGCCGGTGGCAGCAAGATCGAGCCGATTCGTGGCAAGAGCTACGAAACCGGGATCAAGGGTGAGTGGTTCGACGGTCGCCTGAATGCCCAGGCTGCGTATTTCCGCACCCAGCAGGACAACAAGGCCGTTACCGATGGCGCCAGCCTGACTCCGACCGGCGCGCAAGCCTACAAGGCCGGCTCCGGGGTGGAAACCGACGGCATCGATCTGGAAGTGGCCGGGGCGATCACGCCGAACTGGAACGTCTACGGCGGCTACACCTGGCTGCACTTTCGGCGCCTCGATTCCGACGGCCGCAGTGACCCGTCGCACCTGTTCAAGCTGTCGACCACCTACCACCTGTCTGGCGCGCTGGATCGCCTGACCGTGGGTACCGGTGTGACTGCACAGACCAACATCCGCGCACTGTCGACCCCGGCCGGCCAGCCCACCAACGGCGTGAGCCGCAGCGCCAGCGACGTCAACTGGTCCGGTTATGCGATCTGGAATGCCATGGCCCGCTATGACATCACGGACGACACCGCGCTGACCCTGAACGCCAACAACCTGTTCGACAAGCACTACTTCACCCGCTATGGCTTCTATGCCGGGGCGATCTACGGTGATCCTCGCAGCCTGTCGCTGACCCTGCGGACCCAGTTCTGACCGCTCTCGCGCGTCAGACAAACAAAGCGGCGCCCATCTGAATGGGCGCCGCTTTTTATTGGATGGTTGTTCGGACTCAGCGCGCAGTCAGCGCCGCATAGCTGTTCATCAGGTTGCGGTAGTTGGGAATACGCTGGCTCAGCAGGTTGCCCAAGCCTTCGATATCGTTGCGCCAGTCGCGGTGCAGCTCACAGGCTACCGAGAACCAGTTCATCAGTTGGGCGCCGGCTTGGCTCATGCGGTTCCACGCGGCCTGTTGCACGGTTTGGTTGAAGGTGCCGGAAGCATCGGTGACCACGAACACTTCAAAACCCTCTTCCAGGGCCGACAGCACCGGGAAGGTCACGCACACGTCGGTGACGACACCGGCGATGATCAGTTGCTTGCGGCCGGTGGCCTTGATCGCCTTGACGAAATCTTCGTTGTCCCAGGCGTTGATCTGGCCAGGGCGGGCGATGTACGGCGCATCCGGGAACTGCTCTTTGAGCTCCGGCACCAGCGGGCCGTTGGGGCCTTGCTCGAAGCTGGTGGTGAGGATGGTTGGCAGCTCGAAGAACTTGGCCAGGTCACCCAACGCCAGCACGTTGTTCTTGAACTCGTTGGGCGAGAAGTCCTGCACCAGCGAGATCAGGCCGGTCTGGTGGTCGATCAGCAGTACAGCGGCGTCGTCTTTGTTCAGGCGGTTATAGGTGAAGTTGGCCATGGGGTAGATCCTTTATCTGAGAAGTTGTGGGGTAAGTGGCGTTGCGTTCAACTTGGGCACAGATTAAGGATTTACCTGGACGGGATAAATCGGCTGAAAAGCGTTTTACTGTCACCCTGAAGGAGACAATGGCAGGATTGTGCCTTTGATGGGCCGGGCAGGGCAGCGCTTGCCGGCGCAGGCAAGCGCTGTGGGGCGGCCGGTTACTTCACTTGTACCTTGTAGAAGTCCTGACGACCAAACGGGTTGACCTGATAGCCGCTGACCTCCTTACGGGTCAGTACAGCGGCGGTAGGGTGCGCCAGAGGCAGCCACAGAGCTTGTTGCTGGATCTGCGCCTGCGCCTGCTCATAGAGCTTGCTGCGCGCAGCCTGGTCGCTGGTGGCCTTGCCATCGCTGATCAGCTTGTCGAGGGTCTTGTCGCAGTAGCGGGCGAAGTTGGTGCCCGACTGCACCGCAGCGCAAGAGAATTGCGGGGTCAGGAAGTTGTCCGGGTCGCCATTATCGCCCGCCCAACCCATGAACAGCAGGTCATGCTCACCGGCCTTGGCGCGGCGGATCAGCTCGCCCCATTCAATGATCTTGATCTCGGCATCAATACCGATCTGCTTCAGGTCTGCCTGCAGCAGTTGGGCGCCCAGCGACGGGTTAGGGTTAAGCAGGCTGCCCGATGGCCGGGTCCAGATCGTGGTTTTGGTGCCTTCTTTCACGCCGGCCTTGGCCACCAGTGCCTTGGCTTTGGCGATATCGTGGGCGTAGCCGGGCAGATCCTTGGCATAGCTCCAGGTATTGGGTGGGTAAGGGCCTGCGGCGCTCTCGGCGGTGCCTTCAAACACCGCCTTGAGGTAGTTGGCCTTGTCGAAGGCCAGATTCACGGCCTGGCGTACCTCGGCTTTGTCAAAAGGCGGATGCTGGCTGTTGATCGCCACGAAGGCCGTCATAAAGGCTTCAGTTTTCTCGACCTTGAGGTTCTTGTCTTCGTTGGCGGCCTGGATATCCAGCGGCTTGGGCGACAGGGCGATCTGGCACTCGTTGCGTTTCACCTTCTGCAAACGCACGTTGGCGTCGGTGGTGATCGCATAGACCAAGGTGTCGATGGCCGGCTTGCCGGCGAAGTAGTCCGGGTTGCCGGCATAGCGCACCACGGCATCTTTCTGGAAGCGTTTGAACACGAACGGGCCGGTACCGACCGGCTGGGTGTTGAGCTTCTCCGGAGTACCGGCCTTGAGCAGTTGCGCGGTGTATTCAGCCGAGTAGATCGAGGCGAAGCCCATGCTCAAGGTGGCCAGGAAGGTGGCGTCGGCGCGGTTCAGCACAAAGCGCACGGTATGCGGGTCGGGCGCTTCGATCTTCTTGATCAGTGCAGGCAACTGCATCGATTGGGCATGCGGGAAGCCACTTTGGGCGATCTTGTGCCATGGGTTCTGCGCATCGAGCATCCGGTTGAAACTGAACAGCACGTCATCGGCATTGAGCTCACGGCTCGGCTTGAAGTATTCGGTGCTGTGAAACTTGACCCCGTTGCGCAGTTTGAAGTCATAAGTCAGGCCATCGGCCGAGACGCTCCAGCTTTCAGCCAGGCTCGGGACCAGCCTGGCGCTTTGGGCGTCGAAATCCACCAGGCGGTTCATCAGCACATCAGCCGAGGCATTGGTGGTGGTCAACGAGTTGTATTGCACGACATCGAAGCCCTCGGGGCTGGCTTCGGTGCAAACGACGAGGTTGGCGGCCTGGGCCATGGCCGGCATCAACAGCGGGGCGAACAACAACGGGAGTGCAGCTAGGCGCATGCTTGGATTCCTTATCAGATTGGGCCCCATCTGCCGGTGCAGTCTGGTGAGGCCTTTACCCTAGACGATGTACCTGCACAGAACAATCGCGGCGCGGCGACGAATGGTCAGCCGCTGTTGCCCTAGCCAGGGCGCGACGAAGCCTGGGTAAATCCACGGCGAACTGCTTTGCTTGTTGTTGCTCTTGTGGGTTTCTGGTATAAAGCAGCGCTCTTTTCTAGGGCCCGGTTTCTTGCTCATCTGCTGTAGCCGGTAAGACCCTTGAAGAAACGCGGCGCCCAGGCGCCAAATGACTGAGAGATAAGCGGCCAACCCATGCCGGGTTGGGCATGTGGTTTTAGAGGGCTGAGGCATGTCGAGAGTCTGTCAAGTTACCGGTAAGGGTCCGGTAACCGGGAATAACATTTCCCACGCAAACAACAAAACCCGTCGTCGTTTCCTGCCAAACCTGCAGCATCACCGCTTCTGGGTTGAAAGCGAGAAGCGTTTTGTCCGTCTGCGCGTTTCCGCCAAGGGCATGCGTATCATCGACAAGCGTGGCATTGAGGCCGTTCTGGCTGATCTGCGCCGCGATGGCAAGGTTTAAGGAGACTGATCATGCGTGAATTGATTCGTTTGATTTCGAGCGCCGGTACTGGTCACTTTTACACTACCGACAAAAACAAGCGTACTACTCCCGACAAGATCGAGATCAAGAAGTACGATCCTGTTGTGCGCAAGCACGTGATCTACAAGGAAGGCAAGATCAAGTAATTGATCCGGCTTCCAAGAAAAAGGCCCGTATCGCGAGATACGGGCCTTTTTCGTTTTCGTGACCGGGGTATCAGCCGAAGCTGAAGCCGCTGACCCGGTGCGCATGATCGATGACGATGGTGATGCGGCCCAGGTCGAATTCGCGGGTGGTGATGTCGTTCGGCCCGTGCACGCGGCCGCGGTCGGTCAGTTCGCTGACATAGGCGCACAGCGCCGGTACATAGCGCGTGCCGATGAGGTAGTGCAGTTCTTGGGGGATTTCTTGGTTGGTCATCTCATCGTCCTTTGCGAGATTGGCTGGGTGCACCACCAACCGGCCTGCCGAGGGAGAGGGGGCATATCGGCCGGCTGGCGATGCAGGTGACAGCATCGTTCGCAGAGGGTCGGGCGTGGCGTTACATAATTATATTTTCGCCTCGAAGATCACATAAATCTTGCGGCAGCTTTCCAGCACCTCCCAGGTGCCCTTGAAGCCCGCCGGAATCACGAAGCGATCACCGGCGCGCAAAGTCTTGCCCTGCCCTTGCTCATCGCGCAGCACAGACACCCCGTGGACGATCTCGCAGTATTCATGCTCGGTGTAGCTCACCGCCCATTGGCCCGGCTCACCTTCCCAGACCCCGGCGCTGAACTGGCTGCACGGGCTGTCGTAATGGTTGTAGACCGTCTGTTGCGGGTCGCCCTTGAGGATCTTTGGCGGCGCGGGGCGGTAGCGCTCAGGCTGGGTGCCGGCTTCGCTGAAGTCGACGATGCTTTGAATGTCCATGCAAGTCCCCTGTGATGAAAGATGATACCGGTTTGAGCCAGTACAGCCTGAGCGGTTCTGGCTGTCGAGATTCGTTCAATAAATTCAACATAACTCACAGCCAGAGCACAGTTTGTCAAATATATTGGTTTTGTCTGATGGCTGGTTTAGGGTGGTGGGTATTTTCGGCTATCCCTAGCTGACCATCATCGACCATGAAGAGGACATGCGTATGACCACCCTGACTCTTGCTGACTGGCAACAACGTGCCCGCGACCTGAAGATCGAAGGCCGGGCCTTTATCCAGGGCCAGTACACCGATGCCGCTGGCGGCGCCACGTTCGACTGTATCAGCCCGGTCGATGGACGGCTGCTGGCCAAGGTTGCCAGTTGTGACGAGGTTGACGCCCAAAAGGCCGTCGACAGCGCGCGCAAGGTGTTTGAAGCCGGCACCTGGTCGCGCATGGCACCGGCCAAGCGCAAGGCCACCATGATCCGTTTCGCCGGCCTGCTGCGCCAGAATGTCGAAGAGCTGGCACTGCTCGAAACCCTCGACATGGGCAAGCCGATCAACGACTCATTGAAAATCGACGTACCCGGCGCTGCCCAGGCACTGAGCTGGAGCGGCGAGGCGATCGACAAACTGTATGACGAGGTTGCGGCCACCCCGCATGACCAACTGGGCCTGGTGACCCGCGAAGCGGTGGGCGTGGTGGCGGCCATCGTGCCGTGGAATTTCCCGCTGATGATGGCCTGCTGGAAACTGGGGCCTGCGCTGTCCACCGGTAACTCGGTGGTGCTCAAACCATCGGAAAAATCGCCGCTGACGGCCATTCGCATCGCGCAACTGGCGGTCGAGGCCGGTATCCCGGCGGGCGTGCTCAACGTCCTGCCAGGCTACGGGCACACCGTGGGCAAGGCATTGGCGCTGCACATGGACGTCGACACCGTGGTGTTTACCGGCTCGACCAAGATTGCCAAGCAGTTGATGGTCTATGCCGGCGAATCGAACATGAAGCGGGTCTGGCTGGAAGCCGGCGGCAAGAGCCCGAACATCGTGTTTGCCGACGCGCCGAACCTGCAGGCCGCTGCCGAAGCCGCCGCCAGCGCCATCGCCTTCAACCAGGGCGAGGTCTGCACGGCCGGTTCACGCTTGCTGGTCGAGCGCTCGATCAAGGACCAGTTCCTGCCGCTGGTGATAGAGGCGCTCAAAGGCTGGAAACCGGGCAACCCGCTGGACCCGGCCACCACGATCGGCGCGCTGGTCGATACCCAGCAGTTGAACACGGTGCTGTCCTACATCGAGGCCGGCAAGGCCGATGGCGCCACACTGGTGAGCGGCGGCAAGCGCATCCTGGAAGAAACCGGCGGCACTTACGTGGAGCCGACCATCTTCGACGGCGTGAACAACGCCATGAAGATCGCCCAGGAAGAAATCTTCGGTCCGGTGCTGTCGGTGCTGACCTTCGACAGCGCCGAGGAGGCAATCGGCATTGCCAACGACACCCAGTACGGCCTGGCTGCTGCGGTGTGGACCGCCGACCTGTCCAAGGCCCACCTGACCGCCAAGGCACTGCGCGCCGGTAGCGTATGGGTCAACCAGTACGACGGCGGCGACATGACCGCACCGTTCGGTGGCTTCAAGCAATCGGGTAACGGCCGCGACAAGTCGCTGCATGCGTTCGACAAGTACACCGAGCTGAAATCGACCTGGATCAAGCTTTAAATACAGTGCCTGTTGCTGGCGTCCAGCACGCACAGGGCATTGCAGGAGCCGCTTTAGCTACGAAGTCCTTGTGGTCTTCGCGGATAAATCCGCTCCTGCGGGTCCGTATCATGTGATCATTCGCGCCGCTGAATGATCTGGAGTCTTTGCAATGCCTTGGGGTACCTATTTCGCCGTACTGGCCTCAGTGCTGAGTGTCGGTCTGGCGGTGGGCGTCAGCATGCCGCTGGTGTCGCTGCGCCTGGAGAGCTGGGGCTATGGCAGCTTCGCCATTGGCGTCATGGCCGCCATGCCGGCCATCGGCGTGCTGGTGGGTGCGGGACTGGCCAGCCGCCTGGCCGCCCGGCTGGGCACGCCCCAGTTGATGCGGGTGTGCCTGTGGGCCGGCGCCTTGTCGGTCGGCCTGCTGGCACTGTTGCCGTATTACCCGGTGTGGCTGCTGCTGCGCCTGATGATCGGCATGATCCTGACCATTGTCTTCGTACTGGGCGAGAGCTGGATCAACCAGTTGGTGATCGAGCGCTTGCGCGGGCGACTGGTGGCCCTGTATGGCTGCACCTACGCGCTTAGCCAGCTAAGCGGACCTTTGCTGCTTGGCTGGATCGGCACCGAGGCCGACTACGGCTTCTGGATCGGCGTGGTGTTGCTGCTTGGCTCGCCGCTGCTGTTGCTGGGCCGCGGCGGCGCCCCCAGTACCGAGGCATGCCATGTCGGCTTCAAGGACCTGATCGGTTTTTGCCGCAAGTTGCCGGCGATTGCCTGGGCGGTGTCGCTGTTCGCCGCCTTCGAGGCAATGATCCTGACCCTGCTGCCGGTGTACTGCCTGCGTCAGGGCTTCACGGCCGAAGTGGCGCTGATGATGGTCAGCGTCGTGGTCGTGGGCGATGCCTTGCTGCAACTGCCGATCGGCATGCTCGCCGACCGCCTGTCGCGCCGCGGCCTGTTCACCGGCTGCGCGTTGATGTTGCTGGTGTCGAGCCTGCTGGTGCCGGTATTTATCCATACGGTGTTTATCTGGCCGCTGTGGGTGTTGTTCGGGGCCAGCGCCGGCGGGTTGTTCACCCTGTCGCTGATTCTGATCGGCGAGCGCTTTCGCGACGATGCACTGGTGCGCGCCAATGCCCACGTGGCACAGCTGTGGGGCATTGGCTGCCTGCTCGGGCCGCTGGCGGCCGGTGCTGGCAGCCAGTGGGTCAGCGGGCACTCATTGCCGTGGCTGATGGCCGCTGGCGCGTTCGGGCTGGTGGTGTTGCTGCTGCGTCAGGGCGCGTTTGGTGCAGCGCCAGCGAAAGCCTGAAACCGCGCCGCTATTGCACGGCAAACACGTAACCCATAGGACCAATGCCGATCAGTTAAGGCGGATTACACAAATTTCTCGCCTTGGGCTGAACCTGTGGGAGGGAGTTCTACTCGCGACAGGGCAAGTAAAACCGGTCGCTCCTACAGCATCCGCTCCAGGCCGATGGCCTTGCTCATCCAGGCATTGAAGCGCCGCCACCAGTCGCCCGGTTCCTTGTCCAGGGTGTGGATCTGGCCGTTGTCTTCGGTTACCCACACCAGTTCGTCGTTTTGCAGCCTGACCTGGTAGCTGCGCTGCGGCGACATCCCTTCCAGGGTCAGCTCACGCAGTTGTTCGGCCAGCGGCGGGCTGTCGACCAGGATGCCGATTTCGGTGTTCCACAACACCGAGCGCGGGTCGAAGTTGAATGAGCCGACGAACAGCTTCTGCCGGTCGAAAATCATCGCTTTGCTGTGCAGGCTGGAGTCTGAGCCGCTGGTCAGCAGCGACGGCCTGGCGAACAGCCGTGACTGGCTGTAGGTCGACGGGTCGCCGGGCTGGCGACGCATTTCAAACAACTTCACCCCGTGCTGCAGCAAAGCCTTGCGATACGGCGCGTAGCCGCCGTGTACGGCGGGCACATCGGTCGCTTGCAGCGAGTTGGTCAACAGGCTGACCGCCACGCCGGCGTCCGAGCGCCCGGTGAGGTAGACCAGCCCGGCCTGGCCGGGAACGAAATAGGCCGAGATCAGCATCAACTCCTGTTTGACGTTGCGCAACTCAGGCGCGAGCTGGGTGGTGAGCAGCAGGTGCGGGTCGGGTTCGCCCTGGGCCAGGACTTTGGTCGGTGCGTCCCACAACACCTGGTTGTGCGCCCAGGTCAGTTGCTTGAGCCAGGTGGGCAGCATGGGTTGTTGCCGGTAGCTCAGCAGCCGCTCATAGAGCGCCTTGTGCTGCTGGTGCGCCTGCTCCAGAGAACTGGCCAGACGGCGCCGGGCCTTGCTCAGGTCATGGTGGCCGGGCAGGAAGTACATGAAATGGTTGATCGGCTTGCTCAGGGTGCTGTTCCAGTACTGGTCGAAGCTGTGCCCGAGCTGCTGCGCCACCGGTCCTGCGGCCAGCAGGTCGATATCGGTGAAGTTCAGGTTCGGCTCGGCATCGAAGTACTCGTCACCCAGATTGCGCCCGCCCACGATGCCCACGCTGTTGTCGGCCAGCCACAGTTTGTTGTGCATGCGCCGGTGCTGGCGCGACAGGTTCATGAGCCGGCCGACGCTGCGGGTCACGCCGGTTTCGCGGCCCAGCGCTTGCGGGTTGAACAGGCGGATCTGGATGTGCGGGTGGGCGGCCAGGGTGGCGATGGCCTGGTCCTGACCGTCGCTGGTGGTGTCGTCGAGCAGGATGCGAATGCGCACGCCGCGGTCGGCGGCCTGCAGCAGTTCCTCGACCAGCGCACGGGTGCTCAGGCCGTCGTGGACGATGTAGTACTGCAGGTCCAGGCTGGTGCGGGCCATGCGAATCAGCTCGGCACGGGCGCTGAACGCCTCTGTGCTGTTGGACAGCAGCCGAAAGCCCGAACGCCCTTCGTGGGGCTGGGCCAGGGCCTGAATGCTGCGGCCGAAGCTCGACTGTTCAGCAGGCAACGCCTGGCTGGGTTCGTCGTGCACGGTGCGCTGCGCACAGCCGCTCAGGCCCAGCGCCGCTGCCAGCAAAAAAGGCACAAACCATGATTTGTTCAAGATGCGCTGCCCGCAGGATCGATTTGGCGATATGACCGCACCACGCCGCTAAAATTAGCAGGCCTGTGCCAATAACTGCTTGATCACCTCACCCACCGTGCGCACCGCCGCCTCGATACGCGGCGTCGGGCGCACGGCGAAGTTCAGGCGCAGGCAATTGCGGTACTTGCCGGAGGCAGAAAAGATACTGCCCACGGCGATCTGGACCTTGTGCTCCAGCAGGGCGCGGTTCAAGCGCACCGTGTCGAAGTCCTCGGCCAGTTCGACCCACAGCATGAAGCCGCCCTGCGGACGGCTGGCACGGGTGCCTTCAGGGAAGTAGCGCAGCACCCAGTCGAGCATCTGGTCGCGGTTGCGCTGATACTGGCTGCGCATGCGCCGCAGGTGCGGTTCAAAGTGCCCGCCCTGCAGGAATTCGCTGATCGCCAGTTGCGGCTGCGGCGCGGTGGAGCCAGTGCCGATGTACTTCATGTGCAGCACTCGCTCCAGATAACGCCCCGGCGCGACCCAGCCGACCCGCAGGCCGGGCGCCAGGGTTTTGGAGAATGAGCTGCACAGCAGCACGCGGCCGTCTTCGTCGAATGACTTGATGGTGCGCGGGCGTGGGTAACTGAAAGCCAGGTCGCCGTACACGTCATCCTCGATGATCGGCACGTCGAAGCGCTGGGCCAGCCGCAACAAGGCGCGCTTGCGCTCCTCGGGCATCACGTAACCCAGCGGGTTATTGCAACTGGGCGTTAACTGGATGGCCTTGATCGGCCACTGCTCCAGGGCCAGCTCCAGGGCTTCGAGGCTGATGCCGGTCAATGGATCGGTGGGGATCTCCAGCGCTTTCATGCCCAGCCCCTTGAGGGTCTGCATGACACCGAAAAAGCTCGGCGAGTCCACCGCGACGATATCACCGGGCGCGCACAACGCACGGATGCAGGCGCTCAGCGCTTCATGGCAGCCACTGGTGATCAGCAGGTCACTGGCATTCAACTGGCAGCCGGAGTCGAGCAACAGCCGGGCAATCTGCTCGCGCAGCGCCTGCACACCGAGGATGTTGTCGTAGTACAGACCGGGCATGTCCTGATGGCGGCTGAGCTGGCCCATGGCACGCAGCAACGGCTTGAGGGTCGGGCTGTTGACGTCCGGCATGCCACGCCCCAGCTGGGTCAAACCCTCGGCGGGCGACACCCGGATCATGTCCAGCACCTGCTCCCACTGGGAGATATCCACAGGCCGCTGCACCGGCCGCCCCACCACCGGCAGCGCCGGTGCCTTGCGGCTGATGGGCACGAAATAGCCAGACTTGGGCTTCGGCGTCGCCAGGCCGCTGTCTTCCAGCACCCGATAAGCTTGCTGCACGGTGCTCAGGCTCACCCCGTGCTCGATGCTCAAGGCACGCACCGAAGGCAGCCGGTCGCCGGGGCGATAGAAGCCGTTTTCGATGCGCGTCCCCAACAACTCGGCAAGGTTGACGTACAGGGTCATGGCGTACTCCCGGCAGAACGAAAGGCGATAGCAATACAGATAGGCCGAAAATAAAGCATTCAGTGACTAATACAAGGACTCTGTATGGAAAATATAAGCTTTTTTTGAATCTGTATCGTCCTGCGGATTGCGCTCATCATTCGCTTACGGCAATCCACCAGGGAGCGAGCGAAGATGAACAGCTTCACAGATGTGCAATCGGCTTTACCAGGCAGCCAGCGGCAAACGCAGCCGCAGGTCAATAGCGGCTCGCGCACTGTCACCCATACAGAGGCAAGTCCGGCGGTCAGCCGCTGGGCACTGTATCGTCATCGCCGGACCTCACGCCGCGCGCTGCTGGAACTCACCGATGACGAACTGCGCGACATCGGTCTGGACTATTCCCAGGCGTGTATCGAAGCCGGCAAACCGTTCTGGCGCGCCTGACTGCCCGTCAGACCAACTCTTTGAGCCGATGCCAGAGCATGCCCAGCGCCAGCAGCGGCGAACGCAAGTGTTTGCCGCCAGGGAAGGTGATATGCGGCACTTTGGCGAACAGTTCAAAGCCCGCACTGTGCTGGCCGGCGACGGCTTCGGCCAATAGCCGGCCGGCCAGGTGCGTGGCGTTGAGGCCGTGACCGGAATAGGCCTGGGCATAAAACACATTGGGGTGCTGTTTGAGGCGGCCGATCTGCGGCAGGCGGTTGGCGCCGATGCCGATCATCCCGCCCCATTGATAATCAATGCGCACATTGGCCAGTTGCGGGAACACCTTGAGCATCTTGGGGCGCATGTAGCCCGCGATGTCCTGCGGGTCACGGCCTGAGTAATGACAGGCGCCGCCGAACAGCAGGCGGCGGTCGGCGGACAGCCGGTAATAGTCCAGCGCCACCCGCTGGTCACACACCGCCATGTCTTGCGGCAGCAACTGACGAGCCTGTTCTTCACTCAGCGGTTCGGTGGCGATGATGTAGCTGCCGGCAGGTAACACCTTGCCGCCCAGCTCCGGGTTCAAGTCATTGAGGTAAGCGTTGCAGCCCAGCACCAGAAACTGTGCCTGCACCTGGCCCTGAGCGGTGTGGACCTTGACCCGCGGGCCGTAGTCGATACGCGTGACCTGTGACTGCTCGAACAGCTGCACGCCCAGAGACTGCGCCACAGCGGCTTCACCCAGCGCCAGATTGAGCGGGTGCAGGTGCCCCGAGCCCATGTCGATCAAACCACCGACGTACTGATCAGAACCCACCACGCTGCGCATCTGCCCCGGTTGCAGCAGTTGCAGTTCATGGCGGTAGCCCAGGCTGCGCAGCTCTTCGAGGTCTTCGGCAAAGCCTTGCAGGTCGGCGGGCTTGTTGGCCAGGTCGCAATAGCCCCATTTCAGATCGCACTGGATGTTGTGCCGCTCGATACGCTGACGGACGATTTCCACAGCTTCAAAGCCCAGCAGCTTGAGCTGGTGCACACCTTCGCTGCCGATCACCGACGTGAACTGCTCAAGACCATGGCCGACACCGCGAATCAACTGCCCGCCATTGCGCCCGCTGGCGCCCCAGCCGATTTTTCGTGCTTCCAGCAACGCCACACTCAAGCCCCGTTCGGCCAGCTCGATGGCGGTATTGAGCCCCGAAAACCCACCACCGACCACGCATACATCGACCTTCAGTTCACCTTGCAGCCTTGGGTAGTCCGGCTGTGGATGGCTGCTGGCGTTGTAGTAAGAGTTGGCGTGCTGGGTCATGGGGCTTCCTGGTGAATTCGCAGACAGCGACGAGGATAAGACGGTGTCCAGTGCCTGCCAACTGCGGCACAATCGCCGCGTTATGTCAGAGAACAGAGTTGATGAGCTGTAACCGTGAAAAAATCCGTACCCTACGGCGCCAGATTCCTTCCTTCGACTGTATACCCGGTTGTCATGACTGTTGTGGGCCGGTAACCACCTCGCCGGAAGAAATGTCCCGCCTGCCGCGCAAAAGCGCTGCCGAGCAACAGGCTGCGCTCGATGAGCTGAACTGCGTGCACCTGGGGCCCGATGGCTGCACCGTGTACGACGAGCGTCCGCTGATCTGCCGGCTGTTCGGCACCACACCGCGCCTGCCATGCCCCAATGGCCAACGCCCGGTGGAAATGATCCACCCACAGACCGAAAAACAGATTCATGCCTGGATGGCGGCCAACCGTCAGGTGCTGGTCTGAGCCCGAATTACCCCGTAGGAGCCGCTTTAGCGGCGAAGCTATAGCGGCTGCCTTCGCTGCTAAAGCAGCTCCTACGGGCTGCCTTCCCGGCTAAAGCCGGTCCTACGGGGTATGGGGTCAATCCGCAATCGGCAGGCTGAGGCTTTCTTTGACTTCTTCCATCACGATATAGCTCTTGGACTCGCGCACATGCGGGAGTTTGAGCAGGATGTCGCCCAGCAGCTTGCGGTACGAGGCCATCTCCGAGATGCGCGCCTTGACCAGGTAGTCGAAGTCCCCTGACACCAGGTGACACTCCAGCACATGGGGCAGCTTGAGGATCGCGCGGCGGAACTCATCGAAGGTGTCGCCGGACTTGTAGTCCAGGCTGATCTCGACGAACACCAGCAGGCTGGCCTTGAGGGTCTGCGGGTTGAGGCGGGCGTTGTAGCCCATGATGATGCCTTCGCGCTCCAGACGCCGGACCCGTTCGGTGCAGGGCGTGGTAGACAACCCGACCCGTTCGCCCAGCTCCGTGAAAGAGATGCGTCCATCAGCCTGCAGGATGCGCAGGATATTGCGATCGATCTTGTCCAGCTCACGCTTCGACTGGTGCTGGGTGCGCATGGGTAATCTCCCTCTGCCTAAGCGCCGTTTGCCAAGAAAACGCCTCGAATATAGCTTTTTATACAGTGAAAAGCACTGCCTGAACCTTCTTATACTGCGCACATCTCTTACTCATTCTGCACAACGTCAGCGGCTATCCGCGATGAGGTAATCAACATGCGCGTTCTGGTTCTCGGCAGTGGTGTGATTGGTACGACCAGTGCCTACTATCTGGCCCGCGAAGGCTTTCAGGTGACCGTGGTCGACCGTCAGCCGGCAGTGGCCATGGAAACCAGCTTCGCCAATGCCGGTCAGGTCTCACCCGGTTACGCCTCGCCGTGGGCTGCGCCCGGTGTGCCGCTCAAGGCCATCAAGTGGCTGCTGGAGCGCCACGCGCCATTGGCAATCAAGGCCACCGCGCAAATCGACCAGTACCTGTGGATGGCGCAGATGCTGCGCAACTGCACCGCCAGCCGCTATGCGGTGAACAAAGAGCGCATGGTGCGCTTGTCCGAATACAGCCGCGACTGCCTCGATGAGCTGCGCGCCGAAACCGGTATTGCCTATGAAGCACGGCAATTGGGCACCACCCAGTTGTTCCGTACCCAGGCGCAACTGGACAACGCGGCCAAGGACATCGCCGTCCTGGAGCAGTCCGGTGTGCCGTACGAGCTGCTTGACCGCGACGGTATCGCCCGGGTCGAGCCAGCGCTGGCCGGGGTGGTTGGCAAACTCAGCGGCGCGCTGCGGCTGCCCAATGATCAGACCGGCGACTGCCAGCTATTCACCACCCGCCTGGCCGAAATGGCCGTAAACCTGGGGGTGGAATTCCGCTACGGCCAGAACATCGAGCGCATCGACTTTGCCGGCGACCGTATCAATGGTGTGTGGATCGACGGCAAGCTGGAAACCGCTGACCGTTACGTGCTGGCGCTGGGCAGCTACTCGCCGCAGTTGCTCAAGCCACTGGGCATCAAGGCACCGGTGTATCCGCTCAAGGGCTACTCGCTGACTGTGCCGATCACCCGTGGCGAGATGGCGCCGACCTCGACGATTCTCGACGAGACCTACAAGGTTGCGATCACCCGGTTCGACAACCGTATCCGCGTTGGCGGCATGGCAGAAATTGCCGGTTTTGACCTGTCGCTCAACCCGCGTCGGCGCGAAACACTGGAGATGATCGTCGGTGATCTCTATCCTCTGGGCGGCGATCTGAGCCAGGCCAGTTTCTGGACCGGCCTGCGCCCGACCACCCCGGATGGTACGCCGATTGTCGGTGCCACCCCGTATCGCAACCTGTTCCTCAATACCGGCCACGGAACGCTGGGCTGGACCATGGCCTGTGGTTCCGGTCGTCTGCTGGCGGATTTGATCGCCCGCAAGACACCGCAGATCAGCGCCGCAGGTCTGGATATTTCCCGCTACGGCAAGGCCACGGAGGCCGCCAAGCATGGGCACCCGACCCCGGCCCATCAGTAATTCGCTGCAAACCGGTTTTCTCGATTCACCCCATAAGAAAGATGAGCCATGCGTCCAGCCCGTGCCCTGATTGACCTCAACGCCCTGCGCCACAACTACCGGCTGGCGCGCCAGCACTCTGGTGCCAGGGCGCTCGCCGTGATCAAGGCCGATGCCTACGGGCACGGTGCAGTGCGCGTCGCTCAGGCGCTGCAAGCCGAGGCCGATGGCTTTGCCGTGGCCTGTATCGAAGAAGCCCTGGAGCTACGGGCAGCCGGTGTCCGTGGGCCGATTCTGTTGCTGGAAGGTTTTTTCGAGGCTCAGGAACTGGACCTGATCGTCGAGCATGACTTCTGGTGCGTGGTGCATTCCCAGTGGCAGATTGAGGCCATCGAGCGTACAGCGGTGGGCAAGCCGCTGACCCTGTGGCTCAAGCTCGACAGCGGCATGCACCGGGTCGGCTTGTTCCCGGCCGATTACCAGGTCGCCTACCAGCGCCTGCTGGCCAGCGGCAAGGTGGCGGACATTGTGCTGATGAGCCACTTCGCCCGCGCTGACGAGCTGGACTGCCCGCGCAGCGCAGAACAACTGGCGGTGTTCGAGGCCGCCCGTCAGGGACTCAAGGCCCTGACCAGCCTGAACAACTCGCCGGCACTGCTCGGCTGGCCACAGATCAACAGCGACTGGGTACGGCCGGGGATCATGCTTTACGGCGCCACACCGTTCGAGCAGGCACACCCGTTGGCCGATCAGTTGCAGGCGGTGATGACCCTGGAGTCGAAAGTCATCAGCGTCCGTGAGCTGCCGGCCGGTGAGCCAGTGGGCTATGGCGCGTCCTGGATCACTGATCGGCCGAGCCGGATTGGCGTGGTGGCGATGGGGTATGCCGATGGTTACCCGCGCCATGCACCGACCGGCACGCCGGTCATCATCGACGGCCAGGCCGCACGCCTGGTGGGCCGGGTATCGATGGACATGCTGTGCGTCGAGCTCACCGACCTGCCCGCAGCCGGGCTCGGCAGCCACGTCGAGTTCTGGGGGCCAAACCTGTCGGCCAGCGCCGTGGCGGCGCATGCCGGGACCATTCCTTACCAGTTGTTCTGCAACCTCAAGCGCGTCCCGCGTCAGTACAGCGAAAGCTGAACCCAGGCGGCAAAACCGCCTGCTTGTTGTAAATATCAAACGCTGTTGCCATCATGCCCCGGTCTCGACTTTAACCTCAGGCTTTGTACGAGCTTGTCTGCGCGTCGATCATGCTGCGATTGAAGACGATCCGAAGAGATCGTGCAGCAACGAAGCAGTTGCCCGATGTCGGGTGATGCCCAGGTGGCGACGGGCTAGCCTGGTCCCTGTCATCCCCCCGCGACGCGCATTCGTACCAAGCCTCCGAACCTGGAGGACTGCCGAATTGGACGTCGGTGAGCGACTGCAATACATCCGTAAGCTCAAGGGCTTGTCCCAGCGTGAACTGGCCAAACGGGCGGGTGTGACCAACAGCACCATTTCCATGATCGAGAAGAACAGCGTCAGCCCCTCGATCAGTTCGCTGCGCAAGGTGCTCGGCGGCATTCCGATGTCCATGGTCGAGTTCTTTTCCGAAGAGCTGGCCCCGGAGAACACCAGCAAAGTGGTGTACAAGCCCGGCGAACTGCTGGATATCTCCGACGGCGCGGTGACCATGAAACTGGTGGGCAAGTCGCATCAGGGCCGGGCCATCGCCTTCCTGACCGAAACCTATCCGCCCGGCGCCGACACTGGCGAAGAAATGCTGGTTCACGAAGGCGAAGAGACCGGCATCCTCATCGAAGGCCGCCTGGAGCTGATCGTCGGCAACGACACCTACCTGTTGGAAGTCGGCGACAGCTATTACTTCGAGAGCACCCGCGCGCACCGTTTCCGTAATCCCTTCGATGTACCGGCGCGACTAATCAGCGCAGCCACCCCCGCCAATTTTTGATAACACCTCTGCGAGCCCCGTTTATCGGGGGCTTGCCGGTTTATTGACCTAAGACAATGGTAATACCCCTTCGCGATGTAGGGGCGTTTCGGGCGAACAGGCGCGTCGTTATACTTTTCGCCTGCTCGCACAGCCGTTAACCGTAATGGCGAGCCTGACCTGCCACCATGAGGGTGAACGCGTGAACCTGACAACAATCGGCCTGGTACTGGCCACTGTGCTGAGCCTGGCGCCCATCGGCCTGCAGGCGGCATCCAACGAAGAGATCGCCAAACGGCTGGAGCCGGTCGGCAAGGTTTGCGTGCAGGGCCAGCAATGCGTGGGCGTGAACGTGATCGCGGCGGCGGGCGGCGGTGCGGGCAAGTCGGCAGACGACGTCATCGCCAAACACTGCACCGCCTGCCACACCATCGGCCTGCTGGATGCGCCGAAAATTGGCGACACCGCCGCCTGGAAAAAACGCGCCGACGAGCAGGGCGGCCTTGATGGTTTGCTGGCCAAGGCCATCAGCGGGGTCAACAGCATGCCCGCCAAAGGCACCTGTGCCGATTGCACCGACGACGAGCTCAAAGCCGCGATCCAGAAGATGTCCGGGTTGTAGGCGATCGCCCGCCGCCTCGGCGCCGCGCTGTCGCGCAGCAAACACGAAGCCCCGTAGGACCGGCTTTAGCCGGGAAAGCTTCGCAGTTGAAGCTGCTCACAAGGTCAAACGCGTTCCAGGGTGTTATGCAACCCCGCCAGTAGCAGCCGCTGATACAGCTCTTCAAGCAGCCCGTCGGGCTGGTCCAGACCCATGCGTTGCAGATGCACAGCGAACGCCTCGGGCTCGGGTGCATCCAGCGCGGCCTTGCCCAGTTGCAGGATTTCGCTCAGTTTGAATTTGCTCTTGAGCCAGTTCAGGGCGCGCAGCAGGTCGCGCTCTTCAGGCTCGAAGTCGCTGCCCAGCGGGTATTCGGCAAACAACTGCGGATAACTGCCCGCCAGGGCCTTGAGCCGCTCGGGTGTGTTGTCGGTGAAGCGCGGGTCCAGGGCAAAGCCTTCAGGCAGTTTGCCGGCCCGCTGGGCCTGTTCGATCAGGCCGGGCTGGAAGCGTGAATCGCAGATATTGAGCAACCGCTCGATCACCGTGGCATCAGTTTGACCGCGCAGGTCAGCGATGCCGTATTCCGTGACCACGATATCGCGCAGGTGGCGGGGAATGGTCGCATGCCCATACGACCAGACAAGGTTGGAACTGACCTCGCCACCGGACTCGCGCCAACTGCGCAAGATCAGAATCGAGCGAGCATCTTGCAGCGCGTGGGCCTGAGCGACAAAGTTGTATTGCCCGCCCACACCGCTGAGCACCCGGCCATCTTCCAGTTGGTCCGAGACTGCCGCGCCCAGCAGGGTCATGCAGAACGCGCTGTTGATGAATCGTGCATCACGGCGTTGCAGGCGCTTGAGTTCTTCGTTGCCATACAGCTCGTTGATGAAGCTGATTGCGCTCATGTTGAACTGCGCACGGCGTTCGGCCGACAGTTCGTTCAGGCGCGCATAGAAGCTGCGCGGCCCGAGAAAGAACCCGCCATGCAGCACCACGCCGTCGGTTGTATGGCTGTCATCGAGCATGCCCATGTCGGCCAGCCGTTGTTGCTCAAGGTCGGTGTAGACCTTGCGCCGCACGATACCGGCGTCGGCCAGGGCCAGCAGACCGTTGACGAACATCTCGCTGCAACCGTAAAGCCCCTTGGCGAAAGGCTCGGTGCCGCCTTCGCGGTCGATCAGGGTTTGCCAGTTACTCATGTTCAAGTCGGCCAGCAAGTGTCGGTAACCGGCGTTATCCGCCTGACGGGCGAGCAAGGCAGCGGTCAGCGCATCGCCCATCGAACCGATACCGATCTGCAAGGTGCCGCCGTCACGCACCAGGGTGCTGGCGTGCAGGCCGATGAAGTGATCCTGAAAACCCACCGGCATGTTCGGCGTGGAGAACAACGTGGTGGTTTCCGGCTCTTCGAGCAGCAGGTCGAAGGCGGCCAGGTCCAGTTCCGAGTCGCCGGGCATGTAGGGCAGGTCGGCATGCACCTGACCCAGCACCAGGATGGTTTCACCCGCAGTACGGCGTTTGGCGATCATCGGCAGCAGATCGAGGGTCACATCGGGGTTGCAACTCAGGCTCAGGCAGCCAGGCCGTTGCGGGTCCTGGGCCACCAGCTGCGCAATCAGGTTCAGGCCCTTGGCATTGATATCCCGCGCCGCATGGCTGTAGTTGCTGCTGACGTAATCCTGCTGCGCCGTCTGGCTGTCGAGCAGGCTGCCGGGCTGCATGAAAAACTGCTCGACACGGATATTGGCCGGCAGCCGGTCACGGCGCAGGTCGGCCAGATAGTCCAGCTCCGGGTAATCACCGAACACCCGCTCCAGAAAGGGTTCGAGAAAGCGCGCCTGCAAGCCTTCGCCCGGCGTGGGCCGGCCCAGGCTCAGGGCGGTATAGATCGTCAGTTGCCGCTCGGGCAGGTCACGGATGCGCGCATACAGCGCATTGACGAAGCGATTGGGTTTGCCCAGGCCCAGCGGCATGCCCAGATGAATGTGCGCAGGCAAGGTGGCCAGCACATGGTCGATCGCGCTTTCGATGGAGCAGGACTGCGGCATCCGGGCTCTCCTGACAGAACGGGGGATGCAGCTTGGACTTCGCAGATCGGGTAATTGCTGCATGAGCCGCGCCAGATCCCGTCGCGTTAGCGGGCGACGGGGTCCACACGACACACAAGGATATAGCCTGAACCTTTGACATCCTCCCCGGCCTGAAGGCCGGAGATTCCTACGGCGCTCAGGCGCGGCATCGAGCCGCCCCCAAGTCGCTTCGGTGGGTTCCTGCTGCTGGCGCCATGACCTCTGCGCTCACTTCACAGGCTAACCGGGCGTGTCCCGCCCTTAGTACATTGATCGCCCCGACCACATCGGCGTTGCCTTCAAAACCACATCCAACACACCTGAACAGCGCTTGCGTCTGGCGGTTGGCCGCCGACACATGGCCGCAACACGGGCACGCGCGGCTGGTATCTCGCGGCGGTACGGCAATCAGCCAGCCGCCGCGCCACGCCAGCTTGTAGTCCAGTTGGCGGCGGAACTCGAACCAGCCCTGATCGAGGATGGCCCTGTTCAGGCCAGATTTGGCCCGGACGTTTCTTCCCGGTGCCTCGGCCGTGCCTGCCGCCGACCTGGACATATTGCGTACCTGCAAGTCCTCGATACACACCATCGCGTGGTTTTGGCTGATCGTGGTGGAGCACTTGTGCAGGTAGTCGCGGCGGGCATTGCCGATGCGGGAATGAATGCGCTGGACGCAGGCTTTCGCCTTCTTCCAGTTGCGGCTGAATCTGACCTTGCGGCTCATCGCCTGCTGCGCTTTGCACAGCGCGGTTTCATGGCGTTTGAAGCTGTTCAGGGGTGCGTAGAACGAACCATCCGAAAGCGTGGCGAACCGGGCAATGCCCATGTCGATGCCAACTGCCGCCCCCTGCGCCGTGGGCTGCTCATCGATCTGTCGTTCGGTCTGGATACTCACGAACCACTTGCCACACGACTGGCTCACGGTGATGTTCTTCACAGTACCAGGCACCTCGCGGCTGTTGCGGTAACGCAGCCAGCCCAGCTTGGGCAAGAACAGGCGGCTGTTGGGCTGGTCGAGCTTGATCTGTTTCGGGTCGGGATAGCGGAAACTGTCGCGCTGCCCCTTCTTCTTGAACCGGGGAAAGTCGGCTCGCTTGGCGAAGAAGTTGGTGTAGGCCCGCTCCAGATCCTTGAGGCTCTGTTGCAACGGGTGAACAGGCGCATCGGCCAGCCATGCGGTTTGCGGGCTATGGCGCCATTCGGTCAGCAACTTGCACAGGCCCGCATAGCCGAGCTTCTTCTCGCCTTGCTCGTGACGTTCCTTCTGCAACGCCAGCGCCTTGTTGAAGACGAAGCGACAGGAGCCGGCAAAGCGGCGCATTTGCCGCTCCTGCTGGCCGTCTGGCATGAGTTCGTACTTGAAGGCTTGAAGTCGTTGCATGCTGCTCTTGAGCCATGAGCAATGAAGACGACATTAGGCGCGGACGGCACGGTGTTTTCAAGGTGCATGCCCATGGGGTCTTTGTAACGAAAGATCGCTGTAGAGGGGCATACTGTGTCGCCGTATTACTGCGCATCATCCTGTGGCGGTGCATCCATCGAACAGCAGCAGACACCCCACGGCAACCAGGGACGGCTACGCCGTCCGCGCTATCCTTCCCCGCCCTGAACGGCGGGGCTTGTCGCGCGCCCGATGGTCAGGCCGGCAGTTGCTCCTCGGCCTGCACCGGCCATTGATCGAGCACCTGATCCAGAGTCAGATGCGCCTGGGTAATCAGGTGCATCGAGGCCATGGCCAGATGGCGCGCCGGGCCTTGCAGGGCATCGGCGGTCTCGAAGGCGGTGGCGGTGGCGCAACGCAGCAGCTCGACCGCATGGGCCACGCGGCATTCGAGGAGGGTCAGGGTTGAGGGGGTATCAGGTGGATCGGGGACGATTTTATTACTCATTACACCTTCCTGCGGCTAGGGCCACCGGATGCTCGCTGCTAAACGAACAAGAGGTGGCGGCTTCAACGCGGGTTAGCAGACCGGAGGAAGGTGCAAAACCGGCGCACCCGAAGGTGCCCCACGCGAAGCCGCCATAGACGGTTCCAGCATGAGCAACTTCCTGAGATGGGCTGCTAAACCCGATCACTGATGTTCAGTGACGGACGCAGCCTAGTCGCGGGATTTTGCACGCGCAAGGGCTCGGGATTTTCTCGGAAATTTCCTTCAATAGAAAGAGAGGCGTCTTGCAATTACAGGTCGCCAACCGCCCGAAAATGCGCCCCGGCGCCCGCCCGCTGTTACAAATCCAGCACCAGCATCGCAGTCTTGGCACGCGAGCAGCAGGGCGTGAACTGGTTGTTCAGCGCCTGTTCTTCTTCGGTGAGGTACAGGTCGCGATGCTCCGGCACACCGTCGAGCACGCCGGTCAGGCAGGTGCCGCACACGCCTTGTTCGCACGACACCGCAATCTCCACACCATGACGCTCCAGCACCTGGACCACCGTCTGGTCCGCCGGGATCTCGAACTCCTGACCGCTGCTGGCGATCCTGACGCAAAAGCTGCCGTCGGCACTGGTGTCCACCGGTGCGGCGGCGAAGTATTCGCGGTGCAGGTTGGCCTCCTGCCAGCCCTGCTGGCGGGCGCTGTCGAGTACGTGCTGCATGAACCCACCCGGCCCGCACACGTACAGATGCACATCGGGCTGCGGCCCGGCCAGCACACTCAGGGCATCGAGCGCGGTGCCCGGCTCTTGGTCACTGTGTAGAAACACCCGGTCAGCGAAACTTGAAGCGTGCAGGCGCTCGACAAACGCGGCGCGATCACGGGCGCGCACGCAGTAGTGCAGCTCGAAGTCGGCCCCGCTGCTCGCCAGTTGTTCGGCCATGCACAGAATCGGCGTGATACCGATGCCGCCGGCAAACAGCAGGCTGCGCCGGGCATGTTCGGCCAGCGGGAACAGGTTGCGCGGCTCGCTGATGCGCAGCGCCATGCCGGCGCGCAGCAACTGGTGCATGGCACTTGAGCCGCCTCGCGAGGCCGGGTCATCGAGTACACCAATAAGGTAGCGATGCTGCTCGGCGGGGTGGTTGCACAGCGAGTACTGGCGCAGCAGCCCGGATTCGCCGGGCACCTGCACCTCGATGTGCGCCCCGGCGCTGAAGGCCGGCAAGGGGCTGCGGTCGGCACGGGCCAGCTCGAAGCTGCAGATGTCCAGCGCTTCGTCGCGGCGGGAAATCACCATAACGTCGATCATGTGATTGGCTCCTGCAGCTTATTGGGCAGTGGCGATCAAGGCCGGGGCAGCGCTTTGTTCCTGAGCGATAATGCGCTCCAGAATCTTGCGCGACTGCACACCACCGGCGTCGATATTGAGCTTGAGCAGGTTGCGCGTCGGGTACCTGAGCAGGTTCTGTTGCTGGCGTTCGAGCATCTCCAGGTCTTCGCTGAAAATCTTGCCCTGGCCTTCGCGGATCGTGTCGGTCAGCGCCTGATCCTGCGGATTGAAGTTGCGTGCCATGCCCCAGAAGTACCAGATCGAGGTATCGCTCTCGGGGGTGATGAAGTCCACCACAATGCTGGATGCCTTGAACTGCGCGTCGGCGTGATAACCGCCGTTACCGGCATGGGCCACGCCCACCTCGATCAGCACATGGCTGGGTGGGGTGAAGCGGCAGATCTGCCAGCGGTCCACCGGCACATCGTCGGCCAGGTTGTTGCCACGCAGGGCCATGCGCCAGAACGGCGGGGCCATGATGTTTTCCATGTGCCGGGCGGTGATCACTTCATCACCCTGCACCTGAGTGACCGGCGCGGCTTCATCAATTTCTTTCTGGCCAATGCTGGAGGCGTGCACGTAGGTTTCGTGGGTCAGGTCCATCAGGTTGTCGATCATCAGCCGGTAATCGCAGCCGATATGAAACAACCCGCCGCCATAAGCCCACTGGTCACTGACCGCCCATTCCAGGTGAGGAATCAGCCCCGCATCGGCCTGCGCCTGATCTCCGGGCCAGACCCAGATAAACCCGTAGCGCTCCACGGCCGCGAAAGTCTTGTTGCAAGGAAAGCCGCGCACCCGCTGGCCTGGCATCGCAGCCGTCTTGCCATCGGCGCCCATCACCAGGCCGTGATAGCCACAGACCAACTGGCCGTTCTCCACGTAACCCAGCGACAGCGGGGCACCGCGATGCGGACAAAAATCCTCGACCGCCATCACCTGGTTGTCCAGGCCGCGATAAAACACCATCTTCTCGCCACAGATCTGCCGACCCAGCGGCTTGTCGGCGATTTCGTCAGGGGTGCAAGCAACATACCAGGCGTTCATGGGGTACATGGCCAGGCTCTCCGGTCCGGATTTGTTTTTATTAGTGGATCCATTGAAATCCTGAGCCAGCTTTTAGTCAAGAATATATATCCGATAATCGCCCAAATTATCATCAATGGATCCATAGAGCCGATTGACGCGCAAAATCGACAAACGCCGCAGCGCAGCGCAACGCTGAAAGGAAGTTGAAAGCTGGCTGAAAGCTTGGGGGATTAGGATCGCCTCCAGCACCGGCAAAAGACCGGTAAGCCAGGCCGACCGCACAGCCGTCGTCCGGACATTCAACAAGAATAACGGTGATTAACATGCTTGCTCCTACCTCCCTGTACACCTCCCTTGCGCCCCGACTCCAGACCACTGCTCGCTGAGCAGAACTGACTTTCATCTTTTCCGGTTTCCCTGACCGAAATACGTCTGGAGTATTGCCATGCTGACTTTCCTTGGCTTTGCCATGGTCATCGCCTTCATGTACCTGATCATGAGCAAGCGCATGACCGCGCTGATTGCCCTGATCATCGTCCCGATCATCTTTGCCCTGTTCGGTGGCTTCGGCCCGCAGATCGGCCCGATGATGCTCGCTGGTATCACCAAGCTGGCGCCCACCGGCGTCATGCTGATGTTCGCCATTCTCTACTTCGCCCTGATGATCGACTCGGGGCTGTTCGACCCGGCGGTGCGCAAGATCCTGAAAATGGTCAAGGGCGACCCGATGCGCATTTCCGTCGGCACCGCCGTACTGGCGCTGGTGGTTTCGCTGGACGGTGATGGCGCCACTACCTACATGATCTGCGTGGCCGCCATGCTGCCGCTGTACAGCCGTGTCGGCATGAGCCCACGGATCATGGCCGGCCTGATCATCCTCGCTGGCGGGATCATGAACATGACCCCATGGGGCGGCCCGACGGCTCGCGCAGCCAGTGCCCTGCATGTCGATGCCTCGGACATCTTCGTCCCGATGATCCCGGCCATGGCTGCCGGCGTGGTCTGCCTGCTGGCCATCTCTTACTTGTATGGCAAGCGCGAGCGGGCTCGTCTGGGCGTGCTGCAATTGCAGGGCGATGAAATCGATCACAGCGAAATCAGCGTGTCGCAATTCCCTGATGCCCGCCGTCCAAAACTGATCTGGTTCAACGGTGCCCTGACGTTCTGCCTGATGGTCACCCTGATCATGGGTCTGCTGCCGCTGCCAGTGCTGTTCATGGTGGCTTTCAGCATCGCGATGATCATCAACTACCCGAACCTGCAGGACCAGAAGGACCGCGTTTCGGCCCACGCCGGTAGCGTGTTGTCGGTAGTCGGCCTGATCTTCGCCGCCGGTATTTTCACCGGCATCCTGACCGGCACCGGCATGGTCGACGCCATGTCCAAGAGCCTGCTGGCGGTGATCCCTGAGGCCATGGGCCCTTACCTGGCGGTCATCACCGCGCTGGTGAGCATGCCGTTCACCTTCTTCATGTCCAATGACGCGTTCTACTACGGCGTCATGCCTGTGCTGGCCGAAGCCGCCTCGCACTACGGCATCAGCGCGGTAGAAATGGCCCGTGCTTCGATCGTTGGCCAGCCGGTGCACCTGCTCAGCCCACTGGTGCCTTCGACCTACCTGCTGGTTGCCCTGGCCGGTATCGATTTCGGTGACCACCAGCGCTTCACCCTCAAGTGGGCGATCCTGGTCTGCATGTGTATTCTGGTTGCCGCTGTCATGCTGGGTCTGTTCCCGCTGGTCAGCAGCGTCTGATTCAACCGCGTTTCAACCCCGAATCGCCGTCAGCTGTAGCTGGCGGCGATTTTTTATCGCCTGAGGAAACAACTGATGGAATGGCTACTCAACCCTGAAATATGGGTTGCTTTCTTGACCCTGACCGCCCTGGAAATCGTTCTGGGGATCGACAACATCATCATGATCTCGATCCTGGTCAGCCGCATGCCCAAAGCCATGCAAAAGCGCACCCGGCTGTTCGGCCTGGGCCTGGCCATGGTCACTCGCATCATGCTGCTGCTGTCGATCACCTGGATCATGCGCCTGACCACCGACCTGTTCAGCGTCTTCGGCCAGGGCATTTCCGGTCGTGACCTGATCCTGTTCTTCGGCGGCCTGTTCCTGCTGTGGAAAAGCTCCCAGGAAATCTTCCAGGGCATGGAAGGTGAAGAAGAGGCCGGCGACGAGCCCAAGGGCGCTGGCGGCATGTTCCTGGCAACCATCGTGCAGATCGCGATCATCGACATCGTGTTCTCGCTGGACTCGGTCATCACTGCGGTGGGCATGGTGTCCAACGTGCCGGTGATGGTCGCGGCGATCATCGTGGCGGTGCTGGTGATGATGCTCTGCTCCGGCGCCATCAGCGATTTCATCGACAAACATCCATCACTGAAGATGCTCGCCCTGTCGTTCCTGATGGTGGTCGGTACGGTGCTGATCGCCGAAGCCTTCGACATTCATGTGCCCAAAGGCTACGTGTACTTCGCCATGGCGTTCTCGCTGGCGGTTGAAGCGATCAACATCAAGATGCGCACCAGCCAGGCACGCAAGAAGGCCGAAGCGGCGCCAGCCGAAGCCTGAGGCTCGGCTAACCCGGCAGGAGCGGCTTCAGCCGCGAATTAGCCGCGAAGACCTTTCGCGGCTGAACCCTTCGCTGCTAAAGCAGCTCCTACCGGGCGCAGGCCAAGGCGGGTCGCCCATTCATTACAGAATTGTTTCAATGCGTTGAGGCCTGTGCGATGCTGGCAGCACCGCACAAAGCGGTCTAAAGCTTTAGTAAAAACATTCCGCGTCGCTCGCTATTCACACCACCACAGGGGGCCTTGCATATGCTGACCCTGCTCGATCTATTGTCTGCCGTGGCCCTGCTGATCTGGGGCACGCACATTGTGCGTACCGGCATCCTGCGCGTATACGGCAGTCAGTTGCGCCGCGTGCTGGGCCATAACGTTGCACGTCGGCCGCTGGCCTTTCTCGCTGGCATCCTGGTCACCGCGCTGGTGCAGAGCAGCAACGCCACAGCCATGCTGGTGACATCCTTTGTCGGCCAGGGGCTGATGCGTCTGGCGCCGGCGCTGGCGATCATGCTGGGCGCCGATGTCGGCACCGCGCTGATGTCGCGGGTGTTGACCTTCGACCTGTCGTGGCTGTCGCCACTGCTGATCTTCCTCGGGGTGATCTTTTTTCTGTCGCGCAAGCAGACCCGCGCCGGCCAGTTGGGCAGGGTAGCCATCGGTCTGGGGCTGATCATCCTGGCGCTGCAACTGATCGTCAGCGCCGCCGCGCCGATCACCCAGGCCAGCGGAGTCAAGGTGCTGTTCGCCTCGCTGACCGGCGACTTCCTGCTCGATGCCCTGGTCGGTGCGCTGTTCGCGCTGATTTCCTATTCCAGCCTGGCGGCGGTGCTGCTGACCGCAACGCTGGCCGGTTCCGACATCATCAGCCTGCACGTGGCCATCGGTCTGGTGGTGGGGGCCAATATCGGCAGCGGTCTGCTGGCGTTCATGAGCACCAGCATGCAGAACGTACCCGGTCGCCAGGTGGCGCTGGGCAGCCTGCTATTCAAACTGCTGGGCCTGGTGCTGATCATCCCGGTGCTTGACCCGCTGGTGAACTGGCTCGACGAGCTGAGGCTCAAGCCACAGGAACTGGTGATCGGCTTTCATCTGGTCTACAACACCGCACGCTGCCTTTTGATGCTGCCCTTTGTCAGCCCCATGGCGCGCCTGTGCGCCAGCTTGCTGCAAGTGCCTGCCGAAACCGCAGGGCCGATCAAACCCAGGCATCTGGATCTGACCGCGCTGGCGACTCCCAGCCTGGCGCTGGCCAATGCGGTGCGTGAAACCCTGCGCATGGGCGACCTGCTGGAGAACATGCTGGGCGCCATGCAGGCCGTACTGCACGGCACCCAGACCGCTGTCACTCAGCAAGTGCGCAGCCTTAATGAGGATGTCGAGACCCTGTACAGCGGCATCAAGCTGTACCTGGCGCAGATGCCCCGAGAAGACCTGGGCGAACAGGACAATCGACGCTGGGCCGAAATCATTGAGCTGACCATCAACCTGGAATTGGCCAGTGGTGTGATCGAGCGCATGCTGCGCAAGATCCAGCAGCAGAAAACCGCGCAGCAACGATCGTTTTCGGACGTCGGTCTGGAAGAGCTCACCGACCTGCACACCCAGTTGCAGGCCAACCTGCGCCTGGGCCTGTCGGTGTTTCTCAGCGGCGACCCGCATAGCGCCCGCCAGCTATTGAAGGAAAAACGCCAGTTCCGCGCTCTGGAACGGCGGCTGGCCCACGCCCATGTCAACCGTTTGCAACGCAAAGTGGTGCAAAGTATCGAGACCAGCTCGCTGCACCTGGAACTGATGGCTGACATGAAGCGCCTCAACTCGCTGTTCTGCAGCAGCGCCTACGCGGTACTGGAAACCGCCGACACGGGTGCACTGTCCAGCGACGGACCGGACGAGACGCCAGGCCAGGTAGGCGAACAATCGGTGTGAACCGAGCGGCGGCAGCGAAGTCTGTTTAGCAGGCCGTTGAAAAACGTAGGCGAGGCAGCCAGTGCAAGGCAAAAACAGGCGAAAAAGCGGAGTTTACGGGTTGTAAATGAGCATTTTGAGCCTGTTTTTAACGCAGCAATGGCAACGCAGGTAGTTTTTCAACAGCATGTCAATTCAACTGGCCCGCAAGGAAAAGCTGTCTCATGCGCTGCCTGCTGCTGATCTGGCTGTTGCTCTGTTCTCTTCCCAGCCTGGCCTTGGACCGTCTGCAAGCCCAGGGTTATCTGTTGCCCAACGGTTTGCAGGTGCTGCTCAAGCCCGCCTACGACAAGGGCCATGTGGCGATCCGGCTGATTGTCGGGGTGGGCTTTGATGACTTTGCCTGTGAGCACAAAGAACTGCCGCACCTGCTCGAACACTTGATGTTCAGCGGCATCGATGACAGCGGAGAAGGCGGTCTGGAGTCGCGCATGCAGGCGCTCGGTGGCGAGTGGAACGCCTTTACCAGCAATGCCGACACCACCTTTGTGATCGAGGCACCGGCGCGTAACCAGCGCAAGGTACTCGACCTGCTCATGCAGGTGCTGACCCACACCGAGCTGACCCAGAGCCGCCTGGACACGGTCAGGCGCATCGTTGCCCATGAAGACGGCGGCCACGCCTCGCGCCTGCAACGGCTGCTCGACCGGCGTGACGCGGGCAGCAACGCCAGCAGCCAGGTGGCGAGCGAACTGGGCCTGAAGTGCGCCGACAGTCCGGACGTCGAGGCGGTCAGCCTGGAGCAGCTCGAAGATGCCCTGGCGGCCTGGTACGCACCCAACAACATGACCCTGATCATGGTCGGTGACCTGGACAAGCTGCTGCCCGGCTACCTGGAACGGGTCTATGGCCGCCTGGCCGCCACCGAACCTGCCGAACACCCGACCCTGGACAGCGCGAAACAAGTGGCTGAACAACGCCGGGTACTGACCCGCGGGGTACTGGGCGAAAGTGCCCGGCTGCACCTGATCTTTCCCGAGCCCTTGCTGGATGAACAACACGACGAAACCTGGGAGCTGGTCCGGTCTTATCTGGAGTGGTCGCTGTACTCAGAACTGCGCCTGCAACAGGGGTTGTCCTACGGCCCTTCGGTCAGCCGCGAGGTGTTCAGCGACACCGGGCTGATGAGCCTGGACGCCGATGTCGAACGCAGCGACCTGTTGCAAGCCGAACAGACCCTGCATGCACTGCTTGAGCGCTTGCAGCGTGACGGCCTGCAAGCTGCAACCTTCGAGCGCCTCAAACAAGCCGCCGTGGCCCGGCAGGCCTGGGCCGTGCAAGGCAACAGCGCGCTGGCCGACTATTACTGGGGCGCGCTCAACGATTACGAGAATGGCCGCTTTGCCGACCCGGCCAAGCGCATTCAGGCGGTCACCCTGGAGGGCGCCAACCGGGCCTTGCGTCAGTTACTCGAACAACCGGGCTACATCCGCATCGAGAAACCGCTGTTCAGTTACGACGATCTGTATTGGCTGGTCCTGGCTGCCGGAGTGCTGATGATCCTGCTGCTGGTCGGCGGGCTGCGTTATCGCCGTCAGCAACGGCTGTAGCGCTGCGCACTGCATTGCTATGCTTGGCGACTTTTTTCCACCCCTGCTGAAGTGAAGCCCAATGCCCCACTGGAATGTCCTCGTCACCCGCATCCTCGACCTGATGCGCCGCTATCCGGGCATCATTGCGGCGGGCGGATTCATCTCCGGGATCGTCAGCTTCATCATGGTCGACCGTCAGGCCGGGCTGGCCAGCTGGATCGCCGTGGTGATGATGCTCAGCTGGCTGTGGCTGATGGTCGAGAACAGCGTGGTGGGGCTGTTCCACCGAAAATTCGGCAAGGAAATTCCGCAAGGGTTGCTGCGTTACGGCACCCAGTTGATCCATCAGGAAAGCCTGTTCTTCGTCCTGCCGTTCTTTTTCATCACCACCACCTGGAACAGCGGCCAGGCGTTGTTCACGGCGCTGCTCGGTGCGGCCGGGCTGATCTCCATCGTCGACCCGCTGTACTACCGCTGGCTGGCACCGCGCCGCTGGCTGTTCCTGGCCTTGCATACCCTGACCCTGTTCGCCGCGATGCTCACCGCGCTGCCGATCATTCTCAACCTGACCACCACCGAGAGCTACAAACTGGCGCTCGGCACCGCGATTGTGCTGTCGATTCCCAGCCTGGCATCGAGCTTTCCGATCCGCACCTGGCGCAGTGGGGTGATGCTGGTGACCGTGATCCTGGCCGTGGGCAGCGCTGGCTGGCTGCTGCGCTCCTGGGTGCCGCCGGCCACGCTGTGGCTGACCGAAGTGGCGGTGAGTACCGAGTTCGACAACAAAAATCGCACACCGGGTGAAAGCATCCGCCAGATCAGCGCCGCTCAACTGCGCCGCGACGGCCTGTACGCCTACACCGCAATCAATGCGCCGCGCGGCCTGCAAGAGCGCATTTACCATGTCTGGCGGCGCAACGGCGAAGAGGTGGACCGCATTGCCCTGAATATCAACGGCGGGCGCAAGGAGGGCTATCGTGCCTGGACCCACAAGCGCAACTTCCCGCAGGAGGTGGCGGGCCGCTGGCAGGTTCGGGTGCTGACCGAGGACGGGCAGATGATCGGCGTACTGCGTTTTGAAGTGACCGACGCCGATCAACCGACCGTGACCCAGCCAAAAGGCCGGATCATCCAGCTCAAACCCGGTGGCGATGACGACGCTGCGCCTGCGGCATCCGAGCCCGGTGTTGCGGCGCCAGAACCGCAAACGGAGCCAGAGCCAGACCCGGAGCCTGCAGCAGAGCAACCGCCCGCCGCGACGCCTGAATCACAGCCGGTCCCGGAGCCTTGACATCCTCCCCGGCCTGAAGGCCGGGGATTCCTACGGCGCTCAGGCGCGGCATCGGGCCGCCCCCGAGTCGCTTCGGTGGGTTCCTGCTGCTGGCGCCATGACCTCTGCGCTCACTTCACAGGCTAACCGGGCGTGTCCCGCCCTTAGTACATTGATCGCCCCGACCACATCGGCGTTGCCTTCAAAACCACATCCAACACACCTGAACAGCGCTTGCGTCTGGCGGTTGGCCGCCGACACATGGCCGCAACAAGGGCACGTGCGGCTGGTATTTTGCGGCGGCACGGCAATCAGCCAGCCACCGCGCCACGCCAGCTTGTAGTCCAGTTGGCGGCGGAACTCGAACCAGCCCTGATCGAGGATGGCCCTGTTCAGGCCAGACTTGGCCCGAACGTTTCTTCCCGGCGCCTCGGTCTTACCTGCCGCCGACCTGGACATATTCCGTACCTGCAAGTCCTCGATACACACCATCGCGTGGTTTTGGCTGATCGTGGTAGAGCACTTGTGCAGGTAGTCGCGGCGGGCATTGCCGATGCGGGAATGAATGCGCTGGACGCGGGCTTTCGCTTTCTTCCAGTTGCGGCTGAATCTGACCTTGCGGCTCATCGCCTGCTGCGCTTTGCACAGCGCGGTTTCATGGCGTTTGAAGCTGTTCAGGGGTGCGTAGAACGAACCATCCGAAAGCGTGGCGAACCGGGCAATGCCCATGTCGATGCCGACTGCCGCACCCTGCGCCGTGGGCTGCTCATCGATCTCGCGTTCGGTCTGGATACTCACAAACCACTTGCCACACAACTGGCTCACGGTGATGTTCTTCACAGTACCCAGCGTCTTGCGGCTGTTGCGGTAGCGCAACCAGCCCAGCTTTGGCAGAAACAGGCGGCTGTTGGTCTGGTCGAGCTTGATCTGTTTCGGGTCGGGATAGCGGAAACTGTCGCGCTGCCCCTTCTTCTTGAACCGGGGAAAGTCGGCTCGCTTGGCGAAGAAGTTGGTGTAGGCCCGCTCCAGATCCTTGAGGCTCTGTTGCAACGGGTGAACAGGCGCATCGGCCAGCCATGCGGTTTGCGGGCTATTGCGCCATTCGGTCAGCAACTTGCACAGGCCCGCATAGCCGAGCTTCTTCTCGCCTTGCTCGTGGCGCTCCTTCTGCAACGCCAGCGCCTTGTTGAAGACGAAGCGACAGGAGCCGGCAAAGCGGCGCATTTGCCGCTCCTGCCAGCCGTCTGGCATGAGTTCGTACTTGAAGGCTTGAAGTCGTTGCATGCTGCTCTTGAGCCATGAGCAATGAAGACGACATTAGGCGCGGATGGCACGGTGTTTTCAAGCTGCATGACCATGGGGTCTTTGTAACGAAATACCGCCGTATAAGGGCATCTGTGTCGCCGTGTTACTGCGCATCATCCTGTGGCGGTGCGTCCATCGAACAGCAGCAGACACCCCACTGCAACCAGGGACGGCTACGCCGTCCGCGCTATCCTTCCCCGCCCTGAACGGCGGGGCTTGTCGCGCCTCGATGGTCATCAGAGTCTGGACCTGCTGCGACGCCTTGATACTTAGCTGGCGGTGGCGCCAAAGAACCAGTAGCAGACCATGATCGCTGCCACCACGCCCGAAAACTCGGCCAGCAGCGCACAGCCCACGGCATGCCGGGCGCGCTGGATGCCGACCGCGCCGAAGTACACCGCCAGCACATAGAAGGTGGTTTCGGTGCTGCCCTGAATGGTCGCTGCCGCCAGCGCGGCAAAGCTGTCGACGCCCTGGTTCTGCATGGTCTCGATCAACAGCGCCCGCGCCGCGCTGCCGGAGAACGGTTTGACCAGCGCAGTGGGCAGCGAGTCGACAAAACGGGTATCCCAGCCCAGCCACTCGACCACGTGGCGAATGCCTTCCAGGCCGAAGTCCAGAGCACCGGAGGCGCGCAATACGCCCACCGCACAGAGCATCGCCACCAGATACGGCAGCAGGTTTTTGGCCACATCGAAACCTTCCTTGGCCCCTTCGACGAAGGCTTCATACACCTTGACCTTGCGCAGCGCGCCGATCACCAGAAACAACATGATCAGGCCGAACAGCGTGAGGTTGCCGAGAATCGATGACAGCCCGGCCAGCGCCGCAGCCGACAGCGTGCCGAGAAAGGCCATGAAACCACCGAGCAGCAATGCACCTGGAATCAGGTAAGCCAGCACCACCGGGTCCCACAGCCGCAGGCGCTGCATGAACGCCACCGACAGCAGCCCGACAATGGTCGAGACACTGGTCGCCAGCAGGATCGGCAGGAACACCAGGGTCGGGTCAGGTGCGCCTTGCTGGGCGCGGTACATGAAGATGGTCACCGGCAACAGGGTCAGTGACGAGGCGTTGAGCACCAGAAACAGGATCTGCGCGTTGCTGGCGGTGGTCTGGCTGGGGTTGAGTTCCTGCAGTGCCTTCATGGCCTTGAGGCCGATCGGGGTCGCGGCATTGTCCAGCCCCAGACCGTTGGCGGCGAAGTTGAGGGTAATCAGGCCCAGCGCCGGATGGCCCGGCGGCACCTCCGGCATCAGCCGGGTGAACAGTGGGCTGAGCACCTTGCCCAGCCAGTCGACGATCCCGGCCTTCTCGGCAATGCGCAGAAAACCCAGCCACAGGGTGAGGGTGCCGAACAGCAGAACCATGACCTCCACCGACAGCTTGGCCATGGCAAAGATGCTCTCGACCATGCTGGCAAAGATCCCGGCATTGCCGCCGATCAACCATTGCGCCAGCGCGGCGACCATCGCCACGACGAAAAAACCAAGCCACAGGCCATTGAGCATCGGATACATCCCCCTTCAGACGACGGGGATGATAACGGGGGAGGTGTGCCGGAGGGAAATTGACGGGACGATCGCGATCCCCGTAGGAGCGGCCGGGCGGCGATCCGCTTTAGCCGCGAAGACCGGGAAGACCGGGAAGACCGCAAAGGCTTCCCGGCTAAAGCCGGTCCTACTCAGCCGCAGGCTTGCCGACCGGCACCGGCTCGTTGCTGCGCCAGTGTGGCAGCGACTCCCAGTAGGCCTTGCCTTTGGCATCGTCGTACATGCCTTCCCAACGGGCGATGACCAGCACCGCCAAGGCATTGCCGATCACGTTCAGGGCGGTACGTGCCATGTCCATGATGCGGTCGACACCGGCGATGAATGCCAGACCTTCCAGCGGAATACCAACGCTGCCCAGGGTCGCCAACAGGACCACGAACGACACGCCCGGCACACCGGCGATACCTTTGGAGGTGACCATCAGGGTCAGGACCAGCATCAGCTGTTGGCCGAGCGACAGGTCAATGCCGTACAACTGGGCAATGAAGATCGCCGCGATGCTCTGGTACAGGGTCGAGCCATCGAGGTTGAACGAGTAACCGGTCGGTACCACGAAGCTGCAGATGGCTTTCGGCGCACCGTAGGCTTCCATCTTGCTGATTACCCGCGGCAGCGCTGTCTCGGAGCTGGCGGTGGAGTAGGCCAGGATCAGCTCATCCTTGAAGATGCGGATGATCTTCATGATCGAGAAGCCGAACATGCGGGCGATCAGGCCCAGCACCACGAAGGCAAAGAAGGCGATGGCGACGTAAACCAGGATCACCAGCTTGGCCAGCGGCAGCAGCGAGGCGAAACCGAAGTTGGCTACGGTGACCGCGATCAGGGCGAACACACCGATCGGCGCGTAGGCCATGATCATGTGGGTGACCTTGAACATGGTTTCCGAGACGCCCTGGAACATTTTCACCAGCGGCTCGCGCACTTCGTTTTGCAGGCTGGCCAGGCCCATGCCGAACATCACCGAGAAGAAGATGATCGGCAGCATGTCGCCACGGGCAATGGAGGCGAAGATGTTGGACGGAATCAGGTTGAGGATGGTGGCAATGAACGCATGGTCATGCTGCACCTCGGCGGCGGTGGTCTTGTACTTGGAGATGTCCACCGTGCCGAGCGAGCTCATGTCGATGCCGGCTCCAGGCTGGAACAGGTTGGCCAGCACCAGGCCCACAACGATGGCGACCGTGGTCACGATCTCGAAGTAGATAATGGTCTTCAGGCCAATGCTGCCGAGCTTCTTGGCATCGCCCACACCGGCAATCCCGACGATCAGCGAGGCCACGACGATGGGCACCACGATCATCTTGATCAGGCGAATGAAGATGTCACCTGCCGGTTGCAGGACGTTGCTGATCCACCAGGCCTTCTCGGCACTGAAGTGGTTGAGCAGCGCGCCGATGGCGATACCCAGAACCAGACCGATCAGAATCTGCCATGCCAGACTCAGTTTTGCCTTCTTCATGTCATTACCTTTGTGCGAAGTGGCTTGGATCAGCTTGGGAACCGCGTGCTCGCCCTGCCTCATCCGCGGCAGACCGAAGTCGTGGAAGAAAGCCCCGCACTGTCCACAGAAAGTCACCGCGAAAGAGCATCCGGGCTCAAAGCAAGCGAAAAAAAGGCGCAACTATTCAGACGGGGCAAAGGCACGTCTAATGCCATAACCGCCTAAGTCATGCAGAATCGGCATATGATAACGGCAGAAATGCCCTGTTAAATGCTGTTAATGACGTTGGAAAAATGGCCTGGAGGTTGCTGGGCCGGTGCTTTCAGCCTGGCAATAGGAAAAAATGTCGCACGACACAACCAGAAAAGATTTGAGGACATTTTCTGCAGCAGTTTACGGATGTACGGCGGAACTCTTCAGCTTTGACGCAAGCACAAATAAAAAGCGCCATGCGGGTTTCGACGTCTGCGTATCGTCGAAAACGGCATGGCGGCTTCACCTGACCCGGCCCTCAGCGGAGGTACTCCCTGTACCCCTAGGTCGCACCGATCCGATCAATCAGTGCATCCCGGCCCCCTGGTCATGCACGTACTTCCTCCAGGAAGCCGTGCAGCGTTGATAATGAAACGGTTTGACCGTCAGCGGCTTTACCACCCACCAGGTCAGTACCAGTTCGGATCCTTGAGCAGTTGTTCCTCAAGCAGCGTCTTCATTCCCTTATCGGGATTACCCAGATAGCGTTGGGTGGCGTGGCTTTTTGGCGACTTGTCGCTCGGCAAGCCAGCCGGCACCGTCACCAGCAGGGCATAGATGTCTTTGCCGTCCAGGCTGCCAGCCACGATAAGACGCTGGCTGCGGCAGCTCTCGGCAGTCTCGCACAGCACCCCCACCCGATAGGGATCACCATCCTGGGTAGTGGCGGTCATTGGCTCGGCAACGCCTGACAGGTTCATGACCCACTCAGGCAAGCGTTCCTCTTTTTGCACGGCCTGGGTCCAGGCTTGGCGGTAATCGGAGGAACTGCTCAGCAATTCGTTAACACGCACCTGACCATCGTTGGCGGCCAGGGTGGCGGCGCTACCGCCCATTAACAGGGCGGCGGCCAGCAGATGAGTCAGGTTACGCATGTCAGCCTCTACCGCGACGGCCGAAGAAGAACGACACCACGAACATGACCAGGAACACGATGAACAGAATCTTCGCGATACCGGTTGCCGTACCCGCAATACCACCGAAGCCCAGTACCGCTGCAACGATAGCGATGATCAAGAATGTAATAGCCCAGCTCAACATAGTGATACTCCTTACTACTGTGGGAATCCGATCAGGTCAGAAGACCCAACGCGACTGTTGAGGCAGGCGCGCCAGACTGTCCTGAGAAACAACACGATCGACCTGCACCGGAGCGCGCGCCCAACCCTGACTGTCCACGGTCGAGACCGATGTACGTGCCTGGCTCAGCGAGAGGCTTTGGGAAATCAGCGACTGACGCATCGCAGCCGCTTCACGATTTTGCTCATGCAGTTGCCACTGTTGGGTGGCAAGCAACACCAGCAGGAGCACCAGGCTGGCGAAAAGACCTTGCTGTACCCGCAGGGGCGAAATACGCAATTGGGCAAGACGCTGGCTGTTCATGTGCTCAATCCCTCTACCGTTCTTGTCGACCGGATGTTCCGGCCTTTGTCGATAGGGATATTGCAGACCGCATGCCAGCTTTAAATCAAAAATAAATGCTTATAAATCAACAACTTAAAAAAATACAAAATTCTCTGTGGCGCGCAAGCTGCACGATCGACGCTGTGGCATCGTGCGTTCTGCACGAATGCCACATACGTGTTGTGGTCAGCCAGTACTGCGCGCCATGACTTTCAAGGCGTCGGCATTGACGCCCTTCACCCCACGGATATTGCGAGCGATCTCAACCGCCAGCTCCTTTTCCGCAAAGTTGGCCACCATGCCATTGAGTGTCACCACGCCCTCCCTGGTATCGACCTTGATACCCAGGCCGTCGATGTTGCGGCTGTAGATAAGGCTGGACTTGACCTTGCTGGTAACCCAGGCGTCACTCATCTGCTCGGTGGTACTGAGCGCCTGTGGCTGGGTCTTGGCGGCAATCGAGTCGGCCGCACTGATGCTGATCAGGTTATTTACACTGGCCACGCCATCGGTATTGGTCGCCAGATTACCGGCCAGCTCTTTGGCTTCAGGGCTTTGCGCCCGGCCCTTGAGCGTGACCACCCCCTGATCACTGGTTACGTCGATTTCCAGCCCTTGGGTGACGTTGCTCCACAACAGCTTGGATTTGATCGTCGCCACCAGTGTGGCGTCTTCGAAACGCTGGGCCAGGCCATTGCGGGCATCCGCCTCGGTGGCCACCGCCGGGTCAATCTGCAACTGGTTATCGACCTTGTCGATGCCTTCGACATCCAGTGCGATCCGTTCGGCCAGCTCCCGCTCGACTTCATTCTCGACCTTGCCAGATAACCGGGCGGTGCCTTTTTCGACCGCCACCTTGATATCGAACGCACTCAAGTGCCGGTTCAAGGCAAAAGCGGTCCAGATCGAGCCTTCCTGACGCGCCTCGATCAACGGGCCGGTTTCACCCTGGGCGGCGCTGGCCAGCAGTGGATGGGCACCCAGCACGGCGAGTGTCGCGGTGGCCAGGACGATGTTCTTCAGCGGATGCATGACGTTCTCCTTTGCAGGTCTGTCAGGCCGCCTGGCTCGGGTTAATGCTGCTACCAGGCGGTTTTCACGACAGCAGGACAGCCAAATCCGCCAGTTAGCCAAGGCCGAAGCAGATAGCTACCATGCTTGCCGCATAATCAATCAGAATTGACCATGCAACTTGCCCGATGATTCCGAGACTAACCAAGACTATTCACTTAGGAGCGTAGGAAAAATGGAAGCAGCCACTGAGAATCAGGGCCGTATTCTGCTTGTGGACGACGAGTCCGCGATCCTTCGCACCTTCCGGTATTGCCTGGAAGACGAGGGCTACAGCGTAGCCACGGCCAACAGCGCGGCACAGGCCGATGCCCTGATGCAGCGCCAGGTCTTTGATTTGTGTTTCCTGGATTTACGGTTGGGCGAAGACAACGGGCTGGATGTATTGGCACAGATGCGCGTGCAGGCGCCATGGATGCGTGTCGTGATCGTCACCGCGCACTCTGCCGTCGACACCGCCGTGGACGCGATTCGCGCCGGCGCGGCCGATTATCTGGTCAAACCGTGCAGCCCCGACCAATTGCGCCTGGCCACCGCCAAGCAGCTTGAAGTGCGCCAACTGTCGGCTCGTCTGGAGGCACTGGAAGGCGAGATCCGCAAGCCCAAAGACGGCCTGGACTCGCACAGCCCGGTGATGATGGGCATTCTGGAAACGGCGCGGCAGGTGGCGGTCACCGATGCCAACATCCTGATCCTGGGTGAGTCGGGCACCGGTAAAGGCGAGCTGGCCCGCGCCATTCACGGCTGGAGCAAGCGCGCCAAAAAGTCCTGCGTGACCATCAACTGCCCGTCGCTGACCGCAGAACTGATGGAAAGCGAGCTGTTCGGTCATAGCCGCGGGGCGTTCACCGGCGCCAGTGAAAGCACACTGGGGCGGGTCAACCAGGCCGACGGCGGCACCTTGTTCCTCGACGAGATCGGTGATTTCCCGCTGACCTTGCAACCCAAGCTGTTGCGCTTCATTCAAGACAAGGAATACGAGCGGGTCGGCGACCCGGTCACCCGCCGTGCCGATGTGCGAATTCTGGCGGCCACCAATCTCAACCTCGAAGACATGGTGCGCAGCGGCAAATTTCGTGAAGACCTGCTGTACCGCCTGAACGTCATCACCCTGACCTTGCCGGCCCTGCGTGAGCGTGGCGAAGACATCCTGACCCTGGCCGACCGTTTTCTGGCGCGCTTCGTCAAGGAATACGCCCGCCCGGCACGGGGCTTCAGCGAAGAAGCACGCAGTGCGCTGCTCAACTACCGCTGGCCCGGCAATATCCGCGAGCTGCGCAACGTGATCGAGCGCGCCAGCATCATCTGCCCGCAGGAGCGCGTTGAAGTCACCCACCTGGGCATGGGCGAGCAGCCGGTCAGCAATGCACCACGGGTCGGCGCCGCGATGAGCCTCGATGAACTGGAAAAGGCCCACATCGGCGCGGTACTGGCGACCAGTGACACACTGGACCAGGCGGCCAAGACACTGGGTATCGATGCCTCGACGCTGTATCGAAAACGCAAGCAGTACAACCTGTAAGTCAGTAATTGGTGTCACATGAAGTTGGCAATGAAATTGCGCACACGCCTGTTTCTGAGTATCTCGGCCCTGATCACAGTGGCCCTGCTCGGGCTGGTCCTGGGTCTGGTCAGTGTCATGCAGATGGCACGTACTCAGGAGTCGATGATTCAGCACAACTTCGTGACTCTGGATCTGGGCCTCAAGCTGCGTCAGAACCTGGGTGATCAGTTGGTCATGATGCTCGACTCCGAACCCAACCCGCAGGCACTGGGTAAGCTGCAGACCCAGTTCGAAGGGTTGCTGGCCGAAGGTGTCGAGCACGAGCGGCTGAGAACCGGCACCCACGGTTTTGAACAGACCCAGCAGTTCTATCAGCAATTCATCCAGGCTTATCGCAACAACAGCGAGGGCGGCCTGAGCATCCGCAAGAACCCTGAGCTGAGTGCCAGCTTCAACAACCTGCGCAATGACTTGCTGGGCGCCTATCGCAGCGCCCTGGACAACATCAACGCGGCCGAGCGTGATTCACGCGAGCGCGCGTACTGGATCGCCGGGCTGCTCAGCCTGGTTGCTCTGGCCGTGCTGTGCATCGGGTTTGTCACTGCGCATGGCATCGCCCGCCGCTTTGGTGCACCGATCGAAGCTCTGGCCAAGGCCGCCGACAAGATCGGCCAGGGCGATTTTGACGTCACCCTGCCTATTTCACCGGCAGCGGAGATGAACCTGCTGACCCGCCGCTTCGGCCTGATGGCCGAGGCGCTGCGCAAACACCAGGCCACCAATATCGACGAACTGCTGGCTGGCCAGCAACGCCTGCAAGCGGTGCTCGACAGCATTGACGACGGCCTGTTGATGATCGACCGCCAGGGCCAGCTTGAGCACCTCAATCCGGTCGCCCAGCGCCAGCTTGGCTGGGACGAAAGCCGCCTCGGCCAACGTCCCGGCGAAGCGCTGGCACGCCCGGAGCTGGACGAAGAGATTCTCCTCAACCTGCGCGGCGGCACCCTGGAGCGCGCCCCGGAAGATCTGTGCATCGAGATCGACGGCGAATCACGGCTGCTGACCTACAGCCTGACCCCGGTCAGCCATAGCGCCGGGCACATTCTCGGCGCGGTGATGGTCCTGCATGATGTGACCGAGCAACGCGCCTTCGAGCGGGTGCGCAGCGAGTTCGTTTTGCGCGCCTCCCACGAACTGCGCACCCCGGTGACCGGTATGCATATGGCCTTCGGCCTGCTGCAGGAGCGGGTGCATTTCGCCGAAGAAAGCCGCGAAGCCGACCTGTTCAATACGGTCAAGGAAGAGATGCAGCGCCTGATGCAATTGATCAACGACCTGCTGAACTTCTCCCGCTACCAAAGTGGCCTGCAGAAACTCAAACTGGCGCCGTGCGCCATCGATGACTTGCTCGAAGAAGCGCGCCAGCGCTTTATTGATCGCGCCCAGGAACAGAGCATCATTCTTCAGCTCGACCTGCAAGAAAATATCCCGCGCCTGCACGCCGACCAGTCACAACTGGAGCGGGTACTGGACAACCTGCTGGACAACGCCTTGCGCCACACCCCGGAAAACGGCCTGATCCGCCTGCAGGCCCGGCGTCATGGTGAACGGGCGATCATCAGTGTCGAAGACAGCGGCGAAGGCATTGCGTACGGCAATCAGGCGCGGATCTTCGAGCCGTTTGTTCAGGTCGGCCGCAAGAAGGGCGGCGCGGGCCTGGGGCTGGCCCTGTGCAAGGAAATCGTCCAGTTGCATGGTGGACGCATGGGCGTGTATTCACGGCCGGGCCAAGGCACCCAGTTCTATATGGCCTTGCCGTTCTGACCGCCAGCCGGGTGCCGCCCGGCCGGTCCTACGGGGCCGTGCTTCAGCGCTGGCTGTTGAGCACCTGCAACATCGCCGCACTCTGCGCATCCGGTTCGCCGTCGAAGCGTTGCGGGCGAAAGCGCATCTGGAAGGCGGCCAGTACATTGCGGGTTTCGGTGTCCAGCACGCCGGTCTGCGGAGTGCTGTAGCCGACTCTGGCCAACTGCTGCTGGAACCACAGGATGTCTGGCAGGCGCACGGCAAACAGTGCCTGCTGGCTGGCGACCAGACGCTCGTCAGGCCAGATACCCAAGCCTTCCTGGGCCAGCCGCTTCCAGGGGAACAATGGTCCCGGGTCGAGCTTACGCATCGGCGCAATATCGCTGTGGCCAATGATGTGCTTTGGCTCGATGCCGTTGCGCTTGACGATATCCTTGAGCAAGACAATCAGCGACTGGATCTGCGCTTCACTGTAGGGGTACCACAGCCGCCCGTTCGGGCCTTCGGTAAAGCCGGGGTTGACGATCTCAATGCCGATCGACGAGGAGTTGAGCCAGGTGCGTCCGTCCCACTGGCTGTCGCCGGCGTGCCAGGCGCGGGCATTTTCATCGACCAGTTTGAATGTGGTGGCCCGGCTATCGTCGCCAATCAGGTAATGACTGCTGACCTGGCCGCTGGTCAGCAGTTGCAGCGAGCGCTCCTGAGACGCCGAGGTGTAGTGCAGGATGACGTACTGGATACGGTTATCGAAATTCTTCGAGGGGTGGCTGGTGTCCAGCCGGGGGCCGCTAGCGCAGGCACTGAGAACCAGAAGGGATACAACAGCGAAAAACAGCTTCATGACATCCAACTATTCAAAAATCATAACGGAACGGGCGCAGATCGCCCGATGATTGAAAACCGCCCGCCAGGTGAGCCACTCACCCTTGTTCAACCCGGTTGCGGCCGCTTTCCTTGGCCCGATACAGCGCCTGGTCAGCGCGCTTGAGCGCAGTGTCGCTGCGTTCAGCAGCGCGCAGATCGGTCACCCCAATCGACACCGTGATAGTCACCGGCTCGCCCTTGAAGTGGAACGGGCAACGCTCCACCGCCGCACGCAGCTCATCGAGCATCAACAGCCCGGTTTGCAGCTCAGTGGCCGGCATCAGCAAGACAAACTCCTCACCGCCAAAGCGAGCCAGGAAATCGGTGGTGCGCAGACGCCGGTGCAGCTCCTTGGCGACGATCTTGAGCACCTTGTCGCCGGCCAGATGCCCATAGCCGTCATTGATGCGCTTGAAGTGATCCAGATCCAGAATACCGATCAGCAGGCTATCGCGGTTCTGCTGCCAACGGGCGATTTCCCGCTCCAGACGCTCGCCCCACGCCGCCCGGTTGGGCAGGCCGGTCAGCGGGTCGAGCAGCGCCTTGCGCCGCTGCTCTTCCAGATTGGCACGCACGCCCAGCGCTTCCTGCTCCATGCTCGCCACCCGGCCAGCCAGGCTTTGCAGGCTTTCGGCGACTTCACGCTCGCGCTCGTCGCGCTTGCGCTGATAGTCATCCATGGCGCCGAGCATGCCTTCGAGGCGGCTTTCCAGCACCCGCTTGAGGCTGATCAGGTCCGATGCCTCCTGCACGCTGCTTTGCAGATCGTCGACCTGTTCGCGTAACTGGCTGTCGAAATCCCGTGCCGAACAATGGCTTTCCTGATACCCCTCGTTGACCGCCTGCAAGCCACTCTGGAACGACTCAAGACGCTGATTGAGCTGCTTGAGGTAGGTTTCGAATTCGTGCTGACCACTGTCGCTGACAGCCAGCATCAAGATTGCAAGATCATCGAGAATCGGTAGCAGTTCGTACCAGTTCAACCCATGTTCGAGGCGATGGCGCATCGACTCGGCATGTGGCCGGTGGATTTCGGGCAGGTTGAGGTCTTCAAGCAGGCCCAGCAGGGTCTCTTCGATGTGTGCGGCCACCGAGCTGTAACTGGGCTCCGGTGAGGACGGCAAGCCGTATTCGCCGTCCGCCGCTTGCTCCTCGGCAGCTTCTTCGGGCTCGTCGGCCTCACGCTCGGCTTCGAGGGCTTTTGGCGTATCCGCAGCGGCCTGCGGCAATTGCTGGAACGGCACCGTCGGTACCGGGGCCAGCAACGCATCAACCTGTCCTAGCCCGTTCAACGGCGGGGCGCTGGCCGGGGTCTGCGGCTCGGCTTTGATTTCGCCTGAAGCCAGCGCCGGCACAGGCTCTACAACCGGCGCAGCGCTCGGCGCTTCGGGCGCCGGGGCGACTTCAGCCAGGGGCGCAGGCTCAATGGTGTTCTGAGGAGCAGGTTCAACGACAGCCGGTTCGGCAGAGACCGAATGGGCGGCAGGCGCTCCTGCTGGTGCAGAACTGACCGGCTTGGTTGGCTCAGGGTGAACGGCAACAAGTTCCTGCGGCGCAGCAGGACGCGGTTGTTCCTCGACCTCGGCAGCGTCATCGTCGTCGGCAACCGGTTCACCGGGCCGGGCCGCTGCAGACGGCGCCGCAACAGCGGCGGCGGCAGGCTCGCCAGGTTGCGGGTCATGGGTTTCATCGCGCGAACCGAACAGGCGCTCAAGCAAGCCGGGCCGGTGACCCTCGTCAGGTCGCTCAATGGCGTCGAGTGCCTTGCCTTGCAAACCGCTGAGTTCGCTGAGCAGCAGCGGCAGCTCACGGGCCTGGGTGGCTCGATCATCGAGGTTTTTGGCGAAGCGCTTGAGCGGCTTGCGCACCTCGCGTGGCAGCGGCAGGCTCTGCAACTGGGCGACCAGCGCGTTCAGCGCATCACCGATCTGCCCGACCCGCACTTCACGGCGCTGCTCGGAGTCGAGCACGGCCTTTTCCAGACGCGGGATCAACCCGGCCAGCCCGGCGTCCATGTCATCCTTGCGGACGATTTCGCGCATTTCCTTCATGCATTCGTCGACCGCCCGGTCGGTACCCTCCGCCGCCAGGCTGCTGCGCACCAGACCACGGCGCAACAGGTCGAGACGGGCCTGCCAGCGCTTCTCCAGACGGTCCTGCTGCTCGATGCCCTTGAGGTACTTCTCTTTCCAACGCTCGGCGTCGTCACTCATGTACGGGATTCACTGTCAGATTCCGCTAGGAACAGGTAAGGAGTCCCCGCACAGCGACGCTGGCAGACGGATCTCTACCGCCACGGGCAGATGATCGGAAATGGGCTGGGCCAGCACCTGAACCCGTTCCAGGGTCAGGGTCGGGCTCAGCAGAATGTGATCCAGGCAGCGCTGCGGGCGCCAGCTGGGAAACGTTGCTTCGATTTGCGGCGCCAACAGACCCAGATCGCGCAACGGCGAGTGCTCAAGCAGGTCGGTGGCGTGGGTGTTCATGTCGCCCATCAGCACCTGATGGCGATAATTGCCGATCAGTTCGCGGATATAGGCCAGTTGCCGGGTGCGGGTGCGGGCACCGAGCGCCAGGTGCATCATCACCACCACCAGCGCGTCGTCACCTTCGCCGAAACGCATCAGAATCGCCCCGCGCCCGGCCGGGCCGGGCAACGGATGGTCCTCGATCGAGCCAGGCTTGAGACGGCTGAGCACCCCGTTGCTGTGCTGGGCCAGGCGCCCCAAGTTGCGATTGAGCTGCTGATACCAGTAGGGAAAAGCCCCCAGTTGTGCCAGATGCTCGACCTGGTTGATGTAGCCGGAGCGCAGACTGCCGCCATCGGCTTCCTGCAACGCCACCAGGTCGAAATCACCGATCAGCGCACCGATTTTTTGCAGGTTACCGGCCCGGCCGAAGTGCGGCAGCACATGCTGCCAACTGCGGGTCAGGTAATGGTGATAGCGCTGGGTGTTGATACCCACCTGGATATTGAAGCTCAACAGCCGCAGACGACCGTTGTCCGGCAAGCCGCTGGCACTCAGGTGATGTTCATTGACCTGCGGGTCTCGCAGGCCGGCGACACGCTCGTTACCCTTGCCCCAGCGGCGCATGGCGGCGGGCTTACTGGCCGGCCTTGGCAGCTGCACGCTCTTTGGCGATCAGCTGGTCGGCGACCTGCAACGTGGCTTCCGGGCCACCGGAAGTACCCAGGTCAAAGCGGTATTTGCCATTGACGACCATGGTCGGTACGCCAGTGACCTGATACTGCTTGGCCAGCTCTTTGTACTTGGCGATCTTGCCTTTGACGGCGAACGATTTGAAGGTGCTGAGGAACTTGTCTTTGTCGACGCCTTGGGTGGCCAGGAATTCAGCCATGTCTTCAGGGTCGGTCAAGCGCTGGCGCTTGTTCTGGATGGCATCGAAGATGGCCGCGTGAACCTTGTGCTCGACGCCCATTTCTTCCAGGGTGATGAACAGTTGGCCATGGGCATCCCAAGGGCCGCCGAACAGTGCCGGAATGCGCACGAAATGCACGTCGGCGGGCAGCTTGTCAGCCCATGGGTTGATGGTCGGTTCGAATGCATAGCAATGCGGGCAACCGTACCAGAACAGCTCAACGACTTCGATCTTGCCAGGCTCCGACACAGCCACCGGACTGCTCAGTTCGACATATTGTTTGCCTGCCTCGATCGGCTGGGCGGCCTGTGCGGTCATGCCGAACACACTGGCGGCTACCAGAGCGGCGCTGAGAATCAGGTTACGCATGCATTACTCCTGGGGTCATGAGGGTCGCTCGCGGCGATGTCTGTTTCGACCGCTCGTCGCGGCAGCGGTTCGTCCGTTTCAGCCTGAATCATCAATACATGATGATCGAGCACGGAAAAGCGGAGTCTACTGCTTGTAAATGAGCATTCCGAGTCAATTTTCAATACGGCAACCGTCCCTCGGAACAGTTCGAGGGTGCCTGCCGCCGCAGCAACGAGTGTAACGTCGGTGATAACGGGAAAGGTTAGCTCAGGATTAACAACCGATCAGTCGAACGGCGCTGATGGCCGGCCACTGTGTTGGGCGGGGCAGGAGAGGGCAGCGCTTGCCCCCTCCCGGTAAAGATCAGACGGCTTAATGCAGGCCCTGAATATACTGGGCCAGCGCCTCGATGTCTTTGTTACTGAGTTTTGCGGCGATTGAGCGCATGACCATGCTGTCGCCATCGTTGACCCGCTCTTCTTCGCGAAAGGCGGTCAGTTGTTTCTTGATGTAGTCGGCATGCTGACCGCTCAGGCGAGGGTATCCGGCCGGGGCGTTGCCGGCGCCGTCAGGAGAATGACAACCGATGCAGGCCGGCATGCCGTCTTCGAGTTTGCCGCCACGGAACAAGGCTTCACCGCGAGCGACCAACGCCGGGTTGGCGGCACCGACACTGCCTTTCTGGCTGGCGTACCAGGCGGCAAGATCGGCCAGGTCCTGATCATTGAGGGGCACCAGCAGGCCGGTCATTTCCGGCACCGTGCGCTTGCCGCCCTTGATCTCCTGCAATTGCTTGAGCAGGTAGCGCTCGCCCTGGCCGGCGAGTTTGGGAAAGTTGCCTATCGGGCTGTTGCCATCCGGGCCATGGCAGGCGCCACACACCAGCGCTTTGCCTTGTCCGGCGGCAGCGTTGCCGGCCAGGTCGGCGGCCTGCGCCCCTGCGCAGACCCCCAGGGTCAGTAGCAGACTCACGAGCAATGTGTTCATCAGGTCATCCAGATCGGGCTATAGGTGAAACGTCAGGCAGCGACCGGCTCGCCCCTCCAGCGGATGAAGGTTGGCGACCCCGACAACTGCGGTGCTTGCACATTTCCACGCGACGGCAACGATTTGAATGGCCACTGAAACAACCGTTACGTCCGGTTATTCAGCAAAAACCTTTCAGGTTGAAAGCGGACTGCGTTCTAATGCGCATCGGATCCTGCAAACAGCCGGCGACGGTTAGTACGCCGACCAGATCCTTTTCTCGCTTTAAGAGGGCGTCTACAAAATGGCTGCACTCGGCAATACTGCGTTGAAATCGACCTCAAAATGCTTATGTACTTATGTACACTGCGCTTTTTCGCCCGATTTCGCTTTGTCTTGCCTTCATTCGCCTATTTTATAAACGCCCTCCAAGTGCTCATTCACCTGAGCCAGGCGAAATCCACACAAAGTTTGCGGCATTATATACTCCATGCCGCACGACTGGAAACGACACCTCTTGCCGCACCCCTTGCAGCAGGGCTTTTACCGGAAATCACATGCAACTCAAGAACCCCATCCTCGGCCTCTGCCAACAGGCCAAGTTCATGCTCAGCGCCGCCAAGGTCGATCAGTGCCCTGATGATGCGGGCTTCGAAGTCGCGTTCGCCGGCCGCTCCAACGCAGGCAAGTCCAGCGCCCTGAATACCCTGACCCACGCCAACCTGGCGCGTACCTCCAAGACGCCGGGGCGCACCCAGTTGCTGAACTTCTTCCGCCTGGACGATGACCGGCGGCTGGTCGACCTGCCCGGTTACGGTTACGCCAAGGTGCCGATCCCGCTCAAGCAGCACTGGCAGCGCCACCTGGAAGCCTACCTAGGCAGCCGCGAGAGCCTCAAGGGCGTGATACTGCTGATGGACGTGCGCCATCCAATGACCGACTTCGACATCATGATGCTCGACTGGACGGTGGCCAGCGGCATGCCGATGCATATCCTGCTGACCAAAGCCGACAAGCTGACCCACGGCGCGGCAAAAGGCACCTTGCTCAAGGTTCAGGCACAGATTCGCAAGAGTTGGGGCAATGACGTAACCATCCAGCTGTTCTCGGCGCCCAAACGCCAGGGCCTGGAAGAAGCCTACCGCGTGCTGGCCGGCTGGATGGAACTGGCCGACAAAGAGCCCGCCGCGCAGGCCTGAAACGCTGCGCCAGTCGGCGCGGCCGTTTTACAGGCAAAAAAAACCCCGGACTTCATATGGGGAGGGGGAAGTTCGGGGTTCAAGGTCCGGACCCCTCAGGGTGGGTTCCGGATATCTGCCAACACTTAACACAACATAGGAGCATGACTGGCCTTGCGAGCCAATCGTGAACTCTGACCCGGTGTTGGCCGATTAAGTTCCTGGCGTGAACAAATGTTCATGTTGGCGGCGGTGAACGCCGTTCGCGGCTAAAGCCGCTCCTACAGGCATCCGAGGGCACCGTAGGAGCTGCTTTAGCCGCGAAAGGCACGAATCAGTGCGCCTCGTCCCAGTTGTTGCCCACGCCGACATCCACTACCAGCGGCACATCCAGCGTTGCGGCGGTGCCCATGTGATCGCCAATCTCGGCGCGGATCTGCTCGACCAGATCCTCACGCACTTCGAGCACCAGTTCGTCGTGGACCTGCAGGATGACCCGGGCATCCAGCCCTGATTGATCCAGCCAGTTGCTCACCGCCACCATGGCTTTCTTGATGATGTCGGCAGCAGTGCCCTGCATCGGCGCGTTGATGGCCGTGCGTTCGGCGCCAGCGCGCTGTTGCTGGTTGCTGGAAAGAATTTCCGGCAGGTACAGGCGACGACCGAACAGGGTCTCGACATAGCCTTTCTCGGCGGCCTGCTCGCGGGTACGCTCCATGTAGTCACGCACGCCGGGGTAGCGGGCAAAATAGCGGTCGATATAGGCCTTGGCCTGCTTGCCATCGACGCCGATCTGGCGTGCCAACCCTTGGGCGCCCATGCCGTAGATCAGGCCGAAGTTGATCGCCTTGGCGCTGCGGCGCTGGTCGTTGCTGACCTCGGCCAGCTCGACACCAAATACCTCGGCAGCGGTTGCCCGGTGCACGTCCAGGCCATTTTGAAAGGCATGCAGCAGGCCTTCATCCTTGGCCAGGTGGGCCATGATGCGCAGCTCGATCTGCGAATAGTCCGCCGCCAGCAGTTTGTAGCCCTTTGAGGCCACGAACGCCTGGCGAATACGGCGGCCTTCAGCGGTGCGCACCGGGATGTTCTGCAGGTTCGGCTCGCTGGACGAGAAGCGCCCGGTGGCGGCGCCGGCCTGGTTGTAGGAGGTGTGCACGCGCCCGGTACGCGGGTTGATCTGGCCAGGCAAGGTGTCGGTGTAGGTGCTTTTGAGCTTGCTGATCGTGCGGTAGTCCTGCAGCAGCTTTGGCAGTTCATGACCTTCATCGGCCAGCTTCTCCAAGACCTCGACTGCCGTCGATGGCTTACCGGTCGGGGTTTTGCCGCGCACGGGCAGTTCCAGCTTTTCGTAGAGGATCTTGCCCAGTTGGCCAGGCGAGCCCAGATTGAACGATTCGCCGGCCAGCACGTACGCCTGCTGCTCCAGCTCAGCCATCTTGTCGCCCAACTCGATGCTCTGGACGCCCAGCAGCGCCGCATCAACCCTCGCGCCGTTGCGTTCCACCTGGGCCAGCACCGGCACCAGCGGCATCTCGATGTCGCTCAGGACGCTGACCAGCCCCGCCTCGGCCTTGAGCTTTTCAATCAGCACCTGATGCAGGCGCAGGGTAATGTCAGCATCCTCGGCCGCATAAGGCCCGGCCTGTTCCAGCGGGATCTGGTCAAAGGTCAGCTGCTTCTTGCCCTTGCCGGCGATGTCTTCAAAACGGATGGTCTGCACGCCCAAGTGCCGGGCAGCCAGGCTGTCCATGTCATGCGAGGTCACCGAGTTGAGCACGTAGGATTCAAGCAGGGTGTCAAACGCCACGCCGCGTACGGTAATGCCGTTGGCCGGGTCACCGCCGATGGCGCAGTTGGCGAGGATGTTGATGTCGTACTTGGCGTTTTGCCCGACCTTGGCCTTGTTCGGGTCTTCGAGCAGTGGCTTGAGCGCCAGCAGCACCGTGTCGCGGTCCAGTTGCTCGGGCACGCCCATATACGAGTGGGTCAGCGGAATATAGGCCGCTTCACCGGCCTTGACCGCGAAAGACAAGCCGACCAGTTGCGCCTTCTGCGCGTCCAGCCCGGTGGTTTCGGTGTCGAAGGCAATCAGTTCGGCACTGTTGAGCTTTTCCAGCCAGGCATCGAAACGAGCCTGCTCCAGAATGGTTTCATAGGCCGCCGGGGCGGCGGGAACGGCGGGCGGCGGCGCAACGGCGGGTTGCGCCGCTTGCTGGCCGGCACGCCGTGCACCGCGCTCGACCTCGCCGATCCAGCTCTTGAACTCCAGCTCGGTGTACAGCTCGATCAGCTTTTCGTGGTCCGGCTCACCGATGACCAGCTCATCGAGGCTGACGTCCAGCGGCACATCGCACTTGATGGTCGCCAGCTCGTAAGACAGCAAGGCCATGGCCTTGTGCTCTGCAAGCTTGGCGCCCAGGGTCTTGGCGCCGCGAATCGGCAACGCAGCCACGGCATCGAGGTTGGCGTACAGCTCGGCCAGACCGCCACCGATACCGACCAGCAGGCCGGTGGCGGTCTTTTCGCCGACCCCCGGGACACCGGGGATGTTATCGACCTTGTCGCCCATCAGCGCCAGGTAGTCGATGATGTGTTCAGGACCGACGCCGAATTTCTCTTTTACGCCAGCGACATCCAGCACGCTACCGGTCATGGTATTGACCAGCGTAACGTGCCCATCGACCAATTGAGCCATGTCTTTGTCGCCGGTAGAGATGATCACCGGCCGCTGCGCCGCCGCACTGCTGCGCGCCAGCGTGCCGATCACGTCGTCGGCCTCGACCCCTTCCACGCACAGCAGCGGGTAGCTCAACGCCTTGACGCAGGCATGTAACAGGTCGATCTGCACCCTCAGGTCATCGGGCATGCTCGGCCGGTTGGCCTTGTATTCGGCGAACAGTTCATCGCGGAAAGTACCGCCCTTGGCGTCGAAAACCACGGCAAACGGGCTATCGGGGTATTGTTTGCGCAGGCTTTTGAGCATGTTCAGCACACCCTTGACCGCACCGGTGGGCAGACCCTTGGAGGTCGTCAGCGGCGGCAGGGCGTGGAAGGCGCGGTACAGATAGGACGAACCGTCCACCAGGACGAGGGGTGCTTGGCTCATGAGCAGATTCAACCTTTTCGGCGGGGTCGGCGCTAAAATGCGTGGACCATGGACAACAAAGGGGCAAGGTTATCATGCGCAAGATAAATCGCTTGGTGTTGACCGGCCTGTTACTGGTCAGCCCGCTGCTGGCGGTGGCCGCCGAGGACGCACCGTCGGCCGACCCTGAAGTCACGATCCGCACCGAAGGCGACAAGACCATTCAGGAATACCGCCAGAATGGCTTTCTCTATGCGATCAAGATCACGCCCAAGAACGGCAAGCCGTATTTCCTGGTGCGCGCGGATGGCACCAGCCCCAATTTCATTCGTTCCGACCAACCCGACATGTTGATTCCGCAGTGGGAAATCTTCAGCTGGTAAACTCCCCGTCCACTATCACTATTTGAGCTGGCAGTCCCTGATATGTCCGTCTTTACCCCCCTGGCCCGGCCCGAGCTGGAAACCTTTCTCTGCGCCTACGGGCTCGGCCGCCTGCTTGACTATCAGGGCATTGCTGCCGGTAGCGAGAACACCAACTACTTCATCAGCCTGGAGCAGGGCGAGTTCGTCCTGACCCTGGTCGAGCGCGGTCCGGTGCAGGAGATGCCGTTTTTCATCGAACTGCTCGACGTACTGCACGCCGCCAACCTGCCGGTGCCCTATGCCATGCGCACCACCGACGGCCAAGCGCTGCGTGAGCTCAAAGGCAAGCCGGCGCTGCTGCAACCGCGCCTGGCCGGCAAGCACATCAAGCAACCCAATACCCAGCATTGCGTGGCAATCGGCCAATTGCAGGCACGCGTGCACCTGGCAACCCGCGACAAGGTGCTGGAGCGCAAGACCGACCGGGGCCTGAGCTGGATGCTGGATGAAGGGCGCAACTTCCTCTCGCACCTGAGTGCCGAACAGGCCGCGTTGCTGGACAAGACCCTGCAAGAGATCGACCAGCACTTCCAGGCCATTCTCGACCTGCCGCGCGCCAACCTGCACGCTGACCTGTTCCGTGACAACGCAATGTTCGAAGGCACCCACCTGACGGGGGTGATCGACTTCTACAACGCGTGTTCCGGGCCGATGCTGTATGACCTGGCGATTGCGTTGAACGACTGGTGCTCTGAGGAAGACGGCGCTCTTGACCCGCTGCGGGCCAAGGCTTTTTTGGGTGCCTACGCCGCGCTGCGCCCGTTCACCGCTGCCGAGGCCACGTTATGGCCGGTGATGCTGCGCATTGCCTGTGTGCGCTTCTGGCTGTCGCGGTTGATCGCTGCCGAGGCGTTTGCTGGCCAGGACGTGCTGATTCATGATCCGGCGGAGTTTGAAAAGCGTCTGGCGCAGCGTCAGGACGTGGCTCTACCGTTGCCGTTCGCACTGTAAAAAACACTCGGTGCCGCGCGAACGCAGAACCTCGTAGGAGCCGCTTTAGCGGCGAAGCATCGCCAGGAAGCATTCGCGGCTGAAGCCGCTCCTACGCGTACCCACACACGCCCACCAGCCCGGTCAGAGACTTTCCAGGCAGCCGGCCAGATCGTTGGCGATTTTTTCCAGCAGCTGTTCGTAGCCATTGGCGGTGGCCGGGGTGTAGCCGCCCAAGGCGTCGAGTTCGGCCAGCTTGACCGGCAGGCCGGCGCTCAGGGTTTCGGCCAGTTTCGGCCGCAGTGGCGGCTCGCTGAAAACGCAGGTCTTGCCCGACTCCTTCAAGCGCTCACGCATCGCGGCAACGTGTCTGGCGCCGGGCTGTACTTCACTGGCGACACTGAATACGCCGGTGTGTTTGAGGCCGTAGGCCTGTTCGAAGTAGTCGTAGGCCTCGTGGAACACGAACCAGGGCTTGTCGCCAATCGTGCTGACCCGCGTCTTGATTCGTGCATCAAGGGCGTCCAGACGCTTGCTGAACGCCTGAGCGTTGCTGGCATAACGCGCCGCGTTGGCCGGGTCGGCAGTGCTGAGGTCGGCGGCCATTTTCGCTGCGATCACCCGGGCGTTGACCGTTGACAGCCACAGGTGCGAGTCGAGGCTGCCGGGGCGGTGGTCGTGGTCATGTTCTTCGTAGCCGGGGTCTGCATCATGGTCGCCATGATCGTGTGCAGCATGATCATGGCCGTCATGCGCATCGTGGTCATGATCGTCATGCGAGGCCTGATCTTCACCGAAGTGGCGCAGGCTCATGCCCGCCAGCCCCTGCACGGCAACGGCTGGACGGCTGCGGTTTTGCAGCACGCGGGGCAGAAAGCCTTCCATATCAGGACCGATCCAGTAGAGCAGGTCGACATCGGCGACCCGCCGTACGTCGGATGGGCGCAAGGCATAGTGGTGCGGCGAAGCACCGGGCGGCAGCAACACTTCAGGACTGCCAACGCCATCCTGGACCGCAGCGGCAATCAATTGCAGCGGTTTGATGCTGGTCAGGACCTTGATTTCAGCCGCGGCCGGAGCCGCCTGGGCAGGGATGGCAGCGGTCAAACCGGCAGCCAGAACGACGAAAAGCGTAAAAAGTCGACGCACGAGAAACACTCATATCGGGCAGGAACGGGTAACATAATAACGTCTCCAGCCAATATCGTCGCCGCCCATGCCTATTACACCTCTGGCCAGCCGCCCTCACGATCACTCTCACTGCGTGCATTCAGCCCTCAGCGAAGCCGATGCCCTGTGTGCCAGCAAAGGCTTGCGCCTTACCGCCTTGCGCCGCCGCGTGCTTGAACTGGTCTGGCAAAGCCACAAGCCGCTGGGTGCCTACGACATCCTCGGCGTACTCAGCGAAGCCGACGGCCGCCGTGCCGCACCGCCCACCGTGTATCGCGCGCTGGATTTTCTGCTGGAAAACGGCCTGGTGCACCGCATCGCCTCGCTCAACGCCTTCACCGGCTGCAATCATCCGGCGCATGCCCACCAGGGCCAGTTTCTGATCTGCCGCAAGTGCCACGCAGCCATCGAACTGCAACACCAGACCATCAGCGATGCGGTGATCAACGCGGCCAATGAAGTCGGCTTTGCCGCCGAAGGCCAGACCATCGAAATCGTCGGCGTGTGCGCCGGCTGCAAGGCGGCCTGATGAGCACCCCGCTGATCAGCCTGGAACAGGTGGCGGTCACCCTGTCCGGGCAGAACGTTCTGGACAATATCGGCCTGAGCGTCAGCGCCGGTGAGATCGTCACCCTGATCGGCCCCAACGGCGCCGGCAAGACCACGCTGGTGCGTGCCGTGCTCGGCCTGTTGAACCCGACCTCCGGGCGGGTCTGGCGCAAGCCGAAACTGCGCGTCGGCTACATGCCGCAAAAGCTCCATGTCGACCAGACCCTGCCATTGTCGGTGCTGCGCTTTCTGCGCCTGGTGCCGGGGGTCGACCGGGCCAAGGCCATGGCCGCGCTGGAAGAGGTCGGCGCCGGCAAGGTCATCGACAGCCCGTTGCAGGGCATTTCCGGTGGCGAGATGCAGCGTGTGCTGCTGGCCCGGGCGCTGCTGCGCGAGCCCGAGCTGCTGGTGCTCGACGAACCGGTACAGGGCGTCGATGTCGCGGGCCAGGCCGAGCTGTATAGCCTGATTACCCGGCTGCGCGACCGCCACGGTTGCGGCGTGCTGATGGTCTCTCATGATCTGCATCTGGTGATGAGCACCACCGATCAGGTGGTGTGCCTGAACCGCCATGTGTGTTGCTCAGGGCACCCCGAGCAGGTCAGCACCGACCCGGCCTTTGTCGAGCTGTTCGGCCAGAATGCGCCGAGCCTGGCGATCTATCACCACCACCATGACCACGCCCACGACCTGCATGGCGAAGTGGTGAACGACGCCGAACCCCAACCCCTGCGCTTCAAACCTCATGTTCACGGAGACGGCTGCAAGCATGGCTGATTTTCTGTTGTATGCCCTGCTCGCCGGTATTGCTCTGGCTCTGGTAGCAGGCCCGCTAGGCTCATTCGTGGTCTGGCGGCGCATGGCCTATTTCGGCGACACGCTGTCCCACGCTGCATTGCTGGGTGTGGCTCTGGGGTTTCTGCTGGACATCAGCCCGACCGTGGCGGTCACCGTCGGCTGCCTGTTGCTGGCGATCCTGCTGGTGACTCTGCAACAGCGCCAGCCGCTGGCCTCCGACACCCTGCTGGGCATTCTGGCGCCCAGTACCCTGTCGCTGGGCCTGGTGGTACTGAGCTTCATGCACGAAGTACGGATCGACCTGATGGCCTATCTGTTCGGTGACCTGTTGGCGATCAGCCCCACCGACCTGGCCTGGATTCTCGGCGGCAGCGCATTGGTCATGGTGTTGATCCTGGCGCTGTGGCGGCCACTGCTGGCAGTGACCGTACACGAGGAACTGGCGCGGGTCGAAGGCCTGCCGGTCACCACTCTGCGCATGACCATGATGCTGTTGATTGCCGTGGTGATTGCCGTGGCAATGAAAATCGTCGGTGTGCTGCTGATTACTTCGCTGCTGATCATCCCGGCGGCTGCGGCACAGCGTCACGCCCGCTCGCCAGAGCAGATGGCGCTGGGCGCCAGCGTGCTGGGCGTGGTGGCGGTGGGTGGTGGGCTGTCGCTGTCATGGCTCAAGGATACCCCGGCCGGCCCCTCGATCGTGGTCTGTGCCTGCGCGCTGTTTCTGCTCAGCTTTGTTCTCCCCAAGCGGGCGGTGTAGACTTGCTCGTTTTTTGCGCAAATAGAGAACCGCAGAAATGAAGCTGCCCGCCTCCCGCTATCTGCTGCTTGCCGCATTCGCCCTGTTGCTGGGGGCCTGCCAGAGCGCGCCGCCACCTCAACCTGCCGAGCCCGAAGCCCGGCCGGACGGCTTTGCGCTGCTTGAGCAGAGCATCAAAGGCAACGAACTGGCGACCGCCGAAGACCAGTTGGCCACGCTGCAGGGCGCTGACGCTGCCGACCCGCGCCTGGACCCGCTGCAACGCCAGTTGGCCGAGGCCTACCTGAGCCGCAGCCAGATCAGCCTGCAAAAAGGTGACGTCAATGGTGCTGCCACGGCACTGAGCCGTGCCCGCGCATTGATGCCCAAGGCCCCCGCGTTGACCAGCGGCGTCAACGGCGCCATTGCCGAAGCGCGCAAGGCCGAACTGGACCAGGCTGAAGCTGAACTGAAGGCCGCCGAAGCCAGGCGTATCGCCAAGCTCATCGACCCGAGCGTGCCGCATACCCGTATCCAGCTCGAAACCACCGATATCGCGCAAATGCGCCGGCAGCTCGATGCCATTGCCGCCGATGTAGTGAGCTTCAACTGTGACGTGTTGATTCAGGTGCCGCGGACCGACGACTACCCATGGCTGGCCGATCTGGTCAGCAAGCGGGTCAACAAGCTCAACCCGAGCTTTGAACTGGACCTGCGTCGCCAGATCGAACGCAAGCAACCGGCCCAGATTATCCTCAGCCCCGCCGGGCTCTGAGCCCAACGGGTCCCGTCGAACACTCCATACCCGCAGGACCATTGCCGATCAGTCAAGACCGACTTAGTCCTGCGGGAGGAGCCGGTCGGCTCCTCCCACGAATACCGAGCCAGAGCCACTTATCGCTTAACTGATCGGCATTAGCTCTACAGACAGGTCTCAATCAAGCCGGTACCGCCTTGGCTTTCGGCTCACGCGCCCAGACCCGGTGCTGGGCAATCGCGTCAAAGAACGCCTCGGTGGACGAGCTGTCCGACACTTCCAGCAACCCGGCATCTTCATCCAGCCGCAACTGGCTCAGCAGCATCTTGGCCTCGCCAGCGACGGCAATGGCCTTGAGGTGCTTGTAGGCTTCGAGGATGAAGTGCAGGGCAACGCCGTCCGTGCTCAATGCCTTGACCGAGTCCGCACCGCCCGGCACGAACACCGCATCGAACGCCACTGACGGCAGACCTTCAGCCGAAGCGTCGACTTGCAGGGTCTTGCCATCGGCGGTAGTCACCGGCGCAGAGGTCGGCCCCAGCACCTTGGTATGCGCGCCGCGGGCGCTCAGCGCAGCCTTGAGCTTTTCGACATCCTTGCCATTGACGCCATCGGCCACCAGCACCGCAACCTTGCGCGAAGCGATATCACCTGACAGCAGGTTGACCTGGCTCAGCGCCGGGGACTCTTTGATGGCCTGCTGGTACTCCTGTGCAGTACGAGTCTTGGGGGCAGGCAAACCGAGGTTTTTCGCTACCCGAGCAGCCAGGGTCAGGTCGATATTGGCGAGAATTTCATTGAGCACCCGCTCCCGGATAAACACCCGCTCGACCTTGCCCAGCTCAAAGCTGTAGGCCGCAATGATGTGTTCTTTCTCGTGCTCGCTCATGCTGTTGAAAAACAGCGTGGCCTGGGAGAAGTGGTCGCTGAACGACTCGCTGCGCTCACGCACCTTGTGCGCCTCGATGCGTTCCTGATAGCTCTCGAACCCGCCATTCTCTGGACCGGCCGGGGTCTCGCGTGGCCACTCACCGTCAATCGAGTTGGGCTGATAGGAGGCGCGGCCCTTGTCGAGGGTGGTGCGATGCTGGGCATCACGCTGGTTGTTGTGGTTCGGCGCAACCGGGCGGTTGATCGGGATCTCGTGGAAGTTCGGCCCGCCCAGGCGGCTGATCTGGGTATCGGTGTAGGAGAACAACCGGCCCTGCAGCAGCGGGTCATTGGAAAAGTCGATGCCCGGCACGATATGCCCAGGGCAGAAGGCGACCTGCTCGGTCTCGGCAAAGAAATTGTCCGGGTTACGGTCCAGCACCATCTTGCCCAGCGGCGTGACCGGCACCAACTCTTCGGGAATGATCTTGGTCGGGTCGAGCAGGTCGAAGTCGAAGTTGTGCTCGTCGTCTTCAGCCACGATCTGCACGCCCAACTCCCACTCCGGGTAGTCGCCCGCTTCAATCGACTCCCAGAGGTCACGGCGGTGGAAGTCGGTGTCTTTACCGGCCAGCTTCTGCGCTTCGTCCCAGACCAGCGAGCACACGCCGTACTTGGGCTTCCAGTGAAATTTGACGAAGCTGGCCTTGCCTTCGGTGTTGATCAGGCGAAAGGTGTGCACGCCAAAGCCCTGGATGGTGCGCAGGCTTTTCGGGATGGCCCGGTCGGACATCGCCCAGATCACCGCATGGCTGGTCTCCGGCACCAGAGAAACAAAGTCCCAGAACGTGTCATGGGCCGAGCCGCCGGTAGGAATCTCGTTATGCGGCTCGGGTTTGACCGCATGCACGAAGTCCGGAAACTTGATCGCATCCTGAATGAAAAACACCGGCACGTTGTTGCCGACCAGATCGAAGTTGCCTTCATCGGTATAGAACTTCACGGCAAAGCCGCGTACATCGCGCACCGTATCACCGGAACCGCGTGGCCCCTGTACGGTAGAGAAGCGCACGAACACCGGGGTCTTCTTGCCGGGGTCGCGCAGAAAACCGGCCTTCGACAGCGTGGCGTGGTCATCGTAACTCTGGAAGTAACCGTGAGCGGCGGTGCCACGGGCGTGGACAATGCGCTCCGGGATACGCTCATGGTCAAAATGCGTGATTTTCTCGCGCATGATGAAATCTTCGAGCAGCGTCGGCCCGCGCTTGCCGGCCTTGAGGCTGTTCTGGTTGTCAGCGATCTTCACCCCCTGGTTGGTACGCAACGCCTGGCCGGTGGCATCCGAGCGAAAGGCCTCCAGCGCATCGAGTTTGGCATTGCTGTTGCCGCGGTCCAGGGTATCGGTGCCGGCCAGCTCGCTTTTAGCGGCCGGGGTGGCAGGCACGTCTGTCTTCTTGGCCATCAGGTACTACTCCTCGTCAGTTCCGGCCCTGCCGGGCCTGTTGAATGAACATCACGGTATTGAAGGAGTGACCGAGGCTATAAAGCGACGTTCAGAGAATTTCACCGGCAATATCCCCGCCGGTCGCGTTATAGCCATTGCGCAGCCTGGCCGACAAATAAATGCTAAGCAGCTCGGCATAGACAGGCTAAAATGCGCGCCCGGCTTATCCAGCCCGGCTCGCCAGGCCAGTGTGCGCCCTGCCACTGCGCTGACTTTCAACGCGCTCCCACAAGGTTCGCCATAAAGGTTCGCCCCAAAAGGTTCGGTTAGTGATCGAGTTTCTTGACGTCCAGAAAACCTACCGCGTCGCCGGCAAGGACATCCCCGCCCTGCACCCCACCAGCCTGCGCATCGAAGCAGGCCAGGTCTACGGCCTGATCGGCCATTCCGGTGCCGGCAAAAGCACCTTGCTGCGCCTGATCAATCGTCTGGAAAATCCCACCGGCGGCCGTATTCTGGTCGACGGTGAAGACGTGACTGCACTGGACACCCACGATCTGCGGCGCTTTCGCCAGCAGGTCGGGATGATCTTCCAGCACTTCAACCTGCTGTCGTCCAAGACCGTGGCCGACAACGTCGGCATGCCGCTGAGCCTGGCCGGCACTATGTCCCGCGAGCAGATCGACCAGCGCGTTGCCGAGCTGCTGGAGCGGGTCGGCCTGAGCGCCCATGCGCAGAAATACCCATCGCAGTTATCCGGTGGCCAGAAGCAGCGCGTCGGTATCGCCCGCGCCCTGGCAACCCGGCCCAAAATCCTGCTGTGTGACGAAGCCACCAGTGCCCTCGACCCACAGACCACCGCTCAGGTTCTGCAACTGCTGGCCGAGATCAATCGCGAGCTGAAACTGACCATCGTGCTGATCACCCACGAGATGGATGTGATCCGCCGGGTCTGTGACCAGGTCGCGGTGATGGACGCCGGGGTGATTGTCGAGCAGGGCAGGGTCGCCGACGTGTTCCTGCACCCGCAGCATCCGACCACCCGGCGCTTCGTCCAGGAAGACGAGCAACTCGACGAGAACGAGCAGCGCGAAGACTTCGCCCATGTCCAGGGCCGCATCGTGCGCCTGACGTTTCAAGGTGAAGCCACCTACGCGCCACTGCTGGGCACCGTCGCCCGCGAAACCGGGGTCGACTACAGCATCCTGGCCGGGCGTATCGACCGCATCAAGGATATCCCTTACGGCCAGTTGACCCTGGCCATCACCGGCGGCGACGTGGACGCCGCCTTCGCCCGCTTCAGCGCCGCTGATGTCCATATGGAGGTCCTGCGCTGATGGACGCTTTCCTTGAACTGTTTTCCAACGTCGACTGGTACGAGATCTGGGTCGCCAGCGGCGATACCCTGATCATGCTCGGCGTGTCCCTGGCCTTTACTGTGCTGTTCGGCCTGCCGCTGGGCGTGCTGATGTTTCTCACCTCGCCGCGCCAGTTGCTGGAGAACAAGCCGCTGTACGCCACGGTCGGGCTGATCGTGAACATGCTGCGCGCCTTGCCGTTCATCATCCTGCTGATCGTGATGATGCCGCTGACCCAGATCATCACCGGCACCTCGCTGGGGATCCTCGGCACCCTGCCGCCGCTGATCGCCGGGGCCACACCGTTCTTTGCCCGGCTGGTGGAAACCGCGCTGCGCGAGGTCGACAAAGGCATCATCGAAGCCACCCAGGCGATGGGCGCCACCACCCGCCAGATCATCCTCAACGCGCTGCTGCCCGAGGCCCGTCCCGGCATCATCGCGGCGATCACCGTCACCGCCATTGCCTTGGTGTCGTTCACCGCCATGGCCGGTGCAGTGGGCGCCGGCGGCCTCGGCGACCTGGCGATCCGCTATGGTTACCAGCGCTTCCAGAATGATGTGATGTTTGTCACGGTGGTCTTGCTGCTGGTGCTGGTGCAGATCCTGCAAACCGTCGGCGACAGGCTGGTCGCGTTTTTTTCACACCGTTAATTGCATCCGTTGGCTGTGGCCCGCCGGACGCGGGCCGTTAAAAGGAGTTGTTGCATGAAAAAACTAGTCGTCGCATTCGCCGCCATGACCGCACTGTCGGCCCAGGCTGCCGAAACCCTGAGCATCGCCGCCACGGCCGTTCCGCAAGCCGAGTTGCTGGAGTTCGTCAAACCGACGCTGGCCAAAGAAGGCGTGGACCTGAAGATCAAGGTGTTCACCGACTATATCCAGCCTAACGTGCAAGTCGCCGAGAAGCGTCTGGACGCCAACTTCTTCCAGCACCAGCCGTATCTGGATGAGTTCAACAAGGGCAAGGGCACCAACCTGGTCAGCGTAGTCAAGATCCACGTTGAGCCGTTCGGTGCCTACTCCGAGAAGTTCAAGAAGCTTGAAGACCTGCCCAACGGCGCCACGGTAGCCCTGCCGAACGATGCCACCAACGAAGGTCGTGCCTTCCTGCTGCTGGCCAAGGCCGGTCTGATCACCCTGAAAGACCCGAGCAGCATCCTGGCGACTCCGAAAGACGTGGCCACTAACCCGAAAAACCTGAAGTTCCGTGAGCTGGAAGCAGCAACCCTGCCTCGCGTGCTGACCCAGGTCGATCTGGCACTGATCAACACCAACTACGCGCTGGGCGCCAAACTGGACCCGACCAAGGATGCGCTGGTGATCGAAGGCGCTGAATCGCCTTACGCCAACCTGCTGGTGGCACGTCCGGACAACAAGGACTCCCAGGCACTGCAGAAGCTGGCCGCTGCCCTGACCAGCCCTGAAGTGAAGGCATTCATTGCCGAGAAGTACAAAGGCGCTGTGGTTCCAGCGTTCTGATAAACGCCTCATACCCCCTGTAGGAGCGACCTTGGTCGCGAAAGCAATTGAACGGCCAGCACCAATACTGCGCCTGGAAAATAGCCTTCGCGAGCAAGCTCGCTCCTACGGTTTGAGCAGCACCGGCAGTTGCTCACTCAGCTTCTTGACGTTCAGCGGGGCACGGATAAAGCCGCGCTGGCGGCCATCCGGGCCGAGCAGGGCGAGGTTGCCGCTGTGGTCGACGGTGTAGCCCGGTTTACTGGTGTCAGCCGGGATGAACGGAATACTCATGGCGCTGGACAGGGTCTTGAGGTCCGCCACCGAGGCGCGCAGGCCGATAAAGCTCTTGTCGAAATACTCCAGGTACTGCCTGAGTTGCTCAGGGGTATCACGCTCGGGGTCGACACTGACCAACACTACGCGCAGGCGGCCAGCCTGCTCTTCGGTCAAGCCGGCCTTGATCTGGCGCAGTTGCGCCAGCGTGGCGGGGCAGATATCCGGGCAATAGGTGTAGCCAAAAAACACCAGGGTCCACTTGTCTTTAAGCTGGTCGATCGACACCGGCTCGCCGTGCTGGTCAGTCATTTTCAGCGCCGGCACCGGGCGGCTTTGCGGCAACATGATGATCCCGGCGTCAACCAGTGCCGCCTGATCGGCACCCCCATGACCGGACAGCACGCGCTGTACGATCAGGCCGAGAATCACGGCCACGATGGCAACAGAGATGAAGACGGTTTTCTGGGTTCGGGTCATGGTCGATGGTCCATTGATTGCACTGTCCGGCCTGCCCGAAGCATGCACAGCAGGACGAAAACGCCAAGCCTAGACCCATGCGCCGCTCAGGCACAACCTTCATCAGTCACCAGCGGCCTGCCACAGACGGTAGTTGACCAGCGTCAGCCACAGCATCAGTAATGCGCCGCCGGCGCTGTGGGCCAGGGCCAGCCACACCGGAAATTGCAGCAGCACATTGCCCATACCGAGTCCCAGTTGCGCCAGCAACAGCAGCAGCAACACCGCCCCCAGCCCGCTCAACCCCGCCCGCACAAGCCGCCAGGCCAGGCCCAGCACTACCAGGCCAAGCAACAGCGCGCCCAATCGATGAGCGAGATGAATCGCAGTACGAGCCTCACCGTCCAGCATACCGCCCAGATAGTTCGGCCCCACTGGCAGGCTGAGGTCAAAGCCTGCGGCAAAGTCGTTTGGCGGCCACCATTGGCCCTGACAGGTCGGCAGGTCGGGGCAGACGTGGGCGGCATAATGAGTGCTGACCCAGCCGCCAAGACCTATCTGCAGCACCGCCAGCATCAGCGCCAACAGTGCCAGGCCGCGCAATAAACCGCTGCTCCGGATAACCGGCGCAGCGACGCCGCTCAAGCGCAGGGTCAGCACCAACAGCAGGCCCAGAATCGCCACGGCACCGAGCAAATGCAGGGTCACCACTGGCGGCCACAGCCTGAGGGTCACGGTCCACATACCCAGCAACGCCTGGGCAATCACCAGCCCCAGCAATAGCAGCGGCAAACGCAAGCCTTGCCCACGCGCCCACGCCTGCAGCATCAGCAGGCCGATGCTCAGGCCGAGCAGGGCGGCGCCGTAGCGATGGATCATTTCGTACCAGCCTTTATCGGCCTCCAGTACGGTCTGAGGGAAACGGCTTTGCGCCAGTGCCTGTTGCAGCGCCCCGGACGGCACCGTGGCAAATCCATAACAACCCGGCCAGTCCGGGCAGCCAAGCCCGGCATGAGTCAAGCGGGTCCAGGCGCCCAGCAACAACACCAGCAGGGCCAGTAACGTCGCAAACAGCGCCAGGTGAAATCCGCGGTCAGCCATGACAGCCTCCAGTCAGCCGATATTCGACAGTTTCAGCAGGTGCCGCAGGTCGCGCAGAACATCCTGGCCACGCACCCCGGCGTCGTAGCGCAGCACCAGATTGCCGTGGGGGTCGACAATCCAGAGGCGAGGCCGCCCGTCAGACGGAGCCAGCGCGCGATACCGCTGTAGGTTCAAGGGCAAAAGACGTAGCTGCGGGTAATCCTCAAACCCCTCTGCGGGTCCGGCGCCCATGGCCAGCGCATGGCTGGCGCGTCCGGCCTCGCGGCCCAGCCCGGTATGGATCTGCCGGGCCAGGTAAACCAGTTGCCGACAATCCTCTGCACATGCGCCAGGAGTGGTGACCAGCAGTTGCCAGCGCGTCTCAGAGGCCTGCACGCCCAGATCGGCACGCAACTGGCCAGTGCCGAGCAATTGCCCGTGGTAGGTACGACTGTCCGGCAGCCAGAACTGCCAACGATACATGCCAGTGGCAAGCAGCATCGGCAGCAGGAAGCCAGCCAGCAGCAACAGCAACTGCCAGCGCCCCCGCTGACGGGCGTTCATGGCCGCCTCCGGGCGGCAACCGTGCAGCACAGGTACAGGTACAAACCGACCAGCGCAGCGGCCAGGCTGAACCACTGCACGGCATAGCCGCGGTGGCTGGCCGGCGCCTGATTGACCACAGGCCAGTCGGCCCGATACGCCGCCATGCCCGGCAGCAGGCGCAGCTCATGGGGGTAGCCGGCGCGGCCCAGTTCATTCCATAGCCGCTGCCCGTCGACCTGCGTCACCAGCCGTGGCCAGTCTGCATTCGGCGCATCGGCCTGCAATTGAAAGCCCCGCCCCAGCGGCACATAGACCCAGGCCTGCAGACTCAGAGGCATTGGCGGGGTGCTGTAGGCCGGCGCGATGCGTCGATCCGGCCAGGGCAGCCAGCCACGATTGAGCAATACCCACAGGCCACTGCCCTCGTCCAGAAATGGCTGAAGCAACTCCACGCCAGCCCGGCCATCGCGACTGCTGTTGTCCAGCAACAGGCTGTGCCCGGCATCGAACCGGCCGTGCAGCGCTACCCGGCGCCAAGCGGGGTCGGTTGCCTGCATCACCGCCTGCAACGGCGCGGGTGGCATGCCTTGCTGGCGTTGGTGAGCCGCCAGCAAGCCAGTCTTTTGCTCGGCACGCTGCAGTTGCCACAGCCCCAGGCCAATCAGCAACGGCAGCAGCAGCATCAACGCCAGGGTCGGCAGTGGCTGCGCAACGAAGCGCCTCATCCGCTACCCCCATGGAGCCGCGGACCGGCTCCTATACTCCATTGCATGTGATTGCTCCTGGAGTGGCGATGCTCAAAGTTGCGATTGTCGTGTCACTGGCCGCGATGCTGGTCAGCCTGTTCTGCGGCCTGGTGTTTCTGACCCGCGACCAACAACCCTCGACCCGCTTGCTCAGCGCCCTGACCCTGCGGGTAATACTCGCGGTACTGAGCGTGGCGCTGATCACCTGGGGCTTTTATAGCGGCCAGATCGGCACCGGCTAACGACTGACCGTGCAGGAACAGCAGGCGGCGCTCGGCGTTGGCCGCCAAGGCTTCGCCGCTAAAGCTGCTCCTACAGGACGTAGACGAAGACAAACAGACCGATCCACACCACATCCACAAAATGCCAGTACCAACTGGCCGCCTCGAAGCCGAACTGGCGCTGGCTGTCGAAGTGCCCGCGCACAATGCGCAGCAGCATCACCAGCAGAATCAGGGTGCCAATGGTCACGTGGGCACCATGAAAGCCGGTAAGCAGAAAGAACGTCGCGCCGTAGATGCCCGAGCCCAGGGTCAGGCCCAGCTCATGGTAGGCATGCAGGTACTCCAGTGCCTGGAACAACAAAAAAGCGCCGCCCAGCATCAGGGTTGCCGCCAGCCAGAGCTTCAAAGGCCGCCGGGCATCGCGTTTAAGGGCGTGATGCGCCAGGGTCAGGGTCACGCTGGAACTGACCAGCAGCACGGTATTGAGCAGCGGCAATTGCCACGGGTTAATGACCCCCGCGGGCGCCGGGTAGCGTTTCGGGTCGGGGGTGTCGAGCATCGGCCACTGGTAATGGAAGTTGGGCCAGAGCATGTTGGAAATGCCATTGGCCCCTTCGCCCCCCAGCCATGGGCCGGACCAGTAGCGGATATAAAACAGCATGCCGAAGAAGGCGGCGAAGAACATCACCTCGGAAAAGATGAACCAGCCCATCCCCCAGCGAAACGACCGGTCCAGCTGAGCGCTATACAGGCCGGCGCGGCTTTCGCGCACGACCGCACCGAACCAGCCGTACATCATCCAGCCGATCAGCAGGGCGCCGACCAGCAAGATCCACGGCCCAGGGCCGTCGGGCTGGCCGGCCTTGTGGTCGTTGATCCAGCTACCCAGGCCGTACATGCTGATCAGCAGCGCCAGCGTGGCAATGATCGGCCACTTGCTCTGGGGCGGGACGTAATAGTGCTGTGGGTCGCTCATTGATGCCTCCCGCTCAGCCGCCATCCTTGCCGACACGCGCCACCGGCGGCTGGCGGGCGGTGATGTCGAACAGCGTGTAGGCCAGGGTCAACTGCTGCACCTCGCCGGGCAGGTCACGGTCGATGATGAAGCGCACCGGCATTTCGATGCGCTCACCCGGCTGCAACACCTGCTGGGTAAAACAAAAGCACTCGGTCTTGTGAAACCAGGCCGCCGCCCGCCCCGGTGCAACGCTGGGCACTGCCTGGGCGGTCATGGGCCTGCTGTCGGGGTTGCTGGCGACGAAGATCATTTCGTTGACCGCGCCCGGATGAACGCGCAACTCACTGGCTTTGGGATAAAACGCCCAGTTCATCCCCGCCGCATTGCTGGAAACGAACAGCACCCGCACCAGACGCTGGTCATCGACCACTTGCTCGCCACGATACGGACCGCCGGTCTTGCCATTGAGGCCGAAGGCCTGGCACATCAATTCGTAAAACGGCACCAGGGCAAAACCAAAGCCGAACATGACCACCACCAGCACCAGCAGGCGGCGCACCAGACGACGCGAAGAGCGGACCGTGTTCACTTGATCACCGGCGGGCTGCTGAAGGTGTGATAGGGCGCCGGGGACGGCACGCTCCATTCCAGGCCTTCTGCACCATCCCAGGGTTTGGCCGGGGCAGGGGTGCCGCCACGGATGGTCTTGATGACGATGAACAGAAACAGCAACTGGGTCACCCCGAAGGTAAAGGCCCCTATCGAAGAGATCATGTTGAAGTTGGCAAATTGCAGGTTGTAGTCCGGCACCCGGCGCGGCATACCGGCCAGGCCGACGAAATGCATGGGGAAGAACGCCAGGTTCATGCCCACGAAGGACATCCAGAAATGCAGCTTGCCCAGGGTTTCGTCGTACATATGCCCGGTCCACTTGGGCAGCCAGTAATAAGCCGAGGCAAAGATGCCAAAAATCGCCCCCGGCACCAGCACGTAATGAAAGTGCGCGACCACGAAATAGGTGTCCTGATACTGAAAATCCGCCGGGGCGATGGCCAGCATCAGGCCTGAAAAGCCGCCGATGGTGAACAGAATCACAAAGGCCACGGCAAACAGCATGGGCGTCTCGAAAGTCAGTGAGCCCTGCCACATGGTGCTGACCCAATTGAACACCTTCACCCCGGTGGGCACGGCTATCAGCATGGTGGCGTACATGAAGAACAATTCCCCCATCAGCGGCATCCCCACAACAAACATGTGATGCGCCCAGACCAGAAACGACAGCAGCGCGATTGAGGCTGTGGCGTAGACCATGGAGGTATAGCCGAACAACGGCTTGCGCGAAAACGCCGGGATGATCGAGCTGATCGCGCCGAAGGCCGGCAGGATCATGATGTACACCTCCGGATGACCGAAAAACCAGAACACATGCTGGAACAGCACCGGGTCGCCACCGCCAGCGGCATTGAAGAAGCTGGTGCCGAAGTGGATGTCCAGCAGCATCATGGTCACGCAACCGGCCAGCACCGGCATGACGGCAATCAGCAAAAAGGCCGTGATCAGCCAGGTCCAGACGAACAGCGGCATCTTCATCAGGGTCATGCCCGGCGCGCGCAGGTTGAGGATTGTGGCGATGACGTTGATCGCGCCCATGATCGAACTGATGCCCATCAGGTGGATGGCAAAAATGAAGAACGTCACGCTCGGCGGCGCGTAGGTGGTCGACAGCGGCGCGTAGAAGGTCCAGCCGAAATTGGGACCGCCACCGGGGCTGAACAGGGTCGAGACCAGCAACAGAAATGCAGCCGGCAACAGCCAGAAGCTGAAGTTGTTGAGCCGTGGCAAGGCCATGTCCGGCGCGCCGATCATCAGCGGGATCATCCAGTTGGCCAGCCCGACAAAAGCCGGCATCACTGCGCCAAAGACCATGACCAGACCGTGCATGGTGGTCATCTGGTTGAAGAACCCCGGCTGGACGATCTGCAGGCCCGGCTGGAACAGCTCGGCGCGGATGACCATGGCAAAGGTGCCACCAAGCAGGAACATGCTGAAACTGAACCACAGGTACAGGGTGCCGATGTCCTTGTGGTTGGTGGTCAGCAGCCAGCGCATCAAGCCCTTGGCCGGGCCGTGGCTGTAGCCGTCAAGTACAGTGCTCAAAGCTTCTCTCCTGTAGGAGCAGCTTTAGCTGCGAAGCGTTCGCCGCTAAAGCGGATCGCCGCCCGGCGGCTCCTACGGTGCGTGGCATCATTGGCTGGCCTGCTTGAAGGCCAGCACCTCTTTAGGGGTCAGCATGTCGCCCTGGGCATTGCCCCAGGCATTGCGCTCGTACGTCACTACTGCGGCAATATCCACTTCCGACAGTTGCTTGCCGAACGCGGCCATGGCGGTGCCCGGTTTGCCGTTGAAGACAATATTCAGGTGCTCAGCCATCGGCCCAGTGGCAATTTTCGAGCCCTTGAGGGCCGGGAACGCCGGCGGCAATCCCTGGCCCTCAGCCTGATGACAGGCTACGCAGACCTTGTGATAGACCTCATCGCCTTTCTGGATCAGCTCCTCACGGGTCCACTGTTTGTCGGTCAGCGCCTTGACCCGCAGGCTTTCCTGCTTGCGCTCGGCAAGCCAACTCTGGAACTCGGCCTGGGGCCGGGCGTCGACCACCACGGGCATGAAGCCGTGGTCCTTGCCGCACAGCTCGGTGCATTGGCCGCGATAGATGCCGGGCTTGTCGATGCGCGTCCAGGCTTCGTGAATGAAGCCGGGAATGGCATCACGCTTGACGGCAAAGGCCGGCACCCACCAAGAGTGAATGACATCGGCGCCGGTAACCAGAAAGCGCACCTTCTGCCCCACCGGCAAGACCAGCGGCTGATCGACTTCCAGCAGGTAATGCGGGTTCTTGGCGTCGCGGTTGTTGATCTGCTCAGCGGAGGTGTTCAGGTTGCTGAAGAACTCGACGTCCTGGCCCAGGTATTTGTAATGCCACTTCCACTGATAACCGGTGATCTGGATATCGACCTGCGACTCGCTGGCGTCATACATGTCGATCAGCGTGCGGGTCGCCGGAATCGCCATCACCACCAGAATCAGCAGCGGCACTACGGTCCAGAGGATCTCGACCCGGGTGTTCTCATGAAAGTCTGCGGCCTGGCGGCCACGTGAGCGGCGATAGGCGAACACACTCCAGCCGATGGCGCCGAATACCACGACGCCGATCACCACGCAGATCCAGAAGATGGTCATGTGCAGCTGGTAGACCGCCTGGCTGACGCCCGTGACACCGGGCGCCATATTGGTGGTCCATGCCGCAAAAACCTGACCGCTGGTCGCCCACCACAAAAGGGCCATCCACATCCGGGGATGACACGTCATTGGGGTTTCCCTCATGGCACATACAACTGCGCAGACAGATACCTGCGGCCGGGGAGCGGCTAGCGGACTACGGACTCGGGTCGCTCAGGGCTTGTAAACCAAGCGTTACAGCCGCTTTATGCAGCCGTCTGCACAGCACCTGGGACCATCAACCTGCTTCCTGAACAGCAGTATAGACACGCCGTTGCAGCCACGATGCGGGTGGTCAGAAAGGTCTGGATGACTGGCCGGTCTTTTTTTTGACCGTTCAGCCATATAAAAAACCATTTCTTATGCGAAAACGATCTTGGATCCCAATTTAATCGCGCTAATGTATGTCATCCCTGACGCGTAGGAAAATTCGTCAAACTTCGTTCAATCCAGCATTTGCAGGCAGCGAAGATCAATGCGGAAACGTTTTTTCTTTACTCGTTTTATAAACAGTAAATTAGTGTCCCAGGCCTTCAGGAGAATGAATGAACACTGCTGCATTGCGTGAGCAGATTAAGCGTGCCCAACAACACGAAGCCGATACAGGCCATCTGCTGCATCAACTTGAACAACAACTGCCCAGCCTTCACCCCGCCATCGCTCTGGACAAGGGCGATGCCCACACGGTATTGAAAAATTTCATCTCGGCGTACATAGAACATGTGCCGGACTTGCTGGATGCCGCCCACAGCGTGGCGCAGGAAGCCGGAATAGAAGAGCAGATCAAACCGGTGTTGCGTATTGCATCGCAGTTCTTTACCAGCCCGCCGGCCATCATGAACGGCCATGAAGGCCTGGACAGCCTGCTGGACGAGGCCTACCTGGCGCACCGGCTGGTCGAGGAAGTCAACGATCTGTATATCCGCTACCTGGGCCGACCGTTGATCCCGTCCGACTCGACAGTGGCCAATGTCATCGCCCACCAACTGATTGGCGAGAACTTCGCCAACCAGCTGGATGAAGCGGTGCACCATGCGGTGCGTGAAATGCTTAATGAGGAAAGCTTTGCCCAGAAGTCGGTACAGGCCTATCGCGAGCGGCTCGCCAGTCCGGGTACCGAAGCGGCCTGGCAACGCTGGCCGTGCCTGTCACTGCAACTGGGCGTTGTCCTGGAGCTGGAAGGCTTGCAGACCAACGCCCTGCACTGATCAGTCAGGCGGTACTGGCACCGACGCCGGTATTGGTGCGCACTCGCCCTTCCAGGCGACGCTTCAAACCACGCGGCTCTATGATCAACCGCGTCCCTTGGGCAGCATTGGCCCGGCCCCACTCTTCGAGCAGCTCCAGGCAGGAGTGATCGATGTAGTTCAGATTTCCCAGCGGCACATGGACCGTGCTGCCCTGCGGGATACTTCCCAACACTTGAGTCAGCGCAGGCACCTTGAGAAAGGTTGCCGCACCCACCAGACGCAACTCCAGTTCCTGCTCACCATCGAGCGGCACCAGGCTGATTTTCAGACGCGCGGCCTTGAAGGCCAGTTTGACCAGGGTCAGGGCGAAACCGACCAGCACACCGGTCAACAGGTCAGTGAAGATAATGGCCGCAGCCGTGGCTGCATAAGTGAACATCGGCATCCGCCCATAACGACCCAGACCACGGAACGCCTTCATGTCTACCAGCTTCAGGCCGGTATACACCAGCACGCCTGCCAGGCTCGCCACCGGAATGCTCTGCAGCACGCTCGACAGCAGCAAGACAAACGCCAGCAGCCACAGGCCATGGAAGATCGTCGACATGCGGGTGGTGGCACCGGCCTGCACGTTGGCCGAACTGCGCACGATCACTCCGGTCATCGGCAAGGCACCGACCAGGCCGCAGAGCATATTGCCCACCCCCTGAGCGCTGAGCTCCTTGTCGAAGTCCGAGCGCACACCGTTATGCATGCGGTCCACCGCCGCAGCGGACAGCAAGGTTTCGGCACTGGCAATGAAGGCGACGGCAAAGGCGGCAATCAGCACTGACGGGTTAGCCAGATTGACCAGGTCTTCGACCCGCAGCCAGTCGATGGCTTCAGTCAGATCCGCTGGCACCTGAACCCGCTTGACCTCAAGCGCCAGGTACAGGCTGACCGCCGTGGCAATACCGACCCCGAGCAGCGCGCCGGGTACGAAGCGCAGCGATTGCGGACGCAGTTTTTCCCAGCCGTACATCACCGCAATGGTGCCCAGCCCGAGCAGGCCGGCCTGCATGCCGCTGCCAGGACCAATGGCCTGCATCAGGGTGGTCGGGAAGCCGATCAGGTTATCCAGCCCGGAAGGCTTGGGCCCGCTGTCGAACATCACGTGAATCTGCGATAGCACGATCAACACACCAATACCGGCCAGCATGCCGTACACCACTGCTGGTGCCGTGACGCGGAACCAGCAACCGAGCTTGAAGCGCCCGGCCAGTAGTTGCAGCAGACCGGCCAGCAGCAGGATCGGACCGAGCATGGCCATGCCATGCGTGCGCACCAGCTCGAATACCAGCACCGCAAGCCCGGCCGCCGGGCCACTGACCTGCAGCGGTGAGCCGGCCAGAAAGCCGACCACCAGACCACCGATGATACCGGTGATCAGGCCTTTGGCCGGGGGCATGCCCGAGGCGATGGCAATACCCATGCACAGCGGCAAGGCAACGAGAAACACCACCACGGAAGCCAATAGCTCCCGTGGCAAGACAGACTGGATCGATGAAGTACCTTTAGCGGCTGTGGCATCCATGACAACTCTCCGATTTTCTACAGACGTGATTGTTCCACCGCGACCGATTCATTCAGACACGGCAATGCCTGACGGCGCGTTCACAACGCAGCCGCCACCATGGGCAGGAAAGGTAAGTCCGCCGCGCCGTGGCGCGGTGGCAAGTCAGGCCTTGAGCGGTCGGCCGTCAGACGACGGCCAATCGCAAGCCTCTCTTAGAAGCGCGCCTTGGGCGTCGCTGTCGGCACCGGAGCTTCGCCGTCAAGCGGGCGGAAGCGGTCCAGCACAGAGTCATAGGCGAGAATTTCGCTGGTTTCGATGCTGTACACCCAGCCGTGAATCGACAACTGACCACTGGCCAGTTTGGACGCAACCGAAGGGTGGGTACGCAGGTGCTGCAACTGGGCGATGACGTTTTCCTGGGTCAGCACGCCCATGCTCTCGTGCTCGGCGCCGCACGAGCAGTTGTCTTCAACCACCGTGCGGGCCACCTCGGCATGACGCAGCCAGGCTTTGACCGTCGGCATCTTGTCGAGCGTGTGCGGGTTGAGCACCGCACGCATGGCGCCGCAGTCGGAGTGACCACAGATGATGATGTGTTGTACGCCCAGGGCCATGACCGCGTATTCGATGGCAGTCGATACGCCACCGTTCATCTGACCGTAGGGCGGCACCACGTTGCCGACGTTACGGGTCACGAACAGGTCGCCTGGCGAGCTCTGGGTAATCAGTTCAGGCACGATGCGCGAGTCGGCGCAGGTAATGAACATGGCGCGTGGCCGTTGGGCATTGGCCAGTTTCTTGAACAACTCTTCCTGCTGGGGGAAGACCTCATGACGAAATTGCACGAAGCCATCCACGATGTGTTGCAAGGCCTGTTCGGCAGTTTCCACATCCGGTTGGGAAGGGGCCGACGGTTGTTTGTCCTTGTCACTCATGTCTCATCCTCTCTGGCGGATTGAAGGACATCTCTAAAAACTACCTGCTGGCTGGGCGCCTACGGCGCTACGCGCGCCATCGCTGCGTTGCCTGCCTCGCCTACGTTTTTAGAGGCACCCTGAAGTGGATTTCATGCTTCATTCGGATAGCGCAGTAGTCCCCCGGCTCGATTCATGCGCGCAGCTCCGTTGCACGCTGCCAAAGGGACACTCCGGGCTGCAGACTAACCATCAAAGCTTAAATGAAACTTAAAGCAACATTAATGAAACACAATTTGTCAATAGCCTTGTGCCATCTTTTTATTGACCTATAGCAATGACATCTGACCACCGGGTGGGCAGAAAGAGTCACAGTCCAGCGCAAAACTTTCCCGCCCGTTGAGCCCCAGACGCCGGGCAGCGAGGGCGTAGCGCTTTGACAGCAGCTCGGCAAACTGGCCTTCGCCGCGCATCCGCGAACCGAACCGGCTGTCATTGTTGGCACCGTTACGGCTCTGGCGGATCAGGCTCATGACATGCGCTGCGCGTTGCGGGTAATGGCTGGCCAGCCACTCTTCGAACAGTGGCGCCACCTCCAGCGGCAGACGCAGCATGATGTAGCTGGCACTCAGCGCGCCGGCGTCCCTGGCTTGCTGCATCAGGGTTTCCAGCTCGCTGTCGTTGATCATCGGGATCATCGGCGCGCACAACACGCCCACCGGCACGCCGGCCTCACGCAACACCCGGATCGCCCGCAAACGCGCCGCCGGTGCCGCCGCGCGCGGCTCGAGAATGCGCTTGAGTTCATCATCCTGAGTGGTAAGGCTGATCATCACTGATACCAGACGCTGACGGGCCAGCTCACTGAGCAGGTCGAGGTCGCGCAAGATCAGCGAACCCTTGGTCACGATGGTCACCGGATGCCGATAACGCAGCAGCACCTCGAGCGTTGCGCGGGTCAGTTTGTACTCGCGCTCGATGGGCTGATAAGGATCGGTGTTGGCCCCCAGGTTGATGGGTGCACAGCGATAACCGGGTTTGCACAACTGCTGCTCCAGCAGCGCCGCAGCATTGGTCTTGGCGATCAGCTTCGTTTCAAAATCCAGCCCCGGCGACATGTCCCAATAGGCATGGCTGGGCCGGGCGAAACAATAGATGCAGCCATGCTCGCAGCCGCGATAAGGATTGATCGAGCGGTCGAAAGGGATATCCGGCGAGGTATTGCGGGTAATGATGCTCTTGGCGGTTTCATGGATCACCTCAGTGCCCTGAGTCAGCGGCGCCTCCTGATACCAGCCGTCGTCTTCGGCCACCGAACGCTGAGGCGCGAACCGGTTGTGCGGATTACTGGCCGTGCCGCGGCCACGGATTGCCGGTGTCAGAGTCATGCGGGCTGCCCAGATACTGTTTTTATATACAGTACAACAATATCGGCCTGATGCCATAACCGTCGGCAAGAACACTGGCTGCCAGATTCGCTGTCATTTCTGTCAGTAGACCCGGCCTGAAACGAGGGCTACCGTGCTCCGGCAGCTATTGCTCGGTTCCCGAGTCATCGCAATCCTTTATTGATGCGAGGTGGATGATGGCCACTAATTACGAAATACACCTGACTGCCTACACCGTCCAAAGGGGCAGGGCCATTGAAATTCAGATCGAGTTTTTCGAAGACGCCGAGGCAGAACCGGTCAGCGTGGCGCGTGTTTTATCGCCGGACGGCGAGGACGAATTTGAAAAGCCTGCCTGGGATGAAGACTTGAATGGCTCCCAGGATGATTACGACATGCCGCCAGACGAGGTTCTTTACGACCTGGCCAGAGCCTTTCTGAAGTGCAGGGGCTACTGAGGCAACGGTTCCGGAGCCTGGTTGCAGGCTACGGAACCGTTCAGCGATATCAGCCCGGATCAACCGGCTTCTTGAGCTTCGGATTAGGGAAGAACTGCACGCCCTGCACCTTGGGGTTGGCCGGTTTGACTTCGACCCGGTTGACCCGGGTGCCCAGCTCTTTGGGCACCGACAGGCCCTGCTCGTTGAGGGTGTCGCTGTAGCCGCAGTTCACGCACTCACGGTGCGGAACCCCGTCTTCGCTCCACATCTTGAGCTTGTCGGGCTCGCTGCACGCCGGGCACACCGCCCCGGCGATAAAGCGTTTTGGAGTGACCACGGGGCCATCGCTCATGCCGCTTCCTCACTCAGGCCGCAATGGCGCAAGAGTGCGTCAATTGATGGCTCGCGTCCGCGGAAATCGACGAACAGCACCATCGGTGCCTGGGAGCCGCCGCGGGCCAGAATCGCCTCGCGGAAAGCCCGGCCGGTCTCGGCATTGAGCACGCCGTCTTCTTCAAACTTCGAGAACGCATCGGCCGACAGCACTTCAGCCCATTTGTAGCTGTAGTAACCAGCCGCGTAGCCGCCGGCAAAGATATGCGCAAAGCCGTTGGCAAAGCGGTTGTAGGCGGGCGGACGCATCACCGAGACTTCGTCACGCACCCCTTCAATAACCTGCAGCACGCTACGGCCGTCGCCATGGGTGGCGTGCAGCTCGAAGTCGAACAACGAGAACTCCAGCTGACGGACCATCATCAGCCCGGACTGGAAATTCTTCGCCGCGAGCATTTTTTCCAGCAGGTCCTGCGGCAGCGGCTCGCCGGTTTCATAGTGACCGGAGATCAGCGCCAGCCCTTCAGGCTCCCAGCACCAGTTCTCCATGAACTGGCTCGGCAGCTCCACCGCGTCCCAGGCCACACCGTTGATGCCCGACACACCGGCATGCTCGATGCGGGTCAGCAGGTGATGCAGGCCGTGACCAAACTCGTGGAACAGCGTGGTGACTTCATCGTGGGTCAGCAGCGCCGGCTTGCCGGGCGAGGCCGGGGTAAAGTTGCACACCAGGTTGGCCACCGGGCTCTGCAACTGGCCGCCAGCAGTGCGCCGACGGTCACGGGCGCCATCCATCCAGGCACCGCCGCGCTTGTTGGCACGGGCGTAGAGGTCGAAGAAGAAGCGCCCGACGTGCTGGCCGTTTTCCTTGATTTCGAACAGGCGCACATCCGGATGCCAAGTGTCGAAGCCGCTCAGCTCGTTGATTTCGATGCCGTACAAGCGCTGCACGATGCTGAACAGGCCGCCCAGCACCTTGTCGATCGGGAACCAGGCGCGCACGGTTTCCTGCGACACGCTGTAGCGCTGCTCACGGAGTTTTTCACCGTAGTAACCGGTGTCCCAGCTTTGCAGGTCCGGGCAACCCTGCTCGGCAGCGAAGGCCTTGAGCTGTTGCAGGTCCTGGGCGGCGAACGGCTTGCTGCGCACCGCCAGGTCACGCAGGAAGCTCAGCACCTGATCGCTGGACTCGGCCATCTTGGTCGCCAGGCTCAGTTCGGCAAAGTTGGCAAACCCCAGCAGCGCGGCCAGTTCCTGGCGCAGATCGAGGATCTGCTCCATCACCGGGCCGTTGTCATTCTGCCCGGCGTTCGGGCCTTGATCCGAGGCGCGGGTGCAGTAGGCGGTGTACAGCTCCTGGCGCAGCGCCCGGTCGTTGGCGTAGGTCATCACCGCGTAATAGCTAGGGAATTCCAGAGTGATCAGCCAGCCTTGCAGATCCTTGGCCTGCGCGGCGGCAGCCATCTGCTGCTTGGCCGATTCGGTCAGGCCATCGAGCGCTGCCTCGTCAGTGACCAGTTTGGTCCAGGCCTGGGTCGCGTCGAGCAACTGGTTGGAGAACTGGCTGCCCAGCTCCGACAGCTTGCTCTGCACCTCGGCGTAGCGCTTCTGCTGCTCGGGCGGCAGATCGATGCCCGACAAACGGAAGTCGCGCAACGCATGTTCAACAATGGTCTTCTGGGCAACATCGAAACCGGCCGCCGCCGGGCTGGCCGCCAGGGCCTCATAGGCCTGGAACAGCGTACGGTTCTGGCCCATCTCGGTGGAATAGGCGCTCAGCGCGGGCAGGCACGACTCATAGGCTTCACGCAGCTCGGCGCTGTTGCACACTGCATTGAGGTGGCTGACCGGGCTCCAGGCCGCGCCCAGCCGATCATTGACTTCATCCAGCGCCAGGATCAGCCCGGCCCAGTCCGGCTGCTCGCCCTGTTGGGCAAGAATGCTCGCAATGGCCGCGCGGTTGTCGGCCAGAATCTGGTCAATGGCCGGTTTTACGTGCTCGGCACGGATCGCCGAGAAAGGAGGCAGGTCGTACGGTTGCAGAAGAGGGTTGTTCGCGCTCACGGTTTTGCACCTTGGCTGGAAGAAACACTCGGCCATCTTAATTACAATCGACGCCATAAGCAGCCCTGAAACCTTGATTCCCGCTCTATCACGAATAAAGAAGGAGGCTATCGTGGCCATTCGCAAGTTCCAGCAGCACACCCCGGCCCTCGGCGAGCGGGCCTTCGTCGACAGTTCGGCAGTGGTGATCGGCGATGTGCAGATCGGTGCCGACAGTTCGGTGTGGCCGCTGACCGTGGTGCGCGGCGACATGCACCGGATCCGTATCGGCAGCCGCACCAGCGTGCAGGACGGCAGCGTGCTGCACATCACTCACGCCGGCCCCTTCAACCCCGACGGTTTCCCGCTGTTGATCGGTGATGAGGTCACCATCGGCCATAAATGCATGTTGCATGGCTGCCGGATCGGTAATCGAATCCTGATCGGCATGGGCAGCACCCTCATGGATGGCGCGGTGGTCGAGGACCAAGTGATCATCGGCGCCGGCAGCCTGGTGCCGCCAGGCAAGGTGCTGGAAAGCGGTTTTCTGTATGTCGGCAGACCCGTGAAACAGGTACGCCCCTTGACCGAGAAAGAGATCGCGTTCTTTCCCTACAGCGCCAGCAATTATGTGAAGCTCAAGGACCAGCATCTGGCTGAAGGCTTCGATCAGCTTTGAATTTCAGGCCCCATTGACCCGCGAGCATCCATGTACCAACAAAACATCCTGTTCGACCTCGACGGCACCCTGACCGACCCGCGTCTGGGCATCACCCGCTCAATCCAGTTTGCCCTGGGCAAGCTGGGCATCGACGAACCCGACATCACCCGGCTGGAACACTTCATCGGCCCACCGCTGTTGCAGCAGTTCATGCAGTCCTATGCCATGGACGAGGCCAAGGCCTGGGAGGCGGTGAATTTCTACCGTGAGCGCTTCAAGGTCACCGGGCTGTACGAGAACCTGGTGTTCGACGGTATCCCGCAGTTGCTGGAAACCTTGAGCGGTCAGGGTCGCACCTTGTATGTCGCCACCTCCAAACCGTCGGTATTCGCCCGGGAGATCGCCCGGCATTTCGACTTTGCCCGGCACTTCAAAGTGATCTACGGCAGCGAGCTGGACGGCACCCGCACCGACAAGGTCGAACTGATCGCCCACCTGCTGGCCGAAGAGCGACTCGACCCGGCCCAGACCCTGATGATCGGCGACCGCAAACACGACCTGATCGGTGGACGGCGCAACGGCTTGCAGGTCGCGGCAGTGGGTTATGGGTTCGGCAGCGCCGAAGAACTGCTGGCCGAAGCGCCGGAGTATCACTACCCGAGCGTGGCTGAACTGCATCGGGGATTTATGGCGATCCAATCGTAGGAGCCGCCGGGCGGCGATCCGCTTTAGCCGGGAAGCCTTCGCGGCTAAAGCCGCTCCTACGGGGTAATCGGGGTTACCGGGGCGATCGGCATCAGCGCTTGCAATGCGGCCTGGCGTTCGGTCGGTGCCAGTTTGCCCAGCTGTTCGACCCGCGCGTAAAAGGCCGGCCAGTCGCGGTTGACCTGCGCAAACAACGCGGCAAAAGCCGGCACCCATTGCTCATAAAGGCCAAAGGGCAGCAGTTTGGCGTTGTTCAGCGGCGCATTGATCCAGGCATCGAAGCGCTTGTCGCCCGGCCATTGCTGATCGCGCAGTGCACGATATTCCTGGCGCAGCCGCTCGAACTCGGCGGCCTTGCGCTCACGCATCAGCGCAGGACCCAGCGGCTGGGCATACAAGGCACGCAGGCGCTGGCGGGTATCGAGCACCAACCGGGTCAGCGCCTCGCGCTGACCGGCGCGGCGCTCATGCACAGCCGCTAACCCACGCGCAGCGCGCCACTGGCGGGTGCCTTCCTGCTCGACGAAGCTGGCATATGACTCGTTGAATGCGGTGTCATCTTTGACATAGAAACGCTGATGGGCCAGTTCATGGAAGATCAGCGTTGCCAGACGCTCGTCACCCCAGCCCAGCATGGTGTTAAGGATCGGATCACTGAACCAGCCCAGGGTCGAATAGGCTTCGATACCGGCCACGAACACATCCTTGCCAGCCTGCCGTTGCAGCGCCGCCTCTCCCCGCGCACCGCCCAGGCTGTAATAGCCGCGATAAGCCACACAACCGGCAATCGGGAAGCAGTGGCTCAACGGGTCCAGCGAAAATTCGTCGGTGGCAAACACATTCCAGACCACGAACGGTCGGCCAATGTCGGCATACAGCCGATAGCTGCGGTTATCCGGCAGGTGCAGTGTTTCGCTGGCAAACCGCCGGGCCTGCTGGGCCAGGGCCAGATGCTTGCGCAATGCCGGGTCGCGGCCTGGGTCGGCGATTACATCGGCCACCGGCTCGCGGGCCTGCAATAACTGCCATTGCCCGGTCGCCAACTGGCCGTAGTAGGAAAGACTGGAACAACCGCCGAGCAGCGTTGCCAACAGTATGAGCAGACCACAACTAAGACGCGAAACATCAAGTCCTGGCATACGACGCCCTGAAATACCAATCCTGAAGAGGGTGAGGACAGCGACAGTCGCGGCCACTATCATCGCCACTCGTCTATCTGGAGCCTGTCATGCGTCGCATACTACCTGTTCTGGCCTTCGGCATCCTGAGCGGATGTGCAGGTCCCTTGCCAATCCATGATCCGGCCCTGGCCTGGGTCGATCTCAACACCATGACCGGCAGGCTGGTGATGGCTGATAAGCTCGACGGTGAGAACACCTACGACGGGCGCTATTTCCAGGTGACGCCTGGCCGCCACCAACTGGTGGTGCGCTACGACTATGAGTATCGCTCAGGTGCGGCAATGGGCATGTTCAGTGACGACTACACCGACATCACCTGTTTTATCCATGTCGATTACGATGGTTTCAAGGCCGGGCAGCGTTATCGCCTGCAAGTACGCTCGCTCGCCAATGACATCGAAGCGCGGCTGTATGACGCGCAGCGGCAGGAGGTTGCTCGCGACTCGGACATGCATTGCATCTAATTAGCGGTCGTTATTCTGATAGATGATTTTATGCGTGCCATTGGCGCAACTGCCGACCACCATACTCGGGTCATGAACCTCGTCATTGTTGACGATTTCCAGGGTGTAGGAGGTGACATTATTGGCCTGAATCCGCGCTTCGATTTCATCCTTGAGCTCGTCACAGGATTTCGGCGCGGCCATGGCGCCGGTGGCCAGGAGGGTGCAGGTCAAAGCAGCGAGCAGACGTTTCATGGTCGATCCCTTCGTACAAGGCACACACTGCTGTGCCGATACTGGTTGGACCTGACTACCGCTCATCGAGTTCGCCCACGGCAGTCTGGCGTGATACCAGACTGCCGTATTCATCAATTGACCAGGGTCGCCTGCAGAGTGATCGATGCGTTGAGCACTTTGGAAACCGGGCAACCTTCCTTGGCCTTGGTGGCCAATTCACGGAACTGATCTTCCGTGGCACCGGGGATGTCCGCCTTGAGAATCAGGTTGATTTCAGTGATCGCAAAACCACCTTCCTGCTTCTCCAGTGTCACTTCGGCCTGGGTGTCGATGCTTTTGGCCTTCAGCCCGGCGTCGCCGAGAATCATCGAAAAAGCCATAGAGAAGCAGCCGGCATGCGCAGCGCCGATCAGTTCTTCCGGGTTAGTGCCTTTGCCGCCCTCGAAACGTGCCTTGAAGCCATACGGGGCTTCACGCAACACGCCGGTTTCCGTGGAAATGTGGCCAATCCCTTCTTTCAGGTCGCCTTCCCAATGAGCAGATGCTTTCTTGACGATGGACATGGTCTCTCCTTGTGAACGGGTCATTTTTCGTACAGCAACAAGAGTTCTGAGGCTGGGCCACAGGGGAAGTTCAAAGAGCTAATTCCTACTACCAAGGTAGGAAATTTCATCAGCTGCCATTGAAAACCCATCGCTTGGCCCTCATTGCTTGAGTTATTACGGGCCTTGAGTCCGCTCACGTCACTCAAAGGAGCATGCGCGGCTTATGAAACGCCTGTCCGATATCAAGATTTCCACCCTCGACCTGGTGCCCGTGCGCGAAGACAAAGGCCCGGCCGATGCCTTGCACCGCTCGCTGGACCTGGCCCGACATGTCGAGAAACTCGGTTTCAACCGCTTCTGGGTGGCCGAGCACCACAACATGGACGGCATTGCCAGCTCCGCCACCTCGGTGCTGCTCGGCTATCTGGCCGGCGGTACGTCGACGATTCGCGTGGGGGCCGGTGGGGTGATGCTGCCCAACCATGCACCGCTGGTGATCGCCGAGCAGTTCGGCACCCTGGCCAGCCTGTATCCGGGCCGCATTGATCTGGGGCTGGGCCGGGCGCCGGGCTCGGACCAGATGACCGCGCGTGCGCTGCGTCGGGAGCGCTCGGGCAGTGCCGATGATTTTCCGGATGATGTTGCCGAACTGGTGAAGTATCTGGGGCCGCGTACGCCTGAGCAAAAAGTGATCGCAGTGCCAGGTTATGGCACCGAGGTGCCGATCTGGCTGCTCGGTTCAAGCCTGTTCAGCGCGCAACTGGCCGGAATGCGCGGCCTGCCGTATGCCTTCGCCTCACACTTCGCGCCGCGCTACATGCACGAGGCGATTCGCGTCTATCGCAACCACTTCCAGCCTTCTGAAGTGCTCGATAAACCCTATGTGATGCTGGGTGTGCCACTGGTGGCGGCTGACAGCGATGAGCAGGCCGAGTACCTGGCGACCTCGGTGTACCGGCGCATTCTGGCACTGATGCGCGGCCATAGCCTGGTGCAACGCCCACCGGTACCGGACATGGACGGGTTGTGGCTGCCCCATGAGCGCGAAGCGGTGATGAGCTTTCTGGGCCTGGCCGTGATTGGCGGCCCGGAGAAGATCCGCGCCAAACTGGACGTGCTGCTGGAACAGACCGAGGCCGATGAACTGATCTTCACATGCGACCTGTTCGAGCACACCGACCGTCTGCGCTCGTTCGAGATCCTGGCGCAGGTGGCCAAGGGCTGATCTGCGGTCCCGTAGGAGCGGCCGGGCGGCGATCCGTTTATCCGCGAAAGCTTCGCTGCTAAAGCAGCTCCTACAAAGCCCGCCTCTGAGCCGGCACCTCAGCCACGCTTGTAGACGATTTCCTTGGTGCCGCCATCGCAGCTGCCGACCACCTGCTGGTCGGCGGCGCTGCCTTTTTCAACCACTTCCAGGCTATAGGACGTAACGCCTTTGGCCTGCAGTTTGGCGTCGATTTCCGACTTTAGTTCTTCACAAGGTTTACCCGCCGCAGCGGCTGTACCTGCCAGAGTCAACAAACCTACCGCCAGCATGAGTCGCTTCATGAGCACATCTCCGTTTTTGACTGCAAAAAGGTGCCCGTGAACGGGCTGAGAAGGTGTCGCGCAAAATAGGGCAGTGAGCCAGTCTGAAGGTTCAGTGGCCGACTCACTCAAATGTGACGTGCTTCAGCTATTGGCAATCCGGAAGCCGACTTTGATGGTGACCTGGAAGTGCGCCACCTTGCCGTTCTCGATATGACCGCGGGTTTCGGTCACTTCGAACCACTCCAGATGGGTCAGGCTTTTGCTGGCTTCGGCCAGGGCGTTGTTGATGGCGTCTTCAATCGAGGTGGTAGACGAGCCGATCAACTCGATCTTCTTGTAGGTGCGATGGTCGCTCATGGCAATTCTCCTTGATGGTCATAACGAGCGTAGCAGGCGTGCCGCTCCCTGTTTCTGTGTGCCCAAGCGCTGCAAAAGTTCAGCCGGCAAAAAGCCGGAGGATTTTCGACTGCACTTTTCAAAAGGGCCGTAGTCGGAATCAACACACGCCACTCATCACTGCAGGAGAAATACCATGGCTAGTTCTTCCCTTCGCAAGGCTTCGCTGCAAAGCGTTGAAGCAGAGATCGAAAGTCTGCTCAAGTCGCTGGAAAGCCTGAAGGCCGATGCATCCGAGGAGTCGCACAAGACCCTCAAGAGCCTCAAGGCCAGTGCCGAACGCGCTCTGGGTCATTCCCGCGGGCTGCTCAGCGATGTCTACGAAGACGTCAAGGTCAAGACCCGGGAAAACGCCATCGCCACCCGCGATTACGCTCAGGACCATCCATGGACCACCGCCGGTGTAGCGGTCGGCGCACTGGGCCTGCTGGCCGCCTACCTGCTGTGCAAACGCGGCGACTGATCAGCGCGCGCTGTTCAACTCCTCGCGTAGCCACTGGGCCAGTTGCCGGGCACGCCCGTCAGCGGCCCGGCGCGGCACCCACAGCGCGAGCTGCGCCGGGGTTTCACTGAACCCCCACGGCGCTGCCAGACGCCCGGCCCGCAGGTCGTCCGCGACCAGCGGCTGTGGCGCAATGGCGACCCCCAGGCCGGCAGCCGCCGCCTCCAGCAAGTAATACAGATGCTCGAAACCTTGCCCGAACCGCAGCGCCTGCGGGTCGATGCCATTGTGTTGCGCCCAGCTTGGCCAGGCCTGTGGCCGTGACGTGGTGTGCAACAACGACTCACTCAGCAACGCCTGGGCCGGCGCCTGGCGCAGTTGCTCAAAACGGGCGAAATGCGGACTGAGTACCGGGCCGATCCGCTCGCGGGCCAGCTCCAGCACCTGCATGTCAGCCGGCCAGGGTGGCTCGGCGAACACCAGCAGGGCATCAAGCCCCGGACGCCGGGGGTCCAGATCGCCTTCACCGGCAGACAAGTGCAAGCGCAGGTCAGGCAACTCGGCATTCAAACGCCCCAGACGCGGAATGAACCAGCGCGCCAACAGGCTGCCGGAACAGCCGAGCACGAACGGTGCGTCGGCGCTGCCCTGGCTCAACTCGGCCGACACGGCACGCAATTTATCGAACACTTCGGCGCTGACATCGCGCAGCCGGATACCGGCATCTGTGAGTTTAAGGCCACGCCCATCCTTGCGCAGCAGGCTGACCCCCCAATGCTCTTCCAGCAGCTTGAGTTGGCGGCTTACCGCGCCATGGGTCACATGCAGCTGTTCAGCGGCCTGGCTGACGCTGCCCAGGCGGGCAACGGCCTCGAAGGCACGCAAGGCATTGAGCGGGGGCAGGTCACGGCTCATAACAGTTGAGTTTTCCTGACAGGTTGCGGCGATCTTATCGGTTTTCAGCGCGCCATGCGCTGGTTAAAGTGTACCCATTGCCCATACGGCTCAACTCATTTGCCCCAGTGCACCCGGAGTAGCTCATGACCCAGACCACTTTGCGTAACGGCCCCGATGCCAACGGCCTGTTCGGCTCGTTCGGCGGCCGCTACGTCGCTGAAACCCTGATGCCGCTGATTCTCGACCTGAACCGCGAGTACGAAGCCGCCAAACAGGATCCGACCTTCGCCGAGCAACTGGCTTACTTTCAGCGCGATTACGTCGGCCGTCCCAACCCGCTGTACTACGCCGAGCGCCTGAGTGATGACTTGGGCGGCGCGAAAATTTTCTTCAAGCGTGAAGAGCTGAACCACACTGGCGCGCACAAGATCAACAACTGCATCGGCCAGGTGTTGCTGGCCAAGCGCATGGGCAAGACCCGCCTGATCGCCGAGACCGGCGCCGGCATGCACGGCGTGGCCACCGCCACTGTTGCAGCACGCTTCGGCATCCCTTGCGTGATCTACATGGGCGCGACCGACATCGAGCGTCAGCAGGCCAACGTGTTCCGCATGAAGCTGCTGGGCGCCGAAATCGTGCCGGTCACCTCCGGCACCGGCACCCTCAAGGATGCGATGAACGAAGCCCTGCGCGACTGGGTGACCAACGTCGACAACACCTTCTACCTGATCGGCACCGTGGCCGGCCCACACCCGTACCCGGCGATGGTTCGTGACTTCCAGTCGGTGATCGGCAAAGAAGCCAAAGAACAGATGCTGGAGAAGGAGGGTCGGCTGCCCGACAGCCTGGTCGCCTGCGTCGGTGGCGGCTCCAACGCCATGGGCCTGTTCCACCCGTTCCTGGATGACAGCGGGGTACAGATCATCGGCGTTGAAGCCGGTGGCCATGGCGTCGACACCGACAAGCACGCGGCCAGCCTCAATGGCGGCGTACCCGGCGTGCTGCACGGCAACCGTACCTATCTGCTGCAGAACGAAGACGGTCAGATCGACGACGCCCACTCGATTTCCGCCGGCCTGGACTATCCGGGTATCGGCCCGGAACACGCCTGGTTGCATGAGATTAAGCGCGTCGAATACGTCAGCATCACCGATAACGAAGCCCTCGACGCCTTCCACAAGTGCTGCCGCCTGGAAGGCATCATTCCGGCGCTGGAAACGTCCCACGCCCTGGCCGAAGCCATTCGCCGGGCGCCGACGCTGCCCAAGGATCACCTGATGGTGGTGTGCTTCTCGGGCCGTGGCGACAAAGACATGCAAACCGTGATGAACCACATGGCTGCGGCCGAACAGAACCAGGAGAAGCAGGCATGAGCCGTCTCGAACACCGTTTTGCCCAGCTCAAGGCCGAAGGCCGCTCCGCCCTGGTGACCTTTATCACCGCAGGCGATCCTGGCTACGACACCTCGCTGAAAATCCTCAAGGGCCTGCCGGCCGCAGGCGCCGACGTGATCGAACTGGGCATGCCGTTCACCGACCCGATGGCCGATGGCGTGGCGATCCAGCTGGCGACCCTGCGCGCTCTGGATGCCGGCCAGACCCTGACAAAAACCCTACAGATGGTCCGCGAGTTCCGTGCCGACGACGACAGCACACCGATCGTGCTGATGGGTTACTACAACCCGATCCACCGCTTTGGCGTCGAAGCCTTCGTGGCCCAGGCCAAACAAGCCGGGGTCGACGGCCTGATTATCGTTGACCTGCCGCCAGAGCACGACGCCGAGCTGGCGACCCCGGCCCAGGCGTCGGGCATCGACTTCATCCGCCTGACCACTCCGACCACCGACGACGCACGCCTGCCCAAAGTGCTGGAGCGCAGCTCCGGCTTCGTCTACTACGTATCGGTAGCCGGCGTGACCGGCGCCGGTTCTGCGACCACCGACCAGGTGACTGAAGCCATCGAACGTCTGCGCCGCCATACCACGCTGCCCATCAGTGTCGGCTTCGGCATCCGCACCCCGGAACAGGCAGCGGCCATCGCCAGGCTGGCGGACGGAGTGGTGGTCGGTTCGGCACTGGTCGACCAGATCGCCAAGGCTCAATCGCCAGACAAAGCGATCGATGGCGTGTTGAGTCTGTGCGCCGCGCTGGCCGAAGGTGTGCGAAGCGCTCGGACCTAGGTCGAACTCTTCGCGGCTGAAGCCGCTCCTACGTATACGGTCCGTAGGAGCGGCTTTAGCCGCGAAGGACGTGGTAACGGCTTTGTAAGCCTGGGTAAAGATCCTGATACAGAGGAATTACAGGCTTTTTGACTACTCTTACATGGCAAGACTTGAGGGGTTCACGACTCGTGTCGTGAACCCCTTTTTCATTGCCGCATGCAGGAGCGCTCCCCATGAAATTGCCAAACCGCATTGTTGCCGGCCTCGGTATCCTGATGATCAGCGCCAGCACCTTGCTGCAGGCCGCGCCGCCGGATGATCGTGGCCATGGTCGCGACGAGCGCGGCGGTCATCAGCAAGGACCGGCAGACAAACCCGTACGCGGCCATGACAACCATGGCGGCAAAGGCCCACCGCAAGACTTCGGCCCGGTGCGCCAGCAGTTCCAGCAGCACCGCGAGTTGATTGGTCGTGGTCAGCCGTTGCCGCCCCATGTACACATCGTCAAGGGCAAGCCGCTGCCGCCAGGCTATGGCAAGCGCCTGGATGCCAGGGCGCTGCGCGAACTGCCGCATTATCAGGGCTATGAATGGCGCCGTACCGGCACGGATATCGTGTTGATCGCGGTCGGCACCGGGATTGTCTACGCGATTCTCGATGGTGTGCTGAATTGAGGTAGTGCCCTTTGGCAGCGCCATGCGCTGCTTTCGCCGGCAGAGCCGCCTCCCACCGGGTTTGCGTCGGATTTATTACTTTAGCAAGACGCAGATCCCGGCGGGGAATCGCCCGGCACAGCTTTATCGCGCAGCTTTAGCGGCGCAGGGCTTCGCAGCTGAAGCCGCTCCTACAGCAAAGCTGTTCAGCGTTCGAACACGTTCAGATTCAGCGGACGTACCGCGCCCATCCAGATCGCATGCGCCGTATGATCGGCCAGTTCGTCGCCGGTCAACGGATGCAGGAACACCACCAGTTCCTTACGGTTCAGCGCCAGCCACAGCACGATGTCGGCAAAGTCCTTGTGGGCGAATGCCAGTTGGCAGCTCCAGTCCGGGTGTGGCCCGACCAATTGCTGATGCACCCGGCCCATCTGGATCTCGAATTTCGCCGTGGCGGCCTCACACAAGGCGCGGGCCTGGTCGATGGTCTGTGCATCGAAATACACATGGGCGTGATAGCCGTGGATTTGCGGCATTACAGTGCTCCTTCACATTCAATCAAAGATGCCTCGTTATCCCACGCCAGACGCTCAGACTGCAATCGGCGGCAGTGGCTGACCGGCCAATGACGCCTGGCTATCCGACTGCTCGCTGATCAACCAGTCGACGAATTGCTGGATCAGTGGCAAGCGCCGTTTGCGTTGCGGCAGCACCAGGTAATAACCCGACGCGGACATGACGCGGGCACTGATCGGCCGGCACAGCAGCCCTTGCTCAATCAGGTTATCGACCAGATGCCGCCAGCCCAATGCAACGCCTTGCCCGCCAATGGCAGCCTGGATCAACAGGGTGTAATTGTCGAAGCGCAACTGGCCGGGAGTCGGTGCCTGTTCGATGCCGAGGGCACGAAACACGCCGGCCCAATCGAACCACAGGCTGCCTTGGTTGCGCAGGTGCAGCAACGGCAACTCGCGCAAAACTTCCAGCGCTAGAGGCGGCGGGCAACCAGCCAGCAAGCGCGGGCTGCATACCGGAAACACTTCTTCGCTGAACAACCAGTGGCTCTGCCCCTGCTGAAAACGCCCATCGCCGAACAGCACCGCCACATCGATATCGGCGCGCAACATGCCGTGCCTGCGCTCACTGGTGACCAGGCTGACATCCACGTCCGGGTTGAGCTGGTGAAAGCGATGCAGGCGCGGCATCAGCCAGTAGGCGGCAAAGGCAAAATCTGTGGCGACCTGCAGCACTTCATGCTGATGCCGCCGGGTAATGGCGGTCAGGCCAGAATCGATGGACTGCAGACCGGCCTGCACGTGGCTGAACAGTTCTTCTCCGGCCTCGGTCAGGGCGATGCCGCGATACACCCGGTCGAACAGCCGGGTCGCCAGCTGTTCTTCCAGGCGCTTGATCTGCTGGCTGATCGCCGGCTGGGTGGTGCCCAGCTCGCTGGCCGCTGCGGTAAAGCTGCGCGAGCGGGCTGCGGCCTCGAATACCCGCAGCAGGTCCAGTGACTGTCCGCCAAGGCTCTCAAACATAAGCTGCACTTATCCTAGTCATTGCGATGCATGGGCTTTACCGGAAAAACCGCCAGCTCCATGCTGGACTACACCACTTTCGCATAAACCCTCGCAATGGGATGCCGCGCAATGAAACGCAACAACATTCTTTTCATCATGGCCGATCAGATGGCCGCGCCCATTCTGCCGATCTATGCGCCGTCGCCGATCAAGTTGCCCAACCTGAGCCGCCTGGCCCGCGAAGCGGTGGTGTTCGAGGCGGCCTACTGCAACAGCCCGCTGTGCGCGCCATCGCGTTTCACGCTGGTCAGCGGCCAGTTGCCGAGCAAGATCGGCGCCTACGACAACGCAGCGGACTTTCCCGCCGACATTCCGACCTACGCTCACTACTTGCGCGGCCTCGGCTACCGCACCGCGCTGTCGGGCAAGATGCACTTCTGCGGCCCGGACCAGTTGCACGGCTATGAAGAGCGGCTGACCAGCGACATCTACCCGGCCGACTACGGCTGGGCGGTGAACTGGGACGAGCCCGACGTGCGCCCGAGCTGGTATCACAATATGTCGTCGGTGTTGCAGGCCGGTCCCTGCGTGCGCACCAACCAGCTGGATTTCGACGAAGAGGTGGTGTTCAAGGCCCAGCAGTATCTATTCGACCATGTGCGCCAGGACGGCGACGCGCCGTTCTGCCTGACCGTGTCGATGACTCACCCGCATGACCCGTACACCATTCCCAAGGCGTTCTGGGACCTGTACAGCGACGACGAAATTCCGATGCCGGTGGCCCACGCCGATCAGAATGCGCTGGACCCACACTCGCAACGGCTGCTCAAGGTCTACGATCTATGGGACAAACCGCTGCCCGAACACAAAATCCGTGACGCCCGGCGTGCCTACTTCGGCGCTTGCAGCTACATCGACCACAACATTGGCAAGCTCTTGCAGACCCTGGAAGACACCGGCCTGGCCGAGGACACCATCATCGTGTTCTCCGGTGACCACGGCGACATGCTCGGCGAGCGCGGCCTCTGGTACAAAATGCACTGGTTCGAAATGGCCGCCCGGGTGCCGCTGCTGATTCATGCACCGGGGCAGTTCGCGGCGCGGCGGGTCAGTGCGGCGGTGTCTACCGCCGACCTGCTGCCGACCCTGGTCGAGCTGGCCGCAGGGCGAGTGGATGACAACCTGCCGCTCGATGGCCGCTCGCTGTTGCCACACCTGCAAGGCAGCGACGGGCATGACGAGGTCTTTGGCGAATACATGGCCGAAGGCACCACCAGCCCGCTGATGATGATCCGCCGCGGCACCTGGAAGTTCATCTACTCGGAACAGGACCCGTGCCTGTTGTTCGATGTGCACAACGATCCGCAGGAACAACAAGAGCTCAGCCAGTCAGCGGCCCACCGTGCGCTGTTCGAGGCATTTTTGGCCGAGGCACGTGAACGCTGGGACATCCCGACGATCCACCAACAGGTACTCGCCAGCCAGCGCCGCCGCCGCTTTGTGGCCAAGGCGCTGGCCAGCGGCAAACTCAAGAGCTGGGACCACCAGCCACTGGTCGATGCCAGCCAGCAGTACATGCGCAACCACATCGACCTGGACGACCTGGAGCGCCGCGCACGCTTCCCTACCCCCTGACACGTTTGATCCGACTTCTGCCAAGACCAATAACTTCAAAGGGCATCTGCATGAAGACGTTATCCGTAGCACTGATGGCAAGCATCCTGACCCTGGGCAGCGCAGCGGCCCAGGCTGACCCGCAAAGCTGCAAGACCGTGAAGATGGCCGATCCGGGCTGGAGCGATATCGCCGCCACCAACGCGGTCGCAGGTCTGTTGCTCGATGGCCTCGGCTACAGCGCCAAGGTCGATACCCTGGCCGTACCGATTGCCTATGGCGGCCTCAAGGACGGCCAGCTGGATGTATTTCTCGGTAACTGGATGCCGGCCCAACAGGGCTTTCATGACAAGTTCATTGCCAGCGGCGAGGTCACGCAACTGAGCAAAAACCTTGAAGGCACCGAATTCACCCTGGCCGTACCGGACTATGTGTGGGAGGCCGGGGTCCGTGATTTTGCCGACCTGGAAAAATTCGCCGACAAATTCGGCAAGAAGATCTACGGCATCGGCGCCGGTGCGCCGGCCAACCTGTCGTTGCAGGAAATCATCAAGAACAACGAATTCAGTCTGGGTAACTGGAAGTTGGTGGAATCGAGCGAGCAAGCGATGCTCGCGGAAGTGAACCGCAATGTGAAGCGCAAGGCGTTCGTGGTGTTCCTCGGCTGGACCCCACACCCAATGAACGTGCAGATCAAAGGCATGCATTACCTCAAGGGCGGCGAGAAATACTTCGGCGCAACCGGCTCGGTCTATACCGTGACCCGCAAGGGCTATGCCCAGGCCTGCCCGAACGCTGCACAATTGTTCAGCAACCTGAGCTTCACTCTGGACATGGAAAACACCATCATGTCTGAGGTGGTGAGCAACAAAGTCAGCAATCATGACGCCGCCAAAGCCTGGATCAAGGCCAACCCGGCGGTGCTGGAGCAGTGGCTCAAAGGGGTGAAAACCCTGGATGGCCAGGATGGATTGGCGGCGGTAAAGTCCGGACTTTAATCAAGGTTGCAGGAACAACCGGGCGGCGATCCGCTTCAGCCGCGAAGACCGCGCCGCTGCAGCGATCCTCATCAAAAAACTGCAAACCATTGAGTTTTAATGGTTATCCCGTAGGAGCGGCTTTAGCCGCGAAGTTTTCCCGGCTGAAGCCGGTCCTACGGCGCGGCGCCGGGGCGGCAGGTGATCTACAGCCATTCACAATGAGGAACCCATGGGTCGGCTCAAGCGCCACAAGTACCTGCCTTTTCTTGCCTGGCTGCCGCAGCAGACCCGCCAGAGTGTCAGCCGTGATGCGTTGGTGGGCCTGAGCGGGGCGATCCTCGCCCTGCCACAATCGATCGCCTATGCGCTGATCGCCGGGCTACCCCCGGAGTACGGACTGTACGCGGCCATTGTGCCGGTGCTGATCGCATGCTTGTGGGGTTCGTCGTGGCACCTGATCTGCGGCCCGACAGCGGCGATTTCCGTGGTGCTGTACGCCAGTGTCAGCCCGCTGGCGGTGCCGGCCAGCCAGGATTACATCGCCCTGATTCTGCTGCTGACCTTCATCGCCGGGGCGTTCCAGATGCTGCTGGGGCTGATGCGGTTCGGCGCGCTGGTCAACTTCGTCTCGCACTCGGTGGTGGTCGGTTTCACCCTCGGCGCGGCAATCGTCATCGCCCTTGGCCAACTGCCCAACCTGATGGGCCTGAGCCTGCCCAGCCAGAGCACCGCACTGAACAGCTTCATGGCGCTGGTGACGCATGCCGGTGAACTGGACCCGGTATCACTGGCGCTGGGCGTACTGACTCTGGCGCTGGGCATGCTGCTCAAAACTCTGGTGCCGCGCTGGCCCACCTTGCTGATTGCCCTGGTTGCCAGCAGCCTGCTGGTCTGGCTGTGGCCGTCGCTGTTCGGTCACGTGCCGCTGGTCAAGGCATTCGTCGGCCACCTGCCGCCGTTCAGCCCGCTCACTGTGGATCTGGAACTGATTATTCGCCTGCTGCCGACCGCCGTCGCCGTGGGCATGCTCGGGCTGGTCAACAGCTTGTCGATTGCCCGCTCGCTGTCGGCGCGCTCGCAGCAGATGATCAACGCCAACCAGGAAGTCCGTGGACAGGGCCTGTCAAACATGGTCGGTGCGCTGTTTTCTGGCTATCTGTCGGCCGGCTCGTTCACCCGCGCCGCGCTCAGTTATGAGGCCGGCGCACACTCGCCGCTGGCCGGGGTGTTCTCGGCGCTGTGGGTGGCGCTGTTCGCGGTGGCAGGCGCCGGGCTGATCGCGCACATTCCGGTTCCGGCCATGGCCGCCTCAATCCTGTTGATCTGCTGGGGACTGGTGGATCGAAAGAGCATCGCCGCGCTGTTGCGGGTCAACCGTTCAGAGTTCTTCGTCATGCTCCTGACCTGCGTGGCGACACTGCTGCTGGAGCTGCAAACCGCAATTTACGCCGGGGTACTGGCTTCGCTGTTCTTCTACCTCAAGCGCACCTCACAGCCGCAAGTTCAGCAATGGCGCGACGGTGACCAGGAAATCCTGCGCTTTGGCGGCTCGATCTTCTTCGGCGCCAACCACTACCTGCAAAGCCGCCTGCAGCGCACCGAAGGTCAGCATGTGGTGATCGAGGCCCAGCACATCAACTTCATCGACTACTCCGGGGTCGAAATGCTGCACCAGGAAGCCCGGCGGCTGGGCAAACAGAACCGCAGCCTGACCCTGCGCAACGCCCGGCCCCATGTGGTTGAAGAGTTGCAGAAGCTGGAGGGCGTCGAGCAGTGCCCGGTCAGGTTCGAGGCTTCGCGCTGAGCAGCGGATCAGCCCTGGGCCAGTAGCCGGCGCATTTCAGCCAGCACCGGTGCCGAGTCAGGGCGAACCCCGCGCCACAACATAAATGCTTCGGCGGCCTGTTCGACCAGCATGCCCAGGCCGTCCACCACGCGCACGGCGCCGTGTTCGCTGGCCCAGCGGCAGAAGGCGGTCGGCTCTTTGCCGTACATCATGTCGTAGCAGAAGGTCACGCCCGGCTCGATCAGGCTTGGCGCAATCGGCGGCAGCTCGCCGGACAGGCTGGCCGAAGTGGCATTGATGATCACGTCCACCGGCTCTTCAAGCCAGTCAAAGCCGCTGGCCGACAGCGGCCCCAGATCAGCAAATTCGCGGGCCAGTTGCTCGGCCTTTTCCACGGTACGGTTGGCAATCACCAGGACCTCGGGTTGCTCGGCCAGCAATGGCTCCAGCACGCCGCGCACGGCACCACCGGCCCCCAGCAGCAGGATGCGTTTGCCGCGCAGCGCCAGGCCGCAGTTGACGGTCAGGTCACGCACCAGCCCGGCACCGTCAGTGTTGTCACCCAGCAAGGTGCCGTCGGCCTGCCTGGCCAGAGTGTTCACCGCACCGGCGCGGCGGGCGCGCTCGGTCAACTGGTCGGCGAGGGCGAAGGCTTGCTCTTTGAACGGCACAGTGACGTTACCGCCCCGGCCAGTCGCAAAGAAGTCCCGGGCATAGTCGGCAAAACCGTCCAGCGGTGCCAGTGCGGTGTTGTAGTCCAGTTGCTGGCCGGTCTGCTCGGCAAACAGGCGGTGAATCAGCGGCGATTTGCTGTGGCCGATGGGGTTACCGAAGACGACGTAGTGGTCCATTGGGCTTCCTGTTGATCACTGGGTCTGGTCGGGCGCGGCGAGGGCCAGCCAGTCGCGGTCCTGCAAGAAATAGTCGGTCAGGCGTGCTTCTTCGCTGCCCGGTGCGGCTTTCCAGTCGTAGCCCCAGCGTACCTGCGGCGGCAGGGACATGAGGATCGATTCGGTACGCCCGCCCGATTGCAGGCCGAACAGCGTGCCACGGTCGTATACCAGGTTGAACTCGACATAACGCCCACGGCGGAACTCCTGGAATTCGCGCTGTTGCACGGTCCAGGCAGCGGCCTTGCGGCGGCGCACGATGGGCAGGTAGGCCTCCAGGTACGCATCGCCGATGGCGCGCATGAAGGCGAAGCTGGTGTCGAAGTCCCACTGGTTCAGGTCATCGAAGAACAGCCCGCCAATGCCGCGCGGCTCGTTGCGATGCTTGAGGTGGAAATAGCTGTCGCACCAGGCCTTGTAGCGTGGGTACACGTCGGCACCGAAGGGTGCGCAGGCGCGTTCGGCGACCTGGTGCCAGTGGATGCAGTCTTCCTCGACGCCATAGTAAGGGGTCAGGTCAAAGCCGCCACCGAACCACCAGACCGGTTCTTCGCCTTCTTTTTCGGCGATGAAGAACCGCACGTTGGCATGCGAGGTTGGCACGTACGGGTTGCGCGGGTGGATCACCAGCGACACGCCCAGCGCCTGGAAGCCGCGCCCGGCCAGCTCGGGCCGATGGGCACTGGCCGACGGCGGCAGGCTGCTGCCGAATACATGGGAAAAGTTGACGCCGCCTTTCTCGACCACCGCGCCGTTCTCGATGACCCGGGTACGGCCACCGCCCCCGGCTTCACGGGCCCAGGCATCTTCGATGAAGTGCGCGCCACCGTCTTCATGCTCCAGCGCGGCGCAGATACGGTCTTGCAGGTCGAGCAGATAGGCTTTGACGGCTTCGGTACGGCTATTCATGGCGCTCCCTAAAGGGAGCCTCTAAAAACATCGGCGAGGCAGCCAGCGCAAGGCAAAAACAGGCGAGGAACAGTCGGAGTCGCGCTCGACTTTACGGGTTGTAAATGAGCATTCCGAGCCTGTTTTTAACGCAGCGATGGCAACGCAGGCAGTTTTTAGAGGCTCCCTAAAAACGTCTGGTGCCCGGACTACAAGGGCTCCAGGCAAAGTGGCGGGTAGCATAACATCGCCTGCAATGGCTTCGCAGTTGACGTGCGTCACATGAAAGGGTCCGATAGGGAAGACAGTGGATCCAACATCATGGAGAGAGCACATGGCAAAGCGTATCCAGTTCAGCAAGACGGGTGGCCCTGAAGTCCTTGAGTACGTCGACTTCGAACCCGCCGAGCCAGGCCCACAGGAGGTGCGAGTACGCAACCGGGCCATCGGCCTGAACTTCATCGATACCTATTACCGCAGCGGGCTGTACCCGGCACAACTGCCCAGCGGTCTGGGCAATGAAGGCGCAGGTGTCGTCGAGGCGGTGGGCAGTGAAGTAAGCCGTTTCAGTGTCGGTGACCGGGTGGCCTATGGCACCGGCCCGCTGGGCGGCTACAGCGAATTTCATGTCTTGCCAGAAGCCAACCTGATCAAGCTGCCCGATGCGATCAGCTTCGAGCAGGCCGCCGCCGTGCTGCTCAAGGGTCTGACCACCCAGTACCTGCTGCGCCAGACCTACCAGATCAAACCCGGTGAAACCTTCCTGTTCCATGCCGCTGCCGGCGGCGTCGGTTCGCTGGCCTGCCAGTGGGCCAAAGCGCTGGGCGCCAACCTGATCGGTACGGTCAGCAGTGCGGAAAAAGCCGCTCACGCCAAGGCCCTGGGCGCCTGGGAGACCATCGACTACAGCCATGAAGACGTGGCCAAGCGGGTGCTGGAATTGACTGACGGCAAGAAGTGCCCGGTGGTCTATGACAGCGTGGGCAAGGACACCTGGCTGACCTCACTCGATTGCGTGGCGCCGCGTGGCCTGCTGGTCAGCTTCGGCAATGCCTCGGGCGCGGTGACCGGCGTCCACCTGGGGCTGCTGGCCCAGAAAGGTTCGCTGTACGTCACCCGACCAACCCTGGGCAGTTACGCCAACACCCCGCAAAGCCTGCAGAGCATGGCCGATGAGCTGTTCGACATGCTGGCCTGCGGCAAGATCAAGGTCAACGACATCCAGCAGTACGCCCTGCAGGATGCAGCCCAGGCACAGACCGAACTGGCGGCGCGCCGCACCACCGGTTCGACCATTCTGATTCCTTGATCGGCCTGGTGGGAGACTCTATGGCTCTGTGCAAGTCTTTCGGTTTGTCTGTGGACATGCCATAGCATTCGTGGGCTGAGCCGACTCCCACCGGGTTTGTGCCTGGCCCAAGTGCTCGGCACAACGCCGACCCAGTGGGAGCTAGCCTGCTAGCGAAGACGGCGGTGCATTCGCCACAAATACTGTGATTTTACTGGTCTCGTCGCGAGCAGAGCTCGCTCCCACAAAGATTTGTGGTGCTTAATCGAGCAGTATTGACTCTAGCCGGGACGAACCACCTGCCCGGTCGCCAGATCACGGATCACGCTTGGATTACGGCGCCCGCCCAGGCTGCCGCCGAGCACGTGGTCGATCTGGCCGCGGAAGTATTGCTCGACCCGCAACCGTGAACGCGCGGCAGGCCGGCCCGCCGGGTTGGCGGAGGTGGAAATCAGCGGCCCGACCAGTGCGCACAGCTCGCGCACCTGCGGGTGGCTGGTGACCCGCAGGGCTACGGTGTCGTGTTGGCCGGTGACCCATTCGGGCAGCAGGTTCTGGTGTGGCACCAGCCAGGTATTCGGGCCGGGCCAGGTACTGGCCATGCGATCAATCCAAAGCTCGGGGAAGCCCTCGAACAAAAAGTCGAACTGGCGAATATTGTCCGCGACCAGAATCAGGCCCTTATCCACCGGCCGTGATTTGATTGCCAGCAGCCGCCAGACCGCCTCTTCATCCCAAGGATCACAGCCCAACCCCCAAACCGCTTCGGTTGGATAGGCAATCACCGCCCCGGCTCTGACTTCACGAGCGGCTTGTTGCACACGCCAACTGTTGACCATTGCTGTCTCTCCAATAGATTGGGCGGCAGTGTACCCTTAGTCACCGGCAGCGAACCATCGCCCGCCCTCACAACTGACCCGGCCTTCAAGCTCCAGCTCAGTCAGCGCGGCCAGCACTCTGGATAATGCCCAGCCACTGCTGAGCATCAGACCCTCGCTGGTCTGCGGCGCGGCATGCAACAGGGCCAGCAGCGGATGGGCGGCTGGTGCCGGAAGTGCAGGCTCGACCACCGTGCTTGCCACCTGCCAGTGACGCAGACCTTCAAGGATGTGTTCGACGCTTTCCACCAATGTTGCGCCATCGCGAATCAATTGGTGACAACCCCGTGCACCGGGATGATGAATCGACCCCGGTATCGCATACACCTCACGGCCTTGCTCGGCGGCCATCCGGGCGGTGATCAGCGAGCCGCTGCGCACGCTGGCCTCAACCACCAGCACCCCCAACGACAGACCGCTGATGATCCGGTTGCGGCGCGGAAAGTTGGCTGCTTGCGGACCTGCATCAAGGGGAAACTCGGAAATGACTGCACCACGCTGCTCGATCATGCGTCTGGCCAGGGCGTGATTGCGCTGTGGATAAAAATTTTCCAGCCCCGTGCCCAACACCCCGATGGTAGAGCCACCCACGTCCAGCGCAGCCTGATGCACAGCCCCATCCACCCCCAGCGCCAGACCGCTGGTGATCACCAATCCGCCAGCCGCCAGACTGCGGGCAAAGGCACTGGCGGTGTCCAGCCCCGGCTTTGAGGCACGGCGGCTGCCGACCATTGCCAGTTGCGGGCGCTCGAGCAAAGCAGGGTCGCCCGCGATGAACAACAGCGGTGGCGGGTCGGCGATTTCAGCCAGCAGGGCAGGGTAGGCAGGGTCGTCCCACATCAGTAAATGCTGGCCCGCACGCTCGATCCAGGCCAGCGCAGCGCTGGCCCCATCGCGCACCAAAGGGGCACGCCGGGCTTCGCTGCTGGCCTGGGGCAGACGCAAGGAACGCCAGGCACTGGCCGGTGCCGCCAGCGCCGCACTGGCACTGCCGAAGGCTTCGATGAGTCGGGTAAAGCGAGCCGGGCCGATATCAGGTAACCGGTGCAAGCGCAGCCGGGCTTCAAGTTCAGCCGGTGAAACTGAATGATTTTCAAACAATGGCATACGATCATCCCTGATCCGCAGCGCACCGATACACGTGCGCAACCTGTGGATAACTCTGTGAACAACGCTGTAAAAGTGAACGCTCCCTGTTCACCCATACAGGCTGTGCAGAGTCAGGGATTACGTACCTTGTCCATGATGCTCAACGACCGGTTGGCGTGCAGGACCAAGGCGTAACTGAGCTTGTCATAGGTGCGGAACACCATCAGCAACCCGGACCGCTCGTCCGGAATTTTCACCTGCCCGCCGGTGATCCGGTCGCGCACGTGTTCGCCGGTTTTGTAGATCGCCAGCACATTGCCTTCTGCCAGGCCATCCAGACGGCCCTTGTCGAGGGTCACCACGTCGTTGACGCCGATCTGCGTCACGCCGCGAGGCACATCGATGATCAGCCCGTCGATGGTCGAGGCGGGCGCAGTGGGCATGAAGGTCGAGTTGATCGGCCGCTCTTCGCTGGCGAACAGCCGGTCACCAAGGCGCACTTCCTGGGTCGAGCGCTGCATGACCAGGGTTGAGATGTCGCCTTCGCTGGCGACCACTTCGCCACTGCCGATATCGTCGGCATTGATGCCGAGAATTTCCTTGGTCTCAGGGTCGGTATAGACCTTGCCCTGGCGAAAGATGCCGTAGATGGTGTGGGTATTGTCCAGCTCGCCACGGGCGTAGATCCGGTCGCCCTGACCGCTGAGCACCCGCTCGGCATTACCGGCGACGATGTACGGCGCCTGGCGGAACTGATCAGCGCTGTTGACGATCCGGTTGCTGAGCAGAAAAGCGTTGATCGCACCCAACGGGATGCTGGGGATGGCCTCGACAGTCGGTGAGCTGCGCACCCGTGGCGAAAGCTTGACCGTGCCACGCGATTCGCCGCGCCCCAGCACCACCTGCGGCTTGCCGTCGACATAAGTAAGGCTCAGGGTGTCGCCGGGGTAGATCAGGTCAGGATCCTGAATACCGGGGTTGGCGCGCCAGATCTCTTTCCAGCGCCATGGCTCACGCAGAAATTTACCGGAAATGTCCCACAGCGTGTCACCGGCTGTAACGGTGTAACTCTGTGGATGGCCATCCCTGAGTTGCACTTGCGCCTGCACCAGACCAGTGGCTGTCAACAGCAGCAGGGCGAGTAGTGTTTTCCTCATGCGGTGAATCCCTTTATCATGTGGCATCGCTTGACTGGAAGACGACCTGAACCCGCCTCCTGGCGCACGCCCACAGCCGTGTTCTGATTCGTGTCAGGCGCAGTGGAGAAAAGGCGTTCCGCGCCTGGCAGCCAGTCCTGACTTTACCCTATCAGTGCAGCACTTACGTATATGGCCATCCTAAACATTCTCGAATTCCCCGATGCGCGCCTGCGCACCATCGCCAAGCCGGTGACGGTCGTGGACGACGCCATCCGCCAGTTGATCGACGACATGTTTGAAACCATGTACGAAGCACCTGGCATCGGCCTGGCAGCCACCCAGATCAACGTCCACAAGCGCATAGTGGTCATGGACCTGAGCGAAGACCGCAGCGAGCCGCAGGTCTTCATCAACCCGGAGCTTGAAACCCTCAGCGAAGACATGGGCCAGTATCAGGAAGGCTGCCTGTCGGTGCCCGGCTTCTACGAAAACGTCGACCGCCCGCTGCGGGTCCGGGTCAAGGCCCTTGACCGTGACGGCCAGCCTTATGAGCTGATCGCCGAAGGCCTGCTGGCGGTGTGCATCCAGCACGAGTGCGACCACCTCAACGGCAAGCTGTTCGTGGACTACCTGTCGACCCTCAAGCGTGACCGGATCAAGAAGAAGCTGGAAAAACAGCACAAGCAGAAAGCCTGATCCGTTGTCACTCACCAAAAGGCCTGTCACGGGCCTTTTGCTTTTTTTATGGAACGAGAAGCCCATGACTGAGCCACTGCGCATCGTCTTCGCCGGCACCCCGGAATTTGCCGCCGAACACCTCAAGGCCCTGCTCGACAGCCCTTATCAGATCGTGGCGGTCTATACCCAGCCCGACCGCCCGGCCGGCCGTGGGCAAAAGCTCATGCCCAGCCCGGTCAAGCAGTTGGCCCAGCAGCACAACGTGCCCGTGCTGCAGCCACCGACGCTGCGTGATGCCCAGGCCCAGGCCGAACTGGCCGCACTGCAGCCCGACCTGATGGTGGTGGTCGCCTATGGCCTGATCCTGCCGCAAGTGGTGCTGGATATCCCGCGTCTGGGCTGCATCAACAGCCACGCCTCGCTGCTGCCGCGTTGGCGCGGTGCGGCGCCGATCCAGCGCGCCGTGCAGGCCGGTGACGCCGAAAGCGGGGTCACGGTGATGCGCATGGAGGCAGGCCTTGATACCGGTCCCATGCTGCTCAAGAGCGTCACCCCGATCAGCGCCGACGACACCGGCGGCAGCCTGCATGACCGTCTGGCCGAACTCGGCCCACCTGCAGTGCTGCAAGCGATTGCCGGCCTGGCAGACGGCTCGCTGACCGGCGAAGTCCAGGACGACAGCCTGGCCACCTATGCCCACAAACTGAACAAGGATGAAGCACGCCTGGACTGGAGCCGCCCGGCCATTGAGCTGGAGCGTCTGATCCGTGCGTTCAATCCCTGGCCGATCTGCCACAGCACCCTAGCTGGCGAAGCCCTCAAGGTGCTGGCCGCCAGCCTGGCCGATGGCAGCGGCGTGCCGGGCACCATCCTCGACGCCAGCAAGGACGGCCTGTTGGTTGCCTGTGGTGAGCAGGCGCTGCGCCTGACCCGCCTGCAACTGCCGGGCGGCAAAGCGCTGAACTTCGCTGACCTGTTCAACAGCCGCCGCGAGAAATTCGCCACCGGTACGGTACTGGGCCAATGAACCCGCGTCTGGCTGCCGCCAAAGCCCTTGCCGCCGTGATCAGTGGCAAGGCATCGCTGAACAGTTCGCTGCCCGCGCAATTGGACAAGGTCGAGCCGCGTGACCGTGGCCTGACCCAGGACCTGGCCTTCGGCACCGCCCGCTGGCAACCGCGCCTGTCGGAACTGGCCGCCAAATTGCTGCAAAAGCCCTTCAAGGCCGCCGATGCCGATGTCGAGGCATTGCTGCTGATCGGTCTGTACCAGCTGTTCTACAGCCGGATCCCGGCACATGCCGCCATCGGTGAGACCGTGGGCTGCGCCGACAAGCTGAAAAAATCCTGGGCCAAGGGCCTGATCAACGCGGTACTGCGCCGTGCCCAGCGCGAAGGTCAGGCGCTGCTGGCTGAACTGGAACACGACCCGGTGGTGCGTACCGCCCACCCGCGCTGGCTGCAAAAAGCCCTGAAAGCCGCCTGGCCAGAACAATGGGAAGCCATCAGCGCGGCGAACAATGCCCACCCGCCGATGATCCTGCGGGTCAACCGCCGCCATCACGACCGGGCCGGGTATCTGGAGCTGCTCAAGGCCGCCGCGATCGAGGCGCAGCCCTGCCAGTTCAGCCAGGACGGTATCGTGCTTGCCGAGGCCACCGACGTGCGCAATCTGCCGGGCTTTGCCGAGGGCTGGATCAGCGTGCAGGATGAAGCCGCCCAATTGGCCGCCGACCTGCTGCAACTGGCGCCGGGGCAACGGGTACTGGACGCCTGCTGCGCACCGGGCGGCAAGACCTGCCACCTGCTGGAAGTCCAGGCAGATCTGGCTGGTGTGGTCGCCGTCGATCTGGAAGCCAAGCGGCTGGTACGGGTGCGCGAGAACCTTGACCGCCTGGGCCTCGATGCCGAGCTGATCGCCGCCGACGGCCGCGACACTGCGCAATGGTGGGACGGCAAACCGTTCCAGCGCATCCTGCTCGACGCCCCGTGCTCGGCCACCGGCGTGATCCGCCGTCACCCGGACATCAAACTGACCCGCCAGGCCGACGATATCCCGGCCCTGGCTACGCTGCAGGGCGAACTGCTCGATGCGCTGTGGCCGACCCTGGAAGTGGGCGGCATCCTGCTGTACGCGACCTGTTCGACGCTGCCGACCGAAAACACCAACGTCATCGGCGCATTTCTGGCCCGCACAGCGGGCGCCCGCGAACTGGACATCGCCGGCCAGCAAGGCCAGCCAGCGGCAGGCATCAAGCAACCGCATGGTCGCCAGTTGCTGGCTCAAGAGGGTGGGCATGATGGTTTCTATTACGCAAAACTGATCAAGATCGCAGCTGAACGGACGACACCTCATATATAGGAGTGGCGCCTTCGCATCTGAAGCCGCTCCTACACAGATCCAGACTCTCAGGAGTTAAAGGTTGAAAATCATCATCCTCGGTGCAGGGCAGGTTGGCGGCACGCTGGCCGAACACCTGGCCAGCGAAGCCAACGATATCACTGTGGTCGACACCGACGGCGACCGCCTGCGCAATCTGGGCGACCGCCTGGATATCCGCACCGTGCAGGGTAAGGGCTCGTTTCCGACCGTGCTGCGCCAGGCCGGCGCCGACGATGCCGACATGCTGGTGGCGGTCACCAACAGCGATGAGTGCAACATGGTTGCCTGCCAGGTGGCCTACACCCTGTTTCATACCCCGACCAAGATTGCCCGGGTCCGCGAGTCAGCCTACCTGACCCGCGGCGAGCTGTTCGACAACGACGCCATTCCGGTGGACGTGCTGATCAGCCCCGAGCAGGTGGTGACTCATTACATCAAGCGTCTGATCGAACAGCCCGGCGCCTTGCAGGTGATCGACTTCGGTGAAGGCAAGGCGCAACTGGTAGCGACCAAGGCCTACTACGGCGGGCCGCTGGTCGGCCAGCAACTGCGTCAGCTCAAGGCGCACATGCCCAACGTCGAAACCCGCGTGGCAGCGATCTTCCGCCGTGACCGGCCGATCCTGCCCAAGGGCGACACGGTGATCGAAGCCGACGATGAGGTGTTTTTCATCGCCGCCAAGGCCGACATTCGCGCGGTGATGGGCGAGATGCGCCGGCTCGACGAGAACTACAAACGCATCGTCATCGCCGGCGGCGGCAACATCGGCGAACGCCTGGCCGAAGCCATTGAAAGCCGCTATCAGGTCAAGATCATCGAGATGAGCGCGGCGCGCTGCCGCTACCTTTCGGAAAACCTCAACAGCACCGTGGTGTTGCAAGGCAGCTCGTCAGATCGCGACCTGTTGATGGAAGAGAACATCGGCGACACCGACCTGTTCCTGGCCCTGACCAACGATGACGAAGCCAACATCATGTCGTCGCTGCTGGCCAAACGCATGGGCGCGCGCACCGTCATCACCCTGATCAACAACCCGGCCTATGTCGACCTGGTGCAAGGCGGCGAAATCGACATCGCGGTCAGCCCGCAGCTCGCCACCATCGGCACCCTGCTGGCCCACGTGCGCCGTGGCGATATCGTCAGCGTGCATTCATTGCGCCGCGGCGCAGCAGAAGCCATTGAACTGGTGGCCCACGGTGATGCCAAGTCGAGCAAGGTGATTGGCCGCGCCATCAAGGACATCAACCTGCCCAACGGCACCACCATCGGCGCGATCATTCGCGACGAAGAAGTACTCATCGCCCACGACAGCACCGTGATCGAATCGGGCGACCACGTGATCATGTTCCTGGTGGACAAGAAATACATCCGCGATGCCGAGCGGCTGTTTCAGGTGGGATTGAGTTTTTTCTGATAGCCAGGAAATTTCATACGCAAGAACCAGAGACGTCCTGTAGATGCAATTTGGTAGGGTACACGCCAATTGCCTTACCTTTTCAAGGCCGGTACTGCCACGAGATCAAGTTTCAAAACCGTGCGTCTGGTTCTCTCTCTGGAGCATTGTTGGGCGTAGCGGCAGCCAATGCTTTTCTGGGCGTCGATCTTTCCGGGGAGATCGTCGCTGGTGTTGTCGGGACAGGGGGTGCGTTGGCCTTTTTGAAAACCGTAGGAGCGGCTTCAGCCGCGAAGCCCTCTCGCTGCTAAAGCAGCTCCTACGGGGCAAATCTGTCACTGGTTCATCAATACCAGCGTGCCTCGCCAGGCGGGCGTTTCTTGAAGCGTTTCATGCTCCACATGTACTGGCTCGGGTAGGCGCGTACGTACTTTTCCACCACCTGGCTCATCGCCGCCGCAGCGGTTTCGGTGTCGGTGCTGTACATCGCCTCAGGGGCGGCTTCGAGCACCACCTTGTAGCCTGAGCCATCCGGCAGGCGCATGGCGTGCAGGAATACGCCGACCGCTTTACCGCCGGCGAGCATGTTGGGCACGAACTTGCTGGTCAGGGCTACAGTGCCGCAAAACGGCACGAAGATACCCGCCGATTCAGCCGGCTCCGGGTCGGCGGGAATGCCCACCTGGCCGCCCTTGCGCACTTCCTTGATGACGCTGAGGATGCCTTCCTTGGTCGACGGCGCAACCCGGTTGCCCAGCTGTACACGTTGCTTGCGCAGTAGTTCATCCACCGCCTTGAGCTTGGGCGGCCGGTAGAAAATGATCGGTTTGCACTGGCTGCAATAGAAGTGATTGAGCACTTCCCAGTTGCCCAGATGGCTGGTGATACCCACAACGCCCTTGCCTGAAGCCAAGGCATCCTTGAGGACATCCAGACCTTCGACCTCGCGCACCAGGTCAATGGATTTTTGCGCCGGCCAGATCCACGCACAGGCGCTTTCGGTCAGGGTCTTGCCGATGTCCATCAGGCTGCGACCGACCAGCTGCTCGCGCTCGACGTCGTTCAGCTCTGGGAAACACTTGGTCAGGTTGATGCGCACCACGTCACGCGAGCGGTTGGGCAGCTTCCACATCAGCCAGCCAATCGTCGAGCCTACCGCTTGTACGGCACGCCACGGCAGCAGGGCAAACAGGCGCAACGCCCCGACCATCAGGGCGCCTTTGAATTTTTCCACGAGTCACTCTCCTGATTTCAGCCGGCCATTGTACCCGTCAGCGCCCGATAGCGATCACAATCGGTCGTATGATCCATGACCATGCCGCTGGCCTGCATGTAGGCGTAGCAGATGGTCGGGCCGACAAAGGTGAAGCCGGCTTTCTTCAGCGCCTTGCTCATCGCTTCGGCCTCGGCGGTAATCGCCGGCACCTCGCTGCGATCCTTGAAGTGATTGACCTTGGGCACGCCACCGACGAATGACCAGAGCAAGGCGACCGGATCGTCCAGTTGCAACCAGGCGCGGGCGTTGCGCCGGGCGGCGTTGAGCTTGAGGCGGTTGCGAATGATGCCCGGCTCCTGCATCAACTGCTCGATGTACTCATCGCTCATGTCGGCCAGTTGCTGCACATCGAAACCGAACATCACCTCGCGGTAACGGGCGCGTTTTTTCAGGACCGTGATCCATGACAATCCGGCCTGGAACCCTTCGAGCAACAGCAGTTCGAACAACTTCTGCGCATCGCGCAGTGGCACGCCCCATTCGTGATCGTGATAAGCGATATACAGCGGGTCTTTATTGCACCAAAAGCAGCGTGTCATAAACCTCCCACAGGCCGATCCACGAACGAATCGGGTATACTCCCGCCCTTTCGAATCGCAGCCCAGCACAGGTGAATTTTGTGAGCCAGCCTACGCCAGCCGTGCGTACCTTCCAAGACTTGATCCTCGCCCTCCAGCAATACTGGGCCGATCAAGGTTGTGTGGTGCTTCAGCCCTACGATATGGAAGTGGGCGCCGGTACTTTCCACACCGCCACGTTTCTGCGCGCCGTAGGCCCGGAGACCTGGAACGCCGCCTACGTTCAGCCGAGCCGCCGCCCTACCGACGGCCGTTATGGTGAAAACCCCAACCGCCTGCAGCACTACTACCAGTTCCAGGTGGTGCTCAAGCCCAACCCCGACAACTTCCAGGAGCTGTACCTGGGCTCGCTCAAGCACATCGGCCTCGATCCGCTGGTGCATGACGTACGGTTCGTCGAGGACAACTGGGAGTCGCCGACGCTGGGCGCCTGGGGGCTGGGCTGGGAAATCTGGCTCAACGGCATGGAAGTTTCGCAATTCACCTACTTCCAGCAGGTCGGCGGTATCGAGTGCTACCCGGTAACCGGCGAGATCACCTACGGTCTGGAGCGTCTGGCCATGTACCAGCAGGGCGTGGACTCGGTCTACGATCTGGTCTGGGCCGACGGTCCGTTCGGCAAGGTCACCTATGGCGATGTGTTCCACCAGAACGAAGTGGAGCAATCGACCTACAACTTCGAACACGCCAGCGTCGACAAGCTGTTCGAGCTGTTCGATTTCTATGAAGGTGAAGCCCAGCGCCTGATCGGTCTGGAGCTGCCGCTGCCGAGCTATGAAATGGTGCTCAAGGCGTCGCACACCTTCAACCTGCTCGACGCCCGCCGGGCAATCTCGGTGACGGCACGTCAGCAGTACATTCTGCGCGTGCGTACCCTGGCCCGCGCCGTGGCCCAGGCTTACCTGCAATCGCGGGCCAAGCTGGGCTTCCCGATGGCGGCACCTGATCTGCGCGACGAAGTATTGGCCAAGCTGGAGGCTGCACAATGAGTGCTCAAGATTTTCTGGTTGAACTGGGCACCGAAGAACTGCCACCCAAGACTCTGGGCAGCCTGGCCGATGCATTTCTGGCCGGCATCGAAAAGGGCCTGCAGGCCGCTGGCCTGACCTACAGTGCCAGCCAGGTCTACGCCGCACCACGCCGCCTGGCGGTACTGGTCACCGGTCTTGCCAGCCAGCAACCGGACCGCAGCGTGAATCTGGACGGCCCGCCGCGCCAGGCCGCGTTCGACGCCGAAGGTAACCCGACCCAGGCCGCACTTGGCTTTGCCAAGAAGTGCGGGGTGGATCTGGCCGAGATCGACCAGAGCGGCGCCAAGCTGCGCTTTGTGCAGAACATCGCGGGCAAGCCGACCACTTCGCTGCTGCCAACCATCGTCGAAGATTCGCTCAACGACCTGCCGATCGCCAAGCGCATGCGCTGGGCCGCGCGCAAGGAAGAGTTCGTGCGTCCGACCCAGTGGCTGGTGATGCTGTTTGGTGACCAGGTCGTCGATTGCACGATTCTGGCCCAGACCGCTGGCCGTCTGTCCCGTGGCCACCGCTTCCATCACCCGGAAGATGTGCGTATCAGCTCGCCGGCCGGCTACCTGACCGACCTGCGTGCCGCATACGTACTGGCTGACGCCAACGAGCGTCGGCAGATCATCAGCAAGCGTGTTGAAGAACTGGCTGCCCAGCAGCAAGGCACCGCCATCGTGCCGCCAGCCCTGCTCGACGAAGTGACCGGCCTGGTCGAATGGCCGGTGCCGCTGGTCTGCTCCTTCGAAGAGCGCTTCCTGGAAGTGCCTCAGGAAGCGCTGATCACCACCATGCAGGACAACCAGAAGTACTTCTGCCTGCTTGACGCCGAAGGCAAGCTGCTGCCGCGCTTCATCACCGTGGCCAACATCGAAAGCAAAGACCCGGCGCAAATCGTCCACGGTAACGAGAAGGTCGTGCGTCCACGCCTGACCGACGCCGAGTTCTTCTTCAAGCAGGACAAGAAGCAGAAGCTCGAAAGCTTCAACGAGCGTCTGAAAAACGTGGTGTTCCAGGCCCAACTGGGCAGCGTCTACGACAAGGCCGAGCGGGTTTCGAAACTGGCTGCCTACATCGCTCCGCGCATCGGCGGCGACGCCCAGCGTGCGGCACGTGCCGGTATCCTGTCCAAGTGCGACCTGTCCACCGAGATGGTCGGCGAGTTCCCGGAAATGCAGGGCATTGCCGGTTACTACTACGCCAAACACGACGGTGAGCCGGAAGATGTGGCCCTGGCACTGAACGAGCAGTACATGCCACGTGGCGCCGGCGCTGAACTGCCGTCGACCCTGACCGGTGCGGCAGTGGCCATCGCCGACAAGCTCGACACCCTGGTCGGCATCTTCGGCATCGGCATGCTGCCGACCGGCAGCAAAGACCCTTATGCGCTGCGTCGTGCGGCCTTGGGCATCCTGCGCATCCTGATCGAGAAACAACTCGACCTGGACCTGATCGACACCGTGAAATACGCCGTCGGCCAGTTCGGCGCCAAGGTCAAGGCCGCAGGCCTTGCCGATCAGGTGCTGGAGTTCATCTTCGACCGCCTGCGTGCACGTTATGAAGACGAAGGCATCGAAGTGGCGGTGTACCTCTCGGTACGTGCGCTGCAGCCAGGTTCGGCACTCGACTTCGACCAGCGTGTACAAGCCGTTCAGGCGTTCCGCAAACTGCCGCAGGCTGCCGCGCTGGCAGCGGTGAACAAGCGGGTATCGAACCTGCTCAGCAAGGCCGAGGGCAAGGTTGCCTCGACCATCGAGCCGAAGTACTTCGACAACGCCAACGAGTTCTCCCTGTACTCGGCCATTCAACAAGCCGATCACGCCGTGCAGCCAATGGCCGCCGAGCGTAAGTACAACGAAGCGCTGACCCGTCTGGCCAACCTGCGCGAGCCGGTCGATGCGTTCTTCGAAGCGGTGATGGTCAATGCCGAAGACGCCAACGTGCGGGCCAACCGCTACGCGCTGCTGGCGCGTCTGCGCGGCCTGTTCCTGGGCGTGGCTGATATCTCGCTGCTGGGCTGAGGAGTAAAGAGTGAAACTGCTGATTCTCGATCGTGACGGGGTGATCAATCAGGACTCCGACGCCTACATCAAGTCGGTGCAGGAGTGGATCCCCATTCCCGGCTCGATCGAGGCCATCGCAGAACTGAGCAAGGCCGGCTGGACGGTGGCGATTGCCACCAACCAGTCCGGTATTGCCCGAGGTTATTACGACTTGGCCACCCTGGACGCCATGCACGCGCAATTGCGCAAGCGGGTGGCCGAGCTGGGCGGCGAGGTTGGCTTGATCGTCTATTGTCCACATGGCCCGGATGCCGGCTGCGATTGTCGCAAGCCACTGCCGGGCATGCTGCACACCATCTCTCGGCACTATGGCACAGACCTCAAAGGCCTGTGGTTCGTGGGCGACAGCAAGGGTGACCTGCAGGCGGCGCTGGCCGTCGAAGCTCAACCGGTGCTGGTATTGACCGGCAAGGGGCAAAGAACGATAGACGGCCAGCTCCCGGCCGGCACGCTGGTTTTCGATGACCTGGCGGCGGTTGCCAGGCAACTTATCCACACCCGTGCTGGCTGAGACCTGCCTCCGGCATTCTTCATCACACGCGCAATGAACGGGCCGCTGCCCGCTAGGTAAACGTCAGCATGTCGATCATTCAGACCATCAGGATCTTTATCTTTTACCTGTGCCTCGGCGGCAGTGCCTTGCTGTGGTGTTCGCTGAGCTTTTTCGTTGCGCCGTTCCTGCCGTTCAAGCAGCGCTACCGCTTCATCAACGTGTATTGGTGCCGCTTCGCCCTGCTGCTGGTGCGCAGCATCCTGGGCATCAAGGTCAAGGTCACCGGCCAGGAGCATGTGCCTGAAACGCCCTGCGTGATCATCTCCAACCACCAGAGCACCTGGGAAACCTTTTTCCTGTCGGCGTACTTCTCGCCACTGAGCCAGGTACTCAAGCGCGAACTGCTGTACGTGCCGTTCTTCGGCTGGGCGATGGCCATGCTGCGCCCGATCGCCATTGACCGCGACAACCCCAAGGCGGCGCTCAAGCACATCGCCAAGAAGGGTGACGAACTGCTCAAGGACAAGGTCTGGGTACTGATCTTCCCGGAAGGCACTCGCGTGCCCTACGGCAAGGTTGGCAAGTTCACTCGTGGCGGAGCCTCGCTGGCAGTCAATGCCGGCCTGCCGGTCCTGCCGATTGCCCACAACGCCGGCAAGTTCTGGCCTCGTGATGGCTGGGGCAAAACGCCGGGCACCATCGAGCTGGTGATCGGTGCCCCGATGCAGGCTGAAGGTACGGGCCCACGCGCCATTGCCGAACTCAATGAGCGGGTTCAGGCCTGGAACGAGGCCACCCAGCGTGCTCTGGGCTCCCCCGCCACACCGCTGACAGGCGAAGAAAAAGTGCCTGCCTGAAATTGTGGATAACCTGTGTGCGAATTTTCTGAAACTCGCGAATATTTTCAATAACTCATTGATTTACATGCTTATTTCTATAAGTCATCAGTGAGCTGAAAACGTGCATAAGTTTTTTGCTGATTGAACCGGCGCCTCTCGAGGCGCCGGTTTTTTTATGCGTGTTATCCCGGTCATTTGCAAGCGCCAGACCCTCAAACTGCTTGGTGCGTTGCTGCTGGCCGGTGGTGGCGGCTACCTGGTCCACCAACAGTTACCTTGGCGTGACGCCATGGCCGACCTGCGTACCGGCAGCCGCGAACGTCTGAGCCAGACCCTGGCCGAGGGCAGCCAGTTGAGCCTGAATAGCGGCACAGCGGTGAATATCCGCTTCAATCACCACGAGCGACGGATCCGCCTGCTCAGTGGCGAGATCCTTCTGCAAAGCGGCAAGGATCTGCAGAACCGGCCATTGATAGTGGAAACCGCCGTCGGCGAGATCCAGGCGCTGGGCACGCGCTTCTCTGTGTATGAAGTGGCTGGCGGCAGCCGTGTCGAACTGTTCGAAGGCGAACTGGAGCTGCGTCCCCGACACGCCCCGGCCGCTCGTCTCCAGGCAGGACAACAGCGCTGGTTCAACGCCGAACAAATGGGGCAGCTCGATCGCGCGGACCCCAATGCCATTGCCTGGACTCAGGGCCGCCTTGTTGCCGAACGTGTGCCCCTCGGCCAGTTTCTTCACGAGCTGGCGCGCCACCGTCCCGGCGTGCTGCGTTGCGACCCGGCGGTAGCCGCACTGCCACTGACCGGCGTATTCCCGCTGGACGATACCGACCGGGTGCTGCTGGCGCTGCAGCAATCGCTGCCGGTCAAGGTCCAGCGCCTGACAGCCTATTGGGTAACCGTAGGACCACGGGACTGACCGAACACCCCGTGCGCTGCGCAGCTTATAAAATTATCGATCCCGGCTTGTCGGTTTTCCCGCCTCGCTCGGGATACCTCTTGAAACCAATAACCAAGCATTCTCAAGGGGGAAATAATCAGAATGCCGTACCTGCCCGCCACACCGCGCTCCAGACTCAGCCTTTCGATCCGTCACGCCCTGGTTGCCAGCCTGTTGGCCGGTGTACCGGCGCTACCTGCGTGGGCCGCCAGCACAGCGCCGGCGCAACAGCAGCAGAGCCGTACCTATGCTATGCAATTGCGGCCGGCAGCCTGGATCAGGTGCTTAATCGCTTTGCCAGCGAGTCGGGGATATTGCTTTCCGTTGACGGGACGTTAACGGCAGGCAAGCGCAGTCCGGGGCTCAATGGCAGCTATGGGGTAAGGGAAGGGCTGGCAAAGCTGTTGGCAGATACCGGATTGCAAGCGATCAATAGCGGCGGCAATTACACGTTGCAAAAGGTGATAGAGGCGGGCGATGCGGTTGTCTTGGGCGCGACCGATATCAACGCACGAGGGCTGGGGGCGACCACCGAGAACACGGGGTCCTACACCACCGGCTCAATGCAAACCGCTACGAAACTGGCGTTAACAATGCGTGAGACACCTCAATCGGTGAGTGTCGTGACGCGCCAGCAGATGGATGACGCCAGCCTGACCACTGTGCAGGAGGCTATCAGCAAGACTCCAGGGCTGACGATGCAGAAGATCGGCCCGGAGCGCTACACCTTTTACGCGCGTGGCTTTCAGATCAACAGCCTATTGTATGACGGACTGCCGACCTTACTGGGGACTGCGGCAGACGCTATCACACCTGCCAACCTGGCGATGTACGACCGGGTGGAAGTTACCAGGGGAGCCACGGGACTGGTGCAGGGTTCGGCCCCGTTGGTGTACTTGTGAATGTCGAACGCCGACAGAAAACGACCGTGCTCACGAATCGAGCGACAGCTCAACTCGTTTACGTAGTTCCACACAAAATTCACAGCACGAGAAGCTTCACTCAGCTGCGCTGCGTGCTTGTCTCGCACTCGAATCTTGAGGGTTTTGGTCGCTTTCATTTCAGTAATGAAATACAGAATAGGGGCGGTTTTGTGGATTTAAACCCCTATGACCGCTTCGCGGTGGCGCTTTCGTCCCCCACCTGAAGGAAGGGGCTTTTCGCGCCAGCTCGGTAAAGATTCGGGAGTGTTCGAGCGAGGTGATCTATTCGACACCGACGTGCCACGCCACCAGTTCAAGCTCAGCACCATGTATAAGCTCCCCAATCAGTGGGAGCGCTGGCGCGTGGGCGGCAGCCTGTATGCTCAAAGCTCGATTTTTAACAAGGGCACTACGGCAGGGGTGGGCTACGAAATCGAGCAGGCTGCCTACTACGTTGTCGATCTCAATGCCGGCTACAAAGCTTCCGAGCATCTGGATCTGCGTTTTGGTTTGAACAATGTCTTCGACAAGAAGTACTACCAGACGATCTCCCAGAACACCTCCAGCTGGCCAACTGCATTCTACGGCGACCTGCGCAATATCCAGGTGACCGCCAGTTACAGATTCCAAACCGGCTTCAGCCTCCACCCTGTTCAGATATAGGACCCTGACAGCCGCCTGCTGCCGGGGTTCTTCATCTGCCTGCTGCACCCAGTGTTTCACGTGGAACATTCCGTGCTCTGGACAGAGCAGGACAACATCTCGGGCTTTGCTAGGCTAGACTCCCGCCATCATCCTGCCCACCACCTGGCCGTCCCCCTTGGTCCAGTGAGGAAGTCGCACCATGAATGATCTCTTCAACATGCTGACCGATGACCGGTTCATGCCCCACGGTCACTGCTATTTCTGGCGGCCCGATTTACTGTGGGCCAATGTACTGTCCGACAGCCTGATTACCCTGAGTTACATCAGTATTCCGTTTGCCTTGCTGTACTTCATCCGTAAGCGCAAGGACATTCCCTTCGACTGGATATTCGTCTGTTTCGGTGTGTTCATCCTGGCCTGCGGCGCGACCCATGTGATGGAGATCATTACCATCTGGTATCCGTATTACTGGATCTCAGCTTTCATCAAGGTCATCACTGCGACGGCATCGCTGTTGACGGCGATTATGCTGATCAAGCTGATACCGCTGGCGTTGAAGATTCCCAGCCCGTCACAACTGGCCAAGGTCAATGAAGAGCTGCGCGCAACCCAGGCCGAACTGATTGCCACTGCACGCCAGGCGGGCATGGCGGAGATCGCCACCAACGTCCTGCACAACGTCGGCAATGTGCTTAACAGCGTGAATGTCTCAGCGCAGGTGCTGCGAGAAAAGATTCGTGGCTCGAAGGGCCAGGGCGTCTCGAAGGTGGTGCAACTGCTCAATGAGCATACTCATGACCTGGGCGACTTCATGAGCCACGACCCGAAAGGGCAGATGCTGCCGGGCTATCTGAACAAGCTGGCCGAAGCCATGGAAGCCGAACAACAGAGCCTGCTCGATGAACTTGCGCTGCTGACCAAAAGCATCGACCACATCAAGGATATCGTCGCCACCCAGCAGTCTTACGCGGGCAGTTCCAGCTTCATGGAACCGGTGCAGTTGCGCGACCTGATCGAGGACGTGGTGCGCATCTGTGATGTGTCACTGGCCCGCCACACCATCACCTTGGTCAAGGACTTCCGCGACGTTCCAGAGATCAATCTCGACAAGCACAAGGTCCTGCAGATTCTCGTCAACCTCATCAATAATGCCAAGCAAGCCCTCGAACCGGTCAAGGATCACCCCAGCCAAATCGTGTTGCGGATGGAGGCCGATGAGGCCGAGATCAGGATCGAGGTAGCGGATAACGGTGAAGGCATTCGCGAAGAGAACCTTGCCCGAGTCTTCGAACATGGCTTTACCACTCGGGCGTCGGGCCACGGGTTTGGCCTGCACAGTTGCGTCCTCGCCGCCAGGGACATGGGCGGCAGCCTGACCGCTCGCAGCGAGGGGCAGGGCAAAGGGGCATCCTTCACCCTGGCACTGCCCATCACTCAAGGTTGATATGGCCCTCGGCCAATAGCTCACCGGCATGCTCGCTGTTCACGGCCTCACTGAAGTAATAGCCGTGAGCGGCGACGGTCGAGCCGGTGGAGATCAACGCGTTTCTCTGTTCCAGCGTCTCCACGCCTTCAGCGATCACTCCGATGCCGACTTCGTTGGCAAAGTTGATGATGGTCCGCAGAGTGATCGCGCTGTGAAAATCATCCCGTGCATGGGTCACAAAGATCGGTGCAAGTTTGAGCCGGTTGACCCGGAAGGTCTTCAGATAATCGAAAGACGAGTAATCAGTACCAAAGTCATCAATAGCGATCTTGATACCCAACTCGCGCAGTTTCGGGAGCACGTCGTTATGGGTCCACTTGGTGTGCGCCAGAGTGGCCTCGGTGACATCCAGCTCAAGATCCGATGGCTGTAGCTGCCAACGATTGATGGTCTGGATCACTTCACTGACGAACTCGCTACCACGCTTGAGCTGGGTCAGCGACAGGTTGATGGATATTACCGGTGGCGCGATCTGCCGCTGCTGCCATTCGCGCATCTGCTTGCAGGCCTGGTTAAGTACCCATTGCCCGACCGCCACGATGGTGCCGGCCTTTTCCGCTGCCGATACAAACTCGCCGGCATCGAGTAAACCACGAACCGGGTGGTGCCAGCGCAGCAAGGCTTCCATCCCCAGGATGGCGCCGGTCTGCAGGTCGATTTCCGGCAGGTAGTACAGCTCAAGTTCTTCGCGGATCAGCGCCTGCTTGAGCTCGGCAATCAAGGTAATCCGACTGCTGACCTCCTCGTTGATGTCTTCCGAGTGAAAGTGGTACTGATTACGGCCGGTTTCCTTGGAGCGGTACAACGCCATATCAGCCTGGCTCAGCAGGCTCTCGGCGCTGGCACAGCCCGGCGCATAGGTACTGATGCCGATACTGGACGACACATACAGGTCATGGCCATCCAGATGATAAGGCTGCATCAGGCGACTGTTGAGCTTCATGGCCAATGCCGCCGCGTTGTCTGGATCACCCATCTCCAGTTGCAGGATGGCAAACTCATCGCCGCCCAGGCGCGCCACCAGATCGCTCTCCCGGGTGCATTCGCTCAGACGCCGAGCGGTTTCCCGTAACAGCAGATCACCCACCGCGTGCCCGAGGGTGTCGTTGATGCGTTTGAAGTGATCGAGATCCAGATAGAACACCGCGAACGACATCGCACCGCGCTCAGCAGCAGCAAACGCATAGCGCAGACGCTCCATCAGAGTCGCCCGGTTGGCGATGCCGGTCAGGCCATCGATACGCGCCAGTTGCGAGATCTTTTCTTCGGCCTGCTTGCGCTCGGTGATATCAATAATGATGCCTTCGATCTCCAGCAGCCTGCCGCTGTTGTCACGCACCGGCACATAGCGATTCTCGACCCAGCGATAGTCATCGGAGCCGGTCCGCAGCCGGAACTCAATGGACGCCCCTTGGGCACCTTTATCAAGAACCCAGCCCATGGCCTCATTGACCTTGTCCTGGTCCTCGGGATGAATCAGGGTCTGTGTCCAGTCGGCTGAGGCCAGCAATGCAGCGCGCTGGTGACCGAACTTGGTGATGTTGTGCGAGATGTACATCAGCGGAAATGACGGCTGGCCACGTAGCCGGTAGAGGATGGTCGGGCTGTTCTGCACGATGATATTGGCATCGGACAAGTCCCGCGTTCGCTCCTGCACCGCTTGCTCCAGCAGGTTCATCTTGCGCTGCGCCTCTTCGGTCATCTGCCACTTGACCGTCATGGCCCTGGCCATCTGCACGATTTCGATAGGATCGAAAGGCTTCTTGAGGATCAGCAGCCGGTCGCCCATGTCGACCCGACCGGTCATCTCTTCCAGAGAGTAGTCCGAGTAGGCTGTGCACAGCACCACCTGTAAACGTGAGTCGACCTGCCATAGATGCTCAAGGGTCTGCAGACCATCCCAACCGGGCGGCATGCGCATATCGATGAAGGCCAGGGCATAAGGACGCCCCGCAGCCAGCGCCTGCTCCACCAGAGCGAGGGCCTCCTGGCCCTGATAAGCGCTGTCGAGTTCAAACTCCGATGCACGCTCGGAAGTATTGGGGCTGCCAAACAGAAGCGCTTCGGCTTGGGCCAGATCATCTGCGGCCTCGTTGCGAGGGCAGAGGATCTTGCGAAAATCACCGTGAATCGAAGGTGTATCGTCGATGATCAGGATACGCCGGTTAAGACTGGAAGCCGGGGTCATCGCACACGCTCCAACATCCGAATAGCAGAGGAACAGTCAGTCATGCATCTTTCATCCTTGAACACATGCGGCGCCGGGCAAGCCGGGGAGGCGTGGTGCATGACCTGCCGAGCTGACACAAGACCAGCTAAAGACAGAGGGTAGCACGGCCTAGCCTGTGTGCCCGTCGGTGTCCCGAGAGGCGCGAGAGCATGATGCCTGCGCTCCAGCAGTAAAAAGCCCCCGACAGCGTTGCTGTCGGGGGCTTTTCAAGTGCCCATCACAAGCATGGGCCAACAGCGCCAAGCCTCAGAAGTCGAGGTTGGCGACCGCCAGTGCGTTGCTTTCGATGAAGTCCCGGCGTGGCTCCACCGCGTCGCCCATCAGGGTGTTGAAGATCTGGTCCGCCGCGATGGCGTCTTCGATCGTCACTTTGAGCATGCGACGGACAGTCGGGTCCATGGTGGTTTCCCACAGCTGGTCCGGGTTCATCTCGCCCAATCCTTTATAGCGCTGGATGGTGTGGCGCTTGGTGCTCTCGGTCATCAGCCAGTTCAGGGCATCCTTGAACTCGGTCACTGCTTTCTTGCGCTCACCCCGTTGCACGTAGGCGCCTTCATCCAGCAGCGAGCTGATCTGCGCGCCCAGGGTCGTGATGCTCTTGTAGTCATTGCTGCCGAAGAAGTCACGGTTGAAGGTGACATAGCTCGACAGACCATGCGAGATCAGCTCGACTTCCGGGAGCCAGATATTGCGCTCACGGTCTTCGCGCAAGCTGGCCTTGTAGACCAGACCCGACTTCTCGACAGAGCGCAGACGTTCTTCGAACTTGCCCAGCCAGGCTTGCATCGCGGCGTGATCCGAGAGCTGCTCCAGCGACACTGCCTGCAGGTAGATGAAGTGCTCGGTCAACTCCTGAGGGTACAGGCGCGACAAGCGCTTGAGGGTCTTCATCACCCCACGGAACTCATTGACCAGGCGCTCCAGCGCCTCGCCGGAAATACCCGGTGCTGATTCGCTGAGGTGCAGGCTGGCATCTTCCAGAGCCGACTGGGTCATGTATTCTTCCATGGCGTCGTCGTCTTTGATGTACTGCTCTTGCTTGCCTTTCTTGACCTTGTACAGCGGCGGCTGAGCGATGTAGATATAGCCGCGCTCGATCAGCTCTGGCAACTGACGGAAGAAGAACGTCAACAGCAGGGTACGGATGTGCGAACCGTCGACGTCAGCATCGGTCATGATGATGATGTTGTGATAACGCAGCTTGTCGATGTTGTACTCTTCGCGGCCGATACCGCAGCCCAGCGCGGTGATCAGCGTGCCGACTTCCTGCGACGAGATCATCTTGTCGAAACGTGCTTTCTCGACGTTGAGGATCTTGCCCTTGAGCGGCAGGATTGCCTGGGTCCTGCGGTTACGACCTTGTTTGGCCGAGCCACCCGCAGAGTCACCCTCCACCAGGTACAGTTCGGAGAGGGCAGGGTCTTTCTCTTGGCAGTCGGCCAGTTTGCCCGGCAGGCCGGCGATGTCCAGCGCGCCCTTGCGGCGAGTCATCTCACGGGCCTTGCGCGCCGCTTCACGGGCACGGGCAGCATCGAGCATCTTGCCCACGACAGCCTTGGCTTCGTTGGGGTTTTCCAGCAGGAAGTCAGAGAAGTACTTGCCCATCTCCTGTTCCACCGCGGTCTTGACCTCGGACGAAACCAGCTTGTCTTTGGTCTGCGAACTGAACTTCGGATCCGGCACCTTGACCGAGATGATCGCGGTCAGGCCTTCACGGGCATCGTCACCGGTGGTCGCGACCTTGTGTTTCTTGGCCAGACCTTCCTGCTCGATGTAGTTGTTCAGGTTGCGCGTCAGGGCCGAACGGAAACCCACCAGGTGAGTACCGCCGTCGCGTTGCGGGATGTTATTGGTGAAGCACAACAGGTTCTCGTTGAAGCTGTCGTTCCACTGCAACGCAACCTCAACGCCCACGCCATCATCGCGCTGGACGTTGAAATGGAAGACCTGGTTCACGGTGCTCTTGTTGGTGTTCAGGTATTCAACGAAAGCACGCAGGCCGCCTTCATATTTGAACAGTTCTTCCTTGCCGGAGCGCTCGTCCTTGAGGACGATACCCACGCCGGAGTTCAGAAACGACAGCTCGCGAATACGTTTGGCGAGAATGTCCCAACTGAAGTGGATGTTCTTGAAGGTCTCAGCCGAAGGCTTGAAGTGGATCTGGGTGCCGGTGGTTTCACTTTCACCGACGATTTTCATCGGCTCTTGTGGAACACCGTGGACGTAGGTCTGCTCCCAGATTTTGCCGCTGCGGCGGACGGTCAGCTGCAGTACTTCGGACAGGGCGTTAACCACCGACACACCCACACCGTGCAGGCCGCCGGAAACCTTATAGGAGTTGTCGTCGAACTTACCGCCGGCGTGAAGCACGGTCATGATGACCTCTGCTGCCGAGACGCCTTCTTCTTTGTGGACGTCTACCGGAATACCGCGACCGTTGTCGCGTACGGTAATAGACTCGTCCGGATGGATGATCACACTGATGTCGTCGCAATGGCCAGCCAGCGCTTCGTCGATCGAGTTATCAACCACCTCGAATACCATGTGGTGCAGACCGCTGCCATCGTCCGTATCGCCGATGTACATCCCGGGACGCTTGCGTACGGCATCCAGTCCTTTCAGTACCTTGATACTGGAGGAGTCGTACGTTTGGTTTTCGCTCATGCAATCACTCCCGATGGTCGTGGGTCTGGGTGATACGACCTTGTTCCACGTGGAACAAAGCAACTGGCGTTTCCGTTTGCCAGCCTTCGCTCAATAATTCGTGATCTACACAGGTGATGAACACCTGGCAGCGTAAGTCTTCCAGCAAGCGGCAAAGTGCACGGCGATGCTGGTCATCCAATTCAGATGGCAAATCATCTACCAGATAGATGCACTGGCCTCGGCGCGCCTGGCTAACCAGGTGTCCTTGGGCAATCCGTAAAGCGCAGACCACCAGCTTTTGCTGTCCGCGGGAGAGAATGTCTGCCGCGTTGTGAGCGCCCAGCCTCAGGCGCAGATCTGCTCGTTGCGGGCCGGCCTGGGTATGGCCCATCTGCTGGTCGCGGTGCAAAGAGGCGGCGAGCACCGTGCTCAGCTCTTTCTCTTTGTCCCACCCGCGGTAATAGCTGAGGGTCAGACCTTCCAACTCGACAAGATCGCTCAATGTCTTTTCAAAGACCGGTTTGAGTGCCTTGATATAAGCACGCCGGAATTCATCGATCTCGTTACTGGCCAGGCACAGTTCCCTGTCCCATGCTGCTTGCGAAGCGGTGTCAAGTGTACCACGCCGCAGCCACGAGTTTCGCTGCCGCAGGGCTTTCTGCAGGCGCTGCCAAGTGGCCATAAAGCGAGGTTCCACGTGGAACACTCCCCAATCGAGAAACTGCCGACGTATCTTCGGTGCGCCCTCAAGCAGGCGAAAGCTGTCCGGATTGATCAACTGCAAGGGCAGAGTTTCGGCCAGTTGCGCTGTGCTGCGCGCATTCTGACCATCAATACGAATCTGAAATTCCCCTTGCCGATCACGAGAGATACCCAGGTTGCTATGGCCACCTTCAGCCAGTTCGACCTGACCAAAAACCGTGCAATTGGGTTGCTCGTATTGAATGACCGGAAGCAGCCGGGTGCTGCGAAACGAGCGAGCCAGACCCAGCAGGTGAATGGCTTCCAGCACGCTGGTCTTGCCGCTGCCATTGGCGCCGTGAAGGATGTTGATACGTGCGGAGGGGGAGAAGGTCACCGGGTGCAGATTGCGCACCCCGGTGACCGAGACGCGGCTGAGAGACATCGACTGAGTCTGGGGTCAGTTACAGACGCATCGGCATGACGACATAGGCAGAGTCATCGTTATCCGATTCCTGCACCAGCGCGCTGCTGTTGGAGTCGGAAAGGATCAGACGAACCTGTTCAGTGGTCATGACACCCAGCACATCGAGCAGGTAGCTGACGTTGAAGCCAATCTCCAGCGCACTGCCGTTGTACTCCACGCTGATCTCTTCTTCGGCTTCTTCCTGCTCAGGGTTGTTGGCCTGAATCTTCAACTGACCGGCTGCCAGCTGCAGGCGGATGCCACGATACTTCTCGTTGGAAAGAATCGCCGTACGGCTGAACGCTTCGCGCAATGCCTGACGGTCACCCAGTACCAGCTTGTCACCACCCTTGGGCAGCACGCGCTCGTAATCCGGGAACTTGCCATCGACCAGTTTGGACGTGAAGGTGAACTCGCCGGTGGTCGCACGGATGTGGTGCTGGCCAAGAACGATGCTGACCAGGCCATCCTGCTCGGTGAGCAGGCGCGCCATCTCCAGGATGCCTTTGCGTGGCACGATGACCTGGTGACGCTCGGTCTCACCGATCTCTGCTGCCATCGAGCACATGGCCAGGCGGTGACCGTCGGTGGCCACGGCACGCAGGATGCCGGTGCTGACTTCCAGCAACATGCCATTGAGGTAGTAACGAACATCCTGCTGAGCCATGGCAAAGCTGGTGCGTTCGATCAAACGGCGTACCTTGCTCTGCACCAACTGGAAAGTCAGCGAGCCAGGGCCTTCTTCCACCGCCGGGAAATCATTGGCTGGCAGCGTAGAAAGCGTAAAACGGCTACGGCCAGCCTTGACCAGCAGTTTGGCGTCATCAAGCTTGATGTCGATGAGCGCGTCGTTAGGCAGACTCTTGCAGATATCCATCAGCTTGCGCGCCGGTACGGTGATCTCCCCCGGCTCGGCAGGCTCTTCCAGCTGGACGCGGCCAACCAGCTCTACTTCCAGGTCAGTACCGGTCAGCGACAGTTGCTGGCCTTCGACAACCAGAAGCACGTTGGAAAGCACCGGCAAGGTCTGACGGCGTTCGACTACGCCGGCGACCAATTGCAGAGGTTTCAACAAGGCTTCGCGTTGAATGGTGAAATGCATGGTCTAGTCCCTTGCCTCGATAAACAGCACTGGCGTCATCATGTGGTCAATGTACGCAGCAGGTTCTTGTAGTCCTCGCGGATATCCGCGTCGGATTCCTTGAGTTCGTTGATCTTGCGGCAGGCGTGCAACACCGTGGTGTGGTCACGTCCGCCAAATACGTCGCCAATCTCGGGCAGGCTGTGGTTGGTCAGCTCTTTGGAGAGCGCCATGGCCACCTGCCGTGGTCGGGCCACCGAGCGCGAACGACGCTTGGACAACAGATCAGAGATCTTGATCTTGTAGTACTCGGCGACAGTGCGCTGGATGTTATCCACACTGACCAGTTTGTCTTGCAGCGCCAGCAGGTCCTTCAGCGACTCACGGATCAGCTCGATGGTGATGTCGCGGCCCATGAAGTGCGAGTGCGCAATAACGCGCTTGAGCGCGCCTTCGAGTTCCCGAACGTTGGAACGAATGCGCTGGGCAATGAAGAACGCAGCATCATGTGGCAGGTCGACCTTGGCCTGATCGGCCTTCTTCATCAGGATCGCCACCCGGGTTTCCAGTTCCGGCGGCTCGACCGCGACGGTCAGACCCCAGCCGAAACGGGACTTGAGCCGCTCTTCCAGCCCTTCGATTTCCTTGGGGTAACGGTCGCTGGTGAGAATCACCTGCTGGCCACCCTCAAGCAATGCGTTGAAGGTGTGGAAAAACTCTTCCTGGGAACGCTCCTTGCGGGCGAAGAACTGAATATCGTCGATCAGCAATGCGTCGACCGAGCGATAGAAACGCTTGAACTCGTTGATTGCATTGAGCTGCAGCGCCTTGACCATGTCGGCCACGAAACGCTCCGAATGCAGGTACACAACCTTGGCATTGGGATTCTTTTTCAGCAGGTGGTTGCCCACCGCATGCATCAAGTGAGTCTTACCCAGGCCGACCCCACCATAAAGGAACAGCGGGTTATAGCCGTGCTTGGGATTATCGGCGACTTGCCAGGCCGCGGCGCGCGCCAGCTGGTTCGACTTGCCTTCAACGAAGTTCTCGAAGGTGAAGGTGCGGTTCAGGTAGCTGGTGTGCTTGAGCGCGCCTTCGACCTGCACGGTGCGCTGTTCAGTGCGTACCGGAGCCTGTGGCGGGTTGGCGCCGGCCAGCGGATCGAAACTGTCACGCGACGGTTCATCAAGACCATCGAGTGGCGGGGCCTGCACAGGTGCGGGCGCTGCCACAGGTGCCGGGGCTTGTACCGACGCAGATTCTGAATGGCTCGCCGTGTCGACGCTCGCCTGGGCGTTGTGCGAAGCAGCGGCAGCAGCAGCCGCTGCCAAAGGCGCGTTGGGTGCCGCACGGGGCGCCGAACTGCGCTTGCTGCCTATTAATAAGGAAAGCGCAGGCGCCATACCTTGACCACGCTCGCCGAGAAGCTCGAGCAGACGCCCCAGGTACTTTTCGTTGACCCAGTCGAGTACGAAGCGATTCGGTGCATAGACACGCAGCTCGTCGCCTTCGGCTTCGACCTGTAGTGGACGGATCCAGGTATTGAATTGCTGGGCAGGCAGCTCATCGCGCAAAAGCTCCACGCACTGCTGCCAAAGTTCCACTGACACGGATATCCCCTGAGTTGAAAGCCGCTGAGGCAAAAACAGCCGCCATTGTAACGATCAGCCGCTGACTTATCCACATGTAGGTGGCTGCCGCTTCGTAAGAAATGATCATCGGAGCCATACATCAGCCGACGACCGGTGCCGGCTAAGCTTTGTGGATAACTGCCATTCAGCTCTTTGCATAACTCAGGGTTGAGCCCTGTGCATAACCTGGCTGTGCATAAAAAGCGCTTTCACACACAGCTTATGCGCACGCGCAGCACAGTCACAGCACCGTTTCTCGACAGACTTATGAATCGATGTACATCATGATTTACGTGGCCTGTAATGAGTTATCCACAAACAAGGCGTTGACTAAACTTAACAAGCTTTGCAAAAAAGCTTTATATAGGTCCTCTTTTATTTCTATAGCTGAGTGGTGCACCAAAGCGATCAGAATGATCCTGGTCATGGCTAATAAAGGAAAATGACCAGATAGAAGGAAAAGCTGGTTGGAAATTGACCTGCACGCCGGCTTTCACTAGAATCGCCGGTCTCTAAAAACGGGGCCATTCCGGCCTTCAGTGCACAAACCAGGTAACACGCCATGAAACGTACTTTCCAACCCAGCACTATCAAGCGCGCCCGCACCCACGGTTTCCGCGCCCGTATGGCCACCAAGAACGGCCGTGCAGTCCTGTCGCGTCGTCGCGCCAAAGGCCGTAAGCGTCTGGCTATCTGATTTCCGCGGCACAGGTGGTGAGTCAGGACTTCAGTCGGGAAAAGCGTCTGCTTACACCCCGGCATTTCAAGGCAGTCTTTGACTCCCCAACCGCCAAGGTTCCGGGGAAAAATCTCCTGATCCTTGCACGCGACAACGATCTGGATCATCCCCGTCTAGGGCTTGTGATCGGAAAGAAGAGCGTCAAGCTCTCAGTACAGCGCAACCGTTTGAAGCGCCTGATTCGCGACTCATTTCGCCTGCACCAACACAATCTGGTGGGTTGGGATATCGTGATCGTCGCGCGTAAAGGCATGGGTGACCTGGATAACCCTGAATTGATCCAGCATTTCGGCAAACTCTGGAAACGTCTGGCCCGTAGCCGGCCTGTTGCACCAGTCCAAACCGAACCTGCAAGGGTAGACAGTCCAGATGCGTAAGCTGGCACTCGTACCGATCCAGTTTTACCGCTATGCCATCAGTCCTTTGATGGCCAGTCACTGTCGTTTCTTCCCCAGTTGCTCCTGCTACGCCTACGAAGCCATTGATAATCATGGTCTTGTGCGCGGTGGATGGCTGACCCTGAAACGTCTTGGTCGCTGTCATCCGTGGAACCCCGGTGGTTATGACCCGGTTCCACCAGTTTCCAACCCCCGTTCTTCTTCGATGGCCGAGTAATCATGGATATTAAACGCACGATCCTGATCGGCGCCCTGGCAATCGTGACCTACGTCGGCGTTCTGAAATGGAACGAAGACTACGGCCAGGCTGCCCTGCCGAACCAGACTGTTGCTGCCAGCACCAATAGTGCAGCCGATGTACCTGCGGCCAGCAATGCGCCCGCGAACACCGACGTTCCTACCGCTCCAGGCAGTGCTCCGGCACCTGTCGAAACACCGGCGGTGGTCAGCAAGGATCTGATTCAGATCAAGACCGATGTGCTCGAAGTGGCCATCGACCCGGTCGGGGGTGATGTCGTCCAGTTGCGGCTGCCGCTGTACCCACGCCGTCAGGACCGCCCGGATGTTCCTTTCCAGCTGTTCGACAATGGCAATGAGCGGGTTTTCCTCGCGCAAAGCGGTCTGACCGGCACCAATGGTCCGGATGCACGCTCCATTGGTCGTCCTGTTTACACTTCGACACAGAAAAGTTATCAACTAGCTGATGGCCAGAAAGAACTGGTCGTCGAGCTGAAGTTCTCCGACAACGGCGTCAACTACACCAAGCGCTTCACCTTCGAGCGCGGCATGTACGACCTCAACGTCAACTACGTTGTGGATAACCAGAGCGCCCAGGCGTGGACCGGTAACCTCTACGGCCAGCTCAAGCGTGACGCCAGCTCCGATCCATCGTCGACCACTGCCACCGGCACTGCCACTTATCTGGGGGCGGCCCTGTGGACCCCATCGGAACCTTACAAAAAGGTCTCGATGAAGGACATCGACAAAGGCCAGGTGCGTGAAAACGTACAGGGCGGCTGGGTTGCCTGGCTGCAGCATTACTTCGTGACGGCCTGGATTCCAGACCATAACGCCAACAATGCCATGCAGACCCGCAAGGACAGCCAGGGTAACTACATCATTGGTTTCACCAGCCCGGCGCTCAACGTAGCACCTGGCACCCAGGGTGAAACCGGCGCGACGCTGTATGCCGGTCCGAAAAGCCAGGCGGTGCTCAAAGAGTTGTCCCCAGGCCTGGAGTTGACTGTCGACTACGGCTTCCTGTGGTTCATTGCCCAGCCGATCTTCTGGTTGCTGCAACATATCCACAGCCTGCTGGGTAACTGGGGCTGGTCGATCATCGTCCTGACCATGATCATCAAGGGCTTCTTCTTCCCGCTGTCGGCCGCCAGCTACAAATCCATGGCCCGCATGCGCGCCGTGGCACCGAAGCTGACCGCGCTGAAAGAGCAATACGGTGACGATCGCCAGAAGATGTCCCAGGCGATGATGGAGCTGTACAAGAAAGAGAAGATCAACCCGCTGGGTGGATGCTTGCCGATTCTTGTCCAGATGCCGGTATTCCTGGCCCTGTACTGGGTTCTGCTGGAAAGCGTCGAGATGCGCCAGGCGCCATGGATCCTCTGGATCACTGACCTGTCGATCAAAGACCCGTTCTTCATCCTGCCGATCATCATGGGCGCGACCATGTTTATCCAGCAGCGTCTGAACCCGACGCCTCCGGATCCGATGCAGGCCAAGGTGATGAAAATGATGCCAATCATCTTCACCTTCTTCTTCCTGTGGTTCCCGGCTGGTCTGGTTCTGTACTGGGTTGTGAACAACACCCTGTCGATCATGCAGCAGGCTTACATCACGCGTAAGATCGAGGCCGCTACCAAGAAGGCCGCCGCTTGATCTAACCTGTGATCGTGTTTGACAAGACGCCCCCTCGTGGGGCGTTTTGCTATCTGTCAGTTTTTCAGGAGTCCGCATGAACGCCCCCCGTGAAACCATCGCTGCTATCGCCACCGCGCAAGGACGGGGAGGCGTCGGCATTGTGCGGATTTCCGGCCCGTTGGCGGCCAAGGCCGCGCAAGCCATCACCGGCCGCGAACTCAGACCGCGCTACGCCCACTACGGGCCTTTTGCCGATGAACAAGGTCAGGTGCTCGACGAGGGCATCGCCCTGTACTTCCCGGGGCCCAACTCGTTCACCGGCGAAGATGTCCTGGAACTTCAAGGGCATGGCGGCCCGGTGGTGCTGGATATGCTGCTGCAACGCTGCGTGCAACTGGGCTGCCGTCTGGCCCGCCCCGGTGAATTCAGCGAGCGGGCTTTTCTCAATGACAAACTCGACCTGGCCCAGGCCGAGGCGATCGCTGACCTGATCGAAGCCAGCTCGACCCAGGCGGCACGCAACGCATTGCGCTCACTGCAAGGCGCCTTTTCCCAACGTGTGGATAACCTGACTGAGTTGCTGATTGGCCTGCGTATGTACGTCGAGGCCGCGATCGACTTCCCGGAAGAGGAAATCGACTTCCTGGCTGACGGCGTGGTGCTGGGCAAGCTTGATGCAGTACGTGCAATGTTATCCACAGTCCTGCATGAGGCCGGGCAGGGCGCCTTGCTGCGTGACGGCATGACCGTGGTCATCGCCGGTCGCCCCAACGCCGGCAAGTCCAGCCTGCTCAACGCATTGGCCGGTCGAGAAGCGGCCATCGTCACCGACATCGCCGGCACCACCCGCGATGTGCTGCGTGAACATATCCACATCGACGGCATGCCGCTGCATGTGGTCGACACCGCCGGGTTGCGCGATACCGACGATCAGGTCGAACTGATCGGGGTACAGCGCGCCCTCAAGGCCATTGGTGAAGCGGATCGCATCCTGCTGGTCGTCGATGCCACGGCGCCGGAAGCCACCGATCCGTTTTCTCTGTGGCCGGAGTTTCTAGAGCAGCGCCCAGATCCGGCCAAGGTCACCCTGATTCGCAACAAGGCCGATCTCAGTGGCGACCTGATCGGCCTGCAAACCAGTGACGACGGGCATGTCACTATCAGCCTCAGCGCCAAATCGGCCGGCGAAGGCCTGGATCTGCTGCGCGAGCACCTCAAGGCCTGTATGGGTTATCAACAGACCTCAGAAAGCAGCTTCAGCGCCCGCCGCCGCCACATTGATGCATTGAATCGCGCCAGTCGCCTGCTCGAACACGGCCACGCACAGCTGACCCTGGCCGGTGCCGGCGAACTGCTCGCAGAGGACCTGCGCCAGGCTCAGCAGGCACTCGGCGAGATCACCGGCGCGTTCAGTCCGGATGAATTGCTGGGCAGGATCTTTTCCAGTTTCTGTATTGGTAAGTGAATAGAGAGCCTTACGAGAAGAAATGCAGCGCATGTTCCAGCGTGCCGGGTTGGTGTATGCCGATGTAGTGCCTGTAACGAACACATCCGCTGTAGATATTGATGAAAAGGCCTTTCAGGCCTATTTCAATCGGCGTTATGGCCAGCAACAAGAGTGGATTGGCCTGCCGCTGACGCAGTTGCTGCAGAATATCGGACTCGGCGATGGCCAAGAGTTGAATCTGGCCGGGCTGATGCTGTTCGGGCGTTATCCACAACGTTGGCGCCCTGCGTTCGGCATTAAGGCCGTAGCCTTTCCAGGCACCCAACTGGCCGACACACGGTATCTGGACAGCGAAGATATTGGCGGCACGCTCGCCGAACAGTTCCGGGACTGCTTTGCATTCATCCGCCGCAACCTGCACCACGTACAGCGCGGCCGTGGCTTCAATACCCTGGGTGAACTGGAGATTCCTGAAGCTGCTCTGGAAGAACTGTTGGTCAACGCCTTGATCCATCGTGATTACTTCACCAGTGCCTCGATCCGGCTGATGATCTTCTCTGATCGCATCGAGATCGCCAGCCCTGGGCATTTACCCGACAGCCTCGATGTCACAGCCATCCTTCAGGGGCGGACCAATCGTCGTAATCCAACCCTGACAGAACATGCAGCGCATCTGCTGCCTTATCGCGGCATGGGCAGCGGCATTGCACGAGCATTGCAACAATGGCCGCGGATCGACTTGCTCGACGACCCGCGCGGCAATCAGTTCAGTGCCGTTATCTGGCGTCCTGAAGCCGAGTGGCAAGGGGCTACCCCCCAAGTCACCCCCCAAGTCACGGACGAAGTTCAACGTCTGCTCGGTGTGCTTCAAGGTGAACTGACCCGCGCTGAAATTCAGACAGCTCTGGGCCTGAAAGACAGAAAGCATATGCACAACGCCTATCTGCGTCCGGCACTGGAGGCGGGTCTGGTGGCCATGACCTTACCAAACAAGCCGCTCAGCAGACTGCAACGCTACTACCTGACCGAGTTGGGCAAGAGCGCGCTACAGCGTTAAGAAGTTATCCACAAGTCATGTCAAACACCGGCTTATGGGAATGGATTTTATCCTCGCTGTGGCTATTCGCGGCTGAAGCCGCTCCTACGGTGGGGGCTGCAGCCGCGAGCTTTTTCGTACCCTACAAACACGGCTCATTGCTGACCCATCAGCCGCTCAAGCTCATTGAGCAATGCCGGAAACTCACTGTAGCCATCGTCCTTGAGAAAATGCCCACCTTGCGGCAGAAGAACAAACTGCGCGTCAAGCTGCCGGGCCAGTCGCTGGCTGAAGGGCGCGGGCACCACGACATCGTTCGCGGCTGCGATCACCATCCGCGTGTGGGTAACTCTGATGATCTTCGCGTAGTCCAGATCTGGACGCAGGAACGGGTCCAGCTCGGGGATATTCGACAAATGTTCATTGAAGCCAGAGACCAGCACGATGCCGCCAATTGTGGATAAGTCCTGACGGTCAGCCAGATAGCGCAGCACCGCGATACTTCCCAGGCTATGGGTCACGAACCAGGTATTGCGGTCGGCGTGGATAACTTGCTGTTGCAGGGTCTGCTGCCATTGGTCGGGCCGGGGAGCAGCGGAGTTCGGCATATCGAGCACCGACACCTTCACGCCCTGACTTTGCAAACGCTGCTTGAGCCAGGCAAACCAATGGCTGTCAGGCGATGCGCCATAGCCGTGGACGATGTAGACCTGCTTGTCTTGCGTCGGGGTCTCGGCAAAAACCGGCATGGCCAGCAACAAAGCCAACAAGGCAGTAATGATCCGCATGATTGGCACCTCGTGTGGATAACTTGAATGCTATTGACCACCGAGATTGAAAAATCGCCAATTGCAGAAAAATATCGCTACATTCCTGATCGTTAAGGACCATAGATCCTGAATCGAGGATGCTGAATGAACAGCCTGAACGGCTTTGGCGTGTTTGTGCAGGTGGCCGAAACCCGCAGTTTCGTCGCTGCGGGCCGTGTGCTGGGTTTTCCGCTTCTGCGGTGGGCAAGAGTGTGGCCCGGCTTGTGGAAAAACTCGGCGTGCGGCTGTTTCATCGCAGTACCCGCGGTATTGCCCTGACAGCAGAAGGGGCGATGCTGCTGGAGCTAAGCCAGACGACTGCATAGCCTCAAGGTCGCCTGCGAATCAGCCTGCCGATGCTGGGACCGAGGTTCTTATCCACATTGAGCGATTTGGTGGCCTGTTATCCACAGATCGAACTGGATCTGGATTTCAGCGACCGGATCGTCGATGTCATTGAAGAAGGCTGTGATGCGGTGATCCGTACCGGTCGCCTGCGGGATTTTGCCGTGCAACAACCATTGGCCGACGGCCGGCTGTGCAGGGTGCCGCCCGATTACCTGCAGCAGACCCGCACTTTTCATATCCTGTGGCCGGCCAGCCGGCATTTGTCCCCTAAGGTGGGTGCCCTGGTGGACTTTCTTTGCGCCCGGCTGGCGGCCTGACAGTTATCCACAGTTACCAGTTATAAGACACCGTACCGAGCAATGTGCGGCTGTCGCCCCAGTAGCAACGACCCGCATCGTTACAGCCCGAGACGTACTCTTTGTCGAACAGGTTGCGGGCATTCAGATCCAGCGACCAATGGCGGTCGATCTGGTAGCCGATGGCGGCATCGACCAGGGTGACTTCACCGGCGTTCAGGCGGCCATACAGTGCGGGCTGGGTATAAGCGAAGGTGCTGTCAAAGTAGCGCACGCCACCACCCACCGACACACCGCGCAATGAGCCTTCGAGAAAGCGGTATTTGGCCCACGCCGAGGCCTGGTTACGAGGTACACCGGTCATCTGATGGCCTTCGATCAACGAACCTGGCGCGTCTTTGGTGACGCGCGCATCGGTGTAGGTGTACGAGGCGGTGAGATTCAGGTTGCGGCTGATATCACTGTTGATTTCCAGCTCCACGCCTTTGGAGCGGCTTTCGCCCACCTGCCGGTAAGTCGAGGTGGTTGCATCCAGGTAAGTATCGTCTTCTTTGCGCAGATCGAACACCGATGCGGTCATGGCCGTGTTCCAGCCAACCGGCTCGTACTTTATCCCCAGCTCGACCTGGGAACTGGTGATCGGGTCCAGCGGTGCACCGCCATTGGAGATTTGCTGAACCGGCACGAACGCTGTGGAATAACTCGCATAAGGGGTCAGACCGTTGTCGAAACGGTACATCAGCCCGCCCTGCCAGGTGAACTTGCGGTCATCGCCGTTGACCCCGCCAGCCGGAGCCAGTTTGTTGCGAAAGTCGCTTTCAACCCAGTCCTGACGACCGCCCAGCAGAAAGATCCAGTTGTTCCAGGTACTCTGCAGCTGGGTGTAAACGCCCTGCATCTGCTGGGTGAGCAGGGTGTTCTGCACGGCTATGGAGGTTACCGGGTCACGGGCGTAGACCGGGTTGAAGATATTGATCTGCCCGGCGGCACCGGCATTCCAGTCCTGATTGAACGAGGTCCGATCGTAGCTGGCGCCGACCAGCAGCGTATGGTCCACGGGACCGGTGCTGAATTTGCCCTCAAGCTGGTTATCCAGCGAGTAGACCATGGACTTGTTGAAGCGATCGTAGGCGGTAACGTTGAGCTGGGTACCGTAGCCGCCGTTGTTCAGGCTGCCTGGCCAGGTTTCATGACGCGTGATGCGCGACTGCAGGTAGCGTGAATTCTGGCGGAACTGCCAGTCATCGTTGAAGCTGTGGATAAATTCGTAACCCAGACTCCAGGTTTCCCGCTCGAAGGTGTTCCAGCCTGGTACGCCCAGCATGGTGTCCTTGTCGAGCTTGCCGTTGGGGTTGCGCAGCAGGGTGCCAGCCGCCGGCAGCCCCAACTCCATGTTGGTATGGTCCTTCTGATAGTGGCTGAGCAGCGTCAGATGCGTCGCGTCGTCAATATTCAGGGTCAGGGAGGGGGCGATGTAGATACGATCATCCGGCACATGGTCGGTCTGGGTATCAGCCTTGCGCCCCAGCATCACCACGCGGCCCTGCACATTGCCGGCCTCGTTCAACGGCCCGGAGATATCCACAGCCAACTGGCGGCGGTTGTTGGAGCCGTAGCTGAGCTGTACTTCACCCTGTGGGGTGGCGGTCGGGCGTTTGCTGACCAGGTTGACCAGCCCGCCGGGGGCGTTTTCGCCATACAGGATCGAGGATGGCCCGCGGAAGATTTCCACACGCTCCAGCCCATAGGTATCGGTGGTGGTGTCATAACGATTGCCCTGCACCCGCAAGCCATCGCGTAACAGCCCATAGCCGTAGTCGGTGGCATTGAAGCCACGAATGAAGAACAGATCACCGGCCAGGCTGTCGCCGGCGGCGAAGGGCGGGGCGAAAATGCCTGGCACATAGCCCAGTACTTCCGTGAGGGTCTGGGCTTTCTGGTCTTTGATGCGTTGCTGGGTGACCACCGACACCGAGCGCGGCGTTTCGCTCAACGGCGTACTGGTCTTGGTCCCGGCGCGACTGTTCTGTGCCTTGTAGCCGGTATCGCTGGCGCTGTCCTGTGCATAACTGCTCAGCCCGGTGCCATGCACGTCAGTGTCGGCCAACACCACAGAGCCACCGGTCGGGATGGCTTGCAGCACATAGCTGCCCGGCGCCTGAGCAACGGCCTGCAAGCCGGTACCTTGCAGCAACAGGGCAAACCCTTGCTCGATCGAATACTGACCTTGCAGTCCCTGACTACGGCGGTTACCGGTTTGTGTCGGCGAGAACGACAGAATCACATGGGCCTGGGAGGCAAACTGGCTCAGCGCGTTATCCACAGGCCCGGCGGCCACTGCAAAGCGTTGTACGGTGCTTTCGGCCATGGCCTGACTGGCGAGCAGTGGATAAACAAACGTACCGCCCAGCAGCAGGCTGTAGGTGAAGCAGTGGCGACCCAAGTACTGACGACCATAAAACGGTATCGAAGCGAAGCGCATGCGTATGACCCTGAGAGTGACGAAAGTCCGCGGTGACCGCGATTAATGGAAGGGCCGGGCCAGAATCGAAAAAGATCACCTGCTGCAGAAATTTTTTCAGGTGGTGTGGCGCACCGTGATCAAGTAGCGGGTGAAGTAGCGCACTTCTATAGGCAAAGTCGCTTGCAGATTGGCCAGCACGGCATCAATGGCATCCAGACGCAGGGTGCCGGAAACCCTCAGCAGCGCCGCACGCTCGTCGCAGCGCAGCAGGCCTTGGCGATAACGTCCAAGCTCGGCCAGCACATCGCCCAAGCGGGCGTTGAGCACCACCAGTTGTTTATCGACCCAGGCCACATCCGAGGCGCGGTAGATACCCACAGCACGGCAGGCATGGCGGTCAAAGTCAGTGCTTTCACCAGCCTTGAGCATCAGCGGTTTATCCACAGTGGCATCAGGATGAATGCTGACCTGATCCTGCAGAACACCGACATGGGTCAACCCTGACAGCTGACGTACGGTAAACCGGGTCCCCAAGGCCTGTACATGGCCCTGGGCAGTGCGTACCCGCAGCGGTCGCGGATCGCCACGTTTGCTGGTCTGCAGCAGAATTTCGCCGCTGCGCAGATGAATCAAGCGTTGCTGTTGATCGAAATACACGTCGATGGCGGTATCGGTATTGAGATAGATCTGACTGCCATCGGCCAGTTCGATACGTCGCTGCTCACCCGTTGCAGTACGGTAATCGGCCCAATAGTCCAGATGCTGACGGGTATTCCAGCCCAGATAACCGGTGGCCGAGGCCAGCAGTACCAGCTTCAACACCTGACGGCGCTGACGGGTTGTGGATAACGCCCGACGGGTCATGTCAGCGGGGATAACCCCCAGGCTGTGCTGCAATTGTTCGATCTGATTCCAGGCCATCCGATGGGCAGGATCACTGGCCAGCCAGCACTGCCAGGCCAGGGTCTGCTCTGCCGTGGCCGGTTGCGACTGGAACTGCACATACCAGGTCGCCGCTGCTTCCAGAGTCTTGCGATCCATGCCCTTGGCCATCACAGCTCAGCCATGACCAGCGAACACTCGGTAAGCGCCCGGACCATGTGTTTCTTGATCGAGGTCAGCGACAATCCCAACTGATCGGCGGCTTGTTGATAAGTCAGCCCGTCGACCTGGGTCAGCATGAAAATCTTCTGGGTCCGAGCGCCCAGGCTGGCCAGCGCCTTATCCACTGCCATCAGTGTTTCGATAATCAACGCTTTCTCTTCTTCGCTGACCACCAGCACCTCAGGCATTGCCGCCATGCTGTCCAGCCACGCCTGTTCAATGGCCCGACGCCGGTAGCGGTCGATCACCAGGCCTCTGGCAATCGTCGCCAGATAGTCACGAGGCTCACGAATCTGCCCCGCATTGCGTGCAGCCAAGACCCGCACAAAAGTGTCATGGGCCAGGTCGGCGGCATCGCTGGTGCTGGGAAGCCTGCCTTTGAGCCAGCCGTACAGCCACGAGTGATGCTGTTCGTAGATCAATCGGACGGCAGCCATGTGGATGGAAGAGGACATAAGCGGGCATCAGCAAGAGGGTTAATGATAATGGCTATTATTAGCCTCTGAAGGGCAGTGGAACAATAGCCGATAATGCAGGTTTATCCCCAATGCGCTTATGCACAGCCACCCAATGGCCCACTCCGTCCTGCCCGTGAGAAAAACTCAATCTGTTATCCAGAGGCCAAAATAAGCCCTGTGAATAAGTCGGCCTTAGCCCGGTTGATAAGCCTGCTCGAAACCTGAAGAAAACTGCCCCTGTGGAAAAGAAGCACTTTAATCCACAGGCTCAAACAGGTTATCCAAGCCCCTCAAGGCCACATGGCCACAGACTTCAAAACCTCTGTACACTACGGATTACAATGCCTACAGAGCTTTATCCACAGAAAGGGCGGTGCATAACATAAGCATTAAAAACAAGGTTTTATAAACTTTCTTTCTTTTTTATTTTTTAATCTCATGTCTAGTCAGCACAGCTGGTCATTTTTTGGTCACCGGGTTTCATAGAAGGGCGGGAAGTCTCTATACTTGTCAGTTCCCTATTTCTCATCACAACAGGCACGAGGTGCGTGGTGGATTTCCCTTCCCGTTTTGAAGTGATCGTCATCGGTGGCGGTCATGCCGGTACCGAAGCGGCACTGGCTGCGGCACGCATGGGCGTCAAGACCCTCCTGTTGACGCACAACGTCGACACCCTTGGTCATATGAGCTGTAACCCCGCCATTGGCGGTATAGGTAAAAGCCATCTGGTTAAGGAAATCGATGCACTCGGCGGTGCGATGGCAACGGCCACCGACCTGGCCGGTATTCAGTTCCGTGTGCTTAACAGCCGCAAAGGCCCGGCCGTACGTGCTACAAGGGCTCAGGCTGACCGCGCCTTGTACAAGGCAGTGATCCGCGAAACCCTCGAAAATCAGCCCAATCTGTGGATATTCCAGCAATCGGCGGATGACCTGATTGTTGAACAGGATCAGGTGCGCGGCGTTGTCACTCAGATGGGGCTGCGGTTCATGGCCGACTCTGTCGTGTTGACCACCGGGACCTTCCTGAGCGGCCTGATCCACATTGGCATGCAGAATTATTCCGGCGGCCGGGCAGGTGATCCGCCGTCGATTGCCCTGGCTCATCGCCTGCGTGAATTGCCGTTGCGCGTTGGTCGCCTGAAAACCGGTACGCCGCCACGAATCGATGGCCGTTCGGTCGATTTCTCGGTAATGAGCGAGCAACCGGGCGATACGCCGATCCCGGTGATGTCGTTTCTTGGCAACAAGGAGCAGCATCCACGTCAGGTCAGTTGCTGGATTACCCACACCAACGCCCGGACCCACGAGATCATTGCCGCCAACCTGGATCGCTCGCCGATGTATTCGGGCATGATCGAAGGGATCGGCCCGCGCTACTGCCCATCGATCGAAGACAAGATTCACCGGTTCGCCGACAAGGACAGCCATCAGGTGTTCATCGAGCCCGAAGGGCTGACCACCCATGAGCTGTATCCGAACGGTATTTCCACTTCGCTGCCGTTCGATGTGCAGTTGCAGGTGGTGCGCTCGATTCGTGGCATGGAAAACGCACACATCGTGCGTCCTGGCTATGCCATCGAATACGACTACTTCGATCCGCGCGACCTGAAATACAGCCTGGAAACCAAAGTCATTGGCGGGTTGTTCTTCGCCGGGCAGATCAATGGCACCACCGGTTACGAAGAGGCCGGTGCGCAAGGGCTGCTTGCCGGAACCAACGCCGCATTGCGCGCCCAGGGCAAACCAAGCTGGTGCCCGCGCCGCGATGAAGCGTACATCGGTGTACTGGTCGATGACCTGATTACCCTGGGAACCCAGGAACCGTACCGGATGTTCACCTCCCGGGCCGAGTACCGCCTGATTCTGCGCGAAGACAACGCCGATCTGCGCCTGACCGAAAAAGGCCGTGAACTGGGCCTGATCGACGACAGCCGCTGGGCCGCCTTCTGCGCCAAGCGCGAAAGCATCGAACGCGAAGAGCAACGGCTGAAAACCACCTGGGTTCGTCCGGGCACCGAGCAAGGTGATGCCATTGCTGAACGATTCGGCACACCGTTGTCTCACGAATACAATCTGCTCAGCCTGCTGACCCGTCCGGAAATCGACTACGCCAGCCTGGTAGAACTGACCGGCGCCGGTTGTAACGATCCGCAGGCTGCCGAACAGGTCGAGATCCAGACCAAGTACGCCGGTTATATCGAGCGTCAGCAGGAAGAAATCGCTCGTCTGCGGGCCAGCGAAGATACCCGTCTGCCGCACGACATTGACTATTCGAACATTTCCGGGCTGTCCAAAGAGATTCAATCCAAGCTGGGGATAACTCGTCCCGAGACGCTTGGGCAGGCATCGCGTATTCCCGGCGTCACACCGGCGGCGATTTCGCTGTTGATGATTCACCTGAAAAAACGCGGTGCAGGCCGCGAGTTGGAGCAAAGCGCTTGAGTGCCATGGTGACACCGCAACATGCCGAGGAATTATCCACAGGCGCCCGGCAATTGGGCATCGAGCTCAGTGAAACCCAGCACAGCCAGTTGCTGGCGTACCTGGCCCTGTTGATCAAATGGAACAAGGCCTACAATCTCACCGCGGTGCGCAACCCGGACGAGATGGTTTCCCGGCATCTACTCGACAGCCTCAGCGTACTGCCCTTTGTTGACTCAACGTCGATCAACGCCGAACGCTGGCTGGATGTGGGCAGCGGTGGTGGCATGCCCGGCATCCCGCTGGCGATCATGTTTCCAGATACCCGCGTTGCGCTGCTGGACAGCAATGGCAAGAAAAGCCGCTTCCAGACTCAGGTAAAACTAGAATTGAAACTGGATAACCTTGAGGTTATCCACAGCCGTGCCGAAAGCTATCAGCCTGCCGAGCCGTTCACCGGTATCATTTCCCGGGCGTTCAGCAGTCTTGAAGATTTCACCGGCTGGACCCGTCACATGGGTGACACGGATACACGCTGGCTGGCAATGAAAGGGCTGCATCCGACCGATGAGCTGGTAGCATTGCCAGCAGATTTTCGCCTCGATAGCGCACAGGCCCTGGCCGTTCCAGGTTGCCAAGGCCAACGCCATCTGCTGATACTGCGCCGCACGGCATGATTGGGAACACAAGCAAGAATGGCTAAGGTATTCGCGATTGCGAACCAGAAAGGGGGTGTGGGTAAAACCACCACCTGTATCAACCTCGCAGCGTCGCTGGTCGCCACCAAGCGTCGGGTGCTGTTGATCGACCTCGATCCACAGGGCAACGCCACCATGGGTAGCGGTGTGGATAAACACAACCTGGAAAACTCGGTGTACGACCTGCTGATCGGTGAATGCGATCTGTCGGCGGCCATGCAGTTCTCCGAACACGGTGGTTATCAACTGCTGCCGGCCAACCGTGACCTGACGGCGGCCGAAGTGGTACTGCTGGAAATGCAGATGAAGGAGAGCCGTCTGCGCAATGCGCTGGCGCCGATCCGGGAAAGCTACGATTACATTCTCATCGACTGCCCGCCGTCGCTGTCGATGCTGACCCTCAATGCCCTGGTTGCAGCCGACGGGGTAATTATCCCCATGCAGTGCGAATACTTCGCGCTCGAAGGGTTGAGTGACCTTGTGGATAACATCAAGCGTATTGGTGAGCTGCTCAATCCGCAGCTGAAGATCGAGGGGTTGTTGCGCACCATGTATGACCCACGCCTGAGCCTGAGCAACGATGTTTCCGCACAGCTCAAGGAACACTTTGGCGATCAGCTCTACGACACGGTGATTCCACGCAACATCCGCCTGGCCGAGGCGCCGAGTTTCGGCATGCCGGTGCTCACCTACGACAAGTCATCGCGTGGTGCCCTGGCTTACCTGGCCCTGGCCGGTGAACTGGTCCGTCGTCAACGTCGCAGTGCAAAAGCTGCCAAACCAGCCTGAGGAAACCATGGCCGTCAAGAAAAGAGGTCTCGGACGCGGGCTGGATGCACTGTTGAGCAGCCCGAGCGTGCCCAGTGTCACTGTGCTGGAGCAACAGGCCAGCAAACTCGACCAGAACGAGCTGCAACACGTGCCGCTGGACAAGATCCAGCGTGGCAAATACCAGCCACGCCGCGACATGGACCCGCAGGCGCTCGAAGAGCTGGCGCAGTCGATCCGCAAGCAAGGGGTCATGCAACCGATCGTGATTCGCCCGATCGGTAACGATCGTTTCGAGATCATTGCCGGTGAGCGCCGCTGGCGTGCCAGCCAGCAGGCCGGGGTCGAAACCATTCCGGCCATGGTCCGTGACGTCCCTGACGAAGCGGCCATTGCCATGGCGCTGATCGAGAACATCCAGCGCGAAGACCTCAACCCGGTCGAAGAAGCCATTGCCCTGCAGCGGCTGCAGCAGGAATTCCAGCTTACTCAGCAGCAAGTGGCCGATGCGGTCGGCAAGTCGCGGGTCAGTGTGGCCAATCTGTTACGCCTGATTACCTTGCCTGAGGTGATCAAGACCATGCTCTCGCATGGTGATCTGGAAATGGGGCATGCCCGTGCATTGCTCGGTTTGCCTGATGATCGTCAGGTTGAAGGGGCGCGACACGTTGTCGCACGCGGGCTCACTGTGCGCCAGACCGAAGCACTGGTCAGGCAGTGGCTGAGTGATAAACCTGAACCTGTCGAGCCCCCCAAGGCCGACCCCGACATCAGCCGGCTGGAGCAGCGCCTGGCAGAGCGGCTGGGCTCTGCGGTGCAGATTCGCCACGGGCAGAAGGGCAAGGGGCAACTGGTGATCCGTTACAACTCCCTCGATGAGCTGCAAGGCGTTCTTGCTCACATCCGCTGAAACAATTGACCTGTAACGTGTAGTCGGAAATCGACTCCTTGGAGTTGAACGGGGGCTGAACCGCCCCTATACTCTGCGCGCATTTTGTCGGCACAAATTATGCCAAGTTAACGATGATGGCGACCGCCGACCGAGGAGCTGTAGCGATGGAATCACGCAAGCCAGACCGCCTGCCGTTCCACCGCCTTGCGGTTTTCCCGGTACTGATGGCGCAATTGATCGTCGTTGTACTGGCTGCCTTGGCGCTGTGGCAGTGGAATGGAGTCGTAGCCGGGTATTCGGGGCTTTGTGGGGGCCTGATAGCTTGGCTGCCCAATATGTATTTCGCTCACAAGGCGTTCCGGTTTACCGGAGCCCGAGCCGCCAAAGCCATCGTCCGGTCGTTCTACGCCGGCGAGGCGGGCAAACTGATTTTGACCGCAGTGCTGTTTGCACTGACGTTCGCAGGTGTGAAGCCTTTGGCGCCGCTGGCTGTATTCGGCGTGTTCATGTTGATCCAGGTGGTCAACTGGTTCGCTCCCCTGTTGATGAGAACAAGACTTTCCAGACCTTAGGGCGTTTGAGGCAACCATGGCAGCAGAAACCGCTTCGGGCTATATCCAGCACCACTTGCAGAACTTGACCTTCGGTCAGCTCGCTGATGGCAGCTGGGGCTTTGCCCACACCGCAGCAGAAGCAAAGGAAATGGGCTTTTGGGCCTTCCACGTCGATACCCTCGGGTTTTCGGTGCTTCTGGGCATCCTTTTCGTACTGATCTTCCGTATGGCAGCCAAGAAGGCCACTTCCGGCCAGCCTGGTGCACTGCAGAACTTCGTTGAAGTGCTGGTCGAGTTCGTCGACGGCAGCGTAAGAGACAGCTTCCACGGCCGTAGCGCCGTGATCGCGCCTCTGGCACTGACCATCTTCGCCTGGGTGTTCCTGATGAACGCCGTCGACCTGGTACCGGTAGACTGGATCCCGGTTCTGGCCGCCAAAATTGCCGGTGACGAGCACCTGTTCTTCCGTGCCGTACCTACAACCGACCCGAACGCGACCCTGGGCATGGCCCTGTCGGTGTTCGCGCTGATCATTTTCTACAGCATCAAGATCAAGGGCTTCGGCGGCTTCATCGGCGAGTTGACCCTGCACCCGTTCAGCAGCAAGAACGTTTTCGTTCAAGCGCTGCTGATTCCGGTCAACTTCCTGCTCGAGTTCGTGACCCTGATCGCCAAGCCAATCTCGCTGGCACTGCGTCTGTTCGGCAACATGTACGCCGGCGAGCTGGTCTTCATCCTCATTGCCGTGATGTTCGGCGCCGGCCTGCTGTGGCTGAGCGGCCTGGGTGTCGTTCTGCAATGGGCATGGGCGGTGTTCCACATCCTGATCATCACCCTGCAAGCGTTCATCTTCATGATGCTGACCATCGTCTATCTGTCGATGGCTCACGAAGATAACCATTAAGATCGCCTCGCGGCGTATCTGATGACCCTCGCGTCGGCTGTAATGGCCAGGATGCGAGGGTGCCCGCAAGGGCTGATGTAAATAACGATTCTGTTTCACGCTTCAATCTAAAAACTAACCAATACGACGTAAAAGTCGGGAGGAAAGATGGAAACTGTAGTTGGTCTTACCGCTATCGCTGTTGCTCTGCTGATCGGCCTGGGCGCTCTGGGTACTGCTATCGGCTTCGGCCTGCTGGGCGGCAAATTCCTGGAAGGCGCTGCTCGCCAGCCAGAAATGGTGCCAATGCTGCAAGTTAAAATGTTCATCGTTGCCGGTCTGCTCGACGCCGTGACCATGATCGGTGTTGGTATCGCTCTGTTCTTCACCTTCGCGAACCCCTTCGTTGGTCAACTCGCTGGCTAATCACTCGACTTGTCGAGTTGATGGGTGGGATGGAAAACGTAACAGCGAGGTGTTGGCGTGAACATTAATGCAACCTTGATTGGCCAGAGCATTGCGTTCGCGATCTTTGTACTGTTTTGCATGAAGTATGTGTGGCCTCCGGTCATCACTGCCTTGCGCGAACGTCAGAAGAAGATTGCGGATGGCTTGGACGCTGCCTCTCGAGCTGCTCGCGACCTGGAGCTGGCCCAAGAAAAAGCGGGTCAACAACTGCGCGAAGCCAAGGCTCAGGCAGCTGAGATCATTGAGCAGGCCAAGAAACGCGGTAACCAGATCGTCGACGAAGCCCGTGAACAGGCTCGCGTTGAAGCTGACCGCGTGAAGGCTCAGGCTCAGGCCGAGATCGAGCAAGAACTGAACAGTGTCAAAGACGCCCTGCGTGCCCAACTGGGTAGCCTGGCTGTCAATGGCGCCGAGAAGATCCTGGGCTCCACAATCGATCAAAACGCGCACGCAGAGCTGGTCAACAAACTGGCTGCTGAAATTTAAGCGAGGGCGATCATGGCAGAACTGACCACGTTGGCCCGACCTTACGCAAAGGCGGCCTTCGAGCACGCTCAGGCCCACCAGCAACTGGCCAATTGGTCAGCCATGCTCGGCCTGGCAGCTGCGGTGTCACAAGATGACACCATGCAGCGCCTGCTCAAGGCCCCGCGACTGACGAGCGCACAAAAGGCCGCCACTTTTATTGAAGTGTGCGGCGACAAGGTTGATGAAAAGGCACAGAACTTCATTAACGTCATTGCCGAGAACGACCGTCTCCCGCTGTTGCCGGAGATTGCCGCCCTGTTCGAGCTGTACAAGGCTGAACAGGAAAAATCGGTAGACGCTGAAGTCACCAGTGCTTTTGCATTGAACCAAGAACAGCAAGACAAACTCGCCACGGTTCTCAGTGCTCGGCTTGGCCGGGAAGTGCGACTGCACGTTGCGGAGGATGCCAGCCTGATTGGTGGCGTCGTAATCCGCGCCGGTGACCTGGTAATCGATGGCTCGGTTCGCGGCAAAATCGCGAAACTGGCCGAAGCACTGAAATCTTGAGTTTGAAGGGGCAGCAGAGCAATGCAGCAACTCAATCCTTCCGAAATTAGCGAAATCATCAAGGGCCGCATCGAAAAGCTCGATGTGTCCTCCCAAGCCCGTAACGAAGGCACTGTCGTCAGCGTGTCTGACGGTATCGTGCGGATTCACGGTCTGGCCGACGTCATGTACGGCGAAATGATCGAGTTCCCGGGCGGCGTCTACGGTATGGCACTGAACCTGGAGCAAGACTCCGTAGGTGCTGTAGTTCTGGGCGCGTACACCACTCTGGCTGAAGGCATGAGTGCCAAGTGCACCGGTCGCATCCTGGAAGTTCCGGTTGGTAAGGAACTGCTGGGTCGCGTTGTCGACGCACTGGGTAACCCGATCGACGGCAAAGGTCCGCTGAACAACACCGAGACCGACGCGGTCGAGAAAGTTGCTCCAGGCGTGATCTGGCGTAAGTCGGTAGACCAGCCTGTACAGACTGGCTACAAGTCGGTTGACGCCATGATCCCGGTCGGCCGTGGCCAGCGTGAGCTGATCATCGGTGACCGTCAGATCGGTAAAACCGCGATGGCGATCGACGCCATCATCAACCAGAAAGACAGCGGCATCTTCTGCGTCTACGTAGCGGTTGGTCAGAAGCAATCGACCATCGCCAACGTGGTTCGCAAGCTGGAAGAGAACGGCGCACTGGCCAACACCATCATCGTCGCCGCTGGCGCTTCGGAATCGGCTGCACTGCAGTTCCTGGCTCCGTACGCTGGTTGCACCATGGGTGAGTTCTTCCGCGACCGCGGTGAAGACGCCCTGATCGTCTACGATGACCTGTCCAAGCAAGCCGTTGCTTACCGTCAGATCTCCCTGCTGCTGCGCCGTCCACCAGGACGTGAAGCGTACCCAGGTGACGTGTTCTATCTCCACTCCCGTCTGCTGGAGCGTGCATCGCGCGTTTCCGAAGAGTACGTAGAGAAGTTCACCAACGGTGCAGTGACTGGCAAAACCGGTTCCCTGACCGCTCTGCCGATCATCGAAACCCAGGCTGGCGACGTTTCCGCGTTCGTTCCGACCAACGTGATTTCCATCACCGACGGTCAGATCTTCCTGGAATCGGCCATGTTCAACTCGGGCATCCGCCCAGCAGTGAACGCCGGTGTTTCGGTATCCCGCGTTGGTGGTGCCGCTCAGACCAAGATCATCAAGAAGCTCTCCGGTGGTATCCGTACCGCTCTGGCTCAGTACCGTGAACTGGCAGCATTCGCCCAGTTCGCTTCTGACCTGGACGAAGCCACCCGTAAGCAGCTTGAGCATGGTCAGCGCGTTACCGAGCTGATGAAGCAGAAGCAATACGCTCCAATGTCGATCGCTGACATGGCGCTGTCGCTGTACGCCGCTGAGCGTGGCTTCCTGACCGACGTGGAAATCGCCAAGATCGGCAGCTTCGAACAAGCTCTGATCGCCTACTTCCACCGCGATCACGCCGACCTGTTGGCGAAGATCAACGTGAAGGGTGATTTCAACGACGAAATCGACGCTGGCATCAAGTCCGGTATCGAGAAGTTCAAGGCCACCCAGACCTGGTAAGCCGCGGCGGGGGCTTCACGCCCCCGCTTGCTAACCTGATAGGTGATACATGGCAGGCGCAAAAGAGATTCGCAGTAAGATTGCGAGCATTAAAAGCACGCAAAAAATTACCAGCGCCATGGAAAAAGTGGCGGTCAGCAAAATGCGCAAGGCTCAACTGCGCATGGCTGCTAGCCGTCCTTATGCGGAGCGTATCCGCCAGGTGATTGGTCATCTGGCCAACGCCAACCCGGAATATCGTCACCCGTTCATGGTCGAGCGCCCTGTCAAGCGTGCCGGCTATGTCGTTGTGAGCAGTGACCGTGGTTTGTGCGGTGGCTTGAACACCAACCTGTTCAAGGCTCTGGTCAAGGACATGAACGCCACTCGCGGGCAGGGCGTCGAGATCGACCTGTGCGTGATCGGCAGCAAGGGTGCGGCATTCTTCCGCAGCTTCGGCGGCAACGTCGTTGCAGCGGTCAGCCACCTGGGCGAAGAGCCATCGATCAATGATCTGATCGGCAGCGTCAAGGTCATGCTGGATGCCTACCTGGACGGTCGTATCGATCGCCTGTCCGTGGTGTCGAACAAGTTCATCAACACCATGACGCAACAGCCGACGGTCGAGCAACTGGTACCGTTGGTGGCAACCCCGGATCAAGGACTCAAGCACCACTGGGACTACCTCTACGAACCCGACGCCAAAGAGCTGCTGGACGGCTTGATGGTCCGTTACGTGGAGTCGCAGGTCTACCAGGCGGTGGTCGAGAACAATGCGGCTGAACAAGCTGCCCGGATGATCGCCATGAAAAACGCCACAGACAACGCCGGTGACCTGATCAGCGACCTCCAGCTGATCTACAACAAGGCACGTCAGGCTGCGATCACCCAGGAGATCTCGGAAATCGTCGGCGGCGCTGCCGCGGTTTAACGGTTCAAATATTCAGAGGATCCAGCTATGAGTAGCGGACGTATCGTTCAAATCATCGGCGCCGTCATCGACGTGGAATTCCCACGTGACGTCGTACCGAGTGTTTACAACGCGCTGCAGGTTCAAGGCGCAGAAACCACCCTGGAAGTTCAGCAGCAGCTGGGCGACGGCGTGGTTCGTACCATTGCAATGGGTTCGACCGAAGGTCTGAAGCGCGGTCTGAGCGTTACCGACACTGGCGCAGCGATTGCTGTTCCGGTCGGCAAGGCGACTCTGGGCCGTATCATGGACGTTCTGGGCAACCCGATCGACGAAGCTGGCCCGATCGGTGAAGAAGAGCGCTGGGGTATCCACCGCGCCGCTCCTTCGTTCGCTGAACAGGCAGGCGGCAACGACCTGCTGGAAACCGGCATCAAGGTTATCGACCTGGTTTGCCCGTTCGCCAAGGGTGGTAAGGTTGGTCTGTTCGGTGGTGCCGGTGTCGGCAAGACCGTAAACATGATGGAACTGATCCGTAACATCGCCATCGAGCACAGCGGTTATTCCGTGTTCGCCGGTGTGGGTGAGCGTACTCGTGAGGGTAACGACTTCTACCACGAGATGAAGGACTCCAACGTTCTCGACAAAGTAGCACTGGTCTACGGTCAGATGAACGAGCCACCAGGAAACCGTCTGCGCGTTGCGCTGACCGGCCTGACCATGGCCGAGAAGTTCCGTGACGAAGGTAACGACGTTCTGCTGTTCGTCGACAACATCTATCGTTACACCCTGGCCGGTACCGAAGTATCCGCACTGCTGGGCCGTATGCCTTCGGCAGTAGGTTACCAGCCGACTCTGGCTGAAGAGATGGGCGTGCTGCAGGAGCGTATTACCTCCACCAAGCAAGGCTCGATCACTTCGATCCAGGCGGTATACGTACCTGCGGACGACCTGACTGACCCGTCGCCAGCCACCACCTTCGCCCACTTGGACGCCACCGTCGTACTGTCGCGTGACATCGCCTCCCTGGGTATCTACCCAGCGGTCGATCCACTGGACTCGACTTCGCGCCAGCTGGACCCGAACGTGATCGGCAACGAGCACTACGAGACCGCTCGCGGCGTTCAGTACGTGCTGCAGCGCTACAAAGAGCTCAAAGACATCATTGCGATTCTGGGCATGGACGAACTGTCCGAGACCGACAAGCAACTGGTATCGCGTGCTCGTAAGATCCAGCGCTTCCTGTCCCAGCCGTTCTTCGTAGCTGAAGTCTTCACCGGTTCTCCAGGCAAATACGTTTCCCTGAAAGACACCATTGCTGGCTTCAAAGGCATCCTCAACGGTGACTACGACAGCCTGCCAGAACAAGCGTTCTACATGGTTGGCAGCATCGAAGAAGCGGTCGAGAAAGCCAAGAAACTGTAATCCCGGCGCCCCGCAAGGGGCGCTAATCAGGTTGAGGCAAGCACATGGCTATTACAGTCCATTGCGATATCGTCAGCGCGGAAGGAGAGATTTTCTCCGGTCTGGTCGAGCTGGTAGTTGCGCACGGCAACCTGGGTGATCTTGGTATCGCCCCAGGCCACGCCCCGCTGATTACCAATCTCAAGCCGGGTCCGATCACGCTGACCAAGCAGGGCGGCGACCGTGAGGTGTTCTACATCTCCGGTGGTTTCCTCGAAGTGCAGCCGAACATGGTCAAGGTGCTTGCCGATACTGTGCAACGTGCTGGTGACCTGGATGAGGCTTCTGCTCAGGACGCCGTCAAGGCGGCCGAGAAGGCGCTGAACGAGAAAGGCGCGGACTTCGACTACAGTGCCGCTTCTGCTCGTCTGGCCGAGGCCGCAGCCCAGCTGCGTACCGTCCAGCAGATCCGCAAGAAGTTCGGTGGTTGATACCGCTGTGCTTCACGTGTGATTGAAAAAAAAGGGTAGCCTCGGCTACCCTTTTTGTTTTTCTGCGGCCTGGTTCCGCTCAATGGGTAGTCTTCATGTCTCTCGATATCGTCATTCTCGCCGCAGGCCAAGGCACCCGCATGCGCTCGGCGCTGCCCAAGGTGCTGCATCCGGTAGCTGGCAACTCCATGCTTGGTCACGTTATCCACAGCGCACGACAGTTATCCCCGCAGGGTATTCATGTAGTGATTGGCCACGGCGCCGATGCGGTACGTCAGCACCTGGCCGCTGATGATCTGAATTTCGTCCTGCAAGACAAACAACTGGGCACCGGCCACGCCGTGGCCCAGGCACTGCCGGCGCTGAGCGCCGAAACCGTGTTGATCCTCTACGGTGACGTACCGCTGATCGAAGTCGAAACCCTGCAACGTCTGCTCAAGCAGGTCACCCCGGCGCAACTGGGTCTGCTGACCGTCAACCTCGATGACCCGACCGGCTATGGCCGCATCGTGCGTAACGAACAGGGCCAGGTCAGCGCCATCGTCGAACACAAAGATGCCTCTGAAGCGCAGAAAGCGATCAAGGAAGGCAACACCGGCATTCTCGCTGTACCGGGCAAGCGCCTGGCCGACTGGCTGGGCCGACTGTCCAACAACAATGCGCAGGGCGAGTACTACCTGACCGACGTGATCGCCATGGCGGTCAACGATGGCCTGGTGGTTGCCACCGAACAACCGGTTGACCCGATGGAAGTGCAGGGCGCCAATGACCGCAAGCAGCTCTCGGAACTGGAGCGTCACTACCAGCTGCGCGCTGCCCGTCGTCTGATGGCTGCCGGCGTGACCCTGCGCGACCCGGCGCGCTTTGATGTGCGTGGTGAGGTCAGTGTCGGCCGCGATGTACTGATCGACATCAACGTGATTCTCGAAGGCAGCGTAGTCATTGAAGACGATGTGGTCATCGGCCCGAACTGCGTCATCAAGGACAGCACCCTGCGCAAGGGTGTGATCGTCAAAGCCAACAGCCACATTGAAGGTGCAGTACTCGGCGAGGGCAGCGATGCCGGTCCGTTCGCCCGCCTGCGTCCGGGCAGTGTGCTCGAAGCCCGCGCCCATGTGGGTAACTTTGTAGAGCTGAAGAACGCCAGGCTGGGCGAGGGCGCCAAGGCCGGTCACCTGACCTATCTGGGCGACGCCGATATCGGTGCACGCACCAACATCGGCGCCGGGACCATCACCTGCAACTACGATGGCGCCAACAAGCACAAGACGGTACTGGGCGAAGACGTGTTCATCGGCTCGAACAACTCGCTGGTCGCCCCTGTGGATATCTCGTCGGGCGCCACCACCGCCGCCGGTTCGACCATCACCCAGAACGTACCCGCCGAGCAACTGGCTGTGGCGCGGGCGCGTCAGCGCAATATCGATAGCTGGAAACGCCCGGTCAAAGCCAGCAAAAAGTAAGTTATTCACAGCCCTTGGTTCGTGCAACTTCGCGGTTATTACCGCGAAGTTATGCACAGCGTCAGGTACGGCGGCCGTCAAAAAAGTTATTCACACCCTTGACGGCAGACTTTCGATGAGTTTTGATTGCGTCACTTAAATTTCGAATCGAAACTTAACCAAAAATGTCGAAACGTAACACGCCGCAACGCCGCCATCAGATCCTCGCTTTGCTCAATGAGCAGGGCGAGGTCACTGTGGATGATCTGGCCAAGCGCTTCGAAACCTCAGAAGTTACGATTCGAAAGGATCTGACGGCGCTGGAGAGCAATGGCCTGCTGCTGCGCCGTTACGGTGGCGCGGTGACCCTGCCGCAGGAATTGATCACCGATGAAAGCCAGCCGGTATCACGTTATAAACAAGCCATCGCCCGTGCAGCGGCTGAGTGCATTCGTGAGCATGCGCGGATCGTGGTCGACAGCGGCAGCACCACCGCTGCGTTGATCGGCGAACTGGGGGCCAAGCCTGGCCTGGTGGTGATGACCAACTCCCTTAACGTCGCCCGTGCCCTGACCGAACTGGAGCAGGAACCGGTGGTACTGATGACCGGCGGCACCTGGGACCCGCATTCGGAGTCATTCCAGGGGCAGGTCGCCGAGCAGGTCCTGCGCTCTTACGACTTTGACCAGTTGTTCATCGGCGCCGATGGCATCGATTTGCAGCGCGGCACCACAACCTTCAACGAATTGCTGGGTCTGAGCCGGGTCATGGCCGAGGTCGCCCGCGAAGTCGTGGTCATGGCCGAGGCCGACAAGGTTGGCCGCAAAATTCCCAATCTGGAACTGCCCTGGAGCGGTATCCATACCCTTATTACCGATGAACGCCTGCCCCTTGAGGCACGCGAACAGATACAGGCTCGTGGCATCACTGTCATTTGCGCCGCTGTCAGCTAGGAGATCAACCATGTGCGGAATCGTTGGCGCCGTTGCCGAACGTAATATCACGGCCATCCTCGTCGAAGGCCTCAAGCGTCTGGAGTACCGTGGCTATGACAGCGCGGGCGTGGCTGTTTTCAGCAACGACGGCCAGCTTGAGCGCCGCCGCCGGGTCGGTAAGGTCAGCGAACTGGAACAGGCCTTGGCCGCCGAACCGCTGGCTGGCCGTCTGGGCATTGCCCACACCCGCTGGGCGACCCATGGCGCACCGACTGAACACAACGCCCACCCGCACTTTTCCGCACATGACCTCGCAGTTGTCCACAACGGCATCATCGAGAACCACGAAGCCCTGCGCGGGCAGCTTCAGGGCCTGGGCTATGTGTTCAGCTCCGACACCGACACTGAAACCATCGTCCACTTGCTGCACCACACCCTCAAAAGCATTCCGGAACTGGCCGATGCGCTCAAGGCGGTAATCAAGCAACTGCACGGTGCCTATGGCCTGGCGGTGATCAGCGCCAGCCAGCCGGACCGTATCCTGGCTGCGCGCAGCGGCAGCCCGCTGGTGATCGGTCTGGGTCTGGGCGAGAACTTCCTGGCCTCCGACCAATTGGCACTGCGCCAGGTCACCGACCGCTTCGTCTACCTGGAAGAAGGCGATATCGCTGAGATTCGCCGCGACAGCGTGCAGATCTGGTCGGTAGACGGCCAGCCGGTGACCCGTGAAGTGGTGCAGTACCACGAGGGCGCAGAAGCCGCTGACAAAGGTGAGTATCGCCACTTCATGCTCAAGGAAATCCACGAGCAGCCCAAGGTCGTACAGCGCACCCTGGAAGGCCGTCTGGGTCAGCAACAGGTGCTGGTCCACGCGTTCGGCCCACAGGCTGCCGAGTTGTTCGCCAAGGTGCGTAACGTGCAAATCGTTGCGTGTGGCACCAGCTACCACGCCGGCATGGTCGCCCGTTACTGGCTCGAAGGTCTGGCGGGCATTCCGTGCCAGGTCGAAGTCGCCAGCGAATTCCGCTACCGCAAGGTGGTGGTGCAGCCTGACACCTTGTTCGTGACCATCTCCCAGTCCGGCGAAACCGCCGACACCCTGGCGGCCCTGCGCAACGCCAAGGAATTGGGCTTTCTGGCCAGCCTGGCGATCTGTAACGTCGGTACCAGCTCGCTGGTACGCGAATCAGACCTGACCCTGCTGACCCAGGCCGGCCCGGAAATCGGCGTGGCCTCCACCAAAGCCTTCACCACCCAACTGGTTGCGCTGCTGCTGCTGACCCTGTCGCTGGGTCAGGTCAAAGGCAGCCTGCAAGCCGGTGTCGAAGCCGAACTGGTCGAAGAACTGCGCCGCCTGCCGGTGCGCCTGGGCGAAGCCCTGGCCATGGACAGCATTGTGGATAAAGTCGCCGAACTGTTCGCCGAGAAGCACCACACCCTGTTCCTCGGCCGGGGCGCGCAATTCCCGGTGGCGATGGAAGGTGCGCTCAAACTCAAGGAAATCTCCTACATCCATGCTGAAGCCTACCCGGCCGGCGAGCTCAAACACGGCCCGCTGGCACTGGTCGACGCCGACATGCCGGTGGTCACCGTGGCGCCGAACAACGAACTGCTGGAAAAGCTCAAATCCAACCTGCAGGAAGTCCGCGCCCGTGGTGGTGAGCTGATTGTGTTTGCCGACGAGAAGGCTGGCTTGAAGAGCGGCGAAGGCATCCACGTGATCGGCATGCCGCACATCAGCGACACCCTGGCGCCGATCCTCTACACCTTGCCTCTGCAGTTGCTGTCGTATTACGTGGCGGTGTTGAAGGGCACTGATGTGGATCAGCCGCGTAACTTGGCGAAGTCGGTGACTGTGGAATAGGTTATCCACAGGTTGCGGGCGACTGGCCAGAGCGAATAAAGGCTCCCCTTAAGGGGGAGCCTTTCATTCATCTCGATCATTTAGTTATCGATCAGGATTTCTTCATAGCCAGCCTGGCGGCCTGCTGTGCCTCCCCGGCTGACAGGGTTCCATTTCTGGACTGCTTGTCCAACGTGTTGTTAGCAGTCATCAGATTGGCGGTGAGGGTGGCGAGTTCGGACTGCAGGGAGCCGACCTGAGACTGTTTGATCTCTGGGCTAAGGCTTTGATCAGCGATAACTTCCTGCATCTGCGCCTGCTTTTCTTCGATCTTCTTTTGCAACTCGCGAATCATCTTCAGCAGCTTTTGTGTCTGGTCCGGAAGCCCGCTCGATTCAATGTCTGCGTTGGGGTTGGCATTTTGTTCATCGGACGATTTCTGGAGCCCTTCGCCTGAAAGCGAGACCTTCACACCTTCAGGTCGTTCGACGGCAGGCGAGCTGGCAGAAAGGGTGTTCTGGGTATCGTTCGCCTGAGCTTTATCCACCGCTGCATTAGAAAGCAGAGTCATGCTGGCAGACGTCGATGTGCCTATGATCATCTTCTCATCCGTTGATCAGGTTTGAGGGTTATATGCAGCTACCATCGGCCTGGATTGGTGGTTCTTTAGCTCGTAAATACCCTCGGGCATCACGACAGCAATGCTCCTGGCAGTGAGCAGGTCTGGAAATTCTGTTGATAACCCAGCCACAGACCCTGAGGTATGATGCCGCGCCCCATTCTCCCTGCCCAACCTGCCGGTTCTCTATGACCTCCAATGCGCTGTATACCGATCTGTCTGGCTACTACGACCTGATGTGCGCCGACATCGACTATCAGGCGCAAAGCCGGGGTATTGGCCGGCTTCATCAGTTGTTCGGCAATCGCGGGGTCAATCATCTGGACCTGGGTTGTGGCACCGGGCCGCATATTCGGCATTTTCTCGATTCCGGCTACCGCAGCGCGGGTCTGGATATCAATCAGCCGATGCTCGATATCGCGGCGCAGCGTTGCCCCGAGGCCCGCTTCATGTGTCAGGACATGGGCGCTTTCACGGTCAGCGAACCGCTGGATCTGGTCACCTGTTTTCTCTACTCCATCCACTACAACGCCGACGTCGAACGGCTCAAAGCCTGTTTTGCCCGGGTGCATGCCGCGCTGGGCGACGGGGGTGTGTTCTGTTTCAACTCGGTGGACAGACAATGTATCGACAACGGCTCGTCGGTGGGCCACACGGCGACTCAAGGCACTAGCCAGTTTTCCTTCGGCTCGGCCTGGCACTACCCAGGCGAAGGTCAGCGGCAGTCGCTACGCCTGCGTATCGACAAGACCTGTGATGGGGTGACCCAGACCTGGCGCGATGAACACCCGATGGTGGCCACCAGTTTCGCCGAGTTGCAGGCATTGCTGCAGCCATGGTTTGAGGTGCATATGTTTGAACACGACTACGAAAAGATCGCCGCCTGGGATGGGGTGGGCGGCAATGCGATTTTTGTTTGTGTGAAAACCACTGATTGAACGCGCATTGCTGGCGGGCATGGACGGCGGGGTGAAGGAAACGACAGCTCCAGGAAACTGCGCAGGCAGCATGGCCTGCGGCAGATTCCCGGAGCCGGGGTTTATGTCTGTGCCTGGGTACTTACGCCGGCGCGGCCAGTTTCTCTTCCTTGCGGGGGCGCATGCCCAGTAGCGAAGCGATGACGATCAGCATACCGCCGGTCCACGACACCAGGGTCAGTTGTTCATTGAGCCAGAGGACCGCGAAACAGGCACCGAACAGCGGTTCCATGCCCATCAGCAAGGACGCCCGCGTGGGACTGGTGTGTTTCAGTGCGTAGTTCTGGGCAAAGAATGCGAACAGTGTGCAGAACACCACCAGATACACGGTTGCTATCCAGAACGACGGCGCATCGGGCAGCGGCGGGATAGCCCCTGCGGTGATCAACAGCAGGAGCAGGCTGCCGAACCCGACCACGCCCACTTGCACTGCAGTAATCGCCAGCGCTGGTATCTTCGAGTTCTGCAGCAGAATCTTGGTGAGGCAGACCATGAAGGCACGCAAGACTGCCGCCATGATCATCAGCCAGTCACCCGGGTTCATCTGCATCCCTTCGGCCCCGGTCAGAAGCACCGCACCCAGCAGCGAAACCCCGGTGATGACGAACATCTCGACGCTTGGGCGTTGGCGAAAGATCAGCCATTCCACAAACGGGGTGAACACCACGCACAGGCTGATCAGAAAGGCCGCATTGCTCGCCGAGGTCTGCGCCATGCCGAAGGTTTCGCAGAGGAAAATACCTAGCAGCAACGTGCCAAGGATAAGCCCGGAAGGCAGCGCGCTTCTCAGGTGTCCGCGCAGCGTGGGCAACAACAGAACGAAGGTCATGATGAAGCGCACACTAAGGAACCCGATCACCGGATAGAACGCCAGCGCGCCTTTGGCGACACCGTAACTGGTCCCCCAGACAATCGCCACGCTGAGCAGCATCAGTTCGGAAACTCTCATTTTTGACAGCGTCATGCTGGCGACTCCATACGGGTGAACGCGATGATCAGGGCATCTCGATAGCCTTCCTCACCCGACTGCGCGCAATCTATTGGCGACACCTCGTGCAGAACCTGCCGGTCGTCAGCGACGATCATGTCCAGGCATCTGGCAAGCATGCCTTCAAATAGCGTGGTGTTGTCTGGCGAAGAGACGCGCGTGATGCCGCCGGTAATGCCGACCCGCCGCACCAGCATCATGATGATGTAGTCCACCCCGTCGCGGTGACGGCCTTCAGGCGTGGGCTTACCCTGCTCGTAGTCATTGGTGACGATACGATAAGGATGCAGGCGGATGTTCCACCGGCAGCGTTGCCCTTGCGCCTCGTCGAATATGCCCGCCATACCGGCGAGCAGTGCGCTGAAGAAAGGGTGGTCGACAAAGCCTTGCTCCAGAGGCGGGAATTGACGTGCGACGCCACCATTGAGCGTGTTGATGTTCTTGGGCTGCTCGTAAGGCGTGTGCGGCAGTTTCTTCAGGCTGCCGCCCTTCTGGAATTCAAATTCGCTGTAACGCCGGTAACGATATGTGCCGTGATCGGCCATGTGCTCGTCGAGCGCAAGCCCCTCCCAGTAAGCGGCAAACTCCTGCCAGCTTTCGTCGTCCAGGTTGAACCAGCGGGCCACATCGGTACTGCGGCCAAATGCCCAGCCTTGGCTACGCAGGTCGGTTCCGAGAATCAATTGCCCGGCGTGGCTCAGGCAAATCTCTGTCGTAAACACAGTCATCAGGCCACTCCTTGCAGTTTACGCACCGGTTGTGGCACGTGCGCACCATGCATATCCGCCAGGCTGCGACTGGCGCGCTCCTGTGCAGTTTCCTTTTCCCAACCGTCCCGGTCGGTCAGATAGAGCGCCGACGAGGCCTGGATAGCGGCAAGCTGAGCGCTGCCGGTGCTGAGCTTGAGCCTTACCTTGCCGTTGATTGCCTTGCTGGTTTGCTGGATGAAGGCATCAATCGAAGCCTTCAGCGGCGAGAACCAGCGCCCTTCGACGGCTTCACGCACCCAAAGCTGCTCAAGGGTGATCTTTTCCCGAATCAGGTCGGCATCCAGTACCGCCGTTTCCAGAGTTCGATAGGCCAGCATGAGCACTGATGCTGCTGGCGCTTCCCTGACTTCGAATACCTTTTCACCACCTTCCAGATGCTCAAGACCACTGTAACGGCCAATCTGGAAGCTGCCGGCCAGATAGTTGGCTTTATGAATAAGCTCCTGCAACGGCAGTACCTGACCATTGAGCGAGAACGGTCGGCCACCGCGGAACTCGATTTCCATTTCTTCGCCTGCACGGGGATGGGATGTGCTGGTCCAGGAGTAGATGTCTTCGGTAATGCAGAAGTCTTCAGGGTTATCCAGCTTGCCGGATTCATACTCGCGCACCCAGAGGTTGGCATCGCCACTCATGCTGCGTGACTGGAACCCGCCTAGCCCGATTGCATTGAGCTCTGCGATCTTTTCCTCTCGGGTAAGCGCCGAATACTCATACGGACTTCCGGCGAAGCCGGTAAAACCGAGTTGCTTGATGGCGCCGTTAAGGCGGCGCAGGCTGTTCTGCGACTGATTGGCGGTATGCAGGATGGCGCCGCAGCCCAGTTTATGCGCCGTCTCCACCGCTATCTGGGCAATGATCGGTCGCGAAAGGGAAGAACTGATCGGGTACATGCCCAGATACTGAGCGTTTGACTGAAGTGCCGGCAGGACTGCTTGCTCCACGAAAGTGCTGCAGCCATCCACCTGCTTCAGCGTTACGCCAAAAAAACCGGTAATTCTCGACAGCTCTGCGTGGTCAATGCCTTCGCCCACATCCACGGCCAGTGCGGTGACTTTGCAGCCGAGCGAGGACAGCTTGTGCAGCAGGTAGGTGCTATCCAGGCCACCGCTAAAAAGAGTCAGGATGTGTTGAGTCCGATGCGATACGAACAGCAGGTCTTCCAGACTACGAACATCCATTCCACGGGCCATTCCAATTATCCTCAAGGCGGGCTGATCTGGACTTTCCTGTCCAGTGCCGGAATTATTGGCGTGACCCGGGCTGATAATTAGCCCTACCTTCAGGACAACAGTTTTGCGCTACGAGAACGAATCTCCTCTTCGGCTGATGCCGCACATGCTGGTATTCGCGAGGGTCGTGGAGCTGGGCAGCTTTTCTGCAGCGGCCGGATCGCTGGGGCTTACACCTTCTGCGGTAAGCCGACAAATCACGGCACTGGAGCAGGCGCTGCGGGTCAAGCTGCTGGAACGAACCACGCGCAAGCTACGGCTTTCCGAAGCCGGTACCGAGATTTTTGCCCACTGCCTGGAAATGGCCAAAGCCGCCCGTTGTGCACAGGATGTGGCGGAGCGCTTTGTCAGCAGTCCACAGGGCCAGGTGAAGATCAGTGCACCGAAAGCCTTCGGCAAGATCCTCATCAGCCCGCTGATTCCTGAGTTCCTGCAGCGTTATCCCAAAGTGGACGTGCAATTGATGCTGACCGATCAGCCCGGCCACTTGCTCGACGACTTCGACCTACTGGTGCGGATCACCGACATGCCACCCTTGGGCCTTGCCGCCCGCCCGCTGTGCGATGTGCAGCACGTACTTTGTGCAAGCGAGCACTATCTGGCGCAGGCCGGAACGCCTGCCCATCCGGCAGACCTGGCTTCTCATAGCTGCATCTATCTGGGAGAAACGCCCAGTGATAGTCGGTGGCAACTCAGGCATCTGGAAACGGGTGAAAAAGTCACTGTCGGCGTCAAAGGCAGGTTCTCCAGCAACCATAGCGAGGTACGACTGGGCGCCGTTCGCGCCAATCTCGGTATTGGTTGCCTGCCGATATTCACGGCGGCCGAGAGTCTGTCGAGCCATCGCCTGGTCGAGGTCTTGCCCGAATGGCGGTATGAGACGACTTATCATGGAAGGGCCTGGATTCTCTATCCTCCAAACCGTTACCTGCCGCCCAAATGCCGGGTATTGATCGACTTTCTGGCGGAAAAACTCGCTGAACCCTTGCCTTGCTGAGCAAGCTACCCCAGGTATGCGGCGCTTATCCGAACAGCATTGGTTTTAACTGCAATATTGGTCAGTTAGACCGGTGGGGTGGGCTTGCCGGAGTGCCGGACCACAACGAAGACGGCGGCACATTCACAACAGATGTAATGTCTTTACTGGCGTCTTCGCGACCAAGGTCGCTCCCACAAAGGCATGCGGCGCTTATCTGAACGGTATTGGTTTTAACTGTGGATAACCCGAAGAGTCGAGTTTTCCACAAGTGAGTTCACTCTCATCCTTACAAATGAACTCGTGGTTCTGATCAATCAGTTGGATCTGGATGGGGCAGCAGAAAAAATTCAGGTATTGCGCTTACGCCAAGCGACATCTGAGAAGGGCGTACTTAGCTAGCTAACGGTTTGAAATATAAGACATTAGTAAGCTATTCATATCGACGCGGCGATGCCCGCAGAGACGTTTTAATTCCAGAAAGGAATAAAAAACTCGATATCTATTTTTAAATCTAAATAGGCGAGGGTGTCTTAGAGTGCTAATCTAATTGAAAGAAATAAATTTCGCAATCCGAAAAAACAAAAAAAGGTGCGAACATGAATTCCAAAGCCGCAAAAGAAGCAGGGTCCACACAAGAGCTGGACGACAAGAAAGCCCGTAGTACCGTGCAATCCCTGGCCAAAGGGTTTCGTGTGCTTGAGGCATTTTCTGCCGAGAATGAAGAGCTGACGTTAAGCCAGATTGCCGCTGCGGCTGATCTGGACCCTGGCACCACGTTTCGGATGCTCAATACGCTGGTTGATCTCGGTTACGTTTCCAGGATCCCTGAAAGCAGACGTTTCGCGTTGACGCTGAAGATCCTTGATCTGGGTTTTCACGCCATTGCACGCACTGACCTGCGCAGTATCGTCAGGCCTATCCTGCGTACGCTGGTCGGTCAAGTGGGGGAGGCGGCCAGTTTTGCTGTTTTACAGTCGGCTGACGTGCTTTATCTGGAGCGGGTCAGGGCCGGCGTCACGCGGTTGGGTGTCGACATTCGAACAGGCACCACTGTGCCTGCTGCTCAAACTGCAATAGGCCAATCGATCCTGGCCTTTCTTCCCGAAGTTGAAGTCAACCGTATCCTGGCCATACCGCAACTGGCCCCTTTCATCATGAAGCCACATGCCTCGGACGTTCCACTGCATGAACAACTGAGCCAGATCCGTGAACGCGGGTTCATCCTGACCAACTCCTTGTTTACTGAGGGATTGCGAATACTCGCTGTTCCGGTTCTGGACGTGGACGGTTATCCCGTCGGCGCAATCAGTATTGCGGCGCCGACGGTTCGTTGCACGGCTGAAGAACTTGAACTCCGTGCGCTGGCGTTAACCCAACGCGCGGCGAAGTCCATAGGTAAAGCACTTGAAGCCAATGGCAGTGTGGGTGCCAGTACCTACGGGTAGATAAATAGAGCGCTTCTCGCGCTCATCAAAACAACGTGTGAGTGCTCTGTGTTTTTCACGGTGTGTAGGCGCTCGCCCTCTGAAAGTAAAAATAATAAGAGGAAGGATCATGTTGATACAGCAAGTCGCTTCATCGCCTCACGCCGAGGTGGACAGTAAGACGCACGTGATAGAAGGGCAGGCAGGCATCAGTGCCCGGCTTGAACGGTTACCGGTTACCCGCCAAGTGTTCTGGGCACGCAATGTGATCGGCGCGGCCACGTTTTTCGATGGTTACACCGTCATTGCTATTGCCTATGCCATGCCGGTATTGGCCAAAGAGTGGAGCCTGACACCGGGTCAGATTGGCTTGATTCTTTCGGCCGGCTATTTGGGGCAGTTATTCGGGGCGTTGTTCTTTGGCTGGCTGGCTGAGCGTATTGGCCGGATGAAAGTCCTGACCTTCACCATCTTGCTGTTCGTTGCCATGGACGTTGCCTGCCTGTTTGCTTCCGGTGCGGTGGCAATGATGGCGTTCAGATTCATACAGGGCATAGGCACGGGAGGAGAGGTACCGGTGGCGAGTGCCTACGTCAATGAGCTGATCGGCTCCAAGAAACGAGGGCGTTTCTTTCTGCTCTATGAGGTGATGTTCCTGCTTGGTCTGGTCGGCGCCGGCATTATCGGTTACTTCCTGGTACCGGTGTATGGCTGGAAAGTCATGTTCGCTGTCGGTCTTGTACCTGCTGCGCTGTTGATCCCGCTGCGCTTCTTCCTCTTTGAATCGCCACGTTGGCTGGCATCCAAGGGCCGTGTTGAAGAGGCCGATCGCATCGTGAGCCGGTTGGAGCAGAGCGTTATCAAGTCTGGCAAAACCCTGGCTCCGGTCGTCGAAATGCCCATGGCTGCGCGGCCAAATGCGGCCCAAGGCTGGCGTGAGCTGTTCAAGGGCATGTACTTCAAGCGTTCGCTGGTGATTTGGGCCATGTGGTTCGGTTCCTACATGGTTGCCAACGGCCTGATTACCTGGTTGCCGACGCTGTATCGTCAGCATTTCCATCTGCCGCTTGAAACCAGTCTTGCCTACGGTTTCATGACTTCGGCTGCCGGGGTGGTGGCGGCTGTCATCTGCGCGCTATTGATCGATAAGGTCGGGCGGCGCCGCTGGTACATCGGAGCATTGTTCTGCGCTGCCATACCTCTGGGGCTGCTGGCCGCCACCGGCGCTACTACGCCCTTGCAGATTCTGATGATGGCCGGCCTGGGTTATGCCATGTTGCAGACCGTAACGTTCTCGCTTTATCTGTACTCGGCTGAACTCTTTCCAACGCGTTTGAGAGCACTGGGAACAGGCATTGGCAGTGCCTGGCTGCGCCTGGGGTCGGCCATGGGCCCCTTGGTCGTGGGCGTCGCGATATCCGGAGCCGGTGTGCATTACGTATTTGGCACGTTCGCCATTGTACTGTTGATAACCGGGTGTATTACGGCGCTGTTTGCAATTGAAACCAAGGGACGAGTTCTTGAGGAACTATCACCTTGACGCTGTAAGTGATCGTTAAACGCTGTCTAGTAATAAACAACAAAAATTCAAGAAATGCATTGATGTGTTTCTTGCGCCCCTGCACGCGTAGCTGTGGACTATTGGTAAATAAAGAGGAAATAAAAATGAGCACTAAAAATACCATCGACCTTAAAGGCCTTGTTCCTGCCCCTATTACACCCTTTACTCGTGATGGCAAACTTGATTTTGCCGCCATTCAAAAGCTGGGTAGCTGGCTGGGCAGTTTCGAAGGCGTCAAAGGTCTGGTTGTGTTGGGCCATGCCGGTGAGGGCACTTTCTTGACTCAGGCTGAACAGGCTCAGGTGATCCGCGCATTCAGCGAGTCGGTTGAAGGTCGCTTGCCAATTATCGCCGGCATCACTGGCGAGGGCACTCAGGTGGCGGCCGAAGAGGCCAAGCGTGCGGTGGATAACGGCGCTGCCGCAGGCCTGGTTTATCCTTCCCACGGCTGGTTGCGCTTCGGTTATCAAAAAGGTGCTGCCCAAGACCGTTACCGGGCCATTTATGAGCACAGCGGCCTGCCACTGATTCTGTTCCAGTACCCGGATGTCACCAAGGCCACTTACGACCTGGAAACCCAGCTGGATATCGCCCGTCAGCCAGGCGTATTCGCCATGAAGAACGGCGTGCGCAACATGCGTCGCTGGGATACCGAAATCCCGGTAATCCGCAAAGAAGTGCCAGACCTGCAAATTCTGACCTGCCATGACGAATACTTGCTGCACACCATGTTCGATGTAGACGGTGCGCTGGTCGGTTACGGTGGCCTGACCCCTGAGCCGTTGATCGAACTGATTGCCGCAGGCAAACGCAGGGACTACCCGGCAGCCCGTGCCATCCACGACAAGCTGCTTCCTGTTACCCGCAATGTCTACCATCGCGGCTCGCACATGGAAGGTACTGTGGCCCTCAAACATGGCCTGGTGACGCGCGGCATTCTGGACCATGCGACCGTACGCTCGCCGCTGCTGCCCCTGGCTGAGGGCGCCGATCAGGAAATCGCGGCTGCTCTGCGTTCTGCTGGCCTGGTTTAAGCGCTGACGCAATGCTGTGCAGGCATTGCGTGACGTCGTGCCATCTGGACGGGGCCTTGTTGATACGAGGCCCTGCCCATAATTTCAAGTTTCAGTCGCGACTTTATCAATAGCTCCGTTCTCCCAGAGAGACGAAGTGATATTTGCCCTTCTGGCGTTCAGCGGTTGCCCACTCCCTTAAATAAAAACAACAGGGGATATCATGATCATGAACATTCGTCGTTGCCAGGCCATCAGCGTGGCACTTGCGGTCTTGCTGTTTCAATCTCACACGCTGGCGCAAGGTCTTATTGAAGACAGTCGCGCCACTCTTAATTTTAGAAACTTCTACTTTGAGCGTGATTTCACCTCGGCCGCCGCGCGCCCTCAGGAAGCCCGAGAGTGGACCCAGAGCTTTATTCTGGATCTGCGTTCGGGCTTCACCCCTGGCACTGTCGGGTTCGGCGTCGATGTATTGGGTAAATATGCGATCAAGCTCGACGGAGGTGCCGGTCGTTACGGCGCGCTGTTATTACCCAGGGATGCCGATGGTGATCCGGCTGGCAGCTTTGGCCGATTGGGCGTAGCGGTCAAGGCTAAAATCTCGGCCACCGAACTTAAAGTCGGTGAATGGATGCCGAACCTGCCTTTGGTTACCGCTGACGACTTCAGAGCGCTGCCGCAAACCTTCAAGGGGGCGCAACTCTCGTCGCAGGACATCAATAACTGGACGTTGTATGCCGGTGAGTTCACCAAAACCAGCCTGCGTAATGACTCCTCGATGGAGGATCTGGCTTACGCGGGAGCATCCAGCGACTCGTTCAAATACCTCGGTGGTGACTATCGCACCCCATCAAAGAACACAACGCTGCGTCTGTGGGCGGGTGAACTGAAAGATATTTATCAGCAGCAATACATCGGTCTGAATCAACGCTTCGCGCTCTCTGAAGGCATCAACCTGAACGCCAACCTGGGCTACTTTCGCGGCCAGGATGACGGCAGTGCCAAAGCCGGTCGGCTGGACAACCGCACCGCTTCTGCCCTGGTCGGGCTGAACGTCCGCCAGCACACGGTGAGTGTCGGTCTGCAGCAGGTCAGTGGTGATAGCGGCTGGATGCGGATTGCGGGCACCGGCGGCATCTACCTGGCCAACAACACGTTCAACCATGCGTTTGACAACCCACGGGAAAGATCCTGGCAATTGCGTTACGACCTGGACTTTACCGGTTATGCAATACCGGGGCTGACCCTGATGACCCGCTATGTCCAAGGCGATCATGTAAAGCTCAGAGGCGTGGACAACGGCTCCGAATGGGTACGTGAAACCGAACTGGGTTACGTCGTGCAGAGCGGCGTGATGAAAAACGTCAGCCTGCGCTGGCGCAACGCAAGTGTTCGCAGGGACTTCAATTCATCGGATTACGACGAAAACCGGATCATTCTGAGTTATCCGTTGAAACTGCTGTAGGGTCCGGGCTTCGATGACTGCCTTGTGGATAAGGCTCTTTTCATGGCTTATCCACACCGTCAGAGTTGCCGACAGCGGCCACCCATGAAGGCTTTAAACCGACCCCTGTCACTCATCCTCAAAGATGAATTCGTAGTTCTGGTCAATCAGTTGCTTGAGATAGTCATCAAAACTGGCGGCAATCACCTTGTAGCTATCCGGGTCGTGCAGGTAGCGCACCACCTGACCCACGCTGCCGCCTGCTGCCGGGTTGAAGTCGATGTATAGCCGCGACGTCCCGCCGTTGTTCATGCACTGCGAAAAGCACAGACGTTCGCCCATGGCCAACTGACCGTCGATGGCAGGATCGAGCAGTTCAGGGTCTTCGTCGACGTAGTCGCCGTACACGTCGGCAATGCTGTCGTTGTATTGCCCGGCCTCTTCAAGGATCTGCTCCACGGAGCTGAGGTAGTAGGGGTACTCGAAGACGTCCGAGCCCAATACCAGTACAAAGACTTCGCCATTGGGGTACTTGCGAAAATGCGTGCCGTCGAGGCGGCCCAGCAGTTCCAGCAGGCTGGCGGGTGCCTGTGGATAACGTGCCAGGAGTCTGCTCAGATCGGCTTCTGAGGCGCCGTGGCTGTGTTTGAGCTGTTCAAGATCTTGCGCAGGCAGGGCCTGGTACAGGCCGGTGAGGTAGGTATCGACGATGGACATGGCTGGGCCTGTGTGCAAATGAATTCAGAGGAGGTACTGCGACCGGCCTTGGGCCTTGCCGGTTCCGCAGGGCACTCACTTATTGCGCGGCTGCAAGATGCTGGCGCAAAACCTTCAGACGTTGCAGCAGGTTCAGAATGTAGCCCCTTTCGATGACCGATCCGTGGTGGCCGTCGCAAAAGCGCTCGCCGCGTACGCACCAGGTCAGCATGCTTTTCAGCTCGTCCAGCGTGGCGTTGGCGACCCGTTGCGGGTCGCCAAGCATGGCACCTGATTCGGCGATGCCGTAGTTGAAGTCTGTCCAGCAGTCTTTGCCAGCTGCGCTGAAGAATGCGTTGACGACGTCGGCATACACCGGCCAGCGCCCGTCGTGATACGAGACAATGGCTTCGATAGGGCGGCCGCCGGGGTACAGAAACGGCTGAAAACCCAGCAACTCATCCAGGTCGGCAGGTTGTGGATCCAGTTGCGCAGGCATATAGACATCCATGAAGGGGCGGGGGACCTGTCCAGGCGCTCGACAGCTGTTTGCTGCTGCTTGGAGTGGCGAGCGTGGATCAGGTTCCCGGCTGTTTTCAAGGTGTCTTAGCCACCGACGAAGGCCAGCAGGTCTTCATTGAGTTGCTGTGCATGGGTCACGGCGAAGCCGTGGGGTGCGCCTTTGTAGACTTTCAGTTCGGCGCCGGCGATCTGTTCGGCGGCACGTTTGCCGGTCACCTCGAACGGCACGATGCTGTCGGCGTCGCCATGGATCACCAGGGTCGGTACATCGACCTTGGCCAGGTCCGGGCGAAAGTCGGTTGCCGAAAAAGCAGTCACGCAATCCACCGTGCCTTTGAGCGAGGCCAGCAGGGCGATGTTCAGGGTCTGGGTCAGCACGCCGTCGGAGACTTTCTGGCCGTTATCCAGGCCAAAGAACGGTGTGGCGAAGTCGGAGATAAACTGTGCACGGTCGTTGAGCAGGCCATCCTTGATGCCGTCAAACACTGACTTGTCCACACCCTCCGGGTGGTCGGCGGTCTCGCCGAAGATCGGTGTCACCGCGCCGAGCAACGCCAGGCGCGCCACACGGGAAGTGCCGTACTTGCCGATGTAGCGTGACACATCGCCGCCGCCCATCGAGAAGCCCACCAGGGTGATTTCCTTGAGGTCCAGGTGTTCGATCAGGTCATTGATGTCATCGGCGAAGGTGTCGTAGTCGTAACCTTCCCACGGCTGGGCGGAGCGGCCGAAACCGCGCCGGTCGAAGGCGATGGTGCGATAGCCGCGGCTGCTCAGGTAGTGCATCTGGTACTCCCACATGTCTGCATCCAGTGGCCAGCCGTGGCTGAACAGTACCGGTTTGCCTGTACCCCAATCCTTGTAATAGATCTCGGTTCCATCGCGGGTAACGAATGTACTCATGACAATCTCCACTGATAGGCGGTTGAGAAGTAGTGACCGCAGCCGTGCTGCGGTAATTCACTATGGTTGATGGCGCGGCGGATGGCTTGCACGGGTGTGCTGCTTGCGGTGTGGGCGTTGCTACCGCTACGGGGTAATGCTGATCAGGTAAGCTCAACGCGGTCAGGTGGGAGCCAGCTCTGTTGGCGAAGACGGCGGCAGATTCGAGGCAGATGCTGTGACTTTACTGGCCTCTTCGCGAGCAAGCTCGCTCCTACAGGATTTATGGGGTGCTTGTCCCCTGATGCACCGCCGCGCGAATGGCTTCGAGCAGCATGCTGCATGCCGGGTTGTCGTTGTCGCTGCGCCACACCAGGTGCAGTTCGCTCTGGATGCCTTCACCCAGGTTGATGTCGCGGAACACCACATCGCGAAACACCACGTTGGTGGCGCAGCGTGGCACCAGGGCCAGGCCCATGGCGGCGTTGACCAGCGCCAGGATGGTCAGTGACGAGCCCAGCCACTGCACATATTCAGGGGCTACGCCGGCGGAGCGGAACATGCCGGTGAGCAGTTCGTTGAATGGTGGGTAGGCCGAGTGCGAGTACATCAGAAACGGCACCCCGGCCAGGTCTTGTACTGCGACCCGTTCGCTACTGGCCAGCGGGTGGCTGGCCGGTACGGCGAGGACGAAGGGCTCGCGCACCAGGCATTCGCTTTCATAACCCGGCTGTAGCAAGGGTGCGCGGACGATGCCCAGGTCGATGCGGCGGGCGCGCAGGGCTTCGTGCTGTTGGGCGGTGTTCATTTCGCTGAGGGCGATCTTCACTTGGGGCTGGCTGAGCCGGGCTTCGGCGATGACCCGTGGCAGAAACTCATACACCGCACTGCCGACGAAGCTGATGCTCACCGAGCCGATGTCGCCGCGGGCTATGCGCCGCGCCGCCAGCGCCGCCTGTTCGGCACGCTCCAGCAAGTGCTGGGCCTCAATGAAGAACGCACGCCCGGCGGCGGTCAATGCAACGCTGCGGGTGCTGCGGGTGAATAACTCGACCCCCAGATTGTGTTCCAGCAACTGGATTTGCCGGCTCAGGGGCGGCTGGGTCATGTTCAGCCGTTCGGCAGCGCGACGAAAGTTGAGTTCCGTGGCCACGGTGGCGAAGCAACGCAGTTGGGCGAGTTCGAACATTGATATCTTCCGGGTATCAATCAAGTGTCAGACTGGATTAGACGGGAACAATAGCAGAGCACATGATCGACGCACCTCCACAAAAATAACCATCGGAGCCGTCCCATGCATTCTGTCCCTGCTCAAGCAGACCCCGAACTGGTCGCCCGCGCGGTCGCCAAGGTCAAGCGCCACGTCCTGCCGCTGTTCGTGGTGATGTTCATCGTCAACTACATCGACCGGGTCAATATCGGCTTCGTGCGCAGCCATCTGGAAACCGATCTGGGCATCGGTGCGGCGGCCTACGGGCTGGGCGCCGGGCTGTTTTTCATCGGTTATGCGCTGTTCGAAGTACCGTCGAATATTCTGCTGCAACGCTACGGCGCGAAGATCTGGCTGACGCGGATCATGTTCACCTGGGGCGTGGTCGCCACGGCGATGGCCTTCGTGCCCAATGAAACCTGGTTCTATATCCTGCGCTTTTTGCTCGGTGTGGCCGAAGCCGGGTTTTTCCCTGGTGTGGTGTATTACTTCACCAAATGGCTGCCAGCCGGTGAGCGCGGCAAGGCCATGGCGATTTTTCTCAGTGGCTCGGCGGCGGCCTCGATCATCTCCGGGCCTTTGTCGGGTGCGCTGTTGAACATCGAAGGGCTGGGCATGCACGGCTGGCAGTGGATGTTCTTCATCGAGGGCATGTTCTCGGTGCTGCTGTGCGGTTTTGTCTGGTTCTGGCTGGACTCGCTGCCCAAGGACGCCAAGTGGCTGAGCCCTGCCGAGTGCCAGGCGCTGACCGCCTGCATCGACGAAGAGCAGCGCCAGCGTGAACTGGCCAGCGGTGGCGTCGAGGTGCATCAGTCGTCGCTGCGCCTGCTGCGCGACCCGCAGATCCTGCTGTTCTGCTTTCTGTACTTCTCCATCTCGCTGACCATCTACGGCTGTACTTTCTGGCTGCCGAGCATCATCCGCTCGATGGGCGGGCTGGGCGACTTTCAGGTCGGGCTGTTCAACTCGATTCCGTGGATCATCTCGGTGGTCGCGATGTACGCCTTTGCCAGCCTGGCGGCACGCTTCAAGTGGCAACAGGCCTGGGCTTCGGCGGCCTTCATCATTGCGGCGGTGGGGCTGTTCATGTCGACCACCGGCGGGCCGGTGTTCTCCTTCGTGGCGATCTGTTTTGCGGCCATTGGTTTCAAGGCGGCATCGTCGCTGTTCTGGCCGATCCCCCAGAGTTATCTGGATGCGCGGATCGCCGCCGGGGTGATCGCGCTGATCAACTCGGTGGGCAGCCTCGGCGGCTTCGTCGCCCCGGCCACCTTTGGCTACCTGGAACAGAGCACCGGTTCTATCGAGGGCGGGCTGATTGGCCTGGCCTCGGTATCGCTGATCGCCGGCATTCTGGTGTTTATGACCCGCACCCTCAAAGGTCAGGGCAAGGGCGCCAAGCCAGCTCCATCGGCCAGCGCGGCCTGACTTTCCGACCTTCTCCCGCTCGGGCAGTGCGCTGCCCGAGGCGGACGATTTCGCCCTGCTAACGGAGCCACCTCCTTATGAAAATCAAACAGGTTCGTGTCACCCCGATTGCCTTCCGTGATGCGCCGTTACTCAACGCCAGCGGCATTCATGAACCCTATGCCCTGCGCTCGATCATCGAGGTCGAGAGTGACAGCGGCCTGATCGGCCTGGGTGAGAGTTATGGCGATGCGCCGGTGCTGGCGGTGTTGCAGGCCATGCAAGGCAGCCTGGTGGGCCTGGACCCTTTCGACCTCAATGGCCTGCGCACGCGGGTGGTCAAGACCGTGGCGGGCTTGCAGCCGGTGAGCGGCGGGGCCGAGCTGGCACCGGGGTCGCACCCGAGCAAGCAGGTGGCCAATGCCTATTCGGCTTTCGAGGTGGCGTTTCTCGACCTGCAGGCCCGTTCGCTGGGCATGCCGCTGGTTAATTTGCTCGGCGGGGCCGTGCGTCGCGAGGTGCCGTTCAGCGCTTATCTGTTCTTCAAGTACGCTGAACACATCGGCTCGCCGTATAAACCCGACCGCTGGGGCGAGGGCATCAGCCCGGAGCAGATCGTTGCCCAGGCGCGGACCATGATCGAGGAGAACGGCTTCAAGAGCATCAAGCTCAAGGCCGGTACGATCCTTGGGCCGGAGCATGAAGTGGCGTGCATCGAGGCGCTGCGCCAGGCGTTTCCTGAAGCGCCGCTGCGCATCGACCCGAATGGCAACTGGTCAGTGAACACCTCGCTGCGCATGGCCGAACGGCTGGGCGACGCTCTGGAATACTTTGAGGATCCGTGCCCGGGCCTGGAGGGCATGGCCGAGGTGCACAAGCGCACCGGCCTGCCGCTGGCAACCAACATGGTGGTCACCGATTTCGACGAGTTCCGCCGCAGCGTGGCGCTTAACAGTGTGCAGATTGTTCTGGCCGACCATCACTATTGGGGCGGGTTGCGCGATACGCAGACCCTGGCGCGGATGTGCGACACCTTCGGGCTCGGGGTGTCGATGCATTCCAACTCGCACCTGGGCATCAGCCTGATGGCCATGACCCATGTGGCGGCGGCGGTGCCGAACCTGGCTTATGCCTGCGACACCCATTACCCATGGCAGGAGCCCGATGAAGAGGTGATCAAGGGCGGCAAGCTGCCGATCGTGGGCGGCTGTGTGGCGCTCAGCGATGCGCCGGGGCTGGGGGTGGAGCTGGACTACGACCAGTTGGGCAAGCTCAACGACCTGTACCACAGTTGCGGCATTCGCTCGCGCAATGACGTGACCCAGATGCAGAAATACCGCCCGGACTGGACGGCGCTCAAACCACGCTTCTGAATCAGCAAGCGGGGTCCGGTGCATGACAGGCCAGCGCGGTGCGCGCTGGCAGGTAGGCGTCATGAATACGCGCCACCTCGCCGCTGTCTTGCAGGCTGAGGATGGCCTGGTTGATGGCGGGCAGCAGGGCTGCGTGTTTTTTGTTGAGCATCATGGCCAGCGGCGCTTCGCTGAGCTGGCCGCCGCGGCTAAATTGCGCCGGGTCGATCTGGTGGGTGACGATCAGATAGTTGTACAGGTCATCGACCATCGCCACGGCATCCACCCGTCGTGCCTGTAACAGTTCCAGCAGCGCAAGGTCCTGAGAGGTTTCCAGCTTCATCAAGCGCCCGGCCTCGAACGCCGGGTTCAGACGTGGATAGTTGTAGCCCCGGACCATGCCGATGGTCAGGTTCTGCAAGGTGTCGACCGGCTTGTCCCGGGCCGGGTGATCCTTGGCGAAATACAGGTATTCGCGCACCTTCAGGTACGGCACGGAAAACACATAGCGCTCGGCTACTTCAGGCGTTTGCCAGTTTTTCGATTCGGCATAGCTAAGGTCGAGTTGCTCTTTATCGAGCATGGCCTGCAGGCGATTGACCGGGTAAGACACGAAGCGCGTCTGGATGGCGGCCTTTTCGAGGATTTTCCGGGTGATGTCCACCGCAATGCCTTGCAGGTTCTGCTGCTCGTCGCTGTAGCTGAACGGTCGCCACTCCGAGCCGCCGGCCAGCCAGCTCTGGGCCATGCCGAGGTTTGGCAGGCAGGCCAGCGCGCAGGCCATGATCAGTGTTCGCAAGCCCATGCCTGAATTCCTTTCTAGGTGTCTGCGGGTGGCCCATGATAGGGGCTGAGCATGGCAGGCATGTTATCCACGTCATGAAAGTGCGCAAATTATCCATTCTCTTAAGGGATCAACGGTCACAGCTGTGGGAGCACGTAATGGCGTACCACATACAGCGAGCCCTCGGCGCTCAGGTGGCCGTCATCGATCTGCAGCAGCTCGTCATTACCGCCCAGGCGTGCCAGGCAGCCTTGCCGGTTACACAACTGCTCGATCAACGAAACGAAGCGGATGCTGGTCGGGTCGATGAGGTGCCGGGTGGCCTGGTCCACGGCCATCAAATGCCGGTTCAGGGCCGGGTCGTTGATGTAAGGCTCGCGCTGTTCCCAGTGGCGGTTGGCGATCACGCTGGGCAACGACGGGCTCCACTGTGGCACCGGGCCTACCAGTACGATGTGCTTGACGCCGTAATCCCTCAAGCGTGCCGCCAGGGCATTCCAGGCGGTCTGGTCGTGATTGTCTTTCTGGGCCATGACCACGACGTCCGGGCGTAGCTGCTCGACGCTGTCCCAGGCCAGCCGCGTGGCGTAATCGCAGGCCCGGCCGCTGGCGCCACGCCGGTCGATGGCGGTAAAGCGCGCAGGGCAACTGGCCGAGGTGACCTGATAGAACGGCGTACCCGCTGGCAGCAGGGTACGCAGGCCCAACGACAAGGCTTGGGCATGCGAGTCGCCCCACAGCAGCACGCCACCCTCACCCTGGCGGCGGGTGCAGCTTGCGTCGATCTGTGTTTGACCGCGTTGGGTGAATGCCGAGAAGGCATCGCACTTGAGCCAGTAGGGTTCATAGAGGTTATTTTGCTTATCGACGTAACGCTGGATAAAACGGGCTTTATCAGACGTACTGATGCTGCGCGCTTGTAATACCACCCCTTCAGATAGGCTGACCGTCACCCCACCCACAAACACCAGGGTGATCAGGGTCGACAGGGCGGTGAGCTTCCTGACGGGTGCCGGGCGACTGTTGCCGCCGGGCTTTTCCACCAGCCGGTAAGAGGCCATGCCCAGCAGCAGGGCGGCACTCATACCCAGCATGACGTTGCGCGTATCGCCCAGCCAGCCGGCGTAGTTCATCACCACCACCACCGGCCAGTGCCACAGGTACAGCGAGTAAGAGAGGCTGCCGAGCCACTGTGCCAGCGGGTTGCCGGTCACCGGCGAGTCTTGCCTCGCAGCGGCGATCATCGCCCAGGTTCCCAGTACCGGCAGCAGCACCAGGTAACCGGACCACGTCTGCTGAACCTTGATGAAGGCAAAACTGAACAGGATCAGGCCCAGGCCCAGACCTTCAAGCCAACGCTGTTGGGCTGGCTTGAGTTTGACCGGAAACACACAGGCCACCGCGCCGAGCAGCAGTTCCCAGGCGCGGGTCGGCAGCAGATAGAACGCCGGTTCCGGCCAGTACCGCGAGGCTGCCAGGCATAAGGCAAAGCTTGCCAGGCAACCGGCAACAATCCAGCCGCGCAGCGCATTGAGCCCTACCAGCCGCTTGAGCAGCAGCAGGACCACGGGGTAGAGCAGGTAGAACTGCCATTCCACTGACAGCGACCAGGTGTGCAGCAGCCATTTCTCATGGGCATCGGCGGTGAAGTAACCGGCTTCGCGCCAGTAGACAATGTTGGAGACGAAGCCCAGGCTGGCGGCCACGTGTTTGCCCAGCGCGGCGTAATCCAGAGGCAACAGGTAGAACCAGCCGCCACCCAGCAACACCAGGCACAACACCGCCAGTGCCGGGATGATCCGTTGCGCCCGCGAGCGATAGAACTGCACAAGACTGAAGCTCTGGTTACCCAGACCACGCAGGACGATGCCGGTGATCAGGTAGCCGGAGATGACAAAAAATACGTCGACCCCGGCAAAACCGCCGGGCAGCCAGGCCGGATGAAAGTGATACAGCAGCACGCCAAGCACGGCGATGGCACGCAGGCCGTTGATGTCTTTTCTGAAGGTCATGGGAGAGCAACCGGTGTGAAGGGCAATGCTGTTCGTTTAGGTACTGTATGCCCCCGGTGGGAGCGATCTTGCTCGCGAAGAGGCCAGTAAAAACACTACATATGCTGCGAATGTGCCGCCGTCTTCGTCGGCAACCGGAGCGCCGGCCGGCCACTCCCACCGGGTATGCGGCGCTTATCCGAACAGTATTGGTATTAAGAGTCAGGGGGTCAGGCGGATGATCTTGGGAAAGTCGTCCAGGCGTACCGATGCGGTGCAGTGCTCGCCTGCGCATTGCCATGACTGCTCGCTGGCGACCTCGCCATTGGCGGCCCGGCGGGTGTCTAGCAGGCGCACCGGCCCTTGCACAGGCGCGTGGCTGATCAGGCCAAGCTCAAGCGGCTTGCCGACGGTCCAGGCCACCAGCAGGCGCTGCTGGCCGTTGCTGAAGTACAACTGGTAGGTCGGCCCGGACACCACACTGGCCTCGGCGTTATAGGCGAAGTCCCTGACCACCGGGGCAATGGCCCGCATCATGGTCCAGGCCGGTTTGGGCGACAGGTCTTCGTTGAGGATGCCGAAGTTGTGTTCCTGGTCGAAGCGATCGGGGCCATCGTTATACAGGTCGTACCACCACATGCCCTTGACGTTGGGAATGCTGCGCGCCAGAAACCAGATGCGTGCCATGTACAGCGCCTGGGTCATTTCACTGACCCCGCAGGCGCCTTTGTGGCTGGGCCAGCCGACTTCCGTGAGGTAGATCGGGATCGCCCGCCCGGCCTTGTTGCGGATATTTTCTTCGTAGTCGCTGACCCAGCGCCCCCAGGCTTCGGGAGTTCTGCCGTTGTTGCCTGCGCAATGCACATAGGGGTGGATCGACAAACCGTCGACCAGCGCCAGGGTATCGCTGTCGATCAGTTGATCGGCAAAGCCGTGGTCCATGCCTTCGGGGGTCACCGCCCCTGCGAGAATCAGTGCCTTGTTGCCGGGGGCGGCCTGGGTATTGGCGCGCAGCACCGGCACAGTCTTGCGGACCAGTGCCGCGTAGTCCTGAGCCAATTGGCGGTCGCGCGGCCCCTGCAGGTCCCACTCGTTCCAGATTTCGTAATAGCTGACCCGGTTGCCCAGTTGCCGGCTGACGTAATCGACATAGTTGAGGAACGGCCCGGTAACTTCAGGTGTACGCGGCTTGGCGTTGTCGTGAAAGTGGGTGCTATAGCCGAGAATCGCCAGGCGTTCGAGTTGCAGGCTGTTGGCTTGCTCCAGATAGCGACGCCACTGCGGGATGATCCGCAACTCATTGCGCTTGGGCTCGGCAGTGGACCAGAACACATCGTCCTTGACCGCACTGAAGCCGGCTTCGGCCGCCAGCTTCAGCGGCGCTTCGACGGGCCGCTCGACATTCATCAGGTGGGTCGAGATACCGAGGATGAACGGCGGCGGTTCGCTGGCTGGCTCGGCGTGGGCGGTCGCCAGCCCGCTCAGCCAGCCAGCGAGCACCAGCAGCCTGGTGCGAGATAGAGCATGCAGCATGACGGGGCCTCATTGCAGTGCCCTGAAGGGCAGGGGGGTGAGCGCTGGTGGCGAATGAGGCAGGGAATCGCTGCCAGGCCGTGGATTGATCACGTAGCCGATGACCAGCCCCAGAAACAGATTGGCTGCAGCGATTTCAAACATGTCGGTGGTCCAGCTGATCAGGCACCAGCACACTGCGATCGACATCAGCATGCGTGCCAGCGGGCTGGCATCGTTGAGCAGGCTGAACAGCAGCCCGACCTGCAAGCTATAGAGCAGCAGCCCGGCCACGCCGAGCATGGCCCATAGGTACAGCGCGCTGTTATCCATGCCCAGCAGGATTTCTGCGCCCGGCACCGGAAACAGCGCCATGGTGCTGCCGACCATGCCGAAGCCTGCGCCGGTATAGCCCCAGCCGTTCAGTTGCATGGCGTCGAACAGCCGTGGCCAGGTGTTGTTCAGGCGGTCGTAAAGCGAGGCCAGGGAACTGCCGCCACGGCTTACCGTGTGTGCATCGAAGTCATACAGCAGGCCCATCAACGGCAACAACAGGCCGATGGCGACGATCAGTACAAAGAGAATCCGGCAGGTCCAGGTCAGGCGCTGGATCATTAGCAAAACCAACGTCAGGGCAAAGGCGCCGGCCGGTGCCTTGCTGGTGGTCAGCACAATGGCGCCGAACGCCACCGCGCCGAGCACCAGCCTGAGTGGCAAGGAGCGCAACAACAGCATCATGTACAGGCTGTACAGGGCGATCAGGGTGGAGAGGATGTTCGACACCCGGGCAAAACCGGCGACCCGGTCCTGATCGTCGGCGCTCCATGAGGTATTGCCGCTCAACTCGGTTTCGCCCAGGTTGTAGTTGTAGCCTTTCCACGGCACCTGAGCGTATTTGTCCAGCAGCAGCCCGATCAGGCTGGCCAGCAGGCACAGGCCAATGCTCCAGCCGAGCAGCTTTTGGTGGCGCAGCAATTGCGGGCTGCACACTGCCGCGAACAGCAGCGGGCTGACAGCGAACAAGCTGAACGCCAGGTTCTGCACACTGGCGCCGTGCAGCATGGCCAGCAGCGCCGAGAGCAGCCAGCCCAACAGGCACAGCCAGAACAGCCGCCCGCCACGAAAACTCAGCAGCTGCAGCGCAAACAGCAGCACACAGGCGGCCTTGGGCAGGTACAGCAGCGGACTGAGCCCGGCCAGGTCCAGGTAATAGCGCAGCGCGCCGGAAAAGGTCTCGACCACCATCAGGCTGATCGCGACCCAGGTGATAAGCGCGGACTTATCGAAGGCCAGCAGCGACCCGCCAGCGACAGGGCCGAGGTGTACAGGATTAAGATTCATGAAGGCGCCTTGTGAGCAGAGGCAGGCAGCCACGCTACCGCCCATCGACCGTGCGGGACGGGTCAATGCAGTGATCAGGTATCAGAAGAGTCGGGGGTGTCTGGAGCGAACGCTCCAACGGCGTGACAAGGTTTGTATAACAGCCGCAGATTGCCCGGCTGTCAATGTTTCAGTAGTGACCGAATCACCCTGTAGGAGCGACCTTGGTCGCGAATTTTTCCAGACGCCATAGATGCGGCGCCTGGAATGGCCCTTTCGCGAGCGAGCTCGCTCCCACAGGCATCAATCGGTTACGGGTACTTACGGCGGTCCGGCGCTGGCGGGAAGTACTGGTACATCCAGGTCTCGCTCAGGGTGCGGTCGCGCGAGCGGATGAACATACGCATGTTCACCGGCTCCACCGAGTCGCTGTCCGGCAGCCAGTCGAAGATCACCCGGTAGCCTTTGATATCCGGTAGATACTGGATATTGAAATCCTGGGTCTTGCCGTGGGAGACGGTCAGCACCGGTTCGATGCCGACACCTTCAGGCAGGCGATCGATGCCGCCGCCGTGGAAGTCCACCGCGAAGCGGCGTGCCCAGTATTTCGGGTAATGCTCGCCCGGTGTCCAGCCTTCGAGGAAGCCGCCCATCCCTGAACGGGTCGCATGAATCTGCGCCAGCGGGGTGCTGACCGGCGGCAAGGCGCTCCAGTACAGCTTGTAGCTGTAGTTGAGCGAGTCACCGGCCTTGACCTTGTTCTTCGGCGTCCAGAACACCACGATGTTGTCCATGGTTTCGCCGGTGGTCGGAATCTCCAGCAGGCTCACTTCACCTTCGCCCCATGCGTTGGTCGGTTCGACCCACAGGCTTGGCCGGCGGTCGTACCAGACCGTGGTGTCCTGGTAGCTGGCGAAATTGTGGTCGTACTGGACCAGGCCGAAGCCTTTCGGGTCTTTGTCGGCGAACGCGTTGAACTGCAGCTTGGCCGGGTTGTTCAGCGGGCGGCACACCCACTCGCCGTTGCCACGCCACATCGACAGGCGGTCGGAGTCGTGCTGCTGCGGGTGAATGCTGTCGCACATGCGCCGCTCGTGGGTGCCGCAGTTGAACATGCTGGTCATCGGCGTGACGCCCAGTTGTTCAATGTCGGCGCGGGCGTTGATGTGCGCCTGGACGTCCATCACCACCTGGCTGGCCTGGCAGTCGATGTCGAACCGGTAGGCGCCGGTCGCGCTTGGCGAATCGAGCAGGGCGTAGACCACAAAGTGGGTGGCATTTTTGGCCGGTGTCTCGAACCAGAACTTGGTGAAGTCGGGGAATTCTTCCTGGCGCTTGGCAAAGGTGTCGATGGCCAGGCCACGGGCCGACAGGCCGTATTGCTTGGTCGAGTCGACGGCACGGAAGTAGCTGGCGCCCAGGAACGACACGATGTCGTGCATGGCAATTTCCGGTGCCTTGAACAGTTTGAAGCCGGCAAAGCCCAAGTCACCTTTGACCTGATTGCCGTCGATGCCGCTGGTGTCGTAGTTGAACAGTTCGTGACGGAAATGCACTTCCCGCGCCGTGTTGCTCTTGGGGTCGACGCTGTACATGCGCACGGGGGTCTTGAAGCCCATGCCGACATGGAAAAACTGCACGTCGAGCTGGCCTTTGAGCTCTCGCCACAGGGAGTGATTGGGGTCGTAGCGGATCGCGTTGAACTGCTGGGGCGTCATGTTCGCCAGCACCGGTGGCAGTACCTGCTTGGTGCTGACGTACTGCTGGCCGGCCAGTTGTTTGGCCTGCTCTTGCAGTTGCTTGAAATCGAACGGTTCGCTTTTGCCATCGGCTGCGGCGGCGAGGGCGCGTGCAGCAAAAAGTCCCGAGGCCGGCAGGGTGCTATAAGCCGCCAGCGCCATCGATGCTTTAAGGAGATTCCTGCGGTTCATAAAGGTGAAGCCTCTGAGTAATTCTGTGCGTCCTGCACTAAAAAGCGCGCCAACGTCTCCTTGCCGAACGCAAACTACCCATAACAGATAGCAAAGACGAGATGCGGTTCGATAAAAACCTCAATAAAAACGCCGCGTCCGATGAGTCGGAGCGGCGTTGACGGGGTCTATCAGGTTTGTAGCTGCGCTGATAACCGCTGGGCACAAGGCCTGCGCGCGGTTATGCAGCGCTAAAGGGTGGCTCAAGGCCATTGCTTGTTGCAATATCCGGCAATCATTTTTTCTGCCGTTATTACAGTTTTCAGGTCCACCAGTAACGCACCAGATGGAAGAAGATCGGCGCGGCGAAACACACTGAATCGATACGATCGAGCATGCCGCCATGGCCTTCGATCATATGCCCCCAGTCCTTGACCCCGCGGTCGCGCTTGATCGCCGACATGACAATGCCGCCGGCAAAGCCCAGCAGGTTGATCAACAAGGCAATGAAGAATGCCTGGACGGGCGAGAAGGGCGTGATCCACCACAGCGCGCCACCGATCAATGAAGCCAGCAAAATACCGCCGACAAAGCCCTCGACTGTTTTAGACGGCGACAGGTTGGGGGCGATCTTGTGTTTGCCGAACAGCTTGCCGCACACGTACTGCAGCACATCCGAAAGCTGCACGACGATGACCAGGTAGGCAATCAGCAGCAGGTTGCGGCCTTCATAGCCGGCAATCTCCAGGGTCAGCAAGGCCGGCACATAAGACACGCAGAACACCGCGATCATCAGGCCCCACTGGACCTTGGAAGTGCGCTCCAGAAAATGTTTGCTGTCGCCGCCCAGCGAGGCAAGGATCGGCAACAACAGGAACACGTAGACCGGGATGAAGATCGAATACAGCCCGTACCAGTTGATGCCGATCAGCACGTATTGCAGCGGCAGGGCCAGGTAGAACGCTGCCGCTAGGGCCGGATAGTCACTGCGCCGGGTCGGGGTCAGGGTCAGGAATTCACGCAGGGCATAGAACGACACTGCATAGAACAGCAGGGTGACGGCGGTGTAGCCGAGCCAGAAGGCCACGCCGATGACGATCACCATCGCCCACCAGGCGTTGATCCGCGCGTTGAGGTTGTCGATCACTGCATGCGGGCCACGGGCCTTGAGCTTGAGTACCCGGCCAATGACCGAGGCCAGTAGCAGAATGACACCGATGCCCATGAACAACAGTTGAGTCTGGTTTTCCATCATTACTGCTCCGCGGCCAGGGCCAGCAACGCTTCGCGGCTGCGGGCAAGAAATTGCTCTTTGCTTTCGTCTTCTGCTACCTGTAGCGGCGCACCGAAACTGGTGGTGCACAGCAGCGGCAACGGCAGCAGCCGGCCTTTGGGCATGACCCGGTTGAGGTTGGAGATCCACACCGGCACCAGTTCGGCCTGTGGGTAGCTTTTCGCCAAGTGATAGATGCCACTTTTGAACGGCAGCAAGCCCTCATCAGGGTTACGCGTGCCTTCCGGGAAGATGATCAGCGAGTAGCCCTGCTCCAGCGCATCGAGCATCGGTTGCAGCGGATTGGCCTGTTCATCCTTGCGCTGGCGGTCAACCAGCACGCCGTTGAACACCTTATTGATGATGTACGGGCGCAGAGTGCCGCTCTGCCAGTAATCGGCGCCGGCCACCGGCCGGGTGTATTTGCGCAGCTCGCGGGGCAGTGACGCCCAGAGCAGCACAAAGTCTCCGTGGCTGGTGTGGTTGGCAAAGTAGATACGCTGCGTCGCTTGCGGCGTACAGCCCAGCCACAGGCTGCGGGCACCGGTCACGCTGCGTGCGCCGGCCGTGATCAGGGAGGCGACCAGATATTCAAGCATCAATCAGATTCCTTCGGTAAGGCGAGCAAAGACGCTGCTCGCATGCTGCGCTGCTTCACCGCATCAGCCCAAGCCAGGGCAGAATCAGTAACGCGCCCAGCAACAGCATGATTTGCAGGGCGAGCAACAACACTTGTTGGCGCAACAGCTTCAAGGCGCCTTGACTGCGTAGTGGCCAGGAACGCCCGGCTTTATCGGCCGGTTGCAGGCTGAACGCCGCCAGAGCCTGATCCAGCGCCCGGGTGTTGCGTGTCAGGTTAGCAGGGTCGTCGGCAAGCTTCTGAAACAGCTCGGCATCAAAAGCTACCCGCAGAGCGTAGTATTTTTCGCCCAGGCCCAATACCACCAACAGCACCACCCAGCTCATCAACAGGCTCGACGGGGCAAACCACAGCTGGCTCAGGCCCAGTGCCAGGCTCAACAGGGTCAAGCCGGTGGACAAATTGTCCAGCGCTCGGCCGCGACGTAGCAGGCTGGCGATGAGGTGCAATTGCAGGTCAGCGTTCATGCTGCGCCTCTGCCGGTTGGGTTGTGCACTGTTCCAGTAGCGTACTAAGTGCCTGACGGTGTTCGTTGTGCAGCACCACGCCTGGCCGGCTCTGGCGGATCAGTTTGACAGCCTCATCTACTGACGCGGCCCGGCCGTTGTACAGCAGCCAGGCTGCCAGGGCGGTGGCGCTGCGTGAATAGCCCAGTGCGCAGCACACCAGCAGCGGCCCGGCATGGCGTGATGCTTCGATGGCCTCGGCGGCGGCCAGGCACTGCTGTGCGGTGGGCGGGACCAGATCCAGTTGCGCCAGGTTACGGTAAGTCGGCGGTGTGACGCTCTGCGACAGCTCGGCACACAGGTCCACAACGGCCCTGAACTGACCGGCCTGATCACGACCCGCGATGCGACCCAGCCAGATCTCATCCAGCACTCGCTGCGCCTGCGGCTGGTTGCGCGTCCAGAGCCAGACGTTGAGCCATGCACCGGCCAGATACGGCGCCAGCAGCCAGCGTGCTGCGGGCGACAGGCGGCCATCGGCGCGCTTCTGAAAGCCTTGGGCATCGAACCACAGGTAGTTGAGGGCCACCAGCAGCAGTGACAGTGCCGGCCACAGCAACCATAACCAGACACCACCCAGGCCAAACCCCGGCCAGGCCAGCAATAGCGCGCCGAGCAGGTAGTAACCGGCCAGTTTCCAGCGGCTCGGGTCATGGCTAAGCCGGGCACTGAGCAGCGGGCTGCGACCTTCATCCGGCCACAGCCAGACACACAGCCAGCCGGCCAGGGCGCCGGTCGGCAGGTCGATGAAGTGATGTTGCCAGGTGGTCAGCACCGACAGGCCGATCAGCGCGAACCAGCCATGCAGCAGCCAGCGCCAGGCCGGATGGAAGGCGCGCAGGTAACGCTCGAAGCAGACCCAGAGAATCACCAGCAGGGCGATGTGCAACGACGGCGCCTGATTGAACGGCTTGTCGAAGCCGGCCAGCACGTCGAACAGCCAGCCGAACAGGCCGTCCATTTCCGGGCGCTGGAAAGTGAAGCGCAGTGGCCAGAGCAGAAAGCAACTGACCGCCAGCACTTGAGCACTGAGCAGGCGCAGGGCGTGGCGGTCGAGTTCACGGCGAGTCAGGCAGGCCAGCAGTGAAAAACCGTAGAGCAGGTCGATGGACCAGTAGGGCACGATGGTCCAGGCCCAGAACGGCATGTGGTTTTCCCAGGCGAATGCCAGGCTGCCGACGTCGTCGCGCCGGGCGGTGTACCAGGTGGCAAAGCCGTAGCTGGCGAAAAAGAACGGCGCCAGCACCAGCAGCCAGACCACGGCCCGTTTCCACAGGCCTGGTTCGCGCCGGCTGCTCACGGCAGACGCTGCGCCAGTGACACGCTGAAAATCCCCCACTCATCGATGCGCTGGGTGATCTTGCGAAAGCCTGCCGCTTCCACCAATTGGTCCATTTCGGCCTGGCTACGGCGGCGCATCACCCAGGCGTCACCGCCGCGATGGCTGGTCAGGGCGCGGGCGATCAGTTCCAGTTGCGGATGCCACGGCTGGCCGGTGTAGATCAGATAACCGCCGGGCTCGACCGCCGCTGCCAGACCGGCCAGCGAGTTACCGACCTGAGTGTTGCTGGCGAACAGCTCGTACAGGCCTGACACCACCGCCAGCGTCGGTTTGGGGTCGAGGGCGGCGAGGTTGTCGCGGTCGAAGGCGTCGGCCTTGATGAAGCGGGCGATCTCGTCGAGATCGAGTTTCTCGATCAGCGCGCTGCCTTGCTGCACATTGAGGTCACTGTAGTCGCGCAACAGGATCGACTCGGGCAGCGGCTCGACGCCCTTGAGCGCTTCAAGGATGTAGCGTCCGTGGCCGGCGGCGATGTCGACGATCCGCACCGCGCTTTGCTGCTCGCGCAGCTTGTGCATGGCCAGGCGCAGCAGTTCTTCGATGTTGATCTTGCGTTGGCGAATCCCGCGCCAGCCAATCGAGTTCAGGTAGTTGCGGTCGATCAGCCGGCCGAGGCTGCCGCGCCCGCTCGGTTGGTTGCGGTACACATAATCCAGGGTACTGCCGGAGTCAAAGCCGGTCTCGAAGCCCAGCTTCACCCCTTCGGACAAGCTGCTGCCGGTGCGCAGGCCCGCGCGGGTCAGCCGCCAGTAAAGGCTGCGCAGCGAACGTGGCGGCAATGGCGCGGCCAGCGCTTCGGCCTCGGCGCAGGTTTCACCTACCCGGTCGGCGTCCAGCAGGGCATGGCGCTGTGGCGGGTTGTCGAAGGCATGCTGCACGAAGCGGCGGATGCGCGTGAGCGCTTGCTCACGGTTACGCTCACCCAGGGTGTCATGGAAGAAACCGGGCAGGATGTGCTTTTCCTTTTGCAGGCTGCCCAGGCGTTCGAAGAAGCGTTCTTGCGGGGCGCGCTCAACCACGAAGTCTGCGCCCGAGATCAGCAATTGGGTTGGCACCTGAATGGCCTGGGCGTCGGCCACTACGCGCTCGGCGGCTTCGTACAGGCCCAGCAGCACATTGACCGAGATGGCCTTGGCGATCAGCGGGTCGCTATCGTAAGTCTTGCGGCGATGCTCGTCGTGGGTCAGAAAGCGCGCTTTGACGTAGCTGTTGACGAAGAAATTGCCTTTGAAACGGCGCAGCAACGCCAGGCCCTGACGGGCGAAGGGCACGTAGAGTTTGACCTTGAACGCCGGCGAGGCCAGTACCAGAGCGCGGATGTTGGGCGCGTAGTCATGTGCCCAGGTAGCGGCGATCACCGCGCCGACACTCTGCGCCACGACCGCGATGTTGCCGGTTTCGACGCCGTGGCTGGCGGCGATATGCTCAATGAAGGTTTGCAGGTCGCGCACGGTGGTGGCAAAGCTTGGGCTGTCGCCGCGTGCGCCGGGCGACTCGCCGTGGCCACGGGCATCCCAGGCAAAGAAATCGAAACCCGGCAGTTGCAGTTCATCGACCAGGTGAGCAATGCGTCCGGAGTGTTCGTGGCCACGGTGCAACAGTACGATGGCTTGCCGCGACTTGCCGGGGGCCAGGCCCATGGCGGGCCAGTGGCGATAAAACAGTTCGACACCGTCATGGGTGGCGAAGCGCAGGGCAATCACGTCGCGCATGGCAAACTCCTTTGAGCCAATATTGACCGGGCAAGCAGGGGGTTATGAGTCTGATCTGTCGTGCGGCGCAAGCGGCTTTTCGGCGAGGCCCTGGCGAATCCGGTTGACCAAGGTGTAGATCAGCAGGGCTGAGACCACGACAAGGATGAAATTTATCCATGCTGGCGCAAGTAAACCTGTGGCGACCCCGGCGCCCATGACGCCGAACACCAACGCCCGGTCGCTCTTGCCCATCGGCCCGTCGTAGCGGCGTGACGCACCGACCATCGGGCCGAGCACGCCGGCGTACTCGCTGAACACGGCCAGCAGGGTCACCAGCACCACCAGCGCCGGGCTGACCCCGGCCAGCAGGGCGAAGGGCAGCATCAGCGCGCTGTCCGCGATGACATCGGTCAGTTCGTTCAAATAAGCCCCCAGCCGCGACTTCTGGCCGAACTCGCGGGCCAGCATGCCGTCTATGGCATTAAGGGCCATGCGTATGATCATCCACAGCGGGATCAAGGCAAACAGCCAATAGTGCGGCATGCCGACGGTCACCAGCGCGCCGACCAGCAGTGATACCAGGCAGGCTCCGAGGGTCACCTGATTGGCCGTAATGCCCTTGTCGTAGAGCTTGTGCACCAGAGGGCGCAGCAGATTCTGGAAGCGCGGTTTGAGCTGGTAGATCGAAATCAAGAGAGGCCGTCCTGGTCAAGATGTTGGGCGCATCATCGGTGTATGCGGACATTTCGTACAGGACCCGATGAAGTAAAACGTGAAGTCTGTCCTGTTATTCAGGCGGATCAGACTGCCGTGCATGGACGATGCCATTGACCGTCAGGCCGACGGTCAGCGGCTCAAAGGATGGTTGAGCTACCTTTTTCCGATCAATTCTGGATGAGGAGGTGGACGGTCATGTACACCCAACTACCGAGTGCCCTGCAAGGCCTGCAATTGCCGTTGCGGATCAGACTCTGGGACGGCCAGCAGTTCGAATTCGGCGCTGAGCCGCGCGTCACGATCCTGGTCAAGGACCCAACCCTGATGGCGGAGCTGGCGCGTCCCAGCCTGGATCTGTTTGGCAGCGCATTCGTTGAGGGCCGGCTGGAGCTGGAGGGCTCGCTCAGCGAGGCGGTGCAAATCGGTGATCAGCTGACCCAGGCCTTTGGTCACTTCGCGCAGGACGACGACGGCAAGCGTACGGCTCATGATCGGAGCCTGGACGCCACCTCGATTTCTTACCACTACGACCTGTCCAATGCGTTTTACCAGTTGTGGCTGGACCGCGAGATGGTTTACTCCTGCGCGTACTTCAAGACCGGTCAGGAAAGCCTTGAGCAGGCGCAGCAGGATAAATTCCATCATCTGTGTCGCAAGCTGCGCCTGCAGCCTGGCGACTATCTGCTGGATGTCGGCTGTGGCTGGGGCGGGCTGGCGCGCTTTGCCGCCCGGGAATACGGCGCTCAAGTGTTCGGCATTACCCTGAGCCGCGAGCAACTGGCGCTGGCCCGGCAGCGGGTCGAGGCGCAGGGCTTGCAGGGCCAGGTCGAACTGCAACTGCTCGACTATCGTGACCTGCCGCAGGACGGACGTTTCGACAAGGTGGTCAGCGTCGGCATGTTCGAGCACGTCGGGCATGCCAATCTGCCGCTCTACACTCGCTGCCTGTTCGGCGCGGTGAAGGAGGGCGGGTTGGTGATGAACCATGGCATCACCGCCCGGCACTCTGATAGCCGGCCGGTGGAGCGCGGGGCCGGCGCGTTCATACACCGCTATGTATTTCCCAACGGCGAGTTGCCGCATCTGGCGATGATCAGTACGCACCTCAGCGATGCGGGTCTGGAGATCGTTGACGTCGAGAGCCTGCGCCTGCACTACGCCATGACCCTGGAGCAGTGGAGCGAACGGCTCGAGGCTCATCTGGACGAAGCGAAGGCGCTGATCGGCGAACACAGCTTGCGCATCTGGCGACTGTACCTGGCCGGCTGCGCCTATGCCTTCGCCAAGGGCTGGATCAACCTGCATCAGGTTCTTGCGGTCAGGCCGCTGGCCGACGGCAGCCATCATCTGCCGCTGACCCGCGCTGATCTTTACCAAGCTGGCGCGAAAAGCCCCTTCCTTCAGGTGGGGGATGAAAGCGCCACCGCGAAGCGGTCATAGGGGTTAAGATCCATAAAACCGCCCTATCCTGTGTTTCATGACTGAAATTAAAGCGACCAAAACCCTCAAGGTTCGAGTGCGGGATAAGCACGCAGCGCAGCTGCGTGAAGCTTCTCGTGCTGTGAATTTTGTGTGGAACTATGTAAACGAGTTGAGCAGTCGCTCGATTCGTGAGCATGGTCGTTTTCTGTCGGCGTTCGACATTCACAAGTACACCAACGGGGCTGGCAAGGACCTGGGACTGCACAGCCAATCGGTGCAGGCTGTTGCCGACGAATATGTCACACGGCGCAAGCAGTTCAAAAAGCGCCAGCTACGCTGGCGTTGCTCGGGCGGCGCCCGGCGCAGCCTGGGCTGGGTGCCCCTCAAGGCCGGCGCTGCTGTCTGGAAAAACGGCCAGGTCGTCTTCAACAGACAGCACTTCAAGGTCTGGGACAGCTACGGCCTGGCGGGCTTTAAATTCAGATCCGGTAGCTTCAACGAGGACAGCCGTGGACGCTGGTATTTCAACGTCGTGGTCGAGGTCGACCGCCAGTTATCGCCAGGCCAGGATGCAGTGGGGATCGACCTCGGACTGAAAACCACGGCCACCTGCAGCGACGGTCATCGCCTTGAAAGCGCCAGGTTCTACCGGGATCTGGAGAGCGCCCTGGGCACGGCCCAACGCGCCGGCAAGAAGGCTCGTGTGCGGGCGATTCACGCCAAAATTGCGAACCGCCGCAAGGATTGCCTGCATAAGTTCAGCAACGCGCTGGTCGCGCGTTGTGGCGTCATTGTGGTGGGTGATGTGAACTCACTGAAGCTCGCGAAGACCAGGATGGCCAAGTCGGTGCTGGACGCCGGCTGGGGTCAATTGAAAACCATGCTGGAATACAAATGCGATCACGCAGGCACGGTTTTCAAGGTTGTCAGCGAGAGAAACACCACCCAAACCTGTTCGAGCTGCAAGCAATTGCCGGACTCGAGGCCGAGAGGTATCGCAGGGCTTGGAATAAGGGAATGGACTTGTTGTGGGTGTGGTGCCACCCACGACCGCGACGTCAACGCCGCAAAGAACATTCTCGCGCTCGGGCATGAGCGTCCAGTTGTGGGAATCCCCGCCCTTTAGGGCGGGGAGGATGTCAACGTTGTTAAAGGATCGGGGAAATCAGCCGCGCCACGCGCATCCCCAGTTGGTGCAGGCGGCGGGTTTCCCGGCTGTCCTGTACGGTGATTTCCCGCGCCAGTTCGAAGTCAGCGCTGAGCATGGCTTCGACCTGAGCGGCGAACTCGCGGTCGACGGTCAGCAGCATCAATTCGAAGTTGAGCCGGAACGAGCGGTTATCCAGGTTGGCGCTGCCGATGGCCGTGACTTCATCGTCGATCAGCACCACCTTCTGATGCAGAAAACCCGGCTGGTAGCGGAACACTTTGACCCCGGCGCGCACGGCTGCGAAGGCATACAGGCTCGACGCCGCATAGACCACGTAGTGATCGGGCCGCGACGGCAGCAGCACACGCACATCCACGCCACGCAGCACGGCCAGGTGCAAGGCGGCAGACACGGCTTCATCGGGAATGAAGTACGGGCTGGTGATCCATAGTCGCTGTTGCGCTGAATGAATGGCCTCGACAAAGAACAGCGAGCAGGTTTCCTGGGCATCGGCCGGGCCGCTGGCGAGCAACTGGCAGAGCACGCCGTCTTCCGGGAAACTGTCGGGCAGGCTCAGCGGCGGTAGCTGGCGGGTAGCCCAGAACCAGTCCTCGGCAAACGTCTCTTGCAGACAGGCGACCACCGGACCGACGACCTGCACATGGGTGTCGCGCCACGGTGACAGGGCAGGCTTGAGGCCCAGGTACTCATCACCGACGTTGTGCCCGCCCAGGTAACCCTTGAGGCCATCGACCACCACAATCTTGCGATGGTTGCGAAAGTTGATCTGGAAGCGGTTCATCCAGCCGCCATGGGTGGCGAAGGCTTTGATCCGCACCCCGCCGGCGCGCAGCTTCTCCACGTAGCTGGCCGGCAGCGCGTGGCTGCCAATCCGGTCGTACAGCACATAAACGGCCACTCCCTCGGATGCCTTGAGCAACAGTAGTTCTTGCAGGCGGCGGCCCAGGTCGTCGTCATGGATGATGAAAAATTGCACCAGCACTGTCTGCCGCGCCTGGCGGATGGCCCCGAACATCGCGGCAAAGCTGGCCTGGCCGTTGATCAACAGCTTCACTTCGTTATTGGCCAGCGCCGGCATATGCCCCAGACGTGGCATGGCCCGCAGCGCTGCGTAGGCGTCGGAGCGCCGCGCAGCGACCGCCTCATCGATCCAGGGCCGCCAGTTCAGGCTGCTGATAGCGTGCTTCATTTCCTTGTTGGCCTGGCGTCGCGCCTTGATATAGGCGTCGAATGAGCTGCGGCCAAACACCAGATAAGGAATCAGGGTCAGGTAGGGAATGAACACCAGCGACATCGCCCAGGCAATCGCCCCCTGCGCGGTGCGTACGGTCAACAGCGCATGGATGGCCGCGACGCTACCCAGCAGGTGAATGAAGCCAAGCACATAACCGAAGAAATACGGGCTGTGGTAATCCATTGCGAGGTTCCTTTACAGACGCCTAAACAGACCATAGCAAAGTGCGATTGTCGCTATTTAATTCAACATGCAACGGCGAGGCGTTTATGCCGTCTAAGCCTCAGCGTCGAGAAATCACGCATATCGATGATGACCTGAGGAATCCGCAGATGAACAAACGCATGTTGGCCTGGATGTTTTGCCTGGCTGCGCCCGTGGCCCAGGCTCAAATGCTCCAGCCGGGGTTGTGGGAACTGACCTCCAGCAATATGCAGGTCGATGGTCAGGCGTTGCCGGACATGCAGTTCATGCTCGGCCAGCTCAAGAACCTGCCGCCTGAACAGCGCGCGATGATGGAGCAGGCCATGCAGAAGCAAGGTATTACCTTGGGCGGGCAGGGCGTGCGTTTCTGCCTGACTGACGCTCAGGTCAAGGCCGATGATATTCCGCTGACCGACCCCAAGTCCGGTTGTAATCAGCGCGTGACGGACCGCAACGGCAAAACCTGGAATTTCCAGTTCAGTTGCCCACGAGCCCAAGGTACAGGGCAGGCGCAGTTTCTCAGTGATCGTGAGTTCACCACCCGCGTCAAAGGCACCTTCAACGCATCCGGCCAGCAACAGAATGGCAGTATGGACACCCGCGCCGTATGGTTGGGCGCCCAGTGCGGTAACGTCGCGCCACGTAGTTGATCCATGAGTGTTCCACGTGGAACATCTGCTGTGGATGTAATACCGCCTTCACGGCCAAGGTCGTTCCCACCCCAATTCTGGCCTGAAATCGGGAGGGAATGAGCTGGCTGTTTTCACAAAGATTGCGCCGATTTGACTGATCGACATTAATCTTTAGGAGCAGCTTTAGCTGCGAGGCCAGCTGTTATCGCTTCTGCTCATGACACCCCGTCACCCGCCCGCAGCTGATGCTGCTGCGGGTGCCGTTCGAGCTGGACACTCTGGTGATGGTGGTCCAGCCCACCTTGCGAATCGTCCCCACCCAGATTTCACCATCCGATGCCAGCCCGGTAAAAAAGGTCAGTTGCCGATAACGGCTGTTGGTCTGCGCCCAGCGGCGGGCGTTGGCGGACTCGTAGCCGCGCAGGTAAGTGGTATCGCCCTGAGTCGCCACGCTATAGCCGTTTCCTTCCAGATCGCTGCAGGACAGCAGGTTCAGGCTGCGCACGCAGGTTGCCCCGCCGGTTGGCGTACTGGCGCCTGCCGCCAGAACACAGGTGCTGCTCAGCGCCAATAACACACTGGCAGCGATGGTTTTCACAGGCATGCGAGCGCCCTTCGTCGAACAGGTTGGCAAAACCGTATTGTTATACTATAACATTGTCGGTCGTTGAATCCGCTGCCACAAAGCCAGCAGAGCTTTGCCCAGCCTACCTGAACCAAACCTGTTGGTGAGTCCTGATGCCGAACCGTCTTCCCGTTACCGTCCTGTCCGGCTTTCTTGGTGCCGGCAAAAGTACCTTGCTTAATCACGTGTTGCGCAACCGTGAAAACCTGCGCGTGGCGGTGATCGTCAATGACATGAGTGAAATCAACATCGATGGCAGCGAGGTGCAGCGTGACGTCAGCCTCAGCCGCGCCGATGAGAAACTGGTCGAGATGAGCAATGGTTGCATCTGCTGCACCCTGCGCGAAGACTTGCTTGAAGAAGTCAGCCGTCTGGCACAGGACGGCCGCTTCGATTACCTGCTGATTGAGTCCACCGGCATTTCCGAGCCGCTGCCGGTGGCGGAAACCTTTACCTTTCGCGATGAGGCCGGTACCAGCCTCTCGGACATTGCGCGCCTGGACACCATGGTCACGGTGGTGGACGGCATGAATTTCCTGCTCGACTACCAGGCCGCCGAGAGCCTGGCCAGCCGCGGTGAGAGCATGGGCGATGAGGATGATCGATCCATCACCGACCTGCTCATCGAGCAGATCGAGTTCGCCGATGTGATTCTGCTCAGCAAGATCGACCTGATCAGCTCCAGCGAGCGTGAAGAGTTAATGGCCATTCTCGGCCGCTTGAATGCTCAGGCGCAGATTGTGCCGATGGTCATGGGCCAGGTGCCGCTGACCACCATCCTCAATACCGGCCGCTTCGATTTTGAACGCGCGGCCCAAGCGCCGGGCTGGCTCAAGGAACTGCGTGGCGAGCATGTACCGGAAACCGAAGAGTACGGCATCGCCTCGACGGCCTACCGGGCGCGGCGGCCGTTTCACCCGGAGCGCTTTTTCAACTTCCTCAACCGGCCCTGGCTCAATGGCAAGCTGCTGCGCTCCAAAGGCTTTTTCTGGCTTGCGAGCAAACATCAGGAGGCCGGCAGTTGGTCGCAGGCCGGTGGCCTGATGCGTCATGGTCCGGCCGGTCGCTGGTGGCGCTTCGTACCGCGCGCCCACTGGCCGCAGGATCAGGAAAGTCTCCAGGCGATCATGAAGGAGTGGAATGCAGCCACCGGTGATTGCCGCCAGGAACTGGTGTTCATCGGCCAGAACATCGACTTCACCCAACTCAACGCCGAGCTGGACGACTGCCTGTTGACCGATGCCGAGATGGGCATGGGCGTCGAAGCCTGGCAATTGCTGCCTGACCCGTTCGGGGAATGGCATGAAGAGGACGCTGCCTGATGCTCGCGCAGGTTTTACCGTTTCGCCCACTGGTCCGCCAGGTACAGGGCGACAATCCCGATATTCTCGGGGAGGTGTTGCAGGACGGCGTCAATCTGGCGGTCTGGCAACGCCATTTGCCGCTGCACATCCAGGATTTCGCCAGCGCCTTGCTGACCCTGAACGAGCCGCTGTCAGAGTCTTTGGCACTGGAGGTCAAAGGAGGCGATCTGGAGCCTGATCTGCAGCGTCTGGCTGCCGCTTATGCCGATGTGCAGGGCCACGCCGGGTTCGTCGCTGACGTGTCCTGGCTGGTCAGCGCCTACGCCTGCCTGCTGGGTGCCGAACGGGTCGGCCTGCGTCTGCGGGCGATGGACACCGCCATGTGCCCGCGTTTTCATGTCGATCACGTGCCGATGCGGCTGATCACCACCTACGCCGGGATCGGCAGCCAGTGGCTCAAAGAGCGTGACATGGATCGCTCGCGCCTTGGGCAGGCTCAGGCCGAACCCAAAGACCCGGCGCTGATTCAGCAAATTCAGTGCGGTGCAGTGGCGCTGCTCAAGGGCGAGCGCTGGATCGGCAACGAGGGCCATGGCCTGATCCACCGTTCGCCGCCGTTGAGCCGTAACGAACGACGCCTGATTCTGACCCTCGACTGGCTGGCCTGACCCTCAAGGGGTCTGCCACTGCCCTTGGCTCTGGCCCTCGCAAAACGGTTTGAGGTACGCAGCATCGCTGGCCACGCCGTAATAGTGGATATGCTCGCGATAGGGCATATTGGCAACCTGAGCGTCACGGCATACGCCAAAAGCGCCTGCCGGGCATTGCTCGACAAACTGTACCTCGACCTTTTGCCCGGCCAGTTGCGGCTGGCAGAAACTGTCGTGGAACAGGTTGTCTGGCACTGAGACATTCTCCTGACACACCTTCACATCCAGGCGCTGCGCCTGGGTGTGGACAACACAGGCTGCGGCCCGCACCTGGCCTGAGGCGAGTGTCAGCAGTGCTGTCGCCAGCATGGTTGCCCATCGTGATTGCAAACCCTGTCCTCCTGAAGCGAACTGATGCTGCAGAACATTCCCACTCATGTCATCGGTGGCCCGTTGGGCGCCGGCAAGACCAGCCTGATCCGTCACCTGTTGGCGCACAAACCCGCTGACCAGCGCTGGGCGGTACTGATCAACGAGTTCGGCCAGATCGGCCTGGACGCCGCGCTGCTGACCACCGGCGCCGATGGTATCGCACTTGGCGAAGTGGCTGGCGGCTGCCTGTGCTGCGTCAATGGCGTGCCGTTCCAGATTGGCCTGGGTCGGCTGCTGCGCAAAGCCCGGCCCGACCGGCTGTTGATCGAACCGTCGGGTCTTGGCCATCCGGCACAGTTGATTGCCCAGTTGCAGCAGCCACCCTGGCAGGGCGTGCTGCGGGTGATGCCAGCGGTCATGGTTCTCGATGCCCAGGCATTGGCGGCCGGCCAGCCATTGCCCGATACCCAGCAGCAGGCGCTGGCGGCTGCCGGGTTGCTGGTGCTTAACAAGGCTGAGGGTTTATCCGACGCTGTCCGCCAGCGGCTGGCCGAGCGTTTGCCGGCGTTGCCACGGGTCTGGTGCAGCCAGGGCCGCTTGTCATTGTCACAGTTGCCGGGTGTGGACAGTTTGACAGCTGTGGATAACCCTCAGGCTGAGCAGGCACTGCCAGCGAGCATTCAGGCAGCAGCGCCGCACTGGGCAGATGTTGCGACGCCATGGGTGCTCAGCCAGGGCAGTGCCGACGGCTGGAGCGTAGGCTGGCGCTGGCACCCTTCGCAGCGTTTCGATTGCAGGCAACTGGCGCAGTGGCTGGCTGCCCTGAACTGGCGACGCGCCAAACTGGTGGTGCACAGCGAGCAGGGTTGGTGTTCAGCCAACGCGCTGGCAGGGGCGGGTGTGCAATGGCAAGCCAGCGAGTGGCGCCAGGACTCGCGGCTGGAGCTGATCTTTGATGAGGCTCAGGATGTGGCGGCCCTTCAAGCCGGGTTGAGTGCTTGCCGAATAGCCTGAAAAATCATTGCTTCCATTTCTGATGCGACTGGCGCCATTCGTCGAGACGGATCACTTCGGCAGACGGTGGAGGCGGCTTGATCTCGAAAGGATAGGGGGCCAGCTCGATCTGCGCGCTGTGCGCGCCGAATTGAGTAATGCTGCCAGGATGACGCTGTTCGCCAGTGACGGTGAATTCAAAACTGTAGATACGCGCCAGGCGTTTGCGGCCATGGGCGTCGGCGGTCCACGCCAGACGCTTGAAGGCGACGTTCTCGTCGAGCAGTTCCAGATCGAGCCGTGCGCAATGTTGCTTGACCCGCTCCAGCGCTTTTTCACGCAGACCGTGGGCATGCCAAAGCCAGGCTGCCCCGGTGGCGAGCAGCATCAGCACAAAAATATTACCCAGGGTCAGCATGACGGTGTACTCCAGCCGATGAGCCAAACAGGCTGCTACAGATTAACTGGGTGCGATCAATTCCAGCCAGAGCGGGCGCAGTAAATTTCGCACGACTGCATTTGTGTCCTGTTACGCAACGCAGATGAAACGTATCTGTATTTTTACCAAGCTGGCGCGAAAAGCCCCTTCCTTCAGGTGGGGGATGAAAGCGCCACCGCGAAGCGGTCATAGGGGTTAACATCCATAAAACCGCCCTATCCTGTGTTTCATGACTGAAATGAAAGCGACCAAAACCCTCAAGGTTCGAGTGCGGGACAAGCATGCAGCGCAGCTGCGTGAAGCTTCTCGTGCTGTGAATTTTGTGTGGAACTACGTAAACGAGTTGAGCCGTCGCTCGATTCGTGAGCGCGGTCGTTTTCTGTCAGCGTTCGACATTCACAAGTACACCAACGGGGCCAGCAAAGACCTGGGGCTGCACAGCCAATCGGTGCAGGCTGTTGCCGACGAATATGTCACACGGCGCAAGCAGTTCAAAAAGCACCAGCTCCGCTGGCGCTGCTCGGGCGGCGCTCGGCGCAGCCTGGGCTGGGTGCCCCTCAAGGCCGGCGCTGCTGTCTGGAAAAACGGCCAGGTCGTCTTCAACAAACAGCACTTCAAGGTCTGGGACAGCTACGGCCTGGCGGGCTTTAAATTCAGGTCCGGTAGCTTCAACGAGGACACCCGTGGGCGCTGGTATTTCAACGTCGTGGTCGAGGTCGATCGCCAGTTATCGCCAGGCCAGGACGCGGTGGGTATCGACCTCGGACTGAAAACCACGGCCACCTGCAGCGACGGTCATCGCCTTGAAAGCGGCAGGTTCTACCGGGATCTGGAGAGAGCCCTGGGCACGGCCCAGCGCGCCGGCAAGAAGGCCCGTGTGCGGGCGATTCACGCCAGGATTGCGAACCGCCGCAAGGATGCCCTGCATAAGTTCAGCAACGCGCTGGTAGCGCGTTGTGGCGTCATTGTGGTGGGCGATGTGAACTCACTGAAACTCGCGAAAACCAGGATGGCCAAGTCGGTGCTGGACGCCGGCTGGGGTCAATTGAAAACCATGCTGGAATACAAATGCGATCACGCAGGCACGGTTTTCAAGGTTGTTAGCGAGAGAAACACCACCCAAACCTGTTCGAGCTGCAAGCAATTGCCGGACTCGAGGCCGAGAGGTATCGCAGGGCTTGGAATAAGGGAATGGACTTGTTGTGGGTGTGGTGCCACCCACGACCGCGACGTCAACGCCGCCAAGAACATTCTCGCGCTCGGGCATGAGCGTCCAATTGTGGGAATCCCGGCCCTTTAGGGCGGGGAGGATGTCAAAGCGCCTCTTCCTTGATTTCCTGATAGCGCTTTTCCAGTTCCTGACGCAGTTGACGACGATGCTGGGCCTGCATGAAGCGGCGGCGGGCATCCGGGGTCTGCGGCTCCAGCGGCGGGACGCGCACCGGTTTGCGATTGTCATCAATCGCGACCATGGTAAAGAAGCAACTGTTGCTATGGCGTACCGAGCGCTCGCGGATATTTTCGGTGACCACCTTGATCCCCACTTCCATGGAGGTATTACCGGTGTAGTTCACCGAGGCCAGAAAGGTCACCAGCTCACCGACATGCACCGGCTCGCGAAAGATCACCTGGTCCACCGACAGGGTCACCACATAACTGCCAGCGTAGCGTGCGGCGCAGGCATAGGCGACTTCGTCCAGGTACTTGAGCAGGGTGCCGCCGTGCACATTGCCAGAGAAGTTGGCCATGTCCGGGGTCATCAATACGGTCATCGTCAGTTGCGCGTTTCCAGGTTCCATTGCTGATTCTCACGGTCAAGGTAGGGAGAAGACGCCTATGCTGGCATTTGCTGATACGTGCAGATAACGCGACGCCTGGCGAGTATTTTACGTCACGCGCGGTAACCGATCTGTTTCCATATATTGCACCGGCTTTATGGCAAAGGGTGCAGTGTTACTCTGCAAAAACCCTTGCACAGGGTTTTCCCACACCTATACCCAATTGACGACGTTGCCGGTCACCTGACCTTGCCTGCGCTATGGACCATGCGTGCAAGCGGCAGCGCCATTATTTAAGGAGCCACACCCGCCATGCATGCTGTTGACTTCATCCAGGATCTGGCAGTGATCATGCTGGTGGCCGGGGTGGTGACGATTGTCTTTCACCGCCTCAAGCAGCCGGTGGTACTGGGCTACATTGTCGCCGGCTTTCTGATCGGGCCGCATACGCCGCCGGTTGGTCTGATCCATGACGAACACACGATCAAGATTCTTGCCGAACTGGGGGTGATCTTCCTGATGTTCTGCCTGGGCCTTGAGTTCAGCCTGCGCAAGCTGTTCAAGGTCGGTGCGACGGCGTTCATCGCGGCGTTCCTGGAAATCTTCCTGATGATCTGGCTCGGTTACGAGATTGGCCAGTATTTCGGCTGGGGAACCATGGATTCGCTGTTCCTGGGGGCGATTCTGGCGATTTCCTCGACGACCATCATCGTCAAGGCGCTCAACGACCTGAAGATGAAGAACCAGCATTTTGCCCAGTTGATCTTTGGCGTGCTGATCGTCGAAGACATTCTGGGGATTGGCATCATCGCGCTGCTGTCGGGTATCGCGGTCAGCGGTGCGGTCAGTTCCGGCGAGGTGTTCTCCACGGTCGGCAAGCTGTCGCTGTTCATGATCGTTGCCTTGGTCGTCGGCATCCTGCTGGTGCCGCGTCTGCTGGCCTATGTAGCACGCTTTGAAAGCGACGAAATGCTACTGATCACCGTACTGGGCCTGTGCTTCGGCTTCTGCCTGCTGGTTGTGCGGCTGGAATACAGCATGGTGCTGGGCGCGTTCCTGATCGGCGCGATCATGGCCGAGTCGCGCCAACTGTTGAAAATCGAGCGCTTGATCGAGCCGATTCGTGACATGTTCAGTGCCATTTTCTTCGTTGCTATCGGCCTGATGATTGATCCGGCGATTCTCATCGAATACGCCTGGCCGATTGTGGTGATCACCCTGGCGGTGGTGCTGGGCAAGATGATCTCCTGCGGTCTGGGGGCGTTCATTGCCGGTAACGATGGCCGCACGTCGCTGCGCGTCGGCATGGGGCTTTCACAGATTGGCGAGTTTTCGTTCATCATCGCCGGGCTGGGCATGACCTTGCAGGTGACCAGCGACTTTCTCTATCCGGTGGCCGTGGCGGTGTCGGTTATCACCACCTTGCTGACGCCGTACCTGATCCGCGCGGCTGATCCTTTGTCGATCAAGCTGGCCGGTGTGGTGCCGCGTCGTGTCGGGCGGGTCTTCACCATGTACGGCGAGTGGCTGCGCAGCATCCAGCCGCAGGGTCAGAGCGCAATGCTGGCGTCGATGATCCGCAGGATTCTGCTGCAGGTCGGTGTCAACCTGGCGCTGGTGGTGGCGATCTTCTTCAGCGGCGGTTATTTCGCCGGCCGCATCGGCGCTTACATGAGCGATTGGGTGGCCGATGTCGGGCATCAGAAGGCCTGGATCTGTGGCGCGGCGCTGCTGTTGTCGCTGCCGTTCCTGATCGCCGCCTACCGCAAGCTCAAGGCGCTGTCGATGCTGCTGGCCGAAATGGGCGTGAAGCCGGACAAGGCCGGCCGTCACACCGAGCGGGTGCGCAAGATCGTGGCTGAAGTGATTCCGCTGTTGTCGCTGGTGGTCATCTTCGTCCTGCTGGCCGCATTGTCAGCCAGCATTCTGCCAACCCTGGAGCTGCTGGTGGTCATCCTGCTGGTTGCGGCGGTGGTCGCCGCAGTGCTATGGCGCTGGTTTATCCGTGTGCATTCACGGATGCAGATTGCCCTGCTGGAAACCCTGGGCAATAACCAGGACACCCCAGGGCATTGACCTTGCGCGCGGGTCTGGCTGGAAACTCAGCTTTCCAGCCAGACGTCGCGGGCCCAGTGCCAGACCGATTCCCAGCTCTCCTCGGTGACGATTTCTTCTTCGCCAGACCACAGCACCACGGTGCCGTCTTCTTCAACGCAGTAATAGTCGTCGCCATCCTGGCACAGCGGCACCAGATCGCGCTCGACACCGGCATCCCAGGCATTGGCTGCCACGTCGGGCAGGTAGGTGTGCGATTGCGGGTCGGTCACGGTGACCGGCTCAAGGCTGCCGTAGACCACATCGCTGACCTGCAGCAAAAACTCCCGCAAGCCAAATGGCATGTTGATCAGCAGTTCTTCCTCGATTTCGACCAGCAGGTCTTCGTCGGGCAGTTCAAGCCGCACCGGAACCGGCTCGTTCTGTTCACGCAATTGTTCGATGACTTCTTCCACGGCATGGATCCTCTGAGCTAGATGGCGCGGGTTATACAGTAGCCGAAAGCCGCTTTCAAAATAACTATCCGAACGGGTAACAAAAAACCCCGGAACGAGTCCGGGGTTTCGATCACACAAGGGCGCCGGTAGTTCAGCCGTTCTGGCGAATACCTGCAACCAGCCATGGCTGGTTTTCACCTGGCGCGCGTTCCATGTTCCAGCTTTCGCTAAAGGCTTCGCCCTTGTCGAAACGCGAGTTTTTGGACACGCCGTGGAAGGTCAGGGTGGCGATGGTGCGGTCGGCACGGTCATCCACACCGTCAAGTTGAACCTGCAGGTCGTCGATGTAGGTGGACTGGAAGCCGTCACCCTGTTCGGCACGTTCGCGTTTCAGGAATTGCAGCATGTTCGGGGTGACGAACTCGGCAATCTTGTCCATCTCGTTGGCGTCCCAGTGTTGCTGCAAGGCCTGGAAGTGCTGACGGGCGGCTTCCAGGAAGCGCTCTTCGTTGAACCAGGCAGGCGCATTGATCGCCGGGGCCGCAGCGGGCGCAGCCGACGAACCGAAGATCGGAGCGTTGTTCGGCTGAACGGTTTCACGCTGGTAGGGCGCACCGGCACCCGCCATGCTCGCTTGTTGCTGCTGGGCGCGGCGACGGGCGATGAAGCGGAAGATCAGGAAGGCGATCAGGCCGATGATCAGGAAGTCGAACAGCTGCATGCCGTCGAAGCCGTCACCCATGAACATGGCGGCCAGCATGCCACCGGCGGCGATGCCTGCCAGCGGGCCGAGCCAGCGCGATGCGCCGCTGGCCGCAGGGGTTGGACGGGCAGCAGCGTTAGGGGCCGCAGCCGGGGTGGCTGGAGTGGCCTGGCGCGATTGATGAACCGGTGCCGAGCCGCTGCTCTTGCCGCCGCCGAAACGTGCGGCGTTGGCGTCCAGGCTCAGCGTCAGGCTGAGGCACAAGGCCATGGCGATGCTGAAAAAGCGTTGCATAAGGGGATTCCCGTTTTTATGAATAGCACGCGCGCAATGGTGCACAGGGTGCAGGCCATTGGCTAGTGAAGGTATGTTTCGAGCTTTTGCATGAAGCTGAAAGCGGCACTGAAGACACCGCATACCGTAGGAGCGGCTTTAGCCGCGAAGGCTTCGCGGCTAAAGCTGCTCCTACGGGGGGCGTGTCAAATCGCTTCGAGCTTGGCGTAGCCCATCATCAGCCACTTGCTGCCTTCGGCGAAGTTGACCTGCACCCGGGCCTGGGCGCCGGCGCCTTCGAAGTTGAGGATCACGCCTTCACCAAACACTGCGTGTTTGACCTGCTGGCCCAGGCTGAACTGGGTTTCCGGGATGCCGGTACCGCTGAACAGGCTGCTGTTGTTGACCTTTGGGGTGCCGCCGAACGGCCGGCTGACGCTGTTGGACAGGCGTACTTCCTGGATCAGCCCGGTCGGGATCTCGCGTACGAAACGCGACACCTTGTTGTAGGTCTCACTGCCGTACAGGCGGCGGGTTTCGGCGTAGGTCATGACCAGTTGCTGCATGGCCCGGGTGATACCGACATAGGCCAGGCGCCGCTCTTCTTCCAGGCGCCCCGGCTCTTCGAGGCTCATCTTGTGCGGAAACAGGCCTTCTTCCATGCCCACCAGGAACACGTGGGGGAATTCCAGGCCTTTGGCGCTGTGCAGGGTCATCAACTGAATGCTGTCTTCGTGCTCATCGGCCTGGGCGTCGCCGGCTTCCAGCGAGGCGTGGCTGAGGAAGGCCGCCAGCGGCGACAGGTCTTCTTCGTTTTCGCTGTTTTCGAAAGCGCGGGCGGCGCTGACCAGTTCCTCAAGGTTTTCTACCCTGGCCTGGCCTTTTTCGCCCTTTTCCTGCAGATGGTAGTCGATCAGCCCCGATTGCTCGATGACGGTCTGGGTCATCAGGTGCAGCGGCATGTCCATGACCTTGGCGGCCAGGTTGTCGATCAGCTCGACAAAACCGTTGAGGGCGCTGGCAGCGCGGCCGGTCAGGCCCTTGTTGGCCACCAGCAGGCACATGGCTTCCCACATGGAGACGCTGCTGTGCCGGGCATGTTCGCGGATGGCTTCGACAGTCTTCTCGCCGATGCCGCGGGCCGGCACATTGATGACCCGCTCCAGCGCAGCATCGTTGCCACGGCCTTCGAGCAAGCGCAGGTAGGCCATGGCGTTTTTGATTTCGGCGCGTTCGAAGAAGCGCTGGCCGCCATAGATACGGTACGGAATTCGTTCGCGCAGCAGCGCTTCTTCAAGCACCCGGGACTGGGCGTTGGAGCGATACAGGATAGCGATATCGCTACGTGACAGACCGCTCTTGAGCGCGCTCTCGATGGTCTCGACCACATAGCGTGCTTCGTCGTGTTCGTTGAAGGCCGCATACAGGCTGATCAGTTCGCCATCGCCGCCGTCGGTCCACAGCTCTTTGCCCAAGCGGCCACTGTTATTGACGATCAGACCGTTGGCCGCCTTGAGAATGCTGGCGGTGGAGCGGTAGTTCTGCTCCAGGCGGATGACTTCTGCGTCGGGGAAGTCTGAAGAATACTGCTGGATGTTCTCGATGCGTGCGCCGCGCCAGCCGTAGATCGACTGGTCGTCGTCGCCGACCACCATCAGGCTGTCGCCGCCCTTGGCCAGCAAGCGCAACCAAGCGTACTGCACGGCGTTGGTGTCCTGGAACTCGTCGACCAGCACATGCCGGAAACGGCGCTGATAGTGTTCCAGCAGGCCGGGATGGTCACGCCACAGGTCCAGGGCACGCAGCAGCAGTTCGGAGAAGTCGATGACCCCGGCGCGCTGGCAGGCGACCTCGTAGGCCTCATAGATGCTGCGCATGGTCATCAGGAACAGATCGCCACTGGCCTGAATGTGTTGCGGGCGCAGGCCTTCGTCCTTCTGGCCGTTGATGAACCATTGAGCCTGGCGGGCCGGCCATTTCTGCTCATCCAGCCCCAGCTCACGGATTACCCGCTTGACCAGGCGCTGCTGGTCGTCGCTGTCGAGAATCTGGAAGGTCTGGACCAGGCCGGCTTCCTGCCAGTGCGCGCGCAGCAGGCGATGGGCCAGGCCGTGGAAGGTGCCGACCCACATACCGGCCGGGCTGATGCCCATCAGTTGCTCGATACGGTGACGCATCTCGGCGGCGGCCTTGTTGGTGAAGGTCACCGACAGGATCGAGTGCGTCGAGGCCTGCTCGACCTGCATCAGCCAGGCGATACGGTGCACCAGGACGCGGGTTTTGCCGGAGCCAGCGCCAGCCAGGACCAACTGACGACCCATGGGCGCGGCTACTGCCTGGCGCTGGGCGTCGTTGAGGGAATTGAGCAAAAGGGAGAGGTCATCATGCATGGGCGACATTCTAGGGTTTGCATTGATGCCGGGCAAACCATGCGTGCACCCATGGATATAAAAAGTCTGGGTCAGCAAACGATTGCGCGCTGGCGCAGCGCCGGTATCAAGGCCGCAACCTGTCTGGCTCAAGGTTGTCAGAGAAATAAGGCGATAATTTTTCTACACTCAGGCTGTTTGGACTTGCCGAGTGCTTGTGTATGCTCCGCACACGCTCAAGGCACCCTAATATCAACAAGAATGACGCCATGACTCTCCGCTTCAGTCCGCACGATCCCTTTGGCACGCGTCGTCGGGACATCCGCCAGCAGTTTGCCCCGCACCTTGAGGTCGAGCGCACCCGGCTGCTCTATCAAGGCTCGCTGCTGCCCACGCTGTGTATGTTCATCAATGGCCTGATCTGCGCCTGGCTGTTATGGAGCCCGCAGCGCGACTGGCAGGTGGGTATCTGGCTGGTCTGGCTGGTGGCTCTGGTCGGCTTGCGCATCGTGCAGGTCACCGCGTTTCATGCCGCAGCGCCCGAGCGTCAGGCGCTGCCAGCCTGGCGGCACCGGTTTTTGCTCGGCGCGCTGGTCAGCGGTCTGACCCTGGCCTGCGCGGCGATGCTGCTGGTGCCGGTGGACAATTTCGAACAGCAAGCCTGGGTGTTCGGCATGATCGGCGTGGCGACTCTGTCGGCCAGTGTCGCTTATGCAGTGAGCCTCTCGGCGTTCTTCACGTTCAGCCTGTCCTGCCTGCTGCCGCCGATCATCTACCTGTTCTGGGGCACAGATGTGCCCAATCGTGGCTGGGGCTGGCTGGGGCTGGTGGTGTTGCTGGCGCTGATCGTGGTGGTGGTGCAGATCAATCGTCTGGTCCGGCGCAGCCTGATCCAGCGCTTTCAGAATCAGGCGCTGATCGAGCATCTGCAGCAGGCTCAGAGCCGCAGCGAACAGCTCAATGAAGAGCTGGCCAGAGAAATCGAACAACGCCGCCAGGCCGAGCGCAGTTTGCGCAAGGCTCAGGCCGGTCTGCAGAATCGTGTCGAACAGCGCACCCGGGAGCTGGAGCAGGCTCGCCAGGCGTTGAGCAAGAGCCCGCCGCCCCTGGCGGCGACGGTATTTGCCTCGGCCAACGAAGGCATTGTCATCTTCGACCCCGAGTACCGGATTCTGACCATCAACCAGGCATTCAGCCGGGTTTCGGGTTACAGCCAGGAAGACCTGGTCGGCCGTAAGGTCACCGATATCGCCAGCAGCCGCGATGCCCGGCGCTACTTCCCGGCCATTCATCAGGCGCTGGAAGAAACCGGCCATTGGCAGGGCGAGTTGGTAGAAGCGCGCAAGAACGGCGAACTGTACCCGCAATGGTTGCAGTTGAGCCTGGTACGTGATGCTGCGGGAACGGCCAGTCACATTGTCGGCTTCTTTACCGACCTGTCATTCAAGCGTGAATCCGAAGAGCGTCTGCGCTACCTGGCGCACTTTGACGAACTGACCGGTCTGGCGAATCGCTCGCTATTTAAAGAACGCCTCAACCAGGCTTGCCAGCGAGTACGCCAGGGCTCGCGCAGTCTGGCCTTGCTGCACATCGATCTGGACCGCTTCAAGCTGCTTAACGACAGCCTGGGTCATGAAGTGGCCGACCAGTTGCTGCAGCACATCGCCCGGCGGCTGAGCAGCGCCTTGCCGGAAGCCGACACCATTGCGCGGCTGTCTGGCGATGAGTTTGCCGTGTTGTTCGATACCTATGCCAACCTCTCCAGCCTGGCGCGGGTCACTACCCGGATGCTCAACAAACTGCATGCGCCGGTACTGGTGGCCGGCCACGAGCTGGTAATCAGTGCCTCGGTAGGTATCAGCCTGCTGTCGGATTCGGCGCGCGATGTCAGCGCTTTGGTCAATCAGGCCAATATGGCCATGAAGCATGCCAAGCATCTGGGCGGCAATAACTTCCAGTTCTTCACCGAGAGTTTGCAGGCCAGCACGCTGGAACGCCTGCAAATGGAAATCCAGCTGCGCAAAGCCATCGAAGAGCAGCAGTTGCGGGTCTTTTACCAGCCCAGATTGTGCCTGAGCAGCGGACGCCTGGATGCCGCTGAGGCGCTGGTGCGCTGGCTGCATCCGGAGCGCGGCATGGTGCCGCCCGGCGAATTCATCGGCCTTGCCGAAGAAACCGGGCTGATCGGTGCGATTGGCGAGTTCGTGCTGCGCCAGGCCTGCCGGCAAGCCTGTGAGTGGGAGCGTATGGGGCTGGAGCCGATCCGGGTGTCGGTCAACCTGTCGGTGTATCAGTTGCGCCAGGGCAAGCTGGTCAGTCTGGTGCGTCAGGTGCTCGAAGAAACCGGGCTGGACCCGCACCGCCTGGAGTTGGAACTGACCGAGAGCCAGTTGCTCGACAGCGTGGAATACATCATCGCCACCTTCCAGCAACTGCGCGGGCTGGGGGTGAAGCTGGCGATCGATGATTTCGGCACCGGTTATTCGTCGCTGAGCTACCTCAAGCGCTTCCCGGTGGACTACGTGAAGATCGACCAGACCTTCATTCGTGGTCTGGACGAAGGCTCCGGTGATGCGGCGATCATTCAGGCGATCATCGCCATGGCCCACAGTCTGGGCCTGAAAGTAGTGGCCGAAGGGGTCGAAGAGCAAACCCAGCTTGAGTTTCTCAAGCAGCAGGGCTGCAACGAAGTGCAGGGCTATCTGATCAGCAGGCCGGTAGAAGCGCAGGTGCTGGCAGAAAAGCTGCAGGCTACGGTCTGAATGACGTTCGGGGCAGGGCAGTTATCGCCTTGCACGCTCTGATGTTTGCTTGGATGTGCCCTTTAGCTGGGCGTCTGGCGGCTCATGTAGTATAACTACAAGCCAGCTACACACCTGCCACCGCACCTTCTGATCGAGTCTTTCCTGTGAATCTGCTGCAACACATCACCCAGTCCCGCAACCTGCTGCGCAAGTCGGAACTCAAAGTCGCCGATCATGTGCTGCTTGATCCTGCGGCCGTGATGCACAGCTCCATGGCCGATCTCGCGCACAGCGTGGGTATCAGTGAGCCGACCATCGTGCGCTTCTGTCGCGCCATTGGCTGCACCGGCTTTCAGGACCTGAAGCTCAAGCTCGCGCAAAGCCTGGCGGCGGGTGCCAGTTTCGGTCAGTTCGCGATCAATGAAAACGACTCGGTCGCCGACTACAGCCTGAAGATTTTCGACACGACCCTGCACACCCTGATGGAAGTGCGTGAGAGTCTTGATTCCCAGGCTGTGCAGTTGGCGGTGACCGCCATGGCTGGCGCCAATCGGGTCGAATTCTACGGTTTCGGCGCTTCCGGCGCGGTGGCGGCTGATGCCCAGCACAAGTTCTTCCGCTTGCTGCTCAATGCTGCGGCCTACTCCGACCCGCACATGCAGGCCATGTCGGCGGTGACGCTCAAACCCGGTGATGTAGCGGTGTGCATTTCTCAGTCGGGGCGCTCCAAGGACCTGCTGATCAGCGCCAACATGGTTCGCGAAAGTGGCGCCACGCTGATCACCCTGTGCCCCAGCCAGACCCCGCTGGCCGAGCTGTCGACCATCAACCTGGCGATCGATGTGCATGAAGACACCGAGATTTACACGCCACTGACCTCGCGCATTGCGCACCTGGTGGTCATTGATGTGTTGGCCATGGGCGTGGCCATGGCCCGCGGCCCAAGCCTGGTCAATCACCTCAAGAGCGTCAAGCGCAGCTTGCGCAGCCTGCGGCTGTCGCCCAAGTCGATCAAGAATCACGACGACTGATCCGCATTTTTTGCCTGGGCTGGTTTGTTCCGCGCATGGCGAGTGCCAGCGAACACAAGGATCGCTGGCAAATCACGCTGGCGGGTTAAATCAGGCTGCCGGCTGAATACCGCTGATGCTCAGGATGACTTCGCCTCTATGGTAGACCGACACGCTTTGGTAGCTGATCAGGTCGAACACGGAGAAACACACGGGTTTTTCGACCGCGATATTGTTGCCAATAACGGGCTTGCGGGTCAGCTGCAGGTCCAGTTGCAGGTGGGTGGGTGAACGATCTGCTGCCTGGATCAGTACCGGCTCATAGGCAGCGCTCGGCACAGTGACCATCGCTGACACCTTGACCTCACTCTTGTTGGTGCTTGCTACGTTTTCGAACTGGATATTCCAGTTTTTGGTTTGAATGCTCATCTCGAATATTCCTTTATTTATGGTTGGCTGCGGGATGCCAAGAAGCTTTTGCGTCCTGCAGATTCACTGTCCGGGAATCGAGAAACCGGTGTGCGGTACATATGGATATTGGCTTGCGGGTTCTTGATATCGTTTTATTCAGATGTGTTGGTGAGTAGCCGTGCGTTGGCGCGAAGGACTGTTGCGCGCCTGTTTTATCCTCGCGCTGGCTGGCTCGTCTGGGTTTTTAGAGGTGCGCCAGAGGCGCTCGGAAGGTTTTGAAGCGCTTGCAAAATTTCATCAGCCTGTCATGCCTTTGCCAAGGTATCGTCATCGCTGCAAGCCACTCTGAAGCTCCCGCATAACGTACTGGGAGACAGAAAATGGCTCGGCATTACGATGATATTCAGAACAGCGCCGTAAAAACCCGCCGTCAGCAAGAAGATCAGCGGCGCATGGCGTTTCGCCGTGCAATCGAAACCTACTCCGAAGAACGTCGCCTGACCCAGAGTCTTGGCGACTATATCGACGACGTTCCTGACCAGCTTTGGCAAGTCAGCCTCGCGTCTTCTGATCGTCGAAGCGCTCGGCCAGCCGGCTGATCTGCGCTCGCTCGGTGCGGATAAAGCCCAGGAAGGCATGCGCCACCGGCGACAGCCGCTTGTCCCGGGCCTGAACCACGCACCAACTGCGATACAGCGGCAACTCGGCCACCGGCAGCTCCTTGAGTGTGCCGCTGGCCAGTTCGGCGCTCAGCGCATGGCGAGTCAGCATCGCCAGCCCGAGACCTGCGACCACGCACTCGCGCTGCGCTTCACTGGAGGACACTTCCAGGGTCTGGGTGAAGTGCACACGCTTTTCCTTGAAGTATTCCTCGCAGGCTTTGCGCGTGCCCGAGCCGCTTTCACGAATCAGCAGCGGCCATGGCTCCAGATCTTTCAGGCTCAGCTGCGCCTGCTCGCACAGCGGATGACCGGCAGGCGCCACCGCGACAATCGGGTTGTTGAGAAAGGGCAGGAACTCCAGGTCCATGTCCTGGGGCACCATCGACATGATCACCAGGTCATCGCGGTTATCTGACAAACGCCGGATCACCTGAGCGCGGTTGACCACTGCCAGTGCCAGGCTGACTTCCGGGTATTGGCGCTTGAAGGCAGCGAACAGGTGCGGCACGAAGTATTTGCAGCTGGACTCGATGGCCAGCTTCAACTGGCCCTGAAGCGAGCCCTGCATGTCCGATAATTGCATGTCCAGGCTTTCGAGACGCCCAAAAATATCGCGACTGGCCTGGCGCAGAGCGTCGGCGGCTTCGGTCAGGTATAGCTTTTTGCCCACGTACTCGAACAGCGGTTGGCCGACCAGCTCTTCAAGCTGGCGAATCTGCAGGCTGACAGCAGGTTGAGTGAGCGACATTTCTTCTGCCGCCCGGCTGTAGGAGCGCAGGTCGCACACTTCGTTGAAAATTCGTAATTGACGCAATGTCATACGCATCAATGACTTACGCATTTTTTTGGCATCCGGTTCAGGCTTGAGACACTGACTATAAGCTTTTGCTTATGCTTCACCCAATTTTTACTGATTTTTGTTTATCGCTGATCCGGCTTAGGGTGTCTTGGCGTCGACGAGTCACATGAGCTGTTACAAAAATAGAGCGACGACTGTCCGGGTTCACGGGCAGTCCAGTGCCGACCGGGATACCCGGAAGGTCTGAATCAATGGTCGAGGAAAAGCCAGTGATCAAGAAAATCCTGATCGCCAACCGCGGAGAGATTGCCGTGCGCATCGTGCGCGCCTGCGCCGAGATGGGCATTCGCTCGGTTGCGATCTATTCGGATGCTGACCGTCATGCGCTGCATGTAAAGCGTGCCGACGAAGCCTATAGCATTGGCGAAGAGCCGCTGGCCGGGTATCTGAACCCGCGCAAGCTGGTCAACCTGGCGGTAGAGACCGGTTGCGATGCGTTGCACCCCGGTTATGGTTTTCTGTCGGAAAACGCCGAACTGGCGGATATCTGCGCCGAACGCGGGATAAAGTTTATCGGCCCGGCGGCCGAAGTCATCCGCCGCATGGGCGACAAGACCGAAGCGCGACGCAGCATGATCAAGGCCGGCGTGCCGGTGACTCCCGGCACCGAAGGCAACCTGGCCGATATCGCCGAGGCGCTGACCGAAGGTGACCGCATTGGCTATCCGGTGATGCTCAAGGCCACCTCCGGCGGCGGCGGGCGCGGCATCCGCCGTTGCAACAGCCGCGAAGAGCTGGAGCAGGCATTCCCTCGGGTGATTTCCGAAGCCACCAAGGCGTTTGGTTCGGCAGAAGTGTTCCTGGAAAAATGCATCGTCAACCCCAAGCACATCGAGGCGCAGATTCTCGGTGACAGTTTTGGCAATGTCGTGCACCTGTTCGAGCGTGATTGTTCGATTCAGCGCCGCAACCAGAAACTGATCGAGATCGCCCCCAGCCCGCAACTGACCCCCGAGCAGCGTGCCTATATCGGTGACCTGTCGGTGCGTGCGGCCAAGGCGGTGGGCTACGAGAATGCCGGTACTGTGGAGTTCCTGCTCGCCGAGGGCGAGGTGTACTTCATGGAGATGAACACCCGGGTGCAGGTGGAGCACACCATCACCGAAGAAATCACCGGCATCGATATTGTTCGTGAGCAGATCCGCATTGCTTCGGGCCTGCCGCTGTCGATCAAGCAGGAAGACATTATCCACCGCGGTTTTGCCCTGCAGTTCCGGATCAACGCCGAAGATCCGAAAAACGGCTTTCTGCCCAGCTTCGGCAAGATCACCCGTTACTACGCGCCCGGTGGCCCTGGCGTGCGTACCGACACGGCGATCTATACCGGCTACACCATTCCGCCGTACTACGACTCGATGTGCCTGAAGCTGATCGTCTGGGCGCTGACCTGGGAAGAGGCCATGGACCGCGGCCTGCGGGCGCTGGATGACATGCGCTTGCAGGGTGTGAAGACCACCGCTGCCTATTACCAGGAAATCCTGCGCAATCCGGAGTTTCGTACCGGGCAGTTCAACACCAGCTTCGTTGAAGCCCATCCTGAACTGACCAATTACTCGATCAAGCGCAAACCTGAAGAGCTGGCCCTGGCCATCGCCGCCGCCATCGCTGCCCACGCCGGCCTGTGAGGAATACAACAATGAGTAAGAAGATTTTCGTCACCGACACCATCCTGCGTGACGCTCACCAGTCGCTGCTGGCCACCCGCATGCGCACCGAGGACATGCTGCCGATCTGCGACAAGCTCGACAAGGTCGGTTACTGGTCGCTGGAAGTCTGGGGCGGCGCGACTTTCGACGCCTGTGTGCGCTTTCTCAAGGAAGACCCATGGGAGCGCCTGCGCCAGCTGCGCGCGGCATTGCCCAACACTCGTCTGCAGATGCTGCTGCGCGGTCAGAACCTACTGGGCTACCGCCACTACAGCGACGATGTGGTCAAGGCGTTTGTTGCCAAGGCAGCGGTCAACGGCATCGACGTGTTCCGTATTTTCGACGCCATGAACGACGTGCGTAACCTGCGCGTGGCCATCGAAGCGGTCAAGGCTGCCGGCAAGCACGCCCAGGGCACCATTGCCTACACCACCAGCCCTGTGCATACCATCGATGCGTTCGTGGTCCAGGCCAAGCAGATGGAAGCCATGGGTTGCGACTCGATCGCCATCAAAGACATGGCCGGCCTGCTGACACCATTCGCCACCGGTGAGCTGGTCCGGGCGCTGAAGTCCGAGCTGTCGCTGCCGGTGTTCATCCACTCCCACGACACTGCCGGCCTTGCTGCCATGTGCCAGCTCAAGGCCGTCGAAAACGGCGCCGATCACATCGACACCGCGATCTCCAGCTTCGCCTGGGGCACCAGCCATCCGGGCACCGAGTCGATGGTCGCTGCGCTCAAGGGCACTGAGTTCGATACCGGCCTGGATCTGGAACTGCTGCAGGAAATCGGCCTGTACTTCTACGCGGTGCGCAAGAAGTACCACCAGTTCGAAAGCGAATTCACCGCTGTCGATACCCGTGTGCAGGTCAACCAGGTGCCGGGCGGGATGATTTCCAACCTCGCCAACCAGCTCAAGGAGCAGGGTGCCCTGAGCCGCATGAGCGAGGTACTGGCCGAGATTCCACGGGTACGCAAGGACCTCGGCTACCCGCCGCTGGTGACCCCGACCTCGCAGATTGTGGGTACCCAGGCGTTCTTCAACGTGCTGGCCGGCGAGCGCTACAAAACCATCACCAACGAGGTGAAGCTTTACCTGCAAGGCGGCTACGGCAAAGCGCCGGGTGAGGTGGACGACAAGCTGCGCCGTCAGGCCATCGGCAGCGAAGAGCTGATTGATGTGCGCCCGGCCGACCTGCTCAAGCCGGAAATGGCCAAACTGCGCACCGATATTGGCGCTCTGGCCAAGTCCGAAGAGGACGTGCTGACTTTCGCGATGTTCCCGGACATTGGTCGCAAGTTCCTCGAAGAGCGCGCAGCGGGCACCCTGACTCCAGAAGTGCTGCTACCGATCCCCGAAGCCGGCGGCGTGGCCCGTGCAGGCGGCGAGGGTGTACCGACCGAGTTCGTCATCGACGTCCACGGCGAGACTTACCGGGTCGATATCACCGGGGTCGGGGTCAAGGCTGAAGGCAAACGCCACTTCTACCTGTCTATCGACGGCATGCCGGAAGAAGTGGTGTTCGAGCCGCTCAACGAGTTCGTCAGCGGCGGCGCCAGCAAGCGCGGCCAGGCCAGTGCGCCAGGCCATGTCAGCACCGCCATGCCGGGCAACATCGTCGACGTATTGGTCAAGGAGGGCGACACCGTCAAGGTCGGCCAGGCCGTGTTGATCACCGAAGCGATGAAAATGGAAACCGAAGTTCAGGCACCGATTGCCGGCAAGGTCGTGGCCATCCATGTGGCCAAGGGCGACCGCGTCAATCCGGGCGAAATCCTGGTCGAGATCGAAGGCTGACCGCTCCTCACAGTTACAACGGTTAACCTCATTTGGGGAGCGTATGCTCCCCTTTTTTTTGCCCGTCATTGACTGTAGGAACGGCTGCAGCCGTAAATACCTGATCTGCAGTAAAGTGCATTTTTTACGCTGCCAGGCCGTTAAAAATGCACTATAGTGCAGATTAACCGCTCAGCCTGATCGGTTAAATGCATTAAATTGCAGGTGAGCTATGTATAACCTGACATTGCAGGCATTCTTCAACGGAGCCTGGCAAGACGCCATGACGCTGTCTTTCGCCGAGCCAGCCAAAGGCTTCGAAAGCCCGTGCCGCATCAGTTACAAATCCACTTATGTGCATGCCAACCCAGAAGCGTTCGAAAGCACATTCGAGCCTGCGGTGAGCATTGGCATGCCGGTGGACTTTGAGCCGCTCTCGCTGCCGCACGCCCCGGCCTTCTTGCATGACATTGCCCCGGCGGGTGCGGCGAAGCGCTATCTGATGGCCTTTTTGGGTCGGCAAAAGCCGCAAGACATCAACGACGACCTGTATTTATTGGGCCGTTGCACGCCTGCCCCGGTTGGCCATCTGCGTATCAAGGAGTCGGCCGAGGCGCTTGATCAGGACCCGCCGCTGGGCTTTGCTCGTGATGATGTGATTACCCGGGACCAACGGTTTCTGGAATATGCCTACGAGCAGGGCGCGGCGATTGGCGGTGCCACCGGTGCCGGAGGGGAAGCGCCGAAACTGCTGATGACCCAAGGGGCTGATGGCCTGCTGTATCCGGACGCGATCCTGCCCGATCAGCAGGCGCGTGCACATTGGTTCATCAAGTTCGCCCGCAATCAGGCCTTGAACAATGATCAGGACATTCTGCGCAGCGAATACCTGTATTACCGGGCGCTTGGGCAACTGGGCATCGATAGCGTGGCCACTGCCGACATGGTGCTGGAAGAGGGCAAAAAACCAAGCCTGTGGATGAGGCGTTTTGACCGGCAGGTTACCCGTCAGGGTGTCGAGCGACTGGCGGTCGAGTCGATCTACTCGCTGGCCGGTGTCACGGTGCCGGGCAGTGCGATGGAGCATGTGGAGGTCATCAGGTTATTGGCTGGTCTCTGGAGGCAAAACGGACAGCAAAAAGACATTGATGATCTGGTGGCCGAGTATCTGCGTCGTGACCTGATCAACAAGATCCTTGGCAACTCGGACAACCACGGTCGCAATACCGCTGTGATCCGCAGCCATGGTCGTTATCGGCTGGCGCCGATCTATGATCTGGCGCCCATGGTCATGGATGCCGAGGGCGTTACCCGCACCACCAAATGGGCCAGGCCGATTGAATTGGCAGGGGATATTGATTGGCGCGCAGCCTGCGAGACGCTGGCCGATATTGTTGTGCCTCAACAGGCATTCGAACGCCTGCGCCGTGACGCTGAATCACTTCGTGCCTTGCCCGACATTCTGCGTGACAGTGGCCTGCCTGAGGTGACCTTCAATCATCCGGCGATTGCCTTGAGCAACCTTGACCAGCGCTTGAGTGACTGGGGGTTGCGATGACGCTTTCCATGGATATTCGCGCACTGCTGATCGAAAACGTGCAGCAAGGCATTGCCGACGGCACCTTGCAGATTGGCGAGGCGGTAAAACGCCTGCGGGTGGAAGGGGCCGGGATGCTTCAGACCCAATATGCGCGGATGTGCAAAATCTCGGTGCGCACCCTGATCCAGATCGAGCAGGGCGAGGGCAACCCGACCATGAAGTCCCTCAATGCCGTGTTCCGCCCCTTCGGTTTGCAGATGGGTGTGGTGCGACGGCCCCGGAAGTTGTAGGCGCCCGAGTCAGATAGCCTGGCGGCACGCTTGCAGGCTTTTGATCTGCTGCCCGCCGATAAAGTTATCCTCTGCCAGCCACTGTTCGAACGCCCGCTGCAGGGGCGGCCATTCGCTGTCGATGATCGAGTACCAGGCGGTGTCGCGGTTAACGCCCTTGACCACCATGTGCTGGCGGAAAGTGCCTTCGAAGCTGAAGCCGAAGCGATCCGCCGCGCGCATGGAGCGGGCGTTGTTGGCGTTGCACTTCCACTCCAGGCGGCGATTGCCCAGGGCGAAGGACTCGCGTGCCAGCAGGTAGATGGCTTCAGTGCTTTTGGCGGTGCGCTGCATGGGCGCGCCGAAGGTGACGTGGCCGATCTCGATGCGGCCCTGGGCCGGGACGATGGACATCAGGCTGAGCATCCCTTCGACCTTGCCGGTGGTTTTGTCCACCACGCTGTAGAACCACGGGTCGCTGCTGGCGGCGTGGCCGGCCAGCCAGCTGTCGAAGTCGCTGCGTGCCTGGAAGGGGCCGTACGGCAGGTAGTCCCAGAGTTTTGCATCGGCGCCCGGACCTTCCAGTGCCAGCCACAGGTCGTCGCCATGGCGTGCCGGGTCGAGTTTTTCCAGGCGGATAAAACGTCCTTCCAGCGCTTGGGAGGTGGGCAGGCGTGCGGTTTGCCAGTTCAGCTGTACGTCGGACATGGGCAGCGATCCTGTACTTAGAAAGTCTTGCGAAATTGAATGAAGCCACCGCGCTCGGCCACTTGCTCATAGAGCCCGATGGCGGTGCTGTTGGTTTCGTGGGTCAGCCAATGCACCTTGCGACTGCCGTGTTGTGTGGCGCTGGCGTAAACGTACTCGATCAATTGCCTGCCCACGCCTCCGCCGCGTTGCTGTGGGGCGACGAACAAGTCTTGCAGGTAGCAGGCGTCTTCGATGCTCCAGTTGGAACGATGGTAGATGAAGTTGACCATACCCACCGCCGCATCGCCTTGCCAGGCCAACGCGCTATGGCAGGGTTGTGCCGGGTCGAGCAGGCGTTGCCAGGTTGTCGCGCTGACGTCATCGGCCAGTTCGGTTTCGTAGAAGCGCAGGTAGGCCAGCCACAAGCCCAGCCAGGCGGCATGATCGGCAGCGCTTACCGGGCGGATCTGTACAGCGGTCATGGCGTCTCCTTCAGCCCATCAATTGAGCAATACGTTGATCCTGTGGGTCAGGACTGGCGGCCAGGCCCTCGCGGACCCCGGCGATATCGCGGGCGTCGCGGTTCTGGCTGAGTTTGCGTTTGCCTTGCAGGCGCTCGATGGGCAAGGCGAAACCGGCAATGGCGGTGAGCATCTTGTCGATGTATTCGGCCGGCGCGTCAGCGATGGACCATGGCTGGCTGCGGCCGCTTTCATGCCGCTCAGTCAGGGCACCGAGGAGCGCGCGCAAGGGCGCCGCTTCAGTGATCAGGCGCGGCCTGCCGTAAGCATGAACGGCCAGGTAGTTCCAGGTCGGCACTGCTTTGCCGTGTTCGGCCTTGCTGGGGTAGAACGAGGGGCTGATGTAGGCGTCCTCGCCGGGAAAGACCACCAGCACTTCAGCGCTGCCGGACAGCTCACGCCACTGCGGATTGCCTTTGGCCAGGTGGCCGTACAGCGTGCCGTGAGGTCCTTCGTCACGACGTAGCAGCAGCGGCAGGTGAGTGGCCTGCAAGCCGGATTCACCTTGAGTGACCAGCAAGGCCAGGCGGCAGCGTTCGATCTGTTGCCATTGGCTGTGCAGGTCGTTGTCGCGGAAGGCAGTGGGTGTGTACATGAGATTCCCCTTGGCGGATGGACTCATCCTAGGCAGGCTAATGGCTCTTTGTAAGAGCCATTACTGAGCCATTTGATAGGGCCAATTCAATGACCGACGCACCGCTGTTTCCCTTCGACCCGGCCGGTTTTGCTCTGGACCGGCGCAAGGGGCTGAGCCGTCAGCTCTACCAGGCACTGCGCGAACGTATTCTGGATGGGCGTCTGGCCAGTGGTACCCGGCTGCCCGCCAGCCGGGATCTGGCCGCCGTGCTGGAGATCTCGCGCAATAGCGTGATGCGCGCCTTCGACCAGCTGTATGCCGAAGGCTTTACCGAGGCCCAGGTGGGCGACGGAACCTATGTCGCCAAATTGTCGCGCATTGTGCTCAAAAAAACCTCGCCCGCAGAGTTTTCCACAATACTGTCCACAGGGTTATCAACAAGCTTATCCACTGGTTTATCCACAAAATCGTCAAAATCGGCCTATCTTGAACTCTCGAAAGTTATCCACAGTGATGCGCTACAGATCCTGGAGAGGCATCACTTACCCGCGCCCAAGGGTGGACCGCCGCGGGCTTTTCGGGTCGGTATCCCGGCGTTCGATCTGTTTCCGTTTGCCACCTGGAGCAAGCTCCACGCGGCTTTCTGGCGCAAGCCTGACTTGCAGCAGCTCGGTTATGGCGACCCGGCCGGGGATTGGCGTTTACGTGAGCTGATTGCGGTTTATCTGCGAACTTCTCGCGGTTTGTTTTGTACCCCTGAGCAAATTGTGATCACCAGTGGCGCGCAGCAGGCAATCAGCCTTTGTGCACAATTGCTTCTGAATGCCGGGGACGCCGTGGCTGTGGAAAACCCCGGGTATCGGGCGGCAGGGCACGCGTTCGCGATCGCTGGGGCGCGTTTGCAGGGTATGCCGGTCGATAACGAGGGCATGTGCTGCGCGCGATTGAAGGCCACCGGTTGCAAGTTGGCTTATGTGACGCCGTCGCATCAATACCCGACCGGGGTCGTGATGAGCCTGGCGCGGCGCCTGCAACTGCTCGACTGGGCACACAAACATGGCGGCTGGATTGTCGAGGATGACTACGATGGCGAGTACCGCTACAGCGGCGCGCCGCTGGCACCGTTGGCGGCACTGGATGCTCAAGGACGGGTGCTATACGTCGGCACCTTCGGCAAGGTTGCCTTTCCGGCGTTGCGTCTGGGGTATCTGGTGCTGCCGCCCGGTCTGGTCGCGCCATTCAGCCAGCGGCGGGCGCTGGACGTGCGCCATTCTGACGTGGCGACCCAGGTCGTCATGGCGCAATTCATCGCCCAAGGGCACTTTCAACGGCATATCCGGCGCATGCGGCGCGCCGCGTTGAACCGCCGTGATGCGTTGCTGAGCGGCTGGCCGCAGGCATTGCCTGGCTGTGAGGCGATGCCTAAAGCCGTCGCCGGTCTGCATGTGGCGGTACGGGTCGACAGCCTGGCGCGTGAGCAGCAACTGATTGCCCAGGCTGAAGCGGTCGGGGTGGAAATCAACGCCCTGAGTGACTATTGGCTGGCGGACGACAGCGCGCCGCCGGACCTGCGGGCCGGGCTGGTGCTGGGGTTTGCTGCCGTGGCCGAAGCAGAGATCGCCGCTGCGCTGGGGCGTTTGCGGCGGGCCTGGGGTTGTCAGTAACCGTTATACTCGGCGGTCTTTCTTGCAGGCTTGGGATACATCATGAGTAATTCGCTATCAGCCATGCCCCAGCGCCGGCTCGGTGCACCGTTGGCTGCGCTGTTTCTGTTGCTGATGGGTACGCAGTTTTTGCTGCTCAGCGTCGGCATGCGCCAGGTTCTGCTGTTGTTGCTTGGCGCAGCATTGGGCGTGACCCTGTACCACGCCGCTTTTGGTTTCACCTCGGCCTGGCGGGTGTTCATTCTGGAGCGCCGTGGCGCGGGCCTGCGTGCGCAGATGGTCATGCTGGCCATCGCCGTGGTGCTGTTTTTCCCGACCCTGGCCAGCGGATCGCTGTTCGGCCAGCCGGTCAATGGCCTGGTGGCGCCCGCCGGGGTTTCAGTGATCGTCGGGGCGTTTATTTTCGGTATCGGCATGCAACTGGGTGGCGGCTGCGCCTCCGGTACTTTGTTTACCGCAGGTGGCGGCAATGCGCGGATGCTGGTGACCCTGGTGTTCTTCATTCTCGGCTCGCTGATCGCGACCCACCACGTGCACTGGTGGTTCGCTTTGCCGTCGCTGCCGGCCACCTCGATGGTCAAGAGCTTCGGCTGGCTGCCGGCACTGCTGCTGAATCTGGCTATTTTCGGCTTGATTGCCTGGGTCACGGTGCGCCTTGAAAAGCGTCGTCATGGCCAGCTTGAAGCGCCGGTCAGCAGCGCGCATCGCGGCTGGCGTCGGCTGCTGCGTGGTCCGTGGGTGCTGGTCTGGGGCGCAGTGGCGCTGGCGCTGCTGAACTACGCGACGCTGGCCCTGGCCGGGCGGCCGTGGGGCATTACCTCGGCGTTCGCCTTGTGGGGTGCGAAGATTTCCATGGCGGCGGGGCTGGATGTCAGCACCTGGCCGTTCTGGCAGAGCGCCGGTAATGCCAAGGCGCTGGCTGCCCCGGTGTGGCAGGACATCACCAGTGTGATGGACATCGGCATCATGATCGGCGCCCTGTTGGCGGCCGGCCTGGCCGGGCGTTTCGCGCCGAATCTGGATATCCCGACCCGTTCGCTGGTGGCGGCGGTGATCGGTGGCTTGCTGTTGGGCTACGGTTCGCGGCTGGCCTACGGCTGCAATATCGGCGCGTACTTCAGCGGCATCGCCTCGGGCAGTGTGCATGGCTGGCTGTGGCTGGTGGCGGCTTATCTGGGCAACTGCGTCGGGGTTGGCCTGCGGCCGATTTTCTTCGCCGCTGAGCAGCCCAAGGTCGGCCTGAGCGGCTGCTGAATCGTAACAGTCGTCGAACCATCTGCAGCAAAGGCATTCAAAGCCCTGCGGGGTGGTTCGACTGCCACCTCTTTCACTGACGAGGTGGCTCGGTGCAGAAAACCATCATTTCCAAGCTCAGGTTCCTGGGCAAAACCTTCGGCTATGTAGGTTGGTCACTGTTCTGGTTGCTGATCTGGGACGTGATCGTCACGGTCGATTTCATGCTGTTTCTCGACTACAAATACTCGATGCCGGCCATGCCGCTGACGCTGCTGGGTTCGGCGCTGGTGGTGCTGACCAGCTTTCGCAATTCCAGTGCCTACAACCGGTGGTGGGAGGCCCGCACCCTGTGGGGCGCGCTGGTCAATAACTCGCGCAGTTTTGCCCGCCAGGTGCTGACCCTGGTCGAGGATGAGGGTGAAACCAATCCGATCAAGGCGGTGTTGCTGCGCCGTCATGTCGCCTATGTGAAATGCCTGTCGGCGCACCTCAAAGGCGAGAGTTGTGGCGCTGAGATCCAGGCGCTGATCGGTGCCGACGAGTTCGAACGTCGGCATGAAACCAACAATTTCCCCAATGACCTGCTCAACGTTTCGGCACTGATGATCGCCAAGGAGTATGAGGCCGGGCGTCTGGACAGCATTCGCCTGGCGCGTATCGAATCGACTCTGGTGGATATCTCCAACTGTCAGGGCGGCATGGAGCGGATCGCCAATACGCCGTTGCCTTACCCTTACGTGGCCTTTCCACGGCTGTTCATCACCCTGTTTTGCCTGATCGTGCCGATCGGTCTAGTGGAAACCCTGGGCTGGTTCACGCCGCTGGCTTCGACGGTGGTGGGGTTCATGCTGCTGGCCATCGAGAAGATCGGCACCGACCTGCAAAGCCCGTTCCGTACCAGTGAGCATGAGATTCAGATGAAGGCACTGTGTGAAAACATCGAGCGTAATCTGGACTCGATGTTGCGGGTGACCGAGTTCGAGCGCAGGGTGCGCTGAGCGGCTCGTCACACAATGGGTTTATTCTTCGTTGAGCGCTGAACGCCAGGGCGTTGTCCTGATCTGATGGGCTTTGGCAACGCCAGCGCGATGACAGGAGTGATCTGACGCATGACGCAAAATCCCATCTACACCGTCGAAGGCGAAAACAGCGAGTTCCAGCGTGCCGTCGCGGCGGCCCAGGCCACGTTCAAGTTCATGTACCGCGAGCTTTCCTGGGAGCGCCGCCGGGTGGTGCCGGGCCTGGACCTGGCGGCGGTGAAAATTTCTTTCCCGGTTGAGCCCCTCGATGCGTCATCCCCCTCGGTGGAGAATATGTGGGTGACTGACGTGCTGTTCGACGGGCTGACCCTGCGCGGCGAGCTGATGAACGAGCCGCACTGGGTCACCTCACTGAATGCCGGGGAACTGGTCGCGGCGCCGCTGACAGACCTCAATGACTGGATGTATGTCTGTGGCGGGCGAGTATTCGGGGCCTTCACCGTCGATGCGCTACGCAGTGACATGGAGCCTGACGAACGGGCCGGGCACGACGAAGCCTGGGGGCTGGACTTCGGTGAGCCGGGCAGCATCGAGCTGGTCATGACCGGTACCGATCAGCCACTGCTGCGCTTTTCTCGCGACCTCGACAGCGCAGCAGACCGCGCGGCACTGGCTGAACTGGAGCGTGCCGAGCATCCGATGGCGGTCAATGTGCAGGAAAATATCGAGCAGAACCTGGCTGAGGATCCGGCGCTGGTCACGCAGACCGACGCCAACGGCCAGCAATACCTGCACCGCGAAACCCTGGCGGGCAATTACGGTTTCGTCGAGGCTTTGCTGCGCCACGGTGCCGACCCCGAAGTGAGCGACAGCAACGGACGCACCCCGCTGACGCTGGCGAGAATGGCCGGTTGGCCGCGGATCGTCGAACTGCTGGAGGCGCGCAGCCCGGCAAGTGTCTGATGCACACAATAAAAAGGGCCATCACGTACCAGACTGTGGTCGGTACGCGATGGCCCTTTTTAGCGAATGCTTTGATTAGCGCGCGCTGGGCACGCTTTCAGCATTTTCGCCCGCTTTGACCTGCGGTTGCTGGGTCGGGTTGGCCGGCCAGGCGTTACGGTCCAGATCCAGATCAGGGAATTTGCTGGAGTCGAACACCGGGGTCTTGATGCCGGCGGCACGCTGGTCGTCGTAGTCGCGCAGGATCCGCATGGCGACTTTGAACAGCAGGGCCAGAGCCAGCAGGTTAACGAACGCCAGCAGGGTCATGGTGATGTCGGCGAAGGCGAACACGGTCTTGAGGTCCACTGTCGAGCCCCAGAGGATCAACGCCAGCACGAATACCCGATAGCCGACGATGGCCGACAGCTTCTCGCCGACCAGAAAGCGCAGGCTGTTTTCACCCAGATAGTAGTTGTAGAGAATCGAGGTGAATACGAACAGGGCCAGCGCCACGCTGATGAAGACCCGCCCCCAGTCACCGACCACGGCGGCCAGCGAGTTCTGCGCCAGCACAATACCGTCGCCGCTGTAGCCCACATCGTAGATACCCGACAGCAGGATCAGCAACGCGGTGCAGGTGCAGATGGCAAAGGTGTCGAGGAACACGCTGAACGCCTGGACCACACCCTGGGAAGCCGGGTGCTCGACCTGTGCCACAGCGGCAACGTTCGGTGCGCTGCCCAGGCCCGCTTCGTTGGCGAATACACCACGCTTGACGCCCATGACGATGGCGCTGCCGATCAGGCCGCCGAACACCGGGTCCAGGCCAAAGGCGCTCTTGACGATTGTCAGCAGCATGCCGGGCACGTGCTCGATCTGCAGGCCAATGACGTACAGGGTGACGGCGATGTAGATCAGGGTCTTGACCGGCACCAGCAGGTCAGAGATGGCCGCGATGCGCTTGATGCCGCCGATGAAACCCAGACCCAGCAGGATCGCCAGGCAGATGCCGGCGGTGGCTCTGTCGAAGCCGAAGGCGTTGTTCAGCGAACTGGTCACCGCGTGCGATTGCAGGCCGTTGAAGGCGAAGCCGAAGGTGACCAGCAGCAGGACCGCCATGATCATGCCCAGCCAGCGCTTGCCCAGGCCGTACTGGATGTAGAACGAAGGGCCGCCACGGTACTGGCCTTCGGAGTCCTTGCGCTTGTAAGTCTGCGCCAGGGTACATTCGATGAAGCTGCTGGCCATGCCGACCAGCGAGGTGACCCACATCCAGAACACCGCACCTGGACCACCGAGGGTGACGGCCAGGCCGACGCCGGCAATGTTGCCTGCGCCGACACGACCGGCCAGGCTGAGCATCAGCGCCTGAAAGGAGCTCAGTTGGCCGGAGCTGCTGCGCAGGCTGTCACGGAACACCGCGAACATATGGGTGAAATGACGAAACTGTACAAAACGCGAACGGATGGTGAAGTAACCGCCCAGACCGACGATCAACACGATCAGCAGTTGGTCAGCTATGTGAACGAAAAAATCCAGCATCTTATTATTGCCTCGTGTTTTTGAGGGGGCGCACTATACCGGTGCAATACCGAGACGTCTGTAGTCGTTTTCTTGTATGTAGATGTACGGCTATAGAACATCGCGCTTGCGAGGGTTGTGCTAAGAGTTTTGCCGGTGAAACCGGAGCCTCCTTGCGTCCTGTAATCGGCAGTCATAAAAAAAGGGCCTGGAGGATTTTCCAGGCCCCTGAAAAAGCGGAGGGGTGTCTAGGCCCTCAGCCTGGTGAGCGGTGTCGGTGGAGCAATAACCTCAGGCCTTCAGTGGAACCAGGCGTGGCGCGATCATGTTTTCCGGACGCAGGATGTCAGCCAGTACGTCTTCTTCCAGCAAGCCTTCTTCACGCACCAGTTCCAGTACGCCACGGCCGGTTTCCAGGGCGATGCGTGCGATACGGGTGGCGTTTTCGTAGCCGATGTAAGGGTTCAGTGCGGTGACCAGGCCGATCGAGTGCTCGACTAGCTCGCGGCAGCGTTGTTCGTTGGCCGTGATGCCGGTGATGCAATGCTCGCGGAGCATGTCCATGGCGCGTTGCAGCAGGCGGATCGAGTCGAAGATCTTGTAGGCGATCAGCGGCTCCATCACGTTCAGTTGCAGTTGGCCGCCTTCGGCTGCCACGGTCAGTGCCAGGTCGTTGCCCATGATGGCGAAGGCCACCTGGTTGACCGCTTCCGGAATCACCGGGTTGACCTTGCCTGGCATGATCGAGCTGCCTGGCTGGCGCGGCGGCAGGTTGATTTCGTTGATGCCGGTACGCGGGCCGCTGGACAGCAGGCGCAGGTCGTTACAGATTTTCGACAGTTTGACCGCGGTACGCTTGAGCATGCCGGAGAACAGCACGAACGCGCCCATGTCGGAGGTCGCTTCGATCAGGTCAGCTGCCGGCACCAGCGGCTGGCCGCTGATCGTCGCCAGGCGCTGCACGGCCAGGCTCTGGTAGCGCGGGTCAGCGTTGATGCCGGTACCGATTGCCGTACCGCCCAGGTTGACCTCGGTCAGCAGCTCTGGGGCCAGGCTGCGCAGCCGGTTCAGGTCTTCGGTCAGGGTGGTGGCGAAGGCGTGGAATTCCTGGCCCAGGGTCATCGGCACGGCGTCTTGCAACTGGGTGCGGCCCATTTTCAGCACGTGGCTGAATTCTTCGCTTTTGGCGGAGAACGCATTGATCAGGCTGTCGAGGCTGGCCAGCAACGCGTCGTGACCGAGCAGCAGACCCAGGCGGATCGCGGTCGGGTAGGCGTCGTTGGTCGACTGCGCCATGTTCACGTCGTTGTTGGGGTGCAGGTACTTGTACTCGCCTTTTTCATGGCCCATGGCTTCCAGGGCGATGTTGGCGATAACCTCGTTGGCGTTCATGTTGGTCGAGGTGCCGGCCCCGCCCTGAATCATGTCGACCACGAACTGCTCGTGGAAATCACCGCGTACCAGCCGCGCACAGGCTTCGCTGATTGCAGCGTGCTTGGCCTGGCTCAGGTGACCCAGCTCAAAGTTGGCATCGGCTGCCGCCTGCTTGACCATGGCCAGGGCCACGACCAGTTTCGGATAATGCGAAAGAGGAACGCCGGAAAGGTGAAAGTTGTTCACCGCACGAAGGGTCTGGATGCCGTAGTAGGCGTCGGAGGGTACTTCGAGCACACCAAGCAGGTCTTTTTCGATACGCGATGATGCAGGCGAGGACATGATAGAGGTCATCTCAAGGAAGGCATGAATAATGCCGGAGCGCCTTGATATTGGGGCTCCAGGAGAATCTTGACCAATGCTGTTGCATAATATGCCATGCACTAACGGCATAATGTCATGTGACTTGACCTAATTTATGCTTTATATACGCGCGTCAATCGCGCTTTGCGTTTCTTAGTGAAAAACGGGTGTCCGGGAGGACCAGATGAACCTGGAAAGCAAATGGCTGGAGGATTTCAGCGCCCTGGCCGCGACCCGCAGTTTTTCCCAGGCGGCCGAACGTCGATTCGTCACCCAGCCGGCCTTTAGCCGGCGTATCCGCAGCCTTGAGGCGGCGCTGGGGCTGACCCTGGTCAACCGTTCGCGTACGCCCATCGAGCTGACCGCTGCCGGGCAATTGTTTCTGGTTACCGCGCGTACGGTGGTCGAGCAGCTCGGGGAGGTGGTGCGCCACCTGCATCATCTGGAGGGCGGGCAGGGCGAGGTTATCCAGGTGGCAGCGGCGCACTCGCTGGCGCTGGGTTTCTTCCCGCGCTGGATCGCTCAATTGCGCAATGACGGCCTGAACATTGCGACCCGTCTGGTGGCGACCAACGTCGGTGAAGCGGTGCATGCCTTGCGTGAAGGTGGTTGTGACCTGATGCTGGCATTTTACGACCCGGATGCGGCGTTGCAGATGGACGCCGAAATTTTCCCCTCGCTGCATCTGGCGCACAGCGAGATGCTGCCGGTCTGCGCTGCCGACGCGCAGGGCCAGCCGCTGTTCGATCTGGACAACGGCAGTACCGTGCCACTGCTGGCTTACAGCGCCGGCGCGTTTCTCGGGCGTTCGGTGAACTTGTTGCTGCGCCAGAGCAATCTGCGTTTTTCCACGGTGTACGAGACGGCCATGGCCGAGAGTCTCAAGTGCATGGCCGTGGAGGGGTTGGGCGTTGCCTGGGTTCCGCGCCTGAGCATGCGTGCCGAGCTGGAGCGCGGTGAACTGGTGGTGTGTGGCGGGGCGCACTGGCATGTGCCGCTGGAAATCCGCCTGTACCGCTGCGCCCTGGTACGCAAAGCCAACGTGCGCCTGCTATGGCGCAAGCTGGAAAGCGCGGCGGCTGGCACCAGCGAAGACGTCGAAGGGATCATTCATCCTTCAGGTAATGCCTGATGGCCTCACGATTGGGTTCGCTGAACTCATAGCAATTGGCGACCAGTGCGGTGTGATTGGGGTACATCAAGGTACGGCAGGGTGGCAGGGCGGCGAGCCGGAAATAGGCGTTCTCATGGGTGGCGCCAAACAAATGGCCGACTTCGTGGGCGATATTGATGTAGGCACGCAGCGAAGCAATGGCTTCGTTCATCTGCACCCGGGCAATTCCGCCCACGTCGTGGGTCAGGTTGTGGCGGGTCACCAGCACATACTTGTGGCGTCGGGAGTCGAGGGGCAGGTTGTTGGCATGCAGGTAGGCGCTCAGCCGCTGGCGCCATTGCTCGATGGCCTGGGTGCTGTCGCCGGTCCTGTAGCCGAAATCGGTGATTCCCGGTTGATGGCGCTTGGTGATGACATGGGTCCGGCGACCGGTAACTTCGGTTAGCTCCTTTAAAAACCAGTCAAGATTGTCAGATTTGACCCCGGCGATTTCCTGATCGGTGAGTTGGTCGTGGAAAAACAGGGTCAGAAAGATCGGTTGCAGGTGGTCACTATCCACCTGGTCGTGAGCGGCCAGGGCGCTGCTTGAGAGGTACAGATTCAAGGCCAGTATCAGGCCAAGTTGTTTCAGGCTCATGTTCAAGACTCCATTCAGGGAACGTGGCAACCGGGCAAGTCCGGTTCAAGGTTCACCTAATCGTCTTTGTCAGTGTCGGGGAAGCACCTGCAGCCAGCACGAGGTGTATGGCTATTGCGAGCCGTGGTGCAGGAAAAACCGCTGTCGTGCTGGCCAGGTTTGCAGGATTTTTCCGGGCTGCTTGCCGTCTCTGCTGGCGCCTGACTCCGGAAGGCAGACGGATGGTCGCAGAGGATGCTTTTGTTATTCGACTTTGGGGTATACTGCGCGGCCTTTGGCCGGCTCGACGGTCATTTTTTGTACAGCAAGCCACGCCGGTTTTCCTGCGTGGCTTGTTGTTTTTAGACGCGCCTGCGGGCGCCCGATGAGAGGCTCGACGATGAGTGCACTGGTTGGCGTGATCATGGGCTCCAAGTCCGATTGGTCCACCCTTAGCCACACCGCCGATATGCTGGAAAAGCTCGGCATCCCTTACGAAGTCAAGGTGGTGTCTGCACACCGCACGCCGGATCTGCTGTTCCAGTACGCCGAAGAGGCTGAAGGACGTGGCATCGAAGTGATCATCGCCGGTGCCGGTGGTGCTGCTCACCTGCCAGGCATGTGCGCTGCCAAGACTCACCTGCCGGTGCTTGGCGTGCCGGTGCAGTCCTCGATGCTGTCGGGCGTAGACTCGCTGTTGTCGATCGTACAGATGCCGGCCGGTATCCCGGTCGCTACCCTGGCCATCGGCAAGGCCGGTGCGATTAATGCCGCGCTGCTGTCGGCGAGCATCCTGGGCGCCAGGCATCCGCAGTATCACGCGGCGCTCAAGCAGTTCCGCACTGAACAGACTGAAACTGTTCTGGACAATCCAGACCCGCGCATCGCCTGAGGTTTTTCCATGAAGATCGGTGTTATCGGTGGCGGCCAGTTGGGCCGCATGTTGGCTCTGGCGGGGACACCGCTGGGCATGAACTTCGCTTTTCTCGACCCGGCACCGGATGCCTGTGCGGCGTCGTTGGGCGAGCATCTGCGTGCCGATTACGGCGATCTGGATCACCTGCGGCAACTGGCCGACGAGGTTGATCTGGTGACCTTTGAGTTCGAAAGCGTACCGGCTGAAACGGTGGCGTTCCTGTCGCAGTTCGTGCCGGTCTACCCGAGCGCTGAAGCGCTGCGTATTGCCCGCGACCGTTGGTTCGAAAAAAGCATGTTCAAGGACCTGGGCATCCCGACGCCCGAGTTCGCCGATATCCAGTCGCAACAGGACCTGGATGACGCGGTGGCACGCATCGGGCTGCCAGCGGTGCTCAAGACCCGGACCCTGGGTTATGACGGCAAGGGCCAGAAGGTCTTGCGCAGCCAGGCCGATGTGGCCGGCACCTTTGCCGAGCTGGGCAGCGTGCCATGCCTGCTCGAAGGCTTCGTACCGTTCACTGGCGAAGTGTCGTTGATCGCGGTGCGTGCCCGTGACGGCGAAACGCGTTTCTACCCGTTGGTCCACAACACCCACGAAAGCGGCATTCTGCGCCTGTCGATCGCCAGCACCGATCACCCATTGCAGGCGCTGGCCGAAGACTATGCGGGCCGGGTGCTCCAGCAACTCGATTACGTCGGTGTGCTGGCATTCGAGTTCTTCGAGGTCGACGGTGGCCTCAAGGCCAACGAAATCGCGCCGCGGGTCCACAACTCCGGGCACTGGACCACCGAAGGTGCCGAGTGCAGCCAGTTCGAGAACCATGTGCGCGCCGTTGCCGGTCTGCCGCTGGGCTCCACCGCGAAGGTGGGTGAAAGCGCGATGATCAACTTCATCGGCGAAGTGCCGGCGGTTGCCGCCGTGCTGGCGGTTGAGGATTGCCACTTGCACCATTACGGTAAGGCCTTCAAGGCTGGCCGCAAGGTCGGCCACGCCACCGTGCGCAGCGCCGACCGTGCCACCCTCGACCGTCAGGTCGCGCAGGTCCAGGCGCTGGTCAAGGCCTGATCGCGGAACATCCGGGGCTCTGCCCCGGAACCAAACCGCCGTTTCCGTCCTCACATAGCAACACGCCAAGATGTACAGCGTCCTGGCGGGTTCTATTCATCGGGAGGAAAACCACATGGGTATCATCGGAACTATCTTCATCGGCTTGATTGTCGGTCTGCTGGCGCGGTTTCTGAAACCGGGTGATGACAGCATGGGCCTGATCATGACCGTCTTGCTGGGTATCGCCGGCTCCCTGGCCGCGACCTACGGTGGCCAGATGCTGGGTATCTATCATGCTGGTGAGACCGCCGGCTTTCTTGGCGCCCTGGTCGGCGCGATCATCCTGCTGGTGATCTACGGGATGATCAAAAAGAAATCGTGAAACATCCGCTTCTGCCCTCTGCTTCGTGCGTGCGCAGGGCTAGAATGCGCGACTTCCATCTGTCTTGCCGAGTCGTACGATGCGCCGCTTCCTGTTGCTGCCCCTGCTGCTGGTGTCCACCCTGGCCTGCGCTGAAATTCCGGAAACCGACTGGCTGGAGCTGATGCCGAAGTCGGACCAGAAGGCTCTGGAAGCCATGCCTGAGATTGATCACAACTCGCCGGAAGCGATGGGGACCTTCGACAGCAAGGGCGGGCTCAAGCAGAGCAAAGGCTTGCCTGCGGTGATGTACTCGACCAAGACGGTCGCCGGCATGAACGGCAAGACCATCCGGCTGGGTGGCTATCCGGTACCGCTGGAGACCGACGCCAAGGGCAACAGCACGCTGTTTTTCCTGGTTCCGTATCCGGGTGCCTGTATCCACGTACCGCCGCCGCCGCCCAACCAGCTGGTGCTGGTGCGCTACCCCAAGGGGGTAAAGATCGACGATATCTATACCCCGTTGTGGGTGACCGGTGGGCTGAAAATCGAGAAGGTCAGCAACGACCTGGCCGACGCCGCCTACGCCCTGGATGCGGCGAAGGTGCGGGTGGTGGTCGAGGCTGACCTCTAGGGGCTGTTGCCATTTCAACGCGAGCCGCGTTGCAGCGCCAAATCGTGTCAGGCGAGGCGAAGGACGCAGGAAATGGTCGCTCCCTTTTCAAGTCCTTCAACGACGCATGGCGCGATTTGGGGCGCAACCCGCAGGGCCGTGGCTGTTTTGTCACACACACTTCAACAGAGTGAAGCCTATGCAGGCCGACAAAACAGACCTCGGCGCGGTTGTGATGAAACGGCAACAGACCCTAGTCACTCGCCCTGCAGCGCCTCGCTCCAGATGCTGACACTCAAGACATGCATCTGATCCGGGGCCAGGGTGACCACATCGCTCATCACGTTGGCGGTTTCCACGCACAGCATGCGCTGCCAGCCGTCGTCGGCCATGTCGGGCAGGGCGCGGGCGCGATCTATCCAGGGATTCCACACCACGGCTGAATGCGAGCCGCTGGTCTGGATCTGGATACGCCGCTGCAGGCCGGGGTCAACGATGCTCAGCAGGGGCGGGGTGTCGAGGTAGATGCGGTCGGTTTCGCCGGCAAAACCCAGGTCGCCGGACTGCTTGCGCTCTTCCCAGTTCTCCAGAGTTTCGATATAGCGCAGGCCGTCGACGCCCTGCAGGCTGACCTGACGCACGTCGCTGACCACGAAATAAGTGTGCAGTGCCTGGCTCAAGGTCACTGTTTCAGCGCCGCAGTTATAGCTGACCAGGCTGACGTTCAAGGCCTGGTCCAGGCGGATGCTGAGTTTCAGGGCGACTTTGTGCGGCCAGCCGGGCAGGCCTTGTTCGGCGTGGGGTTGAATGAACTCGACCAGCAGGGCATCACCGTCTTCGCCGATGCCCAGCAGTTGCCAGTCCAGAATACGCACTTCGCCGTGGGCATTGGCAGGTTCGGTGCTGTCGCGCATGGCCTGGACGCTTTCGGGGTTACGTGCCAGGTTGCCGAACCATGGCCAGCACACCGGGATGCCGGCGCGAATGGGCGTGCCTTGTTTGAACGACGCCTTATCGTTGTGCCACACCAGCGGTTGCTGGCCGGCGAGCTGATAGCTGAGGATGTGCGCGCCTTGCTGGGCAATCAGCAGCTCGGCGTCGCCGTGGCGGATGCGCAAGCATTCGAGCTCATCGATGGTAATGGATTCAACCTGGGGCGTGGGCATGGGAAGTTCTCACTCAAAGGCTATGGACATTGACTGCACCAAAGCCGTCGAGTTTAGCGCCAACCGGCGCTCCTGTGCCCGCCTGTGTGGCTGAACTCAGCCGCGGCGCTTGATCGAGCGGGTCCGGCCCCTGTCGTCTATGGCGACAAAGACGAAGGCGGCTTCGGTCACTTTGCGCCATTCGCTGGTCAGCGGGTCATCGCTCCAGACCTCGACGAGCATCTTGATCGAGCTGCGGCCGACTTCCTGGGTGCGGGTATAGAAGGTCAGTTGTTCGCCGACTGCCACCGGAACCAGAAAGGCCATGCGGTCGATGGCCACGGTTGCAACCCGCCCGCCCGCGATCTTGCTGGCCATCGCAGTGCCTGCCAGGTCCATCTGTGAAACCAGCCAGCCACCATAGATATCGCCGAAACCGTTGGTTTCACGCGGCAGCGCGGTGATTTGCAAGGCCAGATCGCCCTGCGGGATTGGATCTTCTTGTTCAAGCTCGATCATGCCTGGGGTGCCTCTGACCCATGACTCTCTTGGATAGCTGAAAAGACGCTCTACCAGAGCTTTCGGGAAGCCTGAGCCGCTCTGGCACAGGGTTCTGGTGTCTGGCGAGTATATCGGTCGTGCTCTCATGCGACGACCGTCAATGCGTATTTGTAACAGGTACGCGCAGTGCTCATGAGTTTTTTGCAACATTTTGCTATCTTGCCAGACCCGTACCGGTAACAAGATTACTGATACAGGCAATTTTGATGCCTACCCGCGCCATTGCCATGGACAAGCGCTTCTGCCCGCTACAGCGAGGCAGCCAGCGTCGCTGTCGCTTGCCACTCAAAAGAAATGCCCTTAGAGAAGCCTTGTCATGTCCTCTGTTCCTTCTGATAGTGCGTCTTCCTCGCGCCCTTTGACCCGTAGCGACTACAAAACCCTGTCGCTCTCTGCGCTGGGCGGCGCTCTGGAATTCTACGATTTCATCATCTTCGTGTTCTTTGCTGCGGTCGTCGGCAAGTTGTTCTTCCCGCCCGACATGCCGGAGTGGCTGCGTCTGATGCAGACCTTCGGCATCTTTGCCGCCGGTTATCTGGCCCGGCCGTTGGGCGGTATCGTCATGGCTCACTTCGGCGACCTGCTGGGCCGCAAGAAGATGTTCACCCTGAGCATCATCATGATGGCGATCCCGACGCTGATCATGGGTTTGCTGCCGACTTACGCGCAGATCGGCCTGTGGGCCCCGGTGTTACTGCTGTTGATGCGGGTCATTCAGGGCGCGGCAATTGGTGGTGAAGTCCCGGGCGCCTGGGTGTTCGTTTCTGAGCACGTGCCGGCCCGGCAGATCGGCTTCGCCTGCGGCACCCTGACCGCTGGCCTGACTGCTGGCATCCTGCTCGGCTCGTTGGTCGCCACGCTGATCAACAGTATCTACAGCCCGGTAGAGGTCTCGGACTACGCCTGGCGGATTCCGTTCCTGCTCGGCGGTGTTTTTGGTCTGATGGCCGTGTATCTGCGTCGCATGTTGCACGAGACCCCGGTATTCGCCGAACTGCAACTGCGCAAGGCGCTGGCCGAGGAAGTGCCGCTCAAGGCGGTACTGCGCGAGCACCGTGGTTCGGTGGCGCTGTCGATGCTGCTGACCTGGCTGCTGTCAGCGGGCATCGTGGTGGTGATCCTGATGACCCCGACCCTGCTGCAGACCGGTTACGGTTTTGCCGCCGCCACGGCGTTGAAGGCCAACAGCCTGGCTATTGTTTGCCTGAGTATCGGTTGCGTCGTCGCCGGCGTGCTGTCTGACCGCTTCGGACCGGGCTGGGTGCTGCTGCTTGGCAGCATCGGCCTGCTGCTCAGCTCCTGGACCTTCTACCATACCCTGAGCGCTCATCCGGACTGGCTGTTCCCGCTGTATGCCGTGACCGGCGCGTTTGTCGGCACCATCGGTGCGGTGCCCTATGTGATGGTCAAAGCCTTCCCGCCGGTGGTGCGCTTCTCGGGCCTGTCGTTCTCCTACAACCTGGCGTATGCGATCTTTGGCGGGCTGACGCCGATGGTGGTGACCCTGATGCTTAAACAGAATCCGATGGGGCCTGCCTGGTATGTGGCGGCGCTGTGCGGGCTGGGCATGCTGTTGGGGCTGTTTTTGCTTTCACGCAAGCGCTGAGTCTGGTTCCAGCCGCTTTGATAAAGGCCGACTTGCGTGCGCAAGTCGGCCTTTCATCTTATTGTCATAATCAGTTCATACAGTGGTCATCCGTTCTGCGTATTCGGGCGGATTGATGAGTATTTTCCGGGAGCCCCAGGCATGACACTCAAGCGTTGGATGGTGATCTTGTCTCTGGCTGCCGGAGGTTATGCAAGCCATGCGCTGGCTGCTGTCGACCCGTCGATTGCGTCCTATACCAAGGTCAGCGGGGTGTCAGGTAACCTGTCGAGCGTCGGCTCCGACACCCTGGCCAACCTGATGACGCTGTGGGCCGAGGCCTACAAAAGAGAATACCCGAGTGTAAATATCCAGATTCAGGCGGCCGGTTCGTCCACTGCGCCCCCGGCACTGGCCGAAGGTACGGCCAACCTGGGGCCGATGAGCCGCAAGATGAAGGATGGAGAAGTCTCTGCGTTCGAGCAGAAGCAGGGCTACAAGCCGACGGCGGTGCCGGTGGCGGTGGATGCCCTGGCGATATTCGTGCACAAGGACAATCCGATCAAAGGGCTGAGCATGCCGCAGGTCGATGCGATCTTTGCCGAGACCCGTTTGTGTGGCGCAAAAAAACTGGCCCTGACCTGGGGTGATGTCGGGTTGACAGGCTACCTGGCCAATCAGCGCATTCAGCTGTTTGGCCGTAACTCGGTCTCCGGCACTTATGGTTATTTCAAGGAAGAAGCGCTGTGCAAAGGCGACTTCAAAAACAGCGTGAACGAGCAGCCTGGCTCGGCTTCTGTGGTGAGTGCGATCAGCGGCTCGCTCAACGGCATAGGCTATTCAGGTATTGGTTACAAGACCTCTAGCGTCAAGACCGTGCCGCTGGCCAGGCAGGCCGGTGAAGAGTATTTCGAAGCCACCGAGGCCAATATTCTCGCTGGCCGCTATCCGCTTTCGCGTTTGCTGTATGTCTACGTCAACAAGGCGCCGAACAAACCGCTGGCACCGCTGGAAGCCGAGTTTCTCAAGTTGATCCTGTCCAGGCAGGGGCAGGAGATCGTCATGAAGGATGGTTACATTCCGCTCCCGGAGCCGGTTCTTGACAAGGCGCTTGTCGATCTGGGGCTCAAGGCGCCGGTCAGGGCTGCTCGCTGATGCCTTGGCATGAGTGTGTTTCGACAGTTCGGCGCCAGAGGGTTGGGCGCCGGGCTCTTTTATGTCATTTAGTGCCGCACGGATGAACCGAAAGTCAGATGAATCGTAGTCCCGCACCCGAAGGCATTGACTTCAATACCCCAGCGATGCAACGCAAGCGGCGTGCCCGGGCGTTCAAGGATCGCCTGACTCGCTGGTATGTCGCGTTGGGCGGCATGGCGGTGCTGGCCGCTATTACCCTGATTTTCTTCTATCTGGCCTGGGTGGTCGCGCCGCTGTTCAAGGGCGCGAGCCTGAACGTTGCCGCACCGATGACGCCGGCCTGGATGCAGGCTGCCGGCAAACCCTTGATGATCAGCATCGAGGAGCAGAACCAGGTGGGGATGCGAATCTCCGATCAGGGCCAGGCGATCTTCTTCGACGTCAGCAGCGGAGCGCAGCTAAAGCAGATGGCCCTGCCGTTGCCCGAAGGTGTGCAGATCACCGCGATCGGCAAGGACCAGCCCGGCACGCCGCTGATTGCCGTGGGCCTGTCCAACGGCCAGGTTCTGGTGTTCCGTCATGCCTATGAAGTCAGCTACCCGAACAACCAGAAGACCATCACCCCGGCCATTGCCTGGCCTTACGGGCAGGCGCCACTGACCCTGGACGAGCAGGGCCAGGCCATCGGCCAGGTGACGGTCAGCGTCAGTGGCAGCCATCTGCGTCTGGCGGGCAGTACCGGCACGCAACTGCATGTACTGGCTGTGGAACTGGGCGAGAACCCGCAGACCGGTGAAGTGCTGCGTGAGCAGAGCCGCATCGAGTTGCCGCAGTTGTCGGCTGAAGTGAAAGCCATTTACATCGACCCGCGCCAGCAGTGGCTGTATGTGATCAATGGCCGCGCCCAGGCTGACGTGTTCAGCCTGCGTGATCGTACCCTCAATGGTCGTTACAAACTGCTGGAAAACGCCAACGCCGAAATCACCTCCTCGACTCAACTGGTCGGTGGTGTTTCACTGCTGTTTGGCGACTCGCGTGGCGGCATCAGCCAGTGGTTCATGGTCCGTGATACCGATGAAGAGCCGCGCTTCATGAGGATCCGCGATTTCCGTCTGGGTGATGCGCCGATCGTGCAGATCAGGGCCGAACAGCGCCGCAAGGGCTTCGTCGCACTGGATAGCACGGGGCAATTGGGGGTTTTCCACAGTACCGCGCACCGTACCTTGCTGGTCGAGAAGGTCACCGACGGCGCCGGCCTGATGACCCTGTCACCGCGCGCCAATCAGATCCTGATCGAGTCTGGCGGTACATTGCGCGGCGTGGGCCTGGATAACCCGCACCCGGAGATTTCCTGGAGCGCGTTGTGGGAGAAGGTCTGGTACGAAAACTACGACGAGCCCCGGCATGTCTGGCAGTCGACGGCTTCAACCACTGACTACGAACCCAAGCTGAGCCTGGCGCCATTGACCTATGGCACGCTCAAAGCGGCGTTCTATGCCATGTTGCTGGCCGCACCGCTGGCCATTGCGGCGGCGATCTACACCGCGTACTTCATGGCCCCGGTCATGCGCCGCAAGGTCAAGCCGGTCATCGAATTGATGGAAGCCATGCCGACGGTGATCCTTGGCTTCTTTGCCGGTCTGTTTCTGGCACCGTACATGGAAGCCAACCTGCCAGGGATCTTCGCCCTGATGTTGCTGACCCCGGTCGGTATCCTGCTGGCCGGCTTTCTGTGGAGCCGCCTGCCCATTTCGCTACGCCTGCGGGTGCCCGATGGCTGGGAAGCGGCGATCCTGATTCCGGTGGTGCTGGGCGTGGGCTGGCTGTCGCTGGGCATGAGCCCGCACCTTGAAAGCTGGCTGTTCGACGGTGACATGCGCACCTGGATCAGCCACGACCTGGGCATTACCTTTGATCAGCGCAACGCGCTGGTGATCGGCCTGGCCATGGGCTTTGCAGTGATTCCGAATATCTACTCCATCGCCGAAGATGCCATTTTCGGCGTGCCGCGCAGCCTGACCCTGGGCTCGCTGGCGCTGGGTGCCACACCGTGGCAGACCCTGACCCGAGTGGTCTTGCTGACCGCCAGCCCCGGTCTGTTCTCCGCGCTGATGATCGGCATGGGGCGGGCAGTGGGTGAAACCATGATCGTGCTCATGGCCACCGGCAACACGCCGATCATGGACATGAACCTGTTCGAGGGCATGCGCACCCTGGCGGCCAACGTGGCGGTGGAAATGCCTGAATCGGAGGTGGGCAGCAGTCACTACCGCGTGTTGTTCCTCGCGGCCCTGGTACTGCTGATGTTTACCTTCGTCATGAACACCCTTGCGGAGCTGATTCGTCAGCGCCTGCGCAAGCAATACTCGTTGCTCTGAGGGAGACTTGATTCAAATGAAACGAGACTCTCTGAACAAATGGACCAAAAGTGGCGCGCCGGGCATCTGGCTCAGTGCCGGCGCGGTGTCCATCGCGGTGATCCTGACCATCGGTCTGCTGACGATCCTTGCGGTGCGCGGACTCGGGCACTTCTGGCCTGCTGATCTGGTGCGGGCGCAGTACAGCGTGCCGGGGCAGGCAGCGCATGTGCTGATCGGCGAGCGGGTCGAACGTGAGCAGGTGCCGCGCTCACGCCTGCTCGATGCCGGCTTGCCGGTGGCAGATGATGGCTCGGAGTTTCTCGGCCGCGAGCTGTTCAAGGTCGGCAACCGTGACCTGACCCGCAGCGATTTCACCTGGGTGGTCAGCGAATGGCTGAGCCAGCACGGCAAGCCGGCCGAGCTGATGACCCTGGAGCGGCGTGAGTGGGGCAACTTCTACGGCTATCTGGTCAACGTCAAGGAAGCGGGCCGGGTGGTGGCAGTTGGCGAGGCTGCCTGGGGGCCATTGCAGGAACGCCTCAAACGCGTCCAGGCGCTGGCCGTGCAACTGCATCAGCTGGAAAAGCGCGACATCGTGCAGGTCAATAACAGCCTGGAGCAGTTGCGCCTGCAAACCCGGCAACTGGAGCTTGATGGCCGATTGGATGCGATTGCCCAGGCAGACATTGCCGCCTCACAGGCGCAGCTTGAGGCCCGCTACACCGAGGTCGAAGGCCGTCTGGTGGAACTGCGCCAGGCGGTCGAACGTGACAGTCTGACCGCCAGAGACGCCGAAGGACGAATCACGGAAATCAGCCTGGGCAAGGTGGTGCATGCCTACCAGCCCAACACCATGAGCGTGCTGGACAAGCTCGGGTTCTATTTCCAGAAGCTTTGGGAATTTCTGAGCGAAGACCCGCGCGAAGCCAACACCGAAGGTGGAATTTTCCCGGCCATTTTCGGCACCGTGATGATGACCATGATCATGGCGATCATCGTGACCCCGTTTGGTGTCCTGGCGGCGGTCTATCTGCGTGAGTACGCCCGCCAGGGGCCTGTGACCCGACTGATCCGGATTGCCGTGAACAACCTGGCCGGCGTGCCGGCGATTGTCTATGGCGTGTTTGGCCTGGGCTTTTTTGTCTATGTGCTGGGTGGTTCGCTGGACCGACTGTTCTTTGCCGAAGCCTTGCCGGCGCCGACCTTCGGCACGCCCGGCCTGTTGTGGGCCTCGCTGACCCTGGCGCTGCTGGCGGTCCCGGTGGTGATCGTCGCCACGGAAGAGGGCCTGGCGCGCATTCCGCTGAGCCTGCGCGAGGGCTCGCTGGCCTTGGGCGCGACCAAGGCCGAGACCTTGTGGAAGATCGTTTTGCCAATGGCCAGCCCGGCGATCATGACCGGCCTGATCCTGGCGGTGGCCCGCGCCGCCGGTGAGGTGGCGCCGTTGATGCTGGTGGGGGTGGTGAAGATGGCGCCGTCGCTGCCGGTGGACGGCAATTACCCCTATCTGCATCTGGATCAGAAGATCATGCACCTGGGCTTTCATATTTACGATGTCGGTTTCCAGAGCCCCAATGTCGAGGCCGCGCGCCCGCTGGTGTACGCCTCGGCCTTGCTGCTGGTGCTGGTGATCGCCTTGCTCAACCTCTCTGCTGTGGCCATTCGCAATCACTTGCGTGAGAAGTACAAGGCGCTGGACGACTAGCGTTCGTAAAGCCCAGGATCCGTGGAAGCCGTGCGTAGCACGGCGCTATGCAACGACCGTTCTTTCAGGAGTCACCCATGCCACATGACAGCCCGAACCGGGGTGCCACTATTGATGTTCTGGCGCGCAACAGAGACGGGTCGCGCCTGGCCGCCGACAATGTGGCGTTCGAAGTGGCGGGCCTGAACCTGTTTTATGGCAACAAACAGGCACTGTTCGACATCGGTCTGGATATTCCCAGGCAGAAGGTCACCTCGTTCATCGGGCCTTCCGGTTGTGGCAAGTCGACCCTGTTGCGCACTTTCAACCGGATGAATGATCTGGTCGATGACTGCCGCGTCGAGGGCACCGTCAACCTGTACGGGCACAACATCTACAGCAAGGGTGAGGAAGTCGCGGAGCTGCGGCGGCGGGTCGGCATGGTGTTCCAGAAACCTAATCCGTTTCCCAAGACCATCTACGAGAACGTGGTCTACGGTTTGCGTATCCAGGGCATCAACCGCAAGCGCATGCTCGACGAGGCCGTGGAGTGGGCGCTGCGCGGTGCGGCGCTATGGGACGAGGTCAAGGACCGCCTGCACGAGTCGGCCCTCGGGCTGTCGGGCGGTCAGCAACAACGTCTGGTGATTGCCCGGACCATCGCCGTGGAGCCTGAGGTTCTGCTGCTTGATGAGCCTTGTTCGGCGCTGGATCCGATTTCTACGTTGAAAGTCGAAGAGCTGATCTACGAACTGAAATCGAAATACACCATTGTGATCGTTACTCACAACATGCAGCAGGCGGCGCGGGTCTCTGACTACACCGCTTTCATGTACATGGGCAAACTCGTCGAATTCGGTGATACGGACACGTTGTTCACCAATCCGGCAAAGAAGCAGACCGAAGATTACATCACCGGCCGTTATGGCTAGCGGGTACTTCGTCAGGCCTTAGAGGGGGTCTGCAAAACGCTGACTCGGCAATACGGCGTTGAAAACGGGCTAAAAAGACTCATCGACTTGATGTCAACTGCGCTTTTTCACCCAATTTCGTCTTGTCTTGCCTTCGTCCGCCTGTTTTGTAAACACCCTCTTACCACCGTGCGTTTTCGCCTCAACCGGACGTTCCAAGGACACCCAGCATGATCCATAAAGACAGCCTCACGCATCACATTTCCCAACAGTTCAACGTCGAACTCGAAGATGTTCGCAGCCACTTGCTCGAAATGGGCGGTCTGGTTGAAAAGCAGGTCAACGATGCCGTGACCGCGCTGATCGAAGCCGACTCGGGCCTGGCTCAGCGGGTCCGGGAAGTCGACGAGCGGATCAATCAGATGGAGCGCAACATCGACGAAGAATGCTTGCGCATTCTCGCCCGCCGCCAGCCGGCCGCTTCGGACCTGCGCCTGATCATCAGTATCTCCAAGTCGGTAATTGATCTGGAGCGTATCGGTGACGAAGCGACCAAGATCGCCCGCCGTGCCATCCAGTTGTGCGAAGAAGGTGAAGCACCACGTGGTTATGTGGAAGTGCGCCACATCGGTGACCAGGTGCGCAATATGGTTCGCGATGCGCTGGATTCGTTCGCCCGCTTCGACCCGGAACTGGCCTTGTCGGTCGCCCAGTACGACAAGGTTATCGACCGCGAGTACAAAACGGCGCTGCGCGAGCTGGCTACTTACATGATGGAAGATCCACGCTCGATCTCCCGCGTATTGAACGTGATCTGGGTGCTGCGTTCGCTGGAGCGGATCGGCGACCACGCGCGCAATATCTCGGAACTGGTGATCTATCTGGTACGCGGCACCGACGTGCGCCATATGGGGCTCAAGCGCATGCGTGAAGAAGTCCAGGGTCACGCTAGCGAAAAGGCTCATGTTCCGGACGCTGCTGACGATAAATAAGATTGTCTGCCAAGAACGCCCAGCATGCGCTGGGCGTTTTGCGTTGCAGCACCAGGGTTGAATCGACCGCGCGGCTTGCGTATCGCCAGCATCGAGCCCTGGTTTTTGCAGTTGCCCGCCAGGAAAAATGCCGAGGTACTGTCAATCAAAGTGGCCGTTGGCCATGCGTCAACGATATGCTAGCCGAAACAAAGGGGCGTGTTGGCATACTGCAGCTCACCCGCCAAGGTGAACACGTCCGCAGGAGCGTCGATGAGTAAAGTCAGTGTATTGGTTGTGGATGACGCGACTTTCATTCGCGACTTGGTGAGAAAAGGGCTACGCAATTATTTTCCCGGCATTCATACCGATGAAGCCGTTAACGGACGCAAGGCCCAGGTCATGCTGAGCCGCGAAGCGTTCGATCTGATTCTATGTGACTGGGAAATGCCCGAAATGTCCGGGCTTGAGTTGCTGGAATGGTGCCGTCAGCAGGAAAACTACCTCAAGACAGTACCGTTCATCATGGTCACCAGCCGTGGCGACAAAGAAAACGTCGTCCAGGCTATTCAGGCCGGGGTATCGGATTTTGTTGGCAAACCGTTCACCAATGAACAGTTGCTGACCAAGGTCAAAAAAGCCCTGGCCAAGGTCGGCAAGCTTGACGCAGTGATGTCCAGTACAGGTGTACCAAGCCGTATAAACTCTGCGCTCAACGACTCATTGAGCGCCCTGACCGGCGGCAAGGCTGAGGTGGTGCGTCCGACCGCGCCTGTGGCAGCGGCAGCTCCTGCGCCCCGTCCTGCCGCCGCTCCCGCCCCTGCCGCCAGCCAAACGCTGAACGGTCGTGGCCAGGGCCAATTGCGCCTGCCCAGTGGCAACCAGTCATGCATCATCAAGAGCCTGACCCTCAAGGAGGGGCTGTTGGTGATCAAGCGCAGTGAGGCGCTGCCGCAGATTCTGGAAAGTGCCGTGCTGGATCTGGAGCAGGGCGAAGAGAACGAAGTGGCCCGCCTCAATGGCTACATCCACGCCATCGTGGCATTCGAGCAGAAGCCTGACAGTGAGTGGCTGCAAGTGACCTTCCGGTTCGTCGACCAGGACGCCAAGAAGCTCGACTACCTGTCGCGGCTGATTGCCCGCGGTACGGCGCAGAAGCACTTCGTGCCAGGGGCATGACCGATCAGCGGCAGGCAAGCCACGTTATACCTTGTGGTCTGACCTGCCGCGCTGCCTTTTCCTGCTGCCCACGTCCGGGTAGGCCCCTTCAAGGCTGTGTAATCCTTCGTTTAGCTCATCCGTAGACCCGCAACATTCTCAAGCGGGTATTACAGGATAGCTTCGTATGGATGAGGTAACAGTCCGGCTTCTGGACAACACACGCGTCGATGATCGTTCGGCGTATGACGTCAGCAATCTTGCCCAGTTGCGGGTGACAGGCGTTCCCGACCACTTGCAATACGGACGCTCGTTACAAAGCGTCGCCCTGATCCACGGCACGGCACTGATCGAGGCGCTGGCGCCAGGGCTGTCGGCCGACGTGAGCTTTGATGATCTGGTTCGGGTCAGTGCGACCCTCTGTGCCAGCCCCGAGCCGGCGATCCAGGCCTTGTTGGCCACAACCCTGGTGCGACCGGCGTTGCTCTATGCAAGCGCCCATCAGGCCGTCGAACTGGAGGGCGATGCTACCGACACGGCCAGCGCCGCGCAGATCGCTACGGCAATGGACCACCTCAAGGCCCGGCAGGATGCCCATGCCGGTGAACTGCAGGCGTTGTTGAGCCTCAAGGCACCGGATCGTCGGCAGCTGGCCGACAACCTGTTGCGCGAGTCAGGCATTGCTGAGGACGTCTGGACCTTACCCGCAGACCCTTCGGGCATTGCGTTGCTCCAGACGCGAGGCTTCAGCCTCGCCTGGTCTTACTCGCTTGATCGGCTGGCCGCATGGAATCGACCGCAGGCAAGCCTGGTCGAACTGGTGATGATGGGCGAGCTCTGGCGTGACGGCCAGTCCACGATCCCTGAAGCCTATGAGCGTGCCTGGCAGGTTTACGAGGCGGCGCTGCTGCGTGCACAAACGGCGGTGATCGCCCGCCTGTTTGGCGAGATGCAGCCCGCACAGCGTGAGCTGCTGCTGAAATCGACCTGCGAACTGAACCGGGTCAGATTCCAGGACGGCGAGGGGACACACGGTCTGTTGATTCGCTGTCGACAGGTGGATCAGCCGAGCGAATTTCATAATCAGGCGGCCGGCGAGACCTTCTTCGAGCTGTTTCCGGCGGCGGGTGTGGTGCGTTTGACCACCCAGCGCTTCGACTACCATCCTGCGCACCGTTCCATCGACTCGATCAATCTGCCTGAGCTATGGCGCAATCACGAGGCCAACCTGGCGCTTGATGCCAAGGCGCCGTTCATCGCACTGAACCCTTTCGACAGCGATGCCTACCTGTATGGCCAGCTGTCGCGCAGCGCGAAGAGCCTGCACACACCCGCTTTGGGCGAGTTGGTTCCGGCGGCGCAACTGTGCACGCCTGACTCCCTTGCCTCACTGGCAAGCGCGGCTGCCCGGCATCTGCTGGCCGGATTCTTGAAGCAGAGCAAGCAAGCGCATCGGCACCTGAATGGCTGGGAGCAAACCTGGGCCAAAGAGCGCGAATGGGCGGACACGGCCGCCCGCTGGCTGGTGCCGTTCTATGGCTGCATCAAGGACCTGTCGAGCGGCGAGCACTCTGCTGCGGTGGTGGCGCAATGCAGCCTGGACACGGCATTTGCCTTGATCCCCTTGGGGCAGTTTGTCAGTGCCACGACCCGTATCGTGCTGCGTGCCGGGGAACTGAGCGTAGTATCGCTGGGCGTCCAGGGTGCCAAGGCTGTTGCTGGCCTGGCCGAGGGGCTGGCACAACAAAGTGCGGCGTTTCTGGCGCGTGATGTTGCCCAGGCTGCTGCGCTGGCCGGCCAGTCTGCGCTGGACCTGCTGCATGAGCTGCCGTCCTTCAAACGCGTGTTTGCGTCGTCCGTTGGAGTGGATTGGCATGAATCCGGGTTCGCTATGCGCCAGTTGGCGGGTGAGGCGTTCAGCCCTGAAGGTGTTCGCCTGCAACGGGTGGAACGTAGCTGTAGGATGCGCCGCGATCTTGTGCCTGTCGCCTGCACCGAAGGGATCGTGCTGCAAACCCCGCCGCCCTTATTGCCAGAAGAGCCGCTAGAGCAGGTAAAGGCGGGCCATCACTACAGTCATGCGATGGCCGCTCGCCGCTTTGAACTGGCTACGCTGAATGCCGGGTCGCAGCAATTGCACGTCTTCGTGCATGAAAACCGGCTGTTCACATGGAAAGTGCCTGATGCGCTGCAGCCTTCTTCTTCCACGCAGGCGGTTGCCGCAAGAGCGGTTGAAGTCAGCATCCCTGACAAGGTGACGTATAACTTGCCTCTACAGCCGCAGTTGCAGTATCGGCAGAGGCTCAACGCTCAGCAACTGCAGGAGCCCGATTTTGGCGTGAGCGCGCATGCCATGGAGCTGAACCTGAATTTATTTGAGCACCAAGAGCCGGTCATACGATTGGGCGGTATTGTCGAGGGTGTCGAAGACGCTCGGGTTTTGCGTGGCTCGTGTCTTTTTAGCCCCTTGAATCAGCGCCAATGGATCTACATCGAGGCTGACCACAGTATCTTCTACCGGGCACCGGCCCCCACCAAGGCGTCACCAGAGCTACTGTTTGAGCGCTTGGAGGAGGGCGATCCAGGCCTCGCCGATTATCTGTCTCACACCGAGCAGTATCGGTTGGTGCGGGAGGTCCCGAGCATCTGGCAAGACCGGCAGAACATTGCCCGCATGCTGTTTGACATGCTCAATGAGACCGAGCGTGCCCTGCTGCCAGAGGCTGGCATGACTTTCGAGCAATACGACCAACTGTGTCACGACCGGCAGTGGACCAATCAGTTCTTCGAATACGCCACCAACGTGTTGTCGGGAAAATCGTTCCAGGACGCTTATATCGAGCTGGCCAGGCAAACCGTGGCGGACTTCAGGCCAATGGCCGAGCGCAGTCCGGCAGAGGTCCAGCCCTTGCTGGACGTGCTCAATAACCTGCTGCCTGCCAAGCCTGTGCGCAAAGGCTGGCAGGCGCTGAGCGCCGACAACATTGTGCAGCCCGCAGCGATCAAGCGGATTCGCAAGCAGGTCAACGGCGCCAACCTCGCATTCGCTTGCGTGCATGTGGACGGGCGTCAGGCCTATGTGTTTTATGCCGTCTCCGGCGGCCGGCTCGGCGAGAACGTGCGATTGCAACCGGAGTGGCCGTGGACCGACGGCTCGTTTATCAACGGAGTCGATTACATTGATGCTCACCCACGTCGCCCGACCCTGGTTGACCCTCAAGAGTATGCGATTGCGGATGACCCGCGTTTCACCACGTTGCCCACGTTGCGCCATGCCGACCGCCTGCAGGTGCGTGCTATCAACCGTAGCCTGGACTCGGAGCGGCTGATCGGTACGCGGCTCAAGGATGAACTGCAAGACAGGGCTGGCTCCGTTACCCGCATCGACTTCTTTACCTTGCTGGATGCCTGTCGTTCCTGTGGTGGCTTCGCCTTGCCGAGGCTCAAACATGATTTCCCAACGGCTGAGTTTTCGGTGACCTATCTCAAGCCTTACCAGGACGACTGATTCACTGGCGCAGATTATCTGGCGCAATCGCGTCAGGTCATTGATAACCATGAGTGCTTATTGATCAGTAAGCCTGCTAGGCTTGGTGCCCATTGCCAATCAGCCCGCGCTTACTCTTATGCTTGAACGCTTACTGACCTTGGGCGGCCTGCTGCTGGTCGCACAGATGGCGCAGGCCGTGACCATCTACAAAACCACAGACGCCAATGGGGTGGTGTCATTCAGTGACCGGCCTTCGCCGGGCGCGGCCGTGGTGGTGTTCCGCGACCGGATGGTCGAGCACATCGAGCGCCAGGTGCGGCTGGACGTGCGCAAGGTCAATGGGGTCGACAGCCTGTATGTGCGCAATGACCTGTATGCGCCGGTCGAGATCGAACTCAGGCTGAGCAACCTGAAGAACGTGCTGGGTGTGCAGGGCAATTCCACGACCCTGCGCCGCACCTTGGCGGCGCGCAGCAATGAACGGGTGATCGTGCTCAGCCCCAGGCAGGCAGGGCAAGCGATCAACTACAGCACCAGGCTGACCTCGACCCTGGGGGCGCCAGGAGGCAACCCTCTGGCGTACCGCTACCCGCTGCCGTGGGTGGGCGGGCCATTTCGCCTGACTCAGGGGCCGGGCGGCAAATACAGCCACAGCGACCCCAAGGGCCGCTATGCGATGGATATCGCCATGCCTGAGGGCACGCCGATCATCGCGGCGCGGGCCGGCACAGTGATCAAGGTGGAAAACAACCAGACCGGGCGTGGTTCGAACCCGGCTGGCAACTTCGTCAGGATTCTCCACGACGACGGCACCATGGGCGTTTACCTGCACCTGATGCGCGGCTCGGTGGTGGTCAGTGAAGGGCAGAAGGTCAGCGTCGGCAGCGCCCTGGCCCGGTCAGGCAACACCGGCAACAGCACAGGTCCACACCTGCATTTTGTCGTGCAGCGCAATGTCGGCCAGGAGCTGGTGTCGATCCCTTACGAATTCAACCGGCCGATCCAGAGCCTGCCGAATTTTGCCGTGGGCGGCAATTGATAAGCGGACCGCCTGCCGATCCTGATACACCGCAGGAGCAGCTTCAGCTGCGAATTCTTTGCCCTTCGCGGCCAGAGCTTCGCAGCTAGAGCCAATACTGTTCAGTTAAGTGCACAAGTCTCGGTGGCTTGCCGGAGTGCCGGACCACAACGAAGACGGCGGCACATTCACAACAGATGTAGTGTCTTTACCGGCCTCTTCGCGACCAAGGTCGCTCCCACAAAAAGGCATGCGGCGCTTATCGGAACAGTATTGCAGCTAAAGCTGCTACGGCGCGGGCCGGTGGTGATCAATCGAGCTTGAGCACCTTGGCCAGGACGATCTTCGGGCCTTTCATCTTCTTGATGATGATGCGCAGGCCTTCGAACTCCATCTGCTCCTCTTCTTCAGGCACGCGTTTGAGCGATTCGTAAATCAGCCCGGCGAGGGTCTCGGCTTCGATATGATCCAGGTCGATGCCCAGCATGCGCTCGATCTTGAACAGCGGGGTGTCGCCACGCACCAGCAGCTTGCCGGGCTGGTAAGCGAGGATGCCGCGTTCGACCTTGCGGTGTTCGTCCTGGATGTCGCCGACCAGTACCTCCAGCACGTCTTCCATGGTCAGATAGCCAATGACCTTGCCGTCGGCTTCTTCGACCAGAGCAAAGTGAGCGCTGCCCTGACGGAACTGCTCCAGCAGACGGGCCAGCGGCATGTGCCGCGAGACGCGTTCCAGCGGCCGGATCAGGTCGGCAAGGTTGAACAGCTCGGGAACGTGGTCGAGTTCGGCCAGCTCCAGCAGCAGGTCCTTGATATGCAGCAGGCCGACGAACTCGCCGCGCTCGGCATCGAATATCGGGTAGCGACTGAACTTGTGGCGGCGAACCTGGGCAAGGATTTCCTTGAGTGGCGCATGGAAGTCCAGAAAGATCATGTCTTCGCGCGAGTTGGCCCAGTCGACCACCTCCAGTTCGCCCATCTCGACCGCTGAGGCCAGCACGCGCATCCCCTGATCGCTGGGGTCCTGGCCACGGCTGGAGTGCAGGATCAGTTTCAGTTCTTCGCGGCTGTAGCTGTGTTCGTGATGCGGGCCAGGCTCGCCTTGCCCGGCGATACGCAGAATGGCATTGGCGCTGGCATTGAGCAGGTAGATGGCCGGGTACATCAGCCAGTAGAACAGGTACAGCGGCGCAGCAGTCCACAGCGACAGCAGTTCAGGCTTGCGAATCGCCCATGATTTGGGCGCCAGCTCGCCGACCACGATGTGCAGGTAGGAAATGATAAAGAATGCGGTGAAGAACGACACGCCCTTGATCACTTCCGGGCTGTCGACGCCAGCCGCGGCCAGCAGAGGTTCAAGCAGGTGGGCGAAGGCCGGCTCACCGACCCAGCCCAGGCCCAGCGAGGCGAGGGTAATACCCAGTTGGCAGGCTGACAGGTAGGCGTCCAGTTGCCCGTGCACGGTGCGCAGGATCCGTCCGCGCCAGCCGTTCTTGTCGGCGATGGATTCGACCTTGGTCGAGCGCAGTTTGACCATGGCGAACTCGGCGGCAACGAAGAAGCCGTTGAGCAGCACCAGCAGGAAAGCGAAGAGAATCATGCCGAAATCGGCGAACAGTGAAGCCAGGTTGATACCAGGGGAAGGGTCCATGATGGAGATTTACAGTTTCCGTTTGATCCGAAGAGATTTGGCTTTGACTTTGGCTTTATCCATAGCAAATACAAGGCCATGAGAAACGCAATGTAACGATTGCGCGCTTGCTTGCATAGGGACATGAACGGCGAGGTCAGAGTTCGTCGAAGTCGTCGTCCGGGTCGGCCATCTGGATTGACGAGAAATGACAGACAAATACGCTGCCTTTGCCGATCACGCTGTTGATTTCCAGCTTGCCACGGTGGCGCAGCAGCACGTGCTTGACGATTGCCAGGCCCAGGCCGGTGCCGCCGGTGTTCGACGCGCGGCTGGTGTCGACCCGGTAGAAGCGTTCGGTCAGGCGCGGCAGGTGCTTGGTTTCGATGCCGATGCCCGAGTCCTGAACGCTCAGGTGTGCACCACGGGTATCGACCCACCAGCGCACGCGTATCTCGCCGCCGGCCGGGGTGTACTTGACCGCATTGAAAATCAGGTTGGAAAACGCACTGCGCAGCTCGGTCTCGCTGCCCTTGAGCCCCATGTCGCTGTCGATGGCCAGGCTGATGCTGTGATTGTTGCTGGCCGACAAGGCCTGGGCATCGCTGGTGATGGTTTTGAGTAACGGGCCGACAGCGATCGGCTGGCTGTCTGAGGGGTAGTCGGTGGCTTCGAGCTTGGCCAGCAGCAGCAGGTCGTTGAGCAGGGTCTGCATGCGGCTGCCTTGCTGGTGCATCTGCTGCAGCGCGCGGACCCAGCGCGGGTTGACGCTTTCACTGTTGTCGAGCAGGGTTTCCAGGTAGCCGAAAATCACTGTCAGTGGCGTGCGCAGTTCGTGAGACACGTTGGCCACGAAGTCTTTGCGCATCTGTTCCAGTTGATGGATACGGGTGACATCACGCACCAGCATCAGGTGCTCGTTATTACCGTAGCGGGTAATCAACAGCTGGATACGGATGCGGTCGTTGTTGGGTGAAGGAATTTCCAGCGGCTCGGCGTAGTTACCGTGGGCGAAATACTCCTTGAAGCGCGGATGGCGTACCAGGTTGGTCACCGGCTGGCCGCTGTCCTGAGGGGTCTTGAGGCCCAGCAGGGTTTCGGCGGCGCGGTTCCACCACTCCAGGTTGCCTTCGGAGTCGAGCATGATGACCGCGTCACGCAGCGCGGCGGTGGACTCCTGAACCCGGTCAATCACCGCCTGCAAACGTCCGCGTACGCGTTGGTCGCGGCGTTGCAGGTGATAGATGCTGTCGAACACGTCGCCCCACAGGCCGTAGCCGTCCGGTGGCGGCTCATCGGCTTTGTGGCTGCTCAGCCAGGTATGCAGGCGCAGCAGTTGCTTGAGTGTCCAGGCCAGATACAGCCCAAGGCCGACCGACAGGCTCCAGCCATATTCGCCGCTGATCAGACCAACGACCATGCAGGCGGTCACCAGCAGCAACATATGGCGTATCAGGGTGCCGTGCCAGTTGGGGTTCAATTAGGGGTGTATCCTTGTCTGTACAGCGGGTTCAGGCGGCCGGATTCAGCTTTTGGTTGAGAACCGGTAGCCAGTGCCGCGTACGGTCTGTACCAGGTTCTCATAGGCATCACCCAACGCTTTGCGCAGACGACGGATATGCACGTCTACGGTGCGTTCTTCGACATAGACGTTGCCGCCCCACACCTGATCGAGCAACTGGCCGCGGGTATAGGCGCGCTCCTGGTGGGTCATGAAGAACTGCAGCAGGCGGTACTCGGTCGGGCCCATCTCGGCTGGTTTGCCGTCGATGGTGACGCGGTGGCTGATCGGGTCGAGCAGCAGGCCACCGACTTCAATCGGTGCTTCGCCGTCGGTCGGGCCGGCGCGGCGCAGGACTGCCTTGAGGCGTGCGACCAGCTCGCGCGGCGAGAACGGCTTGGTGATGTAGTCGTCGGCACCGACTTCCAGGCCCTGGATCTTATTGTCCTCTTCGCCCTTGGCGGTGAGCATGATGATCGGGATGTCCCCGGTCAGCTCGTCACGCTTGAGGCGCCGTGCCAGCTCGATACCGGAGGTGCCGGGCAGCATCCAGTCGAGCAGGATCAGGTCCGGCTTGCGATCGATGATGATGGCGTGCGCCTGTTGGGAATTTTCGGCTTCAAGGCAGTCATAGCCGGCCATTTCCAATGCAACGGCGATCATTTCGCGAATAGGCGCTTCGTCGTCAACGATCAGAATGCTCCTGCCAACCATGCTTGAACCTCTTGTCATTTAACTGTCTTGGGGCGCATTAGATAACGGAATTATTGCAGTCGTGTGACATCTGTGGTCAGGCTAGCATTGCGGGGCTCTTAACGCAGCGCATAATCGGCCACGATCCCGCCGAAGATCGCCATGCCCGCCCAGTGGTTATGCAGGAATGCGTTGAAGCAGGCGTCACGATCACGCTGCCGGGTACTGTGCCACTGCCAGGCGAAGCAGCCAGCGGCGCCCAGCAGGCCGAGCTGGAACAGGCCGCCCAGGCCGAACCGGTTGCCAGCCAGCAGCAGGCAGCCCAGCGCCAGGGCTTGCAGCGTCACGATGATGGTACGGTCGGCATCGCCGAACAGCACGGCGGTGGATTTAACGCCGATACGCAGGTCGTCGTCACGGTCGACCATGGCGTAGTAGGTGTCATAGGCCACAGTCCATAGCAGGTTGGCGATATACAGCAGCCAGGCCGCCGCCGGCAGGCTGCCGGTCTCGGCAGTGAAGGCCATCGGCATACCCCAGGAGAACGCAGCGCCCAGCACCACCTGCGGGTAATAGGTGTAGCGTTTCATGAACGGATAGCAGGCCGCCAGGGCCAGCCCGCCGAACGACAGCCAGACCGTCGTCGAGTTGGTCAGCAATACCAATAGAAAGCTCAAGGTCACCAGCACGGCGAACAGCACCAGTGCTTCGCGGGACGTCACCTTGCCACTGGCCAGCGGGCGCTGCTGGGTGCGTTTGACGTGGCCATCGACCTTGCGGTCGGCAAAGTCGTTGATCACACAGCCCGCTGCACGCATCAGGAACACGCCGATGACGAAAATCAGCACATTGCCCAGCGACGGGCTGCCGGTGCCGGCAATCCACAACGCCCAGAGCGTTGGCCAGAGCAGCAGGTAGATACCGATCGGTTTGTCGATGCGGGTCAGTTGCACAAAGTCCCAGGCGCGTGGATTCAGGCGATTCAACGATTTGAGCAGCGACAGGTACATCAGGTGAGATCCTTTAATGAATTCCAGAAGGCCGGCAAAAATACCTCCGCGACCAGGATACTCAGCGGGCCGCGGCTGAAACACGAGCGGCGTGCCCACAAGCCTTCGGCGCGGTCCTGGGCGGGCAGCCACTGGCCGGGCCAGGCGCGCACCTGCAGGGCGCCGCGATCGAAGGCCGGGTCGCTGAACAGCAGTTCGCCCAGCGAGCGGGTGCCCAGTTCGTCCATCTGCAACCCGCAATCCTGTAACGCCGCATGGCCGGCCACACTGCGGGCGAAGACCCAGGCCTGGCCATTGCCGCGCAGATAGACTTCGCGCACCCAGCCCAAGCTGGCCGGGGCCAGCTTCAGAGCCGCGCATTCGTCGTCACGCAGGGTTTGCCAGCCTTGATCGACCAGGGTGACGCTGAAGCCGTCATTGGACAGGCGAGTCAGGCGCCGGGTGAGCGAGTCCTGATTGAACAGCCAGTCCGCTATGCGGGCAGGCGGCAGCGGATTGAGTTGCTGGCGTTCGAGCCACTGATCGGGCGGGGGAGCGGGATTTTGCTGGGTCACGGTCAGCCATTGGCGGCAATCTTCGAGGCGCCGAGCTTAGCATGAGCGCTGTGGCGCTTGCGCCGTTTGCAGGTGCTGCGGCGAGGTCGCAAACGGCTCTGTTCTGGCCCGTTGTGTCGCGTCCGGCGCGGCCAGACCGGAAAAATCGGGTTATTTGTCGACTTGAGTGCATTTTTCGTCGCAGATTCGTCGCGCCCCCACTGGCGCGGGCGTTTGCCGCGTGCCATTCTGCTGTTCGACCGCCGTTGCGTGGAGCCGTAACGGCAGCTGAACGCCGGCCCGAATGGGTGGCGCGGTACATAAAAACAAAAAATCGCAGAAAGAGGCTTAGTACATGCGTAAACCAGATCTCGCAGCCGCCATTGCTGAAAAAACGGACCTGACCAAAGACCAGTCCACTCGCGTTCTCAACGCCATTCTCGAAGAAATCACCGGCGCACTGCACCGCAAGGACAGTGTCACCCTGGTCGGTTTCGGTACCTTCCTGCAACGTCATCGCGGTGCCCGCACCGGCAAGAACCCGCAAACCGGTGAGCCAGTGACCATCAAGGCCAGCAACACGGTGTCCTTCAAGCCAGGCAAGGCTCTGAAAGACACGGTCAACTGATCGCCAGGCGCAGGCGGCTTCAAACGGTCAAAGCCCTCGATTCTGGAGGGCTTTACTTTTTGTGTTTATGTTTATCGCTGTAACTTGGGAAATATCCTACATATTTTGGTAGATATTCCGTCTTTTCTGCGGATTTTTCCGACATTTTTTCCGAACTTTTCTCCGTAAAGTGCGCGCCCGTTGCATCTCTTAAACGCGTCTCTTTGGGAAAAAAAATGAAAAAATTATGGATGTCGGCCGCCGTGGCAGTACTGATCGCAACCACCAGTGGCTGCGTCAGCTATAACACCAGCCAGCCGAGTGCTCCGGTCAGCAGTTCGGTCAAGGCAGACCTGAAGGCTGACGTCGCCGTGGGCGGTTCCATCTCCGGTCAATCCTCGACCAATATCCTGTTCAACTTCCTGAGCTTCGGCGGTGATAACGAGTTCGCCGACGGTGTGGTTTATGGTGGCTCTGACGGTGGCTTGAGCCTGAGCATGCTGGACCCGATTTCCAGCGTAAAGGCGGCAGCCGCCTACAAGGCGGTTAAGTCCTCCGGGGCCGATCTGATCGTGGCGCCGCGCTACGAGGTCAAGGTGCAGAACTACTTCATCTTCAAGAAGGTAGAGGTGAAGGTGACAGGCAATAAGGGCAGCATCAACAGCATCCGCTGACGATTGCGCCGGATGTGGGGACAAACCGCATCCGGCTGTTTAATTCAAGAATCAACCCGCTACACTGCCTGCCGCTCTTACTGATCGGCGCAACCTGCATGAAGTTTCGTTTCCTTCTCTGGGCACTGGGTCTATTGATGGCCCGTGCCAGTCGCAACAATCCGGCATTCCAGCAACAGTTGGTCGATAAAGACCTGACCTTCCAGCTGCAAACCGCTGACGGCAAAGTGGCGCGTCATTACATCGTGCACGGGCAGCGGATACGCAGCGCGAGAGGTGCCGCTCAAGCGCCGGCGTTCACCATCGCCTTTCGCGATTGCGCTTATGGGTTTGCCACGCTGCAGGCCAGCAACAAGCAGCTGGCGTTCATGCAGGGTATCCAGAGCAAGGATATCCAGATCAAGGGCAACCCGGCGTTGGTCATTTGGTTCCAGGGCCTTACTCGTTACCTGAAACCGAAAAAGAAAGCCTGATCAGGGTAATTGCAAACCACCTGCTGCCTTGTGCATGGCACGCAGATGCTCGCCGATCTGTTTGAGGTTGGCTTCGGTTGCCGTGATCTCGGCGGCCCGCCCCGGTTCAAGTAAAGCGCGGATTTCGCCGTCCAGATCGCCGGTCAGGCGCTTGAGCAGTTTCTGTCGCTCGCTGCTCTGTGATTCCAGGCGCTGCCATTCATCGACTTGCGGCAGGCCATAACCGCGGCTGTCGAGCAATTCGGCAGGCCGACTCAGAAAACCGCTGTTGGCCAGGATGTCCTGTAACGTGCCGGTGGCTTTCGAGACCCGGCCGTCTTGCTGTTCTCTGGCACTCAGATAGCGTTGTTTGACCTCGTCCTGGGCCAGTAGTAACTGGCGACGCAGGCTGGCCTGCTCAAGCAGCAGAATGGCCGCACTGGTGCGCAGGTCGGCCTTGGCAAGCCACGGACGACGCTCACTGGCTGGCTGTTGCAGCCAGTCTTCCACGCTGTTCTGGCGGATCGGCAGGTTCTTTTTCAGCACCTCGAACATCGCCTGGTAGCGGTCGCGGTAGGAGTCGAAGCGATAACCCAGGCGTAGCGCCTCTTTGGGATTGTCCAGCACGCTGGTGTCGGCCAGTTTGCGGCCCTTGAGCACTTCCAGCAGACCGTTGGGCAAGATGCTGTCCAGAGCCGTCAGACCAGGATTGGCAGTGCCGGCGCGCAGCAGCTTGAGGGTTTCCACGGCGCAGTTATTGGACAGGAAGTAATAGTCGCCGTCGTAACTCCAGTGCATTTCGGCGGCGTGGCGCACCAGATTGTCGATCTCCTGGCGGTTCAGCTTCAGCGGCACGGAAGCCAGGCTGCGCAGTTCAGTCTTGGTGTATTCGTCGATCACCTGGCCCAGCGGCAACACAAACAGGCGTGACGGATAGGCGCCGGTCAGGCCGTCCCAGCTGGACAACTGTACATCACCGACAAATGCCCGGTAGGACAACACCAGGTGCTGGTCAAGGTCCAGACGGCAATCCGGGCCGCGCGGCCTGCCGGGTTTGCAGATCACCAGGCGCAGCATACTGTGCCCCCAGCGGCTCATCAGGTTCTGGTTGGCTTCTGCCAGCAGGTAATCCACGGTGTAGACCCGTTCAGGGTCGAGCTTGCCCAGCGGCTCGCGGGCAAAGTCATTGCCGGCGTTGAGGTAGGGATAGACCGTCGGGCATGGCTGTTGACTGGCCGGTGCCCAGCCGAACTGCTGCTTGTACCAGGCGTACAACGCGGGGCGTCGGCAAGCATAGGCCGGATCAAGCAGGAAGTACTCCATGTTGACGGCGACAAACTCCAGCGGGCTGCTCAGCTCGTAGCTGTCCGGGCTGCGTACGCCCTGGCCATTGTGTTGTTCGCGCTCGCCACGACGGCCGACATATTGCTGCCAGCCGGCCAGATCCAGCAGCCGTGGGTCGTCACTGAGGGTGAAGCGGCGCTCGGTCTGGCCCCGACATTCATCGGCCAGGCCGACCTTGCCCAGGGCGCTGTGCTGCCGGCTACAGCGCACGATCAGGCTGCGCTGGGCGGCTGGCCACAAGCGGGCGCGGTCATAGATGTGGGTCAGCTCATGGAGCACGGTGGCCAGCAGTTCGCGGCGCACGGTGCCATGCGGGCGTTGAGTCTGGGCGGTGGCCGCCGAGCCGTCGCTCAGGGAGGACAGCAAGCGGGTATTGAGATAGAGCTGATAAGGTCCCGCAGCCTGGCCATAGGCGTTAGCCGGCATGTCACTGGACCAGCTGACCTGGACCTTGCGATCCAGGTTGTGGATGAAGGCCGGCGGCAAAGCCTGCACAGCTTCGTCCAGCAACGCCTGGGTGGCCTGGCGCTCGGTCGGGCTCAAGTGCTCATCGCGCAAGATCAGTTGCAGATCGGCGAGCGCCGGCAGGGCTGTCAGTGCCAGAGCTGCGGCCAGCAGCCAGGCGCCAAGGCGTCTCACAATGCGAGGATAGCTTCAGCCAGGGTCTGGTCGCTGGCAGTACGCGCTTCAGGCACGCGGCTGCGCAGGGTGTCGAAGGCGGCGTCGAGCCGTGCGCCGTGGATATCGCCATTACTGGCGACATAGCTGGCAGCGTCGTCTCGGGCTTGCTGGACAACCTTTGAGTCACGGATCGAGGTGGTGGTGTCGGACGTGAAATCAATGGAGCGGCCGAAAGCACGAACGATGATGTTGCTGGTGGCCACCACTGTCTGGGCCTGAGCCAGATCGGCCATCAACAGCATGCCTAAGGTCGCGGCAATCAACGGGGTGCGCATGTAACGTCTCCGGAAACAAAAGCTGAAAAGTGCCTATTGGACGAGAATTGCTTCTGCCAGTTCAAGGTCGCTGGCATGAAGTTTTGCCTGGCTTTTACGCAACTGATGCAACGCCGACTCAAGTTGTGCACCGCGTAGCTGCCCGTCGGTAGCGACAAAGGCGGCTGCATCGTCGTGAGCTGCGAGAATCAGCTTGTTGTCGAACGGTGCACTGGTGACTTTGCTGGTTACGTAGCCACTGACAACGACGCCTTGGGTCGTGACATCGAAGGCTTGGGCTGAAGTGCTGTAGGTCAGGCTGGCCAGCAGCGACAGGGATAACAGTTTCAATAAACGCATGGCAGTTCAGGGCAATTGCAGAACGAGGCTCAAGGCTAGCGCAAATGCTTGCAGCAGAGCTACCCGTGAGGGCAGCCAGGGTCTGTGTTCAACAAACGGTGTTACACAAAACCCTGGCCAGACCTGATGGTGTTTCAGATGGCCAGAATGGCTTGGGCCAACTGCGCGTCGCTCGCCTGCAGTTGCGGCTGGACCTGGCGAATATGGCTCAGTGCGGCCTCCAGGCGTGCACCGCGGATCTCGCCGGCGCTGCCCACGAAGCTGGCAGCATCATCGCGTGCGGCGCGTACAACCTTGTCATCGCGCAGTGAGGAGCTGATGTCGGACGTGGCATCGGTAGTCGCCGCAACCGCACCGACGAGCGCATCGGTGGTGACCACGAAGCTGGTTGCATTCGCGTTGAGGGCGGCGGTCAGCAGAGCTGTAGTAGCGAGAACACGAAGCATGGACATGGACGATTTCCGTAAGAAGGTTAATCAACAGCCGTCAGGCTGAATCGTGGCGGCTAGCCTAGCGCAGCCACTCACTCTACGGCTATTGCGGCTGTTTGCCAGCGATTACAGACTGTACTGGTGATATTTTGGTTCAATTGAAACTGTTCTGTTTTTTGCGCTGACGGCCGTTTTCCTGCCAGAAACGACAAGGCCCGTCAGCAGTTTCCTGCGACGGGCCTTGTAGGGATTCGGTGCGCTGGTCGGGGCAGACCTTAGGGTCTCAGACCAGATTGCGCCGTATCAACGCCAGAATGGCTTGCTCAGCTCTTCGTAACGCTGCGACTCGCTGATACCGGCGTCGGCCAGCAGGCGGGCGTCCAGGCGAGCCAGTTGACGGCGGCTCGACAGGCGACGCTGCCACAGCATCAGGGCGGCGAAGGCGCGCAGAGGCAGGGAGGCCTGGGCGTTGGAAACGGTGCTTTCTACAAACTGCTCGGAACTGAGGGTGCGTTCCATGATGTGACTTCCTTCCGCTTGTGGCGGGATTAGAGATTGGCTTGACTGGTGCCTATCTTCCTCTCGTTCGGTCCACATCCATAGACACAGTTCACCTGTATTGTGTGTGTTCAGTTAACTGTTTATGGGCGCTGTTTTGTTCGTAAATAGGGCAACTGTACTGGTGCGCACCTATTTGGTGCGTTTTTACTATTTTGTTACGCATTGAGAGTGGAAAATGGCGTATTTTGACCAGTACAGAAGTACAGTTTTTGCCATATCAGCGTGGGGTGCCGAGACTGTATGGCAAAAAACTGTTTGCCTTTGATTGCGGCATTAATCAGGCCGGCAGCATGCGCCCGGTTTCCTCCAGATTAATGTGCCAATTCAGTGCGTCGCGCAGCAGGTGCGGGGTATGCCCGCCCAAGGCGCAGGCCTTGTTGAAGTAGTCATTGAGTGCTTGGCGGTAGCTCGGGTGCACACAGTTGTCGATGATCACCCGCGCCCGCTCGCGCGGCGCCAGGCCGCGCAGGTCCGCCAGGCCCTGTTCGGTGACCAGAATGTCGACATCATGTTCGGTGTGATCCACGTGGCTGACCATGGGCACCACACTGGAGATGGCGCCGGCCTTGGCAATCGACTTGGTGACAAAGATTGCCAGGTGCGCATTGCGCGAGAAGTCTCCCGAGCCGCCTATGCCGTTCATCATCCGCGTGCCGCACACGTGGGTGGAGTTGACGTTACCGTACAGATCGAACTCCAGCGCGGTATTGATCCCGATAATGCCCAGGCGGCGAATCACTTCCGGGTGGTTGGATATCTCCTGCGGGCGCAGCACCAGCTTTGACTTGTAGCGGTTGAAGTCGGCGAACACCTGAGCATGTTTGGCTGCCGAGAGGGTCATCGAACTGCCCGAGGCAAACGCCAGCTTGCCGGCATCGAACAGGTCGAAGGTTGAGTCTTGCAGCACCTCGGAGTACATGGTCAGGTTCTCGAACGGCGACTCCAGCAAACCATGCATCACCGCGTTGGCGATGGTGCCGATCCCGGCTTGCAGCGGCATCAGGCGTTCGGTCAGGCGTTGCTCGCGCACTTCATTTTTGAAGAACTCCACCAGGTGGTTGGCGATCGCTTGGGTTTCGATATCCGGCGGCAGCACTGTCGAGGGGGAGTCGGCCTGTTCGCTGATCACGATGCCGACGATCTTGGCCGGGTCGATTTTCACCGCTGCGCTGCCGATCCGCGAGTCGGCTTCGAGTACCGGGATGGGCAGCCGGGTCGGACGGTAGCTGGGAATATAGATGTCGTGCAGGCCTTCGAGCTCCAGTGGCTGTGACAGATTGATCTCGACGATCACCTGTTTGGCCAGAATCGCGAAGCTGGCCGAGTTGCCCACGGAGGTGCTCAGCACCAGATGGCCCTCTTCGGTAATGGCCACGCACTCGATCACCGCCAGGTCCACCGCCTTGATCTGCCGGTTACGCAGTTGCTCGACGGTGTCGGACAGGTGCTGGTCGATGAACATCACTTCACCGGCATTGATTGCCTTGCGCAACGTGCTGTCGACCTGGAAAGGCATGCGCCGTGACAGCACACCCGCTTCGGTCAGCTGTTTGTCCAGATCGTTACCCAGGCTGGCGCCGGTCATCAGGCTGATCTTCAAAGGCGTCTGGCGCGCACGCTCGGCCAGCGCATGGGGGACGGCCTTGGCCTCGCCGGCACGGGTAAAGCCGCTCATGCCGACGGTCATGCCGTCTTCAATCAGGCCGGCGGCATCTGATGCGTTCATTACCTTGCTCATCAGGCCAGGCATGCGGATACGATCACGGTACATGGTTTATTGTCTCGGGTAGGAGCGAGCGCCAAGTCTAGTGGCTGGTGAGCGTCGCGTCCCCCGACCAAGGTCGTATTCGAAGGCTCTAATTGGCGGCTTTCAGAGCAAAACACTTTTACCGTGGGTGTAAAAAAGCCCCGGTTCGCGCGCGGCCGGGGCTTGGTTCGGTGCGGTCTGATCAGAGGTTGTCGACGGCCTTGACCATGTCCTCAATGACCTTCTTCGCGTCACCAAAAACCATCATGCTTTTGTCCAGATAGAACAGTTCGTTGTCCAGGCCGGCATAGCCGCTGGCCATCGAGCGCTTGTTGACGATGATGGTCTTGGCTTTATAAGCCTCCAGGATCGGCATGCCGGCAATCGGCGACTTGGGATCGTTTTTCGCCGCCGGGTTGACCACGTCGTTGGCGCCCAGCACCAGCACCACGTCGGCCTGGCCGAACTCGGAGTTGATGTCTTCCATCTCGAACACCTGGTCATAAGGCACTTCGGCCTCGGCGAGCAGCACGTTCATGTGCCCCGGCATGCGCCCGGCCACCGGGTGGATCGCGTATTTCACGGTCACCCCGTGGTGGACCAGTTTTTCGGTCAGTTCCTTGAGCGCGTGCTGGGCCCGAGCCACCGCCAGGCCGTAGCCGGGAACGATGATCACGGTGTCGGCGTTGGTCAGCAGGAAAGTCGCATCGTCGGCCGAGCCGGATTTGACCGAGCGCTGCTGCTGGCCTGCTTGCGCCGGGCCTGCCTCTGCCGCCCCACCAAAGCCGCCACCGATCACGTTGAAGAACGAACGGTTCATCGCCTTGCACATGATGTACGACAGGATCGCACCGCTGGAGCCCACCAGAGAGCCGGCGATGATCAGCATCGAGTTGTTCAGCGAGAAGCCGATACCGGCCGCCGCCCAGCCTGAATAGCTGTTGAGCATCGACACCACCACCGGCATATCGGCGCCGCCAATCGGGATGATCAGCAGTACGCCGATCACGAAGGCCAGCACCAGCATGATGGCGAATGCAGTGAGGTTGCCGTTGATCATGTAGGTGAGGCCGCAGAACAGCGTGGCCAGGCCCAGAACCAGGTTCAGCTTGTGCTGGCCGGCGAACTGTACCGGTGCGCCCTGAAACAGGCGGAACTTGTACTTGCCTGACAGCTTGCCGAAGGCGATGACCGAACCGGAGAAGGTGATGGCACCGATGGCCGCGCCGAGGAACAGCTCCAGGCGGTTGCCTACCGGGATTGCATCGCCCAGATTGGCCACGATACCCAGCGACTGTGGCTCAACGACTGCGGCGATAGCGATGAACACGGCGGCCAGGCCGATCATGCTGTGCATGAACGCCACCAGCTCAGGCATCTTGGTCATCTCGACGCGCTTGGCCATGATTGAGCCGGCGCTGCCGCCGACCAGCAGGCCGACGATGATGTAGCCGATACCGGCGCTGGTCCCTTCAACGGACGACAGGGCCGCCAGTTTGTAGACCAGGCCGACCGTGGTCAGCACCGCCAGGCCCATGCCCAGCATGCCGAACAGGTTGCCGCGCCGCGAGGTGGTGGGGTGCGACAGGCCCTTGAGTGCCTGAATAAAGCAGACCGCCGAAACCAGGTAGAGCAGGGTGACGAGGTTCATGCTCATTTCTGCACCTCATCCTTGGCCTTGGCTTTCTTTTTGAACATTTCCAGCATCCGCCGGGTGACCAGGAAACCGCCAAACACGTTGACCGCAGCGAGGGCCACCGCCAGGGTGCCCATAATCTTGCCCAGCGGGGTCACTGTGAGGGCGGCGGCGAGCATGGCGCCGACGATCACGATGGCCGAGATGGCGTTGGTCACGGCCATCAGCGGGGTGTGCAGGGCAGGGGTGACGTTCCAGACCACGTGGTAGCCGACATAGATCGCCAGCACGAAAATGATCAGGTTGTAGATACCGGGGGAGATCAGCTCTTGCATTGTGGTTGTTCTCAGCCGTTCTTGCGGATGACCTGGCCGTCGCGGCACATCAGGCACGCGGCGACGATGTCGTCTTCGAGGTTGATCGAGAAAGTGCCGTCCTTGTCAAACAGCAGCTTCATGAAGTCCAGCAGGTTGCGTGCGTACAGCGCCGAGGCGTCTGCAGCGACCTGTGCTGGCAGGTTGGTCGGCCCGACAATGGTCACACCATTGTTGATCACTACCTGGTCAGCCACGGTCAGCGGGCAGTTGCCACCCTGAGCGGCAGCCAGGTCGATGACCACTGAACCGGGTTTCATCTGCGCCACGGTGTCGGCACTGAGCAGCACTGGCGCTTTGCGGCCGGGAATCAGTGCGGTGGTGATGACGATGTCCGACTGTCTGGCGCGTTCGTGCACGGCAGCGGCCTGGCGCTGCATCCAGCTGGCCGGCATGGGCCGGGCATAACCGCCGACGCCTTCGGCGCACTCGCGTTCTTCATCGGTCTCGTAGGGCACATCGATAAACTTGGCGCCCAGCGATTCGATCTGCTCACGCACGGCCGGACGCACATCCGAGGCTTCCACCACGGCGCCCAGGCGCTTGGCCGTCGCAATGGCCTGCAAACCGGCCACGCCGGCGCCGAGAATCAGCACCCGGGCGGCTTTTACGGTCCCGGCGGCGGTCATCAGCATCGGCATGAAGCGCGGATAGTGATGGGCGGCCAGCAATACAGACTTGTAGCCGGCAATGTTGGCCTGAGACGACAGCACATCGAGGCTTTGTGCGCGGGAGGTACGCGGTGCGGCCTCCAGGGCAAAGGCGCTGATGCCGCGCTCTGCCATGCGGGCAATGCTCTCGTTGTTGAACGGGTTGAGCATGCCGATCAGCACGGTGCCGCTGTTGATCAGGCTCAGTTCTTCAGCATTGGGCGCTGTCACCTTGAGAATGAGTTGGGCGCCGAAGGCGTCGCTGGCCTGGCCAAGCGTGGCGCCAGCGGCAACAAAGGCGCTGTCCGGGACCCCGGCATGGATGCCCGCGCCGCTTTGCACGGTAATCGTGTGACCCTGGCTGACCAGTTTTTTGATGGTTTCCGGGGTGGCGGCTACCCGTGTTTCGCCCGCGTGGGTTTCGAGAGGAACACCAATGTGCACGTCAAGTCTCCTGCATGATCTTTCTTGTCTTGATGAGTTGGCCGTTGTGCTGCGGCAGTGCCTTGGCGGTGTTCAACCAGCATGTCCTATGCCCTGCAGGCCAGGCGCGACGCATTGTGCAGGCGAGCGTGGGCGGCCTTCAATAGATTCTGTAATAAGACTGGAAAACAACTACAAGTCATCCTGTGACCTATTGTCGCAATATTTTAGTGAGGGCCTTTATTTATAAGGCTTATAGAGAATTCCACTGATTTTATGTGGGTAAGAATTTATTTTTGCTGCGGTCGTGGATTGACTCAAGAAAGTCGCTCAAAGCCACGTAAATAGAAGCTTCAACAGATTTTTGAAAGGATTGTTGAACAGTTCCACAATGGCGACAAAAGCTTACATCTGTAGCGCAATGTAAGTCGTAACTACCTATTTATGAGTCGCCTCAGGCCTTGTCATGCGGCAATTTGAAGCGCTGTGCCTGCTCCATCAGCCAGTTGCCAAACGTTTGCAGCGATACAGTTGCGGTTTTTCGTTCGGGAATCATCAAGTGATAGGCCTTCAGGCTAGTCAATGCATGAGAATTGGCAATGACCAGGCGTCCCTCTTCCAATTCGCGCTGAATCAGAAACGGCGGGATCAGGGCTACGCCCATTTCGTGGATGGCGGCCTGGGCCAGCATCGAAAACAGCTCGTAGCGTGGGCCGGTCATGTCGCGAGGTACTTGGACCTGGCAGTCATTGAACCACTGGCGCCAGGCGTAGGGGCGGGTGGTCTGCTGGAGCAGGGGTAGCAGGGCGATTTGTTCGGCGTCCAGCCGATCTTGGCCGTTCAGGAACGCCGGTGCGCAGACCGGCATGGGGTTTTCACTCATCAGGCGATACGCCCGGGTGCCCGGCCAGTCGGCATCGCCAAAGTAGATGGCGGCATCGAAGTCGGTGTCGGCGAACAGAAAGGGGCGGGTACGGTTGGTCAGGTTCAGGGTGACCTCAGGATGGCGCATCTGAAAGTCTTTCAGACGAGGTAACAGCCATTGGGTGCCGAAGGTCGGCACAACGGCCAGTTCGATGACGCTGCTGCCCTGCTGGCCCATGATCGACAGCGTGTCGCGCTCTACGGCATCGAGTTGCAGGGCGACCCGGCGACTATAGGACAGGCCGGCATCGGTAAGCTTTACCCCACGTCTTGAGCGCTTGAACAGCTCGACCCCGAGAAAGTCTTCAAGGCTGGCGATCTGTCGGCAGATCGCACTTTGGGTGAGCGACAGCTCCTGAGCGGCTTTGGTGAAGCTCTCGTGGCGAGCGGCCGATTCGAAGCTGACCAGAGCGGAAGTGCTGGGGATCTTGCGTCGCATGTACGGAGTCCTCACCTGTGGCTACGAAATACCAAGGTTCTGATGGTTTCGGAGTGAGAAATTAGCACAACACCGTGCATAAACGTCGTTTGTCCCTTGGGTGGTGCGCGGCTAGGCTTGATGCATTACCAATGGCATTTCTGTGAGGCATGGACCATGGGCGGCAAGGCAAGCTTCAACTGGATTGATCCGCTGTTGCTGGATCAGCAACTGACTGAAGAAGAGCGCATGGTTCGTGACAGCGCTGAACAATTTGCCCAGGACAAACTGGCGCCCCGGGTGCTGGAGGCTTTCCGTCACGAGCGCACCGATCCTGCGATTTTCCGTGAAATGGGCGAGGTGGGGCTGCTGGGTGCGACGATCCCTGAAGCGTATGGCGGCAGTGGGCTCAATTATGTGTGCTACGGGCTGATTGCCCGCGAGGTGGAACGTATCGACTCCGGCTACCGCTCGATGATGAGCGTGCAGTCGTCGCTGGTGATGGTGCCGATCAACGAGTTCGGTTCCGAGGCGCAGAAGCAGAAGTACCTGCCCAGACTCGCCACTGGCGAGTGGATTGGCTGCTTTGGCCTGACCGAGCCCAATCATGGCTCCGATCCGGGCGCCATGATCAGCCGGGCACGCAAGGTGGAGGGTGGCTATAGCCTGAGCGGGGCGAAGATGTGGATCACCAACAGTCCGATTGCCGATGTGTTTGTGGTTTGGGCCAAGGATGATGCCGGCGATATTCGCGGCTTCATCCTGGAGAAGGGCTGGGCGGGGCTGAGCGCGCCGGCCATTCACGGCAAGGTCGGGCTGCGGGCATCGATCACCGGTGAGATCGTAATGGATAACGTGTTTGTGCCCGAAGAGAACATCTTCCCTGACGTGCGCGGTCTGAAAGGTCCGTTTACCTGCCTCAACTCAGCGCGCTACGGGATCGCCTGGGGCGCACTGGGGGCTGCGGAATACTGCTGGCATACCTCGCGGCAATACACCCTGGACCGCCAGCAGTTCGGCCGCCCACTGGCAGCCAACCAGTTGATCCAGAAAAAGCTGGCCGACATGCAGACCGAGATCAGCCTGGCGTTGCAAGGCTGCCTGCGACTTGGGCGGATGAAGGATGAAGGGACGGCAGCGGTAGAAATCACGTCGATCATGAAGCGCAACTCCTGCGGCAAGGCGCTGGATATTGCGCGTCTGGCGCGGGACATGCTGGGTGGCAATGGCATCAGCGACGAGTTCGGTGTGGCGCGCCATCTGGTCAACCTTGAGGTGGTCAATACCTATGAGGGGACGCACGATGTACACGCCCTGATTCTTGGGCGCGCACAGACCGGCATCCAGGCCTTCTATTAATAGAGATGGGGAGCAGACCATGGGCGCGCTGTCGCATGTACGAGTGCTTGATCTGTCGCGGGTGCTGGCCGGGCCCTGGTCCGGGCAGATCCTGGCTGACCTGGGCGCTGAGGTCATAAAGATCGAGCGTCCGGGCAGTGGTGACGACACCCGTGCCTGGGGGCCGCCGTTCCTGAAAGATGCCGCCGGCGAGAATACCGCAGAGGCTGCTTACTATCTGGCGGCCAATCGCAACAAGCAGTCGGTGACCATCGACTTCACGCGCCCTGAAGGGCAGGCACTGGTGCGTGAGCTGGCGCAATGCTCCGATATCCTGATCGAGAATTTCAAGGTCGGCGGCCTGGCGGCCTACGGGCTCGATTATGAGTCACTGAAGCTGAGCAACCCACGGCTCATCTATTGCTCCATTACCGGCTTCGGGCAAACCGGGCCTTATGCCAAGCGTGCCGGGTATGACTTCATGATCCAGGGGTTGGGTGGGCTGATGAGCCTGACCGGGCGTACTGATGCTGAGGACGGTGCCGGACCGGTCAAGGTGGGTGTGGCGCTGACGGATATCCTGACCGGGTTGTACGCCAGCACTGCAATGCTTGCCGCGCTGGCGCATCGTGACCAGACCGGGGTGGGGCAATACATCGATATGGCATTGCTCGACGTGCAGGTCGCTTGCCTGGCGAACCAGGCGATGAACTACCTGACCACCGGAACGGCGCCGCGTCGGTTGGGTAATGCACATCCCAATATCGTGCCATATCAGGATTTCCCGACTGCCGATGGGGATTTCATTCTTACCGTTGGCAATGACAGCCAGTTCAGAAAGTTTGCTGAAGTGGCGGGGCAGCCGCAGTGGGCCGACGATCCGCGCTTCCAGACCAATAAGCTGCGGGTGACCAACCGGGCTGAACTGGTGATGCTGATCCGCCAGGCAACGGTGTTCAAGACCACCGCGCAGTGGGTGGCCGAGCTGGAGGCGGTTGGCGTACCGTGCGGGCCGATCAACGACCTGGCCCAAGTGTTTGCCGATCCGCAGGTGCTGGCGCGGGAACTGGCTATCAGCTTGCCGCATGCGCTGGGTGGGCAGGTGCCGCTGGTGGCCAGCCCGATTCGCTTGTCTGAGACGCCGGTTACCTATCGTCATGCGCCGCCTTTGTTGGGTGAGCATACGCAGGGGGTGCTGCAGGCTTTGCTGGGGATGAGCGAGGAGCAGATTGCAGGGTTGCGTCAGGCGAGGGTTATTTAATCTCTTCTCTTCTATATAGAAGAAAGATCAGTTTTGAAGCGGCTGAGCGTTTATTTCAGAATTATTGAAATTAACGGTTGACGGGCTTTCAGATGTCCTTATAATGCGCACCACTTCCAACGCGGAATGAACGAGAAACTCCTTAGTAATCAAGGAGTTAGAAGTTCGGAAAGGGTTGGAGGCGGCGCGAGCCTCCTGGCTCCGGCGGTGAAAAAGGCAGTTGACAGCAACTTAGGATGCTGTAAGATTCGCCTCCCGCTGACGAGCTAATCGAAAGATGCTCGGCAAGCTGTTCGGTTGTAGCGTTTCGAAGTTTTGAATGAGTTTGAAACTTCTGAAAATAAACGCTTGACAGAACAAGAGGTTAGCGTAGAATTCGCGCCTCGGTTGAAGCGAAAGGCTCAACCAACCGCTCTTTAACAATTGAATCAAGCAATTCGTGTGGGTGCTTGCGCTGTCAGACTGAGAGTCAACAGATTATCAGCAACGTAAGTGACCATGCGAGAAATCACATAGTCATTTGAGATTGCTGAGCCAAGTTTAGGGTTTTCTCAAAACCCAAGCAGTATTGAACTGAAGAGTTTGATCATGGCTCAGATTGAACGCTGGCGGCAGGCCTAACACATGCAAGTCGAGCGGTAGAGAGGAGCTTGCTTCTCTTGAGAGCGGCGGACGGGTGAGTAATGCCTAGGAATCTGCCTGATAGTGGGGGATAACGTCCGGAAACGGACGCTAATACCGCATACGTCCTACGGGAGAAAGTGGGGGCTCTTCGGACCTCACGCTATCAGATGAGCCTAGGTCGGATTAGCTAGTTGGTGGGGTAAAGGCTCACCAAGGCGACGATCCGTAACTGGTCTGAGAGGATGATCAGTCACACTGGAACTGAGACACGGTCCAGACTCCTACGGGAGGCAGCAGTGGGGAATATTGGACAATGGGCGAAAGCCTGATCCAGCCATGCCGCGTGTGTGAAGAAGGTCTTCGGATTGTAAAGCACTTTAAGTTGGGAGGAAGGGTCGTTACCTAATACGTGACGATTTTGACGTTACCGACAGAATAAGCACCGGCTAACTCTGTGCCAGCAGCCGCGGTAATACAGAGGGTGCAAGCGTTAATCGGAATTACTGGGCGTAAAGCGCGCGTAGGTGGTTTGTTAAGTTGGATGTGAAATCCCCGGGCTCAACCTGGGAACTGCATCCAAAACTGGCAAGCTAGAGTAGGGCAGAGGGTGGTGGAATTTCCTGTGTAGCGGTGAAATGCGTAGATATAGGAAGGAACACCAGTGGCGAAGGCGACCACCTGGGCTCATACTGACACTGAGGTGCGAAAGCGTGGGGAGCAAACAGGATTAGATACCCTGGTAGTCCACGCCGTAAACGATGTCAACTAGCCGTTGGAATCCTTGAGATTTTAGTGGCGCAGCTAACGCATTAAGTTGACCGCCTGGGGAGTACGGCCGCAAGGTTAAAACTCAAATGAATTGACGGGGGCCCGCACAAGCGGTGGAGCATGTGGTTTAATTCGAAGCAACGCGAAGAACCTTACCAGGCCTTGACATCCAATGAACTTTCCAGAGATGGATTGGTGCCTTCGGGAACATTGAGACAGGTGCTGCATGGCTGTCGTCAGCTCGTGTCGTGAGATGTTGGGTTAAGTCCCGTAACGAGCGCAACCCTTGTCCTTAGTTACCAGCACGTTATGGTGGGCACTCTAAGGAGACTGCCGGTGACAAACCGGAGGAAGGTGGGGATGACGTCAAGTCATCATGGCCCTTACGGCCTGGGCTACACACGTGCTACAATGGTCGGTACAGAGGGTTGCCAAACCGCGAGGTGGAGCTAATCTCACAAAACCGATCGTAGTCCGGATCGCAGTCTGCAACTCGACTGCGTGAAGTCGGAATCGCTAGTAATCGCGAATCAGAATGTCGCGGTGAATACGTTCCCGGGCCTTGTACACACCGCCCGTCACACCATGGGAGTGGGTTGCACCAGAAGTAGCTAGTCTAACCTTCGGGAGGACGGTTACCACGGTGTGATTCATGACTGGGGTGAAGTCGTAACAAGGTAGCCGTAGGGGAACCTGCGGCTGGATCACCTCCTTAATCGACGACCCAGCTGCGTCGTAAGTTCCCACACGAATTGCTTGATTCATTGAAGAAGACGATAGAAGTAGCTCCAAGCTTTAAGCTGCAAGCTTCAGGCTTGATTGTTGTAGGCATCAAGATCTAGGTCTGTAGCTCAGTTGGTTAGAGCGCACCCCTGATAAGGGTGAGGTCGGCAGTTCAAATCTGCCCAGACCTACCAGTTCCCTGGGGCCATAGCTCAGCTGGGAGAGCGCCTGCCTTGCACGCAGGAGGTCAGCGGTTCGATCCCGCTTGGCTCCACCATTAACTGCTTCCTTGGTTAGAAAATAGAAATGAATATTCGCGGTGCGAATGTTGATTTCTGGTTTTTACCAGATCGTTCTTTAAAAATTCGGATATGTGAAACATTTTAGACTGTGCACCACTTTCACTGGTGGGGTGCAGGCTAAGGCAAAGAAAGTTTGTTGAATCAAGCTTTCGGCGAATGTCGTCTTCACAGTATAACCAGATAGCTTGGGGTTATATGGTCAAGTGAAGAAGCGCATACGGTGGATGCCTTGGCAGTCAGAGGCGATGAAAGACGTGGTAGCCTGCGATAAGCTTCGGGGAGTCGGCAAACAGACTTTGATCCGGAGATCTCTGAATGGGGGAACCCACTCAGCACAAGCTGAGTATCTTGCACTGAATACATAGGTGCAAGAGGCGAACCAGGGGAACTGAAACATCTAAGTACCCTGAGGAATAGAAATCAACCGAGATTCCCTTAGTAGTGGCGAGCGAACGGGGACCAGCCCTTAAGTGGCTTGGAGATTAGCGGAACGCTCTGGAAAGTGCGGCCATAGTGGGTGATAGCCCTGTACGCGAAAATCTCCTTGTCATGAAATCGAGTAGGACGGGGCACGAGAAACCTTGTCTGAATATGGGGGGACCATCCTCCAAGGCTAAATACTACTGACTGACCGATAGTGAACCAGTACCGTGAGGGAAAGGCGAAAAGAACCGCGGAGAGCGGAGTGAAATAGAACCTGAAACCGTATGCGTACAAGCAGTGGGAGCCTACTTGTTAGGTGACTGCGTACCTTTTGTATAATGGGTCAGCGACTTATATTCAGTGGCAAGCTTAACCGTATAGGGGAGGCGTAGCGAAAGCGAGTCTTAATAGGGCGTTTAGTCGCTGGGTATAGACCCGAAACCGGGCGATCTATCCATGGGCAGGTTGAAGGTTAGGTAACACTGACTGGAGGACCGAACCGACTACCGTTGAAAAGTTAGCGGATGACCTGTGGATCGGAGTGAAAGGCTAATCAAGCTCGGAGATAGCTGGTTCTCCTCGAAAGCTATTTAGGTAGCGCCTCATGTATCACTGTAGGGGGTAGAGCACTGTTTCGGCTAGGGGGTCATCCCGACTTACCAAACCGATGCAAACTCCGAATACCTACAAGTGCCGAGCATGGGAGACACACGGCGGGTGCTAACGTCCGTCGTGAAAAGGGAAACAACCCAGACCGTCAGCTAAGGTCCCAAAGTCATGGTTAAGTGGGAAACGATGTGGGAAGGCTTAGACAGCTAGGAGGTTGGCTTAGAAGCAGCCACCCTTTAAAGAAAGCGTAATAGCTCACTAGTCGAGTCGGCCTGCGCGGAAGATGTAACGGGGCTCAAACCATGCACCGAAGCTACGGGTATCACCTTTTGGTGATGCGGTAGAGGAGCGTTCTGTAAGCCTGTGAAGGTGAGTTGAGAAGCTTGCTGGAGGTATCAGAAGTGCGAATGCTGACATGAGTAACGACAATGGGAGTGAAAAACTCCCACGCCGAAAGACCAAGGTTTCCTGCGCAACGTTAATCGACGCAGGGTTAGTCGGTCCCTAAGGCGAGGCTGAAAAGCGTAGTCGATGGAAAACAGGTTAATATTCCTGTACTTCCGGTTATTGCGATGGAGGGACGGAGAAGGCTAGGCCAGCCTGGCGTTGGTTGTCCAGGTTTAAGGTGGTAGGCTGGGATCTTAGGCAAATCCGGGATCCCAAGGCCGAGAGCTGATGACGAGTGTTCTTTAGAACATGAAGTGGTTGATGCCATGCTTCCAGGAAAAGCTCCTAAGCTTCAGATAATCGGGAACCGTACCCCAAACCGACACAGGTGGTTAGGTAGAGAATACCAAGGCGCTTGAGAGAACTCGGGTGAAGGAACTAGGCAAAATGGCACCGTAACTTCGGGAGAAGGTGCGCCGGTGAGGGTGAAGGACTTGCTCCGTAAGCCCATGCCGGTCGAAGATACCAGGCCGCTGCGACTGTTTATTAAAAACACAGCACTCTGCAAACACGAAAGTGGACGTATAGGGTGTGACGCCTGCCCGGTGCCGGAAGGTTAATTGATGGGGTTAGCGCAAGCGAAGCTCTTGATCGAAGCCCCGGTAAACGGCGGCCGTAACTATAACGGTCCTAAGGTAGCGAAATTCCTTGTCGGGTAAGTTCCGACCTGCACGAATGGCGTAACGATGGCGGCGCTGTCTCCACCCGAGACTCAGTGAAATTGAAATCGCTGTGAAGATGCAGTGTATCCGCGGCTAGACGGAAAGACCCCGTGAACCTTTACTATAGCTTTGCACTGGACTTTGAATTTGCTTGTGTAGGATAGGTGGGAGGCTATGAAGCGTGGACGCCAGTCTGCGTGGAGCCATCCTTGAAATACCACCCTGGCAACTTTGAGGTTCTAACTCAGGTCCGTTATCCGGATCGAGGACAGTGTATGGTGGGTAGTTTGACTGGGGCGGTCTCCTCCCAAAGAGTAACGGAGGAGTACGAAGGTGCGCTCAGACCGGTCGGAAATCGGTCGTAGAGTATAAAGGCAAAAGCGCGCTTGACTGCGAGACCCACACGTCGAGCAGGTACGAAAGTAGGTCTTAGTGATCCGGTGGTTCTGTATGGAAGGGCCATCGCTCAACGGATAAAAGGTACTCCGGGGATAACAGGCTGATACCGCCCAAGAGTTCATATCGACGGCGGTGTTTGGCACCTCGATGTCGGCTCATCACATCCTGGGGCTGAAGCCGGTCCCAAGGGTATGGCTGTTCGCCATTTAAAGTGGTACGCGAGCTGGGTTTAGAACGTCGTGAGACAGTTCGGTCCCTATCTGCCGTGGACGTTTGAGATTTGAGAGGGGCTGCTCCTAGTACGAGAGGACCGGAGTGGACGAACCTCTGGTGTTCCGGTTGTCACGCCAGTGGCATTGCCGGGTAGCTATGTTCGGAAAAGATAACCGCTGAAAGCATCTAAGCGGGAAACTTGCCTCAAGATGAGATCTCACTGGGATCTTGAATCCCCTAAAGGGCCGTCGAAGACTACGACGTTGATAGGTGGGGTGTGTAAGCGCTGTGAGGCGTTGAGCTAACCCATACTAATTGCCCGTGAGGCTTGACCATATAACACCCAAGCCATCTGCACAGCAGTGGCGGTGTGTGAAGACGATACAGCCGAAAGCTGATCAGCAAACGCCGAAAAATGTTCACATAACCGAATTTGCCAGCGTGTGAAAACGCACTGGCTACCGAATTTCTTGACGACCATAGAGTGTTGGAACCACCTGATCCCATCCCGAACTCAGTAGTGAAACGATACATCGCCGATGGTAGTGTGGGGCTTCCCCATGTGAGAGTAGGTCATCGTCAAGATTCAAACACAGAACCCCTGATCGCTCTGCGATCGGGGGTTTTGCTTTTAGTAGAAGACATTCAAATTCGCTGGCACGTCGTTGACGGGTCGAGCTACAGAATTTCTTGACGACCATAGAGCGCTGGAACCACCTGATCCCATCCCGAACTCAGCAGTGAAACGGTGCATCGCCGATGGTAGTGTGGGGCTTCCCCATGTGAGAGTAGGTCATCGTCAAGATTCAATTCCGAAACCCCTGATCGCCGTGCGGTCAGGGGTTTTGTCATTTCTGCGCCCTGCTTTTATCAGAACTCGTAGCTGACAGTCGCGACCACATTGCGCTCTTCGCCCATGTAGCAGTAACTCAGGCTGGCACAGGATGCGACGTACGACTCATTGCTCAGGTTATTGGCGTTGAGCCGTACATCCACACCTTTGAGTCCGACCTTGCCCAGGTCATAACCCACCGAAGCATCGAACAGGGTATAGGCTGGAACCTTCAGGGTGTTCTCTGCATCTGCCCAGCTATAGCCGACATAGCGTACCCCGGCACCGAGGCGCAGCCCGTCCAGCGCCCCCTGGTTAAAGCGATAGTCGCCCCACAGCGAAGCCATCTGCCTCGGCGCCTGGGTTGGAGAGTTGCCTTTGTTCTCGATTACATTGCTCGCCGTGCTCAAGGTGCTGAGCATCGACTTGGAGTATTCGATGTCGGTAAAGGTATAGCTGCCCAGCAACTTGAATTGCTCGGTGAGCTGCACATGGGCTTCCAGCTCCAGACCTTGCGAGCGTACTGCTCCTATCGGCCGGTAGAAGTTCTCCTGCGGCAGCTTGGACGCCAGGTTCTCCTGATCGATGCGGAATACCGAGGCGGTGAACAGGTTATCGGTGCCCGGTGGCTGATATTTGATCCCCGCTTCCCATTGCGTTCCGTCAGTCGGTGCCAACGGGTTGCCGTTGCTGTCGGCAAACGAGTTGGGGTTGAACGACTCGGAGTAGCTCAGGTACGGCGCCACGCCGTTGTCGAACAGATACAGTACCCCGGCGCGGCCGGTGAATTTGCTACGGCGATCTTCGACCTCGGTACCCAGCGGCCGAGCAAACTCGGCCAAACGGTTTTCTTCCGAGGTCTTGACCCAGTCCTGGCGCAAGCCGAGCGAGACGCGCCAGCGGTCCAGTTCAATCAGATCCTGAGCGTACAGCCCGGTCTGCTCCAAACGACGCAAGTAGCGGGTCGGGCTGTAGTAACTGATGGTCGTGTCGCCATACACAGGCGTAAACGCGTTGAGCGGTGACGCCGCGCCGCTGGTCCAGTCGACCACGGTCTTGCGCCGTTGATAGTCCGCGCCCAGTAATACGGTGTGCTTGATCGCGGCAGTGAAGAATTCAGCCTGCACCATATTGTCGACAATGAACGAATGCAGCCTTTCGCGACCGCCCGAGTAATACCGGTTCAACTCGTTGCCGGTGGCACTGGTCCAGCCATAGCCGTAGACCTGATCCACGTCGACGTCCGAATCCAGATAACGGAAGTTCTGCCGTGCGGTGAAGGTGTCATTGAAACGGTGCTCGAACTGATAACCGAAAGACTGCTGATCGCGGCTGTAGCCATCGACGCCCGGCTCGCCGTCGAAGAAGTGTTCAGAGATCCGTTGGCCATTGCGCTGACGCAGCGAACCATCGGCGGGCACGCCGCTGTGATAACCGCCCTCAGGATCATGCTGCAAGTAGGCCTGCAAGGTCAGCGAGGTGTCTTCGCTGAAGTCGATACTCAAGGTTGGCGCCAAGGCATAACGCTTTTCTTCGACATGATCGAACTGGGTATCGGAGCGTTCGCTGAGGCCGGTCAGCCGATAGGCGATGCGCTTGTCATCGTCCAGTGGCCCGCTGAAATCGAAGCCCAGCCCGCGCTGCCCCTGAGTGCCTATGGTCGCCTGAATCTGATGGTAATCCTCATACAGCGGCTTCTTGCTGGTCAGTGCCACCAGGCCACCGGGTGAACTGCGGCCATACAGCACCGATGACGGCCCCTTCAGCACGTCCACCCGCTCCAGAAAGTACGGGTCGACCTGCATGGTGCTGTAGGTGCCGCTGTCGCCCATCGACTTGAGGCCATCGAGGTAGATGTTATCCACCGAGCCATCGTTGAAGCCACGCATCGCCACATAGTCATAACGATGCGTTGCACCATAGGGATTGGTCAGCACGCCGGGGGAGTAGCGCATGGCCTGGGCGACGCTCTGGGCGCCCTGGTCATCCATCTGCTGGCGGGTCACCACCGACACCGACTGTGAAGTCTCCAGCAGCGCGGTACTGGTCTTGGTCGCCACTTGGCTGTGGGTCGCGTTGTAGCCTTCGGCACTGCCCAGTGCGTTGCCCAGCGAGAAACCGCGAATGTCCGTCGAGGGCAGCGACAAGGTCTGCTCGACGCTGCTGCTCAGGATGTAGTTGCTGCCATCGGCCGAGCTGGCCTGCAGGCCGGTGCCCTGTAACAGCAGCTGCAGAGCCTGGTCAGTGGCGTAACGGCCTTGCAGACTCCGGGAGCGCAGGCCGGCAGTTTGCTCTGGGGTGGTGGCCAGGCTGATGCCGGCCTGGCGGGCGAATTGATTCAAGGCTTCGCCCAGCGGCGCTGGCGCAATTGAGTAGTTACGTAGCGCCTGGGTCACGCTCTCTTGCGCTTGTGCCTGGAATGACCAAGTGACGGCTCCTAGCGAAGAACAGATGATGGCTGTGCGTACGGCCAGCCCCAGGGCTGAGCGGATGATTGGTCTGGCAGCGGATAGCGAGGCAGAGTGAGGCTGGTTCATGGGCCGTTCCATTCGGGTCAGTAAGACAATGAGGGTTACTGACTGCTATGCCGAAGCAGCGGCACAAACCCGCCAGAAAATTTCACACCTGACGCTGCAGGGTGATCCACCAGCGTGTGCGGTAGTTGAGTTGGACCGGCAGGGTCTTGGGCAGCATGGCCAGCAACTGGTCGGTATCGGCAAGGCGGTACACACCCGACAGACGCAAGCCGGCGATGTCGTCAGTGCAACCCAGATAACCACGGCGATAGCGGCCGAGCTCCGCCAGAAAATCCGCCAGCCGCATATTGCGGGTGACGATCAGCCCTTGCGCCCAGGCGCCAGCCTCCATGTCCAGTTCGGCCAGGCGCTGCACGCCCTTGGTGTCGAGCCAATAGTGTTGCCCGGCCGCTACCTGAGTGACGGGGCCGCCGACACCGTGAATACTCAGTTGGCCTTGCAGCACACTGACCCGGCTACGTGACGCTTCCTGGCGGATCACAAAACGCCCGGCCTGGGCTTCGAAGTGTCCATGGCGGCCCGCGACGCTGACCGGGGTGGTGCAGTCCAGCAATAGTTCGCCACGTTCCAGCTGCAACTGACCAGGCCCGGCCAGGCTGGCGACGCTGTCAGTATTGAGCTGCAACTGGCTGCCGTCGGCCAGTCGATAACTCTGGCACTGGCCGATTCCGGTACTGAAGTCGGCATTCCACGCCGGGTAATCCCTGGCCAGCCAGCTTCCCGCGCTACCGAGCAGCACAGTGCCCGACAACAGCTTCAGGGTCCGTCTGCGGCTCAACTGGCGTGCGCTGTTTTCCAGTGTCTCGAAGGTCTGGCCTGCACCAGGCAGCGCGTCGAAGGTGCTGTTCAGGTCACTGCTCAATGTCTGGACCCGCTGCCAGGCCTGCTCATGATCGGCATGTGCGCTGCGCCACTGGGTGCACTGTTCATACAGGCGTGGATCGACTTCGGGCTGTCTCAGGCGCAGTGACCAGTCGATAGCCTGGCGCACGACCTGCGCTGAAGGGGAGTGCAGGGTGCTCACGTCTCGTACCGCAACAGGTAGCAGTGATACAGCGCGTCGGCGACGTAGCGTTCCACAGAACGTATCGAAACGCCCAGGCGTTCAGCGATCTGCTTGTGGGTCAGCCCTTCGCATTGTGCCAGCAGAAAGGCCTGACGCACTTTGGGCTTCATGCCATCGAGCATGCGTGCCACGGCATTGAGCAATTCGAGGATCAATTCACGGGTTTCCGGGGACGGTGCTTCGCCAGGCGGCAAATGGGCGATAGTGTGCAGCCAGGCCCGATGCAATTCTTCACGACGCCAGTGATCAATCACCAGCCCGCGTGCCACGGTGCGCAGAAACGCGCGTGGGGTTTTCAGCTCCAGAGGCTCATGCCGGTTGCACAGGCGCACAAAGGTGTCCTGGGCCAGGTCAGCGGCATCTGCAGCGTTGCCCAGCTTGCTGCGCAGCCAGGCGTTGAGCCAGCTGTGATGATTGCTGTAGAGGTTATGCAGGGCCAAATGATGGGCAGACATCGTGACACGCCATCTCGATGTGTAAATGATAATAAGTCGCATTGTGTTGAGGCCGACAACAATTTGCAACTATTGCAGCGCGCAAGGCGCCCGTCGGAGTGCTCCGGGGGCTCAAGCGTCGACGGTGCCTTGCTTACGTTGGCGTCTGGGCCGGGTTTCAGCTGCCTTGCTCGCCAGATAACGGGTAATGGCGTTGACCGCACGATTGAGGTGGTTATGCAGGGCCTCGACAGTGGCGTCGATCTCCCGGGCTTCGGCAAGGCGCAGCAGTTCCCAATGGTCGTCCTGAACAAGTTTGCCCAGGCCCATGGCGGAAAGATTAAACCGCAGGAAGCGCTCTTCTTCGTTCAACCCGGCCTCGACCAGACGCATCAAACGCTTGTTGGGCGTCTTGGCGTACAGCGCCATATGGAACATGCGGTTGAGCGTACCGATACGGCTGTAGTCGGTTTCTATTTCCAGCTCTTCGATGCATTGGCGCGCCAGAGCGTAGTCCTCGGCATCAAGCAGCGGGATCGACAGGCGCAGCGCCTCGGACTCGAACAGGATGCGCAGCGCGTAGGCGTCTACGGCGTCTTCCGTGATCAAGGGAGCTACTACGGCGCCTTTATGCAATTGGACACGTACCAGCGACTGAGCCTCAAGCTGGCGCAGGGCTTCGCGTACCGGCATGCGGCTGACGCCGAACAGGGTCGCCAGCTCTTGCTGGCGCAATGCCGTGCCGCTGGGCAGGCGGCCGTCGAGGATGGCGCTGCGTAGTTTTTCTTCGATCACGGTTCGGGCAAGGTGCGCCGGCAGCTGCTCGTTGCCCAGCACTTCGTATAAAAAGGCTTCTCTATCGATCTTGCGCATCGCCATATTTCTTTATCAACCTGGCCTAATGGGATCCAATAAATGCACAGCCTGCCAACAGACTAGTCAAAATTCTTCCAGTGGCCATGGAAAACAACGGCCTGAGCCGTCTCAAGTACGTTGATTCGCATACAGGCGTAAAAAACGAGACGCATTCTTCTCATTCAAGGCGCGTTCATCAATATCTCTGGCAGATATTTTAATGTCGCTCGTCGGTCTGATGGATATGAGTATCTACCGACACAGGCGTTATGAAGTGTGGCATCGTGCGGGAGCGAGCCCGCACGGCCACTGTTCGTCAGCGCAGTGGACGCCCTGATACGAAGTGCTGCACATCATTGAAACCCGGCGTCGAGGCATGGCCAGGGGTAACCAGCGAGTCGACGAACGCTTCGTCTTCGGCGCTGATGCGCACCTCAAGTGCCTTGAGGTAGCTGTCCCATTGTTGCTCGGTACGCGGCCCGACAATGGCCGAGGACACCGCCTGGTTGTTCAGTACCCAGGCAATCGCAAACTCGACGATGCCCACGCCCTTCTCGCGGGTGTAGTCCTGAATGCGCCGGGCGATCTGCAGCGATTCGGCGCGCCATTCGGTTTCCAGCAGACGCTTGTCCTGGCGCCCGGCCCGGCTGTCACTGGCCGGGGCTGCATCCACGGCATATTTGCCACTGAGCACGCCACGCGCCAGCGGGCTGTAAGGCACCACGCCCAGGCCATGAAACGCTGCGGCAGGAATCTGTTCCAGTTCAGCCTGACGGTTGACGATGTTGTACAACGGCTGGCTGATGACCGGTTTGTCCACCCCCAGACGCTGAGCGACATTGGCGATCTCGGCGATCCGCCAGCCGCGAAAGTTCGACACCCCCCAGTAACGGATCTTGCCCTGACGAATCAGATCGCCAATCGCCGATACCGTCACCTCCAGCGGCGTGTCGTGGTCTTCCTTGTGCAGGTAATAGATATCGATGTAATCGGTGTCGAGGCGGCGCAGGCTGTTGTCGATGGCGTTGAAGATATGCTTGCGGTTAAGGCCGGCCCGATTGGGCACGCCGTCGCTCGGCCCCACCGCGACCTTGGTTGCCAGCACCCATTCGCTGCGCCGCGCGGCGATGGCTTCGCCGACGATTTCTTCCGAACGCCCGCCGTTGTATACGTCGGCGGTGTCGATGAAATTCACCCCTTGGTCCCAGGCTTTATCAATGATGCGCAGTGACTCCTCGGTGCCGGTTTGTTCGCCGAACATCATGCTGCCCAGGGTCAGGGTGGAAACTTTAAGGCCCGATTGGCCCAGTGTGCGGTAGCTCATGCTCAACAATTTTCCATATGACTGAAGGGGATCAGGTTGGCAGCGCAGGCAAGCCCCATTGCGCCAGCGGCGCCTCACTCAGCGAGCCGAGCACCAGGTCGGCGTGGTGATAGCGATCAGTCGGCATGTTCGGGTCCGGGATGGCCACGGCGAGCATGCCGGCGGCTTTGGCGGCGGTCACGCCAAAGGGTGAGTCCTCGAACACCAGGCAATCGCCCGGCGCTACGCCCAGGCGCTCGGCGGCACGCAGAAAAATGTCCGGGGCGGGTTTGGCGGCTGTCACCTCAGGGTCGTCAGCTGTCACCACGGTATCGAACAGTTCGAACCAGGCTTGGTGCCGGGTGATCTTGGCGTGGTAATAGCGCACCGATGAGCTGGTGCCTACCGCGATGGGAATACGGTGCGCTGCCAGATGCCGGACCAGCGCCTCGGCACCGGGCATTGCCGGGCACTGCGGGAAGCGCTCATCGAGCAGCGGCTGGCGGATCTCCAGGAACTCGTCCACCGAGATCGGCAGCTCCAGGGTGTCGATGATGTAGCCGGAAAAGTCGCGGGCCCCGCGACCGATAGTGTTCTGCTTGATGCTCCAGTCGAAATGCTTGCCATAGCGTCCGGCAATCAGCTCGGTGACTTCGGTGTAGATCCCTTCGGTGTCCAGTAACAGACCATCCATATCGAAAATCACGGCCTTGATCGGCCCGCGCTCGCCCTGCTGTGCACTCATGTGATCGGCCTCTTGTCAGTCCGCAACCAGACTAACGCGTCCATTGCGGCACTGGCTACCCTGGGCCAATTGCAACGAAACACCCGCTAATGTGTCGAACCGCGCATTCAGGCCATGTTCTCGGGCCTGTGGGCGCTGCCGATGTTAATCTTCTCCGGTTTTTCGGCAGGGCATTGCCCGGCCTGGCTCTGCATCCGATAGCGGACAGGGAAGGCCTTTTCCAACCATCAGAACGGACATCTTCAGGTCGATATGAATAAATCAGGTATTGCAGCAGGCGTGATCGTGGCTGTCGGCGCACTGGCCATCGGCGGCGCCTGGTACACCGGTCAGCAACTGCCGGGCGTGCTCAACGAGACCCTGGCCAAGGGCAATCAGGAACTGACCAAGGCTTTTGCCGGCAGCCAGTACAAGGTCGATCTCCAGCTTGAGTCACTGGACAGCGGCCTGTTCAGCAGCACCGCGCGTTATCGTTCGACCGTCCAGGCGCTGGACGAGAATGGCCAGACCCAGACCCTGGAATTCAAATTCGTCGATCATATCCAGCACGGTCCGTTGCCGCTGTCGCGCCTGGCGTCCCTGAAACTGCTGCCGGTCATGGCGGTGAGCAAGGCCGAACTGGAAAAGACCCCCGATGTAGAAAAGTGGTTCGCCATGAGCCAGGGCAAGACGCCATTTCATACCGATGCCAGCATCGGCTATGACCGCTCGGTCAACGGCACCGTGACCTTCGCCCCGCTGCAATACAAGGACACCGACGGCGAATTCAGTTTCTCCGGCCTGACCCTGCTGACCGACGCTTCGGCCGACGCCGACAAGCTCAAGATGACCGGCACCATGGACAGCCTGCAACTCAATGTGCAGTCGCCGGACGGTCCGGTCGCCATGCAGGTCAAAGGCATGAGTTTCGATACCGGCGGCACCAAGGGCAAGGCAGGCTTCTACCTGGGCCACAGCAACGTCAAGGTCGACCAGTTGGTGTTCCAGCCGGTTGGCCGGCCTGCAGTGCAACTGGATAACTTCACCAACACCAACCTGATGCAGGAAGAGGGCGACAAGCTCGCTGCCCAGATCAACTACGATGTGGCAAAGATTTCCTACAGCGGCAAGGACATTGGTGCCGCGCATCTGGGGCTGCGGTTCAGTAATTTCGACGTGGCTTCCACCCGCTCGCTGTATCAGCTGTTCCAGGAAAAGGTCGTGCCTCAGCAACAGGCTGCCGCCGCCGCCGAACAGCCGCTGGAGCTGAACCTCAGCCCTGCCGACCAGGCACTGCTGGACGCCGAAATGCGCAAGCTGCTGGCCGGCAAGCCACACATCGAACTGGAGAAGTTCTCGCTCAAGACTGCCAACGGTGAAAGCCATGCGCACCTGAGCGTCGACCTGACCGACCCGGGTGCATTCGATCAGCCGCAGGACGAACTGCTCAGCAAGAGCCTCGGCCAGGTCACCGCCCGTGTGGTGCTGTCCAAGCCGATGATCCGCGACATCGTTGGCCTGCAAGCCAACCTGCAGGGCGTCACCGACCCGAAAGAAGTGGCCGACCAGGCCAACGCGGTCAGCGACATGGCGGCGGTCATGGCTCAGGGTATGCAACTGGCTAAGGTCGAGGGCGAAAACATCGTCACCAGCCTGCAATACGCCAACAACAGCGTCGACTTCAATGGCCAGAAGATGACCCCGGAGCAATTCGTGGCCTTCATCATGGCCAACTCCGGCGCGCTGGGCGCCCAGTAAGCTTAATGCCAGTATTGTTCGTTTGTGGGAGCGAGCTTGCTCGCGAAGAGGCCAGTAAAACCGGCACATCTGCTGTCGATGTACGCCTGTATTCGCCAGCAGAGCTGCCTCCCACCGGACTGCGCGGGCGTTCACTGATCGGCATTACCCAGTAAGCCGTCACACCGCGCCAGGGCTCTTATGCTCTGGCGCTTTCTCCTGCAACAACCCGCGCAACACCTCCATGGCCTGGTAATACACCGGCCAGTAATGATCGTTATGGCAGAACGAGCGCAGCGTCAGGGTGATGTTGTCGGCGCTGGCGGCTGACAGACGCACTTCGGCCGGCGGCCTGGCCATCACGTTGGGAATGGCCTGCAACTGATCGCTCAGCCGGGCCATGGTCTGCTGAGCATCCACGTCTGCCGGCAAGGTGGCGGTCAGCTCGACGCGCCGATAATCATTGGTCGAGTAATTGATGATGTTGCTCGACAGGATCTTGTTGTTGCTCACCAGCACCCGCACGTTGTCAGCGGTATCAATCTCGGTGACGAACAGGCCGATTTCCTCAACCCGGCCACTGACATCGGCGATGGCAATCACATCGCCGACCTTGAATGGTCGTAACACGATGATAAACCCGCCGGCCGCCAGATTGGCCAGCAACCCCGACCACGCCATCCCGATCGCCAGCCCCACCGCTGCCAGCAGTGCCGCAAAACTGGTGGTCTCGATACCGAAGTAGCCAAGAATGGCCACTACCAGGATGATATTCAGGGTCACGGTCACGAACGAGACAAGATAGCGCAGCACTGTCGGGTCGAACTTCTGCCGGGTCAGCGAGCGTTGCAGCATCCTGACCAGCATCCCGATCGACCAGCGCCCGCCAACCCACAACAGCGTAGCGATCAGCAGCTTCAAGGCGATGGTGGCGCCGTATTGCAACACCAGATTGAGCAGCGCATTGACCTTGTCGGTCCCGATATTGATGACGTTCAATGCATCCACGGTCGCACCTCCACAGGTAAGGCCACACCGGGGCGCGATTGATTGTCATGGCCGACCGGTGCTACGGAACCCTACATTGTGCAAAGTGCGCCGCGAATATCTACTGACAGAACTGACAGGTGGCGAAGTGCTCTATTAGGTATCAACGCGCCTCTTGGCGGGCGGACTGTTTGTCGATGCTGGCATCAGCAGGACTGTTTGAATGTATGGTAGGTATTGGCGGCTGCGTTGAAAAAAACGTAGGCCTGAGAAGTATCGTGACTCAAGTCGCTGACATCCAGTTGCCCCACAAAGACCAAGGGCTTTCCATTCTCGATTGGCCACGCCGGAGCCTGTAACCACTTCGGTGATGTTTTCAGGTAGCGGAATTCGTCCTTGATCTTGTCCTTTAGCCAGGCCTGCAACTCTTTGGGTTTCTGTGACGGAGCCATTTCTAGCAGGCTGGAGAGGTAGCCCGATGACAGGCTCAGCCACTTGGGTTGGACTTTAAGGAGCAGATTGAACAGGTCCTCATATCTCGTGCTTCGCTCATGCTCGACTGCCCGGCTTTGCAAGAAGCTTGATAGTAAGACTTGAGTATTGAATATCGATTCGACATTTGAATAATCCTGCCCAATCGCAAACGTGTACAGGTCAGGCTCTTCGACGTAGTCCGGGAGAGAGAAACCCTCCTGTAAAACGGCAGATAGCGCCGGGTTATCTCGCAACTGGTTTTCGAACTCATCAGGTGTCATCAAAGACTCTACAAACGCTTTTATGATTTCCAACGGTGTCATGGCTTGCTTCCTAAATGTCTGAACTCATCAAGCGCGGCATGTTGTTCACGCGTTACCTCACGTAAATTGCGGGGATTATTGACTTCTCTTCCCCCAAACCGTTGCGGATTGTGATGGTGTAGCTCCATCGGATTTCCGTTCTTGTCCAATGGCGCAGAGCCTCGTTTCATTCGGGCCAGATTGGCCGGGCTGAACTCTGTCGTATTTTTGGTCGCTTCGTGGCGGTTTTTCCAATAACGGGATCTGACGACGTCCCAGGCAGGTGCTTTACCACTGGGCAGTGGCTTGTCGATTGCGTCTCCTCGTTTCCAGCGTTTGAAGCTGGCGCAAGCCCACCCCCACGGATCCACCCACCCAATCGGATTCGGCGCGTACTGATACAGATTGAACCCACCCGCCAACCCAATGGGGTCTGGCGTGGTGAACCTTCCGATATCCGGATCATAGAACCTGAAGGTGTTGTAGTGCAGGCCGCTTTCGCGGTCCAGGTACTGGCCCTGAAATCTGAGGTTCTGCTCCTCCACATAGTAGGGCTCACGCACTTCGCGCAGGGTGTTGCCCCACACCTGGTACTGCGCCTGCCAGACGGCCTGGCCGTCGTGGTCGGTGAGTTGTTCGGGCAGGCCGTTGAGGTCGTTGTGGTAGTAGCGGATACGTTGCTGGTCGCCGCTGCCGTCAATTCGCGCCAAAGGCTCGTAGCTGTCTTCCAGGTACACATACAGGCTGGCCAGGCTGTTCTTCTGTTCTTGCAACAGGCGCAGGCCGTCCCAGATGAAGCGCGTCTCGCCCAGCAGATGGCCGTGGCGGTCGTGTTCGGTTTTGGCGATGCGCCGGCCCAGCGGGTCGTAGTGCATGCGCAGCACATGGCCGTTGTCATTGCGGACTTCGATCAGCCGGTGTTCGGCGTCGTAGGCGAAGCACTGCACGCCGTGGCGGACGCTGCGCTTTTCCACGGTACGGCCGAAGGCATCGTAGCGGTAGCGTTTGTCCTGGTAGGTCAGTACCTGATTGTTGCGCACATAACCCGCGCCGCTGAGCGGGCGGTCGAGCAGGTTGGCAGCAGCGTCCCAGGTGAAGGTTTCGCTGTGCCCGGTCAGGTTGTCCTGACGGGCGACAATGCGTCCGCTGGCGTCGTACTGCAGCAGATCGCGGCGCTCTTGTTGCGGCTGACGATCGCGTTGCAAGCGGCCCACCAGATTGTCGGCCGGGTCGAAGTCGTATTGTTGCTCGGTCGGGGCCGGTAACTGCGGCGGCTGCCCGGCGGGGCGGCGCAAGCGGGCGCGTAGCCGGCCGGCGCGGTCGTACTGGCTGCGGGTGCTGATCCGGCCCTGAGTGCGCAGCACTTCGCGGTGCAGACGGTCACGCTCGAAGTCGCTGATCACCTGGCCATCGAGGTTGATCTGATGCAGATGGCCGCTACCGTAGTACAGCTGGTTAAGCCAGCGACCGTCCGGCAGGCCAGTGCGGGTCAGGTTGCCCAGTTCGTCGTATTCATGGCGCAAGGCGCCAGCACTGCTGTGCTGCTCGCGCATCTGCCCGAGCGCGTCGTAGGCAAAGCCCAGCTTTTGCGTGCGTCCGTCACGGTCTATAGCGCTCACCTCAGCCAGCAGGTCCAGCGGCGTGTAGCGGTAGGCCGTCAGGCCATCGGCGGTGAGCTTGGCTACCAGACGGCCCAGCGCATCGCGCTCGAAGGTCTGCGCCAGTGGCGCCAGCGGCTGTTCGGGCACCAGACTCAATCCGTTGCCATGCGCAGCCGGCAGGTGGGTCAGGCCGATCAGGTTGTCGCGATTGTCGTAGGCGTACTGCCGGGCGCTGCCGTCCAGGTCCTGTTGCTCGATCAGCCGGTCAGCGGCGTCCCAGGCAAACCGGTAGCGCTCGCCATTCTCGTTGCTCAGGCTGTGCAGACGGCCGTAGAGGTCGTAATCGAACTGCACGCGATGGCCCAGCGGGTCGATGCGCTGGCGCACCTGGCCGCGACGGTTGTAGCCATAACGGGTGGTGTGCCCGGCCGGGTCGATGTAGCCGGTCAACTGGCCGCTGCTGTCACGCTGGAACTGCTCGGTCCGGCCGTCCGGCAGCTCGCTGCGCAGCAGACGGCCCTGGGCATCGTGTTCGAACGTGGTCTGTTCGCCAAGGGCATCGGTGATGCTCAGCAGGTAGCCACGGCGGTCGTAAGCGTAGTGGGTGGCGTAGCCGGAACAGTCGGTGTAGGTCAGCAACTGGCCGGTCTCGCTCCAGCGCAGTTGCTTGCTGCGCCCGGTCGCGTCGATGATCTCGACCACCTGGCCCTGACTGTCGTAGCGGTAGCCGGTGCTGTGACCCAACGGATCGGTTTCACGGGTGCAGTTGCCACGCTGATCGTAGCGATACTGCCAGTGGCCGCCAGCCTTGTCGGTTTCACTTAGCGGCAGTGACCAGTGCTCCAGCCACAGAGTCGATTCGGTCTGGCCCAGAGGGTCACAGGTCTCGGTCAGGTTACCGGTTTCGTCATAGCTCAGGCGCCATTGGCCGCCATCGGGGTCGGTCGCGCCCAGCCACTGACGTTCATCGTTCCATTCGAACTGCCAGGTGTGGCCGAGGTTGTCGGTAGCCGCGATGATCTGATGCTGCGGGTTCCAGCGCCGGCTACTGAGCCGGTTCAGGCCGTCACGAATGGTGGTGGTGCCCGCCGCCAGATCGTACTCGAAGGCGTATTCGTCACCCTCGTCGGTCCAGTGCCGCACCACCCGCCATTCGCGCTCCTCGATCATCTCCCACTCATAGAAACAGCGCAGCCCGGTGGGCAACTGGTGCTCGACCATGCGCAGCCCGTCGTCATAGCTGAAGCGCCGCTGCAGCTGGCCGCTGGCATCGCGCACCTCGGCCAGTTGGCCTTGGGCGTCGAGTGTGTAGCTGGCCAGTAGCTCACGCTGTTGATCGGCGAACACACGTTCGATATGGCTCAGGCGCCGTGGCCATTGCAGCGAGTAATGCAGGGCCACGCGCACCTGATCGACGCCGTCACGCAGCCCGCTCAGACGACCCTGGTCGTCGTAGTCGACGAAGATGCGGTTATCGTTGCGGTCGCTGAGCAGGGTCAGGCGTAGCCGGTTGCTGTCCAGCGGTGAGGGTTCGAACAGCCGGTACAGGCCGTCGTCGCTTTCGATCAACAGCTGACCGCGAGCATGGCGTTTGACGCTCAGGCCCTCACCGGCACTGAACACTGCGCCCCCCAAGGGGATGACGCCCATGTCGATGCGCCGGCCCTGTTCGTCGGTGTACACCAGCCGTTCGCCGCCCTGGGGGTGAGGCGCGATCTCGACGCCGATTTCATAGGCCACGCTCCAGCCCGCGCCAAACAGGCCGTCACGGCGCAGGTCATGGCTGTTGTAGAAGCGTTGCCAGTCGATCGGCAATAGACCGGGCAGGGCAAAGTCCAGCTCGTCATCGCCAGCCAGAACCTTGGCGCCAGTGGCGGCATGCACCGGGTTGGGCGAGGCGCTGGTGGCGTTGACGATGGCATTGGTCGCCGTGCTCATCACGTAACTGTTGGCCATGCCCAGCGCCATGCACGGCAGGTTGCTGAGAAACTTGCCCTTGCTGCCCTTGAGCATCATCAGCACCGTGACCGCCAGGCCGATGCCCGGCGTCTTGCCGCTGCGGATCTCGCGTACCGTCAGCTTCTTGCCGCCAATGCGCACATTAGGCGAGATGGGGCCGGCCGACACCACCACGGCTTCACAGGTACTGCGGTCACCACTGCGTACTGCTGGCTGGCTGTTGATGGTGACCTTGTCCGAGCCCTCGGCCAGATACTGTTCGGGCATCGGCGGGTGCTTGCTGCACAGCACTTTGTCTTCGGGCAGCGGTTCGGCACCGGGGGCGGGGCTTGCCACTGTGGGCCGCCACATCTGGGAAAAGATGCTCTTGGCCATGTCCCAATAACTGGTCTCGGGCGGCTCGCCTTGCTGCTCGGCAATCTGCACGCCAGGCGGAATCCAGCCGGCAGCGCGGGCGGCAGGCAGGTTATTGGTTTTGGTGTTGTGCGAGCCCGTGGCGATGGTCGCCTGGATACTGGGCGGGAACAGCCCGTTGCCGATGCTTTCGCATAATCGCGACAGCCCCGTGTCCGCTCCGGTCTTGGCCATCACCACGCCGACCACCAGCCCGACCACCGCGCCGAGCACGCAGGCTCCGATGCCGCCGGTGGCGACGGTAATCCCGGTAGCGGCAACCACTGCGGCGGTGGCCAGTGCGCCAATCGCCACGTGGGCGGCCACTTCGAGCACGCCGCCGACGATATCGGCCATCATCGAGCTGTGTTCCAGACCGTCGCCCAGCCGGGCGGCCCAGATGGCGGCGTCAGACATGATCAATCATCCCTGTACGGTCCGGGGCCGATCAGCCGAGGGCGGCGAAATCAAGCGACTGCTTGATACCCGTCCACTGCGCCACTTCGGCCGCGCCCAGCGGCTGTGCCTTGACGTAGCTCAGGGCGAGCATGCGCCGGGTGCCGGGCAGTACCAGCGCCAGTTGAAACTGATAGACCCGCTCGTTGCCCTTGCTGAACTCGCTGCGCAGCTCGATGGCTTCGACTTCCTGCTGCTGGCCGACCTGCACGGTTTGCACCGGGTCGTGGCGCAGTTCCTGAACCTGCTGGCCGAGGCGCTCCAGCTGGGTGGCGAAGTTGCTGTGCAGGGTCTCGCCCTCGGCCAGCAGGCTGCGGCTGACGATCAGCGAAGTGCCCAGCTCGCCGAACTTGAGGATATTGATGGTCGCGTCCTGCAGTTGCTGATCAGGCAGGGCGAAGCTCAATTCATTGATGCGATAGGTCATGAAGCCGGGTTCCTGTTCTGGTTACTGACTGCCTTCAGGCTTGGGAAACATCTGCTCGACTGCGGCGTCGATCTGACCCTTGACGCCCTGGCCGTCGGCCTCGGTGCCCGAGCCGCTGCCGTTGTTCAGGTGCAGGATTTTTCCTGTGTTGAACAGCGCGGTGTCGCTGGCGTAGAAGTTGATGTTCACCCCGGTCAGGTTGATCTGGCCGCTGGCATTGAGTTCCAGCACGCTTTTGCCGCACACCAGGCGCAGGTTTTCACCAACCTCGATCAGGTAGCTGCGGCTGATGCTGTCGGTCTTGGTCGAGCCGACCAGCAGAATGTCGTCGTTTTTGACCGCGCGCAGGCGATCAATACCGATGGTCACGGTCTCGTTCTTGTCCACGGTCTTGGTGCGGTTGGCGCCCACCCAGTGGCTCTCGTCGTTCTCGACCTCGATGTCCTGATTACGCTCGGCATGGATGAACAACTGCTCCTGACCCTTCTTGTCCTCCATGCGGATTTCATTGAAGTTGGCCGGCGTGCCGCCCTTGCTGGAGCGGCTTTTGATGCCGCTTTGGGTGGCATTGGCGGGCAGGTCGTAGGGCACCGTCTGTTCGGCGTTGTACACCCGACCGGTGATGATCGGCCGGTCCGGGTCGCCTTCCAGAAAGCTGACGATCACTTCCTGGCCGATGCGCGGAATCTGCATCGAGCCCCAGTTCTTGCCGGCCCACGATTGCGAAACCCGAATCCAGCACGAGCTGTTCTCGTTGGACTGATCGTGCCGGTCCCAGTAGAAATGCACCTTGACCCGGCCATATTGGTCGGTCCAGATCTCCTCACCGGCCGGCCCGACCACACGGGCGGTCTGCGGCCCCTGGACCAGTGGCTTGATGGTTGTAGCCAAGGGCTTGAAGCTCTGCTGGGCGTCGATGCAGGTCAGCCCCACCTCGAACTGCAAGCCGCCGCCGTTGCCGCTCTCCAGGCTTTCCTGGGCGATGTAATAACGCCCGGCGACCACCAGGTATTCACGGTTCTGATCCTGGCGGCCAAAGCCGGTCAGGCTGAACAGGTTCCCGGCACCGGGGCCGCGGGCATTGCCGCTCAGCTCGACCCGTTCATGCAGGCTTTGCAGGGCTTCCAGACGAGTGCGGGCATAGTGCTCGCCGTCCTGGCTCTGCACGTAGGCGCCGGGATAGTCGTACAGCGGGTAATCACCGGCGCTGTGCGGGCGCGGCATGGCCGAGCGCACTTCCATACGGGCGCTGGGCCGTTCGAAGTCGTAGTCGTTAAGCTCCAGCGAACCGGGCTGCACCTCCTGGGCCAGCCGCCAGTCATTGAAGTGGTCGCGTTCACGGTGTTGGCCGTCAGGTGGAAAGTACGGCACCGAGGCGTAGCCGGGCGCCGACTGATGCGCGCCGTAGGCGTCGGCCAGCACCAGCACATGACGGTCCTGCTCGTGGCGGAAAAAGTAATAGATGCCCTCGTGTTCCATCAGCCGGCTGACAAAATCCAGGCTGGTCTCGCGGTACTGCACGCAGTATTCCCACTCGCGATAGGGACGGCTCAGCGCGTCTTCAAAATCAGAAAAACCCAGATCACGAAACACCTGCTTGATGATCTGCGGCACGCTCAGGTGCTGGAAGATCCGGCAGTCCGAGGTGCGACTGAGCAGCCACAGCCAGGGCCGCAGGGTCACCTGATAACTGGCGAACTGGCCACGGTCGGCGTTCTGGCTGCAGCGCGCGACGATGCCATGAAAGTAACGCTGGCCACCGCCGCCCAGCTGCACCGACAGGCTCATGGGCTTGCCGAGCAACTGATTGAGGTCCAGCGCACCGTCCTTGGAAGTCAGTTGCAGCTCATAGTTGAACAACCGGCCCAACTCATCGCCACCGCTCATGTCCTTGAGCAACAGCACATCCGGCCCGAGCGGGCTGGTGACTTGGGTCATGCGGGTCAGTTGCTGAAAGCTCATGGCGGTGATCTCGTTGGTTATCTTCGGTTCAGGGCTGGGTCACGGATCCAGCCACGTATCCCGAATACCTTTGGAGCGTCGGTACAGGTACAACCCGATTCGTGCAGCCAGCATCAACGTGATGACGATTCCGGCTGGCCACCAGCTATTGGGCAGGTACCTGTCCAGAACGCTGTAGAGAATTGCGAACGGCAGGCCAACCACGAACACGATCAAGAACTGCTTAAGCATGGTTATTCACACTCATCTTTTTCTCCTTCCCCGAACAGGCACTTGCCTACGGCTTTGGCTGACTGCCAGCCTGCCTGGGTCGCTACGGTTTCTTTGATGGTCTTGGCATGGGCGGCTTTGCGTGCTGCCAGCTTGGCCGCACGGTTGGCGGTATTGGCAGCCTGACCTGACAGGGACTTGATGGCTTTACCGGATTTCCACACGACCTTGGCTGAGTCCTTAAGGCCGGGCGCGACGGTGCTCACGGCCGCTGAGACGGCCACTTCTCCCCAATCGATATCAATGCACCGCAGCTTGATGTCCATCAAGCTGCGGTCGTTGTCCCAATTGTCTTTGACCTGGCCCAAGACCTGTTTGCCGGCCTGTATTCCGGCATCAGCGGCGCCCCCCATCGCGGCCTTTAGCAAGAGCCCGCCAATGATCACCAGCGGCACGAACAACCCGCTTGGGTCATACGCTACCGAAGGCGCATTCAGGGCATAGGTGTAGGCATTCGGCCCGCCGCGAAAACCGATCGGGTCCTGGCTGGCATAGCGGCCGGCTTCGGGCAGGTAGTAGCGATGGCGGTTGTAATACAGGCCGCTTTCTTCGTCGTGGTACTGGCCCTGAAAACGAATCGGCTGGTCGGTTGCGCCGTTTTGTTGCGTCACCGCCTGCCAGTCATCATTAAGAGCCTGCCAGACCACTTGACCCTGTTCGTTGCTCAGTTGCAGCGGCGTGCCGATATGGTCGGTGTGAAAAAACTGCAGCGCCGGTGCCCCCAGGGCAGGCTGACACTGTGCGGGCAGCGGCTGGTCGGCTGCGGCCATTTCGCGCCGCAGGGCCAACAGGTCCGGGCTGTCCGGCTCGCGGCTTTGCTCGATGCGCATGAGCGGGATAAAGCTGTCGGGCTCATGCACGGTGGTGCGCAGCAGGTTGTCGAACACCTCGGCGCACTGACGCTCGCCATCCCAGCCAAAGCGGATCACCTGCTGCTCATCACCTTGCAGCAGGTGCTTGGCGATGCGCCTGGAAAAAGCGTCATAGCGGTAACGGGCCTGGGTGATGGCGCCGTCAGGACCCTGGCGGGTGACACCGATCAGGCGGTTGGCGCCGTCGTATTGCAGGTGCAGGCGTTCACCGTCAGGCGCGGTACGGGCGATCAGATTGCCCTGGCTGTCGAAGTGGTATTCGTAGCCTTCAAGGCGGCCGACGCGATTGCCTGTCCATAAGCCGGCTGGCGCACTCTCGGCTTGGCTGAGTTGCGAGCCGACATAGCCTGAGCGGTACAACTCGTTGTGGGCGTAGTGCTGTTGCCGGTCACCCGTGCCGTCTGGTCCAGTGTCGAGGCGGTTGCCTGCCGGGTCGTAGCGGTAAGTGCGGGGCAGTTCGCTGCCGTGCTGGCTGGAACTCAATCTGCCGCTCAGGTCGTAGCGGTAGTGCAGGTCGGGCCTCAAGTTGTCGTTGACCCGCAACAACTGGCCCAGCGAGTCATAGCGATATTGGCGCTGCCAGTTATCGGCGCCGGCCAGCGTCGAGCGGCTGGCAGTCAGGCGGCCCACAGCGTCGAGTTCACGGTGCTGTTCGAGCAGCGCCTGGGGCTTGCCCTGCAGGCGCACTTCGCGGTGCAGCTCGCGGTGCAGGCTGTCGCGTTCGAACGCCATCTCGACATGGGCGGCGAGCACACCATGCAAATGCCCCGAGCCGTAACTCAGCCAGGTCACTGGCGGGGCATCGCCATACTGGCTGGTCTCGCGCACGCCCAGCGGATCATGCTGATGGGCCACACTGTAAACCCAGCCATCGCTATGAATCTGGCTTTCCAGGCACAGGTTGCCAGCCTCGTCATAGGCCAGCCGCACTTCGCAATCCGGTCCCTTGACCATCGCCAGGCGGTCGTCAGGCAGCCAGTTGTAGTGTTCCGTAAAGGCCTCGCTGCTGGCGGTCGCTGGCAGGTGGCGGCAGATCAACTGGCTGTCGCGGTTGTACTCAAAGTGCGTCTCGCGGCCTTCGGCATCGATCCGGGTGAGCAGCTCATCGGCCTGGTTGTAGCGGTACTGCTGGCGGCGGCCATCGAAGCCGGTTTCTTCGATCAGGCGGTCCAGCACGTCGAAGCCGAAGCAGGCCTGTGCGCCGTTCTGGTTGGTCAGCATGCACAGCCGGCCGGCAGCGTCGTAGCTGTAGTGCAGGCTGTCACCGGCCGCATCGCTGGCTTGCAGCAGGCGCCCGGCGCGGTCCCAGACGAAACGTGTGGCGTGCCCATGGCTGTCGGCGATCAGCGTCTGCCGGCCTTGCGGGTCGTAGTCGTAGACCAGGCGGGTGCCGTCCGCCAGGTTGACCTCGATGACCTGCCCGAGCCGGTTGTAGCCGTAGCGGGTGCTGTGGCCTGCCGGGTCAGTTTCAGTCAGCAGGCGGCCTTCGCCGTCGTATTCATAGTGATGGGTCTGCCCCGAGCAGTCAGTGACACAGGCCGGCAACCCCAGACGGTTCCATTGCACCCGTTTCACGCCACCCTTGCTGTCGGTGATCCGGGTCGCGCGGTCTGGCAGGGCGGGATCATCGTAGCTGTAGTGGATCGTGCCGTTGGGGCTGGTCACGCAGGTCAGGTTGCCGGCCGCATTGCGTTCGAAGCTCCAGCGCCGGCCCACCGCGTTGACCAGTTCCTTGAGCAGCCCGGTCTCTTCATCAATCGTCTGGCGATAGTGCTTCTTGCCCGGTGATTGCTCGGCCAGCACCCGGCCCTGACCGTCGAGGCGCCGCCGTGACTCGCGGCCCAGCGGATCACGCATGGCCACCTGACGGCCATAGATGTCATGTTCGAATTGCGTGCGGCTGCCATCGGCGCGCACCAGCGCGGTCCAGCGGCGCTCGCCGCCCTGACCGCTGAACTCATAGCGCTCGACCCGGCCCAGGCTGTCGATCACGTCGGTGGCGTCGGGGTAATAGCGAAACTCGCGGGTCAGGCCGTCGGTTTCGATCTGTTTCAGCACCCGGCCATGGGGCTGCGTCACGTCCCACTCATAGCGCACCTCCAGGCCGCCCGGTTCGCCGTGGGCGACCATGATGTGGTTGCTCCAGGCGAACACCCGGACCACTTCGCCAATGCGGTCGCGCACGGCAATCAGGTCGCCGCTGGCATTGAACTGATAGCGCACCAGCCAATCGTTGCCGCTGGCCTGCGGGTCGAAAAACTCCGGCACCGGGCCGTTGGGGTTGGCGAGGATCACGCCGCACAAACGTATGCCGTCATCCTCGGCACTGGCTTGGCAGGCCTGCTGATAGACCAGCACATAACTGCGCCCGGCGCTGTCACGGATGTTGCTCAGAAAGCCCCGTGGGCTCCAGTTGAACAGGGTCTGGTAGCCACTGCGGCCAAAGGTCGAATGCAGGCGCCAAAGGTCGTCGGCCTGGCGCATGAAGCACAAATGGCTGTTGCCATTGAGCACCACGACCACGTTGGGGTTGTGCTGCAAGGTGGCAGGCACTCTCGCCCAGCGGCCTGACCAGGGGGCTTGCGGGGTTTGCGGGTCAAAAGCCGCGCCGCGGCGCAGCCAGAGTTGCTCACTGCCTGAATACCACTGCTTGCCCGGCTCCAGCGCCGCAAAGCGAATCCGCCGGCCCTGGGCGTCGGTCAGGGTGCAGCTTTCGCTGTCCAGCTCCAGCAGCATGCTTTCGCCGGGCAGCGACCAGCCCTGGCCGAGCCGGCTGATGCGCGGATTACTCGACAGGTAGCCACGGCTGAAGGTCAGGGTGTCCGGTGCCGCCAGAGCAAAGTCGACTTCTTCGGGCAACAGTTTGCAGCCCAGCATCGGGTTGACCGGCTGGCCGACGAAGGGCACACAGGCCGAGGCGCGGTCGGCCAGGCCTGACGCGACACTGCCGACGTGCACGGTCGGCGAGCCGGTGGCAATCACGTTGCCGGAGACTTTTTCACCGACATGCGAAACGGGAAGGCCGCTCATGACGCTATTCCTGGTTGTCCATGCTGTAGATCAGCAGTTGATGTCGACATTGGGCGAAAGAATCTCGATTTCGTTAGCCGTGATACGAATGGTGCTCTGCCCGCAAGCCAGGCGAATTTCCTGGTCGGCAGTCAGCTCGATGACCTTGCTGCCCAGCTTGATGGTCTTGCCGTCCATGTTGATCGTCGAGCCGTCGTCAGTGCCGCCGACACTGAGGGTGTAGGCCTCGCCTACCGAGGTGGATTTCTTTTTCAGCACCTGGGTGGTCTGGCTCATGCCGACCAGGGTGTTCATCATCATCCCGACGTTGAGGCTGTAGCCGAAGCCGACGTTTTCCATCCGGCCCATGCCGACGTTCTGCAAGGAGGCCATGAGGATGGTTTCCGATTTGTTCATGCCGATCTTCACGGTCTCGTTGCGATCAACCGTCTTGCTGCGGTTGGCATGCACGGTGATGGTTTCGTTGTTATCCACGGTCTCGGTACGGTCGTGCTTCACATGCACGGTTTCGTCATGGTCGATGGTCTTGCGCCGGTCATGCCCGACCCAGTGGGTTTCGTCGTTCTCGACCTCGATGTCCTGATTACGCTCGGCATGGATAAACAACTGCTCCTGACCCTTCTTGTCCTCCATACGGATTTCATTGAAGTTGGCCGGCGTGCCGCCCTTGCTGGAGCGGCTTTTGATGCCGCTTTGGGTGGCGTTGGCGGGCAGGTCGTAGGGCACCGTCTGTTCGGCGTTGTACACCCGACCGGTGATGATCGGCCGGTCCGGGTCGCCTTCCAGAAAGCTGACGATCACTTCCTGGCCGATGCGCGGAATCTGCATCGAGCCCCAGTTCTTGCCGGCCCACGATTGCGAAACCCGAATCCAGCACGAGCTGTTCTCGTTGGACTGGTCATGCCGGTCCCAGTAAAAATGCACCTTGACCCGGCCATATTGGTCGGTCCAGATCTCCTCACCGGCCGGCCCGACGACACGGGCGGTCTGCGGCCCCTGCACCAGCGGTTTGATGGTGCTCGCCAGCGGCTTGAAGCTCTGCTGGGCGTCGATGCAGGTCAGCCCGACCTCGAACTGCAAGCCGCCGCCGTTGCCGCTCTCCAGGCTTTCCTGGGCGATGTAATAACGCCCGGCGACCACCAGGTATTCACGGTTCTGATCCTGGCGGCCAAAGCCGGTCAGGCTGAACAGGTTCCCGGCACCGGGGCCGCGGGCATTGCCGCTCAGCTCGACCCGTTCATGCAGGCTTTGCAGGGCTTCCAGACGAGTGCGGGCATAGTGCTCGCCGTCCTGGCTCTGCACGTAGGCGCCGGGATAGTCGTACAGCGGGTAATCGCCGGCGCTGTGCGGGCGCGGCATGGCCGAGCGCACTTCCATGCGGGCGCTGGGCCGTTCGAAGTCGTAGTCGTTAAGCTCCAGTGAACCGGGCTGCACCTCCTGAGCCAGCCGCCAGTCATTGAAGTGGTCGCGTTCACGGTGTTGGCCGTCAGGTGGAAAGTACGGCACCGAGGCGTAGCCGGGCGCCGACTGATGCGCGCCGTAGGCGTCGGCCAGCACCAGCACATGACGGTCCTGCTCGTGGCGGAAAAAGTAATAGATGCCCTCGTGTTCCATCAGCCGGCTGACAAAATCCAGGCTGGTCTCGCGGTACTGCACGCAGTATTCCCACTCGCGATAGGGACGGCTCAGCGCGTCTTCAAAATCAGAAAAACCCAGATCACGAAACACCTGCTTGATGATCTGCGGCACGCTCAGGTGCTGGAAGATCCGGCAGTCCGAGGTGCGGCTGAGCAACCACAGCCAGGGCCGCAGGGTTACCTGATAACTGGCGAACTGGCCACGGTCGGCGTTCTGGCTGCAGCGCGCGACGATGCCATGAAAGTAACGCTGGCCACCGCCGCCCAGCTGCACCGACAGGCTCATGGGCTTGCCGAGCAACTGATTGAGGTCCAGCGCACCGTCCTTGGAAGTCAGTTGCAGCTCATAGTTGAACAACCGGCCCAACTCATCGCCACCGCTCATGTCCTTGAGCAACAGCACATCCGGCCCGAGCGGGCTGGTGACTTGGGTCATACGCGTGAGTTGCTGGAAATTCATGGATCTCTCGTTATGTAAAAACCTGTAGGAGCAGCTTTAGCTGCGAAGTCATGCAGCCTTCGCGGCTGAAGCCGCTCCTACAGCGGCAGGTCATGGCGTCTCGGCGAATTCATAATGCAACTGCCCGTCGCGCTGGCTGATCCGCACGCCGGCCAGCGGCTGGCCTTCGAGCATGCGGGTCAGGAACTCGCGGCTCATGTCCGGCAGCAGGGTGTTGGTCAGAATGGCGTCGATCATCCGTCCGCCGCTTTCGGTCTCGGTGCAGCGCGAGACAATCAGGTCGATCACGCCGTCGTCGTACTCGAACGGCACCTTGTGGGTGCTCTCCACGCGCTTCTTGATGCGCCCCAGCTGCAGGTCGGTAATCGCCTTGAGCATGCTGTCGCTGAGCGGGTAATACGGGATGGTCACCAGCCGACCGAGCAGTGCCGGCGGGAAAATCTCCAGCAACGGCTGGCGCAGGGCCTTGGCGATGTCTTCCGGGTCCGGGACGTTTCGGGCGTCCTGGCACAGGTCTGCGATCAACTCGGTGCCGGCGTTGGTGGTCAGCAGAATCAGGGTGTTCTTGAAGTCAATCAGCCGGCCTTCGCCATCTTCCATCACGCCTTTGTCGAACACCTGGAAGAACATCTCGTGTACGTCAGGGTGGGCTTTTTCCACCTCATCGAGCAGCACCACGCTGTACGGCTTGCGGCGCACGGCTTCGGTGAGCACGCCGCCTTCGCCATAGCCGACGTAGCCCGGCGGGGCGCCCTTGAGGGTCGAGACGGTGTGGGCTTCCTGGAACTCACTCATGTTGATGGTGATGACGTTCTGCTCGCCGCCGTACAGTGCTTCGGCCAGCGCCAGGGCGGTTTCGGTCTTGCCCACCCCGGAGGTGCCGGCCAGCATGAACACGCCAATCGGCTTGCTCGGGTTATCGAGCCCGGCGCGCGAGGTCTGGATGCGCTTGGCGATCATCTGCAAGGCATGGTCCTGGCCGATGATGCGTTTTTTCAGGTGCTGGTCGAGCTTGAGCACGGTTTCCAGTTCATTGCGGGCCATGCGTCCAACCGGAATACCGGTCCAGTCGGCGACCACCGAAGCCACTGCCTGATAATCCACGGTCGGCAGGATCAATGGGGTTTCGCCTTGCAGTTCGCTCAAGCGCTGTTGCAGAGCGACCAGTTGCCCGCGCAGCTCATGGCTCTGCGCGCTATCGATTTCACTGTCCACCACGCCAACGCTTTCGCGCAGCTGTGCACGCAAGGCCAGCAGTTCATCGACCAGCGCCTTCTCGTCGGCCCAGCGTACTTCGAGGCCGGTCAGGCGCTCGCGCTCGCTGTCCAGCAGCCCCTGAACGGTACTTTGCCGGGTGCCGGTATCCACCCCGATGGCATGTTCGCGGGCGATGATCTGCAGTTCGGTCTGCAGCGCCTCGATCCGCCGACGGCTGTCGTCGACCTGGGCCGGCACCGCGTGCAGGCTGATCGCGACCCGTGCGCAGGCGGTGTCCAGCAGGCTGACCGATTTGTCTGGCAACTGGCGCGCCGGTATGTAGCGGTGCGAGAGTTTGACCGAGGCCTCCAGGGCTTCATCGAGGATCTGCACCTGATGGTGCTGCTCCATGGTCGACGCTACGCCACGCATCATCAGCAGCGCCTTGTCTTCGGACGGCTCGTCGACCTGTACCACCTGAAAGCGCCGGGTCAGGGCCGGGTCTTTCTCGATGTGCTTCTTGTATTCAGCCCAGGTGGTGGCGGCCACAGTGCGCAGGCTGCCACGGGCCAGGGCCGGCTTGAGCAGGTTGGCAGCGTCACCGGTGCCGGCCGCGCCTCCGGCACCGACCAGGGTGTGCGCTTCGTCGATGAACAGGATGATCGGCTTGGGCGATGCCTGTACGTCTTCAATGACCTGACGCAGACGCTGTTCGAATTCGCCCTTCATGCTGGCGCCGGCCTGCAACAGGCCGACGTCGAGGCTGCGCAGCTCGACGTCCTTGAGTGCCGGCGGCACATCACCGGCGACGATGCGCAGGGCAAAGCCTTCCACCACGGCGGTCTTGCCGACCCCGGCCTCGCCGGTCAGGATCGGGTTGTTCTGCCGGCGGCGCATGAGGATATCCACCAGTTGGCGAATCTCTTCGTCACGCCCGACGATCGGGTCCAGCTCGCCGTTGCGTGCCTGCTCGGTGAGGTCGATGGTGAATTTCTTCAGCGCCTCCTGCTTGCCCAGAGCACTGGGCGCCATCGCGCCGCTGGCTTCGCCCGGTGCGCCGGCATTGAAGCCGTCGGTGGCGGCCAGGGCATTTTCCGGCGAGTCGCCGACGTATTCGTCGAAGCGTTCGGTGAGGCTTTCGATTTTGAGCTTGTTGAATTCAGTCGACAGTCCCAGCAGCGCGTTGCGCAGGCTTGGGGTCTTGAGAATGCCGATCACCAGATAACCGGTGCGCACCTGGCTTTCACCGAACATCAGGCTGCCGTACACCCAGCCGCGCTCGACGGCTTCTTCGACATGCGACGACAAGTCAGTGATCGAGGTCGAGCCGCGTGGCAGGCGGTCCAGCGCGTCAGTCAGGTCACGGGCCAGGCGTGCCGGTTCGACATTGAACTGCCGGATGATGCGGTGCAGGTCCGAGTCCTGCAATTGCAGCAACTGATGCAGCCAGTGCGCCAGCTCCACATAAGGGTTGCCGCGCAGCTTGCAGAACACCGTGGCGGCTTCGATGGCCTTGTAGGCGACGCTGTTGAGTTTGCCGAACAGCGCGGCACGACTGATTTCACTCATATCACTTGCTCCTTGAGGTCGTTACCGAGCTGGCCTGGTCGGCGTAGTGCCGGGCCAGGATCAGGTCGTCGGCGTCTTGTGCCGGTGTGCCCAGCCAGGTGTTGAATCCCAGCCGTTGACGGTTGTTGAGTTGCAGGCGCGGAACCTCGGGCTGCTCCAGCATCAGGTTCAGGTCCCAGTCCAGTTCGTGGCCCAGGTACTCGGCGACCCAGGCCACCAGTTCGCGAAACGGCTGGCCATCGGGCAGCATGCCCATGTAGTCGTCGAGCTTGAGCGGCCCCAGCCGAATTCTGAATTTGTGCTGGCGATCCCACACATGACTGCCCAGGCACAGGTCCATGCCGAGCCGGTTGGCGGTCACCCCGACCCGGCTGCGCTCGGGCAGCTCCAGCCATTGACCGACGTATTCCTCGATGTTCACCGGCACGCCGAAGTATTCGCTGAGGATCGCCCGTAATCCGTCGGGGTAGCGGGTCTGGGCGGCGAGGTGGCCGCTGTAGTGGAGCATCGCGGTGCCGGGCAGTTCGCTCTGCTCCAGTTGCCCTGGCAAGCCACGGCCACACAGCGCGGCCAGCCGCCCGGACCAGTAATCATCGTCAGGCCGGTCGTGGCTGACGGTCGGTCGGGCTTCGGCCCAGGCGCGGTAGAACAGGCTCAACAGGCGGTGGTGGAACACATCCAGAAAGCGCTTGCTGGTCGGGTCGGCGTGATGGCGCTGGCGCTCGCGCACGTACTCGGTCAGGTGCAGCGGCAGCGGACCATTGGGGCCGCCGAGGCCGAAGAAAAACTGTTCCAGGCGCGCCGGCAGCTCGTCATCGCCCGGCTGTACGCTGGCCAGGGTCGAGGGTGCGAAGGCGCTGTCCTGACGCTGGCTCAGGCGCACCGGATCATCGGCCAGGCGCAGCGAATGGCCGAACCTTGGCAGGTCGGGATTTTCATTCTCGATGCGCCGCAGCGCCTGGAAGAAGTCGTACTCCCAGGGTTTTTCCTGCATCTGCTCCAGGCTGCTCACAGCGTCGGCCGCCGGCCGGGCGTGGCTTTCCAGCGCATGATCTCGCCGCGCTCGGTGCTGCGCAGCACGGTTTCGGTAAAGCTGTTGATCGAGACGTAACGGGCCAGGAAACGCTCGAATACCGCGCCGAGCAGGAACACGCCGCTGCCGCGAAAGGCGTTCTCATCGAAGCTCAGGGTGATTTCCAGGCCGCGGCCGAACACGATCGGGCCAGGCATCGGCAAGCGTCGGGTCACCGGCTTGCTGCTGACTTCGTGCAGGCCCTCGATCTGCAATTGCAGCGCGGCATCCTGATCGTCACCGTACAGGCGCAGCAACTCGCGCAACGCCGCCGCGCCCTGACCCTGTTCACTGAGTGACAGGTAGTTCAGCGACAACTGGCTGATCAGCCGCCAGGCTTTATTGTCATGCGCATGGCTGGCGCGCGGACGACTGGGGCCGGCCAGGCAACGGATGGCGGACACCGGCGCGCTGTCGGCCAGGGTGAAGTCGCTGTCACCGCCCAAGCGCATGAACAATGGCAAATCCCGGTTTGTGCACAGCGCGCTCAGGCCCAACTGGCGCAGGTCGTGGCGCCACGGCGATTGCTGGCTATCGACCAGGCTGATGAAGGTTTCACTGCCCACGTAGCTGGAACGGGTGCCGGTGCGGCGTTGCTCGCTGGACAGCACGCGGGGCTCGCGGCGCAGGATGTAATAGGCCTTGTCGCGGCCATAGCGCGACGGCTCACGCACGGCATAGAACGGCAGGAACGACTGATCGGGACCGGTGCCATGGCCGGTGACGCCGGTCAACGAGTGAATCTCGAAATCCATTGGCCGGGTGCGGTCGGCAATCGCGTGGTACTCATGCACCCGGTCGGTCAGGTGGATACGGTCCAGGCGGCGCGCAAACAGGTTGATCGCCGGTGTGCAGTACGGCACCAGGTGCTCGCGGCCAATGCTGTTTTCCAGCTGCGGGTCCAGGCGCTCGAACAACACAATCAGTTCCAGCTCCTGACCATGGCAACGCTGCACGGCGCGTTGCAGGCCACTGAAATCGACGAACAGAAAACGCTGCGGCAGGGCGAAATATTCCTGCAGCAAGCGATAGCCCTGGAACGCCTGGGGCACGACTGGCAAGGCGGCTTCGCGGTCATCGAAGCCGCAGGGGCGCAGGCTTTCTACCGGTATGCGCTCGACCCAGTCGCGGCCCGGCTGACGGGCGAATACCGCGCAGGTATTGCCCAGCAATTGTTCGTAGAGTCGATAGGGCAGTTCGTCGGTACCGTTGAGGTACAACGGCAGGTTGTCCAGCTTCAGGCTGTTGAACGGCAGTTCGGCGCCGCTGCGCAAGGTGATCCGCAGCGCCGCCTTGGCCTTGGGCTCTGCGGCGGCCAGCCGGCCCAGCACGGTGCCCGGGTTGCCGAAGTATTCGGCCTGGCTGACCTGCACCGGCCACAGGTTGACGTCCTGGGTGCTGCGGTATTCGCAGGACGTCTGCGAGTCGCGGCCCAGCGCGGCGCGCAGCACACTGCCGCGTGGCAGGGTAAAACCGTCAGCCAGCGAACCTTCGTCCGGGTCGGCCTGCATCTGCACCACGGTCATCGACGGCGTGGGCGCCAGGTAATGCGGGTAGGCGACTTCCAGCAGGTTATGAGTAAAGGTCGGGTACTCGGCATCGAGCTTCAACTGCACCCTGGCGGTCAGGTAGGCAAAGCCTTCGAGCAGGCGTTCGACATACGGGTCGGCGCACTCCATCCCTGACAGGGTCAGGCGCCCGGCGATCTTCGGATACTCGCGGGCGAACTCGGCAGCACTTTCACGAATGTGCTGCAGCTCCTGGTTATACAGCCCGAGCAGGCGCGGATTCATGAGCGTCTCCGTTGATCGGCAGGCAGCACCTGCACATGGCCGGACTCCAGGTCCAGTTCGGTGCGCAGCAGCAAGGGCAGTGCCACCGGCTGGGCCCACAGGTCGCCCTGAATCTCGAAGCTCAGGGCGTTATGGTTCATCTGTTCTGAACCGACATGCGCCCGGACCCGCACGGTATGCGCCAGCAGGCGCGGTTCATAAGTGGTAATCGCCCGGTGGATCAGGGTTTCCAGCACTGCGATATCGACCCCGGAGACGCTGGTGCCAGCCAGCGCCGGCAAGCCGTAATTGACCACCGAGGTGCCGGCCGGGGTGTGCAGCGTGGCATCGGCGTCGAGCAAGGAGGTGGTGTTGAGCAACCAGCTCAAGTCGCGCAGCACCGAGGCCTTGAGCTGGCTCAGCGACAACACGCGCTTGTCGGCGCTTTCCTGCGGGTTGCCGGGGTCGTCGTCGGTCAGACGGTCGAGCAGGGAAGGTTGCAGGCGCTCGCGCGGGGTCATGGGACTTACCAATCGAATACCCCGGTATAGGCTTTCTGGTCGCCCTTGCCACGCATGCAACTGGCGTAGCGTCCTGCAACCGATGGTTCAAGTTTTCCCTTGTAAAGGCGGATCGCCTGATATTGCGAGCGACATTCGCTAGGCGTATCCGCAAGTGTCTTGATGTGCAGTGCCATTACGATCGGCACATTCTGGAATGTTTCGATGTGAGCCTTTGCGGGCTCACTGATGCTGAAATGACAAGGCCAAGGTATATCCAGCATCAGCAAGCTCTGGTCAGGTTTGCGCAACGCACAACGGTGCTGCTGATTCTCCAGCGCATAGCTCTGACCTGCCAGTACAGCCTCTAATGGCAAATCTGCATCGACGGCTTGGCCAGCCTGTGCCAGACCGGGCAAAAGCGCGGCAAGCAGCATGATATGAGCCGCCCTGATCATGCTCACCACTGGAACAGACCGCTGAACATTTTCTGATCCTGTTGGCCGATATTGCACATCGCACTTTTATTGACTCGTGATATCTCCAGCGTGCCATTGCGCAAGCGGACGGCCTGGGATTTCTTGATGCATTCGATATCAGGTGCGGGGTTGGCCTGAACGTGCTCGACCAACACGATGGGCGTCTTGTTGAACACTTCGGTCTGGACTTTGCCCTGCTTGTCGGGTGTGAACTGGCAGGGCCACTCCATACCCATTTTCAACTGGCTTTTGTCCGACCTGACCAATACGCACTGGCCGTCTGCTTCGATCAGATGCACAGATGAATTGCCCACTGTCGCTTGGGTCAGTTGCTTTGATTGAACGTTCGTTTGCCCGTCGGGTTGCGCACAGGCACTCAGGCTGAACAACGCGCACGCAATCAGAGTGGCGCTTGAAAAAAGATTGCTCATGGCAGCTCCCAGAACCAGACCTGCTTGGACAGGTAGTCGCCGTCGTTGAAGCCTTGAGTCAAGCCCCGATTCCAGAGATCGATATGATCGCCGCTGCGTTGTTCCAGCGTTTCTGATGCTCTGCGAAAGCAATCCTTGAAGAAAATGATGCCACGCTTATCACGTAGCACTTGTCGGTCAGCGGCACTGCCACCGATGATCAGTGGACGGCCCAGATGATGACGCCACAACCAGTTGGCCAGCGACTCTGCACCACGGGCATGGTCGTGTTTGCACTTTGGTTCGGTGTAGGTCGATTTATTGATGCGAATGCTCTTTTCGCCGTTAAGCGCGATGCTCATGCGAATGGCGCACTGGTTTCCCCAAGGCTGGTCGCAAGGATCGGCAACTTTTGGGTAGGCCTGCTGCAAATTGATAAACGAAGGCTTTGCCACAACTCAGTCTCCTTGCCACATCAATCGGAGTCTTCCTGAAGCCGATCGCTCCCGATGCATGCACCGGGAGCGAGTCCGGATCAGATCTTGACGTTGGAGCGAATGTTCCAGCCGTACTTGATCGGGCCGCCTTCCTTGGTGCCGTCGGCCTTCTGTGGCTGATAGTCGACGGTGACTTTGGCGAAGTTCAGCGTGACGTTCTCGATCAGGCGATCATCGCTGCCCGAACCGCCGGTGCTCAGCGAGGAGATCAGCACTTCTTCGAGGTTGATGATCAGGTACTCGACCTGATTGTCGCCGCCGGCCTTGCGCACGGTCAGGGTGACCTTGGCGACGTGCTTGCCGCTGGAGCAATGCATCATCAGGTTGGGGGTCGCTTTATCGACGTATTTGGTCAGCGACAGGTCCTGGATACTGACCTTGCCAGCGCCGCCGCCGGTGCCGGTGTGCATGTTGCCGGACTGGGACATGCCCCAGCTCCAGTTCAGCACTTCGATTTCGTCCTTGTGAGTCTTGTCGACCGACTCGCCCTTGATGTCACCGATCTTGATGAAAATATCGACAGCCATGTTTTTCTCCTGAGGTGGCATGGGCCACGGATATGATCTTGGGTTGACCGGCAGGAGCGGGCTTGATCGCGAAGCATTATTCGCGAGCGAGCTCGCTCCCACCGTGGTACGACGCCAATGTGGCGGTTAACCCCGGGTTATGCGCCTTTGGCCGACGGCAGCTTGGAAACCAGACGCAACGACACGGTCAGGCCTTCGAGCTGGTAGTGCGGACGCAGGAAGAACTTGGAGGTGTAGTAGCCGGGGTTGCCCTCGACGTCCTCGACCACCACTTCGGCTGCGGCCAGCGGGTGCTGGGCCTTGGTGGTTTCGGTGGAGTGGGTCGGGTCGCCGTCGACATAGTTGAGGATCCAGTCCTGCAACCAGCGTTGCATGTCGTCGCGCTCTTTGAACGAGCCGATCTTGTCGCGCACGATGCACTTGAGGTAATGCGCGAAGCGGCAGGTGGCGAACAGGTACGGCAGGCGCGCGGCCAGGTTGGCGTTGGCGGTGGCGTCCGGATCGTCATACTCGACCGGCTTTTGCAACGACTGGGCGCCGATGAAGGCGGCAAAGTCCGTGTTCTTTTTGTGCAGCAGCGGCATGAAACCGTTCTTGGCCAGCTCTGCCTCGCGGCGGTCGGAAATGGCGATCTCGGTCGGGCACTTCATGTCCACGCCACCGTCGTCGGTGGGGAAGGTGTGCGCCGGCAGGTTCTCGACCTCACCACCGGATTCCACACCGCGAATCCGCGAGCACCAGCCGAAGTGCTTGAACGAGCGGTTGATGTTCACACCCATGGCGTAGGCAGCGTTGGCCCAGGTGTACTTGGCGCTGTCGGCACCGTCGGTGTCTTCTTCGAAGGCGAAGGCTTCCACCGGGTCGGTCTTGGCGCCGTAAGGCAGGCGCGCCAGGAAGCGCGGCATGGTCAGGCCGATGTAGCGCGAGTCTTCAGACTCACGCAGCGAGCGCCAGCCGGCGTACTCCGGGGTGGTGAAGATTTTGCTCAGGTCGCGAGGGTTGGACAGCTCCTGCCAGGAGCCCATGCCCATCACGGTTGGCGAGGCCGCCGAGATGAACGGCGCGTGCATCGCGGCGCAGACTTTTGACAGTTCACCCAGCAATTCGACATCCGGCGGCGACTGATCGAAATAGTAGTCGCCGATCAGGCAGCCGTAGGGCTCGCCGCCGAACTGGCCGTATTCCTCTTCGTACATCTTCTTGAAGATCGGGCTCTGGTCCCAGGCGGTGCCCTTGAACTTCTTCAGGGTCTTGTGCAGCTCCGGCTTGGAGATGTTCAGCACCCGAATCTTCAGTTGCTCGTCGCTTTCGGTGTTATTGACCAGGTAATGCAGGCCGCGCCACGCGCTTTCCACCTTCTGGAACTCGTCGTGGTGGATGATCTGGTTGACCTGGGCGGTGAGCTTGGCGTCAATGGCCGCGATGATCGACTCGATCGACTTGATCGCGTCATTGGACACCAGGCTGGTTTGCGCCAGGGCCTGTTCGGCCAGGGTTTTTACCGCCGTTTCTACCGCTTCGCGGGCGCGCTCGGTCTTGGGTTTGAATTCCTGCAACAGCAACGAGGCAAATTCGCTGGTCTGTTCCTGAGAAGCCGGCTGGCTCTGGGTGTCGCGCAACAGTTCGCTCATGATCAAAGGTCCTCTCAGGCGTTGGGCTCGGCGTCATTGGAAGTGGCATCGCCAGGCTTGGGTGCGCTGGCAAGGGCCTGGAGCAACGCCGGGTCCTTGATCGCCTTGAGGATGATTTCCTCGGCGCCGGTCTTGCCGTCCATGTAGGTCAACAGGTTGGCCAACTGGGTACGGGCTTCGAGCAACTGGTTCAGCGAGTCGACCTTGCGGGCCACGGCGGCAGGGCTGAAGTCGTCCATGCTTTCGAAGGTGATATCCAGGCTCAGGTTGCCTTCACCGGTCAGCTCGTTGGGCACATGGAAGGCCACGCGTGGTTGCAGGGCCTTGAGCCGCGAGTCGAAGTTGTCGACATCGATCTCCAGAAACTTGCGCTCGGCCACCGGTGCCAGGGGCTCGGCAGGCTTGCCGGTCAGGTCGGCCATGACGCCCATCACGAACGGCAACTGGACCTTTTTTTCGGCGCCGTACAGTTCCACGTCGTATTCGATCTGCACACGGGGCGCACGATTGCGCGCAATGAATTTCTGCGAACTGGTTTTCGCCACGTTGCTTCTCCTGGTCGCTGTTGCGACGGTGTTGGCATCAATGCCGGTAACGGGCTGCACGATTGGGGCGTGATCCGGGTGGCGGATCAGTCAGCCTCGGGGCCGCGCAGGGTTTCAAACTGGGACATGCCGTCGGGAATCAGATTGCGCACGATGCTGGCGAAGTCGGCGTGGACCAGCCCTCTGGCCCTGTTCAACAGCACCGGCAACGGGCTGGAAGGCTCATGGCGGGCGTAGTACGCCAGCAGGCGCTCAAGGTTACGCACGACATCATCACGATCAGTAATCTCGCCGCTCGCGCGGGGTGCGGCGGCGACCGGGGCAGGTGCTGCGGCATGCGGCTGGTCGCTGGCGGCGGGCTCATCGTGGGCTGGCGGGGCGTGTGCCGGGGCCGGCTCACCGAGAGCCTGCAAGGCCTGCCGCAAGGGCTGTTTGAGCGGCGTCAGGTCGACGCCCTGGGCCGAGCCGACCTGCTCGTTGACGAAGGCCTCGATGCCTGTCGCTCGTTGCAGCGCCAGGCTGAGTGCGTCCCGGGTGTCCTGCAGGCTCTGCGGATCGCTGTCGCGCAGCGCGGCGTTGAAGGTGTCGAGGCTCAGCGACTCATCGCTGGCAATCGCCACGCCACTGGCATGCAATGCGGCGCGCAGGCTCAGCGTACCGAAGGCTCTTGAGCGCACCAGCGGGCTGTCACGCAGCAAGCGCAGATTGGTGTCGCCGCTCAGACCTGCCAGGGCATTGATGCGCAGGGTCGGATCGTTGTCGTCATCGGCGTCGAGCAACGGATACAGCCCGTCCCAGTACTGACGCAGCAGTTGCTCGATCAGATCCAGGGTGTTGGCCAGGCCTGCAATGCCATCGAGTGCCAGTGCACTCTGGGCCAGGAAATGGGTGATGCGCAGGTCTTTGCTGCGCTGTAACAGGGCACTGCTGGACTGCTCTATCTGGCGCCACTGTGGTGGTTCGGCCGGTTGCACGGCGTCGCCCATGATGCGCTCGGGTTTACCCAGGGCATCACGCTCCAGTTGCAAAAAATCCGCGTTATATTCCAGGTCTTCGCCACACGGCAACTGGGCTGAAACAGCGCTAAGCAACATTGCGACATCCACCACGTCCGATCTCCTTATCTGTCAGATGATGTCTTGCAGTCGTTTGGGGAAATTTTTTTTGAACCATTTATTAGTGTGGATGTCGCACTTGGTTAGTTAGTGGCAACGTGATATCACACAATATCAGGAGTTGTGCATTCTTGAAGTAGCGCGCAGGGCTTGTCAAGGTGCTTATATGCAGCCGAAAGAGCGGTTGTGACGCAGGTAACAGCTTGTATGTTATTTTGACATCGCCCGCGTCGGCATGATTATCATGGCGCCGCAACCGACGGTCAGTCGGGGCTTAGTGCAAATAGGAAATTATTGAACTTTAGCGAAAGATGCCTGTCAGGGGCTGATTCGCGGCCTTTTCAGCGTAGCGAGAGCAGCGCGGGCAGTTTGCAGGGCACTCAGAAGTTAGTGTGCAAGATAAGCAGGGAATCGCAATGTCACTGAGCTTGACGATCACTAGTTACCATAAAATCACGCCCGGTCAGTGCGCTGAAAAGACACTGGATACCGGAGTGATGGCAATTGGCCGTAGTCAGGATAATGACTGGGTACTTCCTGATCCCGAGCGCCTGGTATCTTCGCGGCATTGCGTCATCCAGTATAAGGATGGCCGCTACTACTTGACCGATAACAGCACCAACGGGGTAGAGCTGGTGCAGGCCGGGGTGCGTCTACGGCGGGGCAACAGTGAAGTACTGCAAGACGGTGAAGTTATCCGTATTGGTGAGTACGAGATTCGCGCGCGTATCGACTTTGATATGCAACTGACGGATCAGGCCGCCCCGCTCAGTGAATCCCCCAACAGTTTTGAAGCACTGATGAGCCGTCAGGAAAGCAACTGGCAGACGCCGCAAAGTGCGCCGGCGGTCGCATCCGGCATGGCTCATTTGCAGGGCGGCTCGGCCCAGGACACCTTCCCGGACCTGTTCGACTTTCTGGGCAGCTCCAATGTCGCGCCGGCCACCCAGCCCGACCATGTACCGGCCCGCCAGCATGATTTCCGCCCACCAACTGCGGTGTTACTCGACAAGCCGGTAGCGCCGCCAGCGCCAGCCGCCGAGGCGGGTGCCGGTCTGATTCCGGATGACTGGGACCCGTTTGCCGATCTCGGCGCCGTTGCCGCCCAGCCATTCGTGGCCACGGTCGAGCCGGTGCCGCCAGCACAAGACATGATTGTCGAGGCAAAGCCTGCCGCGCCAATCCCGCCAATCCCGCTTGTCGAGCCTGAGACCGAGCCGTCCATACCCGTGCCGCCTGTACCCGTGCCGCCTGTACCAGCATCGTTGGCACCTGCTCAGCCGTCGCGGCCAGCCGCTGCGGTGACTGCTGCAGCCGCCCCGGCACCGAGTGGCGAACTGCTCCAGGCCTTTCTGCGCGGCGCCGGTCTGGACCATTTGCGTATCGACCCTCAGCAGGCCGAGGCGCAGATGGAGGCTATCGGCCGTAGCTACCGGCTGATGGTCGAAGGACTGATCGACGTGCTGCGCGCCCGCACCAGCCTCAAGGGCGAGTTTCGCATGCATCAGACGATGATCCGCCCGGTCGAAAACAACCCGCTGAAGTTCGCGCCCAACGCCGATGAAGCGTTGTTGCTGCTGCTGCGCCATGGCAATCAGGCCTTCATGGACCCCGAGCAGGCGGTCAACGACAGCTTCGACGACCTGCGTGCGCACCAGTTGGCGGTGATGGCCGGTGTCGAGGCGGCCATCAAGCACCTGCTCAAGCGTTTCGAACCGGCCGAGCTGGAAGCACGCATGGGTAAGCCTGGCGGGCTGTCGAACCTGTTCAGCGGTTCGCGTCAGGCGCAGTACTGGCAGCAGTTCACCGCGCTGTACCAGCGTATTTCCCAGGAAGCCGAAGACGATTTCCAGGACCTGTTCGGTCGCGAGTTCAGCCGTGCCTATGAAGCGCACAGCGAACGCCTGCGCCGCTCTTGAGAACCCTCTGTGAGAATGCCCCTGTGAAAATGCCGCTGCTCGCCACCGTTGCCCGAATTGCTGTCCTGGCCAGCCTGCTCAGTGCCTGTTCCAGCGCTTCGTCGCCAGCGTCCGGTCCTGCCTCGCAAACGTCTGGCGACGACGCCAGCGTGACCCTCGACATCCATGCCAGTGCCACGCTCAACCCCGGCGCCACCGGGCAACCGGCACCAGTGCGGGTGCGGATCTTTGAACTCAAAAACAGCGCAGCTTTCAGCCGCGCCGATTACTTCGCGCTGGCCGAGCGTGGCAGTCAGACCCTGGGGGCTGACCTGGTCGATCAGGACGAAGTGCTGATCAGGCCCGGCGAAACCCGCAGCGTGGTGCGCCCGCTCAACCCGGCGACCCGGCATATCGGCCTGGTGGTCGGCTACCGCGAAATCGACCGTGCCCGCTGGCGCACGGTCCTGAACCTGACGCCGCAGCACGGCTCGCACTACCGGATCGACCTCGATGCGCTGGCGATCAGCAGTGCTGCCGCCGCCGCAACCCGCCCCGCTCAATAGGCAATCGGAGAACCCATGTCCTGGAACAATCGTGTGGTCTGGTCGGAAGGCATGTTCATCGGAACACAGCATTTCCAGCAGCATGACCGTTACCTGGAAAACCTGATCGACGCCCGCAGCCGCCCGCTGTCGGCGGCGGCCTGGGGGTTTTCCGAACTGCTCATCGATCAGGGCCTGCTGGCCCAGGGCAAGCTGGCCATCGTCGCGGCCCGTGGCCTGTTGCCTGACGGCACGCCGTTCAACATCCCTCACGATGATCCGGCACCGAGCCCGTTGAGCATCGATGACAGCCTGCGCGATGGCCTGGTGTACCTGGGCCTGCCGCTGCGCCGGGCCGGGGTGCGTGACACGGTCGAGCAAGGCGAGGCTGCGGGGGCGGCACGTTATCAGAGCCAGGTGCGTGAAGTGCGCGACGACAATGCGCAGTTCGAAAGTCGTGCGCCGGTGGCGGTCGGCTCACGGGCGCTGCGCCTGCTGACCGACAAGGACGGCCTGAGTGACTACGCCGTGCTGGGCGTGGTGCGGATCATCGAAAAGCGCGCCGACAACGTACTGTTGCTTGACGAGCAGTACATCCCGCCGCTGCTGGATGTGGCGGTGAGCCGTCCACTGAGTGCATTTCGCAGTGAGCTGCAAGGCTTGCTGCGCCAGCGTGGCGAGGCGCTGGCCGGGCGGGTGGTGGCTTCGGGTGCCGGCGGCGCCTCGGAAATTGCCGACTTCATGCTGCTGCAACTGGTCAATCGCGCCGAGCCGCTGATCCAGCATCTGGGCCAACTCAGCCCGCTGCACCCGGAGCGCTTCTACAGCGAGCTGGTCAGCCTGGCCGGTGAGTTCGCGACCTTCTCGACCCGCGAGCACCGCCCGCAGGAGTTCCCGCGTTATCAGCACGACGACCTGCAAGTCAGCTATGCGCCGGTCATGCAGGCCCTGCGCGAGGCGCTGTCGATGCTGATTGACAGCAAGGCAGTACCGATTCCGATCGTCGAAAAAGCCTACGGCGTGCACGTGGCAATGCTGGCGGACAAGAGCCTGCTGGACAACGCCAGTTTCATTCTGGTGGTGCGCGCCGATATTCCGGGCGAAACCTTGCGGGCGCGGTTCGGCCAGCAGAGCAAGATCGGTTCGGTGGAGCACATCCGCGACCTGGTCAACCTGCAACTGCCGGGCATTGGTCTGCTGCCGTTGCCGGTGGCGCCACGGCAACTGCCGTTCCATGTCGGTTCGACCTACTACGAACTGGACCGGGGCAGCGAGCACTGGCAGCAACTGAGCCGCTCCGGTGGTTTTGCCTTTCACATTGCCGGTGAATTTCCCGGCCTGAACCTGGCTTTCTGGGCGATTCGAGGATAACGCGGCGATGCATTCGAACGACGATCGCACCCAGTTCATGCCGCGTCCGGGCGGCCGCCCGGCGCCCTCCAGCGCGCCGGTACCACAGCCGCCGAGCGAAGCCTCAGGTCCGGCCCTGGCGGCGGGTCAGGGCGACGGCCTCAACCCGCTGGAGGCTGCCGCCGGCCCTTTGCTGGCGTTGCTGACCCGGCTGCGCAACACCATCGCCCATCCGGCCCCGGCCAGCTTGCGCGCCCAACTGCTGGCCCAGTTGCGCCAGTTCGAAGAGCGCGCCGATGCCGCCGGTATTGCGCGTAACGACGTGCTGCTGGCGCGTTACGTGCTGTGCACCGCGCTGGACGAAGCGGTGATGAGTACCCCGTGGGGCGGCGCCAGTGACTGGGGCAAGCAGAGCCTGCTGGTCACCGTGCATAACGAAAACTGGGGCGGCGAAAAGTCCTTTCAGTTGCTTGAGCACTGCCTGCAAACGCCGCGCGAACGTTTGTATCTGCTGGAGCTGCTGTACCTGTGCATGAGCCTGGGTTTCGAGGGCAAGTATCGGGTCATGAACAACGGCCGCAGCCAGCTTGAAGCCGTGCGCGAGCGCACCAGTGCGGCGATTCGCAGTGCCCGTGGCGAGCGTGAGCAAGAGCTGTCGCCGCGCTGGCGTGGGCTGGTGCTGGCCCGTGACCGGCTGGCTCAGTTCATGCCGCCCTGGGTCGGTGTGGCGATTGGCGTGGCGTTGCTGTTGCTGCTGCTGTTGGGCTTGCGGATGAAGCTGGCCAATGACGCGGAGCCGGTGTTCAAGCGCATTCATGCGCTGGGCGAAATCCCGGTGCAGGCCATCGATCGGCCAGTGATCCAGCCCAAAGTGGTCGAGCGTCCGCGTCTGGCGGGCTTTCTGGCTGACGAGATTCGCGCCGGCAAGGTTGCTGTGCAAGACGCCGTAGACCGTTCGGTGGTGACCATTCGCGGTGACGAACTGTTCGCCTCGGGCAGCGCAACCATTGTCGATGCCTATCAGCCGCTGATGCTGCGTATCGCCGAAGCGGTGAGCAAGGTCAAGGGCGAGGTGCGCATCACCGGGCATAGCGACAACCGACCCATCGCCACCCTGCGTTTCCCGTCCAACTGGGCGCTGTCCCAGGCCCGTGCCGAGCAAGTGCTGCAAATCCTCGCCGCCCGCACCGGCCAGCCGCAGCGCTTCACGGCCGAAGGCCGCAGTGACACCGAGCCGGTGGCCTCCAATGCCACCAGCGAAGGACGGGCGAAGAATCGTCGGGTTGAAATCACCGTACTGGCGGAGGGCGTCGAGTGAAGGCGTTTCTGGGGTTTGTCATTCGCTGGGTGGTGCCGGTACTGGGGCTGATTGCCCTGAGCCTGATCATCTGGTTTGTGGGTCCGCTGCTCGATGCGCTGGTCCCGGAAGGCCGGCGCTGGGTGCTGATCGGCCTGCTCTGGGCGGTGTGGATCGGCTGGCGGCTGTACCGCATTATCCAGGCGCGCCGCCAGGCCGCCAAAGTCATCGAAAGTCTGGCCGCCGAAACCGCGCCCGACCCGACCAGTGTCGCCACCGCCGAAGAACTGGCGACCTTGCGCCAGCGCATGGACGAAGCGCTGGCCCTGCTGAAAAAGGCCCGCCTGGGCGGTGACCAGCGGCGCAACCTGTATGAGCTGCCGTGGTACGTGATCATCGGCCCGCCGGGGTCGGGCAAAACCACCGCGCTGGTCAACTCCGGCCTGGACTTTCCGCTGGCTGCGCAGATGGGCAGCGGCGCGATCCGTGGGGTCGGCGGTACGCGTAACTGCGACTGGTGGTTCACCGACCGCGCCGTGCTGCTCGACACCGCCGGGCGCTACACCACTCAGGACAGCCACGCCCAGGTGGACAAAGCCGCCTGGCTGGGCTTTCTCGACCTGCTCAAGAGCCAGCGCCCGCGCCGGCCGATCGACGGTGCGTTCATCGCCATCAGCCTGTCGGACCTGTTGCAGTGCAGCGAACAAGAACGCGCTGCCCATGCGGTGGCGATCCGCAGCCGGGTTCAGGAGTTGCACGATCAGCTGGGTGTGCGCTTCCCGATCTATCTGATGCTCACCAAGCTGGACCTGCTGCCGGGCTTCATGGAGTTCTTTGATGCGCTGAGCAAGGATGAACGGGCCCAGGTGTGGGGCACCACCTTCGCCCTGGACGACGGCAAGAGCGCCTCCGGCCCGTTGCAGGATTTCCCGGCGGAACTGGCCGCGCTGGAACAACGCCTCAACGAGCGGCTGGTCGAGCGCCTGCAACAGGAGCGCGACCCGGCGCGGCGCGACCTGATCTATGGCTTCCCACAGCAGTTCGCTGCTTTGCGCCAGGCGTTGCAGGGCTTTCTGGAAGGCGTGTTCAAACCTAACCCTTATGAAACCCGGCCGTTACTGCGTGGGGTGTATTTCACCAGTGGCACCCAGGAAGGCAGCCCGATCGATCGCCTGATCGGCGTGATGGCGCAGAGCATGAGCCTGGACCGTCAACACCTGGCGCGGCAAAACGGCACCGGGCGCAGTTACTTCATCGAGAAGCTGTTCACCGCTGTGGCCTTTGCCGAGCAGGGCCTGATGAGCGCCGACCCGAAGGTTGAGCAGCGCCGCAAGTGGGTCGCCCGTGGCGTGCTGGCGGCCACCGTGCTGGTGGTGGTCACAGTGGCTTCGCTGTGGTGGGTCAGCTACCGCGCCAACCAGGATTACATTGCCCAGGTCGATGGCAAGCTCGCCCCGCTGGGCCAGCAGGTGCAGAACCTGAGCCCGGCGCAGCGCGATGTGCTGGCCGTGCTGCCGCTGCTCGATGCTGTGCGGCAACTGGCCGGTGATCCACCGGGCTGGTCCGAAGGACTTGGGCTGTATCAGGGTGACATGCTCGAAGCCGAATCCGGCAGCGTGTACCGCAAGCTGTTGATCGCGGTATTCGCGCCGCGGCTGGTCAGCCGCATCGAAGAACAGCTGCGTTCCGGCGGTTCTACGGACTATCTGTACGAGGGCTTGAAGGCGTACCTGATGCTGGCCGACCAGGAGCACTTCGATGCCGACTTCATCAAGGCCTGGATCAGCCTCGACTGGGAGCGCAACCTGCCCCGCGACCTGCCGCCCCAGCAGCGGCAGGCGCTGGCCGGGCACTTGCAGGCGCTGTTTGAACGGCATCCGCCCAAAGCACGCCTGGATCAGCCGTTGATCGAAGACCTGCGCCGCCAGTTGCAACAGTTGCCGGTGGCGCAGCGGGTCTATGACCGGGTCAAGCGTCAGAAGCTGCCTGACGGGGTGCCGGACTTTCGCCTCAATGAAGCGGCCGGGCGCGATGCGGCGCTGGTGTTCAGCCGCAAGAGCGGCAAGCCGCTAGGCGAGCCGCTCAGTGGCCTGTTCACCGCCAAGGGCTATCGCGAGGGCTTTTTGCGCAACAGCCTGAGCCAGGCCGGCGTGCTGGCCGAAGAGCAGTGGGTGCTGGGCAGTGCCCAAGGTGGCGTGCTGGATGTCGCCAGCCTGGCCGGTGAAGTGCGGCGCCTGTATTTCCAGGACTTCCTGCGCGAGTGGGATGCGTTGCTCGCCGATATCGACTTCGTGCCGATCACCAGTGTGGCCCAGGCGGCTGACGTGCTGCGGGTGATTTCCGGGCCTGACTCACCGCTCAAGAAGCTCCTGCAAGCGGTGGCCCAGCAGACCGACCTGCAAGCCGAACAGCGCCTGCTCGCGGCGCAGGGCAAGCCGGTCGAAGACGGCGTGGATCAACTCAAGCAGCGCCTGGGCTCATTGCTCGGTCAGGAACAACAGGCGGCCACGCCTGCTGCACAAACGGCCAATGACGACCCGGTCAGCGCGCATTTTGCCGAGTTGCGTCGGTTGGTGGGCAGCGCTGAGCAGCCGGGCAGCATTGATGCCCTGCTGACCGACATGAATGCCCTGTACGTGCAGGTCAGTGCCATGGTCGGGGCCAGTGGTGATGCCTTGCTCGGCGAAGCCAAGAACCAGGCCAGTGCTGCCGCCACGCGCGTCAACCTGAGCGCCGAACGTCAGCCGCCGGTGGTGCGCGGGCTGGTCAAATCAGTGGTCAACTCCACCACCAACACCATGATGGGCGGCGTGCGCAACCAGCTCAACGCGGCCTGGAGCAGCGAGGTGGTGAACGTCTATCGCCAATCGCTCAGTGGCCGCTACCCGCTGTCGGCGGGCAGCGCCCGCGATGCGACGCTGGATGACTTCGGCATGTTCTTCGGGGTTGGCGGGGTGATGGACAACTACTTCCGCAAGTACCTGCAACCGTACGTGGACACTTCGGCCAACCCGTGGCGCTGGCAGCCCGGTGCGGCGCAGAAACTGGGCATCAATGCCGGCGTGCTGCAGACCTTCCAGCGTGCCAGCGCCATTCGTGATGCGTTCTTCCGCGCCGGCGGCACCCAGCCGGTGGTGCGCTTCGAACTCAAACCGGTGGCCATGGATGCCTCGATCACTCAATTTCTGCTGGACCTCGACGGCCAGCAGATCAGCTACGACCACGGCCCGAGTCGCCCGGTGGCCATGCAGTGGCCCAACCCCGGCAGCATTGGTGTGGTACGCCTGTCGATCAGCCCGCCGTCGGCCAGTGGCCGCTCGGCCGTAACCCTGGACGGCCCGTGGGCCTGGTTCCGCCTGTTGGAGCAATCGGACCTGGTCGCGGGCAGTGCGCCGGACCGTTTCAACCTGCGCCTGCGTGTGGATGGCGCCAGCATCGCCTACGAGTTGCGCGCCAACAGTGCTTTCAACCCTTTCAAAAGCCGTGTCCTGAGCGGTTTCAGTCTGCCGGAGCGGTTATGACCCCAGAGCAACAACACCCTGGTGCGCCGGGTTTTTACGGCAAGCTGGCTTGCCGTGGCGACTTCGTCAGCCGCGGCCTGCCGCAGTCGTTCATCCAGCCTTGGGACCAGTGGCTGGCCGCCGGCCTGCTGGCCAGCCAGGAACAACTGGGCAGCGCCTGGCTGGAGACTTACCTGGTCAGCCCGCTGTGGCGCTTTGCACTGGCGCCAGGGGTCTGCGGAGCGCAAGCGGTGGCCGGGGTGCTGATGCCAAGCATCGACCGGGTCGGGCGCTACTTTCCATTGACCGTGGCAGTGACCCTGGCGCCGCATGAGTCGCTGAGCGCCTGGCTGCAGGCTGACGGCTGGTTCGAGCAGGCCGAAGCGCTGATGCTCGACAGCTTGCAGGCCGAGGCCAGTTTTGCCGACTTTGAAGCGCGTCTGCAGGGTCTGCCTGCGCCGCAGGGGGCACCGTGGATTGCTTCGCAGGTCGATGCCAGCCTGCAACGCTTCGCCGCCACCGATCCCCAGGCGCGCATGGCGGCCCTGGCCGAGCACACCTGTATCGGTTCCAGCCTGTGGTGGGGGCGTGGTGGTGAGCATATCCAGCCCGGCCTGTGGCGTTGCCCAGGGCTGCCGGCGGCCAGTGATTTCGCCCGCGCCTTGCTTGGCAAGGAGGGCCGTGCTTGATGACGTTGACTTACCAGGCGGCCAGTTACAGCCATACCGGCATGGTCCGTTCGCTGAACGAAGATGCCTGCCTGGCTTTGACCGAACGTGGTCTGTGGGTGGTGGCCGACGGTATGGGCGGCCATGCAGCGGGCGACTACGTGAGCAACCTGATTGTCGATTCGCTGCGCGGTGTCCCGCCGTTGGCCACGTTGCAGGTGTATTGCGATGCACTGCGCCAGCAACTGGACGACATCAACCGCGAAGTGCGCGCAGAGACGGTACGCCGCAAGGCGACCATGATGGGCAGCACCGTGGTGCTGCTGGCCGCACGTGATAACCAGGGCATCTGCCTGTGGTCCGGTGACAGCCGCCTGTACCGGCTGCGCGACGGCGTGCTGCAAAGCCTGTCCCACGATCACAGCTATGTGCAGGACCTGGTCGACAGCGGCCTGCTCAGCGAAGCCCAGGCGCGGGTTCATCCGCGCGCCAATATCGTCACCCGCGCCGTGGGCGTTGCCGACCCGCTGGAATTGTCACAGGTGACCTTGGACATTCAGGCCGGCGACACCTACCTGCTATGCAGTGATGGCCTGAACAAGACCGCCGAAGACCATGAAATCCGTGACGTACTCGGCCACCCGAACCCTTATGAAGTCGTGCGCAGCCTGGTCCATCTGGGGCTGACCCGCGGCGCGCCCGACAACATCACCGCCATTGTCGTCAAGGCCAGTTGAGAGCCGCTATGGACATGCAAATTCCTGGATTCGACATTGAAGGCGAAATTGGCGAAGGCGCGATGGCTACAGTGTATCTGGCCATCCAGCGTTCGCTGGAGCGCAAGGTAGCGCTCAAGGTCATGGCCGCCAGCCTGGCTGCCGACCCGAGCTTCTGCGAGCGCTTCCTGCGCGAAGGCCGCACCCTGGCGCGGCTGGCGCATCCGCACATTGCGACCATTCACGACATTGGCAACGTCGGCCCGCTGTACTACATGGCCATGGAGTATCTGCCCGCCGGCACGCTTAAAGAACGGATCGCGGCCGGGCTTTCAGATGAGCAGGGGCTGCTGTACATCCGCCAGATCGCCGCCGCGCTGGGCTACGCCCATGCCCAGGGTCTGGTCCACCGCGACGTAAAACCGGCCAACATCCTGTTCCGCGCCGATGGCACCGCGGTATTGTCGGACTTCGGCATCGCTAAATCACTGGACGACCGCACCCAGTTCACCCAGGCCGGATTTGCCGTGGGCACGCCGAGTTACATGAGCCCGGAACAGGCTCGTGGCCAAGAGATCGACGGCCGCGCCGACCTTTATGCGCTGGGCGTAGTGTTCTACGAGATTCTGGCCGGGCGTCTGCCGTACAGCGGCCCGGATGCGTTATCCACAGCACTGGCGCACCTGACCGAACCGCTTCCGGCACTGCCGGTGCAGCATGGCCGCTACCAGCACGTACTGACCCGCCTGCTGGCCAAAGACCCGGCCGAGCGGTTTGCCAATGCCCAGGTGCTGGTCGCGGCGCTGGACGAACTGATTCAGAGCGATAGTGAACGCACCCTGCTGCGTCCTTTACCAGTGGTCGATGCCCTGCCGGGTAATGAGCCGGTCAGCGAAGCCGCGACCGATGAGCTGGCCGGGCTGACGCCAGTGTCCATCGTGATTCCTGACAGCCCGCCACCGGCAGCGGCAGAGCCGGTCAACCGCCCCGCGCCGAATCTGAGCAAATCCCGGGCGCGCCCGGCGTTGCAGGATCAACCGCCCCGTCGCGGCCCCGCCATGGCCTTGCTGGCGGTGGCGATTGCCGCCGCACTGGGTATCGGTGCCGGTGGTTATCTCTGGCTGAGCGCTGACAAGCCCGCCGCTGCCCAAGGCGGCGCCGCGTCGGCCACGCCCCAGGCAGCAGCCACCGCAGCGCCGACGCCTGCAAGCACGCCAGCCACCGCAACGCCGGCCCTCAATGCCGCGCAACAACCGGCAACCGATACCGGCAAGCCGTTGCTGATGGCAGGCAAGCAGACCCTCTATCAACGGGTGCTGAGCAAGCCCGGTGCGCGGTTTGCCAGTGAGCCTGGTGGCAATGTTGATAAACCGCTGCCGGCCTTCTCGGTGCTGTATGTCTACGAGCGCCGCCAGGCAAACGGTGAGCCGTGGCTGCGGGTCGGTGCGGGCAGTGACGGGCGCAGTGAAGGCTGGCTGCCGGCCAGCCAGGTCAGCGACTGGAAGCAGAGTCTGGTGCTCAAGTTCACTGAACGCTCCGGGCGCTCGCCGGTGATGTTCCTGCGTGATCCCGGCAAACTGGAAAGCCTGATTGCCGATCCGGTAGCGGCGCGCAAGCTGTTGATGCAGGCGCAGAACGACACTCAGGACAACAGCCAGGTACTGGCCCTGGAACCGGCTGCCAGCGCTGTGCCGCAGGACCAGTTCTACCTGCTGCCGATTTTTGATTCGCGGGAAAGCTTCGACGAAGACGGTCAGCCGGTACAGATGCTCAACATTGCCTCGATCGACCCCGGCAACCTGCCGCAAAAGACCGCTGGCGATCAGCCCAGATCCGCAGGGGCCAGCAATGCATTTCGTACGGCGGTGGTACTGGTGGTCGATACCTCGGTGTCGATGCAGCCGTACATCGATCAGGTCCGTGAAGTCGTCCATCAGTTGCAGGACAAGATCGCCCAGCGCGGTGAGCTGGACAGCGTCAGCTTTGGCCTGGTGGGCTTTCGCAACAACACCAGTAAGACTCCCGGCTTGCAATACCTGAGCAAGACCCTGATCACCCTGGAGCAGGGCCGCGACCCGCAGCGCTTCCTGGAACTGGCCCGGCAGGTCAAGGCCACGCCAGTGTCCAGCCATTCATTCAATGAAGACGCCTTCGCCGGGATCATGCAGGCGGTCGATGGCATGGACTGGTCCGGCTACGGCGGGCGGCTGATCCTGCTGGTCAGCGATGCCGGTGCGTTGCGCAAGAGCGATCCGCTCAGCAGCACCCGGATGAACGAAGCCGAAGTGCGTCAGGCCGCACTGGGCAAGCAGATCAAAATCTACGCGCTGCATCTGCGCACCGAGGCTGGCAAGAAAAATCACGATTCGGCCGAACAGCAGTATCGGGTCCTGACCGCCGACCCGAACCCGCGCATTGGCGACCTCTATGTGCCGGTGGCCGGTGGTGATGTGCAGCAGTTCGGCGAGCGGGTTGGCGAGATCGGCTCGGTGTTCGCCGATTTGGTGCACCAGGTGCGCAGCAACCAGCCGCAAGCGGTACCGCTGCTGGCCAAGGCGCCCAGCCTGAGTGAGAAATCCGCCGCCGTCGGTTACGCCATGCACATGGATTTTCTCGGTCGCAAAGCGGCGATCCAGGCGCCGCAGTTGGTCAGTGCCTGGGCCGCTGACCGCGACCTGACCAACCCGGCGCTGCCGGCCTTTCAGGTCTGCGTGATGCTCACCAAACTGCAACTCAACGACCTGCAGCAATCGCTGAAGCTGATCGTCGATGCGGCGCGCAAGACCCAGACTTCACCCAAGGATTTCTTCCAGGAAATCGCCAGTGCCAGCGCTTACATGAGCCGCGACCCGCAAGCCTTGCGCAACGGCGCCAACCTGGCCGCTGGCGGGGTGTTGGGCGAATACCTTGAAGGGCTGCCGTACCGCAGCAAGTCGCTGAACATGACCCAGGATTTGTGGTTGTCGTTGAGCGTGGCCGAGCAGGAAGACTTTATCGACGAGCTGGAATCGAAGATCCGCCTCTACGAGACCTTCCACAACGATCTGGCCAACTGGGTCCGCTTCGGCGATGCCGAGCCGGGTGATGCGCTGTACCGCGTACCGTTGTCGACGCTGCCGTGATGCTCAGTTTGCGAGAGGTGCGCAAAACGCGCGGCAGCGCCAGCCAGCGTTACAGCCTGGTGATTCCGCGTCTGGAACTCGAGCGTGGCCAGTGTTGCGCGCTGGTCGGGCCGAGCGGTTGTGGCAAGAGCACCCTGCTTGATCTGTTGGCGCTGGTGCTGGCCCCGGATCATGCCCAGCGCTTTGACTTTTCCACCGCCCAGGGCGAGTTCGATATCGGCGGTCTGTGGCGTGAAGCACGTCAGGAACAACTGGCGGCGCTGCGCAGCCGGCATCTGGGTTATGTGCTGCAAACCGGCGGGCTGCTGGGGTTTCTGGACGTACGCAGCAATATCGAGTTGTCGCGGCGCCTGCTGGGCATGAACAACGACGGTACGGTCGAGCACCTGGCCGGGCAACTGGAAATCAGCGACCAATTGCGCAAGAAGCCTGCCGCGCTGTCGGTGGGCCAACGCCAGCGGGTCAGTTGTGCCCGCGCCCTGGCGCATTCCCCGCAACTGTTGCTGGCCGATGAACCTACCGCCGCGCTGGACCCGCTCAATGCCGGGCGAGTCATGCAGTTGCTGCTCAAGCAGGCCCGCAAACAGCAAGCCTGTTGCGTGATCGCCACCCACGACGAAGGGCTGGCCCGGCAATCGGGGTTGAGCCTGCTGCGCATCGACTGCCAGCGCGATGCCGATGGCGGCGTGACGGCCACGCTGGGGCAGGCCAGCTTATGAACCTGACCCTGATCGCCAGCATGGCCTGGCAGGACTACCGTGCCGACAGCCGTCTGTCGGCCTGCAGTGTGCTGGCGCTGGTGGCGGTGATCGCGCCGCTGCTGGTGCTGTTCGGCCTCAAGTTCGGCCTGATCGGCAGCCTCACCGAGCGCCTGGAACAGGACCCGGCGGTGCGCGAGATCATCCCGTTGGGCGGTGCACGCTTCAGCGCCAGCCAGATCGCTGACCTGAGCAAGCGCCCGGAGGTCCTGTTCGCCCTGCCGCGGACCCGGCAGATCGCCGCCGCCGCCGACCTGAGCCTGCCAGGCCAGTTGCAGGCCGTGAACGTCGAGATGATTCCCACCGCGCACGGCGACCCGCTGCTGGGTTCGCTACCGGTGCCGGTCGGCCTGGACAGCATGCTGCTGAGCAAGACCGCCGCCGAGAAGTTGCAGGTCAAGATGGGCGACTGGCTGGACGCGGCAATCACCCGGCAGGTCGCCGGTCGTGTTGAAGTGCGGCGGGTGCGCCTGAAGGTCGAGGCGGTATTGCCGCTTGAGGCGTTCCAGCGCGATGGCTTGTTTGCCAGCCTGGAACTTCTGCAGGCCGCAGAAGATTATCGCGACGGTCGTGCGGTGCCGGCACTGGACTGGCCGGGCGAAGCCAGACCGGCTGATGCACCGCGTATCTATCCGGCGTTTCGCTTGTATGCGCGGCATCTGGACGATGTCGAGCCGCTGCGTCGGCACTTTGCCGACAGCGGCATTCTGGTCGCCACCCAGGCCCAGGCCATCGCCCAGGTGCAGTCGTTGAGCCGCAACCTGACCATCGTGTTCTGGGTGATCGCCGCTCTGGCAATGGCCGGTGCCTGTGCGGCGATTTTCGCCGGCACCCTGGCGGCCATCGCACGCAAGCGCCGTGAACTATCGGTGTTGCGCCTGCTGGGGTTCGGCAGCGGCGCGCTGCTGGGGTTCGTCATGCTGCAGGCGCTGTACAGCGGGGTACTGGCCGCCGCCCTCGCCGCGTTGCTCTACGGCCTGGCCGAGTGGGGCCTGAATCGGCTGTTCGTGCAGGTGGCCGGTGAATACGCCAGCCACCTGCTGGCGCGTCATTACCTCGTGGCCCTGTTGGCCGTGCTGGGGGCCAGCGCCGTCGCCGCCGCCCTGGGCGGCTTGCGGGTGTCACGTATCCAGGCTTCGGAAGGAATCAGAGATGTTTGAGTTGCGCAGGGCTTGTCTGGCGCGAGCAATGGCCGCGCTGTGTCTGACCACACTGGGCCTGACCTCGCTGGTCGCGTGTGCCGAGAGCGACAGCGAGGCACCGGCCAGCAACAAGCTGGATAACCCCAAACCGTTGCCCGATGACGTCAGCCTGCCATTGCCGTGTGGCGGCGAAATGGTCATGCGCTACGTATACATCCTCGCTGAAGGCGCGCTGGATGACCGTGAAATCAGCCTGGGTTATCCGTTCAGTGAAGGTGAGGCGGGCTACAAGCAGTCGTTCATTTCCGGCTACCGACGCGACTTCATCAATGGCCAGTTCACCGCTGAAGACCTGGCGCCGGCCTGGCGCAAGACCATCGCGCCACTGTTGCCCAAGGCTGAAAAAGGCACGCCGCTCAAGCCGATGATGTACTTCATCGGCAAGTACGAAGTCACCCAGCGCCAGTACGCCCAAGTCATGGCCCAGGCGCAATCGCTGGCCAGTGGCGAACCCGCCCCGGTTTGCGAGGCCCAGGACGGTATGGCCGGGCGCTTGCCCAAGGTCAAGCTGTCGCGCTTCGAAGCCGAGCGTTTCGCTGCGGTGTACAGCGCTTGGCTGATGAAAAACCACCGCGACCTGTTGCCGGTCAGCGGTCGTGGCAAGGACGCCGAAGACGGCGGGATCGGCTTCGTGCGCCTGCCCACGGAAGTGGAATGGGAATTCGCCGCCCGTGGCGGCCAGGCGGTCAGCCGTCAGGATCTGGAAGGCCGGCTGTTCCCGCGCCGTCAGGACGGCCAGGAAGGCGACGGCCCGTTGGCTGACTGGGCGGTGTACAGCCAGGTGGCTGGCGGTACGGGGCAGGGCGCGCGGCTGATGCCGATTGGCACCAAGCTGCCCAACCCGATCGGTATGTTCGATGTGATCGGCAACGCCGCCGAGATGGTGCAGGAATCCTTCCAGTTGGTGCATGCCGGGCGCCGCCAAGGCACCTATGGCGGCTTTGTGGCCAAGGGCGGCAATTACCTCGAAGGCGAAGGCACGCTGTTCACCGGCATGCGTCGCGAGTATCCGTTGTTCGCCGCCGACGGCACCGAGCAGCGCAACGAAACCACAGGGTTTCGGGTCGCGCTCGGCGCGCTGTCGGCGCCGCGCTCACGTTACAAGGAGCTGTTCGAGCAATGGCAGAAGGACGGCCGGCTGGCGTCGCTGACCGATGACATCGATGCGGTCAATGACCCGACCAAGCGCCTGGACAGCATCATTGGCACCACTGCCGACCCGCGTCTACAAGCCGAGTTGGGTCTGGTCAACGAAGAGCTCAAGCGCAACGTGGCGCTGATTGCCCTGCAACGTGAAGAGGCTGCCGGCAACCTGATCCAGTCCGCTGCCCTGGTGGCCGAGACCATCAATAACTACAACATCCGCCTGACCAACCTGCAAAAAACCCAGAAGCAGGCCGCCGATGCCGGTGACCAGGCCAGCGCCGCGATGTTCGCCTCGGCGATGGCCAACGGGCGCAGCGCGCTGGAGGGTGCCGTGGCGATCTACATCGACAACCTGGCCACCGGCACGCGCTACACCGACGCGGTGATTCAGGCGCAGTTCCAGCGGGTCAAGGAAGAGTTGGCGCGCAAGCCGGTCATCGGCAAAAGCCTGATGAACCGCGCCACGCTGTTCGTGCGTCACGTCGGTGAGTACCGCAAGAACAAGCGCGCCGACCCGGCCGACATCCTCAAACAGTTACTCGTATCGGCCAGCACGCAATGAGTGTGCCGGCCAACACCGCAAGACCCCGCACTGCATTGGGCCGTGCGGGCCTGTCCAAACCTGAAGAAGAGAACGCAGCCATGTTTTTGTCTCGCAAACCATTCGAAGCTCTCGCCAAAAGCCGCAGCCTGTTGCTGGCTACCGCCGGGTTCGGCGCTGTCCTGCTGACCGGTTGCGCCAGCTCACCGGTGTCCAGGGTCGGTGCGACCACCAAGGTCGAGTTCTACCCGACCTGCTACCAGCCTGTGCAGCACTTGCGCCAGACCGACTCAGACATGACCAAGTCAGTTGTCACCGGTGCCGCCATCGGCGCAGTGGGTGGGGCACTGGCCGGCGCGCTGACCGGCAACTCGGAAAAACGCGGCCGTAATGCCGCCATCGGCGCCGCCGGTGGTGCCTTGGTCGGTGGTGCGGCCGGTTACTACACCGAGCGTCAGAAGCAGATCGCCGACGACAACCAGCGTATTGCGTCGTACGCCGCCGACTTCAACAAGAGCTCGGCCGATATCGACCGCAGCACCGCTTACGCCAAGGCTTCACAGTCGTGCTACCAGCGCGAGTTCGCCAGCCTGGTTACTGCCCGCAAGGCCGGCAGTATCAACGACACCGAAGGTCGCAAGCGCCTGGCAGAAATCGTCGCCGGCCTGAAAGAGTCCAACGACCTGATCGTGGCCGTGAACGGCCGTGCCAGCGAAGACCTGAACAACTACACCCAGGCTTACGAGAAAGACCTGCAGCAGGTCGGCGTGAAGCGTAACGACGTGGTGGTTGTCGCCCAGGCTGAAAACCCGCAACTGGTCACCACCAGCAGCAACAAGCAGGGTGCCAAGGCCGCTGACAAGAACACCGGCAAGGCTACTGGCAATAAAACCGGTAACACCGCCAAAGCTGGCAACAGCGGCAAGGCCAACCGAGACAAGCTGCCGGACGTGCCGCGTGAAGCAGTAGGCACCGAGAAGTCTCTGCAGGACGCCAAGAACAAACAGGCAGAGAGCCAACAAGTGGCTGCTGCCGGTCAGAGCGAAGTCGGCCGTATGTGCAAGAACCCTGACGTCGGCGATTGGGCTCCGGTGCCTTGCCCGAATGTGTAACCCGCTGTCTTGAGCGGCCTACCGGTCGCACTTCTGCCTGAGGGCAGAGGTGCCCGGCAGTCGTTCATTGTTTCAAGGAAGAGTCCATGTCCCAGGTTTTAATCGGGTTGAGAAATACCCCTTCGCAAATCATGGCCCGGCAACGTATCGAGGCCAATATCAACCTGCAGAAACTCTATGCCGCGATTGATGCCGAGCCCGCCATTGTCGGTGCGGGTGTGGTGTACATCGATGCAGAATTCAATGTGGTCACGCTGCGCGAATTTACGCCGATCTGCAGTATCAAACCCAAGCGGATCATCTTGCGCGAGGCGCAAAAAAACATCTCTGCGCAGCAGTTTGCCCAACACGTGCAAACCAACCCCAGAGAGTCCCGGCTGCTCTCTGAAAGTTTTAACACTTCGATGTCTTGTGCCGGCGCGGTGCTTGGCTGGATTGCAATCATCGGTGGCACGGCGATCATTCCGTTCACTGGCGGGATGAGCACGCTGATCACGGCGGCGGGATGGGCTGCCACCGGGGCAAGTTCGTTGCAATGTGTCGCCGGTCTAAGTCGGGTTGGTATGGAGATGGTCGCCCCGGCCGCCCTTGATGCACTTGATACCGAAGAGTGGTACCAGAATGCCTCGCAAGCGCTGGACATAGTTGCCTTGACGGGCGTTGCGGCAACCGGCCTGACCATCGCCAAGTTGATGAGCGTACGCAAGGCGATGACCGGGCGCAGTTGGTATCAGAGCCTGAAGAATCTAAACCGGCAGGAGCGCAAGCGTCTGACCGACGAGTTACTGAAGATTCAGGATCCGGCATTGACGCCCAAACTGCGCAAGGCGCTACAAGCCGCCGGAGAATTACCCAAGCGCTATACGTCCTCGGAGATATCCGCGAAGTTCGCGGTCACGCTCAAGGATGCGTTGGGGGTCGGTACGGGACTGGCCGGTAGCGGCATCGTGCAGAACTACGCCATTGGCCTTTACGAGGAGTTAGCAGAGTGAGAGGTGACCTCGATTTTCTGTCGATCATGCGTTGGCATTTCCCTGTTTTCATCTGCACCTTTTTTTTAGCGTTGTTTGCCATGGCGGCTACTCAGTTCATGCTCCTGCAGCAATATCCACCTGCTCAGGAGGACCTTGCTGAATACCTTATGGGGGCCAGTGGCGGTGTATCGTTGTATTTATGTCTGGCCAACCTGATTGTTGTTCGTGGTCGTCCCTGGGGAGTATGGCCAATCGTGGTGGCGATGCTTGCCTGCATCCTGACGGTGTTGTTGCACTGGGGGGAACGACGTGTACCGGGCTCGTTGTCTGTTATCGGCCTGTTGCTGCCGTTATTGGCCTTGTTGATGCTCAACAGCAAGCGCCATCGAGAGTTTCGCAAGGTGATGGTTGAGGTTCGCTGGAAGCGTGCTGCATGGCGCAAGAAGCACAAACAATAATTTCTGTGCAGACGATTGCTGTGGTGCGAGGCACATTCACCTGAACTGCAACCCGGCCTGGTATCTGTTCAAGGCCTGCGCAGGTTTGTTTACAGCCTTTTTCGCAGGCAATAAAAAACCCGCCGAAGCGGGTTTGTGTCCAAAACCATTCCAACTCCCTGTCAGTAGCATCCGGGCAATGGCTGATCGTCCTTGATCCTGACCAGCGTCCTGCTCGTCAGTGGATTGGATCCCATAGTAGAGAGTTACCATCCGGGTTCAAATAGCCAAATGCCTCGTCAGCGTGTAAGACATTGGCTATTTATGCAATTAATTCTTATTTGGTTTTGCGCAGGCACTAAAAAACCCGCCGAAGCGGGTTTTTTGTCCAGAACCATTCCAACTCCCTGTCGGCAGCATCCAGGCATGGTCGATCGTCCTTGATCCTGGCGAGCTTCCTGTTCACCAGTGGTTGGATCCGATAGTAGGCCTGCTGCCCGAGCATTCAAATGGCAATTGTTCGCTAGCGCGTGTAAGCCTTTGGCTATTGTTGCGCTTCAGATTCCGGTGAGACCGGTGCTGCGCTGGCTTCGTCGGGTAATTGTGGTGCGGCAACAGGCGGCAAGCTGGCGGCAGGCGGGGCGATGTCGGCGGTATGGCGGCGCAACTGCGACAGCATCAGGCACAGGCTGAGGATCGCCAATAGCGCACAGAGCAGGATCAACCCATAGGGGCGGGGTGTGCGCAGCGGGCGGGGCAGGCTTTTGCCTGGGTGGCTGCCGAGTACCACGTCAATGTGGCCAGGTTCGGTGCGATTGATGCGGATGATGCCGTCATCCTTGTCCGGTGTTCCGGGGGCTTGCATTGCTGCTCCTTGCAGATCCATTGCGTATCCAGCTGTATCGGCGCTGACGGATTTTTCTGTAACGTATCGGGTCTGCCGGCACACCACGCCATTCAACGAGCGAGCGACCATGCCCGACACCCTGCTGCAACGCCACGACTATCGCCACTTCCAGCCGATCACCACGCGCTGGCAGGACAACGATATCTATGGGCATATCAATAACGTGGCCTATTACAGCTTTTTCGACAGCGCCGTGAATGCCTGGCTGATCGAGCGTGGCGGGCTGGATATCCATGACGGTAAGGTGGCGGGGCTGGTGGTCAGTTCGGCGTGCGACTACTTTGCGTCAGTCGCTTATCCGGAGCTGATCGAAGTCGGGCTAAGGGTGGCCCGACTTGGTGGCAGTACCGTGGAGTACGAGCTGGCAGTGTTCCGGGTCGGGGAAGACGAACCCTGTGCGGCGGGGCGGTTTGTCCAGGTGTTCATCGACCGGCAGTCAAGCCAGCCGGTGGCGATTCCAGATGCCTTGCGTGAGGCGTTGCAAGCGCTGCTTATCGCCTCGTAGGAGCAGCTTTAGCTGCGAAGGCTCGCAGCTAAAGCTTCGCTGCTAAAGCAGCTCCTACGAAACCCCGGTTACCGAGCTGGCGCGAAAAGCCCCTTCCTTCAGGTGGGGGATGAAAGCGCCACCGCGAAGCGCTGATAGGGGTTAAGATCCATAAAACCGCCCCTATTCTGTGTTTCATGACTGAAATGAAAGCGACCAAAACCCTCAAGATTCGAGTGCGAGACAAGCACGCAGCGCAGCTGCGTGAAGCGTCTCGCGCTGTGAATTTTGTGTGGAACTACGTAAACGAGTTGAGTAGTCGCTTGATTCGTGAACGTGGTCGTTTTCTGTCGGCGTTCGACATTCACAAGTACACCAACGGGGCCGGCAAAGACCTGGGACTGCACAGCCAATCGGTGCAGGCTGTTGCCGACGAATATGTCACACGGCGCAAGCAGTTCAAAAAGCGCCAGCTCCGCTGGCGCTGCTCGGGCGGCGCTCGGCGCAGCCTGGGTTGGCTGCCCTTCAAGGTCGGCGCTGCTGTCTGGAAAAACGGCCAGGTCGCCTTCAACAAGCAGCACTTCAAGGTCTGGGACAGCTACGGCCTGGCGGGCTTTAAATTCAGATCCGGTAGCTTCAACGAGGACAGCCGTGGACGCTGGTATTTCAACGTCGTGGTCGAGGTCGACCGGCAGTTATCGCCAGGCCAGGACGCGGTGGGTATCGACCTCGGACTGAAAACCACGGCCACCTGCAGCGACGGTGAACGCCTTGAAAGCGGCAGGTTCTACCGGGATCTGGAGAGCGCCCTGGGCACGGCCCAGCGCGCTGGCAAGAAGGCCCGTGTGCGGGCGATCCACGCCAAAACTGCGAACCGCCGCAAGGATTGCCTGCATAAGTTCAGCAACTCGCTGGTAGCGCGTTGTGGCGTCATTGTGGTGGGCGATGTGAACTCACTGAAACTCGCGAAAACCAGGATGGCCAAGTCGGTGCTGGACGCCGGCTGGGGCCAATTGAAAACCATGCTGGAATACAAATGCGATCACGCAGGCACGGTTTTCAAGGTTGTCAGCGAGAGAAACACCACCCAAACCTGTTCGAGCTGCAAGCAATTGCCGGACTCGAGGCCGAGAGGTATCGCAGGGCTTGGAATAAGGGAATGGACTTGTTGTGGGTGCGGTGCCACCCACGACCGCGACGTCAACGCCGCAAAGAACATTCTCGCGCTCGGGCATGAGCGTCCAGTTGTGGGAATCCCCGCCCTTTAGGGCGGGGAGGATGTCAACAAAGCACGGTGCTCTTGCCGGATCAACGATGGCGCCAGTGGCGGTCGTGTTTGCGATGGCCGTAGTGCTTGCGCGGGCCATGACCATGGCGATACTCACGGCGATCATTGCCGCCACGGTAGCGACGATCGTCATCGCGGCTTTCATTGCCCATGTAGTTGCCCAGCGCACCACCAGCGCCGCCGCCGGCGGCGGCACCGATCAGGCTGCCGGTGTTGCCGCCAACGCTGCGGCCGATCACGTTGCCGCCTGCAGCGCCCAGGCCACCGCCGATGGCGGCTTCAGTCCGGTTGCGGCGGTCTGCGCCGACCGCGCCGCCTGCGGCACCACCCAGGCCTGCGCCAATTGCCGCACCGGTGCTACCGCCAATCTGCTGGCCGACCACTGAGCCAAGAACCCCGCCCAATGCACCGCCAACGCCCGCTTCCAGGTTGCCACCGGCAAGGGCGGAACCGGTCACGAGAGAAAGTGACAACAACAGAACCGAGGAGAATTTCATGTGGGCTATCTCATAGGGATGACGGCGCGATCGTGCAATTAACAATTACTTCAGGCAACGCAAATCCGACGAATAGCACGACCTGCGCACAAATAACTAAGCTGTTGTTTTGTATAGGGAACTTAGTTGTTTTTTAACGGTCATAGACCGCTTGTAGCCACTCTTTTTACCCGCTAATACAGGCGTTGCGCGCTGTTGGGTCAGATAATTGCAAACGATGTGGCAGACAGTAAAATCACTTGGGAAATAATTTTTAACATATATTTCCCAACTAGTGAATGAACTTGTTTAAAGACGTTTACACGTCTTCAAAAAAGGGCCGCTGATGACAGCGGCCCTGGTCACCTCAGATAATCCGCGCCGTTTCTCTGGCCCGTTCGATCCGGATTGCAATGAACTTCGAGGTCGGCGTGTGGCTGCCGGCGCCGACGCTTTCCAGGGGTACCAGCGGGTTGACCTCTGGATAGTAAGCCGCAGCCTGACCGGCTGGAATGTCGAATGCCAGCAGGGTAAAGCCCTGCACGCGACGTTCGTGGTCGTCACCCCAGATCGAGATCAGGTCCACTTTCTGGCCGGGCTGGAAGCCCAGCCGAATGATGTCTGCCTCATTGGCAAACACCACGTCACGCTGGCCCTTCACGCCCCGGTAACGGTCATCCAGGCCGTAGATGGTGGTGTTGTACTGGTCATGGGAGCGCATCGATTGCAGGATCAGGTCCGGCTGCTGGCCGGTGCTGCTCACGCGCTCGTCGATCAGGCTGCCTGGCAAGGCGTTGGACTTGAAGTTGGCGCGGCCCGAGGCGGTGTTCCAGCGGCGTGAGCCGGCCGAGTTGCCCAGGTAGAAACCGCCCGGATTATCGACCCGGGTATTGAAGTCCTTGAAGCCTGGAATGGTATCGGCGATCAGCTCGCGGATGCGGCTGTAGTCTTCGATCAGCCACAGCCAGTCGACCGGCTTTTTGCCCAGAGTAGCGTTGGCGATGCCAGCAATGATGGCGGGCTCTGAGCGCATGTGTCTGGACAGCGGCTGCAACTGGCCGAACGAGGCGTGGACCATGCTGAACGAGTCTTCCACGGTAACCGCTTGCGCGCCGTTGGCCTGCTGGTCGATATCGGTGCGGCCGTAGCACGGCAGAATCAGCGCCTCCTTGCCGTGGAACAAATGGCTGCGGTTGAGCTTGGTACTGATCTGTACGGTCAGGTCGCAGTTCTGCAGGGCCGCCGCGGTACGCGGGGTGTCCGGGGTGGCCTGGGCGAAGTTGCCGCCCAGGGCAATGAACACCTTGGCGCGACCTTCGGCCATGGCGTGGATGGCCTCGACCACGTTATGGCCATTGTCACGCGGCACCTTGAACTGGAAGCGCTGCTCCAGCGCGTCGAGCAGGAACTTCGGCGGGCGCTCGTTGATGCCCATGGTGCGGTCGCCTTGCACGTTACTGTGACCGCGTACCGGGCACAGGCCGGCGCCTGGCTTGCCAATGTTGCCGCGCAGCAGCATCAGGTTGGAGATTTCCTGAATGGTCGCCACCGAGTGGCGGTGCTGGGTGATGCCCATCGCCCAGCACATGATCACGTTCTTGCCTTTGACGTACATGCGCGCGGCGCGCTCGATGTCGTCCAGCGGCAGGCCCGATTGCTCCAGGATCGATTCCCACGACGTGGCATCGATGGCCGCCAGGTAGTCGAGCACGCCGTCGGTGTGCTCATTGAGGAAGGTATGGTCGAAAACCGGCTCAGCATTGTTGTCCTGAGCCTCGCGCTCCCACTGACGCAAGAACTTGGCCATGCCGCGCAGCACAGCCATGTCGCCGCCCAGTGCCGGGCGGAAGAACGCGGTGTTGGTCGGCTTGTCGCTGTTGGTCAGCATCTCCACCGGGTGCTGCGGGTGCTGGAAACGCTCCAGGCCACGCTCTTTGAGCGGGTTGACCACCACCACCTGGGCACCGCGTTTTACTGCATCACGCAGCGGGTCAAGCATCCGTGGGTGGTTGGTGCCGGGGTTCTGGCCCCAGACGAAAATTGCGTCGGCGTGTTCGAAGTCGTCGAACGTCACTGTGCCTTTACCCACGCCGACGGCCTGCGACAAGGCTACGCCACTGGCCTCGTGGCACATGTTCGAGCAATCGGGGAAGTTGTTGGTGCCGTAGGCGCGCACAAACAATTGATAGAGATAAGCCGCTTCGTTGCTGGCCCGGCCGGAGGTATAGAACTCGGCCATGTTCTGGTTGGGCAGGTTGTTCAGGTGTTTGGCGATCAGCGCAAAGGCGTCGTCCCAGGCGATAGGCTTGTAGCGGTCGGTTTCGCGGTCGTAGACCATCGGCTCGGTCAGGCGGCCTTGATACTCCAGCCAGTAGTCGCTCTGCTCCAGCAGTTGCGTGACGCTGTGGCGGGCGAAGAACGCCGGGTCGACGCGGCGCTTGGTGGCTTCCCAGTTGACCGCCTTGGCGCCGTTTTCGCAGAACTTGACCATGCCGCTTTCCGGCGAGTCGCCCCAGGCGCAGCCCGGGCAGTCAAAGCCGCCGTTCTGGTTGGTCTTGAGCATGGCGCGCAGGTTCTTCAGCGCGTTGTCGCTGCCCAGCCAGGCTTGGGTCACGCTGATCAGTGCGCCCCAGCCACCGGCCGGACCCTTGTACGGCTTGTAGGCAGGTTTCGGTGTCTTGTCGGCTTGATGATGAGTCACGGTCGGTTCTCCATCGCAGGGCTGTAGACCCGCGGCGCACTGTGATGCGGCAGGTGAATCAGGTTGAGGTTATGGCTGCGCGCCCATTGCAGGGCAAGGCCGGTGGGCGACGACAGGCTGACCAGGGTCTGGATGCCCGCGCGCAATGCCTTCTGGATCAGTTCCAGGCTGCAGCGGCTGGTGACGACGGCCACGCCACCGGCCAGGGGAATGTCCTGGCGGATCAGTGCACCGATAAGTTTGTCCAGAGCGTTATGCCGGCCGATGTCTTCGCGGCTGAGCAGCAATTGGCCCTGGTTGTTCATGAACAGCGCGGCATGCACCGCGCCGCTGGACTTGCCCAGCGGCTGGAAGTCGCTGATGCGCTGGCGCAAGCCGTCCAGCCAGTGAATCGGTGGCAGAGGTGCCGGGGCCAAGGCATCGAGTTGCGGCAACGCCTGCTCAACCGCTTCGACACCGCACAGCCCGCAGCCAGTGGTGCCGGCCATCTGGCGGCGATTCTCTTTGAGCGCCCAAAATGCCCGGCTGGCGATTTCGACCTCGGCCTGCATGGCCGAGCCGCAGCCACTGAGGCTGAAGTCATAGATTTCGTCGCTTGACGCAATGATGCCGCTGCCCAGGCTGAAGCCGACAATGAAGTCTTCCAGGTCGGTCGGGCTAACCAGCATCACTGCCTGGCTGATGCCGTTGTAGGCAATGGCCAGCGCAACTTCTTCGGCCAGCGCGGTTTCGGCCGCCTGCAAGCCATCGAGGTGGGTGTACTGATAGGACTTACTGGCGCTGAGCGCAGGTGCATCCTGTGCCGACGCCGTGCTGACCGTGCGTTTGGCGTGCATGGGCTGGTATACCGGCAGATTGATAGCTCTAAGACTAGGCCGGTTGTCGGACTGCGTCTAATCGCTAGTTCTGATGCCGTGATAGATGACGTCGATCAATGCGCCGCAAGCAAGTTTCTGCTCTGCGCTTAGGCCGTGCACTGGCGCACAAGCCTGGTCAGCAGGTTATTTTTCGCTCAAGTCGAGAACTGTGCTCATCAGTTGGAAACACACCTGCGCCAAGGGCGAATGCGGTGCGGTGTTACGCATGATCAGGCCCAGCCGGGCCAGGGTGCGGGCATCTTCGATGGGGTGCAGGCGCAAGGTGTCGCCCAGATCTTCCAGGCCGCCGGCCAGCGGCATGATTGCGCAGCACAGCCCGCCCTGGACGGCCTGCATCAGCTGATGAACGGCGTCGGTTTGCAACAGCGGCTGCGGTTGCAGGCCACGGCTCTGGAAGTTGTGATCGATGGATTGGCGAAAATGCATGCTGCCGGTCAGCAGGCCCAGTGGCAGATCCATCAGGTCGGCCCAGCTCAGGGGTTGTTCGCCAAACTGGAAATGGCGTTGATCATACAGCAGGCCCATATGGGTTTCGTTCAGCGGCAGGGCCTGGAAGCGGGTGGCGTCCAGCCGCTCGAAATACGACACGCCCAGGTCGATCTGGTTGCTCGACAACTGCTCAAGGATCTGTTCGGAACTGAGCGACGACAGGACGAACTGCAAGTTGGGGTGCAGTTGGTGCATGCGTTGCAGCAAGGGCAGCGGGTCGAAGCTCGACAGCGGCACTACGCCCAGGCGCAGCGTGCCGACCAGATGCCCACGGCAGGCGGCAGCTTCTGCCTGCAAGCCGTCATAGGCGGCCAGCACCGTGCGGGCCCAGGCCAGCACCCGTTCGCCCGGCGCGGTAAAACCTTCGAAACGCTGGCCGCGCTTGACCAGCTCCAGCTCCAGTTCCTGCTCAAGATTGCGCAGGCGCATCGACAGGGTGGGCTGGGTGATATTGCAGCGGGCCGCCGCCTGTCCGAAGTGCTGGGTCTCGTCGAGGGCAATCAGGAATTTCAGTTGCTTGATGTCCATCTTCACTCCGGGCGGTGGGCAGGCAGGCGACCGATTCTACGCATCCGTAACAGCTTTGAGACAGCCGGTTGCGTTGGTCGGCGCAACCGTTGCCGGCACCTGTGGCAACTATCGTTGTTGTGGCAGATGTCAATCAAGCCGTTAGGGAGGATGACCCGTGGGACTTATTGATTTCGTAAAAAGTGCAGGCGAAAAACTCGTCGACCTTATCACGCCGGGCCAGGCCGCTGCCCAGCAGCCTACTGCCGAGCAGTTGGCACACCGCCTCGATGAACTGGGTCTGGATAAGTCGAACGTTAATATCGCTGTACAAGATGGCAAGGTCGTGTTGACCGGCAATGTGGTGAATCAGGAACAGAAAGAAAAGATCGCGCTGGCGGCGGGCAATTGCGCAGGTATCGAGCAGGTTGATGACCAACTCACCGTCAGCGGCAGTCCCTCGCCAGGGGCTCAAGCGAACTTCGTGACGGTCGTATCGGGCGACACCCTGAGCAAGATTGCCAAGCGCGTCTATGGTGACCCGAACCAGTACCAGAAGATCTTCGAAGCCAACCAACCCATGCTCAGCCACCCGGATAAGATCTATCCGGGGCAGGTTCTGCGGATCCCCAACTGAGCGACATTAACCAGTAGAACTGTTTTGAATGTCCTGTCGCCTTCACGACCAGGGCCGTTCCCGTTGTATTTCAAGGCAGGGTCGGGACCGACCGGGCAGCGGCTCCTACGCCGTTGTGAGCCCTTCGAGCAGTGCCAGGTAGTCACCGACGGCGGCGAACTCTTCAGTGTTTTTCGGCCCCTGCTGGCTGTCGGGTTCACTGACCGCCAGCAAGTGGGCAACACCGTAGGCCCGGGCGCTGCGCAGGATTGGCAGGGTGTCGTCGATGAACAGGCTGCGCGCCGGGTCGAAGGCTGTGTCGGCGTGCAGAGCGTCCCAGAACTGCGGGTTTTCCTTGGGAAAGCCGTAGTCGTGAGAGCTGATCAGGCGCTCGAAGTAGGGCGCCAGCTCAATGCGTTCCAGCTTCAACGAGAGCGAGTCGCGGTGGGCGTTGGTGATCATGATCACCCGTTTGCCGGCGCGCTGGATAGCGGCCAGAAAGGTCTGCGCATCCGGGCGCAGCGCGATCAGGTGGGCGACCTCCAGCTTGAGTTCACGAATCGGCAGTTTCAGCTCGCGGCTCCAGAAATCCAGGCAATACCAGTTCAGGGTGCCGGCGTTATCCACAAACAGCGGCTTGATCTCAAGCCAGGCCATGGCTTCGCTGATGCCATGCAGCTCGGCGTAGCGCCGCGGCAGGTGGTGCATCCAGAAGTGCTGGTCGAAGTGCAGGTCCAGCAGCGTGCCGTCCATGTCCAGCAGGACGGTGTCGATCTCGTTCCAGGGCAAGTCAGGCATACCGGTTTCTCTGTTGGCGACTGAAGGAAGATCTGGCACAGATCATGGGCAAAGCCACGTATAGTACTGCGCTCTTGCCAAGGAGTCTGTCATGCGCCAGAAACCCGATGTGCTTGCCCGAGAAATCGTCGCCAGCAGCCGTCTGTTCCGTGTCGAAGCCGTGCAGTTGCGTTTTGCCAACGGTGCCGAGCGAACTTATGAGCGACTGGTAGGGCGCGGCACCGGCCATGGCGCGGTGATGATTGTCGCGATGTACGACGCCGATCACGCGCTGCTGATCGAGGAATACTGCGGCGGCACTGAAGAGTATGAACTGTCGCTGCCCAAAGGGCTGGTCGAACCCGGCGAAGATGTATTGGCCGCTGCCAACCGAGAGCTCAAGGAAGAAGCCGGTTTTGGTGCCCGGCAACTGGAGCATCTGACCGAACTGTCGCTGTCGCCAGGCTACATGACCCAGAAAATTCAGGTGGTACTGGCCAGCGATCTGTATGAAGAGCGTCTGGAGGGCGATGAGCCCGAGCCGATCCGCGTCGACAAAATCAACCTGCGTGACCTGGCCAGCCTGGCGCAAAATCCCCGGTTCAGTGAAGGCCGTGCCCTGGCCGCGCTGTACCTGGCCCGTGATCTGTTGACCCAACGTGGACTCTACCTGCCATGAGCGAATTGCCTGACAACCTCCCCCATCCCCTGTTGGCCCCGGTCGTGGAGCTGGCGCGGCGCGCCGGTGAGGCGATCCTGCCACACTGGCGCAGCGGCGTAGAGGTCACCGCCAAGGCTGATGATTCGCCGGTCACGGTGGCCGATCTGGCGGCGCACAAGGTGCTGGTCGAAGGTTTGCAGGCTCTGGACCCGAGCATTCATGTGTTGTCCGAAGAAGATGCCGATATTCCCCAGGCTGAACGTGCCAACTGGCAGCGCTGGTGGCTGGTCGATCCGCTGGACGGCACCAAGGAGTTCATTGCCGGCAGTGAAGAGTTCACCGTCAACGTCGCCTTGATCGAACGCGGCCGGGTGGTGTTCGGGGTGGTGTCGATGCCGACCAACGGTCGTTGCTGGTTCGGCGGTGCGGGTCTTGGCGCGTGGCGCAGCGAAGTGGCCGGGCCGTGTGAGGCCATTGGGGTCCGTGACAGCGCTGGCGCCGGCCAGCCGTTCACCGTGGTCGCCAGCCGCCGCCACACCAGTGCGCAGCAGGAGCAACTGCTCAATGGTCTGGCCGAAGGGCTGGGTGAGCTGCAACTGACCAATATCGGCAGCTCGCTGAAATTCTGCCTGCTGGCCGAAGGCAGCGCTGACTGCTACCCGCGTCTGGCCCCGACCTCGCAATGGGACACCGCTGCGGCACAAGGCGTGCTGGAAGGTGCAGGCGGTGTGGTGTTGCAGCTTGATGGCGAGCCGTTCAGCTACCCGCCACGCGAGTCGCTGCTCAACCCGTTCTTCGTCGCCCTGCCAGCCAACGCCCCATGGCGCGCCCGCCTGCTGGAGCTGGCCCGCAGCTAAAGGCACGCCCGTAGGACCGGCTTCAGCCGGGAAGCCTTCGCGGCTAAAACGGATCGCCGCCCGGCTGCTCCTACAAGGCTCCGTGCTTGCTGAGCGGCCGTTCAGCGATGCACCACAAATTGCCCGATAAAACGCACCGCTTCTGCCTCGCTGCCTTGTTCACTGATGAACGTATGCAGCTCTAGCCGGGCGCGGCCGCGGCGTTGGTAGGTCGTCAGAAACCGCGCCCAGGCAGCCTGTTCGGGGGCGGTGCAGCAGGCCACGGCGTCGCTGCGCACCGGTAGCGGATAACTGATCTGGCCGTCCTGAATCACGATATGCCCATCCTCGATACCGGCTTCGCGCAGGCGCAGGTGCAGCCAGCCCCAGCCGGCCAGCACCGCGCCGCAATACAGGCTGCCGCCAAACAGCGTGCTCTTGTGGTTGACGTTGGGAGCCAGCGGCAAATGCAGGCGCAGGCGATGCGCCTGCCAGTCGATGACCTTGACGCCCATGTCACGGGTCAGCGGGATGTCGTGGTGCAGAAGCTGTTCCAGGGCCAGGGCCGCTGCCGGGTTCATTCGTGGTCATCCTGTGAGGTCTGGCTGTCGCCAAAGGTCAGGCCATGCTTGCGCAGTTTGTCATGCAGAGTCTTGCGCGGCAGGCCCAGCGCTTCGGCCAGGCTGCGCACCGAGCTGTGCGGGCGGGTCAGTTCGGCAGCGATCAGGGTGCGCTCGAAATGCTCGACCTGCTCGCTCAGGCCACCGCTGTTGACCGGCTCCTGCTGGCGGGTCATGCCTTCAAGTTCCAGCTCCAGGCCCAACGCAAAGCGCTCGGCAGCATTTTGCAGCTCGCGCACATTGCCCGGCCAGTTGTGGCGCAGCAGCAAGGCGCGTTGCCCCGGCCCCAGTTCGCGCTTGGCAATGCCATGACGCTGGCTGGCGCCGTCGGCGAAGTGTTCGAACAGCATCAGCACGTCTTCACCGCGCTCACGCAGCGGTGGAATGCGCAATGAGGCCACGTTGAGCCGGTAATACAGGTCAGCGCGAAACCGCCCCTGATCGGCGGACTGGCGCAGGTCTTCTTTGGTCGCAGCGATGACCCGGATATCCAGCGGGATCAACTGGTTGCTGCCCATGCGCTCGACGGCGCGTTCTTGTAGCAGGCGCAGCAGCTTGACTTGCACGTCCATGCTCATGCTTTCGATTTCATCGAGAAACACCGTGCCGCCATTGGCGAACTCGAACTTGCCGATGCGGCGCTTCTGCGCCCCGGTAAAGGCACCGGCTTCATGGCCGAACAGTTCGCTTTCGACCACCGACTCGGCCAGCGCCCCGGCGTTGATCGCCACGAAAGGCCCGCTGCGTCGGCTCGACAAATCATGCAGGGCGCGCGCCACGACCTCCTTGCCCGCACCGGTCTCGCCAAGAATCAAGACGTCGGCACGGGTCGCGGCGAGGGCGCCGATCTGCTCGCGCAGGCGCAACATCGAGGCCGACTGGCCGACCAGACGGGTGCTCAGTTGCTGGCGGTCGCTCAAGGCCACGCGCAGGCTGCGGTTGTCCAGCACCAGTTGGCGCAGGGCCAGGGCGCGGCGCACGCTGTCGAGCATGGCATCGCTGGGGAAGGGCTTTTCGAGAAAGTCATAGGCCCCGGCGCGCATGGCCTTGACCGCCAGCGGCACGTCGCCGTGACCGGTGATCAACAGCACCGGCAATTCCGGGTCCTGTTCATGCAACTGGGCCAGCAGTTCCATGCCGTCCATGCCACTCATGCGGATATCACTGATGACTACGCCGGGCCAGTCTCGGCTGATGCGGCTGGCCAGGCCGGTGGCCTCGGACAGGCTCAGCACCTTCAGGCCGGCCAGGTCCAGGGTCTGTTTCAGGGCCTGGCGCAAAAACGAGTCGTCGTCGATCAGCACCACTTGTACCTGGCTGTCGATGGCGGTGTCCGGACTCATGCAGAAAGATCCTCGGGGGGTTGAAGGTTGGCGCCGGAGACGCCGCAGCGCAGGCGCAGGGTAATCAGCGCGCCGCCAGTGGTGTGGTTGGCCATCAGCAGTTCACCGCCCAGGGCACGCATCAGGGTATCGCAGATCGCCAGGCCCAGGCCCAGCCCCTGGGTGCTGGTCTTGGTGGTGAAGAACGGCTCACGGGCACGGGCCAGTGCTTCCTGGGAAAAACCGGGGCCATTGTCGCGAATGTACAGGTTGACGCCCTCGGCGGTGGACTCGGCACTGATCCACAGCTTGCGCGGCGGACCTTTCTCGGTCAGGGCGTCCAGCGCATTGGCCAGCAGGTTACCGAGCACTTGGCGCAACCGGGTTTCACCGGCCTGGACCCACAGCGTGGCGGCCGGCAGGTCACGAATCAGTTCCACGTCCATGGCCCGCCTGCGCTTGGCCAGCAGGGCCAGGGCATCTTCCAGCGCCGGTTGCAGGGCAACGCTTTCCGGGGCGTGGGCATCGCGCCGGGCGAACGCGCGCAGGTGGGCGATGATCGAGGCCATGCGCCCGGTCAACTCGCCGATCAGCTTGAGGTTGCTGCGCGCGTCATCGGTGCGCTGATGGTCAAGGAGGATTTCGGCGTTGTCGGCATAGGTGCGGATTGCCGCCAGCGGCTGATTGAGCTCATGGCTGATACTCGCTGACATGGTGCCCAGCGCTGACAGTTTGCCGGCCTGGACCAGTTCGTCTTGGGCGCGAACCAGTTCCTGCTGGGCCTGTTCGCGCTCCAGCACTTCCTGACGCAAGCGGCTGTTGAGGCCTTCCAGATCACTGGTACGCTCCATTACCCTCTGTTCCAGCTCACGGCGCGCCTTGCTCTCGAAGGCCAGGCGATCCAGGTAGTGGCGGCGGCGTTGCATCATCAGGCTGAGCAGCAGCATCAGCACCAGCAGCGTCGCGCCGCCCACCGCGACAAAGGTCCGCACCGGACGGTCGATCAGCACCTTTGGGGCCAGTACATTGGCGGTCCAGCCGGTTTCTTCGATCTCTTGAGTCTGGGTCAGCCAGGCCCGTTCATCGAGCTTGAGTGGGCGTGGCTCGCGGGTCGGGTAGGGCTGGATGGCGCCGATCGCGGTTTTCTCCTTCTCGCTCAGCGGTCGGGTGGCATGGAAGCGCCACTCGGGGTTGGAGGTCAGAATCACCACGCCGTTCTGGTCAGTGAGCAGCAGTTGCACCGGGGTTTTGCCCCACAGCGACTCGGTGTAGTCGAGGTCTACCTTGATCACCAGGACGCCCACCACTTCGCTGCCTTCACGCACTGGCGCGGCAAAGAAGTAACCGCGCTTGGCCGACGTGGTGCCCAGCCCGAAAAACCGCCCCAGCTTGCCCGCCAGGGCTTCATTGAAATACGGCCGGAACGAGAAGTTGCGCCCGACGAAGCTGTCGCGCTGGTCGAAGTTCGACGAAGCGAGGGTACGGCCGTCCTTGTTCATCAGATAGATGACGTCAGCACCGGTCTGCTGGGTGACCTCGCGCAGCGCATGGTTGGCACCGTCGATGGCGTTGAGGTCGGCCGGGGTGCTCAGGGCCGCGCGCAACGCTGGTAGATCACCGAGGATTGGCGGCAGGGATTCGTAGCGGTGCAGGGTGGCAAGCAGGTTGGCCACATACAGGGCCAGGGTCTGACGGTTCTGGCTGGTCAGCTCATTGTGGTAGTAGCGCTCGGCCAGATGCTCCAGCGGCCAGAGCAGCGGCGCCAGGCATATCGCCACAAGAGCGAGGCTGCGCCAGCGGGGGCGGCGTGCGGGAGCGGGAGTGTGGGTCATCGTCTACTGGCGTCTTCAAAGGCTGGTTTTGCACCCTGCGCATGGCCGGGTGCATCAGCCCGTATTATGCCTGCCGTGGCTGACTCAGGCACTCCAGTAATGCCTGCTGCCAGTCCGGCTGGCTGACGCCCCATTCACGCTGCAGCTTGCTGCAGTCGAGCCGTGAGTTCAGTGGCCGGGTGGCGGGGGTCGGGTAAGCGCTGGTGGGGATCGGCTCCAGACGGGCGCAGGGCTTGCCCTGAGCGGCCAGTTGCGCGCCAATCGCCTGGGCAAAGCCGAACCATGAAGTTTCGCCACTGGCGGTCAGGTGATAGACACCCCATGCACCGGGCTGACCATCGCGCCAGCGCTCGATCAGTTGCCGGGTGCTGTGGGCGATGGTCCCGGCCCAGGTCGGCGCGCCTACCTGATCGGCCACCACCCGCAGTTCTTCACGTTCTTGCAGCAGCTTCTGCATGGTCAGCAGGAAGTTGCGACCGTACTGCGAATACACCCAACTGGTGCGCAAAATCAGATGCTGGCCGCCAACCGCCTGGATCGCCTGCTCGCCAGCCAGTTTACTGGCACCGTAAACACTGAGCGGATTGGGCGCATCCTGCTCGGTGTACGGCGCGGTGTGGCTGCCGTCGAATACATAGTCGGTGGAATAGTGGATCACCGGCACGCCCAGTTGCGTGGCCGCTTCGGCGAGCAGGCCGGGGGCGGTGGCGTTGATGGTGTGGGCCACATCGATTTCGCTTTCAGCCTGATCGACGGCGGTATGCGCTGCGGCATTGATGATCAGCCCGGGCTGCCAGGCCCGCACCTGAGCCACGAGATTGCCCGGCTGGCTCAGGTCCAGCGCATCGCGGCCCAGTACCTGTAGATCGCCGAGATCGGCTAGGCTGTGCTGCAAATGCCGGGAAACCTGGCCATGCTGGCCAATGATGAGAATTTTCATACGAACAGTTCTGCCTCGCTCAGGCGCTTGCCCTGCTGATCCTTGGCCGACAGCAGCGGGCTGAGCCCCTCCAGTTGCCAGTCGATGGCCAGTTCCGGATCGTCCCAACGAATGCAGCGTTCGGCTGCCGGGGTATAGAAATCGGTGGTTTTATACAAAAACTCGGCCGACTCGCTCAGCACCACGAAACCGTGGGCAAAGCCTTCGGGGATCCACAACTGGCGAAAATTGCTGGCCGACAGTCGTACCGCAACCCATTGGCCAAAGGTCGGTGAACTGCGGCGGATATCCACCGCCACGTCGAGCACCTCGCCTGCCGTGACCCGCACCAGTTTGCCCTGGGCGTGCTCGATCTGATAATGCAAACCGCGCAGCACGCCTTTTTGCGAGCGTGAATGATTGTCCTGAACGAACTGCGGATTCAGGCCAGTGGCTTCGCTAAAGGCCCTGGCATTGAAACTCTCGTAGAAGAAGCCCCGATCATCGCCGAACACCTTGGGTTCGAGAATGAACACTTCGGGCAACTGGGTGGCAATCACATTCACTGGTTTTCCCCTGCAAGCTTGAACAGATATTGACCGTAACCAGTCTTGCCGAAGTACTGCGCACGCTCAAGCAACTGCGTCCGGTCGATCCAGCCGTTCTGGTAAGCGATCTCTTCAAGGCATGCGACCTTCAGGCCCTGACGGTGTTCGATCGTCTGTACGTAGGACGAGGCGTCGAGCAGGCTGTCATGGGTGCCGGTGTCGAGCCAGGCAAAACCCCGGCCGAAACGCTCGACCCGCAAATCACCGCGTTGCAGGTAGGCATTGTTGACGTCGGTGATCTCCAGCTCGCCGCGTGGCGATGGCTTGACCTCCTTGGCGATGCGGATCACGTCGTTGTCGTAGAAATACAGACCCGTGACTGCATAGCTGGATTTCGGTGCCTTGGGCTTTTCTTCGATAGACAGCGCCCGGCCGCTTTCATCGAAGTCGATCACGCCGAAGCGTTCCGGGTCATTGACCCAGTAGCCGAATACCGTAGCGCCTTGCGTGTGCGCCGCCGCCTTGAGCAGTTGCTCACCGAAATGCTGGCCGTGGAAGATGTTGTCACCCAGGATCAGGCACACCGGGTCGTCGCCGATGAACTGCTCGCCGATCAGAAACGCCTGGGCCAGGCCGTCGGGCTTGGGCTGCTCGGCGTACTGGAAATTGACCCCGAACTGGCTGCCGTCACCCAGCAGGTTACGGTACTGCGGCAGGTCGTGAGGCGTGGAGATGATCAGGATGTCCTGGATGCCGGCCAGCATCAGCACCGACAGCGGGTAGTAGATCATCGGTTTGTCGTAGATCGGCAGCAACTGCTTGGATACGCCGAGGGTGATCGGGTGAAGACGGGTTCCGGAGCCTCCGGCAAGTACGATTCCCTTGGTCATGCAATAAGATCCTTGTGGTCAGTAAAGCCGAGTCGCTGGCCCTGATAGCTGCCGTCCTGCACCCGGCGGCACCATTCCAGGTTGTCCAGGTACCAGGTGACGGTCTTGCGCAGGCCGGACTCGAACGTTTCTTCCGGGGTCCAGCCCAGTTGTTTATCGATCTTGCTGGCGTCGATGGCGTAGCGCAGGTCATGGCCTGGGCGGTCCACCACATGGGTGATCAGGTCGCTATAGCGGGTCACGCCTGCGGGGTGCTGCGGTGCCAGCTCTTCGAGCAGGGCACAGATGCCCTGTACCACATCGATGTTCTTCTGCTCGTTGTGGCCGCCGATATTGTAGGTCTCGCCGACCACGCCCTCGGTCACCACCTTGTACAGCGCCCTGGCGTGGTCCTCGACGTACAGCCAGTCGCGCACTTGCTGGCCGTTGCCATACACCGGCAGCGGCTTGCCCGCCAGCGCGTTGAGAATCATCAGCGGGATGAGCTTTTCCGGGAAGTGAAACGGCCCGTAGTTGTTCGAACAGTTGGTGACGATCACCGGCAGGCCGTAAGTGCGCTGCCAGGCGCGGACCAGGTGGTCCGAGGCGGCCTTGCTCGCCGAATAGGGCGAGCTGGGCGCGTACGGTGTGGTTTCAGTGAACAGGTCATCGGCGCCATGCAGGTCGCCGTACACCTCGTCGGTGGAGATGTGATGAAAGCGAAACGCCTGACGCTCGGCCGCCGACAGCTTGAGCCAGTAGTTGCGGGTCGCTTCAAGCAGGCTGTAGGTGCCGACGATGTTGGTCTGGATGAACTCGGCCGGGCCATCGATGGAGCGGTCGACATGCGACTCGGCGGCCAGGTGCATGATGGCGTGGGGCGCGAAGCGTTCCAGTACGGCGCTGACGGTCGCCTGATCGCCGATATCGGCCTGGACGAACTCGTAGCGGGTGTTGTTGGCAATCGAGGTCAGGGATTCGAGGTTGCCGGCGTAGGTCAGCTTGTCGAGGTTCAGGACTTCATGTCCGGTGTTGTCGATCAGATGCCGGATCAGGGCTGACCCGATAAAACCTGCGCCGCCGGTGACGAGTATTCGCATGTGCTGGCCTTTCTTCCTTAATGAAGGGGCGATTGAACGTTTATGCAGCATAGCTTGTGGGTGTGTGCCCATGTGCGCAAGCAGGATCAGGCAAGATGGCAGCCAGGGGTGATGAAAATATTCGATGATCCGGGTCAGACATGCCATAAATCTGCCGTCGCCAAACCGCAGGGTGCTGGGCGGTATCCTGCGCTCACTCTATAGTGGTGCGATTGCTGCGTTGTCGTTTGTCCCGGAATCTGTCAGCCGAGGTTGTTGCATGCCGCTTGCCACCCTGATCCGCCGCTCAAGCCTGCCCTGCCCGCAAGTGGGTGTCGACCAGGCCCTGTCATTGCTGCAGACGCATTACGGCCTCAGTGGCTCGCTCAAGGTGTTGGGCAGCCAACAGGACTGCAACCTGCTGCTCGACACCGGCACCCGGCGCTATGTGCTGAAGATCTGCCACGGCGACTACAGCACCCTGGAGCTGGCTGCCCAGCACGCCGCCCTGGAGCATCTGAGCGGCCGTCCAGGCATGCGCGTGCCAGCGGTGATCAGCGCCCTCAATGGCGAGCAGCTGCTGTCGCTGGAACTGGACGGGCAGGCGGTGCATGTCCGGCTGCTGGAATTCATCGACGGCCAGTCGCTGGGCAACGCCGGTTATCTGGGGCTTGAGGTGGTCACCGCGCTGGGCGAGCTGTGCGCCAGGGTCGATCTGGCTTTGCAAGACTTCAGCCATCCGGGCCTGGAGCGCATCCTGCAGTGGGACCCGCGGCATGCCAACGCGCTGGCCCGCCACTTGCTGCCGGTGATCGAGGACGGCGACGAACGGGTCTGCCTGCGCGAGGCCGTTGAACAGGCCCGGCAGCGCCTGACACCGCTGATCCCGGCTCTGGCGCTGCAAGCGGTGCATCTGGATATCACCGAGCACAATGTGGTCTGGGCGCGCGACGGGCAACGTCACTGGCAGATGCAGGGGTTGATCGACTTCGGCGACCTGCTCACGACCTGGCGGGTGGCCGACCTGTCAGTGACCTGTGCGGCACTGCTGCACCATGCCGAAGGCGACCCGCTGTATATCCTGCCGGCAATCCGCGCCTATCACGCGCTCAACCCGTTGCGGGTCGAGGAACTCAAAGCGCTGTGGCCACTGATCGTTGCCCGCGCAACGGTGCTGGTGCTCAGCAGCGAACAGCAGGCCAGCGTCGAGCCGGGCAACCACTACATCCAGGCCAACCTGGAAGGCGAGTGGGCGATTTTCGATGTCGCCACCTCGGTGCCCATGGCGTTGATGGAAGCGGCGATTCTCGCTGCGGTTGGCGTTGCGATCGAGCCGTTGCCGCAACCTGCCTGGCGGCCGTTGCTGCCGAGCCTGGCCGGGCAGGGCTTCTGCAGCGTGGACCTGGGCGTGCTCAGCGAGCACTTCGAGGCCGGCAACTGGGAGCAGGACGGTATCGACGAACGATTACTGGCCCTGACCGCGCGCCAGGTCGGGCTGGCCGCCAGCCGTTATGGGGAATACCGCCTGTCGCGGACCCTGCCCGACAGCGCCCGTGAACCCGATACCTTTGCTCTGCATGTTGAACTGCACATGCCCGCCGGTACGCCGCTGCACGCGCCGCTCGATGCCACCCTGCGCCAGACTGCCGATGCGGCGCTGGTGCTGGTCGGCGAAAGCTTCAGCCTGCGGCTGTGGGGGGTGAACAGTACCCTGCCGTGCGCCACCTCACTGAGTGCCGGGCAGTTGCTGGGCACCTGTGATGGCATCCTGTTGCTGCAACTGTGCAGCGAGCCCGGCATCAATGCGCCATTGTTTGCCACCCCCGGCTGGGCTGCGGCCTGGCGCCACCTGTGCCCGTCGCCGGCGGGGCTGCTGGGCTTTGCCTGTGATGCCGCGCCGTTGCCGGACCCGGCGGCATTGCTGGCGCGCCGCGATGCCAGCTTTGCCCGCTCACAAAAACACTACTACCAGGCCCCGCCGCAGATCGAGCGTGGCTGGCGCAACCACCTGATCGACATGCAGGGCCGCTCGTACCTGGACATGCTCAACAACGTGGCGGTGCTGGGCCATGGTCACCCGCGCATGGCCCGTGAAGCGGCGCGCCAGTGGTCACTGCTCAATACCAACTCGCGCTTTCACTATGCCGCGATTGCCGAATTCTCCGAACGCCTGCTCAAACTGGCGCCGCCGGGCATGGACCGGGTATTTCTGGTCAATAGCGGCACTGAAGCCAACGACCTGGCGATCCGCCTGGCCTGGGCCTTCAGCGGCGGGCGCGACATGCTTAGCGTGCTGGAGGCCTACCACGGCTGGTCAGTGGCCACCGACGCGATCTCCACCTCGATTGCTGACAACCCGCAAGCGCTGACCACCCGCCCGGACTGGGTGCATCCGGTGACCGCGCCCAATACCTATCGTGGTCCGTTTCGTGGCCCTGCCAGCACCGCCGACTATGTACGCGATGTCGAACAGACCCTGGCCAGGCTGGACGAGCAGGGCCGCCAGGTGGCCGGTTTCATCTGCGAACCGGTGTATGGCAACGCCGGCGGCATCCCCCTGCCACCGGGTTACTTGCAGCAGGTCTACCAGCAAGTGCGCGAGCGTGGCGGGGTGACCATTGCCGACGAAGTCCAGGTCGGCTATGGCCGCCTGGGTGAGTACTTCTGGGGATTCGAAGAGCAGGGTGTGGTGCCGGACATCATTACCCTGGCCAAGGGCATGGGTAACGGCCATCCGCTGGGCGCCGTGATCACCCGCCGCGAAATCGCCGAGGCGTTGGAAACCGAAGGCTATTTCTTCTCCTCGGCCGGTGGCAGCCCGGTCAGTTGCCGGATCGGCATGGCCGTACTCGACGTACTGGAGCAGGAAAAACTCTGGGACAACGCCCGCACCACAGGCGCCCACTTCAAGGCCCGGCTGCAAGCGCTGACCGATAAACATCCGCTGGTCGGCGCCGTGCATGGCATGGGCTTCTACCTGGGTGTGGAACTGGTTCGCGACCCACAGACCCTGGAACCCGCCAGCGAAGAAACCGCCTACCTGTGCGATCGCCTGCGCGAGCTGGGCATCTTCATGCAACCGACCGGCGACTACCTCAACATCCTCAAAATCAAACCCCCTATGTGCACCACCCGGCAAAGCGTCGACTTCTTCGTCGACAGCGTTTCCAGAGTCCTGCGCGAACTGGAATGATTGTTGCTGCCGCTGCCGCTGTTTGAGCCGGGTTATCGCAGACACCGCCAAACGCGACGATTGGCGCAGGCCGAATGGAGGTGTTGCGTAGGGGGAGAACCGGCATGGGCGCCGGCCCCCGGTCCATACACCATAACCAAAGTAACCCGCCCGTCGGGGCGGAACCGGCAGCGCAGGCAACCGCGGCAATGATCCTTACCCAGAGCGAAAGATCTTCGCGGCTAAAGCCGCTCCTCCAACGCACGTTTGTTTTATCGATTTATATCGGTAAAAATTCGCAGTAGATATATAAATTGTTACTTAATTCATTTTAAATCCGATTTTTATCGGCTATAAAGACGCTCAGATTGTCATGGCGCTCTTGCTATGGTGATAAAACCCTCGAACTTCGACGGTTCTCTGGAGTCCTGATAACCATGACCACACTCAACAGCACCCCCCGCGCCGACGGCTTCCACATGCCCGCCGAATGGGCCGCGCAAACCCAGGTCTGGATGATCTGGCCCGAGCGCCCCGATAACTGGCGCCTGGGCGGCAAACCGGTGCAGGCCGCGCATGTCGAACTGGCCAAAGCCATCGCCCGCTTCGAACCCGTCACCGTCGGCGTTTCAGCCGCGCAATACGACAACGCCGTGGCCTCTCTGGATGTACCCAACATCCGGGTTGTAGAGATCAGTAACGACGACGCCTGGGTACGTGACACCGGCCCGACCTTCGTCATCAACCAGCACGGCGAAGTGCGTGGCGTCGATTGGGACTTTAACGCCTGGGGCGGCTTCGACGGTGGCCTTTACTGGCCATGGAACCGCGACTCGCAAGTGGCCGGCAAGATCCTCGGTATCGAGCGCAGTGCACGCTACGTCACGCCGGGCTTCGTGCTCGAAGGCGGCTCGATTCATGTCGACGGCGAAGGCACGGTACTGACCACCGAAGAGTGCCTGCTCAACCGCAACCGTAACCCGCACCTGAACCGCGAGCAGATCGAGGCGGTACTGAGCGACAACCTCGGGGTCGACAAAGTCATCTGGCTGCCCGACGGGTTGTTCAACGATGAAACCGACGGCCATGTGGATAACTTCTGCTGCTACGTCCGTCCGGGCGAAGTGCTGCTGGCCTGGACCGACGATCCGCAAGACCCCAACTACCCCCGTTGCCAAGCTGCCTTGCAGGTCTTGGAGAACAGCCGTGATGCTCGTGGCAGAGCGTTCGTCGTGCACAAGATGCCGATTCCTGGGCCGCTTTTTGCCACTGCCGAAGAGTGCGCGGGTGTCGATAAGGTGCACGGTAGCCAGGAGCGCGATCCTTCGGTGCGGCTGGCCGGCTCCTACGTGAACTTCCTGATCGTCAATGGCGGCATCATTGCCCCCGCGTTCGACGACCCGCTGGACGCCACCGCGCTGGAAATTCTCCAGCGTGTATTTCCGGAACACGAAGTGGTCATGGTGCCGGGCCGTGAACTGCTGCTTGGCGGGGGCAATATTCACTGCCTGACCCAGCAGCAGCCGGCTCCACGCTACCAGGACGCCTGAGTCGCACGCGAGTTGGTCCTGTTTTTGCTGTGCTTTTGGTGAGAGAAGCCCATCCTCGGATGGGCTTTTTGTGAGTAATACGCGGTCACATTTGGCTCCAAACCAAATGGCCATTATTCGGATGGGCGGCTGGGCGATTCGCTTGGCTGTAACAAAGCCCCCGTAAATTTGCCCGCTCATGAACCAAGAGGTTGTCCCACTATGAACGCAGGTATCAACCCGTACTCGACGCGGGGTCTTTCTGCCAGTAGCGAGGCTCGACAGATCATGGCTGACTGGTTGCGCCTGACCCGGGTTGCCAAACCCGAGCCCGATGCCCGGATGACAATGCTGTTACAGCGTTATCCACATGGCTTGTTCAGCGAAGCAGAGCTGCAAGAGTTGCTTGCCATTCTTAAAGACTGATTCTCATTTACGCTTTAATGGCTCTGGAACAAGCCTTTGCGCGTTTGACACCCCGGCGGCGCAGGACTAGCATCCTGCCCCCAGCGGCTGTGGTCAGTCGTCATGTAAATGCATCAGTAGTCCACTGCGATGATTTCGTGCGGTTTTCAGCGGATCGATATCGATTCGACCCCTGCAAAGCCCAGAGCAACCCGAGGGGGGGTTGCGGCCACAGCGCGTTATTCAATCGCACATAGGGAAAACAAGATGCTTAACAAACGTATTGGCGTACTCGCACTGGGCGTTCTCAGCGCCACTCAGGTCATGGCGCAAAGCCAGGCCGATTCCAAGGGGTTCGTCGAAGACAGCCATCTGACCCTGAACCTGCGTAACGCTTATATCAATCGCGATTACAAAGACACGCCGAGCAGCGCTCAGGACCCGGCCGAGTGGGGCCAGGCATTCATGGGTACCTTCAGCTCCGGCTTCACCCAAGGCACCGTGGGTGTCGGTGTCGATGCATTCGGCTACTACGCTGTGCGTCTGGACGGCGGCAAAGGCCGTAGCGGCGCAGGTGGTATCGACTTCTTCAAGCAAGGCGACAGCGGTCAGGCCGCTGATGACCTGGCCCGCTTTGGTGCTGCGGTCAAGGCGCGGATCTCCAACACCGTGATCAAGTACGGCGACCAACAGCCAGCGCTGCCGGTCCTGAGCTACGACAACGGTCGTCTGCTGCCAGAGAGCTTCACCGGTACTTACATCACTTCCCAGGAAATCGAAAACCTGGAAGTGGTTGCCGGTCGCTTCACCAGTGAAGTGCGCAAGAGCGCCACTGGCCATGACAGCGGTGGCCTGAAAAGCATCAATGTCTGGGGTGCCAAGTACAAGTTCAACGACGCTTTCAGCGCGGCTTACTACGCTGCCGACAACGAAGACTCGGGCAAGAAGCAATACGTGAACCTGAACTACGTGTTCGCGCTGCCGCAAGACCAGTCGCTGACTCTGGACTTCAACGGCTACAAGACCAAACTGGATCGTGACTACGCAGCGGCCGATGACGCGCGTGACAACAAGATCTGGAGCCTGGCTGCCACCTGGGCTGTCGGCATTCACAGCTTCACCCTGGCGCACCAGCGCAGCAGCGGTGAAACCGGCTACGACTACGGCTTCTACAAGAGCGCGGGCAGCTACGGTGATGGCGGTAACTCCATCTACCTGGCCAACTCCTACTGGTCGGACTTCAACGGCAAGGACGAGCGCTCCTGGCAAGTGGCCTACGGCGTCGACCTGTCCGGTCTGGTGCTGCCTGGCCTGAGCTACAAGACTGCCTACGTACGTGGCACCAACATCGACGACGGCGTGCACGATGGTCGTGGCGAAGAGCGTGAAATCTTCAGCCAGCTGACCTACGTGGTGCAGAGCGGTCCAGCCAAGGACCTGTCGCTGCGTCTGCGTAACTCGTTCCTGCGCGTGTCCGAAGATGCCAAAGGCTACAACCGCGAAGGTAACGAAACGCGGATCTTCGTTGATTACCCGATCAACGTCTTCTAAGAAGACTGTTTAGTCGCGTAACTACATCGCGTAACAACAAGGCCCGCTTTTTGCGGGCCTTGTTGTTGGTGGCCTGAATATGAAAACGACCTTATCGGCGAAAAACGACGGCTGATGGCCCGCTGACACATTCAAAAGTCCGGCCTGCGCTATTCTCCCAGACTGGCATGCCGATGGAGTGGTCAGGCATTTGCGGCCGTTTGTGGTCAAGCATCTGATCTTTGGTAATGAAGTCGGGAGAGTAGGCATGACGGGTGCTCCACGTTTTCACGATTACTACTGCAAGGCTGACCGCATCATGCTCAGCCTGATCTGGTTGTTGTTTGCCACCTCCCTGGGTCTGGCGTTCTGGTATGACACCTTTGGCCAGGCGATTGTCGTGGGTGGCGGGGTCGCGCTGCTGCTGAGCGTCATGCACAGAAGCCTGAGCGGCACCCGCTTGCTCCGCTGCTGTTTTGCGGTGGGCTTCATGGTCCTGGCGGCCCTGCATATCAACCAGGCCCGCGGCATGATCGAAGTCCATTTCGGCATCTTCGTGCTGTTGGCGGTGTTGACGGTTTACCGCGACTGGCTGCCGATTCTGGCAGCGGCACTGATTATTGCGGTGCACCATGTGCTGTTTCATGCCCTGCATCACGCCGGTTTCCCGGTGTACGTCATGCACCACAATGGTGGCTGGGGCGCGGTTATGGTGCATGCCCTGTATGTGGTGGTCGAAACCGTGATCCTGATGTACCTGGCCCGTCACATCCATGCCGAAGCCACAGAAAGCCAGGACATGCTCGACAAGATGCTGGTTACCGCATCAAAACTGACCTCCGGCGACGCCGGTGTGTCGCGCAACCGTCTGCATGTACCGCTGGTTCAGCGTTTCGAGAGCTTCCTGCAACAACTGAGCGGGATGGTCGAGGGTGTGGTGCGTGACACCCAAGGGCTGGGCAAGCTGGGTAACGACCTGGCCCAGGCCAGCACCTCGCTGGAGAGCGGCGCCAAACAACAGCTGACCGAGATTGCCCGGATGACCGACGCCATGCAGCGCATGGGCGAGGGCATCAGCGATATCTCCGTGCATGTGGGGCAAGCTGTCCAGCAAGCCGGCGATGCCCGCGAGCAGGTCGCCGAATGTCGCGCCAGCGTAGACCGGGCGCAGCGCGAGATACTCGAACTGGCCAGCTCGATCAACCAGACCGACAAGGCCGTTCAGGCCCTGGCCAGCCAGTCTCAACAGATCGGCACGGTGCTGGATGTGATCAGCAGCATTGCCGAGCAGACCAACCTGCTGGCGCTTAACGCGGCCATCGAGGCGGCGCGGGCCGGCGAGCAGGGCCGGGGTTTTGCCGTAGTGGCTGATGAGGTGCGCAGCCTGGCCCAGCGCACGGCGGTTTCGACCCAGGAAATTCAGGGCATCATCAGTGGCCTGCAGCAGGACAGCCGTCAAGCGGCCACGGCCATGCAGGGCAGCCGCCAGGGTGTGGACCGCTGTGTGCAGGACAGCCAGCGTGCGGCTGAATCACTCAAGGCCGTGGGCGTCGGCATTGGCTCGATCAGCGAACTCAACGGTCTGATCGCCGCCACCACCGACGAGCACTCTTGCCTGGGCCAGACCATTGCTAAACAGCTGATTGCGGTGCAGGACATTGCCGAATACACCGCCGACAATATCAGCGTCCTGGCCCAGAGCAGCCAGCGCCTGCCGCCGCTGGCGATGCGCCTGGAAAGTCTGGGGCAGACCTTTCAGCGCTGACCGGGCAACCTCACCACCAGCGCACCCGGCCCGGTCAGTGCCAGCCCGGCAAACAGAGTCACGAACAGCCAGCCGAACTGGCCTTGTTCCAGGCTCCAGTCCGGGTGCACCACCAGCAAGGCCACCAGCAGCAGGAACAGGATCGGCAGGCAGGCCAGACGGGTGGCGATGCCCAGAGCGATCAACAGCGGGCACAGCAGCTGGGCGAACAGCGCTGCCAGCAGGGTTATGTGCGGGCCAAGGCCCAGCGGGTCGTCGATGTGCTGCAGCTCGCTACTCCAGTTGAGCAGCTTGGGCAGGCCATGGAGCTTGAGCATCAACAATGCGGCGCACACCCGCATCAACAGCAAACCAAGGTCCAGCAACCGGGCCGCAGCCTGGCTGGAGAGTCGGGGCAGGGGCATGGCAGGCACTCGTTGGGAAACCGGGCCTGACTATGGCGATATTGGCCGGCGAATAATTGCGTGGATGTGCGCTCTTGCATGTGGGGCAATTGGGCACATGCGTGCAAGCTGGCGGGCTGACCTACAGCGATAGTGGAAGCTTTTCCGGCTGCTCAGCCGGCCTACTGAACTGTCGAGTGAACCATGACCGCCACCCGCCCGCCGACCGCCTCACCCTGGAAGCCCTTGCAGGTAAAAGTCTTTCTCTGGCTGTGGCTGGCCAGCATTGCCTCCAATATCGGCACCTGGATGCACGAGGTCGGTTCCGGCTGGTTGATGACCAGCCTGTCGGCCAGCCCCCAGGCCGTGGCGTTGGTGCAGGTTGCCGGGGCCTTGCCGGTGTTCTTGCTGGCGCTGCCGGCCGGGGCGCTGGCCGATATCGTCAACAAGCGGCGTTATCTGTTGATCGTGCAGTTGTGGATGGCCGCTGTGGCGCTGGTGCTGACCTTGCTGACCCTGAGCGGGCAGATGACGGTGACGTTATTGCTGCTGCTGACCTTTGCCATGGGCATTGGCAGTGCGCTGATGATGCCGGCCTGGTCGGCGTTGGCGCCGGAGATCGTTGATCGACAAGACGTCCCGGCGGCGGTGGCGCTGTCGAGCCTGGCGATGAACGTCGCCCGCGCCATCGGCCCGGCCATTGCCGGGGTGCTGGTCAGCCTCAGTGGTCCGTGGCTGACCTTTGCGCTGAACAGCGCCTCGTTTCTGGCGGTGATCATTGCCCTGTTGGCCTGGCGCCATCGGCCGGAGCCTTCCGTTCTGCCTGCCGAGCGCTGGCTGGGCGCGATGCGTGCCGGGGTGCGTTATGCGCGTGGCTCACAGCCGTTGCGTGCGGTGCTGGTGCGTACCGCCGCGTTCTTCAGTGGTGCGGTAGTGGGCATGGCCTTGCTGCCTTTGCTGGTCCGTCGCGAGATCGGCGGCAGTGCGCTGGATTACGGGATTCTGCTGGGCTGCGTAGGTGCGGGGGCGATCTTTGGCGCCATGCAGTTGCCGCGCCTGCGGGCCCGGTTCAGCCCCGACACCATCGTGCTCGGTGCCAGTCTGGTGTATGTCGCTGTGCTGTTGGGGCTGGCCTGGATTCGTTCGATTGTCGGCCTGGCGCCGGTCATGCTGATCAGCGGCATGGCCTGGATCGCGGTGCTCAGCAACCTGCAGGTGGCGGTGCAGACCAGCGTCGCGCCCTGGGTGCGGGCGCGTGCGGTGTCGTTGTACATTCTGGTGTTCTTCGGCTGTTCTGCCGCTGGCGCGGCGGCCTGGGGAGCGCTGGCCAGTCATGTATCGATGAGCGCTGCGTTTATTGGCGGTGCAGTGGTGCTGACCCTCGGGCTGGCGCTGCGCGGGCGCTTCCCGCTGCCGACCGGCCAGATTGAAGAGCAGCAGCCTTCGTTGCATTGGCCGACCCCGATTCTCGACGAGCAGATGAGTGCCGAACGCGGGCCGGTGATGATCACCGTGCAATACTGCATCGCGGCTGAGCATGCTGCCCAGTTCCACCAGGCCATGCAGGCGGTCAGCCGCATGCGCAAGCGCAACGGGGCATTTTCCTGGGGGCTGATGCAGGACAGTGAGAATCCGCGTTGCTGGACGGAGTACTTCTTTGAAGAGTCATGGCTGGAGCACCTGCGCCACCATAACCGGGTGACCCGTGCCGACCAGAAGCTGGAGGCGGCTGCCCGGCGCTTTCAGGACAAGGCCGTAGAAGTGAAGATCAGCCACCTGTTGGCGGCCAGAGGGTAAGCCTCCGGCCACCAGATAGCAGGCGTAATCAGGCGACCTTGAAGCGGTTCACCAGGTGCTGCTGATGCTCGGCCAGGCGTGCCAGTTCCTGACTGGTCACCGCGGTCTGCTGGGCACCGGCGCTGACCTGGATGACCAGGTCGTTGATCTCGTTGACGTTGCGGCTGATGTCATCGGCCACCGCGCTCTGCTCTTCGGCCGCCGAAGCGATCTGGATCGTACGGTCGCTGATGCGGCCCACGCCTTCGGCGATTTCGTCGAGCAGGTCACCGGCACGTACGATGTTGCTGGCGCCGGCCTGGGCTTTACCTAGGGTCTGCTGCATGGACTGGGTGGCACGGTCCGAGCCGTTCTGCAGGTTGGCGATCATCTGCTGGATGCTGCCGGTCGACTGCTGGGTTTTCTGCGCCAGGCTGCGCACCTCGTCAGCGACCACGGCAAAGCCGCGACCGGCTTCACCGGCGCGTGCTGCTTCAATGGCGGCGTTAAGGGCCAGCAGGTTGGTCTGCTCGGCGATGCCACGAATGACATCAAGCACCGAAGAAATCGAATCGCTTTCCTGTTTCAGCTCGCCAATGATTTTCGCGGTTTCCTCGGCCTGGCCGGACAACTGGTGAATCAGCTCGATGGTGTTCGCGACTTCGCTGCGACCATCGATGGTGCTCTGGTTGATCTGCTGCGACATCTGCGCGGCATCGCTGGTGCTTTGCGCCACATCGCGCACTGTAGTGCTCATCTCGGTAATGGCTGCGGCCACCAGTTCAGTGCTCTGGCGTTGCTGCTCGACACTGCGGCTGGTCTGCACGGTGACCGCCGACGACTCTTCGGCCGCGGTGGCGACCTGCGCCGTGGCGTTGCTGATTTCCTGGATGATGTTGGTGATTTCCACCGCCATGCTGTTGAGGTTGGCCGAAATCTGGCCGAATTCATCACGGCTCTGGTAGCCGGAGCGGGCGGTGAGATCACGCTGCGATAGCTTGAGCAGTACGCCATTCACATCACGCACTGCCAGGTCGATGTTATGGATGATCAGGTAGGCCAGGGCCGACACTGCGAGCAGCGAGATCAGCACGGCAGTGATGGTCAGCCACAGGACCTGGCTGGCACTGTCACGTGCCTCTTGGGCGAGTATGGCGACCTTCTGACTGAGGTTGTTCTCCACCTCACCCATCAGGTCGATGCGGCGGGTGGAGGTTTCAAACCAGGATTCGGGCTTTACCCCCAGCGCGGTGCCCAGTGGCAATTCGAATGCCTGGCGTTGCAGGCGGCCGACTTCCACGGCGCTGGCATCTTTCATCCGCTCGTCGAGTTGCTGCAGTAGTTCACCTGGCGCCTTGCGGCGGAAGTTTTCCGAATAGGCGGTAAATTCGCCCAGGTTGCGGCTGAAACGCGACAGCAGGTTGGCGTCGAAGCTGTTCTGGCTGAACACCAGGCCCAGCACGACCCGCTCGCGCCCGGCGCGCTCTTTCATTTCGATGAACTGATTCAGGGCACTGAGGGCGTGAATGATCTCTGGATCGTTGATCCGCGCTTCAAGAGAATGGGTGAAGCCGATCAGCTTCTGGATGGCCTCGGTATAACGGGCGCCAGACTCGGTGCTGGGGATGCCCAGTGCGTCGACCTGGCTGCGCAAGGCCTGCAGGCCATCGAGCGCACCCAGTGCATTGTTCAATTCGCCGACGCCTTCGGTCGACATTGCCCTGACGGCCGCCAGTGACTGGTTGACGCTCTGGCGCATGGTTGCCAGCTCGTTACGCATCGAATTGCCCTTGCTGCCCAGATAAACGCCGCTGGCGCCCCGCTCGCGCTGCAAGGTGGTAATCAGTTGGCTGATTTTCTGCGCGATGGCCGTGGCTCGTACGGTGCTGTCCATGCTTTGCAGAATTCGGGTGTTCTCCACCACGCTGCTGGTGGCGAACCACAAAAAACCGAGCGAGGGGAGTAACAGTATCAGCAGCAGCTTTAAGCGCAGGGGGGCATTCTTGAGCATAGTCCTTCGAGCCTCAAATTATTTGATCCACTGATTCATGCAGTGGTTGCCAAGCGGTTGATAGACCTTATCGTCGCAGCCGACGAAAAGTTGATGGCGCAAAACAGCGTTAGTTGAACGAATGGTCAATACTGATCCGTCGATAATCGCCTTCCGTTGGCTTGAAGCTCTCTATGATGCGGGTTGTGGCCTGTGGAACAGTTTTCGGCCAATTGGAGTTTTTTCCTGCTCATTTTTTGAAGCAAAAGACGTACCCGGCTACTGACACGCAGGACTCTATCGACAGGTGGCAGGGCGTTATTGATCTGCATCACTAAGGCGTTGCGTCGGCTGGTTTAGCCTGCCTTGAGGGCCATTCAGGGCTGAGCTGCGTGGCCTACAGAAGGAACTGCCCATGAAACTCGCTCTATTGAGTGCTCAACCCTACGATCAACGGTTTTTTGATGAGGCCCTGCAACGCGATTGCCTGGCCGGTGAGGTCGCCCTGAGCTACCTGACACCGACCTTGAACCGCGACACGGTCAGGCTCGCGCAGGGGTACGATGCCATTTGCGTATTCGTCAACGACCAACTGGATGCCGCCGTGCTGGAGGCGCTGGCAGGCTTCGGTGTCAAAGCGATCCTGCTGCGGTGCGCAGGCTTCAACAACATCGATCTGGAAAGCGCGGGGCGCCTCGGGCTGTTCGTGGCGCGAGTGCCCGGTTATTCGCCCGAAGCGGTCGCCGAGCACACCCTGGCACTGGTCATGACCCTCAACCGGCATACCCATCGCGCCTACAATCGGGTGCGTGAAGGCAATTTCATGCTCGAAGGCCTGCTGGGCTTCAACCTGCACGGCAAGACCGTGGGCATTATCGGCACCGGGCAGATCGGCCTGGCCACGGCGCGGATCTTCAAGGGCTTTGGCTGCCGTGTGCTGGGTTATGACCCGTTTGAAACCGCCGTCTTCAGCGGCGTGGGTGAGTACGTGACGCTGGGTCAACTGCTGGCCGAAGCGGACATCGTCAGCCTGCATTGCCCGCTCAGCGACACCACTCGCCATCTGATCCGCGCCGAAACCCTGGCCCAAATGAAGCCCGGCGCCATGCTGGTCAACACCTCGCGCGGCGCACTGATCGACACCCTGGCGGTGATCGAAGCCCTCAAATCGCGGCAGCTCGGGTCATTGGCCATCGACGTCTATGAACAAGAGAGCCAGCTGTTTTTCCATGATCGCTCCAGCGATCGTATCGACGACGAAGTGTTCCTGCGCCTGACCACATTTCCCAATGTGCTGATCACCGGCCATCAAGGCTTTTTCACCCGTGAGGCACTGGATCAGATTGCCGAAGTGACGCTGGATAACCTGAGATGTTTTGTACAGGGCGAGCGTTGCGCCAACAGCCTGGTTTGAGTCCTGTACGCTGCGGCCCGGTGGGCGCTCGCAGCAACATCTGATCCCGTAGGAGCAGCTTCAGCTGCGAAGAAGGGGTTCCAAAGCTATCCCTTAGGCCAACCCCCGTAACCACTCCAGCAAATCAGCCTGCAAACTGCCGGCTTGCAGTGGCTGCGGCGACAGCAGGCAATAGCGCGAGCCGTCTTCGACAAAGCCCAGAGGCGCGATGAGTACGCCGCTGGCCAGGTCGTCGCGCACCAGATGCCAAGGACCGATCGCCACGCCAAGGCCGGCTACCGCAGCTTGCAGGCTGAAATAGAAATGCTCGAACACTTGCCCCGGCGGCTCGGGGTACGTTTGGTCGGCAGCCGTGGCCCATTCGGCCCAGGCTTGCGGCCGGGTGCGAGTGTGCAGGCAGGTCGCATCGCTGCGCAGTGCAGCAGCGGGTTTGTCCGTGTTGAACCAGGCCGCCAGTTTGTCCGGGCGGCAGACCGGTCCGACTTTTTCCACAAACAACGGCTCGGCACAATAATTGTCTGGCCAGCAGAAGTCATCGCGGCGGATTGCCAGATCAATACCGCTACTGAACGAAAACGGCCCGCCGCCGGCAACCAGGTGCATATCGATGCCCGGATGCCTTGCTTGAAAGGCCGGCCAGCGCGGAATCAGCCAGCGCATCAGCAAGGTTGGCTCGCACGACAAGACCCAGCGCCGCTGCTGGCGGGCACTGGCCTGTAACTCGGCCACTGACTGGCGGATCACGCCAAGGCCATCGCCCACCGCCCGCGCCAGCTTGCGCCCGGCTTGGGTTAGAAATACCCGGCGGCTACGGCGTTCGAACAGCGCCAGGCCCAGTTCGTCTTCGAGCAAGCGCACGGCGCGGCTGACCGCGCCGTGGGTCAGGTGCAACTCGGTGGCCGCCTTGGTGAAGTTTTCATGCCGGGCAGCGGCCTCGAAACAACGCAGAGCCAACAGCGAGGGCAGGCGAGCTTCGCAAAATGGTGAGTCTGACTCACCATTACGGTCAGAAAACATCGTTAATCATCCGCCAGAACCCCGGTTAGCATCGCGCTTTTATGGATGACGACAGGATAAGCCATGACCGAATGGATAGCTGTAATCACGATTACCTTGCTGGCGGTGATCAGCCCCGGCCCGGACTTTGCGATGGTGACCCGCAACAGCCTGATGCTGTCGCGCCGCGCCGGGGTATTTACCAAGCTGGCGCGAAAAGCCCCTTCCTTCAGGTGGGGGATGAAAGCGCCACCGCGAAGCGGTCATAGGGGTTAACATCCCAAAAACCGCCCCTATTCTGTGTTTCATGACTGAAATGAAAGCGACCAAAACCCTCAAGGTTCGAGTGCGAGACAAGCACGCAGCGCAGCTGCGTGAAGCTTCTCGTGCTGTGAATTTTGTGTGGAACTACGTAAACGAGTTGAGCAGTCGCTCGATTCGTGAGCGTGGTCGTTTTCTGTCGGCGTTCGACATTCACAAGTACACCAACGGGGCCGGCAAAGACCTGGGACTGCACAGCCAATCGGTGCAGGCTGTTGCCGACGAATATGTCACACGGCGCAAGCAGTTCAAAAAGCGCCAGCTTTGCTGGCGCTGCTCCGGCGGCGCCCGGCGCAGCCTGGGCTGGGTGCCCCTCAAGGCCGGCGCTGCTGTCTGGAAAAACGGCCAGGTCGTCTTCAACAAACAGCACTTCAAGGTCTGGGACAGCTACGGCCTGGCGGGCTTTAAATTCAGATCCGGTAGCTTCAACGAGGACAGCCGTGGACGCTGGTATTTCAACGTCGTGGTCGAGGTCGACCGCCAGTTATCGCCAGGCCAGGATGCAGTGGGTATCGACCTCGGACTGAAAACCACGGCCACCTGCAGCGACGGTGATCGCCTTGAAAGCGGCAGGTTCTACCGGGATCTGGAAAGAGCCTTGGGCACGGCCCAGCGTGCCGGCAAGAAGGCTCGTGTGCGGGCGATTCACGCCAGGATTGCGAACCGCCGCAAGGATGCCCTGCATAAGTTCAGCAACGCGCTGGTCGCGCGTTGTGGCGTCATTGTGGTGGGCGATGTGAACTCACTGAAACTCGCGAAAACCAGGATGGCCAAGTCGGTTCTGGACGCCGGCTGGGGCCAATTGAAAACCATGCTGGAATACAAATGCGATCACGCAGGCACGGTTTTCAAGGTTGTCAGCGAGAGAAACACCACCCAAACCTGTTCGAGCTGCAAGCAATTGCCGGACTCGAGGCCGAGAGGTATCGCAGGGCTTGGAATAAGGGAATGGACTTGTTGTGGGTGCGGTGCCACCCACGACCGCGACGTCAACGCCGCAAAGAACATTCTCGCGCTCGGGCATGAGCGTCCAGTTGTGGGAATCCCGGCCCTTTAGGGCGGGGAGGATGTCAACGCGTTGGGTATTGGCCTGGGCGTATTGGTGCATGTCAGCTACACCTTGGTCGGCGTGGGGCTGCTGATTCAGCAGTCACTCTGGCTGTTCAATGCCATCAAACTGGCTGGCGCCGCTTACCTGGTCTACCTCGGTGTGAAGATGTTACTCGCCAAGCCCGGCGCAGTGGCGACCGCAGCAGCCGTCTCGATGTCCGACGCAATGGCATTGCGAACCGGTTTGCTCACCAACGCACTGAACCCGAAAACCACGATCTTCATCGTCAGCCTGTTCATGCAGGTGGTGCGGCCTGATACGTCACTGGCGACGCAGATCGGCTATGGCGCGTTCATCTCGCTGGCGCATATGGCCTGGTTTGCACTGGTTGCGATGTGCTTTTCGGCCGGCGCCTTGCGTGAGTGGCTGCTGGGGGTAAGGCACTGGGTCGACCGGGCATTTGGCGGGTTGCTGGTGGGGTTTGGGGCGTTGCTGGTGGGGCAGAACAGCGGGCGTTGAGTGAGCTGGATCATGCCAACGGACCTGCTACCCCCGAAGTCACCCCCGAAGTCGTGAGTGATGATTTGCTGAGCGTTGCAGGGAGCATCGTCATGCCGGGGGAGTCGGACCAAGGTCCATGCAGGACCAGGCATAACGAAAAAAGGCCCAGGTTTTCACCTGAGCCTTTTCATATATGGCGCACCTGGCGGGATTCGAACCCACGACCCCTGCCTTCGGAGGGCAGTACTCTATCCAGCTGAGCTACAGGTGCAACGCGGGCGCCATAATACTCATCTGAACGCCGTGCGTCCATGCTGGCGAGCATGTGTTGTTGATTTCGCACGATTTATTGCCTGAAAGTGACATTTCGGCCAACGAGACTTGCACTGGCTGGACGTTGCGTTCTTTTTTTCGAACGGGCTCTTGTCCTTTTTTCTGCCTGTGCCTAGGATGCGTTTGAGATTTCAAACGCTCCTGTTCGGCCTTTCGGCCTGCTAAGCTTTGCGCGCCGCAGGAAAAGGCGAATTCATTTGTTAATGGTGCCCTGTGGCGGCGCCGTTTCTTTCTATCAGCTTCGCTGCGCCCGCGCGCGGTGTTTATCGGAGGCCGACATGCAGCTCAAGGATTCCAAACTGTTCCGCCAGCAAGCCTATATCAATGGTCAGTGGCTGGATGCAGACAGCGGTCAGACCATCAAGGTCAACAACCCGGCTACCAACGAGATTCTGGGCTCTGTGCCGAAAATGGGCGCTGCCGAGACCCGTCGTGCCATTGAAGCCGCCGACAAGGCGCTGCCGGCCTGGCGTGCACTGACCGCCAAAGAGCGTGGCGCCAAGCTGCGTCGCTGGTTCGAGCTGATGATCGAGAACCAGGACGACCTGGCTCGCCTGATGACCCTGGAGCAGGGCAAGCCGCTGGCCGAGGCCAAGGGCGAGATCGGTTACGCCGCATCGTTCATCGAGTGGTTCGCTGAAGAAGCCAAGCGCGTTTACGGTGACGTGATTCCTGGCCACCAGCCAGACAAACGCCTGATCGTGCTCAAGCAGCCCATCGGTGTGACTGCGGCCATTACCCCGTGGAACTTCCCGGCGGCGATGATCACCCGTAAGGCCGGTCCTGCTCTGGCGGCCGGTTGCACCATGGTGCTCAAGCCTGCTTCGCAGACGCCTTACTCCGCTCTGGCTCTGGCCGAGCTGGCTGAGCGTGCCGGTATTCCGGCTGGCGTGTTCAGTGTGATCACCGGCAGTGCCGGCGAAGTCGGCAGCGAACTGACCGGCAACCCGATCGTGCGCAAGCTGTCGTTCACCGGCTCGACCGAAATCGGTCGTCAGCTGATGGCCGAATGCGCCAACGACATCAAGAAAGTCTCCCTGGAGCTGGGCGGTAACGCGCCGTTCATCGTGTTCGACGACGCTGACCTCGATAAGGCCGTTGAAGGCGCGATCATTTCCAAGTACCGCAACAATGGTCAGACCTGCGTGTGCGCCAACCGTATCTACGTGCAGGAAGGCGTCTATGACGCGTTCGCCGAGAAGCTCAAAGTGGCTGTCGCCAAGCTCAAGATCGGCAACGGTCTGGAAGAAGGCACCACCACCGGCCCGCTGATCGACAGCAAAGCCGTGGCCAAGGTCAAAGAGCACATCGACGACGCAGTGAGCAAAGGCGCCAAGGTGCTGTTCGGTGGCAACAGCCTGGAAGGTACGTTCTTCGAGCCGACCATTCTGGTCGACGTGCCGAAGACTGCCGCCGTGGCCAAGGAAGAGACCTTCGGTCCTCTGGCGCCGCTGTTCCGTTTCAAGGACGAAGACGATGTCATCGCCATGGCCAACGACACCGAGTTCGGTCTGGCCTCTTACTTCTATGCTCAGAACATGAGCCGCGTGTTCCGCGTTGCTGAAGCGCTGGAGTACGGCATGGTGGGTATCAACACCGGCCTGATCTCCAACGAAGTGGCACCGTTCGGCGGTATCAAGTCCTCGGGCCTGGGCCGTGAAGGCTCCAAGTACGGCATCGAAGACTACCTGGAAGTCAAATACCTGTGCCTGTCGATCTGATTCGATAGCGGGTTTTGCAGCCGGTGGGGCGCGAGAGCGACGCTTCACCGGTTTTGTTGTACCGCAACCTGTAATGGTGGCCGAGAGGCCGCGCCAGTCGATCATCGTATGCTGGCCCGGTTCTTCCTGCTGCTGAATCCTTGCAACACGCCGACGATGAGCGGCGAATGAGGACCCCATGAGCAAGACCAACGAATCCCTGCTGCAACGCCGTGCCGCCGCTGTTCCACGTGGTGTCGGCCAGATCCACCCGATTGTCGCCGAGCGCGCCGAGAACGCCACTGTGTGGGACGTCGAAGGCCGTGAGTACATCGACTTTGCGGGCGGCATTGCAGTACTGAACACCGGCCACCTGCACCCCAAGGTCGTGGCTGCCGTTCAGGAACAGCTGACCAAACTGTCGCACACCTGCTTCCAGGTACTGGCCTACGAGCCGTACATCGAACTGTGTGAAGAAATCGCCAAGCGTGTACCGGGCGACTTCGCCAAGAAAACCCTGCTGGTGACCTCCGGCTCTGAAGCCGTCGAGAACGCCGTGAAGATCGCCCGCGCCGCCACTGGCCGTGCCGGCGTGATCGCCTTCACCGGCGCTTACCACGGCCGCACCATGATGACGCTGTCGCTGACCGGCAAGGTCGCGCCGTACTCCGCTGGTATGGGCCTGATGCCTGCCGGTGTGTACCGCGCTCTGGCGCCGTGCGAGCTGCACGGTGTGAGCGAAGACGAGTCCATCGCCAGCATCGAGCGGATCTTCAAGAACGATGCCCAGCCACAGGACATCTCCGCGATCATCATCGAGCCGGTGCAGGGCGAGGGCGGTTTCTACATCAACTCGCCAGCTTTCATGAAGCGCCTGCGCGCGCTGTGCGATCAGCACGGCATCCTGCTGGTGGCTGACGAAGTGCAGACCGGTGCGGGCCGCACCGGCACCTTCTTCGCCACCGAGCAACTGGGCGTGGTACCGGACCTGACCACCTTCGCCAAATCGGTCGGCGGCGGCTTCCCGATCTCCGGCGTCAGCGGCAAGGCCGAGATCATGGACAAGATCGCGCCGGGCGGTCTGGGCGGCACTTATGCCGGCAGCCCGATCGCCTGTGCGGCGGCTCTGGCCGTGCTCAAGGTGTTCGACGAAGAGAACCTGCTGGAGCGCTCCAAGGCTGTCGGCGAGACGCTCAAGGCCGGTCTGAACAAGATTGCCGAGAAACACAAGGTGATCGGTGACGTGCGCGGTCTGGGTTCGATGATCGCCATTGAGCTGTTCGAAGGCGGTGACCACAGCAAGCCAGCCGCCGAGCTGGTCGGCAAGATCGTCGCTCGCGCTCGCGAGAAAGGCGTGATCCTGCTGTCGTGCGGCACTTACTACAACGTGATCCGCTTCCTGATGCCTGTCACCATCCCTGACGCGCAACTGGAAAAAGGCATTGCCTTGGTCGCCGAGTGCTTCGACGAACTGGCGTAAGCCTGAGTTGATGAAAAAACCCGCTTCGGCGGGTTTTTTCATTTGGTGGGGGGATTTTTTCTGCATATGGCTATATCCGGACGACAGCTTTGGCTAAGGTGAACGCATCGATGTCGGAGAGTCATGATGACGGCTGTGGATTTACTTGGGGTGCCAAGGGTGTTGATCGCTGAGTCCGATCCCTGGATTCGCGAAACACTCAGCGATCTGGTCCTGAGCGTACGTGACGATGTCGAACTGGAAGTCTGTAGCGATGGCAGACAAGCCGTTGAATGGATGAAAAAACAGGTACCTGACCTGATCATTGCTGCCCGTGAATTACCTGCTATCGACGGCCTGAGCCTGTTGCGTGGCGTACGCAAGACGGGTCGGCAACCTCCGGTTCCGTTCATTCTGCTCAGTAGTCGCAGTGACAGCGCGAGCGTGCGCGAAGTACTGCCGCTGGCGCCTACGGCTTACCTGACCAAACCGCTGAACAATGAGCTGTTGCTCCAGCGCCTGCGCGGCTTGCTGGTGGAGTGCTCGACGGCTGGGCCGAGCATGCAGCCGGGCATGACCCTGGCCCTGTTTCTCGACAAGCGCCGTGAAACGGCTGACAGCGCGCCGTTATGTGTAAACGTCGAGGCTGCCCTGCAGCTGTGCCGCACCAGCAAGGGGCTGGACATCCATCTGCTTGAGCAGGAGTTGCGCAACGATCCGCACATCACTGCGGTGCTGATTGCCGCTGCCAACACCGCCGCCCAGCATCTGGGCAAGCCGGTGCAGACGCTCGGTGGTTCGCTGGCGGTGCTCGGGGCGACGCAGAGTGCGCAGATTGTCGCCGGGCTGGGCAAGAAACGGGTCGCGACCCTGAGTCATGACGGGCTGTTGGCGCGAGCCAACGACCTGTGGCTGATGTCCCAGCGTACTGCCGACTACGCACGGATTCTGGGGCGTATGCTGGAGCTCAACACCGAGCGCTGCTTCAGCGCCGGATTGTTGCAGTCGCTCGGTGAGCTGGCGGTGATTGGTTGTTTGCAGGAGTGGCTGCTGCATGGCGGCAAGCTCGATGACGACACCATCAACCAGATGCTGGAGCAGTATTCGGCAGCCTTTGGTTCTGCGCTGCGCCGACGCTGGCGTCTGCCGCTTGAACTGCGTGAGCTGATTGCAGCGGTGTATCAGTACAACACCGGGATCTTCACCCGTGAAGTGCTGGCCATGAACCTGGCCGGTGAAATGGCCCGGCTGACCGATCAGCAAAGCGTCAACCCGCTGGTCAAGTCCAAGTCGGCGCGGCTGCTCAAACTCAGCGTCGCTGACCTGCAGCGCTTGCGTAAAAAGCTCACTGGCGTAGTCGACCCGAGCCTGCTGGCGATTGTTCAGGCGGCGCAGAGCCAGGCAGAACAGCCTCCTGTGGAAGACGATCTGCCCGACCTGCTGGATCTGGCCCCGGAGCCAGAGCCGCCGGCCGAAGAGGATCCACCAGCGGTAGAGTCGAGCGACGTCCCGGAAAAACCGTAGCTGGGAATTGCTGGCTAGATGTTTCGCTGCTAAAGCAGCTCCTACTTAGGCAATATATACCCCGGTGGGAGCTAGCTTGCTAGCGAAGACGGCGGCACATTCGCAGCAGATGCTGTGGCTTTAATGGCCTCTTCACGAGCAAGCCCGTTTCCACAGAGATTTCTAGTATTGGGCCTCAGCCCAGCACGATCTGGTTCTTGCCCTGCCGTTTGGCCTGATACATCGCTTCATCGGCGCGTCCGTACAGCGCTTCCAGGCTTTGGTCGCTGTCGGTGAGGCTGGTCAGGCCCTGGCTGGCGGTGATGCCAAAGCTCTGGGCGTCATGCTGGAAGCTCAGGCGCTGGATCTCACGCTGCAGGCGCTCGGCAATCTGCAAGGCCGTGTCTGCCGCGCAACCGGGGAAAATCGCCGCGAACTCCTCGCCACCGATTCGGCCGAACAGGTCGCCACGGCGCAGCGTGGTGCGGCCGCTCTCGGCGATACGCTGCAACACCAGGTCGCCGGTCTGGTGGCCATAGGTGTCGTTGATTTTCTTGAAATCATCGATATCCAGCAGCAGGAACGACAACGGCGTGCCTTGCAGGCGGGCCAGTTCGAATTCGCGTTGGGCGCATTCGAAAAAGTGCCGACGATTGCTGCTTTGGGTCAGTACGTCAGTGGTTGCCAGGCGTTGCAGTTCATCTTCCAGGCGTTTCTTTTCGGTGATGTCTTCGGCAATACCCACCACGATCAGGCGCTGGCCAGGGTCCAGGCGCTGGCTGACAAAGCATTTGTCGCTGAGCCAGCGCACTTCACCATCGGCGCGAATGATGCGGTATTCACGATCTTCGATGGCGCCCTTGTCGATCACTTCGCTGAGGCTGCGCTCGGCATAGTTGAGGTCGTCCGGGTAGATGCTGTCGCGCCACTGGGCATAGTCGGCCAGCAGCAGGCCGGCCGAGCGGCCAAAGATCCGCTCGTAGGCAGGGCTGACATAGATCATCCGCTGGGTTTCCCAGTCGAAAGCCCAGAGCACGGCATTGACGCTGACCAGCAGGGAACTGAACAACTGCTCGCGTTCACTCAACCGGGCGACCTCGGCCTGGGCATGCATCAGCGCCAGCAGGGTTTCGGCAGCAACCGGCATGTGGGCTGACTGCATGGGTGCAGTAAGGGGCGATTTTTCCATGGGCACGTCGTCGCGAACCACGCAAAACAGTTCGCGTCGTTGGGTCTCTTGTAAGGCAATGGATAGTCGATTTGAGCGATTTTTCGCCAGAAAGTTCCATCAAGGGTGCGCCCTTGCGGGCGCACCGATCAACGGCTCACTGGGTGGCGGGACGCAGCGAATAGGTTTTGAGCTGGTTGGCGAACTCGCGCAGCGACTGGATACCGCTGGTTTCGGCCTCGTGAATCCAGACCTTCATGGCCGCCAGCATGTCCTGGCTGTTGCTGCTGGTCTTGAGCCAGATCTGTTGCAGGGCCAGGCGTTTTTCATAGATCACCTTGAGTGCCTGACTGTGCTCAAGCATGGCCTGGATACGCTGGCGGTGGTGCTCGTCGAGCAGGCTGGTTTCGCGCGACAGCAGGCGTCTGGCGCGATGGAACTGGTGGCGTACCGAGGCGTCGACATTGGCCAGTTCCTGGGTGACCAGCGGACCAATGACCTGCTTGCGGTACAGTGCCATGACCTGAAAGCGGTTGTTGAGAATCGCCGTGGCGGTGTCGCGGTCCAGCAGTTGTTTGCCGGGCACCCGGTGGGCAACCGGTGCGACGCGCTGCACCTTGGCCAGGCGCAAGGCGCTGAACACCTTGATCCATGCCCAGCCCATGTCGAACTCCCAGGGTTTGACCGACAACTTCGCCGAATTGGGGTAAGTGTGGTGGTTGTTGTGCAGTTCTTCACCACCGATGACGATGCCCCACGGGACCAGGTTGGTCGCCGCATCACGGCATTCGAAGTTGCGGTAGCCCAGCGCATGGCCCAGGCCGTTGACCACTCCGGCCGCCCAGAAGGGAATCCACATCATCTGCACTGCCCAGACGGTGATGCCCAGGACGCCGAACAGCGCCAGATCGATCACCGCCATCAGCGCGATACCCAGCAGTTTGTAACGCGAGTAGAGGTTACGCTCGATCCAGTCGTCGGGGCAGTTTTTGCCATACAGGCGCAGGGTGTCCTGGTTGCTGGCCTCGGCCCGGTACAGCTCGGCGCCCTTGAGCAGCACGGTAGACAGCCCTTTGATCACCGGGCTGTGCGGGTCGTCGACGGTTTCGCATTTGGCGTGGTGCTTGCGATGGACGGCGGTCCACTCGCGAGTGTTCTGGCCAGTGGTGAGCCACAGCCAGAAACGGAAGAAGTGTTTGAGACCTGCGTTCAGCTCCAGCGAGCGGTGCGCTGAATAGCGATGCAGATAGACGGTCACACTGATGATAGTCACGTGGGTCATGACCAGCGTGACGGCAATCAACTGCCAGACGGACAGGTCGAGTAAACCGTTGTACCCCATAGGCTGTAGTGCCCTCGCGAGTGGTGGGTGAGTAAAAAATGAACAGTGCCCATTATCTCTGAGCGGCAGCGGAAAACCAGATGTCGCAGCATGGAAGCGTCGCAGGATGTTTCTTGTTTTATAATCCTCGGCGCCTGTAAGGATATGTGTTTTTTATGACGGATTTAACGCGAAAAGCGCTGGGAGCCTCCATTTTCTATGGTTGGCTGACCTTTTTGTGGTGGCTGATTTTCGGTTATGCAGTGCCTGTATGGCTCACTGACCCGGTGTTGCTCCACCAATGGCAGCAGACGAGCGGTTACCTGTGGGTGGCGCTGACCGTCCTGGTGTTGTTCAGCTACCGTGGCTGCCTGCTCCGATGGCTGGGCGCCGACGAACTGCTGCGCCGCCAGCATGAAGACTACGATCGGCTGCGCATTGCTGCGGCGGTCTTCGACAGCACCCGTGAAGGTGTTCTGGTCACTAATGAAAAGGGCCAGATCATTCACGTCAACCGGGCGTTTGTCGACATTACCGGGTATCAGCCGGAGGAGGTGTTGGGCTTTAATCCCAGCAAGTTCAAATCCGGTCGCCACGACACAGCGTTCTACACCCGGATGTACCAGGCCATCTCCCAGGACGGGCACTGGGCTGGCGAGATCTGGAACCGGCGCAAGAGCGGCGAGGTGTACCCGCAATGGCAGAGCATCCGCGGCCTTACTGGGCGTAGCGGGCAGGTGAAGCATTTTGTCGCGGTGTTCTCCGACCTTTCAGCCATCAAGCGCTCTGAGCAGGAGCGCCTGCAACTGGCGCACTATGATGCGCTGACCGGCCTGCCGAACCGTCTGTTGTTCACTGAGCGCACCACAGAGGCGGTTGCCGCGGCGCAGGCGGTCAAGCGTGGCTGCGCAGTGCTGCTGATCGACCTGGACCATTTCAAGAATATCAATGACAGCCTCGGACACAGTCTCGGTGATCTGGTCTTGAGGTCGGTGGCTGAGCGGCTGTCCGGGCTGTTCGCCAGCAAGCTGACCCTGGCGCGCATGGGCGGTGACGAGTTTGCCCTGTTGCTCAAGGATTGCCCGCAGATGATCCAGGCGGCCGGCCTTGCTCAACAGGTGCTTGATGCCTTCAATGCGCCGTTCCTGATCGAGGGCCAGCAACTGTTCCTGACCACCAGTATCGGGATCAGCCTGTTTCCTAATGATGCGCTGTCGGCCGAACAACTGCTGCGCAATGCCGATGCCGCGCTGTTCAAGGCCAAGCGCCGCGGCCGCGAAGGTTATGCGCTGTACACCGAAGAACTGACGCTGCATGCCCAGCAACGGGTCGAACTGGCCAGTGAGTTGCGCCGCGCCATCGAACAGCAGGAACTGCGGGTTTATTACCAGCCCGTGCATGACCTGACCACGCGGCGGATCAGCGGCGTTGAGGCACTGGTGCGCTGGGAGCACCCTGAGCGCGGCATGGTCTCGCCGGGGGAGTTCATTCCGGTGGCCGAGCAGAGCGGGCTGATTGCCGATATCGATGACTGGGTGTTGCGCGCGGCCTGCACCCAGATGCGTCAGTGGCAGGCTGACGGAGTGCCGGTGTCGTTCGTGGCCGTGAACATCTCCAGTCGGCAGTTCAGCAGCGGCGATCTGGACCTGCAGGTGGCCAGGGTGCTGCAACAGACCGGGCTGGCCCCGGCGTATCTGGAGCTGGAAGTCACCGAAAGCGCGGTGATGAGCGACCCGGAACAAGCTATCGAGCAGTTGCATCGTTTGCGTGAACTGGGCCTGAGCCTGGCCATTGATGATTTTGGCACCGGCTACTCTTCGCTGTTGCGCCTCAAACGCATGCCGGTGCAAAAGCTCAAGATCGACCAGGGGTTCGTGGCCGGGCTGCCGGCTGACGACGACGATATCGCTATCGTGCAGGCAATCATTGCGCTGGCCAGAAGCATGAGCATGCAGGTGCTGGCCGAGGGCATCGAGAGCGCCGAGCAAGCGGCATTTCTATACGACAGTGGTTGTCAGCTGGGCCAGGGCTACTGGTTTGCCAGGCCGATGCCGGCGGCACAGATCGACTGGTACAAGGCGCCGGACTTCGGCCTCACACTGGTCTGAGGCAGTGACATCGGGGTGTGCAATGCGCCCCGTGATGCAGGCGGATTGTTAAATTCATTTTGGTTATATCTGCATTCTTAAATAGTCTTTTTAAGAATAACTCTGCGTATCTAATATAGCCTCAACGCCACAAGCCGTTGCTCCCCAGTCGCAACGGCGGACCCGCCACTTTTCCAAGGAGTTATGAATATGAGCGCCACTCTGCGTAGCGTTGACGGTCAGGACGAGGCAGCCATTCTGCGTGAAATCCAGAGTGCACTGCGTGATCTGCGTTTTGGTGCCGTCGAAATCACCGTGCACAACGCCCAGGTTGTGCAGATCGAGCGCAAAGAGAAATTCCGCCTGCAGAACTCCGGTAACAAACCCAGCTGATTTTCCCCGCTTTTGCTAACCCGACTGGTCAACCGGAGGGTGTCATGTTGACTCCTGTTCACCTTCCCCAAGCAACGTGCGGTATCGCTCGCGGTATCGACGCGCCAAGTACAAACCAAGAACGCCAATACTCAGTTTTTCCAGGAGCTTGATCTTATGTCCATTCGTCGTTTTGCCCTGGCCGCTCTCGCGAGCGCCGTATTCGCAGGTTCCGCCGTTGCCAAGGATTATGAGCTGCTCAACGTGTCCTACGACCCGACCCGTGAGCTGTATCAGGAATACAACGCTGAATTTATCAAGCACTGGACCTCGACCCACGCCGGTGACAAAGTCGAGATCAAGCAGTCCCACGGTGGCTCCGGCAAACAGGGCCGTGCGGTGATCGACGGTCTGCGTGCTGACGTGGTGACTCTGGCACTGGCCGGTGACATCGACGAAATCGCCAAACTGGGCAAGACCCTGCCAGAGAACTGGCAGACCAAGCTGCCTGATGCCAGCACGCCATACACCTCGACCATCGTGTTCCTGGTGCGCAAGGGCAACCCCAAGGGCATCAAGGACTGGGGGGACCTGGTCAAGGGTGATGTTTCGGTGATTACCCCGAACCCGAAAACCAGCGGCGGCGCACGCTGGAACTTCCTCGCGGCGTGGGCCTACGGCCTGAAGCAGGGCGGCGAAGAGAAGGCCAAGCAATACGTCACTGAGCTGTTCAAGCGCGTGCCAGTACTGGACACCGGTGCCCGTGGCTCGACCATCACCTTCGTCAACAACGGTCAGGGTGACGTGCTGCTGGCTTGGGAAAACGAAGCCTTCCTGGCTCTGAAAGAAGACGGCGGTGCCGACAAGTTCGAAATCGTCGTGCCTTCGCTGTCGATCCTTGCTGAGCCACCGGTGGCTGTGGTCGACAAAAACGCCGAAAGAAAGGGCAACACCGAGATTGCCACTGAATATCTCAAGCACTTGTACAGCCCGGCAGGTCAGGAAATTGCGGCAAAGAATTTCTACCGCCCGCGTAATGCCGAAGTCGCTGCGAAATTCGAGAAGCAATTCCCTAAACTTGAACTGGTAACCATCGACAAAGACTTTGGCGGCTGGAAAACTGCGCAGCCGAAATTCTTCAACGATGGCGGTGTGTTCGACCAGATCTATCAGGCGCATTGAGTCGCCACAAGGACACCGCCTCAGGGCGGTGTTCATGGTTTGGTCAAGGGGCCCGGGCTAATGCCCGGGTTTGCTGTCAGTAAAACCAGGGATTCTTATGTCGCGTCGTATATCTCCCGTCATACCCGGCTTCGGGCTGACGCTGGGCTACACCTTGGTGTACCTCAGTCTGATTGTTCTAATACCGCTGGCGGCGATGTTCATTCATGCTGCGCAGCTGACCTGGGATCAGTTCTGGACCATCATCACCGCACCACGGGTGATCGCGGCCCTGAAACTGAGTTTCGGTACGGCGTTCTACGCCGCCGTCATCAATGGTGTGATCGGCACTCTCTTGGCCTGGGTGCTGGTGCGTTACACCTTCCCGGGGCGCAAGATCATCGATGCGATGATCGACTTGCCGTTCGCCCTGCCCACGGCTGTTGCCGGTATCGCGCTGACCGCACTTTATGCACCCAATGGCTGGGTCGGGCAGTTCGCCACTGACCTGGGATTCAAGATCGCCTACACGCCGCTGGGTATTACCCTGGCGTTGACCTTCGTGACCCTGCCGTTCGTGGTGCGTACCGTACAGCCGGTGCTGGCCGACATCCCGCGTGAAGTCGAAGAAGCCGCCGCCTGTCTGGGTGCCCGCCCCTGGCAAGTGGCACGCCATGTACTGCTGCCGGCGTTACTGCCGGCCTGGCTGACCGGTTTCGCCCTGGCGTTTGCCCGTGGTGTGGGCGAGTACGGTTCGGTGATCTTCATCGCTGGCAACATGCCGATGAAGACCGAGATCCTGCCCTTGCTGATCATGGTCAAGCTCGACCAGTACGACTACACCGGCGCCACCGCCATCGGCGTGATGATGCTGGTGGTTTCCTTCATCCTGCTGCTGCTGATCAACCTGCTGCAGCGGCGTATCGAAACCCCGAACTGAGGAGCGAACCATCATGTCTCATTCGTCGGTTTCCGCCGCCAGTGCCGCCAACGACGCCCGTCGTGGCAGCCCGGTGGCCCGCCGCATCCTGATCGGCCTCGGCTGGCTGGTCTTTCTGTTGTTCCTGGCTCTGCCGCTGGTCATCGTGGTGTCCCAGGGCCTCAAGCATGGCCTGGGGACGTTCTTTGCGGCGATCTTCGAGCCTGATGCCCTGTCGGCGCTCAAGCTTACGCTGATCGCGGTACTGATCTCGGTGCCACTGAACCTGGTGTTTGGGGTGGCGGCGGCCTGGTGCGTCAGCAAGTACTCGTTCCGGGGCAAAAGTATCCTGGTCACCCTGATCGACCTGCCGTTCTCGGTGTCGCCGGTCATCGCCGGTCTGGTCTATGTGCTGATGTTCGGCGCCCAGGGCTTTTTCGGCCCCTGGCTGCAGGATCACGATATCCAGATCGTGTTTGCCCTGCCGGGTATCGTGCTGGCGACCATCTTCGTCACCGTGCCTTTCGTCGCCCGTGAACTGATCCCGCTGATGCAGGAGCAGGGCACCCAAGAGGAAGAGGCTGCGCGCCTGCTGGGTGCCAACGGCTGGCAGATGTTCTGGCACGTGACCCTGCCGAACATCAAGTGGGGGCTGATCTATGGCGTGGTGCTGTGTAGCGCGCGGGCCATGGGCGAGTTCGGTGCGGTGTCGGTGGTGTCCGGACACATCCGTGGCGTGACCAACACCTTGCCGCTGCACGTCGAGATCCTCTACAACGAATACAACCACGTCGCGGCCTTCGCGGTTGCGAGTCTGTTGCTGGTCCTGGCGCTGTTCATCCTGCTGCTCAAGCAGTGGAGCGAATCACGCATTAACCGTCTGCGCCAAAGCGCGGCGGAGGAATAAGTCATGTCGATCGAAGTCCGTAACGTCAGCAAGAACTTCAATGCCTTCAAGGCGCTGGATAGCATCAATCTGGACATCAACAGCGGCGAACTGGTGGCCTTGCTCGGCCCTTCCGGCTGCGGCAAGACCACTTTGCTGCGGATCATCGCCGGTCTGGAAACCCCGGATCAGGGCAGTATCGTGTTCCATGGCGAGGACGTGTCCAGCCATGATGTTCGTGATCGCAACGTCGGTTTTGTTTTTCAGCACTATGCGCTGTTTCGCCATATGACAGTGTTCGATAACGTCGCTTTCGGCTTGCGCATGAAGCCGCGTAACGAACGGCCCAACGAAACCCAGATCAAGGCCAAGGTTCACGAACTGCTGAACATGGTGCAACTGGACTGGCTGGCCGACCGCTACCCGGAGCAACTCTCCGGGGGGCAGCGTCAGCGAATCGCCCTGGCCCGCGCTCTGGCAGTGGAGCCCAAGGTACTGCTGCTCGACGAACCGTTCGGTGCCCTGGATGCCAAGGTGCGCAAGGAACTGCGTCGCTGGCTGGCCCGCTTGCACGAAGACATCAACCTGACTTCGGTGTTCGTGACCCACGACCAGGAAGAAGCCATGGAAGTGGCTGACCGGATCGTGGTGATGAACAAGGGCGTGATCGAACAGATCGGCTCGCCCGGTGAAGTCTACGAGTTCCCGGCCAACGACTTCGTCTATCACTTCCTGGGCGATTCAAACCGCATGAGCGTGGGTGACAGCGAACACCTGCTGTTCCGTCCCCATGAAGTGTCGTTGTCGCGCCAGGAGCTGGAAGACCACCATGCGGCCGAAGTCCGGGATATCCGCCCATTGGGCGCCACGACCCGGGTAACCCTGAAGGTGGAAGGGCAGAGCGACCTGATCGAGGCTGAAGTGGTCAAGGATCACGACAGCCTGGTGGGCCTGGCGCGTGGCGAAGTGCTGTTCTTCAAGCCCAAGGTCTGGCAGAAAGTGCCGTCGCTCTGACGCCGCACCGGTTGCCCGGCCACAAAAAAGGAGACCCGAGGGTCTCCTTTTTTATTGCGCCAGGCGGCTTAGAACAGGACGCGGCAACGAATGGTGCCTTTGATCTGTTGCAGTTTTTCCTGGGCAAGGTCCGAATATTCGGCGTCGACGTCGATGACCACGTAGCCGACCTTTTCGTTGGTCTGCAGGAACTGGCCGGAGATGTTGATGCCGTTTTCGGCGAAGACCTTGTTGATCTCGCTCAGCACGCCAGGCACGTTTTCGTGGATGTGCAGCAGGCGGTGCTTGCCAGGGTGGGCCGGCAGGGCGACTTCAGGGAAGTTGACCGACGATACCGACGTGCCGTTATCGCTGTACTTGACCAGCTTCTCGGCGACTTCCAGGCCGATGTTGGCCTGGGCTTCGGCAGTCGAGCCACCGATGTGCGGGGTCAGGATCACGTTGTCCAGGCCGCGCAGCGGGCTTTCGAAGATGTCGTCGTTCGAGCGTGGCTCGACCGGGAACACGTCGATGGCCGCGCCGATCAGGTGCTGGTCTTTGATCGCAGCAGCCAGGGCTTCCAGCTCAACCACAGTACCGCGCGCGGCGTTGATCAGGATCGCGCCCTTTTTCATGGCGCGAATTTCTTTCTCGCCGATCATCCACTGGGTGGAGGGCAGCTCGGGAACGTGCAGGGAAACGATGTCTGCCAGGCCCAGCAATTCGTTCAGGCTGGTGACCTGGGTGGCGTTGCCCAGTGGCAGTTTGGTCAGCGGGTCGAAGAAAAACACCTGCATGCCAAGGCTTTCTGCCAGAACCGACAACTGGGTGCCGATCGAGCCGTAGCCGATGATGCCCAGTTTCTTGCCACGGATTTCGAACGAGTTCGCCGCGCTCTTGATCCAGCCGCCACGGTGGCAGGAGGCGTTCTTTTCCGGGATACCGCGCAGCAGCAGAATGGCCTCGGCCAGCACCAGCTCGGCCACCGAACGGGTGTTGGAGTACGGAGCGTTGAACACGGCGATACCGCGCTCGCGGGCCGCGTCCAGGTCAACCTGGTTGGTACCGATGCAGAAGCAGCCGACAGCGACCAGTTTCTTCGCGTGATCGAAGATTTCTTCGGTCAGTTGGGTGCGCGAGCGAATACCGATGAAGTGGGCATCGGCGATCTTTTCCTTGAGCTCGGCATCGGGCAGTGACTTGGTGTGATACTCGATACTGGTATAACCAGCGGCCTTGAGCACATCGACAGCCGATTGATGGACACCTTCGAGAAGAAGGAACTTGATCTTGCTCTTGTCGAGGGAAACCTTGCTCATCTGCGTTAACCTGTATCCCGAAAAATAAATGGCACTTGAAAAAGCTTCAGCCATGCATGCAAACCGCTGTCAGAGCCTTGGCAGGCGCGTCGCATACTGGCAAGTTGGCGTCGTATGCTAGCATAACCAGCCCCTGAAACCTCATGCTTGCGCATGAATGGTTCTCAGGTTGCCCATGAATTCACCAAGAGTTGAGTCATGACCCAGACGGCCCTGATCCATGAACTCGCGGCCCTGGTCGCGCCTGCCAAAGTCCTCACCGACACCGCCTCCCTGAACACCTACGGCAAGGACTGGACCAAGCAGTTCGTGCCGGCACCGTTGGCCATTGTCCTGCCCAAGAGCATCGAGCAGGTCCAGGCCATCGTGGGCTGGGCCAACCGGCATCGTGTCGGCCTGGTGCCGTCGGGCGGGCGCACCGGGCTTTCAGCGGCGGCGGTGGCGGCCAATGGCGAGGTGGTGGTGTCCTTCGATGCCATGAATCAGGTGCTGGAGGTCAACAGCACGGATCGCACCGTGGTTTGCCAGCCGGGGGTGATCACACGCCAGTTGCAGGATCTGGCCACCGAGCACGGCCTGTATTATCCAGTGGACTTCGCTTCGTCAGGCTCCAGCCAGATCGGCGGCAACATCGGCACCAATGCCGGTGGCATCAAAGTCATTCGCTACGGCATGACCCGCAACTGGGTGACGGGCCTGAAGGTCGTTACCGGCAAGGGCGAGCTGCTGGAACTGAACAAGGACCTGCTCAAGAACGCCACCGGCTACGACCTGCGTCATCTGTTCATCGGCGCCGAAGGTACGCTGGGCTTTGTGGTCGAAGCCACCATGCGTCTGGAGCGTGCGCCGAAGAATCTCACCGCCATGGTGCTTGGCGCAGCGGATTTCGACTCGATCATGCCGGTGCTGCATGCCTTTCACGGCAAGCTGGACCTCACCGCGTTCGAGTTCTTTTCCCACGCCTCGATGAGCAAAGTGTTGGCCCGTGGCGATGTACCTGCGCCGTTTGCCACTCAGTGCCCGTTCTACGCCCTGCTGGAGTTCGAAGCCACCACCGAAGACCTGGCCAATGAGGCCCTGGCAACCTTCGAGCATTGTGTCGAGCAAGGCTGGGTCCTGGACGGGGTCATGAGCCAGAGCGAACAGCAACTGCGTAATCTGTGGAAGCTACGCGAGTACATCTCCGAAACCATCTCGCATTTCACCCCATACAAGAACGACATCTCGGTCACTGTCTCGAAAGTCCCGGCTTTCCTGGCCGAGATCGATGCCATCGTCGCCGAACACTACCCCGACTTTGAAGTGCTGTGGTACGGCCATATTGGCGACGGCAATCTGCACCTGAATATCCTCAAGCCCGAGCAGATGGACAATCAGGTGTTTTTCGACACCTGCGCCAAGGTCAATACCTGGGTGTTCGAAACCGTGCAGAAGTACAACGGCTCGATTTCTGCCGAGCACGGCGTGGGGATGACCAAACGCGACTATCTGGCGTACAGTCGTTCGCCTGCCGAAATCGAATACATGAAAGCTGTAAAGGCGGTGTTTGACCCCAACGGCATCATGAACCCCGGAAAAATTTTCGCCTTGTAACCGCGTCCCCAGGAGACCCCATGAGCTACCAGCACAAATACGTCGATGGAACGAATATCCACTTTCCGTTGGGCAAAGTGGTCTGCATCGGCCGCAACTACGCCGAGCACGCCAAGGAGCTGGGCAACCCGGTCCCCACCGAGCCCCTGATTTTCATGAAGCCTGGCAGCAGTGTGGTGCCACTGGAAGACAGTTTCAGCATCCCGGCTGACCGTGGCAGCGTCCATTACGAGGCTGAGATCGTCGTGCTGCTGGGCAAGCCGCTGAGCAAGAACCCATCGACCGAAGAAGTGCTCGACGCCATCAGTGGCTTCGCCCCCGGCCTGGACCTGACCCTGCGTGACGTGCAGTCGCGGCTGCGCGAGAAAGGCCTGCCGTGGGAACTGGCCAAATGCTTCGACGGCGCAGCAGTGATCGCGCCGTTCGTGCCTGCCGAGACCTTCCCGGACCTCACGGACATCGGCATTCGCCTGACCCTCAACGGCAAGGTCGTCCAGGACGGCAACAGCAGCCTGATGCTCAACCCTATCGTGCCGATGATCCAGCACATGGCGGCCAACTTCTCGCTGCAGGCCGGTGACATCATCATGACCGGCACCCCGGCGGGTGTGGGTCCATTCCAGGCCGGCGACCAGATCGTACTGGAGCTGGACGGCCAGGCTCGTTATGAGAGCACCGTGCGTTAAATCGGCTGCGACATAAAATGAAACCGCCTTTGGGCGGTTTTTTTGTGTCATGACAACGCTGCGTGGTTATTGTTCGCGTTTTTTTCACAACTGATCTGGATAATCCTTCCGACCCCAAGGGGTGCCTCCTAAAAACGTAGGCGAGGCAGTCAGCGCAAGGCAGAAACAGGCGGGGCGGCGGCGTTTACGAGTTGTAAATGAGCATGCCGAGCCTGTTTTTAACGCAGCGATGGCGCGCGTAGCGCCGCAGGCGTCCAGCCAGCAGGCAGTTTTTAGAGGTGCCCAAGGATCGGGGTGTCGAGTCAAGCGCTGTTCCGTCCCGATCAGGAGCCATCAATGGCCATTCCGTCGTCTTCGTTGTCTAGAGTACCTGCCGCCGCGCCGCGTCGTTTCTGGTCGCGGTGGTATAGCGGCGTGCTGCTGGCATTGGCCATTGCTTACGGTGTTGCCTACGCCATGCATTGGGATGACCGCGCCGTGCTGCTGGTGCAGGAAGCGCTGCAGAGCAAGGACGAGCGCAATGCCAGCGTCTGGTTGCCGGACTACAAGGTCACCATCGATGCCAAGGTGCTGCCAGGCATGGCTGATGATGAGGCCAGCGACCTGGCCTATAACCCGGTCACGCGAACGTTGTTCGCGGTGATGGGCAAGAATCCGTTTCTGGTCGAACTGAGCCTCAAGGGCGACGTGCTGCGCAAAATCCCCATGGAAGGCTGGAGCAACCCGGAAGGGCTGACAGTCCTGAGCAATGGTCTGGTGGCCATTACCGACGAGCGCCAACAGTTGCTGAGCATCATCAAGGTCGATGCGGATACCACGCGCCTGCGTCTGGTCGATGCGGTCAAATATGACCTTGGCCACACCGAGAAGAAGAACAAGGGCTTCGAAGGCGTGATCTGGGACGCGAAGCGCCAGCAATTGCTGCTCGGCCAGGAGCGCCCGGCGGCGATGTTCAGCTGGAAAAGCGATGGCAGTGCGCTGCTGGCTGGTGAAAAACAGCGTCTTGAGCAGTACGACCTCGACGTGCGCAACCTCTCGGCACTGAGCGTCGACCCACGCACCGGTCACGTTCTGGTGCTGTCTGCCGACTCGCACCTGCTGCTGGAGCTGGACGAGCAGGGTCGGCAGGTCAGCTTCATGAGCCTGCTGGGTGGCGTGAACGGTCTGAAAGACACCATTCCTCGTGCCGAAGGCGTCGCGATCGACGAACAGGGCACGGTGTATATGGTCAGTGAGCCGAACCTGTTCTATTCCTTCAGCAACAAGTAACTTTCCTCTCGAGGTCTGTATGGCAATCTGCTGTCATTAAGGATAGCTTCAGATTGCCGTGTTCTAATGCCCTCCCTCCTGTTCAAGAGTCATCGCAATGCGTCGTTTCATCCGTCTGCAACTGTTGATTGTCGTTGTATTGCTGTTGGCTGCCCTGGCATTTTTGGCCAATCGTGAGTTTCGTCTGGTCGAGCGTGCGACCTTCAACTGGAATCTGTTCTGGCAATCGGAATCGACCGCTGCCATTGGCCTGAGCGAGTATCGGGTGGTGATTGAAGGCAAGGTCATCGAGGGCCTGGAAGATGATGTCTCGGCACTGAGCTACGATCCTGACCGTAAGACCCTGTTTACCGTGACCAACCAGAACAGCGAGCTGGTCGAGTTGAGCCTCGATGGCCGGATTGTTCGGCGCATTCATCTGGATGGGTTTGGTGATGCCGAAGCCGTCGAATATATCCGTCCGGGGGTCTATGTCATCAGTGACGAGCGCCGCCAGCGGCTGATCCAGGTGCAGGTCAATGACGACACCCGCAGCCTTGACGCGGCCCAGGCCGAAACCCTGACCCTGGACTTCAATGCCGGTAATAACAAAGGCTTTGAGGGGCTGGCTTACGACACCAAGGGCCAGCGGCTGTTTGTCGCCAAAGAGCGCGACCCGGTGCAGATCATCGAAGTACGCGGCTTTCCCAAGCTGCAGCCCGACACGCCGACGTCCCTGGAAGTGATCTCCAACCGCCAGCGCGATGCCGGAATCTTCGTCCGTGATCTGTCCAGCCTGCAGTTCGATGAGCGCAGCGGCCACCTGCTGGCGCTGTCAGATGAGTCGCGACAGATCCTGGAACTGGACATCGAAGGCCGCCCGGTGGGCAGCAGCTCGCTGAAAAAAGGCCAGATGGGCCTGAGCAAGACCGTGCCACAGGCTGAGGGCATCGCCATGGATGATGCGGGCACGCTGTACCTGGTCAGTGAGCCGAATCTGTTTTATGTGTTTCGTAAACCTTAAACGAGCGCGTTGTGCGGCCTATGAAACTGCCAAAACGCGTTGAGGCTCGCAGGCGCTTTAACCCCTGCGAGCATCCTGTCAGCGGCTCAGGCTTTTGACACCTTCGGCAGTCCCGAGCAGCAACAGGTCGGCCGGGCGGGCGGCGAACAGGCCGTTGGTGACCACGCCGACAATGGCGTTGATCTGGCTTTCGAGTTCTACCGGGTTGGTGATGCTCAGGTTATGCACGTCGAGGATGATGTTGCCGTTGTCGGTCAGCACGCCTTCACGGTACACCGGGTCGCCGCCCAGCTTGACCAGTTCACGGGCCACGTGGCTGCGGGCCATGGGGATGACTTCGACTGGCAGTGGGAACGCGCCCAGCACAGGGACCAGCTTGCTGCCATCGGCAATACAGATGAAGGTCTTGGCCACGGCGGCAACGATCTTCTCGCGGGTCAGGGCGGCGCCGCCACCTTTGATCAGGTTCAGGTGCTCGTCGCTTTCATCGGCGCCGTCGATGTAAAACTCCAGGTCGCTGACGGTATTGAGTTCATAGACCGGAATGCCGTGGCCTTTCAAGCGTGCAGCGGTGGCCTCGGAGCTGGCGACAGCGCCGTCGAAGGCGACTTTGTGTTTGGCCAGGGCATCGATAAAGCAGTTGGCGGTGGAGCCGGTGCCGACACCGATGATGCTCTTCTTGTCGATTTTGGGAAGGATGAAATCGACGGCGGCCTGGGCGACGGCCTGTTTGAGTTGATCTTGGGTCATGCGGGCTCCACGGTGCCGAATTTGGAAAAAGTGTCAAAAGGGCTGCCATTATAACGATGGCCGCATGGTAAAGCCCTGTCATTCGTATGGTCGTGCGTCGGGAGCAGGAGTTAAACTCCACGACCTTGCCACTTTGGTCTGTGATGTCGCCGCGATGCTTGAACACTACGTCAAGAAGATCCTCACCTCCCGCGTCTACGACGTGGCCATCGAAACCCCGCTGCAGGGGGCTCGCCAGCTGTCTGAGCGGCTCGGCAACCAGATCCTGCTCAAGCGCGAAGACCTGCAGCCGGTTTTCTCCTTCAAGATTCGCGGCGCCTACAACAAGCTGGCGCAACTGAGCGCGGCAGAGACCGCCCGTGGCGTGGTCACCGCCTCAGCCGGCAACCATGCCCAGGGCCTGGCCCTGGCGGCGCGGGAGCTGGGCATCAAGGCGGTGATCGTGATGCCCAAGACCACCCCGGAAATCAAGGTCGAGGGCGTGCGCTCGCGCGGTGGCCAGGTGGTGCTGCATGGCGACTCGTTCCCGGAGGCGTTGGCCCATTCATTGCGGCTGGTTGAGGAGCAGGGGCTGGTCTATGTCCACCCCTATGACGACCCCGACACCATCGCCGGGCAAGGCACCGTGGCCATGGAGATCCTGCGCCAGCACCCTGGCCAACTGGACGCGATCTTTGTCCCGGTCGGTGGCGGCGGGCTGATCGCCGGCATTGCCGCGTACGTGAAATACCTGCGCCCGGAAATCAAAATCATCGGCGTCGAACCGGACGACTCCAACTGCCTGCAAGCCGCCCTGGCTGCTGGCGAGCGGGTGGTGCTCAACCAGGTCGGGCTGTTTGCCGATGGCGTGGCGGTGGCGCAGATCGGTCAGCATACCTTTGAGGTCTGCCGGCACTACGTCGACGAAGTGATCACCGTCAGCAGCGACGAAATCTGCGCGGCGATCAAGGACATCTACGACGACACCCGCTCGATCACCGAACCTGCCGGTGCGCTGGGCGTGGCGGGCATCAAGAAGTACGTCGAGCAACGCGGTATCAGCGGCCAGACCCTGGTGGCCATCGACTCCGGGGCCAATATCAACTTCGACCGCCTGCGCCATGTCGCCGAGCGCGCCGAGCTGGGTGAAGGCCGCGAAGCCATCATTGCGGTGACCATCCCGGAGCGGCCCGGCAGCTTCAAGGCGTTCTGTGAAGCGATCGGCAAACGGCAGATCACCGAATTCAACTACCGCTACCACACCGACCGCGAGGCGCACATTTTCGTTGGCGTGCAGACCCACCCGGAGCGCGACCCGCGCAGCGCGCTGATCGCCAGCCTGAGCGAACAAGGCTTTCCGGTGGTCGACCTGACCGACAACGAACTGGCCAAGCTGCACATCCGCCACATGGTCGGCGGGCACTCGGAGCGGGTCAGCGACGAAGTGGTGCTGCGCTTCGAATTTCCCGAGCGGCCGGGCGCGCTGTTCAACTTTTTGAATAAACTGGGCGGACGCTGGACCATTTCGATGTTCCACTACCGCAACCATGGCGCAGCCGATGGCCGGGTAGTGGCGGGGCTGGTGGTGCCTGCCGAAGAGCGGCATCTGGTTGGCCAGGCGCTGAACGAAATCGGCTATCCACATTGGGATGAGACCGATAACCCGGCTTACCGGCTATTTCTAGGCTAAAGGTATTCTCGTAGCTGCTCTTGTAGGCGCTGCTCGTAGGAGCTGCTTTAGCAGCGAACAAAACTGCACAGATAAATCCGCTCCTGCATCGCTCAAAGGAGGTCGCTTCATGGACACCCTGATCGCTCTGAAAACCCTGCACATTACCGCGCTGCTGGCTGCGCTGGCTTGCGCCGCCGGGCTGGCCGTCTGGCTGATTCGGGGGCGGCGGGCCGGCAATCTGCTGATTCATGAACGTCTGCTGCAACGCCCGTTATTATGGGCCTGGCTGGGCATGGCGGTAAGCCTGGCCATTTTGCCGTTCAGCGGCTGGTGGCTGGTCCATGGTCTGGGCCTTTCACTGGGGCAGGGCTGGATTCTGTCCAGCAGCCTGCTTTATAGCGGCGGCATCATTGCCTGGGCATGGCTGGTGCTGCGCCTGACGAGAGCAGCGGCTAAACAGCGCTTCACCTTGGTCCTGGCTGCCGTTGCCGCCCTGTGTTTTATCGCCATGGCGCTGCTGTTGATCGTCCGTCCGGGCTGAGTCGCAGGCTCGCGGGCAGCGTTGAGAGCCGGTTAGCCCCTGAAAATACTGAAAAAAGCATCAATCAATACGCGCTTTTCACAAGACTTCAGATAAGGTGTCAAGGCTCGTTGCTGGTTTGAGGGGCTTTGTGGAACAATGCGGCGACATGCGTTTGCGAGGTTGTTGCCGTGATCGACCCCGATGGTTTCCGTCCTAATGTCGGGATTATTCTGACAAACGATGCTGGTCAGGTCCTATGGGCTCGGCGTATTAACCAAGATGCCTGGCAGTTTCCCCAAGGTGGTATCAACCCCCAGGAAACGCCAGAAGACGCGCTGTATCGCGAGTTGAACGAAGAAGTGGGTCTGGAGCGCGATGACGTTGAAATTCTCGCCTGTACCCGTGGCTGGTTGCGTTATCGCCTGCCGCAGCGCCTGGTTCGTACCCATAGCCAGCCGCTGTGCATCGGCCAGAAGCAAAAATGGTTTCTCCTGCGCCTGATCTCCAACGAGCAACGGGTGCGGATGGATTTGACCGGTAAACCGGAGTTCGATGGCTGGCGCTGGGTCAGTTATTGGTACCCGCTGGGCCAGGTGGTGACATTCAAGCGCGAGGTGTATCGGCGCGCACTCAAAGAGCTTGCCCCGCGCCTGCTGGCGCGTGACTGACACGGAGTTCGACCCCGAGCCATGCTCAATACGCTGCGCAAGATCGTCCAGGAAGTTAACTCCGCCAAGGATCTCAAGGCGGCGTTGGGCATTATTGTGTTGCGTGTCAAGGAGGCCATGGGCAGCCAGGTCTGTTCGGTCTACCTGCTTGATCCGGAGACCAACCGCTTTGTACTGATGGCCTCCGAAGGCCTCAACAAGCGCTCCATCGGCAAGGTCAGCATGGCCCCCAACGAAGGTCTGGTCGGCCTGGTCGGTACCCGGGAAGAGCCGCTGAACCTCGAAGACGCCGCTGCTCACCCCCGTTACCGCTACTTTGCCGAGACCGGCGAAGAGCGTTACGCCTCATTCCTCGGCGCACCGATCATCCACCACCGGCGTGTGGTCGGGGTGCTGGTGATCCAGCAAAAGGAGCGTCGCCAGTTCGACGAAGGCGAAGAAGCCTTCCTGGTCACCATGAGCGCGCAGCTGGCCGGGGTTATCGCCCATGCTGAAGCCACCGGCTCGATTCGTGGTCTGGGCCGTCAGGGCAAAGGTATTCAGGAAGCCAAGTTCGTCGGTGTCGCCGGTTCGCCCGGCGCTGCCGTCGGCGTGGCGCTGGTCAGGCTGCCGCCGGCAGACCTTGATGTCGTGCCGGACAAGACCGTCACCGACATCGATGCCGAGCTGGCACTGTTCCAGAACGCCCTCGAAGGCGTGCGTAACGACATGCGCACCCTGTCGGCCAAGCTGGCCACCCAGCTGCGCCCTGAAGAGCGGGCGCTGTTCGACGTCTACCTGATGATGCTCGACGACGCTGCGCTGGGCAGTGAAGTGACCAATATCATCAAGACCGGCCAGTGGGCACAAGGCGCCTTGCGTGCGGTGGTCACCGAGCACGTCAACCGCTTCGAGCTGATGGACGACGCCTATCTGCGCGAGCGCGCCTCGGACGTCAAGGATCTGGGCCGGCGTCTGCTGGCCTACCTGCAAGAAGCGCGGCAACAGGCGCTGGTCTACCCCGACAACACCATTCTGGTCAGTGAAGAACTGACCCCGGCCATGCTCGGTGAAGTGCCCGAGGGCAAACTGGTCGGTCTGGTCTCGGTCATGGGCTCGGGTAACTCCCATGTGGCGATTCTGGCGCGGGCCATGGGCATTCCCACGGTCATGGGCCTGGTCGACTTCCCGTATTCGAAAGTCGACGGTATCGACCTGATCGTCGATGGCCACCATGGTGAGGTTTACACCAACCCCAGCGATATCCTGCGCAAACAGTTCAGCGTGGTGGTCGAAGAAGAGCGCCAGCTGTCCCAAGACCTCGACGGCCTGCGCGAGCTGCCTTGCGTGACCCTCGATGGCCACCGCATGCCGCTGTGGGTCAACACCGGTCTGCTGGCCGATGTGGCCCGTGCCCAGCAGCGTGGCGCCGAAGGCGTCGGGCTGTACCGCACCGAAGTGCCGTTCATGATCAACCAGCGCTTCCCCAGCGAGAAAGAACAGCTGGCGATCTACCGCGAACAGCTATCAGCCTTCCACCCGTTGCCGGTGACCATGCGCAGCCTGGATATCGGCGGTGACAAGGCGCTGTCCTACTTCCCGATCAAGGAAGAGAACCCGTTCCTGGGCTGGCGCGGCATCCGCGTCACCCTCGACCATCCGGAAATCTTCCTGGTCCAGACCCGCGCCATGCTCAAGGCCAGCGAGGGCCTGAACAACCTGCGCATCCTGCTGCCGATGATTTCCAGCACCCACGAAGTGGAAGAGGCGTTGCACCTGATCCACCGCGCCTGGGGCGAGGTGCGCGACGAAGGCGCTGACGTGCCGATGCCGCCGGTCGGGGTGATGATTGAAGTGCCGGCAGCGGTTTATCAAGCTCGTGATCTGGCGCGCCAGGTGGACTTCCTTTCGGTGGGCTCCAACGACCTGACTCAATACCTGCTGGCGGTAGACCGTAACAACCCGCGGGTGGCTGACCTCTATGACTACCTGCACCCGGCGGTCCTGCAAGCCCTGCAAAGCGTCGTGCGTGACGCTCATGCCGAAGGCAAGACCGTGAGTATCTGCGGTGAAATGGCTGGCGACCCGGCAGCGGCGGTGCTCTTGATGGCGATGGGCTTTGACAGCTTGTCGATGAACGCCACCAACCTGCCCAAGGTCAAGTGGATGCTGCGTCAGGTGCAACAGAGCAAAGCCCAGGAGCTGCTGGCGCAACTGATGCAGAACGACAACCCGCAGGTCATCAGCAGCTCGTTGCAGCTGGCTCTGCGCAATCAGGGACTGGGTCGCATGCTCAATCCGGGCTCGGTCAAAGGTCATTGACCCTGCGCAGCGCCTACACGCTGATATCCACATCGCCCAACCTCGCACCAAACGGCCCGAAACTGCGCTCGATTATCCGTTGTTGCCCATCCGCGCTAACGATCAGTACGGTACTCGCCCGTGTCCCATAGTTACCGCTGGTGATAAACACGCTCGACAGCAAGATTTCCGTCTGCAAGCCAACCCCGGTGTCCGGCAATTGAGCCTGCGGCGCGGGTTCGGCATCGGCCAGTAATTTCAGCAGTCGTTCTGGCTGGGGGTCATGCAGATTGCCCTCCAGCGCCGCCCGAGCCTTGCGCAGCTTGGGCCAGGGTGTATCCAGCCGGGCATTGGATAACCCGTAGACCCCCGCTTGCAGACATACAGGCTGCGCCTCTTGCGAGTTCAGGTAGTGCAACTCGTCGAGCGTGCCAGCCAGCAGATTGAAGCCACTGTATTGCCCGGCACGCGCCGCGACATCAGCCAGATACTGCGCAGGCGACTGGCTGCCGGCCAGATAATCTGCAACCAGTTCGCCCCGCGAGCGATGGCCCAATGGCTGGTCGGGGTCGCGGATATTGGTCAGCGCGGCAAACCGCCCGTTTGCCGTTATGCCCAGCCAGGTCCCGCCGGCCTCCAGGTCGCGGCCGGCATGAATCCCGTCGGTAGCTTCCCATACCGCCAGTGGCCGGGCAGGGCGGGCATAAAATTCGTCACGGTTGGCGGCTACAATCAATGGCTGCGCGTGGCCGGGGCGCCAGGCGAACACAATCAGACACATACGTCGCTCCTTTGGAAGATGAAACTGTAGCCATCTTCAGACGGTCGCGGCTAGAGCGTCACGCCATGCTCCGGTAACATGCCCGGCTTATTAAGTTGCCAGAACGGCATCTCACCAAGGAGTCGCAATGCTGCCTTACCCGCAGATTGACCCGGTAGCGGTATCCCTCGGACCGCTGCAAATTCACTGGTACGGTTTGATGTATCTGGTTGGTATCGGCGGCGCCTGGTGGCTGCTGTTGCGTCGGGTCAATGCGTTCGACCCGAGCTGGACCAAAGAAAAAGTCTCCGACCTGATTTTCTGGCTGGCCATGGGCGTGATTGTCGGTGGGCGGCTGGGTTACGTGCTGTTCTACGATCTGTCGACCTACCTGGCCAACCCGCTGCTGATTTTCGAAGTGTGGAAAGGCGGCATGGCCTTTCATGGCGGCTTCATCGGCGTGATGATCGCGGCCTGGTGGTTTGGCAAGCGCAACGGCAAGACCTTTTTCCAGTTGATGGACTTCGTCGCACCGGTGGTGCCGATCGGCCTGGGGGCCGGGCGTATCGGTAACTTCATCAACGCCGAACTGTGGGGCAAGGCGACCGACGTACCGTGGGCCATGGTCTTCCCGCCGTTCAGCGACCCGGCCCAACTGGCGCGCCATCCGTCACAGTTGTACCAGTTCGCGCTGGAGGGTGTGGCGCTGTTCATCATCCTCAACCTGTATATCCGCAAGCCACGTCCGACCATGGCGGTGTCCGGCATGTTCGCCATGTTCTACGGCATCTTCCGCTTTATCGTCGAATTCGTGCGTATGCCCGACGCGCAACTGGGCTATCTGGCCTGGGGCTGGGTCACCATGGGGCAGATCCTCAGCCTGCCGATGATCATCGCAGGCGCCGTCATGATCTGGCTGGCCTACAAGCGCGCCCCGGCGGCCCACAAGGCAGACGTCTAATACTGAAACGCCGGGCCTGGTTGCCCGGCGTGTTCATTCAAGCAGGTGATTTATGAAGCAATATCTGGAACTCGTCGCCCACGTGATCAAACACGGGACCTTGCAGGCCAACCGTACCGGGGTGAATACCATCAGCTTCCCCGGCGCGATGCTGCGTTTTGACCTGCAGGAAGGTTTCCCGGCGATCACCACCCGGCGCCTGGCATTCAAGGCCGCCATCGGCGAGATGGTCGGTTTCCTGCGCGGGGTGAACAACGCTGCCGAGTTCCGCGCGCTGGGCTGCAAGGTCTGGGATCAGAATGCCAACGAAAATGCCCAATGGCTGAACAACCCGTTCCGCCAGGGTGAAGACGACCTGGGCGAGATTTACGGCGTGCAGTGGCGCAAATGGCCGGCCTACAAGCGCATCGCCGCCAGCAACAGCGCCGCCATCGAGCGGACCCTGGCCCAGGGCTACCGGCAGATCGCCGAGTCCGAAGAGGACGGCCAACCGTTCGTGGTGCTGTACAAGGCCATCGACCAGATCCGTCAGTGTGTCGACACCATCATCAACGACCCCGGCAGCCGCCGCATTCTGTTCCACGGCTGGAACTGCGCCCAGCTGGACGAAATGGCCCTGCCGCCGTGCCATCTGCTGTACCAGTTGCACCCCAACCCGCAGACCCGGGAAATCTCCCTGACCCTTTACATCCGCTCCAATGACCTGGGTCTGGGCACGCCCTTCAACCTGGCCGAGGGCGCTGCGCTGCTGAGCCTGATTGGCCGCCTGACCGGCTACACACCGCGCTGGTTCACCTACTTCATCGGCGACGCCCATGTGTACGAGAACCACCTGGACATGCTCAACGAGCAGCTCAGCCGCGAGCCGTACGCGCTGCCGAAACTGGTGATCTCCGACCGTGTGCCGGACTTTGCCAAGACCGGCGTGTACCAGCCCGAGTGGCTGGAACTGATCGAGCCGTCTGACTTTACTCTTGAAGGCTACCAGCACCATGCGCCGTTGACGGCGCCGATGGCGGTGTAGGGCCTGCGCCAGCCTTGCATCAACGCCAACTTAAAACTGACCCACCCCGGATCATTCGGGTATACGGTTCTGGCGGATCACGCCGGCTTTGCGTTTACGCAGGCGGCCTGATGGCCCGTGCGTGAATCACCGTAGCATTGAGTTCTGACGCAGGTGCTTTCCAGGCGAGTCGGGCCTCAGATGAAATGGTCTTAGGCCCGGCATCGCGGGCCTACGCTTCATCTGAAATGGTTAATCCTCACTTTCCACAATGGGATTCACCTTGTATCACTCGGGTCGTGACGCTATAGTGGCCGTGCGGGAAATAAGAGCAGGGCTCCGAGATCATCAGGCGAAATTGGATCTGGAGTGTGGATTGCACGGAGACGCCATCCGTGTGGTAGCGGCATCAGACCTCGGTCTGTTGGCATGTGACCCAGCCCTTTGGGCTAGCTAAGCAAGCGCTGCGACTACCATCCCGCGCATTATCTCAGTCAAAGGCGCCTTCTGGCGCTTTTGACGTTTCTGGCACTTGTAAACCCTCGATCACTCCCACGGCTTTCCCGTTCGGCGTGCGGTTACGATAAGCCGTCACCACGCTGTAATAGAGCTGGTCATCGCCAATAGGCCAGGCAGCCAATACAGCACACCCCCTGCGACCCCGAAGCACGATCAGGCGCTCGTTCCCCTTCATCGAGTCGAACTCACAAACGATGTTTGTGCCATGCACGATGATGTCAGATACAAAGCGCGGAACGTCATAGACCGTTGGGTAGCCCCACTTCACGAGGTCATGCCCACGTTCTTGCCAGATGTGGCGTATACCGAAGCCCTTGTGAGGCCCTATGTGCTTGCCCGCCCTAAGATAGATCTCCCCGCCAGGCTGTTGCAGCAACTGACCATCGGGGCGCGACAAGCCCGCCGTTCAGGGCGGTGAAGGATAGCGCGGACGGCGTAGCCGTCCCTGGTTGCAGTGGGGTGTCTGCTGCTGTTCGATGTACGCACCGCCACAGGATGATGCGCAGTAACATAGCGACACAATAGCACTTCTACGGCGGTATTTCGTTACAAAGACCCCATGGGCATGCACCTTGAAAACACCGTGCCGTCCGCGCCTAATGTCGTCTTCATTGCTCATGGCTCAAGAGCAGCATGCAACGACTTCAAGCCTTCAAGTACGAGCTCATGCCAGACGGCCGACAGGAGCGGCAAATGCGCCGCTTTGCCGGCTCCTGTCGCTTCGTCTTCAACAAGGCGCTGGCGTTGCAGAAGGAGCGCCACGAGCAAGGCGAGAACAAGCTCGGCTATGCGGGCCTGTGCAAGTTGCTGACCGAGTGGCGCCATAGCCCGCAAACCGCATGGCTGGCCGATGCGCCTGTTCACCCATTGCAACAGAGCCTCAAGGATCTGGAGCGGGCCTACACCAACTTCTTCGCCAGACGAGCCGACTTTCCCCGGTTCAAGAAGAAGGGGCAGCGCGACAGTTTCCGCTATCCCGACCCGAAACAGATCAAGCTCGACCAGACCAACAGCCGCCTGTTCTTGCCCAAGCTGGGCTGGCTGCGCTACCGCAACAGCCGCGAGGTGCCTGGCACGGTGAAGAACATCACCGTGAGCCAGTCGTGTGGCAAGTGGTTCGTGAGTATCCAGACCGAACGCGAGGTCGATGAGCAGCCCACGGCACAGGGTGCGGCAGTCGGCATCGACATGGGCATTGCCCGGTTCGCCACGCTTTCGGATGGCTCGTTCTACGCACCACTGAACAGCTTCAAACGCCATGAAACCGCGCTGTGCAAAGCGCAGCAGGCGATGAGCCGTAAGGTCAGATTCAGCCGCAACTGGAACAAGGCGAAAGCCCGCGTCCAGCGAATTCATTCCCGAATCGGCAATGCCCGGCGCGACTACCTGCACAAGTGCTCCACCACGATCAGCCAAAACCACGCGATGGTGTGTATCGAGGACTTGCAGGTACGCAATATGTCCAGGTCGGCGGCAGGCACGGCAGAGGCACCGGGAAGAAACGTTCGGGCCAAGTCTGGCCTGAACAGGGCCATCCTCGATCAGGGCTGGTTCGAGTTCCGTCGCCAACTGGACTACAAGCTGGCGTGGCGCGGCGGCTGGCTGATTGCCGTGCCGCCGCAAAATACCAGCCGCACGTGCCCGTGTTGCGGCCATGTGTCGGCGGCCAACCGCCAGACGCAAGCCCTGTTCAGGTGCGTGGGATGTGGTTTTGAAGGCAACGCCGATGTGGTCGGCGCGATCAATGTACTAAGGGCGGGACACGCCCGGTTAGCCTGTGAAGTGAGCGCAGAGATCATGGCGCCAGCAGCAGGAACCCACCGAAGCGACTCGGGGGCGGCTCGATGCCGCGCCTGAGCGCCGTAGGAATCTCTGGCCTTCAGGCCGGGGAGGATGTCAACAATCCCCAGGACTCCAGGCCCGTGTTGGGGTGGGCGATATTGAAATCTTCGTGATGGTCGAACTCAACCGGTATCGCCTGAGGCGGCGCCTTGAAACGTGACATGCCAGCAATCCCTGACTACTTGATGGCTCCATTCTCACGTCACGACTGGCCGTGTCAGAATCGAACTTTCTCATTTTATAGAATTTAGCGACGCCGATGGTCTCTGGGTGTCTGCGGCGAGGGATCCCAGATGGAGCAACTGAGCCGGGGGTGATTCTTAGAGTCGTGCAAGTGGCCCGTACTGTTCGATTAGGCGCCACAAATCTTTGTGGGAACGAGCTTGCTCGTGAAGAGGCCTGTAAAGTCACGGCTTCTGCTGCGAGTGTGCTGCATTTTTCGTCGGCAAGCCAACTCCCATCGGTTGTGTAGTGACTATCCGAAGAGTATTGCTCTTAAAACGACCCCACCAACCGCTGCGCCAGTGCCGCCGCCTGTTCGGCACTGGCCACGTTGGTAAAGCCCAGCATCAGTCCTTGCCGGCCTTCATCCTCCAGACACCACTGCGACAGTGGCTGGACGGCAATCCCGGCCTGCTGGGCCTGCTCAGCAATCGCCACGTCGTTACCTTCGCGCAGTCGCGCCAGCACGTGCATGCCGCCAGCCTGGGTGTCGATCTGCAATTTTTCGCCGCACGCGGTCTGCAATGCCTCGACCAGCCACTGCCGCCGACGTGCATACAGCCGGCGCATTTTGTTCAGGTGCCGGGCGAAATGGCCTTCAACAAGAAACTCACAAACCGTGGCCTGTTGCAGCAGCGGGCAGTGGTTGTGCAGGCGGTCGGCCTGGCAGGCGAAGGTGGCGGCCTGTTCTGCGGGCACCACCAGGTAGGCCAGGCGCAGTCCGGGAAACAGCACTTTGCTGAAGGTGCCGGTGTACAGCACCCGGCCTTGCTGGTCGAGGCTCTTGAGGGCGGGTAGCGGTTTGCCTTGATAGCGGTATTCGCTGTCGTAGTCGTCCTCGATGATCCAGCTACCATTGCGGTTGGCCCAGTCCAACAGCGCCAGGCGGCGCGGCAGGCTGAGGGACACGCCCAGCGGGCTTTGGTGGGTCGGGGTGACCACCGCGAAACGGGCGTCGGGGGCCCGGGCGATGCCTTGGGCGACATCCAGACCGTGCTCATCCACCGGCACGGGTATCAGTTGCGCGCCAGCTTCCAGCAACGCATGACGGGCCATGAAGTAGCCCGGCTCTTCCAGCCAGCAACGGTCACCGGCGCGCATCAGGGTATGGCTGATCAGGTCCAGGCAAGCGCGATACCCGGCGCAGACGAACACCTGTTCCGGCCGGCAGGCGATGCCGCGGGATATCCCCAGATAAGTGGCAATGGCCGCGCGTAGCGGCCCGTGGCCCTGCGGGTCGGGGTAGACCAGGCCTTCCAGACCGCTGCGGCGCAGTTGCCGGCCGGCCAGCCGGGTCCAGAGCTTGCGCGGGAAGGCATCCAGGGCCGGTACGCCCATCTGCAAGGGCATTGGCAGGCCGCCACTGTGGTTCGACAGGTAAGTGCTGGTGCTGGTTGGCATAGCCAGATTTGGCATCGTCAGCGCTGGCAGTTGCGGGCTGACGATGGTCCCGGCGGCGCCTCTGGCCAGCAGGTAGCCTTCGCCAATCAGCAACTGATAAGCCGCCTCGACCGTGCCTCTGGCCAGGTTCAGCTCTGCCGCCAGGGCGCGTACCGCCGGCACCCGCTCGCCGGGGCGCAGGCGGCCATCGGCGATGGATTGGCGAAAACGCTGATACAGCTGGCGATAGATCGGCTCAGGCTGATTGCGGTCCGGTTCGAAGGCGTGTGACATGGCCTAGTCGTTTAATCATTTTTCGGCCCTGTAGCTTAAGCCATTCGCGGCCTAGAGTAAGCCATCTTCTGAACATCACGAGTGACCGCGATGAACTGCACCTTCTTGCACCTTGAAGACCCTCAGGCCTTGGCGGCCAGTTTCGGGCTGATGCGTGTGCTACGCCCGCACCTGGACAACGCTGACGCCTATGTCGCGCAACTGCAACGGCAGGCCGGCCAGGGCTATCGGTTGCTGGCCGCGATGCAGGATGCACAGATTGTCGGGCTGGCCGGTTACCGTGAGCTGGAAAACCTGCTGTATGGCCGCTTCGTGTATGTCGATGATCTGCTGATCAGCCCGGCGTTACAGCGCAGCGGGCTGGGAGGGCAACTGCTCGATCAGGTTCGCCAGCAGGCCCGGCAGCTGGGCTGCGATCATTTTGTGCTGGATACCGGCCTGCACATGGCCTTGGCTCAGCGCTTCTACTTCCGCCAGGGGCTGCTGGCGAGCGGTATGCACTTTACCCAGCGCCTGCGGGCCGGGGGTACGCTATGAAGCGGGTTCTGCTCATCAACGCCAGCCCCATGGGCCAGGATTCCCACGCCCATCGTCTGGCTGAAGAACTGCTGGCCAGTTTGGGTCACCAGCAGGTGGATATCGAACGGCTTGAGCGCGATCTGGGACGCGACCCATTGCCGCCGCTGTCCGCCGACTACGCCCAGGCGCTGACCACGGTCACGCCGTTCGACGCGCCATTGTTCGAACTGTCCGAAGCATTGATTGGTGAACTGGAAAACAGCGATGTGCTGCTGATCGCCACCCCGATGCACAACTTCACCGTGCCGGCGGCGCTCAAGCTGTGGATCGATTACGTGCTGCGCATTCACCGCACCTTCAGCGCAGGTCCCGATGGCAAGACCGGGCTGCTCAAGGACCGCCCGGTGTATGTACTGGTCGGCTCCGGCGGTTTTCATCAGGGCGAGCGCGCCAGGCAGCCGGACTTTCTGACGTCCTACTTGCGCCATGTGCTCAACACCCTGGGGCTGTTCGATGTGCATTTCAGCTATTTGCAAGGCCTGGTGTTTGGCGCTGAAGCCGTCGAGCAGGCCCTGCATGAAGCGCGTACCCGGCTACGGCTGGAACCGCTGTTCAGGCAACTTTGATCATTTCTTGTACAGGAGCTAAACCATGAGCCAACTCAGACTGCCGTTTTCCACCCTCTCACCAGCGGCCTATCAGGGCCTGTTGGCCACTAACAAAGCGCTGGTCGAAGGGCCGCTGGGCCTGCCGCTGGTAGAGCTGGTGTTTCTGCGGGTTTCGCAGATCAACGGCTGCGCGTTTTGCCTGGGCAAGCACTCGCAGACCCTGCGCGACAGTGGTGTGGCGCAGAACAAGCTCGATTGCCTGGCCGGCTGGCGCATCAGTGAGCTGTTCGATGCGCGTGAACGTGCGGCCCTGGCCTGGGCGGAAACCCTCACCTACGTCAGTGACAAGGGCGCGCCCGATGAGCTGTACGAGCCTCTGCAAGCGCACTTTTCAAGTGCCGAGATTTCCGACCTGACCTTTGCCGTGTCGCTGATGAATGCTTTCAACCGGCTGGCGGTGGGGATGAAACTGTAGGGACTGGCTTGCCAGCAAAGACAGCGGCACATTCGCAATCGATGCTGCGAGTGTGCCAGCCCCTTTGCTTCTGCAAGCATTACGGCCGTTGGCCGATTTCCACGCTTTGCGCCGTCCAGCCGGCAACTCGTTCACTCAACGACAGGCCCAAGCCGGGGCGGGTCGGCACCCGCATGCGTCCGTCGCGGGTTTCCAGACGTTCGTTGAACAGCGGCTCCAGCCATTCGAAGTGCTCGACCCACGGTTCGGTCGGGTAAGTGGCTGCCAGGTGCACATGCAGCTCCATGGCAAAGTGCGGGGCCAGCATCACCCCGGCCTGTTCGGCCATGGCCGCGACCTTGAGGAACGGTGTGATACCGCCGACCCGCGGCGCGTCAGGCATCAGATAGTCAGCGCCGCGCAGTTTGATGAATTCGGCGTGCTCGGCCACGCTGGTGAGCATTTCGCCGGTCGCGATCGGCGTATCGAACTGCTGGGCAAGGGCGGCGTGGCCTTCGGCGTCATAGCAATCGAGCGGCTCTTCGATCCACACCAGGTTGTAGGCCTCGAACTGTCGGCACATGCGTTGTGCGGTCGGGCGGTCCCACTGCTGGTTGGCGTCGACCATCAACGGGAAGTTATCCCCAAGCTGTTTGCGCACTGTGCTGACCCGCTGGATATCCACCGCGCAATCGGGTTGGCCGACCTTGAGCTTGATGCCGCCGATGCCCTTTTCCCGCGACAGCTCAGTGTTTTTCAGCAGTTGCTCCAGCGGCGTGTGCAAAAAGCCGCCTGAGGTGTTGTAGCAGCGCACCGAGTCACGTTGGGCGCCGAGCAAGCGGGCCAGCGACAGGTTGGCGCGCTTGGCTTTGAGGTCCCACAACGCGACATCGAAGGCGCCGATGGCTTGGGTCGACAGGCCGCTGCGGCCTACCGAAGCACCGGCCCAGCAGAGTTTTGTCCACAACTTGGCGATATCGCTGGGGTTCTCGCCGATCAGCGCCGGGGCGATTTCCTGGGCGTGGGCAAACTGGCCTGGGCCGCCGGCACGCTTGGAATAGCTGAACCCCAGGCCGCTGTGGCCATCTTTGGTCTGGACCTCGACAAACAGCATGGCGATTTCAGTCATCGGCTTCTGCCGACCGGTGAGTACCTTGGCATCGCTGATCGGGTTGGCCAGCGGCAGGAAGACCGACGACACCTTGATCCAGGCAATCTGGTCGTGGTCGGCGGATGGGCGGTCTGGTTGTTGTACGGTCATGTCGCTCTCCTTGAGGGTGTGGACAACTTTTATGGCTTGAGCGCGGCGGACTCGGCCGGCTTGTGGCTGGGTTCAGCAGGCTGGGCGGATTCGTCGAGTTCCATGCGCTTGAGCGGGCCGACGATAAACAGATAGGCAAAGGCGCCAAGCAGGCCCATGGCGGCGACATAGACCAGGGCCATGTCGAACGAGCCCTTGCTGACCAGCAGGCCGATGGCGATGGGAGTCACGATGCTGGCGATGTTGCCGCAGAAGTTGAACATCGCGCCGCTGATGCCCATGGCTTGTTTGGGCGAGACATCGCCGACGATGCACCAGCCCAGATTGCCGACCCCTTTGGCGAAAAAGGCGATCGACATCACCAGAATGACCACCGTCACTGACTGGGTGTAGTTGGCGACCACGATGCTGCTCGACAGCAGCAAGCCGCAGATGATCGGGGTCTTGCGTGCGGCGGTGAGGCTAAAGCCTTTCTTGAGCATCCAGTCTGACCAGACGCCGCCGACCATGCCGCCGATAAAGCCCGCCAGCGGCGGGATGGCCGCCACCAGACCGACCTTGAGCATGGTCATGCCCTTGGCTTCGACCAGATAAGTCGGAAACCAGGTGAGGAAGAACCAGGTGATCGAGGTTAGGCAGAACTGTCCCAGATACACGCCGAGCATCATCCGATTGGCGCCAATGGCCTTGGCGCGCTGCCAACTGAACGCCGTTTTGGTGTCGCCGATATTGGGCATGCCGCCACCGGCTTCGATGTAGTCGATTTCGGCGCTGTTGACCCGTTTGTCCTTGCGCGGCTCATGAACCATCTTGAACCACAGCAGGCCGATCAGGATGCCGGCCCCGCCGGTCCAGAAAAACACGTGTTGCCAGCCAAAGCTGCTGAGCAGCAGCACCATCAGCGGGGTGAAGGCAGCCAGGGCGAAATACTGCGCCGACTGGAAAATCGCCGTGGCCAGGCCGCGCTCGTTGCGCGGGAACCACATCACCGTGAGGCGGTTGTTGGCCGGGAAGGCCGGCGACTCAGCCATGCCCATCAGAAAGCGCAGCACGAACAGCGCGACGAAAGCCGAGCTGAACAGGTCGACGTAACCCTGCAAGAAGGTCAGGGTCGACCACAGGATCAGGCTGACGCCCAGCACCAGACGCGAACCGTAACGGTCGAGGATGATCCCGCCGGGAATCTGCATGCTGGTGTAGGCCCAGCCAAACGCCGAAAACGCGATGCCCATGGTCAGCGCGTCGAAGCCCAGCTCATTGCGCATGGCGGGGGCGGCGATGGACAGCGTGGCGCGGTCTACGTAGTTGAACACGGTGACGATGAAGATCATCGCCAGGATCAGGTAGCGGACGTTGGTCCTGGCTACCGGGGGGGCTGATTGGCTCACTTTTATTGTCTTCCTTATTGTGATGAGGCGTTGAATGTGGGGTGCCGCCTGGCTCCACTGCACCGTGATTGCTGAATATGATTGCGCAATCATTTGTTAGTCAAAAAAACAGGCACCCGGACATGCGGAACACCTGATGAGCGAAGCATACAATGATTGCGCAATCATTCAAGGGTGCGTTCGTCGCTTTTGCAAAAAACCAAAGTTCAGGTGGTTTGGCGTTCGATTAACTTGAAACCTGTATCAATACGCACCGGATCGCCGACGTTATCAGCGTTATTAAAGCGTTCGAGCAGGGCTTGCGCGACTTTCTGGCCGATTAATTGGCCGTCGACGCTGACCGTCGACAGCGCCGGATAGACCTGGGCGGCGGCGCTCAGGTCACCAAACCCCATCACTGCCAGGTCTTGCGGCACGCGCAGGCCACGGCTGGCGGCTTCGGCCAGCACACCTTGGGCGATGGTGTCGGAACTGCACACCACCACTTCCGGCAGTGGCCCTTGCTCCAGCAACTGTTGCAGGCCGTCGCGGCCGGTTTTCAGGGTCGCCGGCGGGGTCATGACTTGCAGCGGCACAGCGTCGATGCCGTGCCGACCAAGCTCGTCGATCACGCTCTGGCAACGCCGCACACCCCGTGGATCGCCCAGGCTGATGACGGAAAAGCGCCGGTAGCCCTTGCCGAGCAGGTGTTGGGCAATGGCCTCGCCGACCCGCTCATGGGAGAAGCCCACCAGCATATCCAGCGGATCGTCCGCCAGGTCCCAGGCTTCCACCACCGGAATGCCCGATTGAGCCAGGCGCAGGCGGCTGGATTCGGTGTGCAGGGTGCCGGTGAGGACGATGCCATCCGGGCGGCGGCCGAGAATCGCTTCCAGGAGTTTCTCTTCCTGCTCGGCAGAGTAGCCGGTCAAACCCAGCAAAGTCTGGTAGCCGGCCTGGGCCAGACGTTCCATCAGAGCCTGCACCGTATCGGCAAAGATCGAGTTGGCCATGGTCGGCAGGAAGATGGCGACCAGCCGGCTCTTGTTGCTGGCCAGGCTGCCAGCCAGCATGTTCGACACATAGCCGGTCTGGCGCACCGCTGCCATGACCTTCTGCCGGGTCTGCTCGCTGACCACCTCCGGACGGCTCAAGGCCCGCGACACGGTGATCGGCGATACGCCGGCCACCTTGGCGACGTCGATCAGGGTCAGGTTGGTGGAGGGGGCAGCTTTCTTCGGCATGAACGGTCCTGGCTGTGTCGCGGGGCGCTAATGTATCACCTAGTGACCTAGTGACCGTGGCTTCTGCCGACATGCGACGGCTCGCCCTCGGGCGCAGCCACTGCGCCGGTGACCTCAAGCCGATCAAGAATCGCGCAGTGATCCGGGTCGTTGTCGTTGCAGCGCTGGCGCAGGTTACGCAACTGTTGTTGCAGCGCCTGCAGGCTGGCGACCCGTGCGTCGACGTGGGCGATGTGCTCGTCGATCAGGGCGTTGACGCTCTCGCACTGATCCTGCGGGCTGTCGCGCAGGTTCAGCAGGCGCCGGATTTCATCCAGGGTCATGTCCAGGCTGCGGCAATTGCGGATGAAGCTCAGGCGCTCGACGTGGGCCTGGGTGTACAGCCGGTAATTGCCTTCGGTACGCGACGGCACAGGCAACAGGCCTTCGCGTTCGTAATAGCGGACGGTTTCGACCTGGGTGTCGGTCAGTTTGGCCAGTTCACCGATTTTCATGAGCAGGATTCCGCGCAGGGGCTTGACCCTATAGTGGCTACAGGGTGTTCACTTGGCAATATCTTGATTTGGAGGATGGACCCATGGGGCAGATCACCCGGCTTACACCTGTGCATAAACATGACGATCACCAACCTGAGCAACCCACTCACGCCCATAGCTGCTGTGGTGGTGCTGCGGCAGCGGCGCAAGTGACCTTTGTCGCGGCGGCAGACGGTGAGGCGCGATTGAGCCAGTTCAGCATCGAGCAGATGGACTGCCCCACCGAACAGACCCTGATTCAGGATCGTCTGGGCAAAATGGACGGGATTCACAAGCTGGAATTCAATCTGCTGCAGCGTCGTCTCGGGGTCTGGCATGTGTTGCCCGACACCGCCGCAATTCGTGACGCGATTGGCTCGCTGGGCATGCAGGCCCAGCCGCTCGAAGAGGGCGCAGAGGCTGCCCCGGTAGCGAAAAAAAGCGCCTGGAAGCTGCTGACCGTGTCGGGCCTGACTGCGCTGGGCGCAGAGCTGGTGCATTTCAGCGCAGGGCCGGAGTGGCTGGTGATCGTGCTGGCGCTGGTGTCGATCCTCAGTTGTGGCCTGGGCACCTATAAAAAGGGCTGGATTGCCCTGAAAAACCTCAATCTGAACATCAATGCGCTGATGAGCATCGCGGTTACCGGCGCGGTGCTGATCGGCCAATGGCCGGAAGCAGCCATGGTGATGTTCCTGTTTACCGTGGCCGAACTGATCGAAGCGCGCTCGCTGGACCGGGCGCGCAACGCCATCAGCAGTCTGATGCAACTGACTCCGGAAACCGCCACCGTGCAGCAGGCCGATGGCAGTTGGCTGGAGCTAGAAGCCAAGGCTATCGAGCCTGGAGCGTTACTGCGGGTGCGGCCCGGCGAGCGCATCGCCCTGGACGGCGAAGTGGTCAGCGGGCAATCGACCATCGATCAGGCGCCGATTACCGGCGAAAGCCTGCCGGTGGAAAAGACCGTGGGCGACAAACTGTTCGCTGGCACCATCAACCAGGCAGGTTCTTTGGAGTACCGGGTGACGGCTGCGGCCAGTCAGTCGACCCTGGCACGGATCATCCATGCCGTCGAACAAGCGCAAGGCGCCCGTGCGCCGACCCAGCGTTTCGTTGACCAGTTCTCGCGTATCTACACCCCGGCCGTGTTCCTCACCGCGTTGGCAGTGGCACTGATCGCACCGTTGTTCCTGGCCGGCGCGTGGTTCGACTGGATCTACCGCGCGTTGGTCCTGCTGGTGGTGGCCTGCCCTTGCGCACTGGTGATTTCCACTCCGGTGAGTATTGTCAGCGGTCTGGCGGCGGCGGCGCGCAAAGGCATCCTGATCAAGGGCGGGGTGTACCTGGAGATGGGCCGGCAGATCGACTACCTGGCTCTGGACAAGACCGGCACCCTGACCCATGGCAAGCCGGTGCAGACCGACTGTGTGGTACTCGACAGCCGGGTCAGCAACGCACCAACCATTGCCGCCAGCCTGGCGGCACGCTCAGACCACCCCGTGTCACTGGCCATCGCCCAGGCTGCCGATAGCAGTCAGGCACTGGCCGAAGTCAGCAACTTCGAAGCGCTGGGCGGTCGTGGCGTGGCCGGGGACATCGACGGTCGTCGCTATCACCTGGGCAATCACCGCCTGGTAGAGGAACTGGGGCTGTGCTCAACCGAGCTGGAAGCGCAACTCGATGCACTGGAATCCCAAGGCAAGACCGTCGTGCTGCTGCTCGACGAAAACGGCCCGCTGGCGTTGTTCGCGGTGGCCGACACGGTCAAGGACAGCAGCCGCGAAGCCATTGCGCAACTGCATGAGCTGGGCATCAAGACCCTGATGCTCACCGGTGACAACCCGCACACCGCCAGGGCGATTGCCGATCAGGTCGGCATCGACCAGGCCCGCGGCAACCTGCTGCCGGCCGACAAACTGCAAGCCATTGAAGCGCTGTACGCCAACCAGCACCGGGTCGGCATGGTCGGCGACGGCATCAACGACGCCCCGGCCCTGGCGCGTGCCGAAATCGGCTTCGCCATGGCCGCCGCCGGCACCGACACCGCCATCGAAACCGCCGATGTCGCGCTGATGGACGACGACCTGCGCAAGATCCCGGCTTTCATCCGCCTGTCCCGCGACACCTCAGCCATTCTGCGCCAGAACATTGCCCTGGCACTGGTGACCAAACTGATCTTCCTGGCAATCACCTTCACCGGCATGGCCACTATGTGGATGGCCGTGTTCGCCGACATGGGCGTCAGCTTGCTGGTGGTGTTCAACGGATTACGGTTGCTCAAAAAATGAGCAGGTTCTAATGACACGCTATGCAATCGCAGACTTACAGCTACAACGTAGCCCTGGCTGCATACCCCGGTGGGAGCCAGCTTGCTGGGCAAGGCCTTCGCGGCCGAAGCGGATCAAAGCCCGGCCGCTCCTACAGGGTTTTGTCTTTCCCGGCATCCGTGTTCGGCTGTACCCAGATGTAATAAGCCAGCACCAGCAACACCACCCATACCGCACCTACCAGCAGCGCCGCACGGCTGTTCGGGAACCAGCCCAATACACCAAAGATGAACACCATGAACACAATCGCCGCCGCCGGACCCCAAGGCCAGAACGGCACCCGGAACTGCAGCTTGCTGACCTCATCGGCACTCATCGAACGCCGCATGGCCACTTGAGTGAGCAGAATCATCAGCCATACCCAGACCGTGGCGAACGTCGCCAGCGACGCGATAAGCAGGAATACATCCTTGGGAATCAGGTAATTGAGCACCACACCACCCAGCAAGGTGATCCCCATCACCAGCACCGTCATCCACGGCACGCCCTGTTTCGACAGCTTGGCGAAGCTCTCTGGCGCCTGACCTTCTTTGGCCATGCCGTACATCATCCGTCCGGCACCGAAAATATCGCTGTTGATCGCCGACACTGCAGCCGAAATCACCACGATATTCAACACCGTGGCTGCCGCAGGCATACCCAGATTATTGAAAATCTGCACGAACGGACTGCCTTGGGTGCCGATCTGCGGCCACGGGAACAGGCACATCACCACAAACAGCGTCAGCACGTAGAACAGCAGGATCCGCAGCGGCACCGCGTTGATCGCCTGCGGCAGGCTGCGTTTCGGGTCCTTTGCTTCACCGGCGGTGATGCCGATGATCTCGATGCCGCCGAAGGCGAACATCACCACTGCCAGCGAGGCAATCAGCCCGGCCACGCCATTGGGCATGAAGCCGCCGTGTTCCCACAGGTTGCTGATCCCGGTGGACACCTCACCGCCGGTCGCACTACCGATACCGAACAGCATGATCCCCGCGCCGCCGACGATCATGCCGATGATGGCGCTGACCTTGAGCAATGACAGCCAGAACTCGGCCTCACCGAACACCTTGACGTTGCACAGGTTCAGCGCGCCGATGAAGAACACAATCGACAACACCCAGATCCAGCGCGGCACCTCCGGGAACCAGAAGCCCATGTAGATACCGAATGCGGTCACGTCGGCAAGGCAGACGATGATCATCTCGAAGGCATAAGTCCAACCCAGCACAAAGCCTGGCAACGGGCCCAGATAGCGGCTGGCGTAGTGGCTGAACGAGCCGGATACCGGGTCATGAACGGCCATTTCACCCAGTGCGCGCATGACCATGAACACCGCCGCACCACCGATCAGGTAGGCCAGCAGTACCGCCGGGCCGGCTTGCTGGATGGCGGCCGCCGAGCCATAGAACAGCCCTGTGCCGATGGCAGAGCCCAGGGCCATGAAGCGGATATGGCGGGCGGATAACCCACGTTTCAAACCATCTGTTGACGTCATTTCTGGTCCAATTCATTACTGGTGTGGCAAGTGACTGCACAGCTGTGCGCAAAAAACTGCCCCTGACAGGCAAGCCCGCCATTCTACGGCAAGAATGCCGTAAGCGTTTTGCGCGATTGCTCAGATCACTTTTACTGCCCGCCCAATGAACTGGATCGGCCCGGTCGGTTTGCCGGTCGATGAGCCGTTGGCGCTTTCCAGGGTCAGCTCGAACAACTGGTTGGGTTGCAGTGGCGGCAGTTTGTCGAGCGGTACATGCAGCGTCTGGCCAGGTTTGACCAGGCCCAGCGAGACCGGGCCTTGCCAGTCATCGCCCTTGGTCCAGAACTCCAGCGCCTTGTCGCTGGGGACTTCACTGACGCTCAGCGGAATCAACTGGATCTGGCGGCTGTCGCGGGTCTGCACCACCCAGCCCGGCGCCTTGTCTTGCGGTGCGACCAGCACCACCACATACGAGGGCTGGCTGAGCGGTGGCTGCATCAGCAGCAGGCTGCCCAGCACCAGCGAGGCCGCCAGCCCGGCACCGGCCAGGCCGCGCCACAGCCCCAGGCTGTCCCACCAGCGCCGGGCGCGCTCGGCACTGCGCAGCGGTTCGGCCAGCGACTGTTCGATGCGCGACCACAGTCCGGCAGATGGCTGTACCGGCTCGCACAGTTCGGTCAATGGCAGCAGCCGGGCTTCCCAGGCATCGACCGCGGCTTGCAAATCCGGCTCGACCGCCAGGCGCTGTTCGACCTCGGCCCGTTCGCTGGCAGACAGGGTGCCGAGCACATATTCGCCAGCCAGCTCATGAAGATCGCGATCAGCAGTTGAAGTCATCCCAGGCACTCCCGCAAGGCCGCCAGGCTGCGCTTGATCCAGGCCTTGACGGTGCCCAGCGGCGCGCCGACCTGCCGGGCGATCTGTTGGTGGGTGTAGCCGTCGACATAGGCGTGACAGATACAGTTGCGCCGCACCGGGTCGAGCTGTTCCAGACAATGCTGGAGGCGTCCCGGATTGACCTGCCAGTCGAACGCTTCAGCCTCCTGTGCCGCCAGGCCATGCACTTGATCTTCCTCCAGCGCCACTTCACGCGCGCTGTTGCGGATATGGTTAAGCGCCAGACGGCGGGTCAGGGTAAAGATCCAGCCACGGGCCGAACCACGCTGCGGATCGAACCGGTGGGCCTGAGCCCAGATTCTGATGAACGCGTCATGCACGATATCTTCTGCCTGCGCGCGGTCACGCACGATGCGCAGGACAACGCCCAGCAAGCGGGCGCTTTCCTGATGATAAAGGCGCTGCAAGGCCCCACGCTCGCCACGCGCGCAGGCCTGCAGGGCGGCTTGATAATCAAACTGCGATTCGTACGAGGTCAAAGTCGATCCACCATCTGAGGATTACTGCGACCTCGAACGAGGCTGCCAGTGCAGCAGCATAGACCACACCGGCTGGCGGTTAGTTGGCAGCCCAGAAAACATAATCGGCCTGGTACTTGACCACTTCCTTGGCGCCCTTGTTGCTCTCGTTGCAGGCTTTGGCCGGGGCCACGCCGCCCTTGAGCGCCACGCGCTGGATATAGGTGGTGCCGGTCAGGGTGCCTTTGCCTTCAGCCGGGTTGGCCTTGACCAGTTGATAAGGCAGGTTGCCCGCGCTCGATGGCGCGACGGCGACTTGGGTGCCGGTCAGTTTCGAGCCGTCTTTGGCTTCCCAGGTGGCGGGCGGGCCGTAGTAGCTGCCGACCGCCTTGCCGCTTTTGTCGTTGAGTACCGCCTTGGGGCCGACGAAGGTCCATTCCAGCTCGTTGGCGGCATTGGCTTTGACCTTGCATTCGTAGGTGATCTCACCGACGCCGGTGGTGTGCAGGCTGACCTTGTTGCCGGCCGGCACCCGCACGCTTTCGGGCAGATCGGACTGGGCGAAGGCGCCCGGTGCGAGGCAAGTCAGCGCCAGAGTGGTTCCGGCCAGGCAGAGCAAGCGTTTTGCGTTCATGCAGAAATCTCCAGAAAGTTGAACCGCGCTCAGCAACTCAAGGGCTGCTATGAAGTACTACCCGCGGGGAGACGATCTGGATGCAGTGGCGAAAAAATATTTTTCGGCTGGCTAATGCTGTTGGGTTGGCAGTGATTCAAGCGCTGGCGGGCGCTGCTCATCCGGGATTTGACGATAAACGCTGCGGGCCATGAGTGCGCAACACCACCACACCACCAGCCCGGCCCAGAAGGTGTGTGACAGGTAGTGCCAGCCCTGCAGCACCCGGGTGGTACCGAATACCAGGCCCAGCGCCAGGGTTGTGATCAGGACCTTGCGTGCGTGTTGCCACTGATACCGCCGGGCAATGAAGTACAACGCCATCAGGCTGAACGCCCCGCTGGCATGGCCACCCGGCCAGCAGCGACCGGGGCCGGCCTTATCGAACAGGCTGAAGTTGGCAAACCACAGGTAGTGCTGCTGCTTGCCGCCATACAGGGTGGTTTCCACCGGGCAGTACACGCTGGTGTGGCTTTTGAGGTAATGGACGGCCGTTGCACTCAGAGCGAAAGCGAACAGGAAATACAGACTGTCGCGAGCATGACGGTGCGACCATTCCAGCACTGCGGCCAGGCGTGTTTTACGGGTCAGACGCAGCACGCGGTTATCGGGGCGGCGGTTTAGCAGCCACCAGGCACCCGCCAGCAGCAGCGCAACGATTGCCGCACTGGTGAACAAGCCTGGAATCGCCCGCGCCCATTGATGGGTAATGCGTTCGAACAGCAGGTTGTGTTCGAACACGAAGGTCTGTGTGGCCGGGTCGTAAAACAGATTACTGATGGCCTGGTCCAGGTCGGTAAGGTCGAAGGCCAGGAACGTCAATACGGCCAGTAGCACCGAGATGCTCAGCGAAGGGTGGCGGGCGGGCATGGCTCACTCCTGGAATACGGACAGCTTTTGCCACTGGTCAGCTTTCATCGAACCCAGCAGGTGTGGTTTGCCCTGACCATTGACTGACACCAGCAGCGCTTCGGTGTAATCGCTATCGCGCTCGCCTGGCTGCACGTGGAGTTTGCGCAGCAGGTGGTCGATACAGCCGCTGTGGGTCACCAGCACCATATTGCGATGGCGGGTTTTTTGGGTCATCAGGCTGCCAGCAAACCCGGCGTCGCAGTTCCCGACCCAGCTGGCGGTGGGAATTTCCCGGCCAAAGATGAACGAGGCGGTCTGGCGGGTGCGGGTCAATGGGCTGGCCAGCACCTGGGCATCGACCAGGCCCAGCTTCTCAAGGCCAATGCCCACACCCTGAGCCAGCTGGGTGCCGGCCAGGGTGATGCCGTCGGGCGGACCCAGGCAAGCGTTGCTGGACTGGTCGCAACGCTCGGCATGGCGAATCAGCACGATTACATTGCCTTGCTGCCATTGGGCAAGGGCCCCGGATTTGACCAGTTGATTATCTTTGCCAAGGTCGGTGACCCGATTGAGGCTCAGGTACCAGCCAGCGGCTGCAGTCATGATCAGCAGTATCGCAAAGGCAGCGCTGCGGGCGAGTTTGCGCAACAGGCTGCGGGGCGCGAGCGATGGGGTCAGGGGGGTGTCGAGGGTCAGGGCCACGGGGTGCTCCGCACTGATGATTGTGAGCTGGCGCGGTTGCGCGTCAGCGAGGCTGGCCGCACTTTAAGAACCCGCAGGTACCGGGTCGGTGAAGTGCTTGTGAAAAAAACATCACGCGCCGTCGGCATGCTCTTTTTGCAGTATGTACACGCTGCGCATCGACAGCAGCGGGGCGAAATCCAGGCGTTGCAGGATGTGAAAACCTGCTGCGCGAAACTCTTGTTCGATCCGGGCGCCGGGCATGGCAACGTAATCGTCGGCTTCTGCCTCGCGGTCAGGGAAAAAGCGTTGCTGCCAGGCCGACAGGTTGCCGTCGATGCAGACCGAGACAATCACGGTCTCGCGGGTGACGCGATGGAATTCCTGCAGCAGCTCCATTCGCAGCATCGAGTCGCGCACCTGCGCGAACAGATCCATGCAGAAGATGCAGTCAACACAGTTGTCCGGCAGGTCGATGTCCAGCACGGTGGTCTGCAAGGGCATGATGCGCTGTACCAACGCTGGCTCGTGGCTGCTACAGGCCGCGTGGATGGTGTCGGCACTCTGGTCGGCGGCGACGATGATGCGTGAGGTTTTTTCTGCCAGTACCTGCCAGAAACGCCCGGCATCACAGGGTAAATCGAGCACCAGTCCTGGATCGTCAGCCCAGTGCAGAGCCTTGCGCGCAAGTTGTTCTTCACGCCACCGCACCAGGCGTGTGGACAGGCTGGTATACGCAACAGTCAGATGATGGCCGACCGCATGATGGTCAAGGCCTGGTTCAATGCTTGATGGCGTGCTCATGACACTCTCCAGTGGTTCATGAGCACTACATTAATGAGCCTGACGTAGCACGATGGTCAGGCGCAGGTGAAAAGCGTGTCAGCTTCGCTGCGGTGCGGCCCGCAACAGCAGCATGCCGAGCACGGCCGACAGCCCCGAGCCGATCAGCACGCCGACTTTTACTTCATCGACCAGATGCGGCGCACCGGGGAAGGCCAGGTTGCCGATGAACAGGCTCATGGTGAAACCGATGCCACACAGTACCGCCACACCATACACCTGCAGCCAGTTGCTACCCTGCGGCAAGACGGCCAGCCCGGCGCGGATCGCCAGCCCGGCCGCGAGGAACACGCCGACCTGCTTGCCGACGAATAACCCCAGCGCCACCCCCAGCGGCACCGGGTCGACCAGGTTGTCGGCGCTGATCCCCGCCAGCGATACACCGGCATTGGCAAAGCCGAAGATCGGCACGATGGCGAACGCCACCCAGCCGTGCAGCTTCTCTTCGAGCAGCAATAACGGCGACTGGCTTTCGTCCTTCTCGCTGCCCAGCGGGATGCACAGTGCCAGCGCCACACCCGCCAGCGTGGCATGCACGCCGGACTTGAGCACGAACACCCACAGCAATACGCCCAGCAGCAGGTAGGGCAGCAGGCGTTTGACCTGCAGGCGGTTCATGATCGCCAGCACCGCCAGCGTGGCGAATGCCGCGAGCAGCATGGGGATGTTCAGGCCCGAGCTGTAGAACAGGGCGATGATGGTCACCGCACCCAGGTCATCGAGGATCGCCAGCGCGGCCAGAAAAACTTTCAGCGAAGTCGGCACCCGTTTGCCCAGCAACGACAGCACGCCCAGCGCGAAGGCGATGTCGGTCGCCGCCGGGATCGCCCAGCCACTGAGGGTTTGCGGGTTGCCCCAGTTCACTGCCAGATAAACCAGCGCCGGCACCAGCATGCCGCCAGCCGCGGCAAAGCCGGGCAGGGCGCGTTGCTCCCAGCTCGACAGGCCGCCGGCCAGCACTTCGCGCTTGATCTCCAGGCCGACCATCAGGAAGAACACCGCCATCAGGCCATCGTTGATCCACAGCTCCAGTGACAAGCCCAGCCAGACCGTATGCAAGGCTGCGAAGTAACGCTCGGCCAGCGGACTGTTGGCGACGATCAGTGCCGCCAGTGCAGCGAGCATCAGGACGATGCCGCCAGCGGCTTCGGAATGCAGAAAATTACGCAGCAGGGCGAGGGCGCGGGGTGATTCCGGGCGCGGGAAGTGAGTCATGGGATTTCCTGTAAAGCGTTAAAGCGCGCTTATTGCGCGCCGATAGCAGACAGCTCGATCAGGCAGCAGCGGCTTGGGCCGGGTGCCTGCAGTTCGATTTCCAGCAAGCCGCCGCGGTTGTCGGCGCGCAGGCAGTCATGTTGGCTGAGAATTTCCCAGAGCCCGTCATTGATGCTGATTGCAACTTGTTGCGCGGCACTGAACAGCAACACCACGCTGGCTGAGCTGAACAGCCGTTGCGGCTGGATGACGTCCAGCCAGTGCAGGCGTGCGTTGTAGCGTTGCGGGTGGTAGATCAGGTTGAAGTCGCGAATCGGACCGTCCAGCAAGGTGCTGCTGACCTGGCTGTCACCGCTGAAGGCCAGCGGGTCGGAGACTTTCAGCGGGCGGCTGGGTTGGCCGTCGATGGTCAGGCTCATGCCAGCGCCTTGCAGCACGGTGATGATGCGTTGATAGCCAGCAAAAACAGAAAAATCGCCACTGTTTTGCACATCGGCCAGCGACAGGCGCCAGCCAAAGTCATCGAGTGCCTGCCCGGCGTCACGGGCGATTTCCATCGTCGTACCGCCGCCGTTCTTCCAGGGGGCACTGGGGTAATCCTTGGCGTGGAGCAGGATGGTATGGGGCATGGGTCGGACGTCCTTGAAGCATGCAGGGCGATGGCCATCATAGCAGTTGTCGATACAACCGGGCCGCGTCACTTGCGATCGGCAATCACCCCGATCAGCACCAGCACCACCAGCAGCACCGGCGCCAGGCTGTAGTTATTGAACTGGCTGAGTCCCTTGACCACCCAGGGGGTGGCGTAGATCAGCGCCGCACCGCTGCCGATGGTGCAGGCCAGGGCGATCAATGGCACACGAATGGCACTGCTCATGCTGCCGACCCGTTGCTCGACCCAGCCTTTGATATCTGCACCGAACAGCACCAGCAGGCAGCCCACCAGGGCCAGGGCGATTTCCGAAAGATTGCTGCGGCTCCAGCGCGAAACAGTGGCGAGCAGATCGAGTACGAGGTCCATGCAGGTTCCTTAGATCAGAAAGTATTGCAACAGGTCGTTGAGGAACAACTGGCCCTTGGGCGTGGCCGCCAGACGCTGCGGATCGGCCTGCAACAGGCCGCGTTGTTCGGCCTGCTCACGGCCGAGGGCCAGTGAATCGGGGCTTAGACCGGTTCTTTCACGAAATAATGCAGCGTCCACGCCATTTGTCAGGCGCAAGGCGTTCATCAGAAACTCAAAGGGCAGCTCATCGAGCGGCAACAGCTTGCTGCCGGCCTGGAATGGCTTGGCCGGGTTGAGGTAATCCTTGGGCAGGCGGGTCTTCCAGGTGCGTTCAATGCGCCCGTCCGGGTGGCTGAGCTTGCCGTGGGCGCCGGCGCCGATGCCGATGAAGTCACCGAAGCTCCAGTAGTTGAGGTTGTGGCGCGCCTCTTTGCCGGCCTGGGCATAGGCCGAGACTTCGTACTGTGCATAGCCATGTTCAGCCAGCAATTGCTGGCCGGCTTCCTGAATATCCCAGAGGATATCGTCTTCGGGCAGCAACGGTGGCTGGTTCCAGAACACCGTATTGGGCTCCAGAGTCAGCTGATACCACGACAGGTGGGTGGGCTGCAGGGCGATGGCCTGACGCAGATCGGCCAGCGCTTCGTCCAGGCTCTGGTCCGGCAAGCCGTGCATCAGGTCGAGATTGAAGTTGTCGAAGCCAGCCTGGCGCGCCATGTCGGCGGCGCGAATCGCCTCATCACCGTTATGAATGCGCCCCAGCGCTTCGAGCTTGTCGGGCTGAAAGCTCTGAATGCCGATCGACAGGCGGTTGATGCCCAGCTTGCGGTAGGCACTGAATTTGGCTTGCTCGAAAGTCCCGGGGTTGGCCTCCAGGGTAATTTCGATATCGTCAGCGAAGCGGATACGTTGCTCGACCCCCACCAGCAGGCGGCCCAATGCTTCAGCGCTGAACAGGCTGGGGGTGCCGCCGCCAAAGAAGATCGAGCGCAGTTCGCGGCCATGCACGTTGGGCAATTCCAGGTCCAGGTCGGCCAGCAAGGCGTCGACGTATTCCTGCTCCGGCAGCACCGGGGTTGACGCGTGGGAGTTGAAGTCGCAGTACGGGCATTTACGCACGCACCACGGGATATGGATGTACAGCGACAGCGGCGGCAGTTCGGGCAAGGCGTTGCGCGGGGCTGCCGAAGAGAAACCGCCGGCACCGGGGTGCAGCGGTTGTACGTCTGAATCAGTCATTACAGGCCCAGACGCTCGCGCAGCAACACCATGGCACGGGCCCGGTGGCTGAGCTGGTTCTTGTCGGCCGGTGCCAGGTCAGCGCTGGAGCAGTTGCGCTCCGGCACCCAGAACAGCGGGTCATAGCCGAAGCCGTGTTCGCCGCTGGCGGCATGCAGGATGCGCCCGTGCCACAAGCCTTCGCAGAGAATCGGCAGCGGGTCGTCGGCGTGCCGTACCAGCGCCAGAACGCAGACAAACTGCGCGCCGCGTTGCTCATCGGGGACGTCTTTCAGGGCGTCGAGCAACTTGGCGTTGTTTGCCGCATCACCCTGACCGTCGGCATAGCGCGCCGAGTAGATGCCCGGTGCGCCACCGAGAAAATCCACCGCCAGGCCGGAATCGTCAGCCAAGGCTGGCAGGCCGGAAATCCGCGCCGCGTTACGCGCCTTGAGGATCGCGTTCTCGACGAACGACAAGCCGGTTTCGTCTGGCTCGACCGTGCTGAATTCGCCGATCGAGCGCAGTTGCACGCTGCCGCCAAGCATGGCTTGCAGCTCTTTGAGTTTGCCGCCGTTGTGGCTGGCCAGTACCAGTTGGGTGAAATTCATCATGGGTCCGGAAAGAGTTCCTGGTTGAAACTGAAGCGGTGGGTCACGCCGCCGGTTTCCACCTTGAGGTCGAAGATTCGGGTTTGCTGTTGCGGCACAGGATACTGCGCCACGTAGTAGATCGCGCCGGTTTCACGGATCACCCGGAAGTTGAGCGGCAGGCTGTCGCCGGTCAGTGACTTGAGGCTGCCGCTGACCTGGGCCGCCTGCGGCTGGCCCTGTTTGAGCACCGTCAGGTTGATCACGCCCTGCTGCTTGCTGCGGATCAGTTGCAGTTGCCGGGCGAGCTGCGGTTGCAGGAAGGTCGAGCTGAACGTCGAGTAGTGCACCGTCACATCGCCAAACCGTTGCTGGCGGTCAGCGTCGATACGCTCTGCCGCCAGGGCCGGCAGGGCCATGGCGGTGAACAACAGGCAGGCCAGATGTTTCAACAACCTGTTCATGGGCATGTCCTCGGGGTGCTCAGACCGCGAGCTGGTGCTCGCTCAGGCCCGGACTGCGGACCCGGTAGATTCCAACCTCACCCAACAGATTAGGCCACAGTTTGCTCGCCCACCCGTGGCGGTGCTGGTTATCCACCGCCATGCGATCGAGCACCCGTGCGTCACGCTCACGGCACAGCGCTTCGAAGTCCTTGAAGGTGCAGAAGTGGATGTTCGGCGTGTTGTACCAGGTGTAGGGCATGAAGTCCGACACCGGCATGCGGCCGTTGCGGGCCAGGTACCAACGGCAGCGCCAGTGGCCGAAGTTGGGGAAGGTGATGATGCACTGGCGGCCCACACGCAGCATTTCGTCGAGGATCTTGTCCGGGTAATGCACGGCCTGCAACGCCTGGGTCATGACCACCACATCGAAACTGTTACTGGCGAAGTTGCCCAGCCCCTTGTCCAGATCCTGCTCGATGACATTGATGCCGTTGAGCATGCACTGGGCAATGTTGTCGGGGTCTTTTTCCAGGCCGTAGCCGGTGACTTGCTTATGGTCGCGCAGCCAGGCCAGCAACTCGCCGTCGCCGCAGCCCAGGTCGAGCACGCGGCTGCCAGCGGGAATCCACTCCTGGATGATCTCCAGATCGGCTCTCATGAGGTCCTCACAGCGCAATACGATTCATGTAGTTGCCGAAAGCCTGCACATAGCGCGGGTTCGGGATCAGGAAGGCGTCGTGGCCCTGCGGCGCGTCGATTTCCAGGTAGCTGACGTCCTTGCGCGCCGCCATCAGCGCATCCACCAGTTCCCGCGAGCGGGCCGGCGAGAAGCGCCAGTCGGTGGTGAAGGACATCACGCAGAATTTCGCGGTGGCCGTGGCGAAAGTTTTTGCCAGGTCATCGTTGTGCTGCGCAGCCGGATCGAAATAGTCCAGCGCCTTGGTCATCAGCAGGTAAGTATTGGCGTCGAAGCGCCCGGAAAACTCCTCACCCTGATAACGCAGGTAGCTCTCGACCTGAAACTCCACGTTGTGGAAGTCGTAGTTGAGCTTTTCGTTTTTCAGGCCGCGGCCGAATTTCTCGCCCATCGAATCGTCGGACAGGTAGGTGATATGGCCGACCATCCGCGCCAGCATCAGGCCGCGCTTGGGAATCACGCCATGGCTCTGGAAAGCGCCTTCGTGGAATTCCGGGTCAGTGAGAATCGCCTGGCGCGCCACTTCGTTGAAGGCGATGTTCTGTGCTGACAGTTTGGGCGCCGAGGCAATTGCCAGGCAGTGGCGTACGCGCTCGGGGTAGCTGATGGTCCATTGCAGCGCCTGCATGCCACCCAGACTGCCACCGACTACCGCAGCCCATTGGCTGATGCCCAGGCGGTCTGCCAGACGTGCCTGGCTGTTGACCCAGTCCTCGACGGTGACCACCGGGAAATTGGCGCCGAACGGGCTGCCGGTCTCCGGGTCGAGGCTGCTCGGCCCGGTGGAGCCGTTGCAGCCACCGAGGTTATTGAGGCTGACCACGAAGAAGCGGTTGGTATCGATCGGCTTGCCGGGGCCGATGCAGCTGTCCCACCAGCCCGGTTTGCGGTCTTCGCTGCTGTGGTAACCGGCGGCGTGGTGATGGCCCGACAGGGCGTGACAGATCAGCACCGCGTTGCTGCCCGCAGCGTTCAACTGACCGTAGGTTTCGTAAATCAGGTCATAGGCTGGCAGGGTACGACCGCAGGCCAGGGCCAGCGGTTCATCAAAGTGCGCCAGTTGCGGTGTGACCAGACCAACAGAATCGGGGGGAAAGACCGTGGGCATCGACCCTGCTCTCGCTGTAAAGAGGCGTAAGTCTAAAGACCCGAGGGGTTGGCAGCAACACAGAACCCTGTAGGAGCGTCCGGGCGGCGATCCGCTTTAGCCGCGAAAATCCATCAGGCGACGCAGTTGCATCGTTTGATCGGGGGCTTTCGCGGCTAAAGCCGCTCCTACGGGGGGGGCGCGGTTACATCAGCATGCGCAGTACTTGCGGCATGCCGGTCATCGCCGCCAGGTTGTTGATCACCAGCATGTCCAGCAGCTTGATGACCATGAACGCCAGGATCGGCGAGATATCCAGGCCGCCCAGGTTTGGCAGCAGGCGACGAAACGGCGCCAGCACCGGCTCGCAGATCTGGTTGACCAGTTCGGCGCCAGGGTTGTGGCTGCCCGGCGCGACCCAGGACAGGATCACGCTGATGATCAGCGCATAGAAGAAAATGTTCAGGAACAATCCGGTGACACCGATGATTGCCCACACCAGCAGCGACAGGAACGGGCCGGTGGTGCCTGCGGCGAGCAGCAGGGTCAGGGCCATGAGCACCATCTGCACGATGATCGCCAGCACCAGCGACGACATGTCCAGGCCGAACAGGCTCGGGATGATCCGGCGCAGCGGGCGCAGCAGCGGCTGAGTGGCCTTGACCGCAAACTGGCTCAGCGGGTTATAGAAGTCGGCACGCACCAGTTGCAGCACGAAGCGCAACAGGATCACCAGCAGGTAAAGGCTGCCAAGGGTTTGCAGGATGAAAATTGCAGCGGTGTTCAATCCGATCATTGATCAGCTCCGGTAAGCGCCTGAAAAATTATTGGCCCAGTTGTTCGGCCAGTTCTGCCGAGCGTTTGGCTGCGGCATTGAGGGCCGTCTCGACCAGCGCTTCGAAGCCGCCAGCCTGGAAGGATTTGATTGCAGCTTCGGTGGTGCCGGCCGGCGACGTGACGCGGCGACGCAGTTCGGCGGCATCCACGTCGCTGCCGGTGCTCATCAGCGCAGCGCCCAGGGCGGTCTGCTGGGTGAGCTGGCGGGCGATGTCTTCGGGTAACCCCAGTTTGACGCCAGCGGCGGTCATGGCTTCGATCAGCAGGAAAAAATACGCAGGGCCACTGCCAGACACGGCAGTCACCGCATCGAGTTGCTGTTCTTGTTCAAGCCACAGGGCGACACCGACGGCCGACAGCAGTTGCTCGGCCTGCTGGCGCTGGACATCACTGACCTTGTCGGTGGCATACAGGCCGCTGACGCCCTGGCGCAGCAGGGCCGGGGTGTTGGGCATGCAGCGCACCACCGGTTGCTGTTCGCCCAGCCACTGGTTGAGGCTGGCGCAGGTGATGCCGGCGGCCACCGAAACGATGAGTTGCTCAGGCTTCAGGCTCGGCGCCAAATCCTGGCAGACCGCTTTCATCATTTGCGGCTTGACCGCCAGCAGCACCACATCGGCGCCCGTGACGGCGTCGGCGTTGTCGGCCACCACTGCAATGCCGTGCTCGGCAGCAATCCGGCCACGGGTCTCGGCCCCCGGATCGGCGGCGCGGATGTCGTCGGCTTCAACGCCCTGGGCACGCAGGCCGCCGATCAGGCTGGCGGCCATGTTGCCGGCGCCGATGAAGGCGATACGAGTCTTGCTCATGACAGGTTTCCTTGAGTTCAGAGGTTATGGCTGGCCGTGTGTCTGGCTGTAGTCGCGGGCGCCAAAGAGCGCGGTGCCGATACGCACCCAGGTGGCGCCTTCACTGATGGCGGCCTCCAGGTCATGGCTCATGCCCATGGAAAGGGTGTCCAGTGCTTGCGGCAGTTGTTCTTGCAGGATACGGACTCTGGCAAAGGCTGCATGCTGCGCTGCGACATCGTCGGTCGGTTCCGGAATCGCCATCAGGCCGCGCAACTTCAGTCGTGGCAGGCTGGCAATGGCCGCCGCCAGTTGCGGCAGCTCTTCAGGCGTGCAGCCAGACTTGCTGGCTTCACCGCTGACATTGACCTGGATACAGATATTTAACGGTGCCAGGTGTTCAGGCCGTTGCTCGCTCAGGCGTTGGGCTATTTTCAGGCGGTCCACAGAGTGTACCCAGTCAAAGTGCTCGGCAAGCGAGCGGGTCTTGTTCGACTGAATGGGGCCGATGAAATGCCAGTGCAAGGGCAGGTCGGCCAATTGCTGCTGTTTGCCCAGTGCTTCTTGCAGGTAATTTTCGCCAAAGTGCCGCAGGCCGGCGGCGAAGGCTTCGCGCAAGGCCTCGGCGGGCTTGGTCTTGCTCACTGCCAGCAGGCCGATGCTGTCCGGGTCGCGCCGGGCTGCCTGGGCCGCGACGCGGATTCGTTGTTCGAGCGTTGATATATTCGCTGCTATCGTGGACATTGATTCGGGCCGGCAGAACTGAGGTCTGCGGCATTCTATGTGATTGAGGAGCTGTATGGATATTACCGAACTGCTGGCCTTCAGTGCCAAACAGGGCGCCTCCGATCTGCACCTTTCCGCAGGCTTGCCACCGATGATTCGTGTCGACGGTGACGTGCGGCGGATCAACCTGCCGGCGCTGGATGCCAAGCAGGTCAAGGCGCTGATTTACGACATCATGAACGACAAGCAGCGCCAGGATTATGAAGAACGCCTGGAAACCGACTTTTCTTTCGAAGTCCCCGGCGTGGCGCGCTTTCGGGTCAACGCTTTCAACCAGAACCGTGGCAGTGGCGCGGTGTTTCGCACCATTCCGTCGAAGATCCTGACCCTTGATGACCTCGGCATGGGCGAGAACTTTCGGCGCATCACTGACGTGCCACGCGGGCTGATTCTGGTCACCGGGCCTACCGGCTCAGGCAAGTCGACCACCCTGGCGGCAATGATCGATTACCTCAACAGCAACAAGCATCACCATATCCTGACCATCGAAGACCCGATCGAATTCGTCCACGAGTCCAAGAAGTGCCTGGTCAACCAGCGTGAAGTGCACCGCGACACGCTGGGCTTTTCCGAAGCCTTGCGCTCGGCGCTGCGTGAAGACCCGGACGTGATTCTGGTCGGCGAGATGCGCGACCTTGAAACCATCCGCCTGGCGCTGACGGCGGCTGAAACCGGCCACCTGGTGTTCGGCACCCTGCACACCACCTCGGCGGCCAAGACCATCGACCGGATTGTCGATGTGTTTCCGGCTGCGGAAAAGTCGATGATCCGCTCGATGCTCTCAGAGTCGCTGCACGCGGTGATTTCGCAGGCGTTGTTGAAGAAGGTGGGCGGTGGCCGGGTGGCGGCCCATGAAATCATGATGGGCACGCCGGCAATCCGTAACCTGATTCGTGAAGACAAGGTCGCGCAGATGTATTCCGCGATCCAGACCGGTGGCGCGCTGGGCATGCAGACCCTGGATATGTGCCTGGCCGAGCTGGTCAAGCGTGGCCTGATTACCCGCGACAACGCACGGGAGAAGGCCAAGGTGCCGGATAACTTCTAATCGGGCACCTGTACCTCTGCAGACGATCACCCGCCGCCCTGCCGCGCCGCAATTGCAGGACCTCGCAGGAGCCGCTTTAGCGGCGAATGGCGCGGGCGCTTCTAGTGACTCTGTCAGCCCTTGGCGATATTCAGCGGGGCTTTCTGCTTGGGCAGGACGCGCTTGGCGACCTTGTAGTTCTTGTCCCAGTAAGGCTTCTTCAGCGTGTCAACGGTTACCGCCTTGCCACGGCGTGGCGCGTGGACAAAGCGATCGTTGCCCAGATAAATGGCAACATGGTTGATGCGTCGGCTCTTGATGTTGAAGAACAGCAAGTCGCCCGGCTTGAGGTCTTTGCGGTCTACCGCCTGGCCATGACCCGAGGCCATGTCCTTGGAGCTGCGCGGCAGGTCGACATTGGTCACATCGGAGAAGGCGTATTTGACCAGCCCGCTGCAATCGAGACCCTTGCCCGGCGTGGTGCCACCCCAGCGATAAGGCGTGCCGACGGTTTCCAGCGCGCGCTTGATTACCGCATTGCCCTGTTTGTTGCTGCCTGCGACAGCGACGGTGTCTGCGGATTTTCTGGAATTTCTGGCCGGCAGCGGGTTCTGAACCGTCGCCTTGCGGTCGTGCACAGCGTTGATGGCTTGCGCACGCGCCTGGGCCTGCGAGGCATCATAAGGCTGGGAAGCATGGCTCTTGGCGGTAAAACCGCTGAAGCCGGCGGGTAAGCGTTGTTCACGATTGGTGGCGTGAACGGCCAGTGGCATAAGGAGACAAATGGTCAGCCATGTCTTGAAAAAAGGACGCATTTGGCAGGGCTCTTAAAGATCAGCGCGCAACTCTATAACAGCTTGAAGACAAAGCCGACCCCATTGGTCGAGCCAATACCCCCTGAACTCTTGCGGATTTATTCAAGGTCTCTCTTGTAGCCAGCAGCAATCCCTTGAGTTACAAGGGGTTGAAGGCATTCTGATGACGCAGGACCATACGTCGGAAGGCACATGAAAAGTCACAAACTTTACACCTATTTTTTTGTATCGATGCGAAGAGGTCGTTCATGAACAACTATCGGGCTAACACGCACAGCAAGGTACTGGGCTATCTGCTGTGGATTTTCGGCTTTCTGGGTGCGCACCGTTTTTACTACGGCAAGCCGGTGACCGGGACCATCTGGTTCTTCACCCTGGGGTTGTTGGGGATCGGCTGGCTGATCGACCTGTTCCTGATTCCGTCCATGGACCGCGAAGCCGACCTGCGTTTCACACCGGGGCCGACCGACTACAGCCTGGCGTGGATCCTGCTGACCTTCCTGGGCATCTTCGGCGTACACCGCCTGTATCAGGGCAAATGGATCACCGGGATCATCTACCTGTTTACTGGCGGGCTGTTTCTGGTGGGCGTGCTGTATGACTTCTGGACCATGAACAACCAGATTTCCATCAGGAATGCACAGTTGCAGCGTTGAAAATGCCTCGGTGCTACGTTATCGCGCAGCAAACACCGAATCCCGACCGGCCGGGCGGCGATCCGCTTTAGCCGCAATACCGTTCAGATAGCGCCGCATACCCGGAGGCTTGCCGGAGTGCCGGACCACAACGAAGACGGCGGCACGTTCGCAGCAGGTGCTGTGAATGTGCCGGCCTCTTCGCGAGCAAGCTCGCTCCCACAGGGGGCATCTACGGGGTTACATCAAGCGCTGTAGGTAATCCGTCCGTCCACCAGGGTGTAACGCACTGCGCCCGGCAGGCAATGGTCGAGGAACGGGCAGTTCTCGCCTTTGGACAGCCAGGCCTGGCCAGCCAGGGTGCTGGCGGCCGGGTCGAACAGCACCAGGTCTGCGGCGCTACCGGCCTGCAACTGACCGGCCGGCAGGCGCAGTGCCGAGGCCGGGCCGCTGCTGAGGCGAGCGATCAGGGTCGGCAGGTCAAGCAGGCCGTCCTCTACCAGGGTCATGGCCAGCGGCAAGAGCAGTTCGACGCTGCTGATGCCAGGTTCGGTCGCGCCGAACGGTGCCAGCTTGGCATCGCGCTCGTGGGGCTGGTGATGGCTGGAAATCGCCTGGATCACTCCCGACTTCACGGCGGCACGCAGGCCGTCACGGTCAGCGCGGGTGCGCAGTGGCGGTTGCACGTGGTACAGGCTGGAGAAGTCGATCAGCGCCTCGTCAGTCAGGATCAACTGATACAGCGCTACATCAGCCGTCACCGGCAGACCGCGAGCCTGGGCGTCAGCGATCATTGCGGCGCCACGGGCGCTGGTCAACTGGCTGAAGTGCGCGCGTACGCCGCTTTGCTCGACCAGCAGTAGGTCGCGGGCCAGGGCCACGGTTTCAGCAGTTTCCGGAATGCCCACCAAGCCAAGGAAGCTGGCAGTCGGGCCTTCGTGGGCCAGGCCGCCGGCGGCCAGGTCGTGATCCTGAGAATTGAAAATCACCGTCAGGTCGAAGGTTGCCGCGTATTCCAGCGCCCGGCACAGGGTGCGGGTGTTGCCGAAGGTCTTCAGGCCATTGGTAAAGGCCACGCAACCGGCGTCGCGCAGGGCGACCAGTTCGGCCAGTTGCTCGCCTTCCAGGCCCTTGCTCAGGGCGCCGATCGGGTACACCTTGCTGAAGCCGGCTTCGCGGGCACGGTCGAGAATCAGCTCGGCCACTGCCGAGGTGTCCAGGACCGGTTTGGTCCGTGGCGGGCAGCACAGGCTGGTCACGCCGCCAGCGGTGGCCGCACGGGTTTCGCTGGCGATGGTGCCTTTACGGCTGTAGCCGGGCTCGCGCAGCGAGACGTTGAGGTCGACCAGTCCGGGCGCGGCGACCAGGCCTTGGGCGTCGATGCGCTGGGCCGGCTCGAAACCTGCCGGTGCAGCGCCAATGGCTAACAGTTTGCCTGCTTCGATGTGCAGGTCGGTGACCTGATCCAGCCCGCTGACCGGGTCGATGACGCGAGCGCCGAGAATGCTGAGCTTCACAGGGCGTGCTCCTGCTCGAATTGACGTTGGGCGTTTTGCCCGCTCATGGCCATGGACAGGACCGCCATGCGCACCGCAATGCCATAGGTGACCTGGTTGAGAATCACCGAGTGCGCGCCGTCAGCCACGGCTGATTCGATCTCTACGCCGCGGTTGATCGGGCCGGGGTGCATGACGATGGCGTCAGGCTTGGCACCGGCCAGACGTGCGGTGGTCAGGCCGAACAGGCGGTAGAACTCACCCTCGCTGGGCAGCAGGCCGCCCTGCATGCGTTCACGTTGCAGGCGCAGCATGATCACCACGTCGACATCCTTCAGGCCGGCCGCCAGGTCGGTGTAAACCTTGACCCCGTACTGTTCGATGCCGACCGGCAGCAGGGTCTTGGGCGCGATCACGCGGATATCCGGGCAGCCCAGCGCCTTGAGCGCCAGCATGTTCGAGCGTGCCACTCGCGAGTGCAGGATGTCGCCGACGATGGCCACCGAAAGGTTTTCGAAGCTGCCTTTGTGGCGGCGGATGGTCAGCATGTCGAGCATGCCCTGGGTCGGGTGCGCGTGGCGCCCGTCGCCGCCGTTGATGATCGCCACCTCAGGGCAGACGTGTTCGGCAATGAAGTGCGCCGCGCCGGAGTCGGCATGGCGTACCACGAACATGTCGGCAGCCATCGCTTCAAGGTTGCGCAGGGTGTCGAACAGCGTCTCGCCCTTGCTGGTCGATGAGGTCGAGACGTTGAGGCTGATCACGTCGGCCGACAGGCGCTGGGCTGCCAGTTCGAAGGTGGTGCGGGTGCGGGTCGAGTTCTCGAAGAACACGTTGCAGACGGTCTTGCCGCGCAGCAGCGGCACCTTCTTGACCGCTCGGGCGCCCACTTCCAGAAAGGAGTCGGCAGTGTCGAGAATTTCCGTGAGCAGTTCGCGGGGCAGGCCATCCAGGGACAGGAAGTGGCGCAGCTGGCCCTGATGATTGAGCTGCAGCGGGCGCTTGGCGTCGAGAGGCGTCATCGCAATGGACTCTTAAAGGGCTGAGGCAGGGGAGAGGTCTTGGAGTTCGAGCGCCAGCGGCTCAGGGCCGCTCAGCTTGACCCGTTCGTCAGGCGCCAGCGACAGCGTCGCACCGACCACATCGGGGCTGATCGGCAGCTCGCCGGCATCCAGGTCCAGCAGGCAGACCAGCGTAACGCTGGCCGGGCGGCCGTAATCGAACAGTTCATTAAGGGCGGCGCGCACCGTACGGCCACTCATGAGCACATCGTCGATCAGCACCAGATGCTGGCCTTCGATTTCGAACGGCAGTTCTGAAGGCTGTACTTGGGGGTGCAGGCCGTTCTGGCTGAAATCGTCGCGATAGAAAGACACATCCAGGGTGCCGAGCGGCGCCGGGTTATCGAGCGCCTTGAGCAGCGCCTGAGCCACCCAGATACCGCCGGTGCGGATGCCGATAAAGCGTGGTTCGGTGATTGCGCGCTTGTTCAGGTGGGTCGTCAGGTCGGTGGCCATCTGACGGATCAGTTCGGCGGGGTTGGGCAAACTCATGCTGGCTCCTTCAGGCGCTCGGCAGTGCCATCGGTGGCACCGCTCAAGCGCAAATTTGAAATCCTCGGGGCATCTGACTGAGGGTTATCGAAGTGTTGCAACGGCCTGGGGTCACCCATTGAGCAACTCGGGATTGTCGTCCAGCCAGCCTTGCAGCAGCAGGGCGGCAGCAATGGCATCCACCGGGTTGTCGCGATAACTGCCGCGCTGGCCGCCGCGGGCCATACGCTCGCCCTTGGCCTCGAAGGTGGTCAGGCGTTCGTCATGGGTAAAGGCCGGTACATTGAAGCGACCGTTGAGCTGGCGGGAGAACTTTTCGGCGCGGGCGCTCATGTCGCTGGGGGTGCCGTCCATATTCAAGGGCAGGCCGACCACCACGGCATCGGGCTTCCATTCATTGAACAGGGCCTGGACCTTGTTCCAGTCCGGCACGCCATTCTGGGCCTTGAGGGTGCAGAGTTCACGCGCCTGGCCGGTCACTGCCTGGCCAACCGCCACACCAATCTGCCGGGTGCCGTAGTCAAAGCCCAGGATCAGGCGTATCGCAGCCATCAGGCGTGACCTGCCTGAGTGGAAAGCAGACTCAGATTGACCCCCAGGCGCGCGGCAGCGGCATGCAGGCGCTGATCACTGTCGACCTCGAACAGGATGGCCGGGTCGAACGGGCAGGTCAGCCAGGCGTTGGCGGCTAGTTCCGCGTCCAGTTGGCCGGCGTCCCAGCCGGCGTAACCGAGGGCGATCAGGCTGTGCTCGGGGCCGCTGCCGTCCGCAATGGCAAACAGTACGTCCTGAGAGGTCGACAGCGACAGGCCTTCAAGTTCGACCGTGGCCTGGAAAACCGGACCGGTGGGGTGCAGGACAAAGCCGCGGTCAGTCTGCACCGGGCCGCCGGAGTGAATCTGGATATGCTGGCAGCGTGCCGGGGCGAGCTGCTCCGGGCGCAATTGCTCAAGCACATCGGCCAGGGTCAGTGCCTGCGGGCGATTGATCACCAGGCCCATGGCGCCATTGGCGTTGTGCTCGACGATATAGGTCAAGGTCTGGGCGAAATTCGGATCGTCCATATGCGGCATGGCGATCAGGAATTGGTGCTTGAGGTAGCTCGGAGCGACGTTTTTCATAAGTTGTAGTTTGGCTCTGCCGGGGGAGCCTGACAACCGTGCGTGGGGCTTTGCCCAGCAAAATGTTGTCAGGCTATGGCTTTTGTGGTGCGGGTCTCAGAGCGCAGCTTAGTTGCTGGACAGACGGTCGCCCTTGGCAAATTTCCAGGTGCGGATGATCTCAAGCCGGTCGATGTCGGCAAGATCGCCGGTGAACGGCGCAAAAGGCGCCGCCAGACGCACGATACGCTGCGCGGCCTGATCCAGCAGTGGTTGCCCGGACGATTCCAGCACCAGCACTTCATACAGCGAACCATCGCGGTTGATTGACACCAGCAGGCGCAGGCTGCCGTAGATCTGCTGACGGCGCGCCTCGTCGGGGTAGTTCAGATTGCCGACCCGCTCGACCTTCTTGCGCCAGTCGTCCTTGTACCAGGCACCCTTGTCGCGCATGGTCGAGGCCGCGTTGAGGCGGTGAATCTTAGGCCGCTTGGCGTAACGCTGTTGTTCGGCAGACAGTTCGGCTTCCAGGCTGGCAATTTCATTGCTCAGTTGCGCGCTGTCGAAGGTCGGGGCGGCTTTGAGCTGCGGGTCTGGTTTGACTTCTTCGCGTTTGGCGACGGTTTTTTCCTGGACCTGGGCGCGGGTGGCCACGGCCGCCTTGGGCGCGTCCTGTTTTTCCACCGGTTTGCTTGCCGGAGGCGGCGTTACCCGGTTGATCTCGGTGTCCTGAAACGGCGCCAGTTCGGTGGTCTTGAGCGTTTCGGCATGATCCAGCGTGCCGCTGCCTTCCTGGTTGTCCTGGGCCAGAAAGTCCGCGTTGGCGGGCTTTTTCTCACTCTTGAAGGTCGCCAGGGTGATCTCCAGGGTCTGGGAGATCTGCTCGGGCTTCACATAGGTAAAACCCACCCCGAGAATCAGCGCCAGGTGCACCAGTGCAGCGATCAGCAGGGTAAAGCCCAGGCGGTCACGGGCACGCACGCCAGTGGTGGCATGGTCGAGTACCAGCGGGTTGTAGGCCATTGCTGTCATTGAAGATTGGGCTGCCATGGGGTCCGGACGGGTTTCGCAAGACGCGCATCATACCAAGTCAGCAGCGCCAGGCGACAGGCTACAGACGGCAAGACAATGGTTTGCCGCCTGTGCCTGGCAGACTCAGCGCGCCTTGAGCTTGCTCTCGATGGCATCCATCAGCAGGCTGCCGATATTGGTGCCGAAGGCATTGTCGATTTCGCGGATGCAGGTCGGGCTGGTGACGTTGATTTCGGTCAGGTGCTCGCCGATCACGTCCAGGCCGACGAACAGCAGGCCTTTTTCCCGCAGGGTCGGGCCGACCTGGGCGGCGATCCAGCGGTCGCGTTCGGTCAGCGGCCGGGCTTCGCCGCGTCCGCCGGCAGCCAGGTTGCCACGGGTTTCACCGGCGGCCGGGATGCGCGCCAGGCAGTACGGCACCGGCTCGCCGTCAACCATCAGGATGCGTTTGTCGCCATCCTTGATTGCCGGCAGGTAACCCTGGGCCATGATCTGCTGGGTGCCGTTGGCGGTCAGGGTTTCGAGAATCACCGACAGGTTGGGGTCGCCTGCCCGGTGACGGAAGATCGAGGTGCCACCCATGCCGTCCAGCGGCTTGAGGATGGTGTCGCCCTGTTGCTCGGTGAAGGCGCGCAGGATGTCCGGGCGGCGGCTGACCAGGGTCGGCGGCGTGCACTGCGGGAACAGCGTGGCGAACAGTTTCTCGTTGCAGTCACGCAGGCTTTGCGGTTTGTTGACCACCAGCACGCCAGCGCGCTCGGCTTGTTCGAGCAGGTAGGTGGAGTAGACAAACTCCATGTCGAACGGCGGATCCTTGCGCATCAGGATCACGTCCAGGTCGTCCAGGCCGTTGTCCTGTTCGGCGCCGAATTCGAACCATTTTTCCGGGTTGGCGAATACCGTCAGTGGTTTCATCCGCGCGCGGGCCTGGCCCGAGTTCTGGTAGAGGTCCTGCTGCTCCATGTAGAACAGCGACCAGCCGCGTTCCTGGGCGGCAAGCAGCATGGCCAGCGAGCTGTCCTTCTTGTAGGAGATGCCCTCAATAGGGTCCATGACAATCCCCAAGCGAACGCTCATGGGCAAAATCCTCTGATCGGTGATGGCGCTGGGCCGGAACAGGCGTCAGGTTGGCGCTCGCCGTGCTCCGGGTCAAGGGGCAACTGGCTGGCGTTTATGGATTGCAGCGGGAGATTGTGCTAAAAAGTCACGGCATCCGGCCAGGCGGTTATACGCCAGACTCCGGTGCCGTGCAGACCACGCAAACATTCGCCGCGGCGACGGAACAGCACACATGGAACAGCACGCCCCAGCCTTGAAGGTCATGGTCATCGATGACTCGCGGACCATTCGCCGCACCGCTGAAACCATCCTGAAAAACGCCGGTTGTGAGGTCATCACGGCCGTCGACGGGTTCGATGCCCTGGCCCGGATCGTCGATCATCACCCGCGAATCATCTTCGTCGATATCATGATGCCGCGTCTGGATGGCTATCAGACCTGCGCGCTGGTCAAGAACAACCGGGCGTTCAAGTCCACGCCGGTGATCATGCTGTCGTCGCGTGACGGGCTGTTCGACAAGGCCAAGGGCCGCATCGTCGGCTCAGATCAGTTTCTGACCAAGCCTTTCAGCCCGGAAGAACTGCTCAGCGCAATCAAGGCCCATGTGCCTGGCTTCGTTGCCGTTGAACAACATGTACCGTGAGGCCGGCAGGCACCATGCCGGCTACCACCATTTGGGGAATACCATGGCTCGAATATTGATCGTCGATGATTCGCCGACTGAAATGTACAAATTCACCAGCATCCTGGAAAAACACGGCCATCAAGTGTTCAAGGCCGAGAACGGCGCCGATGGCGTGGCCCTGGCGCGCCAGGAAAAACCCGACGCGGTGTTGATGGACATCGTCATGCCCGGCCTCAATGGCTTTCAGGCCACGCGCCAGTTGAGCAAGGACGACAGCACCCGGCATATTCCGGTGATCATGATCACCACCAAGGATCAGGAGACTGACAAGGTCTGGGGCACCCGCCAGGGGGCGCGCGATTACCTGACCAAGCCGGTGACCGAAGAAACCCTGATCAACACCCTTAACGCGGTACTGGCCGGCTAAGCCGCCGGAGCGCCGATGCCCGGGTCGCGTACCGCTTTCGAACTGTTGTTCGACATCGACCAGCGTTGTCGCTCTCTGGCGGCGGGCCTGCCGTCGCAGGAGACCCGTGGCCAGGACTGGAGCGGTATCGGTTTTCGCCTGGGCGAGCAGTTGTTTGTCGCGCCGATGGGCGAGATCAGCGAAATTCTCAACGAGCCCCGCGTGGCAGCGATGCCGGGGGTCAAGCCTTGGGTGCTGGGGCTGGCCAACCTGCGCGGGCGACTGTTGCCGGTGATGGACCTGAGCCGCTATTTCGGCCAGGGCCATGCGCCGTTGCGGCGTCAGCGCCGGGTGCTGGTGGTCGAACATCAGGAGGTGTTTGCCGGGTTGCTGGTCGATGAAGTGCTGGGTATGCAGCATTTTGAACCCGAAGACTTGCGCGCTGACGCGGCGCAGCCATTCGGGCCACGCATGGCGCCGTTCGTTCGTGGCCAGTTCCAGAGCACAGCGGTATGGCGAGTGTTCAGCACCCTGGCGCTGGCGCAGTCGGCGGATTTCATGGATGTTGCGATATAGACGTTCTCAACAGCCGGGCGGGAGCCTGATTAATGACTGATACAGGCAAGTCCGAAGAAGGGTTGCGCAGCCGTCGGCAGATCGTGGTGTTGTTCATCGTGCTGATCGTGCTGATCGTGGTGCTGTTCGCCAACTTCGCCTATCTCAACACCCAGTCGAACTATGACAAGCAGTACATCGGCCATGCCGGTGAGCTGCGTGTGCTGTCCCAGCGAATTGCCAAGAACGCCACCGAGTCGGCGGCCGGCAAGGCGCAGGCGTTCAAGCTGCTCACCGATGCGCGTAACGATTTCGACCAGCGCTGGAGCTTCCTGAAAAACGGCGACCCGGCCACCGGCCTGCCTGCGGCGCCATCCGGGGTGCATAAAGAGTTGCGTGCGGTGCAGAGCGACTGGGAAGCGCTGCGCAAAAGCACAGACGTGATCCTGGCCAACGAGCAGACCGTGCTGTCGCTGCATCAAGTGGCGGCGACCCTGGCCGAGACCATTCCGCAATTGCAGACCGAGTACGAAAAGGTCGTCGAGATTCTGCTGCAGAGCAAGGCGCCGTCCAGCCAAGTGGTGTTGGCCCAGCGCCAGGCGTTGCTTGCCGAGCGGATCCTCGGCTCGGTCAATACGGTGCTGGCCGGCGACGAAACCACGGTGCAGGCCGCCGATGCCTTTGGCCGTGATGCCAGCCAGTTTGGCCGGGTGCTCAATGGCATGCTCGAAGGCAATACCGGGATGAGCATCAGCCGCGTCCAGGACCCGGATGCGCGGGCGCGGCTGGCCGAAATTGCCGAGTTGTTCGAGTTCGTTTCCGGTTCGGTGGATGAAATCCTCGAAACCTCGCCGGAGCTGTTTCAGGTGCGCGAAGCCGCCGGCAAAATCTTCATCACCTCCCAGACCCTGCTCGATCAGGCTTCGGCGCTGACCACCAGCCTGGAGCGGCTGACCGGTCAGCGCACGATGAATTCGGTGGGCGGTTATCTACTTGGCCTGCTGGCGGTGATGTCGGTGTTGCTGATCGGCCTGGTCATGGTCCGCGAGACCAACCGCCAGTTGCACGAAACGGCGCAGAAGAGCGAGCGCAACCAGGCAGCGATCATGCGCCTGCTCGATGAAATCGAAGACCTTGCCGATGGTGACCTGACCGTCGCGGCATCGGTGACTGAAGACTTCACCGGGGCCATCGCTGACTCGATCAATTTCTCCATCGACCAGTTGCGTGAACTGGTGGCGACCATCAACTTCACCGCCCAGCAGGTCGCTGCCGCCGTGCAGGAAACCCAGACCACCGCCATGCAACTGGCCGGCGCCTCGCAGCATCAGGCCTTGCAGATCAGCGCGGCCTCGGCGGCGATCAACGACATGGCGCAGTCGATCGACCAGGTGTCGACCAACGCCTCCGAGTCTTCGACGGTCGCCGCCCGCTCGGTGGCTATCGCCAACAAGGGCAATGAGGTGGTACACAACACCATCCATGGCATGGACAACATTCGCGAGCAGATTCAGGACACCTCCAAGCGCATCAAGCGTCTGGGTGAGTCATCTCAGGAAATTGGCGATATTGTCAGTCTGATCGACGACATTTCTGACCAGACCAACGTACTGGCCCTCAACGCGGCGATCCAGGCGTCGATGGCCGGTGATGCCGGGCGCGGCTTTGCCGTGGTGGCCGACGAAGTACAACGGCTGGCCGAGCGCTCGTCATCCGCGACCAAACAGATCGAAAGTCTGGTGCGGGCGATCCAGAACGACACCAACGAAGCGGTCATCTCGATGGAGCAGACCACCAGTGAGGTGGTGCGCGGTGCGCGTCTGGCGCAGGACGCCGGGGTGGCTCTGGAAGAAATCGAAGGCGTATCGCGGGTGCTGGCCGAGCTGATCGAAAGTATCACCGACGCCGCCCAGCAACAGGCGGTTTCCGCCGGGCAGATCTCCCAGACCATGACCGTGATCCAGCAAATCACCTCGCAGACCACCTCCGGGACGGCAGCCACTGCCGAAAGCATCGGCAACCTGGCGAAGCTGGCCAGTGCCATGCGGCGTTCGGTGTCCGGGTTTACCTTGCCTGCCTCCAGAGATCACGGATGACGCGGTTCACCTTCATGCCCGACAGCCAGAGCCACGCGCGCCATGCCTGACCGCCACGACTATGTCGCCCTTGAGTGGGTCAAAGGCAGCATCGCCGAAACCCTCGCGCAGGCCCGTCAGGCGCTGGACGGCTATATCGCCAGCCCTGATAAAGGCGCTGCCCTGGATGAGTGCCTGAACGGCCTGCATCAGGTCTATGGCTGCCTGCAGATGATCGAGTTCTATGGTGCGGCGCTGCTCGCCGAAGAAATCGAAAAGCTGGCGCTGGCCCTGCGTGGGCAACGGCTGGCCAATCAGCCTGAAGCCTTGCAACTGCTCAGTCAGGCAATGAACCAGTTGCCGATCTATCTGGAGCGTATTCACACCGCGCGGCGCGATCTGCCGCTGGTGATCCTGCCGTTGCTCAACGACCTGCGCAGTGTTCGCGGCGAGAGCCTGCTGTCGGAAACCAGCCTGTTTGCGCCCTTGCTCGATGACACCGGCCCGCTCGACGCCCAGACCCTGGCCCAGCGCGATTTTCCTGGCCTGGCGCAACTGCTGCGCACCTGGCGGCAAAGCCTGCAGGATGCTCTGAGCGGGTTGATCCGCGAACAGGATGTGCCGTCGCAGTTGCAACACCTGACTGAAGTGTTCGCCCATCTCGAACGGCTGTGCGAAGGCGCCCCGCTCGAAGCGTTATGGCGCATCACCTCGGCGCTGGTCGACAGCATGGCGGCTGGCAGTTTTACCAACAGCCCTGCGCTGCGCAGCCTGTTCCGGGATGCCGACCATGAGCTTGAACGGCTGATCGAACAGGGCGTATCAGCGATCAACCAGCCCGCGCCGGACGAATTGCTCAAGAGCCTGCTGTTCTATATCGCCAAATCCGACAGCCAGTCAGCGAAAGTGCTGGCGCTCAGAGAACAGTACGCGCTGGACGATGCATTGCCTGCCAGCCACATCGTGTTCGAAGAGCGGGCGCGGATGACGGCGCCGGATCGCGACGCCATGCGCAGCGTAATCCTGGCGGTGTGCGAAGGCCTGGTGCGGGCCAAGGAACGGCTGGACGTGTTCGTGCGCGGTGACCGCCAGCGGGTCAGCGAACTCAACGCACTGTTGCCGTCGTTGCGGCAGATTGCCGATACCCTGGCGGTATTGGGCTTCGGCCAGCCGCGCAAGGTCATCATCGACCAGGCCAGCGTGGTGCAGGGCATGGCCCAGGGGCAGCGTGAGCCCAGCGACGCGACCCTGATGGATGTGGCCGGCGCGCTGCTTTACGTCGAGTCGACCCTGGCCGGCATGGTGGGCGGCAGCGCTGAAACCCGCCGTGAAGAGAGCCATCTGCCGACCACTGATCTGACCCGCATTCATCAACTGGTGATTCGCGAAGCTCTGGTGGTCTTGCAGCAGGCCAGAGACGTCTTGCTCGACGCGCTGGATGGCCAGTGGTCGCCAGCGCGCCTGCTGCCTCTGCATGAGTATCTCTGGCAGGTGCGCGGAGCCCTGGCGATGATCCCGCTGGCCACCGCCGCCGGCCTGCTGACGGCCTGCAGCGACTATGTTCGCGAGCAGTTGTCGGCTGCCGACAGCGCGCCGCCCGCCGCGCAGCTTGACGACCTGGCCGATGCGCTCAGTGCCATCGAGTATTACCTTGAGCGCATGGTCGAAGACCACCATGCTCCCGGTGACCGCTTGCTGGCGATGGCTGAGGCCAGCCTGGCACGGTTGGGTTACGTGGCTGCGCCGCTCGTGGAGGCGCTCGAAGAGCCGGTCCTGGCAGCGGGCGCAGCAAGCCCGGAGCTTGCCCGGGTGCTGGCGCGACCATTGGCGGCGGTCAACCCGCCCGGTCGCGACATGCCTGCCAGCCTGTTGCCACCGCCGCTCAACGAACAGGCGGTAGACGATGAACTGCGCGAGGTCTTCATCGAGGAAGCCGAAGAAGTCCTGGCCGCTCTGCAAGAGCAGTTGCCGCGCTGGCTGGTTGCCCTGGCCACGCCGGGGGTGGCCAGCAACCAGACGCTGGCCGACATTCGCCGGGCGTTCCACACCCTCAAGGGCAGTGGCCGCATGGTCCGTGCGCTGGTGATCAGTGAGCTGGCCTGGTCGGTGGAAAACCTGCTCAACCGCATCCTCGAAGACAGCGTGGTCGCTGACCAGCAGGTGCGTCAGTTGTTGGCCGGGGTGCAGGCGTTACTGCCTGAGCTGCTCCGCGATTTCGCCAGTAATGCCCAGCGTCAGCGCGAAGACGCCGACCGCCTTGCCGCTCAGGCCAAGGTACTGGCTGACGGCAAGCCGGATGATGAGCCCGACACCCAATTGCTGGAGATCTTCCGTCAGGAAGCCCAGGGGCATTTGCAGACCATCGACCGTTTTCTCGATAGCGCCTCACGCAATGACTCATCCGCGATTGGTGATGACCTGCACCGCGCCCTGCACACCCTCAAAGGCAGTGCCTACATGGCCGGTGTGCTGCCGATTGCCGAACTGGCCAAGGCACTGGACGAGTTGATACGCGAGTTCAAGGCCAACCTGATCGCCATTGAAACACCGGAATTGAAGCTGCTACGCGCCGCCGAGCCGCTGTTTTATAAAGGCCTTGAGCAATTGGGCAGCCAGCCGCTGGCGCCCATTGAAGGGGCCGCTGAGGTGATCGAGGCGGCGCACTCGCTGCTGCAGCAACGCCTTGCTGCGGCCCTGCAAGACACCGATGAGGGCAGTGCCGAGCGCCTCAACCCCAAGGCGATCACCACCTTTCTGCATCAGGGCATGGATATTGTGCTCGACGCCGAGGGCCTGTTGCAGCGCTGGCGCGAGCATCCGGGTCAGCGTCAGGAACTGACCACCCTGCTTGATGAGTTGACCAGCCTGGGGCACAGCGCGCACCTGGCCGAATTGCCGCAGGTCGATGAACTGTGCGAGGCCTTGCTGGACCTGTACGGCGCGGTTGAAGAAAGCAGCCTGGCAGTCAGTGAGCGGTTTTTCCATGAGGCTGAACAGGCCCATGAAGCACTGATCGACATGCTCGACCAACTGGCTGCCGGTCAGGACGTGCAGCCGCGCGCCGATCGCATCGAGGCCTTGCATGCGCTGCTCGACGAAGCACTGGAGCCCGGCGCCGCCGGACTGGTCTCCAGCGCTGGCCAGCGGGTCATCGAGCTGGGCGCCGCCACCGACCAGCTTGCCGAAGAGGGCGGCCAGGACGATGAAATTGTCGCGATATTTCTGGAGGAAGCCGCTGATATCCTCGACAGCGCTGGCGAGGCATTGCAGCGCTGGCTGACGGCTCCGGACAATTCGGCGCCACTGCCGTCGCTGCAACGTGATCTGCATACCCTCAAGGGCGGCGCGCGAATGGCCGCTATCAGCCCGGTGAGCAATCTGGGGCATGAGCTGGAGGCGTTGTACGCCGGGCTGATCGAGCGGCGTTACGGCTATTCACCGGAACTGGCCGAGTTGCTGCTGGCCAGCCACGACCATCTGGCCCTGATGCTGGAGCAACTGCGCCACCGCGAAGCCCTGGACGACCCGGCAGCGCTGATCGAGGCCATCGAGGCGCTGCGCCGCGCCAGTGGCCGCGACCCCGATGCCGGGCTGGCGCTTGCCACTGAGCCGGCCGCCGACGGCCCCGAGCGTGATCCTGAACTGCGCGCCGTGTTTCTCCAGGAAGGCCTGGATATTCTCGACAGCGCTGGCGCTGCCCTGGCGCGCTGGCAGGCTGACCCGCATAACCTGCTGGAAGTCGAGACGCTGCTGCGCGACCTGCACACCCTCAAGGGCGGTGCACGGATGGTCGAGATCAAGCCGATCAGCGATCTGGCCCATGAGATCGAATCGCTCTACGAAGCGGTGTCTGCCGGGCTCCGCCAGCCCGGCCCGGTGTTGCTGGAGCTGTTGCAGCGCGGCCATGACCTGTTGGCCGACATGCTCGATGCGGTGCGCGCCGAACAACCGCTGCCCGATGCCGTTCGACTGATCGATAACATTCGCCAGCTCGATGTGCTGGAGCCGGTCGTCGTGGCGCCGCCGGTGCCAGCCGCTGGCGCCGAGAGCGAAGTCGAGCGAGCCGGGCCGGAAATGGTCAAGGTGGCCGCAGAAGACCTGGAACAACTGGTCAACCTGGCCGGCGAGACGTCGATTTTTCGCGGCCGTATTGAACAACAGATTCTCGATACCAGGGCCACCCTGGTAGAGGTTGAAACCACCCTGGAGCGTATGCGCGACCAGCTGCGCCGCCTCGAAACCGAAACCCAGGGGAGTATTCTCAGCCGCGAGCAGAGCCACGCCGAATGGCGTGGCTACGAAGATTTCGACCCGCTGGAAATGGACCGCCATTCGCAGCTCCAGCAGTTGTCCCGGGCACTGACCGAGTCGGCCTCTGACTTGCTGGACCTCAAAGAGACCCTCGACCAGCGCAACCGCTATGCCGAGACGCTGCTGGCCAAGCAGGCGCGAGTCAACACCGAGTTGCAGGAGGGCCTGATGCGCACCCGCATGGTGCCGTTCGAGCGCCTGGTGCCGCGCTTGCGCCGGGTGGTGCGCCAAGTGGCGGGCGAACTGAACAAGCAGGTGCAATTCGACGTCGGCAATGCTGAGGGTGATATGGACCGCAGCGTGCTGGAGCGCATGGTCGCGCCGCTGGAGCACATGCTGCGCAATGCGGTGGACCATGGCCTGGAAAGCACCGAGCGACGCATCGCGGCGGGCAAACCGGAGCAGGGCCATATTCGTCTCGACCTGCGGCATGAGGGCGGCGATATCGTTATCGAGCTGAGCGACGATGGTCTGGGTGTCGACCTGGCTGCGGTACGGCGCAAGGCGATCAAGCGTGGGCTGATCCAGCCCGATGCGGTGCTGGCTGACCATGAAGTGCTGTCGTTCATTCTTGAGGCCGGGTTCTCGACTGCCGAAGTCATCACCCAGATTTCCGGGCGCGGCGTGGGCATGGACGTGGTGCATGCCGAGGTCAAGCAACTGGGCGGTTCGATGAGCATCGACTCGGTGCCGGGCCAGGGCACACACTTCCGGATTCGTCTGCCATTCTCGGTATCGGTCAACCGGGCCTTGATGGTGCAGTGCGGTGATGAGCTGTACGCCTTGCCGCTCAATACCGTTGAGGGCCTGGTCAGGGTGATGCCCGGCGAGTTGCTTGAGCATTACCAGAGCCAGCCGCCGCGTTACCGTTATGGCGGGCATACCTACGACCTGCGCTATCTGGGCGAACTGCTGGGCATTGGCCGGCCGCGCCTGCACGAGCAAATGCAGCCGGTGCCGGTGCTGCTGGTGCATCAGCAGGACCAATGGGTCGCGGTGCAGGTCGATGCGCTGGCGGGTTCACGGGAAATCGTGGTCAAGAGCCTCGGCCCGCAGTTTTCCAGGGTCCAGGGTGTTACCGGGGCGACCATTCTGGGCGATGGCCGGGTGGTGTTGATCCTTGACCTGCTCGCCTGGTTGCGTGGCCAGCAGGGCCGCGCATCGATGCAGCAACCGGCCTGGCGCCTGCTGCCGGTTGGCGCCACCGGGCAACGGACCCTGCGCGTCATGGTGGTGGATGACTCGGTGACGGTGCGCAAAGTCACCAGCCGCCTGCTGGAGCGCCACGGCATGCAGGTGCTGACCGCCAAGGATGGGGTCGATGCCATGAGCCTGTTGGAACAACACACACCGGACATCCTGCTGCTGGACATCGAAATGCCGCGCATGGATGGTTTCGAAGTGGCCAGCCTGATCCGTCGGCATGAACGGCTGCGCGACTTGCCGATCATCATGATTACCTCGCGTTCTGGGCAAAAACACCGTGATCGGGCGATGGCCCTGGGCGTCAACGATTATCTGAGCAAGCCCTACCAGGAGTCGGTCCTGCTCGAAAGCATCGCCCGCTGGAGTTCGCCGCATGCCTGATGTCGCCTACGAGTCCAGCCGCCGCTCGACCCTGACCTGCCTGCTGTTGCCGCTCAGTGACCGCTACCTGCTGTTGCCCAACGTTGCGGTCGCGGAACTGATCGATTACCAGGATTGCCATGCCGACCCGAATGCCCCGGCCTGGTATTTGGGCAATATCCGCTGGCGCGAGCTTGATCTGCCGTTGCTGAGCTTCGAAGCCGCCTGCGGCGGACGCACCAAGGTCGGCGGCCGGGCCCGCATCGTGGTGCTCAATGCGCTGGGCGGTAACGCCGAACGCCGGTATCTGGCGCTGCTGATCCAGAACATCCCGCGCTCGTGCAAGGTCGACAATCAGTTGAGCTACGTCGATGTACCGCTGGCATCGCTGGAGCTGGCTGCGGTGCAGGTCGGCGACACGCTGGCCCGGGTGCCGGACCTGGTGGGGCTGGAGCAGTGGCTGGTGGACGCGGGCGTGGTCGATAACGATACACGGCCGTAGGAGCGGCTTTAGCCGCGAAGGGCTTGCGGCCAAAGCAAAAGCTTCCCGGCTAAAGCCGGTCCTACAGGCTAATGCCGATCAGTTAAGGACAACGCGGTCATTGTGGGAGGAGCCGGCCGGCCCCTCCCACGGAGACCGAGCAAGGTTCGATAATCGCTTAACTGATCGGCATTAGTCCTACCATTAACCTGAGCGTAACGATTCCACGCTGAGCTTGATTGATGCCGCGCCCGGCGGCTTCTAAGGTGACCCACGACAGCGATCATCGTGGAGTGACCATGACAACGATAATAAACCCCGACGCGCGCTGGTCGCGACGTCGCAGTGAAAAGCAGCGGCGTCTTGACCAGGTCAGGCCGTTGGCCGACGGTGTGGTCATTCCCACCGAGAATATTGTCGCCGCGTTGCAGGCGTTGCTGGTGCCTGGCGACCGGGTGGTGCTGGAGGGCAACAACCAGAAGCAGGCGGATTTTCTGTCTCGCTCGCTGGTCAAGGTTGACCCCGGCAAGATTCACGATCTGCACATGATCATGCCCAGCGTTGGCCGCGCCGAGCATCTGGACCTCTTCGAACGTGGCATCGCCCGCAAGCTGGACTTCTCCTTCGCCGGCACCCAGAGCCTGCGCATCAGCCAGTTGCTTGAAGACGGGTTGCTGGAAATCGGCGCCATCCATACGTACATCGAACTCTACGCCCGGCTGGTGGTGGATCTGATCCCCAACGTGGTGCTCTCGGCCGGCTTCAAGGCTGACCGTGCCGGCAATATCTACACCGGCCCCAGCACCGAAGACAGCCCGGCGCTGATCGAGCCGGCGGCGTTCAGTGACGGCATCGTCATCGTCCAGGTCAACGAGCTGGTGGATGATGTCAGCGACTTGCCACGGGTGGACATTCCGGCGTCCTGGGTCGATTTCGTGGTGGTGGCCGACAAGCCGTTTTACATCGAGCCGCTGTTCACCCGCGACCCGCGCCATATCAAGCCGGTCCATGTGCTGATGGCGATGATGGCCATCCGCGGCATCTACGAGAAACACAATGTTCAGTCGCTCAACCACGGCATCGGTTTCAACACCGCCGCCATCGAGCTGATTCTGCCCACCTACGGCGAGTCGTTGGGTCTGAAGGGCAAGATCTGCCGCAACTGGACCCTCAATCCGCACCCGACCCTGATTCCAGCCATCGAGAGCGGCTGGGTCGAGAGCGTGCATTGCTTCGGCACCGAGCTGGGTATGGAGAATTACATCGCGGCGCGCCCGGACGTGTTCTTCACCGGTCGTGACGGCTCGTTGCGTTCCAACCGGCAGATCTGCCAACTGGCCGGGCAGTACGCCGTAGACCTGTTCATCGGCGCGACCCTGCAGGTCGATGGCGACGGCCATTCGTCGACCGTGACCCGTGGCCGGCTGGCCGGTTTCGGTGGCGCGCCAAACATGGGCCACGACCCGCGTGGCCGTCGCCACGGCACCCCGGCCTGGCTGGATATGCGCACCGAACCCGGCGATGGCCCGGCGGCCTATCTGGAGCGCGGCAAGAAGCTGGTGGTGCAGATGGTCGAGACCTTCCAGGAAGGCGGCAAACCGACCTTCGTCGACACCCTCGATGCTGTGGAAGTGGCGAAAAAGAGCGGCATGCCGTTGGCGCCGATCATGATCTACGGCGATGACGTCACCCACCTGCTGACCGAGGAAGGCATCGCTTACCTGTACAAGGCCCGCAGCCTCGAAGAGCGCCGGGCGATGATCGCTGCGGTGGCCGGGGTAACCGCCATCGGCCTGCGTCATGACCCCAAGGAAACTGCACGCCTGCGCCGTGAAGGGCTGATCGCATTGCCGGAAGACCTGGGCATTCGCCGCACCGACGCCAGCCGCGAACTGCTCGCCGCCAAGAGCATCGCTGAGCTGGTCGAGTGGTCCGGTGGCCTGTACAACCCGCCTGCCAAATTCAGGAGCTGGTGATGAGCGCACTGCACTTACAACAGCCCCCGATTGGCCTGGCCGAGCAGCTTGCCGACCTGGTCGTCGCAGCGCTGATCGACGAAGCCGAACTGTCACCTAAACCCGCGCTGGTCGACCGGCGCAGCAGTGGCGCGCACCACGACATGCACCTGGGGCTGATGCAGGCCTCGGCGCTGGCGCTGTGGCCGACCTTCGAGCAAATGGCCCAGGCCGCCATCGAACTGGGCGAAGTCGGCCAGCTATTGCGTGAAACCCTTGGCCAGCTGGGCCGTGAAGGCGAAACCGCGATGTTGCGTACCACCGGCGGGGTCAACACCCATCGCGGGGCAATCTGGGCGCTGGGCTTGCTGGTGGCCGCGGTGGCGCTGGCACCTGATGAGCTGTCACCGGCCGGAATCTGCCTGCGTGCGGCGCGGCTGGCGCTGATCGACGATCGGCGGGCCACCCCCCAGGCCAGCAATGGCCGCGAAGTTGCCCGGCGCTATGGCGTGCTCGGTGCGCGGGAGCAGGCCCAGCAAGGTTTCCCGGCAGTCACTCAATATGGTCTGCCACAACTGCAGCGCAGCCGCGCCCAAGGCAGCGGCGAGCAGAACGCCCGGCTCGACGCGCTGCTGGCGATCATGACCACGCTGGGTGACACCTGTGTGCTGCACCGCGCCGGCCTTGAAGGTCTGCAAACCATGCAGCACGGCGCACAGCGCGTACTGGACGCAGGCGGTGGTGCCAGCCTGGCCGGGCGTCGAGCGCTGCAGGTGCTGGACCGCGAGCTGGTTGGCTTGAACGCCTCGCCAGGCGGCGCCGCCGACCTGCTGGCCGCCTGTCTGTTTATCGATGGCCTGCAGCCTGCGCTCGGCCACGCATCGAGGAGTCTCTGAACATGGAAACCCTGTCTTTTGAATTTCCTGCCGGGCAACCGCCGCGCGGGCGGGCGCTGGTCGGCTGTGTCGGCTCTGGCGATCTTGAAGTGCTGATCGAGCCTGGCCAGCCGGGCAAGCTGACCATCCAGGTGGTGACTTCGGTCAATGGTGCCCAACAGCGCTGGCAGCACCTGTTCCAGCGCATGTTCGAGGGCCAGACCCCGGCGGCGCTGAACATTGATATTCATGACTTTGGTGCCACCCCCGGTGTGGTGCGCCTGCGTCTGGAGCAAGGCTTCGAGGAGATGGGTGTTGAGGAGGTCGGCCATGACTGATACCGCGCGCTTGCTCAACCAGCACAGCTTCATCGAACTCGGTGCCCGGCAACGTGCCAAGGCACTGCTCGACGAGGGCAGCTTTCGTGAATTGATCGATCCGTTCCAGCGGGTCATCTCGCCGTGGCTCGCCCAGCAGGGCGTGGTGCCGCAGGCCGATGACGGGGTGGTGGTTGGCAAAGGCACCCTTGATGGTCGCCCGGTGGTGATTGCCGCCATCGAAGGCGCGTTTCAGGGCGGCAGCATGGGCGAGGTTGGCGGCGCGAAGATGGCCGGCGTGCTGGAGCTGGCGGCTGAAGACAACCGCAAGGGCATTCCGACCGCCGCTATCGTGCTGCTGGAAACCGGTGGCGTGCGCTTGCAGGAAGCCAACCTCGGGCTGGCGGCGATTGCCGAGATTCATGCGGCGATTGTCGACCTGCGTCAGTACCAGCCGGTCATCGGCGTGATCGCTGGCAGCGTTGGCTGTTTCGGCGGCATGTCGATCGCTGCCGGGCTGTGCAGTTACCTGCTGGTGACCCGCGAAGCACGGCTGGGCCTCAATGGCCCGCAGGTCATCGAACAGGAAGCCGGCATTGAGGAATACGACTCGCGCGACCGGCCCTTCATCTGGAGCCTGACCGGCGGCGAGCAACGCTTTGCCAGCAATCAGGTCGATGGCTTTGCCGCTGACGATACCGGCGCGATTCGCCAGCAGGTCGCCGGCTGGTTGGCGCAAGGTGTGCCTGCGCAGCATCGCAGCGGCCAGTACGCCGATTACCTGCAACGCCTGGCCGCGCTCGACAGCGAGCCGCAGATCGACCCGCAGACCGTGCGTAACCTCTATAAAGGAGCCCGCTCATGAGCGCTTCGCAACGTGGTGTTAACTGGTTCGCGGCCCTGAGTGCCGGTGCCCGACCGGTCGAGGGTCTACCCGCTTCGGTGCTGGCGGCCGATGGTCATTTGGGTGAGCAACCGGCCCGCTTTGTGGCGGTGGTGGCGGATGCCGACAACCGCTTTGCGCGTGCCCGTCAGGGCGAGGTCGGATTGCTGGAAGGCTGGGGGTTGGCCAAGGCAATCGATCAGGTCATCGAACTGGACCGTGAGCATGACACCAAGCGTGCGCTGATTGCGATCATCGACGTGCCCAGCCAGGCCTATGGCCGCCGTGAAGAAGCGCTGGGCATCCATCAGGCACTGGCCGGCGCCGTAGACAGCTACGCCCGTGCCCGGCTGGCCGGCCATCCGGTGATCGGCTTGCTGGTCGGCAAGGCAATGTCCGGCGCATTTCTGGCCCACGGCTACCAGGCCAATCGGCTGATTGCCCTGCGTGACCCCGGCGTGATGGTGCATGCGATGGGCAAGGCCTCTGCGGCGCGGGTCACCCTGCGCAGTGTCGAGGAGCTGGAAAAACTCGCCGCCAGCATCCCGCCGATGGCCTACGACATCGACAACTACGCCAGCCTCGGCCTGCTCTGGGAAACCCTCAGCGTGGAGCAAATCGAGCAACCGCAAGAACAGGATCTGGCGGCGGTGCGGCAGGTGCTTAACGCTGCGATTGAGGACGTGCGGCGCAGCGGACATGACCTGAGCGGCCGTTTGGGTGCCCGGCATCGTGCCGCGTCGGCCAAGGTCCGTCAGTTGCTGCGCGAGCAATGGTAATGAAGCTGTTGGCGCACGATCTGCTGTGGGGCATGCCGCTGCCTGCCGAGGCACCCGACTGGGTGTTTGAGGCGCTGGGCGATAACCCCCCGGTGGTGGTGCGCCGTGCGACCGTGGCCGCCGGTCAGGTGGCGGTGGGCATTCGTGGCCGGCGTCGTGAACAGCGCTATGCGGCAAGCATGCCGCAGGCCGCGATTACCCGGCGGCTCAGCCCGGAGCAATTGATCGATGTACAAGGCACGCATGACTGGCCGGCGTTGCAGGCGCTGGCGCAGCTGCGGCCGCTGTTGCAGGCCGGCGGGCTGGTCTGGGGCGTGGCGGGCAGTGCCGGTCATGAACTGGCCAGCGGCATGGCTGCGCTGCATGCAGGCAGCGATCTGGACCTGATCATCCGCACACCGGTGCCGGTCAGTCGGCAATGGGCGGCAGACCTTGTCGCGGCACTGGACAACGCCGTGTGCCGGGTCGATGTGCAGTTGCAATTGCCGGCCGGTGGCCTGGCGTTGCGCGAATGGGCCGGCAGTGCAAGGCAGGTGTTGCTCAAGACCGATCAGGGCGCGCAGTTGCTCAGCGATCCCTGGCAACCCTTGCAGGCGTGTGCATGAGCAGCCTGTGGGTGTTTCCCGGTCAGGGTGCGCAGCAGCCCGGCATGCTCCATCGCCTGCCCGATGAGGGCGTGGTGCGCGAGACCTTGCAGCAGGCCAGTGGCGTACTCGGCGAGGACATCCTGGCTCTGGACAGCGAAGCGATGTTGCGCGGCACTCGTGCCGTGCAGTTGTGCCTGTTGATTGCCGGGGTGGCCGCAGCGCGTTTGCTGCAACAGCGGGGCGCCATGCCGACGTTCGTCGCCGGGCTGTCGATCGGTGCTTACCCGGCGGCGGTGATCGCCGGTGCGCTGGACTTTGATGACGCGCTGCGGCTGGTCGCGCTGCGTGGCGAGCTGATGAACAACGCTTACCCGCAGGGCTACGGCATGACCGTGATCCTGGGCCTTGCCCAGCATCAGGTCGAAGCATTGCTGAGCCAGGTCGACGGCCCTGTGTACCTGGCCAATATCAATGCCGAACGGCAGATGGTGGTCGCTGGCAGCGATGCAGCGATGCAACAGGTCGCGGCACTGGCCAAGGCTGCGGGGGCCAGTGGCACACGGCGTCTGGCGATCAGCGTGCCGTCGCACTGCGCACTGCTCGACGCGCCGGCCCGCGAACTGGCCGAGGCGTTCAGCCGCGTCGACGTGCGCCCGCCGCAGGTTCGCTACCTGAGCGCTACCACTGCGCGGCCGGTGGTTCAGCCCGAGCGGCTGCGTGACGACCTGGCCTTCAACATGTGCCGGGTCATCGACTGGCGCAGCACGGTCGAAACCGCCCATGAGCGCGGTGTAACGCTACAGATTGAAATGCCTCCCGGTGCGGTACTGACCGGTCTGGGCCGCAAGGTTCTGCAACACGCAACGGTGGTCGCCTTCGATGGCGCACGCCTGGACAGCCTGGTCGCACTTTCACAGGAGGTGAATCGCTCATAAGAACGAGTGCAGCTGCTTCGAAGGACAAAAACAACAACTTCAGCAATGCAAGTGAGGAACGACAATGATTATTTACGGTGTGGCATTACTGGCTGGCTGTACCCTCGCGGGGGTGGTGATCGGTGACATGCTCGGCGCGCTGATGGGCGTCAAATCCAATGTGGGCGGGGTGGGGATCGCCATGATCCTGTTGATCTGCGCCCGGCTGTGGATGGACAAGAACGGCGGCATGAGCAAAGGCTGTGAGATGGGCGTCGGCTTCTGGGGCGCGATGTACATTCCGGTGGTGGTCGCCATGGCGGCGCAACAGAACGTTGTCACCGCCCTCAAGGGCGGCCCGGTCGCGGTGCTGGCGGCCATCGGTTCGGTGGTGTTGTGCGGCCTCACCATTGCCTTGATCAGCCGTACCAACCGCGGCGAGCCACTGCCTGCCGAAGAGCCGCCAGTGGTCGGCGCTGCCACACCGGCAGGAGGACGCTGACATGGAAGCGCTTATTGAGAAAGCCCTGGAACACAACGGCCTGATCACCGCCTTCGCGTTTGTCGGGATCATCATGTGGGTGTCGGTGATCATCTCCAACCGCCTGACCTTTGGCCGTGTGCATGGCTCGGCGATTGCGATTGTCATTGGCCTGGTCCTGGCCTGGGTCGGCGGCACCCTGACCGGCGGCCAGAAAGGCCTGGCGGATCTGGCGCTGTTCTCCGGTATCGGCCTGATGGGCGGCGCCATGCTGCGCGATTTCGCCATCGTTGCCACCGCCTTCGAGGTGCAGGCCACCGAGGCGCGCAAGGCCGGCATGATTGGCGCTGTGGCGCTGCTGTTGGGCACCATTCTGCCGTTCATTGTCGGTGCCTGTGTGGCCTGGCTGTTCGGTTATCGCGATGCGGTGAGCATGACTACCATTGGTGCTGGCGCGGTGACTTACATCGTTGGCCCGGTGACTGGCGCGGCGCTGGGCGCAAGCTCGGATGTGATGGCGCTGTCCATCGCCACCGGGTTGATCAAGGCCATTGTGGTGATGGTCAGCACGCCCATGGCGGCGCGCTGGATGGGCCTGGATAACCCACGCTCGGCCATGGTGTTCGGCGGCCTGGCCGGCACCGTCAGCGGCGTGACCGCAGGCTTGGCCGCCACTGACCGGCGCCTGGTGCCCTATGGTGCGCTGACCGCAACCTTCCACACCGGGCTGGGCTGCCTGCTCGGGCCATCGCTGTTGTACTTTGCGGTGCGTGGGTTGGTGGGTTAACCGCAGGTCTGCTGGCAGCGCGATGCGCTGTCAGGTTCTTCAGGATGATGCCGATGCCCGGCTCGCATACATCCGGCATTCCGCAACCAGGGCCAGCAGGTTCGGGTCGCGTTCGCGGGATTTCAGGAACACCACGCCGATGTCCTGCTGCATGCGGTAACGCGCCTGCAGCGGGATCAGCTTCACCCGGTTTTCATACACGGCGGCGATACGCCCTGGCAGCAGGGCGTAGCCGACGCCGGAGCTGACCATGCTCAGCAGGGTGAAGATGTCGTTGACCTGCATTGCCACCTTGGGTTCGAAGCCGGCCTGCTGGAACACCCGCACGCCGTCGCGGTGGGTGGCAAAACCCTGAGTCAGGGTGATGAAGGTTTCTTCGCGCAGGTCGCCCAGGTCCACTTCGGGGTAATGCGCAAAAGCCGAGTCGATGGGCACGGCGAGAAAGATATCGTCGGAAAACAGCGCCAGGTGATCGCAGTCCGGGTCGTTGATGTTGTTATCCAGCGACACCAGCATCGCATCGACTTCCATGTTCTTGAGCTTGTACAACAGGTCCATGTTCGAGCCCAGCACCAGGTCGATATTCAGCTCGCTGCGGCGCAGCTTCAGGCCCATGATCAGTTGCGGCACCGTACGCACGGTCAGCGAGTAAAGCGCCCCCAAGCGAAAACGTGCGGCCGAAAAGCCGGCGGCCTGGCGGGTCAGTTCCACCGCACTGACCACGTCCTGAATCAGCTTCTGGGCATGTTCTTCCAGCACGTAGGCGCTTTCCAGGGGTGTCAGGTTGCGGCCTTCGTGCTTGAACAGCGGGCAGCGCAGGGCACTTTCCAGTGAGTGAATGGCGCGGTGCACACTGACATTGCTGGTCTGTAACTCGGCGGCGGCGCGGCTGAGGTTGCCGGTGCGCATGAACGCCAGAAAGGTTTCCAGTTTCTTGAGGGTCAGTTCGTCATCGATCTGCATGGTGGGCGCTCGGGGTGGGCGTGGTGACGATTGTGCCCGAGGCGCTGTGCAAAATCCGTAAGTCGATGGTCTGAGCTTTGGCTCTTGCAGCCAGAGTTTTCATCACCGGACAAAGGTCGGAGTGCCGATGTACTACGGAGAAAAATTTAACGCCTGGTCTCATCTGGTCGGTGCCGTGCTGGCCTGCGTGGGCGCCATCTGGCTGCTGGTACTGGCCAGCCTGCAGCATGATGTATGGAAAATTGTCAGCGTCGCGGTTTATGGCGTATGCCTGGTCGGGCTGTACAGCGCCTCGACTGTGTACCACAGCGTGCGCGGGCGGGCGAAGCAGATCATGCGCAAGGTCGATCATTTCTCGATCTACCTGATGATCGCTGGCAGCTACACGCCATTCTGCCTGGTGAGCCTGCGCGGCCCGTGGGGCTGGAGCCTGTTTGGCGTGGTCTGGGGGCTGGCGCTGATCGGTATCCTGCAGGAAATCAAACCGCGCTCCGAAGCGCGGATTCTCTCGGTGGTGATCTACGCGCTGATGGGCTGGATCGTGCTGGTGGCGGCCAAACCATTACTGGCGGCGCTGGGCAGTGCCGGGTTCTTCTGGCTGGCCGGCGGCGGCGTGCTGTACACCGTCGGCATTCTGTTCTTCGCCTTTGACCACATTCGCCACTGGCACGGTATCTGGCACCTGTTCGTGATTGGCGGCAGCCTGATGCACTTTGTGGCGATCTGGTTCTATGTGCTTTAGCGCTGATGTCGACCCGTCTTGCTGGTGAAGACGGAGATACATCCACAGCAGATGTAGAGCTCATACCGGCCTCTTCACGACCAAGGTCGTTCCCACCCGGACTCTGATCTGAAATGAGGTGGGAACGAGCTTGCTCGTGAAGGCGGCGGTGCATTCATAACAGATGTAGGGGCCGGTCAGGCAAAACACATCCAGCTGTGAAAAGGCCAATCCTGCCTTCAGGGCTTCCACACTTGCACATCACTGGCATCGACCTTGGCGGGCAACAAGCCGGCTTCGAAGAAGGTGTCAGCGATGCTCTGCTGCTCATCGAGCTTGTCGGCTTCTACCGGCAGGATCTGATAGGTGCGGCGCTGGTTGGCGGCTTCCACGGTGGCCACGTCGAGATTGCCCCACAGCGGGCCAAGCAGCTTCGCGGCATCGGTGGGGTGAGCCTTGACCCACTGGCCGGTCTTTTGCAATTCGTTGAACACGGTCTTGAGCACCGGCTGATGTTTACTGGCATAGGCCTGGGTGGTCAGGTAATAGCGCTGGTACTGGGCCAGGCCCTTGCCATCGGCCAGGGTGCGAGTCGGCAACTGGCGCTGCACGCCGCTGAGAAAGGGTTCCCAGGTGACCCAGGCGTCGACCTTGCGGTTCTCGAACGCTGCACGCCCGTCAGCGGGCGTCAGGTAAGCCGGTTCGATATCACTGAATTTCAGGCCAGCGCTTTGCAGCGCGGCGATCAGCAGGTAATGGCTGCCAGCCGCCTTGGTCACCGCCACTTTGCGGCCTTTGAGGTCGGCCAGGCTGCTGAGCTTCGAATCCTTGTGCACCACGATGGCCTGGGCCGAAGGCGAGGGCGCCTCACGGGCAAAGTAGGTCAGGCGGGCACCAGCGGCCTGGGCGAACACCGGTACGGTGTCGGCCACGTCAGCGCTCAGGTCGATATTGCCGACGTTCAGCGATTCGAGCAGGGGCAGGCCGCTGGGGAACTCATGCCACGACACGCTGATGCCCTGTTTGTTCAGTTCCCGCTCCAGGGTGCCTTGGGTTTTGAGCACCGCAATCAGCGTGGATGACTTCTGAAAACCGATGCGCAATTTTTCTTCGGCGTGTGCGGTGCTGGTGCAGGCCAGTGCGGTGGCAACTGTCACAATTGCTGCTAAGTGTCGGGCAAGTGCCCGTTTTACAAGGGGTTTTAGTTGCATGGCGAAAAGCTTCCGGAAAAAGTTTCGTGGCGGGAGGTACGATTTCCGGTTGTCCGGTGACGGCAAACTAAAGGATCTGACGAACGGTAATAAAATATTTTTTAGTCATTAGCTTATTTGCTGGATACACTCCGTGTCGGTCTGTTTGACATGGGAAGTCACATATAGCAAAAAGGTATAACAGGTTGCCAAATTGTTCCTTTTTGTTTCGATGTGATTTCACTACCGTGCAGCGACCGAAACACGCGGTCTAGTCAATTAGTCGTGAGGCACCCGTAAGAGATTGACCTGAAGGTCAACATCGGCGTGAATCCCGCGACCGTGGTTGCAGCATCTGTTGCTGGCCATGGAATACAAAAATTAGATTCACGAGGAGCGAAGTAATGAAGAAGTCCACCCTGGCCCTGGCCGTCACCCTGGGCGTTCTGGCCCAACAGGCCGGCGCTGCCGGTTTCATCGAAGACAGCAAGGCGTCCGTGAGTTCCCGGACCCTGTACTTCAAGAACGACTGGCGTGAAAGCACTGCCCACGACCATCAGGAAACTGCAACCGGTCTGAAGTTTGACTACAGCTCGGGCTTCACTCAGGGCACCGTAGGTTTCGGTCTCGACGCTCAGGCGTTGGTCGGTGTTCACCTGGACGGCGGTCGTGGCTACCGCTCGGCAGCAACCAACGGCGCTATCACGCCTAGCGACCGCGACGGTTCGGCTGTCAGCGAGTGGACTCGTGCCGGCGCTAACGTCAAGGCTCGCTTCTCCAAGACCGAGCTGAAACTCGGTAACGCCCTGGCTCCAAACCTGCCAATCCTGGTTACCAACGACGGTCGTCTGCTGCCACAAGCCTTTGAAGGCGGCATCCTGACCTCCAAGGACCTGGACGGCGTGACCTTCACTGCCGGTCAACTGACCAAGAGCATTGGCCGTGCCTCGTCGAACTGGACTGACCTGTCGGTCGGTGGCGCTACCAAAGGTAGCGACGAGTTCCGTTTCGCCGGTGCTGACTGGAAAGTCACCAAAGACCTGACCCTGCAGTACTACTTCGCCAACCTGGAAGACTTCTACAAGCAGCACTTCCTGGGTCTGGTACACGTTTACCCGATCTCCGAAGGCCAGTCGTTCAAAACCGACCTGCGTTACTTCGACAGCAGCTCTGACGGCAACAACAGCAGCCGTACCGCTGGTTACACCTTCAACAACAACGGCGGTTACGCCAAGAATGCAGGCGAGGTCGACAACAAGACCTGGTCGGCGATGTTCACCTACTCGCTGGGTGGCCACGCATTCATGGTCGGCCACCAGCAGGTGGGCGATGACGGTGGCTTCGTCTCGCTGAACCAAGGCTCGATCACTGACGGCCGTGGCCGTGCCGAAGGCAACGGTGGCGGCAGCTTCTACCTGTTCACCGACTCGATGGCTAACGGTTTCATCCGTGCTGGCGAGAACACCACTTTCGGTCAGTACTCCTATGACTTCGCCAAGGCTGGTATCCCGGGCCTGAAGGCTTCGATTGCCTACCTGCATGGCGATGACATCAAAGGTACTGGTGCCAATGCCGGTCGTGAGTTCTCCGAGTGGGAACGCGACATGCGTGTTGACTACGTGATCCAGAGCGGTCCGTTGAAAGGCTTCGGCACTACCGTACGTCACGCTTCGTTCCGTAGCGAAACCGGCCTGAACACCACTGACACTGATCAGACTCGTGTGATCTTCAACTACACCTACAACTTCATGTAAGTGTGTTGAACGCCGTTTAAAAGAACCCCGCCTTGTGCGGGGTTCTTTTTGCCTGCTTTTTAATATTTCTTTTTGATCTATTTAAATCAATATCTATTCTTTTTAATTTTCAACAGAACAGTGCACAGTGGACTCATAACCCAATAGCACCCAACGCCCACCTGCTTAACAAGGAGCTACACCATGACACTGCGACTTGGCGATATCGCCCCTGACTTCGAACAGGACTCCAGTGAAGGCCGTATTCGTTTCCATGAATGGCTGGGCAATAGCTGGGGCATTCTGTTCTCTCACCCGGCGGACTTCACCCCGGTGTGCACCACCGAGCTGGGCCTTACCGCCAAGCTTAAAGACGAATTCACCAAGCGCGGGGTCAAGGCCATTGCCCTGTCGGTGGACCCGGTGGACTCCCACGTGAAGTGGATCGATGACATCAACACCACCCAGAACACCCTGGTCAATTTCCCGATCCTGGCGGACGCCGATCGCAAGGTCTCGGACCTGTACGACCTGATTCACCCCAATGCCAGTGACACCTTGACCGTACGTTCGCTGTTCATTATCGACCCGAACAAAAAGGTGCGTCTGATCATCACCTACCCGGCCAGCACCGGGCGCAACTTCAATGAAATCCTGCGGGTGGTCGACTCTCTGCAACTGACCGACAATCACAAGGTGGCCACCCCGGCCAACTGGGTGGACGGTGATGACGTGGTCATCGTGCCGTCGCTCAAGGACGAGGACGAGATCAAGCAACGTTTCCCTAAAGGCTACAAGGCTGTCACGCCCTACCTGCGCCTGACGCCTCAACCGAATCGCTGATGGTTGCCTTTCGCGGCGATCCGTTTCGGCCGCGAAACAGAATTCATATCCTCTCGTAGGAGCAGCTTCAGCCGCGATGCAGAATCCACATCCTCTCGTAGGAGCGGCTTCAGCCGCGAAACAGAATCCACATCCTCTTGTAGGAGCGGCTTCAGCCGCGAAACAGAATCCACATCCTCTTGTAGGAGCGGCTTCAGCCGCGAAACAGAATCCACATCCTCTTGTAGGAGCGGCTTCAGCCGCGATACAGAATCCATATCCTCCCTGAGTGGGGTTTTTTCGGGCCGACATTGTCGGCCCTTTTTTTGGCGTATGAAAAATATCCCTCATATTCAATTAAGAAATAACCAAATGAAAAAATGAGATTTATAGATATAAAAAACAACTGGTAATGTCACCCCACCTAACCCGCACAACAACGGAGAGCGCCATGCGCACCACCTTCTTGCGTCAAAGCCTGGCCGCTCTTGTTGCTGCCGCCCTGAGCCTCGGTGTTCTCACCCAGGCGCAAGCCGAAGACTTGCGTATCGGTTATCAGAAGTACGGCACTCTGGTGCTGCTCAAGGCCAAGGGCTCGTTGGAGAAGCGGCTGGCCGAGCAGGGCGTCAAAGTGCAGTGGACCGAATTTCCTGGTGGCCCGCAGTTGCTCGAAGGCCTCAACGTGGGTTCCATCGACTTCGGCGTGACCGGTGAGACGCCACCGGTATTCGCCCAGGCGGCCGGTGCCGACCTGCTGTACGTGGCCTACGAGCCGCCGGCGCCGACCAGCGAAGCGATCCTGGTGCCCAAAGGCTCACCGATTACCTCGGTCAAGGAACTCAAGGGCAAGAAGGTCGCCCTCAACAAAGGCTCCAACGTGCATTACCTGCTGGTTCGGGCGCTTGAAGAAGCTGGCCTGAAATACAGCGACATCCAGACCGTGTTCTTGCCGCCCGCCGATGCCCGCGCCGCCTTTGAGCGTGGCAGCGTCGATGCTTGGGTAATCTGGGACCCGTACCAGGCCGCTGCCGAACAGCAGTTGCAGGCACGCACCCTGAAGGACGGCACCGGCATCGTCGATAACCACCAGTTCTACCTGGCGACCAAGCCTTACGCGCAGAAAAACCCGAAGATCATCCAGGCGCTGGTCGAGGAAGTGCGGGCGGTCGGTGAGTGGTCCCAGGCCAACCCTGAAGAGGTGACCAAACAGGTCGCACCGCTGCTCGGCCTGCCGGCTGATATCACCCTGACTTCCGTGAAGCGCCAAGGCTACGGCGCGCATTTCATCACCCCGCAGGTGGTCGAGGCGCAACAGAAAATCGCTGACAGCTTCCACCAGCTCAAGCTGATCCCCAAACCATTGAGCATCAAAGATGTGATCTGGACACCTCCTGCCGCTGTTGCCAAAGCACAGTGATTTTCAGGCCTTTCGAGGAGACAACTCCATGAGCCTCAGTGCTTCACAACGAGTCTTGCACAGGCTGGCACCCTGGGCGCTGCCGGTGCTTTTGCTGGCTGTCTGGCAGCTCTCGGTCAGCGCCGGCTGGCTGTCTACCCGCATCCTGCCGGCGCCCAGCGCCGTGATCGAGGCGGGCGTCAGCCTGGTGTCCAGCGGCGAGATCTGGACCCACCTGGCAATCAGCGGCTGGCGTGCCGGGGTGGGCTTCGCCATCGGCGGCGGCATCGGCCTGGCGCTGGGTTTTATCACCGGTCTGACCCGCTGGGGCGAGCGCCTGCTCGACAGCTCGGTGCAGATGATCCGTAACGTGCCGCACCTGGCGCTGATTCCGCTGGTGATCCTGTGGTTCGGCATCGACGAGACCGCCAAGGTGTTTCTGGTGGCCTTGGGCACCCTTTTTCCGATTTACCTCAACACCTATCACGGGATCCGCAACATCGACCCGGCTCTGGTCGAGATGTCGCGCAGTTACGGGTTGTCAGGCTTTGGTCTGTTCCGCCACGTGATCCTGCCGGGCGCCATGCCGTCGATCCTGGTCGGGGTGCGCTTCGCGCTGGGGTTCATGTGGCTGACCCTGATCGTGGCTGAAACCATTTCTGCCAGTTCCGGTATCGGTTACCTGGCCATGAATGCCCGCGAATTCCTGCAAACCGATGTCGTGGTGCTGGCGATTGTGCTGTACGCCGTGCTTGGCAAGCTCGCCGATGTGGCTGCACGCGGCCTGGAGCGCGTGTGCCTGCGTTGGCACCCGGCTTATCAAGTGACTAAAGGCGGTGCGGCATGACCAGTCTGAAACAGCAACAACCGGCGCATCTGTTGCGCGGCATCCCGCTGGCCTCGCACAAGCTCAAGAAGGCCTTTGGCAACCGCGAAGTGCTCAAAGACATCGACCTGCACATTCCGGCCGGGCAGTTCGTCGCCGTGGTCGGGCGCAGCGGTTGCGGCAAAAGCACCTTGCTGCGCCTGCTGGCCGGGCTGGACAAACCCACTGAAGGCGAGCTGCTGGCCGGCTCTGCGCCGCTGAGTCAGGCCCGCGATGACACCCGCCTGATGTTCCAGGAAGCGCGTTTGCTGCCGTGGAAGAAGATCATCGACAACGTCGGCCTCGGGTTGACTGGCGACTGGCGCCCGCAAGCACTGGAAGCGCTGGAAGCGGTCGGCCTGGCCGAGCGCGCCAACGAGTGGCCGGCGGCGCTGTCCGGTGGCCAGAAGCAGCGTGTGGCGCTGGCGCGTGCATTGATTCACAAGCCACGCCTGTTATTGCTCGATGAGCCGCTGGGCGCGCTGGATGCCCTGACCCGCATCGAGATGCAGCAGTTGATCGAAAACCTGTGGCGCAAGCACGGCTTTACCGTACTGCTGGTCACCCACGATGTCAGCGAAGCCGTTGCGGTGGCTGACCGGGTGATCCTGATTGAAGAGGGCCGCATCGGCCTGGACCTGATCGTCGACCTGCCACGGCCGCGTGCCCGTGGCTCGCACCGCCTGGCGGCACTGGAAGCCGAAGTGCTCAACCGGGTGCTGGCAATTCCCGGCACACCACCGGACCCGGAACCCGTTTCACCCCTGCCTACGCAACTGCGTTGGGCCAATTAATCAGTATCAATACCTGACGAGAGGAAGATCTCATGACTATCAAGGCCATCAACGTTCGTAACCAGTTCAAAGGCACCATCAAGGAAATCGTCCAGGGCGACGTGCTGTCGGAAATCGACGTGCAGACCGCTTCGGGCATCGTCACCTCGGTCATCACCACCCGCTCTGTGAAAGAGCTGGAACTGGCCGTAGGCAGTGAAGTGATCGCATTCGTGAAATCGACTGAAGTGTCGATCGCCAAGCTGTAATCCGGCAGGTCAAGAAAGCCCCGGCCAACGCAGGTTGCCCGGGGTTTTTGCATTCAGAGCGGCTGCTGGCGAATAGCTGTACAGGGCGGCAGGTACAAGCCCAGATAAGCATCGAACACCCGCAGGGCTTCTTGCGCCAGGCGCGGGGTGATCTGCCCATGCAGTTGCATTGAGCGGGCATAGACCCGGTCGCTCAGTTCCATGGCCAGCGCGAACACATCGACATCATCGGGCAGCACCGGCAAATAAAAGTGCCGGGCGAATACCGCCTGCAGCAACTGGCCCAGCTCGATATCGTGCCGGTGGTCGGCCTGATTGACCTCTGCCAGGCCATGCTGGGCAAGGATCAACTGACGGGCCGCTGCATCGTTGTTGTAGATGGTGAGCATGCGCACTTCCAGCACCCGCGACAGGTCGCGCCAGTCGCGTAGTGAGTCGTGCGCCACTGGCTCCAGCAAGGTGGCCCGAAAAGCCGCATGCACGTCGGCGGTCAGGGCTTCGAGCAGGGCCGGTACGCTGGCGAAGAAGTGGTACACCGATGACGGTGGAATCTGTGCGCGCTCGGCCACGCTGTAGATCGACATGTTGTCCATGCCCTCGCTGACCAGCAATTCCCGCGCGGCAGTGAGGATCGAGCCGATCCGCGCCTGGCTGGCAGCACGGGGTTTGCGGGGTGTGGCGGGGCGGGTCATGGTCAGCTAACTCTGCGGCGGGCAAGGTGCCATTGTACAGGGCGCCTGCGAGTAACGCTCCCGCCGAGACCGGGCTGTTACGGGGTCGGCGGGAAGGTTGGCCTATTGCATTTCGATCGTCTGTAGCGATTGGTTGATCAGCGAATGAGCCATTTCTGCCAGATGCATCACCGAGAAGGCCAGGTCACGTTGCTGGCCGCTCAACTGCTCGCCGGCTTCATAGGCGGTGGCGACGGCGCAGCGCAGGATCTGGTCGACACGCAGCAGGGTGTCTTCGAGGTGCATGGGTGGATCGGGTGTGATTTTTTTCATGGTCTAAAACCTCTTAAAGTTTTGGAGCCATCGCTTGTCGCTCTCACACGGCAAAGGGTGGCAGCTATGTACAGGGTGAGAGGACCGGTAGAGGCACCCGGTCAGACCGAAGTCTGCCTGCACACAGCCGCCATAACGCATTCGATACAAGGATAAATCGAAAGCGAATTGACAGGCTTGCGCCGACCTCTTAAAGCAACCGGGCTCTCACACCCCGCCACTGTATTTACAGCGGCGAAGCGCAGACTAGAGGTCCGCTCAGGCAGGCGCAAGCGGTCGGGATTCTCTCGGAAACTTCACTCAAGAGATACAGAAAGGTCTGTAAGAAGGGTCACAATTCTTGTCGTCCATCGCCTGTTTTGGCGTGGTTCGGGGCCGTTGAATCCAGCCTGTCATTTCCGCTAGCTGAATCTGGTGGCAGCCGGAACGATAATCGGTTTTCAATCTCTTCTAGGGGTCAGACCAATGGCTGAGCAGCGAGCGCTACTTCCCGTCCCTCCGAATTGTGGGGCAGCAATTGGATCTGGACAGCGTCAATCCGTGCACCTAGGCTTCAATGGCGATCTCTGCGAGCCAATCACTGGCCATTATCTGTTGGGCAATGGCTATCGGGCGTACAACCCAGTATTGATGCGCTTTAACAGTCCGGACAGTTTGAGTCCGTTCGGTGAGGGTGGAATTAATACGTATGTGTACTGCCAAGGGGATCCGATCAGTTTTCGCGATCCCACCGGCCATATCATTTCCGCAGGCTATCGCTCCGCGATAAAGGTGTGGGTCGACCCTTTCGAGCAGGCGATCAGGCGCCGATTGCCCGTCGCCAGGGTTGCGCCGAGTCCGCGCAGCGCCAACGCGGTAGCCGTAATACCTTCGACTGCCAGCGCAACAGCGGCGTCAGGTTCTCTGGTGCAAGTGGAATATACGAGCGACCACTATCGAGCCTTTCTAGGCCAGAGTACTTTTGAGCGCCGCACGCTCAATGGAGTGGCGGCGCCGAGGCGAGAATATCGGGTTGGTTCAGGGCAGACCTTCAATGTCTATGATCCTGACCTGTTTGAGTCGTTCTCCGCTGTGCAATTACAGGGCCATTTACGGAGCAATCACGCAGCCATCAATACGTTCCGGGCCAGCGCTCAAAGAAATATTCAGGTAGAGAGCTATATGCTCAGGCATATGGAGGGGCTTTACCGAAACCCTCAGATACGGCGTTTGCCTGAGGACGTTCTCACAAATGGCCTGACGGACATCCAGCAGCAGATAGCAAACTTAAGACAACGTTGAAGGCGTCATAAGCGGATGAGTGCTGTCGCGGATCAGTGCACCTCAATTCGCCATGTAAATACCCATGACCTGGCCGTCGTCCAGCGTTGCCCAAGCAGATATCCGGATCTTGCGGCCTGGCACCTGTCATTTCTGCTATCTGCCCAGTCTTGCCGCCCGTAAGCACACTCTTTCCATAACCCCTGATCAGCGAGATGGGCACATGGCCGAACAACAGTTGATGCTTTGCCGTTACCACTACGACCCGCTGGACCGGCTCACCGGGCTGGCACCTGCCGGTGAGAGCGATGCGCGATTGTTTTATTGCAAGAGTCGCCTGACGACCCAGATCCAGGGCGCGCTGCGCCACTCCTTTCTGCACACCGAAGAAAACCTGCTGACGCAGCAATCGGCCAGCGACACCGGCATGGACACCGCCTTGCTCGCTACCGACCGCCAAGGCTCGGTATTAACACCCCTTAAACAGGCCGGGCAACAGGCACTGGTCTACACCGCTTACGGCCATCACGCCCCGAACAGTGGGCTGGCCAGCCTGCTGGGTTTCAATGGCGAGCGGCGCGACCCGGTTACCGGCCATTACCTGTTGGGTAATGGCTATCGGGCGTACAACCCAGTATTGATGCGCTTTAACAGTCCGGACAGTTTGAGTCCGTTTGGTGAGGGTGAAATTAATACGTATGCGTACTGCCAAGGGGATCCGATCAGTTTTCGCGATCCCACCGGCCATATCATTTCCGCAGGCTATCGCTCCGCGATAAAGGTGTGGGTCGACCCTTTCGAGCAGGCGATCAGGCGCCGATTGTCCGTCGCCAGGGTTGCGCCGAGTCCGCGCAGCGCCAACGCGGTAGCCGTAATGCCTTCGACTGCCAGCGCAACAGCGGTGTCAGGTTCACCCCTTGGTGCCGGAGTGCCCGTTCTCAGGGACTCCCAAATTCCACGTCCCTCAGGGCTCGTTCACAGGGGGGCTTCAACCTCACGCCCCTCAGTGCTTGATCTCAGGGGCTCTCGAATCCCACGTCCCTCAGGGCCCGTTGCCAGAGTGTCTCCACCCCCACGTCGCTCAATGCCTGGTGCCATGGCATCTCCTACCCTTTCCTCTAGCTCCTCCGAGTTAGAACTCATGTCTATCAGGGACCCTGGGGTTGAGCTTTTGTCTGAGAGGGTGATCGAGGTGCGCAGGGACGGGGCCCAGGCCCGTCGCTCGTTTTATCGAAGTGACTCATCTGGAACCGACGGCTCGGACTGAAAGCCAATCCCGTCGAGTAAGGGGTAGGCAACGGCGTTTGTTTATGGCTAACAACCACGATAAGGCTGGCGGCGAGTTGCTTGGACAAGCCTGTCGGCACTGTCGCGTTTCCAATCAACAGTTCGGCTCAAGCAGGACAAGCATCCACACGGCACCCTGAAATACTGTTCTCCCAGATCGTTCAGGTGCTCAAAAGTGGCATTAAGTTAACGGAGTGTCGGTGTCCGCTTTCGTGGATTCAGCCCAGGGCGCCTGAGGGCTCTACCAGTTAACTGCGCGACCCAGAAGACTCAAAATGACCAAAACATTTCCTGATCGAGCAGGTGCCAGCTAAGGCCCAATCGGCCCGGTGGCAAGCAGCTCTGCTGGCGACTGCTGCGGCACATTCCAAGCAAATGTGCCGACTCTACGGGCCTCGTCGCGAGTAGAACTCCCTCCCACCCTGACTAAGCCAGGTCCGAAATCGCTTAACTGATCGGCATTGCGTCTACAGGGTGCCTCTAAAAACTACCTGCGTCGCCATCGCTGCGTTGAATCCAGCCTGTCATTTCCGCTAGCTGAATCTTGTAGCCAACATAGCGACAATTGACTTTGAGTTTCTCATCGAGGCCAGATTAATGACTAAACAACGAGCACTGCTTCGTGGACGTCCAGGCTTTAACGGCGAGTTTTGCGACCCACTGACCAGGCATTACCTGTTGGGTAATGGCTATCGGGCGTTCAACCCGGTACTGATGCGTTTTAATAGCCCGGACAGCTTGAGCCCGTTTGCGGAGGGGGGAATCAATGCATATGCGTATTGTCAGGCGGATCCGGTGAATAACCAAGACCCAACCGGGCATGTGAAGTCATTAGGCGTACTGAACCTTTACCGTAGGTATTCCAAAACACGTCATGTATCAATCAAACCTGCACGCCAAGCCTATTTGTCCGTGGATATGAAGCGCTCAACTATAATTAAAGGCCTGACTCAGAAACCTGCGGTCGTTACACCACCCTCGCCGGTGATAGTGCCACCTTCAGTAGTGAGTGGTGACTGGGCGCGCAGGATAGTGAAATACGACGTGAAATATAAGGACCTTAATGAGGTCAGTGCGATGCTGTCTGGTAAGCGAAACCTTTACTTCAAGAGTATCGCTGCGCAGAAAAAAGCGTTCGACAAGGGGCTTAATCCAGTGATGCCTAATTACATCGGCGGGAACCTGGAATACAGTCGGTACATGTTGAAGGCGGAGCAAATGAATTTAATTGAAGGTAAGCCGAATACTGTCGCTCAGCGTATTCGCAAGCATAAGAAGCGGATTCAGGATTTTGAGGATGACTTGCAACGGATCAATATGTCAACGTGGTAAATGGTTCCATAGTTCATGACATGGCCAGTCATTACGGGCTGGCCATGTCTGGTCGTGCGACTCAAACCGTATGCAAGTACCAGTTGTACTCCAAATCCGAAATCGAGTGCTCGAACTCTTCCAGCTCGCTCTCTTTACAAGCCACGAAGATATCGATGTATTTCGGATCGATGTATTTGGCCATGACTTCGCTGTCGTCCAGCGTGCGCAGGGCGTCGCGCAGGTTGTTGGGCAGGCTCTGTTCGAATTGCTCGTAGGAGTTGCCTTCGACCGGTGCGCCCGGCTCGATCTTGTTGGTCAGGCCGTGGTGCACGCCTGCCAGTACCGAGGCCATCAGCAGATACGGGTTGGCATCGGCGCCCGCCACGCGGTGCTCGATGCGCACGGCATCGGCGGTGCCGGTTGGTACGCGCACCGCCACGGTGCGGTTGTCCAGGCCCCAGGTTGGTGAGTTAGGTACGTAGAACTGCGCGCCGAAGCGGCGGTAGGAGTTGACGTTCGGGCACAGGAACGCCATCTGCGCCGGCAGGGTCTCGAGCACACCGCCGACCGCATGACGCAATGCGGCGTTCTGCTCGGGATCCTCACTGGTGAAAATGTTCTTGCCGTCGCGATCAAGGATCGAGATGTGCACATGCAGGCCGTTGCCGGCCTGGCCCGGATAGGGCTTGGCCATGAAGGTGGTGTCCATCTCATGGTCGTAGGCGATGTTCTTGATCAGGCGCTTGAGCAGTACCGCGTAGTCGCAGGCCTTGAGCGGGTCGGCCACGTGGTGCAGGTTGACCTCGAACTGCGCAGGGGCGCTTTCCTTGACGATGGCGTCAGCCGGAATGCCTTGCTCCTTGGCGCCTTCGAGGATGTCCTGCAGGCAATCGACGTACTCGTCGAGGTCGTCGATCAGGTACACCTGAGTGGAATGCGGGCGTTTGCCGGAAATCGGTGAGCGCGGTGGCTGTGGGCGGCCGTTCACGTTTTCCTGGTCGATCAGGTAGAACTCCAGCTCAAACGCGGCGCAGATGGTCAGGCCCATCTCGTCGAACCGGCTGACGACCTGGCGCAGTACCTCGCGCGGGTCGGCAAAGAAGGGTTCGCCTTCGAGTTCGTGCATGGTCATCAGCAATTGCGCGGTGGGGCGCTTTTGCCACGGTTCATTGCACAGCGTATTGGGGATCGGGTAGCAGATGCGATCGGCATCGCCGATATCCAGGCCAAGGCCGGTGCTTTCTACTGTGGAGCCATTGATGTCCAGGGCAAACAACGAGGCCGGGAGGTTGATGCCTTTTTCGTAAACCTTGTGCAGGCTGGTGCGTTCGATTCGCTTGCCACGCACTACACCATTCATATCTGCAATCAGAAGGTCAACGTACAGAACCTCAGGGTGTTCCTTAAGGAACGCGTTCGCTTCGTTGAGCTGAACGGCACGCGGGGGTACCGACATGATGCAACACCTTTGTTGTTAAAAATATCAATCATCGAGTCTTGCCGGATTCAGTCAATCCGAAAGCCATGATGAAGTCAATAGAGCTTTCCTTTGCCCCGAAATGGCGCCATCGTGCCGATTATGCTGCTTGTCAGGGCATTCGCAACACGCTACAGCCGGGCAATACCCGAAGCCATGAATTGGCGTGTTCAACGTATTTCTAATTATTGTGAAAAAAAATGAACGGCGCTAAGCTCCATCGCAACCCATAACAGCAAAAATACCGGGGGCGTCGATGTCTGCATTGCCATTCATGGACAACAACGCACACTGCGCAATGGCCTCGCCAGGCAGTGGTGTCGCCCATCACCGATGCACAGCGTCTACTGAACCCTATCACTATAGTGGCGCGGCTGACAGCGTGCCGCTTACCCCTTCGCGCTTGCGTATGACCGCGCATTTGACTCGGCATCCGCCTCCAGGTTGCGTTAGCCTTGCGCTGCGTTCATCAAACATGCATTTGCGAGGTGCATCCTGCACCGCACGGCGCCTGGGCACTGCACTGTGACGCCGAACAAGTCGCATCCAGGCCTGACTCCGGTCAGGACACGTCAAACCTGAGGTATTTATGAGTACCAATCTCGACCAGCTCACCGATTGGTTGAAAGAACACAAGATCACTGAAGTCGAATGCATGATGTCGGACCTGACCGGCATCACTCGGGGCAAGATCTCCCCCACCAACAAATTCATCGCTGAAAAAGGCATGCGCCTGCCGGAAAGCGTTCTGTTACAGACTGTGACCGGTGACTATGTAGAAGACGAGATCTACTACGAACTGCTCGACCCGGCCGACATCGACATGATCTGCCGCCCCGATGCCAATGCCGTGTATCTGGTGCCATGGGCTATCGAGCCGACGGCCCAGGTGATCCACGACACCTACGACAAACAGGGCAACCCCATCGAGCTGTCGCCGCGCAACGTGCTCAAGAAAGTCCTCAAGCTGTATGCCGACCAGGGCTGGCAGCCGATTGTCGCGCCGGAGATGGAGTTCTACCTGACCAAGCGCAGCGATGACCCCGACTACCCGTTGCAGCCGCCGGTAGGCCGCTCCGGGCGTCCCGAAACGGGCCGGCAGTCGTTCTCCATCGAGGCCGCCAACGAGTTCGATCCGCTGTTCGAAGACGTTTACGACTGGTGCGAACTGCAGAACCTCGACCTCGACACGCTGATTCATGAAGATGGCACGGCGCAGATGGAAATCAACTTCCGTCACGGTGATGCGCTGTCGCTGGCTGACCAGATCGTGGTGTTCAAACGCACCATGCGCGAGGCCGCGCTCAAGCACAACGTGGCTGCGACCTTCATGGCCAAGCCCATGACCGGCGAGCCGGGCAGCGCCATGCACCTGCACCAGAGTGTGATCGACATTCAGACCGGCAAGAGCATCTTTTCCAACGAAGACGGCACCATGAGCACGCTGTTTCTGCAGCATGTCGGTGGTTTGCAGAAATACATCCCCGAGCTGTTGCCGCTGTTCGCGCCCAACGTCAACTCGTTCCGCCGCTTCCTGCCCGACACCTCGGCGCCGGTCAATGTCGAGTGGGGCGAAGAAAACCGCACCGTCGGCCTGCGCGTACCGGATGCCGGCCCGCAGAACCGGCGCGTCGAAAACCGCCTGCCGGGCGCCGATGCCAACCCGTATCTGGCGATTGCCGCGAGTCTGCTGTGCGGTTTCATCGGCATGGTCGAAGGCATCAACCCCAGCGCGCCGGTAGTGGGACGTGGCTACGAGCGCCGCAACCTGCGCCTGCCACTGACCATCGAAGACGCGCTGGAGCGCCTGGAAAACAGCAAGACCATCGAGAAGTACCTGGGCAAGAAATTCATCGTTGGCTACGTCGCGGTCAAGCGTGCCGAGCATGAAAACTTCAAGCGCGTGATCAGTTCCTGGGAGCGTGAGTTCCTGTTGTTTGCTGTCTGACCGCTGAAGCCCCGTAGGAGGGGCTTCAGCCCCGAAGCTGTGACCCTTCGCGGCTGAAGCCGCTCCTACACGGGCTATCCACCCTGCAATCTGGCAATGGAGTGATGCAATGACCGTCAAGAATCCACAAACCCTCGAATGGCAAAGCCTCAGCCACGAGCATCATCTGGCGCCTTTCAGTGACTACAAGCAACTGAAGGAAAAAGGGCCGCGCATCATTACCCGCGCCGAAGGGGTGTACCTGTGGGACAGCGAAGGGCAGCAGATTCTCGACGGCATGGCCGGCTTGTGGTGCGTTGCGGTGGGCTACGGTCGTGAAGAGCTGGTCGCGGCCGCCAGTCGCCAGATGCGTGAGCTGCCGTATTACAACCTGTTCTTCCAGACCGCTCACCCGCCTGCTCTGGAGCTGGCGCAGGCGATCGGCCAGATTGCCCCGCAGGGCATGAACCATGTGTTCTTCACCGGCTCCGGCTCCGAAGGCAACGACACGATGTTGCGCATGGTGCGTCATTACTGGGCAATCAAAGGCCAGCCGAACAAGAAAACCATCATCAGCCGGGTCAATGGTTATCACGGCTCCACCGTCGCCGGTGCCAGTTTGGGTGGCATGACTTACATGCATGAGCAGGGCGATTTGCCGATTCCCGGGATTGTCCATATTCCCCAGCCGTACTGGTTCGGCGAGGGTGGCGACATGAGCCCGGATGAGTTCGGTGTCTGGGCTGCCGATCAACTGGAGAAAAAGATCCTCGAACTCGGCGTGGACACGGTCGGCGCCTTTATCGCCGAGCCGATTCAGGGCGCTGGCGGGGTCATCGTACCGCCTGACAGCTACTGGCCGCGCATCAAGGAAATTCTGGCCCGCTACGACATCCTGTTCGTGGCAGACGAGGTGATCTGCGGCTTCGGGCGTACCGGCGAGTGGTTCGGCAGTGACTACTATGGTCTTGAAGCGGACATGATGACCATCGCCAAGGGGCTGACCTCCGGTTACGTGCCCATGGGCGGCCTGGTGGTGCGTGACGAAGTCGTCGCGGTGCTCAACGAGGGGGGCGATTTCAACCACGGCTTCACCTATTCCGGGCATCCGGTGGCCGCCGCCGTGGGCCTGGAAAACATACGTATCCTGCGTGAGGAACGCGTCGTCGAACGGGTCAAGGCAGAAACGGCACCTTACTTGCAGAAACGTCTGCGTGAGCTGAGCGACCACCCGTTGGTGGGCGAGGTGCGCGGCGTGGGTCTGTTGGGGGCAATCGAGCTGGTGCGCGACAAGGTCAGCCGGGAGCGTTACACCGGGCAATCGGCGGGCATGATCTGCCGAACCTTCTGTTTTGAAAATGGCCTGATCATGCGAGCGGTCGGCGACACCATGATCATTGCGCCGCCACTGGTCATCAGCCTGGCGCAGATCGACGAACTGGTGAGCAAGGCGCGCCAGTGCCTGGATCTGACCTGGCAGGCGCTGCAAGGTTAATGCTGTTCTACAAGGCCATCCGCTAATCTGCCAGACTAACGGCGCTGCCAGTCAGCCGTTCTGTTTAATAACGACAACTTGGAGCTGTATCCATGAAAACATTCGGCAAGACCCTTCTCGCCTTGTCCATGGCGGGCCTGATGACCGCGACCGTGCACGCTGACGATAAAGTGCTGCACGTTTATAACTGGTCCGATTACATTGCCCCGGACACCGTGGCCAAGTTCGAGAAAGAGTCGGGTATCAAAGTTGTCTACGATGTGTTCGACAGCAATGAAACCCTGGAGGCCAAACTGCTGGCAGGCAAGTCTGGCTACGATGTGGTCGTGCCAAGCAACAACTTCCTGGCCAAGCAGATCAAAGCCGGGGTCTATCAGGAACTGGACCGCTCCAAACTGCCGAACTGGAAAAACCTCGACCCGGCGCTGCTCAAGGCGGTGGGCGATGCCAGTGACCCGGGCAACAAGTTCGCCTTCCCGTACATGTGGGGCACCATCGGCATCGGCTATAACCCCGAGAAGGTCAAGGCGGCACTGGGCGTCGACAAGATCGACTCCTGGGACGTACTGCTCAAGCCCGAGAACATCGCCAAGCTCAAGAGCTGCGGTGTGAGTTTCCTCGACTCGCCTACCGAAATGATCCCGGTGGCCCTGCATTACCTGGGTTACCCGACCAACAGCGAAGACAAGAAACAGCTGGCCGAAGCTGAAGCACTGTGGCTGAAGATCCGTCCTTCTGTGGCTTACTTCCATTCGTCCAAGTACATCTCTGACCTGGCCAATGGCAACATCTGTGTGGCCGTCGGTTACTCCGGTGACCTGGAGCAGGCCAAGTCGCGCGCTCATGAAGCCGGTGACAAGGTCAAGCTGTCCTACGCCATTCCCAAAGAAGGTGCCGGTAGCTTCTATGACATGGTCGCCATCCCTAAAGATGCCGAAAATGTCGACGCGGCTTACAAATTCCTGAATTTCCTGCTGCAGCCGGAGGTCATGGCCGAGATCACCAACGAGGTACGCTTCCCGAACGGCAACAAAGCCGCGACGGCGCTGGTTGACAAGGAAATCTCCGGTGATCCGAGCATCTATCCGACCCCGGAAGTGACTGCCAAGCTGTATGCGATTGCTGATTTACCAGCCGCGACCCAGCGGATCCTGACCCGCAGCTGGACCAAAATCAAATCGGGGAAATAAATCTGTAACAATTAGTGGGGATGCTGCGTGGCCGTCTGCCGGCGCAGCATCTGCACTGCATGGACGTGGCTTCGGCCGCGAACCATCGATTGATCGCAGGTGATGCACCTGCTGACCAGATTCTTTGCCGGGGCGCACAGGTTGCAGGGTGCGTACCGTTTTTTCTGGAGAGATCCGCCCCCTTCAAGGGGACCTCTAAAAACGCATGCGCCCAGCCAGCAGATTGCTTTAGAGGTATCCAAAGGGCAGGCCCACTGTAAAAAGGACTGATGCTTTGTCTATTTCCATTCTGTTCAAGGCCGTACTGGCCGGAGCCGGGCTGACCCTGGCGCTGAGTGCCCATGCCGATTCTTCCGTTCGCGTCTACAACTGGTCGGATTACGTCGGTGAAACCACTCTGGCGGATTTCGAAAAGGCCACTGGCATCAAGCCGGTTTACGACGTGTTCGACTCCAACGAAACCCTTGAAGGCAAGTTGCTTGCAGGGCGCACCGGCTACGACGTCGTGGTGCCCAGCAACCATTTTCTGGGGAAACAGATCAAGGCCGGTGCCTTCCAGAAACTCGACAAGGCGTTGCTGCCCAATTACCAGAACCTCGACCCGGCACTGCTCAAGCGCCTGGAGAAAAACGATCCGGGCAACCAGTACGCCGTGCCTTACCTGTGGGGCACCAATGGCATCGGTTACAACGTCGAGAAGGTCAAAGAGGTGCTGGGTGTCGACAAAATCGACTCCTGGGCTGTGCTCTTTGAACCGGAGAACATCAAGAAGCTATCAAGCTGTGGTGTCGCCTTCCTTGATTCGGCCGACGAGATGATCCCGGCGGTGCTTAACTATCTGGGGCTGGACCCCAACAGCACCAAGGATGCCGATTACAAAAAGGCCGAGGCCAAGCTGCTGGAAGTGCGTCCTTATGTGACCTATTTCCATTCTTCCAAGTACATATCCGACCTGGCCAATGGCAATGTCTGCGTGGCGGCCGGTTTCTCCGGCGACGTATTCCAGGCCCGCGACCGTGCCGAAGAGGCCGGCAAGGGCGTCAAGATTGCCTATAGCATCCCCAAAGAGGGAGCCAACCTGTGGTTCGACATGCTGGCCATCCCGGCGGACTCGAAAAACCTCAAAGAGGCCAGTGCGTTCATCAACTACATGCTCGACCCGCAAGTGATTGCCAAGGTCAGTGACCAGGTCGGTTACGCCAACCCCAATACCAAGGCTGGCGAGTTCATGGATCAGGACATCCGCAACAACCCGGCGGTCTATCCGCCGCAAGCCGTGCTGGACCGTTTGTTCGTAAATAGCGAGCTGCCCCCCAAGGTGCAGCGTCTGATGACCCGCAGCTGGACCAAGGTCAAGTCGGGCAAATAAAGAACCTGCCTCTGGCCCACAGCGCCAGAGGCATTATTTCCGGGAGTTTTTACCCATGGCAGTTGCCTCCGGCGCCCTAAACAATCCCCTTGAGACCGGTAAGCAGCCCAAAGAAGTATTGCTCAGGGTCGACAGGGTCACCAAAAAGTTCGACGAGACCGTGGCGGTGGACGATGTGTCCCTGCAGATCAACAAGGGCGAAATCTTTGCCCTGTTGGGCGGTTCCGGTTCGGGTAAATCCACCCTGTTACGCATGCTGGCCGGTTTCGAGCGCCCTACCGACGGGCGTATCTACCTTGATGGCGTCGACATCACCGACCTGCCGCCCTACGAGCGGCCGATCAACATGATGTTCCAGTCCTATGCGCTGTTCCCGCATATGACGGTGGCCGACAACATCGCCTTCGGCCTCAAGCAGGACAAACTGCCCAAGAACGAGATCGACCAGCGCGTCACCGAGATGCTCAAGCTGGTGCACATGACCCAGTACGCCAAGCGCAAGCCGCACCAACTGTCCGGCGGCCAGCGTCAGCGCGTGGCGCTGGCCCGCTCGCTGGCCAAGAAGCCCAAGCTGCTGTTGCTCGACGAGCCGATGGGCGCCCTGGATAAAAAACTGCGGTCGCAGATGCAGCTTGAGCTGGTGGAAATCATCGAACGAGTGGGCGTGACCTGTGTGATGGTGACCCATGACCAGGAAGAAGCCATGACCATGGCTGCGCGCATCGCGATCATGCACCAGGGCTGGATTGCCCAGATCGGCAGCCCGATCGACGTCTATGAAACCCCTGTCAGCCGTCTGGTGTGTGAGTTCATCGGCAGCGTCAACCTGTTCGAAGGCGAAGCCGTCGAGGACATGGAAGGCTACGCGCTGGTACGTACCCCTGATCTTGAGCGGCCTATCTATATCGGCCACGGGGTTAGCACCTCTGTGGAGGACAAGAGCCTCACCTACGCACTGCGTCCGGAAAAAGTGCTGATCGCCACCCAGCAGCCGACCACTGAGTACAACTGGTCGAGCGGCAAGGTTCACGATATCGCCTACCTGGGCGGGCATTCGGTGTTCCATATCGAGCTGCCCGGCGGCAAGCGTGTGCAGGCCTTCGTGGCCAATGCCGAGCGCCAGAACGACCGGCCGACCTGGGGTGATCAGGTTTACATTTGGTGGGAAGACGACAGCGGCGTGGTACTGCGCTCATGAAAGCACGCAAGGTCAAGCGCCTGCTGCGGCGCATCATCCCCGACGGGCGGCAACTGGTCATTGGCGCGCCGTTTCTGTGGCTGTTCCTGTTTTTCGCCCTGCCGTTTCTGATCGTCCTGAAGATCAGTTTCGCCGAAGCCGACGTAGCGATCCCGCCGTATACCGAGATCTTCACCTACGCCGAAGAAAAGCTGCAGATCGTGCTCAGTTTCACCAGCTACACGATGCTGGCGGGCGACGATTTGTACCTGGCGGCTTATCTGGGCTCGCTGAAGACCGCGTTTTTCAGCACCTTGCTGTGCCTGCTGATTGGCTACCCCATGGCCTACGCCATCGCCAATGCCCGCAAGGACATCCAGACGGTGCTGTTGCTGTTGATCATGATGCCGACCTGGACTGCGATTCTGATCCGGGTCTATGCCTGGATGGGCATCCTCGGTAACAACGGCCTGCTCAACGGCTTCTTGATGTGGCTGGGCCTGATCGACGAGCCGTTGCAGATCCTCAATACCAACCTGGCGGTGTATATCGGCATCGTTTACTCCTACCTGCCGTTCATGATCCTGCCGCTCTACGCCAACCTGGTGAAGCACGATCACAGCCTGCTGGAGGCCGCCTCGGACCTTGGTTCGAGCACCTTCAACAGCTTTTGGAAAATCACCGTGCCGCTGTCGAAGAACGGCATCATTGCCGGCTGCATGCTGGTGTTCATCCCGGTGGTCGGTGAGTTTGTGATTCCTGAGCTGCTCGGTGGCCCGGAAACCCTGATGATCGGCAAGGTGCTGTGGCAGGAGTTCTTCAACAACCGTGACTGGCCGGTGGCTTCGGCGTTGGCGGTGATCATGCTGCTGGTGCTGATCGTGCCGATCATTCTGTTCAACCGCAGTCAGGCCAAGGAACTGGAGGGCAAGGCATGAGAGGCTTCAAGTTCTCCAATCTGATGCTGGTGGCGGGGTTGCTGTTCATTTACCTGCCGATGCTGATCCTGGTGATCTACTCGTTCAACGAGTCGCGGCTGGTGACGGTGTGGGGCGGCTGGTCGGTCAAGTGGTACGTGGGGTTGCTGGACAATACCCAGTTGATGGGCTCGGTAATGCGCTCGCTGGAAGTGGCCTTCTACACCGCCATCGCGGCGGTGGCGCTGGGCACCATGGCCGCCTTTGTGCTGACCCGTATCTCGCGGTTTCGCGGCCGCACGGCGTTCGGTGGTCTGGTCACCGCGCCGCTGGTCATGCCTGAGGTGATTACCGGTCTGTCGCTGTTGCTGCTGTTCGTGGCCATGGCGCAACTGATCGGCTGGCCTGCCGAACGTGGCCTGCTGACCATCTGGATCGCCCATACCACGTTCTGTACCGCCTATGTGGCGGTGGTGGTGTCGGCGCGTCTGCGGGAACTGGACCTGTCCATCGAGGAGGCTGCGATGGACCTTGGCGCGCGGCCGTGGAAGGTGTTCTTCCTGATCACCATCCCGATGATCGCCCCATCGCTGGCGGCCGGCGGCATGATGTCCTTCGCCCTGTCGCTGGACGACCTGGTGCTGGCCAGCTTCGTTTCCGGGCCTGGCTCGACCACCCTGCCGATGGAGGTTTTCTCTGCCGTGCGTCTGGGCGTGAAGCCGGAAATCAACGCCGTGGCCAGTCTGATTCTGCTGGCCGTGTCGCTGGCGACGTTCATGGTCTGGTACTTCACTCGTCAGGCCGAAGAGCGTCGCCGCAAGGCGATTCAACAGGCCATCGACGAGAGTCTGGATGCCTCGGTCAGCGAGCGGCGGCTGGCCTAGCTACGCACCGTCGACGCTGCCAACACCCGCCTGCAATGCCTCGGTCAGTAATCTGGCCGGGGCTGACAGCGGTGTGTTGTGGCGGCTGACCAGCCAGAACGGTTCGCTGCGTGAACGCAGGGTCAGCGCCAAGGGCACCACGCCCATACCGCTGGCACTTTCAGCCACGGCCTTGGGCATCATCGCAACCAGTTGCCGGTCCTGTTGTAGCAGCATCAGGGTGGTGAAGGTGGACGCGGTTTCGATCGCAAACCGCGGAAACTCCAGCCCGGCCTCACTGAACTCCCGCTCCAGCACCAGCCGCATCGGCATGTTTGCCGGATAGACCACCCAGTTGTAATGCTGCAGCTCGTCGAGTGTCAGGCTGGCGGCAGCGGCCAGCGGGTGCAGTGGGTTGGCAACCAGTTGCAACGCCTCCGGGGCCAGCGGCAGGCAGTCATAGGCTTGCGGGCGCTGACTGACGCTGGTTCGGCAGAGCGCCAGATCCAGGCGCCCCTGGTCAATCAGGCCCAGCAGCCGGGCGCTGGTATCCTCGACCACTTCCACCGCCAGTTCCGGCTGCGCTTCACGCAGGCGCGCCAGGCTGCTGACCAGCAACGGTACTGCGCCCATCACCGCGCCCACGGCAATCCGCCCCCCCTGGCCCTGCAGAATGCCGATCAGTTCTTCACGCAGGTGGGCCATGTCGCTGTGGATCAGCCGGGCATAGCGGATCACACAGCGTCCTAAATCGTTGGCTTCCAGACCCTGGCTGGTGCGGGTGAACAGCCGGGTGCCGAATGCCGACTCGATTTCGTTCAGCGCCGAGGTCGCACCGGGCTGGGTAATGGCCACGTACTCGGCAGCCTTGTGCAGCGAGCCGTGATCGTCCAGAGCGATCAGCAGACGCAGCTGCTTCAGGCGCAGCCGTGAGATCAGTGAGGTGAGCGGGGCGATCATGGGGATAAGTAAAGGTTATCGCTTAATCAGAGGCTCTCATTAGGCAGCCTGCTGGCAGATTCGTAAAGTGCGGCTTATCCACAGCAGAACAAGAAGGCCCATGCCATGCGACTGATCCAGTATGAAACCTCTGCCGGCCAACGCCATGTCGGCATCGTCGAGGGCGACCAGGTACACACCGTGCTGGCGACCCTCAGCACCCGGGAACTGGCGCTGGCGGCCATCAGCGCCGGTCATGGTCTGGAGGACGAAGTGCTCAAGCGCGGCAGCCAGCCCGGCCCGTTGTATCGGGATCTGCAGGAAGCCGGCCAGATACTGCCGCCGCTGGATCACGAAGACCCGGCCCATTGCCTGGTCAGTGGCACTGGCCTGACCCATCTGGGCAGCGCTGATACCCGTGACAAGATGCACCAGAAAAAAGACCAGGACGAAGCGACGCTCACCGATACCGCGCGCATGTTCCGTTGGGGCGTAGAGGGCGGCAAGCCAGGTGCCGGCAAGGTCGGCGCGCAGCCGGAGTGGTTCTACAAAGGTGATGGTTCGATCGTGCTGCGCCCCGGTGCAAGCTTTCCACTGCCGACCTTCGCCGAAGACGTCGGTGAAGAGCCCGAGCTGGTTGGCCTGTACGTGATCGGCCCGGACAGCAAGCCTTATCGCCTTGGCTATGCGCTGGGCAACGAGCTGTCTGACCACGTACTGGAGCGTCGTAGCTACCTGTACCTGGCACACTCCAAGCTGCGCTTCTGCGCCTATGGTCCTGAGCTGCGCATCGGTGCCTTGCCAGCGCATCTGGCCGGTATCAGCCGCATTCACCGCGACGGCCAGGTGTTGTGGGAGAAGGAGTTTCTCAGTGGCGAAGAGAACATGTGCCACAGCCTGGAGAACCTTGAGTATCACCACTTCAAATACCGCCAGTTCCTGCGGCCGGGTGATGTGCATGTGCATTTCTTCGGCACCGCAACCCTGTCGTTTGCCGACGCGGTGAGCGCGCGTCCCGGAGACACCTTCGAGATCGAAATCGCCGAGTTCGGCGCACCGCTGCGCACCGGTGTGGTTGTTGATGACGAGCCACTGGCTCCCGGCGCCGTCCAGGCGCTCTGAACACAAAGGAATCACGTATGACCAGCATCACGGGTTGGAACTACATCGGCGGTCAGCGCAGCGCGGAAGGCCAGACCACCTTGCACAGCTTTGACGCCAGCACCGGGCAGGCCCTGCCTTATGCCTTTCATCAGGCCACCGAGGCCGAGGTCGATGCTGCGGCGCGGGCGGCGCAGGACGCCTATCCGGCGTTTCGCAGTTTGCCGGCGGCACGGCGGGCAGAGTTTCTTGAGGCGATCGCCGATGAGCTCGATGCCCTGGGTGAGCATTTCGTCGCGCTGGTGTGTCAGGAGACGGCATTGCCAGCGGCACGCATCCAGGCAGAGCGGGGCCGAACCAGCGGGCAGATGCGGCTGTTTGCCAAGGTGTTGCGCCGGGGTGACTTTTACGGCGCGCGTATTGATCGTGCCTTGCCTGAGCGCCAGCCTCTGCCGCGACCGGACCTGCGCCAGTGGCGGATCGGTCTGGGACCGGTGGCGGTGTTTGGGGCCAGCAATTTTCCGCTGGCCTTCTCCACGGCCGGTGGCGATACCGCAGCGGCATTGGCCGCTGGCTGCCCGGTGGTATTCAAGGCCCACAGCGGGCACATGGGCACCGCCGAACAGGTGGCTGATGCGATCTTGCGGGCTGCGCGCCGCACTGACATGCCGACCGGTGTGTTCAATATGATCTTCGGCGGTGGCGTGGGGGCCTGGCTGGTGCAGCATCCGGCCATCCAGGCGGTCGGTTTTACCGGCTCGCTGGCCGGTGGCCGGGCCTTGTGCGACATCGCCGCCGCGCGCGCCCAGCCGATTCCGGTCTTCGCAGAGATGTCGAGTATCAATCCGGTGCTGCTGTTGCCTGAAGCCCTGCAGGTGCGGGGTGAGCGCATCGCCTCGGAGTTGAGCGCAGCGGTGGTCTTGGGCGCCGGGCAGTTCTGTACCAATCCCGGACTGGTGATCGGCATACGTTCGGCGGCCTTCGATGCCTGGCTGCAGCACTTCACCCGATTGATGGGTGATCAGCCGGCACAGACCCTGCTCAATACCGCAACCCTCAAGAGCTACTGTCACGGTCTTAAGCGGCTGCATGCGCATCCAGGTGTCAGCCATCTGGCCGGTGCCGCGCAGCAGGGCCAGCAGGCCCACGCCCAGGTGTTCAAGGCCGACGTCGCGCTGTTGATCAATGGCGATGAACTGTTGCAGGAAGAGGTGTTTGGCCCGACCACGGTGGTGGTCGAAGTCGCCGACCAGGCCGAACTGCTGCGTGCCTTGCACGGCTTGCGCGGCCAACTGACCGCGACCCTGATCGCCGAGCCGGCTGATCTGCGCAACCACACCGAACTCACCGGCCTGCTGGAGCACAAAGCCGGGCGGCTGCTGGTTAATGGTTATCCGACCGGGGTCGAGGTGTGTGACGCCATGGTGCATGGCGGTCCATATCCGGCCACCTCCGACGCGCGTGGCAGCTCGGTGGGCAGCCTGGCCATCGATCGCTTCCTGCGTCCTGTGTGCTACCAGAACTACCCTGACGAATGGCTGCCCGATGCGCTCAAAAATGCCAACCCGCTGGGTATAGAGCGGCTGGTAGATGGGCTGCACAGCCGCGAGGCGCTGTAGCGGTAGGAGGGGCTTTAGCCCCGAAGGCTTCGCCGCTAAAGCGGCTCCTGCAGTGCCCGGAATATCTTGCCCGGATTCATCAGGCCCAGCGGGTCCAGGGCCTGTTTGATGGCGCGCATGCTGTCGATGGCCACCTCACCATGTTCCTGGAGGAGAAAGTCGATCTTGTGCAACCCCACACCATGTTCACCGGTGCAGGTGCCTCCGGCCTGCAACGCGCGGTGGACGATGGCGTGGTTGAGGCGTTCGGCCTCGATCAGTTCGGCCGGGTTATCCGGCGCCAGCAACATGCAGACGTGGAAATTGCCATCCCCTACATGACCGAAGATCGGCGCCGGCAGGTAAGACTGGTTCAGGTCCTGTTCGGTGGCGACCACGCATTCGGCCAGTTTCGACAACGGTACACAGACATCCGTAGACAGCGCTCGGCAGCCCGGCTTGAGTTGCAGGAAGGCGAACAATGCATCGTGGCGGGCGCTCCATAGCCGGTTGCGGTCCTCCTGACGGGTCGCCCACTCGAAGTTCTGCCCGCCATTGCCCTGGGCCAGCCCCTGCACGGTTTCAGCCTGTTCAGCCACGCTGACCTGATTGCCGTGGAACTCCAGAAACAGCGTCGGCGCTGCGCGCAGGTCGAGTTTCGCGTAGCGGTTAAGCGCCTCGATGGCCAGGCGATCGACCAGTTCGGCACGGGCCACCGGCACGCCCATCTGGATGGTTTCGATCACGGTCTGCACCGCCCCGGCGACACTGTCGAAGCTGCATACCGCGGCGCTGATCGCCTCGGGTTGTGGGTGCAGTTTGAGGGTGATTTCGCTGATCACCCCCAGGGTGCCTTCGCTGCCGATCAGCAGCCGGGTGAGGTCGTAGCCGGCCGATGACTTCTTGGCCTGTGAGCCGGTGTGCATGACCCGACCGTCAGCCAGTACGGCCTTCAGGCCCAGTACGTTCTCGCGCATGGTGCCGTAGCGCACGGCGTTGGTGCCTGAGGCGCGGGTGGCGCACATACCGCCGATGCTGGCGTCGGCTCCCGGGTCGATGGGAAAGAACAGCCCGCTGGCGCGTAGATACTCGTTGAGGGTCTTGCGGGTAATCCCCGGTTGCACCGTGATGCTCATGTCTTCGGGGGTGAACGCCAGCACCTGGTTCATGGCCGACACATCCAGGCTCAGGCCGCCCTGCACGGCCAGCAGATGGCCTTCCAGGGATGAGCCGCTGCCATAAGGGATCACCGGCACCCGGTGGGCGTGGCACAGGCCGAGAATGGCGCTGATTTCTTCAACCGTATGGGCAAACGCCACGGCATCGGGGGGGATCGGGTCGTACAGGGATTCGTCGCGGCCGTGGTGTTCGCGAACGGCCGTGGCGGTGCTGAAGCGCTCGCCGAGCAAATCGCTCAGCGCATCAATGAACGAGGCAGGCAAAGGCATGGCAGGCTCCGTGGGCATGGTGTCCGGTCGCCTGCCCGAGCATGACCCAGCTGCCTGACGCTATAGCGGCGTCAGGACGTTCATCACGGTATCGAGGGCGGCACGGGTGTCGTCGAGCTGGACCAGCGAGGCATAGCGGGCAGCCAGGGCATCGCGGTTCTTGATGGCGGTGAGGATGGCCTGGTGGCGGGGCAGGCTGAGTTCCTGAATGTTGGGACGCATGTTGGTCAGGTTGATCGACTCGCGCAGTGGTAACGACAGCATGTTGCACATGTAGGCCAGCAGGTCGTTGTGGGTGGCGTCGGCAATCGCCCGGTGAAAGTCCAGGTCTGGCTGGAGCATTTCTTCGCGGGTCTGTGCCGCCGCCATACGCTGGTAGGCGTCCTCGATCACGGCGATATCGGCATCGGTCGCCGTGGTGGCCGCCATGGCGGCAATCTCCGGTTCGAGAATCCGTCGTACCCCGGCCAGCGTGTTGAAGAACTCGCTGTGCGGGGTCGAGCGCATCAGCCAGAACAGTACGTCCGGGTCGAGCAGGTGCCACTCTGCACGCGGTCGTACCACGGTGCCGACACGCGGCTTGGAGAACACCAGGCCTTTGGCGGTCAGTACTCGGGTGGCCTCGCGCAGCACTGGCCGACTGACCTTGTATTCCTCGCACAGAGTAGCTTCCGGGGGCAGTTTTTCTTCGGGCTTGAAGCGGCCGGAAACGATATGCACACCCAGTTCCTGAACGATCTGCGCGTGCATGCTTTTGCGTGGTTTGGGGGTCTGGTAATCCATAAAGACGCAAGGACTCTGGCGAAATGCGCTGCATCATAACATCCCTCCAGAGCCCTTTCGGCTTCGTGCGGTCAGTGTGAGTGCCGCGGCACTTGCGAGCCACGGCAGCCGACCAGAAAGTCGAAGTCGCAACCCTGATCAGCCTGCATGACGTGATCGACATACAGCCGCGCATAGCCACTGGAGAAGATGTTCGCCGAGGTGTCGGGCTGCAGGTCGGCCAGGCGTCCTTGCAGTTGCTCGTCGCTGATGTCCAGATGCAGCCGGCCGCTGTGGCAGTCCAGCTCGATGAAATCACCATTGCGCACGGCCGCCAGCGGGCCACCGGCCGCCGCTTCCGGGGCGACGTGCAGAACCACAGTGCCGTAGGCGGTGCCGCTCATCCTGGCGTCGGAAATGCGCACCATGTCGGTCACGCCCTTGGCCAGGACCTTGGGCGGCAGGCCCATGTTGCCGACCTCGGCCATGCCCGGATAACCCCGTGGGCCGGCGTTTTTCAGCACCAGTACGCAGGTTTCGTCGACATCCAGGTCCGGGTCGGCGATGCGTGCCTTGTAGTCATCGAAGTTTTCGAACACCACAGCACGACCGCGATGTTGCATCAACGCCGGGGTGGCCGCTGACGGCTTGAGCACCGCACCGCGTGGCGCCAGATTGCCGCGCAGGATACACAGCCCGCCATCGGCCACCAGCGGGTTGTCGATGGGCCGAATCACTTCGTCGTTGTACTGCGGCGAAGCCTGGCAGTTGTTCCAGATGCTCTTGCCGTTGGCGGTCAGGGCGTGCGGGTTGGGTAGCAGGCCGTTTTCACCCAGACGGCGGATCACCGCCGGCAGGCCGCCGGCATAGTAGAACTCTTCCATCAGGAAGCGCCCGGAAGGCTGCAGGTCGACCAGCGTCGGTGTACCACGACCGACCCGTGTCCAGTCGTCCAGCTCCAGCTCAACACCAATGCGTCCGGCGATGGCCTTGAGGTGAATCACCGCGTTGGTCGAACCGCCGATGGCGGCGTTGATGCGGATGGCGTTTTCAAAGGCCTCGCGGGTGAGGATTTTCGACAGACGCAGGTCTTCGTGAACCATGTCGACGATGCGCATGCCCGACAGGTGCGCCAGCACGTAGCGGCGCGAGTCCACGGCCGGAATCGCCGCGTTGTGCGGCAGCGAAGTGCCGAGGGCTTCGGCCATGCAGGCCATGGTCGAGGCGGTGCCCATGGTGTTGCAGGTACCGGCCGAGCGCGACATGCCCGCTTCGGCCGAGAGGAACTCGTCGAGGCTGATCTGGCCGCCCTTGTAAGCCTCGTGCATCTGCCAGACCACTGTGCCCGAGCCGATGTCCTTGCCCTTGTGCTTGCCATTAAGCATTGGCCCGCCAGTGACGACGATGGCCGGCACATCGCAGCTGGCGGCTCCCATCAGGAGGGCCGGGGTGGTCTTGTCGCAGCCGGTGAGCAGCACCACCGCATCGACCGGGTTACCGCGGATGGCTTCTTCGACATCCATGCTGGCCAGGTTGCGGGTCAGCATGGCCGTGGGGCGCAGGTTGGACTCACCGCTGGAAAACACCGGGAACTCCACTGGAAACCCACCGGCCTCCAGCACGCCTTTTTTCACGTGCTCGGCGATCTTGCGAAAGTGTGCGTTGCAGGGGGTCAGCTCTGACCAGGTGTTGCAGATACCGATGATCGGCTTGCCCTGGAACTCGTGGTCCGGAATGCCCTGATTCTTCATCCAGCTGCGGTACATGAAGCCGTTCTTGTCGGCAGTGCCGAACCATTGGGCGGAGCGCAGGGAGGGCTTTTGGTCGGTCATGATCGGCGAACTCTTATTGTATGACTATTTGGGTTTCGTGCTGAAAACATACACCATAAAAATCGCATTTCAAGTGGTTGTCAGCTAAATAGTCTTACTATATTGTTCGATTCATGGGGTTGATACGTCCTTGTCGATCGCTGGGCGGTTAATTAGTCAGATCAATCGCAGCCAACCTATCCATAACAAAAACAAGTGGAGAACAGCTATGAATCCGGAATCTCGGATCATTCGCAGGCTTACGCTCAGGTTGATTCCCTTCCTGATCCTGTTGTACCTGGTCGCCTTCATCGATCGCTCGGCGGTCGGCTTCGCCAAACTGCACATGAACGCCGATCTGGGCCTGAGCGACATGGCCTACGGGTTTGGCGCGGGTCTGTTTTTCATCGGTTATTTCATCTTTGAAGTGCCCAGCAACCTGCTGCTGGAGCGATTCGGAGCGCGGCGCTGGTTTGCCCGTATCCTGATCACTTGGGGGGCGATCACTGTGGGTATGGCGTTCGTCCAGGGGCCTTACAGTTTCTACCTGATGCGCTTTTTGCTGGGCGCGGCAGAAGCCGGGTTCTTTCCGGGCGTGCTGTACTACATCACCCGCTGGTTCCCGGTACGCAACCGCGGCAAGGTGCTGGGCTTTTTCATCCTGTCGCAGCCCATCGCGCTGATGGTCACCGGACCGTTATCGGGCTGGATCCTGGGCATGAACGGTATTCAGGGCCTTGCTGGCTGGCAGTGGCTGTTCATTATCATCGGTCTGCCGGCGATTGCCCTGGCCTGGCCGACCCTGAAAATCCTCCCGGATACTCCCAAGGATGCCCGCTGGCTGGCTGAAGCCGATCGGCAGTGGTTGCAGGGTGAGCTGGAAAAAGACCGCATCGAGTACGGCCAGACCGAACACACCAACCCGCTACGTGCCCTGACCGACCGCCGGGTGCTGATCCTGGCCCTGCTGTACCTGCCCAGCACCCTGAGCACCTATGGCCTGGGCCTGTGGCTGCCAACCCTGGTGCATCAGTTCGGTGGCAGCGACCTGACCACCGGTTTCATCTCGGCGATTCCGTACATCTTCGGGGTCATCGGCCTGTTGCTGGTGCCGCGCAGTTCCGATCGGCTCAATGACCGCTACGGGCACCTCATCGTGCTGTACATCCTCGGTGCCACGGGCCTGTTCCTGAGTGCCTGGCTGAGCATGCCGGGCTGGCAACTGGCTGCCCTGTGCCTGACCGCATTCAGCCTGTTTTCGGTCACCGCCATCTTCTGGGTTCTGCCGGGCCGCTTCCTGTCCGGTGCCACCGCTGCGGCGGGCATCGCCCTGATCAACTCGTTCGGCAACCTGGGCGGCTACATCGGCCCATTCGGCATCGGTGCGCTCAAGGAGTACACCGGCACGCTGTCATCGGGGCTGTACTTCCTGGCAGCGGTGATGCTGACCGGTGTAGTCCTGACCTGGCTGGTTTACGCCCAGCTTGAAAAGAAAGCCGAGAAGCCTGCCGACGCGCTTGGCCAGACCACCTGACTTTCCCTCTTTACCTCTGCGGCGGGCCGCCATGCCCGCTGCCCTGGAGCAACCAAACCAATGACCAGAAAGCTTAAAGTCGCGATCGTCGGCTCGGGCAATATCGGCACCGACCTGATGATCAAGGTGCTGCGTAATGCCCGTTACCTGGAAATGGGCGCGATGGTCGGCATCGATCCGGCCTCCGATGGCCTGGCCCGTGCCGCACGTCTGGGGGTGGCGGTGACCCACGAAGGGGTCGAAGGCCTGACCCGTCTGCCGTTGTTCGACGAGATCGATTTTGTCTTCGATGCCACCTCGGCCGCGGCCCATGTGCGCAATGACGCCTTGTTGCGTGCGGTGAAACCCGGTATCCGCCTGATTGACCTGACCCCGGCGGCAATCGGCCCTTACTGCGTGCCGGTGGCCAACCTGGAACAGAACCTGGAGCAGTTGAACGTCAACATGGTGACCTGCGGTGGCCAGGCGACCATCCCCATGGTGGCGGCGGTGTCACGGGTTGCCAGGGTCCATTACGCCGAGATCGTCGCCTCTATTGCCAGTAAGTCAGCTGGCCCCGGAACTCGCGCCAACATTGATGAGTTCACCGAGACCACCTCGCGAGCCATTGAGGTCATCGGCGGGGCCGGCAAAGGCAAAGCGATCATCGTCATGAACCCGGCCGAGCCGCCGCCGATGATGCGCGACACGGTGTTCGTGTTGTCCGAGCGTGTCGATCAGGCGCTGATTGAAGCCTCGGTAACCGAGATGGTCGCTGCCGTGCAGGCGTATGTGCCCGGTTACCGCCTCAAGCAGCAGGTGCAGTTCGAGGTCATCCCGGTCGATGCGCCGTTGAACATTCCGGGGCTGGGCCGGTTTTCCGGGATCAAGACCTCGATCTTTCTGGAAGTCGAGGGCGCCGCCCATTACCTGCCGGCCTATGCGGGCAACCTCGACATCATGACGTCTGCCGCACTGGCGACCGCCGAGCGCATGGCGCAATCGATGCTGAACGCCGGAGGATCCTTGCAATGACTTTCAACCCCGAGAAAAAGCTGTATATCTCCGATGTGACGCTGCGCGATGGCAGCCATGCGGTGCGTCACCAGTACTCGATCCAGAACGTTCAGGACATCGCCCGGGCGCTGGACAAGGCCAGGGTCGACAGCATTGAAGTGGCCCATGGCGACGGCCTGCAGGGATCGAGCTTCAACTACGGCTTTGCCGCGCATTCCGATCTGGAGTGGATCGAAGCGGTGGCCGATGTGATCAGCCATGCGCGCATCACCACCTTGCTGCTGCCAGGCATCGGCACGGTGCACGACCTCAAGGCCGCTTATGATGCCGGTGCCCGCTCGGTGCGTATCGCGACCCATTGCACCGAGGCCGATGTCTCCAAGCAGCACATCGAGTTCGCCCGCTCGCTGGGCATGGACACTGTGGGCTTTTTGATGATGAGCCACATGATTGCGCCCGAGCGGCTGGCCGAGCAGGCGCGGCTGATGGAAAGCTACGGTGCGACGTGCGTGTACATGGCCGATTCTGGTGGTGCGATGAGCATGCAGGATGTGCGTGAGCGGTTGCGCGCGTTCAAGGCGGTGCTCAAGCCTGAAACCCAGACCGGCATGCATGCCCACCACAACCTCTCGCTGGGCGTGGCCAACTCCATCGTGGCGGTGGAAGAGGGCTGTGACCGCATTGATGCCAGCCTGGCCGGCATGGGCGCCGGGGCCGGCAATGCACCGCTGGAAGTGTTCATTGCCGCCGCCGACCGGCTCGGCTGGAACCATGGCACCGACCTTTACACCCTGATGGACGCTGCCGACGATATTGTCCGGCCGCTGCAGGACCGGCCCGTGCGGGTCGACCGCGAATCTCTGGCGTTGGGCTATGCAGGGGTGTACTCCAGCTTCCTGCGCCACAGTGAGGCCGCTGCCGCCCGCTATGGCCTCAAAACTGTGGATATTCTGGTCGAGTTGGGCAAACGCGGCATGGTCGGCGGTCAGGAAGACATGATCGTCGATGTGGCACTGGATCTGTTGAATCGCTAGATATCGGTTGGCAACAGCCGCGAAGGTTTCGCGGCTGGGCTACGAAGCAAGCGCTATCAGACATGTAGGACACGTCCAATTTTGCTGTAGGCCCGTAAATCCCCGTCGAGCGCTTGCTAGGCTGCGATCCCACGATCAGGGACCGCGCGATGAGCGAGCCAAAAACCACCCCGCAATACACCAAAGCGCCCGACACCGGCCTGCGGGTCATGCCGCGGCCGACCACGCCGCAGAGTGCTGAAAGCCTCCCGCCGCCACCGGTCTACAGCTTCGAAAACCCGCCACCCAGACAGCAACTGCGGCCTGAACCTGCTGTCGGCGCCGAACCCGGCTTTTACATCGTGCCACGCAGCATGTCGCCGGCGGAGCTGTACCGTGAGCTGTTCAGCGCCATGCCCAACGCCGCGTTGCGCTCGTTCAGCCAGCTCAATCCCGGCCTGGATCAAACCCTCAAGGCCGGCACCCTGATCGTCCTCAGCGACCCGAACAACCGCACCTGCACCTTTGCCGAATCACAACTGTTGGCTGCCGCCGAAGAGGTCAAGGCTGCCCTGGCACCACTGACGCCTGATGAGGCTGACTTCATGATGCGCCATGCCGCAGAGATCGCCACATTTACAGGGGAGACATCGACCTGGCTGGGGGTGAGTGCGGCGGTGATGGAGGCGCATTTGAAGCGTATTGAAAGTGTTTTAAAGAAAATTGAAGCGTTGCACGCTGACAACTTTCGCAGGCACGGGCATCTCAAGTCGCCGGAGTTTTTCAGCGAACGCAAGAAGCTGCTGGCCCAACTGGATGATCACCTTCTGGGCTCCAAGCGTTTGCGTGCAATGACTACGCTTGACGATCACCACAAACTGAAAAATGCGTTGGGAATCTCCAGTCGAAGCCTGGTGCATCACTGGCGTAAAGCCGGAGGGGCCGGACCCATTCCGGGGTATACCGAGCACGTCAAAGCGATCAGTCGAGCTACTGCCTGGATGAAGGTCGGGGGCTACATCGGTATTGGTTTCGGGGCTATGTCCGGGATTACGGCAATCAAGGATGTGTGCCGAAACGGCGATGAAAGCGCGTGTCGCAAGATCAAGTTTGTCGAGGGTGGAAAGTTCTTGGGTGCAACGGGAGTTGGGATGGCAAGTGGTTGGATTGCAGGCAAGGCGGCGATGCCTATTTGCTTGCTCCTCGGGCCAGCCAGCGCTGGAGTAGGAACGGTTGTATGTGCTGCAACTGCTGTCGGGATCGGAGCTTTGGTAGGCACATTAAAGGGAAGTGATTGGGGAGAGGATGCCGGTAATTTCGCCTATGAATGGGTATATCCATGATTGAGCATGAGTCTTGGAGGTCTATAGCACTACAGATATATGTATTGGGCCCTCTGGTATTAGTGGTGTTGCGGCATCTGTTCGTTCGGTATCTCTGTCGCTTCCATCTGGGCGACATGCTTGAAGCTATCAAGGACAGTCCGGAATTCAAGCGGGAGTACATGAGGGGAATTGAACATCTAGGACTAGGCTCTCGTGCCGGGCTGTTGTTGTTGATTGGGCGAGCGCTTTTTTTTTCTAAAAGCAGGATTGCAAACGGTCACCTCAATGCAATGGAAATTGAAAGATTTCCGTCTCATTTGAGGCGGCTGGCATTAGGTAATGCCTTTTTTCTTGCGTTCAATGTCATATGGTTTCTGACATGGCTGGTGCAGCTTTCATTGACACGACCTGATCTGATCGCGCGAATTATTAATGAGATGCAGAACCCGTTTTTTTTATTTTATGCGGGTCCCTGGATTTTTTTCGCAGGTAGCCATTTTTTGAAGGTATATCTGAGCCGATATTTTTTGGGTGAAATGATCGCGGCTGTTGGTTTGAATGCTGAATATCGTCGGCTACATACAGTGGCGCTGGAGCGGATTGTGTTCTGCGAGCGTTCTCATTTATTGATCATGATAGGGCTCGCGGTCCTGTATAAAGGCTTAGGGGTAAGGAATTCGAAACTGCAAGTTTATGAGCTGAGCTTTTTGTCTCGTAAATTCAAAAGATTGGCGGCCATAAAGGCACTTTGTACTAATGTCTGGTTGCTATGGCTTTTGGTTACGTGTCCGTTTCTTGTCATGGAGCGGCTCTGATGTTCGGCGTTTACGCACGGAAATTCGGTTGAAAGTCTTGGGGGGAGTGGTTCTGAAAGTGATTGGTTAGCCACCTTTCTAAGGTGCGGTTGTTTTCTGGCCATTTCTGCAAGATTTATATTGAGCGTTTATGTAAGGCATTACTTGCTAAAGAAACTCTTGGGCCAGTTGCACTCTGGCTCTGATTTGGATCTTAGCATTTGCTCCAGTCGCGAAAGCTTCGCAGCTAAAGCTGCTCCTACGAGGTTTCATGTTCACTAACGTCTCGGCACCAACCGCAATTCCCCCTGCCGATGTGCCTGCACATCCGCCTCACTGAACCACTGCGGCACGTACTCGCCACGAATGTAGCTTTCAGCCTGGTCGGCATAGTGGCGGTCAAACGGTACGCCGCTCTGGCCCACCGGGTTGATGCCCAGGCTGTTGGCCGGGTCGGCGAAGTCGATCAGGCGGCGGGTCGAGGGGCCGTAGTTGACCGGCCATGGCGCGGGGCCGGTGCGTGATGACAGGTTATTGGGGACCTCGTGGCTGCCGGGGGCCGGGAAGGGGCCGACGTTAAGCAGCCAGTCCAGAGGCTTCTGGGCACCCAGCGGATGGGCGTGGGTCAGTTGATGAACCTTGCCCCATTGCCACTGCTGCGAGTCATTGCCGTACAGGCTGCGCAGGTGATCGAGGCTGGCGCGCCAGGCGGCCTGGACGATCTCGCTGCGGCTTTCGCGGGCCAGCGTCTGGCGGTCGTCCCACCACGGCGAATCGGCGTCGGCGGCCAGGCGCGGCATGGCCGAGTCGAACACCCGGGTTGAGAGCAGGGTGTCGAACAGGGCATCGCCCAGGTCGTCCTTGAAGGCTTTGTCTGCCAGGTTGAACAGCAACTGGTTAAACAGCGTGGCAGCCACTGAGTTCAGCGGGTAGTCGCCTTGCCAGGTTGCAAGCTGGCCGAGCAGCGCCCGTTCGGCCGGGTCTTGAGTGGCTCGCAACAGCTCTGGCAACAGGGGCTTGAGGATGCTCGGCGCATAGTCGGTGGTGGTGCCCAGTTGCAGGGCCTTGCTCGACTTCAGGTCCCATTTCACTGAGGCATCACGCAGTTGCCGATCAAGCTGTTGGCCGCGTTGCGGTGGGTTGTAGTAGCCGGGAATCTCGAGGCCGGCCGGCGATAGCGGCTGGAAATTGGCCGAGATGATGTAGCCGCGGGCCGGGTTTTCTTCCTGGGGGTTGGCGCTGAACGGGTGAAAACCCGGTTTTTCGGCCTGGCCGCTGCTGCCGTCGAGAATGAAGGCCGGGTTGACGCCCTGTGGGCGGATTGGCAGTTGCCCGGCAGCCCACCAGCCAATGTCGCCGCTGGCGTTGGCCCAGACGATGTTCAGCCCCGGCGCCTGAATCTTCGCTGCGGCGCTGCGCATCTTGTCCAGCGTATCGGCGCGGTTGGCCTGATAGAAACCGTCGAGCACCGGGTTATCGGCCTCCAGAAACGACCACCACATGGCAATCGGTGTGCTGCCGGCCTGTTTGCCCAGCGCGTCGTTGATGATCGGCCCATGCGGCGAGCGGCGCAGGGTCAGGGTCACCGGTGGCTGGCCCTTGACCGCGATCTGCTGTTCGCTGCGGGTCATCTCCACCCAGCGGCCCTGATACCAGACCTGCTCGGGGTTGTCTGGGTTGGTTTTCTCGGCGATCAGGTCCAGGTCATCGTTCTGGAACATGGTCAGGCTCCAGCCGAAATCCATGTTGTGACCGAGAAAGGCGAAGGGATTGAGTGCCTGGTAGTGACCGTACAGCTCGAAATCCGGGGACGACAACTGCGCCTCGTACCACACCGCCGGCACCGAGAAGCGGATATGCGGGTCACCGGCCAGCAGCGGCTTGCCACTGCGGGTGCGGCTACCGGCGATGGCCCAGGCATTGCTGCCTTCGAACTGTGGCAGGCCGGCGTCCTGCAAGGCTTGTTGGCTCATTTGCGCCAAGGCACCGAGGTCTTGCCAGTCGTTGTGGCTCAGACCCGGCTGGCCAGCCAGCATGCCGTCGGGATGCCATTGCAGATCGAATACTTTCAGGTAATTGGCGCCCAACTCGTCACGCACGTAGGTCAGCAACGGTTCGGTACGAAACGCCGCAGCGAAGCTATAGGCCAGGTAACCGCCGATGCTCAGGGTGTCTGCAGCGCTGAACGGCCGTTTCGCAATGCCCAGCAGGTCGAACTCCAGTGGTCTGGCGCGGCTGTCCTGGTACTGGTTGATGCCGTCCAGATAGGCCTCCAGTGCCTGCCAGGCCGGGGTTGTACGGTCCTGACGGGCGACATAGGCGTCGGCGTGTTCGCGGATGCGCAAGGTGCGAAACAGCCGGTCTGTGTCGATCAGTTTGGGGCCCAGTACCTCTGCCAGTTCACCGCGCGCCAGACGGCGCAGCATTTCCATCTGGAACAGCCGGTCCTGGGCTTGCACATAGCCCAGCGCCCGGTACATGTCGGCCTGGTTTTCGGCGCGGATATGCGGCACACCACGTTCGTCATAACGCACGCTGACCGGCGCGCGCAGACCGTTGAGGGCCAGTTCGCCGGCACGCACGGGTTGTTTGCTGTGGACGTACCAGGTCGCACCTGCGACAAGCAGGCCAAGGGCGATGGCGAGGACGGTAAGGCTGCGTTTCATCCGGTGTCTCTGCAAGTGGCTGGCTGACTGAAGCTGAGCCGCACCCTACAGTCTGTGACGGCGCCTGGGTAGTGTCAGCTTGTAGCTTGCCAGCCAGCGACAGACAGATGAAGATCAGTGCAACACCTTGCCCAGCGCCTGTGGATTTGCCATGACCGACACCTTCGACCCCGATCAGTTACGTGCCAGCCTGCAGCCGCTGAGCGCCGAGGATGCTCTGTCGCCAGCCGGGCAGGCTTACCAGCGTTTCTACAGCCTGGGTGCATTGGGCGGTGAAAAGGTCATTCGCAGCTGGCTGGGCCGTCTGGATGTGGATCAGTACCAAATCGTCGGCCAGGTCTGGTTGCCGGAGCGACCGCTGGCGACACTGATTCTGATGCACGGTTTCTACGATCATATGGGTTTGTATCTGCATGTGATCGAGTGGGCGCTGGCGCAGAACTTTGCGGTGTTGTCTTGCGACCTGCCGGGGCATGGGCTGTCCAGCGGCAGCCGGGCGAGCATTGGTGACTTCGCCGAGTACCAGACCGTGCTGCAGCGTCTGCTGGCCGAGGCGCAAGCCTTGCAGTTGCCGCAGCCCTGGCACTTGTGCGGGCAGAGCACCGGCGGCGCCATCGTGGTCGACCATGTACTGCATCGCGGCAGCGACAGCCCGGCCCAAGGCCAGGTGATTCTGTTATCTCCGCTGGTACGGCCAAGGGCGTGGGGCTGGTCCAAGGCCAGTTACTACTTGCTGCGACCGTTTGTCAGCGGCATTGCCCGGCGCTTTACCGAAAACTCCAATGCCCCGGCGTTTCTGCCGTTTCTGATGGCCGACCCCTTGCAGCCGCGGCGCCTGCCCACTGCCTGGGTCGGGGCGCTGGCGCGCTGGATCGTGCATATCGAGAAGGCGCCACGCAGCGAACGGCAGCCGTGGATCGTGCAGGGCGAGTCGGACATGACCGTGGACTGGAGCTACAACCTGAGTGTGCTCAACGAAAAATTCAGCGCCCCGCAGATTCTGATGCTGCGTGAGGCCAGGCACCACCTGGCCAATGAGATTCCCGAATTGCGCGCTCAGTATTTCGAGTTTCTCAATGGGCGCTTTCGGAGCTGAACCCACTTACAGGTTTGAGTTGCTCTGCCCGACTGCCAGGCCTGCCTTGATCGCCGCCAGCGCCGCCTGATAATAGGCCCGACCTTCGGGTGATTCGGCAAAGCTTGAGAACTGCTCCAGTTCCGGGTCCGAAAGGTCGCGGTAGACGTACAGCAGGGTGTTGTTGAGGTCTGCGGCAATCTGCGCCATCAGGCGTTCGCGCTGGCCTTCGAGCATGCCTTGGGCCTGACCACCGCCCAGCAGCCCCGGAATCATCTGGCTGAGGCTGTCGGCGGCGACGCCGGCCAGCGCCAGGCTGACCTCGGCACCGGCCTGCTTGGCCGGCAGCGCCTGGGCCAGATGGCCGATCAGCAATTGGCGGGTCGAGTCGGCCTGGATCACCGGCAGGCCCTGGGCGTGTTTGGCCAGTTGATCGGCGCGGGTGGCGGTCAGCTCGGCATTGACGATTTTGCGCCCCAGCGGCGACTGAAAAAAACGCAAGGCCGGAGCCGGATCCTTGAGGGTTTCGCGCAGCCGCTGCGCTGCGCGCTGGTCGACGGCCTGCGCCGCAAAACGCTGGTTGCTGTTGTTGACCAGGGCCTGGAACACCGCCGGTGGCAGGTTGGCCTGATAGCGCTGCTGCGCAGCCTTGAGCGCGTCATTGAAATGCGCCCGTTGTTGCGGCCAGCCAGCGGCCTTGTACAACTGATCGAAGTTGTCTGCCCAGGCAGGCAGTGCGCACAACAGCAACAACACAACACACAAACGACGCATTCGGGACTCCTGTCGGCAGGCCACTATTCTCGGTGCGTTAGCGGGGGTTTGTCGAGGCATGCCTGCGCCGGATCAATTAAAACTGCAACAGCCCGGTAACCCACTATTGGATAGCCGGGGTTACGGCTACTATAGGCAGCCTCTGAAAACGTTTGCGAGGCACTCGCAGTCAGTTTCTGAGGTGCTCCATGCACGCCACGCCCATCCCCACCGATCACCCCTTGTTACAGCGCATCGTTGACGACCTGGCCACCCGCGGCTGGTCGCAGCAGGACGTGTTCCTGCCTGATGAACTGACCCGCGAACTGGCCGCCGAGTGCCGTCGGCGTGCCGCTGCCGGTGACCTGGAGCCGGCCGGGGTTGGTCGTGGGCTGGCGCAGGAGGTGCGCGAGGGGATTCGCGGCGACCATATCCAGTGGCTGGAGCCGGGGCAGTCAGGTGTCTGTGACCAGTACCTGCAGGTCATGGACAGCTTGCGGACGGCCTTGAACCGCGATTTGTTCATGGGCCTTGAAGATTTCGAGAGCCACTTCGCCTTCTACCCGCCGGGGGCGTTCTACAAGCGGCATCTGGATCGCTTTCGCGATGACGACCGGCGCATGGTCTCGGCGGTGTTGTACCTCAATCCTGACTGGCAGCCCCAAGAGGGCGGTCAGTTGCGGATGTACCTGGAAAACGACGCGCCGCATGACGTGCAGCCGATCAGCGGTTGCCTGGCCATCTTTCTGTCTGGTGAGGTGGCGCATGAGGTATTGCCGGCCAGCCGCGACCGGCTGTCGCTGACTGGCTGGTTCAGGCGCCGGGGCAACGACGTCCTGGCCTGAGCCGGTTTCTCAACCTGTGACAGGCTTACGCTTGCGTACCGGCCCCACCCGTTTCTCGATCGCCTGCTGCAAGTCCTTGCGCATCCCCAGCAGGAAGGCCAGTTCTGCCACCACGAACAACGGGCCGATGATCAGCCCGGTCACGTCGTCGATGAACGCCGGTTTGCGGCCTTCGTAATAGTGGCCGATGAACTGGATGATCCAGCCAGTCACGAACAGGCCCACGCCCCATGCCAGCCATACGCTGGTGGATTGCTGTGCCAGGCTGGCACCGCTCCATAGGCATAACAGCAGCAACACCGACATCAATACGCCCAGTGGCCGGTCCAGACGCAGATAGAAACGCACCGACGCCACGGCGACCAGCAAGGCCGGTGACAGCCATAGGCCGTAGGCAAGTACCCCAGGGCGTGACAGAAGAATCGTCACGGCCAGTACGATCAGTGGAATACCCAGGAAGTGGGTCACGATATTGCGCCAATCACGGTGATAAGCCGCATATTGGCTGAGATGATCGACCAGGTTTTTCATTATTATTCCTGTCCGCAGCGTTGATGGGTTGGCTACACAGTAGCTGCTCCAGCAACCACCTGCCTACGAAAAAAGGGAGCAGAAATGACAAATGGAACGCTGTGGCGGTCGCGCTTGATGAGCGACTACTGGTTTGGGCAATTGCCGGCCGCCTTGCAAGACGCTTTATTGGGCGCTGCGCGACAACGGCGTATTACCCCAGGCAAGCTGCTGTTTGCTCAGGGTGACCCGCCCTGTGGCCTGTACGTGCTGCTTGAGGGCGCGGTGCGCATGGGCAGTGCCGGGCAACAGCGTCTGACGCCACGGCTTGAAGAGCTGGTGGCGCCGTTCTGGTTTGGCGAGGTGTCGCTGTTCGATGGCCAGCCACGCACGCTGGATGCCTATTCTCTGGTGCAGAGCATCTTTTTGCAGGTGCCCCAGCCGTTTATTGATCAATGGCTGCTTGAGCACCCTGAAGATTTACGCTTTTTTGCCCAGTTACTCAGTAACAAGCTCGGCCTGCCATTGCTGCGCCCGGAAAAACTGCACAGCCTGCCGGATCGCGCCCGCGTCGCCTGGCGGTTGTTACTGCTCTGCGAAGGCTACGGGCAACTGAGCCATGCCCGGCGGCTGGTCGGTTTCGAGGCGATTGAAGCCTGCCCTACCGTAGCGTTGTCGCGCGCCGCCTTGCTGGAAGTCCTGCAAGACTTGCAGCAGCGCAGGATCATCCGGCTGGGCCAGGAGCAACTGGAAGTCTTCGATATCGATAAGCTGCGCAAGGCAGCCAATGTGCTGCGCGCCCGCGCACCCTGCTAACGCGCCAGCCCCTGGCGATACTGCGTCGGGGTCAGGCCGGTCCAACGCTTGAAGGCGCGGCTGAAACTGTCGACATCGGCAAACCCTAGCAGCGACGCAATCTCGCTGAGTGAGGCGTCCGGGTCGTTGATGTGCAGCAACGCAAGGTTTTCCCGGCACTGGTTGACCAGCAGATCATAGCGGCAGCCTTCGTCGGCCAAGTGCCGTTGCAGGCTGCGCAGGCTCAAGCCTAAAACCTGGGCAACGGTCTCGGCGCTCGGTTCGCCTTCGGGTAACTGCGCTTCGATCGCGCTGCGCACCCGTGGCTCCCAGATCAGCGCCTGGGCCTGTGCTGCCGGCTCGCCCGGCTGGGTGGCGCCGTCATCCAGGTGGCTGTCGAAGTCGCGGCTGGCGAACACCAACAGGTTGTGCGCCGCGCCGAAAAACAACGGCGCGCGAAACAGCTCCTGCCACGGCAGCGGGTTTTCCGGCTGGGGGCGTTGCAGGTGCACCTCCAGCGGTGCATAGCTACGCCCCAGGCGGTTACGGCAGGTGCGGACGTAGATGGCAGCAAAGGCATCGAGCATCTCGGGCACGGGAGCCGCGCAGTCTGGCGGTGGGCTGAAGCTGAATTCGTAGCGCTCGCCGGTTTTCTGGAAGCTCAGTTGCAGGGCGTCGCGAGTGGGGGAGTGATAGCGCACGATGCGCTCGAACACCTCGCGCAACGATTCGCTGGCCACCAGGGTGTAGCCCAGCGCATGAAAACTGGTCGGGCTGACAAAGCGCGACACCCGCAGGCCCAAGGCCGGGTCGGCGCTGGCCTGTACTGCCAGTTGCCACAAGCGTAGCGTCGCCCCCGGCGCCTCGTGCGTGTGCGGGTCAAGCCCGGCTGCCAGGCACAGCCCGGCGCTGTCCAGGCCCAGGACGTCGAGTTGCTTGCGCAGAGCGCGGGTCCAACTGGCGAGGCTGCTTGGCTCGGGCATGCGCGATACACCCTGTGTTGGCTAGGGGGAGAAAAAATACTGTTATTTCTTTAAGGAATTAATAAATATCTTCTTATTCCTTAACGAATATATATTGCCTCCCTATACTCGCTGCATGGATACAGGCCTTCAGGAGGCGACCCCATGCATAACGAATCCATCCGTTATCTGATCGTGCCAGGTTGGCAAGGGTCGCCGGACGATCACTGGCAGACTCATTGGCAGAATAGCTTGCCCAACAGCGCCCGTGTACAACAGGCTGACTGGGACAAACCACGTCGGGAAGATTGGGTGGGTGAGTTGCAGCGTTCGATTGCCGCGCACAGCTCGCCGGTGATCCTGATCGCCCATAGCCTGGGCTGCATCACGGTGGCGCACTGGGCGCAACTGGCGCCGGTCGAGTCGCTGCGTCAGGTGCATGGGGCATTGCTGGTTGCGCCTGCCGACGTCGAGCGGCCCAACTGCCCGCCGGCACTACGAAATTTTGCGCCGATTCCCGATCACCTGCTGCCGTTCCCGACCCAGATTGTCAGTTCTGACAACGATCCGGCGGTCAGCACCCAGCGTGCCATGGAAATGGCCCGCCACTGGGGCGCCGAGGTGGGCTTTCTGAGCCAGGCCGGGCACATCAACGTCAAGTCCGGTCACCAACGCTGGGAGCAGGGCTTCGCCTACCTTTACCGCCTGCAAAGCCGCCTGGAGCAACAGTCGCGTCGGCGCGCTTGAGTCTGCGTTTTATTTATCAGCTCCGATCCGGGGCCATTTTTTGTAACGCCGGGGCCAGGATGGCGCTGGCGGGAGTTATTCATGAGTGTTCAAGAGATTCCTGGTCAGTCGTTTCTGACCTTCCCTGATGCTGACAAGAGCCCGCTGAGCATCCGTGCCAAGGCGCTGGTGTTCATCGACCCCCGCTCGCGGCAGTTGCGTACCGAAATGGAGCAACTGGCGGCGGGGCCGTTGCCGATCCTGATTCGCGGCGAACCGGGCACCGGTAAAGAGCTGCTGGCCCGCCACATTCATCGTGGCAGTGATCGCGGTGGCCTGTTCGTTTCGGTCAATTGCGGGGCGCTGAGTCCGACCTATGCCGAAGCCGAGCTGTTCGGCCACGCGCCTGGTGCCCATAACGGCTCACCGAGCAGCCGCGCCGGCTGGTTCGGTTCGGCCAACGGCGGCACGCTGTATCTGGATGAAATCGGCGACCTGCCGCTGCCGATTCAGAGCAAGCTGTTGGCCGCGCTGGAAAATCATGAAGTCACCCGGGTCGGCTCACAGCAGCCCAGCCCGGTGGATGTGCGCCTAGTCGCGGCGACCAGTATCGACCTGGCCAAGGCCGTGGCGGCGGGCAAGTTTCACGAGCGCTTGTACCATTACCTCAGCGAAGGCCGTCTCGACCTGCCTGCCTTGCGCGAGCAGCCGGGCAATATCCTGCCGTTGGCCGAATACTTCGTCGGTATCTACAGCCAGCGTCTGAACCTGCCGGTGCAGTTGATCAGCGATGCCGCCCACGAGGTGTTGCAGGCCCACGACTGGCCGGGCAATACCCGCGAGCTGGAAAACGTCATCCACTTCGCCCTGCTGGTCAGCAGCGGCGAAGAAATTCTGCCAGAACACCTCAATCTGCCGGGCAGCAACGACCCGCTGGCTGAAATTGAACGCCAGACCCGTCGGTTGCTGGGTAATGCCGAGCCTGCGCAACTGGCGCAACTGAAAAGCCTGCTGCAAACATTGACCGGGCGCCTTGAGCAACTGCCGGGCTGACCCCTCTGAAGCAAAGATTTCAACGCCGTAGTCCGTGATGGGCTGCGGCGTTTTTTTTGCCAACTGGTCAGGAAATAGCGCACCAGAGGCTTATCTGTAAAAGTAATAAGAAGATTGATAAAAAGTATTTTGTGGTAATAAAAAAGCCCGCTAATGTCTGCTCCACGTCCCAATGGCCACCATCGGGACCCTCAAATACTCATAAGCAACACAGATCCTCCAAGGGGCAACGCATGAAAAAGACATTCCTGATGGCCGCACTGGCAGTGGCGTTCTCGACAGGCCTGGCACATGCCGGCGAGAAACTGGTGGTTGGCGCGACCCCGGTTCCGCATGCCGAAATCCTTGAGCTGATCAAGCCGACCCTGGCCAAGGAAGGTGTGGACCTGGAAATCAAGGTTTTCACCGACTACGTGCAGCCCAATGTACAGCTCAACGAGAAGCGTCTGGACGCCAACTACTTCCAGACCAAGCCTTACCTGGACGGGTTCAATAAAGGTAAAGGCGCGACCCTGACCACCGGTGTGGGTGTACACGTCGAACCCTTTGGTGGTTACTCGTCGAAATACAAGAGCCTGAACGAGCTGCCTGAGGGCGCCACCGTGGCGATCCCCAACGAGGGCAGCAATGCCGGCCGTGCCCTGTTGCTGTTGCAAAAAGGCGGCCTGATCACCCTGAAAGACCCGACCAACGCCCTGTCGACCCCGAAAGACATCGCAACCAACCCCAAGAAGCTGAAATTCCGTGAGCTGGAATCGGCGGTACTGCCGCGTACCCTGAGCCAGGTCGATCTGGCGCTGATCAACACCAACTACGCGCTGGAAGCCAAGCTCAACCCGAAAAAGGATGCACTGATCATTGAAGGCGCCGATTCGCCGTACGTGAACTATCTGGTAACCCGTGCCGACAACGCCAACACCGACGCGATCCAGAAGCTGTCCAAGGCGCTGACCAGCCCTGAAGTCAAAGCTTTCATCGAGAAGAAATACGACGGCGCGGTATTGCCGGCGTTCTAAGCAGTAATAGCGTTATTTTCGCGGCTGAAGCCGCTGCTACGGGCGTACACCTGTAGGAGCGGCTTCAGCCGCGAAGCATTTGAAACCAGTCATATGCATATTCAATAACGGTATTTAAATTTAATTTCTTATATCGATACAGTTACTCCATTCAGTTCCTGGTCCTTTGAATCGGAGTACTCATGCCAGCAGCCTCCCTCGCTTCTTCAGCCGCACAATCGGCCAGCCAATCCTTCGAAGTACGCCCTCTGTCCGGCAATGTCGGTGCAGAGATTGTCGGCCTGGATTTGTCTCGCAGCCTCAACGACAGCGACTTTGCCCGGGTCCATAAAGCCCATCTGGACCACCATTTGGTGGTGTTCCGTGACCAGCGGATCACCCCGCAGCAGCAGATCGATTTCAGCCGCCGTTTCGGTGTATTGCAGATCCACGTGCTCAAGCAGTTCCTGTTGGCCAACCACCCGGAAATCCTCATCGTTTCCAATATCGTTGAAGACGGCCAGCCCATCGGCCTTGGCGATGCCGGCAAGTTCTGGCATTCGGACCTGTCCTACAAAGAGCTGCCAAGCCTGGGTTCGATGCTCTATGCCCAGGAACTGCCCAGCGAAGGCGGCGACACATTGTTCGCCGACATGCACAAGGCCTGGGAAACCTTGCCTGAGCATCTGCGCAAGGCCGTGGAAGGCCGCAAAGCAGTGCACAGTTATACCGCGCGCTACCGTGACGGTCACAACGCCGAAAACTGGCGGCCGACCCTGACCCCCGAGCAACTGGCTCAGGTGGTTGAAGTGGCGCATCCGGTGGTGCGTACCCACCCGGAGAATGGCCGTAAGGCGCTATTTGTCAGTGAAAACTTCACCACCCATATCGTCGGTGTGCTTGAAGACGAAAGCCGCCAGATTCTCGCCGAGGTGTATGCCCACAGCACCCGCCCCGAGAACGTCTACCGCCACCAATGGCAGGACAACGACATGGTGTTCTGGGACAACCGTTCATTGATCCACCTGGCGACCGGCTGCCCGGCCCATCTGCGCCGCCGCTTGCACCGCACGACCATTCAGGGCACTGCGCCTTACTGATCAGCCGTACCGATTTAGAGGAGCGCCGACATGAATGCTGTCGTGCAAAGCCATACGGCTAGCCATAACAATCCCGCGCAACAGGCCAATCAGCCCGCCGCTGAGGCCTTGTTGCAAGTACAGAATGTGAGCCTGGAATACCGTACCCCGGAGCGGGTTGTGCGGGCGACCCATCAGGTCAGTTTCGAGGTCGATCCGTCTGACCGCTTCGTCCTGCTCGGCCCCTCGGGCTGCGGCAAGTCCACCCTGCTCAAGGCCGTGGCCGGTTTCATCAGGCCCAGCGAGGGGCAGATTCGTCTGGCCGGTCATCAGGTCAGCGAACCGGGACCGGACCGCATCGTGGTGTTCCAGGAGTTCGACCAGTTACCGCCCTGGAAGACGGTGATCGAGAACGTCATGTTCCCGCTGCTGGCCTCGCGCACCCTCAAGCGTCCCGAGGCGCTGGAGCGTGCCAAATACTATCTGGACAAGGTCGGCCTGAGCGCTTTCGCCCAGGCGTACCCGCACACTTTGTCTGGCGGCATGAAAGCGAGGGTAGCGATTGCCCGCGCGCTGGCCATGCAGCCGAAGATCCTGCTGATGGATGAGCCTTTCGCCGCGCTCGACGCGCTGACCCGGCGCAAGATGCAGGAAGAGTTGCTGGAGCTATGGGACGAGGTGCGTTTCACCCTGTTGTTCGTCACCCACTCCATTGAAGAGGCGTTGGTGGTCGGCAACCGCATTCTGCTGCTGTCGCCGCATCCGGGCCGGGTTCGCGCCGAGATCAACAGCCACCAGTACGACTTGCAGAGCCTGGGCGGGGTGGGGTTTCAGCAGACCGCGCAGCGCATCCACCGCTTGCTGTTCGACGAGCAGCCCGGTGGCAGCCAGACCGAGCGTGAACTGGGCTTTCAGGACATACGCATCGCGTATTGAGCATTCACCGGCAGGCCTGGCCTGCCCGCAGAGATTCAAACCATGAGTATTTCCACCAATCCGTCTTCGCCGCGCCGCGAAGAATATGAAGTCGCGCTTGAACCATTCGTTCAGAGTGAGCTGGCCCGTGACATTCCCCTGCTGCAGCGCATCTGGCAACTGGGCTGGGTGCGCAAGACCCTGATCATGATCGTCCTGGCCGTGCTCTGGGAAGTGCTCGCCCGCATCCAGGCCAACGACCTGCTGCTGCCGAGCTTCTTGCAGACTGCCAAAGCGTTTTACGAAGGCCTGCTCAGCGGCGAACTGCTGGGCAAGGTATGGATCTCGCTTACGGTGTTGATTCAGGGGTATCTGATCGGCATCGTCCTGGCCTTTGGTCTGACCACCCTGGCGGTGTCGACCCAACTGGGCCGTGACCTGCTCAGTACCCTGACCGCCATGTTCAACCCGCTGCCGGCCATCGCCCTGTTGCCGCTGGCGTTGCTGTGGTTTGGTCTGGGCCAGAACAGCCTGATCTTCGTCCTGGTGCACTCGGTGCTCTGGGCACTGGCGTTGAACACCTATGCCGGTTTTCTGGGGGTGTCCGAGACGCAGCGCATGGCCGGTCGCAACTATGGCCTCAAGGGTCTGCGCTTTGTCTGGCACATCCTGATTCCGGCGGCGCTGCCGTCGATCCTGGCTGGCCTGAAGATTGGCTGGGCCTTCGCCTGGCGCACCCTGATCGCCGCCGAACTGGTGTTCGGCGCCTCGTCGGGCAAGGGCGGCCTGGGCTGGTACATCTTCCAGAACCGCAACGAGCTGTACACCGATAAGGTGTTTGCCGGCCTGGCTGCGGTGATCCTTATCGGCCTGCTGGTCGAGAACCTGTTGTTCGCCAACATTGAACGTCTGACCGTGAAACGCTGGGGCATGCAGCGTTAAGCATCACAAAATTCCAAGAGAGTCTTTCCATGAGCACTATTTTCAAACGTTCGGCCTTGGGCGGCCTGGCTGCGACCTTGGCTTTGAGCGGGCTGTTCAGCAGTACGGCCCAGGCCGAAGGCAAGATCAGCATCGCCCAGCAATTCGGGATCGGTTATCTGATTCTCGATGTGGTGCGCGACCAGAAACTGATCGAGAAACACGGCAAGCAACAAGGTCTGGATATCGAGGTGAACTGGAACAGCGTTTCCGGCGCCACGGCGATGAACGAAGGCCTGCTGGCCGGCGCACTGGATGTGGTGTCGGCCGGCGTACCGCCGATGCTGACGGTCTGGGACCGGACAAAGGGCAAGCAGAACGTCAAGGCCATTGCCTCGTTGGGTTCGATGCCCAACTACCTGCTGACCAACAATCCGAACGTGAAGACCCTCAAGGACTTCTCGGAAAAGGACCGTATCGCCGTACCGGCAGCGGGCGTGGGGTTCCAGTCGCGGACCTTGCAGATCGAAACTGCCAAGCAGTTCGGTAACGACAACTACAAGAAATTCGACAATATCTCGGTGAGCCTGGCCCACCCGGATGCCACGGCTGCGCTGCTTGCCGGTGGCTCGGAGATCAATTCGCACTTCTCCAGCCCGCCGTTCCAGTACCAGGCGCTGGAAAACCCTAACGTACATAAAGTGCTCAGCTCGTATGATGTGCTCGGTGGCCAGGCTACGTTCAACGTCCTGTACACCACCCAGAAGTTCCACGACGAGAACCCCAAGACCTACAAGGCGTTCTACGACGCACTGGCCGAAGCCGAGAAGATCATCAAAGCCGACAAACCGGCGGCTGCGCAGACCTACATCCGTGTCGAACAGTCCAAACTGCCATTGGCGCTGGTCGAGAAGATCGTCGCCGATCCGGAAATCGACTTCACCATCACCCCGCAGCGCACCTTCATCTATGCCGAGAAGCTGCATGAACTGGGCGTGTTGAAAAACAAGGCAGCGAGCTGGAAGGACTACTTCTTCGAAGAAGCCCACAGTACGCCGGGGAGCTGAGTAACCAGTGCCGGCCATATAGCGCAATAAACACCGAAGCTTGCAGGAGCAGCTTTAGCTGCGAAGCCTTCACACAGCGTCTTCGCGGCTAAAGCCAATACTGTTCAGATAAGCACTGCGGACCCGGTGGGAAGAGCCGGCCGGCGCCCCGGTCTGCTCGCGAAGAGCCGGTAAAGTCACAGCATCTGCTGCGAATGTGCTGCCGCCTTCGTTGTGGTTCGGCACTCCGACAACCGGAGCGCCGGCCGGCCACTCCTACCGAGATGTGTGTACTTAAGCGAACAGCATCGCGGCTAATGCTGAGGTACATCCACAGCCGATGTGCTGGTTTCTCTGGCCTTTTCGCGAGCAAGCTCGCTCCTACTTCTGCCAGTACCCGACTCCTTTGCGACAGAGCATTGTTGACGCCTCTCTCGATACTTTGAGCAGGCCGTTATGGCGATGCGTATCTACCGCTACGATCCGCTGGACCGTCTGGCCAGGACCAGAACCCTGGCTGCTGGCGAACATTCGTCGCCCGGCTTCAATGGCGAGTTGCCCGACCCGCTGACCGGGCACTACCTGCTGGGCCATGGCTATCGGGCGTACAACCCGGTGCTGATGCGTTTCAACAGCCCCGACAGCTTGAGCCCGTTTGCCGAAGGCGGGATCAATGCCTATGCCTATTGTGCGGGTGATCCGGCCAACCGCTCGGATCGCTCGGGGCATGCAGTGGATGATCATATGAGGTCGTTCCTGTGGATCGGCCTGGGGCTGTTCGGCGCAGCATGGGGCGTCAAACTGGCTGTACCTTCAATCCGGAAAGTGCTCGCGGGTGGAACTGCGGCCTCAGCCAAACTGGCGGCAGCTGGCGCGGTCGGTCAATTGGCGGCCAGCACGGCATTTACGGTCAGCCGGGTTATCGCTGCGGTGGACCCGCGATCGCCAGTGGCTGATCCGCTGATGTGGGCCGCCATCGGGCTTGGATTACCCTCGGTCGGCTCGCGGGTTTCCTCGTTTTTTTGGGGCAAGCGTGAAGGGCGTTTACAGGCTGCAGCCATGGTTCGCGCCAAGCAAGCCCAAGCCATGGTGCAGGAACAGTGGCACCTGCGGCTGGATCTGCGGGTAACACGTCAGGCCGCTCAGTTGCCGGCCGCAGAACGACTGGCACTGGTGCTGCAGCCCTGGTTGCAAGCCATGAGCAGGAATTCTCGTGCGCCGGTGCAGAGCATCGCAGCGTCCGTACGCGGACGTTAGCTGCCAACGCGACTGTCTGCGGTAAACAGCCGGCCTTCACGGCGCAGATTGGCGAGGGTGATGCACTTCGTGTTTCGCCAATGCTTGAGCGCAAGGAACCCTTGCCCGTTCCCCGCAGTCGCATATTCACATCACTCAATGACTCTCCATTTCAGATCTGCATCCACCAAGGAGCCTGCATGCCTGTTGTCCCTGCAAGACTGCTTTGGGTGCCTCTGGCTGCGGCCTTGCTGTTGGCCGGTTGCGGCGAAAAGCCGCCCGAGCAGCCCAAGCTGCCGCGGGTCTATGTTCAGCAAGTGCAGGCCGAGAATTTCGCCGCCAGCGTGGCGCTGACCGGCGATATTCAGGCACGCATTCAGACACCGCTGTCGTTCCGGGTAGGCGGCAAGATCATCGAACGTTACGTCGATGTGGGCGCGCGGGTCAGCGCCCGTCAGGTGTTGGCCCGTCTCGACCCCAAGGATTTGCAGGTCAATGTCGATTCAGCCCAGGCCGCGGTGGTGGCCGAGCAGGCGCGGGTGACCCAGGCCAAGGCTGCGTTCTGGCGTCAGCAGCAGTTGCTGCCCAAGGGCTATACCAGCCAGAGCGAGTTCGATGCTGCCCAGGCGCAATTGCGTGGCAGTGAAAGCGCGCTCAAGGCCGCCCAGGCGCAACTGGCCAACGCCCGTGAGCAATTGAGCTACACGGCATTGGTGGCTGATGCACCAGGGGTGATCACTGCGCGGCAGGCCGAAGTGGGCCAGGTGGTGTCGGCCACCCAGCCAATTTTCGAGCTGGCCGGCGATGGTGAGCGCGACGCGGTGTTCAACGTTTATGAGTCGCTGTTCGTCGAGCCACCGGGCGATCAGCCGGTGCAGGTCAGCCTGCTCGATAACCCGCAGCTCAACGTCATGGGCAAGGTGCGCGAGGTGACGCCAGCGGTCTCGGCGCAGACTGGCACGTTGCAGGTGAAAATCGCGCTGCAGCCGCTGCCTGAGGGCATGAGCCTCGGTTCGGTAGTCAGTGTTGCGCTCAGCCCGCCGGCCCGGCCGCGGGTCGAGTTGCCCTGGGCGGCATTGACCAAGAATATCGGCCAGGACATTGGCCAGCCGGCGGTGTGGGTGGTCGATGAACAGGGCAAGGCGCAGCTGCGTACGGTCAAGGTGGCGCGCTACCTGACCGGCAAGGTCATGATCGATGACGGTTTGCAGCCCGGTGAAAAGGTCGTGACCGCCGGCGGGCAATTGCTGCACCCGGATATCGAGGTGGAAATCGCCGAGCACAAAACCTCAGCCGCCGGAGCACAGCCATGAAGCGCAGTGTCTTGATCCTGACCAGCGCCGTGCTGCTGGCCGCCTGTGGCAACGATGACCCGCCGCCAGAACCGGTGCGGCCGGTGGTTTGGGTAAAGGCCCAGGCCGAGTCGCAGCAGGACTTCGGGCGCTTTGCCGGCAACATCCAGGCGCGTTATCAGAGTGTGCTGGGCTTCCGGGTGCCGGGGCGCATCGCCCAGCGCGCGGTGGATGTCGGCGCCGAGGTCCGCAAGGGCCAGTTGCTGGCACGCCTGGACCCCACCGATCAACAGAACACTTTGCGTAACCGCGAGAGCGATCAGGCCAGGGTCGAGGCGCAGTTCATCAATGCCCAGGCCAATGCCCGCCGTCAGCAGACGCTGTTTGATCGTGGGGTCGGCGCCCAGGCGCAACTGGATATCGCCCTGACTGACCTCAAGACCAGCCGCTCGTCGCTGGACCAGGCCCGTGCGGCGGCGCAGCAGGCCCGCGATCAATTGAGCTACAGCGAACTGCGCAGTGATCATGAGGCGGTGGTGACTGAGTGGAAAGTCGAAGCCGGGCAGGTGGTCAGCGCCGGCCAGGAGGTGGTCACCCTGGCCCGGCCGGATATCAAGGAAGCGGTGATCGACCTGCCGGCCGAACTGCTCGATCAGTTGCCAGCGGACGTGCAGTTCAATGTCGCCAGCCAGCTTGATCCGAGTGTCAGCACCACGGCCAGCCTGCGTGAAGTCGAACCACAGCCGGACGCCTCGACCCGCACCCGCCGGGCACGCCTGACCCTGGCCGAACAGCCGGCGGCGTTGCGCCTGGGCACGGCGATCAGCGTCACCCTGAGCTCGGTGGTGGTCCCGCGCGTACGCCTGCCGCTCAATGCCTTGCAAGAACAGGCAGGCCAGAGCCGGGTATGGGTGGTCGATGCCGCCAGCCAGACCGTCAACCCCAGGCCGGTCACCGTCATCAGCCGCACCGCTGAGAGCTTTTTGCTGAGCGAGGGCGTCAAGCCCGGCGAACAGGTGGTAACCGCAGGTATCAACAGCCTCAAGCCGGGGCAGAACGTCAAAATCGATAAGGACAGCCCGCGATGAAAGGCGGTTTCAATCTCTCCGAGTGGGCCATCAAGCATCAGTCGTTCGTCTGGTATCTGATGTTCGTCGGCCTGCTGATGGGCGTGTTCTCCTACATGAACCTGGGCCGCGAAGAAGACCCATCGTTCACCATCAAGACCATGGTCATCCAGACCCGCTGGCCCGGCGCTACGGTGGATGAAACGCTCAATCAGGTGACCGATCGGATCGAGAAAAAGCTCGAAGAGCTGGACTCGCTGGATTATGTGAAGAGCTACACCCGGCCGGGTGAGTCCACGATCATGGTGTTTCTGCGTGACACCACCAGTGCCGCGGCGATTCCAGAGATCTGGTATCAGGTGCGCAAAAAAGTCGATGACATTCGCGGCGAGTTTCCGCAGGGCTTGCAAGGGCCGGTGTTCAATGACGAGTTCGGTGATGTCTACGGCTCGATCTACGCCTTTACCGCCGACGGGTTCAGCATGCGTCAGCTGCGCGATTACGTGGAGCAAGTGCGCGCCGAGATTCGTGAGGTCGACGGGCTGGGCAAGGTCGAGATGATCGGCCAGCAGGACGAAGTGATTTATCTGAATTTCTCGACCCGCAAGCTGGCCGCGCTGGGGCTGGATCAGCGCCAGGTGATACAGAGCCTGCAGTCACAGAACGCGGTCACCCCGGCCGGGGTAATCGAAGCCGGTCCCGAGCGGATCTCGGTGCGCACCTCCGGCCAGTTTGCCTCGGAGAAAGACCTGGCGGCGGTCAATCTGCGCCTTAACGATCGTTTCTACCGGCTCAGCGATATTGCTGATATCGAGCGCGGGTTTACCGACCCGCCTGCGCCGCTGTTTCGTTACAACGGCCAGCCGGCCATTGGCCTGGCGATTGCGATGAAAGATGGCGGCAATATCCAGCAATTTGGTCAGGCCCTGCATGCGCGGATGGATCAGGCCACCGCCAACCTGCCGGTGGGGGTCGGGGTGCATAAGGTCTCCGATCAGGCCGAGGTGGTGGACAAGGCGGTGGGCGGCTTTACCAGTGCGCTGTTCGAGGCGGTGATCATCGTCATGGTAGTCAGCTTCGTCAGCCTCGGCATTCGTGCAGGTCTGGTGGTGGCCTGCTCGATCCCGCTGGTGCTGGCCATGGTCTTCGTGTTCATGGAGTACAGCGGCATCACCATGCAGCGCATTTCGCTCGGTGCCCTGATCATCGCCCTGGGCCTGTTGGTGGACGATGCGATGATCACCGTGGAGATGATGGTCACCCGTCTGGAGCAAGGCAAAAGCAAGGAGGAGGCGGCGACCTATGCCTATACCTCGACAGCCTTTCCGATGCTCACCGGCACGCTGGTCACTGTGGCCGGATTCGTGCCGATTGGCCTGAACAACAGTTCCGCCGGCGAGTACACCTTTACCCTGTTTGCAGTCATCGCCGTAGCCATGCTGGTGTCCTGGATCGTCGCGGTGCTGTTCGCGCCGGTGATCGGTGTGCACATTCTCAGCAGCAAGGTGAAGAAGGGCAGTGAAGAGCCTGGGCGGATCGGCCGGGCGTTGAATGCCAGCATGCTGTGGTCGATGCGCCATCGCTGGCTGGCGATCGGCTTTACCATCCTGCTGTTTGCCCTGGCGCTGTTTTCCATGCGCTTTGTCCAGAACCAGTTTTTCCCGGCCTCGGACCGGCCGGAAATCCTCGTTGATCTGAACCTGCCGCAAAGTGCCTCGATCAATGAGACGCGCCAGGTGGTTGATCGCCTGGAAGCAACCCTCAAAGACGACCCGGACATCACCCGCTGGAGCACTTACATCGGCCAGGGCGCGCTGCGCTTCTATCTGCCGCTGGACCAGCAATTGCAAAACCCTTTCTATGCCCAGTTGGTGATTGTCAGCAAGGATCTGGAGGCTCGTGGTGCATTGACCGAGCGCCTGCGTCAGCGCTTGCGTGAAGACTTCGTCGGCATCGGCTCGTTCGTCCAGCCGCTGGAAATGGGCCCGCCGGTGGGGCGGCCGTTGCAGTACCGGATCAGCGGCCCGGATATCGACAAGGTACGCCAGCATGCCATCGAGCTGGCGGCGTTGCTGGATAACAACAGTCATGTGGGTGAGGTGGTGTTCGACTGGAACGAACCGGGCAAGGTGCTGCGCATTGATATCAACCAGGACAAGGCGCGGCAACTGGGCTTGTCGTCCGAGGACGTGGCGTCGGTGATGAACAGCGTGGTCAGCGGTTCGACCATCACGCAGGTGCGGGACGATATTTATCTGCTCAATGTGGTGGGGCGCGCCGAAGATGCCGAGCGCGGTAGCCCTGAAACTTTGCAGAACCTGCAGATCGTCACCCCGCAGGGCACCTCGATCCCGCTACTGGCCTTCGCCACGGTGGGCTATGAACTGGAGCAACCGTTGGTGTGGCGCCGCGACCGCAAACCGACCATCACGGTCAAAGGTGCCGTGCGTGACGAAATCCAGCCCACCGACCTGGTGGCCCAGTTGAAGCCCGAGATAGACAAATTCACCCAAGGCTTGCCCAGTGGCTATAAGGTCGCCACCGGCGGCACGGTTGAAGAGAGCAGCAAGGCGCAAGGGCCGATTGCTCAGGTGTTGCCGCTGATGCTGTTCCTGATGGCGACCTTCCTGATGATCCAGTTGCATAGCGTGCAGAAGATGTTTCTGGTCGCCAGCGTGGCGCCGCTGGGGCTGATTGGCGTGGTACTGGCGCTGGTCCCCACCGGCACGCCGTTGGGCTTTGTCGCGATCCTCGGGGTGCTGGCGCTAGTGGGTATCATCATCCGCAACTCGGTGATTCTGGTGACCCAGATCGATGCTTACGAACGCGCCGGCTACCTGCCGTGGGATGCCGTGGTCGAAGCGACCGAGCACCGCCGCCGTCCAATTCTACTGACGGCGGCGGCGGCCAGCCTGGGCATGATCCCGATTGCCCGTGAGGTGTTCTGGGGCCCGATGGCCTACGCCATGATCGGCGGGATCGTGGTGGCGACCTTGCTGACCCTGCTGTTTCTGCCGGCACTGTATGTCGCGTGGTACCGGATCAAGGAGCCGACTGAGGAGCAACGGCATCAGGCACCGGTGAGGGCGACTTGAGCGATGCCGTCGGCTCAGGCCGCCATGGCCGTTACACAGGCTCGATCCACAGTTCAATCGCCGTAAGGTTCAGGGCCCTGCCGGGATTGAGGACTTCGTTGGAAAAGGTGATGGTCAGGTCGCCGTCCGCAGGTGAAAAACGCAGGGTGGAATCATGCTGCAGCGGGAACAGGACTTCGTTGTTGATGACGATGTCGACTTCTTCCTGGGTGCGGGCGTTTTCCACTTTCACCCTGAGGTAGGTGCTGGGGGTCGGGTGGCTGGCCGAGGCCCAGAGTGCATAGTGGATGGTGAAGGGTTGGGCGGTGCCGATGACAACTGTCTGGCTGAGTGCTTCGCGGTTGTACAGTGGCAGAGAGTACTTACCGCCCTGCCAGTAAACCGGCAGCGATTGAGCATTGGTTTGCCAATACTCGGTTGAGGCCAGCCCGTCATCGTCGGCGAAGTGGCTGTTCTTGATCAGGTTTACTTTATCGCTGGCACACGGCGTCACCGCCTGGATGGTGGATACGGTCATTGTTTTTATCCTTGAATGATTCGGTTATGTGGCAGTCGTAGCGGGCTTGACTCAAGCGTTCAGGTAAGTCACCCAGAGTTTGAAGCCGGTGAGATGTACCGCCGTCCTTTTGCCTTGGTCAGGCATCGGAATCAGATCGGAGAAGGTGATGCCCAGGTAACCATCGTTCGAAACGATCGGCTGGACATCTTCATGGCTGTACGTTTGCCACTCAGTATTGCGAACCATGGTGATACGGCTTTCTTGATCAGACGTTGCATAGAAGCCGGTGGTGATCGCTGCGCCGTCGTTACCTGAGTCGGCAATGAGTTTTGCAGTGAACTCCCACGTTACGGTGAAGGGCGCGTCTCGTCTTACCGGGATATTCTGTTGCAAGTGGTCGCCGGTTTTCAGCAGTACGCTATACAGGCGGCCTTTGTAATTTGGCAGTTCAGGTGTTTCCGGGTAATGGGTGCTAAACCAGTGTTCGAAGTTCTGGTCGATGAAATAGCCATTCTGAATAAGATCGTTCATGATCGGTCCCTTGATCGAAGTGTGCATATGTAAAGAGAGGGTCCTTCCTCTCGCGGTGTGCCTTGTCTTCAGGCATGAATGGACGTAATAGAACCTGAGCGCTTTTGTCAAAAGGTTTGACGATCAATTACCCACGTTACATGAATCAACCACGCCGCCACACACTGGCCAGCCAAGGCTGTTGTTCCCTTGGTAGCCCGGCTGGGCGGTAGTAGTGTTCGAGTTCGACAAAACCTGCGTCAGTGAGCAGTGCCTGCCAGGCCGACAAATCGTGATAAGACCCGTAGCGCGGACCGTTCCAGCCTTCCTGGTTCTGGCCACGGGGGTTGGAACTGAACAGCACGCCACCGGGCTTGAGTGTGGCGTGCAGTTGGCGCAGTACGCGGGGCAGTTCCTGACGTGGCACGTGGAAGAGCGAGGCGTTGGCGAAGATGCCGTCGAACCGGTTGGCGGGCAGGTCCAGCGCCAGGAAGTCCTGATGCCATACCTCGCAGCCTGTATCGGTGCGGGCCATTTCAGCAAAGCGCTGGCTGCCATCGAGCCCGGTCGGGTGATGACCCAGGGCGCTAAACACCTTCAGGTCCCTGCCCGGGCCGCAACCGAAGTCGAGAATCTGCAAGGGCGCTGATGCATCGAGGTGGCGCAGCAGGGCCTCGATGTTCTGGCTGACGTCATGATCACGGGTGCCCTCGCGAAAGCTCTCGGCTGATTGGTCATAGTGAGCCAGCGTGTTGCGGGTGATCTGTTGCAGGGTGCCGGAGTCGAGCTTCATCGATGGTATCCAGTGCGGGTATTCAAGTTAAGCGAGCCGTCATTCAGGCGTCCGGCCAGCATAGGGCACCCAGATTTCCCGTACGGGTGCCCACGACGAATTGTTGCCTACCCGGTCGATGATGCAATAAGTTGCTGGAAGTGTCTGCCCGCCACCGGCCTCGGAAATCAGCGCCGACGGCACCACGAACTCTACGGCGTCGCCGACTTCGTCAGGCTGCAACGGCGGCAGGTCCATGCGCAGGTCACCCCAGCTCAAGGTGATCTCGTCGTGCGGTGCCATGTTCGGATAAGGCTCGATGATCAACGGCAGGCCGTCGTGCAGGTGGCGGCTGTTGAGGCCGCGGCGCTCCACCGAGGCCGGCAGTGCCAGTGGTGCCAGCCCCTGGTTTTCTTCCTGGTCAATGTCCATCAGTGTACCGCCCGGTGCGTCGAGCTTGACCCACACTTTGCGGCATATCGATGACATGGGTGAACCGCCGACTTTCATGACCCGATAACTGGCCCTGGCCTTGCCGTTGTGCAGGAAGCTTTCCGGTACACGCAGCGCCACAGGCTGATCGAGATCCTGGCGGGTGAGAATCTTTGACGCGACGTAGCAGTCATTCCAGTACAGCTCGATCAGATCACCGGTGTCCATGTCTGGATAAACCGGCACCTCGATCATCAGGCTCGAGGCCTGGCGAATGCCAATGCCATGGCGGCAGGTATGGGGAATGTCCGGAGCGGGGAGTTTAGGCGCAGCCTTCGTGCAGTAGGTATGGCTCATATCCAGATACTCGTGTGTTCAAGTCATAAAGCCAGACAGTGGGTAGTGAACGGCAAAGACGAAGTGCGTTATTCACCCGCGCTGGCTAATCGATGTTCATTGGTTAAGTTGTCTTGAATAAAGGATGAATCCCGGCCGTTGATCATTGGCAGCTGGGTGAAAGTTAGTGATTTCAGCTAATTGGCTTTATGGCTTGCTGTCAACAGTGGCAAACTTGCTAAATGCTGTTTTTTAAAGAATCAGAAAGATCCTACAAAAGGCGCGCAGGATTATTACTGGCAGGTTCATTGGGGTCTGACCTGTTCAGGTAATACTAAGAAGCTGGCACTTTAGTCTGTAGGAACCGCTTTAGCGGCGAAATCTTCGCGGCTAAAACCATTGCTGCTCGATCAAGCACTTCATTTCTTGTGGGAGCTACCAAGGTAGCTCCCACCGGGGACATGAAGCACTTAACTGAAAAGTGTTGCGGCTAAAACGCAGGTGGGGGCAGGATCAAAAACGGCTGCGTTCAAGAAACTGCCGTGTCCGCTCCTGCTGCGGGTTGGCAAACAGTGCCTTGGCTTCGCCCTGTTCGACGATCACGCCCTTGTCGATGAAGATCACCCGGTTGGCAACATCCCGGGCAAAGCTCATCTCGTGGGTAACGATGACCATGGTGCGGTTTTCTTCGGCCAGGGCGCGAATGGTGCTGAGCACCTCGCCGACCAGCTCCGGATCCAGCGCCGAGGTCGGTTCATCGAACAGGATCACCTGCGGCTCCATGGCCAACGCCCGGGCAATCGCTACCCGTTGCTGCTGACCGCCGGACAGCCGCTTGGGGTAGGCGTCTTCCTTGCCGCTCAGGCCAACCTTGGCCAGCAACTGACGGGCCAGTGCAATGGCTTTTTCTTTCGCCACTTTCTTGACCACCACCGGCCCTTCAATGATGTTCTCCAGCGCCGTGCGGTGCGGGAACAGGTTGAAGTTCTGGAACACGAAACCGACCTGTTGCCGCAACTGGCGGATCAGGCCTTGCTGCTGGCTCAACGGCCGGTTGCCATCGATACGGATATCGCCGATCTGCAAGGAGCCGCCCGAAGGTTCTTCGAGCAGATTCAGGCAGCGCAGCAAGGTGGTTTTGCCCGAGCCGCTGGGGCCGATGATCGCCACCACCTCACCGGCCTCGATACGCAGATCAATGCCTTTGAGTACCTCATTGCCCTTGAACTGCTTGGTGAGCCCTTTTATTTCAATCATGGCTCAAGACTCCAGATCATGGCGGTTGACCCGGGCTTCCAGGCGGTTCTGCAGGTGTGAAAGCACAGTGGCCAGCACCCAGTAGATCAGCGCGGCGGCCAGGTACATGGTGAAGATCTCAAAGGTGCGGGCGGTAATCAGTTGCGCCTGGCGGAACAGCTCCGGCACCTGGATGGTGGCGGCCAGCGCGGTGTCCTTGACCAGTGAGATGAAACTGTTGCCCAGGGGCGGCAGAGCGGTACGCGCAGCCTGGGGCAGGATCGCCCGGCGCATGGTCTGCCAGCGGGTCATGCCGATACTGGCTGCCGCTTCCCATTGCCCGCGGTCCACGGCGCCGATCGCCGCACGCAGGATCTCACAGGCGTAGGCCGCCATGTTCAGCGAGAAACCGATCAGCGCGGCCGGCAACGGGTCCAGTTCCACACCCAGTTGCGGCAGGCCGTAATAGATCATGAACAGCTGCACCAGCAGCGGCGTGCCGCGAAAGAACGACACGTAGATGCGGGCGATCCAGCTCACCGGCTTGATGCGCGACAGACGCATCAAGGCCAGTGCAAAGCCCAGTATCAGCCCGAAGAACATACCACCCAGGCTGAGCACGATCGTGTAATACGCGCCCTTGAGCAGAAAAGGCGCGGATTCGAGCGCGAGGTTCAGGCTCTCTTCAATCATTTAGTCACGTCAGCCCCGAAGTATTTCTCGGACAGCTTGGCCAGGGTGCCGTCGGCGCGCAGTTTATCCAGCGCCTTGTCGATGGCTTCATGCAACTCGGGCTCGCCTTTGCGCAGCGCGACACCGGCTTCCTGACGCGAGAAAGGCTCACCGGCGACTGCCAGGGTGTCTTTGGTCTTGGCGATCAGCTCCAGGGCTGCCAGGCGGTCGACCAGAATGGCGTCGATGCGGCCGACACGCAGGTCCTGGTATTTGGTCGGGTCATCGTCGTAGGTCTTGACCACGGCGCCCGGTACATTGCTCTTGAGCCATTGCTCGTAGTTGGTACCCAGGCCGACGCCGATTTTCTTGCCGACCAGATCCTGGGCGGTCTTGATGCTGCCTTCGTCCTTCTTCTGGGTCAGCGCCTGGATACCGGATACGGTGTAGGGCTTGGAGAAATCGTATTTTTTCTTGCGCTCTTCCGAGATGGTCACCTGATTGACGACTACGTCCAGACGCTTGGATTCCAGTGCGGCGAGGATGCCATCCCACTTGGTTGGCTGGATCTTGGCCTTGACGCCCAGCTCTTTGGCCAGCGCCTCGGAGAGCTCGACCTCGAAGCCGCTGAGCTTGCCGTTGTTATCCACAAAACTGAACGGTGGATAAGTGCCTTCCAGGCCCACGTTCAGGGTGCCGCTGTCCTTGATTTTCTGCAGTTGTTCGCCGGCCATGGCCTGGCTGGCCAGACCTGTGCCAAGCGCCAGGCTCAGGGCCGAGAGGAGGAGGGTACGGCGGATAGCGGAAATGTTCATGCAAGCCCCTTGTTTGAATGCGATACAAGACAGGAATCAGACGCTGCCCTGGCTGCCGAAGTGCCGGAAAACACCAGGGTTTTACGGCAGCTTGGCAGTGGAGCATGTCTGTTGGAGCGCGACTATAAGAGGTGTGCCTTATAGTTAAAAATAATTAATTATTGGCTTTATATTCTTTTTTGTTTTTCACTGCCTGTGCCGCTCTGGCACACGGCATTCAGCTTGCGAACTGGTCAGCATAGGCAAACAGTGCCGGTGCGCCACCGGTATGCAGGAAGATGATCGGGCCATCGTCGAAGCGCTGACGACCGATACCGTCAAGCAGGCCGGCCATAGCCTTGCCAGTGTAAACCGGATCCAGCAACAGGCCTTCCTGGCTGGCGACCAGTTTGATCGCTGCCAGCGTGCCGGCATTGGGTTCGCCGTAACGAGGAGCGTAGTACTCATCCCACAAGTTGACCTTGAAACGCTCCGGCAAGGCCACGCCAAGCAGTTCGGCGGTGCGTTCAGCCAGCCCCTGAACCTTGGGCAATTGCGCCTCTTCGCTGCGTGACACTGTGACGCCAATCACCGGCAGGTCAGGATGGCTGTCAGCCAAAGCCAGGGCCAGGCCGCTGTGGGTGCCGGCACTGCCAGAGGCGGTGACGACCGCAGCGAAGGTCTCGCCGGTCTGTTCGATTTGCTCGGCCAATTCGAACCCGGCGCGCACATAACCCAGTGCACCGACCGGGCTGGAGCCACCGATAGGCACCAGATAGGGCTTTTTGCCGCTGGCATGCAGGCGCACCGCCAACGCTTGCAGCAGCTCATCGGCGTTGTCGAGGCTCTCTACCAGTTCGACCTTGGCATCGAACAGCTCCAGCAGCAGGCGATTGCCGTTCTTCAGGTAGTTGGGGTCTTCGCTGCCGATAGGGTTTTCCAGCAGTGCGACGCAGCCCAGGCCCAGGCGGGCGGCGAGGGCAGCGGTCTGGCGGACATGGTTGGACTGGATGGCGCCGGCGGTGATCAGCGTGTCAGCACCCTTGGCCAGTGCATCGGCGGCCAGGTACTCAAGCTTGCGCACCTTGTTGCCGCCCAGAGCAAGGGTGGTGGTGTCTTCGCGCTTGATATAAAGGTCGCGGCCGACCCAGGCTGACAGGCGTTCGAGCTTTTCCAGAGGTGTCGGGGCGCCGATCAGGTCCAGGCGCTTGAAACGGTCGAGCTGTTTTTTGAGCATGGGGCTATGGGTATCCCTTTGGACATTCTTGAGGGCGTTCATGGCCCGGCGGTATGGCAAGATCAGTGACTATATGCAGACGATTCCTGCACGGCAACAGGCGTGCTCTTATGCCTTGGACGCTTATTTCCTACAGAAATTGATATTTTTTCAACTCTGGCATTTGCCGTAGAGTGGAAGGCGAGGCCGCCACCCAAGGGTGGCTGTCACCCGTGATCAGCAGGAGAGTTCAGCGTGAGCGAGATTCCAAAAGGGACTGCCGAGGGCCGCGTCAGTCACTGGCAGTTGCAGCACATCGTCGGTCAGTTGCGTGAGGCACGGGATGACTGGCGCACCCGTAACCGGCGGGTCAGCGGTGAACATGGCGGTCGTGAACTGCCGTCGCGGGCGGCCATGGGTGAAATCCTCGAAGCCTTGGCCGGTGCACTGTTCCCGATGCGCCTGGGCCCGGTGGACCTGCGTGAAGAGAGCGAAGACTTCTACGTCGGTCATACCCTGGATGTGGCGTTGAATGCCTTGCTGGCGCAAACCCGCCTTGAACTGCGTTATGTGGCCCATCAGCAGGGGCGGAGCGTCGAGGGCATCGACCAGCAGGCACTGCAACTGATTCAGGACCTGGCCCTGGCCCTGCCGGGCATTCGTCGCCTGCTGGACACCGATGTGCTGGCGGCCTATCAGGGTGACCCGGCAGCGCGCAGCGTCGATGAAGTCTTGCTCTGCTATCCGGGTATTCTGGCGATTATCCACCATCGTCTGGCGCACCATCTGTACCGCGCCGGCTTGCCGTTGCTGGCGCGCATCAGTGCTGAAATTGCCCACTCAGCCACCGGCATTGATATCCACCCTGGTGCGCAGATTGGCCCGAGTTTCTTCATCGACCACGGCACCGGTGTGGTGATCGGTGAAACCGCGATTATCGGTGAGCGAGTGCGTATTTATCAGGCAGTGACCCTCGGCGCCAAGCGCTTCCCGGCCGACGAGAACGGTAACCTGCACAAAGGCGAATGCCGCCACCCGATTGTCGAGGACGACGTGGTGATCTACGCAGGCGCGACCATTCTGGGGCGCATCACCATCGGCAAGGGCTCGACCATCGGCGGTAACGTCTGGCTGACCCGCAGCGTCCCGGCCGGCAGCAACCTGACCCAGGCCAACCTGCTGCACAACGACGACGGCACCCAAAAGTAACGGTTTTATGGGGGCACGTAGGAGCTGCCGGGCGGCGATCCGCTTTAGCAGCGAAAAGCTTCGCGGATAAATCCGCTCCTACAAGATTTTTTGTTCTGCCCCGTCGTCACGGAACGATTGGTTTATTTCTCACGTCCTACCCCTGATCCGAGCGAAGTCCTACGGCAGCGATTGGTCATTTACTGGCCAATCGTGTTTAAATTGAACGTTCAGTCAATTTAGAACGGTGGTTCGCTGCCCGCTCACATCAGGAGGCCAACCCTTGCATTACCCTCGTCTTGTCCCTGTTTTACGGGCTCTGGAGGCGCATCCAGTATGAATGTCTCCCACCCCGCCGCCAGCAGCCAGGTGCGCATGAATGCGCCGGTTTTCTATTTCGCGGCAAGCTTCATTCTGGTGTTCGGCATCGTCGTCATCAGCTTTCCCGACGCCGCCGGCCAATGGCTGCTTGCAGCGCAGAACTGGGCGGCCAATACGGTCGGCTGGTACTACATGCTGGTCATGACGCTGTATCTGGTCTTCGTGGTGGTCACCGCCTTATCCGGCTACGGCCGGATCAAACTCGGTGCCGACCACGACGAACCCGAATTCAGCTACCTGTCCTGGGCCGGCATGCTGTTCGCCGCCGGGATCAGCATCACGCTGTTTTTCTTTTGCGTTTCCGAACCGCTCACCCACATGTTGCAGCCACCGCAAGGCGAAGCCGGTACCGCTGACGCGGCGCGCCAGGGCATGCAGTTGCTGTTTTTGCACTGGGGCCTGCATGGCTGGGGCGTGTTCGCCTTTGTCGGCATGGCACTGGCGTACTTCGCTTATCGGCACAACCTGCCGCTGGCCTTGCGCTCGGCGTTGTATCCGCTGATCGGCAAGCGCATCAACGGCCCGATCGGCTACGCCGTCGACGGCTTCGGCATCATCGCCACCATCTTCGGTCTGGGCGCCGACATGGGCTTTGGCGTGCTGCATCTGAACTCCGGTCTGGATTATCTGTTTGGCGTGGCCCATACCCATTGGGTTCAGGTCATGCTGATTAGCGCAATGATGGGCGCGGCCATTCTGGTCGCGGTGTCCGGGGTAGAGAAGGGCGTGCGGGTCATGTCCGACATCAACATGCTGCTGGCCTGCGCGCTGTTGCTGTTCGTGCTGTTCGCAGGCCCCACCCAGCACTTGCTCAATACCCTGGTGCAGAACGTCGGTGATTATCTGGGCGCCTTGCCGGTCAAGAGTTTCGACGTCTATGCCTACCAGCAGGCCGATGGCTGGCTGGGCGGCTGGACCGTGTTCTACTGGGCCTGGTGGATTGCCTGGGCGCCGTTCGTGGGTCTGTTCATCGCACGGATTTCCCGCGGCCGCACCATTCGTGAATTCGTCTTCGGCGTACTGTTCATCCCGTTGGGTTTCACCTTGGCGTGGATGTCGATCTTCGGTAACAGCGCGATCCATCAAGTGCTGGAATACGGCATGACTGCGCTGGGCCAGTCGGCCATCGACGACCCGTCGATGACCCTGTACCTGCTGCTGGAAACCTACCCCTGGAGCAAAACGGTGATCGCCGTGACGGTGTTCATCAGCTTCGTGTTCTTCGTCACCTCGGCAGACTCCGGCACTGTGGTGCTCTCTACCCTGTCGGCCAAAGGCGGCAGCGCCGACGAAGACGGCCCGAAGTGGCTGCGGGTGTTCTGGGGGGCGGCTACTGCGCTGATCACCAGCGGCCTGCTGTTTTCCGGCAGCATCGATGCGCTGAAATCGGCGGTGGTGCTCACCTCGTTGCCGTTCTCGCTGATTCTGTTGCTGATGATGTGGGGGCTGCATAAGGCCTTCTACCTGGAGTCGCAGCGTCAGTTGGCCCAGCTCTACTCGCTGGCCCCGGCTTCGGGCGCGCGCCGGGGCGGCTGGCGCCAACGCTTGAGCCAGGCGGTGCATTACCCGTCACGCGACGAGGTATACCGTTTTCTCGATCAGGTGGTACGACCGGCGATTGACGAGGTTACCGCTGTTTTCGTCGAAAAAGGCCTGAGCGTGACTCAGGTGCCCGACCCGGCCAATGACCTGGTGACGCTGGAAATCGGCCATGGCGAAGAGCGGCCGTTTATCTATCAGGTGCAGATGAAGGGTTTCTTTACGCCATCGTTCGCCCGTGGCGGGATGGGCTCCAAGCAACTCAATAACCGTCGCTACTACCGCGCCGAGGTGCACCTGAGCGAGGGCAGCCAGGATTACGATCTGGTGGGTTACACCAAAGAGCAGGTCATCAACGATGTGCTCGACCAGTACGAGCGGCATATGCAGTTCCTGCATCTGGTGCGCTAGCTCTTGAGCGTCTGGCCATGCCCTTGCTCCGGGGCATGGTCATCCTCAGCCATACGGACCTGATTGCAGGCGCCAGCAAAATATTGCTTGTGAGTTTTGTCCGCTGGTGGCAAATTCCCATCGCCAAAACCTTGGCGTCATCAGGCTGGCGATTGTGCCGTTGACTGGTGACGGCCATCAGCCGCTTTGCAGGCAGTCAGGCTGCCGATCCGACGAGCCGCAGGAACCGGATGGACAGAACCCGGTCCTATTTACCCTGCAAATGAAAGTTTCATCTTCGATTTGTGGAAGAGGGCCGATTTGCGGGCCTCAACGCTGGCATGCGCAGGGACTTTTCTTTATCGTGTGCGCCCCGTAAAACTTGTTCGAGTATTCAGAATGTTGGAAGCGTCTCTCAGTCAGTTGGAACAACTTGTCAGTGATCTGGTTCAGCAGAACCAGCAACTGCAAGACACCAATACCCAACTGCGTACCGAACTGGCGCAGGCCAGGGAAGAAAACGACAGCCTGCAACTGAGCCTGCTGGAGCATGAGGAGAAGCAGGGCAGCACCGCTGCGCGCATCCAGGCTCTGGTTGACCGCGCTACCAGCGCCAGTGCCGTGAACGCATGAGCCAAGACAACGGCGTGACCGTGCTCTCGATCCTGGGCAATGACTACTCGGTCAAGGCCCCGGCGGGAGAGGAGCAGACTCTGCTGCAGGCCGCCGCGATGCTCAATACCTCGCTGGCCGAGACCAAGCGTTCCTATCCGACGCTGATCGGCGACCGCTTGCTGGTATTGGCAGCCCTTAACCTGTGCTCCCGGCACATCCAGCTCGAAAAGCAGCACAAGGCCGAGCTTGCGCGCTATCAGGAACAGGTCGAGGCCACTGTGCACACGATTTCCCGGACGCTCGCGCAGAGCTGATCCGGGAGCGTGGCAGCAGGCTCAAGCAGCCTGCATCACCCGGCGGATGTCCGCCGCCAGTTGGCGAACGCGATCCTGCTCGGTGTCCCACGAGCACATGAAGCGTGCGCCGCCTTTGCCGATGAAGGTATAGAAGCGCCAGCCCAGGCCGGTCAGTGCGGCAATCGCCGGCTCAGAGAGCTGCAGGAATACGCCGTTGGCCTGCACCGGAAACATCAGTTCGACCCCAGGTACATCCTTGACCAGTTCCGCCAGTAACTGCGCGCACTGGTTCGCGTGCGCGGCGTGGCGCAACCAGGCGTCGTTTTCCAGCAGCCCGACCCACGGCGCCGACAGATAGCGCATTTTCGACGCCAGTTGCCCCGCCTGCTTGCAACGGTAGTCAAAGTCTTCTGCCAGCTCGCGGTTGAAAAACAGAATCGCCTCACCGACCGCCATGCCGTTTTTGGTGCCGCCAAAACACAGCACATCCACGCCTGCTTTCCAGGTCAGCTCCGCCGGCGTGCAGCCCAGATGCGCGCAGGCGTTGGAGAAGCGTGCGCCATCCATATGCAGGTGCAGGTTGAGTTCTTTGCAGGTGGCGCTGATCGCCTTGAGCTCTTCGGGTTGATAGACCGTGCCGATTTCCGTGGCCTGGGTAATGGTCACCACGCGTGGCTTGGGGTAGTGGATATCCTGGCGCTTGAGGGCGATCTCGCGGATGGCCTCAGGGGTCAGCTTGCCCGCAGTAGTCGGGGCGACCAGCAATTTCGAGCCATTGGAGAAAAACTCCGGTGCGCCGCATTCGTCTGTTTCAACGTGGGCGGTTTCCGAACAGATGACGCTGTGGTAACTCTGGCACAGTGCCGAGAGCGCCAGGGAGTTGGCTGCGGTGCCGTTGAAGGCGAAGAACACTTCGCAGTCGGTTTCGAACAGACGGCGGAAACCATCGGCGGCGCGTGCCGTCCATTGATCGTCGCCATAAGCGCGTTGATGTCCCTGGTTCGCCTGTTCCATGGCTGCCCAGGCTTCAGGGCAGATACCGGAATAGTTGTCACTGGCGAACTGTTGGCTCTGGTCGGTCATGGCGGTTCCTTATTATGCGAAGGTGCTGTGTTGGCCTGCCTTTTGAGCGGGCCGGGCACCTGTTTTCATGGATGGTCATACATTAGAGAGACTCATGGATCTTTCCAACCCGCCATTTCTGCCCAAACGAGACCGCGCGCTGGATTTGCTCAAATGGCTGGCGATGTTGAGCATGTTGCTCGACCATTTGCGCTACGTGGGGCTGGCGCTGGATGTGCTTTACGTACCGGGGCGGCTGGCGTTTGCCTGGTTCTGCCTGGCCATTGCGGCCAATCTGGCGCGGCGCAGCGCCGCCGAAATCGGTCCGCGGGTGCGCTGGCGTTATTTGGGTTGGATGGTTGCCTTCAGCGCACTGTCCGAACTGCCGTACCGGCTGTTCATGCCCGACGCCCAGACCCTTAACGTCATGCCGACCCTGTTGCTGGGACTGTTGGTTGCCCAGGGCTGGCGCCAGCGTATGGTTGCGACCCGCTCGATGGCTTTCGCTGCTGTACTGCTGGGGGCGTTGTTGCAGCAACACCTGATGTTCGGCTTCGCCGGGGTGATGCTGCCGCTGGTGATGCTGATGGTCTTGCAGCGGCCCAAATGGCTGGCGCTGTTTCCGGCCGTACTGTGTGTGATCGCCAACGCCTGGCAAGACATGCTGGCCGGGATCGGCTGGGGTGATCCGCTATCGATCGGTGCCTTGCTGGTGTGCTTGTTGGCGCCACTGGCGGGTCTGGCCCTGCTGGGCAGCAAGCCCGGCTTCAAGGTCTGGCCGATGCGTCGTTGGGCCTATGCCATCTACCCGGCGCACTTTGTGCTGTTGTGGGGGATACGCCAGATACTTGAGTAAGGATCACGGTTAAAAACAATACTGTTCGGATAACCGCCGCATGCCTTTGTAGGAGCGACCTTGGTCGCGAAGAGGCCGGTAAAGTCACAGCAGATGTAGTGTTTTCACTGGCCTCTTCGCGAGCAGAGCTCGCTTGTGTCTTTGATCAAGGTAAAGTCTGGGGTGAGAGGGGTGGATGGCAAGCTGACAAATCGCGGTGCCTAGAGCACGTGTGGGAGCCAAGCTGCCATCCACTCTTCCCGCTTTGGCTCAAAGCTCGAACAGTTGACTGAGTCCGACCTCGAACAACAAGCGTGAGTCAGGCCAAAGCGCCTCTCACTCTTTATCCTAGAGGTTTTACTCATGTCCGCCTATGCCGGTATTGATGTTTCCAAGGCCACGCTGCAGGTTGCGCTGTTTCCCAAAGCCGATGAGCTGTGTGTGCCTAATACTGAAGAAGGTCTCGCCAGCATCGCTGAGTACCTCAGCGCCCATCAGGTTGAACGAGTTCTTGTTGAAGCCACCGGTGGTTACGAGAAACTGTCGGTAAAGCTTCTGGCTAATGCCGGGTTCAAGATCCAGCGTATTAACCCTGTTCGTTCACGTCAGTTCGCTCTGGCCATGGGCAAGCGTGCCAAGACCGATCCAATCGACGCGCAAATGCTGGCCATGTTCGCCTCCAGCCTGGAGGCAAAGGGCTTCGCAAAGCCTGACGAGGAGCGCGAAGTCCTGCTTGAGCTGGTCAACTTGCGCAACAATCTGCTTCAACAACGTGACGACAACCGGCGCCGTATCAAACAGACCATAGTGCCCAGCGTGGTGGACATCTACCTCGCGTTGGAAGCCAGCCTCAAAGTGCAGATCAAAGCGGTAGATCAACTTGTCGATGCACAAGCGCGCAAGGTCGACTCAGAACTGCTGCAGCGGCTGCATGCCGTAAAGGGCGTAGGCCCAGTGACAATCGCCAGCCTGTTCTGCTACCTGCCAGAGCTGGGTGATCTGAGTCGTGGACAAATCGCAGCGTTGGCCGGTGTGGCACCGTATAACAACGACAGCGGTAGCAAGGCCGGCAAGCGGCAGATCTACGGTGGGAGGACGAAACTGCGCCGTGCGACCTACATGTGTGCGCTGGTGATGGTGCGCTACAACGCCGATTTCAAGGAGCGCTATGCGAGGCTGCGTGCCAAAGGCAAGTGCGCGAAAGTGGCCCTGGTGGCCTGCATGCGGGTGCTGCTGATACGTCTGAACGCCATGGTGCGCGACGGAACACCATGGCGTGATCACGTGGTTTGAATGGGGGGCGGGCTTTGCCCGCCATCGCGGAATCTATCCGCGATGGCATTATAAAATGCCCATTCATCGGGGGATGATGAAAGACAGTTGGCTCCCACCGGGGCATACAGTACCTAAGTGGGCAGTACTGCTTTAAAAAGTCTCCGGGCTGCCATCGCTCAGCAGAAAATTCCCCGGCCCGCTGTTATCCAGCGTCGGGACTTGGGCTTCGTCTTTCAGGTCCACCCCCGACAACTGCCGCCGGCACGCCTCGCGCATCAGGTACATCAGGCGGAAGGCGGCCATGCCGTAGCTCAGTCCTTCGAGCCGGACGTTGGAAATGCAGTTGCGGTAAGCGTCGTTCAGGCCGACCTTCGGCCCCCAGGTGAAGTACAGCCCCAGGCTGTCCGGTGAGCTGAGCCCCGGTCGTTCACCGATCAGAATCACGCTCATCTTCGCGCCCAGGCGTTGGCCCACTTCGTCGGCCACCGCCACCCGGCCCTGTTGCACCAGCGTGATGGGCGCCAGCGACCAGCCTTCTTCGCGCACCGTCTCCAGCAGTCGTTCAAGAAATGGCAGGCTGTGGCGTTGCACCGCCAGGGACGACAGGCCGTCGGCGATCACGACCGCCAGGTCATAGCCTGTGCCTTGTTGCGCGGCGTACTCATCCAGCACCGCAGCCGACTCTTCGTTCAGGCGGCGGCCCAGGTCCGGGCGTTGCAGGTAGATGTGGCGGTCGGCGGCGGCGCTGTGCACCAGCAAGGTGTCGAGTTGGCGCTGTTGCAATTGCTCGCCCAAGGCCGCGTGATCGAAAGGCAGATGTACCGCGTCGCGGGCCTGGGCGTGGGCGAACTGGAAGTCCAGTTGCGCGGCAGTGGGCAGGCTGGTGCCGGCCCGGCCCAGGGCAATGCGCGCCGGGGTCAACTGGCGCAGTTGCTGCCAGGGATTGGCAGTGGCGGGGGCTTTATCAGACATGGCGACCTCTCAAGCCAGTTGTGCCAGGGCCTGGCGAAACGCTGGCGGCAGTTCGTCGCCCATGCGCAATTGTCCGCCCTGTTGCTGGAAGATGCCCATGCGCGCCAGCCACGCCTCGAACTCCGGCGCGGCGTGCAGGCCCAGCACTTTGCGTGCATACAACGCATCGTGGAACGAGGTGGTCTGGTAGTTGAGCATCACGTCATCAGAGCCTGGAATCCCCATGATGAAGTTGATCCCCGCTGCGCCCAGCAGGGTCAGCAGCACGTCCATATCGTCCTGATCGGCCTCGGCATGGTTGGTGTAGCAGATGTCACAGCCCATGGGCACGCCCAGCAGCTTGCCGCAGAAGTGGTCTTCCAGCCCGGCGCGGATGATCTGCTTGCCGTTGTACAGGTACTCCGGGCCGATGAAGCCGACCACGGTGTTGACCAGAAACGGATTGAAATGCCGCGCCACGCCGTAGGCGCGGGTCTCGCAGGTCTGCTGGTCGACGCCGTGGTGGGCGTTGGCCGACAACGCGCTGCCCTGGCCGGTTTCGAAGTACATCAGGTTGTTGCCCAGAGTGCCGCGCTTGAGGCTCAAGCCGGCCTCGTAGCCTTCCTGAAGAATCTTCAGGCTGACCCCGAAACTGGCGTTGGCCGCCTCGGTACCGGCGATGGACTGGAACACCAGGTCCAGCGGCGCACCGCGCTCGATGGCGGCGATCGAGCTGGTGACGTGGGTCAGCACGCAAGACTGGGTCGGAATCTGGTAGCGCTGGATGATCGCGTCGAGCATCTCCAGCAAGGTGCAGATCGAGCTCATGCTGTCGGTGGCCGGGTTGATGCCAATCATGGCGTCGCCGTTGCCGTACAGCAGGCCGTCGACGATGCTCGCGGCAATGCCGGCCGGATCGTCGGTGGGGTGGTTGGGCTGCAGGCGGGTGGACATCCGGCCGCGCAAACCCTGGGTGTTGCGAAAGCGGGTTTCGACACGGGTCTTCTGCGCTACCAGCACCAGGTCCTGGATGCGCATGATCTTCGACACCGCAGCGGCCATTTCCGGAGTCAGGCCCGGCGCCAGGGCTTTGAGGCTGGATTCGTTAGCCTGTTCGCTGAGCAGCCAGTCGCGCAGCCCGCCAACGGTCAGATGGCTGACCGGGGCAAAGGCCTGGGCGTCGTGGCTGTCGATGATCAGCCGGGTGACTTCGTCGCGCTCGTAAGGGATCACCACTTCTTGCATAAAGTGCTTGAGCGGCACGTCGGCCAGGGCCATTTGCGCGGCGGCGCGTTCGGCGTCGTTCTGCGCGGCGACCTCGGCCAGGTAATCACCGGAGCGTGCCGGGCTGGCCTTGGCCAGCAGTTCGCGCAGGCTGTCGAAGCGCCAGGTCATGTGGGCGATGGTGTGGGTAAATCCGGCCATGAATCATTTCTCCTGTGGCGGCCGCTTTTCAGCGGCCGCTGCAAGGGTTAACGCAGAGACTGTTCAGCCGCCTGAATCGCCGCGAACTCTTCTTCCGGGGTGCCCGACACCAGATGGTGACGGCTGTACAGGGCGAAGTAGGCAATGAACAGAGCGTAGATGACCGCTGCACCGATCACGACCCGCAGGTCGACCAGGAAGCACGCCACTAGCGCAACGGCGGCCAGCACCAGAGCCACCGATGAGGTCAGAACGCCACCGGGGGTACGATACGGGCGTGGCATGTCCGGGCGGCGGCTGCGCAGGGTGATGTGCGCGGCCATCATCATGACGTATGACAGCGTGGCGCCGAACACCGCGACCAGAATCAGCAGGTCGCCCTGGCCGCTCAGCGACAGGCCGAAGCCAATGATGCCGGGCACGATCAGCGCCATCACTGGCGCCTTGTTGCGGTTGGTCAGCGACAGGCTGCGCGGCAGGTAGCCGGCCCGCGACAGGGCGAAGATCTGCCGTGAGTAGGCGTAGATGATCGAGAAGAAGCTGGCAATCAGACCGGCCAGACCGACCAGGTTGACGAACTGGCTCATCCAGGTGGAACCGCCATAGACCTTGACCAGTGACTCGACCAGCGGGTTGCCCGACGCCACCAGCGACTGGGCCCCGGCCGCGCCCGGGCCGACCAGCAGAATCAGCCCGGCAAACACCAGTAGCACCAGCACCGCACCGATCAGGCCGCGTGGCAGATCGCGTTTGGGGTCTTTGGTTTCTTCGGCGGCCAGCGGCACGCCTTCTACCGCCAGGAAGAACCAGATGCCATAGGGCAGGGCGGCCCAGATGCCGATGTAGCCCAATGGCAGGAAACTGCTTGCGCCCTTGGCGTCGGTGGCCGGGATGTCGAACAGATTGGCCACCTGAAAATGCGGGACCATGGCGATGATGTACACCGCCAGGGCAATCGCCGCCACGGCGGTGATGGCGAACATCAGCTTCAGGGCTTCACCGGCACCGAGAATGTGAATGCCGATGAACACCACATAGAACACCAGGTAGATCACCCAGCCGCCGATGCCGAACAGCGACTCGCAATAAGCGCCGATAAAGCAGGCAATGGCGGCCGGGGCGATGGCGTACTCGATGAGGATTGCAGTGCCGGTCAGAAACCCGCCCCAAGGGCCGAATGCCGTGCGGGTAAAACCGTAGCCGCCACCGGCGGTGGGGATCATCGAGGACAGCTCGGCCAGCGAGAAGCACATGCACAGGTACATGATCGCCATCAACAGCGTGGCGATGAACATCCCGCCCCAGCCACCCTGGGCCAGGCCGAAGTTCCAGCCGGCATAGTCGCCGGAAATCACATAAGCAACGCCCAGGCCGATCAGCAGCACCCAGCCGGCCGCACCTTGCTTGAGCTGGCGGTTGGCGAAGTAATCGGCGCTGACGGCTTCGGTTTCCACACCGCCGTGCGAGGGCGGTGTGGAGAGGGTTTCTTTGGACATGTCAGAACTCCTTCACGCACCCGCCGCCCGGCGGCGGGGCGTTGTCGTGTTGGGCTTGTGGCAGATCAAAAGAACCCCAGCGGGTTGATGTCGTAGCTGATCAGCAGGTTTTTAGTCTGCTGGTAGTGGTCGAGCATCATCTTGTGGGTTTCACGCCCGACCCCGGACTTTTTATAGCCGCCAAATGCAGCATGCGCCGGGTACAGGTGATAGCAGTTGGTCCACACGCGGCCGGCCTTGATGCCCCGGCCCATGCGGTAGGCGCGATTGATATCGCGGGTCCAGACCCCGGCGCCGAGACCGAACTCGGTGTCGTTGGCAATCGCCAGGGCTTCGGCTTCGTCCTTGAAGGTGGTCACGCCGACCACCGGGCCGAAAATCTCTTCCTGGAACACGCGCATGCTGTTGCTGCCCTTGAGCAGGGTCGGCTGGATGTAATAACCGCTGGCCAGGTCACCCTCCAGCTTCTCGACCGCGCCGCCTGCGAGCAGCTCGGCACCTTCCTGTTGGGCGATGTCCAGATAGCCAAGGATCTTGTCGTACTGTTGCTGCGAGGCCTGGGCGCCGACCATGGTGTCGGTGTCCAGCGGGTTGCCGCGCTTGATGGCTTTGATCTTCTTCAGCACCTGTTCCATGAACGGTTCGAAGATCGACTCCTGCACCAGGGCGCGGGAAGGGCAGGTACAGACTTCACCCTGATTGAAGAACGCCAGCACCAGGCCTTCGGCGGCTTTCTCGATGAACGCAGGTTCTGCATTCATGATGTCTTCGAAGAAGATGTTCGGCGACTTGCCGCCCAGCTCCACGGTGCTCGGGATGATATTGGTGGCCGCGCACTTCATGATGTGCGAGCCCACCGGAGTCGACCCGGTGAAGGCGATCTTGGCGATGCGGGTGCTGGTGGCCAGGGCTTCGCCGGCTTCCCGGCCATAGCCCTGAACGATGTTCAGCACTCCGGGCGGCAGCAGGTCACCGACCAGTTCGGCGAACACGGTGATCGACAACGGGGTTTGTTCGGCCGGTTTGAGCACCACGCAATTGCCTGCGGCCAACGCCGGGGCGAGTTTCCAGGCGGCCATCAGCAGCGGGAAGTTCCACGGGATGATCTGGCCGACCACGCCCAGCGGCTCATGGAAATGGTAGGCGGCGGTGTGCTCGTTGATTTCGGCGCTGCTGCCTTCCTGGGCGCGGATGCAGCCGGCGAAGTAGCGGAAGTGGTCAGCGGCCAGCGGCACATCGGCATTGAGGGTTTCGCGCACCGCCTTGCCGTTGTCCCAGGTCTCGGCCACGGCCAGTTGTTCAAGGTTGGCCTCGATGCGGTCGGCGATCTTGAGCAGGATCAGCGAGCGGTCCTGTACCGAGGTCTTGCCCCAGGCTTCGGCTGCGGCGTGGGCGGCATCCAGCGCCTTGTTGATATCGGCGCTGTCGGAGCGAGGAAACTCACCGATCAGCGAGCCGTCTACCGGGCTGGTGTTGCTGAAGTACTGGCCGCCCAATGGCGCGGTGAATTCACCACCAATGTAATTGGCATAGCGCGGCTTGAGCGTGATAACGGCGCCTGGTGTACCGGGTTTGGCGTAGATCATGCGAATTCTCCGATGCGGCTTTTTGTTGTTGTACGAACGGGCAGTTCAGACAGGTCTGGGCCAATCATGAGTCGCTTTCATGTTCTCGACTTGACCTTGAGCTTGGCTGGCTGTCGTCCAGGGTCAAGTTTTCAGGGTATGCGTCGGCGGTGTCGTGCAGAGTCAAATCGGCTGCGCGGTTCGGGTGCGGTTGTTTCCGGATGACCCGTTTTGGGGCGTTCGTTTCTGCAAGTAACCCGAGTAAACGCTGAAAACGCCGGTTTAGAGCGGTTTTAGCCGCGAACAGATGGCGGCGTGGTTCTTGCTTTCTGAAATGAATTGTCACGAAGGAGGCGATGATGGGATCTATCCTCAGCCAGCCCGATCATCCGGCAGCAATGACATTGCTCAGCGGCGGGCAGGGCAACGCCGGTGTGCTGGCTGCGGCCGCCAGCGGCTTGTGCAGCTTTATCGAAAAGCACGGCGGTGACCCGGATCGGATCCTCGGTATGTCGGGTATCGACCCTGAGGCACTGAGCCATCCAACCCTGAGCCTGGCGCTGCCCAATTATTGCCAGGTGCTCGAAGAGGCATCACGCCAGTCTGGCTGCGATAACTTCGGCCTGTACTACGGCCAGCAATTCAAACCCCAGGCGCTTGGGCTGCTGGGGTATATCGGGCTGTGCTCGGCCACTGTCGAGCAGGCGCTGATCAACTTTGCCCGGGCCTTTCCGCTGCACCAGCGCAACAGCCTGATTCGCCTGGTGGACGAGGGCGAGTGCTACCGCTTCGATTACCAAGTGCGCCACGGTGCGATTCTGTGCCGCCGTCAGGACGCCGAATTGACCCTGGGCATGGCGCTGAATCTGGTTCGCCATGTAATGGGCAATCAGTGGGCGCCGCGCGCCGTGCATTTCGAGCACCCGCGCCCGGAGCACTGGCACGAGCACTGTAAGGTGTTCAATGCGCCGGTGTACTTCGAACAGCCTTGCAACTCGCTGGTAATCCCCAAGCGCGGCCTGCAGCGGGCCATGCCTCAGGGTGATCCGGTGTTGCTGCTGGTCATGCAGGACTCGCTTAACCAGCTCAGCCGCCTGAGCCTGCGCGGCGAGCTGGAGGTTGCCGACGACGTACGCGAGCGCGTTCGCCAGCAGTTGCTGATTGGTGAGCCGGTGCTCGATGATGTCGCCGAGCAGATGGGCATGACCAGTTGGTCGCTGCAAAGGCGGCTGCGCGAACAGAATCTGAGTTTCTCGAGCGTGGTCGACACACTGCGCCGTGAACTGGCCACCCATTACCTGAGCCAGCATCAGTTGCCGATCTCCGACCTGGCGCCGCTGCTCGGTTATTCAGAAACCAGCGCCTTCTCCCGTGCTTTCCGTCGCTGGTTCGGCGTCAGCCCGCGGCAATGGCGCCGCGATGGCCTGTGACCGGCTTTAGCCGCAATACTGTTCGAATAGGCGCCACATGGCTTTGTGGGAGCGACCTTGGTCGCGAAGAGGCCGGCAAAGACACTACATCTGCTGTGAATGTGCCGCCCTCTTCGCCAGCAACCGGAGCGCCGGCCGGCTGCTCCCACCGGTCTAACTGAACAGTATTGCGGCTAAAGCGGATCGCCGCCCGGCAGCTCCTGCGGGCAATAACATCAGCCATCCCGACTTGCGCTGAGCCGATCCATCGGCCAGATAGCCATCGCCTACCGTTCATCGCCAGCAGATGGCCAGTTGTCATTGCTTAATATCGTCCTAATCTCTTATCGCTGATGCTCTGTTATGCCCGGTTTGCAGGCCCTCTGCGAACCGGCGGGTTATCCCATGGTCTGAATCGCACGATGAAATGACCGGTGGATTGATCGTGTTTATCGATTCATCAGAGCAATTTTTTGCGCTTTTTTTCGATAGATAAATCGCTAGTCTGATCACACGTCTTACAGGGTATTAGGCAATGCAGCTACGTAACTCATCTTCTCGATACGGTCTGGTCAGCCGGGTGCTGCACTGGGGTGTGGCGCTGACGGTGTTCGGCCTGTTTGGCCTGGGGCTGTGGATGATGGGGCTGGATTACTACGACAGCTGGCGCAAGGCCGGGCCTGACCTGCACAAGAGCATCGGTCTGGTCCTGTTCGCCGCCATGCTGGTTCGGGTGATCTGGCGCTTTGTCAGCCCGCCGCCGCCACCACTGACCAGCTACAGTAGGTTGACCCGCATTGGCGCGGCGTTCGGTCATCTGTTTTTGTATGTCGCGTTGTTTGCGGTAATGACCGCCGGCTACCTGATCTCCACCGCCGACGGTGTGGGCATTCCGGTATTCGGCCTGTTTGAAGTACCAGCACTGATCAGCGGACTGCCGCAGCAGGCTGAAACGGCAGGACAGATCCACTTTTACCTGGCCTGGGCCATCGTGATCTTCGCGGTGCTCCATGGCCTGGCTGCTTTGAAACACCACTTCATTGATCGTGATGTGACCCTCAAGCGTATTCTGGGTCGTAATTGATAGTTCAACCAAAAAGGGAATACAGCATGTTGAAGAAGTCTCTCGCCGCTCTGGCCCTGGGTACCGCACTGTTCACCGCTGGCCAGGCCATGGCCGCTGATTACAAGATCGACAAGGAAGGCCAGCATGCCTTCGTCAACTTCAAGATCAGCCACCTGGGCTACAGCTACATCTACGGTACGTTCAAGGACTTCGATGGCGAGTTCAGTTTTGATGCTGCCAAGCCGGAAGCGAGCAAGATCTCGGTCGATCTGAAAACCGCCAGCCTGTTCACCAACCATGCCGAGCGTGACAAGCACATCCTCAGCAAGGATTTCCTGGATGCCGGCAAATACCCGGAAGCCAAGTTCGTTTCGACCAGCGTCAAATCCACTGGCGAGAAGACTGCTGACGTGACGGGCGACCTGACTCTGCACGGCGTCACCAAGCCGATCGTGATCAAGGCGACCTTCAACGGCGAAGGCAAGGATCCATGGGGCGGCTACCGCGCAGGCTTCAACGGCACCTCGACGCTGAACCTGAACGACTTCGGCATCAAAGGCCCAGGCCCGAGCTCTCAGACTCTGGATCTGGACATCACTGTTGAAGGTGTACAGAAGAAGTAATTCGTCGCGCCGCCAACACCATGGCTGCATCACGCAGCCATGGAGCGCAGACAAAAAAACGCCGACCCTGGGGTCGGCGTTTTTGCATCCGACGGTCAGTCTTCGCGGTTGCGAGTCAGCAGCGCGGGTTTTTCACCGCGTGGGCGGCTTGGCAACTGATCGAGCATTTCTGGCGTCGGGAAGCGATCGATCTTCGACTCCTTGTGCATGATCTTGGGCTGCGGGGTCTGACGCTCCTGCGGACGCACGGCAGGCTCTTCGCGCAGCGGGCGACGATCACGGGACTGGCCGCGTGGCGCACCACTGCGTGCTGCACCGCCGCCAGTGCGCTTGCCCTGGCCTGAACCGCCATTGGCGTTGCGTGCACCGCCATTACTGCGCGGCTGAGCCGGGCCTTGACCCTGCGGGCGAGCAGCACCGTTGCTGGCACCCTGACCGGCCGGGCGACGGCCACGACCCTGGCCAGGTTTACCCTGGTAAGGGCTGACGTAGTCGGCGCGGTTGCCAAAGTTGTCTACATCGTCATCGAGAAACTCTTCCGGATCACGGTTGGCCGGCGGACGTGGCGGTGTGCTGGCGCGTTGTGGCTGTTGCTCACGGCCACCACCGTCACGGCCAGTGCCTTCGCGAGGCTTTTTCTCGCGTGGCTTGCGAGCCGGACGTTCACTGGCCGGCGCCGCTGCGCTGTCTTTGGCCTTGTCTTTCTCGCGGCCTTTATCTTTGCCCTTGTCACGACGGCCGCCGCTGCCCTTCTCGGACTTCTCGCCGCCTTCGCCGCGAGCATTGCGCGGGTTACGTGGCTGGCGCGGCTCGCGCACTTCCGGCTTCTCGGCCTCTACGGCGTTGATGTCGAAACCTTGCAGGTCACCGTCAGGGATCTTCTGCCGGGTCATGCGCTCGATGCTCTTGAGCAGCTTCTCTTCGTCTGGCGCCACCAGCGAGATCGCCTCACCGGTGCGGCCCGCACGGCCGGTACGGCCGATACGGTGCACGTAGTCTTCGTCGACGTTGGGCAGTTCGAAGTTGACCACATGTGGCAACTGGTCGATGTCCAGGCCGCGGGCGGCGATATCGGTGGCAACCATGATTCGTACTTCGCCGGCCTTGAAGTCGGCCAGGGCTTTGGTACGGGCGTTCTGGCTCTTGTTGCCGTGAATCGGCACAGCGCTCAGACCGTGTTTGGTCAGGTACTCGGCCAGGCGGTTGGCGCCGTGCTTGGTGCGGGTGAACACCAGCACCTGTTCCCAGGCACCCTGAGTGATCAGGTGGGCCAGCAGCGCCCGCTTGTGGCTCGATGGCAGGCGGAAGACGCGCTGCTCGATGCGCTCGACTGTGGTGTTCGGCGGAGTGACTTCGATGCGCTCCGGGTCGTGCAGCAACTTGCCGGCCAGCGACACGATGTCATTGGAGAAGGTCGCCGAGAACAGCAGGTTCTGGCGCTTGGCCGGCAGACGGGCCAAGACCTTCTTGACGTCATGGACGAAGCCCATGTCGAGCATGCGGTCGGCTTCGTCGAGGACCAGGATTTCAACGTGGGACAGGTCGACGCTGCCTTGGCCGGCCAGGTCGAGCAGGCGGCCCGGGCAGGCGACCAGCACGTCAACGCCCTTGGCCAGGGCCTGGACCTGCGGGTTCATGCCTACGCCGCCGAAAATGCAGGCGCTGACGAACTTCAGGTCGCGGGCATACAGCTTGAAGCTGTCATGCACCTGGGCGGCCAGTTCGCGGGTCGGGGTCAGGACCAGTACGCGCGGCTGGCGCGGGCCATGACGCTGGGATTTGTCCGGATGACCGTTGGGGAACAGCCGCTCCAGGATCGGGAGGGCGAAACCACCGGTCTTACCAGTACCTGTCTGGGCGGCGACCATCAGATCGCGGCCTTGCAACACGGCGGGAATCGCCCGCTGTTGCACGGGAGTAGGCTGGGTATAGCCCGCCGCTTCGACAGCGCGGACTAGAGCCTCGGAGAGACCGAGGGAAGCAAAGGACATGAGAAATCCTGTTCTGGTTTGGAGCTTGTGCTCTGGAATGATCATGCCTGGCGGAATGGCGTTCAGGCTGCCTGAACCTGCAGCGTATGTGTGCTGTAGATCTTCAGGAGCTTGTCGGGACGCGATCCCGTCCGGTGCTGCGGGGTCAGAAATCCATCTCGTGACTGCATCGGCGCGATCGAGATGCCTATTGCAAGACCCAGCGTCCGGGCGTAAGCCTGGCGGGAAGGCCGGAGTATATCAGAATCGGTGTTCTGCACGGCTGTCCGGCTGTATGACGGTTTTTATCAGGAGAACGGCCCCGAAGCAATGCCTCAGGGCCATCAAAGGCTGTCGACGTTCCGAACGGTTATGCCAGAACGATCCCCGAGGATGTGTAAAAACGTAGCGAGCGCAGGTCAGGCAAGGCGAAAGCAGGCGAGCAAGCGCAGTTGACTGGTTGTCAATGAGCATTGCGAGCCTGCTTTCAACGCAGCATGGCCAAGCGCAGCAGTTTTTACATATTCTCGTTAGCGAGGCAGCTTCAGATTGTTCCAGATCGCCAGACTCGGTTCTGCCTGATTCAGCGTGTAGAAGTGCAACCCAGGTGCGCCGCCCTGCAGCAGGCGTTCGCTCATCTCGGTCACGACCTGCTCGCCAAACGCCTGGATGCTCGCCGTATCGTCACTGTAGGCTTCCAGTTGCTTGCGGACCCAGCGCGGGATTTCCGCACCGCAGGCGTCCGAGAAGCGCGCCAGCTTGCTGTAGTTGGTGATCGGCATGATGCCGGGCACTACGGGAATATCCACACCCAGCTTCTGCACGCGCTCCATGAAGTAGAAGTAGCAGTCGGCACTGAAGAAATACTGAGTGATCGCGCTGTCGGCACCGGCCTTGACCTTGGTCACGAAGTGCGCGATGTCGTCGTCGAAGTTACGCGCTTGCGGGTGCATCTCCGGGTAGGCGGCGACTTCGATATGGAAGTGGTCGCCGGTTTCTTCACGAATGAAGCTCACCAGGTCGCTGGCGTAGCGCAGCTCACCGCTGGCCATGCCCATGCCCGAAGGCAGGTCACCGCGCAGGGCAACGATGCGTTTGACGCCGGCGTTCTTGTACTGCGTCAACAGCTCACGCAGTTCGGTCTTGGTGTCGCCGACGCACGACAGGTGCGGTGCGGCAGGAACTTTGACTTCGTTTTCGAGCTGCAGCACGGTATTGAGCGTGCGGTCACGGGTCGAACCGCCCGCACCGTAGGTGCAGGAGAAAAAGTCGGGATTGTAGGCTGCCAGTTGGTGGGCAACATTCAGCAGCTTTTCATGGCCAGCATCGGTCTTGGTCGGAAAGAACTCGAAGCTGTAGCGGCGTTCTTGGCTCATCTGCCGGTCTCATATTGATGCGGACATATCCGCGATAACGCGCAGAAACTTGATCGCTGCCCCGGTAGGAGCGACCTTGGTCGCGAAGAGGCCATGCCAGGCACAACATAGGTTGCGCCTGGTCGATTGCTTTCGCGAGCAAGCTCGCTCCTACAGGATTTTCACCACAGGGCAGACGTTGATCAGTAGCGGTAAGTGTCTGGCTTGAACGGGCCTTCGACGGTCACGCCGATGTAGTCGGCCTGGGTCTTGGTCAGTTTGGTCACTACGCCGCCGAAGCCACGGACCATTTCCAGGGCCACTTCTTCGTCGAGTTTTTTCGGCAGTACTTCAACGGTCAGACGCTGGGCTTTCTGCTCGGCCGACAGGTCGGCGTACTTCTGTTCGAACAGGAAGATCTGCGCCAGCACCTGGTTGGCGAACGAACCGTCCATGATGCGGCTCGGGTGACCGGTGGCGTTGCCCAGGTTCACCAGACGGCCTTCGGCCAGCAGGATCAGGTAGTCGTCGTTATGCGGGTCAAAGCTGCCCGGGCCGGTACGGTGGATCTTGTGTACCTGTGGCTTGACCTCTTCCCACGCCCAGTTCTTGCGGGTGAAAGCCGTGTCGATTTCGTTGTCGAAGTGACCGATGTTGCACACCACAGCGCGCTTTTTCAGGGCCTTGAGCATGCCGGCGTCGCAGACGTTGACGTTGCCGGTGGTGGTCACGATCAGGTCGATCTTGCCCAGCAGGGCTTTGTCGACGCTGGCTTCGGTGCCGTCGTTTTCACCGTTGATGTACGGCGAAACCACTTCGAAACCGTCCATGCATGCCTGCATGGCGCAGATCGGGTCAACTTCGGTGACCTTGACGATCATGCCTTCCTGACGCAGCGACTGGGCCGAGCCCTTGCCCACGTCACCGTAGCCGATGACCAGTGCTTGCTTGCCCGACAGCAGGTGGTCGGTGCCGCGCTTGATGGCGTCATTGAGGCTGTGACGGCAACCGTACTTGTTGTCGTTCTTGCTCTTGGTCACCGAGTCGTTGACGTTGATGGCCGGGATCTTCAGCTCGCCTTTGGCCAGCATCTCTTGCAGGCGGTGAACGCCGGTGGTGGTTTCTTCGGTAACGCCGTGGATGCGTTCGAGCATCTGCGGGTACTTCTTGTGCAGGATTTCGGTCAGGTCGCCGCCGTCGTCCAGAATCATGTTGGCGTCCCAAGGCTGACCGTCCTTGAGGATGGTCTGCTCGATGCACCACTCGTACTCTTCTTCGGTCTCGCCTTTCCAGGCGAACACAGGAATACCGGCAGCAGCGATGGCGGCAGCGGCCTGGTCCTGGGTCGAGAAGATGTTGCACGACGACCAGCGTACTTCGGCACCCAGGGCAACCAGGGTTTCGATCAGCACGGCAGTCTGAATGGTCATGTGGATGCAGCCGATGATTTTCGCGCCCTTGAGCGGTTGCTCACCGGCGTATTTGCGGCGCAGGCCCATCAGGGCAGGCATTTCCGATTCGGCAATGATGGTTTCGCGACGGCCCCAGGCGGCCAGGGAGAAGTCGGCAACCTTGTAGTCGTTGAAATCTGCGGGCGTGTTTGCAGCGCTCATTGAAGAGACTCCATTCCATAAAGTATGAATGGGCGCCGTTGTGCGTTCAGGTTTACACCTATAAAGCCCGCAGCCGGAGGCTGGCGAGCAACGCCCCATCCGAGCCTGACAGGGTAAACCTGCTGCAGCGCCCCTCGGACAGGTGGCGGGAACGGTATCAAGTGTTGATGACCGTTTGAAAACGGGTGGCAGTATAGCCGTGCTTGCGATGGTTCCCAAGGTTTTCTATCGGGTGCCGGTCGATGGCTGCTGAGATGGCGCACGTGTGAAAAAATATTCTTGTATCGCATCTGCTCGCAGCGACTCACTTACCGTTGGGTTTGTCGAGGCTGACGAGCCGCCAGGCTGGCTCGTTGCCTCTCTCATAAGCTCAGAGCAAGGAGAAGCATCATGAGCATTGTTATGAACGGATTCGCAGCAGCCGCCATCGCAGCACCGCAAGGGCCAGGGAAAACTGTCGTCGAGAACGCTGGCGAACGCCTGATAACCCTGACTGAATACGAAAATGGCGTCAGCCACCTGGAGTTGGCGGGGTCGCCGATCAGGAAGCTGATTCTCAGTGGCGGTGGCGGCAAAGGGGTTGCCTATCCGGGGGCAGTCAGTGCGCTCGATAGCCTGGGCATTCTGCCGGGCATCGAGTCGGTCCATGGCTCTTCGATCGGGGCAATCATGGCTGCGGTCATTGCGGCGGGCATGGAGGTGGCGAAGCTCGATTCACTAATCGATGACACCGATTTGCTTTCGCTGCTCGACAGCCAGGATGCCAACCTGAGCTGGTTGCAGCGGGGACTGACCCAGCTGGGTGAGCATATCGAGGCGCACCTGCCCACGGCCATTGGGAGTTATACGCGACTGCTGTTGAGCGTTCTGCCGCGCATTCAGTCCGGGGCGCAGCCCCTGCAGGACATGATCCGCAACGAAGTCCGGTCGGCCGTGCTGGCAAGGATTGTCGACCTGCAGGTGCCCGCGGTCAGTGCCGTACGCGAGCGCCTGTTGGGAGGGGAGGCGGTGACCTTCGCCGACCTGGCCCTGCTCAGCCGTCATACTCCCTGGATCAAGAATCTCTACATCACCGGAACGGCGATGTTTCCCGGCGGCCCTCAACTGGTGATCTTCAGTGCCGCGCTCACGCCCGAGCTGGACGTCGCCCTGGCGGCACATATCTCGGCGTCACTGCCTGTGGTGTTCCATCAACCGAGCCTGGCGGGCCTGAATTTCCAGGTACTCGACGAACTGACCCATTTCCAGGATGGCGCTGTGCTGCTTAACACTCCGGTGCCGCAACTGGTCAATCCGGGTCAGGCAACCGACCTGTTGTCTGGCTCGGACATGCTGATTCTGGTGTTCGAGCAAGCCCCGCAGTCCCGGATTCACAAGCCTATAGACTGGCTTGCCGACCTGCTGGCCGGGACGCCAGTCTCTGCGCAGCGTCAATGGCAGAACCTGCAACTCAAGACGTTCGAGGCGCAAACCGTGACAGTGCCATTGCGCAGTGAACGGGGTGATTTTTCTGGCGAACTCAATGGCACCCTGAATTTCACCTTGAGCAAGGAGATCAGGGATCACTTGCAGGAGGGGTTGGAGCAGGCGGTCAGGGCGCACTTGGCGCAAAGGACCATGCGCCGTGAACGCTATGAGTTTGCTTCGTTGCAGGAGGCGCTGCTCAGCCTCGACGATGGGATGCTCGATAGCGTTGCTGCCGCCATTGAGCACTTGCCTGAGCGCGAAGTGCTGGCATGGCGTCGGGCTGCGCGGCAGTTGCTCGATGCACTGCAGGCCAGTGTCGAGGCGGCTGGACCTGACAGCCCAGTCACCCGCAACAGCCTGGATCAGCTCGACAGTCTGGGTCGCAGCACTGCGCATGTGCAATGGCTGGTCATGGCGTTGAATCACCATGAGCGACCTGCGCTCAACCGCTTGCTGAATGCGCTTGATGAGCAGTCGGTGACCTCGCCGGTACTGGCTGCGGCACTGGACGAAAAGCGTCGGCGCGAGATTCGCGTGATTGCCGGCAACATCAGGAAGAGCCTGATCTTTCCGGCCCTGCACTTGCCTTTTCAGAGTCGGGCCAACAGCGACTTGTTGCGCGAGGTCGATCAACTGCTGATGCAGGCTACCCAGAGTGCGCAGGTTAACCAGGCGCTGGACAGGATCATCAGCGAGTATCGTTCGGTGGCTGTGGTGTCCAGGCCGCTGGGGATCATGCAGACCGTCGAACTGGCCAAGGACTGGCGTCTTGACGAGGGCGCTCGGTAGGCGTCACGCAGCAAAGCATGGGCGCGAGGGATTGGCTCTGCCATGATGCAGTCTTCACAAGCCGTTGCTCAGGAGAGACCATGAACTTTCATACCCGCAAGTGGGTGAAACCCGAAGACCTCAACCCTAACGGCACGCTGTTTGGCGGCAGCCTGCTGCGCTGGATCGACGAAGAGGCTGCGATCTACGCCATCGTGCAACTGGGTAACCAGCGGGTGGTGACCAAGTACATCTCGGAGATCAACTTCGTCAGCGCCTCGCGCCAGGGCGACATCATCGAACTGGGGATTACCGCTACCGAGTTTGGCCGCACCTCGATCACCCTGCGTTGCCAGGTGCGTAACAAGATCACCCGCAAGAGCATCCTGACCGTCGAGAAGATGGTCTTCGTCAACCTCGGCGAAGACGGCCAGCCCGCGCCGCATGGCCGGACTGAAATCCGCTACATCAAGGACCAGTTCGACCAGCCGGAGGATGAATAAACCAGACCATACATCGGTTATGCAGCCAATCCAGTCGGCATAGTCATTTGGTCGATCATCGGTGGGAGCGACCTTGGTCGCGAAGGCTACCTGCCAGGCGCTGGATATGTTGCGCCTGGACAGGCTCTTTCGCGAGCGGGCTCGCTCCTACAGGCGGCGCAGCCACTCCAGGCCTTCGCTGGTATCGCCTTTGGGGCGGTACTCGCAGCCGATCCAGCCGGTATAGCCCAACTGGTCGATCACCTCGAACAGGTGCGCGTAGTTCAGCTCGCCCAGGTTCGGTTCGTGACGGTCCGGCACGCCAGCGATCTGGATATGGCCGATCCCGGCAAAGTCGCGGCGCAGTTTGGCGGTCAGGTCGCCTTCGACGATCTGGCAGTGGTAGCAATCGAACTGCACCTTGAGATTGTCGGCACCGACCTGCTGCACGATGGCTTGCGCCTGGTCCTGACGATTGAGAAAGAAACCCGGCATGTCACGGGTGTTGATCGGTTCAATCAGCACCGTGATACCCAAGGGCTTTGCCTGGGCAGCGGCATAGGCCAGATTCTCCAGATACACCGCCTGATGCCTGGCGCGCAGCTCTTCGCTGGGCAGCAGACCGGCCATCACGTGGATGCGGTCATTGCCCAGCACTTGTGCATATTCCAGCGCCTTGGCGATACCGCCCCGGAATTCTTGTTCACGGCCCGGCAGGCTGGCGATGCCACGCTCGCCCGCCGCCCAGTCGCCCGGTGGGGCGTTGAACAGCGCCTGTACCAGAGCGTTGTCATCAAGACGCTGCTTCAACTCCTGAGGGCTGTAGTCATACGGGAACAGATACTCGACCGCCGCAAAGCCGTCGGCGGCAGCGGCAGCGAAGCGGTCCAGGAAGTCATGCTGCGGGTACAGCATGCTGAGGTTGGCGGCGAAACGAGGCATATTAACTCCGGTCTTCAAAGCGTCAGACAAAAGGCCACAGCAGCAGGGTGAATACAAACCCCAAGGTGCCCAGCAGGGTGACCAGCACAGTCCAGGTACGCAAGCCGTCGGCCACGTTCAGGCCGGCCAGTTTGGTGAACATCCAGTAACCGGCGTCGTTGATGTGCGACATCGCCAGGCCGCCACCGCCCATGGCCAGGCACAGCAGCGCGAGCTGGTTGGCCGACAGGTCCAGGGTGGCAATCAGCGGGCTGAGAATACCGGCGGTGGTGACCAGCGCCACGGTGGTCGAGCCCTGTACTGCACGCAGCAGCATGGTCAGGATAAAGCCCAGCGCCAGAACCGGCAGGCCGGTGTGACGCAGCGCTTCGGAAACGACCGCACCGATACCGGTGTCGACCAGCACCTTGCCGAACACGCCGCCAGCACCGGCGATCAGGATCACCATGGCCACGCCCGGCAGCGCCGAGCCGATCACATCAGAGACCTGCGAGCGGCTCCAGCCACGGCGCGAGCCGAGCAGCCAGGCACACAGCAGGGTGTCGATCAGCAGCGCCACCAGCGGCGCGCCGAGTACGGTCAGGATGTCGCGCAGGGTCGAACCGACCGGCAGCATGGTGGTGGCCAGGGTGCCGAGCAGAATCAGCACGATCGGCAGCAGGATCAGCGCGATGATCATCCCGAAACCCGGTGCCGGTGCGGCTGGCAGGCTCTTGGCCAGGCTGCTGGCGCTGGCTTCGGCGCCGAACTCTTTGTCCTGCACCACTTCACGTACCGTGGAGTAGTCGTTGCGCGCCCAGGCTTGCAGATCGGCGTTGGTCACGTGCGGGCCGTAGACCTCGGCCCGGATGTCATCGGTCATCGGGTAGGTCTTGCGGGTCATGCGCCCGGCAATGAAGTAACCCACCGCGCAAACCACCGCCACCAGCGGAATACCCAGCAGCAATACCCGACCCAGATCGGCGCCCAGTTGGCTGGCAGCGGCAACAGCACCCGGATGCGGCGGCAGGAAGGCGTGCACCGCGAGCAATGCTGCGCACATCGGCAGGGCGAAGATCAGCAGCGGTTTGCGTGCGGTACGCGCCACGCCATAGGCCAGCGGCATGAGGATGATCACCCCGACCTCAAAGAACACCGGAATGCCGACGATGAAGCCCGCGACGGTCAGGGCCAGCGGTGTGCGCCGGTTGCCGAAGCGTTCGATCAGCGTTTTGGCCAGCGCCTCGGCACCGCCTGACAACTCAATGATGCGCCCGATCATTGCGCCCAGGGCGATGATGATCGCGATATGCCCCAGGGTTTTGCCCATGCCGCCCTCAATGGTGGCAACCAGATCGGCGGGCTTAACTCCGGCTACCAGCGCGACGATGATGCTGACCAGCATCAGGGCCACGAAGGGCTGGAGTTTGTACTTGAGGACCAGAAACAGCAGCAGTGCGATACCGGCACCGGCGATTAGCATCAGCATTAATGGAGTCATGCTTTCATCCTGTTTTTATTGTTGTCCGGCAGTGCCGGGGCTGGCAGGGCGCCGCAAGGCGGCGCCGGGATGTGGAACGGGGGTTACCACTTGGCGCCGAAGACCTGATGCAGCTCTTCGAGCGCCTGCTCCGGCAGTGGAGCGGGTTTGGGATTGCTCATCAGCCACAAACGAGCGGTCTCTTCGAGTTCTTCCAGGGCGTAGCAGGCCTTGGCTACCGAGCTTTCCCAGATCACCGGGCCGAGCCGTTCGAGCATCACGCCTCGCACGCTGTTGGCCAGTTGCGCGACGCGCTCGGCGACGATCGGCGAGCCGGGGCGCTGGTAGCCGATCAGCGGAATATGGCCGACCTTCATCACCTGGTAGGGCGTCAGCGGCGGCAGAATGTCGTCTTCGTGCCACACCCCGGCCAGGGTCAACGCCACCAGATGGGTGGAGTGGGTATGCACCACGCCGCCGACCTCTGGATTGCGGTCATACACCTGGCGGTGCAGGGCCAGGGTCTTGGAAGGCTTGCTGCCGGAGACCCATTCACCGGCCAGGTTGACCTTGGCGATGTCGCCGGGCTGCATGCGGCCCAGGCAGGCATCGGTCGGGGTAATCAGCCAGCCGTCGTCGAGCCGGGCGCTGATATTGCCGGCGCTGCCGACGGTGTAGCCACGGCCATACAGCAGGCGGCCCACGTCGCAGATTTCTTCGCGCAGGGCTTTTTCATTGCTCATCAGACCGCTCCTGCCAATTGCTTGAGGGCTTTGGCGAAGAAGTCGCGGGCGCCGAAGTTGCCCGACTTGAGGGCCAGGGCCAGCGGTTGTTCACCGTCGCTGACCGTCGCCGGGACACCGGGGTCGATCTGGGCGCCGATTTTCAGCAGTTGCACGCCCAGCGCCTGAACCACCGAGCCGGAGGTCTCGCCGCCAGCGACCACAAAGCGTCGCACGCCCGCGTCGAACAGACCCTTGGCGATCTGCCCCAGCGCCTCTTCAACCATGGCACCGGCACGCTCGGCACCGAGTTTTTCCTGCACCGCTTTGACTTCGTCCGGGGTGCTGGTGGCGTAGATCAGTACGGTCTGGCCGGCGTCACGGGCAAAGGCCAGCGCCTGCCCGACCACCGGTTGACCGGCGGCCAGCGCCAGCGGGTCGATGCGCAGCGCCGGGCGACCGGCTTCCAGCCAGGCCAGCACCTGACCATTGGTGGCCAGCGAAGCACTGCCGGCCAGTACCACTTCACCGCCTTCGATGGCGATGCTCTGGGCCGCGTCGATGTCGCGCAGCTTGCCGGCCTTGCGGAAGTTGCCCGGCAGGCCCAGCGCCAGGCCGGAACCGCCGGTCAGCAGCGGCAGGTCGGCACAGGCTGCACCCAGGGTGTAGAGGTCGGCATCGGACACGGCATCGGCAATCGCCATGCTCACGCCCACGGCGCGCAGCTCGGCAATGCGCGCACGCACCGCGTCGCTGCCCTTGGCCACGGTGTCATAGCGCAGCAGACCGACTTTGCCCTTGGTTTGTGCTTGCAGCACGCGCAGCAGGTTGGCGTCGCCCATCGGCGTCAGCGGGTGATTCTGCATGCCCGACTCACTGAGCAACTGGTCCTGGACAAACAGGTGACCACGGAAAATGGTCCGGCCGTTTTCCGGAAACGCCGGGCAGGCAATGCTGAAGTCACCGCCCAGTCTGGCCAGCAGTGCTTCGCTGACCTGGCCGATGTTACCGGCGGCAGTGGAGTCGAAGGTCGAGCAGTATTTGAAGAAGATCTGCTCGCAGCCACGCTCGCGCAGCCACTCCAGCGCGGCGAGGGATTCATCCACCGCCTCGGCAGCCGGGGTGGTGCGCGACTTCAGCGCGATGACAATGGCGTCGGCATCAAGGCCGGCAGCCACTTCGGCGCTGGGAATGCCGATGCTCTGTACGGTGCGCATGCCGCCGCGTACCAGCATGTTGGCAAGGTCGGTGGCGCCGGTGAAGTCATCAGCGATGCAACCGAGCAGCGGGCGGGAAGTAACCGTCATGATCATTGCTCCCCTTTGGCTTTTGGCAGTTCGATGCCCGGGAAAATCTTGATCACTGCCGAGTCGTCTTCACGGCCAAAGCCGGCACTGGAGGCCTGCATGAACATCTGGTGCGCGGTGGCCGACAGCGGCAGCGGGAACTTGCTGGTGCGGGCGGTATCCAGCACCAGGCCCAGGTCCTTGACGAAAATGTCCACCGCCGACAGCGGCGTGTAGTCAGCGTTGAGGATGTGCGGCACGCGGTTTTCGAACATCCACGAGTTGCCGGCGCTGTTGGTGATCACTTCGTACAGGGCATCGGCATCCACGCCTTCGCGCAGGCCCAGGGCCATGGCTTCGGCGCTGGCGGCGATATGCACACCGGCCAGCAACTGGTTGATGATCTTGACCTTCGAGCCCAGGCCATGGACGTCACCGAGGCGGTAAACCTTGCCAGCCATGCCGGCCAGCACGGCTTCGGCCTTGGCGTAGGCGTCGGCCGGGGCGGAGGTCATCATGGTCATTTGCCCGGCAGCGGCCTTGGCGGCGCCACCGGAGATGGGCGCGTCGAGGTACAGCAGGCCCTGATCGGCCAGGCGCTGGCCCAGCTCGACGGCGAAGGTCGGGGCGACAGTGGCGCAACCGATCACCAGACTGCCGGGGCGCAGAGCAGCAACGGCACCGTTGTCACCGAACAGCACGGTTTCGGTCTGCTCGGCGTTGACCACCACGGTGATGATGATGTCGCAGGCGCCAGCCAGTGCAGCAGGCGAGGCGGCAGCGACACCACCTTCGTTGGCAAAAGCCTGAACCACTTCACTGCGCACGTCACAGGCATGCACCTTGAAGCCATTGCGCAGCAGCGAGCGGGCAATGCCCAGACCCATGGCGCCCAGGCCGATCACACCGACATTCGATTGAGTCATTGCTGTCATCCTCGGTCGTCGCCGCTGCACATCACGAGCGCCTCTAAAAACGACCTGCGTTGCCATCGCTGCGTTGAAAACCGGCTCAAAATGCTCATTTACAATCCGTAAACTGCGCTTTTTCGCCGGTTTTCGCCTTGCGCTGACTGCCTCGCCTACGTTTTCAGAGATGTCCGAATGCCAACAGACGGCTTAATTGTTCTGAAATGTGAATCTGATAGTGGATCAGTGAGCTGATAATGTGAAGTATTTTTTCTATTTAACAAATGTTCACATTGTTGATCTGCGTCACACAGACAGCAAAAAGCCCCTGGGCAGGGGCTTTGGTGTGTGAATGGCAGGAGCTGCTTTAGCAGCGAAACCCAAACCTGATTCGCTGCTGAAGCAGCTCCTACGGCGGATAGGGTTACGCCGGGGTAGAGGCCAGCAGCAGCTCGATGCGCTGGTTGCGGATGCTTTCAGCGGCAGCCGGGGTCAGAGCGTCGTCTGTTATCACGCTGTCGAACTGTTCCAGCGCCGCGACTTTGTACATGCCGAAGGTGCCGTACTTGGAGCTGCTGGCGATCAGCACACTGCGCGAGGCCGACTGCATGGCGGCCTGTTTGACCTCGACCTTGAGCGCCGAAGGCGTGGTACTGCCACGCTGCAAATCCCAGGAACTGGTGGACATGAACGCGATGTCGGTCGCCAGCTGGCGCAGGGTCGCGGCGGCCAGGCCGCCGACGCTGGAGCGGTTGGGGTGGTCGAGCAGGCCGCCGGTGTGAATCACATCCACATGGTTGGCATCGGCCAGTGCATTGACGATGCCGAAGTCGTTGGTGACCACCGTCATCCCCGACAGCGCGGCAATGTGCGGGACGATTTCCAGCGTCGTGGTGCCGGCATCCAGATAAACCGTCATGTCCGGGTGCAGCAGCGCGGCGGCCAGACGCGCCATCGCTTGCTTGTTCGGCAGTTCCACCACGGCCTTGGACTGGTGGCTGGGCTCGCTGTGCAACTGGCTGGCGATCCGCACGCCACCGGTGACCGAGTAGGCGCGGCCTTCCTGCTCCAGCAGGGCGATGTCACGGCGGATGGTCATGTGCGAGCAGTCGAACATGTCCATCAGTTGGTGCACGCTCAGCACCTGATGCTTGCGCAACTGACGCAGCATCTGCTCGCGGCGTTGATCGGGAATCATCGGTGCGCCGCCGGTCATGGCGGGTTTCTCTGGGGTGGACATCTCTGCTCCTGCAAGGCGACTTCCAGACATGCCGTCAAGTTTACGTGCAGCGCCGGGATGGGCAGAAAATTTTTTAACACAATCTGCTCATCCCGGACGCGGCCCGATCAATGGTTGGGGTGCGGCGCTGCGGCGTTTGAGTCAGCTACCTGCGGCTGACCGGTCACCGAACGCACCAGCCTGCCAATGGTCAGGCCCTGCAACAGGATCGACAGCAGCACCACGATGTAGGTGATGCTCAGCACGATGTCGCGTTCCGGCCCGAGCGGCAGCGCCAGTGCCAAGGCCACCGACACACCGCCACGCAGCCCGCCCCAGGTCAGGATGCGGATCGTGCCTTGCGGCACCTTGCGCCAGCGGCGCAGCAGCAAAATCGCCGGCGCCACGGTGATAAAGCGCGACAGCACAATAGCCACGGCCAACAGGCCGGCGGCCGCCAGGTGCAGCCAGGAGAACGGCAACAACAGCAGCTCCATGCCGATCAGCGCGAACAGCAGGGCATTGAGCATGTCGTCGAGCAACTCCCAGAAACCGTCCATATAGCGGCGGGTCATGTCGTTCATCGCCAGATTACGGCCCAGATTGCCGATGATCAGGCCGGCCACCACCATGGCAATCGGCGCCGATACGTGCAGTTCCGAAGCCAGCGCCGAACCGCCGATGACCAGTGCCAGGGTCAGCATTACCTCGATCTGGTACTGCTCGATGCTCTTGATCATCAGATACACCGCATAGCCAATCAAGCCGCCGTACAGCACCCCACCGATGGCCTCGTGGGCAAACAGGATGGCGGTCTCGGTCACGCTCGGGGTCTCGCCCAGTTGCGCGATGCCCAACAGCACGGTGAACACCACCACAGCGGTGCCGTCGTTGAACAGGCTTTCACCGACGATGGTGGTTTTCAGGGGTTTGGAGGCATTGGCGGTCCGTAGCACGCCGAGCACCGCGATCGGGTCGGTGGGCGAGATCAGCGCGCCGAACAACAGGCAATACAGGAAGCTGACGTGCCAGCCGAACATCGCGAAAATCCACCACGCCAGGCTGCCAATCACAAAGGTGGCGATCAGCACGCCGAAGGTCGCCAGCAGACCGATGGGCCAGCGATAACTCTTCAGGTCTGCGAGGTTGACGTGCAAGGCGCCGGCGAACAGCAGAAACGACAGCATCCAGTTCATCAGCAGATCGCCAAAGTCGATCTGGCCGATCAACTGTTCCACGCGCTCTTCAAGGCCGGGAAAGCCCAACAGGCTCAGGCCTTGTAGCAGCAGGGAAAAGATCAGTGCCGTGACCATCACACCAATGGTGGGTGGCAGGCCGATGAAGCGGTAATTCACGTAAGTGAGCAGGGTGGTCAGGCAGATAAACGCAGCAGCAAGTTCAAGCATCCGTAGTTCCGTATTGGCAGATCCATATTCATTTCGTATCGAGGGTCTAGCGGCCCCGGCAAGTGTCGGCGCGAAGGCGATTGACCACCGAGAAGGGCTAATAGTGCACGGTTTGAGAAATTTTTTGCCACATTAGCTGCCTTGACTGTTGGCCTGTCTGTCATGCTGGGGGCTCTCTGAGCAAGGAGTAAAGCGCGTGTTGGCGACAGCTCTGGTACTGGTGGCGGCCGTGCTGCACGCGGTGTGGAACACCCTCGTCAAGTTCAGTGCCGAGCGCTTGCTGGTGATCGCCAGCATGGACGGCGTGGCACTGCTGTGTGCATTACTGGCGGTCAGTTTCGTCAGCCCGCCGCCGGTGCAGGTCTGGCCCTGGCTGGTGGCTTCGGCGCTGTTCGAACTGCTGTATCGCGCGTTGCTGATCAAGGCTTACCGGGTGGGTGACCTGGGACTGGTGTATCCGCTGATGCGCGGACTCTCACCGCTGGTGGTGCTGGCCCTGACGCTGATCTCTGGTGGTGAGCAACTGAGTGTCCAGCAGATCATTGGCATTTTGCTGATTCCGTGCGGGATGGTCTGCCTGCTCTGGCAAGGTGGCGGCGGGGAGCGCTTGCCCTGGAGCCTGCTGCCGGTGGTCGGGCTGATTGGCCTGTGCATCGGCAGCTACACCTGGATCGACGGCCAGGCCCTCAAGCTGGGCGTGCCGGCGCTGGATTATCTGGTGTGGCTGACGCTGGTCAGTGCCTGGCCGTTTCCGGTGCTGGCAGCCTGTTACAAATATCAGGGGCTAATGACGTTCTGGCGCGAACAGTGGGCACTCGGGCTGAGTGTCGGGCTTTGCGTGTTGCTGAGCTACGCCCTGGTGTTGTGGGCCATGCAACTGGGGTCGGTGGCGGAGGCGGCGGCCTTGCGCGAGGTCAGCGTATTGCTGGTGGTGTTGATGGGCATGCGTTACCTGAAAGAACCTTTTGGCCGGCCCCGGCTCTTAGCATGTGGTCTGGTGTTGCTCGGCATGCTGGTAATGAAGTTCAAATAAGGAATCAACTTATGACAGTCGCTTTTTGGTGTGTGTTGATCGCGATTCTCCTGCCGCTGATCTGCTCGGTTATTGCCAAGGCCAGCAGCGGCAAGTTTCGATCGGGTCATAACCGTGACCCCAGGGATTTTCTGGATCGGCTGGAAGGCTTGCCACGGCGTGCCCATGCCGCGCAACTGAACGGCTTCGAAGTGCTGCCGGGCTTTGCCGCCGCAGTGATCATTGCCCACATCGCCGGCAATGCACAGCTGGTGACCATCGATGTGCTGGCGGTGCTGTTCATCACCAGCCGCTTGCTGTTCATCATTTTCTATCTGGCCGACCTGGCGGTGCTGCGCTCGATCTCTTTCCTGGTTGGCCTGGGGCTGATCATCGGCCTGTTCGTCGCCTCGGCGGTGCCAGCGGCCTGACCGGCGGAGGCGGTGATCTGGCCCCTCTCGCGAAGAGGCCAGTAAGCTCACAGCATCTGCTGCGACTGTGCCTCCGTCTTCGTCGGCAAGCCAACTCTCATCAAACAAATTACAAATCGCTGATTTACAAGGCCCTCCCGTAGGAGCAGCTTTAGCTGCGAAGCCTTTCGCAGCTAAAGCTGCTCCTACGGGGTTGCGTGTTGGCTACGCGACAGCGCGGCGCCGAGGCGGCGGGCGATCTCCCACCGAATTTGTGTCGTGCCTAAGAAGCAGGTACGGCGCCGACTCGGTGGGAGTCGGCTCAGCCGACGAATGCGGTGGTTCATTAAGTAAACAGTGTCGGCTTCAGCCGCGAATGGACTGATATCGCCGTCTCTCAGTTCTGAGTCTGGACCTTGTCCAGTTCAGCCTGGGCATCGACCAGTTCTTTGCGTGACTCGGCCAGTTTGTCTTTGCGTTTGTTGATGCGCTCCGGGTCGCCCTTGGCCATGGCTTTGTTCAGGTCGGTCTGGCGGCGGCTGACTTCGCGCTTGGCATCCAGCACCTTCTGTTCATGCTGCTTGAGCAAAGCGGTTTCGCTGCAGTTGGCGTTGACTTCGCTCAGCGCCTTTTCCAGCCCGGCCTGCTCACGTTTGTTGCCGTCAGCCTTGGCTTGCTGAATCTTGCCGTTGATTTCCTGGCTCTTGAGCAGGCAGCCCGAAGCCGGTGGTGCCTGTTCCGCGGCCAGTACCGCTGGCGACCCCAGCGCGCACGCCAGCGCCAGGATCAATGGGGAAAACAGCTTCATGTGAACTCCTTGTGCAAGCCGGGCGCAGATAACAACCCGGCATCAAAATCCCGCAACACCCAAGGCGCTCAACTGACTGCGCAGCGCCTGAACCTGCGGGTCGAGAAAAAATGCCTGTAACTGTGCAGCACGTCCCGGTCCGATCCCGGCTTCGGCCTGCCATTGCTCCAGGCTACGCGCCGCCAGGGTCTGCCAGTCATCGGCCAGGCGGGCGTTACCGGTGGGCGGCAGGCCCAGTGCCTTGAGCCAGAGGCGGAACGGTTTGTCCCGGGCGCTCTGCAGATTGGCAAACAGTGTAGCGCCGCTACGCTCACCCAGGCCGGGCATCTTAACAAGCTCGGTGGCCTCAAGGGTCATCCAGTCGAGCAAACCGTCGAGTCGCCCGGCATTGAGCAGTTTGTCCCAGGTACCCGGTCCGACTCCCGGCAAGTCCAGCCCCTGCTTGCCAGACAGCCACACCAGCCGCGCTTTGAACTGGCTTTCGCAACCGGGCGTGAGTTGCCAGCAACTGAGCGAGTGATAAGCCTGTGGGTCTGGCACATGCAGCGGCACGCGTTCGCTGTTGCGCAGCAGTACACCGTCGAAGCGCGGGATGGTCAGCCCGGCCAGGCTTAACGCCACCTGATCACCGGGGCGGACATCCAGCTTCTGCCAGCGTTGCAGCGAACCGACACTGACCGAACTTATGGTGCGGTCATCAAGGCGAATCGGCACCAGCTCCAGCATCGGCGTGATCCGCCCGCTGCGGCCGATGTTGAAGGTCACCTTGCGCACCTCGGCCAGCGCTTGCGCGTAGGGGTATTTCCACGCTGTTATCCAGTACGGCGCCTTGGCCTGCCAGCGCTCGGCCGGCGGGCGACTGCCCTGGCGCAGGACCACGCCGTCGGTGGCGAAGGGCAGCGGGTTGCGATACCAGAATTCGCGCCAGGCGCGGGCTTGTTCAATGCCTGCCAGCGGCTGGCTGTAATGGGCCATGTCGCTGAAGCCCAAGGCGGCCAGCTCATCCATGCGCGGCTGCAGTTGTTGCGGGCCGGTGGGCCAGTCCCAGACGAACAGGCCGATTTGCGCTGCCTGCTCGTCACTCAGATCATGCCGGGCCAAGGCACCGGCCACCTGGCTGCGGGCATTGAGGCTGCCGTCGGTGGCCTGCACATGGCCGTTCAGACGCCAGTACAACTCGCCTTGCAGCAGCAGGTCGCGTGGTTCGGGCAACTGACCGGGAATGGCTGCGATACGCCGCGCCTGGGTGGTCCAGTCCTGGCCTTGCTGGCCGTCGCCACGACTGATGGCCTGCACCAGACGTCCTTGCTCATAAACCAGCGTGACCGCCACGCCATCGACCTTGGGTTGAATCCACACGTCCTCGCGCCCGGCCAGCCAGCGGGCCACAGCCTTGTCATCAGCCAGCTTGCCCAGCCCGGTATGCGGCACCGGATGCAGCACCCGGCCGCGTGCGGTGAGTAACGGGTCGTCGGCGGCGCCGGCAGGCAGGTTGAAGCAACTGCGCAGTGTGGACAGACGTTGCCGGGCCTGGTCGTACAGCTCATCGGCAATCAGTGATACGCCTTGGCGATGGTAGCTGTCGTCCCACTGCAAGATCTGCTCCTGCAAGGCATGTACTTGCTGACGGGCCTTGGCCGGCTCCCAGTCCGGGCATTGCGCGGCCTGCAAGGTCGCACTGCCTGACAACAGCACAGCGGCAACCAGTAAACGAATTGTTGGCAACATCGAAGCCTCCTTGCTTGATAACGGTGCCCGACAGGCTAGCCAGACATCGCCATAGTCAGTGGCGCAGAGGGTCACAGGGTTTTGCCAGGCTTGAGCGGATGTATCGCGGCGGTACAGTCAACCCGGATAAAAGCCCTTGGCTGTGCCTTGAGCGGGCAGGGTGTGCATGCCAGATTGCAACTCGCTGCCCTGTCTTGCGGAGAATCCCCCATGGAGCTGTCCACCCTTGCCCTGTTCATCCCGGCCTGTTTCGCCCTGAACATGGCGCCCGGCCCCAACAACCTGTTGTCGGTCAGCAACGCCAGCCGCTACGGCTTCGCCCGCGCCTGCAGCGGCGGAGCAGGGCGCCTGCTGGCCTTCGCCATCATGATTGCCCTGGCGGCCGTCGGCCTGGCCGCTGTGCTGCACACCTCCGAATGGCTGTTCCACGCCATCAAAATCATCGGCGCAGGCTACCTGTTCTGGCTGGCCTTCCAGCTCTGGCGCGCCACCCCGCAAGCCGAAGGCATGGCCGCCGCCGACTCTCCGGGCATCGCCCGGCTGGCGCGTCAGGAGTTTCTGGTCGCCATCGGCAACCCCAAAGCGATCTTGCTGTTTACCGCATTCCTGCCGCAGTTCGTTGACCAGTCCCGCGACGTGACCGCGCAATTTGCCGTGCTGGGCGCGTTGTTTCTGCTGCTCGAATGCGTGGCGATTGCCCTGTACGCCTGGATGGGCGTGCATGCGCGTCGGCTGTTTGCCAGGCCGTCGAGCAAGCAGATGTTCAATCGGGTGTGTTCGGGGTTGTTGGCCAGTGCGGCGACGGCGTTATTGGTGGCGCGGCGGGGGTGAGGTTGTGGAGCAATTGCGTAGGGCGAACTGGCCAGATCCATCACGCTCTTGGCGCTACACAGCGCTCAGCCTTAGGTTTTGTACGAAAAGTCGGTACGGGTAAAATTGCCGCCATGATTGGCTGGAGGCCCGCATGGCAAAGCGTTACGAACTCTCCGACGCATCGTGGGAATTGATCAAGGATCTGGTTTCTCCAGAGCAGAAAATGGGTCGCCCACGCAGTGATGATCGTCTGGTACTCCACGCAATCCTGTGGATCCTCTGCTCGGGCGCTGCCTGGCGTGATCTGCCGGAACGCTTTGGGCCTTGGTCAACGGTGTATCAGCGTTTTCGTGACTGGCGCGACGACGGTACGTTCGACCGGATACTGGAGCGCTTGCACATCCGATTAAACCGGGAGGGACTGATTGATCTGGACACTTGGATGATCGATTCCACTGCGATACGCGCAACCCGAGCCCCTTCAGGCACCGGGAAAAAAGGGGGCCTGAAGAACCGCTAGACCATGCTCTGGGACGTAGTCGAGGCGGCCTTACTACCAAGATTCACATGATCTGTGACGCCAATGGTGTTCCATTACGCTTCATTCTTTCGCCGGGGCAAACCAGCGATATCGCTCATGCCCAGCCGTTGCTGGATCAGGTGCGAATTCCCGGTAAGCCGGGGCGTCCACGCAAACGCAGTCGCTGGTTACTGGCTGACAAAGGCTATGACGCGCAACACCTGCGCCATTACTGCGACCGCTATCGAATACAGCCGGTGATCCCGCTGCGTGCCATGCCACGCAAGCCTCGGCCTGGCCTGCCCCGACTCTTGATCGTCCAAAGTATCGGCAGCGGAACATCATTGAGCGGATGTTTGGCTGGCTGAAAGAGAACCGCAGAATAGGCACTCGCTACGACAAGCTGGCGAGAAGCTTTTCAGCCATGGTCACGCTGGCCTGCAGCCTGCGTTGCATGCGTCAGTACTTTTCGTACAAAACCTAGTGTGGTGTTTCACAAGTACCAATGAAAATATGGTCTATGCTCATTTGAAACCCACTCGTGAGAGCTGAGCATTTATATGGGCCGACCAGCGACTGTCATTGTCTTGTCTGAAGCCGAAAAAGCCGAGCTTCTACGCCGCGTTAAACAGCGTAAGGGCGCGCAGGATGCCTGCGTTCGTGCCGAAATTATCCTGGCATGCGCAGAGGGCGAATCTGGAAATGCCATTGCCCAGCGCCTCAACGTCAGCAAGGACGTAGTCTCGCGGTGGCGGACGCGCTTTTCAAAATGGGGGCTGATTGGCCTGAATGATGAGCATCGTTCGGGCCGTCCGCGCACAATCAGTGATGAACAAGTGCAGAAGGTGGTTGATCAGGTTCTGAAGAGCAAACCCGAAGACGCCAGCCATTGGAGTACCCGGCAAATGAGTCGGGAAACAGGAATATCTCCGGCTAGCGTGATGCGTATCTGGCATGCCTTCGGGATCAAACCTCACCTGGAGAAAACCTTCAAGCTTTCTACCGATCCGCTTTTCGTCGACAAAGTGCAGGACATCGTGGGCCTTTATTTGAACCCGCCTGAGAGAGCACTGGTGTTATGTGTTGATGAGAAAAGCCAGATCCAGGCGTTGAACCGCACACAACCAGGGCTGCCTTTAGCGCTTGGAAATCCTGCGACACGCACGCACGATTACAAGCGCCATGGGACGACTTCTCTGTTTGCGGCTCTGGATGTAGCAACGGGCGAAGTCATTGGTCGGTTAAAGCGCCAACATCGCAGTGTCGAATTTCTATCGTTTCTCAAAGAGGTAGATGCCTCGGTACCGAGCGATGTGCCGATCCATCTGATTATGGACAACTACGCAACGCACAAGACCGACAAGGTCAAAGCGTGGCTGGCCGCACGTCCTCGTTACAGCATCCATTTCACCCCCACGTCTGCCTCATGGATGAATCTGGTGGAGCGTTTCTTCTCAACACTGAGCGAGAAATGGATCAAGCGCCAGGCTCATGTCAGCGTGAAGGATTTAGAGGCCTCAATCGAGTACTACCTGGAAACCTACAACCAGAATCCGAAGCCATTTCGCTGGCACAAAAAAGCGAACGAGATCCTGGGTTCCGTAGCGCGTGCAGCAAAAGCATTGGGTAAGTAGTTTTTCGCCCTACTTGTGAAACACCATACTAGCACCAGCTAATCAAGCAAGAATGATGAGAAATAAAACGAAAACTTTTTATCCTCAAGATCACTCAGGTGATAACGCATTCTATCGAAGCCAGAATCCAGCTTATGAACATTCATGTGCATCAGCTGAGTTAATCCGCCACCAAAATCACGGGCCGTAAATTGACTAATATCAATGAACTTGATACTCACTACAACAGTCCCGGCCTGTTCAGAGGCCGAAATCGATAAAGATAAATCATAAGCCATCTCATCAGCATTCAACTGAATACTAATTGCATACGGGCAGTTATGAGCAACAAGCAATTCATTTAACTCTGGAAGGCTAATCATTATTGGTCCTCGTCTCTTTCCTATTGGAGCCATAGCCTGGACCATATTCATCCATTATTCGGCGTAGTCATTTTCCAGCCTTCTTGGCAACCTCTGCTGTATGCGATCCATAAACCCCACCTGCCCAACGATGGGTTGACGGTTTACTGTGGCATTTCTGGCGAGCAGTTCCACGGTAGCAGAGCTTCGTAGTCTGCTACTGACGAGGCGTGCGGCAGCCGCTCGAGTACGTGGCGCAGCCACGTATAGGGCTCTTGGCCGCTTACCTTGGCGGTCTCGACCAGGCTGTAGATCTTCGCGCTGGCACCGGCGCCGTTGACGGTGTCGCTGAACAGCCAGGCCTTGCGCCCGATGACAAACGGCTTGATCGCTCTTTCGGCCGCGTTGTTGTCGATGGGCAAGTAACCCGCTTCGACGTAGCGTTCCAGCCGACTCCAGTTATTCGTAAGCGCTCCATGAACACCACATTCAAAGCGGCCAGATGATCTTGGATGCTGTGCTCCCGATTCCCTCCGGAGCCAGCACCTCATGATGCGTCCCGACGCCAAAGTCGAAAAAGTTTATCTCTACCCCAAGCCGGTGGACTTCCGAAAATCCATCGACGGCCTCGCTGCGCTGGTCGAGCTGGATATAAAAGTGGCGGTATTCGATCCTGTGCTTTTCGTCTTTCTCAACAATTCCCGCAATCGAGTGAAGATCTTGTATTGGGAGCGCAACGGCTTCTGCCTTTGGCTCAAGCGTCTGGAGTCAGAGCGTTTCAAAACATCGCCCGACGCCACGGACGATGCGATTATCCTCAGCGTCCAGGAACTGAATTGGCTGCTCGACGGTTTGATCTGTGGCGCAACCGTCCCCATCAAGTTTTGACGCCGCGCTACGTGGCGTGACCCGGTATAATCCGGGCCATGATTTCTCTGCCCGATGACCTTCCTGATGACCCTGTCTTGCTCAAGCAACTGCTGCTTGAGGCACTCAATCGCCAGGAGGAATCGGCCCAGGCTTATCAGACCCACATCGTCGATCTGAAAGAACAGATCAAGCTATTGCGCGACCGTTTGTTTGGACGCAAGTCCGAGCAAACCGCTGAACCCAATACGCCGCAACTGGCCTTGTTCAATGAGCCTGAAAGCGAACCAATGCCGCTGGTTGGCGACGCCGATGAAGAAGTTGTAGAACCGACACCACGCCGTGGCAAACGCAAGCCGTTGTCGGCCGATCTGCCGCGTATCGAAGTCATCCACGAACTGCCCGAACACGAACTGAGCTGTGCTTGCGGTTGCCGTAAACACGCCATCGGCGAAGAGACCAGCGAGCAACTGGACATCGTGCCGATGCAGATTCGGGTCATCAAACATATCCGTAAAATCTACGGTTGCCGAGGCTGCGAAGCAGCCCCGGTTACGGCTGACAAGCCTGCGCAACTGATCGAAAAGAGCATGGCCAGCCCGAGCGTATTGGCCATGCTACTCACCACCAAGTATGTTGACGGTTTACCACTGCATCGGTTTGAAACGGTACTCAGTCGACACGGTATCGATATCCCTCGGCAAACGCTGGCTCGCTGGATCATCCAGTGCAGCGAACACTTCCAGCCGCTGCTTAATTTGATGCGTGACCGGCTGCTGGAAAGTCCAGTGATCCACTGCGATGAAACCCGCGTCCAGGTGTTGAAAGAGCCGGATCGAGACCCGACCAGCCAATCCTGGATGTGGGTGCAAGCCAGTGGCCCGCCGGATCGAAAAGTTGTGCTGTTTGATTACACGTCCAGCCGTGCGCAGGAAGTGCCGTTGCGCTTGCTGGAGAGTTACCGTGGCTATGTCATGACCGACGATTACGCGGGCTATAACGCCCTGGCGTTGCAGCCGGGTGTGGAACGTCTTGCGTGCATGGCCCATGCACGACGCAAGTTCGTGGACGCGCAGAAAGTGCAGCCCAAGGGTAAAACCGGACGGGCTGATATCGCGCTGACGATGATCAACAAACTGTACGGCATCGAGCGCGAGCTCAAGGACGTCAGCGATGAACAGCGGTTTATCGGTCGTCAGGAAAAGAGCCTGCCGATCCTGGCGCAACTGAAAAGCTGGCTGGATAAAACCCAGTCGCAGGTGACGGCACAAAGTGCACTGGGTAAGGCGGTGCATTACCTAGTGAATAACTGGAGCCGGCTGGAGCGCTACGTCGAAGCGGGTTACTTGCCCATCGACAACAATGCGGCCGAAAGAGCGATCAAGCCGTTTGTCATCGGGCGCAAGGCCTGGCTGTTCAGCGACACCGTCAACGGCGCCGGTGCCAGCGCGAAGATCTACAGCCTGGTCGAGACCGCCAAGGTCAACGGCCAAGAGCCTTATACGTGGCTGCGCCACGTACTCGAGCGGCTGCCGCACGCCTCGTCAGTAGCAGACTACGAAGCTCTGCTACCGTGGAACTGCTCGCCAGAAATGCCACAGTAAACCGTTAACCCATCGTTGGGCAGGTGGGGTTAATGGATCGCATACGGTAATGGCGTCGGTGAACGGTTTGCCGCCTTATATATTTGGCTGTACGCAGCCGAAGATTAGGGTAAGCGCGCCCCAACCCCCCCCCATTCTGTAAAAGGTGAGGTTTGGGACGCGCTTAAGATTTTCAAATTAAGTTCAAGGTTTGCTACAGATCAACGCTGCCAGCTCCTCTTTCAACCACTGCGCATGCTCATGAATAACATGCTCATAGTTCGAGTCAGAATGGTATTTATGCTCTGGCAAAGTCATCTTACCAGGAATCATCGACAGTGGAGCATCAGCAGGCCACTCCCAGATTGACCAAAACTCAGAAAGGTTTATTAATCCATACAGCGGTTCCGTGTCTAGGTTTGCTAGCAGTTTTTCCAATGCAGCCGCTCGCCATATTCTGCTGGCCCGCTGCATATCCACATTTTGAAAATCACATATTTTCTGCAACTGCGGGCACAGCTCAGATAAAGATAGATCACTATCGTTAGCTAAGCTAACAATCACGTCGAGCAAGGGGCTATCCCCAGCTACCTGTTCAAGTTCAGCGTTCGCATAATTTTCTACATAAGAAGTTGGCAGTTTTCCTAAAAGGCCAGGAATACCATAGACGCCCTGAAGCAAAACACCCCAGTCAGTCAAGGCATGTCTGGCAATTCGTTCAAAGACTTCTTGAATCATGGTTTCACCGGTATGCCGTTAACAGTTCCATTTGGTACAAACATTCTGTGCGTTACACCGCCCAACTTCGGGTCTACAATCCATTCAAATCTGCCCGCTACACCATTGTAGCTTCCTGATGCTTGGTAAAGCGATGCGCCGTTTTTGAGAGGGAATTTAGTCGCGCTGTTTGCATAGTTATCAACAATGTCCGGAAAACCGTGTGCTACCGGAGTCGATGGGAACTCCTGAGTGGCATAAGGACCCTTATAAGGTCCGTCGTACCCCTCTGGCTTCGAGTGAACAGGTATTGGCTCTCCATCAGTCCCAACAACTTGTTTATTTGGAAGTTGATCTACTTTATGTCCGCTACCTTCACCTTTCGTACCATTTCCAATACGCGCTTCGTCTAGAACATCATTGAATAGCGGCGCTCCTCCTTCTGCACCTTCGCCCCGGGCTTCACCCCGCGCAGCCGGATCACAAGGCCCTGTGTTATGCACCCAAGTCTTCAGATCACCAACATAGAACGTATGCCCCACATCGACCGTCAGGTTATACGTCGTCCCCACCGGCGCGTAAAGCTCCAGCGACTCGACCTCGGACGAGGTGTTTTCGGTCGCGCCATCAGCCAATGATTGCAGGCGATCGCCAAGCTTGAGGTCGATGACCGGTACAAAGTCTTTCTGTGCCGGGACGTAAAACGGGTGGCCCGGTGTGACCAGCAATGTTTCCCGTGTTGTTTTACCGTTCAGGTCTGACCCTTTGAGTGTCAGGCGGTAGATCGGCTGGTCGTTACGAACATGAGTGGCGGTGATTGTGGCAGCGAAGGGTTTGCCGCCTTTTTCCGGTTTACTCCAGACGATATCGCCGATCTTGAGGGTTTCGATGGCTCGGTCGCCGTCAGGTGTCGAGACTTTGGTGCCTGCGGCGAAGCAGCAGGGACCTATCTCAGGGGCTGCGTTTGCAAGCCTCTCCGGTTGTTTTGGCGGAGGGCTGTTTTCCACAAACGGCACATCCGGATCCCTGCCTGGCTTCCCGGCCTGAGCGAAGTTCTCGGTGACCTTCTCCAGCTTCACCGTGGCGGCAAGCTGTTCAAGCTTTTTGCCAGAGATGAGAATTCCCATTTCCGAAAGTGTTGCGGACTTGGTGGCTGCGCCGCCACCGCCGGTGGACACGGTACTGATGACGACGGCAGTGACCTCGCCCATCATCTTGCCCAGCATCTCGGCATTTTCGTCGCCACCGTGCTCAAGGGCCTGGTCGATTTTTTCGAGTTTCTCCCTAAGTTGGGCGTGGATGTGTTGTTTCAGCCGATCCCTGACTTCCGGGGAGTCGACAAACGCGATCACGGCGTCGATATGCGCTTGCGGATCGCGCAGCATGCTCACGGCACTGTTGAGGGTGTCGACCCCTATACCGGCCATGCCATCCTTGAAGCCCTTGGCGATTCCTACACCGGTCAGTACATCCTGATCGAGTGAGGTTTTCTCCCATTTCAGGAATACAGCTACTTTCTCCTGGGGCGTTTTAGCCTCGTTGTATTCCTTCTTGTATTGGATGACCTGTTGGGTCGCCAGCCAGTTGTTGTCCACGTTGGCGATGGCAGCGTTGGTGCTGGTAGCCGCTGCGGACGGATCAGTCATGGCCGCGATACCGGTGACCAGACTGGCGATCACATTGCGTTTGGCTTCGCGTGAGGCGTTGGACTCATCGGCACTGGTTTCGGAGAAGAAGGTTGTCAGGAAGCTGGAAGCCGCACCGCCCATCGCGCCTGCCGAGCAGCTTTGCCGGCTGGCGGCAGCGCCTGCACAGCCCAGCATGGCGTGCCAGGCGGCGTGTTCGGGACTGCCTTCTTTCAACCCCTTTTCGACCATCTTGCCGATGGCAGAAGAGCCTTCCTGCTGCACGTAGTTGACCAGCATGTTCTGCGCGAACTGGCTGGTGCCGCCCGTTACGTTCGCGGAGGCCCCAGCAGTGAGCGCAACAGTGATCTGCCGATAAGTGCCGCCAGAGCCCCAGTCATTGTCGATTTGCCGAGCCTGTTCTTTCAGGCTGTTGTAATTGGCGATGTGGGTCTCTCGCTCCTTGTCGGAGAGGGTGGGGTTTTTCAGTGCCTCCAGTTCCTCGTCGGCCTGCTTGTTCTTGGCGTCGACTTCCCTTGCCCGCTCCTCCAGATAGATGCCGGTGTTTTGTATGAAGGTGCTGGTGATCGCGAAGTTGTTCTGAATTTCTTCAGCATCGAAGATCGGCTTGAGCTTGTTGCTGCCATCGTGTTCGCTGGACACATCGGTATTGATATCCGCGATGGTTGCGGCGGCGGTTTGCCCGGTTAGTGCTTGTTGGCCCGCCTCATTGGTGATGGTGACGTTGGCCCCGCTGATGCCACTGCGGGTGGTGCTGCGGGCATCACCGCTGGCAACCAGCGCTATCGGTGCGTTGGCGCTGATGCCCTTGACATCCGCCGGCTTCTGACCGGGGGCGCCGGCTTCTATGGTGTTGTCAGGCTTGCGCGCGGTCTGATTACCCGCTCCGCCACTCAGGCCGATGCTGCTGGCGTCGTAATCAGCCTTGTTTTTGATATCGGTGGAGGTCAGGGTACCGGTGCTTAGAGTGTTGAGTCCGCGCTCTACAGCTCGATCACTGCTAGTGATGGCGCCACCGGTGAGGCCGGTGTTGCCCTTGACCTCAATCTGGAAGCCACCATCGCCCGCTTTGATACCTGACTGTTCGCTGACGCTGGCGTAGTCACTCTGCATTTTCTGCTGATTGAACGAGCCGCTTCCGCTTACGCCATAACAAAACGGTGGAATACAAATGCTGATCCCGACGCTGGCATCGGTCTGTTTGGATTTGTATTTGCTGGTGTCCTGCAGGCTCTCGATATTCAGGTCACGGCCTACGTTGGCCTGAACCTGATTGGCCGTTACGACCGCGCCTTTGAGGTTGGTGTCGTGGCCACTGCCGGTGCCGGTGGTGTTGAGCAGGGCGCCGCCGCTGGCCTCGTCAGCCAGCTGGAACAGGCCGTTCTGGCCGCTCGGCAGGCTGAAGCCGGGCAGGGTGGTGGGGTTGATCTGCTGCTGGGCCAGGTCTGGCGACTATGAGTCTCATTTCTGAGACATCACACTAGCCCGCTTACTCCTACAAGCTCAGCGCTTTGTCCATCAATTGAATACTCAGCAACAGCAATATTCCTACCGCTACCAATATTTAGCTTCGAGCGTACTTGCACCGCCCGTTCAGATAATCTTGCTAATCAATTGGCGGCGGCAGCCTGTTTTGTACGCGCCTCCTTTACCGGGTTGGTATATGGCGTGCCAGCCTCAGCATTCGGAGAGAAAGTCGAGGTGTATGGCGCCTTTCCTGTGCCCGTTCCTTTTGCCCTTATTCAACTATTCAATGCTGGTAAAGACAGCACTTCATCGTACTGTGGCCAGTCTTCCCTCGCGCGTTTGAGCACACCTTGCATAAACTCGTCCAACTCAGGGACTGGTTGCTCGGGCGGCAATTGGTCAAAGGGCGCGGCCAGCAGCGGATGATCAATCTCCTGCGGATTGGCTAAACCTTCCCACTGGCGCAGGCGCAGGATATAGATAATTTCCACCGGAACGCGCTCCAAGTGCCAGTCCTGATTGAAGTCGTAGGAATTCTTCTGGCTCTCTTTGCCGGTTTGCCAAGTGTGGCGGTCACACGCGGCCAACAGGCAGGGCATCAGGTCGTCGGGGCTGGGAGTGCGCCACATGGCCAACAAGGCTTCGTAGATGGGTTCGTCGTAAGCATAAGCAGGCCATTGATGCGAGACATCGCCCATCCAATCGGCAAACACACGCAGCATAAAGGCTTGGGCGCGGCGGTTTTGCTCTTCGTACTCAATCACTAATTGATGCCCACGGTTGAGAGCCGCATGGGTGAGATAGCCCTGATGGATGACGGCGTCCTTCCAGCCTAGGATCGCCATGGCGGCCATCATATTGCTGGCGGTTTGGATGCTGTAGTTTTGGCGGCGTCGATCATTGCCTGCCGCTTTGGCAATAATGTCGAACTGGCCCGCCCAGAAGAACAACTGCCAGATTCCTACTTGGTAATAGCGCAGCCAATGGGCCAATTCCAGAAGCCATTACGGATTATCTGGTGCGGTTGCCAATACCTTGTGGGCTCGTGTGACGGCCATCCATTCGTAGCTACTACGCGTAACGTTGTCACTATTCGGTACAGGCATTGATGGCTTCGCAAATGCATCGCCGCGTTCAACATATTCACGAATGCCATTCAACTCGTATTTATCTGAGACGTGTGGCCCCTTGGCTATGCGCCCCAGCACGCTTTTGTAGGAAGGCCATCTCGGGTTCACGCCCGAGCGTTCGCACTGAATTACTTCTTGGTCCATGGTTCCACCTTAAATTCTGCTACACCTGTTTTATTGGGGGCGGGAACACCGACTTTGACTGTTACCCCTTGAACCTTGGTTTTTGCCGAATCTAACGCCGCTTGCAAAGCATCGCGTAAAGCAGGATCAGAGTCGGCAATTGATCTGTTAGCCAGCCCCCCTCCAACCGCGTCCTTGGGTCCCCATGCGGCGTACCGGCCTTACTCACGCCATTCACCGAAGACTTCGCATCCGTCACCACCACGGTAATCGTATCGCCATTGATCGCCACCGTGCAGCCATCGCAGCCGTGGTTGCTACTGTTTTGCGAAGGTTTGAAATTGAGGCCGGTTTTCTCGTTAAGGGTTTGCAGGGCCAGTTGCTCGCCCAACACTCCATCATTTACAAGTGCAGATAGGGTGCAAAAACACCGGCGCAAGGCCGGTGTTAGATAAACAATCCTGTTGATTAGGATTGGTAATCATCAAACTCCCAGGCAAATATCTTTCCCAGATTTATCACGATAGTTTCCCAGCTATCCCCCTCGCAGCGACTTACATACTCATGAATCAATCCATTAATAGTCGAAAAATTATATTCTCGAACAATTAATAGACCTCTCCCCCAACGAGGCTCCCACATTGTCTCTTCTAACCACTTTGGAGTGCAGATGAAAAGCTCAAAATCATCTGCCCCTTGCGTACTATCAAGCCCAATTCGAATGCGAAGACTTAAAGAAAAGTTGTCTACGTTCTCAGGGATGTAGGTCTCGACATCAAAAAAATCATTAGAAATACTTTTTATAACAGCACGCATCATTCCTCCTAGTCAGCCACATTCAGATGGCCGTTACTTACTTTTACGCGCTGACCTGTTACCGGGTTGATGTTGTAAGTTTCAAAATTGGCCTGTACGCCTGTCGTTGCAAAAGATGAATCTTTGGGTGTTGGCGGCCTATATACACGAGTGCCGTCTGCGCTAATCAAACCAAGTCCGTCACTTGTTTTTGTCGCGCCATCTCCAACCCAGGTTTTACCCAACTGATTAGCTTCGGAAGATGTACCTTGACCTATAGAGAAGTTCGGATTTTTCGTTCCACTGCCGTTCACAGTCGCAGCTAATCTTGAGTCCTGAGCCGCAATAGTGCTCAGGTTTTCTTGTATCAGTTGATCCTTCAGCTTTGGATACAAGGCCGCATTTCAAAATGGTCCCTCCAGAGTTGTACTCCGTTTTTTTTATCCATGGAATATCTAGCTTGTCGATTTCCGCTGATAGGTTTTTTCTCAGTTCATCTATCATCTAGATATTCCGGGGTGTGGGTCACATTCACGCCATGGTTGCTCATAAAGGACTTGAACTGCTGACGAAGCTCTGGCTGGCCCACTGTCAGTTGCCGTAGCTTTTGCACCATCAACTATTTTCTTGCGTCAATATTTCTATAAATCTATCAAATGCCTTAGAAACAGCCCGCCCCTCTTCTGGAGAGAGCAAAATATTCATAACCTGCTCATCAATAGTACAGTCATATATATCAATGCTCACCCAACCTCTAGACCAGAACTCAACAGTCCCTAGCTTGTTAAAACCTTCCAGCTCTATCCTTTCAAGGTCACCAAAATTTCCATCAGTAAATGATGAGTACTCTAGAGAAAATCCATTCAAAAGTGGTTTTACGTTTTCATCAAACCAGGAGCTATTCATAAGATCTCTCACTTCTTGTCTAGAATCTCAATGTTCTTAATCGCCGGAAGATGCTCGCCGCCCTGCTTGTTAAGCAAGAATTGCTGAGATTTACTTGCGTCAGGGCCAATCATTTTAAACCAGCCATCTTTTCCGCCTTGCAGCAAGCTGTTAGCTGGAACATCAAACTCAACATAGACAGAGCCTTTGGATGCAGCCCCCTTAAAGTCGGCGATGCCATTAGTCGAAATAAAGGTTTGTCCTCCACCTCCTTGCACCGCTTTATTCGTGCTTTGCATCTGCGCCAGTTCATCAGGAGACATCCACCTTCCTACACGAGTCATGCTGACATCGTTGATCGTCTTGGTTTCGCCAAGTCTTAACGGAGAACTGACTGGCGCTTTTGCACCTCGGGCATTACTCCAATAAGCATACGCCTTTTCAACACCCCTGGCCTCTACGGTCGCCACAGTGCCCGTATTTCGAACCCCAGCATTCACGGCTCCCAGCGGCGCGGTGAGTACGCCGCCGACAATACCCTGGCCCTCTACAAGTGTTTGTTGTAGCTCTGCCTTGGCGGTAAACGCTCGGTCAATGAGGGTGAGTTTGTACTCACAGGCTTCTGGCGGGCAGTCCCAATCCCCTAGCGCTGCAAGGCCACCATGGATTTCACCCAATAGCGCCTTGGCCCTTGCTGGCCCAACAGTGGCAAGCGCATCTGCGAGGTTGTCCTGGCTAAGCTGGTCATACTTGATATCGCCAAAGGTGCCTTTCCAGGTGTTCTGGTAGCACTCTGGAGTGCTGCAGGCTTTCATATCCCCGACGAAATCTTCCATTTCGTAGTGATTGAGAAAGTTGTACTGAGTGGCGTTCTTGGTAATCCATGCACCCGTCTCTACAGCCTTTTCGTCGCCACCCACGCCAGCGACAGTCATCACTCCTACCAGTTGTGATGCAGCAGTGAGTAGCAGATCCCACTGCTCGGGAGCCATCTCAATAATCTTTCGCCGCAGTTGTGTAGCAACCGCTTCGTTGGCTCCCGCAGCAATCGCGCCGGTCATGAAGTCGCTGCCCGATGCTTCTGCCAGCGTGCCGCCAATAAAGGCATGCCAGGCAATTTTTCCAGGGCTACCGTCTTCGAGGTTGAGGCCTCCTACAGCATCAAAGCTGGTGGCTGCGATGGTGTTCAGTACGGAGTTGGTCAGGGCATCACTGAAACTTCCCTCCATACCTGCTGCCTTGCTAAGTGCTACATAGGTACCGCTTTGTAAGGTCTGGCTGGCGGCGAACCTTCCAATGTTCTCCATGCTTGAAAGGTCTATGCTGACCTTATTGGTCACCGGGTTGGTTTTAGTGCCTGTGATGCCGTCATACACGCCAGCAGTCAATGAGGCTGTCAAACCGTTTACTGCGTAACCCTTCATCGCGTCCGATGAGGTCACATCTTTAAAGACGGTGCCCAGATTTCCTCGGTTGTTGATAGCGCTGACTGTTGCTGTTGTGGCAGCGCTGGTGGCTATGGCCGAACCTCCAGCAGCCACTGCTGTGCCTGCACCACCCAATGCCCCCATCGCGGCCGGCCCAACGACTACCGCCATCACGATCGCAATCACCAGTTGAGAGCCGGCCCCCAACCCCGAATGGCTGTACTTGAACGAGTCGTGCAGTTCCTTCACCTGCCGCCAGTCCACATCGCCCCGGCGTTCGGCGTCCTTGAGCCAGGCCAGTTGCGGGTCGGCCTTGACCATGGCGTCGATGGCCTGGCTGACGGTTTCCTGATCGACTTGTTTCACATCGATCTGCAAGCCGTTCACGGCGCGGATCGCCAGTTCGCCCTGGGCGATCATCTGGGTCTGGCGCAGGGTTTCGTCGGTGCGGCCCTTGCCCTTCATCGAGTTCCAGGCCAGGTCGCTCTTGCTCTTTTCGTGGCTCTCCTGATGCAGGTCCTTGACGCCTTCGAAGGTGATGGCGCCGCCGCTTTCGAGGGTCAGGTTGCGGCCGCTGTTGAGCTGTGCGGCCTGATAACGTTGATCGCCGCCGCTGGTCAGCAGCAGGTCGCCGCCGGTGGTGATTTGCGTGCCGACATGGCGGATATCGGTGACTTCGTCACGCTGGGTCTGCTTCGCGCCGAAGCTGCCCTTTTTCTTCATGTCGTACAGCGAGTAGTCGCGGTTCTTTTCCGCCAGCAGATTCAGGTTATTCCCTGCATACAGATACGCCGCATCCCCGGCCTTGACCTGGCTGGCACTCACGGTCAGGTCTTGTTTGGCACTCAGCGCGACGTTGCCCTTGGCGGTCAGTGTGCTGGCGACCTGTTGGGTGTGCTCCTGCTGGTCGGTGACCTTTTTGGTTTTGCTGTAGTACTGGCTTTCGTTAGCGGCTGAAGTGATGTTGAGGTTGTTGCCAGCATTCATCACCAGGTTGCCCTGGGCTTCGACCTGGCTGGCGATGACGTTGATGTCGTTGCTGGCCTGTACGCCGATGTTCTGCCCGGCGCTGACGCTGGCGGGCAGTTGGGTGACGCTGGAGCGGGTGTGGTTGGCGCCGTTGATGCGGCCTTCCTGGGTTTGCGCTGCGACGATGTTCACATCCTGCCCGGCCTCCAGGCGCACGCCGCCCTGTGCCTGCATCACCCCGCCGATGTTGTTGACGTTCTTGCCGGCCTTGGCCTGCAGGTCGCCGGCCGATTCGATGCGGGCCGGGTTGTCGGCGAAGTCTTCGCGCCACACAGAGGCGCCCATGGCGCTCTGATGACGGGTGACGCTGCGTTCGTTGCTGACGCTGCCGTCTTTGGCCAGCAGGCTGACGTCGTGGCCGCTGATCACGCCGCCGGCGTGGTTGATCAGGTTGTTATCGGCCTCCAGAGCCAGGCGTTGTTCGGTCTGGATCAGGCCGCTGTTGAGCAGGGTGTTGCCTGCCTTGGCGCTGAGGTTGTTGCGGCTGAGCAGGGTGCCGACGTTGTTGAGGTTGTTGCCGGCGATCAGTTGCAGGTCGTTGCCCTGGATCAGCGCGCCGTTGGCGGCCAGGCGGTTGTCGGCCTGGGCCAGGTACAGCACGGGCACCAGCACGCGCTGGCCTTGTACCTGCTGTTCTTCCATCCAGACGATGTCGTGGGTGAGGGCCGCGACCTGTTCGCCGGTCAGCGACACGCCAACGCTGAGCTTGAGCGCGTCGCGGCTGGCCAGGGCGTTGTCCATCAGGTATTTGAAGGTGGCTTCGTCGCTGGTCAGGCCGGCCAGGTAGCGCTGGCCGGTGCGCGAGACCACGGCTTGCTGGACCAGCCGCTGCTCGTAGTAGCCATCGCCGAGGCGTTTCCACTGGGTGTCAGGGTTGTAGCCGAGGTTGTCGAGCAGGTAGCTGGAGCTGAGGAACTGACGCATGTCGGTCAGTGCCGGGTTGGTCTCGATCAGGTACGGGTGGCTACCGGCGCCGGTGGTGTTGAGCAGGGCGCCGCCGCTGGCCTCGTCAGCCAGCTGGAACAGGCCGTTCTGGCCGCTGGGCAGGCTGAAGCCGGGCAGGGTGGTGGGGTTGATCTGCTGCTGGGCCAGGTCCGGCGACAGCTGGCTGTCGAGACGGATGGCGGTGGCGTGGGCGGTGCCCGGCGCCTCGGTGTTGGTCCGTTCGCCGCCACTGACGTAGGTGAAGCCGCGCTGCACGGCGCGGTTGTCGAAGTTGTTGCCAGTCTCGATGGACACGTTGCCGCCGGCCTGGATCAGCGCCGCAAAGCTCTGCTGGTCAGGTGTCTGGCGGTTGATGGTGCGCAGCTCGGTGACTTCCCGTTCAGTGCTGGCGATGAAGTTGCTCATCGCCGCTTCAAGGCCGCCCAGATCGTTGGCGTTGTAACGCGCACCGCCCTGTGAATAGCGCTGGGTAAAGTCGTCAGCCAGGGCATACCAGCCGCCCGGGCTGCGGGTGCGCTCGGAGATGAAGGTGCGGCTGGTGTGGGTGGTGCTGGGCACTACGCCGATGTTGCTGAAGTTGTTGCTGAAGTTGGCGGTCAGCGCACCGCTGCTGGCCAGGGTGCTGCTGCTGTTGAGGAACTCCGTACCGCGCAGGGTGATATCGCCGCCGGCAGTGATGCTGGAGGCCTCGCTGAAGGCTGTGACTTCAAGCTTTTCCAGTTGCTGGATATTCCAGACGTGGTGTTCCTTGCCGCCGCTGCAGTCCAGGTTGCCGGTGCCGGCGGTGGTGCAGGCGATTTCGTTGATTTGCGCGCTGTAGATCCCGGCGTCGTTGACGGTCAGTAGGTCGCGGATGTTCTGGATCGAGCGGGCGGCCAGCAGCATGTCGCCGTCGCTGGTCAGGGTGCCGGAGCGGTTGATGATGCTGTTGGCGTTGGCGCCTGCGGCATCGGCGCTGATCTGCAGGTCGCCCAGGCTGTAGAGGTGGCCGCGCTGGTTGGTGAAATCGTTGACCAGCAGGCGCATGTCGCCAGCGCTGGTGATGATGCCCCGGTTGAGCACGCTCGGCGCGCTGAGCTCCAGCGTGCCGAGGCTGGTCAGCCGGCCGGCCCCCGTGTAGCTGCCGCTCAGGGAGAGGGTCAGGTCGCCGTCGGCACCGATCAGGCCGTTGTTGGTCCAGTTCTGGCCCCGCCCGGTAAAGCGCTTGGCAGCAATCAGCCGGCCGCCTTCAGTCTGGGTCAGGGTGGCGATGTCCAGGTCCAGATTGGCGGCCTGCACGTTGCTGCTGTTGGTCCAGCGCTCGCCGCTCAGGCTCAGGGTGCCGTTGCTCGACACGCGACCACCGGCGTCTTGCAACAGAGGCAGCCCCAGGCCCAGGCGGCCGCTACCGGCGTGGGCGATGACGCCCTCGTTATTGGTCAGCCGGCCGAGGCTGAAGTCCATGTGCTGATTGGCGCTTTGCAAGCGACCGCGGCTGTTGTCCAGCGTGCCGCTGATGTTCAGTTCGGTGGTGCCGGTGCTGCCCAGTGCGCCGATCTGGCCTTGGCTGTTGTCCAGGCGGGCGGCGCCCAGCGTCAGGCTGGCGCTGCTTTCGATCACGCCGTAGCTGTTGAGCAGGGCGCCGGTCAGGCCGAAGTCCAACTGGTTGCCAGCGATTTCGCCGTTGCGGTTGTCCAGACCGCTGCCGCGCAGTTGCAGCCGTCCTTTGCTGAACAGGGTGCCGTTCTGGTTATCGATGTTTTTCGCGTCGATCGACAGGCTGTTGGCGGTGATCACGCCCTTGTTGCGGTTATCCACCTGGGCGGCCATCAGGCTCAGCAAGCCCTGGCTGCTGAGCCGGCCATTGCGGTTGTCGATCTGCGCGTTGCCGCTGATCAGCAGGTCGCCGCCGCTGACCACCTTGGCGTTGCTGTTGGTCAGTTGCTGGAGCAGTTCCAGATTCACACCGCCGCTACCGACCAGGGTGCCGTTGCTGTTGTCGAAACGGCCGGTCTTGACGGTCAGGGTTTCGCGGGCAGACACCATGCCGCCGAGGTTGTCGAGGTTCTGCACGTGCAGGTTCAGTGCGCCGCCGCTGGTGACCTGGCCGTCGCTGCGGTTGGTCAGCCGGTCGTTCTGCACCGTCACCGACTTGATGGCGCTCAGGGTGCCATTGCCGTTGTCCAGGGCGCCGCCCTTGACGGTCAGGCTGTTGTCGCTGAGCAGCTTGCCGTCCTGGTTATCCAGTTGCCCGGCGCTGACGTTCAGGCTGTCCTGGCTAAGCAGCTGACCTTTGCGGTTGTCGAGGCGCGCATCGACGTTGGCGGTCAGGTCGCGGCTGGCGGTGACGCTGCCCTGGTTGGTCATGTTGCGTGCGGCCACCCGCACATCGCCGGTCTTGTTGCGGCTGTTGTCGGCGTTGACCCCGGCTTCGACCCGGCCACTGTTGTTCAACTGGTCAGCCTGCAGGCTCACGACCTGCCCGGCGGCGATGCTCTTGCGGTTGGTCAGGGTCTTGTCGGCATTGAGCTGTACTTGCCCCTCGGCATACATCGGCGCGCTGACGTCGATGTCGCGAGCCTTGGCGACGATGTTGCCGCTGGCGGCAGACTGGGCCATGGTCAACTGGCCGTTGGCGTCGATCTGGATATCGCCACCACTGGCGGCCAGGTCCCCGGCCAGCTTCACGCCGACCCCGGCTTCGGTGCCGACCAGTTTTACGGCACCGGCATACATGCCGCCCAGCGCCGAGCTGTCGATGGCCAGTTCCGGTTTGCTGCTGCCGTCATCGGCCAATGGCGTGGCCGCCAGCGTTTGTGCGTCGACGTCGTTGCGCCCGGTGATCACGTTGAGTTTGTTGGCGTGCAGTTGGGCGTTGATTCTGGCGCTGCGGGTGATGATGTCGAACTGCTCGACATTGCTGGCATTCAGGCCCGCACCTTCGATCGCCACGCTGCCGCCCTGCACATTGAAGCGCTGCAACTGGCCGTTGGCGTCGAGTACGGGTTTGCCGGTGCTCAGCGTGGCTTGCGGGGTGTTGATGAAGCCGCAGCCATTGCAGGTGATGCCGTGCGGGTTGGCGACGATGACCTTGGCTGCCTGCCCGGCGACTTCGGTGTAGCCCTTGAGCTGGCTGGGGTTGGCGCCGGTTACTTCGTTGAGAATGACCCCGGCGGCCTGGCCCTGCAGGTTTGGGTTGCCCTGGATGATGCCGCCCAGTTGGGTGGCCTGGGCGGTGTCGGTGGCGTTGTTGAGAATCAGCCCCTGGGCATCGACGTTGTACTGCTGGTACTGGTTGTGCGACAGGCCGCTGGCGTTGGGCGCGGCAATGTTGACCACCGGCACGCCGTTGCCGGCCTGACCGACCTGGGTGTTGGGGTTGCTGGCGACCACGCCTTGGGCCTGGACCAGGATCGGTTGCCAGAACAGGGCATTGGCCAGCACCAGCGCCAGGGCGCGTTGCAGGGCGCTGTGACGACGCTCGGTGTTTTGCTGGGCAATAGAAGGCTTGTCCGCCAGGCGGGCCGGAGCATTGACATCCATGTGGATACCTCGTTGAAGCGTCGTCGTTTAAAGGAAAAAATCGATCCGGAAATACACCGGGCTTTCGCGCTCAATCACCGAGGGGCGTTCCAGCGAGTGGGCGAAAGTCACCGAGGTCGCCACGTTGCGGCCGCGGGCAAAGAGCTCGAACGAGTGGCCGGACAACCGCCCGTGCTGCGCGCCGTTGTAGCGGTCATTGCTGATCACGCCCTGGTCGTAGCCGATGGCCGCGCCATATTCACTGAACGCCGGGCGCAGCCAGTCGAGGCCGACCGGGCGGGTCAGGCGCAGCTCGTTGCGCCAGTAGCCGCCGCTGTCGCCTGACAGGTATTGGTCCTTGAAACCGCGCACCGAAGACACCCCGCCCAGGCTCAAACGCTGCGGGCTGTAAAGTGCATCCTCGCTGTGTTGGCCGGTGGCCAGGCTGCTGAAGGTCAGCCGCTCGCCCCACAGCTGGAAGGGGTACAGGTAACTGACGGTGCCGGTGTACTTGCGGTAGCGGGCGGTGGGGATGCCGGGGCCTGGACGATTGCCGTTCGGGTCATGGTTACCTTGTGCATCCAGAGCGCCGATGCCCTGTTGCATGCCCAGGTCGATGTTGACGAACGAGCCGCCGACCCGCCGGCCATGGGTGATGCCGAACTGGGCCTCGGTGATGCGGTTGCTGCTGGTGCCGAGCTTTTCATCGTTGATGTAGTTGTTGGTGCGCAGGTGCGACAGGCCGGTATTGATCGAGGTCTTGCTCAGCGCATCGCGGTGGATCACCCGCTCGGCGCGCAACTGGTGGCTCTGGCTGTCGCCGCTTTGCTTGAAGTCGAAGGTGCTGGCTTGCCCCAGCGCCCGGTAGTCACTCTCGCTGTAGTAGTAACTGAAGTTCCACCAGCCCCATGGCACCTCGTAGCCCATCAGGAAGTTTTTCGAGGTCTTGCGATGGTCGCTCAGCGCGTCATGGCCGCCGCGCAGGCGCAACTGGTCGGCCAGCCCCAACGGGCTGTCCCATTCCAGGCCGGTGCTCCACTGTTGTTCACCGGTGCTGCGCTGGCCGTCGTTATGCCGCGACAGGCTGGCGCGCCAGGGTTTGTCCGGCGTGTTGTCGACCAGCACGTTGCTGCCGCCAATGGCCTGGCCGGGCGTCAGGCGGGTCTGCACCCACCGCGAGGGCAGGCGGTTGAACTGGTCGACCATCTGCTCGATGTCGCGCAGGTTAAGCACCTCGCCGGGCTTGCCGGGGAAAGTCATGGCCAGTTCACGCTCGGAGACTTTGCCCGGCCCCTCGCTGCCGAGTTTTTCAAGCTTGCCCTCGACCACCAGCACGTGCAGTACGCCCTGAGAGAGATCCTGTTGCGGCAGGTAGGCGCGGGTGGTGACCATGCCCTTGTTCAGGTAGTGGTCGGTGATGGCCTTGAGCACTTCGTTGAGCTGCGGCACGCCCAGGCATTTGCCGACCCAGGGGCTGACCAGTTTTTTGCGCTCGGCTTCGGACAGTGACTCTGCGCCCTTTAGCTCGATGCGCTGGATATCGAAGCAACGTTGTTCGGTCGCGGCCGATGGCGCGCTCGGCTCGGCCTGTTGGCCGGGCAGGGTCTTGAGTTCTTCGAGGCGACGGCGCTGTTCTTCCAGCAGGCGGTCCTGGCGGTCGCGAATCAGGTCCTGCTCGCCGGGTGTCGGCAGTGCCGCAGCGTGGGCGTAATTGGGAGGCGAGGCCAAACACCAAGGTGCACGAGGCCATCCATGTCCGGGAGAAGACTGGCATAAGCGTTCCATCGTTGATGCCGGGGTCTGGTCTGGGCGACCCCGAGGGAAGGGCGGTACGCCCTGAGGATGTCGATCAGTGTTACGAATGTTTCATGGTGTGTATCGACGCCCATACGGACAGGCTACAACTCAGAAAACTCCCACAGGTGCGCCGATTTTGTGACGCAGATCACTCGATTTTTTTCAGGCGCCGGTTTTATGACAGGCACGAAAAAGCCCCGGACACCGAGGGTGCCGGGGCTTTGGCTAATACCGGTCGGTATTACAGGCCGGCAGCGGCGCGCAGGGCGGCGGCGCGGTCGGTTTTTTCCCAGGTGAAGGCGGTGAAGGTGTCTTCGCCGACCGTCATTTCGAACGGGTTGCGACCGAAGTGGCCGTAGGCTGCGGTCTGCTTGTACATCGGGTGCAGCAGGTCGAGCATGGTGGTGATCGCGTATGGACGCAGGTCGAAGTGCTCGCGCACCAGCTGGATGATCTTGTCGTCCGACAGCTTGCCGGTGCCGAAGGTGTTCAGCGAGATCGAGGTTGGCTGGGCCACGCCGATGGCGTAGGAAACCTGGATTTCGCAGCGGTCGGCCAGACCCGCAGCCACGATGTTCTTGGCCACGTAACGACCGGCGTAGGCCGCCGAGCGGTCAACCTTCGATGGGTCCTTGCCGGAGAATGCGCCGCCGCCGTGACGGGCCATGCCGCCGTAGCTGTCGACGATGATCTTGCGGCCGGTCAGGCCGCAGTCGCCCACCGGGCCACCGATGATGAAGTTGCCGGTCGGGTTGATATGGAACTGGGTGTCTTTGTGCAGCAGGTGCGCCGGGATGGCGTGCTTGACGATCAGCTCCATCACGCCTTCACGCAGGTCTTTGTACGACACTTCCGGGTTGTGCTGGGTCGACAGTACGATAGCGTCGACGCCGACCACTTTGCCGTCTTCGTAGCGGCAGGTGACCTGTGATTTGGCGTCCGGACGCAGCCATGGCAGCAGGCCGGATTTACGCGCTTCGGCCTGGCGCTGGACCAGTTGGTGGGAGAAGGTGATCGGTGCTGGCATCAGCACGTCGGTTTCGTTGCTGGCGTAGCCGAACATCAGGCCCTGATCGCCCGCACCCTGGTCTTCAGGCTTGCTGCGGTCAACGCCCTGGGCGATGTCCACCGACTGCTTGCCGATGATGTTCATCACGCCGCAGGTAGCGCCGTCGAAGCCGACGTCGGAGCTGTTGTAGCCGATGTCGAGAATCACGTTACGGACGATGTCTTCCAGGTCGACCCAGGCCGAGGTGGTGACTTCGCCGGCGATGATTGCCACGCCGGTCTTGACCAGGGTTTCGACCGCGACACGGGCGAATTTGTCTTCCGCGATGATGGCATCCAGAACCGCATCGGAAATCTGGTCGGCGATCTTGTCCGGATGTCCTTCGGAGACGGACTCGGAGGTGAAAATTGAGTATTCGCTCATGTCTACGGGTTTCCTGAAGTAAATCGAGGGTAAGTGTCACCAGCCGGCCGCTGAAATTGGCGTACCTGGATCTGGAAACCATTGCGTAAGCCCACGTAGAGGCTCTGTTCGGGGACTAGCCCGGCAGCGACGGCCCAGCGGGCCAGGTCATCCTGTTCAAAGCCCAGCCAGAGATCGCCACAGGCCTCCCTGGCCCAGCTCTGGTCGTGGCTGCATAAATCCGTCACCAGCAGGCTACCGCCGGGTTGCAAGTGCTCTGCCAGTTGCCCAAGAGCATCGGCAGGCGCTGCGAAATGATGAAGCACCATGTTCAGAACGACGCAATCGACCTGTACTTTAGCGTCGTTCAGTGCATCGGCCAGGCGCAATTCCACGTTGTCCAGGCCCTGGCGCTCACACAGTTTGCGGGCCAGTTCGAGCATGGCCGGGCTGTTGTCCATGGCCGTGACATGGGCAAAACGCTGGGCCAGGTCGGGCAGAAAACTGCCATCACCGGGGCCGACCTCAAGCACCTTGGCCTGCGGCGCGAACACCAGTTTGTCGAGCAACGCCAGCAGGCTGTCGCGGTACTGCGCAAGGCCTGCGATCAGGTCTTGCTGGGCATTGAACTTGTCGGCAACCCGGGCAAAAAAGTCCTGGCTGGCTGCGGCGCGCTGCTGGTGCACCGCGTCGATTCGCGCCTTGACCTCGACCGGCAACGCCAGGGCATCGACTTCATCGAGCAGCGCCGCATGCAGGCGCCCGCCGGTCAGCCCGCTATGGGGCAGGGCGCGGCGGTAGAAAATGGCGTTGCCTTCGCGGCGCGTGGCAACCAGACCGGCCTGGGCCAGCACCTTGAGGTGGTGGCTCATGCCGGACTGACCGGTGGCGAAGATCTGCGCCAGTTCCAGCACCCCGAACGAGTCGTTGGCCAGGGCACGCAGCACATTAAGCCGCAACGGGTCGCCGCCAGCCTTGCACAAGGCAGACAGTTCGTCGCAATCATCATGGCGTACTGCTGGCGCGGGTAGATTCATAGGTTCGCAGTCTAGTCACGCTCTGAATAAGCTGCAAGATCAATATCAAAAAGTTTTGATATTGCCCGCGATGTCAGTAAACAGGCGTCGTCAACCCGCCGCTGCGGTCTATCCTTGAGCCGGTTAAAGGCCAATAAAGCCTGCATGGCAGGAAAAAAGCGCTCAGGTGACTATCTTTCATTGCCCCCAGCCAGAGGCTGAGGGAAAATGGACGCCTTTTTCTGCTCCCAATTCTTTACTTCCCAGGAGATCAGCGATGCCTAGCCGTCGTGAGCGTGCCAATGCCATTCGTGCCCTGAGCATGGATGCCGTGCAAAAAGCCAACAGCGGCCACCCAGGTGCCCCCATGGGTATGGCGGATATCGCCGAAGTCCTTTGGCGCGATTATCTGAAGCACAACCCGGCCAACCCGTCGTTCGCCGACCGCGACCGCTTCGTGCTGTCCAACGGCCATGGTTCGATGCTGATCTACTCGCTGCTGCACCTGACCGGCTACGACCTGTCCATCGACGACCTGAAGAACTTCCGCCAACTGCACAGCCGCACCCCGGGTCACCCCGAGTATGGCTACACCCCTGGCGTCGAAACCACCACTGGCCCGCTGGGTCAGGGTTTCGCCAACGCAGTGGGCTTCGCAATCGCGGAAAAAACCCTGGCGGCGCAGTTCAACCGCCCAGGTCATGAAATCGTCAACCACAACACCTATGTGTTCATGGGCGACGGCTGCATGATGGAAGGCATTTCCCACGAAGTCGCTTCCCTGGCCGGCACCCTGGGCCTGGGCAAGCTGATCGCCTTCTATGACGACAACGGCATCTCCATCGACGGTGAAGTCGAAGGCTGGTTCACCGATGACACGCCAAAGCGCTTCGAGTCCTACAACTGGCAGGTGATCCGCAATGTCGACGGCCATGACGCCGACGAGATCAAAACCGCCATCGACACCGCGCGCAAGAGCCCGCTGCCGACCCTGATCTGCTGCAAGACCACTATCGGCTTCGGTTCGCCGAACAAGGCCGGCAAGGAAGAATCCCACGGCGCGCCACTGGGCGCCGACGAGATCGCCCTGACCCGCGCTGCGCTGAAGTGGAACCACGGTCCGTTCGAAGTGCCGGCCGACATCTACAGCGAGTGGAACGCCAAGGAAAAAGGCCTGGCCGCCGAGGCCGAGTGGGACCAGCGCTTTGCTGCTTACTCCGCTGCCTTCCCTGAGCTGGCCAACGAGTTCGTACGCCGGGTCAGCGGTCAACTGCCAGCCGACTTCGCCGAAAAATCCGCAGCGTACGTGGCTGAAGTCAACGCCAAGGGCGAAACCATCGCCAGCCGTAAAGCCAGCCAGAACGCGCTGGGCGCTTTCGGTCCGCTGCTGCCTGAGTTCCTTGGCGGTTCGGCTGACCTGGCCGGTTCCAACCTGACCATCTGGAAAGGCTGCAAGAGCATCAGCGGTGAAGACGCCAACGGCAACTACCTGCACTACGGTGTGCGTGAGTTCGGCCAGGCGGCCATCATGAACGGTATCGCCCTGCATGGCGGCTTCGTGCCTTACGGCGCGACCTTCCTGATCTTCATGGAATATGCTCGTAACGCCGTGCGCATGGCGGCGCTGATGAAGAAGCGGGTCATTCATGTCTTCACCCACGACTCCATCGGCCTGGGCGAAGACGGCCCGACTCACCAGCCGGTCGAGCAACTGACCAGCCTGCGTACCACGCCAAACCTCGACACCTGGCGCCCGGCCGATGCCGTGGAATCGGCAGTGGCCTGGAAGTACGCCATCGAGCGCAACGACGGCCCATCGGCGCTGGTGTTCTCGCGCCAGAACCTGCCACACCAGAGCCGTGATGCCGAGCAACTGGCCAATATCGCCCGTGGCGGTTATGTGCTGCGCGACAGCGTTGGCGAACCCGAGCTGATCCTGATCGCCACCGGTTCCGAAGTCGGTCTGGCCGTGCAGGCGTTTGATGCGCTGAGCGCCAAAGGTCGCAAGGTGCGTGTGGTCTCGCTGCCAAGCACCAACGTGTTCGATGCCCAGGACGCGGCTTACAAGCAGTCGGTACTGCCGGTTCAGGTCGGCGCGCGAATCGCTATCGAAGCTGCCCATGCAGACTTCTGGTACAAGTACGTCGGCCTGGAAGGCCGTGTGATCGGTATGACCACCTTCGGTGAGTCGGCCCCGGCCGCAGCGTTGTTCGAAGAGTTCGGCTTCACCCTGGAGAACATCCTGGGCACCGCCGAAGAACTGCTCGAAGACTGATAGCCCTGCAATGTGGGAGCGAGCGGGCGGCGATCCGTCTTGCTCACGAATCCGGCTTGCCAGGCGGCAAACATGTATCGCCTGGCCCGGCCCTTTCGCGACCAAGGTCGTTCCTACCGAAATGTGAGCCACCATGCCTCAACCCCGTGTGTACAAGGTTGCCCTGAACGGCTATGGCCGTATCGGTCGCTGCGTTTTGCGTGCGCTCTGCGAGCGTGGCGCCAGCGCCGGGTTCGAGGTGGTGGCGATCAACGATCTGGCCGACATGGCCAGTCTCGAATACCTGACCCGCTTCGACTCTACCCATGGCCGCTTTCCCGGCCATGTGCGGGTCGAGGGGGACTATCTGCATATCGATGATCACCGCATCCGCGTGTTGCGCAGCCCGACGCCCGAAGGCATCGACTGGGCCAGCCTGGGCGCGGACCTGGTGCTCGAATGCTCGGGTGTCTACAACACTCGCGAAGATGGCCAGCGCTTTCTGGCGGCCGGTGCGCCGTCGGTGCTGTTCTCGCAGCCGATGGCCAGTGAGGCCGACGTCGATGCCACGATTGTCTATGGCATCAATCAGCAGACGCTTACGGGCCGCGAGTTGCTGGTCTCGGCGGCATCGTGTACCACCAACTGCAGCGTGCCTTTGCTGCGCCTGCTCGATCAAGCGCTGGGGCTGGAATACATCACCATCACCACCATCCATTCGGCGATGAACGACCAGCCGGTGATCGACGCCTATCACCACGAGGATTTGCGTCGTACGCGCTCGGCATTTCAGTCGATCATTCCGGTGTCGACGGGCCTTGCGCGAGGCATTGAACGCCTGCTTCCGGAACTTGCGGGCCGAATTCAGGCCAAAGCAGTTCGCGTACCGACGGTCAATGTCTCGTGCCTGGACATCACCTTGCAGGTGGCACGCGACACCGATGCCGCCGAAATCAATCGCATCCTGCGCGAGGCTGCCAGCAGCGGCCCGCTCAAAGGCTTGCTGGCGTATACCGAATTGCCGCATGCCAGCTGCGATTTCAATCATGACCCCCATTCGGCGATTGTCGATGCGAGTCAGACCCGCGTGTCCGGCCCCCGGCTGGTCAACCTGCTGGCCTGGTTCGATAACGAATGGGGCTTTGCCAACCGTATGCTCGACGTCGCAGGTCATTTGCTGCGCGTTGCAGACCCACAACAGTAAAGACAGGAACGCCTCATGACCGTGCTGAAGATGACCGACCTTGACCTGCAAGGTAAGCGTGTACTGATTCGCGAAGACCTCAACGTGCCGATCAAGGACGGTGCCGTCAGCAGCGACGCACGCATTCTGGCGTCCTTGCCGACCATTCGTCTGGCGCTGGAAAAAGGCGCAGCGGTCATGGTTTGCTCGCACCTGGGCCGTCCGGTCGAAGGTGAGTTCTCGGCTGAAAACAGCCTCAAGCCGGTGGCCGACTACCTGAGCAAGGCGCTGGGCCGCGAAGTTGCGCTGGTGGCCGACTACCTCGACGGTGTTGAAGTCAAAGCCGGTGACGTGGTGCTGTTCGAAAACGTGCGCTTCAACAAGGGCGAGAAAAAGAACGCTGACGAGCTGGCGCAGAAATACGCCGCGCTGTGCGATGTGTTCGTAATGGACGCGTTCGGTACTGCGCACCGCGCCGAGGGCTCGACCCACGGCGTGGCCAAGTTCGCCAAGGTTGCGGCGGCGGGCCCGTTGCTGGCGGCCGAGCTGGAAGCACTGGGCAAGGCGCTGGGTGCGCCGGCCAAGCCGATGGCTGCCATTGTCGCTGGCTCCAAGGTGTCGACCAAGCTCGACGTGCTCAACAGCCTGAGCGGTATCTGCGACCAGTTGATCGTCGGTGGCGGCATCGCTAACACCTTCCTCGCGGCGGCCGGTCATAAGGTCGGCAAGTCGCTGTACGAGCCGGACCTGCTCGATACCGCCCGTGCCATCGCCGCCAAGGTCAGCGTCCCGCTGCCGGTCGACGTGGTCGTCGCCAAGGCCTTTGCCGAAGACGCAGAAGCCACTGTCAAGCTGATCGCTGACGTTGCCGATGACGACATGATTCTGGACATCGGCCCGCAAACAGCCGAGCAGTTCGCCCAATTGTTGAAATCTTCCCGGACTATCCTGTGGAACGGCCCGGTGGGCGTGTTCGAGTTCGACCAGTTCGGCAATGGCACCAAAGTGCTGGCCAAGGCGATTGCCGAGAGCCCGGCGTTTTCCATCGCAGGCGGCGGTGACACGCTGGCGGCGATCGACAAATACGCAGTGGGCGAGCAGATTTCCTATATTTCCACCGGCGGTGGCGCGTTCCTGGAGTTCGTCGAAGGCAAAGTCTTGCCTGCGGTCGAAGTGCTGGAGCAGCGCGCCAAGGCGCAATAAGCCGAGCGGCTTGAGGATGTGGCAAATGGTCAGGGCGATGCCGGTGTTGCTGATCGTGGGGGTGCTGGCCGGGTGTGCCGGCAGCCCTGCGGCTGAGGATGCCAGGGAAGAGCAGCAAGCGGCGTTGCAGTTGAGCTGCTATCAGACTGCCTGGCAGGCCGAGACCATCCAGGTCGTCTACAAACGTGGCGGCCAGGAGGTGTGGGACCGGTATGACCCCACGCCGCAGGTCGGCAACGTCGCCTGTCGCTGATTGAGCAAGGCGCTTTCTGGCAACATCCCTGCGATATGGCGGTCATTTACAGGGTGGATCTTTCCAGAAAGGAGTTTCGCCATGAAGATCGTCGCTGTGATGCTGCTCAGTTGCATGATGCTTGCCGGTTGTAGCGGTTCCGGTAGCCGTTCCAAGGCTTGTGAAGTCTTCAGCCCGGCCTCGGTGGTAGTGCCTACCACCGAAAACAGCCAGCGGGTCGAAGCCCAGGCTACGGGCGAACCGGCTGACGATGGTAAACACGAACAACACTGCCCTTGACCTTATACGCGCCAGGGCAGTCCAGGAGAATTGATGAAAGGCCTGATTGCCCTTGCGGCGCTGGCGGTATTGAGCGGTTGCTCCAGCTTCAAGTCTGCCGCACCGGCAGACCCGTGGACCCGTTGGGTCTGTGACAGCAAGGCCGAGGTCACCTGGCGCTACGCTGACGCTGCCCGCAAGGCGGTGGATGTGCGCCTGAACCAGAGCGAGCAGGTGTTTCATCTGCAGGCCGAGCCCGGTGCCGCCGGTGAACTGTTTGGCAACGGCGTACTGTCGTTTGCCAGAAACGGTGATGAAGGCCTGGTGTACTGGTCTGCCACCAACGATTTGATCGGTCGCGGCTGCAAGGCCCGATGAGCGGTAGATAGCCCGCAGCCGATGTACCACGCGCAGTTGGGCACCTCTAAAAACGTAGGCGAGGCAGCCAGCGCAAGGCGAAAACCGGCGAGAAAGCGCAGTTTACGAGTTGTAAATGAGCATTTTGAGCCGGTTTTCAACGCAGCGATGGCAACGCAGGTAGTTTTTAGAGCTGTCCAGATTGCGCATTACTTGAACAGCAGCCGCCACTGGGGCAGGCTTGCACGATTAACGACCCGACCGGGAGAGAAACAGACAATGGCACTTATCAGCATGCGCCAGATGTTGGACCACGCCGCCGAATTCGGCTATGGCGTCCCAGCTTTCAACGTAAACAACCTGGAACAGATGCGCGCCATTATGGAAGCGGCCGACAAGACCGACTCCCCAGTGATCGTTCAGGCCTCGGCCGGTGCCCGCAAATACGCCGGTGCCCCGTTCCTGCGTCACCTGATCCTCGCGGCGATCGAAGAATTCCCGCACATCCCGGTGGTCATGCACCAGGACCACGGCACCAGCCCTGACATCTGCCAGCGCTCGATCCAGCTGGGCTTCAGCTCAGTGATGATGGACGGCTCGCTGATGGAAGACGGCAAGACGCCGGCCAGCTATGACTACAACGTTGAAGTGACCCGTCGCGTCGTCGCCTTCGCCCACGCCTGCGGCGTGTCGGTAGAGGGTGAGCTGGGCGTGCTGGGCTCGCTGGAAACCGGCATGGCCGGCGAAGAAGACGGCGTTGGCGCTGAAGGCGTGCTGGACCACAGCCAGATGCTGACCGACCCGGAAGAAGCGGCTGACTTCGTCAAGCGCACCAACGTCGACGCCCTGGCCATTGCCATCGGCACCAGCCACGGCGCCTACAAGTTCACCAAGCCGCCTACCGGCGACATCCTGGCCATCGAGCAGATCAAGGCTATCCACAAGCGCATCCCCAACACCCACCTGGTGATGCACGGTTCGTCGTCTGTTCCGCAAGAATGGCTGAAAATCATCAACGAGTACGGCGGCGACATCAAAGAGACCTACGGCGTACCGGTTGAAGAAATCGTCGAAGGCATCAAGCACGGCGTACGCAAGGTCAACATCGACACCGACCTGCGTCTGGCCTCCACCGGTGCCATCCGCGAATTCATGGCCAAGAACCCGGCCGAATTCGACCCACGCAAATACCTGGCCAAGACCGTTGTGGCCATGCGTGATGTCTGTATCGCCCGTTACGAAGCGTTCGGCACTGCCGGCAACGCCTCGAAGATCAAGCCGGTCTCCCTGGACCGCATGTTCGAGCGCTACGCCAAAGGCGAGCTGGACGCCCGGATCAACTGAGTGTTGATTCGCTGAACAAAAAACCCGCAGCGATGCGGGTTTTTTTGTGGTCGGTCAGTAGGAATAATACCTATCACTCAAGACCGGCTTAGTCCTGTGGGAGGCAGCTCTGCTGGCGAATACAGAGGTACATCTACAACAGATGTGCCGGTTTTACTGGCCCTTTCGGGGTGGTCCGGCATCCCGGCTAGCCTCCTCCCACCGGGACCGAGTTGAGCCGGATAATCGCTTGACTGATCGGCATTACCCCTACAGGTGGTGGGTGATCCGTCAGGCCTTCTTCAACAGCGCCGCACAGGCTGTTTTGTAAGCCTCGTGCTGGTATTTGTTGAGGCTGCCCGGCAGTTCAATGGCGTGTTTCTTGTGCTGAGCGGTGATGGTCTGCGGTGACAGCAGGGTCACTTCGCAGTCGGTCAGCAACTGCAATACCGTCTCGATCTTGAAGGTGGTCGGGCCACCGGCAAATTCGCCCTTTTTGCTGCGTTTCTTGATGGCGATATGGCTGATGCCGTTTTCCCGTACGAAAGCGGCAATCCGGGTAGCGAAGTCTTTGACGTTGAGCGACTCGTCGTCATCTTCCAGCGCCAGCTTGCGTGTCGCCAATGGCAGGTGGCTGAGGGTCGCGTTCTGACCGGTGGCCAGGGCGAAGATGGCTTCGCTGCCCTTGATTTCTACACCGCAAATGATCATGAAATTCCCTGTGCCCTGCATGACAAATACACAGGGTAGCGCATTGGTCACCTCTAACAACCACCCAGATTGCCAGCACTCACGTTTTCAGACGCAGCCGTTGGCCGGATTATTCCTGCACCAGTGACTCGATGTATTCCGAACGTTCGTCGCTCATCCGCGCAATACAGTCATTTTCGCTGATTTTGTACGCCTTGCTGCCCGCCGCCGACGGGAACACTTCCACGGCGCAATCGGCATCACGCAGTTTCTCCCAGGCCTGCTGGGCGCTTCTGAGCTTGTTGGTGAAGTCGTTGTACTGGGTTTTGTTGGCGACAAATTGCGACTGCACCCGGTTGAGCAGGTTTTGGAAGTTTTCCTTGAGCAGCTCCTCGGCAGTGGTGCGGCTGTAAATGGAGCATTCCAGGGTCTGGTTGTCGCTGTCGACCCCGTCGCACGGGGTCGAATCGGAATCTTGTGCAGCATAGGCGTTACCGGCTATGGCGGCTGTCAGGGCCAGCCCCAGGAAAAATGTTTTCATCGATTCACTCCGAGCCATTAATGCTCAGGATTCTGGCTCAAGCGCATGACAAAGAACAGGTTTGGCTGGCGCCTCTGCGCAGATGAGGGACGCTTTGTCGCAGCTTGACGCTTTCGGCAATTCCCCTGTCGTTTTTACATCCGGCTCCCCTGAGCCTCAGGCATATGCTGGCCCCATAACGCGCCGACAACCGATTCGGTGCGCAAGAGTCTTATAAAGGGGACCGCCTGATGAGCCCAGCAGAACTTCACGCCGACAGCATCGTTATCGACGGTCTGATCATCGCCAAGTGGAATCGCGAGCTGTTTGAAGACATGCGCAAAGGCGGTTTGACCATGGCCAACTGTACCGTGTCGGTGTGGGAAGGCTTCCAGGCGACTGTCAACAGCATCACCTCCAGCATGAAACTGATGCGCGAAAACAGCGATCTGGTCATGCCGGTCAACACCACCGCCGACATCTACAAGGCCAAAGAGCTGGGCAAAACCGGCATCCTGTTCGGCTTTCAGAACGCCCATGCCTATGAAGACCAGATCGGCTATGTCGAGATCTTCAAAAAGCTCGGGGTTGGCATCGTGCAGATGTGCTACAACACCCAGAACCTGGTGGGCACCGGTTGTTATGAGCGCGACGGCGGTCTGTCGGGCTTCGGTCGCGAGATCGTTGCCGAGATGAACCGTGTCGGCGTCATGTGCGACCTGTCCCACGTAGGCTCCAAGACCAGCGAGGAAGTCATCCTCGAATCCAAGAAGCCGGTCTGCTATTCCCACTGCCTGCCTTCAGGCCTGAAAGAGCACCCGCGCAACAAGTCCGATGAAGAACTCAAATTCATCGCCGATCACGGCGGTTTCGTGGGCGTCACCATGTTTGCGCCGTTCCTGGCCAAAGGCATCGACTCGACCATCGACGATTACGCCGAAGCCATCGAATACACCATGAACATCGTTGGCGAAGACGCCATCGGCATCGGCACCGACTTCACCCAGGGCCATGGCAAGGAATTCTTCGAATACCTGACCCATGACAAGGGCTACGCCCGTCGCCTGACCAACTTCGGCAAGATCATCAACCCGCTGGGCATCCGCACCGTGGGCGAGTTCCCGAACCTGACCGAGACGCTGCTCAAGCGCGGCCATTCCGAGCAGGTGGTACGCAAGATCATGGGCGAGAACTGGGTGCGCGTCCTCAAGGATGTCTGGGGCGAGTAACGCCGCTAGCCACACCCCGCTCAATTCCGGCAAGCCTGAAGGCTTGCCCAATCACAAGAATTTTTCTGGAGTTAAGTTTCCATGGCCAAAATCGCCCCGCAATTGCCAATCGAAGTCGACAGCGAAACCGGCGTCTGGACGTCCGACGCCCTGCCGATGCTGTACGTACCTCGTCATTTCTTCGTCAACAACCACATCGGCATCGAAGAAGTGCTGGGCGCCGAAGCTTATGCCGAAGTGCTCTACAAGGCCGGCTACAAGTCTGCCTGGCACTGGTGCGAGAAAGAAGCCGAGTGCCATGGTCTGGAAGGCGTTGCGGTCTACGAGCACTACATGAAGCGTCTGTCGCAGCGTGGCTGGGGCCTGTTCAAGATTCAGGACATCGACCTGGACAAAGGCACCGCCAGTATCACGCTTGAGCACTCGGCGTTCGTGTATGTGTACGGCAAGGTCGGTCGCAAGGTCGACTACATGTTCACCGGCTGGTTCGCTGGCGCCATGGATCAGATCCTGGCTGCCCGTGGCAGCTCGATCCGCACCGTGGCCGAGCAGGTCTACGGAGGCTCCGAAGAGGGCCACGATGACGGTCTGTTTGTCGTCAAACCACTTTAAATAGCGCCGTCAGAAAACAGCGCGAGTGAAGCTCTGGCAAGGCGTGGCCGGCAAGTCTGGCTACGCAACAAGCGACCGAGCGCAGCAGCCTGTTTTCGCCTTGAGGAGTTTTGGAAATGGCTTTTGAAGCGATGTTCCAGCCGATTCAGATCGGCAAACTGACCATCCGTAACCGTGTTCTGAGTACTGCACACGCAGAGGTGTATGCCACCGACGGCGGTATGACCACTGAGCGTTACGTGAAGTATTACGAAGAGAAAGCCAAGGGCGGTATCGGCCTGGCGATCTGTGGCGGTTCGTCTGTGGTGGCTATTGATAGCCCGCAGAGCTGGTGGAAGTCGGTCAACCTGGCGACTGACCGGATCATTCCGCATTTCCAGAACCTCGCTGACGCCATGCACAAGCATGGCGCCAAGATCATGATCCAGATTACCCACATGGGTCGTCGTTCCCGTTGGGACGGTGATCACTGGCCGACCCTGATGTCTCCGTCGGGTATCCGCGAGCCGGTGCACCGTGCGACCTGCAAGACCATCGAGCCGGAAGAAATCTGGCGGATCATCGGTAACTACGCCCAGGCTGCGCGCCGAGCCAAAGAAGGCGGCCTCGATGGCGTCGAACTGTCGGCGGTGCACCAGCACATGATCGACCAGTTCTGGAGCCCGCGGGTCAACAAGCGTACTGACGAGTGGGGCGGCAGCTTCGAAAACCGCATGCGCTTCGGCATGGAAGTGCTTAAAGCCGTACGTGCCGAAGTCGGCCGTGACTTCTGCGTGGGCATGCGTATCTGTGGTGATGAATTCCACCCCGATGGCCTGTCGCATGACGACATGAAGCAGATCGCCAAGTATTACGACGATACCGGCCTGCTGGACTTCTTCGGCGTGATCGGCTCGGGTTGTGACACTCACAACACCCTGGCCAACGTCATTCCGAACATGAGTTATCCACCGGAGCCGTTCCTGCACCTGGCCGCCGGCATCAAGGAAGTGGTCAAGGCGCCGGTGCTGCACGCGCAAAACATCAAGGACCCGAACCAGGCCACGCGCATTCTGGAAGGCGGTTACGTCGACATGGTCGGCATGACCCGTGCACACATCGCCGACCCGCACCTGATCGCCAAGATCAAGATGGGCCAGGTCGACCAGATCAAGCAGTGCGTCGGTGCCAACTACTGCATCGACCGTCAGTATCAGGGCCTGGATGTACTGTGCATTCAGAACGCCGCGACGTCCCGTGAGTACATGGGCGTGCCGCACATCATCGAGAAGTCCACCGGGCCGAAACGCAAGGTGGTCATCGTCGGCGCCGGCCCGGCCGGTATGGAAGCGGCGCGGGTGTCTGCCGAGCGCGGCCACGACGTGACCCTGTTCGAGAAAAAAGACGCGATTGGCGGCCAGATCACCACTGCCTCCAAGGCGCCGCAACGTGACCAGATTGCCGGTATCACCCGTTGGTATCAACTGGAGCTGGCGCGTCTGAAAGTTGACCTGCGGCTGGGCACTGCGGCCGATGCCGCGACCATCATGGACCTGCGTCCGGACATCGTGGTGCTGGCCGTCGGCGGCCATCCATTCATGGAGCAGAACGAACACTGGGGCGCGGCTGAGGGCCTGGTGGTCAGCAGCTGGGATGTGCTGGACGGCAAGGTTGCACCGGGCAAGAACGTGCTGGTCTACGACACCATCTGTGAATTCACCGGTATGTCGGTGGCCGACTTCCTGGCCGACAAGGGCTCGCAGGTCGAGATTGTCACCGACGATATCAAGCCGGGCGTCGCGATGGGCGGTACGACCTTCCCGACCTACTACCGCAGCATGTATCCGAAAGAAGTCATCATGACTGGCGACATGATGCTGGAGAAAGTCTACCGCGAAGGCGACAAGCTGATTGCCGTGCTGGAGAACGAGTACACCGGTGCCAAGGAAGAGCGGGTCGTCGACCAGGTGGTGGTGGAAAACGGCGTGCGTCCTGACGAAGAGATCTACTACGCGCTGAAGGAAGGATCGCGCAACAAGGGCCAGATCGACATCGAAGCCCTGTTCGCCATCGCTCCCCAGCCAGAGTTGAGCCAGCCGGGCGACGGTTACCTGCTGTACCGGATCGGCGACTGCGTGGCGCAGCGTAACACCCATGCGGCGATCTACGACGGTCTTCGACTCTGCAAAGACTTCTGACAGCCATGGTGTAGGAGCGGCTTCAGCCGCGAATGCGGGCGCTGCATTGGTGACGCCTGGCAAATTTTCGCGGCTCAAGCCGCTCCTACGCACTTCGCTGCGTTTCGATGAGTTCGCCAGGAGCCATCATGCTGAATACTATTCTCCCCATCCTGCTGTTTGCCGCCCTGGGCCTTGCGGTCCTGGGCGCCTTGCGGCGGGTCAAAATGTGGCGTAACGGCCGGGCCTCGAAAGTCGATCTGATCGGCGGCCTGTTCGCCATGCCCAAACGCTACATGGTCGACTTGCACCATGTGGTCGCACGCGACAAATACATCGCCAACACTCACGTTGCGACTGCCGGTGGTGCGGTGGCTTCGATTGTGCTGGCGATTCTGGTGCATGGTTTCGGCCTGCATAACAAGATTCTCGGTTACGCGCTGCTGTTGATGACGGCGGTGATGTTCGTCGGCGCAATCTTCGTGTTCCGTCGTCGCCTGAACCCGCCTTCGCGCCTGTCCAAAGGCCCGTGGATGCGCCTGCCCAAAAGCCTGCTGGCGTTCTCGGCGAGCTTCTTCCTGCTCACCCTGCCGGTGGCAGGCATCCTGCCGGCCGACTTCGGTGGCTGGCTGCTGGCCGGGGTTCTGGCCCTGGGCGTGCTGTGGGGTGTGAGTGAGCTGTTCTTCGGCATGACCTGGGGCGGGCCGATGAAGCACGCCTTCGCCGGTGCCCTGCACCTGGCCTGGCACCGCCGCGCCGAACGTTTCGGTGGTGGTCGCTCCACAGGTTTGAAACCGCTGGATCTGGAAGACCCGCAAGCGCCACTGGGCGTCGAAAAGCCCAAAGACTTCACCTGGAATCAGCTGCTGGGTTTCGATGCCTGCGTGCAGTGCGGCAAGTGCGAGGCGATGTGCCCTGCATTTGCTGCCGGCCAGCCGCTGAACCCCAAGAAACTGATCCAGGACATGGTCGTCGGCCTGGCCGGCGGCAGCGATGCCAAATTTGCCGGTAGCCCTTACCCTGGCAAACCGGTCGGTGAGCACAGCGGTAATCCGCACCAGCCGATCGTCAATGGCCTGGTGGACGCCGAAACGCTGTGGTCGTGCACCACCTGCCGTGCGTGCGTCGAGGAATGCCCGATGATGATCGAGCACGTCGACGCCATCGTCGACATGCGTCGTCACCTGACGCTGGAAAAAGGCGCGACCCCGAACAAGGGCGCCGAGGTGCTCGACAACCTGATCGCGACCGATAACCCGGGTGGTTTCAACCCTGGTGGTCGTCTGAACTGGGCGGCGGACCTCAACCTCAACCTGCTCAGCGACAAGAAGTCGGCCGATGTGCTGTTCTGGGTCGGTGATGGTGCCTTCGACATGCGTAACCAGCGCACCCTGCGGGCCTTCGTCAAGGTCCTCAAGGCTGCTGGCGTGGACTTCGCGGTGCTGGGGCTGGAAGAGCGTGACAGCGGTGACGTGGCCCGTCGTCTGGGGGATGAAGCAACGTTCCAGAGCCTGGCCAAACGCAATATCCAGACCCTGTCGCGCTACAAGTTTGCCCGTATCGTGACCTGCGACCCGCACAGCTTCCATGTGTTGAAAAACGAATACGGCGCCTTTGGTGGCGAGTATCAGGTCCAGCATCACAGCACCTTCATTGCCGAACTGGTCCAGGCCGGCGCGCTGAACCTCGACCAGCACAAAGGTGGCAGCGTGACGTATCACGACCCTTGCTACCTGGGCCGCTACAACGGCGAGTACCAGGCACCGCGTGATGTACTGCGGGCGCTGGGCATCGAGGTCAAGGAAATGGAACGCTCGGGCTTCCGTTCACGTTGCTGCGGCGGTGGCGGCGGTGCGCCGATCACTGACATCCCGGGCAAGCAGCGGATTCCTGACATGCGCATGCAAGACATCCGCGAGACGGGCGCTGAAGTGGTGGCGGTGGGCTGCCCACAATGTACCGCGATGCTCGAAGGCGTGGTCGAGCCACGGCCGTTGATCAAGGACATTGCCGAGCTGGTGGCTGACGCGCTGCTCGAAAACGACGCTGCTGCCCCGGCCCGTCAGGCAGCCCCGGCCAAACGTGAACCTGCGGAGGTGCACTGATGAGCGACATTATCCGCCGCGACCCGCGCGCCGAGTGGATCGCCCGTAACCGCCTGCACCCGCTGCACGCGGCCATGCAGCCGGTCCAGGATCGCTGGATGGGCCCCCACGGGCTGATCCGCAAGAACGTGCACGGCATCGGCTTCATCGGCCCCAACGGCATCAAACGGATTGACCGCACCGGTGCCCAGCAGGGCGGTTCGGCCAAGCGCAGCGCTGCCGTGGAAGTCCAACTGCCGTTGCATGTCGTTGCCGCGCCAGCGTTCTACATCACCGTGGTGCCGGACATGGTCGGTGGCCGCCTGAGCAGCCACGACCGTGACCTGCTGGGGCTGGCTCGCCAGTTGGCCGGTCAGGAAGGTGCGGTACTGGCCGTGGTGTTTGGTGAGCACAAGGAAAGCGCATTCGACACCGCTGGCGTGGACCGCCTGCTGGTCATTGAAGGCGACGCTTTTGCAGGGTACTCGCCAGAGCAACGGGTCCAGGGCCTGCGGGCTGTGGATAACCAGTTCGACCCACGTCACTGGCTGCTGCCTGACAGCCGCACCGGTGGTGGTGAACTGGGCCGGCGCTTTGCTGCAAGCCTGGGCGAGCGCCCGGCCACGCGGGTCTGGCAGATCAAGGACGGGCAGTGCAGCGGGCGCGCCGGTGCTGGCCGCGAAGATCTGGTGCGGCCACTGGCGCGGCTGATTCTGGCTGCCGCCGAATGTGCCGACCCGGTCAGCGAAACCCGTCACGAAGCGACCCCGGTGCAGTTGTCCACAGAGGTGGTACGCAGCCTGGCACGTATCGAAGACCTGGGTTCGGTGGCGGTCGACCCCGGCGCCATTCCGATGGCCGAGTCGGAGTTCATCTTCTCCGGCGGCAACGGGGTACAGGACTGGGATCTGTTCCACAAAACTGCCGCTGTGCTGGGCGCCACCGAAGGCGCCTCGCGGGTGGCTGTGGATAACGGCTTCATGGCCCGTGACCGTCAGGTCGGTGCAACCGGTACCTGGGTCACGGCACGGGTCTATGTGGCGGTCGGTATCTCCGGAGCGATCCAGCATTTGCAGGGTATTGGCGCTTGCGACAAGGTCGTGGCGATCAACATGGACCCTGGCTGCGACATGATCAAGCGTGCCGACCTGTCGGTGATTGGCGACAGCACCGAAGTGTTCAAAGCCCTCATCGAGGCCGTCGAAGCCTGGCGCAACGGAGGTAAACGCGATGCAGCCTAAGCCTGTGAATAACCCGGCGCTGCAGGTCCTGAGCCTGGTCTCGGTGGGTTCGCACCCGACTTCCGGCCGCGCACGGCGTGCCGAGCAAGACGCCCGGGCAGTCGAGCTGGGCCTCAAGCTGGTTGGGGATAACTTGCAGTTGCTGCACGCCGGTAACCCCGAAGAACCTGCGCTGCGTGCCTATCTGGGCATGGGCCTGGATGAAATACAGATTCTTGAACAACCGGCCGGCGCCGATGCGCTGCCGGCCCTGACGGAATATATCCGCGACTGCAATGTACAGATCGTGCTGACTGGCACTCAGGCCGAAACCGGCGAAGGGTCGGGCATGCTGCCGTTCCTGTTGGCCGAACGGCTGGGCTGGCCGCTGGTGGTGGGCCTGGCTGAGGTCGAGTCGCTGGATAACGGCGTGGCCATCGTCCTGCAAGCCCTGCCACGTGGTCAGCGGCGGCGCCTGAAAGTGCGCCTGCCGTTTCTCGCCACTGTGGATAACGCAGGCCCCACGCCACGCCAGACGGCTTTCGGACCGGCCCGACGCGGTGTGCTGGGTGTCGATCAGGTCGAGGTGGTCAGTGATGAGGTGCTCGGCAGCGACAGCCTGCAACCGGCCAAGCCACGACCCAAGCGCTTGAAGGTCATCAAGGCCAAAAGCGGCGCTGACCGTATGAAAGCGGCGACCGCCAAGGCCAGCGGTGGCGGCGGTAAAGTACTCAAAGGCGTCAGCGCCCAGGAAGGCGCCGAGGCGATTCTCAAGCTTCTGGTGGAGGAAGGGGTGCTGCGTTAAGCCCCGTTTTATCCACCGCACAGGTTGTCCTCTTTCGCGGCTAAAGCTGTTCTTGCACAGGACCGGAGATCCAGGTGCAAGGAGGGCTTTAGCCGCGAATCTTTTTATCCCCAGGCATTGTAAAGGTCCTGATCTGAGCGGCCCTGTAGGAGCAGCTTTAGCTGCGAAGACCGCATTCCAGCTGCGAAGACCACATTCCAGCTGCGAAGACCGCATTCCGGGCGCGGCCCCCGCTTACGCACAATCTCTGTGCGCGGGCCTGTGAATAAGTTGTTCGCTACTGCCTGAGATGACCGATTTTAAAGGCGTGTAGAGCTTTGTTCAATTTTTGAACAGTTAAGGGTTTGATTTTTCAGATTTCTCCAGTGTGGATAAAACTCCCCAAGAGGTCAGCTTGCCTACAGTTGCCCACAATCTCTGTTAGCGCCTCTGTGGACAAGTTGTTCGCTTTCAATTTATTTTCTTTAAAATCATAAAGTTAGAAGTATTGGTTAAAAAACAAACGATTTCCATGACATGGCCCTTCAACCTTGTTATGGATGCGCTAGTCGCGCAGCTCAGCGCTTCCCGATGTTACGCACATTCCCTGTGTGCCTGGCTGTGGATAATATGTTTGTTTATCTCTGTAGCCCTTGTATTTAAAGGGATACAAGCCGAAGGTCAAATAATGATCAGGTCAGCTGGCTGACATTGGGAGCCTCTTGCAGGGTACGGTTCCTGGATCGTAGCAGCACAATTCAAATTGTTGTGCACAATCTCTGTTGGCGGGCCTGTGGACAAGTTGTTTGCTCTTGGCTCCAGGCCACGTCACGTATGCTTTACCGGTGGGTGCTCAATAATTGATCAGTTCGGCATCGCTGAGCACCCCGCGCCCCTCACCCATTACCATTCGGGGTAAACCCAAAGAAAGTCCGATCTGGGTGATAACCTGTCCTGGCTGTCCACTGCATGTACATGATAACGACCGGCAACACTGTCTGGATGGTCATAGGCCAGTGAAGTGCCAGTGACTTCTCCGATTTGCTTGAAGTAATGGAATACCCTGTATTTAACCGCGTTTGAGCTCGGATTCCAGCGCAGCCGCAGATGCTGCTGTTGTTGTTGCTGCTCCAGCCGAAGGTCTGTAGGTGCCGCAGGCGCGCCGGGGTCGGGCGGTGGGTCGGGCTGCGGCTCAGGTTCGGGCTGCTGCTCAGGCTCGGCCTTGGGTTGGAAGTCACCGTAAGAAATCTTGCCATCCAGATTGCCTCCACCACCAATGACTTTTACATCTGCATTTTCATAGCTGCTGGCGAAGCTGCCGATCGTAACAGGGGTCAGGATGTTGCGTTTGACGGTCACGCTTGCCTGCCCTTGGTCAGGACTGCCGTTCGGGTTGCCCATCACCCTGAAGGTCGAGCCCTTGCCAGCTTTGATGATTTTGGCCGAACGAATCTCGTCGTTATCGCAGCCGTAGGGGTTATTGCCGCTGCCCATTTTGAATGCACGGTAAGTATCGAAGGGAACCGAACAGACAATATTCTGGCTGCCATTATTGCCTTCGTGGAAGACGATCAGTGCATCGCTTATATCATTATCGGCTGGCGTCGTGCGGACCCTGATACGTGAGACCTTGCCATCAAGCCCGTTGTTATGGGCCGCGAGTTTGCGGTAGTAGAACGTTTCTGCAGAGCCTTCCAGTGAATTAATGCGCACTCGCTGACCCATGGGTATCGACTGTTTTACATCAATCAGCGTGAAATCATCCTGCCGGTCAGCATCGGGACTGTCATACAGTTCCAGTCGGGTTCCGGCACGAATTCCATCCAGTTCCAAGGAGCGGATTTCGTCGTTCTCACAACCATTGGCGGCCAGCCGCAAATTGTATTGGACGCCATCACTGCCACTTGGCTGATTACCTGGTAATGCACAGGTGCTGTCGCCATCCCGGTTGCCGGCATTGTGTTCATAAAAATAGTAGCCGCCTTGTGACAGCGCGGCGGCGTAAGGAAAGGCATCACCCACCTGATTGAAATCTATGGTCAAAAAATTCGGGTTGCGCCCGTTGGTCGGTCCTGAGCAATAGCGCTCCACCCGCCGTTGCAGCCAGGTGAGATTGTTGTCCATGTCACCGGCGTGCGCTGTGCTACTGCCAAATGAATGGAATTGATTGAGCACGAACAGTTTGTTCAGGCCACTGCTGGTAGTGAAGGGGCCAAACCCTGCGCCGTAGCGAGACTTACACTCCCAGTTATGAATGAGTACCGTGTCGCCAAGGTTATAAGTGTTTTCGATCTGATGATCGGAGGCGCGATAAATGGTGATGTTTTTGTTGCCAACCTGATAGGTACCTGGCAGGGATCTGTCGGAGTAGATTAGCAAGCGTTTATTGGTGCTGATTAGTTGGCGCAATGTGGGCCATTGCAGTTCGTTGTCGCCGTGAGCATAGCTGTAATTGGCAAGGTCCGGGACTTGCTCAAACACCCGCTTGATATCGTCCTGTGACACATAGGCCTCCAGCAGCAGGGCGATGACGGCGTTGGGGTTCTGTCGCAGGTAAGGCAGGAATGTGTTCGAGAACGCATCGTGCAATGAAGGATCGCTGGTTGAACACTTGTCCTGCGGGCCTGGCTTATGGCACATGCGCACGGTGTTTTGTGAGTCGAGGCGCAAGTCCAGCATGAAGCCTCTTACACCCCGATCAAGTTGTGGCGTCAGCGCGTCCAGATAAGCATTATGCGCGGTTACCCAAGTGTATTTATCGTAGCCTCTGTCGAGGTCGTTGATCGTCGGCGCGGTGCGGGTTTGCGGGTTCAGGTAGGACCAGTAAGTGTTACTCACGGCCGAAGTCGGGTAATGCCAGTAGTTGGCTGAAGGTGTACCGGTGACCCGGGAGGTGAAAAACAGATTGTATTCTTTATACCAGTGTACAGCGCCTGGCCAGGTCGGCTCGTTCCACGTTTTTGGATCTTGCCATGTACCGGCATGCAATCCTTTGTAAGTCCAGTTAGCGTCACTGACTTCACGGGTCGGGTAATACCAGTTATGAGCGGACGGCCGACCGGACTGCCGGGCCTGAAAGAACAGGGTTTTATAACCATATTCGTAACGATGAATATCACCCGGCACGCTGTAGTCATTCCAGTCCTTGGGGTCGCTAAACGTTCCGATGTGCCGGGAGTAGAACGTCCAGTGCTCATTGTCGGATGCTGACGTGGGGTAGTGCCAATTATAGTCGGAGGGTCGTCCCTCACGCTTGGCCTGAAATAACAAGCGCTGACCGCCGTATTCGTAGACATTTATATCACCGACCCGAGAGTAATCAGACCAGGTATTGGGGCGTTCGACTGTTCCTTGGGTAACCGATATGTCAGAAGTCGCGGCTTGCTCATCACCGGCATATTCATCGCCAGCCTGGCTTTGCGATGCCGACTCTTCGCGCGGTTCAAGTGACTCGGTCGGCGGAGCAGTATTGCTTTCAGCGTTTGGTTGAGGGGCGGCTGACATGCCAGGTCCGTTTTCGGCGTACGCAGTGCCGACCGACAGGGCTGCGTACGGGCTTGCGAGCAGAATGGCGGGCAAGATGAGGTGCGCAATGGCTTTCATGAGGCGTCTCTGGTTCCTTGAGGGGATGGCCATTTCTGTTGAGCAGATGACATGGCCAACATCAGTCTAGGAATCATCAACGTGCGCAGTTACTGGCAGAACTGATAGAGGCCGTTGAGGCAATCCTCATCGGCCACAAAAAAGCCCGCCTCCGGTTACAGAGGCGGGCTTGTCAGGCCAGGCGCTGGTCAGTTGCTCTGGATCTTCACTTCTTTCAGGTAAGGCGCAGGCTCGGCACCCAGGTTGGCCAGCATGCGGGCGCTGTACCAGTCGATGAAGTTGACCACGCCGAACTCGTAGGTTTTGGAGTATGGGCCTGGCTGGTAGGCGATAGAGTTGATGCCGCGCTGGTTCTCTTCGGCCAGGCGACGGTCCTGATCGTTGGTGGCGTCCCAGACTTCGCGCAGGCGTGCCACGTCGTAGTCGACACCTTCCACAGCGTCCTTGTGCACCAGCCACTTGGTGGTGACCATGGTTTCCTGAGCGCTGATCGGCCACACGGTGAAGACGATGATGTGATCGCCCATGCAGTGGTTCCAGGAGTGCGGCAGGTGCAGGATGCGCATCGAGCCCAGGTCAGGGTTCTGGATGCGGCCCATCAGCTTCTTGCTGCCTTGCTTGCCGTCCATGGTCATGGACACGGTGCCCTTGAGCAGCGGCATGCGCACGATACGGTTACGCAAGCCGAAACCGGCGTGCAGGTAAGGGATCTTCTCGGCTTCCCACTTGGCAGCGGACTCTGCCACGTGGTCCTTGAATTCCTGGCTGGCGCGCGGGTCGTTGGTGTCATCCCATTCCAGCAGGGTGTTGAGCAGTTCAGGGTGCGAGCCGCTGCAGTGGTAGCACTCGCGGTTATTTTCCAGAACCAGCTTCCAGTTGGCTTTTTCCATCAAGGTGGTCTGCACCGCCACCTTGGTGTTTTCCATGTCGTACGGTTCCATGTAGTGGTGCAGTGTGGCCAGGAACTCGTCGATGGCTGGCGGGTTTTCTGCCAGGCTGATGAAGATGTAGCCGCCGGCGGTTTTGACCTTGATCGGCTTGAGGCTGAATTTCTTCATGTCGAAGTCATCGCCCATCTCGCTGCCAGCGTACAGCAGGCGACCGTCCAGCTCGTAGGTCCACTGGTGGTAAGGGCAGACCAGCTTGGCGACCTTGCCTTTTTCACCGGTGCACAGGCGCGAGCCACGGTGACGGCAGACGTTGAAGAACGCATTGATGGTGTCGTCAGGACCGCGCACGACCAGCACCGGGTTTTTACCGACCTGCAGGGTCAGGTAGTTGCCCTTTTTCGGAATCTCGCAGGTCATGCCGGCGATCAGCCATTCCTTCTGGAAGATCTCCTGCATGTCGATTTCGAACAGGCGCTCATCGTTGTAGAACGGTTGCGGCAGAGAATAGGTGCGTTCGCGGGTCTGCAGCATCTCGGCAGTTGCCTTGCGTGCGGCTTCAAGCGGGTCGCCCAGGCTCAGGTTTGCAGTGACGTCCATCGTGTGGTTCCTCATGACCGCCTCGGGCGGCCGCGAAAATAATGTGGCTAATACGGTTCTTGTTGGCACGCAGGGCGGGTTTTTCAGGCGCCCGTTTTGGTTCGTTTTGGCTTACGAGCATCGCGTAACGATTTAGCGGCGAGTGTGGAGATACACGAGGCTTGATCCTTATCCATGCACGACATGGCCGAATCCGTTCCCGACTGGCAACCCCATGCCCTATGGGGCTGGTCGCGGTAAGTACGTCAATGTCGCTGATAGGTAAATGGCCGGACGGGGGCTTGCGCAGAATCCGTTCCATAAGAAGGCCGACAGTCGGCCGTGGAGATCGAGCATGTCCCAAAACTTCCTTAACCCGGTCAACACCCAGACATGGGCCAACGGTCGTCACCTTGTGCGCGTCGTCAAGGTCATTCAGGAAACCTGGGATGTCCGTACGTTCTGCTTCATGGCCGACCAGCCGATCATGTTCTTTTTCAAGCCGGGGCAGTTCGTCACGCTTGAGCTGGAGATCGAAGGCCAGCCGGTGATGCGCTCGTACACCATCTCCAGTGCCCCCTCAGTGCCTTACAGCTTCTCGATTACCGTCAAGCGGGTGCCTGGCGGCAAGGTCTCCAACTTTCTGCATGACACACTGCATGAAGGCCAGGAACTGGCGGTGCATGGCCCGGTCGGGCTGTTCAACGCCATCGATTTCCCTAACCCCAAGATTCTTTACCTCAGCGGCGGTGTAGGGATCACCCCGGTCATGTCCATGGCGCGCTGGTACTACGACACCAACGCCAACGTCGACATGGTGTTCGTGCACAGCGCCCGCTCGCCGAAAGACATTATCTATCATCGTGAGCTGGAACACATGGCGGCGCGGATCGAGAACTTCGACCTGCACCTGATCTGTGAAAAATATGGCCTGGGCGAGCCATGGGCCGGCTATCGCGGCTACCTGAACATCAAAATGCTGGAAATGATGGCGCCGGACTTCCGCGACCGCGAGGTGTTCTGCTGCGGCCCGACGCCTTATATGAGTGCGGTCAAGCGCATGCTGCAGGACAATGGCTTCAACATGGCCCAGTACCATGAAGAGTCGTTTGGTGCGACGCCGCCCGAAGCCAAGGCTGACGCGGTCGAAAACGCCGAGCACGCGGCTGAAGCGGCTGATGTGGACACCGCTGACCTGCATCAGGTGGAGTTCACCGACACCGGCAAGAGCATCCGCATTGCCCCGGGCGAAACCGTCCATGCGGCGGCTTCCAAGCTGGGCCTGATGATCCCCAAAGCCTGCGGCATGGGCATCTGCGGAACCTGCAAGGTGATGAAGCTGAGCGGCGAAGTGGAGATGGAGCACAACGGCGGCATCACCGAAGACGACGAAGCCGAAGGTTACATCCTGTCGTGCTGCAGCATTCCGAAAACCGACGTGCGCATCGAATACTGATTGCGCCTTGCGCGCAGGCCGACGTAGGAGCGGCTTCAGCCGCGAAAGCCGCGATGCTCTTCGCGGCTAAAGCCGCTCCTACGGGGTAATGCCGATCAGTTAAGGGCTACGCGGTCTGGTGGGAGTGGCCGGCCGGCGCTCCGGGCAGCACAACTCAGGCCAAGCCACCATTGGCGCGCAATACCTGCCCATTGACCCATCCCGAGTCCGGCCCGGCCAGAAAGGCCACCACACTGGCGATATCCTCTGGCTGGCCGAGCCGTTGCAGCGGCGGCAGGCTGGCGAAATGCTGAATCTGTTCCTCTGTCTTGCCGGCCAGAAACAGCTCGGTAGCCACCGGGCCGGGAGCGACGCTGTTGACCGTAATGTTGCGTCCGCGCAGCTCCTTGGCAAACACTGGCGTCATGGCTTCCACGGCAGCCTTGCTGGCGTTGTAGATGGCGTAACCCGGCAGGTTCAGGGCCAGGGCGGTGGTCGAAAAATTGATGATCCGTCCACCGTCGTTCAGGCGCTTGCTGGCTTCACGCAGGGTGTTGAACACGCCACGGGTATTGATGGCGAAGGTCTGTTCAAACAGTTCGTCACTGGTTTCGGCCAAGGCCATCGTCTTGAGGATACCGGCATTGTTGATCAGCACATCGACCTTGCCCAAATGGTGTTCAGTGGCGTCGAACAACCGCCGCACATCGCTGACGCTGGACACATCGGCCTTGATCGCGATGGCGTCACGGCCTTCGCCGATCAGTTGTTCCACCAGGGTATCGGCTTCATCGGCGCTGCTGGCGTAGTTGATCACCACGGCAAAGCCATCGGCCGCCAGGCGCCGGGCGATTTCGGCGCCGATGCCGCGTGATGCACCGGTGATGATCGCGACTTTTCGAGAGCGGGTCATGGGGCAGGTCTCCTTTGGCAAACTAAGAAACATCAACCCATCTTAGGCGGTTTAAGTGCTCTCTCGTTCTATCAGTTGGCAATCGAGCAGGTTCAACCGCTGGATATCCCCGCTCACCGGCAACACCCCCAGGCTTTGTAAAACCCGTTGCGCGGCCAGTACGCCGATCTCCAGCGCCGGGGGCTTGATGGTGCTCAGGCTGGGCAGCAGCATCTCGGCGAACGCATAGTCGCCAAAGCCCATCACCGCGCAGTCTTGTGGAATTCTCAGGCCGGCCCGTTGCCCGGCCAGCAGCCCGCCGGCGGCCAGGTTGTCGTTGGCAAACACGATCGCATCAGGGCGGGTGGGGCTGTTCATCAGAGCGTGCATGGCCTGTTTGCCGGCTTCGAACGGGGTCAGCCCCGCTTGCGGGGTGAACACCCAGGGCTCCAGGCCCAGGGCCTGTAACGTTGCGGCGTAACCGTCGCGGCGCTCCAGTGCGCTGAAGTCGCCGGCCATGCTGTTGAGCACGAAGGCGATGCGCCGGTAGCCCTTGGCGTGCAGATGGCGGGTAGCGCTGACGCCCACTTGGTAATGGGAAAATCCGATCTGCATCGGGCCGCGCTCCGGGCGGTAGTCCCAGGTCTCGATCACCGGCATGTCGGCCTGCTCGATCATCTTCTCGGTGGCCGGGGTATGGAAATGACTGGTCAATACCAATGCTGCCGGTGACCAGCCGAGAAACGCGCGCACGGCGCTTTCTTCCTGCTCGGCAGAGAAGTAACTGGACGCCAACAGCAGTTGAAAACCGTGCTGGCTCAGGGTGTCGCTGAAGCCCTGAATGGTATTGGCAAAGATCGGCCCGGAGATATTGGGGATAACCATCGCGACCACTTTACTGCGCGCCGAGGCCAGGCCGCCGGCGACCAGATTGGGTACATAGCCCAGCTCGTTGACCACGGCGGCGATGCGCTCGCGCAGGTCTGGCGAGACTTGCTCGGGCTGGTTGAAGTAGCGCGAGATGGTAATCGCTGAAACCCCGACCTGTTTGGCCACCGTACTCAGGGTCACCCGGCCGGCGTTACGGCGCTTGCGTGTTGCGCTGGATTTTTCCGTCATGCTCGAAGGCTTATAAAACTTAACGATATATAAAAGTAATTTTTCAGTATTGGACGCTCTATGTGCCAATTTCTGATACTTGCGATGTTAGCGCTAACGTCATGGTTTGTCTGCTACTCGCTGCCGCGAATGCCGAATCAAGTTAGCAGACAATCAGCGGTCGATGCGTGGGGCATTGGCGAGGTTCGGCACATTTAAAGCAGGCACACAGATGCAGACAACACTTGGGGGCGGTACGCAACACACTCTTCTGGCGCAGGCCATTCATCATGCTGGCGCTCAGCCGAATAGCCGACGTGCAGGCCGTTGCGCCTGGTTGCTGCTGGGCCTGGCGAGCCTGCCACTGGCGCCCGGTGCGGCCCTGGCCGAGACTGGCCAGAATGCCAGCGATGCACCGGTGCTCAACGCCGTGACGGTCACCGCCACGCGCCGTGAAGAGTCGCTGCAGAAAGTCCCGGTGGCGGTCTCGGTGGTCGAGGGCGAGCAACTGGAGCGCGATAACCGCAATGGTGTGGCCAGCCTGGTGCAACAGGTGCCGACCCTGAATTTCCGGACCGGTGCTTCGAACAAGGACACCTCGTTGTTCATTCGTGGCGTGGGCACCATCTCCACCTCGCCGGGTGTCGAGCCGACCGTGGCCACGGTGATCGACGGTGTGGTGCTTGGCCGTCCGGGTCAGGCGACCCTGGACCTGCTCGACCTGGAGCGCATCGAAGTGCTGCGCGGCCCGCAGGGTACGCTGTTTGGCAAGAACGCTTCGGCCGGTGTACTGAACGTGGTGAGCAAGGCGCCGAGCGCCGAGACCCATGGCTACATCGACCAGTCGTGGTACACCGGCAATGAAAGCCGGACCCGCTTCGGGATTGGCGGCAGCCTGATTCCCGACACCCTCAAAGGCTCGCTGACCACCCTGTTCGGCAGCTATGACGGCAATGTGGATAACAAACTCAACGGCCAGGAAGTCAACGGCTACAACCGTAAAGGCATTCGCGGCAAGCTGGAGTTCACCCCTAACGACGACATCACGTTCACCCTGATCGGTGATTACCAGCAGGCCCATGACGACGCGCCCAACGGGGTGGTCAGCAAAGCGCTGACCCCGGCGTTTGGCGCGGCGCTGGCGCCGGTACGTGCCGACAGCGACAACCGTGATGTGCTCAGCGATTACCGCAGCCATGTCGATGATGTGAACAAGGGTTTGTCTGGCCAGCTGGACTGGCAACTGGGCGACTTCACCCTGACATCGATCACCGCCTGGCGCGGCTGGGATAACACCCAGTACCAGGACGGCGACCGCCTCGGGGCGATCACCAGCGCCTTTGCCGGCACTGAAGACAAAGGTCAGCTCGACTACAACCAGTACTCTCAGGAGCTGCGTCTTGCTTCGCGCAAAGGCGAGTTCGTCGAATACGTCGGCGGTCTGTTCTACATGTACGGCAAGAGTGACGAAACCTACCAGCGCACACTGATCACCCCGACCAGCCGCGACCGTGGTATCGCCGACTACAGCACTACCAACCAGAGTTATTCGGTGTTCGGTGAAAGCACCTTCAATCTGACCCCGGATCTGCGCGCCATTGCCGGTCTGCGCTGGACCCACGACAAGCTCGAATACGATCACCGGCGGGTTTCGACCTCGGCGGTCACGGTCAGCGGTATCCAGCCGGCCACCAGCAGTTCGGGTAGCGTGGACGAAGACGGCAAATCTGGCCGCCTGGGCCTGCAGTACGACCTGAGCGATACGGTGACCAGCTACGTGACCTACTCGCGTGGCTACAAAGGCCCGGCGTACAACGTGTTCTTCAACATGCAGCCACGTGACACTGACGCGCTCAAGCCGGAGACCTCCAACACTTGGGAAGTGGGCATCAAGGCCAGCGCCTGGAATAACCGCCTGACCACCAACCTGGCGGTGTTCCACAGCGACTACGACAACTATCAGGCGAACTTCTTCGACAGCGTCGCCGGCCAGGTGGTGACCCGGCTGATCAACGCCGGTAGCGTGAAGACTGAGGGCGTCGAACTCGACTATGCGCTGCAGGTGACCTCGCAGTTCAAACTCTCCGGTGCCCTGGCCTACACCAAGGCGCGCATCGACACCTTTGCCTGCCCGGCCGGCGCCGCCGCCTCGTGCAATGTCGATGGCAAGACCCTGCCGTACAGCCCGGACTGGAAAAGCTATGTCCGTGCCGACTACAGCATCCCGCTGGACAACGGCCTGGATATCGAGCTGAGCACCGATTACGCCTGGCAGAGCGAAGTGCAGTACGACATCAGCCAGAACATCGACACCAAGCAGGGCGCCTACGGCATCTGGAACGCCAGCGTGGCCCTGGCCGACTACAACGCTGGCTGGCGCGTAGCGCTGCTGGGCAAAAACCTGGCCGACAAGTCGTATTCGCCGATGCTGGCCACCGGCGGCAACTACATCTACCGCGCCGTTCCGCGTGACGATGAGCGCTACTTTGGCGTGCAACTGCGTAAAGACTTCTGACAGTGCTGCACGGTTTTCTGTAGGAGCCGCTTTAGCGGCGAAGACTCGAGGCTAAAGCTTCGCGGCTGAAGCCGCTCCTACGGGCCTTGTGTTCGCAGCCTGTGTTTACCTCTACAACCCTACTGCGTGCGACAACCCTCAAAACCAAGGAGTCGTATAGATGAACAAGCCTGCCCGCCAACTGAAACTGGGCGCATTCCTGATGGCTACCGGGCACCACGTTGCGGCCTGGCGTCACCCGGATGTCCCCGCCAACGCGGGGCTGGATATCAAGCACTACCGGCATCTGGCCCAGGTGGCCGAGGCGGCACGTTTCGATGCGCTGTTCGTGGCCGACAGCGTGGCAGCAGCGACCGGCGATATCGCCAGCCGCATGGCACGCTCGGATCACTTCGAGCCGCTGACCCTGCTGTCGGCGCTCAGCGCGGTGACCGAGCATATCGGCCTGATCGCCACGGCGACCACCACCTATAACGAGCCGTACCACGTGGCGCGCAAGTTTGCCTCGCTCGATCACCTGTCCGGCGGGCGTGCCGGCTGGAATCTGGTGACCTCCGACGCGGCGGCCGAAGCGCAGAACTTCGGTCTGGATGAGCATGTCGGTCACGCCGACCGCTACAGCCGGGCACAGGAGTTTCACCAGGTGGTGACCGGCTTGTGGGACAGTTGGGGCGACGATGCGTTTACCCGCAACAAGGCCAGCGGTGAGTACTACGACCCGGCCAGGCTGCATGTGCTGGATCACCAGGGCGAGCACTTCCGGGTCAAGGGGCCGCTGAACGTGGCGCGTTCACCACAGGGGCAGCCGGTGGTGGTACAGGCCGGCTCTTCGGAAGTGGGCCGTGACCTGGCGGCGCGCACCGCTGAAGTGGTGTTCACCGCGCAAACTTCGCTGGCCAGTGCTCAAGCCTTCTATGCCGACCTCAAGGGGCGGCTGGCAGCGTATGGGCGCAGTCAGGATTCGCTGAAGATCATGCCCGGTGTGCTGATTGTAGTGGCCGAGACTGAGCAAGCCGCCAAGGCAAAGTTCGAGTCGTTTCAGGAACTGGTCGAGCCGCAGGTGGGCGTGGCGTTATTGGGCCGCATGCTGGGTAATTTCGATCTGTCCGGTTATCCACTGGACGGGCCACTGCCGGAACTGCCGCTGACCGACAGCGGTCAGCGCAGCCGCCAGCAATTGCTGACTGAGCTGGCTGCCCGGGAAAACCTGAACCTGGCGCAACTGGGGCGACGGATTGCCGGTGGCCGTGGGCATTACAGCCTGATCGGCACACCTGAACAGATTGCCGATGAGCTGCAGAACTGGTTTGAAAACGGTGCGGCCGATGGCTTCAACGTGCTGGTGCCGCATCTGCCCGGCGGGCTGGAAGATGTTGCCCGGCTGCTGGTGCCGGAGCTGCAACGCCGTGGCCTGTTCCGCACCGAATATGAAGGCACCACCCTGCGCGAAAATCTGGGGCTGCAACGGCCCGCCAACCGATTTGAATGAGGTCTATTACCGATGAAACCACTGGCATTGCTCAGCGCCGCTCTGGCCTTTTGCGGCTTGATCAATATGGCCGTTGCCGCTGACCCGGAGACGTTGCGGATCGGCTTTCAGAAAGGCTCGATTCCGCTGGTCCTGGCCAAAGAGCATCAACTGCTGGAGAAGCGCTTTGCCAAGACGCAGGTCAAGTGGGTCGAGTTTCCGGCCGGGCCGCAGATGCTTGAAGCGTTGAACGTCGGCAGTCTGGACATCGCCTCCACGGGTGATATTCCGCCGATCTTCGCCCAGGTTGCCGGGGCTGATCTGGTGTATGTCGGCGCCGAGCCGGCCAAGCCCCAAGCTGAGGTGATTCTGGTACGCAAGGACAGCGCCTTGCAGAAAGTCGAGGACCTCAAGGGCCGCAAGGTCGCCTTGCAGAAAGGCTCCAGCGCCAACAATCTGGTGCTGCGCGCCTTGCTCAAGGTCGGGTTGACGTTCAAGGATATCCAGCCGATCTATCTGAGCCCGGCTGATGCCCGGGCGGCCTTTGAAAATGGCAGCGTCGATGCCTGGGCGATCTGGGACCCGTACTACTCCATCGCGCTGGTTGAAGGGCATAGCCGGCTATTGGCCGATGGTACGGGGCTGGGCTTGTCCGGTCCGGTCTACACTGCCCGACGTGGGTTTGCTCAGGAACATCCGGCGTTTGTCCAGCAGGTGCTGGATGAGCTGACGGCTGCCGATGACCTGACCCGCAGCCAGCGCGAGCAGAGCATCGAGATCCTGACCCGCAGCATGGGCCTGCCGGCCGAGGTGATCGCTCTGTACATCGACCACCGTCCGGTCTCGCCGAGCCTGCCGATTACCCCTGAGATCATCAAGGCGCAGCAGGTGACTGCGGACCTGTTCTACGATAACCGTCTGCTGCCCAGGAAAATCGATGTCAGCAAGGCGGTCTGGCACAGCCATTGATCCCGTAGGAGCTGCTTTAGCAGCGAAGGCTTCCCGGCTAAAGCGGGCCACCGCCCGGCCGGGCTTACGGCGACGAAAACACCGAATTATTCAAGGAAATCCGCATGACCTATATCGCTGCCGAAAACCGCTACAACGACATGCTCTATCGTCGCACCGGGCGCAGTGGCTTGTTGCTGCCGGCGCTGTCGCTGGGGCTGTGGCACAACTTCGGTGACGCCACGCCGATCGATACCCAGCGCGCCATGCTGCGCACTGCCTTCGACCTGGGCATTACCCACTTCGACCTGGCCAATAATTACGGCCCGCCCTATGGCAGCGCCGAGGTCAATTTCGGCCGTTTGCTGCGTGAAGACTTCAAGGCTTATCGCGACGAGCTGATTATCTCCACCAAGGCCGGTTGGGACATGTGGCCAGGTCCTTATGGTCAGGGCGGCGGGTCGCGCAAGTACGTGCTGGCCAGCCTCGATCAAAGCCTGCAACGGCTGGGTGTCGATTATGTCGACATCTTCTATTCGCACCGCTTCGACCCCGACACGCCGCTGGAAGAAACCGCTGGCGCACTGGCCACCGCCGTGCAGCAAGGCAAGGCGCTGTACATCGGCATCTCGTCTTACTCGGGCAGTAAAACCCGGGAAATCGCCGCGCTGCTCAAACAGTGGAATGTGCCGCTGCTGATTCATCAGCCGGCTTATAACCTGCTCAATCGCTGGGTGGAGAAAGACCTGCTTGATGCCACCGATGAGCTGGGCGCGGGCGTGATTGTCTTTACTGCGCTGGCCCAGGGCCTGCTGTCGGACAAGTACCTCAATGGCGTGCCGCAAGATGCCCGGGTCAATCGTCCCGGCGGTGGTTCATTGAAGGCCGAGCATCTGTCGGAGCAGAACCTTGAGCATGTACGCAAACTCAACGCGATCGCCCGGCAGCGTGGTCAGAGCCTGGCACAGATGGCGCTGGCCTGGACCCTGCGTGACCCACGGGTGACCTCGGCGTTGATCGGCGCCAGCCGGCCCGAGCAGATCGTCGAAAACGTTGCCGCCTTGAACAACCTGGCGTTCAGTGCCGAGGAACTGGCCGAGATTGATCGCTTTGCCGTGGAGGGCGGTATCAATTTGTGGGCCAGGCCTTCTTTGGCGCAGTAACGTTGGCGAGCCTCAGTGAGCCGATCCGCAGCGGCGGGGCGCTGTCATGGTAGTGCGGATAGCACGCCTGAAAGTCCAGGGCCGCCTGGATAAGCCTGGCGTCCGACAGGTGCGGGCCGCAGAACGCTGCATTGATGCTGGCACCGCTGCTGCTCTGGCCGATGGGGAAAGTGACCATCGGCCAGCCCGGCACATGGGGTAGCCTGTCAGGCCCGGACGATGCTGAGGACATCACCAGCATGAAGTCCAGGCGTTGATCGCGCAGGTTGCTTTCCCAGCCTCGCGGCGGGCATGGCGGTGCATCGGGAAGTTCGATCAATCGCGCTCCCAGGCGCGCCAGTTGCTCGCGAAACCGCTCCAGGACCTGCCAGCTTTGCGGCGCGTCCGCTGCCCTCGGCGGCGTTACGCCAATGCGGGTACTGAGCAGCGGTCTGTAGCCTGACCGGGCTGTCACCGGCCATCGCACGGGCGCGGTTTGCGCTGCACCGGCTTCACTGAGCGCTGCCAGCACCAGCGCTGCATCGCGCACGCTGCGTGCGACAGTGCCGGGCACGTCCCAGCCCATGGCCAGGCCCAGCGACGGTTTGATGCCGCTGGCCGCATGAGCGGCACTGGGCATCATGAAGGCGTCATCGGCGGTTTGCGCCAGCGCCGCAGCGCACAGCCTGGCGACCGGGGCGATGGCGCTCAACCCGCTCTGCGTGCCACCGGGGCATATCGAGCCGCGCAGCGGGCCGAGTAAAATCGCGCCCTGGTCATACAGCCGGGCAACCAGCGGCGAGTCTTCAAGTTTCCAGGGCCGGCCATTACGCGCCACGGCCACCAGTGACTCGCTGATGCCCAGCACGATGCCGCACAGCAGCGGCGCAGGGCCGCGAGGGTCATCGGCGTTGCTCAGCCATTGATCGGCCAGGCGCGCGCGGGTCAGCGCCTGCTGCGCATCGATATGCACCGAAAGGCTGTTGTCGCCATAGCCTTTGAGCGATTCTTCGAACCGGTAAAGGCGTGCCAGGCTGGCAATGGTCAACTGTTCGGCAGTCAGTTCGCCGCTGCGCAGCAGCACCGCCATTTCAGCGAGCTGATAGTCGACGATGCGGTTAGGGCAGCCAATGGATGACCGTGACGGCAGGCCGCACAGCGGCGGGCGGTTGCCAGTAAGAGGGCGTGGGTCCATCGCGATAAGCTCCTTCTGGCCTTGCCATGCAAGGCCGTTTTCCGGAGCTAATCAGCGAACGGCAGGGTCGTAAACTGATAGAAATGACAGCAGGCCGTGCAGCCCTTGGCGGGCGGGCCTGCCCTTTCGTCAGTTGTCTTCGGCCTCGTCTTCGTCGCCGCCATCAACCTTCATGCCCAGTTCCTTGATCTTGCGCGTCAGGGTATTGCGACCCCAACCGAGCAGCACGGCGGCGTCACGACGGCGACCAGCGGTGTGCTTGAGGGCGGTTTCGATCATGATCCGTTCAAAGGATGGCACCGCGCTGTCGAGCAGGCTCGACTGGCCACGCGACAACGCCTGGTCGGCCCACTGGCGCAGCGCCTGTTCCCAGTTGGTGATCGGGCCTGCATCCTGCGGCACGCTAAGCAGTTCAGGCGGCAGGTCGCTGATGTGCACCTCACGGCCAGACGCCATGACGGTGATCCAGCGGCAGGTATTCTCCAGTTGCCGCACGTTACCCTGCCACGGCAGATGCTTGAGGTATTCCTCGGTCTCGGCCTTGAGCAGCTTGGGCTCTACCGCCAGCTCCTGGGCGGCGCGGCTGAGGAAATGGCGGGCCAGGGTCGGGATGTCTTCGCGACGGTCCGACAGCCGTGGGATGTGAATGCGGATCACGTTCAGGCGGTGGAACAAGTCTTCGCGGAACTTGCCGGCATGCACCAGACCTTCAAGGTTCTGGTGGGTCGCAGCGATGATCCGTACATCGACCTTGACCGGGGTGTGGCCACCGACCCGGTAGAACTCGCCGTCGGCCAGTACGCGCAACAGGCGGGTCTGGGTGTCGGCCGGCATGTCGCCGATCTCGTCGAGAAACAAGGTACCGCCATCGGCTTGTTCGAAGCGTCCGCGGCGCAGGTTGGCGGCGCCGGTAAACGCGCCTTTTTCATGGCCGAACAGCTCCGATTCCATCAAGTCCTTGGGGATCGCCGCCATGTTCAGCGCAATGAACGGCGCGACGGCACGTGGGCTGTGACGATGCAGGGCATGCGCGACCAGCTCTTTACCGGTACCGGACTCACCGTTGATCAACACGGTGATATTGGAGTGGCTCAGACGACCGATGGCGCGAAACACCTCTTGCATCGCCGGCGCTTCGCCGATGATTTCCGGGGTGCGGGCCATGACCGGCGGAGCTTCCAGGCCTTGCTGTTCCTGGGCGTGCTGGTTGGCACGCTTGACCAGTGATACGGCTTCATCGACATCGAACGGCTTGGGCAGGTATTCGAACGCGCCGCCCTGATAGGACGCCACGGCGCTGTCGAGGTCCGAATGCGCGGTCATGATGATGACCGGCAGGCGCGGGTTCTGTTCACGAATCCGCGCCAACAGGTCCAGGCCACTGGTACCGGGCATGCGAATATCGGAAATGATCACGTCCGGCTGCTGGCGGGCCAGGCGGCTGATCACGCCATCGGCGCTGTCGAAGCTCTGCGTGGTCATGCCTTCCTGTTGCAGGGCCTTTTCCAGTACCCAGCGGATGGAACGATCGTCATCTACGATCCAGACAGTTTCGCTACGGCTCACGAGGCGGCTCCTTGTTCCAGCGGCAGAAAGATCGAGAAGGTGGTATGGCCGGGATGGCTTTCACACTCGATCAGGCCCTGGTGCTGGCTAATGATGGTCTGGGTAATGGCCAGGCCCAGCCCGGTACCGTCGGGGCGGCCACTGACCATTGGATAGAAAATGGTTTCCTGGAGTTCGGCCGGAATGCCCGGACCGTTGTCGGTGATCTCGACCTTGCTCACCAGGCGGTGACGTACATGGCCGATGGTGAACTGGCGGATGGTCCGGCTGCGCAAGGTGATACGCCCAAGGCGCAGCTCGTTCTGGCTGCCAATTGCCTGCATGGCGTTACGCACGATATTGAGCACTGCCTGGATCATCTGCTCGCGGTCGATCAGTACATCGGGAATGCTCGGGTCATAGTCACGCACCAAAGTGATGCGCCCCTGACTTTCGGCTTCGACCAGGCTGCAGACACGCTCCAGCACTTCATGGATATTGGTCGAGGCCAGCGCCGGCAACTTGTTGGAACCGAGCATGCGGTCGACCAGATTACGCAGCCGGTCGGCCTCTTCGATGATGACGTTGGTGTAGTCCTTGAGGCTTTCTTCAGGCAGTTCGCGGGCCAGCAACTGCGCCGCACCGCGGATGCCGCCCAACGGATTCTTGATCTCGTGAGCCAGGCCGCGCACCAGCATTTTGGTGGTTTCCTGCTTGGACAACTGGGCTTCTTCCTTGGTGATGCGCAGTAGCCGGTCGCGAGGGTGAACCTCCAGCAGCAGCAGGGTCTGGCCGTTGTTGAGGATCGGCGTCACGGCATAGTCGACGGTCAGGGTCTGGCCGGTCAGTGCGGTGAGCATGGCTTCGCGTTTGGTGAACGGGTGCGCCTGTTCCACCGCCTGGCGCAGCGAGCTCAGGGCCTCGGCAGACTCGGTGAACAGCTCGCTGATGAACTGCCCATGGTTGCGCTGGCCGCTGATCGCCAACAGCATTTCTGCGGCGGGGTTCATGTACTCAAGGCGCAGTTCGGCGTTGAGCAGGATGGTCGCAGTGGTCAGATTGTCCAGTAACAATCGGTGCAGCGCGTCGCTGATAGTCATGAATCCTGATGACCTCTTTTGCCACTTTGCATTCGCGGGCCATGGCGCCGGGATAATTGGCCAGTGCGTGCCCGACGATGGGACACGGCTGACCGTGTGCTATGCCGGCTAAGGTTGCAAGAACCAAACCAAGGCTCCGAAAAGAAGCGTCAGCCCCCTTAAAACCGGGCATTTATTGTGCTTCGGTTGTCGGGCAGCGACATGTCAGACGCAAAGTTGACCCGAATCGGGGCTTTAGGGCGCTGATGCAAGTCTTTACTGCACCAGTTTAGTGCATGGCGGGAGGTTTTAAAGGAAAGGAATCCAACTGGATTTTTGCTGAGGCTTGTCTTTGAGGGGGCACTCCGGGCGTACCCCGTAATCGGCGCTCTGGCAGGGCTTGGCCAGGCGTTTCTGGTTCAGCGAAATGCGCTGTACATGAAAAGGCTGGTTGGCGGTCTTTTCCACGAGCCGGCCCAATTCGTCATAGATTTCCACGGACAGCTGATGAGTGCCGCGATCGATATTGCTCAAGGCAAATACCGGGCTGCGCCCTGGTGCTGCGACGGGCTGGTTGTCGAGCAACAGTACGTAGCGATGCCCCTCTTGCAGCGCCGGCTCGTTGGTCACCGTAACGATCAGGTTGCCTTCCATGCTGCGCAGCGCTGCGTCGGGTTCTGGGGCGAGGATGCGCAGCAACTGGTAGCGGAACATCGCCTTGGGCTTGGGCTGGACAGGGCTGGCTTTGACGTCGCGGGTGCGGGGTGTGCTGCTCATATTGTTGGTGGGGGTGATATCGACCCGCTTGGCGTTCTTGTGCGGCTGATCGGTGAACACCCGATTGCCTTCGGCATCGACATAGGTATAGATCTGCGCCTGGGCAAGCGTTGCCAGCCCGCACAGAACAGCGCACCACAGGATGCGCAACGCGCCCATCTCAGGGCCTGCCCGCAGCGGCGCGCAATACGGTCAGGGTCACGGTGGGGCTCTGCTGGATGATGCGCCTGGCGTCGTGCACCAGCACGGCGAAGCTGTGCTCGCCGCGATCAATATTGACGACCTGCAGGCGCGGTACGTTGGTGGGTTGACCGTACGGTTTGCCATCGACCAGCAGTTGCAAGCGATGGTCCGGCTGCAGCCTGGGCTTGATCCGTACGCCAATGTAAAAGGTGCCGTCGTTGGCACGCAGCGCGGCATCGTTGGGCAGGTCGGTCAGTTCCAGTTGCTCGTAGGCCACAGGGGCCGGCGCTGACTGAGTGGCTGGCGCAGGGCTGGCTGGCGCAGCAGCGGGGCGCGGCTCGATACTGTTGAGCGGCTTGAGCTCGACCGGCTCGGCGCGTGCACCGTCAGGCGGCTGATTGCTGTAGGCCGTATTGCCATTGGCGTCGGTGTACTTGTAGATCTGTGCCATGGCGGGCAGGCAGACCAACAACAGCAGGCAGACAAGACTGTGACGCATGGCATTCTCGACAGCAACGGGAGCGATGAGGGCTCAGCATAATGCAGATTCGTGCGATGTGCGTGGCTGGCCAGCATTAGTCTTGCAAGCATGGCCGAGGCCTGCATAAACGAAAAAGGCCACCCGAAGGTGGCCTCTCGATACGCCGGCGAGGCCGGCGTACAAGGAATCAGCAGCTGTAGTACAGCTCGTATTCCAGAGGGTGTACGAAGGTACGGACTTTGACTTCTTCAGCCGATTTCAGCTCGATGTAGGCATCGATGAAGTCGTCGGAGAACACGCCGCCTTTGGTCAGGAACGCGCGGCCTTTGTCCAGTTCTTCCAGGGCCTCTTTCAGGCTGCCGCACACTTGCGGGATTTCCTTGGCTTCTTCTGGTGGCAGGTCGTACAGGTTCTTGTCGGCTGCATCGCCTGGGTGGATCTTGTTCTGGATACCGTCCAGACCGGCCATCAGCAGGGCAGCGAAGGCCAGGTACGGGTTGGCAGCCGGATCCGGGAAGCGGGCTTCGATACGACGTGCACGTGGGCTGGAAACGTAAGGAATACGGATCGAAGCCGAACGGTTACGCGCCGAGTAGGCCAGCATTACCGGCGCTTCAAAGCCTGGGACCAGACGCTTGTAGGAGTTGGTCGACGGGTTGGTGAAGCCGTTCAGGGCCTTACCGTGCTTGATGATACCGCCGATGAAGTACAGAGCGGTGTCGGACAGACCGGCATAGCCTTCGCCGGCAAAGGTGTTCTTGCCGTCTTTGGCGATGGACATGTGGACGTGCATGCCCGAGCCGTTGTCGCCGTACAGCGGCTTCGGCATGAAGGTCGCGGTGCGGCCGTAGGCGTCGGCAACGTTGTGGACAACGTACTTGAGGGTCTGAACTTCGTCAGCCTTCTTCACCAGGGTGTTGAACTGCACGCCGATTTCGTTCTGGCCAGCAGTTGCCACTTCGTGGTGGTGAACTTCAACGACCTGACCCATTTCTTCCAGTGCGTTGCACATGGCGGTACGGATTTCGTGGTCGTGGTCGACCGGTGGAACCGGGAAGTAGCCGCCTTTGATGCCTGGACGGTGGCCTTTGTTGCCGCCTTCGACGTCCTGGTCGGTCATCCACGAGCCTTGCTCGGAGAAGATCTTGAACATAGAGCCGGAGATGTCGGACTTGTATTTGACCGAGTCAAAGATGAAGAACTCAGGCTCTGGACCGACGAACACGGTGTCACCGATACCGGTGGACTTCAGGTATTCCTCGGCGCGGTGCGCGATGGCGCGCGGGTCGCGGTCGTAGCCTTGCATGGTCGACGGCTCGATGATGTCGCAGACCAGGATCAGGGTAGGCTCTTCGGTGAACGGGTCCAGCACGGCGGAGTCGTCGTCCGGCAGCAGGATCATGTCGGAGGCTTCGATACCTTTCCAGCCTTCGATGGAGGAACCGTCGAACATCTTGCCGACTTCGAAGAACTCTTCGTCCAGCGCGTCGCGTGCCGGCATGGTGACGTGTTGCTGCTTGCCTTTGGTGTCAGTGAAGCGCAGATCAATCCATTTAACGTCATGATCTTTGATGAGTTGAACCGACTTCGACATGGTGTCCTCCGGGTGGGTTGGGACCGTTGCTATTGTTTGGCCCCTGAATTTGGGTAGTGCCGGCGCAGAATACTCTGCCAAGGCAACCTGCCTCACAAGGGAGCAAATTGCATGCCAGTGCCCCGAGTTGGGCGCGATGCCCGATTCTGCGCATGTTGCTGAGGTCAATGTCGTTTTTTTGTACATTTCATGCACTGTTATGTTGCCGAACTGATCGATTGTGATCCTTTTTGGTGCGTCGACATTCGGGTGTACGATAGTTGGTTAAACCTTGAGCAATTTCCGCTATAATCCGCGCCCCTCTTTTTTCAGCCGGATCCTTACGTAGCGTTTTCATGAAGCTCATCGTCAAAGTTTTCCCAGAAATCACCATCAAAAGCCCACCGGTGCGCAAGAAGTTCATTCGCCAGCTGGGCAAGAACATCCGTACCGTGCTGCGCGAGCTGGACGAAAATATCGTCGTGGGTGGTGTATGGGACAACCTTGAGGTCGAGACCCGGCTGACCGATCCGAAGATCCTTCAGGGCATCACTGAGCGGCTGTGCTGCATGCCAGGTATCGCCAATTTCCTGCAGGTGGCTGAATACCCGCTGGGCGATATGGACGACATCGTCGCCAAGTGCAGAGAGCACTACGCCGATCTGTTGCCGGGCAAGGTCTTTGCGGTGCGTTGCAAGCGCGCCGGCAAGCATGCATTCAGCTCGATGGACGTCGAACGTTATGTCGGCAGCCAGTTGCGCCAGCAATGTGGCGCCGCCGGCATCGACCTGAAAAAACCCGAACTGCTGGTGCGCATGGAGATTCGCGACGAACGGTTGTTCGTCATCCACAGCCAGCACCAGGGCCTTGGCGGTTATCCGCTGGGCGCACTGGAGCAGACCCTGGTGTTGATGTCCGGTGGTTTCGACTCGACCGTAGCCGCCTATCAGATGATGCGCCGCGGCCTGGTCACCCATTTCTGCTTCTTCAACCTGGGCGGGCGTGCCCACGAACTGGGCGTGATGGAAGTTGCGCACTACATCTGGAAGAAATTCGGCAGCTCGCAACGCGTACTGTTCATCAGCGTACCGTTCGAGGAAGTGCTGGGCGAAATCCTGCAGAAAGTCGACGACGGTCATATGGGTGTAGTGTTGAAGCGTATGATGTTACGCGCAGCATCGGCCATGGCTGACCGCCTGGACATCGACGTGCTGGTAACCGGCGAGGCGATTTCCCAGGTGTCGAGCCAGACCTTGCCGAACCTGTCGATCATCGACTCGGCCACCGACAAGCTGGTGTTGCGCCCGCTGGTGGCGACCGACAAACAGGACATCGTCAACCTGGCGACCAAAATCGGCACCGCCGAGTTCGCCCGGCACATGCCTGAATATTGCGGGGTGATTTCGGTCAACCCGAAAACCAATGCCAAGCGTTATCGCGTCGAACACGAAGAAACCCGTTTCGACATGGCAGCCCTCGATCGCGCGCTTGAGCGCGCCCGGCTGGTGACCATCGATCAGGTAATCGATGACCTGGGCCAGGATGTCGAGGTAGAAGAAGTCAGCCAGGCCCTGGCCGGCCAGGTCATCATCGATATCCGTCATCCGGATGCCCAGGAAGACCAGCCGCTGGAAGTGCCTGGCGTGGAAGTACAAGCCGTGCCGTTCTATGCATTGAACAGCCGCTTCAAGGAACTGGATTACACCCGCCAGTACCTGCTGTATTGCGACAAAGGCGTCATGAGCCGCCTGCATGCTCATCACCTGCTCAGTGAGGGGCATGCCAATGTGCGCGTATATCGACCGAGCTAAACGCCCGGGGCTGTTTGCCTGTGGCTTGCGTCACCGGCCCCCCGACGCCTTTATGGCCTCGGCCGACGTCTAACGCTTCAAACGCTAATCGCTGCTCCAGTGGCAGCAAACCGAATCCTCTGATCGAGATACACAAGTGATCGAAAATCTACGTAACATCGCCATCATCGCGCACGTTGACCACGGTAAAACCACCCTGGTAGACAAACTGCTGCGTCAGTCCGGCACTCTGGAGCGCAATGAGCTCAACGACGAGCGCGTGATGGACTCCAACGACCAGGAAAAAGAGCGCGGCATTACCATCCTGGCGAAGAACACCGCCATTCGCTGGAACGACTACCGCATCAACATCGTCGACACCCCGGGCCACGCCGACTTCGGTGGCGAAGTAGAGCGCGTGATGTCGATGGTTGACTCGGTACTGCTGCTGGTCGACGCCCAGGACGGCCCTATGCCGCAAACCCGCTTCGTGACCAAGAAGGCGTTCGAAGCCGGTCTGAAGCCAATCGTGGTGATCAACAAGGTTGACCGTCCGGGCGCGCGTCCTGACTGGGTTCTGGACCAGATCTTCGACCTGTTCGACAACCTGGGCGCCACCGAAGACCAGCTGGACTTCCAGGTCGTCTACGCCTCGGCCCTGAACGGCATCGCCGGTCTGGACCACACCGCCATGGGCGAAGACATGACCGCGTTGTACCAGGCCATCGTCGACCACGTCCCGGCGCCAAGCGTTGACGTTGACGGTCCGTTCCAGATGCAAATCTCGGCACTGGACTACAACAGCTTCCTGGGCATCATCGGTGTGGGCCGTATCGCCCGTGGCCGCGTCAAGCCAAACACTCCGGTTGTCGCTATCGACACCGAAGGCAAGAAGCGTAACGGCCGTATCCTCAAGCTGATGGGTCACCACGGTCTGCACCGTGTAGACGTCGAAGAAGCCACCGCGGGCGACATCGTCTGCATCAGCGGCTTCGAAGAGCTGTTCATCTCCGACACCCTGTGCGACCTGAACAACGTCGAGGCCATGAAGCCGCTGACCGTTGACGAGCCAACCGTTTCGATGACCTTCCAGGTCAACGACTCGCCGTTCTGCGGTAAAGAAGGCAAGTTCGTCACCAGCCGTAACATCAAAGAGCGTCTGGACAAAGAGCTGCTGTACAACGTTGCCCTGCGCGTTGAAGAAGGCGACTCGGCTGACAAGTTCAAGGTTTCCGGCCGTGGTGAGCTGCACCTGTCGGTGCTGATCGAAACCATGCGTCGCGAAGGCTTCGAAATGGCCGTAGGCCGTCCGGAAGTTATCATCCGTGAAGTCGACGGCGTGAAGCAGGAACCGTTCGAAAACGTCACCATCGACATCCCTGAAGAATCCCAGGGCAAGGTGATGGAAGAGATGGGTCTGCGTAAGGGCGACCTGACCAACATGGTGCCGGATGGTAAAGGCCGTGTGCGTCTGGAATACAACGTCCCGGCGCGTGGTCTGATCGGTTTCCGTAACCAGTTCCTGACCCTGACCAACGGTGCAGGCATCCTGACCTCGATCTTCGATCGTTACGACACCATGAAGCCAGGCCAGATGTCCGGCCGCCTGAACGGCGTACTGGTTTCGGTCGAAACCGGCAAGGCACTGACCTACTCGTTGGAAACCCTGCAGGCTCGCGGCAAGCTGTTCATCGAGCACGGCCAGGACATCTACAACGGTCAGATCATCGGTCTGAACAGCCGTGACAACGACCTGGGCGTTAACCCGACCAAAGGCAAGAAGCTCGACAACATGCGTGCTTCGGGCAAGGACGAAGTCATCGCCCTGGTTCCGCCGGTTCGCCACACGCTGGAACAGGCTCTGGAATTCATCCAGGACGACGAGCTGTGCGAAGTGACGCCGAAGTCGATCCGTCTGCGCAAGAAGATCCTCGACGAAGGCGAGCGTACCCGCGCTGCCAAGAAAGCCAAGAACTGAGTAATCGGTTAACCGGCTGAAAACAAAAAGCCCCCGGTCGCAAGACCGGGGGCTTTTTGTTTGCTTTGTGAAAGTTCGCCCGGCAAACCCTGAACTCTGGAGCCGCTTTAGCCACGAAGTATTGCGGCTAAAGCCAATACTGTTCACTCAAGCACTGTATGCCCCGGTGGGAGCAACCTTGGTCGCGAAGAGGCCAGTAAAAACACTACATCTGTTGTGGATGTGCCGCCGTCTTCGCGACCAAGGTCGCTCCTACAGTAGCTGGCGGCGCTTGAGTGAACGGGATTGCGGCTGACGCGGATTGCTGGGTCGGTTTGCTTAGAAGTCCAGCGAAAACCGTGTTGGCGGCTGAGGCGCCGTGCTGCGTGGCTGTTTCTCGGCAGGCTTGGGCTTGTAGGCGCAATAACCGGGGCGCGGGCCGACTTTCGGATGGTTGCGGCAGGTGTCCGGACGCTTGTCGTAGATCGTGCACAACCGGCTCTTGCGATCCAGATACAGGCAATCGTTATTGCTCATGCGCTGTATCGTGAAAATCCCCGATTTCTGGTTGAAGCGCTCGATGATGCCTTCCTTGAGCAGGCGCTTGGCAATGTTCTTCGGCGGCTCGCCCTGTTCGAAGGCATCCACCACACCGATGCGGATCAGGTCCTTGATCTTCACTTCCACCGGCAGCGTGCAGCAACTGGACATGCAGCCTCCGCACATGTGGCTCGAATATTTGGCCCAGGTCTCCAGGCGGTCGATTTCAGCGGCGGCAATCAGGGTGGGTTTCATTGTATTTTCTGGTGGTGGTCATCACGGGCGCGCGATGATACCGGGCTGCCAGCCTTTGCGGTAGGAGCGCGTTTGCTCGCGAGCTGCTTGGCGACGAGAGGTGAGATAGCTTCGTCGCTGAAGCAGCTACACCGCCAGCAGCAGTTGCGCCAGTTCTTCGCGGGTATCCTGCCGCTCTGCCTGATTCAGCTTCGCGTGGGGGTTCAGTGCTGACCATTGCGGGTGTGCCCGCGCCTTGCGCAGCGGGGCGGGCAGTTTGCCTTCGCGCCATTGCGTGTCTTGCGGGGCGCTGAGTTCAATGCTTTGCATCGCTGCATGACCCCGGCTGCCGAGTGCTTGCAGCAGTTGCCGTTGTCGCAAGGCCAGCAGGCGCAGCACGGCATCGTCCACGGTCAGCTCGCGTTGGCCCTTGAGTTTGCCGAGCAGGCGATTGCCGTAACTGCGAGCAGTCAGCAGCGCGCCCCCGGCAATGGCGCCTGCCAGCGCCGCAGCACCCAGCGTGATGCCGCCGACCAGCAAATCTACACCGGCCCCGGCGGCGGCACCGGCCGCGACGCCGCCGCCGACTCGCACGCCCAGCAGGCGCAGGGTTTCCGGGTTGAACAGATCGTCACCCCAGCGGCCGTCGAGCAACGGCAGATCGGCGGCTGAAGCATCCTGAGGGCGGAACGCATAGAGCTTGAGCAAGGCTTCGACGCATTGCTGTTCGCGTTGCCGGATGGCCTGGTGCAAGGCTTCGATGGCCTCTCGCTCCGGATCGGCACTGGCCTGGACGCTGCGTCGGCAGGCAGCGCAGTCAATCAACAGCTCGGCAATCAGTAATGCGGCACTGTGACGGCGGGCAACGCGCTGCGTCTCGATATCGTCAATCAGCCGCTCAAGGCGCGGTCGCGCGGTTTCCAGCAATAACGCCAGGCTCTCGTACAGGCGCCGCTCACCGTCTTCTGGTGGGGCAACGCTGTCGAAGCGTACCAGCGCATGCAGGCCCAATCGCGATAACGCTTCGCGCCAGTCGCCTTCACGGGCTTGCGCGCTGCTGACGAAATTGAGCACCGGTAACAAGGGTTTGCCGCAACTGGCCAGTACCGCCAACTCGTCACGGTACTTGGCCAGTACCGGTTCGCGGGCATCAATCACGTACAAGCCGGCATCGCAGCTCAATAACTGGCGCAACACCTTGGCTTCCTGCTCGAAGCGCTGGCGGGCTTCGCTACCATCGAGAAAACGCGCCAGACGTGCCGGGCCATCGAGACGTTCGCCGCTGGCCAGTCGCTCCAGATAGTCGAGCAGGTCGATGGCATCTTCCAGGCCGGGCGTGTCGTACAGCTCCAGCAGCGGCTTGCCGTCTACCGAAAGCCGGGCACCTTCCACGTGCCGGGTGGTGCTGGGCCGATGCGAGACTTCACCGAAGCTGACATCGCGAGTCAGGGTACGTAACAGCGAGGTCTTGCCAACATTGGTGTGGCCGACCACAGCCAGTTTCAATACATGAGTGGTTTCAGTCATGGCCGGACTCCAGCCAGGTCATGGCGGGTTGCTCAGTGTAAGGCAGTTGCAGCGCATTCAGCGCCTCGTGCCAGTCGCCAAGCCGCTCGGGATCAAGGCTTTGCCCTGCGGGTGCCGGCAGCAGCCACAGGCGGGTTTGGCCGGCATTGCGCGCCAGCTCGGCGAGCAGCGCCAGGCTGCCGCGATCCGGTGAGCGGCGTGGATCACAGGCAATCAGCAAGCGTGCCGGTGGCGTACCGGTCAGTTGCTCCAGCAGGCGATGGCGGGATTCGCGGCTGTCGAGAATGCCTGCGTCGAGTACGTGCGGTGCGTGCCGGGGCGGCCAGTCGTGCTGGTTGTCCAGTTCGAGGGCGACCAGCACCGCGCCGTCGCTACTGAGTGCAGCACTAGGTGTGCCCACCTCATGCAGCCGCTCGGGGGCTGCATCGTTGATGCCGAGCCGCTCGCTGCTCGGCATCAGTCGCTCGCGCAGCGGTTGCCAAGCCGGATCGTCGAGGTTCAGGGCCAGTGCGTCACGACCGCGCCGCCAGCGCCACAGGCACAGCAGGGTCAACAGCAGACGTGGCAGGATGCCGTAGATCAGCAACACCCCGATCAGCCAGGCCGCCCAGGTTTGCCTGGCCTGTTCCAGCCCGTTGATGCTGTTGCCACTGGCGCGGATGGTCTCGGCATCCGGTACGCTGAAGCCGAGCAGGGCTGGCAGGCGGCCCAGCGCCTGGGTGAGGCTGACGAAGGTGTCGCTGCCCAGAATGGTGGTTTCCCAGACAAACCCGTAACGCCGGGTGGCGAGCATTGCCAGCAGAGTGATCAACGCACTCAACAGCGCCACCAGCCACAGCGCATTGCTTAACAAACCCAGCACCCAGCGCTCCAGGCGCTGGCGTTGCAGCATCACCAGCAAGGCGGGCGCCAGTTGCACGGCTTGCGCATCGCGGGCCAGCCGGTTGCTCAGCCACAGCCACAATTGGCCCAGGCCGGCGCCGGTATGCCGGCTCAGTAGCATGCCCAGCGCCCAGCCCAGCAACAGCAGCAGGTTGAGCCCCAGCAAGCTGCCCAGTGCCCGGAACACGTTGATCGAGCCGGGTGTATCCCCGAGCGCGGCGAACGCCAGCCCGGCGCCGCTGATGACCGCGACCAGCAGCAACGCCAGTAATGCCAGGCGGGCGCCCTGCTTCCAGCGCCGCAATGCAGCCGTCATGCCGTCGCGTTCAGCCAGCCACAGGGCGCGCTGTTGAATACGGGCCTGCAGGTCGCCACCGGCGCTGCGCGCCTGGCGGTTGGCCTGCTGGTCATCAAGCAGGCCGGCCTGGGCTTCGCGCAGGCGTACGGCTTCAGTCAGCCAGAGGGTGTCTAGAGGAGTCGGGGCAGTCACACAACATCTCTTGAAAGATTACAGATAGCGAGCATAACCGCTGGGAGAGCTATTGAGGGCTAACAGTTCCCTGTATTCTTGGGCGCATGAAAAAGCATCTTCCTCTCAGCCTGATCGCCGCCATGGCCGAAAACCGGGTGATCGGCATCGACAACTCCATGCCCTGGCATCTGCCGGGGGACTTTAAATACTTCAAGGCCACGACCCTGGGCAAGCCAGTCATCATGGGGCGCAAGACCTGGGATTCGCTGGGGCGACCCTTGCCTGGCCGGTTGAACCTGGTGGTCAGCCGCCAGCGCGACCTGCACCTCGATGGTGCCGAGGTGTTCAGCTCGCTGGAGGCCGCAGTGGAGCGTGCCGAGCAATGGGCGCAAGAGCAGGGCGTAACCGAGGTGATGCTCATCGGCGGCCAGCAGTTATATGCGCAGGGCTTGCCCCACGCAGACCGTCTGTACCTGACTCGCATTGAACTCAGCATTGAGGGCGATGCCTGGTTCCCTGAGTTCGACACCGCACAATGGCAGGTGGTGTCGACCCAGCCCAATGCGGCAGAGGGCGACAAGCCGGCTTACCACTTCGATGTCTGGGAACGCCGGGGCGCCTAAGTCATCTTTGTGTCATAAAAGTGTCGCTTTCGTGGTCGGTTGTCGCGCATGGCAAAGAGTCTGGCGTGATCGGAATCGAAGCGGTCGCAGCGATGCGCTAGCTGCAATGCAATTTTGTTACGGTCGGCCTCATCTACCACGAAGGGGCACCACGATGAACTTTGCACCACGACTGTTAGCGGCCGCACTTTGCATGGGGTTGGGCCTGGGGCTAAGCCTGCAGGCATCGGCCACGGAACTCAAACACTGGCCAGAACCCGCCGCCAAGGCGCTGGACGCGATGATTGCGGCCAACGCCAACAAAGGCAATTACGCGGTGTTCGACATGGACAACACCAGCTATCGCTTCGACCTCGAAGAGTCACTGCTGCCGTACATGGAAAGCAAAGGCCTGATCACCCGTGACAAGCTCGACCCCTCGCTGAAACTCATCCCCTTCAAAGACACCGCCGAACATAAAGAAAGCCTGTTCAGTTACTACTACCGCCTGTGCGAACTGGACGATATGGTCTGCTACCCGTGGGTGGCCCAGGTGTTCTCAGGCTTTACCCTCAAGGAACTCAAAGGCTACGTCGATGAGCTGATGGCCCTCGACAAGCCGATCCCGGCCACTTACTACGATGGCGACACGGTCAAGACCCTTGAAGTCCAGCGGCCGAAAATCTTTACCGGGCAGACCGAGCTGTACAACAAGCTGATGGAGAACGGCATCGAGGTCTATGTGATGACCGCCGCTTCCGAAGAACTGGTGCGCATGGTCGCCTCCGATCCGAAGTACGGCTACAACGTCAAACCGGAAAACGTCATCGGCGTGACCATGATGCTCAAGGATCGCAAAACCCAGCAACTGACCACCGCGCGCAAACAGATCACCGACAAGCAATATGACCCCAAAGCCAACCTGGATCTGGAATTGACCCCCTACCTGTGGACCCCGGCCACCTGGATGGCGGGCAAACAGGCGGCGATCCTGACCTATATCGACCAGTGGAAAAAACCGGTACTGGTGGCTGGCGATACACCGACCAGCGACGGCTACATGCTGTTTCACGGGGTAGACGTCAACAAGGGCGGCGTACACCTGTGGATCAACCGCAAGGACAAGTACATGACCCAGCTTAACGGCATGATCAAGGCCAATGCCGAAGCTCAGGCCAAAGAAGGGCTGCCGGTAACGGCGGACAAGAACTGGGTGATCGTCAAGCCGGAGGAGATTCAGTAAAAGATTACCCGCTGCCTCGGCGCCGCGCTGCCGCACAGCAAACACGGAGCCTCGTAGGAGCCGCTTTAGCGGCGAAGATTTCGCGGCTGAAGCCGCTCCTACCCTCGGCAGCATAAAAAAACCGGCGCAATGCGCCGGTTTTTTATTTACCGCATCAACTCAGAGACCGTCGAGCAGCGCCTTGTTACGCACCGCACCCTTGTCGGCGCTGGTGGCCAGCAGGGCGTAGGCTTTCAGGGCGGTGGTCACCTTGCGTGGGCGGACTTCGACCGGCTTCCAGCCTTTCTTGTCTTGCTCGACGCGGCGGGCAGCCAGTTCTTCGTCGCTGACCAGCAGGTTGATCGAGCGGTTGGGGATGTCGATCAGGACCTTGTCGCCGTCACGCACCAGGCCGATGGCACCGCCGGATGCTGCTTCAGGCGAAGCGTGGCCGATCGACAGGCCCGAAGTACCGCCCGAGAAGCGGCCGTCGGTGAGCAGGGCGCAGGCTTTGCCCAGACCCTTGGATTTCAGGTAGGAGGTCGGGTAGAGCATTTCTTGCATGCCCGGGCCGCCTTTCGGACCTTCGTAGCGAATGATCACGATATCGCCGGCTTTCACTTCGTCAGCGAGGATGCCGCGCACCGCGCTGTCCTGGCTTTCGAAGATCTTGGCGTTGCCTTCGAAGACATGGATCGACTCGTCCACGCCGGCGGTTTTCACCACGCAGCCGTCCAGGGCGATGTTGCCGTACAGCACGGCCAGGCCGCCTTCTTTGGAGTAGGCGTGCTCGAAGCTGCGGATGCAGCCGTTCTCACGGTCGTCGTCCAGGCTTTCCCAGCGGGTCGACTGGCTGAACGCGGTCTGGGTCGGGATGCCGGCCGGGCCTGCCTTGAAGAAATGATGCACCGCTTCATCGGTGGTCTGGGTGATGTCCCACTTGGCGATGGCTTCTTCCATCGAGCGGCTGTGCACCGTCGGCAGGTCGGTGTGCAGCAGGCCGCCACGGGCCAGCGAACCGAGGATGCTGAAGATGCCGCCGGCGCGGTGCACGTCTTCCATGTGGTACTTCTGGATGTTCGGTGCCACCTTGCACAGCTGCGGCACCACGCGCGACAGGCGATCAATGTCGCGCAGGTCGAAGGCGATCTCGGCTTCCTGAGCCGCTGCCAGCAGGTGCAGGATGGTGTTGGTCGAACCGCCCATGGCGATGTCGAGCATCATCGCGTTCTCGAACGCCTTGAAGTTGGCGATGTTGCGCGGCAATACCGACTCGTCGTTCTCGCCGTAGTAGCGCTTGCACAGCTCGACGATGGTGCGCCCGGCCTGCAGGAACAGCTGCTCGCGGTCGCTGTGGGTCGCCAGGGTCGAACCGTTGCCCGGCAGGGCCAGGCCCAGGGCTTCGGTCAGGCAGTTCATCGAGTTGGCGGTGAACATGCCGGAGCACGAACCGCAGGTCGGACAGGCGCTGCGCTCGTACTCGGCGACTTTTTCGTCACTGGCGGTCGAGTCGGCGGCGATGACCATGGCATCGACCAGGTCCAGACCGTGGCTGGCCAGTTTGGTCTTGCCGGCTTCCATCGGACCGCCGGAAACGAAGATCACCGGGATGTTCAGGCGCAGGGCGGCCATCAGCATGCCGGGGGTGATCTTGTCGCAGTTGGAAATGCACACGATGGCATCGGCGCAGTGCGCGTTGACCATGTACTCGACGGCGTCGGCGATGATCTCGCGGCTCGGCAGCGAGTACAGCATGCCGTCGTGGCCCATGGCGATTCCGTCGTCCACGGCGATGGTGTTGAACTCTTTGGCCACGCCACCGGCGCGTTCGATTTCACGGGCGACCAGTTGGCCCAGGTCCTTGAGGTGCACATGGCCCGGTACGAACTGGGTGAAGGAGTTGGCGATGGCGATGATCGGCTTTTTGAAGTCGTCATCTTTCATGCCGGTGGCACGCCACAGGGCACGGGCACCGGCCATGTTACGGCCATGGGTGGAAGTCTTGGAACGATAATCAGGCATTGGGGGACTCCGGCAAATCAGGCTAATCAGTCGGACACCTCTAAAAACGGCCTGCGTTGTCATTGCTGCGTTGAAACCGGACTCGGAATGCTCATGTGCTTCAGCACACTGCGCTTCCTTGCCTGTTTCGCCTTGCGCTGACTGCCTCGCCTACGTTTTCAGAGGTGCCCATCAAGGGGAGTGAGCTTCTAGTGATCCACATGCAAGACGGCATTGATCGCATGCAGGGAAATAACCGAAAGCTACGGGATCACCGTGCACTCGGCCTGAGCTCATAAACCCGCCGGGGGATGACTGGCGATGAATAGCGCCGATTCTACACCGCTCGGGCGTGCTTGGCATGGCGTCTGATCGTCGTGCGGTAAATCATCCTGCGACAAAGCAGTTTTGTTTGTAGGGATTTTCTGAAGTTGCTGTCGAGGGTTTTTCCCTCGTTTATCGTCCCGATAGGATGCCCGCACTGAATGGATCTCGCTGGCGTCGGTCGGCTCAAGTGATGAGGTGAAGAGGTGGGCAGCAAGTTTGTCGCTGTGGTGGGGCTCAAGGTGACGTGTGGCGAATGTCAGAAGCAATTTGTACCTGGCTATAAACAGCAAATCAGGATTTTTGCTCTGGAGCCTATTGCGTGTCCTTCCTGCTGTGCTGAGCAGGTTGCCACTGAAGCGCAGTGCGATGCGATTCGTGCACTGGGAAATCTGATAAGTTCTTTCAGGCTTGTCTTGGCCATTATGGGCATTCTTGGTGGGGGCTTCTTCGCCATGGTGCTTTATCGCCTTTCTACGGACGATCCCATACCGGATGGCGTGGTGATGCTAGGGTTTGTCATTGCGTTGGGTGTTCAGCTGGCTGTCGGTGCGTCCTTCAGGAAAGCTACGGAGGGTTTGAGCATGGACCTGCAGGGCGTAGCGGCTATGGAGTCAAGCGGGGAGAATGCCCCGGATCCTGAAAAAGACCCGGGTAACTGAAGCTGCGTTGTGTATCAGCTGTTAGGCAGCAACCGGCAGGTGATGCTCTTGATGTAGCGCGTCTCGTGAATCGCCGGGTGCACCGGATGGTCCGGGCCCTGGCCGCCGCGCTCAAGGATTTGCATGTTGCGATCCAGATGGCGGGCGCTGGTCAGCAGGATGTTGTGCAGGTCATCTTCAGGCAGGTGCATCGAGCACGAGGCGCTGACCAGGATGCCGTCCTTGCTGAGCAGGCGCATGGCCTGTTCATTCAGGCGACGGTAGGCGCCTTCGCCGTTCTTCAGGTCTTTCTTGCGCTTGATGAAGGCTGGCGGGTCGGCGACGATCACGTCGAAACGCTCTTCGGCGGCCTTGAGTTCTTTCAAGGCTTCGAACACGTCACCTTCGATGCAGGTGACCTTTTCCGCGAAGCCGTTCAGCGCCGCGTTACGCTCTACGCCGTCCAGGGCAAAGGCCGAGGCGTCGACGCAGAATACTTCGCTGGCGCCGAACGCACCGGCCTGGATGCCCCAGCCACCGATGTAGCTGTACAGGTCCAGTACGCGCTTGCCTTTGACGTAGGGTGCCAGGCGCGCGCGGTTCATGCGGTGGTCGTAGAACCAGCCGGTCTTCTGGCCGTCAAGCACCGGTGCTTCGAACTTCACGCCGTTTTCTTCCAGCGCGACCCAGTCAGGTACGGCGCCGTAGACGGTTTCGACGTAGCGGTTCAGCCCTTCGGCGTCGCGGGCGCTGGAATCGTTCTTGAACAGAATGCCGCTGGGCTTGAGCACCTGGACCAGCGCGGCGATCACGTCGTCCTTGTGCTGTTCCATGGTGGCGGAGGCCAGTTGCACGACCAGAATGTGATCGAAGCGGTCTACCACCAGGCCTGGCAGCAAGTCTGAGTCGCCGTAGACCAGACGGTAGAAGGGTTTGTCGAACAGCCGTTCACGCAGCGACAGGGCAACGTTGAGGCGGTGCACCAGCAGCGACTTGTCCAGCGGCAGCTTGATGTCGCGCGACAACAGGCGGGCGCAGATCAGGTTGTTCGGGCTCATGGCCACGATGCCCAGCGGTTTGCCGCTGGCGGCTTCCAGGACGGCCTGGTCACCTGCCGAAAACCTGTTCAGGGGCGTGGCGGCAACGTCGATCTCGTTGCTGTAGACCCACAGGTGACCGGCCCGCAGGCGGCGGTCGGCGTTGGCTTTGAGGCGCAGGCTGGGCAGAGACATCACGTCGCTCCGGAAAAAAGAGCGGGATTATAGCGCGTCACCCCGGTTACCGGCCGGGATGACGTGAATTAATCGACGATCAGGACAAGGCTTTGAGCAACGCCTCGTTGAAGGCCGGGATGTCATTGGGGTCGCGGCTGCTGATCAGGTTGCCGTCGATGACCACCGGTTCATCGACCCAGTCGGCACCGGCATTGTCCAGGTCATCCTTGAGTGTCTTGTAGCTGGTCAGCTTCTTGCCGCGCACCAGGTCAGCGCTGATCAGCAGCCAGCTACCGTGGCAGATCACGGCCAATGGCCTGTTCTGGCCGTTGATCAGGCGTACGATGTGCTGAGCGTCGGGGTCAATGCGGATGGTATCGGAGTTCTGTACTCCGCCCGGCAACACGACGGCGTCGTAGTTTTGTTCGGCGGCCTGTTTGAAGGTGCGGTCGACCTTGAAATCATCGGCCGGCTGGTCATGGTTCCAGCCTTTGACCTGGCCTGACTGGCTGGACAGAATCTCGGTGGCCGCGCCAGCGGCTTCCAGAGCCTGTTGCGGGCCGGTCAGCTCGACCTGTTCGAAACCATCGGTTACCAAAAATGCGACGCGTTTACCCTGCAGGGATGTGGACATGAGGCTCTCCTGAATCGGTGTGCAGACTTGGGGCAGGCCTTGTCAGGCGGGCGGTCGAGGCCGCTCGCTGGCTGCCGGTGTCTTTAGTTCCGAAGCATGGCTGGCGGCAAAGTTCAGAATAAATCACCCGTTTTGGTGATGGACCGTTATTGATTAAGGGGGCAAAATCCGATCATGGCCTCGAGTACGTACCTATGCCCCAAGAGCTGACCCCCGAACTGACCCCCGAGCAGATTCAGCAAGCCCTGCAAGGTATCAGCGTGCCTGCGCAGCCGCAGATCCTTGTCGATTTGCAGATGGAGCAGTACATGCCCGATCCTGATCTGGGCACCATCGCCAAACTGATTTCCCAAGACCCGGGGCTTTCCGGGGCTTTGCTTAAAATCGTCAATTCGGCGCATTTCGGGCTGACCAACAAAATTGCGTCCATCGACCGTGCGGTCAACCTGCTCGGCAGTCGTACGGTGATCAACCTCATCAACGCCCAGTCGATCAAGGGCGAGATGAGCGACGAGACCATCGTGACCCTCAACCGCTTCTGGGACACAGCCCAGGACGTGGCGATGACCAGCCTGACCCTGTCCAAGCGCATCGGCTCGCAGACGGTCGACGAGTCCTATGCCCTGGGGCTGTTTCACGATTGCGGCGTGCCGCTGATGCTCAAGCGTTTCCCCGACTACATGCAAGTGCTGGAAAACGCCTACGCCAACGCCAACGAGAGCCACCGGGTGGTGGACACCGAAAACGCCGCGTTCGATACCAACCATGCGGTGGTCGGTTACTACACGGCCAGATCATGGCGGTTGCCCGAACACCTGTGTGCGGCCATCGCCAACCACCACAATGCCCTGGCGATCTTCCAGGACGAATCGAGCCGCAATGCCCCGCTGAAAAACCTGCTGGGGCCGCTGAAGATGGCCGAGCACATCTGCCAGTCCTTCCAGGTGCTGGGCAATCAGGAGGCCGACCACGAGTGGGAAGTGGTCGGCCCGCTGGTCCTCGATTATGTCGGTTTGTCCGAATACGATTTCGAGTACCTCAAAGAAAGCATCCGCGAACTGAGCGGACACTGATGCCTGAATTGCCAGAGGTCGAAACCACCCGCCGCGGTATCGCGCCACATCTGCAAGGTCAGCGGGTCAGCCGGGTGATCGTGCGCGATCACCGCCTGCGCTGGCCGGTGCCGGAAGACCTGGATGTGCGGCTCTCGGGGCAACGCATTGTCGAGGTCGGGCGACGCGCCAAATACCTGTTGATCCAGGCCGAAGTCGGTACGCTGATCAGCCATCTGGGCATGTCCGGTAACCTGCGCCTGGTCGAGGCGGGTCTGCCGGCGCTCAAGCACGAACATGTGGATATCGAGCTGGAGTCGGGGCTGGCGCTGCGCTACACCGACCCAAGGCGCTTTGGCGCCATGCTCTGGAGCCAGGACCCGCATAATCACGAGTTGCTGGTGCGCCTGGGGCCGGAGCCGCTGACCGATCTGTTCGATGGCCTGCGCCTGTACGAGAAGTCGCGGGGCAAGTCCATCGCGGTCAAGCCGTTCATCATGGACAACGCGGTGGTGGTCGGGGTCGGCAATATCTACGCCACCGAGGCTTTGTTCGCTGCCGGTATCGACCCGCGCCGTGAGGCGGGCAGCATTTCCAGAGCGCGTTATGTAAAGCTGGCCGTCGAAATCAAGCGCATCCTGGCCTATGCCATCGAGCGTGGCGGCACCACCTTGCGTGATTTCATCGGTGGTGATGGCAAGCCCGGCTATTTCCAGCAGGAGCTGTTCGCCTATGGCCGGGGTGGGCTGCCGTGCAAGGTGTGCGGCAGTCTGTTGCGGGAAATCAAACTGGGTCAGCGCGCCACGGTCTTTTGTCCGAAGTGTCAGCGCTGAGCCTGATCTGTTACCGGCCGGAGATTTGTTGCATGACCTTGGGCCTTGCGTAACCGCAGTCGCTGTTTATAGTTAGGCGCATTGCACTTACCCAGCCCAAGGATCCAGCATGAGCCCGTTTCGCATTCTCGCTGCCACTCTGGCCTTGTCCATCGGTCTGCAGGCCATGCCGGCCATGGCCGCTTTTGATCGCCCGGATGCCAGTGGCGATCCGGTCTATGAAATCCAGAACCCGCCGGCTTTTGCCATGATCGGTGACCTGCTGATCGCCCGACCGCTACTGATTGCCGCCACCGTGGCCGGTGCCGGCCTGTTTGTCATCTCCCTGCCATTCACCGCCACCGGCGGCGGCATCGGTCGTGCAGGCAAGGCACTGGTGGTCGATCCGGGCAAGGCTGCCTTCGTGCGCTGTCTGGGCTGCACCGGAGATGGTTACAACAGGCAGGAATGACGTCTGTCGAAACCGGTAGGAGCGGCTTCAGCCGCGAAGGCGTCCCGGCTGCTCCACAAGGCCCGTCTTTGCTGCAAGACAGCGTGAAGATCAATCAAAGACCCTCGCAACTCCCACGCCACGTGGGTCACTGGCCGCCTCAACGCTGCGTTTTTGCTTGTCCCACAACAGCACCTGCTGGTTGCCGAAGGTGTCGGCGGTCTGCTTGAGGCTGTAGCCGCGGCTCTTTAGCTGTGCCTGGATCTGCGCGCTCAGCGCTCCCGGTTCGAATTCCACCACGTCCGGCAGATATTGGTGGTGATAGCGGGGCAGTGCTGGCCAGGCCGGGACTGGCTGGCCGTCCAGGTACTGCAGCATGGCCAGCAGTACCATGCTCGGAATACGGCTGCCACCCGGTGTGCCGAACGCAGTGAAGGCCTGGGGGCTTTCGATGAAGCTGGGGCTCATGCTCGACAATGGTCGCTTGCCCGCCGCAATCGAATTGGCCTGGCTGCCCGCCAGCCCGTAAGCATTACTGCCTTGCGGGTCGGCGGCAAAGTCATCCATCTCGTCGTTGAGCACCACACCGGTGCCGGGCACGCTAAAGGCTGCGCCGAATGGCAGATTGATCGACAGAGTCGCCGACACCGCATTGCCGGCGCGGTCGAGCACGGCGAAATGGGTGGTGTGATCGCCTTCGCGCCAGGCGGGCGAGGGCGGTAACTCGGCACTTGGGGTCGCACGCTGTGGATCGATGCTGGCGGCCAGGGTTTTCAGGTACTGACGGTCCAGCAACTGCGGGATCGGATTGCTGACGAAATCCGGGTCGCCCAACTGGCCACGGTCACGGTAGGCGCGGCGCAGCACCTCCAGCACGTAATGGATGCGCTGGCTGCCCTGGGCTTCACGCCATGGCAGGTGTTCAAGCATGGTCAGGCTCTGGGCCAGCGCCACGCCGCCGGCGGAGGGCGGCGGGGCGCTGATCAACTCGCGTTGTTGTGCCAGTGGCCAGCGCAGCGGCTGGCGAGTGGCGACCTGGTATTGCTGCAAGTCCTGATGGGTCCAGATACCGCCTGCAGCCTGGACACCGGCGATCAACTGGTGCGCGGTCTCACCGCCATAAAAACCTTCGCGGCCATCGCGGCCCAGGCGCTCCAGGGTCACGGCCAGTTCCGGTTGGCGGATCAGGGTGCCGATACTTGGGATATCACCGTTGTCGAGAAACAGCCGTGCGCTTTCCGGGTCGTCGCGCAAGGCTGACAGGCGCATGCGGGCGCGCTTCTGGTAGATGGGGTCTACTGCAAAACCGCTGTTGGCCAAGGCGATGGCCGGTGCCAATGAGGTCTTGAGCGGCAACTGGCCATAGTGCTCGGCCAGTTCCACCAGTGCAGCGGGCAAACCCGGAATCGCAGCGGCCAGTGCACCGTTGAGCGACAGCTGGGCCTGCACCTTGCCGTCGCGCTGATACAGATCGTAAGTGGCTTGGAGTGGTGCCTTTTCCCGTGCATCGATAAACCGATACTGCGGCTGATCACCCCCGTCGCGCAGCAGGAAGAAGCCGCCGCCGCCAAGACCGGAGCCATACGGCTCGACGACCGCCAGGGCGGCACTGACTGCCACGGCGGCATCGAAGGCATTGCCGCCTGCCGCCAGAATTCGCTGACCGGCCTCGGTCGCTTGGGCGTGAGGGCTGGCGATGGCCGCCTGGTCTGGCAGCGGCGCGGCCTGAGCCAGTGGCGCAAGCAGAACGCAGAACGCGAACAGAGCGCCGAACAGGCCGGAATGTCTTCGATCAGGATTCAACAACAGGCATTCCTTGCCAAGCAATGATGGTCAGGCTTTACCGGTGATGAGCCGGTATTTGGTCATCAGCTCGTCTTTACTTTCGACCCGGTTTTCATCCAGCGGGATGCAATCGACCGGGCAGACTTGCTGGCATTGCGGCTCGTCGTAGTGGCCCACGCACTCGGTGCACAGGTTGGGGTCGATCACGTAGATTTCTTCGCCCTGGGAAATCGCTTCGTTCGGGCACTCTGGTTCGCAGACGTCGCAGTTGATGCAATCGTCAGTGATGATAAGGGACATGAAACACTCCTGCCGCGGGTCGCATCCGGGCATATGAAAGCCAATGCGGCGAATTGTGCCGCATTAGGCTCCAGGATGCACCTTGAGGTTTCTAGGGTTATTACCTGAAAGTGCTGCAGCAGGCTGTCGCTTTCAATTGCTCTTGAACCGCTCGGTCAGCGCATTGGCCACGGCCGGGTGGACGAACTTGGTGATATCGCCACCCAAAGCCGCGATTTCCCGGACCAGGGTCGAAGAGATGAACGAGTAACGCTCCGACGGAGTCAGGAACAGGCTTTCCACGTCCGGGGCCAGTTGTCGGTTCATGTTGGCCAGCTGGAATTCGTACTCGAAGTCTGACACCGCACGCAGGCCGCGCAGCAGAATATTGGCATTCTGCTCCTTGGCCAGTTGCGCCAGCAGGGTCGAGAAGCCGATGACTTCGACATTGGGCAGATGGGCGGTTACTTCCCTGGCCAGCTCAACCCGTTGCTCGAGCGGGAACAAGGGGTTCTTCTTGGGGCTGGCCGCCACGGCAATGATCACATGATCGAACAGGCGCGAGGCGCGTTCGACCAGATCGCCGTGGCCCTTGGTAATCGGGTCGAAGGTGCCTGGATACAACACTCGGTTCATCGCGTCGTCCTGTCAGGAGTCCGTTGAGGGACTGGGATGGTATCGCAGCCGCGCCCATCGGGCCAAGTCGGCAGCCTTGCGACATCAGTCGTAAAGGGCCGATTATCGGACATTGGCGCCGATCGGCCAACGTTGCGCTGTCAGCGAATAAACAGCCACTGGATCAGCCGCTGCAGGGTTTTGCCGTACGGCGGGTAAATGAGCCGTGCGGTGTTCAGGCGCGGCTTGATCAGCACGCTCTTGGCTTTGCTGAAGGTCAGAAAACCTTCGCGGCCATGGTAATGGCCCATCCCCGAAGGGCCGATGCCGCCGAACGGCAGGTCGTCCACCGCGACATGTTGCAAGGTGTCGTTGATGCACACCCCGCCTGAGTGGGTGCGCTCCAGCACCTGTCGCTGCTCGTGTTTGTCGTAGCCAAAGAAATACAGGGCCAGTGGCCGTGGGCGCTGGTTGATCCAGCCCAGCGCCTGTTCCAGGGTGTCGTAAGGCAATACCGGCAACAGCGGCCCGAAGATCTCTTCCTGCATTACCTGCATGCTGTCGTCGACATCCAGCAGCAGTGTCAACGGCATTTGGCCGTCCTGACCCTGCGGTTGCAGGACGATTGCCTGGGCGCCTTTGCCGATGGCGTCATCCACATAATGCTGCAGGCGACGGCGCTGGCGTTGATTGATGATGTGCGTGCTGTCGCGGTTGCGGGTCGGCTGCGGGTAGAAGCCTTGGACTGTGTGGCGCAAGGCTTCGACCAGGCCGTCGAGGCGTTCCCGGGGCACCAGCACGTAATCCGGGGCCACACAGGTTTGCCCGGCGTTGAGGGTCTTGCCGAAGGCCAGCCGTTGCGCGGCATCCGCTAGCGGCACGTCACGAGACACAATGGCCGGCGACTTGCCGCCCAGTTCCAGGGTCACCGGGGTCAGGTGCTCGGCAGCGGCCCGCATCACCTGCTTGCCTATGCCGGTTGCGCCGGTGAACAGCAAGTGGTCGAACGGCAGTCGGGAAAACGCCATGCCGACCTCGACTTCACCCAGCACCACGCACACCAGGTCTTGCGGGAAAATCTGCGCCAGCATCTGCTTGAGCAACTGACCGGTGGCGGGGGTCGACTCGCTGAGTTTGAGCATCACCCGGTTGCCGGCTGCCAGGGCTCCGGTCAGCGGGCCGATAGCCAGAAACAACGGGTAGTTCCACGGCACGATGATGCCAACCACCCCCAGCGGCTGGTACATAACCTTCGCCGATGCCGGCTGGAAGGCCAGCCCGACGTGGCGTCGCGAGGGTTTCATCCAGCCCTTCAGGCGCCGCCTTGCATCGCGGATGCCCATCAGGCTGGGCAGCAGTTCGGCCAGCAGGGTTTCATCGGCACTGCGATGGCCGAAATCGGTACTGATTGCCGTCACCAGTGCCTGGCGCTGCGCCTTGAGCTGCTGCGCCAACTCACGCAACCACGCCTGGCGCTGCGCAACTGATGGCATCGGGTTGGCCGCAAAGGCCTGGCGCTGGAGAGAAAAGGCGGCGTCCAGCCGTTGCTGCGTGTCGCTCATGGTAGATCCTTGGGGTATGAACCGGGGCCACTCTACAATGCCTGCCGATCAACTGCATAAGCGGCATGTCTACCAAAGGCCAGTCGACGGCGTGCCTGCTCACGGCCTATGCTCGACAAATAGATGTCGCCTGATTATTCGATTGTCTGTCTGCAGGAGTTCGTTTTATGCCTCTCGCGCAACTGATCAGCCCCCGGGAACTGGCCGCCAGGCTGGAGGAGCCAGGGCTGGTGATTCTCGATTGCCGTTTTGCTCTGGAAGATGCCGACTACGGGCAGCGCAGCTATGCCCAGGGCCATATCGAGCGCTCTTGGTTCGCCGATCTGGAGCGCGACCTCAGTGGCCCGGTGAGCAAGGGCAAGACCGGCCGTCATCCACTGCCCGAGCCCCGCGCACTGGTCGAGCGGTTGCGCAGTTGGGGCATCAACAACGACAGCACGGTGGTGCTTTACGATGACGGCCCCGGCGCTTTTGCCGCCAGAGCCTGGTGGCTGCTGGCCTGGCTGGGCAAGCGCGACGGCGTGTATTTGCTCGATGGTGGCCTCAAGGCCTGGCATGCGGCAGGCCTGCCACTGAGCCTTGATCCGGCCGGTAACGAGCCAGGTCATTTCAATGGCGAACCGGACAATTCACTGGTGTTGAGCGCCGAACGCCTGCAAAAGCGTCTCGGGCGGCCAACCCTGAGCCTGATCGATGCACGTGCCGAACCGCGCTTTCGTGGTGAAGTCGAGCCGATTGATCCGGTGGCAGGGCACATCCCCGGCGCGCAATGCCTGGCATTTACCGAGAACCTTGGCGCCGATGGCTGCTTTTTGCCGGCCGAAAAGCTGCGCGAGCGCTTTGCCGCCGCCCTGCAGGACCGCCCTCCCAGTGAGCTGGTGGCCTACTGCGGCTCAGGCGTGACGGCCTGTCATAACCTGTTTGCCATGGCGCTGGCCGGTTACCCGTTGGGCGCCCTGTATGCCGGCTCGTGGAGTGAGTGGATTACCGACCCCAAGCGCGAAATCGCCACCGGCGGCTGAGGCCGGGTCAGGCGTTGTCAGGTCGCGGGATAGGGATTGTCCCGCTCGTGGGCAATGCCCAGCCACAGTGGGATACGCCGCTCCAGGTAGTATTCGGGGCGGCGCAACGAACCCTCGACAAAGCCCACATGGCCGCCCTTGGCCTGTAGCTCGAATTCGATGCACGAGGCCAGTTCATCCGGCGCAGGCAGGCTGTGGGCGAACACGAACGGGTCATCGATGGACTGGATGATCAGCGTCGGGGTGCGCACCTGGCCAAGAAAATAGCGGCTTGAAGCCCGTCGGTAATAGTCCTCGGCGTCGGTAAAGCCGTGCAGCGGCGCGGTGACCCGGCCGTCGAAATCCCAGAAGGTGCGCATGTTTTCCAGCGAGCCGAGCGCGGCCAGTTCGGCCAGCCCTTCGCTGAGCCCCTCGTGTTGAAAACGGCGCTGTTTGTCACGGATGTAGCCGAGCATTTCGCGCATGAAGTGGCGTTGATAGATACGCGAAAACCCCTGGCCGATACGGTTGGCGCATTGATCCAGACGAAACGGCACCGAGACGGCCACCGCACCGAGCAACTGGCTGTGTTCGCCGGACTCGCCCAGGTACTTGAGCAGTACATTACCGCCCAGCGAGTAACCCACCGCATACAACGGCGCCAGTGGTCGCAAGGCGCGCAAGTGGGCGACCACTGCGGCCAGGTCCTCACTGGCCCCGGAATGATAGCTGCGTGAGCGCAGGTTCGGCTCACCGGAGCAGCCGCGCCAGTTCAGCGCCACGCTGGCCCAGCCCTGCGCTTGCATGGCCCGTTGCAGGCCCACCACATAAGGCGAGTTCGACGAGCCGGTCAGGCCGTGCAGGACCAGCACCAGCGGTGCATCCGGGCAATGCGGGCCGTTCCAGTCCAGGTCGAGAAAATCACCGTCATCCAGCCACATGCGCTCGCGCTTTCGCTCAATCGGCAAGCCGCGCCGCAACAGCGGACCCCAGAGGGTTTGCAGATGCGGGTTACCCAGCCCGATGGCCGGGGCAAAGGGGCTGACATGGGCAGGATGAAACGAAGGTGCAGGCATGGCGGCAGTCATCGTTAAGCTGGCGGGTCAGCGCCTACGTTGCCACTAAGTGGTGCGCGATGTAAGGGGGGCAGGGCCAGCGGCCCGCCCCGCGATACCGGCGTAGCAGCCTGTTAACCGCGTTGCCAGAGCGCGTAATAGACCTGACCTGCCTTTTTCTCACGGTGCAGACGCCAGTTGCCTGGCAGCCCGGTGGTCGAAGGCGGTGTCTCGCTTTCGGTGTAGATCCACGCCCGTTCGCTCAGCCAGGCGTTGTTTTCCAGCAGGGTGCAGGCGTTGGCCAGCAGCTCCTGATGAAACGGCGGGTCGAGAAACACCACATCGAAGGTTTCTGCGGGGCAGGTCTCCAGGTGGCGCAGGGCATCACTTTGCTGAACCTGGCCGTTCTCGCATTTGAGCAGCGCCAGGTTCTGCCGCAGGCTGGCGATGGCCGCCGGGTTGGTGTCCAGCGCCAGCCCTGCCTTGGCACCGCGCGACAGCGCCTCGAAGTACAGCGCGCCGCTGCCACTGAACAGGTCCAGCACCCGCGCGCCGATGATGTATGGCGCCAGCCAGTTGAACAGCGTTTCACGCACCCGGTCAGGGGTCGGGCGCAGGCCGGGACCGTCGGGGAAGCTCAGTTTGCGGCTGCCCCATTCGCCACCGATGATGCGCAGTTGACCTTGGCCGTTATGCGCTTTTGCTCGTGGATTGGCCATCAATGCTCCGGAACGCCGACAGGTTGCCGGGCAGGTTTGTCAGTGGGGGGTGGCAGCGGTTTTTGCTCCACGGTCGGGCCGACGGTAACGATGACCATCTGGTCGGCGCTGAGGTGTTTGTTCATCGCGGCCTTGACCTGCTCGACCGTCACCGCCTGGGCTTCGGTCAGGTAGTCTTCCAGGAAGGTCAGCGGCAAATCATAGAAGCCAATCGCGCCCAACTGCGCGGCAATCGATGAGTTGCTGGCCGCCGACAGCGGGAAGCTGCCCGACAGTTCGCGTTTCACGTCGTCGATTTCTTTCTGGGTCGGGCCTTTGTCGAGGAACTCGCGCACCTGATCCTGGACCAGCTTGAGCGTGTTTTCGCTCAGTTCGGCGCGGGTTTGCAGGCCGATGGTGAACGGACCGGGCACGCGCATGCCGGTGAAGCCGGACGACACACCGTAAGTCAGGCCGCGCTTTTCGCGCACTTCGGTCATCAGGCGGCTGCCGAAGCCACCGCCGCCCAGTACCGAGTTGCCGACCATCAGCGCGGCGTAGTCCGGGTCGTTGCGGCTGATGCCCAGTTGCGCCAGCAGCAGGTGGGTCTGGTTGGACGGGAACTCGATATGTGTCACGCCGGCCTTGGGTTCGGCAGGCTCCGGCATTTTCGCCAGGGCCGGGCCTTTGGGCAGCGAGGCAGAGACTTGCGCGGCGATGGTCTGAGCCTCGTCGCGCGACAGGTCGCCAACCAGCGCGATGACCGCATTGCCGGAGGCATAGGCCTTGGCGTGGAAAGCCTTGAGCTGGGCCTGGGTCAGGGCGCCGATGCTTTTCGGGTTGCCGTCGCTGGGGTGGGCGTACGGATGGTTGCCGTAGAGTTTCTCGAACAGCGCCTTGCTGCCGATCACTCCGGGGTTCTGCTTCTGGTACTCGAAGCTGGCCAGCATCTGGTTCTTGATCCGCGCCAGCGAGTCGGCCGGGAAGGTAGGCTTGCCAATCACCTCGTTGAACAGCTTCAAGGCAGGTTCGCGTTTGTCCTGGCCACTGAGGCTACGCAGCGAGACCATGGCCATGTCGCGGTAGGAGCCGTTGCCAAAATCGGCGCCCAGGCCCTCGAAGCCTTGCGCGATGGCGGTGACGTCCTTGCCTTTGACGCCTTCGTTGAGCATGGCGTTGGTCATCAGCGCCAGGCCTGGAGCGTTCTGCGGGTCCTGGCTGCTGCCGGCGGCAAAGATCAGGCGCAGGTCGAACATCGGCAGTTCGCGCGATTCGACGAACAGCACCTTGGCGCCTTCGGCGGTGGTCCAGCTCTGGATGTTCATTTCCCGGCGTGCCGGGGCTTTGCCGTCCAGCTCTTTGAGCGATTGCAGGTTTTGCCCCAGTGGCGCGTCGCCACGCGGCGCATCAGGGGCTACGGCATTATTGGCAGCAGCGGGCAGGGCGACCAGCGCACTGAGCGAGGCGGCCAGTAACAGGCCGGGCAGCGAATGTTTGCGCATGATCATTTGGCCTTCTTCTCCTCAGGCAGCACGTGCGCAACGCTGAGGCGCTCACGGGTGAAATAGGTCTTGGCGGCGTTCTGGATGTCGGCCGGGGTCACGCCTTGCAGCGCAGCCAGCTCTTCGTCGATCAACTTCCAGGACAGGCCGACGGTTTCCAGTTGGCCGATAGTTGTGGCCTGGCTGGTGATCGAGTCGCGCTCATAGACCAGGCCGGCGATGACCTGGGCCCGGACCCGCTCCAGTTCTTCGCTGGACGGCGCCTTGGTCTTGAGTTCGTCGAGCAGGCGCCAGATACCGGCTTCGGTGTCGGCCAGGGTTTTCTTCTTCTGCACGTTGGGCGTGGCGCTGATCAGGAACAGGCTGTCACCGCGGGCAAAGGCGTCGTATTGCGACGAAGCACCGGCTACCAGCTCTTCACCACGCTCCAGGCGGGTCGGAATACGCGCGCTGTAGCCGCCGTCGAGCAAGGCGGCGATCAGGCGCAGGGCATGCACCGAGCGCGGGTCTTCGGCGGTCGACAGGCTCGGCACATTGAAGCCGTAGATCAGGCTCGGCAACTGGGTCTTCAAATGCAGGGTGATCTGCCGCTGGCCAGGCTCGGCCAGTTCCAGCGGTTTCTTGGCGGGCGGCACGTCGCGGCGCGGGATCGAGCCGAAGAAACGCTCGGCCAGGGCTTTCACTTCATCGGGCTTGACGTCGCCGACCACCACCAGCGTGGCGTTGTTAGGGGTGTACCACTGTTGATACCAGTGGCGCAGGTCCTCGACCGTCATGCGATTGAGGTCGGCCATCCAGCCGATGGTCGGGGTGTGATAGCCGCTGGCCGGATAGGCCATGGCCTTGAAACGCTCATAGGCCTTGCTGACCGGTTTGTCATCGGTACGCAGGCGGCGTTCTTCCTTGATGACCTCTATCTCGCGGCTGAACTCGTCGGCCGGAATTTTCAGCGTCGCCATGCGATCGGCTTCCAGCTCCAGCGCTACGCTCAGGCGGTCGCGGGCCAGCACCTGGTAATAAGCGGTGTAGTCGTCGCTGGTGAAGGCGTTCTCTTCGGCGCCCAGATCGCGCAGGATCAGCGAAGCTTCGCCGGGACCGGTCTTGCTGCTGCCCTTGAACATCATGTGTTCAAGAGCGTGAGACAGCCCGGTGTGGCCGGGGGTCTCGTAGCTGGAGCCGACCTTGTACCAGACCTGGGAGACCACCACCGGTGCGCGGTGGTCTTCACGCACGATGACTTTCAGGCCGTTGTCGAGGGTGAATTCATGAGTCGGTTGCGGATCGGCTGCCAAGGCAGCCAGCGGCAGGCAGAGAGTGCTGAGCAACAGGCCTGCGGCGCGGCGGGCTAAAGCGTTCATTGGTCATTTGAACCTGTAAGACGGGCCGCCAGGACTTAGCGTCTGCGGGCACGGGGGTGTTAGGATACTGATCCGTTTGCGGCGCGAACAACCCTCAAGGGCCCGCGGCCCATGAAACTTGTTTCAGGCAAGGGTGAATCGGGTGCCGCTTAACGAGGGGGGTGTTTATAAAATAGGCGAGCGAAGGCAAGACAAGGCGAGATTGGCCGAAAAAGCGCAGTGTACATTTTGTACATGAGCTTTTTGAGGTCAATTTCAACGCAGTATTGCCGAGTGCAGCCATTTTGTAGACGCACTCTGAACAAGCGGCCCTGATCGCAGTCTGTTGGCATGTCGCCTTTTTTCCGGAACGCCTGTGGGCGTTTCGCTACTTTGAGATAGCCGTCCTCCATGTTTGGTTCCAACGACGACAAGAAGACCCCAGCCGAGGCTGGAGAAAAGAAAGGCCTGTTCGGATGGTTTCGCAAGAAAGCCCCGGAGCCTGCTCCGGCGCCCCAGGAAACACCCGCAGTCCAGCCTGACGCGCAACCCGAGCCTGCTCCGGCTGCTGAAGTGCAGCATGTGGCTGCGGCTGCCTTTGCCCCTGTTGAGCCTGTGGTTGTACCGCCAGCCGTCGAGCCTGCGGCCCCGGTTGTGCCGGTGCAAGCCGAGCCGACGCCTGCGCCTGTAGAGCCTGTGGTTGTCGCTCCTGTCAGTACGCCTGCGCCAGTTGTTGTCGCGCCTGAACCGGCTGCCTCTGCTCCTGCACCGGTCGTAGAGCCGGTTGTTGTGCCAGCCCCTGTTGTTGTCGCCCCGGAGCCAGTGATTCCTGCGCCTGCACCGGTGATTGAACCAGCACCGGTTGCCGAGACCGCCCTGGTGCCTGCTGCCCCCGCGCCTGCCGCAGAACCTGCGAAAACCGGCTTCTTTGCCCGTCTCAAGCAAGGCCTGTCAAAGACCAGCGCCAGCATTGGCGAAGGGATGGCCAGTCTGTTTCTGGGCCGCAAGGCGATTGACGATGACTTGCTCGAAGAGATCGAAACCCGTCTGCTGACCGCCGACGTGGGTGTCGAGGCAACCTCGGTGATCATCCAGAACCTGACCCAGAAGGTTGCCCGCAAGCAACTGACCGACGCCGAAGCCCTGTACCAGTCGCTGCAGGCCGAGCTGGCTGCCATGCTCAAACCGGTCGAGCAGCCGCTGCTGATCGACACCACGCACAAGCCTTATGTGATTCTGGTAGTGGGCGTGAACGGTGCCGGCAAGACCACCACGATCGGCAAACTGGCCAAGAAGCTGCAGCTTGAAGGCAAGAAGGTCATGCTGGCCGCTGGCGACACCTTCCGTGCCGCTGCCGTGGAACAGCTGCAGGTCTGGGGTGAACGTAACCAGATCCCGGTGATCGCCCAGCACACTGGCGCCGACTCGGCGTCGGTGATCTTCGATGCCGTGCAGGCGGCCAAGGCCCGTGGTGTCGATGTGCTGATCGCCGATACGGCCGGGCGTCTGCACACCAAAGACAATCTGATGGAAGAACTCAAGAAGGTTCGCCGGGTGATCGGCAAGCTCGATGAGCACGCGCCTCATGAGGTCTTGCTGGTGCTCGACGCCGGTACTGGCCAGAACGCCATCAACCAGGCCAGGCAATTCAACCAGACCGTGTCGTTGACCGGCCTGGCCCTGACCAAACTCGACGGTACGGCCAAAGGCGGGGTGATTTTCGCCCTGGCCAAGCAGTTTGGCCTGCCGATTCGTTACATCGGCGTAGGCGAGGGCATCGACGACCTGCGCACTTTCGAGGCCGAACCTTTCGTTCAGGCCCTGTTCGCGGAGCGGGAGCGCACATGATTCGATTCGAGCAGGTCGGTAAGCGTTATCCGAACGGTCACGTCGGGTTGCATGAGCTGAGCTTTCGAGTGCGTCGCGGTGAGTTTCTGTTTGTCACCGGCCACTCCGGGGCCGGTAAAAGTACCCTGTTGCGCCTGTTGCTGGCCATGGAGCGCCCGACCTCGGGCAAGCTGCTGCTGGCCGGTCAGGACCTGGGGCAGATCAGTACGGCGCAGATTCCCTTCCTGCGCCGCCAGATCGGCGTAGTGTTCCAGAACCACCAGTTGCTGTTCGACCGTACGGTGTTCAACAACGTCGCCCTGCCATTGCAGATTCTCGGGCTGTCCAAGCCCGAGATCGCCAAGCGTGTCGACTCGGCGCTGGAGCGTGTTGCGCTGGCCGACAAGGCCACGCTGTATCCGGGCGACCTGTCCACCGGCCAGCAGCAGCGGGTCGGTATCGCACGCGCCATTGTCCATCGCCCGGCACTGTTGCTGGCCGATGAGCCGACCGGCAACCTCGATCCCCGGCTGGCGGCGGAAATCATGGGTGTATTTGAAGATATCAACCGGCTTGGCACCAGTGTGCTGATTGCCAGCCACGACCTGGCACTGATTGCGCGCATGCGCCATCGCATGTTGACCTTGCAGCGTGGGCGTCTGATCGGTGACGGGGAAGCCGGCGTATGAGCAACTCGTCACGCAGCAATGCAAAAATTTCCGACCGCGCCGCGGCCCGTGCGGCAGACCAGGAGCCGCCCAAGAAAAAACGTGGCGCGCACGATGATGACGGGCCGGATTTTTCCACCTTGCTGGCCGCCTGGGTCGAGAGCCATCGCAGCAGCCTGCTCGACAGCCTGCGGCGGCTGGGCAAGCAGCCGATCGGCAGTTTTTTTACCTGTCTGGTGATGGCAGTGGCCTTGAGCCTGCCGATGGGCTTGTCGCTGTTGTTGAGTAACGTCGAGCGTCTGGGCGGGTCCTGGCAGCGTGCGGCGCAGATCTCGGTGTATCTGAATATCGACGCCGGTCAGGCTGACGGCAATCGCCTGCGCGAACAGATCAAGGCCATGCCCGGTGTGGCTGAGGCCGAATATGTCAGCAGCGAACAGGCACTCAAGGAGTTCCAGAAGGACTCCGGTCTGGGCGAGGCGCTCAAGGAGCTGCCCAGCAACCCGTTGCCGGGCGTCGTGGTGGTAACTCCCGAAGAGGTCGACAAACCGGCGCTGGAAGCCTTGCGCACCCGTTTGTCTGAATTGCCCAAGGTGCAACAGGCGCAACTGGACCTGGTATGGGTTGAGCGGCTGGCGGCAATTCTCAAGCTCGGTGACCGCTTCGTCTTCGGCCTGACCGTGCTGCTGGTGGCGGCGCTGTTGCTGGTGATCGGCAACACCATTCGTCTGCATATCGAAAACCGGCGTACCGAGATTGAGGTCATCAAGCTGGTGGGCGGTACCGACAGCTATGTGCGCAGGCCGTTCCTGTACATGGGGGCGCTGTATGGCATTGGTGCCGGGCTGCTGTCATGGGGGGTGCTGGCATTTGGCCTGGACTGGCTGAACGAGTCGGTCATCGACCTTGCCGGGCTCTATGGCAGTGACTTTGCCTTGGCCGGTGTTCCTGTTGCAGATGGTTTCTCGCTCTTGCTTGGAGCAGTGTTCTTGGGTTATATCGGTGCATGGATCGCGGTGGCTCGTCATTTGAGTGAGCTCGCCCCCCGGTAAATCAGCATCGGGGTTGATCGTTTTTTAATCAATTGACTTCTTGTTCAGGGAACTTGTCTAGCGGTTCCCGGTCAATTTCGCAGTGCTGAACTGCACGAGTCATGTGAGTCGGAGGTTTCTTTCGTATGACCAATTCCTTGCAACCTGCCTATGCTCTGGTCCCGGGTGCCAACCTGGAGGCTTACGTGCATGCGGTCAACAGCATCCCGATGCTGACGCCCGAGCAGGAGCGCGAACTGGCAGACAGTCTCTACTACGAGCAAAATCTGGAATCCGCCCGCCAGATGGTTCTGGCGCACCTGCGCTTCGTGGTGCATATCGCGCGCAGCTATTCCGGTTATGGTCTGGCCCAGTCCGACCTGATCCAGGAAGGCAACGTCGGCTTGATGAAGGCAGTAAAACGCTTCAACCCGGAAATGGGCGTGCGTCTGGTGTCGTTCGCCGTGCACTGGATCAAGGCTGAAATTCACGAGTTCATCCTGCGCAACTGGCGGATCGTCAAAGTGGCGACCACCAAGGCGCAGCGCAAGCTGTTCTTCAACCTGCGCAGCCAGAAAAAGCGTCTGGCCTGGCTGAACAACGACGAAGTGCATCGTGTGGCCGAGAGCCTGGGTGTCGAGCCGCGTGAAGTGCGCGAGATGGAAAGCCGTCTTAGCGGCCAGGACATGGCCTTCGACCCGGCCTCCGAGGCTGATGACGACAGCGCGTTCCAGTCGCCGGCCAACTACCTCGAAGACCACCGCTACGACCCGGCTCGCCAGTTGGAAGACGCCGACTGGAGCGACAACTCAACCGCCAACCTGCATCAGGCGCTGGAAGTGCTCGACGAGCGCAGCCGGGACATTCTCTACCAGCGCTGGCTGGCCGAAGAAAAGGCCACGCTGCATGACCTGGCCGAGAAATACAACGTCTCTGCCGAGCGTATTCGCCAGCTTGAAAAGAACGCGATGAACAAGCTCAAGACGTCCATAGCGGCCTGATCTGAGCACTGTGCAAAACGCCCCGACTTGTCGGGGCGTTTTTGTTTATGGCCAATGCCCATACCATGTGTTTGAAGGCCCGAATCCCGTTGGGAGCTTGCTTGCTGGCGAAAGCGTCGGCACATTCGCAACAGATGCTGTGACTTTACTGGCCTCTGCGTCGGAATGCCGCCCAGACCAAGGTCGCTCCCACCGAGGGCATACAGTACCTAAGTGAATGTGGCTCTAGCCGCGAAAGGCTTCGCAGCTAAAGCCGCTCCTACGGCGCTCCGTGTTCGCCGCCCAGCCGTTATGGTTTTCCCTCCAGCGCTGTCAGGTAGCTGTCGCCGCCCAGCTGACGCATCTGCTGGCGGATCCAGCCGGCGCGGCGTGCAATGTAGCTGCCGGGACTGCTGGCGCTCCAGCGGCGCGGGTTGGGCAGCACCGCGGCCAGGTAGCTGGCCTGCTGGGTGCTCAGGTTCGCGGCGCTGGTGTTGAAGTGATGCCGGGCAGCCGCTTGGGCGCCGAACACGCCATCGTCCCATTCCACGCTGTTGAGATACACCTCAAGAATGCGCTGTTTGGACCACAGCAACTCGATCAATGCGGTGAACCAGGCCTCCAGCCCTTTGCGCAGGTAGCTGCGACCCGACCACAGAAACAGGTTCTTGGCCACTTGCTGGGAGAGGGTACTGGCGCCGCGAAGCGAGCCGCCGCGTTCGTTATGGGCAATTGCCGCCTGGATGGCTGCCACGTCAAAGCCCCAGTGTTCAGCGAACTTCTGGTCTTCACCGGCGACCACCGCGACTTTCAGGGGCGATGCGATTTGCTCCCAGGCCACCCAATCGCGCTGCAGGTCAATGGGCTGACCATCAATCCATGATTCAATCTTGCGCTCGACCATCAATGCCGTAGCCGGTGGCGGCACCCAGCGCAATACGAGTACCAGCACAAAGCTGCCTGCAGCAAACCACAGCAGCGCTTTTGCTAGACGACGGAAAAGGATACGCAGCATAGAGATCGCTTGGCCGAACCGATTGAGCGGGCCATTATACAGACCACAGATGATTGAACGATTTTTGCCTGGAGCTGCAGATGTTTCGTGGTTTTTTAATGATGGCGGCGTTTTTCGGCTTCACCGGTGTAGCGCTTGGCGCTTTTGCCGCGCACGGCCTCAAGGGGCGTCTGAGTGCCGAGTATCTGGCGATTTTCCAGACTGGGGTGCTGTATCAGTTGGTCCATGCCCTGGCGCTGTTCGGGGTCGCTCTGCTGGCGATGCATATGCCTGGCCGTCTGGTGAACTGGGCCGGTTACGCCTTCGCCGCCGGCATCGTGCTGTTCTCCGGCAGCCTGTATCTGTTGACCCTGAGCAGTATCGGCAAGCTGGGTATCATCACCCCCTTCGGCGGGCTGTGCTTCTTGTTCGGCTGGTCGATCCTCGGGGTGCTGGCCTGGCGGGTGGGCAGCGCCTGAGACGAATGGTGCGGCTGCAGCTTGGTCAGACCGGCTGGCCGGGCTAGAATGCTGGCCCCCTAACAATGATGGCTGCTGTCGCGCATGCACATTCAGTTGAACGGTGAAACCTTTGAATTGCCTGACGGCGAGACCGTCGCCGCATTGCTGGCCCGTCTGGACCTTGCCGGGCGGCGCGTCGCTGTGGAATTGAACCTGGACATCGTGCCGCGTAGCCAGCATGACACCACTGCCCTGCGCGAAGGCGATCAGGTTGAAGTGGTTCATGCCATCGGCGGCGGCTGAGTCAGATGGCGTTACGTTCTCAACGCGTCTGAGTAAAGGTCAAAACGTATCTCTAGAGGAATCACGATGAGCAATGTTCGCAGCGACAAGCCGTTCGTCCTGGCGGGTCGCACTTTCGAGTCGCGCCTGCTGGTCGGCACCGGCAAGTACGTGGATATGAACCAGACCCGCGAGGCCATCGAGGCTTCGGGTGCCGAGATCGTCACGGTTGCCGTGCGCCGCACCAATCTGGGCCAGAACCCAGGTGAGCCAAACCTGCTCGACGTGCTGCCGCCGGATCGCTACACCATTTTGCCCAATACCGCTGGCTGCTTCGATGCCGCCGAAGCGGTGCGCACTTGCCGCCTGGCCCGTGAGCTGCTCGACGGGCGCAATCTGGTCAAGCTCGAAGTGCTGGCCGACCAGAAGACCCTGTTTCCCAATGTCATCGAGACCCTCAAGGCCGCCGAAGTGCTGGTCAAGGATGGTTTTGACGTCATGGTCTACACCAGCGATGACCCTATCGTCGCCCGTCAACTGGCGGAAATCGGCTGTATTGCGATCATGCCGCTGGCCGGGCTGATCGGCAGTGGCCTGGGGATCTGCAACCCGTACAACCTGCAGATCATCCTGGAAGAAACCAAAGTACCGGTGCTGGTCGATGCCGGTGTCGGTACGGCTTCGGATGCCACCATCGCCATGGAGTTGGGGTGCGAAGCGGTACTGATGAACTCGGCTATCGCCCATGCCCAGCATCCGGTACAGATGGCTGAAGCCATGAAACACGCGGTGATCGCTGGCCGCCTGGCCTATCTGGCCGGCCGCATGCCCCGCAAACTCTACGCCAGCGCGTCTTCGCCGCTGGATGGCCTGATCAAGTAAGAGCCCGTTGATGACTGATCCACACGTTCCACATCCAGAGTCACCTGCTGACGAAGCCGCTGATGCGCGTCCGCACCGCCGTATCAAAAGCTTTGTGATGCGCGCCGGGCGCATGACTGAAGGCCAGCAGCGCGGCCTGGACCAGGGCTTGCCTCAATTCGGTCTGCAACTGAGCGATGCGCCGGTGGACTTCGACCAGGTGTTCGGTCGCGCTGCGCCGCGCACGCTGGAGATCGGTTTTGGCATGGGTCATTCGCTGCTGGAGATGGCCGCTGCTGCGCCAGAGCATGACTTCATTGGTGTCGAGGTGCATTCACCGGGTGTGGGTGCGCTGCTCAACGGTGTGCTGACTCAGGGGTTGAGTAACGTGCGGGTCTACGATTGCGATGCGATCGAAGTGCTCAACCGCTGCGTGGCCGATAATAGCCTTGATCGGCTGATGCTGTTTTTCCCGGACCCCTGGCACAAGAGCCGCCATCACAAGCGGCGTATCGTGCAGCCCGAGTTTGCTGAACTGGTGCGCAGCAAGCTCAAGCCAGGTGGTGTGTTCCATATGGCCACCGACTGGGAACCGTATGCCGAGTACATGCTTGAGGTGATGAGTGTGGCGCCGGGTTATCGTAACCAGGCTGCCGATGGCCAGTATGTACCGCGCCCGGAAGAGCGCCCGATCACCAAGTTCGAGCGTCGCGGTGAGCGCCTTGGCCACGGTGTGTGGGATCTGAAGTTCGAAAAGATCGCCTGAAGCTGCTCGATCCGCCTTACTGGTTGCGGGCGGCCTTCAGGTCCGCCTCGCGCCAGATCAGTCGGCTGGTGTCGTAGCCTTGTTGGCGAGCCTTGCTGAGCATTTCCTGTTTGACCCATTCCGGTACGCTGGGCGTGCGAGACAGCAACCACAGGTACTTGCGATTGGGGTTACCGACCACTGCGGTCTTGTAGTGGTCGTCGACGTACAGGACCCAGTAATCGCCCTTGCCAACCCATGGCAGCAGGCGCGAGAACCAATTATCGAATACCACCCACAGCTTGTCGGTCTTGCCCTCAACCTGCGGCGAAGCCGTGCCTTTGGCTTCTTGCCATTCGCCGTCATGGTTCTGGCAGCGATTGGTGACCGCTACGTTGCCATCATCCTTGAGCAGATAGCGTGCCTCTGAGCGGGCGCAGTCGCGCTGGAAGTGCATGGGCAGGCGCGCCAGTTCATACCAGGTGCCCTGGTAGCGTTTAAGGTCGATATTGCCGGCCGTTTTAGGGTCCAGGTTCTCTGCCGAGTGGGCAAAGCCAATGGCCAGAAAACCGGCCAGAACGACGAGGGCAAAGCGCAGCAGTCGGATCGCCATAACTCAATTCAGGCCCTGGCCAGAGAACATCAGCACCTTGTCACCGGCGTACTGCACGCTGATAAAGGTTTTCTCGTTACCCCAGGTGCAACTGGACATGCCCAGTGCGCCAGAGCATTCGGTCGGCTTGCCAAGCAGGTCTTCGACCTGGGCTTTTTGCATGCCTGACGACAGTTTCGAGTAGTTTTCCTGATTGATCTTGTTGCACGCGCCAAGAAAGACCAGCGATGCCAGCAAGGCAATGTAACGCAGAGGCATGAACGAGAGCTCCTGAAAAATGTGGGCCGGTATTCGAGCGATACCGTGCCACGAACTTTGATGAGCGAAATGCTCTCAGGTTCCCGACCATTGAAACGATTTGTGACGCAGGTTTACATTTAGAAACTTGAACCCGATGTCTTCAGGAAGGCGATTTCCTCAGCGGTGCTGGTCCGGCCAAGCACGGCATTGCGATGCGGGAAGCGACCAAAGCGCTCAACGATCCGCTGATGGCGCTCGGCGTAGTCCAGGCTCTGGCGCAAATAGGCGCGGTCGGCATCGGATGCCGTCTGCAACAGGCTGGTAAAGCAAGCTACCGCCTGATTCTGGTCGTCAAGGTTTTCGCTGTGCTCCAGCACCAGGTAGGCGAAGCTGCGGTGCACGGGGGACAGCTTAAGGTCATGGCCTTGCCTGAGACCTTCATGCAAAAGTGCCTGGGCGCGGGCATCGCCGCTCCAGGCACGAGGGGTGTCGCGGTAGATCATGCGCGGCAACTGGTCGAGCAGCAGGATCGTGCCCAGCCAACCCTGCGGGTCATTGAGCCAGTGTTCCTGGCCACCCTCGAGGGCCTGTTGCACCAGATCACCGAAGCGCTCGTGCGCCTCGGTGTCGTTAGCCTTGCGTTTACCGAACCACAGCGTGTTCCTGGCGCTGGCGGTCTCGCCGGCCGATTCGAAATCGCCGAACCACCAGTCCAGCAACGCCTGCCAAGGAGCTGGCATGGCTTATTGCTGGTGGTAACCGGTAACGCGCGCCACTTCCTCTTTGGAACCGAGGAATACCGCAACGCGCTCGTGCAGGCCTTCAGGCTGAATGTCGAGGATCCGTTGCTTGCCGTTGGTCGAAGCGCCGCCGGCCTGTTCGATGAGGAACGACATCGGGTTGGCTTCGTACATCAGGCGCAATTTGCCCGGCTTGGATGGCTCGCGCGAATCACGCGGGTACATGAACAGGCCGCCACGGGTCAGAATGCGGTGTACATCGGCAACCATCGCCGCGACCCAGCGCATGTTGTAGTTCTTTTGCAGCGGGCCTTCTTCGCCAGCCAGCAGCTCGTCCACGTAGCGTTTTACCGGGGCTTCCCAGTGGCGCTGGTTGGACATGTTGATGGCAAATTCCTGGGTTGACTCAGGAATGCTGATGTCTTCGTGAGTCAGCACGAAGCTGCCCATCTCGCGGTCCAGCGTGAAGCCCTTGACGCCGTCGCCCAAGGTCAGGACCAGCATGGTCTGTGGGCCGTAGATCGCGTAACCGGCGGCAACCTGCTGCGAACCTGGCTGCAGGAAGGCTTTTTCGTTCAGTGCTTCGTTCTGGCTCAGGTATTCGTTAGGGCAGCGCAGAACCGAGAAAATGGTGCCGACCGGGGCATTGATGTCGATGTTCGACGAGCCGTCCAGCGGGTCGAAAACCAGCAGGTAGGCGCCTTTGGGGTATTTGCCGGGGATCTGGTAGGCGTTGTCCATTTCTTCGGAGGCCATGCCGGCCAGGTGACCGCCCCATTCGTTGGCTTCAAGCAGGATCTCGTTGGAGATCACGTCGAGCTTCTTCTGGACCTCGCCTTGCACGTTTTCGGTGCCTTCACTGCCCAGCACGCCGCCCAGGGCGCCTTTGGACACCGCGTGGCTGATCTCTTTGCACGCACGCGCCACCACTTCGATCAGGAAACGCAGATCGGCAGGAGTGTTGTTGCTGCGGGTCTGCTCAATCAGATAGCGACTCAGGGTAACGCGGGACATGGATAGCTCCGAAACAGGGGGGAGTAAAAAACCCGCGCAGTTTAGCGCGAGTCGCAAGGTAATACTGCCCTGTCAGACCGGATCTGCAGGGGCTGGTTCATGTGTGGGCAAAGCGTAGCCGCAAAAACGGCTGCCAGAGGCGCCGCATATCAGGGTCTGGAGCGCATGGCGCGCAGCGTGCTCCAGGCCATCCAGGCGAGGATGAGTGCACCGAGCAGCAGAACGCCCCACAGGCCCAGACGTTTGTAGTCAGGGCCGGGCGCCGCTACAGGCAGTGGCGCGCTCAGGTCGGGCACCTTGGCGGCTACCGGCGCGGCCTTGCCCAGAGTGGCCAGGGTCTGCGGGTTGAGTTCAGGAATCAGTGTGGTCAGCGGCAGGTTGGCCGCGGTGGCGGTCGGGTTGCCGATGGCCAGGGTGAACGGGCCTTTGTCGCGGGCCAGAAACACCACTTGGGTCGCCTGCATTGCAAAGCGCAGTTTCGGCACCTGGTCGCCCAGGCCACCGCCGCGTTCGTCCACGTCCAGTTTCAATTGCCGCACCGTCTGGCCGTCGAGCTGGATTTCGTTTTGCACGACGTCCTGGCCGTTCTGGGTCAGGCGATACAGCAGGCTGCTGCCGAGCAGTTGCCAAGGCTGGCTGGCATCCAGGCGGCCATACAAGGTGCCCGGCGCCAGGCTGTTGGGCTGCTCGATGTCGATGCTGACCCGCTGCAACGGCAGGCTGACCGGTAATTGCCAGAGGTATTGGCCCGGCTGGGCCAGGCTGCCGCCAACCGGTGGCGACCAGCTCAGCGGCAGTGCCGGGCTTTCCGGGCGGGCGCTGACCACATGGGCGGCGGTCAGGGTCGGGGCGTTCTGGGCCGATGACCAGAGCAGGCGCAAATAGCGGGCGTTCAGGCCGGGCAAGCCGACCTCGCGTTGCTCGACCACCTCATCTGCGAACGACAGGCGCGCCACCCGGCCTTCGCCCCACGGCTGCCAGCTTTGCAGGTCGTCACTGGCCTCAATGCTGAATTGCTGAAAACCTTCGCGCTCGGTGCTCCAGTCAATGATCAACTGCTCCAGCGGTGCCTGGACGGTGCTGGTATCGAGCAACCAGCCACGCAGCACCTCTTCGCCCGCTTCAATGGCACCCAGCGGCTGGACTTCGATCAGGGCGCCGGTGCTGGAGCGTTCGATACGAATCCCCGGTGCGCTGTCGCTGGCTTCTGCGGTGCTGTACAGCGGAAACCATTTCACTGCAATCGGCTCTGCTTCAGTTTCGATCACCGCAGCGTCGCGAGTGAAGGCATAGGCCATGGCCTGACCCTGCGCATTGAATACCCGCAGATCGCCCAGATTGGCCTGGCGGGCATTGAGCTGTACGGCCAGTGGTAATTGCAGCTTGTACCACGGGCCTTCGCCGCTCACGGTCAGCGGCGTCTGGCTGGCGAAATCGGCCAGTTTGTCCTGGGCGTGGGCGTTGATCGCCGCGCACCAGACCATGCCCAGTGCGGCGATTTTCATCATCAGCGGACGGCTCAAGCAGTGTTCCTCACGGTTTTGCCGGGTCTTGCAGGGGGTGATGACCGGGCTCGTCGCCGATTTTTATGACAGAAGATTTCGGCGGTAGTGGTGCGAAATATCCCACTACCAATAGCAATATGCCAACACCTATGAACGAAACAATCCGCTCCAGCGAGCCGCGATCGCTCAGTTCGACAAAGAATAGCTTGATCACCACCAGGCCAATCAGCGCTGCGCCGGCCAGCCATACCTCGCGGCGTGCCTTGAGGTGTCCGCCGATCATCAAGGCCAGGGCCATCAGGGTCCAGACGATCGACAGGCCTGCCTGCACACGCATGGAATCCAGCAAGGCAGCGGTATCCCAGGCCACATCGCTCCAGTGGTGGCCGGTGCGCATCACCATCGCCGTGAGCAGGGCGAATAACGAGCTGCCAGCGACCAGTGCTGCCAATTGGCTCGACCTGGCCGGGGCGATGCCAAACGCCGGCAGGTGTCTGTGCAGCCACAGCACGATGCCGCCGCAGGCCAGTAACAGACCGATCTCCAGCGGGTTGAGTAGCGGAATGTATGGCAGGGGCGCGGCGCTGCCATCACTGAGCGCATTGGCCAGCCAGAACCACAGCAGCATCAGCGCTGCCAATGGCGCGCCAGCCCATTGACGGTAGGCGCGCGGCCGCTCGGCCACAGGCCACGGCCAGTTGCGCTGCGCCGCCATGGCCCAGAGATACAGGCTCGGCAACAGCGCCCAGCCCAGCCAGCGCCAGGCATTGCGTTGCTCGGCCAGTTGCAGCAGCAGGTAGCGCAGTTCCATGGCCAATACGCCCAATATCACCCAACAGCCCAAGGCATGGGCGCCATCCTGTACCCAGTCGGGCAACTGATCGGCCAGACGACGCAGGCTCAGCAGGTGCACGGCAATGACCACGAGCCAGGCGAACCAGCCACCATGGTCGGCCGGATGGTAGTCATTGGCCAACGCGCCGAGCAGCAGCAGGGCGCTGACCGGCATCAAGGCGCAGCACAGCAAGGCCAGCCCCGGCCAGCGCAGGCGGGCAGACACTAGCGTCCAGAGCAGCACGCTGACGGCTGCGGCCAGCAGCAGCCAGGTCAGTTGCCAGGTTTGGGGGGCAAAACGCAGCACCGCCGTGCCCAGTGAACACGCCCACCAAGCGCCGCTCCAGGTCAGCAATACAATGCCCAGGGTCAGCGGGTCGATCCGCAACGCAGTGCGCAGATGCCAGGCGCACCTGGCACTGCTCAAGCCGGCCAGGGCGAGCAGCATCGGGGTCCAGAAATCCAGGCTGGCCGCCGCTTGCAGCAGGTAGCTGTCACTGAGTTGGGCGCTGAACACCAGGCCGGCGGCCAGTTGCAGCAACAAACCAAAGCCGCGGGCCAGCAACCGCTGCTGGCGCAGGCCCAGCCAGAATACTGCCGCGCCTTCGATTGCCCAGGCGGCGGTCGTCCATTGCGCATCCAGGCCCAGCGGGATCGCCAGCGTGGCAAACACCACGCCCAGGGCCAGGCAGGCTTCCAGCAACAACCGGGTTTGCCCGGTGGCGCGACTGGCCAGCAGGCGGGCGATGCCCATGTACACCAGACCCAGCACCAGCGCGCTGAAGGCTGCGCCGAACTGCAGGTGTTCAACGATTGCGTATTGCAGGCCAAAGCCGACCAGCGGTGTGCCGAACAGCAGGCTGCCATCGACGTAGTCACTTTGCCGGGCAGCCCAGCGCAGCTGTGCTGCGGAGCTGTCATGCGCAGTTGGCTGCGGCGCTTGTAACAGTTTGCGTCGGGCAAATAGCAAGCCGATGGCCAGGTACATCAAGAAGAACAGCACCAGGAACGGCTCGGTGCTCCAGAACAGGGCAGGGGTGTATGTGTTGAGCCCCCAGGCAAATCCGATGCCGAAGGTGCCGATGAAGCCGATCAGGTTCAGCAGTCGCCAGGCCTTGAACCAGGCAATGGCAAAAATACCGGTATTGAGCAGGGCAAAGTAACTGAACAGCGCCACATGGCTGCCTTGCCCGGTTGATGCCAGCAAGGGCGCGGCAAAACCGCCGAGGGTTGCGGCGCAGGCCAGCGCCAGCGAGTCCTGGGCCACCGCCAGAATCGCCGAGCAGGCCATGATGATTACCAGCAGGGCGAACCCTAGGGTCGGGTCCAGCAGCGGATGCAGTTTCATTGCTGCGAACACCGTCAGGTACAACACGGCGACCCCGGTGCCTTGCAGCATCAGGGCAAATCCCGGATTACGGCCGCGCAGCCACCAGCCCAGGCCCAGCAAGGCCAGGGCGCTGCCCGCGACCCCGGCATAGCGCGCCTCGATCGGCACCACCATGCCTTCGGTGGCATAGCGCAACAGAAAGGCCAGGCCAAGAAACAACAGCACCACCCCGACCCGCAACACGGTATTGCCGCCAAGCAGCCAGTCGCGCGCTGCGCCCAAAGCCCGTTCGAACAGGTTTGGAGCATGCTGGCCAGGCTGCCAGGCATCGGCTTGCGGGGTGGTTTGCGCCGCCATGGGCGGTAGTTCCCAGACCAGCTCGGGTTCTGGCTGGGGATCGGCTTGTGGCGGCGGGCTCGGAACAGGGGTGGCAGCAGCCTGGCCGCTCAGGCCGGCAGCCGCGCTCTGCTCCAGCCGCTGCTGCAGCGTTTGCAGGTCCTTTTGCACCGTATTGAGCAGCTGGGCCTGGGCATCGGTTTGCCGGCCCAGTTCACGCAAGCGCAAACCTTGCCAGACCAGCCAGCCAAGCAGTGCACCGAAGGCCGTGCCGGCTTCAGAGTCTGGATAACTGAGGAGGTAGCCCAGCGCCGCTGCGCCGAAGACCAGAACGAACCATGGCACGTGATGACATCCTTTTCGGCCGGTTTAACAGCAACAAGGGTAAGTATATTGGCCGGTTGGACACATCAAGAAAGGAAAAATTTCGGGGGCGCTGCAAGTGGCCGTGGGGGCGGGCGCCCCCACGGCAAACGGTCAGTCCAGTGCCTTCCAGATCTCGGTGGCGTATTCACGAATGGTCCGGTCCGAAGAGAACCAGCCCATGCGTGCGGTGTTGAGCACCGCCGAGCGCCACCACTTCTTCGAGTCGTGCCAGGTTTCTTCGACCTTGAGCTGGGCATTCCAGTAAGAGTCGAAGTCGGCGCAGACCAGGAAGCGGTCATAGGCCAGCAGTTGATCGACCAGGCCGACGTAGCGGTTCGGGTCATCGGGTGAGAAGACTCCGCCGCGAATCGCTTGCAGCACATCACCCAGGCGTGGCGAGGCTGTCACGTCAGGATGGGCACTGAAGTCGCCGCTGCGCTTGCGTGATTCAACCTGCTGCGAACTCATGCCGAAAATGAACATGTGCTCCAGGCCGACCTGTTCGCTCATCTCCACGTTGGCGCCGTCCAGGGTGCCGATGGTCAGTGCGCCGTTGAGGCCGAATTTCATGTTGCTGGTGCCCGAAGCTTCCAGGCCGGCGGTGGAGATCTGCTCCGACAGGTCGGCCGCCGGGATGATGCTTTCGGCCAGGCTGACGTTGTAGTTGGGCAGGAACACCACCTTGAGCAGACCGCGCACGGTCGGGTCGTTGTTCACAGTACGGGCGATGTCGTTGGTCAGCTTGATGATCAGCTTGGCCGAGTGATAGCTGGCCGCTGCCTTGCCGGCGAAGATCTTTACCCGCGGTACCCAGTCAGTACCGGGTTCGGCGCGGATTGCCTGGTACAGCGCCACGGTGTGGAACAGGTTGAGCAATTGGCGCTTGTACTCGTGGATCCGTTTGACCTGAACGTCGAACATCGCCGCCGGGTTGACGGCAATGCCCAGCCGATCCTGGATGATCGCCGCCAGGGCGCGTTTGTTATGCAGGCGCTGGTCAGCGAACTGCTTGCGCAGCGAGCTTTTCTCGGCAAACGGCTCAAGGTCGATCAGCCGGGTTTCAGCGTTGTCCAGCACGTCCTCGCCCAGGGTCTCGACCAGAATCCGGGTCAGGCGTGGGTTGGACTGGAACAGCCAGCGGCGGAAGGTGATGCCGTTGGTTTTGTTGTTGATGCGCTCGGGGTACAGCTTGTGCAAGTCGGCGAACACGGTTTTGCGCATCAATTGGGTGTGCAACGCCGAAACGCCGTTGATGCTGTGCGAGCCGAGGAACGCCAGGTTGCCCATGCGTACCCGGCGGCCATTGTCTTCTTCGATCAACGAGACGGCGCGCAGCACGTCGAAATCATGGATGCCTTTGGCGCGCAGGTCGTCGATGTGCTGGGCGTTGATCAGGTAGATGATCTGCATGTGGCGCGGCAGCATGCGCTCCATCAGGCCTACTGACCAGGTTTCCAGTGCTTCAGGCAGCAAGGTGTGGTTGGTGTAGGACAGGGTGTTGACGGTGATCTTCCAGGCCTGGTCCCAGGCGATGCCGTGGGTGTCGATCAACTGGCGCATCAGCTCGGCCACCGCGATGGACGGGTGGGTGTCGTTCATCTGGATCGACGCATGATCGGCCAGGTCGGTCAGCGTGGCGTGCATGTTCAGGTGGCGGCGCAGCAGGTCTTGCAGCGACGCCGAAACGAAGAAGTACTCCTGACGCAGGCGCAATTCCTGGCCCGCTTCAGTGGCATCGTTCGGGTACAGCACGCGGGAAATACTCTCGGCACGCACCACCTCGGCTACCGCGCCAAAGTGATCGCCGGCATTGAAACGCTCCAGGTGCAGGTCTTCCATGGCCCGGGCGCGCCACAGGCGCAAGGTGTTGACGCTGGCGCCGCGCCAGCCGACCACCGGGGTGTCGTAGGCAATCGCGCGCACGGTTTCGCCGGGCCGCCAGACCTGATGGGTTTCACCATCCTCGCCCGGTACGGTTTCGACGTAGCCGCCGAAGCCGACAGGGTAGACCACTTCAGGGCGCTCGAACTCCCAGGGGTTACCGAAGTCCAGCCAGTTTTCGGTCTGCTCCTGTTGCCAGCCATCGACCACGGCCTGACGGAACAGGCCGTGTTCGTAGCGGATGCCGTAGCCATGCCCGGCAATGCCGAGGGTCGACATGCTCTCCATGAAGCAGGCGGCCAAACGGCCCAGGCCGCCATTGCCCAGCGCGGCATCCGGTTCGAGCAGACGAATACGCTCGATGTCCACACCCAGTTCGGTCAGCGCCTCGCGGGCCACTTCCAGCAGACCCAGATTGCTCAGGCTGTCGTAAAGCAGGCGGCCGATCAGGAACTCCAGCGACAGGTAATACACCCGTTTCTGAACCTTGCGGTAGATCTGCCGGGTATGGTCCATCCAGTGTTCGACCATATGGTCGCGGGCAGCCAGGGCTACCGCTTCGAACCAGTCATGCTCAAACGCATGGTCAGGGTCCTTGCCCACTGCATAGGTGAGTTTGGCGAGAACAGCGGCGCGGAATGCGGCCACTTCAGCGTCGCGAACAAGTGGTTCCTGAGACATCTTTACGACCTCAAGCTATCAGACGAGTGAAGGTTCAACGGCCCCGCTAAGAACGGCCTGCGTTGCCATCGCTGCGTTAAAAACAGGCTCACACTGCTCATTTACACCCCGTAAACTCCGCTTGCTCGCCTGTTTTTGCCTTGCGCTGGCTGTCTCGCTCACGTTTTTAGAGACGCCCTCAAGTTATTTGACTGTAGGCGTGTCGCCGGTTATTTCCTGAAAAAATCGCAATCAATAAAAAACCGCATGGGGTCTCTGACCGGAGCTGCGCGCTCTGGTTCGCACGCTTGGCGTTCAGAAACGGACGATCATCAACGTGCAGCATGCTGATGACTCGTTTCGGGTTTATGATGACCTCGGCAGTATTGATGACGCCCTCGAACCGGAACATGGAGCCGCTATGCAGACTTTGTACCCACAGATCAAACCTTACGCCCGGCATGATCTGGCCGTGGAAGATCCGCATGTGCTCTATGTCGATGAAAGTGGTTCGCCCGAGGGGCTGCCGGTGGTGTTCATTCATGGCGGGCCGGGGGCTGGCTGCGATGCGGCAAGCCGCTGTTATTTCGACCCGACCCTGTACCGCATTATCACTTTTGACCAGCGCGGCTGTGGCCGCTCGACGCCGCACGCGAGCCTGGAAAACAACACCACCGCGCATCTGATCGAAGACCTGGAGCGCATTCGCCTGCATTTGGGGATCGAAAAATGGGTGCTGTTCGGCGGCTCATGGGGCTCGACCCTGGCCCTGGCCTATGCCCAGGCGCACCCCGAAAGCGTGCACGCGTTGATCCTGCGTGGCATATTTTTGTGCCGCCCGCAGGAGATTCAGTGGTTTTACCAGTCCGGTGCCAGCCGGCTGTTCCCCGACTACTGGCAGGATTACCTGGCCCCGATCCCGGTCGAAGAGCGGCATGACCTGTTGGGCGCCTATTACAAACGCCTGACCGGCAGCGACCAGATCGCCCAGATGCACGCGGCCAAGGCCTGGTCTGGCTGGGAAGGACGCACCGCCACCTTGCGGCCCAATCCGCAGGTGGTCGAGCGCTTCTGCGAGCCGCAGCGGGCGCTGTCGATTGCCCGCATCGAGTCGCACTATTTCGTTAACAATGCGTTTCTGGAAGATAACCAGTTGCTGCGCGACATGCACAAGATTGCCCATCTGCCGGGGATCATCATTCATGGCCGCTACGATGTGATTTGTCCGCTGGACAACGCCTGGGACCTGCATCAGGCCTGGCCGGGCAGTGAACTGCAAATCATCCGCGAGGCCGGCCACGCCGCCGCCGAGCCGGGTATCACTGATGCACTGGTACGGGCCGCGGCGCAGATCGCCCGCCAGTTGCTGGATCTGGCGCCTGAAGAGGCCTGATCTGTCTGGCCGGCCCGGTGTCTGCGGCTCGGCCATCCTCTCTCTGTGTTAAGGATGCTTGATGAAAGGCTTGCTACAGCGCGTGCGTGGCGCGCGTGTTGAAGTAGAGGGTGAAGTGGTCGGGGCTATCGACCAGGGCCTGCTGGTTCTGGTGGGGGTAGAGCCGCAAGACACGCCGGCCAGTGCCGACAAGATGATCCACAAGCTGCTGAACTACCGGGTATTCAGCGATGCCAACGGCAAGATGAACCTGTCTCTGCGCGACGTGCAGGGCGGTCTGTTGCTGGTTTCCCAGTTCACTCTGGCGGCTGATACCCGCAGCGGTTTGCGTCCGGGTTTCTCCAAAGCAGCGCCGCCGGCTCTCGGGGCCGAACTTTTCGACTATCTTCTGCAACAGGCAAAAACGGTTCATCCAAGAGCCGAGTCCGGGCGTTTCGGAGCTGACATGCAAGTTCACCTGACCAACGACGGTCCTGTGACTTTCCTGTTCGAGACCTGAAAAAAGCGCTCAAACGCTGCGTCCTGTATCGATTGGGTAACCAGGCAATAAAAACTTTGTCACACCTGATGCGTTGTGGCGCGCGCTACAGGATAATCGCGCGCTAAGTGGCCATCATTGGTGGCCTGTCGGACGGTCGGGCAAATAAACCTTCGGCAGCGATTTGGGGAATCATTGGCCCCTTTCGCAGTCGGAACAATGCTCGCCAACCGGCACTGGATAGCTGGCCGTTGGTTTTTTCATCTGTTTTCGGCGAGGGTTGCTCGTGATCGTTAGTCCCTGTAATGCTCCAAAAAAACCTGTAACGCGGCTGCGTGGCGCGTTGATGGCTGGCACTGCCATGCTTTGCCTGCTTGGCTCAGGCCAGCTATGGGCATTCAATCTTGATGATGTGGCGGTAAAGGCCAAGGAATTGGCCGGGCAGAAGTTTGAAGCTCCGAAGAGCAACCTGCCGGGCGAGTTCCGTGAGATGAAATTCGCGGACTACCAGAAAATCCGTTTCCGCGAAGACAAGGCCGAGTGGGCGGGCGAAAAGATTCCGTTCAAGCTGTCGTTCTATCATCAGGGCATGCATTTCGACACGCCGGTGAAGATCAACGAAGTCACCGCTACCACGGTCGAGGAGATCAAGTACGATCCTTCGCGGTTCGATTTCGGCGAACTGAAGTTCGACCCCAAGGCGACCGAGAAACTCGGCTACGCCGGTTTTCGCGTGCTGTATCCGATCAACAAGGATGACAAGCTCGACGAAATCATGACCATGCTGGGCGCCAGCTACTTCCGCGTGATCGGCAAGGACCAGGTCTATGGCCTGTCGGCCCGTGGTCTGGCCATCGATACTGCCGTATCGTCCGGCGAAGAATTCCCTCGCTTCAAGGAATACTGGATCGAAAAGCCGGGTGCAGACGACAACCACCTGGTGATCTACGCGCTGCTCGACTCGCCGCGTGCCACCGGTGCCTATCAGTTCATCCTGCGTCCTGGCAGCGGCAGCCGCGTCGACGTCCGCTCGCGGGTGTTCCTGCGCGACAAGGTCACCAAGCTTGGTGTGGCGCCGTTGACCAGCATGTTCCTGTTCGGCACCCATCAGCCGCCGCGCATGTCCAACTACCGTCGTGAGCTGCACGACTCCAGCGGTCTGTCGATCCAGGCAGCCAATGGTGAGTGGGTATGGCGTCCGTTGAATAATCCCAAACACCTCGCTGTGAGCAGTTTCTCGGTGGAAAACCCGCGTGGTTTCGGCCTGCTGCAACGCGGTCGTGACTTCAGCCAGTACGAAGACCTCGACGATCGCTACGACAAGCGTCCAAGTGCCTGGATCGAACCGCGTGGCGACTGGGGCAAGGGCGTGGTCGAGCTGATCGAGATCCCGACTGCCGACGAGACCAACGACAACATTGTGGCGTTCTGGAAGCCTGACACTTTGCCGGCTCCGGGTGAGCCGATGGAGTTCAACTACCGGATCCACTGGACCAAGGATGAAAACGCCATCCACTCGCCAGATCTGGGCTGGGTCAAGCAGACCCTGCGTTCTCTGGGTGATGTGCGTCAGGCCAATCTGATTCGCCAGCCTGACGGCAGCATTGCCTTCCAGGTCGACTTTGTCGGTCCTGTATTGGCTGCGCAGCCAGAAGACAAGACCATTCGCAGCCAGGTGACCACCGATGAAAACACCGAGCTGGTCGAAAACACCCTGCGTTACAACCCGGTCACCAAAGGCTACCGCCTGAGCCTGAGGATCAAGGTCAAGGACGCCAGCCGTCCGGTCGAGATGCGTGCCTACCTGCTGCGTGAAGTTCCAGCAGAGCCAGGCAAGGAGCCAGCGGTGCTGGTGGCCAATGAAGAGAAGAAGGCTGCTGCCAAGTCGCCTGCCAAAGACGCGGTCAAAGACGACAAAGCGGTGGTCAAGGCTGAAGCGGTCAAAGCGGCCGAAGTCGCCAAGGCCGATGCAGGCAAACCTGAAGCGGCCAAGCCTGAAGCAGGCAAGGCCGAGGCCGCCAAGCCTGAGGCTGGCAAGCCTGAAGTGGCCAAGGCTGAAGCAGGTAAAGATGCCGATGCCACCAACAAAGACGCCCAGCAGCCTGCTGCCGAGGCTGCGCCCACCCTTCCAGAACCGGCCAAGACTCTGCAAGTCCTGACCGAGACCTGGAGCTACCAGTTGCCTAGCGATGAGTAATTCCGTTCCAGTGCCAGAGTCGCTCAACGAGTACCTGGCACACCTGCCAATGAGTGACGAGCAGCGCGCCGAACTGGCCGGCTGCACGTCTTTCTCCGAACTGCACCGGCGCCTGTCGGCGCAGCCTGGCAGTGCATCCGACGAGGCCGCCCAGGCCTCGGTGGGCACCCGCCTGGCGTTGTCGACTGCTGACGAACTGCGCGAAGCCGAACTGCTCGATGTCGATGCCAACGGCCGGATCCGCCTCAAGGTGGCGCCGCCGATCAAGCGTACCCGGGTCGTGCCGGAGCCATGGCGCACCAATATTCTGGTGCGTGGCTGGCGGCGGCTGACTGGCAAGACCAATCCGCCCAAGCCGGACTACAGCGATCTGCCGCGGGACTTGCCCAAGTCGCGCTGGCGTACCGTAGGCTCGATTCGTCGCTATATCCTGCTGCTGCTGATGCTCGGCCAGACTGCCGTGGCGGGCTGGTACATGAAGGGCATCCTGCCGTACCAGGGCTGGTCACTGGTGTCGCTGGACGAGATCACCCGCCAGACCTTCGTGCAGACCGCCATGCAGGTGCTGCCGTATGCCTTGCAGACCACCATCCTGCTGATGTTCGGCATTCTGTTCTGCTGGGTGTCGGCCGGTTTCTGGACCGCTCTGATGGGCTTTCTGGAACTGCTGACCGGGCGCGACAAGTACCGGATCTCCGGAGCCAGTGCGGGTAACGAGCCGATTGAACCCGGTGCCCGCACCGCGCTGGTGATGCCGATCTGTAACGAAGACGTACCACGGGTGTTTGCCGGCCTGCGTGCGACCTTCGAGTCGGTGGCTGCCACCGGCGACCTGGATCGCTTCGATTTCTTCGTCCTCAGCGATACCAACGACACCGACATCGCCGTGGCCGAGCAACAGGCCTGGCTTGACGTGTGCCGCGAAACCAATGGCTTCGGCAAGATCTTCTATCGCCGTCGCCGTCGCCGCGTGAAACGCAAGAGCGGTAACCTGGACGACTTCTGCCGCCGTTGGGGCAGCGACTACCGCTACATGGTAGTGCTCGACGCCGACAGCGTGATGAGTGGCGAGTGTCTGACCAGCCTGGTGCGCCTGATGGAAGCCACGCCGGACGCCGGGATTATCCAGACCGCGCCGAAGGCGTCGGGCATGGACACGCTGTACGCGCGTCTGCAACAGTTCGCCACCCGCGTCTACGGCCCGCTGTTCACCGCCGGCCTGCACTTCTGGCAACTGGGTGAATCCCATTACTGGGGACACAATGCGATCATTCGCATGAAGCCGTTCATCGAGCACTGCGCCCTGGCGCCATTGCCCGGTAAAGGTGCGTTCGCCGGTGCGATTCTGTCCCATGACTTCGTTGAAGCAGCGCTGATGCGCCGTGCCGGCTGGGGCGTGTGGATTGCCTATGACCTGCCGGGCAGCTACGAAGAATTGCCGCCCAACCTGCTCGACGAGCTCAAGCGTGATCGACGCTGGTGTCACGGCAACCTGATGAACTTCCGCCTGTTTCTGGTCAAGGGGATGCACCCGGTCCACCGTGCGGTGTTCCTCACCGGGGTGATGTCGTACCTGTCAGCGCCGTTGTGGTTTCTGTTTCTGGTGCTGTCCACCGCGCTGCTGGCGGTCAACACCCTGATGGAGCCGACCTACTTCCTGGAGCCGCGCCAGCTGTACCCGTTGTGGCCACAGTGGCACCCGGAAAAAGCCATCGCCCTGTTCTCGACGACCATTGTGCTGCTGTTCCTGCCCAAGCTGCTCAGTGTGATCCTGATCTGGGCTCAGGGCGCCAAGTCGTTCGGTGGCAAGTTCAAGGTCACGGTGTCGATGTTCGTCGAGATGCTGTTCTCGATGCTGCTGGCACCGGTGCGCATGCTGTTTCATACCCGCTTCGTACTGGCCGCGTTCCTCGGCTGGGCAGCGACCTGGAACTCACCGCAGCGTGACGACGACTCCACACCATGGTCCGAGGCCATCAAGCGTCACGGTCCGCAGACCCTGTTGGGGGTGTTGTGGACCGCTCTGGTGGCCTGGCTGAACCCGAGCTTTCTGTGGTGGCTGGCGCCTATCGTGGTGTCGCTGATGCTGTCGATTCCCGTCTCGGTGATTTCCAGCCGTACCGGCCTGGGCCTGAAGGCGCGTGACGAGAAGCTGTTCCTGATTCCTGAGGAGTACGACACGCCACAGGAACTGATCTCCACTGATCAGTACACCCACGAGAACCGCTGGCATGCCCTTAATGACGGCTTCGTTCGGGCCGTGGTCGATCCGCAGCAGAACGCCCTGGCCTGTGCCATGGCCACCTCACGACACCGTGAGGCTGCGCCTATCGAGGCCTTGCGCGTCGAGCGGGTGGAGCAGGCGTTGCAGGCCGGGCCAGAGAAGCTTGGTAATCATGAGCGGTTGATGCTGCTCAGTGACCCGGTCGCTCTGTCGCGCCTGCACGAGCAAGTGTGGAGCCAGCGTCATCCTGAGTGGCTGGCGGCCTGGCACGCGTCCATCGACGCCGACCCGCATGCGCCGTTGTTGCCGTTGCAACCGGTCAGGCCTGAACCGGTACCGGTGCCGGCCTGATACACGACGCCGCACATTTGCTGTGAATGTAATGCCGCCTTCACGAGCAAGCTCGTTCCCACTGTATTTCAGATCAGGATTGGGTGGGAGCGACCTTGGTCGCGAAGACGGCGGCAAAGTCGCAGCAGATGCTGTGACTTTACCGGCTTCTTCGCGGGCAGAGTCCCCCTCCCACTGGGTCCGCAGTGCTTATCTGAACAGTAAGCGGCTAAAGCGGATCGTCGTTCGGCCGCTCCTACCGGGTATCCCTTCCCGATCAATGGTTTGTGATCTTGTTTGATAAGGGCGTCAGTCGCCTGCCGGCCAGCCTTGCATAATCAAACCTTGAAACGGCTCACCAGTTCCTTGAGCCGGGTGCCCAGCCGCGCCAGTTCAATGCTCGAGGAGGCCGTCTGTTCGCTGGCCGTGGCGGTCTGCTCCGAGATCTCGCGCACATTAACCACGCTGCGGTTGATCTGTTCGGCCACTGCACTCTGCTGCTCACTGGCGGTGGCGATCTGGCGGTTCATGTCCTGGATGCCGGTGACGGTGCGGGTGATTTGCTCAAGCGCAGCGCCCGCCCGGCGGCTCAGTTCGACGCTTTGCTCGGTCAGGCTGCGGCTGTTGTCCAGGGTGCTGACCACCTGCTGCGTGCCGCTTTGCAGGGCGGCGATCAACTCTTCGATTTCTTCGGTGGACTGTTGGGTGCGTTGCGCCAGGCTTCGAACTTCGTCGGCCACCACAGCAAACCCGCGTCCTGCTTCGCCGGCACGAGCGGCCTCGATAGCGGCGTTGAGGGCGAGCAGGTTGGTCTGCTGTGACACCGACTTGATCACATCCAGAACGCCAGCAATCTTGTCACTCTCCTGGCGCAGGCGATTCATTGCCTGGGTGGAGTTGAGCATTTCCTGGGACAGCTGCTCTATCTGGCCGATGGCTTCGCCCACCACCCGATCGCCATCGCGGGCTTGCTGGTCAGCCTGAACCGCCGCGTTCGAGGCCTGTTGGGCGCTGCTGGCCACTTCCAGTACGGTGGCGGCCATCTGGTTGATGGCGGTGGCGACCTGGTCGGTTTCGGTCTTCTGGCTGTTGACCCCGGCGCTGGTCTGCTCAGTGACTGCCGACAGTTGCTCGGCGGCGCTGGACAGTTGGTTGACGCCATCGCCGATGCCGCTGAGCAGCCCGCGCAGGTTCTCGGTCATGTCTTGCATGCTGCGTTGCAACTGGCCCAGCTCATCATTGCGCTCAACGATCAGATTGCGGCTCAGGTCACCCTGGGCGATACGCCCGGCGGCCGCCAGGGTCTGGCGCAACGGCACGATGATCTGCCGGGTCATCACCCAGGCTGCCAGCAATCCCATACCCATTGCCAGCACGGTGACCCCGGTAAGAGCGGTGCGCGAGCGGCTGGCCTGATCATCGCGCTGTGCGCCTTGCTGGCTGATGAGCTCGGCCACCGATTCGAGCATCTGGTCGCCGAGGCTTTCCATGGCCTCCTGACTTTGCTCGACCCCCGCCTGCGCATCGCGAAAACGCCCCAGTTGTTCCTTGTACTGTTGCAGCGCTTCTGCAGCTGGCTTGAGCGCTTGCAGATTGTCGTCGGCTTGCTCGCGGGCAATCTCCTGGACCTCCTTGAGCGCTTCGTCGATGGCCATTACGGCGGCGTGTTCATCTTCCTGTTTGGCGCTGAAGGTGTAGGCCTGGACCTGAAAGCGGGCCAGCTGGATCTGCTGCTTGAGCTGCGCCAGGTTGGTGAACTCCTCCAGACGCTCGGCGTTGTCCTGTTCCTGGCTCAGTGACTTGAGCACCTCGGTTTCCACCTGGCCAACAGCGGTGACGGCCTGCGCCGACTGCTGCACCAGCTTCTGGCTGGTCTGGTCGCGCATCTGACGTTGCAGGCTCAGTTCGGCGAAGGTCTTCTCCAGGCTGGCGATGATCCGGCTTTGTGCCGTCAGCAGGTCAAGACTCTGCGGGCTTTCGACCTCCTTGCGCAGCACGCCCAGATGGCTTTCCAGTTCGTTGAGGCGGTTCTCAACGCGAGCGGCGCTCTGTGGGGTGCTTTCTTCACGGAAGATGATCCGCTCGGCACGCAGGTCCTTGGTCAGGTTGCTGAGCTGGCCGATGGACGAGATCGCCTCGGACCGTTCGATCATGTTGTCCAGGCCGTGCCAGCCGGTGAGGGTGATGGCCAGGGTCAAGGCCAGGACCAGGCCGAAACCCAGGGTGAGTTTGACTCTGACGCTCAGGTTGTCGAGCGTGCGGTTGATCAATGCAAACATCGGGAAGCTCCTGCGCTATTGAATGCGTCATGAGCGCATCGGCAGGAGTCGGGGAGAGTCGACCTGAACCGGTCGTAGGACATTTCTGAACGGTTGCAGAGGGTGATGCAGTTATCACAAGCGCGGCCTGCCGCGCTTGTGATACGGGGCACGTCAGACGATAAAGCGGCTGACCAGAGTCTGCAGATGGTTGCCCAGACGGGCCAGTTCGACGCTGGAAGCGGCGGTTTCTTCGCTGGCGGCCGAGGTCTGCTGGGAAATATCGCTGACGTTGATCACGCTGCGATTGATCTCATCGGCGGTGGCGCTCTGCTGTTCTGCGGCGGCGGCGATCTGCTGGTTCATCGACTGGATGGCCGAGACCGTACGGGTGATGCTTTCCAGCGAAACCCCTGCGCGGCGGGTCAGCTCCACGCTGCTGCCGGTCAGGCTCAGACCGCTGTCGATGATGCTCGACACCTGCGCAGTACCGTTTTGCAGGCTGGCAATCAGCGCTTCAATTTCTTCGGTGGACTTCTGGGTGCGTTGCGCCAGGCTGCGCACCTCATCGGCCACCACGGCAAAGCCGCGCCCGGCCTCGCCCGCCCGCGCCGCTTCAATGGCGGCGTTGAGGGCCAGCAGGTTGGTTTGTTCGGCCACCGACTTGATCACGTCCAGGACGCTGCCGATCTTGTCGCTTTCCTGCTTGAGGTCACTCATCGCCTGAGTCGAGTTGCCCATGGCCGAGGCCAGGCGTTCGATTTGTTGAATCGCCTCGTTGACCACCTTGTCGCCTTCGCGTGCCTGCAGGTCAGCCGCCTTGGCCGCTTCGGAGGCTTCTTCGGCGTTGCGCGCCACTTCTTGTACCGTTGCGGTCATCTCGTGCATGGCCGTCGCCACCTGGTCGGTTTCGACCTTCTGGCTGTTGACCCCGGCGCTGGTCTGCTCGGTCACTGCGGACAGCTCTTCGGCGGCGCTGGCAATCTGGGTCACACCGTCACGGATACCGCCGACCAGATCACGCAGGTTGAGGGTCATGCGCTGGATGCTGGCTTGCAGTTTGCCGAGTTCGTCGCCACGATCGATTTTCAGGTCATGGCTCAGATCGCCGGAGGCGACACGCTCGACCACCTTGAGAGTGTCCTCAAGTGGTTTGGTGATTTGCCGGGTGATGATCCAGGCGGCCAGAATGCTGAGCAGCACCGCCACCAGAGTTGCCAGGCTGATCGTCACCAGCGCCTTTTGACTTTCCGCATCGCGGCTGGCTTTCTGGTTCTGAATCAGTTCATCACTGGTTTTGACCAGCGTCTCGCCCAGTGGCGTCATCCGCTCAAGCGCTGCGTTGGCTGCGCCATGTGCATCGCGGTACTCACCGACAGCGGCGCGGTAGCCTTTGAGGCCTTCCTGTGCCGCTTGCAGGGTGGGCAGGAACGATGCAGGAATGTCGCCAGCCAGGCTATTGATACCGACCATGGCCTCATCAATGGCCGCGTTGGCGTTCTTTTCGAATTCGGCCCGTCCGCTATAGGTATAACCACGTACTTGGAAACGCGCCTGCTGCAGCAGCTTGCTGACCCCGACAATATTGTTGAAGGCCAGAATATCGTCGCCCTTGAGCAACTCGGCTTCGAGTTTGCCAATTTCGGCCACGGCTTTATCGGCACTGTCGCCCATCAAACTACGCGTACCTTCACGGGTCGTAATGGCACGGCTCATGTCTGTGAACGCCTGGCGATAATCACTGGCGGCCTTGATCTGGGTCTCCAGGCGGCGGTGATTTTCTGGCGTCCTGATCATGCTCTTGGCGACCAGCAATCCTGCATCGAGTCGGTCCAGGGCATCGCTGACATTTTTCGCCGCTTCAGGGCTGACCCTGGCTTCATATTGCTGACGCAGGATGCGCAGTTCGAGGGTCTGCTGGTTGACGTCATTGATTGCGGCAACCCGATCGCTGCGGGCGATCAGGGACTGGATGCTGCTCCAGCCGACGCTGCTGATTGCCAGTGCCATCAATACAACCAGACTAAACCCTATAGTCAGCTTCAGGCGAACACTGGCGTTAGCGAGACTTTCAGTAAACCAGCGAGGCATGGCGGCTCCTTGTAGGATGTATCAACGCGAAACGTCCTACTGCATCGGCCTGTGTTGTTAAAACTGAAGCGTTCAGTCAGCAAAATGACAGTTGGCAGCGTCTTAAAACAGGCGCGCCAGCAAAGCCGTCACGGCGGTCTCGACGCGCAGGATACGCTCGCCCAGTTGCACCGGTTGCAGGCCGGCCTTGCCCAGCAGTTCGACTTCGTAAGGAATCCAGCCGCCTTCGGGGCCTATAGCCAGTGTGACCGGCCCGCTCACAGCCCGCGGGCAGGCGGGGAAGTCGCCGGGGTGACCGGTCAGGCCCAGGGTGTCTTGCGCAATCGCGGGCAGGCGGTCTTCGACAAACGGCTTGAAGCGCTTTTCGATCAACACCTCAGGCAGAACGCTGTCGCGGGCCTGTTCCAGACCGAGAATCAGATTCTCGCGGATGCTCGCCGGTTGCAGGAACGGTGTCTGCCAGAAACTCTTCTCTACCCGGTAGCTGTTGACCAGAATCAGCCGTGGCACACCCATGGTGGCCACGGTCTGGAACACCCGACGGAGCATTTTCGGTCGTGGCACGGCCAGTATCAGGGTCAGCGGCAGCTTGGCCGGTGGTGCGCTGTGCAGGCTCACCTGCAGCTCGGCTTCACGCGGCTCCAGGCGCAGCACCTCGGCCTGGCCCAGCAGGCCGTCAATGCGGCCGACCCGCAGGGTGTCGCCGACCTCGACGCGCTGCACCTCCTGCATATGCCGCAGGCGGCGATCACGCAGGATCACCCGGTCGGCCGCGATAAAGTCGGCCTCCTCAAGCAACAGCAGGTTCACGACAGCGGTGCTGGCGGCTGATCGGGCTTGGGATCCTCAGGGTGTTCGCCGCGCTTGCTGATCATGCCGCTGCACAGCACGCCGAGCTCGAACAGCAGCCACATCGGCACGGCCAGCAAGGTCTGGGAGAAGATGTCCGGTGGGGTCAGGATCATACCGACCACGAAGCAGCCGATGATCACGTACGGGCGAATCTTCTTCAGGTACGCCACATCGACCACGCCAATCCACACCAGCAGCACTACGGCCACCGGAATCTCGAAGGCCACGCCGAAGGCGAAGAACAGGGTCATGACAAAATCCAGATAACTGGCGATGTCAGTCATCATCGACACGCCTTCAGGTGTCACGCTGGCGAAGAAGTGGAAAATCAGCGGGAACACCAGGAAGTAGGCGAACGCCATGCCGGCATAGAACAGGATAATGCTGGAAACCAGCAGCGGAACCGCAATGCGCTTTTCATGCTTGTACAGGCCCGGCGCAATGAAGCCCCACACCTGATGCAGGATGATCGGCATCGAGGCGAACAGGGCAACCATCATGGTCAGCTTGAACGGCGTCAGGAACGGCGAGGCCACATCAGTGGCGATCATCGTCGCGCCTTCGGGCAAGTAGGCGCGCAGCGGGGCCGAAACCAGGGTGTAGATCTTCTGGGCGAAATAGAACAGGCAGGCGAACACCAGAAACACGGCCGCCACGCAACGCAGCAGGCGGGTCCGCAGTTCGGTCAGGTGCGAGACCAGCGGCATCGGCTGGTCGTTTTCCGGGATTTCAGCGCTCATGGGGCTCGCGGCGGCAATGACGAATCAGAAGGGCTGGCCGGTTGGGCGACGGGCACGGCAGTGACCAGCGGTTTTGGCTGTTTTTCCAGGCTCAGACGCGGCTTTTCCGGGGCGTTGGCCACGGCCGGCTGCTGTTGTGGTTCAGGTTGCAGCTCGATGGGCTGCGGGTCCGGTTCGGCGGCCGAGGCATCACGGTTCAGAACCTCTTCCTGCAATGGCGAGAAGATCTTGCGGGCCTCTTCTTCCAGCGACAGGATGTGCTCGTTATGCAGTTGTCGACGGATTTCGTCGGCACCGATCTCGCGCTCCACTTCCTGCTTGATGGCGTTGAAGCTGCGCCGCAGGCGCCCGATCCATAGGCCGGCGGTGCGTGCGGCACCTGGCAGACGCTCGGGGCCGAGCACCAGCAGGGCAACCAGGCCGACCAGCAGCAGTTCGGAAAAGCTGATACCGAACATGAATCAGACCTGGTCCTTGCGCTGCGGCTCTGGAACCCTTTGGGCCTGGGCATCAATGGTGTGCGGCTGGGTCGGCTGAGCCGGTTGTGGCGCGGCCTGAGACTGCTGCGGCTGGGCCGTTGCATCGGGTGCAGCCTGTTTTTCGTCGTCGTTCATGGCTTTGCGAAAGCCCTTGATCGATTCGCCGACGTCAGTGCCGAGGTTTTTCAGCTTCTTGGTGCCGAACACCAGGACGACGACGATCAGAATGACGAGCCAGTGTTTCCAGTCAAAAATACCCATTACAGCAATCCTCTTGAAGTTTCAGGCGTGCGCCCAGGCCTTAACCTTGCGTGCGCGCAGCTTTTTCCGCGTGGCCGGACAGCCCGAAACGGCGATCCAGTTCGTCGAGCACGGCCTGCGGATGCTGACCCAGGGCCGCCAGCATGACCATGCTGTGGAACCACAGATCGGCGGTTTCATAAATGACATCGCTGCAGTCACCGCTGACAGCGGCGTCCTTGGCAGCGATGATGGTTTCGACCGACTCTTCGCCAACTTTCTCCAGGATCTTGTTCAGACCCTTGTGATACAGGCTGGCGACATAGGAGCTGTCAGCAGCCGCGCCTTTGCGCGACTCCAGTACTTCGGCCAGACGGGCCAGGGTGTCGGTCATGTTCAGTGTCCTGAGTGGTAGATGGCGTCCGGGTCCTTGAGGACCGGATCGACGGTCTTCCAGTCGCCGTTTTCGAATACGCGGTAGAAGCAGCTTTGCCGGCCAGTGTGGCAGGCAATACCGCCCAGTTGCTCGACCATCAGGATAATGACGTCGGCATCGCAGTCCAGACGCAGCTCGTGCAACTTCTGCACATGGCCCGATTCCTCGCCCTTGCGCCACAGTTTGCCACGCGAACGTGACCAGTATATGGCACGGTTTTCGGCGGCCGTCAGCGCCAGCGATTCGCGGTTCATCCAGGCCATCATCAATACCCGACCGGTCTTGTGGTCCTGAGCGATTGCAGGCACCAGACCGTCGCTGTTCCAGTGAATCTCGTCCAGCCAGTCTTTCATAACTTCTCCGCTGCCGGGGGTCGCTGCCCGGCGGATTGAACAGTGTGCCAGCGCCACGCGCTGCTGGCTATCGACGAACGATCAGATACAGTCCTGCGGCCAGCATGATGCCTGCCGGTATGCCGGTCAGCCCCGGCAGCGCAGTCCCCGCGGCGGTCAGCGCCCAACTCTGGATCGCACCGCCGGTCAGCAGTGCCGCGCCGAGCAGGCGCAGGGCACGGCTGTCGCCGCGCTCACGGCCCGGTGGCGGTGGATCGTTGGCATGCGGCCTGGACAGGCGCTCCAGCAGGTCGCGGGTCATGCCGGCGATGTGTGGCAACTGCTCGACCTGCGATTGCAGGTTGCCCAACAGGGTTTTGGGGCTGACCCGCTCGCGCATCCAGCGCTCAAGGAACGGCTGGGCAGTGCTCCACAGGTCCAGGTCCGGGTACAGCTGGCGGCCCAGGCCTTCGATGTTCAACAGGGTTTTCTGCAGCAGCACCAGTTGCGGCTGCACTTCCATGTTGAAGCGCCGTGCGGTCTGGAACAGACGCATCAGCACCTGACCGAACGAGATGTCCTTGAGTGGTTTTTCGAAGATCGGTTCGCAAACGGTACGGATCGCGGCCTCGAATTCATTGAGTTTGGTCTCTGCCGGTACCCAGCCTGAATCGATGTGCAGTTGTGCGACGCGGCGATAGTCGCGCTTGAAGAAGGCGAACAGGTTGCGCGCCAGATAGTCCTGGTCTTCCGGGGTCAGGCTGCCGACGATGCCGCAGTCGATGGCGATGTATTGCGGGCTCCAGGGGGTGACGGTGCTGACGAAGATATTACCGGGGTGCATGTCGGCATGGAAGAAACTGTCGCGGAATACCTGAGTGAAGAAGATCTCCACGCCGCGTTCGGCGAGCATCTTCATGTCGGTGCGCTGATCGGCCAGGGTCGCCAGGTCGGTAACCTGAATGCCGTAGATGCGCTCCATCACCAGTACTTTCGGGCGGCACCAGTCCCAGTACACCTGCGGCACATAAAGCAGTTGCGAGCCTTCGAAGTTGCGCCGCAACTGACTGGCGTTGGCCGCTTCGCGTAGCAGGTCGAGTTCGTCGTAAATGGTTTTTTCGTAATCGTTGACCACTTGCACCGGGTGCAGCAGGCGCGCGTCGGCCGATACCCGTTCGGCAACACGGGCGAGCAGGAACAGCCAGGCCATGTCTTGGGTGATGACCGGCTTCAGGCCCGGGCGCACGACCTTGACCACCACTTCTTCGCCACTTTTCAGGCGTGCAGCATGCACCTGGGCGACCGAGGCCGAGGCCAGCGGTTCGACATCGAAGCGGCTGAACACTTCGCTGATCCGCGCGCCGAGTTGCTCTTCGATGAGCTGGACCGACAGCTTCGGGTCGAACGGCGGGACCCGGTCCTGAAGCAGCATCAGTTCGTCGGCAATGTCTTCGGGCAGCAGGTCGCGGCGGGTCGAGAGCAGCTGGCCGAACTTGATGAAAATCGGCCCGAGATCCTGCAGGGCAAGGCGCAGACGTTCGCCCCGGCTCAAGGGCGAGGGTTTGCGCGGCAACCAGCGCCATGGCAGGACGAAGCGTACTGCCAGCAGCCACCAGGGCAGCGGCAGGCCAAACAACAGGTCATCGAGGCGGTAGCGGATTACGACACGCTGGATGCGCAACAGGCGGCGGACGGCAAGCAACTTCATGCGTTATCGCTATCGCTGGGGGTCAATGATTGAGAGAGACGGGCTACCCGTACTTCAAGACGTTCCAGATCAAGCTTGATCCGGTCCAGTTCATTGAAGTGCGCTTCGGCTTCATGCTTGCCGACCAGGGTACGTGATTCTTCACTCAGGTAATCGGCCAGATTCTGGCCCAGGCTTGCCAGGCTACTGCGGGTCCAGCGGGCGCGGCTGCGCAGCTGGCTGCCCAGTACCTGGCTGGCGACCGGTCCGAGCCAGCGTGACAGCTCGTACTCCCAGTCCAGTTCCAGGTCCTGAAGAATGCCGGCCAGCTCCAGCAGGATGCCGCTGTCGCCATCAAGCTCGACATTCGGGCCATGCAGCACGGCGCTCTTGTCCTGGCTCAAGGCCAGGCGCAACAGGCTCGCGGCCGGGGCGCGCAAGGTGCAGTCGGCGGGCGCCGCCCATTGCGAGGCCAGCAGCAAACCTTGGTCGCTTGGCAGAATGAACAGTTGCAGCGCCGGGTCGCGGCAGTCCACGGCAATCACCGTGCCGCTCAGCGCACCCAGGCGTGGCAACGCGGTGCTGTCCATGCGCAGCACCCGGTTGATGCCGTGTTCGGCACTGGCCAGCAAGCCTCGCAGCAGCATCAGGGCTTGATGCCCCGGTGCAGGGCAACGACCCCGGAAGTCATGTTGTGATAGGTCACGCGGTCGAAACCGGCGTCGACCATCATCGACTTGAGGGTTTCCTGATCGGGGTGCATGCGGATCGACTCGGCCAGATAGCGGTAGCTTTCCGAATCATTGGTCACCAGCTTGCCCATAACCGGCATGAACGCGAAGGAATAGGCGTCGTAGGCCTTGGACATCAGCTTGTTGGTCGGTTTGGAGAACTCCAGGACCAACAGACGACCGCCAGGTTTGAGCACGCGCAGCATTGAACGCAGTGCATCTTCCTTGCGGGTCACGTTGCGCAGGCCGAAGGCAATGGTCACGCAATCGAAGTGATTATCCGGAAACGGCAGCTTCTCGGCGTCAGCCTGGACGAACTCGATATTGCCCGACACGCCTTTGTCCAGCAGGCGATCACGGCCTACCTTGAGCATCGAGGCATTGATGTCGGCCAGCACCACCTGACCGGTGGGGCCGACCAGCTGCGAGAACTTGCGCGCCAGATCGCCGGTACCGCCGGCGATATCCAGCACCCGGTTGCCCGGACGCACACCGGACAGCTCGATGGTGAAGCGCTTCCACAGCCTGTGCATGCCGCCGGACAGCAGGTCGTTCATCAGGTCGTACTTGGCGGCCACCGAGTGGAAAACCTCAGCGACTTTTTCAGCCTTCTGGCTTTGCGGCACGTTCTGGTAGCCGAAATGGGTGGTGGGTTCGGCATCGCTGTCTTTGCGCTGATCGGTCATATCGCTGTCACCGGAATAGAATGCGCTCCATTCTAATCATCACGACTGACTTTGTCTTGACGGGGCGCATGGCCGACATGCTGCGCTGCTATAGTGGCGCGACAACTGGCCCCGCAAACAAGGAACATTGGTATGTCGAAGATTCTTGTCGAACGCTCCCACGCCCTGGGCCTGGAACAGGCCCGCACCAAGGCCGAGCACCTGGTGCAAAAAATCAGCAGCAAGTACGGCCTGGAGCACAAATGGGACGGCGACAGCGTGGCCCTGCATGGCAAGGGTGCCAAAGGCCGCCTCGACGTCGGTGAAGAACTGGTGCGCATTGTCATCGAGCTGAGCTTTTTCCTGTCGCCGATGAGCGGCGCGATCCAGAGCGAGATCGAACGCATCCTCGACCGCGAACTCGCCGCTTGAGAACAGCCCGTAGGAGCAGCTTTAGCAGCGAAGGCTTCGCAGCTAAAGCTGCTCCTACCTGCTTGTGGCGGCTTCTAGGGTGTGCTTTCTAATTTTTCTGCCTACCTTGAACCTCATATTTGCGAAGGATGTTCTCTTCAACCATTCGAGCGTGAGGTGAACCATGGTCAAGGCCACTCTGAAAAAGAAAGTCGAAATCGAAACCGAGCAGGACAGCACGCTTGCCGAAGTGCGGCGCTACGCCCGCAAGATCTGGCTGGCGGGCCTGGGGGCCTATACCAAGGCCAACCAGGAAGGCTCCGAGTACGTCAAGGAGCTGATCCGCACCGGTGAGCGTGCCGAAAAGGACGCCAAGAAGGTGGTCGACGAGAAAATCGACGCCGCCAACAGCGAGATCGATTCGCTCAAAGGCGAGGTTTCTGGCGTCAAAGGCCGCGTCGAGGCGCAACTGGACAAGATCGAAAGTGCGTTCGATCGTCGCGTCGCCAGAGGCCTGAATCGTATCGGCATCCCCTCCCGGCATGACGTCGAGACACTGTCTGCTAAGCTCGATGAACTGACGGCATTGCTGGAACGTGTCGGGCCCAAAAAGCTTGAGCGCCATGAGCCTAAACAGCTGGAGCGTATCGAGTCGGATCACTGAAGGAGAGCGGGATGGCTGGCAAGAAAAAAACCGAGAAACAAAGCAGCTCCTGGATCGGCGAGATCGAGAAGTACTCACGCCAGATCTGGCTGGCTGGTTTGGGGGCTTACTCCAAGGTCAGCAATGACGGCAGTAAGCTTTTCGAAACATTGGTCAAAGATGGCGAGAAGGCCGAGCAAGAGAGCAAGGTCGACGCCGACAAGAAGCTTGAAGAGGTTAAAAGCGGGGTCAGGGCCGGAAAATCCCGTGTCGGGGATGTGAAGGACCTGGCGCTGGGCAAGTGGAGTGAACTGGAGGGTGCATTCGACAAGCGCCTCAACAGTGCCATTTCACGCCTGGGCGTACCGAGCCGGTTGGAGGTGCAGACCTTGCACGACAAGGTCGATCAGCTGACCCGCCAGATTGAGCAACTGACCGGTGACAAGGTCAAGGCGATCTCTGCCGCCAAGCCTGCCCCGCGTAGCACGGCCAAGCCATTGGTCAAGGCGGCGGCCAGCACTGTAGCCAAGGCGGCAGACAAGGTCGCCAGCAAGGCCACTGCCGCTAAACCCGCGGTGAAAAAGGCCGCGGCCAAGCCGGTCGAGGCGGCCAGCAAAGCCGCTTCGAGCACCGCCAGCAAAGCCAGGTCGGTTGCCGAGTCAGCGGATAAGCCGGCTGACAAGAAACCGTCAGCTGCCAAGCCTGCGGCAGCCAAGAAGCCTGCGGCAGCGAAAAAACCGGCCGCACGCAAGCCGGCAGCCAAGGCCGCTGACAAACCTGCCGCGCAACCAGAGAGCGGCTCCAGTGGCGCAGCAGCGCCTCAGGCTTCGGGGGCTGCGGCGCCCAACGCCCCGGCACCGGCCAATCCGTCTTCCTGACGATCACGGCCTTGTGCTGATCAGTTAAGGCTGGCGAGATTTGTGGGAGCGAGCTTGCTCGCTCCCACAGGGTAGCGGCAAGGCAGTGAAACCTACCTGCCTTGCTTGTCCTGCCTTGACGGTGCGGCATTACGGCCATGGCCCGATTTGCCGTGACAGATCGGGCATGCCTGGCTCAGCGCTCCAGATAATGCAGTGCCAGTTGTTCGACGCTTTGCCGTGATACCGGTACCAGGTGCGGCGCGACCAGCATCATGATCTGGTAGACCACGACCCGGACTTCGCCGTCGCGTCCGAGAATGCGTTGGTAATCCAGTGAAAACAGCAGGGTCAGGGTGATCTGCTCCACCAGGTTACCCAGTGCCTGGGTTTCGCTGACCAACTGCCCCTCTGACTTTAGACGGGCCAGCAACGATGCCAGGGTGCGTTTGAGTGCGTTGAGCAGATGGCGGATACCACGCCCCAGCTTGGGCAGCCGGCCTGCCAGGTTGGACAGGTCCTGGAACAGAAAACGGTAATGCGCCAGACGCTCAACGATCAGGTGCAGAAACAGCCAGTAGTCTTCGGCGCCCAGCCTTGCCTCGGCGGGCGGATCGAGCAGCGGGGCAAGTTCGCCCTGGAATCGCTCGAACAGGCCAAGCACCAGCGGCTCCTTGCCATGAAAGTGGTAATACAGATTGCCAGGGCTGATCCCCAGCTCATTGGCGATTTCCAGCGTCGAGACATTGGGTTCGCCTTGTTGGTTGAACAGCTCCAGAGCACATTCGAGGATTCGGTCGCGGGTTTTCATCCGGTCTTCTTGAAGGTTTGGGCGAGGTAGTGTTCAGCGCACACGGACGTAGGTTCCCGGTGCAGCTTCCATCGGCGGGTAGTTCTCGTTGCCCAGCGTCATACGGGTTTCACGCTGGGTGCCTGCGCGTTCCTGGATCCAGGCCAGCCAGGTCGGCCACCAGCTGCCATCCTGCTGTCTGGCGTCGTAATACCAGGCACGCGGGTCGCTGGTGAGTTCGCCACTTTCGACGAAGCTGGATTTCGGATTGCCCGGCGGGTTGAGAATGCTCTGCACATGACCGCTGCTGGACAGTACGAAGCGCCGCTCGCCGCCGAGCAGCAGGGTCGAGCGATAGACCGAGTCCCAAGGCGTGATGTGATCGTTGATGCCTGCCACGCTGAAGCTGTCTACCGTGACCTTCTGCAGGTCGATGGGCGTGCCGCAGACCTCCAGCCCGCCGGGATGATTGAGCGGGTTGTGTTTGAAAAAATCCAGCAGGTCGCCGTGCAGGGCGGCGGGCAATCGGGTGGTGTCGTTGTTCCAGTAGAGGATGTCGAACGGTGGCGGAGCCTTGCCCAACAGGTAGTTATTGATCCAGTAATGCCAGATCAGGTCATTGGGGCGCATCCAGGCGAACACCCGGTTGATCTCGCTGCCCTCAAGCACGCCGCGCTGATAAGAGCGCCGCTTGGCCGCTTCGAGGGTTTCTTCGTCGATAAACAGGGTGGCCGGGCTTTCGATCTGGCTGTCGAGCAGGCTGACCATATAAGTGGCGCTGGCGACCCGCCGCATCTGGCGCTTGGCCTGCAAATGACCCTGTAGCGCGGCGATGGTCAGACCACCGGCGCAGGCACCGACCAGATTGACCTCACGGGCACCGGTGATGGCGCGGCAGACATTCATCGCCTGTTCGGCGGCCTCGACATAGCTGGACAGCCCCCATTCACGATGGCGCACATCAGGATTGCGCCAACTGATGACGAAGGTTTGCAGGCCGTTCTTGAGGGCGTACTGCACAAAGCTGTTGGTCGGGCTCAGGTCGAAGACATAGAACTTGTTGATTTGCGGCGGCACGATGAGCAGCGGCCGGGTGTATTGCTTTTCGCTCATCGGCTTGTACTGGATCAGCTCCAGCAGCTCATTACGATAGACCACCGAGCCTGCCGTGGTGGCCAGGGTGCGGCCGATTTCGAAGGCGTCCTTGGTGGTCTGGCTGGGCAGGCCGTTGTTGTGCAGCAGGTCGTTGGCCATATGGCTCAGGCCCTTGACCAGGCTGTTGCCACCGGAGTTGAACAGCTCTTTGATCGCCAACGGGTTGAGCAGCGTATTGGACGGCGACAGCGCGTCGTTGATCAGGCTGAACATGAAATGCGCCCTGGCGCGGTCGTCGCCGGTCAGGTCGCTTTCGTCGATCCAGTGTCTGACCTGATGCTGCCAGCTCAGGTAAGCCTGCAAGCCGCGCCGGTACAGCGGGTTGAGGCTCCAGGTCGGATCAGCGAAGCGGCTGTCACGCGGGTTGAGCTGGTGCGGCGTTTCACCCAGCAAGACCCGACCGAGCTGATTGCCCAGCGCCAGGGCATGCCGGGCGGTGCGAAATGGGTGGCGCCAGCCTTGGGCGGCGACACTGCGCAGGGTGGACATCAGGTCCCGACCGCGCATGCCCATGATCGCGCTTTGTGCGTTGATGAAGGTCGCCGGGGTGGTCTCGGCGCTCTTCGCTGGTTTTTCTCGCATGAGGGCAACACTCCTTCGTCAAGCCATCAATGAATGTCAGGGCGCAGGCAGGGCTGCGCCGTTCTGCGCGGTTCGACGGTCCTCTCAGGTCGCGCGGGTACAACGGATCAGCAATGAGGGCAGTTCTAAAACCAACTGCTGGCCGGCGCCTGCTGCGCTGACGGCCTTGCTTGCGTTTTCAGGGCCGCCCTTGATCGTGCAGGGCGTCTGCAGGCCAGGTTCAATGCGCATTGGGTGTGGGATGCGGGTGCATGACCGCACGCTGACGTTCCTGCTGCAGAAAACTCATGATGATGGGCGCTACGGCTTCGGCCCGGGTGATCAGGAACAAATGACCGTCATCAATTATGTGTAGCTGGGCATTGGGTATCCGCCAGGCCAACAGGCGCATATTTATCAGTGGGATCAGCGGGTCATCATCGCCAGCGAGCACCAGGGTCGGCTGACGGATCTTGTGCAGCCAATGGATGCTGGTCCAGCCCATGCCGGCGAACAGTTGCCAGTAGTAACCCAACTTGCCTGACGAACGGACCTTGGCTGCATGATTGGCCGCCAGATGCGGGTCACGGCGAAACGCGCCGCCGTAGATTTCCGGGGCAATGCGGATCACGTGGGATGGCTGGATGTAGCGGCGTGGGCTGGCCATCAGCATCAGCACCCGCGGCTTGCCCGGCACCATCGCCATGCCGGCTGCTGTGGCTGCCAGCACCAGCTTTTTGCAGCGTTCGGGGTAGTCGTGGGCAAACTGCTGGGCCAGCGCGCCGCCCCAGGACACGCCGATGACGTTGACCTGGCCGTAATCAAGGTAGTCGAGCATGCGCGCCGCCAGCTTCGCCAGGCCTGGAAAGCGGTACGGGCGGTTGGGCGTCGAAGAGCCGCCGACCCCCGGCACATCGAAGGCAATCACCTCCATGTCCGGGTCCAGCGCTTCGACAAACGGAAACACCAGTTCCAGGTTGGCCCCGATGCCATTGAAGATCAGCAGCGGAGCCATATGGCTCTTGCCGGATCTGACGGCCGTCCGGATGGTGTGGCCGTCCAGGTCGATGGAGCGAAATACAAACGGTTGCGGCATGCCGGAGCCCTGTTGGTTAATACATCTGGAAAGATGTCCTGCGCCTTTCCCAGACCGACCGAGGCGTGGCCTCTGGCGTGCGACTGATCATTTATTGCGCAATGGCAGCTACCGGCCAGGATCCCTGGCTCCGGTAGTCTTGCCTTTACCAAGTCTAGCGCTCGTGAACATAAGTGCCCGGCGAGGCTTCTGCGGCTGGATAAGCCTTGTTGCCCAGGCTGGCGGGTGACTTTTTCAGCTCGCCGGAGCGCTCGGTCAACCAGCTCTGCCAGTGCAGCCACCACGAATCGGTGTGCTTGGTGCCGTTTTCCTGCCAGGCGATCGGGTCGAGCGGCAGTTCTTCGTTGGTCATGTAGCGGGCCTTGGGGTTGCCCGGCGGGTTGAGAATGCTCTGGATATGGCCGCTGCTCGACAGCACGAACTCGGTCTTGCCGCCAAACAGCCGCGCCGAGCGGTAGCACGCCTGCCATGGGGTGATGTGGTCGTTGGTGCCTGCCAGGCAGAAGATGTCGTTGGTCACCTGCTTGAGGTCGATTGCCGTGCCGCACACTTCCAGTGCATTGGGGCGGGTGAACGGGTTGTTCTTGAACATCTCGATCAGGTCGCCATGGAACGCCGCAGGCAGCCGCGTGGTGTCGTTGTTCCAGAACAGGATGTCGAAGGCCGGTGGCTCGTTGCCCAGCAGGTAGTTGTTGACCCAGTAGTTCCAGATCAGGTCATTGGGGCGCATCCAGGCGAAGACCTTGGCCATGTCGCGGCCTTCCAGTACCCCGGACTGATACGAGTGGCGCTTGGCCGCTTCCAGGGTCTGCTCGTCGACGAACAGCGCCACTTCGTTCTCCAGGGTGGTGTCGAGCACGCTGACCATCAAGGTCATGGCGTTGATCTTGCGCTCGTTCAGCGCTGCATAGTGGCCCAGCAGCGCGGTGCAGGTGATGCCGCCCGAGCAGGCGCCAAGCACGTTGACGTCCGGGCTGCCGGTGATTGCCGAGACCACGTCGATGGCTTCTTTGAGCGCCTCGATATAGGTCGAAAGCCCCCACTCGCGCTGGGCCTTGGTCGGGTTGCGCCAGCTGATGATGAAGGTCTGCACCTTGCTGCCCAGGCAGAAGCGCGCCAGGCTTTTTTCCGGGCTCAGGTCGAAGACGTAGAACTTGTTGATCTGTGGCGGGATTACCAGCAGCGGGCGTTCATGGGTCTGCTCGGTGGCCGGCTTGTACTGGATCAGTTCCAGCACGTCATTGCGAAATACCACTGCGCCTTCGCTGGTGCCCAGGTTCTTGCCGACCTCAAAGGCATCCATGTTGACCTGGCTGGGCATGCCGCCGTTATGCACCATGTCCTTGGCCAGATGCGACAGGCCATCAAGCAGGCTCTTGCCGCCGGTTTCGAAGAAACGCTTGACCGCTGCCGGGTTGGCCGCCGTATTGGTCGGCGCCATGGCTTCGGTCATCAGGTTGATGACGAAATGCCCGCGGCTGATGTCCTGCGGGGTCAGGCTGCTGCCGTCGAGCCAATCATGCAGCTCTTTGCGCCAGGCCAGATACACCTGCAAATAGCGGCGATACAGCGGGTTCTGACTCCAGGCCGGGTCCTGAAACCGACGATCGTCAGCGGCCGGTTGCAGGCCCGAGCGGCCAATGACGACGTTTTTAAGCTCCAGCCCCAGATGTGCGACATGTTTGAGGCTGTGGATCGGTTGCCTGAGCGCCAGGCGCATGACCATGCGCGCGGTGGTCAGTAAGTCCTTGCGGCGCAAGCCCACAACCGGGTTCAGGCCCAGTGTGTGTTCAGAAGCCTGGCGCGGCAGGTCATCGTTGTTCTTGCTACTCATCTACGACGCTCCGTTGTCCTGAGGCGAGTACCGGTTTTCCTTTGAGCAGTGGCTCTGGAAGAGTCGGTACTACTGCTCGTGTGACCGATGATGGCTGTTCGGGCACCGCTAAAAACGACCTGCGTTGTCATCGCTGCGTTAAAAACAGGCTCAGCATGCTCATTTACAACCCGTAAAGTCGTGCGCTTTGCCTGTTTTTACCTTGCGCTGACTGCCTCGCCTACGTTTTTAGAGGCGCCCTGGTATGCCGATTCCCGATGGGCATGCCGAATGACAGGCAGGGCGTCTGAACTGCGGCGCTGCGTGTCACTACGTCCTGGCTCCCCATTGGGCGCCTCTAAAAACTGCCCGCGTTTTTAGAAGCACCCATTTCCCGCTGCGTCGAAACGATGCAGTGAATGTGCCGTAATCATTGGTTACGCGAGATTGCACATAGTCGCAAGCAGCACCATGTATAGGCCGCTGCGCGGCACATTCAAGCAAAACAGATTAGAAACCGCTTACTAAAACGGCAAACGGTGCAGGGAGCATAGACGCTGATTGTGAAATTGCGCGGTCAGCGAAGCGATCAGAGCATCAGACGCACGACTTGTTCGTGCGGGTCGCGGCTTTTGCCGGCTTTTTTCAGCTCTTGCAGGTAGTCATCCCACAGCGCGTTCTGGCGCTGGCCCAGCTCGAAGAGATAATCCCAGGTGAACAGGCCGCTGTCGTGGCCATCGTCGAAGGTCAGCTTGAGGGCGTACTGGCCGGCCGGCTCGACCTTGGTCAGGCCCACGCCGAGTTTGCCGAACTGCAGGATCGGCTTGCCGTGCCCCTGAACCTCGGCAGAAGGGGAGTGCACACGCAGAAACTCGGCAGGCAGATCGTACTGCTCGCCGGACGCGTATTTGAGCGTCAGGGTTTTCGACGCCTTGTGCAATTGAATGGCAGTGGGGATTTTGTTCATGGCGTCAGCTTAAGCGTGGCCGGCGGCAAGCCACAAGCGTAGGAGCGGCTTCAGCCGCGAAAAATTCGCGGTTGAAGCTTTCGCGGTTGATGCTTCGCAGTTAAAGCTGCTCCTACAGGCTTTTACAGGATGTAGCGCGACAGGTCTTCGTCGTTGGCCAGTTCGCCCAGGTGGCTGTTGACGTAGTCGGCGTTGATCTCGATCGGCTCGGCATCCGGGCTGCTGGCCAGGTCGCCGGCGCTGAACGACAGTTCTTCGAGCAGGCGTTCGAGCAGGGTGTGCAGGCGGCGCGCACCGATGTTCTCGGTCTTCTCGTTGACCTGCCAGGCGATTTCCGCCAGGCGCTTGATGCCGTCTGGCTTGAATTCGATGTTCAGGCCTTCGGTCTTGAGCAGTTCGCGATACTGTTCGGTCAGCGAGGCGTGCGGTTCGCTGAGGATACGTTCGAAGTCTTGAGGGGACAGCGCCTTGAGTTCGACACGAATCGGCAGACGGCCTTGCAGCTCGGGCACCAGGTCGCTTGGCTTGCTCAGGTGGAACGCGCCGGAGGCGATGAACAGGATATGGTCGGTTTTGACCATGCCCAGCTTGGTGTTAACCGTGCAGCCTTCGATCAATGGCAGCAGGTCGCGCTGCACGCCTTCACGAGACACGTCGGCGCCGCCGACATTGCCGCGTTTGGCAACCTTGTCGATCTCGTCGATGAACACGATGCCGTGTTGCTCCACGGCTTCAAGGGCCTTGGCCTTGAGTTCGTCGTCGTTGACCAGACGGCCGGCTTCTTCTTCGCGGACCATCTTCAGCGCTTCTTTGACCTTGAGCTTGCGGGTCTTGCGGCGGCCCTTGCCCATGTTGGCAAACAGGCTCTGCAATTGATTGGTCATCTCTTCCATGCCTGGCGGGGCAGAGATGTCCACACCCACCGACTCGCTGACCTCGATCTCGATTTCCTTATCGTCCAGCTGGCCTTCACGCAGGCGCTTGCGGAACAACTGGCGGGTATTGGAATCGCTGGTCGAGACCGGCTCTTCGTTGAAACCGCTACGTGCCGGTGGCAGCAAGGCATCAAGGATGCGGTCTTCGGCAGCGTCTTCAGCACGATGCCGAACCTTGATGATCTCCTGCTCGCGCAGCAGCTTCATCGCGGCATCGGCCAGGTCGCGGATGATCGACTCGACGTCACGGCCGACGTAGCCGACTTCCGTGAACTTGGTAGCTTCGACCTTGATGAACGGTGCATTGGCCAGCTTGGCCAGGCGACGGGCGATTTCGGTCTTGCCGACGCCGGTCGGGCCGATCATCAGAATGTTCTTGGGGGTGACCTCGACACGCAGTTCTTCAGGCAACTGCATGCGCCGCCAGCGGTTGCGCAGGGCAATGGCGACGGCGCGCTTGGCGTCATCCTGGCCAATGATGTGGCGGTTCAGTTCGTGGACAATTTCGCGGGGAGTCATGGACATGGTGGTAATGGTCCTCAAGCGCAGGCAGGCCGTCAGGCTTGCTCGGCGAGGTCCTGCTCCTCAATGGTGATGTTGTGGTTGGTGAATACGCAAATATCGCCAGCGATGTGCAATGCGGTTTCAGCGATCTCGCGGGCCGGCAGCTCGGTTTTCTGCAGTAGCGCACGGGCAGCGGCCTGGGCGAAGGCGCCACCGGAACCCATGGCGATCAGGCCATCTTCGGGTTCGACCACGTCACCGTTGCCGGTGATGATCAGCGAGGCATCTTTGTTGGCGACGGCCAGCATCGCTTCCAGGCGGCTGAGCGAGCGATCGGTACGCCAGTCCTTGGCCAGTTCTACGGCAGCACGGATCAGGTGGCCCTGATGCTTTTCGAGCTGGGCTTCAAAACGCTCGAACAGGGTAAAGGCGTCGGCGGTGGCACCGGCGAAACCGGCGATGACCTGGCCGTGGTACAGGCGGCGCACCTTCTTGGCGTTGCCTTTCATCACGGTGTTGCCCAAGGAAACCTGGCCGTCACCGGCCATGACGACTTTGCCGTGGCGGCGGACTGAAACGATGGTGGTCAAGGGGAGAGTCTCCACGCAGCGGGGCGAAAATGCCCTGATGGAAACTGATATGGGGATGGCGACGCCTATTTCAACCTGCTGACATGTGTCGGACCTGCTTTCGCGACCAAGGTCGCCCACCTCAATTCAGACTTGAAATGAGGTGGGAACGAGCTTGCTCGTGAAAGTGGCAGAACCGGCACAACATCAGAGCGGGTGTTCAGCGGCTCTGGCGCTGTTGTAACAGCAGGTTGCTGAAGCCGCCGCCAGCCAGTTGCTTCTGGGCGGTGGTCAACTGGTCGCGGTTGCTGAACGGGCCGACCAGTACGCGGTACCAGGTTTCTTCCTTGACCGTACCGGACTCTACGGTCGCGGTCTGGCCCAGCAGGATGATCTGCGCACGGACTTTCTCGGCGTCGGCCTGCTTGCGGAACGAGCCAGCCTGCAGGAAGAAGCGGGTGACCGGTGCCGGTTTGGTTTCGGTGGTCGCCACCGGTGGCGCGGGTGGCGGCGTCAGGCCGCTCAGGGCCGCCTGGGCGCGGGCGGTGTCGATCTTCGCGGCCTGCTCCGGGGTGACCGGCGCGACTGGCGTGATCGCAGGCGCGGGCGGGGTTTTCTCCGGCACCGCCTCTTTGGGCACGATGACTTCCGACTCTGGCAGCAGAGTATAGAAGTCGTACTTGGGCTTGACCGCTGCCGGGCTCGGCGGGGTCTTGTTGGCCTCGGCGATCTTGGCTGCCGCCTTGGCCTCGGCTTTTTCGCGCTTGACCTCACTGCCACCGGGCTCAAGCTTCATCAGAAAGACAATGAAGGCGCCGACCGTCAGGCCGACAGCCAACCATACCCATCCTGGGATCGGCTTCTTCGCGGGGGCCTCGTAACGGCTGGCTCCCCGCTTGGGAGCTGCTTTCTTCTTCGCAACGGCCAACTTACATGCGCTCCAGAGTTTCCAGGCCCAGCAGTTCCAGGCCTTGCTTGAGAGTGCGTCCGGTCAGGGCGGCCAGGCGCAGGCGGCTTTGTTGTTGTTCCGGGGTTTGTGCACCCAGGATCGGGCAGTTTTCATAGAAGCTTGAGAACAGGCCCGCGAGGTCATAAACATAGGCGCAAAGCACATGCGGGGTGCCTTTTTCTGCGACGTTGTTCAGTACTTCGCCGAACTGCGCCAGGCGCGCGGCCAGTTCCTGCTCCTGTTCGGCCTCCAGGACGATCTGCCCCTGGCTGGCATCGAACGGCGCGCCGAGCTTGCGGAACACCCCGGCGATACGGGTGTAGGCGTACAGCAGGTACGGTGCAGTGTTGCCCTCGAAGCTGATCATCAGATCGAAGTTGAAGCTGTAGTCGCTGGTGCGGTGCTTGGACAGGTCGGCGTACTTCACCGAGCTGATGCCCACGGCCTTGGCGATGCTGCGCAGTTCGGCCTCGTCCAGTTCCGGGTTCTTTTCCTTGACCAGGGCATAGGCGCGCACTTCGGCTTCGTCGAGCAGGTCGATCAGTTTTACCGTGCCGCCATCGCGGGTTTTGAACGGCCGGCCGTCGGCGCCATTCATGGTGCCGAAGCCCATGTGTTCCAGTTGCATGCCCGGATGGGTGAAGCCGGCGCGGCGCGCCACTTCAAAGACTTGCTGGAAGTGCAGGGCCTGGCGCTGGTCGACGAAATACAGCACGCGGTCGGCCTGCAAGACCTTGCTGCGGTAGCGCATGGCTGCCAGGTCGGTGGTGGCGTACAGGTAACCGCCACCGGCTTTCTGCACGATCACCGGCAGTGGCGTGTCGTCAGCGGTGCGGAATTCTTCGAGGAACACACACTGCGCGCCTTCACTTTCGACCAGCAGGCCGGCGCTTTTCAGGTCGCTGACCACATTGGCCAGGTCGTCGTTGTAGGCGCTTTCACCTTTGACGTCGGCCGGGGTGAGGTTGACGTTCAGGCGGTCGTAGGTCTTCTGGCAGTGCGACAGCGAGATGTCGTTGAAACGTTGCCACAGCGCCAGGCAGTCGGCGTCGCCGGCCTGCAGCTTGACCACCAGCGAGCGGGCGCGGTCGGCGAACTCTTCAGACTCGTCGAAGCGCTGCTTGGCGGCGCGGTAGAAGTTTTCCAGGTCCGACAGTTCGTCGCTGGTGGTGGGCTTTTCCTGCAGGTAGGCCAGCAACATGCCGAACTGGGTGCCCCAGTCGCCGACGTGGTTCTGGCGAATCACGGTGTCGCCCAGGTAGCCCAGTACATTGGCTACTGCATCGCCGATGATGGTCGAGCGCAGGTGGCCGACGTGCATCTCTTTGGCGAGGTTAGGGGCGGACATGTCGACCACCACACGTTGCGCTGCACCCGCCTTGCGCACCGACAACCGTTCGTCGGAGAGTGCGGCGTCGAGGCGGCTGGCCAGCGCCTGAGTGTTCTGGAAGAAGTTCAAAAAGCCGGGGCCGGCGATCTCGACCTTGCTGATCTGCTCGTCGGCAGGCAGGGCGGCAATCAGTTTTTCGGCCAGCTCACGCGGTTTCATGCCGGCCGGCTTGGCGAGCATCATGGCAATGTTGCTGGCAAAGTCGCCGTGGGTCTTGTCCCGGGCGTTTTCAACCTGGATCGCCGGCGTCAGCCCTTGTGGCAAGACGCCCTCGGTTTCGAGTCGGGTCAGGGCTTGTTGGATCAGCTGGCGAATGGTGTCTTTCATGAGGTTCTCTTCAACAACCGCAAGCGCGGTAGCGCCTGGATGCGCGGGTGGAAAAACTGCACATTATCCGTGGCCGGGGCGGGCTTGCCAACCTTGACGCATGCCCGTGTCGGTTTCGTTTCAATACAGGTCGACCGGGTCAACGTCCAACGACCAGCGCACCTGGCGGCCACTGGGCATCTGTTCGAGGATCAGCAGCCAGCTACTGAGCAGTCGATGCAACGGTGCGCGGGCATTGGCCTGGACCAACAGTTGTGCCCGATAGCGTCCGGCGCGGCGTTCCATCGGAGCCGGAACCGGGCCAAGAAGTTCGATGCCGCCGGGATCGATTTGCTCCAGCAGTTGCTCGGCCTCGGCGCAGGCTTGATCCAGAAACAGCTCGGCCTGTCCGGGTTTGTGGGCTTCGGCGCGCAGCAGTGCCAGGTGCGAGAAGGGCGGCAGACCAGCGCCGCGGCGCTCGCTCAGGGCCTGTTCGGCAAAGGCGAAGTAGCCTTGTTCGGTCAATTGGACGAGTAGCGGATGGTCGGCCAGATGGGTCTGGATAATCACCTTGCCTGGCTCTTCGGCACGCCCTGCGCGCCCGGCCACCTGGACGATCAATTGCGCCATGCGCTCGCTGGCGCGGAAATCGCCGGAGAACAGCCCGCCATCGGCATCCAGGATCGCCACCAGCGTGACCCGTGGAAAGTGATGACCCTTGGCAAGCATCTGGGTGCCGACCAGGATGCACGGCTGACCGCGCTGGATGGTGGCAAACAGCTGGTTCATCGCGTCTTTGCGCGAGGTGCTGTCGCGGTCGACCCGTAACACCGGGTAATCGGGGAACAGAATCGCCAGGCGCTCCTCGGCGCGTTCGGTGCCGGCGCCGATGGGGCGCAGATCGACCTTGCCGCACGACGGGCACTGGCGCGGTACCCGTTCGGAGTACCCACAGTGATGGCAGCGCAGTTCGCCAGAGCGCTGGTGGACGGTCATGCGCGCATCGCAGCGCGGGCAACCTGACAGCCAGCCGCAGTCATGGCACAGCAGGGTCGGGGCAAAGCCGCGGCGGTTGAGGAACACCAGCACTTGCTGACCTGCGCTCAAGGTCTGGCCGATGGCCTGTTGCATCGGCCCGGAAATACCGCTGTCCAGTGGCCGGCTCTTGACGTCCAGGCGCAGGAAGCGGGGCTGTTTGGCCCCTCCGGCGCGCTGGTTGAGGCGCAGCAGGCCATAGCGACCGGTGTAGGCGTTGTGCAGGCTTTCCAGTGACGGTGTGGCCGAGCCGAGCACGATGGGGATGTTTTCCTGGCGGGCGCGGACGATGGCCAGGTCGCGGGCGTGGTAGCGCAAGCCCTCCTGCTGTTTATAGGAACCGTCGTGTTCTTCATCGATGATGATCAGCCCCGGATTTTTCATCGGCGTGAACAGCGCCGAGCGGGTGCCGATAATGATGTCGGCGTCACCATCGCGGGCCGCCAGCCAGTGGTCGAGGCGCTCACGGTCATTGACCGCCGAATGCAGCAATGCGATGCGGGCATTGAAGCGTTGCTCGAAGCGCGCCAGGGTCTGGGGGCCGAGGTTGATCTCCGGGATCAGTACCAGCGCCTGCTTGCCAGCCATCAGGGTCTGGTGGATCAGTTGTAGATACACCTCGGTCTTGCCGCTGCCGGTGACGCCTGCCAGCAGGCAGGCATGAAAACTGCCAAAGCCAGCCTGAATCGCTTCGCAGGCGGCACGCTGTTCGTCGTTGAGGGGCAGTTCGGGCTGGGCCAGCCAGTGTTCGTGACGCGGCGCAGGCGCCTGGCTGCGTACCTGGACCTCGACCAGCCCTTTGGCCAGCAGCAGGTTGAGGCTGTTTTTGTTCAGCATCAGCTTGTCGAGTAGCTGATGAGCCACGCCATGCGGGTGCTGCGCCAGGGTGGCCAGGGCTTTACGTTGTGCCGGGGCGTTGCTGATGCGTGGATCCTGTGGGTCGGCACCGGCCGTCACCTGCCAGAACCGTTCCTGACGGCTCTCGGCCGGTTCGCCCTGGCGCAGCAGCACCGGCAGCGCCCAGCTCAGGGTGTCGCCCAGGCTGTGCTGATAATACTGCGCGGTCCACAGGCACAGCTTGAACAGCGCTGGCGGCAATGGTGAATGGCTGTCGAGCAGGGCAATGGCCGGTTTGAGCTTGTCGGCGGGCACTTCGCTGTGATCGCTGATTTCTACCAATACACCGATCATTTCCCGGCGCCCGAACGGTACGCGCAGGCGCATGCCCGGTTGCAGTGCGTTGCGCGGCGTACCGGCCGGGGCGCGGTAGTCGAACAGGCGGCGCAGCGGCGAAGGCAGGGCAAGGCGCAGGATGACGTCGGGCACGCGAGCAGTTCCGTATGGCAATCGGGGGCGGATGGGCGATGGTAACAGACGACAGTCGGCTTTAAGGTTCGTTTGCGTAATGGCAATTGTCTGGTAATATTTGCCGCCTATTTTGCGTGCGGTATCCGACAATAGTGTCGGGTGGCGGCCCGCCATTCGAGGAAGTCCCCATGAAAGCCGATATCCATCCAGTTTACGAAGCGATCGACGCCACCTGCAGCTGCGGTAACGTCATCAAGACCCGTTCCACCCTGGCCAAGCCTCTGAGCCTGGACGTGTGCAACGAGTGCCACCCGTTCTACACCGGCAAGCAGAAGACTCTGGACATTGGTGGTCGTGTTGACCGCTTCAAGTCCCGCTTCGGTGCTTTCGGCGCTGCCAAAGCACAGTAATCGCGGTTCCCGGACGGCCCTTCGGGCCGGTCCTGGTAACTCGAAAAGGCGCCCCTTGCGGGCGCCTTTTTCATGTCTGTCGTTTGCTCGATTGGGTATTCAGGCGCTGCGTCACTTCGACGCAGTCCGGTTCGGACAGGGCAAATGCAACTCTGGCAAACGGCTGTGCCAGAGTGGTCTAGAGTCATGGCAAGTGTGTTGGCGGGTGACAATCCAGCCCCCGCAGAGGCTTGAAACACCGAATTGATAGCAGGATTCGGTCAGATTTTGCATTAGTGCGACATTATCTATTCCAGAAATGCAATCCCGACATTCGCCCTCTTGACAGCAGTGACTGACCAGTCTTGTGAGGATTATGCATCTTGCGTATCCTCGACGGTTCGTCTGTCCCACCGTAATAAAGCGGAAATCCTATAACATGTCCGATCTGAAAACCGCTGCGCTTGAATATCACGCCAATCCCCGTCCGGGAAAACTGAGCGTGGAACTGACCAAGCCAACTGCAACTGCCCGTGACCTGTCGCTGGCTTACAGCCCTGGCGTTGCCGAACCTGTACGTGAAATTGCCCGTGATCCTGAACTGGCTTACAAGTACACCGGCAAGGGTAACCTGGTAGCAGTCATTTCCGACGGCACCGCCATTCTGGGCCTGGGCGATCTGGGGCCGCTGGCTTCCAAGCCGGTCATGGAAGGCAAAGGGGTTCTGTTCAAGCGTTTCGCTGGCATCGACGTGTTCGATATCGAAGTCGATTCTGAAAGCCCGCAAGCCTTCATCGATACCGTAAAGCGCATCTCCATCACATTCGGCGGCATCAACCTGGAAGACATCAAGGCACCTGAGTGCTTCGAGATCGAAAAGGCCCTGATCGAACAGTGCGACATCCCGGTATTCCACGACGACCAGCACGGTACTGCCATCGTGACGGCAGCCGGCATGATCAACGCGCTGGAAATCGTCGGCAAGAGCCTCGACACCGCCAAGATCGTCTGCCTGGGTGCCGGCGCTGCGGCCATCTCCTGCATGAAGTTGCTGGTGAGCATGGGCGCCAAGATTGAAAACATCTTCATGATCGACCGCTCCGGCGTCGTTCATTCCGGCCGTACCGACTTGAACCAGTACAAGGCAGCCTTTGCCCACGCAACCGAAAAGCGCACTCTGAGTGACGCTCTTGACGGTGCTGACGTGTTTGTTGGCCTGTCTGGTCCGAACCTGCTGAGCGCTGAAGACCTCAAGCGCATGGCTCGTGACCCGATCGTGTTCGCTTGCTCGAACCCGGACCCGGAAATCAAGCCGGAGCTGGCTCACGAAACCCGTAGCGACGTGATCATGGCCACCGGCCGCTCGGACTACCCGAACCAGGTCAACAACGTCCTGGGCTTCCCGTTCATTTTCCGTGGTGCCCTGGACGTACGCGCCAAGCGCATCAACGAAGAAATGAAAATCGCCGCAGCCAAGGCACTGAGCGAACTGGCCAAACTGCCGGTGCCTCAGGAAGTCAGCGATGCCTACGGCGGCGTGAAGCTGGAATACGGTCGTGAGTACATCATTCCCAAGCCGCTGGATGTGCGCCTGCTGAGTGTGATTTCCGACGCGGTGGCAAAAGCGGCCATCGAAAGCGGTGTAGCGACCCTGCCGTATCCGAAGCACTACCCGCTGACCAGCGTTGACGACGTGTTCAACGGCTGACAGCAACCCCCCAAAAAAAACCGGCCTGATGGCCGGTTTTTTTATGGGCGTAGGAGCGGCTTTAGCCGCGAAGGCTTCCCGGCTAAAGCCGGTCCTACGAGGTCGATCAGAAGAGGTCTATGGGTGCCGCCTCATCCGCCGGCAGCGGGCTGCCCGGTACGCTGCCGCCCAGTTCGTTGACGCTCGGGGGCGTGTCTTCACTCTTGAACAGCTCGAAGAACGCATTGGGCGTGCTTGGTGTGGCGGCGCGGCCGCTGATCGGGTCGACCCGCAGGCTGAGGATGCCATCGGGCTCGGCTTGCTGGTGCGGCGGTTTGTCTTTGAGCGCAGCACTCATGTAGTCCATCCAGATCGGCAGCGAGACGGTCCCGCCAAACTCATGCCGGCCCAGGCTTTCCGGCTGGTCGAAGCCGGTCCAGACGGTGGTCACGTAGTCGGCGTTGTAGCCGGAGAACCAGGCGTCCTTTGACTCGTTGGTGGTGCCGGTTTTGCCGGCGATGTCCGGGCGGTTCATCGACAGTGCCCGACGTGCGGTGCCGCGTTTGATGACGTCCTGCAGGATGCTGTTGAGGATGTAGGTGGTCCGGCTGTCGACCACCCGCTCGGCGACCACCGGGGCCGGATTGTCAGTGGCCGATGCAGGGGTCAGGGTTTCGATCGGCGGCGTGTCGTGTACGGCGAAGGTCGAGGTGTCCGGTGCGGTCTTGACCTCGGTGGCCGGTACGGTCGCCGGGTTGGCGGCGAACAGAACCTGGCCGTCGCGGTTTTCGATGGTCTGGATCAGGTACGGGCTGACCTTGTAGCCGCCGTTGGCGAACACGCCCCAGCCTGTAGCGATCTCCATCGGCGTCAGGGTTGCGGTGCCCAGCGACAGCGAGAGGTTGGGCGGCAGGTCCTGCTTGGCGAAACCGAAACGGGTGATGTAGTCGATGGTCGGCTGCACGCCCAGTTGTTGCAGCAGGCGGATCGAGACCAGGTTGCGCGACTTGTACAGTGCTTCACGCAGGCGGATCGGGCCAAGGAAGGTGCCGTTGTCGTTCTTCGGGCGCCAGACCTTGTCGACAGCTTCATCGACGAACACGATCGGCGCGTCGTTGACCAGGCTGGAAGCGGTATAGCCATTGTCCAGCGCTGCGCTATAGATGAACGGTTTGAAGCTCGAACCCGGCTGCCGTTTGGCCTGCATGGCGCGGTTGTAGTTGCTTTGCTCGAACGAGAAGCCGCCTACCAAGGCACGGATCGCACCGTTGCGCGGGTCCAGCGATACGAGGGCGCTCTGTGCAGCCGGGATCTGGGTGAACTTGAGCGTGCCGTCTTGCTGGCGCAGGACCCGGATCAGGTCGCCCACCTGGGCCACGTCAGCCGCCTGGCGAGGGTTGGCGCCCATGCTGTTGGTGTTCAGGTAGGGGCGGGCCCATTTCATGCTGGCCCAATCGACGTGTTCTTCTTTCTCTCCGTTGCGGGTCAACACGCGCAGGCCGGTCTTGTCGACCTGGGTGACGATGGCGGGCTCAAGCCCGTTGACCGGACGCTGTTTCTCCAGTTCCTGGACCCATGCCGCGCGAGTCAGGCCAGGGAAGCGGCTTTCCGGGCCACGATAGCCGTGACGCTGGTCATACTCGATCAGGCCCTGGCGCACAGCATTGTTGGCGTGTTCCTGCAGATCGCTGGGCACCGTAGTGGTAACGCGGAAGCCTTCGGTATAGGCCTCGCTGCCATAACGGCCGACCATTTCGGCGCGGGCCATTTCTGCAATATAAGGGGCGTACACTTCCGGCGTCGGAACGTGATAGCTGGCGTTCATCGGCTCGCTCAGTGCGGCCTGATAGGCGCTTTGCGAGATTTTGCCGAGGTGGTACATGCGCCCCAGAATCCAGTCGCGGCGCTCTTTGGCGCGGGCCGGGTTGGCCAGTGGGTTGAAGCGTGAAGGTGCCTTGGGCAGACCTGCGATGGTTGCCATTTGCGCCAGGCTGACGTCGCGGATCGATTTGCCGTAATAGACCTGTGCAGCCGCTTCAATACCGTAGGCGCGGTTGCCCAGGTAGATCTTGTTCACGTACAGCTCAAGGATCTCGTCCTTGGTCAGCTGGCGTTCGATTTGCAGGGCAAGCAGGATTTCAGTGGTTTTGCGCGAAAAACTGCGCTCACTGGTCAGGAAGAAGTTCTTCGCGACCTGCATGGTGATGGTGCTGCCGCCCGACTGGATATGGCCGCTCTTGACCAGCTCACTGGCTGCACGTGCCAGGCTGGAAGGGTCCACGCCGTAGTGGTTGGCGAAGTTGTCATCTTCGGCCGCCAGCAGGGCATTGATGAAGTTCGGTGGAATGTCCGCGAAACGCACTGGGGCGCGGCGCATTTCGCCGAATTCGGAGATCAGCTTGCCATCGCTGCTGTAGACCCGTAGCGGGATCTGCAACTGGATGCTGCGCAGGGCTTCAACCGAGGGCAGGTTCGGGCTCAGGTAGAGAAAGGCTCCGCTCAGGCCCAGCAACAGTGAGCAGAACACTGCAACGAGGGACCACCAGAAAAACTTCAGCAGGCGTATCAAGGCTTTTGGATTTCCAGAAAAGAAGATGAGAGGGGCGCGGGCATCAACAAATCAATACAGTCGCAAGCGTTTGGTGAACAAAAAGCGCCCGGCATTATAAGCATTTTTCGTCTCCGGGCGTGATTTGCGCTAATGTCATGCCTGTCTATGGCGCTGTCGTGCCCAAAACGTTCCGTAAGTGACGGAAAACGCATAGGAATCAGGTCGTGTTCGAACTCTTCAGCAAGAAGGCCCACACCCTTCTAGGGATCGATATTAGCTCCACTGCGGTAAAACTCCTCGAACTGAGTCGTTCCGGCAGCCGTTACAAAGTCGAGTCCTATGCGGTCGAACCATTGCCGGCCAATGCTGTGGTTGAAAAGAACATTGCCGAGCTCGAAGGCGTCGGCAGCGCGTTGGGGCGCGTCGTGGTCAAGGCCCGTACCAACGTCAAGAATGCGGCGGTGGCGGTGGCGGGTTCTGCCGTGATCACCAAGGTGGTCGAGATGGATGCCGGGTTGTCGGATGATGACATGGAGAACCAGCTCAAGCTCGAAGCCGACCAGTACATCCCCTACCCGCTGGAAGAGGTCGCCATCGATTTCGAGGTGCAGGGGTATTCGGTGCGCAACCCCGAGCGCGTCGAGGTCTTGCTGGCCGCGTGTCGCAAGGAGAACGTCGAGGTCCGCGAAGCCGCCCTGGCGCTGGCCGGCCTGACCGCCCGGGTCGTCGACGTCGAGGCTTATGCGCTGGAGCGCTCGTTCAGCCTGTTGTCGGCCCAACTGGGCAAAGGCCATGAAATGCTCACCGTTGCGGTCGTCGATATCGGCGCGACCATGACCACGCTGAGTGTGCTCCACCAGGGACGCATCATCTACACCCGTGAGCAGTTGTTCGGTGGCAAGCAACTGACCGAGGAAATCCAGCGCCGTTATGGTCTGTCGATGGGCGAGGCAGGGCTGGCCAAGAAGCAGGGCGGGCTGCCGGATGACTACGGCAGCGAGGTGCTGGAGCCCTTCAAGGACGCCATGGTGCAGCAGGTTTCGCGCTCTTTGCAGTTCTTCTTTGCGGCCGGCCAGCACAACTCGGTGGACTACATCATGCTGGCCGGCGGTTCGGCTTCGATTGCCGGTCTTGAGCACCTGATCCAGAAGCGTCTCGGCGTGCCGACCATGGTCGCCAACCCGTTTGCCGATATGGCGCTGAGTTCCAAGGTCAATGCCGGGGCCCTGGCCAGCGATGCTCCAGCGTTGATGCTTGCCTGTGGTCTGGCCATGAGGAGTTTTGACTGATGGCACGGATCAACCTTCTTCCTTGGCGCGAGCAACAGCGCGAGGAGCGCAAGAAGCGTTTTGTCACCGCGCTGGTGGGGGCGTTGGTGGTCGCGGTGGCAATCGTGTTGTTCATCGACCAGGGCCTGAGCCACGCCATTGATCAGCAGGACGCACGCAACACCTTCCTGCAGGGTGAGCTGGCCCAGCTCGACGTGCGCATCAAGGAAATCAGCGAATTGAAAGCGCGCCGCAAGCAGTTGCTCGAACGGATGAAAATCATTCAGGACCTGCAAGGCAACCGGCCGGTGATTGGTCGCGTCTTCGATCAGTTGGTGCGGACCTTGCCTGACGATGTGTATTTTTCCGACGTCAAAATGACCGGCAACCTGATTGCCATCAACGGCGTTGCGCAATCGAACAACCGCGTTTCCGATCTGATGCGTAATCTTGATGCTTCTGACTGGTTCGAAAGCCCCGTACTTATCGAGGTCAAGGCCAACGCTACGGACCAGACCAATGTCTTCCAGTTGACGGTGCGCCAGACCCAGCCCGCCGAGGCAGAAGGAGCCACGCCGTGAATTTCTCCGAATGGATGGACGGCCTGCGCAAGATCGACCTCAACGACCTGGACATGAGCAATCTGGGGTCGTGGCCGGCGGCCGTGAAAGTGGCAGCCTGTGGGCTGCTAATGATGCTGGTGCTGGCGCTGGGCTATTTCTTTTATATTCAGGATCTGGAAAACCGCCTCGAAGGCGCGCGCACCAACGAAGGCGTACTCAGGGAGCAATACACTGCCAAGGCCTTCCAGGCGGCAAACCTGGAGCCTTACAAGAAGCAGATGGTCGAGATGGAAAATACCTTTGGTGCACTGCTGCGGCAGTTGCCCAGTGATACCGAGGTGCCGGGGCTGCTTGAAGACATCACCCGCACCGGGTTGGGGAGCGGCCTGGAGTTCGAGGAGATCAAGCTGTTGCCTGAGGCGGCCCAACAGTTTTATATCGAACTGCCGATCCAGATTACGGTGGTGGGCGGGTATCACGACCTGGCCACCTTTGTCAGCGGCGTGGCGAGTCTGCCGCGGATCGTCACCCTGCATGACTTCGAGATCAAGCCGGTCGACCCCAAGAGCAACAGCAAATTGCGTATGAATATCCTCGCCAAGACGTATCGTTACAACGATGAAGGGCTGAAAAAATGAAGGCGGCGCGTCTGTGGTGCGTCAGCCTGGCGGTGTTGGGGCTGGCAGGTTGTGGCGGTAGCGATGATCACTCTGACCTGACCGTATTCGTCGAGGATGCCAGGGCGCGGCCGACCGGCACCATCGAGGCACTGCCCAAATTCAGGCCCTATGAAGCCTTTACCTATAACGCTTCAAGCTTGCGCAGCCCCTTTCAGCCGCCAGTCAAAATTGATGCGCTGAACCGCCAGCGCGGCTCGCGCCTGGTCAAACCGGACGAGACGCGGGTTAAGCAGTTTCTTGAAGGCTTCAATATCGAGACCTTTGAAATGGTCGGAACGATAGGTAATGAATCGGGTACATTCGCGCTGCTGAGCGGGGCCGGCGGTGTGCATCGGGTCAAAGTGGGTGACTATCTGGGGCGTAGCAATGGCCGTATTGTGTCGGTCAGTGACGCGCAGGTCGAAGTTGTTGAAATCGTTCCTGACGGGGAAGGGGGCTGGCTGGAAAGGCCGCGCAGTATCCCTCTCAAAGAGCGCTCATGAAGTGGGCAAAGCCAAGCATGCATAACACCGCACAACGGAAATTGAACATGACCAGGATTCTCTCGATTATCGGCGTGTCGCTATGGATTGCGATGGTCGCTCCGATAGTCCAGGCTGCCACGCTCAAGACGCTCGATGTCGCCACGCTGCCCGGAGACCGTATCGAACTGAAACTGGCGTTCGACGCTCCGGTGGCTGCGCCTCGCGGTTACACCACCGAGCAGCCGGCGCGCATTGCACTCGACCTGCCCGGGGTCAACACCCAGCTGACCAACCGCAGCCGCGATCTGGGGACCGGTAATGCCCGTAGCGTTGTCGTGGTGCAGGCCAACGACCGCACCCGAATCATCATCAACCTGACCACCCTGTCGCCCTACAGCACCCGGGTTGAGGGCAATAACCTGTTCGTTGTCATCGGTCAGGGCGCCACCGCGGCGCAAGCCTCCCAGCCGGGCACGGCGCAAGCTGCAGCACGCGGCGCTACGCCCGCTGCGAGTGGCGCCGCCAGGCCTGCCGCAGTCGCCTCGGGGGTGGCCATCGCGCCAGGGGCCAGGGCCGTACGCAATCTGGATTTTCAGCGTGGTGAGCTGGGTGAGGGCAATGTTCTCATCGACCTGAGCAGCGCTGGCATCGCTCCGGATATTCAGGAGCGCAACGGTAAAATCTTTGTCGACTTCGCCAAGACCCAGCTCCCTGACCCTTTGCGTGTACGGCTGGATGTCAAGGATTTCGCCACCCCTGTGCAGTTCGTCACGGCAACCACCTCGGGTGACAAGACCAGTATCAGCATCGAGCCGTCCGGGGCCTATGACTATTCCGCCTATCAGACCGAAAACCGCCTGACCATCAGCGTCCGCCCTCTGACCAATCAGGATCTGGAGCGCCGTGCGGCGGACAAACCTGTGTATACCGGCGAGAAGCTGTCACTCAACTTCCAGGACATTGATGTGCGGTCGGTGCTGCAATTGATTGCCGACTTCACCAACCTCAACCTGGTCGCCAGCGACACCGTACAGGGCGGCATTACCCTGCGTCTGCAGAATGTGCCCTGGGACCAGGCGCTGGATCTGGTGCTCAAGACCAAGGGCCTGGACAAGCGCAAGATCGGTAATGTGTTGCTGGTGGCGCCGGCCGACGAGATCGCCGCCCGTGAGCGCCAGGAACTGGAGTCGCAAAAGCAGATCGCCGAGCTGGCACCGCTGCGTCGTGAGCTGTTGCAGGTCAACTACGCCAAGGCTGCGGATATTGCCAAGCTGTTTCAGTCAGTGACCAGTGCCGAGGCTCAGGTCGAGGAACGTGGCTCGATCACCGTGGATGAGCGCACCAACAACATCATTGCCTATCAGACCCAGGAGCGTCTTGATGAGCTGCGGCGCATCGTTGCCCAGCTGGACATTCCGGTGCGTCAGGTGATGATCGAAGCGCGCATCGTCGAGGCCAACGTCGATTACGACAAGGCGCTGGGCGTTCGCTGGGGCGGCAGCCGGACCAGTGGCAGCGGCAAGTGGATCGGCTACGGGCTGGATGACAACCTCACCTCCGCGAGCACCTCGGGTGGCAGCAACGCCACTACCGATGTGGGTTCATCGGGTACGAGTACGGCTGCCTCGAACCGCAACATCCCGTTCGTCGATCTCGGCGCGCCGGATGCCACGGCGGGCTTCGGCATCGGCTTCATGACCAGCAACACCCTGATCGACCTCGAACTCAGTGCCATGGAAAAGAGCGGTAACGGCGAGATCGTCTCCCAGCCCAAGGTTGTCACCTCTGACAAGGAAACCGCCAAGATCCTCAAAGGCACCGAAATTCCCTATCAGGAGTCCAGCTCCAGTGGCGCGACCACGGTGAGCTTCAAGGAGGCTTCGCTGTCACTGGAGGTCACCCCGCAGATCACCCCGGACAACCGCATCATCATGGAGGTCAAGGTCACCAAGGACGAGCCGGATTACCTCAATGCCGTGCTGGGTGTGCCGCCGATCAGGAAAAACGAGGTCAACGCCAAGGTGCTGATTTCCGATGGCGAGACTATTGTTATTGGCGGCGTGTTTTCCAACACTCAAAGTAAAGTTGTAGAAAAAGTGCCATTCCTTGGCGATGTGCCGTATGTTGGCCGCCTTTTCCGGCGTGACGTGGTGTCTGATTCAAAATCCGAGCTTCTGGTATTTCTGACACCACGCATCATGAACAACCAGGCGATTGCTGTGGGTCGTTGATTCTGTGCGAAATCTAATACTTGTAGGGCCGATGGGGGCAGGCAAAAGCACCATCGGTCGTTTGCTGGCCAAAGAACTGCGACTTCCGTTCAAGGATTCGGACAAGGAAATCGAGCTGCGTACCGGTGCCAACATCCCGTGGATCTTTGATCGGGAGGGCGAGGCCGGCTTTCGTGAGCGTGAGCAGGCGGTGATTGGTGAACTCTGTGCTGCCGATGGGCTGGTACTGGCAACCGGCGGCGGGGCGGTGATGCGCGAAGCAAACCGCAAGGCACTGCATGCCGGCGGCCGGGTGGTCTATCTGCATGCTTCGGTCGAACAGCAGGTCAGTCGTACGGCCCGTGACCGCAATCGTCCGCTGTTGCGCACTGCCAATCCGGCTCAGGTGCTGGCTGATCTGCTGGCCCTGCGTGATCCGCTGTACCGGGAGATTGCCGATGTGGTGATCGAAACCGACGAGCGGCCGCCGCGAATGGTGGTGCTGGAGATCCTGGGCCGTCTGGCCGAGCTCGCTCCCCGTTAAAGCGCGGCCGAAAATGCGCTATTCTCGGCGACCATTAAAACGAAAGCAGCAGGCGGCAGGCGCCGCCTTTTGCTCTGGTGCGCGAAAAGCGCCCAATCGCTAATCAATGTGGGGAAACATGCAGACTCTGACGGTCGATCTTGGTGAGCGTAGCTACCCGATTCATATTGGCGAAGGTCTGCTGGACCAGCCTGAGCTTCTGACACCGCATATCGTTGGTCGTCAGGTGGCTATCGTGACCAACACCACGGTTGCGCCGCTGTATCTGGAACGCCTGACCAAGACTCTGGCCGGCTATACGGTTCTGCCGGTGGTGCTGCCTGACGGTGAGGCCTTCAAGAACTGGGAAACCCTGCAACTGATCTTCGACGGCCTGCTTGGCGCCCGGCATGATCGCCGTACCACCGTCATCGCCCTGGGCGGTGGTGTGATCGGTGACATGGCGGGTTTTGCCGCAGCCTGCTATCAGCGTGGGGTGAACTTCATTCAGATCCCCACCACCCTGTTGTCCCAGGTCGACTCTTCGGTCGGTGGCAAGACCGGCATCAATCACCCGCTGGGCAAGAACATGATCGGTGCGTTCTACCAGCCATCGGTGGTGCTGATCGATACCCGCTCGCTGAACACCCTGCCCGAGCGCGAACTGTCAGCGGGTCTGGCCGAAGTCATCAAGTATGGCCTGATCTGCGACGAACCGTTCCTGAGCTGGCTGGAAGACAATATCGATGCGTTGCGCGGCCTGGACCAGGTGGCGCTGACAGCGGCCATCGAGCGTTCATGTGCGGCCAAGGCACGGGTGGTAGGTGCCGATGAGCGTGAGTCGGGAATTCGCGCGACCCTGAACCTGGGTCACACCTTTGGCCACGCCATCGAAACCGAGATGGGGTATGGTGTGTGGCTGCATGGCGAGGCGGTTTCGGCTGGCACCGTCATGGCTCTGGAAATGTCCGCGCGGCTGGGCTGGATCACCACTCAGGAGCGCGATCGTGGTATTGCTCTGCTGTTGCGCGCCGGATTGCCGGTTGTGCCGCCGCAGGAAATGACTGAGGCGCAATTCATGGCGCACATGGCGGTCGACAAGAAAGTGATCGATGGCCGCATGCGCCTGGTATTGCTGCGACAGCTGGGTGAGGCGGTGGTCACTGACGACTACCCGCAAGACGTACTCAAGGCCACTCTGGTGACGGATTACCGCGCCCTGGTGGATCAGCTTAGAGGTTAATGGAAAGACCGATGACTAGTTTGCACGCCGACGAGGCCTTTCTCGGCCACTATCAGTTGAGTCACGACCCCTTTGCGGCGCGGGTGCCTGGCTTCAAGTTTTTCCCTGCCCAGCGTAAGCCGGTGCTGGGCCAGTTGCATCACCTGGCGCGTTACAGCCAGTTGCTGCTGGCTGTTACCGGCCCCCAGGGCAGCGGCAAGACCCTGCTGCGCCAGGCACTGGTCGCCAGCACCAACAAGCAGTCCGTGCAGAGTGTAGTGATATCGGCACGTGCGGCCGGTGATGCTGCCGGGGTATTGCAGCAGGTCGCCGAATCGCTGGGAATTTCCAGCGCCGAGATGAAGCCGATCCTTGCCCAGGTCGTGCAACTGGCCCTGACGGGACAGGAAGTCTACATTCTGCTCGACGATGCGGAACAACTCGGTGATTCGGCACTCGAAGCCCTGCTGGGGCTGGCTGAGGGCGCGCCGGAAGGGCGTCCGCATGTATTTCTGTTCGGTGAGGCATCGCTGATCGATCGTCTCGACCAGATATGTGCCGGCATGCACGGTGACACCGAAGGCGAGCGCTTTCACGTTATCGAGCTGCAGCCCTACAACGAAGAAGAAACTCGTGAGTATCTGGCACAACGCCTGGACGGTGCGGGACAGGGTATTGCCTTGCTGAGCGCCGATCAGATCGCCGATATCCACGAGCAGTCCGATGGCTGGCCCGGGATCATCAACCAGGTGGCCCGCGATTCAATGATCGAGGCGATGATCGCGAGTCGCTCCGCGGTCAAGCGCCCTAGCGTAGGGTTCAACATGCCGAAGAAACACATACTGGCCCTGGGGGCTGTGGTCGTGGCCGCCGTGGCCGCCGCAGTGCTGATCCCGGGCGGCGACAAGAGCAATACGGCCAATCCGCCGACCAATGCCCAGGCCCAATTGCCGTTGGGGCAAGGTACCCAGCCTGCTCAGCAGTCAAATAATGGTGGTCCGGCCATCGAGTTTGCAGGCAACTCGCAACCGATGCCATTGCCGCTGGCCGGCAATTCGCAACCGGTCATGCGCGGTCCACTGGCCGAGGCGACCGGTTCCGGTCCGAGTGACGAAGACGCGGTGCCTAGCACCTCGCCTGCCAGCCCGCCTACCGTGACCACCAGCGCCCCGCCAGCCGGCCACCAGGCTGCTGAAGTGCCGCGCTCGTCGATTCCTGCGCCAGCGGCACCTGCGCCGGCACCGGCGCCTGCTGCAAAGCCGGCTCCGGCTCCTGCTCCACAGACCCAGGTGGCGACTGCCAAGCCGGCACCTGCCCCGGCGCCAGCACCAGCACCAGCGGCTAAGCCGGCCGAGAAGCCCGTGGCAGCCGCACCCGCCAAACCGGCGACAGGCGGTAGCTGGTACAGCGGCCAGGCTCCTGGTCGCTATGTGGTGCAGATCCTGGGGACCAGTTCCGAGTCCACTGCCCAGGCTTACATCGCCGAGCAGGGCGGTGAGTACCGCTACTTCAAGAAAACCCTGCAGGGCAAACCCCTGTATGTGATCACCTACGGTAACTTTGCTGATCGCAATGCTGCCCTGGCTGCGATCAAAAACTTGCCAGCCAAGGTCCAGGCTGGTAAACCTTGGCCTCGTACTGTGGCCAGCATCCAGCAAGAACTCGGCGCTTCTCGCTAAGCGTGCGGATTGAAGCGGCCCGCCAAGGGCCGCTTACCTCGATATCCCGCTGTTTATCCCCAGGACGCACCCTTCTGCCAAGGGTGTGATTCTGGCGGTGTCCGCGCTACAAACTCCCCTGCCAACCCCCTTTGGTCGTCAAAAATAGATTTGACTAACATAGGGCGTCACTTTAAAACCTTCATAAATGCGACACGCTTTTTCAGTAAATAGTCATTAAATTTGTGGGCTCATGCCCTGCTGTGTACAATGCCCTCCGTTTTGCTTCTCCAAAGCCGGCGTACGTTCGGCGTGATGAAGCGGTTGATTGAGCCGAAGAATTTGCCTCTAACCCAGGCAGCCTGGTGAGAAAGTGTCTATGAAAACAGGTCTGTACCATCCGGATGTACACAAGGCTAACTGTGGATTTGGCCTGATCGCCCACATGCAGGGTGAAGCCAGCCATCACCTCTTGCAGACGGCTATGGCGGCCCTGACCTGCATGACCCACCGTGGCGGTATCAACGCTGACGGCAAGACCGGTGACGGTTGCGGTCTGTTGATCCAGAAGCCCGACCTGTTCCTGCGTGCCGTGGCCAAAGAGCAGTTCGGTGTCGAGCTGCCTCGCCAGTATGCGGTGGGCATGGTGTTCTTCAACCAGAATGACGAAAAGGCCGAGGCTGCCCGCGAGCACATGAATCGCGAGATCCTGGCCGCAGGTCTCAATCTGGTTGGCTGGCGCCAGGTGCCGATCGACACCAGCGTGCTCGGGCGTCTGGCCCTGGAGCGCCTGCCACGCATCGAGCAGGTGTTCATCGGCGGTGAAGGCCTGAGCGATCAGGAGTTCGCGGTCAAGCTGTTCAGCGCCCGCCGCCGTTCGTCGGTGGCCAACGCCGAGGATGCAGAGCACTACATCTGCAGCTTTTCGCACAAGACCATCATCTATAAGGGCCTGATGATGCCTGCCGACCTGGCAGCCTTCTATCCGGACCTGGGCGACGAGCGCCTGCAGACCGCGATCTGCGTATTCCACCAGCGCTTCTCGACCAACACCATGCCGAAGTGGCCGCTGGCCCAGCCGTTCCGCTTCCTGGCACACAATGGTGAAATCAACACCATCACCGGTAACCGTAACTGGGCCCAGGCTCGCCGCACCAAGTTCACCAACGACCTGATGGAGCTTGAAGAGCTCGGTCCGCTGGTCAACCGTGTCGGTTCCGACTCCTCAAGCATGGACAACATGCTGGAGCTGATGGTCACTGGTGGTATCGACCTGTTCCGTGGCGTGCGAATGATCATTCCGCCAGCCTGGCAGAACGTCGAGACCATGGACTCGGACCTGCGCGCGTTCTACGAATACAACTCCATGCACATGGAGCCGTGGGACGGCCCGGCCGGCGTGGTGATGACCGAAGGTCGCCACGCGGTCTGCCTGCTCGACCGCAACGGCCTGCGCCCGGCGCGCTGGGTCATGACCAAGAACGGCTACATCACCCTGGCGTCGGAAATCGGCGTCTGGGACTACACCCCTGAAGACGTGATCGCCAAAGGCCGTGTGGGGCCGGGCCAGATCTTTGCCGTGGACACCGAGACCGGCCAGATCCTCGACACTGACGCCATCGACAACCGCCTCAAGTCGCGTCATCCGTACAAGCAGTGGCTGCGCAAGAACGCCTTGCGCATCCAGGCGACCATGGAAGACAACGACCACGGTTCGGCCTTCTACAACCAGGACCAGCTCAAGCAGTACATGAAGATGTACCAGGTCACCTTTGAAGAGCGTGACCAGGTGTTGCGCCCGCTGGGTGAGCAGGGCCAGGAAGCCGTGGGGTCGATGGGTGATGACACACCGATGGCCGTGCTGTCGCGTCGGGTCCGCTCGCCTTACGATTACTTCCGCCAGCAGTTCGCGCAGGTTACCAACCCGCCGATCGACCCGCTGCGCGAAGCCATCGTCATGTCCCTGGAAATCTGCCTGGGTGCCGAGCGCAACATCTTCCAGGAGTCGCCTGAGCACGCCTCGCGGGTGATCCTCAGCTCGCCGGTGATTTCCCCGGCCAAATGGCGCAGCCTGATGACCCTGGAGCGTCCAGGCTTCGAGCGCTGCATCATCGACCTGAACTACGACCAAAGCGTTGGTCTGGAAGCTGCCGTCCGCAATATTGCCGATCAGGCTGAAGAAGCCGTACGTTCAGGGCATACCCTGATCGTTCTCAGTGACCGGCATATCGCGCCGGGCAAGCTGCCGGTGCATGCTTCGCTGGCCACCGGTGCGGTACACCACCGCCTGACCGAGCAGGGCCTGCGCTGCGACAGTAACATCCTGGTCGAGACCGCGACCGCCCGTGACCCGCACCACTTCGCGGTGTTGCTCGGTTTCGGTGCTTCGGCGGTCTATCCGTTCCTGGCTTACGAAGTGCTGGGCGACCTGATCCGCACCGGTGAAGTGCTGGGCGACCTCTACGAAGTGTTCAAGAACTACCGTAAAGGCATTACCAAAGGCTTGCTCAAAATCCTGTCGAAGATGGGTATCTCGACCGTGGCCTCCTACCGTGGCGCCCAGCTGTTCGAAGCCATCGGTCTGTCCGAAGAGGTCTGCAACCTCAGCTTCCGTGGCGTGCCAAGCCGCCTGAAGGGTGCACGTTTCGTTGACCTGGAGTCCGACCAGAAGCTGCTGGCCGCTGAGGCCTGGAGTGCGCGCAAACCGATCCAGCAGGGTGGTCTGCTGAAGTTTGTCTACGGTGGGGAATACCACGCCTACAACCCGGACGTGGTCAACACCCTGCAAGCGGCCGTGCAGCAGGGCAACTACGAGAAATTCAAGGAATACACCGCGCTGGTGGACAACCGCCCGGTGTCGATGCTGCGTGACCTGTTCAAGGTCAAGACCCTTGAGCAGCCGCTGAGCCTCGATGAAATCGAGCCGCTGCCGGCGATCCTCAAGCGCTTCGACTCGGCCGGTATCTCGCTGGGCGCACTGTCGCCGGAAGCTCACGAAGCCCTGGCCGAGGCGATGAACCGCCTGGGCGCGCGCTCCAACTCCGGTGAGGGCGGTGAAGATCCGTCGCGCTACGGCACCATCCGCAGCTCCAAGATCAAGCAGATCGCCACCGGCCGTTTCGGCGTCACTCCTGAGTACCTGGTCAACGCCGAAGTGCTGCAGATCAAGGTCGCACAGGGTGCCAAGCCCGGTGAGGGCGGCCAGTTGCCCGGTGGCAAGGTCAACGGCCTGATCGCCAAACTGCGCTATGCGGTGCCTGGCGTGACTCTGATTTCACCACCGCCGCACCACGACATCTACTCGATCGAAGACCTGTCGCAGCTGATTTTCGACCTTAAGCAGGTCAATCCGCAGGCACTGGTTTCGGTCAAGCTGGTGGCAGAAGCCGGCGTGGGCACCATCGCGGCCGGTGTCGCCAAAGCTTATGCCGACCTGATTACCATCTCCGGTTACGACGGCGGCACCGGCGCTTCGCCACTGACCTCCATCAAGTACGCCGGCTCGCCGTGGGAGCTGGGCCTGGCCGAGACTCACCAGACCCTGCGCGGCAACGACTTGCGCGGCAAGGTCAAGGTGCAGACTGACGGCGGCCTGAAAACCGGCCTGGACGTGATCAAGGCGGCGATTCTGGGGGCCGAGAGCTTCGGTTTCGGTACTGCGCCGATGATCGCCCTGGGCTGCAAATACCTGCGTATCTGCCATCTGAACAACTGCGCGACCGGCGTGGCGACCCAGAACGACAAGCTGCGCAAGGATCACTACATCGGCACCGTCGACATGGTGATCAACTTCTTCACCTACATTGCCGAAGAAACCCGTGAGTGGCTGGCCAAGCTGGGCGTGCGCTCGCTGGAAGAGCTGATCGGCCGTACCGACCTGCTGGAAATCCTGCCGGGCGACACCGAGCGTCAACAGCATCTGGACATGACCCCGTTGCTGGGCAGCGATTACATCCCGGCCGACAAGCCGCAGTTCAGCCTGGTCGACCGTAACCCGCCGTTCGACAAAGGCCTGCTGGCCGAGAAGATGGTCGAAATGGCCAAATCGGCCATCGAGTCGATGAGCGGTGGCGAATTCGAGCTGGACGTGTGCAACTGCGACCGTTCCATCGGTGCGCGCATCTCCGGCGAAATCGCCAAACTGCACGGCAACCAGGGCATGAACAAGGCGCCGATCACCTTCCGCCTCAAGGGCACTGCCGGGCAGAGCTTCGGTGTATGGAACGCCGGTGGCCTGAACATGTACCTCGAAGGCGACGCCAACGACTACGTGGGTAAAGGCATGACGGCCGGCAAGCTGGTCATCGTTCCGCCCAAAGGCAGCCCGTTCAAGACCCAGGAAAGTGCCATTGTCGGTAACACCTGCCTGTACGGCGCAACCGGCGGCAAGCTGTTCGCCGCAGGTACGGCCGGTGAGCGTTTCGCCGTGCGTAACTCCGGTGCCCACACCATCGTCGAAGGCACCGGCGATCACTGCTGCGAATACATGACCGGCGGCTTCGTCTGCGTGCTGGGCAAGACCGGCTACAACTTCGGTTCCGGTATGACCGGTGGTTTCGCCTACGTGCTGGACCTGGACAACACCTTCGTTGACCGGGTCAACCACGAACTGGTCGAGATCCAGCGGATCAGCGGCGAAGCGATGGAAGCCTACCGTACCCATCTGCAGAGCGTGCTCGATGAGTACGTGGCCGAGACCGACAGCGAGTGGGGCCGTAACGTGGCAGAGAACCTGGACGATTTCCTGCGCCGCTTCTGGCTGGTCAAGCCGAAGGCTGCGAGCCTCAAGTCGCTGCTCTCCAGCACCCGTGCCAACCCACAATAAGGCAGCCGAGCGCTGCAAGCCTGACGTGACAGGCTTGCAGCCCCTGCGTCGATTAGAACGTGATTCCTGCAGCTTGAAGCTCGAAGCTTGAAGCTGCCCGTGATGAGGCAACAACCATGGCTGAACGTCTGAGTAACGACTTCCAGTTCCTTGATGTCGGACGTAAAGATCCGAAAAAGAAGCTGCTGCGCCAGCGCAAGAAAGAGTTCGTTGAAATCTACGAACCCTTCAAGCCCCAGCAGTCCGTCGACCAGGCCCACCGTTGCCTGGGTTGCGGCAACCCGTATTGCGAATGGAAGTGCCCGGTGCACAACTTCATTCCCAACTGGCTGAAACTGGTCGCCGAAGGCAACATCCTGGCGGCCGCCGAGCTGTCGCACCAGACCAACACCCTGCCGGAAGTCTGCGGCCGCGTTTGCCCGCAAGACCGCCTGTGTGAAGGGGCCTGTACCCTCAATGACGGGTTTGGCGCGGTCACCATCGGCTCGGTCGAGAAGTACATCACCGACACCGCCTTCGCCATGGGCTGGCGCCCGGACATGTCGCGCGTCGTGCCGACCGGCAAACGTGTGGCAATCATCGGTGCAGGCCCTGCGGGCCTGGGCTGTGCCGACGTCCTGGTGCGCAGCGGTGTGACGCCGGTGGTGTTCGACAAGAACCCGGAAATCGGCGGCCTGCTGACTTTCGGCATTCCCGAGTTCAAGCTCGAAAAGAGCGTGCTCAGCCATCGCCGTGAAGTGTTCACCGGGATGGGCATCGAGTTTCGTCTGAACGTCGAAGTCGGTAAAGACGTGACCATGGAGCAGTTGCTCGCAGAATACGACGCCGTGTTCATGGGCATGGGCACCTACACCTACATGAAGGGCGGCTTTGCCGGTGAGGACCTGCCAGGCGTCTACGACGCACTGGACTTCCTGATTGCCAACGTCAACCGCAACCTGGGCTTCGAGAAGGCGCCGGAAGACTTCATCGACATGAAGGGCAAGAAGGTCGTGGTACTCGGTGGTGGTGACACCGCGATGGACTGCAACCGTACTTCGATCCGCCAGGGCGCCAAGGCTGTTACCTGTGCTTACCGTCGCGACGAAGAAAACATGCCCGGCTCGCGCAAGGAAGTGAAGAACGCCAAGGAAGAAGGCGTGAAGTTCCTCTACAACCGCCAGCCGATCGCGATTGTCGGCGAAGACAAGGTCGAAGGCGTCAAAGTTGTCGAGACCCGTCTCGGTGAGCCGGATGCCCGTGGCCGTCGCAGTCCTGAGCCGATCCCCGGTTCCGAAGAGATCATCCCGGCCGATGCGGTGGTTATCGCCTTCGGTTTCCGCCCAAGCCCGGCCCCCTGGTTCGAGCAGTTCGATATCCAGACCGACAGCCAGGGCCGCGTCGTGGCTCCGGAGCAAGGCCAGTTCAAGCACCAGACCAGCAACCCGAAGATCTTCGCCGGTGGTGACATGGTGCGTGGTTCCGACCTGGTCGTGACCGCGATCTTCGAAGGCCGCAACGCTGCCGAAGGTATCCTCGACTACCTCGGTGTTTGATATCGAGGCATCGTAGGAGCGGCTTCAGCCGCGAAGCAGACGCCGCAATTTCGCTGCTAAAGCAGCTCCTACGCGTGACGCAAGTCAACATGAAAGGGCCTTCGGGCCCTTTGTGCTTATGTCGACAAGCGTGTTGCTTGTAACTGTTCTTGCCGGTCTGAGAAAATGCCCGCCTATTTTTTGCGGAAACCGACATGACTGCCTTGAAGAACGACCGTTTCCTTCGTGCCCTGCTCAAGCAGCCTGTGGATATCACTCCGGTATGGATGATGCGCCAGGCCGGTCGCTACCTGCCGGAGTATCGTGCCAGCCGTGCCAAGGCCGGCGACTTCATGAGCCTGTGCATGAACCCGGCATTCGCCTGTGAAGTGACCCTGCAGCCGCTGGAGCGCTACCCGCTCGACGCCGCGATCCTGTTTTCCGACATCCTCACCATTCCGGACGCCATGGGCCAGGGTCTGTACTTCGAGACCGGCGAAGGCCCGCGTTTCAAGAAAACCGTCAGCACCCTGGCCGATATCGAAGCCCTGCCGATCCCTGATCCGCACAAAGACCTCGGTTACGTGATGGATGCGGTCAGTACCATCCGTCGGGAGCTCAACGGCCGGGTGCCGCTGATCGGCTTCTCCGGCAGCCCATGGACGCTGGCCACCTACATGGTCGAAGGCGGCTCGTCCAAGGACTTCCGCAAATCCAAGGCCATGCTCTACGACAACCCGCAAGCCATGCACCTGCTGCTCGACAAGCTGGCGCAGTCGGTCACCGCCTACCTCAATGGCCAGATTCGCGCTGGCGCCCAGGCGGTGCAGATCTTCGACAGCTGGGGCGGTAGCCTCTCGGCAGCGGCCTACCAGGAGTTCTCGCTGGCTTATATGCGCAAGATTGTCTCTGGCCTGATCCGTGAGCATGAAGGCCGCCAGGTGCCGGTGATCCTGTTCACCAAGGGTGGTGGCCTGTGGCTGGAAAGCATCGCTGACGTCGGCGCTGAAGCGCTGGGTCTGGACTGGACCTGCGACCTCGGCCAGGCCCGCGCCCGGGTAGGCGACAAGGTCGCGCTGCAAGGCAACATGGACCCGAGCGTGCTCTACGCCCGCCCCGAAGCCATCCGTCAGGAAGTGGCGCGTATCCTGGCCAGCTATGGCCACGGTAGCGGCCACGTCTTCAACCTCGGCCACGGCATCACCCCGGAAGTCGACCCGGCCAACGCTGGTGCGTTTATCGAAGCGGTGCACGAGCTGTCGGCGCAGTATCACGGCTGATTAGCGACGTTTCCTACAAAACGCCCGGCTTTTGTCGGGCGTACAAGGCGCTGACGTTGCAGAAGGAGCGCCACGAGCAAGGCGAGAACAAGCTCGGCTATGCGGGCCTGTGCAAGTTGCTGACCGAGTGGCGCAATAGCCCGCCAACCGCATGGCTGGCCGATGCGCCTGTTCACCCGTTGCAACAGAGCCTCAAGGATCTGGAACGGGCCTACACCAATTTCTTCGCCAAGCGAGCCGACTTTCCCCGGTTCAAGAAGAAGGGGCAGAACAACAGCTTGCGCTATCCCGACCCGAAACAGATCAAGCTCGACCAGATCAACAGCCGCCTGTTTCTGCCCAAGCTGGGCTGGCTGCGCTACCGCAACAGCCGCGAGGTGCCTGGCACGGTGAAGAACATCACCGTGAGCCAGTCGTGTGGCAAGTGGTTCGTGAGTATCCAGACCGAACGCCAGATCGATGAGCAGCCCACGGCACAGGGTGCGGCAGTCGGCAGAGACGCCGGGAAGAAACGTTCGGGCCAAGTCTGGCCTGAACAGGGCCATCCTCGATCAGGGCTGGTTCGAGTTCCGCCGCCAACTGGACTACAAGCTGGCGTGGCGCGGCGGCTGGCTCATTGTCGTGCCGCCGCAAAATACCAGCCGTACGTGCCCTTGTTGCGGCCATGTGTCGGCGGCCAACCGCCAGACGCAAGCGCTGTTCAGGTGCGTGGGATGTGGTTTCGAAGGCAACGCCGATGTGATTGGCGCGATCAATGTACTAAGGGCGGGACACGCCCGGTTAGCCTGTGAAGTGAGCGCAGAGGTCATGGCGCCAGCAGCAGGAACCCACCGAAGCGACTCGGGGGCGGCTCGATGCCGCGCCTGAGCGCCGTAGGGATCTCCGGCCTTCAGACCGGGGAGGATGCCAAGAGGGGAAACTGCTTTTTCATTTTCGGGGTGATGGTGAATAAATACTTTCTCTTTCGACGGTCTGTGCTTGCCTTGAATACTTTTGGCAGTGCTGTGCACTGCATTCGCCTGCAAAGCAGCCTCCCACTTGATTGTGTAGTGCTGCCAAGAGTCTGAACACAATCAATTACCCCCTGCCAACGGCTGTAACTTGGCCAGCCGCAACGCCACCCCCAGCGCCAGCAGCAATAACAAACCAATGAACAACCCGATGCCATTCCAGCCGGCGTAGTGCCAGAACACGCCGCCGCCGGTGCCGGCTACGCTGGAGCCTGCGTAGTAGCAGAACAGGTACAGCGACGAGGCCTGGCCGCGCGCGGTGGTGGCGCGGCGGCCGACCCAACTGCTGGCCACCGAGTGGGCGCCGAAGAACCCGAAGGTGAAGATCAGCACGCCGATGATGACCAGTGCCAGCGGGTTGAGCAGGGTCAGACCCAGGCCGGCGAGCATCAGCACAATGACCGCCCAGAGCACCTTGCGACGGCCCAGACGGTCGGCCAGCGAGCCGATTTTTGCTGAACTGTAGATACCCGACAGGTAGACCACCGAGAACAGCCCGACCACGGCCTGGCTCAGGTTGTAGGGCGCTTCGAGAAAGCGGTAGGCAATGTAGTTGAACAGGGTGACGAACGCGCCCATCAGCAAAAAGCCGGTCAGGAACAATAACGGCAGGCCCTGATCGCGCAACTGCACGGCGAAGCCGTCCAGCAGGCTGCGCGGGTGTAATGAACGGGGGCGGAAGTTGCGCGAGTCGGGCAGGATGCGCCAGAACACCGCGGCGGCAATCAACGCCAGGCCGCCGATCACCAGCAGTGCAACGTGCCAGTTCACGTAGTCGATCAGTACCCCGCTGATCAGCCGTCCGCACATGCCGCCCACCGCGCTGCCGCCGATGTACAAACCCATGGCCAGGCCCAGATGGGTCGGGTGGATCTCTTCACTCAGATAGGTCATGGCCACCGCCGCCAGCCCGCTCAGCGACAAGCCGACCAGCGCCCGGGTTACCAGCACGGTTTCCCAGTCGGGCATCAGCGCACTGGCCAGGGTGGCGATAGAGGCGCAGAACAGCGCCAGAACCATGACCGGCTTGCGGCCGATACGGTCGGAAATCGGCCCGGTAACCAGCAGGCCAATGGCGAGCATGGCGGTAGAGACTGACAGCACCAGGCTGCTCTGCGCGGCACTGATGGCGAATTCGCGTGACAACAGCGGCATCATCGGCTGCACGCAATACAACAGGGCGAAGGTGGCAAAGCCGGCCGCGAACAGCGCCAGTGCGGTGCGGGTGAACAGCGGTGTGTTCTTTTCGATGTAGGTGTCGGCCTGACTCGCGGTCTGGGCGGGCGATGGCGGAGTGTCGTTATTGAGCGCAGGGCTGGCAGGCTTCACGGTGGACCTCGGTCTTGCAAGAACAGGCAGGCATTGAAAAAAGCATATAGCGGGCTAATGATTCAATCCAATATATTGTTAGACATGATTGATAGCTTGTACGACTTATTTGGTGGCCTATGGAACTGCGGCATCTGCGTTACTTCATTGCGGTGGCCGAAGAGCTGCACTTTGGCCGGGCGGCCCAGGCGCTGGGCATTTCTCAACCACCTCTGAGCCAGCAGATCCAGGCGCTGGAGCAGGAGCTGGGCGCGCGGCTGTTTGAGCGCACCAACCGGCGTGTGGAGTTGAGCGAAGCCGGGCGTTTGTTTCTTGAACAGGCCCGCCTGGTATTGGCGCAGGTCGATAAAGCCGCTGATGTGGCCCGGCGTGCGCAGTTGGGCGAACTGGGTGAACTGAAGGTCGGCTTCACAGCCTCGGCGCCCTTTACCTCAAGCATTCCCAAAGCCATTTTTGCGTTTCGCCAGAGTTACCCGGCGGTGCACCTGGCCTTGCAGGAAATGACCAGCCAGGACGTGGTCGATCATCTGCAAGATGGCAGCATGCAGGTCGGTATCATGCGGCCCTTGCCGTTACCTGACTCGTTGATCGCCGTGGAGCTGCTGCGTGAGCCGCTGGTTGCGATCATGCGTTCCGACCACCCATTGGTGGCTGGCAGTGAGCAAGGGTTGTTCATGGCAGCGTTGGCCGAAGAGCCGTTCGTGTTCTTTCCGCGTAGCTACGGCAGCGGCTTGTATGCGCAGATCATTGGGCTGGCCAGGGCAGCGGGCTTTAGCCCGTTGATTACTCAAGAAGCGGGCGAAGTGATGACGATCATCGGCCTGGTGGCGGCGGGGTTGGGGGTGACGGTGTTACCGGCGTCGTATCAGCGCTTGCGCATTGACGGGGTGGCGTACCGCACTCTGCTCGACGATGGCGCCAGCAGTGCGGTCTGGCTGGTGCAACGCAAGGACGAGCAATCACCGATGGCCAAAGCTTTTTGTGAGCTGGCAAGCTTCAAGCCATAAGCTGCAAGCAAGAGCGCATGGTGCTCTCGCGTGCAGCTTGAAGCTTACAGCTTGCCGCCCGCTCAGTTGACCTTGGCCAGGTCGCCCTTCAGGGCGACACCGGCGATCACTGCGCCGGCATGGCACTCGTAGTTCACCGGGTCTTTGCGTTCGATCTTCTTGTAGTAGCTGGTGATGTTGGTCACCGCGTTGGCGCCGGCACCCTTGGCCGCTTCGTTCAATTGCAGGATCGCCGATTGCAGGACCCATTCGCAGGCTTCGGTGTCGCTCTTGTTGAAGGCATTGGTCTTCTTGTTGGTGACCGCATTCGGGCTTACCACGGTGACCTTGCCGCGTGGCGGCACGCCCGCCAGGTAGAACTTGACGCTGCCGTCGAGCTTGCCTTGCTGGGTCATTTGCTGGATCACCTTGTCGAACGGCAGCAACAGCATCGTGTCACGTGCCTGACTGATACCGGGCAGGGCGCTGAGGGCAATCGCTGCACCCGCGATCCAGGACTTCATTTGCATGGCTCATCTCCTTGATAGAACGAGTTTCAAGCCCAGCGACGGAAAATCAACGAGGTGTTGACCCCGCCGAAGGCGAAATTGTTATTCATCACATACTCGTGGCTCATCACCCGGGGTTCACCTTTGAGGTAATCGAGTTCGCCACACTGCGGATCGACTGCATCCAGGTTCAGGGTATGGATGTAGCGGTCACGCTTGAGCATTTCGATGCTGAACCACGACTCAAGTGCCCCACAGGCGCCCAATGTGTGGCCGAGAAAGCTTTTCTGTGAACTGATGGGCATTCTGGCGCCGAACAGTTCGCTGGTGGCCAGGGTTTCGGCGATATCGCCCTGTTCGGTGGCGGTGCCGTGGCCATTGACGTAACCGATGGCCGCCGTTGGCAGGCCGGCATCTTCCAGCGCCAGTTCCATGGCCCGGCGCATGGTCACTTGTTCGGGGCGGGTGCTGTGGGCACCGTCGGCATTGCTGCCGAAGCCGACGATCTCGGCATGAATCCGGGCCCCGCGCGCCAGGGCATGTTCCAGTTCTTCAAGCACCAGCATGCCAGCGCCTTCACCGATGACCAGGCCGTCGCGACCACTGTCGTAGGGCCGTGGGCTGGTGTGCGGTGCATCGTTCTTCAGGCTGGTGGCATACAGGGCGTCAAACACCATCGCCTCGGTCGGGCAGAGCTCTTCGCCACCGCCGGCCAGCATCATCGGCAAGCGGCCGAACTTGATCGCCTCATAGGCGTAGCCGATGCCCTGGCTGCCACTGGTGCAGGCGCTGGAGGTCGGGATCAGACGCCCGGTAAGGCCGAAGAAGATGCTGATGTTCGCCGCCGTGGTGTGCGGCATCATGCGTACATAGGAGTTGGCGTTCAGGCCATCGGCTACCGAGTTGAGCAGCATGTTGCCGAACGCTTTGATCTCTTCGGTACTGCCGGTGGAAGAGCCGCAGGCGGTGCCCATGCGCCCGTCACGAATGATCGGGTCGTTGAGCAGCCCGGCATCGCGCAGGGCTTGCTCGGACGCGGCGACCACCAGCCGCGAGACCCGACCCATGCTGCGCAACTGCTTGCGCGTCCAGTGTGCGGGCACTTCGAAGTTATCCACAGGCCCGGCCAGCCGGGTATTCAGCTCGCTAAAACGGTCCCACTCGTCCATCCGCCGGATGCCGCTGCGGTTGGCGCTGAAGTTGGCCTCGATGCTGTCCCAGTCGCTGCCCAGAGAAGTGATGCCAGACATGCCGGTGACGACCACGCGTTTCATCAGCACAGGCCTCCGTTGACGGCCAGAACCTGGCGGGTGATGTAAGCCGCTTCGGCAGACATCAGGAAATTCACCGCGCCGGCGACTTCTTCCGGGGTGCCCATGCGCTGCGCGGGGATCATTTTCAGCAGTTCTTCGACGGGCACGTTGTCATCCAGCATTGCCGTGTCGATCAGGCCCGGCGCCACGCAGTTGACGGTGATCTTGCGCTTGGCCAGTTCGATGGCCAGCGCCTTGGCGGCGCCGATCAGTCCGGCTTTGGAGGCACTGTAGTTGACCTGGCCACGGTTGCCGATCAGCCCGGACACCGAGGTGATGCAGACAATCCGGCCGGCGGCGCGGCGGCGGATCATCGGCATGCTCAGCGGGTGCAGCACGTTGTAGAAGCCGTCCAGGTTGGTGCGCAGCACCTGGTCCCAGTCGTCATCGCCCAAGGCCGGGAAGGCGCCGTCGCGGTTCAGCCCGGCGTTGAGTACCACGCCGTAATAAGCGCCATGGGTTTCCACGTCCTGCTCAAGCAGGGTCTTGCAGGCGGCGCGGTCGGACACATCGAACTGCAGCACCCGCGCCTGACGGCCCAGAGCGTGAATTTCGGCCTGGACCGCGTCGGCCTCGGCCCGGCCGCTACGGCAATGCAGCACCAGGTCGTAACCAGACCTTGCCAGGCGCAGGGCGATGGCCCGGCCGATGCCGCGGCTTGAACCGGTGACCAGAATCGTGTCAGTCATTAACGGCTCCTTCGGCCAGATAGTCGGCAGCGTTGGGTGGGCAATAGACATTGAGGCGGGCAAACACTTCGATGTCCGGGCCGCTCAAGGTGCATTCGAACACACCCATGCCACTGTCGTCCTGCAATGAACGCCGGGCGTGGATGGTCAGTTCGCTACCATGGGGGAAGTGTTCGACGTTGCATTCGTACTTGCGGGTGCCGAGCAGAAAACCCAGTTGCACCGGCTCGCCGCGCAAGCGCGCCTGGCAGCCGGCAAACGCCGCCACGCTCTGGGCCATCAGTTCGATGCCGATCCATGCCGGCAGGCTGCCGTCAGGGCGGTTGAAGGGGCCATCGGGGCGAACCGTCAGGCGGGTCTGGATGGTTTCGTCGTCGAAGGCCAGCACCTGATCGATAAGAATCATGTCAGTAGCGTGCGGCACCAGTTCGGCGATCGGCCAGTCGATCATGGCGCGTCTCCGATAATCAGGCTGATGTTATTGCCCCCGAAGGCAAACGAGTTGCTCATCAGGTAGCGCGGTGTTGCACGACTCAGGCGCGAGTTGGCGGTGGTCCAGTGCAGCACCGGCAGTTGCGGGTCGGCCTGGCCGTCCCAGACATGCGGCGGTAGCGCGGAATCGGTATTGTCCTGGGCCAGGCTCAGCCAGCAGAACGCCGCTTCCAGGGCCCCGGCCGCACCGAGCGTGTGGCCGCTCAAGGGTTTGGTCGACGAGCAGGGTACGCCATCGGGAAACAGCGCGTGCACCGCCAGACTCTCCATCGCGTCGTTGTGCTGGGTGGCGGTGCCATGCAGGTTCAGGTAGCTGATTTGCCCGGCCTGCAGGCCTGCCTTGTCCAGCGCGCGTTGCATTGACTCGCGGGCGCCGCGACCGCTTGGCTCGGGGGCCGAGATATGGTGGGCATCGCTGCTGGCGCCGGCACCGAGCAAGGCAATGCTGTGGCTCTGGCTGGCCTGGCGGGTCATTAGAAACAGCACCGCAGCTTCGCCTATGTTGATGCCATCGCGGTTGCGCGAGAACGGATTGCAGCGCTGCGCAGACACCGCTTCAAGGGCGTGGAAGCCGTTGAGGGTCAGCTTGCACAGGCTGTCGACACCGCCGCACAACACCGCGTCGCACAGCCCCATGTCCAGCGCGCGGCGAGCGCTGAGCAAGGCTCGGGCACTGGACGTGCAGGCCGTTGAAATCACATAGGCCGGACCGCTGAGGCCAAGCCACTGCGCGAGGAAGCTGGCCGGTGCGCCGAGTTCCTGCTGGCGGTAGTCGTAGTGTTCAGGAAAGCTCTTGTCGCGCAGCCAACTGCCCATGCTGCGGCTGGCCTCGTCGATGCCTGAGGTGCTGGTGCCGAGGATCACCCCAACCCGGCCTGCCCCGTAGCGGGCGATGGCGGCGCGTATCGGGTCTTCGATCTGTTGGGCGGCCGCCAGCAGCAACTGATTGTTGCGGCTGTGGGCGCTGAGCTGCTCGGGAATCACCGGCAGGTCGAGGTCGACGCTGCCCACCGGCAGGCTGTGGCCGGGGATCCAGCCCGACTCGCAGACCATCCCGGCGCTGTCGCCGGCAAACAGCTTGCGTGCCACGTCCTGGCGGTTGTTGCCCAGTGCGCAGACCAGGCCCAGCTCGTTGAGGTAGGCGGTCATGGTGTGGTCCCGTTACTGAGTGGGCTGATATTGAAGTGCACGGGCTGGTCGCGCGCAGGCGCCAGCGTCAGGCTGAACACCTCAGGCGAGCGGAATTCGACCTGCCAGCGCGAATCCAGGCGGCGCAGTGTGCCTTGCTGCCGGGCACTTGGGTAGCGTGCCGGCAGCTCATGCTCCGGGGTCATGGCGAACAGTAAAGCGGCGAACAATTCGCGGGCTTCGGGATTGGGCGGCAACAGGCCGTCAGCCTGCCATTGGCCGTCGATCAGGCGCTGGCGGGCCTGGGGAATACCCAGCGGGTCCATCATCGACCAGCGCAGGCCGCCGCTCTCTTGCTGGATGATCAGCAACCAGTCTTGGCTTTGCCCGGCCTGGACGCGCTGCACATGCAGTTGCCGGGGCAGTTGCAGGTCCGGGGTCCCGACCGGCAACGGCGCCTGACTGGCGCAGCCGCCGAGCAGCAACAGGGTCAGGATCAAAATACGGATCATTGCGTCGTATCCGGCAGAGGCTTGCGCACCACGGCATTGACCAGGGTCTCTTCACGCTGGCCAAACGGCTTGGGCTTGCACAGCTTCAGGCGCTCCAGCAGGCCAAAGTCCTTGGCGCGGCTCCACCACAAGTACGGGTAGGAGACATTGCCCGCGCTGAACTCGAAGCCCTGCTTACGCAGCATGTCGAGGTATTGGGCGGCGCTTTTCTGCACATGCATCGGGTGGCGGAACAGCCAGCGGATTACCCAGGTGTCGATATACGCCTCGGTGGACTCGGCAAACAGCAGATAGCCGCCGGGCTTGAGCACCCGGTAGAACTCGGCCAGGGCTTGCTCTTGCTCGACCAGATGGTGAAAGGTCTGGTGGCAGAACAGCAAATCGACACTGGCATCGGGCAACTGCAACACCGCGCAGTCGCTGCCGATCAACTCGACCTCCAGACCCTGGCGGGCTGCTTCCTGGCGGCTCAGTTCCAGGCTGTGCGGGTCAGCGTCCAGACCGATGATCCGCGCTGGCTGGAAGGTTTGCTGCAAATAACGGAATGACTTGCCCTGGCCGCAACCGGCGTCGAGCAACACAGCATCCGTGGGCAGCGGCGTGTCGAACAGCCCGCGCAGGTCATTGATTGCTACGCGCAACACATGGTGCTGCCAGGTGTGGCTGCGCAGAAACCAGAAGCCGAAACGGGTTTCTTCGACGTAACTGTCGCTCAGGAACCGGCTGTTCATGACGCCTCACCTGCGCAAATCTCGGTAAGCATGCGCAGCCGCCGTTTGGGTTCGCTGACAAACGGATTGCGCAGGTCCCAGGCGTAGCCGGCGAGAATCGAGCTGATCATCGCGCGGATTTCCGGTTGCGAGTCTTTGAAGAAAATCACGTCCTGGAAGCTGCCGTCGTACCAGCCTTCGACGTAGGCGCGGAAGGTATCCACCCCACGCTTGAGCGGTATGGCGAAGTCGTTTTCCCAGTCGACCTGCTCGCCACGCAACTGCTGATCGAGCAGGTTGGCGGCCATGCTCGCGGAACGCATGGCAATGGTTACGCCCGAAGAAAACACCGGGTCGAGGAACTCGGCGGCATTGCCCAGCAAGGCAAACCCCGGCCCGTGCAGGGTCTTGACGTTGGCTGCATAGCCGCCGATGGTCCGCGCCGGGGTATCCCATACAGCGTCTTTGAGGGTATTGCGCAGGCTCGGGGTTTCATCGATGAAGGCGCGCAGGCAGGCATCGAGGTCTTCGGGTTTGTCTTTGAAGCGCTCGGCGCTAGCCACCACGCCCTGGGAGCAGCGGCCGTTGCTGAACGGGATGGTCCAGAACCACACGTCGCGGTGCTCGGGGTGGACGCTGACCAGAATCTTGTTGCGGTCGAAGGGCGGGCTCTGGATATGGTCCTCGACATGGGTGAACACCGCACGGCGCAGGGGGAAGTCCGACGGCGCCTCCAGGTCCAGCAGGCGCGGCAGCACCCGCCCGTAACCGCTGGCATCGAGGACGAAACCGGCCTGCAGCGCGTACTGGCTGCCATCCTCGCGGCGCACTTGCAGCACCGGTTGGGCGGCGTTGAAGTCGGCGCTGACGATTTCTTGCAGATAGCGGATTTCCACACCCTGCAGAGCCGCCTGGTCGGCCAGCAACTGGTCGAAGTCGGCGCGTTGCACCTGGAAGGTGCTCGGTTTGCCCTGGCTGAAACCCTCGCCAAAATCGAACGCCGAGTACTGATCGCCACAGGCAAACGCGGCGCCGTTCTTGAACTGAAAACCTGCGGCCTGCACGGCGTCGAGCATGCCTGCTTCTTCGACGAAATCCAGGCAGTGCGACAGCAGGCTCTCGCCGATGGAGAACCGCGGAAATGCCTGGCGCTCGATGATCAGTACGTCGTGGCCCTTGCGGTTGAGCAGGGCGGCGGCAATCGCGCCGGCCGGGCCTGCACCGATGACCACGACCGTGCGGCTTTGCATATCAGTGATTGGCACAGCGATTCCTTACCGGTTTGTCGGTGGCAGTGGCGAATGAAAGGTTCTTGCGGCCCAGGCCCGCCAAGGCGGGCATCAGCGTGGCCAGCAGGCTCATCAGCATCAGCGCCAGGTACAACGCCTGACTGATCAGTTGCTGTTGCAGCAGCATGTTGAGAAACACGATCTCGCTCAGGCCACGAATATTCAGCAGCACGCATTCGCGCCAGCGGCTGGCGCCGGGGTACGAAGGCGGTGCCCAGCGCAGCCCCAGCCAGTTGCCGAGCAGCTTGGCGACAATCGGCACCCCAATCAGCGCCGTCAGTAGCAGGCCGTCCAGTTCGCCCATGGCGCTATGCACATTGATCTGTACCAGACCGAAGGTCAGCAGCAACGGCACGGCCAGGTAATTTTGCAGCAGGGCCAGCACAGCGGGTTTGATCGGCAGGACCCAGGCTTGCTTGAGGCGGCTCATGCACATCAGGTAACCGATGCCGAAAACCAGCGCGTTGAGTTTGTAGTGCTCGGCCAGTACCAGCAGAGCGAAAAAGCCCAGGCTGTATACCAGCGGCTGGCGAATGCCCAGCAGGCGCAGCAGCAGGGGTGTGCAAGCCATCAGCAGCGGCAACAACAGGCTGCTCAGGTTCAGGCTGCCTTGGGCCAGGGCGAACAGGCTCCAGCAGGCCAGGTCGATGAGAATCGCGGCCTGCACCAGCCGGCGGGTGGCAGCTGGCGGGTAGTTGATGTGGTTCAGGTACAGGTACAACACCGGAATGGCGGTGATGGCGAACACCAGCCCCACCGCAAGATCGCTGATCCAGCGCTGCTCGGGCAGCAGCCACACTGCGCAGGCTACCCCACAGATGAACGGCACCACAAAGCTCGGCAGCGCCACCTTGAGGCTTTGCCGGTCCAGCGCGACGTCGACCACATCACTGAGGATATGCCCCAGCACCAGGGCGAAGGCCAGGCCATAGAGGGTCTTGAGCCATACCGGTTCGATCAGTTGGGCGCCGCTCAGTTGCCAGTGCGGCTCGACCCACAACAACATCAACAGCGGCAGGCCGAAGGTTGCCAGCAACAGCTGACTGACGATCGGTATCAGTCCCAGCCGCTTGCCCAGCCAGGTCGCGCCGGCAAACGCCAGCAGGGCCATGAGCCAGAACAGCAGAATCAGCATGATTGCAGCTCCTGATGATCGGGGGCATGGCGGGGGCTTGCCCACGGCGCGAGCAGAAAACTGAAGACCAGCCCAAGGCTCACCGACAGCCCGAAGTTGCTGATCGCCGGGGTCTGCGACAGCGCCAGCAGGCCGAACGACAACCAGGTGGTGATGGCCGCCAGCAAGGTGCCGAGCAGACTGACCGCCGCCCCACCGACCTGCTCACGCATGAGAATCGCGTAATCGACGCTGATCGCGGTGACCAGCAGCAGGCCGAACAGGCTGAACAGGGTCAGCGGCTGACCCAGCCAGCCGAGGCTTGCCAGGCTGCACAAGGCGGCCAGCAGTGGCAGGGTCACGATGCGTACTGCGCCGCCGAAACCGAAGGGGGCGATCAACAGGGCAATGATCAGGATGCACGACAGCAGTTTGAGTTCGGCGGCGCTGATCTGGGTCTGGGCAAACACCGCATTGAGTGCCCCCAGGCGGTCAACCAGATGCACGCCTGGCAGCCCTTCGGCCTGAGCCTGCAACAGGGCCGGGTTGCCCAGCCCTTGCAGGCTGACGACAGCCGCCACGCCCTCGTCGTTACGGCCCAGCCAGAGTGGCCGCCAGGCTTCGCTCAGCGGCCCGGCCAGAGCCTGGTCGATGGGCTGGACGGGCAGTGCCTGGAGTTCAGCCAGTTCGGCCTGCAGGGTTTCGCTGGACACCCCGAGCGCCAGCAGCGCTTGCCAGTGCTGCGCCAGTTGCGGCAAGGCGGCATGCAGCGCCTTTTGGTCGTCTGGTGAGGCCAGCAATTGGTTGATCGCCATGTAACCGCGCAGTTTGCCGCTGCCGATCAACGCGTCGAGGCGTTGGGTCAGGGCGTTCTGGCGCTCCAGCAATTGCTGCTCGTCGCGGCCGCGAATCAGGAAGAACTGGCTGGTCGGCTGATAACCGGTAATCCGCGCAATGCTTTGCGCTTCGTCGGTCAGCGCCTGGGGGGCGGAAACCCATTGGCGAATGTCGTTGCGGGTGGTCAGTTGCCACAGGCCCGCGGCGCAGAACGCCAACAGCGCAACCAGCAACAGCGGTGTGTTGACCCGGCGCAGCAAGGCGCTGCGTATATCCAGCAGGCGTTGCGCCAGCGTCAGCGGCCACTGCGCCGGGCGCAGCTCAGTTTTGGCCAGCAGCGCCGGCAGCAGGCACACCGCCGCCAGGTAAGCGCCGATCAGGCCAGCGGCGGAAAACGCAGCGATCTGAGTCAAGGCAGGAAAGGGTGTCCAGGCCAGCGCCAGATAGCCGATACAGCTGGTGATCAGGCTCAGGGTCAGCCCCGGCAGGGTCAGCCGCAAGGCCGGCCAGGCACGCCAGGGCTTGAGGCTCCAGCTCTTGGACAGGTAGTGCAGCGGATAATCGACGGCGACGCCGATCAGGCTCGAACCCAGTACCAGGGTCATGACGTGCATCTTGCCGAACAGCAGTACGCAGGCGACGCTGCCGAACAGCATGCCGACCAGCACCGGGACGAACGCCAGCAGCACGCGCCAGCGGCGAAAAGCCAATAGCAGCAACAGCAGGATGCCTGCCGTGGCGCCACCGCCGACCCAGCTGATTTCCTGTTTGGCTTGTTGCTGACCCGCCGCGGCATACAGCAGCCCGCTGGCCGCCAGTAACTGCCCGCCGGCCTGGGCGGCCTGTTCACGGGCCAGGCTCAACAGGCCGGCGACCTGCCCCGGCAACTGCATGTCAAACGCATCGCCTGGGGTGCGTACCCGCAGCAACACCCATTGCTTGCCGTCGGCCTGGGCCAGCAGCGCACCGCTGGCCAGGTCCGGTTCGACGCTGCCGGTGCGCGGCAGGTTGCTCTGGATGCGTCCGGTCAGGCCCAGCCAGTCGTCCTGACTCGGTACCAGGCTGAAACCGGCAAAGGGGTCAAACAGGCTTTGCAGGCGTTGCTGGATGAACGCCTCGGGTTGTTCGATCAGCAGTGTGCGGTCCGCCGCCGGGAGCATGGCTAGCCGGCCGGCGAGCAATTGTTCGCGGATGGCCGGCAGGTCAGCCTGCAGGTTCCATTGGACCTTTTCGAACAGCCCGCTGGCCTGCCACTGCGCGGCCAGTTGCTTGGTCAGTTCAATGGCTTGCTGGCGCTCGGGGTGGCCGACCAGCACCAGCATTTCGCGATTCAGCGGCTCCTGCATGCGCTGCTCGGCGCGCAGCTCCAGCGGATCAGGACGTCCGCCCGGCACCAGTTCCATGAGGTTGGCCGACAGCGGCGCGCCATCACGCCACTGCCAGCCGGCCAGTGCCAGCACGCCGAGCAGGATCAGCAGGAACAGGCGCGGCAGGCGCCGCTCAGGATTTGAAATCAGCACGCTGGGTATCGCTCAGCGCCGGAACGCTATGGCTGTCGATCATTTTCAGCACCGTGCGGTCGCCCTGGGCTTCGAGCAGTTCGATCTGCCTGACCAGTTCGCCGCCGTCGATATTGATCTGGCGAAAGATCTGTTGCAGCAACAGTGAGCGTGGCAGCAGGGTCAGTTTCCAGTCCTGTGCATCACCGCTGAGTTGCAGTTCGAAATCACGCTGCAATCCGCTGCTGTCACCTTGCAGCACCGCCAGGAACAGACGGTTGTGCTCGGCGCCGGCACTCTTGTTCGGCAGCATCTGCCAGCCCTGCGCCTCGCGGCGGGCGATACCGTTGGCGGTGATGCGGTAATCCTGCTTGAGCGGTGTTTCGAGCAGCCACAGCAGGCCGAAGTCACGGGCCAGGACAAAACGCCCGGTGCTGGTCAGCGGCTGGGGCAGGGCGCGCAGGTGTTTTTCCTGGATAAACCGCCCCTCGATGGCCGCAGGCCGGGACAACTGCTCGCTCAGTTGTTGCAGGTCGAAGGCCCAGGTCTGTGCAGCCAGGCACATCAGCATCAGTGTGGCGAATAGACGTTTCATACCCGGCCCTCGTTTGCCAGCGCCTTTTGTACGGCGTCGGTGAAAGCCTTGGGCGAGGCCAACTGCATCTCGCGGCTGTCGACGGCTACCGCAACCTGTACGGTGCTGGCGCGGGTCATGCGCTCACCGGTGCTGGCATCGCTGATCAGGTAGTTGATCTTCAGGCGGTTTTCCCATTCCACCAGGCTGGCGCGCACGATCAGTTTCTGGCCGAACACCGCGCCGCGCATGTAGCGCAATTGCATATCAATGACCGGCCAGCCGTAGCCGGATTCGAGCATCCTGGTGTAGTTGTGGCCGATATGATCGAGCAACGCACAGCGCGCCACTTCGAGGTATTTGACGTAGTGGCCGTGCCAGACGATGTTCATCATGTCGACATCGAAAAACGGCACCACCACTTCAGTGTCGACGTCGATCAGTCCTTTACTGCGCATGCAGCCTCCAGTGGCGCTCGCTGATGCGTTGCAGGCACAGGCGCAATTCGCCTTCCAGACCCCGGTCGTCGATGACCGGCGGGAATTCTTCGCCAAGCTGCGCATGCATGCTGGCCAGCGCTGCCGGCAGCGGCCTGGCGTCGGCTTCGCGGCTGCGCAGCCACAGGCCCTGATTGGCCGCCAGCAGGGTCGCTGCTGCGACCTGCTCGGTGAGTTCCAATACCCGGATGGCATCACGTGCAGCAATGGTGCCCATGCTCACCTTGTCCTGGTTATGGCACTCGGTGGAGCGCGAGAACACGCTGGCCGGCAGGGTGTTTTTCAGCGCTTCGGCAGTCCAGGCACTGGCGCCGATCTGCACGGCCTTGAAGCCGTGGTTGATCATCGCCCGTTCGGTACTGGCGCCGGACAGGTTGCTCGGCAGGCCGTGGTTGTAACGCACGTCGACCAGCAGGGCCAGTTGCCGGTCGAGCAGGTCGGCGACGTTGGCCACCAGGTTTTTCAGGCTGTCCATGGCAAAGGCGATATGGCCACCGTAGAAGTGCCCGCCGTGCAGCACCCGCTCGTGGTCGCCGTCGATGATCGGGTTGTCGTTGGCGCTGTTGAGTTCGGTCTCGATGAACGAGCGCAACCAGCCCAGGCTGTCGGCCAACACGCCAAGCACATGCGGCGCGCAGCGCAGCGAGTAACGGTCTTGCAGGCGGTGCAGCGGCGCGGTGGGGGCGTCGATGGCCAGGTCCTGACGCAGCCAGGCCGCGACCTGGGTCTGGCCTGGGTGCGGCTTGGCTGCAAACAGGCGCTCGTCGAAGTGTTCCGGGTTGCCTTGCAGGGCGATGACGTTCATTGCGGTGATGCGCGTGGCCAGTTGCAGCAGGTAGTCAGCCCGGGCAAACGCCTGGCAGGCCAGGCCGGTCATCACCGCGGTGCCATTCATCAACGCCAGGGCTTCCTTGGGGCGCAGCACCAGCGGCTCCCAGCCCAGTTCGCGATGCACCTCAAGCGCCGGGCGACGCTGGCCGCGGAACATCACCTCGCGCTCGCCGGACAGCGTGGCGGCCACATAAGACAACGGGGTCAGGTCGCCGCTGGCGCCCACCGAGCCTTCTTCCGGGATCAGCGGCAGCACGTCATGTTCGATAAACGCCTGCAAGCGCTCCAGCAACTCGATACGCACCCCGGACATGCCGTGGCACAGCGACTGCAAGCGCGCAGCGAGCACGGCGCGGGTGGCGCGTTCGTCCAGCAGCTTGCCCAGCCCGCAGCCGTGGAAGGTATACAAATGCCGGGGCAGGGCTTCGACGTGCTGCAGGGGCACAGCCACCACGCAAGAGTCGCCATAACCGGTGGTCACGCCGTAGATCACGCCTTCCTTGTCCAGCAACGAGTCGAGGAACTGCGCCCCGCGAGTGATGCGCGCCCGGTACTGGGCATCGGCTTGCAGCACGGTCGGCGCCTGACGGTTGGCGACGGCCACTACCTGTTCGATGCTCAGCGCCAGGGCGCCGAAGGTCACGGGGTCATGAGCTGGATGATTCATCGGACTTCCAGAAAGGATAGAAATTGAACCACTGCTGCGGGGCTTGCAGGCAGTAGTGGGCCAGCCGTTCGGCGTAGCGGGCAGCCCAGTGGGCAATGACTTGAGCACGGTCGCTGCGTCGCCACTGGACCGATTCGGCGAACGGCTCCAGGACCACGCGATAGCCCTGGGCGTCCTTGAGGCAGAAAAACAGGTTCACCGGGCACTTGAGCAGCCCGGCCAGCAGCCAGGGGCCTTGCGGGAAGGCCGCCGGCTTGCCGAGAAAATCGGCCTGCACGGTGCGCCCGCCATGCAACGGCACGCGGTCGCCCGCAATGGCCAGCCATTCGCCGTCGTCCAGGCGCTGGCTCAGTTGCAGCATGATGGCCGGGTCCAGTTCACTGACCTGGACCAGTCGCAGATTGGTCGCCCCGGCTTCGCCCAACAGGCGATTGAAGCGTTCGGCGTGCTTGGTGTGCACCAGCACGTTCATGGTGACCTTTTCGCCCAGTTCGGCCAGGGCGCGGCACACTTCAAGGTTACCCAGGTGGGCACCGACCAGCATCTGGCCGCGCTGACCACGCAGTTGATTGCGCAGCAGGGCGGGGTCGTCGATGCGGATCTGTTCGATGCCCAGCTTGCCGTTCCACACATCGAGCTTGTCGAGCAAGGCTTCGGCAAAGGCCATGAACTGGCGGAACACCCGCCACTGGCTGGGGCGCAGTTCAGGCTTGGCGCTCCAGTCGGCAAGGTTTTGCTGGAACTCGGCGATGGCGTGCCGGGCGCTGCGGCCAAAAATGAAGAAGTACAGCACAATGCCGTACAGCACCGGGCTGAGCAGGCGCCGGCCAAGTATCCGTACCGCCCAGGCGGTGAGCTTCATCAGCGCGAAGCTGCCGCGCTCTTCGCGGTCGGCCCAGTGTCGTTTCGGTTGCTGGCTCATGGCCGCACCTTGCGCCACAGCAACACCGGCGCCCGCACTAACATGCCGAAGAACAGCTTGGTGTGCATCTTGGAAATCAGTGCGTTGTCGTGAAAAAGGCGAAAGTGCGACAAGCCATCCTCGGGATAATGCACCTTGGTCGGCAGCCAGTGCATCGGCTGGTGGCGCCATGCCAGACGGACCAGAATCTCGGTGTCGAAATCCATGCGCCGGCCCAGTTGCACCGTATCGATCAGGCGCAGCACCGGCCCCAGCGGGTAGACCCGAAAGCCGCACATCGAATCGCGGATCTGCAGCGACAGGGTGTTGATCCACACCCACACATGGGTCAGGTAGCGGGCATACAAGCGGCCTTTGGGCACGCTCTGGTCATATTGTGGATAACCGCAGATCAGCGCCTTGGGGTGTTGCCGGGACAGTTCCAGAAAACGTCCGATGTCGCTCAGGTCATGCTGGCCATCGGCGTCGACCTGCAAGGCGTGGCTGTAGCCACGTTGCGCCGCCTCCTGAAAGCCGGCCATCACGGCGCCGCCCTTGCCCTGGTTGGTCTGCAGACGAATCAGGTGCACGCCGTCTTCCCTGGCCAGTGCTTGCAGGACCTGAGCGCAGGCCTGACTGCTGGCGTCATCGACCAGCACGCATGGCAGGCCGGCAGCGCGCAGGGCCTTGACCACGTTGGGCACTGCCAGCTCGTGGTTGAACACTGGTATCACCGCACAGGGCTTATGCATGAGCGGTTTCCGTGGCGCTGTCTTGCAGCACGATCCGGCCGCTGGAGCAGGGCGCCTGATGCTGGTTGTGGTAGGCGAAATGCAGCTTGCTGCGGGCTGCGTCGAAGCGCAGGGTCAGGGTCAAACGGTCGCCGGGGCGCACCAGTTGCTGGAACTTGAGCACTTCCATACCGGCAAAGCGCGGCGGCAGCTCAAGCAGGCGCTGGCCGAACTCCAGTGCCCAGTCGACCTGGGTCACGCCAGGCAGGACCGGCGTACGTGGGAAATGGCCGGTAAAGCAGGCCAGATCCGGTGGCACCTGCAACTCGATCTGCAGGCCGTCGTCCTGGGCCTTGTGCTCCAGCACCTCGGGGGCCTTGCCACGCGGTGCGGCCAGCAGGGTATCGACCAGTGCCTGAGGCAATTTGCCCTGGTCGCTCAGCGGCAACTGACGCAGCAGCCGCCAGCGCCGCGGCAAGGCCAGCGCCTCACAATGATTAGTCAGGTGGTAGCGCAAGGTCTCGGTCAGGGCGCGGCGGCCCAGATTACGCAAGGCATGCAAGCCACTTTCGCTGAGCGCCACCAGGGCGCCCAGATAGGCACGGTTCTCACGGACTACGCCGAGCCGCGCTTCGCTGATCCAGGCATGATTGACCAGTGCCTGTTCCAGCGACGGCAGCGAGATGCGTTTCTCTTCCAGTTTGACGATGCGGTCCAGACGGCCCAGCAGTTCGAAGCGGCCATCGGCCTCAAAGCGAGCGGCATCGGCGGTCTGTTCGACATGACCCGGGGCGAGGTAAGGCGAGCAGACTTGCAGCGCGCCCTCAGCGTCCTGGGTCAACTGCACACCGGCAAACGCCTGCCAGAGCGTTTCGCCCTGGCGCCAGGCAATACCGCCGGTTTCTGAGCTGCCGAAGATCTCGCACGGCCACTGGCCCAGACGCTGTTGCAGGCTGAGCGCGGCGTCTGCGGGCAGCGCGCCACCGGATGAGAACACCCGGCGTACCTTGCTCAGCGCTGGCCAGTCGAGGTTGTCCCCCATGCGCTTGAGCAGCGCCGGGCTGGCGACCCAGGCGAAGGCCGGATAGTCCAGGCTGGCGCGTTGCAGGTCCTCCGGGAACGGCAACTGCCGCCGAACCCATTGACGCCCGGCGCACAGCGGCCAAAGCACCCGGAACAGCAGACCATAGATGTGCTGCGCGGCGACACTGCCGATCATGCAGGCGTTACCCAGTTCAGCGCCCCACAGTTGCTCCAGGCCCCGGACTTCGTTGTCCAGTTGGCGCAGCCGTTTGTCGATGCGCTTGGGCTCGCCGCTGGAGCCGGAAGTGCACAGGCTCAGGCTGCACTGGTCCAGGTCGAGCCGTGCGGCAGGCAAGGGTTCGGCGTCGTACAGCTGGCCCAGGCGGGTATCGCCCGGCTGTTCGCTGAGCCACAGGTCGACTTGAGGGTTCCAGCGTTCGCGGGTCTCGGCCTGCAGGTCGGCGGGCAGCAGCACACTGACCCCGGCGCGCCAGGCGGCCAACAGGGCGATGGCCAGTTCGCCTGCGTCTTCCAGGTGGATGGCCAGATGGCGGATGCCACGGGCTTGCAGGCCGGCAGCGGCGCACAGGGCTTGGCGGCGTAGCTGGCCGAGGGTCAGGTCAGGGTCCTGGCACAGCAGGCGGTCCGGCGACTCATCGAGCAGCAGGTGTTCAAGATTTAACCAGTTCATGGCATTCATTTCAGGCGCCGCCTCTGACTCGGCGACGAACAATCCATTCGCCTGCGAACAGCAGGCCCATCAGTCCGTAAGAAAGCAGTCCGGTCCATAGCGCCCACCAGTGCAACGGTGCCCAAAGGGTCAGGACCGTGGCGGTCAGGCCGTTGAACAGAAAAAAACCGCACCATACCCACGTCACCTGCCGCGTATAGCGAATGGCGACCTCGGGTAAATCCGGTTCGCTCAACCGTGCCAGGCGTTCAACGACCGGCGGTCCCTGAATCAGGCTGGCGCCAAACAGGCAAAGCATGAAGCCGCTGATCAGCACCGGATACCAGCGCAGCAGCACCGGGCTGTCGAGCAGCGCGAGCAACGCACAGAAGCTCAGCGCGACCACGGCCATCGCCAGGCTGGCGGTGCGTCGCTCGCCGGTCAGTACCCTGGCCAGCCACAGGCCACCGAGCAGCAACGCGAACTGCCAGGGCGCGAAGTGCTCTATGCCGAAGTACACGACAAACGGATAGAGCACACCGATCAGCACCAGCAGCAGGCCGATCAGCCGCTTCATGCGGCAGAGTTGACCAGCCGGTACACCGCGTCGACCACGTCATTGACCGTGCGTACCGACTTGAATTCCTCGGCGGCGATCTTTTTCCCGGTCTTGCGTTTGATGTGGTCGATCAGGTCCACGGCATCAATGCTGTCGATTTCCAGGTCCTGATACAGGTTGGCTTCCAGCGTCACGCGCTCGGGCTCGATTTCGAACAGCTCGACCATTGCGCTGCGCAGGGTCTCGAAAATATCGTCACGGGTTTGCATGCTCAGTCCTCAGGCCGATTGTCTGGCGCTGACGAAGGCCGCGAGGCTGTCGACGCTGGTGAAATGCGAGCGGGTGTCCTTGGCTTCGGCGTCGATCTTGATGCCGTAGCGCTTCTGGATGGCCAGACCCAGTTCCAGGGCATCGACCGAATCCAGGCCCAGGCCTTCGCCGAACAGGGTCTGGTCGTTGCCGATGTCGTGGGTGCTGATGTCTTCAAGGCCCAGGGCGTCGATGATCAGTTGCTTGATGTCACGGTGCAGATCGCTCATCTGAGGCGAGCTCCTTGATGAAATAGTCATGCAGGTAGTCGTTGAGCTTGCGCGACGCCAACGGCGGCGGGCCCATCTCGGTAAAACGCTGCGGATCGATATCGGTCCCCACCCGCAGGCTGAAGTGCACGCGGCGTTGCGGGATGCGGTACCAGGGTTCGGCTTTGGTCAGGGTCGTGGGGCTGACCTTGATGGTGACCGGGGTAATCAGCCGGGCGCCGCGCAAGGCAATGGCGGCGGCGCCCCGGTGAAACGCTGGCGGTTGGCCCGGCGTGGTGCGGGTGCCTTCAGGGAAGATGACCAGCGATTGCCCGGATTGCAGGCTGTTGACCGCCAGATCAAGCATGTCGATGCTGCCGTCGTTGCTGATGTAGCCCGCACGGCGCACCGGCCCACGGGTACAGGGGTTGTCCCAGAGGCCGCGCTTGACCACGCAGTTGGCATCACGCACCAGGCCGATCAGGAATACCACGTCGATCAACGAGGGGTGGTTGGCGATAATCATCTGGCCGGGGCGCCCCAGGTTTTCGGCACCCTGTACGTCGTAGGTCAGCACGCCCATGCGCGCCATGACGCGAATGAAGCGCCAGAACAGCAGACTAATGGTCTGTCTGGCGCGGCGCTGGTGGCTGGCCTTGTCGCCCGGCAGGCAGGCCAGCAACGGGAAAATCAGCACGCGCAGGCACAACCCGCCAATCCCGAACAGGGCGAAGCTGATAGCCGTGGCAGACAGCCGCCACCAGTAGGCGTCGCGGCCTTTGTTCAATGATTGTGTTGCCAGTTCCATAAGCGGTTTTTCCATGGATGGCGACAAGCGGGTTGGTTAGTGTGCAACATGCGCAACAGGTTCAATGCATGGGGCCAGTCAGGTTGCGGCGTACCTTGATCATTGCTGTGCAGGGACAACTGCCAGTCCTGGCCCGGGGTCAGCAGCAAGCCGACCGCGTAGGGAAAAGGCACGTCGTCGACCCACTGGGCATAGGCCTGCGGCGGTTGTTCTTCAGTGACCACCAGCAGCACCGCAGGCGCACCTTCGGCCAGCAGCGTCGCAGCTTCGAAAACGCCGTGCTCAAGGCCGTCGCCCGCCGCAGCCAGGGCGGTCATCTCGCAGGTAGAGCCACGCATGATCGACCACAGGCCGATCACCGCGTTATGCACTGACAGGCTGAACTGGGTAGGTGACAAGGGCTCGCCGGCCGCCAGGTCGCGCAGGATATCGAACGTGCGTGGGGTTTCTCCGTGGCGAGAAACAAACACCAGAGGCAGTTGCTCATGGCCCTCGGCCAGCGGCCAGGCGACGGCAAAGGCCATCCTTGCCATGCGGCCCAGGCGTCGGCGCTGCATGGCAGGCAGGAACGATACGTCCGGGACTTCGTCGTTATCGGGCAGCAGGACCGGCTCGCGGCTCCAGTGTTGCCAGTCTTCGACGCTGGTCAGGCCAGGTGCCCAGGCACGCCATTGTGCGATGTTGAAGGTGATCAAAGGTTTTTTCTTCCCGCCCCTGCGGGCTTACTGCTTACGTCTCGATGATTTCGGGGTACGGCTAAAAGCGTAAGTGAGGCCGTTAGCGCAAGGCCAAAACAGGCAAGAAGCGGTCGGAGTCGCGCTCGACTCTACAGGGTGTAAATGAGCACTCCGCAGCTGTTTTGACGCAGCGCTGACAACGCCGGTCGTTTTTAGACGTGCCCTCCGGGACGACACCGGCCCTGGCGTGGCAACTGACCGAGTGCGCGCATTATCCAGATGGGGGTTCGTCGTAGCAAATTTGTTACACATTATCTGTGTACCCTTTCTCTGTTTCCGACTAACGACAGTGGCAATGGTCTTTTCTGTCATATGGACGTCATCTTGTCGTCATATGGTTGTCAGATTCAGTGGGTTCTGGCCGTACCAACCGGGATCCACGGGGATTGCCTGGACTCATCCACAGTCAAGGGCCACACTGGCCTGTTTCCAGTTTTTACCAATCAGGGAGGTCGAAGCATGCGTCGCGTGGTGTTCAATCAGAAGGGGGGCGTGGGTAAATCCAGCATCGCCTGCAACCTGGCTGCGGTGAGCGCCCATCAGGGGTATCGGACGCTTCTGATCGATCTTGATGCTCAGGCGAACTCGACTCATTACCTCACTGGCCTGACCGGCGACGACATTCCCATGGGGATCGCCGAGTTCTTCAAGCAGACCCTGGCTTCCGGACCCTTTGCCCGCAAGAACCAGGTCGATATCTATGAAACGCCCTACGACAATCTGCACGTGGTGACCGCCACCGCCGAACTGGCCGAGCTGCAACCCAAGCTTGAGGCCAAGCACAAGATCAACAAGCTGCGCAAATTGCTCGACAGCCTCGATGAAGACTACGAGCGGATCTACATCGATACCCCGCCGGCGCTGAACTTCTATGCGGTCTCGGCGCTGATCGCAGCTGACAAGGTGCTGATCCCGTTTGACTGCGACAGCTTCTCCCGCCAGGCGCTGTACGGGCTGATCAAGGAACTTGAAGAACTCAAGGAAGACCATAACGAGGATCTGGAGCTTGAGGGGATCATTGTCAACCAGTTCCAGCCGCGGGCCAGCCTGCCGCAGCAGATGCTCGACGAACTGATTGGTGAGGGATTGCCGGTATTGCCGGTGTACCTCAATGCCTCGGTGAAGATGCGCGAGTCGCATCAGGTCGCCCGGCCGCTCGTGCACATGGACCCGCGTCACAAGCTGACCCAGCAGTTTGTCGAACTTCATGACTATCTGGAGAACAATGCCCAGGCTTGAGCGACGGGCCGGCTTCATCGGGCGTTGAGGTTGCGCAGTACCTTGTGGGTGAAGGTGCCTTGCTTGATTTCCAGGGTCATCCGTTCGGCATTGGCCCGGGCGGTTTCGGCCATGTCATCGGGAATGGTGATGCTCGCCTCCATATCGGCCCGGTGCTGTTGCTGTGAGGCCTTGAGCCGGTTCTTGCCGGCCCGGCAACCGCAGCGTACCAATTGGCCGTGGGTTGCCACGGCGACCTGCCCGTCGACCCAGGTCGGGTTGCCCTCGGCGATGTAACCTACCGCCTTGCACGCCGGACACCACACCGGGTCACCCATGCGTGCGATACGGTATACATCAATGGCTTCGCTGGCCGAAGCGGCCAGCACGAAACCGCCGCTGGTGGTGAGATCACCTTCCCTGACTACAAATGGCATGGCACTGCTTCCTTACGCTGGGAGTGGGAAGCAGATGCTAGGGGGAAATCACCTGCGGCGGAGCGTGGCCAAGCGTTTAGAGACGGTTCCTACAGGAAAATCAGCAAAAGCGCTTGGCGCTCTTCTCGCAGGCTTTAGCCGCGAAGGCTTCCCGGCTAAAGCCAATACTGTTCACCTAAGCACTGTATGCCCCCGGTAGGAGCAGCCGGCCGGCGTTCCGGTTGCTCGCGAAAACGGCGGCACATTCCCAGCAGATGCTGTGACTTTCCTGGCCCTTTCGCGACCAAGGTCGCTCCCACAGAGAGCTGTGGTGCTTAACAGAACAGTATTGCGGCTAACGCCGCTATGAAGAACAGCTGATCTCCAGATGCTTGCCCCAATCCGGTGGTCGCTTGGCATATTCGGCCATGCCGGGCTGTTCATTGAACGGGTCGCTCAACACCCGGTGTAAACGCCGCACTTCTTCGTAGTCGCCTTGCTCGGCGGCGCTGATCGCATTTTGCGCCAGGTAATTGCGCAACACGTACAGCGGGTTGACCGCGTGCATGCGTTCGCGGCGTTGTGCCTGGCTGGCGTCGTCCTGGCGGGCGATACGGGCCAGCAGGCGTTCGCCCCAGGCATCGAAACCCTTGAGGTCAATGAAGTCATCGCGCAGGGTACGCAGCGCGTCAGCGGCTGGCGCGTCGCCCAGGCGGCGGAAAAACAGGTGGTAGTCGACGCCGCCGGTTTGCATCAGTTGCAGCAGTTGGGCAATCAGTTCGGCGTCGTCGTCCTCGGCGCTGGTCAGGCCCAGGCGGCGGCGCATCAGGTCCAGGTAGTGCGCCTGGTACAACGGCAGGAACAGGCCGATGGTCTCGCGCAGCGCTTCAACACTGATGAACGGCGTCAGCGCCTGGGCCAGCGCACTGAGGTTCCACTGGGCGATGGGCACCTGGTTGCTGAAGGAGTAGCGGCCTTCGTGGTCGGAATGGTTGCAGATGAAATTCTGGTCGAAGTCATCGAGAAAGGCGTATGGCCCGAAGTCGAAGGTGATGCCCAGGATTGACATGTTGTCGGTGTTCATCACCCCATGACAGAAGCCGTAGGCCTGCCACTTGGCGATCAGTTCGGCACTGCGCTCGACGATTTCGCAGAACATCGCCAGCCAGGGCTCGGGTTGGTGCAGGCAATGCGGGTAATGCTGGGCCAGCACGTATTCGCCGAGCTCTTTGAGCTGTTCAGGCTGCTTGGTGTAGTACAGGTATTCGAAGCTGCCAAAGCGCACATGGCTTTGCGCCAGGCGCAGGACCATGGCGGCGCTTTCCTTGCGTTCGCGCCATACCGGGGTGCTGGAGCCAATCACGCAGGCGGCACGGCTGCTGGGGATGCCCAGGGCGTGCAGGGCTTCGCTGGCCAGAAACTCGCGGATCGATGAGCGCAGCACCGCGCGGCCATCGCCCATCCGCGAGAACGGTGTCTGCCCGGCGCCCTTGAGGTGCAGGTCCCAATGCTCCCCAGCGTCATTACGCACTTCCCCCAGCAGCAGGCCGCGGCCATCGCCCAGGCGTGGGGTGTAACCGCCGAACTGATGCCCGGAGTAGACCATCGCCCGCGGGTCGGCCTCAGCCCATAGTTTGTGGCCGCTGAACACCTCGCAAAACAGCGGCGTATGGGCCTGGGCCGGGTCGAGGTCCAGCAGTGCCAGGGCCGCGTCGCTGGCGACTACCAGGCGCGGTTCATCAATCGGCTCGGGTAACACCGAAGTGGAAAACGCATCGCCCAGGCGGGCGAAGCGGTTGTCGAAGTCGAGTTCGTCGAGGGCTTTCACAGGCTGTCGCCTCCAGCGAAGGGTGGGGGAGTCAGCGCTACCCTAGCGGGTCATGCTGCGCTCGTAGGCTGCCAGTACGGTGCGTTCAGACTGCACCAGATAGGCTTCGAGCATCCGCGTGGCCTCTTCGGCCTGGCCTGCTTCGAGACGTTCGAGAATCGCGGCATTCATATCGACATACGGGAAGTGCAGAAATTCGGGGTTTTTCAACAGGCCGAAAGCCAGCCGCAGCTCGGCTGAAATCTGCCCGTAGAAGGTCACCAGACGCGGGCTGTCGGCCATTTCGACGATGGCCCGGTGAAACATCATGTTGGCCGTACCGACCGCCGTCCAGTCCTTGGCCTCACGGGCGCGCATGCCGGCTTCGACCGCCTCGCGCATGTGCCGGGCACCGGGGTGCTGTGGGTAACCTTGGGCAATGGCCTTGCATTCAATGAAACGACGCACCCGGTAGATGTCGATGATCGAGGCCATGTCGGGCACCGCGACGGTCACGCCACGATTGGGCTCGTGCTTGAGCAGGCCCTCTTGAGTCAGCACCCGGAACGCTTCGCGCAGGGTGTTGCGCGAAATCTGCAGGCTCTCGGCCAGCGCGGCTTCCGACAGGCGCTGACCGGGGACCAGTTCGCCTTCGACCAGCATTCTGCGCATTTCCTGGGTGATGGATTCTCCAAGCGTCCGTGGCTGTGGAGGTGAGGCGTGGTTCATAAGGGATCCAGAATAGAAAAAGCTGCGCTGATATTCCCTGAGAGCTCAGGCACTGGCAAGGAGCAAGGCCACAACGTGCTTCATTAAGTAGCATTGCTGAGTTGAAGGGTAACAATCTGGTGCATTTGATGTGGCTATCCACTAAGGATTGTTCAACAAAGAATCGCGTCTATATCTACATTGTTGGCCGTTTGTCTGGTCATTGGCATGCTCATTGCTCAGGGAAAAACAACTCCCACCGTAGGAATGCTGCCGTGACACAGACCGCTAGTGAGTTTTCCAAAGCGCGCCGCTCATCACTGATCGCCGCGATGTTCATGATGGCAACCTCTGCCATCGGCCCGGGGTTCCTGACCCAGACCGCCACCTTCACCGCGACCCTCGGGGCCGCATTCGCGTTCGGCATCCTGGCCTCGATCCTCATCGACTTCGTGGTCCAACTGAACGTCTGGCGGATCGTTACCCTGACCCGCATGCGCGCTTCTGACCTGGCCAACGCCGCGATTCCCGGCAGTGGTTATGTGCTGGCGGTGCTGGTGATTTTCGGCGGGCTGGTGTTCAGCCTGGGCAACATGGCCGGTGCCGGCCTGGGCCTGAACGCCATGACCGGCATTGACCCCATCTGGGGTGGTGCGGGCAGTGCGCTGCTGGCCATTGCGATCTTCTCGTCGCATCGCGCCGGGGTGGCGATGGACCGGATCATGATCGTGCTGGGCGTGCTGAAGATTTCCCTGATCCTGTTTGCGGCATTTGCTTCCCATCCGCCGCTGGGTGAGGCTTTGCGCCAGTCGGTATGGCCTGACTTCATCGACTTTGCCTCAATCACCACCATTGTGGGCGGCACTGTGGGTGGCTACATCACCTATGCCGGTGCGCACCGTCTGCTCGACCGTGGCACCGTGGGTGTGGAAAACATCGACGCGGTCTCCAAGGCTGCCCTGAGCGGCATCCTGGTGACCGGTATTGCCCGCTACGTGCTGTTCCTGGCGATTCTGGGTGTCGTGGCCAGTGGCGTGGTCATCGACGTGTCCGGCAAGGGCGCCAACCCGGCAGGCCAGGCCTTCGGTGCCGCCGCAGGTCAGGTCGGCATGATGATGTTCGGTCTGGTGCTGTGGGCTGCCGGTATCAGCAGCATGATCGGTGCCTCTTACACCTCGATGTCGTTCATCACCGTATTTTCCAAGAAGATCACCGAGCGGGCCCGTAACCTGGCCACCGTCGGTTTCATCATCATCGCCCTGATCGCCTACATGATCCTGGGCAAGCCGCCAGCCGCGCTGCTGGTGTTCGCCGGTGGTTTCAACGGTCTGATCCTGCCGCTGGGCCTGAGTATCTTCATGTATGTCGGCTGGCGCCGTTCCGACCTCATGGGTGGCTACCACTACCCACGCTGGTTGCTGGTGCTGGGTGTGCTGACCTGCCTGCTGTCGTGGTTCATGGCCTTCAAGTCGGCCCGGGCGATCTTTGCCTTCATCGGCGCGGCCTGATTCAAGCGGAGAACAGAAAATGCGAGCGATCGATCTCAACAGTGACCTGGGTGAAAGCTTCGGAGCCTGGAGCATGGGCGACGATGCTGCGATCCTTGAAGTGGTCAGCAGCGCCAACGTCGCCTGTGGTTTTCATGCCGGTGACCCGGCCGGCATTCTGCGGACCCTCAAGGCTGCGGCTGACAAGGGGGTGGCCATCGGTGCCCATGTGGCCTATCCCGACCTGGTCGGTTTCGGCCGGCGCAACATGGATGTGCCCTCGGCCGAGCTGACCGCCGATGTGATCTACCAGATCGGCGCGCTGCAAGGGTTGGCGCGCAGTGTCGGCGCACAGGTGAGCTACGTGAAACCTCATGGCGCGCTGTACAACACCATTGCTCATGACCGGCGCCAGGCGTCGGCAGTCATCGATGCGCTGGTGCGCCTCGATCCGGCGCTCAAGCTGGTGTGCCTGGCCAACTCGCCGCTGCTCAACTGGGCGCAGCAAGCGGGTCTGGCATGCGTGTCCGAGGCCTTTGCCGACCGCGCCTACACCGCCGAGGGTACGCTGGTGTCACGCGCCAGGCCCGGTGCCGTGCTGCATGATGCCGAACTGATCGCCCAGCGCATGCTGCGCCTGGTCAACGAAGGTGTCATCGAGGCCGAGGATGGCAGCACCATCGCCCTGCAGGCCGATTCGATCTGTGTTCACGGTGACAGTCACGATGCGCTGACAATCGCCCGTACGCTCAAAGACTGCCTGCAGCATGCGGGCGTGACCATTCGTGCATTCAGCCAAGGCCAATCATCATGAACGCATTGCAACAAGCCCGTCAGTCTGCCGTCGCCGCCCGTGCCCGCTACCGTGCCGGAGAGATCGCACCCACCGCAGGCCAGGCGCCGGGCCTGACCCAGGCCAACATGATCTCGCTGCCGCGCGAATGGGCTTATGATTTTCTGCTGTTCGCCCAACGCAACCCGCAGGCCTGCCCGATCCTCGACGTGACCGAGCCGGGTAGCTACAGCACCGTGCTGGCCGAGCAGGCTGACCTGCGTACCGACCTGCCGCTGTACCGGGTCTGGCGCGATGGCCGCCTGGTTCAGGAGTTGCCCGATGCCACCGAGTTGTGGGCACAGCACACCGACCTGGTGAGCTTCCTGATCGGTTGCAGTTTTACCTTCGAGACCGACCTGCTCGAAGCCGGTATCGACGTACGCCACATCAGCGAAGGCTGCAACGTGCCGATGTATCGTACCAACCGCCAGTGTCGGCCAGCCGGTCGCCTGCAAGGCGAAATGGTCGTGTCGATGCGCCCGATCCCGGCCAGCCGGGTGGCGGAAGCGGCGAAGATCACCGCTCGCTACCCTGCGGTACACGGCGCGCCGGTGCATGTGGGCGAGCCGGCCCTGCTGGGTATCGAAGACGTTTCACAACCGGATTTCGGCGATGCGGTGTCGATCCGGCCCGGTGAGATCCCGGTATTCTGGGCCTGTGGTGTGACGCCGCAAGCCGTGGTCATGGCATCTCGCGTACCCTTTGCCATTACCCACGCGCCAGGCCATATGTTTATCACCGATGTGCCTGACAGCCATTACCACGTATAGGAGAGGCTCATGCGTTTCTATCCGGTCAACCTGGATGCGATCCTGGTTGAATTGGCAAACCTGGACGAGACCCTTGCCCTGTTCGATTCGCTGCAGCAGCAGCCGATCGCAGGGGTAACGGAAATCGTCCCGGCTGCCCGGACCCTGCTGGTGCAATTTCGTCCCGGCAGCATCCGCAGCGAGGTACTGGCCGCGCAGATCGCCTCGCGCGATATTCACGGCCCGGCGCGCCAGGCCGGGCGGCTGGTCGAGATCCCGGTGCATTACAACGGTGAAGACCTGGCCGATGTCGCTGCAGAACTGGGGATCAGTGTCGAAGAAGTCATCCAGCGCCATACCGGCAACGATTACAACGTGGCCTTCTGCGGGTTTGCGCCAGGGTTTGCCTACCTGAGCGGTGGCGCGGGTTTTGTGGTGCCGCGCCGCAGCACGCCGCGTACCCGCATTCCGGCCGGTGCCGTGGCGCTGGCCGGCGGCTTCAGCGGTATCTACCCGCAAGCCAGCCCGGGCGGCTGGCAGATCATCGGCGTTACCGGCCTGAAAATGTGGGACCTGCAGCGCGATGAACCGTCGCTGCTCAAACCGGGTTACCGGGTGCGTTTCTGCGACGCTGGTCCCTTGCCGCCGGAACGTGTGTCGGTCGCTGTGGCCGAGCGTCAGCCTGCGGCGGCGGTCAGTGGCGATTGCCTGGAAATTGTTACGCCGGGTCTGCAGACCCTGCTGCAGGATCTTGGCCGACCCGGCCGGGCCGGCGAGGGTGTTTCCGCCTCCGGCGCCATGGATCGCGGTGCGCTGCGCGCGGCCAACCGTGCGGTCGGCAACGAGCCATCCACGGCTTGCCTGGAAATCCTCATGGGCGGCCTGAACTTCACCTGCCATGGCCAGGCGTTGGTTGCGATAACCGGGGCCGAGGTCGAGGTCGAGCTGCGCAGCGCCGACGGCCAGTTGTTGCGCCCGGCGCTCTACAAGCCCTTTGCCTTGCAGGACGGCGATCAGGTCAGCATCGGCTCGCCCAGTGCCGGCTTGCGCAACTACCTGGCCATCCGGGGCGGCTTCAGCGTGACACCGGTACTTGGCAGCCTGTCTACCGATACCCTGGCGCATGTCGGGCCGGCAGCGCTGGCGGCTGGCGATCGGCTGGGCTTCGAGCGCACGCCGGGTGGTCTGGCGGTGTCGCTGGACGAGCAACCGGCCTTCGCCATGCCGCGCCGTGACCAGCTCATCACCCTGGATGTGGTCATGGGGCCACGCAGCGACTGGTTCACCCCGGCCGCGCTGGAACTGCTGGCCGAACAAACCTGGCAGGTCACGCCGCAGTCGAACCGCATCGGCATTCGCCTGGCCGGCGAGCAGACCCTGGAACGGGCGGTGGGCGGCGAGCTGCCCAGTGAGGGCACCACAGTCGGCGCCATTCAGGTCCCGCCCAGTGGCCAGCCGGTGTTGTTTCTCGCTGACCATCCGCTGACCGGCGGCTACCCGGTGATCGGCGCGGTCGCCACCTACCACCTGGACCTGGCTGGCCAGATCCCGGTCAATGCCCGTATTCGCTTCAACCCGCTGGGCGCTTTCGAACACGTGCTTCCTGCTACTTCAGACGAGACCCGGAACAAATGAAAAAGGTCCTGATTGCCAACCGTGGCGAAATCGCCGTCCGCATTGCCCGTGCCTGCCGTGATTACGGTGTCGCTTCGGTGGCGGTGTACGCCGACGCCGATATTGATGCCTTGCATGTGCGCCTGGCCGATGAGGCTTATGCCCTGGAAGGTGAACGCTCCACCGACACCTACCTGTGCATCGACAAGCTGCTGGCGATTGCCGCCCGCGCCGGTGCCGATGCCGTTCACCCGGGCTATGGCTTCCTGTCGGAACGGGCGGACTTCGCTCGCGCCGTGATCGACGCTGGCCTGACCTGGATCGGCCCGTACCCTGCGACCATCGACGCGTTGGGCGACAAAGTCGAGGCCCGCCGGATTGCCCTGAGAGTCGGCGCGCCACTGGTGGCCGGTACCGAGAACCCGGTGGCTGACGCCAGTGAGGTGGTCGCCTTCGCCGAGCAGCACGGTCTGCCGATCGCCATCAAGGCGGCGTTCGGCGGCGGTGGTCGTGGTCTGAAAGTCGCCTGGCAGCTTGAAGAGGTGCGTGAACTGTACGAGTCGGCGGTGCGTGAAGCCACGGCGGCGTTCGGTCGCGGTGAGTGCTTCGTCGAGCGTTTCCTGGATCGTCCGCGGCACATCGAGGCGCAGATCATTGCTGACCGGCATGGCCGTGTGGTGGTGGTCGGCACCCGCGATTGCTCGCTGCAGCGGCGCAACCAGAAACTGATCGAAGAAGCGCCGGCGCCTTATCTGGATGCCGGGCTGCGTCAGCGCATTCACGATTCGGCGCAGCGCATTTGTGCCGAGGCCGGCTATGTCGGTGCTGGCACCGTGGAGTTTCTGCTCAGCGCCGACGGCACCCTGTCGTTCCTGGAGGTCAACACTCGCTTGCAGGTGGAGCATCCGGTTACGGAAGAAACCAGCGGTATCGATCTGGTCATCGAGCAGTTGCGGGTTGCCGATGGCCTGCCGCTGTCGTTCGAAGGCACGCCAACGCCGCGCGGGCACAGCTTCGAGTTTCGGATCAACGCCGAGGACGCCGGTAACGGTTTCCTGCCGACGCCGGGCGCCATCGAGCGCTTCCAGGCGCCATCGGGGCCGGGGGTACGTCTCGACACGGGGGTTGGCGAAGGCTCGCGGGTGTCGCCGAATTTCGACTCGATGATTGCCAAGCTGATCGTTACCGGTGCGACCCGTGAACAAGCCATCCAGCGCGCCCGGCGTGCCCTGGCCGAGTTCAAGGTGGAGGGTGTGGCCACTGTGCTGCCGTTCCATCAGGCGGTCATGGATCACCATGACTTCACCGCGCCGCAGACCTTTGCGGTGCATACCCGCTGGATTGAAACAGACTTCGCCAGCCAGATCAGCATCGCCCCGCGGCCGGCGGCTGGCGCCGATGCAGGGGTGGTGCGCACCTTCATCGAAATCGACGGCAAGCGCCATGATCTGGGCTTGCCCGCCGCGCTGTTGCGCGGGGTGAGCGTCAATGCGGCGGGCAGTGCCAGCCAGGATGAGGTCGTTCAGCAAGCCGTTGATCCACGTGCGGTACTCGCGCCGGTTGCAGGTAACCTGCATGCCTGGGTGGTCGAGAACGGCACTGCCGTCGAAGCCGGGCAGGTCATCGCGGTCATGGAAGCGATGAAAATGGAAACTTCAGTCTTGGCACCCTGTGCCGGCGTACTTGAGGTGAGTGAACAACCGGGTCGTTATATCGATGCCAAGTCGGTGATCGGGCGCATCGCAATGAACTAGCCGGTAAATGGCTGGTGTAGGAGCGGCTTTAGCCGCGAAGCCTTCGCGGCTAAAGCCACTCCTACGGGTTGTTCCTTATAAAACAATTATTCGTAATCTTGTTTGATGAGCGCTGTGTTCGCAAAGAAGCTATCGCAGCTAAAGCGGATCGCCGCCCGGCTGCTGCGTGCGGCTGCATGAAAGTAGTCAGAGTTGTCGCAATAACCATAAAAACAAACTTCTTCAATTGACGCTGCCATTATCAGGAGCATGACGTGATGTCGATCAATAAGAGTCTGGTGCTTACTTGCGCCTGCGTTTCCCTGTTGCCATTGAATGCCTCGGCAGACTTTATCGCCGATAGCAAGGCCAGTGTTGAACTGCGCAACTTCTACTTCAACCGCGACTTTCGCAACGGCCCGCCGACCGCCCAGCGCGACCCGGCGGCCGAATGGGCGCAAGGGGCGATCCTGCGGCTGGAGTCGGGTTATACCGCTGGCACTGTCGGCTTTGGCCTCGATGCCATGGGTATGCTGGGTATCAAGCTCGATGGCGGCGACGGCACCGGCGGCAGTGGCCTGTTGCCGGCCGACCTGAGTTCACGCAATGGCCGTGGCTCGCAGGACGAATACGCCAAGCTGGGGCTGACCGCCAAGGCCAGAATCTCCGAAACGGTGCTCAAGGTCGGCTCGCTGGCGTTTCGCAGCCCGGTGGTGTCGAGCAACGACACCCGCTTGCTGCCGGCCACCTTCGAAGGTGCCATGCTGACCTCCAAAGACATCGACAAGTTGACCCTGCAAGGCGGCCAACTGACTCAGATCAAGTTCAACAGTTCTTCGAACTATCAGGACTTCAGCGGTAACCGGGTGGGCGGCAGCAGCGATGCCTTTAACTTTGCCGGCGCCACTTACAGTTTCAGCAAGACGCTGAGTGCCAGCCTGCACTATGGCAATCTGGAGGATATTTATCGCCAGTACTACGGGGGGGTGATCTATGAAGTTCCCCTGGCTGCACAGCAGTCGCTGAAGTTTGATCTGCGGTATGCAAAAAGTACCGAGGATGGCAACTTTCGGGCGCTGGATAACCGGGCGGCCAACGGTTTGGTCGCTTACACAGTGGGCAGTCACGTATTGACCGCCGGCTACCAGCGTATGTCAGGTGATGATCCGTTTCCGTACATCGCCAACAGTGATCCGTACCTGGTCAACTTCGTCCAGATCAATGACTTTGCCAATATTGAAGAACGCTCCTGGCAGCTGCGTTACGACTACAACTTCGCCGCGTTGGGCGTTCCCGGCCTGACCTTCATGAGCCGCTATGTCAGCGGCGACAACGTGCGGGTGGCAGGCAGCAACAGCGGCAAGGAATGGGAGCGCAACACCGACATCGGCTATGTGATCCAGAGCGGCTCGCTGAAAAACCTCGGCTTCAAGGTGCGCAATGCCACGGTGCGTTCCAACTTCGGCAATGACCTGGACGAGACCCGCCTGATCCTCAGCTACACGCTGCCACTCTGGTAACAGGTTGCGGCGCGGCTTCAACGGGGCGCCTCTAAAAACGCTGCGATGGCAACGCAGGTCGTTTTCAGAGGTGCCCAACGCTCTGCCAGCAGGTGGAGCTATCTGATAACCCAGGAGCGAGCGTGATGAAACGTCTCAGGTTTAGCCAAAAGATTATCCTGATCGCCTCGCTGGTGATCATGTTGGTGTTTGCAGCCTTTTGCGCCGTCAATGATGTGCGCTTGCGTGACGACAGCCTGCAACGCATTGAAAGCGGCACCCGCAACCTGGCCGGCTCCATGGCCCATGACATCCAGAGCTGGCTGGACGGCCGGATGATGCTGATCAAGGGCGTCGCCGAGTTTCTCGAGCGTGATCCTTCGCCGGCCGGCCTGCTCGAAGTGCTGCGCAGCCCGGTATTGATGGACCACTTCGTGGCCAGTTATGTCGGCACTGCTGCGGGTGCATTCCTGATCTACCCACCCCGCGAGATGCCCGCCGACTACGACAGCCGACAACGCCCCTGGTACAAGGATGCGCTTGAGCACGGCGCAGTGATGACCGAGCCTTATGTAGGTGTCGGGATCGATTACCGGATCATCAGCCAGGCGGTGCCGATCCGGGCCGGCCAGCAGGTGCTGGGTGTGCTGGGCGTCAACCTGAGCATCGAGAACATTGCCAAAACCCTCAACTCACAAGACTTCGAAGGCAATGGCTATGCGTTTCTGGTCAACCGCCAGGGCAAGATCCTGGTGCACCCCGACAAGACCTTGATCGGCAAAACGCTCACTGACCTGTTTCTGGGCCAGGCGCCTCCGCTGAGCGACCAACTGACTGAAGTCAGTAGCGCCGATGGTGAAAAGCTCAGCTTGTTCGTGCCCATCAAGGGGCTGGCTTCGCAGGACTGGTACGTTGGCATCGCCCTCGATAAACCGGCCGCGCTGGCCAGCCTCAGCGCCTTTCGCAACTCGGCGATCATCGCCACGGTCATTGCGGTGCTGATCAGCCTGATACTGCTGGGCCTGGCCTTGCGGTTGCTGATGAGGCCGCTGCGTCAGATTGGTCATGCCATGGACGATGTGGCCGAGGGCGAGGCCGACCTGACCCGCCGCCTGGCCATTGTCTCGCACGATGAATTCGGCCAGTTGGCGTCAGGTTTCAACCGCTTCGTCGATCGCCTGCATGCCTCGATCAGCGACGTGGCTGCCAGTGCCAATGCCCTGAAACAAGCCACCGGCAGCGTGCTGGGGGCGTCCAATTCGTCGGTGGCCAAGGCCCGCAGCCAGGCCGGTTACACCACCAGCGTAGCGGCGGCCATCGAGGAACTGGGCGCCACGGCGCAGAACATTGCCGGCAGCGCCTCGGCAGCCTCGCGCGAGGCGTCGGCAGCGCGCCAGCAGGTCCAGACCAGTTGCGCCCTGGTGGACGACACCGTGCGCGCCATGCGCAGCCTGCAGGACAACATTGCCCTGACCCGGACGCAGATCGAAGAACTCAACGAACGCAGCGCCAATATCGGTACGGTGCTGGAGGTGATTTCGACGATTTCCGGCAAGACCAACCTGCTGGCCCTCAACGCTGCGATCGAGGCTGCCCGGGCCGGCGAGGCCGGCCGTGGTTTTGCGGTGGTCGCCGACGAAGTGCGCAGCCTGGCCCACCATACCCAGACCGCGACCGAAGAAATCCGCGGTGTCATCGAAGCGCTGCAACAAGGCGCGACCCAGGCTGCGCAAACCATGCTGACCAGCCACGAAATCGGCCAGCGCAGCGCCAACGTGGCCAGTCAGGCCGGCGCCAGCCTGCAAGCAGTGGTGCTGCGGATCGGCGAAATCGACGACATGAACCTCAGCGTGGCGGCGGCCACGGAAGAGCAATCCACCGCCGTTGACCAGTTGAACCGCGACGTACACGAGATCAACCAGCTCAACCAGCAAAGCGCCGCCAACCTCGACGACACCCTGCAAGCCTGCGCCCGGCTGGACGCCGAAGCAGGGCGCCTGCATGCGATTGTCGATACGTTCAAGTTGTGAGGGGATGAGATTATTTGCTTGCCTCTCGGCAGCCCTGAGTTCGCCCGCAGGGCGGACCCAAGCCAGGAGCAATACCTACTTTGGGCATAACCAAAGTAGGTCGCCCGTCGGGGCGAAACCCGCAGTCCAGACAACCGCGGCAATAATATACACAGCAAGTCCAGCCGTTCGCGGCTAAAGCCGCTCCTACGGGGTTGTCAGCGTTTGGCTTCAGGCAGCTGCGGATCATCATCCTTTGGCAGCTTCTCCAGACTGACCGGAGCCACCTCACTAGCCGTACCCTCATGCGGATTGACCGGCACCAGCTTCAGCTCCCCGCCATGAGTATTCTTCAGATAGACCTCCATCTGCCGGAACGAGATATTGATCTTCTGCCGCTTGAACTCACGATTGATAAAGCGGTTGATCTCATCGAGCACCGGGTTACGGTCGCCCAGATCACGCACATGCATGCGCAACTCATGATCCAGCGTGCTTTCACCAAAGTTCAGGAAGAACACGATCGGCTCGGGTTCCTTGAGCACCCGTGGATTCTCACGTGCCGCCTGCAACAGCAAGGTGCGCACCAGGTCCAGATCCGAGCCATAGTCGACCCCGACTTTCAGCGTCACCCGAGTGATGGTGTCGGTCAGCGACCAGTTGATCAACTGGCCAGTGATGAAGGTCTTGTTCGGGACAATGATGTCCTTGCGGTCAAAATCGGTAATGGTCGTGGCGCGGATCCGGATCTTGCTTACCGTGCCCGACAGGTTGCCGATGGTGATGGTGTCGCCGATCCGCACCGGGCGCTCGAACAGGATCATGATGCCGGAGATAAAGTTGGCGAAAATCTCCTGCATACCGAAACCCAAGCCGACCGACAGCGCAGCGACCAGCCACTGTAACTTGTCCCAACTGACCCCCAGCGTCGACAGCGTGGTGACGAACCCCACCCCGGCGATGGTGTACGACAACAAGGTGGTGGTGGCGTAGGCGCTGCCCTGGGCCAGATCCAGGCGTGACAGCACGAACACTTCGAGCAGGCCCGGCAGGTTGCGTGCCAGCACAAAGGTGATGGTGACGATCACCAGTGCGCCGAGCATGTCGCCGAGGCTGATTGGCACCATGCTCATGTTGGCGCCGGTACCGCTGGTGTATTCGTACAGGGTCACGTTATCCAGATAGGCGAAGACCGTGATCAGGTCGGCCCAGACCCAGTACATCGCGCCAATAAACGCGGCCATCAGCGCCAGGCGGATCAACCGCAGCGACTGCTGGTTGACCTGCTCGATGTCCAGCTTTGGCTCTTCGATCGGCACATCACTGTCGCCGTTGTCCCGCGCCGCCTGACGTTTGGCCATGGCGCGCTGATAGGCCAGGCGCCGCGCCGCGACGTTCAGGCCGCGAATGAACGCCGCTTCCACCACCAGCCAGAGCAACAGCAGGTACAGGGTGTCGATCAGCCGGTCTGTGAGTTTCAGGGCGGTGTAGTAGTAACCGAAGCACACCGCCACGAACAGCGCCGCCGGCAGGACGGTAAACGCCAGGCCCAGGGTCTTGCGAAACAGCGAGGCATTGTGGTGGGTGGGGCTGGCCAGCAGCAGGCGGCCCAGCAGCAGGGTCATCAGTGCGTAGCAACTGAGCACCACGCCAATCCCCAGCACGTCATCGGCCAAGGCGGCTGGCTGGTGTTCGGCCACTGCCACCACCGCGACCAACGCCAGTACCACCAGGCCCAGCCGGCGTACCCAGCCGCGCAGGAACTCGACCTGGGAAGGCTCCCAGCGAAAATGCAGTTGCGCCACGCCGTCAGGCGCCAGTACCCGGTAGGCGGTATAGAACATCAGCCAGGTGATGCCGATCTCCTGCAAGGCCAGACCCAGGCTGGCGTTCTGGCCGCGTGCATCGATTTGCAGGGCATAACCACACAGCATCAGGGTCAGTGCGACCGGCAGGGCCAGGAGAATGTTGATCAGCAGGGCCGCCGGGGTTTTCCATTGGTTGTCGCGGCGAAAGTGACCGATATCGGCGTGCAGATAGCCGAGCTTGTCGTACAGCGCCTTGCGTTTCCAGATCAGTGCGCCGATCAGCAACAGCAGCGGCAGAAACAACCAGGGGCGCTGGGTAAGGCCGTCGGACAGTTCGCTGACGCTGGACGCCCACGGCAGTGTCGACACCTGCTTGGTCAGGCGCGGCCCGATGCTCTGGAACCATTCCAGGTCCAGCGGCTTGTTGCTGGGGATCCAGAACATCTGCTCATCGAGAGTGGCGCGCAGGCTGGTGCCGGTGCTGATCAACTGCTTCTGGTTGAGCTGCAGGTTGATCGACTCGTTGAGCATGGCGGCCAGCAGCCGGTTCAGGCGTTCAAGCAGATCGCTGCGGGTCACTGCCAGGTCCATCAGGGTACGGCGCAAGGCCGGCGTGACCTGTTCTGACGGCTGGCTGGCGAGCAGTTTCTCGACATAGGCCAGCGGCGTGCTGATTTGTTCACGCTGCTGGTTGACCTCGAACTGATACAGGCGGATATCGGCGATTTCATCGGCCAGGTTCTTGTCCACCTGCAGGTGCGGCAGGGACTGCTTTTGTTTGTAGAGGATCTTCGACAGCAACAGGCTGCCGCTCAGGACATTGATCTGCTCATCCAGGGCCTGGTCGGTCTGGGTCAGATTGTCCAGTTGCTGTTTGGTCTGCAGGTTGCGCTGGGTCAGCTCGTTGAGCCGCTCGGTGCCGCGCAGCAGGTAGTCAGAGAGCTTGAGGTTGGCGGCGCTTTCGCTGGCCAGCAGGCTGCTGCCACCGGCCTTCTGCGCTTCGGCGGCCAGTTCTTCGACGGTCTTTTGCGACTGGGCGCGGCGCTTGTCGTTGATCAGGGTCTGCAGGTCCTGGATTTCCTGATCCTGGCGCTGCACCTTTTCGGCCAGCAGGTCATGTTGACTGTTGCCCAGGTCCTGCAACTGGCTGTTGCCGGCCAGTTCCTGGCGGCGCAACTGGCTGAGCGCATTGAGCGAAGCGATCTCGGCGTTATACAGGTTGCGCTGATCGCCGCTGAGCGGCTTGCCGCCTTCCTTGCCGTTTTTGAGCAGGGTATTGAGCTGCTGCGTGCGGGTCTGGTTGTGGCTGATCTCTGCCTGAGCGCGCTCGGGACGGGTCTGGGCGGTGAGGATCAGGCTGTTGGCGTCGTTCAGAGCCTTTTGCAGGTCACTTTGCTGGGTACTGCGCTCGCTGAGCAACTGCTCCAGTTGCGGCACATCCAGATTGGCGTAGCGCTGGGCAATCGGCACCACCTTACTGGCTTTGAGGCGTTCGAGTTCACGCTGATTGTCGATAACCTGCTTGGGTGCTTTGTCCAGTTGCTGCTTGAGCGCCGCCAGCTTCTGCTGGCTGTCGTCTTGCGCGTCGAGCAGCGCCAGGGTCTGTTCCAGCACCTGCTGCAGGGCTTTCTGGTCGGCGTCAGGCAGCTTGCGCTCGGCGATCTTGTCCAGGCTTTGCTGGACGCTGTCGCGGTTGGGCGGGTCGGCGGCCAGGGCCGTAAAGGAATGGCTAAGGCACAGGCCGAGCAGGGCGGCCGCCAGGAAGGCGCGCAAGGAAAACATAGACACCGATCACTTGCAAAAACGGACAGGCGCGCAGTGTAAAGCAATGCCCCCGCGCACGGGAGCACTGCCTATCGCCTATCAGAGAAACAGCGCAGGACCGGGACGGGTGCCTTCGGGGAACTTGACTCCGACTTTCAGCAGCCGGTCGCCGTCCATGACGGCAGCGGTCCACAGGGTGCCGTTCCATTCGATCTGGTCGCCGACGATCACCGGGCCGCGGTTTTTCTGCACGATGAACTGCCACAGCGGCATGTTCGGGTCCAGGCCGTCCAGTTTCAGGCCGTACAGCGCAGCGACCGCGCCCAGTTGTGCATCGCCTTCGAGTACGAAGTCACCGAAGAAGCGCAGGTCCTGGCCACGTTGCGGCGCCTGGCTGAACAGCTTGCCCAGCGCCGGCAAGTTGTGTTCGTGACCGATCACACACAACAGGTCATCGACTTCCAGGGTGGTACTGCCGGATGGATGGAGCAGTTGCTGGCCGCGAAACAGCGCCGCAATCCGTGTGCCTTCAGGCATTTTCAGCTCGCGCAGGGCGGCGCCGATGCACCATTTTTCTGCGCCCAGACGGTAGACGAACAACTCCCACTCGCTGGTGACGTGGACTTCCAGGGCCGAGCGGGAAATCGGCGCAGGATCCGGCGGCACCGTGACTTTGAGAAGTTTGGCCATCCACGGCAGGCTGGTGCCTTGCAGCAGCAGCGAGACCAGCACGATGAAGAACGCGAGGTTGAAATACAGTTGGGCGTTGGGCAGCCCGGCCATCAGCGGGAATACGGCCAGAATGATCGGCACCGCGCCGCGCAGGCCGACCCAGGCGATAAAGGCCTTTTCCCGGCCATGGAAGGCCTTGAAGGGTAGCAGGCCGACCAGCACCGACAGCGGCCGGGCCACCAGGATCATCCACAGCGCCAGGCCCAGGGCCGGCAGGGCGATGGGCAGCAGGTCATGCGGGGTGACCAGCAGGCCAAGCACCAGAAACATACCGATCTGTGCCAGCCAGGCCATGCCGTCAAGCATGTGCAGGATACCGTGGCGGCTGCGCACCGGGCGGTTGCCCAATACCAGGCCAAACAGGTAAATGGCCAGGAAGCCGCTGCCATGGATGGCGTTGGTCAGGGCAAAGATCGCCATGCCCCCGGCAATGACCAGAATCGGATACAGGCCGGCGGCCAGGTTGATGCGGTTGACCAGTTGCAGCATCAGCCAGCCGCCACCCAGGCCCATCAGGCTGCCAATGCCGAATTCCTGAATCAGATGACCGAGCAGGCCCCAATGCAGCCCGGTCTGGCCGCTGGCAAGCATGCCGATCAGGGTTACAGTGAGAAACACCGCCATCGGGTCGTTGCTGCCCGATTCGATTTCCAGGGTGGCGGTCACCCGTTCGTTCAGGCCCTTGCCGCCAAGCAGCGAGAACACCGCAGCAGCGTCGGTAGAGCCAACGATGGCGCCGATCAGCAGGCCCTGCATGATGTTCAGGTCAAACAGCCAGGCGGCGACCATACCGGTCAGTGCCGTAGTGATCAGTACCCCGACCGTGGCCAGCGACAAGGCCGGCCAGAGTGCAACCCGAAAGCTCGAAACCCGGGTGCGCAGGCCGCCGTCGAGGAGGATGACTGCCAACGCCAGGTTACCGATCAGGTAGGCGGCGGCGTAGTTGTTGAAGATGATCCCGCCGCCGTCGACCCCGGCGACCATGCCCACGGCGAGGATAATGACCAGGATCGGGATGCCCAGGCGGGACGACAGCGAGCTGACCAGAATGCTTGCGCCGACCAACACCGCGCCGATCAGGAACAGGCTGTTGATGGTTGCGGCATCCAAGGGCAGTACTCCATGAGGGTAAGAATTAAGGCGCTTCTTGCGTAGCAAAACTCACTTATGCAGTCAGCGTGCCAACCGATTTAACCTGTTGAATTACATGGCTGTCAAAGGCTTGTCTGTATATCGAATGGGAAATGGCCTGTAGTTGACATCCTCCCCGTCCTAAAGGGCGGGGATTCCCACAACTGGACGCTCATGCCCGAGCGCGAGAATGTTCTTTGCGGCGTTGACGTCGCGGTCGTGGGTGGCACCGCACCCACAACAAGTCCATTCCCTTATTCCAAGCCCTGCGATACCTCTGGGCCTCGAGTCCGGCAATTGCTTGCAGCTCGAACAGGTTTGGGTGGTGTTTCTCTCGCTAACAACCTTGAAAACCGTGCCTGCGTGATCGCATTTGTATTCCAGCATGGTTTTCAATTGCCCCCAGCCGGCGTCCAGCACCGACTTGGCCATCCTGGTTTTCGCGAGTTTCAGTGAGTTCACATCGCCCACCACAATGACGCCACAACGCGCTACCAGCGCGTTGCTGAACTTATGCAGGACATCCTTGCGGCGGTTCGCAATTTTGGCGTGAATCGCCCGCACACGGGCTTTCTTGTCGGCGCGCTGGGCCGTGCCCAGGGCGCTCTCCAGATCCCGGTAGAACCTGCCGCTTTCAAGGCGATCACCGTCGCTGCAGGTGACCGTGGTTTTCAGTCCGAGGTCGATACCCACCGCGTCCTGGCCTGGCGATAACTGGCGGTCGACCTCGACCACGACGTTGAAATACCAGCGTCCACGGCTGTCCTCGTTGAAGCTGCCGGATCTGAATTTAAAGCCCGCCAGGCCGTAGCTGTCCCAGACCTTGAAGTGCTGTCTGTTGAAGACGACCTGGCCGTTTTTCCAGACAGCAGCGCCGACCTTGAAGGGCACCCAGCCCAGGCTGCGCCGAGCGCCGCCCGAGCAGCGCCAGCGTAGCTGGCGCTTTTTGAACTGCTTGCGCCGTGTGACATATTCGTCGGCAACAGCCTGCACCGATTGGCTGTGCAGTCCCAGGTCTTTGCCGGCCCCGTTGGTGTACTTGTGAATGTCGAACGCCGACAGAAAACGACCACGCTCACGAATCGAGCGACGGCTCAACTCGTTTACGTAGTTCCACACAAAATTCACGGCACGAGAAGCTTCACGCAGCTGCGCTGCATGCTTGTCTCGCACTCGAATCTTGAGGGTTTTGGTCGCTTTCATTTCAGTCATGAAACACAGGATAGGGCGGTTTTATGGATCTTAACCCCTATGACCGCTTCGCGGTGGCGCTTTCATCCCCCACCTGAAGGAAGGGGCTTTTCGCGCCAGCTTGGTAAATAATTAACGCCCTGAAGGATTCCCGGTTTGCTTACGTGCATGGCTTTCTATAACAGGAACATTGCCATGTCACATTCAACCCACGATTTCTCGGCCGGTGTGGATCAGCACCGTTACATCTCGCAAGAAGTGCTGTTGCGCGAAAAGGCGCTGCAGTTCATTTCCGACTTCCCCGACGTGCACGCGATGGCCTGGGCGAGCGCCCGTAGCCTGATTCATGAACTCTCAGGCAAGAAGCTGAACCCGGACAAGGTCTGGTGGCATCGTTTTGACGGCGCGGCCAGTAGCTCGCGCAGCTATACCGGCTGGGAACATGCCGGCGCGCCTGTTGAGTCGATGACCCTGGTCGAACTGGTCATGCATCGCTTCAATGCCCATGACCAGAGCGCCAGCGATGAGCTGGATCTGTACAGTGGCTTCTACACCGACGGGCCACAGCACGGCCGGTACGATGAGCGCAATGAAGTCCCCATGCTGGCGCGCCAGGTACTGCAAAAGTTCTGGGCGCTGGATTTTGCCGGGCTGTTCCAGCAGCGCGTCAATCAGTTCTGGCGCGTCCATGGAGCAACCTTTACTGAGCTGGCCAAAGCCCGCTTGCTCGCCGCCGCAGGCCTGGCGGCGAGCAAGAGCGGATTGCCCGTGGCTGATCTGCAACGGCTGGTGCTTCTGCTCGGCCAGAGCGACAACACGGTCGCTGCCTCTCAGCCGGTGGCCCGGCAGGGCCTGAGTATCCGCAGTTTTGATATTGGCGGGCACGAGTCGAGCTTGATCATCCGGATGGTCGATGCCGGTGGCCGGCAGATTTTGTACACCCCTGGGTTGAAACGGGTGTTTCACGTTTTCGAGACTGAGCGGCAGTTGCATGAATGGGTGCGCGACCAGTTGCACGACGAACATCGCCGCCAGCGTTTCGAGGCGCTGTTTGTGTTCGCGCCGCAGGCCACCCAGGAGTTGCAGGCGTCATTGAGCAGCGTGCTGGATCAGCTTCGCGACCGCCCGTTCATGGCTGACCTCAATCTCATCGACCCTGTGGTTGCCGGGCTTTTCAATCGCAATGACCGGCCGCTTACCGGTGATGTCTTTGCGCACTTGCGCGCCCGCGCCGAGGAGGAGATGCAGGAAGTGGCGCGTGCCCTGACCTCCAATGCCGACCTGCGCAAGCAGATCTGGATCGGCTACCTGAGTGCCTTCACCCGGATCATCGGGCCGCTGGCCGTTGCCGGCTGGCCGTTGGCACTGGTGATGGTCGGGGCAGGAGTGGCCAATGTCGGGTTGAATATCGATCAGGCCTTGCATGGCAAAAATGCCCGGCAGCGCCAGGCCGGGCTGGTGGGCGCGGTGCTGAACTCGATCTTCGTGCTGTTCAACCTGCCCTTGCTGGCGGATGCGGCAGCGGGGGTCAGGGTGAGCGTGGCCGAAGTACCCGCAGCAGAGGGGGCGGTAGTTGTGGAGCAGGATCCGCAATGGATTGCCATGCAGCCCTTGAGTCATGAACGGCTGTTGTCCGGTGAAATACCGCTGCAGGGCATCGAACGCGACGCGGCGGGTGAAACCTGGATCATGCTGGACGATACGCCGCAACGGGTGCGGTTCAGCGCCCGGCTCAACGCCTGGATAGTCATCGACCCTGAAAATCCGTTCGCCTTTTTCGACATCACGCCTGTGCGCCTGAACGAGCAAGGCCAGTGGCAACGCTTGCCAGGGCTGCGCCTTAGCGGTGGCATGGAGCCGATCAACCCCGGTGCGCCGTCGACCAGCCAGGCAAGTGCTCTCGAACTCTCGACTGTGCAATCGCAGTTCTGGGACCTCTACATGCAGTTCAATCTGGATGAGGAAGAGACCCTCTCCATGCTGGCCTTGGATCGACAGAAAGCCGCCATCGACATTCGCGAGCAGCAGCCTGGCGATGAAATCGAGCGTGATACTGAGGGCGATGAGGTACTGGTCGATGCCTGGAACAACGAATACCGGGTATTTCGCAGTGCTACAGGGCGTTATGTCGGCGGCCGGGTGACGCGTTACACGGAGAACGAACATGCGATCAACGACTATCTGCGCACTGGCGTGGCGGGTATCACCAATCAGGTGGAGATGATCGAAGAACTGCTGGAAGACCTGAACCTGATCGGGCTGGATAACCGCGTCAACCTGTATCGCGGTGGCAGTGGTGTGCGGGGTACATCGGGGATGACTTTTCGCAATGGGCATATCAAGGCCGGCGACGTGCTGGTCAATACCGATTTCACCTCGTTCAGCGAAAACCCTTACGTGACACGCTCCTTCGCCAGCAGCCAGGCGGGGGCTCCTTCGTATGGCTTCAGCGGCCAGATCACCTTCGATGACACCTCGATCGTTTTCGAACTACCGGCCGGTCAGCATCTGGGGGCCACGCCCATTGCGCCTTTTTCGATCGAGGATGAAGAGGCCGAATCGCTGTTTACTCCAGGGCATTATTTTCAGGTCCAGGGCATTCATGAGGTCGTCGGCTCCCAATACCGGTTCGTTCGGGTTCAGCTCAAGGAAGTCCCGGCGCCTGCGGCGGGGCGTGCGCTGTATGAAATGCGCACGGGGCTGCCCTTTACCCGCGAGCAGTACGCCAGCAGGCTCGGGGTCGATGGTCAGCGACTGGTCGAGCGCTTCTTCCCGCTGCCTCTTGACCTCAGCCAGCCTGCCGCCTCGGCACCGGCTGCTGAAGCACCCGGTGTGTAGCGTTTGATCCAGGCATGAAAAAGAGAGCCGAAGCTCTCTTTTTTTCCGCAATCGTGCTGTCAGCCGATGGTCATCAGGCTGGCATTACCGCCTGCCGCCGCCGTATTGACGCTCAGGGCTCGCTCGATCACCAGACGCTCCAGCGCAATGCCGGTTTCGCCATAGGGCAGGCCCTGTACGCCGACGATAGCGCCGCTGCGTTGCGCGACCTGCTTGCACAGGGCGCGCAACTGATCGCTGTCGCCATGGTGCAGCACGGCATCGAACACCACCTGCTCACTGTTCCAGTCCGCCACCAGTTGCAGGCGTGCCTGCACTTCGCGTGGCAAGCGGTTGCGCACCGAACGTGCCGGTTCGCCATCGATCAGCACGGCTTTGCTGCCCACTGCCAGAACGGCGGCGATCTGCGCAAGCAGGTCGCCTTCGTCTTCGGCCAGGCACAGTACCTGGTCTCGTGGCAGGATGGTGTAGCTGTTGCGCTCGCCGGTCGGCCCGGCCAGCAGGCGGCTCACACCGCTCTGCGACTGGGTCGCGAACTGCTCGCACAGGCTGACCAGTTCGCTGCGTTGCTGGCTGGCCGCCCAGGCCTTGAAGGCTTCCAGCGGTTTGAGCAGCGCTTCGCGCAGGCGGGTGTCCGGTGCTACACGGGCATCGGTTGCGGTGAAGGAATTGGCGATCGCATCCTGTGGACGAGTGCTCAGCAGGCGGTACAGGTACAGCGGGCCACCTGCTTTCGGGCCGGTCCCCGACAGCCCCTCGCCACCGAACGGCTGGACACCGACCACCGCGCCGACGATGTTGCGGTTGACGTACAGGTTACCGGCGTGAGCCTTGTCGATGACCTTGGCAATGGTCTCGTCGATACGGGTATGCACACCCAGGGTCAGGCCGTAGCCCGATGCGTTGATCTGCCCGATCAATGCATCTAGGTCTTTGCGGGCATAGCGCACCACGTGCAGCACCGGACCGAAGATCTCGCGTTGCAGTTCATCGAAGCTTTCCAGTTCGATCAGGGTCGGCATCACGAAGGTGCCGCGCTTGATCTGCGGGGTATCGGCCAGCGCCATCTGGTACACATTGCGGCCTTTGTCGCGCATGGCCTGGATGTGCTTCTCGATACCGGCCTTGGCTTCGGCGTCGATCACCGGACCGATGTCGACGCTCAGGCGCTCGGGGTTGCCCAGCCGGCTTTCGGCCATGGCGCCCTTGAGCATCTCGATCACGCGGTCGGCGGAGTCTTCCTGCAGGCACAGCACCCGCAGCGCCGAGCAGCGCTGACCGGCGCTGTCGAAGGCCGACGAGACCACATCGATGACCACTTGCTCGGTAAGCGCTGACGAGTCGACGATCATGGCGTTCTGGCCGCCAGTCTCGGCGATCAGCGGAATCGGCCGGCCCTGGCTGTCCAGGCGCCCGGCGACGTTGCGCTGCAGCAGGCGCGCCACTTCCGTGGAGCCGGTGAACATCACCCCTTTGACCCGCTCATCACCGACCAGCCCGGCACCGACGGTTTCGCCACGGCCCGGCAGCAGTTGCAGCACCCCTTCAGGAATGCCGGCTTCAAGCAGGATGCGCACGGCCTGGGCCGCGACCAGCGGGGTCTGTTCGGCAGGCTTGGCCAGTACCGGGTTACCGGCGGCCAGCGCTGCCGCGACCTGACCGCTGAAGATCGCCAGCGGGAAGTTCCATGGGCTGATGCACACCACCGGGCCCAGCGGACGGTGGGCGTCGTTGTTGAACTCGCTGCGCGCCTGCACCGCGTAGTAACGCAGAAAATCCACTGCCTCGCGCACTTCGGCGATGGCGTTGAGGTAGGTCTTGCCCGCTTCACGGACCAGCAAGCCCATCAGTGGCTGGATTTCGCTTTCCATCAGGTCGGCGGCGCGCTCCAGAATGGCTGCGCGCTCGGCGGGCGGGGTGGCCTGCCAGATGGGACCTGCGCTCATGGCACACTGGATGGCGTTGTTGACGTCAGCCACGGTGGCTTCTTGCACCTGGCCCACTACATCGCGGTGGTCGGCCGGGTTGAGCACCGCTTGCGCAGGCTCTGCGCTGGACGTGCAGCCCAACAGCGGCGCAGCTTTCCAGGCATGGTTGGCGCTGGCCAGCAGGGCGCAGGACAACGACGCCAGACGGTGTTCGTTGGCCATGTCGATCCCGCTGGAGTTGGCCCGCTCAAGGCCATACAACTCACGCGGCAGAGGGATGCGCGGGTGCGGCAGGCCGCACTGGCCTTCCTGGGTGGCCATGCGTTCGATGCTGCTGACCGGGTCGGCGACCAGTTCCTGGATCGAAATCGACTGGTCGGCGATGCGGTTGACGAATGAGGTATTGGCGCCGTTTTCCAACAGGCGACGAACCAGATAGGCCAGCAGGGTTTCGTGGGTGCCAACCGGGGCGTACACCCGGCATGGACGGTTCAGCTTGCCATCGGCAACCTTGCCCACCACTTGCTCGTAGAGCGGCTCACCCATGCCATGCAGGCACTGGAATTCGTACTGGCCGGGGTAATAGTTCTGCCCGGCAATATGGTAGATCGCTGCCAGGGTATGAGCGTTGTGGGTGGCGAACTGTGGATAGATGACTTCCGGGGCGGCCAGCAGTTTGCGTGCGCAGGCAATGTAAGAAACGTCGGTGTACACCTTACGGGTGTACACCGGGTAGCCTTCCAGGCCATCGAGCTGGGCGCGTTTGATCTCGCTGTCCCAGTAGGCACCTTTGACCAGGCGGATCATCAGGCGGTGGCGGCTGCGGCGCGCCAGGTCGATCACGTAGTCGATCACATACGGGCAGCGCTTCTGATAGGCCTGGATCACGAAGCCGATGCCGTTCCAGCCAGCCAGTTGCGGCTCGAAGCACAGGCGCTCAAGCAGGTCCAGCGACAGCTCCAGGCGGTCGGCTTCCTCGGCATCGATGTTCAGGCCGATGTCGTATTGCTTGGCCAGCAGGGTCAGCGCCAGCAGGCGTGGGTACAGCTCTTCCATAACGCGCTCGTACTGGGCGCGGCTGTAACGCGGGTGCAGGGCCGAGAGCTTGATCGAGATGCCCGGACCTTCGTAGATGCCACGGCCATGGGAGGCTTTACCGATCGAATGGATCGCCTGCTCGTAGGAGGCCAGGTATTTCTGCGCGTCGTGCTCGGTCAGCGCGGCTTCGCCGAGCATGTCGTAGGAATAGCGGAAGCCCTTGCTCTCGAACTTGCTGGCGTTGGCCAAGGCTTCGCCGATGGTCTCGCCGGTGACGAACTGTTCGCCCATCAGGCGCATGGCCATGTCGACACCCTTGCGGATCATCGGCTCGCCGCTCTTGCCGATGATCCGGCTCAGGGAGGAGGTGAGGCCGGTTTCGTTGTGGGTCGAAACGAGTTTGCCGGTCAGCAGCAGACCCCAGGTGGCCGCGTTGACGAACAGCGAGGGGCTGTTGCCCAGGTGCGGTTGCCAGTTACCGGTGCTGATCTTGTCGCGGATCAGCGCGTCACGGGTGCCTTTGTCCGGAATGCGCAGCAGGGCTTCGGCCAGGCACATCAGTGCCACGCCTTCCTGGGACGACAGGGAAAACTCCTGTAGCAAGCCCTGGACAATCCCGGCCCGGCCGCCGGCGCTCTTCTGGTGGCGCAGTTTGTCGGCAATCCCGGCCGCCAGTTTGTGCGTGGCGTCGGCCAGCGGCGCGGGCAGGCGGGCCTGCTCCAGCAGCATCGGCACCACTTCCTGTTCAGGGCGGCGGTACGCCGAGGTGATGGCGGCGCGCAGCACCGACTGCGGCAGGATGCTTTCGGCAAATTCGAGGAACGGCTGGTAGCCAGTGTCGGCTGGCGCATCGACGCGCTCGTCACCGTCTTTGTCCTGGCCATTGAGTTCCGACAGGGTTGCGCCACTCTCGAGCTTTTCGAGGTAATTGAAAATCGCCTGCTTGATCACCCAATGCGGGGTGCGATCAATGGTCTGCGCAGCGGTTTTCAGACGGTCGCGGGTCTGGTCGTCGAGCTTGACGCCCAAGGTGGTGGTGGCCATGTCTTATCCTCGTAAGCGCCATCAGGGCAATGGCGTCCGGTTTTTGCCGCAGATTAGCTGTGAGTGCGCCAAGGTGCAACCAGGTGCAACCGAAAATTTCCAGGCTTTCATTTACCGTCTCTTGTTGGTGCTTCAGGCGCGAGTTCAAAGCCTGATGGCAGAGCCCTCGCGGTGTTGCCGACGGCAAGTCGCCCTGTCTTGGTGCGCAGCGTATTTTGCAAACGGGCGCCCATCAGGGTGCAACTTTGTTGGTAAATCGGTTGCACCGTTTTGCGTATGTTGTCTAGGATGCCGGTCTTGCGGTGCAACCGTAGCGCTTTCTTGCGGGCTCGCGTCAGCGATGTGTCGGGTGCCAGGTGCTGAGTCTGACCTTCCGGGGTCAATCGCCCAGCCTTGGGCCAGACGCTGTATAACAACAACGCCAAGGCAGAACATATGAGTCTTACCAACCCCACTCTGATCACATTCGTGATCTACATCGCAGCAATGGTCCTGATCGGCTTCTGGGCCTATCGGTCCACCAATAACCTTTCCGACTACATCCTTGGCGGACGCAGCCTGGGCAGCGTGGTCACGGCGTTGTCGGCCGGCGCTTCGGACATGAGCGGCTGGTTGCTGATGGGCTTGCCCGGCGCCATCTACATGTCGGGTCTGTCGGAAAGCTGGATTGCCATCGGCCTGATCGCCGGTGCCTACCTGAACTGGCTGTTCGTCGCCGGCCGTCTGCGGGTGCAGACCGAGTTCAACGGTGATGCCCTGACCCTGCCGGATTACTTCACCAGCCGTTTCGAAGACCGTAGTGGCGTGCTGCGGATCATCTCGGCCATCGTGATCCTGATCTTCTTCACCATCTACTGTGCTTCTGGCATCGTCGCCGGTGCACGGCTGTTCGAAAGCACCTTCGGCATGTCCTATGAGACAGCCCTGTGGGCCGGCGCTGCCGCGACCATCGCCTACACCTTCGTCGGTGGCTTCCTGGCGGTGAGCTGGACTGACACCGTGCAGGCTTCGCTGATGATCTTCGCCCTGATCCTTACGCCGATCTTCGTGGTACTGGCCACCGGCGGCGTCGATCCGGCGTTCCTGGCCATCGAAGCGCAGATTCCGGGCAGCTTCGACATGCTCAAGGGCACCACATTCATCGGCGTGGTTTCGCTGCTGGCCTGGGGGCTGGGTTATTTCGGCCAGCCACACATCCTGGCGCGTTTCATGGCTGCCGATTCAGCCAAGTCGATTGTCAATGCCCGGCGTATTTCCATGGCCTGGATGATCCTGTGCCTGGGCGGCGCAGTGGCGGTGGGCTTCTTCGGTATCGCTTACTTTGCGGCCAACCCGGATGTGGCCGGTCCCGTGACCGAGAACCCGGAGCGGATCTTTATCGAGTCCTCCAAGCTGCTGTTCAACCCGTGGGTGGCCGGTGTGCTGCTGTCGGCCATTCTGGCGGCGGTCATGAGTACCCTGAGTTGCCAGTTGCTGGTGTGTTCCAGCGCACTGACTGAAGACTTCTACAAAGCCTACCTGCGCAAGGGCGCGAGTCAGCGTGAACTGGTCTGGGTGGGACGTGCGATGGTGCTGCTGGTGGCAGTGATCGCCATCATGCTGGCAGCCGACCCGAACAACCGGGTATTGGGTCTGGTCAGCTACGCCTGGGCCGGGTTCGGTGCCGCGTTCGGCCCGGTGGTACTGTTTTCGCTGTTGTGGAAAGGCATGACCCGTAACGGGGCGCTGGCAGGGGTAGTGGTCGGTGCCGTCACGGTGGTGCTGTGGAAGCAGTTCACCACCTTTGGCCTGTACGAAATTGTGCCGGGCTTCATCTTCGCGAGCATTGCCATTGTGTTGTTCAGCCTGCTCGGCGAGAAACCTTCGGCGGCCATGCGCGAGCGCTTCGAAGCGGCCGACAAGGCCTATAAAGAGGCTGTTCGCTAAACCTTGTGCCAGTCAATGAAACGGCCCGCAAATGCGGGCCGTTTTCATTTGTTATGGTCGATATCCAGTTTGTAAAAGGTCGCCTTGCCGCCTTCTGAGGTGTAGCCGGTGTTGTCCTGGGTATAGACACCGGCCTTGAAGTACAGCGGCTTGTCGCGCCAACTGGCGCCGATGTCAGTTTTCCAGTTCATGTCCCGGGCGCTGACGCTCAGTTCACCGCCACGGCTGAGGTGGATGATGTACTTGAAGCGTTCATTGAGTTCGACGCCTTCGGCTACGCGGATCACCCGCGCGGTTTTGTCGTCGAAGCGCTGACGCACCTTGGCGACGATCGCACCGGTCTGCAGCCGTTCCTTGTACTGGTATTCGACCTTGAGCATCGGTCGGGTGCTGTCCTTGGCGTGGATCTGGCCGATCACGATCTTGCCGCTGGAAGGAACCTGATTGACGGTCAGGGTCGCGCGCAGATAGTTGTCCGCCTGAGGGAATAGCCAGTTGTGCGGGGTGCCATCGGACCAGGTTTCACGCAGTTCACTGCGCGGGAACTTGGCATTGGCGGTCTTGGTGCCGGTCACTGGCGACCAGAAGAAGATATGTTCGCTGTGGGACTCGAAGTATTTACCGTCGTAACCGCGTTTGAGTTCTGAGGTTTCGACAGTTTTGGGGGGCGAACCCACCGGTATGCTGAGGTTCCATGAACCGAGATCGATCATCCGGGTTATTCCGCAAGTTGTTGTTATCTCCCGGAAAAAATTACTCAGGAGACGCGCAGCGTTTTTATACGGATATATACCTTGGTTGTTAATCGCTAATTGGAATGAAAAATGGAATCAATCTGCTGGCAACGGGTCTGTGAAGCACGAGTCTAGAGGGCTTGGGCGGATATACCGTTAGTCGGCTGGAAATGACTTTTGTAATGGCAATCCGCTTGCTTGCTTACCCTTTTGCCGAGACCGGTCTACAGTGAAGTCACTTTGCCGACTGCCAGCTGGCGTCGGGTATTGGGACCAAGAGATTCGAAAAGAGAAGTTGCATGGAACGCGCTCAAGATAATTCCAATGATAGCGCTTCGGTCTTATTGGTCGTCGATGACTATCCTGAAAACCTCGTGACGATGCGCGCGGTGCTGCAGCGCGCTGACTGGTGCATCGTGACCGCCAGTTCAGGGTTCGAAGCATTGAATGTATTGCTTGAGCGCGAAGTTGATCTGGTGCTGCTGGATGTGCAGATGCCCGGCATGGACGGCTTCGAGGTCGCGCGGCTGATGCGTGGCAGCCAGCGAACCCGTCTGACCCCGATCATTTTCCTGACCGCCAACGAGCAATCCCAGGAAGCCGTACACAAGGGCTATGCCAGCGGCGCCACTGATTATCTGTTCAAGCCGTTTGACCCCAATGTCCTCAAGCCCAAGGTTCAGGCGCTGCTGGAGCAGCAGCGCAATCGTCGCGCATTGCAAAAGCTGACCCATGAACTGGACGCCGCCCGGGCATTCAACGAGTCGGTGCTGTCCAACGTGGCCGAAGGCATTGTGGTGGTTGACGAAGCCGGGGTGATTCGCTTCGTCAATCCGGCAATCTGCCGTTTGCTCGATGCCAGCGAGCAGCAACTTAGTGGCTCTTCATTGCTCGACCATGTCTGCGAGCCGCAGTCCGGGCATTGGCTGGAGTCGGGTTTTCATACCTACTACCGCCGCAACGAAACCTGGCGGGTGCACGATGCAACCCTGCTGACCCGCACTGGCGGCCATCTGCCGGTGACGTTCTCGTGTGCGCCGCTGCCCTCCGAGCAGGCCGGCATGGTGCTGAGCGTTCTCGACATGTCGGTAGAGCGCGACCTGTACCGGCAACTGGAGCAACAGGCGGTCACTGATGCGCTGACCGGGTTGCTCAACCGCCGCGGCCTTTACAAGGCTGTGGAGAACATGTTGCAGCGTAACGAACGGACGCATCGTTGCCTGGCCGTGTTGTACCTGGATCTTGATGGGTTCAAGCGTATCAACGACTCGCTCGGCCATCAGGCCGGCGATCAGGTATTGCTTTGGGTGGCCGGGCAGCTGCGTGAGTGCATGCGTCCTTACGATGTTCTGGCGCGCATTGGTGGTGACGAATTCGCTGTAGTAATAGAAGGTCTGGAACACCCCGAACAGGCAGCCAAGGTCGCGGAAAAACTCATCGAACGGGTATCGGTTCGTCGGCATGTCGATGGTATCGACGCCACGCTGGGGGTGAGCATCGGTATCGCGACCCATCCGGCCTGTGGCAGTAACCTTGATGAGTTGCTGCGGGTGGCCGATACCGCCATGTATGAAGCCAAGCGTGCCGGGCGCCAGCAATACCGTTTCTACGACCAGAACATGAATGGCCGTGCCCGGTCGCGGCTCATGCTTGAAGAAAGTGTGCGTAACGCTATCGAAGACCGGCAGTTCTCGGTGCTTTATCAGCCGCAGGTGCATGTCGCGGACGGTCGTTTACGAGGGTTTGAATCCATTCTGCACTGGCAGCATCCGGTGGTTGGCGACGTGCCACGGGATCTGTTCATGCCATTGCTGGAGGAAACCCGGCTGATCAACCGTCTCGGTGACTGGATGTTCGATCAGAGTGCCGAGCAGCGCCGCGCCTGGGGCCCGCTGTTCGACGCTGATCTGGTGGTGAGTGTCAGCATCGGCCCCGCGCAGTTCTGTCTGCCCAACCTGGCGGCGCAGCTGCAGGCGGCGATGCAGCGCCACGGGATCAATGCCGGGCAGATCGAAGTGGAAATCTGCGAGCGCTCGCTGCTGCATAACCTCGCCCACAGCCGCAAGCAATTGGGCCAGTTACATGATATTGGCGTGCGCGTGGCCCTGGACGATTTTGGGGTGGGCGACTGTTCGCTGTTGCACCTGCGCAATCTGGAACTCGACACCCTCAAGCTCGACCGGCACTTTATCGCTACCTTGCTGGACTCGCCGCGAGACGCGGCAATGGCACACAGCATCATCGAGCTGGCGCGCAACCTTGGCATTCTGGTCATGGCCGACGGTGTCACGACCCAGGCGCAACTGCACTGGCTGAGCGAAAACGGCTGCCAATTGGTGCAAGGCCCGTTGCTGGGTGCGCCGATGGGCGTCGAACAGGCCGGTCAGTTGCCCCGTCAGACCAGCCTTGCTGCGTTGTGCGTGCGTTGAGTGGTGTAGACTGCAGCGCTCGATCCGCTACCGCTATTTTGTGATGACCAGCAGTCCTCAGCCGCCACTCAAGTACCTGCAAGCCTACCCTGCGACCCTGCAGGATCAGGTGCGTCAGATGATTGCCCGACAGCAGTTGGGCGACTACCTGCAGCAGCGCTATCCAGGCCGTCACGCTATTCAGAGCGACAAGGCGCTGTATGCCTATGCGCTGGAACTGAAAAACCAGCACCTGCGCAATGCCCCGCCGATCGACAAGGTGCTGTTCGACAACCGTCTGGACCTGACCCATCGGGCGCTGGGCCTGCATACCACGGTGTCACGGGTGCAGGGCGGCAAGCTCAAGGCCAAGAAGGAAATCCGCGTAGCCTCGCTGTTCAAGGAAGCGGCCCCTCAGTTTCTGGACATGATCGTGGTCCATGAGTTGGCGCACTTCAAAGAGTCCGAGCACAACAAGGCGTTCTACAAGCTTTGTGAGCACATGCTGCCCGGTTACCACCAACTGGAATTCGACCTGCGCGTCTATCTGACCTGGCGCGATCTGCAGGCCGGCTGAGACGAGAACCCGGCATGGACGTGAGCAAGACCAAAAGCAGCTTCTACCGGCGCCTTTACGTGGCCTGGCTGATTGACAGTGGCCAGGCCTGCAGCGTGCCGGCCCTGACCGAAGCCACCGGCATGCCCCGGCGTACCGCGCAGGACACCATTGCGGCACTGGCCGATCTGGATATCGTTTGTGAGTTCGAACAGCGCGAAGGTGCCCGGCATCAGGCCGGTGATTATCGTATTCATGATTGGGGGGCGATTGACCCGTGCTGGATCGAGCGCAATCTGGCGGGCATCAAGCGGGTGCTGGGTTATCCGTAGCGGTTATTCCAGGTCGCGGCGCATGCCGATATGCGCGATACCGTCTTCCAGATACACCTCGCCCACGGCATTGAAACCATAGCGGCTGTAGTAGCCCTGCAGATGGGCCTGCGCCGATAGATAAATGGGTTGGTCCGGCCATTTGCGCTCGGCCTGTTCAAGGGCCTGGACCATCAACTCATGGCCCAGCCCCTTGTTGCGGATCGTCGGGGCTGTCACCACCCGGCCAATGGTCACATCGCCGCCCTGCTGGATCGGGTCCAGCAAGCGCAGATACGCCACCAGTTGGCCTTCCTGCCAGCCCATCACATGGCAGGTGTCACCGATCAGGTCCATGCCGTCCACATCCAGATAGGCACACTGCTGCTCGACGACGAACACCTCGGCACGCAGGCGCAGCAGCGAATAAAGCTGCTCTATGCTCAAGTCGGTATGGTGTTTGCAGATCCATTTGATAGACATGTCGCTGACTCGGAGAAAAACCTGAACAGGATTCTAAACCCATCGGACGGTATTCCCAATAAAACCCTCTGCCACCCGCTGTCTGGCGCGTTGTGTGGCGCAGGGTAAAGGGTGCTTGCCTGTTTCACTGTGAGTGGATCGGTAGCATCTGCACAGCTGAGGCGGGCGTCGCATCGAACAGTGATGAGTGGATTGGAAGCGTTATGGACGACAGGCCCCTTCAGGTATCGCGCATGCGGCGATGGATTCGAATCATGGGAGTGGCGGGGCTGCTGTTGATAAGCGGGGCCAACGCCGCCGAACGTCTGCGACTGGTGGCTGACCCTTGGGCGCCATTCACTGACGTCAATTTGCCCAATGGCGGTCTGGCCACCGATATTGTCAGCACTGCGCTGGCCCGGGCGGGTTATGTCACCAGTTACGATCAGGTGCCTTGGGCCCGAGCCATACTCGGACTTGGCGAGGGTCGCTACGATGTCTTGGTCAATGCCTGGTACACCGATGAGCGCACGCGTATAGGTCACTTTTCAGGCGAATACCTGCTCAACCGGGTCCGTTTTCTCAAGCGCCGGGACGCACCGTTCGACAGCTGGACACCCAGCATGCTGCATCGCTATCAGGTCGGTGTGGTGCGCGGTTATGCCTACTCGCCGGGGTTTGACGCCGACGCCCAGGTACGCAAGGTGCAGGTACAGAACTTCTCGATCGCGGCGCGGATGCTCGCCGCCGGGCGCATCGACCTGATTCTCGAAGACGAATACGTCGCCCGCAATCACCTGGCGCTGGAAGAGCCCGATGTCCGTGATGCGCTGGAGTTTCTGGCCCAGCCGCTGAGTGAAAACAGCCTGCACATTCTGGTCAGTCTCAAACGCCCCGATCATGCCCGTGTCGTGGAGCGCTTCGATGCGGCGATTGCCGCGATGAAGGCCGACGGCAGCTATTACGAACTGTTGCGTCGGCACGGCTTCTGATCGGCGCTCAGAGGGTGTTTACAAAATAGGCGAACGAAGGCAAGACAAGGCGAAATCGAACGAAAAAGCGCTGTGTACATAAGTACATGAGCATTTTGCCCGGGCTGGCGATCCAGGCCGATTTCAACGCCGTATTGCCGAGTGCAGCCATTTTGTAGAGATCCTCTCAGGCCGGCTCCGGCTGCTTGACCAGGTGCGCGGCCAAGGTGCGCAGTGGCGCCAGTTGCCGGCAAATCAGCGCCAGTTGGGTCTGTACCAGGCGCTGGCTTTCTTCCAGTTCATCGGTGACTTGCTCAAGCTCATTGGCCAGTGCTTCTTCAGCGTCGCTCTGGACGGCGACCGGCTGACGTTCGGCCAGACAGCGGGCAATGTCTTCGATGCTGGCTGCCAGGGTTGCGCCGGCGCCATCGATCAGGTGCTCATGGACCGTCGGCGGCAACTGGGTATCGCGGTGCGCACCCAGGCCCGACAGGTAACTGAGCAAGGTGTGCGACAGCACCAGAAAGCGAAAGCCCACATCGGCTTCCTTACGAAAATGCCCAGGCTCCTTGAGCATGTTGGCCAGCGTGGTAGACAGCGCCGCGTCGGCGTTGTGGGCGTTACGCCGGGCCAGGCGATAGGCCAGGTCGTCGCTCTTGCCCTTGGCGTACTGCTGCATGATCTGGCGCAGGTAGACGCTGTTGCAGGCCAGGGTATTGGCCAACACCTTGTTCAGCCGCCGGCCCTGCCAGTCAGGCAGGAACAGGAACACCGCCAGGCCCGCAATCAGGCTGCCGAGCAGGGTATCGAACAGGCGTGGCAACAGCAGCCCGTAACCGTCGCCAACCTGATTGAAGCAGAACAGCACCATCACCGTGATGGCAGCGGTCGACAGGGTATAGCGGGTGGTGCGATTGACGAAGAACACCACGCCGGCCAGTACCGCGCACATCGATTGCAGGATCGGACTGGTGACCAGGCCGAACAGCGCCCATCCCGCGACCAGGCCAATGGCGGTGCCGATGATCCGCTGGCCCAGCTTGATCCGCGTGGCGCCATAGCTGGGCTGGCAGACAAAGACCGTGGTCAGGATGATCCAGTAGCCGTTGGCCGGATGAATCAGATGCACCATGGCGTAGCCGACCGACAGCGCCAGGGGCAGGCGCAGTGCATGGCGAAACAGCAGTGAGGTCGGCGTCATCTGCAGGCGCAGGCGGTTCCAGACATCCTTGAGGTTGCGCGGTGAGCGGTCCAGCAGGCTGCTGTCGCTGGCATCGGCCAGGGCGTCGGGGTTGCTGGCGTCGCTGATCAGGCGGTCCAGGGTTTCCAGGTTGGCAGCCAGCGCCCGCAGCGAGCGCAGCAGGCTGCGCCAGGCCGGGTTGCTTTGCAGGCGCAGGTGCTCCAGCGAGGCGCGCAGGTCTTCCATGGCCTCGGCAAAGTTGGCGTCATAGATAAACGGCTGGCGCATCTGGATCGATTCGGACAGTGCCTGGCAGGCCGAGCCTTGCTGGCGTAGCAGGCGCTGGCAGCGAAACAGCACGTCGCTGTGAAAGAATGCGTCGGTCAGCGCGTTGTAGGGGTAGTGCGACGAGCTGGCGCGCTCGTGGATGTCCTGGGCAATAAAGTACAGCTTCAGGTAGCGGCTGACCTTGGAGCCGGGCCGGTTGCTGCCGACCCGGTGCAGGATGATCTCTTTGGTGGCATTGAGTGCGGCGACGACCTTGCCGTTCTGCTGCGCCAGCTCCAGGCGCCGGGCCTCGATATCCAGGCCACGAATCGGTTCGAACAGGCTCGACTTGAGCTTCAGGTACAGGCCCAGCTCGCGAAACAGCCGGGCCAGCGCCTGCTGGACGGGCTGGTTGGAGAACAACAACTGCCAGAGTACTGATAGCAAGCCGTACCAGGCCGCGCCGGCCACCAGCAGCATCGGTTCGTGCCAGAAGTCCAGCACCTCGCCGCCGCGCTGATCGACGCCGATCATGGTGTACACCGACAGGATCAAGGTGCCGTAGGCAATCGCGCCATAGCGCTCGCCAAGGGCGCCGAGCATGGTCAGGCAGAAGCTGGCCAGCGCCAGGGCAATGGCAAAGATCCATGGGTAGGGAAACAGCAGCTCGACGGCCAGCGCGGCGATGCTGAAGCACACCAGCGTCACGGCCAGGGCGTTGAGCCGGCCCTGCCAGTTATCGTCGGTCTCGGCCAGGGCGCAGGCGATGATTCCCAGAAACAGCGGAATCAACAGGCCCATCTCATTCTGATACCAGCACAGCGCCATGCTGCCGGTCAGGGCGATAAACACCCGGATGCTATAGGCAAACTTGTCCTGCGCCCACAGGCGGCGGAAGGTATGACTCAGGGATTTCGATGCCATGAATGCGCTGACAGCCTTTTTCGCGAGTGCAGATGGATATTTACAGCGCCGCAGGCAAGCTGTACATCCGCATTAGCAAAATATATTCCGGTTGGTTCGGTTGCGACCTGGCTGCGACACCGTGTCACACATACTGCGCTGCCGCGTAACCGGACGCCCAGGCCCACTGGAAATTGAACCCGCCCAAGTGGCCGGTCACGTCCAGCACTTCGCCGATGAAGTACAGCCCTGGCGATTTCAGTGACTCCATGGTCTTGGATGACACTTCGCGGGTGTCGATACCGCCCAGCGTCACTTCCGCCGTGCGATAGCCCTCGGTGCCGGCGGGCACCACTTGCCAGTCCGCCAGTTTTTCGGCGATCGCGGCCAGCTCGGCGTGGGGGTATTGCTTCATCGGCCTGGAGCTGAACCAGTGATCGGCCAGCAGGTTGGCCATCTTCTTGGTGAATACCTCGCCCAGCAGGGTTTTCAGCTCGCTATTGGGCCGTTCGGCTTGTTGCTGCTTGAGCCATTCATGGGCATCGCGGTCGGGCAGCAGGTTGATGTGTACCGTGTCGCCAGGTAGCCAGAACGAGGAAATCTGCAGCACTGCCGGGCCGCTCAGGCCGCGATGGGTGAACAGTATGTTTTCGCGAAAGCTGACATCGTTGCAGCTGACCAGGCAATCGACGGAGGTGCCGGACAACTCGCTGCACAGGGCCTTGAGCTGATCGGTGATAGTAAATGGCACCAGGCCGGCACGGGTCGGCAGCAACGTGTGGCCGAACTGCTCGCCGACCTGATAACCGAAGCCGGTGGCGCCCAGGGTCGGAATCGACAGGCCGCCGGTGGCGATTACCAGTGAGGCGCAGTCCAGGCGTCCGAGGCTGGTCTGCAACCGATAGCCTGTGTCGGTCTTGTCGATCTTCTGCACGGCGGTGTCCATGTGCAGGCTGGCACCGGCCTGCTGGCATTCATGCAGAAGCATTTCCAGAATGTCGCTGGACTTGTTGTCGCAAAACAGCTGGCCGAGCTTTTTCTCGTGGTATGGCACGCCGTTGCGCAGCACCATGTCGATGAAATCCCACTGCGTGTAGCGCGCCAGTGCCGACTTGCAGAAGTGCGGGTTGTGCGACAGAAAGTTGGAGGGCTCGGTGTACATGTTGGTGAAATTGCAGCGCCCGCCACCGGACATCAGAATCTTCTTGCCCGGTTTATTGGCATGGTCGATGACCATCACCCGCCGTCCACGAGCTGCGGCAGTCAGGGCGCACATCAGGCCGGCGGCGCCGGCGCCGATGATTACAACGTCAGTAACGGACAACGAAAGATCCTCGTGAATAGATGGGCAGACGCCGTTGCAGCAGACCTGTCCCGGCTTTTGTGGGAGGGGCCGGCCGGCGCCCCGGTCTGCCCGCGACAGGGTGTGAGCAGTCGCCAGCAGAGCTGCCTCCCACAAGTCGATGGCCAGAGGTTGCGGTGCGATCAGATGATTCGCACGCGCAGCGATTTGCCCTTGATCTTGCCTTTGTTCAAGCGATCGAGCGCCTGCTGGGCGACGGCGTGCTCAACGGCGACATACGACTGGAAGTCGAAAATCGCGATCTTGCCGACCTGTTTACCCGCAATGCCCGCGTCGCCGGTCAGCGCGCCAAGAATGTCGCCAGGACGCAGTTTGTCCTTGCGGCCCGAGGCAATGCACAGGGTGGTCATCGCCGGTTGCAGGCGAGCGCCGCCCTTGGTGGTCAGGGCGTCGTACTGTTGCCAGTTCAGTGGCGTCTTTTGCAGCGATTCGATGGCTCGCGCACGAGCACTTTCCGGCGGTGCAACCAGGCTGATCGCCACGCCTTTTTCGCCTGCGCGGCCGGTACGCCCGACCCGGTGCACGTGGATTTCCGAATCGCGGGCCAGCTCGACGTTGATCACCATGTCCAGCGCATCGATATCCAGGCCGCGTGCCGCCACGTCGGTGGCCACCAGCACCGAGGTGCTGCGGTTGGCGAACATCGCCAGCACCTGATCGCGGTCACGCTGTTCCAGATCACCGTGCAGCGCCACGGCCGACATGCCCTTGGCGGTCAGATGGTCGACCACTTCCTGGACCTGCTGCTTGGTGAAGCAAAAGGCCACGCAGGAGGCCGGCTGGAAGTGATTGAGCACCCGCACTACCGCTTCAAGACGTTGCTCGGGGGCGATCTCGTAGAAAATCTGCTGGATCTGGCTGTCGGCGTGCAGGGTCTGGACCTTGACGATCTGCGGCTCACGCATGAACTGCGCGGCCAGTTGCTTGATGCCGGCCGGGTAGGTAGCCGAGAACAGCAGGGTCTGGCGGCGCTCAGGGGTGTGTTCGACGATCTCGGTAATGGCTTCGATAAAGCCCATGTCGAGCATCCGGTCGGCTTCATCGAGCACCAGGGTGTTGACGCCGTCGAGCACCAGCGAGCCTTTGCGCAAGTGCTGTTGAATACGTCCGGGCGTGCCGACGATGATGTGTGCGCCGTGCTCCAGCGAGCCAATCTGCGGACCGAACGGTACGCCGCCACACAGGGTCAGCACCTTGATATTGTCTTCGGCGCGGGCCAGGCGACGAATCTCCTTGGCCACCTGATCGGCGAGTTCGCGGGTCGGGCACATGACCAGTGCCTGACAGCCGAAAAAGCGCGGGTTGATCGGTTTGAGCAGGCCGATGCCGAAGGCTGCGGTCTTGCCGCTGCCGGTCTGGGCCTGGGCGATCAGGTCCAGGCCCTTGAGAATCACCGGCAGACCCTGCGCCTGGATCGGCGTCATCTCGGCATAGCCCAGCGACTCCAGGTTGGCCAGCATGGCGGCAGACAGCGGCAAGGTATTGAAAGCGGTTTGTGTCACGACGGCAGGACCTGCAAAACAAAAATGTCGCGCAGTGTAGCAAATCACGAGGTCGCGTAGGAGCGGCTTCAGCCGCGAAGGGCTGTCCTACGCCTTGCGCCCCGGAAGCTGCAGGAAGATCCCCGCCGCCAGCATCGACATCACCCCGACACTGAGAAAGGTCAGCTGGAACGCACCCAGCACGCTGTTGGCTTCGCCACCACTCACGTCGCTGCTGAACCCGCCCAGCAGCGCTGCTGCACAGGCCACGCCCAGGCTCAGGGCCAGTTGCGCGACCACTGACAACAGGCTGTTGCCGCTGGCCGCGCTGGCATCGTCCAGGTCGATCAGGGTCACGGTATTCATCGCCGTGAACTGCAGCGAGTTGACCGCCCCGAGCAGCGCCAGATGCACCAGCAATACCCAGTACGGGGTCTGCGCATCCACCAGCGCCAGGCTGGCCAGCAGTATGCCCAGCAGCAGCGTGTTGCCGGTGAGGATGATCCGGTAGCCCAGCGCGTCGATCAGCCAGCGCGCGATGGTCTTGGCGAACATTCCTGCGGCCGCCAGTGGCAGCATGCTCATCCCGGCCTGGGACGGCGAATAGCCCAGCGCGACTTGCAGCAGCAAAGGAATCAGAAACGGCAGCGCGCCGCTGCCCAGGCGGGCGAACAGATTGCCGAGGATACCCACCGCGAAGGTCCGGGTGCGAAACAGTGTCGGCGAGAACAGCGGTGCCTCGACGTGCCCGGCGCGCAGCCAGTAAGCGGCCAGACAACCCATGCCGGCAAACAGCAACAGCACCACCCGCATGTGTGGCAAATGCAGCTCGCCCAGCCCTTCCATGGCGGCGGTGATCAGCAGCATGGCGGCGCCGAACAACAGGAAACCCACCGTATCGAAGCGCGTACGCCCGCCGCCGGGGATGTCCGGGATGTAATGCTTGACCGCATAGCAGCCGAGGATGCCCACCGGAATGTTGAGCAGGAAGATCCAGTGCCAGCTCATGTACTCGACCATCCAGCCGCCCAGGGTCGGTCCCAATAGCGGACCGAGCAGGGCCGGGACGGTGATGAACCCCATGATCCGCACCAGCTCCGAGCGCGGGTAGGCACGCAGCACGATCAGCCGGCCGATCGGTAGCATCAGCGCGCCGCCCAGCCCCTGGATGATCCGCGCCCCGACCAGCATGTCCAGGGTCCATGACACGGCGCAGAGCAACGAGCCAATGCTGAACAACAGGATCGCGCTGAAGAAGATGCGCCTGATACCAAAGCGGTCAGCGATCCAGCCCGAGGCGGGAATCAGCAGCGCGATGGTCAGCATGTAGGCGATCACCACCGACTGCATGCGCAGTGGGTCTTCCTTCAGTGACTGGGCCATGGACGGCAATGCGGTGTTGAGAATGGTGCCGTCCAGGCTTTGCATGAAGAAGGCGATGGCGATCACCCACGGCATCCAGCGCAGGGTCTTTTCATCCAGAACAGGTGTCGATGTGCTCATGCGCTCCTTACAGCGTCAGGGTCAGGCGTTTGATCAAGGCGCCGGGCAAGCGGGTCGAGGATGTCTGGCGCTGCTCATAGGTGCTGGTCGACAGAATCAGCTCGCGTTCCTGGGTCAGGGCTTCTAGCTGATCGCCCAGCATGCTGAAGGCGCTGTCGTCGAAGCGCATGGTATTGACCGGTGCACTGATCCGACCGTCCTCGACCCAGAAGGTTGCGAAGCGGGTCATGCCGGTCATGCGCGCAGCGGGCTGGTCGGAGAAGTTCAGGTACCAGAGGTTGCCGATGTACAGGCCGGTGCCGAGCTGCTGAAGGATATCTTCCTGGGCCAACTCGCCAGCCGCCATGCTCAGCGCGCTGGGCCATTCGCCGCCGTTGGCGCCGTTGGCAGGCAATTGGTATTCGGCGGCGCTACTGGAGTCCACCAGGCGCTCGCCGGCCTGGCCGGCGCTGATCAGGCCCAGGTCGCGGCGCGGGTAGCCTTCGCCGGAGAACGCTGGCGACAGCGAGCCGCTGACGTGCTCATTCAGGCTCACCAGCGGGCTGAGGTGCGCCTCGCCGTCGTACAGGCGTTGCAGCGGGCTTTGTTTGCTGGCGATGGCCTGTGCCGAGAAGCCACCCCAGGCCAGCATGCTCATGATTTCGTCCAATGCGGCGGGCGCCAGATAGGCGCGGTATTGTCCGGGCGCCAAGGTGATTGCCGGCAGGCCCAGATACTGCAATTGCTCGCGAGCCTGTTCGAACTGGCGGACGAAGGCTGCGTTGTCCCAATGCAGCCCTGCATAGTTGGCTTTTACCGCCTGGCCGTTGGCATGGAACAGGCTCCAGTCGAAGTTGAAGCTGTTGGCCTGATGCCAGCCCAGGGCGCCCCAGGAACTGGCAAAGCCGCGGTAGATGGGGCCGGCGGCATAGATGCCGACCAGATCCAGGCCACGGGCCATTTCGCTGATCTGCGCCACTACGCTGCTGCTCTCTGGCAATGGCGTGGTTTGCCAGCTCTCGGTACTCCAGGCTTCGGTATTGGGCAGCAGGTACGGGTCGACAGGTAGCAGTGGCAAGGTTTCGCGCAACTGGCGCAGCGCCTGTTCCAGACGCAGACGGTCCTCTGTCGGGTCGTCAGCCAGGGTCAGGCTGAGGTCGGCATGGCGACCGTCGTGGATCAGTTTGAGGCTGACGCTGGCCTGTTGCACGTGCCCGGCCTGACGCACCTGGCCGTGATTGAAACGGATGAAGTCCGACGCCTCGGCGTCATAGCTCAGGGTGAACTGCTCAGCGCTCTCGCAACCGGCCTTGAGCACGGCCACCAGGGCTTCGAATTGTGCTTGGCGGTCCATCAGGCGTCTCCTCCGAATACATCTACATCACTGAATACGCAGGCCGGTGAAGCATGACCAACCCGCACCACCTGATTGGGTTCGCCCTTGCCGCAATTGGGCGTGCCCAGCACCTCGAAGGTACTGGCGTCGCCCACCGCACTGAGATTGCGCCAAAACTGTGCGGACACGGCCCGGTAGTTGGGGTTCTTGACCACGCCCTTGAGCTGGCCGTTTTCGATCAGTTGTCCCCATTCGCAGCCGAACTGGAATTTGTTGCGAGCATCGTCGATGGACCAGGAGCGGTTGTTGGACATCAGGATGCCGTGTTCGATACCGCCGATCAGGCTGTCCAGCGACTGATCGCCTGGCTCGATATTCAGGTTGGCCATACGATCGATGGGCGCGCGGTTCCAGTTACAGGCGCGGCTGTTGGCCACCCCCGGCAGGCCACTGCGCTGTTGCGACAAGGCGCCGCCCAGTGGCCGCTCCAGCAGACCGTTGCGAATCAGGTAGTGCTTGCTGGCCGGTGTGCCGTCGTCGTCATGGCTGTAGCTGGCCAGTTGTTCGGGTATCTCCGGGTCAAAGGTCACGTTGAGCAGGCTGGAGCCATACTGCAGGGTGCCGAAATCTGACGCCTTGACGAAGCTGGTGCCAGCGTAATTACGCTCATCACCGAGGATGCGGTCCAGTTCCAGCGGATGACCGATCGATTCGTGGATCTGCAGAATCATCTGGTCGGGCATCAGTAGCAGGTCCCGTGCACCACTGGGGGTATTGGGCGCCAGCACCAGTTGCAAGGCTTGGTCGGCTACCCGTGGGGCTGCGCCGGGCAAGCCGCAACGCTGGATGATTTCGGCGCCGCCCTGCTGGCCGAAGTTGCTGCCGCCCAGGCTGCGGGTCTGGCTGTCGTGGCCGTCCCATGCAGTGACGCTCAGGCCCGGATAAACAAAGCGCTGGGCCTGACGCAACTGCGCGCCGGCGCTGTTGAGGTAGATCTGCTCCAGGGTTTCCAGGCCCAGACTGGCTCGCCAGTCGACCAGACGCTGGTCTTTGGGCACGCTGGCCGATTCGTCGAGCAGCAGTTGCAGGGCGTCGCCCAGCGCGGGAAACGCCTGGTCCAGATGTGGCGACAGGTAATCGGCCTGGGCACTGGAGACCGGTTGTGCGCTGAGGTCGAGCAGCGCATGCGGCGCCAACTGGCGGGCCAGCGCTTCGGCGCGCTCCAGCGCCGCCTGCAAACCCTGTTGTGACAGGTCGTGGGTCGCCGCGTAGGTTTCCACGCCCGCCAGGCGTACGGTAATCATTGCCCCCTCGTCCTGACCCAGCGACAACGGCTGGGCGACGTTGCGGCGTACCGAAAGGTATTGATGGGTACGTTTTACGTGGCGAATGGAAAAGAACGACGCTTCACTGCGCAACGCCGCGAAGCGCTGCTTGAGGATGGCGTGGAAGTCGAACATGCGGCGCAGGCTCCGTTAAAGGCGTTTTGCTTCTATATGGCCAGATTAACCCGCCTCATTGGCAGAGGCGAGCCTGCGCGCAGCAAACACGGGGCCCTGTAGGAGCAGCTTTAGCTGCGAAGCTTCGCTGCTAAAACTGATCGCCGCCCGACGGATCGCCGCCCGAGCGCTCCTTCAGGCAGTCGCTGCCTTGGCCAGTTGCATATCCAGATACTCGAACGCGATTCGCTGCGCCTGCTCGGTATCGAACCCATCACCCGACAGCGCGCCGCGCAGCCACAGGCCATCGATCAGGGCTGCCAGGCCGCGGGCGGCGCTGCGTGCCTGATCGACAGGCAGGGCACGGCGGAACTGCCAGCACAGATTGGAGTACAGACGATGGTCGTTGATGCGTTGCAGGCGATGCAGCGAGGTGTGGTGCATGCTGGTGGCCCAGAACGCCAGCCAGGTTTTCATCGCCGGGCCATTGACCTGGCTGACGTCGAAGTTGCCTTCAACAATGACCCGCAGGTGTGCTCTGGGGCTATCGTCGACAAGGGCCTGGCGACGCGCCGCCGTGTTGGCACTCAGAGCGTTCATCAGATGGCGCATGGTGGCCTCGATCAGGCCATTCTTGTCTTTGAAATAGTGGCTGATGATGCCGTTGGAGACACCGGCCAGACGCGCGATCAAGGCGATGCTGGCGTCGCCCATGCCGACCTGATCAATCGCGGCCAATGTGGCCTGGATCAGTTGTTGGCGACGGATGGGTTGCATACCGACCTTGGGCATGGGGCGGGGTCTCCTGGTTCACAGTGACGAAACGGCCCCGCAGTCTAGTTATTTTTCTCCGGTCGATAAATCATTAAAAACAGTAGGGATATGAAAAAAGCCGCGAACTCCGAGGAATTCGCGGCTGATTTCAGGCTATTTGCAACTCATTCTCAGCTGTTATGCCTAGCGCACGGTGCACAGGGCAGGTGGGCATCAGCCGTGGTTTTTGCCCAGCAAGGCGTGATACAGCTCGGTGTCGCCGAGAATCCCCACCACCCGGTTACCGTCCTGCAGGACCAGCTTGTTGCCGGTCTGGTAACGAATCTGCAGCGCGTCACGCATGCCGATGTTGGAGTCCACCAGGGTCGGAATACGCTGCAGGTCCGCGACGTTCTGACCAGGCTGCCAGTTCTGTACCGAAATCGGTGCGGCGCCCTGACGTACGCCTTTGATCACATTGCCTTCGGCCAGGTCAATCCAGGAATCGCCACCCGGATCCAGGCATACCGAGCCATTGATCCGCTTGCAGTTGTCCAGGGTGCGCATCAGGCTGCGCCCGCACAGCACGTTGAGCGGGTTGGTGTGGGCAACGAAATTGCGCACATATTCGTCAGCCGGGTTGAGGACGATTTCTTCCGGCACGCTGTACTGGATGATCCGCCCGTCTTTCATGATGGCGATGCGGCTGCCCAGTTTCAGCGCTTCGTCCAGGTCGTGGCTGACGAAGACAATGGTTTTGCTCAGCTTGCTTTGCAGGCTCAGCAGTTCATCCTGCAGGCCCTGGCGAATCAACGGGTCGAGGGCCGAGAAGGGTTCGTCCATCAACAGAATGTCGGCGTCCATTGCCAGTGCACGGGCCAGGCCGACACGTTGCTGCATGCCGCCAGACAACTCATCGGGCTTCTTGTTGCGCCATTGGGTCAGGCCCACCAGTTCGAGTTTCTCATCGACCAGTTTGCGCCGCTCCTTTTCCGGGCGCCCCTGCATTTCCAGGCCGAAGCTGATGTTCTCGCGCACAGTCAGCCAGGGCATCAGGGCAAACTTCTGGAACACCATGGCGATACGCTTGGTGCGCATCATCTTCAACTCGGCTTCGGTGCAGTTGGCAATGTCGATTTTCGAGCCTTCGTGCTCCACCAGCAGCGAGCCGCGGCTGACCGTGTTCAGGCCATTGATGCAGCGCAGCAGGCTGGATTTGCCCGAGCCGGACAGGCCCATCAAGACGCAGATCTCGCCCTTGTTGATATCCAGGTTGGCCTTTTCGACGCCGACGATCTGACCCAGCTCCTGGAGGATTTCGCCGCGCGTCTTGCCCTGGTCCAGCAGCTTGAGTGCGGCACGTGGGTCCTTGTTGAAAATAACGTCCACGTTTTCGAATTTGATGATGCTCATGCGTCGGCTCCCACCTTGGCTTCAGGCTGTTTGCAGATACGATCGAGCATGATGGCCAGCAATACGATCGCAAGGCCGGCTTCGAAGCCAACCGCGATATCGGCAGTGTTCAGTGCGTTGACCACAGGTTTGCCCAAACCGTCGGCGCCCACCAGGGCGGCGATCACCACCATCGACAGCGACAGCATGATGCATTGGGTGATACCGGCGGCGATGCTCGGCATGGCATAGGGCAGTTCGATACGGGTCAGCAACTGGCGACGCGAAGAGCCGAAGGCCTTGCCGGCGTCGAGCAGTTCCTGAGGGACGTCGCGAATCCCCAGATAAGTCAGGCGCACCGGTGCGGCAATCGCAAACACCACCGTAGAGATCAGACCGGGTACCACGCCCAGGCCGAACAGGGTCAGGGTCGGGATCAGATAGACGAAGGTTGGCACGGTCTGCATCAGGTCGAGAATCGGTCGGATGCAGGTGTAGAACCAGGGCTTGTGCGCGGCAATGATGCCCAGCGGCACGCCGATGATCACGCACACCAGGGTGGCGAACAGCACCTGGGCGAGGGTTTCCAGAGTTTCTTGCCAATAGTGCAGGTTGAGGATCAGCAGGAACGACAGAATCACGAAGACGGTCAGGCCCCACTTGCGCTGGATGAAGTGGGTCAGGGCGGCGATCAGGCCGATCAGTACGTAAGGGTTGAACCAGGCCAGGGAGAACGTCAGGCCGTGGATCATCATTTCAAGGCTGTAGGCAATGGCGTCGAAGTAGTTGGCGCCATGGCGAATCAGCCAGTCGACAAAGGCGGAAATATACTCGCCCAGGGGGAGCTTGTGATCGGTCAACATGATATCGGGTGTCCGCTTGCGGGTGCCTTTGAAAATGACCGGCGTTGCCACTGCCAGGGATTTTCAGAAGCACCTTTACGTGAAGATTGAATGCGGCAGGCCCGGAGAGCCTGTGCTCTGGGTACTACTGGGTCAGCTTGGCCCGGGCGGCTTCCAGACCCGGTTTGCCGTCGACGGTGGTAACGCCGGACAGCCAGGTGTCGAGCACCTGCGGGTTGGCTTTCAGCCACTGCCTGGCGGCAGCGTCAGGTTTTATCTTCTCGTCCAGCACCTTACCCATCAGGGTGCTCTCCATGTCCAGCGTGAACGATAGATTCTTGAGCAATTGGCCCACGTTGCTGCATTGCTCCGTGTAGCCCTTGCGCGTGTTGGTATAGATGGTTGCCTGGCCAAAGTTGGGGCCGAAGAAGTCGTCGCCGCCGGTCAGGTACTGAATCTTGAAGCGGGTGTTCATCGGGTGTGGTTCCCAGCCGAGGAACACCACGTCGCCGCCTCTGCGGCTGGAGCGGTCGACCTGCGACAGCATGCCGGCCTCGCTTGACTCGACCACCTTGAAACCGGCGTCTTTCAGGCCGAAGGCATTCTTGTCGATCATGCTCTGGATCAGGCGGTTGCCATCGTTGCCTGGTTCGATGCCATAGATCTTGCCGCCCAGTTCGTCTTTGAATTTGACGATGTCGGAGAAGTCTTTGAGGCCCTTGTCATACAGCGATTGCGGCACCGCGAGGGTGTATTTGGCGTTTTCCAGGTTGGCCCGGACGGTTTCGACTGTGCCGGCTTCGCGGTAGGCCTTGATGTCGTTTTCCATGGTCGGCATCCAGTTGCCGAGGAACACGTCCATGTTCTTGCCTTCGGCCAGCGACTTGTAGGTCACCGGCACCGAGATCATGGTGGTCTTGGTCTTGTAGCCGAGTGCTTCAAGCACCTCACTGGTGACGGCGGTGGTCACCGTGATGTCGGTCCAGCCGACGTCGGAGAAGTTGACGGTATGACATGCCTGGGGTTCTGCAGCGTGGGCCAGCATCGGCAAACCGAGGGTGGCGACCAACAGCAACGACGTTGAACCTTTCATGGGGGAGCTCCTGTGATCTTTTTCTCATCGTCGTCCCGTCTGCGGGGATGACGTGGCTTCTTTGGGCGCAGGCTTCTTGAGAAAGCCCATCACGGTGCCTTGCGATCGAGTCGGGTCGATCATCTACCAGCAAAAAACAAACGCCTACAGGGGGCGTCGTAACCAGTGCGGGAGGGGTCGCATCCAGTGTGTGCGACGTCGTTTCCAGTTTCTTTGGCGCTGTCCGGGCCTCTTGCGGATACCTGAAAGCGCCTGACAGCCTCGGTTTTTAAGCTCTATTGCGGGGCTTTCAGGTGGCGGCGTTGCTGAGCATGAGTGCGTCGGTGTGGGACGGCGTGCAATGGCTGAAAAGGCTGATGATTTGGCCATAACAGCGAACTGCAGTGGCTGGTGTACGCCAAATCGGCAACAGATCCAGCGTAGCAGCTACGCCTATAAAAGCGCCCCGGCGCTAATAAAGACCTGATGATGGAGCTTGGCGACAATGGCAATCAGCGTGTTTGACCTGTTCAAGATCGGCGTGGGACCTTCCAGTTCACATACAGTAGGGCCGATGCGCGCCGCCGCGCTGTTCGTCCAGGGTTTGCGTGACAGCGGCAAGCTGGAGAGCATCGAACGCATCGAAGTGCGCCTGTACGGTTCGTTGTCAGCCACCGGCGTCGGCCACGGCAGTGATAATGCGGTGATTCTCGGCCTGATGGGCCAGTGGCCGGATGCTATCGATCCGGCAATGATCGGCCCGGCCATCGACACCCTGAAAAGCACCGATACGCTGATGCTCGATAGCCGCCTGCCGATCTCGTTCGTGTGGTCGCGGGACATGCTGCTGCTCGACGAGAACCTGCCGTTTCACCCCAACGCCATGACCCTGATTGCCGAAGGCCGGGGCGGCGAGATCTATCAGGACACCTACTACTCCATCGGTGGCGGTTTCGTGGTCGACCAGGTTCAGGCCGACAGCGGCGAGATGGACGGTGATCGCACCGAGCAGCCCTACGAATTTTCCAGTGCCCGGGAACTGCTGCAGTTGTGCCGCCAGCACGGTCTGCGGGTGTCCGAGCTGATGATGGCCAATGAAAAAGTCTGGCGCAGTGAGGCTGAAATTCGCGCCGGGATCATGAAGCTGTGGGCCGCCATGCAAGAGTGCGTGGATAACGGCCTCAAGCACGACGGCATTCTGCCCGGCGGGCTCAATGTGCGCCGCCGGGCGGCAAAGCTGCACAAGAGTCTGCAGGAGCTGGGCAAGCCCAATGTGATCGGCTCGACCCTCAACGCCATGGAGTGGGTCAATCTGTTCGCCCTGGCGGTCAACGAGGAGAACGCCGCCGGTGGGCGGATGGTCACTGCTCCGACCAACGGCGCGGCCGGGATTATCCCGGCGGTGCTGCATTACTTCGTCAAGTTCAGCCCGGACGTCAATCAGAGCAATGTGGTGGATTACTTCCTCGGTGCGGCGGCCGTAGGCATCCTGTGTAAAAAGAACGCCTCGATCTCCGGTGCCGAAGTCGGCTGCCAGGGCGAGGTCGGTTCGGCCTGTGCCATGGCGGCGGCGGGGCTTGCCGATGTGTTGGGCGCCACACCTGAGCAACTGTGCAACGCCGCAGAAATCGGCCTGGAGCACAACCTGGGCCTGACCTGTGATCCGGTCGGCGGTCTGGTGCAGGTGCCGTGCATCGAGCGCAATGCCATCGCTGCGGTAAAGGCCATCAATGCCGCACAGATGGCGCTGCGCGGTGACGGCGAGCACTTTATCTCTCTGGATCGGGTGATCCGCACCATGCGTGACACCGGCGCGGACATGCACGACAAATACAAAGAGACCTCGCGCGGCGGCCTGGCGGTCAGTGCCGTCGAGTGTTAACCGCAGCTTCGATCGATCGGGGCCTGTTTCACGGATGAGTCCGCTCCTGCGCAGGGCCGTAGGAGGGGCTTGAGCCCCGACGCATAAGCGGCGCGCCGGCTCTGCTCACTTTTGGCTCAGGGCGGCGCAATGACGCCTTGTTTCAGCGCAAAAAGACCTTCCAGAGTGTGCGGGTAGTGACACTTGTCAAAGCCCCACTGTTTCTTGCCTTGTCCGAGTGCTACCGAATTGCTCAGTGGTTCCAAGTGATTTGCGAGCCTGTCGCATTTGAATATGCAGGTCGCTGTCGTGGTTACGCTTAGCGACGTCGCTTTTGGGTTTTTTGTCGTTCACAGACAAATTCAGGCATGGGAATTGCGATGCATTTAGTACAGCCCTGCAATGCGTAGGGCAATAAGAATGAGAGCCTCCAGTGAGGCCACCTACCGCTCAAGTGCGAGGAGATTCCGTGATGACTTCGTTCAATGCCGGGGCAGCCCCCCAGAACCGCGCTCCACAGTCCATCGGCTTTTTGTTGCTCGATAATTTCACGCTTATTTCCCTCGCGTCGGCGGTCGAGCCGCTGCGCATGGCCAACCAGCTGTCGGGTCGCGAGCTGTATCGCTGGACCACCCTGAGCCTTGATGGCAGCCAGGTCTGGGCCAGCGACGGTTTGCAGATCACTCCCGACGCGGCGATGCACAAGGCACCGGCCCTCGATACCGTGATCGTCTGCGGCGGTGTCGGCATCCAGCGCACCGTAACCCGTGAGCACGTCAGCTGGCTGCAATCCCAGGCCCGTCAGTCGCGGCGTTTGGGTGCGGTGTGTACCGGCAGCTGGGCGCTGGCTTGCGCCGGCCTGCTCGATGGCTTCGATTGCAGCGTGCACTGGGAATGTCTGGCCGCGATGCAGGAGGCTTTCCCGCGGGTGACCATGAGCACCCGCTTGTTCACCCTGGACCGGAACCGCTTCACCAGCTCCGGTGGCACCGCGCCGCTGGACATGATGCTGCACCTGATCAGCCGTGATCACGGTCGCGAGCTGTCGGCGGCGATCTCGGAAATGTTCGTCTACGAACGCATCCGTAACGAGCAGGACCACCAACGCGTGCCGCTCAAGCACATGCTCGGCACCAACCAGCCCAAATTGCAGGAAATCGTCGCGCTGATGGAGGCCAACCTCGAAGAGCCTATCGACCTTGACGAGCTGGCGGTGTACGTGTCGGTGTCGCGCCGGCAACTGGAGCGGCTGTTCCAGAAGTACCTGCACTGTTCGCCATCACGCTACTACCTCAAGCTGCGCCTGATCCGTGCCCGGCAACTGCTCAAGCAGACGCCGATGTCGATCATCGAAGTGGCTTCGGTGTGCGGGTTTGTCTCGACGCCGCACTTTTCCAAGTGCTATCGCGAGTACTTCGGCATTCCGCCACGCGATGAGCGGGTAGGTTCCAACACTGCCCAGCAGGTTTCCATGCTGCCGATCCCGCAGGCCATGGTACTGGCGCCGCTGTCCGGGCCGATGTCGGCGCTCAACCAAGCGCGCAACGAGTCGACCTTCGCCAGCGTGCGTATCTGACAATCGCCCCCGGTTGTTTCAGGCAACCGGGGGCGATGTCGGTTAGTCAGGCGTGGGTTTGTTTGTAGGCCACCAGCGCCGGCAGCAACTGTTGATCAATGGCCTGGCGCACCGCCGGCAGGATGGTCGCACTGCCGGCCAGCATGCTTTCAACCAGTTTGCGCAACGCGATCGCGCGGTCATCGGTAAGGCCGCGCACTGCCTGGGCACAGGCCTGCTCCGGGGTCGCACCTGAGGGCGTTTCAAAGCCCAGCGCCCTGAGTTTGCCGATCAGGTCGTCCTGGTCAATCAGGTCTGCGTGCATCATGGCGTTGTTCCTTCGACAGGGTGGTAACTGATTCTGGTAGGCCTTCACAGCCTGGGCAAGGGCTTGTAGAGGTGATGGCAGGATTACCTAAGAACAGGTCGTTTTCGGCTAACTCCTGTTTCAGCAGCCAGAGCAGACTGAAATCCTTCGACGTGTACTCTACAAGGGCTTGGTCACCCGATGTCACGTTCGGTCCCCGGTTTTGTGACGGCTTTACCGGGGTTTTTCATGTCTGGTGTAAACTGGGCGGCCTTCCAGGAGCTGCCATGAATTATCGTCACGCCTTCCATGCCGGCAACCATGCCGACGTCTTGAAACACATTGTCCTCACTCGGCTGATTGCGCTGATGTCGCGCAAGGAGCAGCCGTTCGCCTACATCGACACCCATGCCGGGATCGGTCTGTATGACCTGCAGGGCGATGAAGCGACCCGCACCGGTGAGTGGGTCGAAGGCATCGGCCGCTTGTGGGAGGCCACTGACCTGCCTGCGGCCGCGGCCGGTTATATGGATGTATTGCGGCACATGAACCGCAAGACCGGCGAACTGCGCTACTACCCAGGCTCCCCTGAGCTGGCCCGGCGCCTGAGCCGTGAGCAGGACCGCGTATTGCTTAATGAAAAGCACCCCGATGACGGGGCGCTGCTTAAAGACAACATGAAGTTCGACCGCCGCGTGGCGGTGCATCTGGGCGAAGGCTGGCACGTGCCGCGTGCGTTGCTGCCGGTGCAGGAAAAGCGCGCGGTGATGCTCATCGACCCGCCGTTCGAGCAACTCGATGAACTCAAACGCTGCAGCGTAGCGCTCAAGGAGGCCATCGGGCGCATGCGCCAGACCGTTGCGACCATCTGGTACCCGATCAAGGACCCGCGCCAGCTCAAGCGTTTTTATCAGGACCTGGCTGAAACCGGCGCGCCCAAGCTGCTGCGCGTGGAACTCTACGTCCACCCCCTGGAAACCCCGGCCAGCCTCAACGGTTCTGGGCTGGCCATCGCCAACCCGCCGTGGGGGCTTGAAGAAGAGCTGCGCGAGTTGCTGCCCTACCTGGCCGAAAAGCTGGGCCAGACCCAGGGCGGCTGGAAAATGGATTGGTTGATCGCGGAGTAGGACCGGCCGGGCGGCGCCAAGGCGACGGGCGATCTCCTGCTGCAAGCTTAGGCTGGCAGGCACACCCCGGTGCCGCCAATCCCGCAATAGCCTTGCGGGTTCTTCGCTAGGTACTGCTGGTGGTAGCCTTCGGCGAAGTATAGGGTCGGCGCCTCGGCGATTTCGGTGGTGATTTCACCCAGGCCAGCCTTGGTCAGCTCGGTCTGGTAACGCGCTTTGCTGTCCAGGGCTTGCTGCAGTTGTTCGGGTTTGGTGCAGTAGATGACCGAGCGGTACTGGGTGCCAATGTCATTGCCCTGACGCATGCCTTGGGTCGGGTTATGCAGTTCCCAGAACATCTTCAGCAGGGCCTCATAGCTGACCTTCGCCGGCTCATAGACGACCAGGACGATTTCGGTATGCCCGGTCAGGCCTGAGCAGACTTCTTCGTAAGTCGGGTTGGGGGTGAAGCCGCCGGCGTAACCCACCACGGTGCTGACCACTCCCGGGGTCTGCCAGAAGCGCCGCTCTGCGCCCCAGAAACAGCCCAGGCCAAAGATCGCGAACTCGACCTCTTCGAAGAACGGGCCGAGCAGCGGCGTATCATGGACGAAATGCTTCTCGGGGAGCTGGATATGGCTATCGCGGCCCGGCAGGGCTTGTTCGGCGGTAGGCAAGACGTTCTTGTTTACCAGGATTTCCGAGCGCAGGGTCATGAGCAAGTCCTCTGAATAGGCAGGCTGGCGCACGTAAACAGCGGCTGCGCCATACACTGTAAAAAACGGACATACAGTTTGCCCCAGAGGTCTGGGACAGGGAAGGGGCCTCAGAGCAGCGGCTTGTGCGGGTAACGGTGCAGCCGTTCGATCAGATCGTCGCCGCAAATCGGCTTGTCGAACAGGTAACCCTGGCCGATGTCGCAACGATGACGGCGCAGGAACGCCAGTTGGGCTGCGGTTTCGATACCTTCGGCAACCACTTTGAGCTTGAGGTTGTGAGCCATGGCGATTACCGCTGAAGTGATCTCCATGTCGCCTTCATCATCCGGAATATCGCGGATGAAGCTGCGGTCGATCTTGAGCACGTCAATGGGGAATTTCTTGAGGTAGCTCAGCGACGAATAACCGGTACCGAAGTCGTCCATGGCCAGTGACAGGCCCAGGCGCTTGAGCATGTCCAGTTGCTGTCGGGTATCTTCGGTGGCTTCGAGCAGCAGACCTTCGGTGAGTTCAAGTTCCAGCAGCGACGGGTCGAGTGCCTCTTCCTTGAGGATATTGGCAATCGAGGACACCAGCTCGGGATCGGAGAACTGTTTGGGAGAGACGTTGATCGCCACTTGCAGCGGGCCGAAGCCGGCGGCCGTCAGGGCTTTGCTCATCCGGCACGACTCGCGCACCACCCATTTGCCGATCGGAATGATCAGGCCGGTCTCTTCGGCGACACTGATGAACTGATCCGGGCGGATCATGCCCTTTTCCGGGTGGTTCCAGCGCAGCAGGGCCTCCAGGCCGGTGAGGCGGCCGGTCAGCAGACACAATTTGGGCTGGTAGAACACTTCCAGCTCGCTCTGGCTCAAGGCCCGGCGCAGGTTGTTCTCGACGAACAGCTTGTAGCTGGCTTCGGCATTCAGGGCTTCGGTAAACACCTGGACCTGATGTTTGCCATTGGCCTTGGCTTTGTGCAGCGCCAGCCCGGCATTCCGCATCAGGGTCTGCGGATCACGACCGTGGAGCGGCGCACAGGCCAGGCCCACAGAGCCGGTAACGCTGATCAACTGATTGTCGACGAACAACGGCTTGTCGAGGGTCATCAACACTTGGTGAGCGATGCTTTGTCCGGCCTCCGGGCCGGTCTGGTCGAGCAGTACGGCAAATTCGTTACTGGCAAAGCGGGCCAGTACATCGACTGGGCTCAGGGTATTGCGCAGGCGTCGGGCCAGGCTGATCAACAGTTTGTCACCGGTCTGGTGGCCAAGGCTGTCGTTGATGCGCTTGAAGTTGTCGATGTCTACCAGCAGCAGGCTCATCGGCGTGTCGCTGTCACGGGCGAAGCGCTCGTCCAGATGACGAATGAACGCCGGGCGATTGCCCAGGCTGGTCAGGTTGTCGGTGTAGGCCAGGCGCTCGATGCGCTGCTGGGCCAGCTTGCTCTGGGTGATGTCTTCGTAGATGCCGATGTAATGGGTCAGCTCGCGATTGTCGCCGTATACCTTGGAAATTGACAACTGCCCCCAGTAGGGCTCCAGATTTTTGCGCCGGCTTTTGAACTCACCTTGCCAGCTATTGTTGTTGGCCAGGCTTGAGTGGGCATCGAACAGGCTGCCGAGGTTTTCCAGAGCAGGAAGCTCGGCGAGCTTGTGACCATGGACTTCATCGGCGGCGTATTGAGTGATGGCGGTAAAGCTGGGGTTGACGTATTCCACTACGCCGTCGCAGTTGACCAGCAGAAAAGCATTGGCGCTCTGTTCCACCGCTCTCTGGAACAGATGCAGGGCGCTGGTGGCGGTACGTCGGTTGTGGTTGTTGATGACCAGCGCAAACTGGTCAGCCAGTTCGCCGGCAAAGGCCACCTCATCCGTAAGCCACTGGCGCGTTGCACCGGTCTGCTCCAGGCACAGTACGCCGACCAGTTGCCCGTCCAGGCGGATGCTGGCATCGAGCAGGGCGCGCACATCGCGTGGCTCAAGGCTGCTGGCCAGCTCCAGCGTGCGCGGGTCTTCGCGGGTGTTGCTGGCATCGATGGCGCGACTGTTGAGCAGCGCCTCGTGGTAGGCCGGTGAGTTGCTGATATCGATGGGCGATGGCTGGCGGTGCTCGCCGCTCTCGCGCACGTATTCAGTGACGGGCACCAGCGTCTGGCCTTCCAGATTCCAGATACTGGCACCGGCGACATCGTAGATCTCGCAGGCCGTCTGGGTAATCAGTTGCGCCGCTTCCTGCACCGAATTACCCGAGTAGCGATGACGGGCCAGCCGCAGGATCAGTTCCTGCTGGGCGCGTGCGCGCTGCAGTTGGGCAAACGGGCTGAGCGGATTGACATGCCTGCCTGCCGGATCGCTGTCATCAGCGTTGAATGCAGGCCCGTCGATGACCACAAAATAGCCGCGCAACAGTTGGCGGTTGTGCTGTTTGAATGCCTCGCCCATCTCCAGTAGCCCCAGCGGGCCATTGACCGTGTGCAAGGTGTAGCGGATCAGATAATGCGATGCCCGGGTCAGTTGCTGCTGCAGATCATCGTGCAGCCGATAACGTGCCTCCGGCTCCATCAGGCTGGCGAAAGGAGAACTGATCAGTGAGCACAGCTCCACTGCTGGCATGCCGAATGCTTGTTCACAGTTCGGATCAAGATATAGCAGCGCCCAACTGGCTTCATTCAGCCGTTCGAAACGCAGCATGCCCAGGCGCGAAGGCACCGGCAATTGCGTCACTACCTCGGCTGCCGTTCTGGCGGCAGCATCGGGCTGGCTTTTCATGAACAAACTCGCTTTCCGAATTCTGGTCGCGCGGGCATTGGCCCTGATAACTTTCGCGCCCGGCAAGGTTGCATGATGCAGCACTGCCTTACAAGAGAGCGCGGTGGCTTAGTGCTATAAAAGTATCAGAGTAATGTGTCCACTGTTCAATCCATTCGGACCGGTCGCCGCGTACAGGGTTTCATGTAACGACAGGGTATCGGCCATGTATCGCAGAACTGCTGTCTGAAGTTGTGACACAGGACAAAAAAGCCCCGCTTGCGCGGGGCTTTTGGTACGGCAGCCAGATGTTCGGCAGTCGGCCCCGCGCAAACGGGGCCGCTGATGCCTTACAGCAGGATGGTGCGGATGTCGGCCAGCAGTTCGCTCAGACGCTTGGTAAAGCGTGCAGCGGCGGCGCCGTTGATGACACGGTGGTCATACGACAGCGACAGTGGCAGCATCAGGCGCGGCTGGAATGCCTTGCCGTCCCAGACCGGCTGCATGGATGCCTTGGAGACACCCAGGATCGCCACTTCCGGTGCATTGACGATCGGCGTGAAGCCGGTGCCGCCAATGTGACCGAGGCTGGAGATGGTGAAGCAGGCGCCCTGCATGTCGTTGGCGGTCAGCTTCTTGTTGCGGGCTTTTTCGGCCAGCGCAGCCGCTTCGGCCGCCAGTTGCAGCAGGTTCTTCTGGTCGACGTCGCGGATCACCGGGACCAGCAGGCCATCCGGGGTGTCCACGGCAAAGCCGATGTGCACGTACTTCTTGCGGATCACCGCTTTGCCGCTTGGTGCCAGCGATGCGTTGAAGTCCGGCAGTTCCTTGAGCAGGTGCGCGATGGACTTGAGCAGCAGTGGCAGCACAGTCAGCTTGACGCCAGCCTTTTCCGCCACGGCTTTCTGCGCCACGCGGAAAGCTTCCAGGTCGGTGATGTCGGCCTGGTCGAACTGAGTCACGTGCGGGATGTTCAGCCAGCTGCGGTGCAGACCGGACGCGCCCAGTTGCATCAGGCGGGTCATCGGCACTTCTTCGATTTCACCGAAGCGGCTGAAGTCGACTTCCGGAATCGGCTGGATACCGGCACCGCCAGTGGCGCCGCCTGCGGGTGCTTCCTTGGCCTTTTGCAGCTGGGCCTTGACGTAGACCTGCACGTCTTCTTTCAGTACACGACCGTGCGGGCCGGTCGCGGTCACTGCGCTCAGCTCGACGCCGAACTCACGGGCCAGTTGACGAACGGCAGGGCCGGCATGGACCTTGGCGCCATCTTTGGCTGGGGCAGCGGCCGGAGCGGCAGCCGGAGCCGGTGCGGCTTCAGCTTTTGCTGCGGCAGGTGCGGCGGCCGGAGCCGATGCAGCAGGTGCCGGAGCGGCAGCAGCAGGGGCAGCAGCAGCCGGAGCGCTACCTGCGATTTTCAGGCGCAGGATCAGATCGCCAGTGCCGACTTCCTGTTCCAGCTTGACTTCAACACTCTCGACCACGCCAGCGGCAGGCGATGGAATTTCCATGCTCGCCTTGTCGGATTCGAGGGTGATCAGCGACTGGTCGGCTTCGATGCTGTCGCCTGGCTTGACCAGCAGTTCGATGATCTTGGCCTTGCCCGACGAACCGATGTCCGGTACGTGGATGTCCTGCACGCTGGCCGCAGCGGCAGGTGCCGGTGCAGCCGCCGGCGCTTCAGCAGCCGGAGCAGGGGCCGCAGCGGCTGGCGCGGCAGCAGGTTCTGCGGCTGGCGCTGCGGCGGCTTCGCCACCTTCACTTTCCAGCTCGAACAGCTCGTCGCCTTCTTTCAGGCGGTCGCCCAGCTTGACCTTCAGGGCTTTGATGACGCCGCCCTTGGGGGCAGGGATTTCCATGCTCGCCTTGTCCGACTCCAGGGTCAGGACGCTCTGGTCCGCTTCGATGCGGTCGCCGACCTTGACGAACAACTCAATGACTTCACCTTCACCGTTGCCGATGTCGGGTACGCGAATTAGCTCACTCACTATGCTTCTCCTCAGGAGAACCTGTTCCAGACTGTATATTGCGCGGCTGTTTGCAACGAAACAGCCTCGGATGCTCATTTGCCGGGGGCAAATTCCGCATCGTCGGCTGTTTCCAGGCTTGAGCCTGCGCTATGGACGAATCCGGGACAGACTCTTAGCAGTCCAGCGGGTTGCGTTTCTCTGGGTCGATACCGAACTTGGCGATGGCTTCTGCCACCACTTTAGGCTCGATGTCGCCACGGTCTGCCAGGGCTTCCAGTGCGGCCAGCACCACGAAGTTGCGGTCCACTTCGAAGAAGTGACGCAGCTTCTTGCGGCTGTCGCTGCGGCCGAAGCCGTCGGTGCCCAGCACTTTGAACTCTTTGGACGGAACCCACTGACGGATCTGTTCGGCGAACAGCTTCATGTAGTCGGTCGATGCGACAACCGGGCCTTTACGGCCGGTCAGGCATTGCTCGACGTAAGTCTGCTGAGGCTTCTGGCCAGGGTGCAGGCGGTTGTGACGCTCGACCGCCAGGCCGTCACGACGCAGTTCGTTGAAGCTGGTCACGCTCCAGACGTCGGCACCGACGTTGAACTCTTCGCGCAGGATCTTCGCCGCTTCACGGACTTCACGCAGGATGGTGCCCGAACCCAGCAACTGGACGTGGTGCGCAGCCGCCTTGGTGTCTTCCTCCAGCAGGTACATGCCCTTGATGATGCCTTCCTCGGCGCCGGCCGGAATGGCTGGCTGGGTGTAGGCTTCGTTCATCACGGTGATGTAGTAGAAGATGTCCTGTTGCTCTTCGGTCATCTTCTTCATGCCGTCCTGGATGATCACCGCCAGCTCATAGCCGTAGGTCGGATCATAGGTGCGGCAGTTCGGCACGGTGGCAGCCAGGATGTGGCTGTGACCGTCTTCGTGCTGCAGGCCTTCACCGTTGAGGGTGGTACGGCCGGCGGTACCGCCGATCAGGAAGCCACGGGTGCGGCTGTCGCCAGCGGCCCATGCCAGGTCACCGATACGCTGGAAGCCGAACATCGAGTAGAAGATGTAGAACGGCAGCATCGGCTGGTTGTGGTTGCTATACGCAGTACCGGCAGCGATGAACGACGACATGGCGCCGGCTTCGTTGATGCCTTCTTCGAGGATCTGGCCTTTCTTGTCCTCGCGGTAGAACATCACCTGGTCTTTATCGACTGGCTCGTAGAGCTGGCCGACCGACGAGTAGATGCCCAGTTGGCGGAACATGCCTTCCATACCGAAGGTACGGGCTTCGTCCGGGATGATCGGCACGATGCGCTGGCCGATTTCCTTGTCCTTGACCAGTTGCGCGAGAATCCGCACGAAAGCCATGGTGGTGGAGATTTCGCGGTCGCCGGAACCGTCCAGGATAGCCTTGAGGGTATCGAGTGGCGGGGTCGGGACGCTGAAGCTCTTGGCGCGACGTTGTGGCACGAAACCACCCAGTGCAGCACGGCGCTCAGCCAGGTAACGGGCTTCGGCGCTGCCTTCTTCCGGACGGTAGAACGGCAGGCTTTCCAGGTCGGCGTCCTTGATCGGCACGTCGAAACGGTCGCGGAAGTGACGCAGGCTGTCGACGTCGACCTTCTTGGTGTTGTGCGCGGTGTTCTTGGCTTCGCCAGCACCGGTGCCGTAACCCTTGATGGTCTTGGCCAGGATGACCGTCGGCTGGTCCTTGTGGTTGACCGCCTGATGGTAGGCTGCATAGACCTTGTACGGGTCGTGGCCGCCACGGTTGAGCTTCCAGATCTCGTCATCGGACAGGTCTTCGACCATGGCCTTGAGTTCAGGCGTGTTGAAGAAGTGCTCGCGCACGAACGCGCCGTCTTTGGCTTTGTAGTTCTGGTACTCGCCGTCGATGACTTCGTCCATGCGGCGCTGCAGGGCACCGTTGGTGTCCTTGGCCAGCAGTGGATCCCAGAAGCGGCCCCAGATGACCTTGTTGACGTTCCACTGGGCACCACGGAACACGCCTTCGAGTTCCTGGATGATCTTGGCGTTGCCGCGAACCGGGCCGTCGAGGCGCTGCAGGTTGCAGTTGATGACGAAGATCAGGTTGTCCAGCTTCTCGCGGCCGGCCAGGGCGATGGCGCCCAGCGATTCCGGCTCGTCGGTCTCGCCGTCGCCCAGGAAGCACCAGACTTTCTGCTTGCCTTCCGGAATGAAGCCGCGGCTTTCCAGGTACTTCATGAAGCGGGCCTGGTAGATCGCCTGGATCGGACCCAGACCCATCGAAACGGTCGGGAACTGCCAGAAATCAGGCATCAGCCATGGGTGTGGGTAAGAGGACAGGCCCTTGCCGTCGACTTCCTGACGGAAGTTGTTCATGTTCTCTTCGGTGATCCGGCCTTCCATGAACGCACGGGCGTAGACGCCTGGCGATGCGTGACCCTGGAAGTAGATCAGGTCGCCGCCGTGCTCGTCGGTCGGGGCCTGGAAGAAATAGTTGAAGCCGATGTCGTACAGCGTCGCACTGGAGGCGAAGCTGGAGATGTGGCCGCCCAGATCCGGGTCGTTCAGGTTGGTCTTGACGACCATCGCCAGCGCGTTCCAGCGAACCAGAGAGCGGATGCGGCGTTCCATGAACAGGTCGCCAGGCATGCGGGCTTCGTGAGTTACCGGAATGGTGTTGCGGTACGGCGTGGTGATGGCGTACGGCAACTGCGAACCACTTCGTGTGGCCAGTTCGCCCATACGGGTCATCAGGTAATGGGCACGGTCTTCGCCTTCTTTGTCGATAACCGATTCCAGGGCGTCCAGCCACTCCTGGGTTTCGACGGGATCAAGGTCTTGCATGGCTTGCTCCAGAGCGGAAAGGCTTCCAGAATCGGACGCCTGAGTTTGCGACTGGCCTTGTGGGCAGCCGACATAAATTCTTGGATGGCCGGCGGTTGTGCCGGCGGCGTGTAGTTTTACTACAAGTCGCCAACCATTTCAGCTTATTGAGTGATTCATCCAGTAGTAAAACTACAGATAACCGACCAAAACGCTCGTGTCATGTTGTGGGATCAAACGTTACCGTTGATCGCGAGCGCATATGATGGCCAGAAAATTGGTGATTTATATCGCAAAAGCGATTTTCTCAGCAATTTATTACCTTTGTTCGACAGCGGTGGCTGTCAGAGCGATCTTACATCTATGGCACATCGCCCGTAACACGCCGATCAAGGATAGACCATGAGCTTGCCTTCGCTGACTGAAATTTCGGCCCCGCTGCTGTCATCCGCTACACAAGCCCGCCAGACTTTCCTGGCAGCGCTGGATTGTTTGCCAGAGGCGACACAGGCCGCTTTTGCGGGCTGGCCGCAGCAGCGCCAGGCCGCCTTCGAGCGGGTCTGCGCCGCCAGTGATTTTGTCACCGAACAGGTGGGCCGTGATCCGCAGATGCTTGTGGACCTGGCTGCCAGTGGCGATCTGGAACGAGCCTTTGCTCCTGGGCAGTTGCGCGACCAGTTGGCAGAGGCGGTGCAGGCCGCCGCCAGCGAAGACGACCTGGGCCGGATTCTGCGCCGCCAGCGCAACCGCCATCAGGTGCGCATCATCTGGCGCGATCTGACCCGTCAGGCTGATCTGGTGCAAACCTGCCGCGACCTGTCCGAGATGGCCGATGCCAGCATCGATCTGGCCTATCAATGGTTGTACCAGCGCCATTGCCAGCAGTTCGGTGTGCCCACCGGGCGGCGCAGCGGCCAGGCGCAGCAGATGGTGATCCTCGGCATGGGCAAGCTCGGCGCGCTTGAGCTGAACCTCTCATCGGATATCGACCTGATTTTTGCCTACCCTGAAGGTGGCGAAACCGTTGGCGTCAAACGCCCGCTGGATAACCAGGAGTTCTTCATTCGTCTGGGCCAGCGGTTGATCAAGGCGCTGGACCCGGTGACCGTCGATGGCTTTGTATTTCGCGTCGACATGCGCCTGCGGCCTTACGGTTCGTCCGGGGCGCTGGTGCTCAGCTTCAATGCCATGGAGCAGTACTATCAGGATCAGGGCCGTGATTGGGAGCGTTATGCCATGATCAAGGCTCGCGTGGTGGGTGGCGATCAGGCGGCCGGTGCACAGCTGCAGGACATGCTCCGACCGTTCGTCTATCGGCGCTATCTGGACTTTTCGGCCATTGAAGCGCTGCGCACCATGAAGCAACTGATCCAGCAGGAGGTGCGCCGCAAGGGCATGGCCGAGAACATCAAGCTGGGGGCTGGCGGCATTCGCGAAGTGGAGTTCATTGCCCAGGCCTTTCAATTGATTCACGGTGGCCGTGACCTGAGCCTGCAACAAAGGTCGTTGCTCAAAGTCCTCAAGACCCTTGAAGGCCAGGGCTATCTGCCGACGCCGGTGGTCGAGGAGCTACGCGAAGGTTATGAATTTCTACGCTACACCGAACACGCGATCCAGGCCATTGCCGACCGCCAGACCCAGATGCTGCCAGGCAACGAGCTGGATCAGGCGCGGATTGCCTTCATGCTCGGCTTTGCCGACTGGGCCGGTTTTCATGAGCGCCTGATGCACTGGCGCGGCCGGGTGTCCTGGCACTTCCGCCAGGTGATCGCCGACCCTGATGGCGATGACGATCAAGAGCAGGGTGAGCTGGTGGTGGGCGGCGAGTGGTTGCCGTTGTGGGAGCAGATCCAGGACGAAGAGGCCTCGTGCCGGCAGTTGCAGGAAGGTGGCTTTGCCGATGCAGGCAAGGCGCTCAAATCCCTGAGCAACCTGCGCTCCGGTCCGCAGTTGCGCGCTATCCAGCGTATCGGTCGGGAGCGGCTGGATGCCTTTATCCCGCGCCTGCTGGCTCAGGCGGTGGAGCACGACAATCCAGACCTGGTGCTGGAGCGGGTGTTGCCGCTGGTCGAAGCCGTGGCCCGGCGTTCGGCCTATCTGGTGCTGCTCACCGAAAACCCCGATGCCCTGCGCCGGTTGCTGACGTTGTGTGCGGCCAGCCCGTGGATTGCCGAACAGATCACCCGCTTCCCGCTGCTGCTCGATGAGCTTCTTAATGAAGGTCGGCTGTTCAGCCCGCCGCAGGCACCGGAACTCAATGCCGAACTGCATGAGCGCCTGATCCGCATCCCGGAGGATGATCTGGAGCAACAAATGGAGGCGCTGCGCCACTTCAAGCTGGCCCACGGGTTGCGCGTGGCAGCGTCGGAGATCAGCGGCAGCCTGCCGTTGATGAAGGTCAGCGATTACCTGACCTGGCTGGCCGAGGCGATCCTGCAGCAGGTTTTGGCCCTGGCCTGGCGCCATACCGTGGCGCGCCACGGCACGCCGAAGCGCCCGGACGGCAGTCTGTGCGATCCGGCTTTCGTTATCGTTGGCTATGGCAAGGTCGGCGGGATCGAGCTGGGGCACGGTTCGGACCTGGACCTGGTGTTTATCCACGATGGCGACCCGCAGAGTGAGACTGACGGCGCCAAGCCGATTGATGGTGCGCAGTTCTTCACCCGGCTGGGCCAGCGGATCATTCATCTGCTGACCACCCAGACCAACTCCGGCCAGTTATATGAAGTGGACATGCGCCTGCGGCCATCCGGCGCGTCCGGGCTGCTGGTCAGTTCGGTCGGTGCATTTGCCCGTTATCAGGAAAACGAAGCCTGGACCTGGGAGCATCAGGCACTGGTACGCGCCCGGGTGCTGATTGGCAGCCCGGACGTCCAGGCGTCTTTCGAGCAGGTGCGCGCCGGGGTTCTGGGGCGTGAGCGTGACCTGGCCCAGTTGCGCGTCGAAGTCAGCGAAATGCGCGCCAAGATGCGCGATAACCTGGGCAGCAAGGCCAGCGCAGCGGGCACCGCCGCCAATGCCTTTGACGCCGCTGTGCCGTTCGACCTCAAGCAGGACGCCGGTGGTATCGTCGATATCGAATTTATGGTGCAATACGCGGCCCTGGCGTGGTCGCGGGACTACCCGCAACTGCTGCGTTACACCGATAACATTCGCATCCTTGAAGGTCTGGAAGAGGCCGGTTTGCTGCCGGGTGCCGATGCCAGCCTGCTGCGCGAAGCCTACAAGGCCTATCGTTCGGCGGCGCACCGCCAGGCCCTGCAAAAGCAGGCCGGCGTTGTCGCAGGTGACCAGTTCCCGGAGCAACGGCGCGAAGTGCGGCGTATCTGGGCGGCGCTGGGATTGAAATGACGGCTGGCATGGCCAGCCAATAAGGCTAAGGACGGGGAGGCGTCAGGTTGTGTGAAAGGGTCACGCAACCTGACCTGCCTCCCTGGTCGTTTTTGGATTGAGCATGAACATTCTGATCGTTGGACCTAGCTGGGTCGGTGACATGGTGATGGCGCAAACGCTGTTCCAGTGTCTGAAGCAGCGGCATCCTGAGTGCGCAATCGACGTGCTGGCACCCGAATGGAGCCGGCCGATCCTGGAACGCATGCCCGAAGTCCGTGCGGCGCTGAGCTTTCCTCTGGGCCACGGCGCCCTGGAGCTGGCGACCCGGCGGCGCATCGGCAAATCCCTGGCCGGCCAGTACGATCAGGCGATCTTGCTGCCCAACTCGCTGAAGTCGGCACTGGTGCCGTTCTTTGCCGGCATCCCCACGCGCACCGGCTGGCGCGGCGAGTTCCGTTACGGCTTGCTCAATGACGTGCGCAAACTCGACAAACAGCGCTACCCGCTGATGATCGAGCGCTTCATGGCCCTGGCTTATGACAACGGCGCGGCGTTGCCGCAGCCTTATCCGCGCCCGCAACTGAGCATTGACCCGGCCACCCGCCAGGCCGCGCTGGCACGCTTCGGCCTTAGCCTTGAGCAACCGGTGCTGGCCCTGTGCCCGGGTGCCGAGTTCGGTGAGGCCAAGCGCTGGCCGTCCGAGCACTACGCCAAAGTGGCTGATGCGCTGATTCGACAGGGCTGGCAGGTCTGGCTGTTCGGCTCGAAAAAAGACCACCCGGTGGGCGAAAGCATTCGCCAGGAACTGATTCCCGGACTGCGCGAAGAAGTCACCAACCTGTGTGGCGAAACCTCTCTGGCCGAAGCCATCGACCTGCTGTCGTGCGCCCGTTCGGTGGTGTCCAACGACTCGGGGCTGATGCATGTGGCCGCCGCCCTGAACCGCCCGCTGGTGGCGGTCTACGGCTCGACCTCGCCGGGTTTCACGCCGCCACTGGCTGATGAAGTAGAGGTCGTGCGGCTGGGCCTGGAGTGCTCGCCTTGCTTCGACCGTACCTGCCGCTTCGGCCACTACAATTGCCTGCGCCTGCTCGACCCGGGTCAGGTGATCCAGGCGCTGGGCCGCCTGGGTAGTGGGCTGGACGCCACCCCGGTAGAGGTGCTCTGACCTTGCGGGTGTTGCTGATCAAGACCTCGTCGCTGGGCGACGTGATTCATGCGCTGCCGGCCTTGACCGATGCGGCCAGGGCGCTGCCGGGCGTGCGTTTCGACTGGGTGGTCGAAGAAGGCTTTGCCGAGATCCCGAGCTGGCACCCGGCGGTGGACACGGTGATTCCGGTGGCGATCCGGCGCTGGCGCAAGAACCTCTGGCAGACCTGGAAGAGCGGTGAGTGGGCGGCGTTCAAACGGCGCTTGCGCGACACCCGCTACGACGTGGTGATCGACGCCCAGGGGCTGTTCAAGAGCGCCTGGTTGACTCGCTACGTCAATGCGCCAGTGGCTGGCCTGGACCGTGAGTCGGCCCGCGAGCCGCTGGCCAGCCGTTTCTACGACCGCGACCGGCGTTACCCGGTGGCGCGCGGGCAGCATGCGGTGGAGCGCCTGCGTCAGTTGTTTGCCCAGGCGCTGGGTTACCCGTTGCCGTCAGGGCTGGGCGATTATGGCCTCAAGCGCCTGGAGTCACTGAGCGACAGCCTGGATGCGCCCTATGTGCTGTTCCTGCATGGCACCACCTGGGCGACCAAGCACTGGCCTGAGCTGTATTGGCGGCAACTGGCCGAACAGATGGCCGCCCGTGGCCTGCAGGTGCGGCTGCCGTGGGGCAACCCGGCCGAAAAGGCCCGCGCCGAGCGGATTGCCGAGGGGCTGGACAATGCCGCCGTATTGCCCAAATTGAACCTGGCCGGTGTGGCCCGGGTGCTGGCCGGCGCCGAGGCGTGCGTGGCGGTCGATACCGGCATCGGCCACCTGGCTGCCGCGTTGGATGTGCCGACCGTATCGCTGTTCGGGCCGACCAATCCGGGCCTGACCGGCGCCTACGGCAAGTCGCAGGTGCATCTGGCCAGCGACTGGCCGGCCTGTGCGCCGTGCCTGCAAAAGAAATGTACCTATACACCGAGCCCCGACGAGCAGTTGCGGTTCGACCTCAAACGCGAGTGGCCGCTGTGCTTCACTCGCCTGAATCCCGAGCGGGTAGCGAGCCAGTTGGGCGCGCTGTTGCTGGCAAAGGAACCTGGCTGATGCAACTGGCTTTCGTACTCTACAAATATTTTCCGTTTGGTGGCCTGCAGCGCGACTTCATGCGTATTGCCCTGGAGTGTCAGCAGCGCGGTCACCGGATTCGGGTCTACACCCTGATCTGGGAAGGTGAGATTCCGCCCGGTTTTGAAGTGCTGGTGGCGCCGGTCAAAGCGCTGTTCAATCATCGGCGTAACGAAAAGCTCAGTGCCTGGATGGAAGCTGACCTGGCCAAACGTCCGGTGGACCGGCTGATCGGCTTCAACAAGATGCCGGGGCTGGACGTGTATTACGCCGCCGATGGCTGCTTCGAAGACAAGGCTCAGACGTTGCGTCACTCGCTGTACCGCAAGTGGGGCCGCTACCGGCACTTTGCCGAGTACGAGCGGGCGGTGTTCGCCCCCCAGGCCAAGACTCAGGTGCTGATGATTTCCGAGGTCCAGCAACCGCTGTTCATCAAGCATTACAACACTCCGCTGGCGCGCTTTCATCTGCTGCCACCGGGTATTTCCCAGGACCGCCGGGCGCCGGCGGATGCGCCGCAGGTGCGTGCGGATTTCCGTAAGGAGTTCGGTCTGGGCGACCACGACCGGCTGCTGGTGCAGATCGGGTCGGGGTTCAAGACCAAGGGCGTGGACCGCAGTCTCAAGGCGCTGGCCGCGTTGCCCGCCGAGTTGCGCAAGCGCACCCGGCTGTTCGTCATCGGTCAGGACGACCCCAAGGTCTTCCAGTTGCAGAGCAAGGCGCTGGGGCTGAGCGAGCAGGTGAGCTTCCTGAAAGGCCGCAGCGACATCCCGCGCTTTCTGCTCGGTGCCGACCTGCTGATCCACCCGGCATATAACGAAAACACCGGGACGGTGCTGCTCGAAGCGCTGGTCGCCGGCTTGCCGGTGTTGGTCAGCGCGGTATGCGGTTACGCCCACTACATCGCTGAGGCCGACTGTGGTCTGGTTCTCGATGAGCCATTCGAACAGGCGCAGTTCAACCGCCATCTGGTAAACATGCTCGAAGACGACGCTGCACGGGCGCAGTGGGGACGCAATGGCCTGGCCTTTGCCGACACGGCAGACCTGTACAGCATGCCGCAGCACGCGGCGGATGTGATTCTGGCGGAGCATGATCAATGAAGTTGTTCCTCGCAGAGCCGTTCAAGAGCCTGTGGGCCGGGCGTGATGCCTTTGCCGAGGTCGAGCGGTTGCAAGGTCAGGTGTATCGCGAGCTTGAAGGGCGCAGTACGCTGCGCACCGAGGTCGCAGGACGGGGTTATTTCGTCAAGATCCACCGCGGTATCGGCTGGGGCGAAGTGGCCAAGAACCTGTTCAGTGCCAAACTGCCGGTGCTCGGCGCCGGCCAGGAGTTCAAGGCGGTCGCACGCCTGCACGAAGCCGGCGTACCAACCATGACCGCTGTGGCCTATGGCGAGCGCGGCAGCAACCCGGCGGCCCAGCACTCGTTCATCATCACCGAAGAGCTGGCGCCGACCGTCAGCCTCGAAGATTTCAGCCTCGATTGGCGTACCACGCCGCCCGAGCCGCGTCTCAAGCGAGCCCTGATTGCCGAAGTGGCGCGACTGGTCGGCACCATGCACCGGGCTGGGGTCAACCACCGTGATTGCTATATTTGCCACTTCCTGCTGCATACCGACAAGCCGGTGAGCGCCGATGACTTCAAGTTGTCGGTGATCGACCTGCACCGGGCCCAGACCCGCCGGGCGATTACCCCGCGCTGGCGCAACAAGGACCTGGCCGCGCTGTATTTCTCGGCACTGGACATCGGCCTGACCAAGCACGACAAACTGCGCTTTCTCAAAGGCTATTTCCGCCAGCCACTGCGCCAGATCCTCAGCCATGAGGCGGTGCTGTTGGGCAAGCTTGAGAAAAAAGCCGACAAGCTCTATGCACGCAAGCAGCGTTACGGAGATGCACTCTGATGGCGGGCTGGACACTGGCGCCTGAGTACGCGGCGCTGCAGGAGGATTTCGGCTCGCTGGAAGCGGTGTTTGCCTTGCAAGGCGAGCAACTGACCCGTGACCCACTCTCAGAGGTGATCCGCGTCGAGCGTGCTGGCGTGCAGTATTACGTCAAGCGCTACTCCGGCGCCGGCAAAGGCCTGCGCCGCTATCTGGGCCGGCCAAGGGTCAAGTCCGAGTGGCAAAACCTCAAGCGTTTCGCCAAGTGGGGCATTCCCACCGCCGATGTGGTGGCCTGGGGGCTGGAGCGTAATGGCATGGCCTATGATCGCGGCGCACTGATTACCCGCGAATTGCCCAACACCGAAGACCTGTGGGTGATGGCCCAACGCAAGGACCCACGGCTGAGCGATCCGGCCTGGGTCGAGCGGATCAGTCAGCAGTTGGCGCGTTACACGCGCATCCTGCATGACCAGCACTTCACCCATAACGATCTGAAATGGCGCAATCTGCTGGTCGATGATCAGGATCGGCTGTTCCTGATCGACTGTCCCAATGGTGCGTTCTGGTGGGGGTTTCTGCTGCGCTACCGGATCATCAAGGATCTGGCATGCCTGGACAAGGTCGGCAAGTACCAGCTCTCGGCCACCCAGCGGTTGCGCTTTTACCTGCAATACCGGCAGCGCTCGCACCTGAATGCCTCCGACAAGAAGCGCATCCGGCATATCGTCAGTTTTTTCGAGGGCCGCGAATGACTCTGTTCATTGCCAGTGCCGAACAGGCACTGCTGGCCCGCCACGGCCTGGTCGATTTCCAGTCGTTGTGGAATCTGGACCTGGAGGCGGTCGACGAACCCAACACCGGCCGGGGCGGCTGGAGCAGCGTCTATCGCCTGGACCTCGAAGGCCAGGGCTTCTACCTCAAGCGCCAGAGCAATTACCTGACCCACACTCTGCATCACCCGTTTGGCGAGCCGTCGTTTTCGCGGGAGTTTCGCAACATCAGCCGCTATCAGAAGCTGGGGATCCCGGCTTTGCAGGCGGTGTTCTATGGTGAACAGAAGGTCAACGGTGAGCGCCGGGCGATTCTGATGACCCGGGCGCTGGATGGCTGGAGCGACCTGGATGCCTTGTTGCAGCGCTGGGGCGAAATCCCGGACAACGCACGGCGCGCGATTCTGCACGCCTGTGGACAACTGGCCCGCACCCTGCACGGCGCCCGCCAGATCCACGGCTGCTTTTACCCCAAGCACATTTTTGTGCAGGCTCAGGGTGAAGGGTACGCTGCACAGTTGATCGACCTGGAAAAGACCCGGCCATCGATCTTTGGCCAGCGTGACCTGACCAAAGACCTCGAACCGCTATTTCGTCGTGCACCGATGTGGTCAGAAGCCGACCGGCGTCAATTGCTCGCGGCCTATTTGCAGGCCGCCACCGACAGCCCGCCGGTTGATGCCTGGCTGCAACGGCTGGGCCGACGCGGCCAGCACAAGCAACGTCGCGACCATTGATAGAGAACTGTTGATGCGCCTTACCGAACTCACTCACGCGGGACGTGCCCCGCAGTTGCCCCTGAACCTGACCCTGGCGGACGCTGCCGGGCCCGCCGAGTTGCAACTGCTGAGTCTGTTGCGAGTCTTGCCGGGCCAGCGTTATGTCGGTGCCGGGGTATGGCGGGGGCGGCCGGTGCTGGCCAAACTGCTGGTCGGCAGCAAGGCCGCCCGGCATTTTCAGCGTGAACTGGACGGCGTGCGCGCCTTGGCCGCGCAAGGCGTGACCACCCCGCTGTTGCTGGCGGACGGGCTGCAGGAAGGTGAGGGTGGCTGGCTGCTGTTCGAGTTTCTGGAGCAAGCGCCGAGCCTGGGCGATGCCTGGCAGCAGGTAGAGCACCTGCCGGCATTGGCCGACGAGCAGCAAGTGGTACTGGCCGAGGCACTGGGCGCGATTGCCGGGCTGCACCTCAAGGGCCTTTGGCAGGACGATCTGCATCTGGACAACCTGCTGCGTCACAACGGCCAGCTGTACTGGATCGACGGTGCCGGCATCAAGGCCGAACAGGCCGGCCAGCCTTTGTCGCGGCAAAAGGTGCTGGAAAATCTCGGGGTGTTCTTTGCCCAGTTGCCCAAGCGTTTCGAACCCTTTACGGAAGAGTTACTGGTGTACTACCTGCTTGCCAATGGTGAGCATGCCCTGCCACTGGAAGCCTTGCAGAAGCAGATCGACCAGGTTCGCCAATGGCGGCTCAAGGACTTTCTGGCCAAGACCTGTCGTGACTGCAGCCTGTTCAGCGTTGAAGACTCGGCCTCGGGCTTCCAGGCGATTCGCCGCGAAGAGGTTCAAGCCATACAGCCGCTGCTCGATCGCGCCGATGAACTGCTGCAAGCCGGGCATATGTACAAGACCGGTGGCGCCGCCAGTGTGGCGCGGGTTGACGTGGCGGGCCGTGCGCTGGTGATCAAACGCTACAACATCAAGAACTTCAGCCACTGGCTCAAGCGCTTCTGGCGCCCGAGCCGCGCCTGGCACTCCTGGCGCGAAGGCCACCGCCTGGCATTTCTCGGCATTGCCACGCCCAGACCGCTCGCGGTGCGCGAGCAACGCGTGCTGGGCCTGCGCAGCAAGGCTTACCTGATTACCGAGTTTCTTGAGGGGCCGGACCTCATCGAAAAATGGGCGCCCTATGTGGCCACCGCCGCCGTGCCTGAAAATGAGTTACAGGCCCTGGACCGCCTGATCGCGCAACTGCTGCGCGAGCGCATCAGCCACGGCGATCTCAAGGGCCATAACCTGTTCTGGCACCAGGGGCAGTGGGCCTTGATCGACCTGGACGCGGTCTGCCAGCACCGCTCATTCAGCAGCTTTGCCGCAGCCTACGCCCGCGACCGGGCGCGGTTGTTGCGCAACTGGCCAGCAGGCAGTGCGCTGCACCAGATGCTGGCGCAGCGCCTGCCGACAACCCCGCAGTGATGCCTCAGCTCACCTGACGCATATTCATCCTGCGCAGGGCCAGCAGCAGTGCCGCGAAGTCATCGAACGGCCGCAGGTGGGTGCCGCCCCAGCTTTCACGGTCTACGTACAGCTTGCCCTGGGCGTTGCGCTGCACCGCGGTGCGCTCGATGCGGTTGGCCCGTGAGCGGTGGACAATGACCGGCTGCGGGCCGCTGATGTCTTCGATCAGAAATAGCCCGGGGCTGAACAGCCGGACCTCGATCGGTGCGGGCTGGCTGATCTCGGCGAGGGTTCTGGGCATCGCGTTACGGCTGGGCAGGCCCAGGGCGTAATCGTTGCGCACAAAGGTTTTGCGCCCGCCATGCTCGGTTGTGACCAGCTGACCGGGGTCGCTGGCTGGTCCGAAAGTCTCGCCTGGCGGCATGTCAAACACCCGCAGGCTGATGCTCGGCTCCAGTTCCGCCAGCCCCGGCACGTTGTCGAAGCTGCTGGCATGGCTGTCGCCGACCAGCGCCAGCCACTTGTGCGGGCCCATGACGTCCTGATGGCGGCGAATCGTGCGCATGGCGAAGTAATTGAACATCTGCTCACGAGTCGTTGCGCCGAGTGCCTGCATATTGTGCAGGTAATAGCTGGTCACGCAGTCCAGCGCACGCACTTCAATACCGTGCTCTCTGGCCTTGAGCACCAGTTGCTCGAAGTTGTAAAGGCCGGCAGGGTCTGTGAGGTACTGCTTGTCGAGGTGTTTGAGGTAGTGCAGCAGCCGTTTGCTCATCAGGCCTTTCTCGACAAACAGGTCCAGATCCAGCTGATGCATGTCGAGCTGCAGGTGCTCAAGGTACAGGGTCTTGACCTGGCGCTCGACCAGATTGGGCAGGTTGTCAATGATGAACTGCTTGCTGCCAATCGAGGACGCCGAGCCGGTTACCACCACGCCCTGGTTCTGGGCATAGAGACGGTCAAGCAGCTCGCCAGGCGAGTCTAGTGCCGTGACCTGGGGTAGCTCCGGGCGTGCCGGTAACGGGTGGTCAAGCAGCGCCTGGCGGGCATCGCGTTGCAACTGAGCGCGTTTTTTGAAGAACAGCGATCTGGCCGTTGTCAGGTTCTCGTCGGGCAGGCTGTAGTAAATGTTCAGGCCTCGGTGTTCGAAGAACGCCAGTTGATGGACTGTCTCCAGATGCTGCTCGGGTATTTGATACAAAGGATCGGCCAGCGAGCGTTGTAGCGCGGTCGGCTCGATGGCTGTTGGCCAGTCCAGGGCTTGCACCTGCTGCCACTGCCTGGCCGCGTCCAGCTGGAAGCCTTGCTCACCTGGATTGACTACACGGCGTGAGGCACGGGTCGAGGTTTGCGAACTGCTGGCGAGCGGCGGTTGCAGTAATTCGGACAGCGACCAGTCCAGGCTGCTGGGTTCAGGCAGCAGGGTATCGCTGCTTGAAGTCGAAGGTGACGACGAGAGCGGCGGCCGACGTCTGGCGTTGGGCATCTCAAGCAGAAAATCGCTGTTGCTCAGGCTTTCGCCGGTTTGCGGGGCGCTGTCGCGAGTGATGCGCGTTGGCTGGCCGCGCGGTACATCCCGGACCCTGATGCTGATCGCACCGTGCAGCTCGCTGATACCCGGCACCTGCCAGTAGGTATTGGCCCGCTTCTCGTCAAGCAAGACCACCCAGCGGCGAGTTGGCGCAAGGGTCTTGTCGGCATCAATCAGGCGTGAGGCGAAGAACAGCGACATCTTTTGCAGCGCTGCCGGGTCTCGTGAATGTACCGGGGCGGTACTGGCGGCGAAGTTATAGCTGACGGTCGAGCTCAAGGGCCTGACCTCAATGCCATGCTGGTGGGCAATCTTGATCAGGTGGTAGTAGTCGTATTTATCGCCGGTGGCATTGAGCAATTTTCCCTGATTGACGGTATTGAAGTGGTACTTGAGCTCAAAGGAGCCGGCTTTGGTCTTGTTACCCAGCTTCAGGTACTTCTGCAGCTTGCTGCGATGCATGTCGGTGAACAGGTGTTCGATATAAATGATTTCGACATTCTGTTCGGCCAGGCGCGGCATGTTTTCGATCAGCAGGCGTTTACTGGCCACCGTTTGCAGGGTCTCGTTGATGACCAGACCCTGGCTGTGCTCGAACACCGCCTTGAGTAGCCCGTCAGCGGTGATATCGTCAGCCAGCGCAGGCAGTGTGGGCTGCGCCGCGGGGGTTATGTTTTCAAAAAACTCTGCCGCATCCTTGCGCAGCGTCTCGCGCAGCACGGCGTAGGTTTCGCGTCCTTCCTTGAACAGCGGTGCAAAGAAGTCGGCCGGCAATGGCAGGCCAACATCGTCAGGCGCCACCCAGGCCCGATCGGCGATGGCGATACCATGTTTCTTCCACTTGGCAGGCAGCTCGTAGGCGCTGGTGACATCGACGGGTGTCGCTGCGCTGGCCGGCTGGCTGTCGAGGACCTGAAAGCGGGGTTTGCCGCCGCCACGCAGTTGCAGGCGGTCAAGCACTTGCCACTGGCCGTGGTCGTTGAGCCGGACCGGCTGTTTACCAAAAAAGGCCCAGGGGTTGCCGGGATCGATGATTTGCCACATGTGCAGGCGGGCGTCGTACTGGACCTCATACACCCGGCCATCGAGCGCGATGTAGTGCTTGCCGTCAATTCGTGTGACCCCTTTGGCGTGGCCGGATGCAAACGGGGTTGTGCCTTGCAGTGACTGATTGACGGCGTAGGCGGGGTTGCTGGCGGGGGTCTGGCTGACCTTTGCCAGCGGGGTTTCGCTCGACAGGGGGCGCAGCAGGCTGGCGACCTCTTGTTCGCTGAAATGTCCGCTGGCCAGGAGCTTTTGCGGGTCATGGCCTGGGGCACGGCGCAGTGGTGCATGCAACAGCGGGGCCGGTGCGCTTTTCAGGGCGGCGATCGCCGGATTACCCGGGCCCCGGTTGGCGAACTGGCGCAGCAGTGCGCCAAAGCCCTTGAGGCCGACACTGGCGTCACCCAGTGCACCGAACGTATTGAACCAGGCGCCCAGTACATGCCAGCTGGCCGCGGCCTGATCACCCTCGCTGAGGGCCTGCAGGGCCAGCACGCTGTCACGCAGTGCCAATACCGCGCCTACCGCAAAGCTGGCCGGCGGGAACGGCAGGGTAAGGGTCACGGCGACCAGTTCGATGCCGTTGAGCACGATCTTGGCAATCATGTCGCCGCGTCCACTGGTGGTCTCTTCGACATCGCGCAGCTTGCGCAGTAGCACACGGTCGAAGCAGATTTCATGCAGGTCGTCGTGGGGCTTGTCCGGCAGCGCCGGCGGCAGGCTGTCGCTGCGCTGCTTGAGGTCGATGAAATAGAACGCCAGGGTGCGATTGATCGCCAGCCGGCAGCGGTCCTTGTAGTAATCGCTCATGCCGGTGTGGTGCAGGGTCGGGATGAACCGTGCCAGGGTCCGGAACTCCAGGCCGTCCGGGGCTCCTGGTGTGTACAGCAGCGCCTGGGTCGGGCTGCTCAGACCTTCCTGGCAGAGGATGTAGCAACCCTGCACCGTTTCCAGACGGGAGATGGGAATGCCTGTGGGTAGCAGTTGGTTGGCGGTATTCAGCACGTCGCCCAGGGCCGGGACACCTGAGGCGATGAACGGATTGTCCAGCCTCAGTTGCAGTGGATAGACCGGGTAGCGCTGGCGGCTTGGCGCGTCGCTGTGCGCCATCATGGCGATTGACTGCTGGAGCCAGGCGTACTGTGCGGCGCTGATCTGCTGCTTGAGCAGGGCGAGCAAAGCGGCGTGTTGCATGTGCAAGCGGGTCATGAGCAGGCTGAGCCGGCGCCGGTAGGCATAGCCTTCGTTCTGCGGGTTGAGGAGGGTGGTCTTGACCAGCGCAATCCAGGCATCGCTGGGCCAGGCACCGCGTACCGAGCCTGCAACCTTTTCCGGGGTCAGCGGCGTCAGGTCGATGCCGTCCGGGCCACTGAACGTCGCCTGGGTGTCGGCGCCGGCATTGAAAAAGCCCAGGCTGTCGTCATAGCCGTCGCGCAGCATCTGCCGGTAACTGAGGGTTTCCCGTGGCGAGGTGATGATCACCTGGTCCGGGTCCACGCTGCCATCGGCCAGCCCCAGCAGGGCGTTGATCTTGCGGCTGGCCAGTTGCCAGACGAACTGCTCGTAGTCGGGGGTCTGGGTGTGGGGGTGCTGCCGATAGGCGCGGCCGAGCGCTTCGATGGCATCTTCCAGGCCTTGCAGCTCGCGGCGGTGCTCGACGCTGGCGCTCAGGTACCAGCCTGGGGTGTGCTGTTGTTGGTTGTCGATCCTGACCCGCACATGGGCGGTGGCCATGGCATACAGCGCATCGTCGATGCTGACAGGCTCGACAAAACCCAGCAGGTCGGGCGCAGGCTGGGCCTTCTGGCTGAGCTCGAGCAATTGCTCTTCCAACTGCGGGCGCTGGGCGCCACGAGTCTGTTCGAGCAGGTACTGACGTAACTGCGGCGAGGCGCTCCAACTGACCAGTTCGTGCAGCAACTGGCGTTCGTTGTCGAAGCCCTGCAAGGCCTGGTGCCCTGCGATGCCGCGCGCGAACAGCAGCAAACGCTCGCCATCGCCATCTGCCCGAGGCAAGCGAAACACAAGCATCTCGCTCATCAGCTGGCCGCCGAGCTGCAGTTGCTGAGCCCGTACGTTGACGGGGCCGGGTTTGCCTTGCAGTCGATCGGCCAGCTCTGCGTCGCTGGCCTGGATATGGCCCTGATACTGGGCGCTCAGGGCCTGGGCAATGATCTGGCAGCGGATGACCTCGCCCATCATGTACACGACCTGGGCATTGCCATAGGTATGCCGCTGCGCTTCGCCAAAGCGTGCGCGCAAGTCCAGTTGCTCGACCGCTTCGGCCAGCCATTGGCTGGTCAGCAGCGGATAGGCTGCCGCCAGTGATTGGCCTTCAAGGGTCAGGCTCGTGCCGCTGTGCAAGTCCGAGTCGGCCAGCAGGTCGTTGCTGTGCAGGCCGCGCAAGGCAAACTCGCTCAACGGGCGGCTGACTTCATAGGGTTCGCCGCCCAGCGGGCTGAGGCGGCGGTTGGTGACCAGTACCTGGTCCGGATCCAGATCGTAGCCCAGCTCGTTTTGCAGCCGGGTTGCCATGCGGCTGCGGGCAAACTCCCGGGCACTGGAACAACCCTGCATCAGGCTGAGCAGCAGCAGACGTGCCTGCTCGTAGTCGATCAAACTGTCGAGGTAAGCCTGGCGCTCCCGGGGGCTGGCATGGCGTAGCCATTCGGGCTCTGCGCTGGCCTGTTCGCGCAACTGTTGCCCGGCTTCGCGCAGGCGCAGCATGGCGGTCGGGCCGATGAGGCCATGCAGGCTGAGCGCGCTCTGGATCCCCAGGTGCCAGGCCGCCGGGTCACTTTGGCGCCACTCATCCTGGGCGCAGACATAAGCGACATCGCGGCGCTGTTTGGTTATCTGCTGTTTGATCGCGTGGAGAAAGGGGTCGCTGGCCAGTGGGGCGAAAATCAGCTGTGCCGCCGTGTAGGGTTCGTCCTCCAGGTCCGTATCAGCCTGCATGAACTGGAGCAGGTCCTGATGCTCTTGGGTCGTGTTGCGCAGCAACAGGCTGCGCAGTGCCCTGTCGTTGAGCCACTGCAGCAGTTGGGTGCGCAATGCGTCCAGCGTGTCGAAGCCTTCTGCACCGTAGCCGGGCAAGTGCAGCACGCAAGGTCCTTGTTCGCGGCTGAACAGCAGGGCGCCATACACCGGTTGGCCGGGTTGGTCTTCCTGGCCGAGGTACAGGGCATGCACGACCAGGCTGTCATCAACGTGGTCGGGATTGGCCGAGGGCAGGCAGAGCTGGTAGTCACGGTCCAGCTCGCCATCGAGGACCTTGAGCAGCAGTTCGTCGCGCAGGCTTTGCTGCAATAGCTGGGCAAACGACTGGTAGCGCAGGCTGCCGGTGATGTCGTTGGCGTTCCAGTAGTGCTTGAGCGCTTGCTCCAGGTGACTGGCGATGGCCTGATTGCTGCGTTGTTCGTCGACCTGCAAGGCTGGCAGGTCCTGCAGATGTGTATCGAGCCGTGCGGCCTGCTCGATCAGCCGAGCCTCCAGGCTCTGCGGGGTGATAGGGGGGATGCTTGGTAGCGTCATGACGCGCGGGTTCCTTTATCGAGCGCGTGCGGACCTGTGACCCGCACGCAGCCGGGCACCATGCCCGGCAAGTCGTCAGGTCAATCAATCCCAATTCGACGGCATGCGGGGGCTATATAGTTATCGCGCTGCACAGTGATTGGTCCGGCTGCTCAAGCTTCACGCCAAACCGATGGTCTATAGGCTATAATCCCGCGCTTTGGCTGCCCCTCGCCATTCGTGCCGGGGCCCATCATTATCTCGGGCGCACGACGCCTGCATGCAGACTAAAGAGGCTTGACCCTAGTGGCATTGACGATCCTGGGCCTGTCCGGCGCCCTTAGCCATGACCCTTCCGCAGCCCTGTATATCGACGGCAAGCTGATCGCCGCAGCGGAAGAAGAGCGCTTCGTCCGCGACAAGCACGCAAAGAACCGCATGCCTTACGAGTCGGCGAAGTTCTGCTTGGAACAGGCCGGCATCAAGCCTTCCGACGTTGATGTGGTGGCGATTCCGTTCGCGCCGATCAGCCTGTTCGGCAAGGCACGCTGGCACTACGCCAAGCGCTACTGGTACGCCCCGGACCGCGCCCTCGACGCGCTGCTGATGGGCAACCGCCGCTACAAGCGCTACCGCAACAAGATCGTCTGGTGCCTGGAGCAACTGGGGTTTGACCCGAAGAAGGTCAAGATCGAGCCGGTTGAGCATCACCTGGCCCACGCCGCCAGTGCCTACCATTGCTCGGGGTTCAAGGAAAAGACCGCGATCCTTGGCATCGACGGCAAGGGCGAGTACGCCACCACCTTCTTCGGCTACGGCGAGAACGGCAAGATCCACAAGATCAAGGAGTTCTATGACCCGGACTCGCTGGGCGGCCTGTATGGCGCAATCACCGAGTTCCTCGGCTTCGAGATGCTCGATGGCGAATTCAAGGTCATGGGCATGGCGCCCTACGGCGATGCCAGCAAATATGACTTCTCGCGTCTGGCAACCTTTGAAAACGGCGAGTTGGTGATCAACACCGAACTGGCCAACGTCATCGGCCTGCGTCGCTATAAAGAGAACGGCAAGGGGTTTTATTTCTCGCCCAAGCTGATCGAGTGGCTGGGTCCCAAGCGCGAAGGCGATGTCGCCGACGAGCCTTACATCCACTATGCCGCCAGCATGCAGGCCCTGTTCGAAAAGCTCGCCTTGCAGATGATGGACCACTATCTGGGTGACATCCTCAAGCAAACCGGCAAGATCGCCTTCGCTGGCGGCTGCGCGCTGAACGTCAAGCTCAACCAGAAGATCATCGCCCGTCCCGAGGTCAAGGAACTGTTCGTCCAGCCGGCTTCCGGCGATGCCGGCACCGCTGTCGGTGCGGCGGCCTATGTCTCCCACGCCCGTGGCGTGCCGGTCGAGAAGATGGAGCACGTCTACCTCGGCCCTGCTTACAGCAACGAGGACGTGATTGCCGCCTGTGCCCGTCACCCGAGCCAGCCCAAGTGGCGCAAGATCGACGACATGCCCGAGCGCATTGCGCAGATCATGGTCGATGGCAACCCGGTGGCCTGGTTCCAGGGGCGCATGGAGTTCGGGCCGCGCGCGCTGGGCGGTCGTTCGATCATCGGCTGCCCGAGCGTGCCGGGCGTGGCCAACCGGATCAACGAACAGATCAAGTTCCGCGAGCGCTGGAGACCCTTCTGCCCGTCGATGCTCGACACCGTCGGCCCGCAGATGATCAAGATCGACCATCCTGCGCCGTTCATGACCTTCACCTTCGAAGTGGCTGAAGAGTGGAAGACCCGCGTGCCGGAAGTCGTCCACGAAGACGGCACCTCGCGGGCCCAGGTGCTCAAGCGCGAGTACAACCCGCGCTACTACGACATGATGAAGGCGCTGGAAAACCTCACCGGCAACGGCGTGTCGCTGAATACCTCGCTCAACCGCCGTGGCGAGCCAATGATCTGCTCGCCGACCGACGCCCTGAACATGTTCTTCGGCTCGGACCTGCAATACCTGATCATGGAAGACATCCTGGTCGTCAAAGACGGTGCGAAGCCTTATGACAGCATCGGCTGAGCGCCATGTGCTGCAGTTCTGCCACGGCTATGACGGGCCGTTTCTGGACTGCGCACGGCAGTACGCCAGCCTGTTTGCCGGCCAGGGTTACCGGGTTACCACGGTATTTCTGACCGGCGAGCATGATCCGGACGTGATCGCCGACTGTGGCTCTGACGAGGTGCTGTTCATGGAGTACAGCTCCAGCGCCATCCGTGGCCTGAAGCTGGGGGCCATTGCCGCATTGCGCAAAATCGCTGCAGCCAGGCCGTTCGAGTTCTGTATCGCTCACCGTTTCAAGCCGGTCTACATCACGTTGCTGGCCACAAGGCTGCCGGTCATTGGTGTGCACCATGCCTTTGGCGACTACCAGCGCGCCAGCCGCCGCTTGTTCGCCAACCTGTTTCGCCAGCGCCTGAGCCTGCTCGGCGTCTCCGATGCGGTGCGCGATGACATGCGCAAGTGCCTGCCCAAGTGGCCGGCCGAGCGCATCGAAACCCTTTACAACCGCATTGACGTCGAACAACTGCAAGGCAGTCAGTTCAGTGCCGAAGACGCCCGCCGCGAGCTTAAACTGGCGCCTGACGCCTGGGTGGTCGGCAATGTTGGCCGGCTGCACCCGGACAAGGATCAGGCGACCTTGTTGCGCGGTTTCGCCCAGGCCTTGCCACAACTGCCAGCCAACAGTCAGTTGGTGATTCTCGGCAAGGGCCGCCTGGAGCAGCCGCTCAAGGATCTGGCGATGGAACTGAACATCGCAGGCCACGTGCTGTTTCTTGGCCAGGTGGCCGAGGCGCGCCGTTACTTCAAAGCCTTCGATGCGTTTGCCCTGAGTTCCGACCACGAGCCGTTCGGCATGGTGCTGCTGGAGGCCATGGTCGCTGGCGTGCCGGTGCTGGCCAGCAATTGTGGCGGGGCCAAGGAAGTGGTCGAAGGTGTCGGCGTGCTGTTCCCGCTCGGCGATGCCGGGCATCTGGGCCAGGCTCTGGTGCATCTGTCGCAGCTTGATGCGGCCCAGCGCGAGGCGTGTGCCGAACAGATGCTGGTGCGTCTGCGCGAGCGTTTTTCCGATCATGCGGTACGCAAGGTGTTCTGGCGTCTGCCGCAGGTCAACCGGCTGGTTGCGGGGTCTTGATGCTCAATCTGTTTCAGGGCTTTCGCGAGCGCGGTTGGTCCGCAAGTGATGCCGCCACTTACCAGCAAGTCTGGCAGCAATGCGGTGGCAGCGTGGCGACCCATCCCCAGGTGGTCGAACGGCTGTCGGCGCTGGCCGGGATTGCCGTGCGCTACCTGACCTGGGAGCAGGGCGGTGAGATCAAGGGCGCGATTGCGACCTGGGGCCGCGGCCTGGCGCTGGACAAAGCCGAGCTCAAGCGCCGGGGCAAGAAGGGCCTGTTCGATCTGGGCAACGCTGAGTTGATCCTGCCGCTGGCCGACGATGCCCGCGTGGCGTTACGACACAGCGCGCGTTATCTGTCGGCCCTCAACGACGGCAAGATCACCACCCTCAAGCCGCAGGCTGAATCACTGGCCATGGCCCGTGAGCCTGAAGACCTGTCGAAGAAGTTTCGCTACAACCAGCGCCGCGAGTTGCGTCTGCTGGAAGAAGCCGGTGGCACCGTGCACCCGGTCAGTGAGTTCGACAGCGTGACCCTGGCGCAGATCTACTGCGATCTGTTCCAGCGTCGCTGGGGCTTTGCCGCCACCGGGGCCGAGCGCATGGCTGAGGTCGTCGAGTTGCTGCGCGAATGGCTGATGGGGTCGGTATTGTTTCTGGAGGGCAAACCCATCGCCATCCAGTTGATCTACCGGGTCGAAGCACCGCAGTGGGTCAGCGTCGAGTATGTCAATGGTGGCGTCGACCCCGAGACCAGGGCGTTCAGCCCTGGCAGCGTGCTCAGCTTCATCAACACCCAGAGCGCATGGGAAAGTGCTCGGGCCTTGAACAAACCGTTGCGCTTCTCGTTCGGCCGTGCCGACCGCGAATACAAGGACCGTTGGTGCAACCCTGTGCCGGTATTTCAGGTGTGAGCCGCAAACAGCAGTTACTCAAGCGCCACCGGCGCAACAAGCGTATCGCCCTGTTGGTCGGGCTGGTGGTCTTGCTCGCCCTCGGGGCGTGGCTGGGCTGGTGGCTGGTGCCGCTGCTCGCCGTGCTGGCCTGGGTTGCCCACGAGGCCTGGTTCGCCGACCATCTGTTCTATGCCCCCGGCGACGACTATCAGTACCGCTTTGCCGACGTCGACCAGGTTGCGGGTGTGCGGCTGGACAACGGCCGTTTGCAGCTCGAACGGCCCCATCCGTTGCAGGGTGACGAGACACTGATTCTGGCGTTGAGCGTGCGCAGCCACTGGCTGGGACGCTTTTTCGATCCTGCGGTGCTGCTCAGCGGCCTGGGCGAGACCGACGTGCAAACCTTCGAGCGTGGCGTGAACGGTGTTCGTTACCTGAACCTGACCGGGCTGGGGCATGTGCTCAATGAGGGCGCGCTGCAACTGCGCGGGCGTTTCTGTCGGCTGGAGGGCACGCCGCAGCTATGGGCATTCCGCGCCGCCGACCCGCGCCGCCAGCGGGTCATGGTCATCGCTCCGCATGCCGATGACGCCGAACTGGCCGCCTACGGGCTTTATAGCCAGGCCGATGAAGCCTGGATCGTGACCCTGACTGCCGGTGAAATCGAAGCCGAACACTATCAGGCCATGGGCATGAACAAGGCCGAAGCGGCGCGTTTGAAAGGTCGCCTGCGCGCCTGGGACAGCATTGCGGTGCCGCGCTGGGCCGGTGTGCCTGAGCAGCGCTGTGTGCAACTGGGTTATTTCTGCCTGCAATTGCCCGCCATGCAGGCTGCCCCCGAGCAAGCCGTGGCGTCCCGCGAAGCGCAGCTGGACGATACCCGGCTGTTTCGCCAGTTCAATACCCTTGAACTGCCGGGCGATGATGGCGTACCCAGCTGGAACAACCTGCTGGCCGACTTGCGCGCGCTGATTCTCAACGCCCGCCCCCAGGTGCTGGTCATGCCGGATCCGGCCATCGACCCGCACCCTGATCACATCTGCGCCCAAGCTGCCGTGCGCGAAGCCTTGCAGGGTCTGGAGTGGCAGCCGGAGGTGGTGCTGGGCTACGCCAATCACCTGCATGACAACGACCGCTGGCCGATGGGCGATGCGCACAGCGGGGTGACCCTGCCGCCGGTATTCGATGCGCAATCGCGTGTGCCCTATAGCCTGGTGCTGCCGACCGACGTACGCCGCGACAAGGCCATGGCACTGGGCATGATGCATGATTTGCAGCCCGCGCTGCCGTTCAAGCGCCGTCTGCGGCGCAGCCTGCAGCGGCTGCTGGCCGGGCGGCGCTGGCCGGCCGAAGGCGAGAACGAGTTTTTCCGTAAGGCTGTGCGGCGACACGAGTTGTTCTGGCGCAGCGAAATCTGATTCAGCTTCAGCAGGCAGCAGTACTGCAAGGAAATCCATGAAAGTCCTATTTCTGGTCCAGAAAGAACAACGCGCCATCCTGGACCGCCTGTACGAAGGCGTTGCCGCCTATAGCGACTGCGACCTGCGCTGGCTGACCTCCGATGATCAGCGCGACTTGCGCGGTTATTTCCGCCGTGAAGTGGACGTGAGCAAGTACGACCGGATCGTGTTTTTCCTGCGTTTCAAGCAGGAGGTACGGCAAGTGGCCTTCATTCGCAGCATCCCCAACCTGGTGATCCTCGAACACGACGCCTACCAGAACTACATCAACTGCAAGTACACCGGAAAATTCAGCTCGCATTACCAGAAGTTGCCCTGGGCCCGGGTCATTACCTCGGGGTACATGGTGACCGAGCGGCTGCGTGGCGAAGGCTTTGATGCGGTGTTTGTGCCCAAGGGGTATGACCAGAGCCTGTTGCAAGGCCGCGGGCGCGAGCGGGACATCGAGCTGGCGTTTGTCGGCAGCACCAAGAGCGTGGCCTACAGCGGTCGCAAGGCGTTTCTCGATGAGTTGGCCAAGGTCGAGCCGCTGCTGGTCACCCGCACCAAGTCCGGTGAAGAATATTGCGAGACCCTCAACCGGATCCGCTTTTTCGTCAGTGCCGATGTCGGCATGGGCGAGTACATGATCAAGAACTTTGAGGCCATGGCCTGCGGCTGTGTGCTGTTGGCCTTCGATCAGGGCAGCGAAGAAAACCGCGCGCTGGGCTTCAAGGATATGCACAACATCGTGCTGTACAGCGATATCGATGAGCTGCGCCGCAAGCTGCAGCAGTTACGTGAAGATCCGCAACTGGTCGCGGAAATCTCCCGCAACGGGCAGACTTTGGCCGAGCAACGCTATACATTCCATGCCCTTGGTAAAGCCATCGTCGAGGCCATGCAGGCACCGTTGCGTGCCCGCCCGACCCCTGGCCTGCTGGAGCGGATACGTGCCTGGCTGGGCGTGTGATGGCCGTGAACATTCAATGATCGAGAATTCATGATGGTATTCAGCGAAAACAGCGATATCACGCTGGTGGTCACCAGTTGCGGTCGTTTCGACCTGTTGAAGCGCACCCTGGAGACCTTCGACCGGTTCAACACGGCACCCATCCGTCATGTGCTGATTACCGAGGACTCAGGCGACGAGCAGGTACGCGACTGCATCCCGGAACACTGGCGGGCGCACACCCGGTTCATCGTCAACAATCCCAAGCTGGGCCAGATGCGCTCGGTGGACGCCGCGTATGCGTTGATCGAAACCGGTTGGGTGTTTCATTGCGAGGACGACTGGGACTTCTACCGTCCCGGCTTTATCGAAGAATCGATGGCCCTGCTGGTCAACGACCCGCAAGCGCTGCAGGTCTGGCTGCGCAGTTTCAATCATGACCTGCTGGTGCACAGCCCGTATGTGTTCCTCAACGAGCGCGAAGTGTTCGACGGTATCGCGTTCTACAAGCTCGGCTCACACAAGCCCGAGTGGCAGGGTTTTTCTTTCAATCCCGGTCTGCGGCGCCTGGTTGACTACCAACGGCACGCCCCGTATGCCGGGCACGGCGGTGAAAAAAAGCTGTCACAGCTCTACGCTGGCGAAAACCGCTATGCGCTGATTCTCGAAAACGATGCGGTCCTGCATACCGGTTTCGGCAGCCACGTGGTGGTGTCGCAGGAACGCCTGGACAAGAAGCGCCGCAAGCAGCGTGACCGCGTCAAGCTGCTCGTCACACTGGCTGCAGGTCTGATAATAGGTTGGTTGCTCAATAATGTTGCCTGAGGGGACCCGTACGCCGTTCAGCAAAAGCCAGCTTTACTTTGGCGCTGCGCTGGCGGCTTTTCTGCTGAGTTTTCTGCTGCATGACTCGGCCAAGTTCACCAACAACCTGTTCTATGGGGCAATGGCCCTGCCGGGGCTGTTTTTCCTGATCAAACACAAGGGCGCGGGCCTGTTTGGCCAGCCACTGGCCAGAATATGGGCGGCGTTCCTGTTGTGGTTTCTGGTGCCGGCGGTGTTTTCTGCCGACTTCCAGTTCTACAAGCATATTGCCTATGTCAGCCTGTTCGTGTTCGTCATCGCCGGCCTGGTGCCGGTCACGCTGTTCAGTGGCGGGCTGTTCGTGCGTGGGCTGTTCTGGGCCATTTGCCTGTACATTTTCACTGGCAGCCTGCATAGCTGGTGGACCGGGCAGTTTGTGTTCGGCCAGCGGGTGGCGATCCTGCCGGGCCGGCTGGACAACGTGATTTACAGCAGCGCGTGGCTGGTCTGTGCCTTGGGCCTGGCCCTGCCGTTGTGGGTGCGCCAGCGGCGCTGGATCGAGGCGTTCTGCGCCATCGCCCTGACGCTGCTGGCTGCGGCATTCGTCGTGCAGACCCGCACTGCGCTGGTGGGCTTTGCGTTGCTGGCCGGACTTTGGGGTCTGTACGTGGTGTACCGTTACCCGCTCAAGGGCGCCATGGCCCTGCTGGTTATCGCGGCTTCGGTCAGTGGCGCGATCTGGCTGTGCTGGGAAGAGCAATGGGTCCGGCTGCTGTTCGTCAGGGGGGACTCGTTCCGTATCGAGCTGTTCGAGATCATGACCTCGGAATGGGCGCGCTGCGGCTGGACGCTGGGTTGCGGGGTCAATTTCCAGACCACGCAGACCCTGACCGGCGGCATACCGATCCAGCATCCGCACAACATTTTCGTTTCCATGGGCCTGTACACCGGCGCGGTATCGCTGGTGCTGTTCTTGCTGGTGATGGCTCTGACCCTGTGGCAGGCCTGGCGCCTGCGCGATGCCTGGGGTTGCTACCTGCTGTGTGCGCTGGTGATGCTCAACTTCGACGGCAGCAAGCTGGTGGGTAACCCCGATGAGCTATGGCTATTGGTCCTGTTGCCGGCGGCAATGATTCTGGGCCGCCGAGTGCAACAGCCGTAGGCGCGGCAAGCTCAGGCAATCGCCTGCTTGAGCTCTGCCTCACTGCACTGGCTCTGGGCACTCAGGTAACCCTGAAAGAACGCCGGGTTGTCCTCGCCCAGCAGCCACTGGCGATCTTCGGCGTAGCGCAGCATATGCTTGAAGTTGCGCAGGCGCAGTGATTTGCGCAGTGGCTGGCGGAAGGTCTTCATGTCAGCGATGTCGATCAGGCCCAGCTCGCTGTCCGGGGTCAGCACCACATTGCCCAGGTGCGCCGAGCGGAAGTAGATACCTTTCTCATGCAGCCCGGCAATGAAACGCCCCAGTTGGCGACGCAGTTCATCGTCGGAGCCGACACTGCCCAGCAACTGACGCAGGGTCTGCCCGGCCAGTGGCGTGTAATGCACCGCGTCGCGTTTGATCTCGGCAATCCTGAATACGCTGCGCACCTGCGGGCAGGGCACCGCGCGCTGGGCCAGGGTCAGGCAGTTGTCGGCGAAACGGCTGGCGTACGGATACCAGGCCGCCGAGCTGATCAGACGTTTGCGACGAAACAGTTTGAGCATCGAACCGTCACTCAGGCGCAGTACCTTGTCGCCTGTGCCATCAGCCTCCAGGACTTCTGCGCCCTGGACCAGGTCAAGGTAGCGGGCATGATCAAGTGGCTGCATCGAAACTCCGACTGGCAGGCATGGAAAGCCGACTATGTTACCCCACTGGGCACCTCTAAAAACTACCTGCGTGGCCATCGCGTTGTTGAAATCAGGCTCAAAATGCTCATTTACAACATGTAAATTCCGCTTTCTCGCCTGATTTCGCCTGGCGCTGACTGCCTCGCCTACGTTTTTAGAGGCACCCCGCTGAACTGCCGCAAAAACCGCTTGTGATACAATTGCACTCTTTTTGACTTGACGGATTCCCATGGCAAGCAACGAATCGTCCACGCAGTCCAGCGTGAAGATCTACCTACGCCTGTTGTCCTATGTGCGTCCGTATGTGGGCATTTTCCTGCTCAGTATCATCGGTTTCGTGATCTTCGCCTCCACCCAGCCGATGCTGGCTGGCATTCTCAAGTACTTCGTCGACGGATTGACCAACCCGGAGGCGGCGCTGTTTCCCAACGTGCCGTACCTCAAAGACTTGCAACTGCTGCATGCCGTGCCGCTGCTGATCGTGCTGATCGCTGCCTGGCAAGGGCTGGGCTCGTTTCTGGGTAACTACTTTCTGGCCAAGGTGTCGCTGGGGCTGGTCCACGACCTGCGCGTCGAGCTGTTCAACAAGCTGATGGTGCTGCCAAACCGCTATTTCGACACCACCAACTCCGGCCATCTGATCTCGCGCATTACCTTCAATGTGACCATGGTGACCGGCGCCGCCACTGACGCCATCAAGGTGGTGATCCGTGAGGGCCTGACGGTGGTGTTCCTGTTTATCTACCTGTTGTGGATGAACTGGAAGCTGACCCTGGTGATGCTGGCGATCCTGCCGTTGATCGCGGTTATGGTTGGCAGTGCCAGCAAGAAGTTTCGCAAGCAGAGCAAGAAAATCCAGGTGGCGATGGGCGACGTTACCCACGTGGCTTCGGAAACCATTCAGGGTTATCGCGTGGTGCGCAGCTTCGGCGGCGAACGCTACGAGATGGACCGTTTCGCCAAGGCCAGCGACAGCAACACTGAAAAGCAGTTGCGCATGACCAAGACCGGCGCGGTGTACACGCCGATGCTGCAACTGGTGATCTACAGCGCCATGGCGGTACTGATGTTCCTGGTGCTGTTGCTGCGCGGTGAAGCCACTGCCGGTGACCTGGTGGCCTATATCACCGCCGCCGGTTTGTTGCCCAAGCCGATCCGCCAGTTGTCGGAAGTCAGCTCGACCATCCAGAAAGGCGTTGCCGGTGCCGAGAGCATCTTCGAGCAGCTCGACGTCCCGGCGGAGGTCGATACCGGGACTTACCAGCGTGAACGTGTGCAGGGCCGTCTGGAGGTTAAGAACCTCAGCTTTACCTACCCTGAAACCGAGCGGGTGGTCCTCGACGACATCAGCTTTGTCGCAGAGCCTGGGCAGATGATCGCGCTGGTCGGCCGCTCCGGGAGTGGCAAGTCAACCCTGGCCAATCTGATCCCGCGTTTTTATCCCCATGAAACCGGGCAGATCCTGCTTGATGGGGTGGATATCAACGACTATCGGCTGACCAACCTGCGCCGCCACATTGCGCAGGTCAACCAGAGCGTCACGCTGTTCAACGACAGTGTTGCCAATAACATCGCCTACGGCGACCTGGCCGGTGCTCCGCGTGAAGATGTCGAGACTGCCGCAGCCGCAGCCTATGCCAAGGAATTCATCGACCGTCTGCCCGAAGGCTTCGAAACCGAGGTGGGTGAGAACGGCGTGCTGCTGTCCGGTGGCCAGCGCCAGCGTCTGGCAATTGCCAGGGCATTGCTCAAAAACGCCCCGTTGCTGATTCTCGACGAAGCGACTTCGGCGCTCGATACCGAGTCCGAGCGGCACATCCAGGGGGCACTGGATTCGGTCATGCAAGGTCGCACTACGCTGGTCATCGCCCACCGGCTGTCGACCATCGAGAAAGCCGACCTGATTCTGGTCATGGACGGCGGACGCATCGTCGAGCGCGGTACCCACACTCAGTTGCTGGCCGAGAACGGTTATTACGCCCGCCTGCATGCCATGGGGCTGGACGAGCCGTCACCTGTGGGTGCTATCTGATACTGCCGGGCGGGTTCACTGAACCTGCCAGGCTTTTCACCGTCAACCGGCAATCTTCTGCGACAGCGCCGCAAGCTGTTCGTAGTGGCCCCTGTGCTAAGATTCGCCCCTTGTTCAGTTCTGCCAAGGTCGCTCATATGAAGTTATCCATGCCGCGTTTCGATCAAGCGCCTGTCCTGGTGGTGGGTGATGTCATGCTCGACCGTTACTGGCATGGTGGTACCTCGCGCATTTCTCCCGAGGCGCCCGTGCCGGTGGTCAAGGTCGACCAGATCGAAGACCGGCCCGGCGGTGCTGCCAACGTCGCGTTGAACATCGCAGCCCTCGGTGCACCGGCCTCGCTGGTCGGTGTGACTGGCGAGGACGAGGCCGCCGAGAGCCTGGACAACAGCCTCAAGGCTGCCGGTGTCCAGGCGCGTTTCCAGCGCATTGCCCACCAGCCGACCATCGTCAAGTTGCGGGTCATGAGCCGTCATCAGCAATTGCTGCGCATTGATTTCGAAGAGCCCTTCGCCACTGACGCGCTGGCCCTGAGTGTCGAGGTCGATACATTGCTCGACGGCGTCAAAGTGCTGGTGCTGTCCGACTATGGCAAGGGCGCGCTGAAGAACCACCAGGTCCTGATCAAATCTGCCCGCGAGCGCGGCATCGCGGTGCTGGCCGACCCCAAGGGCAAGGATTTCTCGATCTATCGCGGCGCCAGCCTGATCACCCCGAACCTCAGCGAGTTCGAAGCTATTGTTGGCCACTGCCGTGACGAGAACGACCTGGTCAGTAAAGGTGCTGAGCTGTTGCAGGCGCTGGACCTTGGCGCTTTGCTGGTGACCCGTGGCGAGCATGGCATGACCCTGTTGCGCGCCGACCAGCCGGCGCTGCATCTGCCGGCCCGGGCTCGTGAAGTATTCGATGTGACCGGTGCCGGTGATACGGTGATCTCTACCCTGGCCGCCGCCCTGGCTGCCGGTGAAGACTTGCCCCACGCCGTAGGGCTGGCCAACCTGGCAGCCAGTATCGTGGTCGGCAAGCTGGGGACCGCCGCGATCAGTGCCCCGGAGCTGCGCCGCGCCATTCAGCGCGAAGAAGGCACCGAGCGCGGTGTACTGGGTCTTGAGCAACTGCTGCTGGCGGTCGAGGACGCCCGTGCGCACAACGAGAAGATCGTGTTCACCAATGGCTGCTTCGACATCCTGCATGCCGGTCACGTGACCTATCTGGAGCAGGCCCGCGCCCAGGGCGATCGCTTGATCGTGGCGATCAACGACGACGCTTCGGTCAGTCGTCTGAAAGGACCGGGCCGGCCGATCAACAGTGTCGACCGGCGCATGGCGGTACTGGCCGGGCTCGGCGCAGTGGACTGGGTGATCAGCTTCCCGGAAGGCACTCCTGAGAACCTGCTCAGTCACATCAAGCCCGATGTGTTGGTCAAGGGCGGCGACTACAGTGTCGATCAGGTGGTGGGTGCCGACATCGTGCGCGCCAATGGCGGTGAAGTGAAGGTGCTGGGTCTGGTGGAAAACAGCTCCACCACCGCCATCGTCGAGAAAATCCGCCAGCAATAAGTTTGTGGCTGCACGCTGATGCGTGCAGCCGTCACTTACCCAGCCTGGAACGGGCGCGGTCCAGCAGCGCCTTGGCTTTGCCGGTCAACTGTTTCAGACCGCCGCTTTTTTCCGGTGGCGTCAGCCCTTGTTGGCGCAGCCAGTCCTTCCAGCGAATCCGCTCTTCGCGTACCACCCAGCCTTCCTGGCGGGCAAAACTTTCCGCCAGATGCAAACCGCGGGTACTGACCGGCACCAGCCGGTCTTGCTTGAGGGTATACAGTTCGGGCAACGGCTCGCCGTTCTCCAGCGGCATCAGGTACAGGTCGGGCTTCTTGCGGTTCAGGCGTGCGACCAGGTACTCGTCTTCAAGCGTCTCGTCGACATGAAACAGACTGAGCGGCCTGGCATCCCTGGGGATCTCCAGGCGCAGGTCGTAAATCAGTTGCAGTGATGCGGTGGGCAGGTGCACATAGGCTCGCGGTCGTTCAAGCAGCGCCAGGTTGCCGCAACGCACCGGTTTGGCCGCGCCCGACAGCGGGCTGAGCAGAAACGGCATGGCTTCGCGGTAGTGCAGAGCCGCTGCATAAGGTGCAGGCAGCCAGGTGTCCTGATAACGCCCGCTGAGCCAGCCCTGTGGCGTCTCGATCAGGCATTCCTCTGCGACTTCCTGAATGGCGGTATGCAGCGGCAGGCTCATTTCGTGGGCCGGGACATAGCCGGAAATCAGCTTGAGCACCACATCGCCACGGTCCTTGCGCTTTTGCCGCACCAGCACCCAATAATCCCGGTTCTGCCAGGTGATGGTCAGGCGTACCGAGACCCCGAGATTGGCCAGTTCGATGGCAAAGCGTTCAGTATCCGCCACCTCGACCTTGCGCCGGCGTTGCAGGGTCTGGGCAAAGTTGAGCGGCATGCCGATGCTTTCATAGCTCAGCGCCTCGGGTGTGGCCTCGACGAATAGCGCCAGAGTCTTGAAGTTGCTGGGGTTTTTCCTTATCAGGGTATGCGGCATCTCGGCTCCTTCTTATGGTATGCCACATCGGGCATCCGTGCGTTGGGGTCGGCCTCCTGCAATCAGCGCTGACGGCGAATCACGGCGGCAGCGCTGGCAACGTTGTGCGCCAGATGGACGGGATTGATGGTCCCGACGATGGCACTGGCAACGCCCGGATGCGCAAATAACAGTTCAAAACTGGCGCGCACCGGGTCGACACCGGGTTCCAGACAGATATGACCGCTGGCCAGCGCTTTTTTCACCAAAATTGCTTTGCCGTGCGCCGCAGCGTAGTCCAGAACCGGCTTTTCGGTCTGCTCGTTGAAGTTATAGGTCACCATTGCGCAGTCGCCGTCACGCAACGCCAGCAGGCCGCCCTCGACGGTTTTGCCAGAAAAGCCGAAGTGGCGGATTTTGCCTTCGCGCTTGAGTTCGGCCAGGGTCGGGTAGACCTCGCTGTCGTTGAGAATCGCCAGATCATTGCCGTCGGAATGCACCAGCACCAGGTCGATAAAATCGGTTTCCAGACGTTTCAGGCTGCGCTCGACCGAGAGCCGGGTGTGCGCTGCGCTGAAGTCATGGTGCGACTGGCCGTTGTCGAACTCCTCACCCACCTTGCTGACAATCACCCAGTCGTGACGCTGGCCGCGCAGCAGCGGACCAAGACGCTGCTCACTGGTGCCATAGGCCGGAGCGGTGTCGATCAGGTTGATGCCCAGCTCGCGTGCCTGGCGCAGCAGGCTGGCCGCTGCCTGGTCATCGGGGATACTGAAACCGTTGGGGTACTTGACCCCTTGGTCGCGACCCAGTTTTACGGTGCCCAGGCCCAACGGCGAAACGTTCAGGCCAGTGCTGCCCAGCGGGCGGTGCAGTTCATGCAAAGTCGGTAAGGTCATGGCAGCAGTTGATCCCAGACAGGTATGGCCAGTGGCGGCTTGGGCAGGTCATTGGGCGCAGGCTGCGCGGTTGGCTGGATGCCGTCCTTGCTCAGCGCGGCGAGGACCCGGTCGGCGAAGTCTGGCGCCAGGGCCAGCTTGGTCGGCCAGCCGACCAGCAAACGGCCCTGCTCAGCGACGAAGGCGTTGTCTGGGCGGACCAGCCCTGATTGTTCTGGCTCGGCGCGGTCGACCCGCAGCGTGGCCCACTGCACCTGATCCAGATCGATCCACGGCAGTAGCTTGTGCAGCTCTTCCCGGGCTGCAGCGATCTGCGCTGCCGGCTCGCGGGCGACACCGTCGGCTTCGGCAATATCACCGCCCAGATACCAGACATTCTGGCCATCGGCGGCTGGGTGGGTGGTGACGGTGATGCGTGGCTTGGGGCCTCCGCCCAGGCAGTGAGCGAACAGTGGCTTGAGGGCCGCGCCCTTGGCCAGCACCATGTGCAATGGACGACGCTGCATTTTCGGCTGGTTGATGCTCAATGTTTGCAGTAGGTCGGCAGTCCCGGCACCGGCACTGAGCACAATGCGCTGGGCCTGAATGTCGCGGCCATCCACCCGCAGGCCGACCAGTTGCCCATCGGCCAGCAGCGGTTCAATCTGCTGGCCGGCCAGCAGGCTATCGCCGGCCAGTTGCGCCAGGCGTTCGATCAGGCTCGGCACATCCACCACCAGTTCGGCCAGACGGTAAACCTTGCCTTTGAATTTCGGGTGTTGCAGAGCGGGGGGCAATTCATTGCCCTTGACCTGATCGACGCGGCCACGCACCGCCTTGCTGGCAAAAAAGCTGGTGAGGTTGCCGGCCAGGGTGCCCGGCGACCACAGGTAGTGGGCTTCGGACAACAACCTGACACCGGCCAGATCAAGCTCGCCATTACCGGCCAGAGCTTCGCGCCAGCGCCGCGGCATATCGGCGATGGCTTCCGAAGCGCCGGTCAGGGCTCCGTGCAGCGCATATTTGGCACCGCCATGAATGATGCCCTGCGACTTGAGACTCTGCCCGCCGCCGAGGCTGGCGTTTTCCACCAGCACAGTGGCAAAGCCCTGACCGCGCAGGCGGGCGTTGAGCCAGAGACCGGCGACCCCGCCGCCCACAATAAGGACGTCGGTGGAGATAACAGATGGCATGGGCACCTCATGGCGTAAACGATGCCGGCCATTATAGGGGGTTATCAGTGCCCTGCGGTTTTCGAGAACAACTGGATCACTACCACGCCAAGCACGATCAGGCCCATGCCCAGTACCGCTGGCAAGTCGAGCTTCTGGCCGTAGATGAACAGCGCGGCGATGCTCACCAGCACGATGCCCATGCCCGACCATATGGCATAGGTCACCCCCACCGGAATGGTGCGTACCACGATGATCAGCATCCAGAACGCGACGGTATAGCCACAGATGACCAACAGCAGCGGCAGTGGGGCGCTCAGGCCCTTGACGGCTTTCATCGAGGTGGTGGCGACAACTTCGGCGCAAATGGCAATGGCCAGCAGGTAATAGGCATTCATGGGCGGACTCCTGTTCAGTGGCGCGCATTCTAGAATGTTCATGGATGGGGTAAAGTCATTACCTATCTGTTATGGAGATAGGTTGATGGCAGGACAATGGGATCTGGAACAGATGCGCCTGTTCGCCCGCGTCGCCGAGTTACGCTCGTTCTCGGCCGTGGCTCGCGAGCAGCGCAAGGCGCAATCGGCCGTCAGCAGTGCGATTGCTCTGCTTGAGCAAGACCTTGGTGTCAGCCTGTTCGAGCGCAGTAGCGGTCGCCAGCCGAGTTTGACCGAACATGGTCAAGCGCTGCTGGAGGATGTGCGTGAACTGCTGCGCCACTGCGAGCGGCTGGATGGCCACGCGCTTGCATTGATGCGCGGCCAGGAAGCGTTGTTGCGCATCGCCCAGGACGAAGCCATGCCCCATCAACCGGTGATCGACAGCCTCGATGGGCTGGCCAACCGCTTTCCTTTTCTGCAAGTGCAACTGGCCAGCGGTGCCCAAGGCGATGTGGCCCGCAAGCTGGTCGAACGGCGGGCCGATATCGGCCTGTTCTTCAGCCATGACGATGTGCCAGCCTCACTGGAACGCCGTTCGCTGGGCAGCGTGGAAATGGTCACGGTCTGTGCGGTTGATCACCCGCTGGCCAAAGAGCGCTGGGTAACCTGTCAGCAACTGGCCCGTCACCGGCAACTGCTGATCACCGCCCAGCAAAGCGACTACCCCGGCGGCGAGGCGCTCAGTTCTCAGGTCTGGCGGGCTGACAGCTTCTATGCCATGGCCGAACTGCTGATGCGCGGTCTGGGCTGGGCCTGGCTGCCCCGGCACGTGGTGCAATACCCCACCTACCAGAGCCAGATGGTCGAACTGCCCAGCGAATGGCGCCCGCCAGCGCTGGTGGTGGAACTGGCCTGGCGTCGCGATACACCGCTGGGGCCGGCGGCAAAATGGCTGGCCGAGCGCTTTGCGGTGCATTTGCAGGCGATTGGCTGATCATCGACCCCGGATCCTTGTAAACTTCGCCGCCATGAACAGAACTCTCTATACCCTGCTGTTTCACCTGGGCCTGCCGCTGGTTGCGCTGCGCCTGTTCCTGCGTTCGCGCAAGGCGCCTGCTTATGCCCGGCGTATCAAAGAACGCTTTGCCTTCGGTCTGCCGCCGATGCGCCAGGGCGGGATCTGGGTGCATGCGGTGTCGGTGGGCGAGAGCATTGCTGCTGCGCCGATGGTCCGGGCGCTGCTCAAGGCGTACCCGCAGCAGACCATCACCCTGACCTGCATGACGCCCACCGGTTCCGAGCGGATTCAGGCGCTGTTCGCCAATGAGCCGCGGATTCAGCACTGCTACCTGCCCTATGACCTGCCGTGGGCGGCAGGACGGTTTCTGGACCATGTACGGCCGCGGCTGGGCATCATCATGGAGACGGAGCTGTGGCCCAACCATATTCACCAGTGCGCAAGACGCGGTATCCCGGTGGTGTTGGCCAATGCCCGGCTGTCCGAACGTTCGGCACGGGGTTATGCACGGTTTGCCGGCCTGACCCGGCCGATGCTGGCAGAAATGAACGGCTTTGCCGTACAGACAGAGGCCGAAGCCCAGCGCTTTCGTGACCTAGGCGCGCGGCGCGAATGCGTGACGGTCACCGGTTCGATCAAGTTCGACTTGACCATCGACCCACAGTTGCCGGTACAGGCTGCGCACTTACGCGAGCAATGGCAGGCCACGGCCCGACCGGTATGGATCGCCGCCAGTACCCACGCGGGCGAAGACGAGAGCATCCTGGCGGCCCATCGCCAATTGCTCGCCAGCCACCCGCAGGCCTTGCTGATCCTGGTCCCGCGCCACCCCGAGCGTTTCGACAGCGTGCACGAGCTGTGCCGCCAGCAAGGTTTCGACACGGTCCGGCGCTCCAGCGGCCAGCCGGTGACCGCCACGACCACCGTGCTGTTGGGCGACACCATGGGCGAGCTGCTGTTTCTCTATGCACTGGCCGACTGCGCCTTTGTCGGCGGCAGCCTGGTGCCCAATGGCGGTCACAACCTGCTGGAACCGGCCGCGCTGGGCAAACCGGTACTCAGCGGCCCGCACCTGTTCAACTTCCTGGAAATCGCCGCCATGCTGCGCACCGCCGGCGCCCTGCAGCAAGCCAGCGACCCGACCGCACTGGCCGAGGCCGTACAGCACCTGTTCGAGCAGCCCGACCAGGCCCGCCGCATGGCCGAGGCCGGTTTGCAGGTGATGAAAGCCAATCAGGGCGCCTTGCAGCGGCTATTGGCGTTGATTGATCGGTTGGTGGCCTAGGGGACGTGCCGCGCGGTCGTACAGCAAACACGAGATCCTGTAGGAGCGGCTTCAGCCGCGAAGGCTTCCCGGCTAAAGCCGCTCCTACGAGGTCCGTGTTTGCTACGCGACAGCGGGGCGCCGAGGCGGCGGGCGAGCTCCTACGACATATTCAACGCTTGGCCGGCCGCTCAAAGTTCTTGCGCGCCTCGGTCGCCAAGTCCGGTGGCAGAAAATCCCGGTCCGGGTTGTAGTCAGGCTTCAGATAGCGCGCCAAATCCTGCAAGTCACCAGGGTTCAACGTCCCGGCCGCCTGCTTCAAGCGCAAGCTGTCGATGATGTAGTCATAGCGCGTGTTGTTGTAGTCACGCACCGACGCATACAACTGACGCTGGGCATCGAGCACATCGACGATATTACGGGTGCCCACCTGATAACCAATCTCCGTCGCTTCCAGCGCACTCTGGTTGGAGATGATCGACTGCTTGCGCGCCTGCACCTGTTCCACGTCGGTATTCACCGCACGATGCAGATTGCGGGTGTTCTCCACCACCTGGCGGCGCAGGCTTTCGCGGCGCTGTTCACTCTGGCTCAGGCGCGCATAGGCCTCCCGTGCCTGGGAGCTGGTCAGACCGCCGCTGTACAGCGGGATATTGACCTGCAGACCCACTGTGCGTTGTTCGACATCGCCGCTGTAGTTGGTGCCCGTGTAATTGGGGTTGGAAAACCCTTGCAGATCGTTATCGCCGCGTTGCCAGGTGGCGACAGCATCCACGGTCGGCGCATGCCCGGCCTTGCGTTGGCGCAGCGTCTGTTGTGCAGCATCGACGGCGTGGTTACTGGCCAGCAGGTCGAGGTTTTGTAAGGCGGCGGTGTCGACCCAGGCCTTGGCGTCGTTGGGTGACGGCGGCAGCACCGGCAGGCTGTGAACAATGCCTTCGATCGCGCTGTATTGGCGATTGGTCAGCGTCACCAAGGCCTGGAAGGCATCGTCCACCTGACGCTGGGCGATCAGGCGGTTGGCCCGTGAGCTGTCGTAGCTGGCCTGGGATTGCAGCACATCGGTCTTGTCCGACAGGCCGACGTCAAAGCGCTCATTGGCCTGATCAAGCTGGCGCCGGAACGCCGACTCCTCGGCTTTGGCAGTCGCCAGATTGTCCTGGGCGCGCAAGACACCGAAATAGCTCTGCGCCGATTGCAGGATCAGGTTCTGTTCATTGGCTGACAGCTCCAGCGCGGCCTGTTCGTTGACCGCTTCGGCCGCCTGCAGCTGGAACCAGCGATCAGCGCGGAACAGCGGCTGGCTCAGGGTTGCCTGGTACAGGGTGCCGCTGCGGGTGGCGGTGGCCTTGGGCTGGTCGATGCTGGTGCGGGTGCTGCTGTTCTGGGCGCTGGCCGAGAGGTTGGGCAGCAGGCCGGCACGGGCCTGGGGTACGCCTTCGATACGCGCCTGGTAATCGGCACGGGCGGCGGCCAGATCGGCGTTGTTGTCCACTGCCTGCTGATAGACATTCACCAGCCCGGTCAACGCCGTCGGTGGTGCATCAGTGGCCCAGCTCGGGGCAATGCAGGCATACGACACGGCGAAGGCCAACGGCAATTTGCGCAGCATGGGCGTTCCTTTTCCAGAAGATGATCGCAGTCGGCGAGTGTAGAGCCAGATGTTCGGCGCAACAATCAGCTATTTCGGCCATTTCAGCCACTTATCGCAGGTGTTGCATTTGGGACTGGCGCTCGCTCCCGAGCCGGCATAGACTGGCGCCGTTCTTGTCGGGGTGCCTTGCTATGAGGCTGAGATCGGTTAAACCGGATCCCGTTGAACCTGATCAGGTTAACGCCTGCGTAGGGAACAAGATTGCTCGCTCCCGGCGAGTCCTCTTGAGTGTCGTCCGGGGTCGTGCGTTCAATATTTATGCACCACTTCGCGCCGCGTCACTCTGCGTCATTGCATGCATGACGCCCTCCGTCCGTTCAGGTCACTCCGACAATCAATCCGTGCAGGATGTCAGGAGAGACCGTGATGACGACAAGAAAAACCAATAACGCCCCCCATCTGAGTGAATCGGCCCAGGTCGACTCGGGTTCGGTCCAGCCTTTTACCCGTTCGCAGAAGATCTATGTTCAGGGCTCGCGCCCGGATATCCGCGTGCCGATGCGCGAGATCAGTCTGGACGTGACGCCTACCGATTTCGGCGGCGAGATCAACGCGCCGGTCACCGTCTACGATACCTCCGGGCCTTACACCGACCCCAATGTGATCATCGACGTGCGCAAGGGCCTGGCCGATGTGCGCTCGCCGTGGATCGAGTCGCGTAACGACACCGAGCGGCTGGGCGGTCTGAGCTCCAATTTTGGCCAGCAGCGCCTCAACGATGCCGAACTGACAGCCCTGCGGTTTGCCCATGTGAACAATCCGCGCCGCGCCAAGGCGGGCGCCAACGTCAGCCAGATGCATTATGCGCGCAAGGGCATCATTACCGCCGAGATGGAATACGTCGCCATCCGCGAAAACATGAAACTCCAGGAGGCCCGCGCCACCGGGTTGCTCAAGCAGCAGCACGCCGGACACAGCTTCGGCGCCAGTATTCCCAAGGAAATCACCGCCGAATTCGTGCGTGAAGAAATCGCCCGCGGCCGGGCGATCATTCCGGCCAACATCAACCACGTCGAGCTGGAGCCGATGATCATCGGCCGTAACTTCCTGGTGAAGATCAACGGCAACATTGGCAACAGCGCTTTGGGGTCGTCCATCGAAGAGGAAGTGGCCAAGCTGACCTGGGGCATCCGCTGGGGCTCGGACACGGTCATGGACCTGTCCACCGGCAAGCATATCCATGAAACCCGCGAGTGGATCATCCGCAACTCACCGGTGCCGATCGGCACCGTACCGATCTACCAGGCACTGGAAAAGGTCGGTGGTATCGCCGAAGACCTGACCTGGGATTTGTTCCGCGACACCCTGATCGAGCAGGCCGAGCAGGGCGTGGACTACTTCACCATCCACGCCGGTGTGCTGCTGCGCTACGTGCCGATGACGGCCAAGCGGGTCACCGGTATCGTCAGCCGCGGCGGCTCGATCATGGCCAAGTGGTGCCTGGCGCATCACAAGGAAAACTTCCTCTACACGCACTTCGAAGACATTTGCGAAATCATGAAGGCCTACGACGTCAGCTTCTCGCTGGGCGACGGTCTGCGTCCGGGTTCGATTGCCGACGCCAACGACGCCGCGCAGTTCGGTGAGCTGGAAACCCTCGGCGAGCTGACCAAGGTCGCCTGGAAGCATGACGTGCAAACCATGATCGAAGGCCCTGGCCATGTGCCAATGCAGTTGATCAAGGAAAACATGGACAAGCAGCTGGAATGCTGCGACGAGGCGCCGTTCTATACCCTCGGCCCGCTGACCACTGATATTGCGCCGGGTTACGACCACATCACCTCGGGCATCGGTGCGGCGATGATCGGCTGGTTCGGTTGCGCGATGCTCTGCTACGTCACCCCCAAGGAGCACCTGGGCCTGCCGAACAAGGATGACGTGAAAACCGGGATCATCACCTACAAGATCGCCGCACATGCCGCTGACCTCGCCAAGGGCCATCCCGGCGCGCAGATCCGCGACAACGCACTGAGCAAGGCGCGCTTCGAATTCCGCTGGGAAGACCAGTTCAACCTCGGCCTGGACCCGGACACTGCGCGTGCCTATCACGACGAAACCTTGCCCAAGGAGTCGGCCAAGGTCGCGCATTTCTGCTCGATGTGCGGGCCGAAGTTCTGCTCGATGAAAATCACCCAGGAAGTGCGCGAGTACGCCGCCAACCAGCGCATTGATGCGGTGGATGTCGCGGTGGAAGACGGCATGCGCGAACAGGCCGAACGCTTCAAACAGGAAGGCAGCCAGCTGTACCAGAAAGTGTAGGAGCGACCTTGGTCGCGAAGGCGTCTCTGACGGTGGTGATGGTGTATCGCCTGAACCGGCCCCTTCGCGAGCGAGCTCCTACCGTATTCCACTCTATTACCGAGCGTTAATGTGAACACACCTGGCACTTACTCCCCTGACCTGCCGGTCCCCGGCGACAAACGGGTTTTCGGCGGGCGCGATCTGTTTTCCCTGTGGTTTTCATTAGGGATCGGCCTGATGGTCCTGCAAGCGGGTGCCTTGCTGGCTCCGGGGTTGGGCATGGCCATGGCGCTACTGGCGATTGCGCTGGGCACGCTGATCGGCGTGCTGTTACTGGCCAGCGCCGGGGTGATTGGTACTGACACCGGGCTGTCGTCGATGGCGTCGCTCAAGCTCAGCCTGGGGCGGCGTGGGGCGATGCTGCCGGCGGTTCTCAACCTGTTGCAACTGATTGGCTGGGGCTCGTTCGAGATCATCGTCATGCGCGATGCAGCCAGCCTGTTGGCCGGGCGCACCTTCGGTGCTGCGGGTCTGTGGAGCAGCCCACTGCTCTGGGCGCTGTTGTTCGGCGGGCTGGCAACGCTGCTGGCAGTCAGCGGGCCATTGACCTTCGTGCGCAAGATTCTGCGCCAATGGGGGATCTGGCTGCTGTTGGGGGCCTGCCTGTGGTTGACCTGGAACCTGTTGAGCAAGGCCGACCTGAGCGCGTTGTGGGCCAGGGCAGGGGATGGCTCGATGCCATTTGCCACCGGTCTGGACCTGGCGATTGCCATGCCGCTGTCGTGGCTACCGTTGATCGCCGACTATTCACGTTTTGGGCGTCGGGCCAAGCCAGTCTTTGTCGGCACGGTGCTGGGCTACTTCATCGGCAACTGCTGGCTGATGAGCCTGGGCGTGGCCTACACCCTGGCGTTCGCTGCCGACGGTGAAGCCAATGCATTGCTGTTGGCGCTGGCGGGCGCGGGGATGGGCATTCCGCTGCTGTTGGTGTTGCTCGACGAATCAGAGAAAGCCTTTGCCGATATTCATTCGGCGGCGGTGTCCAGTGCGATGTTGTCGGGGTTGAAGGTCGAACACCTGGCACTGGCAATCGGGGTGCTGTGTACCTTGATTGCCTGTTTTGCGCCATTGGCACAGTACGAAGGCTTTCTGTTGCTGATCGGCTCGCTGTTCGCGCCGCTGTTTGGCGTGGTGCTGGTCGATCATTTTATCGTCCGTCGCCGCCGTACGCCGGCTGCGCTGCCGGCGTTGTACGGTCTGAGCCTGCTGGCCTGGCTGGGCGGCGTCAGCACCTATCACTTGTTGGCCAATCTGTACCCGCAGGTGGGCGCCACGTTGCCCGCCGTGCTGGTTGCCGGTGCCCTGCAATTTTCGCTGGGGCGTGGTTTCAGCCGCGACCGGGGAACAGTTCGGGCCTGATCACACCATTGAGCTGCGGATAGGGAATCTTCAGCTCGATATGGCCCATGGCATAGGGCGCGATGGTGGTCACCGGATACTTGAGGATCACCGCGCCATAGGTCAATGCCACGTTAGGTGTGCGCTTGAACGGCCAGGTGCTGGCGAACTGCGGGTCTTCGTTGGCTTTGGTCGAAACCATCCAGGCCTGGTGGGCGAGTTGGGCTTTTTGCCAGAACTCGTTTTCCTTGCCGGGCACTACCATGTCGGCCAGGGTCAGGACTTTCTGCTGCTGGCGTGAATAGTTGAACAGCGCCCGGCCCGGATCACCATGGGCACCACCGCTGTCGAGGTAGCTGGACAGTTCAATCACCACGATACCGTCATGCTGCTCGCGTACCTTGGCTTGCAGGTAGCTGCTGTTGCGGCCTTCGGACTGGCTGAGGAACTGCTGCTCATAGGCTTTCAGGGACGTCGCTGGCGCTGCACCCGGGCGGGTCGGGGCCATCTGCAGGAGGTTCTTCTGCACGATGGCATCGAGCCGCGGCTCGTCAGGAAAATGCACGGTATCGATGTTCACCAGCGGGCAGTCGGCGCTGCTGCAGCCCGGCTTGATCTGCTCCCAGGCCTCGCGTTCGACCTGCAGCGGGGCACGCATGTTGGGCTTGAACAGGCTTTGGCAGGCACCCAGAGTGACGGCCAGGCAAGCCAGCGCAGCGATCTTCGTTAACGACATGATGATCCTTGGCAGTATCAAAATAAGCGGCTGCGCGATACGCATCCAGGCCGATTGGACTGCAAAACCGGTGTTCGGTTCGCCATCGCGACGGATTAGAAATGCTTTACGCCCGCGCGTCTACTCTGGCAGGTAAGGAAGGGGCTGCATCAGGCCTGCGATGCGCGTTAGGATGGCCCCAAGCCAAATCTTTCGCAGCGAGACTTTCATGACCCAGAGCACCCGATCGACCCCCACGGCCTACGAGATCACCCGGCGTGAAACCTGTTTCAAGGGGTTCTACAAACTCGACAAGCTGTACTTGCGCCATGAGCTGTTCAATGGCGGTATGGGGCGGGAACTAAGCCGCGAACTGTTCGTCCGTCATGACGCGGTCTGTGTGCTGCCGTACGACGCCAAGCGCGACGAAGTGGTACTGATCGAGCAGTTCCGGGTCGGCGCTGCCGAGAAATCCGGCAACCCGTGGCTGATTGAAATGGTCGCCGGTCTGATCGACAAGGACGAGCAACCGGAAGAAGTTGCTCATCGCGAGGCAGAAGAGGAAGCTGGTCTGCAATTCAGTGCCTTGTGGCCGATTACCCGGTACTTTCCTTCGCCGGGCGGCAGCGATGAGTATGTACATCTGTTTCTGGGGCAGTGCGACAGCCAGGGCGCCGGCGGCGTGCACGGCCTGGAGTCGGAGGGGGAGGACATCCGCGTCACGGTCTGGTCGTTCGACGACGCTTTGCAGGCTGTGGCTGATGGCCGGATCATGAATGCGGCAACCATCATCGCCATCCAGTGGCTGGCCTTGAACCGCAATGAAATCAGGGGGCTATGGTCGTGAATCTCTTGCGCGAGCGCTACCGTGTCGATCTTGCCGGGCTGCAGGCCGCCTGCGAGGCCAATTACGCCCGCCTGATGCGTTTGTTGCCAGACATGCGGACACAAAAAAGCTCGCGCCGGATTGCGGTGACCCAAGGCGACCAGATGCTGGGGGTGCTGACGCTTGAAGTGGTGCTCGACTGCCCGTACACCACCACCTTGCAGGTGCGCCAGGAGCACAGCCTGCCCTGGCTGCCGGTGCCCAGCCTGGAAGTGCAGGTCTATCACGACGCGCGCATGGCCGAAGTGATCGGCGCCGAACATGCGCGGCGCTTCCAGGGCATTTATCCGTACCCCAATGCACACATGCACCAACCAGACGAAAAATCCCAGCTCAACCTGTTTCTCGGTGAATGGCTGAGCCACTGCCTGGCGTGCGGGCATGAGTATGAGGCAGTGCGTTGAACCCGCCGATTCTCGGGGTGTGCGCCGGATCAATACTGGCATTTCAATGCGCGGTCTTGTGATCCGTCACTCATTCGCAGATTTGCCGCGCCCCGTATCAACTACCATAATCGCAGCGAATCGTCCGGGGGAGACGGCCGTTGCCGAGTTCATCAATCAAGGACTCTTCAGTCCTGCTGGTCCAGATTTCTGACAGTCATTTGTTCGCTGACGCGGACGGCACGCTGCTGGGCATGAAAACCCGCGAGGGGTTGCACAAGGTCATTGAGCAGGTGCAGGCCGAGCAACCGGCTATCGATCTGCTGTTGATGACCGGCGATTTGTCCCAGGACGGCTCACTGCAGTCGTATCAGGCGTTCCGGCAGATGAGCGAGGTGCTTGGCGCGCCGGTTCGCTGGCTGCCCGGTAACCATGACCACTGGCCACAGATGAGCGAAGCCGCGCAGGGCTGTGACGCGTTACAGCCGGTGACCGATGTCGGTGGCTGGCGGGTGACCATGCTCAACTCCGAGGTCGAAGGTTCGGTGTTCGGTTATCTGGAGGATGAACAACTCCAGTTACTGGAGCAGTCCTTGCGTGAGGCGCCTGAGCGCCATCATCTGGTTTGTCTGCATCATCATCCGGTCGCCATTGGCTGTGAATGGATGAAGCCTATCGGCCTGCATAACGCTGATGCGTTGTTCGCCGTGCTGGAGCGTTATCCCCAGGTCAGGGCGGTGCTCTGGGGGCATGTGCATCAGGAATTTGATCAAGTGCGTCAAGGCATTCGGCTGCTGGCCACGCCGTCGACCTGCATTCAGTTCGCGCCGGGCAGCGCAGACTTTGCCCTTGATACCGCCGCGCCAGGCTATCGCTGGTTACGCCTGCATGACGACGGGCGGCTTGAGACCGGTGTTTCGCGGCTGGTTGGCGTACATTTCGAGGTCGATCTGTCCGGAACCGGCTATTGAAACATTTGCCGGTGCAGCTCCCGGGCCTTACTCCTGTAAACTGTGCGGCTTTAATCATGACGCGCAAACCGGAGCCAAGGCATGACCGGCCATACCCCCGCACTCTTGTATATCCATGGCCTGAACAGCTCGGCCCTGTCGAAAAAGGCCACCTGGCTGGCGGCGCTGATGCATTCGCTGGGGCTGCAAGAGCGCTTGCGCGTGCCTGAACTGCACCATCATCCTCGCCAGGCGCTGGCCCAGCTTGAACAGGCCATTGAGGCGTTGGGCCGGCCATTACTGGTCGGCAGCTCGCTTGGCGGCTACTATGCGACCCATCTTGCGCAGCGTCACGGGCTCAAAGCGGTGCTGATCAACCCGGCGGTCAACCCGCACCAGTTGTTCGATGGCTATCTGGGCACTCAGCAGAACCTTTATACCGGACAGCGCTGGGAACTGACCCTGGATCATATTCAGGCGTTGGCCGAGCTGGAGGTGCCTGCGCCAAACCAGCCGCAGGACATCCAGGTCTGGCTGCAGACCGGTGACCAGACCCTGGATTACCGCCGCGCCGCTGCGTTTTATGCTCAGTGCAAGCTGGATATTCGCGAAGGCGGGGACCACAGCTATCAAGGCTTCGAGGCGCGCATGCCCGAGTTGCTGGCAATAGCCGGTTTTGCTCCGGCGCCGCTGTAATCCGCCCGCCTGTCACCGCAGTGAAAGGCGCGCATGCAAATATGCAACATTTCATGAACCATTGATGACGAGAACCCATGGCCACTCCCAGCGCTAGCTCTTATAACGCCGATGCCATCGAAGTCCTCTCGGGCCTCGACCCGGTTCGCAAACGTCCGGGCATGTACACCGACACCTCACGGCCCAACCACCTGGCCCAGGAGGTCATCGACAACAGTGTCGACGAAGCCCTGGCCGGTCACGCCCGTTCGGTGCAAGTGATTCTGCACGCTGACAACTCGCTTGAAGTCAGCGACGACGGTCGCGGCATGCCGGTGGATATCCACCCCGAAGAGGGGGTTTCTGGTGTCGAGCTGATCCTCACCAAGCTGCATGCCGGCGGCAAGTTCTCCAACAAGAACTACCAGTTCTCCGGCGGATTGCACGGGGTGGGCATTTCGGTGGTCAACGCGCTGTCGACCCAGGTGCGGGTCAAGGTCAAGCGTGACGGCAACGAATACCAGATGAGCTTCGCCGACGGCTTCAAAGCCTCGGAGCTGGAAGTGGTCGGCACCGTGGGCAAGCGCAATACCGGCACCAGTGTGTATTTCAGCCCGGACCCGAAGTATTTCGACAGCCCGAAGTTTTCCGTCAGCCGTCTCAAGCATGTGCTCAAGGCCAAGGCTGTATTGTGCCCTGGCCTGTTGGTGAGTTTCGAAGACAAGTCCAACGGCGAGAAGGTCGAGTGGCACTACGAAGATGGCCTGCGCTCCTACCTGCAGGACTCGGTCAACGACTTCCTGCGTCTGCCGGAAGAACCCTTCTGCGGCAGCTTTGCCGGTAACAAGGAGGCGGTGGACTGGGCGCTGTTATGGCTGCCTGAAGGCGGCGATAGCCTCCAGGAAAGTTACGTCAACCTGATTCCGACCGCGCAGGGCGGCACCCATGTCAATGGCTTGCGCCAGGGCTTGCTCGATGCCATGCGCGAGTTCTGTGAATTCCGCAGCCTGCTGCCGCGTGGTGTGAAACTGGCTCCGGAAGACGTCTGGGAGCGGATTGCCTTTGTGCTTTCGACCAAGATGCAGGAGCCACAATTCTCCGGGCAAACCAAAGAACGTCTGTCGTCCCGTGAGGCCGCAGCCTTTGTTTCCGGGGTGGTCAAGGATGCGTTCAGCCTGTGGCTGAACACCCACTCGGACCTTGGCATGCAACTGGCGGAGCTGGCGATCAGCAATGCCGGTCGGCGCCTGAAAGCCAGCAAGAAGGTCGAGCGCAAGCGCATTACCCAAGGGCCTGCGCTGCCCGGTAAGCTGGCTGATTGCGCAGGCCAGGACCCGGCCCGTTCCGAACTGTTCCTGGTCGAGGGTGATTCGGCCGGTGGTTCGGCCAAGCAGGCGCGAGACAAGGAGTTCCAGGCGATCCTGCCGTTGCGCGGCAAGATCCTCAATACCTGGGAAGTCGATGGTGGTGAAGTCCTGGCCAGCCAGGAAGTGCACAACATTGCCGTGGCGATCGGGGTGGATCCGGGTTCGACGGATATCAGTCAGTTGCGTTATGGCAAGATCTGCATCCTGGCCGACGCCGACTCCGATGGCCTGCACATCGCAACCTTGTTGTGTGCGCTGTTCGTCCAGCATTTCCGCCCGCTGGTGGATGCCGGTAACGTCTATGTGGCGATGCCGCCGCTGTACCGCATCGACCTGGGCAAGGAAATCTTCTATGCCTTGGATGAAGCCGAGCGCGACGGGATTCTCGACCGTCTGGTGGCCGAGAAAAAACGCGGCAAGCCACAGGTCACCCGATTCAAGGGCCTGGGTGAGATGAACCCGCCGCAGCTGCGTGAAACCACCATGGACCCGAACACCCGGCGGCTGGTACAGCTGACTCTGGACGACTTCGATACGACCCGGGAAATCATGGACATGTTGCTGGCCAAGAAGCGCGCCGCAGACCGTAAGTCCTGGCTCGAAACCAAGGGCAACCTGGCCGAGGTCATGATTTGAGAGCGGCCTGGTTCGCCCTTCTGGCCTTGCTGGCGGCACCTGCTTTCGCGGTGCCGCTTGAGCAGCTCAAGCTGGTCTCGGAACATCCGATCGACGGCATGACCGGCGGTAACCTGTCGGGTCTGGCGCTGTGTAACGGCGAGTTGTGGACGGTGTCGGACCGCGATGACCGGGTGCTGTATCGCCTGGACCGCTCGCAACCCGTCTGGCAGGCCGAGGCCGAAATCATCGAGGTGCCCGCAGCGCACAGCGACCTGCCGGCCAGCCTGCGCTCGATGGCCAGCCTGTCGTCGGTGGTGCGGGGTGGTGCTATGGACTATGAAGGCATCAGTTGCGATGCGGCAGGCAACCGCTATGTGGTCAGCGAGGCCCATGGCGCAGTGCTCAAAGTCACCGCGCAAGGCGCGGCCAACTGGCTGCCACTGCCAGCAGATGTGATCCGTCAGGCCCGGGAAAAGGGCATGTTGCAGCGCTTCAATGCGCTGTATGAAGGCATTGCCGTGAGCCCCGACGGGCAACAGCTCTGGCTGGCCGCCGAGCGCGAACAGCGCGGGCTGTTGCGAGTGGATCAGCAAGACGGGCAATGGCGATGCACCGGCAGTTGCGTGCTGTATGCCGAAGTGGATCAGGCCGCGTCGAAGGGCAGTGCTTTTCCGGACTTTTCCGACCTGGCGCTGTACAACGGCAAGCTGTTCACCCTTGAGCGCTCGGTGTACCGGGTCTGCCGGCGCAGCCTGCAAGACGGCGAGCTTGAACGTTGCTGGTCATTCGGTGCCGAGGCGAAAAAGCCGCACCGGCGCTATGAGCAACCCTATGGTCTGACCGAAGCACTGGTGGTTGATGAGAGCGGCGCCTGGATCGGCACCGATAACAACTTTGGTGCACGTGCCGATGGCGAAAAGCGGCCGGTGGTATGGCGCTTCGCCGCCCCGACCGGTGGCTGGAGCGCGCCATGAGCCAGTCACCCCCAGGCCGGCGGGCCGGCAAGGTCCTGATGATGCTTGCCTGGATAGCAGGCCTGTTCCTGGCTACCCGTTTTTTTGGTGAGTGGGAAGACCGGCAGCATAATCCCAACAGCGAAATGCTTTCTGAGCAGGGCGATGGCTATGTCGAGGTGCGTCTGGCAGGTAACCGTCAGGGGCATTTTGTCGGGACAGCGCAGCTCAACGGTCGCCCGGTCGCATTCATGATCGACACCGGCGCCACCGATGTGGCGATACCGGCCGAGGTGGCCGACGAACTGGGCCTGGAGCGCGGTGTTCCGGTCACGGTCAATACCGCCAATGGCCGGGTCCAGGGGTTTCGGACCCGCGTCGAGCGTCTGCAACTGGGCCAGATCGTCCTGCACGATGTTCGCGCCCTGGTGACGCCAAGTCTTGAAGGCAGAGAAATCCTGCTCGGCATGAGCGCCATGAAACAACTTGAATTTACCCAGCGCAGCGGCACCTTGCTGCTGCGCCAGACGACCCAATGATGAGGCCCGCATGAGCGACTCCCTTGACCTCAGTCTCGATGGCGTAGAACGCCGGTCCCTGGCTGACTTCACCGAACAGGCCTACCTCAACTATTCCATGTACGTGATCATGGACCGTGCCCTGCCGCATATCGGTGACGGTCTCAAGCCGGTACAGCGGCGCATTGTCTATGCGATGAGCGAACTGGGCCTGGGCGCCGACGCCAAGCACAAGAAGTCGGCGCGTACGGTCGGCGACGTGCTCGGCAAGTTCCATCCGCATGGTGACTCGGCCTGTTACGAGGCCATGGTGTTGATGGCTCAGCCGTTCAGCTACCGCTATACGCTGGTCGATGGCCAGGGTAACTGGGGCGCACCGGACGATCCGAAGTCGTTTGCGGCCATGCGTTATACCGAAGCCCGGCTGTCGCGGTATTCCGAAGTGCTGCTCAGCGAGCTGGGCCAGGGGACCGCTGACTGGGTGCCGAACTTCGATGGCACCCTTGAAGAACCCGCGGTGTTGCCGGCCCGTTTGCCGAATATCCTGCTCAATGGCACCACGGGCATTGCCGTGGGCATGGCGACTGACGTGCCGCCGCACAACCTGCGTGAGGTCGCCAGTGCATGCGTGCACTTGCTCGACGATCCCAAAGCCACGGTCGAGCAGCTTTGCGAACACATTCCGGGCCCGGACTACCCGACCGAGGCTGAAATTGTCACGCCACGGGCTGACCTGCTGAAGATTTACGAAACCGGCAAGGGCTCGGTGCGCATGCGCGCGGTGTACCGCGTCGAGGATGGCGACATTGTGGTCACGGCGCTGCCGCACCAGGTGTCGGGTGCCAAGGTGCTGGAGCAGATCGCTGCACAGATGCAGGCCAAGAAGCTGCCCATGGTGGCCGACCTGCGCGATGAGTCGGACCATGAAAACCCCTGCCGGATCGTGATCATTCCGCGCTCCAACCGGGTCGACGCCGCCGAACTGATGCAGCATCTGTTCGCCACCACCGATCTTGAGTCCAGCTACCGGGTCAACGTCAATATCATTGGCCTGGACGGTAAGCCGCAGCTCAAGAACCTCAAGGTGTTGCTTAATGAGTGGCTGATGTTCCGCATCGCCACCGTGCGCCGCCGCCTGCAGTACCGTCTGGACAAGGTCGAACATCGCCTGCACCTGTTGGACGGTTTGCTGACGGCGTATCTGAACCTCGATGAGGTCATTCACATCATCCGCACCTCGGATCAGCCCAAGGCTGACCTGATTGCCCGTTTCGACCTGTCGGAAATCCAGGCCGACTACATTCTCGACACGCGCTTGCGGCAATTGGCGCGGCTCGAAGAAATGAAGCTGCGCGGCGAGCAGGATGCATTGCTCAAAGAGCAGGCCAAGCTTAAGGCATTGCTGGGCAGCGACACCAAACTGCGCAAACTGGTGCGTGCTGAGCTGATCGCCGATGCTGAAACCTATGGCGACGACCGCCGTTCGCCGATTGTCGAGCGTGCCGAAGCCAAGGCGCTGTCGGAAAACGAGCTGATGCCTACCGAGCCGGTCACTGTGGTGCTGTCGGAAAAGGGCTGGGTACGTTGCGCCAAGGGCCACGACATCGACGCGACCGGGCTCTCTTATAAAGCCGGCGATGGTTTCAAAACCGCAGCGATAGGGCGCTCCAATCAGTTTGCGGTGTTCATTGATTCCACCGGCCGCAGTTATTCGGTGGCCGCGCATACCCTGCCATCGGCCAGGGGCCAGGGCGAACCGTTGACCGGCAAGCTGCAGCCGCCACCCGGTGCGACCTTCGATTGCGTGCTGTTGCCCGATGACGATGCGCTGTATGTGATCGCGTCCGACGCCGGTTACGGGTTTGTGGTCAAGGGTGAAGACCTGCAGGCCAAGAACAAGGCCGGCAAGGCGCTGTTGACCCTGCCGGCCGGCTCGAAGGTGATTGCACCGCGTCCGGTGCTCGACCGCGAAAATCACTGGCTGGCGGCAGTGACTACCGAGGGTCGCCTGCTGGTGTTTCGTATCAACGATCTGCCGCAGTTGGGTAAGGGCAAGGGCAACAAGATCATCGGTGTGCCGGGTGACCGGGTGGCCAGCCGTGAAGAATATGTCACCGATCTGGCCGTCGTGCCGTCAGGCGCAACGCTGGTGCTGCAAGCCGGCAAGCGTACACTGTCGCTCAAGGCCGATGATCTGGAACACTACAAGGGCGAGCGCGGGCGGCGTGGTAATAAATTGCCACGCGGTTTCCAGCGGGTGGACGCCTTATTGGTGGAAAACGGCTGAGAATGATCGTTTGCGGTCAGCGATCTTCGTTCTGCCATGAAGATCGCCGCATAATCGCTGGAGTCACAGCGAATATTCACGGATGATATGGGGTCTTCAGGAGCAGGCGTGGCTCAATGCCTGCATGACCCTGATGCGTATTCAATTTTTGACCTGCCGAACGCAGGTTGGACGGGACGATGAATCTTCTACGCCTTCCCATGATTTTGTTGGTGACGGGTGTGCTCGGCCTTGCCGGGTGCAGCGTGCATCAACCGGCTGCGCTCTACCAGCTCGACAGCGGTGAGCCAGGCCAGCCAAAGCAGGCCGCTGGGCTGGCAGTATTGCTGGGGCCGGTTTCGATTGCTGACTACCTGCAACGCGAAACCCTGCTGCAACGTCAGCCTGATGGCACGCTGACCGCGGCCGCCGATGGACGCTGGGCCGGTAACCTGTCTTCGGATATCGATCAACTGCTGTTGCGCCAGATTTCCTGGAAGCTCGACAGTCAGCGGGTGGTGTTGTCGCCCACGGTTGCCAACTTCACGCCGGACGTACAGGTGCTGTTGTCCATCACCCGGCTGGACTCCGGTAGCAAGCAGCCGGCGATTCTCGATGCGCAGTGGCGCCTGCTCGACCGCAAGGGTAATGTCCGTGACAGCCGCCTGGTGCACCTCGAAGAGGTCCACACTGGGACAACGGCTTCGCAGGTCAAGGCGCAGGGCATTCTGCTGCAGCGTCTGGCCGATCAGGTCAGCACCGCCATCAAGCCAATTTCCTGGGCGCCGGTTGAGGAACCCAAGAAAACTGCGCCGGTGGTGCGTGCCAAGCCGCAGCCGGAAAAGCCCAAGATTCCAATGGCATCGCCCATTCGAACCGATCTTGAAGTGTTCCGTTTCTAAAGACACGCATAAAAAAACCGCGCCTGGCGCGGTTTTTTTATCTCTGCAATCAGACCTTGTATCAGACCTTGTGCGCGTCGTGCATGCGCGCCAATTGGCGTTCGAGCATCGACGGGTAGGGCTCCATCAGGCGTTCGACACAGCAGGCGCCTTCGGGGCTGGCGATCGGCCGGATGCGTGCGCGCTGGCGCAGCAGTTCGTCATCGTTTACCGAGCGCTCGACCAGCAGCAGGTTGCGGCTGTGTTGCGACAGGGCCAGAGCGTCTTGCGCCTTGTCGGTCAGCAGCAGATCGATCTGGCTCAGGCCCGCCACCCCGTCACTCAAGGTCAGGCCCAGTTGCAGTTGCAGGGTGATGCCGCTGTCGGCGACTTCGATCTGCAGGGCATGGCTCAGGGCGCGCAGCAGCTCGCCACAGCAGATTGCATTGGTGAGGTAATCCTCGCCGCTGGTCTGGGTGTGGAACAGCATGAGGGTGCTGCCGTCGTTCAAGGTGTGCAGCTCGCCGTCATACAGTGACGTGGCCTGGTCCAGGCAGTCGCGATAGCGCTGCAGCAGGTCGGTCAGCCGTGCTTTGGGCAGGCGGCGAAGTTGGTCCTGGCCGCCCAGTTGCACGGCAAGAATTGCGCTGTACTGCGGCTCGCTGGGCGCTGCGGCAGGTACTGGCAAGGACGCAACCGGGCGGGCGACGGGAGTGGAGTTATCGCGCAGGTCGGCGAACGGGTCTTCTTCGTCTTCGAGGTCTTCCTCGGCCACCACGCGTCTCGGCGCAGCAGCGGCTGGCAGGCGCGGCCGGGCCGGTTCGGCAACCTGGCTGCGCGGCTCGGGCTCGTCGTGCTCTTCGAGATCTTCGTCGAACAGTTCGGGCTCAGGGATCGGCTCAGGCTCTGGTATCGGCGGGGCGAACGAGGTGCGTAGCTGGCGGGCCAGATCGCCCACCTCATCCTGGCGCTCGGTGCCTGGGGTGTAGGGGTCGATATCCCTTAGCCACAGGCGCAGTTGCAGCAGCGGGGTCGAGATATGCCGGCCCAGGCGCAGGCTCAGGGCCAGGGCCAACGCAAGCAGGATGCCGGCCAGGATGCCCATGCTCTGCAGGCTGATGGTCATCGGCTGCTGGAACTGCGACATGTCCAGGCTGATCCGCAGATGCCCCGCCATGACGTCCTGGAAGGTGATCTTGATCTCGTACAGCCCCTGGGTTTCACCCAGCAGGCTGTTTTTCGGGCGCTGCCCGGCTTCGGCGAGGATGCGGTTGTCGACGCTGTAGATCGCCGCGTGGGCCACCAGCGGGTTTTTCACCAGATTGCCGAGCAACACGTTGAGGCTGAGGATGTCGTTGGACACCAGCAGTTCGGTCGCCGAGCTGGCTGTCTGGATGGTCAGGGACTGTCCCAGCGCGTCTGCCTGCTCGTGCATGGCCTGTTTGAACTGCAAGCCCATCACGCCGGCATAGATCACCAATGCCAGAGCCACGAGAATCACGTTGTGGCTGGCAATACGCAGGGCGATCGGTACGCGGCGATGACGCAGGGCACGGAAGATCAACAGGAAGAAGTTATCGGTCTTGATAGGCGTGGGCCGGTTCACTGAGCGCGGCTCTTTCGATAATGAAGTTGCCGCGCAGTATAGCGAGCGGCCCAGACGTGGCAAAGCGCTGGCTGTGCCCGATGGTCACTGAAAGCGGGTAGAATGCGGTTTTTTTCCACCTGCGGGGGTGCGCCTTGCGCGAAATCGTCCTGATCAACATTACTGGTGAAGACCGTCCCGGTCTCACTGCGGCCATTACCGGCGTCCTCGCCCAGGGTGGCGTGAACATTCTCGATATTGGTCAGGCTGTGATCCATGACACCCTGTCGTTTGGCATTCTGGTCGAAATCCCGGGCACCGACGAAGGCTCATCGGTCCTCAAGGACGTGTTGTTCACCGCCTACAAGCTCGACCAGCAGGTGCGCTTCACTGCCGTGTCGGAACAGGACTACCAGCGTTGGGTTGAAGGCCAGGGCAAGGCGCGGCACATCGTGACCCTGCTGACCCGCAAGGTCACGGCCGAGCAGTTGCAGTGTGTCAGCTCGATTACCGCCCGTTACGGGCTCAATATTGACCATATCGACCGTTTGTCCGGGCGTATGCCGCTCGACACCCCGGCGGATCAGGGCAAGGGTTGCATCGAGTTTTCGGTGCGCGGCGAACCGGCGGACCTCAAGGCCATGCAGGCCGAGTTTCTCAGTGTTGCTCAGGCGCTGAATGTCGACATCGCGTTCCAGCAAGACTCGCTGTTCCGGCGTAATCGGCGCCTGGCCGTGTTCGACATGGACTCGACCCTGATCGAAGCCGAAGTCATCGACGAACTGGCCAAAGCCGCCGGCGTGGGTGAGCAGGTTTCGGAAATCACCGAGCGGGCCATGCGCGGCGAACTGGATTTTCGCGCCAGTTTCAAAGAGCGTCTGGCGCTGCTCAAAGGCCTGGATGTCAGCGTGCTCGACGAAATCGGCGCTTCGCTGCGTCTGACCGAGGGTGCCGAAACGCTGTTCGCGGAACTCAAACGGCTGGGCTACAAAACCGCGATTCTGTCGGGCGGCTTTACCTACTTTGCCCGTCAATTGCAGGAAAAGCTTGGCATCGACTATGTATTTGCCAACGAACTGCAAGTTGAGGATGGCCGGGTCACCGGTGTGGCCGTCGAGCCTGTCGTCGATGCGCAGCGCAAGGCTGACCTGCTGCGCGAGCTGGCGCACAAGGAAGGCTTGAGCCTGGAGCAGACCATCGCCGTGGGCGACGGTGCCAACGACCTGCCGATGTTGGCCATTGCCGGTCTGGGCGTGGCATTTCGTGCCAAACCGTTGGTCAAACAATCGGCCAAGCAGGCCATCTCGACCCTGGGGCTGGATGGGGTTCTCTACCTGCTGGGCTTGCGCGACCGCGAAGGGCGTAACTGAGGCGGGCTTGAGGTCAAGGGCTTTGGCGGCGAAGGTGGCTGAGCGATCTTCGCTGCTGAAGCAGCGCCTACAGGCTGCCCCACAACGATTCGAACTCTTCCCCGATCTTTTTCTCGGGCGCCGCTGATTTCGGCGCCTCGAAGACCTGATATTCAAACTGGTTGTAGCTGGCGCTAGCAATATGCCGGGTTTTAAGCGCTGCGCGCTTTTCTTCGCCATTGATGTTGATCAGTACTTTGCTGTCTTCCTTGAATGGCAGACGTGGCGCCAGCATCAAGGGTGGTTTGCTCATGGCGCGCACCTCCGGCAGCATCAGGCTGCGCAGGTACTGGCTGTTCTGCTCTTCACGGATCAATTGCATGCCGCATGGCTGGGCAAATGGAGCGATCAGTTCAATCCCCATCTGGGTACCGCCGCTGCGTACCTGGCGTACCCAGCGCACGATGGCGATACTCCAGTTTTGCGCGCTTTCGTCCTGAATGCCGACCAGCTCACCGGCTTGCAGTTGAGTTGGCACTTCTTTGTGCCAGGCCAGGCAATAACCACCCGGGCTGTGATTGACGATGCTTAGCTCGAACATCGGAAAGTCGTGTTGCGCGTTGCCGGGGTCATGGTCGGCGTCGACCTGCGGGTATTCGATTTCCTCGAACGGCAGCAAAGTCGACGAGGTGCCGCCACGGTGGGCATCAAACGCCTGCGACCATGGGTCGTCACTGTTCTCATTGGCGACCTTGAGGGTGAAGTCGGCGGCCTGGATCACGGCGGGCAACTGCAGCAGTTCGCTGAACGACTTCTTGCCGGCCAGGTAGTAATGCAGGGCGCTCATGCCGATGCAGATCTTCAGCGTGCCGTGCCCGGCCATGCGCTGGAAGGTGCGCTCGGCGACATCACCCCAGGCGGCTGCCAGATGCTGGATCAGGTCTGTGCTGACGCCCGGCGGTACGCTCAGGCCGGATTGCGAGCGTTGTTCGGCGGGCAGCTCCAAATACTGCTCCAGGGTCACGGCCAGGGCCAGCGGGTTGATACCCAGCAGGCGCGGCAACAGCTGCTCATCGAACAGGGTGCGATACAGCGGCGGCTTGTCGGCGGCTGGATCCAGGGCGAACAACGTGCCTGGTTCGTTGGCTGCCTGCAGTTTGACCATGCTGCTCCAGGCCTCAAGCACTTCGCCTAGCTTGCCAATATTGAGCTGGCGCATCTGGTTGCAGCGTGAGCTGCCCATCATCAGCGAGATGATGTAGGTCTGCTCAATGCTCAACTTGCGAACATGGACGGCCTGTGGCTCGTTGACCGGCATCTGGTGCAACTGATACTGGCGGGCGATCTGATAGATCTGGTGCAGCTCAAGCCACAGCCCGTCCTGCACCGGGCAATACAGCTGGCTGGCGCGAATCAGCGGGCCGTTCAGGCAATGCGCAGCACGTTGCAGCGCAGTGGTCAGCAACGCGCTGTTTTCGCGCGTGTAGCGCGGCGCGATGCTGTTGATAATCAGCTTGTAGCCGGTGGCCAGGTGGTTCTGCAGCGCCTGGCACAGGTTGGCGACCTTGCGCGGGCGCTCGTCCAGAACAATGGCCTGGTTGAGGAAGTGGCGCTCCAGGTGCTTGCAGACGAAATAGACCTCCGGACGCAGCTCTTCGAGCAGCAGCAGGCGGTTATCGCTGGAGGTCAGCAACTGGTTGAGTTCGCTCAAGCCCTGATACAGCTGGCGGGCCATTTCGCCCAGATTTGCCTTGGGCAGGGTCGAGATCCAGCGTTTCAGGTCGCGGGGGTTGGCTTCACAGAATGTCAGGCTCGACTGAGTCGGCGTAGAAACGCGCAACAGCAGCGGAAAGCTCATATTACTCATGTGACAGGCAACTCCCTCGTGTTGATGGCCTGAACGGTGGCGTCAGATTGATAAGGTGCCAATGCGTCGAGGGGGGAGAGCGCTGGGCAATATCAATAGACTGCGAAGTGTCCTACAACACCGATGGGTCGACTTTAACAGCATCGGCCTGCGCCCGCAGCTTAATCTGGCACAGGGCCATGACCTTATGATTAATCCCGCCGCAATAGGTTGCATGGACACCGCTGCCGGCCAGGCACGATCCTGGCCGGCAGCCACGATCACGCCTGGTCGGCGCGACCCAGAGCCTGGCCCATGCGTACCGCTGAGCCGGCCGTCAGGGTTTCGGCCCATTTCACCTGCTCAGGGCCGAACAGTACGATGGCTGTGGAGCCCAGCTTGAAACGGCCCATTTCGGCGCCTTTTTCCAGCTGGATTGGCGCCCGTGCCGCTTCGTCGTAGCGCACGCTCTTGAGCTGGCGCTTGGGTGGCGTGACCAGGCCTGCCCAGACAGTTTCTACCGACGCTACGATCATCGCGCCGACCAGCACTACTGCCATCGGGCCGCGTTCGGTGTCGAATACGCAGACTACCCGCTCGTTACGGGCGAACAGCTCAGGTACGTTTTCGGCGGTGGTCTGGTTGACCGAGAAAATGCGCCCTGGCACATAGACCATCTCGCGCAGGGTGCCGGCCAGTGGCATATGAACGCGATGGTAATCCTTGGGCGACAGATAGACGGTGGCGAACTGACCGCCCATGAACGGCGCAGACAGCAGCGGATCGCCGCCAAGCAGCTCCAGCACGCTGAAACTGTGGCCCTTGGCCTGGAAAATCCGGCCTTGTTCGATCGGACCCAACTGGCTGATGGCGCCGTCGGCCGGGCACAGGATTGCCCCGGGGGTGTCGTCCAGAGGGCGAGCATCGGGTTTCAGTGCGCGTGTGAAAAACGCGTTGAAGTTTTCATAGGCCGTCAGGTCTTCGACTTGGGCCTGAGACATGTCTACCTGATAGCGGCGGGCGAACCAGGCGGTGAATGCGTTCTTGAACCAGCTCACCTTGCATTCGGCCACACAGCCAGCCAGGCGTGACAGCAGGTGGTGGGGCAGCAGGTACTGGCTCAGGATAAACAGACGCTCTTTCATTGATATTCCTAACAGCTTGTTGGGGCCTGCGCGGGGCAGGCCGTAGGTTCATTGCTCCACAGGCGTGTCGGGGTGGTTGCCCCATTCGCTCCAGGAGCCGGCATAGGCCTTGACTCGCGGGTAGCCCAGTGCTTTGGCGGCCAGATAGGTAAAGCCTGAGCGGCGATGGCTCTGGCAGTGGGTGATGATTTCCTTGTCCGGGGTGATACCCAGTGCTTCCAGGGTCTGGCGCAGATCGGTACGAATGCGCAGCTGACGCTCTTTGTCCATGCCAGCGGTCCACTCGAAGTTGATCGCGCCGGGAATGTGTCCGCCTTTGGCCGCCAGCACTTTGCTGCCGGTAAATTCCTCGGGCCCGCGGGCATCCCAGATCGCAAGATCGGCAGCACCCAGGCGGCTCTGCAGGTATTCGCGGGTGGCGGTGGGCGCGCTTTGCAGGCTCAGGCTCACTGCGCTGTGGCGGGTGGGCGATGCTTCACTGGACAGCGGCAGCCCGGCGGCCTCCCAGGCCAGCAGTCCGCCATTGAGGTAGTGGTAGCGGGAGTGGCCGATGACGTCCAGCAGCCAGATAAACCGCCCGGCCCAGCCACCGCCTTCATCGTCGTAGACCACGTATACCGCATCGCTGCGGTGCCCCAGTTCGCCGAACAGGCGCTCCAGATCGCTCAGCGCGGGCGCAAGGCCCGGAGCGGGAGGCTGGCCCAGCTGGGTGCGCTTGGGCTCTATGAAACAGGCGCCGGGAATGTGTCCTGCGTCATAGCGGGCCTGATTGGTCAGATCGACAAGGATCAGCTCCGGCGCCTCCAGGCGAGGCTGCAGGTCACTGGCTTCAATAACCAGTGGCAAGTCGTTAAACACGGACATTTCCAGCCTCCCTTCATGAGCAAAGGCGTGGATTGTAGCCCAGAGCCGGAAAGGCCTGCACGCCGATAAGACAGTCTGAACCTGTCAGCCCCCGCCAGCGATCACACAGGTTTCGCCCGGCCGGTGCTTTTGAGCTGGGTAAAGTTGACCAGGGCACGTTCCACACACTGCGCCGTCTTGGCGAATGCCTGTACGGTGATCTCCGACATCGGGCTGCCACCTTGGTCGGCAATCGCCAGGATCAGCACTTTGCCGTTGCAGCTCAGCGAGCGGATCAGTAAGTGCTGGCCCTTGAACAGGGTCTTGAAGGCCGGCGGCAGCAAGGCTGCGAACTGTGCGTGGTTGGCCGGTGTAAGACGCAGTTGGGTCGGCTGGGCCAGCAGTCGTTCCAGTACCTTGCTGTCTTTGATCTGAAACTGTAATGCGGCATTTTCCGCACCCAGGCCGGCCAGTTGATGCACGCGCAGCAGGCCAGTGTTCTTGTCCGGCATCAGCAGCATGACCCGCTGCATGCCGCTCGCCACCAGCGCATCGCGGGCGGTGCTGATCAGGTGCATGGCGTTGTTGAACGGGGAGGGCTCGACCAGCATGTCGGCGCACAGTTTGCGCCAGCGTTGCAGGTCATCGGCAGAAGGTGCGGCAGCGGGTTCATGGCCATTGCTGATGCGCCGAAAATCCCACGGCCAGAGCAGCGCCTGGGCGGGATGCCAAAGATCGTCCGCCGCATGCTGGCGAGCGCTGCTGGCAGCGTTCTGGTGTACCTGTTGCTGGGTCTGGTCCATTGACTGTTGCAGGTACAGACTGCTCAGCAGTTCCCAGCGCAGGCAGTGCGGGCTGTTCCAGGCCTGCTGTGCGGCCAGCGCCAGGCCATTACCCATCAATACCGTATTGGCTGGCTGGTTGAACCAGCGTTGCAGATCGGCGTTGGCATCCATGTCGCGCTGCTGTTGCAGCGGGTCGTGATTTTCCCTGGCGATACGCAGTGCCTTGACCCATTCGCGGCGCTCTTTGATCAGTACGGTATAGCCACGCGTGACCCAGACCGGCAGGCGCCAGACCGTGGCCAGTGCCTGGCACAAGTCCAGCAGCTTGACGCCGAACAATTCAAGCTCGACCGTGCGGCTTGATTCGCCTTTATGAATGACCCGCAGTTCCCATTCTTCCAGCAGCTTGGGGTGGGCCAGCGCCAGTGGCCAGAGCGGTGCGAGGAACAGCAGGCTGCCCAGATGAATATCCTGCCAGAGCCGCGCCAGACGGCTGGCGAACAGGCCATTGGCCTGTTGGGTGGCATGCTGGCTGATCAGAATCAGTTGACGGTAAGCCTGAGGGACTTCCTGCGCCTGTTTGGCCGGCAGGCGATTAAGCAGCACTTCGGTGCGGGCCAAGCCCAGGCGATTGAGCGCCACTTCAAGACTCTCGGCCGGCTCTGTGATGCCATGGCTGTGCTGGTTGGCCTCGCGCAGCACGCTCAGCACCAGCGCCGGGCTGTCTTGCATCATGTCGGCAATATCACGCAACGAACGACGGCTGTCGTTCAGTGCGGCGCGCACACGGGCGTGATTGGCCTGTGCAACGGGCAGGGCAAGATCATCCAGTTGTTTGACCCAGGCTTCAAGTGTCTTGGGGCGTGGGAGGTGCGATGTGCTGGCTATCGGCATACGGAAGGCCTGTGCGGCTGAGATCGTTCAGCAGTGGATACGCTTTTTCATATATGGATGCGTCATGTATTGTTACACCCTGTTTCGATAGCAAAACAGGTTTTTCACGGCAACAGCCTATAGTCTGGCTCAGGCGGGCCGATAAGCAGAACAACAGTTTCATGAATCACCGCACATCTCCCTGAACCCGACTCAACAAGTATTTGTACCTATGGCCAAAATCATCGGCATCATTGTCGTTTTCGCGAGCGTTCTCGGCGGATACATGCTATCCCACGGTCAATTGGCAGCGCTGTTCCAGCCATTTGAAATCGTCATCATTGGTGGTGCAGCGCTGGGCGCCTTTCTGCAGGCCAACCCTGGCCATATGACCATGCATGTGTTCAAAAAGTCGCTGAAGATGTTCAGCACTCGCTTCACGCATGCCTATTACCTCGAAGTGCTGGGTCTGGTGTACGAGATTCTCAACAAGAGCCGCCGCGAAGGCATGATGGCCATCGAAGGGGACATCGAAGAGCCGGCTTCCAGTCCGATCTTCGCCAAGTACCCTGGCGTACTCAAGGATGAGCGCATGACCGCCTACATCTGCGATTACCTGCGCATCATGTCGTCCGGCAACATGGCTCCTCACGAGCTTGAAGGCCTGTTCGACATGGAACTGTTGAGCATGAAGGAAGAGCTTGAACATCCTTCCCACGCCGTGACCGGCATTGCCGACGGTATGCCCGGTTTCGGTATCGTGGCCGCGGTACTGGGTATCGTGATCACCATGGCCATGCTGGGAACCGGTGACAAGGCCGCCATCGGCCAGCACGTGGCGGCGGCACTGGTCGGTACCTTCTTCGGTATCATCGCGGCGTACGGCTTCTTTGGTCCGCTGGCTTCTTGCCTGGCGCACGATGCCAAGGAAGAAATGAACGTCTACGAGTCGATCAAGGCGGCTCTTGTGGCCTCGGCTTCCGGCATGCCGCCATCACTGGCCGTCGAGTTCGGTCGCAAGGTGCTTTACCCCGCCCACCGCCCCAGCTTCAGCGAGCTGGAACAAGCCGTACGTGGTCGCTAAACCATGGAAAATAATCAGCCAATAATCGTCAAGCGCGTCAAGCGCTTTGGCGGGGGGCACCACGGCGGTGCCTGGAAGATCGCCTTTGCTGACTTTGCGACAGCAATGATGGCGTTCTTTCTGGTGCTCTGGCTGTTGTCGGCTGCGACTCCGGAACAACTGGTGGCCGTGGCCGGTTACTTCAAGGACCCGGTCGGCTTCAGCGACAGTGGCTCGCCCTATGTCATCGACCTGGGCGGCTCGCCGGAAATGTCTCCTAACCAGACCCTCAACCCCGAGGTCAAGAGTACGCCGAGCCCGGACACCGTGCCGATCGAGGCCGAGTCTGCCGAAGCCAAGGCCGAGCAGGTCGAGCAGGAACGCATGGAAATGCTCCTGCTGGAGTTGCAGAACAAGATTGAAGAGAGTCCGGAGCTGCAAAAGTTCAAGGACCAGATCCTGCTGGAGATCACTCAGGACGGTTTGCGTATCCAGATTGTCGATGCCGATAACCGGCCAATGTTCGACTCCGGCAGTGCGCGGCTCAAACCTTACTTCGAAGACATCCTGCTGGCGATGTCTGACACCATCAAGGCTGTGCCGAACAAGATCAGCGTCAGTGGTCATACCGATGCCAAGCCGTTTGCCGGTACCGGTGAGTTCGGCAACTGGGAGCTGTCGGCCAACCGCGCCAACGCTGCCCGTCGTGCGCTGATCGCCGGTGGCTACCCTGAGCAGCAGGTGGCACGAGTGGTGGGGTACGCGTCCTCGGCGCTGTTCGATCGCCAACATCCGCTGAACCCGGTCAACCGGCGTATCGATATCATCGTGCTGACCCGCAAGGCCCAGCAGCGTATGGATGGTGACCAAGGCAGTGCGCCGCCGGTCAATCCAGCCCCGGCGGCACCGGGTGCTGCGGCGCCTGGAGCCGCTGCGCCTGGCGCGGCGAACGGCAGCCAGGCGCCGGCCGTGCTGCCGCATGAGGTTCGTGAACGGGTCAATATCTTCGATCAGGGGCCGCTCAGGGCGCCGGGTAGCAACCCGTAATCTGCCTGGCTGTCAGGCCGCCCCTGTAGCGTGCAGCAGGGGCGGCTGGCAGCTTTGCTGCGCCAGTCTCAGTATTCGTCTTGCGGCAGACTGGCCAGGATCGAGCGGTAGCTGTGCATCCGTTGCGGATGGATGCGGCCTTGTTCCAGCGCATTGAGCAGCGCACAACCCGGCTCGCGGTCATGCTTGCAGTCGCGAAAGCGGCATTTGCCCAGCAGATCATTGAACTCGATAAAGCCGGCCTCGACGTCGTCCCGGCTCACATGCACCAGGCCAAATTCGCGGATACCCGGCGAGTCGATCAGATCACCGCCGCCCGGGAAGTGGAACAGGCGTGCGGTGGTGGTGGTGTGGGTGCCTTGTCCGGAAAACTCCGATAGCGGCCCGACCCGGGTGCCGACTTCCGGCAACAGGCTGTTGACCAGCGATGATTTGCCGACCCCGGACTGGCCGACAAATACACTCACTTTGCCATCCAGTTGCTGTTGCAACTGCTGCATGCCATCGCCCTGATGGGCAGATACTTCGAGCACCGGATAACCCAGGCCGCGATACACCGACAGCAGGTCGTTGAGTACCACGCTGTTGTGTTCGTCGATCAGATCAGCCTTGTTGAGCAGCAGCAACGGGTGGATGCCGGCATGTTCGGCGGCGACTAGGTAGCGATCGATCAGGTTGGCATGCGGCTCAGGCATCGGCGCGAAGACGATGACGATCAGGTCGACGTTGGCCGCGACCGGCTTGAGCAGCCCGCGGCTGTCAGGGCGGCACAGTTCGGTGCTGCGCGGCAGTTGCGCGACAATCACGCCAACGCCCTGATTGCCGGCCCGCCACACCACTTTGTCGCCAGTGACCAGTGCCGGCAGGTTGGCGCGCAGGTAGCAGCGGTAGGTCTGGCCGCGATGCTCGCCGTCCTGGGCCTCGACTTCGACCTGCACACCGAAATGAGCAATCACCTGGCCGAACTCTTCCGGGCCCAGGTCGCCGCCTTCCAGAATCTCCAGCGCCTGGGTCTCACGTTTGGCGGCGCGAGCGGCGCGTTCGCCCTGGATCTTTTCGATGCGCCAGTTCTGGCGGCGGTTGAGTTGGCGTTTGGCCATGGGATTCCCGGTCAATGAGCTCGAACGCGCGATACTAGCATGCCGACGCTGAGCTAAACTGCGCGCCTATGCTGAGGAGCCAATATATGCAAAGCAAGAGCAACCTGATCTGGATCGATCTGGAAATGACCGGCCTGGACCCTGACAACGATGTAATCATCGAAATGGCCACCATCATCACTGACAGCGAGCTCAATACCCTGGCCGAAGGCCCGGTGATTGCGGTGCACCAGAGTGACGAGATTCTGGCCGGCATGGATGAGTGGAACACCCGTCAGCATGGCGGCTCGGGGCTGACTCAGCGGGTCCGTGAGAGCACCATCGACAGCGCCCAGGCCGAGGCCCTGACGCTGGCGTTCATCAAGCAATGGGTGCCGGAGCGCAGCTCGCCGATCTGCGGTAACAGCATCTGCCAGGACCGGCGCTTCCTGTACCGGCACATGCCAACGCTGGAAAACTACTTTCACTACCGCAACCTTGACGTTTCGACCCTCAAGGAGCTGGCGGCCCGCTGGTCGCCAGAGCTGAAGTTCAAGAAGGGCAGCACTCACCTGGCACTGGACGATATCCGCGAATCCATTGCTGAGCTGCGTTTTTACCGCGAAAACTTCATCAAGTAAGCACGCTGCTTCAAGCGCGCAGTCAACAAAGCCCTTTGCACCCTTTCAGTGCGTCGGGCCGCCGGGTAGACTGCGCGGCTTTGTCGCAGGGGGTAACGCCATGTTGTTGATGCTGTATCTGATGGCGATTACCGCCGAGGCCATGACCGGCGCGTTGTCCGCAGGACGACGGGGCATGGACTGGTTTGGCGTGGTGCTGATTGCCTGTGTCACTGCGTTGGGTGGTGGCTCGGTGCGCGATGTGCTGCTTGGTCATTACCCTCTGACCTGGGTGAAACACCCCGAATATCTGGTACTGACCAGCGTCGCGGCGCTGGTGACGATCTTCATCGCGCCGCTGATGCGGCATCTGCGCTCGCTGTTTCTGGTGCTCGATGCCGTGGGCCTGGTGGCTTTCACCCTGATTGGCTGCCTGACCGCCCTGGAAACAGGGCACGGCATGCTGGTCGCTTCGGTCTGTGGCGTGATCACCGGAGTGTTCGGCGGCATTCTGCGCGACATCTTCTGCAACGATATTCCGCTGATCTTCCGCCGCGAGCTCTATGCCAGCGTGTCCTTCCTTGCTGCCTGGTGCTTCCTGGCTTGTCGCTACCTTGGCGTGTCAGATGAGCAGGCGATCCTGATTACCCTGTTCGGCGGCCTGTTGATGCGCCTGTTGGCGATCCGCTTCAAATGGGAAATGCCCAAGTTCGTTTACAAGGATGACCACTGAACGCAGCCCCTACCCCGCAGGGCGTGCTGCTCTATGGCCCATTCGACATGCTCACGGACCAGTTCTGACGGGTGCTCACGCCGTGCCTCCAGGGCCTGCAGCACGCTGATGGTCGAGGGCGCGTTACCCAGCCCGACGGCCAGGTTGCGCAGCCAGCGCTCATAGCCGGCGCGGCGCAGGGGCGAGCCTTCGGTGCTGCTGAGAAAGCGCTCTTCGTCCCACATGAACAGCTCGGCCAGCCCGGCATTGTCGAGGTTATGGCGCGGCTGGAAATCGCTTTGCTCGGTGGGTTTGGCGAAGCGGTTCCATGGGCAGACGATCTGGCAGTCATCACAGCCGAATACCCGGTTACCGATCAGTGCTCGCAACTCGACAGGAATGGCGGTTTTCAGCTCGATGGTCAGGTAGGAAATGCAACGCCGGGCATCGAGCACATACGGGCCGACAAACGCTGCCGTCGGGCAGATGTCCAGGCAGGCGCTGCACCGGCCGCAATGCTCGGTGGCGTGGGGCGGGTCCACCGGCAGCGGCATGTCGACGAACAGCTCGCCAAGAAAGAAGAAACTGCCGGCCTTGCGGTTGAGTACCAAAGTGTTCTTGCCGATCCAGCCCAGCCCGGCCTGTTCGGCAATGGCTTTTTCCAGTACCGGGGCGCTATCGACGAAGGCCCGGTAACCGAACGGGCCGATCGCCTGTTGAATGCGCTCGGCCAGTTGCTGCAGACGTTTGCGCACCAACTTGTGGTAATCGCGGCCCAGCGCGTAGCGCGACACGTAGGCTTTTTCCGGTTCAGCCAGGCGTTGGGTCATCTCGCTGTCGCCTGGCAGGTAGTCCATGCGCAGCGACACCACGCGCAAGGTGCCAGGCACCAGTTGCTCGGGATGGGAACGTTTGCTGCCATGCGCGGCCATATAGTCCATCTCGCCGTGGTAGCCCGCGTCGAGCCAGCGCTCCAGATGCTGTTCATGCTCCTTGAGATCAAGACCGCTGATGCCGACCTGCTGGAAGCCCAGTTCGCGGCCCCAGGTCTTGATCGACAGGGCAAGTTCGGCGAGTTCGTCGCCGGTCAGTTGTTCGGTAGTGGCGGGCATGCGAAAGGAGAAAATAAGACCAAGGTGCGTATAATTCTGCCAGATATCGGAGCCCACACACGCATGCCAGATACTCAAAGCCATTTACCCGACGCGCTGTACACCGCTGAACAGGTCCGTGACCTCGATGCGCGGCTGATTGCCGCCGGCACGCCAGGTCTGGAGCTGATGCAGCGTGCGGCCCGTGCGACCTGGCGTGCAGTGCGCCGACGCTGGCCCGAGGCGGGCGTGCTGACGGTGCTGGCCGGGCATGGCAACAACGCCGGCGACGGGTATCTGGTGGCACAGTTGGCGCATCAGGCCGGTTGGGTGGTGCGGGTTCTGGCGGTGGGTGATCCGGCTGCTCTGCATTGCGATGCCGCCACGGCCCATCAGCAGGCTCGCGCAGCGGGTGTCGAAATCCTCCAATGGCTGGGCCAGCCGCTGGTCGGTGTGGTAGTCGATGCGCTGTTGGGCACCGGGCTGCGCGGCGAGGTGCGTGAGCCCTATAAAGCGGCTATTGAAGCCATCAATGCGGCGGACCTGCCGGTGGTTGCGGTGGATATCCCCTCCGGTCTGAGTGCTGACACGGGGCAGGCGCTGGGCTGCGCCGTGTGCGCCGATCTGACCGTGACCTTTATCGCTCTGAAGCTGGGCCTGTTCACCGGCGATGCGGCCGATCATGTCGGGCAACTGCTGTGTGAAGATTTGCAGGCTGACCCGCAGTCGCTCAGCCAGACGCCGGCCACCGCGACACGGCTTGACAGCGCCAACCTGGCAACTCTGGCGCCGCGCCCGCGTACTGCGCACAAGGGGCAGTTCGGCCGGGTACTGGTGGTGGGCGGTGATCACGGCTTTGGCGGCGCCGCGCTGTTGAGCGCCGAAAGTGCATTGCGCAGCGGCGCCGGGATGCTGACCCTGGCAACCCGCGCTGAACACGTCACGGCTGCGCTGGTGCGCATGCCGGAAATCATGAGCGCCGGGATTCATTCGGCCAACCAATTGACCGGGTTGGTCGCTGCCGCTGATGTGCTGGTGGCAGGTCCCGGTCTGGGGCAGGGCAGTTGGGCACGCAGCCTGCTGTCTGTCGTTGCCGGTGCCGACACGCCGCAGGTGTGGGATGCCGATGCACTCAACCTGTTGGCGGCCGGCCAGGTCAGGCTGCCGTCGGGCTGTGTCATCACCCCGCACCCTGGTGAGGCGGCACGGTTGCTGGGTGTCACGACGGCCGAAGTGCAGGCCGACAGGCCCGCAGCGGTTCGCCGTCTTGCAGAACAGTTCAAGGCTGTTTGCGTGCTCAAGGGCAGTGGCAGCCTGATTGCCGATCCGCAGGGGCGCCTGGCGCTCTGTGATCGGGGGCATCCAGCCATGGCCAGTGCCGGGCTTGGCGATGTGCTGTCCGGTCTGATCGGTGCCCTGTTGGCGCAGCACATGCAACCATTCGAAGCGGCTTGCCTGGGCGTCTGGCTGCATGCCAGGGCCGGTGAGCTGGCAGGCCTGGAGGGGCGTGGGCTGCTCGCCAGTGACCTGATCGTGATCATTCGTCGCCTGTTGGAGGAGCTGCAACCGTGTCTGAAGTAACCCTGCAGGTAGATGGCGAAGACGCCATGGTGGCATTGGGCGCGCAGCTGGCGCAGCTCACTGCGGCAAAGGGTGTGATTTTTCTCGAAGGTGACCTGGGCGCAGGCAAGACCACCCTGTCACGCGGACTGATCCGCGGCCTGGGTCATGAAGGGGCAGTCAAAAGCCCGACCTTTACCCTGGTCGAACCCTATGAAATCGGCGCGCTGCGGGCTTTTCATTTCGACCTGTATCGGCTGACCGACCCTGAAGAGCTGGAGTACATGGGCATCCGCGATTACTTCGCCGATGATGCACTGTGCCTGATCGAATGGCCGGCCCGTGGCAAGGGGTTTTTGCCAAAGCCCGACCTGACCATTACCATTACGCACCAGGGTGCCGGTCGTACGGTGACCCTCAACCCGCAAGGCCCGCGTGGCGAACGCTGGTGCGCGGCCCTGGCCTGATGAGCCAGGCAGAATTCACAGAGAACTTTTACTGATATGGGGATGAATATGCGCATGCGCGCGCCGCTGGCGGTGCTTGGTTTGCTGTTGATGGCCATGGCCGTCGATGTGTGGGCGGCCGCGACCCAGGTGCGCAGTGTCCGCCTGTGGCGCGCCCCGGACAACACCCGGCTGGTCTTTGACCTGTCGGGGCCGGTGCAGCACAGCGTATTCACGCTGACCGCTCCGGATCGGCTGGTGATCGACATCAATGGTGCGACCCTGAGCGGGCCATTGAACGTGGCGACCGCCAATACGCCGATTACCAGTGTGCGTTCGGCGCAGCGCACCCCTACGGATTTGCGCGTGGTCGTTGACCTGAACAAGGCTGTGACCCCCAAGAGTTTTACCCTGGCCCCTAACCAGCAGTACGGCAATCGTCTGGTGGTCGACCTGTTCGACAACGCCGCCGATGCCAACCCGCCGCCGAGCCTGCCGGAGACCACAGTGGCCACTGCGCCAGCGGTACCAATCAGCCCGGCCAAGCCCGATGTCAAGCTCACTCCGGTCCCAAGCGGCAAGCGCGACATCGTGGTGGTGATCGATGCCGGTCACGGCGGCGAAGACCCGGGAGCCTCGGGCGGCAAAGGGCAGATCGAGAAGCATGTGGTGCTGTCGATCGCCAAAGAGCTGCAGCGCCAGATCAGCGCGGAGAAGGGCTACCGGGCCGAGTTGACCCGCACTGGCGACTACTTCATTCCGCTGCGCAAGCGTACCGAGATCGCCCGCGCCAAAGGGGCTGACCTGTTCGTGTCGATTCACGCTGACGCCGCGCCGTCCAAGGCGGCGTTCGGCGCCTCGGTGTTCGCTTTGTCCGATCGCGGCGCAACATCGGAAACCGCACGCTGGCTGGCCGACAGTGAAAACCGTTCCGACCTGATTGGCGGTGCCGGTGCCGTGAGCCTTGACGACAAGGACCGAATGCTTGCCGGTGTGCTGCTTGACCTGTCGATGACCGCCTCGCTGTCGTCGAGCCTGAACGTCGGGCAAAAGGTCTTGAGCAGCATCGGCCGGATTACGCCGCTGCACAAATCCCGTGTCGAGCAAGCCGGCTTCATGGTGCTCAAGTCACCGGATATCCCGTCGATCCTGGTCGAAACCGGCTTTATCTCGAATGCCAACGAGGCCAGCAAGCTGACCACCACTTCGCACCAGCAGGCGCTGGCCCGTTCGATCAACGCCGGGGTCAAGCAGTTCTTCCAGCAGAACCCGCCGCAGGGCACCTACATCGCCTGGCTGCGTGATAACGGTAAACTGGCTCAGGGGCCGCGCAACCACGTCGTACGCTCCGGTGAAACCCTGGCCATGCTTGCTGCGCGCTATGAGATGAGCATGGCGACCCTGCGCAGTGCCAACGGGCTCAAGACTGACGATCTGCGCATTGGTCAGGACCTGCGAATCCCCAGCGTCGAGGTTGCCACCCAGCCATGACAGATCTGCTTGTCGACGACCAACCCGCACAGGACGCTGCAAGCGTTTCTCCTGCGGCGCGTATCCAGTTGCTCAGCCCGCGCCTTGCCAACCAGATTGCTGCCGGTGAGGTGGTCGAACGCCCGGCCTCGGTGGTCAAGGAACTGCTGGAGAACAGCCTGGATTCCGGTGCCCGGCGCATTGATGTCGATGTCGAGCAGGCCGGCGTCAAGCTGCTCAAGGTGCGTGATGACGGCCGAGGCATTGCGGCGGATGATCTGCCGCTGGCGCTGGCCCGCCACGCGACCAGCAAGATTCGCGAGCTCGAAGACCTTGAGCGGGTGATGAGCCTGGGCTTTCGTGGTGAGGCGCTGGCGTCGATCAGTTCGGTGTCGCGTCTGACCTTGACTTCCCGAACCCGGGACGCCGATCAGGCCTGGCAGGTCGAAACCGAAGGTCGTGAGATGAACTCCAGGGTTCAGCCATCGGCGCACCCGGTGGGGACATCGGTCGAAGTGCGTGACCTGTTTTTCAACACCCCGGCACGGCGCAAGTTTCTCAAGGCCGAAAAAACCGAATTCGATCATTTGCAGGAAGTCATCCGGCGTATGGCGCTGGCGCGTTTCGACGTGGCCTTCCACCTGCGCCACAACGGCAAAAGCGTCCTGAGCCTGCATGAAGCCCATGACGACACGGCCAAGGCGCGGCGTGTCGGGGCCATCTGTGGTCCGGGTTTTCTGGAGCAGGCGCTGCCGGTTGATATCGAGCGCAACGGCCTGCACCTGTGGGGCTGGGTCGGCTTGCCGACCTTTTCGCGCAGCCAGGCCGACCTGCAGTATTTTTTCGTCAATGGCCGTGCGGTGCGCGACAAGCTGGTTGCCCATGCGGTGCGGCAAGCCTATCGCGACGTGCTATTCAATGGTCGTCATCCGACCTTCGTGTTGTTTTTCGAGGTCGATCCGGCAGCAGTGGATGTCAACGTCCACCCGACCAAGCATGAAGTGCGTTTTCGTGACGGGCGCATGGTCCATGACTTCCTGTACGGCACCCTGCACCGGGCGCTGGGCGATGTAAGGCCGCAGGATCACCTGCCCGAGGCGCAACCCGAGGCACCGATCCAGCGGCCGAGCGGTCTGCAGGCTGGCGAGTTCGGGCCACAAGGCGAGATGAGCCTGGCTGCGCACGCGCTGGAGCGCCCGCAAGGCCAGGCTTATGGCGCGCCGGCAGGTGGCGCAGGGGCCGCTGGCGGCGGTTCTGGCGGTTACCAGTATCAGTACACGCCGCGGCCCAGTTCCAGCCTGCCGACTGCTGAGACCCAGAACGTCTACCGCGAATTCTATGCGCCACTGGTCGGCGCCGCGCCGGCGTCTGAGGTGGCGTCGCTGCCGGAGTCAAGCGGCGACATCCCGCCGCTGGGCTATGCCCTGGCGCAGCTCAAGGGGATCTACATCCTGGCCGAAAATGCCCATGGTCTGGTGCTGGTGGATATGCATGCCGCGCATGAGCGGATCATGTATGAACGCTTGAAGGTGGCGATGGCCCATGAAGGTCTCAGTGGTCAGCCGCTGTTGGTGCCTGAGTCGATTGCGGTCAGTCAGCGCGAAGCCGATTGCGCCGAGGAACACCTGGATACCTTCCGGCAGCTGGGCTTCGAATTACAGCGGCTGGGGCCGGAAAGCCTGGCGATCCGGCAGATTCCGGCGCTGCTCAAACAGGCCGAGGCCAATCGGCTGGTCAGCGACGTGCTGGCCGATCTGATGGAGTACGGCACCAGTGACCGGGTCCAGGCACACATGAACGAGTTGCTTGGCACCATGGCGTGCCACGGCGCGGTACGTGCCAACCGGCGGCTGGCGATCCCGGAAATGAACGGTTTGCTGCGTGACATGGAAAATACCGAGCGCAGTGGCCAATGCAACCACGGGCGGCCCACCTGGACCCAGATGGGCCTGGATGATCTGGACAAACTTTTCCTGCGCGGTCGTTGAATGAATGCTTTACCTGCGGCCATCTTTCTCATGGGGCCAACCGCTGCGGGCAAGACTGATCTTGCCATTGAACTCACCAGGGTCCTGCCTTGTGAACTGATCAGCGTCGACTCGGCACTGGTCTATCGCGGCATGGACATCGGCACGGCCAAGCCGTCGAAGGCGCAACTGGCCGAGTTTCCACACCGCTTGATTGACATTCTCGACCCCTCGCAAAGCTACTCGGCAGCCGATTTTCGCCGCGATGCTCTTGAGGCCATGGCTGAAATTACCGCGCGCGGCAATATTCCTTTGCTGGTCGGCGGCACTATGTTGTATTTCAAGGCTCTATTGGAGGGGCTGGCCGACATGCCGTCCGCCGATGCCGGGATACGCGCACAGCTTGAAGCCCAGGCGCAGGCTCACGGGTGGCAGGCGTTGCATGACCGGTTGGCCGAGGTGGATCCGGTGTCGGCGGCGCGTATTCATCCCAATGACCCGCAGCGGTTGATTCGCGCGCTGGAGGTTTATCTGGTCAGTGGAATGAGCATGACGGCGCACCGCGAGCAACAAATTGCGCAAAGTGCCGAAGGATCAGCATCGGGACAGGGACAATTGCCCTATACTGTCGCCAGTCTTGCGATAGCTCCGGCTGATCGCAAGGTATTGCATGACCGCATTGCCTTACGTTTTGTGCAAATGCTGGAACAGGGATTTCTGGACGAAGTACTGGCACTGCGCTCAAGAGGCGATCTGCACGCAGATCTGCCGTCCATCAGAGCCGTCGGTTATCGCCAGGTCTGGGATCATCTGGATGGCAAGCTTACACGTGAAGAGATGCAGGAACGCGGCATCATTGCCACGCGCCAGTTGGCCAAGAGGCAGTTCACCTGGCTACGCAGCTGGAAGAACCTGCACTGGCTTGACAGTCTGGATCGCGACAATCTGCCACGCACCTTGAAATACCTGGGATCGGTCTCCATATTGGACTGAGTCCCTGCAATGGCTGTCTATCCTTGGGGGGTGGCGGTCCAAGCCAATCGAATTCGTTTTACTATTATTGATCCTTAAAGGAGTGCGGCACATGTCAAAAGGGCATTCGCTACAAGACCCTTACTTGAATACCTTGCGCAAAGAGAAGGTCGGCGTTTCGATCTATCTGGTCAACGGTATCAAGCTGCAAGGTACGATCGAGTCGTTCGATCAGTTCGTCATTCTGCTGAAAAACACCGTCAGCCAGATGGTGTACAAGCATGCTATTTCCACTGTTGTTCCGGTCCGTCCAATCCGCCTGCCAAGTGCTACCGATGAAGCAGGTGATTCCGAGCCTGGTAACGCCTGATAGGAGCCTGCCTTGTTCTTTGAGCGCCACAGCGGTGGTGAGCGGGCGTTGCTCGTTCATCTGGAAGGTCAAGACCCTGAGGCGCGCGAAGATCCGCAGGAGTTTCAGGAGCTGGCTCTGTCGGCCGGCGCCGATACCGTCGCACTGGTCAACGTGCCACGGCATCGTCCATCGGCCAAATACCTGATCGGAACCGGCAAGGTCGAGGAACTTCGCGACCAGGTCCGCTCCGGTCATGTCGATCTGGTGATTTTCAATCACACCCTCACGCCCAGCCAGGAGCGTAACCTCGAACGTGTCTTTGAATGCCGGGTGCTCGATCGTACCGGGTTGATTCTCGACATCTTCGCCCAGCGTGCGCGTACCCATGAAGGCAAGCTGCAGGTTGAACTGGCCCAGCTTGAGCATATGAGTACCCGCCTGGTTCGCGGCTGGACTCACCTTGAGCGGCAAAAGGGTGGTATCGGGCTGCGCGGTCCTGGTGAGACCCAGCTCGAAACCGACCGTCGTCTGCTGCGGGTGCGCCTGCGGCAGATCAAGGGCCGTCTGGAGAAGGTGCGCAGCCAGCGCGATCAGGCGCGGCGCGGGCGCAAGCGGGCGGATATCCCTTCGGTTTCGCTGGTCGGCTATACCAACGCAGGCAAGTCGACGCTGTTCAATTCAGTGACCGATTCTGAGGTCTATGCGGCCGACCAGTTGTTCGCCACCCTCGATCCGACCCTGCGTCGTCTGCAGCTTGACGACCTGGGGCCGATTGTCCTGGCCGATACCGTGGGTTTCATTCGCCACCTTCCGCACAAACTGGTCGAGGCGTTTCGCGCCACGCTGGAAGAATCGAGCAATTCCGACCTGCTGCTGCATGTGATCGACGCCCATGAGCCTGAGCGCGATGCGCAGATCGAACAGGTCATGGCCGTGCTGGTCGAGATCGGCGCCCAGGACTTGCCGATACTTGAGGTGTATAACAAACTCGATCTGCTCGAGAATGTCGAGCCGCATATCCAGCGAACCCCTGATGGCAAGCCGGAGCGGGTCTGGCTGTCGGCTCGCGACGGTCGTGGTCTCGACCTGCTCAAGCAGGCGATCGCTGAGCTGTTGGGTGAAGATCTTTTTGTTGCAACCTTGCGTTTACCGCAGCGTTTTGCTCGACTGCGGGCAAGGTTCTTTGAAGTCGGCGCTGTGCAAAGCGAGGTGCACGATGAAGAAGGGGCCAGCTTGCTGGCTGTGCGTCTGCCACGTGTCGAACTCAATCGACTGGTGAGTCGCGAAGGATTGCAGCCGCTGGAGTTCATTGAGCAACACACTTTGCAATAAAAGCGCGGGAAAGCGATAGCACGCCTTTCCCGAGCATTCGGTAGCATGGGGCGGCGCGCCGAGGGCGCGTCTTTGCTTTATCAGATGGAGAGCGCTATGGCTTGGAATGAGCCGGGTGGCAACTCGAACAATCAGGATCCCTGGGGTGGCAACCGTCGTGGTGGCGATCGCAAGGGGCCGCCGGATCTCGACGAAGCCTTCCGCAAGCTGCAGGAAAGCCTGAATGGGTTGTTCGGCGGCGGTAAGAAACGCAGTGGTGATGGCAGTGGCGGCGGCAGCTCCAGCAAGGGCGGCGGCTTTGGCCTGCTGGGCATCGGCCTGTTCGTGGTCCTGGCCTTCTGGTTGTACAACGCCGTCTATGTTGTCGACGAGCAGGAGCAGGCCGTCGTCCTGCGGTTCGGCAAGTACTACGAGACTGTAGGTCCCGGCCTGAACATCTATTTCCCGCCGTTCGACCGCAAGTACATGGAAAACGTCACCCGCGAGCGCGCTTACAGCAAGCAGGGTCAGATGCTGACCGAAGACGAGAACATCGTCGAAGTGCCGTTGACCGTGCAATACCGGATTTCCAGCCTCCAGGACTTCGTGCTGAATGTGGATCAGCCTGAAGTGAGCCTGCAGCATGCCACCGAAAGTGCCCTTCGCCATGTCGTGGGCTCCACGGCCATGGATCAGGTACTGACCGAAGGTCGTGAGCTGATGGCCACCGAGATCAAGGAGCGTTTGCAGCGTTTCCTCGATACCTACCGTACCGGTATCACCATCACCCAGGTGAACGTGCAAAGCGCAGCGGCACCGCGTGAAGTGCAGGAAGCCTTCGATGATGTGATCCGTGCCCGTGAAGACGAGCAGCGTGCCCGCAACCAGGCCGAAGGCTACGCCAATGGCGTGATTCCTGAGGCGCGTGGTCAGGCCCAGCGCATCATCGAGAACGCCAACGGTTATCGCGATGAAGTGATTTCCAGGGCCAAGGGTGACAGCGAGCGCTTCACCAAGCTGGTAGCTGAGTACCGCAAGGCTCCTGAGATCACTCGCGAGCGTCTGTATCTGGAGACCATGCAGGAAGTGTTCAGCAATACCAGCAAAGTGCTGGTCACCGGTGACAAGGGGCAGAACAACCTGCTTTATCTGCCGCTGGACAAGATGGTCGAGAGCGGTCGCAGCAACAATACCGCGACGCCTGCCAGCAATAACGGCTCTGCCGTGAGTGCTGACAATGCTGCTCGCCCGGTCGATATCCAGCAGCGTGAAACGCGTACCAGGGAGAGCCGCTGATGAGCAATAAGTCACTGTTTGCGCTCATCGTGGGCGTGGTGCTGGCGGTTGTCGCCTGGAACAGCTTCTACATCGTTGCGCAGACCGAACGTGCGGTCCTGCTGCAATTCGGTCGGGTCGTACAGCCTGACGTACAGCCTGGCCTGCATGTGAAGGTTCCGTACGTCAATCAGGTGCGCAAGTTCGATGCGCGTCTGCTGACCCTTGATGCACCCACCCAGCGGTTCCTGACGCTGGAGAAAAAGGCCGTGATGGTCGATGCTTACGCCAAGTGGCGGGTCAAGGATGCCGAGCGCTTCTACACCGCGACCTCGGGCCTCAAGCAGATTGCCGACGAGCGGTTGTCGCGTCGTCTGGAGTCCGGTCTGCGTGACCAGTTCGGTAAGCGCACCCTGCATGAAGTGGTATCGGGTGAGCGTGACGCGCTGATGGCAGACATCACCGGCTCGCTGAACCGTATGGCGGAGAAAGAGCTGGGTATCGAAGTCCTTGACGTACGTGTCAAAGCCATCGACCTGCCCAAGGAAGTCAACCGCAGCGTGTTCGAGCGCATGAGCACCGAGCGTGAGCGTGAGGCTCGCGAGCATCGCGCCAAGGGTAACGAGCTGGCTGAAGGTATTCGTGCCGACGCTGATCGTCAGCGCCGTGTGCTGCTGGCTGAAGCCTATCGTGAGTCTGAAGAGACCCGTGGTGATGGTGATGCCCAGGCCGCTGCGATCTACGCCAAGGCCTATGGTCAGGATCAGGAGTTCTACGCGTTCTATCGCAGCCTGCTGGCCTATCGTGAAAGCTTTGCAAGCAAGAGTGACGTGCTGGTGCTGGACCCCAAGAGCGAGTTTTTCCGCTACCTGGAGAAAGCCAAGCCGTAATCCGCATCACCCCATTGGGCGGCAAATCTGTCTCATGGGGTGAACGTACGGTAAAACGTGTGTATCATGCGGCAGCCGGGAAATTCCCGGCTTTTTTGCGTCTGCATGTTTGATTGGCCGTTTGCCTGAGTGCAGGCGGCAGGATTTTTCAAGGAGAGTGGGTCCGAGGCCTGGTTTCGGGTGTTTGTCGTGCCCGTCGTATGGCGACCGCTCTCTGCTTCATTCAAGGCTTGCCCGAAGGCTGGCCGCCCGGATAAGGGGAAGGGCTTAATGGCAACGGTTGACCGCTGGCTGCTCCCGGATGGCATTGAAGAAGTGCTGCCACCCGATGCTGCACGCATTGAAGTCGCACGACGTCAGGTACTGGACCTGTTCCAGAGCTGGGGCTATGAATTCGTCGTCACTCCGCATATCGAATACCTTGAGTCGCTGTTGATCGGCGCCGGTTCCGATCTGGACCTGCGTACCTTCAAGGTGATCGATCCGCAGTCGGGGCGGCAGATGGGCTTTCGCGCCGACATCACGCCGCAGGTGGCGCGTATCGACGCCCACACCCTCAAGCGTGAAGGTCCGACACGTCTGTGCTACGCCGGTAGCGTGCTGCATGCCAAGCCGCGTGCATTGTCCAATTCGCGCAGCCCGATCCAGCTGGGTGCCGAGCTTTATGGCGATGCAAGCACCAGCAGTGACGTCGAAGTCATCAGTTTGATGCTGGCGATGCTGCAGCAGGCCGAAGTGCCGGATGTGCATATGGATCTGGGGCATGTCGGTATCTACCGCGGCCTGGCGCGTGCAGCCGGCTTGTCTGGCGAGGTCGAGCAGCAGTTGTTCGATGCACTGCAGCGCAAGGCCATCGACGAGGTCGTGAGCCTGACCACCGGTCTGCCTGCCAACCTGGCTTCCATGCTGCAGGCGCTGGTCGGGCTGTGCGGCGGCCGTGAGGTGCTGGCCGAGGCCCGTGAACGACTGGCGGGTGCGCCTGCACCGGTACTGGCGGCACTGGATGACCTGCTGGTGGTGGCCGAACGCCTGACCGCGCGCTTCCCGCAGTTGCCGCTGTATTTCGACCTGGGTGAGTTACGCGGTTATCACTACCACACCGGTGTTGTGTTTGCCGCGTTTGTGCCGGGTGTAGGCGAGTCGATTGCTCAGGGTGGCCGGTACGACGATATCGGTGCCGATTTCGGTCGTGCACGTCCGGCTACCGGCTTCTCGACCGATCTGAAAACCCTGGTCACTCTGGGGCAGGCCGAAATCGAAGTGCCGACCGGCGGTATCTGGGTGCCGGACAGTAATGATTCAGCGCTCTGGCAGTCCATCTGCCAGTTGCGCAAAGACGGGCAACGTGTCGTTCAGGCGTTGCCTGGGCAGCAGGTAAGCGCCGCGCGTGAAGCTGGCTGCGACCGGCAATTGATTCAGCATGGTGAGGGCTGGCAGGTAATGCCACTGGCCTCTTGAGTATTCCTGCCGGCTGCCGCCGGCACCAAGTTTGCGTGAATGAGGACGAGTGTTATGGGTAAGAATGTCGTAGTCCTGGGCACCCAGTGGGGTGATGAGGGCAAAGGCAAGATCGTCGATCTGCTGACCGAACATGCTGCCGCCGTAGTTCGCTATCAGGGCGGTCACAATGCTGGCCACACCCTGGTGATCGATGGTGAGAAGACCGTACTGCATCTGATTCCGTCCGGTGTACTGCGCGAAGGCGTACAGTGCCTGATCGGTAACGGTGTGGTCGTGGCGCCCGACGCGCTCATGCGCGAAATCGTCAAGCTCGAAGAAAAAGGCGTGCCGGTGCGTGAGCGCCTGCGTATCAGCCCTTCCTGCCCGCTGATCCTGTCTTACCACGTTGCGCTGGACCAGGCGCGCGAGAAGGCTCGTGGCGAGCTGAAGATCGGTACGACCGGTCGCGGTATTGGCCCGGCCTACGAAGACAAGGTTGCTCGTCGCGGCCTGCGTGTGGGCGACCTGTTCCATCGTGAGCGTTTCGCTGCCAAGCTGGGTGAGCTGCTGGATTACCATAACTTCCAGCTGGTCAATTACTACAAAGAGCCGGCTATCGACTTCCAGAAAACGCTGGACGAATGCATGGAATACGCCGAGCAGCTGCAACCGCTGATGCTCGATGTGACCGCCGAACTGCACGACCTGCGTCGCGCCGGCAAGGACATCATGTTCGAGGGTGCTCAGGGTTCGTTGCTCGACATCGACCACGGTACTTACCCGTATGTGACCAGTTCCAATACCACTGCTGGCGGTATCGCCACCGGCTCCGGTTTTGGTCCGCTGTACCTGGACTACATTCTGGGCATCACCAAGGCCTACACCACTCGCGTAGGTTCCGGTCCGTTCCCGACCGAACTGTTCGACGACACCGGTGCGTTCCTGGCCAAGCGTGGTCATGAATTCGGCTCCACCACTGGCCGCGCTCGTCGTTGCGGCTGGTTCGACGCCGTGATCCTGCGCCGTGCCATCGAAATCAACAGCATCTCGGGCCTGTGCCTGACCAAGCTGGACGTGCTCGACGGTCTGGAAACCATCAATATCTGCGTCGGTTACGAGAACGAAAACGGTGCGGTGATCGAAGCGCCGACCGATGCCGACAGCTATGTAGGCCTGCGTCCGGTATATGAGCAGTTGCCGGGCTGGAGCGAATCGACGCTGGGCGCCAAGACCCTTGCCGAGCTGCCGGCTGCTGCCCAGGCTTACATCAAGCGCATCGAAGAGCTGGTGGGTGCACCGATCGACATCATTTCGACCGGTCCTGACCGCAACGAGACGATCGTCCTGCGTCATCCGTTCGCCTGATCTGATCGCGCTACACGACAAAGGGTCGCATTTGCGATCCTTTGTCGTTTCTGGGCAGCTGAGTTGCTCATAAATGTGTTACTTGCTGTGGGCACGACTATTGCTGTAGAAACGTCAGAAAAGATGCTATCAGTTTGATGGCGTTTGTTGGTGGAAGGAGTTCCCCCGTGTCTGCTGTCCTTTCTCTGCTGCGTAGTCGTTTGTTGCGTCCTGTATTCATTGCTCTTGGTATTGCCCTTCTGGTGCAAGTGCTGGTCGCTGTTGCGCTGACACGCAGCACGGTGGCTGCGCTGGAGGCTGATCTTGCCCGCAGTCTGGGTGTGGATTCGCAACAGCTGTCGACTCAGTTGGAGCGTGCCAGTAACGAAGTTGCTTCCAGCCTGGAAGCGCTATCGACCAATACCCGCCAGCGTTTGAGTCAGGGCTTGTCCACTCGTTTGAAGGATGAGCAGGGGCAACTGCGTGCCACGCTGGAAAAGAACCTGCACGAGTCTGCCAATGACATGGCCGAATTGCTGGCGGCGGTTGCGCCGCGTGCCATGTGGGATAACGACACCCCGACCCTCTCCGAATTCGCCCGCCGGGCGCAGCGCAATCCCAACGTGTTGTTCGTCGTCTATGACGATGCGGCCGGTGAGCACCTGACTCGCTACCTGGATCGAGATAACGCCAAGATCAAGGCGCTGCTGGCCAAGGGGCAGGGCGAGCGGGCCATGGACAAGGTCCTGGATGCGGCGAAAACCGATCCGGGTGTGTATTACGTCGAAGCATCGATCAGCCCCAATGGCGTCGAGATCGGCAAGGTGCGCATGGGGGTTTCTACCAGTGCGGTGGAAGAAAACCTGACTGCGCTGGACAAGCGCTTCTCGGGCCTCATCAGCAGTAGCGAGCAACTGGTTTCAGAGAGCCTGGCCAGTGCTTCGGCAGGCAGTTCGACGGCGCTGCGCAGCCGCTTGCAGGAGGCACACAACACTGCCGACACCATGGCGGGCAATACCCGGCTGGCGGTGCAGCAAGCAGCTGAATCACTGCGCTGGAGGATTGGTCTGAGCCTGGCGCTGGTCGGGTTGGGTGTGCTGCTGTTGGTGGCTGTGGTGCTTGGGCGGCGGGTGGTCAGCAAACTGCGCTTGCTGATTGCGGCCCTGAATGACCTGGCAGCGGGTGAGGGTGATTTGACCAAGCGGGTCAAGCTCGACAGCGATGACGAAATTGGCGATATGTCAGCAGCGGTCAACCGGTTTGTTGACAAGCTGCAGCCAATCGTGCGTGAGGCGGGTGAGGTGGCCCAGCGTACCGGTGTCGAAATCGGCGTGATGAGCGAGCGCAATGCCGGTGCTGATGCGGCAGCCGGGCGGCAGCGTGACGAAGTCGCCGCCAGCTTGCAGGCGCTGGAGCGTATGGCCGATGAGGCGCAGAACGAAAGCCAGGTGATGCAGAGTGCGTTGCAGCAAGTGGTGGGAATCAAGCAGGCGACCGATGAAACCACGCGCACTGCCAACCAGGTGGGCGGTCTGATCGAGGCGCTGGCCGGGCAGGTCGAGACCGGTGCTCAGGTGATTGAGCGTCTGGCCCAGCAGAGTCAGCAGATCGAAGTGGTGCTTGAGGTGATTCACGGGATTGCCGAGCAGACCAACCTGTTGGCCCTGAACGCGGCGATTGAAGCGGCGCGGGCCGGTGAAACCGGACGTGGTTTTGCTGTGGTGGCGGACGAGGTACGGGCGCTGGCCAGCAAGACTCAAAGCTCCACAGGCGATATTCAGGAACATATCGTGGCGTTGCAGCGCGGCGCCAAGGAGGCGGTGGCGGCAATTGATCAGGCCGGCCGGCAGGCCAAAGAGGGGTTGGCGGTGTTGCGTGACAGTTCCAGGTTGCAGCAGTCGGTGCAGGAGTCGGTCGAGCAGGTGCATGCGGCCATTGGTCTGGCAACTCAGGCCGCTGTGCATCAGGCGCAAGGTGCGCAGGCGGTGCGTGGTCGGGTCGAGGTGATCCATGCCCAGGCGGAGCGCGCAGCGCAGGCGGTATCGGAAACCACTGCCAGTGGTAAAGTGCTGAGTGGTCTGGCGGCGCAGCTCAAGGCGAGCCTGGGGCAGTTCCGGGCTTGAGTGTTCAGGTGTGGTTGCGGTCTGATGGTAGGAGCGACCTTGGTCGCGAAGGCGGCTTGCCAGGCGGCACGTATGTTGCGCCTGGACTGGCCCTTTCGCGAGCGAGCTCGCTCCTACATGCATACGGCTCAATTGCGTTAAAGCAAACCCCAGAAAGCACAAAACCGAGCCAGTGGCTCGGTTTTGTTTGAATTGGTGCCCAGGAGAAGACTCGAACTTCCACGACCGTAAGGTCACCAGCACCTGAAGCTGGCGTGTCTACCAATTTCACCACCTGGGCGGATATTACATTTGCAGCGTTTGCTTTTTCAGCTACATCCAAGACATTATCTTGAACGTTTGAATTGGTGCCCAGGAGAAGACTCGAACTTCCACGGCCGTAAGGCCACCAGCACCTGAAGCTGGCGTGTCTACCAATTTCACCACCTGGGCAACTCGTTGCATTTGGCTTTAATTTCGTTTGAAATCAAAGCTTGTCACAACTCAACGTAGGCTGTGCCGTCGTTGTGGTGCGCATCATAGGGATGGCATGAAAGCCTGTAAAGCTCTTTTTTAAGGTTTTTGAAAAAAAGTGACTGGATGGGGTTAGACGCCTTCATTTAGCGTTTCAATCCCGTATATGCGAAACTGCGCCCTTACAGATAAGGTGAATGAATACTAATGGCCGATTGGCAATCCCTCGATCCCGAGGCCGCCCGTGAAGCGGAAAAATACGAAAACCCCATTCCCAGCCGCGAGCTGATCCTGCATCACCTCGCTGAGCGTGGTTCGCCCGCTGCCCGTGAGCAGCTGGTCGACGAATTCGGTCTGACCACCGAAGACCAGATCGAAGCCCTGCGCCGCCGTTTGCGGGCCATGGAGCGCGATGGTCAACTGATTTACACCCGTCGCGGCACCTATGCGCCGGTCGACAAGCTGGACCTGATTCTGGGTCGCGTGTCGGGCCACCGTGACGGCTTCGGCTTTCTGGTTCCGGACGATGGTTCCGATGACCTGTTCCTGAGCCCGGCACAGATGCGCCTGGTGTTCGACGGCGACCGTGGCCTGGCGCGTGTGGCCGGTTTTGATCGTCGTGGTCGCCGCGAAGGGGTGATTGTCGAAGTCATCTCCCGTGGGCATGAAACCATCGTGGGTCGCTACTACGAAGAAAGCGGCATTGGTTTCGTGGTGCCTGACAATCCCAAGGTCCAGCAGGAAGTGCTGATCACCCAGGGACGTAACGGTGGCGCCAAGGTGGGCCAGTTCGTCTCGGTGAAGATTACCCACTGGCCGACCCCGCGCTTCCAGCCTCAAGGTGACGTGGTCGAAGTGGTAGGCAACTACATGGCTCCGGGCATGGAAATCGACGTTGCGCTGCGCAGCTACGATATTCCGCATGTCTGGCCGCAAGGGGTGCTCAAGGAGGCCGGGCGCCTCAAGCCCGAAGTCGAAGAGCGCGACAAGGCCAACCGCATCGACCTGCGCCATCTGCCGTTCGTGACCATCGACGGCGAAGATGCCCGCGACTTCGACGATGCGGTGTACTGCGAAGCGCGCCCCGGCAAACTGCGGCTGTTCTCCGGTGGCTGGAAGCTGTACGTGGCGATTGCCGACGTTTCCAGTTATGTGAAAGTTGACTCGGCGCTGGATGCCGAGGCCCAGGTGCGTGGCAACTCGGTGTATTTCCCCGAGCGCGTCGTGCCCATGCTGCCGGAAGAACTGTCCAATGGCCTGTGCTCGCTGAATCCGCATGTCGATCGCCTTGCCATGGTCTGCGAGATGGATTTCTCCAAGACCGGCGAGATGGTCGATTACGTGTTCTATGAAGCCGTGATCCACTCCCATGCGCGCCTGACCTATAACAAGGTCAGCACCATCCTTGAGCACTCGCGTACTTCCGAAGCACGCAAGCTGCGTGAGCAATACAACGAAGTGGTGCCGGACCTCAAGCAACTGTATGCACTGTACAAGGTGCTGCTGGGCGCACGGCATGCGCGTGGTGCCATCGATTTCGAAACCCAGGAAACCCGCATCATCTTCGGTGCCGAGCGCAAGATCGCCGAGATCCGCCCGACCACCCGCAACGATGCGCACAAGCTGATCGAGGAGTGCATGCTGGCGGCCAACGTGGCCACTGCCGAATTCCTCAAGAAGCACGAGATTCCTGCCCTGTACCGGGTGCATGACGGCCCGCCGCCAGAGCGTCTGGAAAAGCTCAGTGCCTTTCTTGGTGAGCTGGGGCTTTCGCTGCACAAGGGCAAAGAGGGGCCAACCCCGAAGGATTACCAGGCGCTGCTGGAAACCGTGCGTGAACGCCCGGACCATCACCTGATCCAGACCGTGATGTTGCGTTCGTTGAGCCAGGCAGTCTACACCTCCGACAACAACGGCCACTTCGGCCTGAACTACGAGGCCTACACGCACTTCACCTCGCCAATCCGTCGCTATCCGGACCTGCTGACCCACCGTGCGATCCGCAGTGTGATCCGTTCCAAGCGCGAGACGCCCCATGTGCGGCGTGCTGGCGGGGCGACCATTCCCAAGGCGCGGATCTATCCGTACGACGAAACAAGCCTTGAGCAACTGGGCGAGCAGTGCTCGATGAGCGAGCGCCGTGCCGACGAGGCCACCCGCGACGTGGTCAACTGGCTCAAGTGCGAGTACATGAAAGACCGCGTGGGTGAGACGTTCCCGGGTGTCATTACCGCCGCGACCGGCTTTGGCCTGTTTGTCGAGCTGACTGACATCTATGTCGAAGGCATGGTGCATGTCACTGCCTTGCCGGACGACTACTACCATTACGACCCTGTGCACCATCGCCTGGCTGGTGAGCGCAGCGGGCGCAGCTACCGCTTGGGCGACAGCATTGAAGTGAAGGTCATGCGCGTCAATCTGGACGAGCGCAAGATCGACTTCGAAGTGCCGGCCGGTTCAGCGACTGCAGCTGCACCGCGCAAGCGTCAGTTGCAGGGGCAAAATCAGGGGCAGAGCCAATCGCCTTTCAGTGAGCCGCCTGCAGCGCCGGCAAAAAAAGAGCGGCGCGCCACTTCAGGCAAACGTGCGGTGGCTGATGCTTACTATCCGAGCGATGCCGTGGCCAAAAACGCCGAGGTGCGCAAGAGCCGGGAAATGAAAAAGGCGCTGCTGGCCGAAGCCAAGGGTGCTGGCAAGTCTTCAGGCAAGTCCTCATCGCACAGCGGTGAGCCTGCAGGCAAGCCGACCAAGCATCGCAAGGGGCCATCGCGGTCCAAGTCCAAGGGCAAGTCATGAGTGAGCTGGAAAAAGTCTACGGCGTGCATGCCGTAGAGGCGTTGTTGCGTCATCACCCCAAACGGGTCAAGCAGATCTGGCTGGCGGAAGGGCGCAGCGAGCCGCGGGTGCAGAACCTGGTTGAACTGGCCACGCAGAACCGCGTGCAGATCGGTCAGGCCGAGCGTCGCGAGATGGACGCCTGGGTTGAAGGCGTGCATCAGGGTGTGGTCGCGGAAGTCAGCCCCAGCCAGGTCTGGGGCGAGGCGATGCTCGATGAGTTGCTTGAGCGTCATGAAGGCACGCCATTGCTGCTGGTGCTCGACGGCGTGACCGATCCGCACAACCTCGGTGCCTGTCTGCGCACCGCCGATGCCGCCGGTGCGCTGGCGGTGATCGTGCCCAAGGACAAATCGGCAACCCTCAATGCCACGGTGCGTAAAGTGGCCTGTGGTGCCGCTGAGGTCATCCCGCTGGTGGCGGTAACCAACCTGGCGCGTAGCCTGGAAAAACTGCAAAAACGCGGCGTGTGGATCGTCGGCACTGCGGGCGAAGCCGAGCAGGAGCTGTACCAGCAGGATCTTACCGGGCCGATCGCCATTGTCATGGGCGCCGAAGGCAAAGGCATGCGCCGCCTGACCCGCGAGCATTGCGATTTTCTGGTGCGCCTGCCCATGGCCGGCAGCGTCAGCAGCCTCAATGTCTCGGTTGCGACCGGTGTGTGTCTGTTCGAAGCCCTGCGCCAGCGCGGCAGCAAGCGCTAGGCGCTGCGTGCCAGCTACAAGCTGTAAGCGACAAGCTACAAGAAAAAGCAGAACCGGGCGGACACAGTATTCCCGTTTGCCACGATCTGCCTTTGTTCTAGCTTGCAGCTTGCAGCTGCTCATTGCTCAATAATTCACCAATGTTCTTGCGCCACCTCCGGCGCTTCTCTACAATTGCGCCCCTTGCTGTCATGGCAGGCGTTCATGCGCCTGTGACGAGCAAGATCAGAACGAGTCATTCACTCCTTGTCTGACCGCGCAAGCGGCAGGCTACAACCCGTAAGGAGCATTCATGCGTCATTACGAAATCATCTTTCTGGTTCACCCGGACCAGAGCGAACAAGTCGGCGGCATGGTCGAGCGTTACACCAAGCTGATCGAAGAAGACGGCGGCAAGATCCACCGCCTGGAAGACTGGGGCCGTCGTCAACTGGCCTACGCCATCAACAACGTTCACAAGGCTCACTACGTGATGCTGAACGTTGAGTGCTCCGGCAAGGCTCTGGCCGAACTGGAAGACAACTTCCGTTACAACGACGCCGTGATCCGTAACCTGGTCATCCGTCGTGACGAAGCTGTTACCGGCCAGTCCGAGATGCTCAAGGCTGAAGAAAACCGCAGCGAGCGCCGTGAGCGTCGCGATCGTCCTGAGCACGCTGACAGCGCCGATGGCGACGACAGCGACAACAGCGACGTTAGCGATAGCGCTGACGAGTAATCCACGGACCTTTTGAGGAGCCTATTAAATGGCACGTTTCTTCCGTCGTCGTAAATTCTGCCGCTTCACCGCTGAAGACGTGAAAGAGATCGATTTCAAAGATCTCAACACTCTGAAAGCCTACGTATCGGAAACCGGCAAAATCGTTCCAAGCCGTATCACCGGTACCAAAGCTCGCTATCAGCGTCAGCTGGCCACCGCTATCAAGCGCGCCCGCTTCCTGGCCTTGCTGCCTTACACCGACAGCCACGGCCGCTGAGACCGGGTCGTCGACAAGCGTAACAAGGGATAGATCGCATGCGTGCCTTGGCTGAATTGATCATGCGCGGCCGTATGCAGGCCACCTTCGTGGTGGTCGGATGTGCGGCATTGCCGCTGCTGTTCTGGTTGAGTGCTGCCGCAGGATGCCTGGTGCTTCTGCGACGCGGGTTCAGCGATGCCGCCGGCATCCTGGCCTGGGCTCTGCTGCCGGCTTTGGCCTGGTGGTATTTCGGCGAACCGCGCACCGCCATGGTGTTGGTCGGATCGCTCGGCCTGGCAATGGTTTTGCGTGCCAGCGAGTCCTGGGCCCGTGTGTTACTCGCCAGTGTGGCGTGGGGACTGATGTATGCAGTGATCCTGGGAGCGGTATTCCGCGAACCTATCGAGCTGTTGTCGCAGGAGATTCAGAAACACCTGCCGACAATGCTCGCCGGCCTCTACGAGCAAATGAGCGTAGAAGAGCGGGCCCGTCTGGGATCCCTGATTGCACCGGTACTCAATGGCCTGATAGCGGCTTTGTTGCAGATCGTCAGTGTGCTGACCCTGATGCTGGGGCGTTACTGGCAAGCGTTGTTGTACAACCCTGGCGGTTTCGGGCGCGAATTTCGTGCCGTGAGACTGTCGCCAATACCGATGCTGGTACTGGTGGTTGCCATGCTGGTCGGGCCGAATTTCGGTCCCCACATGGCCATGCTGACACCTCTGTGCAGCGTGCCGCTGGTCTTTGCAGGGCTGGCACTGGTTCATGGCCTGGTCGCTGAAAAGCGTCTTGGCAAATTCTGGCTGGTGGGGATGTATGTCGCGCTGCTGTTATTCATGCAACTGATCTATCCGTTGCTCGTGGTTCTGGCCATTGTCGACAGCCTGATTGATTTTCGCGGCCGCCGGGGGTCGAAAGACGCCGGTAACGGTCCTGCGAACGGTGAAGGTTAAAAGTTTAGAGGATTTCCACATGCAACTGATCCTTCTGGAAAAAGTCGCCAACCTGGGCAACCTGGGCGACAAAGTAAACGTTAAGGCCGGCTACGGTCGTAACTACCTGCTGCCTTACGGCAAAGCCACCCCTGCGACCCCAGCCAACCTGGCTGCGTTCGAAGAGCGTCGTGCTGAGCTGGAGCAACTGGCTGCAGACAAGAAAGCTTCGGCTGAAAGCCGCGCTGCCCAACTGGCCGAGCTGGAAGTGACCATCACTGCCACCGCTGGCGACGAAGGCAAGCTGTTCGGTTCGATCGGCACCCACGACATCGCTGACGCACTGACCGCCTCCGGCGTTGAAGTTGCCAAGAGCGAAGTTCGTCTGCCGAACGGCACCATCCGTAACGTCGGCGAGTACGACGTTGCCGTGCACCTGCACAGCGACGTTGATGCGACCGTTCGCGTTGTCGTGGTGGCTGCGTAAGCAGTACGTGATGCTCTGGCGGCTGGCCCGCCAGAGGATTAACATCGGGCACGATCCTGTTTACAGGTCGTGCCCTTTGTCTTTCTGAAATGAGTAACTACTAATTCCAGTGGCCATGAACGACATTTCCGCCCCCGAGCAATACGATCTGCAAACCGCTGCCCTCAAGGTGCCGCCGCATTCCATCGAGGCCGAACAGGCTGTGCTGGGTGGTCTGATGCTGGACAACAACGCCTGGGAGCGCGTGCTCGATCAAGTATCCGATGGCGATTTCTATCGACATGACCACCGCCTGATCTTCCGGGCCATTGCCCGGCTGGCCGATCAGAACCTGCCGATCGACGTCGTGACCCTGTCAGAGCAACTCGACAAGGAAGGCCAGACCTCTCAGGTCGGCGGCCTTGGCTACCTCAGCGAGCTGGCCAAGAACACCCCGTCGGTGGCCAACATCAAGGCCTATGCGCAGATCGTCCGCCAGCGTGCGACCCTGCGGCAACTGATCGGTATCAGCAACGATATCGCCGACAGCGCGTTCAACCCTGAAGGCCGCACTGCCGAGGAAATTCTCGACGAGGCCGAGCGGCAGATCTTCCAGATCGCCGAGGCGCGTCCCAAGACTGGCGGCCCGGTCGGCGTCAATGACCTGCTGACCCGCGCCATCGACCGCATCGACACGCTGTTCAACAGCAACAATGCGATCACCGGCTTGTCCACTGGCTATACCGATCTGGATGACAAAACCAGCGGGCTGCAGCCGGCCGACCTGATCATCGTTGCCGGTCGTCCATCGATGGGTAAGACCACCTTTGCCATGAACCTGGTCGAAAACGCCGTGCTGCGCAGCGAAAAGGCCGTGCTGGTCTACTCGCTGGAGATGCCAGGCGAATCGCTGATGATGCGGATGCTGTCATCGCTGGGGCGTATCGACCAGACCAAGATCCGCTCCGGGCAACTGGACGATGATGACTGGCCGCGTCTGACCTCGGCAGTCAACCTGCTCAACGACCGCAAGCTGTTCATCGACGATACCGCAGGCATCAGCCCGTCGGAAATGCGCGCCCGAACCCGGCGCGTCGCCCGCGAGCATGGCGATATTGGCATGATCATGATCGACTACCTGCAGTTGATGAAAATTCCAGGTGCCGGCGGCGAGAACCGGACCAACGAAATCTCCGAGATTTCCCGCTCCCTCAAGGCACTGGCCAAGGAATTCAACTGCCCGGTCATCGCCCTGTCGCAGCTCAACCGCTCTCTGGAGCAACGGCCGAACAAACGCCCGATCAACTCCGACCTTCGTGAATCCGGAGCGATCGAGCAGGACGCCGACGTGATCATGTTCGTCTACCGCGATGAGGTCTACCACCCGGAGACCGAGTTCAAGGGGGTTGCGGAAATCATCATCGGTAAACAGCGTAACGGCCCGATCGGCACGTCACGGCTGGCGTTCATCGGTAAATACACCCGCTTCGAAAACCTCGCGCCGGGCAGTTATCAGTTCGACGATGATTGATCCTGCCGGCACTTTGTTCTGGTGACAGCTTGTCGGCCTGGTGTTCCACACCGGCCCGGCTGTCATATAAAAACGCGAAGCTTTGCCGGGTGCGCAGCAACCCCAAACAAGCTGACAAATCCGACCACTACCGTCGGATGTGGTCAAAATTTGTGCTATATTCCGCGCCCGCGATTTTCCTGCACTCCGAGACTGGGCACCGCCATGCAAGCAGCCAAGCCGTTATTTGACTATCCCAAGTACTGGGCCGAATGTTTCGGACCAGCGCCTTTCCTGCCGATGAGCCGGGAAGAGATGGATCAACTGGGCTGGGATTCCTGCGACATCATCATCGTGACCGGTGATGCTTATGTCGATCATCCCTCCTTCGGCATGGCGATCATTGGCCGGCTGCTGGAGTCTCAGGGCTTCCGCGTCGGGATCATTGCCCAGCCTGACTGGCAGTCCAAGGACGACTTCATGAAGCTTGGCGAGCCGAATCTGTTTTTCGGCGTTGCAGCGGGCAACATGGACTCGATGATCAACCGCTATACGGCGGACAAGAAAATCCGTTCCGATGACGCCTATACGCCCGGCGGCATGGCCGGCAAGCGTCCGGACCGCGCCAGCCTGGTGTATAGCCAGCGCTGCAAGGAAGCCTACAAGCATGTGCCGATCATCCTCGGCGGCATTGAGGCTTCGCTGCGCCGCATTGCCCACTATGACTACTGGCAGGACAAAGTGCGGCATTCGATCCTGGTCGATGCCTGCGCCGATATCCTGCTGTACGGCAACGCCGAGCGCGCCGTGGTCGAGGTGGCCCAGCGCCTGTCGTGGGGTGAGAAGATCGAAGACATCACCGATATTCGCGGCACTGTGTTCGTGCGCCGTGATACCCCCAAAGGCTGGTATGAAGTCGACTCGACCCGCATTGACCGGCCGGGCAAGGTCGACAAGATCATCAACCCCTATGTGAACACTCAGGACACCCAGGCCTGCGCCATCGAGCAGGCCAAGGGCGAGGTCGAGGACCCCAACGAAGCCAAGGTCGTGCAGATCCTCGAAAGCCCGCGCATGACCCGCGACAAGACCGTGATCCGTCTGCCGTCCTTCGAGAAAGTGCGCAACGACCCGGTGCTCTACGCCCACGCCAACCGCGTGCTGCACCTGGAAACCAACCCCGGCAACGCGCGGGCGCTGGTGCAGAAGCATGGCGACACGGATATCTGGCTGAACCCGCCACCGATTCCGATGACCACCGAAGAAATGGACTACGTGTTCGGCATGCCTTATGCGCGAGTACCGCACCCGGCGTACGGCAAGGAGAAGATTCCTGCCTACGAGATGATCCGTTTCTCGGTGAACATCATGCGTGGCTGCTTCGGTGGCTGCACCTTCTGCTCGATCACCGAGCACGAGGGGCGGATCATCCAGAACCGCTCCCACGAGTCGATCATCCGCGAAATCGAAGAGATCCGCGATAAGGTGCCAGGCTTTACCGGGGTGATTTCCGACCTCGGCGGGCCGACCGCCAACATGTACCGCATTGCCTGCAAGAGCCCGGAAATCGAATCCGCGTGCCGCAAGCCATCGTGCGTGTTCCCGGGCATCTGCCCGAACCTCAATACCGATCACTCTGCGCTGATCCAGCTGTACCGCAGTGCTCGCGCGTTGCCGGGGGTGAAGAAGATTCTGATTGCCTCGGGCCTGCGTTACGACCTGGCCGTGGAGTCGCCGGAGTATGTGAAGGAGCTGGTAACCCACCACGTCGGCGGTTACCTGAAGATTGCCCCGGAGCATACCGAGGAAGGTCCGCTCAACCAGATGATGAAGCCGGGCATCGGCAGCTACGACCGCTTCAAGCGCATGTTCGAGAAGTTCTCGAAAGAAGCGGGCAAGGAGCAGTATCTGATTCCGTACTTCATCGCGGCCCACCCCGGCACTACCGACGAAGACATGATGAATCTGGCGCTGTGGCTCAAGCGCAACGGCTTCCGCGCCGACCAGGTACAGGCGTTCTACCCGTCGCCGATGGCTTCGGCTACCGCGATGTACCACTCGGGCAAGAACCCGCTGCGCAAGGTCACCTATAAGAGTGAAGGGGTGAACATCGTCAAGAGCGATGAGCAGCGCCGTCTGCACAAGGCGTTCCTGCGCTATCACGACCCCAAAGGCTGGCCGATGCTGCGCGAGGCGCTGGAGCGCATGGGGCGTAGCGACCTGATCGGGCCGGGCAAGGATCAACTGATTCCGCTGCATCAGCCGGCCACCGACAGCTACCAGAGTGCCCGGCGCAAGAACTCCACGCCATCGGGCAGCCACAAGGTGGGCAAAGGCAGCGCGACCGGGAACGGTGGTGGCAAGATCCTGACCCAGCACACCGGCCTGCCACCGCGTGGCAGCGATGGCAGCAAGCCGTGGGACAAGCGCGAGCAGGCCAAGGCCGCCGCCGAAGCCCGCCACAAGGAAGCCGCGCGCGAGCGCGCCCAGGCCAACAAGAAGGGCGGCAAGAAGCCGGCCCGTCAGCCCGTGCTGCCGCGCTAAATGAACACGCCAACCTTCGGGTTGGCGTTTTTATTTCGGCTCCGTTCTTGTGCATCCACCCCTATTCAGAGCATGGTGTGGCGTAATCCTGGTGCTCTGCTTGACTGACTAGCCATCACCCACGCCTCGGGCGTCGTGCATGCCGACGATGGCATAAGTCTTGCGCGGCCCAGGGACTGTCCAGGCTCGCAGGAGGCTCGCCGTGTCGATTCACATCGCCTTGCACCATGTTACCCATTACCGTTACGAGCGCCCTATTGCTCTGGGCCCGCAGGTGGTTCGCCTGCGCCCGGCGGCGCACAGCCGCACGCGGATCCTCTCGTACTCCCTGAAGGTGCAACCGCAAGAGCACTTCATCAACTGGCAACAGGACCCGCAGGGCAATTACCTGGCCCGTCTGGTGTTTCCCGAGAAGACCCGCGAACTGCGTATCGAGGTCGATCTGGTCGCGGAAATGGTGGTGTTCAACCCGTTCGACTTCTTTCTTGAGCCATATGCCGAGAAGATCCCGTTCGCCTACAGCGCTGATGAGCAGCGCGAGCTGAGCTCGTTTCTGGAAAAGCTGCCGCTGACGCCGAAGTTTGCCGCCTATCTTGACGGCATCAGCCGTGAGCCGTTGGCAAGCATCGACTTTCTGGTGGCGCTCAACCAGCGCGTGCACGCTGACATCAGCTACCTGATCCGTATGGAGCCTGGTGTACAGACCCCTGAACAAACCCTGGAGAATGCCTCGGGCTCGTGCCGCGACTCGGCCTGGCTGCTGGTACAACTGCTGCGTCATTTAGGCCTGGCAGCGCGTTTCGTTTCGGGCTACCTGATCCAGCTCAAGGCTGACGTCCAGGCCCTCGACGGGCCGTCGGGCACCGAGGTCGATTTCACCGATCTGCACGCCTGGTGCGAGGTGTACCTGCCAGGCGCGGGCTGGGTCGGCCTGGATGCGACCTCGGGCTTGCTGGCGGGCGAAGGGCATATTCCACTGGCGTGCAGCCCCGAGCCTTCCTCGGCGGCACCAATCAGCGGGGTTCTGGAGCCGTGCGAAAGCGAGTTCAGCCACAGCATGTCAGTGCAGCGGATCTGGGAAGCGCCGCGGGTCACCCAGCCCTACAGCGATGAGCAATGGGCCGAAATTCTGGCCCTTGGCGAACAGATCGATCACGACCTGCAAGAAGGTGATGTGCGCCTGACCATGGGCGGCGAGCCGACCTTCGTGTCGATTGACGACCGTGATGGTCAGGAGTGGAGCACCGCAGCCCTGGGGCCGAACAAGCGGCGTCTGTCGGCTGAACTGTTCCAGCGCCTGCGTGAGCATTACGCGCCGCAGTCACTGGTGCATTTCGGGCAGGGCAAGTGGTACCCCGGCGAGCAATTGCCGCGTTGGTCGCTGAACTGCTTCTGGCGCAAGGACGGCCAGCCGGTGTGGCGCAACCCGGCGCTGATCGCTGATGAAAACCGCGACCATGGCGCCGACAGCGAGCTGGCCGGGCGCTTTCTGGCCAGTGTCGCCGAGCGCTTGGGCGTAGCCCCGCGCTTCGTGTTTGCGGCTTATGAAGACAACCTTTACTACCTCTGGCGTGAAGGGCAGTTGCCGGTCAATGTCAGCGCTGAAGACTCACGGCTGGACGATGAGCTAGAGCGCGCCCGGCTGCGCAAGGTATTCACTCAGGGGCTGGACAAGGTGGTCGGCCAGGTGTTGCCACTGGCCCGCACCGCGGACGGCAAGCATTGGCAGAGCGGGCGCTGGTATCTGCGCGGCCAGCATTGCCGTCTGGTGCCGGGTGACTCGGCGCTGGGCTACCGTTTGCCGCTGGCTTCGCAGCCCTGGGTGAGCGCGGCCGAGTATCCGTTTATCCATCCTGAAGACCCGAACCAGCCGTTTGCCGAGCTGGCTGAACTTGCCGATGAGCCTGCGCTGTCTGGCAGCCAGGAGAATGAGCATGCGCCGCTCATTGATGAGTCGGCCGACTGGCTGACCCGTACCGCGCTGTGCGCCGAGGCCCGCAACGGGCGCCTGTATCTGTTCATGCCGCCGCTGCAGAAGCTCGAAGAGTATCTGGCGTTGGTGGCGGTGATCGAGGCCACCGCCGAAGAGCTCAAATGCCCGGTGTTGCTGGAAGGCTACGAGCCGCCCGGCGACCCGCGGCTGGCGAACTTCAGGATCACCCCCGATCCTGGGGTCATCGAGGTCAATGTTCAGCCTTCGGCGAGCTGGAGCGAGCTGGTCGAGCGCACCGGCTTTCTCTACGAGCAAGCACGCCTGACGCGGCTGACCACCGAGAAGTTCATGATTGACGGTCGGCATGTCGGCACCGGGGGTGGCAATCACTTCGTGCTGGGCGGCGCTACCCCGGCAGACTCGCCGTTCCTGCGCCGCCCCGATCTGCTGCGCAGCCTGATCAGCTACTGGCACAACCACCCCTCGCTGTCTTACCTGTTCTCGGGGCTGTTCATCGGCCCGACCTCCCAGGCGCCGCGCATCGACGAAGCGCGCAATGACTCGCTGTACGAGCTGGAGATCGCCTTTGCCCAGTTCCCGGCACCGGGTGAGGACGTCGCGCCGTGGCTGGTCGATCGCTTGCTGCGTAACCTGCTTATCGATGTGACGGGCAATACTCATCGGGCGGAGTTCTGCATCGACAAGCTCTATTCGCCGGACAGCAGCAGCGGTCGCCTGGGGCTGCTGGAACTGCGCGGCTTCGAGATGCCGCCGCATGCCCGCATGAGTCTGGCCCAGCAGTTGTTGCTGCGGGCACTGGTGGCGCGTTTCTGGCGTGAACCCTACGCGCCGCAACGCTTGGCGCGTTGGGGTACAGAGCTGCATGACCGGTTCATGCTGCCGTACTTCATCGAGCAGGATTTCGCGGATGTGATCACCGAACTCAACCAGGCCGGTTACCCGCTCAAGAGCGAGTGGTTCGCCGCACACCTGGAGTTTCGCTTTCCCAAGCTGGGCGACTACGCGGTCAATGGCATCGAGCTGCAACTGCATCAGGCGCTGGAACCCTGGCATGTACTGGGGGAGGAAGGCTCAGGTTCCGGCGCTGTGCGCTATGTGGATTCGTCACTGGAGCGCGTTCAGGTACACCTCAAGGGGCTGGCGCCGCAGCGCTACGTGCTGACCTGCAACGGTATACCGGTGCCGCTGCAACCGACCGGGCAGGCCGGGGAGTTTGTCGCCGGGGTGCGCTATCGCGCCTGGCAGCCGGCCAGTTGCCTGCAACCGACCATTGGTGTGCACGCGCCGCTGGTGTTCGATCTGGTCGATACATGGATGCAGCGCTCGTTGGGTGGCTGCGAGTATCATGTCGCGCATCCGGGCGGCCGCAACTTCGAGACCTTGCCAGTCAATGGCAATGAAGCGCAGAGTCGACGCCTGGCGCGTTTTCAGCGAATCGGTCATACACCGGGCAAGATCAGTGTGGCGCCGCTCAACATTAGCGACGAGCTGCCGATGACGCTGGATATGCGTCGTCATCAACCCGTTCGCCGCAGTTGAGCATGAACGGCAGCCTGGCTTTACCGCCGGCTGCCTGGCGACACCGCAAATGAAACGCGTGTGAGTTAACCTGAAGTCCTCATAGTCGCCTGCCGAGACCTGCATGCCTGATCTGCTCGATCGCTACCCGTTTTCATCGGGAACCTACCACGAGATGCTCGATGAACAGCGGCAGTTGCGCAGTCACTGGCGCCGTTTGCACGAGCAACTGCAACGCAGCAGCCCGGCGCAGTTGATGCAGCGCCAGGCATTGCTGAGCCGGCAGATCCAGGAAAACGGCGTTACCTACAACGTCTATGCCGACCCCAAGGGCGCTGACCGGCCTTGGGAGCTGGACTTGCTGCCGCATGTGATCGACGCCGACGAGTGGCGCCATATCGAAGCCGGCATCGCCCAGCGCGCACGCCTGCTCAACGCGGTGCTGGCCGACCTGTACGGCCCGCAGCGCCTGATCGCCGAAGGTCTGCTGCCTGCCGAGCTGGTATTTGGCCATAACAACTTCCTCTGGCCTTGCCAGGGTGTGTTGACGCCAGACAGCACCTATCTGCACATGTATGCGGTGGATCTGGCACGCACGCCCGACGGCCGCTGGTGGGTGACCGCCGACCGTACCCAGGCACCGTCGGGGGCCGGTTATGCTCTGGAGAACCGCCAGATCGTTGGCCGGGCGTTGCCCGACAGCTACCGTGACATGAAGGTCCGGCACCTGACCGGCTTTTTCGACACGTTGCAACAGACCCTGGCCCGTCAGGCGCCGGCTGGCGATGAGGCGCCGCTGGTGGTGGTGCTGACGCCGGGGCGCTTCAACGAAAGCTATTTCGAACACCTGTACCTGGCCCGCCATCTGGGTTATCCGCTGGTCGAAGGCGGCGACCTGACCGTGCGTGATGCGCGTGTCTACCTGAAGACCCTCAGTGGGCTACGCCGGGTGCATGCCATCATGCGCCGTCTCGATGACGACTTCTGCGACCCGCTGGAACTGCGCACCGACTCTGCGCTGGGGGTGCCGGGGTTGCTGGAGGCGGTGCGTCAGGGCCAGGTACTGGTGGCCAATGCGCTGGGCAGCGGGGTGCTGGAGTCGCCCGGGTTACTGGGTTTTCTGCCGAAAATCAGTGAGCGGTTGTTGGGCGAGCCATTGATCCTGCCGTCGATTGCCACCTGGTGGTGCGGCGAGCCACCGGTGCTGGCCCAGGCCCTGGAAAAGATGCCCGAGCTACTGTTCAAGCCGGCGTTTCCTTCGCAGCGCTTTATCCCGATTCTTGGCCGCGATCTGGATGAGGCTCAGCGTGATACGCTGGCGCAGCGCATCCAGGCCCGGCCCTATGCCTACGTGGCCCAGGAACTGGCGCAGTTATCCCAGGCGCCGGTATTGCAGGACGATGGGCAGAGCCTGCAGGCGCGGGCCATCGGCATGCGGCTTTACGCCGTGGCGGATACGATGGGGTATCGGGTGCTGCCGGGCGGGCTGACCCGGGTGGCAGCACTGGCCAATGCCGATGCGGTCTCGATGCAGCGCGGCGGGGCCAGCAAGGACACCTGGGTGCTGGGTGAGCGCACGCCGGCCAGCGAACCCTGGAAGGGGCGTCGGGTGATCGGTGTGCATGACCTGATCCGCCGCGATCCTTACCTGCCTTCGCGGGTGGTGGAAAACCTCTATTGGTTCGGTCGCTACAGTGAGCGCTGCGACGACAGCGCGCGGTTGTTGCGCATCATGCTGACCCGCTATGTCGACGGTGACGACCCCCTGGCCTTGCAAGCGGCGGTGGAGCTGGCCGAGCGTCTGGGTTTGCTGCCTGATGCCGAGGAGGGCGAGACCCTGCCGCAGCGACTGTTCAGTGCGCTGGCAGGCAAGGAGTGGGTGTTCAGCCTGCGCGCCAACCTGCAGCGCTTGCAGTGGGCGGCCTCGCAGGTGCGCGGCAAGCTGTCGAGGGAGAACTGGCAGGCGCTGGTCGAACTGCAACAAGAGGCTCAGAGTCTGGAAACCGCCGAGCCGGACTTTGGCGAGTTGCTGGACTTTCTCAACCGTCTGGTCATGTCGCTGGCGGCCTTGTCCGGCTTTGCCCTGGACGACATGACCCGTGATGAAGGCTGGAGCTTTCTGATGATTGGCCGGCGCATCGAGCGCTTGCGGTTTCTCAGCACTGCGCTGGCAGGCTACCTGCGTGGCGCAGCGGTCAAGGATCAGGCCGCGCTGGAATGGCTGCTGGAACTGGGCAACAGCAGCATCACCTACCGCTCGCGTTACATGGCGGTGCCGCAGTTGATTCCGGTCCTTGATCTGCTGCTGCTCGATGAGCAAAACCCGCATGCCGTGCTGTTCCAGCTCAAACAGGTGTCGCGCTCGCTGCGCCGGCTGAACGAAGCCTTCGACGCGCCGCGTGATCACAGCCTGGCGAACCTGGCCAGGCGCCTGGCCAGTGTCGACCTCGGCAACCTGGAAAATCCGCTGTTCGGCGACAGCGGCGTGCAGGCTGCACTCGACGCCCTGGCTGAGCTGTTGCAAAGCGTCGGCGATGCCAGCGGGCTGGTGTCCGATCGCTTGGCATTACGCCATTTTGCCCATGTCGATGATATCAGCCAGCGCACGGTGTCCGTCTGATGAGTGCCCGTTACCAGATTCTCCACGATACCCATTACCGCTATGACAGTGCGGTGTCACTGGCGCAGCAACTGGCGCATCTCTGGCCGCGCAGCAATCGCTGGCAGCACTGCACTGAACAGCATCTGGACATCAGCCCGATACCCACCATGCGTCGCGACGAGCTGGATGTGTTCGGTAACCCGGTCACCCGGCTGGCGTTCGAGCGCCCGCACGATGAACTACAGATCAACGCCCGCTTGCAGGTCGAGGTGCTGGCGCGTCCGGAGCTGGATTTTCGCCTGTCCAGCGAATGGGAGCTGGCCTGCGCGGCATTGAGCTACAGCGCCCGGCCGATGGATGCCGGCAGCCTGGATGCCTGCCGCTTCCGTTTCGAGTCGCCTTATGTGCATCTCAAACGGGCCTTTGCCGAATTTTCCGCCGATTGCTTCCCGCCCGGCCGGCCGGTGCTGCAGGGGGCCCAGGCGCTGATGGAAAAGATCTTTCGTGAATTCACCTTCGACGCCGAAGCCACGCAAGTGGCGACGCCGCTGCTGGAGGTGCTCGAGCGGCGTCGCGGGGTGTGTCAGGACTTCGCTCATATGATGCTCGCCTGCCTGCGCTCACGCGGCCTGGCGGCGCGTTACGTCAGCGGCTACCTGCTGACCCAGCCACCCCCTGGCCAGCCACGCCTGATCGGCGCTGACGCCTCCCACGCCTGGGTCTCGGTGTATTGCCCGGCGTCAGGCTGGGTCGATTTCGACCCGACCAACAATATCCAGCCAGCGCTGGAACACATCACTCTGGCCTGGGGCCGGGACTTCTCCGACGTGTCGCCGCTGCGTGGCGTCATCCTCGGCGGCGGCAGCCATGACCCTGAAGTGCGAGTGACCGTGATGCCGCTGGAGGAAGCGCAGATGCGCAATGCGTAGGCGAGGCCGAACGGCGCTCCGGTTGCTGGCGAAGACAGTGGCGTATTCGCAGCAGATGCTGTGACTTTACCGGCCTCTTCACGAGCGAGCTCGTTCCTACAGAGATTGCGCCGACCTTAACTGATCGGCATTACCTCGTCCTTCACCGCGAAAGCGCAGCACCTATGGCTGGTCGAGAGAGTCGTATGGACAATGCGCGCTGGCAGCGCAGGCATAGGCGGCGAAAACACGGCTTAACAGTTCGCTTACCGACATGATGATGGCTCCATGACTTGATGCCGCAAGCCTAGTAGGCTGGCCGCCGTCTGGCTGTTTGATTGTCTGTATGGCACCGATAGTGCCCGGCGGTAGGCACGTTGACGCAGGTCATTGGAACCGGCCCGTCTATCAGGCAGTCTTGGAGCAAGACCGAGTACCCTTTCAGGAGATTTCCATGATTCGCAAACTTCTCGCCGTGTCTTTGCTGACGCTGGCCAGCGGCCAACTGCTGGCGGCCGAATGCAAGGCCACTGTCGATTCCAACGACATGATGCAGTTCACCAGCAAGTCCATTGACGTCGACAAGAGCTGCAAGACGTTCACGGTCGAACTCAAGCACGTCGGCACTCTGCCCAAGAACGTCATGGGCCATAACCTGGTGCTGAGCAAGGCGGCGGATGTGCAGGGCATCGCCACCGACGGCATGGGCGCCGGGGTCGACAAGGATTACCTCAAAGAGGGCGATGCGCGGATCATCGCCCACACCAAACTGATCGGCGGCGGCGAAACCACATCGCTGACCTTCGATGCGACCAAGCTCGATGCCGCAGAAAAATACAAGTTCTTCTGCTCGTTCCCCGGCCATGTGGCGATGATGCAGGGCGACTTGATCCTCAAGTGACCCGCCCGGCGAGCTCATCCCTGTTGCGGATGAGTTCGCTGGTTCAGCCTGTTACGGCGCGTAAGGCAGTTCGCGTTTGTGAGCGGTCTTGGCGTAGGTTTCGCTGATGATCCGGAACGCCTCTTCACTGACCTGCTGGCCATGCAGGAAGGCATCGATCTCGACATAAGTCACGCCATGCGAGGCTTCGTCCGGCTTGCCCGGTGCCAGGTCTTCCAGGTCGGCGGTCGGTACTTTTTCCACCAGATACCCCGGTGCACCGAAGCTGCGGGCAATCGCCCGTACCTGGTTTTTCACCAGGCCGCTCAAAGGCGCCAGGTCGCAAGCGCCGTCACCGAATTTGGTGAAGAAGCCCATCACCGCTTCGGCGGCGTGGTCGGTGCCGATCACCAACCCCTGGTATGCGCCAGCAATGGTGTATTGCGCCACCATACGGGTGCGTGCCTTGGTGTTGCCCACCACGAAGTCCACCGCACCGGCGTGCTGCGCATCGAAGGCCCGAACCTCGGCGACCAGCGCCTGGACGCTTGGTGCGATGTTCACGGTGTGACGCTCGTCCGGGTTGATGAAGTCCACGGCGGCGGTGGCTTCGTGTTCATCCTGTTGCACGTGGTAAGGCAGACGCACCGCAACGAAGCGGTAGCCGTTGTCGCCAGTGCTTTCACGCAGCTCGCGCACCGCGCGCTGGGCCATCAGGCCGGCGGTCAGTGAGTCGACGCCGCCGCTGATGCCCAGTACCAGGGTCTTGAGCCGCGCATTGCGCAGGCATTGCTTGATGAATTCGACCCGGCGGGTCAGGTCGGCTTGCAGCGCTGCCTCATCGGCGAACGGCGGCTGAACCTTGAGTTGTTCGGCAATCTGGCGTTGCAGGGCTTGCATGGGGCTCTCCTTGTTGAAAATCGAAAGGCTCACTCGCCGGCAATGGTCGGCACCTTGAACACGTGGCGCAGGTAGGCAACGAAGTTGGGATCCTTGCATTGGGCCTTGCCCGGCTCATCGGAAATCTTCGCCACCGGCTGGCCGGCACAGGCTGTCATCTTCAGCACCATGTTCATCGGCGCGACGCCGGGGATATCGGCGGTCAAATTGGTGCCAATGCCGAAGCTGACGTTGATGCGCCCACGCAGGGCACGGAAAATCTGCAAGGCCTTGGGCAGGCTCAGGCCGTCTGAGAACACCAGCGTCTTGCTCATCGGGTCGATGCCCAGCTTGCGGTAATGGGCTATGCATTTTTCGCCCCACTGTACCGGATCACCCGAGTCGTGACGCAAACCGTCAAACAGTTTGGCGAAGTACAGATCGAAATCGTTCAGGAAGGCATCGGTGGTGATGCAGTCGGTCAGGGCGATGCCCAGCAGGCCGCGGTACTCACGCACCCAGCAATCCAGGGCGGCGCTCTGGCTGTCGATCAGTCGCGGGCCGAGTTGTTGGTGGGCCATGATCCACTCATGAGCCATGGTGCCCAGCGGTTTGATGTCTTTTTGTTGAGCCAGGTGCACATTACTGGTGCCGACGAACTGTCCGGGAAAATCATCCTTGAGGGCCTGGACCACCGTTTCCTGCACGGCATAGGAGAAGCGTCGCCGGGTACCGAAGTCAGCGACCTTGAACTCGGCCAGTTCTTCGGCACTGGCATTGGCCTTGAGCCAGTCGAACTTGGCGTACAGATGATCGCTGGCCTGAGCGAGCAGGATGTCTGGATGCTTGTGGCGGTTGCGCACCTCGCTGACGATGGCCAGCAGTGGCACCTCGAACAGGATCACGTGCAGCCAGGGGCCGTGCAGCCGAATGCGCAATTCACCGTCTTCGATGCTGGCGTCTACATAGCGGGTGTTAAAGCGAAACAGGCCCAGAAAGCGCAGAAAGTCCGGTTTCAGAAAACTGATGCGCTCCAGAAAGCCCAGTTGCTCCTTGCCGAGCGACAGATTGCACAGCCGCTCGATCTGCCGTTCGATTTCAGGCAGGTACGGGCGCAGATCCTCGCCATTGCGGCAGCGGAACTCCCACTCCACATCCACATTGGGATAGTTATGCAACACCGCCTGCATCATGGTGAGCTTGTAGAAATCGGTGTCGATCAGGTTTTGCACGATGCTCTCGGAGAAAGCGCTCTCGCTCATCGGGATAGCTCCAGCATGACCGCTCAAAGGATGCGGTCCAGGCGAAAAACAATCCGACATCACCGGGCAGCGAATGTGGCAACTCGAGTCGCGAGTGTGTCGAGGCGATCATGATGCCAGCGAACGGCATTTGGTGGGGCGCTTTGTTCAAAGGTGTGTCAGCGATGCACTCAGCTCGGCAATGCAGAAATGACGATCAACACCGTAGGCTTTTTTACCTATTTAAATAGGATGCATCCATTTTTTCTGATTCGCTTTCAAGGCCTTGGCTGCGGCGCGTATAAAACGCGCCTGCGTCTGGTCTGATGGCTCGTTTCGGCTGTCCCGGATCTGTGCGTTGATCAATCAGGAAAAGGAAGTCCGATGAAACTGCTCACAAGTCTGATCCTCTTGCCCATGCTGATGCTGGTCGGTTGCAAAGGCCAAGAGCGCTGGATAAGCCTGAATTTTTCAGGTCCGGTCACGCACGACGGTCGTGTATTACCGCCGGCGTCCGCCCGCTCTCATGAATCACAACTGGCCAATCAGTTCGAGAAAATGGGTATTGCGCCGGGCGCGCTGAAGATCAGGCGAGACAGGGATGATCAGAGTGTTGTGCATATCAAGATGGTTCAAGGGGCTCTTGATGCTCAACAGCAAGAGGCGATAAAGAGCTATCTCATCGGCCTGATCGAGTCGCGTCGGCACGCCAACTTTCGTATGTCCCTGACGACTGACAAGACCGCTATCGAGGAGGTCGCCAGCAAGCTGTCAATGGCGGGCATGAAGAGCTTGGTGACGTTCAATACCTTGGGTCATTTTTCGGTCAACTTACTGGACCCGCAAAGCCTGAAACCTTATCGGCCTGGTGATACAGGCGAGCGGGCAGTATGCGCCGTCACTTTAAGGCTTCAGCGTCCGACGTCGGTCTCCTACTCCAGTATCGAGCGGATCGAGGGTGCAGCGTTTTCCGGTGCGCGCAAACCCAACGTGTACGGTGAAGTTCGCTCCTTGCGGCCTTCAATGCCCGAACAGCTGATGAAAGTGCCTGTTTTACTGAGTATCGAGGATGCTGACCTGCGCAGGTTGTTGAACGAAGGTCGGCTGCAGGTACATTTTCAACTCGAGCCCCCACAGCGCTCTTGGGGAGCCTGGGCTGTTCCTATGTATGGCGTAGAGAACATCAGCTTCACTCTGACATCCATTGATGTATCGGACATTGCCAATCCCGTGTTGCGTTATTCAAGAATGCATCAGCAGTGCACCCGCGAAGTGGCTACCCTGGAGCGCCCTTTTTCTTTCCAGACCGGGCGTGGTCTGGACAGTCTGAGAGATGCCGTTTTCTGGGATGAGCCGTAATGCGAAGGCCTTGCTGGGCGATTCCATAGCATTAAGGCAACTTCATGCCCGAATGGAATGACATTCGGCACAAACCTCGTTTGCCCGCCGTCGATCAAGGGTTTATCAATAGCCGCTGGATTTTGCCCATGCGGCTGGCGGCCTGACGACACCCGTCGAAAGGTTTTGCCGCGTTACGCTAACAATCCACTAATCTCAAAATGGTGCGTCCCGTAGCGTTCGCGCACCGCCGGTGTGCAGTTCGGTGACAGCGCCGGTTACAGTTGGGTTGCTCTTCGTGTGAGGGCGGGGTTGCTGCTTTTTGTCGTTCTGGTTGCGCTTTTTTGTTGCGTGGTTGCAACCCGTTGATCCAGAGGGTTGCACCTCTTGGTTTGCTGGATTATCAGCAACCGTACGTCCCCTGGATCGTGAGTTTTTGAAAAATAAAAAAATGATGGCACGAGGCTTGCTCAAGCCTATGGCGTAGTTGCAGTGCTAATTAAAAAAACCTCAGGAGCACCACTCATGTCGCAGACGTTCTACCGTAAAGGCTTTCTGGCAATCGCAGTGGCAACTGCATTGGGCGTGTCGTCTTTTGCCCAGGCTGACGTGAAGATCGGCGTTGCGGGGCCCATGACAGGGGCTAATGCATCGTTTGGTGAGCAGTACATGAAGGGCGCCCAGGCGGCCGCCGATGCGATCAACAAGGCAGGCGGCATCAATGGCGAGAAGATTGTCCTGGTGGCCGGAGATGACGCCTGCGAACCCAAGCAGGCCGTGGCCGTGGCCAACCGCCTGGTCGATCAGGACAAGGTCGTGGGTGTGGTCGGGCACTTTTGCTCGTCTTCTACCATTCCGGCCTCTGAGGTCTACAGCGATGCTGGCGTAATCGCCATCACCCCTGGCTCCACCAACCCGACGGTGACCGAGCGTGGCCTGAAAGAAATGTTCCGTATGTGTGGCCGTGACGACCAGCAGGGTATCGTCGCCGGCGACTACATCGTCGACGTGCTCAAGGCCAAGAAGGTCGCGGTCATCCATGACAAAGACACCTATGGTCAGGGCCTTGCCGATGCGACCCGTGCGCAACTGGCCAAGCGCGGTGTAAAAGACGTGTTGTACGAAGGTCTTACCCGTGGCGAAAAAGACTTCAGTGCGCTGGTCACCAAGATCCGCTCCACTGGCGCTGAAGTGGTCTATTTCGGTGGGCTGCACCCCGAAGCCGGCCCGCTGGTCCGCCAGTTGCGTGAGCAGGGCCTGAAGGACGTCAAGTTCATGTCCGATGACGGTATCGTTACTGACGAGCTGGTCACCACTGCGGGCGGTGCGAAAAACGTCGATGGCGTGTACATGACTTTCGGCGCCGACCCGCGTCTGCTGCCTGACAGCAAGGCAGTGGTCGACGAGTTCCGCAAGTCCGGGTACGAGCCTGAAGGCTACACCCTGTATGCCTATGCGTCAGTGCAGGCACTGGCTGCCGGCTTCAACGGTGCCAAGGCCAACAAGGGCGACAAGGCCGCCGAGTGGCTCAAGGCCAATCCGGTGCAGACGGTGATGGGCAAGAAGGAGTGGGACACCAAGGGTGACCTGAAAACCTCCGACTATGTCGTTTACCAGTGGGACGCCAACGGTAAATACAAGCAATTGGACCAGCAGAAGTAATCCAGGCCCGCCACACCCTCGCACCCTGCGGGGGTGACCTGGATTGTTCCCTTTGCACCTGTTCGCTGCGCCTTTAGAGGCGCGGCGGGCAGGACCCTGAGCGGCTTTCAAGTGTGTGAGCGTGCGTGATGGACGGTATTTTCCTGCAACAAATGGTCAACGGCCTGACCCTCGGGTCGGTCTACGGCCTGATCGCCATCGGTTATACGATGGTCTACGGCATTATCGGCATGATCAACTTCGCCCACGGCGATGTGTACATGATCTCTGCCTACCTGACCGCCATCGGTCTGGCGGTGCTGGCCTTTTTTGGGCTTGAGTCCTTTCCCTTACTGATTCTCGGCACCCTGGTGTTTACCATTGTGGTCACCGGGGTCTACGGCTTTGTGATCGAGCGGGTGGCCTACAAGCCACTGCGTAACTCGACCCGTCTGGCACCGCTGATCAGTGCCATCGGTATTTCGCTGATTCTGCAGAACTACGCTCAGATCAGCCAGGGTGCCCGTCAGCAAGGCGTACCGACCCTGCTCGAAGGCGCCTGGCGTTTCGAGATCGGCAGCGGCTTCGTGCAGATCACCTACACCAAGATCTTTATCCTGATCGCCGCCTTTGCCGGCATGGCGATCCTGACTTACATCATCCAGTGCACCAAGCTGGGCCGGATGTGCCGCGCCACCCAGCAGGACCGCAAGATGGCCTCGATTCTGGGCATCAACACTGACCGGGTGATTTCCTATGTGTTCATCATCGGTGCGGCCATGGCGGCGCTGGCCGGTGTGCTGATCACCATGAACTACGGCACCTTCGACTTCTACGCCGGCTTCGTGATCGGCATCAAGGCATTCACTGCTGCCGTGCTGGGCGGCATCGGCTCACTGCCGGGAGCGATGCTCGGCGGGCTTATTCTTGGCGTGGCTGAGGCGCAGTTCTCCGGGATGATCAACTCTGACTACAAAGACGTGTTCAGCTTCAGCCTGCTGGTGCTGATCCTGATCTTCCGTCCGCAGGGCCTGCTGGGCCGCCCACTCGTGGCTAAGGTGTAAGCATGTCAGCTCCTACTAAACCAATCGATTACAAGAAAAGCCTGATCGACGCGGTGCTGGCCGGCCTGCTCGCGCTGATCGTGTTCGGTCCTATCGTCGGCGTGGTCCTGGACGGCTACAGCTTCAATCTTGAGCCTGCCAAGGTTGCGATGTTTGTCGCCGTGGTCATGGTCGGGCGCCTGCTGCTCAGCCTGTTCCTGCAAACTGCGCGCGGCCAGCGGCTGGCCCAGGGCATGGAGTCCGGTGGCGCAGGGGTGCATGTGCTCAAGCCTGATCACAAGTCGAGCCTGTACTGGATTATCCCGGCCCTGATCGTCATTGCCGTGATCTTTCCGGTATTTGCCAACAAGTACCTGCTGACCGTGGTCATTCTTGGCCTGATCTACGTGTTGCTCGGCCTGGGGCTGAACATCGTGGTCGGTCTGGCTGGCCTGCTCGATCTGGGGTATGTGGCGTTTTACGCCATCGGCGCCTACGGTCTGGCGCTGGGTTACCAGTATCTGGGCCTGGGTTTCTGGTCGGCCTTGCCCTTGGCGGCCATTGCTGCGGCACTGGCGGGCTGTATCCTGGGCTTTCCGGTGTTGCGCATGCACGGTGATTATCTGGCCATCGTGACCCTGGGTTTTGGCGAAATCATTCGCCTGGTGCTCAACAACTGGCTGTCGTTCACCGGTGGTCCCAATGGTGTGCCGGTGCCGTCGCCGACCTTCTTCGGTCTGGAGTTCGGGCGCAGGGCGAGAGAGGGCGGGGTGCCGATCCACGAGTACTTTGGCTTCGAATACAACCCTGACCTGAAATTCCTGTTCATCTATGCGGTGCTGTTCATCGTGGTGCTGGCGGTGCTGTTCATCAAGCATCGCCTGACCCGTATGCCTATCGGGCGTGCCTGGGAAGCGCTGCGTGAGGACGAGATCGCCTGTCGTGCCATGGGCCTGAACCATGTGCTGGTCAAACTCTCGGCATTCACCATCGGTGCCTCCACTGCCGGTCTTGCCGGGGTGTTTTTCGCCAGCTATCAAGGCTTCGTCAACCCGACCTCGTTCACCTTTTTCGAGTCGGCACTGATCCTCGCCATCGTGGTACTGGGTGGCATGGGCTCGACGGTCGGCGTGGTGATCGCGGCGTTCGTGCTGACGGTTGCCCCTGAACTGCTGCGTAGCTTCGCTGAATATCGGGTGCTGCTGTTCGGCATCCTGATGGTATTGATGATGATCTGGCGGCCACGCGGCCTGATCCGTATCAGCCGCACCGGCGTCAAGCCTCGCAAGGGTGTTCTGGTGCAGGGAGGAGCGGCGCAATGAGCCAGGAAATCGTACTTTCGGTCGAGCACCTGATGATGCACTTTGGCGGTATCAAGGCGTTGAGTGACGTCAGCCTGCAAGTGCGGCGCAATTCGATCTTCGCCCTGATCGGCCCCAACGGCGCCGGCAAGACCACCGTGTTCAACTGCCTGACCGGCTTTTACAAGGCCACTGGCGGGCGCATCGAGCTGCACACCCGTGGCAAAACCACCAACGTCATCAAGCTGCTGGGCGAGTCTTTCCAGCCGACCGACTTTATCTCGCCACCGAGCTTTTTCCGCCGGCTGTACTACAAGATGTTCGGCGGTACTCACCTGGTGAACCGCGCAGGGCTGGCAAGGACGTTCCAGAACATTCGCCTGTTCAAGGAAATGTCCGTGGTGGAGAACCTGTTGGTGGCCCAGCACATGTGGGTCAACCGCAACTTGCTCAGCGGTATCCTCAACACCCGTGGCTATCGCAAGGCCGAAGAGGACGCTTTGAATACCGCATTCTACTGGCTCGAAGTGGTGGATCTGGTGGACTGTGCCAACCGCCTGGCCGGTGAGTTGTCCTACGGCCAGCAACGGCGTCTGGAAATCGCCCGGGCCATGTGTACCCGGCCCCAGGTGATTTGCCTCGACGAGCCGGCTGCCGGCCTCAACCCGCAGGAAACCGAAGCCCTGAGCGGCATGATCCGCAAGCTGCGCGATGAACACGACATGACGATCGTGCTGATCGAGCACGATATGGGGATGGTCATGAGCATTTCCGATGACATCGTGGTGCTCGACCACGGCAACGTGATTGCGGCGGGCAAGCCACAAGACATTCGTAACGACCCCAAAGTGATTGCTGCCTATCTGGGCGCTGAGGAAGAGGAACTGGTATGAGTCAACCGATCCTCGAATTGAAAGAGATCGACGTGTTCTACGGGCCGATCCAGGCGCTCAAGAAGGTGTCGCTGCACATCGATGAAGGCGAGACGGTTAGCCTGATCGGTGCCAACGGGGCCGGCAAGTCGACCCTGCTGATGTCGATTTTCGGCCAGCCGCGGGCGGCCAGCGGGCAGATTCTCTACCAGGGCACCGACATCACCCAGAAGTCCTCGCACTACATCGCTTCCAACGGTATTGCCCAGTCACCGGAGGGCCGCCGGGTGTTCCCCGACATGTCGGTGGAAGAGAATCTGCTGATGGGCACCATTCCGATTGGTGACAAGCACTGCGGCGAAGACATGCAGCGTATGTTCGAGTTGTTTCCCCGGCTCAAGGAGCGACGCAACCAGCGGGCGATGACCATGTCGGGTGGCGAGCAGCAGATGCTGGCCATTGCCCGGGCGCTGATGAGCCGGCCCAAACTGCTGCTGCTTGATGAGCCGAGCCTTGGCCTGGCACCGATCATCGTCAAACAGATCTTTTCGATCCTGCGCGAGCTGGCCTCTACCGGCATGACCATCTTTCTGGTCGAGCAGAACGCCAACCACGCCCTGAAACTGTCTGACCGCGCCTACGTGATGGTCAACGGCGAGATTCGCCTGTCCGGCACCGGCCAGGAGCTGCTCTGCAACGAGGAGGTGCGCAACGCTTATCTGGGCGGGCATTGATCGCGTCAAGTTTTCAACAGCAGTTATCCACGCCCCGGCCGGTTATCGTCCGGGGCGTCATTTTTTCCGATTGTGGAAAACCTTTTTGGCGCGGCGCTGGAGCGCGACATAAAGCCGCTGTAACGGCCTGTTTTGTCACGCTTTTGACTTGTTCAGGATTACTGTGGAACTGACTGTTGATAACTTGGTGGCATTTATCTGTAGGCCTTTATATACAAGGCTTATAGCGCTATGGTTAAAAAATGATCAGCGGTTTTTTTCAAGCGTATCAGAGCGTTTGTCAATTGTTTGAGCGCTGGTTATTGATACAGTATAAGGTGCTTGTCATCCTGTGGATAACTCTGTGGGAAAGCCTTGGAAAGACTCGGCAATGCCAAGTACCCAAAGGGCTGCGAGGTATTTTCGCTAAACATCCATGAACGGCTCGTTACAACCAGGCAGCGCAAGTCAAGCAAAAAACTTTTCCTTAGGCCCCGCAGCCCGCGTCACGCAAGGCTTTGCCGGTTTCAGAGTTGCTCACGGAAATTGTGGGCCTGACTGTGGATAAGGTGAGTAAAACCAGCTACAGGCCACGAACTGCATGGCTTACAGGCTGTTGATCGTTTTTTGTACAGTTTCATGTGGTATTGGCTGTTTTATCCACCGGGCTTGATCCTCGGCCGATCGCACGGGCATTCTGCCGGTCTTGTGTGCGCGGCTGTTTGCAGTTGACGCACTTATCAACAGGCTGCGCGGTTCAGCGCCATGTCAGGAGAATGAAATGACTTCCACCGTATTCATTACCGGAGCGACGTCCGGGTTTGGCGAAGCCTGTGCCCGCCGCTTTGCCGAGGCCGGCTGGTCGCTGGTACTTACCGGTCGGCGCAAGGAGCGTCTGGATGCGCTGCAGGCCGAGTTGTCGGCCAAGACCCGGGTGCTGACCCTTGAGCTGGACGTGCGTGACCGCAAGGCCATGGAGAAGGCCATCGCCGAACTGCCGGAAGAATTCGCCACGATTCGCGGACTTATCAACAACGCAGGCCTGGCCTTGGGCCTGGAACCGGCACCGAATTGCGATCTGGACGACTGGGACACCATGATCGACACCAACATCAAGGGCCTGGTCTATACCACGCGCCTGCTGTTGCCCCGCCTGATCGCCCATGGTCGTGGTGCGAGCATTGTCAACCTGGGGTCGGTGGCCGGTAACTACCCGTATCCGGGCGGTAACGTATACGGCGGCTCCAAGGCCTTTGTCGGTCAGTTCTCGCTGAACTTGCGTAACGACCTGGTCGGCACTGGCGTGCGGGTCACCAACCTTGAGCCGGGCCTGTGCGAAAGCGAGTTCTCGCTGGTGCGTTTTGCCGGTGACCAGTCCAAGTACGACGCCACCTATGCCGGCGCCGAGCCGATCCAGCCGCAAGACATTGCCGAGACCATCTTCTGGATCATGAACACGCCGGCCCACGTCAACATCAACAGCCTGGAGCTGATGCCGGTCAGCCAGACCTGGGCAGGCTTTGCCATCGATCGCAACCGCGGCTAAAACCTGTCCGCTGACCCCGTAGGAGCTGCTTTAGCAGCGAATTTCAGCAGCGAATTGATGCTGAAGCCTTCGCGGCTGAAGCGGACCGCCGCCCGGCCGCTCCTACCGGCTCAGGTGTTGTTATTGAGGTGGTTTTCCAGCCCCAGGTAGCAGGTTGCCAGGTGGTACGGGGTGGTGGAGGGCATGTCGCTGCGGCTGACTTTGCCCTCGCTGTCCAGGCACTCATGCCAGCCCTGTGGATAAATGAACCGGGTCTGCAGCGCCATGGCCTGCGCCGCCAGCAACGGCTGCGCACCGTCGCGTAACGCCAGGGCACGCAGGTACTCGGCCTGGGCCCAGATACGCTGGGTGCCGTCCACGATACTGCCATCGGGTTTAAGCATTGCACTGACCGCGCCGCTGCGGGCATCCACGCCTTGCGCCTGAGCCACGGCGAACGCTTTGTGCAGCGCCTTGTACAACGGGCTGCCATGCAACTGCGGGGTTGATTGCAGAAGAAAGAACCACTCGAACTGGTGCCCCGGCTCGTACCAGTTATCCACAGCGCCGAGCGGCTTCTCCAGCAGCACCCCACTCGCCGGATCAATGAAGTGCTCATGCATGTGATCCACCAGCCCTTCCAGTGCTTCGACGGTGTCGGGGTCGGCGCGCACTTGTAACGTCGCCAGAAAGGCTTCGGCCAGGTGCATCAGCGGGTTTTGCAACGCGCCGCTGCCCAGATCGGACCAGTCTTCGCCAAGGCTCGCTTCATAAAGCCCCTGGCTATCGGCAAAATGCTCGCGTACCACGCTCAAGGCGGCATCCAGTGCCGACTCGGCCAATGGCTCTCGGGTTTTGGCCCAGTAGTGCGCGCAGGCAAAAATGATGAACGCGTGGGTATACAGATCCTTGCGCCGATCCAGCGGGGCGCCTTGCGGGTCGATGCTGTAGAACCAGCCGCCATGCTCGGCATCGTGAAAGTGCCGCTGCAACGAGCGGAACAACGCATGGGCACGCTGCTCGGCTTGCGGCACTTGCGAGTTGCCGATCAGGCTTGCGAACACAAACAACTGGCGGGCGCAGGCCATGGCCCGGTAGCGCTGCGCAGGCAGTGGCTGGTGCGCGGGGTCGACGGCCTCAAAGGGCAGTGCCAATGCCGGATTCCAGCCTGGGCCCAGCCATATGGGCACGACAATCTGGAGAAAATGCGTTTGCAAGGCGGCAAACACCTGACTCAGTTCAGGCTGTGGAGCGGTGCTGGAGGCGTGGGGCATGAGCGGGCATCACGGCAGGATCGGATGCGCGCATGTTAACAGGCGTACTGCTAACCGTGCAGGCCGCGCCAATGGCGCGCGCCCATAAATATGAAACGCAGTTGTTCGGTGATCTTGGCCTGCGGGGTCAGGTGGGCCGCCAGCGGGGCAGCTGGCGGGTCGATCAGCTCTGGCAACATGGCGAACACACTCTTGACCACCAGATCGGCAATGATGCCCAGCGAGTTGCTGTTCAAATGCTGCCACTTGGGCATTTTCCCCAGGTCTGTGGCCAGGTCGGCGACGATACCTTCGCGCAATGCCGCCAGCGCCTGACGAACCTGCAATGAGCCGCCGTACTGTTCGCGGGCCAGGAACAGAAACTGCTGCCGGTTGGCCGCCACACCGTCGAGAAAAATCCGTACCGAGGCTTCGATCAGGCCGCCCATCACCATTTCGTTATGGCGGACCAGGCGGATGGTTTCCCGAAAGGTATGGCCGACTTCCGCGACCAACGCCAGACCCAACTGGTCCATGTCGTCGAAATGCCGATAGAAACCGGTCGGCACGATCCCGGCAGTACGCGCCACCTCCCGCAGGCTCAGACTGCCGAAGCCGCAGCCGCTTTCCATCAACTGATGTGCGGCGTCGAGCAGGGCGCGGCGGGTCTGTTGTTTCTGTTCGGCGCGGGGTGACATGGGTGGGGCGTTCCGGGGATAAACTGCGCTGCACTCTAACACGAGAGCGACCGATAGCAGGTTGATGAGTGATCGAGTCAAACCATGCTGGCTTTTACCAGTCAAAGTGGTATGTCGTGTGTAGCGCGCCTGATTGGCGCGCGGGTTCTGGAGAGTCGCAATGACGCGCAGCCGCAAGATTTTCGCCTGGACAGGCGTCACCCTGGTCGCCCTGCTGGCCATTCTGATCGTTGTGATCGCCACCTTTGACTGGAACCGCCTCAAACCTTTTATCAACGACAAAGTCAGCGCAGCCTTGCATCGTCCGTTTGCCATCAACGGGGATCTGAGCGTGCGCTGGCAGCGCGAAGGCGATGAAAACGGCTGGCGTGGCTGGGTGCCCTGGCCGCAGTTTGTCGCGCAGGACCTGACCCTGGGCAACCCTGACTGGTCGCGTCAGGCGCAGATGGTCACGCTCAAACAAGTGACGTTCAGCCTCTCGCCGTTGCCGTTATTGAGCCAGCGGGTGGTGATTCCCCGCATCGAACTGAATCAACCCGACGCAAAGCTCGAACGGCTGGCCGACGGCCGCGCCAACTGGGTGTTCGACCTGCCCAAGTCCGATCCAGACGCAGAGCCTTCGGCGTGGGAGCTCGACATTGGCTCGATCCGCTTCGACAAAGGCCTGGTAAGCATTGATGACCAGACCCTTAAAACCCGGATGGAACTGGTCATCACCCCATTGGGTAAACCGATTCCGTTCAGTGACATTGTCGGCGGCAAAGAAGCACAGAAGGTGGCCGAGAAGGGCGCCAGGCCCCAGGACTATGCCTTTGCCATCGCCACCAAGGGTCAATACCGTGGCCTGCCGGTTGGCGGCAATGGCAAGGTTGGCGGGTTGCTGGCCCTCAAGGATGCCAGCCAGCCATTTCCGGTGCAGGCCGATGTAAAAATTGCCGATACCCATATCGTGGTCGCCGGCACCCTGACCGATCCGCAGAACTTCGGCGCCCTGGACCTGCGCCTGAAACTCTCCGGCGCGAGCCTGAGCAACCTGTACCCGCTGACCGGCGTGACCCTGCCCGATTCAGGGGCATACGCCACCGACGGTCGATTGATTGCCCGGCTCAAGGACCCGCAAGGTGCGAACTTCCGTTATGAAGGCTTCAACGGCAAGATCGGTAACAGTGACATCCACGGTGACCTGGGCTTTGTCGCCAGCCAGCCACGGCCGAAACTGACCGGTAAGCTGGTGTCCAACCAGTTGCTGTTCACCGATCTGGCGCCGCTGATCGGTGCCGATTCCAATACCGAGCAGAAAAAGCGCGGCGGCGAGAGCAAGCAGCCGTCGGGTAAAGTGTTGCCGGTCGAGACATTTGCCACCGACCGCTGGCGCGCCATGGATGCCGATGTGGAGTTCACCGGCAAGCGCATCGTCCAGGCGCCGGAACTACCGCTGAGCGATCTGTACACCCATGTGCTGCTCGATGATGGTCAGTTGAGCCTGCAACCGCTGCGCTTTGGCGTGGCCGGCGGCAAGCTTGATGCCGATATTCGCCTTAACGGTCGCGTCCAGCCGCTGCAGGGGCGCGCCAAACTGTCGGCCCGGGGCTTTAAGCTCAAGCAGTTGTTCCCCACGTTCGAACCGATGAAAACCAGCTTCGGTGAGCTCAATGGTGACGCTGATATCAGCGGCCAGGGCAACTCGGTCGCGACCTTGTTGGGGACCGCCAATGGCCAACTGCGCATGTTGATCAACGATGGTGCGATCAGTCGCGGACTGATGGAAATCGCCGGGCTCAATGTTGGCAATTATCTGGTTGGAGAGTTGTTCGGTGACAAGGAAGTGAAGATCAATTGCGCGGTCAGCGACTTCGGGATCAAGGACGGCCTGGCCAGCAGCCGGTTGTTTGTGTTCGATACCGAGAACGCGATCATTTACATCAACGGCACCGCCAATCTCAAGAGCGAGCAACTGGACCTGAAGATCAATCCTGAGTCGAAAGGCTTCCGGGTGTTTTCCCTGCGCTCACCGTTGTACGTCAACGGCACCTTTGCCAAACCCAATGCCGGTGTACAGACCGGCCCGTTGTTGCTGCGCGGCGCCGGCATGCTGGCGCTGGGTGTCGCCGCCGGCCCTGCAGCGAGCCTGCTGGCGCTGGTTGCCACCGGCGACAGCACCCCGGACCAATGCACCCCGATGCTGGAACAGATCAGGGCCGGCAAGTTACCCAAGGCGACCCGATAATCAGGGGTAAGCCCAATACTGTTCGATTAAGCCTCAAAAATCTCTATGGGAGATCGCCCGCCGCCTCGGCGCCGCGCTGTCGCGTAGCCAACACGCAACCCCGTAGGAGCAGCTTTAGCTGCGAAAGGCTTCGCAGCTAAAGCTGCTCCTACGGGAGGGCCTTGTAAATCAGCGATTTGTAATTTGTTTGATGAGAGCGAACTCTGCTCGCGAAGAGGTCGGTAAAGTCACGGCAGATGCAGTGTTTTTACTGGCCTCTTAGCTACCAGGGGAGCTCCCACAGAGGTATATAGCGACTAAAAGAACAGTCCTGGAGTTAGGCCCATTACTGCTCCCTCCGAAGCATAAAGTGCCTGATTGACCTTTGGCAGGCCTGGTCCAGTGGCTGGCCTGTGCCGGGCAGTGGAGGGCAGTGGAGCAGAATCAATAGCGAGTGGCCGAGGCGTCATGGATAGCGCCCCAGCCATCCACCCTCACAAATCAGCGAGAATGTCCGCCATGTCGTCGGCGTGTTCTTCTTCCTGGGCCAGAATGTCTTCGAAGATGCGCCGGGTGGTCGGGTCAGCTTCGCCGATGTACTGGATGATCTCCCGATAGCTGTCCACTGCAATGCGCTCGGCCACCAGGTCTTCGTAGACCATTTCCTTGAGCGTTGTGCCGGCCACGTACTGGGCGTGGGAATTTTTCGACAGCAGGTCCGGGTTGAACTCCGGCTCGCCGCCCAGTTGCACGATGCGCTCGGCGAGTTTATCGGCGTGTTCGGCTTCCTGTTGGGCGTGTTCGAGGAACTCTGCCGCCGCAACGCTGGCTTTAAGCCCCGAAGCCATGAAGTAGTGACGTTTGTAGCGCAGCACGCACACCAGTTCGGTGGCCAGCGACTCATTGAGCAGGCGCAGGATGGTATCGCGGTCGGCGCTGTAGCCTTCGGTGACCGCGCCGTTCTCGACGTTCTGGCGGGCACGCTGGCGCAGGCTGCTGACGTCAGACAGGGTATGGGCTGGGTTCAGGCTGTTCATCAGGTATCTCCTGGGCTAGTACGGTTGTGACGCTTCGCTCTGTTGCAGCCGGTGCGGCGAAGTCGTTACAGGTTGTGAGTAACAAGCGACAGGAAAAGTTTTATCGGAATTCAATCATTCATCCGGGTGTAAAAAACACGAAACGACTGCAGCAGGTGGGGGTCACAACGATGAGACCTTTCTATGGAGAGACACCATGCTCAAGTTCCTTGGCGGCACCGTCGGCATCATTTTTCTGATTGGTTTGATCGTGGTCATCGCGCTGTTCAAGCTGGTTTTCTGAGGTTTGAATGATTCAAGGCTGCACGATTGCTGCTGGGCTGCCAGCCACCTTGACCAGCGGGGCGCGACAAGCCACGCCGTTCAGGGCGGGGAAGGATAGCGTGGACGGCGTAGCCGTCCCTGGTTGCAGTGGGGTGTCTGCTGCTGTTCGATGGATGCACAGCCACAGGATGATGCGACGTAATACGGCGACACAGATGCCCTTCTACGGCGGTATTTCGTTACAAAGACCCCATGGGCATGCACCTTGAAAACACCGTGCCGTCCGCGCCTAATGGCGTCTTCATTGCTCATGGCTCAAGAGCAGCATGCAACGACTTCAAGCCTTCAAGTACGAACTCATGCCAGACGGCCGGCAGGAGCGGCAAATGCGCCGCTTTGCCGGCTCCTGTCGCTTCGTCTTCAACAAGGCGCTGGCTTTGCAGAAAGAACGCCACGAGCAAGGCGAGAACAAGCTCGGCTATGCGGGCCTGTGCAAGTTGCTGACCGAGTGGCGCCATAATCCGCAAACCGCATGGCTGGCCGATGCGCCTGTTCACCCATTGCAACAGAGCCTCAAGGATCTGGAGCGGGCCTACGCCAATTTTTTCGCCAAGCGAGCCGACTTTCCCCGACTCAAGAAGAAGGGGCAGCGCGACAGTTTCCGCTACCCCGACCCGAAACAGATCAAGCTCGACCAGACCAACAGCCGCCTGTTCTTGCCCAAGCTGGGCTGGCTGCGCTACCGCAACAGCCGCGAGGTGCCTGGCACGGTGAAGAACATCACCGTGAGCCAGTCGTGTGGCAAGTGGTTCGTGAGCATCCAGACCGAACGCGAGATCGATGAGCAGCCCACGGCACAGGGTGCGGCAGTCGGCATCGACATGGGCATTGCCCGCTTCGCCACGCTTTCGGATGATTCGTTCTACGCACCCCTCAACAGCTTCAAACGCCATGAAACCGCGCTGTGCAAAGCGCAGCAGGCGATGAGCCGCAAGGTCAGATTCAGCCGCAACTGGAAGAAGGCGAAAGCCCGCGTCCAGCGCATTCACTCGCGCATCGGCAATGCCCGCCGCGACTACCTGCACAAGTGCTCCACCACGATCAGCCAAAACCACGCGATGGTGTGTATCGAGGACTTGCAGGTACGCAATATGTCCAGGTCGGCGGCAGGTACGGCAGAGGCGCCGGGAAGAAACGTTCGGGCCAAGTCTGGCCTGAACAGGGCCATCCTCGATCAGGGCTGGTTCGAGTTCCGCCGCCAACTGGACTACAAGCTGGCGTGGCGCGGCGGCTGGCTGATTGCCGTGCCGCCGCAAAATACCAGCCGCACGTGCCCGTGTTGCGGCCATGTGTCGGCGGCTAACCGCCAGACGCAGGCGCTGTTCAGGTGTGTGGGATGTGGTTTCGAAGGCAACGCCGATGTGGTCGGGGCGATCAATGTACTAAGGGCGGGACACGCCCGGTTAGCCTGTGAAGTGAGCGCAGAGGTCATGGCGCCAGCAGCAGGAACCCACCGAAGCGACTCGGGGGCGGCTCGATGCCGCGCCTGAGCGCCGTAGGAGTCTCCGGCCTTCAGGCCGGGGAGGATGTCAAGGGCGTTAGGTCGGTCACGACGCCAGAGAGCAAAAAGCCCGGTTTTTTAGTTACCGGGCTTTTGTCTATGTCGTTTAACGCTACATTGCCTTTTCGTTCTGCTCGCGCTGCTCACAGGTCATGAAACCCTTGTGTACCACCCTGCCATCACTGTTGAAACTCACGTGATACACCTGTTGGTGACCGTCTTTGGTCAGCACATAGTTATTACAGGTGCCAGGGTTGACCTTGCGCTGCACGGTGGTCGAAGGTTCGCCACCAATGGTCAGCACCTGCTGGCGGGTCATGCCGTTCTCGACCTGCTTGACCAGCGGCTGGTCGCGATAGGTCACGTAGTCCACCGGGTTTTGCACGGTGGTGCTGCCGCAGCCGGCCAGAGTTGCCAGAACACAGCTTGCTGCCAGGATTTGCTTGTACATCGCAGTCTCTCCGTATGACAGAGCCGATGCCGGCCCGGTACGATTTTGAACCGCAGCGGCGGCAGAGAGTTCGATGCATTTGGCCAGTATCGTTTGTTGGTCGTCTTTTGCTGCCTTGTCGGCAAACGCCGCTAGGCTGAACCCATCAAGGTTCAGGACAGGAGCGTCTCATGACACAAGACTACGCCACGCGTTATCCCCTGTTGTTGGTCCCCGGCCTGCTGGGATTTGTCAGGGTGCTGATCTACCCCTACTGGTTCGGGATCGTCAAACCTCTGGAGCGTGGTGGTGCCAAGGTCTTTCCGGTCATGGTTTCGGGGGTCAACTCCACGGAAATCCGCGGGGAACAACTGTTGTTGGTCATCGAGCAGATCATGCGCGAAACCGGCGCGACCAAGGTCAATCTGCTCGGCCATAGCCAGGGCGCGCTGACGGTCCGCTATGTGGCGGCCAAGCGCCCGGACCTGGTGGCCTCGGTCACCTCCGTGGCCGGCCCCAATCATGGTTCGGAACTGGCCGACTTTCTTGAGCGGCGGTTTCCGGTGGGCACGCCAGGCGGGCGTATCGTCAATGCGATCATCGGTTTGCTCGACGGGTTGATCCGGATCTTCGAAACCGGCTATCGCGGGCCGCGCTTGCCCACCGATATCAGTGCCTCGCACCAGTCGTTGACCACCACCGGCGTGGCCCTGTTCAACCGCGCCTATCCCCAAGGCTTGCCAGAGTCCTGGGGCGGGCAGGGCGCAGAGGTGGTCGATGGCGTGCGCTACTACTCCTGGTCGGGGATCATCAAGCCAGGGATCACCAATCGTGGGCTGAACCTGCTCGATGGCTCCAATATCGTCTGTCGCCTGTTTGCCCGGACCTTCACCAAAGAGCGCGGCCAGTGTGACGGCATGGTCGGGCGCTTCAGCTCGCATCTGGGGCGGGTGATCGGTGATGACTTTGCGCTGGATCACTTCGACAGCGTCAATCAGATGATCGGCCTGGTAGGGCGCGGGGCCCGGCCGGTGCAGCTGTTTCTGGAGCATGCCGCGCGGCTGAAAGCCGCCGGTCTCTAGCTTTCGCGCCCGCAAGAAATAATTTTCAGCCTGCGTCATTCGGTCGCGCCCCCGTCAAATCGGGGGCGCGCCGCTGATTGTTGCCAGTGTTGTCAGGCACGTTGCAGCGCGCTCACTGGTTCTCGCTCTGGAAGGCTGGCAGACTGCCCGCTTGTCCGTGCTGCCGTATGAGGCGCTATGCCAACGTTTTCTTCGCGTCAGATCTTCATCGCCAGTTGGCTCATCATGTTTGGCGGCCTGCTGTTCGTGCTGCCGTTTCGTTTGCTGCCAAGCCTGCTCTGCGGCCTGCTGGTGTTTGAGCTGGTCAACATGCTGACCCCGCGCTTGCAGCGCCTGATTGCCGGCGAGCGGGCGCGCTGGCTGGCGGTGGCGTTGCTTGGCACCCTGGTGGTGAGCCTGCTGGCTTTGTTGTTCGCCGGCGCGTTCAGCTTCATCCTGCACGAGGCGGAAAACCCTGGCGCCTCGCTGGACAAGTTCATGACCCTGATCGACCGCGCGCGCGGTCAGTTGCCGCCGTTCATCGAGTCCTACTTGCCGGCCAGTGCGGCCGAGTTCCGGGTCTCGCTGGTGGTCTGGCTGCAAAAGCACATTGGCGAGCTGCAACTGATCGGCAAGGGCGCCGCGCACATGTTCGTGACCATGCTCATTGGCATGGTATTGGGCGCGATCATTGCCTTGCAGCGCATCAGCGATGTCAGCAGCCGCAAGCCGCTGGCTGCCGCGCTGTTTGATCGTCTGCACCTGCTCAGCCAGGCGTTTCGCAACATTGTCTTTGCGCAGATCAAGATTTCGTTGCTCAACACCGCACTGACTTCGGTGTTTCTGGCCGTGGTGCTGCCACTGTGGGGCATTCACCTGCCGCTGACCAAGACCCTGATCTTCATGACCTTCGTGCTGGGCCTGTTGCCGGTGGTGGGTAACCTGCTGTCCAACACGCTGATCTTCATCGTCGGCCTGTCGGTGTCGCTGTGGGTGGCGCTGGCGGCGCTGGGCTACCTGATCGTTATCCACAAGGTCGAGTACTTTCTCAACGCACGCATCGTCGGCGGCCAGATCAGTGCCAAGTCCTGGGAGCTGTTGCTGGCCATGCTGCTGTTCGAAGCCGCTTTCGGTTTGCCTGGCGTGGTGGCGGGGCCGGTGTACTACGCCTACCTCAAGAGCGAATTGAAGCAGGCGGGTCTGGTCTGAACGCAGCGACAAGCCGCAAGCTTTAAGCTAGAAGCTGGTCGAGGCTGGCTTTTCGCTTGAGGCTTACAGCTTGGGGGCTTGCAACGGCTCCTCAGCCGTAACGCTTTTTGGCTTCGATCGCCAGGCCGCTGCCGATGCCGCCGAAGATATCGCCTTCAATGTGTCGGGCGTTGGGCAGCATCAGTGACACGCTGTTGCGCAGTGCCGGGATGCCGCTGGAACCGCCGGTGAAGAACACGGTGTTGACCTGCGCGACGCCGACCCCGGCCTTGTTCAGCAACTCAGTGACGCTGTTGCGCACTTGCTCCAGTTGCGACTCGATGGCCGACTCGAACAGCGGCCGGGTCAGGTCGACACTCAAGCCGGCCTCAATGCGTTGCATGGCCACATGGCGGCTTTCAGCCTGGCTCAGTTCGATCTTGCTGGCTTCCACTTCCATGGCCAGCCAGTGCCCGGCGCGCTGCTCGATCAGCTTGAACAGACGGTCGATGCCGTTGGCGTCTTCGATGTCGTAGCGCATGCTGCCCAGCGCCAGTTTCGATTTCTGTGAGTACACCGAGTTGATGGTGTGCCAGGTCGCCAGGTTAATGTGGTGGCTGGTCGGCATGAACGCACCGCTTTTCATCCGGCTGCCGTAGCCGAACAGCGGCATCACACCTTGCAGGCTCAGTTGCTTGTCGAAATCGGTACCGCCGATGTGTACGCCGCCGGTGGCCAGGATGTCGTCCTGGCGGTCGTCACGGCTGCGGCGCTCAGGCGCCAGGCGCACCAGCGAGAAGTCCGAGGTACCGCCGCCGATGTCGACAATCAGCACCAGCTCTTCCTGGTCAATGCCCGACTCGTAGTCGAACGCTGCGGCAATCGGCTCGAACTGGAACGACACGTCTTTAAAGCCGATCTTGCGGGCGACGGCGGCCAGGGTGTCTTCGGCCTCCTGGTCGGCAGCGGCATCGTCATCGACAAAATGCACCGGGCGGCCCAGCACCACGTGCTCGAACTCCCGGCCGGCACTGCGTTCGGCGCGCTTTTTCAGCTCGCCGATAAACAACCCCAGCAGGTCGGTGAACGGCATGGCGGTGCCCAGCACGCTGGTGTCGTGCTTGATCAGCTTGGAACCCAGCAGGCTCTTGAGCGAACGCATCAGGCGGCCTTCGTAGCCTTCCAGATACTCATGCAGGGCCAGGCGGCCAAACACCGGGCGGCGCTCTTCGATATTGAAGAACACCACTGACGGCAGGGTGATCTTGTCGTCTTCCAGGGCAATCAACGTTTCCATGCCGGGGCGCAGCCAGCCGACGGTGGAATTGGACGTGCCGAAGTCGATGCCGCAGGCACGGGCCGGGGATTGATCTGTCATGGAGAGTGCCTTCCAGAAAAAAACGGCCGCGCAGTGTATGTCAGTGCACCAGGAATGCGTAGTGCCATGTGCCGATTGGTTGCACGCCGGTGGCGCAGGTTTAAACTGCTGGGCTTTTCTCGATCAGGCATAAGGATGTGTGATGTCTCGGTTCATCAAGGGAACCCTGCCGCTTTATCTGCTGATAGGGCTGGTGCAAGGGCTGAGCATGCTCCTGGCGCTGGAGCTCAAGCAGCCTGCGCTGGGCGTGGCAGCCGCTGTACTGGGGATCAACCTGCAACTGCTCGGTGAGCGCTGGCACCAGCGTGTTCCACTGGCATGGACGGTGTTAGTGGCGGCGACCATGGCGTTGATCACCGAGTGGGTCATGCACGCCTCTGCACAAAGCTCGCTGGCCTTCAGTTGGGGCGTTTGTGCGCTGGTCATCGGTTATGTCGCTACGGCCTTCATCGCCAGCGCCCCGGCCCGTCAGGGCCGGCGAGTGCCGTACCCGGCGTTGTTTCGGCATGCCTGGAACAACGCGTTTATCGTGCTGTTGGCTGTGGTGCTGAGCTGGCTGTTCTGGGGGCTACTGATGCTGTGCGCCAGCCTGTTCGAGATGATTGGCATTGGGGCGCTCAAGGACGGGATCAACCATCGATACGTTCTGCTGTTGGTCATGCCAGTGGTGTTTTCCGTCGGGATGCGCATGGGCTGCGAGAATGACAAGGTCATCGGCCTGTTGCGCGGCATCCTGTTAAGCCTGTGTCGTTTCCTGGCCCCGCTGGCGGCACTGATTGTCGTGCTGTTCTGCCTGAGCTTGCCGTTCACCGGCCTGGCATCGATCTGGAGCACCGGTTATGCCTCAAGGATCCTGCTGGGGCTGGTGGCAATCACGCTGTTTCTGGTCAATGGGGTGTTCCAGGATGGGCAGCAGCCTGCGGCCTATCCGTGCTGGCTGCGGCAGTTGATCAATCTCAGCCTGGTATGTCTGCCTGTGCTTACCGCGCTGGCCGGTTATTCGACCTGGCTGCGTCTGGACCAGTACGGCCTGTCGCCTTCGCGCTTTTTTGCCCTGTTGGTGGTGGCGTTTGCCGCGTTGTACAGCCTGGCGGCGATGTATGCCGTGTTGCGCTCGCCACAGGGCTGGCTGGGCAGCCTGCGCTGGAGCAACCCATGGCAGGCGTTGCTGGTCTGTGTGGTACTTCTACTGATTCATGGACCCGGCCTGAACCCGCAGGCATTGAGTGCAAGCAATCAGTTGCAGCGCTTGCTTGATGGTCGTACTCAGCCGGCTGAATTCGATGCCGCACATATGCATCGCAAGCTGGGCAAGCCAGGCCGCGAGACGTTCGAGTGGCTGCTAACCAACCTTGACCGGCTTGCGCAATTTTCTGCGCAGGACCGTGAGCTATTGCGTAACCGTCTTGAGGTCGAGCGCGACTACCGCAAGCGCGACAGCCTGCCGGTCGCAGCAGCCAACCGGGTCTGGATCGGTACGCCGGTGCCGGGCCATGAACAATTTGCCAACCCCAGGCTGGGCCTGCAAAGCTGCAACCAGCACCCGTGCGTGTTGTGGCCGGTAGACCTGGACGCTGACGGGCAGGCCGAAGTGGTGCTGTTCAGCGCCGATACCTCTTGGCTGGCATTTTTTCAGCGGCTCGAAGACGGCAATTGGGAGCGTGTCGGTTATCTGGAAGGTGATTATGGGCCTGATGACCTGCCTGAGCGGGTTCGCCAAGGCAAGTTCCGGCTGGTCCCGCCGCGCTATCAGGGGCTGGAAATCGATGGGCACAGGTTCTTTCCCAAAGAGCGCTTCTGGCCCTGAACAAAGTTGAAAATGAGTCGCGCAGAGTCATCCATAGCGCTCGTTTGCCGATACACTCTGCGACTTTGAGCGGTTGCGGATGTCACTTTCTGACAGGCAGGTTTCTGCGCAGCGGCCGGATTTTGAGTAACGGGTGAGTGTTCGATGGATTTCAAAGACTATTACAAGATACTTGGGGTCGAGCCGAGTGCCGATGACAAGGCCATCAAGGCCGCGTATCGCAAGCTGGCGCGCAAGTATCACCCTGACGTCAGCAAGGAAGCCGGGGCCGAAGACAAGTTCAAGGAGGCCAGTGAGGCCTACGAAGTGCTTGGCAGCCCGGACAAGCGTGCCGAGTACGATGAAATTCGCAAGTACGGGCGCCAGGGCAGGCCTTTCCAGGCGCCGCCTGGCTGGCAGAGCCGCAGTGGTGGTGCCGCGGGCGGTTTTGGCGGCGATACCACGGACTTTTCCGAGTTTTTCAGTTCGATCTTCGGTAACCGTGGCCAGCCGGGGGGCGGTCGTTCACGTACGCAGGGGCGCAAGGGCCAGGACGTTGATATGGAACTGGCGATCTTTCTGGAAGAGAGCCTGTCGGGCGAATCCAAGAAAGTCAGCTACCGGGTGCCGCAGCACAGCCCCAACGGTCAGCGCATGGCCGATATCACCAAGACCCTGAATGTGAAAATCCCCGCCGGGGTGGCCGATGGCGAGCGTATCCGACTCAAGGGCCAGGGTGCGCCGGGCATCGCCGGTGGCGAAAATGGCGACCTGTACCTGACCATTCGCCTGGCACCACATCCGCTGTTTGAGGTCGAGGGTCACGATCTGGTGATCCAGGTGCCGCTGGCGCCCTGGGAGCTGGCGTTGGGGACCAAGGTGGCGGTGCCGACCCTGACCGGCCGGATCAACCTGACCATCCGCCCCGACAGCCAGAACGGCCAGCGCCTGCGGGTCAAGGGGAATGGCCTGCAGGACAAGCAGGGCCAGCGCGGCGACCTGTTTGCGCAGTTGAAGGTGGTCATGCCCAGCCAGAACGATGAAGCCAGCCGCGCTTTGTGGCAGAAACTGGCCGACAAGTCGGGCTTTGATCCGCGCAGCGGCTGGGGACGCTAACAGCCTGCCAGGCGTTAACGTGGCGGGGCTTGCGAGGCTGGCGCCGGCAGCCCCGGCGACAGGTCCAGCTGCATGAAGGTCAGGTCCAGCCAGCGTCCGCCTTTAGTGCCTACCTGAGGCATTTGCCCGGTCACGCTAAAACCCAGGCGCTCGTGCAGGGTGATGGAGGCGACATTACCGCTTTCGATGGCGGCCACCATGATGTGTTTGTCACAGGCGCGGGCACGCTCGATCAGGGCGTTCATCAGTTGCGGTCCCAGACCTCGGCCGCGCTGATCGTGGCGAATGTACACCGAGTGTTCGACGGTATGCCGGAAGCCCTCGAACGGACGCCAGTCGCCAAACGATGAATACCCCAGCACCTGCTCATGTTCGTCAACCGCAACCAGAATCGGATAGGCCTGCGCCTGACGTGCAGCGAACCAGCTCTGACGGTTGGCCAGGTCCACGGGCTGTTCGTTCCAGATGGCGGTGGTGTTCAGTACTGCGTCGTTATAAATGGCAAGAATGCCGGGCAGGTCGGCAGGGGTTGCATCGCGAATCAGGGGCATCATCAGAGTCTCCAGTCAGCCGTCAGTCTGGAGCGCGGTGGCGGCAGGACGCAAGAGGGCGACGCGTAAAAGCCACGAGATCGAAGCAGGAGTGAGGTTTGCGGGAGGGACGCGGGACCCGAAGCGTGTCGAGTGAGGAATTCATCACAAAACCGCTCGCCGGTTTCGGGCCCCGCCCCAGCAATTTAAGCTTCTGCCGGGGATTTGGCAAAGCGCGTAACAACTATTCGATCAAATGCGCTGTTTTTTTGTCAGTGCGGTTCGTACACAGGTCGATAGCGATTAATTCTGGCTGTACAAGCATGCTCCCTGACGGGACCATGCTTATCCTGTGAGGCGTGTTCAGGCGCGTTGCAGCGCCTGACGCCTCACCACCAGACTGTCTATCACCCACATCACCAGCATCGAGATGCCTACCAGCGGGAATATCACGCCGAGGGCCAGCATGACCCCGGTGGCGGTTTTCCAGCGCGGCAGTTCATGCTTGAGCGGCGGTACGCCCAACCCGCCTTCTGGCCTGCGCTTCCACCAGATCACCAGGCCGCTGACCGAGCCGAGCAGGATCATCAGGCACACCAGCAACATCAGCAGTTGGTTGGGCCAGCCGAAGAACTTGCCTTCATGCAGCATCACGCTGGTTTCCGTGGCTTTGGAGACCAGGCTGTAATGCTCCCAGCCGACGTTGGCCAGTACCTTGCCGCTGTACTGGTCGATGTGCAGCGTGGCGTCGTTGCGCGGGTCGTCGGCGAACACGGCAATGGTGAACACACCTTCAGCGGTACGGGGGGCGGTGATGCTGTAGCCGGGTTCGACGCCGTGCTCGGTGGCAATGTCCACAACGTCCTGCAGGCTGACCTGCGGCGCTGCCGGACCGCTGGACGGGCCGTGATGGTGCATGTGCTCGGCATGTTCGCCGCTGGGCTTTTCAGTCGAGACAGGCAACGGCGTGTTTTCCAGCGCCCAGGGTACGGTCTGCGCGTTGGCGGTGTTCAGCTCGCCCGCCAGCCGGGTGGATTGCGGTACATCGGTCCACATCGCGGCCGGGAAGCTGTTCCACAGCTCAGCGTATTGCTTGCCCCAAAAGCCGGTCCAGGTCATGCCGCTGAGCAGCATGAACAACAACAACAGCGAACCCCAGAAACCGGTTACCGCATGCAGATCGCGCCACAGCACCCGGCCGCGGCGCGACAGCCGTGGCCAGAGCACGCCGGCCGGGTTTTTGCCTCTGGGCCACCACAGGTATAGCCCCGAGACCACCAGAACGATGCCCCAGCCTGCGGCCAACTCGATCAGCCGGTCACCCAGGGTGCCGATCATCAGTTCGCCGTGTAGCGCGCGGGCAATTGATTGCAGGTTGTTCTGCGCATCCTGTACGCCGAGGATATTGCCGGTGTACGGATTGATGAACACGTTCTGCCCACGGCCTTCGTAGGTCAGCACGAATTGCGCACTGCTTTGGGCATCCACTGGCGGGAAATACTTGCTGATCGAAGCGCCGGGCCAGCCCATCAGCACATGATGCTGCTGCAGGTCGGCACTGATGCGTTGCTGGCCGGCTTCGACATGCAGCATGTCGTGGTACATCAGGTTGTCCAGTTGCGGCTTGTACAGGTAAATGATCCCGGTGATGGCCAGCAGGATCATGAACGGCGCAACGAACAGCCCGGCATAGAAGTGCCAGCGCCAGGCCAGGTTGTAGAAGTTGGGATTACTGGTTTTCATGGCTGTCGCTCACGGTCGTAACGCGGATGCCAGGTGATGAGATAACGCACGGAGCAGGAACAAGCGCGCCTGCGGGCGTGGAGGTAGAACCGTTCATGGTGCTTTCCGTATAGCAATCAGGATCGCGCAGCTCTTAAAGCTGCGGGTTAAAAGATCAAGACAGCATCAATAACGGCGGCGCCCGGCTCAGGGCATGCAGAAATACCGTGCGGCGGGCGTGGCCGTCGCGGGTCAGGGCAGCGTAGTAGTCGGCGGGTTTGGGCGGTGTGGCAAGTACCAGGCTGAGCATCTGCGGCAGGGCCGGGCAGCCGAACAGCAGGGTGCAATAACCGCACTTGGCCCACAGCGCATGGTCCATGGCGGCAGCGTCCTGCGAGGCCGCATGGGCGGCATGCCGGTCGCCGTGGCTGGCGTGGTCCATCGACAACATGCCGCTGTGTTGCGCCGCAGGCATGGGCATACCGGCGTGATGCTCCATCGGCATCGACTGAGAAATCAGTGGGCCGATAAAGATCATCAACATGGCAAACAGGGCAAGCCACGAACCTCGTGGCTGGCGAGGCAGTGCCCGGTTGGCGCGACAGGTGCGCAAGGCGCTCACGGCAGACGCTTACTCAATGGCTGTGTTCAGGGGCCTGCTTTTGTACCACGACCTGCACCGGTAATGCTCCGGCTTTCTCGAAGTGCAGGGTCAGCGCAAAGCGTTGGCCCTCGACCAATTGCGAGCGGTCTTTGATGTCCAGCAGCATCACGTGATAGCCCATGGGCGAAAAGCTCACCTGGCCGCCGGCGGGCACCTCGACGCTGGGCACCTGGCGCATCTTCATCAGGCCATCGACCTGCACATGCTGATGCAACTGCGCCTGGCCGGCAATCGGGGTGTCGACTGACAGCAGCCGGTCGGCGCTGGCGCCCTGATTATCAATGGTGAAATAGGCCGCAACGCTGGGCGCGTTGGGCGGCAGTTGCATTGACCACGGGTGGTCGACCAACAGGCTGCCGGCCTTGTATTCATGGGCATTGGCAAACACGGCAAGCAACAATAACGCGGCCAGCAGCAGGGTTTTCTTGAGCATGTAAATCTCCGGTCAGTCAGTCGATACGGATGGTTATCTTCAAACTTCAGGAGAGGCGCGCGGGTTGGCCGCGGGCCATTGCAGGCGTGGCGAAATGGGTGCTGCCACCCGATAGACCGGCAGGCGCAGTGCTGGCAGCCCGCTGAACAACCCCGTTGGCAGCCCGCCCGGCAGCATCACCAGCAGCGAAGCGCTGTAGCACAGGCAATGCTGCATGGCCGAATGCTCGTCCTGCGCCGGCTGGCCGTCGTCACTTGGCGCCAACGCCGCCAACTGCGCATTGGCCCCACAGAAACCGCCCCACAGAAACGACGTATCCGTACCGCGCTGCGCATTTGGCGCAAGCTGCATGGCCAGCAGGCTGAACAGCACTGCAAAGCAGGCGATCCATGCTGATGTTGTCCGGTGTCGGGACATGCTGGTTACCGTGATGAGGGCAGGCAGGAACGCATCATTTAGCCTGAACGCCGGACGGAAGTAAAAGCGTCAAGGGCGCGCAGGGCGTGGCGCGGTATCACCCTTGGGGTATCGTCCCATGCTGGCATTGACAAAAATGGCAGGCCCGATCTGCTTGCCGTCAGATAGATGTGCGCGGGGATCACACCTCAATAATGTGTGGGAATTCTATCTGCCGACCTCCCAGAGGGCTCCAGACACCACTGGTTTAAAGAGCACCCGAAACGTTTAAAAAGTAGCCGCCCTCAAGGCGGCTTTTTTTCGTCTGTCATCTGGGTTTGGGGCGGTGCCCTGTATAAGCCACCGTCTTGGCAAGGGTATTAAACGGCAGGCTATTTGATCGGCCTGCGATGACCGGGCGGGAACGATCATAGGCATGGACCGTCTTGATCCAGATCATCAGTCCAAGCTTCAAGTGCTCATGGATTAAGTTCAAAGCGTGACCCAATTGAATTTCAGCGATGCCCGTGACCTTCCGGTCCCGGGCAAACCCGTTTTTCAACTCCCCGTGGCCACCGGCGCCTGCGGATCACTGCTCCACTCACTCCAAGACCCCGGATACAACCGTGAACCACCGAGCCCGGCGATTTCCAGAGCCAGCAGGTTATGGCAGGCAGTCACGCCCGAGCCGCATTGCTGGATGCTCAGACTGGCGTCTTCATGGCCGAGCACGGCGGTGAACTCCTCGCGCAGTTGCGCGGCCGGCTTGAACCGGCCATCGGTAGCTAGGTTGTCACGGAAGAAGCGGTTGCGGGCGCCAGGAATATGCCCGCCGCGGGCATCGAGGGTTTCGTTCTCGCCGCGAAAGCGGTCTGCTGCGCGGGCGTCGATGACGGTCAGGTCGGCTTGCTCGATGTTTGCGAGTATCACGGCGCGGTCCACGGTGCCCACCAGTGCCGGGCCGCTGGCAAAGTTGCCGGGTGCCGGGTTGCTCAAATTGCTGTCCAGCGCCAGACCTGCGGCTTGCCAGGCCGGCAGGCCGCCGTCGAGCACCGCCACATTGGCATGGCCCAGCCAGCGCAGCAGCCACCAGACCCGGACCGCGAACATGCCGCCCTGGGCGTCGTAGACGACTATCTGCTGACCTTGCTGCACGCCCAGCTCACGCAGGCGCGCGGCCAGAGCTTCGCGCTCGGGTAACGGGTGGCGACCATTGTGGCCGGTCTTCTGGCCGCTGAGGTCGCGGTCCAGGTGCAGGTACTGCGCGCCGGGCAGATGGCCTTCGGCGTAAGCCTGTTCGCCGCTGGCCGGCGCTGTGAGGTCAAAACGGCTGTCGAAGATGATCGGGGCCGGGCCGTCTTTGAGCAGGGCTGCCAGCGCCTGGCTGTCGATCAGGGTGGTGTAGTGGGGCATGTAAGCTGCGTCCTTCAAACGGAGGGTTGCGCGTCAGGCTGGCGGCTGTGGGCGCGGCGGTTGGTGATAAACGGCAGGCCAAGGTTGTCCCGTAAGGTCTGGCCCTGGTACTGGTCACGGAACAGGCCGCGACGCTGTAACTCTGGCACTACCTGCTCGGCAAAGTCGTTGATGCCTTGGCGCAGCCCTGAAAACATTACGTTGAAACCATCGGCGGCGCCGCCCTCGAACCACGCCTGGAGGTCGTCGGCGATGCTCTGCGGCGTGCCAATCAGGATACGGTGACCTCCGGCGGTGAGCTGGTTGAACAGTTCGCGCACCGTGGGGCGTTCACGGTGGATCAGGTCGAAGATCAGCTTCTGCCGGCTCTTGTGGCCGTTGGTTTCCAGCGGCGCGCTGGGCAATGGCACCGGAGCATCGAACGGCAGTTCGGACAGGTCAACGCCTAAACCTGCAAAGCGCGAAATCGAGCGCAGGAAGGTTGGCGGGTCCAGCAATTCCTGTTGCCGGTCATAGCGTGCCTGGGCTTCTTGCAGAGTGCGACCGACCACTGGCGAGACGCCTGGCAAAACCTTCAGGTGTTCGGGGTTACGCCCCAGCGCCACGGCGCCTTGTTTGATCTGGCGATAGAACGTCTGGCCCTGTTGCAGGGTGTGCTGTGCGGTAAAGATCAACTCGCCGGCACGCGCGGCCAGGGCCTGGCCGGCCTCGGAGGAGCCTGCTTGGGCGATCACCGGATAACCCTGCGGTGGACGCGCTGCGTTGAGCGGGCCACGTACCTGGAAGTGTTTGCCGTGATGATTGAGCACATGCATTTTTTGCGGGTCGAGAAAACGCCCACCGGCTTTGTCCTGAACAAAGGCGTCGTCTTCCCAGCTGTCCCACAAGCCGGTGACGACGTCATAGAACTCTTCGGCCCGCTCGTAACGCTCGGCGTGCAGCACGTGGGCATCGAGGTTGAAATTCTCGCCGCCGCCCAGTGAGGTGACCAGGTTCCAGCCCACTCGGCCAGCGCTGAGGTGGTCGATATTGGCCAGTTTGCGGGCCAGGTTGTAGGGCTCGTTGTAGGTGGTACTGGCGGTGCCGATCAGGCCGATTTTACTCGTGCTCAGCGCAAGCGCCGGTAGCAGTACCAGCGGGTCCCAGCGCACGCTCATCGGGCTGTTGGCCAAGGACGCCTTGTCGGGGTCAACATTGACCGCATCGTTGAAGAATACGGCATGAAAATGCGCCGCCTCCAGGGTCTGCGCCACCCAGCGAAAATGCTCAAAGTCGCGAAACAGATCGGTGGCAGCATCGGGGTGGCGCCACACGGCGCTCATGTAGCCAGCGCTGGGGATAAAGGCACCGAGAATCAGTTGTCTGGGTGAAGTACTCACAAGTCGTCCTCTGAAGTGGCGTCAGTCGAGCAGGTCGGGCTGTTCCAGGCAGATGCGGTCCCACAGCGGCAGGAAGTTCAGCCAGGCGAAGAACTCGCGGCCGGCCCGGTCGCCGTCTTGCGGGGTGTCGATATCTGGAATTACCGGCGTGCCGGCGGCATAGGCCAGCAGGTGGGCGCGGGCGGTATCGTCGGCCATGATGAAACGCCAGGCGGCGCTCTCCACGCTTTGCCCGGTGGTCCACAGCCCGTGGTTCTGCCAGACCAGCAGGTTGTGCTGGGCGAAGGTCTCGACAAACGCCCGGCTGACCCGCTCGCGATTGCGCTCCAGGCGCCCATCGGCGCTGCGCAGCGCATGGCGCTCGAAGATCACCTGATCGCCGATGAAAGCTCCGGCTTCAGCGGTGATCGGCTGAAACAACTGGCCCAGCGATGACCAGACCCGGCCATGAAGACCGTGCAAGTGAGCAATGCCCACCACATCGGGTCGGGCTTTCTGCAGGTCGTAATGCAGCTCCAGGGCGCTGGTGTTGAGCACGCCCTGGCCTTCGATCACCTGGCCGTTGCCGTCGACCCGCAGCAGGTGCGAAACGCGGATCTGCGAGAACGGCACGCCCATCGGGTTGATCCAGTAGTGGTCCGGCTCCAGCGGGTCGCGGGCAGTGAAGTGCCCGGCGATACCCACCTCAAAGCCCAACTGGGCAAACAGACGGTAAGCGGCCGCCAGGCGCTGCTTGCGATGCAGACGCTCGGCCAGCGGGTCCTGGTGATGCGGCGCCTGGCGCAGGGTCAGGCGGTTGTGGTCCTGGGGCAGTGCGTAGATGGTTTGCGCAAACACAGAAATGGGCTCCTACAGCGTCAGGGTGAAACGGTCGATCAATGCGCCAGGCAGCAGCACGGTCTGGGCATCGCGGTGCATGAAGGTGCGGGTGCTGATGCGCAAACTCTGCTCACGGGTCAGGGCCAGCAGGTTGTCGCCGAGCATCGCGTACAGGCTGTCGTCGAAGCGCATGGTGTCGATCGGCGCAACGATCTGGCCGTCCTCGACCCAGAAGCTGGCGAAGCGGGTCAGGCCGGTGATCCGTGCGCTGCCGACATCCGAATAATTGAGATACCAGAGGTTGCCGATGTACAGGCCGGTGCCCAGCGCCTGGAGCACCTCATTGGTGGGCAGGTCGCCGCCGGCCATGACCAGCGACGAAGGGTGCTCGGCGTCGTCCACGCCATTGGCCGGCAGGCCGTACTCGCGTGCCGAGCGCGAGCTGACCAGTTGCCCGGCCAGTTGCCCGCGTTCGACCAGCGTCTGGTCCTGGCGCAGGCTGCCTTCGCTGCTGAACAGCGGCTCAAGGCCAGTGGAGGCGCGTTCGCTCAGGTTCAGTTGTGGAGAAAAGCTGGCGGTGCCGAGCTGCAGGGCTTGCAGTGGGCTGCGCCGGGTATTGAGGGCGCGGGCCGAGAAACCGCCGCGCAGCGTACCGATAATCGAGTTCAGCGCCGCCGGTGCCAGATAGGTCCGGTATTGGCCGGGGGCCAGGGGCTTGCGCGGCTTGCCCAGATGGATGAGCTGCTCGCGACCCTGGGCGAACTGCGCGGCCAGGTCGCCTGCGTCCCACTCGCTGGCGGCGTAGGTGATCTTCACCGCCTCGCCATTGGCGTGATACAGGCTGAAGTCCAGGCTGGCGCTGACTGCCGCGTGCCAGCCGTGAGCGCCCCAGGAACTGGCGAAACCCCGGTACATCGGCCCGCCCGCGTAAATGCCGACCATGTCCAGGCCATCGCTCAGGGCTGTGACCTGCTCGATCAGTTGTGCGGCGTCCGGCAGGTTACCGGCGCTTTCACGATGGCTCTCGAAGGCCTGGTGGTCCAGTTGCAGGTAAGGATCGGCAGGCAGTATCGCCAGCAGTTCGCGCAGTTGCGCCAGTGTCTGGGTCAGGCGGGCGCAGTCGCTGTCGGCGTCGCCGGTCAGGTTGAGGCTTTCACTGGCGTGGCGCTGGTTGCTGATCAGCCGCACGGTGGCTTCGATCTGGCGGACCTCGCTGGCCTGGCGCACCAGACCGTGGTTGAAACGAATGAACTGCGAATCTTCGGCGCTGTAGGCCAGCGAGAACTGCTCACCGGCGAGCAGTTGGCCGCGTAGCCATTGCTCCAGGGCGATGAACGACTGGCGATAGGATACTTGGCTCATCAGGCTTGGCCTCCGAATACGTCGATTTGCTCGAACGCGCAGGCGGGCGAGGCGTGGCCTGTGGTGATCGACTGATAGGGTTCGCCCTTGCCGCAGTTGGGCGTACCCAGCACTTCGAAGGTCGCGCGGTCGCCCACTGCACTGAGCTTGCGCCAGAACTGCGAGGAAATGCCCCGGTAGTTGGGGTTCTTCACCACGCCTGCCAGTTCGCCGTTTTCGATCAGTTGGCCCCATTCGCAGCCGAACTGGAATTTGTTGCGGGCCTGGTCGATGGACCAGGAGCGGTTGGTCGCCATGAGAATCCCGTGTTCGATGTTGCCGATCATCTGCGCCAGGTTGTGTGCCCCCGGTTCGATATTGAGGTTGGCCATGCGGTCGATGGGCGGGCGATTCCAGTCGCAGGCGCGGCTGTTGGCCACGCCGTCCAGGCCGCTGCGCGCCTGGGACAGCGCGCCGCCCAGCGGGCGCTTGAGGACCCCGTCTTCGATCAGCAACTGCTTGTGCGCTGGCAGGCCTTCGTCGTCGTGGCTATAGCTGGCCAGTTCGTCATCGACCAGCGGGTCGAAGCTGACGTTGAGCAGTGGTGAGCCGTACTGGTAGCTGCCGAACATGTCCTGGGTGACAAAACTGGTGCCGGCCAGGTTGCGCTCATCGCCGAGGATGCGGTCCATCTCCAGTGGGTGGCCAATGGACTCGTGGATCTGCAGGATCATCTGGTCTGGCATCAGCAACAGGTCGCGGGGGCCTTGCGGGGTGTTGGGCGCGGCCAGCAGTTGCAGGGCTTGCTCGGCCACCTGGGTGATGCGACCGACCAAGCCTGAGGCATGCACCAGCTCGTTGTTGCCCTGGCGCGCGACGCTCCAGGTACGCCGTTGGCTTTGTCGGCCGTCGAAGGCGGTCACGTCCAGGTGCGGGTAGAACAGCCGCTTGTGGGTGACAATCTCGCTGCCGGTGCTGTCGATGTACAGCTGCTGCCGATCGTTGATGCGCAGGCCCGCCGACCAGTTGACCAACCGCTCGTGACGTGGCACCTGGGCCGATTCGCTGCGCAGCAGCTCCAGCCACTGGCCGGCATCAGGCAGCGGCTGTTCGGCGCCGGGCGAGCTGTAGTGGGCCTGTACCCCAGCGCCTTGCGTGGTCGGCAGGTTCAACAGGCCGCGCGCACCAATGGCCTGGGCCAGTTGCACGGCCTGCTCGTAGGCGCGTAGCAGGCCAGCCTCGGTCAGGTCGCTGGTGGCGGCGAAGGCTTCGTTGCCGTTGACCCGTACGCACAGCATCACACCGCTGCTGGACTGGCGGCGCGCCGGATCGACAATGTTGCGGGTCACCGACAGCCCCAGGCTGTGCTGCTGAACATAGCGCAGCGAGTGAAAATGCCCGGTCCCTTGCCGGGCCTGGGCAAAGCCTGACAGCGACTGGCGCAGTGGCGGAGGTATCTGAGACATCGCAAGGGTTTCCTGTTCTGCGAATGGATAAACCTGGGTCTGGCAAGCAGCTAGCCAGGCGCGGTAAAGGCCGCGGCCATCAATTGCCGGGTGTACGGGTGGGTGGGCGCCTCGAACACCTGCCGGGTCGCGCCACGCTCCAGCACCTGGCCGTCCTTCATCACCAGCAGCTCGTGCGCCAGGGCGCGGACCACCGCCAGGTCATGGCTGATGAACAGGTAGGTCAGGCCGTGGCTGTGCTGTAGGCGCAGCAGCAGATCGATGATCTGTTTCTGCACCGTGCGGTCCAGCGCCGAGGTCGGCTCGTCGAGCACGATCAGCTCGGGCTTGAGCACCAGCACCCGGGCGATGGCGATGCGTTGTCGCTGGCCGCCGGAGAACTCGTGGGGGTAACGATGGCGCATATCGGCATTCAGGCCGACTTCTTCCAGTGCCTGGATGACGGCCGCGTCCTGTTGTACCGGGTTCAGGTCAGTGTGCACGCGCAGCCCTTCGGCAATGATCTGCTGCACACTCATGCGTGGGCTCAGGCTGCCATAAGGGTCCTGGAACACGATCTGCATGCGTTTGCGCCATGGGCGCATTTGCCGGTCATCCAGGTGCTGCAAAGCGCTGCCTGCAAAGCTGATGCTGCCTTGGGACTCGACCAGGCCGAGGATCGCCTGGCCCAGAGTCGATTTACCCGAGCCCGACTCACCAACAATGCCCAGCGTGGTGCCGCGCCGCACGCTCAGGTCGATGCCTTGCACCGCCTGCAAATACTCGCGCCGCCACGGGCGGCCGCCCAAAGCAAAGCGCACGCTGAGGTTCTCGACCTGCAACAGATCAGGTGCGTCGCTGACCGGCAGCGGTTCGTGACCAGGTTCGGCGTCCAGCAACTGGCGGGTGTACTCATGCGCCGGCTGGTTGAACAGGGTTTGGCAGTCGGCCTGCTCGACGATCTCGCCGTCGCGCATCACTGCGACCCGCTGGGCAATGTGCTGCACCAGATTGAGATCATGGCTGATCAGCAGCAGGGCCATGCCCAATTGCTGTTGCAGGTCCTTGAGCAATTGCAGGATCTTGCGCTGCACCGTGACATCCAGCGCCGTGGTGGGCTCGTCGGCAATCAGCAACTGTGGCTCGCAGGCCAGCGCCATGGCGATCATCACTCGCTGGCGCTGACCACCGGAAAGCTGATGCGGGTAAGCCTTCAGGCGCTGCCCGGCGTGCTGGATGCCGACTTGCTCGAGCAGCTCCAGGGTGCGTCGGGCAATGCCGTGTCCATCCAGTGACGTGTGCAGGCGCAGGGCTTCACCGATTTGCCGCTCCACGGTGTGCAGCGGGTTCAGCGAGCTCATCGGCTCTTGAAAAATCATCGCCACCTGGTTGCCCCGCAGCCCTCGCAAACGGGCTGCGCCGGCGCCTAGCAGTTCTTCGCCGTGCAGGCGCACACTGCCTTGCAGGTGGGTGCTGGTCGGCAGGAGCTGCAAGATGGAGTGGGCCGTCACCGACTTGCCCGAGCCGGACTCACCGACTAATGCCAGGCATTCGCCACGCCGGATATGCAGGTTGATGCCGCGCACCACGGGCTTGTCGGCAAAGCTTACGTGCAGGTCGCGAATCTCGATCAGGTTGTCGGGCATCTCAGGCTCTCGGGTCAAAGGCATCACGGCAGGCCTCGCCGATAAACACCAGCAGGCTGAGCAGCAGCGCCAAGGCAACAAAGGCCGTCAGGCCCAGCCAGGGGGCTTGCAGGTTGTTCTTACCCTGGCTGATCAGTTCGCCCAGCGAGGCGCTGCCCTCGGGCATGCCAAAGCCGAGAAAATCCAGGGCTGACAAGGTGCCGATGGCGCCGGTCAAAATGAACGGCAGAAAACTCAAGGTCGCGGTCAGGGCGTTGGGCAACACGTGGCGCAGCATGACCGCCGCATTGCTCAGGCCCAGGGCGCGGGCGGCCTTGACGTATTCCAGGTTGCGCCCGCGCAGCACCTCGGCGCGCACCACATCCACCAGGGTCAGCCAGGAAAACGCCGCCATGATCCCCAGCAGCCACCAGAAGCCCGGCTCGACGAAGCCTGAAAGGATGATCAGCAGGTACAGCACCGGCAGCCCGGACCAGATTTCCAGCAGGCGCTGACCGAACAGGTCGACCCAGCCGCCGTAGTAACCCTGCAAGGCGCCGACCAGGATGCCGATCACACTGCTGATCACGGTCAGCGCCAAGGCAAACAGCAGCGACACCCGCACGCCGAAAATCACCCGTGCGGCCACGTCGCGGGCCTGGTCGTCGGTGCCCAGCCAGTTCTCGCCGCTGGGCCGGCTGGGCACGGCGCTGCGTAGGTCGTAATTGACCGTGTCGGCACTGAACTGAATCGGCGGGAACAGCATCCAGCCGCCCTGCTGCGCAATCAACTGGCGAAAATAGGCACTGCGGTAGTCAGGCTGGAAGGGCAGTTGGCCGCCCAGCTCCCGCTCGCTGTAGCGCACCAGGACCGGAAAGTGCCACTGACCCTGGCTGACCAGCACCAAGGGTTTTTCATTGGCCAGCATCTCGCCGCACAGGCTGGTGGCGAACAATGCGAGAAACAGCCACAGCGACCAAAAGCCCCTTCGATTGGCCTTGAAGCGCTGCCAGCGACGTTGATTGACGGGAGAGAGTTGCACCATCAGCGGCCCCTCGACGAGAAATCGATACGCGGGTCGATCAGCCGGTAGCACAGGTCCCCCAGCAGTTTGATCAGCAGCCCGGCCAGGGTGAAAATGAACAACGAGCCAAACACCACCGGGTAATCACGCGAGACCGCGGCTTCGTAGCTCAGGCGGCCCATGCCGTCGAGGGAAAACAGCACCTCGATCAGCAGCGAGCCACCGAAGAACACATGCACCATCGCGTTGGGCAGGCCGGCAACCACCATCAGCATGGCGTTGCGCAGCACATGGCCGTACAACACCTGACGCTCGCCCGCCCCTTTGGCCCGGGCGGTCATCACGTATTGGCGGGCCATCTCGTCAAGGAAGCTGTTTTTGGTCAGCAGGGTCAGGGTTGCAAAACCGCCGACCACCAGGGCCGTGACCGGCAGCGCGAGGTGCTTGAAATAGTCGATCACTTGTTCAGGCGCCGACAACGAGGCGAAGTTTTCCGACACCAGGCCGCGAATCGGGAACCAGTTCAAGCCGCTGCCGCCGCCAAACACCAGAATCAGCAGCAGGGCAAACAGAAAGCCCGGCAGCGCATAGCCGATGATAATGGCGGTGCTGGTCCAGACATCGAAGGCGCTGCCGTTTCTGACCGCCTTGCGGATGCCCAGCGGAATGGAGATGCCATAGGTGATCAATAGCGCCCACAGCCCCAGCGAAACGGTGGCGGGCAGTTTTTCGGCAATCAGTTCGGTCACCGCCACGCCCCGGAAAAAGCTGTTGCCGAAATCCAGTTGCGCATACTGGGTCATCATCAACCACAGGCGCTCCAGCGGCGGTTTGTCGAAGCCGTATTGGCGTTTGATGTCTTCGACCAGGCGCGGGTCCAGACCTCGGCTGGCGGGGGCTTCAGTGCCTGGGTTGAAGCTGTCCACGGTGCCGGCGCCAATCCCTGAATCGGCGCCCAGCCCCTGCAAACGGGCAATGGCTTGTTCGACCGGCCCGCCGGGGGCGGCCTGAACGATGACGAAGTTGACCAGCAGGATGCACACCAGAGTCGGGATGATCAGCAGCAGGCGGCGCAGGCTATAACCCAGCATGGCTGTGCTCCTTGGCGGTTGCCGTCGGCTGCACGGCTTGCATCTGCGCATTGGTCAGCGGCTCGCTGCTGAGCTGCCACCAGGCATCGGCACCGGGCTCAAAGATCGAGGCGGCTGACGGGCGACCAAAGCGGTTCCACCACACCACCGGGCTGCCGGGCGGATAGAAGTTGGGGACCCAGTAGTAGCCCCACTGCAACACCCGATCCAGCGCCCGGGCGTTGTCTTGCATCGCCTCGCGGCTGCCTGCATTGATCACCCCATCGAGCAACTGGTCGATCATGGGGTCGTGCAAGGCCATGTAGTTGTTGGACCCAGGGTCTCGCGCCGCTTCTGAACCGAAGTAGTTGAGCAGTTCGCGCCCAGGCGAGGCTGACACCGGGTAGCTGGCCATGATCATGTCGTAGTCCCTGTCGCGCAGACGGTTGACGTATTGCGCTGAGTCCACGGTGCGAAAATCGAGGGTCACGCCTATCTGCTTCAGGTTGCGCTTGTAGGGCATCACCAGCCGGCCGAACATGGAACCTGTGGTCAGAAAGGTAAAGCGCAAGGGTTGGCCTGCGGCATTGACCAGCTGTTCGCCGCGGGGTCGCCAGCCGGCCGATTCCAGCAAGGCCAGGGCTTGCAGCTGTTTGTCGCGCAGCATGCCGCTGCCGTCGGTCACCGGCGGTTCAAACGCCGGGCCGAAGACTTCGGCGGGAAGCTGATCACGCCAGGGTTGCAGCACCTTGAGTTCACCAGGGCTCGGTAAACCGCTGGCGGCCAGCGGGGTGTTGGAGAAGAAGCTGCGCTGGCGCCGGTAGGCGTCGTACATCAGGCTGCGATTGGTCCATTCAAAATCCCACAGCAAGGCCAACGCCTGACGCACGCGGCGATCGGCAAACTGGGGTTTGTCCAGATTGAAAAAGAACCCTTGGGCTTTTTGAACCGCTCCGGGCATCAGGTAGCCACGCTGCAATCGACCGTCTTGCTGGGCCTCACCCTGATACGCGGTGGCGTGTTGGGCGGCCGAGCTGACCGGCTGCAAATCAAAGGCACCGGAGCGAAAGGCTTGCACCACGCCGCTGCCGCTGTTGGCAAAGTACTCGATGCTCAGTTGATCGAAGTTGTAGAGGCCGCGGCTGACCGGAAGGTCAGCACCCCACCAGTTTTTAACCCGCTCAAGGTGCACCGTGCGCCTGGGGTCTACGGCGGTGACGCGGTACGGCCCGCTGCCCGGTGGAATCTCGAAACCTGCGCCGTTGGCCAGGTCGCGCTCGCGCCACCAGTGCGCAGGCAGCACCGGCAGGCTGGCCAGGTCCAGCGCCAGGGTGCGGTCCTGGCCATTGTTGAAGTCAAAGCGCACCTGACGCGGCGCCTCGACGGTAACGTTGCGGACATTGGCAAACAGCAGACGGTACTGCAGCTTGCCGACGCTCATCAGTTGCTCAAAGGTGTAACGCACATCTTCGGCGGTGATCGGTTGGCCGTCGTCGAACTTCGCCCGTGGGTCGATATTGAAGCGTACCCAGGTACGATCCGGGGCCAATTCCATGGTTTGCGCCACATAGCCATAGACGGTGTATGGCTCGTCCTTGGCCCGATAGGCCAAGGGGGCGTACAGCCAGCCATCGAGCTTGTCCACGCCCTGGCCTTTGTCGACATACGGAATCAGGTGGTCGAAGGGCACCATGTAGGTCGACTGAGTCAGCCGACCGCCCTTGGGCGCGTCGGGTTCGACAAAGTCAAAATGCTCGAAGTCCTTGCCGTACTTGGGGGGCTCGCCATAGACCGTCAGGTAGTGCTGGGGCTGGGCATGCAGCAGCGATGCGCCGGACAACACCAGTGCAGTGCAATACAAAAGTCGTTTGAACATGCTCAGCCACCCCATGCGTCAGTAATCGAAGCTGACGTTCAGCGACAGGGTTCTTGGCGCACCGACGTACAGCGAATCGCCCCGTTGCACACCCCAGTACTTGTGGTCAGTGATGTTATCCAGGGCGGCGCGCAGGGTGACGTCGTGGCTGCCCACGCCCAAGCGGTAACTGGCACCGGCACTGAACAGGGTGTAATCGGAGATATCCAGATTGTTGGCGGTATCGGCTTTGGTCGCGCCGTAGTAATGGGCGTCGGCGTACAGCTTCAGGCCGTCGAGCGCCGCCACTTTATGGCTGACCTGCAACACCTGCTGGAAGCGCGGCACGCCAGCGACTTCATTGCCCTCAAGGTTGGCGCTGCTCTTGATGAAGGTGGCGTCCAGCCAGGTACTGCTGCTGGACAGCTCGGTGTTGGCAGTGATGTTCAGGTGGCCGTTCAACTCAACGCCTTGATAGCGTTGTTCGCCATCTTGAACAAAGAAGCCTGCACTGTTGCCGTACTCGGCGGCGCGCTCGACACGGAACACCGCCATCGAGCCGCCCCAGTTCTGCCGGTCGGTTTTCACGCCGATCTCGTACTGTTTGCTCTTGAGCGGGTCGAGCAGTTCGTTGGCATTGCGGTAAGCGGAAGCGACGGTGCTGCCCGACTCGATGGCTTCGATGTAGCTGGCGTAAAAAGTGGTGTCCGGGCGTGGTTGGTACATCAATGCCACGGTGGGGGTCATGGGCGTTTCGTGGTAGCGCGAGGTGCGGTTGCCGGCAATAGCGTAGGAGTCGACGGTGTATTCGGTCAGGCGCAGGCCGGCCAGCAGCGACCAGCCGTGGGTCAGGTCCAGGGTGTCGCTGGCAAACACCGCACGCTGTTCGGTGTAAGAACGGCGATAGGTCGAGAAGTCGATGTCCGGCCCATAGCTGAGCGGGTTAATCGAGGTGTACAGGTTGTTGGTGCCGATCGGCGCCAGTACCTCGGCGATGCTTGAGCGGCGTTTGTAGCCTTGCCAAGAGACGCCCAGTACGGCCTTGTGGCCGATGGGGCCGGTGCTGAAGTTGCCTTGCAGCATGGCCTGGACCTGATCGTAGATCGCCCGGCCGTGGCCGGTGTTGAGGTAGTCGGTGAAGTCGCCACCCTTGTTCTGCAGGTAGATGTACTCGCCGGCAAACTTGCGTTGCTGCTCGAAGTGGCTGTAATCAACGGCCAGCGACCAGTCGGGGGTGAAGCTCCAGCGCAGCCCGCTGGTGGCCAGCCAGATGCGCGACTGGAAAAACGTGTCGTCATAGGCCGACAGGTCTTTGCGGCCACTGATGGCGTTGGGCAAGCTCGTGCCGCTGTAGTTGTTGAGGCGAAAGTTCTGCACACCGCCATTGACCAGCCGGTCCTGATACAGCAAGTCGGCGGTCCAGGCCAGGTTGGGAGCAAGGTCAGCATCCAGCGACAGCGAGAAGGCATCGCGGTGCACATTGGAGTGGCTGTAGGTTTCACCCTCTTCGTGCACGGCATTGAAGCGATAGCCCAGGCCGCCTTCAGCGCCCACCCGGCCGCTGGTGTCCAGGTGCTCGCTCCATACGCCGTTGGAACGGGTGCCGACGTCCAGGCTCAGGCGGGTCTGGTCGGTGGGCTTTTTAGTGACGTAATTGATGACCCCGCCCGGTGCGCCAAAGCCATACATGAAGCCCGAAGCGCCCTTGAGCAACTGCACTGAATCGAAAGCTTCCAGCGGCAGTTCCACGGTGGTCATGATGATCGGCGAGCCGTTGATCTTGTAGCTGCCGCCGTCGTCCAGCGGCAAGCCACGCACACTCACCGAGTAAGCGTTGAATGAGTAACTGTCACCTCGGGCAACCACCGAGGTGTCCTCGGAAAACACCTTGTTCAGGCTCTTGACCTGACGTTCCTTGAGTTGCTCACCGCTCACCTGGCGGGTCGAAAACGGCGTTTGCAGATCGCTGGCACTGCCGAGGGCGCCGGCAACAATTTTGGGCGGCTGCTTCTGTTCACCGGTGACGGTCACGGTGCTTAAGCGGGTCTCGCCCGGCACTGGCAGGGCGCTGCGCTCAATACTCACGCCCGCATCACTTTGGACCCGACGCAGGCCGGTGCCGCGCAACGCTTGATCAAGGGCCTGGTCAACGGTGAGCTCGCCGTTGACCGGGCTGCTCGTGATTGCGCGCAACGCTTGCTGCTCAAATGAAATCGGCACGCCGCCCTGACGGGATATCTTCAACAGCACTTGGTCCAGCGCCCCGGCTGGCAGCTCATAGCGTGTCGTTTCCTGTGCCAGTACCGGTGTCGCCAAGGCAGCGCTGAACATCCCCAATGCCAGGCATGGCGCCCATACTGATCCACGCAGATACCCCATACAACGCCTCTCCAAAAGTGAACTGATGGAGATAGGTGCAACACCGGCAGAATATTTATAGAGGGGGGTGCAAAAAAATAATGATTCCCAGGTTCTGCGGGCAAACCACTCGCTATCAGTAATCGAAACTGACATTGAGCGACACAGTCCTGGGAGTGCCCAGGTACACCGAGTTGCTCGTCGCGAACGCCCAGTACTCGCGGTTGGCGAGGTTATCGACGTTGGCGCGCAGGATGACTTCGTGCTCCTGCACCGGGATGCGGTAGCTGGCGCCGGCGCTGAACAGCGTGTAGCCCGGCACTTGCAGGGTGTTGGAGTCGTTGGCCTCGGAGACGCCGCGATAACGGGCGTCGGCGTACAGTTTCAGGCCGTCGATGCCGGGGATGTCCTGGCTGATCTGCAGCACCTGCTGAAAGCGTGGCACCCCGGAGGCGCGGTTGCCGACCAGCGCCGCTTCGCTCTTGGTAAAGGTCGCATCCAGCCAGGTCGAGCTGCTGGTCACGCGGGTGCTGTCAGTGATGTCCAGGTAGCCGTTCAGTTCCACGCCCTGGTAACGCTGTTCGCCATCCTGCACGTAAACACCTGCGCTGTTGCCGTACTGGGCGCCGCGCTCCAGGCGGAATACCGCAAAGGAGCCGCCCCAGTGTTCGCGTTCGGTCTTGACCCCGACCTCATACTGCTTGCTCTCGATCGGGTTGAGGGTTTCACCGGCGTTGGCATAGCTGGTGCCGGCGGTCTCGCCGGCCTCCAGGGCCTCGACGTAACTGGCGTACAGGGTGGTGTCAGGGCGTGGCTGGTACATCAGGGCAATCGTCGGGGTCAGCGGCGTCTTGCGGTAGCTGGAGGTTTTGGCGCCTGCGGTGTTGTAGATGTCCTGGGTGTATTCGGTCAGGCGCAGCCCCGCCAGCAGCGACCAGCCATGGGTCAGGTCCAGGGTATCGCTGGCGAAGATTGCCCGTTGCTCGATGTACGAAACATGGTAGCTGGGGAAGTCGAGCCGGCCGGTATAGGTGACTTTGACCGGATCGCGATAGAGGTTGTTGGTGCCGGTGCCGATGACCTGGAACAGCGAGGTGGTGGCCGAGTAGCGGTCATAGCCTTGCCAGGACGCGCCCAGCACGATTTTGTGGCCGATCGGGCCGGTGCTGAACTCGCCTTGCAGCATGGCTTGCACTTGATCGTAGACGGCATTGCCGTCGCCGGTACTGAGCAGCTCGCTGTAGTCACCGGCCTTGTTCAGCAGCGTCGGGTACTCGGAAATGTAGTTGCGTTGCTGGTCGAAATGGTTGTAGTCAAGGCTTGCCGACCAGTCTGGGGTGATGTTCCAGTGCAGGCCGGTCGCGGCCATCCAGGCACGCGATTCGAAGACCGTGCCTTCGATACCCGAGCGGTCGCTGTCGCTGCTGACCACCGCAGGCAGACGGCTGCCGGTGTAGCTGGGCAGGCGGTAGTTCTGGATGCCGCCATTGATCACACGTTCCTGATACAGCGTGTCGGCGGTCCAGGTCAGGTTGTCGTTGATGCGGGCATCCAGCGACAGCGAAGCAGAGTCGCGTTTGACGTGGGAGCGGGTCGGCGTTTCGCCCTCTTCGTGAACCGCATTGAGGCGGTAACCGAAGGTATCGCCATCACCCGGCCCGAAACGCCCGCCCAGGTCGACATGTTCGCTCCAAACGTTGTTGGAGCGCACGCCGGCGTCGACGCTGAACTTGAAGTCGTCGGTGGGCTTTTTGGTGACATAGTTGACCACCCCTCCGGGTGCGCCAAAGCCATACATGAAGCCTGACGCGCCCTTGAGCAGTTGCACCGACTCGAAGGTTTCCAGCGGCAACTCCAGGGTGGTGATGAAGATCGGCAGGCCGTTGATTTTGTAGCTGCCGCCGTTGTCCAGACGCACGCCGCGCACGCTGAGGTTGCTGGCGGTCAGCGAATAGGAGTCGCCCTTGGCGTCGACCGAGGTGTCTGCGGAAAACACATTACTCATGGCTTTGAGCTGGCGCTCTTCGATCTGCTCGCTGGTCACCTGGCGTGTCGAGAACGGGGTCTTCAGATCACTGGCGCTACCCAATGCCCCGGCAATCAGCTTTGCGGAGGGCTGCTTGCCGACCACCGTGACGGTGTTTAGCCGGGTGTCGGAGGAGGCGGGCCGGGTATCGCGCTCAATGCTTACGCCGACATCACTGCGTACCTTGCGCAGGCCTGTGCCGCGCAGGGCCTGGTCGATCGCTTGGTCGACGGTCAGCTCGCCACTGACCGGGCCGCTTCTGAGCCCGCGCAATGTGTCTTGCTCGAAAGAAATGGCCACCGCGCCCTGGCGGGAAATCTGCAACAGCACCTGATCCAGCGAACCGGCAGGCAACGCAAAATGCTCGAGCTTGTGTGCCGGCCCGGTATCTGCCAGCGCCTGGTTGAGGCAAGAACCGCTCAACAAGCCCAATGCCAGGCATGGCGCCAACACTGATCCCTTCAGATACCCCATCACACCGCCTCTCCAGAATTGAATTGATGGAGATAGGTGAAACAGCGATGAACATTTTATAGGGGGGGGCGAAATTTTTTTCCGCCTGCCAGAGCGGCCGGCGCAGTACGTCAGGCGCGTGGTTCGATGTTGACCCAGTAAGGCGTACGGTAGCGAATGCTCACGGGCAGCGAGTGCTCCAGCAGTTGCAGGGTTCGATCACTGTCGTCAAGAAAGAACAGGCCACTGATGCGCAGCGGGGCGAGTTGCGGGTCAAGCACAATGATACCCCGACGGTAACTGCGCAGTTGCTCGACCACCTCGCCCAAGGGGGTGTCGCGCACCTCCAGCAAGCCATCGATCCAGGCGTTCTCGGCGCCGCTGGCAGGTGCCAGGGCCAGGTAGCCGCGATCATCGAAGCTGGCTGTTTCACCGGCTTTGACCACTTGCCGCTGGCCTGATCCGGTGCTCAGGTCGACCTCGGAGTGGAGCATCACCAACTGCGTTCTGTCGTCGTGGCTGCGCACCATGAAGCGAGTGCCCAAGGCCCGCATCCGCCCGTGGCGGGTCTGCACCACGAATGGCCGCTGCGGGTCACGGGCCACATCCACCAGCAGCTCGCCGCTGCGCAGCAGCAGCAGGCGCTGGGTCGCATCGAACTGGACCTCGATCCGGGTCCGGGCGTTGAGGGTCAGCGCACTGCCATCGTCGAGGCGCAGCGAACGGCGTTCGCCCGTGGCGGTCAGCAGTTCGCCGGGCACCGGGATGAATCCATAGAGGCGTCCCAGGCCCAGGGTCGCGATGCCCAGCCCGGCCACCGTCAGGCTCTTGCCGAGGAACTGGCGCCGGCTTGAAGGGCTGTTGACGCTGCCCAGCACGGCCTTGCGTGGCACGTTGCGCAGCGCGTCCAGAGGAATGTGCTTAAGACCGCCGCCCATGCGCGAGACGATTTCGGCATGGCGCGGATGGCTGTCGCGCCAAGCGGCGAACGCCTGCAGTTCTTCGGGGCTGGCATGCCCTGACTGCAGCAGCGCCATCCATTGCGCGGCTTCGTTGATCGAGCGCTGGTCAGCCCTGCTCATGGTTGTTCCTGCTCATGATTGTTCGACGGTCAGATAAATACGCTTGAACACCTGAGCCATGTATTGCTGCACGCGGCTCGGCGAGACATCCAGCAGCCTTGCGATTTCGCTGTAGGTCAGGCCATCGAGCTGATGGTAGAGAAATGCCGACTTGGCATTGGGCGACAGCCCGTCAAGCAGACGGTCCACCGCGTATAACGCCTCAAGGATCAGCGCCTGTTCTTCGGGCGAGGGATGATAACCGCCGTCCTGATACGCCAGGCTTTCGAGGTAGCTCTTTTCCAGGTCCCGGCGTCGCCAGCCTTCGTACATCAGACGGCGCGCGATGGTGGCCAGCAGCGCACGTGGCGTACGCACTGACGGTACGTCACGCAGGGTCAGGATCTGGACGAAGGTTTCCGAGGCGATATCTTCGGCACTGTGTGGGCAGTCCATGTCCTTGCGCACCCAGGCGCGCAGCCACCGGTAATCGTTGCGGAACCACTGGTCGATCAGCAACGTGCGGACCTTATGATCGACTTCCATAGCTTGACTCCCTCGGGCGATGCCTGCCGGTGCGAAAAGCTGGCTACTATGCTCTGAGGAAAAACAAAATAAAAAGAATAAAAAATAGGATGTACCTTTTTAAAAGGTATAAAAAGACAGAAGCGGTTTTGCCGGTATACAGCCGTTATAAGGACAATGCCTTAAGCACCTGGGCGACACTCCCCAACTCCCGATCCACCGCCGGCAACTCAGGCCGTTTGAGTACCAGCACCGGTATCCGGCGCTCGCGAGCCACCTGCAGTTTGGGCTCGGTGGACTGGCTGCCGCTGTTCTTGCTGATCAGCACATCGATGCCGCGTCGTTCGAATAGCTGGCGTTCTTCTTCCAGCTGAAACGGGCCGCGAGCCGCAATGATTTCGCAGCGATCATTGCCCGCCACGCTGTCCAGCGCACGCAGGGTCCAGAACTGCTGTTCGGGTATTTCGTGCAGATGCTGCAATGGCTCGCGGCCCAGAGTGAACAGCGGTCGCTTGAAGGGCGCCAGGGCGCGCATCAGTTCGTGCCAGTCGGCGACTTCACGCCAGTCGTCGTCCGGCCCGGCTTGCCAGGCCGGGCGGCGCAAGGCCCAGCAAGGGATGCCGGTCAGCTGGGCGGCGGCTGCGGCGTTGCGGCTCATCTGGGCGGCGTAGGGGTGGGTGGCATCGAGCAGCAGGCTGATGCCCTGGTCGCGAATGAACTGCGCCAGTCCTTCGGCACCGCCATAGCCGCCGACCCGTAGCTGGCAGGTCAGGTCATTGGGCACCCGGCCGACACCGGCCAGACTGTAGATATGTTCCGGCCCCAGGGTGCGGGCGATGGCCAGGGCCTCGGCGACACCGCCGAGCAGCAGGATACGTTTCATCAGGGGTCCTTATTTTGCGTGGCCGACGATGCCGCCCTGGCGATCAATGGCGAAGACTTCCACCTCGACGCTGGCCGGCACCACACTACGGGCGAAGGCCAGTGCATGGCGGCATACGGTATCGCCCAGCGGTACCGCGGCGGCGCTGCACATGGCCAGGGCCTGCTGGCTGGTGTTGGCTGCGATGATGCGCTGTTGCAGATCGGTGTCGGCGCCCACATCGGCCGCCCAGCGCGCCAGTTGTGGCAGGTCGATGCTCGAATGGCGACTGTGCAGGTCCATGTGCCCGGCGGCCAGTTTGCTGATCTTGCCGAAGCCGCCGCACAGGCTCAATTTATCCACAGGCACTTTGCGCAGGTGCTTGAGCACGGCGCCGACAAAATCGCCCATTTCGATCAAGGCGATGTCCGGGATGCCGTAGACCCGGCGCATGGTGTCTTCGCTGGCATTGCCGGTGCAGGCGGCGATGTGCTGATAGCCGTTGGTGGTGGCGACATCAATACCCTGCTGGATCGAGGCGATATAGGCCGCGCAGGAGAACGGCCGGACGATGCCGCTGGTGCCGAGAATCGACAGCCCGCCGAGAATGCCCAGGCGCGGGTTCATGGTTTTCAGGGCCAGCTGTTCACCGCCCTGGACCGCAATAGTGACTTCGAAGCCGCCGTGGTAGCCATGCTGGTCAGCCAATTGCTGCAAGTGCTCGGTCATCATCCGCCGCGGCACCGGATTGATGGCTGGCTCACCCACCGCCAGCACGAGCCCCGGCCGGGTCACGGTGCCGACGCCTGGGCCTGCGACAAAGCGCACGCCCGGCGCGCTGAGCAGTTTCACGTGTGCGAACAGCAAGGCGCCGTGGGTCACGTCCGGGTCGTCACCGGCATCTTTGATCGTACCGGCCTGGGCGCCATCATCCAGCAGGCGGCAGAACTCCAGACGCAGCTGCACCTGTTTGCCTTTTGGCAAGGTGATCTCAACCGCATCACAGGCTTGCCCGCCCAGCAGCAGGCGCGCCGCCGCCAGGCTGGTGGCCGTGGCGCAGCTGCCAGTGGTCAGGCCGCTGCGCAGGGGCGCGGGTTGTTCGGCGGTTTCTTCGCGCATCAGGGTTTGATCAGATCCAGCAGGGTGATCGGCAGCGCCTGGCGCCAGGTGTCGAACTCACCCAGTGGCTTGGCCTGGGCGACGTGCAAGCGGGTCAGTTCACCGCCATGGCGTTCGCGCCAGTTCAGCAGCGCCATCTCGCTTTGCAAGGTCACCGCGTTGGCCACCAGCCGCCCGCCGGGGCGCAGGTGCTCCCAGCAGCTTTCCAGCACACCGGGGCGAGTGACGCCGCCGCCAATGAAAATCGCGTCCGGGCGCTCCAGGCCGGCCAGTGCATCGGGGGCTGTACCGCGCACCAGTTGCAGACCGGGTACACCGAGATTGTCGCGGTTGGTCTCGATCAACTGCTGGCGCCCCTCATCGGCCTCGATGGCGATGGCGCGGCAGCTCGGGTGGGCGCGCATCCACTCAATGCCGATCGAGCCGCAGCCGGCGCCAACATCCCAAAGCAACTGGCCGGGTACCGGTGCCAGGTGGGCGAGGCTCACCGCGCGTACGTCGCGTTTGGTGAGTTGGCCGTCATGCAGGTAAGCCTGATCCGGCAGCCCGGCCAGCGGGCTGAGGCGCAAGGTGTCGGCGGCGATGCGGCAATCGATGGCGACCAGATTAAGGGCGGCAATGTCCGGGTTTTGCCATTCGCTGGCGATGCCATCGACTCGACGCTCGGCCGGGCCGCCCAGATGCTCCAGCACGCTGATCTGGCTGGGGCCGAAGCCGCGTTCGCGCAGCAGTGCAGCCAGCGCGGCAGGGCTGCTGCCGTCGTTGCTCAACACCAGCAGGCGCAGGCCATGATGCAGGTGCGCATTGAGCGCCGTCAGCGGCCGGGCGACCACCGACAGGGTGACAACATCCTGCAGCGCCCAGCCCATCCGTGCGGCGGCCAGTGAGTAGGAAGACGGCGCCGGCAGCACGGTCATTGCGCTTTTATCCACAACCCGCGACAGGCTGACCCCCACGCCATACAGCATCGGGTCGCCGCTGGCCAACACGCACACCGGCTGGCCACGGCGCTCCAGCACCGCGTTGAGCGAGAAGGGGCTGGGCCAGGGCTGCCGGGCGGCACCGATGCACGGCGGCAGCAACGCCAGTTGCCGGGTACTGCCGAACACCTCGGTGGCATTGAGCAGCGCATGCCGGGCATTGCGGCCCAGGCCCTTGTAGCCGTCTTCACCAATTCCCACGACGGTCAGCCAGGGTGACATCTGAATACCTCGATTCGAACTTCCGACAGAGCGCCTTATGAAGCCTGTCGCCAAAGCAGGCATAATAGCGCGCCTGACAGGCACATTGCCCGTCATGGCTTCTGGCAGCGCCTGGCACTGCGTTCGTTCGCGAGCAGGGCTCCCTCCCACAAGTCTGTGGGAGGCGGCTCTGCCGGCGAATGCAGCGCGCAGCGCTGCCAGCCACTTGTATACACGCACATCGGTGAATCCTTGAACGAGCCGCAGTCCGCTCGCCCTTGCTTCGTTACGCCTCGTCCCTCGGCTTGTCCGGGGTTGTTGCGTATCGTCGCCGCGCGCGATGGCGGGATCTGCCGGATAAAGCTGGCCGGCGGGGTGCTCAGTGCCGCCCAGGCGCAGGCCGTGGCCAGGGCTGCGCAGACTTATGCACAGGGCGTGATCGAGGTCACCAACCGCGCCAACCTGCAGATTCGCGGCATTGGCGCTGAGCATCAGGCGCTGATCGGCGAACTGCTGGGCGCCGGTCTCGGACCGGCCAACCCGGCCAGTGACGATGTGCGCAACCTGATGCTCAGCCCCAGTGCCGGGCTCGACCCGCAGATGCTCTGCGACACCCGGCCACTGGCAGCGCAGATTCTCGCCTCGCTGGAAAATATGCCACACCTGCACGCCCTGTCGCCCAAGTTCGCCGTTTCGCTGGACGGCGGCGAAGGGCTGGCCATGCTGGAGCATCCCCATGACCTGTGGCTGTCGGCGCTGCGCCTCGACGGCCAGGTCTGGCTCGGTTTTGGGCTGGCGGGTTGCCCGGCGCACGATGCGCCGCTGGCGGCTGTGGCGCTGGAGCACGGTCATGCTCTGGTGATCGCGGTACTGGAGCTGTTTCTTGACCTGGCCCGGCCGGAGCAGGCGCGCATGCGTCACCTTTTGCAGGATGTTCCAGCGGCTGAGTTACTGGGCCAGCTACAGGCGCGCTTGCCGGTGCAATGGCGCCAGGTCAGCGGCTGGCAGCGCCCGACCCGCGAGGCGTACCGGCATCTGGGGATTTATCCACAGGTGCAGGATGGCCTGGTTGCGGTCGGCGCCGCCCCCGCGCTTGGGCGGCTTGATTCATGCTTGCTCGGCGCCGTGGCGCAGCTGGCTGAACAGCTGGGCGACGGCAGCCTGCACCTGACCCCTTGGCAGAGTCTGTTGCTGCCCAATGTGCCTGCCAGCAATGCCGGGTCGGTGCTCGACGCCTTGCAGGGGCTCGGCTTGACCGTTAGCGCCGAGCAGCCGCTGGCGCGGCTGATGGCGTGCACCGGCTCGCAGGGCTGCGCCAAAGGCCTGGCCGATACCAAGGGCGACGCGCTGGCCCTGGCTGCGCAGTTGCCTGCCGATACCGCCTTGCACCTGACCGGCTGCCAGCGCTCCTGCGCCGCCGCCCATGTGGCGCCGCTGACGCTGTTGGCGGTGGCGCCGGGGCACTACGATCTTTATCAGCGCAATGCGCAGCACCCGGGGTTCGGTGTGCTGCGGGCGCGCAATCTCACTATTGAAGCCGTCGGCGCACTGTTGGCCGCCGACACACGGAGCACCCTGCATGATTGATTACATCCGCGATGGTCAGGAGATTTATCGCAACTCCTTCGCGATCATCCGCGCTGAAGCGCGGCTGGAGACCATTCCCGCCGACCTGGAAAAGCTCGCTGTGCGAGTGATTCATGCCTGCGGCATGGTCGATGTGGTCGAAGACCTGCGCTTCTCGCCAGGTGCAGGTGCGGCGGGCCGCAAGGCACTGGCCGCCGGTGCGCCGATTCTGTGCGATGCGCGGATGGTGTCCGAGGGCATCACCCGTGCGCGGCTGCCAGCCAATAACCCGATCATCTGCACATTGCACGACGAAAGTGTACCGGTGCTGGCCAAAGCGCTGGGCAATACCCGTTCGGCCGTGGCTCTGGAGCACTGGCGCGAACACCTGGAGGGCAGTGTAGTGGTGATCGGCAACGCGCCGACCGCATTGTTCTACCTGCTGGAAATGCTCGACGCCGGGGCTCCGAAGCCGGCGCTGATCATTGGTTTTCCGGTGGGCTTCGTAGGTGCTGCCGAGTCCAAGGACATGTTGGCGGCCGACAGCCGCGGCGTGCCGTATGTGATTGTCAAAGGCCGGCGCGGTGGCAGCGCCATGGCGGTGGCGGCGGTCAATGCCCTGGCCACGGAGGTCGAATGATGCAGCAGCGTGGCCGTCTGATCGGGCTGGGCGTAGGCCCCGGCGATCCTGAGCTGATTACCGTCAAAGCGCTGCGCCTGCTGCGCGAGTCGCCGGTGGTGGCGTATTTCGTGGCCAAGGGCAAGAAAGGCAACGCCTTCGGCATCATCGAGGCGCACCTGCAAGAAGCGCAAACCTTATTGCCGCTGGTCTACCCGGTAACCACCGAAGCGCTGCCGGCCCCCTTGTCTTATGAGCAGGTGATCAGCGATTTCTACGACCAGGCCAGTGTCGAGGTGGCGGCGCATCTGGACGCCGGTCGTGACGTGGCGGTGATCTGTGAGGGGGACCCGTTCTTCTACGGCTCTTACATGTACCTGCACGATCGGCTGGCCGAGCGTTATGTGGCTGAAGTGATTCCCGGCGTTTGCTCGATGCTCGGTGGCGCCTCGGTGCTGGGCGTGCCGCTGGTGTATCGCAACCAGAGCCTGTCGGTACTGTCCGGCGTGTTGCCCCATGAAGAGCTCAAGCGCAAGCTGGGCGATGCCGATGCGGCGGTGATCATGAAGCTGGGGCGCAATTTTCCCAAGGTGCGTCAGGTGCTGGTCGAACTGGGGCTGGCCGGGCGGGCGCTGTATGTCGAGCGCGCGACCATGGCCAACCAGAAGATCGTGGCACTGGATGACGTCGACCCGATGTCGTCGCCGTACTTCTCGCTGATCATCGTACCGGGCGAAAGGTGGCAAGGCTGATGACCCAGACACCTCCAGCGATTGTCGTCCTCGGCAATGGCAGCCTGGCCACGGCGCGGCGCATCCAGCAGGTGTTCCCCGGCGCGTTGATCCATGGCCTCGACGGCCGGGTGCAGGGTGCGGACCGGCCCTATGCCGAGTTTGGTGCCACCCTGCGCGAGCTGTACCGACAAGGCTCGCCAATCATTGCCCTGTGCGCGGCGGGCATCGTGATCCGCACCCTGGCGCCGCTGCTGCTGGAGAAGGGCGCCGAGCCGCCGGTACTGGCGGTGGCCGAGGACGGCAGCGCTGTGGTGCCGCTGCTCGGTGGCCTGGCCGGGGTCAATGGCCTGGCCCGGGAAATCGCTGCTGCGCTGGCGGTGGCACCGGCCATCACCACCAGTGGCGAACTGCGCTTTGGCACCTGCCTGCTCAATCCACCGGCCGGCTATGCCCTGGCGGATCTGGAGCAGGGCAAGCGCTTTGTCTCTGATTTGCTGGCCGGGCAAAGCGTGCGTGTCGAGGGGCAGGCGCCGTGGCTCGATAAAGTGCCGTTGCCCCATGATTCGCAGGCGGCCCGGAGCATCCATGTCAGCCACTTGCAACGTGAAGCCGCAGCCGACGAGTTGCTGATTTATCCGCGCAACGTGCTGGTGGCGGTCGAGCGGGTGTCCGAACAGCTGGCAAGCGAAGTGAATCAGGCGCTGAGCGCCGCCGCAATTGCTGCGCCGGCTCTAGCATGCCTGCTCGCTGATGAGTCACAAATGGCCAACCCATTGCTGCATCAGGCGGCCGCCGAGCTGAATGTCGCGGTGCGCTACATGACCGGCGCCTCGAATGCCGAGCGCCTGAAATTGAGCGGGGTGAGCCTGCACAGCGCAGCGCAGGCCGGGCTGTTGATCGGCATCGGCGCCGAGCCACTGAATGTCGAGCGCATCGGGCGCGGTCGTGGCCGGCTGGCGGTTATCGGTCTGGGCCCCGGTGCCCGCGAGCTGATGGTCCCGGCGGTGCAGGCCGAACTGGCCCGCGCCAACGATGTGCTGGGTTATGAAACCTACGTGCGCATGGCCGGGCCTTTTCGCGATGATCAAGTGCTGCACAACACCGATAACCGCGAAGAAATGCAGCGTGCCCGCCACGCCTTCGAACTGGCTGCCCAGGGGCGGTCGGTGGTAGTGGTATCGTCCGGTGACCCTGGGGTGTTCGCCATGGCCGCTGCAGTGCTCGAAGCCTTGCACGAAGTCGTCGACGATCCGGCCCGCGCTGACTGGCGGGGCGTGGAGCTGGAAATCCTGCCCGGCGTATCGGCCAGCCTGGCCACCGCGGCGCAGGCCGGCGCGCCGCTGGGGCATGACTTCTGCGTGATGTCGCTGTCGGACAACCTCAAGCCCTGGTCGATCATCGAGCAGCGCCTGGAGCTGGCGTCCCAGGCTGATCTGGTGCTGGCCTTCTACAACCCGATCTCCCGCTCGCGACCTTGGCAACTGGGCCGCGCGCTGGAGATCGTGCGTCAGCATCGCAGTGCGCAGACCCCGGTCACCCTGGGCCGCGACATTGGCCGGCCTGGGCAGAGCCTGCGGGTCGTGAGCCTGGGCGAGCTGACTCCCGAGATGGTCGATATGCGCACCATGGTGCTGGTTGGCTCGTCGACCACCTGCACCTTCCCGCGGGCCGATGGCGGGCAGTGGGTGTATACCCCGCGTTGGTATGGCGCAAAGCCAGGGGCGTAGTGGCCAGGCCTTTTCCGGGCGCGTACCCACTGCTTGATCAGCGGTAGATCAAACAGTGGGTGCGCAGTTGTAGGAACCTTCCATTAAGTGGTGTTGTAAGTTTTACTGAGTCAGTCAGGCCTTATAATGGCTTACTGTCAGTTGATACGATGAGATTCAGTGGAATGTCTGCCTGTCGTGTAAGTTGTTAGGGGGTTTTATGTGTGAAGTTAATGCTGCTTCAGTGTGGGCGCGGCTTTGCGGCGGATTATGCTGTTGTGAGGAGTGGGTATTATTGGTTAGTTGAAATAATTGGTCATGTGTTTGCACTGGTTACATGGGTGGGTGGGGGTTAATTTGCAGAGGCGACCAACGGAGTCGTTAATTTGATAAATTTGCAAGGAATGCGTAATGGATACTATTAATACTGTTGCTTCCCCCACCCAGGAAGCGTCGGAGCGTTATTTTCGGAACTTGCCGGTTGCTGAACATTCGCGGCCTCGCGCTTTTGCACCGAGTGCGCTGCTACTGGATGACCCCGCCGATTTCGCGCCTCGTGCACTGGCGCCCTCGGCCAGCGCTGACTTCATGCTTCCCGATACCTCTATCGAGCCAGACAGTCTGGCGGACGTCAGTACCGAGTCACCGCTGATCATTGCGTTCGCTGATGGCGTCAGCCAGGCAAACCGCAGTGCCGTGCGCCTGAGCATGCGCTTTGCCGAAACGGTTGCCAGGCTGGAGACCGACGGGCAAGTTGGCGGAACCAAGTGGCTGGAGCACTTCACAAGCGCCATGAGTTATGGCGGCTGGCAGAACCTGAACGGTTTTACCTTCAGTGAGTATTCGACTGCCAATGCTAGCCTCACCATGGATACCCTGGTGCTTGAGCTGGTCAGTGCCATCGCCGGTCCTAACGCCGCGACTGTGGTCCAGCTCCTCAGTCTTACGCTGGACAGGTTGCAGAGCGATTCCAGGCTGACGACCCTGTTCGAGCGCAATACTCAATATGCTGCCGAGCGGAGCTTTCGGATCATGCCGTGCCTGGAGTCGAGCACAGGAATTCCAGTGACGTATCTGCTGGCTGTGGATTTTTCGGCGTCTCAGGACATGGGCGGTGCGCTGTTCTGGAAGTGGCGGGTTTCCAGGCTGAACATTCGTCGCATGGCAGTGGGTGTCGAGTTTAATCTTGATCTTCACAATGATCTGTACAGAAAACGTATTCTTGATTACCTCGGTGAGGATTCTGACAGTTTCTTCGCCAGCTTGCCTCGACGTTAAGTTTCTGAATGGGTAGACCACCGTTCAGGTGGTCTATTTTTCTCGTTGAGAAATAGGAAGGTGTAGATCATGAAATGCTCAATAGGTAAGTTGGTGGCGGGCGATCTGCTGGCCGAGAGTGTTCATTCTGAACCGGCGGAATTAAACGAACTGTTGCAGACATTGCTGTTTTCTCAATTGTTCGCGAATTTGAAATCTGGCAGTTCGGGTAAGTTCGACTCGCCTGGCACATGGTGGTCAAGTTATGACAACGCGATGCTGCACACCCATTGGAGCCTGCTTGATAACCGCAATAGAACGTTCAAGCCCAAGAGTACATCCACGCTGGGCATCAACGCCTTGCTGGAAGAGTTTCTGTTGCCGCAACTGGCCAGCGCGCAGACGCAAGACATCCGGCAATTGCTGACCCAAATGACTCGATTGCCGACAACCGATCCGCTGGCCATGCAGTTTCAGACCCATGTCCTGAAGATGCCGGACCGCAGGAACGGGCATTCAACCATTGCCCTGCAGATCGGTGTTCTTGAGTCAGCGACGCAACGGGCTTCGTTGTCTGCCACGTTCAGTACGAGCAAGGCCGTCGGTACGAGTCTGCTGTCCCAGACATTTACTGGCAGCCAGATTGTCGGTGACATCCATGTGCGTTTTACCCGGTATGCCTGGGACCCTGCCAGCTATCGGAAAGGAACTGAAGAGCATCCAAGCCCACGCAGTCATGTCCTGGACTTTCTGGCTGGCGCGCAAGACAGACTGATCCTGGCGATCCCCTGCGAGGTGACCGATGGCGCCGACCAGGCCTGAGGGCCAAGCGAATGTCCTGCTCAGTCGTGACAGCCTGGTGTCGTTTGCGTCGGACCTGTCTTCGCAGGAGCGCAGAGATATTCTCGATTGCTTGCACTACTCGCAACTCCGGGCTGACGAGAAGCGCGATCGACGCCAGTCCTGGGTCAGCTGGATCAGGCTCTACCAGGCCGGCCTGTACAACAATGGATTTACACTCAGCGGTGCACTGGAACACAAGATCCTGAGCATTCACGATCCGCGTGATCTTCACGCGGTGGTGCGTGATGCGATTCAGGGCACCGGGCATCAAGCCTTGTCAGTATTGGCTGATTCAGCACTGAAAGCCCTGTTGCGCAGCCCGCACGCGCAGGCATTCTTTCAGGACTGGTTCAGTGATGGCCAAAGCGAAAGCATGCAGGTCGTGCCGTGTTGTGCCGATGAGAACGGGCTGATCGATGTCATGATCTGCGGTATCCGCATCCAAACCGAGGGGGCGGTGAGGTCATCATTTAGTCGACCGACAGCGCGCATGACGATAACCATCAATGGTGGGGCCTTTCGTTATTCTGCCCAAGCCTATGACCCCTATCGCAACAAGATCCTGCAAGGCCTGGAGCGTTACGCATTGACCTATTTCGACAGCGTGCCCTGAGTGCGGCTGTCAGTCAGGGACGACCGCGATGTACTGTGCAGACGCGCCGGACGGATTCGGCGCATCTGCTTTTTTATCTGGTGAGGGGCTATAGGATGCCCTATGGCACCAGGTAACCCCTGATACCGGTAAAGATGATCTGCGCCGCCAGGGCGCAGACGAACAGCCCCATCAAGCGGCTGACGATCTGCAAGCCCTGGTCGCCCAGCAAGCGTTCGATGCGGTTGGCCATGAACAGCACCAGCCCCACGGTGAAGCTGGCCAGGGTAATGCTCAGCAGCGCGCTGATTTTGTCGTTCCAGTGCGGCTGGCTGACCCCCATGACCAGCAGGGCGCCGATGGTGCCGGGGCCAACGGTGATGGGGATGGTCAGCGGTACGATGCTCACATCCTGCTGGATGTTATCGGTCTGTACCGCTGATTTACCCTGGGCCATGCTCAGCGCCGAGATAAACAGCACAGTACCGGCACCGATCCGGAAAGCGTCAACGGTAATTCCGAACACGTCGAAGATCACCCGCCCGAACAGGTACAACAGCACGCTCGATACCAACGTGCCCAACGCGACTTTCCAGGCCAGGCGCTTCTGCTCTTTGCGCGAGTGGCCACGGGTCAGGCTGATGAAGCAGGACAGGACGAAAAATGGGCTGTAGAGCACTAACATTTTCAGGTAAACGCTGGACAGCACATGAAGCATGGCGGGCGCTCAGGCAGGGAGAATGTGCTCAGTCTATCAGGGTCAGTTCTGCTGGTAGACCTTCTCTTCAGTCGTCTTGGCACGGGTGCGATCGCGCTGTGCCAGCCAGTACTCGACCAGCTCGCGCAATTGCGAAAGCTCCACGGGTTTGGCCATATGGCCGTCCATGCCAGCCTGGCGGGCGCGATCCTTGTGTTCGGTGAGAATGTGTGCGGTAAGGGCCACGATGGGCGTGCGCACCCGCTGGTTGCCCATTTCCCAGGCGCGCAGTTGCTCGGTCGCCGAGAAACCATCAAGCACCGGCATTTCGCAGTCCATCAGCACCAGGTCGTAGCGCTGGGCTTTCATGGCGCGCAAGGCTTCTTCGCCGTTGCTGGCAGTGTCGGGCTTGAGGTTGAGCTTGCCCAGCATACCGCGGATGACCTTGGTGGAGATGTTGTTGTCCTCGGCCACCAGAATGCGGAAGTCACCCGGTACGTCGATGGGCGCGGCCGCCAACGGCAGTGCTGACGGTGCGACATACGCGGTTCCCTTGCTGCGCTGGGTCAACTCATCGGCGAGGGTGGTCTTGAGGGTATAACCGGCCACCGGTTTGGCCAATATGCGTTTGATCCCGGCATTACGGGCAATGATTTTGCTCGGCGCGTTGCTGATGCCGGTGAGCATGATCAGCAGAATGTCGTGGTTGAGGCTCGGGTCTTCCTTGATCTTGGTCGCCAACTGCATGCCGGTCATGCCGGGCATGTTCTGGTCGAGCAGGACCACGTCAAAGTAGTCACGCAGGTGCGCCTTGGTGCGCAGCATGGCCAGGGCTTCCTTGCCGGACGCCACAGCACTGACGTTAAGGCCCCATGCCGAGCACTGTTGCACCAGCACTTTACGGCAGGTGTCGTTGTCATCGACCACCAGTACCCGGGCGTCTTTGAGCGGCCCGTCCAGGTCCAGGGTGGGCTGCTCAAGCAGGTGCGCCGGCAACGGCAGGCACAGCCACAGGGTATTGCCTTGACCGGTGCTGTTCTGGATGCCGAATTCGCCATCCATCAGGATGATCAGTTGGCGGGCGATGACCAGCCCCAGATGGCCGCCCAGTTTGCTGGAGGCCAGGAAGTTTTTGCTGTGCAGTTCAGTGTGCAACAGGGCATCGCGTTCTTCGCCCGACAACGGCTCGCCGGTATCCTGCACGGCAATGCGCAGGCGCGGCTTGCCGCCCCGATTGTCGAGTGCCGCGACCAGCAGAATTTCGCCGCCCTCGGTTTTCTTCAGGGCGTTTTCCAGCAGGCTCAGCAAGGTCTGGCGCAGGCGCGTCGGGTCACCGCTGATCACTCTTGGCACCTGGGACTGGACCAGGCTGATCAACTCGACATTCTGTTGTTCAGCCTTTGCCCGAAAGATGTTCAGGCAATCTTCGATCAAGGCACTGATGTCGAACTGTACGTCGTCCAGTTCGATCTGCCCGGACTCCAGCTTGGTGATGTCGAGGATCTCGTTGATCAGCGTCAGCAGCTCATTGCCGGCGCTGTGAATGGTCTGTACATAGTCGCGCTGCTTGACCGAGAGCGGTGTGCCAAGCAGCAGCTCGGTCATGCCCAGCACGCCATTCATGGGGGTGCGAATCTCGTGGCTGATCTTGGCCAGGAATTCGGCTTTGGCGTTGATCTCGGCGGTGCTGGCCGCCTCGTCGCGGCTGATGCTGAACTTGCTCTCGACGATGTTGCGCTGACGTTCTCCAAGGGCAGTGTTCATCAGCAGGCCGCTGACGCAGAACACCGCAAGGAGGGTGAGAATCAGCCACTGCGGTGGTATCAGGCTCAGCCACAACAGTCCGGGCAGGACCACCATGTAACCGAGGTTGAAGATGATCATCGAGAACATGAACAGGCGTGCAGGCCGATAACCCTTGATCCAGTGCAGCACTGAAATGCCGAGGATGCTCACCGTGGTCAGGGCCACCAGCACGAAGGTCACCAGGTTGATTGACAGGTCGTCGACCAGTAACACCAACAGGGTGCCGATGACCATCAAGCTGCCGTCGATCAGCAGCAGGCGATCAACAGCTCTGGACTTGCGATGGGCAAAAAAGCAGTAGGTGTACATCAACCCGGTGACGGCCGCCAGCAGCAACGCCACGTGAGCGCCGGGGGTCTGTGGCAGGTGCCAGTCATCGAACAGGTCTAGCAGGTTCAATAGCAATAGCGCACTGAGCGCCAGCAAGGTTTCGCAGGCGGCCAGCCACAAGTTGGTACGGGAACGGGTGTGGCTGTAGCGGGCCAGATTCTGCAGGATCAACATGGCCAGCAAACCGAACACCAGGCCGAACAGGAACGGCTCGCGCTCGTCGGCGGCGCTTTCGATGGCGGGCTGCAGAGTGATATTGGGGCGCATCTGCTGGCTGGAGACCATGCGCAGGTACAGGTCCAGAGGGGTCTGGGCTTGTGGTACCGGCAACAGAAAGTCATTGGCGGGCAGGCGCTGGTTCTGTTTGGCAATCAGATTGCCGGTGCGCAGCAGATCGATCTGCCTGTCGCCCTGGAATACGTATAGATCGGCACTGGCCAGATCAGGCGCAAAGATGCGCAGCAGTTGTTCGTGGGGCTCGGGTGTCAGACGGTAATGCAACCAGACGGCACCGTCACGTTTGGCGGCGGTGATACTGTCGAGCTCGCGTGGGCTGAACTGGTTCTGCTGATGCGCCGCGCGCACCTCGGCAATTGAAAGGTGGCCCTTTTCATCGAGTAAAGTCGACCAGCCTGTAGTTGCAGCGGCATGGGCCGACAGCATGAAAAACAGGGTCAGCAGGCTTGCGGTTGAAGCTATGGCGATCCTGAGCCAGCGCACGACGTAATCCTTCCCTGTGTGAATGCCTGAATACATGCGCGGTATTGCTGCGACCAGTACAACCGGCCGGCCCCGGTCAGGGGCCGGCCTGGTGGCCTTATTGCTGGCCTTCACCACGCTCACGGGCAATGGCACGATAGCCAATGTCCTTGCGATAGAAACAACCTTGCCAATCAATCTTCGCTGCCAGAGCATAGGCGTTTTGCTGAGCGCTGCTGACACTTTCTCCCAGCGCTGTGGCACACAGCACACGACCACCACTGGTCACGATACGGCCATCCTTGAGCGCGGTACCGGCGTGGAACACTTTGCCTGGCAGGCTGGCTGCTGCGTCCAGACCCTCGATTGCGGCGCCTTTGGCGTAATCGCCCGGGTAGCCGCCGGCGGCCAGGACGATGCCAAGGCTCGGGCGCGGATCCCACTGCGCTTCGATCTTGTCCAGAGCTTGCGCTAAAGCGGCCTCGATCAGCAAGACCAGGCTCGATTGCAGGCGCAGCATGACCGGCTGGGTTTCGGGGTCGCCAAAGCGGCAGTTGAACTCGATGACCTTCGGGTTACCGGCCTTGTCGATCATCAAACCAGCATAGAGGAAACCGGTGTAGACGTTGCCTTCTTCAGCCATACCGCGGACGGTCGGCCAGATGACTTGGTCCATGACCCGCTGGTGAACGTCGGCGGTGACCACCGGTGCGGGGGAGTAAGCGCCCATGCCGCCGGTATTCGGGCCGCTGTCGCCGTCGCCAACACGCTTGTGGTCCTGGCTGGTGGCCATGGGCAGCACATTCTTGCCGTCAACCATGACGATGAAGCTGGCTTCTTCGCCATCGAGGAACTCCTCGATCACGACTCGCGAGCCGGCATCGCCAAACGCATTGCCAGCCAGCATGTCGCGCACGGCTGCTTCGGCTTCTGCCAGGGTCATGGCAACGATCACGCCCTTGCCGGCAGCCAGGCCATCGGCCTTGATCACAATCGGTGCGCCTTTTTCCTGCAGGTAGGCCAGGGCCGGCTCGATCTCGGTGAAGTTCTGATAGTCCGCAGTCGGGATCTTGTGGCGGGCCAGGAAGTCCTTGGTGAACGCTTTGGAGCCTTCGAGCTGGGCTGCGCCTGCGGTCGGGCCGAAGCAGTCCAGGCCACGGCTGCGGAACAGGTCCACGACACCGGCTACCAGTGGTACTTCAGGGCCGACGATGGTCAGGCTGACATTCTTCTCGGCGAAGTCGGCCAGTTGTTCCAGAGCCAGCACGTCGATGGCGACGTTCTCGCACTTGGCTTCTGTGGCAGTGCCGGCGTTGCCCGGTGCCACGAAAACCTTCTCTACGCGAGGATCCTGAGCGACTTTCCAGGCCAGGGCGTGTTCACGGCCACCGCTACCAATGATCAAAACATTCATTTCAAAAACCTCGATGACGCAAATTCTGGGGTGTAACGCGATCATGCATTACGAGGTCGCAATGGCGTAGGTGGATGCAAGGCGGATGGGGCTGGACCGAGCGCAGTTGCCTTATGGCAATGAGCATCGGGGCAGCCCCGTCCAACGCAGCAGACGCCTGCGCCAGTGCGGCCGTTTTTATAACTCAGTGACGGAAGTGGCGCATGCCGGTGAACACCATCGCGATTCCGGCCTCATCCGCGGCAGCAATCACTTCCGCGTCGCGCATCGAACCACCTGGCTGGATCACCGCGGTGATGCCGGCCTTGGCGGCGTTGTCGATACCGTCGCGGAACGGGAAGAAGGCGTCCGAGGCCATGACTGCACCGGCGACCTGCAGGCCGGCGTGTTCGGCCTTGATGGCGGCGATGCGCGCGGAGTTGACGCGGCTCATCTGGCCGGCGCCGACACCGATAGTCTGGCGGTTCTTGGCGTAGACGATGGCGTTGGACTTGACGAACTTGGCCACTTTCCAGGCGAAGATCAGGTCATGCACTTCCTGCTCGCTTGGCGCGCGCTGGGTCACGACTTTGAGGTCGGCCTGAGTAATCATGCCGATGTCGCGGCTCTGTACCAGCAGGCCGCCATTGACGCGCTTGTAATCCCAGCCGGCTTGACGCTCGCCCCACTGGCCGCAGGTCAGCAGGCGCACGTTGGCTTTGGCGGCGACCACGGCCTGAGCTTCGGCGCTGACGCTCGGGGCGATGATGACTTCGACGAACTGACGCTCGACGATGGCTTTTGCCGTTTCAGCGTCCAGCTCGCGGTTGAAGGCGATGATGCCGCCAAATGCCGATTCGGTATCCGTGGCGTAGGCCAGGTCGTAGGCTTTGCGGATGCCGCCTTCGTCGTCAGGGCTGACGGCCACGCCGCACGGGTTGGCATGCTTGACGATGACGCAGGCTGGCTTGACGAAGCTCTTGACGCACTCAAGCGCAGCGTCAGTGTCGGCCACGTTGTTGAACGACAGCTCCTTACCCTGCAGCTGGGTGGCGGTGGCGATACCGACTTCGGCAGGTTTTGCTTCAACGTAGAACGCCGCGCTCTGGTGCGGGTTCTCGCCGTAGCGCATTTCCTGGGCCTTGATGAACTGGGTGTTGAAGGTGCGCGGGAACTGGCCACGGCCTTCGGTGCTCAGGGTTTCGGCGCTCTGGTCGATGCCGCCCAGATAGTTGGCGATCATCCCGTCGTAGGCGGCCGTGTGTTCGAACGCCTTGAGCATCAGGTCAAAGCGCTGAGCGTAGGTCAGACCGCCGGACTTGAGGTTTTCCAGAACGCTGGCGTAATCGCTGGCGTTGACCACGATGGCCACGTCTTTGTGGTTCTTGGCTGCGGAGCGGACCATGGTCGGGCCGCCGATGTCGATGTTCTCGATGGCGGTCGGCAGGTCACAGCCTGGTTTGGCAACGGTGGCTTCGAACGGGTAGAGGTTAACCGCCACCAGGTCGATCGGCTTGATGCCGTGTTCGCCCATGATGCCGTCGTCGGTGCCGCGACGACCGAGGATGCCGCCGTGGATCTTCGGATGCAGGGTCTTGACCCGGCCGTCCATCATTTCCGGGAAGCCGGTGTAGTCGGCCACTTCAACCGCCGCAACGCCGTTGTCGCGCAGCAGTTTGAAGGTTCCGCCAGTGGACAGGATCTCCACGCCCAGGGCTTCGAGCTCGCGGGCGAATTCGAGGATTCCGGTTTTGTCGGAAACGCTGATCAAAGCGCGGCGGATCGGCAGGCGGGTGGTCTGGTCGGTCATCTCGATTTCCATCAAAGCTAAAGGTAATCAGCAAAAAAGGCGACCGGTGGGTGGGTCGCCTTGGTTGGTCTGCAATGCTTACAGCAAGTCGTACTGCTTGAGTTTCTTGCGCAAGGTGCCGCGATTGAGGCCCAGAACTTCAGAGGCTTTGGTCTGGTTACCCTTGACGTAATTCATGACGCTTTCGAGCAATGGTGCCTCGACTTCGGACAACACCAGGTTGTACACGTCAGTGACGTTGGCGCCTTCGAGGTGGGCGAAATAATTGTGCAGCGCCTTCTCGACACTGCCGCGCAGGGTCTGGCCCTCTTCGCTCGGCGTGTTCAGGTGCTGTTTCAAATTGACATTGTCGCTCACGGGTGTTGTTCCACTCACTAAAGTCTCGGTCATCATCGTCATGCGGCCACCTCTTCTTCATTTTCGTTATCCGGGCCCTGACAGCCTTGGCTGAAGAACTCCCGGATGTTGGCGCATTGTTGTTGCGTATCGTCCAAACGATTGAAGTGGGCGCGAAACTCCCTGGCGCCCGGCAAGGTTGCGAGATACCAGCCGACATGCTTGCGCGCGATGCGCACGCCCATTACATCGCCGTAAAACGCGTGCAGGGCGGTCAGGTGCTCCAGCAGGATCTGCTCCACTTCAACCAGCGAAGGGGCGGGCAGGATCATGCCGGTGCGCAGGTAATGCTCTATCTCGCGGAAAATCCACGGGCGCCCTTGAGCGGCCCGGCCAATCAACAAACCATCGGCGCCGGTCGCTTGCAGCACATACCGGGCCTTTTCGGGTGAATCTATGTCGCCGTTGGCAAACACCGGGATCGACACCGCCTGCTTGATCGCGGCGATGGTGTCGTACTCGGCTTCGCCGGTGTAGAGGTCCGCACGGGTCCGCCCGTGAACTGCCAGGGCCTGGATACCTGCCTGCTCGGCAATCTTCGCGACAGTCAGGCCGTTCTTGTTGTCACGGTCCCAGCCGGTGCGGATCTTCAGGGTGACCGGCACATCGACTGCGGCCACCACGGCGTGCAGGATCTCGGTCACCAGCTGTTCGTCTTTGAGCAGCGCTGAACCTGCTGCCTTGTTACATACCTTCTTGGCCGGACAACCCATGTTGATGTCGATGATCTGGGCGCCCAGTTCGACATTGGCACGGGCCGCACTGGCCAGCATCTGCGGATCACCACCGGCGATCTGTACCGAGCGCGGCTCGGGATCACCTTCGTGGATCATGCGCAGGCGCGATTTGCGGCTGTTCCACAGGCTCATGTCACTGGTGACCATTTCCGAAACCACCAGCCCGGCGCCCATCTGGCGACACAACTGACGGAAAGGCTGGTCGGTGACGCCCGCCATCGGAGCGAGAATCAAGCCGTTCTGCAATGTATATGGGCCGATGCGTACCACCGACATAGCGTTACCTATAAAGGGGCCGAATCATCCACAGGCCGCATGATTACCGTTGCACACGGTCTGCAACGGTTCGCCCGTCCAACTGCTTGCACAGCGGCCAGACCGAACCGGGAGTTTGAAAAAGGGTTGGCATGATACCCGCTCTCGATGACTGGATAAAGGCTGAATTGGATAAAATCTGAACAGCTCGATGCTTATCACTAAACGTTCGGTTTTTCAGGTTTTACCAACGAACAGCAGCGATCATGCAGGCAACTGTTCGTTACGCCAGGGCGGCGTCCGGTTGCCCCGGACCGCCGTGCTGGCCGCAGAGGCTATTCCGGGGAGCGAAAATTGAGGCTGTAGTTCACGGCTTTGGCGCCTGGATCGAGGATGTCCAGTGCAATATGGATCGGCGTCTGGGGTGGCATCTCTTCCTTGCCGGCCATTTCGCCTGACAGATATTCGCCGGGTTTGAAGCGACGACTGGCGATCAACTGACCGCTGGTATCGGCAAAGCGCAGCTCCAGCAGCGGAAAGGGTTGGGAAAAGGATGCACGGTTATAAATGATCGCATCGACCACCAGCGCGCCCTGAAACTCCGGGTGGCTGCGTACCACCAGGTTGCTGCTCTTGAGCTGGTTGATGTCGACCTTCGATGGCACCTTGCAGCCCAGTTGCGGGCACAACTGCTGGAACCAGGGGCGATACTGATCCTGGCGGGCCAGATGATCGAAGTGATACCAGATGTACTGCCCGGCCAGGCCACTGAGCGCCAGGGTAATCAGGGTTATCCATAACAGACGCCGGCCCCAGCGCGGCTTGGGACGCTGCCAGTCGAGCTGCAGCGGGTCGTCGGTCAGGTCCACCAGCGGTTTGTCACGCAGGGCAGGTTCGCTGCGGCCACGCGGATCATGATCATGATCGTCGTCGTCCGGTGCCGGCTCGTCTTCGTCGTCGAGCGCCGAAAGGCGGGCGCTGTGCCCCGGCGGCTGCTTGCGCAGCTCCAGTGCAGTGAAATCCGGTCCCTTGTCTTCGTCCGCGATGCTGTTCAGTGACAGCGAGGGCTCGGTACGGGTTTCGTGGGCGGCAGCGGGTTCAACGATGGGGTGGTCCGGTTCATCCGGCTCAGGTTCTGGCTCCCTCGCGCGGATGACTTCGGCATGTACTTCGGGCAATTGCTCGACATCGTCATTGGCCAGGCTGGCGATCCACTCGCCGGCTTCGCCTGGTGCTGCGTCGCGTCGTGCGCTGAGGTTTGCTTGCGGGGCGCGTGCATCGACAGTGGCAACCGACTCGGCCAGCTGGATCTCACGTTGCTCCAGGCGTGCCAGCTCTTCGTCCAGGTCCAGGCTGTCCAGGTCCAGTTCGCTGACATGCCAGTAGTCTTCGCCGGGTGCGGCGTTGATGGCCGGCGGTACAGGTTCGGCAACCACTGGCACGGCAGCGGGCGGCTCTGCGGCCAAGGGCGCCGGCTCAAGCGGCGCTTGCGGTGCCGGTTCAGTGACGGCCTCAGGCTCCGGCAGCGCTGCCGGCTCTGCGGGGGCGGGCAGAGGGGCGAGCGCGGTGCGCTGCTGATGGCTCTGCTCCAGCAATTGTTTGGCGGCGTTGAATACCTGCAGGCATGACCCGCAACGCACCACGCCGCGCGCTACGCTCAGCTGCGCATGGTTGACTTTGAAGCTGGTCTGGCAGTGCGGACACTGGGTGACGAAACTGTCGGTCATGCGGCGCTCCGGCTCAGGCAGCGATCAGCGGCGACGGCCGGTGATGCGTACCCAGCCATCACGGTCGGCGATCGGGTCAAGGTCGAAGGTGTCGGCATAGGCTGCCGCCACTTCTTCGCCCTGTTCGGCCAGGATGCCTGACAGCGCCAGGCGACCGCCCGGCTTGACCAGGCTGGCCAGTTGCGGCGCCAGAGACACCAGCGGGCCGGCCAGGATATTGGCGACCAGCACGTCGGCAGGCTCGGCCGGCAAAGCCTCGGGCAGGTACAGCGGCAGGCGTTCGGCAGCAATGCCGTTGCGTCCGGCGTTGTCGCGCGAAGCCTCCAGGGCCTGAACGTCGATGTCAGTACCGACCGCCAGCTCTGCGCCCAGCAGCAGGGCGGCGATGGCCAGAATGCCCGAGCCGCAGCCAAAATCCAGTACCGTGCAGCCGTTCAGGTCCTGGCCGTCAAGCCATTCCAGGCACAGGCCGGTAGTCGGGTGGGTGCCGGTGCCGAAGGCCAGGCCCGGATCGAGCAGCAGGTTTACGGCGTCCGGTTGCGGTGCGGCATGCCAGCTCGGCACGATCCACAGGCGCTGGCCAAACTGCATGGGTTTGAAGTCATCCATCCAGCTGCGTTCCCAGTCCTGATCCTCGATCACTTCGGCGCTGTGTTCGGGCAGCTCGGCATCGGTCAGCAGGCGCAGGTGGGCCAACGCGATATCGGCATCGGTGTCGGCCTCGAACAGCGCCAGCAGGTGGGTGTGGGTCCACAGCGGCGTGGTGTTGAGTTCAGGCTCGAAGATCGGCTGGTCTTCCGCGTCCATGAACGTGACCGAGACCGCGCCGACTTCAAGCAGGGCGTTCTCGTAGGTCTCGGCTTGTTCCGGGCTGATGGCGAGGCGGACTTGCAGCCATGGCATGGCGGTGTACCTATGAAAATGACAGGAAAGCCGCGCAGTTTACTTCAGGTCTGCGTCAAAAGCTTGTGAAGGGTTTGCTCGGCAAACTGTCCGGATGTCGCAGTGCTATCCGATCGCTGGCTGAAAACGCACAGACCCCGCCGAGGCGGGGTCTGTAGATCTGTCGCATCACGCTGTACAGAGAATTACTTCTCGCTGGCCAGCTTGTGTTCCAGATAGTGGATGTTGACGCCGCCTTTGCAGAAGCCTGCATCACGGGTCAGATCACGGTGCAGCGGGATGTTGGTCTTGATGCCATCGACCACGATCTCGTCCAGCGCGTTGCGCATACGGGCCATGGCCTCGTCGCGGGTGGCGCCCCAGGTGATCAGCTTGCCGATCAGTGAGTCGTAGTTGGCCGGGACCTTGTAGCCGCTGTACAGGTGCGAGTCGACACGCACACCGTTGCCGCCTGGCGCATGGAAGTGCTTGACCAGGCCCGGGCTCGGGATGAACGTGCGGGCGTCTTCAGCGTTGATCCGGCACTCCAGTGCGTGACCGTTGATGACGACGTCATCCTGGGTGTACGAGAGTTTGTTGCCGGCGGCGATGCTGAGCATCTCCTTGACGATGTCGATACCGGTGACCATTTCCGAAACCGGGTGTTCGACCTGTACGCGGGTGTTCATCTCGATGAAGTAGAACCGACCGTTCTCGTACAGGAATTCGAACGTGCCCGCCCCGCGGTAGCCGATTTCGATACATGCACGTACGCAGCGATCGAAAACTTCCTGGCGAGCCTGCTCGTCGATGCCCGGTGCCGGCGCTTCTTCGAGTACTTTCTGGTGGCGGCGTTGCAGCGAGCAGTCGCGGTCACCCAGATGGATTGCGTTGCCCTGGCCATCGGACAGTACCTGAACTTCCACGTGACGCGGGTTGGTCAGGAACTTCTCGAGGTACACCATCGGGTTGCCGAACGCGGCACCGGCTTCGGTACGGGTCAGCTTGGCCGAGGAAATCAGGTCCTCTTCCTTGTGCACCACACGCATGCCGCGACCACCACCGCCACCGGCGGCCTTGATGATCACCGGGTAGCCAACCTCGCGGGCGATGGCCAGTGCGGTCTCTTCGTCTTCAGGCAGCGGGCCGTCAGAGCCGGGTACGGTCGGTACGCCGCTCTTGATCATCGCGTCCTTGGCCGAAACCTTGTCGCCCATCAGGCGAATGGTGTCGGCTTTCGGGCCGATGAAGGCAAAACCGGATTTTTCGACCTGCTCGGCGAAGTCGGCGTTTTCTGCCAGGAAACCGTAGCCAGGGTGGATCGCCGTGGCGCCGGTCACTTCCGCCGCCGAGATGATCGCCGGAATGTTCAGGTACGACTGGGTAGCGATGGCCGGACCGATACAGACAGTTTCGTCCGCCAGGCCCAGGTGCATCAGCTCACGGTCGGCCGTGGAGTGCACAGCGACGGTCTTGATGCCCAGTTCCTTACAGGCACGCAAGATGCGCAAGGCGATTTCGCCGCGGTTGGCGATCAGGACTTTTTCCAGCATCGCAGGGTCTCCCTGGTTCAAACGATGGTGAACAGCGGCTGGTCGAACTCAACCGGCTGGCCGTTCTCTACCAGGATGGACTCGATCACGCCGCTGGTTTCGGCTTCGATGTGGTTCATCATTTTCATCGCTTCGACGATGCACAGGGTGTCGCCTTTCTTGACGGTCTGACCCACTTCAACGAATGCAGGCGAGGTCGGCGAAGGCGTGCGGTAGAAGGTACCGACCATTGGCGACTTGACGGCGTTACCGTTGAGCTTGGGCGCAGCAGGTGCAGCGTCGGCGGCAGGTGCGGCAGGTGCGGCGGCCGGGGCCGGTGCAGCGGCGACCGGGGCGGCAACCGGAGCTGGCGCGTAGTACGGCTGGGCTGGAGTCTTGCTGTGACGGCTGATCCGTACGGATTCTTCGCCTTCACGGATTTCCAGTTCGTCGATACCGGACTCTTCCAGCAGTTCGATCAGTTTCTTGACTTTACGGATATCCATTAATCATCAACTCCCAAAGGGTCTGTAGGGTGCAATTCGGCAGCCGGTTCAGGCCGTGCCGGTCAAGGCTTGGCGTTCTTGGCCAAATGTTCCAGGGCGGCTTCCAGGGCCATGCGGTATCCGCTGGCGCCCAGGCCGCAGATCACTCCTACCGCAACATCGGAGAAGTAGGAGTGATGACGGAAAGGTTCGCGTTTATGCACGTTCGATAAATGCACTTCGATGAATGGGATGCTCACTCCCATGATCGCGTCACGTATTGCCACGCTAGTGTGCGTGAACGCTGCCGGATTGATGACGATGAAGTCCACTCCCTCATCGCGGGCAGCGTGAATGCGATCGATCAATTCATACTCGGCGTTGCTTTGCAGGTACATCAGGTGATGGCCGGCATCGCGGGCGCGCTGCTCCAGGTCCTGGTTGATCTGCGCCAGGGTGGTGGTGCCATACACACCGGGTTCACGGGTGCCGAGCAGATTCAGGTTCGGGCCATGCAGGACCAGCAGGGTCGCCATCGTCGATTCCTTTTTATTCACGAGCGTTTTTGTGCCGCGACTATGCCGCAAGGGTCAAGATCTGTCCAGTTAACAACAGTAGTCAACACGATAAGCGATAATCGCGCAAAATTTGTGACCCGGATCTTAGATCTGGTCATTTGCCCCGTTTAACCGCTCGATCAGACCGTTGGCATCGATTTCGCCGACAACTCGCACATTTTTCAGCTCTTCGCCGCTTTTATCGAAAAATAGCAGCGCTGGCGGACCAAATAGCTTGTAGCGGTCGAGCAGCGCGCGTTGCTCGGCGTTGCTCTCGGTCATGTCGAAACGCACCCGGCTAAAAGCCGACAGACGGGCAACCACTTGCGGGTCGGGCAGCACTTCATGCTCGATGACCTTGCAACTGATGCACCAGTCGGCGTACCAGTCCAGGACCAGTGGCTGCCCGGCATTGCGCGCCGCTTCCAGCGCCGCCTCCAGCTCGCCGGTGGTGCGGATGGTCTGCCACTGGCTTTCGCCGGTCACGCTGGCGACACCCATGGCTACCGCCTGGGGCCTGCCCAGTGGACGCAACGGATCGGTTTCGCCCTTGAGTGCGCCGTACCAGCACGCCAGAGCGTAGACCAGTAAAAACAGACCGAGTAGTTGCGCAAGGGTCTGGCGGGTGGTTTTTTCGCTGAAATTGAGGGTGCCCATAAACAGCGCAACGCCGGCCGCCAGCAGGCCGATCAGCAGCAGGGTGATCTCGCCGGGCAATACCCGGCTGAGCAGGCCGATGGCCAGGCCCAGCAGCAATACGCCAATGGCGTTCTTTACCGTTTCAAGCCACGGGCCGCTTTTCGGCAGCCAGGTGGCACCGCCGGTGCCGACCACAATCAGTGGCAAGCCCATGCCCAGCCCCAGCGCGAACAGCTTCAGGGCGCCACCGATGGCATCGCCGCTGGCGCTTATATAGAGCAACGCACCGGCCAGCGGCGCGGACACGCAAGGCGACACCAGCAGGCTGGACAACACGCCCAGTACCGCCGCACCCCACAACGACCCGCCCTGGGTTTTGCCGGCGATGCGATCGAGCCTTGAACTGAGCGCATCCGGCAGACGCAGTTGAAAGGCGCCGAACATGGCCAGCGCGAACACCACGAAAAACAGCGCGAACGGCACCAGCACCCAGGCCGATTGCAGGCGGGCCTGCAGGTTGAGGCTGGCGCCGAACACGCCCATCAGTGCGCCCAGCAGCGCAAAACAGGCCGCCATGGGCAGCACATAGGCCAGCGACAGGCTCAAGCCCCGCAACCCGCCGACCTGACCGCGCATCACCACGCCAGACAGAATCGGCAGCATCGGCAGTACGCACGGGGTAAAGGTCAGGCCGATGCCGGCCAGCAGAAACAGCGCCAGTTCTTTCCAGCTCCAGGGCTGTACCGCTGCGCTACCTGTGGCACTGGCCGTTGCACCAGCCACATTGCCGATGTCCAGCCGTTCGGTTTCCGGTGGGTAGCACAGGCCGTGGTCGGCGCAGCCCTGATAAGTGACGGCCAGGGTGAACGGGCGCTGCTCATCGGGGTTGCGCGGCAACTCGATATCGACGATGCCGTGATAGACCTCCACGTCGCCGAAGTACTCGTCATGCTTCTGTTCACCGGCGGGCAGGCGCGCTTCGCCCAGGCCGGCATCGGCCGGCTCGCTGCGGAACTGGAAGCGATGGCGATACAGGTAATAGCCGTCAGCCGCCACCAGGCGCAGCTTGACCGCCTGCGGTGTGGCTTCGATCAGGCTCAACTGGAAAGCCTGGCGGACCGGCAGAAATTGCTTGCTGTTATCCAGGGTCGAGCTGCCCAGCGTTGCCGAGGGGCGGCTGTCCAGTAGGCCGGAAGCCTGAGCCTGGACGGGAAGGGTGAGCAGCAACAGCATGATCAGTAGCAGGCGGCGCATGGCAACCTCAAATCGCGGCAAAGGTGCGCATGATAACCAAGCGCGCCGGATTGTGCTGGAGAGCGGTTTGTAAGAGTGGGTTTCAGGCCTCGATGGCCGGCCATTCAAGTGCGTGGTTTGCTGTATTCAAGGCTGACTGGACCTGATTGCGCCCGGACTTCTTGGCGCGGTACAGCGCACTGTCGGCCAAAGCGGCCAGGGTCTGGCTATCGTCTTGCGGATGCAGGCTGACCACTCCGGCGCTAAAGGTACAGGCCAGGTCCAGTGGTTGGGCGGGGTAATGCACTTCGGCAAAGCCCTGACGGATCCTGTCCAGCACCTTATGGGCGTTGTAGAGGTCGGTGTCGGGCATGACGATGGCGAACTCTTCGCCACCATAACGGCCGATCAGATCAGTCTTGCGCAGCCGTTGCTTGAGAAACAGCGCCAGGCTTTTGATCACCCGGTCGCCCATGGGGTGGCCGTGGCTGTCATTGACCCTTTTGAAGTGGTCGATATCCAGCATCGCGAAGCACAGCGGCTTATTGTCGCGGCGGGCCTGAAAGCAGCAGTCTTCAAGGCACTGGAGGATATGCGTGTGGTTAAACAGCCCGGTCAGGCTGTCGCGGATCATGCGTGCCTTCAGGTGCCGGGCCCGGTTGACGCGGTTGCGCACCGTGGTCACCAGATGCCTGGGCTTGATCGGTTTGGTCAGGAAGTCATCGCCTGCTTCGCTCAGCGCATCAAGCTGTTTATCCAGATCGTCCTCGGCCGACAGGTAGATGATCGGTACGCCGACATAACGATCATTGTGACGAATGACCTTGGCCAGCTCCCGCCCCGTGCAGCCTGGCATGTACATATCGAGGATGATCAGGTCTGGCTGAAACTGCGCCAGCTCGCTCATGGCCTGGATCGGGTCCAGCAAGATCCGGGTGACGATGCCTGCGCTATTGAGTGCCTGCTCGGTGTAGAGGGCCTGCGAGCGCGAATCGTCGATGATCAACACCTTGTACGGCTCATAGCCATCGGCGCGGGTCAGGGTTTCGATCTTTTCCAGCAGAATCGAGGCGTCCAGTGAACCGGTCAGGAACTCGTCGCCACCGGCGCGCACCGCCGCCAGGCGGGTGGGGGTATCAGCTTCGTCACGACTGAAAAACAGCAGCGGCGCTCTGACGGGCAGAGTGTGCTGCAAGTCTGTCGCCAGCTTCAGGCCTGCGCCGGGGGAGGAAAAATCAACATCCATGATAATGGCCGCCGGCTGGCGCTGTTGCAGTGCCGTGTGCAGGCTGGCCACGTTATCCAGCGCCAGCGCTGCGCACCCGAAGAACTCCAGTTGCCGGGCCAGTTGTTCACTGTCTTCGCGGTGACGCAAGGCAATATAAACAGGCGTGCGCAGAGGTGGCAGGGTGGTCTGCTGCAGCCGGTCTCCATGACGCAGGCCGGTTTGCGAAAGTTGCTGCATCAGCAGGCTGATTTCACTGATCAACTCGCTGTTAAGCCGGCCCTGGTTGGCTTGCAGGCTGGCGACCAGATCACCAAGCTGCTGCGCCAGACGCAAATGCTCGGTCTGCCCGAAGCGTTCCGCACTGCGTAACAGATCCCGCGCCGCTTCCTTGAGCTCATCCAGATCAGTCGGCGTCCACTCGCCTTTATGCAAGCGTTGCCAAATCTCAAGGATCTGCCGCACCTGAAGCACGACCCGCTGGGCAAAATAAAGCTTGAGACGCTCGCGACTGGGATCAGATGCTTCGGTCATTGGCGGGCTGCTGGAGAGGCGGCTAAAGGAGGGTTGATGGCGCTATGCTAGCACCGTCATCTTTGCCGTGGTGTGCCGCAGGTCACCAAACCGTCAAAAAGGCGCACACTTTTTTATGACGATTTATTTACCGCTGACGACCGTTCGTCGGAAGGGGCGTCAGCTTCAGGCGCAGAACGTCTTCGTGCCTGAAGCTTTGATCAATCTGGCAGCGCTGGCTGCCAGCTGGCTATTAACGCTGCGGTTTGAGTTCGGTCTCGACGAATACCACTTCATGGTCACTGGCGTTGATCACATTGTGTTCAACACCGGCTTTGCGAAAGTAGCTCTGCCCAGCTCCCAAGGGCGCGTATTTATCGCCCTCTGGGGTTTCCAGCAGCAAGGTGCCGCTGGTCAGCGGCACCACCACATAGTCATAACCATGGCGATGCAAGCCAGTCTCGGCACCCGGCGCAAAGCGCCACTCGGTGATGGTCACCTGCTCGTTATCGACCTGTACCTTTGGCACGGCCTGTGTACGCAGGCTCACTTACTTGATGCCCTGTAAAGCCTGACCAACGGCATCGAACATCCGGTCCAGATCCTGCGGCTGGGCGTTGAAGGTCGGGCCGAACTGCAGGGTATCGCCGCCAAAGCGTACATAAAAGCCGGCTTTCCACAGCGCCATGCCCGCTTCGAACGGACGTACGATCGGGTCGCCGTCGCGGGGGGCCAGTTGCAGGGCGCCCGCCAGCCCGCAGTTGCGGATGTCGATCACATGTTGCGCGCCTTTAAGGCCATGGATGGCGTTCTCGAAGTGCGGTGCCAGTTCGGCGGATTGCTGCACCAGGTTTTCCTTTTCCAGCAGCTCCAGCGAAGCGATACCGGCCGCGCAGGCCACCGGGTGCGCCGAGTAAGTGTAGCCGTGGGAGAATTCGACCGCGTGCTCGGGCAGGTTCTGGCTCATGAAAGTGTTGTAGATCTCGCTGCTGGCGACGACTGCGCCCATCGGGATGGCACCGTTGGTCACCTGCTTGGCGATGTTCATGATGTCCGGGGTGACACCGAAGTACTCGGCGCCGGTCCATTTACCCATGCGGCCAAAGGCCGTGATCACTTCGTCAAAGATCAGCAGGATATTGTGCTGGTCACAGATCTCGCGCAGACGCTTGAGGTAGCCCACCGGCGGCACGATAACACCGGCCGAGCCGGACATCGGCTCGACGATGACCGCCGCGATGTTCGAGGCGTCATGCAGTTCGATCAGTTTCAGCAGTTCATTGGCCAGCTCGACACCGCCGGTTTCAGCCGCGCCTTTGGTAAAGGCCAGATGCGGCTGCAAGGTGTGCGGCAGGTGATCGACGTCCATGAACTGGCCGAACATCTTGCGGTTGCCGCCTATCCCGCCCAGTGAGGTGCCGGCGATGTTCACGCCGTGATAGCCGCGGGCGCGGCCGATCAGTTTGGTTTTCTGTGCCTGGCCTTTCAGGCGCCAGTAGGCACGCGCCAGTTTCACCGAGGTGTCGGCGCTCTCGGAGCCGGAGCCGGTGAAGAACACATGATCCAGGCCGGCCGGGGTCAGACTGGTGATTTTCTCTGCCAGCTTGAATGACAGCGGGTGGCCGTACTGGAAGGCCGGTGAGTAATCCAGGGTGCCCAACTGTTTGGCTACCGCTTCCTGGATTTCCTTGCGCGAGTGACCCGCGCCGCAGGTCCACAAACCTGACAGGCCGTCATAGATGCGCCGGCCCTGGTCATCAATCAGCCAGCTACCTTCTGCCCCGACAATCAGGCGCGGGTCGCGCTTGAAGTTGCGGTTGGCCGAAAACGGCATCCAGTGGGCGTCCAGCTTGAGCTGACTGGCCAGCGAAGGGGTTTGCTGCAGAGCCTGATTCATGAGGTGAACCCTGTTGTTATGAGGGGTTATGGATGACGACAGCTTGTGCCTGCGCAATGGGTGAGTTAAATCTATATCTTCTAAAGTTAAGTTATTGAATGGCTCACCTATGAGGCGTGAATCCCATGGCGCGTAAACCGCCGCTCAGCCAGGTGAGTGATTTCGACCTGCGCCTGCTGCGGCTTTTCAAAACCGTAGTCGAGTGCGGCAGTTTTTCCGCAGCCGAAGGGGCATTGGGCATCAGCCGCTCGGCGATCAGCTTGCACATGAGTGATCTGGAAAAGCGCCTGGGCATGCGGCTTTGCCAGCGCGGCCGGGCCGGTTTTGCCCTGACCGATGAGGGCCGTGAGGTACTGCGCGCCAGCGACACGCTGCTGGCGGCCATCGAAGGCTTTCGCAGTGAAGTGAACCTGATGCACCGGCAACTGCGCGGTGACCTGAACATCGGTATCGTCAACAATCTGGTCACCCAGCCGAAGATGCGTATCACCCGGGCACTCAAGGCCGTGCGCAGTGAGGGCGCCGGGGTGCGCATCAATCTGAGCATGAGCACCCCGGGCGAGATCGAACGCGGCCTGCTCGACGGCCGTCTACATGTCGGCGCCATCCCGCTGATCGCCCCCTTGTCGGGGCTCGATTACACCTGGCTCTACGAAGAACGTTCCAACCTGTATTGCAGCCATGACCATCCGTTGTTCGCCCGCGCCGCCTTGGTGAGCAACGAAGAACTGCAGGATTTCGATGCCGTGGTGCCCAGCTACCGGATGACCGCCGAGGCCATCGGCCTGCATCAGTTGCTCAACTGCGTGGCTTCGGCCAGTGACCGCGAAGGCATCGCGTTTCTGATCCTCACCGGTAGCTACATCGGCTATTTGCCTGACCATTACGCGGCAGTGTGGGTCGAGAAGGGGCTAATGGCAGCACTGTGCCCGGAGCGATTGTTCTTCGAGACCCGGCTGGCGATTGCCACCCGCAAGGGGCGCCGCCAGAACCTGGTGCTGGACCACTTTCTCGAGGCGTTGCAGCACTCGCTTTAGAGGGTTTCTTGTTTGCGCGGGGCAAACATGTGCGTGACAGCGGTCAGTTGTCTTCCAGAGCTGTGTAAATAACGTAAAAACAATTTACTCCTATATGAGATTAAATATCATTCCGCCCGTTGGAGCGGCGGGGAAGCCTCTGGAGCAAGGTTTCAGGCACTATTAAGCAGGTTTGGATAAAGCCTTTTCCGCCGTTTTTCTGCCCGTCTCGGGCGCACGATCAATGGGGAAGATGGGCATGAATCCGAAGTACAAGCCTAACCTGCTGGCGTCAGCCATCGTTCTGGCCTGCAGTGCGCCGGTCGGCGCTGCCGGAGTGATCGGCGCAGCCGCTGACGAAGTCGTCAAACCGGACAGCGTACTGCCTGCCGATGGCTCGCCAGAGGCGCTGGAACTGGGCGATACCCATGTCATCGGCACCGCCGAGCAGGAACTCAAGCAGGCGTCGGGCGTGTCTATCATCACCGCCGAAGACCTCAAAAAGCGTCCGCCGGTCAACGATATTTCCGAGATCGTGCGCAAGATGCCCGGCGTCAACCTGACCGGCAACAGCACCACCGGCAGCCGTGGCAACAACCGGCAGATCGACCTGCGCGGTATGGGGCCGGAAAACACCCTGATCCTGATCGACGGCAAGCCGGTGACTTCGCGTAACTCGGTGCGCATGACCCGTACCGGCGAGCGCGATACCCGTGGCGACAGCAACTGGGTGCCGGCTGAAATGATCGATCGCATCGAGGTGCTGCGCGGCCCGGCGGCGGCCCGTTATGGTTCCGGCTCCATGGGCGGGGTGGTCAATATCATCACCAAGCGCCCGACCGACAAGCTGCAAGGCTCGATTACCGCTTACACCAACCTGCCTGAAGACGACGCCGAAGGGGTGACCAAACGCACCAATTTCAGCCTCGCCGGCCCGCTGACCGACGCCCTGAGCTTCCGGGTCTACGGCAACCTCAACAAAACCGATGCCGACGATCTGGACATCAACTGGGCCAAGACCGATGCGGCAGCGGCGGCTGATGGTATTTCGCCGACCTACGCTGCCGGTCGTGAAGGGGTGCGTAACAAGGACATCAACGGCCTGCTGTCGTGGCGCCTGGATGAAGCGCAGACCATCGACTTCGAAGCCGGCTACAGCCGTCAGGGCAATATCTACGCGGGCGACACCGGTGGCGATGCGATCAACGACTCGGCGGCCCTGCAAGAGCGTATTTCGGCGCTGTATGGCCGTGAAACCAACACCCTGTACCGTCAGACCTACTCGATTACCCATCAGGGCGATTGGGCGTTCGGCACCTCGAAGCTGACCGCGCAGTACGAAGGCACCCAGAACCGCCGCCTGCAGGAAGGCTTGTCGGGCGGCAGCGACGGCAACATCAACGCCGATGCCAGCGAGATCACCAGCGATTACGACAGCTTCCTGGTCAGTGGTGAGGTGAACATCCCGCTGGAGATGCTGGCGCATCAAGTGCTGACCATCGGCGCCGAATGGAACCGGCAGACGCTCGATGACCCGTCGGCGCTTAATCAGACCGTCAGCGGTGCCGGCTCCGGCGGTTCTGCGCTGCCTAATTCGGTGGCCGGGTCGCGGCCGACCGATATGGACGCAACCATCGCCGCCGTGTTCATCGAGGACAACATCGAACTGACCCCGGACTGGATGCTGACCCCCGGCGTGCGCCTGGACCACCATGACCAGTTCGGCTCCAACTGGAGCCCGAGCCTCAACACATCGTACAAACTGACTCCCGATATCACCCTCAAAGGCGGTATCGCCCGGGCCTTCAAGGCGCCGAACCTGTACCAGTCCAACCCCAACTACCTGCTGTTCAGCATGGGCATGGGCTGTGATCCGACCTTCAACCTCGGTGGCGGGTGTTACATCCTGGGCAATGACAGCCTTGAGCCAGAAGTCAGCGTCAATAAGGAAATCGGCATCAGCTTCGATCGTGATGGCTGGAGCGCAGGCCTGACCTACTTCCGCAACGATTACGACAACAAGATCGCCTCGGGTATTACCGTGCGTGAACTGGCCACCGGCGGCACCAACGCCTCGCCAGTGCTGCGTTGGGAAAACGCCACCGACGCGGTGGTCAAGGGCTGGGAAGGTAACCTGACCGTGCCGTTGCTGGGCGAACGTGGCGAGACGCTGAGCTGGAGCACCAACTTCACCTATATGGATGAAAATGCTGATCGTACCGGCCAGCCGCTGTCGGTGATCCCGGAGTACACCATCAACTCGTTCCTCGACTGGCAGGCCACTGACAAGCTGGCGCTGAACCTCAATGCCACCTGGTATGGCAAACAGGAGCCGCGTACCCTGAACCCGACCCTGCCGTCTTCGGGGCCGATCACCGCCGCCAATGCCTTGTCCACCCGTGACCCTTACCACCTGTGGGGCGTGGGCGGCAGCTACGAGTTCAGCAAGAACCTGTCGGTGGGTGCCGGTATCAACAACCTGTTCGACAAGCGGATGTACCGTGAAGGGCAGGGCACCAGTCAGGGCGCCAACACCTACAACGAGCCAGGCCGTTCGTTCTACGCTTCGGTTACCGCTTCGTTCTGATGATCCGGGCGTTACCGCCTGCAATGACCGCTTCGCTGTGAGGCGGTCTTTGCGTTTTCAGGAATCACCATGAGTTCTGCCAGCTACCTCACCGACGTTGCCTACCCGCATCACTTCCAGACCCAGGCCACCCCCAACTGGCTGGCCTTTGTTGCCACCGCGCTGGGCCGTGCGGTGCCGGATATCAGCCGCGCTTACCGCAGTTGTGAACTGGGTTGCGGGCAGGGCTATGGCGCCGTTATCAACGCCGCTGCCAACCCCAACGGGCACTTTGTGGCAGTGGATATCAACCCTCGGCATATTGCGCATGGGCGCGCCTTGGCCGCTGCGGCCGGAGTGGCCAATATCGAGTTTATCGAGGCGAACTTCCGTGATTTCGCTGAATCTTGTACGCATGATGCATTCGATTTTGTGATCAGCCACGGGGTCTACTCCTGGGTCAGCCCGGCGGTGCAAGGCGAGATGCGCCAGGCTGTCGCGCAGTTGCTCAAGCCCGGCGGGCTGGCTTACCTGGGGTATATGAGCCAGCCGGGGTTGTTCTTCCTGGGCCCGTTGCAGCAGTTGTTGCGCCGTCATGTGCAAGGGGCGACGGGCAGCCTTGAGCAGCGAGTCAGCGCTGCCCTGAACCTGCTGCAAGGCATGGCCAGCGCCCGCGTGGGATTCTTCGCCGAGCACCCGCAGGCCAGCATTTACCTGCAAAGCTTGGCCAGCCGACATGTGCATTACGTGGCCCATGAGCTGCTCAACGAACACTGGAGCTCGATCAACAGCGGCGAACTGATCGAGCAAATGAGTGAACTGGCCTGTGACTTCATCGGCAGCGCCACGGCGCTGGAAAACATCGACGAAGTCTCGGTGCCGGGCAACGTCCTGGCGCTGCTCAATCAACTGCCCGGTGTCGCCGAGCGGGAATTGTTCAAAGACTTGGCACGCAACCAGTCGGACCGTTGCGACCTGTTCCAGAAGCGCGGTGTCGCAGCACTGACCACCGGCCAGCATCGTCAGGCGCTGTGGCAACAATGTGTGACCCGCATGCCCGGCGCGCCGCTGGCCGGGCCAATCGAATTCGATACCCGGATCGGCCCGGTCCAGGGACCGGCCGGGTTGTTCGGGCCGTTGCTCAAGGCGCTGGCCGATTATCCACAGACCTTCGCCAGCCTGGCCGGGCTGCCAGCGCTTGGTGGCCAGACCGGCGCGATCAGCCCGGCCTTGCAAATGCTGGCCTGGGCTGGCCATGTACATCCGCTGCTGCCGGGCGAACTGGACGTCGAACGTTGCCAGGCCCTGAACCGGGTGATCAGCGAACGCGCGCTCAAGGGCGAAACCTACCAATGGCTGGCCGCCCCGACCCTGGGCTCGGCAGTGGCTGCCAGCCCGCTGCAGATGCTGCTCGCACGGGTCCTGCTGGACTACCCGCAATTGCGCGGCAAGCTGCTCAAACAAACCGTACTGGCCAGCGCCCGGCAACTGGATATTCACGCCACAGAAGTTGGACTGGACGCCGAACTGGAAGCGTTCGAACGACAAGTCTTGCCGGTATGGCAACAACTGGGCGTGGTTTAAAACAGAGGGAAGTTCGCCCGCAGGGCGGACCCAAGCCAGGAGCAAGCGCTTTGGTTCCTTTGGCGCCCCAAAGGAACCCGCCCGTCGGGGCGGAACCCGCGGTCCAGTCAACCGCGGCAAAAAGCCTTGCACAGATCGCGGATAAATCCGCTCCTACGGCCATTTACCGAAGTCGCATTGCGACGCCCAATCGCTGCCCAGCGACCTGCACACCGACAAAAAACACACAATGGGTGCCGGGCAAACGCACCTTGGGGTAAGGTTGCGGTCACAGCTTCTGAGCCCAACCACCGAAAGGACCCTGACATGCTGGATTGGAAAAACCGCGCAGGCAGCGCGGACGAACGCCCTGCCGACACGGCTGCGGTCAAAAGACGCGGCTATCTGGGCGGGATCTTCTTCAGCCGCGCCCTCGGCGTACTGGTCCTCATCTACCTGTTAGTGACCGCTCTGGTTGGCTGGTACTGGAGCAACGAACCGGGCCTGTTTCCGGTCCAGCAGAACGCCCAGGCCGCCGCCGAGCGTGAAGGCAAACAGATGGTGATCGGCTACACCACCGTTGAAACCCTCAAATCGGTGACCGGCACCCTGCTCAACAAACCCGGTGGTTACCTGGCCAACGACCGCTTTCCACCAGGGGTGTGGCTGGACAACATGCCGAGCTGGGAATACGGCGTACTGGTCCAGGTACGTGACCTGAACCGGGCCCTGCGCAAGGACTTTGCCCGCTCCCAGTCGCAATCGACCGAAGACGGCGATCTGGCACGTGCCGAACAACTGTTCAACTTCAATGATCGCAGCTGGATCATGCCTTCCAGCGAGTCGCAGTACCAGGAAGGGATCAACGCCCTGAGCCGTTACCAGGCTCGTCTGGCGAGCCAGAACGGTGCGCAGTTCTATGCCCGCGCCGACAACCTGAACAGCTGGCTGGGTGATGTCGGAACCCGCCTGGGCTCAATGTCCCAGCGGCTGTCGGCCAGTGTCGGCCAGGTCAAGCTCAATGCTGCTGCGCGCACCGACAACATCAACGTCAAGCCCGGTGAAGTATTGAAGGTTGACGAAGAAGTGGTCGAAACCCCCTGGATGCAGATCGACAACGTGTTCTACGAGGCCCGTGGTCAGGCCTGGGCGCTTTCGCATTTGCTGCGCGCCATCGAGGTCGACTTCGCCGACGTGCTGGCCAAGAAGAATGCCACGGTCAGCGTCCGCCAGATCATCCGCGAACTGGAAGCGTCGCAGGCTGCGGTGTGGAGCCCGATGATCCTTAACGGCAACGGCTTCGGCGTGCTGGCCAACCACTCGCTGGTAATGGCCAACTACATCTCGCGGGCCAACGCCGCGGTCATCGACCTGCGTCAGTTGCTGTCGCAGGGTTGAGTGGTGAGTGAGTCAGTGACTACGCTGGAACAGGAGGCCGCTCATCGGGCGGCCTCCGACGCTGAGCTGGTGGCCTGGGTTGATGAACAGGACCGCCTGCTCGGCGGTGTGCCGCGTGCCGAGCTGCGCGACAAGGGTCTGATCGGCCGTGGCACCTTCATCCTGTTATTCAACTCTGTCGGCGAGCTGTGTGTGCATCGTCGCACCTTGAGCAAAGCCGTTTATCCCGGCTACTGGGATGTTGCGGCCGGCGGCATGGTCCAGCCGGATGAAACTTACGCTGAATCAGCGGCCCGCGAACTCGAAGAAGAGCTGGGGGTGGGCGGTGTGGCGTTGCGAGATCACGGCCGTTTCCTGTTTGACGAGCGCGGCAACCGGCTTTGGTGCGCGGTGTTCTCGGCGGTCTCGGACAGCCCGTTGCGGTTGCAGCCAGAAGAGGTCCTGGAAGCCTGTTTCCTGCCCATCGAGCAGGCTCGGCGCCTGAGTGAACAAAAGCCTTGCTGCCCCGACTCGCTGGTGGCGTTGCAGACCTATCTGCAGCAGGTCGCAAAAACCCAGTAAATTGCCGCATTCCGGCCCTTAGCAATCAGGAAATTTGCCGTTACACTGCGCGGCCTTCGGGCAGTGTCGTTGCCCGATCAGCGCTGCCCCTGCCAGAGTGGGGCTTCGCGGCCGCAGGTCCCCTGACGGTCCAGTGTTCAGTCCTCAAGCCGAGGATTTCCCGTGGTCAAGAAAGCCGCTTCCTTCGCAGCCCTCGGTGGGCTGGTGTATTCAACTGACGCCGGGCGCCATTGCCCCGATTGCAGTCAACCCGTCGATGCCTGTATCTGCAAGCAAACGGTTATCCCTGCCGGTGACGGTATCGCTCGCGTGCGCCGCGAAAGTAAAGGCCGTGGTGGCAAAACCGTAACTACAGTTAGCGGTGTGCCACTGGCTGAAGATGCCCTCAAAGACCTGGCCAAAGCGCTCAAGCAGCGTTGCGGCACCGGTGGTTCGCTCAAGGACGGCGTGATCGAGATCCAGGGCGATCATGTCGAACTGCTGATCGCCGAGCTGGTCAAGAAAGGTTTCAAGGCTAAAAAATCCGGCGGCTGAACCGCGCCGCTGGAGCCAAACCGTCATTTCCGCGCTTTAAACTGCGCCCGGTCGGCCTTTGGCCGACGTTTACCGACTTATAGACAGGGGACTTCGATGTCCGTACGACGCACACGCAAAGACGATGGCAGCCAATGGACCGTGGCGGACAGCCGCAGTGTTTATGGAATTCGCCATTGGGGCGCCGGTTATTTCGCGATCAACGAAGCCGGTCGCGTTGAAGTTCGTCCCAACGGTGCCGGTAGCACCCCGATCGACCTCTACGAGCAGGTCGACGACCTGCGCAAAAGCGGCCTGACCCTGCCGTTGCTGGTGCGCTTCCCGGACATTCTGCAAGATCGCGTGCGCAAGCTGACTGGCGCTTTCGATGACAACATCGCGCGCCTGGAATACCAGAGCCGTTACACCGCGCTGTACCCGATCAAGGTCAACCAGCAAGAAGCCGTGGTGGAAAACATCATCGCCACGCAAAACGTTTCCATCGGCCTGGAAGCCGGCTCCAAGCCCGAGCTGATGGCCGTGCTGGCGCTGGCGCCGAAGGGCGGCACCATCGTCTGCAACGGTTACAAGGACCGTGAGTTCATCCGTCTGGCGCTGATGGGCCAGAAGCTGGGCCACAACGTGTTCATCGTCATCGAGAAAGAATCCGAAGTCGAACTGGTGATCGAGGAAGCCGCCGAACTCAAGCTGGCGCCCCAGGTCGGTCTGCGCGTGCGGCTGTCGTCGCTGGCGTCGAGCAAGTGGGCCGACACCGGCGGCGAGAAATCCAAGTTCGGCTTGTCTGCCGCGCAGCTGCTGTCGGTGGTCGAGCGTTTCCGCAAGGCCGGCCTGGATCAGGGCATCCGGCTGGTGCACTTCCACATGGGCTCACAGATCGCCAACCTGGCCGACTACCAGCACGGTTTCAAGGAAGCGATCCGTTACTACGGTGAACTGCGCAGCCTCGGCCTGCCGGTGGACCATATCGACGTCGGCGGCGGCCTGGGCGTCGATTACGACGGCACCCACTCGCGCAACGCCAGTTCGATCAACTACGACATCGACGACTACGCCGGTGTGGTGGTCGGCATGCTCAAGGAATTCTGCGACGCGCAGGGCCTGCCGCACCCGCATATCTTCTCGGAAAGCGGCCGCTCGTTGACCGCTCACCATGCGGTGCTGGTGGTCCAGGTCACCGACGTGGAGCGCCACAACGACCAGGTTCCCGAAATCGAAGACAAGGCCAGCCTGCCGGAAACCGTGCAGTGGCTGGTCGACCTGATCGATCACAACGACATCGAGATGGTCACCGAGACCTATTGGCGCGCCACGCACTACATGAGCGACATCGCCACCCAGTATGCTGATGGCAAGATCACCCTGGCCCAGAAGGCGCTGGGCGAGCAGTGCTACTTTGCCCTGTGCCGACGCTTGCACAACTCGCTCAAGGCTCGCCAGCGTTCGCACCGCCAGGTGCTGGACGAACTCAACGACAAGCTGGCCGACAAGTACATCTGTAACTTCTCGGTATTCCAGAGCCTGCCTGACACCTGGGCCATCGGCCAGGTATTGCCGATCATCCCGCTCAACCGGCTGGACGAAGAGCCGGTGCGCCGCGCAGTGCTGCAAGACCTGACCTGCGACTCGGACGGCAAGATCAACCAGTACGTCGACGAGCAGAGCATCGAGACCAGCATGCCGGTGCATGCCCTCAAGGACGGCGAAGATTACCTGCTGGGGATCTTCCTGGTCGGTGCCTACCAGGAAATTCTCGGTGACATGCACAACCTGTTCGGTGACACCGACTCGGTGAACATCTACCAGAACCAGGACGGCAGCGTGTACCACGCCGGTATCGAGACCCACGACACCATCGAAGACATGCTGCGCTATGTGCACCTGTCGCCGGAGGAGTTGATGACCCACTACCGCGACAAGGTCGCCAGCGCCAGGATCAGCCCGCGTGAACGCACCCAGTACCTCGATGCCCTGCGGCTGGGCCTGACCCGCTCTTCCTACCTGTCGTCCTGACGGGTATACCCCGGCACGCGAGCGGCCAGTTGGCCCGCTCGCGAATGCCTGTTGGCCGGTAGGAGTGGCTTTAGCCGCAATACTGGTCACTTAGGTACTGTATGCCCCCGGTGGGAGCCAACTGTCTTTCATCATCCCCCGATGAATGGGCATTTTATAATGCCATCGCGGATAGATTCCGCGATGGCGGGCAAAGCCCGCCCCCCATTCAAACCACGTGATCACGCCATGGTGTTCCGTCGCGCACCATGGCGTTCAGACGTATCAGCAGCACCCGCATGCAGGCCACCAGGGCCACTTTCGCGCACTTGCCTTTGGCACGCAGCCTCGCATAGCGCTCCTTGAAATCGGCGTTGTAGCGCACCATCACCAGCGCACACATGTAGGTCGCACGGCGCAGTTTCGTCCTCCCACCGTAGATCTGCCGCTTGCCGGCCTTGCTACCGCTGTCGTTGTTATACGGTGCCACACCGGCCAACGCTGCGATTTGTCCACGACTCAGATCACCCAGCTCTGGCAGGTAGCAGAACAGGCTGGCGATTGTCACTGGGCCTACGCCCTTTACGGCATGCAGCCGCTGCAGCAGTTCTGAGTCGACCTTGCGCGCTTGTGCATCGACAAGTTGATCTACCGCTTTGATCTGCACTTTGAGGCTGGCTTCCAACGCGAGGTAGATGTCCACCACGCTGGGCACTATGGTCTGTTTGATACGGCGCCGGTTGTCGTCACGTTGTTGAAGCAGATTGTTGCGCAAGTTGACCAGCTCAAGCAGGACTTCGCGCTCCTCGTCAGGCTTTGCGAAGCCCTTTGCCTCCAGGCTGGAGGCGAACATGGCCAGCATTTGCGCGTCGATTGGATCGGTCTTGGCACGCTTGCCCATGGCCAGAGCGAACTGACGTGAACGAACAGGGTTAATACGCTGGATCTTGAACCCGGCATTAGCCAGAAGCTTTACCGACAGTTTCTCGTAACCACCGGTGGCTTCAACAAGAACTCGTTCAACCTGATGGGCGCTGAGGTACTCAGCGATGCTGGCGAGACCTTCTTCAGTATTAGGCACACACAGCTCATCGGCTTTGGGAAACAGCGCAACCTGCAGCGTGGCCTTGGAAACATCAATACCGGCATAGGCGGACATGAGTAAAACCTCTAGGATAAAGAGTGAGAGGCGCTTTGGCCTGACTCACGCTTGTTGTTCGAGGTCGGACTCAGTCAACTGTTCGAGCTTTGAGCCAAAGCGGGAAGAGTGGATGGCAGCTTGGCTCCCACACGTGCTCTAGGCACCGCGATTTGTCAGCTTGCCATCCACCCCTCTCACCCCAGACTTTACCTTGATCAAAGACACAAGCGAGCTCTGCTCGCGAAGAGGCCAGTAGATTCACAGCATCTGCTGCGAATGTGCCGCCGCCTTCGCCGGGATGCCGGACCACAGCAACCGGATCGCCACCCGGCTGCTCCTACAGGGCCCGGCAGCATTCAACCGATCAGAAGTCGTAGCTCACGCTCGTGTAGTAGAACGCGCCCTGGGCGCCTTCCGGTGAGGTGATGCTGTACTTCGGCACGCCATACAACTGCGACCCTTCCAGTTTGTCCGGGTGGCTGTCGAACAGGTTGATCGCACCCACGGTCAGCTTTACACCCTTGGCGAAGGTGTATGAGACATCCAGGTCGGTGACCCATTGTGCGCTGAAGGTCTGGTCCAGGGCCGGGTTGGTTGCATTACGGCTTTTCCACTCGCCATAGCGCCGTTGCGCGACGTTCACGCCCCAGTTGCCATAAGCCCAGTTCGCGCCCAGGGTGAACTTGTTCTCTGGCGTGCCTTCCTCGATCAGGCCTTGCGTGTTGCGGCCCACAATCTGCGAACCGCTGATCCCGCCCACATCCCGCAGCCCGGTGATTTTGGTGTCATTCTGGCTGAAGCCGGCATTGAGATTGAGCTTGCCGAATTCATTGAGGTTCAGCCGATAGTTACCGGTCACCTCAATCCCGTTGGTCCGGGTGTCGGCCACGTTAGTGTAGAACGCTGCGCTCTGAATGTTGCTGTACTGGGTGCCGGCAAACACCGGTGCGACCGTGGCGGCGGTCAGTTGGTCCGACAGGGTGATCCGGTTGTCGATCTCGATACGGTAGGCATCGACCGTCACCGAGGCATTTTCCAGCGGTCGCCAGACCAGACCCAGCGAGAAACTGGTCGACTCTTCCGGCTTGAGTGCCTGGCCGCCCAGCAAGCGGGCTTCAGGGCTGTCGGCACGCAGCAGGCGCTGTTGCACCTCGACCCAGTTGCCGCTGCCGGTCGGTTGCTCGACCGCCTGGACGCTGAACGACGACAGGCCGCTCTGCACCAGTGACGGGGCGCGGTAGCCGGTGCTGGCGGTGGCGCGGGCGGCGAGTTGCGGGGTGAAGTCGTAGCGCAGCGACAGCTTGCCGTTGGTGGTGTCGCCGAAGTCAGAGTAGTGCTCGGAGCGCAGCGCGACGCCAGCCTGGAATTTCTCGGTGATCTGCCCCTCGACATCGACATAGCCGCCGAACACCTTGCGCTCCAGCGAGGCCGCGTCAACCTGGGTAATCCCCGAGTAGTAGCCGGCCAGGCGGCGGTTGGTGACCGGGTCCAGGGTATTGAACAGCGGACCGTTGGCCCAGCCTTCGGCTTGCCCCGCACTCAGCTCGTAGTTTTCCTTGCGCCAGGCCACGCCGGCCGAGACCGTCAGCGGCTTGTACAGCAGTCGGGTATCGAAGTCGCGTACCCAGTCCAGGGTCAGGTTGGTCTGGTCGGCTTCACGCTCGCCGGTGTAGATCTTCGATGGGCTGGCGTTGCCGTAGCTGGGGTTGATCGCATTGCGGTCGGTGGACTTGAGCGTGTTGTTGCCGTAGTTCAACGCCAGGTCGAACTTGCCCAGTTGCGCATCCTCCCAGCGCAGGCCGCCGGTGGCCGCGTAGTCTTCAAGGTTGTAGCGGGTGATCGGAATCCGCCCGTCCGGGTAGCGTGCCAGGGCCACGCTGCCGTAGTTGCTGGCCAGGGTGGTGGGTGGGTCGTAGAAGTTTTCCGAGTCGGTGTTCTTGTGCCCGTAGCTGGCAAAACCGTAGGCGGTGAGCGAGTCGCTGAGATTGATTTCGCTGTTGGCAATGAAATTGTACTGATCCGAGACCGCGCCCGAGCCCCAGCGCCAGTTGCGGTAACCGTTGTTCTGTTCGCGGGCGGTGTTGATGTTCGGTGAACCGGCATAAAAAATCCGGTTGTCGTCGCGGGTATCGCTGGCCGGGTCCTGATTGCCGGCGTCGAAGCTCAGGGTCAGGAAGCCGTCGTTGGGTAGGGCAAAGCCTTTCCAGCCGCTGAGTTTGCGTTGCAGACCGTCGCCCTTGTCGTAGCCGCCGAAGCGGTAGCCGATGTTGCCGCCTTCATCGCGCTCCTTGAGCACGATGTTGATCACCCCGGCAATGGCATCGGAGCCGTACTGCGCGGCGGCGCCGTCACGCAGGATTTCCACCCGCTCGATGGCACTGAGCGGAATCAGGCTCAGGTCCACGGCCGCCGCACCACGGGCGTTGACCACCCCCTGGCGGGTGACGTTGGCGCTGGCGTGACGGCGCTTGCCGTTGACCAGCACCAGTACCTGGTCAGAGGCCAGGCCCCGCAGCGAAGCGCCCTGGGCGATGGAACCGGCGAATGCGCCTTGGGGCGATTGCGGAAAACTGAACGACGGCGCAAGTGCCGTCAGCGCCGAATGCAAGTCGTTGGCGCCGGTGGTTTGCAGTTGCTCTGAAGACAGCACATCGACCGGTGCGGCACTTTCCAGTGCGGTGAGGTCACTGCGCCGGGTGCCGACCACCACGACGGTGTCGAGTTTACCGGCGCTGTCGCTGGCTGCCGGGCTTGAAGTTTCTGCGGCCAGCGCGGGCAAGGCCAGGCCGCTGGCGACCAGTGCAATGGCACCGGCCAGTGGGTTGAGACGCACGTTCATGATGACCCCTATAGGGAAAGGCAATTTTTCAGGTACGCAGGAGGGCCGTAGGGGGCGTAGGAGGGGCCGTAGGAGGGGCTTCAGCCCCGAAGCTCCTAAACCCCTAAACCCCTAAACCCCGTTCGCGGATCAAGCCGCTCCTGCCGTTGATCCTCAGAACCGCTGGGTCACCGAGACACCCACGGTGCGTGGGTCGCCGTAGACGATCACGTTCTGCCCGGCGGCGCCGTTGGGGCGGCCGTGAACCTGGTATTCGCGGTTGGTAAGGTTGTTGGCAAAGCCGGTGACGCTGAGTTTTTCGTCCGGGCTGAACCAGGTCAGGCGTGCGTTGGCCAAGGTGTAATGCGGCTGGCTCAGTTCCTTGTCGACACTGCTCTGGCGGTCGGCGAGGAAGTATTCCTTGTCGCGCAAGCTCACGTCGCCGCCCACCACCAGCTTGCCGCCAACCTCAAGCGGTATGGTGTAGTCGGCGCCCAGCGATACCACGTACTTGGGCGAGCGCACGAAGCGGTTGCCGCTGTAGTCGGCGGTCACTGCGCCGGTGGTCGGGTTGACGTTCTTGAAGTCGGTGTATTCGGTGTCCAGATACGACAGCGCGGCGCGCAGGTGCAGGTACTCGGTCGGCTGGCCTTCGAGCTCCAGCTCGGCGCCCTTGACCTTGCCCTTGGCGCCGTTGGTCAGTGCTGTGGTCAGGATGCCGTTGTTGACGGTCAGCAGGTTCACCTGGATGTCGGAGTAGTCGTAGTAGAACACGTTGGCGTTGGCGATCAGCCGGCCCTTGAACCACTCCGACTTCAGGCCCAGCTCGTAGGCATCCAGTTCTTCCGGGTCGACAGTGCTGAGCTGCGCCAGGCTGGTGGACAGGCCGGTGTTGAAACCGCCGGAACGGAAGCCGTGGGCGTAACGGGCGAACACCCGCACGTTGTCGTTGATGCGGTATTCAGGCGTGACGTCGTAGGTCCAGGCGTCCCAGGTCTTGTCGCGCTCGCTGCTGCCGTTCGCCCCGGCGCTGCTCAGCGGGATCAGCGGGCCGGTGGCGGTGGCGCGGGTCAGCTGGGTCAGGTTCAGATCAATGTCTTTCTTTTCCTGGGTGTAGCGCAGGCCGGTGGTCAGGGTGAAATTGTCGGTCAGGTCAAAGGCGACGTTGCCGAACAGCGCGTAGCTGTCGGTGCTGTGGTCAAAATTCAGGTCGCGCAGCACGGTTGCACCGACCTGATTGGAGCCGGTGCCGTTGGGCGAGGTGCCCGGTACGATGCTGCGGATGCCGGAGCTGTCGAGGTCTTCGTGGAAATAATGCGCGCCGGCCAGCCAGCGCAGGCGCTCCTGCTGCGGCGAGGCCAGGCGCAGTTCCTGGGAGTACTGGCGGTACTCGTTGTCGCTGAGTGAGGTGCCGTTGACTTCGTAAGGGGTGTAGTCGCCGTCGCTGACCGATTTGCTGCGGATGTAGTCGTAAGCAGTGATCGAGGTCAGGGTGTAGTCGCCCAGGTGCCAGTTCAGGGTCAGCGAACTGCCGTCATGGTCCAGGCGCGAGCTTTCATTGACGTTGAGCTCGATCCGGCGGCCTTCAGGGCGCTGGTAGCCAACGTTGTAATAAGTGCCGGTCGGCAGCGAACCGTTGCTGCCGTCGCCCTTGTACTCGCGGCTGTGGATTTTCCACAGGGCGTCCAGGTCCGGGGTCAGTTGAGCGAGAAACTGCACGCGGGCGGCTTTCTTGTTGACGTCGCCGTAGGTGTGATCGTTGGTTTCGTTGGTGGTGAAGCCATCGCGCTCTTCGGAGTACAGCGACACCCGTGCGGCGAGTTTTTCATCCACCAGCGCACCGCCCAGCGCGCCGCTGAGAATACGCTCGTTCTTGCTGCCAAAACCGATGGTGCCGTAGCCGTCAGTGTCGAAGCCGGGTTTCTTCGAAATGATATTCACCGCACCGGCGGTGGTGTTCTTGCCGTACAGGGTGCCTTGCGGGCCACGCAGGATTTCGATGCGCTCAAGGTCAAACAGTGGGCCGCCGCCGGCGATAGGCGCATTGAGGTACACGTCGTCGGCGTAGATACCGACCGGATAAACCGTAGCAGCACCGGTATCGCCAGTGCCCAGGCCGCGAATGTACCAGCGCGGACGACCGTCGCCGTCGGGGTTCTTGGCCGCGGCGTTGGGGACGAAGGTGGTGATGTCGTCCACCGTGCGCACGCCGTCGGCGGTGATGCTCGAACCGTTGACCACCGACACGGCGGCAGGCACTTCCTGCACGGTCTGTTCGCGGCGCTGTGCGGTGACGGTCACGGTTTTCAGGGCTGGCGCCGGTTCGGCGGCGGTGCCGTTCTGCTCGGCAGCCCAGGCCAGGCTGGTGCCGCTGCCACCCAGGGCCAGGGTCAGCCAGATGCCCCGGGTAATCGGATTGATCTTCAACATGATGAAATCCCCATAAGACGCAAGAAGTAACGACTGCGCATTCTTGTCGGTGGTGGATGCGCTAGATGCTCAGAGGGGGAATAGCAGGGTCTGTGCCAGTTGCCGAAGCCATGGCCAGAGAAACTTTTTAATTTTTAACTAATTGATTAAAAAGGATTTTTATTTTCATCAGCAGGCCGCGTGGACGGCTTTTGCGGCCGCGCGGCTCATTGCTCGGGCCAGACTGCGTCCTGGCCGTCAGGGGTTGCTGGCGGGCTGCTTCTGGAGCAGCACTGCGCTGCTGGAGGCGAGACAGCCAGGCAGCCAGCGGCTGCCTGTCGAACGCTCAGGGCAAGCTTCTGATCAACGTCGGCTGCTTGGCCGAGTCGGCGTTTTCGAACAAAAACGAGAAATCCGCGGCCAGGCCGCTCTTGCCGGCGATTTTCGCGTTCTTGTGGCAACCGTCGCACGAGACATTCTGAATATAGGTTTCCAGCACGGTGTTGGCCGCCGGAACATTGCCGTCGCTGTTGAAGGTGCCGTACACCAAGGGTGCAGGCGCGTTGGCGCCAGGTTCGGGGCTCGGTGCGGTCGGCGAGCCATCCCACAGGACGTTGATCAGTTTGTAGTACTGAAACACCGACTGGCCGTTGGTCTTGCTGGCAATGGCCTGCTGCACGGCGCTGTTGAGGGCGTTCATGTAGCTGCTCAGCGGGTACTCGCGGCTGACCTGAACCGGCTCGCTGCGCGGGAAGTTATCGGTGCAGCCGGAGGCATTGCAGGTGATGCGTTCCTGGTTGGGGGTGCAGCTGCTGCCTGTGCAGTTGGGGTTGTTGAAGGTGTAGCCGGCCGCCGGCGCCGGGCCGCCGTCGGGGACGTTGTCGACATGCTCGAAGGTGGTCCAGACGAAGTCCGGCAGGCTTTCGGTCTTGTGAATGATGTGCAGGCCGACCAGGCCCACCACTTCCTGGGCGCACTCGCCAGTGTCGGGACGTTGCAGCCAGGTGACGCTGGTCAGGTAGCGCGAATACAGCTGCGGCTTGCCGGTGAGGATACGCCACGCCGCCTTGATCTCGAATGCCCCCAACTGTTCCTGCGCGACCGGTTTGGCGGGCGGGTTGCGAAAGTGGGCGCCAGCTGGCAGCGACAGGCCTTGCGGGCTCTTGCCATCCTGGTTGGTGGCGACTCGTAGCTGGTCGGCGGCGTCATACAGTGAATTGGCGACAATGTAGTCGAACTCGGCCTTGCCAACCTTGCGCTCGAAGTACACCAGATTGCCGGCCTGGTCGGTCAGCCAGCCGCCAGTGGCCTCAAGGGTCGGATCAGGGGTGGTGGCCGGGGTGCTGGAAGAAATATGAAAGCGGTGTCTGGCGCTCACCGCACTTTCGGAGGTGGCGGTCAGAAATTTGCGCGCACCGCTACGCACCGAGCCGAGGCTGGCCCTGGCCTGGCAGCCGACCGGTGCCGGCGCCTGGACGCCCCAGGCGCTGGGCGGCACCGCGCCGGGCAGGAAGATATCGTTGGCATCTTTATAGCTGGACCACAGCGGCGCGATGCTCATCGGCTGGCTGGTATGGGTCGGTACGCCGAACTGGCTGGCAGGGCTGTGCAGGTCTGGCTCGCCGGCCAGGCTCGGGTTGGTTGGCCAGCCTGGATTGACCGGCCAGTTCATCGCGATGAACATCTGCCAGGCGTAACAATTGATGGTTTTCTGCGACAGCAAAAATGGATTGTCGCTGGTCAGAAAGCTGCCACTGTTGGGGTCGAACACCAGCTGCTGTACGCATTGTTCCGGTGTCTGCGGGTTGGCCGCCGCCAGGCTGGTCTGGGCAGTCAGACCCCACGACAGCAGCGCCAGCAAGGTGCCGAGCAGGCCTGCACGGCCTCGTTCGATGAGGGCGGTAAACAAGCGCATGATACTGCTCCCTGCAAGCCGCAGACCCGCGCCAGCGAGTGCGCTGCGCGGGTCCGGCGTGATTGGTTAAAGGACCGGCACGATCGCCAGTGAGCTGGCCCATGGATGCTCGTCAGCACTTGGGTTGGCGGCTTCGGACGGGTTCAGCGCACGCAGTTGCACCAGCCCGGGTGCGGCGTTGGCCGCCACCTTGATGGTCATGACATAGCCTTGGGTACCGTTGGCCGATGTCACTCCCGGAACCGGCGTGGCGTTGGCCAGAAATTCGCTGACCTGCGCTGTCACCCCGGGGTTGGAGAACTCAATGCGCGCCGTTGCGGCGGTGGTGCCGGCGTCGGCGCCTTGCACCACCAGCACGAACTGATGACTGCTGCCGGGCTTGAGCAAGGCCGGCAGGTCGCTGGGCGACTCGCCGTAGAACAGCTCCAGTGGCAGCAACTGCACCGGATAAGGCTGGATCGCCGTGGTGCGGTCAGCCACGCAAGGGGTGATTGGCGGCTCAATGCTGTTCAGTGTGCTGGCCGACAGCGCCACTTTCATCTGGTTGGCAATCTGCCCGATGTACTCGATCGGCTTGCCGTCGATGGTGACGTCGCTGATTGAAAAACCGGCACTTTCCGGGATTTCGAACACCGCATGGAGGATCTGGTCGATGCCGTCAGGGCCTGTACCGGCGCTGCCACGGGTGACTTTCCAGTACTGGCTGACATCCTCGCCCTTGGGGCCTTTCCAGTTCGCGAAGCTCTGCGGCTGCTGCAGATACAGGCCCACCGGGTCGGTCAGGGTGATGCGGTTAGCGCCTGCCAGGCTATTGGCACTGAAACCGATGAACGGGTCGGAGTTACGGAAATTCTGTCCGTACTGTGCACAGCAGATCAGGGTCTGCGCGTTGACGCTGCTGGCGTCGGGACGCTGAATGGTTGCGGCCCCCGCCAGGTAGATTTCGGCGCTCAGGGTATTGGGCCCGGAAGTCAGGTGCAGCGCGCCGCCATATTGGCCGGGAACGCGTGCGGTGCCCGAGTTCCACTTATTGGTCACGTCGTAAGCCGCCCGCCCGGTGGTCGGATCGATCACCGGCTCGCCTTTCTTGCCGGTCGGCTGATCGTAGGCGTAGCGCAGGTACAGGTCCTCAATCACCACCGACGGATCTATGTAGTCCTTGTACAGGCCCAGCACCGCTTCAGGATTGATACGCCACAGGGTCAGGTAATAAGCCGGGTTTTCGCAGGTGAACATGACGCTGCGCAGCTTGCCGTTGGCATCGCGGGTGATCGACCACTCGCAGTATTCGTCCAGCCAGCCACGTGGGCCGGACGGCGAGAACGGCTTGTAGGGGCCGTTCCAGTCGATCTGCGGACAGCGGACGGTTGGCAGGTTGAGCAGGTTGCCAGTGCCTTGCGGGTCATACAGCTTGAGGGCCGTGCCGTTGATGTCGATCTCGCCGTTGTCGGCCAGGGCCATGACCTGTTCCATGCTCAGTGGTTTGCCGCCCAGTTGCGGGTTGGCGGCCGAGCCTGCCTGGGTCAGGTAGACAATCAGGCGGTTGGGGAACGGGGTCCATTCAACCGGCGTTGCGTTGTCGTCGAAGCCCTCGATCAGCGGGTTGTAGTAACCCGCTCGTGGTGCGTCATTGAGGCTGCTCCACGGGTTGCCGATGATCGCCGCCTGGGTCCAGCCATCGAGGTTGTTGCTCCAGTCGGTTTCAAATTGCGGCAACTGCTGCTCCAGGCCCAGTTTCTGGAAGTCCTTCGGGGCCTGCCCGGCGGGCGAGGTGAACTGCTTTAAAGGCGTACTCATGACAACTCTCCAACGGCAAGTGGTGAATGAAAGAGGGAGCAGAAAGCACTACCGGAGGGACTCCGGTCGAAACCTGATGCAGATCCTGTGCATCAGGTCAGCGGCGTGAGGTGTTGAGATCAGAACTGACCGATGCGCCTCGGTGCCTGTTCGGCAAAGAGCGCAGGGGCGCTGCGTGCCTGCTCGCGGCACAGATTCAGGTGGCGCACCGCGAACGGCTTGCGGTCATGGGAATGCAGGCCGGCGTGACCGTGCCAGGGTTGCTCGGGGAGGGGGCGGCGTGGGCTTCGAGCGATGCGTTCGGCGACGTTCATCGGTGCATGGGCATCGATGCGCCAGCCTTGATTGACCCAGCGGCGGAAGATTTCCAGCGAGTCCTCGAACCACACCGACGGGCTCAGCTCAGGATGCGCGAGCGTTGAGGCCGTCAGATGCTGATAGATAAGCGGCGACCATTGCCGGACCGACTCGATCTGACGCAGATTGATGATTTGGCCTTGCGTGGCTTCAATCCAGGAGGGGCTCAGTGCGACTCTTTGCAGCGGCAATTGCCAGCACGATTCACTGACCAGGCGCTGAATATCCGTCGTCCATGTCGGTTTTGTAGCGCTCATCGGTCCTTCTCCGGCCCTGACTGCTTATTGAGCTGACGTTGATTCGCGCAATGATGTTAATTTGAAGGCGCGACGATTTCGTGCAAAGTGCCACCGCGCAGTGGCTGTTTTTTTGCATTTTTTCAGGGAGGACGCAGTAAATATGGCAGATGCGATAGATCTGAGGATTCTGGGGCGCTTACAGAAGGATTGCAGCCAGAGTCTGGAGTTGCTTAGCGACAACGTGGGCCTGTCACCGACCAGTTGCTATCGACGCATCAAGCGCCTGGAGGACAACGGAGTGATCCGTGCCAGGGTGGCGGTGCTGGACGATAAAAAGCTTGGTCTGCAGGTCACGGCCATGTTCATGATCAAGCTCGACAAGGACACCGCCGACATCGACCGGCGCATGCAGCAGATTCTGGCCAGCCGGCCTGAGGTCCAGGAGTGTTACCTGATCACCGGAGAGTTCGACTTCGTGATGGTGGCGAAGTTGCGTGACGCCACCGAATACACCGACTACATCTACAACTTCCTGGAAACCTACAAAGACATCCCGATCAGGACCTACTCTTCGACCCTGGTGATCCGCACGGTGAAGAAGTCTTTCGAGATTCCGCTCAATGGCCTGGACCAGGGCGCGTGAGCTGCCGCAGGCAAATTGCCGGCGGCAGGTCCGTCAGACCGCCAGCCTTGAGGTGGCGCCGATGACCTTTTCCAGCACGCTGAAGTCCACCCAGTCATTGACATTGAAATGCCGCGGGATGAAGTTCCAGCGATAGAGAAAATCGGTGAAGTCTTGCAAGGCGTCGATCGAGCGCCGGTCCAGGGTTGTGCGCAGGCGACGGTGGGCGTCTTCACCGTAGGCGGCGGCCACCCAGTATTCACTGGTGTTCAACTCGCGGGCCAGATAGCGCCGGGTTTCTTCCGGGTTGGCCCAGGCCCATTGCTCGGTGCGCAGCACCACGTCGACGATGCGGGTACAGGCGTCGAAATGGTTCTCGAACAGGTGGGAGTCTACGGTCAGCGCCCTAGGCGTGCCGTTATTGCTGCGGATCAGCGGGTCGGGGTGTGAGCCGGTATCGACCACCACCTGCAAGCCGAACTCGTTGGCCAGGTGCGCGGCATGTGCGCCTTTGAGAAAAATCGCGTCGATATCGCCACGCAGCAGGCCAATCAGTTCGTTATTGCGTTTGCGTACGCTGCCGACGTCCAGGTTCACTTCCGAGCCGTATTTATGGTGCTTGCGCTCGTCGCTGTAGGTGCCGCCGTAGGGGTAATCGACCAGTTCGACATCCGAGACGCTCAGGCCTTCGAGGCGCAGGGCGTTTTCCAGGCCGCGCAGCGCCTGCGCGCGGGTAAAGTCGATCTGTACGTTGGCCCACTTGGGCAGCCCGAAGCGGCGGTTTTTCAGGTCGCGGATGGTTTTTACCCCGCTGTCGATGGTGGTCAGGATCAACTGCACCTCATCGCTCCAGGACAGCCCCAGCAGGTGGGTCGGCACGCCGCTGGAATACGCCCAGATTGCCGGAATGTTGCCGCCATGGCGCACCGAATTGGGCAGGTGGTGGTCGTAGTGGGCTTCGCGGACATCCTGCTCGCTGGACTCACGCAGCGACTGAATGCGCGTGCCGTAGGGCTGGAAAGCTTCGGCCAGCCGGCCGGACTGCACGGCGATGCCCAGCCCGGTGGGGACCGGGCTGTGGGTGTACCAGAGGGTTTCGAGTGATTGGCTCATAAGTGTCTCGTCGCAAAGTGATCAGCCGGTCAACTTGCCAGGGGCAAGGCTCAGCGCATCAAGGGGGCGGGTGTCGATCCAGTCACGGACATCGAAGCGGGTCGCGATGAAGGCCCAGCGCTGGAGAAAATCGGTGAAATCCTGCAGGCCGGCGATGGCCTGTTCGTCGAAGCCGGTGTTCAGGCGCTGATGGGCATCTTCGCCATAGGCGCGCCTGACCCAGTATTCACTGCTGTTGACCTCATAAGACAGAAAACGTCGTGTCTCTTGCGGGTTGTTGCGCGCCCACTGCTCGGCGCGCAACACCGAGCCGAGAATACCGGCGGCAACGTCCAGGTGTTGGTCCAGCAAGTGCTGATCGACGCTCAGGGTTCGCGGTGTGGCGTTATTGCTGCGGATCAGCGGCTCGGGATGGGTGCCGGTGTCGATTACTGTCACCAGCGAGAACTCATGGGCCAGTTGCACGCCATGCGCGCCCTTGAGAAAAATCGCATCGACTTCGCCGCGCAACAGGCCGACCAGTTCGGCGTTACGGGTTTCGGCGCGGTGGCTGCTGACCAGAGTGTTATCCACTGCCTCGGCTGGAGCATCGCTGAAGGTGCCGCCGTGGACATAGTCGACCAGCTCCACGTCACCCACCTGCAGACCTTCCAGGCGCAGGGCATTTTCCAGGCCGCGCAGGGCCTGGGCGCGGGTGAAGTCGATCTGCGCGTTGCGCCAGTGCGGCAGGCCAAAGCGCCGGCCCTTGAGGTCCTTGACCGAACGAATGCCGCTGCCGGGCCGGGCCAGAATCAACTGCGCCTCATCCACCCACGACAGGCCGATGACCCGGGTTTCGCGGCCCTGGGCGCGAGCCCAGATGGCCGGGATATTGCCGCCATGGCGTACCGAGTTGCGCAAGGTATGGTCGAAGTGCGACTCGCGCACGCTCTGCTGGCTGGATTCCCGGATTGACTGCAAGGCGGTGCCCAACGGATCAAGCGCCTCTTTGAGCCAGCCTTTCTGGACTGCCAGGCCCAGGCCGGTGGGCACCGGGCAGCGGGTGTACCAAAGGGTATCGAGTGGCTGGCTCATGCCGTGGCTCCTGCCAATGGGGTAGGTGAATGCTGATGGACCAGCGGCAGCACTTGCTGGCCGATGCGCAGGGCTTCTTCAAGATGCGGATTGCCGGCCAGGATAAAGGTCGAGAAACCGGCGTCGCGGTACTCGCTCAAGCGCTCGGCGATCTGCTCATGGCTGCCCACCAGACCGACGGTGGGGCCAGGCTTGGCCTTGGCGAAACCGGCCCACAGGTTCGGGCCGATGATCAGGTCGTCAAAGCGGTCGATGTTCTGGTGATAGGCCGTCTGCCGCGCGCCGCCCACCGAGTCCGAGCCGCCGGCACCGAACGGCCGTGCGCCAGGCTGATGGAAGCGCTCGAACTGGCGGCGCAGGTCGCTCCAGGCCAAGGCTTCGGTTTCCCGGGCGAACAGGTCGACGCGCAGGCCGAACCGCACGCTGCGCCCCTGACGAGCGGCCAGTTCACGAACCCGCTCGATGTGCGGCTTGAGCTTATCGACCGGTTCCGCCCAGTTCAGGTACACATCAGCGTGGCGGGCGGCGACCTCCAGCGCCGCATCAGAGAACCCGGAAAAGTACACGCCGGGTTTGCGCTCGTGGTGCAGGCCCGGCGGCAGGGCGCCGTTCTCCAGGCGGTAGATCTCACCTTCATAGGAGAACCGCTGGTTGTGCCACAGGCCGTCGATCACATCGAGGAACTCGCCGGTACGCTTGTAGCGCAGGTCGTGTTCGAGAAAGTCGCCGTTGGCGCGCTGGCTGGCCGGGTTGCCACCGGTGATGATGTTCCAGTCCAGCCGGCCATGGCTCAGATTCTGCAAAATCGCCGCTTGCTGCGCGGCATAGGCCGGCAGCGTCCAGGTGGCCTGGAAGGCCACCAGAAAACGGATCCGCCGGGTCTCGCGGGCCAGCGCTGCGGCGACCATCCATGGCTCGGGGCCGGTGGGCAACAGCGCACCTTCAAAGCCTGCCAGCTCGGCAGCCTTGGCCACCTGGGCGATGTAATCGATGTAACCAAAGCCGTCCGCTGCGCCGTCAGGCAGCCGACCGGGGGCAATATGGCCGGGGCGGTGCACAGGGTTGCCACGGTTATGGTTGGCGGTGTTCAGTTGCGGGCCATCGGTTCCCAGTGGCAGACGCCAGAAAAATTCAGTGCTCATCGGGACTCCCGGTGTATGGCGATCCTCAATCCGTCAAGGCTTGAGCAACCGCCATGCCACGCTGTGATTAATAGGCCAAAAGCCGTTGTTTCAAGTAGTTGATCAGTGACGTCAGGCATATCTTTGATCCTTGATGGTTGTCAGGCAGCACTGCACCAGCAGCGCTGCTGATTACACAGCCTTGTGCGGGGTGGGGTTTTGTGGTTTCAACCCGGCGCCAGCTCCTTGGGTGCGGCGCTGATTTCGTCAATCGCCGAACCGTTCGCCGAGCTGCGTTGCCAAGTGCGATACAGCATCGCGTAGGGGCCGTCCTGTTCGATCAGTTGGCGGTGCGGGCCGAGTTCGACCAACTGGCCTTCGCGGATCACCGCAATGCGGTCGGCATCACGAATGGTCGCCAGGCGGTGGGCGATGATGATCGCCGTTCGGCCCAGGCACAGTCGCCGCAGCGCTTGCTGGATGCGCCGCTCGGTGTGCACATCGACGGCCGAGGTTGCCTCGTCGAGGACCAGCACCACCGGGTCGGCCAGATAAGCACGCACCAGGCACACCAGTTGCCGCTGACCGTGGCTGAGGTAGGAGCCCAGCGGCCCGACCTGCGTGTCGTACTGATGTGGCAGGCGCTCCAGCACCTCGTCGGCGCCCAGTTCGCGGGCCGCGCCGATCAACGCGGCATCGTCGGCCTGCGGTGCGGCCATGCGCAGGTTGTCGAGGATGCTGCCGCTGAACAGCACGTTGTCCTGCAGCACCACGCCGACGTTGCGGCGCAATTCATGCTGGGCCAGCTCGCGCACATCCGTGCCGTCCAGGCGCACTGCGCCGTCCTGCACGTCGTAGAAACGGGTCAGCAACTGCACCAGGGTACTTTTGCCATGCCCGGACGGGCCGACGATGGCCAGCACCTCGCCGGCCTCGATCACCAGGTTCAACTGGTCGATCACCGGTTTTGCAGCGTTGGGGTTATAGGCAAAGCGCACGTTCTCGAACGACACCTGGCCACGGGCCTTGCCCAGCCGCCGTGGTTGCTGCGGGTCGGTGACCTGCGGTTCGGTGTCGAGCAGCAGGAAGATCCGCTGCGCAGAGGCGGAGCCGGTGGCGTAGCGTTCGAACAGGTCAGACAGCTCCTGCAACGGGCCGAGAAACAGCATCACGTAGAACAGACTCTCGGCCACCTGACCCACGGTCACAGTGCCTTGCGCCAGCCCCTGGGCGCCGACCAGCAACAGCACGGCCATGGCCACCGCTGCCAGTAGCGCGGTGAACGGCGCGAACCAGCCCGAGCGCAAGCTGCCATGGATCAGTGACCAGTTGAATTCGTCGAGCAACTGCCGATAGCGGCGCAGGTTGGGTTGCTGGCGCACGCATTGTTGCAGCATGCGTGCACCGCCGACGCTTTCGACCAGGTGCGCAGTGAAGCGGCTGCGGTTTTCGGCCACCTTGGCCCAGTTGCGCTGCGAGATACGCTTGAACGCCCAGGTAGCGAGAAACAGCAGCGGCACCGCACCGGCCAGGCTGAGCAAAAACAGCGGCGAGATCAGCCACAGCATCACGGCCGCCACGCTGCAGCGCAAGACGGCGCCGAGCAGCTCCGGCGGGCCCTGGATCACCAGCGGTTCCAGGCTGTCCACATCACGGTCGACCCGCGAGATGATGCGCCCGGCCTTGGTCCGGTCAAAGTAACCGACACTCAGCGCCTGCACATGGGCAAACACCCGCACCCGCAGCTCATTGAGCACGCGGATCGCGGCACTGCCGGCGATGTATTGCGAGACCCCGGCCAGCGCGAAGCGCGCCAGCCAACTGGCGGCCAGCCCGGCGCCGAGCCAGCCGATCAGGAGCATATCGGCGATCCACTGGCCGTCCTGCCGGATCAGGCCACGGTCGAGCAGTTCACGGACAAACCAAGGGCGCAGGAACACGGTGAACACCAGTGCCAGCTCCAGGCCGATGACCAGCAGGATCGAGGTTTTGATCGGCCGCAGCAACGGCAATAGGCGGCTGAACATGCTGCGGTCCAGTGCCTTTTTCGCCAGCAGCTCTTCGATTTCGATGTCGCTCAGGGCTGACTGGCCCTTCAACGGCTTAGCCATGTTCGATCCCCAGCAGGTCGCGGTAGTGTGGATTGCGCTGCAGCAGCTCTTCATGGCTGCCGCTGTCAGCGATTTGCCCGCCGTCGAGTACCAGCACCCGGTCGGCGAGCAAAACGGTCGACAATTTGCTGGAGATCACCAGCAGCGTGGTGACCCGGCCGTGGCTGTGTGGCAAATCACGGATATTGTCCAGCACCTGGCGTTCGCTGATCGCATCCAGCGCACTGGTGGCATCGTCCAGGCACAGAATGTCCGGGCCGGCGAGCAGCGCGCGGGCCAGGTTCAGGCGCTGGCGCTGACCGCCGGAGAGGGTTACGCCCTTGTCCCCCAGCGGCGTGTCCAGCCCTTGTGGCAGGCGTTCCAGCACATCGCTGGCGGCGGCCATCCGCAGCGCTTCGAGCAGTTGCGCGTCACTGGCCTGCGGCGCGCCGAGGCGCAGGTTGGCCGCCAGGGTGTCGGAGAACAGAAAGCTTTCTTGCGGCACCACATGCACCCGTTGGCGCAGCGGGTCGAGTTGCAGGTCGCGCACATCCTGCCAGCCACTGGCATGGCTGCCGAGCAGCACCCGGCCGTCGCTGACATCCACCAGGCGCGGCAGCAGGCTGGCCAACAGGCTTTTGCCGGTGCCGGTGGCGCCGACCAGCGCGACGATTTCGCCGGGTTGCAAGGTCAGGTCGCAGCCCTGCAGGATCGCCCGGCCAGCGCCCGCTGCCTTGACTGTGACCTGCTCCAGGCGCAGGCCCAGCGGGGTGGCCGGCAGGCTGGCGGTGGCACTGCGGATCGCCGGTTGTTCATCGAGCAGTTGCCAGATCCGCTCGGCCGATGAGCGCGCATCGGCAAAGGTCTGCATGACCCGGCCGATGCCCTCGATACGAAACACCAGAGTGGTGACGATCAACAGTGACGCCACCAGCTCACCGATATTGAGCTGGCCCTGGCTGACCAGATGGGCGCCGAACACCAGAATCCAGACATGACTGAGCGCCACCACCACCTGCGGCAACGGGATCCGTGAACTGGCGTAGGCCAACGCCTGGCGGGCATGGCCGGTAAACAGCGTGACCTGGCTGGCAAAGCTGTCGATGCGCCGTTGCTCCAGCGCGAATGACTTGATCACCCGCACCCCGCTGATGCCTTCGGACAGGTCCTGATTGACCCGGTCATAGGCCGCTCCGACCGCCCGGTCGAGGGTCACCAGATGCTCGGTCTGCAACACGAAAATGCTCAGCCCGACCAAGGTCAGCAGCAGCGGCACCAGGCCGAGCAGCGGGTGATACCAGCTCAGCAGCCCGACGGCCGCCAGCACCACCAACGGGGTGTCGAGCACCTGCCGCCAGAAGTTGATCAGCGCATCGCGGACCTTGTCGGCATCGCGGGTGGTCCGGGTGATCATCTCGCCCATGCCGTGCTGCCAGTGATAGCCCAGGTGCAGGCCTTGAACCTGGGCCAGGATGCGTTCGCGCAGGCGGGTCAGCAGTTCCTGGCTGAGCACCAACGCCAGCACCCCGGCGGCGTATTGCACCACGCCACGGGCCAGCGCCACGCCGACAATCAGCCACAGCCAGTGCCAGGCCAGACTGGCGTCGAAACCACCATCATCCAGACGCACCACGGCGCGCCCGGCATTGACGTCATTGAGCGCATGACCGATCAGCCATTGCTGCCAGATCAGGCCCAGGTTGACGGCGACGAACAGCGCCGCGGTAAGACTGAAGCGCCACGGCATCTCGCGGTAGATGGCCAGGCTGCGCAGCAGAGGGTGTTTGTTTATCACGTGCGGAACTCAAGGTATTCATGGGCGGTAGGAGCGGCTTGAGCCGCCAATGGCGGTGGCTGGTTCGCGGCTCAAGCCGCTCCTACGGGTTATGCGCCGGGCTGTGGATCACGCCTTGCGGCTGGCACCTTCGGCCTGTTTGGCGTTGAGGATCGCGGTGTATTCGCCGGGGTCGATGCCGTTGAGGTAGTAGTTGCCCACGTGGTGCAGGCGCCAGCGGATCGGGTCGTGGGTGGTGTGCACCCGGGCGTTGCGCCAGAAGCGGTCGAGGTTCCATTTGCTCAGGGTCGAACTGGCACCAAGCAGCGAGAAGATGTCGCTGGAAATCTTCAGCGAGGCGCCATCGGAATGTGCACGCGCAGTGGCCACCGAAAGAATCAGCTCGTCTTGCAGCTCTTTGTTGTCCGGGTCCAGGTTGTGGCGGTCGAACACCTGCGCCGCTTCACGCAGCAGCGATTCGGCGGCGCGCAGCGCCACGGCGTACTCACCGATCTGCTTGATGATGTGCGGCTCTTCATTGGCGCGCTCGACATTGCTTTCCACCCAGGGCCGGGCGTGGTTTTTCAGGTAATCCACGGCGGCGTTGAGGGCGCCGGAGGCAATACCGGTGTCGATGGCGGCGTGAAGAATTTGCGGGAAGGTCAGGCCGGTGCGTTTCATCGGCCCTTCGCGACGGGCAATGAAGTCTTCGTCGAGCACGATATTGTCGAAGATCACCGTGCCGCTGACCGAGTTGTTCTGGCCGAACGCTTCCCAGTCATCGACCAGGGTCAGGCCGGGGGTGTTGCGGTTGAGCAGCACCCCGGCGCCGCCGCTGTCTGAGGCGGCGGTCAGCGAGATCCACTCGGCCAGGTAGGAGCCGGTGGAGTAGAACTTGCTGCCATTGAGCACCAGCTTGCCGTCTTCGCGGCGTTCGACCCGGGTCTTGAGGGCGAACTTGTTCTTGCCACCCACTTCAGCCAGGGCATTGCCAAAGCGCTTGCCGGCCAGCACGTCGGCGATCAGCCGGTCGCGCACCGCCGGGCTGTAGCCGGTGAAGATGCCGCGCAGCATCACGTTATGAATCTGCAGCAACTGACCAACGCCGCCGTCGGCCACTGAAATCAGCCGCACGGTCTCGACAATGGTCTGCACCGAGGCGCCCAGGCCACCGAATTCCTTGGGTACCCCAATCGCGGTCAGGCCGCTTTGCGAGAGCAACTCGGCCTGGCGCCAGGGCAGGCTGTTGTTATTGGCCGGGTCGGCAGCCAGCCGGGCAATTTCCACCGCCACTTCACGGGCGGTGGCGATGGCCTGTTCTTCACTGTGCAGGCGCTGGGCGGGCGCTTCGGTTGGCTGGGTGTTGTGCGGCGTACTCATGGCTTCACCTTGATTGCTGATTCCTGGGTGTCCCTGCATGCACAGGGCCTTTTCAGGGGTTGAGCAAGTTCTGCGCCAGTGTCCGGCAAGATTCTCAAGGCCTTGTATTTCGCGGCTTTCAGGCCGGCAGGCGGTGAGCTTCAGGCAGGGGTGTTGCTGAATCAGCAACTGTCTGCAGTGGATTGCTGCTGGGCCAGCAGTCGCTGCGCAGTGCTGCTGGAAGATCAGCAAGAAAACCCTTGCCAGTCGCTGGTTTGTAATTTTTATCTTTATAAATCAATAGGTTGAATATTTGGCATGAGCGTTGCGTTAGCACAGTCATAGGCCGGCCCTCCTGGCCCTGACCGACTGTCTGGAGCGACTCATGAGTCAAGCTGCAACGGCTTCACCCCTGGCACCTGCTGCCCTTGAGCAAATCTGGTTTACCCGCTGCCCGGTGCCGACCGCCTCGGGCCTGGCGTTTCAACTGGGCTGGCTGAGCGAAGAATTCGCCGCCGATGGCCTGCCGGTTTCGACCTTGCAGGAAGCCCGTCAGCTGGGCCGTCACCACTACGATCATGAACTGCCCGGGCTGTTTCGCGAGGGCGGCAACGTCCCGGCCCTGGCTGCCCGCGCCGCCGGTGCGCCGAGCCGCTTGATCGGCCTGACCTGGATCGAAGAGTGGCAGACCATCCTGGTCCGTCCCGACTCCGGCATCCGCAGCCCGCAGGATCTTAAAGGCAAACGCCTGGCCCTGCCGGCCTGGGGCGACAACCGCCCGGGCAGCATCGCCCGGGCCATGAGCCTGCACGGCTACAAAGGCGCATTGGCGGTGGCCGGGCTGGGCTTCGACGATGTCGAGCTGGTCGAGGTCGCGCTGCAAGCGCAGCAGGATGCACCGAACCCGCAACTGGGCCTGCAACGCCTGTGGTCGGGCCTGGATTATCTGGTACGCGGTGAAGTCGATGCGGTGTACGTCAAGGGCGCTTCGGCGGCCGATGCCGCGCAGCGTCTGGGCCTGGTGGGGGGCATCGACCTGGACCTGCTGGCTGACCCGCGCCACCGCATCAACAACGGCACGCCACGGCCGATCACCGTGCACCAGAGTCTGCTCGACGATCACTTTGACGTGGTGGTGCGGTTTCTGGCCCAGACCCTGCGCGCCGCCGAATGGGCCGCCGGTAACCGCGAAGCGCTGAACCGCATTCTTGAAGAAGAAACCAAGGCCGGCAGCGCCGGTGTGGCCGCTGCCTATCGCGGCGACTTCCATACCACCCTGGCCCCGGACCTGTCCGCCCAGCGTCTGGAATTTCTCGATACCCAGAAAAAGTTTCTGCACCTGCACGGCTTTCTCGAACGCGACTTCGATATCGCCGCCTGGGTCGATCACGCCCCTCTGCAAGCCGCCCATGAACTGCTGGCCAAGCGCCGCGCCTGAACAGGAATTTCAACATGACCGCTACCATTGCTGAACGCAGCCTGAGCACCGAACAACAGGCTTTTGTCGACAACCTGCTGGTCGAGGCCGATCAGGCCTTCACCGTGTTCCGTGAAACCAACACCATCACCGCCAACGGCACGGTCGGTTTTGTCGAGCGTATTCCCGGCACCGAGCTGCTGGTGTCGGTCAACTACCCAGGCCCGTGGAATTACCGCAAACCGCTGACTGCCACGGTCACTGACTTCGACGGCAATGTCTGGTCGGGCAAGGGCCGTGGTGGCGCCGGGCGCTACACCAAGCTGTTTCAGCAGCACGCTGAGGTCACCACCATCTCCCACGTGCATTCGCCGTACCTCGGCGCCTGGGCGCAGACCCAGCGCAGCTTGCCGTTCAACTACGTGCCGGTGCAGCGCTTCCAGCTGGCCCGTGAACTGCCGGTGTACGTCGACCGCCGCCAGCAGGAAGTCGACTTCATTCTCGACAGCATCAAGGCCAACCCTTTCACCCCGGCGATTCTCGAAGCCAACGGCGGCGCCACGGTGTGGGGCAAGAAGGGCCTGCGCGATCTGGCCGAATTCATCGTGCTGCTGGAGGAAGGCGCACAGATTCAGTTGCTCGCTGAATCCATCGGCGGCTCCCGCGCCTTCGGCCCCGGAGTTCTGACCCAGCAATGGAAAATGAGCGGCCTGTACGAGCAGGCGCAGGGTCTGGGCCTGGTGCCTGCCATCGACCGCCGCCCTGAACAGCAATAAGGATCAAACAGCATGGCCGTGAAAATTCTCTGGTACCTCACCACACCTGACGGGCCTTACCCATGGGAGCCCGAGGGCCGCTGGAACACCGACTTCGAGCACCTCAAGCAACTGGCCGTGGCCAGTGACCGGCTGGGCTACTACGGCTCCTTGCTCGGTTCGAGCCCCAACGAAAGCCTGGCCGTCGCTGCTTCGTTGATCGACGCCACCAAACGCCTGCGCTTTCTGGTGGCCCAGCATCCGGGCGAGCTGTCACCTGCGGTGCTGGCCAAGTGGGCGCTGACCTTCGATCAGTTCTCCAATGGCCGCCTGCTGTTCAACGTCGTCAATGGCAATGATGCTGGTCTGGCAACCCTGGGCGTGCATTACCCGCACGATGAGCGCTATGACTTCAGCCTCGAATACTGGAAGGCCTTCAAGAGTATTTATGCCGGCGAAACCGACGGCTTTGACGGCAACTACGTCAAGCTGGCGCCGCGGCCGGCAGGCGCTGCCGGGCACCCGTTGGGCGGCTGGCATGCACCGCTGCAAAAACCGGGCATCCCGCTGTGGGGCGCCGGCACTTCCGGCCCTGGCGTGGCGCATTCGGTGCAACTGCTCGATGTGTACCTGAGCTTTGCCAACACCCCACCGAAACTCGGCGAGAAATTCCGCCGGGTAGCCGCCGAGGCGGCGAAGATCGGCCGCGAACTGACCTTTGGTACGCGCCTGCAGATCATCGTCCGCGAGACCGAAGAAGAAGCCTGGGCGCATGCCGAGAAGCTCCTGCAACGCACCTCGCTGCAGACTGCGCTCAACGCTGTGCAGCGCCAGTTGCCGCCGGGTGAAACCCTGCAGACCTTCCACAGTGACGACCCGCAGATCCAGCGCAATATCGAGACCCTGCGCAGCGGCAAACTGCCCAAGGCCCGTGATCTGGAAATCTACCCCAACGTCTGGGTCGGCCCGAGCCTGTTCGGTTTCAACATTCTTGGCCCTGCGGCCGGCACTTATCTGGTCGGCAGCGCCGAGCAGGTGGCCGAGCGCATCCGCGAATACGAAAGCCAGGGCACCTCGGCATTCATCCTCTCGGGCTTCCCGCTGATCGACGAAGCCCATCGGGTGGCCGACCTGCTGTTGCCGTTGCTGGAGCTGGATCACGGCTTCGAGGTGCCGTCGCTGGGCGTCGCCCGGCGCACCGCCGAGCCCGCGGTGCCCGCGTAATGACCCTGTAGGAGCGGCTTTAGCCGCAATACATTCAATTAGGTCCTACATACCTAGGTGGGAGCGACCTTGGTCGCGAAGAGGCCAGTAAAGTCACAGCATTTGTAGTGAATGTGCCGCCGTCTTCGCGAGCAAGCTCGCTCCCACCGGGGGCATACAGTACCTAAGTGAACAGTATTGGCTTTAGCCGCGAATGGCCGGGCCAAGGTTCCTTATTGACGTTTCACCGTTTGCAGATGGAGTCAGCATGAGTCACGAATTTTCCCGCCGTATCTTTCTCGGCAACAGCCTGATGGCCGGTGGCGGCCTGCTGCTCGGTGGCCTGCTGGGCGGTTGCGACAACGGCAGCAAGGTCGGCGCGGCAGCGTCTGCCCAGGCAGGTGCCGCCGCCGCTGCGCTGACTCCGGTGCGGGGCGGTCGGCTGCGGGTCGGCATCATTGATGGCGACCAGGCCGGCAACCTCGACGCTCACAAGCCGCTGGGCGGCGGGATCATTCGTGGCTGGGCGCTGTACAGCAAGTTCTGGGAGTGGAACCCGGATGTCAGCACCCGCCTGGCCCTGGCCGAATTCGCCGAACCGAATGCCGACGCCAGTGCCTGGACCATCCGCCTCAAGCAAGGTCTTGAGTTCCACCACGGCAAGACCATCACGGCTGACGATGCGCTGTTTTCGATCCTGCGCCTGACCGATCCAAAACTGGCCTCACCGTTTGCCGGGCTGGTGGGCAGCATCGACCGCAACGCGTTGCGCAAACTCGATGAGCGCACCATCGAGATCCGCTTCAAGCAGGGCCAGAGCTTTTTCCCGCTGGACGAAACCCTGATCAGCTTCGGCGGCATCGTGCCCACCGATTACGACCCGGTGACCAACCCGGTGGGTAGCGGCCCCTACAAGCTCAAGAGCTTCATCCCCGGCCAGCGTTCGCTGTACACCCGTTTCGAGAACTACTACAAACCCAACCAGCCGTACGCCGACGAGCTGGAAATCATCGAATTCAAAGACCAGGTCTCGCGCTTGGCCGCATTGCGTGCCGGGCAGATCGACGTCGCCAGCGGCGTGACCGCCGAGCACACGGCAACCATCAAGGCTGACTCACGGCTGCGCCTGTACGCCTCGCCGACCACCTCGTTCAGTGGCTTCAACCTCAACGTGGCCAAGGCGCCCTTCGACGACCCGCGGGTGCGTGAGGCCTTCCGCCTGCTGGCCGACCGTGAAGAGTTGGTGGCTCGCGCCCTGAACGGTTTTGGCCGGGTCGGTAACGACCTGTATTCGCCGCACGACCCGACCTTCAACCATGCCATCGCCCAGCGTAAATACGATCTGGAGCGGGCCAAGGCACTGTTGCGCGAAGCCGGCCAGGAGAACCTGCGTGTCGAATTCACCACCCCGCCAGGCGGCACCGCCAACGCAGCGCTGGTGTTCGCCCAGCAGGCCAAAAAGGCCGGCGTCGAGATCAAGGTCACCCAGGTCGATAACTCGGTATTCAACGGCCCGCAACGCGACAACTGGGTGATGTCGCCGGCCTCGACCCCGGCGCGTGGCTTTCTGGCCACCGCGCTGCACAACGAGGCGCCGACCGCGATCTACAACCGCAGCAACTTCCACGATCCGCGTTTCGACGAACTGTTCCTCCAGGCTCTGGCCCAGCCTGACCTGGAGAAGCGCAAGGTGCTGGTCCATGAGGCTCAGCGTATCCAGCACGAGCGCGGCTCGCTGTTGATCTGGGGCTTTGCCGATATCCTCGATGCGGCGTCGGCCAGGGTTGGCGGCCTGACGCCGGAACAGACCACCTTCGCCTCCTGGCGCTTTGACAGCCTGTGGTTGAACCATGCCTGATTCCTCTGCTGTACCGGGTTACTCAACCGCGCCGCGGCGGCGTTTTCAGGCGCCGGCCTGGCTGTCATGGTTTGTCGGCCGGCTGGGCTATGGCCTGCTGACCGCCTGGGTCATCAGCCTGGTGGTGTTCATCGCCACCCAGGCGCTGCCGTCTGACCCGGCACGGGTGATTCTCGGCCCTGATGCGCCGCTGGAAAGCGTGCTGACCCTGCGTCAGCAACTGGGCCTCGATCAGCCGATTCTGCTGCAGTACTGGCACTGGTTGCTGCGCACCCTGAGCGCTGATCTGGGCACCTCGCTGGACTCCCAGGCGCAGGTCAGCACCATCCTGTTCAGCCGTTTCGGCAACACCCTGGCGCTGTTGCTCGGGGTCTTACTGACTGCTGTACCGCTGGCCCTGGCCCTTGGCGTGACCCTGGCGTTGCGCCGCGACAGCCGTCTGGACCGTTGGGCGCTTTCACTGCTGATCTACCTCAAGGCCACGCCGGGCTTTCTGCTGGCCATCGCCCTGGTGCTGCTGTTTTCGATGCCGCACTTCGACTGGCTGCCGGCGGTATCGCTGCTCGACCCGGACCAAGGCCTGCTTGCGCAACTGCACTTTCTGGTGCTGCCGATTTTCGCCCTGTCGCTGTCGGCGCTGCCGTACCTGACCCGTATGGTGCGTGCTTCGATGATTGAGGCGCTGGAGTCCGACTACGTGATCGCTGCCCGCCTGCGCGGGGTGCCGGAGCGCCGTATCGTCTGGCTGCACACATTGCCCAATGCGCTGATCCCGGCCATCCAGGGCGTGGCGCTGACCCTGCGCACGCTGATCGGTGGGGCGCTGCTGGCCGAAGTGATTTTCAGCTATCCCGGCATCGGCACCACCCTGAATTCGGCGATCCAGATGCGCGACCTGCCGTTGATACAGGCAGCGGTGCTGGTCACCACCCTGGGCGTGGTGCTGGTCAACCTGCTGGCCGACCTGCTCACCGTCTTGCTGACCCCGAAACTGCGCACTGCCCGCAAGGTGCACATGATCAACCGTAACCGCCGGGGCATCCGCCCCTGGTGGCGTCGCACCCCGGCCCGTCAGGCCGGTTGAGGAAACCGTTATGAGCACTGCATCCGCTGCTGCCCGCTGGCGCCTGTTATGGCGCGAACCCCAGGTGCGTCGTGGCCTGATCATTACCCTGCTGGTGGTCGTGGTGGCGGTGTTCGGGCCGCTGCTGGCACCGCATGCATCGACCGACATGGTCGGCCCGGTGTACGGCGCACCGAGTAGTGAAGCCTGGCTGGGCCATGACTTTCTTGGCCATGATGTGCTGTCGCGCCTGCTCGCCGGTGGCCTGTCGGTGCTGTGGATGTCGCTGGCGGCGGCGCTGATTGCCCTGCTGGTGGGCGTCAGTCTGGGCCTGGCGGCCGGTTTTTCCCGGCGTCGGCTGGACCAGACGATCATGTGGGGGGCGGACATCTCGCTGGCTTTTCCCGACCTGATCCTGGTGCTGCTGATTGTCTCGATGCTCGGGCGCCAGCCTTGGTTGATCGTCCTCACCGTGTCGATTGCCTTTATCCCAGGCGTGATCCGTCTGGCGCGTGGCAGCACTGTGGCGGTGGCCAGCCAGGAGTTCGTCGAGGTGGCGCAGATGATGGGGTACTCCCGGCGGCGGATCCTGTTCAAGGAAATCCTGCCCAACATCCTGACCCCGCTGCTGGTGCATTTTGGCAACATGCTGACCTGGGGCGTGGGGATCCTCTCGGGCCTGAGTTTTCTCGGTTACGGCGTGGCGCCGCCGGCGGCCGACTGGGGGTTGATGATCAACGAGAACCAGGCCGGCCTGCTGGTCCAGCCGTGGCCGGTGCTGTCCCCGGCGCTGATGATCGGCATCTTTGCCTATGGCACCAACATTCTGGCTGAAGGCATTGGCCGCAGCGCGGCGCGGATCGGGGACAAGCAAGCATGAGTGTGATCGCAGAAATGAGCCTTGAACAACGCGCCCAAGTGGCCAGCGCCCTTGAACCGCAGCTCAGCGAGCCGCCAGTGTTGTCGGTTGCCGGCTTGCGGGTCGAGCTGAGCGCCGATGTCGATGTGCTCGACAAGGTGTCGTTCAGCTTGCGGGCCGGGGAAATCGTCGGTCTGGTCGGCGAGTCCGGTTCCGGCAAGACCACCTTGGCCACAGCGCTGCTGGCCCACGCCCGACGCGGCGCACGGATTACCGCCGGGCGGGTGGAGATTGCCGGCCAGTCATTGCTAAGCCTGCACGGCGAAGCATTGCGTCAGGCCCGTGGCAGCCTGATCGGCTACGTCCCCCAGGACCCGGCCACCGCGCTGAACCCGGCGCTGCGCATCGGCAGCCTGCTGCGCGAAACCCTGGCCGCCCACGACCCCGGCCTGAGCGGTGAGCAGCAGCGCCTGCGTTTGCAGGAAACCCTGCGCGATGTCGGCTTGCCGGACGATGAGCTGTTTCTCAAGCGCTTCGCTCACCAGCTGTCGGGTGGTCAGCAGCAACGAGTGTTGCTGGCCCTGGCCTTTGTGTTGCGACCACGCCTGATCGTTCTGGACGAGCCGACCACCGCGCTGGACGTCACCACCCAGGCGCATATCCTCGACACCCTGCGCCGGCTGTGCAAAAGCCAGGGCGTGGCGGCGGTGTATGTGTCCCACGACCTGGCGGTGATCAAGGACCTGGTCGACCGGGTGATGGTCATGTATGCCGGCCGGCTGGTTGAAACCGCCAGCCGCGAAGAGCTGTTCAGCCGCCCGGCGCATCCCTACACCCGTGGCCTGCTGGCGGCGATTCCGGATGTGGCCGAACGCCGTGAGATCAATGCGATTGCCGGTCATGCACCGGCTCCGGCGCAGCGCCCGGCGGGTTGCTCGTTCGCTCCGCGTTGCCCGCGCAGCACGGCCGCCTGCCAGCAAGAGCCGACACTGCAGGCGCTCAGCGGCCAGCAGCAGGTCGCCTGCCTGCACCCGCATCTTGAAGCGTTGGCCCTGGTGACCCAGACGCCACTGGCTGCTGCCGTCTTGCAGCACGAGGCCCGGCCGTTGCTGGAAGTGGCCAGCCTCGACGTGGCCTATGACCGTCAGGTGTTGTTCGATATCTCGCTGCAAGTGCGCGCCGGTGAATGCCTGGCACTGGTCGGTGAGTCCGGTTCCGGCAAGACCAGCCTGGCCCGCACCCTGGCCGGCCTGGGCGAGAACGCCGCTGGCACGCTGCACTACGCCGGCCAGCCGCTGAGCCTGCAAGCCCGCCAACGCAACCCGGACCTGCGTCATCGCATCCAGTACATCTTCCAGAACCCGTATCGCGCCCTGAATCCGCGCCAGACGGTAGGCGAGTGCCTGGGCGCGCCGTTGCAGCACTTCTTCGGTATCAAAGGCGCGGCCGCCCGCGAACGCGTGGCGGCGGTACTCAAGCGCGTATCGCTGCCGGCCAGCACCGCCGAGGCGTATCCACACAGCCTGTCGGGCGGCGAACGCCAGCGCGTAGCGATTGCCCGCGCGCTGATCTGCGAACCGCAACTGCTGATCTGCGACGAAGTGACCTCGGCGCTGGACGTTTCGGTACAAGCCTCGATCCTCGCCCTGCTGCGCGAACTGCAAAGCGAAGGCCTGACCCTGCTGTTTGTCACCCACGACCTGGGCGTGGTGCGGGCCATTGCCGATCGGGTGGTGGTGCTCAAGTCCGGACGGATTCTGGAGCAGGGCAGCGTCGAACAGGTACTGGACCGGCCAGAGAGCGAGTACACCCGTACCTTGGTGAGTAATTCGCCGACGTTGGTTTGAAGCTGGCAGTGCATAGCACTGCCAGGGACCTTTGCGCTGCTATCGCCTGCAGAGCAGCCTCCCACAGTCTTGTGCCGTACATGAAATCCATGCTCGACACATCGCCTGGGTAAGTCAGCTTGCTTGTGTCGTCCATGCAACCCATGAGCGGTGTATCACTTGTGGGAGGCAGCTCTGCTGGCGAATGCAGTGCGCAGCGCTGCCAGGTGCCTCAAGGTTCACTAAGCCCGCAGCAACGCTCGCCGCCGCGCCTCTTCGCGCACCGCCGGAATGATCCAGCGACCATAGTCCACCGTGTCATACAGCGGGTCATAGCCGCGATTGAGGAAGGTGGTCACCCCCAGATCCACATAATCGAGCAGCGCTTCGGCGACGGTTTCCGGGGTGCCGACCAGTGCTGTGGTGTCGCCGTAGGCGCCGACCGCGCTGGCGGTGGGCATCCACAGGGCGCGGTCGTGGCGGTCGCCGGCGGCGGCGGCAGCCAATAGGCGTTCAGTGCCGGTGCCCTTGATGCGTTTGCGCCACGGGCTGCCTTCGGCGAACTGCGGGTTGGCCTTGATCTGCGCCAGAATCTGTTCGGCGCGCTGCCAGGCCAGTTCTTCGGTTGCGCCGAGAATCAGCCGCACCGAGAGGCTGACCCGTGGCGCGGGCTTGCCGGCAACGCTGGCGGCGGCGCGCAGCTTGCCGATCTGTTCGGCCACGCCGTTCAGTGGCTCGCCCCATAGTGCATAGAGGTCGGCATGCTGTACGGCGATCTGATAGGCGATGTCTGACGAGCCGCCAAAGGAAATCGGAATGTGCGGCTTTTGGACCGGCTTGACCGGCGAGAATGCGCCCTTGATCTGGAAATACTGGCCGTCATAGTCAAACGGTTCTTCGCTGGTCCAGGTGCGCCGCACGATATCCAGGTATTCGCCGGCGCGCTTGTAGCGCTCGGTCTTGTCGAGCAGAAAGTCACCTTCCTGCGGCTCGGCGGTGATGCCGGTGATCGCGTGCATGCGCAAACGTCCGCCGCCGGTGGTGTGGTCCAGGGTGGCAAAGGCCCGCGCGGCCACGGTGGGAGCGGTCAGCCCCGGCCGGTGGGCGATCATGAAACCCAGCCGCTCGGTCTGCGAAGCCGCATAGGCAGCGATCTGCAGGCTGTCGGCGCTGCCGGGGCCGCTGGCGATCAGCACCCGGTCGAAGCCGGCCTGCTCGTGGGCGCGGGCATGGTGGCTGATAAACGGCAGATCGAAATCCGCGCTGCGCTGGCCGTGGGTTTCGGACCATTGGCGGGGAAAGATCATGCCGACAAATTCGATGGACATACGCTGTTCCTCTTAGAACTGATAATCGACCTGGGCCAGCACGGTGCGGCCCTGCATCGGTTGCAGGAAGGTGTTGGTGGAACCGGCCAGGCCGCTGACGAAGTTCAGCTCATCAGTGAGGTTGAGCACCCGCAGCGTGGTGCTCCAGGTCGGCTGGCGGTAGTACAGGGCCAGGTCCAGGTTGTACTCATTGGGGATCTGTACGGTCTTGCTCAGGTTCAGGTACCACTTGCTGGTCCACCAGCCGGACAGCTCGGCACCGAAGCCGTTGTCGAAGCGGTAATCGACAAAGCCGCTGGCGGTGTATTCGGGAATCTGCACGGCGTCGTATTTGCCCGACGGGCGCTGGTTGAGACTGTTGTTGTCACCGAACACTGTGCCGTTGTCAGGCACGAAACCCGCCGAGGCAAAACCGGCCTGGGAGGTGAACTCGTTATAGGCCTTGAGCTTGCTCAGGTTCACGCCGCTGCGCAGGTTGTCGTTGGGCTGATAACGCACCGTGGACTCCACGCCCTTGATGATCAGCCGGGCAATGTTGTTATTGCTGTCCGGCGCCTGGTCGCGGGCCTGCTTGAAGCCGGCCACGGAGAAGAACAGGGTGTTGGGGATCGCATCGACCTTCAGGCCGACTTCATGCAGCACCGACAGGCTCTGGAACTGCAGCGGGTTGAGCAGGTTGGCTGCCGCGCCGCTGCCCCAGCCGATACCGTTGGAGAAGAACCCGGTATTGACCGCCAGCGAACGGTCGAAGGTGTAGTACAGGGTGCTGTTATCGGTGGGTTTAATGTAGGGGCTGACCTGCACCGAGAACAGCCGGTAGCTGTCGCTGTCCTTGCGCTGGCTGGCGCCGGGCAGGGCGAACGGGTTCTCGATGCGCGCATCGATCCAGCTGCGGCTGGCGCCGATGTTCAGGCCGACGCGCTGGTTGAAACTCAGGTTGTGCTGGCTGAACAGGGTTTTGGTGGTCCACACGCTTTCGGCGGTATAGGGCGCCACCGACTCGGCATATAAACCATGGCCGGCCGGGTACATGGCCGGCAGGTTGAGGTAGCCGTAATAGTTGGAGAACTGCGCCACGCCCGGTTGGCCGATCCATGCGCCCTCGCCACCGGCCGGGTTGCTGCCGGTCAGGCCCAGCAGGTCGCCGGGGTTTTTGCCTGCCGGGTCCTGGGTCAGGTCGTAGGCGTAGATATTGCCGCCAAAGCTGTTGTTGGCGGCAATCGACTGGTTGAACTCGCGGCGGTAGATCAGCCCGCTGTTGCTGTCGTCGACCACCTTGATGCCGAACAGCTCACCCTCGTTGCGCCAGCGCAGCTCGAAGCGGTTATCGAAGAGGTTGTCTTTCGATTGCACGTTGAACGAGCCCACGGCATCGGTGATGTCGTTGGAGCGCTCGTAGAACGTGCTGTTGGCCAGGGTGATGTCCGGGCTCAGGTCCCACTCGGCGCGCAACTGGGTAATGAAGCGCCGTGAGCTGCTTTGATCCTCGGCGCGCTGGCTGGTTTGCGACGACAGCGAAGTCAGACCGTTACCGGCCAGATTCGGGTCATAGACCCAGCCGCGTACCGTACCGGGGCTGGCCTGGGTGTTGGGCGAGGCCGTCTGGAAGCTGTTATTGACCACAGTGTACTGGCCCTGGGCATTGCGCTGGCGCTGGACCCAGCCGGTCACCGGGGCGTTGGCTGCGCCCGATTGCAGCACCGGCGACCACAGGGTGTTGCCGTTCTGGATAATCGGCGTGGCGCGCCCGGCGTAGTACTTGCCATGGTCAACCAGCTCTTGGGTGGCGCGGTTCCAGCCGTGGGTGATGTTGTAGTCGTAGTAGTTGTCGTAGCTGGCGTTCCAGTTGACCCGCACGCCATCGCTGCGCCAGGCGAAGGCGCCGTAGAAGGCGTTGAAGTTGTTGTCGACGTTATCGTAGTAATCCTGGTTGCGCTGCTGGGTGACGCTGAAGCGATAGGCCAGGCTGTCGGTCAGGGGGGCGGTGGTATCGACCGTGTATTTGCCCGAGCCACGCGAGGTGGCACCGGGGTTCCAGCCGCCGAGTTCGGCGCTGATTCGGGTGCGTTGTTCGTCGAAGTCAGGCTTCTTGCTCAGGTAGTTGACGTAGCCACCGCTGCCCGACACCGAGCCGTAGGTCACTGACGAAGGCCCGGCGACAATGTCGGCGCCTTCGATGCCATTGAAGTTGGCCGGGTGACGCACCGCGTAGCCGCGCTGGCCGTCATGGAACACTTCCGAACCCTGGCCACGAAACTGCGGCGCCAGGCCGGCGTTCTGACCGCCGCCACGGGTGATGCCCGGTGCGTATTTGACCAGGTCGTCACTGCTGCGGATCGGGTCGCGGGCCAGTTGCTCGGCGTTGACCTGAGTGACCGAACGCGGGGTGTCGAGCACGCTGGCCTGCAGCCCGCCATACACCGACGTCGGTGGCCGGGTCGGGACGATGGCGGTGTCAGGGTCGGCTGTCTTTTCAGCTTCCACAGTCACTACGCCCAGGGTCGGGTCCTGGGCGTCTTGTGCCCACACCGACGAGGGCAACAGCGCAAGCAGTGCCACCGACAGCAGCGTGGGTTGAAAACCGGCACGGGCCGGGGATGTAGCGATTACAGGCATGAGCGTCTCCCTGCACGGTGGCCTGTCAGCCAGCGTGCTGATTGCTAAAGAGGTGTGCTTTCCTGCCTGTGCGTTCGCTCGGAAAGTCTGCGGGGGGTGCGGCTTCAGTCGCGCCGCAAGCGGTGGTTCATCAGGCCTTGCCCGTCAGCCACAGGTTGTCGAAGCGCCAGGTACTGAACTGGGTGCGTTCCGCGCCGGCGCCGCCAACGTGGCTGGCAAAGCCATCGAGCTGGTCGGTGTAGCCCCAGATCAGCATGCCGCCGCGCTCGTACTGAATGCGCTGCAACTGATGGACCAGCGCGGTGCGTTGGGCCAGCTCCGGCTGGGCCATGGCCTGGTGAAACAGGCGGGTGAATTCCGGGTCCTGGAAGTTGGTCTTGTTCGCTACCGCAAAGGGTGCGTCGGTATGAATCGCGCTGGCCAGAAACGGCGAGCCGATGCTGCCGCCGGTGCTCAGTGGCCATTCGGTTTTCTGCGGGCCCTGGAAGGTCGGCAGGTCGACTTGCCTGACTTTGAGCGTGACTCCCGCTTCGCGGGCCTGCTCGGCCAGCACCAGAGCGGCCGAGGCACCGGGGCCAGGCGTGGTGATCAGCTCCAGTTGCAGGTTTTCCTGGCCGGCATCTTTGAGCAGTTGCCGCGCTGCCGCGACATCGTAGGGGCGTGGCGGCAGGCTGTGATCGAAGGTCGGATCGCTGGGCGAGTACAGGTCATTGGCCACTCGGCCCTGACCATTGAGGGCGCGCTGCACCAGATTTTCGCGATTGGCCAGCAGACGAAACGCCTGACGCACGCGCGGGTCATCGAACGGCGCCTTGGCGGTGTTCATGTCAAACGACAGCCAGTTACCGGTCACGGAGCTGACCAGTTTGATGCGCGGGTCGCGGCGCAGCACATCCAGCTGCTCGCTGGGCATGCCGTTGGCCATGTCGATCTGCCCGGCGCGCAGTGCGGCCAAGCGTGATATCTGGTCTTTGAAATCGATGATTTCCAGCTCGTCGGCGTAGGGTTTGCCGTTCTTGAAGTAGTTCTCGAAGCGGCTGAACACCGAGCGCTGGCCGGGGGTAAAACTCTTGAGCTTGTAGGGGCCGGCGCCGACCGGGTTGGTCACCGGGTGATAGTCCACCGGCACGATGCCGCCGAAGTTGACCCAGGTTTCTGCCAGCGGAAAGTAACTGCGCCCGTCGCGGAAACTCAGGCGGATGGTGCGCTTGTCGAGCTTGACCAGATTATCCCGGTCGACCCAGTGCAGCAGCGCCGCATAGGGCGAGGCCAGTTGCGGGTCGGTGAGGCGGCGGATCGAGAAAATCAGGTCATCGGCATCGATGGTCTTGCCGTGATGAAACTCCAGGTCCTGGCGCAGGCGCAGAGTCCAGGTCTTCGCGTCCGGGCTGACCTCGGCTGCTTCGGCCAGGGCCAGACGTGGCTGCATGTTTTCGTCCCACTCCCAGAGTTTGCTGTACAGCGCAAAGCCACGCACGATGCCGCTGCCCACCGGCTTGTGGGCATCGAGGTTGCCGCTCTGGTTACCATCGATGATGCCCAGCCGCAGCCGCCCGCCATACTGCGGCTGGCCAGTGCCGTGGCCGCTGGCCTGGCTGGTCGGGGCCGCGCCGTCGCAGCCACTGAGCAGGCCGCTGCCGCCCAGCACCAGACCGGCCCCCAGCAATGCGGTGTTGTTGAGCAGATGCCTGCGGCTGATCATGCGTGGCGCTCCTTGAGTTCAGGTTTCAGTGGGCGTTGGCGACGGCCGCCAGTGGCGCCACGCTGGCCGAGCTTTTCACCAGTTCGCCACGTTCGCTGCGAAAGTGCGGCAGGATGTGCTGGCCCAGGCGATAGGCTTCTTCCAGGTGCGGGTAACCGGCGAGGAAAAACAGCTCCAGGCCCAGCGCGTTGTACTCGCGAATGCGCGCCACCACGTTTGCGTAACTGCCAACCAGCGCGCAGCCCGGCGGTACACCGATATAGCCGAAGCCGGCCCAGACATTGGGGTAGATGAAGAAGTCGTCGTACTGTTTGACGTCTTCGCGCTGGCCGAACTGTTCTTCGTAACTGAGCTTGCGCGCCGTGCGCAGGCCCGAGTGCGCCGCCACGGCCTTGGCCGCGCCACGGGCGATGCCGTCGTCGAAAAAGCGCTTGGCCTCGGCGTGGGCTGCCTCCTCGGTTTCGCGGGTGATCACATCAATCGACAAGCCGAAGCGGATGTCCTGGCGACCATGCTTGAGGGCGCGTTCACGCACATCGGCAATCAGCGCGGCGATCTGCTCGGGATGCTCGGCGCGCATCAGGTAGTAGTCCGCGTGCTTGGCGGCGAACTCGCGGGCGGCAATCGACGAGCCGGCGGTGCAGATCACCGGCAGTTCGGCCTTGTTCAGCGGATGCCGCAGGCCGCCGCCTTCGGCGCTATAGAACTTGCCCTGATAGTGGAAGTTTTCGTTGTGCCAGAAGCCCTTGACCACATCGAGAAATTCCGTGGCGCGTTCATAGCGCTCATCGTGGTCGCTGAAGTCACCGACCTGGCGCTGGATCGCGTCAGAGCCGCCGTTGATGATGTTCCACACCAGGCGGTTGCCTGTCGCTCGCTGGTAGGTCGCCGCCTGCTGCACGGCCACCCAGGGTGTGTAGTGGTAAGGCTGAAAGGCAGTGACGAACTTCAGGGTGCGGGTTTCCCGGGCCAGCAGCGAGCAGACTGTCCACGGTTCTTCACCGCTGGGCGCGTTGACCATCAGCACCCCGCCAAAGCGGTTGATCTCGTTGGCGCGGGCGATCTGGCCCAGGTAATCGATGTAGGTGAACGGGTCACCGACCTTGAAGTCCGACACCGCGCCGGTGCCGTCACTGGGCCCCCAGTCGCCACGGTTACGCGGGTCGCCCGGCAGGTATTGGGTTTCGCCGTGCAGCGGCAGGCGGCTGAAGAATTCGATGCTCATGAGGGTGGTCTCGACAATCAATGGAGGGCCAACGGGAAACTGCCCTGGCAGCTTCCCGGCGGGTGCACACAAGGCCCTTTTTCAATCAGCCTGCGGTCGGTTCGCAGATCGGAGTAATGGTCTGGCCGGCGATGACTTTCTTGGCGAACGGGATCGAGTCCTTCAGCGAGGCATTGACCGTTTCACTATGGCCCAGCCCCTTGTACAGATGACCCTCGACGACGGAGCCGGCCTTGCAGGCGTCCTTCATCAGTTGCAGTTGGGTTTCGGCCGCAGGTGTTTTGTCCTCGGCGCCGGTGCCGATAAAGATCGGCTGGGCCAGCTTGAGGGTCGGGTAGCTGACCTGGGCAGACCACGGCTTGAGCTTGGCGCCGTCGTTGTCCTTGCGCGCTTGCGCCGGGGTCAGGCCCAGCGCCAGCACGTCGCTGGTCAGCGAGGCTAGGCAACTGGTGCGTGCTTGCTCGAACAGCGGCAGGGCCTTGTCGGTGTAGTGGTCTTTCGGGTCGATGCTCGGGTCGTACTGCTGCGCCGCAAGCAAGGTGTAGAAGCCGTAGGTCAGCGCCGCATCGACTTTGGTCTTGTCCTGATTGCCCACGCTCTTGGCGCCCACGGTGTAAATCACCCCGGTGCCGATGCTGCCCTTGACGCCGAGGTCCGGTGCATAAGTGGCGGCATAGGCGCCTGCGGCAAAGGCGCCGGCACCGCCTTGCGACTGGCCGACGATCAACACTTTGTTGGCCAGCCCCGGCACTGACTTCACGACGGCGCGGGCGGCATCGAGGATGCCGTAGGCGGCGGCGCGGTTATTCAGCAGCGGGTGGCCGCCGGGCACACCAAGCCCCTGATAGTCAGTGGCGACAATGGCGAAGCCTTCGCGCAGCCAGCGGTCGAGAAACTGCACGTCACGGTACGAGCGGCCGGACCAGGACGGCGCACAGATATCAGCGACACCGACCGTGCCGTGACCCCAGCTCAGCACCGGCCAGCCGCCTTCAGGCGCGGTGCCCTTGGGAATGAACAGCGCGCCGGAAACGGCGATCGGGGTGCTGCCGTCGATGCCACTGAGTGAGGAGTAGAGGATGCGTTGCTGCGAGGCGGCGCTGGGCAGGCTCAGGGTGGCATCCAGCGGTTCGCTGCGCAGCAACTTGCCAGGGGTGTCAGGAATCACGTCCTCCCAGGTGTAGAACGCCGAGACCCGGCCATCGCCTTGCAGCGGGTCGGGCTTGGGCGCGTGCACACCGGCAGCCAGCACGTTGATCGAACACAGCACGGCCAGCGTGGCAACCGAATGCTTGAACGGGCGAATCAATTTCATGGCAGTTCCTTAAACGCAAAGGTAGCGAGCGGATGCCGGCGGTGACCGGCTTGCCAGCAGCAGAGCAGGTTGCATGCCATGCCCGGGAAAATCGCCTGCAGGCCTTGTTTGGCGTGGCTTGTCGAGAAATTTGGCGGATGCTGGGTGTTGCCTGGGACGCAGCCCGATGCGCGCTGCAAGGCAACCACTGCTGACCGATTGCTGCTGGAGCAGCAGGGTGAGGGACAGCTTTCGATATATCCCTTTTGGGAATAAACAAATGAAAATTAATAATTAAAGGAGCTATGAACTTTCGTGCAAAGATGGCCGGGCGCTTTCACTGCCAGGTACGCAACATGTCGCTGCTCACTCATCCTCATGCCCGTGAACTGACCAAATCGGTCCGGGCCACCGTGCTGGTGTTCAAGGATCCACGTTCGCAAGAGCTGCTCAGCCGTATCGAGCGCCTGGCGCCCAGTGAAGCCAATACCCTGATCATCGGTGAGACCGGCACCGGCAAAGAGCTGGTGGCGCGGCATATCCACCATCTGAGCCGGCGGGGCCGTGAGCCGTTCGTGGCGGTCAACTGCGGCGCTTTCGCAGAATCACTGGTGGAGAGCGAACTGTTCGGCCATGAAAAGGGCGCCTTTACCGGTGCCACCAACAGCAAGGCCGGCTGGTTCGAGGCCGCTGACGGCGGCACGCTGTTTCTCGATGAAATCGGTGACCTGCCGTTGAACATGCAGGTCAAGCTGCTGCGCGTTTTACAAGAACGCGAGGTGGTGCGGCTGGGCTCACGCACGCCGATTCCGATCAATGTGCGGCTGGTGGCGGCGACCAACGTCAACCTGGCCGACGCCGTGGTGGCCGGGCACTTCCGGGAAGACCTGTTCTATCGCTTGCACGTCGCGACCATTCGCCTGCCGCCGCTGCGCGAGCGGCCGGGCGACATCCTGCCGCTGGCCGATTTCTTCATCGGTGAACACTGCCAGCGGTTGGGCTATAACCGCGCCTCGCTGAGTGAAGAGAGCGAGCGCAAGCTGCTGATGCACAGCTGGCCGGGCAATATTCGTGAGCTGGAAAACGCCATTCACCACGCCTTGCTGGTGTGCCGCAACGAAGTGGTGCAGCCTGCCGATCTGCATCTGGTGGACATGCGTTCATCCGGCATTCGCCAGGAAGAAGCAGTGCAGGCTGCGGCGGCGCCGCGCCCGCTGGCGCCGCCGGCCAATCTGGAAAGTGCCCTGATTGCGCTGTTCGAACAGAACATCCCGGACCTGTACGAACACATCGAGGAAACCCTGTTCCGCACGGCCTACCGTTTCTGCCATGGCAACCAGTTGCAGACCGGCCGGTTGCTGGGCATCAGCCGCAATATCGTGCGCGCACGGCTGGAGAAGATCGGCGAGTTGGCCAAGAGCGCAGACTGACCGGCCTCAGTGCTTGCTTTCGGTTTGCTGCGCAGCTGCACGGCTGGCGTCGTTCAGGCTGTTGTGATGCGCGAGGGTGTCGTCGCCCTTGGCGTCGCTCACTGAGTTGCGAAAGCCCTTGATCGTCTCGCCAAGGTCGGCACCGAGGGTTTTCAGGCGGCGGGTGCCGAACAGCAAGACCACCAACAGCAGCACGATCAACAGTTGCCAGATTCCGATACCGCCCATTACGCAACGCTCCAGGTAATTGATTTGCAAAATGAACACGCATCTTGCCGGGCCTGTATGACGGGCACGTGACGTTTTTGCGCGGTTTACATGAGGTTGCAACATTGCCTGTGTTGACTAGGGGCTGTTGCCGTTTCATCACAACCGCGCCGAGGTCTGTTTTGTCGGTTTGCATAGGCTTCAGTCTGCTGGAGGGCGTGCGACGAAACAGCCACGGCCCTGCGGGTTGCGCTGAAACGGCAACAGCCCCTAATGTTCCAACGCGGCAGACAGGTGTGATGATGGACCGGAATCGACAACAAGGCGCGGCGCTGCTGATGGTGCTGGTGGTCTTGGCCATGCTCGCCGGTGGCTTGACCTGGCTGGTGCAACAGGGCCGTCAGGAGGTCGACGGCGTGCGCCTGATCCAGCAGCGCGTGCAGGCCCGCGCCATCGAGAAGGCCGCCCTGGCGTTTGCCGAACAGGCGCTCAAGGACCCGCTGTGGCGTGCCAGCCCGATGTTCTGGCAGGCGCTGCGCGGCCAGCCGCTGAGCTATGACTTCAAGGGTGGCAGTTCCAGCATCCGCATTATCGACCTGCACACCTGCTTCAACGTCAACAGCCTGATCGGCCCGGAAGCAGAGCGCGCTCGCGGTCAGTTGTTGTATCTACTGGGCGATGACCTGGCCGCCGAGCGGCTGGCCGACAGCCTGATCGACTGGCTGGACAGCAATCATCAGCCACGCCTGCATGGCGCGGAAAACCACGAATACTCACGCCAGTCACCACCGCGCCTGGCCGCCAACCAGCCGATGGCCGACATCAGTGAACTGAACCTGCTGGCGCTGCGCATGCCCGGCGTGGCGGGTGCGTTGTGCGCCTTGCCGGACCACGAGGGCTGGCGGCTCAATGCCAATGCGCTGAACCTTGCGCACTTGCCCTTGCTGGAGGCGTTGTACCAGGGTGAACTGTCCCGCGCCCAACTGACCCGCCTGATCACCGGCCGCCCGGCCAGCGGCTATAAAGACGCCAGCGACCTGCGTCAGGTTATGGGCGCAATGGATGACGATGCCTTTGCCCGGTTGAGCGAAGGGCTGTTGCTCAATGGTGATCATTTTCTGCTGCAAATCGACACCCGCCTGGACGGGCAACTGTTCAGCAGCCAGTACCGGGTGCAAGCGCGGGGTGTGGTGAAGTGGCATGGCCGGGTGCCGGCGCAGCAGATGGTGGTGCGGGGACGGGAGGTGTTTGGCCACTGACCATCGAGGCGCGACAAGCCCCGCCGTTCAGGGCGGGGAAGGATAGCGCGGACGGCGTAGCCGTCCCTGGTTGCCGTGGGGGGGGCTGCTGCTGTTCGATGGATGCACCGCCGCAGGATGATGCGCAGTAACATGGCGACACAGATGCCCCTCTACGGCGGTATTTCGTTACAAAGACCCCATGGGCATGCACCTTGAAAACACCGTGCCGTCCGCGCCTAATGGCGTCTTCATTGCTCATGGCTCAAGAGCAGCATGCAACGACTTCAAGCCTTCAAGTACGAACTCATGCCAGACGGCCAGCAGGAGCGGCAAATGCGCCGCTTTGCGGGCTCCTGTCGCTTCGTCTTCAACAAGGCGCTGGCGTTGCAGAAGGAGCGCCACGAGCAAGGCGAGAAGAAGCTCGGCTATGCGGGCCTGTGCAAGTTGCTGACCGAGTGGCGCCATAGCCCGCCAACCGCATGGCTGGCCGATGCGCCCGTTCACCCGTTGCAACAGAGCCTCAAGGATCTGGAACGGGCCTACACCAACTTCTTCGCCAGACGAGCCGACTTTCCCCGATTCAAGAAGAAGGGGCAGCACGACAGTTTCCGCTATCCCGACCCGAAACAGATCAAGCTCGACCAGACCAACAGCCGCCTGTTTCTGCCAAAGCTGGGCTGGCTGCGCTACCGCAACAGCCGCGAGACGCTGGGTACTGTGAAGAACATCACCGTGAGCCAGTCGTGTGGCAAGTGGTTCGTGAGCATCCAGACCGAACGAGAGATCGATGAGCAGCCCACGGCACAGGGTGCGGCAGTTGGCATCGACATGGGCATTGCCCGGTTCGCCACGCTTTCGGATGGCTCGTTCTACGCACCCCTGAACAGCTTCAAACGCCATGAAACCGCGCTGTGCAAAGCGCAGCAGGCGATGAGCCGCAAGGTCAGATTCAGCCGCAACTGGAAGAAGGCGAAAGCCCGCGTCCAGCGCATTCACTCGCGCATCGGCAATGCCCGCCGCGACTATCTGCACAAGTGCTCCACCACGATCAGCCAAAACCACGCGATGGTGTGTATCGAGGACTTGCAGGTACGCAATATGTCCAGGTCGGCGGCAGGCACGGCCGAGGCACCGGGAAGAAACGTTCGGACCAAGTCAGGCCTGAACAGGGCCATCCTCGATCAGGGCTGGTTCGAGTTCCGTCGCCAGCTGGACTACAAGCTGGCATGGCGCGGCGGCTGGCTGATTGCCGTGCCGCCGCAAAATACCAGCCGCAGGTGCCCGTGTTGCGGCCATGTGTCGGCGGCCAACCGCCAGACGCAGGCGCTGTTCAGGTGTGTGGGATGTGGTTTTGAAGGCAACGCCGATGTGGTCGCGGCGATCAATGTACTAAGGGCGGGACACGCCCGGTTAGCCTGTGAAGTGAGCGCAGAGGTCATGGCGCCAGCAGCAGGAACCCACCGAAGCGACTCGGGGGCGGCTCGATGCCGCGCCTGAGCGCCGTAGGAATCTCCGGCCTTCAGGCCGGGGAGGATGTCAAGGAGGGCAATGGAATGCCTGCTCATGCTCATGCACGTAATCTTCGTATTGGTCGCCGCTCGATACAGGGGCAAATCTATCTGGTGACATGTGCCGTCCGGGAACGGGCTCCAGTATTTGCGCAGTTTCATATTGGTCGGATGCTGGTCGCACAACTGCGTTGCCTGCATGAGGCTGGGGCGGTGAATTCGTTGGCCTGGGTAGTGATGCCGGATCACTTGCACTGGTTGTTCGAGCTACGCTCAGGTTCCTTGAGCCAACTGATGCAGCAGCTTAAAGGCGCAAATGCCTATGCGATCAATCGTGCTTGCGGCAACCAGACACTACGTTGGCAAAAGGGTTACCACGACCACGCAGCGAGGACGCAAGAGCAGGTGCTGGATATGGCGCGCTATGTGATCGCCAACCCGGTTCGCGCAGGATTGGTCGAAAGCGAGGGAGATTACCCGTTGTGGGATTGCGTTTGGACCTGAGTGGCGTGTCCACGCTGTCGTGCAGCAAACACGCAACCCCGTAGGAGCAGCTTCAGCTGCGAAGCCTTCACATCGCGGCCTTCGCGGCTGAAGCCGCTCCTACCGGGGGTATCGCAATCCGGGTCGATCAGACCCCCAGTTCGCCCCCGTCGGCGCGCTGGATCACGACGGTCGACGCCCGTGGTCGTACCTTGCCGACAGTGACGTCAGTGGCCACCTGGGTGGACGGCCAGTTACCCGGGTGCTGGATGTTGATGAACATGCTCTTGTTGTCCGGGGTAAAGGTCACGCCGGTCACTTCGCTGCCGTTGGGGCCGACGAAGAAGCGGCGCAGGTCGGCCTGGTTGCTGGCGTTGACCGGGACTTGCTTGCCGGCGGCGTCCACCATGTTGCTCGGAATCACCGCCAGCATCTGGTCGTTGGTGTAGCTGGTGATGGTCGATTCGCCGTTGTCGGTCTGGATCCACAGGATGCCGCGGCTGTCGAAGGTCATGCCGTCCGGGCTGGCAAACTGGTTGAGTTCGGTCAGGCCGGAGCGGTTCAGGTCGGCAGTGCCCGAGGCGTTGGCGCCGTAGACGAAGATGTCCCAGGTGAACGAGGTCTGGTTGTCGGCGTCGTGCCAGCGGATCACGTGGCCGTGACGGTTCGGCACACGCGGGTTGGCAGCGTTGGCGGTGGTGCGGCTGGAGTTGTTGGTCAGGGTCAGGTACACGTCGCCATTGACCGGGTTGACGGCGGTCCATTCCGGGCGGTCCATCGGCGTGGCACCGACCGCATCGGCTGCGCCGCGGGTGTTGAGGATGATGCCCGGCAGGTCGGTGAATTTGGCGCCCAGGGTGCTGCCGTCGGTGGTCGCGGAAGTGGTGTCGAGCAACAGCCAGGTGCCGGTGCCGTCCGCGTTGAAGCGCGCCACGTACAGCTTGCCGCTGTCCATGTACTTGGCACCGGTGGCCAGACGATCACTCGGGTTGGCGTCGGCCGCGCTCCACAGTGCGGTGGAGACGAACTTGTAGAGGTATTCGTTCTGCGAGTCGTCACCCATGTAGAACACCACCGGCTTGCCTTCGGTCAGTAGGCCCGGCCAGCAACCTTCGTGGCGGAAGCGGCCCAGCGCGGTGCGTTTGACCGGCACGCTGGTGTTGGTGTACGGGTCGATCTCGACGATGTAGCCGTAGGTACTGGCTTCGTTGCGGTAGTCCGCCGTGGCGCTGGCACCGGTCGGGGTGATGTTGAAGCGGCGGAACTCGTCGTTGACCTCGGAGCTGTCACCGGCGGCGGTTTCCCACTGGTAGTTGGTCTCGCCAGTGGCCACGCCGATCCGGCGTTGATCGGCCGGTACGGTGCCTTTGTTGACGAAAATGCCTGGCCAGTTTTCTTCACAGGTCAGGTAAGTGCCCCATGGCGTGTAGCCGTTGCCGCAGTTGTTGTTGGTGCCGCGGGTGCGGGTGCCGTCCGGAGAGAACTTGGTTTTGACGTGGTCGGTGCCTTTGAGCGGACCGGACAGGTTCATCACCGAGGCGGTGGTGAAGCGGCGGTTGAGCGGGTCGTTATCGACGATCTGCCAGCGACCATCAACCCGGCGCACATGCATCACACCGGCGCCGTGGGCGTTGATTTCCTTACGCACTTCTTCAACCGGACGCTTGCCGGCAACGGTGGTCGGGCCATTCGGGTGCAGGGCGTTTTCATCAATGTACTCGTAGTTGATGGCGATGATGCCGTCAGTGGAGCTGCCATTGATCGGGAAGTAATGAATGCCGTCGTGGTGCATGCCGGCCGAGTTGGCCTGGTCGGTAGAGGTGTTGGTACCGTCGTTTTTCCAGGCATTGGCGGTGCTGTTGAACGGGGTGCCCCATGGCGCCAGAACGTGGGCCACGTAACCGGCCGCCACCACACAGGCGTCGGTGCGCGAGCCAGGAATGGAGTTGAAGCCCAGCTTCAGTTTCGGCACTTCCGGGGTCGGGGTGACCGGATTGGTCGGCGTGGTCGGCGCGTCATCACTGGAGCTGCCGCCACCGCTGTCGAAGCAGCCGGTCAGGCCAGTACCGGCAATCAGGGCAATCGCCGCCCCCAGGCCACCGCGCACGACGCTGCGACGGCTCAGGTACGTGTCGATGACTGAACCCATCGGTTCGTTGACGCTCGGGTTGCGGTTCAGGTTATCGCCGGTATCACGACTCATCCATCAGGTCCTTTTATGAGAGTTGGTTTGGAAAAGGAACCGCGGACTTTAAGAGCCAAGTGTGATGATTAATTGGCAGTTTGATTAAATTATGCCACCAGCTTTAGAGGGTTTGTTTCAATATGTAACAGGCGCTTGAGCAAACTCTAATGCAACCTGCCGTTTTCCTTAGCCTGACGCAGTGGACTGATTTTTATCAGGTTTAGCGTTATTAAAACTGTGCACCGCGAGTCCTGAGTTCGATTGTTAGTTTGTCTGACAATCATTGGTTGTCGTAAAGACGGGAAAAATCCATTGCTGTTAGTGGCGCTTTTTCTCAGCTGCTGATGGCACCGATGATGGCTCCTTAGTTGCAAAACTGCCATCAAACTGTCATTTGTCATCGCCAATATGCCGCCCCTGTACTGAAACAGTTCCAAGGTGTGTGAACGATGGTCTCTTTGCGGCGGCGCGGTGTGTTGGGGTGGATGACCATGGGCGCCATGGCTCCCTGGTTATCGGCCTGTTCGACGCTGGGTGGGGTCGCCGGCCAGGGTGGCCAGGTCGACCTGCTGTACGTCGCCGATACCCTGGACGCACGCCAGCCCGGCCTGCCGGTAGTACCTGCCACGCGCCTTGGCCCGGCGACCCGGATCGGCCAGGCCCCCTGGATCAGCGGGGCCAATGCGCGATCCGCACAGCAACGCATGCTTGACCCATTGCTCGATGCCAGCCAGGCCGGTGAGGTGCAAACGGGCGGTTACCCGGTGCTTGGCGCCGTGTTACAGCGCCTGCGCAACGAGGCCGGGGAAGGCAATAGCCTGACTCTGGAGAACGGCCAGTGCTGGAATGGCAGTGGCCTGGCGTACCTGACCCAAGGCTTGTCCGGTGTACAGGGCAGTGCGCTGCTGGGCAGCGAAGTACGGGTCAGCAGTGACGAGCGTCTGCTCTGGCCGCAGGCCTGTGCCGGTTTGTACCGACAGTTCAAACATCCGGTACTGGGCGCGGGGCTGGACGCTGAAACCGCGCAGCGTTTCGGCACCCGGCCAGTGAGCTTCTTTAGCCGTGGCGGGCTGCGCATCGCGGTGGTGGGCGTCACCGACCCTTACGCGAAGGATCAAAAACCGTCGCTGCAACAATGGCTGGACAACCTGCGGCCGGCGTTCGAGCAGGCGCGCGCCGAAGCCGATCTGGTGATTGCCCTGGCCGACACGGGCACCGGCCCCGGGCTGTGGCTGGCCGAACGGATTCCCCAACTGGATATTCTGCTCTGTGCCCGTGGCCAGGACCTGTGGCCGCAACCGGTGCAGGCACTGCAAGCGTCTGGCAAGCAGGTGCCGGTGATCTTCGGCGGCATGCGAGCCAGCGGCGCCTTTCGTATTCGCTGCCAGCAAAGCAACGGCCAGTGGCAGTTCAGCGCGCATTTTTATCCGGCGCTGGAAGGCGCGCTGAGCGCGGCCGATCAGGCCGAGGCCCAGCGGATTCGCCAGCTTGCCCAGCAGCAGCGCGCGGCCCACGCCGGCTGGCTCGACCAGCCGCTGGCGCGGGCACCAGAGCCGCTCTGGCGGCGTGATGTACGCGGCGGCAGTTGGGACCGCTTGCTGCATCAGGCTCTGGCACAAAAGCCTGACAGCCTGGTGCTGCTGCCCGGCCTGCGGTATGACAGCCCGTTGCAGCGTGGGCAGATGATTACCCGCGAACACCTGCTCAGCCTGACCGGCAGCTATCCGGCGCCGGTGGTCGATGTGTCGGCCAAACAGGTGCCGCAAGTGCTGGAAAACGCCGCCGAGCAACTGTTCGGTGAGCCGCTATTGCTCGATAACAGCCAGGACCTGCCGCGCTGGTTCGGCCAGCCCTGGCAGGTCACCTACAGCGCCAGTGGCAAACGTGTCAGCGGCCTGGGCGAACCTGAAGGCCTGTGCCGCACCTTTGGTCCGGGCGTCGATGCCCAGACCGGCCAGCCGCTGTGGCAACACCTGGAAGCCTGGCTGCGCGAACAGCCAGACGGTTGGCAACTGGCGAGCCTGGCGCTGCCGCCGGTGCGTTACGTACAGGGCCATCCTGGCTGGCACCCGCGCGAGACAAACGCTTGAGCCGCCTCACCCGTGCCAGTCATCTGCTGCTGGTCGCGTTGTGCGGCTGGCTGGCGGCGCAGTGTGTGTTGCAGATCAGCAGCAAGAGCGCCAGCGCCGCCGCGCCGGTCACGCTGGCGCCGCTGCCGCAGTTGTTGAGCGAGCACTGGCACAGCCAGGCGGTGACCTCCGGCGACTTGCCGCTGACCCGCCTGCCGATCGAATACATAGGCGGCCTTAAAAGCCGTGACCTGGCGGCCACCGTGGTGGTGCTGCGCTTCGAACAGCGCCAGCGCACCCTCAGCCGCGGTCAGCGGCTGGCCCCCGGTATCGTGCTGCAAGACATCGACGAACGCGGGCTGATCTTCGACAACCACGGCCAGCGCGAGCGGCTGCCGTGGCCGGCGCAGCGTCCTCCATTTGGTATCAAGCAACAGGGCTGAACATGATCATCAAGCACTTTCGTCATCCCCTGCGCATTATCCTGCTGTGCTGCCTGCTGGGCGTGGGCCAGGCCGGCGCTGAAGAGGAGCCGGTCTACGAGGTCAATTTCGTCGACACCGAACTGTCGGAGTTCATCGACAGCGTGTCGCGCATCACCAACACCACGTTCATCATCGACCCGCGGGTCAAGGGCAAGGTCACGGTGCGCAGCATCGAGATGCTTGGCAGTGACGAGATCTATGCGATCTTTCTTGCGCAATTGCGTGCCCAGGGCTTTGCCGCAGTGGACTTGCCCAACGGCAGCGTGAAGATCGTTCCGGACGAGTCGGCGCGGCTTGAGCCGGTGCCGGTGGAGTCCAAACGCAGCAACGGCAAGGCCAACGACGGCATGGCCACCCGGGTATTCAACGTGCGCAATGCCGCCAGCGAACAGATGCTCAATATCCTGCGGCCGTTGATCGACCCGCGAGTCGGGGTCATCACGCCGTATCCGTCGGCCAACCTGTTGGTGATTACCGACTGGCGCAGCAACCTAGACCGCATCGACAACCTGCTGGTGCAGCTCGATCAGGTCAGCCAGGAACCGCTGGAGGTCATGGCCCTCAAGCACGCCAGTGCCAATGACACCGCACAACTGATGACGCGGCTGCTGGCCCGTGAACAGGGCGCCGACAGTGCCCAGGTGGTCGCCGACCCGCGCAGCAACGCCTTGCTGGTGCGCGGCAGCAGCGACAGCCGCCAGCGCGTGCGGGCCCTGTTGCGGCAACTGGACAAACCGCGTGATGCCTTGCAAAGCAGCAATACGGTGGTGATGTACCTGCGCCACGCCAATGCAGCTGAGGTGGTCAAGGTGCTGCGCGGCCTGGGTCAGGAAGACAGCGCAGCGCCGCCCGGTACGGCTGGCGAAGGCGAGAAGCCGCTGGTGGTCAGCAGCAACGGCGTGCGCATGGAATATGAAGAGGGCACCAACGCGGTGGTGATGGTCGGTCCCGACAGTGAACTGGCGGCCTATCGCAGTATCGTCGAGCAACTGGACATTCGCCGCGCCCAGGTGGTGGTCGAGGCGATTATTGCCGAGGTGACCGACACCCGCGTGCAAGAGCTTGGCGTGCAGTGGCTGTTCCAGCACGACAGCCTGGGCGGCGGCACGATCAATTTTCCGGGCGGCACTACGCCAAGCGTGGCCGCTGTCGGCGCGCTGGCGCAAAGTGGCGACAGCACCGGGCTGGCGCAATTGCTCTCGGGCGTGCAGGGCGCTGCCGCCGGGGTCGGGCATATCGGCGGCGGGCTGAACTTCATCGCCCTGATCAACGCGCTCAAAGGCCAGAGCGGCTTCAACCTGCTCTCGACCCCGACCCTGCTGACCCTGGATAACGCAGAGGCGTCGATCCTGGTCGGCCAGGAAGTGCCGTTCGTCACCGGTTCGGTGACCCAGAACAACGCCAACCCCTACCAGACCATCGAGCGTCGTGAAGTGGGGGTGAAGCTGCGCATCAAGCCGCAGATCAACATCGACAACACCGTGCGCATGGACATCGTCCAGGAAGTCTCCTCGATTGCCGAAAGCGCAGCGGCCAGCGATGTGATTACCAACAAGCGCGAGATCAAGACCAAGGTGATGGTCGCCGACAACGGCCTGGTGGTGCTGGGCGGGCTGATTGGTGATGAGACCACCGACAGCGACCAGCGGGTGCCGCTGCTGGGTGACATTCCCGGTGTCGGCCGGCTGTTTCGTTCCAGCGCCAGCCAGCGGGTCAAACAGAATCTGATGGTGTTTATCCGCCCGCGCATTGTTCGTGACGACCAGACCCTGGCGCAGTTGAGTAGCGAGAAGTACCAGAACCTCAAAACCACGACCAACCTGGCGTTGCCCGAGCGCAAGGCCAGCGACAACCTGTTGCAGTTGTTCCCGTCGAGCCGCGAGCGGCTGGGCCAGGTGAGCTGGTGAGTGGTCTGCTGGCTTACCGCCTGGCACGTCAAGCCGGCGTTGCCCGGGTGCCGACCGAGCAGGGCTGGCAGTTATGGCTGCGCGCCGGGGCCGATACCGACACCTTGCAGGAAGTGCTGCGCGTGCATGGTCGGCCGACGGCGGTCGAGCATCTGAGCGCCACCGATTACGAGCAGCGGCTGGGCGGCTTGTACCAGGCCGCAGAGTCGGCCACCGCAGCGCTGATCGAAGGCATTGGCGCCCAGGTTGATCTCGATAGCCTGATGAGCGAGCTGCCGAAGATCGAGGACTTACTGGAGAACGACAACGACGCGCCGGTGATCCGCCTGATCAACGGCCTGTTTGGCGAAGCGCTGCGGCTGCAGGCTTCGGACATTCATGTCGAGACCTTTGAAGCCAGCCTGGTGATCCGTTTGCGGGTCGATGGTCATCTGCGCGAAGTGCTGCGTCCGCCGCGGGCCTTGTCGGCCATGCTGGTGTCGCGGATCAAGGTCATGGCGCGGCTGGACATCGCCGAAAAGCGCCAGCCCCAGGATGGCCGTATCACCCTGCGCGCCGCAGGCCGTGAAGTCGACATCCGGGTTTCGACCCTGCCGGGCATTCACGGCGAGCGGGTGGTGATGCGGGTACTGGACAAGCAGGCCAGCCTGCTGGACCTTGCCAACCTCGGCATGCCCGCAGCTGTCGAGCGCGGCTTGCGCGCCTGTCTGGCACGACCCAACGGTATCGTGCTCAGCACCGGGCCGACCGGCTCGGGCAAGACCACCACGCTGTACGCCAGCCTCAACAGGCTCAATGACGGCTCGTGCAATATCCTCACCGTCGAAGACCCGGTGGAATACGCGATCACCGGCATCGGCCAGACCGCGATCAACCCGCGCGCCGGGCTGACCTTCGCCAGTGGTCTGCGGGCGATTCTGCGTCAGGACCCGGACGTGATCATGCTCGGTGAAATCCGCGACCAGGAAACCGCACAGATCGCCGTGCAGGCCAGCCTGACCGGGCATCTGGTGCTCTCAACGCTGCACACCAACAGCGCGGTGGGGGCGGTGACACGCTTGCGGGACATGGGGGTCGAGCCGTTTCTGATTGCCTCCAGCCTCAAGGGCGTGATGGCCCAGCGGCTGGTACGTCGGCTGTGCCACTGTGCGACCGCGCAGCCCTTGCAGCCGGCCGAGCGCGAACTATGGCCGGAACTGGCCGAGCTGACCCACAGCTACCATCCCGTCGGCTGCGAGCAGTGCCAAGGCAGTGGCTACGACGGGCGAATTGGCCTGTATGAGTTCATCGAACTGGACGACGGCCTGATTCGTCTGTTGTACGACGGCGCCAGTGAGGTGGCGATGCACGATTACCTCAAGGGCAAGCGCCAGACCCTCGCGGCCATGGCCAGCGATTGTCTGCGCAGCGCTCAGACCAGCCTGGCCGAAGTGCTGCGCGCGGTACGGGGCTGACCGATGCCGACTTATTCCTATCAGGCGCTGGACCAGGCCGGCCGTCTGCGCAAGGCCAGCCTGCAAGCCGAGAACGAACGGCATGCCCGGCAGTTGCTGCGCGAACAGGGCCTGTTCGCCCGCAGCCTGCAGGTGCAGGCTGCCAGCACCCGGCTGCCGCGCAGCCAGCGGCTTAATCATGGCCAGCTATGTGAACTGACCCGGCAACTGGCGACCCTGTCCAGCGCCGGCATTGCGCTGGTCGATGCGCTGGGCACGCTGGAGCGACAACTGGCACAGCCAGCGATTCGCAACCTGCTGGTGGCGGTGCGTGGCTCGCTGGCTGAAGGTCACAGTCTGGCCCAGAGCCTGCGCCGTCAGGGTGGCCTGTTCGATGGCCTGTATTGCTCGCTGGTCGAGGCCGGCGAACGCTCTGGCAAGCTGGCGTCGGTGCTGGAGCGTCTGGCCGAGCATCTGGAGCAGGTCCAGCGCCAGCGCCACAAGGCGCGCACCGCGATGATTTATCCCGCCGTGCTGATGCTGGTTTCGCTGGCGGTGGTGATGGGCTTGATGACCTTCGTAGTGCCCAAGCTCACCGAACAGTTCAACCACAGCGGCCAGACCCTGCCGCTGGTGACCCGGCTGCTGATCGGCCTGAGTGACGCTTTGGTGTGGGCCGGCCCGTGGTTGCTCGGGCTGCTGGTGCTCGGTGGTGCGGGCGCTGGCTGGTTGTTGCGCAAGCCGCACTGGCGGCTGCGCCTGGACCGCTCGCTGTTGCGCTGGCCCCAGGTCGGCGAGCTGCTAGGTGTCCTGGAAAGCGCCCGGCTGGCGCGCAGCCTGGCGATTCTGGCCGGCAGCGGCGTGCCGCTGCTGGAGGCTTTACAGGTAGCCACCGCCACGGTCGGTAATCGCGAGGTGCATCGCGCGTTGCAGAGCGTCCAGGCCCAGGTCGAAGGCGGGGTCAGCCTGCACCGTGCCTTGACCGGCGCCGGGCATTTCCCGCCGTTGCTGTTGAACATGGTTGCCAGCGGCGAGGCCAGCGGCACGCTGCCCGACATGCTCGAACGGGTCGCGGATAACCAGGAGCGTGGCTTCACCCGCCAGGTCGACACACTCATGGCGCTGTTCGAACCCCTGATGATCCTGGTGATGGGCGCGGTGGTGCTGTTTATCGTCCTCGCCGTGCTGCTGCCGATCATGCAGCTCAACCAGGGCCTGTCCTTCTGATTCATGGAGACTTTTGTTATGCCACGTTCCCGCAACCAGCGCGGTTTCACCCTGATGGAAATCATGGTGGTGATTTTCATCATCGGCCTGCTGATCGCCGTGGTCGCGCCCAGCGTGCTCGGCAACCAGGACAAGGCCATGCGCCAGAAAGTGCTGGCCGACCTGGCGACCCTGGAGCAGGCGCTGGACATGTACCGTCTTGATAACCTGCGTTACCCCAGCGGCGAGCAGGGCCTGAGCGCACTGGTCAAGGCGCCGAGCGTCGAGCCGCTGGCCCGTGCCTGGCGTGCCGATGGCTACATTCGTCGCCTGCCGGATGATCCGTGGGGCAACCCGTACCGCTACCGCGCGCCGGGCCAGCACGGACGCATCGACATCTATTCGCTGGGCGCCGATGGTGTCGAAGGCGGCGAGGGCACCGACGGCGACATTGGTAACTGGAGCCTGTAACGGTGACGCGCAGCCACGGCTTCTCGCTGCTGGAACTGATGGTCGTGCTGCTGATCGTCGGCCTGTTCAGTGGCCTGAGTGTGGCCTGGCTCAATGGCGGGCCGGGCGCCGCATTACAGGCGTTGGACCAGTTGGCCGCTCAGGCGCAGCAGCAGGCTGCCGTGGCCCGGCATAGCGGGCAGTTGAGCGGCTTGCGCTGGAATGGCCACCAGCCTGAGTTCGTCCGCTGGCAGCAGGGCCAGTGGCGGGTTGAGCCTTGGCGGTCATCGGCCTGGCCGCAGGCGTTGCGTGCCGACTGGCCAGCATCCGGTGAACCTCGGGTGATCTTCACCCCAGCCGGTGTCGCCAGCCCGGTGAATTTGCGTTGGCAATGGCCGGACGGGCAGCAGAATTGGCGCTGGGGCAGTGACAACCGGCTGCTGCGAGGCGACGCCTTGTGATTAGCGCATTGAAACGGCAGCGCGGTTTCACCTTGCTGGAAGTCATGGTCGCACTGGGTATTGCTGCGGTGATGACGGTGATGGTCAGCCAGATGCTGCGCCAGCGTATCGCGGTGCATCAGGCGGTGCAGCAGCATCGGCTCGGCAGCCTGTGCGCCCGGGAGCTGGAAGCACGTTTCAGTGTCGAGCAGTACTGGCCGGCGGCCAACCAGGTGCAGGGCCAGTTGCAGCAGGGCAACCAGACCTGCCACTGGCGTCTGCAGTTGGGCATGACCGGCGTGCGTGACCTGCGCCGTGGTGAACTGACGTTGTTCGCCAGTCGCGACGAGCGTGAGCCGTTGGGGCAATTCAGCCTGTTTCTGGTACGGCCACTATGAAGCATGCGCGCGGCCTGACCTTGATTGAGCTGCTGGTGGCGCTGGCGCTGACCGCCGTATTGGGCGTGGTGCTGGCGGCGCTGGTCAACGGTTGGAGCAAGGTCCGTGAGCGGCTGGGCGAGGCGAGCGAGCAGCCGCAAGTGCTGGAGTTTTGCCTGGCGCTGGAACGACGCTTCGACAGCCTGATCGTGCGCCAGCTTTATGAACAGCGTTTGCCGTTGCCGCTGCACGCGCTGGACTGGCAACCCGCTGCCAACCAGCTCGACTGGGTGGCGCTCAGCGCCTGGCCCGAGGCGGGCGCTGCGTCGCGTCAGGAGCGTCAGCGGCTGTTGTATGAACAACGCGAGAGGCGCCTGAGCGTGGCCATTTCGCAAGACTTGTACGCGCTTGCTGCGCCGCGCTGGCAACGCCGTGAGCAGCTGGAGGGCGTCGACCGGGTGCAGTGGAGCTTCTATCAGGGCAATCGCTGGCTGGCGTTCCCTTCCAGCGTCGCCGCATCACCGACCCGCGGTGTGCGGCTGGCGTTCGACTATCAGGGGTCACCTTATGTATGCACCTTTAATCTTGCGGATCTCACGCCTTGAAAACAGCCCTCATTAATCAGTTTGAGCGCCTGTCGCCCGGCCGCCGCAAGCCATGTGCCTGGCTGCTGGTACGCCCCGAAGCTGGCGGCTGGCAGTGGCGGCGTGTACCGGGTAATCAACAGGGCAGCTGGCCGCCACCGGCCGATACTTTGCAAGCGGCACGGGTGGCGCTGCTGATTCCGGCGATGCATTGCAGCCACTTTCAGGTCGCAGCGCCGCCTGGGCTCAAGCGTCATGAATGGCCGCTGTTGCTTGAAGATCAGTTGCAGCAACCGCCGGAGCAGGTGCAGGTGCATTGCCTGGCGCGCAGCGCCGGGCACCTGCAATTGCTGGTGGTCAACAAGGCGCAGGTTCAGCAATGGCTGAGCGAGGCCGAGCAACTGGGTATCGCGCCTGAGTATCTATGGGCCGAACCGCAACTGATGCCTCTGGCAGATGCTGGTGAGGTGCGTTGCTGGGTTCGTGATGATGCGCGCTATCTGGTGCGCGCCGATGAGCAAGGACGCCAGCAGTGGCTGGTGTGGCCAGACGCGCTGGGCGAGCCGCCTGAAGGCTGGCGCAGCGACGCCTGCATGCACGGCGACTGGCCGCCGCAGTACGCGGATTTACAGCGCTTGCCGAACCTGTTGGACGTGCGCCAAGTGCGGCGCGCCAGAACCGCGCTGTTCAATCCTGTGCAACGCCGTCTGCTGGCGATGGCGGCGGTGTTGGGCCTTGGCTGGGCAAGCCTGAGCCTGGTGCAGTGGCTCGGCCAGGTGCCGGGCTGGAAGGCCGAGGTCCAGGCGCTGACCGGTCCGGTGGCCAATACCCGTCAGGCCAGTCGTGAGCTGGCGCGCTTACAGAGCGAACAGACCGACTGGCGGGTGCGGCAAGAGCAACTGGTGATGCTTGAACAGGCCATCGGCAACTGGCTGGGCAGCCAGCAGGGCTGGGGCGTATCAGGCAGTTACTTCGATGGTCGTACCTGGCGGCTGGTGTTGAGTGGCAATGCCACGCGGCCTGCGGCCGACCATTGGCAAAGCCTGGCGAAAGCGGCTGGCGCCACCGCCAGTGCCGAGCCGAGTGAAAACGGCGCGCTGCTGAGCGTGCGTTTCGATCTGGGAGCCCAGCCATGAATGATCTGTTGCAGCGCCTGACCCAAGGCTATGCCGTGCTGCCAGCGCCGCGCCGTTATCTGTTGCTGGGCGGTTGGGTGGTTGTGTTGACGCTGGTGCTGGTATTGCTGGGCCGGCCGTTGGTCGACTATGTCCGGTCCGTGCAGCATTGGCAGGCATTGGCCGGTCAGGCGCGGCTGTTGCAGCGCGGCGACGGGTTGAGCAATGAGCGCTGGCAGGCACTGGCCAGCGCCCGTGGCGTGACCCTGACCGCCGTCGAACAGCGTGGCGAAGTCTGGCAGGTGCGCGGCGAGGTGTCGCGCGCCGAGAAGCTTGCGCAACTGATGCGCGGTGTTCAGGAGCAGGGCGCCCGGCCGCTGCGCTGGAGCCTGGAGCAAAGCGGTGCGGGGCTGGTGTTCAATCTGGATGTCAGCCGCAGCGGGGCGCAACCTTGAGTCGTGGCCTGTGGTGCGCAGGTGTGCTGGTGTTCGCCCTGACCCTGCTGGTCAAGCTGCCCGCCAGTTGGGTGTTGCGCGGGTTCGACTGGGCGCCGGGCTGGCAGCCTGAACAGGTCAGCGGCAGCCTGTGGCATGGGCGTATCGAGCGGCTGGGGCTGGTCGGGCCGTTGAGCTGGCAACTGCGCCCGTTGCAGCGCCAATTGCAGGTCGATGCCGGCCTTCAGCAGCAAGCCTGGGCCTTGCGTGTCGAGGGCTGGCCGTGGCGTTGGCAAGCCCGCTTGCAACCTGCCCCGGCGCAGGCCACTACCCGCAGCGACTACCTGCTCGATGGCCAGTGGCAGGGCGCGCTGCAATTCGAGGCGCGCGGCAGCCGTTGTATCGACAGCCAGGGTGAACTGAGCGGGCAGCAGCTCGCGATGCTGGCGCCCTGGTCGTTGACCCTGGGCAGTGCCCGGATCTCGGCCACTTGCCAGCAAGGTCTGCAACTGCTGGCCGAGATCGAGCGCGCTGGTGAACATCACCTGCAGGCCCGTATGCAACCTGTGCAGCAACGCCTGCAGCTCAGCGGTCAGGTACAGCCTGACGCGGCCATCACTCCCTTGCTGGTGCAGGCCGGCCTGCTCAAAGCCGGTGCCGGGCAGTTTGAAAAGCGCTTCAGTCCGCGCTGAAAACGCTCCCAAACCGACATCGATGAGCGGCGTTCTTCAGCGACCTGCTGATTTTTCATTGGTTTGACAGGCTTCGGCAAGAAGCGCTGTTGTCTGGGAGCGACACCCGCGGAAAACGATGTAGACACATTGTCTTACGGGCTCTTATATTTGGTAGACAAATTGTAGACATTCTCCGCGACCAGCAGAATAATCACCATGAAAGCCTGTTCCGAAGTCGATCAATCCAGCGCCGACGCTCCCCAGGACCGTAAGGCTGTCTTGGGCGATGCACTGCGTCGCCGCATCCTCAACATGGAGCTGATCCCGGGTCAGGTCATTGATGAACTGTTGCTCGGCAACGAGTTCGGTCTGTCACGTCCGCCAGTGCGTGAGCTGCTGCGCCAGATTGCCGCCGAAGGCTACATCGAGCTGGAAACCCAGCGCGCACCGCGGGTCGCGTCAATGGGCCATGAGTCGCTGCGCGGCTTTTTTCTGGCCGCGCCGCTGATCTACAGCGCCACCACGCAACTGGCGGCCAGTCATGCCAGTGCAGCGCAGATTGTGGTGCTCAAAGGTATTCAGGAACAGTTTCGCCAGGCCATCGTGGACAACGACGTCGATGCGCGGGTTATCCACAACGATGCCTTCCATCTCGAAATCGGCAAGATGGCCCACAACGATTATTTGCTGCCCAGCCTGCGCCGCTTGCTGATCGACCATGCGCGGCTCGGACGGATTTTCTACCGCCACCCCAGTAGCGATGATATGCAGCGCGACCTGCAACTGGCCTGCGAGCAGCATGACCAGATGATCGAAGCCATCGAGCAGCGCGACGCCGCCAGGGCAGCGGTGGTGGTGGGCGAGCATTTCGAGCTGTCCAGACGGCGCATGGCCGAATACGCCACACCCATGGCCGCTTCGGTGGCGTTTACCTATTGAGTAGCTACACCTGGCGGCACAGCAGGCCAGACAAATCGAACAATAAGCGCAGGTCCCAGCAATGACGAAAGTAACTCATCTGCCCGCAGACGATACCACCTGCGGTTGGTATCACCTCAGCCGCAAGCGCCAGCCAAAGCCTGCCCATGCCGGCAAGAGTTCCGCGCGTTGGGTGGTGGTGGGTGCCGGCTTTACCGGCCTGGCGGCTGCCCGGCAACTGGCGCTGAATTTCCCGAATGACGAAATCGTCCTGGTCGAAGCCCAGGAAGTGGGTTTTGGCACCTCCGGGCGTAACGCCGGGTTCGCCATCGACCTGCCCCACGACATTGGTGCCGATGACTACATCGGTGATCTGGACACCGCCAATATCAACATGAAGCTCAACCTCACCGGCCAGTCGTTGCTGCGTGAGGTGGTCGAGCAGCATGGTATCGATTGCCAGATGAAAGCCTGCGGCAAGTATCAGGCGGCAGTGGAGGACCGTGGTATTGCGGTGCTGGATGCCTACCGTCGTGGTCTGGACAAACTCGGCCAGCCTTACGAGGTGATCGAGCAAGCCGACATCCCTGCGCACATCGGCACGCATTTCTATCGCAAGGCGCTGTTCACTCCGGGCACGGTGCTGATCCAGCCTTCAGCGCTGGTCAAAGGCTTGGCCGACACGCTGCCGGCCAACGTCATCTTATATGAACACACGCCGATCACCGATGTGGAGTACGGCGACAAGATTGTGCTGCGCCATGCCCACGGCAGTATCACCGCCGACAAACTGGTGCTGACCAACAATGCGTTCGGCATGAGCTTTGGCTTTCTCAAAGGCCGCATGCTGCCGGTGTTCACCTACGCCAGCATCACCCGCACCCTGACCGATGAAGAACAGCAGCGGCTGGGCGGCAAACCCTATTGGGGCGTGATTCCGGCCGACACCTTCGGCACCACCGTGCGGCGCACGCCGGACAACCGTCTGCTGATCCGCAACAGTTTCAGCTTCAACCCGGACGGCCGTGCCAACCAGAAGTCTCTGCAGCGCTTCGTCAACCGCCACCGTGCGTCGTTCGCGGCGCGTTTTCCGATGCTGCCGCAGGTCGATTTCGAATACACCTGGGGCGGTGCCCTGGCGCTGTCGCGCAACCACGCCGGGCACTTCGGCGAGCTGGCGCCCAACGTTTTCGGTGCGCTGTGCTGTAACGGCCTGGGCATCACCCGCGGCACAGTGACCGGCACCTTGCTGGCCAACTGGCTGGCCGGGCAGCGCAACGACCTGACCGATTACCTGCTGGGTTCGCCGGGTCCGAACCGCAACCCGCCAGAGCCGTTTCTCTCGGCAGGGGTGAACTTCAACCTGATGTGGGGGCAGTACCGGGCAGGACGGGAAAGCTAAGCGTGCAGGCGGGGAGATCGTGTGCTCGCCTCAACGGTCGTCCAGACGGCCGGTTCCACGGATTCACAAGGCTTGACGGATTTTCAGGGCTGAACCGCTGTTCGGCTTTACGGGTGCGTTTGGCCTGAATTAACGGTTTTTGGAGACAATAATGACAATGCCCCATACCTCAATCGAGGACGTACCGCTCAACTCGTTCCACAAGCTGCTGACGGTCCGCTCCGGTGGTGGCTCGTTTGTCGATGGTTACGTTCTGAGCATCATCGGCGTGTGCATGCTGCAGATGACGGCGGCACTGGGCCTGAGTGCGTTCTGGCAAGGCATGATCGCCGCCTCGGCACTGATCGGCATTTTCTTCGGCGGCTTTTTCGGTGGTTGGCTGACCGATCGGTTCGGTCGCAAACGCATTTTCTTCGTTGGCCCGACCCTGTTCGTGCTGGCCTCGGTGGCGCAGTTGTGGGTCGAGTCGGAAGTGACCCTGTTTCTGCTGCGCTTCATGATTGGTGTGGCGGTGGGCATCGAGTACCCGGTGGCCACCTCGCTGCTGGTCGAATTCCTGCCCAAGAAATACCGCGGCCCGCGTCTGGCGACCCTGACCATCCTGTGGTTCGCCGGTGCTGCGACGGCCTACCTGTCCGGTGACTTCATCCTGCGTCACGGTGGCGAAGACGGCTGGCGTCTGGTGCTGGCCAGCTCGGCAATCATTGGTGCGGCACTGTTTCTGGTCCGTCTGGGGACTCCCGAGTCGCCGCGCTGGCTGCTCGGTAAAGGCCGGCCCGGCGAAGCCGAGGCAATCATCAAACAGGTCTATGGCCCGGACTTCTCGTTGCAGAACCTGCCTGAGCAACCGAAAGAGAAAAAACTGTCGGTACTCAGCCTGCTGCATTCGGGCTATGGCAAGCGCATGTTGTTCGTCGCGATGTTCTGGAGCTGCTCGGTGATCCCGGTGTTTGCCGTGTACGCCTTCGCGCCGACGGTGCTGGCGGCGTTGAACCTCAAGGGTGACTGGGCGGCCTTTGGCTCGATCATCATCACCTTCCTGTTCGTGATCGGCTGCATCATCGCCACCAACCTGATCAACAGCATGGGCCGGCGCAGCATGCTGATCTATAGCTTCCTGCTCTCGGGTATCGCGCTGCTGGGTCTGGCCGCTTTCCACGACGCTTCGCAGGTCCTGATCCTTACATTGTTCGGTGCGTACGCGCTATTTATCGGCGGCGCCCAGGTGCTACAACTGGTCTACCCCAACGAGCTGTTTCCGACCGAAATCCGTGCTTGCGCGGTCGGCGTCGGCACCTCGCTGTCGCGGGTCGGCGCAGCGGTCGGCACCTGGCTGGTGCCTATGGCGCTCGACAGCTACGGCATCGGTTTCACCATGTATGCCGCCGCCGCCGTGACCCTGGTCGGGCTGCTGTTCTCCCTTGCTCTTGCCCCTGAAACCCGCTCGCTGAACCTGCAGCAGGCGGCTTCGCTGTCCTGAAAAACAACCAGCCGCGCCGATGAGCGCGGCGTCTTATCCAGTGGAGGTTAACCCCATGAAATTCGAAGGCATCTACACTCCGGCCATCACCCCGCTCAAGGCTGACGGCTCGATCGACGCTTCGGCCTTTGCCGAGGTTCTGGAATACCTGATCGCTCAGAAGGTGCACGGCATCATCATTGGCGGCTCCACCGGTGAGTACTACGCGCACACCAGCCAGGAGCGCTTCGACCTGGCAGCCCAGGCCAAGGACGTGATCAACGGCCGCCTGCCACTGATCATCGGCACCGGCGCGATTCGCACCGAAGATTCGGTGGCCTATGCCGAACACGCCAAGTCGATCAAGGCTGACGCGCTGCTGGTCGGCACCCCGCCTTACGCACTGCCGACCCAGCAGGAAATCGCCATTCACGTCAAAGCCGTGGACCGCGCTGCCGGCCTGCCGATCATGCTCTACAACTACCCAGGCCGCATGAGCGTGGCCATGGACGACGAGTTCTTCGATGCGGTGGCCGATGTGCAAAACATCATCGCCATCAAGGAAAGCTCGGGCGACATGAACCGCCTGCACCGCACTGCGGTGAAATACCCGAACATCGCCCTGTCGTGCGGCTGGGACGACCAGGCCCTGGAATTCTTTGCCTGGGGCGCACAGAGCTGGGTTTGCGCCGGCTCCAACTTCATCCCGCGTGAGCACGTGGCGCTGTTTGAGGCCTGTGTGATCGAGAAAGACTTCAACAAGGGCCGTCGGATCATGGCTGAGCTGATGCCGCTGATGGACTTCCTGGAAAACGGCAAGTTCGTCCAGTCGATCAAGTACGGCAGCGAGCTGCAAGGCCTGAAAACCGGTGGCGTGCGTGCGCCGTTGCAAGGCCTGACCGATTCCGAGAAACAAGCGCTGAGCGAGGTGGTCAGCACCCTCAAGCGCAACATCGCGCAAATCACCGGAGGTGCCTGAGATGGCCGACCTGCTGAGCAAAGAACAGTACAAGGCGCTGGCCGCTGAACTGAAATTCCCGACCCAGGCATTCATCAACGGTGAATTCCGTGATGCGTTGTCGGGCAATACCTTCGCCACCACCAACCCGGCCACCGGTGAGCTGCTGGCCAACATCGCCGCCGGCAACAGCGACGACGTCGATCTGGCGGTCAAAGCCGCTAAAGAGTCTTTCGCAGACGGTCGCTGGAGCAAGCTGGCGCCGGCGGCACGCAAGCATATCCTGCTGGATTTTGCCCAACTGCTGGAAGACCACACCCATGAACTGGCGGTGCTGGAAAGCCTGGACAGCGGCAAGCCGGTCAGCGAATGCCAGAACGTCGACGTGCCGGAGACCATCCACACCCTGCGCTGGCACGCCGAGCTGATCGACAAGATTTACGACTTCAGCGCCCCGACCGGCGCCGGTGCGGTAACCACCGTGGTGCGTGAAGCCATCGGGGTGGTCGGTCTGGTGCTGCCGTGGAACTTCCCGCTGCTGATGCTGGCCTGGAAAATCGGCCCGTCGCTGGCCGCCGGTTGCTCGATCGTGGTCAAACCGGCCAAGGAAACCACCCTGACCGCCCTGCGCGTCGCGGAGCTGGCCCATCAGGCCGGCGTACCGGCGGGCGTGTTCAATATCGTGCCTGGCGGTGGCCGCGAAGTCGGTGAGCCGATTGGCCGGCACATGGACATCGCGGCGGTGAGCTTCACCGGCTCGACCGACACCGGTCGGCTGTTCCTCAAGTACTCGGCCGAGTCGAACATCAAGCGTGTGGTACTGGAGCTGGGTGGCAAGAACCCGGCGGTGGTGATGAACGACGTCGAAGACCTCGACGAAGTGGCCCAGTACCTGGTGGCCGGTGCGTTCTGGAACATGGGCGAGAACTGCTCGGCGTCCTCGCGGCTGATCGTGCACCGCGACGTCAAAGACAAGCTGCTCGAGCGCATCAAGGTGCACGTGCGCGACTGGCAACTGGGCGACCCGCTGGACCCGGCCAACCGCCTGGGCGCAATGGTCAGCAAAGCGCATTTCGAGAAGGTTCGCTCGTACCTGGAACACGCCGTCGAGGCGCAACTTAAAGTGGTCGAAGGCGGCAACACCCGTGATGGCGTGTTCATCGAGCCGACCATTGTTGATGGCGTCAACGCCGGCGACAAACTGTTCGTCGAAGAGATCTTCGGCCCGGTGTTGAGCGTCACCACCTTCAACACCATTGATGAAGCCATTGCCCTGGCCAACGACACCGTTTACGGCCTGGCGGCCTCGGCCTACACCAGCAACCTGCGCAACGCGATCCGTCTATCGCGCGAGATTCGTGCCGGTATCGTCACCGTCAACTGCTTCGGTGAAGGCGACGCTTCGACGCCGTTCGGAGGCTACGGCGAGTCAGGCTTTGGCGGTCGCGACAAGTCGCAGTGGGCGCATGATCAGTACACCGAGCTTAAGACCATCTGGATCAATGCTCAGTAAGGTATCGGGTCGTCTTGACCTGATCCTTGTTTGATTTACCGCCTTGGGCACCACGCGGCCCTTGGCGGTAAAGAGTCATGCACAGCACGTGCATGACTCACCGTTCAGGCGAACTTGCACCAAAGCTCAGGGAAGAGCCTTTCAATGTTGCGGCGCCATGGTAATAGGGGCTGTTGTCGTTTCATCACAACCGCGCCGAGGTCTGTTTTGTCGGCCTGCACAGGCTTCACTCTGTTGGGGTGCATGCGACAAAACAGCCACGGCCCTGCGGGTTGCGCCCCAAATCGCGCCATGCTTTGTTGAAGGACTTGAAAAGGGAGTGACCCTTTCCTGCGTCCTTCGCCTCGCCTGACACGATTTGGCGCTGCAACGCGGCCTGCGCTGAAACGTCAACAGCCCCTAGGCTTTATCGGCTGCCAGATAACCCATGAATTGATTGAACAAAACCAGTGCGCAAGCCAGCACAGACCGGCTGCGTTCGCCTGAATTTTGAGATTACTGCCATGATCGTTTCCTCCAATGTTGCGCAGGCTTACTGCGCGACAGTGCATCGCAATGCCCTGATTTGTGCGCACATCGCCGCCATTCTGTTTGGTATGACCGGCATCCTCGGTGCGCTTATCCAGGCTGATTCCAGCATCATCACTTTCGGTCGTGCGGCCTTCGCGGTACTGGCACTGGGCGCGTTTGCCCAGTTGCAGGGGCGCCCGGTATTCAGCGGCCTGAACGGGCGCAAGCTGGCGGTGCTGGCCGTGTCGGGGATGTTTCTGACCTCGCACTGGATCAGCTTTTTCATCGCCGTGAAGGTCGGCGGCGTGGCGGTTGCCACGCTCGGGTTCGCCAGCTTTCCTGCGTTCATTGCCTTGATCGACCGGGTGGTGTTCCGTGAGCGCATCAGGTTCGGTGAGGCTGTGCTGGTTGCCTTGGTCAGCCTCGGCCTGGTGCTGGTGGTGCCGTCCTTCGACTTCGCCGACCAGGGCACCATCGGCTTGCTGTGGGGCCTGGGTTCAGGCTTCTCGTTTGCCTTGCTGGCCATCGTCAACCGTCGCTACATCAAGGGCCTGGACTCGATGCAGGTCGCGTTCTGGCAGAACCTCACGGTATCGCTGCTGGTGGCGCCGTTCGTGGTCAACAGCCTGGGCCAGCACGTACTGAGCAGCATGGACTGGGTCTATCTGGCGGTGCTCGGGGTGTTCTGCACCGGCCTGTCGCAGTACCTGTTCGTGCGCAGCCTGAAAAACCTGGACGCGCGTAGTGCCGGCCTGATCATCGCGCTGGAACCGGTGTATGCGATTGCCTGTGCCTGGGCGCTGTTCAGTGAAGAACCTTCAGTGCGCATGTTGCTGGGGGCGGCGATCATCATCCTGGCGAGCGTGATCTCGGCACGCGGCAAAAAGGCCGTTGAGTCGAGCACGCTATCTCGCCAGCGCTGATGGACGCATTGGCAAGATGATTCGCCGCTGTGCGCCGTGTTTGCAGAATGTGGGTGCTTGAGCAGTCGATTACCTGCGCAGGCGCTCATCAGGCGCTTCTGGCGATTGAATCAGTTGATATCAACGTAACGCTGCCGGTAACTCGCCATGGCCGCCAGCAGCCGTTCGCGCAGGTATCCATGCGCATGGCCGAGCGTACTGAGAATCTGCGCCGATTCGGCCAGGTAGGAACTGCGTTTGGCATGTGACCAGCTGTCGGGCGCCGATTGCAGGTTGGTGATGCGATCGCACAATTTGATCACCGCAGCCTCGCGCGAGTGTGCGGCGATGCCTTGCATGTATCGTTCGTCAGAGTAAGGCGCGATCAGGTTCTTGCTCAGGCTGGCCACGGTGGATGCCACCGGTTTGCCAAACACCTCGGCCAGCACCTGTTGGCTGATGCCGGTGTCTTCCACCACATCGTGCAGCAGCGCGGCGGGCAGAGCGATGTCCAGGGCCCCGACCGACTCCTGGCGATCGGCGAAGATCAGCTCGTTGGCGACCATCGCCACGTGGGTGGCGTAAGGCAGATCCGAGGCTTTCAGCGTCTGCCCCAGGTGAGCCTGGGCGGCGAATAACCAGGCTTTGTTGTAGAGCTGTTGCAGGTCGAGGCTCATGGCAGGGTTACCAGTTTTCACGAGGTCTCGGCAGAGGTTGCCCGACCGAAAGTGTCAGGGTACGCCCTTCGAAGTCTTGGCCTCAACCTGTGGTGGTCTCAGTTGGTTTGCAGCTCCGGTGGCTGGATCGCCAGAGTCAGACGCGATAGCGCCCACTTACTCACATGCACACGGTTGTGAGCGATCCGCCTGGCTTTCGGGTTGAGTCACCTCCAGCGGGAGGCATGTTGAAATGTGCGAAACAGTGTTGCCTCTAACGCTTTCGTGGAGCCAGCAACTCTGAGCGGCCGACCTGTATCCGGTTATCCTCAGGTGCGATGGGGTCGGAGAACCCGGCTTCATGGATGGCAGCATCCAGCCCGCGCAGGTGGGGCGCGGCCTTCGAACTGCGCAGTGTCTGCATGCCTTCGTTCCAGGCGTGTACCATCTGTTTTGCTACATCGCGCCAGGCCGGCTCGTTCTTTGCGGCTTCAATCACTTCTCTGCCGGTAACGACTGCGGACTCGCACAACTGCTCGACCATCGCTGCATACTGGCGAGGGCCAATGCCCAGGCGAGCATTGAAAAAAGTTTCCAGTGTGCGCCCCGGTGTCCAGGTCTGCCGACCTCCTATAGATAAACCGGGCGGATTTGCTGCGAAGCGCGGGTAGGCCTGGGTTGTGACTAGATCGTAAACAGGCGAGAACCTCACGTCTGCCAGTGAGGTGTAATACAACGCGATGTTCTTGGCATGGCAGTCTGCATTACGCACCACATAGTTTGTCAGCAGGTGCCAGCCCAGGTGTTCGCGTTGCTTGCGCAGATGTTCGGCAGGTACATAAACCTGGGTGGCATTGCATACACGTTCTATGGTTGTTGCGTACTTTTCGTGGGGTGGCAGCCCCAGCAAACCACAGGCATCTTCCACACCGTGAGATGCAACGCCATGCTCATCTACATCAAAGCGATCCACCACCAGAACCCGGCCGTCTTCCGACATGCGGCATGGCGCTACGGGGGCGGTCTGCAGACGCTCCAGAACCCGCATGGTGTAGAACTCGTTAAAGCCCAGATAAGGTGTCGTATCGTCAGAACCCTTGATGATGTGAAAGCGGGTGCGCAAAGTGGGCTTGCCTAACGGTAGCTTGTTAACGCTCACATCCTGGGCGATGAATTTGGGCACCACGCCTGAAATTGCTGCCCGGGCATAACGGCGTACCAGTGTCGCAAAATGCCCGGCGGTATTTTCTGCCGTCAGTAGATGACTGATTTCCAATGGCTCTATTTCGGCTTTTGGTCTGACGCCCTCGGGGGTGATCGTGACCCGGCCAATACCGGTTGCACCAATCACGGCCAGCAGAGAAAGATCTGTACCGTCAAGCAATGCACCGAACTCTTCGCGAATGACGCCCAGCAGGTAGCCCTCAGGCAAGTTCTGGCGAAAAAAAGGGAACAGATCACGTGGCCAGCGCCAAGGCGCCTCACGTACCGGTAGTGCCAGGCTGACGAAATCGGCTGCCGCTGTTTGCGGGAGGTAGTGCAAGACGTATTCGTCTCTTTCACGGTACAGCCTGGCAACCGTTCTACCGCAGACATGGACGTCCAGTATCATTGATCTGCCACCCCCGAACGTTGTTCGGCGAGTATGTCCTCAACCGTACGCACATGGCCTGCCCTGACCATCCTCAGGTCATAGCCGGCTGCCTCCAGCAGGCGAACGAGGGCTGCCACGCTCATATCGCCCTTGGCGACTGTTTCCATGCGAGCCACGGTAGAGCGCGAAACACCTGCGCGGCTGGCCAGCGCCTCCTGACTGAGCTGAGCCTCTTTGCGAGCTTGTTTGAGCATTTCTGCTACATCGAAGAGCGTCGTCATTTGTAGCCCTTAAGCGTCAATAAATTGCTTGGTGTCATAAAATGTAGCCCAAGGGATACAAAAAGACCAAGCCTCTCGTTTCGAGAAACCAGGATTGGCTGCCAGTTTTGTAGCTCTAGAGCATCAGGTAATCTTGATCTCGGGCAGGCTGTGGCTTCAAGGCTACAGTTTTCTACGCGAATAACTGTGGTGTGCCTCCCTGAGCAAAACCACAACACCTGCCATGCAAAACCCGGATAATGGCCGCCAATTCTGCTCGCAATTCTGGTAGTCCCGCATGGAAATCAAGGTCAACTTTCTCGATAACCTTCGACTTGAAGCCAAGTTCGATGACTTCACGGTCATCGCCGACCAACCGATCCGCTATAAAGGCGACGGTTCGGCACCGGGGCCGTTCGATTATTTCCTGGCATCGTCGGCCTTGTGCGCGGCTTATTTCGTCAAGCTGTACTGCCAGACCCGCGACATTCCTACCGAAAACATCCGCCTGTCGCAGAACAACATCGTCGACCCGGAGAATCGTTACAACCAGATCTTCAAGATCCAGGTCGAGCTGCCCGCCGATATCTCGGAAAAAGACCGTCTGGGCATTTTGCGTTCCATCGATCGCTGTACGGTGAAAAAGGTCGTGCAGGCAGGTCCGGAGTTCATCATCGAGGAAGTCGACAACCTCGACGCCGATGCCCAGGCGCTGTTGATCCCCAGCACTGCTGAGGGTGCCAACACCTATATTCTTGGCAAGGACCTGCCGCTGGAACAGACCATCGCTAATATGTCGGGGATCCTCGCCGCGCTGGGGATGAAGATCGAGATCGCTTCGTGGCGCAACATCGTGCCCAACGTCTGGTCGCTGCACGTGCGCGACGCGCATTCGCCGATGTGTTTCACCAACGGCAAGGGCGCGACCAAGGAAAGCGCCCTGGCCTCGGCACTGGGCGAGTTCATCGAACGGCTGAACTGCAACTTCTTCTACAACGACCAGTTCTGGGGCGAGGACATCGCCAACGCCGAATTCGTCCATTACCCCAACGAGCGCTGGTTCAAGCCGGGGCGCAAGGACGCCTTGCCCAAAGAGATCCTCGACGAGCATTGCCGCGAGATCTACAACCCCGATGGCGAGCTGCTCGGTTCGCACCTGTACGACACCAACTCCGGCAACATCGAACGTGGCATTTGCTCGCTGCCGTTCGTGCGTCAGTCCGATGGCGAGGTGGTCTACTTCCCCTCCAACCTGATCGAGAACCTGTTTCTCAGCAACGGCATGAGCGCCGGTAACACGCTGGCCGAAGCCCAGGTGCAGTGCCTGTCGGAGATCTTCGAGCGGGCGGTGAAGCGCGAAATCCTCGAAGGCGAGCTGGCGCTGCCGGACGTGCCGCAGGATGTCCTGGCCAAGTACCCGGCCATCGTCGCCGGTATTCAGGGCCTGGAAGAACAAGGCTTCCCGGTGCTGGTCAAGGATGCCTCGCTGGGCGGTGAATTCCCGGTGATGTGTGTGACCCTGATGAACCCGCGTACCGGCGGCGTGTTCGCCTCGTTCGGCGCGCACCCAAGCTTCGAGGTGGCGCTGGAGCGCAGCCTGACCGAACTGCTGCAAGGCCGCAGCTTCGAAGGTCTGAACGACCTGCCGCAGCCGACCTTCGAAAGCCAGGCGCTGATGGAGCCAAACAATTTCGTTGAGCACTTCATCGACTCCAGCGGTGTGGTGTCGTGGCGTTTCTTCAGCGCCAGGTCTGACTTTGAGTTCGTCGAGTGGGACTTCTCAGGCCAGGGCGAAGACTCCAACGCCCAGGAAGCCGCGACCCTGTTCGGCATCCTTGCCGACCTCGACAAGGAAGTGTACATGGCGGTGTATGACGACCTCGGCGCCACCGCCTGTCGCATCCTGGTGCCGGGTTACTCGGAAATCTACCCGGTAGACGACCTGATCTGGGACAACACCAACAAGGCGCTGTTCTTTCGCGAAGACATCCTCAACCTGCACAGCCTCGAACAGGAGCAACTGGAAGATCTGGTACAGCGCCTGACCGAAAGCGAACTGGACGAGTACAGCGACATCACCACGCTGATCGGTATCGAGTTCGACGACAACACCGCCTGGGGGCAGTTGACCATTCTGGAACTCAAGCTGCTGATCAACCTGGCGCTGCAGCGTTTCGAAGAAGCCAAGGAACAGGTCGAAATGTTCCTGCAGTACAACGACAACACCGTCGAGCGCGGCCTGTTCTACCAGGCGGTGAACGTGGCGCTGGAAGTTGAACTGGACAACGAACTGGAACTGGCCGACTACGAAGTCAACTTCCGCCGTATGTTCGGCAACGAGCGTATGGATGCGGTGCTCGGATCGCTTCAAGGCAGCGTGCGCTTCTACGGCCTGACCCCGACCAGCACGAAGCTCGAAGGCCTCGAGCGTCACCAGCGGCTGGTCGACAGCTACAAAAAACTGCATGCCGCACGGGCCAAAGCCGCCGGCCTGGCAGGCTGACTGAACATCAGACCTTTCTGACAACGCGTGTCCCGGTAAGCCACATCGTTGGCTTGCCGGGTGTCAGATCTCGACTGCTAACCGCTGATTAGACTGGCCGCTTCCCACAACGACGATGGCAGGGGCGGCACAGTGAGCGGACAGATGGCAGGATTTCCTGAGAATTACAGCGGCTGGCTGGCCCAGCTCAAAGCGACCGCTGTCACAACCAGACTGCAAGACGACTCTCATCTTGGTATTGGCTATCAAGGCGAGGTGGTCAGGTTCAGGCACAGGTATATACTTTGGCAAAATTTGCCAAGAGTGGGCGAAGCTATGAGTACCATGAATATTTCGCTACCCGATGCCCTGAAGGCTTATGTCGATGAGCAGGTCATTCAGCGCGGTTACAGCACCAGTAGTGAGTACGTTCGTGAGCTGATTCGCTCAGACCAGGCAAGGCAACAGTTGCGTGGACTGCTGCTGGAAGGTGCCAGATCGGAATCTGGTACTGCCGTTGACGCTGCTTACTTTGAGTCTTTGCGTGCCAAAGTGCGTGAGGGCCGACCGGGATGACCAAGGCTGTCATTCCGAGGATCTTGGCCAACAAGGATATAGAAGAGATTATCGACTATTACCTGGCCGAGCAGGCTGAACAGGCCGCGCTTGGCTTTATTGATGCGTTGGAAAAGGCTTACGCTTGCCTCAGTAGTCATCCAGCGTCGGGTATATCCCGTTATGCCCATGAGTTGAGCATTCCTGGCCTGTCGTGCTGGCCGTTGAGACGTTATCCCTACCTGGTCTTTTATATGGAGCGCGAAGATCATATTGATGTATGGCGCGTTTTACATGGCCGGTATGATATCCCTGAACGGGTGATGGAGCGCTTTTGCGGGCCAGATTTCCAGTTGTCTTGAAAGGCCAAGAACTACTATCCCGGTCTGGAGACGTAGCCTCCATCGGGTTGACTGAACATCAGACCTTTCTGACAACGCGCGTCCCTGTAAGCCACATCGTTGGCTTGCCGGGTGCCAGAGCTCACCCGCTAACCGCTGGTTAGACTGGCCGCTTCCTATGGCAATGATGGCAGTGGCGGACTATGAGCGGGCAGATGAGCGGGTTACCAAGCTGGCGCGAAAAGCCCCTTCCTTCAGGTGGGGGATGAAAGCGCCACCGCGAAGCGGTCATAGGGGTTAACATCCATAAAACCGCCCCATCCTGTGTTTCATGACTGAAATGAAAGCGACCAAAACCCTCAAGATTCGAGTGCGAGACAAGCACGCAGCGCAGTTGCGTGAAGCGTCTCGCGCTGTGAATTTTGTGTGGAACTACGTAAACGAGTTGAGCCGTCGCTCGATTCGTGAGCGTGGTCGTTTTCTGTCGGCGTTCGACATTCACAAGTACACCAACGGGGCCGGCAAAGACCTGGGGCTGCACAGCCAATCGGTGCAGGCTGTTGCCGACGAATATGTCACACGGCGCAAGCAGTTCAAAAAGCGCCAGCTCCGCTGGCGCTGCTCGGGCGGCGCCCGGCGCAGTCTGGGCTGGGTGCCCTTCAAGGTCGGCGCTGCTGTCTGGAAAAACGGCCAGGTCGTCTTCAACAAACAGCACTTCAAGGTCTGGGACAGCTACGGCCTGGTGGGCTTTAAATTCAGATCCGGTAGCTTCAACGAGGACACCCGTGGACGCTGGTATTTCAACGTCGTGGTCGAGGTCGACCGGCAGTTATCGCCAGGCCAGGACGCGGTGGGTATCGACCTCGGACTGAAAACCACGGCCACCTGCAGCGACGGTGATCGCCTTGAAAGCGGTAGGTTCTACCGGGATCTGGAAAGAGCCTTGGGCACGGCCCAGCGTGCCGGCAAGAAGGCTCGTGTGCGGGCGATTCACGCCAGGATTGCGAACCGCCGCAAGGATGCCCTGCATAAGTTCAGCAACGCGCTGGTAGCGCGTTGTGGCGTCATTGTGGTGGGCGATGTGAACTCACTGAAACTCGCGAAAACCAGGATGGCCAAGTCGGTGCTGGACGCCGGCTGGGGTCAATTGAAAACCATGCTGGAATACAAATGCGATCACGCAGGCACGGTTTTCAAGGTTGTTAGCGAGAGAAACACCACCCAAACCTGTTCGAGCTGCAAGCAATTGCCGGACTCGAGGCCGAGAGGTATCGCAGGGCTTGGAATAAGGGAATGGACTTGTTGTGGGTGTGGTGCCACCCACGACCGCGACGTCAACGCCGCCAAGAACATTCTCGCGCTCGGGCATGAGCGTCCAGTTGTGGGAATCCCCGCCCTTTAGGGCGGGGAGGATGTCAACTGAGGGCTACAGCGACTGGCTGGCCCAGCTCAAGGGCAGCAGAACCGTCTGGTTGCCGAATACCAGTTGCTGCGCGACCTGCCGGAAAACCTGGGGCGCCATTTGCCGAGCATTGCCGAGCTTGAGGCGGGGCTGGCCGGAGCAGCCAATCAGTAGCAATCAACTCAAGGCGAGCAGTGGCATGAATGTACTCTCGCCTTGTCGATCCTCGTTGGCGGTTTATCAGAACTCCAGTTGCGCAGAGAAGGCGAGGGTACGCGGGTCGCCCAGATAGCTGGTGTTGAGCCAGTACTTCTTGTCGGTCAGGTTGCTCAGGTTGGCTCGCAGGGTCAGCGTGTTATCGCCCAGCGGCAGGCGGTAACGGGCACCGGCATCGAACGTGGTGAAGGACGGCAGGGTGTAGTTGTTGGCCTCGTCGGCATACTGCTTGCCGGTATAGAAGGCACCGCCGGTCACGGCAAAGCCGGGTGCAGAGGCAATGTCATATTCGGCGTAGATCTTGGCCAACTGTTTGGCGACGTTGATCGGCGAGTTGCCGTTGTTCGCCGCCGTCGCGCCCTTTTTCACTTCGGCATCGAGCAGGGTAAAGCCGCTGACAATCGTCAGTTGCGGGGTGAGCTTGCCGGTTACTCCGAATTCCAGGCCATTGTTTTCCTGCAGGCCATCCTGCACGAAAAGGCGTGCCGCGTTCCGATAAGCGTTGGGTTTTTCAATGTTGAACAGTGCCAGCGTCACCAGCGTGTCACCGAAGCTGGCCTTGGCTCCGACCTCGAACTGTTCGCTGATCTGCGGCGCCAGCGCGGTCCCGGCATTGAGTGCGTTGGACGGTGCGATACCGCCACTTTGCAGTCCTTCGATGTAGGTGGCATAAGTTGTCAGCCAGGGCGCTGGCTTGTAGATCAGCGATACGCTCGGTGAGGTCAGGCTCTTGTCATATTCGGTTTTGGTGGGGTTCGCGGAGGTGGCAAAGTTGTTGGTGTAGGTGTTGATCTGCGTGTGGGTGGCGCCAAGGATGGTCGACCACTGTTCGTTGAAGGTGATGATGTCGCCGATCAACAGGTTGTGGGTGTCGCTGGTGCTGGAGGTGTGCTGGCTGCCGTGGCCGATGTAGTAACCAGGCTTGCTGACCTGCGGTAACTCATTGAGCGATATGGCCGGGCCGGTCACCGAGCGCTGTTGCTGGGGCGGGGTATGGTCGGTGTACATCAGGGTGCGTGCGCTATTGCCCTGATAGCCCAGCGTCAGCTTGTGATCGAGCGGGCCGGTGGCGAACTGCGAGTCGAGGAACAGATAGCCCGAGTACTCCTGGGTTTCCAGGGGCGCAAAGGCATACAGCGGCTGGGTGTACAGGCCGGGCGCATCGACTTGCGGGCCGGTGTAGGTGTACTCCTGAGTGTACTGCTGCGCAGCCACGGCGGCCCGCACGCTGAAGGTGTCATTCAGGCGCCATTTGGCCCGCACGCCCAGTTTGTCGGTCTCGTTGTCAGTGAACGCCCACTTCTGGCTATACAGCTTGCCGGTGTCCAGTGACGTTGCGCCGGGGCGGTAGGCTTCGTTGGCGAAATACCAATAGCTGGTCAGGCCGCGGGTCTGGCTTTTCTTGTGTGAGGCGTCGAACTGCACCAGCAGGTCGTCGCTGACATTCCAGTCCAGTGCCAGACTGACCATCTGCCGGCGACGCTTCTGCAGGTCAATTGCGGTTTCGCCATCCTGGGTCAGCACGTTGAGGCGGTAGGCAAACTTGCCCTCGCTGTCGAGCGGGCCGCCGAAGTCGCCGTGCAGGTAGTAATTCTCGCCACCTGCGTTGCCGAGCGTGACGCTGTTGTAACGCTCATAGGTCGGCCGCTTGAGCACATAGTTGGCCAGCCCGCCGGGCGATGCGGGGCCATACAGGAAGCCGGTAAGCCCCGTTACCACTTCCAGTTGCTCGGTGTCTTCGATGAAATTGCCGGCATCGGCCAGGGTGCTGAAGCGCAGACCGTCGTTGGCGATGTTCAGGCTCGAAGATCCGCCGAAACCACGAATGGTAATGGCACTGGCGTAGCCTGCTGACTTGGGCGAGTACAGCTGGGCGAAGGGATTGCGTTTGAACACATCGTCTGTCGAGGTGGCCTGCAGGTTCTTGAGCAGCGCCTGGGACGTTACGCTCATGGAGTAGGGCGTGTCCTGTAGCTTCATGCCGCCCAGCGCACCGACAGTGCTGACGTTTTCGCTCACATAACCTGCGGCTTGCGAGCCATCGGCAGAGAAGCGGTTGCCGGTGATAGCCACATCCGGCAGCGTCACTGAGCCTGCATCGGCACTGATTCTGACCAGCCCATACACCCGGTCTCCCAAGCGCACCGCACCAAGACCAGAACCGGCCAGCAGCGCAGCCAGGCCTTGCTCAGTGTTGTAGTCGCCTTGCAATCCGGGGGAGCTCAACCCTTGGGCCAGTGCCGGAGCGAACTGCACGGAGATTTTCGCCTGCGAACTGAAGGCGGTCAGCGCCTGGCTCAGGCTGGCGGCCTGGATGTTGTAGTGAGCAACGGCCTCGTCTGCCTGCGCGCGCATTGGCTGGCCAGCCAGGGCAAGTGTCAGCAATGACACAGCAAGCGTGTTGCGCAGGGCTGCTCGCGGAGTACTGGAGTGGGTCATGGAGCAAAATGTCCTTGGGGTAATGACAGAGTTACTGACAAGGACGTGCGGCGCGAAAAAACGGGCCAAAAACAATCATGCTTTGCTGACGCTCACCCAATAACGGGTTCGGTAGTTCACGGCGACCGGGAGCGTGGTCGGCAGTGCGGCAAGAATGGCGTCGATATTGTCGAGCTGGAAACCGCCGCTGATACGCAAGTCCGCCACGCTATCGTCACAGTGCAATCGCCCGGCACGATAACGGCTCAGCTCTTGAAGGAAGTCGCGCAGCGGCAAGTTCTCGGCCACCAGTTGGCCTTGTGTCCAGCGGGTAGCCAGTTCGCTGGCCGGGCTTACAGGGCCGAAGGCGCTGGCGCTGAAAGACACTTGCTCTCCTGCTTGCACCACCTGCGATGGCCCCTGCACCGGGCTGGCCTTGACCCGGCCTTGCAGCACTGCGAGCCGGGTGACGCCACTGAGCTGGTGGACACTGAACCGGGTACCCAGCGGTTCCATGACTCCCTCAGCGCAGGCCACGCGCAGGGGCCGCCCGGCAACGTCAATGCCGGTACTGATCAGGATCTCGCCGCGCACCAGGCGGATCAGCCGTTGCCCGGCATCGAAGTTTACGTCGATGGCACTGTCAGTATTCAGGTCGACCACACTGCCATCGGCAAGTGTCAGCTGTCGCCGCTCGCCTGTGGCCGTCCGGTAGTCGGCCATCCAGCCTTGCCCGCTGCCAAAGCGATAACCGAAGTAACTTGCCGGTGCAATGGCGGCAAACACCAACAGCGCCTTCAAAGCCTTGCGTCGTTCACGGTTGAGCGTGCCCATGGCAATGTCGGGTGGCAGGCCGCCGAGCTGTTGTTGCACATGCTGCACGCGTTGCCAGGCGCGTTCATGCTCAGGGTCACTGGTGCGCCAGCGCATACAGGCTTGCTGCTGCGCGGCACTGAGCGGCTGCTCGTGCATGAGCACCAGCCAGCGCGCGGCCTGGCGTGCGACATCTGGGCTGATCGGGGCTGATGCGGCCATTACAAGCCGATATCGCAGAGAATGCAGGCTTCGAAGGCACTGGCCATATGGCGTTTGACGGTGCGCTCACCAATGCCCAGCTGGCGGGCGATCTGCACGTAGGTCAGGCCGTCAATCTGCGCCAACAGAAATACCGCCCGTACCACCGGCTTCATACCATCGAGCAGTGCATCGAGCTGCAACAGCGTCTCGCGCATCTGCCATTGCTCCTGCGGCGACAGGGCAAAAGCCTCGGGCATCGCCGCGAGCATATCGAGATAAGCGCGCTCCAGTGACTGACGGCGGAAATAATCACAAACCAGCCGCCGACCCACCGTTGCCAGATAGGCGCGGGGACGATCCAGGGTCAGGTTTTCACCGGTTGTGTGCTGGGAGGTGAGAATACGCAGGAACGTATCCTGGGCAAGGTCGGCCGCCTGGCTGTTGCAGCCTAATCGGCGATAAAGCCAACCGGTCAGCCAGCTATGGTGCTGCGCATACAGAAGCCCTATACGATCCGCGCTCACGACCCGCCTCCCGAAAGAAGTCGCGATGATAGTTGGTAATGATTCTTATATCAATGTGGGGCCGGGGTGGTGACGGCTTTTCAGCGGGCATTAAAAAGCCGGCTTGTGGCCGGCTTCTCGTTGGCGACTTTGGCTTATTTTTGGTAAACCGCAGCCGCCTGCAAAAGGTGCATTCGCGAGGAATGCGAGTCTGGAGTGCAACACGCTCGTGTGGAGTGTGCCGCCAGGCAACCGTGTGAGCCACCATTACCGTAAGTGGCGCACAGGATACCGGGATTGAGCGCGGCTGCCCAGCCTTGAAATGCTTTGCAACATGCCTGGACGTAGCGATTCAGCTGGCGGCCGGAGGATTTTTTCGCTGGTTGAGGGTTGACCACCAGAACACCCAGCCCAGTACGCGGATGCCTTGCTGGTGAATCTGTTCGGCGTTGAATGATTCGTCCGGGTATTCGTGGTTGTTGTGGCTACGCAAACGCAGGCCGCCGTTGGGCAGGCGGTACAGGTAGCGGATGCGTAGCAGGCCGCCGTGCTCCAGGGCGTACATCTCACCGTCGATGACTTGGGTGGTGTTGCGGTCGATGCCCAGTAGCGAGCCGTTGTGCAGACGGTCGGCCATGCTGTTGCCGTTCATGCTCAGGCACATGGCGTCTTTGGGGTGAATGTTCAGTTCATCCAGGGTATGGCGCGGCAGACGAATCTTGCGGCCAGCGACTTCACTCAGTACGTGCTGGCCGGCTTCGGCCTGTTGGAACACCTGTATTTCCACATCCGCCAGGCTGGCGGGTGCCGGGCCGGGCTTGGGCTCGCCGCCATCGCTCTCATTGGCAGGCTCTGTGGAGTGTTTAGGGCCTTCGCCGGTGCGCAGCCAGCGTGGCGAGACGCTGAGCAGTTCGGCCACTTCGTCCAGGCGTGCCATGGGAATGCCGCGTTTGAACCAGTTGTTCACGTGCTGCGGCGTGACCCGGCGGTTGGCGGCGAAGTCCGTGGCGGAGAGATGGCACTCGCGCAGAAGGGTACGTAGTCGATCACCTGATGTATTCATGGGCAGTGAGTGTACGAGTGCAGCGAGCGCGTTTAAATGAACGAAGCGTTCAAATGCGCAGTGCGTCTTGTGGTGGGTGATGAGTGTGCCTACGCAGGCTCTGAGCGCTTGTAGGGCATTTCTCAAGCCTGATATAGCTTGATAAACCCGGCGGTAGAATGGAGTGCGATGGAGGGCGGGGTGTTCAGTGTTTAATCGGGAGGATGTGTAAACGTAATTTTTAAACATGCTCAAGCGCCTGAAACGCTTGAAGGGGCAGTGCCGAAGCGCCCGGGCAGGCGCTTCGCACAGGGTGCAGCGGTATCAGCCCTTGAAGGCGGCAACCGACTTGCTGATCTCGGCGCGGGCCGCGTCAGCGTTGCCCCAGCCTTCGATCTTGACCCACTTGCCTTTTTCGAGGTCTTTGTAGTTCTCGAAGAAGTGCTTGATCTGCTCCAGCAGCAGGGCTGGCAGGTCAGTGTATTCCTTCACGTCAACATACAGCTGGCTCAGCTTGTCGTGAGGCACTGCGATGACTTTGGCATCGCCGCCGCCGTCGTCGGTCATGTGCAGGATGCCAACGGGACGGGCGCGGATTACCGAACCTGGGGCGACCGGGTAAGGGGTCACGACCAGTACGTCCAGCGGGTCGCCGTCGTCAGCCAGGGTGTTTGGGATGAAACCGTAGTTGGCCGGGTAGAACATCGGGGTGGCCATGAAGCGGTCAACGAACAGGGTGTCGGAGTCCTTGTCGATTTCGTATTTGATCGGCGCGTGGTTGGCCGGGATCTCGATCGCGACGTAGATGTCGTTTGGCACGTCTTTGCCAGCCGGAATCTTGCTGTAGCTCATTGGACTATGTCCCCGTGGTTTAACAGACAGTTATCGGGCACCTTTAAAAACTACCTGCGTTGCCATCGCTGCGTTGAAAACAGGCTCAAAATGCTCATTTACAACTCGTAAACTCCGCTTTCTCGCCTGTTTTCGCCTTGCGCTGACTGCCTCGCCTACGTTTTCAGAGGTACCCTATTGGCGCTAACCGCCAAAAAGTGGCCCGGATTATAGGCATATTCCCGAGGGCTTGCCACGCACCGGGCATCTATCCATTAGACGTAGAAGCACGCCCGGTTATTAGCCGGCCGGGTTCTCGACGGCCTCGTGAGCATCAACTTGCTGGTAGGCCGGGTCATCACGTTGCAGCTGTTGCAGGCGCGCCAGTGGGTCCTGGCGGTAGAACAGCTTCAACTGTTCATACACCTTGGGATATGCCTCGTGCAGCAGGTCCGGACCGCTGAAAAAGTATTCGCTGGTGACGGCAAAGAACTCGGCCGGGTTTTCCGCTGCGTAGGGGTCGATGGCGGTTTCGCAGTCTGGATCGGCATCCAGTTGGCGGTTCATGTCGTCAAAGGCACCCTGCATGGCGCTGGCCCAGGCGCTGACGCGCATGTCACTGTGCAGTGGCGGCAGACCGTTGGCGTCGCCGTTGAGCATGTCGAGCTTGTGCGCCAGTTCGTGGATCACCAGGTTATAGGCTTCCCAGCCGCCGCTGGACGCAACGCCGGCCCAGGCGAGAATCACCGGGCCCTGATACCAGGCTTCGCCGCTGTGCTCACCGTCGTACTGGTGTTCCACGCCGCTGCTGTCGCGATAACGCTGCGGGCTGAGGAAGTCGTCGGGATAGATCACCAGTTCATGAAAACCCTGATACCAGTTCAGCTCGCCCAGATTGAGCAACGGCAATTGCGCCTGGGCGGCCAGCAGCAGGCGCTGTTCGTCGTCCAGGGTCACGCCGGGCAGGGTGGTGAGGTGTTTGTCTTGCAGGAACAGTACACAGGCGTCACGCAGCCAGGCGAGTCGCTCGTCGCCCAGCCCGTCAAGGATCGGCAGGCGCTCCAGCACCCGCTGCCAGAGCGCGTCTGGCACCGGGTTGCGCTTGAGGGTGCGTGCCCGGCGCCATTTGCCGAATGACCACATGGGCTTAGCGGGCGTCCGCCGAGCGGCTGAAGCGGGTGCGCAACAGGCCAATGATCATCGGCAGCAGCGACAGCAGGATGATGATCAGCACGCCCAGCGTCAGGTGTTTCTTGATGAACGGCACATTACCGAAGTAATAGCCCAGAGTGACCAGGCTGCCGACCCAGATAATCGAACCCAGTACGCTGAAACCGAAGAAGCGCAGATAAGGCATGTGCGCCACGCCGGCGACGAACGGAGCAAAAGTGCGAAAGATCGGCAGGAAGCGCGCCATGGTCACGGTCTTGCCGCCATGCCGCTCATAGAACAGGTGGGTTTTGGCCAGATAGTCCTGACGGAAGATCTTCGAATTGGGGTTGGTGAACAGTTTTTCCCCCATGGTTCGGCCTATGACGTAGTTGGTGCTGTCGCCCATGATCGCCGCCAGCATCAGCAGACCGCCCAGCAGCACCGGGTCCATACCGCCGCCAGCGGCCACGGCGCCGGCGATGAACAGCAGCGAATCGCCGGGCAGGAACGGGAAAATCACCAGCCCTGTCTCGCAGAAAATCACCAGGAACAGAATCGCGTAGATCCAGGGACCATAGTTGGCCACCAGTAACTCAAGGTAAGCATCGAGGTGCAGAATAAGGTCTAACGGGTTGAAATCCATTGGAGTACCTGGTCAATCAGCGTGGTTTTACAGCCGATGTCTATAGCGCGGGCGACGACAGACGCGCGGCATTATAGAGCCAGAACTGCTGGATGGGGTGTGAGAGGGTGTGGCGACAGGTTACAGATTGATGCAGGCGCTCCGGCAGCGGGCCGGTCAGGCTGCGATCTGTTCGCAGCCCACCGCTGCTGTCAGCTGTCGCTGATGGGCAGAACGTAGTTCTTGAACTGGGTGTCTTCCTTGAAGCCGATCGACTCATAGACCCGATGGGCAACCTCGTTATCGATACTGGTCGAGACCCGCATACGCACGGCCTGAGTCTCCTTGGCCATCTTCTTGGCGTGTTTCATCAGATGGTCGGCGACCAACTGGCGGCGTGCATCTTCTGCGACATAGATGTCATTGAGGATCCACACGCGCTTGAGCGACAGGGAAGAAAAACTGGGGTAAAGCTGGCAGAAACCAAGAATCTTTCGTTCGTCGTCTTTGGCTACGGCAAGAAAGATGACTGACTCATCACGGCTCAGGCGTTTTTCAAGAAAGTCCCGTGAAGAGTCCGGGAAGGGCAGCTCGCCGTAAAATTCGCGATATTTCACGAACAGCGGCGTCAGCAGGTCCAGATGTTCCAGCGTGGCTTTGATGATCTGCATGGGTGGGCCTCAACTTCATGATGGGCTGCTGCGCAGGTGAGGGTTCGATGCTGCCGTCTCGCTTTAGAAAGTGCAATCTAAAGCGGTGGGAGGGCAGATCCCGTGTAGGAGCAGCTTCAGCAGCGAAGCCTTCTTGACTACGAAGCCTTCGCTGCTAAAGATCGCCGCCCGGCAGCTCCTACGGCGGGTGCCTTAAGGATTCAGTGCTCAGAAGAACCCTAGCGGATTGATGTCATAACTGACCAGCAGGTTTTTGGTCTGCTGATAGTGGTCGAGCATCATCTTGTGGGTTTCCCGGCCTACACCAGACTTTTTATAACCGCCGAACGCGGCGTGCGCCGGGTACAGGTGATAGCAGTTGGTCCAGACCCGACCGGCCTTGATACCGCGGCCCATGCGCCAGGCGCGGTTGATGTCGCGGGTCCACACCCCGGCGCCGAGGCCGAATTCGGTGTCGTTGGCAATCGCCAGCGCTTCGGCTTCGTCCTTGAAAGTGGTGATGCTGACCACCGGGCCGAAGATTTCCTCCTGGAACACGCGCATTTTATTGGTGCCTTTGAGCAGGGTCGGCTGAATGTAATAGCCGCTGGCCAGATCGCCTTGCAGGGCTTCGACTTTGCCGCCGGTCAGCAGCTCGGCGCCTTCTTCCTGAGCGATGTCGAGGTAGGAGAGGATCTTGTCGAACTGCTGTTGCGAGGCCTGGGCGCCAACCATGGTCTCGGTGTCCAGTGGGTCGCCGCGCTTGATCTGCTTGATCTTTTTCAGCACCGCGTCGATGAACTGCGGGTAGATCGACTCCTGGATCAGGGCGCGGGACGGGCAGGTGCAGACTTCGCCCTGATTGAAGAACGCCAGCACCAGACCTTCGGCGGCCTTCTCGATGAATTGCGGTTCGGCGTTCATGATGTCTTCGAAGAAGATGTTTGGCGATTTGCCGCCCAGCTCCACGGTCGACGGGATGATGTTCTCGGCGGCCAGCTTCATGATGTGCGAACCCACCGGGGTCGAACCGGTAAAGGCAATCTTGGCGATGCGCTTGCTGCTGGCCAGTGCTTCACCGGCCTCGCGACCAAAGCCCTGGACGATGTTGAGTACGCCCGGCGGCAGCAAGTCGCCAATCAGCTCGACCAGCACCGTGATGCCCAGCGGGGTCTGTTCGGCGGGCTTGAGTACCACGGCATTACCGGCAGCCAGCGCCGGCGCGAGTTTCCAGGCAGCCATCAGGATCGGGAAGTTCCACGGGATGATCTGCCCGACCACGCCCAGCGGCTCATGGATGTGATAGGCCACGGTTCCGGCGTCGATCTCGGCAGCGCTGCCTTCCTGGGCGCGCAGCGCGCCGGCGAAGTAGCGGAAGTGGTCGGCAGCCAGCGGAATGTCGGCATTCAGGGTTTCGCGGATGGCCTTGCCGTTGTCCCAGGTCTCGGTGAGGGCCAGGGTTTCCAGGTTGGCTTCGATCCGGTCGGCGATCTTCAGTAGCACCAGGGCGCGGGCCTGGGCGCTGGTCTTGCCCCAGGCCTCGCTGGCAGCATGGGCGGCGTCCAGGGCCTTGTCGACATCTTCGGCCGTGGAGCGGGGAAATTCGGCAATTGGCTGGCCATTGACCGGCGAAGTGGTGGTGAAGTACTGACCCTTGACCGGGGCGACGAACTCGCCGCCGATGTAGTTACCATAGCGCTCCTTGTAGCTGACGATGGCGCCTTCGGTACCGGGATGAGCGTAACGCATGGTGTTGCCTCCTTGAGTGGAAGTTCTTTTTTGTGACTATCGTCTGAGCTTTTCATTCGTGCAGTCCACAAGCGTAGGCCATAAACCCCTGTTCTGTAGGCTGAACTTCAGACGTAGATCTGGTCGAACAGGCCAATAAACAGCGGGTGCGATTTCACCTTCCCTGGGCTACCCTGCGCGAAGGATTTTAGAGGTGGTCATGCATATTCATATTCTTGGTATCTGCGGCACGTTCATGGGCTCGCTGGCGGTTCTCGCCAAGGAACTGGGGCACCGGGTAACCGGCTCCGACGCCAATGTCTATCCACCGATGAGCACCCAGTTGCAGGCGCAAGGCATCGAGCTGACCCAGGGCTACGACCCCGAGCAACTTGACCCGGCGCCGGATCTGGTGGTCATCGGCAACGCGCTGTCGCGTGGCAACCCGGCGGTGGAATACGTGCTCAATCGCGGCCTGCCGTACGTCTCAGGCCCGCAATGGCTGGCCGATCACGTGCTGCAAGGCCGCTGGGTACTGGCCGTGGCCGGCACCCACGGCAAGACCACCACCAGCAGCATGCTGGCCTGGGTCCTGGAACACGCAGGCATGGCGCCGGGCTTCTTGATCGGTGGCATCCCGCAGAATTTCACGGTTTCGGCGCGGCTCGGCGATACGCCGTTCTTCGTGGTCGAGGCCGACGAGTACGACAGCGCGTTTTTCGACAAACGCTCCAAGTTCGTCCATTACCGCCCGCGCACCGCTATTCTCAATAACCTTGAGTTCGATCATGCGGACATCTTCCCGGACCTGGCCGCCATAGAGCGGCAGTTCCACCATCTGGTCCGGATTATCCCCAGTGAGGGCCTGATCATTCACCCGACTACCGAGACGGCTTTGCAGCGCGTGGTGCAGATGGGCTGCTGGACCCCGGTGCAGACCACTGGCGAGGGCGGTCAATGGCAGGCGCGTTTGCTCAGCGAAGACGGTTCGCGCTTTGAGGTGGTGTTCGAAGGCCAGGTACAAGGCGTGGTCGACTGGCCGCTGACCGGTCAACACAACGTCGCCAACGCCCTTGCCACTCTGGCTGCCGCCCGCCACGTCGGGGTGGTGCCTGCTCTGGGTGTACAGGCGCTGAGCGCCTTCAAGAGTGTCAAACGGCGCATGGAAGTGGTGGCCGAGGTGCAGGGCATTACGATCTACGATGACTTCGCCCACCACCCGACTGCGATTGCCACCACCCTGGACGGTTTGCGCAAAAAGGTCGGTGATGCGCCGATCATCGCGGTCATCGAGCCACGCTCCAACTCCATGAAGCTCGGCGCGCACCGCGATGGTCTGCCAGACAGCGTGCAGCAGGCCGACCAGGTGGTCTGGTATGCGCCGCCGAATCTGGGCTGGGATCTGGGCACTACGGCGGCTGAATGCACGGTGCCGGCGGTGGTCTGCGATTCGCTCGAAGCGATCATTGCGCGGGTTAAAAGCCAGGCCCAGTCCGGAACCCATGTGGTGATCATGAGCAACGGCGGGTTCGGCGGCCTGCACGGCAAACTGGCCGAAGCGCTGCAACAGGAGCCGCTGCAATGAGCGGCCCGGAGCGCATCACCGTTGCGGTGACCGGCGCCTCCGGGGCGCAGTACGCGCTACGCCTGCTTGATTGCCTGGTGCGTGAAGACCGCGAGGTGCACTTTCTGATCTCCAAGGCCGCGCAACTGGTGATGGCCACCGAGACCGACGTGCGCCTGCCGCCAAAGCCGGCGATGATGCAAGCCTTCCTCACCGAGTACACCGGTGCCGAAGCCGGGCAGGTTCGGGTGTATGGCCGCGATGACTGGATGTCGCCGGTGGCCTCGGGGTCTGGCTCGCCCAGCGCGATGGTGGTGGTGCCGTGTTCAACCGGCACCCTGTCGGCGATTGCCACTGGCGCCTGCAATAACCTGATCGAGCGCGCCGCTGACGTAACCCTCAAAGAGCGCCGCCAGCTGATCCTGGTGCCTCGTGAAGCGCCGTATTCCAGCATTCATCTGGAAAACATGCTCAAACTGTCGAACATGGGCGCGGTGATTTTGCCGGCTTCGCCGGGCTTCTATCACCAGCCGCAGACTATCGATGACCTGGTGGATTTTGTGGTGGCGCGGATTCTCAACCTGCTCAATATCCCGCAAGACATGTTGCCACGCTGGGGCGAGCATCATATGGGCAGTGATGAGTAAACTGGCCTTGGTGGTGTTGCTGCTCGGTCTGAGCGGCTGCGCCACGGTCAATACCTTGAATGCCGCTCAGCCAGGCGCGCCGCTGGTGTATGCCGGCACCCGCCTGGACCTGTACGCGCTGCAGGGCGGCTGCTGTGCCCAAGAGCGTTTCGGCACTGAAGCACCGCGCTATCCGGCCCTGGACCTGCCGGCCAGCGCGCTGTTCGACACCCTGTTGCTGCCGCTGTCATTGCTGACCGCGTTGGGGGTAGGGTTCGAGGCCAGCGGCGGCTGGTAGCTGGCAGGGGTGAGGCGCACCGCAGCACTTGTCACATCTTGTCCAACCTTCCTGAGTGCAGATGCATACGATTCTCTTTTACCTCCCCTGAATCGTAGGAACGCCCATGTCTTCTCCATTCCGTCTGCGGCCTTCGGCTGTAATGATGCAATTCGCCCTGGCCACGCTGGTCAGCGGCCAGGTCTTCGCCCAAGAGCAGATTCAGGAAGCAGTCGAGACGGCCAGCGTGATTTCGCTGGAAGATGTGGTGGTTACGGCGGCGGGTTATGAGCAGACCGTGGAGCAGGCGCCGGCGTCGATCACCGTGATTACCGGCGACGAGCTGCGCAAGAAGTCCTTCCATGACCTGACCGACGCGCTGCGTGATGTGGAAGGCGTGACGGTCAACGGCAGCGCCAACGAGACCGATATTTCGATCCGTGGCATGCCTGCCGACTACACCCTGATTCTGGTCGATGGCAAGCGCCAGAGCGCCCGCGAGTCGCGGGTCAACGGCAACCGTGGGTATGAGCAGAGCTTCATCCCGCCGGCCGAGGCCATCGAGCGGATCGAAGTGGTGCGTGGCCCGATGTCGTCGCTGTATGGCTCGGACGCCATCGGCGGGGTGATCAACATCATTACCCGCAAGGTCACCCCGGAGTGGACCGGCTCGCTTACCTACGATTACTCGGCGCGCCAGCACAGCGACCAGGGCAATGCCCGGCAGACTCAGTTCTTCCTCAGCGGCCCGATCATGGACAAGTTGCTGGGCTTGCAGGTCTGGGGGCGTTATCTGGACCGTCAGGCTGACGATGACGTCGAAGTCACCAACGGTTTCAGCAAGGCCGACCACAAGGACCTGACCGCGCGCCTGGCGATCACTCCGAATGCCGACCACGATATCCTGCTTGAGGCCGGTGCCACTCGTTTGAAGAACGGTGACGGCCTGAGTGCCAACTGGTCGACCCGCGAGCAGGAAAACAACCGTGATCACTGGTCGATCTCGCACCAGGGCCGTTGGGGCTGGGCGACTTCGGACGTGTCGCTGGCCTATGAGAAATCCAGCCGCGAAGGGTTGGCCAGCGCCAGCCAGAGCGACGTGCTGGGCCGCAAGCCGACCGTGGAAAATACCGTATTCGACGCCAAGCTGGTGATCCCCACCGAGCACAACATCACCACGGTCGGCACCCAGTGGAACGACAGCACCGTCACCGACTGGAACCAGGGCCTGAACGACCGCCGCAACTACGAGTATTCGGTGGTGCAGAAGGCGCTGTTCGCCGAAAACGAGTGGTCGGTCACCGATGCCTTCACCCTGACCACCGGCCTGCGCATGGACCACCACGAGCAGTATGGCGTGCACTTCAGCCCGCGGGTCTACGGGGTGTGGAATGCCACCGATGAATGGACCTTCAAAGGCGGTGTGTCGCGGGGCTTCAAGGCGCCTGAGCTGCGTGCGGTGATTCAGGACTACGCTGTATTGCGCCGTAATACCTGGGCGATGCTCGGCAACCCGGACCTGAAACCCGAAACCAGCACCAACTACGAGCTGTCGGCGCTGTGGTCGAACCGCGACAACCTGTCGGCCGGCGCCACGGTGTTCTACAACGACTTCCAGGACAAGCTCTCGACGGTCACCACCACCGAGCGCTGGAACGGCTACCTGATCATGGAGCGCGTCAACGTCGACAAGGCGGTGATTCAGGGGCTGGAACTGAACGGCCGCTGGGATGTGACTGACAGCGTGGCGCTCAAGGCCAACTTCACCTACACCGACTCCGAGCAGAAGAGCGGTGCCAACGCCGGGGCACCACTGGCGCTGACCCCGGAGCGCAAGGCCAACGTGCGCGCCGACTGGCAGCTCAACGACCGGCTGAGCGTGTATGCGGCTGTGAACTACTACGGCAAGGAATACGGCACCACCCTGACCGAAGAAGCGGCGCCGGCCTACACCACTGGCGATATCGGCGGCTCGTTCGAGTTCAGCAAGAACCTGAGCTTCAACGCGGCCTTGCAGAACGTCGCTGACAAACGCCTGGATGATGAGACCTACGGCACCGTCAACTACGGCCGTACCCTGTGGGCGAGCACTACTGTGCGGTTCTGATTGGTGGATCACCCGGCAAACACCGGGCTTCTGTCTGTAGGACCAGCTTTAGCTGCAATACTGTTCAGTTAGACGAAGTGAATGCTGGCCGAGCTATCCTCCTGTAAATGGCTCAGGAGGACACGCCTGTGGCTCGGACACGCAAATGCCTTCCAGACTCCCTCGATCTGGCTCATTTGATCAGTGCAGGTGTGTTGATAAACAGCTGTCCTCGTACCTTGATCGACGAAGTTCTCAAACAAACAGGACGCGGCAGCCAACGTGAACGTCTGTTAACTGCCCCCACCGTTGTCTATTACGTAATGGCCATGGCGCTTTGGCGTGACGCTCCGCTCGAAGAGGTTTTACGGATCGTCTGTGAGGGCGCGAACTGGCTCAATATTGGCGCCGGAGCTCATCCTCACAACCTCCAACTACCCACCAAATCGGCGATTTCGGCCGCCCGCAACCGGCTAGGTGCCAAAGTCATGCAGGGTCTCGCACAACGGGTGCTACGCCCGCTGGCCACGCCCGAGACCCGAGGTGCCTGGTATCGTGGTTGGCGCTTGATGGGCCTTGATGGCACCGTCCTCGACGTGGCTGACGAGCAAGCCAACGCCGACTACTTTGGCTACCCGCCTTCATCGAGAGGTAGCAGTGCGTTTCCACAACTGCGGCTCGTCAACCTGGTCGAGTGCGGAACCCATGTCATCACGGCGGCCCAGCTTGGGAATTGCCGCCAGAGCGAGCAAACCCTGGCAGAGCGATTGTTGCCCGAACATCTTCGATCTGACGAGTTACTGATGGCCGACCGGGGCTTCTACAGCTTCAAGCTTTGGAGTTTGGCGACTCAGTGTGGAGGTAAATTGCTTTGGCGAGTCAAAAGTACCGTCAAGCTGCCAGTCGAAGAATGCCTCAGTGATGGCTCGTATTTGAGTACGACGTACGAACTCCATGGCCGAAACCGAAAAAACAGCCATCGCGTACGGGTCGTGGAGTTCACTCTGGTGGATGAGGAGGGGCAACTGGGTGAGCGCTACCGACTGGTGACCAACCTGCTAGTGCCTGAGGAAGCTCCTGCAGCAGAGTTGGCCGCCTTGTATCACGAGCGCTGGGAGGTCGAAAACGTCTTCGATGAACTCAAAACCCATTTGCGCGGAGCCAGCACGGTACTGCGCAGCAAGAAGCCCGAACTGGTCAAGCAAGAGATGTGGGGTTTTCTACTGGCACATTTTGCAATCCGCCAGTTGATGATCCAGGCGGCTGATAAGGCAGCGATCGACCCGGACAGGCTGGGTTTTACGAACGCCGTGTGGGTAGTCAGAAGGAAGCTGCCGCAAGCGGCAGCTTTTCCCCCCTGAGCACGTCGAACTTTGGCGTGAATCGGTTTTGAAAGAGATCTTGCGCGGCAAGTGCATCAGCAGTCGAGGCAAGGCCAATCCGCGAGGCGTTAAGCGCAAGATGAGCGGCTATCCCGTCCGACGACGAGGACAGCCCCTCAATCGGCCATGTAGTCAAGTACCCATTTTTGCTTAAGTGAACAGTATTGGCTTTAGCTGCGAAGGCTTTCGCCGCCCTTCGCTGCTGAAGCAGCTCCTACAGGGGATCGCTTACCAATTGATGGGGGGGGGTGTCAGTAGGCCTCTGGCAGCCGCACCACCGCGCACAACCCGGCGGGCGGGCGATTCTCCAGGATCAACTCGCCGCCATGGGCCTGGATGCAGGCGCGGGCAATCGCCAGCCCCAGGCCCAACCCGCCGCCCTGGCTATGGTCTGAGTTTCTCTGACCAAGCTGCACGAACGGCTCGAACACCTGGCTCAGCCAGGCCTGTTCGATGCCCGGGCCGTGATCCAGCACTTGCACGATGATCTCGCCGCCGGCTGTCCAGGCACTGAGATGCGCATCGCCGGCATGGCGCAAGGCATTGTCGATCAGGTTGGTCAGCGCGCGTTTGAGCGCCAGCGGCCGACAATGGCAGACAATCTCCGCGCCGCGCTGCCAGCCGATGGCCTGCCCCATGCTGGCGTAGCGGCGGGCCAGATCGTCAAGCAGATCGCTCAATGACATCCGCACCGTGTCTTCCTGCACCGCATCGCCGCGCACGAAGTTCAGGGTTTCGCGGACCATGGCCTGCAACTCATCGAGACTTTCCAGCATGTCGTCGCGGGCAGGGGCGTCGTCGAGCAGCTCGATTTGCAGGCGCAATTCGGTGATCGGCGTATTGAGGTCATGACTGATCGCCGCCAGCATTCGGGTGCGGCCTTCTACATGCCGGGCGATACGTTCTTGCATGACATTAAAGGCGTGGGTCAGGTCACGGGCTTCCTGCGGACCCTGCAAGGGCAGTGGCGCGATCCATTCACCGCGGCTGACCCGTTCGGTAGCCTGGGCCAGGTTATTGACCGGTTGCACCACCCGGCGCATGAAGAAGAACACGATCAGTAGCACCGGCAGGGTGGTGACCGGCAGGCTGTAGCTAAGAATGCGGGTCCATTCGTAACTGCCAGTGGGGTGCTGTATGGCATTGAGGTAGCCGCCGTTGGGCAGATCGATGCTGGTACGCAGCCGCAAAGGCGCCCAGCCGGCACCGCTGAACACCCATTCGCGGGCATTGGCGCCGCTGGTGCGTTCCAGTTGCATGCCGATCCGCACGCTGTCGGGCAGCGGAAGGCGCTGGCGCAGGTCGGTGATCAGCCGCTGTTCTTCGGGGCGCATGTCGTGGGTATCGGCCACCGCTTTACTGGCGACCCAGAAATGCGCTTCATGGGTTTGCATGGCCGCCAGCAAGTGCGAGGCGTCTTCGGGCGTCAGGCCCTCGGCCGCATGATAGGCGGTGATCAGCCGTTCCAGCGCCAGGGTGCGCGACAGCGGGTGCAGCAACGCGCCGGTGCGTTGCAGGTAGAGCATGGCAATTGCATTGCAGGCCAGCAGCGCCAGCAGCAGCTGCAGGCCCAGTTGATGGGCCATACGCCTTGGCCAGAGCCGTTGTAGCGAGAGCCGCCGCAGCCACTTCATAGGACGTGGGTCGTGACGCTGGCGGCCAGCAGGTAACCGTCGCCCCAGATGGTGCGCAGCAATTCAGGGACGGCGGGGTTGTCGTCCAGTTTGCGGCGCAGGCGGCTGATCTGCCGGTCGATGGCGCGGTCGAACACCTCGTGGTCCGGGCGGGTGGTCAGGTCGATCAGCCGCTGACGGCTCAGCACCTGATTGGGGTGGGCGAGAAACACGCCCAGCAGACGGCTCTCCACCGTGCTCAGGCGTACTGCCGTGCCATCGGCGCGCAGCAATGTACCGCTGCTGGCGGTAAAACTCATGCCGGCAAATTCGTGTCTCTGGGTGTCATGACTGGCGGGCGCGGCACTGGGTATCGCTATGCTGCTACCGCGACGGCGCAGCAGGCTGTTGATCCGCGCCACCAGCTCACGCGGGTCAAACGGCTTGGTCACGTAATCATCGGCACCGATGTCCAGGCCGCGCACCCGGTCGTCGCTGGTGTCGCGTGCGGTGAGCAAAATCACCGGAATGTTATCGCGCCGATGCAGCCGCTGGCACAGCTCGAAGCCGTCGCCATCGGGCAGCATCACGTCCAGCACGACGACATCGAACGACTGCTGCTGCAGCAGTTGCCACATGCCGGCAGCGTCCTCGGCAGTACGTACCTCAAACTGATGACGACGCAGATACACCGCCAGAGGGTCGCGGATCTTGCGATGGTCATCGACGACCAGAATGCGGGGCGCGGGCCGGGTGAGGGGGACAGCAGTGTTCATCGAGAGACCTGGGGCAGCTACGGAAAGTAGATTTGGTGATGATTCTCATTAGCGAGACGCATTCTACCCAATCGCCCGACCTTTGCCGCCCCTGTGGCAATTTTTCGCACCCTGCTGCCAGCGTCAACAGCCTGTCAGAACCGGTAGCGGGTCGACAGCATCACATTGCGCGGTTCACCGTAGTAACCGCTATAGAACGTGGTGTCCAGGGCGCTGAGGTACTTCTTGTCGAACAGGTTGTTGATGTTCAGGGTTGCCGAGAGCTGGTCGGTGATCTGGTAGCGCCCCATCAGGTTGAACACCGCATAGGCGTCCTGGGTGGCCTTGACCGTCCTGCCCAGATCCGATGGCGTGGCGGTGAAGTGAATGCCGCTCTGCCAGTTGACCCCGCCGCCCAGTGTCAGGCGATTCAGTTCGCCCGGCAGGCGATAAGTGCTGAACAGCCTGAACATGTTGGCCGGAGCCACCGTGTTGATCCGCTCGCCGTCGGCGTTCTTGGTAATGCTGTGGTTGTAACTGGCGCTGAGGTTCCAGTCAGGGGTCAGGTCGCCGCTGGCTTCCATTTCGAAGCCACGGGTTCTGGCACCTTTTACGGCCCGATACGCTGCGCTGGTGGTACCGGGGATCACCTGACCGGGGTCGACTTCGGCCAGGTTGTCCTGGCGGATTTCGAAGGCGGCAATGCTGGTATTCAGCCGTCCGTCGAGCAGTTCGCTCTTGAAACCGATCTCGTAGTTGTCGCCCTCGCGTGGCTTGAGCGTGGCGCCGCTGCTGTCGCGTACGCTCTGCGGTTTGAAGATGTTGGTGTAGCTGGCGTACACCGAGTGCTCGTCGTTCAGGTCATAGACCACCCCGGCATAGGGCGTGACCACGCCGGACTCCTTGTAGGTGGTGGTGCTGTTGCGCGCCGGGGTCAGCATGTAGCTCAGGTCATAGGTGTAGTCGTAGTCACTGGCGCGGGCACCGAGGATGACCGATAGCTGTTCGGTCGGGTGCAAGCGGGCTGCCAGGTAGGTGCCACGCTGATAGATGGTGGTGTCACCGTCGTACAACTGACCCAGGTGGGTGACCGGCCGTGAGGTGTAGTTGTTCCAGGTGTAGACATTGACCGCCGTGCCTTCGATGGCAGTGCCGCGCAGCGGGTCGTGGCGGTTGTCGAATTTCGAGTAGTTGTAGCCGACGATCAGGTCGTGACTGCGGCCCAACAGCTCGAAGGGGCCCTGGGCCTGGATGTCGACACTGGTCTGCTTCTGCCAGGTGCTCCCTGCGCCGCCATACAGGCGCACGCCAGCCCCGCTGACAGGGTCGGGGAAGCCCCAGCTGGCGGTGGCCAGGCTGTACTCGCGGTCGATGTACATCTGGTTGAGACTGGCCTTTAGCGTCCAGTCACCGGCCAGTTTGTGTTCCAGGGTCAGAAAACTGTTGAGGATGTTCTGCCGGTTGCTGCTCCAGCGGCTGGCGCTGTTGGTGTCGCGGGAAAAGTCAGCCTGCGTGCCGTTGCTGTAGAACAGCGGAAAGGCCACCGATGACGAGCCCTCGGGTTTGTTTTTCTGGTAATCCATGCCGGCGGTGAGCAGGGTGCTGTCGCTCAGGTCCGCTTCAAACACCCCGTAGAACACCTGCTTTTCCTGATGGTAGTGGTCCATGTAGCTGTCGTTCTGCTGGTAGGCGACCACGCTGCGGCCACGCAGATTGCCGGTGGGGGTCAGCGGCCCGGACACATCGACTTCGCTGCGGTATTTGTTCCACGAGCCCACCCCGGCGGACAGATGCCCCTGGAACTGTGCGGTGGGGCGCTTGCGTACCAGGTTGATGGTCGCCGAGGGATCACCGGCCCCGGTCAGCAGCCCCGTGGCGCCGCGCAGCACTTCGACGCGGTCGTAGATGGCCATGTCGGCCAGACTTTGGGCCGACACCTGGCTGACGATATCCAGCGTGGTCGGCAGGCCGTCGAACTGAAAGTTATCCACCGAATAACCGCGTGAATAGATATTGAACCGCTCGCTGCCCAGGCTCTGCACCGACAGCCCCGGGGTTTGCTCCAGCACCTTGGTGATGTCGTTGAGGCCTTGGTCATCCATGCGTTGGCGGGTCATCACGCTGACCGATTGTGGTGTTTCACGCAGCGACAGGTTCATGCGCGTAGCGCTGCGGCTGTTGCCGACGGTGTAGGTACCGCTGCTGTCGGTGTCCTGTGCCAGGGTGTGGCTGGAGATGGTGGTGGCGTCAAGGTTCAGCGCTGCGTTGTTCTCTACGGCCGGTAGCAACTGGAAACGCCCGGTTTCGCGGCGCACCACCTGCAGGCCGGTTCCGGTCAGCATTTGCTGCAAGGCTTGCTCGGCGCTGAGCAGGCCTTTGACCGCGTGGCTCTGACGGCCACGGGTCAGGCTGGCATCGGCTGCCAGGTACAGGCCGGTCTGTGCGGCCAGCACATTGAGCTGGGTGGCCAGCGGTCCTGCCGGAATGTCGAAGCCCTGCACCGGACTCTGCTCGCTGGCCAGTGCCGCTGGCAGTGGTGCCAGCAGGCAGCTGGCGCCCAGGCTCATGGCCAATAGCAGCGGGGTCGGGAGGAAGGAATGGCGAGGCATGGCGGCTCCTTGGCACAGCGCAGAATGTCGGATGGCAGAAGGTTGTTATCAGCTTGTTATCTGGTAATCCGAACCTGCGATGAAAACCGGAACTGCGACGGGACAATTTTTTTCAGGCAGCGGCTTGCACTCAGCGCGGCTCTACCGTCACCCACCAGTCGAAACGCTTGACCACTTGCACCGGCAGCGCTTCCTGCAACTGCGCCAGCGCCTGGTCGGTGTTGCGCAGCGAGAAACTGCCCATCACCCGCAATTGGCTGACCTCGGGGGCAACGCCCAGATGCCCGTGACGCCAGGGCGCCAGTTCGGCGATGAACTGCTGCAGCGTCATGTCCTCGGCCAGCAGCAGCCCCTTGCTCCAGGCTTCGCGCTGCGCCAGTGCGCTGCCTGGTGTACCCAAGGTGTCGGCGTCGAAGCTCAGGCTCTGCCCGGCCGCCGCCACGGCGTACTGCCCATGGTTGGCGCAGCGCACCTGCACCGCGCCGGCAAAGACATTGAGCAGGGTCTGCCCGCCCTGTTGGCGCACACTGAAGCGCGTGCCCAGCGGTATCAGCACGCCGGCGCGGGTCTGCACCTGGAACGGCCGCGGATCGCTGCCTGTGTCGATCAGCACCTCCCCGGCATACAGGCGCAAGCGGCGCTGCCGGCCATCGAATTCGACATCCAGCGCGGTCCTGGCGTTGAGCCAAATCTGGCTGCCATCGGCCAATCGCTCGTGGCGCAACTCGTTGCTGCTGCGATAGCGTGCGCCGACCAGCGGCAGACGCTGGTGCCAATCCTGCTGCCAGCCAAGCCCGCCGAGCAGCACGATACCGCCCACTACGCTGAGCTGGCCGAGCACCTGGCGTCGCCCGTGCTTGCTGCGGCGCTGGTCGAGCAGTGTCTGATGAGCGGCAGGCCCTTGGGCCCCAAGGCTGGCGAACGACTGGCTGACTCTTTCGATGTAGTGCCAGGCCTGGCGATGCTGCTCACTGGCGTGCAGCCAGTCGCGCCACGCGGCCTGCAATTGCGCATCGTCACTGGCGCCTTGCAGGCGCGCGAACCAGTCGGCAGCCTGTTGCAGAGTGGCGTGCTCCAGCCTGGCGTCGCTCACCTCAGTGCTCCGTCGAGTTCGGCCTGCAACAGCGCGCACTGGAACATCGCCTGGGCCATGTACTTGGTGACCATGCGCTCGCTGACCCCCAGCCGCTCGCCGATTTCCCGATAGCCCAGGCCTTCGAGCAACGACAGGCCGAACGCCTCGGCGACCTTGTCTGGCAGGCGTTGCAGCATCGTCTGTAGTTGTAGCAGTGTCTCTATGACGATGGCCTGGTGTTCTTCAGACGGCGCGCGCAGGTCCGGGCGCTGTTGCAACGCTTCGAGCCATGCCTGCTCCAGCTGTCGGCGGCGCCAGAAGTCGATGCACAAATGCCGTGACACCCGGCTCAGGTAAGCGCGGGCGTGCTGGTCGCTGTCGAAACTGCGTGGCTGCGCCAGCAGGCGCACGAACACGTCGTGGGTCAGTTCGGCGGCGTCGCTGGCATTGCCCAGGCGGCGGGTGATCCACTGCTTGATCCAGTCATGGTTTTGCAGATACAGGTTGGCCACTTGTGCGCTGTGGGCGTTATCGGAAGGTGAGGTCATGGCAGGGGAGAGGACGCCGGAAAAATACGCAAATGATAATTGTTTTCTAAATTAGCGTACGTGGCAGCAGTCAGGCAACCGGCCATCCCGATCAGCCGTTGTCGTCAATCGCAGGGGCGTGCAAAGGACACTGCTGCCCGGCCCGTTCGACAAGCGCCGCCCGCAGCATCTGCATCTGCGCAATGCGCTCATCCAGCACGGCGATCTTTTCCTGGAACAACTGCGCCAGCTGCTCACCGGAGTCCTGTGGTGCGCACCACAGCAGCGGCCGGTGCCGCAGCCCGACGCCAGCTTCATGCTGTTCGTCATTTGTTGGGCAGCGCAGTGGTGGTCTGGTCGCTATGGCGCTGGCACCATCCCACCCGGCAAGTGGGTTGGTACGATGCGCTGGCCAGGGGATTGTTCGCCGTCTGGCAGGTGTATGCCGTGACCCAGGGCGCCAGTTTTCTGCTGTTGGCGTTTACCGTGATGGAAGTGGTGTTTGGCGTGGCGCAGGTATTGCCAGTGAAGCTGCCCAGGCCTCAACCCCGCACAAACCCCTCGATCGCCGCCGCCAGCGCGTCATAAAACCGCTCCACCTCGGCCACGCCCATGGCGCGCAGGCTGCCGTGCACCATGCCCTTGCCCACATGCACCGTTGCCGACGTACCGTCCTGGCGCAGGCGCTCGGCGTAGTGCAGGCCTTCGCTGTAGAGAATGTCGTGTTCGGCCACGCCGATGAATGCCGGTGCCAGGCCCTCGAAACTTTTCGCGTGCAGGGCCATGGCCCACGGATGTTCGCGCAGCGCGGGGTCAGGCAGGTAACGTGACAGGCAACCGGCCAGCGACTCGACCGACAGCGACGGAGCATCGAAGTACAGGCTGGCCGAGGGCTCATGGCTGTGGGTAGTCAGTACCGGGTACAGCAGCGCCTGCCCCAGCGGCTGGGCTTGGCCCTGATCGCGCAATCTCACGCATAGCCCGGCGGCCAGGGCGCCGCCGGCGCTGTCGCCGGCCACCACTATGCGTTGTGGGTTCAGGGCATCGCTCAGCCGGCCGGCGCGAATGGCGTGCAGAATACTCAGGCTGTCATCCAGCGAGGCCGGGAAGGGATGCTCCGGCGCCAGCCGATAGGCCACCGCGACAATCGCAATCTTCAACCGCCGGGCGATGGCGTGGGCGAACCAGTCGTGGGTGTCCAGATGGCCATGATCCCAACCACCGCCGTGCAGGTACAGCAGCACCGGCCAGCCACCGCTCGGGGCTTGTGCGAGCGGCAGGTACAGGCGCACCGGCAGTGCGTCTACCTGCAAGTCATTGACCTGCCAGCCGTCCGGGCGTGGCGGGGTGAAATGGCGGCAGACGCGCAGGAATGCCTCGCGGCCGCCTTCGAGGCTGCCGTCGCTGGCGCCGATCCGGCGGCTGGTGGCGAGAAAGTCGAGGATCTCGGGGCACAGCGGTATGCGGTCGTGAAAGCTCATGGTTCGGGTCCTTGAAGAAAGTGAATCAGCGCGTGCCCCAATGGCAGGCGTGGGCAGTAACGCCCTTGAGTTCGGGATCCAGGCGCAGCAAATGCCCGGAGGCCGGGGCATTGCTCAGGGTTTCCATGGGCAGGTCATGGCGCGAGCTGGTGATGTACAGGGTGTCTTTGTCAGGCCCGGCAAAGGCCAGGTCGATCGGGCCAGGCACCGGCAGGCCGATCATGCGGTCCAGCGCGCCGTCGGGGCCAAAGCGCACCAGGCTCCAGCCGTCGCGCAAGGTGGTCCATACGCCGCCTTCGGCGTCCAGTGCTATACCGCTGGGGCTGCCAGAGCCTTTGGGCAGGCTTGCCAGCCGGCGCACGTTGGCGGCGTCGCGGCGCATCACGAACAATGTGCCGGTTTCTGGCCCCACGGCATACACCGAGGCGCCTTCGGCGTCCCAGCAGAAGCTGCCGATGGGCTCCTGAAACTGCCAGGCCGCCCGCAGTTCGCCTTGCGGGTTGAGTTCACCCAGGCTGCAGCCGCTGGCGGTTTTTATGCTGGCCCACAGGCTGCCGTCGGGGTGGCTGGCCAGGGCCAGTAACTGCTTGCCGGGCCAGTTGGCCAGCGGCTGCTCCTTGCCCTGCTCATCGAGCAGCGACCAGCCGTGGGCGTGGCTCACCAGCAAGCCGTTGCGGTGCAGTTCCAGGCCGTGAATCGGTGCGTCGAAGCGGGCGAAAACCCGGTCGCCCTGGTGGTCACGAATGCGGATCGCCGGGGCCAGGGTATCGGCCCAGAACAGCGCCTGGCGCGCTTCGCTCCAGCGCGCGAAGGCGCCATGGAACGACCACGGGCCGTCGACCAGCTCCAGTTCGTTGTCGTTGATTTTTATCGTCGTCTCCGACAACTGCGCGCCCACCCGCCGCGCCGCCTCGGCCAACTCCGGGCCGAGCAGCTCCAGGCGCTCCAGGGTCAGGCGGTAAGCCGGGCCGGCCACGCTCAGTGCCCCATGGACCTTGCCCGAGCTGTCCCGAATCGCCGCTGCCACACAGCGCACGCCCATGCGGATTTCTTCGTTGTCGATGGCGTAACCGCGCACTTGGGTGATGCGCAATTCGGCGTTCAGGCGGCGACGGTCGACCAGGGTCAGTGGCGTCAGTGGGGTGAGGGTCAGGCCCTTGAGAATTTCTTCCCGCGATTGCTCGTCCATGGCGGCGAGAATCGCCTTGCCCTGGCCGGTGCAGTACACCGGCTTGCTCTGCCCGAGGCTGGCCGATGAGCGTTGGGTGTGGGCACCGTCGCAGCGTTCCAGCGACATCACCTGGTTGCCATCGAGCACCGCCAGGTATGACGTCTCGCCGGTGAGGTCACGCAGGGCACGCAGCTCGAAACTGGCAGCGGCGACCAGGTCGGGCATCAGGTAGGCATTGCGCACCAGTTCCATATAGCGGAACCCGAGGCGGTAGACCTTGCGCACCGGGTCGCGGCGGATCATGCCGCGTTCGATCAGCGTGGCGATGATCCGGTATAGCGTGGTACGCGGTAGACCAAGGTTCTGCGCCAGCTCGCTCTGGGACAGGCCGCTGGGGCTGGAACCCACGGCTTCCAGTACATCCATGGCTTTTTCCAGGGCGCCGGTGCCTTCAGATGCTGTGCTCATCAGAAATTCCCACTGATTGGAACGGACAAGTTGTCGCAGCATAAACGGCGTTTTCAGCAAGTCAATCTGTCTCTAGCATCGCACTCACCTTGGCCCCGAAGCCTTTCTATGATTCCCGCATATTGGGAATTTTTACCGGGAAGGTCATGGCGAGGCCTTCGAACCGTGCAGGAGAACAACAATGACCGAGATCCACCATTACGCCGATAACCATGAAGACTCCGCCAAGCGCAAAGTGGTGGTCAGCGACGCCGTGCTGGCCAAGCTGGCGACCTGCAGCAGTGGCTCGTTGACCACCCAGTTGTTCAAGCTGGGTTTTCGTCAGCCGGCGCTGGTGGGGCTGCGTGCGCTGAGCAAGGACATCAAGCCGTTTGCTGGTCGTGCCTACACCATGCGCTTCATTCCTGCCCGTGAAGACATCGACACCTACGGCACCATGACCACCAAACCCAACGGCGACAACCTGCAATGGCAGGGTGTAGAGCAGGTGCAGCCGGGCGATGTGCTGGTGATCGACAGCCAGAACGACCCGCGTGCCGCCTCGGCCGGCAACATTCTGGTCACCCGCCTGATCGCTCGCGGTGCCAAGGCGATCATCACCGACGGCGCCCTGCGCGACGGCAGCGAGGTCGCGGCACTGCCGCTGCCGGCCTTTGCCCGTGAAGTGACCGCCACCACCCGTATCTCCTACCACCACGTGGCCGACCTGCAGGTGCCGATCGGTTGTGCCGGCGTGGCGGTTTATCCCGGTGATGTGATCGTGGGTGATGCCGATGGCCTGACGGTGATTCCGGCGCATCTGGCTGAAGAAGTTGCCGAGTACTGCTCGGTGCAGGACGACCTGGAGAACTACCTTGCCATGCGCATCGCCGCCGGCGAAGCGCTGTGGGGGGTGTACCCGCCCAGCCCGGAAACCGTGGCCCAGTACCACGCCTGGATCGCCGCTGGCCGCCAGCCGATCCCGAGCGTCATTGGCAACAAGGAGAACCCGTAATGACCGAGCACAAGCACGCCCAGACCATTCGCCGCTATTTCGACGCCTGCAATGAAGGCGACTTCGCCAAGCTGGTGTCCTGCTTCACCCCTGACGCGGTGCACTACTTTCCGGCCGGCCTGCCGGAGGTGCCATGGCGCAGCGCTGAAACCATCGCCGCCAAGTGGGTGTGGTGCGTCGAGAACCTCGGTTCGCAGTGGACCATCGAGAAGATTCTGGTCAGCCATGACAGCGACGAAGCGGTGATCGAGTGGACCCACTGGAAAGGCAAGCTGGGCACCGCGCTGCGCGGCGACGAGTGGTACATCTTCGACAAGGACAGCGGCCTGATCAAAGAAATTCGCGCCTATTACGCCTCGCCAGCGGACAAGGACGTGAAGATCAACGAGCTGGTGGACTTCGATTACAGCGGCCGTGGCTACCACCTCGGCCCGGCGACAGGAGACAAATGATGGCTGCCAACAACTCGCCAGAGCTGCAACAGATTGACCAGGTGGTGGCTGCCAGTGCCGCCACTGCCGAGCTGTGGGCCACTTCGACCCCGGCCTTGCGCGCCGCACTGCTCGACGGCCTGGCCCAGGCTCTGGAAGCCCATCAGGCTGAATTGGTGGCCCTCGCCGATGCAGAAACCCATCTGGGCGCTGGTCGCCTTAATGGTGAAGTGGCACGTACAGCGTTCCAGTTGCGCGGTTTCGCCACTGAAGTGCGCAACGGCGTGCCTTACGCCGTTGTCGACGATGAGGCCATTGCCGGTGCGCCGCCTGCCGGTCGCCCACGCCTGACCCGGGTCAGTGAACCGCTGGGGCCGGTGGCGATGTTTTCGGCCAGCAACTTCCCGTTTGCCTTCTCGGTACTCGGGGGCGATACCGCCTCGGCGCTGGCCGCCGGTTGCCCGGTAGTGGTCAAGGCCCACTCGGGCCACCCGCAACTGTCGCGGGCCGTGTTCGACATCGCCCAGGGTGTGCTCAAGGCGCAGAGTCTGCCAGCCGGCCTGATCGGCCTGGTCGATGGCGCCAGTCGCGCCGCTGGCACTTACCTGGTGCAGCATCCACAGATCGCGGCCGTGGCCTTCACCGGCTCGTTCGGTGGCGGGACCGCGCTGTGGCGTGCAGCCAACGAACGGCCGGTGCCGGTGCCGTTCTTCGGCGAGCTGGGTTCGATCAATCCGCTGGTCGCCTTGCCGCACGTGCTTGAGCGCGACGGCGAGAGCCTGGCCAAGACTCTGGCCGGCTCGATCACCATGGGCTGCGGTCAGTTCTGCACCAGCCCTGGCGTGATTGTGCTGCTGCCAGGGGCTGCCAGCGACCGTTTTGTCGACCACCTGGCCACCGCGCTGCAACCCCTGAGCACCCACGCCATGCTGACCGACGGCATGCGCAAGGGCTTCGAGCATGGCGTGGCGCAGCTTGAACAGGCGGCTGAAACCCGTGCGCTGTTCCAGCCTGCCGCCGACACCCAAGGCCCGGCTCCACGGCTGTTCGAAGTCAGCGGCCAGGCGTTTATCGACAACGTGCATTTGCGTGAAGAAGTGTTTGGCCCTGCGGCTGTGGTGGTTCGCGCCGCTTCGGTAGAGCAGATCAATCAGGTACTGGAAGCCATCGGTGGCACCCTGACCGCTACCCTGTGGGGCTTCGAGCAGGCTGATGAACAGGCCCGCACTATCTACCGCACGGCACGCAAGATCGCCGGCCGGGTGCTGTTCGGCGGCGTGCCGACCGGCGTGGCGGTCACCGCCGCGCAGCAGCATGGCGGGCCATGGCCAGCCTCAACCCAACCACAGACCACGTCCGTGGGCTATGCCGCACTCCAGCGCTTCCTGCGCCCGGTAGCGCTGCAGGATGCTCCGGCCTGGGTCGTGGGCAACTGAGGGCGCGCTGATGATGAAGCATCTGGTGATGTTCCGCCGCCTGCCGGGGCTGGACAGGAATCCTGAACGGGAAGCCGCGCTGGTTCAAGGCATGCGTGATCTCGAAAAGCAAATCGACTTCATCCGCGCCTGGCGCGTATCGGCCAACGAGCTGGATCGCCCGATCTGCTGGGACTACCTGCTCGAATCGAGTTTCGACGACGCCGCAGCGGTACAGCGTTATCTGCCTCACCCGGCGCATGTCGCGCTGGTCACGGAGTTGAAAACGTACTTCGAGTGGGCGGCCGTCGATTACACCGAGTAAAGTCGTTAAACGCGTGCAGTGGCCTGTCACTGCACGCGCTTTGCGACGGACACTACAACAACAATAACTGGCGCGTTACGCGTGCGCCGGACGGAGATCCGTTATGCATAAGAAAAAGAATTACCGCTGGACGATCCTGACCATGTTGTTCATCGCCATGGTGATCAACTATGTGGATCGCGCGGCACTGTCCATCGCCATGCCCTTCATCACTCAGGAATACCACCTGACCCCGGCTGAAAAAGGCATGATCTTCAGTAGCTTCTTCTTCGGCTACGCGCTGTTCTGCTTCGTCGGCGGCTACCTGGCCGACCGCTACGGCCCCAAGCGTGTGCTGACGTACGCCATGAGCTTCTGGTCGGTGTTGTGCGGCACCACGGCGCTGGCCTTCAACTTCTGGTCGCTGCTGATCGTCCGTGCCCTGTTCGGCGTGGGTGAAGGCCCGGTGTCGACCACCGCCAACAAGGCCGTCAACAGCTGGTTTCCGATCAAGGAGCGGGCCCGTGCCATCGGTATCAACCAGGCGGGCGGCCCGTTGGGCGGCGCCCTGGCCGGTCCCATCGTCGGTTTCCTGGCCCTGTGGCTGGGCTGGCGCGCAGCGTTTGTGATCATCGCTGCCGTTGGTGTGGTCTGGGCCATCTGCTGGTATCGCATGGCGACTTCGACCCCGGTCGAGCACCCGAAGGTGTCGCCCGAAGAGCTGGCCGAGATCAACTTTGAGCGTGAAGTGCCGGTCACCGCGCCGCAAGACGCGCCACGCACCCCGGTGCTGCAGATCATCCTGCAACGTTCGGTACTGGTCACGGGCGTCTCGCTGTTCTGCTACAACTACATCCTCTATTTCTTCATGACCTGGTTCCCCAGCTACCTGATCGACGCCAAGGGCATCGACCTGAAATCCATGAGCATCGTCACCGCGCTGCCATGGCTGGTGGGCACCCTGGGCTTCCTGGCCGGTGGCGTGCTGATCGACGCCATCTACAAACGCACCAACAAGCGTCTGTTCTCGCGCAAAGTGGTGCTGGTCACCTGCCTGCTGATCGCGGCCTGCTGCATCGGCCTGACCGGTCAGGTGGATGGCGTGACCCAGTGCGTGATCGTGATGACCGTCGCCGTGGGCTTTTTGATGCTCACCGCGCCAGCCTACTGGTCGCTGATCCAGGACGCCGTGCCTGATCATCAGGTCGGCACCGCGGGCGGCTTCATGCACGGCCTGGCCAACCTGTCCGGCATCGTCGCCCCGACCGCCACCGGCTTCATCATCCAATCGTCCGGCACCTACTCCAGCGGCTTCGCTCTGGCCGGTGCGCTGGGCATCGTCGGCGCGCTGATCGTGGCGCTGTTTGTCGGTGAAGCGAAGAACAAAACAGCGGCCCTGTCGCCAGCCTGACACCGTCTAACGAAATATAAGGAGGCTGCCATGCAGACCCTGCTCATCACTGGCGCCGCCGGCATCGTCGGCACCGCTCTTCGTCCACTGTTGCGCAAGGACTACGCGCTGCGCCTGTTCGATCGTTTGCCGATCACCGATCTGGCCGACAACGAAACCGGCTTCGTCGGCGACCTGACCCGCACCCAGGACCTGGTGGAAGCGGTCAAAGGGGTCGATGCAGTGCTGCACCTGGCCTGCGCGCATGGCACTGACATTCGCTACGACAGCACCGTCAAACCCAACTACGACGCCACCCTGCAGTTGCTTGAAGCTGCCGCCGCTGCGCAGGTCAAGCGGTTCATCTTCGCCAGCAGCCATCACGTGCTGGGCCAGTACCCGTCCGATGCCCATGAGGTCTACGACGATCTGCCCATCGCGCCGGACAGCTACTACGCGATCAGCAAGGTGTTTGGTGAAGCCGCCTGCGCCACGTATGCACAGCGCACCGGCATGGGCGCCCTGGTGATCCGCATCGGCAACGCCGACCCGCGTGTCAGCGATGCCCGCCGTTTGCGGCTGTGGACCAGCGCCCGGGACCTGGAGCAACTGGTGCGCATCGGTCTGGAACATCCGGCCATCAACTACGACGTGGTCTACGGCGTGTCGGAGTGCCCACAGGCGTTCTTCAGCAATCATCACGCGCGTTCGCTGGGCTACCGGCCACAGGACAACGCCCAGGACTTCCTGGCAGCGAACTTTCTCGCCTTCGACGCCATGGACGCCGGAACCTCGGGCCGTCAGTTCCTGGGTGGTGCCTACGCGGTCAGTCCGCTGGTCAGTGTGTTGTCCGGTTCTGGAGAGGCCCAATGATCATTCGCAAGATCGAAACCTTCATCGTCGAAATTCCCTTCGTTGATGGAGGTAAAGGCAAGGGCATCACCCCGACCACCTGGCACACCCTGGAAAACGTGCTGGTGCGTATCGAAGACGATCAGGGCCATGTGGGCTGGGGCGAGGCGTTTGGTTACTTCACCGCTGATGCCACCAAGGCGACCATCGACCGGCTGATCGCGCCGGTGCTGGTCGGCCAAACCATCACTGACATCCCGGCCTGGAACCTCAAGACCCAGCAGCAATTGCACCTGTTCGGCCGCTACGGCGTAACCACCTTCGCGATCTCCGGCGTGGACATCGCGCTGTGGGACCTCGCCGCGCAGCGCCAAGGCGTGCCGCTGCACCAGCTGTTCAGCGAGCAGCCGCGCCAGCAGATCCAGGCCTACGCCAGTCTGGTGCGCTATGCCGACAACGCAGTGGCTCCCGCGATCTGCGAAAAGGCCCTGGACATGGGCTTCACGGACATCAAGCTGCATGAGGTCACGCTGCCGCAAATCGCCGCCTGCCGCAGCGCAATCGGCGATCAGGTGCCGCTGGCCACCGACGTCAATTGCAGTTGGTCGGTGGATGACACCCGCGCCTGGCTGCCGGCCCTGCGCGACCTGAACCTGGCCTGGCTGGAAGAGCCGATCTTTCCGCCGGAAGACTTCGCCACCCTTAACAGCTTCCGTGGCCAGGGTGTCGCACTGTCGGCCGGGGAAAACTGGTGCACCGCCGTGCAGTTCGAAAACGCCCTCAAGGCCGGCGCCGTGGATTCGATCCAGCCCAGCGTGACCAAGGTCGGCGGCATCAGCGAATGCCTGCGCATCGCCCGCCTGGCCGAGCAGTACGACACCCCGGTGTTGCCGCATTGCCCGTACTTCGGCCCGGGTTTTCTGGCCAGCCTGCACCTGGCCGCCGCGCAGCCGAGTGTGGCGCAGATCGAGTACCTGTTTGTCGAGCCGCAAGGTTGGCTGTACGACATCGAAGGCATTCGCAACGGGCGTCTGTTCGACATTCCGCAGGCCGCGGGGCTGGGCCAGCAGATCGACATGGACGTTTTCCAGCGGTTCCGGCGCGCCTGATTAAAGAGGGGAAAGGTCATGGCCCAAGCTGAAGTGATCCTGCACAACGAGTACCTGACCCTGCACCTGCTGCCCGAATCCGGTGGCCGGGTAGGGCGCCTGCTGGTGCGCAAGCATGGCCTGGACGTGTTCAAGCCGATTGACGCCAGCCTGCCGTTTGACCCGCTGAACTGGCCGCGTGGCGGCATTTACCCGCTGATTCCGTATTCCAACCGGATCGCTGATGCCACGCTGAACTTTGCAGGTGAGCGTCATACGCTGCCGGTCCACCCCGACGCCATGCCGCACACCTTGCATGGCGTCAGCCATACCCTGGCCTGGACCGTCGAGTCGGCGTCCGACACCACCGCAGTGCTGAGTCTGCAATACAGTGGCGCGCACTGGCCTTGGCCAATTCGCGCCGAACAACACTTCGAACTGCGCGGCGCAGAGCTGGCGATCAAGCTGGTACTGATCAACAACGGCGCAACGCCGATGCCGGGCGGCATGGGGCTGCACCCCTACCTCAATGCTTATCCACAGATGCAGGTGGCCTTTAACAGCCAGCGCCAGTGGGCGATCACGCCGGACTACCTCGCCAGTGGGGCATTTACCCAAGGGCAAGAACGTCGCTCGATCACCCCGCAGGATTGGGCCACGCAAACCTGGGCCGATTATCTGTCGCAATGGGGGGGTGAGGCGTCGGTGAGTTATCCACAAGGCCAGCTGAGCATCAAGGCTGGCAGTGAGCTCGATCACCTGGTGGTGTTCGGCCCGGCGGGTGTCGATTACCTGTGTCTGGAACCGGTTTCGCACTTGGCCAATGGCTTTAATCTGGCTGAAAGGCTGGGGCATGAAAGCACCGGCACCCAGGTGATTACACCGGGTGAGAACTTCAGCAGTCAGGTCTGTTTTCAATGGACGGATCGTTGAGCAGAGGCTTGGCAGCAAGCTGCCTCCCAGCGGATTCGTGGGAGGCAGCTCTGCCCGCGAACGCAGTGCAAAGCACTGCCAATAATCCCTGATCCACCCCAGGTAACAAGCCTCATCACAACGCCCAACAGTCAGGGGCGGCGGTTTCGCTCGCCTTGAACAACGCTGTCCACCACAACTAAAGAAGAATAAAAAACATGAACAACACGCATAAAAAACTGCACCTTGCGCCACTCACTCTGGCCATCGCCAGCCTGCCCCTGAGCGCCCACGCCGACTTCATCAGCGACAGCAAAGCCTCGATCACCGCACGCAACTTCTACTACAACCACGACTTGCGCGACTCCACCAAACCGGCGCAATCGAAAATTGAAGAGTGGGCCCAAGGCTTTATTTTCAAGGCGCAATCGGGCTACACCGAAGGCTTTATCGGCTTTGGCGTCGACGTATACGCAGGTCTTGGCCTGAAACTCGACTCCTCGCCGTCGCGCAGCGGCTCGGCGTTACTGCCCGGCGCCTACAAGCATGCCGGCCAGGCGCGCAACGCCGACCCGCGCTCGGTGGACGAATACTCCGAAGCCACTGCAGCGGTGAAGATGAAGATCTCCAAAAGCGAACTGAAAGTCGGTGGCCTGTTTCCCAAACTGCCGATTCTTCAGGCCGGTGATGCGCGGCTGCTGCCGCAGTTCTTCGAAGGCGCGATGTTCAGCGTGCGCGAGTTCGACAACCTCGACTTTGACCTGGGCAGCGTCAACCGGGTGAACTACCGCGAGTTCGCTGGCGCGCGCAAGATTCAGGTCGGCAACTACTGGACCGTCGAGAGCGAGCGCTTCACCTACGGCGGCGCGACCTGGCGCATCACCCCGGACGCTTCGGTGGGCGTCTGGCAAGGCGAGCTCAAGGATGTGTATCAGCAGAGCCTGATCACTAGCACCCTCAACAAGCAACTCGGTGACTGGAAACTCGGTGCCCAGCTCAACTACATGTACACCCGTGAAGCGGGCGAAGAAATGGCCGGCAAGCTCGACAGCCGCATGCCCTCGGCCATGCTTTCGGCAGGCCTCGGCCCGCAGACGTTCCGCCTCGGCTACCAGTACAACGCCGGTGGCAGCGCCTTGCCATTCATGCACGACACCGACCTGCCAGCGGCGGCCAACGCCGTCCAGGTGCTGCGTTTTGACCGCGCTGACGAGCGCTCCTGGCAGGCCCGCTATGATTTCGACTTTGCCGGCGTAGGCGTGCCTGGCCTGGTGGCCATGGCCCGTTATGTTCATGGCGACAACTTCAAATACCAGGGCCGCGACGCCGAGGAATGGGAGCGTAATATCGACCTGACTTACACCGTGCAGAGCGGCACGTTCAAAAATGTCAGTTTCAGGCTGCGCAATGTGGAACTGGTGGGTGACGTGACCGGACGGCGCGATGAGAACCGCTTTATTGTTTCGTATACATTGCCGTTGTTGTAATTCTGTCAGGTTGTGAGCAAACCCCGTAGGCGCTTTAGCGGCGAAAGCATCGCCGCTAAAGCGGCTGTCACGGTGGAATAATGGCGTCGTGTTAACCTGCGCACTTTCCCATCCTGCGCAGTCCCGAGCCATGCCCCTCGCCGATAACCTCATCGCCTTCACCCTCGCAGCCACCCTGTTGACCATCACCCCCGGCCTGGACACTGCGCTGATCCTGCGCACCGCCGCCGTTGAGGGCAAACAGCAAGCTTTGCGCGCTGCGCTCGGCATCAATGTGGGCTGCTTGCTGTGGGGTGCGGCCGTGGCCTTCGGTCTCGGCGCGCTGATCGCGGTGTCGGAGCTGGACTACAACATCCTCAAATACTGCGGCGCGGCCTATCTGTGTTGGCTGGGCGCGAACATGCTGCTGCGCCCGCGCACGCACATTGCGCCGGCCGCCAGCGAGGGCGGCAAGCAGACCAACTGGTTCCTCAAGGGCCTGCTGGGCAACCTGCTCAACCCCAAAATCGGCGTGTTCTACGTGTCGTTTCTGCCGCAGTTCATCCCCCAGGGCGAGCCGCTGGTGGCCTGGACCTTCGGCCTGGTGGGCATTCATGTGGTGCTGGGGCTGGTCTGGTCGCTGAGCCTGATCGGCGCGACCCGGCCGCTGGCCGGGGTGCTGCGCAAGCCGGCGGTGATCAAGTGGATGGACCGCACCACCGGGGTGATCTTCATGCTGTTTGCGGCGCGGTTGGCGTTCAGCAAACGCTGATGCAGCTTAGTGAAAGTCGTAGTACAGAAACCACTCACCGGTGGTCTTGTGCTTCCAGAACATCAGGCTGCCGTTGTCGATCACGTTGAGCTGGATTTTGTCGTCGGTTGAGATCTGGAACACGAACTCGTAGTCGTCGCCCGGATCGATACCCGACTGGCAGAACGAGGGGTAACCGCCGATCTTGTGGTCGTAGGTGTGGTCAATCAGGTCGTAGTAGCTCTCGATCACCCCGTCGTCTTCCAGCTTGAGCACTTCAAGCTCCAGCGCTCTGGGTACGCCGCCACCATCCCAGAGCGGGTAGTCAGCCTCCACCAGAGTGGCCTTGAGCGCAAATGGCTTGAGAAAGGTGTCGACACTCAGGTCTTTGCGCACCAATTCATCGTCTGCGGTGTATTCGCGGATCAGCCAGTTCTCGCCCATGGGCTCTTCGCCGTCGGGGAGCGGCTCGCTGATGAACACCGTCATGACGCTCACGCCGTCCAGCAGCGGGCTGACGTAGGGCAGGGCTGGCAGGTAGAACTGCGCGTAGGGAATCAGCGGCTGGCCGGCGGCATTGGTGGGGATCTGTTCATCGGGCCGGAAAAGAAAGACCTTGCCCAGCCAGCTTTCTTGCAGCGAATCGGTCGGGCGAAAGCCGCCGGCTTCGAATCGGGTCGCCGGTTTTGCCAACTGGCGTTTGATGTCCTGGATGTCCATGCTGATTCCTTGTGTGTCTGTGCCCCGATAGGAACCGTGTGAGCGGCGAAGGTTCGCCCTGCCGTTCGCCGCTGAAGCGGTTGCTACGTGGCGACCCGGCTCAAGGCGTCGTCGGCGACGCGGCATGCCAGGTCGATCAGGTGATGGGTGGAAAAGGCCAGGTCGCGTTGGGTGCCGCTCAGATTGTCGGCGGTCTCGTAAGCGGTGGCGGCGGCGCAGCGCAGCACGTTGAGTACGTAGACCATCGAGTCTTCCAGGCTGGGTGGGTCGGGGACTGCTTTATTCATCTCATGATCCTCGTTGGGGCCACCGCTGAATCGCTGCTAAACGATCAAGGGTGGCGGCTTCGACGCGGGTTAGCAGACCGGGAGATCATGAGAAAGACCGGCGCACCCGAAGGTGCCCCACGCGAAGCCGCCATAAATGGCAGCTTGCACGTCTCAATGATCTCGTCAGGCTGCTAAACCCGATCGCTGTTTTTTCAGCGACGAACGCAGCCTAGTGGCCGAAATTGACACATGCAAGCGGTCGGGATTTTCTCGGAAACTTCTTACGAAAGAAAGGGAAACGCCTGCCAGAACGGGCTGCGGCGCGTGCTTTTGTGTGAGCTGAAGTAACGCATTTGCCTGGCGCCTCGTTCAGCGGGGCGCTGCCAGGACCTCGACCAACTCACGCACATACCCCGGCAACGCGGCGAAATCCACCGCGCACAGTCGCAACTGGCGGTCTGCCCAGTCATCCGCCAGGCGCACGGCCCTGAAGCCGTGTGGCCCCTGCCAACGGTCCACTGCCGCCTGGGGCACGATGCCCAGGCCAGCGCCGTGGGCGACCATGCGCAAGACCCCGTCGACGCCTTCGGCACGCACCCGGATGCGCAGGCGTTTGCCGGCGTGCAGTGCTTGCTCTTCCAGGTAGATGCCCAGCGCGCTGGTGGCGGCGAGGGCGACGAACTCATGGTCGAGGGTCTGGCTGAAACGAAGGCTGTCGTGCTGCTCCAGTGGATGGCCGGCCGGGATGAGCAACGCCAGCGGGTCGGCGCGAAAGGGCAGTGTCTGCAGGTCGCTGGCGTCGACTGCATCGGTGACGATGCCGATATCGGCACTGCCGTGGCGCAGGGCGTGGAGGATGCGCAGGCTGGGGTGTTCCTGTAGATCAATATCGATATGCGGGTGGCTGACCAGAAAGTCCGCCAGTACTTCGGGCAGGTGCTCGCTCAGGGTCGAGGTGTTGCACAGCAGGCGGATCTGGCCCTTGAAGCCTTGGGCGTAATCGGCCAGCTCATCTTGCAGCCGCTCGACCTGTTGCAGGATCAGCCGCGCATGCCGCCCCAGAGCCTTGCCGGCCGGGGTCGGGGTAACGCCACGCCGGTTGCGCTCCAGCAAGGCGCTGTTCAGCGATCCTTCCATGGCCCGCACCCTGGCACTGGCCGAGGCCAGCGACAAATGGCTGCGGCTGGCCGCGGCGGTGATGTTGCCGGTTTCCAGGATGTTGAGGAAAAGCCGCAGGTCGGTGAGATCGAAGCGCATGGGGAATTCCGGGTCATTGGAGATGTGGGAGACATGCACGGGCCTGGATCACTACCTTGGGCTGTCTGGCAGCGCTGGGGGTTGCGTTGCAGGGCTCAGCCTCAGGCTTGGCCTGAGGCTGGCTGAGTATATGCCAGATGTTCAACCTGTTTGGCCTGAGCCATGCTGTGCCCATGAACGCATTGATCGAGTTTTATCAGAACCTGGGATGGGCCTTGACGGCGCTGGTGGTCGGCACTTTTTTGCTGGCCGGTGCGGTCAAGGGGGTGATTGGTCTGGGCCTGCCCACGGTGGCGATGGGGCTGCTGGGCCTGGCGATGTTGCCCGCGCAGGCGGCGGCATTGCTGATCATTCCGTCCACGGTGACCAACGTCTGGCAACTGGCCAATGGCGGGCATCTGCGCGGGCTGCTCCAGCGTTTATGGCCGATGCTATTGATGATTGCCGTAGGTACCGGGCTGGGGTCATGGTGGCTGGGCATCAATGCCGGGCCGTGGATGACGCATGCCTTGGGTGCTGCGCTGTGTGTCTATGCGCTGAGCGGGCTGTTGTTACCGGCCTTCAAGGTGCCGGCCAGCGCCGAGCGCTGGCTGGGACCGTTGTGCGGTGGGCTGACCGGTATCGTGACCTCGGCCACCGGGGTGTTTGTGATTCCGGCCGTGCCGTACCTGCAAGCCTTGGGGCTGCAGCGCGATCAACTGGTGCAGGCGTTGGGCCTGTCGTTCACCGTCTCGACCCTGGCGCTGGCGGCGGGGCTGGCCGGCAGCGGGGCGCTGGGTGGCGCCGAACTGGGCGCCTCCTGGCTGGCGCTGCTGCCGGCCTTGCTGGGCATGTGGCTTGGCCAGTGGCTGCGCCAGCGCATCAGCGCCGTGGTATTCAAGCGCGTGTTCTTTATCGGGATGGCTGCACTGGGTCTGCATCTGTTGGTGCAGGGCTGAGCACGTCGGCGAAGCGGAAGTCGAAGTCACGGGTCAGGTAGTCCATGCGCTGCTCGGCGAAGCGGGTCATGTGCGGTTGTGCGGCGTGCACATCCAGGTGGGCCTGGCTTGCCCAGGTTTCAAAGAACATGAACAGGCTCGGGTCCTGCCGGTCGCGCAGCATGTGGTACTCGATACAGCCTGGCTCAAGGCGGCTGGCAGCGACGTAACTGCTGAACAGCGCGGCGAACTCGGCGGACTTTTCCGGGCGGGTATGGGCGTAGACGATGAAGCTGACGGGTTCGCTCATGAGCATCTCCTCGATAGACAGTGAGCCGATTTTAATTCAGTAATCACTGTGCAATTCGTGACTTTAAAGCAAAGGTCATTTGCCCCGGCGGGTCTTGGTCGCGCTGCTGCGCCTGTCTATTCTGCGGCCCATTCACTGATTATGTGCCGACAGGCAAAGGTTCTGACCATGAAAAAGATTCTGTTCTTGAATGGCGGCAAACAGTTCGCCCACTCCGATGGCCGCTATAACGCAACCCTGCACCAGGCTGCGCTGGCCCATATGGACCGCGCCGGTTTCGATGTGCAGGAAACCTTTATCGACGGCGGCTACGAGCTGGCCGAGGAAGTGCAGAAATTTCTCTGGGCTGACGTGATTGTCTGGCAGATGCCAGGCTGGTGGATGGGGGCGCCGTGGACGGTGAAAAAATACGTCGACGAAGTGTTCACCGAAGGTCATGGCAGCCTGTACGCCAATGACGGTCGGACCCGTTCGGATGCGTCGCAGAAATACGGCAGCGGTGGTCTGCTGCATGGCAAGCAGTACATGCTGTCGCTGACCTGGAACGCCCCGCAGCAAGCCTTCGACGACCCGACCGATTTCTTCGAAGCCAAGGGCGTGGACGCGGTGTACTTGCCGTTCCACAAGGCCAACCAGTTCTTGGGCATGCAGCCGCTGCCGACCTTCCTGGCGGTGGATGTGATGAAGCGGCCGGATATTGAGGGCGATGTGCAGCGTTATGAAGCTCATCTGAGCGAGGTGTTTGGCGTTTGAGCGCATTCATCAGCCTGCCAATCAGCGCTACCATCCTCTCTCTTGAGCAGGGGAGGCAGCATGAAAGCCAGGTCTGATGAGTTACAGGTGTTCGTTGCCGTGATCGACAGCGGTTCGATTTCCGCTGCCGCCGAACAGCTTGGGCTGACGCCGTCAGGGGTTAGCCGTACGCTCAGCCGGCTGGAAAGCAAGCTGGACACCACGCTGCTTAATCGCACCACGCGGCGCATGGACCTGACCGAGGAGGGGCGATTCTTTCTCGCTCAGGCGCGGGACATTCTTGAGCGAATGCTCAGTCTCGAAGAACACCTGACCCAGTCGCGGCAAAAGCCGGCCGGGCGTCTGCGGGTCAATGCCGCCTCGCCGTTCATGCTGCATTGCGTGGTGCCGCATGTGGGCGAGTTTCGCCGCCTGTACCCGGATATCCAGCTGGAGCTGACCAGCAACGACTGGTTCATCGACCTGCTGGAGCAAAGCACCGACATTGCCATTCGCTTGAGTGAGTTGAGCGACTCGACCTTGCACGCCCGCTCGCTGGGTTGCTGCACTTTGAACATCGTTGCCAGCCCGACTTACCTTGAGCGCCATGGCAGGCCGACCACTGTTGATGACCTCAGGCAGCACAGCCTGCTGGGCTTTACCCAGGTCGACAGTCTCAATAACTGGCCGTTACGCCATGCCGGTGGCGACCGCCTGGCGATTCAGCCGACCATTGCGGCGTCCAGTGGCGACACCTTGCGCCACCTGGCGCTGGCCGGCGAAGGGATTGCCTGCCTGTCGCACTTCATGACCCATCAAGACCTGCGCGAAGGCCGGCTGGTTGCGATCATGGCCGATATCAACAACGGTTATCGCCAGCCGATCAATGCGGTGTACTACCGCAACTCCAAACTGGCGCTGCGGATTCAGTGCTTTCTGGATTTCATGCAGGAGAAGCTGGCGGTGTATGCGTGTCGTTGAATAGAAAATTCTTACACAACGTATCTGCTTTTGAATCGGCCTGAGGGCGGTGCTCATGCGGATCATTCTGGATACCATCAAGCCAATGATCACTTGGGTAAATCAAAGCCCGGATGATCTGCCAATCAGCGTTTGCATCGTTGATGCACCAGGCAGGATGTGTATGAAAACACGGTATAACAGATTTAATTTGAAGCGACGGATTGCCTCGTTTGATGTGTTTTCCCCAAGCCACCTGCAAGCGTGGGCCAGGCTTATTTCGTATGGCGGTAATCCGGAGCACAAGAAAAATCCAGGCGATTTTGGTCTGACGCCTCCGGCTGATCCTCGACAAGGCAAGTCGCTGTGTGATGTCGCGAAAATTTTCTCCCGCGACGTCGCCCTGGCATTACTGAAAAAAGGCGTGGAAAAGGGCCTCGTCAGCGATAGAGTGGAAAACGGCTGGCCAAAGAATATCTGGTCGGTCGCAGAAGGTGGCATTGCGCTTGAGGCGCAGCTTGAGAATCCGCAAACAGGCCGCTACCACGGATATCCCATGCCTGATAGCGATCCCTTGGCTGCTGAGGTTCTAGACCGCTGGAGGTGCCATGAATGATTTGAGTTTTTCCATCGAGTGGTCTTCTCCCGGCTCGGGTGATCCAGTACTTCGTGCGACCACCGGGCAATTTAAACTCCAGATGGCCGATACATGCCTGACCCGCAATGAGGGCATATGGTCACGCACGATAAGTGACTCGGTGCTCGTGTCTGCGTATCCCTTGGCGCTTTGGCTGGCCTCGTCATGGTGGCGGCTCAGTCACGAGACCTTGCCTGAAGCCGGAGTCAGTCCCTCGCTGGATTGGCGCATGAGTCATGAGCTCGGAGCCGCCAATCATGGCTATGTCTGGCCTCGGGTGATCGTGGCGTCTGATGGAGAGGGAGTGAAGATCTGGGCTGAGCAAAATGCCCGGCAAGATCAGTCGGTACGTTATTTGTACGGTCTGGACGCTCCAGGTGTCGTGACATTGAGCGCTTTCCAGAACTGCGCCGCAGGGTTTATCGAGAGTGTCATAGGACGCCTTGATGCGATGGGCCTTCCAGATAGCGATCTTGCTCAACTCTGGAGTTACGTCTGCCAGGATCGGGACGACTCTGCGGCCTTGCAACGCAGAGTGCTGGAAGCGCAAATGGGTTATGACCCTGAGCAATGTCCTGCGCCGACGCTCGATGAAGTTTTGTGGCTGCAGCAGGCGACGGGGCCAGACGCTATGAGGGAGTTGGCGCCTCTTATCGGACTGCATGGAGCACAGAGAGCGAAAGGGGTTCGTTTGATTCAGGAACTGAACTCGGAACCTGGAATTTCAGGAAGGCCAGAGCTGCCAGCTTTCACAACACCGGTATCAGCATTGCCCTGGAAAAAGGCTGAGACGGCTGCGAAGCAATTGCGTGCTGCACTTGATAACGCGAACCGGCCGATTGATGACCTTGAGTTGTATCAACTGCTGGGGGTATCCGAGAAACAGGTCGACAGGTTTACTGTGGCTGATCGGCAGAGTGTCTCAGTCCTGAAAACATCCGTGCCTGGATCAATAAGCCTGATACCGCGCAAAAAACATCCGGTTGCCAGGCGCTTTGAATATGCCCGCTTCATCGCCAGTCTGTACGAGGCTGCGCAAAGCCGTAGCCATTGGAAGGTGTCTACTGATCTGGCTACCGCACAGCAGCAGTTCCAGCGGGCCTTTGCCGCGGAGTTTCTGTGTCCCGTCGACGCTCTGGTTGATTATTTGGTCGGGAATTTTTCAGAGTCTTCTCGTGAACAAGCTGCTCTTCATTTTGATGTCAGCGAGAAAACTGTAGAGGCCCTGCTTCTAAATCACGGTTACCTGGAAAACACGGTGATTGAACCGAAAGTCCCCTATCAGGTGCGTTCGGTTCATTCCAGGGATGTCTGAGCAGGCGTTCATTGCGAACGCCTGCTTTTTTAACGGCTCCGTAAATGCCTCGTTCATCCTCGGCATTCGCGGCGGGCTTTCTGGGCGACAGTGATATCAATGATGCTCGCGCGTCGCGCGGAATTTCACGTCCGGCCAGCGTTCTTCCATCAGGCTCAGGTTGACCCGGGTCGGGGCCAGGTAGGTCAGGTGACCGCCGCCGTCCACTGCCAGGTTCTCAAAGGCCTTGGTTTCAAACTCTTCGAGCTTTTTCTTGTCATCGCACTCGATCCAGCGCGCCGACCAGACAGTGATCGGTTCGTAGGCGCATTCGACCTTGTATTCCTCTTTCAGGCGGCTGGCGACCACGTCGAACTGCAGCACACCGACGGCGCCGAGAATGATGTCGTTGCTGCGCTGCGGGAAGAACACTTGCGTGGCGCCTTCTTCGGCCAGCTGTTGCAGGCCCTGGCGCAGTTGCTTGGATTTGAGCGGGTCTTTCAGGCGTACGCGGCGGAACAGTTCCGGGGCGAAGTGCGGGATGCCGGTGAAACCCAGGCTCTCACCTTCGGTGAAGGTGTCGCCAATCTGGATGGTGCCGTGGTTGTGCAGGCCGATGATGTCGCCGGCATAGGCTTCTTCGAGCATTTCACGCTCGGACGAGAAGAAGGTCAGGGCGTCGCCGATGCGCACGTCCTTGTTCAGGCGCACGTGGCGCATTTTCATGCCTTTCTCGTAACGGCCCGAGCAGATGCGCATGAAGGCCACGCGGTCTCGGTGCTTGGGGTCCATGTTTGCCTGGATCTTGAACACGAAACCGCTGAATTTCTCTTCGACCGGCTCGACGGTCCGCTCGTGGGCGGCGCGCGCCAGCGGGCGCGGCGCCCAATCGACGACGGCGTCCAGCACGTGGTCAACGCCGAAGTTGCCCAGCGCGGTGCCGAAGAATACCGGCGTCATCTGGCCATCGATGAACGCCTGCGGGTCGAACTCGTGGCAGGCGCCCTGCACCAGCTCAAGCTGTTCGACGAAATTGTCGTATTCGTCACCCAAGTGGGCGCGGGCTTCGTCGGAGTCCAGTTTCTGGATGATCTTGGTCTCGGTGCGCTCGTGGCCGTGGCCTGGGGTGTAGACGATGATGTAGTCGCCTGCCAGGTGGTACACGCCCTTGAAGTCGCGGTAGCAACCGATCGGCCAGGTGATCGGCGCAGCCTTGATTTTCAGTACGGCTTCGATTTCGTCGAGCAGCTCGATCGGGTCGCGGATGTCACGGTCGAGCTTGTTGATAAAGCTGACGATCGGCGTGTCGCGCAGGCGGCAAACGTCCATCAGGGCGATGGTTCGTGGCTCTACACCTTTACCGCCGTCGAGCACCATCAGCGCCGAGTCGACCGCCGTCAGGGTGCGGTAGGTGTCTTCCGAGAAGTCTTCGTGGCCGGGGGTGTCGAGCAGATTGACCATGTGCTCGCGATACGGGAACTGCATGACCGAGGTAGTGATGGAAATGCCGCGCTGCTTTTCCATTTCCATCCAGTCGGAGGTGGCATGGCGGTCGGACTTGCGCGATTTGACCGTACCGGCCACCGAAATCGCCTTGCCCATCAGCAGCAGCTTTTCGGTAATGGTGGTTTTACCGGCGTCGGGGTGGGAGATGATGGCGAAAGTGCGACGTTTCGCGACTTCGGCGGCCTGTTGGGTCATGGGAAATCGCCTGAAAAGGGAGTCAAAAAAGGGCGCAGATTATAGCGCAAGTGAAGGCCAATGCCGAACCGCTCAGTCGATTAAGGGTGGCCAAATGCTGCATTGCGTGGGAACCTTTCGGATCCCGGAGACGTCCATTCCCTTGTAACAGGCCATTTCGGCACTGCTTCAAGGGCTTGATTTACCTGCGTTTCAGCTTGACGAAGCTGTGCTCATGGCTTGTGTTTTCGCCAGGGTTCATCCCCGTTTACGGCGACCCACCTGCTGCTCTTCGCAAACCCGTTTCGCGCGACCCATTGGGCCGCCACAGGCGAGGTTTGCCGACTGAAAAAAGGAGTCCGCCCGTGGCTAATCGCTATGGCAAGGGGCTATTGGGAGGTGCGATTACCATCGTGCTCCTGGCCCTGCTGGTCCAGTGGATCGGCACTGATACGTTCGTGAAGTACAAGGATGACCTGTTGTTTTACCTGCAGGCCCATCTGGTTCTGGTTCTGGTTTCAATGTTGGCGGCCCTGGTGGTCGGTATCCCCGCCGGCATTGTCCTGAGCCGACCGTCGATGGTCGGCAGCGCAGAACGCTTCATGCAAGTCTTCAATATCGGTAACACCGTTCCTCCTCTCGCGGTTCTGGCCATCGCTCTCGGTATTCTCGGGATCGGCAGTGGTCCGGCCATCTTCGCGCTGTTCCTCGCCTCGTTGTTGCCCATCGTGCGCAACACCTACGAAGGCCTGAAAAATGTGCCTGCCTCGCTCAAAGAAGCCGCCACCGGCATCGGCATGACCCCGCGTCAGGTGCTGCTCAAGGTCGAATTGCCCAATGCCGTGCCGATCATCATCGGTGGTGTGCGGGTCTCGCTGGCGCTCAATGTCGGTACTGCACCGCTGTCGTTCCTGATTGGCGCCAACAGCCTGGGCAGCCTGATCTTCCCCGGTATTGGTCTGAACAATCAGCCGCAACTGCTGCTGGGCGCTGCCTGCACGGCGTTGCTGGCACTGTTGCTTGATGCCTTGGTCACGCTGGGTAGTCGCATCTGGCTGGAGCGCGGTCTGCACCGCTGAGATAAGGAACTGACATGAAAAAGCTATGTTTGGCGCTGAGCCTGACCCTGGGATTGGGATCGCTGTTCTCGGCGTTCGCCCAAGCAGCCGATAAACCGCTGCTGCGGATCGGCGCACGGGTGTTTACCGAGCAGACCATGCTCGCGGAGATCACCGCGCAATACCTGCGCAGCAAAAACTACGACGTGCAGATCACCGGCGGGCTGGGCAGTAACCTGGCGCGCAGTGCCCATGAGAGCGGCCAGCTGGATCTGCTCTGGGAGTACACCGGGGTTTCGCTGGTCGCCTACAACCATGTCGAGGAACGTCTCGACAGCGAGCAGAGCTACGCACGGGTCAAAGAACTCGATGCCAAAAAAGGCCTGGTCTGGCTGGCGCCGTCGCGCTTCAGCAACACCTACGCCTTGGGGCTGCCGGACAAGATCGCCAAAGAGTATCCCCAGCTCAACACCGTCAGCGACCTGACCCGAGTGCTCAAGGACGAGGCTGACCAGGGCCACATCGTTGCCCTGGATACCGAGTTTGCCAACCGCTCCGATGGTCTGGGCGGGCTGGTCAAGCATTACGACATGAATCTGGGCCGGGAAAACATCCGCCAGATGGACGCCGGGCTGGTTTATACCGCGATGCGCAACGGCCAGGTTTTTGCCGGTCTGGTGTACACCACTGACGGGCGCCTGGACGCCTTCAAGCTCAAGGTGCTGGACGACGACAAGCATTACTTCCCGGACTACACCGCCGCCCCGGTCGTGCGCAAGGCGTTCCTCGACCAGCACCCGGAACTGGCCGGGCTGCTCAAACCGCTGGCCGAACTGCTCGACAACGCCACCATGCGTGCACTGAACGCCAAGGTCGATGTCGACCATCAGAGCCCGTCCACCGTGGCCGCAGAGTTCCTGCGCCAGCATCCACTCAACTAAAGGAGACAGACGTATGGATTTGTTGAACGCCTTCTCCCATATGGACTGGAATCAGGTCCTGCACCTGACCGGGCAGCACATCACCCTGGTCGGCGTCGCGGTGACCCTGGCGATTCTGGTCGGCGTGCCGCTGGGTATCCTGATGACCCGCTTCCCGACCCTGGCAGGTCCTCTGCAAGCCAGTGCCACGGTGTTGCTGACCGTGCCGTCCATTGCGCTGTTCGGCTTGCTGCTGCCGTTCTATTCCAAATTTGGCCAGGGCCTGGGGCCGCTGCCGGCCATCACCGCCGTGTTTCTGTATTCGTTGTTGCCGATCATGCGCAACACCTACCTGGCCCTGACCGGTGTCGAACCGGGCATTCGCGAAGCGGCCAAGGGCATTGGCATGACCTTCGGCCAGCGCCTGCGCATGGTCGAGCTGCCCATCGCCGTACCGGTGATTCTCGCCGGGGTGCGCACTGCCGTGGTGATGAACATCGGCGTCATGACCATTGCCGCGACCATTGGCGCCGGCGGTCTTGGTGTACTCATTCTTGCTTCTATCAGCCGCAGCGATATGTCGATGCTGATCGTCGGCGCCGTGCTGGTCAGCATTCTGGCCATCATCGCCGACCTGCTTCTGCAATGGCTGCAACGCTCGCTGACTCCCAAAGGACTCCTGAAATGATCGAACTTCAAAACCTCACCAAGACTTTCCAGAGCAACGGCAAAGAAGTGAGGGCGGTCGACTCGGTCAGCCTCACGGTCAACGAAGGCGAAATCTGCGTGTTCCTCGGCCCGTCGGGCTGTGGCAAGAGCACCACGCTGAAGATGATCAACCGCCTGATCGAGCCGACTTCCGGCAAGGTCCTGATCAACGGTGAAGACACCACCGGCCTGGACGAAGTGACCCTGCGCCGTAATATCGGCTATGTGATCCAGCAGATCGGCCTGTTCCCGAACATGACCATCGAGGAAAACATCGTGGTGGTGCCCAAACTGTTGGGCTGGGACAAGCAGAAGTGCCATGACCGCGCTCGCGAGTTGATGAGCATGATCAAGCTCGAACCCAAGCAGTACCTGCACCGTTACCCGCGCGAGTTGTCCGGTGGTCAGCAACAGCGTATCGGGGTGATCCGTGCGCTGGCCGCCGAGGCGCCGCTGTTGCTGATGGACGAGCCGTTCGGCGCGGTCGACCCGATCAACCGCGAGATGATCCAGAACGAGTTCTTCGAGATGCAGCGGGCGCTGAACAAGACCGTGATCATGGTCAGCCACGACATCGACGAAGCGCTCAAACTGGGCGACAAGATCGCGATTTTCCGCGCTGGCAAACTGATCCAGATCGACCACCCGGACACCCTGCTGGCGCACCCGGCGGACGACTTCGTGTCCAACTTCGTTGGCCAGGACAGCACCCTCAAGCGCCTGCTGCTGGTCAAGGCCGAAGACGCCGCCGACAACGCGTCGTCAGTCAGCCCCGAGACGCCAGTGGCCGATGCGCTGGAGGTGATGGACGATCAGGACCGTCGCTACGTGGTGGTCACGGACGCAGACAACAAGGCCATGGGCTACGTGCGCCGCCGCGACCTGCACCGCCAGACCGGCACCTGTGCACAGTTCCTGCGCGAGTTCAACGCCACGGCAGCCTATGACGAAAACCTGCGCATCCTGCTGTCGCGCATGTACGAGTTCAACCGCGCCTGGCTGCCGGTGCTGGACGCCGAGCGGGTGTTCCTGGGCGAGGTGACCCAAGAGTCGATTGCCGCTTACCTGAGTTCGGGACGCTCGCGCGGGGCCAAGACCAGCATCGTTTCGCCAGCGGAACTGGCGGCGTCCTGATAAGTGGCAGCGCTTTGCGCTGCTTTCGCCGCCGGCGAAAGCAGTGCGCAGCACTGCCAGCCTTTCAAACCTATGCCTTCTTGCGGCAGTACTCCGACACGATCACCCCGCCAATCGCCAGCAGCCCGCCCAGGGTGATCCAGGCCGTCAGTTGTTCCCCCAGCAGCACAGTCGCCAGCACGGCGGTGATCACCGGCACCAGATTGAAGAACGGCGCGGTACGCGAGGCGCCCAGTCGGGAAATGGCGTGGATCCAGGCCAGTGGCGCACAGATCGAGGCGCCGATGCCGGCAAAGCCGACCAGGGCCAGCACTTCACCGGTCAGCGCATGCCGCTCGGTGAGCAGGTAGAACGGCGCCAGGGCCACACTGGCGACGATGGCCTGGGTGTAGACCGTCTGCAGCATCGGCAACTGGATCTTCCAGCGCTGCAGCAGCAGGCTGTACACCGCGAAGGCTGCGGTGCCGAGCAGCATCATGGCATCGCCGATGCTCAGGCCGCCGTTGAGCAGGGAAGCGAAATGACCATTGCTGATCACCAGCACCACGCCGATGATCGAGATCGTGCCGCCAACCAAGGTGCCGGTAGTCGTGCGCTGTTTCATCAGCAGGCCGGTGAGGATCAGTGCGATCAGTGGATAGAGCGCCTGGATGATGCCCATCTTGATCGCGGTGGTGGAGTGTGCGGCGTAGTAGGCCAGGCACTGAAACACCACGCCGCCGAGCAGGCCGAGGACGATCAACTGCCTGTAGCAGCGGGCGATCACTGCGGCGTTGCGGATCAGGCCGCCGAGCACGAACGGGGTGAGCACCAGCAGCGCCAGCAGCCAGCGGTAGAAGCTGATCTCGATGGGCGAGATGGCCGTGGCACTGAGTTTGGTGACGATGGTGTTGCCACCCCACAGGAAGGCGGCCAGGACGGGGAACAGGTAATTCATCAGTCGGGTCTCTCCAGGTCGGCGCCGAGCATAGCACCATGACCCTGGCGGCCAGGTGAAACCGGACCGTTCGGGCAGGCGCAAGGAACATCAGCCTGTCATGTGGGTCGTTTACATAGGTGGGTGTAATGAGCGATCTACTGGTTGCGTGCGAAATCGCGACATTTTTAGTTGATCTCAAGCCCCTCAGGTCCTAAAGTTCGCGCCGAACGTCCATGCTGGAAACGATCCATCCGGCTCAAGTACTGACGACGAGACAGCAAGGCCAAGGGGAGTTGCCCCGTGGCCTTTTTGCTTTCGGCGACATGCCTTGGGAAGTAGGCGAACCAAAGTGGGGATACGGAGGACGTTCATATGCACCCATTTATTCATCTGTTTGCCCCGTGGAGTCCCTTAGCATGCCGATCAAGGTCGAAGACTATTTCGAAGCCAGCACCTTCAACAAAATGAAGGCGTTTGCCGACAAGCAGGAAACCCCGTTCGTACTCATCGACACCAAGATCATCGACAAGGCTTACGATGACCTGCGCGCCGGTTTCGAGTTCGCCAAGGTCTACTACGCCGTCAAGGCCAACCCGGCCAAAGAAATCATCGAGCTGTTGCGCGACAAGGGTTCGAGCTTTGACATCGCCTCCATCTATGAGCTGGACAAGGTCATGGGCTGCGGCGTTGGCCCGGAACGCATCAGCTACGGCAACACCATCAAGAAGTCCAAGGACATTCGCTACTTCTTCGACAAGGGCGTGCGCCTGTTCGCCACCGACTCCGAAGCCGACCTGCGCAACATCGCCAAGGCTGCACCAGGCTCGAAAGTTTATGTGCGCATCCTCACCGAAGGCTCGACCACCGCTGACTGGCCACTGTCGCGCAAGTTCGGCTGCCAGACCGACATGGCCATGGACCTGCTGATCCTGGCCCGTGATCTGGGTCTGGTGCCTTACGGTATTTCGTTCCACGTCGGTTCCCAGCAGCGCGACATCAGCGTGTGGGACGCGGCGATTGCCAAGGTCAAGGTGATCTTCGAGCGTCTGAAACAGGAAGACGGCATCGAACTGAAGCTGATCAACATGGGTGGCGGCTTCCCGGCCAACTACATCACCCGCACCAACAGCCTGGAAACCTACGCCGAAGAGATCATCCGCTTCCTGAAGGAAGACTTCGGTGATGACCTGCCGGAAATCATCCTGGAGCCAGGCCGTTCGCTGATCGCCAACGCCGGCATTCTGGTCAGCGAAGTGGTGCTGGTGGCGCGCAAGTCGCGTACCGCCGTGGAGCGCTGGGTGTACACCGACGTGGGCAAGTTCTCCGGCCTGATCGAAACCATGGACGAGTCGATCAAGTTCCCGATCTGGACCGAGAAGAAAGGCGAGATGGAAGAAGTGGTCATCGCAGGGCCCACCTGCGACAGCGCCGACATCATGTACGAGCACTATAAGTACGGTCTGCCGCTGAACCTGGCCATCGGTGACCGCCTGTACTGGCTGTCGACCGGTGCCTACACCACCAGCTACAGCGCTGTGGAGTTCAATGGCTTCCCGCCGCTGAAGGCGTTCTACCTGTAAGGTCGTCACGCACTACAAAAAACCCATGAGCGATCATGGGTTTTTTTATGCCCTCAGAAAAGTACGCGGCGATTTGTAACAGAGGATCCAGATTTACATAACTCAATTGATTTTGGATCCATTGGTTAAGTTATTCGATAACTTCTTATAAATCCTCAGTTCTGGTTGCTTATTCCTACAGGGTCGATCCGCTTTGTTTGCTATTTAGTGTCTTGAAGTTTTGCTAGCTTTTAATAAGTTTCAAGGCTTGAGTTCCGGACTGCCATTTAGGCCGAATGATCACGATAGGGAAATTGGATATGTCGAACGAACACGTGGCATTGGCGACTGACGCCGCTCAGCCTGATGTCAGCGAGATCAGCCGGGTCAGTAATGATTTTATTCGCGCCGCGTCGGGTGTTGCCCAGAATGCGGCTCGCGATCGGGGCCTGCTGATAACCAACGAAGACGTACGTAGCATCCATCGCTACGTCAGTAGTGCGCTGGCCCTGCCGAGCGACATTGCCCAGGTCCGGCAACTGCTGGGCAATTACCAAAGTGGTATTCCCGGTTTGCAGCCTGAAGACGTCAAACAGCTGTATCTGACGATCCAGGAGCACGCCGCAAGTTGGGCCGGGCTGGAAGACGACATGCGTGCGGTGGGCAGCGATCTGCATGTATTTGCCGGCAATCTGGTTCGCACCGCTGAAGACATGGTCGGTTTTATTCAGGGGCTTGAAGCCTGGCGAACCCTCAAGCTGAGTGAGCTGAGCGTCAGTGAAATCGAGCAGATGCCGATGGTTGAACTGACCGACTCCGATCGCAGGCACATGCCTGGTTTGCTGGCCTTGGTGGGTGACCTGAAGTTACACATCGCTGATTACAGCAGCAGTACCCGGCGGGTCAGTCAGGGGCTTGAGGCGTTCAAGGCGCACCTGCGAGACCGAATCAGGCCCGAGGTCGCTCGTAAGATTGATCTGGCGAGCTCTGCGGAAGCGGGTGACAACCTGGTTCAGCTCAAGGACCGGATTGTGCTGCTCAATGAGCGTATCAATCAAAAGGCCAGCGAGTATGAGGAGTACTGCGGCTACCGATGGGTCGGGTTTTGGTGGGGGCCGGCAGGTGGAGCGGTTTCCTGGTCGATCTACGGGCCCAAGGCCGCGGAGGTCCTTGCACAGCAGAGCCAGTTGATCGACGAAAAGCAGACGCTTGAAACCCAACTCAGGCAGCACGACCGGTTTCTCGGCAACCTGTTTGCCTTTGAGTCTGGCATGCAGGATCTGAGAACCCGTATCGAAGGAGCGGCCAGCAGTATCAGCAATATCGAAAGTATCTGGAGTTTGCTCGAGAAGTTGGCAGACGACTCGCATCGGCGCATCAATGACCTGGACAACGCGCTGCTGCTGGTTGTTTTTGTTTCACGGTTTCGCGCAGTTATTGCCAACTGGCAAGACATAAAAGAGCAGGCGTTCAATATGCTGACGGCTTTTAACAGGGTCGTTGGTGATGTGCGGCGTTGATAGTAAAGTAACTAACGATAAGGAAGATTAAAGAATGAATGTTCATGTCATGGACACTCCGTTTTTGTTACCAAAGCCTGATCTGGACGTGCTGGTGGCCAACAGAGCGCAATTGCGCCGCTACACTGAGGCGCTTGGCGAGATCCATTTGCCGGTCAAGCGCGAGAAACTGCTCAGCCTGATTGAGGAGTTGAGTCATGTCGACAAGCAGGTGCTCGACATACTGACGCTTGGACCTGGGCTGTTGGCCAATCACGGCTTGCCGGACCTGCTCGAAACCATTGCCAAGCTCAAGCAACAGCCGTTGACCGACGAAACCGGCAGCCACATCGAGGTGATCGTCAAGGAGATCCGTGAAGAGCGGTTCAAGACGCTTGCCGAGCTGCAACTGCAGTCCAGCGCGCTGGATGATGCGCTGGTTAATTTTTCGGCAGTCAGCGTCAGCGACGTCGATCACTTTGTGGTTGAGATCGAGGCCAGCCTGACGCAAGTGGATGAGCAGATTGCCGCTGAAAACCAGCCGTTGGGCAAATGGCTGGAGGAAGAAGCGGCGCTCAACAAGCTGATTGCCGAGGTCGAGGCATTGAGTGCACTCGACAAGTTCAAGCCGCTGGTGGCGTCTCTGGACAAACTGATCGAAATAGACCCGAACAATCGATTGGTCGGCTCGATCAAGGCCGGTATTGCCGGCATGAGCAGTATTCTTGATCTGGCCAACGATGCGCTGGAATACAAGCACCTGCTCAAGCACCGCGAGCGTTTGCAGGAGCTGCTCGACGCGCTGCGTGGTCATGCTCGTGAGCTGCACGAAAAACGCAAGGCTGAGGCCCGCAAGCTGGAGCAATTCAGACAGCTTCAGGCGCTGGAGGAACTGAAGTCGGCCTATAGCCAGGAAGTCGCCAGATTACTGGCTGCGCTGAACGGCTTCCTCACTGCCAATCGCATCGAAGCGGTCGACAGTGTTGAAGCCCAGACGGCGCTGTTTATTCGCCATGCCCGCTTCCTGAGCAATTACCTCACTGAGCTGCGCCGGGACTGGCGCAGTTGATAGACGGGTTCTGGCTGAGCCGGACCAGAACGTCACGCAGCGCTGCCTGGTCTGACTCGTCACCGAGTTCAGCGGCACGCTGATGATAGGCTTGCGCCAGGGCACGCAATGCTGGGTGAGCGGCGGTCAGTAATGACTGGCGACTCACCCGCAGAAAATTGAGGTTGCCGCCCGCCAGCGCTGTGTTCATCCAGGTTTGCGCCTGTTCAATCTCGCCTTGTTCGGCCAGCACGGTGGCATGGCTGAATTGCCCGCGAAAATCCCCGGCTTCGGCAGAGCGTCGATACCAGTCATGCGCTGCCTCCAGATCAACTTTGCCGGCCAGCCCTTCTTCCAGATAGCGCCCCAGCAAGTTCATCGACTTGGCATGGCCTTGGTGGGCGGCCTTGTGGTAACAGGCCATGGCCAGCCAGTGATCCTGACGTACACCACGTCCGCTGCCCAGCAGGTTGCCCAGGTTGTACAGGCCCCAGTCAAAGTTCTGCTCGGCGGCCAACTGATAATGCCGCGCGGCCTGCACGACATCGGCCTCGCATCCCCAGCCATGCTCGAGGCAACGGCCCAGCATGTTGCGCGCCATCAAGTGGCCTTGATCGGCCGCGATGGTGAACCAGGTGACCGCCAGCGCCGGGTCGCGCTGTATGCCGTTGCCATCAAGCAGGATCTGGCCCAGCAGCGCCTGGGCTTCGACCAGCCCTTGTCCGGCGGCGGCCAGAATGGCTTGGGCAGCACGTCCCGGACTGTCTGCCAGCATGGCTTGCAGGGCTTCGCCGTCGAGCTGTTCTTCACGGGCCAACTTCCAGCTCATGGCTCAGACCTCGACCCAGCGGCGCAGCAGGTTGTGATAAGTCCCGGTCAACTGCACCAGTGACGGATGATCAGGTACATCGCGGGTCAGTTGTTGGATGGCGGTATCCATCTCGAACAGCAGGGCGCGCTGGCTGTCTTCGCGGACCAGACTCTGAGTCCAGAAAAACGAGGCCAGACGAGTACCGCGGGTCACCGCGTTGACTTTATGCAGGCTGGTGCCGGGGTACAGCACCAGATCGCCGGCCGGCAGCTTGACCTGTTGCGTGCCGTAGGTGTCCTGAATGATCAGTTCACCGCCGTCATAGTCATCGGGATCACTGAAAAACAGCGTCGAGGACAGGTCGGTACGCACCCGCTCGGTCGTGCCTTTGACCTGGCGTACGGCGTTGTCGATATGAAAGTCGAAGTTGCCGCCGGCCGTGTAGCAGTTGAACAACGGTGGATACACCTTGTGCGGCAGCGCGGCTGACATGAACAGCGGGTTGGACCACAGCCGCTCCAGCATGGCGGTGCCGATTTCCTTGGCCAGCGGGTGGCCTTCAGGCAACTGCAGGTTGTGCTTGGCCTTGGCCGACTGATAACCCGCGGTCAGCTTGCCATCAGCCCAGTCAGTCTGCTCCAGGGCTTCACGGATGCGCAGGACTTCTTCACGGGTGAACAGGCCGGGGATATGTAGAAGCATGGAGTGGCACCGATATGGCCGAGGAGGTGGTGAATGATAGTTATTCTTATTGAATGGGCGCAATGCCGATATTGATGCTTGTCAAAGCCCTTGGCGATTCTGGCAAAGCTTGGTAAATAATGTAAAAAATATGCAAATGTCAATTACTCTCAATTGCCTCTCGGGCAGTATTGCAATATGTTTCGCGGCCGGAGTATGGGTCGCCGTTGCGCATGCTCAAGTGGTCAGCAAGCTCAGCCCGCCTGATCGGCGCGGCTGGCTTAAAATGATAATGAGAATAACTAGCGTCTGCCGCATAATGCGCGCCGCTCAGGGCAATAGAGGTGCCGGTGGTGTTCAAGAAAGTTTTGTTTCAGTTGCACTGGTTCTTCGGCATCAGCGCAGGTCTGGTGCTGGCGCTGATGGGTGTGACCGGTGCCCTGTATTCCTTCGAGGAAGAAATTCTCGACGCCATAAATCCCGACGTGTTGCTGGTAGAGAAGCGCGATGCGCCGCTGCCGCCTATTGAATTGGTGCGCAAGCTCGAAGCTGCCAAGGGCATGACCGTGGCTATCCTGCGGGTTGAAACCACCAGCAATCGGGTTGCCCAGGCCTATTTTCAGCCCAAACCTGGCGAGCGACGCGGACCGCGGGTCAATTTCGACCAGTACACCGGCGAACTGCGTGGCGATGGTGTGGGCCAAGGCTTTTTCGACCTGATGCTCAACCTGCACCGCTTTCTTGCTTCCGGCCAGACAGGTCGGCAGATCACCGGCGCCTGTACCCTGATCCTGATTTTCTTCTGCCTGTCGGGCCTGTACCTGCGCTGGCCGCGCAAGCCGCTGGACTGGCGGGTCTGGCTGACCATGGACTGGGCCAAGAAGGGCCGCAGTTTCAACTGGGACCTGCACTCGATTTTTGGCACCTGGTGTTTACTGGCTTATCTGTTGTTCGCGATCACCGGCTTGATGTGGTCCTATCAATGGTGGAATCAGGGCATGACCCGGCTGCTGGGCGATGCACCGCCAGCCGGTGAGCAGCGCCGCCCGGCCGGCCCTGGTGCTGGCGGTGGCAAGCCGGCCCAGCCGCCGGGGCCGCTGGTGGTGGATTACGACGCCGTCTGGGCGAGCATCCGCGACACCGCAGGCCCTGGCTTGGCGGGTTATAACCTGCGCCTGCCAGCAGCCGGTGGGCAATCGGCTACCGTGTTCTATTTGCTCAAGGACTCGCCGCACCCACGGGCGCTGAACATCATCAATCTCGACCCCGCCACCGGCAAGATCAACTCGGTGTCACGCTACGCCGACAAGGGGCTCGGTGCGCAATTGTTGACCAGTAACTATGCGCTGCACGTCGGCAGTTACTTCGGCCTGCCGGGGCGGATCATCATGACCATCGCCTCGCTGCTGATGCCGCTGTTCTTCATCACCGGCTGGCTGCTGTATCTGGATCGGCGCCGCAAGAAACGCGATATTCGCAATGCCCGCAGTGGCTTGCAGACGGCAGGTGACGAGGGGGATTCGTGGTTGGTGGGCTTTGCCAGCCAGAGCGGTTTTGCCGAGCAACTGGCTTGGCAAACCGCCGGGCAATTGCAAGCGGCCGGCCTGCCCGTCAAGGTCCAGCGCCTGGCGGAACTGACCGAGCAAGACCTGCAGCAACGTCGCAACGCAGTGTTTGTGGTCAGTACCTTCGGTGACGGTGAGGCGCCGGACAGCGCCCGTGGCTTCGAGCGCAAGCTGCTCGGTCAGCCACTGGCGCTGGATAACCTCAACTACGCGGTGCTGGCCCTGGGTGACCGCCAGTACCAGCACTTCTGCGCCTTTGCTCAGCGCTTGCACGGCTGGTTGGCCGAGCGTGGCAGCCGCTCGCTGTTCGCCCCGGTGGAGGTGGATAACGCCGACCCGGCGGCGCTGCAGAGCTGGCAGCAACAACTGGGGCGGGTGACCGGCAGCACGCCGACCGGCGCTTGGCAGGCTCCGCAATTCGAGAGCTGGACCCTGAGCCGTCGCGAGCAGATCAACCCCGGCAGCACGGGCTCGAAGGTGTTCCTGCTTGGCCTGAGTGCGCCTGCGGCCGCGAGCTGGGAGGCTGGTGATCTGGTGGAAATTCTGCCGCGCAATAGCGATGAGGTGCTGACCCGCCTGCTGCAAGGCTTGGGCCTGAGCGGCCAGGAACCGGTCACGGTCGATGGCTTGCAGGAAACCTTGTTGCAAGCGCTGGGCAGCCGCCAGTTGCCGCAACACCGTGCGCACCTGGTGGGCTTGCATGCGCAGGCACTGGTCGATGCGCTGGTGCCACTGGCCGCCCGCGAGTATTCGATTGCTTCGACACCGTCAGACGGCGACCTGCAGTTGATCGTCCGTCAAGAGATCCATGCCGATGGCGGTCTGGGTGTGGGGTCTGGCTGGCTCACCGAGCACCTGGTTGAGGGCGCTACGATCAGCCTGCGCTTGCGTCGTAATAGCGGCTTCCACCTGCCGCAGGAGCCTGTGCCACTGATTCTGATCGGTAACGGCACTGGGCTGGCCGGATTGCGCAGCCTGCTCAAGGCTCGGATTGAGCAACAGCAGACACGTAACTGGCTATTGTTTGGCGAGCGCAACCGTGCCCATGACTTCTTGTGCGGTGACCAGTTGCAAGGCTGGCTGGAGGGTGGCCAACTGGCTCGTCTGGACCTGGCGTTCTCCCGCGATCAGGAGCAGAAAATCTACGTCCAGGACCGCCTGCGCGAGGCCGCCGACGAACTGCGCGCCTGGCTGGCCGACGGGGCTGCGATCTATATCTGCGGCAGCCTGCAAGGCATGGCCGCCGGAGTGGATCAGGCGCTCATCGACCTGCTCGGTGAACAGGCCGTGAGTGAACTGATCGAACAGGGGCGCTACAAGCGCGACGTTTATTGAGGTAAAAGCCTGTAGGAGCGAGACGGATCGCCGCCCGGTCGCTCCTACAGATGTACGGCTTCAGAACTGGTAAGCCAGCCCTGCGCCGGCGTACCACGAGCGGCCCGGTGCGGCTTCGTAGTAGCGGCCGTTGCCGTCGCCGACGATCACTGAACCTACGTACTGGCGGTCGAGCAGGTTGTCCAGACGCACCATCTGGTGGAAGGTCCAGGGCCCGTAGTTTTGTTCGAAGCGGGTGCGCCAGTTAAATACCGTGTAGCTCGGGGCGGCCTTGTCGTCATTGCTGTCTTCGACATACACCTTGCTGCGGTACTGGCCTTCGACACCCATGCTGATGCCTTGTCGCGGTTTCCAGACCAGTTCGCCAAACAGGCTGCTGCCCGGCACGCCGGGCAGTTTGTTGCCTTTGTCGATGGTCCTGCCACTGCTTACATAGGCTTGGTCGTAGGTGGCGTCCAGGCGAGTGTACGCCAGGGTGGCTTGCCACTGGTCGCTCAACTGGCTTTGCACGCCGAGTTCGAAACCACGACGCAGGGTCTTGCCGGCGTTCTGATAACTGGTGCGACCGTCGGTGGCGCTGGAGACGACGATTTCGTCATCGGTGCGGATTTCGAAGATGGCCGCATTGATCCGGGTATTGCCGCCGACCCTGGCCTTCAGGCCGATCTCATACTGGGTACTGGTGGCTGGCGACAGGCCGAAGTTGAAGCCTTCGATGGCGCCCGGCGCATAGGCCATCTCGGCCTGGGTCGGGGTTTCGAAGCCCTTGCCGGCACTGATGTAGCCGTGCAGGTCAGGGCTGAAGGCGTACATCACCGACAGCGACGGGGTGTTGCGCTGGTATTTCTTCGAGCCACTGGCATCGCCGTTGGCCAGGTAACGGTCATCGACCTCCATCTCCATGGTGCTGTGCCGCAGGCCTGCTTCCAGGGTCCAGTCGTCCAGCAGCCAGCGCGCCTGAATGTACGGGTCAAGACTGGTCGCCGTGTCGATCTCGTCACGGCGCAGTTCGCCTTTGACGCCCAGTTGCGTGCCGCTGAAGTTCTGAAAACCACGGCGGTCATCGCGACTGCGGTCGTAGTCGACCCCGGTGGTCACGGTCAACTGGCCCGGTACGCCCTGAATTGGCTGGACCCAGCGCAGGGTGCCGCCATGAAACTCGCGGTCAAAGTCCACCACGCCGCCGCCACGCTGGCTGTTGGAAACCACCGTGCGCGGGATCGACAGGTACTGCACCACGCTGCGCTGGCCGGCATACAGATTGAACTGCAAGGTGGCGTCGCCGAAGCTGCGCTCGTAGTTCATGCCCAACTGCTGGTGATCGATGCTTTTGCGCGTGTTGTAAGTCTCGGCCACCGCCGCCACCGAGCGCGGATCATTCTGGTAGCCGGCCCAGGTCTGGCCCAACGGGTCTTGCGTGCCGTTCTGTTCCAGGCTGCTGTAAATCAGCGCCAGGCGGCTGTCGGCGTCGGGTTTGACATGCACCTTGGCGAAGGTCTGATCGCGGCGGGCCGAGCTATGGTCGCGGTAGCCGTCGGTATCCATGCGCGAGGCATCGACGATAAAGCCCGCCTGGTCATTGCCGCCCTCTGCCGACAGGTGATTCTTGCGATAGCCGTCGCTGCCGAACGTGGTCTCGGCGCCGACCTTGGGCTTGCCTTGGCCGTCGCGGGTGAACATCTGGATCACCCCACCGGCATTGCTGCCGTAAATGGTCGAGGTCGGGCCGCGCAGCACTTCGATACGCTCGGCCACATCCAGGTTGAGCGTGGCGGCCTGGCCCTGGCCGTCCGGGGTGCTGGCGGGAATGCCGTCGCTGAGCAGTTTCAGGCCGCGAATACCGAACGCCGAGCGCGCGCCGTAACCGCGCGAGGATATCTGCAGGTCCTGGGCATAGTTCTGGCGGTTCTGCACGACAAGGCCCGGCACCCGGGGCAGCACTTCGGACAGGTTGGTGCCCAACTGGCCGTCCTGGATCTGCTGCAGGTTGACGGTGTCGACCGAAAACGGCAGGTCAAAGCTTGAGACCGGCGCATAGCTGCCGGTGACCACGATGGGGGTGAGAATCTCGTAGGTCGAAACCTTGTTGTCATCGGCCAGGGCCAATGTGCTGACGCCCAGACCGCAGGCCAGTGCGTGAATCCGCAAGGCGAGGGCGCAGGGGCTAAGTCGAACAGGCATGTAGACCTCTCGATTGAATGAAAGTGATGTCATTACGGCGGGCGGATGCAACAGGCAGGATAGAAGACAGCAGGCGGTTCAGATCGTGCACATCCGCTGTGCAGTAATACTGATCAATCACCCGCCCCAGCCGGGGCGGGCGAAAGAACGGATTATGGCAGCGCGTAGGCGACGACGTAATCACCGCGTTGCGTCGCCTGGCGCGCACCACCGGCGGTGATCACCACGTATTGCTTGCCGGTTTTGGGCGACACGTAAGTCATCGGCCCACCCTGGCTGCCGACCGGCAGTCGGGCTTTCCAGACTTCTTCACCGTTGGCGCTGTTGAAGGCGCGCAGGTAGAAGTCCTGGGTACCGGCGATGAATACCAGACCGCCCTGGGTCGACAGAGTGCCGCCGAGAGTCGGCAGGCCGATCTTGATCGGCAAGCCCATGGCGATGCCAAGGGGGCCGGTGTCTTCCACGGTCCCGACCGGTACTTGCCAGGCGATTTTCTGGGTTTTCATGTCGATGGCGGTCAGGGTGCCGAACGGCGGCGCCTGACACGGAATGCCGGCCACCGACAGGAAGCGGTTCTTGTTCACCGCGTAGGGGGTGCCTTTGAGCGGCACCGCGCCCATGCCGGTGTTGATCGCTTCACCGCCGGAGGAGGCCTTGGCATCTTTCTGTGCCGGGATCATCTGCACCCACAGGCCCAGACGCATGTCGTTGACGAAGATGAAACCGTGCACCGGGTCGGTCGACAGGCCGCCCCAGTTCAGGCCACCCAGCGAGCCTGGGAAACTCAGCGATTTATCGGTGCCTGGCGCGGTGTACAGCCCGTCGTAGCGCATCCCCTTGAAGTCGATACGGCACAGCAATTGGTCATACGGCGTGGCGCCCCACATGTCCGACTCGGTCAGTTGCTGGGCGCCGATCTGCGGCATGCCCACCGACTTTGGCTGACTGGGCGAATACGGCTCGTTGGGGATGTTGCCGGCCTTGACCGGCACTTGATCGACCTGGGTCAGCGGCTGGCCGGTGGCGCGGTCGAGGACGAAGATCTGCCCGGCCTTGGTGCCGATCACCAGTGCCGGCACACTTTTGCCGTCTTTACCGGTGAAGTCGATCAGGCTCGGCTGCATCGGCAGGTCGAAATCCCAAAGGTCATTATGGACCGTCTGGTACACCCACTTTTCTGCGCCGCTGGTGGCGTCCAGGGCCAGGATCGAAGCGCCATAGGTGTGATCCAGGCGAGTACGCTCGACACCGTACAGGTCGGTGGACGAACTGCCCATCGGCAGGAACACGGTGTTCATCGCCGGATCGTAGGACATCGGTGCCCAGCTGTTCGGCGTGCTGCGCACGTAGGTCTGGCCTTCGGCCGGTGCGTTGCGCTCTTGCGGGTTGCCTGGGTCGAAGGCCCAGCGCTGTTGCCCGGTGACCACGTCGAAGCCACGAATCACGCCGCCTGGCATGTCGGTCTGGACGTTGTCGGCGACACGTCCGCCGACCACCACAGTGGTGCCGGCCATCAGCGGGGCCGACGACAATTGATAGTGCGAGTCCGGGACATTGCCCAGACCGGCTTTCAGGTCAACCTGACCGTTGTTGCCAAAGCCCTGGCAGAATTCGCCGGTGTCGGCGTCGACGGCGATCAGGCGTGCGTCGATGGTGTTGGTCAGCAGGCGGCGCTGACAGTTGGCGCCGGCCGTTACGTTGACTGCGGTCACCGCTGAATTGCCTGGCTGGCTTGGCTGCACCAGCGCTGCGGTGGCGTCGAAGTACGCCAGGCCCCGGCAGCGCTGCCATACGCCGGATTGAGCGTTGATTTGGTTTTTCCACAGCTCTTTGCCGGTGTCGGCATCCAGCGCAATGATGTTGTTGTGCGGTGTGCAGATAAATACCTTGTTGCCGATTTGCAGCGGGGTGAGCTGGTCTTCGGCGCCATTGCCGTTGCTCTGCGCAACATCACCGGTGCGGTAGGTCCAGGCCACTTGCAATTTGTCGACATTGCCACGGTTGATCTGGTCCAGCGCAGCAAAGCGGCTGCCACCTTCGGTATTGCCGTAATGCGCCCAGTCTTTCTGCGCGTTGGCCGGGTCCACCGGGGTCAGGCCAGGGCCGCTGCCATTGGGTGCGACAGTGGGATGGGCGACAAACATATTGCCCACCGCGATCACCAGTGCGACTGCCAGTACGCCAGCGATGCCATACGGCGCCTTGCCCGGTACGGCACCACTGGCGCGCACCAGCTGTGGATACACCAGCAGGATCACCAGACCCATGACAGAGAACATGAACAGCCGCGAGAACAGCGGCCAGAATTGCAGGCCGGCGTCCAGCACCGCCCAAATGGCCGTGCCGATCAGGAACACTGCGAACAGTTGTGCGCCGAGCGGCTTGCGCAACGCAATCAACAGACCGCAAGCAGCCATAACCAGACCGCCGGTCAGGAAATACCAGCTACCGCCCAGACGGACCAGCGAGAAGCCGCCGGCCGCAAGGGCCAGACCAAGCAAGAGGGTAATGATGCCGAGCCCGAGCAGGATGAACCTGACCAGGCCGGAGAGGGGTTGTGGCTGTGTCATTTTGTAGCACCCGTGTTTGAATGCCGGCGATTATAAACATCAAAAACTAACCAGTTAGTTAATTGTTCGAAAATCGCACACTTTTTTACCTGGAGTTCGGAGCCCGGCACGGATTGTGACTTGAAATGCGGTGGGAACGAGCTTGCTCGTGAAGGCGCAATTACCTTCATCACCATCACCGATGTAGGGTCTATACCGGCCTTTGCGTCGCCGCGCTGCCCGGCCGGTTACGGGGTGCGGGGCGAGGTTTGCAACCAGTGCAGCATGCCTTGCGCCGCGGCGCGCCCGCTGGCAAAGCAGGCGGTCAGCAGGTAGCCGCCAGTCGGTGCTTCCCAGTCGAGCATCTCGCCGGCGCAGAAAACCCCAGGCAACGCTTTGAGCATCAGGTGCTGATCCAGGCTTTCGAAGGTTACGCCTCCGGCCGTGCTGATTGCCTCGTCCAGCGGGCGAGTGCGCACCAGTTGTAGGGGCAGGGCTTTGATGGCTTTGGCCAGCGCCTGCGGGTCATCGAACTGCGCCTTGCTGGTCAATTCGCGCAATAGTGCAGCCTTGACGCCTTCCAGGCCCAGCTGGCCGCTCAGGTGTTTGGCCATCGAGCGTGAGCCGCGCGGTTTTTCCAGCGCCGCCTGCACCGCTTGCACGGACTTGCCCGGCAGCAGGTCAATGTGGACAGTCGCTGAGCCAGCGCGATTGATCCCGTCCCGGATCGGCGCTGACAGGGCGTAGACCAGGCTGCCCTCAACCCCGGTTTCGGTCACGACGCACTCCCCTGTGCGCATCGGCAAGTTATCCACAGACATGGCGATGTTTTTCAGTGGCGCGCCGGCGAATTTGCTGCGCAGCACGTCGCTCCAGGTGTTGACCTCGAAGCCGCAGTTACTGGGCTGTAATGCCGCAACCTCAACGCCTTGATCCTGCAGCCAGGGTCGCCAGGCACCGTCGGACCCCAAGCGTGCCCAACTGGCGCCGCCTAGCGCCAGCAGTACCGCATCGGCGCGTTCGCTGCGCTCGGCATCAGGGCCGCGCAGGCGCAGGCTGCCGTCAGGGTTCCAGCCCAGCCAGCGATGCCGGGTGTGCAGATTCACGCCACTGTCGCGCAGACGCTTGAGCCAGGCGCGCAGCAAGGGCGCGGCTTTCATGTCGGCAGGAAATACCCGCCCAGAGCTGCCGATAAAGGTCTCGATGCCCAGCCCATGAATCCACTGACGCAGGGCATCGGCATCGAACGTCTGCAAAAATGGCTCAATCATCGGCGCGCGCTGAGCATAGCGCGACAAGAATGCCGACCAGGGCTCGGAGTGGGTGATATTCATCCCGCCGACCCCGGCCAGCAGAAACTTGCGCCCCACCGACGGCATGGCGTCGTACAGATCGACCTTGAGACCAGCCTGGCTCAGCACTTCAGCCGCCATCAGGCCGGCAGGACCGCCGCCGATGATGACAACAGATGAGCGGGCGGTGGAGGTCGGTGAGGTCATGGGCAGGCCGTGAATCAGGTCGGAAAGGCCCGACAGTCTACCGGAGATTTTCTTGAGTCCGCTGACCTGCAAGCAGCGGCATTTGCTCTGTTTCGCGGGTTTTCGTAAAATTTTGCCACTTTCGGGCCTGCCATCATTGCTGCGCCGATCAACCCAGTCAGGAACCTCGTGGCCAGAAAATCCAGAAGGGAACTCACCCATGTCAGCGGCGGCGCGGATATTCCGGTCACCGTTATCGATGTTGCACGTGAAGCCGGTGTTTCACCCATTACCGTCTCCAGGGCCCTGAACCGCCCTGAGCTGGTCAGTGAGGCCACTCGCGTGCGGGTGCTGGAAGTGGTCAGGCAGATGGGCTACGTTCCCAACCTGTTGGCGGGCAGCCTGGCCAGTAGCAAGAGCCGCCTGGTGGCAATTTTGCTGCCCACCATTGCCAACTCGATTTTCGCCCCCGCCGTGCAGGCGATCATGGACCGCCTGACTGAAGCCGGTTACCAGTCGTTGCTGGGCCCCACCGGCTACTCGCCGGAAAAGGAAGAGGTGCTGCTTGAGGCCATTCTCGGCCGCCGCCCGGACGGCATCGTGCTGACCGGTACTTTGCACACCGAGGGCAGCCGCGCGCGCTTGGCCTCGGCCGGCATTCCAGTGGTCGAAGCCTGGGACCTGTCGGATACGGCGCTGGACATGCAGGTGGGCTTCTCCCATGAACAGGTCGGTGAACAGGTTGCCGAGCACTTCGTGGCCAAGGGTTACCAGCGTTTTGCCGTGATTACCGTCGACGACCCGCGCGGTATCCGTCGTTGCAACAGCCTGATCCAGCGCCTGGAGCAACACGGTATCAGCGAAGTACCGGTCGAAATCCTGCCGCTGCCGGCCACCTGGGAAGTGGGGCGCGAGGGCCTCAAGCGCTTGTTGCAGCGTCCTGAAGCGCCGCAACTGGTGTTTTGCAGCTCCGACACGGTCGCCATGGGCGTGCTGGCTCAGGCCGCTGAACTGGGCCTGCGGGTGCCGCAAGACATTGCGGTGCTGGGTTTTGGCGACACCACCAACAGCCGCTTCGCGCAGCCGGCGCTGTCAACCATCAGCGTCAATGCCACGGTGATGGGCCGTGAGGTGGCCGAAGCCTTGTTGCGACGCTTTGCCGGCGACAGCACGGCCATGCGCTTTGACAGTGGTTTCTCTTTGGTTGAGCGCGCCAGTACCTGAACCAGAACCTGCGGCAGGCGCCGTGGGGCGGCCATCGCTTTATCCGCGAAAGGTGATAAACGTTCGCGGATAAATCCGTTTCTGCAATCCCCTCCAATTTCTTCCGAAACAAAAAACCTTATGAGCGGGACTTGAATGATAACGTTATCTCTGTGCATGATAACGTTATCGTTGTACGACAACTGACGATAATGGCTTTCCGGCCGAGACTTCATTGCCCGCATAAAAACAATTCGTGGGAGCGTCACTTCATGCAAGAAACCAAGCAAACCCGCGCCCGGTACATGATCCTGCTCATGCTGTTTTTGGTGACCACGATCAACTTTGCCGACCGCGCAACCATTTCCATCGCCGGTTCCAGTATCCAGAAAGACCTGGGGATCGATGCGATCACTCTGGGCTATATCTTTTCCGCGTTCGGTTGGGCCTATGTGCTCGGCCAGATCCCGGGTGGCTGGTTGCTCGACCGCTTCGGCTCCAAGCGCGTTTATGCGGCAAGCATCTTCACCTGGTCGCTGTTTACCCTGCTGCAGGGCTACATCGGTGAGTTCAGCGTCGGCACCGCGGTGGTCTTGCTGATTCTGCTGCGCATGTCGGTAGGGCTGGCCGAAGCGCCGTCGTTTCCCGGCAATGCGCGGATCGTTGCGTCATGGTTTCCGACCAAGGAGCGCGGCACGGCCTCGGCGATTTTCAATTCGGCGCAGTATTTCGCCACCGCGCTGTTCGCCCCGTTGATGGGCTGGATCGTCTATCGCTTTGGCTGGGAGCACGTATTCATCTTCATGGGCTCGTTGGGCATCCTGTTCTCGCTGATCTGGATGCGCACGATCTATAGCCCCAAGGACCACCCATGGGCCAATGCCGCAGAGGTGCGCTACATCGCCGAGAACGGCGGGCTGGTGGACCTGGATGACCGCAGCAAGAAAAAAGACAGCGGTCCGAAGTGGGACTACATCCGTCAGTTGCTGACCAACCGGATGATGGCCGGGGTTTATCTGGGCCAGTTCTGCATCAACTCGCTGACTTACTTCTTCCTGACCTGGTTCCCGGTGTACCTGGTCCAGGAGCGCGGCATGACCATTCTCAAGGCCGGCATCATCGCCTCGCTGCCGGCCATCTGCGGTTTTCTCGGCGGCGTGCTGGGCGGGGTGTTCTCGGACATGCTGCTGCGCCGTGGCAACTCGCTGAGCGTGGCGCGCAAGACGCCGATCGTGCTGGGCATGGTGTTGTCGATGTCGATGATTCTCTGCAACTACGTCGAGGCCGACTGGATGGTCGTTGGCTTCATGGCCCTGGCGTTCTTCGGCAAAGGCGTGGGTGCACTGGGCTGGGCAGTGGTCTCCGACACCTCGCCCAAGCAGATCGCCGGTTTGTCGGGCGGGCTGTTCAACACCATCGGCAACCTGTCGTCGATCACCACGCCGATCGTGATCGGCTACATCATCGCTGCCACCGGCTCGTTCAAGATGGCGCTGGTGTTCGTTGGGGTCAACGCCCTGATTGCCGCGATCAGTTACCTGTTCATCGTCGGTGAAATCAAGCGCGTCCAGCTCAAGGGCCTGGTCGATGCCGAACCCGCCAAACCCGATGCGCTCGACGGCTCCGCTGCGTCGGCCAGCCAGCGCTGATTGCCACCCAACAAGGAATTTTCATCATGAATGCTCTGACTGCTAGCCAAACCCGTGGTGCTCCGGTCATCACTGAACTGCAGGTGGTGCCGGTCGCCGGCCACGACAGCATGCTGCTCAACCTCAGCGGTGCCCACGGTCCGTTCTTTACCCGCAACATCCTGATCCTCAAAGACAATGCCGGGCGTCTCGGCGTGGGTGAAGTACCCGGTGGCGAAGCGATCCGCAAGACCCTGGAAGATGCCCGTGAGTTGCTGGTCGGCCAGTCGATTGGTCAATACCAGCGCCTGCTCAATCAGGTGCGCAACGCCTTCGCCGACCGTGATTCGGGAGGCCGTGGCTTACAGACGTTCGACCTGCGCATCACTGTGCATGCGGTAACGGCTTTGGAGTCAGCGCTGCTCGACCTGCTCGGTCAGCACCTGGATGTACCGGTAGCAGCGCTGCTGGGCGAAGGCCAGCAGCGCGATGCGGTAGAGATGCTCGGTTATCTGTTTTACGTCGGTGATCAGGGCAAGACCACGCTGGACTATCGCCGTGAAGCCGAGGCCGATGACGCCTGGTTTCGCCTGCGTAACCAAGAGGCGCTGAGCCCCGAAAAAATCGTTGGTCTGGCCGAGGCGGCTTATCAGCGCTACGGCTTCAAGGACTTCAAGCTCAAGGGCGGCGTGCTGCGCGGCGATGAGGAAATTGAAGCGGTCACCGCGCTGGCCGAGCGGTTTCCGGATGCACGCATCACCCTGGACCCGAACGGCGCCTGGTCACTCAAGGAGGCGATCCGCCTGTGCCGCGATCAGCATCATGTGCTGGCCTATGCCGAGGACCCGTGCGGTGCTGAAAACGGCTATTCGGGCCGTGAAGTGATGGCCGAGTTCCGGCGTGCCACCGGCCTGCGCACCGCGACCAATATGATCGCTACCGACTGGCGGCAGATGGGCCATGCGATCCAGTTGCAGTCGGTGGACATTCCGCTGGCCGACCCGCATTTCTGGACCATGCAGGGCTCGGTACGGGTTGCGCAGATGTGCCACGAATGGGGCCTGACCTGGGGCTCGCATTCCAATAACCACTTCGATATTTCGCTGGCGATGTTCACTCAGGTCGGCGCTGCCGCGCCGGGCGAGATCACCGCGCTCGATACCCACTGGATCTGGCAGGACGGCCAGCGTCTGACCAAGGAGCCGTTCAAGATTGTCGACGGCAAGGTGGCTGTACCGAACAAGCCCGGGCTGGGTGTCGAGCTGGACCTGGATCAGTTGGGCAAGGCTCACGAGCTGTACAAAAACATGGGGCTGGGCGCTCGCGACGACGCCACCGCCATGCAGTTTCTGGTGCCGAACTGGACGTTCAACAACAAACAGCCATGCATGGTGCGTTGATCGGCTGCTTTAACGGATAACCCTGGCCACGATGCTGGCAACCGGCGCACATTCCCCTTGTGCGCCGTTTTTTTATTTCTCGCGGGCAATGATCTACTTGCCTAACTTACGCAACTCATCAGACTCGACAATCCGCACCCCATCCTGTTCTTCCAGCGCCAGGCGCCACAGGGCGCGGGCCAGGCTGCAGGCTTCGATGGCGCCGTACTTGCCCGGCAGCAGCTTGGCGATGGGCGCTGCCAACTGTTCTGCCCAGCGTGTCTCAGGACGGTTGCCGACCAGCAGGGAAGGGCGGGCGATGGTCAGTTGTGGCCAGTGCTGCGCTTGCAGCGCCTGCTCCATCTCGCCTTTTATGCGGTTGTAGAACACGCTGGACTTCGGGTCGGCACCAATGGCGCTGATCACCAGCAGATGCCGGGCACCCAGCGCACGGGCGCGGGCCGCGAAAGCCAGTACCAGATCCAGGTCGACGGCGCGGAAGGCTTCCTGGGAGCCGGCCTGTTTGATAGTGGTCCCCAGGCAGCAGAAAGCGATATCCACCCGGCCATCGAGTTGCGGCAGCAGGCCGGCAAGATCGCCGATAGGGTTTTCCAGGTGCGGATGTTTCACCAGCGGCCGACGGGTCGGGGCCAGGACCCGGCTGACAGTGGGTTCATTGAGCAGGCGATCGAGCAGGTGTTCGCCTGTCAGTCCTGTGGCGCCTGCGAGCAGGATGTGTTGCGGCGTCAAGTACATGATGTTTCTCCCTTGATCTGTCAGAAGAACCGGGTTCTTCGTCTAGCGGCTACTGGAAATCTTCGCATCCTTGCGAGTCAACGTCGTATTCAGCGCGCGTTCTGCCTGGTTTTTGCGCAGTTGTTGCCAGCGGGCGACCACCCCCTTTGGCGCCCATATCTGGGGCTCGGATGCCTCGAAATTGTCTTCGATCTCGCGGCGTGCGACATACGCACTGGCCTGATCGAAAGCCTGTTGCAGGTTATCTGTTTCGACCAGCGCCTTGGCGAATAGTGCATCACCGAAGTAGGTGAAGTCAGCCTCTTCCGTGCAGCCGAACGAAACCCGGTCGGCGCGTGCGGCGGTCATGATCAGCGTACGTTCGTCTTTGAGCGCCGGAATGAACCCGCCGGAATAGCAGGCCGAGATCACGATGATCTTGTCGCGATTGTGCAGCGGCGCCATGACTGTGGCCAGTTGGTCGGCCGGCAGGTCGGACAGTGACAGGCGCGGCTGGTCGAGTACCAGTTGATGATCGTGCGTGCCGTGGCTGGTCAGGTAGATAAAGATCAGGTCTTCCGGGCCGCTGCGTTGGGCCAGGGTCTGGATCGCCCGGCTGATGGTCTCGCGGGTTGCCATGGGGCGATCGGCCATGTGGTCGCGGTGGTTGACCAGGCTGACCTGGCCGTGAGCGCCAAAGCGGGTCTTGAGCAGGTTGCCGACATAATCCGCCTCGCGCTTGAATACGCTCTGTTTGCCGTCGCCGCCGACCACCAGGCTGTATAGCTCCACCGCCGGGGTTGAGGCCGGCACCGCCTTGAGGGCGTTATCGAGCAGTACACCCTGGGCCAGCAAGCCGGTTTCCAGCGTGTCGGGCAGCAGCTCGCCCTTGGCATCGCGGACCAGTTGGCCATTGGCCCAGACCCCACGCAGCACCGTGCCGTCGGCTTGAGTCAGGGTGCCTTGGCCCTGATAGGTGTCATTGGCGAAACCACCGGTATAGGTGCTGCCATCGGCCAAGTGCAATTTGCCTTCGCCGTTGAAGCGCCAGTTGCTGAACTCGCCCTGATAGCGGCTGCCATCGGTGCCGATCAGTTCGCCTTTGCCGGTGAAGGCGCCTGCGCTGAACTGGCCGCTCCAGACATCGCCGTCGCTGTTCTCATAGCGGCCCTTGCCGTCGAGCTGGTTATCGTGAAAGTTGCCAATGTATTGATCGCCCTCGGCACTGCTGAACGTGCCCTTGCCTTGCAACTGGCCGTTGACGAAGCGGCCGCTGTACTGATTGCCGCTGGCATCGCTGCGCATCCCTTCGCCATTGGGTTTGCCGCGGCTGAACTGGCCCTGATACTGGGTGCCGTCATCCAGCTCCAGGCGGCCGGCGCCGTCGTAAAGGTCAGCCTTGAACCCGCCACGGTAGAGCAGGTCCTTTTCCTTGTAGGTCCCTTCACCCTCACGGCGGCCTTGCTTGAACGCACCCACGTAACTGCTGGTACGGGTGGTCAGAATGCCCTGGCCGCTGTAGAGGCCGTGCTCGAACCCGCCTTTATAGACATCCCCGTTGCTGGCCCGCCATTCACCCTGGCCATGCCACTGGCCGCGGTCGAACTGACCCTGATACCAGCTGCCATTGGGGTAGTCGATACGTCCCTGACCTTGCAGCAGGCCGTTGACCAGATCGCCACGATAGCGTCCGCCATCCGGCAGGCGGCCGTCAGGCGGCAGCAGCGACTCGCCGTCTCCGCAGCCAGCGATCAGGAGGGTCAGTGCCAGTGGGGCAAGCGCGCGCATGTCAGGTCTCAAGGGGTATGAATCGGCAGGGGCGGCCCAGGCTCGTTTCGAGCCTTGATGCCGTGATCAGAAGTATGCCGCAGGCTGTCAGGTTGACGAAACAGTCAGTAATGACTGTTTCGTACCAATAGGGCACCTCTAAAAACCACCTTCGTTGCCACCGTTGCGTTGAAAACAGGCTCAAAATGCTCATTTACAATCCGTAAACTGCGCTCTCTCGCCTGTTTTCGTCTTGCGCTGGCTGCCTCGCCTACGTTTTTAGAGGCACCCAATGGCCGTTACACGAAACACAAGGTCAGTGGTTCGGCAATGTAGGCCGGTTTCTCCTGGCCTTCGATTTCCATCGTGGCCGTGCCTTTGAGCAGCCACTGTCCAGGTTTTTTCTCGTTGACCTCGGTCAGTTGCAGCTTCAGGCGCACCCGCGAGCCAACCGCCACCGGCTGAATGAAGCGCACGCTGTCCAGCCCGTAGTTAACCACCATCTTCAGGCCTTCAGGCAGGACCATCAGGTCGCCCATCAGCACCGGGATCAGTGACAGCGACAAAAAACCGTGGGCGATGGTGCCGCCAAACGGGGTCTTCGCGGCCTTGACCGGGTCGACATGGATGAACTGAAAATCGCCGGTGGCTTCGGCAAACAGGTCAATACGCGCCTGGTCGATGCTCAGCCAGTCGGAACATCCCAGTTCCTTGCCAATGTATTGCGTGAGTTGGTGTGCCGGTACATAGGGCATGGTTCTCTCCTTGATAATGAAATCTGCTATGGGGTGTTGACCTCGGCGCAATACTGTTCTGTTAGACCGGTGGTAGCCCGCTTGCTGGCGAAGACGGCGGCACATTCGCAGTAGATGCTGTGATTTTACCGGCCCTTTCGCGACTAAGGTCGCTCCCACAAAGGCATGCGGCGCTTATTTGAACAGTATTGGACCTCGGCGTGGTTGGGATGAAACGGCAACAGCCCCTAATGCAGGACCGCTGAAGATCAGCAGAGCCTGGCCATTAGGTCAAGTCTGAGGGAGTGTTATATGGCCGCAGGTTTGCCATGCTTATAATGAGCCCCGTACATTTGCATTTGCCGGAGTACGCATGCTGCTACGAGGACTGACGGCGCTGGTGTTGTTCCAGTTGCTGGGGACTGCACTCAATCACCTGTTTATCCCCATCCTGCCGGGGCCGATCATTGGCATGATCTTGTTGCTGGGCTTTTTGATGGTGCGCGGGGAGGTCGATGAGCCGATCAGCCAGGCCGCGACCAGTCTGCTGCGTTACCTGCCATTGCTGCTGGTGCCGCCGGCGGTGGGGGTGATGGCTTATGCCGGGGCGATTGCCCGGGACTTCTGGGCGATCTTCGGCACCTTGGTGGTGTCGCTAGTGGTGTCGGTGGTGTTTGTCGGCGTATTGATGCAAAAACTCACCGAGCGCCAGGCCCGCCGTAAGGAAACCCCATGATGCTCGACTGGCACGGCGCCTGGGGGGCGGTGATCAACCACCCGTTGTTTGGCATCGGTATCACGCTGGGCGCCTATCAACTGGCGATGGCCGCATACGAAAAAAGCCGCCTGGTGCTGCTGCAGCCAGTGCTGGTGTCGATGGCCATTCTGATTGGCATTTTATTGGCCTGTGGCCTGAGTTATGAGCAGTACCGCGACAGCACCGCGATCCTCGGCACGTTGCTGGGGCCCGCCACGGTTGCACTTGCCGTGCCGCTTTATCTGAATTTGCGCCGGATTCGTCAGTTGTTATGGCCAACCTTGACTACGCTGGTGCTGGGTGGTGTGTTGGTGACCGGTCTGTGTCTGGCGCTGGGTGAGTTGCTGGGGGCCGATCATATGATCCTCATGACCCTGGCGCCCAAGTCGGTGACGTCACCGATTGCCATGCTGGTGGCCGAGCAAATGGGCGGCGTCGCTGCGCTGGCTGCGGTGTTCGTACTGATTACCGGCGTGCTGGGGGCTATCCTCGGCCCGCTACTGTTGTCATTGAGCGGGGTGGATAATCCTGCTGCGCGCGGCATGGCACTGGGCTTGACCGCCCATGCGGTGGGTACTGCCCAGGCGTTGCAGGAAGGCGAGGAGGCGGGTGCGTTTGCCGCACTGGCCATGAGTCTGATGGGTGTGGCGACGGCGTTGTGTCTGCCGCTGGCGGTCTCTGTTGTCGTGTAAGGAGCTTGTTATGACGTTGCCGCTGTTTCCATTGAACACCGTGTTGTTTCCGGGCTGCGTGCTGGACCTGCAATTGTTCGAGGCCCGCTATCTGGACATGATCGGTCGCTGCATGAAGCGCAATGAAGGCTTCGGCGTGGTGTGCATCACCCAAGGTAGCGAGGTCGGTGTTGCGCCGGGCGGCTACTCGCTGATCGGCTGTGAAGCCTTGGTGCGCGACTTCCAGCAACAGGACAACGGCCTGCTGGGCATCCGTGTGGTGGGTGGGCGACGCTTCCGGGTTGTCAGTGCTGAAGTCCAGCGCGACCAACTGCTGGTCGCCGATGTGCACTGGCTAGAAGATCATCAAGAGCGGCCTTTGCAGGAAGAAGACGCCGACCTGGTGGCGCTGCTGCATGCACTGGCCGAACACCCAATGGTCGCTTCGCTGGACATGGGCCTGGAAGCGGCAGGCCAGCAATCGCTGGGTAACCAGCTGGCCTACCTGCTGCCATTCGATGAGCAGGACAAGATCGAACTGCTGGAAATCGACGACCCCGAAGAGCGCCTGGTCGCCATCCAGAGCCTGCTCGACGAAATGCAGGGCGACCTGCAGGCGTAAGCCCGAGCAACGGCCAACCGCCGTTGATCTTGCTTTTGCTCTACGAACCAAGATGGCCCAGACGACGCCGAACGCCAAATCGGCACCGGAGCGAGGGAATCCCGCTTGAAGCGGGACTAGCCGTCGCAAGCGTTTTGGTTACTTTGGCGCTCCAAAGTAACTCGCCCAGCAGGGCGAAACCTGAAGTGCAGACAACACGATGAAGGACTTTTCATCAGTCTAAATGTCAACTCGCAGCCAAAGCGGATCGCTTTCCAGTCGTCGCTACATCAGATACTGATACCGCAACACCGCATGCGACAGCGCATTGACCGCAAAACCACCCAGCAAAGCCGTCACCGCCGGCACCAACAGCCACCAGACCCGTGCCGACATGGCCGGCAGCGGCTCGCGGTGCTGAATAATCGTCAGGCTCGCCGCACAGATACCCAGCGCCAGCATCATCCCGGCCAGAATGTCGGTCGGCCAATGCACGCCCAGATAAACCCGCGACAGCGCAATGGCCAGCGCCGGAATGCCCCCCAGCACCAGCCAGGCCAGGCGCAGCCGCACCGGCTGACTGCGGCCAGCGAGCACGGCCAGGGTCATGAACAATGCAAACGCTGCCGAGCTATGCCCGCTGGGCATGCTGTAGGTGGTCAGCGGGTCGACCAGCACCTCTGGCCGGGCGCGGGCAAAGAACGCCTTGAGCGCACCGTTGGCACAAGCAGTGCCGAGCATGGTGACAACCGCGAATGCCGCATGGCGCCACTGCCGGGCAACCAGCAGCACCAGTACCACCAGAGCCGCCGCCAGCAACTGGGTGTGGAAATCACCAATACTGGTCACCAGCAGGACAATGTTCTGCGCCGCCTCGCTGCGATGCTCTTGCACCAGCGTCATCAGGCCCTGATCGAACTTGTCCAGCCACGGCCAGCCGATAAACAGTGCCACCATGGTCACCAGGCACAAGCCACTGATCAGCCGGGTCGCATAGCGCTGCTTGCGCATGCTGCTCTGGATGCTCAGGCCAAACACCGCTGCCAGAACCCCACCGACAACAGCGGCCTCACCCCAGAAGCCTTCTGGCAATGGCAGGCGAATGGCAGCACCGGCGGCCCAGCCGGGCAACAGGTAAGCGATTGACCAGCCGATGGTGGCGATGATGCTGACCGCCAGAAAACGCGGAAAGGGCATGTCGCACATGCCGGCAATCATCGGCAGCATGGGCCGCAGCGGGCCGATGAAGCGGCCGACCAGCAGGCTGGCAATACCGTAGCGCTGGAAATACGCCTCGGCACCGGTCATCCACTCCGGGTGCGAACGCAGGCCGGGCAGGCGGCGGATATTTTGGTGAAAGCGCCGGCCCACGGCATACGAAACCAGATCGCCCAGAATACCCCCGGCAAAACCCAGCAGCAGAACGTCGCTGAGGCCCAGAATCCCGCTGCCGGCCAGCGCTGCGATGGCAAACATCAGCACCGTACCGGGGACCACGATCCCGGCAATGGCCACGCACTCAATGAACGCGACGATGAAAATGGCTGCCGCGACCCAGGAAGGGTTGGCGGTCAGCCAGCCGGTAATGCCGTTGAGCCATTCGCCCATGGTCAATTTCCTTGATCCAGAATGAGGTAATCGCGGCCTTCGACCTGACCGCGCCTGAGAGGGTTCCGTGTGCACCAGCGTGCCTGTTCGGCGTCCACGAAACGATACAGCAGGTGTTCGTCACGCCCGGACGGGATGCCCAGGCGGGCAGCCTGAATGATGCGGGGCGGGCGTAGCCCGACGTCTTCGACAAAGATGCGCTCAGGGTCGAAGCGCTTGGCGTCCCACATTGGCACTTTCAGGCCCATGGCCTTGCACAGCAGGGTTTGCCCGGCACACAACCGCTCGGGCGCACGCAGGGCACCACTGGCATCAGGGTTGTTCAGTTGCATCTGTGCCAGGGCATTGGCATCGCTGAACGCATCGACCCAAGGCATGCCCGATTTGATCAGTACGGCGTTGCCCGGCCCTTCGGCGCTGAAATTGAGCGAGTCGCCGCCACGGGCGTAATACATATAGATGTGCCCGCCATCAAGAAACAACGCTTTACGCTTTTCGGTGTAACCCAGCGAGGCATGGCTGCCTTTTTCGGCCAGGTAATAGGCTTCGGTCTCGATGATGCGGGCCGCCAGCCATAAATCACCGACCTTGTGCCGGATGACCTTGCCCAGCAGGTCGCGGGCCAGCAGTTGGGCATCGCGATTGAAGAAGCTGTCGGGCAGGATATTAGGCAGCGCAGTGGGCATGGTGGCTCGCGGGCAAGGGCAGGGCGCCGATCATAGCAAGCGTGCGGCTTTCGCTATCGCGGTTTTTTCAGTGCTTTGTTGTATCGGAAGATGACAAGCCAGTGTTTCAGCGTCGAGCACCCCCCTGTGGGGCTCGATATACCGGGTATTGATGAAGATTTTGCCAGTATCGTAACCATCCGCCTGTCTGCGCTGTCGTTAAGTCGGCCTGACAGCTATAATCGACCGCTTTCTTCGCTGCCAAGACCTCTGAGACCATGACTGAGTCCGTTCTTGACTACATGACCCGCCTTGGACGTGCCGCCCGTGAGGCGTCGCGCGTGATCGGCCGGGCCAGCACTGCGCAAAAGAACCGCGCCCTGCTGGCCACCGCTGCGGCACTCGACGCCGCTCGCGCCGAGCTGACCGCCGCCAACGAACAAGACCTGGCCAATGGCCGGGCCAACGGCCTTGAACCGGCCCTGCTCGACCGCCTGGCCCTGACCCCCGCACGTATCGACAGCATGATCGTCGGGTTGCGTCAGGTTGCCAGCCTCCCGGACCCGGTCGGCGCCATCCGTGACATGAGTCATCGACCCTCCGGCATTCAGGTTGGCAAGATGCGCGTACCGCTGGGCGTGGTCGGCATCATCTATGAGTCGCGGCCGAACGTGACCATCGATGCCGCCAGCCTGTGCCTGAAGTCCGGTAACGCGACCATCCTGCGGGGCGGCTCCGAGGCCATCCATTCCAACCGCGCCGTGGCGACCTGTATCGCCCGGGGTCTCGCCGAAGCCGGTCTGCCGGCCGGTGTCGTGCAGGTGGTCGAGACCACTGACCGTGCGGCGGTCGGCGCGTTGATCAGCATGCCCGAGTTCGTCGATGTGATCGTGCCGCGCGGTGGCAAGGGCCTGATCGAACGCATCAGCCGTGACGCCCGGGTGCCGGTGATCAAGCATCTGGACGGTATCTGCCATATCTATGTCAGCGCCCATGCGGAGCTGGACAAGGCACAGAAGATCGCCTTCAACGCCAAGACTTACCGTTATGGCATCTGCGGCGCGATGGAGACCCTGCTGGTCGATCAGGCCATTGCCGCCGATTTCTTGCCGCCGATGGCCGCGCAACTGCGCGAAAAGGGCGTCGAGCTGCGCGGTTGTGAGCGGACCCGGGCGTTGATTGATGTAGTGCCGGCCACCGAAGAAGACTGGCACACCGAGTATCTGGCAGCGATTCTGTCGATCCGTGTGGTGGCCAGCCTCGACGAGGCCATCGAGCATATCAATCACTATGGCTCGCACCACAGTGACGGCATCGTCTCCGAGCATCAGGCGCAGATTCGGCGCTTCATGGCTGAAGTCGATTCCAGTTCGGTGATGGTCAACGCACCGACCTGCTTTGCCGACGGCTTCGAGTACGGCCTGGGCGCCGAGATCGGCATCTCCACCGACAAGCTGCATGCTCGCGGCCCTGTGGGGCTCGAAGGCCTGACCTGTGAGAAGTACATCGTGATCGGGGATGGCCAGCTGCGTGGACAGGAGCCCGTCTGAGTTGAGCCTGCCTGACATGAGTGAGCCTGCGCTCGCCCTGCCCAGGCGTATCGGCATGTTGGGCGGCACGTTTGACCCGGTGCATATCGGCCATCTGCGTGGCGCCCTGGAAGTGGCCGAGCTGCTCGAACTCGATGAACTGCGTCTGACGCCCAGTGCCCGGCCCCCGCATCGTGAGTTGCCGAGTGTGACCGCTGAAAACCGCCTGGCCATGGTGCGTAGCGCCGTGGCCGGGGTAGCGCCGTTGACGGTCGATGACCGTGAGTTGCGCCGCAACAAGCCGTCCTACACCGTCGATACCCTGGAGTCGATGCGTGCCGGGATGGCTGCACACGATCAACTGTTTTTGCTGTTGGGCTGGGATGCCTTTTGCAGCTTGCCGTCCTGGCATCGTTGGGAAGAACTGCTGGAGCATTGCCACATCGTGGTGCTGCAGCGGCCCGATGCCGACAGCGAACCGCCTGAAGCCCTGCGCGACCTGGTCGCCGCTCGGGCGGTCGGCGACCCCAAGGCTCTGGACGGGCCGGGCGGGCAGATTACCTTTGTCTGGCAGACGCCGCTGTCGGTGTCTGCCACCCAGATCCGCCAGTCACTGGCGGCAGGCCGATCAGTGCGTTTTCTGGTGCCTGACGCCGTTCTGGCCTATATCGAAGCACACGGTCTGTACCGTGCGCCCAATACCGAGGGAGCACCCGACAATGGCTTGCACGGCAAGCCTGCGGATGTATCCACATTGAAGAGTGAATGAGTGTTCATGAGCAAACAGAAACTGAGCAGTGAAGAAATCGTCGACCTCGCCATCGCGGCCCTGGAAGACGTAAAAGGTACCGATATCCTCAAGATGGACGTGCGCGACAAGACCAGCATCGCCGATTACATGCTGATCTGCACCGGTAGCTCCAACCGTCAGCTCAATGCGCTGGTCGAAAATGTCCGCGAGAAGGTCAAGGCCGCCGGAGTCCAGCCGCTGAGTGAAGAAGGCAAGGGCGACAGCGACTGGGTACTGCTGGACCTGGGTGACGTCGTCGTGCACGTGATGACCGCTGCATCGCGTCAGTTCTATGACCTGGAGCGTCTGTGGCAGGGTGCCGAGCAAAGCCGTGCAGCCAGCGCAGCGCACCATACCCCTGGTCACGAATAAGACCTTGCCGTGCGCATACGCCTGATTGCTGTAGGTTCACGCATGCCCAAGTGGGTGGAAGAAGGCTGGCATGAATATGCCAAGCGCCTGCCACCTGAGCTGGCGCTGGAACTGATAGAGATCCCGCTCAACACCCGTGGCAAGAATGCCGATGTGGCGCGCCTCATCCGGCAGGAAGGCGAGGCCATGCTGGCCAAGGTCCAGCCCGGTGAACGGATCGTGACGCTGGAAGTGCATGGCAAGCCATGGAGCACCGAGCAACTGGCGTGCGAGCTGGATCGCTGGCGGCTGGACGCGCGTACCGTCAACCTTATGGTCGGCGGCCCGGAAGGGCTGGCACCGGAGGTTTGTGCGCGCAGTGAGCAACGCTGGTCGTTGTCGCCGCTGACCTTGCCGCATCCGCTGGTTCGTATCTTGATCGGCGAGCAGATCTACCGCGCCTGGACAGTTCTGTCCGGTCATCCTTACCACAAGTAGTACGTTTCGAATGTCCCAGCCGATCCGCCTCAAAGATCACGAGAAAGACGCCCGCCTGGTGCGCAGCCGTGTTGTGGTCGGGGCTGTGGCCATCGTGCTGCTGGTCTGTGTGCTGATTGCGCGGCTGTATTACCTGCAAGTCATTCAGTACGACTACCACTCGACACTGTCTGAGAACAACCGCGTCCACGTCCAGCCGATTCCGCCGAGCCGTGGCCTGATCTATGACCGTAACGGCGTGGTGATTGCTGACAACCGGCCAAGCTTCAGCCTGAGCGTGACCCGCGAGCGGGCCGGCGACTGGGCCAAGGTGCTCGACACCATCGTCGATGTGCTGCAATTGAGCGCCGATGACCGGGTTATCTTCGAGAAGCGCATGAAGCAGGGCCGGCGGCCGTTCGAGCCGGTGCCGATCCTGTTCGAGCTGACCGAAGAGCAGATTGCTCTGGTCGCGGTGAACCAGTTCCGTCTGCCAGGGGTGGAAGTGGTCGCCCAGTTGGTCCGGCACTATCCGCAAGGCCCGCACTTCGCCCACTCGGTAGGCTATGTCGGGCGGATCAACGAGAAAGAGCTCAAGACCCTCGACCCGATCAACTACAGCGGCACGCACCATATCGGCAAGACCGGCATCGAGCGTTTCTACGAAAACGAACTGCATGGCCAGGTCGGCTACGAAGAAGTCGAGACCAACGCCCGTGGTCGGGTGCTGCGGGTGCTCAAGCGTACCGACCCGGTGCCGGGCAAGGACATCGTGCTGGGCCTGGACATCCACCTGCAGGAAGCCGCCGAGGCGGCGCTGGGCGGGCGTCGCGGCGCTGTCGTGGCGCTGGACCCGAACACCGGTGAAGTGCTGGCGATGGTCAGTGCACCGAGCTTCGACCCGAACCTGTTCGTCACCGGGATCAGCTTCAAGGCCTACGCCGAGTTGCGTGATTCGATTGACCGGCCGTTGTTCAACCGCATCCTGCGCGGCCTCTACCCGCCGGGCTCGACCATCAAGCCGGCGGTGGCCATCGCCGGTCTGGATGGCGGGGCGGTGACGCCGACTTCCAGGGTGTTCGACCCCGGTTATTACCAGTTGCCCAACTATGACCACAAATACCGTAACTGGAACCGCTCCGGTGACGGCTGGGTGGATATGGACACCGCGATCATGCGCTCCAACGACACCTACTTCTACGATCTGGCCCACAAGCTGGGCATCGACAAGCTGTCGACCTACATGAACAAGTTCGGGATTGGCCAGAAGGTCTCGCTGGACATGTTCGAAGAGTCTCCCGGCCTGATGCCTTCGCGTGAGTGGAAGCGCACCACCCGCCGCCAGCCGTGGTTCCCCGGCGAGACCCTGATTCTCGGTATCGGTCAGGGCTACATGCAGGCCACGCCGCTGCAACTGGCCCAGGCCACGGCACTGGTGGCCAGTAAAGGCAAGTGGATCCGTCCGCACCTGGCCAAGACCATCGAAGGTCAGACACCGGTGGACGAGAACCCGATACCGGACATCATCCTGCGCGACCCGAACAACTGGGCCAGGGTCAACCACGGCATGCAGGAAGTGATGCACGGTGCCCGCGGTACTGCGCGCAAGGCGTCGATTGGCGCTCAGTACCGGATTGCCGGCAAGAGCGGTACCGCTCAGGTGGTGGCGATCAAGCAGGGCGAGAAGTACGACCGCAGCAAGGTTCAGGAGCGCCATCGCGACCACGCCTTGTTCGTCGGTTTCGCGCCGGCCGACAACCCCCGGATCGTCGTGGCGGTGATGGTCGAAAACGGTGAGTCCGGTTCCGGGGTCGCGGCGCCAGTGGTGCGGCAGGTGATGGATGCCTGGCTGCTCGACGGCAACGGTCATCTGAAAGCCGAATATGCCGGCTCGTTCAATCCTGAGCGCGGCTCTGCGCCTGTTGTGGAGGCCACCGGCCGTGAAGAGTAATTTCGACCGGGTGCTGTCCAGCGAAGACGTGATGCGTCGCCGGGCGACGCTGCTGCAGCGCATTCATATCGACGGGCCATTGCTGGTGCTGCTGCTGATTCTGGCGGCCGGCAGCCTGTTCGTGCTGTATTCGGCCAGCGGCAAGAACTGGGATCTGCTGCTCAAACAGGCCAGTTCGTTCGGCATCGGCATGGTGGCGATGGTCATCATCGCCCAGTTCGAACCCCGGTTCATGGCCCGCTGGGTGCCGGTCGGCTATGTGGTCGGCGTGCTGTTACTGGTGGTGGTCGACATCATGGGCCATAACGCCATGGGGGCGACCCGCTGGATCAACATCCCCGGGGTGATCCGCTTCCAGCCCTCGGAGTTTCTCAAGATTCTCATGCCGGCCACGATTGCCTGGTATCTGTCCAAGCGCAGCCTGCCGCCGCAGCTCAAGCATGTGGTGGTCAGTCTTGGCCTGATCGGCGTTCCCTTTGTGCTGATCGTGCGCCAGCCTGACCTGGGCACCTCATTGTTGATCCTGGCCTCCGGTGCTTTCGTGCTGTTCATGGCCGGGTTGCGCTGGCGCTGGATTCTGAGTGTGGTGGCGGCCATCGTGCCAGCTTCTGTGGTCATGTGGATGTTCTTCATGCATGACTACCAGAAACAGCGGGTACTGACCTTCCTTGATCCGGAAAGCGACCCGCTGGGCACCGGCTGGAACATCATCCAGTCCAAGGCGGCGATTGGTTCGGGCGGCGTATTCGGCAAAGGCTGGCTGCTGGGCACCCAGTCGCACCTGGACTTTCTGCCAGAGAGCCACACCGACTTCATCATTGCGGTGCTCGGTGAAGAGTTCGGCCTGGTCGGCATCTGTGCGCTGCTGATCGTCTACCTGCTGTTGATTGGTCGTGGGCTGGTGATCACCGCCCAGGCCCAGACGCTGTTCGGCAAGTTGCTGGCCGGAGCACTGACCATGACCTTCTTTGTATACGTCTTCGTCAACATCGGCATGGTCAGCGGTCTGCTGCCGGTGGTGGGGGTTCCATTGCCCTTCATTAGTTATGGCGGAACTTCACTCGTGACCTTGCTGTCAGCGTTTGGCGTTTTGATGTCGATTCATACCCACCGCAAATGGATTGCACAGGCTTGATTAAGGTGAACTATTCAATGCAAGCAGCGCGCAACCTGGCTCGCTACGTACCGCTGGTCAGCCTGATGAGCCTCCTGGGCTCGCTTCAGGAGGCTGTGGCCGGTTCCTACGATGGCTCGCCGCAGGTCGCCGAGTTTGTCGCCGAGATGACCCGCGACTACGGCTTTGCCGGCGAACAACTGGTGGGTGTGTTCCGTGATGTGGAGCGCAAGCAGGCAATTCTCGATGCGATCTCCCGGCCAGCGGAGCGGGTCAAGCCGTGGAAAGAATACCGGCCGATGTTCATCACCGAAGCGCGGATCGCCCGTGGCGTGGATTTCTGGCGTCAGCACGAGGCCACCTTGGCACGCGCCGAGCGCGAGTACGGAGTGCCTGCCCAGGTCATTGTCGCGATCATCGGCGTAGAAACATTTTTCGGTCGTAATACCGGTAATTACCGGGTGATCGATGCACTTTCGACCCTGGGTTTCGACTATCCGCCACGCGCCACGTTCTTTCGCAAAGAGCTGCGCGAGTACCTGCTGCTGGCCCGTGAACAGCAGATCGACCCGCTGACCATCAAGGGCTCCTATGCCGGGGCGATGGGGCTGCCGCAGTTCATGCCCAGCAGCTTTCGCGCCTATGCGGTAGATTTCGACGGTGATGGCCATATCAACATCTGGACTGATCCGGACGATGCCATCGGCAGTGTTGCCAGTTATTTCAAGCGTCACGGCTGGGCAGCGGGCCAGCCAGTGGTCAGCCGCGCCAATGTCTCGGGCGCGCAAGCCGAGCAGGGCCTGAGCCCTGGGCTTGATCCGGTCATGAGCCTGGGAGAGTTGCGAGGCCTGGGCTGGGCAAGTCATGATGCGCTGCGCGATGACCTGCCAGTGACCGCGTTTCGCCTGGAGGGTGACAACGGGCCCGAATACTGGATAGGGTTGAACAATTTTTACGCGATCACTCGCTATAACCGGAGTGTGATGTACGCCATGGCCGTGCATCAGCTCTCCGAATCTCTGGTTCAAGCTCGAGGCGTCAAGTAATGCGGGCAAGTACCTCATTCAAATTGCTGGTGTATGTCGGGATCGGTCTGGTGCTTGCCAGCTGCTCGTCGTCCAGCCGCTCACCGCAACACAGCGGCAGTCAGACCGTGCGCTCTGCGCCGGGGCTGGACATCAACCGCGCCCACAAGGATGGCGCGCCATGGTGGGATGTGGATATCTCGAAGATTCCCGACGCCACCCCGACCCTGCACACCGGTGCCTTCAAGGCCAACCCCTACACCGTGTTGGGCAAGAGTTATTTTCCGATGAACGATGGTCGGCGTTATGTGGCCACCGGTACGGCATCCTGGTATGGCACCAAGTTCCACGGCCAGAACACCGCCAACGGCGAAGTCTATGACCTGTATGGCATGAGTGCCGCGCACAAGACCTTGCCGCTGCCGACCTACGTGAAGGTCACCAACCTCGACAACAACCGCACTGTGGTACTGCGGGTCAACGATCGCGGGCCGTTCTATTCGGACCGGATCATCGACCTGTCCTATGCTGCGGCCAAGAAGCTTGGCTATGCCGAAAGCGGCACGGCGCGGGTCAAGGTCGAAGGCATCGATCCTCAGGAGTGGTGGGCCCAGCGTGGCCGCTCGGCGCCGTTGATGATGGCCCAGGCACAGCCGGCTCCCAAGCCCGCCGCGCCGGTGATCACTGCCTCGGCCGGGACCATCGAGCAATGGACACCGCCGCCTCAGCAACACGCCGCGCCGCCTGTACCCTTGCAGGACGAGGCAAAAAAAAACGCTTCAGGATCAGCCGATGGGCTGTTTCTCCAGGTCGGAGCCTTCGCCAATCCGGATGCTGCGGAGCTGCTGCGCTCGAAGCTGAGCACGATGGTCCGCGCACCGGTGTTCGTCAGTTCCATCGCCCGCAACCAGCAGACGCTCTATCGCGTGCGGATGGGGCCGGTGGCGACGCAGGGTGAGGCCCAGCAACTGCAGGACAGCGTAAGGTCGGCCAACCTGGGGCAACCCAGTGTGGTAACCGCCGATTGATCCACCGCTGCCGGCGACATGTGCGCCGGTGGTGCGCAGCGTGCCTCAATCTGCCGTGCAGAGCAGGAGGCGGCGTTGTAGACGGCAATGCCCTGTGGGGCTTGCCTGCCAGGTTTGGCCTGGCATTACGGGACCTCGTGGGCGGCGCTGCCTGCGACGGATCCTTGAGTTTTGCCCGCGAGGGCATATCTGCCCATTCAGCAATTTCGAGAGACGGATGAACATCACAACCTTCGCAAAACGTCTGTGCCTGCTAGTGCCACTGATGATCGCCCCCACTGCATGGGCCGTAGAGCAGATGACACCGGCTGCACCGCAGTTGGCCGCCAAGTCCTACGTGCTGATGGATGCCGCCAGCGGTAACGTTCTGGTGGAGAGCAACGGCGACCAGCGTCTGCCGCCAGCCAGCCTGACCAAACTGATGACCGCCTATATCGCGACCCTGGAAATCCGTCGTGGCCAGATCGGTGAAAATGACCCGGTAACCGTCAGTGAAAATGCCTGGCGCACCGGTGGCTCGCGGATGTTCATCAAGGTTGGCAGCCAGGTCAGCGTCAGTGATCTGCTGCACGGCGTGATCATTCAGTCGGGTAACGATGCCAGTGTGGCGATTGCCGAGCACATCGCCGGCAGTGAAGACGCGTTTGCCGACCTGATGAACAAGACCTCGGCCGACCTCAAGCTGACCAACACCCACTTCATGAACCCCACCGGCCTGCCGCACCCCGAGCACTACTCCTCGGCGCACGACATGGCCAAGCTGGCCCGCGCGATCATCAACGAAGATCCGGCGCACTATGCGATCTACTCGCAGAAAGAGTTCTTCTGGAACGGCATCAAGCAGCCTAACCGTAACCTGCTGCTGTGGCGCGACAAGACAGTTGATGGCCTGAAGACCGGTCACACCGAAGAGGCTGGCTACTGCCTGGTGTCGTCGGCGGTACGTGATGGCACTCGTCTGATCGCCGTGGTCTTCGGCACCAACAGCGAGCAGGCCCGTGCGGCTGAAACCCAGAAGCTGCTGACCTACGGTTTCCGTTTCTTCGAAACCCAGAACTTCTACCAGAAAGGCCAGGAGCTGGCCCAGGCTCCGGTCTGGAAAGGTGCAACACGTCAGGTCAAGGCTGGCCTGGCGTCGGATCTGAGCCTGACCATGCCTAAAGGGCAAATGAAGAAGCTGTCGGCCAGCATGACCATGAATCCGCAGCTCATCGCGCCTATCGCCAAAGGCGATGTTATCGGCAAGGTTGAAGTGCGCATGGACGACAAAGTGATACACACCGCTGACCTGATCGCACTCGATGCTGTTGAGGAAGGTGGCTTTTTCCGCCGCGTGTGGGATAGCATTCGCCTGTTCTTCTTCGGCCTGTTCAATTAATTCGGGTTCGCACGCAGATCGCGAGCCTGGGTCAGGCAAGCCGCTCCGTTACGGCGCCTGACCCCGCGTAACCGATTATTGTGTGTGCCCTGATCAATGCCGATCTTTTCGCCGCTTGTCCTTGCCTGGGACCAGCGGCGTGTCCGTCTTTACGGCTTGTGAGACCTTTACTGCCATGACCGATACCGACGTCCAGTCGCCAAAAATCGAGTTTCCCTGCAACGACTACCCGATCAAGGTGATCGGTGATACCGGTGTGGGCTTTACTGATACTGTGATCGAGATCCTCAGCAAGTACGCCACGGTGGATATCGACACCCTGGCCGAGCGCCAAAGCAGCAACGGCAAGTACACCACGGTACAACTGCACATCGTCGCCACCGGCGAAGAGCAACTGCGCGATATCAACAGCGCCTTGCGCGCGACAGGTATCGTGCACATGGTGCTCTGATGAGCGATGTACTGGGCATTCGTGAACTGGGTCTGGTCGATTACCGCCAGGCCTGGCAGGCGATGCAGCGTTTTACCGACACCCGTAGCCGCGAGGCTGCCGATGAGGTCTGGCTGGTCGAGCACCCGCCGGTATTTACCCAGGGGCAGTCCGGCAAGGCCGAGCATCTGCTGTTGCCCGGAGATATTCCGGTCGTGCAGGTCGATCGTGGTGGCCAGGTGACTTATCATGGCCCTGGTCAACTGGTTGCCTATCTGCTGCTGGATGTCCGGCGCAAGGGCTGTGGTGTTCGCGATCTTGTTACCCGGATCGAGAACAGCCTGATCCAGTTGCTGGGCAGCTACGGTGTTACTGCAGCGGCCAAGGCCGATGCACCAGGTGTCTATGTCGACGGCGCGAAAATCGCGTCGCTCGGCCTGCGCATTCGCAACGGTTGTTCGTTTCATGGCCTGGCGTTGAACGTCGACATGGACCTGGAACCGTTCCGGCGCATCAATCCCTGCGGTTATGCGGGGCTGAAGATGACCCAGCTGAGCGAACATGCCGGGTCAATAGAATTTGCCGAGGTAAGTGCCCGGCTGCGTGCGCAGCTCGTCAGACACCTCGACTATGCTGAGCAGGCGACCCTTACGGGCGGAATAGACTGATATGACTGAAACCGTGCAAACCCTGATCCCCGCGCTCGACATTTCCGAACGCGCGCCCCGTCCCAAAGTCGAAGCCGGCGTGAAGCTGCGCGGCGCGGAAAAAGTCGCACGTATCCCGGTCAAGATCATTCCGACCGTAGAACTGCCGAAAAAACCCGACTGGATTCGCGTCCGTATCCCGGTTTCGCCGGAAGTCGACCGCATCAAGCAATTGCTGCGCAAGCACAAGCTGCACAGTGTCTGTGAAGAGGCGTCCTGCCCGAACCTTGGCGAGTGCTTCTCCGGTGGCACCGCGACGTTCATGATCATGGGCGACATCTGCACCCGTCGTTGCCCGTTCTGCGACGTGGGCCATGGTCGTCCGAAGCCACTGGACGTCGATGAGCCGCACAACCTGGCGGTGGCCATCGCCGACCTGCGCCTGAAGTACGTGGTGATCACCTCCGTCGACCGCGACGACCTGCGCGACGGCGGTGCCCAGCACTTCGCTGACTGTATCCGCGAAATCCGCGCCCTGTCGCCCAACGTGCAACTGGAAACCCTGGTGCCTGACTACCGTGGGCGGATGGACGTGGCCCTGGAAATCACCGCAGCCGAGCCGCCGGATGTGTTCAACCACAACCTGGAAACCGTACCGCGCCTGTACAAGGCTGCGCGGCCGGGTTCGGACTATCAGTGGTCGCTGACCCTCCTGCAACGCTTCAAGCAGATGGTGCCGCATGTACCGACCAAATCCGGTCTGATGCTGGGCCTGGGCGAGACCGACGACGAAGTGATCGAAGTCATGCAGCGCATGCGCGAACATGACATCGACATGCTGACCCTGGGTCAGTACCTGCAACCTTCGCGCAACCACCTGCCGGTGCAACGCTTCGTACACCCCGACACCTTTGCCTGGTTCGCCGAGGAAGGCTACCGCATGGGCTTCAAGAACGTCGCCTCCGGCCCGTTGGTCCGCTCTTCGTACCACGCTGACGAGCAAGCCAAGATCGCCAAGAAAGCCCTGTGATCCCAGGCTGAAAAGCAAAAGGGCCGGATAGTGATATCCGGCCCTTTTTATTTGTGATGTCTGTTGCTGTTGATTGCGCTTGCTCCTGGAGCCGATATTAGCCAGGCGCCGCCCAATGCCAGATCGGCGCCGTGGTGGGTAGCGGCAGCAGACGGCGTTTCGCAAGCCGCCCCGGCCGATCTGAATCAGGATGCGGGTTTGCGCAGGGCGTTGAGCAACTCATGGGTCGGATAGCCGTCCGCCGGCCAGCCAAAGGCCTGCTGGGCGCTGCGGATCGCCTTGCGGGTATTGGCACCGATTATCCCGTCCGGCGCGCCAGCGTCGTACTGACGGGCACTGAGCAGGCTCTGCAACTCGATACGCTCGGAGCGGCTCAACGGCAGATCGCTCTTTGGCCAGTTGCCTACGATAAACCCTGCGCCCTTGAGCCGATCGGCCAGCAGGTTGATCGCCATCGCGTAAGAGGTTGAGTTGTTGTACTTGAGCACGGCGCGGAAGTTGTCCAGCACCAGGAAGGCCGGGCCACGATAGCCCGCTGGCAAAAGCAACGAGGCCTGCTGCTGGCTGGCCGCCAATGGTAGCGCCGAGCCGTCGGGCAGTTTGACCCCCAGCGCCTGCCACTGCGCCAGGTTCTTGCGCACTGTCGGGTCGGCCAGGGCATAGTCGAAATCGCCGCCCAGCACCACTTCATAACCCCAAGGCTGGCCACGTTGCCAGCCTGAGCTTTGCAGGTAATGGGCAGCGGATGCCAGGGCATCTACCGGGCTGTTCCAGATATCACGGCGGCCGTCACCGTCGAAGTCCACCGCATGGGTGTGGTAAGTGGTGGGCATGAATTGGGTCTGGCCCATGGCGCCGGCCCAGGAACCCAGCATGCGTTCCGGGGTGATATCACCTTGCTGAAGAATCTGCAGCGCCGCGAGCAGCTGGTTTTGCGCGAAGGCCGGGCGCCGGCCTTCATAAGCCAGGGTCGCCAGCGAGCGGATCACCGACTGTGAGCCCTGGAACTGGCCGAAGTTGCTCTCCATGCCCCAGACCGCTACCAGCGCCTGGCGGTCGACGCCATAGCGCTGCTCAATGCTCTGCAGCTCGCTGGCGTACTGGGTCAGCAGCGCCTGGCCCTTGCGCACCCGGGAATTGGAAATGGCGTTATCGAGGTACTCCCACACCGGCCGGCTGAACTCGGGCTGGCTGCGGTCGGCCTTGACCACGCTCATGTCCGGAGTCACGCCGGCGAAGGCCTTGTCGAACACCTCACCACGGATGCCGGCCTGCAAGGCCTGGTTGCGAAAGCCCGACTGCCATTCGGCAAAGCTGATGGTCGGCGCGATCGCCAGATTCTGGTCGACCTGCAGCGGAGCGACTGGCGTCAGAACCGCTGGAGCATTGGTTTTGCTGGTTTGCAGAGGCGTGGCATCGGCGGCGGTGGGCTTTTCAGCGCAGGCGACCAGTGCAACGAGGCTGGAGGCGGCGATCAGCTGGCGTAACGGCCAGGGCTGGGTCAAACAGAAATGCATGCTGGGGTCCAGAAAGGAATACCGTTTAGATGCAGACCTTAACATGCCCGCAACGTTGCAGGGGCTTGGAAAGTAACGGCATTTATCAAGCCGCCATAAAGCAGGAAGCCTCCCAGTTTTTTGACAGGAAGGCTTCGCGCTGGTAACTGCCTTTGCCCTTGGCCGGGCGTTCCTGACGACAACGGAACAGTGGCTGGGCGACGATGGACTTGGCTTTGTTGGGCCGTTTTTTCTGGCTCATGGCAGGATTCCCCGGTGGGTTGAACGGGGCGCATCATCAGGCTTGTGGGCGGCGTTGTCCAATAGCTCTGCACTATCATGCAGACCGCCACTGCAAGAGCGGCTTTGGCCGCAATAGTGTTCAGTTAAGTGCTTTATGCCCCGGTGGGCGCGAGCTTGGTCTGGGCGGCATACCGACGAAGAAGCCAGTGAAAACACGACATCTGGTGTGACTTTGCCGGCCCCTTCACGAGCGAGCTCGTTCCCGCAAAGGCATGCAGCGCTTATCTGAACAGTTCGTGATGCGAGGCTTTCGCGGCTCAAGCCGCTGCTACTCGGCAGGCAGCGCCAGGCGCTGGCCTGCCATCAGCAGTGCCAGGCGGCCCAGGCTGCTCCAGGCCGAGCCTGGTGCCTGGCCCTTGATCTGCTCATCAATGCGCTGGGCTTCGAGCAACAGCTGGTTCCAGCGCTTGCTGGACAGCCGTTGCAGGGCTTTGCTCATCAACGGCTTGCGTTTGTCCCAGACCGGCGGGCGCGCCGAGCTGAACACTTTGTCCAGCGGCATGCCCTGGTTGTATTGCATGGCCATGGTCGCCAGCGAGCGCAGCTCGCGGGTCAGGGCCCAAAGCACGACCGGCGTCTCTACGCCCTCGCCGCGCAACCCTTCAAGAATGCGCAGTGCATGCGCGGCTTCGCCATTGAGCACCGCGTCGGTCAGGCCGAATACATCGAACCGCGCGCTGTCAGCCACCGCAGCCTGCACGGTGTCCACCGTGATCTGGCCGGCTTCGGCCATCAGCTTGAGCTTTTCGATTTCCTGGGCGGCAGCCAACAGGTTGCCTTCGACCCGTGCGGCAATCAGTTCCACCGCGTCCTGGGTGGCCGCCAGCCCGGCCTGGGACAGACGTTGGCGGATCCACTGCGGCAACTGGCCGGCGTCCACCGGCCAGATCTGGACGAACTGGCAGTGTTGGCCGTCGATCAGTGCCTTGCCCCACTTGGTTTTCTGCGCGCTCCCGTCAAGCTTGGGCAGGCTGATCAGCAGCAGCGTATCTTCAGCCGGGCGCGAGCAATACTCGATCAGCGCCGCAGCGCCCTTGTCACCGGGCTTGCCCGAGGGCAGGCGCAGTTCCAGCAGACGCCGTTCAGCGAACAGCGACAGGCTGGCGCCGGCCTGGAGCAGGGTGCCCCAGTCAAAGTTGCTGTCGGCGCTGAACACCTGACGTTCGTCGAAGCCTTGCAGGCGCGCTGCGGCGCGAATGGCGTCAGCAGCTTCCTGGCAAAGCAGGGGGTCATCGCCACTGATCACATAGACCGGTGCGAGAGTCCCTTGCAGGTGTTTGCCGAGTTGGGCGGGGGCGAGCTTCATGGTCAGGCAGCTTCGGGGCCAGCGTACTGGCCCCTGAGGCTTAGCGGCCGGGGATTTCGATAGGTGACTGCTGAGGTGTTTCGTCACGCAGGCGCTGGGCCTCCTGACGCGCTTGTTCCTCGGCACGGGCCACTTCATCAGCCTGGGCTTGCAATTGGTCCAGACGCTGCGGAGTCAACTGTTGCAGACGGGCCAGCATGCGCTGTACCAGATCGTGACGCATTTCCTGACGGATCTGCGCGGCTTCCTGGTCGGAGCCGGTCAGGTTGTTGCCGTCGTGAACATAAATGCGATCGACAGAGATCTTGTCAGCCAGCAGGAAGCGATCCTGGATACCGCGGATTTCGTAGTTGAGGGTCGAGGTCAGCTGGTTCTCGGCAGAACGGCCAGAGCCGGAGTAACTGGCGGTACGCTGGGTCTCGGCTTCGTTGACCAGGACCAGTTTGTACGGTGCGCCGGTGTAGACCTTGACGCCGCCGGCGGTGAGCAGGCGATTGAGCTGGGTGACGGTCTCGCCGTAAGCATTGCGGGCGCTTACGTCCAGCTCGGTGATGCTCAACTGGTTGGTGCCGGTACCACGCAACTGGAAGCCACAGGCACTCAATACCACGGCCATGCCGATCACCAGCAGATTGCGTTTGATCATCTTGATACTCCCCTTGAACCCGTATGGGCACGCTGTGCGTACCCTGGAAATTGGCGGGCGCCCGGACCGGCCGGGCGCCTGGCTCATCAGCTTGCGACGATATTGACCAGTTTTCCTGGCACGACGATGACCTTGCGGATGGTCAGGCCGTCGAGGAAGCGCAGCACGTTTTCGTTGACGCGGGCGGCGGCTTCGACTTCTTCGCGGCTGGCACTGGCCGGCACTTCGATATGGCCGCGCAGCTTGCCGTTGACCTGAACCACCACTTGCAGGCTGTCCTGCACCAGAGCACTTTCATCCAGTACCGGCCAGGCTGCATCGATGACGGCGCCGGCATGACCGAGCTGTTGCCACACCACGTGGCTGATGTGCGGGGTGATCGGCGCGAGCAGCAGGGCTACGGTTTCCAGCCCCTCTTGCAGCAAGGCGCGGTCCTGTTGGCTGGCTTGCGAGGCTTTCTCCAGCACGTTCATCAAGGTCATTACCTGGGCAATGGCGGTGTTGAACTTGTGGAACTGACCGACATCAGTGCTGGCCTGCTTGATGGCCGCATGGATGGAGCGGCGTACCGCTTTCTGTGCGTCGTCCAGTGCGGTGCTGTCCAGCTTGCCTGGCAGGCCCTGGCTGACGTGGGCATGGGCCAGGCGCCAGACGCGACGCAGGAAGCGGCTTGCGCCCTCGACACCGGAGTCGGACCATTCCAGGCTCTGGTCAGGTGGCGAGGCGAACATCATGAACAGGCGGCAGGTGTCGGCACCGTAGGCGTCGATCATCGCCTGAGGATCCACGCCGTTGTTCTTGGACTTGGACATCTTCTCGGTGCCGCCAATTTCCACCGGCAAGCCATCGGTCTTCAGGCGTGCGCCAATGATCTTGGCTTTGGCGTCGCGCTCGACTTCGACGTCGGCCGGGTTGAACCAGTCCTTGCCGCCGTTGCTGGCGGTGCGGTAGTAGGTCTCGGCGACCACCATGCCCTGGGTCAGCAGGTTCTTGAACGGCTCGTTGGAAGTGACCAGGCCTTCGTCGCGCATCAGCTTGTGGAAGAAGCGCGCATACAGCAAGTGCAGGATCGCGTGTTCGATACCGCCAATGTACTGATCGACCGGCAGCCAGTGGTTGGCCGCTTTCGGATCGACCATGCCGCCTTCGTAGTTGGGCGAGGCATAGCGGGCGAAATACCACGACGACTCGACGAAGGTGTCCATGGTGTCGGTTTCGCGCTTGGCTGCAGTGCCGCATTTCGGGCAGCTGCACTCATAAAACTCAGGCATGCGCGCCAGTGGCGAACCGGCGCCGTCGGGCACCACGTCTTCGGGCAGTTTTACCGGCAGTTGATCTTCGGGCACCGGTACGTCGCCGCAGGACGGGCAGTGGATGATCGGGATCGGGCAGCCCCAGTAGCGCTGGCGGCTGATGCCCCAGTCGCGCAGGCGGAACTGGGTCCGGGATTTGCCCAGTTGCTTGCTGATCAGTGCCACTTCGATGGCGTCGAAGGCGCCCTGGAAGTCCAGGCCGTCGAACTCACCGGAATTGATCAACTGGCCATGCTCGCCATAAGCGGCCTGCCAATCGCTACCGACCTCGTCGCCAGCGCTGGTGCGCACCACGGCCTTGATCGGCAGGTTGTACTTGCGGGCAAATTCGAAGTCGCGCTCGTCGTGGGCCGGTACGGCCATGACTGCGCCGTCGCCGTAGTGCATCAGCACGTAGTTGGCGACCCACACCGGCAGTTTCTCGCCGGTCAGCGGATGCTCGACGAACAGGGCAGTGGGCATGCCCTTCTTCTCTTGGGTGGCAACGTCGGCTTCGGCGACGCTGCCGCTCTTGCATTCTTCGATGAACGCCTGCAGCGCCGGGTCGTTGACGGCGGCCTGGGTGGCCAGCGGGTGCTCGGCCGCCACCGCCACGTAGGTGGCGCCCATCAGCGTGTCGGCACGGGTGGTGAAGACTTTCAGCGCGCCGGCGTGGCCGATGCTCGCTTGGTCATAGGGGAATTGCACTTCCATGCCGCGGGATTTGCCGATCCAGTTGCGCTGCATGGTTTTGACCTGCTCAGGCCAGCCCGGCAGTTCGTCGAGGCTTTCGAGCAGTTCGTCTGCGTAGTCGGTGATGCGGAAGTAGTACATCGGGATTTCGCGCTTTTCGATCAGCGCGCCCGAACGCCAGCCACGGCCGTCGATGACCTGCTCGTTGGCCAGTACGGTCTGGTCCACCGGGTCCCAGTTGACGGTGCCGTTCTTGCGATAAATCACGCCTTTTTCGAACAGGCGGGTGAACAGCCACTGCTCCCAGCGATAGTAGTCGGGCTTGCAGGTGGTCACTTCGCGGGACCAGTCGATTGCCAGGCCCAGGCTGTTGAGCTGGGACTTCATGTAGGCAATGTTTTCGTAGGTCCATTTGGCCGGCGCGACGTTGTTCTTCATCGCGGCGTTTTCTGCCGGCATGCCAAAAGCGTCCCAACCCATCGGTTGCAGGACGTTCTTGCCCTGCATGCGATGGTAACGGGCAATCACGTCACCGATGGTGTAGTTGCGCACATGACCCATGTGCAGCTTGCCGCTGGGGTAAGGAAACATCGACAGGCAGTAGAAAGTCTCCTTGCCTGGCTGTTCACTGACTGCAAAAGACTTTTGCTCATCCCAGAAGGATTGGGCGGCGGCTTCGATTTCGCGGGGCTGATAGAGTTCGTGCATGGCTGCTTTTAACTAAGGAGTGGTGACCCTTGGCCTCTTCATCGCTTCGCCGAGTCGTTCGGCACCCGGCACGAGGGCTGGGCGCTGCGTTCCGGCTCAGGAGAGCGCAAGTGGAGTGACAGGAAACGCCGTAGCATACATGAGCGCTGTCTATCGAGGGAAACCCTGATTGCGCTGGCGAGCGGCAAAAAAACCGCCCAGCGTCGCATTCGCTGGCCAGTTCCTGCCGTTTGTCGCAGTTTCCCGCCTGTTTCAATAGCAGCGCTAAGCTCAACAACGAGGGTATGTCCTATCTTCAAAGAGGTGAGCGGATGACAGAGTTGCAGCACACAGTAGTCACTTCTGAGCTGTATGAACGTTTGATCAATCGACTCGGACTTGCGCTGGAAACGGCCAGCACAGCAGTCCGGCTTCGCAATGAGTTACCCGATGAGCTTGAACTTGATGGGTTGAGCGATGCTGAATTCGAGTGGATCGAGGCCTACCTTGAAAAAGGCGTGAAGGCGGCAAACGGGGCTGTTAAGGGTAAGTCTGAGGGCAGCTTCAATGATGCACCGGAGCGATCCGTGCCAGTCAGGGTGTCGCAGGATTTGGCCAGAGTCATCTGGCTCGAAGACAAGAGGCGGACCAACACCGTGGCCAGATCGGGCCGTTATTCACAGAATTTCTTCAAGTTCTGATCATCGCGGGCTGCGGGCCCGTTCAGCAGGCATTGTTGCCTGGCACCAATCAATCTAGGCTTCGGGCATCGATGGAGATGCCCGATGCCTTTGCGTTATCTGTTCAAAACCCTGCTGTTACCTCCGGGTGTTCTGTTGCTTCTGCTTGTGCTGGGCTGGTGGTTGCGTGGTTCGCGACCGCGCCTGGCCTTGCTGTGCTGGGTGACGGGGCTGGGCGGCTTATGGTTGATGAGCCTGCCGGTGGCGGTCGAGCAGGCTGCCCGGCAACTGGAGCGGGTGCCGCCACTGGCGCTTGAGCAGTGGTCGACACTCGCCGACCAGGCCGATGCGATCGTGGTGCTGGGCAATGGCCGTGAGCGTAACGCGCCGGCCTGGGGTGAAGATGTGCCCACCGACATGGGCCTGCAACGCTTGCAAATGGCCGCACGCCTGGCCAAAGCCAGCGGGCTGCCACTGCTGGTCAGCGGAGGTCTGCACTACGGCCAGCCGCCCAGTGAGGCGCGGATCATGAGTGATGTATTGAGCCGGGATTTCGGTGTCAGTGTGCGCTGGCTTGAAGAGCGCAGCCGCACCACTTGGGAAAACGCGACCATGACCGCGCAGCAACTGGCGCCGTCGGGATTGACCCGCGTGGTGCTGGTCACCCAGGCCTGGCACATGCCCCGCGCACGCTGGAGTTTCGAGCAGGCTGGCTTTACGGTGATCGGCGCGCCGGTGGGTTTTCTGGGCGTGGACAATGCCCGACCTTTCGGCGGCTGGTTACCGGAAAGCCGTGCCTTTGGCCAGAGCGCCCTGCTGCTTAACGAAGCAGCAGGAGCACTGGTGTATCCGTGGGTGTATCCTTGACATCCTCCCCGCCCTAAAAGGCGGGGATTCCCACAACTGGACGCTCATGCCCGAGCGCGAGAATGTTCTTGGCGGCGTTGACGTCGCGGTCGTGGGTGGCACCGCACCCACAACAAGTCCATTCCCTTATTCCAAGCCCTGCGATACCTCTGGGCCTCGAGTCCGGCAATTGCTTGCAGCTCGAACAGGTTTGGGTGGTGTTTCTCTCGCTAACAACCTTGAAAACCGTGCCTGCGTGATCGCATTTGTATTCCAGCATCGTTTTCAATTGGCCCCAGCCGGCGTCCAGCACCGACTTGGCCATCCTGGTTTTCGCGAGTTTCAGTGAGTTCACATCACCCACCACAATGACGCCACAACGCGCGACCAGCGCGTTGCTGAACTTATGCAGGGCATCCTTGCGGCGGTTCGCAATCCTGGCGTGAATCGCCCGTACACGGGCCTTCTTGCCGGCCCGCTGGGCCGTGCCCAGGGCTCTTTCCAGATCCCGGTAGAACCTGCCGCTTTCAAGGCGATCACCGTCGCTGCAGGTGGCCGTGGTTTTCAGTCCGAGGTCGATACCCACTGCGTCCTGGCCTGGCGATAACTGGCGATCGACCTCGACCACGACGTTGAAATACCAGCGTCCACGGCTGTCCTCGTTGAAGCTACCGGATCTGAATTTAAAGCCCACCAGGCCGTAGCTGTCCCAGACCTTGAAGTGCTGTCTGTTGAAGACGACCTGGCCGTTTTTCCAGACAGCAGCGCCGACCTTGAAGGGCACCCAGCCCAGGCTGCGCCGGGCGCCGCCCGAGCAGCGCCAGCGTAGCTGGCGCTTTTTGAACTGCTTGCGCCGTGTGACATATTCGTCGGCAACAGCCTGCACCGATTGGCTGTGCAGCCCCAGGTCTTTGCCGGCCCCGTTGGTGTACTTGTGAATGTCGAACGCCGACAGAAAACGACCACGCTCACGAATCGAGCGACTGCTCAACTCGTTTACGTAGTTCCACACAAAATTCACAGCACGAGAAGCTTCACGCAGCTGCGCTGCGTGCTTGTCTCGCACTCGAACCTTGAGGGTTTTGGTCGCTTTCATTTCAGTCATGAAACACAGAATAGGGGCGGTTTTTATGGGTTTTAACCCTTATTACCGCTTCGCGGTGGCGCTTTCATCCCCACCTGAAGGAAGGGGCTTTTCGCGCCAGCTTGGTAACCCGCGGCGGTTATGCGGTTTTGCGGCGGGCGATGAACGCCCAGCCCAGCAGCACGGCGCAGACAATCCCCAGTGGCCAGGAGCGCCAGCGCAGGTACGGGGTCAGGTGATGCATCGGCACCACCTCGCCATACAGCACGCCACGTTCGAACTGCGGAATTTGCCGGGCGATGCGGCCATACGGGTCGATCAGGGCGGTGACTCCGTTGTTGGTGGCGCGGATCATCCAGCGGCCTGCTTCAAGGGCGCGCATCTGCGCCATCTGCAGGTGCTGCAGAGGGCCTATCGAGGTGCCGAACCAGGTGTCGTTACTCACGGTCAGCAGCAGGTCGCTGCGGGCGGCCAGGCTGGCCGCGAACTCCGGGTAGACCACTTCGTAACAGATATACGGCGCGATCTGGTAACCCTTGGCCTGCAACAGCGCCTGGTCATTTGGTCCGCGGGCAAAGTCCGACATCGGCAGGTTGAAAAACTCGATCAGGCCGCGCAGCAGATCCTGCAGCGGTACGTACTCGCCGAACGGCACCAGTTTCTGCTTGAGGTAAGTGCCGTCACCCTCGCCGGTGACGGTGATCGCGTTGTAATAGCGGTACTCGCCGCGGCCGCTGAGTTCGCGCACCGGCACGCCGGTAATCAGCGCCGAACGTCGCTCGCCGGCGAAGTTGCCCATCATGGTCAGGTAACCTTCGGCCATTTCCTTGAGCACCGGTACGGCAGTTTCCGGCCAGACGATCAAGTCGACCGGTTGCGAGCGAAAGGTCATGTCGCGGTACAGCGCCAGTTGCGCGTTAAGGTGCGCCGGGTCCCACTTGAGCATCTGTTCGACGTTGCCTTGCAGCGCCGCGACGCTCAGGGGGTTGCCGGAGGGCGAAGTCCAGGCGTGATCCTTCAGGGCCAGGCCTGCCGCCCAGGGACCGAGCAGCAGCACAGCTGCCGCCGCCAGCAATGAGGGCTGGTTGCGCAGGCGCGGCAGGTTGCACAGCAGCGCAACGCTCAAGGCAAGGGCGAAGGACACCAGCCAGACGCCGCCGACCGGTGCCAGCCCGGCCAATGGACCCTCGAGCTGGCTATAGCCCGAGTACAGCCACGGGAAGCCGGTCAGGAACCAGCCGCGGAAAGTTTCTTGCAAAACCCACAGTGCCGCGAACGCCAGCGCATCGGCCAGCGGCCGCTCGCTGCGTCGCAGCCAGCGTGCCCAAAGCCAGGCTGGCAGGGCGAAGAACAGGGCGATCAGTGCGATGAACAGCAGCATCAACAGGCCTGCCAGCAGCGCTGAGGCGCCACCGTAGGTGTTGATGCTGACGTAGATCCAGCTGGTCCCCGCGCCAAACAGGCCGAAGCCGAAACACCAGCCCCGCACCAGTGCCTGACGCGGACTCACATCGCGCAGGCCAAGGTAGAACAGTGCAATGGCAACCATGGCCAGCGGCCAGATGTCGAACGGCGCCAATGCCAGGGTGGTGAGGCCACCGGCCGCCACGGCCAGCAGGTTACCGGGCCAGCCGGGGCGGGTGATCCAGCGCATCAGGTTTCCTTAATAGAGACGGCTCATACTCTTGAAACAGGGCTCAGGCGCAGCAGGTGAATGCGGCGGCTGTCGGCATTGAGAATGCGGAAACGGTAGGCGCCGATCTCGGTGGTCTCGTTGCGCTTGGGCAGATGGCCGAAAGCATTCATGACCAGGCCGCCGACGGTATCGAACTCGTCGTCGGAAAACTCGCTGTCGAAGAACTCGTTGAAGCTCTCGATAGGGGTCAGGGCCTTGACCAGGAAGTCACCACTGGGCAATGGCTTGATGTAGCTGTCTTCCTCGACGTCGTGCTCGTCTTCGATGTCGCCGACGATCTGTTCCAGCACGTCTTCGATGGTCACCAGGCCCGCCACGCCGCCGTATTCGTCAATGACGATGGCCATGTGGTTGTGATTGGCGCGAAACTCACGCAGCAGCACGTTGAGGCGCTTGGACTCGGGCACGAACGTGGCCGGGCGCAGCAGGTTCTTGATGTCGTCGGGGTTGCTGTCCTGCTTGAGGATCAAGGGCAGCAGGTCCTTGGCCAGCAGCACGCCAAGCACGTCATCGTGGCTCTCGCCAATGACCGGGTAACGCGAGTGCGCGGCGTCGATGACGGCCGGCAGAAATTCATGCGGACTTTGCGTCGCCTTGATACTGATCATCTGCGAACGCGGAACCATGATGTCGCGCACCTGCAGGTCTGCGACCTGGATGGCGCCTTCGACAATGGCCAGTGCCTCGCTGTCGAGCAGTTTGTTCTGGTGTGCTTCGCGCAGTAGCTCAAGCAGCTCCTGGCGGTTTTTGGGCTCGTGGGCAAAAGCCTGGGTCAATTTGCCCAGCCATGACTTTTGCCCGTTGCTCGATCGATCTTCGCTCATGGCCCTTACTCGTGGTCCTTGCGTGGTGTGTCTGAATGTTGGGGTTCGTCGCTCTCGTCGTCCGCGTAGGGATCCGGGTAGCCCAGCTCCTCAAGCAACGTTCGTTCCAGCGCTTCCATTTCTTCGGCTTCCTCATCGTCGATGTGGTCGTAGCCGAGCAAGTGCAGGCAACCATGGATAACCATGTGCGCCCAGTGCGCATCAACGCTCTTGCCTTGCTCCTGCGCTTCGCGATTGACCACTGCCACGCAGATGACCAGATCGCCAAGCAGCGGAATATCCAGCAACTCGTCAGGAACGTCGGCCGGGAACGACAGAACGTTGGTGGCGTAATCCTTTTGCCGCCAGATGTGATTGAGCTCGCGGCCTTCGGTTTCATCCACCAGCCGGATGGTCATTTCCGAGTCGGCCTTGCGCTGGCGCAAGCCCATTTCACACCACAGGCGAAACTGGGCTTGAGTCGGTGCCGCATCCTTGCTGGCGATTTGCAGGTCCAGCTCAAGCATCGCGGTCGCCGCCCCGCTGGTTCGTGGCCGGGTCGGCGTGCTGCGTTTCGAAGCGCTCGTAGGCCTCGACGATGCGTTGCACCAGCGGATGACGCACGACATCTTTGGGCTTGAAGTGGGTGAAACTGATACCCGGCACATCCTTGAGCACCTCGATGACGTGCGCCAGGCCCGATTTTGTGCCGCGTGGCAGGTCGACCTGGGTGATGTCACCGGTGATCACGGCGGTGGAGCCGAAGCCAATACGGGTCAGGAACATTTTCATCTGCTCGACGGTGGTGTTCTGACTCTCGTCGAGAATGATGAAGCTGTTATTAAGGGTGCGACCACGCATGTAGGCCAGCGGAGCAATTTCGATGACCTGCTTTTCGATCAGCTTGGCTACGTATTCGAAGCCGAGCATCTCGTAAAGCGCATCGTAGAGCGGACGCAGGTAGGGGTCGATCTTCTGCGCCAGATCACCGGGCAGAAAACCCAGCTTCTCGCCCGCTTCGACCGCCGGACGCACCAGCAGGATGCGGCGGATCTGCTCGCGCTCCAGCGCATCGACGGCGCAAGCCACCGCCAGGTAGGTCTTGCCGGTACCAGCTGGACCGATGCCGAAGTTGATGTCGTTGCCGAGAATCGATTTGACGTAGCGCTGCTGGTTGAAACCCCGCGGCCGGATCATGCCTTTCTTGGTGCGCAGCGCGACACTGGGGTCAGCGGCGGGACCGGCATTCATGGCCTCGATGCCCGACTCCTGGAGGAACAGATGCACCATGTCCGGGGTCAGGTCAGAGCCTTTGGTCTCCCGGTACAGCAAGCGCAGCAGGTTTTCCGCAGAAGACGTGCGTTGGGCGTCGCCGATCAGCTCGAACTGATTGCCCCGGTTACGGATCTCGATATCCAGGCGCTGTTCGATCAGGCGCAGATGCTCGTCGAATTGTCCGCACAGGTTGGCGAAACGATGGGCCTCGAAAGGTTCGAGGATGAAACGATGAGGTTCTATGGGTGCGTTCAAGGTCTTTTTTAGCCGCCCGACGGCTGTTGAATTGAACTGAAGAATAACCCCAGTGTTCGCTGTGGGAAAGCTCTGACTTGTAATTGGTTGGCAGCGAGCGGGGTGATCCGCCCAAGCCGAGGTCGCCCCTACAGGGTAATGCCGATCAGTCAAGGACAACACGGTCCTGTGGGAGGCAGCTTTGCTGGCGACTGCTCTGGTGAGGCCCGCGCAAATGCACCGGCTTTACTGGCCCTGTCGCGAGCAAAGCTCCCTCCCACGGGGGCTAGCCAAGCCCGATAGTTGCCTTACTGCAACAACGACCCACGCAACGAGTGCGGCTGCGCATCATCAATATGCACATCGACAAAATGCCCGATCAACCGCGGGTTATCACACGTAAAGTTGACGATGCGATTGTTCTCGGTACGCCCCTGCAACTGCCCCGGATCCTTCCTGGAGTAATCGGTCACCAGAATCCGCTGGGTGCTGCCGACCATTTGTCGGCTGATCTCAAAGCCCTGCTGATTCAGACGGTGCTGCAAGGCATTAAGCCGCTGCTTCTTCACCTCTTCCGGGGTTTCGTCCTTCAGGTCTGCGGCCGGCGTACCAGGGCGCGGGCTGTAGATGAACGAGAACGAGAAATCGAAGCCTACATCCTGAACCAGCTTCATGGTGTTCTCGAAGTCTTTCTCGGTTTCGCCAGGAAAACCAATGATGAAGTCCGAACTGATGCAAATGTCTGGCACCGCCGCCTTGAGCTTGCGCAACCGCGACTTGTACTCCAGCACAGTATGGTTGCGCTTCATCGCCGCCAGAACCCGGTCAGAGCCTGACTGCACCGGCAGGTGCAGGTGTTTGACCAGCTCCGGCACCTCGGCGTGGGCCTGGATCAGGCTGTCGGAGAACTCCAGCGGGTGCGAAGTGGTGTAGCGAATCCGGTCGATGCCGTCGATCGCTGCGACCACACGAATCAGGTCGGCCAGATCGGCCACGCTGCCGTCCGGGTTGGTGCTGCGATAACCGTTGACGTTCTGGCCCAGCAAGGTGACTTCGCGCACACCGTTCTCGGCCAGGTGAATGACTTCACCAATCACGTCATCGAACGGTCGGCTGACTTCCTCGCCACGGGTATAGGGCACTACACAGAACGTACAGTACTTGCTGCAGCCTTCCATGACCGACACATAAGCGGTCGGGCCATCGACCCGCGGCTCGGGCAAATGGTCGAACTTTTCGATTTCCGGGAACGAAACGTCAACCTGCGGTTCGCGGCTGACCCGTGCGGCGTCGATCATTTCCGGCAGGCGGTGCAGGGTCTGTGGACCAAACACCACGTCGACATAAGGGGCCCGGTCGCGGATGGCCGCGCCTTCCTGGCTGGCGACACAGCCGCCGACAGCAATGACCATTTCCGGGTTGGCCAGCTTCAGTTCGCGCCAGCGGCCCAACTGGGAATACACCCGATCCTGGGCGCGTTCGCGGATCGAGCAGGTATTGAGCAGAATCACGTCGGCATCTTCGGCGCGTGCGGTGACTTCCAGGGCTTGATGCTCGCCCAGCAGGTCGACCATGCGCGAGCTGTCGTACTCGTTCATCTGGCAACCGTGGGTTTCGATATAAAGCTTCTTGGCCATGCTCAAATAATCTGCTGATTCAAAGAACCGCGCATTATAGGGATGAACTGTGCGGTCTTCTAGCGTTGCCGGTCTGAGCGACGTGCTATAGTTTCGGCCTTTTTTCTGCCAAGCGATCCTTGCCGCAACCATGACCAAACGTGAATCTCCCATCTACAAAGTGATCTTCCTCAACCAGGGCCAGGTGTTCGAAATGTACGCCAAGCAGATCTATCAGAGTGATCTGTGGGGATTTCTTGAGGTGGAAGAGTTTGTCTTTGGCGAGCGAACCACCGTGGTCGTCGACCCCAGTGAAGAAAAGCTCAAGGCGCAATTCGAGGGCGTGGTGCGCAGTTTTGTGCCGATGCATTCGATCGTGCGCATCGACGAGGTCGAGCGGATGGGCACGCCGAAGATCAGTGAGGCGAAAGGCACCGGCAATGTAATGCCGTTTCCGGTACCGATGCCGGAGAAATAATGCTTAAGGCAGCGGCGAGAACGGCGTCCGCCCTTCGGCTGTCTGCAACTCCAGAAGGTACTTGCGGAAGATCTGCCCGAGTACCTGGGTGGCGGCCTCCAGCTCGCTGCGCTGCATCTTTGCCGAGACTTCGTCAGCTGCGTCAAGGGCATCTTCTGCGCCGTTGACCGCCGCCATCTTCAGAATCACGTAAGCCTGGATGTTGTTCATCGGCACGCCTTCGCCGGCCGCGAACATCGAACCCAGCCGGTATTGCGCCTGGGCATGACCCTGCAGCGACGCTTTCTCGAAGTAATCAAGTGCCTGCGCCAGATCGCGAGATGTCTGTTTGCCCTCGTAGTAGAACTCGCCCAACTCGTATTGCGCCTGTGCATCCCCGGACTGTGCGGCCTGTTTGCACGCCGCCAGGGCGTCGGGCAGGTTTTCCGGCAGTGTATTGAGGGTGCAACGACCCATCGCTGGAATCAGCAGCGAGTTGCCACCTGCGGCGTGGGCCAGCAGGGGAAAGATAAGCAACAGGCAGCCCAATGCAAGGGTGCGGCCGGTGCGGTTCATGGGAGTCGACTTACCTCTGGATAAGGTGCGGGCGAAAAAGGTGCGGGCTGGGCCCGTACAGCGAAAGGTGCTGGCGCGCATTATGAAATAAGCTGAGGCAACCTTACAAAGTGTTTACGGTTTTTCTGCTGCACGGCTTTTAAAACGCTTGTTTTTAGAGGGTAAAGCACTAAGCCGGTGCCAGCCCTGATGAGTGATCAGGGCTGGCCGATGGATTATTTCAGCGCTGCAAACGCCTTTTCAGCCGCATCCAGGGTCAGTTGCAGCTCGGCTTCGCCGTGGGCGATGGAGGTGAAACCGGCCTCGAAGGCACTTGGCGCCAGGTACACGCCGCCGTCGAGCATCAGGTGGAAGAAGCGCTTGAAGCGTTCGGCATCGCTGCTCATCACGTCCTGAAAGGTCACGATGTCTTTCAGTTCAGTGAAGTACAGGCCGAACATGCCACCGGCCTGAGTGGTGGTGAAGGCAATACCGGCGGCATCGGCACGCGCCTGCAGACCGGCGAGCAGACGGCCGGTGAAGGCTTCAAGTTCGTCATGAAAGCCCGGGCGGCTGATCAGGCGCAGGGTGGTCAGGCCGGCGGCCATCGCCAGCGGGTTGCCCGACAGGGTACCGGCCTGATAGACCGGGCCCAGCGGTGCGATGTGCGACATGATTTCGCGCTTGCCGCCGAAGCAGCCCACCGGCATGCCGCCGCCAATGATCTTGCCGAATGTCGACAGGTCCGGAGTCACCTCGTAGTAAGCCTGCGCGCCGCCCAGGGCGACCCGGAAGCCGGTCATCACTTCGTCGAAGATCAGCACCACGCCGTGCTCATCGCACAGGTCACGCAGGCCTTGCAGGTAGCCTGGCGCTGGCGGTACGCAGTTCATGTTGCCGGCCACCGGCTCGACGATGATGCATGCCACTTCCTGACCCACTTCGGCCAGCATCTGGCGGGCAGCCGACAGGTCGTTGAATGGCAGGGTCAGGGTGTGTTTGGCGAACGCCGCCGGTACGCCGGGTGAGCTTGGCACGCCGAGGGTCAGCGCGCCGGAACCGGCCTTGACCAGCAGGCTGTCGGAGTGACCGTGATAGCAGCCCTCGAACTTGATGATGCTGTCGCGGCCGGTGTAGCCGCGGGCCAGGCGAATGGCGCTCATGGTCGCCTCGGTGCCCGAGCTGACCATGCGCACCATTTCCATGGACGGTACCAGGCTGCACACCAGGTCGGCCATTTCGGTTTCCATGGCGGTCGGCGCGCCATAGGACAGGCCGTGCTCCAACTGGCTGCGCACTGCATCGAGCACCTCCGGATGGCTGTGACCAAGAATCATCGGCCCCCAGGAACCCACGTAATCGACATAGCGTTTGTCGTCTTCGTCCGTTACATAGGCGCCCGCAGCATGTTTGAAGAACAGCGGCGTGCCGCCCACGCTCTTGAACGCTCGCACCGGAGAGTTGACGCCTCCGGGGATGTGTTTTTGGGCATTGGCGAACAATGTTTCGGAACGGGACATGATCGGGTCTCTGCTTTTGAAACGGAAATCGGGTTTGCGCCAGTGCTGGTGGCGCAAGAGGTGGCACTATAACAAATGCCTCGGCAGCCCGGTTGTCGATGTCCGATTTCAGCCAGACTTTCGCCCGGCACAGGGTTACAGTCGGCCCATGAACAGACTCGATCCGCAAACCTGCTATGCCGCCTTCGTGGCCCGTGACCGTCGCTTCGATGGCTGGTTTTTCATGGGCGTCTCGTCGACCGGTATCTACTGCCGGCCGGTCTGCCCGGTGCGCGCACCGCTGGCCAGCAATTGCACCTTCTATAGCAGTGCAGCGGCGGCTGAGCAGGCCGGTTATCGGCCATGCCTGCGCTGTCGTCCCGAACTGGCCCCAGGGCACGCGGCATTGGATGTTTCCGGACATCTGGCGCAGGCCGCGGCGCGCCTGATCGAGCAAGGCTACCTCAATGGTCGCAGCCTGGAGGATCTGGCGCAGCGGGTCGGGGTGACGGCCCGGCATCTGCGGCGGATCTTCGAGGCCGAATTCGGTGTGGGGCTGGTCGGCTATGCCCAGACCCAGAAGCTGCTGACCGCCAAGCGGCTGCTGACTGACACTGGCCTGCCCATGGCCGAGGTGGCCCTGGCTTCGGGGTTTGGCAGTGTGCGGCGCTTCAATGATGTGTTTCTGGCGCGCTACGGCCTTAACCCATCGCGGCTGCGCAAGACGCGCCAGGCATCACTGACCCAGGGCCTGCGTTTCGAACTGGCCTACCGGCCGCCTTTCGCCTGGCGAGGGGTGCTGGCTTTTCTGGCGCAGCGCTGCATTGCCGGGGTCGAGAGTGTCGAGCCAGAGCGTTATAGCCGACTGATCGAGGTCGAGCAGGGCGGCACACGCCTGGCAGGCTGGATCAATGTCAGTCATGTCGGCAAGCGCCATGCCCTGCAAGTCGAGGTCTCCAGCTCATTACAACCGGCCATCGTTCAGGTGTTGGGGCTGGTTCGTCGGGTGTTCGATACCGGCTGCCGACCCGATCTGGTCGATGAACACCTCGGCACGCTGGTCGATGGTTTGCCGGGCATGCGCGTGCCGGGGACGTTCGACGGTTTCGAGATTGCCGTACGTGCGGTGGTGGGCCAGCAGATTTCGGTGCTGCGAGCGCGGCAGATTCTCGGCCGAATCGCCGAACGCTATGGCACCCCGGTGGCGAATGCACCTGAAGGGTTGCGGCATGCTTTTCCGGCTGCGCATGTACTGGTCGGGCTCGAGCCTCAGGCGCTGATCGATTGTGGGCTGATCGGTATCCGTGCCGAAGCGATCATCGAGGTCGCCAGGCAAGTGGCGGCAGGCAACATTGTGCTGGAGCCACTGGTGCCGTTGCAGCCGACCCTGGCCGCGTTGCGGCAGATCCGCGGGATTGGCGAGTGGACCGTGCAATACATTGCCATGCGGGCGCTGGGTTGGCCCAATGCGTTCCCGCAGGGTGATGCGGTGCTGAAAAAATACCTGGGTTGCGCCACTGCCGGGCAACTCGATGACTACGCCAGCCGTTGGGCTCCCTGGCGCGCGTATGCGGTGGTGCATCTGTGGCGGTTGAGTGAGGAGGCAAAACGATGAAACCGGGTTATCTGTTTGTCAGCCCGTTGGGCGATATCGTGCTGCGCGCCGAAGACGACGCATTGACCGGCGTGTTCTTTGTTGGTCAGAAGCACTACCCCGAACTGCTGGTGATGCAGGACGACGGCGCATTGCCGCGGATCATTGCCATGGCCCGCGAGCAATTGCAGGAGTTCTTTAGCGGTGAACGGCAGGTGTTCGAGCTGCCCCTGCGCGCTCGCGGTACGCCGTTTCAGGAACAGGTCTGGAAGGAACTGGCGCGTATCCCCTATGGCGAACTGCTGTCCTACGGGGCGATGGCAAAAAAAATGGGGCTCAGCGCCGGGCACTCGCGTGCGGTTGGCACTGCCAATGGGCGTAATCCGATTTCAATCATCGTGCCGTGTCATCGGGTGGTCGGTGCGGCCGGTGACCTGACCGGCTATGCCGGTGGTGTGGAACGCAAGCGGGCGCTGCTGAGCCTGGAAGCCGGCAGCGGCTTCAGGCTCATTTGATCAGCAGGCTGTTGAAAAACTACCTGCTGGCTGGGCGCCTACGGCGCTACGCGCGCCATTGCTGCGTTAAAAACCGGCTCAAAATGCTCATTTACTGCTCGTAAACTGCGCTTTCTCGCCTGTTTTTGCCTTGCACTGGCTGCCTCGCCTACGTTTTTTAACGGCCTGTCAGCTGCGGGCCAGCAAATCGTTGAAGGCCCTTGCGCGACGGGTGACTTGCGCTGGGCTGTCGGCGCCGAACAGACCGTTGACCACCGCCAACAGGTCGGCACCGTGCTCGATCAGTGGCGCGGCGTTGTCCAGGGTAATGCCGCCGATCACCGCAATGGGCAGGTTGATTTTGGCACGGACCTGCTCCAGCAACTGCAAGGGCACTGCCGGAGCATCAGGCTTGGTCAGCGAGTTGAAAAAGCGTCCAAAGGCCACGTAGCTGGCCCCGTCAGCCTTGGCCTGTTCGGCCAGTTCAAGGCGCCCATGACAGGTTGCACCGACGATGGCCTGGTGACCCAGCAGGGCGCGGGCGCCCGACAGCGAACCGTCGGTCTGGCCCAGGTGCACACCCACACCCAGGCGCGCCGCCAGTTCAGCGTCATCGTTGATGATCAATTGGGTCTTGTAGCGTTCGCAGAGCTTCAGCAGCTCACTGGCTTCGCGCAGGCGGCGTGACTCGTCCTGGCTCTTGTCGCGGTACTGCAAGAGCGTGACGCCACCGTCCAGTGCGGCTTCGACATATGCCAGGAACCTGCCGGCCAGCAACTGGCCGTCGGTGATCGCGTACAGGCCGCGCAGTTTTGAAGGCCGGCTCATGAGCAGAAATCCAGCGGCAGGCGGCGCGGGACAAACTGTCCGCGACCCAGCTGATCGGCGTCGCGCAGGGTGCGCCAGGTGTAGTCCAGGGCTGATTGGACAGCGCTGACCAGTTCCTGACCCTGGGCCAGCCGACCGGCCAGGGCACTTGCCAGGGTGCAGCCTGAACCGTGATAGCTGCCTGGCAGACGCTGGCAGGTGAAGGTATGCGATGCGCCGCTACGGCTGTACAGGCGGTTATGCACTTGTTGCTCGTCGCCATGCCCGCCGGTAATCAGCAAATGTTCACAGAACGGCAGCAGGCGTTCGGCGCACTCATCGGCCGTGCCCTCGGGCAACTCCGCAAGAATCCGCGCTTCGGGCAGGTTGGGCGTGGCGATGGTGGCGATCGGCAGCAGTCGCTCGCGCATGGCAAAGCCGACTTCATCCTTGCCCAGCCGGCCACCGCCGCCAGCGCGCAGCACCGGGTCGCAGACCAAGGGCAGGTGAGGGTGGGCGCTGAGCAGCGTAACGACGGTATCGACCATCTCGGTAGAACCGAGCATGCCCAGTTTGACGGCGGCCACCGGCGAGTCATTGAGCACGGCGTTGGCCTGGGCGAGCACCCAGTCACGGTCCAGAACGCGGAAGTCGCTGACGTCTACCGTGTCTTGCACAGTCAGGGCCGTCACGGCCGGGGCAGCATGGCAGCCCTGGGCAAGCAGGGCTTCGATATCGGCCTGCAGGCCGGCGCCACCACTGGGGTCATGGCCGGACAGGCAGAGAACTACGGGGCGGGTGCTATAGATAGTGTTCATGGTGCGCGAGCTTATCATCAAACCTTCCTGGCGCTGTTGCTGGTGGGATGGAATTTTCGTGGCTGCAGGTCACCCCGGGAATGCGATTTGTGCTGAAACGGGAACACACTCGGTGACAATTAACAGCTATGCTTGGCTGTCTAGACAATTGGCATACCAACGACGCCAGGGTTTGCATCTGGTAGATGCGCGTCGGTTGCCTCACCGCTTTTATGGAATCATTCAGCCTGCTTCACGGATGAAACTACTGCAGGGCGTCGCTTCATGGACCGATGAACCGCGACGGACTACCTTGGGGCTTTCATGCGCTATTTGCTGATAATGCTGGTTGCCTGCCTGCCGTTACTGGCCGGCGCCGTCGAGTTTGACGAGAGCACCCGCAGCCTTTCTCTGGGCCGCTGGACTCAGGTGTTGGAAGATGCCAGTGGTCAGGCTGACATCAAACAGATCAGCAGTGCCGAGATGGCCTCAGCGTTTCGCCCCCTGGGTGAGCCGACGCTCAATGCCGGTTATTCCCGCTCGGCGTTCTGGATGAAAATTGACCTGTCGTACGTCCCGCGTGATGCGCAGCAGCACTCCGACTGGCTTCTGGAACTGGCCTATCCGCCGATGGACCATGTCGATGTCTATCTGATCGATGCTCAGGGCGAACAGCAGATGGCCTGGAAAACCGGCGACATGCTGCCCTTTGCCAGCCGCCAGATTCGCCAGAACAACTACCTGTTCGAACTGCCGCTCAAGCCCGGTCAGACCATGACTGCCTATGTTCGCGTGGCAAGCAATGGCTCGGTCCAGGCGCCGCTGAACCTGTGGTCCAGCCATGCCTATCTCGAAGAACAGCCCGCGCGCATCTATGTGCTCGGGCTGATCTACGGCGTGTTGCTGGGCATGCTGGTCTATAACTTGTTCATCTATGTCAGTGTGCGTGACACCAGCTATCTGTATTACATCCTGTATATCGCGTCGTTCGGGCTGTACCAGGTATCGATCAATGGCGCCGCCATCGAATACCTGTGGCCCGACAGCCCATGGTGGGCCAACGCCGCCACGCCTTTTCTGATCGGCGCCTCGGTGCTGTTCGCCAGCCAGTTCACCCGCAGCTTTCTGCAAAGCCCGTTGCTTGGCCGCTGGGTCGATAATCTGTTGTTGTGGGTGATGGGCAGTGCGGTGCTGGTGATCGCCCTTGCACTGTTTGCCGATTATGGCCTGGCGCTGCGGATGGTCACCCTGCTGGTGCTGGTCTTCACCGTGGTGGTGTTCACCACCGGGATTACCGCCTGGCTGCGAGGCGTGCGGGTGGCGCGTTACTTTTTGCTGGCCTGGTCGGCATTTTTGCTCGGTGGTCTGGTTAACGCGGTGATGTTGCTCGGTTATTTGCCCAATACCTTCCTGACCATGTACGCCAGCCAGATCGGCTCGGTGATCGAGGTCGCGCTGCTGTCACTGGCGCTGGCCGACCGGATCAACTACGCCCGCGAATTGCAGGCCCGAACTCTGCTCGAGGCGGGGCGGGACCTGGAGCGTCTGAACCAGCAACTGGCGACCAGCAACCGGCTCAAGGATGAGTTTCTGGCCACCCTGACCCATGAGTTGCGCACGCCGATGAATGGCATTATCGGTTCGCTGGACCTGATGCAGACCGTGCCGCTGGATGGCGAAGTGTCGATGTATCAGCAGACCGCCTCGGCCTCGGCTCAGGACATGATGCGCATGATCAATGGCATCCTGACCCTCACCGAGCTGCAAGCCGGGGTGCTGCATGCCGAGTGCGGGCCGTTCGAGTTACCGGTGTTGACGCATCGGTTGCATCAGCGCTTCATCGGCCCTGCGCAGGCCAAGGGGCTGCGTCTGTCGTTTGAAGTGGACCCCTTCGTACCGCGGTTGCTGCGCGGCGATGCCGAAAAGCTGTATCAGTGCATTGAGTGCCTGATGGACAACGCGATCAAGTTCACCCGCCACGGCACCGTGACCTTGCGGATGGATGGCATGCGCCGCGAAGCAGACCATTTCACCCTGCGCATTGAGGTCATCGATACCGGGATCGGCTTTAGCCGCCTGAATGATGCGGTGCTGTATCAACGATTTTTCCAGGCTGACAGCTCGATGACCCGGGAATATGGCGGCCTGGGGATTGGCCTGGCGATCTGCCGGCAGCTGATCGAGCTGCTCGGTGGCAGCCTCAGTCATCACTCCGAGCCCGGACGCGGCAGCCGGTTCTGCCTGAGCCTGCCTTTGCAGGCGCAGTCGCTGACGACCGCTGGCGCGCGTCAGGGCAAAAACGCCGACAATTCGTCCAATATGGCGCTGTTTAAGATGCGGGGTGCGTGATTCACTGGCTGTTCCTGATTCTGTTCACTGACAGAGAGGAGGCGTTTGATGAATCTTTACTCACAGGCCAGCACCCACGAAGTCACCAACCAGCCACCGCCGCTTGATGGCCTCAATCTGTACCGCTGCGACCTGGCTCTGCAAGCCTGGGTCGGGCATTTCGGCGGCGGCTGGGCGGACCGGCGGCTTGATGCTTACGGCGCACTGGCCGGCGGACCGTTGATGGAAGCCGGTTTTCTGGCCAATCAGCACCCGCCGCAGTTTCACAGCCACGACCGCTACGGCCACCGTATCGACCTGATCGAGTTCCATCCCGCCTGGCATCTGTTGATGAGAACCGCCATCGAGCATGGTATCCCGTCCTTGCCTTGGCGCGATCCGCAGCCAGGCGCCCATGTGGCGCGTGCGGCCTTGAGTTATTTGCACACCCAGGCCGAGCCGGGCAGCGGCTGCCCATTGACCATGACCTTTGCCAGCGTACCGGCCATCAGTGTGCAGCCGGAGCTGGCGCAAGCCTGGTTGCCGAAGATCCTTGCTACACAATACGACCCGCGCAATGTCGGCATGGCCCACAAGGCCGGTGTGACCATCGGCATGGCGATGACCGAGAAGCAGGGCGGGACCGATGTGCGCGCCAACACCACCCGTGCCTTTGCGCTTGGTGCAGGCGGGGCGGGCCAGGCCTATGAACTGGTCGGCCACAAGTGGTTCTGCTCGGCACCGATGTGCGATGCCTTCCTGACGCTGGCGCAGACCGATAAAGGGCTCAGTTGCTTTCTGTTGCCGCGTCATCGGCCGGACGACACCCTCAATGCCTTCCAGATCCAGCGTCTGAAAAACAAGCTGGGCAACCGCTCCAACGCGTCCTGCGAAGTGGAGTTTCGTGGCGCGCTGGCCTGGATGCTGGGTGAAGAGGGTCGGGGTGTGGCAACCATCATCGAGATGGTCGCCATGACCCGCTATGACTGCATGATCGGCTCCAGCGCGCTGATGCGTCAGGCGCTGACCCAGGCCACTCATCACTGTGCGCATCGCAAGGTCGGTGGTCAACTGCTCGGCGAGCAGCCGCTGATGCAGAATGTGCTGGCTGACCTGGCCCTGGAAAGCGAGGCTGCGCTGGCCCTCACGCTGCGCATGGGGCACGCGCTGGATCACGCCGACGACAGCCATCAGGCCCGCTTCATTCGGCTGGTTACCGCAGTTGGCAAATACTGGATCTGCAAACGGGCGCCGGCGATGATCAACGAGGCTGCCGAATGCCTGGGTGGGGCCGGCTATATCGAAGACAGCATCCTGCCGCGGTTGTACCGCGAGGCACCGGTCAATTCGATCTGGGAGGGTTCCGGTAACGTGCAGTGCCTGGATGTGCTGCGCGCTCTGTCCCGTGAGCCGGGCATCATCGACGCCTTGCTTGATGAGCTCGACGACGGCCGGGGCGATGCTGACCTGGCGCGGCATGTCCGCCAGCTCAAGGATGACCTGGCCGATGGCGAAGAGCTGGCGTACCGCGCGCGGCAACTGACCGAAGACATTGCCGTGGCCCTGCAGGCCCGGCTGTTGCTCGATGCCGGAGTCAGTGCCGTCAGCGATGCCTTTATTGCCGCTCGCCTGCGCGCACCGGCCAGGGTCTATGGCGGGCTGCCCAGAGGGGTGGACTGTGAAACTTTGCTGGCTCGTGCATCGCCGCAGGTGACATAAGCAGCCGAACCTATCAGGATGCAGTTCTGCACGTCATACAGGACCCGCACCGTGACCCAAGCTTTTGTTGTCGTTGAAACCGCCGAACAAGCCGTCGAACAGTTGGCCGCCCTGCATGAGCGTGCCACCGGCGCACTGAATCAGGCCCTCAAGCGCTATCTGAAAGACCGCATCGAGCCTGATGAGCAGCAGCGCGCGCTGTTTCGCTACCCCGAACTGCGCCTGACCTATGTCGTCCATGGTGAGGTGCCGAGCACCACCCGTGCCTACGCCAAGGTCCAGTTGCCGGGCACCTACAGTGTGACCGTGACCCAGCCGGCGGCGTTTCGCAAATACCTGCTCGAACAGCTCAAGCCGCTGATCCGCGACTTCAATGTGACGCTGGAAGTCGGCCTGAGTGACAAGACCATCCCGTACCCCTACGTGGTCGAGCAGGGTGATGAGCTGGCCGGCACCGGCGTGACCGCTGCGGCGCTGGCGCGAGTGTTCCCCAGCACCGACCTGTCGGCCACCACCGACGGTATCGCTGACGGCCTGCACGATTGGGCCAACGCCGACCCGCTACCGTTGGCGCTGTTCGATGCCGCCCGTACCGACTTTTCCCTGCGCCGGCTGGTGCATTACACCGGCAGTGACTGGCGCCATGTGCAGCCCTGGATTCTGCTGACCAACTACCACCGCTATGTCGACCAGTTCATCTTGCATGGCCTGGAAGTCCTGCGTGACGACCCACGTTTCGTGCGTCTGGTACTGCCGGGTAATGTCATCGTCGACAAGAGCATGGACGCCGAGGAGGCGCAGAGTGTGGTGGCCAGTGTGGTCTGGCATCGCTATCAGATGCCGGCTTACCATCTGGTGGCCGAAGACGGCAATGGCGTAACCCTGGTCAATATCGGCGTCGGCCCGTCCAACGCCAAGAACATCACCGACCACCTGGCAGTATTGCGTCCGCATTGCTGGCTGATGATCGGCCACTGCGGCGGCCTGCGTCAGTCGCAGACCATTGGCGATTACGTGCTGGCCCACGCTTATATGCGCCGTGACGGGATTCTCGACCGGGTGCTGCCGCCGCACATTCCGATTCCGGCGCTGGCCGAGGTGCAACTGGCCTTGCAGGAAGCTGCCGCGCAGGTGACCGGTGAGCGGGGTGAAGAACTCAAGAAGCGCCTGCGCACCGGCACGGTACTGACCTACGACGACCGTAACTGGGAGCTGGCCTGGGCGCAGGAGCGGCCCTTGATCAACCTGTCCCGCGCGGTGGCTGTCGACATGGAAAGCGGCACCATCGCCGCTCAGGGTTATCGCCTGCGGGTGCCCTACGGCACGCTGCTGTGCGTCTCGGACAAACCGCTGCACAGCGAGATCAAGCTGCCGGGCTCGGCCAACGCCTTCTACAACCGGGCGGTCAGCCAGCATCTGAAAATCGGCATCGCCGCGCTGGACCTGTTGCGTGCCGAGCTCAACTCGCTGCACTCGCGCAAACTGCGCAGCTTCGACGAGCCACCGTTCCGTTGAGCCGGATGCCGCCCGGCGGTTCCTGCCGGGCGGTTTTTTCAGGCGGCTCGGGTCAATCTGCTAAAGTGGCGCTTTGTTTTTCTGGCCAGATTCATGTCCCGCACTCCACGCCCTCCAGCCAAACCTTCCGCCTCCCGGCGCCCTGCACAGGGCAAAAGCGGCGCGCCCCGGCGTGTCGCCAAGGCGCGCCCGGCCGAGCCGAAGCTGGTTCTGTTCAACAAACCGTTCGATGTACTGACCCAGTTCAATGACGATCAAGGCCGCGCCACGCTCAAGGACTTCATCGATATTCCAGGTGTGTACCCGGCCGGGCGTCTGGACCGTGACAGCGAAGGTCTGTTGTTGCTGACCAATGACGGCCAGCTTCAGGCGCGCATTGCTGACCCTAAGCACAAGCTGGCTAAAACCTATTGGGTACAGGTCGAAGGTGAACCCAGCGAAGCCCAGTTGCAGCAGCTGCGTGACGGGGTAACCCTCAATGACGGCCCGACCCTGCCGGCTGAGGCGCGGGCCATCGAAGAGCCTCAGCTATGGCCGCGCAATCCGCCGGTGCGGTTTCGTCAGAGTATTCCCACGCGCTGGCTGGAACTGATAATCAAAGAGGGCCGCAACCGCCAGGTGCGGCGCATGACCGCCGCAGTCGGTTTGCCGACCCTGCGGCTGGTGCGGGTCAGGATTGGACCGTGGAGCCTGGACGGGTTGGAACAGGGGCAGTTTCGCGAGCTGGAGAGCTTTGAGCTGTAGGCTTCAGGAAAACGCCAGGCCTGATCATTCGTACCGCATCAGTTGCGCAAATGGGCAAGCGGCATTTCGGTGCTGGCCAGCACCTGATTGAGGACAAAGCTGGATTTGACGCTGGTGACCCCTTCGATACGGGTCAGGTGGCCGAGCAGCAGCTTCTGGTAGTGATCCATGTCTGGCACCACCACTTTGAGTTGGTAATCGGCGTCCATCCCGGTCACCAGGCTGCATTCCAGAACCTGAGGCAGGTTGCGGATATGCTGTTCGAAGTTCTCGAATCGCTCCGGGGTATGCCGGTCCATGCCGATCAGCACATAGGCGGTCAGGCTCAGACCAAGCTTCTTGCGGTCCAGCAACGCGACCTGGCGCACGATATAGCCGTCGTCTTCGAGCTGTTTGACCCGGCGCGAACAAGGCGAGGGCGACAGGCCGATGCGTTCGGCCAACTCCTGGTTGGAGATGCGCGCATCGCGCTGCAGTTCAGCCAAAATGCTCAGGTCATATCTATCGAGCTTGCTCACGATGTTTACCTTTACGAGTTCAATTGCGCATAATTATTTTCTATAAGTGAAAAATTGCGCAAGTAATGATTTATTGAGCAATATTAGCAATCATCTGCCGCTTGGTCGGGTTTATTATTTTTCACAGCTGGGCACTTCTAAAAACCTGAGTGATTTTTAGAGCTGCTCCCAATCACTGCCCGGACCCTGCGTCCACAGCCGCTCGTCGAATCAGATGAGCGGCGGCCCGCCACCCAACAGGGTGGACCCGGCCCCCGGGCTGCATACTGTCCAGAAGACGGTATGAAGTGAGCCGGCGCCACAAGCGTCGAGCCAGGACGACGTATCCCAAGGGGGCCATCTGGCCCCCTTTTTTATTTTCTGGCTCTGCTAAAGTGCGACGAACAGCGCCATGGCTGCGCAGTCTTACTTTTATAAACGTGACATTCCTGGTGAACAAAGCATGACATCCAGTCTCTGGCAGTTAGCGATTTCCGGTCTGCTGTGCCTTGGCTTCAGTGCCCAGAGCCTGGCCGACGAGCGCCGTGCAGGCTCGCCGCTGGACGAGTTGCGCGATGGTGGGGCGCAACACAATCAGCAGAACCAGCGTCGCCAGGCTGAGTTGCAGCAGGATCGGCAGATCCAGCAGCAACAGAACCAGATGCGCAATGCCGAGCGTCAGCAACAGCAGCAGATCTACCAGCAACAACAGCAGCAACAGCGCCAGCTTCAGGAGCAGTACAACCAGCAGCGCCAGGCTGAGCGCCAGCAAGATCAGCAGATCCAGCAGCAACAGAACCAGATGCGTAATGTCGAGCGCCAGCAACAGCAGCAGCTCTACCAGCAGCAACGCGAGCAGCAGCGCCAGATTCAGGAACAGCAGAACCAGCAGCGCCAGCAACTGCGTCAGCAACAGAACAATCTGCCGATCCAGGGCCGCCCGGACCAGGTATGGCAGACTCAGCCACCGCGCCAGGGTTACTACCGCGACCTGCCGCGTGACCAGCGCCCTCGTGACAATTGGGCCGGTCGCCCCGACGGACGCGGCGATGGCTGGGGGGCGGGGCCGCGCTATCGTCCGGGCCAGCACTTCGACCGCGCACCGCAAGGCTATGCGCGCATTCCGTGGCGTGGTCAGGATTACTTCTATTCCGGTGGTTACTGGTATCGCCCGCAGGATTCACGCTACGTGGTGGTGACCCCGCCTTACGGTGTCCGGGTCCGCAGCCTGCCGGACTACACCCGCGAGGTCTGGATCGGTGGTTCGCTGCTGTTTATGGCGGCTGGTACTTACTATGCCTGGCAGGCCGACAGCCAGGATTATGAAGTGGTCAGCCCGCCGCAGGGCTATGCCCAGCCGGTGCCAGGCAACAACAGCTATGATCCGCAGTTCTCGCCGATTGCCGGGCAGACCGCCGAGCAGGTCGAATTCGATCGTTACCAATGCTACCGCCAGGCCGTTGACCAGAGTGGCTTCGACCCGGCGAACGTGACCTATCAGCCTTCGGAGCAGGTAGTGGACACCTACCGTCGCGCGATGGGCGCGTGTCTGTATGAGCGTGGTTACAGCGTCCAGTAGCCTAGACCATCAGGCTGGAGCTTGCTTCACCACTTCCTGCGGGTCGGCGTGCACCAGTACCTCGGCCTGCGGATACTGGGCGGTAATGGTTGCCGCCGCAAGGTCGCATAGCTCATGCGCTACCGACAAGGTGAGCGAGCCGGGTAACTCCAGATGCACCTGCACGAACCACACTTGCCCGGAAATGCGCGTGCGCAGGTCATGGGCGCCCAACACGCCGGGCACCGTGCAGGCCAGCTCCAGCATGTGCGCGCTGACATCCGGCGGCAGTTCCTGATCCATCAGCACCGAGAAGGTCTCGCGAGCGATCTGTAGCGCGCTCCAGACGATATAACCGGCAATCCCCAGACCGAACCAGGCATCGGCTTGCGGCCAACCCAGCGCACTGAGTGCCAGCGCCAGCAAGATGCTCAGATTGAGGAGCAGATCGGAGCGATAATGCAGCGAATCAGCCTTGATCGCGCTGGAGCCGGTGACTTTGATTACCCGGCTCTGAAAGCTGAGCAGCGCGACTGTCAGGGCCAGCGCCAACAGGGTCACGATGATTCCCGGCCACTGCGACATCAGCGGTTCAGGATTCTGGATACGCTCGATGGCCTGCATGCCGATCAACACACCACTGACACTGATGAACAACGCCTGGGCCATGCCCGACAACGCCTGGGCCTTGCCGTGACCATAGCGGTGATCTTCATCGGCCGGGCGCAGCGCGTAATGGACCGCCAGCAGGTTGAGCAGCGAAGCTGCGCCATCGAGCAACGAGTCGGTGAGGCCGGCCAGCAGGGCCAGCGAGCCGCTCAGCCACCAGGCCACACCCTTGGCAACGATCAGCACCAGCGCCACGGCCAGCGAAGCCCGGGTCGCCAGGCGCAGCAGGCGTGCGTGTTCGGTGTTACGGCTCACTCAACCTCCTTGGGGTCATGCCGTGGGGCTTCAGGCAGCAGGTTTCAGGCCCAGGCTTGCCAGTTGCTCGAAGCTGCCCTTGCTCTGGATCAGGCGCGGATCATCCAGCGGCACTTTGCGGCCCAGTTCGCTTTCCAGAATGACTTGCAGCTTTTGGGTATCGACACTGCCGTCAGCCTGCACCGCAGGTTGCAGCTTCTGCGGATCGACCTGCGCCTGTTCATTCGGGCCGTAGTAAATGGCGCCGGTGGCGAAGTCCACGCCCAGTGCGATCACCCCTGGAATCACGTAGAACAGCAGACCCAGGGCATCGAGCACGGCAATCGCCGGGTCGATCTTGCCTTCGATCTGCCCACGGCGATCAGGATAGAAAATACTGCCGCAGGCCGACAACTGGGTCACCAAAGCGGCAGCCAGAACGCCACCGATCAATCGGGAAGGAATGCGCATGGGAAACTCCTGTAGAAAAGTGGCAACTATACAAGGCAAAGACCGCGAGGCTAAGACTGTCTGGCCAGGCACTGGTTCGGCAGCCATACCGGCATAATGCCCGTATCTTATTGAACACGAGATGAAAATGAGCGAACAAATGCCATTGTCGGCGCGGGAGGTTTATCAAGTTCTCAAAGATGTGGCCCAGGGTGTGCGTCAGCTTGTTGTTTTATCAGTCTGCAAAACTGACCTGCTTACCATCCGTGCCGAGATTGACGGCTGGCAACTGACCCTGCGCAATGAGGAGGGTAGCCCCTTGTGTTGTGAATACTGCATGGCGCCGGATGGTCGTGAGGGTTCTTTGCAGCATTGGCATCGCTGCGGCACTGACCCGGCCGCGTTCCTTAGTGGCTGGGAACATTCGCAACTGGAGCGCGCGCTGAAAAACCTCTGAGCGGGTATCCATACGTGGCCGCTATACTGCCCGCCCAGCTTTGGAGTGCCCATGATTTCCCTGCCCATCGACGCCGTATTGCCTGCTCTGCGCCAGGCATTGTCTACCCGCCACGAAGCGGTTCTTGAAGCCCCACCCGGCGCCGGCAAGACCACACGTGTGCCGTTGGCGTTGCTCAACGAGCCCTGGCTGGCCGGGCAGACCATTCTGATGCTCGAGCCCCGGCGGCTGGCGGCTCGGGCGGCGGCCGAGCGGCTGGCCAGTGAACTGGGCGAGAAGGTCGGCGAGACGGTCGGCTACCGGATTCGGTTGGACAGCAAGGTCGGGCCCAACACCCGTATCGAGGTGGTCACCGAAGGTATCCTGACACGTCGTTTGCAGGATGATCCGGCGCTGGAAGGCGTGGGTTTGCTGATTTTCGACGAATTTCACGAGCGCAGTCTGGATGCCGACCTGGCCTTGGCGCTGAGTCTCAATGGCCGTGAGCTGTTGCGTGATGACCCGCCGCTGAAAATCCTGCTGATGTCCGCGACCCTGGAAGGCGAGCGGCTGTCGGCGTTGCTCGACGACGCGCCGGTGGTCAGCAGTGAAGGGCGTATGTTCCCGGTGGACATTCAATGGGGGCGGCCGTTTCAGCCCGGTGAGTTTGTCGAGCCACGAGTGGTGCAGACCGTGCTGGATGCGCTGGGCAACGAGACCGGCAGCCTGCTGGTGTTCCTGCCCGGCCAGGCGGAGATTCGCCGGGTGCATCAACAACTGGCCGATGCCTTGGGTGAGCGTCGCGACATTGTGCTGTGTCCCTTGCATGGTGAGCTGGATCTCAATGCCCAGCGCGCGGCCATAGATCCTGCACCTGCGGGTAGTCGCAAGGTGGTGCTGGCGACCAATATTGCCGAGACCAGCCTGACCATCGACGGCGTGCGGGTGGTGATCGATGCAGGGCTGGCCCGGGTACCGCGCTTCGACCCCGGCAGCGGCATGACCCGGCTGGACACCCAGCGCATCTCCCGGGCCAGCGCGACCCAGCGTGCCGGTCGGGCCGGACGTCTGGAGCCGGGCGTTTGCTATCGGTTGTGGTCCGAAGCGCAGCATGAACAACTGGCTGGCTACGGCAGTGCGGAGATTCTGCAGGCCGACCTGGCCGGGCTGGCCCTGCAACTGGCGCGCTGGGGCGTGACCCCGGAGCAGTTGCAGTGGCTCGACCTGCCGCCCGCGGCCGCGATTGCCCAGGCTCGCGATCTGTTGCAGCGTCTCGGCGCGCTGCAAGCCGATGGTCGTTTGTCGACGCATGGCCAGACCATGGCCGAAATGCCGGCGCATCCGCGCATTGCCCATCTGCTATTGCGCGGCCAGGAGCTTGGACTGGCAAACATGGCTTGTGATGTAGCCGCGCTGTTGGGCGAACGCGACATTCTGCGCGGCGCCGGGGCCGATGTGCACAGTCGTCTGGTGCTGCTGTCGGGTGAACAAAAAGCCCAGCGCAATGCCCAGGGTGGCGTGCAGCGTGCCCGGCAACTTTCCCGCCAGTATCGTGGTTACCTGCGCGGCAAAGCGGGCCAGGCGGTTGTTGACCCTGACCACCCGCGCTGGCTGGGAGCTTTGCTGGCTTTGGCCTATCCGGACCGGGTCGCCCGCCAGCGCCGCGATGGCGGCGCGGAGTATCGTCTGGCCAATGGTCGGGCGGCGTTGTTCAGTGAAACCGATGCGCTGATGAAGCATGAATGGCTGGTCGTCGCGGACCTCGGCAGCCGCCAGGGCCAGCGCGAGGAGCGCATTTATCTGGCCGCCGATCTTGACCCGGCACTGTTCGACAATGTGCTGGCCGAACAGGTGCTGGCCATCGATTATCTGGATTGGGACGAGCGCGAAGGCGTACTGCGTGCTGAGCGCCAACGCAAGGTCGGTGAACTGGTGCTCAGCAGTGAACCGCTGCCGAAGCTGGACGATGCTGCACGAGGCCAGGCGTTGCTGGGGCTGGTACGGCGCAAGGGCCTGGAGTTGCTGGGCTGGACCCCGGAACTGCGCCAGTGGCAGGCGCGGGTGATGCTGTTGCGTGAGCTGGATGCGCAGCAACAGGCCAGCAGCGAATGGCCGGATGTCAGCGACAGCGCCCTGCGTGACAGTCTGGAGCAGTGGCTGTTGCCGTATCTGGGCAAGGTCAGCCGCCTGAGCCACTTCGCCCAACTGGACCTGTCGTCGATGTTGCGCAACCTGTTGCCCTGGCCGCTGCCGCAACGCCTCGACGAACTGGCTCCGCAGCATATTCAGGTGCCGTCCGGCTCGTCGATCCGGCTGGATTACAGCGAGCAGCCGCCGATTCTCGCGGTGCGTCTGCAAGAACTGTTCGGCTTGTCTGACACCCCGCGCATCGCCAACGGTCGGCAGATCGTCAAGTTGCACTTGTTGTCACCGGCGCGACGTCCGGTGCAGGTGACCCAGGACCTGGCCAACTTCTGGCGCAGCACCTATGCCGAGGTGAAGAAGGATCTCAAGGGCCGCTATCCCAAGCATTACTGGCCGGATGACCCGTTGGTGGCCGAAGCCACTGCCCGGGCCAAACCGCGCAAGGGTTGAATGGGCGGGTGGTGTGTACGTCACTTGGTCACGAAGTTAAGGTCTTGGGTAGGAGCCGAGTTTTCGTCTGATTTCGTTAGCTAAGATCACGTAGAAGGGTGCCGTAGGGTTAGAAACTCAGCCTATTTTGTCGATCTAGTACTCTGGGATGAGGTTTGAATGTTCGATGCAGAGCCATCGCCAATCCACATAGCCATCACTCAGTGACGGGGTTGTTAATCGAAGCCTTTACTCAAATCAGGGTTAACAATGCTGAAGCGCGAAGCTGACCAAGTGCGATTAAAATGATTTTGGTGTATGCATGTACAGTATTGGTGTTACTCTTCATGATCACTGTCTTCCGCATCCTCGACTCTGTACTACTGACCTGCTTCTGTACTGGTTTTAGGTCCTAGTTATGCTTTCCCTCATCAGCTCTGAGCATGTCTTGAGGGCGCTATTCTTCAGCCACGAGGCGCTGAGAGTGACACTTGGCAAAGGCTTTTGAAGAGACACGGAACCATCCCCCGGATACAATGCGCCCTTATCACCTTGGACGACTGGATGAGTCCACCAGTCTGGACCTCCGGTACTGAGAAGGGTTAGTAGTTTTGGGATGGGGCCAATGACTTCGATGCACGATGGCAAGATAGATGCCCACTTTTCTGGGCATGAGACGTTCCCGCTTCGTCAGATGTGGCTAAAGAAAGCGGTTGAAACCGCAGATGCAGAAGGGCTCGTGCCCAAGACCACGTTCACTGACGAAAAGGCTATCGCCGAGTTTGGTGTCGGCCGAAATATGGTTGCGGCCATCAAGCATTGGGCTCTTGCGTGCGATGTCTTGGTGGAGGATAAATCACGACGAAATTTTGAGCTCACCCCTGCTGGTCGAGAGATTTTCTCTGATCAGGGCTTGGATCCATTCTCTGAGAGCCCCACCACGGCATGGTATGCACATTGGTGTTTGGCTGGTCGAGGAAGCCGCTCGACTACGTGGTACTGGCTTTTCAATGTGTTCACCTCTCAGTCATTTAGCCGAGACGAAGCGCTCCCAACGCTCACCAAATTTGCCCAGGCCATTTCCAGCGGAAGGAAGCTCTCAAGCGCTACGCTCAGTCGCGATTTAGATACCTGCTTGCGCGGCTACGCCCCTAGATCTGCCACATCCTCGGTTGAGGAGGCCGCTGAGTCCATGCTTGCGGAGCTCGGGTTGCTACAAGAGGAGAGGAAAGGCGTCTTCTCCTTCCGACGCGGGCCCAAGTCAACGCTTACTGACGCTTTTTTCGCATGGGCGCTCCTAGATTTTTGGCAACGACATAGGGCGGGTGAGTCTTCTCTCACATTTGAAACTGCAGCCTACGCGCCGGGTTCTCCTGGCCGAGTGTTCAAACTCGATGAGGAGTCTGTGGCAGAACGCCTTTTTAGCCTAAGTGAACTCACCGAGGGGAGGCTGCGTTGGTCTGATACCTCAGGCCTGCGTCAGGTGTATCGCGGTGAATTCGATTGTAAATTGATGATGGCAAAATTGTTGAGAGAGTCCTATGCCCGCTGAGTCTGATACGTCGCTCGATGCAGCGCCAGTGAGAATAGAACGGCACTATCGACGTTCAGTCCGCATTGATGCAGACCTAGGACGGCATGATGCTTTAGATGGTTATGTGCTGACCGAGACTGCTCGTGAAGCTCTCTCTACCATGACGCGCCAGATTGTGGGAAGCAGTCAGCGCGCGTTTACCTGGACAGGACCTTATGGTGGCGGTAAGTCATCTCTGGCTTTAGTCCTTGCTGCTGCGATCGCCGATGATGCGTCGTTGCGTGAAAGGTCGGAATGCTTCATTGGTGAGGTTCCGTCTTTTAAAGAGGCTTTCAATACTGATGATGGTAGTTGGCTTGTCATACCGGTTGTGGGGCGTCGCAGCAGCATCCTCGTAGAGCTTTCAAAATCGCTCAGCAAGGCCTCCGGTAGAGATGAGTCAGTTGATAGCTCCGATGCTTTGATAGATGCGTTGGTTCGTGAAGCGGAAGCAGATGGCCGCGCCGGCGTGCTTCTGATCGTCGATGAGATGGGGAAGCTACTCGAAGCGTCCGCCGCTGGCGGTGACGATGTTCATTTCTTCCAGGATCTCGCGGAAGTCGCAGCTCGCAGCCGAGGAAAGCTGGTTGTTGTAGGCATTCTCCATCAAGCATTCCGACAATACGCGTCCCGGCTTGGCATTGAAGCCCGGGACGAGTGGGCTAAGGTGCAAGGGAGATTCACAGATGTCTCTTTCGTTGCAACCGGTGATGAGGTGGTCGAGCTCATCGGCAGGGCCATTCAATGTGACATAGCTCATCCAGGCACAGTCGCCATGAGCGAGACAATTGGAGCTGCCATATCTGGCCGCCGTCCCGCAGTTGGCCGTGGAATGGGAGCTCTCCTTGATAAGTGCTGGCCGCTTCACCCTGCAACAGCAGCTTTGCTTGGTCCTGCCTCACGACGCCAGTTTGGTCAGAACGAGCGAAGCGTGTTTGGTTTTTTAACATCGCTTGAGCCTCATGGCTTCCAAGACTTTCTTTCGAGTTGGGATCGGGAATCCCTATATGGGCCTGACCTTTTCTGGGATTACCTGAGAGCAAATCTCGAGCAAGCAATCTTGGCGTCCCCCGACGGGCATCGTTGGGCACAAGCTGTTGAGGCTGTTGAGCGCGCAGCATCCAAAGGAGCTACCGAAACAGAAATCTCGCTGGCTAAAACGCTTGCGTTAATTGATATGTTCCGTGGTGCTTCAGGGCTTGTAGCTGATGAGGCTGTGCTGCACACGGTTTTGCCTGGCCACTCGAAAGCGGACGTAACACTTGCTATGGAGCGCTTGGCAAGTTGGCGTGTAGCGCTTTATCGAGCGCATCTTGGTGCTTGGACCATATTCGAAGGAAGCGACTTCGATATTGATCGGGAGGTGTCGAAGGCTCGTGCCACTTTCGTAGACGCGGACACCAAAGCATTGACGGCGATGGCGAGTTTAAATCCAATCATCGCCAAGCGTCACTACCATTCCACGGGGACGTTCCGGTGGCTCGGTGTGACTATGCACTCTGTGCAAGAGGCCGAGCGATTGTCGAAAAACTATGCGCCCGAGAGTGGGGAGTTTGGTCGGCTGGCGCTGGTGTTGCCCGAGCGCTCCTCGACATTCGAGGATGTAGTCAAAACGTTGAGCATGCTGAAGGACAACGCCAAGAGAACGCTATTTTTCGGCATCCCGCCTAATTATGAGCTCATAGCCGATCTTGGTGCTGAGTTGATGTCGCTGCGTCTGGTGTATGAGAGCAGCCCTGAACTGGAAGGAGACTCTGTAGCAAGGCGCGAAGTAGCTGCGCGCCTCTCCTCTGTTAAGGGAGCTCTTGAGGAAGCGTTGCGAGAGGCGGTGACGCGAGCGCAATGGCTGTATGAAGGGGTGTTCGTCAAGCCTGAAAGGCTGTCATCACTTGCCTCGGATGTAGCTGATCGAGCGTTCAGCTCTGCCCCAAAAGTTTGGAGTGAACTTGTCAATAGGGATGCATTGTCGAGTAATAGTGTAAAAGCACGCCGTGATCTGCTCCACCGCATGGTTCAAAACTCTAATGAGGAATGTCTGGGCATCGAGGGCTACCCTGCCGAACGGGGCCTATACGAAACCCTGCTCGCTTCATCAGGGCTCCATCGATTGGATAAACAAGGTGTTTGGGGCTTCCAGGCGCCTAAACCCAGCAATAAAAGAGATTTCCATCCACTGTGGGCCGCAGCTCTTAAGAAATTTTCGAGCCAGATCGTCGGCACTGTTGGAGTTAGAGAGCTTTACACCCTTTGGGGAGGAGCCCCATATGGGGTGAAAAGTGGGATGCTTCCAGTGCTTGCAACTGCTTTCATGCTCGCTCATTCCGATAAGGTTGCTATCTATCGGGACGGAGTTTTTGAGCCGCAGTTTACAGACGTGGATGTTGACGAAATGCTGCAGGACCCAAGCCGCTTCGCGCTTCGCTGGGTTGATGAGGATCTCGAAAAAGCAGAACAGCTTCAAACTATCGCTGCTGTACTCCGCAGACGTGGTTTTGAGGCCGCATCTGAAACACCTCTTGAAATTGCCAGAGCCTTGGTGAAGGTATTGTTCACCCAGCCGTTGTGGACTAGACGTACTCAACGCCTCTCAAGTATGGCACGTACTATTCGTGATCTATTGGTTAAAGCATCTGACCCACATAAGTTGCTCTTCGTAGATCTGCCAAGCGTTTTTGATGATGGTTCGGTGGGGAGTGGTGAGCTCCTAGACAGCGCACTATCGGAGTTGATAGATGCCTTTCCCGCATTGTTGAAAAAGATGGATAGTCGACTGGCTGATGCCATTGACGCATTAGAAGGTGATGACCCCGAACTCAGGGATCGTGCCCACTCCGTATCGAAGGCGACGGGCGATCTTCGTCTTGAGGGATTTGCTTTGCGCTTGCAGGAGCGGGATGGGACGCTTGGGGGGATGGAAAAGATTATGAGTTTGGTGGCAAAAAAACCACCACGTGATTGGACTGACTTGGATATCGACGCTGCTTTGATTGCGGTAGCAGACCTGTCGCTCGCTTTCAGGAAAGCCGAGGCACTGATTGCAGTTACTGGTAGGGCGCCGGGGCGTGAGGCCTTCTCGGTTGTCATCGGTTCCGGCGGTTCGTCAGATGTCATCAGTAAAACCTTTGAGGTTGCAGGCCGAGACAGAGAGGTTGTTTCAGGTGCTGCCGTTAAGGTTGTTGAAATGTTGCGTAGCTCTGGACTGGAGGGTGACTTGCTGCTCGCTGCTCTTGCTCAGGCAGGATCAACGATTGTGAGTGAAGGATCTGACCATGTGTGAACGGCACCTCTTGGGCCTCTCGGGGGGGCGTGATAGTGCCGCTCTAGCGATTTATATTCGCCAGACAAGGCCTGAGTTGGATATCGAGTATTTCTTCACCGACACTGGAGAGGAATTGCCTGAGGTCCAGGATTTTCTTGGAAAGCTTGAAGGTTTCTTGGGTAAGCCAATCCTGAGGCTAAATCCGAGAAGAGATTTTGAGTTTTGGCTGAAGGAGTACAACAATTTTCTGCCTTCCGCCCAGACGCGTTGGTGCACCCGGCAATTGAAACTCGCCCCCTTTGAGGAGTGGACTCGTCCCATGTTGGCTGCAGGCGACAAAGTCTTCTCCTACGTCGCCATTCGCTCCGACGAAGACTATCGCGAGGGGTATGCGTCCAGACATGAGAACCTTAAGGTGGTTCTTCCCTTCCGTGAGGAGGGTGTGGACAAGCCTGGGGTGATCGAGATCCTGGAGTCCTCTGGTGTCGGATTGCCCGAGTATTATGCGTGGCGTAGTCGTAGCGGCTGCACTTTTTGCTTCTTCCAGCAGAAGATTGAATGGGTTCGATTGCGTGAGCGCCATCCTCATGCCTTTGAGGAGGCCAAGGCGCTGGAAAAGACAGCCCTGGATCATGGATCGCCTTTCACCTGGACTAAAGGTGAGCCGCTTACTGACTTGGAGCAGCCAAAACGTGTCGCAGCGATCCGTAAGGAATACGAGGCGCGGAAGTTACGCACCAAGGCGCGGCGCCCTCGAAACCCATTGCGTCCATGGGAGGACAACATGGACATTGATGATATTTACGGGGTCGATGAAGCTGACGGGGGCTGTAACGTCTGTCATAAATAACGACCTGTGTAACGCTATTCCCAGCTCATCCTCAGCACGCAATGTGCAGCTGGTCTGGAGAGTTGAAATCGGGCTGACCCAGAAATCGCTCAGCTCTAACCCCTCTGCTATCTCGCGAAGGCCTGGAGGTAGCAGAACGGCCTGAGGCTTTGAGTATTCCGTCGATCAGACCTATCTGCAGTGGCGGTTTACCATTATGCTTGCTATCAAAATCAAGGACGAATGTTATGCCGCTCCCTAACCGACGTAATGAACGATCGGTAAATTCGATTTGTTCCACTGTAGGTGATCTTCACCATCGTGCTGGCTTTGCGGCTCTAGAGCAGCGCCTGACTATTTGCTTCAATCCTGATATGTGGGATTGATTGGAAGATACCAAGAAAGCTTATAAGGGGTACATATGGCTGTCGGATTCAGAATTGCAGCACGGACTCTGAAACATCTCGGGGGTGAACTTATTACCTCCGATGACGTTGCACTCAATGAGTTGATAAAAAACGCTTTTGATGCCCGATCTCCTCGCGTTCAGGTGCGAATCAATGCAGCTGTGGACTTGTCCGCGTTAGAGCTTATCGATGAACAAGTTCAGTCTAAAGAAATCGACAAAATCGACGCCACTGAGCGCGTTCGCAAAGCGATTTCAGAAGAACTGCCACCTGAAGAGCGGATGCTAATCATAGCTGAAGCTAAGAAGTGTATTAGTCGCCAAGAGTTTGCAGGTTTTTTAAAATCCCTCCGTAACCAACAGTATATTACAGTTGAGGACCAGGGGAACGGAATGACTAAGGATGACTTGTCTGACAGATTTTTGGTCATAGGTACTCCTGGAAAATTAAAGCAGAAGAAAAATCCCCCACCGGGAGAGCCAGCTCTATTAGGTGAGAAGGGAATTGGCCGTTTGTCCATGATGCGTTTAGGTGGAACTGCGAGTGTTGAGTCCGTTACGGAGAGTGACCTTGCTTGGCATAAAATCGATTTTAGATGGGCTGACTTCGACGACCCGGACCTCTACTTGGATCAGGTAACGGTCGAGGTTAAGAGATCAAAGCAGTCTACACTTGGTGAGAAAGGCACCAGGGTTATTATCACGGAACTGACGTCGAATTGGACGCAGGAAAAAGTTGACGCTTTTATCCATCGATACATGCGGCGGTTACAGGATCCGTTTGCTCCCATGCGGAAACCGTACCCGATTGATATTTATTTCAATGGAAAGCGGCAGCCGATAAGCTCGCTGCCCAAGTGGTTGAAAGACTGTGCGCAATTCACCGCTACCGTCGATTTTGATCCTGCTGGTTTGGACGGCACGGATGTAGTTCTTCGAAGGGCCTTGACGTGGCGAGCTACGAGTTCAAACGAGATAAGGACATGGTCGCGGAAGGAACTTTCCAATCAGCTTAACGTTTCAATTGAAGTCTTTAACCAACTAGGAAGCTGGACCGCTAGGTGTTTATGGTTTAACAGAAAATCACTGACGACCAACGAGGTTGACTTCAGTCGGAATCAAATCGCAGATGAGCTCAATCACTGGTGTGGCGGTTTTGCAATTTATCGTGATAATTTCCGCGTTGGTAAAACGGGTGGTATGGATGACGATTGGTTAGAGTGGGATAGCGGAGCGTTACGGTCCAAGGGATTTGCACTTAATCGATACCAAACTGTCGGGAGTGTAAGTATTTCGTCTGGGATGAACCCTTACTTAATCGACTCTGCGAACCGGGAGCGTTTGATCTCCTGCCCCCAGCAAGAGCTTCTAAAGCAGATTCTGGGCGGTGTCGTCGTTCAAGACCTTCGGATGCATATAAATACGATTAAAGAAGCCGAAGCAAAAATGCTAATCGCGGAGGAGTCGACAAACGAATCTCTGAAAAAGTCAGAGGATAAGCTCAAAAAGACTATAAAAATTGTCAACGATATCGCTCAATACCTTCCCAAAGAGCATAAAGGTAAGCTCTTAGAAATCCGCGAGACGCTGCATAGTCAAGTTGAATACGTGAACACCATCAAAAACTCGTTAAGCCTGTCGCGCGAAACGCGTGTTGAGCTGCTGGAGTTAGCAAACATTGGACTGGTGGTAGAGATCGTCATTCATGAGCTATCTCGATTAACCGAGCGGACAGGGGAGCTACTTGCAGACTTGAAAGACGGAGGTGACCAAGATGTGGTTACTGTCGTAGACAACCTTAGAGCTCAAATCATTTCTACGAACAAGCGAATCCGCACCGTCGATGCTATGAGCCCATCTGGTCGGAATCGTAAGGAGCAATACGATCTGGTGGCGCAAGTAGCGGGAATTGCCTCCGGTTTTAAAAATAGGTTCAAACGCCATCAAATAAATTATTCAGTCTACTTGGATGGTATGGAGTCCATTGAGGCTCTCAATGTCTTCATGGTCAAGGGGCTAATTGCCCAGACGCTTGAAAATCTAATTACTAACTCGGTTTACTGGGTTCAGCAAGGTCTCAAGCCGGGAGAAAAAGAGCGTGAAATTAGATTCGATATTGACTCGCGCGCATTAACCGTTAGCGTCACTGATAATGGCCCAGGGGTTGATCCTAGATACGCAAAAGAAATATTCAAGCCCTATTTCTCGACGCGGCGAAAAGGAAAAGGTTTAGGGCTCTATATTGCCTCGGAACTGGTCCAATACCATGGCGGAAAAATTTTTATGGACGAAAGTGTGGATGATGATGGTCGTCATCGTACTTTCACAATTGAACTACCAAAGGATGAGGTTTGATAAATGACTGATGCGGTAAATGACGCTGCCGTGGAGCCAGTTGTGAATGAGGCTAATGCGGATGCACTGCCAGCCAAGACTTTAAAGGTTATAGTTATTGACGATGAGCTTTCCGGGCTAACATCGTTTCATCTCAATGAGGTGGTAGGCGACTTCAGAGCAACGCTGGGTGATGTGACATCTCCACAGTTTGAAGAATTCTGGCGGTTGACTGAGGAGCTGGGTGGGCTGCCCGACATTGAAAAGTATGACGAAGACGAGAAGCAGGCTTACTTGCAGTCCGATAATTTTGTTCAAAGTGTCGTGTTGAACGCACAGTTTGAAGCCAAGGTTGAACTGGAGTATAAGAAGTGGCTCAACCCGTTTCTGGAGAGATCTAAAGAGGTATCTCAACTAAAAAGTGCGCTTGAGGGCGCATTTTCCGCTCCTGAGTTTGAATTGGTTTTTGAGAAATCTCGTCCGACGAAACATACGGATTTGCTAGCCTATGATTTGGTTATCTTCGACCTGGTGTTGCAAAAAAGCGCAGGTGCAGTTGATCAGTTAGTGGATTATTTGAAAGCTTTAAGCGATTCGCAGCCTGAGCAGTTGCCCAGCATTATTGTCATGTCCAGTCGTAAAGAGTTGATTTCTGAAAGGATGAGGTTCAGTACTCAGTCCAAAATCAGTGCGGCTGGCCTAGTTCTTTTACCTAAAAATGAAGTTTTCAGGGAGAACTTCGGGGCGGCAGGGATTCGTCTGAACTACCAACAGCTCCAGCGGCAGAAGGAAGCTGCGCAGCACATGCGAAAGTTCATGTCGGTATGGACAGCTGCATTAGGTCACGCGCAGGAAAGTGCTGAGACTACGCTCTGGAATTTGGACGCTGCGGCTATGCAGGAGATCCATCTCAGCGCGAGTCTAGATAGTGACCCCTACGATGGGCATCTTAGCGAATACTTGGCTAAAGAGTATTTGTGGCACGTGGAGCGCTCGGCGTCAGTTTCAGAAGCCATCGGGCAACTGGACTCCTGCTTTAAGCAACAGTTAGTTCGGGATGCGAAAAAGACTCCTTCTATCGCAACACGGCTTTTGGCTTCGGTTGTCAATCCTGGGGTTGCTAGAGAGCTCGTTTCGCATTTCAACTGGCTTGGTTTTCCGCTAGAGCAAAATTTCCTCGCAAAAGGAGACGAAGAAATTTTGGATAATTTTAGTCGGTTGTTGCCCTTTGGGGCTGTCCTAGCGTCTGCGGAAGATGGTAGAAAGAATGAGTATCTAGTGCACATCACGCAGCAGTGCGATATTCTAAGCGTGGTTCGTTCTGCGTCAGACGGATTTACCGCAAAATTTGCAGTGGCACGTGCGATTGAGGTTACTGAAGGTGATATTCCCGATCACGACAATCAGGACATTGTTGCAAAAGGGCTTAAGGCCGACGGTAAAGAATTTGACCTTAAACTCGCGAAGGGAAGCATTCTAGCTCTTCCAGCAGGTATGTTGATCACCTATCTCCGCACGCACGCTTATGACATTGTAGGCCGGCTTCGTCATGAAATTGCCAATCAATTCTTAGTCGGCACAGCTAATCATATGACCCGTCCAGCAGCCATCAAAGCGACTCGGTCTCAAGTTCTTAGGGTTAAACTTTATCTGTTCGGTAAGAGCCTTGATGGGGGGCCGCTGGTTCCTTTTGTCCAGAATGGTGCGAATCAAGTAGCGATTGGGCTGAGCAAGAAGGGTAATAGTTTTTATTTTTCTGATGATTCCAGTATGAGTGTTGCGCTCTGGATTAAAGGCTTGGTAGACCCGTCTTACCAAAAGTCTTTAGACGCGCTTAATCTTGTTAATGCGCTGAGTGTGGGAGTCGGGAATAATACCTGTATCGAAGGAATTGTTAACATGAGGGTTGAGGAGAAGACCCTCACTGCTGAGGAGCGTGATGGCATATACAACGCCAATCACAGTAAGATTAGAAACAATGTTTGGCTTTTAGCTATCTGTGAAGAGGCTGCTTGAATTAATGGCCTGCGTAAGTAGGCCATGCTGTATCGTGGTTAGCAGTCATGACTTTGTTTAAGAGTCCATCGACGATAAGGTATGGATCTCAGTGACGGATGCTCGGCAGCAGGTGTCAATGCTTGCCTGGACCCCGTCCAGAGTGCGAGTTGACGGTGTCAATCTTGTGAAAATGAAGCTTCACATTAGTCAATGAACTGACTATAGATTGACTGTCAATTCATCGCGCCGTGGTTAGGGCCTCGTGTCGGTTTTGCGGGGGTAGGGGGGTGTCAATGTGTCGCAGAGATAGGTGATAACAACCATTACTGGCCGGATGACCCGTTGGTGGCCGAAGCCACTGCCCGGGCCAAACCGCGCAAGGGTTAATGGTTGGGCATCATTTACCAGCGATGCCGGTCGTAGCGATCATGACGGTAGTAGTGCGGTGGTGGTGGCGCGTAGTGACGCTGTTCATAGTATGGCCGCACCGGCACGTACTGCACGGGCGGGTGATGCCGGCGATAGTGGCGGTATTCGCGGTATTCGCGTGGCGGCTTACGATAATAACTATGACGATCATCATCGCGGTCGTTGCGGGCAATGAGCGTGGCCGCTACTGCACCGACCGCCGCACCGGCCAGCACGGGCACGATCACATTGCGATCTGCGGCGCTGGCAGTACCGGCCACCAGCAGGCTGGCGGACAGCATCAGGATTTTGGTGATCTTCGAAAACATGATGTCTCCTCAGGCGGCAAATGTATTCGCCATGTATCCATGAGACACCGGGTTGGCGTAAATCCTGGTACAGAGTCGGTAAAGGGAAGGTAAAGAACCGCTGACAGTGTATTGAAGCCTGGAAACAGCGGAGGCTGCAGGCAGGGGTAGCCTCCGGTGAAGCAGATGCGCGAACTTACAAGCTGGTGGCTTCTTCGGCACCCAGGTGAATGTTCATGCACTGCACGGCAGCGCCGGCGGCGCCTTTGCCGAGGTTGTCCAGGCGGCAGATCAGGTTGATGCGCTCATCGTTGCCGAACACGAACAGGTCGGCGCGATTGGTGTCGTTGCAAGCCTGTACGTCGAAGAAGCCGCCGTCCAGGTTGCCGGCATCGTCGCCGAACGGCAGCACACGAATGAACTGCTCGCCTTCATAGTGCTTGGCCAGCGCCGCTTGCAGGGATTGTGGGGTGGCGCCTGGGGCCAGTTGCGAGGTGTGCAGCGGGATGGTCACGGCCAGGCCCTTGAGGAAGCTGCCCACGATCGGATTGAACACCGGCACGTTGTCCAGGCCGGTCTGAAAGCGCATTTCCGGCAGGTGCTTGTGCCCCTGACCCAGCCCGTAAGGACGTGGGCTTTGCAGTTGTGGGGTCAGCGACTGATAGTCGGCGATCATCTGCTTGCCGCCACCGCTGTAACCGGTGATCGACGTGGCGCTGAGCAGGGTCGAGGCTGGCAACAGGCCGGCGTCGACCAGCGGGCGCACCAGCAGGATGAAGGCGGTGGCATGGCAGCCGGGGTTGGCGATGCGTTTGCTGGCGCGCAGTTTCTCGCGCTGCCCGGCAGCCAGTTCCGGCAGGCCATAGACCCAGGACGGATCGGTACGGAACGCGGTGCTGGCGTCGATCACGCAGGTATTGGGGTTTTCCAGCAGCGATACCGCTTCGCGGGACGCGGCGTCCGGCAGGCACAGGAACGCCAGGTCAGCGGCGTTCAGCAGGCGACCGCGCTCGACCGGGTCTTTGCGTTTGGCTTCATCGATGCGCAGCAGCTCGATATCGTCGCGTTTGCCCAGGTAGTCCAGCAAGCGCAGGCCGGTGGTGCCTTCCTGGCCGTCGACATAGATCTTGTGAGTCATCTTGAAGCCTCTGTAATGGGGTGTATGAGCACGAACGACAAGAGTTTAATCGGTTTGCATCCGGTAATGGCCACCTCAGTGGCGAGCGGCATGTCGGTCAGGTTGTCGTGCGAGAGAGTGCTAGCCGCAGAACGGTGATTATCAACGCATCACCGGCAGGATCGCAAAGCGCAATTACAGGTTAATGCCGGTCAGTTAAGAGATTGTGAGGCTTGGCTCGGTCTCGGTGGGAGATTCTATGATTTTCGGAAAACTCCTGATTCCAGTTGTGAATGTTCCGCAGTATTCGTCGGCTGAGCCGACTCCCACCGGTTTTGTGTCGTGCCGATACTGGAGCAAGGCACAAACCTCGGTGGGAGCTGGCTTGCCGGGGTGCCGGACCACAGCGAAAGGGCCGGTGGAACCGGCACATCTGCTGTGGACTCTTCGCGAGCAAAGCTTCCTCTCACCGGATTGATGTCGAACGCAAGATCCCGGCTCGACTCGGATCTGTGGGAGGCAGCTCTGCTGGCGAACGCAGGGCATCGCGCTGTCAATGTTCTGAACAATCAAAGACAGTTGCTCCCTCCCACCAGGAACGAGCCAGGCCTGAAATCGCTTAACTGATTTGCGTTACCCCTACAGCTTTAGAACATTACCTTCACCCCCGCCTGCACACTGCGCCCGGCCGCCGGAACTTCATCGCGCAGGATCGAGCTGGCGTAGCGCACGGTCTGGTTGTTCAGGTTGTCGCCCTTGAGAAACGCCAGCCACTGGCTTTGCCCGACATCGAAGTGGTAACCGAGGCTGGCGTTGAGGGTGGTGTAGCCGTCGGTATCGGTTTCGGCCTGGGCGACGCGGCGCTGGGCGCTGGCGTGTTCGGCGCCGAGGCTGGCTTGCCAGTGGTTGTAGTCCCACAGCAGCGCGGTGTTCAGGCGCAGCGGCGAGATGCGCGGCAGCGGCTCGCCGGTTTCGCGGTTTTTGGCGCGCGTGTAGTCGGCTGAGCTTTGCAGGGCAAAGTTGCCGTACCGGGTTTGCGCCAGGCGCCAGTGGTCCTGGGCTTCCAGACCCCAGAAATCGGCTTTGACGCCGCTGTACAGGTATTCCGGCAAGGCGTCGTCGTCGCTGGCATCAACCTGTTCGCCGTCATCATTCAGGTAGCGGCCGCTGCCCAGCAGGCCGATATAGTTGGAGAAGCGGCTGTAGAACACCCCAACGCTGCCTTTGTGGGTGCCGTCGTCAAAGCGCAGGGCCAGGTCGGTGGACCAGGATTTCTCCTTCTCGGCATTGGCGTCGCCTACTTCGTAGGTGCCAGTGGCTTCGTGCGGGCCGTTGGCGTACAGCTCATAGAAGGTCGGCGCGCGTTCGGTGTAGCTCAGGGTGCTGGCCAGCGACCAGACTTTGGTCAGGTCATAAATGGCACCGAATGACAGGCTGCCGGCGCTGAAGCTGTGGCTGGCGTCGGCGCCTGCAAAGCGGTCGTTGCCTGCGGCGTCCGGGCGCAAGCGGGTGTGTTCCAGGCGTCCACCGAGGGTCAGGTCGAGCCGGTCAGTGGCTTTCCAGTCTTCGAGGATGAACAGCGCGGCGCTGTCGGTATCGGTCTTGGGCACGAAGGCTTCTGCGCCCAACGCCTGGAACTGGCTGCTGGCGACCTGCGCGCCGACTACGCCTTCGACCGGGCCGATGGCCTGGTGACGGGCTTCGATGCGTGCCTCATAGCCGTCGTTCTTGAATACCGTGCCGGTTTCGCCGTCTTCGATTTCCCTGTGCTCATAGCGGGTGTGGCCGACGTTGAGCTTCACCGAGCTGAACGGGCCTTCCAGGTCGCGGATTTCCGAGGCCAGCGCGTAGTGGCGCTGCTCCATGTCAATGCGCACGTCTTGTTCTGCCGGTGAGCCGTAGTTGCTGTCGTATTCGTCGTAAGACAGGCCGACATAGCCGTGGTCCCAGTGATAGGCGCCGCCAACGCCGCCGCCGTCCTGGCGACCGTCGCTGTTGTTGACCCGATGCTTGCTATCGTCGCCGTCAATCGCACGCTGATCGCGCGAGTGGGCGTAGCCAGGAATGCGCAGGTCGTTGAACTGCCGCGAGTTGGCATCCACATGCAGGGCAAAGTTGCCGTCGCCGGCTTCGAGCTTGCCCGCTGCACTGCGCGTGGTGTCGGCACCGCCGTAACGCAACTCGCCGCCACCGTGCACGCCGTCCACCGGTTCTGTCGGGATGCGGTTATCGAAACTGTTGACCACCCCGCCCACCGCACTGCCGCCATACAACAACGCCGCCGGCCCACGGACCACCTCAATGCGCTCGGCGCTGGCCGGGTCGTACGGCACGGCGTGGTCATAGGACAGTGACGAGGCATCCAGCGCGCCGACGCCGTTGCGCAGCACTCGAATGCGATCACCATCGAAGCCGCGGATTACCGGACGACTGGCGGCCGGGCCAAAGTAGGTCGAAGACACGCCCGGCAGCTTGTTCAACGTCTCACCCAATTGTGCCGACTGACGCAGAGTCAAGTCGTCGCCTTCTACAACACTGGTCGGGGAGGCCAGCGCATCGCTGCCCAGCGGGTTGGCGGTGATGACTTGCGGATCAAGCGTCACGGCGGGTTGGGCGGCGAATACCGGCTGCGCCGCGAGCAGGGCTGCGGCCAGAGCCGTCAGGACGGGAAGGTGGTGGGCGGACATTGAAATCTTTCCTTACAAGTTGAATTGTTATGTTACAACATAACTTAAATTTGTAAGGATGAAATTTCATCTTGGGCGGTGCGCAAGATCTGGCATTGTGTTTTCCCGGCGTGCCCGGCATTACGCACACCCCTCATGCACTGAAAGGAATCCACTCGTGCTCAAGCTGTTCGGTAAATCCACCTCGATCAACGTCAGAAAAGTCCTGTGGGCCTGTGCGGAGTTGAACATTCCGCTTGGCCACGAGCAGGCAAACGGCGACGACGTTCAGCACCTGAACCCCAATGCGCTGGTGCCGGTCATCGACGATGCAGGTTTTGTGCTCTGGGAGTCGAACTCGATCATTCGTTATCTGGCCAACCGCGAGCAGGCCGGGTGGCTGTACCCCGCAGTGGCTGCGCAACGTGCCCGCGTCGATCAGTGGATTGACTGGCAAGCCGCGGACCTCAATCGCGCCTGGTCCTACGCATTCATGGCGCTGGTGCGGCGCTCACCGGCCCATGACGATCCGGCGCAAATTCGCGCCTCGGTGCAAAACTGGAATCGCTCCATGGAAATCCTTGACCGGCAACTGGCCATTACCGGCGGCCATGCAGCCGGCGCGCAGTTCAGCCTGGCTGATATTCCCGTGGGGCTGTCGGTGAATCGCTGGTATGAAACCCCCATCGACCACCCGGACCTGCCGAATGTGCGGGCCTATTACGAGCGGCTGGCCGAGCGCCCCGGCTATCAGGCATTCGGGCGTAACGGCACGCCTTGAGCCTGCTGGTATCGAGTGATTTCGTACACCAGCGTGTCATGCCAGCCCAGTTGCGGGTCGTGACGATCATTGGGCACGACAGCGATCTGGCGAAAACCGCTGCGCAGGGCCAAACGCTGGCTTGCCAGGTTGGCCGATGAGGTCGTAAGCCTGACCGGGTAATGGCTTAGCAGTGGCAGCAACTGCCGTAGCGCTTCGCTCATATAGCCCTGCCTGGTATGGTTGGCGCTGGCCCAATAACCGAGCAGGTAATGTAGCGGGTCAGCGCCCAACTCTACGCCCACACAACCCAGCACCTGCTCGCGTCTGGGGCTAACCAGGTAGTATCTTTTTTCACCCTCTTGGCTGTGAAAAGCGTCTGTCGCCGCACGCAGACCCTGTTCGACATCCACCAGGCTCCGCTCTGGCCTCGGCCAGTCCATGAACCGGGCATGCAGCGCGTAACTTTGGTTCAAGGCCTGCTGCAAGGCCTGACTCAGGTCAATGGCTGGGGCGACCAACAGGCAGCGTGGGCAGGCGATTTGCTCGGGAAAACGGGTCATGTTTACATCCGCCATTAAGGCCAATACTGTTCTGTTAAGCACCAAAGATCTCTGTGGGAGCGACCTTGGTCGCGAAAGGGCCAGGAAAGTCACAGCATCTGCTGCGAATGTGCCGCCGCCTTCGCTAGCAACCGGAGCGCCGGCCGACTGCTCCCACAGGTGTGACTGATCAGTATTGCCATTAAGGCCTGGCCGGCAACAGAAACCGCCCGATCAGCGGCAGATGATCGGAGATCTGCAAACTGTCCTCCTGCCGCACCCGGGCCTCCAGACGTTTGAGTGCGGGGCTGTAGAACAGGTAGTCGACGGTCCGGTCCGGGCCTTTGAGCTGTGGGTCGTTGGGCCAGTGGGTGAGCCACTGGCTGCGTTCGATGCCGCCGGCTTCGGCGTTGGTGGGGATCATCGGGTATTTGTCCCACAGCAGGTGCAGTTCGCTGTCGCGCTGGTAGCCTGCCCGTTGGGCCGGGTCCAGGCGCTGGTACTGGCCCAGCGCAAGCAAGCCGAAGTCGCCACCGGCCAGCCAGGGCGTACCGCTGCCTTGCAGACGATCGAGTAACCCGACGGTGAATTCGGTCTGTTGGCGCAAGGTCGTCTGGTCAGGATGCCGGGCGTACTGTTGGGTGTTGATCACCGCCAGGCGGCCGCCGTCGCGCAGTGGCAGGTAGCTGACCAGCAGCGCGGGTCTGGGCTGGAACTGGCGGCTCAGCAGGTTGGCCGGTTGCACCGGCAGTTGCAGGCGCTCGCCGCTGTCGATGCGATAACGGCTCAGGGTCGACAGCTTGAGCCCGGCGCTGCCCCAGATCTGCGGCGCAGGGATGAACTCGGCCTGCCAGTTGAAGGCCTCGGTGCTGCACGGATACAGATCCACCAGACGCTCCTGGAGCAGCGCCAGTTGATCCTGGTAGTCGGTGTTTCTGGCGCCGTCGCTGACTTCCTGAAGCAGCACCAGGTCCGGTGCCTCATCGCGGATCACCCGCACCACTTCATCAAGGTTGTACGCCAGGTCGTCAGGGGTAGGGCGCTCGTCCGGGCCTTTGTCGTCGGGCTGTTCATACCAGAACACATAGCGCTTGCCGGCCAGGTACTGGATGTTCCAGGTCATGACTTTCAGCGCCTGCCCCGGCATCAGCAGATCGGGCTGAACTGAGCTGCTGCAACGGGCGGTGACCGTCTCGCGTTCGGCCGGCCGCCAGGTGAGATTCTGCACCGCGATCCACAACACGCCGGTCAGCAGCAGTAGCAACAGGATCAGGCGCAGCAGGATTCGGCTCATGGGTCTGTTCGGGGTCCTGATGGGCGTGCTGGCAGCATAGCCGAGTTATGTGTGTGGGCGGTCCTGCTCAATGAGCATGAACAGGCGGAACATCGCCACGCCCATGAACAGTTGCAGAAAACTGGCCAGGCTGCTGAGCAGCAGCGACACGCCCGGGCTTTGCGGTTGCGGCAGCAGATACAGGCCGCCTGCTTCGATCAGCGACAGCGGGATGTAGATGATCAGCAGGCACACCATGATCCGGGTGAAGTGCCCGGTACTCATCAGCATGCTTTCGCGCATGGCCATGAATGGGGTGCGCTGGCGCAGCACCAGCAGGTATTCGCTGAATGCCAGTTTGATCATCACCCACAGGCCCGGCAGCACGAACAGCGACAGGCCGAACATGATCAGCAGCGTGCTCATGGCCGACAGCACGGCAAAGCTCGGCCACAGGCGCAAGGTCCTGCTCCACAGCTCGGCAAAGCCCGGTTGATCGCCACGGCTGCGGGCATCGAGAAACAGGATCAGGACCCCACTGTAGAGCGGGTAGAAAAACAGGCTCACCAGCAAGCCGTAGGCCGGTGAGGCATTGGCTGGCAGGCTGCCATCCACGGCCTGCTTGATCAGCGCTTCGAGCACCACCGGTGGCAGGCACAGCAGCACGATGCTGAGCAGGTTGCTGCGAAAGAAATACAGGGAGTCCCGGAGGATGTTCAGCGGATTCATGTAAGCGTGTCGTTTGAAAAAGTCGGCGAACACTGTAGCCCAAGGCCGGTGACGAACCAAGCACGCCCGGGGCGGCGGCCTTTTTAACTTTTTCGTCATGTCCTTGAAGTGGTTTTGCCCAGCCCCATTACCTCTGTAGGGCCGTCTGCTGGCCTTTTAACGATCCTTGTGAGGTCACTATGAACAATCAAGAGCAAGTCCTGATCGATGAACTGTTCGGCAAACTCAAAAGTGCCGAAAGCGCCTCGGGTGTGCGGGATGCTGCAGTCGAGGCGCATATCAACGAGCATTTGCGCCGTCAGCCAGCTGCGCCGTATTACATGGCTCAGGCGATTGTGGTCCAGGAAGCGGCGGTCAATCAGCTCAACCAGCAACTGCGCGAGCGTGACGAGCAGATCCGCCAGCTCCAGGCTCAATTGCAGCAGAGCCGTCCCGGCCCGGCTGCGGCCGGCGGTGGCGGGTTTCTTTCAAGCCTGTTCGGCTCCGGCAGCGCCCGCGAGCCGCAGCCATCCTCGCCAGCGCAGTCGGCAGCGTCTGGCGGCTGGCGTGACAGCGGCTATAGCGCACCGCCTGCGCCCGCCGCCGCAGCGCCGTCCAGGGCCAGCGGTTTTCTGGGCAGTGCGTTGCAGACCGCGGCCGGAGTTGCCGGTGGTGTGATGCTGGCGCAAGGCATCAGCAGCCTTTTCGGTCACCACAACGCGCCGCAGGAAATTGTCGAAGTTGTTCATGATGCGCCATCGCAAAGCTATCAGGCCGATGACTGGTCGAACCCGAATCAAACGGGTTGGAGTGACGACAGCGGCTCGTTCGATGACGACGACAGTTTTGTCTGAGCGGTGATCCGACCCCTCTGGCGTACCCCGCGCCCTGCGCATAACTGGCATACTGCGTGCTTGTTTATGTCGCGGGGTGGTTGGGGTGAAAAAGATCGCGGTGTTTGCCGATGTGCAGAACCTCTACTACACCGTGCGCCAGGCTCATGGGTGTCACTTCAATTACGCGGCGTTCTGGGCCGATGTCAGCCAGCGCGGGCAGATTGTCCAGGCCTATGCCTACGCCATTGACCGGGGCGACAGCAAACAGCAACAGTTCCAGCAGATCCTGCGCAACCTGGGTTTTACCGTCAGGCTCAAACCCTACATCCAGCGCAGTGATGGCTCGGCCAAGGGCGACTGGGATGTCGGCATCACCCTGGATGTCATGGAGTTTGCCCCGCAGGTCGATGAAGTGGTGCTGGCTTCCGGCGACGGCGACTTCGACATGCTGCTTGAGCGGATCTCCAGCCGTTACGCTGTTGCCACCGCCGCCTACGGTGTGCCAGGGCTGACCGCCAACTCACTGATACGCGCCGCCGACCGCTATGTGCCGATCGAAGGCGCGCTGTTGCTCAAGAATTGACCCCCAGGAAGGACAGGATTGTGGAACGTATTGCCGTCATCGACTTTGAAACCACGGGTATCTCGCCAGGCCCCGGTTGCCGTGCCACGGAGGTGGCTGTGGTCATCACCGAACAAGGTCGGGTGGTCGATCGGTTCCAGAGCCTGATGAACGCCGGCGTGCCCATTCCATCGTTCATTGAAAACCTGACCGGTATCAGCAATGCGATGATCCGCAGCGCGCCGCGTGCCGAGCAGGTCATGGGCGATGTGGCAGATTTTGTCGGCAGTACACCGCTGGTCGCGCACAACGCATCATTCGACCAGAAGTTCTGGGACTACGAACTGGCGCGTATCCAGCGCAGTCGTGTGCAAAGCTTTGCCTGTTCGATGCTGCTGGCCCGGCGCCTGATGCCGAGTGCGCCCAACCACAAGCTGGGCACCCTGACCCGTTATGCGCGCCTGCCTGACACCGGCAAGGCGCACCGGGCCATGGCTGATGCCGAGATGGCGGCCAACCTGGTCAACCATATGGTCGGCCAGTTGCGCGATTCACACGGGATTGCCAGCGTTTCCCACCAGTTGTTTTGCACCCTGCAGAAAGTCCCGGCCTCACGCATCCTCGAAGCCCTCAAGCGTCAGCGCGGGCTTTGACGGTGGCCTTTTCCAAGCGTACCCCGACGTCCAGATGACCCACTGGCAGGCTGCGTTCGATGGGCGTGGACAACACCATTGAGGTCTTGCTGACGCCATAGCTCGCCACGCGGTCGAGCAACTGTTCCAGATGCTCCATCGAGTCGACCGCTGCACGCATGATAAAGCAGGGGTCGCCGGTCACCCGGTGGCACTGGATCAGTTCGGCAAACGTGTACAGCTCTTCATAGGCGCGCTGTTTACTGTGGCTGTCCAGGCGCAGTTCGATCACACACTGAATCGGCAGGCCGACCCTGGCCAGGTTGACCTTGGCTTCATAGCCGGTAATCACCCCGTTGGCCTCCAGCTTGGCCACCCGTTCGGCGACCGCCGGTGCCGACAGGTTGACCTGCCGGGCCAGTTGCGCAAAAGACGCCCGCCCGTTTTCCAGCAAAGCGTTGAGCAGCATGCGGTCATATTTGTCCAGTTCCACGAGGATCTCCCGGCAGGCAAAGGGCTGGATTTCGAATCGAAAGTAAAAAACGGATATTACCGTTGATTTACAGGTAAACGCTGCGTTTAAACAAGCTTAATGGCTTATGAATCCCGGTTGAGCTTCCTAAAATAGCCCAACCATACGAATGGACTTCGAGCCTGCCATGCCTGATTCCCGCCGCTTTCCCCTGTTACTGATTGGCGCCTTCCTGGCCCTGTACCTGATCTGGGGGTCGACTTACCTGATGATCCGTATTGGCGTGGCCTCTTGGCCGCCGCTGATGATGGCTGCCATCCGCTTTCTGCTTGCCGGTGTCTTGATGTATGGCTACCTGCGCTGGCGCGGTGTGCCGGCACCGACCTGGCAGCAATGGAAGGCCGCGACCCTGATTGGCTTTTTATTGCTGGCCTGCGGTAACGGCGGCGTGACCCTGGCTGAGCACGCTGACGTGTCGTCTGGCGTGGCCGCCCTGGCGGTAGCGACCGTGCCGCTGTTCACCCTGTTGTCCGGGCTGTTGTGGGGCAACCGCACCAGTGGCCTGGAATGGGCCGGTATCGCTCTGGGCATGCTCGGCATCGCCTTGCTCAACCTGGGCTCCAATCTGCAGGCCAGCCCTTACGGGGCGGCGCTGCTGATTTTTGCAGCGGCGGCCTGGGCGTTTGGCTCGGTGTGGAGCAAACACCTGCCACTGCCGGCCGGTCCCATGGCCAGCGCGACTGAAATGATCAGCGCCGGGGTTATCCTGATGATCGGCAGCCAGCTCAGCGGCGAACACCTGGAGCAGATGCCCACGGTAGCAGGGTGGGGCGCGCTGCTGTACCTGGTGGTGTTTGGCTCGATCATCGCTTTCAGCTCTTACCTGTACCTGCTCAAGAATGTACGCCCGGCGGCGGCAACCAGTTATGCCTATGTCAATCCGGTGGTGGCGGTGGTGTTGGGCATGTTGTTTGCCGATGAATACATCGGTATGGAAGAAGGTCTGGCGATGCTGGTGATCGTCAGCGCCGTGGTGCTCATCGGGCTGCCGCAGTGGCGGCGGCCGGTGGTCAAGCAGGCCAGCGCCTGACGCATCGGCGCACCCATAGGGTAAACTGCGCGCCTTGCGCTGAATTTTCCCTACGGTATTACCATGACATTCGCTTCCCTCGGCCTGATCGAACCCTTGTTGCGCGCCCTCCAGGGGCTGGATTACCAGACCCCGACGCCGGTGCAGGCCAAGGCGATTCCCGCCGTACTGGACGGCCGTGACCTGATGGCCGCCGCCCAGACCGGCACCGGCAAGACCGCCGGGTTTGCCTTGCCCTTGCTGCAACGCCTGACCATGGAAGGCCCCAAGGTCGCTGCCAACTCGGTGCGTGCTCTGGTGCTGGCGCCGACCCGTGAACTGGCCGAGCAGGTCCACGAGAGTTTTCGGCAGTACGCCGAACACCTGCCGTTGAGCACCTATGCGGTGTATGGCGGCGTGAGCATCAACCCGCAGATGATGCGCCTGCGCCGTGGTGTTGACGTGCTGGTGGCGACGCCAGGCCGGTTGTTGGACCTGCACCGGCAGAACGCCGTCAAGTTCAACCAGGTGCAGATTCTGGTGCTCGATGAAGCCGACCGTATGCTCGACCTGGGCTTCAGCGAAGAACTGCGTAACGTCTACGCTGCGTTGCCCAAACGCCGGCAGACCCTGCTGTTCTCCGCGACCTTCTCCGAGCAGATCCGGCTGCTGGCCGGGCAGATGCTCGACAACCCGCTGAGCATCGAAGTCAGCCCGCGCAACGCCGCAGCCAATACGGTCAAGCAATGGGTGGTGACGGTCGACAAAAAGCGCAAGACTGAACTGTTCATCCATCTGCTCAAAAAACAGCGCTGGGGCCAGGTGTTGGTGTTTGCCAAGACCAAGGCCGGCGTCGACCAGCTCGCCGAGCGCCTGCAAGGCCTGGGCATCAAGGCCGATGGTATCCACGGCGACCGCCCGCAAGCCACCCGCCAACGCGCACTGGACAGCTTCAAGGCCCGTGAAATCCAGGTACTGGTCGCCACCGACGTCGCCGCCCGTGGCCTGGACATCGACGACCTGCCGACCGTGGTCAACCTCGACCTGCCGATCGTTGCCGAAGACTATGTGCACCGTATCGGTCGTACCGGCCGTGCCGGCCAGACCGGTGAAGCGATCTCGCTGGTATGTGCCGACGAAGTCGAACAACTGTCGGCTATCGAAACCCTGATCCGTCAGGTCCTGACCCGCAACGACGAGCCTGACTTCATCCCCGACCACCGCGTCCCGGTTACTGACGCCAGCGGCCAGATCCTCAAAAAGCCGAAAAAACCCAAAAAGCCCAAAGCCAGCGGCGGCAAAGGCAACCTGGGCAAATGGATCGACAGCGGCGAAGCCGAACCCAGCGCCCCACCGGTCAAACCGGTCCGCAAAGTGCCTGCTTTCAATACCGGGCCGCGCAAGCGCAAGCCTTGAAGGCGGACGAGCCTGCATAGGCTCGGATCTGCCGCTGCCGCTGAGTTTGCGTTTGCTTTTGATCTTCGAGCCGAGATGGCACAGACGCCGCGAATCGCGACTTGGGTGCAGGCCGAAGGTAGGCGTCGATTTGGGGGAGAAATCAGCATGGATGCTGCTGATTTTGAAACCGAGGGCAGGCGCGCTGGGCAGGACGCCCATCGCGCCGGCCCCCGAATCGGCGCCGGACTGAGGGAAGTCTGCCCGCAGGGCGGACCCAAACCAGGAGCAAGCGGTTTTCCCCTATTTTGCCCGGGGCACGTTGCCAAGCACAAAATAGGGTCGCCCGTCGGGGCGAAACCCGCAGCCCAGACAACTGCGGCAAAGACCTTTGCACCGATCGGAAGAGCTTCGCGGCTGAAGCCGCTCCTACGGAGCCCACAAGCGGCCCGTCGCCAAGTCACGCCGCCACAAACTGCTCCGCATAGTGACAAGCCACCTGCCGTCGATCCACCTCACGCAACGCCGGCACCTCCTCGGCACAACGCTGCGTCGCATACGGGCAGCGCTTGTGAAACGCGCAGCCACTCGGCGGGCTCAGCGGATTGGGCAGTTCCCCCACAATCTTGATCTTCGGCTTCAACGGATCAGGATGAATCGTCGGCGTTGCCGACAACAGCGCCTGGGTATAAGGGTGCAGCGGCCGCTCGTAGATCGCTTCTTTCGGCCCCATTTCCGCCGGCCGACCCAGATACATCACCAGCACCGAATCAGCCACATGGCGGACCACCGACAGGTTGTGCGAGATAAACACATAGGCGGTCTGAAACTGCTGCTGCAGATCCATGAACAGGTTCAACACTTGTGCCTGGATCGACACGTCCAGCGCCGAAGTCGGCTCATCGGCCACCAGCACCTTCGGTTGCAGCATCATCGCTCTGGCCAGGGCAATGCGCTGGCGCTGGCCACCGGAGAACATATGCGGGTAGCGCTGATAATGCTCCGGGCGCAGCCCCACCTGGCTCATCATCGCCTGCACCCGCTCGCGGCGTTCGGCGCGGCTCAGGTTAGTGTTGATCAGCAGCGGCTCGCCAAGCTGGTCACCGATCTTCTGGCGTGGGTTGAGCGACGCGTAAGGGCTCTGGAACACCATCTGCACATCGCGGCGCAACTGCTTGCGGTCCGCCTTGCTGGCCCCGGTCACTTCCCGACCGGCAATCTGCAATGAGCCCGCTGACGGTTCCTCGATCAGGGTCAGGGCCCGGGCCAGGGTGGACTTGCCACAGCCCGATTCGCCGACCACCGCCAAGGTCTTGCCGGCCTCCAGCTCGAACGACACACCGTTAAGGGCGCGCACGGTGGCGCTGCCCTTGAACAGCCCCTGGGAGACTTCATAATGGCGGTGCAGGTCGCGGGCAGTCAGTACGACGCTCATTACGCCACCTCCTGATTCAAGGGATAGAAACAGCGTGCCAGGCTATGCGCCTTGGGGGCCAGGGCCGGGCGCTGGGTATGGCAGTTATCGCGCACATAGGGGCAGCGCGGTGACAGCAGGCAGCCCAGTGGTCGGTCGTAGCGGCCCGGCACCAGACCCGGCAGGGTCGCCAGGCGCTCGGCGCCCAGACTGTGCTCCGGGATGGCGGCCAGCAGCGCTTCGCTATAAGGGTGGGCCGGTACGTCGAACAGGCCAGGCACCTGGCCGACTTCCACGGCTTGCCCGGCATACATCACGCAGACCCGCTGGGCGGTTTCGGCCACCACTGCCAGGTCGTGGGTGATCAGCACCAGGGCCATGTCCTGCTCTTTTTGCAGGTTCAGCAGCAGGTCCATGATCTGCGCCTGGATGGTAACGTCCAGCGCGGTGGTGGGCTCGTCGGCGATCAACAGCTTGGGCTCACCGGCAATCGCCATGGCAATCGCCACCCGCTGGCTCATCCCGCCCGACAATTGGTGCGGATAAGCATCCAGCCGCTGAGCCGCGCCAGGAATCTCGACCTTTTCCAGCAGCTCCAGGGCGCGCTGGCGCGCCGCCTTGCCGGACAGACCCAGGTGCTGGCGCAGCACTTCGATGATCTGGTAACCCACGGTGTAGCTGGGGTTGAGTGCAGTCATCGGGTCCTGGAACACCATGGCCAGGTCTTTGCCGATGATCTTGCGTCGTTGCCGGGCATTGAGTTTGAGCAGTTCGTTACCGTCGAAACGCAGCGCATCGGCCTGGATGATGCCGGGATGATCGATCAGGCCCATCAAGGCCATCATGGTCACCGATTTGCCCGAGCCGGACTCACCGACGATGGCCAGCACTTCACCTTTTTCGACTTTCAGCGACAGGCCATCGACCACGGGGACGGCTTTGGCATCGCCGAAGCGCACGCTGAGATTATTGATTTCAAGCAGTGACATGGCAGGTTCCTCAGGCGGCGTTCTTGAGTTTCGGGTCCAGCGCGTCGCGCAGGCCGTCGCCCATCAGGTTGATTGCCAGCACGCTGAGCAAAATGGTCAGGCCGGGCAGGCTGACCACCCACCAGGCACGTTCGATATAGTCCCGTGCCGAGGCAAGCATGGTGCCCCACTCAGGGGTGGGCGGCTGGACACCCAGGCCCAGGAAGCCCAGTGCGGCGGCGTCGAGAATCGCCGAGGAGAAGCTCAGGGTCGCCTGCACGATCAGCGGCGCCATGCAGTTGGGCAGCACGGTGACGAACATCAGCCGTGGCAGGGTGGCGCCAGCCAGCCTTGCTGCGGTGACGTAGTCGCGGTTCAGCTCGCCCATCACGGCGGCGCGGGTCAGGCGCACGTAGGACGGCAGCGAGACGATGGCAATCGCGATCACGGTGTTGATCAGGCCAGGGCCGAGGATGGCGACGATGGCCACCGCCAGCAGCAGCGAGGGCAGGGCCAGCATCACGTCCATCAGACGCATCACCGACGGGCCGATCAGGCGCGGGAAGAACCCGGCCAGCAGGCCGAGCAGGATGCCGGGAATCAACGACATGACCACTGACGACAGGCCGATCAGCAGCGACAGTCGCGCACCGTGGATCAGTCGCGAGAGCAGATCGCGGCCGACCTCATCGGTGCCGAGGATGAACTGCCACTGGCCACCCTCCAGCCAGGCTGGCGGGGTCAGCAGGAAGTCGCGGTATTGCTCGCTCGGGTCATGGGGGGCGACCCACGGGGCGAACAGGGCGCAAAAGATGATCAGCAGCATGAACGCCAGGCCGGCCACGGCGCCTTTGTTTTTAGCGAACGCCTGCCAGAACTCCCTGAATGGCGACGGGTAGAACAGGCTCTGATCGACGGCTTGGGCGCTGCTTTGTTCGCCCTTGGCTTGCTCTTCACTCATGGCTGGTATCTCAGCGTTGGTGACGGATGCGCGGGTTGGCGATGCCATAAAGAATATCCACAACGAAATTGACCAGGATCACCAGGCAGGCGATCAACAGGATGCCGTTCTGCACGACAGGGTAGTCACGGGCGCCAATCGCCTCGATCAACCACTTGCCGATGCCCGGCCAGGAAAAGATGGTTTCGGTCAGCACGGCGCCGGCCAGCAACGCGCCGACCTGCAGGCCGAACACGGTGAGCACCGGAATCAGCGCGTTGCGCAGACCGTGGACGAACACTACTCGTGCCGGCGACAGGCCTTTGGCCCGTGCCGTGCGTACGTAGTCTTCACGCAGCACTTCGAGCATCGAGGAGCGGGTCATCCGGGCGATCACCGCCAGCGGGATGGTGCCCAATACGATGGCCGGCAGAATCAGGTGGTGCAGGGCATCGAGGAACGAGCCCGGTTCGTCGCTGAGCAGGGTGTCGATCAGCATGAAGCCGGTGACGGGCGGGATGTCGTAAAGCAGATCGATGCGTCCGGAGACCGGGGTCCAGCCCAGGGTCACCGAGAAGAACATGATCAGGATCAGGCCCCACCAGAAGATCGGCATCGAATAGCCGGCCAGCGAGACGCCCATAACCCCGTGGTCGAACAGCGAGCCGCGCTTGAGCGCCGCGATCACTCCGGCCAGCAGCCCCAGCACCCCGGCAAACAGCAGAGCGGCCAAGGCCAGCTCTACGGTGGCGGGGAATAGCGAGAGGAATTCTTTCCAGACGCTTTCGCGGGTGCGCAGCGATTCACCGAGGTCGCCCTGGGCGAGTTTTGCGATGTAATCGACGTACTGCTCATGCAGCGGTTTGTTCAGACCCAGGCGCTCCATGGCCTGGGCGTGCATTTCGGGGTCGACCCGGCGTTCGCCCATCATCACCTCCACCGGGTCGCCGGGGATCAGGCGAATCAGGGCAAAGGTGAGCAGGGTAATCCCGAAAAAGGTGGGGATCAGCAACCCCACCCGGCGGGCAATGAAACTCAACATTCTGCGATGTTCCTCATTAGGCCGTTCAGGCAAATCCGCCGCTTGCCCCGTGCGGGGTGTGGCGGAGTGGTTGTCTACTTCACGCTCGTGGTCGCGAAGTTGTTATTGGTTAGCGGACTGATAACGAAGCCTTCGACGTTGTGTCGCCGGGCCACGAACAGTTTCGGGTAAGCGAGGCTGATCCAGGGTTGTTCCCGGATGAAAACCTGCTGGGCTTTCTGATAGAGGGCCGCCCGAGTAGAGGGTTCGGTGGTGCCTCGTGCCTGGCTGATGGCCGCCTCGAATTCGGGATTGCACCAGCGGGCGTAGTTTTCGCCGTTGCCTGCCGCCTCGCAACCGAGGTTGGGGGTCAGGAAGTTGTCCGGGTCGCCGTTGTCGCCTGCCCAGCCGGCGAACACCATATCGTGCTCGCCGCGTTTGGCCCGGCGCAGCATTTCGGCCCACTCCATGACGCGAATATCCACGCTCAGGCCGACCTTGGCCAGATCGGCCTGCAACATCTGCGCGCCGAGCAACGGATTGGGGTTGGTCACCCCGCCACCGTTGCGGGTGAACAGGGTCAGTACCTGGCCTTTCGGCACCCCGGCTTGTTTGAGCAAAGCCAGGGCTTTTTGCGGATCATGGGCCTGATTGTGCTGCGTATGATCGAAGCCTGACAGGGTCGGCGGATAAGGGCCGCTGCCTGCTGTCGCCTTGCCATCCCCGAACAATGCCTTGAGATAGGCCTGTTTGTCGAATGCAAGATTGATTGCCTGGCGCACCCTGACATCACTGAGCCAGGGTTTGCGGGTGTTGAGCGCCACATAGCTGGTCATCATGGCTTCCATTTCATCGATGGCCAACTGCGGATCGGCCTTGATCACTTCGATGTCGTCAGGCTTGGGGTAGACCGCCACCTGGCACTCGTTGGCCTTGAGTTTTTGCAGCCGGGTATTGCTGTCCAGGGTGATGGCGAACACCAGAACTTCGCTGGGTACCGGGCCTTTCCAGTAATCCGGGTTGGCCTTGAAGCGTACCTGGGCGTCCTTGATGTAGCGGGTCAGGATAAAGGGGCCGGTGCCCACCGGTTGGCTGTTGAGGCGTTCCGGCTCGCCCTGTTGCAGCAATTGCCCGGCGTATTCGGCGGAATAGACCGAGGTGAAGGGCATCGCCAGGTCACGTAGAAAAGGCGCTTCAGCGCGGCTCAGGGTGAAGCGCACCGTGTGTTCGTCCAGCTTTTCGACGGCCTTGAGCAGGGCGCGAAACCCCATGCTCTCGAAATACGCAAAGCCCACCGACGACAGTTTGTGCCAGGGGTGGGCCGGGTCGAGCTGGCGCTTAAAGCTCCATATCACGTCATCGGCGTTCATTTCACGGCTTGGCTTGAAGTCATCGGTGCTGTGAAATTTCACCCCGCGACGCAGATGAAAGGTGTACTGCAGGCCGTCCTCGCTGATCTCCCAGCGTTCGGCCAGGCCAGGCTGCGGGTCGGTGCTGCCCGGTTTAAAAGCCACCAGCCGTTCGAGGATGGTTTCGGCCGAAGCATCCGCGGTCACTGCGGTGGTGTATTGCACGATGTCGAAACCTTCCGGGCTGGCTTCCGTACACACCACCAACGGCTTGGCCTGCACCGCCAGGCTGGCGGCTGACAGCGCCAGAACCAGCGGCCAGTGGCTGAAAGTCAGTTTCAATGGCTGCACTCCTGTGCTCTGCAGCAGTTAATCGACAATGCTCACCCCGGAAAAGTCGTTACGGCCGAACGGGCTGACCTTGAAACCCTGAACGTCGGCGCGCAGCGGCTGGCTGACGGTCGAGTGGGCAATCGGGGTGATCGGCACCTGTTGCTTGAGGTAACGCTGCGCCTGTTGATACAGCCCGCTGCGCAGTTCCCGGTCGGTGCTGGCGATGGCTGACTTGATCAGCCGGTCGTACTGTTCGTCACACCACATCGAGTAGTTGTTGCCACCGATTGCCGCGCAGCTGTAAAGGGTGCCCAGCCAGTTGTCCGGATCGCCGTTGTCGCCGGTCCAGCCGATCAGCGAGATGTCGTGCTCGCCGTTCTTGCTGCGTTTCAGGTACTCGCCCCATTCATAGCTGACGATACGCGCCTTGATCCCGATCTTGGCCCAGTCGGCCTGCAGCATCTCGGCCATCAACCGGGCGTTGGGGTTATACGGGCGCTGCACCGGCATGGCCCACAGGGTCAACTCCGTTCCTTCCTTGACCCCGGCGGCGCGCAGCAGTTCGCGGGCCTTGTCGGGGTTATAGGGCGCGTCCTGAATACTGCTGTCGTAGGACCACTGCGAAGGCGGCATGCCGTTGACGGCTTTTTGCCCGGCACCCTGATACACCGCATCGATGATCGCCTGCTTGTTGACCGCCATGTCCAGTGCCTGGCGCACTGCCAGCTTGTCCAGCGGCGCATGGCGCACGTTGTAGCTGATGTAGCCCAGGTTGTAGCCGGGGCTTTCGATCACCTGCAGCTGTGGATCGGCCTTGAGCCCCGGTACATCGGCAGGCCGTGGATGCAGGGTGACCTGGCATTCGTTCTTGCGCAGCTTTTGCAGGCGTACCGAGGCGTCGGTGTTGATGGCGAAGATCAACTGATCCAGCTTGACCTGTTCCGGCGCCCAATAGTCGGGGTTGCCCTTGTAACGAATCTGCGCGTCTTTCTGGTAGCGCTGGAAGATATACGGGCCGGTGCCGATCGGCTGCTGGTTGATATCCCGCGCCTTGCCTGCGGCCATCAGCTGCTCGGCGTATTCGGCTGACAGGATCGAGGCGAAGCTCATCGCCAGGTTCTGAATAAAGGCCGCGTCGACACTGTTGAGAGTGAAGACAACCGTCATCGGCCCGCTCTTGGTCACCGAATGGATCTTCTTGTCCATGCCCATGCCGGTGAAGTACGGAAACTCGGTGGGGTAGGCGAGGCGAAACGGATGCTCGGTGTTGAGCATACGGTTGAAGGTGAACAGCACGTCGTCGGCATTGAAGTTGCGGCTGGGGGTAAAGGCCTTGTTGCTGTGGAATTTCACCCCTTCACGCAGGTGGAAGGTATAAACCAGGCCATCTGCCGATACATCCCATGAAGTGGCCAGCGCCGGGATGGCCACTGTGCCGCCTTTTTCGAACTCGGCCAGCCGGTTATACAGCGGCTGGGCGGCATCGTTATCGGTGGCCGAGGTGTATTGCGCCGTGTCGAAGCCCGACGGGCTGGCCTCGGAGCAGAACACCAGGCTGTTGGCGGCCAGGGCATAAGGCGCGGCGGTGAACAGCGCCAGGCTCAATAGAGATGCCGTTGCGATGGTAGAGCGCATGATCTTCCCTTTTTCAGGTCTCAAGACGGAACGGGCATAGGCCGGGGAGTGCCCGGATTCGCCAGGTTCTGCACTGTATGTCAGTCGATTCGTCTGGTATGTCGGTCAGAAGGCTTCATGTTTCGTAGGAAAAGTCCGAGAGTTCGCCGCTGAAGCGGCTCCTACAGCAGCTCCTACAGGCTCATGCCTGTAGGAGCTGCTTTAGCAGCGAAGTATTGAGGCAGCGAAGCATCAAAGCAGGCTACTTGATGCCCACCCCATAGAATGAGTTCAGGCCGAACGGACTGATCTTGAAGTCCAGTACATTGGCACGCATGGGCTGGTAGACCGTTGAGTGGGCGATGGGGGTCAGCGGGACTGCGTCTTTGAGCAGGTGCTGCGCCTGTTTGTACAGCACGGTGCGCTGGTCCTGGCCAGGAGTGGCCTTGGCCTGCTTGATCAATTTGTCGAACGCTTGATCGCACCACTTGGAATAGTTGTTGCCGTTGACCGCATCACAGCCAAACAGCGTCCCGAGCCAGTTGTCCGGGTCGCCGTTGTCGCCGCTCCAGCCAATCAGCATGGCACCGATTTCGCCGGCCTTGGCGCGTTTGAGGTATTCACCCCACTCGTAGCTGACGATTTTGGCGTTGATGCCGATCTTCTTCCAGTCGGCCTGGATCAGTTCGGCCATCAACCGTGCGTTGGGGTTGTAGGGGCGTTGCACCGGCATGGCCCACAGGCTGATCTCGGTGCCTTCCTTGATACCGGCTTGCTTGAGCAGTGCCCTGGCTTTGTCCAGGTCGTAAGGCGCGTCCTTGACGGTGTCGTCATAGGACCACTGGGTGGGCGGCATGGCGTTGACTGCCAGTTGCCCGGCACCCTGATACACCGCATTGATGATCGCCGGCTTGTTGACCGCCATGTCCAGCGCCTGGCGGACCTGCAACTGGGCCAGCGGGTTGGCAGCATCGCTGCCCTTGATCTTGTCGGAAACGTTGTAGGCGATATAGCCCAGGTTGAAACCGGCCTGCTCAGGCATTTGCAGGTTCTTGTCGGCCTTGAGCGATTCCAGATCGGCAGGGCGCGGATATGCAGTGACCTGGCATTCGTTGCGCTTGAGCTTTTGCATGCGCACCGACGGGTCGGTGGTGATGGCAAAGATCAGGTTGTCGACCCGCACGTCTTCGGGGTGCCAGTACTCCTTGTTACCGGTATAGCGAATGTTCGAGTCCTTCTGGTAGCTCTTGAACACGAACGGCCCGGTGCCCACCGGCTTCTGGTTGATGTCTTCGGGCTTGCCCTGTTTGAGCAGTTGTTCGGCGTATTCTGCAGACTGGATCGAGGCGAAGCTCATGGCCAGGTTCTGGATGAACGCGGCGTCGACGCTGTTGAGGGTGAACTTCACCGTGTATTCATCGAGCTTTTCGATCTGCTTGATGTTGCTGTCCATACCCATGTCGGTGAAATACGGAAACTCGGTTGGGTAGGCCTTACGGAACGGCTGGTCCTTGTCGATCATGCGGTTGAAGGTGAACAGCACGTCATCGGCGTTGAAGTTACGGCTGGGCTTGAACCACGGGGTGGTATGGAACTTCACGCCTTCACGCAGGTGGAAAGTGTAGCTCAGCAGGTCCGGGGCGATGTCCCAGCGGGTGGCCAGACCCGGCACCACGGCGGTGCTGCCACGCTCGAACTGGGTCAGGCGGTTGAAGATGGTTTCGGCGCTGGCGTCGAAGTCGGTGCCGGCCACGTATTGCGCGGGGTCAAACCCTGCCGGGCTGCCTTCAGAGCAGAACACCAGATTGCCTGCCGCGTGGGCGTAAGGGGTAGCCGCCAGCAGGCTGGCACTGACGAAAAACGGAATGACCGCAGTTTTGAGCATGGTGGCCTCAAGTTATTGTCATTGGAATGTGGTCAGCCTCATGAGCCAACCTTGTCAGGTGATATGCAGGGTATATACCCGAATCCAGAAACAGCTCGGTGAGGAGGGAATAAATGTGGAACGATCGTACAGGAATGTCGCAAAAATGAATCAAACGGCAGCGTTTGATCGTTTGAGTTGGCACTTTGCCATCGTTTTCTGCGTCAAAATGCGTCAGGCGGGTGGGTAAGATGCACCCGCCTGAAGCGGTTTGTTACTAGCAGGTTACTTGCTCAGGCTGACGCCATAAAAAGGCGTCAGGCCGAAGGGGCTGATCTTGAAGTCCTGAACCTCTTTGCGCATTGGCTGAAACACCTTTGAGTTGGCAATCGGGGTGATCGGCACCTGGGTCTTGAGAATCTGCTGGGCCTGCTGATACAGCTTGATCCGCTCATCGCGGTTGCTGGTGACCTTGGCCTGTTGCACCAGCTTGTCATAGGCCGGGTCACACCATTTGGCGTAGTTGCTGCCCTTGACCGCTGCGCAGCTGTACAGCACGCCAAGCCAGTTATCCGGATCACCGTTGTCACCGGTCCAGCCGTAGATCATCACATCATGTTCACCGGCTTTGGCGCGCTTGATGTACTCGCCCCACTCATAGCTGACGATATTGGCCTTGATGCCGATCTTGTCCCAGTCGGCCTGGATCATTTGCGCTGACAACCGTGCGTTGGGGTTGGAGGCGCGCTGTACGGTCATCGCCCACAGGTTGATCTGCGTGCCTGGCGCGACCCCGGCCTCCTTGAGCAACTGGCGGGCTTTCTCCGGGTCGTGCGGGGCGTCCTTGATATTCGGATCAAAGCCCCACTGGCCCGGCGGCAAGGCGTTCTGTGCCAGTTGCCCGGCGCTGCGGTACACCGCGTTGATGATCGCCGGCTTGTCGATGGCCATGTCCAGTGCCTGGCGGACCTTGAGTTGATCCAGCGGCGGGTGGGTCACGTTATAGGCGATAAAGCCCAGGTTGAAGCCTGGCTGGCTGAGCACCTTCAGGCGCGGGTCCTTTTCGACTTCTTCGATATCCTGCGGGCGCGGGTAACCGCTGACATGGCATTCGCCGGCCTTGAGCTTTTGCAGGCGCACCGCAGCATCGGTGTTGATCGAGAAAATCAGATTGTCGATCTTCACATCCTCAGGCTTCCAGTAATCCTTGTTGGCGACGTAACGGATCTGTGAATCTTTCTGGTAGCGCTTGAGTACGAATGGTCCGGTACCCACCGGCTTCTGGTTCAGGTCGGCCGCCTTGCCCTGCTTGAGCAACTGCTCGGCGTATTCGGCAGACTGGATCGAGGCAAAGCTCATGGCCAGGTTCTGCACGAACGCCGCATCGACGTTGTTCAGGTTGAAACGCACGGTCTGCTCGTCGAGCTTTTCAATGCTTTTGATGGTGGTGTTCAGGCCCATGTCGGTGAAATACGGCGACTCGGACGGGTAAGCTTTGCGAAACGGCTGGTTGGGGTCGAGCAGGCGGTTGAAGGTGAACAGCACGTCGTCGGCGTTGAAGTCACGGCTTGGAGTGAAGAACTCGGTGGTATGAAACTTCACCCCCTTGCGCAACGTGAAGGTGTAGCTCAGGCCGTCGGCGGCTATCTGCCACTCAGTGGCCAGGCCCGGTTCGACTTCAGTGCCGCCACGCTTGAACTGGGTCAGGCGGTTGAAGACGGTTTCGGCAGAGGCATCGAAGTCGGTACCGCTGGTGTACTGGCTCGGGTCGAAGCCGGCCGGGCTGGCTTCGGAGCAATACACCAGGGTGGTCGCGGCCTGCGCCAGCGGCGCGCAGGCCAGCAGTGCAGCAGTCAACAGCAAGGGTTTGAAGACGGTCTTTTCCATCAGGTCGCTTTTCATTAAATCCCCACGCTAAGGCGGCAGTCAGAGTTGCCGCAGCATGCCCCACTGGCGACTTTTCCTACAAGTCTGCGGATTCCGCAGTGTCCAGGCTGATCAGATCGCCCAGCAGGTGTTCGAACAGCCCCTTCAGGTAATCCCAGGTCGAGCGGCTTTGCTGTTCGAAATTGTGCAAGGTCTGGGCGAGTTGGCTGTGCAATTGCTCTTGCAGGGTTTGCAGTTCCGTAAGCGAACTGGCGCGCTCGATCTGATGCGGGTTACTGATCGCCCATTCGGCGAGCAGTTCGTCCTGCCAGTCGCTGTCACGGGCGTGGCAGAAGAAGCTGGCTGCCAGGTGCAGCGGGTCCTCACCAGGCTGACCGCTCCAGTGGTCGATCATGGCTTGCGCCACCTGGCCGACGGCTTGCGAGGCCAGCAGCCCGGCGGGCTCATGCAGGGGGTGTTCGGCATGGTCCTTGGCCAGTTGCGAGTGGGTCGGGTCGCTGGAACCGTTACTGTTGGGGTCGCCGTCAAACAAGGTCTGGGCATCGTCGACATGGCTGCCAAGCAGGCTCAGGACGCCGCGCTGCACCTCATTCCAGGCGTTACTGACCAACCGCAGCGGGGCGGTCTGGGCCCAGGCCTTGAGCTTGAGTAGCTGCACCAGTCTGTTTTCGCGCAATACGTCGCGGGCCTCGATCCAGTTCTCGTAGGCGCTTAGCAGGCTGGTGTCACGGTGTTCATTGAGCAACACCAGCAGCATGCGGTCGGTGTCGCTCAACTCGCCTGGTTTGTCCGGATTGAACTGCCAGTTCTCGTCCGGGGCGATTAGCCTGGCCACCGGTTGGGCCAGGCTGGCGATCACATCGGCGCCGGCAAAGCGGCCGGTGACCAGCGGTAGCTGCCACTTGCAGTCGACCGGTGAGGTCCAGGCCAGCACCGGATAGCCGAGCTTGGTCAGCCCCAGTTCGATGAAGTTGGAGTGAGCGAAAAAGTCTTCCAGCACATGCAGCGCTGCACCGAAGCGCCTTAGCCCCTCGGGTGTACGGCCGTGCTGCATGGCTGCGCGCAGCTCGTCCTGCATATAGTCGATCGAGCGCTGGATATAGCCTTTCATTGACGTGGCGAAATCAACCTGCAGGGCCGGGTCGCCGGCCAGTACCCACGGCTCGAAGTCCGCGTCGCGTTCAGTCAGATCGAACGCCGCCGTCTCGACCCTGGGGTTGTCGATGTGTTCGCTGGGCCGATAAACCCCGAGCCGTTGCGCGGTGACTTTGAAGCTGTCCGGGTCGCGCAGGCGTGCTTCGGCAAACCGGCGGGTGGCGAGGATATCGACAATCTCGGTCAGCGCTTGGCGCGACAGTAGTTTAGGAAAGGCCTTGGCCATGCCGGGGCCGCTTACCAGCTTGGGGTCCAGCAACTGCGAGTAGTCACGCAGCCAGTTACCGAAGTAAATGGTCTGCCGCTCGTGTTCAGACAAACCCAGTTTCAGCAAGCGCCTTTCGATACGCTCGTGGCTGAACTTGCCGTCTTGCTCACCGGTGGCTTCGAACTGCTCGTGATGCTCGTTGCTCGCTTTACCGGTATTGCGCCCGATGAGCGACTCGCTGGACAGGATCTGCTTGAGGGCCTGTTGCGCGTCGATGTGCAGGCTGACGGGCTGGCCGTTGTTGTCCTGGTAGCTGGCCAGCAGTACCGGCTGCGCGCCAGACCACCCCGCCCTGGCCATGCGCAGTGCGTAGCGGCCGCCTTCTTCGCTCGGTGCATCGCGATGCACCGGGCCATTGATGCTCAGGTCTTCGCGCAACAGCGTGTCGAGATGATGGCCGAACTCATGCAGGAGAATTTCCAGCAGTTCCCAGGCCGCCTGCGGATTGGCCTGTACATAGTCAAGCGCTGCGCTGTGCAAGCGCACCGTGCGCTGCTGGCTGTCGTATTCGGCCGGGTAGAAGCCGTCAGCGACGATCTGGCAGCGCGGCGCACTGATCTCTTTATCTTGCAAGGCGGTCTGTAGTCTCAAATAGACCTGGGGCGGCAGATCCAGGCCGAACACCGGCGCCAGCAGCATGACGAACTCTGGCGTCTGGCAACGCATGGCCAGCTCGGTTAATTGCTCCAGAGCGAAGCGGCTGTGCAGCACGCCCGACGGCACGCGCTGGCGATGCTGGGGCTGCGGCCTGCCCTTGGCCAGCAGGCTCTGGTGGCGCGAGTGATGGGGCCGGGTAGCCGAGATAAGAGGATTCATTCCTTGATTCCTTGAACAACTGTCAATGAGTGTTTGCAAGGACCGAGTGTACGGTTTGATCAGGAATGCAAAATCGGACGCGCTATACGCAGGCTGTGGGATTTTTAGGCGCCGGCGCGGGGTGTTGGCTGGTGTGGCAGGCAGAAAGCGTCAGGCAGGGCCGTTCAGCACAAACAGCCTCGCCCGCGATCAGGCATCGCGGGCAAGGCAGCAGGTTTCAGGGGATCTGCACCTCGATCACTCCGTCTGCGGCGACGGTGACCTTCGAGGTGCCGGCTTCGATATCCGGGGTGACCGACGCTTCGGCACGGTCGGCTTTCATCATCATGGGTGCCGGCGAGCGCAGGTAGGGTTGTGGATAACCTGAGGTATTGAGGTTCAGGCTGACCACTTTGTAGCCTTGGCCGCCCATGGCTTCAGTGACCAGTTGGGCGCGGGCCTTGAACGCGGCCACGGCATCTTTGAGCAGGGCGTCTTCGCTGGTTTTGCGGGTTGGCGAAGAAATCGAGAACTCCATGCCGCCCATTTTCAGATCGGTGAGCAGCTCGCCGGTGAGTTTTGACAATGCGGTGAAGTCGGCGCTTTCCAGGCGAATCTCGGCACGCTCGCGCCAGCCGGTGATTTTCTGGCCTTTGTCGTCGTAGATCGGCGAGCTGTTGCGGCTGCCCTGGCGGACCTCGATTTCCTTGACCTGACGAGCCTGGCCGATAGCCTTGTTGAGGGCTTCGCTGACCTGCGCGGCGAGTTTGCCAGGATCACGGTCCTGGGCTTCGGTGTACAGGGTGACCTCCATCAGGTCGCGGGCCACTTCCTTGTCGACTTCGGCGCGCAGCGAAACCTGGTTGTAGCGCGGCTCATCGGCAAGCGCCGGGACGCTGGCCAGCACGGCGGTGCTCAGGGCCAGCAGGGCGGCGGCAGGGCGAAGTTTAAGCATGGGAACTCCTTGTTGAATGGCCTGCGACGGTTGTCGTTCGGCATGGGCAATCAGACTATGGGCTGCGGGGCCGGTTCCGGCAGTGTGGCTGAACAATTCATTGCAGCGATTGTATCTGTGGCGCATTGCCGCATGATTGCCGGTTTTGACCTGTGCTTGGTTATACTCATTGTGATTCATCCGCGCCCGGTGCGCTCAGCAGGAGAGCTCATGCTCGTCCCCGTTCAAATGCTTTCAGCCACCCGGCAAAACCTGTGGCGTCTGACCTTTATTCGTGTGCTGGTCCTGGCTGCCCAGGCAGGCTCGGTGGGCATTGCCTGGTTGTTTGAGGTGTTGCCGCTGCCGTGGCTGCCGCTGTCGATCACCCTCGGCTGTTCGGCGATCCTCTGCGCCCTGACGGCGCTGCGCCTGCGCACGCCGTGGCTGGTCAGCGAACAGGAATATGCCGTGCAACTGGCCCTGGACCTGATCATCCACAGCGCCCTGTTGTATTACTCCGGTGGCTCGACCAACCCGTTCGTGTCTTATTACCTGGTGCCCTTGACCATCGCCGCAGTCACCCTGCCATGGCGCTACTCGCTGATTCTCTCCGGGATTGCGCTGGCGCTGTATACCTGGTTGCTGGCCCAGGTCTACCCGCTGGAGACTTACCCGATCGCCAAGGAAAACATGCAGATCTACGGCATGTGGCTGAGCTTTGTGCTTGCCGCCGGGGTGATTACCTTTTTTGCCGCGCGGATGGCCGAAGAACTGCGGCGTCAGGAACAGCTGCGCGCCGAGCGCCGCGAAGAGGGCCTGCGCGACGAGCAACTGCTGGCGGTGGCAACCCAGGCAGCCGGCGCGGCCCATGAGTTGGGCACGCCGCTGGCAACCATGAGCGTGTTGCTCAATGAAATGCGCCAGGACCACAAGGACCCGGGGCTGCAAGAAGACCTTGCGGTGCTTCAGGAACAGGTCGGGCAGTGCAAGCACACCTTGCAACAGCTGGTTCGTGCCGCAGAAGCCAACCGGCGCATGGCCGTGCAGTACCAGACCGCATCACGCTGGCTGGACGAGTCACTGAACCGCTGGCACCTGATGCGCCCTGAGGTCAGCTACCGTTTCCAGCAACTGGGGCAGGGCAGTGTGCCGATGCTGGCACCGCCGCCGGACCTGACCCAGGCGTTGCTTAACCTGCTCAATAACGCCGCCGATGCCTGCGCCGAGAATCTGCAGGTGAGTCTCGACTGGGACAGTGCCGAGGTCTTTATCAGGATTCGCGACCAGGGGCCGGGTGTGCCTGCCGCGATTGCCGAGCAAATTGGCAAACCGTTTTTCACCACCAAAGGCAAAGGCTTCGGCCTGGGTCTTTTTCTGAGCAAGGCCAGCGTCACCCGGGCGGGTGGCTCGGTCAGGCTCTATCGTCATGAAGAAGGCGGCACGCTCACCGAGTTGCGCCTGCCCCGTGACAAGAAAGGAGAACAAGCATGAGTGAAGAGAACCTGACCGAACAGGCCGATGGCGAAGAACTGCCGCACCTGTTGCTGGTCGATGACGATGCGACGTTTACCCGGGTCATGGCCCGGGCAATGACCCGCCGTGGCTTTCGGGTCAGCACCGCAGGCTCAGCCGAAGAAGGCCTGATCCTTGCGCAGCAGGATATTCCTGAATACGCCGCGCTGGACCTGAAAATGGACGGTGACTCGGGCCTGGTACTGCTGCCCAAGCTACTGGAAATGGACCCGGACATGCGGGTGGTGATCCTGACCGGCTATTCGAGCATCGCCACCGCTGTCGAAGCCATCAAACGCGGCGCCTGCAACTACCTGTGCAAGCCGGCCGATGCTGATGATGTGCTGGCAGCATTGCTGTCGGAACATGCCAACCTCGACAACCTGGTGCCGGAAAACCCGATGTCGGTCGACCGTCTGCAGTGGGAGCACATCCAGCGGGTGCTGACCGAGCATGAGGGCAATATTTCGGCAACCGCCCGTGCGCTGGGCATGCACCGGCGTACCTTGCAGCGCAAATTGCAGAAGCGTCCGGTGCGTCGCTGAGCATTGCCGGCGACATCGGCTAACGGCTCAAAGGCCCGGCCTTGAGCGCCAGCGCAACAATCTGCGACGCATTGTGTGGCGTGCGGCCCATGACCAATGGGCAGATGGGGCTCACACCCTCGGTATCATGGGGTGTGATCGTACAAGCGCTGCGCTATGATTGTGCGTCATAACATACCTGGAAACCCACGTTGGATATGGATACTCAAAGCGAGCAACCCCGCGCACGGCGCAGGCATCGCAGTCTTGCTCAGGAATTGGTTGCCGAGCTGTCCGAGCGTATTCGCAGCGGCCAGCTCAAGCGCGGGGACAAGCTGCCCACCGAATCGGCCATCATGGAAGAGCAGGGCGTCAGCCGCACCGTGGTGCGCGAAGCGATTTCCCGCCTGCAGGCTTCCGGTCTGGTGGAAACCCGTCACGGTATCGGTACCTTCGTGCTCGACGTGCCGAGTACCAGCGGTTTTCGCATCGATCCGGCGACTATCGTCACCTTGCGTGACGTGCTGGCGATTCTGGAATTGCGCATCAGCCTGGAAGTCGAAACCGCAGGCCTGGCGGCGCAGCGGCGCACCGATGAGCAACTGCAACTGATGCGCCAGGCCCTCGATGCCTTGAACGAGAGCGCCGCGCACGCCAGCGATGCGGTGGCCATGGACTTCCAGTTCCATCTGCAGATTGCCCTGGCGACCGGCAACCGCTATTTCACCGACATCATGACTCACCTGGGCGCCAGTATCATTCCGCGCACCCGGCTGAACTCGGCGCGTCTGGCCCATGATGACCAGCAGCACTATATGGTGCGCCTGAGCCGTGAGCACGAAGAAATCTACGACGCCATCGCGCGCCAGGATGCCGACGCGGCCCGCGCCGCGATGCGCCTGCATCTGACCAACAGTCGTGAGCGCCTGCGCCAGGCCCACGAAGAAGCCGCCTCGCAGAGCGCCTGAGCGTTTGCACTGCCTGGCGGGTTTCTCCCGCCGGGCACGCTACACCTTCTGCAGTTTGTCCTGCACCCCCCCGCCTGAAGCCTCTCCAGACCTCCTGTCGCCTGATCGGGCAAGCTATTCGCGCCTGTGATATAGGGTGATCGTATGACTATGGTCGCTCTTGATTTTCTGATCAATCCCTTATAGCCAAAGGGTTTGAAGGCAAAAAAAGGGGCTCGTAAGAAAAATCTGCAAATCCCTGTTGTGACATTTCAAGTTCAGTTGTACGATGACCTACGACATCAGCACGGAGCTGATGATTTTTTTCATTCATGTCCCCCAGGGTGTTCGAATAATGAATCCACAAGAACTCAAGTCCATCCTCTCCCACGGTCTTCTGTCGTTCCCTGTCACTGACTTCAACGCTCAAGGCGATTTCCATCGCGAAGGCTACATCAAGCGTCTGGAGTGGCTGGCCCCGTACGGCGCCAGCGCCCTGTTCGCCGCTGGCGGTACCGGTGAGTTCTTCTCGCTGTCGTCCGGCGAATACTCGCAGATCATCAAGACTGCCGTTGATACCTGCGAGAAAAGCGTGCCAATCCTGGCCGGCGTGGGTGGCCCGACCCGTCAGGCCATTGAAATGGCTCAAGAAGCCGAGCGCCTGGGTGCCAAAGGTCTGCTGCTGCTGCCGCACTACCTGACCGAAGCCAGCCAGGACGGCGTTGCCGCTCACGTTGAAGCGGTATGTAAGTCGGTCAAGATCGGCGTGGTTGTCTACAACCGCAACGTTTGCCGCCTGACCGCACCACTGCTGGAAAAACTGGCTGAGCGCTGCCCTAACCTGATCGGCTACAAGGACGGCCTGGGTGACATCGAGCTGATGGTTTCGATCCGCCGCCGTCTGGGCGACCGCTTCTCGTACCTGGGTGGCCTGCCGACCGCTGAAGTCTACGCCGCTGCCTACAAGGCACTGGGCGTACCGGTCTACTCCTCGGCGGTTTTCAACTTCGTACCGAAGCTGGCCATGGACTTCTACCACGCCATCGCTCGTGACGACCACGAAGCAGTCGGCAAGTACATCGACGACTTCTTCCTGCCTTACCTGGACATCCGTAACCGTAAAGCCGGCTACGCGGTGAGCATCGTCAAGGCCGGTGCCAAGATCGCTGGCTACGATGCAGGTCCGGTTCGCGCGCCATTGACCGACCTGACCAACGAAGAAGTGGACATGCTCGCTGCGCTGATGGACAAGCAAGGCAAGCAATAAGTAACACCGCACAAAGGCCGCTGAGTTCGCTCCGCGGTCTTTGTCGTTGCACGACCTGCAGGTGGAAAACGCCGTCGCCACCGGTGTTTCCAAGGGGCCTGTAGCGCTACACCAAAATCAGCATTAACCCGCGTAAAAAAAATAATGAGTGGGAGTTCTACCAAATGCAAAAGTCCAAGCCGACGCACGTCCGCTATTTGATCCTGTTGATGCTGTTTCTGGTTACCACGATCAACTACGCTGACCGCGCCACCATCGCTATCGCAGGTTCAAGCCTGCAAAAAGACCTCGGCATCGATGCCGTAACCCTCGGTTATATCTTCTCCGCATTCGGCTGGGCCTACGTGGCTGGCCAGATTCCCGGTGGCTGGCTGCTCGACCGTTTCGGCTCGAAGAAAGTCTATGCCTTGAGTATTTTCACCTGGTCGCTGTTCACCCTGCTGCAGGGCTATGTCGGCGAATTCGGCATGTCCACTGCCGTGGTTGCGCTGTTCATGCTGCGCTTCCTGGTCGGCCTGGCCGAAGCACCGTCGTTCCCCGGTAACGCGCGTATCGTTGCGGCCTGGTTCCCGACCTCCGAGCGCGGCACCGCCTCGGCGATCTTCAACTCGGCGCAATACTTCGCCACTGTACTGTTCGCTCCGCTGATGGGCTGGATCGTCTACCGCTTCGGCTGGCAGCACGTGTTTGTCGTGATGGGCGCGGCCGGTATCATCTTCTCCGGTATCTGGCTGAAAGTGATCTACAGCCCACGCCAGCATCCGATGATCAACGAAGCCGAACTCGAGCACATCGCCAGCAACGGCGGCATGGTCGACCTGGACGAGAAGGCCAAGGACAAAACCGGGGGCAAGGCTGCCAGCGGTCCCAAGTGGGACTACATCCGTCAGTTGCTGACCAACCGCATGATGCTGGGCATCTATCTGAGCCAGTACTGCATCAACGCCATCACCTACTTCTTCCTGACCTGGTTCCCGGTGTACCTGGTTCAGGAGCGCGGCATGACCATCCTCAAGGCCGGCATCATCGCCTCCTTGCCGGCCATCTGCGGCTTCATCGGTGGGGTACTGGGCGGGGTGATCTCCGACTGGCTGCTGCGTCGCGGTCACACCCTGACCTTCGCCCGCAAGGCACCGATCATCTGTGGCCTGATGCTGTCGACCAGTATCGTCACCTGCAACTATGTCGACCTGGAGTGGATGGTCGTGGGCTTCATGGCCCTGGCATTCTTTGGTAAAGGCATTGGCGCACTGGGTTGGGCAGTCATGTCCGACGTATCGCCAAAACAGATCGCCGGTCTCAGTGGTGGCCTGTTCAACACCTTCGGTAACATTGCTTCGATCACTACGCCAATCGTGATTGGCTACATCATCAGCAGCACCGGCTCGTTCAAATGGGCGCTGGTGTATGTCGGTGCCAACGCACTGATAGCGGTATTCAGCTATCTGTTTGTGGTGGGTGAGATCAAGCGTGTGGAATTGAAAGAACCCCCAACCAAGGGGGCATCGCTGAGCGAACCTGGCAGCGACCTTTCCCAAGCCAAATCCTGAGGAAAACCGTGATGAACCTGATTCAACATGCCGATTCTCCGCGTTCTATCCGGCTGCATCCGCTGGATAACGTGGTCGTGGTGGTCAATGACCAGGGTGTGCCTGCGGGCACCCGATTCGATGATGGCCTGGAAACTGTGGACAACGTTCCACAGAGCCACAAGATCAATACCGTTGATCTGGCCGAAGGTGACGCCGTAGTCCGTTACGGCCAGACCATCGGTTACGCCTTGCAGCCGATTCCACGCGGCAGTTGGGTCAGGGAAGATCTGTTGCGCATGCCGGCAGCGCCTGAACTGGACAGCCTGCCGATGTCCGACGCAGTCCCCGAGAAGGAGGCGCCGCTGGAAGGCTACACCTTCGAGGGCTATCGCAATGCCGACGGCACCGTCGGCACTCGCAACATCCTTGGCATTACCACCACGGTGCAGTGCGTGGCGGGCGTGCTTGGCCATGCGGTCAAGCGCATTCGCGACGAGTTGCTGCCCAAGTATCCCAACGTCGATGACGTGATCGCCCTGACCCACACCTATGGGTGTGGCGTGGCGATCTCCGCCACCGATGCGTACATCCCGATTCGCACCGTGCGCAATCTGGCCCGCAACCCGAACCTGGGCGGTGAAGCCCTGGTGATCAGCCTGGGCTGCGAAAAGCTCCAGGCCGGTCAGGTGATGCATGAAGACGATCCGTCGGTGGACCTGAGCGACGAATGGCTGTATCGCCTGCAGGATGCTGGCAACGGCTTCAATGAAATGGTCGAACAGATCATGGACCTGGCCGAAGTGCGACTGAAGAAGCTTGACCTGCGCCGTCGCGAGACCGTGCCGGCTTCCGAGCTGATTCTGGGCATGCAGTGCGGTGGCAGTGACGCCTTCTCGGGCATTACCGCCAATCCGGCCCTGGGCTACGCTTCCGACCTGCTGCTGCGGGCCGGCGCCACGGTGATGTTCTCGGAAGTTACCGAAGTTCGTGACGCGATCTACCTGCTCACCTCCCGTGCTCAGGACCAGCAGGTCGCGAGTGAGCTGGTGCGCGAGATGGACTGGTACGACCGTTATCTGGCCAAGGGCGAGGCTGACCGCAGCGCCAACACCACGCCGGGCAACAAGAAGGGCGGGCTGTCGAACATTGTCGAGAAATCGCTGGGCTCGATCGTCAAATCCGGCAACAGCGCCATCAACGGCGTACTGGGCCCTGGCGAGCGGGTCAAAGGCAAGGGGCTGATCTTCTGCGCCACCCCGGCCAGCGACTTCATCTGCGGCACCTTGCAACTGGCAGCCGGGATGAACCTGCACGTGTTCACCACTGGCCGCGGCACGCCCTACGGGCTGGCCATGGCACCGGTGGTCAAGGTTTCGACCCGCACCGAGCTGGCACACCGCTGGCCGGACCTGATCGACGTCGATGCTGGGCGTATCGCCACCGGTCGGGCGAGCATCGAAGACCTGGGCTGGGAGCTGTTCCACTACTACCTGGACGTGGCCAGCGGCAAGAAAAAAACCTGGACCGAACACTACCGGTTGCACAACGACCTGGCGCTGTTCAACCCCGCTCCAGTGACCTGATCCTGCCTTACCGAGCGTGCCGGCCCGTGCTGTATCACGGGCTGGCACACCTCGTCAGCTTCTCCCCTCGCTGTGTTCGCCACGACCTGGCGCCCTCTGCAAGCCCGCATGCAGGCCAACTCAACGGAATCAATGCTATATAGCCGTTGCCGTTGATCGTGATTTTGCTTTGCTTTTGCTCTTCGAACCGAGATGGCACAGGTGCCGCCGAACGCGACGCCCGTCGGGGCGGACCCTGCAGTCCGGTCAACCGCGGCAACAGTTCTTGCATAAACCGAAAGATCTTCGCGGTTAAAGCGGATCGCCGGCCGCACCTACAGCGATCCCAGGTGGCCCGCCGGTCAGGACGGCGCCCGAACTACAGCCGCACAATAAAAGCCCTCTTGGCGGCGCTGATCTTTCCAGAACCGCGAGGGGCATCAATCAAACTGCATCCAGTTCAGAGAACTGATTAATACGCACAGAGTGATCAGGAAACCTGGCAGTTACTTCAAGCTCGCCGCCCATGGCTTGAATGAACCGGCGCAGTGAACTGATATACATGTCGGTGCGTTTTTCCATCTTGGCGACACTGGCCTGGTTGACATGAAGGCTCTGGGCTAGCGACTCCTGAGACAGCCTGCGCGCTCTGCGCAGCTCTGAAAGGTCCATCTGCATACGCAATACCTCGGTCTTCTCTGCGACGCGAGCCTGCGAGGCTTCAGACATATTCTTCTGCAAGGACGAAAAAGATTTTTTACCCGACATCGTTAGTCCCTCCGCTCTTTGTTCAATTCTTCAAGGTGGGTTTCGTAGAGTGCATCAGCGATCGGCACCATCTTTTCATAAAATCGGCCATCCCCGGTTTTATCGCCACCAATGAGTAAAATGGCTGATCGCCTGGGATCGAACGCATAGAAAACCCGGACAGGTTTTCCGCTGCTTTGCACTCTCAATTCACGCATGTGCTCGTGACGGGAGCCGTGGATGCCACTGCAGAATGGAAATGGCAATTGGGGCCCCTTTTCCATGAGCAGGTTGACGTAAGCACTGACGTCTTCCTGGCACGACTCGACCAGATCATTCCACCAGGCTTCAAATTCATCGGTGTATTCAACGTTCCATTCCATGGAAGGCATATTATTCCTTTGAAGGAATGCTCGCAACCTCGCGGATGAGCTTGAGCGATCTTAATTCCAGCACGACTCTTACTCTGCACCAAGTCATTCGCGGCTAAAGCCGCTCCTACGGGATCGGCGACCACTGGAAAGCCCGATTCTTCTACTAATCTGAACTTTACGACGCTCGATACCCTCTTCTATTGCAAGGGGGCCACAAGGGCGCCGCAGACAACAAACGTCGGGAGGTTTCAGATGCCATTATCAGAAATGGGCTTGTGGACAAGCGCCCTGCTGGTCGCAGTCATTATTCTGGCCGACCTGTGGGCCGTACTGCGGGTCCGCAAAAGCCAGACCAACTCATCCAACAAAGCCATGTGGATCATCGGTATCGTCGCTGTGCCGATTATCGGGGTACTGGCCTGGATCGTCGCCGGCCCACGCCACGCCTCGGACGCCGCGCGCTACTGAGGCTTTCCCCCCGCCGGGTGGCTCCGTGCTGCAGCCCCCGGCCCTGCGTTGCAGTGCTCGCTGCAATGCCTCTGCAACACAGCAATGGTTAGATCCCCCCATCGAAAACAGCCTGGAGGATTAACCATGTCGACTGTCGCCAAATGGACGTTGCAGCTTGTGCTTCTGTTCCTGTTCGCCTGGCTTGCCAGCGTGGCGGGGCAATGGAGCAGCAAGGTGGTCAATGGCACCAGCAGCGAGCGGCTGGCCCAGTTGCAGCCAGGCCCCGTGCTTGGCGGGCCAGTCACCGCTGCGGTGAGCACTGCGCCTGCGAGTGTCACGGCTCATTGAGCCGCCGAATGAAAAGCGGGCAGGCAAAAAAATGGCCCGCCAAACGGCGAGCCAAGGGGATTCATCAAAGGAGTGATGTAACTGTAAGACCCCGGACGTGAAGAGGATGTGAAATGGATGTAGGGGAAATGCAAGTTACCAGCGGGCCTTTTGGCCGCGATGTTCACGCTTCGATGTTGAGCCTGTAACGGCCGCTCAATGGGCGGTTGGGCTGAGCGACTCGTCTGCCGCAGGCCGGGGCGGGCCTGGCAGGGGATGGGGGGCCGCCAGCCGGGTCTGCATCCGTTCAGCGAATTCATCGGCCTCTTGGCGACTTCGGCAAATCACCGGGTAGTCGTCGAGTTTCACGATCCACTCTGAAGCACTGATCCCTTCTTCTATCTGGATAAGCATGACGCAATCTCCAATAGCAGGCCTGTCAGCCAGGATGAACGGAGCCGGATGACCGGCACGGGTAATCGCGCAGGCCATCGTGCACCTGATTGGCCGCTGCGACCAGTGCAATTTGCGTGATGTGAGCAATGCCATGTCGTCGATCAACAACTAACTGACCGATGGTGAGGCGCGAGGACGCAGGGCCATGGCCCTGCGCCGTTTGGCTATCAGAACGCCAGCTTGAAGCCGATCAGGCCCAGCATGATTGCCAGACATGGCCGCAGCAGGTTGTCGGAAACCCGGCCGGCCATATGACTGCCCAGATAGATGCCTGGCAGCGAACCCAGCAACAGGAAGCCCAGCAGGCTCCAGTCCATATTGCCCATGCTGGCATGACCGATACCGGCCACCAGGGTCAGCGGTACGGCGTGGGCGATCTCGGTGCCCACCAGACGGCGGGTGGGCAGCAGCGGGTAGAGGATGAACAGCGCCACGGTGCCCAGCGCGCCGGCGCCAATCGAGGTCAGCGCCACCATCGTGCCAAGGATCATCCCGGTGATGACCGTGAAGGCATTGAGGCTGGAGCCTTTGAACAGCGAATGGCCTTCGACCCGGTCATGGGCAAAGGCCAGCAACTTGTTCTTGAACAGAATCGCCAGTGCCGTCAGCAGCAGGACAAAGCCCAGCGCCTGTTTGATGATTGCATTCAGGGCGTCCGGGGCATGGTCCAGAGAACTGAGGAACCACAGGGTCAGCAGCACTGCCGGTACGCTACCGAGGGTCAGCCAGCCGGTAATTTTCCAGTCGATGTTGTCGTTCTTCTTGTGAACGTACACACCGCCGGCTTTGGTTACCGCTGCGTAAAGCAGGTCGGTGCCCACCGCTGTGGCGGGGTTGATGCCGAACCACAGCAGGATCGGGGTCATCAACGAACCGCCACCCACGCCGGTCATGCCGACGATAAAGCCGACTACCAGGCCAGCCACTGTAAAGCCAAGACCGCCAACATCCATTATCACGCCCTGTATCACTGTTATCTGTTGTCAGGTAAAAAGTGGCGGGCAGCATAGCGGCTTATGTTCTGAATGGTTAGAGAGATATGTTCTAAGGTTATAACCGATGCTCTTCTTTGCTCGGCGTTCTGTTGCTGATTGCTGATCCGACCATCGGCAGCGGTTTGCCGCTCCTGAGTGTCTCCATTGGTCGCGTGCATGGATCACCCGTACTACTGGCCACACTCATAACCAATGCGACTGCGCTAAAGCGGTCCGCGTTTATGGAGAATATGCAAATGTCCAGCACTGATAACAGCAACCCCGGCAACTTTGCCAACGACCCCAAGCGTGCCTCGGAAGAGGGCGCCAAAGGTGGCAGCGTTTCGGGGGGCAATTTCAAGAATGATCCTGAGAAAGCGGCCGAGGCCGGCCGTAAAGGCGGTCAGGCCTCTGGGGGCAACAGCGCCGAAGGTGGTAGCAAGGACAGCGAGTCTTCTGACAGCAGTAATCAGTCCGGATCCCAGGGCGGCAGTCAAGGCGGTCAGTCTTCTGATGACAAAGGCCAGCAGGGTTCGGAAGGTGGCAGTCAAGGCGGTTCGACTTCTCAGGATGAAGACGATCAACCCGAGCAGTCCCAGGATGACGACGCGCCATCGGGCAGTCAGGGCAGCAGCAGTAGGCAGCAGCAGAAGTAAGTCCTGCTGACGCATGGGGGGCAATGCTCCCCATGCTGATGGGGTTATTTACGATAAGTCAGCAGCACAATCGCACACACCACCACTGCCGCGCCCAGCACTTGCAGAGTGCCCAGCGCCTGATCCAGCAGTGTCCAGCCCAGCAGCAAGGTGGCAATGGGCTCGACATTCATCACCGGCGCGTTCTGCGCCATGTTCAACCGCGGCACGCAGACAAACAGCAAGGTAAAGGCCATGCCGTACAACACCACCAGGCTTGCCAGGGCGATCCAGCCGGTACTGTTGCCCGGCAGGGACAAGCCTGACGGCATGACCCCGCTGGCGCCGGCAACGAGCATGCTGATAAATACCACCGACAGGGTCAGCAGGCTGCGCACCGGCCCCCGCACGCTGGCCAGCTTGTGATCGGTTATCCACAGCGCGCCGGCAAATACACAGGCGGCGCAGAACGCCAGGCTGATGCCAAGCGTCCAGTGCGCATTGGCCTCGCCGCGGCTGGCCAGCCGCGCAGGGACGTCCAGCGCCAGGATCAGCCCGATCAGGATCACCCCCATCAGCAGCACTGTCCGCAGGGTCGGACGTGGCCCGCCCAAGCTCCAGCCGAGCAGCACCAGCAGAATCGGAAAGGTGTTGCCGACCAGTAACGCCAGGGCAACTGGGATCCGCGCCACGGCCGAGTACAGGCACAGGCTCTGGGTGGCGATCAGCAGGCCCAGCAACAACTGCCAGCCCCGCGTGCCAACCGGCAGCCCCAGTGGCTGGCGTTGCCAGGCCACCACCGCCGCCAGCACCAGCAGGGTGATGCCGGAGCGACACAGAATCGCCAGCAGCACCCCGGTGTCGTTGTCGAAGGCAAAGCGTGCGGCAATGTGATTGCCGGCAAACGAGCATGCCAGCAGCGCGAGAATCGCGACGGCCAGCTTGCGCGGTAAAAGATTTGGAGTAACAGAAGCAACCGCCATGTGCACATCCATTTGCAGAACAGGGGCGGGCCTTTTACAGCCCGCCGATAACGTTTAAAGCACCACGCTTGGCAGCCACAGGGAAATGGCCGGAATGTAGGTCACAGCCATCAGCACCAGAAACAGCGCCAGGTAGAACGGCAGCAGCGCCTTGACTGTCGCCTCGATGCTGACCTTGCCGATCGCCGAGCCGACAAACAGCACCGCACCCACCGGCGGCGTTATCAGCCCGATGCCAAGGTTGACCAGCATGATCATGCCGAAGTGCACCGGGTCCACGCCGATGCCGCTGATCACTGGCAGCAGGATCGGGGTCAGGATCAGGATCAGCGGCGCCATGTCCATCACCGCACCCAGCAGCAGGAGCATGACGTTGATGCACATCAGGATCACGTAGCGGTTGTCCGACAAGGTCAGAAAGGTCGTGGTGATCTTCGCCGGGATCTGCATCAGGGTCATGACGTAACCGAAGCTGGCCGCAAACCCGATCAGGATCATCACGATCGAGATGGTTCGTACCGTGCGGTGCATCAGTTTCGGCAGATCGCGCCATTTATAGTCACGGTAGATGAACATGGTCACGAAGAATGACCAGACCACCGCGATGGCCGCCGATTCGGTGGCAGTGAACACTCCCGACAGAATGCCGCCGAGGATGATGACCATGGCCATCAGCCCCCAGAGTGCATCGGCGGCGATCTTCAAGGCCTGGCGCAGCGGAATTACTTCACCCTTGGGGTAGTTGCGCTTGCGGGCGAAGATCAGGCACAGGCCCATCAGCACCGCGCTCATCAGCAGGCCCGGCATGACCCCGGCCATGAACAACGAGGCAATCGACACCGTGCCGCCAGCGGCCAGTGAGTAGAGCACCGAGTTATGGCTGGGCGGGGTGAGCAGGGCCTGGACCGAACCGCTGACCGTGACCGCCGTGGAGAAGTCGCGCGGGTAACCCTTGCGCTCCATTTCCGGAATCAGCACCGAGCCGACCGAGGCGGTGTCGGCCACCGACGAGCCGGAGATGGCGCCAAAGAACGTCGAGGCCGTGATGTTGACCAGTGACAGCCCGCCACGGACAAAGCCCACCAGCACCCCGGCAAACGCCACCAGCCGGCGTGACATGCCGCCCTCGGCCATGATCGCACCGGCCAGCACGAAGAACGGGATGGCCAGCAAGGAAAACTTGTTAACCCCGCTGGCGACCTGAATCAGCATGGCCTGCAAGGGAATGTCGATCCACCAGGCGCCGATCAGCGCCGAAAGCCCCAGCGCATAGGCTACCGGCATGCCCAACAGGATGAGCAGGATAAAACTGCCCAGGAGAATGAAGGCATCCATTTATGCTGCTCCCTCGTTTTCTTCCACCAGGTCGAAACGCACCACCTTGCGGTGGCTCTGGTCGCCCCAGATGAGTTTTTCCAGTACGAAGCTCAGGGTCAGCAGACCGCCGACCGGAATCGGGGCATAGGTCATGCCGACCCGCACGCCCGGCAGTGACGCCAGGTACTGGTTCCAGGTGGTCATGCACAGCCGGGTGCCGTAATAGGTCATGTACACGCACACGGCGACCATCAACACTTGCACGAGCAGGGCGGCGGCTCGTTTGGGGACCGGTGGCAGGCGGTCGGTGACCATGGCCACGGCCATGTGCGCTCCGGCCCGGTAACTGGCGGCTGCACCGATGAAACAGAACACCACCATCAGCAGGATTGCCACCGGCTCCGGCCAACTGGAGCCGCTGCCGAGCACATAGCGGGCGAAGATGCCCCAGGGAATGATCAGCGACATGGCCAGGATCGATAGGCCTGCGATCCAGATACAACTGCTGTACAACACATCGTTGAGGCGCAGGAAGAGGTTTTTCATAAGGCACATCCAGGGCAGCAGGGCGGTAAGGCCGCCCTGCTGCAGGTCTCGGGGCAGGGGCCAGGGTTACTGTGCGGCGGCGATGCGTTTCATCAGGTCGGCAAACGGCGCGCCGTATTTTTCCCGTACCGGCGCGGTGGCGTCATAGAACGGCTTCTTGTCGACGGTGATGAACTCAACGCCGGCGGCCTTGAGTTTTTCTTCACTGGCTGCCGACTTGGCGTCCCACAGGGTGCGTTCTTCCATCTGCGCTTCGCGGGCCAGTTTCTTGACCAGGGTCTGTTCGTCGGCGCTGAGCTTGTTCCAGGTGGTTTTGGAGATCACCACCGGCTCTGGCAGGATCAAGTGGCCGGTCAGGGTGTAGAACTTGGCGCTCTGGAAGTGGTTGTGCTCCAGCAGGGTCGGCGGGTTGTTCTCGGCACCGTCGATGACCCCGGTCTGCAGGGCACTGAAAATCTCACCGGTGTCCATGGCAATGCCGTTGCCGCCCATAGCATTCATCATGTCGATGAACAGCGGGTTGCCCTGTACGCGGATCTTCATGCCCTTGAGGTCTTCGATCTTGCGCACCGGCTTTTTGGTGTAGATGCTGCGCGTGCCGCCATCCATCCAGGCCAGCGCTACCAGGTTGAAGTCGGAATTGGTGATCTTGTCGAGGATCTCCTGGCCGATCTCGCCGTCGATGATCTTGCGCATGTGTTCGTGGTCACGGAATACAAACGGCATGTTGAACACGTTCACATCCGGCACCACCGGCCCAACAATGCCCAGGCTGACACGGGCCATCTGCACCGCGCCGATCTGGACCTGTTCGACAACCTCCTTCTCGGAGCCCAGCACGCCGCCGGCAAACATCTTGAAGGTGATTTTGCCGTTGGTGGCCTGTTCGAGTTTTTTGCCCATGTTCTGTTCAGCGACCACGGTCGGGTAGCCCGCCGGGTGGATTTCAGCGAACTTGATATCCAGCGCCGAGGCGCTGGTCGACAGGCTGAGGGCGAACGGCAGAACGGCCAGGAGCAGCTTGCGTTTGAAGGTCATGATGAAACTCCGGTGTTGTTATTGTCTGATTTGGCGTGCATGGACCGGGCAGAGGATGCCGAGAAGGGGAGCCGAGCGATGGCCAGCGCCATGCTGGCTCGTCTGCCAAAGGTGCTTGCTGTGAGCGGGGTAACAGGCAATTCACTTTGCATGTCGGGCATCCTTGCGGGTTGTCGATCAGTCGAAGGGGCCAGCCGCCACGAAGGCACCGCCCTGATAGACCCGGTTCGGATCATCGGCGGCCGGTGCCGGCTGCTTCTCGACCTGCGCGCGGAACTGCTCTGAACAATCCTTGGGCTGAAAACCCAGGTGGGCAGCGTGGCGGTTGTCCCACCAGACCTCGCGGTTGGCTGAGGCGCCATAAACCACGGTGTGACCGACGTCAGGGGTGAACAGGCTGCGCTCAATCAAATGGGTCAGGTCGTCATAGCTCAGCCAGGTGCTGAGCATCCGCCGGTTGGCCGGCTCCGGGAATGACGAGCCGATGCGCAGGCTGACGGTCTCGATGCCATAGCGGTCAAAGTAGAAACTGGCGACGTCTTCGCCGTAGCACTTCGACAGCCCGTAGTAACTGTCGGGACGCCGTTGCGAGTGGGCGTCGATGCGCTCGTCCTGGCGGTAGAAGCCAATCACATGGTTGGAACTGGCAAAGATGATGCGTTTGACCCCGTGCTTGCGCGCCGCTTCGTAGATATGAAACACGCCGCAGATGTTCGGGCCGAGGATGTCTTCGAAGGCGTGCTCGGTCGATACGCCGCCAAAGTGGATGATCGCGTCGACGCCGGCGACCAGGTCGTGCACCGCGGCCTTGTCGGCCAGGTCGCATTGCACGATTTCTTCCTGCGCGGTGCTGGCCGGCTCGATCGGGCTGATATCAGAAAGGCGCAGCACTTCGGTAAAGCCCTTGAGGCGTTCACGCAGCACTTTGCCGAGTCCGCCTGCCGCTCCGGTGAGCAGCAGGCGCTTGAAGGGTGTGTGAGTCATGCTTGGCTCTGCCTGTAATCGTCAATGGTTAATAGGGGATCGTTAGCTGATCGGTCGGCGTCAGAGAATCGACAGCGGGTAGTTGAAAATCAGCCGGTTCTCGTCGAACTCGTTGTTGCTGAAGTCGCGACGAATGCTGGAGTTGCGCCATCTGACGCTCAGATTTTTGAGGCTGCCGCTCTGGATGACGTAGGCCAGTTCAGATTCACGGATCCATTCCTTGCCATTGGTAATCACGCCGCTGTGCACGTCCTGGCCGCTGATGTAGCGATTCATCAGGGTCAGGCCAGGAACGCCCAGAGAGGCGAAGTTAAGGTCGTGGCGCACTTGCCAGGAGCGTTCGTTGGCGTTGTCGAAGCTTGAGTTGTAACTGTCGTTGGCCAGGGTGCCGCCGCTGGTGCCGTTGACGCGCATCCAGGTATTGCCATCGACTTTCTGCAGGCCAAGGTAGAACGTGTTGGCGCCGATCCTGGCCGAGAACAGGCCCGACCAGGTCTTGTTATCGAGCCGTCCAGCGCGTCGGGCGCCGTCGTCATCACCCCGGAAATAGCCCAGGTTGGCGCCCAGGGTCCAGTCGCCAAGCGGCTGGCTATGAGTCAGTTGCAGGTACTGCTGTTGGTAGACGTCCTTGAGCTGCGCGTTCCACAAACCGATCAGGGTGCGGTTTTGGTTAAACGTGTACTCACCACCGGCAAAGTTGAAACGGTCCGACAGACCGCCGCCGTAACTCATGTCCTCCATGCTGGCATCGTTGCGCGGGCTATTGGCGCGAAACTGCCCGGCATACAAGGTCAGGCCATCGATCTCTTTGGAGGTGATCTGCCCGCCGCGCAAGGTCTGTGGCTGTGAGCGTCCGTCGTCGGCCCGCAGGATCGGCAACACCGGCATCCACTCACCGACTTTCAGTTCGGTCTTGGAAATCCTCGCCTTGGCCGCTACCCCCAGGCGCCCGAAATCATCCGCCGGGCGGCCGTCGTCATGGCGTGGCAGCAGCGCGGTTCCGTAAGTGCCGCCGCCGCCATCGAGCTTGAGCGACCAGCGACCAAGCACATCGACACCGAAGCCGACCGGCCCTTCAGTAAAGCCGGAACGGGCATCGAGGATGAAACTCTGGGTCCATTCCTCAGCCTTGCTCTGAGCGTTGGCCGGGTTGGTGAAATTACGGTTGATGTAGAAGTTGCGCAGGCCGAGGGTGGCCTTGGCGTCGTCGGTGAAACCGGCGGCGCTGGCAGCGCCTGGCAAACTACCGATCACACTGGCGCCAATCAGCGCGAGGCGTAGCGTCTTGCGGGTATTCATCCTTGTGCACTCCCAAGTTGCAAAGAGCTTCCAGCCGTCAGGCTGCGAACGCCTGTGGCAGGAGTCATTAGGCCCGGCCTGGCTGAGCCGTGGGGCCTTGAGTCCGAGTAGCTGACGCAGTGCGGTTCAACGCCTGGCGTGGCCGGCGCGGTTACCGACTGCTATCGAGGGCGTACAGAAGGGGGGATCGTGGGCGAACGGATAAAGTGGCGACATGGGCATACTCATCATTTTTTGTTTTTGTTGTGCGTTGTCGTACGACATTAAGATTGATAGCAATCTTAAAAAAATGTGTCAATGCTGATTGAGATATTAGGTCGTGTTGCGCACCTTGCAAGGTGCGCCTGGATCAGTTCGAACGCTCTGGAATGGGGGCTAGCCCGGATACTCGACGATGGTCTAGCGACGCGGGGCTTGACGCGGCAGGCTGTGCTGCTAAGGCAGTCGAACGTGGTGGCTCAATGGTACGACGCCCGACATCATTCCAGTGCTTCGCGCAGCCTCGGTGTCAGTTCATCGAACAGCGTCTGCACCGAGCGCATTGCCCGGCAATCGGGACGGGTCAGCAGCCAGACGCCAGTGTTGCAGCCCACCAGTGGTTCGCTCAAGGCCTCGACGCCCTGCAGGTCACGGGCGGTGAAGTCGGTGAGCGCTGCCACGCCAAGGCCGGCGCCGACCAGTTGCGAGACCGCCGCCATGCTGCTGCAGCGATAGCGCGGCACGACATTGGGCCAGGTACGCTCGCGCCAGATCACCGAAACGTGCTCGGGCATCGAGTCGTCCGGGGCGATCCATGGCACCGAGGTGGGGTCTTTTTCCAGCGCTTCACGATAATCCGGCCGCCCGCAGATCACATAGTCGGCACTGCCCAGCTCGCGGCCCACCAGATGCTCGGGCGGGGTGTCGGTCAGGCGCAGGGCGATGTCGGCATCGCGGCGGCTGAGGTTGGCGAAATTATTGGAGGTCGACAGCTCCAGGTTCAGCGCCGGATAAGCCGGCATGAAGCGCGCCAGTGCTGGCAGCAACAGGCTGTGCAACACCGCTTCGGTGCAGGTCAGGCGCACCGTGCCGCTGACCACCTGTTCACCCTGTTGCAGCGCCATGCGTGCAGCGCTCAGTGCCTGTTCGGCGCGCTCGGCCTGCTCGGCCATGGCTTGGGCGATGTCAGTGGGCACATAACCGCGTCGGCTCTTTTCAAACAGCGCGCTGCCCAATGAACTTTCCAGCCGGCGGATCGAACGAAACACCGTGGAAATGTCGACCTGCAGCAGTTCTGCGGCCCTGGCCAACGAGCGGCCGCGCACCAGCGCGAGCACCAGAGTCAGGTCGTTATGGTTGATTTCATATTGCATCGATGCAAACCCGGATTGCCAAAACGCCAATATTTATTGCACTGATTGTAATTTACAGTGACTTCGGGCTGCCAAGGGTTATTTGGCAGGCCACGGCAAAAACGCCGTAGAACGTAATTCTTCGGGGCACAAGGCACAGAAAAACAACAATGCCGCCAATCTTCACTGCGTCGCTTGCTGCTTTCTCTCTGCCACCTCTGTTGCCCCACAAAAAACCAGAAGGTGTCCATCATGTCGTCGGTATCCCCGCGCGCCATTGTCTGTGCTGATGAAGTGAGTGAGTTCCTCCAGGCTCACCCTGAAGTCCAGTTCGTCGATCTGCTGATCTCTGATATGAACGGTGTGGTGCGCGGCAAGCGCATCGAGCGCCCCAGCCTGCATAAGGTCTACGAGCGCGGCATCAATCTGCCAGCGTCGCTGTTCGCCCTGGACATCAACGGCTCGACGGTGGAAAGCACCGGGCTTGGCCTGGACATCGGCGACTCGGACCGGGTTTGCTACCCGATCCCCGGCACCCTGGCCTATGAGCCCTGGCAAAAGCGCCCGACTGCGCAGTTGCTGATGACCATGCACGAGCTGGACGGCCAGCCGTTCTTTGCCGACCCGCGCGAAGTGCTGCGCCAGGTGGTGGCGCGTTTCGATGCCATGGGCCTGCGCATCTGTGCAGCCTTCGAGCTGGAGTTTTACCTGATCGATCAGGAGAACGTGAACGGCCGGCCACAACCGCCGCGCTCGCCCATCTCCGGCAAACGTCCACACTCCACTCAGGTCTACCTGATCGACGATCTGGACGAATACGCCGACTGTCTGCAGGACATTCTTGAAGCGGCCAAGGAGCAGGGCATTCCTGCCGACGCCATCGTCAAGGAAAGCGCCCCGGCGCAGTTCGAGGTCAACCTGCATCACGTCGAAGATGCCATGCTGGCGTGCGACTACGCGGTGCTGCTCAAGCGCCTGATCAAGAACATCGCCTACGACCATGAAATGGACACCACCTTCATGGCCAAGCCCTATCCGGGCCAGGCGGGCAACGGCCTGCACGTGCATATCTCGCTGATCGACAAAGCCACCGGCAAGAACATCTTTGCCAGCGATGTGCCGCAAGAGCATGCCGAGTTGCGGCACGCCATTGCCGGGGTGCTGGAAACCATGCCGGCGTCGATGGCCTTTCTGTGCCCCAACGTCAACTCCTACCGCCGCTTCGGCGCGCAATTCTACGTACCCAATGCGCCGAGTTGGGGGCTGGACAACCGCACCGTGGCCGTGCGCGTGCCGACCGGCGCGGCCAACGCCATTCGTATCGAGCAGCGGGTCGCCGGCGCCGATGCCAACCCGTACCTGATGATGGCGGCGATCCTGGCCGGTATTCACCACGGCCTGACCCATAAACTCGAACCCGGTGAGCCGATCGAAGGCAACTCTTACGAGCAGCTTGAGCAGAGCCTGCCCAACAACCTGCGCGATGCGTTGCGCGAGCTGGACGACAGCGAGGTCATGAACAAGTACATCAGCCCCGAATACATCGACATCTTCGTGGCTTGCAAGGAAAGCGAAATGGCCGAGTTCGAAGCCTCGATCTCTGACCTGGAATACAACTGGTATCTGCACACCGTTTAAACCACACAGGCCACACAGATAACACAGAAAATCCAGCGCCTTGCATCGGTAGGAGCGAGCTGGCTCGCGAAGGGCGCGCCGCTGAAACGGTTCCTACGGGTCAATCGGGTTGCCGAAAAGAGAATAAATATGAACATCCCGCAACGTGATTACTGGGAACAGCTGCTGCGCAATCTGAGTATCGAAGGCCGGGCCTTTATTGATGGCCGCTACGTACCGGCGGTGTGCGACGCCACCTTCGATTGCCTGAGCCCGGTGGACGGTCGCCTGTTGGCGCATGTCGCCAGTTGTGACCTGGAAGACGTCAACCGCGCCGTCAGCGTGGCCCGTGAGCGGTTCGACAGCGGCGTGTGGTCGCGCCGTGCACCGGCTGAGCGCAAGCAGGTGTTGCTGCGCTTTGCCGATCTGCTGCTGGCCAATGCCGAAGAGCTGGCGCTGCTGGAAACCCTCGACATGGGCAAGCCGATCAGCGACGCGCTACAGGTCGACATTCCAGGCGCGGCCAACGCGATCCGCTGGAGCGCCGAGGCCGTCGACAAACTGTATGACGAAGTGGCCGCAACACCGCATGACCAGTTGGGGCTGGTGACCCGTGAAGCCGTCGGGGTAGTGGCGGCCATCGTGCCGTGGAATTTTCCACTGCTGATGGCCAGCTGGAAGCTGGGGCCGGCGCTGGCAGCCGGTAACTCGGTGATTCTCAAGCCTTCGGAAAAATCGCCGCTGACCGCCATCCGCATTGCCGCGCTGGCCGTTGAGGCCGGTCTGCCGGCAGGCGTGCTCAACGTGCTGCCCGGCTTCGGCCACACTGCCGGCAAGGCGCTGGGTTTGCACATGGACGTCGACACGCTGGTGTTCACCGGCTCGACACGCATTGCCAGGCAACTGATGGTGTATGCCGGCGAATCGAACATGAAGCGCGTCTGGCTCGAAGCCGGCGGCAAGAGCCCGAATATCGTGTTTGCCGATGCAGCGGATTTACAGGCCGCTGCCGAGGCGGCGGCCAGTGCCATTGCCTTCAACCAGGGCGAAGTGTGCACCGCAGGTTCGCGCTTGCTGGTCGAGCGCTCGATCAAGGATCGCTTCGTGCCCATGGTGGTCGAAGCCTTGAAGGCCTGGCAGCCGGGCCATGCACTGGACCCGGCGACCCGGGTCGGTGCACTGGTGGACGGCACGCAACTGGACACCGTGCTCGGTTACATCGAAGCCGGCCACGCAGACGGCGCGCAATTGCTCAGTGGCGGTGTGCGCACCTTGCACGACAGTGGCGGCTTCTATGTCGAGCCGACCCTGTTCGACGGCGTGGACAACAGCATGCGCATCGCCCGTGAAGAAATCTTCGGCCCGGTGCTGTCGGTGATCGCCTTCGACAGCGTTGAAGAAGCCATTCGGATTGCCAACGACACCGAGTATGGCCTGGCCGCCGGGGTCTGGACTGCTGACTTGTCCAAGGCCCACTTGACTGCCAAAGCGCTGCGCGCCGGCAGTGTGTGGGTCAACCAGTACGACGGCGGCGACATGACTGCACCGTTCGGCGGCTTCAAGCAGTCGGGCAACGGCCGGGACAAGTCCCTGCATGCCTTTGCCAAGTACACCGAACTCAAAGCGACCTGGATCAAACTTTAAGAGGGTGCCTACAAAATGGCTGCGCTCGGCAATACGGCGTTGAAATCGACCTCAAAATGCTCATGTACTGAATGTACATTGCGCGTTTTCGGCCAATTTCGCCTTGTCTTGCCTTCGCTCGCCGACTTTGTAAACACCCTCTGACAGGCGGAGGAATCTGTTATGCAACAACACGTTCAAAGCGTCTACGCCGCCTCGCGCAACCGGTTCGATGAGTACCCGGTGCTTAGCGAGTCGATCGAGACCGATGTCTGCATCATCGGCGCCGGTTACACCGGCCTGTCCACCGCGCTGTTTCTGCTCGAACACGGTTTTTCCGTCACCGTGCTGGAAGCGGCGAAAGTCGGTTTTGGTGCCTCGGGGCGCAACGGCGGGCAAATCGTCAACAGCTACAGCCGTGATATCGACGTCATCGAAAAAACCGTCAATCCGCACCATGCGCGGCTGATGGGCGAGATGGCTTTCGAAGGCGGGCGGATCATCCGTGAACGGGTGGCCAAATACGACATCCAGTGCGACCTGAAAGACGGCGGCGTGTTCGCGGCCATCACCAGCAAGCAGATGGGCCACCTCGAAGCCCAGCAGAAACTCTGGGAGCGCTTCGGTCACCAGCAGCTGGAACTGCTCGATGCCGGGCGTATGCGCCAAGTGGTCGACACTGATCGCTACATCGGCGGCATGCTGGACATGAGCGGCGGACACATCCACCCGTTGAATCTGGCGCTGGGCGAGGCCGCAGCGGTGGCCAAACTCGGCGGGCGGATTCACGAGCAAAGCCCGGCGACCCGCATCGACCGCGGCCCCAACCCGGTGGTGCACACCCCGCTTGGCCAGGTGCGGGCACGGTTCGTGGTGGTGGCCGGCAATGCCTACCTGGGTAACCTGGTGCCGGAACTGGCCGCCAAGTCGATGCCGTGCGGCACCCAGGTGCTGGCCACCGAGCCGCTCAGCGATGAGCTGGCGCGTAGCCTGCTGCCTCAGGGCTACTGTGTCGAAGACTGCAACTACCTGCTCGACTACTACCGCCTGACGGCCGACAAACGCCTGATCTTCGGTGGCGGGGTGGTCTATGGCGCCCGTGATCCGGCGGATATCGAGGCGATCATCCGGCCAAAAATGCTCAAGGTCTTCCCGCAATTGAAAGATGTGAAGATCGACTACACCTGGACCGGCAACTTCCTGCTGACCCTGTCGCGTTTACCGCAGGTCGGCCGGCTGGGCGACAACATCTACTACTCCCAGGGCTGCAGCGGCCACGGCGTGACCTACACCCACCTGGCCGGCAAGCTGCTCGCCGAAGCCCTGCGTGGCCAAGCCGAGCGCTTCGATGCCTTCGCCGGCCTGCCGCATTACCCGTTCCCCGGTGGCCGGTTGTTGCGCGTGCCATTCACTGCATTGGGGGCCTCGTATTACCAGTTGCGGGACCGGTTGGGCGTTTGAGCCGTCGCCAGCAGCCCGGAGCGCCGGCCGACTCCTCCCACCGCTCCGGTGGGAGGGCGCTTTGCTCGCAACGCTGTTGTTCCCCCTTGCCGGTTTTCATTTATCAAGACTCTGATGAGAGGTTCCACCATGTCTCGTCTTCCCCTGATCGGCGTCACCGCTTGCCGGCAGATGCTGGGCAAGTATTCGTCGCACACCGCCGGCGCCAAGTACGTCGAGGCTGCCGGCCATGCCGGTATCCCGGTGGTGTTGCCGGCACTGGATACGCCGGTTGATCCGCAGCAACTGCTGCAATCGCTGGACGGTATTCTGTTCACCGGCTCGCCTTCCAATGTCGAGCCGCATCACTACCAGGGCACGCCCAGTATCGAAGGCACGCGCCACGACCCGGACCGTGATCGCCTGACCTTGCCCTTGCTACGCGCCGCCATCGACCAGGGCGTGCCGGTATTTTGCATTTGCCGGGGTTTCCAGGAACTGAATGTGACGCTGGGCGGCACGCTGCATCAAAGGGTGCAAGAGCTGGAAGGGTTCCTGGATCACCGTGAGCCGCAAAGCGAAGACCTCGCCGCGCAATACGCTCCACAACATGCCGTGACGGTACAGCCAGGCGGGGTGCTGGCCGCACTGGGGCTGCCGGGCGAGTTCCAGGTCAACTCGCTGCACAGCCAGGGCATCGACCGGCTGGCCGCCGGCCTGCGTGCCGAAGCGCTGGCACCGGACGGATTGATCGAAGCGGTCTCGATGCGCGACTCCCGCGGTTTTGTAGTGGGCGTGCAATGGCATCCGGAGTGGCGCTTTAGCGAGAACCCGCAATCGCTGCGTCTGTTCGATGCCTTCCGCGATGCTTGTCAGGCCTATGCGCAGCGCCGGGGGCGCTGACCCCATCCAGCCATAACTCAAATAAGACGGCGGACACTCATGAGTCAAAACAGCGAAACGCGTGCAAGCACCAGCAGCAAGGGGTTGGCCAGTGGCAGTCTGGGCCTGCTGGCCTGTGTGGTGCTGGGCATTTCCACCATCGCCCCGGTGTACACCCTGACCGGTGCGCTGGGGCCGACGGTGCGGGAGGTGGGGGCGCATTTGCCGGCGATCTTCCTGGTGGGCTTCATTCCCATGCTGCTGGTCGCCCTGGGCTATCGCGAACTCAATGCCGCCGAGCCGGACAGCGGTACTTCGTTTACCTGGTCGGCGCGGGCGTTCGGGCCGATGATGGGCTGGATCGGTGGTTGGGGGCTGGTGGCGGCGACCACCATCGTGCTGTCCAACCTGGCCGGGGTGGCGGTGGATTTCTTCTACCTGTTTCTCGGCCAGTTGACCGGCCGTGAAGAACTCATCGCCCTGAGTGACCATGTTGGGGTCAACATTGTCACCTGCTGCGTATTCATCGGGATTGCGGTGTGGATCTGCTGCCGGGGTATCGGCACCACGATGGGCGTGCAGTACGTGCTGGTGGCGTTGCAACTGATGGTGTTACTGGGCTTTTGCATCGCCGCCTTCGGTGAGGCGCCGCAAGGTCCGGCGCTGGAGTTCGATGCCAACTGGTTCAACCCGTGGAGCATTGGTTCGTTTTCATCCTTTGCTGCCGGGCTGTCGCTGTCGATTTTCATTTTCTGGGGCTGGGACGTGTGCCTGACGGTCAGCGAAGAGTCGGTCAGCAGCCATGCGGTGCCGGGTCGCGCAGCCGCGCTGACGGTGCTGGTGATCCTTGCGCTGTACCTGGTGACCGCCATTGCCACCCTGCGCTTTGCCGGGGTCGCCGATCAGGGCCTTGGCCTGGGCAACCCGACCATCCAGGAAAACGTCTTTGCTCATCTGGCCGGCCCGGTCATGGGGCCGCTGGCAATCCTGATGTCCATCGCAGTGCTGGCCAGTACCGCAGCGTCGTTGCAGTCAACGTTCATTTCACCGGCGCGCACGCTGTTTGCCATGGGTTACTACCGGGCCCTGCCCAAGCGCTTTGCCAGTATCTGCCCGCGCTCACTGGCGCCGCGCTTTGCAACCTTGTGTGCCGGGGCGGCGGCTGCGCTGTTCTACGTCAGCATGCGCCTGCTCAGTGAGAACGTACTGGCCGACACCATCACGGCGCTGGGCATGATGATCTGCTTCTACTACTCGCTGACCGCGTTCGCCTGTGTCTGGTACTTCCGCCGCAGCCTGTTCGACAGCCTGCGGCATTTGCTGCTGCGCGGTGTCTGCCCGTTGCTCGGTGGCGCGGCACTGGCGGTGATTTTTGCCCAGACCGCCGTGGACAGCGCCTCGCCGGCGTTCGGCAGCGGCTCGCATATCGGCGGGTTGGGCCTGGTGTTCGTCATTGCGATGGTCATCCTGCTGCTCGGCGTGGCCTTGATGGTGGTGTTCCGCTGGCTGACCCCGGAGTACTTTGCCGGCGACACCCTGCAACGCCAGACGCCGCTGCAACTGCGGGCCGAGGTTTGAAACCATGCTGAGCGAGCAGGGCCTGTTGCGGCTATCGATTGCGGTCACTGTGCTGGTAGCCGGTTTCGGCATCGTCTTCGGTTTGTTGTCGGGGTCGTTCTCGATTGTTTTCGATGGCGTCTACTCCCTGGCCGATGCCAGCATGAGCGTGCTGGCGCTGATCGTGGTGTCGCTGATCCGCCGCCACACCACCGACGGCGATGCCCATCGGCGGCTGGCCGAGCGTTTCAATATGGGCTTCTGGCACCTGGAGCCGATGGTCCTGAGCATCAACGGCATCCTGCTCTGCGGGGTGTCGCTGTATGCCCTGATCAACGCCGTCGGCAGCCTGCTCAGTGGCGGTCGGCATCTGGAATTCGGTTTCGCCATCGTTTATGCCGCGCTGACCAGCCTGGTGTGCTTCAGCCTCGCGGCCCTGGAGTTTCGCGCCAACCGCCGCATCGGTTCGGACTTCGTCGCGCTTGATGCCAGGGCCTGGGTCATGTCTGGCAGCATCTCCCTGGCTTTGCTGATCGCGTTCATCATCGGCGCACTGCTGGAGGATACCGAGCATGCCTGGCTGGGTCCGTATATCGACCCGGCGGTGCTGGCGGTGATCTGCCTGATCATCATCCCGCTGCCGATCCGCAGCATTGTTCAGGCGTTGGCGGACGTGCTGATGGTCACCCCGCCAGCGCTCAAGCAGCAGGTCGATGAAGTGGCTGAACAGGTGGTCGCTCAATACGGTTTTCTTGACTGGCAGGCCTATGTGGCCAAGGTTGGCCGCGCCCGGCAGATCGAGCTGTATTTCATCGTGCCCAGCGACTGGCCGGCCTGGACCTTGGGCGAGTGGGATGCGGTGCGCGAGGTGGTGGGTGAGGCGATCGGCGGGGAAGGGCCCAACCGCTGGCTGACGATTGCTTTTACGACCGATCCGCAATGGACTCGTTGATTGTCGGAACGTTTTTAGACGCGATATAAAACTTCATATAACTGATTGCACTCATCACTCAGCGATGAACAAACGTCTGTTTAAATGATTGTTCGACTCCGTCAGGATTTGCCAGGAGTCTATGCATAATGAATAAGTTTGCAGAGGCGCTGCAAAAGCACTGTCGCAGAAAATAACAGCAAGCTAAATGTTCTCGACACACTGTCGGGTGATGATCAGAGTGCGCAGCTATTTGTCCGTTAATCAGGCCGTTGTACGACAAGGCGCAACAGCGCACCTTGCGATCAACAAAACAATGACAGGCGCCATCAACAGACCGTCGAAAACGCTAGGGGTTTTTCGTCAGCCGGTTAAACGCGGTCGTGCAGCACCTTGCGGCAATGCACCATGGCATCACGGATCATGAAGTTGACCAGGGTCGGCGAGACCCCAAGCTCCTTGGCGATGTCCTTCTGCGCAATGCCGTGCAGCCGGTAGCATTCAAAGGCATAGCGGGTGCGCTGGGGCAGTTCGCTGAGGGCCTTGTCGACGATCATCAGGGTTTCATGATCGAGGTTCTGGCTCTCTGGAGTTGCTCCTTGAACGGCAACGTTCAAACCTTCCTCCTCACTACCGGAGTATTTTTGCTCCATGGCCTGCTTACGGTAGTGGTCAATGGCCAGATTCCGGACAATACGGAATACGTAACTGATCTGTGCTCTGAGCGGCAATGCCATTTTTGGGGTATTGGCCAGTCTCAAGAATGCGTCCTGCACCACATCTTCAGCTCGACTGTGGCAGCCCGTAATTCGGGCAGCAGTCTTGATCAGGGTATTACGGTTATCCAGTAAGGCTTCCAAAAGTGTCGGTGTCGAACTCTCGATATTGCGCTCTACGGATCCATATTCCTGCATGATTTTGCCTTTGCGACGAAGGTTATAAAGAGGTCGATTTCCCTGCGGCGCAAGTAAAATAGTGCTGGTAACCTGATGTGTCAAATGATAATGATTATTTTTTGAGTCTTTTCTTCAGCGCTCAAACGACACGCCTAAAGTGCTATCACGCCATTGCGTCAGGCTAATTTTTCCCCGCTGTCACCCGTCTTCGATTCTATGTAAGCGCGGCTGCCTGTTCCCCCGGTAGCGCGCCCCACCGCATGGATTGAGGACAGGTACAGCGATGGCAAATTTCTTCGAGCGCCCGATTTCTCTGGCTCACGCCCTGATGCGTCATGCCGCGTCGCGTGGCGATGAACCGGCCCTGCGTTTTCTCGACGGCCACAGCGAAGAAGGCCTGGTGCTCAGCTACCGCCAACTTGATGCCCGGGCGCAGACCATTGCTGCCGTGCTGGCGCAGCGCTTCAAGCCCGGTGACCGTGCCCTGCTGCTGCTGACCAGCGGCCCGGACTATGTGGCGTCGTTCTTTGCCTGCCTGTACGCCGGAGTTATCGCCGTACCGGCCTACCCGCCGGAATCGACCCGCTCGCAGCATCTGGAGCGTCTGTTGTCGATCATCAGCGACGCCGAGCCGAGCCTGATCCTCACCACCTCGCAACTGTTGCCGGCACTCACTGCCACCCAGGACGAGCATGGCGCACGCCTGCCCGAACTGCTCGCCGTCGATGAGCTGAGCGCCGAGATCAACGCGCCGTGGACCAGCCACCAACCCAAGGCTGAGGACATCGCGTTCCTGCAATACACCTCAGGCTCGACCTCGACCCCCAAGGGCGTTGAAGTCAGCAATGCCAATCTGGAAGCCAACTCCTGGCTGATCCGCCAGGGCTACGCGATCGACCGCGATGTGATCGTCAGCTGGTTGCCGCTGTACCACGACATGGGCCTGATTGGCGGCCTGCTGCAGGGTATCTACAGCGGTGTGCAGGTGGTGCTGATGTCGCCGCAATACTTCCTTGAACGCCCGGTGCGCTGGCTGGAGGCGATCAGCCGCTTTGGCGGTACCATCAGCGGCGGCCCCGATTTCGCCTATCGCCTGTGCTGCGAGCGGATCAACGACAGCAAGCTGGCCGGCCTTGACCTGCGCAGTTGGCGGGTGGCGTTTTCCGGCGCCGAGCCGATCCGTCAGGACAGCCTGCAGGACTTCGCCGCGCGCTTTACCGTGTGCGGCTTCGACGCCAATAACTACCTGGCCAGCTACGGGCTGGCCGAAGCCACGCTGTTCGTTACCGGCAGCCGTCCGGGCCAGGGCATCGACACCCTGCAGCTGGATGCCGAAGCGCTGGCCCGGCATCAGGCGCGTGTCGGGCAGGGCAGTGTGCTGGCCAGTTGTGGCTGGCCGCAGCCGCAGCACCCGGTGCTGATTCTTGATACCGCGACCGGCGAGGCACTGGCGGAAGGTCTGGTGGGGGAGATCTGCAGTGGCGGGCCGAGTGTGGCCCGCGGCTACTGGCGCAACCCTGAAGCCACCGCCAAGGCGTTTTTCGAGCGCGACGGCCATCACTGGCTGCGCACCGGCGACCTGGGCTTCATCCAGGACGGCCAGTTGTACGTCAGCGGGCGGATCAAGGACCTGCTGATCATCCGTGGCCAGAATCTTTATCCACAGGACATCGAACGCACCGTCGAGAGCCATGTCGAGGCGGTACGCAAGGGCCGGGTCTCGGTGTTCCCGGTGCAGCACGAAGGTGTCGAGTCGTTTGGCGTGGCGGCGGAAGTCGGGCGGCGGGCGCAGAACCAGCAAGCGCCCGAGCAACTGGTCGAGCAGATCCGCCAGGCAGTGGCCGAAGTGCATCGTGAAGTGCCCACGCTGGTCGCCCTGCTGGACCCCGGCAGCCTGCCCAAGACCTCCAGCGGCAAATTGCAACGCTCGGCCTGCGCCGCGCAGCTCAAGGACGGCAGCCTGCAAGCCGTCACGTTGTGGCGCCAGGGCGGCTCTGGTGCGCTAGCGCAAGCCTCGGCGGCTCAGAGCTTGGCACAGCGCATCGAGCGAAGCTGGTGTGCATACCTCAAGGTCGAGACATTGGCCCCTGATGCGAGCTTTTTCGGTCAGGGCGGCAACTCGATCCTGGCCATCCAGATGATCGCCGAGCTGCGCGACGAGCTGGGCCTGGATGTGCAACTGCGCACCCTCTATGAAGCGCCAACCCTGGCTGAGTTCATCGCCGCAGTTGAGGGCCGTGAAGGGCACTACAGCGGTATCGCGCGGCTGCCACGCGACGGCCTGCTGGCGCAGTCGGCGGCGCAGAACCGGCTGTGGTTTCTCTGGCAACTGCAACCCCAGAGCATTGCCTACAACATCCCCGGTGGCCTGCGCCTGCGCGGCGAACTGGACGTGGCGGCGGTGCAACGCGCCTTCGACACTCTGATACAGCGTCATGAAGCGCTGCGCACGCGCTTCCTGCAACAAGACGACGCCGCTGTGCAACGCATTCTGACCAAGGCTGACTGGACACTGCTGCGCGAAGACCTCAGCCAGCACCCGGCTGGCGAGCGCGAAAGCCGCGCCAAGGATATTCAGGAAGCCGAAGCACGCAGCCATTTCGACCTGGAACAGGGGCCGCTGCTGCGCATCAAGCTGGTCAGCCTCGACGAAGAAGACCACCTGCTGCTGGTGACCCTGCAGCACATCGTCGCCGACGGCTGGTCGCTGGGCATTCTGCTCGACGAGTTTGCCCGCCTGTACGCCGCCTACAGCCAGGGCCAGGACCTGAAACTTGCGCCGCTGGCCGTAGAGTACGCCGACTATGCGGCCTGGCAGCGCGACAGCTTCGACGCCGCCGAACAGCAGCGTCAGCTCGACTACTGGCGCAATGCGCTGGACGGTGAGCGCGAACCGCTGGCGCTGCCGCTGGATCGCCCGCGTAGCGCAGCGGTGTCCGCCGCCGAGCGGCTCAGCCTGCGCCTGGACAAGGCGCTTTGTGAGCGCTTGCACAGTCTTGCCCGCAGCCGCCAGGTGAGCAGCTTTACCCTGCTGCTGGCAGCGTTCCAGGCCCTGTTGCAGCGCTACACCGGGCAAAGCGACATTCGCGTCGGGGTGCCCAGCGCCAACCGTCCACTGCTGGAAACCCAAGGGCTGATCGGCTTCTTCATCAACACCCAAGTGCTGCGCGCCCAAATCGATTCGCGCCAGGACTTCCATAGCCTGTTGGCGGCGGTCAGCGCCAGCGTACAGGCGGCGCAGGTCAACCAGAGCATCGACTACGAGCAGGTCAGTGCCGCGCTGGGCGATGCGGCCGGTTTCGAGGTGATGTTCAACCACCAACTGCGCAATACCGATGCCCTCAAGCGTCTGCCCGGCCTGCTGGCCGAAGAGCTGCCGTGGCACAGTCGCGAGGCCAAGTGCGACCTGCAACTGCACAGCGAGCAAGACCCGCAGGGCCGTATCCGTCTGTCGTTCGACTACGCCGTCGAACTGTTCGACGCCGCCACCGTGCAGCAACTGGCTGGCCACTTCGTGACCTTGCTGGAGCAGGTGTGTGCACAGCCGCAGCAAGCGCTGGGCGACCTGCCACTGCTGGGCACACAAGAGCGTGAGCAACTGCACCACTGGGGCAGCAACCCGCAGCCATCCGCTGGCTGGCAACTGGCGCAGCGCCTGAGTCAACAGGCCGGCGCCAGCGCTGAGCAGACCGCCCTGGTGTCTGGCGACCAGTCACTGAGCTATGCCGAGCTTGAGCGCAAGGCCAACCAACTGGCGCTACGCCTGCAAGCCCAGGGCATCGGCCCGGAAGTGCGGGTCGGGGTACTGGCCGAGCGCTCGCTGGAGCTGATGATCGGCCTGCTGGCCATCGTCAAGGCCGGTGCCGTCTATGTGCCGCTGGACCCGGATTACCCGGCCGAGCGCCTGCAGCACATGCTCCGCGACAGCGGCGTGGCGCTGTTGCTGGGCCAGCGCCGGGTGCTCGACGGCTTCGCGCTGCCTGAGTCGCTTGCCAGCCTGGCGCTGGATGATGTGGCTCAAGGGCCGGGCGCCGATGCCGGTCCGCAAGTCGACGTGCATCCGCACAACCTGGCCTATGTGATTTACACCTCCGGTTCCACCGGCTTGCCCAAGGCGGTGGGCAACAGCTACGGCGCGCTGATCGAACGCCTGGCCTGGATGCAGCATGAATACGCGGTCGGCCCGCAAGACGTGCTGCTGCAAAAAGCCCCGCTGAGCTTTGACGTATCGCTATGGGAATGCCTGCTGCCGCTGATCTGCGGCAGCCGTCTGGTGCTGGCCGCCAATGGCGAGCATCGTGATCCGCGGCGCTTGGTGGAGCGGGTGCGCGAGCATGGCGTGACCCTGCTGCACTTTGTGCCGCCGCTGCTGCAACTGTTCGCCGATGAGGAACACTTCAGCCAGTGCAGCAGCCTGCGCCACCTGTTCTGCGGCGGTGAAGCACTGCCGGCCGAGTTGTGCCGGCGCATTCACCAGCGCCTGCCGTCGGTGGCGCTGCATAACCGCTATGGGCCGACCGAAACCGCGATCAACGTTACCCACTGGCAGTGCGACGGCGAAGCCGCCGTCCGGGTACCAATCGGCCGGCCACTGAGCAATGTCCTGACCGCGATTCACGACGCCGACGGGCAACTGGCGCCACGGGGGGCGCGGGGCGAATTGCTGCTGGGCGGCAATGCCCTGGCCCGGGGTTACCTCGGCCAGCCAGCGCTGACCGCTAGCCGCTTTCTGCCTGCCGAGGACGGTGGCCGCTTGTACCGCAGCGGTGACCTGGCGCGCTGGCGGGCCGACGGTGCTCTGGAGTACCTGGGGCGTCTGGATGAGCAGGTCAAGCTGCGCGGTGTACGCATTGAACTGGATGAAATCCGCAACGCGATCCTCGCCCAGCCGGGAATCAGCCAGGCGCTGGTGATCCTTGGCGAAGGCGCGGTGGGTGCCCAGTTACTCGCCTATGTAGTCGCTGAAGGTGATGAGCCGGATGCGGCACTGGCTGAGCGTATCCGCGATGCCCTGCGCAGCGCCTTGCCGGAGCCGATGATCCCGGCGCATGTCCTGCGTATCGAACAATTCCCGCTGACCCCGAGCGGCAAGCTCGACCGTCGCGCCCTGCCGCAACCGGATGTTGCCCAGCGTGAGTACCGCGCACCGCGTAACGAGCTGGAGCAGAAGCTGGCCGCGATCTGGGCTGAAATTCTCGGCCTGCAGCAGGTCGGCCTGGATGACGATTTCTTCGAACTGGGCGGCCATTCGCTGCTCGCCACCCGGATTGTGTCCCGCGCCCGCCAGGCGTTCTCGGTCGAGTTGCCGCTGCGCAGCCTGTTCGAGTCGCGGCGCCTGGAAGACTTCGCCGCCTGGGTCGCCCAGGCCCAGGCCGAGGGCCTGAGCGACACCCAGGGCGCCATCGCCCTGGTCGACCGCAGCCAGCGCGTGCCGCTGTCGTATTCGCAGCAGCGCATGTGGTTCCTCTGGCAAATGGACCCGGACAGCCCGGCCTACAACGTTGGCGGCATGGCGCGGTTGCGCGGGGCGCTGAATGTCGAGGCGTTCGAACGTGCCTTGCAGGCGCTGATTCGGCGCCACGAAAGCCTGCGCACAACCTTCCCGAGTGATGACGGCAAGCCGTGGCAGCGGGTGACCGACCAGTCCGATGTGCAGATGCAGCGCCTGGACATTTCGGCCCAGCCTGCAACTGAGCGTCAGGCGACCATCGAGCGGCTGGCCGATGAGCAGGCCCATGCGCCGTTCAATCTGGAGACCGGTCCGTTGCTGCGCGTCTGCCTGGTCAACAGCGGTCTGGTGCCGAGCGGCGAGCAGGAGCACCACCTGCTGATCACCCTGCACCATATCGTCACCGAAGGCTGGGCGATGGACATCTTTGCCCGCGAATTGTCGCTGCTGTATGCCGACTTCGTCGCCGGTCACGATTGCTCCCTGGCGCCGCTGCCGGTGCAGTACCTGGACTACAGCGCCTGGCATCGCCAGTGGCTGGAAGGCGGCGAGATGCAGCGCCAGCTCGCTTACTGGCAAGGCCAACTGGGCGGCGAACAGCCGCTGCTGACCCTGCCCAGCGATCGGCCGCGCCCGGCAGTGCAAAGCCATCGCGGCGAATTGCACCGCTTTGATCTGGACGAGAACCTGGCCCGTCAGGTCAGCCGCTTCAACAGTGAGCGCGGCCTGACCCTGTTCATGACCATGACCGCCGCACTGGCCACCTTGCTGTACCGCTACGGCGGCCAAGACGATCTGCGCATTGGCGTGCCGTTGGCCAACCGGATCCGCCCGGAAAGCGAAGGGCTGATCGGCGCCTTCCTCAACACCCAGGTGCTGCGCATCCAGCCGCATGGCCAGATGCGGGTCAGCGAACTGCTGGAGCAGGTGCGCCAGGTGGCCATCGACGGTCAGTCGCATCAGGACATCCCGTTCGATCATCTGGTCGAAGCCCTGCAGCCGCAGCGCAGCGCCGCGTTCAACCCGCTGTTTCAGGTGATGTGCAACGTGCAGCGCTGGGAGTTCCAGCAGCAGCGCGAACTGGCCGGCGGGGTGCAGGTGGATTACCTGGTCAACGACGCCCGCGCCACCAAGTTCGATCTCAACCTGGAAGTCACCGACTTTGACGCGCAACTGCGCTGCTGCCTGACTTACAGCACCGACCTGTTCGACGCCGCGCGCATCGAAGCCATGGCCGAGCACTGGCAGCAACTGCTGCGCGCCATGCTCGCTGACCCGGACACCCGCCTGAGCGAACTGCCGCTGTTGAGCGCGGCTGATCGTCAGGCATTGCTGGACAACGGACGTGGCACTGAGCTGAACCCGATTCCGGCCAGCGTGCAGGCACTGTTCCAGGCCCAGGCTGGCGCCACACCGGATGGCCGTGCGGTGACCTGCGCGGGCCAGTCGCTGAGCTACGCCGAACTCAACAGCCGCGCCAATCGCCTGGCCCATCGGCTGGTCGAGCTGGGCGTCGGCCCGGAGGTCCGGGTGGGCCTGGCCCTGCGCCGCTCGCTGGACATGGTGGTTGGCCTGCTGGCGGTGCTCAAGGCCGGTGGCGCTTACGTGCCGCTGGACCCGGAGTACCCGCAACAGCGGCTGAGCTACATGATCGAAGACAGCGGCATCAGCGTATTGCTCGGGCATGACGCGCTGTTCGCCCAACTGGCGCCGCTGCCGGCGGGTGTGCAGGCCTGGAGCCTGGAGCAGGACAGCGCTGCGTTGGCCGACTACCCCGGCACTAACCTGCCAGAACGCAGCCAGCCGGAACATCTGGCCTACCTGATCTACACCTCCGGTTCCACCGGCCTGCCCAAGGGCGTGGCGGTGACCCAGGGGCCGCTGGCCATGCACCTGCAAGCGGTGGGTGAACTGTTCGCCACCAACCCGGCAGACTGCGAACTGCACTTCTATTCGATAAACTTCGACGCCGCCAGCGAACGCCTGTTGGTGCCGCTGCTGTTCGGCGCCGAAGTGGTGCTGCGTGAGCAAGGCCAGTGGGATGCCGAGTCGGTGTGCGGCCTGATCCGCACCCATAACATCAACGTGCTGGGCTTTACCCCAAGCTATGGCGGGCAATTGGCCCAATGGCTGCGCAGCCACGACGAAACCCTGCCGGTACGGCTGATCATCACCGGCGGCGAAGCGCTGACCCCGGAGCATCTGCATAACCTGCGCGACAGCTTTACCCCGCAAACAGTGATCAACGCCTACGGCCCGACCGAAACCGTGGTCATGCCCACCGCCAGCACTGCGCCTGCGCAATTGCCGCAAGGGCTGGGCAGCGTACCGATTGGCCGCGTCGTCGGCAGCCGCAGCCTGTACGTACTGGATGCTGACCTGGCCTTGGTGCCAGCCGGTGCCATTGGCGAGCTATATGTCGGTGGGTACGGTCTGGCCCGTGGCTACTGGGCTAGTGGCTACTCGGGGGGCCGCGCCGCCATGAGCGCCGAGCGCTTTGTCGCTGATCCATTTGCCGCAACGGGCGGGCGGATGTACCGCACCGGCGACCTGGTATGCCAGGGCAGCGACGGTCAGCTGGAATACCTCGGGCGTATCGACCAGCAGGTCAAGGTGCGCGGCTTCCGCATTGAGCTGGGTGAAATCGAAGCCTGCCTGCTGGCCCATGAACAGGTGCGTGAAGCCGTGGTGCTGGCCCTCGACGGCCCGTCGGGCAAGCAACTGGTCGGTTACCTGTTGAGTGAGGACGGGGTGGCGGCCAGTGAACTGGTCGAGCAACTCAAGGCGCAACTGCACAGCGCCTTGCCCGAGCACATGGTGCCCGCGCACCTGATGCTGCTGGAGCAATTCCCGCTGACCGCCAACGGCAAACTCGACCGCCGTGCCCTGCCGCAACCGGACCTCAGCGCCGCGCAGAGCGACTATCAGGCGCCGCGCAATGTTGTGGAGCAGAGCCTGGCGCAGGTCTGGCAGTCGGTGCTGGGCGTGGCGCGGGTAGGGATCGACGACAACTTCTTTGCCTTGGGCGGCGACTCGATCCTGTCCATTCAGGTGGTCAGCCGCGCCCGCCAGGCCGGCGTGCACTTCAGTGCCAAAGACCTGTTCCTGCACCAGACCGTGCGCACCCTGGCCACCGCGGCGCGGCAGACCGAGCGGTTGAGCATCGATCAAGGCCCGGTGCTGGGCGCAACCGGCCTGACGCCGATCCAGCACTGGTTCGTCGAGCAACAGCAGGCCAACCCGCAGCACTGGAACCAGTCGCTGCTGCTCCAGGCTGCGCGACCGTTGCAAGCCACGCTGTTGGAACAGGCGCTGCAAACCCTGGTCAGCCACCACGATGCGCTGCGGCTACGCTTGACCGATGGCGCGAGTGCGCAATTCGTCGCCCATGACCCGAGCCAGGAACTGCTCTGGGTGCGCCTGGCCGACAACGCTGAACAACGTCTGGCGATCTTCGAACAGGCCCAGCAGAGCCTCGATCTGCAAAGCGGTCCGTTGCTGCGTGCGGTGCTGATTCCCGGTGAGCAGGATCGCCTGCTAATCGCGGTGCATCACCTGGCGGTGGACGGTGTGTCGTGGCGGGTGCTGCTGGAAGACCTGCACAACCTCTATCAGCAACTGGAAAGCGCCGAGCAAGCGCAACTGCCGGCCAAGACCAGCTCGCTGCGCGACTGGGCCGGGCGCTTGCAGGCCTATGCCGGCAGCGAGTCGCTGCGAGAAGAACTGGATTGGTGGCAGACCCGGTTGCATGGCGCGCAGGGTGACCTGCCGCTGGACCGCGTCGGCCAGCCGAACCTGGAGCGCGATGCACGGCGGGTCAGCCTGAGCCTGGATGCCGACACCACCCGGCAATTGCTGCACCAGGCCCCGCAGGCCTACCGGGCGCGGGTCGATGACCTGCTGCTCAGCGCCCTGGCCCGCACCCTGTGTGCCTGGACCGGCCGCGACTCGGCGCTGGTGCAACTGGAAGGCCACGGTCGTGAAGAGCTGTTCGACGACATCGACCTGAGCCGCACGGTCGGCTGGTTCACCAGTGCCTACACCTTGCGTCTGCAACCTGCCGCTGAGCCGGGTGAGAGCCTCAAGGCGATCAAGGAACAGCTGCGCAGCGTGCCGCACAAAGGTCTGGGTTACGGCGTGTTGCGCTACCTGGCCGATGCCGGTAGCCGCCAGGCCATGGCAGCGTTGCCGCAAGCACGAATCACCTTCAACTACCTGGGGCAGTTCGATCAGGGCTTTGCCGACGACGCCCTGTTGCGCCCGCTGGACGAAGCCGGTGGCGCCCAGCATGTCGCCGATGCCGCATTGCCCAACTGGCTCAGCGTCGACGGCCAGGTGTACGGCGGTGAACTGACCCTGCGCTGGACCTTCAGTGAGCAACTGTTCGACACCGCGACCATCGAACGTCTGGCTGCCGATTATCAAACCGAACTGCGCGCCTTGATCGCCCACTGCCTGGCTCCCGAAGCCGGTGGCGTCACGCCGTCGGACTTCCCGCTGGCGCGATTGAATCAAGCCCAGCTCGATGCACTGCCGCTGCCGTTCAAGGCCATCGACGATGTGTTCCCGCTGACCCCGATGCAAGAGGGCATGCTGCTGCACACCCTGCTCGAATCCGGAACCGGCATCTACTTCATGCAGGACCGCTACAGCATCGACAGCGAGCTGGACGTCGAGCGCTTCGACCGTGCCTGGCGCGCGGTGGTGGCCCGTCACGAAGCGTTGCGCGCCTCGTTTGTGTGGAGCACCGGCGAGCAGATGCTGCAGATCATCCACCGTGGTGATGGTGACGGTGTGGAATTGCTCGACTGGAGCGCCTTGCCGCCAGACGGCCATGAGGCCCGTCTGCAACAATTGCTGGAAGAGGAGCGGCTGGCCGGTTTCGAACTGCTGCAAACCCCGCCACTGCGCCTGCGCCTGATTCGTCTGGCCAATGACCGGCACTGGTTCATCATGAGCAACCACCACATCCTGATCGATGCCTGGTGCCGTTCGATCATGATGGGCGACTTCTTCGCCTTCTATCAGGCGCTCGGTGAAGGCCGCGAGGCCAACTTGCCGACACCGCCGCGTTATCGCGAGTTTATCTCCTGGCTGCATCATCAGGGCCTGGCGCAGTCCCGTGAATACTGGCAACAGGCGCTGGCCGGCTTCGAACGCCCGACCCTGATCCCCAGCGACCGGCCGATCCTCCACGACAACGGCGGCATGCGCGTCGGCGATGTGTACAGCCGTCTGCAAGCAGAGCAGGGCGCACGCCTGCGGGAACTGGCGCAGCAGCACCAGTTGACCGTCAACACGTTCGCCCAGGCTGCCTGGTCGCTGGTATTGCGTCGCTACAGCGGCGAGCGTGATGTGCTGTTCGGCGTCACCGTGGCCGGTCGCCCGGCCAGCCTGCCGCAGATGCAGAACTGCGTCGGCCTGTTCATCAACAGCATTCCATTGCGCGTGCCGATGCCGGCCGCCGGCGAGTCCTTAAGCGTGCGTCAGTGGCTGCAACAGGTGTTCGAGCGCAATCTTGAACTGCGCGAGCATGAGCACCTGCCGCTGGTCAGCATTCAGGAATGCAGTGAACTGCCCAAGGGCCAGCCACTGTTCGACAGTCTGTTCGTGTTCGAGAACGCGCCGGTAGACGCCACCGTGTTGCAGGGCGCCGAAGGCCTCAATGCGCGCTCTGGCTCCGGCCGTACCCACACCAACTACCCGCTGACTGTGGTCTGCTACCCCGGTGACGACCTCGGCCTGCACCTGTCCTATGACCAGCGCTTCTTCGACGAGCCGACCGTGCAGCGCCTGCTCGGCGACTTCCAGCGCTTGCTGCTGGCCCTGGCCGACGGCTTCGACCAGGACTTCGCCGCGCTACCGCTGTTGGGCGACGACGAGCGCCGCTTGCTGACCGAAGACTGCAACCGTAGCGAACGCAGCTACCCCTTCGAACAGGGCTACGTGCCGCTGTTCGAGGCACAAGTGGCCGCCCATCCGCAGCGCATCGCCGCCGCCTGCCAGGGCGAAGCGTGGAGTTACGCTGAGCTGGAGCGCCGTGCCAATCGCCTGGGGCATGCGTTGCTGGCGGCCGGGGTGCAGCCCGACCAGCCAGTGGCGCTTCTCGCCGAACGCAGCCTGGCGCTGCTGGGCATGATCAACGGCACGCTCAAAGCCGGTGCCGGTTACCTGCCGCTGGACCCGGCGCACCCGCAGCAGCGGCTGGCGCAGATCATCGACACCAGCGCCGCCGACGTGCTGGTGTGCAGCGCGGCCTGTCGTGAGCTGGCCGAGCAACTGCTCGAAGAACTGGGCTGCGCCACGGGCCGGCCAAAACTGCTGGTCTGGGACGAGGTTCAGCAAGGTTCGGGTAACGAGACCGCGCCGAACGTCCCGGTCAGCGGCCAGCACCTGGCCTACGTGATCTACACCTCCGGTTCCACTGGCGTGCCCAAGGGCGTGGCCGTGCACCAGGCCGGCATGCTCAACAACCAGTTGAGCAAGGTGCCGTATTTTGGCCTCGACGAACACTCGGTGATCGCCCAGACCGCCTCGCAGAGCTTTGATATCTCGGTGTGGCAGTTCCTCGCCGCCGGGCTGTGCGGCGCCAGGGTCGAGATCGTCCCGGACCTGATCGCCCACGACCCGGCCGCGCTGCTCAGCCACGTTCGCGCAACCGGCATCACCGTGCTGGAAAGCGTACCGTCATTGATCCAGAGCCTGCTGGCCGAGCCCCAGGCCGACCTGAGCGCACTGCGCTGGTTGCTGCCGACCGGTGAAGCCATGCCGCCGGCGCTGGCTCGCCAGTGGCTGGAGCGTTATCCACAGGTCACGCTGGTCAACGCCTACGGCCCGGCCGAATGTTCCGACGACGTGGCGCTGTTCCCGGTCGATCAAGCCTCCACCGCCGGCAGCTACCTGCCGATCGGTACCCCGACCGACAACAACCGCCTGTATGTCCTCGACGAAGAACTGCAGGCGGTGGCCGCCCTGGCCCATGGCGAGCTGTTCATTGCCGGCACCGGCGTCGGCCGTGGCTACCTGAACGACCCGCTGCGCACCGCCAGCAGCTACCTGCCCAACCCGTTCGGTGCCCCCGGCGAGCGCCTGTACCGCAGCGGCGACCTGGCCCGGCGGCGCAACGACGGCGTGCTCGAATACGTTGGCCGCGCCGACCATCAGGTCAAGATCCGTGGCTACCGCATCGAACTGGGCGAGATCGAAGCCCGGCTGCGCCAGTGGCCACAGATCCGCGACGGCGCCGTGGCCGCGCAGCACACCGCCACCGGCCATTACCTGGTCGGCTACCTGGTCGGTCGTGACGACGCGGTTGATGTTGACGCACTCAAGGCCCACCTGGCGCAGACCCTGCCCGAGTACATGGTGCCGCGTCACTGGCAGTTGCTCGACAAGCTGCCGCTCAACCCCAACGGCAAACTCGACCGCAAGGCCCTGCCAGCCCTGGAGTTCAACGCCAGCCAGCACTACCAGGCACCGACCAGCGAACTGGAAACCACCCTGGCGCAGATCTGGAGCGACGTGCTGGGCGTCGAGAACGTCGGCATCACCGACAACTTCTTCGACCTCGGCGGCCACTCGCTGCTCGCCACCCAGATCGCCTCGCGTGTGCAACAGACCCTGCAACGCAGCGTCCCGCTGCGGGCCATGTTCGAGTGCAGCACCGTGCAGGAACTGGCGCAGCACATCGAAAAACTCGACGGCGCCGCCCTGACCGAAGAAAAAGTCAGCGCCATTGACGACCTGATGGCGAGGCTGGAGGCGTTGTAACCGTACCGATTAATCAGGTGAACACCTGTGGGAGCGAGCTTGCTCGCGAAAGGGCCTGGCCAGGCGATACATCTCTATCGCCTGGCAGTCCGTCTTCGCGACCAAGGTCGCTCCTACAGATTTAATCAGCTACATCACGGCTTTTAACCGTATCCAGGAGCGCAACCATGAGCACAGCGTTTGCCGAAAGCCCGACCAAGGCCCAGGACGAAGACAAGGATTACCACTTCGAAGACAACCCCATCCTGGCCCGGCAAAAGCAGCAGGAATCCAATGCCCGCAGCTACCCGCGACGCATTCCGCTGGCGCTCAAGCGCGCCCGTGGCATTCATGTCGAAGACGTCGAAGGGCGGATCTTCATCGACTGCCTGGCCGGCGCCGGGACCCTGGCCTTGGGGCATAACCACCCGGTGATCACCGACGCCATTCGTCAGGTGCTCGACGACGAACTGCCGCTGCACACCCTGGACCTCAGCACGCCGATCAAGGACCGCTTCGTCCAGGACCTGTTTGCCGTACTGCCGCCTGCGCTGTCGGCCAAGGCCAAGATCCAGTTCACCGGCCCCACCGGCACCGACGCAGTGGAAGCTGCATTGAAGCTGGTGCGCATCGCCACCGGTCGCAGCACCGTATTGGCCTTCCACGGCGGCTACCACGGCATGAGCCAGGGCGCGCTGAGCCTGATGGGCAACCTCAAGGCCAAAACCCCGCTGGGTTCGCTGCTCAGCACCGGCGTGCAGTTCATGCCATTCCCCTACGACTACCGCTGCCCGTTCGGCCAGGGTAGCGAAGCCGGGGTGCAGACCAACCTGCATTACCTGGAAAACCTGCTCAGCGACCCGGAAAGCGGCGTCCAGCCACCGGCGGGGATCATCGTTGAAGTGGTGCAGGGCGAAGGCGGAGTGATTCCGGCGGCCAACAGCTGGCTATGCGGCCTGCGCGAGATCACCGCCCGGCACAAGATTCCGCTGATCATCGACGAAATCCAGAGCGGCTTCGCCCGCACCGGTAAACTGTTCGCCTTCGAACACGCCGGCATCATCCCCGACGTGGTAGTGATGTCCAAAGCCATCGGCGGCAGCCTGCCGCTGGCGGTGATGGTCTACCAGGACTGGCTCGATGCCTGGCAGCCCGGCGCCCACGCCGGCACTTTCCGCGGCAACCAGATGGCCATGGCCGCAGGCTCGGCGGTGATCCGCTACATCGAACAACACAACCTGGTGCAGCACGCCGCCGACATGGGCCAGCGCCTGCGCAGCCACCTGCTCGAGCTGCAACAGCGCGTACCGCAACTGGGCGATGTACGCGGCCTGGGGTTGATGCTTGGCGTTGAACTGGTCGACCCCGACGGCAAACCGGATGCCCAGGGCCATGCACCGCACAACGGCGCGCTGGCCAGTCGGGTTCAGCGCGAATGCCTCAAACGTGGGTTGATCCTCGAACTGGGCGGCCGCCACGGCAGCGTGGTGCGTTTTCTGCCACCGCTGATCATCAGCGCCGAACAGGTCGACCAGGTCGGGCGGATCTTTGCCAAGGCCGTGCAGGCGGCGATTCTCTCAGCCTGATGGTGTGTGTACCCGGTGGGAGCGAACTCTGCTCGCGAAAGGGCCGGGCAAACCACCGCATGTTCTGTACAGACATCGCAGCAACCGGCGGCAACTGCCGGTTCGCTCTGTGATCTGCGGCTTCCATGCAGACTTAATTTTTTTTCGCATCACTCGTTTAACACTTAGAGCTGGCCTGGCGCCGCTCGCGACCTTCAGCCTTACTACGGAGCTACACCCATGACCTCAGTATTCGATCGTGAAGACATCCTGTTCCAGGTGGTGGTCAACCACGAAGAGCAGTACTCCATCTGGCCTGACTACAAGGAAATTCCGAACGGCTGGCGCACCGTGGGCAAGAGCGGCTTCAAGAAAGAGTGCCTGGCCTACATCGAAGAAGTCTGGACCGACATGCGCCCGCTGAGCCTGCGCAAACACATGGAAGAGCAGGCGCGCCTCAAGCAAGAAGCCCAGGCCGCTCACTGAGGCTCGCAGCATGACAACCGTGCAACTCTTCTGCCTGCCGTATTCTGGCGCCAGCGCCATGGTCTATAGCCGCTGGCGGCGCAAGCTGCCCGAGTGGCTGAGCGTGCAGCCAGTCGAGCTGCCCGGTCGTGGCGCGCGCCTCGGCGAGCCGCTGCAGACCGACATGCAGGCCCTGGCCCGGCAACTGGTCAAGGAACTGATTCCGCGCATCAACGGCCCTTACGCCTTGTTCGGGCACAGCCTCGGCGCGCTGCTGGCCTTTGAGATGGCCCATGCCCTGCGCGAGTTTGGCGCGCCCGAGCCGGTCTCACTGTTCGCCTCCGGCACCGCCGCGCCGAGCCAGCGCGACGACTATGCCAAAGGCTTTGCCGACCCGAAGACCGACGACGAACTCAAGACCGAACTGCGCGAGCTCAACGGCACCCCGCAAGAGGTGCTGGACAACGACGAGCTGATGGCCCTGACGCTGCCCATTCTGCGGGCGGATTTTCGTCTGTGCGGAATTTATGAGTATCGGCAACGACCGCGTCTGAGCTGCCCGGTCCATGTACTGGGCGGCAAGGAAGACAAGGCCACCCAGGAGCAGTTGATCGCCTGGCAACTGGAGAGCAGCGCCAACTTCTCTCTGGAAATGCTGCCGGGCAAGCACTTCTTCATCCATGAGCAAGAAGCCAAGGTGCTGCGGATTCTGCGCTCCAGTCTGGAAGTGGATTTACGCAAATATCAGAGGCTCACAGATGTGGGAGCGACCTTGGTCGCGAAGGCTGTGTGCCAGGCGCTATAAATGTGGCGCCTGGTACATAGCCTTCACGAGCGAGACGGATCGCCGCCCGCTCGTTCCCACAGTATTCCAAATCACGACCTCCGACCGGATGGCATTTGTTTTAGCCACCAGACGCCTCAGTCCAGAACTCGCCCCAGCCGCCAGTAACCCATGAAGGTCAGCGCGCGTTTATCCAGCCCCAGCTCACCGACCAGGTGCCGACGGATCGTCATGACCGCCGCTGACTCACCAGCCACCCAGGCATAAAATTCCTGATCGGCCGGCCTGGCCAGATCCCAAAGAATCTGTGTATCCACATCCACCTCTGCAAGCTTCTGCGGTTTAGCGGCTCGTGCCGCCGATTCCGGCAGCGTGGCCAGCTCCAGCGCGGCGCGGCGCATACCCTCGCCATGACCCAGCCCCAGCTCATCACGGACCAGCCAGTTCACCTGAGCATTGGCCGGTTGGCGGATCTGCTGACGGTCCGTGGCATGCGGCACCTCGATAAACGCCTGCACTTGCGGTGGCTGCGGCCAGTCGCTCAACTGCTCAAGGATTCCGGCGATCGCTGGCAGCGCCGTTTCATCGCCAATCAGCAACACATGCCGGATGCCTGCCGGTGGCTGCCATTCATAACCGCCCGGATCGCCGCCTTGCGCGCCATCCGGCGCAACCATCTGCAAGCGGTCACCGGGCCTGGCATGGGTTGCCCAGCTCGACGCCGGACCCGTCTCGCCATGCAGCACGAACTCCACATCCACTTCGGCCTGCTCACGGCGCAGGGCGCGGATGGTGTAGGTGCGCATCGGCGGCTTTTTCTCTGCTGGCAGGCCGCGCAGGGTCTGGTGCCAGTTGCCTTCGTGGGGGAGTTGGGGCGACAAACCGTCCGGGCCCGGGAACAGCATCTTGACCCGCTGGTCGGGCGCCAGGGTGTTCATCAGATGCACTTCAGGACCGCTGAAGACAAAGCGGGTCAGCGATGGGCTGATCTCGATGCGTTGCTTGAGCTCGAGATCGAAGATCCGGTAGCTGGGCTTTTTGCTCGGGATGATCTTCTGCACAGCGTTGCGCAGGGTTTGTGTCAGGGAAGACATGGGGCGCCGCCTTTGTCGAGGGGATTAGGGTGCTGACGAATACGCCTTGCCCGGATTTAGTGCGTCCTGCGGCCGCTGATGAGGCTTTTGGCGTCTGAATCACGAGGTAAATCAAGCCGCTGGCAATTCGTTCTTCTGTGATCGACCGGGCCCTTTGGCCCAGCTTCCTATCGACAAGGACGCATTGCATGAATGCCCAAGACGCACTGAAACTCGCTCGCCGCTTTATCGAACTGCCTCAGGAAAAACGCCGCCTGTTTCTGGAGGGGTTGCAACAGCAAGGGGTGGACTTTGCCCTGTTCCCGATTCCGGCCGAGGTGTTGGTAGATGAGCGTGACGGGTTGTCTTATGCCCAGCAGCGGATGTGGTTCTTGTGGCAGCTCGACCCGCAGAGCGCCGCCTACAACCTGCCGATGGCTGTGCGCCTGAACGGCGAGCTGGATAACGCAGCGCTGCAAAGCGCCTTCGATGGTCTGGTCGCCCGGCATGAAACCCTGCGCAGCCAGTTCAGTGAACAGGATGGCGTGGTCCGCCAGCGGATTGTCGAGCCGTTTGCGGTCAGCATTGCCTGCCATGATTTGAGTGCCCTTGCTACCGACGCTCGCGAAGAACAGGTCCGCACCCTCGCCGATGCCGAGGCCCTGGCACCTTTCGATCTGGCCCACGGCCCACTGCTGCGCGTGCAGTTGCTCAAACTTGCCGATCAAGAGCATGTGCTGCTGCTGACCCTGCACCACATCGTCGCCGACGGCTGGTCGTATAACGTGCTGATCGACGAATTCATTCGCCTCTACGACGCGGCCAGCAGCGGCAGTGACGCAGCCCTGCAACCGCTGCCGATCCAGTACCGCGACTACGCCCTGTGGCAGCGCAGCTGGCTGGAGGCCGGTGAGCAGGATCGTCAACTGGACTACTGGCGCGCCAAGCTCGGCGATGACCACGCACCACTGGAACTGCCCATCGACCATTCGCGCCCGGTAACGCCGAGCTATCGCGGTGCGCGTCACGAGTTCCAGGTTGAACCGGCCCTGGCCGAGCGTCTGCGTGGCCTGGCCCGTGAACAGGGCGTGACCCTGTTCATGGTGCTGCTGGCGGCCTTCAAGGTACTGCTGCATCGCTACAGCGGCCAGCAGGCGATCCGCGTTGGCGTGCCGGTGGCCAACCGTAATCGGGCGGAAGTGGAAGGGCTGATTGGTTGCTTTATCAATACCCAGGTGCTGCATACCGAGATTGATCCGCTGATTGATGTGCGGGAGTTATTGCAGCGGGTCAAGGAGACTGCGCTGGGTGCGCAGGGGCATCAGGAGTTGCCGTTTGAGCGGTTGGTGGAGGCTTTCGGTCTGGACCGCAGCCTGAGCATCAGCCCGCTGTTCCAGGTGATGTTCAACCACCAGTCGCAGGTGGCGGATGCCGGAGCGATCAAGGGACAGTCCGGCCTGAGTATTGCGGCGCTGGAGCGGGAAACGCGGATTGCCCAGTTTGATTTGTCGCTGGATACCTATGAGAAGGGCGGCAAACTGTTTGCGGCCTTCGGCTATGCCACGGATCTGTTTGACAGTCGCACCGTGGCGCAAATGGCCGGTCACTACAGCAACTTGTTGTTGGCTTTGGCCACCCAGCCGCAAGCTCGCGTCTGCGAGCTGGTAGTACTGGACGATGAGCAGCGTCGGCAGATTGTTCAAGGTTGGAACGTCACCCAGGTGGATTACCCCTTGCATCGTGGCGTGCATCAACTGATCGAAGCCCAAGCCGAGCAAACACCCCAGGCCCCGGCCCTGACGTTTGGCGCGCAAACCCTGACCTACGCCGAACTCAATGCCCGGGCCAACCGCCTGGCCCACCATCTTATTGCCCAGGGTGTGCAGCCCGACGGGCTGGTCGGCATCGCGGCGGAGCGCTCGGTGGAGATGGTGGTTGGCCTTTTGGCGATTCTCAAGGCCGGTGGCGCTTATGTGCCGCTGGACCCGGAGTACCCGACCGAGCGCCTCGCCTACATGCTGGAAGACAGCGGCATCCGCCTGCTGTTGAGCCAGTCGCATCTGGACTTGCCGCTGAGCGAAGGCGTGCAGCGTATTGATCTGGACCAACAAGGTGATTGGCTGGCCGGTTTTGCCGACAGCAATCCACAGGTGTTGCTCACCGGTGAGCACCTGGCCTATGTGATCTACACCTCCGGCTCGACCGGCAAGCCCAAAGGCGCCGGCAACCGCCATTCGGCACTCACCAACCGTTTGTGCTGGATGCAGCAGGCCTATGGGCTGGAGGCCAGCGACAGCGTGATGCAGAAGACCCCGTTCAGCTTTGACGTATCGGTGTGGGAATTCTTCTGGCCGCTGATGACCGGCGCCCGTCTGGTGGTTGCGCAACCCGGCGCGCATCGTGATCCGGCGCAATTGGTCGAGCTGATCAATCGTGAAAACATCAGCACGCTGCACTTCGTACCTTCGATGCTGCAGGCTTTCCTGCAGGACGCCAATGTCGGTTCCTGCAGCAGCCTGAAACGCATCTTATGCAGCGGCGAGGCGCTGCCGGTGGATGCCCAACTGCAGGTATTCAGCAAGCTGCCACAAGCAGGCCTGTACAACCTCTACGGCCCGACTGAAGCGGCCATCGACGTGACTCACTGGACCTGTGTGGACGAAGGCTGCGATGCAGTACCTATCGGTCTGCCGATTTCCAACCTTGGCTGTCACGTGCTGGACGCCAACCTGGAGCCGGTACCGGTCGGTGTGCTGGGCGAGCTGTATCTGTTTGGCGAAGGCCTGGCGCGGGGTTACCACCAGCGACCCGCACTGACCGGCGAGCGCTTCGTGGCCAGTCCTTTCGCTGATGGGGCGCGGATGTATCGCACCGGCGACCTGGCCCGCTACCGTAACGACGGTGTGATCGAATACGCCGGCCGAATCGACCACCAGGTCAAATTGCGCGGCCTGCGTATTGAACTAGGCGAAATCGAAGCGCGCCTGCTGGAGCATGAATCGGTGCGTGAAACCGCTGTGCTGGCGGTGGATGGCAAGCATCTGGTGGGCTACGTGGTGTTGGCGCAGCAGAGCGATGACTGGCGTGAGTCGCTGGCTGCCTATCTGGCCCAAAGCCTGCCGGACTACATGGTGCCGGCACAGTGGATCGACCTTGCGCAGATGCCGCTGAGTCCCAACGGCAAACTAGACCGCAAAGCCCTGCCACGACCCGACGCAGGCACAGCGCAAACCGAATATGCCGCCCCGCAAAACGGACTGGAACAGCGCATTGCCGAGATCTGGCAAGACGTGCTCAAGCGCGAGCAGATCGGCCGCAACGACAACTTCTTCGAACTGGGCGGCGACTCCATCGTCTCCATTCAGGTCGTCAGCCGCGCACGCCAGGCCGGCATCCAGTTCAGCCCCAAGGACCTGTTCCTGCACCAGACCGTGCGCAGCCTGGCTGCTGTGGCTGAAACCGGCACCGAAGTCCTGCTGATCGATCAGGGGCCGGCTATTGGTGACGTACAGCTCACACCGGTACAACACTGGTTCTTCGAGCTGCCGATGTCCGAGCGGCAACACTGGAACCAGTCGCTGCTGCTGGACGCCCAGCAACCCATCGTTGCAGAACGGCTGGAACAGGCTCTGCAAGCGGTGGTGCAGCGGCATGATGCACTGCGCCTGCGTTACGCATCCGAAGGAGGTAGCTGGCGCCAGTGGTATGCCGATGTTGGCACCGAGCAGAACCTGCTTTGGCAGGGGCCTGATAGTGAGGCTTTCCAGGATGAGGTGCAGCGCAGCCTGAACCTGGCCGAAGGCCCCTTGCTTCGCGCCGCGCTAATGGACCGCCCTGAGGGTGGTCAGCGCCTGTTGTTGGCCATCCATCACCTGGTGGTGGACGGCGTGTCCTGGCGGATCCTGCTTGAAGACCTGCAGATCGCCTATCAGGGTTTGGCGCTGCCAGCCAAGACCAGCTCATACCAAAGCTGGGCGGCACGTCTTGAAGCGTTGGTAAACACCGAGCAGCGTCAGCAAGAACTCGATGGCTGGCTGACCCGCCTGCAAGGCCCGGTGCAAGAGTTGCCGCGTGACAACCCGGACGGCGGCCTGCTCAACAAGCATGGTGCGACACTCGATATCTGTCTGGATGCCGAACATACCGAGCGCCTGCTCAAGCAAGCACCCGCCGCATACCGCACCCAAGTTAACGATCTGTTACTCACAGCTCTGGCGCGCGTGCTGTGCCGCTGGAGCGGCAACGAGTCGGTGCTGGTGCAGATGGAAGGGCACGGTCGTGAAGACCTGTTCGACGACATCGACCTGACCCGCACCGTGGGTTGGTTCACCAGCCTGTATCCGGTGAAGCTGACCCCCGTTGCTGAGCTTTCAGCCTCTTTAAAGGCAGTGAAAGAACAACTGCGCGATGTACCTGAAAAGGGCCTGGGTTATGGCCTGCTGCGTTATCTGGGTAGCCCGCAAACCCGCCAGGCCCTGGCAGCGCTGCCGCAACCCCGTGTCACCTTCAACTACCTGGGGCAGTTCGATAGCCAGTTCGACGAAAAAGCCTTGTTCACCCCAGCCGGCAAAGGCGGCGGCCAGGCCCAGGCGGACGATGCGCCATTGGCCAACTGGCTCAGCGTTGAAGGCCAGGTGTACGGTGGTGAACTGTCACTGCGCTGGGGCTATAGCGCAGAAATGTACCGGGCAGAAACCATCCAGCGACTGGCCGATGAACTGGTTGCTGAGCTGCATGCAGTGATTGAGCATTGCACGGATACACAGACCTTTGCGGTCACGCCGTCTGACTTCCCGCTGGCGAAATTGACCCAGGCGCAACTGGATGACCTGCCGGTTGCTGCTCGGGATATCGAGGATATCTACCCGCTGTCACCGATGCAGCAGGGCATGCTGTTCCATACCCTTTATGAACAGGAGGGGGGGGACTATATCAACCAGATGCGGGTGGATGTGGATGGCTTGAATGTAGAGCAATTCAGGAAGGCCTGGCAGGACACCCTGAATGCCCACGACATTCTGCGTACGGCCTTTTTCTGGAAGGGGGACGTGGCACCGATTCAGGTCGTCAAGCAGCACGTAGAGATACCGTTGATCATGCATGACTGGCGTGGCCAGAGTTCACAGGTTCAGCGACTCGACGCTCTTGCCCAAGCCGAGCGCAGCCAAGGGTTCGAGTTATCCAGCGCGCCATTGCTGCGCCTAGTGCTGGTTCGTACGCACGAGCGGCGGTATCACATGATCCAGACACATCATCACATTCTGATTGACGGCTGGAGTAATGCCCAACTGCTCGCTGAGGTCTTGCAGCGCTATGCCGGGCAGCCGGTCACCTCAGCAGGTGGGCGCTATCATAACTACATCGAGTGGTTGCAAACGCGCGATACTCTGATTACCCAAGCCTTTTGGGAGGATCAACTGGCACCGCTGAGTGTGCCGACCCGCCTGTCTGCGGGCACGTACCGGGACGTCACTGGTCAAGGCCAATACCTGCGCCAAATCGATCCGCAGACGACCCGCCAACTGGCGGAGTTCGCCCAACGTCACAAGATCACGGTCAATACCCTGCTGCAGGGCGCGTGGGCATTGCTTGTGCAGCGCCATTGTGGTCAACAAACAGTCGCTTTCGGCACGACAGTGTCGGGGCGACCAGCGCAACTGCAGGGCATTGAGGCTCAGATAGGCCTGTTTATCAACACGCTGCCGGTGATTGCCACACCGCAGCCACAACAAAGTGTTGTGGACTACCTGCAGTGGATGCAGGAGCTGAACCTGGCGTTGCGCGAGCATGAGCACACACCGCTTTACGATATCCAGCGCTGGGCGGGTCAAGGGGGTGATGCCTTGTTCGACAGCATCCTGGTCTTCGAGAACTTCCCGGTGGCCGATGCCTTGCGCCAAAGCCCCGGCGAGCTGGTCTTTTCCACTCTGGACAGCCACGAGCAAACCAACTATCCACTGACGCTTGGCATCACCCTGGGTCAGAGCCTGACCCTGGAATACGTTTTTGCCAAGCGCAGCTTCGATGAGCAGACCATTGCGGGCTTGAACCAGCACTTGCTGCAACTGTTGCAGCAGATCGTTGCAAACGCGCACAAGCCCCTGGGCGAGCTCACCTTGCTTGACAGTGAACAGCACCGGCAAGCGCTGCGCGATTGGCATCAGTCAAATCAAGCGCTGCCCAAGGGCGGTGTTGCCGCAGCGTTCTCCCGTCAGGTTGCAGTCGCACCCGATAAGATTGCGCTGATACATGATGATGAACATCTGAGTTACGCCGAGCTTGATTACCGTGCTCAATGCCTGGCTCGGGGTCTGCGAGCGCGTGGTGTTGGTCCTCAGGCTTTGGTGGCGATCGCGGCTGAGCGTTCCTTTGATCTGGTCGTGGGGTTGCTGGCTATTCTCAAGAGCGGTGCCGGTTACCTGCCGCTAGACCCAAGTTATCCGGCGCAGCGTCTGGACTACATGATGCGCGACAGTGGCGCACGCTGGCTGCTTTGCCAGGACTCACTGATAGATCAGGTGCCATGCCCGCAAACGGTCGAGCGATTACCGCTGCAGGTCGCTGCCTGGCCGACACAGACCGATAAGCAAGTACTACCTGAGCCAGATGGCGGGACACTGGCCTATGTGATCTACACCTCCGGTTCTACCGGGCAACCCAAAGGCGTGGCCGTCAGCCAGGCTGCACTGGTCGGGCACTGTCAGGCTGCTGCGCAGTTTTACGGCGTAGGCCCCAGCGATTGCCAGTTGTGGTTTGCCTCGGTCAGTTTTGATGCCGCAGCGGAACAGTTGTTCATGCCGTTGCTGGTGGGGGCTCGGGTCCTGCTGGGTGATCCTGGGCAATGGAGCGCCATGCGTCTGGCCGATGAGGTAGAACGCCATGGTGTGACCATTGTCGATGTGCCGCCGGCCTACCTGAAGCAGCAGGCCGAGGCATTGCACCATAGCGGTCGGCAGATCGGTGTGCGCACCTGCATTATTGGTGGTGAGGCCTGGGATGCCGGATTGCTGGTCCAGCAGGCAGTGCAGGCGCAAAACTGGTTCAATGCTTACGGCCCTACCGAGGCGGTGATCACCCCACTGGCCTGGCGCTGCCAGATACAGGACGATGCAGCCTTGGCGATCGGTCGTGCACTGGGCTCGCGTCGGGCGTGCATTCTGGATTCGACCCTGCAGCCGTGTGCACCAGGAATGGCCGGTGAGCTTTGTATCGGCGGCCAAGGTCTTGCCGATGGTTACCTGGGGCGTCCAGGACAGACCGCCGAACGTTTTGTTGCCGATCCCTTCTCTGCTGCCGGCGAGCGTTTGTATCGCACTGGCGATCTGGCCCGTTATCGGGCTGATGGTCAGATCGAATTCCTTGGCCGGGTCGACCAGCAAGTCAAGATTCGTGGCTTTCGTATCGAGACCGGCGAGATTGAAGCCCATCTGCTGGCCCACCCGCAGGTTGCCCAAGCGGCTGTAGTGGCAGTGGACGCCGTGGGTGGTCCGCAGTTGGCTGCGTATCTGGTGCTCGGTGACCCACTGCAGAGCGAGGCGTTGCTGGCTGAGGTGCGCGATTGGCTGGCCGAACGGCTGCCGGCGTACATGCAACCGACGTCATGGCAATGGCTGGCGGGCTTGCCGCGCAACGCCAACGGTAAGCTCGATCGCAAGGCGTTGCCCAAACCTGTGACCGAGACTCGCCGTCAGGGCGGTGAAGCGCCACGCCAAGGTCTGGAACAGCAAGTAGCGGCCATCTGGGAGCAGTTGCTGGGCGTCGAACGTGTCGCGCGTGATGAACAATTCTTCGAGCTCGGTGGCCACTCTCTCAGCGCCATCCGAATGATTTCGCGTTTGCGTCACGATCTGCAAATTGAAGTGCCCGTACGCGCTCTGTTCGAGCAGCCAGTGCTGGCCGACTTCGTCGCAGGTCTCAAGCAACTGGCGGCCGGGTCGGCGCCAGCCTTGCAAGCGCTACCGCGCGATCGCGCGCTGCCCCTCTCGTATGCCCAGCAACGCATGTGGTTCCTCTGGAAGCTTGAGTCGCATAGCGCGGCCTACCATTTGCCCAGCGTGCTGCGTGTGCGTGGCTGCCTGAACATGGTGGCGCTGCAGCAGGCCTTCAACGAACTGGTATCACGCCACGAAACCTTGCGCACGCGTTTTGAAGAGATCGATGGACAGGCCTACCAGATGATCATGGCGGACGCGCCGCTGCCTGTGGTATTGGAAGAGTGTCCGGGTGCGAGTGAGCAAAGCCTTCGTGAGCGGGTAGAGGCACAAATTCGCGAGCCATTCGATCTGGAGCAGGGGGTGTTGGTGCGTGTGCGCCTGCTGCGTCTGGCCCAAGATGATCATGTACTGATCGTTACTCAGCATCACATTGTTTCCGATGCCTGGTCGACGCAGGTGCTTGTCGAGGAACTGGTGCAGTGCTACGCGGCATTCGATAAGGGGGAGCCTGCATCATTGACGGCGCTGGCGGTGCAATACGCCGACTATGCGGTCTGGCAGCGCGCCTGGATGGATGCAGGTGAACGCGAGCGCCAGTTGGGGTACTGGACTGATCGGCTGGCCGGTGAGCAGTTCTTGCAGTTGCCCACCGATTTTCCGCGCCCGGCCGAACAGTCGTTTCGCGGCGCGCAACGATCACTGATCTTGCCTGAGGTGATGGCTCAAGGCCTGCGGCAGTTAGCCCAGCGACTGCAAGTAACGCCATTCATGTTGCTGCTGGCTTCATTCCAGGTGCTGCTGCACCGCTACAGCGGGCAGGGCGATATTCGCGTAGGGGTGCCGGTAGCCAACCGCAACCGTTTGGAAACCGAGCGTCTGATTGGCTTCTTCGTCAATACCCAAGTATTGCGTGTCGATGTTGAGCCTGGGATGAGTTTCTCCAGCCTGCTGGAGCAAGTGCGCCAAGCTGCCCTCCAGGCTCAGGCTCATCAAGACCTGCCGTTCGAGCAATTGGTCGAGGCCCTGCATCCTGAGCGCAGCCTGAGCCATAGCCCGTTGTTTCAAGTGATGTTCAACCATCAGCGAGAGGGGGCTGGTGACGCTTCGAAGGCGCAAATACCTGGCTTGCATGTCGAGCCACTGGAGTGGGAAAACCATAGCGCGCAGTTTGATCTGACTCTCAATACCGTTGAGTCCGGTGCCGGGCTGTCGGCGACCTGGATTTACGCTACCGATCTTTTCCGTGCTCAAACCATTGAAAGTTTGTCCCAGCACTGGTTGAACCTGCTGCAAGCGATCATCGATGAGCCGCAGCAGCGGGTGGGTGAACTGCCCATGCTTGGTACCGGCGAGCGCGAGCACATCGAGCGCGACTGGAACGCCAACCGACTCGATTTTGACCGTGAGCAATGCATCCATCGTCTGATCGAGGCTCAGGTCCTGCGCACGCCCCAGGCGCTGGCAGTCATTTGGGGCGAGGAGCAACTCGATTACGCGACGCTTAATGCCCGCGCCAACCGCCTGGCCCGTCATTTGGTGAGCCTGGGCGCAGGGCCGGAGGTCCGCGTGGGGGTTGCGATGCCGCGTGGCCTGCCGATGTTGATCGCGCTGCTGGCGGTGTTGAAGTCGGGCAGCACTTATGTGCCGCTGGACCCGGACTACCCGTCGCAGCGGGTCGCCTACATGCTTGAGGACAGCTGTGCGCGCATCTTGCTTACCGAACGTGCGGTGCTCGATGTCTTGCAACTGCAGGGCCAGTTCAAGACCGTGCTGCTGGATCAATGGTCAATGGCGCAAGGTGACAGCGCCAATCTGGATGATCGGGCTGTGGCCGGCAACCTGGCTTATGTCATCTATACCTCTGGCTCCACCGGTCAGCCCAAGGGCGTGGCTATCACTCACCGCAATGTGGCGGCGCTGGCGGCCTGGTCGCAGCAGGTGTACAGCCAGGAAGATATTCAGGGGGTTCTGGCTTCGACGTCGATCTGTTTCGATCTGTCGGTATGGGAGCTGTTTGTGACCCTCAGCGCAGGGGGCTTGATCGTGGGGGCGCGCAATGCGCTGGAGCTGCCTGAGCTTGCCGCCCGCGAGCGGGTAAAACTGATCAACACCGTGCCGTCGGCAGCCAACGCGCTGCTGCGTGCGGGGCAGATTCCGCAAAGTGTGCGCATCATCAACCTGGCTGGCGAGCCGCTCAAGCAGTCGCTGGTTGAATCGCTCTATACACTGGAAAACGTACAACATGTCTATGACCTGTACGGTCCTTCAGAAGATACGACCTACTCGACCTGGACCCGTCGAGAGATCGGTGGCCATGCCAATATCGGTCGCCCGCTACCCAATACGGCGAGCTACCTGCTTGATGATGAACTGCTTTCGGTGCCTGTCGGGATCCCGGCTGAGCTGTACCTGGCCGGTGACGGCATTACCCGTGGCTACCTGCTGCGTCCAGGTCTGACGGCTGAAAAGTACTTGCCCAACCCGTTTGCCGCCGATGGTTCGCGGCTGTATCGCACCGGTGATCTGGCACGCTACGGTACGCACGGGGTACTTGAGTACGCTGGGCGTATCGATCACCAGATCAAGGTTCGTGGATTGCGCATTGAGCTGGGTGAGATCGAAGCCTGTCTCCAGGCTCTTGGCGGTTTGCGTGAGTCGGCAGTGCTGGCGGTGGAGCTCAATGGTTCTGCGCAACTGGTGGCCTATGTGGTCGCTCAGGATAAAGAGGCTGATGAGGCCTTGCTGGGCAAGACGTTGAAAGCCGGTTTACAGCAACGACTGCCGGACTACATGGTGCCGTCGCACCTGTTGTTCCTGGACGCGTTGCCGCTGAGCCCCAACGGCAAACTGGACCGCAAAGCGCTGCCTCTGCCAGATGCTCGCCAGCACCAGCAGCAGTACGTGGCGCCGCAAACGGCGCCGGAGCAGCAAGTGGCGGTGATCTGGGCCGAAGTGCTGAAGGTTGATCGGGTCGGGTTGACCGACAACTTCTTCGAGTCGGGCGGGCACTCATTGCTGGCGACCCAGGTGATGTCGCGGGTGCGCCAGACGCTCAATGTCGAGCTGGGGCTACGGGTGCTGTTCGAGGCCCCGGTGCTGTCGGAGTTCGTTGCTCGTGTGGTTGCTGCAAGCGCCGGCCAGGCGTCGGTCATCGAGCGGGTGGCGCGAGATCAACCGTTGCCGCTGTCGTTTGCCCAGCAGCGGCTATGGTTTTTGTGGCAACTGGAGCCGGACAGCGCGGCCTACAACATCCCGGTGGCACTGCGTTTGAGTGGCGTGCTGGACCGTGAAGCGCTGCGCCGCAGCTTCGATGCACTGGTTGCACGTCACGAGACCCTGCGCACCACCTTGCGCCAGGACGGCGAGCAGGCGGTGCAAATCATTCACTCGATACAGACGGTACCGATTGCCGTTGAAGTGCTGGAGCCCCAAGCGGATATTCGCGCTCACGTGGAGGCTGAGATTCACCAGCCCTTCGACCTGGTCAATGGACCGCTGCTACGGGTCAGGTTGCTGCGCGTGACCGAAGACGATCACGTGCTGGTGTTGACGATGCACCACATCGTTTCCGATGGTTGGTCGATGCCGGTGATGGTGGAGGAACTGGTCAGCCTGTATGAAGGCTACCGTGACGGCCAGACAATCAGCTTGCCAGAACTGCCGGTGCAATACGCCGACTACGCGGTTTGGCAGCGTCAGTGGATGGAAGCCGGGGAGCAGCAGCGTCAACTGGCGTACTGGCAAGAACAGCTGGGTGGCGAACAGCCGGTGCTGGCGTTGCCGCTGGACCGACCGCGCCCTTCGATGCAAAGCCATGCGGGTGCCAGCCTTGAGCTTGCGCTGGACACCGGGCTGCTCACGGCGCTCAAACAGGTGGCCCAGCAACAGGGTGTGACGCTGTTCATGGTGATGCTGGCTTCGTTCCAGGCGCTGCTGCATCGCTACTCGGGGCAGGCAGACATCCGTGTCGGGGTGGCCAACGCTAACCGTAACCGGATGGAAACGGAGCGTTTGATCGGCTTTTTCGTCAACACCCAGGTGCTGAAGGCCGATTTTGCACCGCACACCACGTTCAATGCATTGCTGCAACAGGTCAAGGGTGCGGCACTGGGCGCCCAGGCGCATCAGGACCTGCCGTTCGAGCAATTGGTGGAAGCCTTGCAGGTCGAACGCAGCCTGAGCCACAGCCCATTGTTTCAGGTGATGCTCAATTATCAGAGCGAAACTCAAGGGACGGCTCGCAGCCTGCCAGGGCTGGAGGTCCAAAGGCTGGAATGGCAAGAACGCACGGCCAAGTTCGATCTGACCCTGGACCTGTTTGAAGGTCAGGATCAGGTAAGCGCCTCGTTGATCTATGCGACGGCGTTGTTTGATGTTGCGACCATCGAGCGGCTGGGCTGCCATTGGCAGCAATTGCTGGTGCAGATGGTGCACCAGCCGCAGCGGCCGATTGCCGAACTGCCCTTGCTCAATGCCCAGGAACATGACCAGATCGTTAATGACTGGAACCGTACTGAAGTCAGTTACCCGACCGAATCGTGCATTCATGAGCTGATCGAGCAACAAGTGGTCAAGACCCCGGATGCCACGGCGTTGGTGTTTGCTGAACAGTCGCTGAGCTATGCCGAACTCAACCGTCGTGCCAACCGTTTGGCGCACCGGTTGCGCGGGTTGGGTGTAGGCCCGGACGTGCTGGTGGGCATCGCGGTGGAGCGCTCGATCGAGATGGTGGTGGGGCTGCTGGCGATCCTCAAGGCCGGGGGTGCCTACGTGCCGCTGGACCCTGAATACCCGCAGGAGCGCCTGACCTACATGATCGAGGACAGCGGCGTGCAGTTGCTGCTGACCCAGGGGCATCTGCGCTTGCCGGTGGCTGTCGGTGTACAGACTCTGGATCTTGATCTTGATCTTGATCTGGAACCGGGCACGGAGGCCGAGCACAACCCGCAGGTGGCCGTGGCCCCGGAAAACCTGGCCTATGTGATTTATACCTCAGGTTCCACCGGGCGTCCGAAGGGGGCGGGCAACCGCCACTCGGCACTGGTCAACCGACTGTGCTGGATGCAGCAGGCCTATGGTCTGGAGGCGACCGACAGCGTGCTGCAAAAGACCCCGTTCAGCTTCGACGTGTCGGTCTGGGAGTTTTTCTGGCCGTTGCTGACCGGGGCACGCCTGGTCATGGCGGCGCCGGGTGATCACCGCGACCCTGGGCGGCTGGTCGAGCTGATCACCGGTGAGCAGATCACCACGTTGCATTTTGTGCCGTCGATGCTGCAAGCCTTCTTGCAGGACGCCGGTGTTGCGCAATGTCGCAGCCTCAAGCGCATCGTGTGCAGTGGCGAGGCGCTGCCGGCCGATGCCCAGCAGCAGGTGTTCGCCAAGCTGCCGGCTGCTGCGCTGTACAACCTGTATGGCCCGACCGAGGCGGCCATCGACGTGACGCACTGGACCTGCCGTGAGGAAGGCCGCGACAGCGTGCCGATCGGTGAGCCGATCAGCAACCTGAGCTGCTACATCCTGGACGCCGAGTTGCAGGCGGTGCCGGTAGGTGTGCTGGGCGAGCTGTACCTGGGTGGAGCCGGCCTTGCGCGCGGCTACCACCGCCGTCCGGGGCTGACGGCCGAGCGCTTTGCGGTAAGTCCGTACGGTGACGGCGAGCGCCTGTACCGCACCGGCGACCTGGCGCGTTACCGGGCGGACGGTGTAATTGAATACGCCGGTCGCATCGACCATCAGGTCAAGCTGCGCGGGCTGCGTATCGAGCTGGGCGAGATCGAGGCGCGGTTGCTGGAGCTTGAGTGGGTGCGCGAGGCGGTGGTGAGTGTGCTCGATGGCAAGCAACTGGTGGGCTATGTGGTGCTGGCCCGGGATGTTGAACAGTGGCAGGCAGCGCTGGCGCAGCACCTGGGCCGTGGCCTGCCGGAGTACATGGTGCCGAGCCAGTGGCTGGCGCTGGAGCAGTTGCCGTTGTCACCCAATGGCAAGCTGGACCGCAAGGCGTTGCCGCGCCCTGATCTGGACAGTCACGTGCGCGAATATCAGGCACCGGGTAACTCCAAGGAGCAACGCTTGGCGCAGGTCTGGGCACAAGTGCTACGGCTGGAACGCGTGGGGGTCAATGACAACTTCTTCGAGCTTGGTGGCGACTCCATCATCTCGATTCAGGTGGTTGGGCGCGCTCGCCAACAAGGTCTGCACTTTACACCCAAAGAGCTGTTCCAGCATCAAACCGTGCGCGGGTTGGCGGCCATTTTGCGTGAGGACGCCGAGGTGACACTGGCTGAGCAGGGGCCGGTCACCGGTGATATGCCGCTGTTGCCGTTCCAGAACTGGTTCTTTGCTCAGTCAATGAGTGAGCCGCATCACTGGAACCAATCGCTGCTGCTGCGCAGCAATGAAGCGGTGGATGCCGGCGCATTGGAGCAGGCGCTGTTGGCACTGTTCGTTCACCATGACGCGTTGCGCCTGCGCTTTACCGAGGGCCGTGCCGAACACGGTCCGCTGCAACCGTCCCAGCCATTGCTGTGGCGCACGGCGGTGCAGGGCAGCGAAGAGATCGAGGCGACCTGCGAAGAGGCCCAGCGCAGTCTGGACCTGGCACACGGCCCGCTGCTGCGCGCGGTGCTGATTGACCTGGCCGACGCTTCGCAGCGCCTGTTGCTGGTGATCCATCACCTGGTAGTCGATGGCGTGTCCTGGCGGGTGCTGCTGCAAGATTTGCAAGACGCTTATCGCCAGGCATTGGCCGGAAAGACACCGCAGTTGCCTGTCAAAACCAGCGCCTTCAAGGCCTGGGGCGAACGCCTGCAGCAATACGCTGTGGGCCTTGATGGCGAGCTGCCCTACTGGCAGTGTCAGCTTGAGGGTGCCCCGGTGGGCCTGCCGGATGCTCAGGTGGGCGCCAGCTTGCAGAACCGTCACCGTGAAAGCGTTCAGGTGCGGCTCAATGCCGATCTGACTCAGCGCTTGTTGCAACAGGCGCCGGCGGCTTACCGCACCCAGGTCAACGACTTGCTGCTGACGGCCCTGGCCGGTGTGGTGTGCCGCTGGAGTGGTGCCGACTCGGCATTGGTTGAGCTTGAAGGGCATGGCCGCGAGGATTTGTTCGACGATATTGACCTGAGCCGTACTCTGGGCTGGTTCACCAGTGCCTACCCAGTGCGCCTGACCCCGGCTGCCGAGCTGGGTGCCTCGATCAAACAGGTCAAGGAACAATTGCGCAGCGTGCCGCACAAGGGGCTTGGATTTGGTGTGCTGCGTTATCTGGCAAGCGAAGCCAGCGGCCAGGCGTTGGCGCAGTTGCCGGTACCGCGCATCACCTTCAACTATCTGGGTCAATTGGACGCAGAGTTCGAGCAAGGGGCGTTATTCGAACCTGCGCAGGAAAGTGCAGGTGAGGAGCAGAGCCGCCTGGCGCCCCTGGGTAACTGGCTGGTGTTCAATGGCCAGGTGTACGGCGGTGAGCTGAGCATGGACATCAGCTACAGCGGGCAGATGTTTGCGCGCTCGGTCATGGAGGATCTGGCCTGCGATTATGCCGCGCAACTGACGGCGCTGATCGAGCATTGCCAGGCGCCGCAAGGTTTCACCCCGTCGGACTTTGCGCTGGCGGGCCTGAGCCAGGCGCAGCTGGACGCCTTGCCCGTGCCGGTGGAGCAGGTGCAAGACATTTACCCGTTGTCGCCCATGCAGCAGGGCATGTTGTTTCACTCAAGTTTCGGTGACGTCGAAGGCGATTACATCAATCAGATGCAGGTCGAAGTCACAGGGCTTGATGTGGCGCGCTTCCAGGCGGCTTGGGATGCGGTGGTTCGGGCCCATGACAGCTTGCGTTGTGCGTTCGTTTGGTCGTCCGGACACGCTCAACCTGTACAGATCGTGCTACGCGACACCAAGGTGCCGCTCAGCGAGCTTGACTGGCGCGCTCGTGACGATCTGGCCGTTGCGATACCCGCCTTGGCTGGCCAAGAGCGCAGCCGAGGATTCGATATGCTGCAAGCACCGCTGCTGCGTCTGGTGCTGGTACGTATCGATGATGATCGTCATGCGCTGATCTATACCAGCCACCATATCCTCATGGATGGTTGGAGTAACACCCAACTGCTTGGTGAAGTGTTGCAGTGGTATAGCGATCAACGACCTTTGCCCTCCACCGGACGCTATGGCGATTACATCGCCTGGCTGCAGCGCCAGGACCGTCAGGTCAGTGAGACCTTCTGGCGCGAGCAACTGCTGGCCCTGGATGAGCCCACCCTGCTGGCCAGCACGTGCCAACAAAGCGGCGGTGTCGGCTACGACGTACATGACATGCTGATCGATGCTCAGATGACGACGCGTCTGGGACAGTTTGCTCGTTCACGCAAACTGACGGTCAATACCTTGGTGCAAGGTGCCTGGGCCCTGCTGCTGCAACGTCGTGGCGGCCAGAACACTGTGTCCTTCGGTGCAACTGTTGCTGGACGTCCGGCCGAACTGGCCGGGGTAGAGCAACAGATAGGTCTGTTCATCAATACCCTACCGGTCATTGTGCCTGTGCCCGCCGCGTGCACCTTGGGTGATTGGCTGGATGACTTGCAGCGGCTTAACCTGCGCATCCGCGAACATGAGCACACCCCCCTGTTCGATATCCAGAGCTGGTCCGGGCAGGGCGCAAGCGCGTTGTTCGACAGCTTGCTGGTATTTGAAAACTACCCTGTGGCCGAAGCCTTGCAACGGGGTGCCCCGTCGGGCCTGCGCTTTGGTCCGGTCTGTACCGAGGAGCAAAGCAACTACCCGCTCACTCTGGTCGTAGGGTTGGAAGAGCGCTTGTCGCTGCGTTACAGCTATGACCGCCAAGCGTTCAGTCCGGCAGCCATCCAGCAGATCAGCGATCAGTTGCGTTACCTGTTGCTACAGTTCCTGGAGCTGGGCGCCGAGGCTCGCCTCCAGACCCTGCAGTTGCTTGACGCTGAGCAGCGTCAAGCTGCGATAAAGGTCTGCAACCCTGCGCCGGCTGAGTTCTCCCTTGGCCAGCCGTTGCATCGTTTGATTGAGGCCCAAGCGAGGCAGGCACCGCAAGCGGTCGCGCTGATCTGTGACGCTCAGCAACTGGACTATGCCGGGCTGAACAGCCGTGCCAACCGTATGGCCCATGCGTTGATTGCCCAAGGTGTCGGTCCGGATGTGCTGGTGGGTCTGGCGGCCCGGCGCTCTCTGGAAATGGTGATCGGGTTGCTGGCCATTCTCAAGGCCGGTGGTGCTTACTTACCGCTGGATCCGGCCTATCCGCAGGAGCGTCTGAATTACATGATCGAGGACAGTGGCCTGAAACTGCTGCTCGGTCAGCGCGACATTGGCCTGGACCTCGCGCCTGATGTGCAGGTATTGGAGCTCACGGCAGACTACAGTGCGTTTCCTGATCACAACCCGGCCATTGAGATTTCACTGGATAATCTGGCCTACGTTATCTATACCTCCGGCTCGACTGGCAAGCCTAAAGGCACACTGCTAGCGCACCGTAACGTACTGCGGCTGTTCCAGGCCACTGACGCCTGGTTCGATTTCGGGCCTCAGGATTGCTGGACGTTGTTCCACTCCTATGCTTTTGACTTCTCGGTCTGGGAGCTGTTCGGCGCGCTGTTGCACGGTGGGCGCCTGGTGATCGTGTCTCAGGATGTCAGTCGCTCGCCGCAAGCGTTCTACCAGTTGCTCTGCGAACAGCGGGTCACGGTGCTCAACCAGACGCCATCGGCATTCCGTCAGTTGATGCAGGTGGCTTGTACCGAAGACCAGCGTTCTGATCATCATCTGCGCTACGTCGTGTTCGGCGGTGAAGCTCTGGAAGTCTCCACTCTGGGGGCCTGGTTCGACCGTTTCGGTGATCGTGCGCCGCAGTTGGTGAACATGTACGGTATTACCGAGACGACCGTACACGTGACTTATCGTCCGTTGTCGTTGGCCGACCTGCACCAAGGGGTGTCGAGCCCGATCGGTGTGCCGATCCCGGACCAGAGTCTGTACGTATTGGATGCGGATCTGAATCCGGTAGCGGCCGGTTGCATCGGCCAATTGTACGTCGGTCGCGAAGGTCTGGCCCGTGGCTACCTCAAGCGCACTGATCTCAGTGCCACGCGCTTCATTCCTGATCCCTTCGGTGGTGCCGGTGCACGGCTGTACCGCAGTGGCGACCTTGCACGTCACCGCAGCGATGGCGTCATCGAGTACATAGGGCGGGCGGACCATCAAGTGAAAATTCGTGGTTTCCGTATCGAATTGGGCGAGATCCAGGCTCGCCTGCAAGCCATGGCACAAGTGCGTGAAGCCGTGGTGCAGGCTCAGGACGGACCGAGCGGTTTGCAACTGGTCGGTTATGTTGTGGCCGCACATAAAGTTGTTGACCCAGAGGCCTTGCGTGAAGCACTGCGCACTGGCTTGCGCGAGGACTTGCCGGAGTACATGGTGCCTGCGCATCTGATGCTGCTCGAACGCATGCCGCTGACGGGCAACGGTAAGCTTGACCGCCGAGCGCTGCCGGTACCGGACGCCAATCTGTTGCAACAGGCTTATGTGGCGCCGCAAAGCGATCTGCAACAGCGCGTTGCGGCTGTGTGGGCCGGTGTACTGGAGTTGGAGCGGGTCGGGCTGAGCGACAATTTCTTCGAGCTTGGCGGCCATTCGTTGCTGGCCACCCAAGTGGTGTTGCGCCTGCGTGAGGCTCTCGGTCATGAGGTCCCGGTCAAGACGCTGTTCGCGGCCCGCGACTTGGCGGCTTTTTGTGAGGCCTTGCAGGCTGAGCAACCGACGCTCGATCCCCTGCACGATGTTTTGGCTAAATCCTTGGAGGACCTCAATCGTCTAACTGCCGATGATCTTGAAAAACTGATTTTCTAATGAGGACACGGCATGCAGCAATTAATCGAATCGGTAAGCGCGCTTTCTTCCGAGAAGCGCAAAGCCTTGGCGATTCTGCTGAGTCAGAAGGGGGTCAATCTCTATGGCATCGCGCCGATTTTTTGCCGCGATGCCGATGAGCCCCTTCGGCTGTCCTATGCCCAGGAGCGTCAGTGGTTTCTCTGGAACCTAGACCCGCACAGCGCGGCCTATCACATTACCTCGGCATTGCGTCTGCGCGGCACCTTGGATATCGGCGCACTGCAGCGCAGTTTCGATACACTGATTGAGCGTCACGAAGTACTACGCACGGTGTTTGTCGAGGCGCAAGGGCAGGTGCTGCAACGCATCCTGGCGCCATACACCTTGCCTATCAAGGTACAGCCACTTTCTGATGCCGGGCAGTTGCAGACGGAGATTCAGAGCGAGATTGCCAGGGTTTTTGATTTGGGCGAAGGTCCTCTGTTACGCGCTTGCTTGTTGCAAATGGACGAACAGGATCATGTTTTGGTGCTCACTATGCACCATATCGTTTCCGATGGCTGGTCGATGCCGGTGATGGTGCAGGAACTGGTGCGCCTATACGAAGGCCATAGCCAGGGCCATACAGTGGAACTGCCGCAACTGTCGATCCAGTATGCCGACTATGCGATCTGGCAGCGCAACTGGATGGAGGCCGGTGAACTGGAGCGTCAACTGGGCTACTGGAGCGAACAACTGGGCGGCGAGCAACCGGTGTTGGCGCTACCACTCGACCGGCCGCGACCTTTGGTGCAGGACCAGGCTGGAGCCAGCGTGGAACTTGCGCTCAACGCCGAACTGGTCGCTTCCCTCAGGCAATTGGCCCAGCAACAGGGTGTGACGCTGTTCATGGTGCTGTTGGCTTCGTTTCAGGCGCTGCTGTATCGCTACTCGGGGCAGGCCGATATTCGTGTAGGGGTCCCGAATGCCAACCGTAACCGGATGGAAACGGAGCAGTTGATCGGGTTCTTCGTCAACACCCAAGTACTCAAGGCCGGGTTCGATCTGGATACGACATTCAGCGAGCTGTTGCAGCAGGTCAAGCGTACTGCAGTGGGTGCCCAGGCGCACCAGGACCTGCCTTACGAAAAACTGGTCGAAGTACTGCAGCCCGAACGTAGCCTGAGCTACAGCCCTCTTTTTCAGGTGATGTACAACCACCAGGCTGAAGCGAAAGGCAAGCGGCATGTCCTGCCAGGCCTGACTGTGGAAAGTGTTTCTGGCGATACCCGCACTGCACAGTTCGACTTGACGTTGGAGACCTTTGAATATGAAGGCAGGCTCGATGCTTCGCTGGTTTATGCGACGAGCCTGTTCGACGGCACGACCATTGAGCGTTTGGGCCGTCATTGGCAGCAGTTGCTGGCGCAGATGGTGCACCAGCCGCAGCGGCCGATTGCCGAACTGCCCTTGCTCAATGCCCAGGAACATAACCAGATCGTTAATGACTGGAACCGTACTGAAGTCAGTTACCCGACCGAATCGTGCATTCATGAGCTGATCGAGCAACAAGTGGTCAAGACCCCGGATGCCCCGGCGTTGGTGTTTGGTGAACAGTCGCTGAGCTATGCCGAACTCAACCGTCGCGCCAACCGTTTGGCGCACCGGTTGCACGGGTTGGGTGTAGGCCCGGACGTGCTGGTGGGCATTGCGGTGGAGCGCTCGATCGAGATGGTGGTGGGGCTGCTGGCGATCCTCAAGGCCGGGGGCGCCTACGTGCCGCTGGACCCTGAATACCCGCAGGAGCGCTTGGCCTACATGATCGAAGACAGCGGCGTGCAGTTGCTGCTGACGCAGGTACACCTGCATCAGCAGTTGCCTGTGCCTGAGGGCGTTGAAGTCCTGAACCTGGATCTGATCGAGGATGAGCTGAGCGCCCGCAGTGAGGCCAACCCGACCAACCAAACCCGGGTGTCGAACCTGGCTTACGTTATTTACACGTCCGGCTCGACCGGCAAGCCCAAGGGCGCAGGTAACTCGCACGCTGCACTGTTCAATCGTCTGACCTGGATGCAGAAAGCCTATGGGTTGCAGGGACACGACACCGTGTTGCAGAAGACGCCAATGAGCTTCGACGTGTCGGTGTGGGAATTCTTTTGGCCGCTGCAAACCGGGGCCCGGCTGGTCTTGGCTCAACCGGGCGAACACCGTGATCCTGAGCGTCTGATCGAAACCATCAAGCGCTACGCGGTCAGCACGTTGCACTTCGTGCCCTCGATGCTGCAGGCATTCATGGCCAGCGAACATGTGGAAGGTTGCCACACCCTGCGCCGCATCGTCTGCAGTGGTGAGGCGCTGCCGGGAGAATTGGCCCGCAAGTCGTTACGGCGCCTGCCGCAGGCCGGGGTGTTCAATTTGTATGGACCTACGGAAGCGGCAATTGACGTTACCCATTGGACCTGTAGTACGCATGAGTCTGCAGGCGTACCGATTGGCCATCCTATCGACAATCTCAAGACCCATATCCTGGCGCCCAGCCTGCTGCCGACGCCTTCGGGCTGCATGGGCGAGCTGTATCTGGGGGGCATAGGGTTGGCGCGAGGTTACCATCAGCGTCCGTCTTTGACCGCCGAGCGCTTCGTGCCCGATCCGTTCGACCAGGGGGGAGCGGGCGGTGGCCGGTTGTATCGCACCGGCGATTTGGCGTGTTATCACAACGAAGGTGTCATTCATTACTTGGGGCGTAGTGATCATCAGGTCAAAATTCGCGGCTTGCGCATTGAGCTGGGTGAGATCGAAGCCAGGCTCAAGGAACATGAGGCTATTCGCGAAGCCGTTGTGATTGATGTCGATGGGCCGGGTGGCAAGCAACTGGCGGGCTATCTGGTGACTGTTGGAACGCTCACGGAGGTCGAGCAGCAAAGCCTGCTGCGTGCCAGTTTGCGGGAGCACCTGAAGTCGACCCTGCCGGACTACATGGTGCCGTCGCACCTGTTGTTCCTGGACGCGTTGCCGCTGAGCCCCAACGGCAAACTGGACCGTAAAGCGCTGCCTCTGCCAGATGCTCGCCAGCACCAGCAGCAGTACGTGGCGCCGCAAACGGCGCCGGAGCAGCAAGTGGCGGTGATCTGGGCCGAAGTGCTGAAGGTTGATCGGGTCGGGTTGACCGACAACTTCTTCGAGTCGGGCGGGCACTCATTGCTGGCGACCCAGGTGATGTCGCGGGTGCGCCAGACGCTCAATGTCGAGCTGGGGCTACGGGTGCTGTTCGAGGCCCCGGTGCTGTCGGAGTTCGTTGCTCGTGTGGTTGCTGCAAGCGCCGGCCAGGCGTCGGTCATCGAGCGGGTGGCGCGAGATCAACCGTTGCCGCTGTCGTTTGCCCAGCAGCGGCTATGGTTTTTGTGGCAACTGGAGCCGGACAGCGCGGCCTACAACATCCCGGTGGCACTGCGTTTGAGTGGCGTGCTGGACCGTGAAGCGCTGCGCCGCAGCTTCGATGCACTGGTTGCACGTCACGAGACCCTGCGCACCACCTTGCGCCAGGACGGCGAGCAGGCGGTGCAAATCATTCACTCGATACAGACGGTACCGATTGCCGTTGAAGTGCTGGAGCCCCAAGCGGATATTCGCGCTCACGTGGAGGCTGAGATTCACCAGCCCTTCGACCTGGTCAATGGACCGCTGCTACGGGTCAGGTTGCTGCGCGTGACCGAAGACGATCACGTGCTGGTGTTGACGATGCACCACATCGTTTCCGATGGTTGGTCGATGCCGGTGATGGTGGAGGAACTGGTCAGCCTGTATGAAGGCTACCGTGACGGCCAGACAATCAGCTTGCCAGAACTGCCTGTGCAATACGCCGACTACGCGGTTTGGCAGCGTCAGTGGATGGAAGCCGGGGAGCAGCAGCGTCAACTGGCGTACTGGCAAGAACAGCTGGGTGGCGAACAGCCGGTACTGGCGTTGCCGCTGGACCGACCGCGCCCTTCGATGCAAAGCCATGCGGGTGCCAGCCTTGAGCTTGCGCTGGACACCGGGCTGCTCACGGCGCTCAAACAGGTGGCCCAGCAACAGGGTGTGACGCTGTTCATGGTGATGCTGGCTTCGTTCCAGGCGCTGCTGCATCGCTACTCGGGGCAGGCAGACATCCGTGTCGGGGTGGCCAACGCTAACCGTAACCGGATGGAAACGGAGCGTTTGATCGGCTTTTTCGTCAACACCCAGGTGCTGAAGGCCGATTTTGCACCGCACACCACGTTCAACGCATTGCTGCAACAGGTCAAGGGTGCGGCACTGGGCGCCCAGGCGCATCAGGACCTGCCGTTCGAGCAATTGGTGGAAGCCTTGCAGGTCGAACGCAGCCTGAGCCACAGCCCGTTGTTTCAGGTGATGCTCAATTATCAGAGCGAAACTCAAGGGACGGCTCGCAGCCTGCCAGGGCTGGAGGTCCAAAGGCTGGAATGGCAAGAACGCACGGCCAAGTTCGATCTGACCCTGGACCTGTTTGAAGGTCAGGATCAGGTAAGCGCCTCGTTGATCTATGCGACGGCGTTGTTTGATGTTGCGACCATCGAGCGGCTGGGTCGCCATTGGCAGCAATTGCTGGCGCAGATGGTGCACCAGCCGCAGCGGCCGATTGCCGAGCTGCCCTTGCTGGACACCGCCGAGCAGCAGCGCATGTTGGTCCAGTGGAACGACACCGCCGAGCACTACCCGTTGCACGCCAGTGTGCAGCAACTGATCGAAGCCCAGGTGGCGCGTACTCCAGAGGCGCCTGCCCTGACGTTCGGTGACACGCATTTGAGCTATGCCGAACTCAACCGTCGTGCCAACCGTTTGGCGCACCGGTTGCGCGGGTTGGGTGTAGGCCCGGACGTGCTGGTGGGCATCGCGGTGGAGCGCTCGATCGAGATGGTGGTGGGGCTGCTTGCGATCCTCAAGGCCGGGGGTGCCTACGTGCCGCTGGACCCTGAATACCCGCAGGAGCGCCTGACCTACATGATCGAAGACAGCGGCGTGCAGTTGCTGCTGACCCAGGGGCATCTGCGCTTGCCGGTGGCTGCCGGCGTGCAGACTCTGGATCTGGATCTGGAACCGGGCACGGAGGCCGAGCACAACCCGCAGGTGGCCGTGGCCCCGGAAAACCTGGCCTATGTGATTTATACCTCAGGTTCCACCGGGCGCCCGAAGGGGGCGGGCAACCGCCACTCGGCGCTGGTCAACCGGCTGTGCTGGATGCAGCAGGCCTATGGTCTGGAGGCGACCGACAGCGTGCTGCAAAAGACCCCGTTCAGCTTCGACGTGTCGGTGTGGGAGTTTTTCTGGCCGTTGCTGACCGGGGCACGCCTGGTCATGGCGGCGCCGGGCGATCACCGAGACCCTGCGCGGCTGGTCGAGCTGATCACCGGCGAGCAGATCACCACGTTGCATTTTGTGCCGTCGATGCTGCAAGCCTTCTTGCAGGACGCCGGTGTTGCGCAATGTCGCAGCCTCAAGCGCATCGTGTGCAGTGGCGAGGCGCTGCCGGCCGATGCCCAGCAGCAGGTGTTCGCCAAGCTGCCAGGTGCTGCGCTGTACAACCTGTATGGCCCGACCGAGGCGGCCATCGACGTGACGCACTGGACCTGCCGTGAGGAAGGCCGCGACAGCGTGCCGATTGGTGAGCCGATCGGCAACCTGAGCTGCTACATCCTGGACGCCGAGTTGCAGGCGGTGCCGGTGGGTGTGCTGGGCGAGCTGTACCTGGGTGGAGCCGGCCTTGCGCGCGGCTACCACCGCCGTCCGGGGCTGACGGCCGAGCGCTTTGCGGTAAGTCCGTACGGTGACGGCGAGCGCCTGTACCGCACCGGCGACCTGGCGCGTTACCGGGCGGACGGTGTAATTGAATACGCCGGTCGCATCGACCATCAGGTCAAGCTGCGCGGGCTGCGTATCGAGCTGGGCGAGATCGAGGCGCGGTTGCTGGAGCTTGAGTGGGTGCGCGAGGCGGTGGTGAGTGTGCTCGATGGCAAGCAACTGGTGGGCTATGTGGTGCTGGCCCGGGATGTTGAACAGTGGCAGGCAGCGCTGGCGCAACACCTGGGCCGTGGCCTGCCGGAGTACATGGTGCCGAGCCAGTGGCTGGCGCTGGAGCAGTTGCCGTTGTCACCCAATGGCAAGCTGGACCGCAAGGCATTGCCGCGTCCTGACCTGGACAGTCAGGTGCGTGAGTATCAGGCGCCCGCGAGCGCCACGGAAGTTGCCCTGGCCGAGATCTGGCAGGCGGTCTTGGGCAGCGGCCCGGTGGGTGTCACCGACAACTTCTTTGCCTTGGGCGGCGACTCGATCATGTCGATCCAGGTGGTCAGCCGGGCGCGGCAGGCGGGTATTCACATTACCCCGAAAGCCTTGTTCCAGCATCAGACGGTTCAGCGTCTGGCAGCCGTGGCTCAGGTCAGTGACGAGCAGGTGGTGCGTATCGACCAAGGGCCGGTGCAGGGACTTCTGCCGTTGCTGCCGGTTCAGCAGTGGTTCTTCAGTGAAGTGACGCACGATGCCCAGCACTGGAATCAGTCGGTGCTGCTGCGTCCAGCCAAGGCACTGGATTTTGCGACACTTGATGCGGCCCTGCAGGCTTTGGTGGTTCAGCATGACGCCTTGCGTCTGCGCTTCACGCACGAGCACGGACAATGGCAGGCCGAGCATGGTGAGCCAGGTGAGGTGCATGATGTGCTGTGGCAGCGCGAGGCCGCCGATGAGACTGTCTTGCTTGCGCTGTGTGAAGTGGCGCAACGCAGTCTGAGCCTGCAAGGCCCGTTGTTGCGCGCCATGCTGGTCAACATGGCTGATGGTAGCCAGCGGCTGCTGTTGGTCGTGCATCACTTGGTGATCGACGGTGTGTCGTGGCGTGTGTTGTTTGAGGACCTGCAGCGGGCTTGCGAGCAATTGAGTGCGCAGCAGCCACTGCGTTTGCCGGCCAAGACCAGTGCCTACCTTACCTGGGCCCAGCGCTTGAGCGAGTACGCTGACAGTCAGTCCATGCGCGATGAACTGGCCTGGTGGCGGATGCAACTGGCCGATGCGCCGCAGGACTTGCCGCATGCCAACCCGGGTGCAGGTCAGCAGAATCGCCATGCTCGTAGCTTGCACACACGTCTGGACAGTGAGCTGACCCGACAGTTGCTGCAACAGGCACCAGCGGCCTACCGCACTCAGGTCAATGACTTGCTGTTGACGGCCCTGGCTCGCGTGGTATGTCGCTGGAGTAACCAGGCCACCACGTTGATCCAGCTTGAAGGTCATGGCCGTGAGGAACTGTTCGACGACATTGATCTGACCCGTACTGTCGGATGGTTTACCACATTGTTCCCCCTGGCGCTGACACCCACTGTCGATCTGGCAGGCTCGATCAAGGCGGTCAAGGAGCGATTGCGCTCCATTCCTGACAAAGGCATCGGCTACGGCATTATTCGTCACTTGGGCGATGCGGGTGTACAGGCCGAGCTGGCCGCGTTGCCGACACCACGGATCACGTTTAACTACCTGGGCCAGCTCGATAGCAGTTTCGATGCCGGGCAGGGAGCATTGTTCGTGCCTGCCGTTGAGCCGCGTGGTCAAGAGCAGAGCCCAGCGGCACCGCTGGGCAACTGGCTGACGCTCAACGGTCAGGTTTATGGCGGTGAGTTGACCATTAGCTGGACCTATAGCCATGAAATGTTCGACGAGGCAATTGTCCAGGCCTTGGTCGACGACTACACCGCCGAACTCAAGACGCTGATCGGCCACTGTTGCGACCAGCAACATGCCGGTGTCACGCCTTCGGACTTCCCTCTGGCAAAACTGGACCAGGCTGCACTGGACCGGTTGCTGGATGACCCTCAAACGGTCGAAGACCTTTACCCGTTGTCACCCATGCAGCAAGGCATGCTGTTTCATAGCGTGTACGAGCAGAACAGCAGTGACTACATAAACCAGATGCGCGTGAGCGTCGAAGGCTTGCAGGTCGAGCGTTTCCGTCTGGCATGGCAGAGCGCAGCCGATGCTCAGCCGATCTTGCGCAGCCGTTTCGCCTGGGGTGGGGATCTCGAACAACCTTTGCAGATTGTGCAACGTCAGGTCGAAATACCCTTTGAGTACCTCGATTGGGGCGCCCAGAGCGATATTCCTGCGCGCCTGGACGCTCTGGCCAAAAGCGAGCGTGATCGTGTTTTTGATCTGCGCAAGGCACCGTTGCTGCGCTTGCTTGTGGTGCGCACTGGCGAGCAGCGCGTTGAACTGATCTACAGCCATCACCATATCCTCATGGATGGCTGGAGCAACTCGCAATTGCTGGGCGAGGTGCTGCAGCGTTACGCCGGGCAGGTTCCGGCTCAGACGAGCCTGTATCGTGACTATATTGACTGGTTGCAACGCCAGGATTCTGTTGTGCGTGAAACCTTCTGGCGCGAGCGTCTGGCCATATTGGAGGAGCCGACACGTCTGGCTCAAGGAGTGCAAAGCACACCTGGCAGCGGCTACGCCAGCCATGTTAGCCGACTCGACGCCGAGCGTAGCCAGCGCCTGGAGGTCTTTGCCCGTCAGCAGAAGGTTACCGTCAATACGCTGCTGCAAGCGGCCTGGCTGCTGGTTTTACAGCGTCACACCGGGCAGGCGGCAGTTGCGTTTGGTGCCACTGTGTCGGGGCGACCGACTGAGTTGGTCGGTATCGAGCATCAGGTCGGGCTGTTCATCAATACCCTGCCGGTGATTGCCGCGCCCCAACCGGCACAATCGGTGGCCGACTGGTTGCAGGAGGTCCAGGCCCTGAACGTCAGCCTGCGTGAGCATGAGCACACGCCGCTGTTCGAGATCCAGCGCTGGGCGGGGCAGGGCGGTGAAGCCCTGTTCGACAGCTTGCTGGTGTTCGAGAACTACCCCGTCGCAGAGGCTTTGGAGCGTGGTGCGCCGCAGTCGCTGCGTTTCGGCCCGGTCGATAGCCAGGAGCAGACCAACTACCCGCTGACGCTGGGCGTTAATTTGGGTGGTACTTTGCAAGTGCACTACAGCTTCATGTGCGCGCATTTCTCTGCGGCAGCCATCGCTCGTCTGGATCGCCAACTCATTGGTCTGATGGAGCAGTTCAGTCAGGACTCGGCCGTGGCCTTGGGTAATCTCGACCTGCTCGATACGGCAGAGCGGGCCGCCTTGGCAGCCGCCAACACACCCTTGCCATGGCAGGACGGCCTGCTGGTGCATCAGCGCATCACCCACCAGGCTGCCAGTCGTCCACAGGCGTCGGCGTTACTGTTTGCTGACAAGGTGGTGGATTTTGCCAGTCTGGAGTGCCAGGCCAACCGCCTGGCCCATTACCTGATTGACCAAGGGGTCGGTGCCGAGATCCGTGTCGGTGTTGCTTTGCCACGTGGGCCGCAGGTAATCGTTGCTCTGCTTGCTGTACTCAAGGCTGGCGGCGCCTATGTGCCGTTGGATGCGAGTTACCCGGCCGAACGCCTGGCTTATCTGATGGAGGACTCAGGTATTGCTCTGCTGCTCACCGACTCGACACTGCGTGGGCAGTTGCCGTTACCGGCGACGTTGAGTGCCCTTGATCTTGACCGGCTCGATCTGAGCGCGCAGCCGCAACAGGCGCCGTCGGTGAATGTCGATCCACAGAGCCTGGCTTACGTGATCTATACCTCAGGCTCTACTGGCAAACCTAAGGGGGTTTGCGTCGAACATGGCCCACTTGCCATGCACTGCGAAGCCATTGGTCAGCGCTACGCGATGAGTGTGGACGATTGCGAGCTGCATTTCATGTCCTTTGCCTTCGACGGCGCCCATGAGCGCTGGCTCACCGCGCTGACCCATGGCAGCCGCTTGCTGTTACGTGACGATAGCCTGTGGGACCCGGCCCAGACCTGCCTGCGCATGCGCCAGCACGGCGTGACGGTGGCGGCTTTCCCGCCTGCTTACCTGCTGCAGATGGCCGAGCATGTGGAGCGTCATGGTCAGGCGCCACAGGTGAGGATCTATTGCTTTGGTGGCGATGCGGTGCCCAACGACAGTTATGAGCGGGTCCGCCGCGCGCTGTCGCCTGAGTACATCATCAATGGCTATGGGCCGACCGAGACAGTGGTCACGCCATTGATCTGGAAGGCCGATCGTAATACCGGCTGTGGCGCTGCCTACGCTCCAATTGGTACGCGTATTGGTGATCGACGTACCTGCGTTCTGGCGGCAGACCTTAGCTTGTTGCCGCCAGACTTGACGGGCGAGTTGTACTTGGGGGGCTATGGCTTGGGGCGTGGATATCTTGACCGCCCCGGCATGACAGCCGAGCGTTTTGTACCTGATCCGCATGGCGAACCGGGCGCGCGCCTTTACCGCAGTGGCGACCTTGTGCGCGAGCGCAGCGATGGCGTGTTCGATTATCAGGGCCGGGTAGACAACCAGGTCAAGATCCGCGGCTTTCGTGTCGAGTTGGGTGAAATCGAGGCTCGGCTGCTGGCGCTGGACAGTGTTCGTGATGCTGCTGTGGTCGCTCGACCGGGGCCGAGCGGCCAGCAATTGGTTGGCTACGTGGTGGCCATGCAACCTGCGCTGGCCGATGACACCTGGCGCGATTCGCTCAAAGCTGGGCTGCGCCAGGTACTGCCTGACTACATGATTCCAGCCCATGTGTTATTGCTTGAGCGTATGCCATTGACCCCCAATGGCAAGCTCGACCGCAAGGCCCTGCCTTGCGTGGATGCAAGTCTGTTGCAACGTGAATATCTAGCGCCGCGCAGTGAACTCGAACAGCAGGTGGCCGCGATCTGGGCACAGGTTCTGGGGCTGGAGCGGGTGGGCCTGAATGACAACTTTTTCGAACTGGGCGGGCATTCGCTGCTGGTGATCAATATCGTGTCACGCATTCAACTTGAGCTGGGACTTCAACTGGTTCCGCAACTGCTGTTCCAGTATCCGGAACTCGGAACTCTGGTAGCACAACTGCAGCAAAGTGCAGGCGAACAGATCAAGGATTCTACCTTGAGCCGCCTTGAAAGCCTGCTTGATGACATGGAGGCGCTGTGATGGACAGCACTGTTGCCGCAAGAATTGCCCGTCGCTTCATTACCCTGCCGCTGGACAAGCGTGCCTTGTACCTGGAAAAGATGCTTGCCGAAGGCGTGTCACCGGCCAACCTGCCGATTCCGCAAGTGCAATCGGAGTTCGAGCAACTACCGCTGTCGTTTGCTCAGGAGCGCCAGTGGTTTCTCTGGCAACTGGAACCGCATAGCAGCGCCTACCACATCCCCATGGCTTTGCACCTGCGCGGTCGTCTGGATCATGAGGCGTTGCAAAAAACCTTCGATGCACTGATCCAAAGGCACCAGACCTTGCGTACGCGCTTTGTCTTCGAGCAAGACCGGCCGCTGCAAGTTATCGAGCCGGCCATGTCCCTGAAGGTTACTCAGCAGTGGGTCGGGGCACTGGAACCTGCGCAATTGCAGGAGCGAGTCCGGGAGCAGACCCGCAAGACCTTCGATCTGGCCAGCGGCCCTTTACTGCGTGTGCATCTGCTGGAACTGGCGGCCGATGATCATGTGCTGGTGCTGACGATGCACCATATCGTTTCCGATGGCGTGTCGATGCAGGTGATGGTCGGCGAACTGATGACTTTCTACGCAGGCTTCAGTGGTGGCGAGATCCCCGTGCTGCAAGACCTGCCGATCCAGTATGCCGACTATGCCTTGTGGCAGCGTCACTGGATGGAAGCCGGGGAGCGCGACCGCCAACTCGCTTACTGGACGCAGCGCCTCGGAACACAGCAGCCGGTGCTTGAGCTGCCTCAGGACCGTTCGCGTCCTGCCGAGCCAAGTTATCGTGGTGCACGCCATGTCGTGGATTTGCCTGCCTCGCTTGGCCAGGCGTTGGTCAGCCTGGCGCGGGCTGAGGGGGCAACCCTGTTCATGGTCCTGCTGGCTGCACTTCATGCATTGTTGTACCGCTATAGCGGGCAAGGCGATGTCCGTATCGGCGTACCCAGTGCCAACCGTAACCGGGTCGAAACCGAAGGGTTGATCGGCTACTTCGTCAACACTCAAGTGATTCGCGCCCACGTGAGTGGTGAGCAGATGTTCATCGACCTGCTGCGTCAGGTTCGTCAGCATGCGCTCGACGCCCAGGACTATCAGGAGCTGCCCTTCGAACAATTGGTTGAATCGCTGGCGCCGGAGCGTACCTTGGGGCTGAACCCGTTGTTCCAGGTAATGTTCAATCATCACGCTGGCGGTCCAACAACAACCCGTGACGCTACTCAGGGTGAGTTGCTGATCACCGGGGTAGAGGGTGTCACTGATGTGGCGCAACTTGACCTGACTCTGGAAACTCGCGAGTTGCCTCAGGGGCTTGAAGCATCTTTTATTTATGCGACTGACCTGTTCGATGCTTCGAGCATCGAGCGAATGGCCGCACACTTCGTCAATTTGTTGCAGGGTATTGTTAGTCGGCCGCAGCAGAGTATTGCCGAGCTGCCCTTGCTGGACACCACCGAGCAGCAGCGCATGTTGGTCCAGTGGAACGACACCGCCGAGCACTACCCGTTGCACGCCAGTGTGCAGCAACTGATCGAAGCCCAGGTGGCGCGTACTCCAGAGGCGCCTGCCCTGACGTTCGGTGACACGCATTTGAGCTATGCCGAACTCAACCGTCGTGCCAACCGTTTGGCGCACCGGTTGCGCGGGTTGGGTGTAGGCCCGGACGTGCTGGTGGGCATCGCGGTGGAGCGCTCGATCGAGATGGTGGTGGGGCTGCTTGCGATCCTCAAGGCCGGGGGTGCCTACGTGCCGCTGGACCCTGAATACCCGCAGGAGCGCCTGACCTACATGATCGAAGACAGCGGCGTGCAGTTGCTGCTGACCCAGGGGCATCTGCGCTTGCCGGTGGCTGCCGGCGTGCAGACTCTGGATCTGGATCTGGAACCGGGCACGGAGGCCGAGCACAACCCGCAGGTGGCCGTGGCCCCGGAAAACCTGGCCTATGTGATTTATACCTCAGGTTCCACCGGGCGCCCGAAGGGGGCGGGCAACCGCCACTCGGCGCTGGTCAACCGGCTGTGCTGGATGCAGCAGGCCTATGGTCTGGAGGCGACCGACAGCGTGCTGCAAAAGACCCCGTTCAGCTTCGACGTGTCGGTGTGGGAGTTTTTCTGGCCGTTGCTGACCGGGGCACGCCTGGTCATGGCGGCGCCGGGCGATCACCGAGACCCTGCGCGGCTGGTCGAGCTGATCACCGGCGAGCAGATCACCACGTTGCATTTTGTGCCGTCGATGCTGCAAGCCTTCTTGCAGGACGCCGGTGTTGCGCAATGTCGCAGCCTCAAGCGCATCGTGTGCAGTGGCGAGGCGCTGCCGGCCGATGCCCAGCAGCAGGTGTTCGCCAAGCTGCCAGGTGCTGCGCTGTACAACCTGTATGGCCCGACCGAGGCGGCCATCGACGTGACGCACTGGACCTGCCGTGAGGAAGGCCGCGACAGCGTGCCGATTGGTGAGCCGATCGGCAACCTGAGCTGCTACATCCTGGACGCCGAGTTGCAGGCGGTGCCGGTGGGTGTGCTGGGCGAGCTGTACCTGGGTGGAGCCGGCCTTGCGCGCGGCTACCACCGCCGTCCGGGGCTGACGGCCGAGCGCTTTGCGGTAAGTCCGTACGGTGACGGCGAGCGCCTGTACCGCACCGGCGACCTGGCGCGTTACCGGGCGGACGGTGTAATTGAATACGCCGGTCGCATCGACCATCAGGTCAAGCTGCGCGGGCTGCGTATCGAGCTGGGCGAGATCGAGGCGCGGTTGCTGGAGCTTGAGTGGGTGCGCGAGGCGGTGGTGAGTGTGCTCGATGGCAAGCAACTGGTGGGCTATGTGGTGCTGGCCCGGGATGTTGAACAGTGGCAGGCAGCGCTGGCGCAACACCTGGGCCGTGGCCTGCCGGAGTACATGGTGCCGAGCCAGTGGCTGGCGCTGGAGCAGTTGCCGTTGTCACCCAATGGCAAGCTGGCCCGCAAGGCATTACCGCGCCCTGATCTGGACAGTCAGGTGCGTGAGTATCAGGCGCCCGCGAGCGCCACGGAAGTTGCCCTGGCCGAGATCTGGCAGGCGGTCTTGGGCAGCGGCCCGGTGGGTGTCACCGACAACTTCTTTGCCTTGGGCGGCGACTCGATCATGTCGATCCAGGTGGTCAGCCGGGCGCGGCAGGCGGGTATTCACATTACCCCGAAAGCCTTGTTCCAGCATCAGACGGTTCAGCGTCTGGCAGCCGTGGCTCAGGTCGGCGACGAGCAGGTGGTGCGTATCGACCAGGGGCCGGTGCAGGGTCTTCTGCCGTTGCTGCCGGTTCAGCAGTGGTTCTTCAGCGAAGTGACGCACGATGCCCAGCACTGGAGCCATTCACGGTTGCTGCGCAGCAATGAAGCGGTGGATGCCAGTGCACTGGAGCAGGCGCTGTTGGCGCTGTTCGTTCACCATGACGCGTTGCGCCTGCGTTTTACCGAGGGCCGTGCCGAACACGGTCCGCTGCAACCGTCCCAGCCATTGCTGTGGCGCACGGAGGTGCAGGGCAGCGAAGAGATCGAGGCGACCTGCGAAGAGGCCCAGCGCAGTCTGGACCTGGCACACGGCCCGCTGCTGCGCGCGGTGCTGATTGACCTGGCCGACGCTTCGCAGCGCCTGTTGCTGGTGATCCATCACCTGGTAGTCGATGGCGTGTCCTGGCGGGTGCTGCTGCAAGATTTGCAAGACGCTTATCGCCAGGCATTGGCCGGAAAGACACCGCAGTTGCCTGTCAAAACCAGCGCCTTCAAGGCCTGGGGCGAACGCCTGCAGCAATACGCTGTGGGCCTTGATGGCGAGCTGCCCTACTGGCAGTGTCAGCTTGAGGGTGCCCCGGTGGGCCTGCCGGATGCTCAGGTGGGCGCCAGCTTGCAGAACCGTCACCGTGAAAGCGTTCAGGTGCGGCTCAATGCCGATCTGACTCAGCGCTTGTTGCAACAGGCGCCGGCGGCTTACCGCACCCAGGTCAACGACTTGCTGCTGACGGCCCTGGCCGGTGTGGTGTGCCGCTGGAGTGGTGCCGACTCGGCACTGGTCGAGCTGCAAGGAGATGGCCGTGAACACATGTTCGACGACATTGATCTGAGCCGGACTGTTGGCCAGTTTTCCCTTCGTTATCCGTTACGCCTGACCCCGGCTGCTGAACTGGGCGCCTCGATCAAACAGGTCAAGGAACAACTGCGCAGCGTGCCGCACAAAGGGCTTGGGTTTGGTGTGCTGCGTTATCTGGCAAGCGAAGCCAGCGGCCAGGCGTTGGCGCAGTTGCCGGTACCGCGCATCACCTTCAACTATCTGGGTCAATTGGACGCAGAGTTCGAGCAAGGGGCGTTGTTCGAGCCTGCGCAGGAAAGTGCAGGTGAGGAGCAGAGCCGCCTGGCGCCACTGGGTAACTGGCTGGTGTTCAACGGCCAGGTGTACGGCGGTGAGCTGAGCATGGACATCAGCTACAGCGGGCAGATGTTTGCGCGCTCGGTCATGGAGGATCTGGCCTGCGATTATGCCGCGCAACTGACGGCGCTGATCGAGCATTGCCAGGCGCCGCAAGGTTTCACCCCGTCGGACTTTGCGCTGGCGGGCCTGAGCCAGGCGCAGCTGGACGCCTTGCCCGTGCCGGTGGAGCAGGTGCAAGACATTTACCCGTTGTCGCCCATGCAGCAGGGCATGCTGTTCCATACCCTGTCCGACGACGGTGACGATCTTTATGTCAACCAGCTCAACTTGTCGGTCGAGGGGCTCGACGAAGCACGATTCCGTGCGGCTTGGCAGCACGCGGTCGCTCGTCACCAGATCCTGCGCACCTCGTTTCATTTTGACGGAGGGCAAAGTGCTCCGTTTCAAGTAGTACACCGTGATGTCGAGGTCGATATCAACGTGCTCGACTGGCGCGCACGTGCTTTTACGGCCGATGATCTTGAGGCCATCGCCCGCCAGAGCCTTGATCTTGGTTTTGATCTGCAGCAGATGCCGTTGCAGCGCCTGTTGCTGGTGCGTACCGGCGATGATGCGCATCAGATGATCTGGACCAGTCACCATATTCTCATGGATGGCTGGAGCACTTCACAGCTGTTCGGTGAAGTGCTTGAGCACTATGCCAATGGTGAAGTAACAGGCCAGGCAGGTCGCTACAGAGACTTTATTGCCTGGTTGCAGGCTCAGGATCAGAACCGTTTGCAGGATTACTGGCAGGGCCGGCTGCGTCTGCTTGATGCGCCGACGCACTTGAACCAGGCCGTCCATCCACGACACAGTACGGACATGCATGGTCACCAGGCGCTTTACACCCGCTGGGATGCCGAGCGCACTAGTGCCTTGCAACAGCATTGCCGGGCTCAAGGCATCACTGCCAACACGCTTATACAGGGCGCCTGGCTGCTGGTGCTGCAACGTTACACCGGCCAGAACAGTGTCGCTTTCGGCGCCACCGTGGCGGGGCGCCCCGAGAACTTGCCCAATGCGCAGAACATGCTTGGGCTGTTCATCAACACCTTGCCTGTTATCCAAGTGCTGGACCCGAGCCAACGCCTGGACCAGTGGCTGCAGCAACTGCAGGCGGATAACCTCGACCTGCGAGAGTACGCTCATGCACCGTTGGCCGATATCCAGCGCTGGTCAGGGCACGGGGGGCAAGGCCTGTTCGACAGCATCATCGTCTTTGAGAACTACCCGATCGACCAGCGCCTGGAACAGGCCCAAGGGGGGTTACGTTTCGGTGCCTCGGACAGCCATGGTGTTACCAACTTCCCAATGGACCTGGCGGTCAACCTGAGCGAAACGCTATCGATCGAGTACATGTTTTTGCGCAGCCACTTCTCCTGTGAGGCCGTGGAAGGCATTCGCATGCTGATGGAGAACCTCCTGCAATCGATGATCGACAGCAGTGCCGAGTACATCGGTAATTTGCAGCGGCTCAGCACCGCGCAACACCAGGCACTGAATCTTTGGAGCGCAGCGCCGCAAGAGGCGTATCAGCCGGTGATGCTGCCCGAGTTGATCGCCCACCAGGCCGCTGAGCGGCCTGACGCCATCGCCGCAGAGTGTGCCGGGCAGACCCTCTCTTATGGTGTGCTGCAAACTCGCGCCAACCAACTGGCGCAGCAACTTGTTGCCCGCGGGGTTGGCCCGGAAGTGGTCGTGGGCGTTGCGTTGGAGCGCTCGGTGGATATCCTGGTGGCGTTACTGGCGGTGTTGAAAAGCGGCGCGGCCTATGTACCCCTGGACCTGGACTATCCGGCTGAGCGCCTGGCCTTCATGATTCAAGACTCCGGCATGCGTCAATTGATAGGCCGTGCTGATCTTGGCCGGTATCTGGACTTGCCCACCGGTCTTGAACTACTCGATCCGGCGGCGGGGGAATCAACGGTGCAGGTTCAGGTTCCAATGCCTGAAATCGGCGAACACAGCCTGGCCTACCTGATCTATACCTCCGGTTCGACCGGTGTCCCCAAGGGCGTGGCGGTCAGCCACGGGCCATTGAGCATGCACTGCCAGGCCATCGCCAGGCTGTACGAGATGGACGTCGGTACTCGGGAACTGCACTTCATGTCGTTCGCGTTCGACGGTGCCCATGAACGCTGGCTGACGACCCTGTCGGTAGGGGGAACGTTGATCTTGCGCGATAACGAGTTGTGGACTGCGCAGCAGACCTGCGACGCGTTGAGCCGTAGTCGCATCGATATTGCCTGTTTTCCTCCGGCCTATCTCAAACAGGTGGCCGAGTATGTGCGCAGCAGTGGGGTTCAGGCTCCAGCGGTACGCATCTATTGTCTGGGCGGCGATGCGGTCCCGGAGCAGACCTTGGCCGATGTGCGTCAGGTGTTACGCCCGCAGTACATCACCAATGGATATGGGCCTACCGAAACTGTGGTCACACCGATGCTGTGGAAAGCGTCGGCCCAAGAGCTCTGTGGTGCTCCCTATGCGCCTATTGGACGAGTCGTAGGGCAGCGTTCGCTGCGGGTGCTCGATGATGATCTCAATGCGTTGCCTGCCGGTTTCGCCGGACAGTTGTTCATTGGTGGGCAGGGCGTCGCGCGTGGCTACCACCAGCGGCCGTCGATCACCGCAGAGCGCTTCGTACCTGATTCATTTGGCGAGCCCGGGGCGCGCTGCTATCGCTCTGGTGACTTGGTGCGTCTGCGAGACAGCGGTGTACTCGATTATGTGGGGCGCGAGGACCATCAGATCAAGGTCCGGGGCTTCCGTATCGAACTGGGAGAGATTGAAGCATGCCTGCGCCAGCAAGCGCAGGTGTTCGATGCCGTGGTCATCGCCCGCGATGGGGTGTCTGGCAAACAGTTGGTGGGTTATGTGGCCGCCGGCGAGGGTGTGCGCGGCGAGTCGCTCAAGTCGGCACTCGCCGAGAGCCTGCCGGCCTATATGGTGCCGGTACAGGTCATTTGTCTGACGCGTCTGCCGGTCACGCCCAATGGCAAGATTGATCGCAATGCCTTGCCGGAGCCGAGCTTCGATACGGCGGCTTACATAGCACCACGCAATCAGGACGAGCAATGGATGGCGCAGATCTGGGCCGAGGTGCTGCAGGTCGAACAGGTGGGAATCACCGACAATTTCTTCGAACTCGGTGGTGATTCGATCCTCAGCCTGCAAGTGATTTCGCGGGTGCGCAACCATGCGCAGTTGGCGCTGGAACTCAAGCTGCGCGATCTGATGCGTTGGCAGACCATCGGTAATCTGTTTGACCACCAGGGTGTGTCGCCGGTCAGCACTGTGATTGAGGCGGTGAAGCTGGCCGAAGGCGCCTTCGCGCTGATTCCGATTCAGGAATGGTTCTTCGACTGGCAAACCGAATCGCGGACGCATTTCAATCAGGCTTTGTTGTTGCGTGCCAGTCAAGCGCTGGATGCAGACGCTTTGCGGCGAACGCTTGACTGCATCCTGGCACGACATGATGCCCTGCGTCTGCGCTTTTCCCAGGAAAACGGGCGCTGGATTCAGCGTTATCAGCCACTGGAAGAATGCCAGCAGCAGCTTGAGGCAGATCCACATCTGTGGGTGCGAGAGGTGGTCGATGAAGACGCGCTGGAGGCGTTAGCCAATCAATTGCAGCGCAGTCTTGATCTGCAACACGGACCCTTGATGCGGGGCCTGCTGGCGACATTGGGCAATGGTGAGGTCCGCCTGCTGCTGGTGATTCACCACTTGGTGGTCGATGGGGTGTCTTGGCGGGTCTTGCTGCAGGATTTGCAGCAGGCCTATGAAGCTTTTGCCGGACAGCGCGAACCGGATTTGCCACAGCGTACCAGCAGCTTCGGCGAGTGGGCCGCGAGCCTTGCAGGAATTGCCCCTGCCATCCGGGCACGTGAACTTGACTACTGGGTAGGCCAACTCCAAGGTCAGGACAAGGCGCTGCGCTGTGACAACCCTCGTGGTGGCAACCTGATGTGCCATGCCGCAGAGGTCAAGATCAGCCTCGATCAGACATTGACGGCGCAACTGCTCAAAGAGGCCCCCGCCGCCTACCAGACGCAGATCAATGACCTGCTTCTGACCGCATTGGGCCGGGCTTTGTGCCAGTGGGGATCGATGTCTTCGGCGTTGGTGCTACTTGAAGGGCACGGTCGCGAAGACCTGTTCGAAACGCTGGACCTGAGTCGTACTCTGGGCTGGTTCACCAGTATGTTTCCGGTGTGTTTGACCCCGGCAGCAGGTCTTGGTGAGTCGATTGTGGCGATTCGTGAACAACTGGCGCAGGTGCCGAACAAAGGCATTGGCTACGGGGTGCTGCGCTACATGGACGAACCGGCAGTACAAGCACGCCTGGCTGCGTTGGCGCAGGCTCAGGTGACGTTCAACTATCTGGGGCAATTCGATCAAAGTTTCGACAAGCATCAGGGGCTGTTCATGCCTGCGCCGGAAAGTGTCGGTGAAACTTACTCCTCACAGGCCAGGCTGGGTAACGGGCTGGAGGTGGTTGGCCAAGTCTTTGATGGCAGGCTGTCGCTGCGATGCCTGTACAGCAACCGCCGGTTTCGCGAGCAGACGGTGGTCGAGCTGATGAGTCAGTTCCAGAGCCAGTTGCAACTGTTGATCGAGCACTGCCTTCAAGTGCAAGCCGACTGATCCTTTCATTCATGTTTTCGGCCGGTCGGCCAAACGACCGGCCATGGAATACTGCCATGTCCTTGAATCCCGAAATTGCCGAATTCCTTGATTTGGTCGACGCCAACCCCGGCGACGGCCAGTCCATGGCTTTTCACCAGAGCACACCCGAGCAGGCCAGGCTGGCCTTTGAGCAGGCCTCTACACGTATGCGCTGGCCTGCGCCTGAGGTCCAAACCCAGGATCTGAGCTGCATTGCCCGCGATGGCGCCAGCCTGGCGCTGCGTCTGTATCGGCCGAGCAATGCCGGCGAGCAACCGTTGCCGGTCTTGTTGTACTTGCATGGCGGCGGCTTTGTCGTCGGCAGCATCGCCTCGCACGATGGTGTCTGCCGCGAGTTCTGCGCCCGTACACCTTGTGCAGTGCTGACAGTGGACTATCGCCGTGCGCCGGAGCATCGCTTCCCGGTTGCTCTTGACGACTGTGCCGACACGCTGGCCTGGCTTGCGCTCAATGCCCATGCGTTGGAGCTTGATGTCCAGCGCGTGGCTCTGGGCGGCGACAGTGTTGGTGCAACGTTGGCAACGGTGCTGGCAATCAGTGCTGCGAATGAAGCGGGACCCATTACGCCCTGCTTGCAGTTGCTGTGTTATCCGGTGACGGACGCATCAACGGCCTGGGAGTCACGGACGCTGTTCGCGCAAGGCTACTTGTTGGAAGATGAAACGCTGCAATGGTTTTACGATCACTATGCCAGCAAACCGCAAGACCGCAGTGATTGGCGTTTCTCGCCATTGCTGGCCACCGGGTTACGGGGCGTAGCGCCGGCTTACGTGGCGCTGGCCGGGTACGATCCACTGCTCGATGAGGGCCGGGCTTATGCGCGACACTTGCAGGGGCAAGGGGTTACTGTGCAGTACGAAACCTTTGGCGGCCTGGTGCACGACTTTCTGCGCATGCGCATGGTGACCGCAGAAATCGATGAGGTGTACCAGCGTTTAGTGGCCGTGTTGCGAAACGCGTTTGAATGAGTTTGAGGTCAGGCCGCAAGGACGCTCTCATGATCTGCAACCTGGGCCTATTCATTCAGGCACTGGGTTGCTTCAAATGATCAAGAGCAGACATTTGTAGTCGCGTGAGGTGTGGAACAGCGGATGCGATCCCTTGTAGAGGTGCCCTTTACGGGGACCGAGGGATCGCCAATGCAGGATGGGAAACCCGTTGCGGGTTTCCATCTGTCTACTCACCAGAAGTTGTAATCCAGCGTCAGCAGCGCATTGCGCCCAGGACCAATGAAGTTGCCGCTGTGGTAGGTGGTGGTGATCGTTTGGTAGTACTCGCGATCAAACAGGTTATTGACGTTCAACTGCAGCGATACCCGATCATTGAAGGTGTAGCGTGCCATTGCATCGACCACGGCGAAGGTAGGTTGCTCAATGTAGTAATCGCTACCCTTATAGAACGTCTTGCTTTGTGCACGTACCGAGGATCCAACGGTCAGTGCCTGCCAAATGCCAGGCAAGCGATAGGTCGTGCCCACTTTTGCCAAGTGTTTCGGGCTGCTCTCGGTACCGTACGCCTGGCCTTTGTTATCTCCTTCGATGTACTCGGACTGGGACCAAGTATAACCTGCCTGGACGTTCCAGCCCGGCTGGATTTCACCATTGACCTCGAACTCGACACCCCGTGTACGCACTTCCTGTGCCGCCTCGTAGCAACTCTGAATGCCGGCGTTGCAAGAAATGCTTGGCAGCGAAACAGCCAGGTTGGTGCGTTTGGTTTCGAAAACGGCGGTAGAGAGGTTCAGGCGCTCTTCGGCAAAACTTGCCTTGATACCCAGCTCTGCGTTGGTACCCTCAACCGGATCAAGGAGCCGTCCTTGACGGTCGACGGCGCTTTGCGGGTTGAAAATCTCGGTGTAGCTGGCGTAGGCGCTGTAGGTATCGTTGAAGTCGTATACCAGACCGACGTAAGGTACTACTTCACCTTTGACGCTGTAGTTTGCGGGTGTGTAGCCGAAGTCGTTCAGAGTGAAAGACTTGTTTTCATACCACGAGACACGGCTGCCGAGGATCAGTTTGAGCGAGTCTGCCAGGTTCAGCCGTGTGGCTGCGAACAACCCGTGCTGTTGCACGGTGAAGCCCCGAGTGTAGAGGTTCTGGTTCAGGTCTGGCTTGGGAATGGATCGATAATTGTAAGTCTCAACGTTGCCCACGAAGGTATCTGGAACGAATCCACCACCTGTCCAGATATGATCGCGCCCGCTACTGACACCCAGCATCAGCTCGTGGGTGCGGCCCAAGGCATTGAAGGGGCCCGAGAGGTCCAGGTTGAACGAATGGCTCTCGTCTTCGTAGTCGACGTCATAGTCTTCCCGGAAGTAGTTCGAGCCTATCAGGTAGCCCGAGCCCGACACATAGTCCGACTCTGCCTTGATACCGCGGGCGGCGGCCTTGAGCTTCCAGTCATTATCGAAGCGGTGTTCGATGTCGGCATACAGGGTGGTTTGCCGACGATCAAGATAGAACCAGTCGCTGCCCACGAACGACCCTTGATCGAAATCATAGAACGAGCCGTCGCGCCGGGTCGGCAGTCCTGTCCATGAGTAGCCGTCGTTATTCTGCACCTGATAGGTGAAGCCGACGCTGGCCGTGGTAGAGCTGCTCAGATCCATGTCCAGCACGCCGTACAGCAAGCCGTTGTCGCTTTCTGAGCTGTTGCGCTGATTCTTGCCGGTGAAACCGGAGATCACTGTACGACCACGCACTGTGCCGGCATCGTTGAGCGGCGTTGAACCATCAAAGGTACTGCGAATGTTGCCCCATGAGGACACTGAGGTGCTCAGCGAGGCTTGCGGCTGCGCGGTGCTGTGCTTGCGGATCAGGTTGACCGACGCAGATGGGTTACCTGCCCCGGTCATAAGGCCGGTGGCGCCGCGTACCACTTCGACGCGGTCGTAGATCACCAGGTCATCGTCCGCTGTCACGTCGCGGGTGAAGGTCTGGATGGGTGAGGTCAGACCGTCGTACTGAATGGTGTTGATGACCGAGCCACGTGCCCAGTATTCCCAGCGCGTATCGCCGGTATCCTGTTTCACCAGAATGCCCGGGGTATGATTGAGCGCCTGGTCGAGGGACTCGTAGTGGCGATCCTTGATCATCTGCTGGGTGACCACTGAAACGCTTTGCGGAGTTTCCTTGAGCGACAGATTCAACCCGGTGGCCGTATTGCTCGAGCCGGTGGTATAGCTGCCGGTACCCTCGGTAGTAGCAGCCAGCTGAGTGCCTTTTACGTTAGTCGCTCCCAGCTCCAGCGCCTTTCCCGAAGAGGCTGGCTGCAATGTCAGGGTATTGCCCGAAAGCTGATACTGGATACCGGTTCCCTGAAGCAGCGTGCTGATCGAGCGATCCAGGTCATAGCGGCCGTTCAACGCAGTGGAGCGCAGTTGCTGTACATCGCTCGGGCTATAAAGAACCTGGATGTTCACTTGTTCGGCAAAGCGTTGCAGTGCCTGGTCGAGTGGTTGTGCCGGAATTTTCAGGGTCCATTCCTGCGCCTGAACGTGAGCGGCCATCCCCATGGCCATCATCATACCGAGGCCACTCAAGGACAGTTTCGAACGCAGTGCGTGACGCATCATCAGCGCTTTTGCGAGAGGCGTCAGGTGGGTTGAAGTGTGTGCGGGCATGGTGCTTCTCTTTTTATGCAAGTGAGAATTTTTTCTTTTCGCTAAAGTAAAACGTTCCCGTTATGAAAACCGGAAACGTTTCGAGAGGGTTTATTCAGGCGTGTACCGCTTCGCTGATGACCCGACCTGATTCCATTCTGACCAGTTGGTCGGCGATGTCGAAATAGCGGTCATCATGGCTGATGACGATGATGGTTTTGCCCAGTCGTTTCAGATCGGGCAGTAGCTCAGTATAAAAAATCCGCCTGAAGGTCGGATCCTGATCGGCAGCCCATTCGTCAAACACCAGCACCGGGCGTCCTTCCAGCCAGGCGCTCAGTAGCGCCAAGCGCTTGCGCTGGCCAGTGGACAGATCCGTGGTGCTGAAGGCGCCCTCTTTGATACTGACCTTGTGGGAAATCTCCATGCGTTGCAGGTAGTGTTCGGCTTCATTAGGCAGGTCTGAACTTCCCTGGACCAGCTCGTCGAACAGGTAGTAGTCGGCGAATACCGTGGTAAACAGTTGCCGGTAATCGTCCCGTGTTTGAGCAACGACAGGTTTGGCGTCCAGAAGGATTTCGCCTTTGTGGGGCGTGTAGAGGCCTAGCAGCAGTTTGATCAGCGTCGTCTTGCCACAGCCATTTTCGCCCACGATGAACACAATTTCGCCTTGCTCGATCAGCAGGTTGACTGGACCCAGGCGGAACGGTTCGCTTCCTTCGGTTGCCGGGAAACCATATTGCACATCGCGCAGTTCAAGACTGTGCAAGGTACGAGGCTGGCTGTCTTTGTCTTCGAGCAGCAGGTGCGGCTCTGGTGAGGAGAATTTTTCGGACAGTTCGGCAATGCGCCTGAAGGCGATCTGGGCACGACTGACGATAGGCAGCGTGCCGACCAGATGCTCCAGAGGGCCTTTCATGTAGAGCAGCACCAGAACGAAGCCGCTCATCACGCTTTTGTCTGCGTCGGGCCAGTAGGCCTGAAACGCCAATGCCAACCCGATGACCACAAAAAACAGCATTGAGCCAAAGGTCTTGGCGACCACGAAGATGTTGATCGCGCGGATCTGAAGGTCGCGAATATGATTGGCTGTGCCTTGTATGCGCTGAGTGAACATCCTTTGTCGGCGCGGTCGATTGATGCGCAATTCCTTGGCACCTTCGGCGACGGCGTTGTAGTGCTTCTGAAGCTGGTCTTCAAAGTCCCGAGCAGCGATGAACCCTTCGATACCGTGGCCACGGGCAATGTACTGCACAATGGTGCCCACCACGGTGGCAATGACCATGAGCAGGAACATCGGCCAAGACAACATGGCCAGATACCCCAGGCAGCCAAGGGTGACGGTCAGCGAGATCGCCAAGGGCGCGAAAGCGAAAGCGAAATCACTGATCGTATCGACATCGTGGGTCAGCACTGGAATAAGCCGATGGGTGCGATAACGCTCAATCTGTTCGATGGGGGCGGACAGCACCTTCTCGCCAAGATCCTTGCGCAGTTTGGCAATGATGTTCTGGCCTACGAAGTTGGTTCCAATATCGGAAAGAATCGAGCTGCACAGGGCCAGCAGGCAAAGTCCTGCAAAACCCAGCACGACGCCTTGACTCATGCCGCTGTCGGAGTGCAACACGTCATTGATGGTGGCGAGCAGAATGGTAATGCTCAGACCTCCAGCCATGCCCAAGACAATGGAAATCGTCACGATTGGCCAGAAGGGTTTGAGCAGCGTCAGAAGTTCGCGAATGGCGCCACGGGTCGGCTGGGACATACATAATTCCTGCTGGGTCAGGCGCTGATCAGCGTCGCGGCCTGAGTGTCGTTGATCGGGTTGCTGATCTTCAGTGATCGGTATAGGGCCTTGCCGATTTCTTCGCTGCGCATCGGCAGTACGGAAAGCAGCGTGTCACTCAGGCCATGTGAGGCTTCGCAGAAGCCTTGCAAAAACACTGGCGCGTGCAGCGCAGGAGAGGCCAGCGCCCGGTAGTCGCGGTCCACTTCGAAACCTTTCAGGTGATCTTCCAGTGGCGCCAGCAGTGAGCGGTGGGTTCGGCGCTCATAGCCGGTGGCCAGAATGACAGCGTCGTAGCGATGGGTGCGCTGCTGGTGGGTGGCGAGATCACGCAGGGTCAGTTCGATGCCTTGTTCGCTGGAATGCACCGCTTCAACCTGCTGGCGGCACAGCACGGCGTGGCGGTACTGGTGGGCGACTTTCTGACGATAGAGGATGCCGTAAATGCGCTCGATCAGTTCCTGGTCGACCACCGAGTAGTTGGTGTTGTGGTACTCGTTGATCAGCTTCTGACGATCTTGCGGCGGCTGCTGGAATACCAGATCGGTGTATTGCGGTGCGAAAATTTCGTTGACGAACGGGGTGTCGTCGGCAGGCTTGAGAGCGGTGCCGCGCAGGATCATTTCCACCTTCACTGACGGGAAGCTGTCGTTCAAGTCGATGAAGGCTTCGGCAGCGCTTTGCCCCGAACCGATGATCGCGATACGCATCGGCTTGCCTTCGCTGCACGGCAGGTTTTTTACGCTGCTCAGGTAGGTGGAGTGGTGGAATACGCGTGGGTCGTTCTTGAATGCCTCGAACGCGGTCGGGATTTTTGGCGAGCCACCGGTGCTGATCACCACCGAGCGAGTGCGACGGACCTGCTCCTGGCCGTTGGCATTACGCGAGATCAGCTTGAGATGATGAATTGCACCATTATCGAGTTCGGGCTCGATGCGCGTGACTTCTTCACCATAGACGGCCTGCTCGGCAAACTGCTCGGCGACCCAGCCCAGGTAGTCGTTAAACTCCAGACGGCAAGGGTAGAAGGTGCCCAGGTTGACGAAGTCGATCAGTCGATCCTGCTTCTTGAGGTAATTGACGAAGCTGTAAGGGCTGGTGGGGTTGCGCAGTGACACCAGGTCTTTGAGGAACGAGATTTGCAGCTCGCTTTGCGAGGACAACGTATCGCCGTGCCAGCGGTAGTTGGCCTGCTTGTCGAGGAACAGGGCATTGAGCGCCTTGCCGTTGTGTTGCGCGAGTTCTTCCAGGGCAATGGCCAGGGCCAGGTTGGAGGGGCCGAAGCCGACGCCAATGACGTCATGAATGGTGGCGGTGTTCATACCGTAATTCCTTCCTTCGATGGTTTGACGCTGTCCAGGGGTTGGTACAGCCGCTCGGAAAAGAAGCGCTCACGAGTCAACATCACCAGCAGTGCGCGCTTGTGGGGAAAATCGAAATGCTTGACCTTGGCAAAGCCGCTGCGGTCGAAGTTGGCGATCTGTCGCAGGTTGTCGTGGCGAGGCTCGCAGACCAGGCGCTGGGTGCGTGGGTCGTCGAGGAACAGGTAATGGCAGATCGAGGAAAACCAGGCGGTGTAGAACGCCTTGCCGCGAAACGCCTCTTCACCGACCAGCAGGTGCAGGCCGCGATCGTAATCAGCGGCGTCATAGAACGGCGCAATACGGTCTTCCTTGGCCCAGTAGGCTTCGAAGTAGCCGAATGGCTGACCGTCGAAGCGGCCGATCAAGGGCAGGGTGTGTGGGTCGTTCAGTTGTTTTTGCAGATAGGCGTGGTGCTGTTCCAGGCTGCCTTCTTCTTCCCAGAAGTGCGCAACACGCGGGCTGTTCATCCAGCGGTTGAAAGCGTGCAGGTCGCGGTCCGGGTCTGCTTGCTGAAAGGTCAGCGTCTGACCCAGCCAAGGGATATAGCGGCTATACAGCACCTCTGTAGAAGACCTGGGGCGTAGCGGATGGCGTTTGCCGTCGCTGATGACCAACTGTTGTGGTGCCGCGCCGAATGAGGCTTTGTTGAGCCATATCTGTGGGTGCTGCCAGAACGCTTCGGCGTAACACGTGATGCGCTCGGGTCCGGTGATTCTCAATACGCCATCGGCAATCAGAGAGTCGGTCGCGGTGGAGGTCGTGCCTGTCAGCGTGATGCTTTTTAGCGACGGGTGAGTCGTGAAAACTGCTTCCAGCGCCGCCAGCAATGTCTGCTGTTCAAGACCGTGCTCCAGATAGCGCAGCTTGCCCTCCAATTGATCGGAACAAGCGAGATACAGGGCGATCTCCAGATGCGCGATGTTATCGAGCAGCACCACGAGTGTGTCTTCGCGGTAATGAACCCGGAGTTGCCGGTCGGGATAAAGATGGCTGAGGACCGGTAGGTCGGCATGAGTATTCATTCGGGCGTTCCGCGCTTCAAAGGCTATAGCTGTGAAACGAAGAAGTGGGGGCGGGATTTAGCAGCAGCTCAGCGGGAAAGTGAGTAGCGAGTGAGCAGTGCCTGCGGATCTGCAGGCACGTCTGGTACTTCGAAATTTCAGAGATCTCTGGCGACCCTGAAACCCAGGAAATCACCTCGTGCATTTTTATAGATGGCATTGCGGTTGCCGGAGCGCGAAAAGATCGGAGGTTCGCCCCAATCATTGCCGCGCATCTGAGCGATCTCGCATTTTTCGTCGTCGATCCAGGCGCTTCCGTCTGTAGGTGCACCGTTGTAGTCCTCGTGCAGGCAGTCAGCGACCCATTCGTAAACGTTGCCATGCATGTCGTAGACACCAAAGGCATTGGCCGGATAGCTGCCTACAGGTGAGCTGTAGGCATACCCATCCGCAGGACCATAAGTGTTGGCGTGCTTGCTGATCTGGTACTCGCCTTCTTTGTCGAACGGGAAAGGAAAAGGCCCTGTGGAACCTGCACGCGCGGCGTATTCGCGCTCGGCCTCGCTGATCATCCTGTAACGCTTGCCGGTCTGTTTGGCCAACCAATCGGCGTAAGCCTGAATCTCGTAATAATCGACGCACACGGCCGGTTGCTTCGGCCCTTGCTTGTAAGTCGGTTTGCTCGCCTCGCACCAGCGCCCTGGGCGCTTGTCTCCGCTTTTGATCACCACGCCGCTTGCCTTGATATAGGCATCCAGCTCGCCGGCGGTCACCTGGAAGCGGCTTATCGCAAAGGGTTTGGCAAAGGTCACAGTGTGCTGCGGACCTTCATCGGGTTGGCGTCCCAGCTCATCTTCTGGCGTGCCCATGACATAGCTGCCGGCTGGTAGCACGACCATTTCCGGGCAGTCTTTGCAATCCTTGAACACGGTGCCGGGCTTTTTCGGCTCCGCAGCGACACTGCCCAGAGAAAAAGCCATGCAGGCAATTGAGCCCAAAAGTACGAGCGGTTTCATCGTTTACCTCGTTATCAGGGATGAGTCTTCATCCACCTAGAGTCATGCAAATGACAATCAGAAATACCGCAGCCAGGTCAGATCTCGTCTGCGCTGCTTGAGACGCGCAAACCAACTGGTCGGAAAGTACAAGGCGATGCTCAGCACAATCGCGCAAAGCCAGATGCCGGATAGCGTGTCAAACCCGTAGTAGCCATCCATGTTCGGGCCAAGGGTGTGCAGCACAACGAGGTACAACACCTTGAGCGAGTACAGGTGCAGCAGGTAGAAGAACATCGGCGCACCGCCGTAAGTGGCGAGCAGTTGAATGGCTCTGCTGTTTTGATGTTTCTCCAGCAGTGCCAGTGCCAACATGCCAAAGGCCAGTGACGGCAGCAGGAACATCAGTGAGGGTGGGTATTTGGTTGCGCTCTTGAAACTCAGCAGGGTTTGCAGCCAGTCGCCGGTATGCACCCAGGGTTTGTCGCCGTAGATGTTCAGATAACGCAGGATGACGAAGCCGATAAACAGTCCGGCGCTGATTTTGAGCAGGGTCGAGATACGTTTTTGTGAGTCTGTGCCGGATGCATACAAGGGGCCGGCGGCGTAGCCAAGAAGGATCACTCCGAACCAGGGCAGCAGGGGGTAACTGGTGAATATGTCCGGAAAGTGCTCGAACTCGAAAGATGCGCGCTCATGCAGCATCGCCCAAGGCAGATACCAGATGGATTGATGCTCGACGGTTACGCCATCAAGCAGGTTGTGCCCGCCGACAATCATAGTGCCCAGTATCAGCATACTGATACGAGAAAGGCTCAATAGACCGGCCAGTACGATCATGCTGACGCCAATGCACCAGATCACCTGTAAGTCCAGCGAGCGGGCTGGAAACTCTCCGCTCCAGGCGAAATCCACCAGCGTCACTTCGAGCAGCAGCAGAAACAGGCCGCGTTTGAACAGAAACGTGCGTGTGCTGTTCAGGTCATGGCTCTGGGCATAGAGCCAGGCGGAAAGGCCGGTCAGAAACACGAACAATGTAGCGCAGGGTTCGGTGATCATCCGGGTCAGGTACAGCCCTACTGGCGTGGTGTAGGCGACCGGGTCATCGACTTCGTGATGCAGGAAAAACGTCTCGCGAACATGGTCGACCAGCATGGCCAGAAGGATAATGCCGCGCAGTGCATCGATACTTGCCAGCCGGGCACGTGCAGTGGCTTTGGCCATGAGGCTGGTCACGGATGAAGTGCTGGTGGCGAGGCTGTCATATGAAGTGCTCAATGCTCTTTTCTCCGTCGAGGCGCTTGCCGGGTTGTCGTTCAGCGCTGGGCTGCGACTGGCGTTGCAGGTTTGCCTGATTGCTGCACCTGCTCCCATACCCGCAGGAAGTTGCCACCCCAGATCTTGGCAATGTCCTCTTCGGAGTAGCCGCGTTGAATGAGTTCTGCAGTGACATTGCGGACATCCCCAACGTTTTCAAAACCTGTGATTCCGCCACCATCGTTGAAGTCTGAGCTGATACCTACGTGGTCGATGCCGATCTTTTTCACGGTGTAGTCAATGGCGTCGCCGAACTCCTTGAGCGTGGCTTTTGGGTCGACTTCCAGGATGGCGTACAGCGCCCCGGCATATTCGCCGAACTTCTGCTCCGGCCAGATCGAGAACACCGGGTCGGCGGGCATGCTGGCCTGGGACAGGTTCTGTACTTTGGGCAGACCGAAGCCGGCGCGCATTTCGTTGACTTTGTTCAGGGTGTCTTCCGTGAAAGGCTTCAGATAAGAGGAGAAGCCCGGAATCTGCACCACACCACCGGTATCACGGATCAGGCGCAGTTCCTTGTCGCTGAGGTTACGTTGCAGATCTACCAGACCCTTGACGCTGGAGTGCGAGGCAATCACCGGGGCGCGGGTCAGTTGCGTGACCTGCTCAACGGCCAGGCTGGACATTTGTGACACGTCGATCACCACGCCCAGGTCGTTGAGGCGACGTACGGCCTGACGGCCCAGTTCCGAAAGCCCGCCGTGTTCATCCGGTGAGTCACCAAAGAACGGCATTGGCCGCGATGAGTCTGCCCAAGCGTTATTGCCGACGTAGCTGAAGCCGAAGATGCGCATGCCCCGTGCGGCCCAGTCATCCAAGCGGGATACATCATCACCCAGCGGATAGGCATTGAGCATGCTGATCACGATCGCGAACTTGCCTTCATGGGCCAGACGCTTGAAGTCGGCGGGTGTGTAGGCGATGCCGGCCTGGTTCGGGAAGTCCTTGGCAATACCGGTGATGATCCGGTAGCGGGTTTCCTGTTCATGGCGTGCGGCTTCGATGAAGCCTGGTGTTGGGCGATGCGGTGCGTTGGGGCCTGTCCAGAACTCCGGCCATGCCCAGATCGTCAGAGCCGCGCCACTGAGGCGGCCGCGACTGGCTTTGACCAGATCGAACTGGGTATTGCCATCTTTGTTGGCTTCGTTACCGGCGCTGCCGAAGTCAGGCTGAATATCGATATGACTGTCGAACGACAGAATGCGCTCTTGCATTTCTGTGGCGCGGCGCATGACGTCCGAGGGGTAGGGTTGCAGGCGGCCTATAAAAAACCACCAGGCCAGGGCGGCGACGGCTGCCAGTGCGGCCAATGTCACGATGCTCAAGATTAGCCATTTCCTGGCTGCGCGACTCATGCTCATTAAACTCCCGGGCTCTGTCCACGTGTACCGGCTGGCTGCCGGTGGTTGCGAGGAATAACGAGTCAGGCATTGGGGAATTTAATGCTCGGGTGTTTCGGATAATTTCACCGGCAGGCTACTCGTTTAAAGGGCATGTCGTGTGCCGCTCTGTAAAACGGTGATGTGGGCGGGCACTTTATCTACCTCTCAGGAGAGATGATGTATGGATGTGCTCGCGGTATTGACCCGGCTGTTTTCTGGTGCGCAGGCGGTGGGCGTGCAGGGGGTGTTCCAGTTCGATTTTGGCCAGGGCAATGCGGTGTGGGCGGCGGTAAAGGACGGGCTTGATGTCCAGCCGGGGCGGCATGCGGCGGCTGATGTCACCATCGCCGTGGGGGCGCAGGAGTTTGCCGGCATTCTGCAAGGCACGCAGGATGTCGAAGAACTGTTCGCCAGCGGCCGCTTGAAGATCGACGGGCAGATGGGCCTGGCGACCCTGTTGCCGCAGATCATTGATGCGGCGCGCCGTGGCGTCGCGGTGGAAAAGCCGGCTGCGGCCATGAACCATCGCTACCCTGCGCGTGAGCGTTACAGTGATCGGCTCTCGGCCAGCCAGGCTACGTTGCTGGAGATCGAGCGGCGGCCTTTCGCTGGTCTGTCGGTGGCAGACTTCCGCCGTGACTACCTGCCGTTCGGCACGCCAGTGATTCTCACCGATGCCCTGCGCGACTGGCCGTTCTTCAATATGAGCCGCGAAGAATCCATCGTGCATTTCGCCGAGTTGAAGGGCATTACCCGGCACGGTGATTACGCGGAGAAAACCTTCTCCACGGACCGCGATTTCCGTTCCACGTCCATTGCCGAATTCATCGCCTCGCTGGAGCGGCCGCTGGCACCGGGAGAAAAGCCGCCGTACATGGGCAATAACGTGGTGCCGCCGCAGTTGCTGGAGCTGATTCGCTTTCCGGAGTATTTCGACCGCTCGCTGTATATCAAGCCGCGTATCTGGATTGGTCCCAAGGGCACCTTGACGCCGCTGCACCGGGATGACTCGGACAATATGTTTGCTCAGGTCTGGGGTCAGAAGTCGTTCATTCTGGCGGCGCCGCATTATCGGGAGGCGCTGGGCACCTGGTCGACCTCCGAGGGCGGTGGCCTGGAGGGCTGTGAGGTGAATCCCAATCAACCGGACTTTGACAAATATCCGGCTGCGCGGGAGCTGATTTTTCACCGCATCGTGCTGGAGGCCGGCGATCTGTTGTTCCTGCCGGAGGGCTGGTTCCATCAGGTCGAATCGGTGTCGACCTCGCTGTCGGTCAACTTCTGGGTCAATTCGGGCCGGGGCTGGTAATGCCTTGAAGAGGCCGCCATCGCTGGCGGCCCCCGTTTCACACGCCGATCTTGAAGCGGCCTTTCATCAGCACCGAGTGGGCCGGGAATGAGCAGAAGAACTGGTAGTCGCCATCAGCCTTCAGTTTGCTGGTGTCGATGGTCACGCTGTCTTCTTCGCCGCCGCTGAGCATTTTTGTGTGGGCAATAATCCGGGCGTCATCGGGTTTCAGGTAGTCATGCTCGACGCCAGCTGCGGCGCCGTCGTTGACGATGGCTTGCATGTTGCTGGTTTCGCTCAGTACCCAGTTATGCCCCATCACTTGCTTGGGCAGGTTGCCAGGGTGTTTCAGCACGACCTTGAAGCTCTTGCAACTGGCAGGCACCACGATTTCGTTTTTGTCGAACGTCATCTGGTCGGTGCCATGGATCTCGGTCGAGCAGTCATCGGCGGCCCAGGCAAAGCCGGGCAGGGCGAGGGTAAGGGTCAGCAGTAAAGCGCGATGCATGGGGAACTCCGGTGGGACTGAATTGAAAAGGTCCAGCCGAATGAACGAGCAGCGCCCTGTGCTTTTTAGTGCGTGGGCACCTGACGGATAAATTCCGCTGTGATCCATTCGTTCTTGGGGCAGGCGCTTTGAGCGCAAGGCGGACAAGCGGATGGGGTTAGATGAAGTTTTCTCGGCGAGGATTACTGGCGGGCGCAGCGGCAGTGGCGGCGACGGCAGGCGGGATTGGCTTACCGATCATGGGCTATCAGCGCTATCAGGCCGCCGAAGAGGCGGCGCTGGTCGAAGAACCCACCATCGTCCCGCCGACACTGGGGCAGAGCCTGCTGGCCGGGCGTCTGGTCGGTATCTGGGATTTCCGCTTGCTGGAATGGCAGCAGGATTTTGCCGAACTGGCCAGTGAGGGTCTGGAGTTACTGCTGGACGTCGGGCCGTCCGGCAAGGCGCTGCGCGGCCATCTGGGGCGTCGGCCGTTTACCTCGGGAGGCTTCGAGCTGTTCGGCGAGCTGAAGGTCGATAAAGAGCCAAACCTGCGCTGGAAGCTGGTTGGTCCGCAAGGCCGTGCTTATGAGTGTACGGCGATCTTTGATGAGGTCTGGGGCGTCTGGAGCACCGGCGGTGGCGAGGCGACGCTCAGCGGCCAGTTGCAGTTGCGTGGTGCCCAGGCCGGGCTCTCTGCCGTTCAGGCCCGTTTCGTCGCGACCCGGCGGCCGTTTATCCAGGCCCGTGAGCGCCTGCCTTATACCGCTGAGCTGCATGCCTGGTTGATCTCACCGGGGCATCGTCTCTATCACCAGCTCTGGCACGCTACCCGTGACCGCTGGCATCGGCTGGACAGTGATCGTCATCAGTCGCTGCGGGCGCTGGGCTGGCAGCCGGGGCCGCTGGGCCAGGAGCGTGATGCGCGCGGCAAGCAGCGGCACAACAATGGCTCTGGCGAAGATTTCCTGTACATGCACCGTGGCATGTTGCGCCATGCCCGCAGCATGCAGGATCTGAAATCCTGGCAACGCTTTCCGCCGCCCCGGCCGTTCATCGGTCATGGTATCGAGCCGTTTGTGAAGTACCTGGAAAACCACGATGGCTACTCGGTGCCGCCGGCCTGGGAGTCGCAGGGTGATGATGCGTTCAATCAGTGGCTGCGTGACGTAAAGAGCAGTGAGGGTTATTACGGCAACTTCCAGGTCTGGGAAGCGCAGTTTCAGGACCCGCAATACCTCAGCACCTTATGCCTGGGTGAGCTGGGCAGCCGCATCGAGCTGGGGCTGCATGACTGGTTGCACATGTGCTGGGCGGCGGTGGGGCGTGATCCGAACAGCGGCTATCCAATGATCTATGACCGGCCGGCGGACGACTTTTCCGAGCGCTGGTTTCGCGCCGAGAACGACTATCTGGCTGACGCTTTTTCCTCGCACGTCAACCCGGTGTTCTGGGCATTTCATGGCTGGATCGACGACCGGATCGAAGACTGGTTTTACGCCCATGAGCAGTTCCATCCGGGCGAAGTGCGGCGTGCCGATATTGGTGGCGTGCCATGGTTTGCCAAGGGGCGCTGGGTGGAGATCGATGCGCCGTGGCTGGGGCCGGCCGAGGCCGGTTGTGGCGCCTGGGGGCGCAGCAATGGTGGTGGCGCGAGCGAAAGCGAGCTGGACATCGAGACCATGAAGCTGGCGTTGCATGTGATTCGTGCCAGCGAGAAGGAGATGGAGCGGTTGTCCGGGCGCATTCCACGGCGCCCCTGGTACGGGCAGTACCTGCCGCCGGGTCCCAAGGCGTAGCACGCGGCTGGCGATCTGCTTCAGTTGCAATACTGTTCATTCAGGCGCCGCAAGTCCCCACCGCGATTCTGACTTGAAACTCGGTGGGAACGACCTTGGTCTGGGCGGCACTCCGATGAAGGGGCCAGTAAGAGCACTGCATCTGCTGTGCATGTCCCACCGTCTTCACGAGCGAGCTCGTTCCCACCGTATTCCAGACCATTGCAGCAGTGGCCCCTGACAGAACAGTATTGGCTTCAGCCGCGAAAGCAGCCGCCTGAATCAGCGGCCTACCTGCGCTTGATTACCGTCTCGCCCTCGGCATTGCGGCTCAACGTCACCGGCAACACCCTTGGCAGGGCCTGTACCAGGCCGTTGATGTCCCCGGTGTTGTAGATGCCGCCAATGCGCAACTGGGCGGTGGCCGGATCGGCGATGCGCACCGGGGTCTCCAGGTAGCGGTTGATCTGCGGCAGTGCGTCGGCCAGCGACAGGTTGTCCAGCACCAGTTTGCCGTTGCGCCAGGCCAGCGCGTTGTCCAGCGACGCGGCGGACACTTGCGGATCGACGCTTTGCGGGTTGTAGCGGGCCTGCATGCCGGGTGACAGGTAGGCGATGCGATCGGGCGTGCTCTTGTCGCTCAGCACCCTGACCGAGCCTTCGCTCAGGGTTACCACCACTGAATCCTGATAAGTCCAGACGTTGAACTGAGTGCCGGTGACTTGCACCTGGCCGCTGCCGGCATTGACCACGAAAGGATGCGCCGAGTCATGGCGAACCTTGAAGAAGGCTTCGCCCCGCCTCAGGGTCACGCTGCGCTGGTCTTTGTAATTGCTGTACGACAGCTTCGTGCCGGTGTTCATTTGCACCTGCGAGCCATCGGCCAGGGTGATGTCCTGGATCGCGTTGTCGCTGGCGTAACGATGGTAGCTGTTCGGAACCCAGCCCTGGTTCCAGCCGAGCAGAGCGGCCATCGGCAGCGCAAAGGCCAATGCGGCCGCGGTCGCCCAATGACGCGTGGTAGAGCCTTGAGGCTTGGTCTTTACCGGCAGGGGAATGACCTGTGCCTGCGGCGGCGCTACCTCTGTGGCAGCAGGCAGAAACTCGCTGATGTCCCAGATCTCCTGCATCGCCTCGAACTCGTGCTGATGCGCCGGGCTGCTGCTCAGCCACTGCTCAAACTGTGCGCGCTCATGGACCGAGAAATCTGGCTCGTTAAACCGCATGCACCAGTGCGCCGCCTCATCGCTGATGCGTTCGTCTGGCACAGAAGAGGGGGACTGACTGGACATGACGGCTACCGGTTGGGCTGAAGTTTTCTTGTAACAGGCTGCATGAAGTTCTTTGTATGCAGATGAGAATTATATACAGTTAGGCGTTGTTTAACACGGCGAACAGGTGTCAATAATCCGATGGCGGATATTTTGGCGGAGTGAACATGGAACAGTACTATCAAGGTCTGGTTGGATATCTGACTGCACGCTTGCGCGATCGCAATATGGCGGCCGATGTAGCGCATGACGCCTACTTGAAAGTATTGGAAAGCCCACGCCTCAATGGACTTGAATACCCTAAGGCATTTCTTTACCGCACTGCAATAAACCTGTGCGTCGATGCCTTCCGTCGCAACGTGGTACGCCACAGCGAGCCCTTGAGCGACCTGATCGCCGAAGAGTGTCCGCGCCGGCAAAGCCCGCAGGCTTCGTTATATGAGCTGCAGCGTGCGGAAATGGTCATGGTGGCGCTCGATGAATTGTCTGATAAATGCAGAGAAGCATTTTTGCTGCGCAAGCTTGAAGGGTTGTGCCACGAGCAGATTGCCGCCGCGATGGGTATATCCAAAGCCAGTGTCGAAAAACACATTGTTAATGCCATGAAGCACTGCCGGGTGCGGGTGTTTGAAATGGAACAGCACTCAGCGCGCGCCAAACGTTAAATTTATTTGCAGTTCATCCGTCTTCCCAGCATCCACACGCCGTGCGCCCGTTCGGTGTCGCTGATTGATTGCAAGGGGATTCAGGTGCGTCGAAGTTTTCTGATAAGTGCGCTGGCTGCCGCCGTTTTGTTGCAGGCGGGATGTACCCGCGAAGCCCTGGATAAGGGTGAGACTGAAATCCGCTGGACCTCTTACGGTATCCCGCATATTCGCGCCAATGATGAACGCGGGCTGGGTTATGGCGTGGGTTATGCCTATGCCCGTGACAACCTGTGCCTGCTCAGCGAAGAAGTGCTGACCGCACGCGGTGAACGTGCGCGGTTCATGGGCCGTGAGGGCGAGTCTTCGGCGCGGCTGGATAATGTCAGCTCCGATCTGTTCTTTACCTGGCTCAATAACGACAAGGCGGTCGATGCGTTCTGGCGTGCTCAGCCCGAGCCGGTCAAGCAGTTGCTGACGGGTTATACCGCCGGCTTTAACCGCTACCTCAAAGACAAAGGCGCACCGCAGGCCTGTCAGGGCGCCGAGTGGGTTCGGCCGCTGCAGGAAACCGACATGGTGCGGCTGATTCACCGGTTGATGGTCGAAGGCGGTATCGGCCGCTTTGCCGAACCGCTGCTGGCGGCCGTGCCGCCTGCCGCGTTGGCGGAGAAAACCGCCAGTATTGATACCGCACGTATTCAGGGCTCGGTCTATGAGCGTGGCAGTAATGCAATTGCCGTGGGCGGCGAGCGCACCGAGAACGGCCGTGGTCGACTGCTCGGTAATCCCCACTTCCCGTGGTCTGGCGCGCTGCGTTTCTATCAGATGCACCTGACCATCCCCGGCAAACTGGACGTGATGGGCGCTTCGCTGCCCGGCTTGCCGGTGGTCAATATCGGTTTCAACCAGAAGCTGGCCTGGACCCACACCGTCGACACCTCCGGCCACTTCACCCTGCGCAAGCTGCGCCTGGACCCGAAAGACCCGCAGCGCTACCTGATCGACGGCAAGAGCTATCCGCTGCTGGCCCGTGAAGTGCAGATTCAGGTGCGCGAGGCCGACGGCAGGCTGACGACCCAGAAACAGCTGATCCATGAATCGCGCTTCGGCCCGCTGATCAAGTGGCCGGGCGTGGCGGACTGGGACAGCCAGCATGCTTATGCTTTCCAGGATGCCAACCTGGCCAACACCCGGGCGCTGGAGCAGTGGTACGCGATGAACCGGGCCGGCAGCGTCAGCGAACTGCGTGACGTGGTGCAGCGCATCCAGGGCATTCCGTGGGTCAACACCCTGGCTGCCGACCAGCAGGGCCAGGCCGCTTACATGAATGTCTCGGTGGTGCCGAATGTCAGCCTGCAACAGTTGCAGGGCTGCATCGACCCGGCGCTTCAGGCCCGTGGCCTGCCGGGGCTGGACGGCAGCCGCAGCGCCTGCGACTGGCAGACCGCCGAGGGCGCGGTGCAGGCCGGTATCGTGCCGGGCTCACAGTTGCCGGTGTTGCTGCGCAAGGACTTCGTGCAGAACGCCAACGACAGCGCGTGGATGAGTAACCCGGCAGAACCGTTGACCGGTTTCTCACCATTGGTCAGCCGTGAAGGTGCGCCACTGGGCCTGCGTGCGCGCTTTGCCCTGACGCAACTGGCCGGGCTGGAAAACAACCCCATCAGCGAAGCCTTCCTCAAGGATCTGGTCAGTGGCGAGCGCGTACATGCCGCCAATCTGTTGCTCGATGATTTGCTGCAATGGTGCGCGGCACTCAAGGACCAGACCTCCTTCGAGCGCGCCTGCATCGCCATGAAATCCTGGGACCGCACCGCCAGCAGCCAGGCATCCATCGGCTGGCTGTACTTCCAGGCCTTCGCCCGGGAATTCCAGAAAGCCAGCAAAGGCTGGAGCGTGCCCTTCGATAGCAACAACCCGCAGACCACGCCGCGCGGCATCGACTGGCACCAACCGGAAGTGGCCAAAGCGGTTGCCGACATGCTGCACAAGGCGATTGCTCAAGTCGATGCACTGAAACTGCCTGCCGACGTCACCTGGGGTCAACTGCAGGCCGTTGCGCATAACGGCAAGCGTATCCCGATTCCGGGCGGCGATGGGCATCTGGGGGTGTACAACGCGATCCAGAGCGTGCCGCAGAAGGATGGAACACTGAAAGTGGTCAGTGGCAGCAGCTATATCCAGTTGGTCAGCTTTGATGAGAAGGGGCCGGTGGCTCAGGGGTTGTTGGCGTTCTCGCAATCCAGTGATCCGGCATCGACGCATTTTGCGGATCAGACCGAGTTGTTTTCAAGGCAGGATTGGCAGGTGTTGCCGTTCAGGGATGAACAGATCAAGGCGGATCGGGGGTTGGAGGTGGTGCGGTTAAGGGAGTGAAGTACCTGCGGTTTTGTTAATAAAAAAGCCACTTTTAAAAGTGGCTTTTTTGCATTGTAATGTTTGGTCTCACAACCAGCGTAAAGGCAGCATGCTCTTGAATACCGATCGCTTGTCGACAAGATCACGCGTGAACACACTCAGGGTACATCGTTGTGGTTGAGATGTGTACGTCAATAGTGCAGTTCTTTTACAGGCACCTTTGATCAGTAACTGTACTTGATCGATGTCATAAAATTTCGCGGTGGACCATAAGTTCCCCACGTGCTGTAGCTGGTAAGGTATTCCCTGTCGAAGATGTTGTTAACATTGACCGAGACTGACAGGTTGCTGTTTACCTGATAGCGGGCCATGAGATTGGCCAAAGCGTAACTTCCCTGCGTGAACCCCAGGTTTTCAACTTTAGAGCTCCAGTCCACGCCACCGCCTATTGTCAGCTTGTTCAGGGCTCCTGACAGCTTATAGGTAGTGAAGGTCTTGGCGATGTGTTGTGGCACATAGGTCATGAGCCGCGCGTCGTTGGCATCGCGGATATCGTTGTAGCTATAGCCTGCGCCGACCTGCCAGCCTTCTGTCAGCTCACCGTTGAATTCCAGTTCAACCCCTTTTGTCTCCGTGCCGCTTTCGGTGTCATAAATGGTGCGGTTGCCCAGCGTATACCAGTAGGCGCGGTTATCCAGCTCTGTTTTGTACAGCGAAAGACTGGCGTTGATCCGCCCTTCGTTGAAGCTGGACTTGATACCCACCTCGTAGCTGATCCCTTCTTCAGGATCGAGCGGGGAGTTGTTGATATCCAGGTAGCGGGCCAATTGAGGGTTGAAGATCTTGGTATAGCTTGCATAGACCGACCAGTTGTCGTCGAGTGCATGAACGAGGCCGGCATAAGGCACGAACAGTCCGGTTTTCTTGTTCAAACGCTCACTCTTGACGCCTGAGCTGAAGGTTGTGGAGTCCACGTCCCGTTTCCAGTCGGTCACGCGTCCGCCCAACAGTAGGCTGGTCGCATCGCTGAGGCTGAAGCGTGCGCTCAGGTAAGCGCTTTGCTGCGTTTCATTGGTGACCGTCTTTCCTGTTTTAGTGATGTTGTCCGGTTTTGGTAGTGTGTTTTCCAGGTCGAAGTAGTCGGCGACGTAGTAACTGCCGGTCGAGTAAGTGGCGTTATAGGTGGGGGCCTTGGACTGCAGGTCGGACAGTGTGATACCGCTGATCAGCTCATGCTCACGACCGAATAATGAAAACTTGCCTGTGAGATACGAGTCAAAGGTACTTTGTCGGCTGGTCGGTTGGTAACGTAGCAAGCTGCTGATATTGCTACCTGCGCCTGGTCGCGCAACGGTGCCAAAGGCGCCATACAATGAGCCGGAGCGATGCTCGGTATAGTTGAGTTCGGCTTTGCCGCTCCAGTTAGAGTTAAAATGATGCTCAACCGAGGCAAACACATTGCTCAGCTCGTGATCGTAGTATGACCATGAGGGACTGACGGTATCTGATGGGTCGAAATCGAAGCGTTGGCCGGTGCCGTAGAATAGCGGCATTCGGTTCATGGGCGCGTCGGTATCACGGGTGATGTGACTTGCGCCAAATGTGAGCAAGGTGCTGTCGTTGAGGTCAGCTTCTCCAATACCGTAGAAGGTGTAACTGTCTTGTTTGTAATTATCAACCCACGAGCCTTGGCGTTTATAATCTAACACCGCACGGCCTCTGATGTTGCCCGTCTCTGTCAGCGGGCCGGAGATATCTGCACTGCTTCCATAGCGGCTCCAGTTGCCTGCCTCTGCTGTCAAACTGACCTGAGGCTCATAAGTCGGGCGCTTGCGAACCATATTCACTGTGGCGGCAGGCGAGCCAAGACTATTCATCAACCCGGTGGCGCCGCGAACGACTTCAACCCGGTCATAAATCGCCGTGTTTTGGAGGTAGGTTTGCAGAGTGCTCGAGGTCTGTACGCCGTCAATCTGAAAACTATTAACCGTACTTCCTCTTGACGAGATAGTAGCGCTGTCTGTTCCATAGCCGGTGACATGCAGTACGCTGATCCCTGGCGTTGCTTCCAGGACATCTTCAAGATTTTCTAGCCGCTGGTCTTCCAGACGCTGGCTGGTTAATACCGTAATCGACTGTGGCGTATCCTTTGGAGAAAGGTTTAATCGTGTCGCGCTGCTCGTTGCATAAGTTGTGTAGGAGCCAGTTCCTTCAGTGATCGAGCCAGGCGCCTTACCCGAAATATCGACCGACGAAATCTCCAGCGCCCCACCTCCCTCCGGCCGCGAAACCAGATAACTCCCATCCCCGGTCTTCTGCACCTGCAACCCGCTACCGCTCACCAGCCGCTGCAACGCTTGCTCCACCGTCAAACTGGCCTTCAGCCCCTGCGCTTGCCGCCCTTCAGCAATATCGGTGGCAAACAGAATCCGGCTACCGGTCTGCCCGGCCAGGGCATTCAGCGCCTGGTCCAGTGCCTGCGGTGCGATGTCGAGCTGATAGGCCGTGTCCTGTGCCATGGCTGTGCCGGCCATCAGCAGGGCGGCGGCCAGCAGGCTCAGGCGTTGTGAGAGGCGTGGCGATGATCCGTTGTTACCCATGATTTCCCCAAATTGAGCAGTCGTTTTTGCGTTCTTCTGGGTCTATGGCGTATCAGCGGTTATCGATGTTGATGTGCGCTTGAAAATAAATCTCAACGGCTGCGGTACAGGGTCAGGCTGCCGTCACTGCCGCGCTGCACGGTCACTGGCAAGATGTTGGGCAGCAGGTTGATCAGCGCTTCCACTGACGCGCTGTCGAATTCGCCGGACAGGCGCAGTTCGCCGGTGCGGGCGTCGGCGACTCTGATCGGCGCCTGGCGGTAGTGCTGCAGGTCGGCGACCACTTCGCTGAGCGGCGTGCCATTGAAGCGCAGTTTGCCGTGTTGCCAGGCGGTCAGGGCTTGGGTATTGGCCGGTTGCGGGCGGTCGATGAGTTCGGCGCTGGCGCGCAGTTGTTCACCGGCCAGTACCCGGCGCGGGGTGTTGTGCAGGTTGTTGACTTCCACTTCGCCTTCGATCACTGCCACTTGCACGCCGCGGCGGTCGCTGCGTACGTCGAACACGGTACCGATGTCGCGAACTTGCACGCCTTGGCTACGGACGATGAACGGTTTTTCGCCGTGCACCACGGTGAACATGGCTTCGCCTTGCAGCAGTTCCAGTTGGCGGCTGCGCAGGCGGTGTTCGATGCGTAGCCGGGTGCCGGAGTTGAGCACCACCTGGCTGCCGTCTGCCAGGCTCAGTTGCTGGCGCTGGCCGAGGGCGACCTGGATGTCTTCGCTGCGCCAGCTTGGATCGAAGGTCCAGATAGCGGCGGCAATGGCCAGGCTGAGCAGGCCGCCGGCTGCCGCATTGCGCTGTTTGCGGCGTTTGGTCTGGGCCTTGCCTTCGGCCAGCAGCGCTTCGCGCGACGGCACCCGTTCGCGCAGGGCGTCGGTATAGGGCTGCAGGGCGTCTTCGCGAGGCGGTCGGTCGTCAGGTTTTTTCATTGCTGATTCTTCACAGCTGGCACGCCCGGCGTGCCGGTTCCCATTGTTGGGCGATGGCGCGCATGGCGCGGCCGAAGTGCTGGGTGATCATGTTCAATGACAGGCCCAGCTCTTCGGCGATTTCCTTTTGCGGCATGCCGTGGATGCGGTGCAGCAGGAACACCTGGCGCTGGCGCGCCGGCAAGGCCTCGATGATTGCCAGCAGTGCAGTGAGCTGCTGTTCAAAATCCAGTGCCTGGGCACCATCCCAATTGTCGAAGGCTGCTTCTGCTGGCAAGGGCTGGTTCAAATGCGCCTGGCGAGTGCGTTCGGCGCGCAGGCGGTCGATGGCCCGGTTGAAGGTCATCCTGCGCAAAAACGCCAGCGGTTGGCTGATGCTGTGTGTCGGTGGTTTCTCCAGCACTTGCAGACACACGTCATGCACCAGGTCCCGGGCAAAGTCGCGGCCTCGAAAACGCCGCCGCAGGCTGTCGACCAAGTCGTCGTAGTGCAAGGCGAGGGCTGCGATCAATTGTGGGTTGGGCGGCAAGTCGGACATGGTGTGCCAGATGCATATGAGAATTTATCGCATTATAGGCAGCGTACGATTTGATCGTCGAGGTGCAGGTTAATTGTTATCAGGCAGTGAGCGCGGGCGTGCAAAGGCCTTATCAATAAACTGTCACATTATTGTCATCTTGTATGGCCATGCTCCCGCCATCAGCAAATGCTGAGTAATGGACGAAATTTGCTCAATGGACTTTCGATATACGTCGGTTATCGGCACAATTCGCGTCCGCTTTTTTCAGGAGGCTCGCGGACTCCTGTTGGCCGACCTTTTATTACGGAAGCGAAATGATCAACACGCCGTACTACCTCATCGACAAACAGAAGCTGCTGGTCAACCTGGAGAAGATTGCTTACGTGCGCAAGCAGTCTGGCGCCAAGGCGCTGCTGGCGCTCAAGTGCTTCGCCACCTGGTCGGTGTTCGACCTGATGCAGCAGTACATGGACGGCACCACGTCCAGCTCGCTGTTCGAGCTCAAGCTCGGTCGGCAGAAGTTTGCAGGTGAGACCCATGCCTACAGCGTGGCCTGGGCCGATGACGAAATTGAAGAGATGGTCGCCAACTGCGACAAGATCATCTTCAACACCATCAGCCAACTGGAGCGTTTCGCTGACGCCACCGAAGGCAAGATCCGTGGCCTGCGTGTCAACCCGCAGGTGAGCAGCTCCGACTACCTGCTGGCCGACCCGGCGCGCCCGTTCAGCCGCCTGGGCGAGTGGGACCCGGAGAAGATTGCCGCAGTGATGGATAAAGTCTCAGGCTTTATGTTCCATAACAACTGTGAGAACGGTGACTTCGGCCTGTTTGATGAAATGCTGACAAAAATCGAGAATCGCTTCGGTGAGCTGCTGCACAAGGTCGAGTGGGTAAGCCTGGGTGGCGGTATCCACTTCACCGGCGAAGGCTATGCGCTGGACGAATTCTGCGCGCGCCTGAAGGGCTTCTCCGAGAAATACGGTGTGCAGGTGTACCTGGAACCGGGCGAGGCGAGCATCACCCAGAGTGCTTCGCTGGAAGTCACCGTGCTCGACACCCTGTACAACGGCAAGAATCTCGCCGTAGTCGACAGCTCCATCGAAGCGCACATGCTCGATCTGCTGATCTATCGCCTCAACGCCAAGATGGCCCCCAACGACGGCGAACACACTTATATGGTGTGCGGCAAGTCGTGCCTGGCCGGTGACATCTTCGGCGAGTACCAATTTGATCGTCCGCTGGCCATCGGCGATCGGCTGTCGTTTGTCGACGCAGCGGGTTACACCATGGTCAAGAAGAACTGGTTCAACGGTCTGAAAATGCCGGCCATTGTCGTGAAGCAACTCGACGGCAGCGTCGAAGTGGTTCGCGAGTTCGGTTTTGAAGATTATCTGTCCAGCCTGTCCTGAGCAGGCTCTGTCGTAGGAGACATGAAGAAATTGAAGAAGAACGTTCTTATCATTGGTGCAGGAGGTGTCGCCAAGGTGGTGGCCCACAAGTGCGCGCAGCACAACGACGAGCTCGGTCGTATTGCCATCGCGTCGCGCAACATCTCCAAATGCCAGGCCATCATCGACAGCGTCAAGGCCAAGGGCAGCCTCAAGCAGCCCGCTGATATCCAGGCCTTTTCCCTGAATGCACTGGATATCGAAGCGACCAAGGCGCTGATTCGCGAGACTGAATCGCAGATCGTCATCAACGTCGGCTCAGCTTTCCTCAATATGTCGGTGCTGCGTGCCTGCATCGATACCGGCGTGGCCTATCTGGACACCGCCATTCACGAAGAACCGGGCAAAATCTGCGAGACGCCGCCCTGGTATGGCAACTACGAGTGGAAACACCTCGAGGAATGCCAGCAGAAGAACGTGACCGCCATCCTCGGCGTGGGCTTTGATCCGGGTGTGGTCAATGCTTATGCAGCTTTGGCGCAGCAACAGCATTTCGACCGGATTGATTCGATCGACATCCTCGACGTCAATGCCGGCTCCCATGGCAAATATTTCGCCACCAATTTCGACCCGGAGATCAATTTCCGGGAATTCACCGGGCAGGTGTGGAGCTGGCAGAACAGCCAGTGGACCAGCAACACCATGTTCGAGGTCAAGCGCACCGACGACTTGCCGGTCGTGGGTTCGCAGAACCTGTACCTGACCGGTCACGATGAAGTGCACTCGTTGTCGAAGAACCTGGACGTACCGAACGTGCGCTTCTGGATGAGCTTCGGCGAGCACTACATCAACGTTTTCACCGTGCTGAAGAACCTCGGCCTGCTGTCTGAAAAACCGGTGAAAACCGCTGAAGGTCTGGAAGTCGTGCCGCTGAAAGTGGTCAAGGCCGTGCTGCCGGACCCAGCCTCGCTGGCGCCGGGCTACACCGGCAAGACCTGCATCGGTGATCTGGTCAAGGGCACCAAGGATGGCAAGGCACGTGAAGTGTTCATCTATAACGTTGCCGACCACACCGAAGCCTTCGCTGAGACTGACAGCCAGGGCATCTCCTACACCGCTGGTGTTCCGCCAGTCGCCGCTGCACTGTTGGTGGCCCGTGGTGAATGGGATGTGAAACACATGGCCAACGTTGAAGAACTGCCAGCCGAGCCGTTCCTCAAGCTGCTGGACGTGATGGGCCTGCCGACTCGTATCAAGGACGAGCACGGCGACCGCCCATGGGATCAGGCGGTCTAAGCCTGACGGGTTGAAAGAAAAGGATCGCTGCGGCGGTCCTTTTCTGTTTCTGAGAGCCAGCAGACATTCCCTGAACAATCACCGACAATCGCACGCCATCGCTCAGTCAAACCATCGCTCAATCAAAGGGAGTTGCGTCGTGTCGGTTTCCATCATTCAGCGGCTGTGCCTGTTCACCATGACCTTGCTTGTGCCGCTGCTGGTCAGTGCGGCCAATGCGCCGCAGATCTATGGCGAAATGGACGCCGACCGGTTTCAGGAAATCACCCGCAGCACCTACAACCTGCAAGACTTCGCCGAGCATTATCGGGCCACTCTGGAGATCTCCGCCGAGGACGAGGTATTTCGCCCAGGTATCATCCGTATCTATAACAAGCAGGACGGCGCCGAGTTGCTTCAGGTGCGTTCTGATGAACTGGTGCTGAACACCGATCCGAAGACTGGCAAGGTCAAGGCCAATGTGCACGAGTTGCCGTACGGCGAGCAGAGTGTGCTGATTTATGACGATTTCAACTTCGACGGCATCAAGGATCTGGCGCTGATGGACGGCCAGTTCAGTTGCTATCACGGCCCGTCGTATCAGGTGTTTCTTGGCACTGCCGAGGGGTTTCGGCGAAGTGAGGCGTTTACCGAGCTGGCGCAGAATTATTGCGGCTTCTTCAACTACAACGCCCAGACGCGCCGGGTCAGTACCATGGCCAAGAGTGGCTGTTGCAGCCATTGGTTTACCACTTACCGCATCGATAACGGTGAGCCCGTAATTGAAGTGGAGACGGCGATTGATGCCAGCGGTGTGGCCGGTTTGCCTAGAGAAACCCGCTGGCGGGAAGTCGATGGTAAGCGTGTCAGTACCACCCGGACGCTGTGGGACCCGGCCGAAGAAATCCAGACCCTGCTGGCGTTCCGGCTGGCGCCATCGGGCAAGCGCATCATTCTGTTCCGTTGGGGCGACCACTCACCGGTCTACTATGTGGCGGTCGATAACAACAACGAAGTCGGCCTGGTTTACCCCGAGGCAGAGCCGCAAGCGTTCGATTACGACGGCGTGCGTCAGGTGCTGAGTTTCGTTCGTGGCGACACCACCTACCGGATTGTTGGCGACAAGCGGGGCAAGCCGAACAATATGGAAGTGGTGATTCGCGGCAAGACCACTGAACTGAAGCTGCTGGCAGGGCCGATCGAAGGTTCGCTCAAGCAAGTAGGCCAGGCGTTGCAGGATGCCCAGTAGCGTTCAGAGGTTGATGACATCAGGCCGGCACCGCTAACTGCACGCGATTACGGCCTTGGTGTTTGGCCTGGTAAAGCGCCTGGTCGGCGCGCAACAGCAGTTGTTTAAGCGGCTCGGCGTCTTGGGTGGTCACCACGCCGATGCTTACTGTGGCCTCGATCAGCCTGCCGGCCCCGAGATCAAGCGGAGTGTGTGCAAAACGCTGGCGAATATTTTCAGCAATCTGGCCTGCTTCATCTGCAGAGCTTACCGGCACCAGAATTGAAAACTCCTCACCCCCGACCCGGCCAAATAGACCGCGCTCGCCCAGGCACTCGCTGGCCACCTGGGTGAAGTTCACCAGTACCTGGTCGCCGGCTGAATGGCCCCAAGTGTCATTGATGCTTTTGAAACGATCAATATCGAGCATCAGCACAGCCAGCAATGGGCTCTGGCGCTGCTGCGCCTGCAGGCATTGGGTAGCTTGATCATGGAACGCGCGCCGGTTGAGCAGGCCGCTGAGTTGGTCATGCGAGGCGAGGTGCTGGACCTGTTGCAGGAGCTGCTGACGCGCAGCAGAAATGATCGCCACCGTCAAAGGGGTGAGGGTCAGCAGCAGGATGCCAATACGAATCGACTGCAGGTCGGCCACTGCCAGTGGCCAGGTAACCGAGAGGTCGAGGTAATGTTGGGAGATGGCGATGGTCGTCCAACTGCTGAAGATTAGCGTCACGACGGTCGCGCCAAACAGGTTGTAACTCAAGGCGCACCAGAGCAGTGCCGGTACCGAGAACATCACTGCACCAGGGCCGCCAATCCACAACGCAGCGGCGCTGGACAGAACCAAGGCCAGCAATGGAATGCTTTGTCGATAAAGGCCCGGCAAGCTGGCGGTCTGTCGGAAGTTTCGCCACCATTGGCGCGTCTGTTGTGGCGTGGGGGCGGCCAGCACCATCGGCAGGATGATCGCGTAATGGACGATTTCCCCGAGGCTCCAGAAATAGAAGCCACTGGCAAAGGGCTGTCCGAACAGGTACTGCATGGCTGCCGCGCCGGCCAGGCCGGCACTGACCGATGCCGCAAGACTGACCAGAATCAGATGCAGTACCGACTCGGTTGTTTGCAGGGACAAATGAGGTTTGGCCAGCCGTGACAGGTAGAAGCAGCCGATCGCGGCGCCAACCAGATTCGCACAGGTCAGCAGCAAGGCGGTGGGCAGTGTGCTGCCGGTCAACACGTCGGCGGCCACGAACCCCACCAGCGCACCCAGCCAGCCTTGCGGTGTCGCCATCTGCGGATTACGCACCATAAGGCCTGCCAGGATGGCGTTCGCGGGCCATAGAGACGAAAGGGTGCCGAGCGGGCGAGCCATGATGCCGAACAGGGCCGCTATAAAAATGATCAACATGATAAGGCAGGAGGCCTTTATCCGCATTTCGACACTCCTGTCCGCTAAAGGCTTGTTGCTATTACTGTCTCGGCAGTCAAGATGGCATATTGGTCTGACCGATGAAAGCACTGTTTCCGGGTAGATGCCACATTCAAGGCTCTGGCAATGGGGTTGCCGGACGTCAGTGGGCTTGCGCTGGCGAATAGGCGCCGCGGCGGGCAACTTTCGATGGGGCTGGTGTCCAACCAGCCGTATTGGGAACAATGCCCGAGGCGTATAGTTGATCAATGCCAATTTGCCCACAGGCGGTGCGCCAGCGTTTTGTGGGTTGCAATGCGGTCTTTGCCTGAACAGGGACGATAGCCATGTTACGAGTAATTTCGCGTGTTTGAAGAACTGTCCGCCAAGCCTTCTATAGATGCAAGTCTGTTGGGTGCCAGCTATTCACCCAAGGCGTTGATCGAGCGTGAGCGCAAGGTACTCGGCCAGATTGCCGCGGGCGTGCCGCTGGCTGAGGTGCTCAGTGATCTGGTGATCGCTGTGGAAGCGCAAAGTGAAAACATGATGGCCTCGGTGTTGTTCCTGAGTGAGGACGGCCATTACATGTTGCATGGCGCGGCCCCCAGCCTGCCGGCGGCTTATAACGAGGCCATTCATGGCATTGCCATCGGCGAAGGGATCGGCTCGTGTGGCACGGCCGCTGCGCGTGGCAGTGCAGTGTTCGTCAATGATATTGCCAATGACCCGTTGTGGGAGGGCTATGCGGACCTGGCGGTCTCGCATGGTCTGCGTTCTTGCTGGTCGATGCCGATCAAGGCTGCTGATGGTGTGGTGCTGGGCACCTTCGCGGTTTATTACGGTGAACCACGAGCGCCGACACCGGGGGATATCGAAGCCATTGCGGTGATCGCCCAGACTGCCGCGCTGGCGATTGAAAGGCATCGTTCCGACCAGAGGCTGCGCAATAGCAAAGATGAGTTACGCGCCCTCAACAGCGAACTTGAGCGCAAGGTCAATGAGCGTGCCACCGAGCGCAGCCGTACCTGGATGCTCAGTCCTGACTTGCTTTCGGTCATCAATGCGCAAGGCGTGATTGAAGCCTGTAACCCAGCGTGGCGAATCACGTTGGGCTGGTCGCCTGAAGATGTGCATGCGCCCTTGTTCTCGTTCATTCATCCGGATGATCTGGCGCAGAGCGAGATGATGTTTGCCAAGGCGGCGCAAGGCAGGCCTGTTTTGCGTTTCGAAAATCGCTGTCGGCATCGGGACGGCAGTTATCGCTGGCTTTCATGGGTGGCGGTTCTGGAGGATGGCAAGGTCTATTGCAGTGCGCGGGATATCACCGCCGAGAAAGAGCAGGCCAATGTATTAGCCATGCGTACGCGCGAGCGTGATCGTGCCTGGGGGTTGTCTCAAGAACTGCTGGTCATTGCCTCGCCGGACGGTGTACTCGATGAGGTCAATGCGCGCTGGCCGGAGCAATTGGGCTGGTCAGAGCAGGAGTTGGTGGGCAAGCGGCTTAACCAGCATATTCATCCGGAAGATCTTGAGGCGACACTCGCCAGTTTTCGCGGCATCGCGTTGGCGCCGTTGACTGTGCCGTATCAGTTCCGGCTTCGACACCGCGACGGCAGCTATAAATGGTTTAGCTGGACGGCCACCTTTCAGGACGGTCGGATCTATGCGGCGGGGCGTCACGTGACGGCTGAGCGCGAGCAGGCAGAGGCATTGCGACAGGCGCAGAAGATGGAAGCGGTGGGGCAGTTGACCGGCGGCGTTGCTCATGACTTCAACAACCTGTTGACGGTGATCCGATCTTCAACCGATCTGCTGCTGCGGCCGGATCTTAATCAAGAGCGGCGCACCCGCTATATAAAAGCGATCTCGGAAACGGTTGATCGCGCGGCGAAGCTGACTGGGCAGTTGCTGGCGTTCGCACGGCGCCAGACACTCAAGCCGGAAGTGTTTGGTGCGGGCGACAGCGTCAGGGCGATCGGCGCAATGATCGGCACTTTGACGGGGTCGCGGATCGAGATTGTGACGGATCTCCCCGAGCAGGCTTGCTTCGTCAATGCCGATCCGAATCAGTTTGATACCGCTCTGGTAAACATGCTGGTCAATGCACGAGATGCCATGAACGGTCAGGGCAAACTTACCATTGCGGTCCGCGCCGTAGAGTCCATGCCTGCGGTGCGAGGCCATGCGGCGGTGGCCGGTGCTTTTGTCGCGGTGTCGATCAGCGATACCGGCACCGGTATCCCGATGACGCATCTTGAGCGCATTTTTGAGCCTTTCTATACCACCAAGGGGGTTGGTCAGGGCACCGGGCTTGGGCTTAGTCAGGTGTTCGGCTTTGCCAAACAGTCGGGTGGCGAAATAGCGGTTGCCAGTGAGTGGGGTAAAGGCACCACGTTTACGCTTTATCTGCCGCGTGTCGAAGGGCAGGAGCGGGGGGCGCAGCCCTGCGACCCGGATGAACCGCTTGAGGAAGGCCATGGAACCCGAGTGCTGGTGGTTGAAGACAATCCGGATGTGGGCGTCTTTGCGACCCAGGCACTTGCCGAGTTGGGCTACATCACGGTATTGGCCGGTGATGCTCATACCGCACTGGCTGAGCTGAGCGCGGGTGTCGACCGGTTTGATGTGGTGTTCTCCGATGTGGTCATGCCCGGAATGAGCGGTATCGACCTGCTGCATGAACTGCGTCGATGTTACCCGGCCTTGCCGGTGGTGTTGACCTCAGGCTACAGCGACGTACTTGCCAAGCACGGTGCCGATGGCTTTGAACTGTTGCAAAAGCCCTATTCGGTTGATGAGTTGTCGCGGATCCTGCGCAAAGTCACTTCACGATAGGCAGGTATATAGAAGGGGAGGTATTTGGGAGCTTCGAAGCTAATTTCGAGATATTTGAAATTAACGGTTGACGGGGTTTCAGATGTCCTTATAATGCGCACCACTTCCAACGCGGAATGAACGAGAAACTCCTTGGTAATCAACGAGTTAGGAGTTCAGAAAGGGTTGGAGGCGGTGCGAGCCTCCTGGCTCCGGCGGTGAAAAAGGCAGTTGACAGCAACTTAGGATGCTGTAAGATTCGCCTCCCGCTGACGAGTTAGTCGAAAGATGCTCGGCACGCTGTTCGGTTCTAGCGTTTCGAAGTTTTGAATGAGTTTGAAACTTCTGAAAATAAATGCTTGACAGAACAAGAGGTTAGCGTAGAATGCGCGCCTCGGTTGAAGCGAAAGGCTCAACCAACCGCTCTTTAACAATTGAATCAAGCAATTCGTGTGGGTGCTTGCGCTGTCAGACTGAGAGTCAACAGATTATCAGCAACGTAAGTGGCCATGCGAGAAATAACATAGTCATTTGAGATTGCTGAGCCAAGTTTAGGGTTTTCTCAAAACCCAAGCAGTATTGAACTGAAGAGTTTGATCATGGCTCAGATTGAACGCTGGCGGCAGGCCTAACACATGCAAGTCGAGCGGTAGAGAGAAGCTTGCTTCTCTTGAGAGCGGCGGACGGGTGAGTAATGCCTAGGAATCTGCCTGATAGTGGGGGATAACGTCCGGAAACGGACGCTAATACCGCATACGTCCTACGGGAGAAAGTGGGGGCTCTTCGGACCTCACGCTATCAGATGAGCCTAGGTCGGATTAGCTAGTTGGTGGGGTAAAGGCTCACCAAGGCGACGATCCGTAACTGGTCTGAGAGGATGATCAGTCACACTGGAACTGAGACACGGTCCAGACTCCTACGGGAGGCAGCAGTGGGGAATATTGGACAATGGGCGAAAGCCTGATCCAGCCATGCCGCGTGTGTGAAGAAGGTCTTCGGATTGTAAAGCACTTTAAGTTGGGAGGAAGGGTCGTTACCTAATACGTGACGATTTTGACGTTACCGACAGAATAAGCACCGGCTAACTCTGTGCCAGCAGCCGCGGTAATACAGAGGGTGCAAGCGTTAATCGGAATTACTGGGCGTAAAGCGCGCGTAGGTGGTTTGTTAAGTTGGATGTGAAATCCCCGGGCTCAACCTGGGAACTGCATCCAAAACTGGCAAGCTAGAGTAGGGCAGAGGGTGGTGGAATTTCCTGTGTAGCGGTGAAATGCGTAGATATAGGAAGGAACACCAGTGGCGAAGGCGACCACCTGGGCTCATACTGACACTGAGGTGCGAAAGCGTGGGGAGCAAACAGGATTAGATACCCTGGTAGTCCACGCCGTAAACGATGTCAACTAGCCGTTGGAATCCTTGAGATTTTAGTGGCGCAGCTAACGCATTAAGTTGACCGCCTGGGGAGTACGGCCGCAAGGTTAAAACTCAAATGAATTGACGGGGGCCCGCACAAGCGGTGGAGCATGTGGTTTAATTCGAAGCAACGCGAAGAACCTTACCAGGCCTTGACATCCAATGAACTTTCCAGAGATGGATTGGTGCCTTCGGGAACATTGAGACAGGTGCTGCATGGCTGTCGTCAGCTCGTGTCGTGAGATGTTGGGTTAAGTCCCGTAACGAGCGCAACCCTTGTCCTTAGTTACCAGCACGTTATGGTGGGCACTCTAAGGAGACTGCCGGTGACAAACCGGAGGAAGGTGGGGATGACGTCAAGTCATCATGGCCCTTACGGCCTGGGCTACACACGTGCTACAATGGTCGGTACAGAGGGTTGCCAAACCGCGAGGTGGAGCTAATCTCACAAAACCGATCGTAGTCCGGATCGCAGTCTGCAACTCGACTGCGTGAAGTCGGAATCGCTAGTAATCGCGAATCAGAATGTCGCGGTGAATACGTTCCCGGGCCTTGTACACACCGCCCGTCACACCATGGGAGTGGGTTGCACCAGAAGTAGCTAGTCTAACCTTCGGGAGGACGGTTACCACGGTGTGATTCATGACTGGGGTGAAGTCGTAACAAGGTAGCCGTAGGGGAACCTGCGGCTGGATCACCTCCTTAATCGACGACCCAGCTGCGTCGTAAGTTCCCACACGAATTGCTTGATTCATTGAAGAAGACGATAGAAGTAGCTCCAAGCTTTAAGCTGCAAGCTTCAGGCTTGATTGTTGTAGGCATCAAGATCTAGGTCTGTAGCTCAGTTGGTTAGAGCGCACCCCTGATAAGGGTGAGGTCGGCAGTTCAAATCTGCCCAGACCTACCAGTTCCCTGGGGCCATAGCTCAGCTGGGAGAGCGCCTGCCTTGCACGCAGGAGGTCAGCGGTTCGATCCCGCTTGGCTCCACCATTAACTGCTTCCTTGGTTAGAAAATAGAAATGAATATTCGCGGTGCGAATGTTGATTTCTGGTTTTTACCAGATCGTTCTTTAAAAATTCGGATATGTGAAACATTTTAGACTGTGCACCACTTTCACTGGTGGGGTGCAGGCTAAGGCAAAGAAAGTTTGTTGAATCAAGCTTTCGGCGAATGTCGTCTTCACAGTATAACCAGATAGCTTGGGGTTATATGGTCAAGTGAAGAAGCGCATACGGTGGATGCCTTGGCAGTCAGAGGCGATGAAAGACGTGGTAGCCTGCGATAAGCTTCGGGGAGTCGGCAAACAGACTTTGATCCGGAGATCTCTGAATGGGGGAACCCACTCAGCACAAGCTGAGTATCTTGCACTGAATACATAGGTGCAAGAGGCGAACCAGGGGAACTGAAACATCTAAGTACCCTGAGGAATAGAAATCAACCGAGATTCCCTTAGTAGTGGCGAGCGAACGGGGACCAGCCCTTAAGTGGCTTGGAGATTAGCGGAACGCTCTGGAAAGTGCGGCCATAGTGGGTGATAGCCCTGTACGCGAAAATCTCCTTGTCATGAAATCGAGTAGGACGGGGCACGAGAAACCTTGTCTGAATATGGGGGGACCATCCTCCAAGGCTAAATACTACTGACTGACCGATAGTGAACCAGTACCGTGAGGGAAAGGCGAAAAGAACCGCGGAGAGCGGAGTGAAATAGAACCTGAAACCGTATGCGTACAAGCAGTGGGAGCCTACTTGTTAGGTGACTGCGTACCTTTTGTATAATGGGTCAGCGACTTATATTCAGTGGCAAGCTTAACCGTATAGGGGAGGCGTAGCGAAAGCGAGTCTTAATAGGGCGTTTAGTCGCTGGGTATAGACCCGAAACCGGGCGATCTATCCATGGGCAGGTTGAAGGTTAGGTAACACTGACTGGAGGACCGAACCGACTACCGTTGAAAAGTTAGCGGATGACCTGTGGATCGGAGTGAAAGGCTAATCAAGCTCGGAGATAGCTGGTTCTCCTCGAAAGCTATTTAGGTAGCGCCTCATGTATCACTGTAGGGGGTAGAGCACTGTTTCGGCTAGGGGGTCATCCCGACTTACCAAACCGATGCAAACTCCGAATACCTACAAGTGCCGAGCATGGGAGACACACGGCGGGTGCTAACGTCCGTCGTGAAAAGGGAAACAACCCAGACCGTCAGCTAAGGTCCCAAAGTCATGGTTAAGTGGGAAACGATGTGGGAAGGCTTAGACAGCTAGGAGGTTGGCTTAGAAGCAGCCACCCTTTAAAGAAAGCGTAATAGCTCACTAGTCGAGTCGGCCTGCGCGGAAGATGTAACGGGGCTCAAACCATGCACCGAAGCTACGGGTATCACCTTTTGGTGATGCGGTAGAGGAGCGTTCTGTAAGCCTGTGAAGGTGAGTTGAGAAGCTTGCTGGAGGTATCAGAAGTGCGAATGCTGACATGAGTAACGACAATGGGAGTGAAAAACTCCCACGCCGAAAGACCAAGGTTTCCTGCGCAACGTTAATCGACGCAGGGTTAGTCGGTCCCTAAGGCGAGGCTGAAAAGCGTAGTCGATGGAAAACAGGTTAATATTCCTGTACTTCCGGTTATTGCGATGGAGGGACGGAGAAGGCTAGGCCAGCCTGGCGTTGGTTGTCCAGGTTTAAGGTGGTAGGCTGGGATCTTAGGCAAATCCGGGATCCCAAGGCCGAGAGCTGATGACGAGTGTTCTTTAGAACATGAAGTGGTTGATGCCATGCTTCCAGGAAAAGCTCCTAAGCTTCAGATAATCGGGAACCGTACCCCAAACCGACACAGGTGGTTAGGTAGAGAATACCAAGGCGCTTGAGAGAACTCGGGTGAAGGAACTAGGCAAAATGGCACCGTAACTTCGGGAGAAGGTGCGCCGGTGAGGGTGAAGGACTTGCTCCGTAAGCCCATGCCGGTCGAAGATACCAGGCCGCTGCGACTGTTTATTAAAAACACAGCACTCTGCAAACACGAAAGTGGACGTATAGGGTGTGACGCCTGCCCGGTGCCGGAAGGTTAATTGATGGGGTTAGCGCAAGCGAAGCTCTTGATCGAAGCCCCGGTAAACGGCGGCCGTAACTATAACGGTCCTAAGGTAGCGAAATTCCTTGTCGGGTAAGTTCCGACCTGCACGAATGGCGTAACGATGGCGGCGCTGTCTCCACCCGAGACTCAGTGAAATTGAAATCGCTGTGAAGATGCAGTGTATCCGCGGCTAGACGGAAAGACCCCGTGAACCTTTACTATAGCTTTGCACTGGACTTTGAATTTGCTTGTGTAGGATAGGTGGGAGGCTATGAAGCGTGGACGCCAGTCTGCGTGGAGCCATCCTTGAAATACCACCCTGGCAACTTTGAGGTTCTAACTCAGGTCCGTTATCCGGATCGAGGACAGTGTATGGTGGGTAGTTTGACTGGGGCGGTCTCCTCCCAAAGAGTAACGGAGGAGTACGAAGGTGCGCTCAGACCGGTCGGAAATCGGTCGTAGAGTATAAAGGCAAAAGCGCGCTTGACTGCGAGACCCACACGTCGAGCAGGTACGAAAGTAGGTCTTAGTGATCCGGTGGTTCTGTATGGAAGGGCCATCGCTCAACGGATAAAAGGTACTCCGGGGATAACAGGCTGATACCGCCCAAGAGTTCATATCGACGGCGGTGTTTGGCACCTCGATGTCGGCTCATCACATCCTGGGGCTGAAGCCGGTCCCAAGGGTATGGCTGTTCGCCATTTAAAGTGGTACGCGAGCTGGGTTTAGAACGTCGTGAGACAGTTCGGTCCCTATCTGCCGTGGACGTTTGAGATTTGAGAGGGGCTGCTCCTAGTACGAGAGGACCGGAGTGGACGAACCTCTGGTGTTCCGGTTGTCACGCCAGTGGCATTGCCGGGTAGCTATGTTCGGAAAAGATAACCGCTGAAAGCATCTAAGCGGGAAACTTGCCTCAAGATGAGATCTCACTGGGATCTTGAATCCCCTAAAGGGCCGTCGAAGACTACGACGTTGATAGGTGGGGTGTGTAAGCGCTGTGAGGCGTTGAGCTAACCCATACTAATTGCCCGTGAGGCTTGACCATATAACACCCAAGCCATCTGCACAGCAGTGGCGGTGTGTGAAGACGATACAGCCGAAAGCTGATCAACAAACGCCGAAAAATGTTCACATAACCGAATTTGCCAGCGTGTGAAAACGCACTGGCTACCGAATTTCTTGACGACCATAGAGTGTTGGAACCACCTGATCCCATCCCGAACTCAGTAGTGAAACGATACATCGCCGATGGTAGTGTGGGGCTTCCCCATGTGAGAGTAGGTCATCGTCAAGATTCAAACACAGAACCCCTGATCGCACTGCGATCGGGGGTTTTGCTTTTTCGCGCGGAAAAGTGCTGCGACAGCCTCAGGAGTAGATCAAAACATCCAGGTACAGGCACCGATCTGTAATTCACCGAGTCAAAATCGGCTAGGCAATCAGGATACAGTTTTCGACACGACTGACACCCGGCACTCCCCACGCCGCCTGCTCACAAGCGCTGCGCTCTCGCCAATGGCGAACATGCCCTTCAAGCTTCACTGCTTTACCATCAACGACAACGCGAATCTTGTTCGTATCCAGTTCTGCATTACGCGCCAAGGCCGCTTCGATACGACTCTTCACATCGTCGGCGGTGATCTTGGGTGTTACCACCAACAGGTTATTGATCCCAACGACCCCTGCCAACTTCTGGACGGCATCCTCAGCCGCTTGCCTCTGGTATTGCCAGTCGACTTCACCCTCAAGGGTGACCCACCCTTGCTGAACTTCAATCTGTATCCGGTCGGCAGCCGTGGCCGTATTCCAGCGGACCACATCCACGCAGCGCGAAGCGATACTTTCATCGCTTAGATCCAGGTCGCCGGGAACGCGTACCTCAATCTCTTGGGCAACCGCCTTGACGCCCTTGACGCTTTTCACGGCTCGCTCGGCCGCGATTTTCTCCGCATAGGTTTTGACATGCCCTGTCAGTCTGACAACGCCATTTTCTTCTATGGCAACGCCAATAGCGCCCGCGTCGATATGAGGCTGAAACTCAAGCTCATCGAGAATGGCGCGTCGCAGTGCAAAGTTGTTCATAATCACCCCCGATTATCAGGCTCATGGCCCTGGTATGGGGATCCAGGGAAGGCCGTTATTGAAAGCCTGTACCTGGAGAAAAACGTTGAGTTTTGTCACGGTTTTGCGAAGGCGGCTGCACCTGCAGTTGGCTCTGGCCAGACTCCATGACGCAGTAAACAAGGATGCACTGTCGCTGTGCATAGGCATTGAACCCCGTTATCGAAGATCCAGAGTTTGATAAAGCTCCTCTTCCAGGGAAAAGTGCAGCGCCAGCAACGTATCCAGGCGGATGAGCAGTATCTGGATTTCCTTCAGGTCGACGTTCGAAGGCTGAGTTGCCAATTGCTGGTTCATGTGCCGAAGCAGGCCGATCATCCGGAAGAGTTCCCGGTGTGTATGGCTCAAGGCTCCCAGTGGGTCGTTGCCTTTCAGGTAATCGACAAGGCTGGGGTAAAGCTGCTCTTCGTCATCATGCTCATGGGGCAACAGCTCATTGTCGAATTGCTCCAGAAGGCTGCTCAATTCTTTTGTGGCTTGCTCGGCAGGCAGGCTTGAAAAGTTGTAGGCCATGCTGCTGAGCTGCTGAAGTATGTGTTTCATGTTCAGGTGCTCGGCGGCCAGCCGGTCCAGACGCTCATCGGGCAGCCCCCTGGCCCCCTGTCCGCGAGCGGCACCCAGTGCCCGCAGCGCGTTCAGGATAACCCCGACATCAATGCCCTCCTGCAGGATGGCGCCGGCCAACGGCGGCAGGTAACCGGCTGCCGCGATCAACATCGCCGTAACCGACAGCCCCATGCCGATCAGCAGACTTTGCCGTGCGATCGTGTAGGTGCGCTTACTGATCTCCAGTGCCTCAACGACACGGTCGAGTCGGTCGACCAAAAGCACCACTCCGGCAGATTCCGACGCCGCGCTTGCCCCATTGGCACCCATCGCGACGCCCACATCTGCGGCGGCGAGTGCCGGTGCATCGTTGATCCCATCACCGACCATCATCGTGATGCCATCGACGCAGGATTGCTGGACTGCACGGACCTTTTCTTCAGGGCTCAAACCAGCCCTGACGTCGTCCACACCGGCTGCCACGGCGACCAATTCCGCGGTTTCCAGTCGATCGCCTGTCAGCATCGCGATCTTGTCGAGTCCCATCTGCTTGATATGGCGCAACGCTCGTGCCGACTCCTTGCGTAGCGGATCGGTGAACAGGATGGCACCGGCAAGCTGGTTATCGACAACCACCAGGCTGGCCCCAAAGCCCTGAAAGTCCAGGCGGCTCATCAAGTGTTGCGTCCAGTTGTCTGTAGTGGCAGCTGCGATGTCCGGCCCACCAAGCCAGACTCGATGGCCTTCAACCTCTCCCGACAAACCCGATCCTGGCTTTTCGACAACTTGCGTAGGGATTGCCAACGCAACGTTGCCGACACGGGCGGATGCGGCGATGGCAATCGAGACCGGATGGGGTGAGCCCTGTGCAAGGGAGCCGGCCAGGTACAGCATCCGCTGTACATCCACATCGCCCCTGGTTTCTGCACCCATGACCGAGGGCCGACCCGCCGTGAGGGTTCCGGTCTTGTCGAACAGCACCCTTTGCGTTCTGGCCATCGCTTCGAGCGTGGCGCCGTCCCTGACGAGGATACCCCGTCGCGCGCAGCGAGAGATCCCCGACAAGATGGCCACAGGGGCTGCGAGAATCAACGGGCAAGGCGTGGAAACGACCAACACCGCGAGCGCCCTGACCGGATCGGCAGACCAGGCCCAGCTCACCCCCGCAATCAACAGCGTCACCGGGATGAGGATCAGCGCATAGCGATCGGCTGCGCGTACGAACGGTGGTCGTGACTGACGCGCCTGGGTCGCCATTCTGACAATGCCGGCATAGGTACTCTCCTGCGCGCTGCGCCTGACCCGGAGCGAGAAGGGCGTACCGACGTTGATGCCGCCACTTCTGATGCTGGCCCCCGGCCGGTGATTCACAGGTATGGGTTCGCCCGTGAGCGCTGATTCATCGACGATTGCTCCGCTGCCTTGCAGGTCACCGTCGAGGGGTATCACGTCGCCCATGCGCACCAGGATCAGTTGACCGGGAACAACCTCCTGCAGTGGCACACGGGTCAGATCACCGCCCTCGATCCGCCAGGCAAACGTGGGTGCGCGCTGGATCAGGCGTTTGAGTTCGCGTGCGGCACGTTGCGAACTGAAATACTCCAGATTGCGCCCGGACGCCAGCATGACCCCGACGACCGACGCGACCAGATACTCGGAAAAAAACAAGGCTCCGGCGATGGAAAACAGCGCAATCAGATCCACCCCCATCCGGTGTCTGACCAGGTCGATGACGATCTCTACCGCGAGCGTTAACGCCACCAGCACCGCCCCAATGCCCCACAGGCCATGCGCCAGGTCATGCCTGCCGATCAGGCTGGCAATGATCCCGGCTGCCAGTGAGCCAAGCGCGATCACCAGCAGGGCCGGATCCACTCTGATCTTGTCCATAGGCTTCACAGACGAAGCAAGGGCTCCCGGCGCCGCTCAGCACAAGTTCAAACGATGGATGACCTGGGTAGCATCCAGCGGATCCTGACGGCGTACGAACCCCAGCTTGTTGGCCAATCGATGCATGCCTGAATTCGCCTCACTGTCGATGGATAACATCTCGGTGAAGCCATTGAGCCGGGCCGTATTGATCAGGTGTTTCATCAACAGTGTGCCAAGTCCCTTGCGCTGCCATGAGTCGGCAACGACCACCGCCGATTCGCATTGTGAGCTATCTGCTAGCGCGGCATAGCGTGCGATGCCGGTCTCGATCAGCTTGCCCTGGTCCATGCTGAGCCCGACATAGGCCATGCGTCTGCAGCAGTCCACATCCATCAGTTGATCGAGCATTGATTCGCTGGGTTCGTTGATCGTGGCGAGAAAGCGCAAGCGCCGGGATTGAGGGGACAGATGCTTGATAAAGGCAAACTCCCGCTCACGGTCTTGCGGCTCCAGAAGGCGTATCAGGACGTGCGTGCCGTCGTTGAGCGGCTCTATCCAGTGATGTTTCCCAAGTGCGCCGGTAGGCAGGTGCTCGGTCAGTTCGGGCCTGGCCATGTCGATCTCCTGATCTGCTATAGGTGGGCTGTGAAGCGCAGCGCTGCGACGTACAGCGCCTCTACGCGCCTTTCTACGCCCACCAGCACGATGGCGACTGATCAAAATCAGAAATACGACGGGGCCGCTCGACCATCGGTGGGCGCGTGGGGGCCAAGGATGTTTGTTGATAATCATCAAGCGGCCCAACGGGTAGCGCGGCAGGCTATTGGCCTATCCGAGCGTTCTCGCCAACAGCCCCGAGGCCAGCCATGAACAGCATGAAAGCGGCGGTTTTCGTCGAAAAGAATCGCATCGTGCTCGAAGAGAAGCCGATTCCGGAACCAGGCCCCCTGGATGCGCTTGTGCGGGTCACCACCACGACCATTTGCGGCACGGACATCCACATACTGCGTGGCGAATACCCGGTGACCAGTGGGCTCATCATCGGTCACGAACCGGTGGGTGTGATCGAGCGGCTGGGTTCGCAGGTCCAGGGCTTCTTCGAGGGGCAGCGGGTCATCGCCGGCGCCATCACCCCCAGTGGACACAGTTTTGCCTGCCTGTGTGGCTGTGCATCGCAGGACGGTCCTCACGCCCGGCACGGCTTTCGAGCCATCGGCGGCTGGAAATTCGGTAATACCATCGATGGCTGCCAGGCCGAATACGTACGAGTGCCCGATGCGATGGCCAATCTGTGTGCGATTCCGGACGGCCTCAGTGATGAACAGGTCCTCATGTGCCCCGACATCATGTCCACCGGGTTTTCCGGGGCCGAACGCGGTGATGTGCGCATTGGCGACAGCGTTGCGGTCTTTGCGCTGGGCCCTATTGGGCTGTGTGCGGTGGCGGGTGCGCGGCTCAAGGGGGCGGCGACCATTATCGGGGTCGACACAGTGGCAGAGCGCATGAGTGTCGCCCGGCGCCTGGGTGCGACCTACACGGTCGACTTTCAGGCGGGAGACGTAGTGGAGCAGATCATGACCCTGACCGACGGTCGCGGTGTGGATGTGGCGATCGAGGCGCTGGGAACCCAAGGCACGTTCGAGTCCGCTCTGCGCGTGCTGCGCCCTGGCGGACGGCTGTCGAGCCTTGGCGTTTACGCCAATGACCTGCGCATTCCGCTGGAGGCATTCGCTGCGGGGCTGGGGGACTACAGCATCGTCAGCACCCTGTGCCCCGGTGGCAAGGAGCGCATGCGGCGCTTGATGGCCGTAGTGGACGGTGGGGCTGTCGACCTGTCACCGCTGGTCACCCATCGGTTCAGGCTGGACGAGATCGAAGCGGCCTATGATCTGTTTGCCCATCAGCGCGACGGCGTGCTGAAAGTCGCGATTACGCCATGACCGCGCCAATCAACAGAGGCGCTCTTGTACCGAGCGGAGCTTTCGGGGGGAGCTACAGCCCGAAACCAGAGCTTTGAGGCGTTCCTGGCTGACGATCTCAACGGCCCGTCCGGAGATCCGCACGATATCGTTGTTGCGCAGGTAGGCGATGGCCCGGCACACCGTCTCAAGGCGCAGGCCTAGATAAGCACCAATGTCCTCTCGCGTCATGCGCAATACAAACGCGTGGGGCGAGTAGCCACGGCGTTGCATACGTGTGGCCAGGTCCAGCAGGAAGGCCCCGAGCCGTTCTTGCGCCTTGAGATTCCCCATCCACATCAGAACTTCATGGTCGCGCACCAGCTCCTGGCTCAACGTCCGGTTCAGGTTGTGTTGCAGCGAGGGCAGTTCCCGGGCGAGGCGCTCAAGCTGGGTGAAGCGGATCGGGCAGACTTCGCTGTCTTCAAGGGCAATGGCATCACAGGCGTAGTCCCCGCTGCTTATCGCGTCAATGCCAAGCAACTCGCCCGGCATCTGAAAGCCGGTCAGTTGTTCGCGGCCGTCTTCTGAACAAAACGTCGTTTTGAAGAACCCATGATGAATGGCATAGAGATAGTGCATGGGGTCTCCCAGATGAAACAGAACCGCACCTTTCTTGACCTTCATGCGCTGCGGAATGATCAGGTCCAGGCGTCTGGCGTCCGCAGTATCAAGCCCGACCAGCAGGCAGAGCTCACGCACTCGACAATTGGCACAGCTCTCGCTGCGCAGGGGTAGGCAGTGGTTCATGCGGGAGCCCCCCGACATTTATGTGTACTACCGGCAAAAACGATACGCCTGCAGGCTCATGCTGCAATCGTTGCCGGATGGACGGGCCGACCCCACCCGCTCGCAAATATGCCGTGTTAGAGATCGTTCGGGGTCATTGCCGACTGGGTCCAGTGGCTTCCTGAAGATTCCAGTACCTCTGCATTTCGATGAACAGGAAGGACGCTGTCCAGGTGATGAGCACCAGACCGGTCAAGGCTTCGAGCCCGGTCAGGAACTTGAGCGGGCCTACGGGCGAGATATCGCCGAAGCCTATGGTGGTGTAGGTGGTAAAGGAGAAGTACACCGAGTCCATGAAGCTGCCGTCGAAGTGACCGACGAGCTGACCCAGCGTTGCGCTTTTGTTCAGCAGGTAATAACCCAGCGCAAAGACCCAGACTTCGATGGCGTGGGCCACCAGCGCTCCCAGCACACCGAAGACGATTCTGAAACGATGCCAGATCTTGAGCCGGGGCATGAGCAGGTTCAAGCGCAACAGGCATTCGTAGTGAATGATCACGGCAGTGGTGATGATCAGCATGTTGATCAAGGTGACGAGGATCATGAAGGCATCTCCGCTGGATGCTTCTGCGTTCGGTGTATGGCGTGATTATGCTCGGGATCGTGATGGCTGGCGCCGGGAAACGCCGACTTTCTGATATAGATCAGAAACGGCCGCCGGTATCGCCCCATCCTGTGAATGTGCGCCGGCCTGCGCCGTGTCAGGCGTTTGGACATCGCTTTCTCCAAGTAGCCACTTTCAGATCACCACTGAGGTCGCTGAATGAGGTCGCCATGAACGCATCGCCAGGCTTTTTGTTGATCGCCTCATCGAACATGCAGCGCACCCCTGCATTCGAGCGCGCCGTGGCCTTGGCCCGGGCTTGCGACGCTGCCTTGCGGATCCTCGCACTGGACTACTTCCGGGCCCTCGAAATCATGGGCGTATTCGACCGTTCGGCGCTTGTCGCCTTGCGTGACAGCTACCTTGAGAGCCATTGCCGGTGGCTGGAAGAGCAGGCGGCGCAAGAGCGCGCACGTGGCCTGGACTGCTCGGTCGAGGTGCTCTGGACCGATGACGATTTCGAGGCGATCAGTACCCATGTGCAGATGGCTCGCCCCATGATGCTGATCAAAGACGTGCATCATGAGCCGCTCTTCGCCCGGCTGTTTTCCACGCCGCTGGACTGGCTCCTGTTGCGCGACTGTACCTGCCCTGTCCAGTTCGTCACGGACGCCCGCCACCCGCTGCCTGGCAAGGTGCTGGCCGCCGTCAATCTTTACCGTTACCAAGAGGCGGACCTGCAGCTCAATGACACGCTGGTGGCCATGGCCGCCCGCCTGGCCAGGCAATGTGGCGCCAGCGTTCATGTGCTCTACAGCTATGACTGGTCGGAGTTCTATGCCAGGAACATCACCATGCTGGGCGCCTTGCCAATCGAGACCGGCTTTCACGAAGCCCTGGGAGAGGCCCATGAGCAGGCTTTCTCCGCGCTGTGCGACCGACATGCCATTGCGCACGATTGTCGGCATTTCCTGACCGGCACGCCGCTACAGACCATCAGTGAGTTTGCTCGCGAGCAGGACATCGACCTGCTGGTCATGGGGACTTTGCCGCGCACCAGGCTGGAGAAAGTCATCGGCAATACGGCCGAATCACTGTTGATCCATTCACCGAGCAGCGTGCTGGTCATCAAACCCGGCGACCACACCGTCGAGGCCGGTCGCGGCGCTTCGGTAGAGAGCCCTGTCGAGAGCCCTGCCGCTGCCCAGCGCAGAACCCCTATGCGCGCCCTTTGGCCCTGAAAGGAGGTGTGACATGTCCCAAGCTGAACGTTTGATGCTGATCGCGTCGCCACTGATGGAACGAACCCCGGCATTTGACCGCGCCCTGGCCCTTGCCAAGGCCCAGGATGCCGCACTGCACATCGTTGCGTTTGATTATGTCGAAGCGCTGGCCACTGCCGGGCTTGTGAATGATAACGCCTTGCGGGAAATGAAAGAGGGGTATCTGGAACGACATCGCAAGTGGCTGGGAGAACAGGTCGTGCCCATGCGCAGTGTTGGGGTTCAGGTCACCCACGAAGTCATCTGGGTGGCACACCCGCTCGACGAAATTATCCTGCACATCGGCGAAATGAAACCTTCGCTGGTCATCAAGGACCTGGAGCACCATTCGTGGCTGACCCGAATCATGTTCACGTCCCTGGATGAGCACCTTCTGCGCAAATGCCCGGTGGCCCTGCACCTGGTGGCCCATCCGGCGCCCCATGTGCTTCCCCGCAAGATTCTCGCCGCCGTTGACCCTTTTCGCCCGGACGAACAGTACGACGGCCTCAACGACCGGATCATCTCCACGGCGGAAAAACTCGCGGCGCAGTGCAACGCGGAGCTCCACCTGCTGTATGCCTACGATTTGTCCTACGTCTTCAGCGGCGGGAGCGACCTGGCGTTCAACTCCGAAATGCATGAGCGGATCTACAAACTGGACGAAAACGCGTTCGATCACCTGGCCGAGCGCTACGGTGTGCCCCTTGAGTGCAAGCACCTGGTCATGGGCAACCCTGCGAAAGTCATCGAGGCATTCAGCGAAGCACACGACTTCGACGTCATCGTGATGGGCGTCGTCCATCGCAGCGTGCACGGCAAATGGTTGGGTAGCACCACCGAACATGTCGTGCGTCATCTGAAAACCAGCGTTGTGGCCGTCAACCCGTACCCGCTCGTGCCATGACCGGCAGTACAGGCGCTCGGGGCCAACAGGGGCGCGACCCCAGGAGAGCCAAATGATCGATCAGTCACCTCCGGCACTGTTGGTCTTGAACGCTGGCTCCTCGAACCTGAAGTTCTCCCTGTATGACGCGGCTGTACCCGTCGAAGCGGAGCGCTGCCTGGGGCGCGGCAGCGTGGAGGCGAGCAAGGGCATGCAGCGCCTGGTGTTTCTCGGTTCCGGCGACGAGCAGGAACGACAGGCCGAGTGGCCAGGCGACCATGCGACCTCCATCGACGACACGCTGTCACGGCTAATGGCCTGGATTGCCGAGGCCGTCGGGTGCGACATCGTTGCAGCAGCGCACCGTGTGGTACATGGCGGCGACTGCGCCGAGATGGCCATGATCGTCACCCCGGCCTTGATGAGCGAAATGCAAGCCTTGAGCGCTGTGGCCCCACTGCATCAGCCCAAATGTCTCGCCCCGATCAACCATCTGGCCCGCGAACGCCCCGGCTTGCCGCAATTCGTGTGTTTCGACACGGTCTTCCATCGCACGCTCGATGCGCTGGAAAGCCGCTTCGGGCTGCCGCGCACACTGACTGATCAGGGACTGCGCCGCTACGGGTTTCACGGGCTTTCCTACGAATACATCGCCGGGCGGCTCATCGACCATGACCCGTACGCGGCGCACGGCAGAACGATCGTTGCCCACCTGGGTAATGGTGCCAGCTTGTGTGGCCTGGTCAACCGGACCAGCCGCGCCACGACCATGGGATTTTCCACCCTCGACGGATTGCTCATGGGCACCCGGCCTGGCCGGCTGGATCCCGGCATCCTCCTGTACCTGATGCGCGAGCGGCACATGAGCGCAAAGGGTCTGGAGAACCTGCTCTATCACCATTGCGGGCTGTTAGGGGTGTCCGGCGGGATCAGCGGTGACCTGCGTGAGCTGGCCGCCAGTGCCGCACCGCAAGCTGCCGAAGCGATTGCCTTGTTCGAGCGGTACGTCGTCAAGGAAATCGGTGCGGTTGTCGCGGCACTGGGCGGCCTGGACGCACTGGTGTTTACCGGTGGCGTGGGCGAGCACGCCAGCGACGTGCGCAACGCCATTCTCGACGGTTGCCGGTGGCTGGGCCTGGAGCGTGACTGTGACGGGCGGCAGGCCGGTACGAACTGCCTGTCCCACCCCGGCAGTGCCGTGACCGCCTGGGTGATTCCCACGGATGAAAACGCCGTGATCGCACGACACACCCTGCGCCGTTTGCACCAAGCAGCCTGAGCACCCAGGTGTTCGTCCTCCAATAGCGCCACGCCAACTCCGCCGCCCCCAAGGAGCCGCCATGTATGTGTTCAACCCACAGGTTTCCAGTGCCGACCTCAAAGCCTCCCCGCGCCCTGACCACCTTGCCGCGCAAGACAGTGCCGCAGGCGTGCTGTCAGCCGACCTGCTGGATCGGCTGCATCGCTACTGGAGCGCGGCCAATTACCTGTGCGTCGGCCAGATCTACCTGCGCAACAACCCCCTGCTGCGCGAACCACTGAGCGCCGACCACATCAAACCGCGCTTGCTAGGCCATTGGGGCACTTCGGCCGGCCAGAACTTCATCTACGTGCACCTCAACCGCCTGATCCATGAGCGCAAGGTCGAAACCGTCTTTATCTCAGGCCCAGGCCACGGCGGGCCGACCCTCAACGCCTGCGCCTGGCTGGAGGGCACCTACAGCGAAGTGCACCCGCAGGTCGCCCCCGACGAAGCCGGCATGTTGCGCCTGTTCCGCAGTTTTTCCGCCCCCGGTGGCATCCCCAGCCATTGCGGGCCGCACACGCCCAACTCATTGCATGAAGGCGGGGAGCTGGGCTACTCGTTGATGCATGCCTTTGGCGCGGTGTTCGACAACCCCCAATTGCTGGTCGCCTGCGTCATCGGCGACGGCGAAGCGGAGACGTGCCCCCTTGAAGGCAGCTGGAAAAGCGTGCAGTTCATCGACCCCGCCCGCGACGGGGCCGTGCTGCCCATCCTGCATCTCAACGGCTACAAAATATCCGGCCCCACCGTCGAGGCGCGCACGGCGGATGAGCGGCTGATCGAACTGTATCGCGGCCGTGGCTATCAGCCGATCATCGTCGCCGGTGACGACCTGCCCGGCATGCACCAGCGATTCGCGGCTGCGCTGAACAGTGCCCACGACGCCATCGGCCGACTCCAGCTGCACGCCAGGCAGGGCCATCCACTGGCTGAGAAATGGCCGATGATCATCCTGCGCAGCCCCAAGGGCTGGACCGGGCCGCACGTGGTGGACGGGGTGCCAATCGAAGGAACCTTCCGCGCCCACCAGGTGCCGCTGGCCAACGTCATCGACAACCCCGGGCACAGGGCACAACTGGAACGCTGGATGCGCGGCTACCTCTCGCAGCACCTGTTCGATGCCCACGGTGCGCTCCTGCCAGACCTCAAGGCCCTGACGCCCCCCGCCGAACTGCGCATGGGCGCCGTGCCCCATGTCAATGGCGGGCGCGTGCTGCTGGCGCTGGACCTGCCCGATTTCGCCGGCTACAGCCTGGACGTCCCCGGCCCCGGCCAGGTGATCGCCGAGGCACCGCGCAAACTGGGCGAATACCTGCGTGACGTGATGCGCAGCAACCCGCACAACTTCAGAGTCTTCGGCCCGGATGAAACCAACTCCAACCGCCTCAACGCCGTGTTCGACGCCTCCGACCGAAAAGCCTCCGGCACCTGCCTGACCCTCGACGACCACCTCGCGCCTGACGGGCGGGTCATGGAAGTGCTCAGCGAACACCTGTGCGAAGGCTGGCTGGAAGGCTACCTGCTCACCGGGCGACATGGCATGTGGTCCACCTACGAAGCCTTCGCCCAGGTCGTCGACTCCATGGTGACCCAGCACGCCAAATGGTTGCAGCAAAGCAAGGAATTCCACTGGCGCCGCCCGCTGGCCTCGTTGAACATCCTCATCACCAGCCATGCCTGGCGCAACGACCATAACGGCTTCAGCCACCAGTCCACCGGCTTCGTCGACAACGTGCTGCAACGCCGTGCGGACGTCGTACGGGTCTACTACCCGCCAGACTCCAACTGCCTGATCAACGTCTTCGACCACTGCCTGCGCAGCTGGAACTATGTCAACGTCGTGACCTGCGGCAAACAGCCGGATTTCCAGTGGCTGGACTTCGACGCCGCACTCAGGCACTGCTCACAAGGCGCCTCCATCTGGGCCTTTGCCAGCAACGACCAGGGGCATGAACCCGACGTAATCCTGGCCTGCGCAGGCGATGTTCCGACCACCGAAACCGTCGCCGCCGCCTGGCTGCTGCGCAAACACGTCCCGGACATTCGTGTCCGGGTCGTCAACATCGTTGACCTCGGCACCCTCTGCGCACCGGAGCAACGCCCGCACGGCCTCGACACCGCCTCCTTCGACGCCCTGTTCACCCGCGAAGCCCCGGTCATGTTCGCCTTCCACGGCTCCACCTGGGTCATCCACTCAATGGTCCATGGCCGCGCCAACGAAGCGCGCTTCCACGTACGAGGCTTCAGCGACCGGGGAACCACCACCACCCCGTTCGACATGGTAGTGCTCAACCGAATGAGCCGTTACCACCTGGCCATCGACGCCCTGAGCCACATACCCCGGCTACACCCCCAAAGCGCAACGGCCGTGGACCACTTCACCCGCCAGCTGAGCCGGCATGACGTATGGATTCGCGAACACCTTGAAGACCTGCCGGAAATCCGCAACTGGCGCTGGACAGCGGACTTCAGCGAACCGGATTGCCCACCGCCGCTGGCCAGGGGGCATGTGCGGGGAGTGGGGTTTACGGATGGGTGAGGGGGGAGGGGGTACGGTGCGCCGGGGCAATCTGAACTCGTTAGATAAGTCATTGATTTTAAATGGTTTTAACGGTTTATTTTTTTGCTTGGAATACTTTTTGGAATGCTGAGCTCTGTCGCGATGCTCTCAGGAGTCATAGGCGGAACAGATGTTGTTCCTACTGATCCGGAGGACTTCATCACATCCCTTTAATACTGGGGACGGCCCATCCCTCCTGCTCTATCCATTCCGGCGTTAGGTTGGCCCGGCTTGTGGCCGGCTTTATTTTTGAGTTTTTACCTTGTCTTTCTGGGTTTTAATAGGGTTTTTGTTTCTGTCCCCCATTTGTCCCCCCAATATGGCCGTGCGTGCGCCTAACCATTCAAGCTCGTGGATGGTATCGTCATTTGCTCATTGGACTATGATTTTGCGTGCGAGGCAATTTGCCGGCTGTAATCCGTGATATTCGCCGCAAGCTCCATGATAATCCCCTCAGCTCGCATAAAGGGATTCCTCCATATGGAACTGGTCGACAACATCAATACCCTGCTTGGTGAAAATCTCAAAGGTACGCTTAAGCCGGGCTCGAAGCTGAAGATCGCCGCTTCGTGCTTTTCGATCTACGCCTACGTGGCGTTGAAGAAGGAGCTGGAGAGCATCGACTCCCTGGAGTTCATCTTCACCTCGCCGACCTTCGTGCCCAACGAGGTCAGCGACAAGATCAAGAAGGAGCAGCGCGAGTTCCATATTCCCAAGGCTGAGCGCGAGCGCAGCCTGACCGGCAGTGAGTTTGAAATCCAGCTGAAGAATCAGCTCACGCAAAAGGCCATAGCAAGGGAGTGCGCTGACTGGATACGCCGTAAAGCGACTTTTCGCTCCAATCGTGGCCAAGCCCCAATGCAGCCCTTTATCGGTTCGTGCGATACGGCAGGGGACGCCGTCTATATGCCCGTCCAGGGGTTTACCGCTGTCGATCTGGGTTACCAGAAGGGCAATGCGCTCTCGAACATCGTTACCCGTTTCGATGAGCCGGCCCATACCGGTATGTTTCTCAATCTGTTCGAGCAGATCTGGAGCGACCCGGAGAAGCTTGAGGATGTAACCGACAGGCTCTGCGACCACATCGCCTCGGTCTATCAGGAGAATGCTCCAGAGCGGATCTACTTCCTTATGCTCTACAACATTTTCCGCGAGTTCCTGGAAGACGTGAACGAGGACGTACTGCCCAACGACCGCACCGGTTACCAGGACAGTCTGGTCTGGCAGAAGCTATTCAACTTCCAGCGTGATGCGGCTACCGGTCTGATCAACAAGCTTGAGACCTACAGCGGATGCATTCTGGCCGACAGTGTGGGCCTGGGCAAAACCTTCACCGCCCTTGCCGTGATCAAGTACTACGAGCTGCGCAACAAATCCGTCCTGGTGCTCTGCCCGAAGAAGCTCGCCGACAACTGGCTTAACTACAACCGCAACCTCAAGACCAACATTTTCGCCAAGGATCGCTTCAACTACGACGTGCTTTGCCACACCGACCTGACCCGTACCCGTGGAGAGTCGCTGGGTATTCCGCTGGATCGGGTTAATTGGGGCAACTACGACCTGGTGGTAATCGACGAATCGCACAACTTTCGCAATAACGACGTCTTCAAAGACAAGGAAACTCGTTACCAGCGGCTGATGAATCAAGTGATTCGCCAGGGCGTGAAGACCAAGGTGCTGATGCTTTCGGCCACTCCGGTCAACAACCGTTTCAGCGATTTGCGTAATCAGCTGGCCTTGGCCTACGAAGGCGATAGCGACAATCTCAACGATAAGCTGCGCACTGAAAAAGATATCGACGGCATATTTCGCCGCGCTCAAGCGGCATTCAATGCGTGGTCGATCCTGCCGCCAGAGAAACGCACCGCTGCTGCCATTCTCAATACCCTGGACTTCGACTTCTTCGAGCTGCTCGACAGCGTGACTATTGCCCGATCACGCCGGCATATCGAGACTTTCTACAACACGGCCGACATCGGCAGTTTTCCGGAGCGTCGGAAGCCGCTGTCTTTCCACTGCCCGCTGACCCATCGTGAGGACGTCATCGGCTTCAACGAGATCTTCAATCAGCTCTCGTTGCTCAAGCTCGCCGTGTATGCCCCAGTCAGCTACATCCTGCCCAGCCGGATGAAGAAGTACGAGGAAATGTACGACACCGAAGTGGAGGGCGGCAGGGGCAAGCTCAAGCAGGTAGACCGTGAAAAAAGCCTGCAAGCGTTGATGACCACCAACCTGCTCAAGCGCCTTGAAAGCTCGGTCGAGTCTTTCCGTCTGACTCTGAAAAACCTGCAGGCGACTCACCGCAGTGCGTTAGACAAAATCGCCTCCTTCAAGAAGACAGGCGTAGCCAGCGGCTTTGCCGATGTTACCGCCGTGTGCGAAGATGCGGATTTCGATGATGACAACCTGCCCATGCCGGGCGACATCAGCATCGGCAAGAAAATCCAGATCAGCCTGGAGGACATGGACGTGCCCTCCTGGGAGCAAGACCTTCAGGGGGACTTCGTTTTCATTGAAGAGTTGCTGGACGAAATGGCCAAGGTCACGCCCGCCGATGACGCCAAGCTACAGCATCTTAAAACCCAGATCACCAGCAAGCTGACGTCGCCGATTAACCCTGGCAATCGCAAAGTGCTGATCTTCACCGCCTTCTCCGATACCGCTAATTATCTCTACGACAACCTGGCCGAGTACCTACTGCGCAGTCACAAGGTCCACTCTGGCAAGGTCACTGGTAGTGATGCGCCCAAATCCACCCTGGGAAGCATGCACGGGAGCCGGCAGACCTATGACTTTCAGGGGCTGCTCACGCTGTTCTCGCCGCGCTCTAAAGAGAAGGCCGCGATCTACCCGGATGAGCCGCGAGAGATTGATATCCTGATCGGTACTGACTGCATCTCCGAAGGCCAGAATTTGCAGGATTGCGATTACCTGATCAACTACGACATTCACTGGAACCCGGTGCGGATCATCCAGCGCTTTGGCCGTGTGGATCGGATCGGTTCAGAGAACGCCAGCATCCAGCTGGTCAACTACTGGCCGGACATCAGCCTGGATGAGTACATCAATCTCAAGGAGCGGGTTGAGAATCGCATGATGATTGCTGACGTCACTGCCACGGGCGATGACAATGTGCTCAACGCTCAGGCCAACGACGTGGCCTACCGCAAGGAGCAGTTGCGCCGTCTACAGGATGATGTGATCGAAATGGAAGACATCAAGACCGGTGTCTCCATCACCGATCTTGGCCTGAATGACTTCCGTATGGATTTGCTCAACTACATCAAAACCAATGGCGACCTTGAGCATGTCCCCAACGGCATGCATGCCGTCGTGCCCGCGCGGCAAGAGCTTGGGCTGCTGCCTGGTGTAATTTTCACCCTGCGTAATCGCAACCAAGGCTCCAACCTCAATCAGCAGAATCGCCTGCATCCCTTCTATCTGATCTACATCAGCCTGGAGGGGCAGATCATTAGCGACCAGACAGAGGCCAAGCGCTTGCTGGATCTCGCTCGCAGTGCCTGTAAAGGCCATGGCCAACCGATTCCAGAGGCCTATCAACTGTTCAATCAAGCTACCAGGGACGGGCGTGATATGCGCATCTACTCCGACCTGCTCGATCAGGCCATTCGCTCGATGATCGATGTAAAGGAAGAACGGGACATCGACAGCCTGTTCAGTGGCGGTAGAACCACTGCGCTGGTGGACACCATCTCCGGGTTGGATGACTTCGAGCTGATTGCCTTCATCGTTATTCAAGACATGGCATGAGTCAGGTAGGTATTCCTCCGGTACTATTCCGCTTCCCCGCGCAGGCCAGGGTTGCCAGCGTGGTGCCAAAGAGCAAAATCTACGAGTACGGTTCCGTTGCCTCTGTATTGCGCGACAAGTTTGTACGCCAGGTTGGACAGATCACCTGGGCCTATAAGCTGGCACCGGAAACTATTAACCTGCCGGCACGGGGCGATGTTGCGGAAATCCAGGTATTCGATATCACGCAGAAAACCGCCGAGCTGGACGAAGACGTGTTGCGCGCAATCGACCGCGCCATCCCGTTGCCGATCATCTTTCAGTTGCACCATGAGCAGCGCACCCGCATGGTGGCGGCTTTTAAGCGCCCCAGCGAAGCCGATGCTAGCAAATGGGTGATTGATGGCTACTATGCGTGCAACTGGTTACCGGCCAACAGTCCGTGCCAGCCTCTGCCGGTAGCGCTGGATCTGCAGGGGCTCTACGAACAATTGCTGCGCAGCTTGCTACCCCGTCCAGCTAGGCCGGGCGAGAGCCTGCCCGAGCAACTGCATCGGCTAAACCGCTTGCGAAGCTTGCACAGTGAGCACGCCAAGCTGGATACGCGCCTGCACAAAGAAAAACAGTTCAACCGCAAGGTGGCGCTCAATGCCCAGCTGCGGGAAATCCAGAATGAAATCGCCGATCTAAGCGCGTAAACCTCGGTTCGCGTCAAGCACACAAGAGATACAGGAAGTCCCATGGACAAGCTGAAAATGCACTCCCCCAACCTGACCGAAGCCAATATCGCCAAGCTGTCCGAACTGTTCCCCAGTTGCATCACCGAAGCACGGGATGCCAAGGGCGAGCTAAAAAAAGTTGTCGACTTCGATCTGCTGCGCCAGGAGCTCTCTACCTCTGTGGTAGAAGGGCCGCAGGAGCGTTACCAGCTTAATTGGCCGGGGAAGCGTGAAGCGTTGCTGGCTGCCAATGCGCCGATTGCGAAGACATTGCGTCCTCTGCGGCAGGAAAGTGTCAATTTTGATGCTACGAAAAATCTATTCATTGAGGGTGATAATTTAGATGCACTTAAGTTGCTTCAGGAAACATATCTGGGCAAGGTAAAGATGATCTACATTGATCCGCCGTATAATACAGGTAATGATTTTATCTATGATGACGATTTTGTAGAGGATACAGAGGCGTACTTTGAAAGATCAAATCAGACGAATGAGGCTGGGGGCAGGCTCGTTGCAAATGGTGAGTCAAATGGCCGGTTCCATTCTGACTGGATGAGTATGATTTACTCGAGGGTCAAATTGGCGCGAAATTTGTTGCGGGATGATGGAGTTATATTTATTTCCATCGGTGACGATGAGCAGGCAAATTTGAAGCGTCTCTGCGACGAGATTTTCGGTGATGAAAATTTCCTAGGGTGTGCCTGTAGGGTTTCCAAGAAAGCAAATAACCAGGGTGATTACTGGTCGCCTAACTTTGATTACGTGCTTACTTACGCAAGAAATATAGAGCGGTGCCCTGTCTTTTTTGGGGGTGTTAATTATGATGCTTATGATCAGGTTGACTCGGATGGGCCTAGAGCTGGAGAAAAGTATCAACTAGTTCGCTTGTATATGACTAGTCTTGACCCTATGAGGGGCTGCGTTAATCAGCGTTACTATATTGAAGCTCCCGATGGTACTTTGTTGATTCCTCCAGGCAATGTGTTTCCTAGCGAGTTGCGGGACGCAGCCTCCATACCTCCTTCTACTGGGGAGGATAAGGTGTGGCGCTGGGGTAAAGATAGATACTTGGCTGATAAAGATAGAATTGTCGTGAAGCGTGTCAGATCGTCAAACCTTGTTGATGATAGCGGTGCCGAGGTTAAGTGGAATGTTTTTACTAAAACATATCTAAATGACGTGATTGGAAACTCTACAGCAAAGCCAAATAGCTTAATTGAAGATCATATAAACCAAAATAGCTCTCATGAACTGGGTGAACTCGGTATTCCTTTTAGCTTTGCGAAGCCTTCGTCTTTGATTAAGTACTTGTGCGAAATATCGAAAGTCGGTAAAGATGATATTGTAGTTGATTTCTTTGCAGGTTCCGGAACTACCGCTCAATCAGTTTTTGATTTAAATAGCTCTCTTGGTCTCAATGCTAGTTTTATCTTGGTTCAATTGCCAGAGGAGTTAACCGAGGATGACAAGAATCATAAAGCAGGGCTGGCTTTTTGTAAGAGGAATAATTTAAAAAATTCTATAGCTGAAATTTCAAAAGAAAGGATTCGACGCGCAGGGGAGAAGATTAATAATGGATCAAAGGATAAGGTTGACATAGGTTTTCGTGTGCTGAGAATCGATTCCTCCAATATGAAAGAGGTATACTACACCCCTGATGCCGTCAATCAGGATCTTCTCTCCGGTCAAGTCGACAATATTAGGGAAGATCGTACATCGGAGGATCTGCTGTTCCAGGTACTGCTGGACTGGGGCGTGGATCTAGCCCTGCCGATCAGCCAGCAAAGCATCGCCGGCAAGACCGTTTTCTTTGTTGACGGCAACGCCCTAGCCGCCTGCTTCGACACCGGCATTGATGAGGATTTCGTCAAGCAGCTCGCCGGACATAAACCCCTACGCGTGGTATTCCGTGACGCCGGCTTTGTCAGCGACAGTGTAAAGATCAACATTGAGCAGGTGTTCAAGTTACTGTCGCCAGCTACCGAAATCAAGACGCTTTAAGGGGACGATATGGACGCCCAGCCGTCAGGACATTGATCGCCTACTGTTGAGCAAGCTGAGCGATGCGCTGGATGAGCGGCAGAAGCTGAATAAGGTGGGCAACCTGTTAACCAGCGTACGGCGAGCGGGGCGTATCAAGAACAGTGGCCCACGCATGGCACCGCTCTGGGGGCTTGCGGAATAAATGCAGAATAAATCGTGCTGCTTTGCAAGTAAATTTACGGTAAGTAGCTGATTCAAAGGGGCTTTAGCCTTGTTTGTCGCTTTTGAGCCATTGGGTCAGTCAGGAATTGTGCATGAAACTGAAATTTAAACAGCAGTCGTACCAAACCCATGCAGTCGATGCCTTTGCCGATTGTTTTGCTGGTCAGCCAAAATCCTCGGGCGTGACCTATCGCATCGACCCCGGCGCAAGCCCTGTAAAATCCGTCACGCCGCAGCAAATTGAACTCGATGGTGTGCAGAGCTCTGCTGAGCCGACCGAGGCCGGTTTCAAGAATGCCGAGCTGGCACTTAGCCCAGCTCAGCTGCTTGAGAATGTTCAGGCCGTGCAGCGTCGGCAGAATCTGCCGCTGTCCCCTGTATTGGCACGAGACAATAAAACCGGTTGCCCGATCAACCTCGATATCGAGATGGAAACCGGTACTGGTAAGACCTACTGCTACATCAAGAGCATGTTCGAGCTGAACAAGCGCTACGGCTGGAGCAAATTCATCGTCGTGGTGCCGAGCATTGCCATCCGTGAGGGTGTGTACAAGTCGCTGCAGGTTACCGCTGAGCACTTCCTGGAGAGCTACGGTAAGAAGGCGCGCTTCTTCATCTACAACTCCAAGCAGCTGCACAACCTGGAGAGTTTTTCCTCGGATGCCGGCATCAACGTGATGGTGATCAATACCCAGGCGTTTAACGCAACGGGAAAGGACAACCGTCGAATCTATGACGAGCTTGATGACTTCCAGTCACGCCGCCCCATCGACGTAATCAAGGCTAACCGTCCGATCCTGTTTCTCGATGAGCCGCAGAAGATGGAAGGGGCCAAGACGCTAGCTTCCTTCAGCGAATTCAACCCGCTGCTGATCGTGCGCTACTCGGCCACTCACAAAACCGAGTACAACAAAATCCACCGCCTTGATGCTCTGGACGCCTACAACCAGAAGCTGGTTAAGAAGATCAATGTGCGCGGCATAACGATCAGAAATCTGACAGGCACCAATGCCTATCTGTTTCTGCAGGACATCGAGGTCTCCAGCAACAAGCCGCCGATGGCGCGGGTTGAGTTTGAGGTTAAGCAGAACAGCGGTATCAAGCGGGTCATGCGCAAGCTCGGTCGCAACGACAACCTGTACGACCTTTCGGGTGGGCTGGATCAGTACAAGGGCTATGTAGTTGCCGACATCGATGCGCGCATCGATACCTTGAGCTTTACCAATGGTGTTGAGCTGGTCGCTGGCGATGCCGTGGGTAACGTGGATGAGGCCGCGATGCGGCGCATCCAGATACGCGAGGCAGTCAAGGCGCACTTCCAGAAGGAGATGATGCTGTTCAGTCGTGGTATCAAGGTGCTCTCGCTGTTCTTTATCGACGAGGTGGCCAAGTACCGTCAGTACGACGAAACCGGCGAGGTGGCGGGAGAGTACGCTCAGATCTTTGAAGAGGAATACAACGCCTACCTCACCGAGGTGATGACGCTGGAAGACACCCCCTATAACCGTTACCTCAAAGGAATTCAGGCCCGCCAGACGCACAATGGCTATTTCTCTATCGATAAGAAGAGCAAGCGCCTGGTCGATCCCTCTGTGGGCAAAAAAGCAACCGAGACCGATGACGTCGATGCCTACGATCTGATCCTCAAGGATAAGGAGCGCCTCCTGTCCTTCGATGAGCCGGTGCGCTTTGTCTTCTCCCACTCAGCATTACGCGAAGGCTGGGACAACCCCAACGTCTTCGTCATCTGTGCGCTGAAACACAGCGACAACACTGTCTCTCGCCGCCAGGAAGTAGGGCGCGGCATGCGCTTGTCCGTGAATCAGCTCGGCGAGCGTATGGATAACCTCTCCACGGTACATGAGATCAACGAGCTGACCGTAGTAGCCAGCGAAAGCTACAAGGATTTCGTCAGTGCGCTGCAGAAAGACATCAGTGAGTCGCTGTCGGCACGGCCGCGAGTCGCCGATGAGAAGTACTTCACCGGTAAGGTTCTGCAGACGTCTGGTGGCGACGTAGAGGTCACGCCGCAGCTGGCTAAGCAGATCTACAAATACCTGCTGAAGAATGACTACACCGACGATAATGATCACATCACCCAGGCCTATCATGAGGCCAAGCGTGAAGAGCAATTGGCCGAGCTGCCAGCCGAGCTGCAGCCTTATGCCGAGCAGGTGTTCAAGCTTATCGATAGCGTGTTCAGCTCCGCGCAAATGCCTGATATCGGCAACGACCGCAAAGCCAAGCTCAATCCGCTGAACTCGAATTTCGAGAAGAAAGAGTTCCAGGCGCTGTGGAACAAGATCAACCGCAAAGCAGCCTACACCGTTCACTTTGAAACCGATGAACTGGTGGGCAAATGCGTGGGGGCGTTGGATGCGGAGCTACGGGTCAAGCCGATGCAGTACATCATCGAGCGTGGTACCCAGCTGGAGAATGCTAGCTTCGACGATATGAAGAGCGGCACTGCCTTCAAGGTTGCGAACAGCTCAACCGAGAACTACACCCACTCGGTTCATTCGGCAGTGAAATACGACCTGATCGGCAACCTGGCGGAAGCCACTCAGCTTACGCGCGGCACCATTGCCAGCATTCTCACGCGCCTGAATGTTGCCGTGTTCAGTCAGTTCAAGACCAACCCGGAAGACTTCATCGCCAGGGCCGGTACTTTGATCAACGAGCAGAAGGCCACGGCTATCGTTGAGCACATCGCTTACGATCCTGTGGATGAAATCCACAGCTCCGACATCTTCACCGCCGAGAAGCCGCGTGACGATTTCAGCAAGGCGTTTGAAGCCAAGCACCACGTTTACGATTACGTGTTCACCGACTCCAACATCGAGCGGAAATTCGTTCAGGAATTGGATGCTAGTACCGAGGTGGCGGTGTACGCCAAGCTGCCGAAGAGCTTCTTTATCCCGACCCCTGTTGGCAACTACAACCCCGACTGGGCAATCGCCTTTCAGGAGGGCAAGGTGAAGCACGTTTACTTCGTCGCCGAAACCAAAGGCTCAATGTCTTCGCTGGAGCTGCGCGATATCGAAAAATCCAAAATTGCCTGCGCCCGAAAATTCTTCGCCAAAATTACATCAGAGCAGGTGAAGTACCAGGTGGTAGATGGGTATGGGAAATTAATGGAGCTGGTTAAGTAGCCAATTCCTACATCACGATCAATTTTTCGAGTCGTATTTGATATGAAGGATCAGCCGGACAAGCAGAACCTAGACTGCACCTTGAGACTAACGACGCCCTCTAGCCAGTGTAAAGCCGGCTAGAGGGCACTGTCGGTTTTATGCTGCAAGCGTTAACGCTGCCTTGATAGCCCGTAGTTTAATCATGGCACCTTGGCCAAGACAGTTCCTTGGTGGACTCCCGAGTCGACCCTCTGCCTTGGCCTGCGTAGCGCCTGCACCTTGCGCAGCGCCCGTTGGTTGGGCAGTGGGATGAGCCAGACATAAGCGATTAGTTTTGGCGCGCTGGATTTAAACCAATGACCTCGGTGAGGGATTCATCGCCGTAGCAAAAATCCCCTTGGCAATAGCCCCAAGAGGCAATCGGCATTTCCTTAAATAGTTTTGCTTTGTCCTTTGCCTTGCCGGCGACGTCACATGTGACTTTTCCTGCTTCACACCAAACGGACCACACTTCGGCAGTGCTATACGTTTGATTTTCCGGATGGTTGAGTTTGACGATTTGAGGCGTCGCCACGGTTTTAGCGTTGATATTCGTCGAGCTAGCTTCGGTGTAAATCGCATACGGCGGATACTTATCAGCTTTTGGACCAGAACCTCGTTTGTAGGCGACAAGGTGCTCTTTGTCGTCTTTATCGAGGTAGTACCCGTCAAAGGTCTGAGCAATGAAGCTATGTCCTTTAAGTACAGCGAAATCGACATCCCCTACTGGTGACTGGTCGCGCTGACTAGCGCACATGCCTTGCGCGCAGGTAGCGACATAGGTAGTGGGCACTTGCTTTACCCGTAGATTACCGCCAGAAGTATTGACTATCTTCGCATTTACCATGCCTGGCAGTTCATACTTTTCGAAGCAGGTGAAGGTGTACGCACGAGCGAATTTGCATTCGATTTTCAGCGGCATGGTTTCCGCCATGAAGGCTGGTCGTTCGTAGTACATAAGTTCTTCAGCGTGCACTGCAGTGGTGAGCTGTTAGTGCCGATGCAAAACTGACCCACCCCAGCGAAGTAAAACTGACCCACCTGGGCTAACGTCGCAGCCATTTGAGGCTGCCCATGTTGATCCAGGAGCAAGCAGTGGAGATCAGAGTATTGGCCCGCCAAGGGCACAGCATTCGGCAGATCGCCAAGACATTGGGCGTGTCCCGCAACACTGTCCGGCGCTACCTCAAAGAACCTTCCGTCCCGCGTTACTCGCGCGAACCCAGACCCACCAAGCCCGACGCCTTTCATGCTTATCTGCACGAGCGAGTCAGGCAGGCTCACCCGCTTTGGCTGCCCTCTACCGTGCTGTTGCGTGAGATTCGCGAGCGTGGCTATGAAGGGGGCGCTTCCCAACTACGTGCCTGGCTGGCGAAGATCAAGCCAGCCAAGCGCGATGACGGCCCGGTCGTGCGCTTTGAGACCGAGCCGGGCAAACAGATGCAGGCCGATTTCATCGTGTTTCGTCGGGCCAAGTCCCCCATGTCAGCCTTCGTGGCCACGCTGGGCTACAGCCGGATGACTTACGTCCATTTTGTCCCTGATGAGTCCTTCCATTCGGTGCACGACTCATTGCTGCTGGCCTTCGATTACTTCGACGGCGTGCCTGACGAAATCCTGTTCGACAACATGAAGACCGCCGTCATCGAGCGTGATGCCTACGGTGATGGTCAGCATCGTTTTCATGCCGGGCTGTTGCAGATGGCCGACGACCTGGGCTTTCGCATACGCCTTTGCCGTCCTTACCGGGCCCGCACCAAAGGTAAAGTCGAGCGTTTCAACCGCTACTTGCGAGAGAGTTTCTATAACCCGTTGAACAGCCGGGTCAGTTCTGCGGGCTTGCTGGTGGATTGCGGCACCGCCAACCGCCTGGTAGGGGAATGGCTGGCCGAGGTGGCCAATGTGCGCACCCATGCCACGCTCAAGGAGCGTCCAATCGACCGGTGGCGTCAGGAGCAAGGGCTGCTGACACCTTTGCCTCACGCCGTGCGCCAAACCTGGAGAGCACTGCTGGGCGATGCGCATCGACCCATTCCGCATGAGTCTCTTCAGCATCCGCTCTCCATTTATGAGGCGATCCGGGAGGCCTGCGCATGAACCTGCAACATCAGACCATCGTCGAGCTGTGTCAGGCGCTCAAGCTCGAATGCACCGCCGATCACTATTCCATGCTGGCCCAACAAGCAGTCCAGGAAGATCTGAGCTTCAGCGACTTCCTGGAGCACTTGCTGCGTCATGAACACGGTTTTCGCCAACAACGTAGTCGCGAGTTGCTGACGCGCATGGCCTGTTTTCCCGCGATCAAGACCCTGGAGGAATACGACTTCAGCTTCAGCCCGGGCGTGCCCAAGGTGCTGCTGCAAGAGCTGGCCGCGTTGGCGTTTGTCGCTCGCACGGAGAACGTGGTGCTGATCGGCCCGTCTGGTGTCGGCAAGACTCATCTGGCGACTGCCTTGGGATATCGAGCAGCACAGAGCGGGATCAAGACGCGCTTCATCACCGCAGCCGATCTGATGCTGCAACTGGGCGCTGCACAGCGACAAGGACGGCTCAAAGCCTATTTGAACCGCGCCATCCTGGCCCCGAAGCTGCTGGTGATCGATGAAATCGGTTATCTGCCTTTTGGCCGTGAAGAAGCCAATCTATTTTTTCAGGTGGTAGCCCAGCGCTACGAAAAAGGCTCAATGATCCTGATGTCAAACCTGCCGTTTACCCAGTGGGCCAATGCCTTCAGCGACGACGCGACACTGACCGCAGCCATGTTGGACAGGCTACTGCACCATGCTCATATCCTGACCCTGACAGGTGAGAGCTACCGACTCAAAGACAAACGCAAAGCGGGCGTGATCCGCCAGAACCGTAAACCCGAGTGATCCGGGTGGGTCAATTTTACTTCGGCAAATGAGGGGTTAAGTGGGGCAGTTTTAAGTCGGCGTTGACATAGGCCAATAGTCAGTACTAAAGCCGTGTGATGGTGCTGTTGGCACCCATGCGTTGCCAAGGTAACCCTACGATGCGCGCCTGAACTTGCTCGCTGTCCAGTTCCACTTGAGCGCCGTGACGAATGCCTGGCCAATTGAATTTACCTTGGTTGAGTCGACGTGCCGCGAGCCACACGCCAAAGACGGCGATGACACGCGCCAACGCCGTTTCGGTGCCGGCGCGCATGTCCATGGGCTCGGTGGCGAGCCAGATCATATCGATGCGGATCATGTGACGAGGCCGCGAATGAAGCGCGCGCAGCCGTCGGGGTCGACAGTGGGCCAGGTCACAGTGAGTGTTTGCTGTTTGAAAGGAATTTCAATACGCGCCAACGCTGCTTCCAAGGGCTCAGATTCAGGCTTCATCGTCAGTGGCAAGAATGCCGGTAGCGCGTCAGGTTGACGGTCGCGATAGCGCGGTATCCATTTGCGCACCAGGTTGGCATTGATGCCATGGCGCAGTGCAATGCTGGCTATAGATACGTCAGGTTGCAGGCATTCCTGAACCACTTGTACTTTGAACGGCTTCGGATAAGAGGTGCGCTGGCGCATGGTGATCCTTGCGATAAGGGCGATGGTGTCCACGTATTTTTAGGTGGACACCATCGCCCTTAATGCTGGGATTCTGAAGGTGTGTTCGCTGGCCGCTTACCTCTTGGCATCAATCAGCTATTTGCTCTGTATGTCTTGCTCGTGGTGGCTTAGTCCAAGGCCGCGAGCTCAATTCCATGATGGAGGTAGTAGTCTTCGTAGCGGCTCTGCAGCAAAGACAGCGACAATATTGTTGCGATGCGCTGTTCGATGTCATGCTCGACACACAGCGCAGGTAAACCCCGCACTAAGCAGGCGAAACTACTTTTGAGCGCAGCCTGGGCCACCTCATAGGGGGCGGTCAGCTGTTGGTCGAGGTGGTCCTGCAAATCATCGGTATCGTGCTTCAGCCGGTTGATCGTACGCATTGCTGTTGCGAAGAAATTACTTACAGGACTGATCAAGTGCTCCATTTCTACCTGCCAGTACTGCTGCCACCATTGAGCCAATGGGTGGCCTTGTGCAAGGACTGGTACTTTCCACTGCGCCAGTGAGTCGGTATCAGTCCTCAGCTGTTTGAGCCATGTTTTGAGAACTTTTTCGCGAATTTCGACAGGCTTCAAGCCTAATAGACGATACATGTTCATGCCTGTCACGAACTCTTCACCTACACGAGCCTTGTTCAACAGCTGTTCGCCACGCTCCAGCAGTTGAGCGGATTCAAGAAGGCACGGATTGATGTCCCATTCGACAGGCCAGCGCTTGAACGCCGCTGCCCATGGGGAGCTTTCGATGTACGGGGTAGAGCGCCCTAGTGGGGCGAGTAGCCGGTGCCAGAATTGATCACGAAAGTGCTGTAGCCCGCCGCTGGACATGACCTGGAAGTCGACACAGAAAATGTCGAGTTCCAGATCGCCGGCTGCGTGGTCGAGCTCTTCCCACAGCCGCCAGACTAAAGCTCGTGCGCGTTCCTGGAGGTGGTTTGCGTCCTTCTCCGGACAGTGGGTAATGACCATGAGCAACTTGGCCTGGCCCAGGAATCTGGCGTCTTCATCGGCTTCGGCTAGAGCCGATAAGAAATCCTTCAGGTGACCAGCATTAGTCGCACCGTCCAGTCGCGAAGCCTGGGTCACGTAGACCACGGCGAGGTTGTGGTGACCGGTTATCAGCGACGCTGCACGCTGTTCCGCAATCTCGTCATCGCCGGAATTCCAGCCTGGCGTATCTATCAGGAATAGACGTTTGGGGCTTTTATCGTCGGTGTAGTGATCGCCTTCGGGCAGGATAAGTTGGGGTTCCTTGACTGTCAGGCGCAGGCGGTGGCGCTTCGGGTCCAAGTGGCCAAGCTCGTCGCGAGTTGGAAAATGAGCCAAGGCTTCGAGCGTATCTGCTGGCGAGTAGTCATGCACGCGCTGGATCAGGGTCAGTGCTGGCATGTCGCCGTAGGTGATTTCCAGTGGCAGACGGGTTTGGCGCTCGAGCGAACTGATCGGGAGTAGTGCCGGTGGAATCTGTTCGCCGAACAGCTCGCGAAGCAAGCGCGTCTTGCCCGCCGAAAACTCACCGACGAATCTGGCGGTCAGTACACCGTCCTGCACAGCGTTAGTGCTCATCATCTGCTCGCTGAAGCACAGCAAGTGCTGCTGTACTGCTCGTGAACGGCTAAAGCTTATGTTTCGAAGTACTGTATTGTGAGTCATGACATTCATTCGCAGGAGGGTTCAGATAGTACGCTAATCAGTTGATCGGCATTCCAGACGATGCGCTCGGCCACACAAGGCCAGCCGAGGCGGTTCAGGTCGGCCAGCTGATCGGGGTGCAAGCACTGCGTAATGAAATCGAGTACCTGGTTGCGCAGTAACGCACCAGTCAGCACACCTTGCTTCCACTCATCTCCGGCTTGCACTAGGGCGATGAGGTTCGACAGCCCGCTACGGCAGGTTTGGTAGGCTGCGCTGTTTTCCGAGAGCAGCAATGGCACCAGCAACAGGTGATGATTTTTGGCCCCCCAGTACTTCGGGTCACGACGCAGGTCATCGCTCAACACGGCAGACACGGTCTGTTGAATCAGCCGTTCGGCTTCGTCCGCAACGGTGGGGGGGATGCTCGCGCCAATGCGTTGCACTGTTTGCCAGAACATCGGCTGCGCCCTAAGTAAGTTCTGTTGACACACTGCCAGGCCTTCATCGAGCGCATCATCGAGAATGCGTGCATAGAGATGAATGCGTGCACAGTCGAGCAACAATTGCCGTGTGCGCTCACTCACTGGGCAATTGAGCCAAGGCTCGGCCAACATGGCGATAAACACTGGGGCATGTTCGGCCACGGCCTTTAACCGTTGCGCGGCATAGCGAGCAGCGGAGTTGCTGTCGGGCAGATGGATATGGCGGATGTCTTCGGATAACTGCTGTTCAAGACGGTTGACGATATTTTGCATGTGCGTTCTCTTGTGTTCGCCCTGAGCAGACAAGTCCAGAGGACCGAGGCTGTTCTTCAAATGCTGTGGTCGGACGTTGAAAGAGCACGCATCACTGCATTGTGAATGGTACTTGAGGCTGACTGCTTGTCCTTATGGTTTTTAGGCGGTGTGCTCTTGCGTTGAAGGAGCTGTGCTTGCATCGATGCGATCTCGGCAACTGTTTTTACCTGCACGGCTGTTGTCGCCAGTTGCCGGAGGTAATCTTCGCAATGGCGGTGTAACGTGTGCTCAAGCAACTGGCAAAGTTGCTTGTGCCGGGCCTCTTCCAGTGCCGCCTGGGCCTGCAGTTTGGCAGCTGCTGCCACGGACGATTGCTCTTTTTGCACCTCTCCCTGCTTCGATTGTTTTTTAGTTTTGCTTTGGCGTTTTGCCATTGGGGAGCTCACTTATCCAGATCCAGCAACGCGTTGTTTTCGAACTCACCAAGCTCGACAGCCGTTTGTGATGCTGCTGTACAGATTTCGATCACAGAGGGGCCGATGATGCGAGCAAATACCCGCTGCCCAAGAGCATGGCCAAACAGATTGACACGCCTCTTGAACAAGCCGGGTTCACCCTGTCTCAACGTACCGGTATGCGCTTGTGGTGATTGGGAGTGATAGAGGTTGAACACACCCTCACTCGGTGCGCCAAGTTCGTGCCATTGTTCATAGTCACTGCCCTGGCTAACGATAGGCTGGAACTTGCCCTGACGGACACGCCCTACATAATGGGCAAAGGGCGCTTCGTTGCCGGACTGGTCCTGGGTACGATTGATCACCTTGACCGGGCTGCCTGGGCACAGGCGCAATAAGCCTAACGCAACGCCCGTTTTGGCGGTGGGCGTGAACGGGTTCTGATCACAGGCGAAAAGTGGTTGATGGATGATCAGCGATAGGCCTTGTTCGTGGAACAACTGATCGGCGTAGCGGCAGACCCGCGCCTGCGACTCACTGCCAGAGGATTCGGCGTGTAGGTGATTTTCAAGGGCTTTGAAAAGTCCCAGGACCCAATGGGATCGACTCGCATTACCGGCCAGCAGCACCTGGATTTGATCGGGATTGTAATTGGAGAAGGCTTTTTCCAGTGCCGCCAGGAAATTGCACACGCCCTGTTCGACGCGCTGTTCCAGGTAGGCATTGAGCTCGTCGAGCGGAATGGCCAGTTGGCAGGAGACTTTTTGGCCGCTGCGATCCAGCAGGTCCAGGGTCTCGATGCCCGTGGCGCTCTCTAGTGCCCCGTTTTCCCAAAGTGGCCGCAGCCGTACCATGAGCATTGCCGTGTTGGTTGACGCTGCTTGGGTCTGTTGCAGGAACATCTCGCTGCCGGCGAAATCATCCGCATCCAATGGCCGGGTGAACGCAATCTGCTTCGTGCGGCAAACATCAAGGTTGTGACGAAACACTCGATACGCCAGGTTCTCCAGCAAGTTTTCACCGCCGAGGAACTTGTCCCCGGCCGCACCGAAATGCTCGAACACCTCTTCCTTGCCTTCGTCTTCTTCCTCGAGGGTGGGCAGGCGGTAGTAGCCAAAATCGAAATCGGTGGTACCACCGCCAAAGTCGAACACAGCGTAGGCAAAGCCCTCGATGTCAGGTTTGATACCCAGGCATGGCATGACGCCAGCGGCATAAGCGGCGGGCTCCGACGCGCGCTCCTCAACGCAGAACTGGGCGAATACCGGTTCGCCGACCAGCGTCGAAGGTAGGCTGCGCATCAGGCCACGGCGGAACGAGGCGAGGATCTTGTCCTTGACCTCGCGTGGATAACCGACTGGGAACGTCATGTAGTAGCGCAGGAACAGGCCGCGACCGCGCCAGTTGATGTGCAGGCCCAGGAACCACGCGTACAGCTCGATCGGATCGAACGGGTCCTGTGGGCTTACACGCATGGCCTGGCCGCGGACCGGGTTGCGTAAGGTCAGGGCGGCGAGCTCGTGCTCCACGCCCTCAGGCTCCTGCCGATCGCTCAGGCGAACACGTGGCGAGGTGCTCTCGCGCAAGGCCCAGTGCTTTATCTTGGTCAGGATGCTGGCGACTACCCGAGGGTTGCTGTCGTTGTCGCGTAGCGACTGCAGTGCCGCATGGGAATAGCGGACCTGGTCCCATGTGACGCCGGGGCGGAAGGTCTCGCTCTGCCAGGCCTCGAGCAACTCGGGAAAGTTGATGAACTCCAACAGCGTGGGGTTCTCGTAGTGCTCCGGGCGCTCCTGCTCCCAATAGTTGCTCAGACCGACCCGCAACAGCTTGTGCTGATCGTTGTCATCGTAGGCCACCACAGTGCTGTTGGTGCCAAAGTCGATGGCGACGTTGCTGTCGCGTACATCCAATGCAGGGTTGCGGGCACGGACACCTTGCCTAGCCAGCAGCGATTCATCCTTGCCCCAGAACTCCCAGAGTCCTTTATTCGGATCAGTAAACTGCAGGGTATCCAGCTTGGGCAAGCGGGTGGAGAGGTAATCGACATCTAGATACGCTGCCAGTAGGTCAGGCTCGTCCTGTAGCATGTTCAGATCCAGAACTTTCTCCTGAGGCGTGCATTCGCGCATCTGCCAGCCAAGTCGTAACGCCTCAGCTACGATTTCGACGCTGTTCTTGGCTACCAGTGCCTCATTGCAGGCCAGCAACGCACCCGAGCGATAGAGGACCAGCTCCGACGTATCGAGGTCGACATTGCCTTGTGAAGACAGCCAGTCGCACTTCTCTAGCAGACGATTCTTGATCCCCTTGCGCAAGGGGTTGGCGACAGCTCTGGTGAAGGTGGTGAGTTCGGGCCTGGTGGGTAGACGCCAGTGCGACAGTTTACCAACCCTCGAAGTAGCAGCCTGCATCTGCCCATCGTCGACGTCAAATACGGCTTCGGTATCTGGGCTGGCATCCCACAGCAGCCTGGTGCGACTTTCATAGATCATGGATTTCTTACTGGAACCGTTGACCTCTACCCACCAGTACAGCTGCTTGTCCAACGTTTCAGCGGTGATTTGGGTAAGCGTTGATAGGAAACGCTTGTATAGAAAATCGGGAATGCTCTTTTCCAAGGTGTCCATGCGCAAGTGTCCTTGAGTTGCGTAACAACGTTAACCGCTAGGTACGAACCAGTGGCTTACGTTGCAGTTGTCCGGCGGCGTTTCGCAGGCCGGGTAGCCATTGCGCGCTCACGGTGTCGCCATGAAGCGTTCCGCGCTGGTGGCACTGGGGGTCGAGCGGCGTGCCCGCAGGTACGCTGCACAAGCTCGCTTGGCGCTCTTGCCAGATGAGATTGTGCAACTCCAGGCAGCGCGCCAGGATGTTCTGCTCGGTGGTTGAAGCGGTGCGCTGCTCATCCTTGCAGCGTGTGGCCAGGTCATCCCAGAGCAGCAAGAGTCGATCCCATTGCGAAGCAATGGCGATCAGTCGCACCAATTGGCGCTCCGCCGATTCTTCTGTGCTGAACCAAGCATGCTTGAGGGCAGGGTCTTGTGTGATCCAGTCAAGCAGTTCACGTTCAGGGTCGAACCCTGGCTGCCCAGTGATAAAAGGAGCCGCCGAGGCTGACGGACGGCAAAGGTTGCTGATGGCCTGCCGCACCTGTTCATCGCTCGCTAATAAGGCCAGCAGGGTCGCGCGAAAGGTGTCGCTCGCAGTGTGGGCAGGCGGCTGCAGCCTTTTCTCAGTCATGCTGACGTCTCCAGCAGCGAGCGCATGGACCGGCGCACGGTCAGTGGATAGGGAAGTCGGTGACAGAACGCTATGACGCTATTCCGGGCTTCATCGGACAATTGCAGGAAGCGCTGCTTCATCGACATCACCAGCCAACCGTCTGGCTCATAGTACGGTGAAGGAATTTCCGGAATCTGGCTGCTGCCAGCGAGCATGGCCAGCTCATTGGGGCGCACCGTGTTCCAGAAGTTGTGATAGATGATGGGCAAGTACAGGGTCAGCAAGTCTATGCTTGCTGTAGTGCTTCGCTGCACTTGTTCACGAAGACGCTGGTTCTCCCGTCGCAAGTGGTTCAGCTCATTGAGCCCGATCCGTTGTTCAAGGGCCTGCGTGCGTTCGGCCAGCATATCGAGGTAGCGGAACACAACTGCTGTCTGCGTGTATGATCCGAGAAACTGCTCCAATTGCTCGGAAGAAGCGGGATCAGGTGCCTGCTTGGCTGATGAATTTTCGCAAGTCATGCAAAGTTTTACTCGGTCGATTTCGCAAAGTGCCCGCTTCCCCTCGAAGGAAGCGGGCAGCCCGATCAGTGCAGTGTTTCCAGAGTGCGCTGCAGGGCTTGCGCCTGGTCGCGTAGACGAATTAGCGTCGATTGCTTGTCCTGGGCACTGGCCTGGGACTGTTCGGTAAGCAGGTCAATGTCCTGCAGGCGCTCGTTGAGCAGCGCCTCGACGCGGTCTTCCCAGTAGCTGCGGACTCGGTTGTGCAAGAGCTCGTCCATGGCCGAGGCCTGACGGTCGAAGCTTTGCAGCCACTGCGTCCGGGCTTTTTCGCCACTGCGCTGCAACTGGTTCAGGCGATTTTGCTGAAGTTGCTCCAGGGCTTGCCGATGCTCTTGTTCGGCCTGCTGCTTGAGGTGCTCCAGCTCGTTCTGCAGGCGTTTCTGCTCTTTCTGGCTCTGCTCCAACGCCCAGCCAGTCATTTGCCGCTCATTGGCGATGTCTTCATTGCGCGCTAGGGCTCGGCGCAGCGTCTGACGTTGAATTTCCAGTTCGGCCATGGCCGCTTCCCGCTCGGCCATGGCCTGCTGATCCACCACCTGGACTTCCGTGGGACCGCTCAGCGCCTGCCCCATGCGTTCGCCCCAATAGCCCAGCGACAGCATTTCCAGCCCGCCGAGCTTGTCCATGATTGGTTGCGGAACGCCTTTGATCGAGGTCTTACCTTGCTGGACGCCTTTGACGACCCTAACCGTGGTGCTGACGGTCTTGGCGACTTTGGCTCCCTTGCCGACCAGCGCCGCAACCTTGGCACCCACCACTGTAGGGTTGACGAACATCAGACCGATGTCCGCCACTTCGCCTAGCAGCCGGCCAAAGAAGGCGCCATTGGTATTGCCAGTCTGCTGCATGGTCATCGGCAAAGGTTGAGAGGCCAGGGCTTGCTGTTGGCAGGTCAGTGCTTGCAGGTTCTGCATATGCACGTCCATGTCCTGGACGTGTAATGAAACCTGCTTCTGGCTCATTTCCTGCTGGGCTTCCTGTTGCTCGGTCAGTGCCTGTTGCAGCTGGGTCAGGCGGCCGATATCGATGAAATCTTCGGTAGATACCTTCTCCGGGACGGGCAGGCGCAGGTTCAGTTCCACGACATCTGCCGCTGGCAGTTCAAGGGTGCCGTAATGCTGCGACAGCTCGCAGAACTGCTTGGCGATGTTGCGGATGGCGGCATCCAGTTGTTGGCTGCCGAACCGACCGAAGTGCGTCCATTGGGCTTCGTCAACCAAGTTCGCGCCTTGGTCATCGAGTTGTTGTACAAGCTGTTGACGTTGCTGGCGCACGCTGATGCCGGCTTGCTGGCTGAGACGGGCACGATCAGCCTGCTGTTCTCCATAGAGGCTTGATTTGAAGTCGGCCAGGCGCTGTTTTCGCTCGATCAGAGCCTGATGCAGTGCTTGGGCCTGCTGCTCCGAATCGACCTCACAAGCGCGCTGCTGTTCGGCGTTGAGCCCCAAGGCGTTCTCCAGGACCGGGCGCAGCTCTGCCTGGAAACGACGCAGGCGAATGCTCTGCAGATCGTCGCGGGCACGCTCCACGAAGTCCAGGATTTCTTCGCGTCCCAAGCCGTCGCGGTGGCTGGTGGCCAAGCGCACCTGCAGGCCGGCAGCACTTTTGATCTGCTGAGTCCACTGTTCGAGTGATGGGGCTTTTTCGCCCCGGGCGATTGCCGTCTCGACTTCATCCCAGTGGGTGACCAGCACTTTCACCCGCTTGCCTGCCTGTTGGATGAGCTGCAGCGTGTCCATGTCGGCGGCGGAAGGACCGCGTGGGCTTAGCAAGTACAGCACCGCATCGGCCTGGCGGACTTGGGACAAAGTGTACTCGCGGTGGTGAGTAGAGGTCGTGCCCAACCCGGGCAGGTCGATGATGGACACCCCCTTGAGCCATGGTTGAGGCAGATTTAGCACAGCACAGGCGGCGCCTTCGGGCGCATGAGTCGTGACGTGAGCAAATTGTGCGTCATCCAGTGGCAACTGGCTGCCATCCGGGCCAATCAAGGACATGCTGCGCTCGGCGGCATATTCAATGAAAGTAGGCAGTGCGGTGGTCTCTTCGAGCGCGGTTTGCAGCAGTGGCGCTTGCAACAACATGTTCAACAAGCTGCTCTTGCCCACCGAAAAACCACCCAGCAGCACCAGGCGTAGAGGTGTTTCAGACTCCAGGACTTCAGCGGCCAGGATTTCGACCGGCGCTTGCCAGTCGGTTGGCAAGCTGGACAGTAGTTCGCTCAAAAATGCATTGGGCTGAGACATGGGCGTTCCTTCAGGCTTTCAGCGCGTTCTGGGTGAGGGTCATCAGGTCGTCGACTTCTTTGCTGGCCTGCTCCAGGCGTGTCCGGCGCTGGGCGATATTCAGTTTGCCCTGTTCGAGCAGCGAATGGATTTCCCGGCGTTTCTCCAGCTTGGCGTTCAGCGGTTCGAGGTATTGCTCCTTCACGCAGTCCTGCAGGGCCTGCAACTGATCGGCGAAGACCTTCTGGACAGCATCCTTTACATGATTTTCCAAGTGACGAATGCGCTGCTCCAGTTGGCCAGCGGTGTTTTTGATCAGGCGCTGAGTGGTGTCTCTGATCAGTTGGCCTTCAGCAGCTTCGGACTGTTGCTCGAACTGCGCTTTCTTCTTCTCGAACGTGGCCACTTCGCGCTCGTATTTCTTCTGGGCCTTTTCCAGCGTCATGCGCAGGCCCGTCTTGCGCTCTTCCTCAGCGATGATCTGTTCGAGGCGCTGCTCTTTGTCCGCCAACATCGTCATCAGCTTGTCCCGCTCATCCTTCCAGGCCTGCACGTTGCTGTGGTCGGTGTAAGGGACATCACCATAGGTATCGTCGCTGTACATGCCGCCTTTTTTTACCACTTCACGGCGCGAAGACATCTTCGGGCTTGGCTGCGTGCCTAGGTTGTCGTGCATGCGCTCGGCACGAGACAAGGCCTGGCGCGCTAGCTCCAACTGGGCGCTGTTGGCGGTATATTTCGACATGTCGCTTTCGATGCTTTCTATCTGCTCCTGGCGGGCGACAATTTGTTGCTCCAGGGCCATGGCTTGCTGGTGGTGTTGTTCGATCGCACTGAAGTCAAGGGTGAACTGGGTATCGAGCGATGGCATCTGTACATCCATCTTGCTCATCTCTCCCCGGAGCCGGCCCGCGTGCTTTTCCATTTGCTTGCTGTAATCGACACTCAGCCCGTCAAGCACTTTGCTCAGCTCTTGCTTTTGCCAGTTCCAGGCATCACCGACCCGGACGGAGATGGCTTGGAACTGCTCATGCAGATCGTCCGGCAGGGTCACGGTCTTGACCCGCTTCTTGATCTGCCGCTCTACATAAGCGGTATCTACCTGATTCTCGATATCGGCTTTGAGCTCGGCCAAGGGACTGATCAACTCGCGCTGGATGTTTTCCACCAGGGCTCGTGCCGCGCGTTCATGCTCTTCTCGTGAATCCCGTGCTACAGCATCAGCCTCTTGCTCCAACAACTGGGTTTCCAAGTCGAACTGCGCCAGTTCACGGGCCCGCTCTTCAAGCGACTTATCCGACTCCAACTGTTGCAACTCGTCTTGCAGTGTCTCTGCCAGCTGTTGCTGGATGTGCGTCATATGTTGCATTGGCTTGCTGTAGATCTGTTCCAGCGCTTCACCGCTGGAAAACATTTCAGCGATACGCAACGACAGCATTTCGATGCCCGACTGTGATCGTTTGTCCGGATCGCTATCCATGGCCCAATGCGCGCTGACCGGTATCAAATGATGGCGATCGGTCAAAAGCTTGAACTCTTCGTCATCTTTTAGGTGACGGCGGAAGTTTTGCCGCACGACGTCGAGTTTTTCTTGAATGCGTTGGTCTACAGGTACGCGGCGCTCACGTGCATCATCAGGTGCCAGCACCTTGTCCCACCAGCCAATAACCGTGACGAATTTGCGGAAGTTGTTGCGCAAGGTATCTGTCAGAAACTCCCACTCGGTAGCGGCACCACCGAGCTGCGTGGTGTTCTGCACCCATAAAGCGATATGGGCTTCGGCAATCGCTTTACGGGTAATTGCCTCGTGATGCTTGATCACTGTTTCCAAGCCGGGAGTGTCCACCAATACCAAGCCTTTTTCGAGCAAGGGGTGGTCCATAAATGCTTCGATGTAGTCAAGTGTTTGCCGAACATCGGCGTGGCTCTCATCCAGCTCTGTGCCCCAGCGTTCGAGTGCCAGATCGTCATTCCAAGGCACCTCCTGCACCGGTCGTCCATCCTGGAAGTGGATACGAATGAATCGCTCGCTGCGATCGGCAGGCAGCATGCGGATGAAGGTGTTGATGGCGGTGGTGGCTTGCAGAGCGGTCGGTAGCAGTTCGATGCCCAGTAGCGCGTTCACAAGGCTTGACTTACCACGTGAAAACTCACCGAGCACGACCAGGCGAATAGCATCGGCATTTAGCGCATCAAGCAGCTCGGCGAAACGGGCATGCGAGGTCCGCAGTTTCGCGCTACCAAACTCATCGAACAGGCTCTGGGTGCGGCTGAGGAAATCCTTGGCAACATTGATCTTTTGCTGACGTTGTTCGAGGCCTTGAGTCAGTATTTTGGTCATGGATTGGGCATCTCTTGAAGGCTGAGGGCTTGAAACATGTGCCGATCGTTGAAAGGAGAATTCAGCGGGCTGGAACTGTTGCGGGGAGTCGGTACATGCCGATGTTCGAGTCACCTTGACGACACATGGCAGCGAGTTCTCAGTGGCGATTTTTGATCCAAACCGTCAATTCGTGGCCTTCGACAATGCCTGTCTATGATACTTCTCGTTGAACAGAGAGGAGGTGGCTGGCAACTGGTTGGCGAAAAGTCGGTACTCCGCCTCCAGTACCTTGATGCCTGTAATCGATCCATCAGCCTGCGTCTCCTGTCGCTTTCCTGTCCAATCAGCGCATTTTTGTGCTGCTAGTTTTCATGGCAATGCAGACGATGTCATGTGGCCATGAATTATGGTGCGCAGCTTTATTTCTTTGAAGCTTTATCGGGAGCTTTGCCAAATTCCTTAGGGCAACCTGAGGCCAAGCTCGAAGGTATTGTAGAGCCATATGACTGGATGATGGCATTATGCTTCGTAAGCGTGTGGCTTCAGCGCGGGATGGCTATTGCAGCTCTGTACGCTCATCCCAGCGTTGGCAATCACGGAAAATCAGCTCGTGACGCCCACCCAAGGTCCCGCTCAAGGAATGAAGGCAATGATCAAGAAATCGGTGACGGAGCTCGCATTCGTCAACAGTAAATCGCCCTTACCCACAGTCGAGGTCGATTCGCAGTCCATTGAGGACGCAGGTTTCAGCATCTATAGCACGGTGATGCAGGTGCTCACCCAATTGGCTGAGCAGGAAGCATCACTGCGGGCGACTCTCTATATATACGGTACTGTCAGCGTCAATTTCCGCGAGCCGTGCTGGTCTGAGTTTTTGCTGGTTGCAGGTCCAGAAAAAGTGCTGCGTGCCTTGGGGGCTGGTTTTGAACGTTTGCCGGCTGTGAAGTCGCGATTCAGTGATTACGTTTCGTCTTCTGAGGCCCTACGCACTTTCCATGTCCAGGATGGCTTGGTGTGGGAACAAGAGGATTCCAGCACTTGGTACTCCCATGCCCAGACATTGGCTGACCTGACCGCTGAAGCTGACGAGGCTGAAGAGGCCGACGACGATGGCGAGCTGATCGAGGAGGATGCGGAAGAGATCTGGGATGCCGAGGACCGTGAGGCTTCGGATGATCAGGAAGAAGACTCGACGATCGTTGTCGGAAACCGGAAGGCGGCTCGCTATCGGGCCGCGCGTTCGGATGCGAAAGTGAGCACCATCCGGGCAAGGATTGAAGACGTCTTCGGGTTGCCGGAAGGCTCTGTCGCACTCTGTGGGCCAGACGGCCGCGCGTTGCGAGGAAACGCGCTGATAAGGACGCTGCGTAGACGGTGGGACGAAAATTGATTCGGGAAATTCTACCCGCCAAGCCGGGTTCGCTTGTACGGGTCAGTACTCTGTCTTTTGCAGAATTACTCAATGCAAGCGATTGGCCGTTGGCATTGGACAGCTATCAGCGTGGTTTCGTCTGGGGGCCAGACAAGCTGACGCAACTGGTCAATGACCTAGCAACATATGCAGCACAGGCGGATACCTCCCTGCCTTATTACATGGGGGGGTATTACTGCATCGCGACGCAAGCCAGTCGAAGCGGTTCATCATCGATGGTCAGCAGCGCATCACCGCGCTGTCGCTGCTGTATCACCGCTCTACCGGCAAGTTGCCAGTGGGGCAGGCACTCAGCTATTCGGGCCAATCCGCGCGACATATTGCTGAAGGGTTGCAGGCATTGAAGCAAATGGAGGCGATTGCGCCGCAGATCATCGAAAGGCTACGGCTGACAGTGATCGAAGTGGACAGCACCGATCTCGCTTTCACCTTTTTCGACACCCAGAACAACCGTGGGGTGCGCTTGGAGGCCACTGATCTGCTCAAGGCCTATCACCTGCGTGCGATCGACTACGCGCAAGGTAAGACTGATCTCAAGGCAGCACTGCAGCGACACTGTGCAGAGCGTTGGGAGAGCTTGCAACGCCACCCAGCGGTGCTAAGCCCAGGTCAGGACTTCGCTCCTAACTTATTCAATCGTTTTCTCTGGCGGGGTTCTACCCCATTTCCACGGACGGTTTGAAAAGGGCTGAAAACTTCAGGTCTTGCCGCGCGACTCTACGACGCATTTATGCAGCGGGCGAGTGAGATTGCAGCGCTGCTGCCGTATTGGTGGCGTCCGGTGCGCGTATGCTTACGCAGCTAAACCCCGCCACCCACCGGCAGCGGGGCCCACACAACACAAGGAATGTGCCTGAATCTGTCAGGCCGGCAGTGTTTCCTCACCCTTGATGCCTTGCTGCAGCACCGGCCACTGATCGAGCATCTGGTCGAGCACCAGGTGTGCTTGGGTGATCAGGTGCATGCCGGCCATGGCCAGGTGGCGTGGCGGGCCTTGCAGGGCGTCGGCGCTTTCGTAGACCGTGGCGGTGGCGCAGCGCAGCAGCTCCACGGCATGGGCCAGGCGGCATTCAAGTGTGTTGAGGGTGGATTCGAGCGGGGGTGGATCGGGGACGATCTTTTTCATGGCTACAACTCCTGTAGAACTGATGGAGTCGTCACCCATTGCTACCAAACGCCGGGTGGCGACCGTGCACAAGTTGGTAGAACCGGCTACAGGCACCCGGCGCGTCCGAAGACGCCATGCGCACGGCCGCCATAACTGCAGGCCGAAAAAAAGCGCCTCGCAAAAGGTGGCGCCTTGCGCCTGTAAACATCAGGTCTACCAAACCTGATCGCTGGATTTACAGCGACGGCCAGAGGGTAGTAGCCGGAGTCTTCAAGCACAAGCGGTCGGGATTTTCTCGGAAATTTCCTTCAATAGAAAGGGAGGCATCTTGCAATTGCGGCGCTGGAGAAGCCCATTGCGGGGTTGAACAGTACGGCACACCGCTTGTCTCGCCGGGCGGTCACAGGGCAGGCATCTGCACCGAAAACCGCTCAAAAAGGCACAAAAAAAGCACTTGCGCAAAACGCTAAGTGCTTGATTTGTAACGCTTGTTTGGTGGAGCCGGGGGGATTTGAACCCCCGTCCGCCAGTACTCCGCTGTCGGTCCTACATGCTTAGCCGTGTCTATTAAGTTAACCCTCAGCGACCCGACGGGCAGGGTGCATTGGGCGAGTTGTGTAAGTTTTAGCCACGTCGTCCACAACGTACTAGGCGGCGATCCTGTTCTGTATGACAATCATTTCGGGTTTACAGGCATCCCCTGATGATTGCTGGAGCCGAAGCTACCAGAAGAGCTAGTCGCGCCGCTTACGCAGCGAGAGCGTAGCCCTCGTAGTTTTCGTCATTGGCAACTATAGAAAGTTGCAACAGTGGATTTACGACTTCTGTTACCAAGTCGGCATGCACCTAAAGTTTCATCACCGGCGTCGAATCCTAATCGGCCCCGTGACTACGTTCAGGTAGTCAGTGGGGCGCAGTGTACGCCTAATGGCGCTTCACGTCGACCCGCTGTGCGGGCTACCTGGCAATTATTTGGCGCCCTCGCTGCCGGAGCCAATTTTTTTCAGGTCGGTCATCGCTTTGTCAGTCAGTTCGATGCATTTTTTCTCATCGTTCGCGGCCTTGGCGGCCCGAGCATCGGCTTCGGTCTTCTCCAGCGATGCCTTGACTTCCGGGCTCAGGTTGGAGTTGGTAGACACCTGCGCATCCTTGATGCTTTGCAGGTTCACGTCGCAGAGATTTTCGGCGGCGAAGACTGGGGAAGCCAACAGTGCAGCGCTGAGGAACAGTCCTGTAAATGCGGTACGTTTCATGTGTCTCTCCTTTAGCCTGTGGACTCGGTATGGCCGGGGTCGTGAGGGCCGCTGCCCGAGGTTGCGAAAAGCCATCCCGTGCAGGGGGGCTTAAAGGATTGACTATGAGGTTTTGCAGGGGTTCTATTTATTTTTCTCGGCGAACAGAAAGTCGAAAACAGGGTGAATTGCACTAAAAAGAGGCGATAGGTCGCTAACCTCGCTGGGCATCACGCAAACGTGGTTCAGTGATGTCCCAGCTATTTATTGAGGCCAGCGGAGTCATCGCGCCCGTGGCTGTGTCACCCGATCCACCAGGTAAACCAGGCTGTGATAATCAATCCCTGAGTGATGCGACAGCCCAATCTCACAGGTGCGGCTGGTGGAGATGCCTTCGCTGCAGTACTGCACAGCGTTCTTCAACGGGCGTAGCGAGTGAGCATTGAGTTCCGGGTGGGTGAAGCCCTTGTCGCCGGCAAAGCCGCAGCAGTGAATGCCCTCGGGAATCACCACGTTGACGCTGCACAACCGGGCCAGGTCGATCAGCGCCTGGCTTTCGCCCAGATGCTGGGTGCTGCAGGTGACATGCACTGCCACCGGTTCCTGCTGTGGTGTAAAGGTCAGTTTGTCCAGCAGGTGGGTACGGATGAAGCGCACCGGGTCATAGAGGTCCAGGCGGCTGTCCTTCAGGCTTTCGATCAGGCGCAGGGTACAGGGGCTGGTGTCGCAGTAGATCGGGTCAAGCCCGCCGCGACTGGTCTTGAGCAGTGTCTTGATCAGCTCATCGCGCTTTTCGTCAGCCTTGGCGGTATAGCCTTTGGAGGCGAACGGCTGGCCGCAACACAGGCTGTCAGCATCTTCCGGGAACACCACCTGATAGCCGGCCTTTTCCAGCAGCCTGCGCGTTTTGTCCAGTAGCGAGGTCTGTTCCCGATCGCTGGCGGCCGGGCCCATTACTCGCGAGACGCATGCGGCCAGGTACACCACTCGCGGCCGTTGATCGTCGAGCGGCGGTGTGAAGCGAATGGCCTGTGCTGGCTGCGGCATGGCGGCTGTCCACTGTGGTACGCGGCCGGCGGAGGCTGTGTGCAGCGCTGCCGAGATTTTTGCCATACGCGGCGCACCGAGCAGTCTGCGGGCCCCGTCGGCCACTCGCAGGGTAAAGCGTGCGCTCTGCAAGGCGATCTTGAAGTGCTGCGCTATCCAGTCAGCGGTTTTGTCATGGCTGGCCTGTTCGGCGCGCAGTTTCTTGACCAGCTCACCGGTATTGATGCCTACCGGGCAGCGCTGGGCGCACAGTCCGGTGGCGGCGCAGGTATCGATGCCCTGGTACTGGTAACCCTGCTCCAGCGCGCGGGTATCTTCGCCGCGGCGTTTTCTCGCTTGAATGTCACGCCACATGACGATGCGCTGGCGAGGGCTGAGGGTCAGTCCTTTGGACGGGCACACCGGTTCGCAGAAGCCGCATTCAATGCACTTATCGACAATTTCGTCGGCTGCCGGCATGGGTTTGAGGTGCTTGAGGTGAATGTGCGGATCGTTGCTCAGCACCACGTCCGGGTTGAGGATGCCGTTGGGGTCGAGCAGGTGCTTGAGTTGCCACATCAGTTGATAGGCGTCGCTGCCCCATTCTTTCTCGACGAATGGCGCCATGTTGCGGCCTGTGCCGTGTTCTGCCTTGAGTGAGCCGCCGAACTCGACAGCGACCAGCTCGGCGACGTCATCCATGAACGCCTGATAGCGTGCGACTTCTTCATGGCTGTTAAAGCCCTGAGTGAAGACAAAGTGCAGATTGCCCTCCAGGGCATGACCAAACAGGATGGCCTCATCGTAATGATGCTTTTCAAACAGGGCGATGAGTCGACGTACGCCAGCGGCCAGTTGTTCCACTGGAAAGGTAACGTCCTCGATGATAACCGTGGTACCGGTCTGGCGCACGGCACCGACAGCAGGGAAGGTGTCTTTGCGAATTGCCCATAGCCGGGCATTGTCCTGTGGGTCTTCGCTGAAGTCGACTTGTTGCTCCACTGCAAACGGCGCCAGCGACGTCATGATCTGCGCCAGCTGTTCATGCAGCAGGCTCTGGCTGGCCGCGCGGGCCTCGATCAACAGCGCGCAGGCGTTTTCCGACAGCTCGCGCACGAAGGCCGGCATCCCCGGTTTGTCCTGGACCGAGCGCATGCTGCGCCGATCGAGCAGTTCCACGGCGGCCACTGGCTGCTGTTTGAGGACGCTGACGGCGTTGCAGCAGGTCTCAACGTCCGGGAACACGATCAGCGCCGAAGCTTTATTTGGGTGGTCGGGCACGGTGTTATAAGTCACCGCACTGATAAAACCCAGAGTGCCTTCGCTACCCACCAAAAGATGGCTGAGGATATCCAGTGGCTCGTCGAAATCCACCAGGGCGTTGAGAGACAGCCCGGTGGTGTTTTTCAGACGGTATTTGTGACGGATTCTGGCCGCCAGTTCGCTGTTGTTGCGGGTCTCGCGTGCGAGGCTGGCCAGGTGCTCCAGCAACTGCGCGTGGCTGTTGCGAAAGGCGGCGACGCTGGCAGGGTCTTCGGTGTCCAGGCGGGTGCCGTCGGCCAGCACCAGGCGGATGCCGGCCAGCGTGTGATAAGTGTTTTGCGCGGTGCCGCAGCACATGCCGCTGGCGTTATTGGCGACGATACCGCCGATCTTGCAGGCATTGATCGACGCTGGGTCCGGGCCGATCTTGCGGCCAAAGGGTGCCAGCCAGGCATTGGCTTGAGCACCAATCACGCCGGGTTGCAGGCGGATCTGGCTGCCCTGTTGACGAATCTCGCGGCTGTTCCAGTTATCGCCCAGCACCAGCAGCACGCAATCGCTGATTGCCTGACCAGACAGACTGGTGCCCGCCGCACGGAAGGTCACCGCAACCTTGTGGGCCTGAGCCAGTTGGAGCAGCGCCACGACTTCGTCTTCGGATTCAACCCGTATCACCAGTTTGGGGATCAACCGATAAAAACTGGCGTCAGTACCGAAAGCCAGGGTCGAGAGCGGATCATCGAAGCGGCGCTGTTCGGGAATCAACAATTGCGCCTGGCGTAGAAAGTTGGCGGGCAGGGTCATGCGTCCTCCAGGATCAGCACCACCAGGTCCTTGGGACCATGGGCGCCGTAGGCCAGCACTTGTTCGATATCGGCGGTTTTGGACGGGCCGGAGATCAGCAGCGCATTGGTCGGCATGTCGTTCGCCCATTGCTGTTGCTGCTGCGCCTGGTACAGGTTGTCGTGGATCTGACTGGCTTTGAGCAGAGCAAAGTGCACCGGCGGCACCAGGCTCATCAGTCGCGGCTCTTCGCGGGTAGGCCAAAGGATCAGGCTGCCGGTCGCGGCGATCGCGCCCAGTGTGCCGGTCACGCTGGCGGCCGTATCGTCGAACAGCTCTTTTTTCCAGGCTTCTATCGGTTTGTCATAGGCCTTGAGCGGCGCCAGGCCGGGCTGCTGCGCCCAGTGTTCGCGAATCCGTTGCCCGTGCAGTGTCCCCGGAGCGATCAGCAGGTTGGGCAGTTGCCGCTCGCTGACCAGTTGCGCCAGGCGTTGTGGCCAATCGTGCTCGCGGCACAGATGGATTTCGGTATGTACCGCTTCCATCAATTGGCGCAGGCGCGCGAGCCGGGTCTGTGCGGTATAGCTCCATGGCCCGGTCACTGTTGCTTCATTGAAATGATCGGCAATCGGTTGAGTGCCTTCCAGGCTACGGCGCAGCTTGGCGAGAATAGTGTTTCTGGCGTTCATCAGGTGTCTCTCTTCTGCCGGGCCTGGTGCTCGCGGGCCAACTCGTGCAGTGACCGGGCCGCAGGTTTCGGAGCGCTATGATGCTGCGTCCAGGGGCCGAGGTTAGCGGGCATCAAGGCGCGCAGGCGGGTGGCGAGAAAGCGGAAGGCCCGGTACAGCGCTGGCGAGCGGTTGAGCACCGACCAGGCGTTCCAGATCAGCCGCTCTTTACGTGAGTACTTGCGGCCCTGGTCGCGCATGACCGGGTTGGGTGCATCCGGCGCTTTGACGTTCTCTTCGCGCAACCGGCGCAACAGTGCCGGAATCGGAATCTTCACCGGGCAGACCTCACCGCAGGCTCCGCACAACGACGACGCGCTGGGGTGGTCCGGTACTTTATTCAGGCCGGCCATGTGTGGGGTGATGATCTTGCCGATCGGGCCAGGGTAGACCTCGCCATAGGTATGCCCGCCGACCCGGGTATACACCGGGCAATGGTTCATGCACGCGCCGCAGCGGATGCAGTTGAGGGTCTGGCGCAGCTCGCTGTCGGCAAAGGCCTGGCTGCGGCCGTTATCCAGCAGTACCAGATGGACTTGCTGCGGGCCATCGAGTTCATGAGCCTTGCGCGGGCCAGAGATCATGTTCACGTAGGTGGTGATCGGGATGCCCAGTGATGAGCGAGTCAGTAGCGACAGCAGTGGCACGGTGTCGCGCAGGTTCTCCACCACCTTCTCTATGCCGGTGACCGCGATATGCACGGGCGGCACGCTGGTGACCATGCGGCCATTGCCTTCGTTTTCAACCAGCAGCAGGGTGCCGGTCTCAGCCACGGCGAAGTTGACGCCAGACACGCCGATGTCGGCTTCGAAGAACTTCTGGCGCAGCACCTTGCGGCCAATCTGAATCAACTGGTCGACATCGGTGGTGTAGTCGACGCCGAGCTTCTCATGGAACAGCGTGCCGACCTGGCCGGCATTCTTGTGGATGGCCGGCATGATGATGTGCGAGGGCTTCTCGTGAGCCATTTGCACGATGTATTCGCCCATGTCGGCTTCCAGGCATTCGATGCCTCGCTCAGCGAGGAAATGGTTCATTTCCATTTCTTCGCTGACCATCGATTTGCCTTTGATCAGTTGCCGGGCTTCATGCGCTTCGACGATGGACAGCACGATGGCATTGGCTTGCTCGATGGTTTCGGCCCAGTGCACCTGAACGCCGTTGCGGATCAGGTTGTGTTCCAGTTGCTCCAGCAGATCAGGCAGTTTCGACAGCGCGCGGGCACGGATGGCATTGCCCAGCTCGCGCAGCTCTTCGCGTTCGTCAGCGTCGCTGAACGCTGCGGCGCGCTTGGTCATCAATGAATCCATGGCGCGGCGGAAATTGCCGCGCAGTTGACTGTCACCAAGTGCCTGACGGGCGCGGTTGGGGAAGTCGGGGTTGAGCTCTACGGCCGCAATACGATTGTGCGCGGTCATGAGCGGCCTCCGGTGCGCTGCCAGAGAAAACTGGCCAGATGCATGCCGTGCAGCGATGCTTGCTGCTTTTCCAGTGCCCCGTTGATATTCATCAAGCAGCCGCAGTCGGCCGTGATGACCTGGTCGGCGCCTGAGTCTTTCAGTGCCTGGGTTTTGTCGGCCACCATGGCCCCGGAAATGTCCGGCATACGCACGCTGAATGTGCCGCCAAAGCCGCAGCATTCGCTTTCATGCGAGTGTTCGACACGCTCGACGTTGCCCAGTTGGCCAAGCAGTTCACGGGCATGCAGGTGGGTGTTCATCTCCCGGCGTGCCGAGCAGGATGTATGCAGGGCGATCCTGATCGGCTGGCCTTGGTCATCGAAGCGCACCTTGCAGACATGCAGCAGGAATTCGGTCAGTTCATAAGTGCGCGCGGCAAGATTGCGCACTTTTTCCAGCATCGGCGGCTCGTCCTTGAACAGCTCTGGATAATGCTCACGGAACATGCCCGCGCACGAGCCAGACGGCACGACTACCGGGTCGCTGCCTTCGAACAACTGCACCTGAGCCCGGGCGACTTGCCGGGCCTGCTCAGTGTAGCCACTGGTGTAGGCCGGCTGGCCGCAGCAACTCTGGCCCTGTGGGTAGTTCACCTGGATACCTTCGCGCTCAAGCAGGTGAATGGTGTCCATGCCCGCTTGCGCAAAAAACAGGTCGACCACGCAGGTACCGAACAGGTACACCCGTTGTGGCTTCTGATCAGGGTACTGGCGTGGTGCATGGCGCGGCGCCAGCCGCGTGGCGTTGGGGGAGGCGTTATAGAACAGTTCGTTCATCAGGTGCTTCTCCGGGTGGGCCCGGTTATCGAAAGCTGGCGCCCGCCATCACGACGGCGCCAGGGTTTACGGATTGACCGCGACTCAGTGCACCAGCATGCCGGTGAACCAATACGCTTGCGCATAGGTGATGATCCCCACCAGGGTGGCGAAGAACAGGCTGTGCTTGAGGGTGAAGCGGAACAGGTCCGACTCCTTGCCGACCAGGCCGGTCGCTGCGCAGGCCACGGCAATGGACTGTGGCGAAATCATCTTGCCGGTGACGCCGCCGCTGGAGTTGGCGGCGACCATCAGCACATCACTGACGCCGGTCTGGTGCGCTGTGGTGGCTTGCAGGGAGCCAAACAGGGCGTTGGCAGAAGTATCCGAACCGGTCAGGAATACCCCCAGCCAACCCAGAAATGGCGAGAAGAACGGAAAGGCCGCACCGGTGCCGGCCAGTACCAGCGCCAGTGTCGAAGACATCCCCGAGTAGTTCATGACGAAGGCGAACGCCAGCACCATGCCAATCGATACGATTGCCCAACGCAGCTCAATCACGGTCTCTTTGAAGGTGGTCAGACCAATCCTGGCGCTGATGCGCAGCACGATCATCGAGATGATGGCCGAGAGCAGGATGGCGGTGCCGGAAGCGGCAATCAGGTCCAGCTTGTACACCGCCGGCATGGCGGTTGCCTTGGCCACGATTGGCGTGCCCTTGATCACCATCTGATCAAGAAACGGCACGGCGGTGTTGATGGTCCATGCCTGCAGCGGGCCACCGGCAGCGAACAGCGCCTTGAAGGGTTTGAGCGTCCATACAGTGACCATCGCAGTGAGGATCAGAAATGGCGACCAGGCTTTGAAAATCTGCCCCAGGGTGTAGGGCGACGGCGTACGTGACGGGGCCGGGATATGACCTCCACCGCCCAGTACGGCGGTGCCGCCACCGCTGCTGATCACTGCGTCAGTGGCGCGCTGCGGCTGCCAGACCTTGAGGAACAGGGTCAGGGAAATGATGCTGACCAGTGCCGAGGTGATGTCTGGCAGTTCCGGGCCGATGAAGTTCGAGGTCAGGTATTGGGTGACGGCAAAGCTGAAGCCCGCCACGAACGCGGCCGGCCAGGTTTCCTTGACGCCGCGTACGCCGTCCATGATGAACATCAGCCAGAACGGCACGAAGATAGACAGGAACGGCAGCTGGCGACCGGTCATTGCGCCGATCTTGAAAGCGTCGATGCCCGAGACCTGGCCGGCAACGATGATCGGGATGCCGAGCGCCCCGAACGCCACCGGCGCGGTGTTGGCAATCAGGCACAGGCCGGCGGCGTATAGCGGGTTCAGGCCCAGGCCCACCAGCAAGGCGGCAGTGATTGCCACAGGCGCACCGAACCCTGCCGCGCCTTCAAGAAAGGCGCCGAAGCAGAAGCCGATCAGCAGCACCTGCAGGCGCTGGTCGTCGGTGATGGTCAGTACCGAGCTGCGGATGATCTCGAACTGGCCGCTTTTGACGGTCAGCTTGTAGAGAAATACCGCTGCGACGATGATCCAGGCGATCGGCCACAGACCGTAGGCAAAACCGTAGCCCGCCGCAGCCAGTGCCATGTCGACCGGCATCTGGAAGGCGAAGATCGCCACCAGCACCGATAAGCCCAGCGTGATGCTGCCAGCAATGTGGCCTTTGAGACGGAACACCGCCAGGGCGAGAAAAAAGAAAATGATCGGGATCAGCGCAGCGGCGGCGGATAAGCCCAGGCTGCCCAAGGGGGTATAGAGTTGTTGCCAGGTTTGCATTGGGTTGGCCCCTAGTTGTTTTTGGTTAGGCCCGGTGTCCGGTGGCGTACGTGCCTGATTCAGGCAGGTGGTCGTAGCGTCCCGTGCACCAGCTCAGGCCTTTCTGGTCGGGAAAGGTCCAGCGATGTACGTGCAGTTGGTTACTTATATAGCTCTTGGTTAATTGGTAAGACCAATTTACAAGATCTGGTTGCTAGGGTAGAAGCCTTACCGGGGATGTGTCAATTTGCTCTTTTTGCGACTTTGGTCTGAATCAGCCCGGCAGCAGTACAGCAATGGTTCAGTGACAGCCATGCGGCAGATGCCTAAGGTGCTCGGATCGGCCAGAATAGACGGGCCCGATAACGAGGTCGGGAAGGTGGAGTGAGGGTTATGGGCTTTGGTCAAGTACGGCAGCGCCGTTTGTCGGACGATATTGTCGAGCAGCTGGAAAAAATGATTCTGGAGGGCACGCTCAAGGCCGGCGGTCGTTTGCCTGCCGAGCGCGTGCTGGCTGAGCAGTTTGGTGTTTCACGCCCATCCCTGCGTGAGGCCATTCAGAAGCTGACAGCAAAAGGGCTGTTGATCAGTCGTCAGGGCGGCGGTAATTACGTGGCGGAAAATCTGGGCTCGACCTTCAGTGATCCGTTGCTGCAACTGCTGGAAAGCAGCCCGGACGCGCAGCGCGACCTGCTGGAGTTTCGGCATACTCTGGAAGCCTCGTGCGCCTACTACGCAGCGTTGCGGGCTACCGATCTGGATCGCGAGCGGCTGCGCCAGGCATTTGATGCTCTGCAGGATTGTTACGCCAGGGCTGAACAGGAGGGCGGTGTCGAAGAGGCCGCTGCCGATGCCAATTTCCATCTGGCGATTGCCGAGGCCAGCCATAACGCGGTGTTGCTGCACACCATTCGTGGGCTGTTCGACCTAGTGCGGCGTAACGTCGTGATCAATATCGGGGGCATGTATCAGCAGCGCAGCGAGACCCGCGACATGCTTATCGCGCAGCATCGTGAGCTGTATGAGGCGATTATCGAAGGGCGCGCCGAGGATGCACGAAGTGTTTCAAGTCGCCACCTGATGTATGTTCAGGAGGTGCTTGAGGAGGTGCGTCAGCAGGGAGAGCGGGCGGCGCGAGCCGAGCGGCGGCATAACCTGTAGGTTACGCCGAATGCCCGCGATAGCCTGTCGCGGGCTGCGCGGGGTCAGTCTTCCTTGCCCTTGTTGCGCACGGCACGTTGCAGTTCGCGGTTGGAATCGCGTTCGCGCTCGGTGTCGCGCTTGTCGTATTCCTTTTTGCCTTTGCCCAGTGCGATTTCGCACTTGATCATGTGCTGTTTCCAGTACAGCGACAAGGCAACGCAGGTATAGCCCTTTTGCTGTACAGCGGCGAACAGCCTGTCGAGTTCGCGGCGGTTGAGCAGCAACTTGCGAGTGCGCGTCGGGTCCGCGATGACATGCGTGCTGGCTGTCTTGAGGGGGGTGATATGACTGCCCATCAGCCAGGCTTCGTCGTCCTTGAGCAGCACATAGCTGTCAACCAACTGTACCTTGCTGGCACGCAGGCTTTTTACTTCCCAACCGGACAGGACCAGACCGGCTTCGAACTTGTGTTCGATGAAGTAATCGTGACGCGCTTTTTTATTCTGCGCGATGGTCCCTGTAGGGTGCTTTTTGAGTTTGGCCATAGGGGCCGCATTATAGGCAGTTGCTGCGTTGTCGGCTATGGGCAAGGCGTGTGCTTGAGCGCGATGATCGAATCCCGGACAATGCGCGCTCTTTTTACACCTTGTAACGTGGCGTATCGCATCTGAGCGGCCCACGACTCAGGCGAAAAGGTGATGAGGCGCTGGCGTCCGATCCTGTTACCCTGACTTTCATTCTTGAGGCACCAGAGGGTGCCGTTCGGCATTTATATGCCGCTCAGTTTTGGAAAAGATGCTGACATGACTACGCATATTCAACGTTCGGCACTGTTGCCGTATCCAGCCCGGTTTCTTTATGACCTGGTCAACGATGTGGCTCGCTATCCCGAATTCTTGCCTTGGTGTGCCGCGGCGCTGGTGCACGAGTCCAGCGACACCGAGATGCGTGCCAGTCTTGAAATCGCCAAAGGCGGACTGAGCCAGAAGTTCGTGACCCGCAATACCCTGATACCAGGTGAGTCGATTGTCATGGACCTGGTCGAAGGGCCCTTCAGTCAATTGCATGGTGTCTGGACTTTCAAGTCGCTGGGCGAAAAGGCCTGCAAGATCAATCTGGACCTGTCGTTCGACTATGCCGGGCCACTGGTGCGTGCCACCCTCGGGCCACTGTTCAATCAGGCAGCCAATACCTTGGTCGATGCATTCTGCCAGCGGGCGAAACAGCTGCATGTCTGAAACCCCGATTGAGATCGAGGTGGTGCATGCAAGTCTTGAGCGTCAGGTCATGTTGCGCGTCAAGGTGGCTGCTGGCACCACGGTTCGCCAGGCATTGCAGTCAAGTGGCATCGGAGCGGTTTTTCCGGAGCTTGAGCTGGAGTCTTGTGCGGTGGGGGTCTTTGGCAAACTGATCAGCGATCCTGACTATCGCGTCATGGAGTCGGGTGAGCGTATCGAGATCTATCGACCGCTATTGGCTGATCCGAAGGAAGTGCGGCGGCTGCGTGCTGCCAAGGCTGAAAAAGCGCGACCGAAGAAGGGGCGGGCCTGACTTCAGTTCAGGGCCGAGAAAATATCTGGATAAAAAATGCCCGGCTAACCGGGCATTTTTGCTTAACGCGCTGGTGCTTCCAGCGGTTCCTGTTCAGGGACTGGCGTTGTCTCGACGCTGTCGACCTCTTTCTGAATCTGGTCAAGCATCGAGCCTGGGCGCGTGGGCTGTTCAGGTGGCGTCTGCGGCTGGCTCTGCACCGGCGTCACGCTGGTGTCACTGCCTTGGCCAAGGATGGCCTCGTCACGGCTGACACCCGGCATGAAGTCGCCAGACAGACTGACCAGTTGGTCATTGCCGTTGAAAATCAGGCTGATGCGTTCCTGTTGGCGTTCACCGCCGCCGGGTTGCAGGCTATACAGATAATCCCAGCGATCGGTGTGGAATGTATCGACCAGCAACGGGTTGCCCATGATAAACCGTACTTGCCGCCGGGTCATTCCGGGGCGCAACTGGTCTATCATATCCTGCGTGACGACATTTCCCTGCTGGATGTCGATTTTATAAACCCCGGGGAACGAGCAACCGGCGAGTGCGAGCAGTCCCACAAGTGTGAAACTGGTTAGCAAGAGCTTGGTGTTTTGCATCGGTGGGCGACTTCCACTATCTTGGCTGGGTCAACAAACCCCGATCATACCTGCATTAAGAGAAGCTGCGAAGCAGCGTCTGCGAGAAAGCTGACCATGGTTGAAAATAGCGAACTACGTAAAGCAGGACTCAAGGTGACCCTTCCACGGGTCAAGATCCTTCAAATGCTCGATTCTGCCGAGCAGCGCCACATGAGTGCCGAGGATGTCTACAAGGCTCTGATGGACGCCAGTGAAGATGTCGGTCTGGCCACGGTTTACCGTGTTCTGACCCAATTCGAAGCGGCAGGTCTGGTGGTGCGCCACAACTTCGACGGCGGTCATGCGGTCTTCGAACTGGCAGACGGCGGCCACCACGACCATATGGTCAATGTGGACTCCGGTGAGGTCATCGAATTCTTCGACGAAGAAATCGAAGCCTTGCAAAAGGCCATCGTTGAGCGTCACGGCTTTGATCTGGTCGATCACAATCTGGTGCTCTACGTGCGCAAGAAAGCCTAAACCTTTCTTCGTACAGCAAAAAAGGCCCCTTGCCGATTCGTTCGGCAAGGGGCCTTTTGGTTTTTTGGGGCGTTCAGTTTTTCTGGCTGAGTATCATTTTCTTCGCATGGGCCAATGACTCCTTGGTCAGGTCAATACCGCCCAGCATCCGTGCCACCTCTTCGATGCGCTCGTGCTTGCCGAGCTTTGATACCGCAGTGCGCGTCGCATTGCTGTCACGGGCCTTGTGCACGAACAGGTGCTGATGGCCCTGCGCTGCCACCTGGGGCAGGTGGGTGACGGTGATGACCTGGCCGCGCTCGCCCAGGCGGCGCAGCAATTGACCAACAATTTCTGCCGTCGGGCCACCAATGCCCACGTCGACTTCATCGAATACCAGGGTAGGAATCCGCGAGGTCTGAGCGGTGATGACCTGAATGGCCAGGCTGATCCGTGACAGTTCACCGCCGGAAGCGACTTTTGATAAAGGCTTGAGTGGCTGACCCGGGTTGGCGCTGACCAGCAGTTCGACCTGTTCAAGGCCGTAAGGCAGCAGGTCAGCCCCGGTATTGGCCTTGAGCTCGATGTTGAAGCGGCCGCCGGGCATGCCCAGGCGGTGGATCTCCTGTTCCACTGCATGGGCCAGTTCGCTCGACGAGTGGCGCCGCAGGTCGCTCAGTTGCCGGGCTTTTTCCTGATAATGCCGGGCGTAGGCCGTCAGCTCGTTCTGCAGCCGCTCGATCGACTCGTCGCTGGCGTTGAGCGTTTCAATCTCATCGAGCAGCTTCTGATGCAGGGTAGCGACTTCATGGGGCTGGATACGATGTTTGCGTGCCAGGCTGTAGATGGCGTCCAGGCGCTCTTCGATCTGTTGAAGGCGGCCCGGATCGGCATCGAAGTGGTCGAGAAAACGATTGAGTTCGCCCACGGCCTCTTCAACCTGGATCTGGGCGCTGGACAGCAGGTCGGTGGCCTCATTGAGTGGTGTCGAATTGCCGCTCACGCTGGACAGGCGATTGAGGCTGTTGGTCAGGGCGTGCAGGACGTTGCCCGAGTCACTTTCGCTGCATTGTTCGATAACCTGACGGCAGATGCTCAGCAGGCTCTCGGCGTTGGTCAGGGTCTTTTGATCCTGCTCGAGCTGCTCGAGCTCGTTTTCACCAAGGCTGAGATTCTCCAGCTCTTCGAGTTGATAGCTGAGCAACTGGTGGCGCGCGCGTTGTTCATCACCTGAGCTGGACAGGCGCTCCAGCTCGGCGCGTGTCTGGCGCCAGCGCTGCGAGGCCAGTTGTACCTGGCGGGCCAGATCGGTTGCGCCCGCATATTCGTCGAGCAGGCGCCGGTGAGTATCGCTTTTGAGCAGCGACTGGTGTTCATGCTGGCTGTGGATGTCGATCAACAGCTCGCCCAAGGCTTTCAAATCGCCCTGTGGGCATGGCGTGCCGTTGATGTAGGCGCGTGAACGACCTTCAGCAGTGATGACCCGGCGCAGAATGCACAGTGCCTCGCCCTCCAGGTCTCGCTCCTTGAGCCAGGTCTGCGCCTCAGGGATCTTGCTCAGGTCGAACGTGGCCAAAATATCGGCCTTGTCGGCGCCAGGGCGAACCACGCCGCTGTCGGCGCGGTCACCGAGGGTGAGGCCCAGGGCGTCGAGCATGATCGACTTGCCGGCGCCGGTTTCACCCGTGATGACGCTCATGCCGCGATCAAGCTCCAGATCGAGGTGTTCGACGATGGCGTAGTTGTGTACCGAAAGATGAACCAGCATGCAGCGGCTCCAGAACGATTCTTCTGGTTATTTATACAGTGTTTTGTTTCGGCCTGACAATGCCCGTCTCCAATTCGTAATGACTGGTCGTCGGACAGGCCTGCAATTGCCTGATGCGCAAGGTGGATTGGCGGGCTGGCGGTTTTTGCTTTTTACCCTGCACTTCGTGGTGTGCTCCCCTTGAAGCTGGAAATTCCGCTCCCATATAAGGGGCAGAAGCGCGAGTTGGGATCGCGGACGTTTTGGAGAGGAGAGAAGTATGGCTGACGAACAGAATCTGGATACGCACGCTCAGGGGCAGGCCGCACAGGCTGAAGCCGGGGATGATCTGGCGACCCGCGTGCAAGTGCTCGAAGAGCAACTCGCCACCGCGCAGGACCAGTCCCTGCGAGCCGTTGCGGATCTGCAGAATGTCCGCCGCCGTGCCGAGCAGGACGTTGAAAAGGCGCACAAGTTTGCGCTGGAAAAATTCTCCGCCGACCTGTTGCCGATCATCGATAGCCTTGAGCGTGGCCTGGAGCTGTCCAACCCGGACGACCAGAGCATCCGTCCGATGCGTGAAGGCATCGAACTGACCCTCAAGATGTTTCAGGACACGCTCAAGCGCTATCAGCTGGAAGCCGTTGATCCGCATGGCCAGCCGTTCAATGCTGAACAGCACCAGGCGATGGCGATGGAAGAGAACGCCAACGTCGAGCCCAACACCGTACTCAAGGTCTTCCAGAAGGGCTATCAGCTCAATGGCCGCCTGCTGCGCCCGGCCATGGTCGTGGTCAGCAAGGCGCCTTCGCCGGCCACGCCCTCAATTAACGAGCAGGCTTGAAATCGTCCGGGCAGCCCCCATTTAAAGGTCAAGCGTTTAAGTGCTACCGCAATCTGTGAACCCGGTTGCGGCAACCAATCAAAAGTTTCGGGAGAGTCAAGATGGGCAAAATTATCGGTATCGACCTGGGGACCACCAACTCCTGCGTCTCGATTCTGGAAGGCGGCAACGTCAAGGTCATTGAAAACGCCGAAGGTGCGCGTACTACCCCTTCGATCATCGCCTACGCCAACGATGGCGAAATCCTGGTCGGTCAGTCGGCCAAGCGTCAGGCGGTCACCAACCCGCACAACACGCTGTACGCAGTAAAGCGTCTGATCGGCCGTCGTTTCGACGAGGGTGTCGTACAGAAAGACATCCAGATGGTCCCTTACAAGATCACCAAGGCTGACAACGGCGACGCGTGGGTTGAGGTCAATGGCCAGAAAATGGCTCCGCCACAGATCTCGGCTGAAATTCTCAAGAAGATGAAGAAAACCGCCGAAGACTACCTCGGCGAGACCGTGACTGAAGCGGTGATCACCGTTCCGGCCTACTTCAACGACAGCCAACGTCAGGCGACCAAGGACGCCGGCCGTATCGCGGGTCTTGACGTCAAGCGGATCATCAACGAACCGACCGCAGCCGCGCTGGCGTACGGTATGGACAAGGCCAAAGGCGACCACACTGTGATCGTTTATGACCTCGGTGGTGGTACCTTCGACGTATCGGTCATCGAGATCGCTGAAGTCGACGGCGAGCACCAGTTCGAAGTATTGGCCACTAACGGTGACACGTTCCTCGGTGGTGAAGACTTCGATATCCGTCTGATTGACTACCTCGTCGACGAATTCAAGAAAGAAAGCGGCATCAACCTCAAAGGTGATCCGCTGGCCATGCAGCGCCTGAAAGAAGCCGCTGAAAAAGCCAAGATCGAGCTGTCTTCCAGCACCCAGACCGACGTCAACCTGCCGTACATCACTGCAGACGCCACCGGTCCAAAGCACTTGAACGTGAAAATCTCGCGTTCCAAGCTGGAGTCGCTGGTTGAAGACCTGGTGCAGCGCACCATCGAGCCTTGCCGTACTGCTCTGAAAGATGCCGGTATCGACATCGGTGCGATCAACGACGTGATTCTGGTCGGTGGCCAGACCCGTATGCCGCTGGTGCAGAAGCTGGTTGCCGAGTTCTTCGGCAAGGAAGCTCGCAAGGACGTCAACCCGGACGAAGCTGTTGCCATGGGCGCCGCCATTCAGGGCGCGGTTCTGGCCGGTGACGTCAAAGACGTGCTGCTGCTGGACGTCAGCCCGCTGACCCTGGGTATCGAAACCATGGGTGGCGTGATGACTGCGCTGATCGAGAAGAACACCACCATCCCGACCAAGAAGTCGCAAGTGTTCTCCACCGCTGACGACAACCAGAACGCCGTGACCATTCACGTGCTGCAAGGTGAGCGCAAGCAGGCGACCCAGAACAAATCGCTGGGCAAGTTCGACCTGGCCGAGATTCCGCCGGCGCCACGTGGCGTTCCGCAAATCGAGGTGACCTTCGACATCGACGCTAACGGCATCCTGCACGTCGGCGCGAAAGACAAGGCTACCGGCAAGCAGCAGTCGATCGTGATCAAGGCCAACTCCGGTCTGTCCGAGGAAGAAATCCAGCAGATGGTGCGTGATGCCGAGGCTAATGCCGAGGAAGATCGCAAGTTCGAAGAGCTGGCCTCGGCCCGTAACCAGGGTGATGCACTGGTGCACTCGACCCGCAAAATGATTGCCGATGCCGGTGACAAGGTCAGCGCCGAAGAGAAGACCGCAGTGGAAGCGGCTGTTGCTGCGCTGGAAGTGGCAGTGAAGGGCGACGACAAGTCGGTCATCGATGCCAAGGTTGAAGAGCTGTCCAAGGTCTCTGCGCCAATCGCGCAGAAGATGTATGCCGAACAGGCTGAAGCTCCGGAAGCCGCTGCCAAGCCAGCTGAAGGCGCGGCCAAGGCTGATGACGTTGTCGACGCCGAGTTCGAAGAAGTCAAAGACCACAAGTAAGCGCAGGCTCACTTGCAACCCGGTTGACCGCTGTATCGCGGTCGCTGGTAGGATGTCGCCGCGCGGGAGCTTGCTCCCGCGTTGGCGTGTCTGGGATAGACGATTTTTTTATGGCTTGTGCACTGTGCTGCGCAAGTCCTGTGGCAAGGCCGCGGTGCTCCTGCAGTGCGGCTTGTTCTGCCGCTTTTCGCGGCCCTTTGCGGCCGTTGAACGAAGACCAGGATCGTTGAATTGACGTGAGTTGGGTCCGGGCCTGTATTGGGCTCAACGAGTCTGGCCAGGCTCAGGAGGGTTTGGCCGGGCGTCCTCAAGAGTGCGGAAGAATTATGGCGAAGCGTGATTATTACGAAGTATTGGGGGTCGAGCGCGGCGCCAGCGAGGCCGAGCTGAAAAAAGCTTATCGCCGCCTGGCGATGAAGCATCACCCTGACCGTAACCCTGATGACAAGGCATCGGAAGAGCTTTTCAAAGAGGCCAACGAGGCCTACGAAGTGCTGTCCGATACCAGCAAACGTGCGGCCTACGACCAGTACGGCCACGCCGGTGTCGACCCGAGCATGGGCGGCGGCGGTGGCGGCTTTGGTGCCGGTGGCGCGAACTTCTCGGATATTTTCGGTGATGTGTTCAGCGACTTCTTCGGTGGTGGCGGTCGTGGTGGCGCGCGTGGCGGTCCACAGCGCGGCAGCGACCTGCGCTACACCCTTGAGCTGAATCTGGAAGAAGCGGTTCGCGGTACAACCGTGAATATCCGTGTGCCGACGCTGGTCAATTGCAAGCCGTGCGACGGCAGCGGTGCCAAGAAAGGCTCCTCGCCTGTCACGTGTCCGACCTGTGGCGGCATTGGTCAGGTGCGCATGCAGCAGGGCTTCTTCTCGGTGCAGCAGACCTGCCCGCGTTGTCATGGCCAGGGCAAGATCATTTCTGATCCGTGCGATTCCTGTAATGGCGAAGGCCGGGTCGAAGAGTACAAGACCTTGTCGGTCAAAGTGCCTTCGGGGGTCGATACCGGCGATCGCATTCGTCTGTCTGGCGAAGGTGAGGCGGGGCCGCAAGGTGGTCCGAATGGCGATCTGTACGTTGTCATTAATGTTCGCGAGCACCCGATTTTCCAGCGCGATGGCAAGCATCTGTTCTGCGAAGTGCCAATCAGCTTCACTGATGCAGCCTTGGGCGGCGAGCTTGAAGTGCCGACTCTTGAGGGGCGGGTCAAGCTGAAGATCCCTGAGGGCACCCAGACCGGCAAGCAGTTCCGTCTGCGTGGCAAAGGTGTGGCTCCAGTGCGTGGTGGTGGGCCGGGTGACCTGATGTGTCGGGTCGCCGTTGAGACGCCGGTCAACCTCAGCAAGCGCCAGCGTGAATTGCTGGAAGAGTTCCGCGAGTCGCTGCAAAGCGACGAATCACATTCGCCCAAGGCCAGTGGCTGGTTCGAAGGTGTGAAGCGGTTCTTTGGCGACTTGTAAGGCCACCAACCAGAAGCCCTCGTGAGAGCGTCGCTTTCCCGAGGGCTGGCAGGAGCAGAATATGCGACGTATAGCTATTACCGGTGCCGCTGGGCGCATGGGCAAGATTCTTATCGAGGCGGTTGGTCAGGCGCAGGGTGCCGGGCTTACCGCAGCAGTTGATCGTCCTGACAGCACGCTGGTTGGTGCTGATGCCGGCGAGCTGGCTGGGCAGGGGCGCATTGGCGTGCCGCTGTCGGGCGACCTGGCTCGTGTGGCGCAAGAGTTTGATGTGCTGATCGACTTCACTCACCCATCGGTGACCCTGAAGAACCTGGCGTTTTGCCGCAAGGCTGGCAAGGCCATGGTCATCGGCACCACGGGTTTCAGCGCCGAAGAAAAGCAGCGTATCGAAGAGGCGGCCAAGGACATTCCGATTGTCTTTGCGGCTAACTACAGTGTCGGTGTCAACCTGTGCCTGAAGTTGCTGGATACCGCCGCGCGGGTGCTGGGGGATGAAGTCGATATCGAGATCAGCGAGGCGCACCATCGGCACAAGGTCGACGCACCGTCGGGGACCGCGCTGCGCATGGGTGAGGTGGTCGCTGCTGCACTGGGCCGCGATCTCGAGAAGGTGGCGGTGTACGGTCGTGAAGGCCAGACAGGTGCCCGTGATCGGCAGACCATTGGTTTTGCGACCACGCGTGCCGGTGACATTGTCGGTGATCATACCGTGCTGTTTGCTGCTGATGGCGAGCGTGTGGAGATTACCCACAAGGCTTCCAGCCGAATGACCTTTGCTCGTGGTGCGGTGCGTGCGGCACTGTGGCTGGACGGCAAGATACCCGGCCTGTATGACATGCAGGACGTGCTCGAACTGCGTTGAGCCGTTGTCATTTTTAGTGAAAAAACCAGGCCGTTCTTGATTCTTTGCTCAGTGACGGCCTTGTTTAACCAGTCTTGGGCCGATTGGTGGTAGACCAAAACAGCCCTTTTCTGTAAGCTACAGCTTTAGTGTGTCCACTAAAAGCGCGCAGATGAATCTATCCAAGAAAGCGGGGTGACGTATCGAAACGTCACTCCGCTTTTTTGCAACCTGCGAACGCCCTTTCAGGCTTTAACTACGGGAGGTCTTCTTGACTAAGCCAGCCATACTCGCCCTTGCTGATGGCAGCATTTTTCGCGGCGAAGCCATTGGAGCCGACGGCCAGACCGTTGGAGAGGTGGTGTTCAACACCGCAATGACCGGCTATCAGGAAATCCTTACCGATCCTTCCTATGCCCAACAAATCGTTACCCTGACCTACCCGCATGTCGGCAATACGGGCACCACGCCTGAAGACGCCGAGTCTGATCGTGTATGGTCGGCTGGCCTGGTCATTCGTGACCTGCCGCTGGTGGCCAGCAACTGGCGTAACAAGCTGTCGCTGCAAGACTATCTCAAGGCCAACAACGTGGTGGCCATTGCCGGGATCGACACTCGCCGCCTGACCCGCATCCTGCGTGAGAAGGGCGCTCAGAACGGCTGCATCCTGGCCGGCGACAACATCAGCGAAGAAGCGGCGATTGCTGCTGCGCGTGGTTTCCCTGGCCTTAAAGGCATGGACCTGGCCAAAGTTGTCAGCACCAAAGAGCGTTACGAGTGGCGCTCCAGTGTCTGGGAACTGAAAACCGATAGCCATCCGCAAATCCCGGCGGCCGATCTGCCTTACCATGTCGTGGCTTTCGACTATGGCGTCAAGGTCAATATTCTGCGCATGCTGGTGGCTCGCGGCTGCCGCGTCACCGTGGTGCCTGCCCAAACCCCGGCCAGCGAAGTGCTGGCGCTTAATCCTGACGGCGTGTTCCTGTCCAACGGCCCTGGCGATCCAGAGCCTTGTGACTACGCCATCGCTGCCATCAAGCAAGTGCTGGAAACCGAAATTCCGGTGTTCGGTATCTGCCTGGGTCACCAGTTGCTGGCCCTGGCTTCGGGCGCCAAGACCGTCAAAATGGGGCATGGCCACCACGGCGCCAACCACCCGGTCCAGGATCTGGACACTGGTGTGGTCATGATCACCAGCCAGAACCACGGTTTTGCGGTAGACGAAGCGACCCTGCCGGGCAACGTTCGCGCCATCCACAAATCGCTGTTCGACGGTACCCTGCAGGGTATCGAGCGCACCGACAAGAGCGCGTTCAGCTTCCAGGGTCACCCTGAAGCCAGCCCTGGCCCGACTGACGTGGCGCCACTGTTCGACCGCTTTATCGATGCGATGGCCAAGCGTCGCTGACCGGTTGCCTTGAGAATGAAGTAATCAGGTGTCAGGGTGGCCCCGGCAATCTCTGTAGCAGGAGTTGCGCCAGGCGCTGCCACCCGGTACCGCAATGAATTGATCAAGACGGCTTGCCGACTGACCTGCGGATTTGAGTGACAACCCATGCCAAAACGTACAGACATTAAAAGTATCCTGATTCTCGGCGCCGGCCCCATCGTGATCGGCCAGGCCTGTGAATTCGACTACTCCGGCGCCCAGGCCTGTAAAGCCCTGCGCGAAGAGGGTTACCGGGTTATCCTGGTGAACTCCAACCCGGCCACCATCATGACCGACCCGGCCATGGCGGACGCGACCTACATCGAGCCGATCAAGTGGCAGAGTGTTGCCAAGATCATCGAGAAAGAGCGTCCAGATGCCGTATTGCCGACCATGGGCGGCCAGACTGCACTGAACTGCGCTTTGGACCTGGAGCGCGAAGGCGTTCTGGAAAAGTTCGGCGTGGAAATGATCGGTGCCAATGCTGACACCATCGACAAGGCCGAAGACCGTTCGCGTTTCGACAAGGCCATGAAGGCCATTGGCCTGGCCTGCCCGCGTTCCGGTATCGCCCATTCCATGGAAGAAGCCAACGCGGTACTGGAGACGCTGGGTTTCCCTTGCATCATCCGCCCGTCCTTCACCATGGGTGGCACCGGTGGCGGTATCGCTTACAACCGTGAAGAGTTCGAAGAAATCTGCGCCCGTGGTCTGGATCTGTCGCCAACCAAGGAACTGCTGATCGACGAATCGCTGATCGGCTGGAAAGAGTACGAGATGGAAGTTGTCCGTGACAAAAAGGACAACTGCATCATCGTCTGCTCCATCGAAAACTTTGACCCGATGGGCGTGCACACCGGTGACTCGATCACTGTGGCACCTGCACAGACCCTGACCGACAAGGAATACCAGATCCTGCGTAACGCCTCGCTGGCGGTGCTGCGCGAGATCGGCGTTGAGACCGGTGGCTCCAACGTTCAGTTCGGTATTTGCCCGAACACCGGCCGTATGGTCGTGATCGAGATGAACCCGCGTGTTTCGCGTTCCTCGGCGCTGGCTTCCAAGGCAACCGGTTTCCCGATCGCCAAGATCGCGGCCAAGCTGGCTGTGGGTTACACCCTCGACGAGCTGCAGAACGACATCACTGGCGGCAAGACCCCGGCGTCTTTCGAACCGTCGATCGACTACGTCGTGACCAAGCTGCCGCGCTTTGCGTTCGAGAAGTTCTCCAATGCCGACGCTCGCCTGACCACTCAGATGAAGTCGGTGGGTGAGGTCATGGCCATTGGTCGTACCTTCCAGGAGTCCCTGCAGAAAGCCCTGCGCGGTCTGGAAGTCGGTGTCAGCGGTCTGGATCCGAAACTGGACCTGAGCCACCCGGAAAGCATGAGCACGCTCAAGCGTGAACTGACCGTTCCAGGTGCTGAGCGTATCTGGTACGTCGCCGATGCGTTCCGTGCCGGTTTCAGCGTCGAAGACATCTTTGGCATGAACATGATCGACCCTTGGTTCCTGGTGCAGATCGAAGATCTGATCAAGGATGAAGAGAAGATCAAGACCCAGGGTCTGTCGGCCATCGACCGTGACCTGATGTTGCGCCTCAAGCGCAAAGGCTTCTCCGATGCCCGTCTGGCCAAGCTGCTGGGCGTGACCGAGAAGAACCTGCGCACTCACCGCCAGAAACTGGAAGTGTTCCCGGTTTACAAGCGCGTTGACACCTGTGCGGCCGAGTTCGCCACCGACACTGCGTACATGTACTCCACGTACGAAGAAGAGTGCGAAGCCAATCCTTCGACGCGCGACAAGATCATGATCCTCGGTGGCGGTCCGAACCGTATCGGCCAAGGTATCGAGTTCGACTACTGCTGTGTACACGCGGCCCTCGCGCTGCGTGACGATGGCTATGAAACGATCATGGTCAACTGCAACCCGGAAACCGTCTCCACCGACTACGACACCTCTGATCGCCTGTACTTCGAGCCAGTGACCCTGGAAGACGTGCTGGAAATCGTCCGTGTCGAGAAGCCAAAAGGTGTGATTGTCCAGTACGGTGGCCAGACGCCGCTGAAACTGGCGCGTGCCCTTGAAGCAGCCGGCGTGCCGATCATCGGCACCAGCCCTGATGCCATCGACCGTGCTGAAGACCGTGAGCGCTTCCAGCAGATGGTTGAGCGCCTGAACCTGCGCCAGCCACCAAACGCCACCGTGCGCAGCGAAGACGAAGCGATTCGTGCAGCGGCCAAGATCGGTTACCCGCTGGTGGTGCGTCCATCCTATGTATTGGGTGGCCGTGCGATGGAAATCGTCTATCAGGAAGAAGAGCTCAAGCGCTACCTGCGCGAGGCCGTTCAGGTCTCCAACGACAGCCCGGTGCTGCTCGATCACTTCCTCAACTGCGCAATCGAGATGGACGTCGATGCTGTCAGCGACGGCACCGATGTGGTGATCGGTGCGATCATGCAGCACATCGAGCAAGCCGGTGTTCACTCCGGTGACTCGGCCTGTTCGCTGCCGCCGTACTCGTTGCCGGCCCATATCCAGGACGAGATGCGCGACCAGGTCAAGAAGATGGCCCTTGAGCTGGGTGTCGTCGGCCTGATGAACGTGCAGTTGGCGTTGCAGGGCGAGGACATCTACGTCATTGAAGTGAACCCGCGTGCTTCGCGTACCGTGCCGTTCGTTTCCAAGTGCATCGGTGTATCCCTGGCAATGATCGCAGCCCGTGTCATGGCCGGCAAAACCCTGAAAGAGCTGGGCTTCACCAAGGAAATCATTCCTGACTTCTACAGCGTCAAGGAAGCGGTGTTCCCATTTGCCAAGTTCCCGGGTGTTGACCCGATCCTCGGCCCGGAGATGAAATCCACCGGTGAAGTGATGGGCGTGGGCGACACCTTCGGCGAGGCATTTGCCAAAGCCCAGATGGGTGCCAGCGAAGTGCTGCCAACGGGCGGTACTGCGTTCATCAGCGTGCGTGACGACGACAAGCCGCTCGTGGCGGGTGTCGCCCGTGACCTGATCAACCTTGGTTTCGAGGTGGTCGCTACCGCTGGTACTGCCAAGCTGATCGAAGCTGCGGGCCTGAAGGTGCGCCGGGTCAACAAGGTGACCGAAGGTCGCCCGCACGTTGTCGACATGATCAAGAACGACGAAGTGACTTTGATCATCAATACCACCGAAGGCCGTCAGTCGATCGCTGACTCCTACTCCATTCGTCGCAATGCGCTGCAGCACAAGATCTACTGCACAACCACCATTGCGGCTGGCGAAGCGGTCTGTGAAGCGCTCAAGTTCGGTCCGGAAAAGACCGTGCGTCGCTTGCAGGACCTCCATGCAGGAATGAAAGGATGAGTACCAAGTACCCAATGACCGTCGAGGGCGCTCGTGCGCTCGAAGAGGAACTGGCCCACCTGACCAAGGTGGTCCGGCCAAAACTCAGTCAGGACATCGGCGAAGCACGCGAGCTGGGTGACCTGAAGGAAAACGCCGAATACCATGCCGCCCGTGAGCAGCAGGGCATGGTTGAAGCGCGCATCCGTGACATCGAAGGCCGCATGCAGAACGCTGTGATCATCGATGTCACGACCATCCCGCATACCGGTAAGGTGGTGTTCGGCACTACCGTGGAAATCGCTAACGTCGAAACCGACGAAAGCGTGATCTACAAGCTTGTAGGTGAGGATGAGGCAGATGCCAAGCAGGGCAAGATTTCTGTCACTTCGCCAATTGCACGCGCGTTGATCGCCAAGCAAGAAGGTGACACCGTGGTGGTGAAGGCCCCCGGTGGTGATGTTGAGTACGAAATCATCGAGGTTCGTCACATCTGACACCTCGGGCCAGCACCGATGTAACAGGCAGGCTGTTCATCCTCAGGGGTGAGCGGCCTGTTTCATCTATCCAGTCCCGATTTTCAGGCAGCTTGCTGCGCAGTGTCCTCGGACCCTGTAAGGTAGCTGAATGAAGGTTTTGCCAAGTGGGTGAAGCAGGCCGACCGTTGGTCGAAGGGTAGCAGGGCGCGCGATTGCGGCCCTGACGATGCGCGAATCAGCCGGCGCGATGAACGTTGGACAGGTTCTTGTTCGGCTTGGGATTCTTGCGGTAGATCAGTGCCATCTTGCCGATGACCTGAACCAGCTCTGCCGAGCCGCTCTTGCACAGCTCTGCGATGCTCTGCAGTCGGCTTTCGCGATCCAGGATGTTGAGCTTGATCTTGATCAGCTCGTGGTCGTTCAGAGCGCGTTCAAGCTCGGCGAGCACACCTTCGGTCAAACCATTGTCAGCCACGATCAGAACCGGCTTGAGGTGGTGGCCAATGGATTTGTACTGTTTCTTCTGCTCTTGAGTGAGCGGCATAATCTGACCCCTGCGTCTGGTCTGGTGAAAAACGGCGGCTAGTTTACCCGAGCAAGTCCGAGACCGCCCATATAATCGCGACCCGTTTAAAATTGAGGTGCCCTGTGGCCCGTTCCAAATCAAGCCAAGGCTGGCTTAAAGAACATTTCGACGATAAATACGTGAAGATGGCGCAAAAAGACGGCTATCGTTCGCGCGCCAGTTACAAGCTTCTGGAGATCCAGGAGAAGGACAGAATCATTCGCCCAGGCATGACCGTGATCGACCTGGGAGCGGCCCCGGGCGGCTGGTCTCAGGTCACCAGTCGGCTGATTGGTGGTCAGGGCAAGCTGATCGCTTCGGACATTCTGGAAATGGACAGCATTCCGGATGTCACTTTCATTTGCGGCGACTTTACCCAGGACGCCGTGCTGGCGCAGATCCTCGAGGCGGTAGGTAATACGCAAGTAGACCTTGTTATTTCCGATATGGCCCCCAATATGAGTGGATTGAGCGCTGTGGATATGCCTCGTGCCATGTTCCTCTGTGAGCTGGCGCTGGACCTGGCGGGGCGTGTGTTGCGTCCAGGTGGCGATTTCCTCATCAAGATTTTCCAGGGTGAGGGCTTCGATACCTACCACAAGGACATCCGTCGGCTGTTCGACAAGGTGCAGATGCGCAAGCCGTTGTCATCGCGCGACCGGTCTCGCGAGCAATACCTTCTGGCCCGTGGCTTCCGTGGTCTGGAGGGTTCGGCCAGCGAAGAGCGTCTTTGATCCTGTGCCGGGCGCTTTTGGTATGGTGCGATAGTTTTTTTCAAATGGCGTGCAGATGTCGCCTGAATGAACATCTTGTAGCTAATGTTTCACAAAGGGTTACAGACGGCGCCTGCCACATTGGGGGGTTCTGTAGTAAGTTAGGGCGGTGATTATCATGCGAGGCACGCTTGCTGCGTGGAGCTTGCTTCAGAGGGTAGCTAATTGAACGATATGGCAAAGAATTTGATCCTGTGGTTGATCATCGCGGCTGTCCTGGTGACGGTGATGAACAACTTCTCCAGCCCGAACGAGCCGCAGACCCTCAACTACTCCGAATTCATCCAGCAGGTGAAGAGCGGCAAGGTCGAGAAAGTCTCTGTGGACGGCTATGTCATCACAGGCAAGCGCAGTGACGGCGATACCTTCAAGACCATCCGCCCTGCCATCCAGGATAACGGCCTGATCGGTGATCTGGTCGACAACAACGTGGTCGTCGAAGGTAAACAGCCTGAGCAGCAGAGTATCTGGACCCAGTTGCTGGTGGCCAGCTTCCCGATCCTGGTGATCATTGCTGTCTTCATGTTCTTCATGCGGCAGATGCAGGGCGGCGCCGGCGGTAAGGGCGGGCCGATGAGTTTCGGCAAGAGCAAGGCGCGCCTGCTCTCGGAAGATCAGGTCAAGACGACCCTGGCCGACGTTGCAGGTTGTGATGAAGCCAAGGAAGAAGTCGGCGAGCTGGTCGAGTTCCTGCGTGATCCGGGCAAGTTCCAGCGCCTGGGCGGTCGGATCCCGCGCGGCGTACTGATGGTCGGTCCTCCGGGCACCGGTAAGACCTTGCTCGCCAAGGCCATTGCTGGTGAAGCCAAGGTGCCGTTCTTCACGATTTCCGGTTCAGACTTCGTCGAGATGTTCGTCGGTGTTGGTGCCAGCCGGGTCCGTGACATGTTCGAGCAGGCCAAGAAGCATGCGCCATGCATCATCTTCATCGACGAAATCGATGCGGTCGGTCGTCATCGCGGTGCCGGTATGGGCGGTGGTCACGATGAGCGCGAGCAGACCCTCAACCAGTTGCTGGTAGAGATGGACGGCTTCGAAATGAATGACGGCATTATCGTCATTGCAGCGACCAACCGTCCCGACGTTCTTGACCCGGCGCTGCTGCGTCCAGGCCGCTTCGACCGTCAGGTGGTCGTCGGTCTGCCGGATATCCGTGGTCGCGAGCAGATTCTCAAGGTCCACATGCGCAAAGTGCCGATGGGCGAGAACGTCAATCCGGCAGTGATCGCACGCGGTACGCCTGGCTTCTCTGGTGCCGACCTGGCCAACCTGGTCAACGAAGCGTCACTGTTTGCTGCCCGCAGCGGCAAGCGCCTGGTCGAAATGAAAGAGTTCGAGCTGGCCAAAGACAAGATCATGATGGGCGCCGAGCGCAAAAGCATGGTCATGTCCGAGAAAGAGAAACAGAACACCGCTTATCACGAAGCAGGCCACGCGATCGTTGGTCGTCTGGTGCCGGAACATGACCCGGTCTACAAGGTTTCGATCATCCCGCGTGGTCGTGCCCTCGGTGTCACCATGTTCCTGCCTGAAGAGGATCGCTACAGCCTCTCCAAGCGGGCGCTGATCAGCCAGATCTGCTCGCTGTATGGCGGCCGTATCGCTGAGGAAATGACCCTGGGCTTCGATGGGGTTACCACCGGCGCCTCCAATGACATCATGCGCGCCAGCCAGATTGCCCGGAACATGGTGACCAAGTGGGGGCTGTCCGAGAAGCTTGGCCCGCTGATGTACACGGAGGACGAGGACTCAGGTTACCTGGGGCGCGGTTCGAGCCAGAACACCAGTTTCTCCGGTGATACGGCCAAGCTGATCGACTCTGAAGTGCGCAGCATCATCGATCTTTGTTATGGCACGGCCAAGCAATTGCTGACCGATAACCGTGACAAGCTCGATGCCATGGCTGATGCGCTGATGAAGTACGAGACCATCGACAGCGACCAGATCGACGACATCATGGCCGGTCGCACGCCGCGTGAGCCTCGTGATTGGGAAGGTGGTTCCGGTACCAACGGTACGCCAATTCCCGAGCCCCGTCCTGAAGCGCCTATCGGCGGCCCTGCTGCCGATCATTAAGGTCTGACATGACTTCAACGCTGTATCCGACCCGGTTGCCTTGCGGCAACCGGGTTCTTGATTTGGTCCGGACGCATGTCATGGGCATTCTGAATGCGACTCCCGACTCTTTCTCCGATGGCGGCCGCTACAGCCAGCTTGATGCTGCGCTGCGCCATGCCGAAGCGATGGTGCTGGCTGGTGCGACTCTGATCGATATTGGTGGTGAGTCCACTCGCCCCGGTGCGCCACCGGTCTCTGTGCCCGAAGAGCTGGAGCGGGTTGCGCCGTTGGTCGAGCGGGTCGCTCAAGAGCTGGATGTGGTGATTTCCGTCGATACCTCAACCCCTGAGGTAATGCTGGAAACCGCACGTCTGGGGGCGGGTCTGATCAACGACGTCCGCTCGCTGCGCCGTCCTGGTGCTCTGGAGGCGGCTGCGCAGACCGGTTTGCCGGTTTGTCTGATGCACATGCTGGGCGAGCCTGGCGATATGCAGGATAATCCGCACTATCGCGACCTGGTTCAGGAAGTCAGTGATTTTCTGGTCGAGCGTATGAAGCAGTGCGCAGCCGTCGGTATTGGCGCTGAGCGCATTATTCTCGACCCCGGGTTTGGCTTCGCCAAGACACTGGATCACAATCTCAGCCTGTTCAAGCGCATGGAAGTTCTGCATGCGTTGGGGCGCCCACTCTTGGTGGGTGTCTCGCGCAAGAGCATGATTGGCGGTGTGCTGGGGCGTGCGGTGGATGAGCGCCTGTATGGCGGTCTGGCCCTGGCGGCTCTGGCGATGAGCAAGGGCGCGCGGATCCTGCGTGTGCACGATGTTGCTGAGACGGTCGATGTCGTGCGCATGATTACAGCTGTCGAGTCAGCTGAATAAGAACACTGTGGAGCACCCATGACTACCAAAAAATATTTCGGCACCGACGGCATTCGCGGTCGTGTTGGCCAGTACCCGATTACCCCTGATTTCATGCTTAAGCTTGGCTGGGCAGCGGGTATGGCGTTTCGCCGTATGGGCGCCTGCCGGATTCTGGTGGGTAAGGACACTCGTATTTCGGGCTACATGTTCGAGTCCGCCCTGGAGGCCGGTCTTTCGGCTGCCGGGGCCGATGTCATGTTGCTGGGGCCGATGCCTACGCCGGCGATCGCCTACCTGACGCGCACCTTTCACGCAGAAGCCGGTATCGTGATCAGCGCATCGCACAATCCGCATTACGATAACGGCATCAAGTTTTTCTCGGGGCAGGGCACCAAGCTGCCTGACGAGATCGAAATGATGATCGAAGAGTTGCTGGATGCGCCGATGACCGTCGTGGACTCGGAGAATCTGGGCAAGGTGTCGCGGATCAACGACGCGGCCGGTCGTTATATCGAGTTCTGCAAGAGCAGCGTGCCTACGGGCACCAGCTTTGCCGGGCTGAAACTGGTAGTCGATTGTGCTCATGGCGCTACCTACAAGATCGCGCCCAGCGTGTTTCGCGAGTTGGGGGCTCAGGTCAGTGTTCTGGCTGCGCAGCCCAACGGCCTGAATATCAACGAAAACTGCGGCTCTACGCACCTTGAATCCCTGCAGGCCGCCGTGCTGGCCGAGAAGGCCGATCTGGGCATCGCCTTTGACGGCGATGGTGACCGGGTGCTGATGGTCGATCAGACCGGTGCGATAGTCGATGGCGATGAGTTGATGTACATCATTGCCCGCGACATGCATCAGCGTGATCGCCTCAATGGCGGTGTCGTCGGTACATTGATGAGCAATCTGGGGCTTGAGCTTGGGCTGGCCGAGCTCGGCATTCCATTTGTTCGGGCCAATGTCGGTGACCGCTACGTGATTGCCGAACTGCTGGAGCGCAACTGGCTGCTCGGCGGTGAGAACTCCGGACATGTGGTATGTATGCAGCACACCACGACCGGGGATGCCGTTATCGCCGCGCTGCAGGTGTTGATGGCCCTGCGCCGTGCAGGTGAAAGTCTGGCTCAGGCGCGCCAGAAACTGCGCAAATGCCCTCAGGTGTTGATCAATGTGCGCTTCGCCGGCGGTCTGGATCCGGTCGCTCATCCATCCGTGCAGCAAGCTTGTGCCCGGGTAACCGATGAGATGGCGGGGCGTGGTCGGGTGTTGTTGCGCAAGTCCGGGACCGAGCCGCTGGTGCGTGTCATGGTCGAAGGTGAGGATGAAGTGCGGGTCCGGGCCTATGCCGAAGAACTGGCCAAGTTGGTCGATGAAGTTTGTTCCTGAAAACGGCTTGCCAGCTTTGAAATGGTTGGGTAATATCTGCGCCCACTTTGACCGACGAGGTAAAGCATGCGTCGCCCTATGGTAGCTGGTAACTGGAAGATGCACGGTACCCGCGCCAGCGTCGCTGAGCTGGTCGAGGGGCTCGCAGCGCAGGACCTGCCTGGCAGTGTTGATGTTGCAGTGATTCCTTCGGGTCTGCATATCGGTCAAGTGGTCGACGGGCTCCAAGGTACATCGATCGTCGTGGGAGCCCAGGATGCAGCCGTTCAGGCTGAACAGGGCGCCCTGACAGGCGAGACGGCATCGGTTCAGTTGGTCGATGCGGGTTGTAAGCTGGTTCTGGTTGGTCACTCCGAGCGACGCCTTTTGTTGGGCGAGTCTGACGAAGTGCTCAATCGCAAGTTTGCGGCCATTCAGGCAAGTGGTCTGGTGCCGGTGTTGTGTGTTGGGGAAACTCTTGCACAGCGCGAGGCGGGTCAAACTCTTGAGGTGGTCGGGCAGCAGCTTGACAGTGTCATCAAGGCGTTTGGTATCCAGGCGCTGGTTAACGCCGTTGTTGCCTACGAGCCTGTATGGGCCATTGGCACCGGGTTGACGGCAACGCCTGAGCAGGCGCAGGAGGTGCACGCAGCAATACGTGCGCAACTGGCTGAAAATGATTCCGGGGTTGCACAAGGTGTGCGACTTCTCTACGGCGGCAGTGTAAAGGCGGCCAATGCGGCTGAGCTTTTCAGTATGCCGGATATCGATGGGGGGCTTGTTGGTGGAGCTTCCCTGAATGCAGATGAGTTCGGTGCGATCTGTCGCGCCGCGGGAAACTGACAATATGCTGGAAACAGTCGTAATCGTTTTTCATCTGCTGGGTGCCCTGGGTGTTGTAGCCCTGGTTCTGATGCAGCAGGGTAAGGGTGCTGAAGCAGGTGCTTCATTTGGTGCGGGTGCATCAAATACTGTCTTCGGAAGCCAAGGAAGTGCTACCTTTCTTAGTAAGTTTACTGCTATACTTGCAGCATGTTTTTTCTTGAGTAGCCTGGGTTTAGGTTACTTTGCTAAAGAAAAAGCTCAAGAGCTGAATCAGGTAGGTTTGCCAGATCCAGCGGTAATGGAAATCAAGCAAAAGCCGGCATCAGACGATGTTCCTATGCTTGACGGCCAGAAGCCCGCAGCTACTGTCCCGGCCGATGTTCCTCAGGCTCCGGAAAAGTAAGCAAGAATTCGACGATGCAGTTGATGTCGTCAAAGTGTTGTAATGCCGAGGTGGTGGAATTGGTAGACACGCAACCTTGAGGTGGTTGTGCCCATAGGGTGTAGGGGTTCGAGTCCCCTTCTCGGTACCATATAAAACAAGATGGCCCGCATTAGCGGGTTTTCTTGTAGGTGGATGTTCGATTGACCTGTCAAGTAATCGATCGTATAATCCGCCCCCAGCTTTGTCGCGGGGTGGAGCAGTCTGGTAGCTCGTCGGGCTCATAACCCGAAGGTCGTTGGTTCAAATCCAGCCCCCGCAACCAGTTTTAGCGGAGCCCCTATCAAGGGGCTTTTTGTTAGCTGGACAGAACGGATCTCTCTAAAGATGCGATTTTTAGAGGTTTCCGAACATGACGTCGGTGTTCAGCGGCGTTTTCACTGATGGGCTTGTGCCCATTTTTTTATTTTCAAAGCATGCACGAGGGGGTTCAGATGTCGAGCAAGCTGGAACAGTTGCAGGCCATGCTGGCCCCAGTGGTCGAAGCACTTGGCTACACATGCTGGGGGATCGAGTTCGTTTCCCAGGGCCGGCATTCAATGCTGCGCATTTTTATCGATAAGGAAGGCGGCGTCCTGGTGGAAGACTGCGAAATCGTCAGTCGTCAGGTCAGTGGCATATTGGATGTAGAAGATCCAATCAGCTCTGAGTACACGCTGGAAGTGTCGTCTCCCGGCATGGATCGCCCACTGTTCACACTTGAACAGTTTGCTTTGCACACTGGGAACCAAGTGAAAATTAAGCTGCGTTCGCCATATGAAGGACGTCGCAACTTTCAGGGCCTTCTCCGCGGGGTGGAGGAGCAGGATGTCGTGGTGCAGGTTGATGACCATGAGTACCTGTTGCCGATCGACATGATCGACAAGGCCAACATCATTCCCACGTTTGACTGAAGACGTGCCAGATACTGCGGATCCCGCGGATCCAATGGCTTGCGAAAGGCGAGGCGTACGATGAGCAAAGAAGTACTGCTGGTTGTTGAGTCGGTGTCCAATGAAAAGGGCGTACCGGCGGGTGTTATTTTTGAAGCGCTGGAGCTGGCACTGGCTACCGCGACAAAAAAACGCTATGAAGATGAAGTCGATGTGCGTGTTGAAATCAACCGTCACACCGGCAATTACGAGACATACCGTCGCTGGACTGTGGTCGAGGACGAAGACCTTGATGATCCGGCACACCAGTACGCGGTAGATCAGGCCCAGGCGCACAAACCGGGCGCTGTGGCTGGCGAAGTCATCGAGGAGAAGATCGAGTCCATCGAGTTCGGTCGTATCGCCGCGCAGACCGCCAAGCAAGTCATTGTCCAGAAGGTTCGTGAAGCCGAGCGCGCCCAGGTGGTTGACGCTTACCGTGAGCGTCTGGGTGAAATTATTTCCGGCACCGTCAAGAAGGTCACGCGTGACAGCGTCATCGTCGACCTGGGCAACAATGCCGAAGCACTGCTGGCACGTGAAGACATCATCTCCCGTGAGACTTTCCGGGTTGGTGTCCGCCTGCGAGCGCTGCTAAAAGAAATCCGCACTGAGAACCGTGGCCCGCAGCTGATTCTGTCGCGTACTGCGCCAGAAATGCTGATCGAGCTGTTCCGTATTGAAGTCCCGGAGATCGCCGAAGGGTTGATCGAAGTGATGGCTGCTTCCCGTGATCCGGGGTCGCGAGCCAAGATTGCTGTTCGCTCCAAGGACAAGCGTATTGATCCGCAAGGTGCCTGTATTGGCATGCGCGGTTCGCGTGTCCAGGCTGTTTCGGGCGAATTGGGCGGTGAACGTGTGGATATCGTGCTGTGGGACGACAACCCGGCACAATTCGTGATCAATGCAATGTCCCCTGCTGAAGTGGCGGCAATCATCGTTGATGAAGACGCTCATGCAATGGACATCGCGGTTGGCGCGGACAACCTGGCTCAGGCCATCGGTCGTGGTGGACAGAACGTACGTCTGGCCAGTCAATTGACCGGCTGGACTCTGAATGTAATGACCGAGTCGGACATTCAGGCCAAGCAACAGGCGGAGACCGGAGACATCCTGCGCAATTTCATCGACGACCTTGAAGTCGACGAAGAGCTGGCTCAGGTTCTGGTCGACGAAGGCTTTACCAGCCTCGAAGAAATCGCCTACGTACCGCTGGAAGAAATGCTCAACATCGACGGCTTTGACGAGGACATCGTCAATGAGCTTCGTGCTCGCGCCAAGGATCGCCTGTTGACCAAAGCCATCGCTACTGAGGAAAAACTGGCAGACGCCCAACCAGCCGAAGACCTGCTCTCTCTTGAGGGTATGGACAAGGACCTGGCGATGGAACTGGCGGTGCGCGGCGTCCTGACCCGCGAAGACCTGGCCGAGCAGTCGATTGACGACCTGCTCGACATCGACGGCATCGACGACGATCGTGCCGGCAAGTTGATCATGGCCGCCCGTGCCCATTGGTTCGAGTAACAAGGCGCGGCCTGAGGAGAGAAGTGCATGACGCAAGTCACGGTGAAAGAACTGGCCAAGACGGTTGACACACCGGTAGAGCGCCTGCTGCAGCAGATGCGTGAGGCAGGTCTGCCGCACACCGCCGCCGAGCAAGTAGTGACCGATAACGAAAAACAGGCGCTGTTGGCGCATCTGAAAAGCGGTCACAAGAGCAAGGCGGAAGAACCGCGCAAGATTACCTTGCAGCGTAAGACCACCAGCACTCTGCGTGTGGCCGGTAGCAAGAGCATCAGCGTAGAAGTTCGCAAGAAGAAAGTTTTCGTACAACGCAGCGCTGAAGAAATTGAAGCCGAGCGCAAGCGCGAGCTCGATGAGCGCCGTGCAGCCGAAGCGGCTGTTCGTCAGAAAGCTGAAGCAGAAGAAGCCAAGCGTCGCAGCGAAGAAGATGCACGTCGCCCTGCGAACGTTGAAGCCAAGCCGCAGCCGGTGGCCGACAAGCCTAAGCCGGTCGAGGCAGCGGTCGAGCGTGCTGCTGCGCCTGAGCCTGTGCGTGAAGCACCGGTTGCAGCACCCGCCAACAACACCCCGGCGACCACGACCATTGAAGTGCGCAAGCGCGAAGAGCGTCGTCCCGAGAAGACCCATCGCAGCGAGGACCGTCCGGCCCGTGGCAATGGCGACGGCGAGCGCAAAGGCGCCGCCCACCGCCCTGCTGCCAAGGACAAGGCGCCAAATGCGCGCGTTGCACCGCGTACCTCCGATGAAGAAAGCGATGGCTTCCGTCGCGGTCGTGGTGGCAAGTCCAAGCTCAAGAAGCGTAATGCTCACGGCTTCCAGGCACCGACCGGTCCAGTCATCCGTGACGTGGCCATTGGTGAAACCATTACTGTCGGCGAACTGGCGGTGAAGATGTCGGTCAAGGCGGCCGAGGTCATCAAGTTCATGTTCAAGATGGGCACCCCGGTGACCATCAACCAGGTACTGGACCAGGAAACCGCGCACCTGATCGCTGAAGAACTGGGCCACAAGGTCACTCTGGTCAGCGACAACGCGCTGGAAGAGTCCCTGGCCGAGTCCCTGAAGTTCGAAGGTGAGACCTTCTCGCGTGCTCCGGTCGTTACCGTCATGGGTCACGTTGACCATGGTAAGACCTCGCTGCTCGACTACATCCGTCGTGCCAAGGTAGCGGCTGGCGAAGCCGGCGGCATTACCCAGCACATCGGTGCGTACCACGTTGAAACCGAGCGTGGCATGGTTACCTTCCTCGACACCCCTGGTCACGCGGCGTTTACTGCCATGCGTGCTCGCGGTGCCAAGGCGACTGACATCGTGATCCTGGTGGTTGCAGCCGACGACGGCGTGATGCCGCAAACCATCGAAGCGGTTCAGCACGCAGTAGCGGCTGGCGTTCCGCTGGTGGTTGCAGTGAACAAGATCGACAAGCCAGGCGCTGATCTGGACCGTATCCGCAGTGAGCTGTCGGTTCACGGCGTGACGTCTGAAGAGTGGGGCGGTGATACGCCGTTCGTTCCGGTTTCCGCGAAAATGGGTACCGGTGTTGACGAACTGCTCGAAGCCGTACTGCTGCAGGCCGAGGTTCTGGAACTCAAGGCTACGCCATCGGCCCCGGGTCGTGGTGTGGTGGTCGAGTCGCGTCTGGACAAGGGCCGTGGCCCGGTGGCCACCGTTCTGGTTCAGGACGGTACCCTGCGTCAGGGCGACATGGCTCTGGTGGGCTCCAACTATGGCCGTATCCGCGCCATGCTCGACGAGAACGGCAAGCCTGTGAAGGAAGCCGGTCCGTCGATCCCGGTCGAGATTCTCGGTCTGGATGGCACCCCGGAAGCCGGTGACGAGATGACTGTACTGGCTGACGAGAAGAAGGCCCGTGAAGTTGCGCTGTTCCGTCAAGGCAAGTTCCGTGAAGTCAAACTGGCTCGCGCCCATGCCGGCAAGCTGGAAAACATCTTCGAAAACATGGGCCAGGAAGAGAAGAAGACGCTCAACATCGTCCTCAAATCCGACGTCCGTGGTTCGCTCGAGGCGCTGCAAGGTGCTCTGGGCGGTCTGGGTAACGATGAAGTGCAGGTCCGGGTCATCGGTGGCGGTGTCGGTGGTATCACCGAGAGCGACGCCAACCTGGCACTGGCCTCCAACGCTGTCCTGTTCGGCTTCAACGTGCGTGCCGATGCCGGTGCGCGCAAGATCGTCGAGCAGGAAGGTCTGGACATGCGTTACTACAACGTGATCTATGACATCATCGAAGACGTCAAGAAGGCCCTGACCGGCATGCTTGGCAGCGATGTTCGCGAGAACATCCTCGGTGTTGCCGAAGTCCGTGACGTGTTCCGTTCGCCGAAGTTTGGTGCGATCGCCGGCTGTATGGTTATCGAGGGTACTGTCCACCGTAACCGTCCGATCCGCGTTCTGCGCGAAGACATCGTTATCTTCGAAGGCGAGCTGGAGTCGCTGCGTCGCTTCAAGGATGACGCCTCTGAAGTGCGTAACGGCATGGAATGTGGTATCGGCGTCAAGAGCTACAACGACGTCAAGGTCGGCGACAAGATCGAAGTCTTCGAGAAAGTCCAGGTGGCCCGCAGCCTCTAAGTCGCGGGTTTCGGGCACGGCGTTGTTACCGTGCCTTGAGCTGAACGCAACGCCCGGTCTGACCTACGTCAGGCCGGGCGTTTGCCGCTTTCAGACCTTCAGGGTTTCGCCCAGGGTCAGTAACAGGTATCAAAAATGGCCAAAGAATATAGCCGCACCCAACGTATTGGCGATCAGATGCAGCGCGAGCTGGCGCAACTGATCCGTCGTGAAGTCAAAGACCCGCGCCTGGGGCTGGTCACCATCACTGCTGTAGATGTCAGCCGTGACCTGAGCCATGCTCAGGTGTATGTCACGGTCATGGGGCAGGACGGCAATGATGAAGTTGCCCAGAGCATCAAGGTGCTCAACACGGCGGCCGGCTTTCTGCGCATGCAGATCGGTCGTGAAATGAAGCTGCGTACCGTACCGCAGTTGCATTTCCGTTATGACGAGAGCGTGTCGCGTGGTGCGCACCTCTCGGCCCTGATCGAGCGCGCCGTGGCTGAGGACAGCCAGCACCAGCCTGGCTCCGCTTCAGACGATTCCAAGGAGTGACGGGTGGCTCAGGTCAAACGTATCCGCCGTAACGTCAGCGGTATCATCCTGCTCGACAAGCCGCTGGGCTTCACGTCCAATGCGGCCCTGCAGAAGGTGCGCTGGTTGCTCAATGCCGAGAAAGCCGGCCATACCGGTAGCCTCGACCCCTTGGCCACTGGCGTCTTGCCGCTGTGCTTTGGTGAAGCCACCAAGTTTTCGCAGTACCTGCTCGATTCCGACAAGTCTTACGAGACTCTGGCGCAGTTGGGCAAGACTACGACCACCGCAGACTCCGAAGGCGAGGTTTTGCAAACCCGTCCGGTGACCGTTGGTCGCCAGGATATCGAAGCGATCCTGCCGGATTTTACCGGTCAGATCAGCCAGATACCGCCGATGTACTCGGCTCTCAAGCGTGATGGGCAGCCGTTGTATAAACTGGCGCGTGCAGGGGAAGTAGTGGAGCGCGAGGCGCGTTCTGTTACTATTGCGCGCCTGGAGTTGCTGGCGTGCGAAGGCGAGACTGCACGACTGGCCGTGGATTGCAGCAAAGGCACCTATATCCGTACCCTGGTGGAAGATATTGGTGAGCGTCTTGGCTGCGGTGCCTACGTCGCCGAGTTGCGCCGCACCCAGGCCGGCCCTTTCAGTCTGGCCCAGACGGTCACGCTGGAAGAGCTTGAGCAAGCCCATGCCGAAGGCGGCAACGAAGCCATTGATCGCTTCCTGATGCCCTCAGACAGCGGGTTGCTCGACTGGCCATTGCTGAAGTTCTCGGAGCACAGCGCTTTCTACTGGCTGCATGGTCAGCCAGTCAGGGCGCCGGACGCACCGAAGTTCGGCATGGTCCGGGTACAGGATCACCAGGGCCGCTTCATCGGTATCGGTGAAGTGAGCGAAGACGGGCGTATTGCGCCGCGTCGACTGATTCGGTCAGAGTGACCGAAATCCGCATGGCTGGTGTCAGGCATGCGGGCGAGGGTGGCTGTCAACAGGCACGGTCACATCTCTTTTTTAAATACGAGGCTTTGGCCTTGGCCTGTTGGAATCGTCCCGCAAGGACGGCTCCTTGACTTGAAGGATTGCCCAAATGGCACTCAGCGTTGAAGAAAAAGCTCAGATCGTAACCGACTACCAGCAAGCTGCCGGTGATACTGGTTCGCCAGAAGTGCAAGTTGCACTGCTGACCGCCAACATCAACAAGCTGCAAGGCCACTTCAAGGCCAACGGTAAAGACCACCACTCCCGTCGTGGTCTGATCCGCATGGTAAACCAGCGCCGCAAGCTGCTGGACTACCTGAAAGGCAAAGACGTGAGCCGTTACAGTGCTCTGATCGGCCGTCTGGGTCTGCGTCGCTAATCACGGCGTGGTGACTCTCTTTCCGCCAAGCCTGGTTGCGTCAGTCACTGACGGGCCAGGCGTCTGGCCGGAAAGAAATATGAGGTTGGTAGCCTGTCTGGGCATATCGGTCAAACCGATGTGTCTGGCAGGCTTCCAGCCTCAAGTTTTATCTGGACTGCCATCGGGGCCGATTCCCCGTGCTGCCCAAGAATTCGCAAGAAGACATTTTCCCCAGAGCCACAAATGAAAGGTAGGAAACCGTGAACCCGGTAATCAAGAAGTTTCAGTTCGGTCAATCGACCGTAACCCTGGAGACAGGCCGCATTGCCCGTCAGGCCTCAGGCGCAGTACTGGTCAGCGTTGACGACGACGTCAGCGTTCTGGTGACCGTAGTCGGTGCCAAGCACGCCGACCCAAGCAAGGGCTTTTTCCCGCTGTCGGTGCACTATCAGGAAAAAACCTACGCGGCCGGCAAGATCCCGGGTGGCTTCTTCAAGCGTGAAGGCCGTCCTTCCGAAAAAGAAACCCTGACCTCGCGTCTGATCGACCGTCCGATCCGTCCTCTGTTCCCGGAAGGCTTCCTGAACGAAGTGCAGGTCGTCTGCACCGTGGTTTCCACCAGCAAGAAGACTGATCCGGACATCGCTGCGATGATCGGTACTTCTGCGGCCCTGGCCATCTCCGGCATCCCGTTTGACGGCCCGGTAGGCGCTGCCCGTGTGGCCTACCACCCGGAAACCGGCTACCTGCTCAACCCGACTTACGAGCAGCAGACTGCTTCGAGCCTCGACATGGTCGTGGCGGGTACTGCAGAGGCAGTACTGATGGTTGAATCGGAAGCCAAAGAGCTGACCGAAGACCAGATGCTGGGCGCCGTGCTGTTCGCCCACGACGAATTCCAGGCCGTGATCAACGCCGTCAAGGAATTCGCTGCCGAAGCCGCCAAACCAACCTGGAACTGGCAGCCAGAAGCCGAGAACACTGTCCTGCTCAATGCCATTCGCAGTGAGTTCGGCGAAGCCATTTCCCAGGCTTACACCATCACCGTCAAGGCCGACCGCTATGCTCGCCTGGGCGAGTTGCGTGACCAGGTTGTTGCCCGTCTGGCCGTTGAAGAGAATGGCCCGTCGGCTGGCGAAGTCAAAGCTGCTTTCGGTGAAATCGAATACCGCACCGTGCGCGAGAACATCGTCAACGGCAAGCCGCGTATCGATGGCCGTGACACCCGCACCGTTCGCCCGCTGAACATCGAAGTCGGCGTTCTGCCAAAGACTCACGGTTCGGCGCTGTTCACCCGTGGCGAAACCCAGGCGCTGGTGGTTGCAACCCTGGGTACTGCCCGTGATGCACAACTGCTCGACACTCTGGAAGGCGAGAAAAAAGACAGCTTCATGCTGCACTACAACTTCCCTCCATTCTCGGTGGGCGAGTGCGGCCGCATGGGCGGTGCTGGCCGTCGCGAGATCGGTCACGGCCGTCTGGCACGTCGCAGCGTACAGGCCATGCTGCCTAGCGCTGACCAGTTTCCGTATACCATCCGCGTGGTCTCGGAAATCACTGAATCCAACGGTTCGAGCTCCATGGCTTCGGTCTGCGGTGCTTCGCTGGCGCTGATGGACGCCGGTGTGCCGGTCAAGGCGCCAGTGGCCGGTATCGCCATGGGTCTGGTCAAGGAAGGCGAGAAATTCGCAGTCCTGACCGACATCCTCGGTGACGAAGACCACCTGGGTGACATGGACTTCAAGGTTGCCGGTACCGCCAACGGTGTTACTGCTCTGCAGATGGACATCAAGATCAAGGGCATCACCGAAGAAATCATGGAGATTGCCCTGGGCCAGGCCCTGGAAGCACGCCTGAACATCCTCGGTCAGATGAACCAGATCATCGGTCAGTCGCGCAGCGAGCTGTCAGCCAACGCGCCGACCATGCTGGCGATGAAGATCGATACCGACAAGATCCGCGACGTGATCGGCAAAGGTGGTGCGACCATCCGTGCCATCTGCGAAGAAACCAAGGCCTCGATCGACATCGAAGACGACGGCTCGATCAAGATCTTCGGTGAAACCAAAGAAGCCGCTGAAGCAGCCCGTCAGCGCGTACTGGGTATCACCGCAGAGGCCGAGATCGGCAAGATCTACGTCGGCAAGGTCGAGCGTATCGTTGACTTCGGTGCGTTCGTCAACATCCTGCCTGGCAAGGACGGTCTGGTTCACATCTCGATGCTCAGCGATGCTCGCGTAGAGAAAGTGACCGACATCCTCAAGGAAGGTCAGGAAGTCGAAGTGCTGGTACTGGACGTGGACAACCGCGGCCGTATCAAACTGTCGATCAAAGACGTGGCGGCTGCCAAAGCTTCCGGCGTCTGATTCAGGTGTGAATCGGGCTGTCTTGGGCAGCCCGGTTGCCTGCGAAAATCCGCGCTCAGCAATGAGCGCGGATTTTTTTCGTCTGCAGATTTTGCTGCAATCAGCCTGAGAGGTTGTACGACGATTGCTGGCACCGGGCCGGACTGTATAAACTGAGATGCATTCTCATCAGTAAAGCTTACTCATTCCATGCCCACACCTGCAGACTATGCGCCTGTCCAACGCCTCTACACCGCTCATCATGCGTGGCTGACCGGTTGGTTGAGCCGTCGTGTGTATGACCGCAGTGATGCCGCAGACCTGAGCCAGGATACTTTTCTGCGCGTACTGAGTGTCCCGCATCAGGCTGAAGATCTGCGTGAGCCGCGCGCCTATCTGGCGACCATTGCCAAGCGTCTGCTGGCCAATCTGTATCGCCGTCGTTCTCTGGAAGACGCCTGGCGCGAGGCGCTGGCCAGCTTGCCGGACGAACAGGCGCCCAGTGCTGAGTCTCAGGCCGCTATTCTCGAAGCCCTCAACGAGGTCGATCAGGTGCTTTCCAGGCTCTCGGTCAAGGCCCGTCAGGCGTTCTTGATGTCGCAGATCGAGGGCTATAGCCAGGAAGAAATTGCCCTGACCTTGAATATCAGCGTGCGTACCGTGCAGCGTTATCTGTTACAAGGTTTCGAGGAATGTATCGTCCTGGCTTCGAGTGAATGGCTTTGAGTGCAAAGACTGTCCCGATTGACCGTGAGATTGCCCGTCAGGCGGCGGCCTGGATCCTGCGGCTGCAGGCTGCGGACGTAACCGAGCAGGATCACCAGAATTGTGCCCACTGGCGACGCCAGCACGCCGAGCACGAACGTGCCTGGCAACTGGCCAACCGCTTCAGCGAACAATTGCAGAGTATTCCTCCGGCAGTCGGGCGCTCGACCCTGTATCGCAGTGCCAACCTTAAACGGCGCCTGGCACTCAAGAGCTTGACCACCATGATCGTCGTCGGCTCGCTGGGCTTTGCCGCATCGCGCAGCCCGGCGGTGGTTTCGCTGGTGGCGGATATCAGTACCGGCGTAGGCGAGCGCCGCACCGTCAGCCTGTCTGACGGCACCCTGGTGCAACTCAATACCGACAGTGCCATCGACGTTCGCTACACGCCGGCTGAGCGCATGCTGGTGCTGCGCAAAGGCGAGATTTTCGTCACCACCGGCCGAGCCGATGGCCGACCGTTTTCGGTGGAGTCCGGGCTTGGCAATTACCGGCCGATCGGTACGAAGTTCTCGGTTCGCCAGTTGGCTGACCACGACCTGCTGCAAGTGCTGGAGGGGCAGGTGGCCGTCGTGCCGCACCAGGCGCCTGGCGTGCGTCTGGACGTCGCTGCCGGCCAGCAGGCGCATGTCACGACCCGCACGGTCCAGGCGTTGCCTGAGCCGGTGCGGGGCATTGACTGGCTGGACGGCGTGCTGCGGGTCGAACGCATGCCGCTGGCTGACTTTGTCGCCGAGCTGGGGCGCTACCGGCGTGGCTGGACCCGCTGTGAGCCGCAAGTGGCCGGGCTGTTGATTTCCGGTGCCTTCCAGCTACAGGACACTGACAGCGTCCTGGCGGCAGTTGCGTTGACCCTGCCGGTGAAGGTCAGTTATGTGACGCGGTATTGGGTCACGCTGGGGCCGCTGCAAAAAAGTTGATAAACCCTGTCGTGTTTTTTGCCGGTGGCGTGTCCTCCCTCCTGAAAACGCACTTACACGCCATCAGGAACCCCCTTCATGCCCGCATCATCGCTGTTTCGTGTCGCTTTGCTCGCCAGGGCCATCGGCGCTCCGGCGCTGGCCTTGAGCTGCATCGCCGTGGCGCCGCAGAGCCATGCCCAGCAAGGTACGCAGTACTATGATGTTCCCGCCGGCCCGCTGAGCGAAAGCCTCGCCGCCTTCGCTGCCAAAGCCGGGGTGACTCTACCGATTGACCCGGTCGTGACCCAGAACCTGCGCAGTGACGCACTCAAAGGCGAGTGGACGATCAGTCAGGGATTCGGGCAACTGCTGCGTGGCAGCGGCCTTGAGGCCGTGCCACAGGCTGGCAACACCTACACATTGCGTGCGTTGCCGGCCAACGGTTCGGCACTGCAGCTCGAAGCCACCAACATTTCCGGGCAGCATTCAGGCAGCCAGGCGATTGGCACGGTCGAAGGTTATAGTGCGGCGCGCAGCGCTACCGGAACCAAAACCGACACACCGTTGCGCGATATCCCCCAGTCGATTCAGGTGGTCACCCGCCAGGTGATCGAGGATCAACAGATCACCAGCCTGGGCGATGCCTTGAGTAACGTCAGCAGTATTCAGCGCGGCAACACTCACGGCGGCACTACCGAGAGCTTCTTCATTCGCGGTTTTCAGAACACCACTTATGCGGTGGACGGGATGATGACCAACTCACTGGTGGTCCGCCCGGAAATCCTCAGCGACCTGAGCAACATCGAGCGCGTTGAAGTGCTCAAGGGGCCGGCCTCGGTGTTGTACGGGCGCGGCAACCCCGGCGGTTTAATCAACCTGGTGACCCGCAAGCCGACCTATACGCCGCAAGGCCAGCTCAAGGCGCAGGTCGGTTCCTGGGACATGCGCCGCTTGCAGGCCTACCTCAGCGGTCCACTGGACAGCCAGCATGCTCTGGCCGGCGGGCTGGCCATTGCGACGCAGACCGAGGGCAGCTTCCGCGACCTGTACCGCGACAGCCACCGGCGCTTCATCGCGCCGACGTTGCTCTGGGAACCAAATGAGCTCACTCGGGTAGAGATGGGCCTGGAGTACACCGAAACCGACGCCCAGTACGACCGCGGCCTGCTGGCGCTCAATGGCAAGGTCGACTCGCGGCATAAACTGTTTCTTGAAGAACCCTGGTCCAGAGCTGAAAGCGACAAGACTGCTGCCTGGGTACGCATCGAGCATCAAGCCAACGACTGGCTGACCCTGCGTCAGGTCACTCGCTGGGATGAATCGAGCAAGCACATGCTCAACGTGTCTCAGCAATCGCTGCAAAGCGATGGCCGCACGACCAATCGGCGAGCTACGGATTTCGACGAGTCGGCCCGTTCGCTGAGCGCCCAGTTCGAAGCCATTGCCGATTTATCGCTGTGGGGGCTGCAACATCAAGTGCTGGGTGGCTTCGAGACGGTCAATGGCAGGCGCCAAGTGCGGATGCTGCGCGCCAATCTGGCAGCGCTGGACATCTTCAACCCTGTGCATGGCGCACAGCCTGGCCCGTTCAGCTTTGGTGAAGACACTCGGGTGCGGCAGAACAGCTATGGCCTGTATCTGCAAGACCAGATTGACCTCAGTGAGCAATGGAAACTGCTGCTTGGTGTGCGCTGGGACAAGGTCGAGCAGCGCAACCGCAACTACACGGCAACCGGCAGCTACAGCGATATCAATATCGAGCCGTCGGACACTTCGCCGCGGGCCGGCATCGTCTATCAGCCGACCGACCGGCTGGCCTTGTATGCCAGCTACAGCACGTCCTTTGCGCCGCAAAACCGGCTGACCCGCGATGGCAGCGTGCTGGACCCGGAAACCGGCGAACAATACGAGATCGGCGCCAGGTACGAGCTGATTCCCGAGCGCATGAGTGCCACCCTTTCGGCATTTGAGATCCGTCGCGAGAACCTGTCCACCACAGACCCTGCCGATAGCAACTATTCGATCCAGACCGGTCAGCAGCGGGTGCGCGGCCTCGAACTGGATGTAAGCGGCGAGATCAGCGATGGCTGGAACCTGATCGGCAACGTGGCCGTGCTCGATGCCAAGCTGATCAAGGACACCCAACTTGAAGAAGGCAATCGCCTGGAAGGTATTCCGGTGCTCAGTGGCTCGCTATGGTCCAGCTACCAGTTGCAGAACGGCCCACTGCGAGGCCTGGGTATGGGCGCTGGGGTGATTTATGCCGGCAAGCGTTATGGCAACCTGGCCAACAACTACAGTGCCAGCGGTTATACGCGCATCGACATGAGCCTGTTCTACGACATCAATGAACAGCTGCGGGTATCGCTCAATGCCCGCAACGTGACCGACCGCGATTACATCGAGACGGTCGCCAGTGCCGGTAACTATGCCGGCGAACCGGCCTCCGTGACCGCTACTCTGAGCATGGGCTTCTAGATCTGATTCGCCAGCCGCTGAGCTGCTCAAGGATTAACCTGTCAGCTGGGTGTAACACTTGCAACTTGCAAGCGTCCTGAGCGGCCGAGCGGGCAATCTGCACGATGCGCAAATTATAATTAATTTTTAACTTGTTGATTAATAACGAAATTATAAGGGTTAAAAAGTTGGCACAGCGCTTGCGATATACCTGTTAACCCTCGCTAGACATTGGCGCGGTTTTTCAGAAAAACAGGAGTTCATCGTATGAAGAAGTTCGCTATCGCTGCTGCTGCCGCTGCTCTGACTCTGTCCATGACCGGTGGCGCATTCGCCCAGACCGCTACTCAGGCTCCGCTGATGCTGGCTGCCAACACGACTGTTGAAAACGCCAAGCAAGAAGGCAGCGACACCTGGATCACCACCAAGGTGAAAGCCGACCTGCTGACCGAAAAAGGCATTCCGGGCTCTGACATCAAAGTAGAAACCGCTAACGGCGTGGTTGCCCTGTCTTCGGACGTCAAAGTGACCGAGACTCAGAAGAAAACTGCCGTGAACATCGCCAAGAACATCAAAGGCGTGAAGTCGGTGACTGCTGAAGCGCTGAAAGCTGAATAGTTCGGTTCGACTATGAGCATCTGACACGGGTTCTGGCCAGGGAGGCCGGAACCTGGTGTAGAAAGTTCATGCGATCGGCCATATGGATGTGGCCATTACAGGCCCCGGCTCTTGAGTCGGGGCCTGTTCTATTTCGAGTCTTGAAAAGTCACTGGCGCTATTGGCCGCGCTTGCTGTCAATGCGTATCAATCGTCCGCCTTCAAAGCGCAGGTAACGATACATGCCGTGATCAGGGCCGTAGATCCACTCCTCGATTCGTACCTGTTCCGAATACCGATAGTTGCCGCTAAAGCTCTCCTTCGAGCCGATCACCGCTTGGCTGACTGGCGTGCCGCACTTTCTTTCGACCTCGAAGGCATGGTCACCGAGGCTGATCAACTGGCTGCCGCAGCGCATGGTTGAGGCCTGTGCCGGGCTTGTCAACAGTACAGTCAGGGTCAGGATGGCGCAGGTCAAAGAGCGGCTCATGGGTTATTCGCTGTCCAGATGCAGGGGGGTGATGACCTGGCCATCGGCCTGGGCCTTGCCGAGTTGCGCGTCGATGAAGTACACCCGATCATCTTCCAGTCCTGCTTTGCCCACCAGATAATCCTTGATGCTGCTCGCCCGGTCCTGACCGAGCTCGCGTAACAGCACTTCATTGCTGCTCCAGAACTGCAGCATGGCATTGCGTAGCTGATTGGTGCGGGCTTCCTGATCAAGCTGTTCCCACTGTGCCGGTGGTTGCTGCTTGAGCCGGGCGCGATAAATGCCTTCGAGCATCGGCGCCTTTTCGTCTTCCGGCACCTGCAACAGGCTGGCGTTGGCCGGGACCTTGTCACCGCGGCGCTGCATGATCTTGTAGTAGGTCAATTGATACTCACGCTCCAGACGCTGGCGTGCGATCAAAGGGCCGTCACTGCTTTGGGCACTGGTGCCCTCGATTTCCAGACGCAGTGTCGGACGCTCCTTGAGGGCTGCGGCGAGTTTGTCGAGCGCCTGTTGCGCTGTACCTGACAAGCTGCTGGAGCCAGGCGCAAACTGGATGCTGCCCAGATCCTGCGAGCCGCCACCGGCCACCAGCCCGCCGATAAATTTGAATGGCGACTGGGCGGCGCGTACTACCAGATTGCGCAGGGTCTGCCAGACAATCGGCATGACACTGAACTGCGGGTTATTCAGGTCACCCTCCACCGGCAGCTCCAGAGAAATCCGCCCTTGGGGATCTTTGAGCAGTGCCACCGCCAGCCGAATCGGCAGGTCCAGGGCATCCGGGCTGTCGACCCTCTCGCCCAACTGCAACTGTTCGACCAGCACCGTATTCTCGGCCTTGAGCCGGCCTTCGCTGATTTGATAATGCAGGTCGAGGTTCAGCCGGCCCTTGCGGATGCGAAAGCCTGCGAACTTGCCCGAGTAAGGGGTCAGCGTGGTCAGTTCGACGCGTCTGAAACTGGTCGCGATGTCCAGGCTGGACATCGGGTTGAACGGATTGAGGCTGCCGTGGATGACCACCGGGGCATAGCGGTCGACCTTGCCCTGAATGTTGACGGGTGCCGGCTTGTTGTGGCTGTTATCGATCGGGCCGATCCGACCGTTGAGTTGTTGCACGGCGGTGGCGAAGTTCGGCGTCAGGGTGAAGTCAGCGAAGTACGCCGAGCCATCATTGATGTTCACTTCCCCGACCCGGATACCCAGCGGCTTTTGCGCGCTGGCGCTGGCGCTGCTTTTGCTGCGGGTAGCGGTTTTTGGCTCGGCCGGCTGTGGGATCAACAAGTCATCGACGTTGGTGGTGCGGTCTTCGTTGATCATGAAGCGCGCATAGGGTTGCTGCAGATCGACCCGGTCGATGGACAGGCTTTGCCCATGCTGATAGTTCAGGCCGCCCAGCAGCAGTTGCTGCCATTTGACGAAGTCACGCTGCTTGAGCGTGTCGAGGGCGTGCAACTGATTGACCTGCGCCTTGCCGGTGACGCTCAGGGCCAGCGGCTCGGTGCTCTTGAGATCCACTGCCAGGTCGCTACCGAGCATGCCGCTGCGCAGTTCCAGACGGATGAACGGGCTGATATAGGCTTGAGCGATGCGCAGGTCGAGGTCTTCACTGGTGACATTGAGCCTGGCGCTGACCGGGGCCAGATTCACTTCGCCGGCGGCGGTCAGCTTGCCTTGCTTACCCAGGCCGGTATCGAGCCTGACCTTGAAGGGCGACTTGTTCAGGCTGTCGAAATTTTGCAGGTCGAGATTCAGCGGGCCCAGTTCCAGAGCAACGGGGTCGCTTGGCACCCGGTCGGCGAGATGGACCTGATAGTTGCGCAGTTGTACATCGCGCACCAGCACCTGCCAGGGCCGCGAAGCTTCAGCGGGTTTGCCCGGTGCGACTGGCGCCGCAGGCTCGGCCGCTTTGTCGTCAGCGGCGGGTTTGGCGGCGGCGGGCTTTTTGGGGGCAGGCTGGCCGACGAACAGTTTCTGCCAGTCCAGTTGCCCGTCTGCTTCACGGGCCGCCCAGGTTTCCAGTTTCTGGCTGCGCACTTTACCGACTACTACCTGCTGCTTGACCAGATCCAGGCTTGTGTCACTGACCTCCAGGTTTTGCAAACGCACCAGTGAACGGCCATCTGGGGCGTTGAGTGCCAGGGCCGTCACGTTTGCCCGGATGTTGCTCAGTTGCAGCTCAGTGTTCTTGGCCAGATTCAATTTGTAGCCGGTTTCCAGGCTCAGTCGGCCATCCTGCAATGCCAGCGGCACGGCGTCACGTACATAGGGCCACCAGAGTTTCATCTTGCTGTCGGTGATCTTGAGGGTGCCTTCGGAGGCAATCGGCGCCAGGCTGAAGCGGCCCTGCCAGTCGATCTGCCCGCCATCAGGGCCGGCCGCCACCAGGGTGGCATCAGTATTGTCTTCAGGCAGGGTGCTGAGATTTTTCAGTTCCAGGTTCAACTGGTCGTAGAGAAACTCGATCGGCTCGCCGGGACGCAGGTCACGAAAGTGCAGGTAGCCATCGACCAGCCTGATGCGGTCAATGCGCAGGGCAAAGGGCTTGCCAGCAGGTTCGGCTGCAGGCGATGGCTCAGTGGCAGGCAGCTTGAACAACTGCGTGAGGTTCAATTGGCCGCTCTTGTCGAACAGCAGTTCGGTCTTCGGCTTTACCAGCTCGACGTCAAGCAAATGCAGGGCACCGCTCCACAGGCTGTCGATCTGCAGGTTGGCGTAGAGCTTTTCCAGGGCTACCTGCTCCTGGCCCGGTGTGCCGATATTCAGCCCCCAGAGCTTGAGTTCCAGGCTGTAGGGGTTGAACTCCAGGCGCTCGATGCGGGCCGGTACGCTGGCGTACTCGGCCAGTTGCTGATTGGCAATGCGCAGGGCGATGCCCGGCAGGATAAAAAAGCCCAGCAGGCTGTACAGCACGAAGACCGCCACCAGGGCGCCAATAATACGTTTAAGACCTTTGGGCATTGGTGCAGCGCTCTCTCTGGCAGGAGGTGCTTGGAGTATGGCATGCGCTTTCGGTTCACAAGCCAGTGCCGACCAGCTTTGTAGGAAAATTCCCTATATTTGCCTGCCTTCAGAACTGCAGAACCAGCGTTTTGAGCGGTGGCTGATTATCCAGTGACGGAAAATCATCGGCCGGTCGGATGACTTGCCACTCGCGCACGGGGCGTCCGGCCTTTTCAGCGCAACGCAGCACCTGTTCTTGCCATTCATCCATCGGCACCTTGGCGAGGTTGTTACAGCAGATCAGCACGCCATCTTCGGCAGTCGCCAGCAGTGCCGGTTTGAGCAGGCTCTGATAATCACGCCACAGGTCGACTGTGCCAAAGGCGCTCTTGGCCCAGGCGGGCGGGTCGAGCAGAACCAGGTCATATTGGCGTGGCAAAAGACGCGGATAGGCTGGCAGCTTCTGCCCGCGCCGGGCGGTGACCGGCAGGCCCGCCAACTGACGGATCGCCGGAAAGTAATCGGACTGGATGAACTGCATCGGTGGCAGTTGCGGATTGAGCGTGCCGTTCTCACGACCGACGGCCAGGTTGCCCTCGGCGAAATCCAGGTTGCACACCTCGCGGGCGCCGCCGGCTGCTGCGCTGAGGCCGACCCCGCAGGTATAGGCGAACAAATTCAATACACTCTTGCCGGCGCTGTGTTGGCGCACCCAGCTGCGGGCATTGCGCAGGTCGAGAAACAGCAGCGGGTCCTGGCCAGGGTGTCTGGCACGGACCCGGTACTTCAAGCCGCCTTCATGGCCGACGCCATCCTGCAAGGCTGCTTCGCTGGCCTGAAATACACTGTCTTGGCGATCAATCCTGGAGTTGCCGCCCGAGCGGTCGTTGTACACCGGCAGCAGTTCAAGCCCAAGATGGCGCTGGACGGTATCGATCAACCCCGGTACGACATCGCTCGCCAGGCTTTCATGGAAGCTCTGAATCAGCAGTTGGGGGCCGTAGCGGTCGATGGTCAGACCCGCGGCACCTTCCTGGCTGCCATGGAACAACCGGTAGCAATCGGTGCCTTGCGCATGCAGTTCAGCCAGCAGCGCTTGACGACGGTCGAGGGCGACGCTGAGCGCCTGGTTCAGGAAGGACATGCAAAGCGCCTCGGGCAGGAACAGGAATGAGGCGCGGGAGTTTATCAGTTACGCAGCCGGCACGGAGGGCTCTGCGTGCCGGCATGCAGGAGCGGTCAGCTGCGAACCACGCCATCGACACGTGGCTTGCGCACCCGGCGGCGGATGAAGAGGGCGCTGAACAGCACGATCAGGATCAGCACCGTGAAGAACACGGTGTTGAACACCGGGAAGGGCTCGTCACGGCTGCTGGTCGACTCAACGGCGGTGATGTTGGGGAACATCGACAGGATCTGGATACGCCAGCCGTAATGACGGATCAGGACCAGTTGCTGTGCGTCACGCGAGTAGCCCTGGGCCTTGGCCTGCAGGTCGGCCGAGTCGAACTTGAAGTACCACGGGAAGCTCCAGCCGGTGTCTTCGTTGCGGTAAACCACGACTTTCTTGGTTTGCGGGTCTTCGGTGTTAATGAAGTAAACGTCACGGGTCGGGCCGTCTGCCGGGTTCTCGGCGTTGATCACGCCGTCAGCGTCCATGCGTTTGACTTCAACGCCGGTGACCAGCACCACATCATGCCGTGGCAGTAGGTAATGCAGGCTCAGTGCGCCCACGCCCACAACCAGAAAAACCACCAGCCAGATCGACCGTCTGAGCCACTTCATGTCATTGTCCTCTTTGAAGAATTGCTTGAGTGTCAGGAATCTGCGGCTTTCTACTAGAAATCGCGCGACTTTGCTTGAATTCCAGTATTTTGCAGCAAATCAGTTATTACAAAATTCGACAAGGCCATCACGGATGGCTGCAAACGACGGAGAGTTGCATGATCTGGTTCCTGGAAGGGCAGTCCAGCCAACGTGAAATCATCATGGGCGCACGCGAAGCCTTGCCAGCGTCGGTACGTATCGTTGCCTCGCATCGCCAGGAGCGTCCGGAAATTACCTGCCAGGCTGACATCGCCCTGCGCGAACCCCATAACAGCGCCGAGCGGGTCGACTGGGTGATCAGCACGGCCCGGCAACTGGGGGTAAAGGTCGTGGTGGCCGGACGCATTGGCAGTGTTTATGAAAACCATCGTCAGCGTTTCGCTGAAGCCGACCTCGATCTGGTCACCGGCGGCCTGTCGCCGCAAACCTTCCACAGCGTAGACGACAAGAGCTGTTTTACCGCCGCCGCCGAGCAGGCCGGGCTGGCCTGTATACCGGGCATCACGGTAACCAATGCCGAGCAATTGCAAGAGGCCTACGCCGCGTTGAGTGTTTACGGTGAGGTATGCATCAAGCCAACGGTCGGCATCTTTGGTCATGGCTTCTGGCGCTTCAAGGACGGCGTTGACGCGTTCCGCTGTTTTGCCAACCCTGATGCGCGTGAGACCACCTTCGACGCTTATCTGCAGGCCTACCGGCAACCTGGCGAGCGCCCTGCGATGTTGGTCATGCCGTACATGGCGGGCAGTGAGTGTTCGGTGGATCTGATCTGTGAAGGCGGCAAGGTGATTACCGGGGTTGGCCGGCGCAAGCAGGGCCTGCATCAGAGTTTTGAACGCGATACGCCAGCGGTGCAGCTGGCGATGCAGGCAGCCGAGCACTTCGGCTGCGACGGCCTGGTCAATGTACAGACCCGCGATGACGCGCAGGGCAAACCGCACCTGCTGGAAATCAACCCGCGTTACTCCGGCGGTATCGGTTATACCCGTGAAACAGGCGTCAACTTGCCCGGTATTTTTGCGTGTCGACGTCTCGGCCTGAAAGAACCGGAAACAAATTGGTTGCCAAATATGCGCGTGAAGGCCATTACGGTGGCTGTACGGGCTCTCGCGTGATCGTAAATAATAGATTTTTACTATTAGTCAGTCTTTCAGCCCATCAAGGAGGACCGGTATGAAAGTGCTGGCACCTGGCGCAAACATCGCTCTTGCCAATGCCCGCTGCTCCTGGAATCTGGAGAGCGGCAAGGCTTCGGTTTTCGGCGACTTTGCCGCCGTTGCGCTGCTGCCTGTCAACGAGAAGCGCCAGCCTACCGGCGACGCCGCGTTGCTGCATGATGAGCAGCGCTGGATGGAATGGAGCGGCGGCCCGGAAAACGTCGGCTGCACCTTGACCCTCAACAGCCTTCCGGGCGGCAGCGACCGGGTGCTGTTGATGGTTTATGTCTATGCAGCGGCCGGCCCGGTCAGTGAAGTCAACAGCCTGGCCCTGCAGATCGACAACGACATCGAGTATCGCCTTGACCTGCGCGACAACGGCGAAGCCTCGATCATCATCGGTGAGTTCTATCGCCGCAATGAGCAATGGAAATTTCGTGCCCTGAGCGAAGGCTCGGCCTATGGCCTGGCAGCATTCGGGCGCAACATCGGCCTGACGGTCAGCGATTACCACCCGCGGCGCGGTGCCAATAGCGGTGGCCAGAACGAACCGCGACATCAGTCAGCGACCGGCACGGCATTCGTGGTGGGGCCGGCGCACTTGATGACTTGCGCGCATGTCATCGAAGACATGAGCGTACTGCATATCAGCTCTCTGGAAGGCCGCTACAAGGTCGAACCGGTGGTGGTTGACCGACGCAATGACATTGCCTTGCTGCGCGTGCAGGGGGCTTCGCCGCTCCACTCATTGCCGTTTCGCGAAGGGCCGGGCTGCGAGGCGGGTGACAATGTCGTTGCACTGGGCTATCCGCTGGCGTCGATTTCCGGTGGCAGCCTGCAGGTCACCCAAGGCGGTATTTCCAGCCTGTTCGGCCTGCACAGCGATGCCAGCCTGTTGCAATTCACCGCACCGATCCAGCCTGGCTCCAGTGGCAGTCCACTGTTTGACAGCGGCGGCGCGGTGGTCGGCATGGTCACCTCCAGCGTGCCGGACGCACAGAATATGAACTTTGCAGTCAAATCCGCGCTGCTGGTGGCGTTTCTACAAGCCTGTCGGGTACCAACGACGTTGCTGCGCCCGGAAAGAACCTACAGCACAACTGAAATATCCCGTACCGCACAGTCGGCGTTATGGCTGGTCGAAGCCTCCCGTAGCTGACTCCGATTGGTCGGTACACCCCGATACACTTGCTTCTCCAACCAGGATTTGATCGATGAACAGCCGTCAGGCGCTTCCCCAACCGACCATGCTGCATGCCCAATTGATGCGTGGACGCCTCGATGTGACGGTGGATGCCTCCTCCATTGCCCCTGATTCGCTGTTCGGTTTTGCCGAGCGGCGTAACCCCAAGCGTGCCTTTCTGTTCGTCTCGCGAGTACTGGGCCGGCACATTCCTGTGCGCCCGGCGGTCATGCAGCAGAGTTTCGAAGACCTTGCAGCGCGGATTCCTGCGGACCTGCCGGGGCCGGTCCTGATCATCGGCATGGCAGAGACTGCCGTCGGCCTTGGTGCCGGGGTGCACCGCGCCTACAGCCAGGCCCGCGACGATGTGCTGTACATGGTCAGCACCCGGCATCCAACTGGTACTGAGTTGTTCGCCCGTTTCGAAGAAGAGCATAGCCATGCCAGTGCTCACCTGATTCACCAGCCTGTCGACCCGCACCTGCGTGAAATGATGCTTGCCGCGCGTTCGCTGGTGCTGGTCGATGACGAAGCCTCGACCGGCAAGACCTTCATCAATCTACATCACGCGCTGGTCGAGGCCGGCCTGACGCGTATCGAGCGATTGGTGACCTGTGTGCTGACCGACTGGTCGGCAGGGGCGGTCAGCCGCAGCGCGAACGTGCAGACCGAGCAGGTTTCGCTGCTGCAGGGTAACTATCACTTTGCCGAAGACCCTGAGGCGCCATTGCCTGAAATGCCTCAGGTAGGCACCGTGGCGGCGGGTGACTGGTCATTGTCGGCAGATAATGACTGGGGCCGCCTGGGCGTGCGTTCGGTCAACGACAGCCTGGCGCCGGACCTGCAAGTCAAGGCCGGGGAGAAAATCCTTGTTGTAGGCACCAGTGAGTTCGTCTGGCGGCCGTTCCTGCTGGCTGAGCGGCTGGAGCGGGCCGGTGCCGATGTGCATTTCAGCTCCACCAGCCGGTCGCCGATTGCTTTGGGCCACGCCATCGGGCATGCCTTGTCGTTCGCTGACAACTACGGGCTGGGGATTCCCAATTTTCTCTACAACGTCCGCCCCGGGCACTACGACCGGGTACTGATCTGCACCGAAACACCGGCTCAGGCCGTCGCGGCCGAACTGGTCGAAGCACTCAATGCCGAGGTCATCTGTGATGAGTAATCCACGCCCTCTGATTCTCGTCGACCTTGACGACACGCTGTTTCAGACCGCGCGCAAGACCGCGCCGGGTATCGAAAAGCACCCTGCGACCGTGGATATCAGCGGTAACCCCAACGGCTACATGACCAACGTGCAGCAATCGTTCGTCAACTGGATGCTGGCCAATGCCGACGTGGTGCCGGTGACCGCCCGCAGTGTCGAGGCCTACAGCCGGGTAAAGCTGCCATTCACGCAGGGCGCCATCTGCTCGCATGGCGGGGTGATGCTCGATGCCGGCGGCCGGGTGGATCAGGACTGGAACGAGCAGATGAAGCAAACCCTGGCGGGCTATCAGATGCGTTTGCACGAGCTGTGCGCCGCGACCCTGGCGATTGGTCAGGAACTGGGTTTTTCGTTGCGCGGCTGGGTGGTGGAGGAGGCGCGCCTGTTCCATTACGTCGTCACCAAGCACAACGAAAGCGACGACCGGATCCTTGAGCGGGTGCTGGCTGAAGTTCAGACCCGTGGCCTGCTCGACGGCATGCATGTGCATGGCAATGGCAACAACCTGGCATTCCTGCCCGATGGTCTGGCCAAGCGCTATGCCGTGCAGGAATGGTTGCGCCGCGACCGGGCGGTGCATGGCGAGCGCCCGGTGTTGGGCTTTGGCGACAGCATCACTGACCTGGACTTCATGAACGAATGTCACTGGTGGGCAACCCCGGCCCGCAGTCAGTTGGCCCGGGTGTTTCTGGAGGCGACCGGTGAGTAACCCGCGGCACGGCCCGGTGCGCGGTCCGATTCAGGGCATGCCCACCGTCGGCAGCGGCAGCTACCGTGAGGACGACGTGCAGTTTCTGCTGCGCAGTGTCGACATCGAAGTCACCGGCGTCGAAGAAAAAGAGCGGTTGATCCAGACCCGGCAAAAGCACTATTCGGAAATGATCAGCCAGGAACAGGCGCCGACGCCTGAGCACCAGCAGCTATACGAGCGCGCCCTGGCGTACAACGGTCAGCGTATGGCCGAAGATGTCCAGGCACTTGCCCAAGCCCTTGACCGGGAGTGCCACGGGCCGCAGATCGTGCTGGTGTCGTTCGTGCGTGCCGGCCTGCCGTTGGGCGTGCTGCTGGGCCGCGCCCTGCGCGACCTGGGGCGCCAGGTCTTTCATTACGGCATCAGTATCATCCGCGACCGGGGCATCGATCAGCTTGCCCTGAAGACGATCATCGAGGCTCATGGCGCGCAGTCGATCGTGTTCGTCGACGGCTGGACCGGCAAAGGCGCAATCAGTGCTGAGGTACAACGTAGCCTGGCGCAAGACCCGCGTTTCAGCGGGCCGTCCCGGCTGGTGGTGCTCGCCGATCCCTGCGGCCGCGCCTGGCTGGCGGCCTCCGCCGAAGACTGGGTCATTCCTTCCGGGATTCTCGGTGCTACCGTTTCCGGGCTGGTCTCGCGCTCCATCTGGCCGTCTGAGGCCGGTTTGCATGGTTGCGTGGTCTACGATCATTTGCAGGCCCACGACGTGACCCGGCCGTTTGTCGACCGGATTGACGGTCTGCGTCGGCAATTGCCTGCCGTAACCACGGCGCAGCCATGGTCGGCAGACCAGGCTGGGCAGTTGCAGGCAGCGGCGGGGCAGGCCATTGATGGTCTGGCGGCGCGGTTTGCAGTGAGCAACTTCAACCGGATCAAACCGGGTATTGCGGAAGCGACGCGGGCAGTCATGCGCCGGGTACCTGATCATGTACTGGTGCGCGACAAGCGTGACAGTGACGTGCAGCTACTGTTGCATCTGACCGAACGGGCGGGCGTCCCGGTCGAGCAGGTTGGCGCTGCGCTGGGGCCCTATCGGGCGGCAACCATTATTCGGAGTCTCAGCTGATGGCCCTTTTTTCGCCTTATGCGCTGGGCGCGACCCTCTACATGCCGGCCACCCGGGAAGATATCCTCGAGGTGGTATTTGGCCGCAAGATTCCCGAACTCCGCTCGTTGGTGGTGTGTCTGGAAGATGCCGTGGCGCCGGTTGATGTGGCCACGGCGCTGGATAACCTGCGTGAAGTGCTGCTGCGTATCGAGACTGTCGGCGGGCGTCCCGAAAATGGCCCGTTGCTGTTCGTGCGGCCTCGTGATGCGCAGATGGCGGCGGTGCTCAACGACTGGCCGCTGATGCGCCATGTGGACGGTTTCGTGGTGCCCAAGCTGTCGCTGGGCAACCTGCGCAGTTGGGAGCAGGCAGTGACCAATCCGGCGCTGGCGCTGATGCCGACCCTGGAAACCCCTGAGGTATTCAATCCGCTGGCCATGGCTGACCTGGGCCAGGCGCTCAAGGGCAGTCTCGATCAGCGCATCATTGCCCTGCGCATTGGCGGCAATGACCTGATGGGGTGCCTGGGGTTGCGACGCAATCCGGCCATGACGCTGTATGGCACGCCGATGGGCTATGTGATTCCGATGCTGGCGGGGGTCATGGGGTCGCTGGGTTTTGCCCTGACCGCGCCGGTCTTCGAACAACTGGCAACCCCGGAAATTCTTGAGCAGGAGCTTGCATTGGACATCTCCCATGGCCTGGTGGGCAAGACCGCGATCCATCCTTCGCAGATCACCGCCATCCAGAACGCCTTGCGGGTCAGCCTGGAAGATATGAATTCTGCACGGATGATATTGAACTCTGCGGCGGCTGCGGTGTTCAAGTACAACGACGCGATGTGTGAGCCGGCCACCCATTACAAGTGGGCAACCCGCATCATGGAGCGCGCCAAGTGGCATGGCGTGTTGCCGGCGCCGGCTGCAATCGTGGATGCCAGCATTCGACTCGCTGAGGCGGTTAGCTAAATGACAGAGCCAGTGATAGAACCCGATCTGGAAGTTGAGGTGCAGGAGCGCCTGTTGGCGGTGTTCGATTTTGACGGAACCCTGACCCGGCATGACAGCTTCGTACCTTTTCTGAAGTTCGCCTTCGGTCAGCGGACATTTTCCTCGCGCATGGCGCGCATGGTGCTGCCCGGTCTCGGTTATCTGGCGCGGCGCGTGACCCGCGACGAGTTGAAAGCGCGATTGATCAAAGCTTTCCTCAGCGGCGTCGAAGCCCAGTGGGTCGAGGAAAAGGCCCAAGCCTTCTGCGACGCGTGGTGGGATCGCCTGATGCGCCCGACCGCCTTGGTTTCCGTGGCAGCCGAGCTTGAAAAGGGCGCCATTGTGACGCTCTGCTCGGCATCGCCAGAAATCGTTCTGCGCCCGTTTGCTGATCGCCTCAAGGTCGAGCTGATCGGCACCAGCCTTGAGATTGTCGATGGCAAGCTGACCGGGCTGATCGAAGGCAGCAATTGCCGACGTGATTCCAAGGTCAGCCGTCTTGAAGGTGTCTACGGCCCGCTGAGCCAGTTCCGGGTGCGCGCCTGGGGCGACACCAGTGGTGACCACGAATTGCTCGCCGCCGCCCAGGATGCCCACTGGCGACATTTCCATCCGGCGTGGCAGCGGGGGCGCTACAAGGCCCTGCCCAAAACCCCGTCCAAGGCGGCCATTAACGCCAAGTTACACAATCGTGATGGCTTTGATGAGCCATCGCGGTAACGCTGTCACGCTTTTAATCCGACTACCGTAGTTCAAGGGAGCGAAAAATGGCACTCACGTTGGCAAAAAACCAGACAATCTCGCTGGAAAAGACCGCCGGCACGGGCCTGAAAAAGGTCAGCATGGGCCTGGGCTGGGATCCCGAGAAAGCCAGCGGGTTCTTCGGCAAACTGCTCGGCGGCGGTGGCGAGATCGACCTTGATGCCTCGTGCATCATGCTCGACGCCGACAAAAAGCCGCTGGACCTGGTCTGGTTCCGTCAGTTGCAATCGCGCGACGGCGCCATCCAGCACTCCGGCGACAACCGTACCGGCGAAGGCGCCGGTGACGACGAAACGATCAGCGTCGACCTGGAGCGTCTGCCGGGCACCGTCAAGTACCTGGTGTTCACCGTCAACTCGTTCACCGGGCAGACCTTCGAGAAGGTCGCCAACGCCTATTGCCGTATCGTCGACAATGGCTCGCGCAACGAGCTGGGTCGCTTCGACCTGTCCGAGAAAGGCCATCACACCGGCGTGGTCATGTCCTACCTGACCCGTACCGCAAGCGGCTGGGACTTCACCGCAGTCGGTCAGGTGACCAACGGCCGTACCGCTGACGATCTGGTCGATCTGGCCATTGGAGCGATTCGCGCATGACCCACCTTGTCCCAGGCGCCAACGCGCCAGTAGCGGCCGGCCCATTGACGGTCGACGTCGAGTACTCGCCTCTGGCAGGTGCTGAAATCGACATCTCTGCATTTTTGCTGACCAATACCGGCAAGGTGCGTGGCGACCAGGACATGTGTTTCTACGGCCAGACCAGCGTCAACGGCGGCGCTGTGCAACTGACCGACAGCGCTACCGGCAAGGTGCGCTTCAATCTGGACCTGGCGCGACTGGACCCGGCGATCGAGAAGGTTGCACTGACCGCAACCATCCACGAGAACAAGGCCAGTTTCGATAAGGTCTCGCGTTTGCAGGTGAGCATCAGCGGCGGTCTTGAGGCGGCAATTTCCACCTCGGGCATGCAGGAAACCGCACTGATTCTTGGTGAGTTCTATCTGCGTCAGGGCGCCTGGAAATTCCGCTGCGTTGCTCAGGGTTTTGCTGGCGGCCTGGAGCCGCTGGCGAAGAACTTCGGGGTTGAGGTGGCGGCTCCCGAGGTGCAGCCTCCAGCTCCCGCTCCCGCTCCAGCTCCAGCTCCAGCTCCGGCACCGGCACCTGCGGCCAAACCCACGGTCAGCCTGAGCAAGATCACGCTGGACAAGACACGCGCCTCGATCAGTCTGGAAAAGACCAGTGCCGGTTTCGGCGAAATTCGCGTCAACCTGAACTGGAACCGCCGCAGCGAAGGTTCGGGCGGTTTTTTCTCGCGGCTCAAAAGCAATGCCATCGATCTCGATGTCGGCTGCCTGTTCGAGCTGCAGGACGGTTACAAGGGCGCCGTGCAGGCGCTGGGCAATGCCTTCGGTTCGCTGCAGGAAGAGCCTTACATCAAGCTGATGGGCGACGACCGTACCGGTTCTGTCAGTGAGGGTGAGTGGTTGCATATCAATGGCAGCCACTGGAGCAAGATTCGCCGGATCCTGATCTACGCCTTCATTTACGAGGGCGCACCGAACTGGAAGGAAACCGACGGGGTGATCACGATCCACGTGCCAGGCCAGCCACCGATCGAGGTGCGTCTGAACGAGGAGGGCGGTCGCCAGGGCATGTGTGCGATCGCCCTGCTGGAAAACGACAACGGCGCGGTCAAGGTGACTCGCCGGGTTGATTTCCATAACGGCCACAGCAATATGGACAAGGCTTACAACTGGGGTATGCGCTGGGCGGCTGGCTCGAAGTGAATGTCGTTGATGTCAGTGGGTGCCTCTAAAAACGTAGGCGAGGCAGCCAGCGCCAGGCGAAATCAGGCTAAAAAGCGGAGCTTACGGGTTGTAAGTGAGCACTTTTAGCCTGATTTCAACAACGCGATGGCCACGCAGGTAGTTTTTAGAGGTGCCCACGTGGATTCCGTAATTAAGAGTGTTGGGGCGGCCGTGCCGCTCCAAAGGGGGATAGAATGCTGGACTGGTTGAAAAGCAATGCAACAGCGGCGCGTGACAAACTCGCCTCTGAGGTCTCGAAGTACAAGAACCGCGAATTCCTTGATGCGGTTGTGTCGGGATGTGCGCTGGTCGCGGCTGCTGATGGTGATATCAGCTCCGCCGAGAAGCAGAAGATGGCGGGTTTCATCCAGAACTCCCAGGAACTCAAAGCCTTTGACATGAAAGATGTCATCAAGGCCTTCCAGGATGCTTGCTCCAAGTTCGAATTCGATGTCGAGATCGGTCGTGCCGAAGCACTCAAGACCATTGGCAAGATCAAGAACAAGGAAGATGCTGCGCGTCTGTTGATTCGCGTCTGCTGCGCCATTGGTGGTGCCGACGGCAGTTTCGAAGAAAGCGAGCGCCAGGTGTGCCGGATCATTTGTCGCGAACTGGGCCTGAACCCGGCCGACTTCGATCTGTAATCTATATCCCTCGAGGTACTCTGTTAAATGGAAAGCAGCACTGCTATCGGCTTCCCGCCCCTGACAATGACCGTATTTATCGGTCTTGCCGTTGGCGCGATGATCATCGACCTCTTTTCGCACCGCGGCAACAAGCCGATCACCCTGACCCAGGCCTCTCTGTGGTCGATCTTCTGGGTCGCCATCTCGGTGGCGTTCGGCGTGTTCCTGTACTTCCAGCACGGCTCAGAAGTTTCGACCCTGTTCTTTACCGGCTATGCGCTGGAAAAAGTCCTCAGTGTCGACAACCTGTTCGTGTTCATGGCCCTGTTCGCCTGGTTCAAGATTCCCGATGGCCTGCGCCATCGTGTTCTGTACTGGGGCATCATGGGCGCCATTGTGTTCCGCGGCATCTTCGTGGCCATCGGTACCGGCCTGCTGGCCCTGGGCCCATGGGTCGAAGTGGTGTTTGCGATCATCGTTGCCTGGACCGCAATCATGATGTTGCGTGCCGGCGATGACGACGACGAAGAGATCGACTACTCGCAGCACATGGCTTACCGCTTCGCCAAGAAACTGTTCCCGGTCTGGCCAAAGCTGCACGGCCACAACTTCTTCGTGCGCCGTTCGGTACTCGAAGAAGAGATCAAGAAGCCTGAAAACGCCGGTATCACTCTGGCGGCCAAAGGTGCTCTGTTTGCAACCCCACTGTTTCTGTGTGTGGTTGTGGCCGAGATCTCCGACGTGCTGTTCGCTTTCGACTCGGTACCGGCGATCATCGCTGTCAGCCGTGAGCCGCTGATCGTCTACTCGGCGATGCTGTTCGCAATCCTGGGCCTGCGTACCCTGTACTTCGTCCTCGAAGCACTCAAGCGCTACCTGGTGCACCTGGAAAAAGCAGTTATTGCGTTGCTGTTCTTCATCGCCTTCAAACTGGGCCTGAACGCAACCGATCACATCTTCGGCCACGGCTACGGCATCAGCCCGAACACCAGCCTGATCGTCGTCATGGTTGTACTGGCCATCGGTATTCTGGCCAGCGTACTGTTCCCGGCCAAAGACGAAGAACCGGCTGCAAAAGCGTAAATACTGGAAAAAGGAGATTACCCAATCATGGCTTTGACTCTGCAAAAAGGTGGCAACCTTTCGCTGTCCAAGACTGACCCGAGCCTGACCAATGTGTTGATCGGCCTGGGCTGGGATCCACGCGCCACCGACGGTCAGGAGTTCGATCTGGACGCCAGTGCTTTCCTGATCGGCGCCAGTGGCAAGGTCCGCAGTGAAGCGGATTTCATTTTCTACAACCAGCTCAAGAGCGCTGATGGCTCCGTCGAGCACACCGGTGACAACCGTACCGGTGCCGGTGACGGCGACGACGAAGTGATCAAGGTCGACCTGAGCCGCGTACCGGCCGACGTCGAGAAAGTCGTGTTCGTGGTCACCATCCATGACGCCGATTCGCGCAAGCAGAACTTTGGTCAGGTGGGTGGTTCGTTCATTCGCGTGGTCAACGAGAAGAGCGGCAGCGAGATCGTACGTTACGACCTGGCTGAAGATGCCTCGACCGAAACCGCCATGCTGTTCGCCGAACTGTACCGCAACAATGGCGAGTGGAAATTCCGCGCTGTCGGCCAGGGTTATGCCGGTGGCCTGCGCGCTGTTGCCAACAATCTCGGCCTGAATTTCTGATTCAGGCTTTATCTGTATTCACTGGAGGAACACGCAAATGGCTGTAAGTCTGAGCAAAGGCGGCAACGTCTCTCTGTCCAAAGAAGCTCCTGGTCTGTCGGAAATCACTGTTGGCCTGGGCTGGGACCCTCGCGTGACTGACGGTACCGAGTTCGACCTCGACGCTTCGATCTTCGTCGTTGGTGAAAATGGCAAGGTGCTGAACGACAGCGGCTTCATTTTCTACAACAACAAGAAGTCGGCTGATGGCTCGGTCGAGCACCTGGGCGACAACCGCTCCGGCGCTGGCGAAGGCGACGACGAGTCGGTACTGGTCAAGCTGACCGGCCTGGCTGCCGACGTGAAGAAGCTGGTGTTCGCTGTGACCATCCACGACGCCGATGCACGCAAGCAGAGCTTCGGTCAGGTTTCCAACGCCTACATCCGCGTTGTGAACAAGGCTGACGGCAAGGAAATCGCCCGTTACGACCTGTCGGAAGATGCTTCCACCGAAACCGCGATGATCTTCGGTGAGCTGTATCGTCACAACGACGAGTTCAAGTTCAAGGCCATCGGCCAGGGCTTCGCCGGCGGCCTCAAGCCACTGGCTGAAGCTCATGGTGTATCGATCGGCTGATCCTGATCGGTAAACAAAAACCGCCATCTTCGATGGCGGTTTTTTTATTAGAGAATTCCTGCGCTTTTGGCTGCCTTCAGCCAGTCAGGAAACTCCTCCATCAGCAGGTCATAGAGTTTCTCTTCAGCAATCTCGTCCAGTCGGTCGAGGGCGAAGAAATTGCAGTTATCCACCACTCGGCCTTCCATGTCGTCGAGCTTCTCCAGAACCCCGTAACCATGCCCGCCCAGGCCGACAAACTGCCAGAAGATCGGTAGCCTGGCGGCTTCGCTCATCAGTTTGATGATCTCGCGGTTCTGCGATACGCCGCCATCGCTGATGAACAGGATATACACCGGGGTACGGTCGCCAGACTGCTTGTAGAAGTCGATCACCTGACGCATGACCTTGGGTTCGTTATTGACCCGTGAACCCAGTTCCCAGTCGCGCCAGCCGCCATGGTCGGTCTTGATGAAATCGCGGAAGTTGCTCAAGGTGACCGGCGTCAAGCGCATTGGCTTTGCGGCAAAGGCCCAGCAATCCAGCGCGCCGTCATCGTCAAAATGCACTGCCAGCGGCAACAGACGGTCAACGACTTCCTGGACATGGCCTCTGGAGTACTGGCCGTTCATGGAGCCGGAAGCATCCAGCACCAGCCCGACCCGGGCGCGGGTATCGGTCAACTGCGCCTTTTCCAGACTGACCTGGGCTTTCTTGGCCAGGCTGACCAGTTGTGGAGCCGCCTCGGCCACTTTCTTTTCCAGCGAAATTTTCGCGGTCGCCACGACAGGTGCCGGCGCCGGAGCAGGCTCATCGGCGACCTCGCCGCCAAAATGCACCACCAGGGCATCGAGCCCTGCGTTGTAGCCCTGCAGGTTGGAAGCCAGCCGCCACTCACCGTTCTTGCGATACAGGTCAATGACCATGATCGCTTTTTCGGCGTTGAAGCTGCTGCCGGAGAACTCGCCGCGGGCAACCTCGCGACCCGCCTCGCCGATACTGAAGTGGCTGGCGCGGATCTGCTGCATGGTGCCTGCACCATCGATCGAGGCGGTGAACACCAGCCGATCAATGCTGGCCGGCAGGCTGCTCAGGTTCAGGCGAAACTCATTGCCTTGCTGCTGGATGCTATTGCACGGGCTGGCCGGCTGGTTGAAGAAGATCATATAGCGATCATCTGACAGCTTGCCGTTGGCGTCGACGCCGAAGCACACATAGTCAATGACATGTGGCGAGTCGATGGCGAGGGTCAGGGTCAATGTCTGGCCCGAGATCAGGTTCGACAGCGGGACACGTTGTCCTTGGGAAATCAGCATGGCGCCTCCTGGAGTTTGACGTGGACGTTTGACTGCAGCGATCAGCGTTCGCTGCGGCCCACACTGCCAGCCGGCAGGGCCGCCAGCATGCGTCCGGCCAGGCGCGAGAAGGGCAGGCTCTGCAGCCAGACGGTGCCGGGACCGGTCAGGCGGGCGAAAAACACGCCTTCGCCACCGAACAGCATTGACTTGATACCGCCGACCATGCGGATGTCGTAATCGACGTTCTGGGTCATGGCTGCCAGGCAACCGGTGTCGACATCCAGCGATTCCCCAGGTGCCAGCTCGATACGCCTTACCGTACCGCCGGTATGCACGAACACCCAGCCGTCACCTTCGAGTTTCTGCAGGATGAAGCCTTCACCGCCGAACAGCCCGGTGAGGATCTTTTTCTGGAACTGGATGCCGATGGACACGCCCTTGGCCCCGGCCAGAAAGCTGTCTTTCTGGCACACCAGCTTGCCGCCGAAATCGCGCAGGTTGAGCGGCAGAATGGTGCCGGGGTAGGGTGCAGCGAAGGCCACCCGGCCTTTGCCTGCGCCCTGTTGCGAGAACACCGTGGTGAACAGGCTTTCGCCGGTGAGCATGCGCTTGCCGGCACCGAACAATGAACCGAGTAGCCCGGAGGACTGACTGCTGCCGTCGCCGAAGATGGTTTCCATCTGTACGTCGCAGGTCTTGTACATCATCGCCCCGGCTTCGGCCACGGCGCTTTCACCACGGTCCAGCTCAAGCTCGACGAACTGCGTCTCGCTGCCGTACAGCTTGAAGTCAACGCCCTCGGTCACTGCCAGGGCGCCATAACCACTGGAGGCGCCAGACGCCGGGCTGGCTGCCGCTGGAACCGGTTGGGCGGAGGGCTGTGCGGGCGGTGCACTGTGCGGCGGCACTGCAGTGGGCCGAGGCTGCAGCATGTCAGCAGTCGGGTCGGGGAAAGGCGTGATGCCGTCCTTTTTCACGGCACGCACCTGTGGCACCTGATAAATCGGCTGCCAATCGGCCATGCCTGCGGTCCAGCACCAGGCGCCCGGTGCTTCCCGGGCAATCAGTCGAGCCGCTGCGTCATCCATCGGGCCCAACTGCTTGCCCGCATTCACTACGAACCACTGTTGCATGGTGCTGACTCCTGCTATAGATGCGATGGCTGCCTTACAGGCTCAGACGCATGGACAGGTCCACCGCCTTGACATCCTTGGTCATCGAGCCGATAGAGATATAGTCCACCCCCGTTTCTGCAATCACCCGCAAGGTCTGCTCGCTGATGCCGCCGCTGGCTTCGAGCTTGGCGCGGCCATTGTTCAGGCGCACCGCTTCGCGCATGTCATCCAGGCTCAGCTCGTCGAGCATGATGATATCGGCGCCGGCGTCCAGCGCTTCGCGCAGCTCATCAAGGCTCTCGACTTCCACCTCGACCGGTTTGCCTGGCGCGATCTTGTGTGCGGCCGCAACGGCCTGAGGGATGCCGCCGCAGGCGGCGATGTGGTTTTCCTTGATCAGGAATGCATCGTAAAGGCCGATGCGGTGGTTATGGCAGCCACCGCAGGTAACTGCATATTTTTGTGCCAGACGCAGGCCCGGCAGGGTCTTGCGGGTGTCGAGCAATTGCACTTGTGTGCCGTTTACCAGGTCGGCGAAGAACCGCGCGCGGGTGGCCACACCGGACAACAGTTGCAGGAAGTTCAGCGCACTGCGTTCACCGGTGAGCAATGAACGGGCCGGCCCCTCAAGATGAAACAGAATCTGGTCAGCGTTGACCCGGTCACCGTCGGCAACTTGCCAGTGCACTGCAACCCGTGGATCAAGCTGGCGGAACACGGTATCGACCCAGGCCGTGCCGGATATCACCGCATTATCGCGAGAAATGATCGTGGCCTTGGCCAGACGGCTCTCCGGGATCAACTGGGCAGTGATGTCGCCGCTGCCGACATCCTCAAGCAACGCACGACGGACGTTGGCTTCGATTTCAGCGGTCAGGGCAGCAAGTCGTACATTCGGCATAGCGGGCTCCACTCACAAAGTCGGCCGAGTATAAGGCACGCCACTGCCGCTACCCACCCATGGCAGGCCTTGACCGGCGATTTTTTGCCGGGGCGGCGCATGACAGTTGGTCGGTTTCAGGGCGCTGTTTGCGACAGATCAGCAAATTTGTGGTCTACGGGGGGAGGCAGGGATTCCCCTATGGAATTGCGAACGGATCTTGCAAGATAATCACGACTTGTAATTGACGTCATGAGATTGACATTGGTTGTGGGTTTGAGCTGCCAAGGCCGAGCGCAGTCGTTTCACACAGCCTCTGCGGGTGTAACGCCAGCAGTTTCCAGGTGCACCCGAGAGCCAATTCCTGTCAGGAGATACAATGCAAAGCGACGAAAAGGTTGTGCCACTGAGCAAAGCGGTGCCGCTGCAGGCGACCCAGACGCCATTGGCTCGCTTGCCTGTCGTGTTGTTGCAGGTGCGCGACAAGGCTGCGCAGCAGCTCAAGGACGCCTTGCAGAGGCTGTTTGACAATGCTGACGACACCCTCTTCGAGATGGCTGATCGGGCGCGTAACAACAGCGAGCAGAACCACTTCTTCGAGGCGATGCGTGATCTGCGCCTCAAGCGCAAGAGCATCGAGCGAACCTTCGTCGACAAGTTCTACGAAGCGTTTCTGGTTCTGGGCCAGTACCAGGTCGCCGAGCCTGTGCTGCCGGGGCCAGTGGTCTTCGACAAGCTGGAACTGGTCAATAATGACGATCTGGAGCGCACCGTGGCGGTTGATGCCATGGTGACCAAGGTCATGAGCCGCGACAGCCTGGCCCTTGGTCAGTTGACCGCGCGCCTGAACCAGTTGGTCCCCCAGCCCATCACCGACCAGAGCAATCCGCTGGGGCCTATGCTGCTGTGCGATTTCTTTCTGCAATCGGCGCGCAGCTTCGGGGTGGAAATTCGGGTCAAGCTGATCATCCTCAAGCTGTTCGAGAGATACGTTCTGGCCGATGCCGATCAGCTGTACGCAGAAGCCAACCAGTTGTTGATCGCCACGGGCATCCTGCCTGACATGAAAGCCCTGCCGGCGCGGCGCATGACCGATCGCGGGCAGCGCGAGCAGCGTACTGCGCGGCTGGAAGATCCGGCACTGGTTCAGGCTACCGAGAAGCTCGACAAAGGCGTTCAGGAAGTCTTCGAGGCAATGCAGGAACTGCTGGCGCATCTGCGTGGCAGCCTGGCACCTCGGCATGATTCCAATGCCGAAATCCGGCCGATTTCCAGTCAGGACCTGCTGCGCCTGTTGTCGCACCTGCAGCAGTACGTACCGTCTGGCGAGGAGGTCGAAGACTTCGACCTGCGTCAGCAGCTTGAACAACTGCTGACCCGCGTCAGTGTGCGCAGCGGCAAGTCACGGATCGTCGGTGGCGGCGATGAAGACGTTATCAACCTGATCTCGATGCTGTTCGAATTCATCCTGGACGACCGTAATCTGCCGTCTTCGCTGCGTGCGCTGATCGGCCGGTTACAGATCCCGATGCTCAAGGTCGCGGTGCTCGACAAAAGCTTTTTCAGCCGTGGCAGCCATCCGGCGCGTCGTCTGCTCAACGAGATCGCGTCTGCCGCGCTGGGCTGGGGCGGGCGTGATGACTATCAGCGTGATTCGCTGTACCTGCGGGTCGAGCATATCGTCCAGCGGCTGCTCAATGACTTTGTCGACGACACGGCGATCTTCTCCGAGCTGTTGGCGGATTTCCTCGCCTTTACCAGTGATGAGCGGCGCCGCAGCGAGTTGCTTGAACAACGCACCCGCGATGCCGAAGAAGGCCGTTCGCGAGCTGAGTTGGCCCGTCAGCGTGTGCAGCAGGAGCTGAACCTTCGGCTGCTGGGCCGAACCCTGCCGCAGGTTGTTGTGCGCCTGCTTCAGGAAGCCTGGAGCAAGGTGCTGCTGCTGACCTGCCTCAAGCACGGTGAGGTCTCCCAGGAATGGCAGGCCGGCCTTGATGCCGTGGACGATCTGATCTGGAGCGTCGAGCCGCACGAGGAGCCCGAGGCCCGCCAGCGTTTGCTTGAGCAGGTCCCAGGGCTGCTCAAGGTGTTGCGCGAAGGGCTGGCCAGTGCGGCCTTCGACCCTTTTGCCACCAGCGAATTTTTCAGCCAGCTGGAAGTGCTGCACATGCAGGCACTGCAGCGTCTGTCGCGGCATCAGCAGGGGGCGACCGAAGCGCCGCTGGCAACTGATGACGCTGCGCCGATGATCAATGTGGTCGAGGAAATCGTCCTCATTGCGCCGGAAGAACAACTGTTCAGCGAGCCGCTGCAGTCATTGCCCGTCGATGACGCCGGTCTGCTGCAGGTCAACCGGCTTAATGTCGGGATGTGGGTCGAGATTCAGGAGGATGAAGAGCACAAGCTGCGTTGCAAGCTGGCCGCCATCGTCGAGCCGGGTGGCCGCTATGTGTTCGTTAACCGCACTGGCATGAAAGTCCTGGAGAAGACCCGTATGGGCCTGGCAGTGGAGTTCCGCCGCGGCTCGGTGCGGGTGCTGGACGATTCCTTGTTGTTTGACCGTGCGCTGGCCTCGGTCATGGGCAACCTGCGCAGGGGCAAGGGCGCCTGAACACAAGTGGAGGGCGTTCTGCAACTGTCGCAAAACGCCCTGGCAAGGGCATACTGGCGGCTGTCCAAACGTCCATCAAGGAGTGTTCATGCAACTGGACTCCGCAAGCGGTTGGTGTCGCGGGATCAACCACTGCCCGTCGCCCAACTTCAATGCGCGGCCCGCAGGCGAAATCTCGCTGCTGGTAATCCACAATATCAGCCTGCCGCCCGCCTGTTTCAAGACCGGCCATGTCCAGGCCTTGTTCCAGAACCGTCTGGACCCAGGCGCGCATCCGTATTTCGAAGGCATTGCCGAACTGCGTGTTTCAGCGCACTTTCTCATCGAGCGTGATGGTGAAGTCAGCCAGTTCGTGTCTTGTCTGGAGCGTGCCTGGCACGCCGGAGTGTCAAGCTTCGAGGGGCGTGAGGGCTGTAATGACTTTTCCATCGGCATCGAGCTGGAAGGCACCGACGATCAGCCTTTCACCGATCTGCAATATACGGCGTTGGTCGAGCTGACCCGGCAACTGCGCCAGGCCTGGCCGGGCATCACCGTCGAGCGTATCTGCGGGCATAGTGATATCGCCCCGCAGCGCAAGACCGATCCGGGGCCGTGCTTCGACTGGGAGCGTTTTCGACAGGCTGTGCAGCAGGTGTGTGGGGGTAACGAATGAGTTTTCTGGTGTTGTTGCTGGCAATTGTGATCGAAAAATTTTCTGCTCTGCGCCGAGAGGTCCAGCGTGACGATGCCTGGCTCAAGCAATTGGCACGGCTCGAAGCGGCGCCGCGTACCGCGCGGCAGCCCTGGCTGGTACTGGCGCTGGTCGTATTGCTGCCGGTGCTGGTGTTGCACCTGGCCATGCTGATCATTGGTTCGGTTGCCTACGGCTGGATGCTGTTGCCGGTGCACCTGCTGGTGTTGATCTACAGCCTGGGCCGCGGTGATGTGCTCGCCGCATTGGGGCCGTTTCGTGATGCGTGCCGACGCGGTGATGTGCAGGCGGCGGTGCATGTCGCCGAACGGGATCTGCACGTCCAGGCCGATAATGAACAGCAACTGATCTCCGGTGTGCAGGCGCAACTGCTGTGGCAGGCCTACCAAGGCTTTTTCGCGGTAATTTTCTGGTATGCCCTGCTCGGTCCCGTGGCTGCGCTGGCGTATCGCTTGCTGGCGCTGAGCGCCGAGAAGGCCAGCAGCAAGCCAGTGGCTGAGCGTGCCGGGCAATTGCGCCATGCCTTCGACTGGATCCCGGTACGCCTGCTGGCGGCCAGCTTCGCGCTGGTCGGCAACTTTGCCGCCGTCAGCCGGGAACTGTTGCAGGAACTGCTGAACTGGAACATCAGCGCGGCGCGTCTGGTCGCCCGCATCGGCTGTGTGGCCAGTGAAGTACCGGCGCCGACTGTCGGGATCAGTGCGGTCAACAGCCTGGATCTGATCTGGGAGTTGCTGGTGCGCTCGGCCGTTGTCTGGTACGCAGGTTTTGCCCTGTGGACGCTGCTGTTCTGAGTCACTGCCGCGGTGTTTGAACCTGGCTGGCCCAGCCCAGTATCTGCATGGCATTGGCGGTGCTGGCCTGGGCCAGTTGCTCGGCGCTGATGCCTATCAGCTCTGCCAGCGCCCGGCAGATATCGGGCAGGTATTGCGGGCTGTTACGCTGATGCGCATGCATGGCCGGCGCCATATCCGGTGCGTCGGTCTCCAGCACCAGGCTGTCGAGCGGTAACTGCGGCAGCACCCGATGCATGCGCAGCGCCTGCGGCCAGGTGGCGGCGCCGCCCAGGCCCAGCTTGTAACCCAGCCTGATGTACTCCCGGGCTTGTTCGATACTGCCGGCGAAGGCGTGCACGATACCGCTGCGTTTGAGTTTGTAGCGCTTGAGGGTGGCGATTACTTCGGCATGGCTGCGGCGCACGTGCAGCAGCACCGGCAGATCAACATCCGCAGCCAGGCCCAGTTGCGCTTCGAATAGCGCTTGCTGACGCTGACGATCAAGCTCGGGCAAAAAGAAGTCCAGGCCGATTTCACCCACCGCGCACAACTGCCCATGGCCTTTGAGGCGCGTCAGCCAGTCGCCCAGCTCGTTGAGGTGTTGCGGCCGGTGTTCGTCGAGATACACCGGATGCAGGCCAAAGGCCGCGTACAGCGCCGGATTGGCCAGGCACAGTTCCCACAGCCGCTGCCAATTGCGTTGATAGACCCCAAGCACCACCATGCGCTGCACGCCCAGACTCAGGCTGTGGCGCAGCACCTCCGCGCGGTCGGCGTCAAACTCTGGAAAGTCCAGATGGGTGTGGGTATCGATCAACTGCACGCTCAGACCTCGCCAATCCGCTGCTTGAACGTGCGCGGTATGGCGTGTACGCCGGGCTGGTAGTGTTCCTGCTCGATGGCGCTCAGGGCCAGTTCCAGCGCCTTGTCGGCGATCAACTGGTGTTGCTGAGCCATGGCGTTGACCGGCAGCGGCAGGAAATCCAGCAACTGGGTGTCGCCAAAGGTGCCCAGATGCGGTGTCGCATGGCGCGGCAGGGCATCAAATACCCCTTGCAACAGCACGTAGGAGGTGGTCACCAGCGCGTCAGGCAGGTGCCCGAGGCGTTGCAGCAGTTCCTCGGTCAGGCGTTGTCCGCAGGCGCGGCTAAACGCATCACCCTGTTCAATGATGACCTGGCCGCTGAAGCCTTCCAGCGCCTGACTGAAACCGGCCGCCCGTTCGCGGCTGACGCTCAGTTCCGGGCGTGCGCCGATCAGGGCGATGTGCTGCGGGCGGGTCTTGAGCAGGCTTTGGGTCAGTTGCTGGCTGGCTTGCTGGTCATCGCTGACCACTGAGCAGAACAGCTCACGGTCCATCTCGCGGTCGATGGCAATGATCGGTATGCCCTGGCTTTGCAACTGGCGGTAGCTATCATCACTGGCCGGCAAGCCGCTGGCGACCAGCAGCGCGTCGCAGCGGCGGGCGCGGAACAATTGCAGCAATTGCAGCTCACTGAGCGGGTCATCGTCGGAGCTGGCGACCAGTAACTGGTAGCCACGGGCGCGGGCACCTTGTTCCAGCAGCTTGGCAATGCGTGCGTAGCTGGGGTTTTCCAGGTCCGGAAGGATGAAGCCCAGGGTGCGACTGTGCCGGCTGCGCAAGCCTGCCGCCTGGGGGTTGGGGCGAAAGTCGTGTTGTTCGACCACCGCCCGCACTCGCTCCACAGTGGCCGGGCTGATGCGTTGTTGCTCAGCCTTGCCGTTGATCACATAGCTGGCGGTCGTGACTGAAACCCCTGCCAGACGCGCGATATCACTAAGTTTCACCGAAGATTCCTTTGTCTTGGTTGCCTCATGGCCGCAGGGATTCTCTCCCAAGCGGCGTGATCTTTACAGCAGACCATGGGTGACGACGAATGCTCGAACTATTTGACGAGCGTCGCAGCGAATCGGCCCGGTGGGCTTCAACCTGTGCAAAGAATCGAGTAATGTGCCGCATAAGTTTAGATTAAACGTTTCAGCAGGCAAGTTTTTACGTTAATCACTTATCGCTGAAACTGTCAGGCGGACGGTGAATCTGTTCTCTACGCTGTCGGTATTTGTGCAACAGAATTTCTAAAACAAGAATCAAGCGGCGTATTGGCGCCAAACAGGAGTCAGGCATGCTCGAACTCGCTCTGGAGCAGATTTCCATGGCCCAGGTGGCAGCGGACAAATCCGCAGCCCTGCAACTGTTGGCCGATCATCTGGTGGCTGACGGTCTGGTTGCCCCTGGGTATCTTCAAGGCTTGCAAGATCGCGAGCAACAGGGCTCGACCTTTCTGGGGCAGGGTATTGCCATCCCTCACGGCACCCCGCAGACCCGTGATCAGGTGCACACCACCGGGGTGCGTCTGATGCAGTTTCCCGAGGGGGTGGACTGGGGCGATGGGCAGATCGTCTATCTGGCGATCGGTATCGCGGCCACCTCCGATGAGCACCTGCGCCTGCTGCAATTATTGACCCGGGCGCTGGGCGAAGATGATCTGGGACCGTCATTGCGTGCCGCCAGAACGCCAGAGGATCTGCTCAAGCTATTGCAAGGCGCCCCGCAGGAACTGGCCCTGGATGCGCAGATGATCAGCCTGGGCCTGTCGGTGGAGGATTTCGAAGAGCTGGTCTGGCGGGGCGCGCGGTTATTGCGCAAGGCCGATTGTGTCAATAACGGTTTTGCCGCAATCCTGCAGCAGGTCGAAGCCCTGCCACTGGGTGACGGCCTGTGGTGGTTGCACAGTGAGCAGACCGTCAAGCGTCCGGGGCTGGCGTTTGTAACCCCGGACAAGCCTCTGCGCTACCTGGGCCAGCCGTTGACTGGCTTGTTCTGTCTGGCCAGCCTGGGCGAGGCGCACCAGGCGCTGCTTGAGCGTCTATGTGCCTTGCTGATTGAGGGCCGTGGCCAGGAACTGGGCCAAGCCACCAATAGCCGCACGGTGTTGCAGGCGCTGGGGGGGCAGGTGCCGCCCGAGTGGCCTGCTGCACAGATCGTTCTGGCCAACGCCCACGGTCTGCATGCCCGGCCAGCCAAAGCGTTGGCGCAACTGGCCAAGGGCTTTGATGGCGAGATTCGCGTGCGGGTACTGGAAAGTGCCGAAACCGCGGTGTCGGCGAAGAGCCTCAGCAAGCTGCTGAGCCTGGGGGCCCGCCGTGGCCAGACCCTGGAGTTCGTGGCTGAGCCGAGTATTGCCAGCGATGCCTTACCGGCGTTGCTGGCGGCTGTGGAGCAGGGCTTGGGCGAGCAGGTCGAGCCGCTGGCTGCCGCACCTGCAGCGGCGCCCGTGTTGCAGGCGGCTACGCCTCTTAGCGTAGCGGCGCCGTCGGCCGGTGCCGTGATCGCCGCGGTGGCGGCGTCACCGGGCATTGCCTTGGGGCCGGCCCATGTGCAGGTAACGCCGACCTTCGACTACCCGCAGCAAGGCCAATCGCCGGCTGCCGAGCGCGAGCGTCTGCACAACGCCCTGGCTCAGGTGCGCGAAGAGCTTGGCCAACTGATTCAGCGCAGCCAGGCCAAGGCGATCAGCGAGATTTTTGTTACCCATCAGGAAATGCTCGACGACCCGGAACTGAGCGCCGAGGTATTGCGATGCCTGGACAGCGGTGCCAGCGCCGCCGCCGCCTGGGATGGCGTTATCGAGTCGGCGGCCTCGCGCCAGGAAGCACTCAATGATGCCCTGCTCGCCGAGCGGGCTGCTGACCTGCGCGACGTCGGTCGGCGGGTGCTTGGCCATCTGTGCGGTGTGCGGCAGGTCGCCGAACCGCAGCAACCTTATGTGCTGGTGATTGATGAGGTTGGCCCGTCCGATGTGGCGCGCCTCGACCCGCAACGGGTAGCCGGCATTCTTACCGCACGCGGTGGCGCCACGGCGCATAGCGCGATTGTCGCTCGTGCGCTGGGCATCACCGCGCTGGTGGGCGCCGGTGAGCAGGTGCTGTTGATCGAGCCGGGCACGCCGTTGCTGCTCGATGCGCAACGTGGCCGCCTGACCGTGGCACCGGATCAGGCTGTGGTGCAGCGCGCCCTTGATGAGCGTGACGCCCGCGAGCAGCGCCTCAAGGCTGCCTTCGCTGCACGCTTTGAGCCGGCCCAGACCCGCGACGGTCATCGGGTTGAGGTCTGTGCGAACATCGGCGACAGCAGCGGCACACCGGCAGCCGTGGAGCAGGGTGCTGAGGGTATTGGCCTGTTGCGTACCGAGCTGTTGTTCATGGCTCATGACCAGGCGCCGGACGAAGCGACCCAAGAACTCGAATACCGGCGGGTGCTGGATGATCTGGGCGGCCGTGCGCTGGTGGTGCGCACGCTGGATGTTGGCGGCGACAAACCGCTGCCGTACTGGCCCATCGACAAGGAAGAGAACCCGTTCCTCGGCGTGCGCGGCATCCGTCTGACCTTGCAGCGCCCGCAGATCATGGAGGCGCAATTGCGTGCCCTGCTGCGCGCTGCCGATAACCGTGCGCTGCGGATCATGTTCCCGATGGTCGGCAGTGTCGAAGAATGGCGTCAGAGCCGCGACATGGTTGAGCGCCTGCGCCGCGAGATTCCGGTCAGCGATCTGCAAGTGGGCATCATGGTCGAGGTGCCATCTGCCGCCCTGCTGGCCCCGGTACTGGCCCAGGAGGTGGACTTCTTCAGCGTAGGCACTAATGACCTGACCCAGTACGCGCTGGCCATCGACCGGGGTCACCCGACGTTGTCAGCCCAGGCCGACGGCCTGCACCCGGCGGTCCTGCAATTGATCGACATGACCGTCAAGGCGGCGCATGCCCAAGGCAAGTGGGTCGGCGTGTGTGGCGAGCTGGCCGCCGATCCGCTGGCCGTGCCGGTGCTGGTCGGTCTTGGGGTGGATGAGCTGAGCGTTGCGGCGCGCAGCATTGCCGAGGTCAAGGCCTGCGTGCGCGAACTCAGCCTGTCGAGCGCTCAGGCACTGGCCCGGGAGGCGCTGCAAGCCAGCAGCGCCACACACGTGCGTACACTGGTGGAGGCTCTCTGAATGGCGCGGATTCTGACCGTTACTCTCAATCCGGCACTGGACCTGACCGTCCAGCTGGGGCAACTGCGTATCGGCGAGGTCAATCGCAGCGAGGCGATGCACACCCATGCGGCGGGCAAAGGACTCAACGTCGCCCAGGTGTTGGCTGATCTGGGCCATCAACTGACCGTGTCGGGGTTTCTTGGCCTGGATAACCCTCAGGCGTTTGATCGATTGTTCGAGCAACGCGGCTTTGTCGATGCGTTTGTCCGGGTGCCGGGCGAGACGCGCAGCAATCTCAAGCTGGCCGAAGCCGATGGGCGAATCACCGATATCAACGGGCCGGGTCTTGAGGTCGGTAGCGAGGCGCAGCATGCGCTGTTTGAGCGTATCGAGCGGATCGCCGGACAGTTCGACGCGGTGGTGGTGGCCGGCAGCCTGCCGCGCGGCGTAACGCCACAGTGGTTGCAACGCTTGCTGGGCATGCTCAACAAGCAGGGTGTCAAAGTGGCCCTCGACACCAGTGGCGAGGCGCTGCGCGCCGGTCTGCAAGCTGCGCCGTGGCTGATCAAGCCCAACACCGAAGAGCTGGCCCAGGTGCTTGCTGTGCCGCTTGACTCCGTTGCCGCGCAGACGGCGGCGGCCCGCGAGCTGCAGCGCCACGGTATCGAGCATGTGGTGATTTCCCAGGGTGGCGAGGGGCTGTGCTGGTTCCGCGCTGGCGCAGCGCTGCATGCGCGACCGCCCAAGGTTCGTGTGGCCAGTACGGTGGGGGCCGGTGACTCATTGCTGGCGGGGCTGTTACACGGCCTGCTCAATGGCCATGAGCCGCAACAGGCGCTGCGCACCGCCACGGCAGTCGCGGCGTTGGCGGTGACCCAGATCGGGTTCGGCATCAGCGATGCCGCACAACTTGAATCGTTGGCGAGCGGCGTGACCGTGCGCAGCCTGAGCGAAGAATAACAAGAGGAAAGGGTAATGAAATTAGCCATAGTCACGGCCTGCCCCAACGGCAAGATCAGCAGCGTACTCAGCGCCCGCTTGCTGGACGCGGCAGCCCAGCGCCTGGGTTGGTCGACCTGCGTCGAGGTGGTCGACCCGCACAAGCCGCAGCGTTGTCTGTCGGCGCAAGACATCGAGCAGGCCGATCTGGTGGTTGCCGTGTACACCGGCCCTCTGGATCTGAGCCGGTTTGCCGGCAAACGCTTATACCAGGCTGCGCCCGCTCAGGCGTTGCAGGATGCCGAAGGGTTTCTCAAGGGCGCCGCCGCGCAGGCACAACCTTTCCAGCCGGCGAGCAGCCCGGCGGCGGCCGTGCAGTCAGCCGCGCAGGGCGCGCGTATTGTGGCCATCACCGCCTGCCCGACCGGCGTGGCGCACACCTTCATGGCCGCCGAGGCCTTGCAACAGGCTGCCAAACGCCTGAACCACGAGCTGCAAGTGGAAACCCAGGGTTCGGTCGGTGCCCGTACCCCATTGAGCGCCGAGGCCATTGAACAGGCCGATGTGGTGCTGCTGGCCACCGATATTGAAGTGGCCACCGAGCGCTTCGCCGGCAAGCGGATCTACCGCTGCGGTACCGGTATCGCCCTGAAGCAACCTGAAGCGATCCTCGGCAAAGCATTGAGCGAGGCAGTGGTCGAAACCCACGGTAAAGCCAGCGCGGCAGCGACCAAGAGCGAGGGCAATGGCGTCTATAAACACCTGCTGACGGGTGTGTCGTTCATGCTGCCGATGGTGGTGGCCGGCGGCTTGTTGATTGCCTTGTCGTTTGTGTTCGGCATCGAAGCGTTCAAGGAGCAGGGCACTCTGGCGGCGGCCCTGATGCAGATTGGCGGTGAGGCGGCGTTCAAACTGATGGTGCCGCTGCTGGCCGGTTACATCGCCTGGTCCATCGCCGACCGGCCGGGGCTGGCGCCGGGGATGATCGGCGGCTTGCTGGCCAGTACCCTCGGTGCGGGCTTCATTGGCGGGATCGTCGCCGGTTTTCTGGCCGGCTACAGCGCGCAACTGATCAACCGTTATGCGCGTTTGCCGGCCAGCGTCGAAGCACTCAAACCGATTCTGATCATTCCGCTGCTGGCCAGCCTGTTTACCGGGCTGATGATGATCTACGTGGTGGGGCGGCCGGTGGCAGGGATGCTCAGTGCCTTGACCCAGTTTCTGGAAACCATGGGCACCGCCAACGCCATTTTGCTCGGTGTGGTGCTTGGCGCGATGATGTGCGTCGATCTGGGCGGGCCAATCAACAAGGCGTCTTATGCGTTCTCGGTCGGCTTGCTGGCATCGCAGAGCTACGCGCCCATGGCGGCGGCGATGGCGGCCGGTATGGTACCGCCGATCGGCATGGGCATCGCCAGCCTGCTTGCGCGGCGCAAGTTTGCCCAGAGTGAACGAGAGGCCGGCAAGGCGTCTTTCGTGCTGGGCCTGTGTTTCATTTCCGAGGGCGCGATCCCGTTTGCCGCCAAAGACCCGTTGCGGGTCATTCCGGCAAGCATCGCCGGGGGCGCACTGACCGGCGCCCTGTCGATGTATTTTGGCTGCAAGCTGATGGCGCCGCATGGCGGCCTGTTCGTGATGCTGATCCCCAACGCGATCAACCATGCCTTGCTGTACCTGCTCGCCATCGTTGCCGGCAGCCTGCTGACCGGTGTGCTCTACGCCATGCTTAAACGCCCGGATGTGGTCGAGTTGCGAGTGGCGCCGCAGAGCTGAGTTGCCGTGGCAATACAGGCGTCAGTCATGTAGCGGCTGGCGCCTGCTTCTGTAAAACCCTGTCACATATGATGTCGTACTTGGCTTATCATTAGTCACCTAACGACGGGACGGGGTGTGGGGCATGCTGGCAATTTTTCTTGAAACACTCAATGTCACCGCCCCGGTGTTTGCGATGCTGTTCATGGGCGTGTTTCTCAAGCGTATCGGCGCCATTAATGACGGCTTCATCGTTACCGCTTCGTCGCTGGTGTTCAATGTCACCATGCCGGCGTTGCTGTTCATGGGCATTGTCCATGCTGATCTGAGCACCGCCCTGCAGCCTGACTTGCTGATCTTTTTCACGCTCTCGACCCTGTTGAGCTTCGCCCTGCTGTGGGGCTGGGCGATCTGGCGCATTCCGTTCGAAGACCGCGGCGTCTACGTGCAAGGCGCATTCCGTGGCAATAACGGCGTGGTCGGCCTGGCGCTGGCGGCGAGCATGTACGGTAGCCATGGCATCTCGGTCGGGGCGATCCTCGCGGCGATGGTCATCCTCTATTACAACGCGCTGTCGACCATGATCCTGGCGGTGTATAGCCCGGTGATCAAATCCGACCCGTGGAGCGTGATCAAGAGCGTCTTGTCCAACCCGCTGATCATCAGCGTAATCGTCGCTTCGCCGTTCGCCTACTACGGTGTGCGCCTGCCGACCTGGTTCGAAACCTCGGCCAACTATCTGGCGCAGATGACCCTGCCGCTGGCGCTGATCTGTATCGGTGGCACCCTGTCGCTGGCCTCGCTGCGCAAGAGCGGCAAAATGGCGGTTGGCGCGAGCCTGATGAAAATGGTCTGGCTGCCGCTGATCTGTACCCTGGCGGCCTGGGCTTATGGTTTCCGGGGCGCAGAGCTGGGCATTCTGTTCCTGTACTTCGCCAGCCCGACCGCAGCGTCGAGCTACATCATGGCCCGCTCGGCCAATGGCAACTACGAGTTGGCGGCAGCGATCATTGTGCTGACCACCCTGGCGGCCGCAGTGACCACCAACATCGGAATCTTCCTGTTGCAGTGGGGTGGCTGGATCTAGGCAGTTGCAGGCGGGGAGCGCCTGCGCTGCTATCGGTGTTGGCGCCACCAACTGCGCAGCATGCCGAGCAAGACCAGAGCGGTCAGTGTCGGCAGCACGAAGCGTAGCATCAGGCTTTCCAGGCGTTCGGCCTGCAGCGAGCCGGTGCTGAAGCCGATGATGTCCAGCCCGTAGAGTGCGTAGAGCGCCAGCAGCAGCAGGCCTTTGAGGCGGTCTATACGCAGCCCGGAATGCAACAGCGGCAGGCACAGTACCGTCACACCGAGCATGATCGGCAGGTCGTAGACCAGTGAGTTGGGCGAGACTGACAGCGGCTGTGGAGCGACCAGCGTGGTCAGGCCCAATACGCCGAGCAGGTTGAACAGGCTGCTGCCGATCACGTTGCCTACGGCGATGTCGCGTTCGCCGCGCAGGGCTGCGATCAACGAGGTGAGCAGCGCCGGGATCGAGGTGGCGACCGCCATCAGGGTCAAACCGATGATGCGCTCTGACAGGCCCAGGTGAATGGCGATCACCACGGTCGCCTCGACCAGCATATGGCCACCGCTGACCAGCGCCGTCAGGCCGGCGGCCAGCATCAGCAAGTGCTTGGCTGCCTGTGGCCGACGGCTCAACTGTTCGGTGCTCTGGTAATGCCCGTGTCGTGCGCCGCGGCTGGCCTGACGCAGGATGATCAACAGGCAGGCGGCAAGGCCCAGCAGCAGTATCACGCCGTCCAGCGTACTGATTTCACCGTTGCGTGCCAGTACGAACAGCAGCACGCAGGCGCCAATCAGCAAGGGTATATCGATACGCACCACCTGCAATGGCACACGCAAGGGGATGATCAGTGCACACAATCCCAGCGTGACCAGCATATTGAAGATATGCCCGCCGACCACGCTGCCCACCGCGATATCCGGGCTTGCCGTCAAGGCCGCCTGCAAGCCCACCGACAGCTGTGGTGCGCTGCTGCCCAGGGCCACGACGGTCAGGCCGATGATCAGCGCACGCACCTGTAACAGGGCGGCCAGGCCGACAGCGGCGCGTACCGACAAACCGGCACCGATCAATAGCAACAGCAGGCCGCTGGCCAATTGCAGCAGCAGTTGGGGGGGCAGAGCAATCAGATAGCTAATGGCAAGGCCCTCATTCCAGGCTCTGGATACGGACTTTGGCGGTTCCGCTGCGCAGCATGCCCAGTTGCTCGGCGGCTTCGCGGGACACATCGATCAGCCGGCCGCGGGTGTGCGGGCCACGGTCATTGATCCGCAGCACGACACTGCGTTCGTTGTTGAGGTTGGTGACTTTGACCCGGGTGCCGAAGGGTAACTGGCGATGCGCGGCGGTCAGGGCATGCTGGTCGAACGGCTCGCCGCTGGCGGTGCGCTTGCCATGGTGGGCGTTGCCGTAATAGGACGCGGTACCGATCTGGTCGTAACCGTGCGGGTCAATGGTGTGGCTGGCGCAGCCAGCCAGCAGGGAAAGCAGGGAACAGGCAATGAGCAATCGGCGCATGGAGATTATCCTTCTCGGGTTATTACGCCAGGCATGAGCCTGTATGGGCTGCAACAGATCACCCGTCTTGCAGGAGCGGCCGGGCGGCGATCCGCTTTAGCTGCGAAACCTTCGCGGCTAAAGCCGCTCCTACAGGGGGCGACCTTGAATCAGCCTTCCAGTTTGGTCTTGAGCAGTTCGTTGACCTGTTGCGGGTTGGCTTTGCCTTTGGAGACTTTCATCGCCTGGCCAACGAAGAAGCCGAACATCTTGCCGCGCTTGGCCTCGTCGGCGGCGCGGTACTGCTCGACCTGTTCGGCGTTAGCGGCAAGCATCTCGTCGAGCATCGCCTCGATCGCGCCGCTGTCGGTTACCTGCTTCAGGCCGCGCTTGTCGATGACTTCATCGGCGCTGCCTTCACCATTGGCCATCGCTTCGAAGACCATCTTGGCGATCTTGCCGGAAATGGTGTTGTCGCGAATGCGCAGCAGCATGCCACCCAGTTGCTCGGCACTGACCGGCGACGCTTCGATTTCCAGGCCTTGCTTGTTGAGCAGGCTGCCCAGCTCGACCATGACCCAGTTGGCCGCCAGCTTGGCGTCACCGCTGATGCTGACCACCTGCTCGAAGTAATCGGCCTGCTCGCGGCTGCTGGCCAGTACGCTGGCATCGTAGCTCGACAGGCCGAACTGGCTCTGGAAGCGCTCGCGCTTTTGTTGCGGCAGCTCGGGCAGGGTGGCGCGGGTGGCTTCGATGAACGAGTCTTCGATAATCACCGGCAGCAGGTCCGGGTCGGGGAAGTAACGGTAGTCGTTGGCTTCCTCCTTGCTGCGCATGGCACGGGTTTCGTCCTTGTTCGGATCGTACAGGCGAGTTTGCTGCACGACCTTGCCGCCGTCTTCGATCAGGTCGATCTGGCGCTGGATCTCGCTGTTGATGGCCTTTTCGATGAAGCGGAACGAGTTGACGTTCTTGATCTCGCAGCGGGTGCCGAACTCGACCTGGCCCTTTGGCCGGATCGAGACGTTGCAGTCGCAGCGCAGCGAGCCTTCGGCCATGTTGCCGTCGCAGATGCCCAGGTAGCGCACCAGCGCATGAATGGCGCGCACATAGGCGACCGCTTCCTTGGCGCTGCGCATGTCAGGCTCGGAAACGATTTCCAGCAGGGGCGTGCCGGCGCGGTTCAGGTCGATGCCGCTCATGCCGCTGAAATCTTCGTGCAGGCTCTTGCCGGCGTCTTCTTCCAGGTGCGCCCGGGTAATGCCGACGCGCTTGACCGTGCCGTCTTCCAGAGTGATGTCCAGGTGGCCCTTGCCGACCACCGGCAGTTCCATCTGGCTGATCTGGTAGCCCTTGGGCAGGTCAGGGTAGAAGTAGTTCTTGCGCGCGAACACGTTGTGCTGGCCGATCTCGGCATCGACCGCCAGGCCGAACTTCACCGCCATGCGCACGGCTTCTTTATTGAGCACCGGCAGCACGCCCGGCATGCCCAGATCAACCAGGCTGGCCTGGGTGTTGGGCTCGGAGCCGAACGTGGTGGCACTGCCGGAGAAAATCTTCGATTGGGTCAAAAGCTGGGTGTGGATTTCCAGCCCGATGACGACTTCCCATTGCATGTGATCTTCTCCTTAGAAGCCTTCAGGGGCGCGGGTGTGCCAGTCAGTGTTTAGCTGATACTGGTGCGCGATGTTCAGCAGGCGACCTTCCTGGAAGTAAGGAGCGAGCAATTGCACGCCGACCGGCAGGCCGTCGACGAACCCGGCCGGCATCGACAGGCCTGGCAGGCCGGCGAGGTTGGCGGTGATGGTGTACACGTCTTCCAGATACGCGGCGACCGGGTCGCTGCTCTTGGTGCCGAGCTTCCAGGCCGGGTTCGGCGTGGTCGGGCCGAGGATTACGTCGACCTCGGCAAAGGCGTTCATGAAGTCGTTCTTGATCAGCCGGCGGATCTTCTGTGCCTTGAGGTAATAGGCATCGTAGTAGCCGGCCGACAGCGCATAGGCGCCGACCATGATGCGGCGCTGCACCTCAGGGCCGAAACCTTCGCCACGCGAACGCTTGTACAGGTCGGTGAGGTCTTTGGGCTCTTCGCAGCGATGGCCGAAGCGCACGCCGTCGAAACGCGACAGGTTCGAGGATGCCTCGGCCGGCGCGATGACGTAATAGGCCGGGATGCCGTGCTGCAGATTCGGCAGGCTGATTGGCTTGACCACGGCGCCGAGCTTTTCCAGCTCCTTGACGCTGTCTTGCACCAGTTGCGCAATGCGCGGGTCCAGGCCAGCACCGAAGTACTCTTTCGGCAGGCCGATGCGCAGCCCCTTGAGCGAGTCGTTCAGGGTCGCGCTGTAGTCCGGCACCGGTTCATCGATGCTGGTGGAGTCTTTCACGTCGAAGCCGGCCATGCCTTGCAGCAGCAGGGCGCAGTCTTCAGCGGTGCGGGCCAGCGGGCCGCCCTGGTCGAGGCTCGATGCGTAGGCAATCATGCCCCAGCGCGAAACACGACCGTAGGTCGGTTTCAGGCCGGTGAGGTTGGTCAGCGCAGCAGGCTGACGAATCGAGCCGCCGGTGTCGGTGCCGGTGGTCGCAGGCAGCAGGCGCGCGGCAACCGCCGCTGCGGAGCCGCCGGACGAACCGCCGGGTACGTGCTCAAGGCTCCAGGGGTTTTTCACCGCACCGTAGTAGCTCGACTCGTTGGCCGAACCCATGGCGAATTCGTCCATGTTGGTTTTGCCCAGCGTCACGGTGCCGGCTTTGGCGAGCTTTTCCACAACCGTGGCGTCGTACGGCGCCCGGAAGTTGTCGAGCATGCGCGAGCCACAGCTGGTGCGCACACCCTGGGTGCAGAACAGGTCCTTGTGTGCCAGCGGGGCACCGAGCAGTGCGCCGGTTTCGCCGGCGGCACGCCGGGCATCGGCGGCCTGGGCCTGGGTGATGGCCAGGTCTTCGGTGACGGTAATGAAGCTGTTGAGCTGCGGGTCGAGCTTATTGATACGCTCGAGCAGGTTGCGGGTCAGCTCTTCAGAGGAGAATTTCTTGTCGGCGAGTCCGCGGGCGATCTCGGCCAGAGTCATTTGATGCATGCAGGCGCTTTCCCTTACTCGATGACTTTCGGTACCAGATACAGGCCTTGCTCGACCGCTGGGGCGATGGCCTGGTATTCGTCGCGATGATTCTGTTCGGTGACGGCGTCTTCGCGCAGGCGCTGCGAGGCTTCCAGAGGGTGCGCCAGCGGTTCGATGCCGTTGGTGTCGACCGCTTGCATCTGGTCGACCAGGCCGAGAATGCTGTTCAGTGCTTCGGTGGTGCGTGGCAAGTCGGCATCGTCAAGGCCCAGGCGGGCCAGATGGGCGATCTTTTCCACGTCGCTGCGTTCGAGCGCCATGAGAATTCTCCAGTGGGGTGCGAAGGATCAGGGTCCATGCACTGATTGCGGAACACAACGGCGATTTTGCGGTCCTAGAACCTCAAACGCGCAGGGTCGTGCTCGGAAAAACAGCCAATTTAACATATTGGCTCCTTGCCCAAAATCCCTGTCGTTGTTAGAGTTTGCCGCACTTTTTTACCCACGCGTTCCCTAGGGTCCCCTTCCCATGTTCAAGAAACTGCGTGGCATGTTTTCCAGTGATCTTTCTATCGACCTGGGCACTGCCAACACCCTTATTTACGTGCGTGAGCGCGGTATTGTCCTGAATGAACCCTCGGTTGTTGCCATCCGCACCCACGGCAACCAGAAGAGCGTCGTCGCTGTAGGTACCGAGGCCAAGCGCATGCTGGGCCGTACTCCAGGCAACATTGCTGCCATTCGTCCGATGAAAGATGGTGTGATCGCCGATTTCAGCGTCTGTGAAAAGATGCTGCAGTACTTCATCAACAAGGTTCATGAAAACAGCTTTCTGCAGCCAAGCCCGCGCGTGTTGATTTGCGTTCCGTGCAAGTCCACCCAGGTTGAGCGCCGCGCCATCCGTGAATCGGCACTCGGTGCCGGTGCCCGTGAAGTGTTCCTGATCGAAGAGCCGATGGCCGCTGCCATCGGTGCCGGCCTGCCGGTTGAAGAAGCCCGCGGCTCGATGGTCGTCGACATCGGTGGTGGTACCACCGAAATCGCCCTGATCTCGCTCAACGGCGTGGTCTATGCCGAATCCGTACGGGTTGGCGGTGACCGTTTCGACGAGGCCATCGTGACTTACGTGCGCCGTAACTACGGCAGCCTGATCGGCGAATCCACTGCCGAGCGTATCAAGCAGGAAATCGGCACCGCGTTCCCGGGTGGCGAAGTCCGTGAAGTTGACGTTCGTGGCCGTAACCTGGCCGAGGGCGTGCCGCGTGCCTTTACCCTGAACTCCAACGAAGTGCTTGAAGCCCTGCAGGAGTCGCTGGCGACCATCGTTCAGGCGGTCAAAAGCGCGCTGGAGCAATCGCCACCTGAGCTGGCTTCGGACATCGCCGAGCGCGGCCTGGTGCTGACCGGTGGTGGCGCCCTGCTGCGCGACCTCGACAAGTTGCTGGCCCAGGAAACCGGCCTGCCGGTAATCGTTGCCGAAGACCCGCTGACCTGTGTGGCTCGTGGCGGTGGCCGCGCGCTGGAAATGATGGACAAGCACTCCATGGACCTGCTCTCCAGCGAGTGATTCGTCGGACGTGCGCCAGCCACTTTTTGGTGAGGGGGTGCTTACAAAGTCGGCGAACCAAGGCAAGACAAGGCGAAATTGGCCGAAAAAGCGGAGTTTACTGTAGTAAATGAGCATTTTGAGGTCGATTTCAACGCAGTATCGCCGAGTGCAGCCATGTTGTAAGCATCCTCTTGCAGGTAGCCCTTGTGCGACCTGTGGGCGCGCCCAACGCGCTTTTCATCTGTCCAGGCTTCTCTTGCTCATGAACATCCGCCAAGCCAGGCCCGCACCTTCGAGCGAATGCCCGAAAGGAGTGGCCTATTAAACCGCTTTTCGCCAAAGGCCCTTCGCTGGGTGTGCGTCTGCTCGTGCTGGCGGTGCTGTCTGTAACGCTGATGGTGGTGGACGCCCGTTTCACCCTGCTCAAGCCGGTGCGCAGCCAGATGTCGCTGGTGCTGATGCAGGCTTACTGGGTCGTCGATCTGCCACAGCGTCTTTATCAGGGCGTTGCCTCGCAATTTGGCAGCCGCACCGAGCTGCTCGCCGAAAACGAAAAACTCAAGACTGAAGCCTTGCTGCTGCAAGGGCGCCTGCAGAAACTGGCAGCCCTGACCGAGCAGAACGTGCGGCTGCGCGAGTTGCTCAACTCCTCGGCGCTGGTCAACGAGAAAGTCGAGGTGGCCGAACTCATCGGCATGGACCCCAACCCGTTCACTCATCGCATCATCATCAACAAAGGCGAGCGCGACGGTGTGTTCCTCGGCCAGCCGGTGCTCGATGCCCGCGGGTTGATGGGCCAGGTGGTCGAGTTGATGCCTTATACCGCCCGGGTCCTGCTGCTGACCGACACCACTCATAGCATTCCGGTGCAGGTCAACCGCAACGGCTTGCGCGCTATCGCCAGTGGTACAGGCAACCCGGAGCGTCTGGAATTGCGGCATGTGGCCGATACCGCTGATATCAAAGAGGGTGATCTGCTGGTCAGCTCTGGCCTGGGCCAGCGCTTCCCGGCCGGTTATCCGGTGGCGACGGTCAAGGAAGTGATTCACGATTCCGGGCAACCGTTCGCCATTGTGCGGGCGGTGCCTACTGCCGCTTTGAATCGCAGTCGCTACCTGCTGCTGGTGTTTTCTGACGGGCGTTCGCCTGAAGAGCGTGCCGCAGAGGCGGCCCAGGCCCAGGAAAGCCTGGACAGAAGCGAAGCCGCAGTAGCGCCTGCGACACCTGCCACTTACGCGCCGGTGCTGTCGAACATTCCGGGGGCGTTGTTGCCGTTCTACCCAGGCCCTATACCGGGCCTTGCGGCACCGGCCACGCACAGCACGCCGCAGCCGGCCAGCTCTGCGCCGGCCAGCAGTCGCCCGGCCGCCAGGCCGGCGGCGAGCCCACCGGCAGCGGCCCCCGCGAACAGAACACCGTCCACCTCCCGGGAGCCTATTGATGGTTAGTCATGTATCCGGGCGCAATGGCTGGGTGGTCTGGCTGACGTTCGCCATCGGCCTGTTGCTCAGTATCGTACCGTTGCCACAGTTCATGGAGTTCTTCCGGCCCATGTGGCTGGCGCTGTTGATGACCTTCTGGGCGCTGACCCTGCCGCATCGCATCGGCATGACCACCGCCTGGTTGCTGGGGCTGATGGAGGATGTGCTGTATGGCACCTTGCTGGGCCAGCATGCATTGATCCTGACGCTGATCACCTGTCTGGTCATGGCTTTGCAGCAGCGCCTGCGGATCTACCCGATGTGGCAGCAATGCCTGATCCTGCTGGTGGTCTATGGCGTCGCGCAACTGGCCCAGTTGTGGCTCAGCGCACTGACTGGCAATCGCCAGCCGACCCTGACCCTGGTCCTGCCGGCGCTGGTCAGTGCCTTGCTGTGGCCATGGATCAGCTATGGCTTACGCGGGCTGAGCAACCGCTTGAAAATCAATTAAGCCAGGCGCTCCAGGCGGGGCGTCGCTGACAAGGAGACGTCCTCATGCCACCTGTGCTTTACCTGGCTTCCGGTTCACCGCGACGTCGTGAGCTGCTGACCCAGATCGGCATCCCTTTCAACGTGCTGAGCGCGCAGATCGACGAAAGCCCTTTGCCTGATGAGCCACCGGCCAGTTATGTCGAGCGTCTGGCGCGGGGCAAGGCGGCGGCCGGCCTGGCCTTGCTCGACCATGAGCCTGCCTGTGTCATGGGCGCTGACACGGCAGTGGTGCTGGACGGTCGAATTCTTGGCAAGCCGCAGGATGAGGCCGATGCCTTGGCCATGCTGGCCGCCTTGTCGGGGCGTGAACACCAGGTACTCACCGCCGTGGCAGTGCTTGATCGGCAGCGCTGCGAAAGTCGCGTGGTGAGCAGCCAGGTGCGGTTCAGAGCGATCAGCGCCGACCAGGCGCGGGCTTATTGGTCCACCGGCGAGCCGCAGGACAAGGCGGGCAGCTATGCGATTCAGGGGCTGGCAGCCATATTTGTCGAGGCCCTGCACGGCAGTTATTCCGCGGTTGTCGGCTTGCCGTTGTGTGAAACAGCAGACCTGCTGGGGCTTTTCGGCATACCCTGTTGGCAAGGCCCGGAAGGTGAGCAGCCATGAGTGAAGAAATCCTGATCAATATCACCCCCATGGAGTCCCGTGTGGCGGTGGTCGAAAACGGTGTTCTGCAAGAGGTCCACGTCGAGCGCACCCAGCGTCGCGGCATCGTCGGCAATATCTATAAAGGCAAGGTTGTCAGGGTCTTGCCCGGTATGCAGGCTGCCTTCATCGACATCGGCCTGGATCGGGCAGCATTCATCCATGCCTCGGAAATCTCCCTGCGTGAAGGCTCGGCGGTCGAGCCGATCAGCTCGCTGGTGCATGAAGGCCAGAGCCTGGTGGTCCAGGTCACCAAGGACCCGATCGGCAGCAAGGGCGCACGCCTGACCACGCAGTTGTCCATTCCGTCGCGCTATCTGGTGTATATGCCGCGCACCGCGCATGTCGGCATCTCACTGAAGATCGAAGACGAGGGCGAGCGCGAGCGCTTGAAAAAGGTGGTCAGCGACTGCGTCGAGCAGGAGGGCATCAAGGAGGCCGGCGGGTTTATCCTGCGTACCGCTGCCGAAGGCGCCGGCGCCGACGAGATCCTCATGGACATCCGTTACCTGCGCCGCCTGTGGGATCAGATCGGCGAGCAGATCAAGACCATCAGCCCGCCCAGCGTCATCTACGAAGACCTGGGTCTGGCGTTGCGTACTTTGCGCGACCTGGTCAGCCCGCGGATCGAGAAGATCCGCATCGACTCGCGGGAAACCTTCCAGAAGACCGGCCAGTTCGTCACTGAACTGATGCCCGAGATCGCCGATCGCCTGGAGCACTACCCCGGCGAGCGACCGATCTTCGATCTGTACGGCGTCGAGGATGAAATCCAGAAAGCGCTGGAGCGCAAGGTGCCGCTCAAGTCCGGCGGCTACCTGGTGGTCGATCCGGCCGAGGCAATGACGACCATCGACGTCAATACCGGTGCTTTTGTCGGTCATCGCAACCTTGAAGAAACCATCTTCAAGACCAATCTGGAGGCGGCCACCGCCATCGCCCGGCAACTGCGCCTGCGCAACCTGGGCGGCATCATCATCATCGACTTCATCGACATGGAAGACGTCGAGCATCAGCGTCAGGTGCTGCGCACCCTGGAGAAACAGCTCGAACGCGACCATGCCAAAACCAACATCATCGGCATCACCGAGCTTGGCCTGGTGCAGATGACCCGTAAACGTACCCGTGAAAGCCTGGAGCAGATCCTTTGCGAGCCCTGCCACTGCTGTCAGGGGCGCGGCAAGCTGAAAACGCCGGAGACCATCTGCTATGAGATATTCCGCGAAATCCTGCGTGAGGCCCGGGCGTATCAGGCGGTCGGTTACCGGGTGCTGGCCAACCAGCGGGTCGTTGACCGCCTGCTCGACGAAGAGTCGGGCAATGTCGCGGAACTTGAAGCCTTCATTGGCCGAACCATTCGCTTCCAGGTCGAGTCAATGTATTCCCAGGAACAATACGACGTTGTGCTGCTGTAGGAGCGGCTTTAGCCGCGACACGCGGACCCGGTGGGAAGAGCCGGCCGGCGCCCCGGTCTGCTCGCGAAGAGGCCAGTAAAGTCACAGCATCTGCTGCGAATGTGCTGCCGTCTTCGCCAGCAGAGCTGCCTCCCACCGAGATTTGTGTACTTAACCGAACAGTATTGGCTTTAGCCGCGAACACCCTGCAAACAACCCGCCCAGCGTATCGATGCGAGTAACGTGTGACCAATGAGCAAACCTCGGCCCCGACTGCACTGGCCTGTATGAAACAACCCCCCATGCGACGGATTTTCGTCTGATGGGGCGTGTGCCTGGCCTGTTGGCAACCCTGACGCGTTGGGGGTTGAGCCTGTGTGCCTTGCTGTTGGTCCTGGCGGCCTTGTACGTCAGCCTTGGCCGGCAACTGGTGCCCATGGTCGCCGAGTACCGTGCCGATCTTGAAAGCCGGGTCAGCAGCGCACTCGACATGCCGGTCAGCATTGGCAGCCTGGAAGGCCGCTGGAGCGGCTTCGCTCCGGTGTTGCTGGCCCATGATGTGATGGTTGGCTCAGGCGGCAATCAATTGCGCCTCGATCAGGTGCGGGTGGTGCCGGCGCTGTGGGCCAGCCTCAAGGCCCGGACGGTGCGTCTGGCGCATCTGGAAGTCAGCGGTCTGCAAGTGGTGCTCAGCCAGGCCGAAGACGGTCAGTGGCGCTTGCAGGGGCTGCCGGTCAAGGACGACACCCCGACCGATCCGACGCAGGTTCTCAACAGCCTGCAGCAGGTCGCGCATCTTTCGCTGCTCGACAGCCAGGTCACGGTGCAGCCGTTCCAGGCCAACCCGCTGACGTTCACCTACGTCAACCTGAGTCTGGCCAGCGGCAGCTGGCAGCAGCGCCTGGACGCCCGTTTGAATCTGCCAGATGGCCAGCCGCTGGCATTGAACGTAAAGGCCCGCGTCGATGCCAGCCGCTGGCGCGAAGCCCAGGCCGATGTCTATCTGAGCCTGCCACAGAGTGACTGGGCCAAATGGTTGCCCGGCAACCTGACCCGTGACTGGCATCTGCACACCCTGAAGGCCGGTGGCGAGTTCTGGCTGGGCTGGGACAAGGGCACAGTGCAGCGTGCAGCAGTGCGTCTCAATGCGCCGCAACTGGAAGGCGGTTACCAGCAGCACAAACCTGCGCGCATCGACAATCTGGCGCTCAATGCCTGGCTGGCGCGCAACGATCAGGGGATCCGGGTCACCCTCGGTTCGCTGGCCATGAGTCTGGGCGAGCAGCGCTGGGAGAGTCGGGTGCAGGTCCAGCAGCATCAGGCCCGGCCCGGCAGCGAGAATGAGGAGCGCTGGCATGTCGAGGCCGACCGCCTCGACCTGACCCCACTGACCCCGCTGCTTCAGGCGCTGGCACCGATGCCCGATGGTCTGCGCGAGGTGGTCAAGCGTCTGCAGGTCACTGGCGGGCTGCGCAATGTGTTACTCGACTGGCGACCGCAGGCCAGCGGTGACGAGCGGCTGAGCTTTGCCGCCAACCTGGACCGGGTCGGTTTCGATGCCTACCACGGCGCGCCGGCCGCCGGTAACGTCAGCGGGGCGATCAGCGGTGATCTGGGCAAAGGCGAGCTGCGTCTGGCCACGGATGACTTCATGCTGCATCTGGACCCGATTTTCGCCAAGCCCTGGCACTACCTCAAAGCCAACGCTCGCCTGACCTGGACCCTCGATCAGGAGCGTTTCACCCTGATTGCGCCGTACATCAAAGTGCTTGGCGAAGAGGGCAAGATCGCGGCGGATTTCTTGATCCGTATTCATCTCAAGCCCGGTCATGAAGACTATATGGACCTGCGCGTCGGGCTGACCGACGGCGACGGCCGGTTTACCGGCAAGTACCTGCCTGCCGTCCTCAGCCCGGCGCTGGACCACTGGCTGCGTACCGCTATTGTGGCGGGAGATGTCAGGGAAGGGTTTTTCCAGTACCAGGGCTCGTTGCACAAGGACGCCAGCGACACCGCGCGGGTGATCAGCCTGTTCTTCGATGTGGGCAATGCAACACTGGATTTCCAGCCGGGCTGGCCGTTGCTGACCGGCATCGACGGCAAGGTGTATGTCGAGAACAGCGGGGTACGGATCAAGGCCAGCAAGGGCCAACTGCTCGATACCCGGGTCAGTGACGTGCGCGTCGAGGTGCCGCATGCGCCCAAAGGGCAGCCCAGCCATCTGTTGGTAGACGGCAAGTTTGCAGGCAGCCTGGTCGACGGTTTGAAAATCCTCCAGAGCGCGCCGCTTGGTACGGCGGCGACGTTTGCCGGTTGGCAGGGGCAGGGGCCGCTCAATGGCAGCCTGAAACTGGACATCCCGCTGGAGAAGGGCCTGGAGCCGAAGATCCTGGTGGATTTTGCCAGTGAGGGCGCGCAACTCAAACTGGCCGACCCGGTGCTGGACCTGACCCAGCTCAAGGGCGAGTTCCGTTTTGACAGCGCGCGGGGGTTGTCTGGCAAGGGTATCAGTGCTCAGGCGTTCGGTCGTCCGGTTACCGCCGAGATTGCCGCTGAAGGCAAGCCAGGCGCGAACGTCACGCGCATCACTGCCAATGGGCAGATTGCCTTGAAGCGTCTCACCGACTGGCTGAGCTTTACCCAGCCGCTACCGGTGTCGGGCGATATTCCCTACCAGTTGCAGTTGCTGCTCGATGGCGCGTCGACGCCGCTGTCGATCACTTCAAGCCTGCAAGGATTGGCAGTGGATCTGCCGGCCCCGTTCGGCAAATCCCGTGATGAAGCCCGCCCCAGTGAATTGCGGATGACCCTGCAAGGCAGCGAACGGCGTTTTGATGCGGCCTATGGTGAGCTGGCCAATCTGGCCTGGGCGGCGCCGGCCAGCAACCCGGCACAAGGCCGTGGCGAGCTGTTTATCGGCCAGGGCGGCGCAGTGGTGCCCCAGGCCAAAGGCTTGCGGATCAGCGGCAGCCTGGCGGAACTGGACCTCAGCCCCTGGCAGGACATTGCTCAGCGCTACAGTGGCAACGACCCCGGCGGCAGCGCCCGACAGACCCTTGGCGGTGTGGATCTGCAGGTCGGCAGGCTGACCGCCATGGGCACCACCCTGGACCAGGCGCGGGTTCAGTTGGAGCGCAATGCTGCCGCCTGGCGATTGTCGCTGGACAGTACCCAGGCCAAAGGCAGTGCGCTGTTGCCCGATGCCAAAAACGCGCCGATCGACATAGCCATGCAGTATGTACGCTTGCCGGCGCCCGATCCTGACGCGCCGGTGGTGGATAACCCGCCTGACCCGCTGGCGGATGTTGACCCGCGCAAGATTCCGGCACTGAACGTCAATATCAACCAGCTGTTCCAGGGCCAGCAACTGGTCGGCGCCTGGGCGCTGAAAATCCGTCCGACGCCGACAGGCTTGCGCTTGAGCGATCTGAGCCTGGGGCTCAAGGGCCTGTTGCTGGAGGGCGAGGGTGGCTGGGAAGGCGCGCCAGGGGCCAGCAGCAGTTGGCTCAAGGGGCATATGGCGGGCAAGAATCTGGGCGATGTGCTCAAAGCCTGGAATTTCGCCCCGACCGTGACCAGTCAGACGTTCGATCTGGACATCGACGGGCGTTGGCCCGGCTCGCCAGCCTGGGTCGGTCTGAAGCGTTACTCCGGCAGCCTGGATGCGACGCTGCGCAATGGTCAGTTCGTCGAGGTCGAGGGCGGTGCGCAAGCGTTACGGGTATTCGGCTTGCTGAATTTCAACTCCATCGGCCGTCGCCTGCGGCTGGACTTCTCCGACCTGTTGGGCAAGGGCTTGAGTTACGATCGGGTCAAAGGTCTGTTGGTGGCCAGCGACGGTGTCTATGTGACACGCAAGCCGATCACCCTGACCGGTCCGTCGAGTAATCTTGAGCTGGACGGCACCCTGGATATGGTCAAGGATCGGGTCGATGCCAAGCTGCTGGTCACTCTGCCGGTTACCAACAACCTGCCGATTGCCGCGCTGATTGTGGGTGCACCAGCCATCGGCGGTGCATTGTTTATCGCAGACAAACTGCTGGGCGATCGTGTAGCACGCTTTGCCAGCGTCCAGTACAAGGTCGAAGGTCCCTGGAAGGAGCCGAAGATCACCTTCGACAAACCGTTCGAGAAGCCTCAGTAACCGCATTGCCGGAAAGGACTCAGGAGCAAGCCATGACATTTGCCGTCATTCAGATGGTCAGCCAGAGCGACATTGCAGACAACCTGCGCCAGGCCCGGCGCTTGCTGGAGCAGGCCGCCGGGCAGGGCGCCCGGCTGGCGGTGCTGCCAGAAAACTTCTCGGCACTGGGCCGGCGTGACGCCGCCGCCATCGGGCGTGCCGAGGCGTTGGGCGAGGGTCCCATCCTGCCATGGTTGAAACAGGCCGCCCGCGACCTCAGGTTATGGATAGTCGCCGGCACCTTGCCGTTGCCGCCCGAGGGGCAGCCCGAGGGCAAGGTCACCGCCTGCTCGCTGCTGATCGATGAACACGGCGAACAGGCCGCGCGCTATGACAAGCTGCACCTGTTCGATGTGGATGTTACTGACAATCGCGGGCGCTACCGTGAGTCTGATGACTATGCTCATGGAGCCAACGTGGTGGTGGCCGACACGCCGGTAGGCCGGCTGGGCTTGAGCGTATGTTACGACCTGCGCTTTCCCGAGTTGTACACCGCCTTGCGTGAAGCGGGCGCTGAGTTGATTACCGCACCTTCGGCGTTCACCGCCGTGACCGGTGCGGCGCACTGGGAGGTCCTGATTCGCGCCCGCGCGATCGAGACCCAGTGTTACCTGCTGGCAGCCGCCCAGGGCGGCGTGCACCCTGGCCCACGGGAAACCTGGGGCCAGGCCGCGATCATCGACCCTTGGGGGCGGGTGCTGGCCGAGCAGGACAAAGGCGAAGCCGTGCTGTTGGCGCAGCGCGACAGTGAAGAACAGGCGTCCATACGGGCGCGGATGCCGGTGTCCAGTCACCGGCGCTTTACAGTGCAGGACGCGGTGCGGCCTGCTTCGGAGTGAATATGAGTGACGTGTCCTCAGTCAGCGAACACCTTCTGGCCCCTGGCGGGTTGAGCCTGGATAACCTGCAAGCGGTGCTGGGCGAGCTGGCCGGGCCGGGAATCGACGCAGCCGATCTGTACTTCCAGGGCATCATTTCCGAGTCCTGGGCGCTGGAGGACGGTATCGTCAAGGAAGGCAGTTTCAACATGGACCAGGGCGTGGGCGTACGTGCCCAGTCGGGAGAAAAAACCGGTTTTGCCTACAGCAACGCCATCAATCTGGAAGCCCTGACGGCCGCCGCAGGCGCCGCCCGCTCGATTTCCCGTGCCGGTCAGCAGGGCCGGGTCCAGGCCTTCACTGCCCAGGATGTGACTCGCTTGTACGCGGCGGACAACCCGCTCGAAGTGCTCAGCCGTGCGGAAAAAGTCGAGTTGCTCAAGCGCATCGACATCGCCACCCGGGCCCTGGACCCGCGCATTCAGCAAGTGTCGGTGAGCATGGCCGGGGTCTGGGAGCAGATTCTGGTCGCCGCCGCCGACGGTAGCCTGGCGGCCGATGTGCGGCCGCTGGTGCGCTTCAATGTCAGCGTGATCGTCGAGCAGAACGGCCGCCGCGAACGCGGTGGTCACGGTGGCGGCGGACGTACCGATTACCGCTACTTCCTCAATGAAGACCGGGCCATGGGCTATGCCCGTGAAGCGCTGCGCCAGGCGCTGGTCAACCTCGAAGCGGTGCCGGCTCCGGCTGGCACCCTGCCGGTGGTGCTCGGCTCAGGCTGGTCCGGTGTGCTGTTGCACGAAGCCGTTGGCCACGGTCTGGAAGGCGATTTCAACCGCAAGGGCAGCTCGGCCTACAGCGGCCGGATTGGCGAAATGGTTGCCTCCAAACTGTGCACCATCGTCGACGACGGTACCCTGGCAGGTCGCCGTGGTTCGCTGAGCGTCGATGACGAAGGCACCCCGACCCAATGCACCACCCTGATCGAGAACGGCGTGCTCAAGGGCTACATGCAGGACAAGCTCAATGCACGGCTGATGGGTGTGGCGCGCACCGGTAATGGTCGTCGTGAGTCCTACGCGCACCTGCCGATGCCGCGCATGACCAACACCTACATGCTTGGCGGGCAGAGCGATCCACAGGAAATTATCGCCTCGGTGAAAAAAGGTATCTACTGCGCCAACCTTGGCGGCGGTCAGGTCGACATCACCAGCGGCAAGTTCGTGTTTTCTACCAGCGAGGCGTACCTGATCGAAGACGGCAAAATCACTACGCCGGTCAAGGGTGCGACCCTGATCGGCAACGGTCCGGAAGCCATGAGCCGGGTGTCAATGGTCGGTAACGACCTGAAACTGGACAGTGGTGTCGGGACCTGTGGCAAGGATGGGCAATCGGTGCCGGTTGGCGTGGGGCAGCCGACCCTCAAGCTCGATGCGATCACTGTTGGCGGCACCGGAGCCTGAGAGCAGGGCAGGAAAGGACGGGAACTAACGCAGGCCGCGCTGCAGCTCGTCCAGCTCGCGAATGTACTTGAAGATCTTGCGGCTGGAGGCTGGCGGTTTGTTGCGTGCCACCTCGTGCTGGGCCTGGCGGATCAGCGAACGCAGCTGCTGGCGATCGGCTTCGGGGTACTCGACGACGAATTTTTCCAGGTCGCCGTCGTCACCGCCAATCAGCCGGTCACGCCAGCGTTCAAGGGCGTGAAAGCGCTCGTTGTACTGACGGGTCGAGCTGTCGAGCTGGTCCACCAGCGCCAGAATGGCCTCCTGGTCCTGATCGCGCATCAGCTTGCCGATGAACAGGATGTGCCGTTTACGGGCGGCGTGGGCCGTGTGCTTGTGGGCCTCGGCCAGGGCCTTGCGCAAGCCGTCGGTCATCGGCAGCTTGTCGAGCAGGTCGGGTTTGAAGGTGGTCAGGCGTTCGCCAAGCTCGACCAGAGCCTGCATCTCGCGTTTTACCTGGGTTTTGCTTTTCTCCCCGTCGAGGGAGTCGTCGTAAGAATCAACCATGGGGGCCGTCCGCAAATAAACGGCGCCATGATAACCACTCGGGGGCCGCTTGTCCGGTCCGCTCGGTATACGGGCCGTGCCGAAAGCAGAATTTGATGGAGAAAGTCATGAGTGCAACCCAAAGCGTCGGCCCGCAGGCCTTGTCGGCCCTTGAGCAGCAGGTTGAGCAGATCATTGCCGAAGCCCGGCGTCAGGGCGCCACGGCCTGCGAAGTGGCGGTATCCGTGGACCAGGGGTTGTCGACCTCGGTGCGTCAGCGCGAAGTCGAGACTGTGGAATTCAATCGCGATCAGGGCTTTGGCATCACCCTGTATGTCGGCCAGCGTAAAGGGTCGGCCAGCACCTCGGCAGTCGGCCCTGAAGCGATCCGTGAAACCGTCGCCGCAGCGCTGGCGATTGCCGAACACACTTCCGAAGACCAAAGCTCCGGGCTCGCCGATGCGGCGTTGATGGCTCGCGAGGTAAAGGATTTCGACCTCTACCATGCCTGGGATATCACCCCGGAACAGGCCATCGAAAAAGCGCTGATCTGCGAAGCGGCAGCATTTGATGCCGACAAGCGGATCAAAAACGCCGATGGCACCACGCTCAATACCCATCAGGGCTGCCGTGTGTACGGCAACAGCAACGGCTTTATCGGCGGTTACGCCTCGACCCGGCATAGCCTGAGTTGCGTGATGATCGCCGAAGATGGCGGCCAGATGCAGCGCGATTACTGGTATGACGTCAACCGTCAGGGCTCTTTGCTGAGCGATCCGGTAAGCATTGGACGCAAGGCTGCCGAGCGCGCAGCCAGCCGCCTGGGCGCGCGACCGGTGCCGACTTGCGAAGTACCGGTCCTGTTCAGCGCCGAACTGGCCGGCGGGCTGTTCGGCAGTTTCCTGGGCGCGATCTCTGGCGGTAACCTGTACCGTAAGTCCTCTTTCCTTGAAGGCGCGCTGGGCCAGCGGCTGTTCCCTGAGTGGCTGACCATCGATGAACGGCCGCACCTGATGCGGGCAATGGGCAGCGCCTCGTTCGATGGTGACGGCCTTGCTACCTACGCCAAACCGTTTGTCGAAAATGGCGACCTTGTGTCGTATGTGCTGAGCACCTATTCAGGTCGCAAACTGGGTATGCCCAGCACCGCCAACGCTGGCGGGGTGCATAACCTGTTCGTCAGCCACGGCAGCGAAGACCAGGCGGCACTGATCCGGCGTATGGGTCGTGGCCTGCTGGTCACCGAACTGATGGGCAGCGGCCTGAACATGGTCACCGGCGACTACTCGCGCGGTGCGGCCGGCTTTTGGGTGGAGAATGGCGAGATCCAGTTTGCCGTTCAGGAAGTGACGATTGCCGGCAACATGCGTGACATGTTCAGGCAGATCGTCGCCGTTGGCAGCGATCTTGAACTGCGCGGCAACATCCGCACCGGCTCGGTCCTGATCGAGCGCATGACCGTCGCAGGTAGCTGATAAACCACCGGTAGGAGCGACCTTGGTCGCGAATCCTCCAGACGCCCCATGTTTAACGTCTGCTGAAGATTCGCGAGCAAGCTCGCTCCTACCGATGTTCCCTCCCGAGTCGCTGCATACCCGCTGCTTTTTCCCCCTGAAATATCTATGGCGCACTCAGGGGGGGTTGTCTTGATTCTTAATCTCATTCAATAATGACTATCATTTCTTGGCTGGATGATGGGTCATGGGATCAGTGCTGCATGAACTACCTTATCTGGAGAACTGGCGTGAGCTGGGTCTGCGGATTCGTTGTGCGTTTGATCCTGACGAGCCGCGCCTGATCGAGCATTACCTCGCTGAAGGGCGCTATCTGGCGCGCTTTACCGCCACCCCCAAAGCGCTGGTCGCGCAATCCACGTTCCGGCTGTTGCTGGACACCGCCCGTGACACCGTACTGCCGTGGCATTGGCGCTGCCTGTGCCTGGACCAGGCCTGGCGGCCGTTGCGCGATCTCAAACTGTTGGCTGCAACCCAGACACAGCGTCACCAGTGGGATGCCTGTGTGCATGAGCTGGCGACCTGTGTGCTGCAACCGTCAATTTCTCTGACTGAACTGGTGCAAGGATATTCCGATGAGTAATACCCGTATCGAACGCGACAGCATGGGTGAACTGCAGGTCCCGGCCGAGGCCCTGTACGGCGCTCAGACCCAGCGTGCGGTAGACAACTTTCCGATCAGCCAGCAGCGCATGCCCAAGCAGTTCATCCGCGCCTTGCTGCTGGCCAAGGCCGCTGCTGCCAAGGCCAACCTGGAGCTTGAACAGATCAGCGAAGGGCAGAGCAAGGCGATTGTTCAGGCCGTCAATGATCTGCTGGGCGGCGATTTCATGGTGCATTTCCCGGTGGACATATTCCAGACCGGCTCGGGCACCAGTTCCAACATGAACGCCAACGAAGTGATCGCTACTCTGGCAACGCGCATCCTGGGCGACACGGTCAATGCCAACGATCACGTCAACTGTGGCCAGAGCAGCAACGACATTATCCCCACCACGATCCACGTCAGTGCTGCACTGGCGCTGCATGAGCATCTGCTGCCAGCGCTCAATCACCTGCTGCAAGTGACCGAACACAAGGCCGGTCAGGTGCATCAGTACGTCAAGACCGGCCGTACTCACCTGATGGACGCCATGCCAGTGCGCATGAGCCAAGTGCTCAACGGTTGGGCCCAGCAAGTGCGCGCCAATGTCGAGCACTTGCAGGCGTTGCAACCGGCCCTGCAGTCACTGGCTCAGGGCGGCACGGCGGTGGGCACCGGTATCAACGCCCATCCGGAGTTTGCCAAGCGGTTCAACGCCCACCTCAGTGCACTGAGTGGCGTGAGCTTTACGCCGGGCAAGGACCTGTTTGCCCTGATCGGCTCGCAAGACACGGCCGTGGCCGTGTCGGGCCAGCTCAAGGCCACTGCCGTGTCGCTGATGAAAATCGCCAACGACCTGCGCTGGATGAATTCCGGCCCACTGGCGGGCCTGGGTGAAATCGAACTGCAAGCCTTGCAGCCCGGTTCGTCGATCATGCCGGGCAAGGTCAACCCAGTGATTCCTGAAGCGACCGCCATGGTGGCTGCTCAGGTCATCGGCAACGATGCAGCCATCACCGTAGCGGGCCAGTCAGGCAACTTCGAACTTAACGTAATGCTGCCGATCGTGGCTTCGAATCTGCTCAGCAGCATTGAGCTATTGGCCAACTCCAGCCGCCTGTTGGCCGACAAGGCCATCGCCAGTTTCAAGGTCAATCAGGAAAAACTGCAGGAAGCGCTGTCGCGCAATCCGATTCTGGTGACCGCGTTGAACCCGATCATTGGTTATCAGAAAGCCGCTGAAATCGCCAAGAAGGCGTATCAACAAGGCCGGCCGATCATCGATGTCGCGCTGGAACATACCGACCTGCAACGCAGCCAGCTGGAAGTGTTGCTCAACCCTGAAAAACTCACCGCTGGCGGTATCTGAGCCGGCGCTCTGGAGGTAGACCATGCAGCATTGGAAACGCATCATCGAACAAGCCAATCGCTGTTTCAATCTCGGCGAGTGGGTTGAAGCTCGTGAGTTATACCTCCAGGCCCTGGCGCTGGCCCAGGTGCTGTTCGAGCGCTGGGCCGACCCCGACGAAGCGGTCGCCGCCTACGTCATCTCGCACCACAATCTGGCCGATCTACACTTGAGCCTGGGGCAGCCTGAAGAAAGTGCCGAGTACCTTTGCGCGGTGCATCAACGGTTGTTACAGGCCATTCAGGATTCGCGTCTGCCCGAGACGCTGCGCCAGGCGGCGCTGCGCCATAGCAACAAGACCTACGCCGAGCTGTTGAGCTTCATCAGCGAACATGGCGAGTACCCGCGCACCAACAGATTGCTGAACAGCGCCGGCGAGCACAGCCGTTCGTCGCTGCATCACCATTCAGCCACTGGCCAATACCAAGGAGTCCATTGAAATGACCTATAGCCTGCCTGCCTTGCCTTACGCCTACGATGCGCTGGAACCGCACGTCGATGCGCAAACCATGGAAATCCACCACACCAAACACCATCAGACCTACATCAACAACATCAACGCGGCCCTGGAGCAGCCTGAATACGCCCAGTACAAAGAACTGAGCGTCGAGGACCTGGTGCGCAAGATCGCCAGTCTGCCAGAGGCTCTGCGCCCGGTGGTCAAGAACCATGGCGGTGGCCACGCCAACCACTCGCTGTTCTGGACCGTGATGAGTCCTGAAGGTGATCGCGAGCCCAAAGGCGAGCTGGCCAGTGCCATCGATGCGCAACTGGGCGGCTTTGCAGCGTTCAAAGAGGCTTTCACCAAGGCTGCTACTGTCCAGTTCGGCAGTGGCTGGGCGTGGCTGAGCGTTACCCCGGAGAAAAAGCTGGTGGTCGAGCACAGCGGCAACCAGGACAGCCCGTTGATGCACGGCAATACGCCGATTCTTGGCCTGGATGTCTGGGAGCACGCTTACTACCTGAAGTATCAGAACAAGCGGCCGGAGTACATCGCTGCCTTCTACAACGTCATCAACTGGGCTGAAGTGGCGCGCCGTTACGCTGCTGCGCTGGCCTGATCAACCCTTTGAGTCCTCAAGGCACGTCATGAGTCTGGAAATGTCGGTTACCAATCGTGTTCGCCTGTTTCGTCTGGCCTTCGGAAGCCTGCTGCTTCTGGGAGGGATTGCCTTGCTGACAGTCCAGGCACTGGACTGGGTGACACGTCTGTCCCTGGCATAAAGCCTCAGGCGCCCTGTGCCAGGACAGGGTGGCTGTGGTGGTGGCGGTCTTGCAGACAATAAAAACGGGGCGCTTATGGCGCCCCGTTTTTGTGTCCGGCTTTGTCATGCGGCAGATTATTCGCCTTCATCAAAATAATTGTTGATCAGCGCTACCAGCCCTTCGAGTGCCTGATCTTCCTGCTCGCCCTCGGTGAGCAGGTGAATTTCGGTGCCCTTGCCGGCGGCCAGCATCATGACGGCCATGATGCTCTTGCCGTCGACCATGCTCTCTGGGGTGCGGCCAACCCGGATCTGGCAGGGGAACTTGCCGGCGACGCCGACGAACTTGGCAGCAGCGCGGGCATGCAGGCCCAGTTTGTTGATAATGGTGATTTGACGAGCGGGCATCGCTGTGGAAGTCCTTCAACTGAGGTCGCGGTGACGAACCTGAACGTTCTTGAGTGATTGTTGCAGGACCTGGCCCAGGCGTTCTGTCAGATAGACCGAACGGTGATGCCCGCCGGTGCAGCCGATGGCGACGGTCACGTAGGAGCGGTTACTGGCGGCAAACCGCGGCAGCCACTTGTTGAGGTGGGCGAAGATGTCCTGAAACATTTCTTCCACATCGGGCTGGGCCGCGAGGTATTCGGCTACCACCGGATCAAGCCCCGAATGCTCGCGTAGCTCCGGCTTCCAGTAGGGGTTGGGCAGGCAGCGCACGTCGAACACCAGATCGGCGTCCACCGGCATGCCACGCTTGAAGCCGAACGACTCGATCAGGAAAGCCGTACCGGGCTCGGGCTTGTTCAGCAGGCGCAGCTTGATGGTGTCACGCAACTGATAGAGGTTCAGGTGTGTGGTGTTGATCTTCAGGTCGGCCAGATCAATGATCGGCCCCAGCAGTACGCTTTCGTCACGTATGGCTTCGGCCAGCGAGCGCTGCGAGTTGCTCAGCGGATGGCGTCGCCGGGTTTCCGAGAAACGTTTGAGCAGGGTAGCGTCGTCGGCGTCCAGATACAGCACATCACAGTGGATGTGCCGAGCGCGTACCTCATCGAGGATCTGCGGGAAGCGGGTGAGGTGGCTGGGCATGTTGCGGGCGTCGATGGACACAGCCAACAGCGGCTCGCTTTGTTCGGTATTGAGCAACGCGCGTTCGGCCAGTTCAGGCAGCAAGCCTGCCGGCAGATTGTCGACGCAGTAGAAACCGTTGTCTTCGAGCATGTCGAGCGCGGTGCTCTTGCCCGAACCGGAGCGGCCACTGACGATGATCATGCGCATGCTCACCGGCCTTTCAGTTCATCCAGCACGGCTTGATGAAGCGCCTCACCGCTGTTTGCCGCGCGCAGGCGCTCACGCACTTCGGCGCGGTCGAGCATGCTGGCGATCTGGCGTAACAGCTCCAGATGTTCATCGGTGGCAGCTTCGGGAACCAGCAACACGAACAGCAGATCGACCGGTGCGCCATCGATGGCGTCAAAATCAACCGGTGCTTCCAGGTGCAGGACAGCGCTCACCGGCGCGCTGCAGGCGGCGAGGCGGCAGTGAGGAATGGCAATGCCGTTGCCAAAGCCGGTCGATCCGAGCTTTTCGCGGGCGACCAGACTCTCGAATACGGTTTGAGTATCCAGCGTAGGTACTTCGCGGCCAATCAGGTTGGCAATCTGTTCGAGTACGCGTTTTTTACTGCCCCCCGGCACGTTAACCTGGGAACGGCCGGGGGTCAGGATGTCTTCAAGTCGGATCATGGATTGGGTGTGTTAGCGAGCGGTCGCACCTTTGAGGATGCTTTGCTGCTTTTCCTTATGCTTGAGCAATTGTCTGTCGAGCTTGTCGGTGAGCAGGTCGATGGCGGCATACATGTCGTCATGCTCGGCGTTGGCCACGACCTCACCGCCATGGATGTGCATGGTGGCTTCGATTTTCTGTTTCAGTTTCTCGACGGTCATGGTGACCTGGACATTGGTGATCTTGTCGAAATGTCCTTCGAGTTTTTTGAGTTTGAGCTCCACATATTCGCGCAGGGGCTTGGTCACTTCCAGTTGATGTCCACTGATATTGACTTGCATACAGCTTTCTCCTTTGCCTGTGCATAAAGGGGCAGGTCGACTACCTGCCTCTGGAACGCTGTGGCGCTCACCCGGCATCGACCCCAAACGAGGTCGTGCCCGGTAGCCGGTCAGTCACATCAGCCGCTTGCGTTCGCTCGATGGCGCAATGCCCAGCGATTCGCGGTACTTGGCGACGGTGCGACGGGCGACCTGAATGCCTTGTGCTTCCAGTAAACCAGCGATCTTGCTATCACTCAATGGCTTTTTCTGATTTTCCGCAGCAACCAGTTTCTTGATGATTGCGCGGATGGCTGTGGAGGAGCATTCACCGCCTTCGGAAGTGCTGACATGGCTGGAGAAGAAGTACTTCAACTCGTAGATGCCACGCGGGGTATGCATGAATTTCTGGGTGGTGACCCGGGAAATGGTCGACTCGTGCATGCCAACCGCTTCGGCAATATCGTGCAGCACCAACGGCTTCATGGCCTCATCGCCGTATTCGAGAAAGCCGCGCTGGTGCTCGACGATCTGGGTGGCCACCTTCATCAGGGTCTCGTTGCGGCTTTGCAGGCTCTTGATGAACCAGCGTGCTTCCTGCAACTGGTTACGCATGAAGGTGTTGTCGGCGCTGGTATCGGCACGGCGCACGAAACCGGCATATTGCGGGTTGACGCGCAGGCGCGGCACCGCTTCCTGGTTCAGCTCCACCAGCCAGCGGTCGGTGTCCTTGCGCACGATGACGTCCGGCACCACATATTCCGGCTCGCTGGATTCGATTTGCGAACCCGGGCGCGGATTGAGGCTTTGCACCAGCTCGATGACCTGGCGCAGCTCATCTTCCTTGAGTTTCATGCGCCGCATCAGTTGCGAGTAGTCGCGGCTGCCCAACAAGTCGATGTAGTCGCTGACCAAGCGCTGCGCTTCAGCCAGCCAAGGGCTTTTGGCCGGGAGCTGGCGCAATTGCAGGAGCAGGCATTCGCTGAGGGTGCGCGCACCGACACCGGCCGGTTCGAACTGCTGGATACGGTGCAGGACGGCTTCGATCTCGTCGAGTTCGATGTCCAGTTCAGGATCGAAGGCTTCCAGAAGTTCTTCCAGAGGCTCTTCCAGGTAACCCTGGCCATTGATGCAGTCGATCAGGGTGACGGCGATCAGGCGATCGGTATCGGACATCGGCGCGACATTGAGCTGCCATAGCAAGTGGCTCTGCAGGCTTTCACCGGCCGATGTGCGGGTTGTGAAGTCCCACTCGTCATCATCACTGCCGGGCAGGCTGCTGGCGCTGGTCTGGTAGATGTCTTCCCACGCCGTGTCGACCGGCAGCTCGTTGGGAATACGCTCGTTCCAGTCGCCTTCTTCAAGGTTGTCCACGGTCGTGGCGGTTTCCTGGAAGCTTGGCTCCGGCTGTTCGCTGGCCGGCTTGTTTTCGATATTGTCCGCCATCGGGTCGGAATTATCGAAGTCGTCGCCTTCTTCCTGGCGCTCCAGCATGGGGTTGGATTCCAGCGCTTCCTGGATTTCCTGCTGCAGGTCCAGAGTCGATAGCTGAAGCAAGCGGATAGCCTGTTGCAGCTGCGGTGTCATCGTCAGCTGCTGGCCCATTCTCAAGACTAGCGATGGTTTCATGGCAGTTGCTCAACACCTTCATTCGCCGGCGCGGGGAGCGCCATCCACTACAGGGCATCGGTAGCTGTCGTGGGAAAGTGTCGGCAGGTTGCCAGCCTCGGATGCAGTCATCGGACCTGGAGAGCGGGCTCGAAAACACGCATTTACCCGTAGCTGATTGGCTTGGGAAAAACCGTGACTTTCGAGTGCTTTCGTCTTGCCTTGGCTGCGCTCGCTACGCTTTCTCACGGCCTCTGATCGATGCCGCCTTTATTAAGCAAGTTATATGCCTGAATTCTAAAGGCTTGCCTAGAGCATCAGGACAAATAATCTGTTGTCAACAGCCAGTGTGTAACCAAGGGAGGTCTACAAACGGAACTCGTGGCCCAGGTACACCTCTTTCACCAGCTGGTTGGCCAGGATGGTTTCTGCATCGCCTTCGGCAATCAACTGGCCGTCGTTGACGATGTAGGCGGTCTCGCAGATGTCCAGGGTCTCGCGCACGTTGTGATCGGTGATCAGTACGCCGATGCCCTTGGCTTTGAGGTGGTGAATGATCTGCTTGATATCACCCACGGAAATCGGGTCTACCCCGGCGAAAGGCTCGTCGAGCAGGATGAACTTGGGGGCCGTGGCCAGCGCGCGGGCGATCTCTACGCGGCGACGCTCGCCGCCGGAGAGGCTCATGCCGAGGCTGTCGCGGATATGGGTGATATGGAATTCCTGCAGCAGGCTTTCCAGTTCGGCGCGGCGTGCGGCGGCGTCCAGTTCCTTGCGGGTTTCCAGGATCGCCATGATGTTGTCGGCCACGGTCAGCTTGCGGAAGATCGAGGCTTCCTGTGGCAGATAACCGATGCCGGCGCGTGCGCGACCATGCATGGGTTGGTGGCTGACATCGAGGTCATCGATCAGCACTCGCCCCTGATCGGCCTGGACCAGGCCGACGATCATGTAGAAGCAGGTGGTCTTGCCGGCGCCGTTAGGGCCCAGCAGGCCGACGATCTGTCCGCTGTCAATGGACAGGCTGACATCGCGTACGACCTGGCGGCTCTTGTAGCTCTTGGCCAGATGCTGGGCTTTAAGCGTCGCCATTTACTGGGCCTTCTGCTGCTGTTCGGGTTTCTTTTTCGGCTGGATGACCATGTCGATGCGCGGACGTGGCGCAGTGACCTGGCTGCCGGTAGCGCGGCCGGCACTGACGACCTGGCGCACGGTGTCATAGACGATCTTCTCGCCTTCTGACGTGTTGCCGTCGTTGATGACCTTGGCCTTGTCGATCAGCACGATGCGATCCTGTGCTGCGTAGTACTGGATGGTCACTGCATAGGCCTGGACGATGGGTTTGTCCACCGAAGGCTTCTGCTCGTAGTAGGCCAGGTTGCCGACCGAGGTGAACACGTCGACTTCACCCTGGGCGTTACGGGTGATGGTCACGGTGTTGCCGGTGATCTTCATCGAGCCCTGGGTGATGATGACATTGCCCTTGTAGGTGGCGATGCCTTTTTTGTCGTCCAGCTGCGCGTCATCGGACTGAATGTGGATCGGCTGATCACGGTCAGTTGGCAGGGACCAGGCGCTCGCGCTTCCCAGTGCTGCGCTCAGGCCGAGCAAGAAAGGAAGGGTTTTAACGAGCCTCATACTGTCCTCTTACTTTGGACAGCAGGTCCATCCTGCCGTCTTTCAAATATGCTTTCATCCCTACAGCCGTGCTGACACCGCCGCCGGCGTCGATTCTAACGGCTTGCTCGGTCTGCGCATATTGCTTCTGTGGGAATACAGTCATTCGACTGCTGGTAATGATGGTCGCGCGCTGCTTTTCATCGGTGCGTGCAACGCGAACGTTGTCGATCAGTTCGACCTGCTCGCCACCGGGCGATACTTCGCCGCGGGCGCTCTGCACGTGCCATGGAAAGGCCGTGCCACGGTACATGTTCAGGTCCGGGCGGGTCAGCAGGGTGACATCGCTGGCCTTGACGTGCTCGACCTTGTCGGCGGTCATCTCGTACTGCACCTTGCCGTCGGGCAGGTACTGTACGCTGCGCGCATTGATCGCGTAGTAGTCGATGGCAGTCTCGTCGGCCTTCACGGCCGGCTGGTCCATGAAGCTTTCCGGACTGACGTTCCAGTAGCCGACGGCGGCCAGCAGCAACGCCAGCACGCCAAGGATCAGGAAAGTACGAATCTTCTTGCTGAGCATAAGTGGTGTCTACAGATAGGCGGCATGGGCCGCTTCAAGGTTGTTCTGCGCTTCAAGAATAAGCTCGCAGAACTCGCGGGCTGCGCCTTCGCCACCGCGTGCTCGGGTCACGCCATGGGCGTGCTGACGCACGAAAGTGGCGGCATTGGCCACAGCCATACCCAGCCCTACGCGGCGAATCACCGGCAAGTCTGGAAGATCATCACCCAGATAGGCGACCTGTTCGTAACTCAGGTTCAGTTCAGCGAGCAGTTGATCAAGCACCACCAGTTTGTCTTCGCGGCCCTGATACAGGTGGGCAATGCCCAGATTCTTTGCCCTGCGCTCGACCACCGGGGTCTTGCGCCCGCTAATGATAGCCGTTGTAACGCCTGAGGCGATGAGCATCTTGATGCCCTGGCCGTCGAGGGTGTTGAAGGTCTTGAATTCGCTGCCGTCTTCCAGGAAGTAGAGGCGCCCGTCAGTGAGGACACCGTCCACATCGAAAATGGCTAACTTGATGCCTTTGCCACGCTGCAGCAGTTGCTCGGTCATTGCGTTGTTCTCCATTACATCACCCCCGCACGGACCAGGTCCTGCAGGTTGAAGGCACCCACCGGGTGGTCTTGCCCATCGACCACGATCAGTGCGTTGATCTTGTGGTCTTCCATGATCTTCAGCGCTTCTGCGGCGAGCATTTCGCCGCGTACGGTCTTGCCGTGTACGGTCATGACCTCGTCGATGATCGCCTCGCGAATGTCGGTGGCACGATCCAGGGTGCGGCGCAGGTCACCGTCGGTGAAAATCCCGGCCAGTTTGCCATCGGCTTCGACGATCGCGGTCATGCCCAGGCCTTTGCGGGTCATTTCCAGCAGGGCATCGCGCAACGAGGTGCCGCGCGCCACTTTGGGCAGGGTGTCGCCGCTGTGCATCACGTGTTCGACCTTGAGCAGCAGGCGCCGCCCCAGCGCACCGCCCGGATGCGAAAAGGCGAAGTCTTCGGCGGTAAAGCCACGGGCCTCCAGCAGTGCAACGGCCAGCGCATCGCCCATCACCAGTGCCGCCGTGGTCGAGGAGGTCGGCGCCAGGTTGAGCGGGCAGGCCTCTTGGGCGACATGCGCATTGAGATTGACGTCGGCGGTCTTCGCCAGCGTCGACTCAGGGTTGCCAGTCAGGCTGATCATAGTGATGCCCAGGCGCTTGATCAGCGGCAGCAGGGTCACGATCTCGTGAGTCGTTCCAGAGTTGGACAGGGCGAGAATGATATCGTCACGAGTGATCATGCCCATGTCGCCGTGGCTGGCTTCGGCCGGGTGGACGAAAAACGCCGGGGTGCCGGTGCTGGCCAGGGTCGCCGCGATCTTGTTGCCAATGTGTCCGGACTTGCCCATGCCGACCACCACAACCCGGCCCTTGCTGGCCAGAATCAGCTCGCAGGCGCGCACGAAATCGGCGTCGATGTGTCCCAGGAGACTGTCGATCGCGTCTATTTCGAGACGGATGGTGCGCTGTGCGGATTGGATAAGGTCGCTGGATTGGCTCATGTCTGGATCGGTCAGCCTGGGAAAAGGCGGCGATTATAGCGGTATTGTCGATCCGGCTCACGCTCTGATCGTCGCAGTCATTCTTTAACGATGAGTCGGCTCAAGCGACTCAGTGTCTTAAGTGTTGTAACGGCATGTGAGTACAGGCGGTGGACGTCGGTTCCGTACTTGGGTGGCACGCAGCAGCGGTGGTATAGTTCGCGGCTTGTCCGGCCCGCCAGTATCGACGCTCCCGGTGCGGAGCAGGCTCGGCAGGTGTGGCCGTATTGCAAGGAGTTCAGATGAGTGCCGATGACGCGTACGCGGTCGAATTGAAGGGTGTCACCTTCAAGCGCGGTGCCCGCAGCATTTTCAACAATGTTGATATTCGTATTCCCAAAGGCAAGGTCACCGGCATCATGGGGCCTTCCGGTTGTGGCAAAACCACCTTGCTGCGCCTGATGGGCGCGCAGTTGCGCCCTGACGCAGGCGAAGTGTGGGTCAACGGCCAGAACCTGCCGCAGCTGTCGCGCGGCGATCTGTTCGATGCGCGCAAGCGCATGGGGGTGCTGTTCCAGAGTGGCGCGCTGTTTACCGACCTTGATGTGTTCGAGAACGTCGCGTTTCCTCTGCGTGTCCACACCGAGCTGCCAGACGACATGATTCGCGACATCGTACTGCTCAAACTGCAGGCGGTGGGGCTGCGCGGCGCTGTCGAGCTGATGCCCGATGAGCTGTCCGGCGGCATGAAGCGTCGGGTCGCGCTGGCCCGGGCGATTGCCCTCGATCCGCAGATTCTCATGTATGACGAACCGTTCGTCGGTCAGGATCCCATCGCCATGGGGGTTCTGGTTCGCCTGATTCGCCTGCTCAACGATGCGTTGGGCATCACCAGTATCGTGGTTTCCCATGATCTGACCGAAACCGCCAGTATCGCCGACTACATCTATGTAGTGGGTGACGGCCAGGTGCTGGGGCAAGGTACGCCGCAGGAGCTGCTGGCGTCGGACAACCCGCGCATCCGTCAATTCATGACGGGCGAGCCGGACGGTCCTGTGCCTTTTCATTATCCGGCAGCGGATTTTCGCGACGATCTTTTGGGGACGCGCTGATGCGCAACAAATCAATCATCGAGCGTGTGCGCCTGCTTGGGCGCGCAGCCATCGACGTCATCACCGTGCTGGGGCGTTCCGGCATCTTTCTGTTCAATGCCTTGCTGGGGCGCGGCGGTATCGGCGGCGGTTTTCAATTGCTGGTCAAGCAACTGTACTCGGTCGGGGTGATGTCGCTGGTCATCATCGTCGTCTCGGGCGCGTTCATCGGTATGGTGCTGGCGCTGCAAGGCTTCAGCATCCTGACCAAGTACGGTTCCGAACAGGCGGTCGGGCAAATGGTTGCCCTTACCCTGTTGCGTGAGCTGGCGCCGGTCGTGGCGGCGCTGCTGTTTGCCGGTCGGGCCGGCTCGGCGCTGACTGCCGAGATCGGCAATATGAAATCCACCGAGCAACTGTCGAGCCTGGAAATGATCGGTGTCGACCCGCTCAAGTACATCGTTGCCCCGCGACTGTGGGCCGGCTTTATTTCATTGCCGGTGCTGACCATGATCTTCAGTGTGGTGGGTATCTGGGGCGGCTCCTGGGTCGCCATCGACTGGCTGGGAGTCTATGAAGGTTCTTTCTGGTCCAATATGCAGAACAGTGTTTCTTTCACTGACGATGTGCTCAATGGCCTGATCAAAAGCGTCGTATTTGCCTTGGTAGTGACATGGATCGCGGTTTTTCAGGGTTACGATTGCGATCCTACTTCCGAAGGGATCAGTCGTGCCACGACCCGTACCGTGGTCTACGCCTCACTGGCGGTGCTGGGCCTGGACTTTATTCTGACCGCCTTGATGTTTGGAGATTTCTGATGCAAAACCGCGCCATCGAAACCGGTGTCGGACTGTTCCTCCTGGCCGGCATCCTGGCCTTGCTCCTGCTGGCCCTGCGGGTCAGTGGTCTGAGCGCCAGTGCGACCAGCGACACCTATAAACTTTACGCTTACTTCGACAATATTGCCGGTTTGACTGTCAGAGCCAAGGTAAGCATGGCCGGTGTCACGGTGGGCCGGGTGACGGCGATCGATCTGGATCGCGATACCTTCACCGGGCGCGTGACGCTGGAAATCCAGAAGTCGGTGGATAACCTGCCGACCGATTCCACGGCATCGATTCTGACTGCGGGCCTGTTGGGTGAGAAATACATCGGTCTGAGTGTGGGAGGGGACGAGGCCCTGCTCAAGGATGGCGGTACGATCCACGACACCCAGTCGTCGTTGGTGCTCGAAGACCTGATCGGTAAATTTCTGCTCAACACCGTGAGTAAAGAAGCCAAATGAGGAGCTTTTCCATGATCTCTATTTTGCGTCGCGGTCTGCTGGTCCTGTTGGCAGCATTGCCAATGCTGGCCAATGCAGCGGCTGCGCCCTCTGCGCACGACCTGATCAAAGGCACTACGGATCAGTTGCTGGGCGACCTGTCGGCCAACAAGGAGCAGTACAAGGCCAACCCCAGTGCTTTCTATGATGCGCTCAACCGCATTGTCGGGCCGGTGGTGGATGCCGATGGCATTTCACGCAGCATCATGACCGTCAAGTATTCGCGCCAGGCCACGCCTGCGCAGATGCAACGCTTCCAGGAGAACTTCAAGCGCAGCCTGATGCAGTTCTATGGCAACGCATTGCTGGAGTACAACAACCAGGGCATCACCGTAGCGCCGGCCAAGGATGAGAGTGGCGAGCGCACCAGCGTCGATATGCAGGTCAAGGGCAACAACGGCGCGGTCTATCCGGTTTCCTACACCCTTGAGAAGATCAATGGTGAATGGAAAGTGCGCAACGTGATCATCAACGGCATCAACATCGGCAAGCTGTTCCGTGACCAGTTCGCCGATGCCATGCAGCGCAATGGCAATAATCTGGACAAGACTATCGATGGCTGGGCCGGTGAAGTGGCCAAGGCCAAGGAAGTCACCGACGAAGCTTCGCAGAAGGCGGCGCAATGACCGAGTCGGCGGTGCGTCTTGTCGGCGCCGGCGAGCTGCGTCTGGTCGGTGTGCTCGACTACAGCACCGGTCCGCAGTTGCGCAAGCAGGGCGCGGCGCTAATCCGTTCCAGCAGCCTGCCGACACTGGTCATTGATTGTTCAGGTGTCAGCCACTCCAGCAGCGTCGGCCTGGCGCTGCTGTTGGGTTTCATGCGTGATGCGCAAAGTGCAGGCAAATCGGTCAGCGTTCACTCCATGCCAGCGGACATGCGCAAGATCGCCGAGGTATCGGGCGCCAGTGCGCTGTTTGACAATCATTCTCCCGCATGACCTTTACAGCCCCCTGTCTGCGTAAACCCCGGGCGGGGTTCGCATAGCATGGGCTTTTTTGTATCATGGCCGACCCGCGCGCACAGAGCGCCGATCGAGGTTAAGCATGCAGGCTGTCGAAGTAAAAAGCTTCCTTGAAGCAAAATTGCCCGGAATCAAAGTGGAAGTCGAAGGCGAAGGCTGCAACTTCCAGCTCAATGTCATCAGTGATGAGTTGGCTGCCCTGAGTCCTGTCAAGCGTCAGCAACAGATCTACTCCCATCTCAATCCCTGGATCGCTGATGGCAGCATCCATGCGGTTACGATGAAATTTTTCAGCAGCGCGGCCTGGGCCGAGCGCGCCTGACCCTACCGGTGTCGAGATTGCAATGGATAAATTGATTATTACCGGCGGCGTCCGTCTGGACGGCGAAATTCGTATTTCCGGGGCCAAGAACTCGGCGTTGCCGATTCTTTCTGCAACCCTGCTCGCCGATGGGCCTGTTACGGTCCAGAACCTGCCGCATCTGCACGACATCACCACCATGATCGAGCTGTTCGGTCGCATGGGTATTGAGCCGGTGATCGACGAGAAGCTCAGCGTCGAGATCGACCCGCGCACCATCAAGACCCTGGTCGCGCCGTATGAGCTGGTCAAGACCATGCGCGCCTCGATCCTGGTGCTCGGCCCGATGGTCGCCCGCTTCGGTGAAGCTGAAGTGGCCTTGCCGGGCGGCTGCGCCATTGGTTCGCGTCCGGTTGACCTGCACATCCGCGGCCTGGAAGCCATGGGCGCGATCATTGACGTCGAAGGCGGTTACATCAAGGCTCGCGCCCCCGAAGGCGGCCTGCGTGGCGCACATTTCTTCTTCGATACCGTCAGTGTGACCGGTACCGAGAACATCATGATGGCCGCCAGTCTGGCCAAGGGCCGCACTGTGCTGCAGAACGCAGCCCGTGAGCCTGAAGTCGTCGACCTGGCGAACTTCCTGATCGCCATGGGTGCCAACATTCAGGGTGCCGGTACCGACACCATTACCATTGACGGTGTCGAACGTCTGCATTCGGCCACCTACAAGGTCATGCCGGACCGTATCGAGACCGGTACGTACCTGGTGGCTGCGGCAATCACCGGTGGCCGGGTCAAGGTCAAGGACACTGATCCGACCATCCTCGAAGCGGTCCTGCTCAAGCTGCAGGAAGCGGGCGCCGAAGTGACCACGGGTGACGACTGGATCGAGCTGAACATGCATGGTCGCCGTCCTAAAGCGGTCAATGTGCGCACCGCGCCGTATCCGGCGTTTCCGACCGACATGCAGGCCCAGTTCATCTCCCTCAATGCCGTTGCCGAAGGCACTGGCGCAGTGATCGAGACGATCTTCGAAAACCGCTTCATGCACGTTTACGAAATGCACCGCATGGGCGCGCAGATCCAGGTCGAAGGCAACACCGCGATCGTCACCGGCACCGAAGTGCTCAAGGGCGCTCCGGTCATGGCCACCGACCTGCGTGCTTCGGCCAGCCTGGTGATCTCGGCGCTGGTTGCCGAAGGTGACACGCTGATCGACCGTATCTACCACATCGACCGTGGTTACGAGTGCATCGAAGAGAAGCTGCAGTTGCTGGGCGCGAAAATTCGTCGCGTACCGGGCTGACCTGCACGGCCCCGATGTCTCAACCATCGGGGCCGTGGTTTGACGACTGCGAGATTTCCATTACCCGGTTGCGCACTGACGGCGTGTATCGGGTAAGCTCTGGGGCTTGCCGCCAGGGCATGAGCTTCCTGATAAGGACCCGATTTTTCCCATGCTGACCATCGCACTGTCCAAGGGCCGTATCCTTGACGACACCCTGCCGCTTCTCGCTGAGGCGGGCATTGTGCCGACCGAGAATCCGGACAAGAGCCGCAAGCTCATCATTCCCACGACCCAGGACGATGTTCGTCTGCTGATCGTGCGTGCCACCGATGTGCCGACCTATGTCGAGCATGGCGCGGCAGACCTGGGCGTCGCCGGCAAGGATGTGTTGATGGAATACGGCGGCCAGGGTCTGTACGAGCCCCTGGACCTGAACATTGCCCGTTGCAAGCTGATGACCGCTGGCGCGGTAGGTGCTCCAGAGCCCAAGGGGCGGCTGCGGGTGGCGACCAAGTTCGTCAACGTCGCCAAGCGCTACTACGCCGAACAGGGTCGTCAGGTCGACATCATCAAGCTGTATGGCTCCATGGAGCTGGCTCCGCTGATCGGCCTGGCCGACAAGATCATCGACGTTGTCGACACGGGCAACACCCTGCGTGCCAACGGTCTTGAGCCTCAGGAAATGATCGCGACCATCAGCTCGCGTCTGGTAGTCAACAAAGCGTCGATGAAGATGCAACACGCCCGCATCCAGTCGCTGATCGACACCCTGCGCAAGGCTGTCGAGTCGCGACACCACGGCTGACCTGATCACGCGATATTGCATCGCGTCCAGCTATCCGTGTCATAGCCAGATTTCTCAGGTGCCAGCGCGGATAGCTTGGTAGCTTATGGCACCTGAGCATCCGCCAATAACAGAGGCCCTCGCTATGACCACGTCCACTGCAATACGCCGACTCGATGCTGCCGATGCGGATTTCGCCCGACATCTGGATCATCTGCTGAGCTGGGAAAGCGTGTCTGACGAATCGGTCAATCAGCGCGTGCTGGATATCATCAAGGCCGTGCGTGAGCGTGGTGACGCCGCGCTGGTCGAGTTCACCCAGCGCTTCGACGCCCTGCAAGCCAGCTCAATGGCCGACCTGATTCTGCCCCGCGAGCGTCTGGAACTGGCCCTGACCCGTATCACGCCTGCTCAGCGCCAGGCGCTGGAAGTGGCTGCCGAGCGGGTGCGTAGCTATCACGAAAAGCAGAAGCAGGACTCCTGGAGCTACACCGAAGCCGACGGCACGGTGCTGGGCCAGAAGGTCACGCCGCTGGATCGTGCCGGTTTGTATGTGCCAGGCGGCAAGGCGTCCTACCCCTCATCGGTCCTGATGAACGCGATCCCGGCCAAAGTGGCCGGAGTGGCTGAGGTGGTCATGGTCGTGCCGACCCCGCGTGGCGAGATCAACGAGCTGGTACTGGCGGCTGCCTGTATCGCCGGTGTGGATCGGGTGTTCACCATCGGCGGCGCCCAGGCTGTGGCGGCGCTGGCCTATGGCACTGAAAGTGTACCGCCAGTCGACAAGATCGTCGGCCCCGGCAATATTTATGTGGCCACTGCCAAGCGTCACGTATTCGGTCAGGTCGGCATCGACATGATCGCCGGCCCCTCCGAGATTCTGGTGGTCTGCGACGGTCAGACCGATCCGGACTGGATCGCCATGGACCTGTTCTCGCAAGCCGAGCACGATGAAGACGCTCAGGCCATCCTGGTCAGCCCGGACGCTGAATTCCTCGACAAAGTGGCGGCCAGTATCGAGAAGCTGCTGCCGACCATGGATCGTGCCACCATCATCGAAACCTCGATCAATGGCCGTGGTGCGCTGATCAAGGTTGCCGATATGCAACAAGCCATCGACGTGGCCAACCGCATCGCCCCGGAACATCTTGAATTGTCGGTTGAAGACCCGCAGGCCTGGCTGCCGCAGATCCGCCACGCCGGTGCGATCTTCATGGGTCGTCACACCAGCGAAGCACTGGGTGACTACTGTGCCGGCCCTAACCATGTGTTGCCGACTTCCGGCACCGCCCGTTTCTCGTCGCCGCTGGGGGTTTATGACTTCCAGAAGCGTTCGTCGATCATCTTCTGTTCGCCGCAGGGCGCCTCGGAGCTGGGCAAGACCGCTTCGGTGCTGGCCCGTGGCGAATCGCTCAGTGGTCATGCGCGCAGCGCCGAATACCGTATTACCGATACCGGCTTCAAGCCCGGGCTTAGCGAGCAAGGCGAGTAAACATGAGCAAATTCTGGAGTCCTTTCGTCAAGAGCCTGGTGCCTTATGTGCCGGGCGAGCAGCCCAAGCTGAGCAAGCTGGTCAAGCTCAACACCAACGAAAACCCTTACGGCCCGTCGCCAAAGGCGCTCGAAGCCATGCGCGCCGAACTCGGCGATGGCCTGCGTCTGTATCCGGACCCTAACAGCGACCTGCTCAAGCAAGCAGTGGCGGCTTACTACAAGGTGCAGCCCAATCAGGTGTTCCTGGGTAACGGCTCCGACGAAGTGCTGGCGCATATTTTCTATGGCCTGTTTCAGCACGACCAACCGCTGCTGTTCCCGGACATCAGCTACAGCTTCTATCCGGTTTACTGCGGCCTGTATGGGATTGCCCATGAAACCGTAGCGCTGGACGAGCAGTTCCAGATTCGTGTGCACGATTATGCGCGGCCCAACGGCGGGATCATCTTCCCCAACCCGAATGCGCCTACCGGCTGCCTGCTGGCCCTGGAAGCCATTGAGCAAATCCTCAAGGCCAGCCCGGATTCAGTTGTGGTCGTGGACGAAGCCTACATCGACTTTGGTGGCGAGACCGCCATCAGCCTGGTGGACCGCTACCCGAACCTGCTGGTGACCCAGACCCTGTCCAAGTCACGTTCGCTGGCCGGACTACGGGTCGGCCTGGCGGTCGGCCATCCTGATCTGATCGAAGCGCTGGAGCGGGTCAAGAACAGCTTCAACTCCTACCCGCTGGATCGTCTGGCGATCGTGGGCGCCACTGCGGCGTTCGAAGATCAGGCGCATTTCAATACCACCCGCAACGCGGTGATTGCCAGTCGCGAAGCCTTGGTCGAGCAGTTGCAGGGCAAGGGCTTTGAAGTTCTGCCTTCGGCAGCCAACTTCATCTTCGCCCGTCACCCGCAGCATGATGCCGCAGGCCTGGCGGCGAAAGTGCGTGAACAAGGTGTTATCGTGCGGCACTTCAAGCAGGAGCGGATTGCCCAGTTCCTGCGTATCACTATTGGTACGCCAGAGCAGAACCAGGCGTTGCTGGATGCGCTGAGCGATATCTGAGTGTCATCGGCCTTGGCCGCGAACCAGCAGGTTCGCGGCCAAGGCCGACACGGGTTACTGCGCGTTGGCGGCCGGGGTGTGGGCCGGGGCTGGAGCCGGTGGTGGACGAATCCCCACTTCTGCGGTCAGGCGCAGTTCCTTGTTATTGCGCAGCACATTGATCGCGATCTTTTCCTTTGGTCGAGCGCGGGCCAGCTGATTCATGGCGCGACGTCCGTCGGTGGCCACTTCATCATTGATGCTCAGAATGATATCGCCCAGTTGCAGGCCGGCCTTTTGCGCCGGGCCGTCGCGAAATACCGCAGATACCACCACGCCCTGACGGCCTTTGAGGCCATAGGACTCGACCAGATCGGCGGTCAGGTTCTGTACTTCAATGCCCAGCCAGCCGCGGATCACCTGGCCATGCTCGATGATCGACTTCATCACATCGATCGCCAGTTTGGTCGGGATCGAGAAACCGATGCCTTGCGAGCCGCGTGACTCGGTAAAAATCGCGGTGTTGATGCCGATCAGGTTGCCGTTGGCATCAACCAGTGCGCCACCGGAGTTGCCGGGGTTGATCGCCGCGTCGGTCTGAATGAAGTCTTCGTAGGTATTGAGGCCCAACTGGTTGCGCCCGGTGGCGCTGATGATGCCCATGGTGACGGTCTGGCCGACGCCGAACGGGTTGCCGATCGCCAGTGCAACGTCGCCGATGCGAATGTTGTCAGAACGGGCAATGGTGATGGCCTGCAGGTTTTTAAGATCGATCTTGACTACTGCCAGGTCGGTTTCCGGATCGTTGCCGATGACCCGCGCCACGGTCTCACGACCGTCCTTGAGTGCCACGATGATCTGATCGGCGCCACTGGTTACGTGGTTGTTGGTGAGGATGTAGCCTTCCGGGCTCATCAACACGCCAGACCCCAGGCTCGATTCCATGCGCTTCTGTTTGGGCTGGTTGTCGCCGAAAAAGCGCCTGAATTGCGGGTCTTCGAACAGCGGGTTGGCCGACTTGTTGATCAGCCGGGTGCTGTACAGGTTGACCACCGCCGGTGCGGCAGCGCTGACCGCGTCGGCATACGACGAAGGGCCCTGCACAATCTGGGTGGATTGCGGTGCCTGTTGCAAATTGACGTCCAGACTGGGCAAACCGACCCATTGAGGAAAACGCTGGATGACCAGCAGGGCGACCAATACGCCTGCGAGCAATGGCCAGCCAAAATAGCGCAGTGCCTTTAGCATTGAGAGAAGATCCTGGGAGTGACAGGCGCAGAATTTATTAGCCGGGCTGCGCCATAATGGCGGGCATTATACGAGCACCGCAGGCGCTGTCTCGTATTACTCACGCAATTTAAGGTATCTATGTTGTGCTGACCGCGATACCGAACCGTTCATCGAGGAATCTTTCATGGCCGTAGCCCTCACCACCCTGGTTGAAGAAGCCGATCGCTACCTCAACAGCGCCCGGATCCAGGACTATTGCCCCAACGGCCTGCAGGTCGAAGGGCGCCCACAGGTCATGCGTATTGTCAGTGGTGTAACCGCCAGCCAGGCGTTGCTCGATGCCGCTGTCGAGGCCCAGGCCGATCTGGTTCTGGTCCATCATGGTTACTTCTGGAAAGGCGAGAATCCCTGCGTGGTGGGGATGAAGCAACGTCGCCTGAAGACCCTGCTCAGGCATGACATGAGCCTGCTGGCTTATCATCTGCCATTGGACGTGCACCCGGAAGTGGGTAACAACGTGCAGTTGGCGCGGCAACTGGATATCACGGTCGAAGGGCCGTTGAATCCCGCTGACCCCAAGGTGGTGGGGCTGGTCGGCTCGCTGGCCGAGCCGGTCAGCGCCCGTGACTTTGCCCGGCGCGTCCAGGAGGTACTGGGCCGCGAGCCGTTGTTGATTGAGGGCGATCGGATGGTGCAGCGCGTCGGTTGGTGTTCTGGCGGTGGCCAGGGCTACATCGACCAGGCGGTGCTTGAGGGGGTTGATCTGTACTTCAGCGGCGAAGCCTCCGAGCAGACGTTTCATAGCGCTCAAGAGAACGGCATCAGTTTCATTGCCGCCGGCCATCATGCCACCGAGCGTTACGGCGTGCAGGCACTGGGTGATTATCTGGCGCGGCGCTTTGCGCTGGAGCACATTTTCATCGACTGTCCCAACCCGGTCTGAGCCGCGACCCAGAGCGCGATGGTCAGGCAACCGGCTCGCAGGTCCAAACCGGCGGCTATATGGTTAGATCGTTTCGATCTATTGTGCTCACTGAAGTGCGGTGGTCGTGCATGATAAAGTGCGCGGCTCGAATACGGCCCGCCGGCCGCCACTGGACCGGGTCTGCCATTAAACGCGCCTTGTCGCGCGTGGTTGGTGCAGGCCTGACCACAATACATGCAATCCGTGAGTAGCCATGGTTGACAAACTGACGCATCTGAAACAGCTGGAGGCGGAAAGCATCCACATCATCCGCGAGGTCGCCGCCGAGTTCGATAACCCGGTGATGCTGTACTCGATCGGCAAGGACTCGGCCGTGATGCTGCATCTGGCACGCAAGGCCTTTTTCCCTGGCAAGCTGCCGTTCCCGGTGATGCACGTCGATACCCAGTGGAAATTCCAGGAGATGTACAGCTTCCGCGACAAAATGGTCGAGGAAATGGGCCTGGAACTGATCACCCATGTCAACCCGGAAGGGGTTGCCCAGGGAATCAACCCGTTCACCCACGGCAGTGCCAAGCACACCGACATCATGAAGACCCAGGGCCTCAAGCAGGCGCTGGACAAGCACGGTTTCGATGCCGCCTTCGGTGGCGCGCGCCGCGACGAAGAAAAATCGCGGGCCAAAGAGCGCGTTTACTCGTTCCGCGACAGCAAGCATCGCTGGGACCCGAAGAACCAGCGCCCGGAGCTGTGGAACGTCTACAACGGCAAGGTCAACAAGGGCGAGTCGATCCGCGTTTTCCCGCTGTCGAACTGGACCGAGCTGGACATCTGGCAGTACATCTACCTCGAAGGCATCCCGATCGTGCCGCTGTACTTCGCCGCCGAGCGTGAAGTCATCGAGAAGAACGGCACCCTGATCATGATCGACGACGAGCGCATCCTCGAGCACCTGTCCGAGGAAGAAAAGGCCCGTATCGTCAAGAAGAAGGTGCGCTTCCGTACTCTGGGCTGCTACCCGTTGACGGGCGCCGTCGAGTCCGACGCCGAAAGCCTGACCGACATCATCCAGGAAATGCTCCTGACCCGGACGTCCGAGCGTCAGGGCCGTGTCATCGACCACGATGGCGCAGGCTCGATGGAAGACAAGAAACGTCAAGGGTATTTCTGAGTTTCAAGTTACAAGCGGCAAGCTGCAAGTGGAAGCAGACTGAGTAGCTTCTGGATTTTGTGGATTGCCGCTTGCATTGCGACGACGCCTGGAAAAGGCCGGCAGTGAACGACCAACAGAATTTTTGACTAGTTGTACGCCGACAAGCTTGCCGCTTGAAGCTTACAGCTTGGAGCTTGAATGCAATGAGCCACCAATCCGATTTGATCAGCGAAGACATCCTCGCTTATCTGGCGCAGCACGAGCGTAAAGAGCTGCTGCGTTTCCTTACCTGCGGTAACGTCGATGACGGCAAGAGCACCCTGATCGGGCGTCTGCTGCACGACTCCAAGATGATCTACGAAGACCATCTGGAAGCCATCACCCGCGATTCGAAGAAGGTCGGCACCACCGGCGAAGAAATCGACCTGGCGCTGCTGGTCGACGGTCTGCAGGCCGAGCGCGAGCAGGGCATTACCATCGATGTGGCCTACCGCTACTTCTCGACTGCCAAGCGCAAGTTCATCATTGCCGACACCCCGGGCCACGAGCAGTACACCCGCAACATGGCCACCGGTGCCTCGACCTGCGACCTGGCGATCATTCTGGTCGACGCCCGTTACGGCGTGCAGACCCAGACCCGCCGCCACAGCTACATTGCCTCGTTGCTGGGCATCAAGCACATCGTGGTCGCGATCAACAAGATGGACCTCAAGGGCTTCGACGAGCAGGTTTTCGAGTCGATCAAGGCCGACTACCTGAAGTTCGCCGAGGCGATCAACCTGACCCCGAGCAGCCTGCACTTCGTGCCGATGTCGGCGCTCAAGGGCGACAACGTGGTCAACCGCAGCGAGCGTTCGCCGTGGTACACCGGCCCCGCGCTGATGGAAATCCTCGAAACCGTCGAGGTGGCCGCCGACCGCAACTTCACCGACCTGCGTTTCCCGGTGCAGTACGTCAACCGTCCGAACCTGAATTTCCGTGGCTTTGCCGGCACCCTGGCCAGCGGCATCGTGCACAAGGGTGACGAAGTCGTGGTGCTGCCGTCGGGCAAGAGCAGCCGGGTCAAGTCCATCGTCACCTATGAAGGCGAGCTGGAGCAGGCCGGTCCCGGCCAGGCCGTGACCCTGACCATGGAAGACGAAATCGACATCTCGCGTGGCGACCTGCTGGTGCATGCCGACAACGTGCCGCCGGTCACCGACCAGTTCGACGCGATGCTGGTCTGGATGTCCGAAGAGCCGATGCTGCCGGGCAAGAAATATGACATCAAGCGCGCTACCAGCTACGTGCCGGGCTCGATTGCCAGCATCACCCACAAGGTCGATGTGAACACCCTTGAGCACGGCGCCGCCAGTGCGCTGCAGCTCAACGAGATCGGCCGGGTCAAGGTTGCCCTCGATGCCTCCATCGCCTTGGACGGTTACGAAAGCAACCGCACCACCGGTGCCTTCATCGTTATCGATCGCCTGACCAATGGCACTGTTGGTGCCGGCATGATCATCGCGCAACCGGTGTTGCCACACGGTGGTAATGGCCAGCACGGCAAGCAGGCTCACGTTTCTACTGAAGAGCGCGCCCTGCGTCTGGGCCAGCAGCCTGCCACTGTTTTGTTCAGCGGCCTTTCGGGCGCCGGCAAAAGCACTCTGGCCTATGCCGTGGAGCGCAAGCTGTTCGACATGGGCCGTTCGGTCTACGTGCTCGATGGTCAGAACCTGCGTCATGACTTGAACAAAGGACTGCCGCAGGACCGTGCCGGACGTACCGAGAACTGGCGTCGTGCCGCCCATGTGGCGCGCCAGTTCAACGAAGCCGGCCTGCTGACCCTGGCCGCGTTCGTTGCGCCGGATGCCGAAGGTCGCGAGCAGGCCAAGGCGTTGATCGGCAAAGAGCGTCTGGTGACGGTCTACGTGCAGGCTTCGCCAAGCGCCTGCCGTGAGCGTGACCCGCAGGGTTTGTATGCTGCCAATGGCGATAACATCCCGGGCGAGTCCTTCCCGTACGACGTGCCGCTGGACGCCGATCTGGTGATCGATACCCAGCGCGTGAGTGTGGAGGAGGGCGTCAAGCTGGTACTGGACGTGCTGCGTAGCCGCGGCGCGATCTGATGCCCTATTGAGGCCAGGTGAGAGGCTCTGCTGGCGAAGACTGTGGTACCTCCACCATTGATTCGCCAGCTGGCCACTCCCATCGTATCGCTGAAACGGCACCAAAGAAAAAGCCCCCGGCCTTGCGGCGCGGGGGCTTTTTCATAACGGCGTACAGGTTACTTTTTCAAACCGTAATGCTCATCCAGCATGCCAGGGGAGTTTGGCGATTTGGGTGCGTAGTCTTTGGGCGCTTCGGTATCGCGTGGCGGAGTCAGCCGATCGCGTGGTGCGTGATGCGCCTCTGGGTGCATGGCGGCCAGCAGACGTTGACGGGTCAGCTCGTCCAGCGCCAGGCGGTTGGCGCCTTCAGCGAGGTGCTCCTGGACTTCCTGATACTGCTGGGTCAGCTTCTGAACCAGATTAGCCGTGCTGTTGAAGTGAGTGACCACCTCGTTCTGATAGGTATCGAAACGCTCCTGAACCTCATCCAGCTGACGCTGGGTGCTGTTCGGAACGGTGTTGGGCAGCAGACGTGCGACCAGGAAACCAATGACGACACCGGCAACCAGGGCAAGAGTCGGCAACAACCAAACTAAGAGCGAGTGTTCCACGAGTCCTTCCTCTATAAACGGCTTTGCATTACGTTAACGGCTGGAACCTGCGCTGTATAGCCGCGACGCGTCGCCGATATGCCAGGCACAGACAATCAGTTAGACGAGTTTACCCATTTCGGGGTCACGGAGTTCTTCACCGCTATGCGCGAAACCCCTGTTTTCATTGACGGCCCGCAGGGCCAGCTCGAAGCACTTTATCAGGACCTGCCCGATGCGAAAGGTGTGGCGCTGATTTGCCATCCCAACCCGGTGCAGGGCGGCACCATGCTCAACAAGGTGGTTGCCACCTTGCAACGTGCTGCCCGCGATGCCGGCTTGAGCACCTTGCGCTTCAATTATCGTGGAGTGGGCGCCAGCGCCGGCACTTCAGTCGCTGGCACCGAGGAAGTCGACGATGCCCGCGCCGCCGCTCGCTGGCTGCGCACGCAGCAGCCTGAGCTGCCGCTCACCGTGTTTGGTTTCTCTTTTGGTGGGTATGTCGCCGGATCGCTGTGCGGCGAGCTGGAGGCCCGTGGCGAGGCTCTGGAACATGTGTTTCTGATCGCACCGGCGGTGTCGCGCTTCAAGGATCACGACGCCCTGCCGCAGCAGGCGCCGCTGACCGTTATCCAGCCTGACGCCGATGAAGTCATTGCGCCTGCGCTGGTGTATGACTGGTCGGCCGTGTTGCCGCGCCCTCATGAGCTGCTGAAAGTGGCAGAATGCGGACACTTCTTCCACGGCAAGCTGACGGATCTGAAGGATCTGGTCATGCCCCGGCTCTCGAATTGATGCACTTCACTGATTAAGCGACCTGCCATGACCACTCGTATCCTGACCGGTATCACCACCACCGGCACTCCTCATCTGGGCAACTATGCCGGCGCGATTCGTCCGGCGGTTGTCGCCAGCCGCCAGCCTGGCGCCGATTCGTTCTACTTCCTGGCCGACTATCATGCCCTGATCAAGTGCGACGACCCGCAGCGCATCCAGCGTTCGCGCCTGGAGATCGCCGCCACCTGGCTGGCAGCCGGTCTGGACCCTGAGCGGGTGACTTTCTATCGGCAGTCGGACATCCCGGAAATCCCCGAGCTGACCTGGCTGCTGACCTGTGTCGCGGGCAAGGGCCTGCTCAACCGTGCTCACGCCTACAAGGCGTCGGTCGACAAGAACGTCGAAAGCGGCGAAGACCCCGATGCCGGTGTGACCATGGGCCTGTTCAGTTATCCGGTGCTGATGGCGGCCGACATCCTGATGTTCAATGCGCACAAGATTCCGGTCGGTCGTGACCAGATCCAGCATGTGGAAATGGCCCGCGACATCGCCCAGCGTTTTAACCACCTGTTTGGCAACGGCAAGGATTTTTTCGCCTTGCCTGAGGCGCAGATCGAAGAAACGGTGGCCACCTTGCCAGGCCTGGACGGGCGCAAGATGTCCAAGAGCTACGACAACACCATCCCGCTGTTCAGCAGCGCCAAGGACCTCAAGGACGCCATCTCGCGCATCGTTACCGACTCGCGGGCGCCGGGCGAGGCCAAAGACCCTGACAACTCGCACCTGTTTACCCTGTATCAGGCGTTTTCCACCGCCGAGCAGAGCGCAGCGTTCCGTAGTGAACTGCTCGAAGGCCTGGGCTGGGGCGAGGCCAAGAGCCGTCTGTTCAATCTGCTCGAGGAGCAGTTGAGCGAACCGCGGGAGATTTACCAGGGCTTGATCGCCCGGCCTGCCGACCTGGAAGACATTCTGCTGGCGGGCGCGCAAAAGGCCCGTCGCACTGCCACGCCATTCCTTGAAACCCTGCGTGAAGCCGTGGGCCTGCGTTCGTTCCGTTCGGTGCAGCAGAGCGCCGACAGCGGTAAGAAAAAGGCCGTCAAGGCGGCACGCTTCGTGAGTTTCCGCGAGGACGACGGCAGTTTCCGTTTCCGCCTGCTGGCCGCTGACGGTGAGCAATTGCTGTTGTCTCGCGCTTTTGCCGACGGCAAGGCGGCCGGTGCGGTCAGCAAACAGCTGCAACAGGGCGGCGCGCTGGATATCCGTGCCGAGGCCGACCGTTTCAGCCTGTGGCTGGACGACGCCTGTGTGGCTGACAGCCCGGTGTTCAAGGATACCGTGGCCCGCGATGCGGCCATCGAAACCCTCAAGTCGGCGTTGGCTCCTCAACAGGACTGATTGCCATTCCTCGGGGCCGTCGCTAAAGTGGCGGCCCGCTTTTATTGCCCTGCTGACCAATTATGACGCCCCTGGAACGATATCAAGCCGATCTGAAACGCCCGGACTTCTTTCATGATGCCGCTCAGGAAAACGCTGTGCGTCACCTGCAGCGCCTGTACGACGATTTGATTGCCGCCCAGAACAGCAAGCCCGGCCTGTTCGGCAAGCTGTTCGGCAAGAAAGAGCCGGAGATTGTCAAAGGCCTGTATTTCTGGGGCGGTGTAGGTCGGGGCAAGACCTATCTGGTCGACACCTTCTTCGACGCGCTGCCGTTCGAGCAGAAGATGCGCACGCACTTTCACCGCTTCATGAAGCGCGTGCACGACGAGATGAAGACCCTCAAGGGTGAGAAGAACCCGCTGACCGTGATCGCCAAGCGTTTCTCGGAAGAAGCGCGGATTATCTGCTTCGATGAATTCTTCGTGTCTGACATTACCGATGCCATGATTCTTGGCACATTGATGGAAGAACTGTTCAAAAATGGCGTTTCGCTGGTGGCGACCTCCAACATCGTGCCAGACGGTCTGTACAAGGACGGTCTGCAACGGGCGCGTTTCCTGCCGGCCATCGCGCTGATCAAGCAGCATACCGAGGTGGTCAACGTTGATAGTGGCGTGGACTATCGTTTGCGTCATCTGGAGCAGGCCGAGCTGTTTCACTTCCCGCTCGACGAGGCTGCAGAGCAGAGCCTGCGCGCCAGCTTCAAGGCGTTGACACCCGACTGTGCACAGACCGTCGAAAACGACGTGCTGATGATCGAAAACCGCGAAATCCGCGCCCTGCGTACCTGTGACGATGTCGCCTGGTTTAACTTCCGTGATCTGTGTGACGGCCCGCGCAGCCAGAACGACTACATCGAACTGGGCAAGATCTTCCACGCCGTGCTGCTCAGCGATGTGGAGCAGATGAGCGTGACCACCGACGACATCGCCCGGCGTTTCATCAACATGGTCGACGAATTCTACGATCGCAACGTCAAGCTGATCATCTCGGCCGAAGTCGAGCTCAAGGACCTGTACTCCGGTGGTCGCCTGAACTTCGAATTCCAGCGCACCCTCAGCCGCCTGCTGGAGATGCAGTCCCACGAATTCCTGGCGCGGGCGCACAAGCCCTGAAAGCAGTCGCAAGCTTCAAGCGGTAAGCTGCAAGAAGGAGCAAGAGCCGCACACGGTCTGCCTTGTTTCTTCTTGCAGCTTGAAGCTTACCGCTTGTAGCTGCTTCTACGCCGCCTGCTGGAATTGCTGGCGATACTGGTTCGGTGAAAGCTCTGTGTGCTGGCGAAACAGGCGGGCGAAGAAACTGGCGTCGTCGTAGCCCACTTCGTAGCTGATGGTCTTGATGCTCTTGCGCGTGGCCGAGAGCAGTCCTTTGGCTGTTTCGATGCGTAGCCGTTGCAGGTAGTGCAGCGGTTTGTCGCCTGTGGCTCCCTGAAAGCGGCGCATGAAATTGCGAATGCTCATGCCGTGTTCGCGGGCCACGTCCTCGAAACGGAACTTGTCGGCGAAGTGTTCTTCGAGCCAGTGCTGGATTTGCAGGATGATCATGTCCTGGTGCAGCTTCTGGCCGCCAAAGCCGATCCGCCCTGGCGAATAATTGCGCCGTACCTCATACAGGATGTCGCGGGCCACGGCCTGGGCCACGTTGGCACCGCAAAACCGCTCGATCAGGTAGATGTACAGATCGCACGCCGAAGTGCTGCCGCCTGCGCAATACAGGTTGTCAGCATCAATGATGTGTTTGTCCTGATTGAGCAGCACTTTCGGAAATCGCTCGGTGAACTCATTGAAGAACCGCCAGTAAGTGGTCGCTTCCTTGCCGTCGAGCAGGCCGCTGGCCGCCAGCCAGAACACACCGCTGGCTTCGGCGCACAATACTGCGCCTCTGGCATGTTGTTCGCGCAGCCATGGCAGCACCTGCGGATAGCGCTGGCAAAGTGCATCGAAGTCATCCCAGAAGGCGGGCAGTACAATGATGTCGCTGGACTCCAGGCCGCCGTCGACCGGCAGCATGACATCGCTGAAGCTGTTGACGGGCTGGCCGTCGGGGCTGACCAGGCGGATTTCGAAGGCAGGCTTGATGCCGTGGCCCAATTGTTTGCTGTAGCGCAGGCTGGCCAGATGGAAGAAATCCTTGGCCTGCATCAGGGTTGAGGCGAACACCCGGTCAATCGCCAGGATGCTCACACGCCGCAATACGGCGCAGGGTTGTATCGGCATGATCTTTGTTCTTATAGGTAATAGTGGTCAAACAACGGCTGGATCGTCTTATGTTTTGCCGGTCCTGTCCAGCCTGAAGGATCCCCTGTAACAATAACCATCAAGGCTCTGGCCCGCCGCTCATGTCCGGTGGTGAGGACAGGACGAAATTCCGGTTGAGCTTCTTGTTGCAGCCTGTATAATTCGCCACCTCTTGGTTGCGGGAGTGATGCCCCGTCGCTAAAGAATCTGCCGTATGCGGACGCGCTGACCCGAGCCCCCGATAGCGTCTGTTTCCGGCTGACTCCGGCTGGCCTGTTTGGCTTGTCAGAGAATGCACTATTCAGTAAGCTCCGCCGTCTATTTTTTTCAGGCGGCCCCTGAGGCTATAAAGAATGAAAACTTTTACTGCTAAACCGGAAACAGTTAAGCGCGACTGGTTCGTCGTCGACGCTGCTGGCCAGACCCTGGGTCGTCTGGCCACCGAAATCGCGAGCCGTCTGCGTGGCAAGCACAAACCGGAATACACTCCGCACGTTGACACTGGCGACTACATCGTCGTGATCAATGCCGAGCAGATCCGTGTTACTGGTGCCAAGTCTTCCGACAAGATCTACTACTCTCACTCCGGTTTCCCGGGCGGGATCAAATCGATCAACTTCGAAAAGCTGATCGACAAGGCTCCTGAGCGCGTGATCGAGACCGCGGTTAAGGGCATGCTGCCTAAGAACCCGCTGGGTCGCGACATGTACCGTAAGCTGAAAGTCTATGCGGGCGCTGTTCACCCTCATACTGCTCAGCAGCCCCAAGAACTGAAGTTTTAACGGAATAGTTGATTATGTCGGCGACTCAAAATTACGGCACTGGCCGTCGCAAGACCGCAACCGCTCGCGTTTTCCTGCGTCCGGGCACTGGTAACATCTCGATCAACAACCGTTCGCTGGACGTGTTCTTTGGCCGTGAAACTGCCCGCATGGTAGTTCGCCAGCCACTGGAACTGACCGAGACGACCGAGAAATTCGACATCTACGTCACCGTTATCGGTGGCGGCGTAAGTGGCCAGGCTGGCGCAATCCGCCACGGTATCACTCGCGCCCTGATGCAATACGACGAGTCGCTGCGCAGCTCCCTGCGTAAAGCCGGCTTCGTTACTCGCGACGCCCGTGAAGTTGAGCGTAAGAAAGTCGGTCTGCGTAAAGCGCGTAAGCGTCCGCAGTACTCGAAGCGTTAATTCGCTTTTACGCCTCAAAAAGAACGCCCGCTTCTTCGGAAGCCGGGCGTTTTTTTATGCCCCTCATTTATCTGTGTGGCAAATCGCCTCATTGTTGTAAGTCAATGTTTACAGCTATTCCTACCTTTTGAGGGGTCTTAAGACCTTGTTGACAGAAGGGGCTTTATTTACCATCCCGGCCACTTGGCAATGACTAGATTTTATCGTGCAGGTCTCTGATCAATCAGAGGCTGCAGTGGACGGGAGAGGGCGGAATGAGCAATGACGGCGTCAATCCAGGCCGGCGTCGCTTCCTGGTTGCAGCGACTTCGGTAGTCGGGGCAGCAGGGGCGGTAGGGGCTGCGGTCCCGTTCGTGGGGTCGTGGTTTCCCAGTGCCAAGGCCAAGGCCGCAGGTGCACCGGTGAAGGTCAATATCGGCAAGATCGAGCCGGGGCAGCAGATGGTCGCCGAATGGCGCGGTCAGCCGGTGTTCATTCTGCGCCGAACGCCGCAGATCCTCGCTGAGTTGAGCAAGCGTACTGCGCAGCTGTCGGACCCTGAGTCCAGGGCTTCGGTGCAGCCCGGATATGTCGACCAGGCGTTGCGCTCGATCAAACCGGAAATACTCCTGCTGGTCGGTCTGTGTACCCATCTGGGGTGCTCGCCGACCTTTCGTCCCGAAGTGGCGCCAGCCGACCTGGGTGCTGACTGGGTGGGCGGTTACTTCTGCCCCTGCCACGGGTCGCGCTACGACCTGGCTGGGCGGGTCTACAAGGCGCAGCCTGCACCATTGAATCTGCCGGTGCCGCCGCACAGCTACGAGTCCGAGACGGTCATTGTCATCGGCGTCGATCAGGAGAAAGCGTGATGAGCAAATTCATGGCATGGATCGATGCGCGGTTCCCGGCAACCCGGATGTGGGAAGAGCATCTAAGCAAGTATTACGCACCCAAGAATTTCAACTTTTTCTATTTCTTCGGCTCGCTGGCGTTGCTGGTGCTGGTCAACCAACTGGCCACCGGTGTCTGGTTGACCATGAACTACACGCCGACCGCCGAAGATGCCTTCGCGTCTGTCGAGTACATCATGCGTGATGTGGAGTACGGCGCCATCCTGCGTTTGCTGCACTCCACCGGGGCTTCGGCATTCTTTATCGTGGTCTACCTGCACATGTTTCGCGGCCTGCTGTACGGCTCTTACCAGAAGCCTCGTGAGCTGGTGTGGATCTTCGGTATGTTCATCTACCTGGCGCTGATGGCAGAGGCGTTCATGGGCTATCTGTTGCCCTGGGGGCAGATGTCCTACTGGGGGGCGCAGGTGATCATCTCGCTGTTCGGTGCCATTCCTTTTATCGGCGACGCGCTGACCGAGTGGATTCGTGGCGATTATCTGATCTCCGGCATCACCCTCAACCGCTTCTTCGCCTTGCACGTGGTGGCCCTGCCGATCGTGATTCTCGGCCTGGTGGTCCTGCATATCCTGGCGCTGCATGAAGTCGGTTCGAACAATCCTGACGGCATCGATATCAAGAAGCTCAAGGACGAGAACGGCGTTCCGCTGGACGGTATCCCGTTCCATCCGTATTACACGGTCAAGGATATCGTTGGCGTTGCGGTGTTTCTCTTTGTGTTCTGCACCATTGTGTTCTTCTTTCCGGAAATGGGCGGTTACTTCCTGGAAAAGCCCAATTTCGAAGCGGCCAATCCGTTCAAGACTCCGGAGCATATTGCGCCGGTCTGGTACTTCACGCCATTCTACGCAATCTTGCGCGCGATCCCGGACAAGCTCATGGGCGTTATGGCAATGGGCGCTGCGATTGCTGTGCTGTTTGTCCTGCCGTGGCTGGACCGCAGCCCGGTGCGTTCGATGCGTTACAAGGGCTGGCTGAGCCGGGTTTGGCTGGCGGTGTTCTGCGTGGCGTTTGTGACGCTGGGGGTGCTGGGGGTGTTGTCGCCTACCCCGGGGCGCACATTGCTGTCGCAGATCTGCACCTTCCTGTACTTCGCGTATTTCATTCTGATGCCGTTCTATACCCGGCTCGAAAAAACCAAACCGGTTCCAGAGAGGGTGACAGGCTGATGAAAAAGCTATTCGCTGTATTGATGCTGGCTTGCCTGCCCATGCTGGCTCTGGCGGCCGGAGCGGGTCTAAAGCTGGAGCCGGTCGACATCGACGTCTCCGACAAGGCTGCGCTGCAGGACGGTGCGCGCACGTTCGTCAACTACTGCATGGGCTGTCATGGGGCCAAGTATCAGCGCTATGAGCGTGTGGCGGACGATCTGGGTATCGCGCACGAAACCATGTTGCAGATGCTGGTGTTTACCGGTGCCAAGATCGGTGACCATATGAAAAGCAGCATGCGCGCCGAAGACGCCAAGGCCTGGTTCGGCGCCGAGCCGCCCGACCTGACCCTGGTGGCGCGGGTGCGCGGTACCGATTGGCTATATAACTACTTGCGCTCGTTCCATGAAGACCCGTCGCGACCTATGGGGGTCAACAATCGGGTATTCCCTAATGTCGGTATGCCCAATGTGCTGGCCGGTCTGCAAGGGCGTCAAGTTATCGGTTGCAAGCAGGTGGCGCTGGAAGTGGACGGCAAGAAGCAATATGACCCGTTGAGTGGTTCACCGCTGACCCATGAGGCATGTGATCAACTGACCGTGATTGCGGGCACGGGCAGTCTCAATCCGGAGCAGTTCGATGAGAAAGTCCGCAATCTGGTGACGTTCCTGGCCTACTCGGCCAACCCTGTGAAGCTTGAGCATCAGCGGATTGGCACCTGGGTGTTGCTGTATCTGGCGTTCTTCTTCGTGTTTGCCTGGCTGCTCAAGCGCGAATACTGGAAAGACGTTCACTAGGAGCTGTTGCCGTTTCATCACAACCGCGCCGAGGTCTGTTTTGTCGGCCTGCATAGGCTTCATCTGTTGGAGTAAGTGCGACAAAACAGCCACGGCCCTGCGCGTTGCGCCCCAAATCGCGCCATGCTGCGTTGAAGGATTTGAAAAGGGAGTGACCATTTCCTGTCTCCTTCGCCTCGCCTGACACGATTTGGGGCTGCAACGCGGCCTGCGCTGAAACAGCAACAGCCCCTGGCCGGCCGTTTTTGCACCAACGCACGCGCCTTTGCTTGTCTGTGTTAAGAGAATCGCCGCAGTGCGGGTATAGTAGCGGGCCAGGATTGCAGATTTGCCATCGGTAAATAAGCTATCTTGTGGCCCGCAACTGTTGCCTGCCGCTGACGATCAGCAACTCAGGCATTGCGGGGCGCGTTTGCATTTGTATTACATAAATTTCTACAAGCGAGGAGGATCACCATGGGCGTGACCAATCGGTTGGCCTGTTATTCCGACCCCGCCGACCACTATTCCCATCGCGTACGTATCGTGCTCGCCGAGAAGGGCGTTGCTGCCGAGATCATCGATGTGGTGGCTGACCGGCTGCCTGCGCAATTGATCGAGGTGAATCCTTACGGCAGCCTGCCGACTCTGGTCGATCGGGACCTGGCGTTGTACGAGCCGACGGTGGTGATGGAGTATCTGGAAGAGCGTTATCCGCATCCGCCCTTGATGCCGGTCTATCCGGTGGCCAGAGCCAATACCCGGTTGCTGGCCCACCGGATCCAGCGTGACTGGTGTGCGCTGGTGGATCTGATCCTGAATCCGCGTAGCAAGGAAGGCGAGCGGGTACAGGCGCGCAAGGAACTGCGCGAGAGTCTGACAGGTGTCTCTGTGTTGTTTGCCGAGAAACCTTTTTTTCTCAGTGACGAGCAAAGTCTCGTCGATTGCTGTCTACTGCCCATACTCTGGCGTTTGCCGATATTGGGTATTGAATTGCCGCGGCACGCCAAGCCGTTGCTCGATTACATGGAGCGCCAGTTCGCGCGCGAAGCATTTCAGGCAAGCCTGTCTGCTGCTGAACGTGAAATGCGCTAAGGCTTAAGGAGCCGTTGATGAACTCCAGTCGCCCTTATCTGATTCGTGCTCTTTACGAGTGGATTGTAGATAACGATTGCACCCCGCATATCCTGGTCAATGCCGAGTATCCGTCGGTGCAGGTCCCCCAGGGCTTTGCCAATGATGGCCAGATCGTCCTGAATGTCTCCCCCAGCGCCGTGCGGCAGATGCACATGGACAACGACGCAGTCAGCTTTGAAGGCCGCTTTGGTGGTGTTCCACATACCCTGTATGTGCCTGTCGGCGCGATTCTGGGTATCTATGCCCGGGAGAATGGACAGGGTATGGTCTTTGACATGGAGCCGGCTCTGGAAGAGCGTGATGTCGAAGAGATCGAAATGGATGAAGAGACTTCCCCCCCTGACAGCGAGCCGCCACGCCCCAGCGGCAGGCCAAGCCTGAAAGTGGTGAAATAAAAAAAAGGCGATCCGGTGGATCGCCTTTTTTATCTCTGTGCGCAGCCAGGGTCTGTTGCCGTTTCAGCGGTTGTGATGAAACGGCAACAGACCCCAATATCAGTCGATGTATTCGAAGAGTTTGACGATCTTTTGCACGCCCGCCACACCTTGAACCAGATTGGTGGCACGGTTGGCTTCCTGTTGGGTGACAAGGCCCAGCAAGTAGACGATGCCGTTCTCGGTCACGACCTTGATACGTGAGCCGGGAATCGAGTTGTCGGTGAGCATCTGGCTCTTGATCTTGGTGGTCAGCCAGGTGTCGTTCTGGCGCGCCAGAAACGATGACGGTGCAATCACCTGCAGCTCGTTATTGACCTTCTTGACCCGTTGCACCGAAGCGGCGGCCTGTTCGGCGATGGTCTTGAGTTCGGCACGTGGCGTCTGGCCAGCCAGCAGCACGATGCCGTTATAGCTGGTGACGACAATGTGCGAGCCTTCGGCCAGGTCCGGGTGGGCCTTGGAAATGTTGACGGCTGCTTTGGTCTCGATCAGCGAGTCATCAATCTTGCTGCCAAGGGTGCGCGTGCCCCGATCATCGTTGATCGGCTCGTCGCGGGTGGCGGTCAGCACCGAGCTGCAGCCGCCAAGGCCCAGGCACAGGGCCAGAAATACCAGGCTGAGACGATTAGGGGTCATTCTTCACTCCCGAACAATTGGCTGTCGATCAGATCGCAGAGGCAGTGGATCGCCAGCAGGTGGACTTCTTGAATTCGTGCGGTGACTTTCGCCGGTACGCGGATTTCCACGTCCTCGGGCAGCAGCAGCGAAGCAACATCGCCGCCGTCGTGTCCAGTCAATGCTACGACAATCATTTCGCGATCATGTGCGGCCTGGATCGCCTGAATAATGTTCGCCGAGTTGCCACTGGTGGAAATGGCCAGCAATACATCGCCAGGCTGACCCAGGGCGCGGATCTGTTTGGAAAACACCTCGTTGAAGCTGTAATCGTTGGCAATCGAGGTAATGGTCGAGGCGTCAGTGGTCAGGGCGATGGCGGGAAGGCTCGGACGCTCCCGTTCGAAGCGGTTAAGCAACTCCGAAGAAAAGTGCTGGGCATCGCCCGCCGAGCCGCCGTTGCCGCACGCCAGCATCTTGCCCTCGTTGAGCAGGGCATTGACCATGACCTGGCTGGCCAGCTCGATGTGCGGGGCAAGCACTTCCATCGCCTGCTGCTTGGTGTCGATGCTGGCCTGGAAGAGCCGGCGAATACGGGATTGCATGTCCATCAGGAGTGACCTTGGTTAGAGCATAAGCGGTTGTTCGGCGCTTTGCGGAGGGTTCCGCCGGCTGCCGGCACAACGAGTGTGCAGCCCGCATAACAAGAGCAAAAAACGGTGTCGGGTGGTACTGGCATTCGAAAGCAACAGCAGGCATGCGCTTCAGCTGTCGAATGCGCTTTTGAGCCAGTTCAGTGGAGTGGCACTTTCGGGCTCTCCATCAACGGCCACTACATCAAAGCGGCAAGGATGGTCGGCCCAGTGTGGTTCTTGCTGCAGGAACAACTGCGCGGTTGCGACGAGTTTTTTCTGCTTGCGCGCGTCGACACTCTCCAGCGCGCTACCCCAGCCACGTTGGCGGCGATAGCGTACTTCGACGAATACTACTGTAGAGCCATCAAGCATGACCAGATCAAGCTCGCCGCGTCGGCAGGACCAGTTGCGTGTAATCAATTGCAGGCCCTGCTGCTGCAGGTGCTGCAGGGCGAAGGTTTCGGCCTCGTGCCCTGCAGTGCTACTGCCTGATTTCAAGGCGCGGTGTCCGGCAGGCGCTGGACTTCGCCGTTGACGAACTCTGCCCACGGCAGTTGACGTTCGATGCGGCGGTTGGCATTCAGGCTCAGGCTGCCGGACAAGCCGTCCAGGCGGCTGTCGGGCAGCGCCTTGAGCTGGGTCAGGCGTGGTGCCAGGCGATAGGCATCGACGCCCATCGCATACAGGCGGCCCAGGCTGCTGGCGGCTTGCGGCCACTGAGTGACGACCTGCTGACGCAGCGGGTCATTGGCATTGAGCATCCATGGGGTGTCACAGAAGCGTACCCCGTTGAGGTCGTTGTACTGGGCGCGATCATTGCTGTTGGTGAACAGTTGCGAAGTCGCATAGACCGGTACGTCGCCTGCGTACTGGAAAACCATGGTCGGTTTGATCTGCTGGGCTTGTTGCGGGGTGGCGACCAGGAACATGAAGTCGATGTCCTGGCGACGCGACGGTTGTGCAGCCACCTGGGCGCCGGTCGCAGCCTGCAGGCGCTGGGCGCGGCCTTCGCTGGAGCGCAGCTGGAACATGTCGGCGATCTGGCGGGCCAGATCCACCGGCTGGTCGATGCGTTCCACTGCCAGCAGGGTGCCGCCCTTGGCGCGCCAACTGTTGTTGAATGCCGCCAGGACGCGATCGCCCCATTCACCTTTCGGAACCATGGCCACGGCGGTGCGCTTGCCTTCTGACCAGGCGCGGCGTGCCACTTCACGGGCTTCGTCTTCTGCGGCCAGGCCGAACTGGAACAGTTCTTGAGGACCGGCGGTGGCGCTGTCGCTGTAGTTCAGGGCCAGCGTGGAAATCGGCAATTGCGGGCGGGCACTGAGTTGCTTGACCAGTTCTTTTTCAAGGGGGCCGACCACCAGTTGCACGCCGGCGGCCTGGGCCTGACGGTAGAACTCATCCATCGAGGTGACGCGCGAGCTGTCGAACACCTGGATCGCTGGCGGGTTCTGACCGGCTTGCTGAGCCTGGTAATGCGCCGCCAGGAAACCTTCGCGCAGCGCTTTGGCCACATTGGCCAGCGGACCTTCCTGCGGCAGCAGCAGGGCGATGCGGGTCAGGGGTACGCTGGTCAGCGAACGCAGTTGTGCCAGTGCAGCTGGCAGTTGCTGTGCAGCAGGGTGCTGAGGGTTCTGGGCTTTCCAGCTATCGATCGCCGCCTGTTGCTGTTCCAGAGTGCCGGCGCTTTTGATCGCGCGGGCCAGGTTCAGCCAGCCGCTCAGGTCATCATTGCCGGTGCCTTGCAACTGCTCGGCGGGCAGGGCTGAAACCAGTTTCCAGATAGCATCGTTGTTGGCGCTCGCCTCATTGCCTTGCAGCAAGGGGCCTGCAAAGACCCGCTCACGGGCTGCTGGCAGGATCTGGCCATCGAGTTCCAGTGCGCGGGCATGGACCTGGTGGGTGCGGATCTGCTGTTCTACCGAGAGTTCTGCCAGGCGCTGCAGGCTAGGGTGCGACAGGGCTTCAAGGGCTGCCTTGGGCTGGTTGCGCCCCAGCGCCAGTTCTGCCGACAGCGTGCTGGCCAGAACCTGCAGCCCCGGCGGCAACTGGTCGATCTGGACCTGGGCCAGCAACTGTGCGGCACGGCCCGGGTTGCCCTGACGATTGGCAAGCTCTGCGGCGCTCAAGCGCAGCGTGGCCGCTTTGTCCGGTGTCTTGGCATTGGCCGCCTGTTCCAGCAACTGCTCAATGCTGGCGTCGGGGGTGCGAGGGAGTTCACCAAGGTTTGATGATGGTGAACCGGCGCAAGCTGCCAGCAGGGCGGCAAGGCAGAGGGCAGAGAACAGCCGCAGACTAGCGATCATGTATATGTTCCTGGTACTCAAGCAAATTAGCGGGGAATTGTACCCAACCACTGGCCGGGGTGCGACTTTAGGGTGCCTCTAAAAACTACCTGCGTTGCCATCACTGCGTTGAGAACAGGCTCGCAATGCTCATTGAGCGTTGTAAAGTCGTACGCGACTCCGACCATTGCGAGCCTGTTTTGCCTTGCGCTGGCTGCCTCGCCTACGGTTCAGGAGGCGCTCTGTAGTCTGTACAATGCCTTCTTTTTATAAATGTCTGGAGTCATGAGTATGAGGTTCGCGTTTTGACTGTCGCGCCCGCTTCGAATTCCGCCACCGGTTCGCTTTATGTCGTGGCTACCCCTATCGGCAATCTGGACGACATGAGCGTGCGGGCACTGAAGGTCCTGCGCGACGTCGCACTTATCGCTGCCGAGGATACCCGGCATTCATTGCGCTTGATGCAACACTTTGGCATAGCGACACCACTGGCGGCCTGTCATGAGCATAACGAGCGTAATGAAGGTAGTCGCTTTATCGAGCGCTTACTGGCGGGCGACGATGTTGCGCTGATTTCCGATGCGGGCACGCCGTTGATTTCCGATCCGGGCTACCATCTGGTCCGGCAGGCGCGTGCGGCAGGAATCAAGGTGGTCCCGGTACCAGGCGCTTGCGCGTTGATTGCGGCGCTATCGGCGGCCGGCTTGCCCTCGGACCGGTTCATCTTCGAAGGCTTTCTGCCAGCGAAGGCGGTGGGGCGCAAATCCAGGCTTGAGCAATTGCGTGAAGAGCCGCGGACCTTGATCTTTTATGAGGCGCCGCACCGGATCCTGGAGTGTCTGCAGGACATGGAAGCGGTGTTTGGCGAAGAGCGGCCAGCCGTGCTGGCTCGTGAGTTGACCAAGACCTTCGAGACCCTCAAGGGTCTGCCGCTGGCGCAGTTGCGATCGTTTGTCGAGGCTGACAGCAACCAGCAGCGCGGTGAGTGCGTTGTTTTGGTCGCCGGCTGGAGCGTAGCGCAGGAAGATGATGCGATCAGCGCCGAGGCGCGTCGGGTTCTTGATTTGCTCTTGCAGGATTTACCGGTCAAACGCGCTGCCGCGTTGGCAGCGGAAATTACCGGTGTGCGTAAGAATCTGCTCTATCAACTGGCGCTGGATAAACAGAAACAATAAGGCGTTTTTATTACAGGCACGTTCAACTACAAGCTTTTAAGGCTTGTTCTTGAACGCTTGTGCCGTTAACCTTGGCGCCGGAGAGTCGATTGGACAGTCGCTGCCTCTTGTTGTTCCGCAACAAGGGGGGGAGGAAAGTCCGGGCTCCATAGGGCGGAGTGCCAGGTAACGCCTGGGAGGCGCGAGCCTACGGAAAGTGCCACAGAAAATAACCGCCTAAGCACTTCGGTGCCGGTAAGGGTGAAAAGGTGCGGTAAGAGCGCACCGCACGTCTGGCAACAGTACGTGGCTAGGTAAACCCCACTCGGAGCAAGACCAAATAGGGTTCCAAGGCGTGGCCCGCGCTGGAACCGGGTAGGTTGCTAAAGACGTCCAGTGATGGCCGTCGTAGAGGAATGACTGTCCTCGACAGAACCCGGCTTACAGATCGACTCTCCACCTCCCACCTCCTTCTTTTTTCAGCTGCTTTGGGCAGTAGTGAACCCGTTCGAAATTTCAAAAAAATCTTAAACTTCATAAATCACTTTAAGTTTGATTCCTATCTCCATGACAGGCATCGCCTTGTTCATGTCCGGCTGCTCTGAAATTATCTGTTTCCCTCCTGTATCACTCCTAAATTGCCGTTATGTAAGGGTTTTCCTTCAGGTCGTGCCTTGACGGTGTGGTGGGCGCGTTCCTATAGTGTGCGCAAGTGGCAGAAAGTGGCACGAAGTGGGTTTTTCCAGCGCAAGAATATAGAATTCGGAGACTGCGCCTGTGTTCCGTGGTGCCAACGCGATCAATCTCGACGCCAAAGGTCGTCTCGCTATGCCGAGCCGGTATCGCGACGAGTTGGATTCGCGCAGTGGTGGCCAGTTGATAGTAACCATTGATGCCATAGATCCCTGCTTGTGCATTTATCCGCTGTCCGAGTGGGAACTGATTGAGGCGAAGCTGCGAGAGCTCGCCACCTTTCGTGAAGAAAACCGCCGTTTGCAGCGGCTATTGATTGGTAATGCGGTCGATCTTGAACTCGACGGCAGTGGACGTTTTCTGGTGCCGCCACGACTGCGCGACTACGCCAAGTTGGATAAGCGCGTGATGTTAGTTGGCCAGCTAAACAAGTTTCAATTGTGGGACGAGGACGCCTGGAACGCTCTTGCTGATGCGGACCTGGCGGCTATTCAACAACCCGGCGCGATGCCCGACGATTTACGTGACCTGATCCTGTGACTATGAATAGCGGTTTTACCCACATCACCGTACTGCTCGAAGAAGCTGTCGAGGCTTTGGCTGTGCGCGCCGATGGCTGCTATCTGGATGGCACGTTCGGTCGTGGCGGTCACAGTCGTCTGGTGCTCAGCCACTTGGGGGCTGAGGGGCAGTTGTTAGGGTTCGACAAGGACCCGCAGGCGATTGCCACGGGGCAAACGCTGGCGGCCGAAGACGGCCGCTTTGTCATTGTGCAGCGCAGCTTTGCCGAGCTGGGGGCCGAGGTGGCCGAGCGCGGTTTGCAAGGCAAGGTCAGTGGCATTCTGATGGACCTGGGCGTCTCGTCGCCGCAGCTTGACGACCCGGAGCGCGGTTTCAGCTTCATGCATGATGGTCCGTTGGACATGCGCATGAATCCGGGGCAGGGCATCAGTGCTGCCGAATTCGTCGCCAGCGCACCTGCCGAAGAACTGGCGCGGGTGTTCAAACAATACGGTGAAGAGCGTTTTGCCCGGCGGATGGCCAACGCTGTTGTCGAGCGGCGCCAGGTGCGTCCTTTCGAGCGTACCGCCGACCTGGCTGAGGTGCTCAAGGTCGCCAACCCGGCCTGGGAAAAGGGCAAGCATCCGGCAACCCGCGCTTTCCAGGGGTTGCGCATTCACGTCAACAACGAACTGGGCGACCTTGAAACCGGTCTTGAAGCGGCCATCGATGCCCTTGAAGTGGGTGGTCGTCTGGTGGTCATCAGCTTCCATTCTCTGGAAGACCGGATCGTCAAGCTGTTCATGCGCAAGCTGGTCAAGGGCGAGGCCGACAACCTGCCACGCAATCTGCCGGTGCAGGCCAAGGTTTTCGAGCCGCGCATCAGGCTGGTCGGCAAGGCGCAATTCGCTTCTGAAGCAGAAACCCGTGCCAACCCGCGTTCGCGCAGCGCTGTCATGCGTGTCGCGGAGAAGTTGCGGTGAGTCGCCTGTTCTTCAAGCCATTGCCTACCGGCAGCTTTTTCATGCTGCTGCTGTTCATCGCTGTGCTGGTGTCAGCCATTGGTGTTTCCTATAGCGCGCACTGGAACCGTCAGCTGCTCAACTCGCTGTATACAGAAACCAGTATTCGCGACAAGGCGCAGGCCGAGTGGGGACGACTGATCCTCGAACAGAGCACCTGGACAGCGCACAGCCGGATTGAAAACCTGGCCACCGAGCAGCTCAAAATGCGCATCCCCAATGCAGGTGAAGTGCGGATGGTGGCGCCATGATGAAGCTTGAAGGCGCTTTGTATCCGTGGCGTTTCCGCTTGGTCGTGGGTTTGTTGTGTCTGCTGGTGGCAGCGATCTCCTGGCGCATCGTCGACCTGCAGGTGGTCGAAAATACTTTCCTGCAAGAGCAGGGCGATGCGCGCAGCCTTCGTCACATTCCCATTCCTGCGCACCGTGGTCTGATCACCGACCGTAACGGCGAGCCCCTGGCGGTCAGTACGCCGGTCACCACCTTGTGGGCCAACCCCAAGGAAATGCTTCAGGACCGCAGCAAGTGGCCGCTGTTGGCACAAGCCCTGGGGCAGGATGCCAAGGCTCTGACTGAGCGTCTGGAGTCGCAGGCAGGCAAGGAATTCATCTATCTGGTGCGGGGCCTGACGCCGGAGCACGGCCAGGCTGTGCTTGATCTCAAGGTGCCAGGGGTCTACGGCATCGAGGAGTTCCGGCGCTTTTATCCGGCCGGTGACGTAACGGCACATATGGTCGGCTTCACCGACCTGGATGATCACGGCCGCGAAGGCGTCGAGCTGGCCTATGACGAGTGGCTGGCCGGTGTGCCTGGCAAGCGTCAGGTCATCAAGGACCGACGAGGGCGTCTGATCAAGGATGTCCAGGTTACCAAGAACGCCAAGGCCGGCAAGACCTTGGCGTTGTCTATCGACCTGCGTTTGCAGTACCTGGCGACTCGCGAATTGCGCAACGCGATCATCGAGAACGAAGCCAAGGCTGGCAGTCTGGTAATCATGGACGTCAAGACCGGGGAAATCCTGGCGATGGTCAACAGCCCGACCTACAACCCCAACAACCGCCGCACTATGGTGCCGGCCGCCATGCGTAACCGGGCAATCATCGACGTGTTCGAACCCGGTTCGACCATGAAACCGATCTCCATGGGCGCGGCGCTGGAAAGCGGGCGCTGGAAGCCTACCGACAAGGTCGAGGTCTACCCCGGCACGCTGCAGATCGGTCGCTATACCATTCGTGACGTGAGCAAGACCGAGGGGCCGGTGCTCGACCTGACCGGCATCCTGATCAACTCCAGTAACGTGGGGATGAGCAAAGTGGCCTTCGACGTCGGCGGCGAGGCGATTTTCCGTACCATGCAGCGCATGGGTTTCGGCCAGTACACCGGCCTGGGTTTCCCGGGTGAGCGGGTTGGCAACCTGCCCAACTACCGCGAGTGGCGCAAGGCTGAAACGGCGACCCTGTCTTATGGCTACGGCGTGTCGGTCACAGCCTTGCAACTGGCCCACGCCTACGGTGCGCTGGCCAACAATGGCCGGATCGTGCCGCTGAGCATTCTCAAGACCAACGCTGAGCCGACCTCGGTGCAGGCGATTCCCGAAGCTACTGCCAAGACCCTGCACACCATGCTGCAGGAGGTGATCGAGGACACCCGCGGCGTCTATCGCGCCCGTGTGCCGTCCTATCACGTCGGCGGCAAGAGTGGTACGGCGCGCAAGACCTCGATCGGCACCAAAGGCTATGCCGAGAATTCCTACCGCTCGTTGTTCGCCGGTTTCGGTCCGATGAGCAACCCGCGTTACGCCATCGTGGTGGTGATCGATGAACCGAGCAAAGGCGGCTACTACGGTGGTCTGGTCTCGGCTCCGGTGTTCAGCAAAGTGATGTCCGGAACCCTGCGATTGATGAACATTCCGCCGGATAACCTGGAACCCGAGCAGGCCGTCAAAGCACCGGTTGCCAAAGGAGGGCGTGGCTGATGTCTTTCAATCTGAGCAAGATATTTCCGGGCACCGAGCGTGACCCGTTGATTCGCGAACTGAGCCTGGACAGCCGCAAGGTGCGTCCGGGAGACCTGTTTCTGGCGGTGCCGGGGCTTAAGGTCGACGGTCGTGCCCACATCGCCGATGCCCTGCAACGTGGCGCCGCGGCGGTGGCTTATGAAGTCGAAGGCGCCAGTGTGCTGCCGATCACTGATGTGCCACTGATTCCGGTCAAGGGCCTGGCGGGTCAGTTGTCAGCGATTGCCGGACGTTTTTATGGCGATCCAAGCCGGCGCCTGAATCTGATTGGTGTCACCGGCACCAACGGCAAGACCAGCGTCACCCAATTGGTGGCTCAGGCACTCGACCTGCTGGGTCAGCGTTGCGGCATCGTCGGTACGCTGGGCACTGGTTTCTACGAGGCGCTGCAGAGCGGCTTGCACACCACCCCTGATCCGATTGCCGTGCAGGCGACTCTGGCGGACCTCAAGCACGCCGAAGCGCGCGCTGTTGCCATGGAGGTTTCTTCCCATGGCCTGGAGCAGGGCCGGGTCAAGGCGGTGGAGTTTGACGTGGCAGTGTTTACCAACCTGTCGCGCGACCATCTTGATTATCACGGCACCATGCAGGCTTATGGCGCCGCCAAGGCCCAGCTGTTCGCCTGGCCAGATCTGAGCTGCCGGGTGATCAACCTGGATGACGACTTTGGCCGCGAACTGGCCGACGCGCCGCACCTGTCAAAACTCATTACCTACAGCCTGCTCGACAAGAGTGCCTGGTTGTACTGCCGCGATGCGCGATTCGATGACGATGGCGTGCGCGCGACGCTGGTCACGCCGCAAGGCGAGCACCTCTTGCGTAGCAGCCTGCTGGGGCGTTTCAACCTGAGCAATCTGCTGGCGGCAATCGGTGCTTTGCTGGGGCTCGACTACGCACTGGATGAAGTGCTCAAGGTGCTGCCACAGCTGGTCGGTCCGGTCGGGCGCATGCAGCGCCTGGGGGGTGGTAACCAGCCGCTGGTAGTGGTCGATTACGCCCACACCCCCGATGCGTTGGAAAAGGTTCTTGAGGCTCTGCGGCCGCATGCCAAGGGGCGTCTGCTGTGCCTGTTCGGCTGTGGCGGTGACCGTGATCGCGGCAAGCGTCCGCTGATGGCCGAGGTCGCCGAGCGGCTGGCCGACGTAGTGCTGGTGACCGATGACAATCCGCGCAGCGAAGCCAGCGAGCAGATCTTCGCTGACATTCGTCCGGGTTTCAGTGCGGCGGCCCCGGTGCGCTTTGTGGCCGGTCGCGGCCAGGCGATTGCCGAATTCATCGCCACCGCTCATGCCGAGGACGTGGTTCTGCTGGCCGGTAAAGGCCATGAGGACTACCAGGAGATCGATGGTCAGCGCCACCGGTTCTCGGATCTTGATCAGGCTGCTGCCGCGTTGGCCGTATGGGAGGCAGAGCATGCTTGAGTCATTGCGTTTCAGTGACCTGTTGATCCCGCTGGATGCACAGCGTACCGGTGATGACTGCCTGTTCGATGGCGTCAGTACCGACAGCCGCAATATCGCCCCGGGCCAATTGTTCGTGGCCCTGACCGGTCCGCGTTTCGATGGCCATGACTATCTGCAGCAGGTCGCCGCCAAGGGCGCGGTGGGGGCCTTGGTCGAGCGTGAAGTGGCGGGCGTGAATCTGCCGCAACTGGTGGTCCTCGATACCCGCAAGGCACTGGCTCAGTTGGGCGCGATGAACCGCAATGCGTTTGTCGACCGCCCTGTTGCCGCCGTCACTGGCTCCAGCGGCAAGACCACGGTCAAGGAAATGCTCGCCAGTATCCTGCGTACCCGTGGTCCGGTGCTGGCGACCCGTGGCAACCTGAATAACGATCTGGGTGTACCGCTGACGCTGCTCGAGCTGGCCCCGGAACATCGTGCAGCGGTCATTGAGCTGGGCGCATCGCGAGTAGGCGAGATCGCCTACACCGTGAGCCTGACCAAGCCGCACGTGTCCATCCTGACCAACGCCGGAACTGCCCATGTGGGTGAGTTTGGCGGGCCGCAAAAGATTGTCGAGGCCAAGGGCGAGATCATTGAAGGCCTCGATGCCCAAGGCGTTGCAGTCCTTAACCTTGATGACGCCGCCTACCCGGTCTGGCTGATTCGGGCCGGTGAGCGCAAGGTGTTGAGCTTCGCTCTGGAAAATCCTCAGGCAGATTTTCATGCCAGCGAACTGAGCCGTGACGTGCGTGGCTGCCCGGGCTTTACCCTCAATGGCCCGCAGGGATCGGCAGCGGTACAGCTTAATCTGCTGGGGATCCACAACGTGGCCAATGCTCTCGCCGCTGCGGCTGGCGCACATGCGCTGGGTGTCAGCCTCGACGGCATCGTCGCGGGCCTCAATGCCATGCAGCCGGTCAAGGGCCGCACCGTGGTGCACATGGCCGCCAATGGTCAGCGGGTCATCGATGACACTTACAACGCCAACCCGTCTTCGATCAAGGCTGCCACTGACCTGCTCGCAGGCTTCGCCGGCCGCAGGGTGCTGGTGGTGGGTGACATCGGCGAACTGGGCGACTGGGCCGAACAGGGCCACCGTGAAGTCGGTGCCCATGCCGTCGGCAAAGTCGATGCACTGTATGCCGTCGGTCCGTTGATGCTGCATGCGGTCAATGCCTTCGGTGCTGGCGCCCGTCATTTTGCAACCCAGGCCGAGCTGATCGCGGCACTGCATGGCGAACAAGATTCAAACACCACTTTATTGATCAAGGGATCGCGCAGCGCCGCCATGGAAAATGTCGTGGCGGCCTTGTGCGGTTCCAGCCTGGAGAAACATTAATGCTGTTGCTGTTGGCCGAATTTTTACAACAGTTCCATAAAGGCTTTGCAGTCTTCCAGTACCTGACCCTGCGCGGGATTCTCGGTGTGCTCACGGCCCTGAGCCTTTCTCTGTGGCTCGGCCCGTGGATGATCCGCACCTTGCAGATTCGCCAGATTGGTCAGGCTGTGCGCAACGATGGTCCACAATCGCATTTGTCCAAATCCGGCACCCCGACGATGGGCGGTGCGCTGATCCTTTCGTCGATTGCCGTCAGCACCCTGCTATGGGCTGACCTGGCCAACCGCTACGTCTGGGTGGTGCTGCTGGTTACCCTGCTGTTCGGTGCCATCGGCTGGGTCGACGACTACCGCAAAGTGATCGAGAAGAACTCGCGTGGCCTGCCGAGCCGCTGGAAGTACTTCTGGCAATCGGTGTTTGGCCTGTGTGCGGCGATCTTTCTGTACATGACCGCGCAATCGCCGGTCGAAACCACGCTGATCATTCCGATGCTCAAGGACATGCATTGGGAAATGGGCATCGGTTTCGTGATCCTGACCTACTTCGTGATTGTCGGCTCCAGTAACGCGGTCAACCTGACTGACGGCCTGGACGGCCTGGCGATCATGCCGACAGTGATGGTCGGTGGAGCGTTGGGTATTTTCTGCTACCTGTCGGGTAACGTGAAATTCGCCGAATACCTGCTGATCCCGTATGTGCCTGGCGCGGGCGAACTGATCGTGTTCTGCAGTGCGCTGATCGGTGCCGGTCTGGGCTTTCTGTGGTTCAACACCTATCCGGCTCAGGTGTTCATGGGCGACGTCGGTGCACTGGCACTCGGCGCGGCGCTGGGCACCATCGCGGTCATTGTCCGTCAGGAAATCGTGCTGTTCATCATGGGCGGGGTGTTCGTGATGGAAACCCTGTCAGTGGTCATTCAGGTTGCATCCTTCAAGCTGACCGGTCGCCGCGTGTTCCGCATGGCACCGATTCACCACCACTTTGAACTCAAGGGCTGGCCCGAGCCACGCGTGATCGTCCGTTTCTGGATCATCACCGTGATTCTCGTGCTGATTGGCCTTGCCACACTGAAACTGAGGTAAACGCGAGTGTCTTTGATCGTTACCGACCAGTTCCGCATCGTTGTCGGCCTCGGCAAGAGCGGCATGTCCCTGGTTCGCTACCTGGCGAACCGGGGCATTGCCTTTGCCGTGGCTGATACGCGGGACAATCCACCGGAGCTGGCGACCCTGCGTCGTGAGTATCCGCATGTGGATGTGCGGTGTGGCGAGCTGGACGTCGAGTTCCTCTGCCGTGCCAGCGAGTTGTACGTGAGCCCGGGTCTGGCCCTGGCGACACCTGCCTTGCAGGCGGCTCAGGCACGCGGTGTGAAACTGTCGGGCGATATCGAGCTGTTTGCCCGCAATGCCAAGGCGCCGATCGTGGCAATTACCGGCTCCAACGCCAAGAGCACCGTGACGACCCTGGTTGGCGAGATGGCCGCCGCGGCTGGCAAGCGTGTTGCGGTGGGCGGCAATCTCGGTACTCCGGCACTGGACCTGCTCGACGACAGCGTTGAGCTGTACGTGATGGAGCTGTCGAGCTTCCAGTTGGAAACCACTGACCAACTGGATGCCGAAGTCGCCACGGTACTGAACATCAGTGAAGATCATATGGACCGCTACAGCGGTCTGCCGGCCTATCACCTGGCCAAACACCGGATCTTTCGGGGGGCCCGGCAAGTAGTGGTCAACCGTCAGGATGCCCTGTCGCGGCCGTTGATCGGTGAAGGGTTGCCGCGCTGGACCTTTGGCCTGAACACACCAGACTTCCATGCCTTCGGTATTCGTGAAGAAAACGGCGAAAAGTACCTGGCGTTCCAGTTCGAACTGTTGCTGCCGGTCAGCGAGCTGAAAGTGCGTGGGGCGCATAATCATGCCAACGCGCTGGCCGCCCTGGCCCTGGGGCACGCCGCAGGTTTGCCCATGGACGCCATGCTGAGCAGCCTGCGCAATTTCACCGGCCTTGAGCATCGCTGCCAGTGGGTGCGTGAGCGCGCCGGTGTGCAGTATTACAACGATTCCAAGGCGACCAACGTCGGTGCTGCGCTGGCCGCCATCGAAGGTCTGGGAGCCGACCTCGACGGCAAGCTGGTACTGATCGCCGGCGGCGACGGCAAGGGCGCCGATTTCAGTGCTCTGCGGGCGCCGGTCGCACAGCATTGCCGCGCTGTCGTGCTACTTGGCCGCGATGCCGGGCTTATCGCCCAGGCACTGGGTGATGAGGTCGTGCAGGTTCGGGTTGCGAGCCTGGAAGAAGCCGTACAGCGCAGCGCCGAACTGGCGCAGGCGGGTGATGTTGTGCTGCTCTCGCCAGCCTGTGCGAGTCTGGACATGTTCAAAAACTATGAAGAACGCGGACGCTTGTTCGCCAAGGCCGTGGAGGTGCTGGCATGATTTTCGGCATCTTCAAGCCTTACCCGTCGCCCTTGATCAGCGGGCGCGGCATCGACGTCGATTTCCCGATGCTCGCCGGTTGCCTGGCGTTGCTGGGGCTTGGGCTGGTGATGATTACCTCGTCGTCGTCGGAGGTCGCTGCGGCGCAGTCCGGCAACACGCTGTACATGATGACGCGTCACCTCATCTACCTGATTATCGGCCTTGGCGCCTGTGGCGCAACCATGCTGATCCCGGTTGCTACCTGGCAGCGCATGGGCTGGATGTTGCTGATCGGCGCATTCGGCCTGTTGCTGCTGGTACTGGTGCCGGGGATCGGCCGTGAGGTCAACGGCTCGATGCGCTGGATCGGCTTTGGTGCATTCAACGTACAGCCATCTGAAATCGCCAAGGTCTTCGTGGTGCTGTTCCTGGCCGGTTACCTGGTGCGCCGCCAGCAGGAAGTGCGGGAGAGCTGGATGGGCTTCTTCAAGCCATTCATCGTGCTGCTGCCGATGGCGGGCCTGTTGCTGATGGAGCCGGACTTCGGTGCCACGGTGGTAATGATGGGCGCTGCCGCCGCGATGCTGTTCCTGGGCGGTGTCGGCCTGTTCCGTTATTCGCTGATGGTGGTGCTGGCCGTCGTCGCGGTCTTTGTGCTGGTCCAGGCCCAACCCTATCGTATGGCGCGCCTGACCAACTTCACTGACCCCTGGGCCGACCAGTTCGGCTCCGGCTACCAACTGACCCAGGCCCTGATTGCTTTCGGCCGCGGCGAATGGCTGGGTGTCGGCTTGGGTAACAGCGTGCAGAAGCAGTTCTACCTGCCCGAGGCGCACACCGATTTTGTGTTCTCGGTGCTGGCTGAAGAGCTGGGTGTGGTGGGCTCGTTGCTGACCGTCGGGCTGTTCCTGTTCGTCAGTATCCGCGGCATGTACATCGGCTTCTGGGCTGAGCGTGCCAAACAGTTTTTCGGTGCCTACACCGCTTATGGCCTGTCGTTCCTGTGGATCGGCCAGTTCCTGATCAACATCGGGGTAAACGTCGGTCTGTTGCCGACCAAGGGCCTGACCTTGCCATTTCTGAGTTATGGCGGCAGCTCGCTGGTCATCTGCTGTGCCAGCCTGGGCCTGTTGTTGCGCATCGAGTGGGAGTCGCGCAACAACATGGGCAGCGAGGAAACCGAGTTCAACGAAAGCGATTTTGCCGAGGAGCCTCCCCGTGGACGCTAATGTGCTGATTATGGCTGGCGGCACCGGCGGGCACGTGTTCCCGGCGCTGGCCTGCGCCCGTGAGTTCCAGAACCGTGGCTACAAGGTCCATTGGCTGGGTACCCCACGCGGCATTGAAAACGAACTGGTGCCGCAAGCCGGCCTGACGCTGCATCGTATCGATGCCAGTGGCCTGCGTGGCAAGGGCAAGCTGTCGCTGCTCAAGGCGCCGTTGATGTTGCTCAAGGCGCTGCTGCAGGCGCGCAAGGTGATGCGTCAGCTCAAGCCTGCCTTCGTGGTCGGCTTCGGCGGTTATGTCACAGGGCCCGGTGGTCTGGCCGCGAAAATGGCCGGTGTGCCATTGATCATTCACGAACAGAACGCCGTGGCCGGTACTGCCAACCGCAGTCTGGCGTCCTTTGCCAGCCGGATCTGCGAAGCATTCCCGGACACTTTCGGGGCGTCGGACAAGCGTCGCACTACTGGCAACCCGGTACGGGTCGAGCTGTTCTTTGAAACCCCGCGCCAGCCGCTGGCCGGGCGCAAGGCACGCCTGCTGGTGCTGGGCGGCAGCCTCGGTGCTGAACCGTTGAACAAGCTGCTGCCCGAAGCGCTGGCCCTGCTGGCGCCAGAGCTGCGCCCCGAGGTCTTCCACCAGACCGGCAGGCAGCACGACCAGATCACCACCGAACGTTACCGCAACGCCGGTGTAGAGGCGCAGGTTGCGCCGTTCATCCAGGACATGGCGCAGGCTTATGCCTGGGCCGACCTGGTGGTGTGCCGCGCAGGCGCGTTGACCATCAGTGAGCTGGCCGCCGCCGGGCTGCCGTCGCTGCTGATTCCGTTGCCCCACGCGATCGACGACCACCAGTCCCGCAACGCTGATTATCTGGCCCGCGAAGGCGCTGCCTTCGTCATGCCGCAAGCGACAACTGGCGCCGCCGATATGGCCAGCCGCCTGAAAGAGGTTCTGATGCAACCCGAACAATTGAACAGCATGGCCCGCACCGCTCGCCGTCTGGCCAGGCCTGATGCCACCCGTACCGTTGTCGATACCTGTGTGGAGGTGGCCCGTGGTTGAGAATCAACGCGCCATGCCGCAACCGGAAATGCGCCGTATCCGCCGCATCCACTTCGTCGGCATCGGCGGTGTAGGCATGTGCGGCATTGCCGAAGTGCTGCTGAACCTCGGTTATGAAGTGTCCGGTTCCGACCTAAAGGGCTCGGCGGTGACCGAGCGCCTGAAGGCGTTCGGCGCGCAGATCTTCATTGGCCACCAGGCAGAAAACACGGTCGGCGCCGATGTGCTGGTCGTCTCAAGCGCCGTGAACACCTCCAACCCGGAGGTCGCCACCGCCCTGGAGCGGCGTATTCCTGTGGTGCCGCGTGCCGAGATGCTGGCTGAGCTGATGCGCTACCGGCACGGTATTGCCGTTGCAGGCACCCATGGCAAGACCACCACCACCAGCCTGCTGGCTTCGGTGTTTGCAGCAGGCGGCCTGGACCCGACATTCGTCATCGGTGGCCGTCTCAACGCCGCCGGCACCAACGCTCAATTGGGCACCAGCCGGTATCTGATTGCAGAGGCCGATGAGAGCGACGCCAGCTTCCTGCACTTGCAACCGCTGGTCGCTGTGGTCACCAATATCGATGCCGATCATATGGCGACCTATGAGGGTGACTTCAACAAGCTGAAGAAGACCTTCGTCGAGTTCCTGCACAACCTTCCGTTCTACGGTCTGGCAGTGATGTGTGTTGACGACCCTGTGGTGCGCGAGATTCTGCCGCAGGTCAAACGCCCGACCGTCACCTATGGCTTCAGCGAGACCGCTGACGTGCGTGCGATCAATGTCCGTCAGGAAGGTATGCGTACGTTCTTCACCGTGCTGCGCCGTGATCGTGAACCGCTGGATGTCTCGGTGAACATGCCGGGCAACCACAACGTGCTCAACTCGCTTGCAACCATCGCCATTGCCTCCGATGAAGGCATCAGTGACGAAGCGATCATCCAGGGCCTGTCGGGCTTTCAGGGAGTCGGTCGGCGCTTCCAGGTCTATGGCGAACTGCCGGTTGAAGGCGGTCATGTGATGCTGGTCGACGACTATGGTCACCACCCGCGTGAAGTCGCGGCGGTGATCAATGCTGTGCGTGGCGGCTGGCCGGAGCGGCGCCTGGTGATGGTCTATCAACCGCACCGTTTCAGCCGCACCCGTGACCTGTATGACGATTTCGTCCAGGTACTGGCCGAATCCAATGTGTTGTTGTTGATGGAAGTCTACCCGGCCGGTGAAGAGCCGATTCCGGGGGCCGACAGCCGCAACCTGTGCCACAGCATTCGCCAGCGCGGTCAACTCGACCCGATCTACATCGAGCGCGGTGCCGAACTCGCCCCGCTGGTCAAGCCGCTGCTGCGCGCCGGTGACATCCTGCTGTGCCAGGGCGCTGGTGATATCGGTGGGCTGGCCCCGCAACTGCTCAAGAGCCCGCTGTTCGCCGGGGCTGTGGTGGCGCCGACTGAAGGGAAGCTCAAATGACAGCCCTGAATGCATCCAACTTGCACTCCAGCCTGGCGCCGCAGAAGTTCGGCCGGGTGGCGGTGCTGTTCGGCGGCAAGAGCGCCGAGCGCGAGGTCTCGCTCAAGTCCGGGCAAGCCGTGCTCGGTGCCTTGCAGAGCGCTGGTGTGGATGCCTTCGGGATTGATGTCGGCGACGACCTGCTGCAGCGTCTGGGCAGCGAGAAGATCGATCGTGCGTTCATTGTGCTGCATGGTCGCGGCGGTGAAGACGGCAGCATGCAGGGCCTTCTGGAGTGCCTGGGCATCCCTTATACCGGCAGTGGCGTGCTGGCCTCGGCACTGGCGATGGACAAGCTGCGCACCAAGCAGATCTGGCAAAGCCTCGGCTTGCCGACACCCTTGCACCGCGTACTGGCCAGCGAAGATGACTGTATTTTTACAGCGACGGAACTGGGCCTGCCTTTGATCGTCAAACCGGCCCATGAGGGTTCCAGTATTGGTATGGCGAAAGTGAGCAGTGTCGAAGAGTTGGTCGCTGCCTGGAAAGTTGCCAGTACCTATGATTCACAAGTTATGGTCGAGCAATGGATCGAAGGTCCGGAGTTCACCGTTGCTTGTCTGCGTGGCCAGGTTCTGCCGCCAATTGGCCTGGGCACATCGCACAGTTTCTATGATTACGAAGCCAAGTATCTGGCTGACGATACTCAATACCGGATTCCGTCCGGGCTCAGTGAAGCTAAAGAGCATGAACTGCGCGACCTTACTGTGCGCGCTTGCGCGGCCGTGGGTGTCAGTGGCTGGGCCCGTACCGACGTGATGCAAGACGCCCAGGGCAAGTTCTGGCTGCTTGAAGTCAATACCGTCCCCGGCATGACTGACCACAGCCTGGTGCCGATGGCGGCAGCAGCGGCAGGCCTGGATTTCCAGCAACTGGTGTTGGCGATTCTTGCCGACAGCGTTCAGGAACGAGGTTAAGGGCATGCACGGCGCATCGGCACGTCATCAGCCCCCGGCCCCCGGTCGCAAACCGACGCCGCGTGGTGCCAGTCGCATGGTTGCCAAGGAGCCGCTGTCGGCCCGTGTGCCGCGCCCGGGTGCCGGATTTTTCAAGCGCCTGATGTGGCCGGTGCTGCTGGTGGGGCTGGGCTTTGGTACGTATGAGGGGGCACAGCGCCTGCTGCCTTATGTGGATCGGCCGATCAGCCGGATCAACGTGCAGGGCGATCTGAGCTATATCAGCCAGCAGGCTGTGCAGCAGCGCATCGCACCCTATGTAGCGTCGAGATTTTTTACCATCGACCTGGCCGGGATGCGCAGCGAGCTTGAACAGATGCCGTGGATCGCCCATGCCGAAGTGCGGCGGGTGTGGCCAGACCAGGTAGTGATTCGCCTGGAAGAGCAGTTGCCAGTAGCGCGCTGGGGTGATGAAGCGTTGCTGAACAATCAGGGGCAAGCGTTTACGCCGCGTGAGTTGTCCAACTATGAACACCTTCCGCAGTTGTTCGGCCCGCAGCGGGCGCAACAGCAGGTGATGCAGCAGTATCAGGTGTTGAGTCAGATGTTGCGGCCCTTGGGCTTTTCGATTGTGCGGCTGGAATTGCGCGAACGTGGCAGTTGGTTCCTGACCACCGGTGCCGGCAGTGCCGGTCCGGGTATCGAGTTGTTGTTGGGGCGTGATCACCTGGTAGAAAAGATGCGTCGTTTCATATCGATTTATGACAAGACGCTGAAAGAACAAATTACGAATATTGCGCGTGTCGACTTGCGCTATTCCAACGGCCTTGCTGTCGGATGGCGTGAGCAGATCGCGCCGGCGACGGACAAACCCGCCGTTGCGAAGAATTGACTAGAGGCTGAACCATGGCAAATGTGCAAAGCGGCAAAATGATCGTCGGGCTGGATATCGGCACCTCCAAGGTGGTGGCGCTGGTAGGCGAAGTCGCGGCCGATGGTTCGCTGGAAATCGTCGGGATCGGTACCCATCCGTCCCGCGGTCTGAAGAAGGGTGTGGTGGTCAATATCGAGTCCACCGTGCAATCGATCCAGCGCGCGATCGAAGAGGCGCAGATCATGGCCGGCTGCCGGATTCACTCGGCGTTCGTGGGCGTTGCCGGTAATCATATCCGCAGCCTGAACTCCCACGGCATCGTGGCGATTCGCGACCGGGAGGTCAGCTCTGCGGACCTTGAGCGAGTGCTGGATGCTGCCCAGGCGGTTGCCATTCCGGCTGACCAGCGGGTGCTGCATACCCTGCCGCAGGATTACGTGATCGACAACCAGGAAGGCGTGCGTGAGCCGCTGGGCATGTCGGGCGTGCGCCTGGAGGCCAAGGTCCATGTTGTCACTTGTGCGGTGAACGCGGCGCAGAACATCGAAAAATGCGTACGCCGCTGTGGTCTGGAAGTTGACGACATCATCCTCGAGCAACTGGCATCTGCTTTCTCGGTGCTGACCGACGATGAAAAAGAGCTGGGCGTGTGTCTGGTGGATATCGGTGGCGGGACCACCGACATAGCGATCTTCACTGAAGGTGCGATTCGCCACACGGCGGTGATTCCGATTGCTGGCGACCAGGTCACCAATGACATCGCCATGGCCTTGCGTACGCCAACCCAGTACGCCGAAGAAATCAAGATTCGCTATGCCTGCGCCCTGGCCAAACTGGCCGGCGCTGGCGAAACCATCAAGGTACCGAGTGTGGGCGACCGTCCACCCCGTGAGCTGTCGCGTCAGGCCCTGGCGGAAGTGGTCGAACCTCGTTACGACGAGCTGTTCACCCTGATCCAGGCCGAACTGCGCCGCAGTGGTTACGAAGATATGATCCCGGCCGGCATCGTGTTGACCGGCGGGACCTCGAAAATGGAAGGTGCGGTGGAACTTGCCGAGGAAATCTTCCATATGCCGGTGCGCCTGGGCGTACCACATAGCGTCAAGGGATTGGCCGACGTCGTGCGCAACCCGATCTACTCCACGGGTGTGGGTTTGCTGCAGTACGGGCTGCAAAAACAGTCGGACGGCATTTCGCTGTCCGGCCTGGGCGTTGGTAACGGTACCTATGGCGATGAACCAAAGGCTCCCGTGCTCGAGCGCTTGAAGCGTTGGGTTCAGGGCAACTTCTGAATCCCGCGCTTGAAAGTGGTAAGCGGCAGGCGATAGGCAAACAAAATAGAGAGCTGAAGGAGAGGGAAAATGTTCGAACTCGTAGACAATGTCCCGCAGAGCCCGGTAATCAAAGTTATCGGTGTAGGTGGTGGTGGCGGCAACGCGGTCAACCACATGGTCAAGAGCAACATTGAAGGTGTCGAGTTCATCTGCGCCAACACTGATGCCCAAGCGCTGAAAAACATCGGCGCGCGGACCATTCTGCAACTCGGTACCGGTGTGACCAAAGGTCTGGGCGCCGGTGCCAACCCTGAAGTGGGCCGCCAGGCCGCACTGGAAGACCGCGAGCGTATTGCGGAAGTCCTGCAAGGCACCAACATGGTGTTCATCACCACCGGCATGGGCGGCGGTACCGGTACCGGTGCAGCGCCGATCATCGCTGAAGTGGCGAAGGAAATGGGCATTCTCACCGTTGCGGTGGTGACCCGTCCGTTCCCGTTCGAAGGCCGCAAGCGCATGCAGATCGCCGACGAAGGCATTCGCATGCTGGCTGAAAGCGTTGACTCGTTGATCACCATCCCCAACGAGAAGCTGCTGACCATCCTGGGTAAAGACGCCAGCCTGCTGTCGGCATTCGCCAAGGCTGACGATGTACTGGCAGGTGCCGTTCGCGGTATTTCCGACATCATCAAGCGTCCGGGCATGATCAACGTCGACTTCGCTGACGTACGTACCGTGATGAGCGAGATGGGCATGGCGATGATGGGTACTGGTGCTGCTACCGGCCCGAACCGCGCCCGCGAGGCCACTGAGGCGGCAATTCGCAACCCGCTGCTCGAAGACGTCAACCTGCAGGGCGCCCGCGGCATCCTGGTCAACATCACTGCAGGTCCGGACCTGTCGCTGGGTGAATACTCCGATGTGGGTAGCATCATCGAAGCGTTCGCCTCTGAGCACGCGATGGTCAAGGTCGGCACCGTGATCGATCCGGACATGCGCGACGAACTGCACGTTACCGTAGTGGCTACAGGCCTGGGTGCGCGTATCGAGAAGCCGGTCAAGGTCATCGACAACACCCTGCAGAGCGCGGCTCCTCAGGCCTCGATCCAGCAACCGGCGGCTGCTGTACGCGAGCCTGCGGCAGTGAATTATCGCGATCTGGAGCGTCCGACCGTCATGCGCAATCAGGCTCACGCCGGTGCCAGTGCTGCGACTAAACTCAATCCTAACGATGATCTCGATTATCTGGACATCCCGGCCTTCCTGCGTCGTCAGGCCGATTGATTGATGGAATTTATCAGAGCTATAAGGGCGATTGGTGTTCAGCAAAGGCGTGGTCTGCTATTATCGCCAGCCTTTGTTGATATCCGTTCGCAACTAGCGCTGAAGCGGCCAATACCATGATTAAACAACGTACCCTGAAAAATATTATCCGTGCCACAGGTGTCGGTCTGCATTCCGGGGAAAAGGTATACCTGACCCTCAAGCCTGCACCTGTGAACACCGGTATCGTCTTTATCCGTACCGACCTTGACCCCGTAGTGGAGATCAAGGCCTGGGCAGAGAGCGTCGGTGAAACCACGCTGTCGACCACCCTGGTTCAGGGCGACGTCAAGGTCGGCACTGTCGAGCACCTGCTGTCGGCCATGGCCGGTCTGGGTATCGACAACGCCTATGTCGAGCTGTCTGCGGCTGAAGTGCCGATCATGGACGGTAGCGCCGGTCCTTTCGTGTTCCTGATCCAGTCCGCTGGTCTGGAAGAGCAGGATGCGCCGAAGCAGTTCATCCGTATTCTGCGTGAGGTCACTGTCGAGGAAGACGGCAAGCGTGCCACGTTCGTGCCTTTTGAAGGCTTCAAGGTGAGCTTCGAGATCGATTTCGATCATCCGGTGTTCCGTGACCGTACCCAGACCGCCAGTGTCGATTTCTCCAGCACCTCTTTCGTCAAGGAAGTCAGCCGGGCTCGTACTTTCGGTTTCATGAGCGACCTGGAATACCTGCGCAAGCACAACCTGGGTCTGGGTGGCAGCGTTGAAAACGCCATTGTCGTCGACAAGGAAGGCGTTCTGAACGAAGACGGTCTGCGTTACGAAGACGAGTTCGTCAAACACAAGATTCTCGATGCCATCGGCGACCTGTACCTGCTGGGCAACAGCCTGGTGGGTGAGTTCCGTGGCTACAAGTCAGGCCACGCCCTGAACAACCGTCTGCTGCGCGCCCTTATCGCCCAGAAAGACGCTTGGGAAGTCGTGGTCTTTGAAGATGCCAGCACGGCTCCGATTTCCTACATGCGTCCTGTAGCGGCCGCATAGGTAACGGGTTAAAAGCTCTACTCTCTTTCCTTTCTTTAAGGGCTGCCTTCGGGCGGCCCTTTTTTTATCTTTTTTTCAGGCGCAGGGTGAGGCTGGACCATCTCTAGAGCCTGGACGAGCCAGCCTGCGCAAAGAAAAAGGCTGCCTTGCCAGCAAGCGCGATCGCTGGTCGACGGTACACCGCCCGACGGTAACGTTTCTAACCCGCTTCGACTCGCTGATGCTCGCTTTAATTAGTTGGCTATCAATAAGCCAGGTAGCGTGGCTTTTAATATTGTTTAATTTTAATAAGCCATCACTGTAAATGTGTGAAAAGTCAGAATGTTTTGTAGGAAAAGGATGACTGGTGTTCCTTTCGCCTTTGATCGGGTTTTTACAAATGGTAATGCTGTTATGATCGGCGCCACATACAGCACTACTCATCCTTCGAGGGGTCACGGTCGTTTCTCAAAAAAACGCTTCAATGCGTTTTTTCGGGCGGGCTTCCTGCATCCAGTTTTTGCGAGGGGGGTGGTTATTTCGATTTGAGAAAGGTGTCCAACTTGAATGCATGCAGTAGTGCCCTGGTCAGATTGAAGTCCAGAGAGGCATTGATCGGTATTGTCGGCCTCGGGTATGTCGGACTTCCGCTCATGTTGCGCTATAACATGATTGGCTACAGGGTTTTGGGTATAGATGTAGATGCGTCTAAAGTGGACGCGCTTAATGCCGGTCTGAGTTATATAGAGCACATACCGGGCTCTGCTATCACCCAGGCGCGCGCGTCAGGTTTCGAGGCTACTCTGGATTTTTCCCGTGCCGCGCAATGCGATGCACTTATTCTTTGTGTGCCCACGCCCCTGAACAAATATCGCGAGCCAGATATAAGCTTTGTGGTCAGCACTATCGATGCGATCAGACCTTACTTGCGCGAAGGGCAGGTGGTCTCCCTGGAGAGTACGACCTATCCTGGAACCACCGAAGAAGAACTGCTGCCGCGCATACAGGATGCAGGGCTGACAGTCGGTGAGCAGATCTTCCTGGTCTATTCGCCAGAGCGCGAAGATCCGGGCAATCCCGATTTCAGGACACAGACTATTCCCAAGGTCATTGGCGGGCACACGTCCCAATGCCTGGCCGTCGGCGTGGCGCTGTACGAGCAGGCTATCGACCAGGTGGTGCCGGTCAGTTCTACCAGAGCCGCTGAAATGACCAAGCTGCTGGAGAATATCCACCGCGCCGTCAACATCGGGCTGGTCAATGAAATGAAGATCGTGGCCGACCGCATGGGCATCGATATCTTCGAGGTGGTCGACGCTGCCGCCACCAAGCCGTTCGGTTTCACGGCGTATTATCCAGGGCCGGGGCTGGGCGGGCACTGCATTCCCATCGACCCTTTCTACCTGACCTGGAAGGCCCGCGAGTACGGCCTGCATACCCGGTTCATCGAGCTGTCGGGAGAGGTCAACAGGGCAATGCCCGAATACGTGGTCGGCAAGCTCATGGATGGCCTGAACGAGCGTGGCAAGGCGCTAAAGGGCTGCCGGGTGCTGGTCCTGGGCATCGCCTACAAAAAAAACGTAGACGACATGCGTGAGTCGCCCTCGGTGGAAATCATGGAGCTGATCGAGGCCAAGGGCGGGATGGTGGCCTACAGCGATCCCCACGTGCTGGTGTTTCCCAAGATGCGTGAACACTGCTTCGATCTGCACAGTGAACCGCTGACAGCGGCCAACCTGGCTTCATTCGATGCAGTACTGCTGGCGACCGATCATGCATGTTTCGACTATGAACTGATCCGTCAGCATTCACGCCTGCTGGTCGACAGCCGTGGCAAGTATCGCCAGCCCGAAGCCCATATCGTAAAAGCCTGACCCCTCTGGAGTTGTCCATGCAACGTTTTGCTCTACTCGGTGCTGCCGGCTACATCGCTCCTCGGCATATGCGTGCCATCAAGGAGACCGGCAATCAACTGGTCAGCGCCTGCGACATCAACGACTCGGTGGGTGTCATCGACAGCCTGTCGCCACACAGTGAGTTTTTCACCGAGTTCGAGCGCTTCTACGATCATGCCTGGTCGCTCAAGCGCCAGCCTGGCAAGGCCCTGGATTACGTCTCGGTGTGCAGCCCCAATCACCTGCACCACGCTCATATCAACGCCGGGCTGCGCCTGGGGTGTGACGTGATCTGTGAAAAACCGCTGGTACCCAGCTTGCATCTGCTCGACGACCTGGCGCACACCGAACAGCAGACCGGCCGCCGACTGTGGAACATTCTGCAACTGCGCCATCACCCGTCAATCATCGACCTCAAGGCGCGTGTCCAGGGCGGTGCTGCGCACAAGCACGAGGTCGACCTGACCTACGTCACCTCTCGTGGCAAGTGGTACATGGAGAGCTGGAAGGGTGACCCGCGCAAGTCATTCGGGGTGGCGACCAACATCGGCGTGCACTTCTACGACATGCTGCATTTCATCTTCGGCAAGCTGCAACGCAATGTCGTGCACTTTACCGACCCATCCAAAGCCGCAGGCTATCTGGAGTACGAGCACGCGCGGGTGCGCTGGTTCCTGTCAATCGATGCCAATGACCTGCCCGATGCGGTGCGGGGCAGTAAACCGACCTGGCGCTCGATCACTGTCGATGGCCAGCAAATCGAATTCTCCGAAGGCTTTACCGACCTGCACACCGTCAGCTATCAGAAGGTGCTTGCTGGTCAGGGTTATGGCATCGAAGACGCCCGGCACTGTGTCGAGACAGTCGAAGTTATTCGCAGCGCAACGCCCGTAACCGCGCGCGGTGGTGAGGGTCATCGCTTGTTGAACGGCCTGTTGGGTTGAGGTCGTGATGGCTATCGAGGTTCATTGCAGCGCCATTGTCGACGATGGCGCACAGATCGGAGAGGGCACGCGCATCTGGCACTTCGTGCATGTGTGTGCGGGCGCACGGATCGGCAAGCACTGTTCGCTTGGGCAGAACGTATTTGTCGGCAACCAGGTGCTGATCGGCGACCAGGTCAAGATCCAGAACAACGTCTCGGTCTACGACAACGTCACCCTGGGCGATGGTGTGTTCTGTGGCCCGAGCATGGTCTTTACCAATGTCTATAACCCGCGCTCGCTGATCGAGCGCAAGGCCGAGTACCGCAGCACCCAGGTCGGCAAGGGCGCGACCCTGGGGGCCAACTGCACCATCGTCTGTGGGGTGAGCATCGGCGAGTTTGCCTTTGTCGGGGCCGGTGCACTGGTCAATCGCGATGTCCCGGCCTATGCCTTGATCGTTGGCGTTCCAGGCCGGCAGATCGGCTGGATGAGCGAGTTTGGCGAGCAACTGGGGTTGCCTCTGGAGGGTCAAGGCCTGGCCCGCTGTGAACACAGCGGTGCCACTTACCGCCTGCGGGGCAGGCTACTGAACAAGGAGCCTGAAGCATGATCGAGTTCATCGACCTCAAGACCCAGCAGGCACGCCTCAAAGACCGAATTGATGCAGGCATTGCGCGGGTTCTGGCGCATGGTCAGTACATCCTTGGCCCGGAAGTGGCCGAGCTGGAAGAGAAGCTGGCCATGTTTGTCGGTGTCAGGCACTGCATCAGTGTGGCCAATGGCACCGACGCCCTGCAGATCGCCCTGATGGCTATCGGGGTCGGCCCGGGCGATGAAGTGATCACCCCTGGCTTTACCTACATCGCGACCGCTGAAACCGTTGCATTGCTGGGCGCCAGGCCGGTCTATGCCGATATCGACCTGTACACCTGCAACCTCGATCCTGCAACGCTTGAGGCGCTCATTACGCCGCGTACCAAGGCCATCATCCCGGTGTCCCTGTTTGGCCAGTGCGCAGACCTGGAGCGTATCAATGCCATCGCCGCAAAACATGGCATCACGGTCATCGAGGATGCGGCGCAGAGCTTTGGCGCGACCTACAGGGGACGTCGCTCCTGTGGGCTGACCCGTATCGCCTGCACCAGTTTTTTCCCGAGCAAGCCGCTTGGCTGTTATGGCGATGGCGGCGCCTTGTTTACGGATGATGACGAGTTGGCTGCGCTAGTGCGGCAGATTGCCCGGCATGGTCAAAAGCTGCGTTACCACCACATCCGGGTGGGCGTGAACAGCCGGCTTGACACCCTGCAAGCAGCGATCCTGTTATCCAAGCTGGAGATATTTCACCAAGAGCTTGAGTTGCGCCAGGTGGTCGCCGAACGCTACAGCACGTTATTGCAGGCCCACGGCGTCGATGGCGCGCCAGTGCTGGCTGCTGGCAATACCAGCGCCTGGGCGCAATACACGGTGCGGGTCGCCGACCGTGAAAGGGTCCAGCAGACCCTCATACAGGCTGGCATACCGACGGCCGTGCATTACCCGATACCGCTGAACCGCCAGCCTGCGGTGGCCGATCCTGCGGCGCACCTCCCGGTCGGCGATCAGTTGGCCAAAGAGATCCTGAGCCTGCCGATGCATCCCTATCTGGAAGAGTCGGTCCAGGTGTCGATTGTCACGGCACTGAAAACGAGTGTTTGCCCATGACCTGCAAAGTCCTCACCATCGTTGGCGCACGTCCGCAATTCATCAAGGCGGCGGCCGTATCCCGAGAGATTCTCCGCCACCCAGGGCAGGTCGAAGAGGTGATGGTGCATACCGGCCAGCACTACGATCCCAACATGTCCCAGGTGTTTTTCGACGAGCTACACATCCCGGCGCCGCGCTACAACCTGGAAATCGGCGGGGGCAGCCATGGAGCAATGACCGGCCGTATGCTCGAAGGCATCGAGCGCATCCTGGTCGATGAGCAACCGGACTGGGTGCTGATCTACGGCGACACCAACTCCACGCTGGCCGGCGCATTGGCTGCTGTCAAACTGCATATCCCGGTAGCGCATGTCGAGGCCGGTTTACGCTCTTTCAATATGCACATGCCCGAAGAAATCAACCGGGTTCTTGCCGATCGGGTCTCGCGTCTGTTGTTGTGTCCCACTCAAGGCGCCGTTGAAAACCTGCAGCGTGAAGGCATTGAGCAAGGCGTACACAACGTGGGCGACGTGATGTTCGACGTTGCCCTCTATTACCGGGAGCGGGCGAAATCACAAAGTCGGATTCTTGCACAACTGCGTGTAGATCCAGGCCAGTATGCCCTGGCCACGTGCCATAGGGCCGAAAATACCGACGACCCTCGGCGTTTGGGTGAGATCATGGCTGCGTTTTGCGACATTGCGCAGCAAATGCCAGTGGTATTGCCGTTGCATCCCCGCACTCGCAAGATGTTGCAGCATCACGGTTTGACAGACCTCCTGAAATCGCTGCATGTAATCGAACCACTGCCTTTTCTGGACATGCTTGCACTTGAGCTGTCGGCCAAAGTCATTCTTACCGACTCAGGAGGGATGCAGAAAGAGGCTTATTTCTGCGGTGTACCTTGTATCACCCTGCGTGATGAGACCGAATGGGTCGAAACGGTGCAGCTCGGATTCAACCAATTGGTCGGCGCGCATCGCGAAGCCATTGTCATGGCCGCCGAAAACTCCACGATGCCTCAGGAATGCACCCATGTTTATGGTGAGGGGCGTGCTGCCGAGCTGATTGTTTCGAGTCTGAGGTGTACCGCACCATGAATCCGATATTCATGATCTGGCATCATCAGCATGTTCTATGGGCGACGACAGTAACGGATATTCGCAGCCGGTTTATCGGCACGGTCTTCGGTGCTGCATGGATCATCATCTATCCGTTACTGTTTCTCGGGTTGTATGCGGTCGTTTACACCATGATTTACAAGGTGCGCGTTGCCCATTTCGGGACGTTTGACTATGTCCTGCTGATCTTCTGTGGCCTTGTTCCTTTTCTCGGTTTCGCTGAAGCCTTGGGCAGCGGTGTCGGATCGGTGCTGGGTAACAAGGGGCTCATCAAGAATACCTTGTTCCCGATCGAGTTGATTCCCGTAAAAGCGGTTCTGGCCAGTAGCGTGACCATGCTGGTCGGGCTGCTTATGTTGCTGTGTATCTTGTGGTACCGCGGAATTGTGCACAGCAGCCAGTTTTTGATTCCACTCATACTGGTTCTGCAGATCATGTTCACCATCGGCCTGATATGGATATTGTCAGCCATTAATGTGTTCGTTGCCGACCTGAGCCAGGTGGTCGGTGTGCTTATTCTGTTCTTGATGCTGGTGTCGCCCATTGCCTACACGCATGAAATGATCCCGAGTGAGCTGATCCCCTTCATGTATCCCAACCCCTTGTATTACTTGATCATGCTGTATCGCGATGCGGCATTTGTCGGTGATGTAAAAGTGGAGTTGCTGGGCATTTTTACAATCATCTCGGTCGCCACATTGCTGTTGGGTGGCTTTATTTTTTCTCGCTTGAAGCCGCTATTTTCCGACCATGTCTGAGCCCATTATTGAACTGGCCTCGATCGCCAAAATGTACAGGATCTTCCGCTCGCCTCGTCATCGAATGATCGAAGCGCTTGGCTTGCCGGTGGCACGTTCTGCATACGATGAGTTCTGGGCAACGCGTAACCTCACCTTGACGATCAACCCCGGTGAGCGTGTTGGCCTGATCGGGCGTAACGGTGCGGGCAAGAGTACCTTGCTCAAGTTGATCGCCGGCCTGATCCAGCCAACCGAGGGACATCTGAATGTAAGGGGCAAGGTCCAGGCGTTGATGGAACTTGGGACAGGATTTCATCCTGAGTTCACCGGACGCGCCAATGTCTTGTCATCTTTGGCCTATCAAGGTGTCACTGGTGCGCGTGCCAGGAAGCTTCTGGAAGATGTTCTGGATTTTGCCGAGCTCGATGAGTTCATTGATAAGCCGGTCAAGACCTACTCCTCAGGTATGTACTCACGGCTCGCGTTTGCTGCGGCCACAGCCGTGCGCCCGGAAATTCTGATCATTGACGAAATCCTGGGGGCCGGTGATGCCTACTTTGCAGGCAAGTCTGCCAAGCGCATGCGCGCCTTGACGGCCGAGGGCTCTACGGTCCTGTTTGTTTCTCACGACATGTCAGCCGTACAGATGATCTGTGACCGGGCGATCTGGATCGAGCGCGGGTGTATCGTCGCTGATGGTGATCCTATCGAGATCGGTCGTGCTTATGCAGCGTCAATTCGCAAACAGCAAGAGCTGCGTCTCAGGGCGATAAACCTGAAGCTCAGTCGTGGTGAACTCAGTGAGCTGCTGACTGATTCAGACCAGCATCGAGTATCGATTCTGCGCCTGATCTCGGCCAACGATACGGCACCTGTGAGCCCACTTGCCGTATATGAGGTCCGGCTTGAGCGTCATGCAGAGCTTATCGAGCGTGTGCGGGTCGGTGAGGCTCTGGACGATGACCGTAGCCAATGTGTGCATTTGCTCACCGCCCAAGGGTATACGAACTGGGGGCCACCAAAAAGAGACGTTAATGGTCTCGGTTTTCGTGAGTTCAAAGATTGCGGTGGCCAGTTCAGGCACGCCCCTATCAGTATCAAGGTTCCGCTCGGCCTTGGAGAACTGGCTGAGTACTCGGTCACTATCAGGCATCGCGGTGCGGCAGCAGGAGAAAACCTCTACTTGCAGATATTCGACGGGTTGGAATACGTCACTCTTGGATCTGTGAGTCCTGCCGATGAAGCGGGGCAAGTGATCAGCCAGCGTTTTGAATTGAGTGCACCTGCGCTCGTGCTTGTTGACGCCGATGCCGGGGTACCCAGCAAGCGCTCCGAATTTGAGTATGGTGAAGGCAGCGCCTGGATTGACGGAGTGGATTTTGTCGATCAAGAGCAAGTGTCGCGTTGTATCTTTTCGTTCGGTAAGTGCCTTGACGTCAACATCCGATGGGGAGCCAGAGCCGATATTCCGACCATGGCGTTTATCGTCTGCATATACGGTATGGATGGTCGCTGTATTTCCCAAGTGCTTTCACCGTTCGTCGCTGCTACGCCTGAGCACCGTTCAGGTCTGGTCAAGGCCCGGTTCGACCCTTTGCTGATCGGGGCAGGGGACTATGTCATTTCGATAGGGATTTTCGATGGTATGACCCCAGGGCATGCCCTTGGAGCACAACCACTTGATGTGCAAGACCGCATGTATCGTATTCGGGTCGTCGCTCCGGAAGATGAGCGCATGGAGCGAGGGATCGTGGTGCACCCTGTTGACTGGATCAGCCAGGAGACCAGTCAATGACCGAGCGCTCCGAGATCCTGTACTTCTCTCAGCATGACCTTTGGAACCGTAATGCGGTATCGGAGCAACTGGCAGTCGCCGATGATCTGATTGCCCTGATTCCCGAGGATGTTTCGAACATTCTCGATGCTGGATGCGGTAATGGCACTGTAACCAATAAGCTGTTTCCGCGTTGGGATGTGACAGGGTGCGATATCAGCGAATCCGCCGTCAGGCATCTTGAGGCGCCTGCCGTGATTGCGGACCTGTGTGCGATTCCCTTTGCTGACAAGCACTTTGATCTCACGCTATCGAGCGATGTCATCGAGCATCTGCCCGATGTCATTTATTCCCAGGCGTTGAAAGAAATCGCCCGGGTATCGGCGCGCTATATTCTGCTGGCTGTACCGTATCGAGAGCTGCTTGAGGGCGCGGTTATCAATTGCCCTGCCTGCGGACACCACTATCATGCCCATTTACATCAACGGGCTTATACCGTCGCCGATGTGGTGTCCCTGTTTGGCCCTGAATTTACAGCCATTGATATCCAGTTTTCCGGAGAGCGCTGGACATTTGCAGACCCTGAGCTGCTTAAATTGGCCCGTCAGCTTTCAGGATTGGACTACCCGTTCGAAGATGGGGTCTGTCCGCAATGCAGAGCGCGGCGCGGGGCTGTTGAGCAATCTGATCAAGCGCGACGGGTCTATCGGCAATTCGAATCTCTGCAAGCGATGTTGGTTGCGCAAGGCCTGCGTGAGTGTCCCCCTCGCAGTGAAATACTCGTGCTGTTCAAGCGTAATGCTCAGGATAAAAAATATACCATCACGCCTGGTTTTACGCGGTTGGGTGACGAACCCGGGATTCGGCTTGCCAGCGTTGTAGAACTTGCTGATCCGATCAATTACCCAAGTTGTGCATACCGTATCCAGAGCGAACCGGACTATTGTCTGCTGGTCCTCACCAAGCGTCCGTCCTTTCTTAAGTTGACGAGCGGTAACTTCGAGTCGCTTGAGATCTATGACCATGTCAGAGCGCATTATGTCCCCGTGACCAATGCCACACACTCGGTACTTGAATTGCCGGCTGTTCCATTTGGTCCTCATGGTTGTATCTTGCGGATTCTCCACCCCAGTGCAGAGCTAGGCTTCCAGCTGACCAGCCAATGTCAGGACTTGCTGGCTATAGTGAATTGTTGCCTGGGTGATGACCCGGTCATGGATCAGATAAAAGGTGATTCGGCCAGGTTGTCAGCACTTGCCGAGTCGCTTGAAACCGCTCGTAATGAACTCGAAGTCAGGGTTCAGGATAAAGACAAAGCATTCAATGATCTTCTGCAGTCGGCGATTAAAACCAATGAACTCGCCAACCGGATTGAAAGCAAGCGCGCTGATATTGAAGCGTGTTTTTCTCAGGTGAGTGAGGTGTTGACGGCCAAAGAGCGACAGATTGATGAACAGTGCAAGACGATTGAGGCTCTGTTGGGTGAGCAGCATCGGCTGACCTCGGAGCAGGTTCGTCTGAGCAATGAAAATGAGTCGCTGCGCCACTCCAATGAGGCGTTCCAGCTGCAGTATGAAAGCGCTGCGTTGAAGCTTGAGCATTTGTATGCCCAGGCACAACATCAGGAGCGCGCAGGGTTTGAACTGGAAGAAAAAAAGACTCGGCTGCTGGCCCGTGTTCAGGAGTTGAGTGTTGAAAACAATGAGCAGCACGTGCTTGTTGAGGCATTGAGTATCCATCTGGGAACCACCGGGCTGGCTGCGTCCGGGAAAGATAGAAAAGTGTTGGTTGTATCCCACATGTATCCGAGTCAAGCCAATCGGGTGGGCGGTATTTTTGTTCATGAGCAAGTGAAGGCGTTACGGGCACAAGGTGTTGATGCTCGTGTCGTCAGCGGCGAGCCTTTCTGGATAAATACGCTTGACCCGCGGCGGGTAAAACATGCATTGAGTATCTATAGGGCGCAGAGTATTCGCGCTTGGGAACACTACGATAGCGTTCCGGTTATCCGTTTCCCGTACCTGGTGAGTGGCGCGCTGCCTTTTCAAACCCACGCAGCCACTTATACCCATGGGATGATGCGCCAGGCGAAATGGATCCGGGAAGATTTTCCTTTCGAGTTGGTCCATTCCCATACTGCCTATACGGATGGTACGGCAGGTCGCTGGCTGGCCAGAAAATTCAAGGTGCCATTTGTTATTACCGAACACACAGGCCCTTTCAATCTGTTGACGCGAACAGCTTATCTAAAACATATGACGCAAAAAGCACTGAATGCTGCTAATGCCATCGTGGCCGTAAGTTCTGCTTTGTGTCGTGATATCCAGAATCAGATTCGACTTGATTCGCCTGCCCGTCTAAGTGTTATCGCCAACCTGGTGAACACCGAATTTTTTCTGCCGCAGACCAGGCAACGTGATCAGTTGGTCAATATGCTATGGGTTGGACACTTTGTGCCTGTCAAGCGGGTCCCGGTATTAATCAACGCATTCGCACGAGCGTTCAACGATCATCCTCATTTACGCTTGCGGCTTGCTGGAGATGGCGAAGGGGTCGATGACGCGCAACAGAGGGTTCACGCTCTGGGCCTCGCCGATGTTGTGGAGTTCGTCGGTGCTGCGAGTCGAGAGCAACTGGTGCGCTATTACCGTGAGTGTGACTTTCTGGTTATTTCCAGTGAAAGCGAGACATTTGGCGTGGTGGCGATCGAGGCCATGAGTTGTGGTCGACCCGTGCTGACTGCCCGTTGTGGAGGTCCTGAAGATGTTGTGACGCATCCGCTGCTGGGTCTTACTGTTGGCCTTTCAGTCGAAGAGCTGGCTGAAGGCATGCTGGAAATGGCCAGTCATCGTGATCGATTCGATGAGCGTGTTATTAGAGCGGTGACCGAACTAAGGTTTTCCGCACCTCGTATTGCAGACAGGTTAATTGGCCTTTATTCAACGTTACTGGACAACCCTCGACACTCCGCTTGAGAGGGGAGCGTTTCGTTGGCAGGGCTGCTATGAGAGTGGCTTTGCTACGCTATTTTTGAGGTGGTTATGAATAAGTACACTGTGCCGATAATTCTGGTGGCGCTGGTTGTCGCGTTTGCAGGGGTTGGTTATATCGGCTTGGGGGGCACTGGCAACCCGATATTTTCCTGGCAGGATGAACCGATCATCAGAATCAGTCCCGGTTCGGATGAGTCGGAGCATGTGGAGTATCCGTCGGTCTATAGCCTGGGTGAAGCGAGAGGGCTTTTATACTCTGCGTATGGTGATGACCAACGTTGGCGCATAAAGCTGGCGGTGGCGCAGACAGGCCATAATTTTGTGAGGCAAGGCAATATCTTTGATGAATCAAAGCTGCCTTTTAAAGGCGCCTATGCTTTTCCGTTTGTCAACGTTTCCAGTCGTAATGGCAAAGCTGTTTTCAATCTGTATTTTTCGGCTGCAGACGGTGATGAGCCTAGTCGCTATACCGCCGTTTACCACGCATTCAGTGATAATGGCTTGTCGTGGTCAGCCCCTGAAAAGCTGTTGGCCGATAATGCGCTTGATCCTGTTGTTGTCACGAGCAATGGCAAGGCACTGATTGTCTATAGCAGTGTCATCAACGGAACGAACGTCATCAGGTCCGCAGTTTTGCTTACGGCAAACACCGCGCAGGATATCCGCACGGTTTATTCAGCTCCGAGCGGGTTCTATACCATGGGCGCTGTGACTATCGATAACAAACCTGTACTGATTCTGGAAACCGAAAAGAACTGGATTGCGTTGTGTTTCAATGCTTCTGGAGATTTGACGCAGGTCTCAACTAGTCCATTGCTTGAGTTTGAAAAAGGAACTGGCATTTTGTGGGATCGCTTGAAGTATGGCATGTATTTTCATGAGGCCAGCTCACCGCCAGCGTTTTACTACAACGGCATTGCAGGGCATGGCGTGCCTGTAGGTGGGCAAATAGGCATCGGAACTTATGATCCTCACGCGCTGGCGAGCAAGCTTGATATGGCCGGTTGCAAATAAATACAGTGAATTGAACGAACTATTATGAATATACTCATGGCAACCGCCGACCATCTAATGATCGACAGGCGTATTCTGCAGGAAGCCAGAACGCTTGTCGGTCAGGGGCATCAGGTGATCCTGCTGGCGGGCTTTGAATGCCAGCGGCGTGAATCTTATGTTCATGATGGTATTAGAATTGAGCGTTTCGCTTTCGACTGGCAAGACTCGCGTTTTTCACGAATTGCCAGGCGTGTTCACTGGCTGCCCGGTTCTGGCATATACCGCCAGGCATGGCGTGTGTTTCGCGCCTGGGCCAATCGCTATGCAGCCCTTGATTCGTTTGAGTATTTCATTTTTGAACGAATGATGGAGTATCAGGTTGACCTTTTGCATGTGCATGACTTTCCCATGCTTGCCCCGGCGGTCAAACTGGCAACTGCCCGCCAGGTCCCCCTGATTTATGATGCCCACGAGTTATATTATGCTCAGGTACAACTGCCCAAGGCTGTTCAAGCGCGCTACAAGAAGAAAGAAGCCGCGCTGATAAAAAAGGCGGATGTGGCAATTACGGTCAACCCTTATATCGCCAGGCTGATGGCTGATCGTTATTGCGTGCCGGCCCCGGAGGTCATCATGAATGCTGCGGCGCGAGTACCTGTGTTGCCGGGTTCGCCTTTGCGTGAGCGTTTTGGTCTCAGCGCAGATGCCAGGATTCTGCTGTATCAGGGATGGATTTGCGAACATCGCGGCATTGAAAAAATTGTTCAGGCAGCGACACGTTTTGACCATCAGATTTATTTTGTGATCGTGGGCTATGGAGCATTTGAAGACGCACTGAAGCATCAAGTTGCCGAGTTGAATCTTAGCCACCGTGTCTTGTTCTTCGGCGGTGTTGCGTCTGACCAGTTACACGCGCTGACCTGTGATGCCGATCTGGGGATCATTCCTTACCATGGCGTCGACGAGAATAACTACTTTTGCAGTCCCAACAAGTTATTCGAATTTGCGATTGCCGAACTTCCCTTTATCAGCAATGACTTGCCCTTTCTTCGTGATATTGCCAATCAATACGGTAACGGTGTGATGGCAGACCTTGGTTCACCTGAGGCCATTGCCGACAGTGTCAACCAGCTCTTTGCCGATGAGGCGCACCTGGCATTTTTGAAACGCGGCGCTGCGGTTGCTCGTGAGGATCTCAATTGGGACGTAGAAGGCCAGAAGCTACTGGCTATCTACCAACGATTTACAGGCTGATCCAGCGCTCTTTGCTTGGCTGTCGATTGCCCCGGATCAGTCTTTAATCCGTTTGACCTTAGGTGTTTTATGTGTGGAATCGCAGGGATTATCAGTATTTCGGGATCAGCTGAGTCGATCACGGATTCAACCCGTCGAATGATGAATGCCATTGCTCACCGTGGGCCGGACGGGGAAGGGCTATGGGTGGACTCTGCCCTGCCTGTAGCGTTGGGGCATCGCCGCCTGGCCATCATCGACCCCGAACACGGCAAGCAACCCATGCTCACCGCAGATGGGCGTTTTATCGTGGTGTTCAACGGGGCGATCTATAACTACCTGGAGTTGCGTCGTGAACTGATCGGCAAGGGCCACCCGCTTCACAGCTATTCGGACACTGAGGTCTTGCTGCACGCCTATCGCGAATGGGGCGAGTCGGTGGTGGATCACCTGGTGGGCATGTTCGCTTTCGCCATCTGGGACCGCCATGAACATAAACTGTTCTGCGCCAGGGACCGGATTGGCATCAAGCCGTTTTACTACCATTTTGATGGCAAGCGCCTGCTGTTCGCCTCCGAGATCAAGGCGATTCTGGCTGATGGCTCGGTGCCGGCCCAGGCTAGCCACCAAGGTTTGCAGGATTACCTGACCTTCCAGTTCTGTCTCGATCAGAAAACCCTGTTCAAAGGTATTGAAAAGCTCGAACCCGGTCATTGCCTGACGGCCTGGTATCAAGGCGATGCCCTCAGGATCCGCTGCCGCCAGTATTGGGATGTGCAGTACAACATCGACGAAGAACATGACGAGCGCTATTTCATCGATACGCTGTCAGGCCTGATCGACGATTCGATTCGCCTGCACCTGCGTTCGGATGTGTCATTGGGGGCTCACCTGTCTGGTGGTCTGGATTCAAGTGCCATCGTTTGCCTGGCCTCGCGCATGCTCGGCAGTGAGTCGATAAACACCTTTACCGGGGCGTTTCACGAAGGTCCGCAGTTCGATGAGACACGCTATGCCAAGGAGGTTTCGGCATTTGCCGGCACGGCCTACAACGAAGTCTACATTCCGGCCGGTGATGAATTGGCTGATCTACTGCCGCGTCTGATGCATTTCATGGACGAGCCGGTGGCCGGTCCAGGGGTGATTCCACAGTATTACGTTGCGCAACTGGCCAGCCAGCATGTGAAGGTCGTCATGGGCGGGCAGGGCGGTGATGAGCTGTTTGTCGGTTACGCCCGTTACATGGCGGCCTACCTGGAAAAGTGCCTGTCCGGGGCCATTTACCAGACTGCCAGCCAGCGGCGTTATGCGGTATCGCTGGAGTCAATCGTGCCTAACCTGCCGCTGCTGGCCAGCTATCAGCCGATGCTCCAGGGGTTGTGGAAGGATGGCCTGTTTGGCGCCCATGACCTGCGTTACTTCCGTTTGCTGGATCGCAGCGAGGGCATGAGCCAGCTGTTCAATCAGGACGTGTTGCGCGGTAATGGTGATTACTCGCCCTTGGCGTCGTTCCAGCGCATCTTCAACCGCGATGGGCTGCACTCGCTGGTCAACCAGATGACCTACTTCGACCTGAAGGGTTCGTTGCCAGCGCTGCTGCATGTCGAGGACCGCACCAGTATGGCGGCGTCCATCGAGTCGCGGGTGCCGTTGCTCGATCACCGGATTGTCGAGTTCATGGCGACCATCCCTCCCAACGTCAAGTTTGCCAATGGGCGGATGAAACACCTGTTCAAGGAGTCGGTGCGCAGCGCCGTGCCGACGAGCATTTTCGAGCGCAAGGACAAGATGGGGTTTCCGACTCCCTTGACTCAGTGGACCAAAGGTGTGGCCCGGGATTTTGTCCGCGACACCCTGCTTGGCCAGCGGGCCCGCCAGCGCGGCCTTTATAACGTGGCCGCGGTCGAAAAAGCCCTGGGTTGCGAGCGAGAGTTCGGCCGGGTGGTGTGGGGGCTGCTGTGTCTTGAACTGTGGCACCGCAACTTCATCGATGCAGATGCGTAGCCTGGAGGTGATTGAAATGCGCCGGGTGTTGATGCTCTGCAACGATCGGCAGATTGATCGACGGATCATATTGCAGGCCGACAGCCTGCAAGAGGCTGGTTGGCAGGTGACGATTCTGGCCATGCCGCTCGATGAAGCGGGTGCCCCGGACGACTCGCGAGTCTTGCGCATTGGTTCTGCCAGTGAGGCGGCAGCACGCCGTGAAAACCGCGTTCTGGAATTCTACCGCCTGGTGCGCCGTTACCTGCCGATGAATGGCTGGTTCATGCGGCTGCTGAAATCGGCGGCCTGGCGCTTTATAGTCGATCAGGAGCGCTTCTATCTGAACCTGTTTCTGGCAACTGGCCGTAGGCATTTGGCCGAGGTGGTGGTTGCCCACGATCTGCCGATGCTGGCCGTCGGGCGTGCCTTGGCCGCCGAGTTTGGCGCCCGGCTGGTCTACGACAGCCATGAACTGTATTGCGAGCAGGAGTTTGCGCGCTGGCAGCGGGCAACCTGGGCACAGATAGAGCAACGACATATATCAGCCTGCGACCGGGTGATCACCGTCAACCCGTCGATTGCCGGTGAGTTGCAAAGGCGCTATGGGTTGGCCAGGGTGTCGGTCATCCATAACGCTGAGCGTATCGGCCCGTTGCCGCCGCGTTCCAACTACTTGCATGAGCATTTTGGCATTGCGGCCGGCCAGCGAATTCTGCTGTTTCAGGGCGGCTTGTCAGCCGGTCGCCATCTGGGGCAACTGGTGCAGGCCATGGCCTTGCTCAAGAGCAGCGATGTGCACCTGGTTCTGCTGGGTGATGGCCAACTGGCCGAGGCGCTGCAGCGCACGGTGGTCCGCCTGCGGCTACAGGATCGGGTGCATCTGCATCGGGCAGTGCCCCAGGCCCGGTTGCTGTCGATTAGCAGCGCGGCCGATGCCGGAATCATCCCTTATCAGCCCATTTGCCTGAACAACTATTACTGCACCCCTAACAAGCTGTTCGAGTTCATTGCGGCTGGCTTGCCAATCCTGGCCAGTGATCTTCCTGAACTGCGCCGCCTGGTCCATGACCAGCAGATTGGCAAGGTCGAGGACCTGAGCAGTGTGGCCCGTCTGGCGGCTGCAATCGATGATCTGTTCGCTGATCGACCCCGCTTGCAGGCCTGGCGCAATACCGTGGAACAGGTACGCCAGACTCAGAGCTGGCAGTGTGAAGGCGAGAAGCTCAAGCAGATCTATGAGGAACTCCGATGAAAGTCGCAGTGGTTTATCAGTATTACCAAGGCCATCAGGCGCCAGGGCATTCGCTGGTCTTCGAGTTGACCCAGCATCTGGCCGGGCAAGGGCATGAAGTGACGGTAGTATCCGGTGAGACCGGCTATATGCAGGCCGATCAGGCTGTGCTGCCCTGGTACCGGCGTCTGTTGCGCCGTGAGCGCGATGGGGCAGTCAAGGTTATTCGCACCTTCACCTATACCCAACTGAACCGTAGCTATTCAGGTCGCCTGCTCAGTTTTATCTCGTTTTCCCTGAGCGCTCCGCTGGGCCTGCTGGGCATGCGCCGGCCGGACGTCGTACTGGCTTCCTCGCCGCCGATCTTCCCGATGTTTTCGACCTGGCTGGTATGCAAACTACGCGGTATCCCGCTGGTCCTGGAGGTGCGCGACCTGTGGCCGGAGTCTGCCGTGCAGATGGGGATCCTGCGCAACCGGCTGCTGATTTCAGTGATGTCATGGATGGAGCGGCTGCTCTATAACCAGGCGGTGCGAATTGTCGCGCTGACCACGGGAATACGCGATGACATCGTCGCCCGTGGCTGGCCCGCCGAAAAACTGCAGGTAGTGACCTGCGGCGTTGACCGCGACATGTTGTTTACCGACCTGCCGGCCGGGCAGCGGATACGCCGTCAACTGGGCTGGCAAGACTGCCATATCGTTCTGTACCTGGGGGCGATGGGCGAGGCCAATAATCTGGATGTGGTCCTCGATGCCGCACGCCAAAGCCACGGCAAGCCGGTGCGTTACCTGCTGATTGGTGATGGCATGCGCAAGCCCTGCATACAGGCGCGCGCACAGGCGCTGGGGCTCGATAACGTGCTGATTTTGCCGCCCATACCCAAGGATCAGGCGCGGGCCTACATTAACGCTGCCGACCTGTGTGTTGTCACGTTGCTGGATATTCCGCTGTTTCGGGGGGCAATCCCCACCAAACTGCTCGATTACATGGCCTGTGCGCGGCCAGTGCTGTGCGGCGTGGCCGGGGAGGCCGGACAAATCGTCAAGGCAGCTGGCGCCGGCCTGAACTTTTCCGCCAACGACGGCCAGCACCTTGCCGAGCTGATCGAGCAACTGCGCCATGATCCGGAAAAATGTTTGTTGATGGGCCGACGTGGCCAGGCCTATGTACGCGAGCACTTTGATTCAGCAGTCAACCGTCGGGCTATGGAACAGCTATTGCTGGATTCTTGCCGTGTGGCACTCAAGGCCCCTGCCAGTGGCTAATGACCAGCGCTATGGCTTGGGGTTGGCGTGGCTGGCCAGCCGTTCGAGGGCGGCGCGCAGTTTGGGGTCGCTGATACCCTCGGCAGTGGCCTGGATGTTTTCGGCAGCGCTGATCGACAAATCGATGGTATGGGTCGCTGCGCCCTGGGGCGGCGAGGGGGGCTGGACCTTGAACTGGATGCGCATCAGGCTGGCGAACTCGTCGAACATCGCCAGCTGGCGCTGCAGCCGCCGTTGCTGGTAACGCAAGCGCGTGGCCCAGTGGCCGTCGGTCACTACCAGCAGCAGACAACCCTCGCGCCAGGAGGCCACCCGGCAGTGTTCGCGGGCTGCCGGTTGCAACTGGCTTTCAAGCAGGCGCTGCAGATGGGTCAGGCGCTCGGCCTGGCGGAAAATCGCCCGTAGCGGCTTGGCGTCACGTAGCAGTACGGCAGGGGAGCGGGCGTCGAGGGGGCGGAAGGCCATTGATGCGTTGCCTTGGGAAAGCGAGGCTGCAATATTAACAGAAAGTGGCGTGCTTGCCCGGCGGGCTGCTGCTGTGCCGGGCTGCGAACGAGGCGGGTGACAAGTTTCATCAACGTCGAGCCTTGAAGTCGGATAAAAAGCCCCCATTGAAACACTGCCCCCTAACAGCGCTGTGCCAGCATCGTGGAATAACGCCACTTTCCTCACCATCGTTTCCGGGTAGAATGCTCGTTCGCATGCGACCATGAGGGTCGCACGGGCGACTCACGGGGCCGCCCTCCATTCCTATGTGTGGAAGATCCTGTCGATATGTTTGCGCCTTTGTTAAAAAAACTTTTTGGAAGCAAGAACGAGCGTGAAGTAAAGCGCATGCTCAAGACGGTACAGATCGTCAATGCCTTCGAAGAGAAAATGGTAGCTCTTTCGGACGAGCAACTGCGCGCCAAGACCGAAGAGTTCAAGGCCCGCATAGCGAAAGGCGAAACCCTCGATCAACTGCTTCCTGAAGCCTTTGCCGTTGCGCGTGAAGCCGGCAAGCGGGTGATGGGCATGCGCCACTTCGACGTCCAGCTGATTGGCGGCATGACCCTGCACGAGGGCAAGATCGCCGAGATGCGTACCGGTGAGGGCAAGACCCTGGTCGGTACTCTGGGTGTCTACCTGAACGCGCTGTCCGGCAAGGGCGTGCACGTGGTCACGGTCAACGACTACCTGGCTCGGCGTGACGCCAACTGGATGCGTCCGTTGTACGAATTCCTCGGCCTGACCGTAGGCATCGTCACGCCATTCCAGCCGCCGGAAGAGAAGCGCGCAGCCTACGCCGCCGACATCACCTACGGCACCAACAACGAATTCGGTTTCGACTACCTGCGCGACAACATGGCGTTCAGTGTCGAAGACAAATTCCAGCGTGAACTCAACTTCGCCGTGATCGACGAAGTCGACTCGATCCTGATCGACGAAGCCCGTACGCCGCTGATCATCTCCGGCCAGGCCGAAGACAGCTCGCGCCTGTACACCGAAATCAACCGCCTGATTCCAAAGCTGCGTCAGCACATCGAGGAAGTCGAAGGCCAGGTGACCCAGGAAGGCCACTTCAGCATCGATGAGAAAAGCCGCCAGGTTGAACTCAACGAGGCCGGTCACCAGTTCATCGAAGAGATGCTCACCGAGGCCGGCCTGCTGGCCGAAGGCGAGAGCCTGTACTCGGCGCACAACCTGGGCCTGCTGACCCACGTTTATGCCGGTCTGCGCGCGCACAAGCTGTTCAACCGCAACGTCGAGTACATCGTCCAGGACGGTCAGGTGCTGCTGGTTGACGAGCACACCGGTCGGACCATGCCCGGCCGTCGCCTGTCCGAAGGCCTGCATCAGGCCATCGAGGCCAAGGAAAACCTGAACATCCAGGCCGAGAGCCAGACCCTGGCATCGACCACCTTCCAGAACTATTTCCGCCTGTACACCAAACTTTCTGGCATGACCGGTACGGCAGACACCGAAGCGTTCGAATTCCAGCAGATCTACAACCTGGAAGTGATGGTCATTCCGCCCAACAAGCCGTTGGCGCGCAAGGATTTCAATGACCTGGTGTACCTGACCGCCGAAGAGAAGTACGCCGCGATCATCGCCGACATCAAGGCCTGTGTGGCCGAGAACCGGCCGATCCTGGTCGGTACCGCGACCATCGAGACCTCGGAACACATGTCGGCCCTGCTGCGCAAGGAAGGCATCGATCACAAGGTTCTCAACGCCAAGTTCCACGAAAAAGAAGCCGAGATCATCGCCCAGGCGGGCCGTCCGGGCGCGCTGACCATCGCCACCAACATGGCCGGTCGTGGTACCGACATTCTGCTCGGCGGTAACTGGGAAGTCGAAGTCGCCAACCTGGAGAACCCGACGCCTGAGCAGATCGCCCAGATCAAGGCTGACTGGCAGAAGCGTCACCAGCAAGTGATCGAGGCCGGTGGTCTGCATGTGATCGCCTCCGAACGTCACGAATCGCGTCGTATCGACAACCAGTTGCGCGGTCGTGCCGGCCGTCAGGGCGATACCGGTTCCAGCCGGTTCTACCTGTCGCTGGAAGACAGCCTGATGCGCATCTTTGCCTCTGACCGGGTGAAGAACTTCATGAAGGCGCTGGGCATGCAGTCTGGTGAGGCCATTGAGCACCGCATGGTGACCAACGCCATCGAGAAGGCTCAGCGCAAGGTCGAAGGCCGTAACTTCGACATCCGCAAGCAACTGCTGGAGTTCGACGACGTTGCCAACGAGCAGCGTAAAGTGATCTACCACATGCGTAACAGCCTGCTGTCGGCCACCAACATTGGCGACACCATTGCCGAGTTCCGCGAAGAAGTGCTGAACAACCTGATCAGCCAGCACATTCCACCGCAGTCGCTGCCCGAGCAGTGGGACGTGGCTGGCCTGGAATCTGCGCTGGTGTCGGACTTTGCCGTCAAGCTGCCTGTGCAGCAGTGGCTGGACGAAGACGACCACCTGCACGAAGAGACGCTGCGTGAAAAACTGCTGGCCGAACTGCTGACTGCTTACAACGAGAAAGAAGAACAGGCCAGTGCCGACGCGCTGCGCACCTTCGAGAAACAGATTCTGCTGCGCGTGCTCGACGACCTGTGGAAAGACCACCTGTCGACCATGGATCACCTGCGCCACGGCATCCACCTGCGCGGTTATGCGCAGAAGAACCCGAAGCAGGAGTACAAGCGCGAGTCGTTCAACCTGTTCCAGGAACTGCTCGACTCGATCAAGCGCGACACCATCCGTGTGCTGTCGCACGTTCAGGTCCGCCGCGAAGACCCCGAGGAAGAAGAAGCCCGTCTGCGCCGCGACGCCGAAGAGCTGGCTCAGCGCATGCAGTTTCAGCATGCCGAAGCGCCAGGTCTTGAACAGGTAGCCGCTGGCGAGGTTGAGGAGGGCGCCGAGGTTGCTGTGGCCAGCGCGCCGGTGCGTAACGACCAGAAGCTGGGTCGTAACGAAGTGTGCTGGTGTGGTTCGGGCAAGAAATTCAAACACTGCCACGGTCAGATCAGTTAAGTTCTGAGCGTTTACACCCACGCCGCGACCGGTCTTGCCGTCGCGGCGTTTTACCATTGATCGCCGTACCGATGAGCGGACGGCGCAGATAAAGCTCAAGGAGCGCACGCATGGCTGTTGGTCTTGGTCCTTTGCCTACATTGCACCCGGTTCCCGGTTTTGAACTGGGTATCGCCTCGGCCGGTATCAAGCGTCCGGGGCGCAAGGATGTAGTGGTGATGCGCTGTGCCGAAGGCTCCAGCGTTGCCGGTGTCTTCACCCTCAACGCTTTTTGCGCGGCGCCGGTGATCATTGCCAAACAGCGCGTTCAGGGCAGCGTTCGCTACCTGCTGACCAACACCGGCAACGCCAACGCCGGCACTGGCGAGCCAGGTCTGATCGCGGCCAAGCGTACCTGCGACAAGCTCGCACAGCTGACCGGCGTGCCTGCTGAGGCCGTATTGCCATTCTCTACCGGTGTAATCGGTGAGCCGCTGCCGGTCGAAAAGATCGAAGGCGCTCTGCAGGCCGCCCTGGACGATCTGTCGGTCGACAACTGGGCTGCTGCTGCCACTGGCATCATGACCACTGATACTCTGCCCAAGGGTGCCAGCCGTCAGTTCCAGCACGAAGGCGTGACGGTCACTGTGACCGGCATCAGCAAGGGCGCGGGCATGATCCGCCCGAATATGGCCACCATGCTCGGCTACATCGCCACCGACGCCAAAGTTGCGCAGAGCGTGCTGAAGGACTTGATCCTCGACGGGTCGAACAAGTCGTTCAACCGCATCACCATCGACGGCGATACCTCGACCAACGACTGCTGCATGCTGATTGCCACGGGGCAGGCTGATGTACCAGAAATCAGTGAAGCCAAAGGCCCGTTGTTCGAGGCACTGAAAAAAGCCGTTTTCGACGTCTGCATGGAAGTGGCCCAGGCCATCGTCCGTGATGGTGAAGGCGCTACCAAGTTCGTGACTGTCGAAGTCAACGGTGGCGGCAACCACCAAGAGTGTCTGGATGTCGGCTACGCCGTAGCGCATTCGCCGTTGATCAAGACCGCACTGTTTGCCTCGGACCCGAACTGGGGCCGGATCCTGGCTGCCGTTGGCCGTGCTGGCGTGCCGGACCTGGATGTCAGCAAGATCGACGTGTTCCTCGGCGAAGTGTGCATCGCCAGCAAGGGTGGCCGCGCCGCGACCTACACCGAAGCCCAGGGCTCCGAGGTGATGGCCCGCGAAGAAATCACCATCCGCATCGAGCTGGGCCGTGGTGATTGCAGCGAGACCATCTGGACCACCGACCTGTCTCACGAGTACGTGAAGATCAACGCCGAATACCGCACCTGATTGGTAGCCGCTCCTGTCTGCTGTACAGGAGCGGCACATCGCCCATCCGGCTCAACCCTGTGAGCCATGTAACATGTCGCGGCACCTGATCGTTGGTCATCCGTGCGACTTCTGCTGGTTACTGCGCGCCTCACGTCCTGCGAGCGGCACTGCTGATGACCTTTCAGGTATACACCGACACCATTTACCAATGGCCTGCTTTCCAGCGCTGGTTGCAGGCAGGCCAGGAGGAACCCGAGTTGTGAAACGAGTCCACGTAGTGGCGGCCGTGATTCGCGGTCACGATGGCCGAATCCTCATTGCCCGACGCGCCGATACCCAGCATCAGGGTGGCCTGTGGGAGTTTCCCGGTGGCAAGGTCGAGCAGGGTGAAACACCGCGTGCCGCCCTTGGCCGCGAGTTGCAGGAAGAGCTGGGCATTCAGGTCGAGATGGCGCGGCCGTTGATCCGGATTGCACACGATTATCCGGACAAGCATGTGTTACTGGATGTCTGGGATGTATCGGCATTCAGCGGTGAACCCCACGGCGCCGAAGGCCAGCCGCTGGCCTGGGTCGCACCTCGGCAGTTGGCCGATTACGAGTTTCCAGCCGCCAATGCACCGATCGTCGCGGCGGCTCGCTTGCCCAGCGAGTACCTGATTACTCCAGAGGGGCTGGAGAACGGCGAGTTGTTGCGCGGCATGCAAAAGGCCATCGCCCAGGGTGCCAAACTGCTCCAGCTGCGGGCGCCGCGTGGCTACGATCCGGCCTATCGCGACCTGGCGGTGGATGCCGTTGGCTTGTGCGCCGGCAAGGCGCAATTGATGCTCAAGGGGCCGTTGGAGTGGCTAGGCGACTTCCCGTCTGCCGGCTGGCACCTGACTGCCGAACAACTGCGTAAATACGCCAGCCGTGGCCGCCCGTTCCCGGTCGAGCGCTGGCTGGCCGCCTCGTGCCATAACGCTGAAGAACTGAGCCTGGCGACGCAGATGGGGGTGGACTTTGTCACCCTGTCGCCGGTGCAACCGACCCAGACCCACCCTGAGGCGCAACCATTGGGCTGGGAGCAGGCGACGCAACTGATTGCCGGTTTTGGCAAGCCTGTGTTCCTGCTGGGCGGGGTTGGCCCACAACATGTTCAGCGCGCCTGGGACTGCGGTGCTCAGGGTGTGGCCGGTATCCGCGCGTTCTGGCCAGCGGATAATTGATACCGGCTGTAGGACTAATGCCTGATCAGTTAAGCGATTTCCGGCTCAGCTCGGTCTCGGTGGGAGGGGGCTAGCCGGGATGCCGGACCACCCCGAAAGGGCCAGTAAAACCGGCACATCTGCCGTGGGTGTACCACTGCATTCGTCGGCAACCGGAGCGCCTGCCGGCCACTCCCACCGGATCGCGTTGATCCTTAACTGATCGGCATTAGCCTGTAGGACCGGCTTTAGCCGGAAAGCTTTTCGTTGCTAAAGCGGATCGCCGCCCGGCAACTCCTACGGTTTGGGCGCCGCCTGCCAGAGAATCTCTGCCACGCCCTGGCGGCGGGCGATCAGCCGGGCGGCGACGAACAACAGGTCTGACAGCCGGTTGATATAGGCCAGCCCCACGCCCTGCAACGGCTCGCTACTGTTGAGCTGCTGGCAGCGGCGTTCGGCGGTGCGCGCGGCGCTGCGGCACACGTGGGCCTGAGCAATGAGTGCCGAGCCACCGGGCAGAATGAAATTCTCCAGCGGCCCCAGTTCTTCATTCCACAGGTCGATCGCGGCCTCCAGGCGTTCAATTTCGTTAGTGTCCAGCGCCTGATAGGCCGGCATCGCCAATTCACCGCCCAGATCGAACAGCCGGTGCTGGCAGGGCGCCAGAACCTGGATCAGTTCGGCCAGCGCCGGGTACTTCTCGCTCTGTTGCGTTAACCCCGCCAGCAGCAAGCCCAACTGACTGTTGAGGGTGTCGACCTCGCCAATGGCCTCGATACGCGGATGATCCTTGGGCACCCGGCGTCCGTCGCCCAGCCCGGTTTCACCACGGTCACCCTGGCGTGTGTAGATTTTCGACAGACGAAAGCCCATGTACGTCGCTCCTGATCAAAGCTTGCTGATGATGTGCGCCGGCACCATGACCTGATTGGCGTCCAGCGGCAGGCGCAGGGTGAAGCAGGTGCCCTGACCGATAGTCGACTGCACCTCCATCTGGCCCTTGTGGTTGTTGGTGATGATGAAGTACGACACCGACAGGCCCAGCCCGGTGCCCTGGCCAATCTCCTTGGTGGTAAAGAACGGCTCAAAGGTGCGTTTGCGCACGTTTTCTGTCATTCCTATGCCGTTGTCTTCGACCTGGATTTCGGCCCACGGCGGGTTGAGCCGGGTTCTGAGGGTGATGCGACCCGGTTCGCTGTTTTCCGGGCGCTGGTGGATGGCCTGGGCTGCGTTCTTCAACAGGTTGAGCAGCACCTGCTCCAGCTCATTGGCGGTGCAGGGCACCGGCCCCAGTTGCGGATCAAACTGCCGAATGATGTGCTGGCCCTTGAAATCAAAGCCCACGGTCAGATCAAAGTCGTTGCTGGCGATCTCCAGCGCCTGGTCGATCAGCGCTGGCAGATCGCATGGCGCCAGTTGTCGATTGCTCAGGCGGCTGAAGTTGAGCATGTGGCTGACGATCTTCGCCGCCCGTGCACCGGCCTGCTGGATGCCGTCGAGCAACTGCGGGACCTCGCGGCCAATCAGGTATTGATTGACCAGTTGCAGGTCGATGCCGTCGCTCTGGGCTTGTTCAAGATTCTTCGGCAGGTCCGCAGACAACCGACGGCGGATGTTCTGCACATTGTGCAGGATCGCGCCCAGCGGATTGTTGATCTCATGGGCCATGCCGGCTGCCAGGCCGCCGACCGAGAGCATTTTCTCGGACTGCACCATCATCTCTTCCAGCGAGATGCGCTGGGTGATGTCATCGATACGGATCACCACGCCGCGGCCCGCATCGCCACTGAGCGGGTAGAAGGTCACTGCGTAATGGCGCGGGACATCGTGTTTGATCCAGGTCACCCGCTCGATCAGGGTGACCTTGTGTTGTTCTACGGTGTGTTTGAGTTGTGGCATGAACGCCCGCATCGGTTCGAAGGCGATGAAAATCGGCTGGTTGAGCGCTTCGTCCAGCGGCGTCTCCGATAGAAGCGTGGCTTGCTGATTCCACTGGGTGACGTAGAGCTGTTCATCCAGGGCAATCATCGCTGAGGGCATCGAGTCGATGATGCTGTTCAGGTAATTCTGAAATCCGGTGAGTTTCTTCTCGATCTTGCTGCGCACCTGGACTTCCAGCTCCAGCTTGCGGTTGGTGCGGCGGGTTTCTTCAGCCAACCCATGGGCCTGGTCGAATGCCTCCTGAGCATCATCGCGGGCGCGTTTGAGCTGCTGCTCCCGGGCTTCAATGCGCGCCAGCATGGTGTTGAACGCCGAGGCCAGGCTGCCGATTTCATCTTTGTTGCCCGTGCGCACCCGCAGTGCGTAGTTTTCTTCACGGGTCACCTGACGTGACAGTTGTTCAAGCTGGTAAATGGGCTCGGTGATCAAGCGGCGAATCTGCCGGGCCACCACGATCCACAGCAGGATACTGAAGATCAGGATGCCGACACTGGCGGTCAGCGTGCCGCTGTAGAACGCGCCGGGCAACTCGCTGCTGGCCACCAGCAACAGATGGCCAGGCGCCTGGTCGCCCTTGGGCACCGGGATCAGCTGGGTGCTGCGAAATTCGGTCAGGCGCCAGTTCTGGATCTCGTCATAGCGCAGCGGCAGCTCCAGTGGATCGCCCTGCTGGTGTTGTGCCAGGCGAGTGCCGTCATTGTCGTAGACCGCCGCTGCGCGCAGCGGGCCGTAACTTTTCAGTTCGTGGAGCAAGGCCTGGGCGTCGGCGGGGGAGTTCAGCGCCCGCTCGTTGAGGTAAGCACTGCTGATCAAACGGCCGATGGTTTGCAGCGCTTGCGGCGCCATGGCTTCCTGAGAGATGTAATAGGCCGCGCTGATGAAGGTCAGGTTGGCGACCAGTAATACGGTGGTCAGCAGGACCAGCAGCGCGGCCAGCAGCTTCTGGCCTACCGGCAGGTTGTCTAGGCGCTGGCGCAGTTGCATAGGCACGTCACGGAGCGAGGATTGGAAAGCGCAGGGTAGCGCGGGCTAGTCGCTACGCAAACCCTTGCTGGCCAGATGTTGTGCCAGACGCCGGTGCAATTGCTGCAAATGAGGCAGCGCATATTGATGGCGCTGCGCCGCCGCACAGGCGTAACCGAGCAGGTAACTGATTTCGGTGCGGCGGCCGTGCGCGACATCCTGGTACATCGACGAGAAGTTCGCCGCCGTGGCCCGGATCACCCTCAGCACTTCTTCATGCAGATCGCTCGCGGCTGCCGGTTGGCCGCAACACTGCAGCAGGCCGGTCAGTTCATCGCACAGGGTCGCGACCTCGCAGGGGTGTTGCAACAGATCGCCGTTACGGCAGCTGTGCAGCACGGTCAGCGGATTGATCGCGCAATTGAGTGCCAGCTTGCGCCACAGGCGGGTCAGGATATCCGGGGTCCATTGGTGGGGGATGCCAGCGCTGTGCAGCTCTTCGAGCAGCGCCAGCGGTGGGGCAGGGTCGGCGGCATCGCCCAGCCAGGTGAAGCCGTGCCCGGCAAAGCGCACCTGCCAGTCGGCTTCGCGGAACGCGCCTTCGGTGCTGGAGGCGAAGATACAGCGTGCTTCGGGAATACGGGCCGCTACTGCCTCCTGGCTGCCCAGGCCATTCTGCAGCAGGATGACCTGCGCGCCGGGGACCAGGTGGCTTGCCAGTTGAGCAACGGCCTGCTCGGCATCGTAAGCCTTGCAGGCCACCAGCAGGCGTTCGATCGGTGCACGGTCATCGAGTGTCCGGGCGTCGATGGACAATCGCTCGCAACCCTCTTGAGTCACCAGAGTCAGATGACTGCCGTGGTTGCGATACTGCGCCAGGCGAGCTTGATCGCGCAGTATCAGGCAGACCGGCAAGCCGGCACGGGCCAACCGAGTGGCCCACAGTGTACCGAGGCTGCCGGCGCCGAGGATGTGCCAGGTCTTCATCAGCCGTTCGCAACCGAAAATGGGGTACAAGATGCACGCATGCAGATGAAGGCTCGCAGTAAAGGCTGGAAAAGTCCCGTTATAATGAGCGCTCTTTCGTACCGTCAAGTCACGCGTGTGGGTGAATTACCGAACACGCCGTTCATCTGGAGAAAATACATGCCTTCGTTCGACGTAGTGTCCGAATTGGATAAACACGAAGTCACCAATGCCGTCGACAACGCGATCAAGGAGCTGGACCGCCGTTATGACCTCAAGGGCAAGGGTTCTTTCGAATTCAACGATAAAGACCTGGTCGTGACCCTGACCGCCGAGGCAGAGTTTCAGCTCGAAGCGATGATCGAGATTCTCAAACTGTCGCTGGTCAAGCGCAAGATTGACGTCAAATGCCTGGAAGTCAAAGACCCCTACGCTTCCGGTAAGGTCAGCAAACAGGAAGCGACCTTGCGCGAAGGCATCGACAAAGAGCAGGCCAAGAAGATCGTTGCCCACATCAAAGACTCCAAACTCAAGGTCCAGGCCGCCATTCAAGGCGAGCAACTGCGCATCACCGGCAAGAAGCGAGACGACCTGCAGGACGCCATCGCCCTGTTGCGTGCCTACGACGCTGAACTGCCGCTGCAATACAACAACTTCCGCGATTGAGTGTTCCGTCCGGCTGGCCTGCCAGGCCGGCCGGCTCAGCGCTTGATACTGGCCGGCCAGGGAACCCTGGCGGCCTGAGCGCGTCCCACGCAGCGTATCAGCCCTGAAATGACTCCTTTGCTCTGGTGCGGGAGGGTTTTGGCGTTGGTGAAAAACAGGTTTTAAGGAGTAGATGTATGGATTTGAATGCCGAAGTGGACCAGCTGTGGAAGATTTCCCAGGCCTGGATCCCGATGGTCATGCAATACGGCAGCAAACTGTTGCTGGCACTGGTGACCCTGACCATCGGCTGGTGGCTGATCAACCGTCTGACCGACCGGGTTGGCGCCTTGCTGGCGCTGCGTAATGCTGATCGGGCGTTGCAGGGCTTTGTCAGCAGTCTGGCCAATATTGCGCTCAAAGTAATGCTGGTCATCAGCGTGGCATCGATGATCGGTGTCGAAACCACCTCCTTCGTCGCGGCCATCGGTGCTGCCGGTCTGGCCATTGGCCTGGCGCTGCAAGGCAGCCTGTCGAACTTCGCCGGTGGCGTATTGATTCTGCTGTTCCGGCCGTTCCGTATTGGTGACTGGATCGAGTTCCAGAACATGGCTGGTACGGTTGATAACATTCAGATCTTCCACACCATCCTGCGCACCGGCGACAACCGTACCGTTATCGTACCCAATGGCGTGTTATCCAATGGCATCATCACCAATACCAACCGCCAGCCGACCCGCAAAGGCGTGTTCGACGTCAAGGTTGGTTACGACAGCGACCTCAAAGCCGCCCTGCAAGTGTTGCTGGAAATGGCCGACGACCCACGTGTGCTCAAAGACCCGGCGCCCCAGGCGGTGGTCAATGCCTTGGGCGACAACGCCATCGCCCTGCAACTGCGGGTATGGGCCAAAACCGGCGACCTCGGTGATGTGCTGTCAAAGTTCAACCTCGAAGCCCGCGACCGCCTCAAAGCGGCTGGCATTGAAATCCAGTACCAGCAACAAGTGGTGCAGTTGAGCAAGGGTTGAGATCGGTAACGGGCCACCGCAAGCTGCTCTTGCTGTAGCCGCTGCCGTTGATGTTGCTTTTGATCTTCAAACCGAGATGGCACAGACGCCGCGAATCGGCGCCGGACGGAGGGAAGTCCGCCCGCAGGGCGGACCCAAACCAGGAGCAAGCGGTTTTCCCCTATTTTGCCAAGCACAAAATAGGGTCGCCCGTCGGGGCGAAACCCGCAGTTCAGACAACCGCGGCAAAGACCCTTGTACAAAAAGAATAGTCTTCGCGGCTGAAGCCGCTCCTGCCGCGTTAAACCTCAGTCTTCTCAAGCGTCACGGCAGGCTTTTGCCGCAGCTCGCGGCTCCACTGCAAGATAATCATGATCAGCGTCGGCACCCCCAGAAGTGCCGTGATCAGGAAGAAATTGTGGTAGCCGAACTTCTCCACCATCACCCCTGAATAGCCGCCAATCAGGCGCGGCAGCAACAGCATGATCGAACTGAGCAACGCATATTGGGTCGCCGAGAAACTCAGGTTGGTCAGGCTCGACAGATACGCCACGAACGCCGAAGTCGCCAGTCCTGAACTGAAGTTGTCCAGCGAAATGGTCACCACTAGCATCTGCACATTCGGGCCCATGTCCGCGAGCATCAGAAACAGGATATTGGTCGCTGCCGAGGCCAGGCCACCAATGAATAGAATCGGCATGATGCCGAAACGTACGATCAGCAGCCCGCCCGCACCGGCGCCGATCAGGGTCATGATCAGACCGAAGATCTTGCTGACACTGGCGATCTGCTCCTTGGTAAAACCCTGGTCGATATAAAACACATTGGCCATGACCCCCATCACCGTATCGGACATCCGGTAGGTTGCGATCAGCCCCAACAGCAGCAGCGCTTGCCAGCGATAACGCAGGATGAAGTCGTTGATCGGGGTCAGTACCGGCGCCAGGCCGCGACGGCCCATCGCCGACAGGCAAGCGCCGCTGAGCAGCGCGTAGAGGATGGCGCGCAGAAAGGCGCGGTCTTCCAGCAGCAGATCCACCCAGCCGACATTGCCGAACAGCACGCTGGCAAAGTCGGTGTTGTACAGCTGGGTAAACAGCGCCGGAACCGAGACCAGCAGCACGATCAAGACGAAAACCGAGGCCAACTGATGAATGAAACCGTAGCGCGCCGCCGACAACTGGGTACGCAGCGCCACCGGTGGCTCGCGCATGATGAACGTGGTGATCAGCGCCGGCAGCATCAACAGGCCGAATAACACATAGACGCCGGTCCAGGCCGAGTGCTTGTAGGCAAAGCCGGTAGAGCCAAAGCCCTCGGCGAAATACAGCGCGCCAGCGGTCGACAGCAGTGCGGCGACCCGATAACCGGACATGTAGCTGGCTGCCAGCGCGGCCTGCCGGGTGTCGTCGGCGATTTCCAGGCGATAGGCATCAATGGCGATATCCTGGGTCGCAGAGGCGAAGGCGACCACCACGGCAATCGCGATCAGCCAGGACAGATGCTGTTGCGGGTCGCAAAAACCCATGCCAATCAGCCCGAGGATCACCAGAATCTGCGAAAGCACCAGCCAGGAGCGGCGCCTGCCGAGTTTGCCGAGCATTGGCAGGCGCCACTGGTCGAGCAGCGGTGACCAGACCCATTTGAAGGCATAGGCCAGCCCGATCAGGCTGGCGTAACCGATGGTTTCCCGAGCAACCCCGGCTTCACGCAGCCATACCGACAGGGTCGAGAACACCAGCATATAAGGCAGACCGGCGGCAAAGCCGAGCAGTAGCAGCACGAGCGTCGATGGGCTGGCATAAGCGGCGAGCGCGGCGCGCCAGGTTTTACGGGGCATGAGCTAGGGACTGCCTCAGGTAACTGAAAAACAAAGGGCGCACTCTAACCTCACTGCTACATGGGACGCCAGCGATGGCGTTGCATATCGACCCGATTGTTGCGGATGGTAATGCCTTCGGCGCGTAACCGGGCACGCTGCTCGTCACCTGAGGCGGTGCCGGCTGGCAGGCTCAACCGGCCACCGGCCCCAATCACCCGGTGCCATGGCAGGCTGGAGCCTTGCGGCAACTGGCTCAGGGTTCGGCCGACCCAGCGTGCTGCCCGGCCCAGCCCGGCCAGTTGCGCCAGTTCCCCGTAACTGGTGACGCAGCCGGCCGGAATCTGGGCGAGCGTCAGGTACAGGGCGTCGCGGCGCAACTGGGCCGACGACGGTTCGGATTCAGAGGATGCAGGGGGCATGGTCACGGCGCTATCTTGTCCACCCGTGCAGGCTGCACAGAGATTCGAGTGTTTGAACTACAGACCGTTCGTGCGGTCATTGCTACTCGCGCCCGCGGTATTCGGTCTACTGGAGCGATCCGACGGATAATGCCTGAATTCTCCGCCAAACAGAGCCTAGTCGTTGCTTATGTTGTCCAGAACCCTGTTGTGCCTCGCCATCACTACCGCCTCCACGCCATTGCTCGCCGATACCGTCTGGTTGAAAAACGGTGACCGGCTGACCGGTACCATCAAGCTCTTCGACGGCGGCAAGCTGCTGCTGCAGACTGACTACGGTGGAGCGATCCCGCTGGACTGGAGCAAGATCAAGACCCTGGAAAGCAAGGAACCGCTGCTGGTCAAGCAGAACCAGTACACCGGCGAGGTGGCCAAGTCGCTGCAGGCCGGTGAAGACGGCCAAGTGGTACTGGCCAACGGCGATGCGCCCAAGACTGTCGAGCTGGCCAGCATCCAGCAAATCGTCAAGCCAAAACCTGTCATCACCGATCTGGTGTGGAAGGGCAACATTGACGCGGCAATCGATTTCCAGCGTGCGGAAAAGAATACCGATGACTATGCGGTGTCGTTCAAGACCACGGCGCGTCACGACCGCTGGCGGCACAACGCCAAGGGCGAGTACAACCGCGAGACTCAGGACGATGTGGTCAGCACCGACAACTGGAGCGCTGACTACTCGCTCGATTACTTCCTGACCGACAAGTTTTACTGGGACGGCCGGGTCAACTACAAACGCGACAAGATCGAAGACCTGAGCCGCGAGCGTACCGTCGGTACCGGTCCGGGTTATCAGTTCTGGGATGACGAGCTGGGTGCGTTCAAGGTCGGCGGGCTACTCAACCGCACCGACTACGAGTTCTCTAACGGCCAGAAAGAAAACTTCTATGCGCTGGCCGGGACGTGGGATTACAACCGCTACCTGGTTGGCAAGAAATTCGAGTTCTTCACCAACGGCGAACTGGGCAAACCGCTCAGTGGCGTGGCCGATTACTCGCTGGATGTCGAGGTCGGCCTGCGCTACAAGGTCACCGACTGGGCATCGCTGAACGTCAAGGCCGAGCGCGACATCATCAGCGGATCCAACGACGGTGATATCAACAAGACCCGCTACACCGCAGGTTTTGGGGTGACCTGGTAATACATCATTCGGGCGATGCCGGTGTCAGATCCGCATTGCCCCATCCACCTCCAGCACCCGTCCGCTGAAATAGTCATTTTCCAGAATGAATGCCACTGAGCGGGCGATCTCTTCGGGCTTGCCCATCCGCTTGAGCGGGATGGCCGAGGTCATCTTCTCGAGTGCTTCGGGTTTCATGCTGGCAGTCATTTCAGTCTCGATAAAGCCCGGCGCCACCGCGGCTACGCGAATACCGAAACGCGCCAGTTCCCTGGCCCAGGTCACGGTGGCGGCCACCACGCCGGCTTTGGAGGCGGCATAATTGGTCTGGCCAATGTTGCCGGCACGCGAAATTGAAGAAATATTCACGATCGCGCCCTGGCTCTGCTGTTCGACCATTTTTGCCGCCACCTCGCGGGTGCACAGGAATACACCGGTCAGGTTGACGTCGATCACCGATTGCCACTGGGCCAGGCTCATGGTGCTGATTTGTCCGTCCTTGACCTTGAGTAACATGCCGTCGCGCAAAATCCCGGCGTTGTTCACCAGGCCATGAATCGGGCCGAAGTCTTCTGCAATCCGCGTAACGGTTTCGATGACCTGCGTCTCGTTGGCGACGTTGCACAGGTAAGCGCGGACCTGCACGCCTTGGTTCGTGAGGCGGGTGACTGCCTGATCGAGTTTGGCCTGATCCAGGTCCAGCAGCGCCAGATTCGCGCCGCGCCCGGCCAGGTCGCGGGCCATGGCCAGTCCCAGACCCTGGCATCCACCGGTAATAATGATTAACTTGCCTTTCAGTTCCATAAACGTGCTCACTAGCAAATCATAGTGATGGCATGTCGGCCATGCCGGGGCTCGTGACAGGTATAGCAGCCCTTCGGCACTGCTGACTACCGGACCGGTAATAACTGATAGAGGAGTCATGATGAGCGGCAAAGCATCCAGGTCGGCGCGTGAGCTGTTGTTGCGCGAGTACCGCGGCGTGTTGTCCACGCATTCGAAGTCGATGCCCGGGTTTCCGTTCGGCTCGGTCGTCCCGTATTGCCTGGACGAGCAGGGCAGGCCGCTGATCCTGATCAGCCGCATCGCTCAGCACACTCACAACCTGCTCCAGGACCCCAAGTGTTCGTTGCTGGTGGGCGAGCGGGAGGCGGCCAACGTTCAGGCCGTGGGGCGCATTACCATGATGGCTGAAGGACACAAGCTGACCGACCCGGCCGCTATCGAGGCGGCCGCGCAGCGCTACTACCGCTACTTCCCGGAGTCGCAGAATTACCATAGCGCCCACGATTTCGACTTCTGGCTGCTGACGCCGGTCCGCTATCGCTATATTGGTGGTTTCGGTGCCATCCACTGGCTCGATGAGGTCGCGCTGGCCAACCCGTTCGCCGGGGCCAGCGAGACCGGTATGGTCGAGCACATGAATCAGGACCATGCGCAGGCCATTGCCCATTATGTGCAACTGGCCGGCCTGCCGCAGACCGAGCCGGCGCAGATGGTCGGCCTGGACAGTGAGGGCATGCACTTGCGTATCGGTCAGGCGCTGTACTGGTTGCCCTTTGCACAGGTTTGCAACACACCGACACAGGTTCGCGAAGCCTTGGTTTATCTGGCCCGCGCGGCAGAATGGCCGGTTCCCGAGTCGCCTGTGGCTTGATTTAACGACTTTCCGACATCACTTAAGGTCTACAGCAAGACGTTCTTGCGTAGAGGAAACTATTCGATGCGTGCTTTTCTGCTGCTGTTTTTATTGTTCCCGGTGCTTGAGCTGTTCGTTCTGGTAAAAGTCGGCATGTCCATTGGTTTTCTGTGGACATTCCTGCTGGTGCTGGCGACCTCGGCACTTGGGTTCTTTGTGATGCGTGTCGCCGGTCTGGCCACCGCCCTGAGTGCGCGTGAGAGCCTGGCTCGCGGTGAATTGCCCGCACAGCAGATGCTGGAGGGGCTGACTGTCGCGGTCGGCGGTGGTCTGTTGCTGCTGCCGGGGTTCATCAGTGACGTGCTGGGCGTGCTGTGTCTGTTGCCGTTCACCCGTCGCCTGCTGATCGGCAAGCTGCGCAAGCGTGCCGAAGACCAGGCCATGCGCCAGCGTGCGTTTGCTGACGATCTGCGTCATCACCAGCATCCCGGCGCCGGCCAGCATGGGGCTATTCATCGGCCAACCCGTGAGCCCGATGTCATCGAAGGTGAGTTCGAGCATCGCGACAAGTAATCCCCCGTGTTCGCTCGATACGGCACCTTCGGGTGCCGTATGCGTTTGAGGCCGTTGTAAAATTTTTTTCGGGCTGCACTTGTAATCACCTGCGGCGCCCTTATCTATGTGTCACCGCAAGGTTTCTGGCTCAGACGCCAGACCGTTTTCTGCGGTTCGCCTATCGAACCGTAACCGGCAAGGCCGGATTTTTAACTCGCCGGTGCCTTCACCGGACTTACAAACACAATCAGGAGATCGACAATGAAGCTTCGTCCTCTGCATGACCGCGTCGTAATCCGTCGCAGCGAAGAAGAAACGAAAACTGCCGGTGGCATCGTGCTGCCAGGTTCGGCTGCCGAGAAGCCAAACCGTGGCGAAATCGTCGCTGCAGGTACCGGCCGTGTTCTGGACAACGGTGAAGTCCGTGCGCTGGCCGTGAAAGTGGGTGACAAAGTCGTATTTGGCCCTTACTCCGGCAGCAACACCGTGAAAGTAGACGGCGAAGACCTGCTGGTAATGAGCGAGAACGAGATTCTCGCGGTTATCGAAGGCTGAGTCTTCCCCGCTCAATTTCCCGCTACTACACAGTATTCAAGGAATAACGATCATGGCTGCTAAAGAAGTTAAATTCGGCGATGCCGGCCGTAAAAAAATGCTCGCAGGCGTTAACGTCCTGGCTGACGCAGTAAAAGCTACCCTGGGCCCGAAAGGCCGTAACGTGATCATCGAGAAGAGCTTCGGTGCTCCTCTGATCACCAAGGACGGCGTATCGGTCGCCAAAGAAATCGAACTGAAAGACCGCTTCGAAAACATGGGCGCGCAGTTGGTCAAGGACGTAGCGTCCCGCGCCAACGACGACGCCGGTGACGGTACCACCACCGCTACCGTACTGGCCCAGGCCATCGTCAACGAAGGCCTGAAAGCCGTCGCTGCCGGCATGAACCCGATGGACCTCAAGCGCGGCATCGACAAGGCCACTGCGGCCATCGTTGTTCAGCTCAAGGCGCTGTCCAAGCCTTGCACTGACACCAAGGCAATTGCCCAGGTGGGTACCATCTCGGCCAACTCCGACACTTCCATCGGCGACATCATTGCTGAAGCCATGGAAAAAGTGACCAAAGACGGCGTTATCACCGTCGAGGAAGGCTCGGGCCTGGAAAACGAACTGTCCGTCGTGGAAGGCATGCAGTTCGACCGTGGCTACCTGTCGCCGTACTTCATCAACAAGCCCGACACCATGGTTGCCGAGCTCGACAGCCCGCTGCTGCTGCTGGTTGACAAGAAGATCTCCAACATCCGCGAAATGCTGCCAGTGCTGGAAGCCGTTGCCAAAGCCGGCCGTCCGCTGCTGATCGTTGCTGAAGACGTCGAAGGCGAAGCCCTGGCGACTCTGGTTGTCAACAACATGCGCGGTATCGTCAAGGTTGCTGCGGTCAAGGCCCCAGGCTTCGGCGATCGCCGCAAGGCCATGCTGCAGGACATCGCGGTCCTGACCGGTGGCACCGTGATCTCCGAAGAGATCGGCCTGAGCCTGGAAAGCACCACTCTGGAGCACCTGGGTAACGCCAAGCGCGTTGTACTGAACAAAGAAAACACCACCATCATCGACGGTTCGGGCAACAAGACCGACATCGATGCGCGTATCGCCCAGATCCGTCAGCAGATCGGCGACACCAGCTCCGACTACGACAAAGAGAAACTGCAAGAGCGTCTGGCCAAGCTGTCCGGCGGTGTTGCTGTGATCAAGGTCGGCGCCGGTTCCGAAGTCGAAATGAAAGAGAAGAAAGCCCGCGTTGAAGACGCCCTGCACGCTACCCGTGCAGCCGTTGAAGAAGGCGTGGTACCTGGCGGTGGCGTGGCACTGGTCCGCTCCCTGCAGGCTATCGAAGGTCTGCAAGGCGACAACGCCGACCAGAACGTCGGTATCGCTCTGCTGCGTCGTGCCGTTGAAGCGCCTCTGCGTCAGATCGTTGCCAACTCCGGCGACGAGCCAAGCGTGGTTGTCGACAAGGTCAAGCAAGGTTCGGGTAACTTCGGTTACAACGCTGCGACCGGTGAATACGGCGACATGATCGACCTGGGTATCCTGGACCCTGCCAAAGTGACTCGTTCGGCTCTGCAAGCGGCTTCGTCGATTGCCAGCCTGATGATCACCACTGAAGCGATGATTGCCGATATCGCTGAAGACAAGCCTGCTGCAGGCGGTATGCCTGACATGGGCGGCATGGGTGGCATGGGCGGCATGATGTAAGCCAGCCTTACCCCTTTGCGTCACCGCAGAACCCCGCCTTGTGCGGGGTTCTTCATTTCTGCTGGCTGACCCGAAAAGCGTTTCAGCAGATTAATCGATACCCGGTGGCGGCTTGCACCGCGTTGGGGTATCTGCCTAAGCTGCGCCAGCCTTAATTGCATGCGGAGAGCCCTATGCGAATTCTTCTGGTCGAGGACAACCGCGATATTCTGGCGAACCTGGCCGACTACCTGAGTATGAAGGGATACACAGTCGATTGTGCCCAGGACGGCCTCTCGGGACTGCATCTGGCGGCGACCGAACACTATGACCTGATCGTGCTGGACATCATGCTTCCGGGCATTGATGGCTACACGCTGTGCAAGCGCCTGCGTGAAGATGCCCGCCGTGATACTCCGGTGATCATGCTCACCGCTCGCGATCAACTGGATGACCGTCTGCAAGGTTTCCGTTCGGGGGCCGACGATTATCTGCTCAAACCTTTTGCCTTGTCTGAACTGGCAGCCCGTATCGAAGCGGTGCTGCGTCGTGCCCAGGGGGGCGGTCGGCGTACCCTCCAGGTCGCTGACCTGGTCTACGACCTTGATACCCTGGAAGTCACCCGCGACGGGCGGATGCTCAAGCTCAACCCGGTGGGCCTCAAGCTGCTGGCGGTGTTGATGCAAAAGAGCCCGCACGTGTTACGTCGGGAAATTCTTGAAGAGGCACTGTGGGGCGACGACTGCCCGGACAGCGACAGCCTGCGCAGCCATGTTCACCAGTTACGCCAGGTGATCGACAAACCCTTTCCTAAAGCCTTGTTGCAGACTGTGCACGGTGTAGGCTATCGGTTGGCCGAGGGCCGGGATGGAGTTTAAGCAAAGTCTTGCCCAACGGATCATCATCGCCTTTGCGCTGATGAGTGCACTGGTGGCCGGATCCTTCGCCGTGGGCATTATCTCCACGGTTCACCTGGTCGAAGAAAAACTCATTTCCGCCGGCCTGGGCGGTGATCTCAATCGGCTGTTGCTGGCCGACAGCGTCAGCGACTGGAGCCATCGTCCGAAACAGGACCAACTGTTCTATTTCAGCAATGGTCCGGGCGATTTCGACCTGCCACAGGACATTCGTCATCTGGAGCCAGGCTTTCACGAAGTGTTTCGCGGACCGTCTTCCTATCACGCGATGATCGAAGTGGTCGACGGTCGGCATTATGCGCTGCTGCAGGACCAGAGCGATTTTGAAGAGCGCGAGCGCGTGCTGTTTGCCGTGGTGCTGGTGGGCTTCGTGCTGGCCCTGGCCCTGGCGGTATTCCTTGGCTGGGTGCTGGCCCGTCGGGTAATGGCACCGGTGGTGCGCCTGGCGCGTCAGGTGCGCCACCGCGACCAGTTGCTGGGCCTGGCTCCGCCTTTGGCACCCGATTATGCCGCCGATGAAGTGGGTGAGCTGGCGGGTGCGTTCGACGCCACACTGGGGCGTTTGCGTCAGGCGTTGACCCGTGAGCGGATGTTCACCAGTGATGTCAGCCATGAATTGCGCACGCCACTGATGGTCCTGGCCAGCTCCTGCGAATTGTTACTGGAGAATCCGGCGCTGGATCAGCGTGCCCGGCGTCAGGTTGAGCGTATCGCGCGGGCCTGTGAAGAAATGCGCGACCTGGTGCAGACGTTCCTGATGCTGGCACGTACCCAGCGTGAAGATCCGACCATGACGCCAAGGGCCACGTTGACCGGCACCGCCGAGCAACTGATTGCCCAGTGGCGCGGGCCGATCGAAAGCAAAGGGCTGCAACTGATCTACAACCCGCCCGAGCCCGATCAGGTTTCTGATATCAGCTACAACGCGACCTTTTTGTTGGCGGTGATGGGCAATCTGTTGCGCAATGCGCTGCACTACACCGATCAGGGGTTCATCGCTTTGACCCTGCAGGGTGAAGGCTTTATGGTCGAAGACAGCGGCGTGGGCATTCCGGAAGAGAAGCGTGAGGCCATGTTCGAGCCTTTCGTACGGGGCAATGAGCAGCGCGGTGAAGGCCTGGGGCTGGGGTTGTCGCTGGTTCAGCGTATCTGTGCCAACCAGGGCTGGACCGTCAGCCTGAGCCCGATGGAGCCTAACGGCTGCCGGTTCAAGGTCAGCCTGGAGACTGCCAGGCCCTGAGGGACTGGCAGTGTTCTTCAAAGGCTCGTAACTACCTGTAATCTATAGAAACATTCCATGGGCTTGCGGGACTTTTTTTTCACATAAACATGACCTGATGCAGACGGACGGGCACCTATCGTGGCGCCATCTGAATCGGAGACGTTTATGAACAAGCGCATCGAACTGGAGTTTTCCAACAAATACGACGACAGCCACGCCCGCCAATATCTGGAAAAACATCGGAACGGTTTGTGGCGTCGCTTGTCCCATCAGCGCGACGAGCAGTTGGCCCGCAAGGCATTGCGCCTTGCCGGTGACCCTGGTCTGGTTCTGGATTTGCCTTGTGGCGCAGGGCGCTTCTGGCCATTGCTGGCAGAAAAACCAGAGCGTTTGATCATCGGTGCGGACAATTCGGCCGATATGCTCAGAACCGCGCGTCATGCTCAGCCGGAAGATGTCGTACAACGGGTACAACCTTTGCAGACATCAGCCTTTGCCATCGACCTGCCGGACAATGCAGTAGACAGCATCTTTTGCATGCGCTTGTTGCACCATGTTGGTCAGGCGCAGCATCGGGCTGCTCTATTACGGGAGTTTCACCGGGTCTCGCGAGACAGTGTCATCGTCTCGCTGTGGGTCGACGGCAATTTCAAGGCATGGAAACGCAAGCGTCTTGAGCGCAAGCGCAATGGTTCCGATACCCCGCAAAGTGGGGCCGACGGTTACCAGAACCGTTTTGTGTTACCGGCAGCAACGGTCGAGAAAGAATTTGAACAGGCAGGTTTCAACATCCAGAAGCGTCTGGACTTCCTGCCGATGTATGCGATGTGGCGAGTCTATCTACTACGCAAACAATAAAAGGATGGGCAGGTAATGGCCGGACAGATGACACTGGAAGTAGCTGACAGCAGCTTCGGACGCTTTTGGGGGCTGCGTGGCGAATGGGTTGAGCAGCCCAATGTGCGCCGCGGCGGTGAAAGCGGGGTGCAGCGGGTATGGGCCGATAACGGTCAACTGTTGTATGTCAAACGTCAGGCCGGGCATGTCTATCGCAGCTGGCGCTACCCTCTGGGCCGGCCTACAGTCCTGCGCGAGCAGGATGCTCTGGAAGGGTTGCGTAGCCTGGGCGTCAGTGTGCCGAACATTGTCTTTTGTGGCGCCGAACGCGACCAACAGGGGCAGTGGCGGGCGCTGCTGGTCACCGAGGCCTTGAACGGATTTGAAGAAATCGATCACTGGTATGCCTCAGGTGGTCGTGAGCGACACGGTGAACAAGTGCACGACCGCCTGCTCCAGGTACTGGCTGAAAGCCTGGCGCGGATGCACCGCGGGCGTTGGCAACACAGTTGCCTGTACAGCAAGCATGTTTTCGTGAAGGTCACCGGCGAAGGCGAGCAGGCCGAGGTTCAGGTGGCCTTGCTTGATCTGGAAAAAGCCCGCAAGCGCCTGACGGCTGGCCGGGCGGCCCGGCATGATCTGCGGCAGTTACGACGCCATTCGTCATTTAGCCTCTGCGACTGGGATAAGTTGATCTACTTTTACCAGACAGCGTTTGGCAGCGCTCTCAAGGGGTTAGGTTAATGAAACTAGAAATGGCTAGAGGTTTGTTTCTGGTTGCAGCCTTGGCGACTACCACCATGGCGGTCGCTGCATGGGAGCAACCCTCAACCAGGATACTCAGTACGCCTCATGGCGAAGGTTATTGCCCGTTGCCCCGGGCCGCCAAGCCGCTGCAAACGGCGCAGCCCGATCATGACTTTCTGCTGTTGCTGTACAGCTTGCTGCAAGGGACTGGTACGAAAAGCTGAACGCGCAGCTCTGACCACCTGGGCTTTGCGGCGCTACGCGCGACATCGTAGCGATGGCAATGCAGGTGGTTTTTAGAGGGGCCCTCCGAGCCTGTTTTGCGGGACCGCCATCGGTATTACGCTGGCGGTCTCGCCCTGGTTTTTAAAAGTGCTGTCTACTGAGTATTTGACCGGGGTGGTGTTCACGCCGGTGTTTGACTTGCCTGCCCCTCACTCTCCGAATTTTCTTGAAAACTCTCATTGATACGCTGATAGAGCGGGTCAGGTTTCCAGTGTCGAGTAAATAACGTTTTACTCTGTGGAATATTCCTACAAATATAAATACTGTTTCTTGCATATTAATAAATTTAAATATGCCATCGTCTTGTCCGGGTTAGTTGCTGACTCCTTTCTTATCTATTGTGTCAGAGCACAAGGAAACTCTCATGGGCCGGATCTGGACGAAACTGCTGATCGCGTTGCGCGGCGGCGCCAATGATACTGCCGAAGCCGTTATGGCTCGTCAGGCATTGCGTATCCTCGATCAGGAAATCTGCGCAGCAGAAGAGCAAGTCGGGGTCGGGCGCTCGAACTTTGCCAATCTGATGACTAAACAGATACTGGCCGCCAGGGAAGCCGAACAGACCCGTGAGCAACTGAACGAACTCACCAGGGTGGTCGGCAACGCGCTGGCAACCGGCGATAAGAAACTGGCCATGGATGTTGCCGGGAAGGTCGGCCGGCTTGAACTGTTGCTGATTGAAGACACCCGGATTGCCAACGAATATGCCAGGAGCGTTGATAACCTGCGTCAGGCACTTGAAATGAATGAAAGCAAACTTCGGGCGCTGAAAAAACAGATCGAACTCTTGCGCGACACCGACTTTGTCCAGCAGGCCCAGACCAGCCTTTCCACGTCACGTCGTGAACCGGCAGCACGCCTTCAGGTCGTGGCTGATACCCTCGATTCCATCCGTCAGCAGCAGCAGGAAACCGCAGCCCAGCTTCAGGCAGAAGAGATGCTGTGTTTGCGCGATCAGGATCTGGAGCGCCGCCTGCGCGACGCTTCGGTAATTTACGACCGTAGCAGTGCCAGCGCAGTGCTTGAGCGAATCAAGGCGGGTGCCGGTTTTCAGGTGTCCTGACAGCAGCCTGGATGTTTCGGAGCGGTGCGACGCTGCTATCAAGCCAGGTGCAGGTGGTTATCCCAGAACGCGCCAGGCAGTGCCAGTGGCTTGGGCTGCAAGGTTGCCTGACGGCAATCATAGAAACGGCAACGCCCCTGGCCAGAGGTCACCACAAAGCCGTCCTGTACGGCGCCCACGCCAGCACAGTCCGGCATTGAGGCATCCAGCTTCAGGGCGGCGCTGTCCAGATCCCAGATAAACAGCCGGTTGGCCCGCGGCGCGGTCAGGGCGACCAGCCGCAGTTCGTCATGAATTGCGACGCTGGCGGTGTAGTGGTTCATGGCGCGCAATTGCTGTTCGGCCACGGCAAAGGGTTCGAACGGCTGCCCGGGCCGCTTGATCGCCAGCAACTCGGCCAACTCCTGCGAGTCCCCCATGAACTGCTGGCCGGCAACGATGGTGCCATCGCTGGCCACGGCCAGGTGCCGTACGCTGTTCATCTGCTGGCTCAGGGTTTCCTTGCTCAGCAGAGTGCCGTCACGCTGCATCAGCACCAGGCTCGGTTGCATGGCATCGAGGTTCATCTCGACCCGGCTTTCGGCTTCGGTGCGGATACCACCATTGGCGACGATCAGGGTTTCGCCATCCGGCATCCACGAAACCTGATGCGGACCAATACCATGAGTGGAAATTTCGCCACTGTGTTCCAGGCGCTGATTGACGAAACGATAGACCCCCAGCACACCCCGACCAGGATCACGCGTGTCGTTTTCCGTGGCGTACAGCCATTCACCGCTGCTGTGGATCACCGCATGGCCATAGAAGTGCCGGTTCGGCTGTGCGGTGATGGTTTGCAGCAATTTGCCGTCACGCAGGTCAATCAGGTAGCTCTGCGTGCCGGGGCGGCGGGCAATGAACACTGCCAGCGGCAGCTCGGGATGATTGATGATGTCGTGGCAGCGCTGGGCGACTTCAGTGGCGAACACCTGCTTGCCATCAAGCCGATAGCCCACGGCGTAGTGCTTGCCGTCGGCGTCATCGCGGGCGGACAGCAGCAAGGGGCTGCTGCCGTTTTGCCGGAACAGACTCCAGCCACCGAGTGTGAATGCACTGAGCAGCAGGCTGCCTAGCGCCAGAGCCTGGCGTCGTAACATCATCTATCCCCTCTGCGTCAGTCGCCGTCGTTGGCGTTGAAGCCCAACTGAATGCCTAAAGCCTTGGCCAGCTCACCTTCATGCAGACGATGCACGACATTCAAGCTGTCGTAGAACGCATTGAGCTGCTGGCGCCCGGCCTCGCTGTCGAGCAGGTCAGCCAGTGGCGGAGTGAGTGCCGAGAGCAGTTTGCGGCTGTTCGCATAGGCCGCGTCGATCTTGTCGGCCAGCGGTTTCTGGTTGGCGGGCAGCAGGCCACGCAAGCCTTTGTTGTCCACCCCGGTCCAGACGCTTTCAGCGCTCAGCAGGCTGGCTTCCAGGCTGCTTAACGAGGCCTTGCTGCGCCACGAGTCGGCCTGGAATGGCTGCGGCACGCCCTTGGACTGGCGGCCCAGCGGCGTACCGAGTTTCTTCTTCAGGGTATCGAGGGCTGTGACCTGCACGCGCAGTAGCTCGGCGATCGCCTCGTGGGAGTCGGCATAGCGGTTGTTGGGGAACTTGCTCAACTGCGCGAGCATGCCGTCGTTGCTGTTCCAGCCGTTGAGGATTTCTTCGGCGAGCAGTTTCTGCCGGGCACCAATGGCGGTCAGCAGCGGGCAATAACGGGCTTTGTGTTCGGCGCTGGCCATGTCGATGCCGGCATCGAACAAAATGTATTCATAGGCAGACAGACCCTGAACCACAACGCTGGCCTTGGTCAGCTCTTCAACGCTGACCGACGGCTGCGCAGTGACCAGTTGTTCAACCTGCCGGCCGACCAGGTTTTTCTTGTCAGGCCAGAATTGAACCTGCCAGGAGCGGTTGCCTTCAGCCAGCGGGCCGATCAACAACGGTTGCAGTTCGGCCCAGGTTTTCTGCGCTTTGAGGAAGTCAGCACGGGCAGTCTGCAAATCGGTCTTGCCTTCGCAGAACGCCAAAGCGCTGCTCGCCAGTTGGCGGTCGGCGTCTACCCAGCGACTGTAGGTCGGCAGGATCACCTGTTTGGCGATCGCAGCCGAAGTCACCGCCTGTGGATCGGCAGGTGTACAGGCGCCCAGCGCCAGGGCGGCGAGGCTGGTGAACAACAGCTTGGGACGGAACATCTCCGGCTCCTTGAATTAAATTGACACAATCATAATGAATTAAGGAACGCCAGCAAGGCCGCACGTTGTTCTGCGTCGAAAGCCAGCACCTGACGCTGGGCTGCCTGAGCCTCGCCACCGTGCCAGAGAATCGCCTCCAGCACATTGCGGGCACGGCCATCATGCAGCAATTGGGTATGGCCACTGACCGCCTGGGTCAGGCCCAGCCCCCACAGCGGTGGGGTGCGCCATTCGCGACCGGTGGCCTGGAACTCGGTACGGTTATCGGCCAGGCCTTCGCCCATGTCATGCAGCAACAGGTCGCTGTACGGGCGAATGATCTGGTTGGCCAGCTCCGGCTCGGCGGCATCGGCACGGGTGGTGAATTGCGGGGTATGGCATTGGTCGCAGCCGGCCTTGAAGAACAGGTTCTTGCCAGCCAGCACCTGCGCATCTTCGACGTCACGCCGGGCCGGTACGCCGAGGTTGCGGGTATAGAACTCCACCAGACGCAGGATGTTGTCGCTGACTTCCGGCTCGCCGTTCGGGCCATTGCCATTTGGCGCCTCCTTGCAGGCAGTTTGCGCCGTTGTACAGTCATCCATGGGACGCAGGTTTGTGGTCAGCCCCAGGTCACCGGAAAACGCATGCACATTCTGTTGGTTCAGGTTGGGCTGGCCGGCTTTCCAGCCGAAACGGCCCAGCGCGACTTGCTGACGGGCATCGTCCCAGACCCAGTTGGGACGCCCGGAAATGCCGTCGCCATTTTTGTCGTCAGGGTCGGCAGCGGCCAGGATCGCCGCCTCGGGGATGGCTTCGAGCAGACCCAGGCCGATCATGGGCGGCGCTATGCGCGCGGAAACATGCGTGTCCGGATGCAACGGGCCGTAGCCCAGATGGGTGATGCTCAGGGTCGGCTGGCGCAGCTCGACCTCGCTGCCGTCACGAAACCTGACTACCAGCGGCTCGTACTTGACCCGGACTTTACCTTCCGGGGGTACACCGGGCACCGCCATATCTTGCAACTGGGTGCCATACACCGGCTCCGGTATTACGCCACCGCGCTGCAGCTGCTCTGCAGAGCCTGCGCTGTTGGGGATCGACAGCCTGACCAGCATTGACACCGCATTGCTGTCACCAGGCTCGGGCGGATGACCGCGACCATCGCGAATATGGCAGTTCTGGCAACCATTGGTATTGAATAACGGCCCGAGTCCATCGCGGGCGGTGGTGGTCGACGGTGCGATTACCCAAGGGTTGCGGAAGAAACTGTTGCCAACGCTGAAATCCAGCCGGCGTACCGGTGGCAGGTTGGCCGACGGCAGGGAAAAGGCATTCTGGTCGCTGCGATGCACCGTCGCCGCCCCTCCCGACAACGCCTCGCCGGGCTCCGCCTGAGTGAAACGCGGCGCCTCATCGCACCCGCTCAGAGTCAGGGTCAACAGCAGAGCCAGAGATGTACGCAGTGGCGCAGTCATGTGAAATCTTTAAACAGCCGAAATTCAAGGCGAGCAAGCTTAACAGTCCTGTGGGGCAGGAATAAGAGGAGTTATCGTTAACGAGGGCTGGTGCAATTTGCTGTTACGAATTCTTTGCCGAATGTTGTTTGCGTTTCGTCGGTGTTGGCGCGGACAAGCCTTCAAAGTAATCAACCAATGTCTTGCCCCAGCGCAGCACTTTTTGAACCTCCTGACTCTGCTCCAGCAGTTCAGCACTGGGCTGTTGCCATTGCTCGGGCGGCAACGGCTTTGACCATTGCGCGACCTCACGCGGCAGGCTTTTCCTCGGCAGGCCGTTGATCCAGGCTGCCAGGCGGCAGGGCAGGTGCCAGCCGCTGACACCCTGGATCAGCACGAAGCCGAGCAGGTAAACGAGGTAGTTGTGGTCTCTGCGGTAGACATAGCGGCACAGCTCAAAGTATTCCACCGTCCCTTCTTCGTACTTGGGGTCGATAAAGCGTCCCGGCAAGGCTTCGGGGCCTTCTTCCATATAGACCCGAATCGCCTCCCACTCGGCGATGGCAAAGGCTGGGCTGTAGCAGGCAATGTTTACCCACATCTGCTGGGTCGCTTCGCTATTGCGCAGGCAAAGCAGCAGTTCGTGGCTTTGCTGAGTGCCATATTTGGTTGGCACGAGACGGCTGCTGAGACAGGCAATCACACTTTCCCAAGGGATGATGCAGGGTTTGTCACCGCGCTTGGCCACATAGGCCACTTCGCGACGCTGACGGTTGAAGCGGATGGGCGGGATACGGGACAGAACCCAGATGGCGTGGAGGATAGGGAGGCCGGTGATTGATGCTATAAGTGCCAAAATAATTGGAGGAAAATTACCTCCAGTAAACATAGCGATGATGACCTCAGAGAAAGGACGATCCCATGCAAGAGAAACGTACAAGTCCAAGCTCAGTGCAGTCAAAAAGTAGAAAAGGATTATTCCTAAAACGCTGCCTATGAAAAATCTGATGGAAAGCTCAAAAGAAGCTTTGCCTAGCATAAAGTCCATGTAGGTTTCGTTAGCGTTCTTTTGCAGTTCCCTGCCACTGAAGGGTTTGACTCCAGTCGGTAATGGCAGTGGGGCCAGATAAAAAACTTTCTGGCCTGGCTCGTCCTCGGTATCGCCGGCACGAGGGAGTCGGTCGTATTTATTATCGGTTGTCATTGATGGTCTTTTCGGGGCTATCTTGGGGGAGATAATCAGGGGCGAGGACGATCGCTATTTGCTTTTTGCGTGACTTCTTTGACAAAGACTTTTTGCTCTTGGTCTCGGGCGGTGCGGACAGTTCTTGAAAGTAATCAACCAAGGTCTTGCCCCGATGCAGCACCTTGTGCACCTCTTTGCTCTGTTCAAGCAGCTCAGCACCGGGCTGTTGCCATTGCTCGGGCGGCAACGGCTTTGACCATTGCGCAACCTCACGCGGCAGGCTTTTCCTCGGCAGGCCATTGATCCAGGCCGCCAGGCGGCAGGGTAGGTGCCAGCCGCTGACGCCCTGGATCAGCACGAAGCCGAGCAGGTAAACGAGGTAGTTGTGGTCTCTGCGGTAGACGTAGCGGCACAGCTCAAAGTATTCCACCGTCCCTTCTTCGTACTTGGGGTCGATAAAGCGTCCCGGCAAGGCTTCGGGGCCTTCTTCCATATAGACCCGAATCGCCTCCCACTCGGCGATGGCAAAGGCTGGGCTGTAGCAGGCAATGTTTACCCACATTTGCTGGGTCGCTTCGCTATTGCGCAGGCAAAGCAGCAGTTCGTGGCTTTGCTGAGTGCCATATTTGGTTGGCACGAGACGGCTGCTGAGACAGGCAATCACACTTTCCCAAGGGATGATGCAGGGTTTGTCACCGCGCTTGGCCACATAGGCCACTTCGCGACGCTGACGGTTGAAGCGGATGGGCGGGATACGGGACAGGACCCAGATGGCGTGGAGGATGGGGAGGCCGGTGATTGATGCTATAAGTGTCAAAATAATCGGAAGGAAATTGCCTCCGGTGAACATAACTACAATGACTTCAAAAAAGGGACGATCCAATGCTATAACGCCGACCAAATCTAAACCCAGCGCAGTCAAGAAATAGAGAAGGCTTACTCCTAAAACGCTGCCTATGAAAAATCTGATGGAAAGCTCAAAAGAAGCTTTGCCTAACATAAAATCCATGTAGGTTTCGTTAGCGTTCTTTTGCAGCTCCCTGCCACTGAAGGGTTTGACTCCAGTCGGTAATGGCAGTGGCGCCAGATAAAAAACTCGCTGGTCTGGCTCGTCCTCGGTATCGCCGGCACGAGGGAGTCGGTCGTATTTATTATCGGTTGTCATTGATAAGCTTTCTGGTGATCTGGGTCGGAGGAAGTTCAGCTGTAATACTGGGCGGCACAATCAGCGGGGTGATCGATTTATTGAGCATGTCCTGAGTGAGCGTAACGCGATAATTCAGGTAGCCGGTGTCCGCATTAAGAAAGTCCTCGGCCAGCGCAGGCTTTACCGCCAGGCACAGCTCCAGAGTTACTTGATGTCCCTGAAGCTCCGTGGGAATGCTGAGTTGCAGCGTCAGTGGCATGACGCCTGCAATGCTCAGCATTTCCCGGAAAAACTCGCTGAACTCTCGTTTGTCCGCGCCGTTCAGCCAGGTGACTCTCCAGCGCAGCGAGTCGCTGTCCAGCATGCCGGGTGTCATTGCTGGCAGGATTAACTGCAATACCCTGACCGACTCTTGCGTGGCAGGGTCTTCTGCGATGCCTTTGTCGATGATCGTTGGGCGCAGGGTCGACTCTGCCAGTTTCTGCCGTGATTGAGCATCGCTCCATCCCTGAGGTTGAGTGCCCCATGCGCAGCCGACCAACCAGCGTTGCAAGTGGTCAAGATGGTAGAAGTTATAGAGAGCCTCGCCGGCCAGCTGTAGAGCCAGAGCGGCCAGCCCCCAAAGATTCAAGCGAGCGGAGAGACTTAAGAACCTGGTCCCTCGGGTAGCCCACGCCTGATTGGCCACCAGTTTTCGCTGTGACGGATCGGCTTTGAGGACTTCCCTCAGTAATCCACCAAATTCTTTAACCGCAGCGCCACTTTGAGTTACAGCGACTCCTGAGGCGATCAGGTCGCCACTCAAGCCGATAAACGCAGCGGTGCGTTCTTCCCATGTGCCTGTGGATATTGCATCGCGCCACTTGCTCATATTTTTGCCGAGTATGTAGGCGGTAGGTATGACGTTCAATATGGCCACGCCGCCACCGAGACCCAAGCCAAGTTTGCCTATCTTGACCGCAGGCAGAGCGCCTGCTGAGTGGCTGGCAAGCGTCGTTACTCTTGCCATTGCCCTGTCCAGCATCGCAATATTGGTCAGTTGGTAGACGGTCAGGCTGCTATTGGTAAAGCTGATAAATGCAACAAATATCGGAAGTAAATTTTTATAGAGTGCTCCCTCTTTTTTCCAATCTTCCAGCGCTGTTTCCACGGCCGACTTTAAGTTCATCAGTTGAAAAAAAGAAAGTATCGAAGGCACCAACCCACTCTTGAACGCCGCCCGATAAGTTCCCGAAGTGCCGTATCCGCCAAGCGCCCCCGCCTGTACTCGACGAACCTCATCCTGCAAGGCCATGCGTTGTGACTCTGGCATATCCAGCCTGACCCCTATATACCCACTTGGTAAGGTATTGGTCGGTGATGTCGAGCTGTCGATCAAACGCCCCAACGCCCTTCGTTGATGGCGGACAGTTGAAAGTTTCTGCTGAACAAGGTGCCTTTCCTGTTTTATTTCATACCGCTCTTCAGGTGTCAGTCTTCGGCTCTGGGCGCGTTTTCTCAGACGGTTGGCCGTTCGGCGCAATTGCGTCTCTTCCTCCGTCCACTGATGAAAGCGCACCAGGCGCTGTTTGAACTCTGCGATATCCGCCTCGTTGGCGATTTGCAGATGCAGGCCTTCGGTTTGCAGCGCGACCATCATGCCCAGCCGTTGAGCGCGGTTGGTGGCCTGGGCCATCTTGTCCAGATGCGCTTTCAGGTCCTGGCTGTCGAGCAGTGACTGGGTTTGCGCGTGCCAGTCATTCAGGCTGTTGGCAATGGCGGGGATGTAGCTGGCCAGAACCCCCTGATGCAGCGCCTGCAACTGCGGTGGCAGGTTCAGGCTGGTGGACCAGTGGTTGTTCATGATCCGTTCGATTTGCGCGAGCCGGCTGCTGGCGTCGGCCAGGCCGGAGGTGAAGTTGCGCGTGTCGTCCAGCCACTTGGTCAGGTCGCCCACCTTGGTTTTCAGGTAGCTGACATCCAGTCGGGTCTGAAAAGCCGGCAAGATGAAATGCGGATTGTTGTCAAAGAATTCGCCCACCTTGCGCAGGCCTTCGTCAGTGCGGCACAGGTCGCGCATGCAGTTTTGTTCGAGGCTCAGCGCGTGGTGCAGTTGCCCTTTGCGTTCTGCGGGGTTGAAGTACCAGGCGCTGCGATGAAATTCGCCGCTGGCAAACAGTTCGACACGATCTTCGCTCACCTCATCCAGACGCTGCTGCCAGCGCTTGAGGTGGGCACGTTCCTGTTGCAGATAGCTCTGCATCTCTTCATGGCGAACAAGGTCGTGAATACCTCTGGCGCCGATCCCAACACCATTCAAGACGCCCTGACTGGTGTCGTTGAGTGCCTCTATTTCACTTTTCAGGTCCTCATAACGCTGCTTGCCCAGCGCCTTGATCATCTCTTGCTGACGCAGGTCCATGGTTTGTCTGGCCAACTGCGTAGCAGGTGTCTGCATGGGAATGACTTCTCCCCGGTTTGAGTAAGTAATGCCGTGCCGATAGGGCGGTGTCAGGTCCTGGCGGTGTTCCCAGAGCCATTTGTTGCGGGCATTGACCCAGGCATAGATCCGCGTGCGCTCCTGTTCGGTGGTGGCGTGCAGCAGGAGGGGAAGGTCGGCCGGGGTCTTGCGCGCGGTGTGTTCACCCACGGTCATCAGGGTGTCGATGTAGCTGGCGGTGATGTAACGCAGTTCGTTGTCGTGCTCTTCGCGCCAATTGCTGATCCAATCGACGATCGTGTCTTGCTCCTGGGCCAGGTCCTGCAGAATGCCCAGGCTGTCTTCGAGCACCAGGTAGAGATGGTCGTGCTCGTAGCGGCTCACCAGAATCTGCTTCAGCTCACCGATATGGGCCTCACGAAACAGCCGCTGGTGCTCCCAGCAGTAGTCTTCACGCTCCTGTTCAGGCGTACCGGGTACGGCGCACTGGGCCGCAGGTGGTTCAGCGACTTCTGCCAATTGCAGCGCAACCTGCATCTCGACCCGTAGATGCTTGCCGCCATGCTGGCAGTCGGCCTTGGCCAGATGGATTTGTTGCATGAAGTAGTAGCGGTCTGCTGCGCTGTGCAGCACCTGTGAGCACTTGGCGGCGCTCCATTGCAGCTCGGCGTACGCCACATGCAACATGGCGTCTTTGGCGAAAATCAGCTCGGGTTCGCCAACCGGTGTCTGGCGCAGATCCTGAGTGACTTCGCCACCCCGCCACAGACATTCCTCCAATAGCCCGTCGGCAAGGCGGTATTCATGCAGCAGGCGGCTGCTTTCTTCAATGATGTACAGGTAGCCGTCGCGGACCAGGCGCAGACCCAGCGGCCTTTTGAGGTTTCGATAACGCTCGCCGTCGGGTTTGCTGTGCAGGCGCTCCACTCGCCCGTAACGAAGCGGGATCAGTTGTACCTTGTCCCCCGTCAGCGGGCAGGCACTGACGTTGTTCATCACGTCCAGATGACTTTTTGCCCGCGCCTCCCAGTAGGCTTTTTCCAGCGGGCTCAAGGTGGTTTTGCGACTCATGAGAGCGCTCCAGTACGCGCTCGTTCCACCACCAGGGCGTTGGCCTGCTGAATACGTTGGGAGTGAGTCAATGACGACACGTTGAGCACCAGTTGGCGGATATCGGCATGAGCTTCGGGTGGCTGGCGATCGAGAAACTGGCTGACGTTGGCGTAATGAAACAGATCAATCTCGGTGCTGAAGCCCATTTCGCAGGCTTGCCGGGCAAGCCTGTACAAGTGCTGGTAGCGGTGCGCCAGGCTGGCGTCGGGCAAATAGTCGGGAAAGAACCGGTGCATGTGCTGCTCCAGTTCGACGACCTTGATGCGCAGGTCGGCGTCACCCAAGGCCTGGGTCTGGGCCGGGTTGAGGCAGTACAAGGCAGCGTTATGATCAGATGCCGCGCAGCCCTCACGTATGTGGCGTATCCAGCGCTGATCGATGACGTCGACGGCGTACAACTGGTCGATTGGGCCGAACAGGCGGTTATCCGTGTGCCGGGGATACAGGCCAAACAGGGCGTTGGCGACGAGCGGGTCAGAGATATTCAGATAGGTCGGCTTACGTCCAGGCTCATCGACAAACAGCAGCCAGCGCAGATGCTGGAGCAGGGTGTCTGTCGTTGCCTGGCTGAACAGCAGTAAGCCCCACTCTTTGTCTGCCTGTTCGAGAAACAACTGATAGACCGGATCATGGCTGTCTGTAATCGCCACCAGGTAGGGGGACTTGTCTACCAGGTCCTTGAAGCGGGTCATCAGAAACACCGGATGCGCATCAATATCGCCCCGACACTGGTAAAGCGTTTTGGCCAGTTGTGGGACGTTGACCGCGTTGAACAGCACAAAGGCGTTACAGCTTGACCAGGGAAGATTGGCGGGGCCGGATTCGAGTTCGGACATGGGCGCGGCTTCAAAAAATGCGAGAAGCGCGATAGTCGTCAGGGATGCGCAGGCGGGCAATGGGCTGTAGGTGCTTTAGGAATAGCCCTACAGTATTTGCAGAAAGGTCGCAGCCTGACGCGGCCAGTAAGCGTGTTCACAAACAAAAATGCCGGTCAGCGAACTGACCGGCATTGGATGACGCACCTTGCAACGTGATCAGAATTCGTGATCGGCGTTATCCGGGTTCAGGTCGGTGATGCCCAGCTTGCCAGCGGCTTGCTCGATGGCACCGGTCTGTTTGACCAAGGCTGCGATGGCGTCACGCACCACCTGGTTGCCTTCGGTGTTGCCGGCAGCGATCAACTGGTCGAAATGCTCGCCCTTGTTCGCGCGGTCAACCAGGACCTGCAGTTTGGCCTGGGTGCTGTCCAGGTCGGCGCGCAGGGTGGTGTCGGTGGCTGCATCGGCCTTGGCGACCAGCGACGACAGGCTCGGGCCGCTGATCTTGGTGCCGTCGACACGGGTGTATTCGCCCAGGTAGACGTTACGGATACCCAGACCATTGTAGTAATGCGAGTTGTGGGTGTTGTCGCTGAAGCAGTCGTGCTCGTCTTCGCTGGAGTTGGCTTCCAGCGCGACTTTCATGCGCTCGCCGGCCAGTTCGCCGAGCGACAGGCTGCCCATGCCGAACAGGATCTTGCGCAGACCGTTTTCGCCGGACTCGCCTTCCAGGGTTGCACGGTAGTTGTCAGCAACGCCCGGCTTCCAGTTGTTGACCATCTCTTCGAGGTCGGTTACCAGCAGCTCGGTCACCGCCTTCAGGTAGGCGCGGCGACGCTCATTGTGGCCGCCGGTGGCGCCAGCGCCTTCGAGGTAATCAGTGGCCGGACGCTCACCGGCACCAGGGCCGTTACCGTGCAGATCCTGACCCCACAGAAGGAATTCGATGGCATGGTAGCCGGTGGCAACGTTGGCCTCCGAACCGCCCAGTTCATTGAGGCTGGCCAGCGTCTCGGCAGTGATTTCCTTGACGTCTACCTTGTCTTCGCCTACCTGAATCTCGGTATTGGCGATGATGTTGGCGGTGGCGCCCGGGTTGCCCAGCGCGTGCTGGTAATCCTTGGCGACGTAGTCGATCAGGCCTTCGTCCAGCGGCCAGGCGTTAACCTGACCCTCCCAGTCATCAATGATGGTGTTGCCGAAGCGGAACACTTCGCTCTGCATGTAAGGCACCCGCGCAGCCAGCCACGCATCGCGAGCGGCCTTGAGGGTCTTGTCGTTCGGGGTGGCGAGGAATTCGTCGATTGCCGTCTGCAGCTTCTTGGCACCGGCTTCGGCGTCGCTGAACACCGCATAAACGATACCGGCGTAGTTGGCGACTACGGCTTTGGCAGCGGTTTCGTCCAGTTGCGAGGCAGAAGCGGCTGCCGGCGCGGCAGCAGGAGTCGCTGCGGCCGGTGCAGTGGCTGGAGCGGGGCTGGCGGCTGGCGCTGCTGCTTTGTCCTTGCCTTCGCCGCAACCGGCGAGAGAGATAGCGATGGCCAGCAGACTGGCATAAGCCAGGGGCGTACGAATCATGACGAAATCCTGCGTCTGGGAAAGGGGGGGAGGGCGCCGGGCGCCCTGAAAACTGCGACATGATGCGAAAGATTTGCATTCGGTGTAAAGGCATAACGCCGGTAAACATTCGTGTTGGTCGCAAACGGATGTAACTAATGTTTACAAGATGGCGGGATACAGTGTGCCAGAGGTGTCTATCAGCGGGACTCAGAACGCTGGCGCACTGCTGCGTCTGGCCTGCTTCAGATAAGCCAGCAACTCACGACTCGGCAGCGGCTTGCTGTAGTAGTAGCCCTGGCCTTCATGGCAACCCTCGGAGATGACGTAAGCTTCCTGCTCGGCGGTTTCCACCCCCTCGGCGATGACCTGCATGCCCAGGCTCTTGCCCAGCTGGATGATGGCGCGCACGATGGTCGCATCATCATCGTCATCGATCAGGTCTTGCACGAAGCTCTTGTCGATCTTGATCTTGTCCAGCGGCAGGCTCTTGAGGTAACTCAGTGATGAGTAACCGGTGCCGAAATCGTCGATGGCAATCAGGGCGCCGGAGCGGCGCAGGCTTAGCAGGTGTTGTGCGGCAGTGTTGATGTCTTCCATCAGGCCGGTTTCGGTGACCTCCAGCTCCAGGCTGCGTGGCGGCAGGCGGTAGATTTGCAGCAGGTTGTTGACCACCCGCGGCAGCTCGCTGTGGTGCAACTGTACGGTCGACAGATTGACTGCCATGCGCAGTTCGCAGAAGCCTTGATCGTGCCATTCACGCAACTGACGGCAGGCCTGGTCGAGCACCCATTCACCGATGGCGATGATCGTGCCGTTCTGTTCCGCCAGCGGAATGAACACATCAGGCGGGACCATGCCGTGTTCCGGGTGCTGCCAGCGGATCAGGGCTTCAACGCCCATGATCGAATGATCGCGATAGCTGACCTGTGGCTGATAGACCAGATACAGCTGGTTGCGCGGCAAGGCTTCGCGCAGGTCTTTTTCCAGTTCGCGGCGACGGCGCATTTCGCTGTCGACACTGGCGATATAGAACTGATAGCGGTTGCGTGAGCGGGTCTTGGCGAGGGTCATGGTCTGTTCGGCTTTTTGCAGCAGCTTTTCAGTGCTGTCGCCATCCTCTGGATAGAGGGTGATGCCGATGGTGGCGCGCAGGCGGATTTCCTGCTGTTCCAGCGCAAAGGGAGCTTCCAGGCCATCGAGAATGTTCTGAGCCAGCTCGGCGGCCTCATAGGGCTGTTCAATATCCGCCTGGACCAGTGCGAACTGGTCGCCGCCCAGCCTGGCCAGTGCCCCCAGCCGACCGCTGTGGGTCCGCAGACGATCAGCCAGGGCCAGCAGTAACTGGTCGCCAGCCTGATAGCTGAATTGCTCGTTGATACCCTTGAAGTCATCCAGGCCGACACAGAGCACCGCCACGCGGTGCTGCTGGCGGCCGGCGGCGTCCAGAATCTGATCCAGTTGCTGCTGCAATTGCAGGCGGTTGGGCAGCCCGGTGAGAAAGTCGTACTGGGCCATGCGTTGCAGGCTGTTTTCCGCCTCATGGCGCAGATGAGTATTGCGCTCTATGGAGGCCAGCAACTGGTTGGCAGTATTGATCCACAGGCCCAGCTCGTTTCTTTCGTGGCCTTTTAATTGAGGAAGCTGATGTTCGCTTGGCCGGTCAGGGTTGATCTCGGTCAGTGCCTCGATAATCTTCGATAGCGGTTTGGTGAGCATCCAGTGATAGACCAGATACAGCACCAACCCCATGGCCAGTGCGCGCAACGTCCCGGAGAGGAAGATGATCAAGGCGCTGGTCAGGAAGCTTTCACCATAGTGGGCGGTGTCAAGGGTGATGCGCAGGTCGCCGTAGTATTCACTGTACGGTGCACGGCCGGTCAGTTGGGTGGTGAAGCTGCGTTCCTGGCCAAGAATCAGGTCAGTCAGCCAACGGCTGGACGAACTTTTGAGGGGGCGTTCCTTTTCGGCCAGCAAGGTCTCGTTGGGGTGGCCGATTGAGGCCTGGCGCACCGAAGCGTCCTGAAACAGACCTTCAATGACCTGCATGCCCATTTCCCGGTCCAGGCTGTACACCGCTTGGGTCGACGGGTCGCGAAACATATCAAGGATGCGTTCGGCATCGGCGGCGACCGTCTGCCGCGTCTTGTAGGCATCGAAGACAATCTGGGCGCAACTCAACACAACGCCTACCAGCAGCGCTGAAAGCAGTACGACGCGCAAGAGCTTCACTGACAGGCTGTGTTTGAGTTCCAGCTTCAAGTGGTCATTCCTTAATCCGTTTCGGGAACCTAGCGTTCTTCGATAACCATTCGAACTGCCTGTGGTTCAAGGAGCGACTCATCAGGCTCGCCCACTCGCGACGTATGCCGACCGGTTTGCGGGAGTCGGGCATATCACTGTGTCGGACACACAGGTATGGAACTTGAGCGGGAACCAGCAAAATACAAAAAGTGACATTACTACGCTATCGCTTTCTGATGAGCTAAAAAGTGTGCCTCTATTCTAGTCTGTGACGGGCTGCTCAATCTTTTTCCCGTTTTTTTCATAACCCGCCTGCCAGAGCGTCCGGCGGTCACCGGTGTGCGCCAAGGCGCAAAAAAGGGTGCCAAAATGCGGACAACAAAAAACCCGGACGCGCCGGGTTTTTTTGTTGGGGGAGCGGGGAATCAGGCAGCGTACTGCTGAGCCACGAAGTCCCAGTTGACCAGGTTCCAGAACGCTTCAACGTACTTTGGACGCAGGTTGCGGTAGTCAATGTAGTAAGCGTGTTCCCAGACGTCGCAGGTCAGCAGCGGGGTGTCGCCGTTGGTCAGCGGGTTGCCGGCACCGATGGTGCTGGCCAGCGCCAGGCTGCCGTCGGCTTTCTTGACCAGCCAGCCCCAGCCGGAACCGAAGGTGCCGATGGTGACCTTGCTGAACTCTTCCTTGAATTTTTCGAAAGAGCCGAACGAGCTGTTGATGGCATCGGCCAGTGCGCCGGTAGGCTCGCCGCCGCCATTTGGCGACAGGCATTCCCAGTAGAAAGTGTGGTTCCAGACCTGGGCCGCGTTGTTGAAGATACCTCCCGAAGAAGTCTTGATGATTTCTTCCAGGGTCTTGCCTTCGAACTCGGTACCAGGGACCAGGTTGTTCAGGTTCACGACGTAGGTGTTGTGGTGCTTGTCGTGGTGAATTTCCAGGGTTTCAGCGGAAATGTGCGGCAGCAGTGCGTCTTTGGCATACGGCAGCGGCGGCAATTCAAAAGCCATGGTCTATCTCCTTTCAGGTCGAGTGCGTCAATCGCTGGGCCGCTCACGGTGCGGCCGTTCAACAACGTTGCGCCGGGAGTTTTCCACTCTTATGCGGCGCAGGTCCCGGATCATAGCACCGGGCCTGCGGCTTAACCACGTAACAACTGTATGGAATAGAGGTTCCGCTGGCGTATCCAATGCATCCTATAAACGATTCAAACATTGCGTACCAGTTGTATGGCGACACTGAACATCATCACCGCGACCATCAGGTCGACCAGCCGCCAGGTCGTTGGGCGGGCCAGCCAGGGCGCCAGCCATGCAGCCCCGATCGCCAGTGCGGAAAACCACATCAGCGATGCGCTGGCAGCGCCGGCAACATAAGCCCCCGGCACACTCTGCTGGGCCCCTAGCGAGCCGATCAACAGTACGGTATCGAGATACACATGGGGGTTAAGCAGTGTCACGGCCAGCGCGCTGAGCAGCACTGCCCGCCGCGAGCGCGTCCCCTGACCGGCACCGTGCGCCAGGCTCTGTCGGGCGCAGGCGCGGCGCAAGGCTTGCAAACCATACCAGGTGAGAAACAACACCCCGCCCCAACGGGCGACGGTCAGCAGGGTGGGGTTCTGCATCAGTACGCTGGCCAGACCGAACACGCCGACGGCGACCAGCACCGCATCGCAGAAGATGCACAGCAATGCCACCGGCACATGGTGCTCACGGCGCAATCCCTGGGCCAGAACAAAGGCATTCTGGGTGCCGATCGCCATGATCAGGCCGAGGGCGACCAGCAGGCCGTTAAAATAGCTTTGCCACATGATGAGAGTGTCCAGATCCGGGTTTTGACTGGCGATTCTGCGCAGATTGCCTGTATAAGAAAAATCAATCATCGTCATCACTCATTAGGAAAAATGATGTTCGATTACAAGCTTCTCGCGGCGCTGGCAGCAGTGGTCGAACAAGCCGGCTTCGAGCGCGCAGCGCAGGTGTTGGGGTTATCCCAGTCAGCTGTTTCACAACGCATCAAGCTGCTGGAGGCGCGCGTCGGTCAGCCGGTGCTGGTGCGCACTACGCCGCCGGGGCCAACCGATATAGGCCGGCGCCTGCTCAACCATGTCCAGCAGGTGCGCTTGCTGGAGCGCGACCTGCAAGGCCAGGTTCCCAGCCTGGATGAAGACGGCCTGCCCGAGCGGCTGCGTATCGCACTCAATGCCGATAGCCTGGCCACCTGGTGGGCGGCGGCGGTTGGTGAGTTCTGTATCGCCCATCGGTTGATGCTGGACCTGGTGGTCGAGGATCAGGAGGTGGGCCTCAAACGCATGCGCGCCGGCGAAGTGGCAGCCTGTGTGTGTGCCAGCGAGCGGCCGGTGGCCGGTGCCCGCAGCCTGCGGCTGGGTTCAATGCGCTACCTGGCGTTGGCCAGCCCGCGCTTTATCGCCCGGCATTTTCCCGATGGCATCGAAGCGGCGAAGCTGATTCAGGCACCGGTGCTGGTCTTCGGCCCTGACGATACCTTGCAGCATCGCTATCTGGCCTCACTTGGTCTGCACGACAGTTTCGAGCATCATTTGTGCCCGTCCTCGGAAGGCTTCGTGCGTATGCTGGAGGCCGGACTGGGGTGGGGGCTGGTGCCTGATCTGCAAGTGGTCGAACAGTTGCGCGGCGGGCAACTGGTGGATCTGTTGCCCGGGCACAGTATCGAAGTGCCGCTGTACTGGCATCACTGGCGCAATGGCGGCCAGTTTCTGAACCGGCTTACCGAGCATCTGGCCCGACAGTCTGGCCAGTGGCTGGTGCCGTGATGGCGTTATAGAGCGTCACTGCACCCTTGTTTTAGGTTTCTCTCCAGGTTTGGGTTGAAAGGATAGGTAGATGAAGATTCTGGTCACCGGCGCGGGCGGCTTCATTGGCGGGCGCTTTGCGCGGTTCGCTCTGGAGCAGGGGCTCGACGTACGGGTCACTGCCAGGCGCAGTGAGGCCGTTGAGCAACTGATCAGCCTGGGGGCCGAGTTCATGCCCGCTGATCTGGCTGATGCCGAGCGGGTCAGGGCGCTGTGCAAGGAGGTCGATAGCGTTGTGCATTGCGCCGGTGCGGTGGGCTTCTGGGGGCGGCGCCAGGCGTTCATGCAGGCCAACGTGCAATTGACCGAAAATGTGGTCGAAGCCTGCCTGAAAGAAAAAGTCCGGCGGCTGGTCCATCTGTCTTCGCCGTCGATCTGTTTTGATGGGCGCTCGCACCGCGGTCTCAAGGAAGATCAGGTGCCGCGGCGGTTTGCCAATGCCTATGCCGCCACCAAGTACCTGGCGGAGCAAAAGGTCTTCGGCGCCCAAGAGTTTGGTTTGCAGACCATCGCCCTGCGTCCCCGGCTGGTGACGGGCGCTGGCGATCACAGTATCTTTGCGCGACTGATAAAAATGCAGGCCAAGAACCGCCTGGCGATCGTCGGTAACGGTTTGAACGTGGCGGATTTCACCAGCATCGGCAACCTCAACCAGGCATTGCTGCGTTGCCTTGAAGTCGGCAATGCGGCCCTGGGGCAGGTCTACAACATCAGCAACGGTCAGCCGGTGCCGCTCTGGGATGCGATCAACTACGTCATGCGCCAGATGCAGTTACCGCAGGTCAGGCGCTACCGCTCTGTCGGACTGGCCAGCAGTATGGCGATGCTCAACGAGGCCGTGTGCCTGCTTTGGCCTGGCCAGCCGGAACCCACGATGTCACGTCTGGGGGTGCAGATGATGAGCAAGGATTTCACCCTAGATATCAGCCGTGCCCGGCATTATCTGGGTTATGACCCGCAGATCAGCCTGTGGTCGGCGCTCGATGAGTTCTGTGCCTGGTCAAAGGCGGGGCATCTGTATCAAGGCTATTAACCGTAGCGCCGTATTCGGGCATTTATACTGCCTCGGGCTGGACCACTTTAAGGATTGAGTATGCGTAACGATCCACACGACGACATCGATGACATCCCCAGCCTGAGTGCCAGGGATGATGACGATGACGACTTCGTAACGGCCAAAGGCGCCCGTGAGCGCACCACGGTGTATTCCCGTGACACGCCAGTGGTCAAGGTCAGGCCCGCCAGCACCGGTGCGCTTTGGGCGCTGATAGGCGCGCTGGTAATCGCTTTTTGTGGCCTGGGTTGGTGGAGCTTTCAGCAGATTTCGCTGATGGAGCAGCAACTGGTGGCAACCCAGGAGAGCTTTGCCAGGATCAGCGAAGACGCGGCAGGCCGCCTGCAGGATATCTCCGGCAAGATGGTGGCCACCGAAGCGCTGAGCAGCGATGGCGAAGTCCTCAAGCAGCGTCTGGGCCTGCTGGAAGCGCAACTGCAAGACCAGGAAAAACAGCGCGAAAGCACCGAGGGCCAGCAGGGCAGCCTGGACAAGCGCCTTGAGCAGCTAGGTGGCCAAGCGACCCAGCAGCAGAGCGAACTGAGCCAGCTGCAGGAGCAGCTCAAGACGTTGCTGGCCGACCTTAACGCGTTCAAGACCGCCTTGCCCGAACAACTCAAGGCGGCGCAAGGCGATCAGGGCAAGCTCGACACCCAGCTCAAGGCGCTGGCTGCCGACGTAGCAGCGTTGAAGAAGCAGGGCAGTTCCACGGCTGCCATCGAGCGTCTGGAGCAGGAACTGCTGGTGCTCAAGAGCGAGCAGGAGAACCGTCCGGCGCCGAGCGCTGGCAATGGTCCGAATAACGCCGAGTTCGATGCGTTCCGCACTCAGGTCACCCGTAACATCAATGCCTTGACCAGCCAGGTGCAGAATCTGTCGCAGCGCATCGGGTCCGGGCAGTGATGGGCCCGCAAGCATTGAATTGATTGCAGTAATTGGCGGTGCGTTACATATGTAGCGCACCGTGTCAGACAGGGTGTTTTATCGTGCGGCCATCCTCAACCAGATGGAGCTTCACGATGAAAGGACCCAGTGCAATCAACCGCTTCAATAAACGCCTCGCCCCGCGCATACCACCTGGCAAGCCCAAACCGTCTGTTTCGCCGACGCCTGCGCCGCCCAAACCCAGGGCTGCGACCGGCCAGCCGCCCAGGCCCCTGCCGCCAGGGGGCAGGCCAACCCCTGGCACTCAGCGTCCTGGTAGCCAGACGCCAGATTCCGCCATTGTCGGGACCCGCCTTGTCATCCCGCCAAAACCGGAAAACAGGGCGCCGGTGCCTGCACCGCGCAAGGCACCCCCCCGCTCGATCACCACGCCGGGCATGCTGCCCATGGTCAGCGGTACGCCGCATAACCGGCTGGATGCCTCGACGCTGCCTGAATTGCCTGCCCGCCCGGCGCCGCTGGAAAACGTTCTGAACGTTACCGGTATCCTGGCCAATGCAGCGACAGTGGCTGGTGTGTTGTATCCGGTTGGCAGTGTCTTTCCTGACAGCGACACCGTGGTGTTACCCGATGGTGTCGTTATCGACAAGCAGGCTCAGGCCGCCACCCACCCCAATGGGGCGGTGCAATATGCCGACGGCACCCTCCTGCACCCCGACGGGATCAGGCAGTACCCCAATGGCGATATTGAAAATCCGGACGGTAGCTGGCGCAAGCAGGGCGGGCCGATCTTTTACCCCGATGCCAATGGCCTTGACCGCTGGCTGTACCCGGACGGCACCGTGACCGATGTCGAAGGCAATGAGCTGGGGGTGATCGACCCTGCCCAGGTGGCAGCCCTGTTCGAGGCTGTCGTGTGATCAAAGGCGCGGGTAGTCGATGTAGCCAACCGGACCTTTGCCGTAGAAAGTCTGCGGGTTGGCCTGGTTTAGCGGGGCATCCTGCGCCAGCCGCTCGGTCAGGTCCGGGTTGGCGATAAACGGCACGCCAAAGGCCACGGCATCCGCCTTGCCGCTTTCGAGCCAGGCGGTGGCGCTGGCTTTGGTGAATTTCTCATTGGCGATGTACACCCCGCCAAAATCCTTTTTCAGGCGCGGCCCCAGGCTGTCGGCAGCTTCGTGCTCGCGCGAGCAGATAAAGGCGATGCCGCGCTTGCCCAGTTCTTTCGCCACATAGCTGAAGGTTTCGGTCAGGTTGTCATCGCCCATGTCGTGAGCATCGGCACGCGGTGCCAGATGCACACCGACCCGGCCTGCGCCCCAGACTTCGATCAGCGCATCGGTGACTTCCAGCAGCAGGCGTGCACGATTTTCCAGCGAACCGCCGTAGCGATCAGTGCGCAGGTTGGTGCTGGTTTGCAGGAACTGGTCGATCAGGTAACCGTTGGCGGCATGCAGTTCGACACCGTCAAAGCCTGCGGCCTTGGCGTTCTCTGCACCACTGCGATAGGCGTCGATGATGTCGCCGATTTCGGCCGGTTCCAGGGCGCGCGGTGTCGGGTAGTCTGCCTGCGGGCGTAACAGGCTCACATGGCCGGCTGGCTGAACCGCGCTGGGCGCCACCGGGGCTTCACCGTTCAGATAAGAGGGGTGCGAGATGCGCCCGACATGCCACAACTGCACCACGATACGGCCACCGGCGCCGTGCACCGCTTTGGTGATATTGCTCCAGCCGCGCACCTGGTCGCTGGACCAGATGCCGGGGGTGTCAGGGTAGCCCACGCCCATCGGCGTTACGGAAGTGGCTTCGCTGATGATCAGGCCCGCCGAGGCCCGCTGCACGTAATACTCGGCCATCATTGCATTGGGTACCCGGCCTTCGTCGGCGCGGCAACGGGTCAATGGGGCCATGATGATGCGGTTGGGCAGTTGCAGCTCGCCCACGGTGATCGGGTCAAAGAGTGTAGTCATGCACGAAACCCTCTAATGGTTAATCTGTTGGTTTTTCAAAACACGCTGTTCAGCCCGGGTTGTCGAGCTCTTGAACCAACGCGGCAATGAACGCCTGGATGGTGTCTTCATTGCGTTTGAAGAAATGCCACTGGCCGGCCTTTTTGCTGATGATCAGGCCGGCGCGTTGCAAGGTGGCAAGGTGCGCAGACACGGTCGATTGCGAAAGCCCGGTGCGCTGATCGATTTGCCCGGCGCATACGCCATGCTCATGGCAATGTTGCTGGGACGGAAAAAACGCCTCGGGGGTCTTGAGCCACACGAGAATGTCGCGGCGGACCGGGTGGGCCAGGGCTTTGATGATTTCGTCGAGGTCGATGTTCAGGGTCATTTTGAGAGTGCTGCGGTGCGTCTCGGTAGCGAGAACCATATATCGTTGTATCGCGATGTACAAATATCCAGAGTGACTAAGTACGGCATAAATCGGTATATCGGGTTATGACGATATAGAGGTGACCCTGGCGCTAAACCGGCGTAGGCTTGCAGCCATGAACTACCTCGCACATCTTCATGTTGGCGGTCAGCGTCCAGCGCAACTGCTTGGCAGCCTGTACGGTGATTTCGTCAAAGGAACCCTGGCCGGGCGTTTTGCTCCGGAGCTGGAGGCTTCGATTCGCCTGCATCGACGCATCGATGTCTTTACTGACCAGCACCCTTTGATCAAGGCAGCATTGGCCCGGTTCACTGAAGGCAATCGGCGCTATGCCGGGATCGCGCTGGATGTGTTCTTCGACCATTGCCTGGCCCGCGATTGGGCTCAGTATGCCGATGAGTCGCTGGATGACTTTACCGGCAAGGTCTATGGTCTGTTGGCTGCCGAGCCCGACTTGCCAGAGCGGCTGGCGTTGGTGGCACCGCGCATGGCGGCGCAGGACTGGTTGGGGTCATACCGCGATTATGAGGTCGTTGAGGCGGCCTTGAGTGGCATCGCCCGGCGCCTGTCGCGGCCTGCGGGCCTTTACGAAGCCATGCGTGAGTTGCCTGGCTTGTACCGGCCCTTGAGCGCCGACTTCAAGACCTTCTACCCATACTTGCAGGCATTTGCTCAGGCCGCTTTGGCCGACGAGGCGGCGACGGTGACGTCTTCGCTGGTCGTACCGAACAGCGCGTGCTGAACCGCCTGTTGCGCCTGGTAGGCCAGGGCGGCACGTTCCTGGCCGCTACTGGCAATCGGCTTGAGCAGGTGAATATGCACGTCGCTCTGTGGGTTGGCGAACAGGCGGCGGATGTGTGACAGCAGGTCATCATCACCGATAAACGGCGCAATCGGATCGGGTTGGCCATCGCGGCGGTATTCAATGGCCACCGGCTGCAGAGCCACTTCAGCTTCTATGGCACTGGCCAGCAAACGACCATGGAAGGTGCGCAAGGCGCGGCCATCGGTGGTGGTGCCCTCCGGGAAAATCATCAGCGGGCTGCCTTGTTGCAGCAAGCCGCTCATCTGGCGTTGCACCAGGCGGCTGTCACCGGCGCCGCGGCGGATGAACAGGGTGCCGGCCTTGAGCGCCAGCCAGCCGGCGATGGGCCAGGTGCGTACCTCGGCCTTGGACAGAAACGACAGCGGGGTCAGTTGGCCCAGCAGTGGAATATCGGTCCATGACACGTGATTGCAGACCCACAGCATCGGCTCGCGGGGCAACTCACCGTGTACCGTCACGCGAAACGGCAGGGCGTTGCTCAGACGTGCCATGAACCAGCGGCTGCAGTTCTGCCGCAGACGCATGGAGCCGCCGAGCCTGAGGCGTTCGAGTGTCGCCACCAGCGTTGCCAGCAGCAGGCCGGCGCCGATCACCAGCAACACCCGGGCCACGCGCGCAAGGCTGCGCAGCCGGCTCATTACACGGCCGCCTTGAAATGGCGGGCGTAGCGCGGGCAGAGCTCATCGCGCTTGAGCAGGATGAACACGTCGGCCACCTGGAAATCCTGATCCCAGCATGGCTCGCCGCAGATCTTCGCGCCCAGCCGCATATAGGCCTTGAGCAAGGGCGGCATTTCGCAGATCACGTTGCCAGGTACATCCATGCTCGGCAGCGGGGTCTTGGGTTCGGCGCGCAGGTGTTCGGTGCACAGGTAGCGCTCGCGCAGCCGCTGCATGATCGCGTGGGCCTGTACGCCGCCGTCCTGCATCGGGATGCTGGCACACCCCATCAGGTAGCTGTAGCCGCCTTCGTTGAGCACTTCGGCCAGTTCGCTCCACAGCACGGCAATAGTGCCGCCGTTGCGGTAGGCCGGGTCGACACAGGTGCGCCCCAGTTCCAGGATCGGGCCTTGCAGATGGGCCAGGCCATGCAGGCTGAATTCTTCTTCGCTGTAGAAGCGTCCCAGCGTGCTGGCGGCTTTGTGATCCAGCAGGCGGGTGGTGGCCACCAGGCGCCCGGTGTTCAAGTCGCGTACGCCGATGTGCATGCAGTGGACATCATAGTCATCGACGTCCAGGCCCTGTTCAGCGCCTTTGAGCCGGGCGTTGAACTCTTCGCTGAATACGCTGAAGCGCAGTGCCTGGGCTTCGAGCAGGGCGCGTGGCCCGGCCAGGCGTTCGGCCTGCAGACGACGTTCGGAACTGTTGTCACGGATGCGGGCAATCTGGGTCATGCGAACTCTCCGGGAGCCAGCCATGCAAGGGGCCGGTCGACTGATTTGTCCAAGCGCATTGCTGTACTTGCAGGCTAGGGAGGTGCCGTGTCATGCCCGTGAAGATTTGGTGATGCTTGTGTTACGGCGCATTTCCTTGTCTTGACGAATCGGTTTTGTCATCAAAAGTTGCTAACGTCGCGCAAACCTCCAGTGGAACATTCCCTCATGGCAGCTCGCCTGGTCAGGCTCGGCCTGCTTCTTGTCTTGAATGTCGCCTGCGCTTTCAGCCATGCCGAGCAGTGGCCAGATGCGCAGTGGAGCCGCGCGCCTGTGGTGGCAACGCCGGCCCTTGGGGGGCTTGAAAGCTACGCGTTCCCTGCACGTGACGAGGTTGAGCGCAAAGGCGTGCGCAGCGATGCCTTACTGGTCATCCGTGACGGGCAGATCGTCTACGAACGTTATGCCGGGGTGACCGGCGTGAACACACCACACCTGACCTGGTCGGTGAGCAAGAGTGTGCTGGCCACCTTGCTGGGCGTGGCATTCGGTGAAGGCCGGTTGCGCTTGCAGGACCCTGTCGCAAGATTTTATCCGCCGTTCAAGGCGCACCCGGATGTCACCCTGGCCGACCTGCTGCATTGGTCATCGGGACTCGACTGGCAGGAAGACTACGAGTACGCGCCGCTCAACTCTTCGGTGGTGGCGATGCTCTACACCCGTGGCCGGCAAGACATGGCCGGTTTTACCGCCAGCCATGCCAAGGCCTGGGCGCCAGGTACTGCATGGCGCTACTCCAGTGGTGACAGCAATGTGCTGGCGGCAGCATTGAAGGGCATGGTCGGCGAGCAGGCTTACCCCGACTACCCGTGGACGGCGCTGTTCGAGCCGCTGGGCATTAGCAGTGCGGTGTGGGAGCGCGATGCCAGCGGCACCTTTGTCGGTTCGTCCTACCTGTACATGACCGCCCGCGACCTGGCCCGGATCGGCTTGCTGATGCAGCGGTCCGGGCGCTGGCAGCAGCGACAGTTGGTGCCTCAGGCCTGGGTCGATTTTGTCCTGGCGCCCTTCGCCGGTCATAACGCCGAGGCGGGCAGCGAAGTCATTGGCGGGCATTGGTGGCTCAACCGCACCGCGTCCGGTGCTGCCGGGCCGTGGCCACAGGCACCGGCTGATACCTTTGCCGCGCTGGGGCATTGGGGGCAGGCCTTGTATGTGATCCCCAGTGCCGGGCTGGTAGTGGTGCGTTATGGCGACGACCGGGACGGCAGCTATCAGCACGCTGAACTCTTGAACCATGTACTGGCCGCGTTTGGCCCGCAGGCCCGCCCATGAGCCGTCAGAAAAACCTGATCCGCCGCCATCCGTTATTGAGCATGGTGCTGCCGGTGCTGCCGGTGCTGATCGTGCTGGCGGTCTGGGCATGGCAGCATCGGGTCGCGCTCCAGGTGTTTCCCGACATCATCAGTGCCTACACTGCCAAGGAGTACTGTTCGTGCCGCTATGTCACGGGCAACCCTGCCCAATACTGTCGCAGCTATGTGAAACAGTACCTGCCCGCCACCTTGCAGGAAGATCAGGCAACCCGTACCGTGACCGCCAGTGGCCTGGGGCGTAGCAGTCGGGCCATGTGGCTGGGGCAGCGACAGGGCTGTCGTCTGCTGTAGTTCTGGTAGCGAACCGGGCGGTTTGCCTGTGGTCTGACAGGCACAGACAAGCCACCTCAAGGTGGCTGTCACTGCCTTTCTTTGCGGAGTCTGCATGCTCGAACGCCTTTGTCTTTTGCCCGCCCAGGCCAACGGGTATCCAGACAATGAATCCTTACGGTTGCCATTTACCGCAGGCCTCGATGCGCCGCGTTTCACGATGCCGGTGGGCGCCATGCTGATGTTCGCGGCGCACTGAGCATGGGCGGTGCGATTTTTCCGTGGCGCAAGGACAATCAGTTCGAACTGCTGATCGACGGTCCGGTATTTTTCCCACGCATGCTGGCCGCCATCGACAGCGCTGTGCAGCAGGTCGATCTGGAGTTGTATCTGGTCGAGGCGGGCGCGTGTGCCGAAACCGTGGTGCAGGCGCTGACGGCTGCCGCGCAGCGTGGGGTTATCGTTCGTTGTCTGTTCGATGGCTATGGTGCCCAGGCGTTTGGTAACGACTTGCGCCAGCGTCTGGAGAGTGCCGGGGTTATCCTGCGCTTCTACAACCCGATACGCTGGCAGCGTGGTTTGCGTAACTTCTACCGTGATCACCGCAAATTGCTGTTGGTCGACAAGCGCTTGGCGGTAGTCGGTGGTACCGGGGTCACTGATGAGTTCTGGGAGCCGCACAAACCGGTCAGCCAGTGGCATGAGGTGATGGTGCAGGTTCAGGGGCCGCTGGTGATCGACTGGCAGGCGTTGTTCGACCGGCAGTTTCACGTCAACGAACGGCGCACCGCCTGGCGACCCGAGCAGAATTTCGGCCTCACCCATTTACCCAGGGTACCGACCTCCGGGCAGGGCTTGGGGCGGGTGGCCTATGCCGATGCCCGCCAGCACCGTGACATTGTCCAGTCACTGGTCCGCGCCCTGCACAGCGGCCAGCGCCGTATCTGGCTGGCGACGCCGTATTTTCTACCGACCTGGCGCGTACGCCGGGCCTTGCGCAAGGCGGCGCTGCGTGGCGTGGACGTGCGCCTGTTGCTGACCGGGCCGCGCACTGATCATCCTTCGGTACGCTACGCAGGTCATCGTTACTACCCAAGACTGCTGCGCGCCGGGGTGAAAATCTTCGAGTACCAGCCGTGCTTCCTGCACCTGAAAATGGTGTTGATCGACGACTGGACCAGCATTGGCTCGTGCAACTTCGACCACTGGAACCTGCGCTTCAACCTGGAAGCCAATGTCGAAGCCATCGACCCGGTCCTCACCGCACAAGTCAGTGCCAGCTTCACCGCCGACTTTGCCAACAGCGCACAGGTCACCCTGGCTGACTGGAAATCCCGGCCACTGTGGCGGCGAGTCAAGCAGCGGGTCTGGGGCTGGCTGGACCGGCTGGTGGTCAATTTGCTGGACCGGCGTGGTTGAACCGAAGTTGCCTGATGAGCTATGCCGTTGCCATCGCCCACGTTTTTAGAGGTGGCGCGGGATCGCTCCTGCACGGCATTGCAGCCGGCAGGTCAATCAATTGAGCCTTCTCCCTCTCGGCATTGCCGATGGCCACCAGTTCACCGATCAAGACACGCCTGACCATGCGCATTGTCCCGAGTGGTCTAGCTGATCGCTTTTGGCAGCAACACCACCAGTGTTGCCAGCACTATCCTGTTGCTCGGCCACGCCCGATAACCTGACGGACCTGACCAGAAGGGAGAAGGGCTTGTCATCCCTGACACTTTTCCAGCACTGCGGCGCCAGTGTGCGGGCTGCCACGGCGCAGGTCTACTGACAGAAATGACAGGCCCTGACGGGCGGGCATAAAAAAGCCCGGCCATTTCTGGCCGGGCTCTACTCTGACGCAGTGCTTACTGCACCTCTACCGCCAGGCTGTCGCTGATCTTTTTCTGCCAGATCGCGGGACCGGTGATGTGCACCGACTCACCCTTGCTGTCCACCGCAACGGTGACCGGCATGTCCTTGACCTCGAACTCGTAGATCGCTTCCATGCCTAGCTCGGCGAAGGCAACCACTTTCGATTTGCGAATCGCCTGGGCCACCAGGTAAGCCGCGCCGCCGACCGCCATCAGGTAAACCGCTTTGTGATCCTTGATCGCGTCGATGGCAGCAGGGCCGCGCTCGGACTTGCCGATCATGCCCAGCAGGCCGGTCTGCTCAAGGATCTGACGGGTGAATTTGTCCATCCGCGTTGCGGTGGTCGGGCCAGCCGGGCCTACCACTTCTTCACGAACCGGGTCGACCGGACCGACGTAGTAAATGAAGCGACCCTTGAGGTCCACCGGCAGGCTTTCGCCCTTGTTGAGCATCTCGACCATGCGCTTGTGCGCGGCATCGCGGCCGGTGAGCATCTTGCCGTTGAGCAGCACGGTTTCGCCTGGCTGCCAGCTCTGTACTTCTTCCGGGGTCAGTGTGTCGAGGTTCACGCGGCGGGCCGACGGACCGGCTTCCCAGACGATTTCCGGGTAGGCGTCCAGCGACGGGGCTTCCAGTTCGGCCGGGCCGGAACCGTCGAGCACGAAGTGCGCGTGACGGGTGGCGGCGCAGTTGGGGATCATGCACACCGGCAGGGAAGCGGCGTGGGTCGGGTAGTCCATGATCTTGACGTCGAGCACGGTGGTCAGGCCGCCCAGCCCCTGGGCACCGATGCCCAACTGGTTGACCTTCTCGAACAGCTCCAGGCGGATCTCTTCGATGCGGTTCTGCGGGCCGCGGGCCTTGAGCTCGTGGATGTCGATGGATTCCATCAACACTTCCTTGGCCATCACTGCCGCTTTCTCTGCGGTGCCGCCGATGCCGATACCCAGCATGCCCGGTGGGCACCAGCCAGCACCCATGGTGGGTACGGTTTTCAGGACCCAGTCAACGATCGAGTCGGATGGGTTGAGCATGGCCATCTTCGACTTGTTTTCCGAGCCGCCGCCTTTGGCTGCAACGTCCACCTCGACGGTATTACCCGGCACGATGGAGTAATGAATGACCGCCGGAGTGTTGTCCTTGGTATTTTTGCGGCTACCGGCCGGGTCGGCCAGGATCGAGGCGCGCAGGACGTTTTCCGGCAGGTTGTAGGCGCGGCGTACGCCTTCGTTGATCATGTCGTCGACGCTCAGCGTCGCGCCATCCCAGCGCACGTCCATGCCCACGCGCACAAACACGGTCACGATACCGGTGTCCTGGCAGATCGGCCGGTGGCCGGTGGCGCACATGCGCGAGTTGATCAGGATCTGGGCAATGGAGTCGCGCGCTGCCGGAGACTCTTCACGCAGATAGGCTTCATGCATCGCCTGGATGAAGTCCACGGGATGGTAGTAGGAAATGAACTGCAGGGCGTCGGCAACGCTCTGTATCAGGTCGTCTTGCTTGATCACGGTCATGCAGCGCGCTCCTCTTCAGGGTCGGGAACATTGATTACGCTAATCGGCGTGGCGCTGGCGGCAGGTTAGAGCCGGTCCAGTGCGTTCGGGCTCACGTCGTAGCGGGCGCAAAAGGCGCGGCAGTATAACCCGCCCGGCCAGCCAACCTGTACAATCGCCGATATTTTTACCGGTGGTGTCAGGAATTCTCGATGCCCAATCTGCGAGTTGGTGAGCGGCGCTGGCCGGTCGATGTTGCCAGTAACCTGCTCGATGCACTGCATCAGGCCGGGATTGCCATTCCTTACAGTTGCCGGGCAGGCAGTTGCCATGCCTGCCTGGTGCGTTGCCTTGAAGGCGAGCCGCTGGATGCGCGCCCCGAGGCGCTGGCCGCCGCCAAACGAGAGCAGGGCTGGCGCCTGGCTTGTCAGTGTCGGGTGGTTGCCGACCTTGCCGTGGAAGTCTTCGACCCCTTGAAAGACGGCATGCCGGCGCAGGTCATCGGCTGTGACTGGCTCAGCGCCAACCTGTTGCGTCTGCGTCTGGAACCGCAGCGTATGCAACGCTATCGCGCCGGGCAGCATCAAGTGCTGTGGAGTGCCAACGGCATCGCTCGACCATACTCACTGGCCAGCCTGCCCGGCGAAGACCCCTTTCTCGAATTTCATATCGATTGCCGCCATCGCGGGGCTTTTTGTTCGGCTGCGCGTCAGTTGCAGCCTGGCGATCATCTGCGCCTGGGTGAGTTGCGCGGCGGCGCGTTGCACTATGACCTGGACTGGCAGGAGCGACCCCTATTGTTGCTGGCGGCTGGCAGTGGCCTCGGGCCGTTGTGGGGGGTGTTGCGCGAGGCCTTGCGTCAGCAGCACCAAGGCAGCATTCAGGTTATCCATCTGGCGCATGACAGCACCGAGCACTATCTGGCCGATGATTTGCGTCAGCTTGAGCAGCTGCATCCGCAGCTGCAGGTGCGGCTGGTCACTGCGGTCGACTTGCAGGCAGCGTTGGCTGAGCTGCGTTTGTTGGCGCGTCAGGCCGTGGCATTGGTCTGTGGCAGCGCCGTCAGTGCCGAGACCTTTGCCAAGAGTCTTTACCTGGCCGGGGTCGCCCGTAACCGGGTACTGACGGATGTGTTTCTGGGGGCGGGCGATACGGTGCGCTGAGTGCGCATGAAAAAGCCCCGGTCGCTCACGCGCCGGGGCTTTTTTCTACAACGTGCAGCCGTCTCAGACCAGCGGGTCGCCAACGTGCAGGATCTTCATGCCGTTGGTGCCACCGATGGTGTGGTAGCTGTCGCCCTTGGTCAGGATGACCCAGTCGCCTTGCTCGACCAGCCCGCGCTTGAGCAGCTCGTCTACCGCAGCCTGGCTGACCTGGCCTGGCGGCAGTGAAGCCGGATCGAACGGGATGGTGTACACGCCGCGGAACATGGCCGCACGGGCCTGAGTATCGCGGTGTGGAGAGAAGGCGAAGATCGGTACCGACGAGCGAATCCGCGACATGATCAGCGGGGTGTAGCCGCTTTCGGTCAGGGCGATGATCGCTTTTACGCCAGGGAAATGGTTGGCGGTGTACATCGCGGCCAGCGCAATGCTCTCGTCGCAACGGGTGAAGGTTTCGCCGATGCGGTGCTTGGAGCTTTTGCCGGTTGGGTGACGTTCAGCACCCAGGCAGATACGTGCCATGGCCTGGACGGCTTCGACCGGGTAGGAGCCGGCGGCACTTTCTGCCGACAGCATTACCGCGTCGGTGTAGTCGAGCACGGCGTTGGCCACGTCGGAGACTTCGGCGCGGGTCGGCATCGGGCTGGTGATCATCGACTCCATCATTTGCGTGGCGACGATCACAGCCTTGTTGTGGGTGCGCGCATGGGCAATGATTTTCTTCTGCACGCCAACCAGTTCGGCGTCGCCGATTTCCACGCCCAGGTCGCCACGGGCAACCATGACTGCATCGCTGGCGCGAATCAGTGCATCGAGGGTTTCATCGTTGGCAACGGCTTCGGCGCGTTCGATCTTGGCCACCAGCCAGGCAGTGCCGCCGGCTTCATCGCGCAGCTGACGAGCGTATTCCATGTCTGAGGCGTCACGCGGGAACGACACGGCCAGGTAGTCCAGGTCCATCTCGGCGGCCAGCTTGATGTCACGCTTGTCTTTGTCGGTCAGGGCCGGCGCAGTCAGACCGCCACCGAGGCGGTTGATGCCTTTATGGTCCGAAAGCGGGCCGCCGACCTGTACGGTGCAGTGCAGATCAGTGGCGGTCTGGGTATCGACACGCATGACCACGCGGCCGTCGTCCAGCAGCAGTACGTCACCCACGCCACAGTCTTTGACCAGGTCCGGGTAGTCGATACCGACGATTTCCTGGTTGCCATCGGTCAGCGGGTGAGCGGTGGAGAAAGTGAACTTGTCACCGACCTTGAGCTCGATACGCTTGTCGGTAAATTTGGCGATACGAATCTTCGGACCTTGCAGGTCGCCCAGCAGTGCGACGAAGCGGCCGTGTCTGGCAGCGATCTCGCGGATCAGCTTGGCGCGAGCCTTGTGCTCGTCCGGGGTGCCATGGGAGAAGTTGAGGCGGGCAACATCCAGACCCGAGAGGATCAGTTGCTCGATGACTTCCGGCGAGTTACTCGCAGGGCCCAGTGTGGCGACGATTTTGGTACGGCGAACGGTCATGCACAAACTCCTTGATTGAAGCGCAGCGAGAGGCTACTCCTCTCTGGACCTGTAGTCATTGTTCCTTTGCACTACCTTGCTGTCATCAGACAGGGCAATCGTCTGACAGCTGGTTGATCAGGCGGGCTGAAGAAATTTGCATTGCCGCCGATATCAGGCACAGAACAGGAGATGACCCATGCGTATCTTGATGATTATCGTGTTGCTGGCCGCCGTCAGTGGTTGTACCCGTTGGGCGATGAACTCCAACCTCAACAGTGCTTACCGCGCCTATGACCGTGGCGACTGCGACAGTGCGCTGTTGTCCTTGTCCAAGGTGGATCGACAAAGCCGGGCGCGCCGTTATGTGCAGCCTGAGGTGTCGATGCTGCGTGGCCAGTGTCTGGAAAAACAAAAACTGTATGTCGATGCCGCGCAGACCTATCTGTTCATCATCAACCAGTATCCGGGCAACGAATATGCGTTCCGTGCCAGGGCGCGGCTCGATACGCTGGCGCAACTGGGCCACTACCCGCAACGTGAGCCGGCGAAAACTTTTCCTGCTTCACGCTAGTTACACCCGATTGGATGATTGGTACTGTAATCGGGTGGATCTAAATATAAATTGCGCTAGTCTGTGTGTTAACGGAGTGAAAGGGCTGAAAAGCCCTGCATCCAGGGATTTTCATGCAGCGGGCCGGGGCACTCGTGCAGCGTTTACAACGTCATCATGAATGCCACCCGTGGTCATTGAAGGGGCTGCCATGCTTAAGGACAGAAGAATAGAACGGCACGAGCTGCAGTATTTTCTCCAGGTGTTCAATCGGTATACCGATCGACCCATGGGGTGTCTGGGCAACGTCTCCGAAGATGGATTGATGCTCATCAGCGATTTGCCGATGCTGGTGGGCGGGCGCTTCGACCTGCGTCTGAAAGTGCCGTCGGGCAACGACGGCTTTCGAATGGTCGATGTCAGTGCGACGTGCCAGTGGTGTCACGAGGACGTGACGCCGGGTTGTTATGACTCGGGGTTTCATATCCAGGAAGCGCCGCAGGAGTACTTCGATCTGATGCACAGCCTGCAGCATTATTTCAGCTTCTATCCTCTGGAAGCTTCAGCCTGATCGACAGCAGGCATGGGAGTGCGGCGTTATAGAACGCCGCCTTTCTTCAATCCCAGATAGCGGTTTATCAAATGCGCGCCGAGTTCTTCGGGGCGTACATCGATCACGGGTATCCCTAGCGCTTCGAGACGCTCGTGCAGGCTATTGCGAGCGTTGAGAAAGTCGACCGCACCACAGTAGGCCAGCGCCTGATCGTAGCGCTCGACCTGTTCTTCACGCAGGCGGTCCAGCACACTTTCGCGCAGGCTGGCGATCAGCACCCGGTGACGTTGGCCCAGTTGCCGTACGGCGCACAGCAGTTGTTCATCATCTTCATCGTGCAGGTTGGTGACCAGAATCACCAGGGCACGGCGTTTCTGCCTGCTCAATAGCTGCTGTACAGCGGCGTTGTAGTCAGCGGGGCGCCGGGTACTCTGCAGGTCGAACAGCGCGTTGAGCAACAGGTTCAACTGGCGCTGGCCCTTGCCGGGCGGCAGGTGGCGTTGCTGTTCGCCGGCAAAGGTCGACAGGCCGACTGCGTCGCCATGGCGCAGGGCGATGTGGCTGAGGAGCAGGCAGGCATTGAGGCCGTGATCGAAGTGCGCCAGCTCATCGTCCTGGCTGCGCATGCGCCGTCCGCAATCGAGCATCAGCATGATCTGCTGATCGCGCTCGTCCTGATATTCGCGGGCTATCGGTGTGCGATGCCGGGCAGTGGCTTTCCAGTCGATCTGCCGCAGGCTGTCGCCTTCACGAAACTCCCGTAACTGATGAAATTCCTGGCCCAGGCCACGGCGTTGCAATTGGCGCACACCGATCTGACTCAACCAGTTTTCGATACCCTGCAGCGGTCCGTCATAAAGACGGGCAAAGTCGGGATAGACCTTGACGGGGTCAGGCAGGGCCAGGTAACGGCGGCTTTCCCAGAGCCGCAGCGGGCTGTGCAGGATCACCTCGCAGCGTTCGAAGTTGAAGCGCCCGCGTTGCAGCGGACGCAAACGCCAGTTCAGGCGTGCCGTCTGCTGAGGGGGCAAGTTCAGGTTTTGTGGCAGGTGTTCAAATTCCAGCCCGTCCGGTACATGGTCGAAGATGCGCAGTTGCATGACTGTGCCGGCGTCGTGTTGCACCTCCAGTTGCACGTCGCTCCAGCGCCGCAGCGCCAGGCTGGCGGGCATATGCCGCTGCAGCCGCGGGGAGGGCAGGCGCGCAACCCGTACGGCGTCGAGCAAGGCGATGCCAAGCAGCGCCAGCAAGGTCGCCCAGTAGAGGGTGATGGCGAGTTCGGGAACCCTGATCGCCAGCGCAGACAGTATGCCCGGCACCAGAGCCAGGCTTGCCAGCAGGGCAAGCGCGCCCAACAGGCGCAGCGCAGGTCGCAGTCGCTGGGTCATAGACGCGGAGCCGGGACCTGATCGAATATCTGGCGCAGAACCTGATCCACCGACAAGCCTTCCATGTCCAGTTCCGGAGCCAGGCGTACCCGGTGGCGCAGCACTGCCATGGCGCAGCTCTTGATGTCATCGGGGGTCACGAACTCACCGCCGCGCAGCAAGGCTCTGGCGCGTCCACCGCGTACCAGTGCGATGGAAGCACGGGGGCCGGCGCCCAGCGTCAGGCCTGCCCAGTTACGGGTTGCCCGGGCCAGCCGAACGGCGTATTCGAGCACTTGCTCATCGACTGGCAGTTCGCTGGCAACCTGTTGCAGCGTCTGCACTTCGTGGGGTTGCATCACCACCAGCAGAGGTTGTACGTCGAGCATGTCGGCGCGGCTTGAGCGGGTCACCTGGCGAACCATCTCGACCTCTTCATGGGCCTGTGGGTAGTCCATGTGCAGCTTGAGCATGAAGCGATCCAGCTCGGCTTCCGGCAACGGGTAGGTGCCTTCCTGTTCGATCGGATTCTGGGTGGCCAGTACCATGAAGGGCTGCGGGATAGGCAGGGTCTTGCCTTCCAGGGTGACTTGCCCCTCCTGCATGGCCTCAAGCAGCGCCGCCTGGGTCTTGGCCGGTGCACGGTTGATTTCGTCGGCCAGCAGCATATGGGTGAACAGCGGACCCTTGCGCAGTTTGAATTGTTCGCTCTGCAGGTCGTACACCGCGTGCCCGGTGACGTCACTGGGCATCAGATCCGGGGTGAACTGGATCCGGGCGAACTCGCCGCCAAGACAGCGCGCCAGCGCCCGTACCAGCAGGGTCTTGCCCAGTCCGGGAACGCCCTCGATCAGTACGTGGCCGCCACCGATCAGGGCGGTGAGTACGTCGTCGATCATGCTGTTCTGGCCAATCAGGGCTTTTTGCAGTTCACGACGCAAGGTCTGCGCCCGCTGGCTCGCCTGTTGGCGTTCAGCCGCTTGGGAAGAGGCCTGCAGCGGTGGCTTGTCAAGGTTTTCAACGGGATCAGACGGTGCGCTGTTGGACTCGCTCATAGGGCATTCCTGAGAGTTTGCAGATGGGCTACCTGACGGGTGAAGTCGGCGCTGGACAGGCGTTGCGCCGGACGCGGGCGCATCGCCAGGCTTATGGCACTGGTTGACTGGCGGCTGAGCCTGGCGAGAACCTGCCACTGTTCGGTGACAACCAGCGTCTCGAAGCCGGGGTGACGTTGACGGGCACGACGCAGGATGTCTTGTTGCAGGTTTTTCAGCAGCGCCTGTTGCCCGCGATGCCTCAGCAGGAAGTCGGCGCTGGCACGCAGGTGTTCGACCAGTTGCCGACGACCGGCAGGTGCCGGCCATTGCAGCGGCCCCTCACGCATTGCCACCCGCCATACGGCGAGCGCCAGCAGCAAGGCCAGGGTCACTATCGCCAGTGGAAAGTGACGCAGCAGCAAGCTCAGCAACGTATCGTGCCGGGCCTGGGCGATCAGCGTCACGCTGCTGTCCTGGGTCAGGTACCAGAGTAGCCAGGCGTTGTCGTATTCACCGATGCTGTGGTTGGTCCACAATTGTGAATCGGTAAGTACTGTGACCAGGCCGGCGCCATGCTCCAGTTGCAGCATGTGGGTGGCATTGGCACTGTTGGCCCAGTAGGCGGCCAGGTCTTGCGGGTCTTCCAGATGATAGGCCGGGTCGAAGCTCATGTAGGCCGGGGCATCTTCGTTTTCAAGATACAGCCGGGTCAGGTGTGGCCAGGGCGTCTTGGCCGGTGTGGGGCGCGCCATCGGAACGGCCGGTGTGCTGCCTGAATCCTCCGCTTGTGTCTTGGGCAGGTCGCGGGTCAATGACTGGCGAATCTGCAGACGGTCAAGCAGCAGGTCGCCGCTGCGTTGTTGCTGCTCGTCCCACAGTTGTTCGGCGACCACTACCAGATGACCACCTGCATCGGCCCAGGCCAGCAACGGGTCGACCTGCTCGGGCGTCATGCGCGAGCGATCATCGAGAATCAGCAGGGTCTGGCGCTGCGTTGTGGGTTCGGGCAGCTCGGTCCAGGTATCGGCTGAGCGAACCGTTATCGAGCGCTGGAGCAAGAACTGTTCGGCTGCCAGATAGGGGTTGGTCCTGGCTTCTGGCGACGGGCCGCGATCGATGGTTTCCTCGTAAGGTTCCAGCTGCCTGATGAACAGTACGATCACCACTGCCAGCACAACCGAGACCAGCAAGCCCGGCATTAGATAGCCGCGCTTCATGGGCGTGCTCCGGTCTCGAACAGGCTGCGCCAGCGTTCACACAGCTCGGGCAGTACATGCGCGGCGGGCAGCCGATGACCATAGGCAAGATTTTGCCAGTGCCCGGTCAGTTCATGGCTGAAGTCGCTCAGGGCCGGTTTGTTGAGGCTGGCGATGCGCTGCAGCGCCTGTTGTTCGGTATCGGCGCTTTTTAATGGCAGTTGGTAATCAGTGATCAAACGACTGAGCAAGGCCCGGTAAAGCAGGCTCAGAGCCTCACGAGGTTGGTCTGGCCAGAGCGCCAGGACAGTGCCTGCGATGTCGTCGGGTAAACTCTGGGCGCTGACTTGCAGACCGAATAACTGCGCCGGGGGATGGGCAGTGACTGGTTTGTCTCTGCCGGGTGAGGCGATGAACAACCGCAGCCACTGACGGTAGCGCCAGATCATCAGGCCCAGCAGGCCGATGGCCAGGCTCCACAGCAGGATCTCGAACAGATGGGCGAGTACGTTGGCGCCTTTGAGCAGGTGGTTTAGCCAGTCGAACCATGTTGATGGTGCTTGTCCCGCGGTGGGCGGTTGTTCCTGCGCCTCTGGAAGCCGCCAGCCGGTTACGGTTTCTGGGTTCTTGAAGGGCGGCTTCTCCAGCAGGTCAGTGATCGCCGCATGTGATTGCTGGCTGTTAAGCGGCTGGTGCGTCAGGCGCGTGCTCTGGGGCGAGGGCTGTACGGATTCCGGGGCAGGCGAGGCGTAGGCCCAACCGCTGTGCGGTAGCGCGCCCAGCAGCAATAATGCGCCGACCACCAGAGTTGCAGCGCTACCGGCCAGACGCTGGCGCAGGCGTTTGAACACCAATTCGATATCCCAGGCTTCCAGCCGGGTACGGCGGTTGAGGTAGAGCATGAAACCACAAGACACGTAGACCGGCCCCCAGGCGATCAGGGCCACTGCGTACAAGAGGTTGAGCAAATGATCGACCCACAGTAGCTGGTCATCGCTGCCCAATATCAGTAGCCAGCTCCAGTCGACATCCATCTGCCGAGGCATGAAGACATAGACCAGCATGATTGCTGCGGTGTACAGGACCAGCTCCAGGTGCGCGCCTGCCAGGGTCAGGCAACGCGCGGCACGGGTGTCTGCCTGACACAGCACCGCCAGACGCAGGCGACGTGCTTGGCCGCTCAGCCCTTCGAGTTGCTGGACCGGCAAGGTGAAACTGCGCAGCAGGCTCAGGCGGCGCCAGAGCAGGCTTGGCAGCAGCTCGCGCTTGAGCAGACCGGGCCAGGCCTTGAGTGCTTGCTTGAGGGTCGGCGTTGCGCCAAACAGGGCGCGTGACAGGATCCATAGTGGCAGTCGTTCGTAAAGCGGCTTGAACCACCAGAACAGCGCGATGACCACGCTGGGGTAATCCCATAGCACAAGGCTCAATACGCCAAGAATCGGCAGGGTGACCAATGCCCAGGACAGCATCAGCAGGCTCCGATGCCGGCCGGCCAGCAGGACACCCAGATCCAGGGCTTCCCAGGCCGGGCGCGGGCGGATGGCGATACTGGCGTCAGTCAGGCGCATGGGCGTTTTTTCCGGCAAGTAACAGCCAGACGGCCACCAGGCTCCACAGGATCCCCCCCGCCAGGTACTTGATCCATGGCGCAGGCCAGCTCATCGATGACCAGTAGGCTTCGATGAAGGCAGCGATCAGCAGCATGAACATGACCCCGCCCATCATTTGCACGCTTTGCCGGGCTGCGTTACGCAATGCCAGGGCGCGGGTCATGCGTCCCGGTGCCAGCAGTGCCCAGCCGAGTTTGAGGCCTGCTGCGCCAGCGATGACAATGGCGGTCAGTTCGAAGGCGCCATGGCCCGCGACGAATGGCCAGAAGGTCTGACCGTAGCCGATCTGGGTCAGGTGACCGGCCACTGCGCCGATCAGCAAACCGTTATAGACCAGGAAGAACAGGCTGCCCAGGCCGAGCAGCAAGCCGCTGGCGTAGGTCTGAAACGCGATGCCGATGTTGTTCATGATGTAGTAACCGAACATCACCCAGTCCTCGCCGGAGCCGCGTTCTGCCGGCACGCCGATGCGCCTTGAGCCCGGGTCGTACATGCCCTGCATCTGGTGCACCTGCTCCGGAGCGAGCACGCTGTAGACCATTGCAGGAACGGCATGCACGAGCAGGCCCATGCCCAGCAGGCAGGCGAAAAACAGCAGGGCCGAGACCGCCACAAACCGCCACTCGGCCCTGACCCTGCGGGGGAAACCTGCCAGTACGAAGGTCAGCATCGTCATCAACTGATTGCTGCGATGCCGGTACAGCTGCTGATGGCCACGCAATGCCAATTGCTGCAGCGAGTCGACCAGATAACTGCTGTAGCCACGCTCTCTGGCCAATGCGAGATGCTGGCAGATGCGTCGGTAATCCAGGCTGAAGGTCTCGCTGGCCGTGATGGTGCGAGCGTTTTTTTCGAGCAGGGTCAGACGCGTGGCGAAACGCTGCCAGTCGGCCTGATGAAGGTTTTCAAACAGGCTTTGTTTCATGGCGCCCCCAGCAGGCCACGGGCTATGCCGTTGATCCGGCTCGCCGCCTGCCCGGGCGCAACTTGCAGCGGCTCGGCCAGCAAGCCGGCCAGCTCTCGGGTTCGCGAGTCCGACAGCTCGCCCTGGCGCTCGGCAAAATCGAGGATGGCACGTTGTTCGGCCAGTTGCAGAGCGAACGGTGCAATAGCAGGCGGCGCATCGGGCAGCACCGGAGGTTGGCGCAGTGGTTCGTTATAGACCACCAGTGTGGCTGCTGCCAGGTCGCCCAAGCGTTTGAAGTGTGGGTGATTGAGGCATGCGAGGGCGCCTGCGGCATACCCGAAAGGCAGCATGTCGACCATGCGCAACAGATTACGGATCAGCGATGAGGTCCAGCCGACCGGTGTGCCATCGTCGTGAATGACTCGCAAGGCCATCATTTGCTTGCCCGGGGTGCGACCCTGATTGAGCACTTCGAACAACACCGGATACCACCAGTTGATCAGGAACAAGCCAATGGCCGACAGTCCCATGCCCAAATCACCGAACAGACTCAGGGCACCATAGCCGGTCAGTAGCAGCAGACCACGCAGCAACAGGTCGATGCTGAACGCCAGGGCACGCACTGTCAGGCCTGCCGGACGTAACAGCAAATCGATGCCTTCTGGCGTTTCAATCCCGAGCCGGGTGTCCAGAGGTGCTGCCTGCCTTGGCGAAACTGGAAACATGATGTGCGGTACTTGAGAGTAAAAGGAGAGGGGGGATTATGCTGCTGCCTTGCAAGGGGGTGTCTAAAAAACCGGGCGATTCCCACATGCAGTGAACCTATCCTGACTGGCTTATCGAGGCAATGGGAATACGTCGATAGACAATGCAGGATATGTCCGTGTTCATTGTTGAATTTGGCAAATTAGCCATTTACGTGTTGATAGCCCTACACTTTATCGGTCTACCGTTCAGGAATAACCCGTGAATCCCAGCATCTTCTGGCACGACTACGAAACCACCGGCATCAACCCGCGCAGTGACCGACCGTTGCAGATGGCCGGGATCCGCACCGATGCCGAACTCAACGAAATCGGCGCTCCGGTCAATCTGTACTGCCAACCGAGCGACGATATCCTGCCGCATCCTGCGGCCTGCCTGGTCACAGGGATCACTCCGCAACGTCTGGCAGAGAAGGGCTTGTGCGAGGCCGACTTCATGACTCGTGTGCATGCCGAGCTGGCGCAGCCAGGTACTTGTGGTGCGGGTTACAACACGTTGCGTTTCGATGATGAAGTTACCCGTTACAGCTTGTATCGCAATTTCTTTGATCCTTATGGTCGGGAATGGCAGAGCGGTAACAGCCGTTGGGATTTGATTGATGTTGTACGCGCTGCCTGTGCATTGCGCCCGCAAGGCATTGTCTGGCCTGAAGAAGAAGGGCGCATCACGCTCAAACTCGAACGCTTGACCGCTGCCAATGGTATTGAGCATGGTCAGGCTCACGATGCGTTGTCCGATGTGCGCGCCACTATTGCGCTTGCGCGGCTGATCCGTGAGCGTCAGCCAAAACTTTATGACTATCTGTTTACACTGCGCAGTAAGCAAAAGGTTCAAGAGCAGATTCGGTTGCTGCAACCTGTTGTGCATATATCCGGGCGTTTTTCGGCAGCCCGACACTATCTGGGGGTGGTGCTGCCTCTTGCCTGGCACCCGCACAATCGCAATGCGCTGATTGTCTGCGACCTGCACCTGGATCATTCGCCACTGCTGGCACTCGATGCCGATACGCTGCGCGAGCGGCTGTACAAGCGTCGTGAAGAGTTGGCGCAGGGAGAACTACCGGTTCCGCTGAAACTTGTGCATATAAATCGCTGTCCGGTGCTCGCACCGCTAAGTGTGTTGCGTGAAGAAGACCAGCAACGTTTGCAACTGGACATGACGCTGATTCGTGAACGGGCCACGGCATTGGTGCAGGAGCAGGAACTTTGGCAGCCGCGTTTGCAAAACCTCTATGGGCGTGAAGAATTCGCGGCTCATCAAGATCCCGAGCAGCAGCTGTATGACGGTTTTATTGGTGACCGTGATCGAAGACTGTGTGAGCAAGTGCGTGAGGCCGAGCCGCAGCAATTGGCGCAACCGGTCTGGCCTTTTGATGACGCGCGTTTGCCGGAGCTGTTGTTTCGCTACCGGGCGCGTAACTTTGCCGAAACCCTGAATGCGCAGGAGCAGCAACGCTGGCTGGAGTTTTGCCAGGCACGTCTGACACGCCCGGAGTTCGGCGCTCCCAACACGCTGCAAAGCTTTACCAAGGCGCTGATCGAGTTGTCGCTCAATGCCAGGCCTGAGCAGTTGAAGGTATTGAGTCAGTGGCAGGATTATGTGCAGGTATTGCGAGGCCGGCTGGGGATCTGAAACGGCTCGGCCTGGAGGCGGTGCTTGCCTGAAGCCCGCTGTGAAGTTGAGGGCGCGGGTGAGTTTTCGTACATGCCTTGTAGGCTTATCAACAAAAGAGCGACCCTTAAGCTGTCAGCATATTGAACGTGTCATGATGTTTTTAAAAAGCAGGTAATAAAAAACGCCAGCGAGCTGGCGTTTTGCACTACAAGACGGTGATTAACCCAGCAGGGTCGACCAGCTTTCGACTTCGTCGCCGCCCCACTTGGCTTTCCACTCTTTCAGCGTTTTGTGGTTGCCGCCTTTGGTTTCGATCACTTCGCCATTGTGCGGGTTCTTGTACTGCTTGACTTTACGAGCGCGTTTGGTGCCGGTGGTTTTCACCACGCCACGAGGTGCCTTGTTAACTTTGGCATCCGGATCAAGCAGGGAAATGATGTCACGCAGGGATTTCTGGTACTCGCCCATGAGGGTGCGCAGTTTGCCTTCAAACTCCAGCTCGGCCTGCAATTTGTCATCTTGGGACAGATTTTTCAAACGGGCTTGCAGTTCTTTGATGGCTTCTTCAGTAGCGCGGTATTCGTTGATCAGCGACATGGGGTATACCTATGTTGGGAGGGGCGTCAGGGCTGCAGTCAGGTAATAATAGTCAGTGGACTTGAGCAAGTAAACATCAAATAGTTGTTTTGTCTGAAATAGCAGGTGATATACCGATTTCCTACAGAAAGCGAGAAACTAGGCGGCGGCCTAATTGACCTGAAAAGATGTTGCTTTAAGCAGTATTGACGCGAGCCTGTGGCGGCTGAGGGCGGCAGAAATACCCGGCATCTTGTTGCATTAGTCTGCACCGCTCCTGCCGTGCCGAGGCTCTTTTAAGAATCCTTCATGAGTCCCTGAATGCACGGCTTCAGTGCACGAAAAGTACCGGTTAAATGGCGTTGTTTTCAGTGCTGGCAGAGTCTCGATGCAATGATGGCAAGGTGCAATTTGCGGCCGAAGGCCTTTTGCTATCCCTGGCGGTGTTTACATGACGTCATTACTGCAGTTTTGCCGCGTAGCGGCTAGAATGGCCGCCTTTTTTACGTAGTCTGGAGTTTTGCCCATGCGCACTTTTCGCCTGGTGAGTGCTTGCCCGGACCGGGTCGGCATCGTTGCCAAGGTCAGTAACTTTCTGGCGTCCTACAACGGATGGATTACCGAGTCGAGTCACCACTCTGACAGTCTCAGTGGCTGGTTCTTCATGCGCCACGAAATTCGTGCCGACAGTCTGCCGCTGGACCTGGAAGGCTTGCGTGCAGCGTTTGCACCCATTGCCGAAGAGTTCTCGATGGAGTGGCGAATTACTGACTCGGCCCAGAAAAAGCGTGTGGTGCTGATGGCCAGCCGTGAGTCTCACTGCCTGGCGGACCTGCTGCATCGCTGGCACAGCGATGAACTGGACTGCGAGATCGCCTGTGTGATTTCCAACCATCAGGACCTGCGTGGCATGGTCGAGTGGCACGGCATTCCTTATCATCACGTACCTGTGGACCCGGCCAACAAGCAGCCAGCCTTCGCAGAGGTTTCTCGTCTGGTCGGTGAGTATCAGGCTAACGTCGTGGTCCTGGCCCGCTACATGCAAATCCTTCCGCCACAGCTGTGTCAGGAGTACGCCAACCAGGTGATCAACATTCACCACAGCTTCCTGCCATCGTTCGTGGGCGCCAAACCGTACCACCAGGCGGCGATGCGTGGCGTGAAACTGATTGGCGCCACTTGCCACTATGTAACCGAAGAGCTGGATGCCGGCCCTATCATCGAACAGGACGTGGTGCGTATCAGCCACCGTGAAAACATCGAGACGCTGGTGCGTCTGGGGCGTGATGTTGAGAAGCTGGTGCTGGCTCGCGGTTTGCGTGCTCACTTGGAAGACCGGGTGATGGTGCACGACAACAAGACCGTGATCTTCGACTGATTGCCGGTAACTCCTCCAGGCTCTGGCGGGTGGTGACTGATCGGTTTAAGGTCTGTCTTCCACTGCCGGAGCCAGGACATGAGCGATCCTCTGAATAAAGCCACTGCAAGCCCGCCCCCGGTGATCGGCGAAGGTTGCCTGAGTCGTTATGATCCCGATGCCTTGAGCCCCGAGGATGGCGCTGATTTTTCGGCAGCCGCCCAATTGTGGCGTCAGTTGCAAGAGGTTTCCAACGCCGCTGACAACGAGCCTCATTGCGATACCGAAGCCGATATCTGAGCACTCAGCCAGACGTATTTGGTCTGCGCTACACGACCTTGCTCAAGCAGTCTCTGCAGCGCTGCGAGCCAATATCGCCTTGCCAGCTCGTGATGCATGTCCACCGGATGCAGGCCCAGGCGAATGACCTGAGCCTGGCGCCACTGCGTTTCCTGCCAACGATTGAACACCCATGAAGCCCCGCGCCGCCAAGCGCTGCGGGCACTCCATACCAGGCCCGGAGCCCGCAGCGCAGTGAAGTCTGGCAGGCGGTATAAGTGGTGCGGGCTGCTGGTGTAGCTCAGCGGTCGCTCGCGCAATGCCAGGCGAGTACCGGGGCTCATCAGCCAGGCCGGCGCCACGAATCCGTGCAGCGGCCATGCATGGCGCTGAAAAACGGCAATCCCGGCATCCAGGCGCATCAATGCCTGATCGTGCGATAACGAGTAGAACTCGCCCTCGCGGGTGTAAACCCGTCGCATCAGAAAATCAGCCGCATGGCGTGGTGGCGGGCCGGTATCGCAATGCTGATAACCGTGCAAAACCAATTCATCCCCGCGCGCCAGTCGCGTGTCGAGAAAATCAAGCAGTGCCGGGTCGTTGTCCAGAGGATTACGCTGATGAAAGTCCGGCACCACCAGCCAGGTCATCGCAACGCTGCCCAGTGCATCCACCGCCGCCACGAAAGGCAGGTAGCTGCGCCAGGTGCACGGCGCAACATCGTGCAGCACCAGCAGCAGGACTGATTGCTCAGCCATTGGCTGTCACTGGCAGATGGCTGCCCAGCACGGCCTGGTAGTGCTCAAGCAATCCGGCAACGACCCTGTCCCAGTTGTAATGTGCTTCGACATGCTGCCGGGCAATCTGCCCCACAGCCCTGACATCGTGTTCAAACAGCTCGCGTACCGCACTGGCCATGGCCTTGGGCTGATTGGCTGCGCACAGCAGGCCACATTCACCAGGGACGATCTCGCTGAACGCCCCGGCGTCGACGGCGACCACCGCAATGCCACTGGCCATGGCTTCGAGTATCACCAGGCCGAAGGTTTCCTGATCACCGGCATGCAACAGCGCGTCGGCACTGGCCAGCCACTGCGCGACCTCGGTTGCCTTGCAGAAGCGGCCGATTACCGAGACGTTGTCCGGCACTTGGGTCGGCATGTGCGAGCCTATCAGCAGCAAGTGGTAGCGCGGCCCGAGGTGTTTCATGCAGTGCAATAGAACATTGATGTTCTTCTCCCGGGAGCCGCGGCCGGCAAACACCAATAGCCGGGTATCCGGGTGCAAGCCCAGGCGTTGCCTCAGATCAGGGTTACGTCGGGTGGGGGCGAAGATCTGTAGATCAACACCCAGCGGTTGCACATGGACCTGTTCAAGGCCCATGCCGATCAGTTTGCTGGCCATGACCTGGCTGGGCGCCAGAATTCGGTCGAAGTTGCCATACAGCTTGCTGATGTAAGCCTGGGCGCTGCTGTTGATCCACTGGCCCATCCGGTTGCTGATTAGCAGAGGCAGATCGGAGTGATAAAAACCGATCACCGGCACATCGAGCTGACGCCGTGCATCCAGCGCGGCCCAGGCGGTCAGGTAAGGATCGCCGACCTCAATCAGATCCGGTTTGAGATTGTGCAGCATGGTTCGCCAGGGGCTGACCCGCAGTGGAAAGCGATAACCGTTGCCAAACGGTAATGGGGTTGCCGGAACCTGATGCACGCCGTCGTTGTGGCTGGAGCGCGCGCCAGGAATCAACAGGCTGTGTTGCACGCCTGGATAGTGTTGCAAACGCCGGTGTTTGGCATCCAGATAAGTGCGCACGCCACCGCTGGCCGGTGCGTAGAACATCGTCATGTCGGCGATATGCACGTGAGGGACTCCTCAGGTGAGTGGACCTCTCTTGCTGACCACCGGCAACTGCGGTTGTTCGTGACGACCGGCTACCGCCCGCCGGATGGCAGCCATCAGCCTCGAAGAGATGACGTAACGGGTCAATACTTGAGCAGATCCTGAACAAGAGGGGTGAAGTCATGCCCGATACTGTGCAACTGGTGCTGGGCGCAGATCCGTACGGACAACCGGTCGGTCAGGATCTGCGTCTGGCCAATCGACACGGGCTGATCGCTGGCGCGACCGGCACTGGCAAGACCGTCACTTTGCAGCGTCTGAGCGAAGCCTTCAGTGATGCCGGGGTGGCGGTGTTCGCCGCTGATATCAAGGGCGATCTGTGCGGCCTGGGCGCTGCTGGCAATGCGCAAGGCAAAGTGGCTGAGCGCATTGCCGGCATGCCCTGGCTGGGGCATCGGCCGCAAGGCTATCCTTTGGTACTTTGGGATATCGATGGCAAGTCTGGCCATCCACTGCGTACCACCCTCAGCGAAATGGGACCGTTGTTGCTCGGCAACCTGCTGGCGTTGACCGACAGTCAGCAGTCGGCGCTGTATGCCGCTTTCAAGGTCGCCGACCGGGAAGGTTTGTTGTTGCTGGATCTCAAGGACCTCAAGGCGCTGCTCAATCATCTGCGCGAGCACCCGAACCTGCTGGGCGAAGACGCGGCATTACTGACCGCGCCCTCCAGCCAGGCATTACAGCGCCGTCTGGCAGGGCTTGAGCAGCAGGGCGCCGAGGCGCTGTTTGGTGAACCGGCGTTACAGTTGCAGGACATTCTGCAGCCGGCCAGTGATGGTCGCGGGCGTATTCATTTGCTCGACGCCAGCCGCCTGGTGCACGAGGCACCGAAGGTCTATGCGACCTTTCTGCTCTGGCTGTTGGCCGAGTTGTTCGAGCAATTGCCCGAGCGCGGTGATGCCGATAAACCGGTGCTGGCGTTGTTCTTTGACGAGGCGCATCTGTTGTTTGGCAATACACCGCTGGCGCTGCAGCAGCGGCTGGAGCAGGTGGTGCGATTGATCCGCTCCAAAGGTGTCGGGGTGTATTTCGTCACTCAGTCGCCCGGTGACTTGCCGGATGCGATTCTTGCTCAGTTGGGGTTGCGCATCCAGCATGGCCTGCGGGCTTTCACCGCCAAAGAACAACGCGCCTTGCGCGCCGTGGCTGAAGGTTTCAGGCCTAACCCGCAGTTCAACAGCCTGTCGGTACTGACGGAGCTGGGCATTGGTGAAGCACTGGTCGGTACGCTGCAGAGCAAGGGCACCCCAGCCATGGTACAGCGAGTATTGATTGCCCCGCCGCAGTCACGCATCGGTCCGCTTAATGAGTCTGAGCGAGCGGCATGGGTGCGCCAGTCTCCTTTGGCCGGGCACTATGACCAGGCATTTGATCGCGAGTCTGCCTATGAGCGGCTGGCGGTGCGCAGCGTGGCCGCGCCTGCTGGCGAACCGCCTGAGCCAACGGCATCGTCAGGTGCGGATGACTTCGGTGACAAGGCCGGGGCTTTTCTCGGCGGTCTGGCGGGCAGGGCAATGAAAAACGCCATGCGTCAGGCCGCCAATCAGTTGGGCCGTCAGTTGTTGCGTGGGGTTATGGGGTCATTGCTGGGCGCCAGCAAGAAGCGCCGCTGACAGCCTGACAGGCCCCCAGGCAGAACCTGGGGGCCTTGTGCGTCAGACCAGCGTCTTGGACGCCAGCCAGAACAGGCCGGCGGAAAGGGCGATGGTCGCTGGCAGGGTCAGGACCCAGGCCAGCAGGATGGTACGCACGGTGCTGGACTGCAGACCGCTGCGGTTGGCAACCATGGTACCGGCCACACCCGAAGACAGAATGTGGGTAGTGGAGACTGGCAGGCTGAAGATGTTAGCCAGGCCAATAGCCGTTGCGGTCGTGATCTGGGCCGACATGCCTTGGGCATAGGTCATGCCCTGACGGCCGATTTTCTCGCCGATGGTCAGAACGACCCGTTTCCAGCCGACCATGGTGCCGATACCCAGCGCCAGGGCGACCGCCAGAATCACCCAGAACGGGGCGTATTCGGTGGTCGCAGTCAGGTCCTTGCGCAACTTGGCGAGGTCGGATTTCTCGCGGGCGGCCAGATCAGGCAGCTTGCTGACCTTGCGCGCAGTATCGTCCAGGCACAGCAAGTAACGGCGTACTTCGATACGGTCTTCAGCGCTCAGTGCCCGGTAGTCGGTCACCCCCTGAAGCTTGGCCAGCAGCGCATCAATGGTCGGTTCGGTCTGTTTGGGGTCGCATGCCGCGCTGGAAGGCAGGTCGCCTTTGTCGGTCTTGCCCATGGCGAGGAACTCGCCCAGAGTGGCATTGTTGCGCTGGTAGAACTGGCTCAGATGCAGGGTGGCGTCGCGGGTGCGCTCAATCTGATAAGTGGTGCTGTTCTGGTCGAGCACAAACTGTGCTGGCACGATACCGATCAGCACCAGCATGATCAGGCCGATGCCTTTCTGGCCATCGTTGGAGCCATGCACGAAGCTTACCGCCATGGCGGAAATCACCAGCACCAGGCGATTCCAGAACGGCGGGTGTTTCTTGTCGTCGAGTTCGCGGCGCTGCTCCGGGGTCTTGTGCATTTTCGACAGCGGGCGCCACCACTTCAGTACAAGCAGCACAAGGCCGGCAGCCAGAAAACCACCCAGCGGCGAGAACACCAGAGACATGCCGATATCGGCTGCCTTCTGCCAGTTGACGCCTTCGCTCACCGGGATGCCGTTGATCAGTGCATTGGCAAGGCCGACGCCGAGAATCGAACCGATCAGGGTATGCGAGCTGGAAGCCGGGATACCGAAGTACCAGGTGCCGAGGTTCCAGGCGATGGCGGCGGTCAGCAATGAAAAGACCATCGCCAGCCCGTGGCCGGTGTTGACGTTGATCAGCAACTCCACCGGCAGCAGGTGAACAATCGCATAGGCCACACCGACCCCGCCGAGCAATACCCCCAGGAAGTTGAAGACGCCGGAGGCGAAGACCGCCAGATGCGGTGGCATGGCCTTGGTGTAAATGACTGTCGCTACCGCATTGGCGGTGTCATGAAAGCCATTGATGAACTCGAACGATAGGACGAATGCCAGGGCGAGCAGCAGACTCACAAGCACCCAGGGATCAAGCCCGCTGAATAAATCGATCATGTAGGTTTTCTGATGCGTTCTGAAGGGGGCGAGATTATGACAGAAAAAATACACTTCGACGCACCGACTGCTGGTCGGTATCGATCAGATCTGTTTCGCGGTCATGACATCGCCGGTCCAGCAGGACAGTGGCAAGCATCAGAAAAGCGCCGGTTGGCTTACAACAGCCGGACGATCACTGCTCTTCTTTCAGTTCTTTTTCCATGCGTTGCAGTTCTTGCTTGAACGCCTGGTCCTGAACCGTGGCTCTTTTACGCCAGGGTTTGCGTTCCGGGTCCGGTTGTGCGGCGTAGGTAGTGACTTCGCCGCCATAAACCTCCTTGAATCGTTGTTCCTGGCGCTCAAGTTCCGCGCGCATTTCATCTTTAGTCACGATGTTACCTAGTCAAGTCAAATGAACTCTGGTGCAAACGTCAGGCATCGGGAATGTGCACTCGTTCAGTGTCCTTACAGGGCGATTGGCCAAGGGTATTGAACCATCGAGGCCCATTGGACACTTTGAACGTCATGCCACATTCGGTGGCTGGCGGCTACGGGCACCAGAAAAAAACATCTGTCGTAGCGACATGGGTATTTGCGCATCCGCGGGGCGGTTGCCGGGCTGGCTTGTGTCGGATCAACGCAACAGGGAATTGCGTGGCACATCGAAAAGGCGCTCAGGCCCTGAATGACACGATGGGCACCGTCACGGCACAAGGTATTGCCAACCAGATGAAAGCTACTATCTCCAAGAAGTCTGCGGACGTCAACTACAGGCACTGTCGTTTTCAGGATGCTTTGTTAGTGTTCGGCCTATTGAAGTTTATAGCGAACGCATCATGAAAGAACTTTCATGGCATCGAAGGTTGCAGTGAGCTTGCAAAAGAGGCAGAGCGCGGCGCAGTGAAGGGCAGCAGAGGGCAAATAAAAACGGCCTTGCTTCGTGGACAAGGCCGTTGCCTAGGACTTCTCAGTGGGTACCTGACCAGGATTTCCAAGAAGCCACTTCATGGCAGGCCTAAAGGTATAAGTATATTTGTCATGGGTCAATTGCGATTATCGGCCACTTGTTCGATAATCGGACGGTCTGACCTGTGCCCATCTGTAGTGTCCAGGCCTGAAACCGTTGATATACAAGGCCTGCAAGGGTAAGTCCGAGGTGTTGTCATGAATGAAGAACTGCGCAATTCTTTTGTCTCGCTGGCACCTCCGATCGTGGCTTCACCTGCGCGACGTATTCAGGCGCTGACCGGCGATCCTGATTTCATGACCTCGCTGGCTCGCGGCCTGGCGGTCATTCATGCCTTTCAAGAGCGCAAGCGTCACCTGACCATTGCCCAGATCAGTCACCGTACCGAGATCCCGCGTGCGGCAGTCAGGCGTTGTCTGCACACGCTGATCAAGCTCGGCTACGCAACGACGGACGGTCGCACTTACTCGCTGTTGCCTAAAGTCCTGACGCTGGGGCATGCCTACCTGTCGTCCACCCCGCTGGCGGTGTCTTCGCAACCTTATCTGGACCGCATGAGCGATCAGTTGCATGAGGCCTGCAATATGGCCACGCTGGAGGGCGAGGACATTTTGTATATCGCCCGCTCGGCGACCACTCAGCGCTTGATCTCGGTAGACCTCTCGGTGGGTGGGCGACTGCCGGCCTATTGCACGTCCATGGGGCGGATTCTGCTGGCGGCACTCGACGACGTGTCGCTGCGCGAATACCTCGACCATGTCGACCTGCAACCCAAAACCAGCCGGACCATCCGTACTGTTGAAGCGCTTTATGAATGCCTGCAGCAGGTTCGTCAGCAAGGCTGGTGCATTGTCGATCAGGAACTGGAGCAAGGCCTGCGCTCGATCGCCGTGCCGGTGTATGACGCTTCCGGCCAGGTACTGGCGGCACTGAACGTCAGCACCAGTGCCGCGCGAGTGGCGCGTAGCGAACTGGAACAGCGCTTTTTACCGATCATGCTCGACGCCAGCCGGGAACTGAGCGCGCAGATTTTTACCTGATTCGGTCAATCAAATTCGTTCGATTATCGAACGAATAATCGATTATCGGATTGTTTGCCTGGGTGCCTCGCGCATAACCTCATGTCCATCGCGGCGCGAATCAACGCGCCGATCATTGAACGTGATGTTTGGGTTCGGGAGCGCCTCATGGCTGAAATCATGTCTTTACGCGATGCGGTGAAACAACTGGTCAACGATGGCGACACCGTTGCGCTGGAAGGTTTCACTCATCTGATCCCCTCGGCAGCGGGCCACGAAATCATTCGCCAGGGCAAGCGTGAGCTGACCCTGGTGCGGATGACTCCCGACCTGATCTACGATCAGTTGATCGGTGCCGGTTGCGTCAAGCGCCTGGTGTTTTCCTGGGGCGGTAACCCTGGGGTCGGTTCGCTGCACCGCCTGCGTGATGCCGTCGAAAAACAGTGGCCGCGGCCGTTGGAACTTGAAGAGCACAGTCATGCCGACCTGGCCAACGCTTACGTCGCCGGCGCATCGGGGCTGCCGTTCGCGGTACTGCGCGCCTACGCCGGTTCCGACCTGCCCAAAGTTAACCCGTTGATCAAGACAGTCACCTGTCCGTTCACCGGTGAAGTGCTGGCCGCCGTGCCGTCGGTGCGTCCGGACGTCACCGTGATCCATGCGCAAAAGGCCGACCGCAAAGGCAACGTGTTGGTCTGGGGTATTCTCGGTTCGCAGAAGGAGGCGGCCCTGGCGGCCAAGCGCTGCATCGTCACCGTCGAGGAGATCGTCGACGACCTGCAGGCGCCGATGAACGCCTGCGTGCTGCCAACCTGGGCGCTGAGTGCGGTCTGCCTGGTACCCGGCGGTGCGCATCCGTCCTACGCCCACGGCTACTACGAGCGTGACAACCGCTTCTATCAGGACTGGGACCCGATCGCCCGTGACCGTGAGACGTTCCAGGCCTGGATTGACCAATACATCCATGGCACAGCGGATTTCAGTGAATTTCAACGCAAGCTGGCCAGCGCCGCGGAGGCAAAGCAATGACTTACTCGACCAGTGAAATGATGACCATTGCCGCCGCGCGTCGTCTCAATAACGGCAGCGTATGCTTCGTGGGCATCGGCCTGCCGTCCAAAGCCGCCAACCTGGCGCGCCTGACTTCCAGCCCTGATGTGGTGTTGATCTACGAGTCAGGCCCGATTGGCGCCAAGCCGAGCGTGCTGCCGCTGTCGATCGGCGACGGTGAACTGGCCGAAACGGCTGACACCGTGGTGTCGACCAGTGAAATTTTCCGCTACTGGCTGCAAGGTGGCCGGGTCGACGTGGGGTTCCTTGGCGCGGCGCAGGTCGACCGCTTCGGCAATATCAACACCACGGTGGTCGGTGACTACCACGCGCCGAAAGTTCGCTTGCCGGGCGCAGGCGGTGCGCCGGAGATCGCAGGTTCTGCCAAGTCGGTGCTGATCATCCTCAAGCAGTCACCGCGCTCGTTCGTCGAACGTCTGGATTTCATCACCTCCGTAGGCCATGGCGAAGGCGGCGACTCGCGCAAGCGTCTGGGTCTGCCAGGTGCCGGCCCGGTGGGGATCATCACCGACCTGTGCATCATGGAGCCGGAGCAGGGCAGCAACGAGTTCGTGGTTACTACCCTGCATCCAGGTGTAACCCGTGAGCAGGTGGTTGCAGCCACTGGCTGGCCGGTGCGCTTTGCTGAAAACGTAACGGTGTCTGGCGAGCCGACCGAGGTTGAACTGGCCGCCCTGCGTGACCTGGAAGCCCGGACCGCGGCTGCTCATGGTCAAGTGGCAGGAGAAGCCTGATGCGTGATGTATTCATCTGCGATGCCATCCGCACGCCGATTGGCCGCTTCGGTGGCGGGCTGGCCGGCGTACGCGCTGACGATCTGGCAGCCGTTCCGATCAAGGCGTTGATCGAGCGTAATCAGTCGGTCAACTGGCAGGAGGTCGACGAAGTGTTTTTCGGCTGCGCCAACCAGGCCGGCGAAGACAACCGCAACGTGGCGCGCATGGCAGCGTTGCTGGCCGGCCTGCCGCCAAGCATTCCTGGGGTGACCCTCAATCGCCTGTGCGCATCCGGTATGGATGCTATCGGTACCGCTTTTCGGGCCATCGCTGCCGGTGAAATGGAGCTGGTGATTGCCGGTGGTGTGGAATCGATGTCCCGTGCGCCATTCGTAATGGGCAAGGCCGATGCGGCCTATTCGCGAGGCATGAAGCTGGAAGACACCACCATTGGCTGGCGCTTCATCAACCCGTTGATGAAGGCCCAGTACGGTGTCGATGCGATGCCGGAAACCGCCGATAACGTGGCTGACGATTACAACATTTCCCGCGCCGACCAAGACGCTTTTGCCTTGCGCAGCCAGCAACGTACGGCTGCGGCGCAGGCGGCAGGTTACTTTGCCGAGGAAATAGTGCCGGTACGCATTGCCCACAAAAAGGGCGAGACCATTGTCGACACCGATGAACACCCGCGTGCCGAAACCACGCTGGAGGCGCTGGCCCGGCTCAAGCCGGTCAACGGTCCGGACAAGACCGTCACCGCCGGTAATGCTTCAGGGGTCAACGACGGTGCAGCGGCGTTGATCCTGGCGTCCGCCGAAGCGGTCAAGAAACATGGCCTGACCCCGCGTGCGCGGATTCTCGGTATGGCCAGTGCTGGTGTCGAACCCCGGGTCATGGGGATCGGCCCGGTACCTGCGGTGCGCAAACTGGTCGAGCGTCTGGGCATTGCGGTGACTGACTTTGACGTCATCGAACTGAACGAAGCCTTTGCCAGCCAGGGCCTGGCGGTGCTGCGCGAGCTGGGTCTGGCTGACGATGCGGCGCAGGTCAACCCTAACGGCGGCGCCATCGCCCTGGGCCATCCGTTGGGCATGAGTGGCGCGCGTCTGGTGCTGACGGCCTTGCATCATCTGGAAAAGACCGGTGGCCGCAAAGGTCTGGCGACCATGTGTGTCGGCGTGGGCCAAGGCTTGGCACTGGCCATCGAGCGCTGAGTTTCACGTTTCACCCGGCAATCCTCCAGATCCGGCCCTGGCTCCACGAACAGGCAGGCTCCGGGGCTGGCGGATTGCCCTTTCTGCTGAACTCCTCCTTCCTCAACGCAGGCTCTGGCCTGCGCTTTTTCCCGCCGGGATAGCTGCTCGCATTGAACTTTAGGTTCGATGAATGTGACCAATTGTTTCAGGGGTAGCCTCGTCTGCTCAGGGATGACGCTGCCGATATCACACGGGGAGACCAGCCAATGGCAACCACCATGCATTACACCGGCGAAGAGCGCCGCAAACGAATCTTCGCTATCGTGGGGGCCTCTTCGGGCAACCTGGTCGAATGGTTCGACTTCTATATCTACGCTTTTTGCGCCATCTACTTTGCGCCGGCGTTCTTTCCCTCCGACGACCCTACCGTGCAGTTGCTCAATACCGCTGGTGTCTTCGCTGCCGGATTTCTGATGCGGCCGATTGGCGGCTGGCTGTTTGGCCGGGTCGCCGACAAGCACGGGCGCAAGAACTCCATGCTGATTTCGGTGAGCATGATGTGTGCAGGCTCGCTGGTGATCGCCTGTTTGCCGACCTATGCCTCCATCGGCGCCTGGGCACCGGCCTTGCTATTGGTCGCGCGCCTGATCCAGGGATTGTCGGTCGGTGGTGAATACGGCACCACTGCAACTTACATGAGTGAAGTGGCCCTGCGCGGGCAGCGCGGCTTCTTTGCCTCGTTCCAGTACGTGACGCTGATTGGCGGTCAGTTGCTGGCGGTGCTGACGGTGGTCATTCTTCAGCAGTTTCTCAGCACCGAGGAACTGCGTGCCTACGGCTGGCGGATTCCGTTCGTGATCGGTGCCTGTGCGGCAGTCATTGCGCTGTTGCTGCGCCGCAGCCTGAACGAAACCACTACCGCCGAAAGCCGCGATGACAAAGACGCCGGCAGCGTGGCTGCGTTGTTCAAACACCATAAAGCAGCGTTTATCACGGTATTGGGTTACACCGCCGGTGGTTCGCTGATTTTCTATACCTTCACCACTTACATGCAGAAGTACTTGGTCAACACCGGTGGAATGGAGCCCAAGACCGCCAGCTTCATCATGACCGGGGTGCTGTTTTTGTACATGTGCATGCAGCCGCTGTTTGGCATGCTGGCCGATCGTATTGGCCGACGTAACTCGATGCTGTGGTTCGGCGCGTTGGGGACTCTGTGCACGCTGCCGATTCTGACCGCGCTGAAAAGCGTCGAAAGCCCGTTCATGGCGTTCGTGTTGATTACCCTGGCGTTGGCCATTGTCAGTTTCTATACGTCGATCAGCGGCCTGGTCAAAGCGGAGATGTTCCCGCCTCAGGTACGTGCGCTGGGTGTTGGCCTGGCTTATGCCGTGGCCAATGCAGTGTTTGGTGGCTCGGCGGAATATGTGGCGCTGAACTTCAAGAGCCAGGGGGTGGAAAACTACTTCTACTGGTATGTGACGATCATGATGGCCGTGGCGTTTCTGTTCAGCCTGCGGCTGCCGAAACAGCCGGCCTATTTGCATCATGATCATTGATTTGCAGTGCGCTGTGGCGTGAGCGATCCGGTGCATGCCTTCAGAAAAAACAAACCCGCCATAAAAGGCGGGTTTGTTTTCACCATATGCGCGAGAAGCCTCGGGGTTTAGCCCGAGGTCGAGAGCGCGGACGCCGTAGGCGTCCTGGTTGGGAGTCTGCTGTTCTTCGATGTATTGGCGCAGGATTTCAATCGGCGCACCGCCGCAGCTAGAGGCGAGGTAGGATGGCGACCAGAGGACACCCCTTCGCTTGAGCCAGGCCCCGAACTGCTTACGCAGCAGTCTGGATGATACCCTCTGAGTGAAGCCACCCGATTCGACAACGCCACCCATAGCTTGAAAGACCAAACCATAATTCATGCCATGACCCACACCAAGACCCTTAAGCTCCGAATCAAAGACAAGCACGCGAAAACGCTGCTTGCGATGGCGCGCGAGGTCAATCTGGTGTGGAACTACTGCAATGAAACGAGTCATCGCGCCATCCGGGAACGCCACCAGTGGCTCTCCGGTTTCGACCTGCAAAAGATGACCAATGGATTAAGCAAATGCGACGGCGTGCAGATCGGCTCGCCAACCGTGCAGCAGGTTTGCGAGGACTACGCCAAGGCCCGTAAGCAGTTCAAGCGTTCCAGGCTCAATTGGCGGGTGTCCAGCAGGAGCAGCCCCAAATACAGCCTGGGCTGGATTCCCTTCAAGGCGCGTGCCTTGCAATACAAGAATGGTCAGATTCAGTTCGCCGGGTTCAGGTTTGGCCTGTGGGACAGCTACGGTTTAAGCCAGTACGCCCTGCGGGCCGGAAGTTTCAGTGAAGATTCCAGAGGGCGCTGGTACCTCAATATCTGCGTGCAGGTTGAGAGCAAGCCGCGCATCGGCACTGCTGCAGTTGGCATCGACCTGGGCCTTAAAGCGGCGGCGACAACGTCTGAGGGCCAGGTGCTGGTCGGGCGCCAATACCGCACCTTGGAGCAGAAGTTAGGCATCGCTCAGCGTGCTGGCAAGAGGGCGCGTGTTCGCGCCCTCCATGCCAGGATCAGGAACCGGCGCAAAGATGCGCAACACAAGTTCTCAACCGCTCTGGTTGAGCGTTGCGCCGCCATTTTCGTTGGCGATGTAGCCAGCGCAAAACTCGTCAAGACTCAAATGGCCAAATCCACGCTTGATGCAGGATGGGGCCAACTCAAGACAATGCTGGAGCAGAAATGCCAACGGGCAGGCGTTGTTTTTGAGGTTGTAGCCGAGCGCTATACCACCCAGACCTGCTCGTGCTGTGGAAGCATTTCCACCAGCAGTCCGAAAGGTAGAGCTGGTTTGCGAATAAGAGAATGGACCTGCGTGTGCTGCGGTACAGCCCACGACCGCGATGTAAACGCGGCCCTGAACATTCTCGCGGCGGGGCATCGCCGTCTAGCGGTAGGAATCCCCGCTCTTTAGGGCGGGGAGGATGTCAAAAACAGAAACTCAGAACAACTGCACCGAAGGTTTTTCCTTGGCCAGCGGCTGAATCTGCCCGCTGTTCTCGTACCAGCCGCCACCGAGCGCCTTGTACAGATTGACCTCACTGGTCAGCTGCGACAGACGATCAGTAATCAGCGTCTGCTGGGCACTGAACAACGAACGCTGTGAGTCCAGGAACGTCAGGTTGCTGTCGATCCCGATCCGGTAGCGACGTTCTGCGAGACGATAGTAGTCCTGACTGGCAGCCACGTAGTCGCGCTGCGCCTGCAACTGCTCGTCATAGGTCTTGCGTGCTGCCAGGCCATCGGACACTTCCTGGAACGCCGTCTGGATCGCCTTCTCATAGTTGGCAACGTTGATCTCTTTCTGGATTTTCGAGTAATCCAGGCTGGCCCGCAGGTTGCCAGCGTTGAAGATCGGCAGGTTGATACTCGGCTGGAACAACCAGGTACCCGAACCACCCTTGAACAGCCCCGACAGATCAGGGCTGATTGATCCGGCATTGGCGGTCAGGCTGATGCTTGGGAAGAACGCTGCACGGGCTGCACCGATATTGGCGTTGGCCGCCTTGAGGTTATGCTCGGCCTGGAGAATATCCGGGCGGCGTTGCAGCAGATCCGATGGCAGGCCGGCCGGCATTTCGCTGAGCAGGTCGGCACTCAATGGCTGGGCTTCAGGCAGGTTGGCCGGCAGGCCGGTGCCCAACAGCAGGGTCAGGTTGTTCTGATCCTGGGCAACCAGACGCTGATACTGGGCCAGCCGTGCCTTGGCGCTTTCGACCGAAGTACGTGCCTGGCTCAGGTCCAGCGCCGAGGCCACACCCACTTCGTTGCTACGGCTGGTCAGCCGCAGGCTTTCCTCATAGGTCTTGAGGGTGTCCTGGGTCAGCTTGAGCAGTTCCTTGTCGGCCTGCCAGGTCAGGTAAGCGTTGGCAACGCTGGCGACCAGGCTGATCTGGGTCGAGCGTCGCGCTTCTTCGCTGGCGAAGTAGGTCTGCAAGGCCTGTTCACTGAGGCTGCGCACCCGACCGAACAGGTCCAGCTCATAGGCGCTGACGCCCAGGGTGGCCGAATAGCTGCTGGTGATGCTCGACTGGCCGGTGCTGGACATGTCGGCCGGCATGCGCTGGCGACTGCCGCTGCCGGTGGCCGAGACCGCCGGGAACAGGTCAGAACGCTGAATGCGGTACTGCGCGCGATAAGCATCGATGTTCAACGCCGCGACGCGCAGGTCGCGGTTGTTTTCCAGCGAGGTCTGGATCAGTTGCTGCAACGCAGGGTCGCGGAAGAACTGCCGCCAGCCTTGTTCGGCTGCTGCCATGTTGGCCGCTTCGGCCGGCCCATAAGCCGGACCTTGCGGGTATTGCGCGGCCACCGGAGCGGCCGGCTGCTGATATTCGGGAATCAGCGAGCAGCCGCCGAGAATGAACGCGGTGACTGCCAGAGAGATCAGGGACTTGCTCATTGGCCAGCCTCATGCTGTGGAATGTTTTTCTGTTTGCTCTTGAACAGCCCCGAAATCGAGACAAAGAACAGCGGCACCCAGAAGATCGCCAGAACGACGGCGGTAATCATACCGCCAATTACGCCAGTACCAATCGAATGCTGGCTACCCGAGCCTGCGCCGCTGGCAATGACCAGTGGTACAACACCAAGAATAAACGCCATCGAAGTCATGATGATCGGGCGCAAACGCATCCGGCAGGCTTCGATTGTAGCCTCTACCAGGCCTTTGCCCTGTTCGTGCAGTTCCTTGGCGAACTCGACGATCAGAATGGCGTTCTTCGCTGCCAGACCCACTGTCACCAATAGCCCGACCTGGAAGAACACGTCATTGGACAAGCCGCGCAAGCTGGTTGCCATCAGTGCACCGATAACCCCCAGCGGTACGACCAGCATGACTGCAATCGGGATCGACCAGCTCTCATACAGGGCCGCCAGGCAGAGGAATACGACCAGCAGCGACAGGGCGTAGAGGGCCGGCGCCTGAGAGCCGGACAAGCGTTCTTCGTACGACAGGCCGGTCCAGGAGATACCGATGCCCGCAGGCAGATCCTTGGCCAGCCGCTCGATCTCGGCCATGGCCTGGCCGGTACTGTAGCCCGGTGCCGGAGTACCCAGTACTTCCTCGGCAGGTACACCGTTGTAACGCGACAGTTTTGGCGAACCAAACACCCACTCGCCGCTGCTGAACGCCGAGAACGGCACCATTTGCCCGGAGCCATTACGCACGTACCACTTGTTCAGGTCTTCAGGGTTCATGCGCGCATCGGCATTACCCTGCAGGTAAACCTTCTTGACCCGGCCACGATCAATGAAGTCGTTTACGTAGCTACTACCGAAAGCAATCGACAGGGTGCTGTTAATGTCCGCCAGGCTGATGCCCAAGGCGCGGGCGCGCTCGTCATCAATGCTGAGCTGATATTGCGGCTCATCGTTCAGGCCGTTGGGGCGTACACCCGCGAGGATCTTGCTTTGCGCTGCTGCCCCGAGCAACTGATTGCGTGCCTGCATGAGTTTGTCATGGCCGACACCGCCCTGGTCCTGCAGGTAGACGTCGAAACCGGTGGCGTTACCCAGTTCCAGTACCGAAGGCGGGACCACTGCGAACACCATTGCATCGCGCAGGGTAAAGAAGTAGCCCTGTGCACGCTTGGCCAGCTCGAACACGCTGTTGTGCGCGCCTTCGCGCTCACCCCACGGTTTGAGCAATACGAAGGCGATACCCGAGTTCTGGCCCCGGCCTGCAAAGTTGAAGCCGTTGACGGTAAACACCGACTGTACCGAATCGGATTCCTTGCTCAGCAAGTGCTCACGCATGGTGTCCATGACCTGCTGGGTGCGCTCGGCAGTGGAACCGGCCGGGGTCTGCACCTGCACGAACATCACGCCCTGGTCTTCCTCTGGCAGGAACGCGGCCGGGATGCGGTTGAACATCCAGACCATGCCGACGCAGATCAGGACGTAGCCCAGGTAGGCTGGCCACTTGTGCTTGAGCATCCCGGCCACGCCGCGCTCGTAACCGTGAACGCCACGGTCGAAGGTGCGGTTGAACCAGCCGAAAAACCCGCGTTTCTCCAGATCGTGGGAGTGGTCGATAGGTTTGAGCATGGTGGCGCACAGCGCCGGGGTGAAGATCAGTGCCACGATCACCGACAGGGCCATGGCCGAGACGATGGTGATCGAGAACTGCTTATAGATGACCCCGGTAGAACCACCGAAGAACGCCATGGGCAGCAGTACTGCCGACAGCACCAGGGCAATACCTACCAGCGCGCCCTGAATCTGCTCCATGGAGCGGATCGTCGCATCGCGTGGTGACAGTTTATCTTCGATCATCACCCGTTCGACGTTTTCCACCACAACGATGGCATCGTCCACCAGCAAGCCGATGGCCAGTACCATACCGAACATGGTCAGGGTGTTGATGGTGAAGCCGAATGCCGCGAGGATACCGAAGGTGCCCAGCAGTACCACCGGCACAGTCAGGGTGGTAATCACCGTGGCGCGGAAGTTCTGCAGGAACAGGTACATCACCAGGAACACCAGCACCACCGCCTCAAGCAGGGTGTGGACTACGCCGGAGATCGACTCGCTGACCACCGGGGTGGTGTCATACGGGAATACGACCTTCATGCTCGGCGGAAAGAACGGCTCCAGCGAGCTCACGGTCGCACGAATCGCTTTGGCCGTGTCCAGGGCGTTGGCACCCGGTGCCAGTTTGATCGCCAGACCAGAAGCCGGTTTACCGTTGAACTGCGAGTCGACGCTATAGTTCTGTGCACCCAGGCCCACGGTCGCGACATCTTTCAAGCGTACTTGAGAGCCGTCGGTGTTGACCTTGAGCAGGATGTTTTCAAATTGCTCGGCAGTCTGCAGCCGGGTCTTGCCAATAATGGTCGCGTTGAGTTGCTGGCCCTGAACGGCTGGCAGGCCGCCCAACTGGCCGGAAGCAACCTGGACGTTCTGGGCACTGACCGCTGTCCTGACATCATCCGGGGTCAACTGAAAGTTGTTCAGCTTGGCCGGGTCGAGCCAGATCCGCATCGCATACTGGGCACCGAATACCTGGAAGTCGCCTACCCCTGAGGTCCGCGAAATAGGGTCCTGCATGTTGGAGACGATGTAGTTGGCCAGGTCTTCCTTGGTCAGGCTGCCGTCTTCAGATACCAGACCGATCACCATCAGGAAGTTTTTCACGGCCTTGGTAACGCGAATACCCTGTTGCTGCACTTCCTGCGGCAACAGAGGCGTGGCCAGGTTCAGCTTGTTCTGCACCTGAACCTGGGCGGTGTCAGGGTTGGTGCCTTGTTCGAAGGTCACGGTAATGGTCATGCTGCCGTCGGAGGTACTTTCCGAACTCACATAACGCAGGTTGTCGATGCCGTTGAGCTGCTGCTCAATGACCTGAACCACCGTATCCTGGACCGTCTGCGCCGAGGCACCCGGATAGGTGACCTGAATGGCGATGGCTGGCGGGGCGATGCTCGGGTACTGGTTGATCGGCAGCTTGAGAATCGACAGGCCGCCCACCAGCATGATCACCAAGGCGATCACCCAGGCAAAAATAGGGCGATCAATAAAGAATTTCGACATGGGTTACTCCCCTTGGCTGCCAGCGGCTTTGTCAGTGGCCGCAGCAGGTGCCGGGTTGGCGCCTTTGACGTTGGTCGCTTCGGATACTTTGACTTCGGCACCAGGCTTGACGTACTGCAGGCCCTCGGTGATTACCCGGTCACCTTCGCTCAGGCCTTTTTCGATCAGCCACTTGTCGCCCACGGTGCGGTTGGCCACCAGGGTGCGCAGCTCGACCTTGTTGTCCTTATTGACGACCAGTGCGGTCGGCGTGCCTTTTTGGTCGCGGGTCACGCCCTGCTGCGGCGCGAGAATGGCCTTGGCGTTAGTGCCAGCCTGTAACTGGGCGTGGACGAACATGCCCGGCAGCAGACGATGCTCAGGGTTGGGGAACACCGCACGCAGGGTGACCGAGCCGGTACCCTGGTCGACCGACACCTCGGAAAACTCAAGCGTGCCTTCCTGCGGGTAGGCGCTGTTGTCTTCCAGGGTCAGCTTGACCTTGGCGGCATTGCTGCCGACTTTCTGCAACTTGCCGCTTTCCAGATCCGAACGCAGCTTGAGCATTTCGGCGGAGGACTGCACTACATCCACATAAATCGGGTCGAGCTGCTGGATGGTCGCCATGGCTTCGGTTTGCGCGTTGCTGACCAGCGCACCTTCAGTCACCGAAGAGCGACCGATACGGCCGGAGATTGGCGCCAGGACCTTGGTGTAGCGCAGGTTGATCTCGGCGGTTTGCAGCGACGCCTGGGCTTCGCGGCTGGTGGCCACGGCCTGGTCGTATTCCTGGCGGCTGACGGCTTGCTCGTTGACCAGCAATTTGTAGCGGTCGGCCAGCGATTTGGCCGATTGCAGGGTGGCACGGGCGCTGTTGGCCGTGGCCTCGTACATGGCCGGATCAATCTGATAAAGCTGCTGGCCAGCCTTGACGTCGCCGCCCTCGGTGAACAGACGCTTGAGAATGATGCCGTTGACCTGTGGGCGTACTTCGGCCACCCGGAACGCGGTGGTGCGGCCTGGCAGCTCGGTGGTCAGGGTGTAGGGCTGTGCTTTGAGGGTAACAACGCCGACCTGAGGAGTCTGAGCGGGCGGAGCCGCTTCTTCCTTCTTGCTACAACCGCTGAGCAGTGTTGCCAGGGCGACGGCAGTGACCAGAACGGGAACAGCTGGCTTGAATTGCATGAAGATCCTCGGGGGCCGAAAGCCTTGATTGCTCAAGAAAGTAAAGGTGTAAAAAAATTTTGCAGCTAGATACGTAGCATGCTAATAAATATACTTACATTCACGGCTGTTTGTAAACAACCTGCCACTACGCTTCATGAAGCTGTAATCGCGATCGGGACAAGGCGTAACAAAGGCCGCCCGAGCACATCTCCAGGCCACGTGCAGCAAGGGCTGGAGCATTTTTAGAGGTTTTATGCCATGGTTCGTCGTACCAAAGAGGAAGCCCAAGTTACTCGCGCCCAGATTCTCGAGGCCGCCGAACAGGCGTTCTATGAGCGCGGCGTAGCGCGTACCACCCTGGCCGATATCGCCACCCTGGCCGGTGTGACGCGCGGTGCCATCTACTGGCATTTCACCAACAAGGCCGAACTGGTACAGGCCATGCTCGACAGCTTGCACGAGCCTCTTGAAGAAATGTCCCAGGCCAGTCTGAGCGAGGACGAGACCGACCCGTTGGGTTGCATGAAAAAGCTGCTGATTCATTTGTTTCGCCAAGTTTCCAGAGACCCTAAAACCCGGCGCATCAATGAGATCCTTTTCCATAAGTGCGAGTTCACCGATGAAATGTGCGACTTCCGCCGTCAGCGACGTGATAACGCTTTGTGGTGTAACGAACGTATCGGTCTTTCATTAAGCAATGCCGTGCGCAAGGGCCAGCTCCCGGCGGAACTGGACATCGACAAAGCCGCCATCGGCCTGCATGCCTTTGTCGATGGCATCCTTGCCCAGTGGTTACTGATACCTGAAGGTTTCTCGCTGGACCAGCAGGCTGAGCAATGGGTCGATGTGTGCATGGACATGCTGCGCTTCAGCCCCGCATTGCGTATTCCTACGGTAGCCCCGGCAGTATTATCGGCCGGTTAACGGTTATAGCCGCTGTTGGCCAGCCTGTCATGGCAGATAGATGTCATTCGCGGCCACGCAGCATCTGATTGGGCATGGCCAGTGCGGCGGCCAGGCCCAGCAGGGCGATTGCCGCACTGACCATCAGCAGTTGCCGGAAGGTCACCGCCAGCTCGGCCCGCAAAGCTTCAAGGGCCGACCCGCTACTGGCGTTAAGGCTGTCGAGCAGGGCATTACCCGACTGTCCCTCGCCACCCAGGCTGCCAGCCCCCATATGTCCGAGCCCGGTATCCTGCAGCATGGCCAGCAGCAGTGCCGACATCAATGCCACGCCCAGTGCCCCGCCCAATGAGCGGAACAAGTTGCTGGTGCTGGTCGCCACCCCGATATCCTTGGCCTGCACGGCGTTCTGGCTACCCACCAGCGAGGTGGGGAACTGCATGCCGGTGGCGATGCCGGTCAGGACCATGAACAGGCTGGTCAGCAGTACATCCTGCGGTGCACTGAAGGCCATGCCCATGATCGTCAGTGGCATCAGCAAGGCGCCACTGACAATCAGCGGTTTGTAGCGGCCGCTCAAGGAGGTATGACGCCCGGCACAGTAGGCGCCCAACGGCATGCCCATGGCCAGCGGCAGCAAATGCAGCGCTGCGCTGTCGGCGCCTGAGCCGGTCAGCGTCTGATAGCGCAGCGGCATCAGGACGCTGAGGGAGATCGACTGGAAACTGGCAAAAAATACGGTGATCCAGCACAGCACTGCGCTGCGGCTGGCGAACAGATGCATCGGCAGCACCGGCTCGATGGCTTTGCGTTCGTAAGCAATGAACAGCGCCAGGCTCAGCAAGGCTATGCCGAGCAACCACTGCACCGGGCGGTCGTTCAACGCATGGCCCTGGCCGATCTGGGTGATGCCCAGTAACAGCGCGCTGAGGCCGATGATCATCAACATGCTGCCCAGATAATCGATCACCGGTTTGCGCTGCGGTGTTGGCAGACCCCTGAGGGTGCGCCGGGCGACCAGCCAGGCGGCGATGCCCAGCGGCAGGTTGATGAGAAACACCCAGCGCCACGACAGATACTCAGTCATTAGCCCGCCCAATACCGGGCCTGCGACGCTGGCCAAGGCGTACATACTGCTGAAATAACCCTGATAACGGCCGCGTTCACGAGGCGGGATTATGTCACCGATGATTGCCTGACTGACCGATACCATGCCGCCGGCGCCTATACCTTGCAGCACCCGGGCCAGCACCAGTTGTTCCATATTTTGCGCCAGTGCGCAAAACAACGAGGCGAGGGTGAACAGCGCAAGGCCGGTAAGCATCAGGCGCCTGCGCCCATAGAGGTCGCCCAGCTTGCCGTAGATCGGCACGGCTACGGTCATGGCCACCAGATAACCCGAGATCACCCAGGCCAGTAGCTCGACATCGTGCAATTGGCTGGAAATGGCAGGCAACGAAACCGCAACGATGGTTTGATCCAGCGCACTGAGAAAGATCGCCAGCATCAGGGCGAACAGAATGCTGCGAATTCCCGGCGTGGTTGCGGGTGTCGATGGGCTAGGGCAGGTCACGGCAAAACCTGAAGGCTGTTGTGCCATCAGTCTATTGCGTTAGCTTGCTAATCGATAGCCCTGCGAAGTACTACTCGGGTCGTCATCGCAATACCACGAGTGAAGCATTTGCCGGGGCGCAGTGGCCGAACATACAGACCACGCTATGTGGCGACAGGCGCGCCAGTTCGATGCGGTAGGCGCCTGCTGCGTAGAGGGCGACGACGGCGACAAGACCCACTGCAGCCAGGCATTTTCTTGTTGTGACTCTCATAAGGCACCCCTTGGATCAACCGTGGAGTAGAGGAAGAGTTACTTAGAGTCTAGGTCATGCTGGCAAACCTGCTGGCACCGCAGGTTAGAATTGCGGCCCGATTTTCAGGACAGGCAAAAGATCCATGGCACGCAAGGTTTTCGAGTATTACGAAGCGGTCACCGCGATGATCCCGACCCAAGGCGGCTATCAGGCCGCAATCGCTGTCAAATCGCTGGAGGGCGGCGGTGCGCCGCGTTTTCATGCGGTGTTGCCGGGACAGCTGTTCAAGACTGCTGATGACGCTGACCAGGCTGCCAGCGACGAGCTGGAGCGCTTGCTCGACGTGGATGCTGACGCCGACTTGGTGTGGCGTCAGGTTTCCTGAGTCCCGGCTCAGACCACCGGGCGGTTCATTTTGAACAACGCTTCAGGGCCCAGTTGGAAGTAGTCCGCCGGTCCACCGCCACGCAAAATCGGCTCGGCGGCAGCCGTGTCATAAATGCCGTCCTTGAGTAGCCAGCTGGCGATATGGACGGCCACCACCTCGCCGAGAATCAGCCAACTGGGCACCGGCTCCTGATCTGCACGTTTGAGCTGGATTATTTGTGTCACCTTGCATTCGAATGACACCGGCGTCTCTTTGACTCTGGGCGTCGAGATCACCTGTGAAGGCAGGGGCGTCAGGCCGGCGAGACGAAATTCGTCGACCTCGGCCGGTACTGCTGCGCAGCTCTGATTCATGGCCTCGGCCAGTGAGCGTGTGGCCAGGTTCCAGACGAACTCACCGGTCTGTTCGATGTTGTTCAGGCTGTCTTTGCGGCCCACGCTGCTGAAGCCGATGATCGGCGGAGTGTAGTTGAAGGCATTGAAGAAGCTGTATGGCGCCAGGTTCAGAACCCCCTGGGCATCCTTAGAAGAAATCCAGCCGATGGGCCGAGGGCCGACGATGGCGTTGAACGGGTCGTGCGGCAGGCCATGGCCTTTAGCGGGTTCGTAAGAGTAAATCTCGTCTGACATGGCGGTTTTCCTTGCTGCCGGAGGACTGGTAAAGCCTATGGATTATCGCCTCACAGAGCCTGTCGAGGACAGGCACCGTGTTGGTATAAGCGTGCCCGATACTGTAGTACCGCAGAGTTTCATCAGTTCAGTTCTCGTGAAAGCCCGAAGCCAAAAAAAATGCCAGTCAGGGGGCTGACTGGCATACAAGGAGCATCAAGGGAGGAGGATGAAGCGATGAAGCAAATCAGATCAGGCGGTTAGCACCGACACGGTCAGCGCCATCGGCGGCCAGGCGGTTGGCGCCTACGTGGTCAGCACCGTCGGAGGTCAGGCGGTTGGCGCCTACGTGGTCGGCACCGTCGGAGGTGAGGCGGTTGGCGCCTACGTGGTCAGCACCGTCGGAGGTGAGGCGGTTGGCGCCTACGTGGTCAGCACCGTCGGAGGTCAGGCGGTTGGCGCCCACGTGGTCGGCACCGTCAGCAGCCAGGCCTTGATCGGCGCTGCTATTGGTGTCCAGAACTGGCTGGCGGTTAGGGCCAACGTTGTCCGAGCCATCGGCTGCGATGTAGTCAGCGCTCAGAGGTTGTTGAACGGCATCAGTCACCGGCAGGGCGAAAGCGCTGGTAGCCATTACGGAGAAAGCGATGCTGGCAAACAGAGTGGTCTTTTTCATGATGGTAGCTCCAATTCGGGAAGTCGGTTCGGGTTCAGTTGTGTTCCCGGTATGGAGGCCATGTTACGTGTCCAAGGATTATTAAGAAGTTAATAGGGTTGTTAGCGATCATTGCTGAAAATGATAGTTGGCCTCGATGCCCGGTTTTCGGGCCTTGTACAAGAAATCGAACGCTTGACGTGCATTTTTCGGGATATCTCACGGGAAAGCGCCTTGACAAATCAAGAAGCACTATTAAATCAAGGCCTGCGGGTTCAGGGCCGGCTCGTGCAGTGGCTGCTCGCTGAACGAAAAAGGGGCAGCCCACGCTGGTGGACTGCCCCCTGATATCACTGTGACGCTAGATCAGTCGGTCTCGATCCGCGAGTGCTTACGGGTGTCCTTCATAAAGATGTACACCAGCAGCGAGCAGGAAATGCACGCAGTGACGTACCAGTAGTAGCCGCTTTCCATACCGATGCTCTTGAACCACAGGGCGATGAATTCGGCAGTGCCGCCAAACAGCGAGACGGTCAGGGCGTAAGGCAGGCCGACACCCAGGGCACGGATTTCGGCAGGGAACAGCTCAGCCTTGACCACGGCATTGATCGAGGTATAGCCACTGACGATGATCAGTGCGCCCATGATCAGGAAGAACGCGCCCCACCAGGTCTGGATGGTCTGCAGTGTGGTGAGGATGGGTACGGTGCACAGAGTCCCCAGTACGCCGAAGGCGATCAGGATTGGACGGCGGCCGATCTTGTCGGACAGCGCGCCGACCAGCGGCTGCAGACACATGAACAGGAACAGCGTCGCGGCCGAGATCATGGTCGAGTCGCTTTTGCTCATGCCTACGGTGTTGGCCAGGTACTTCTGCATGTAGGTGGTGTAGGTGTAGAACGCCAGGGTGCCGCCCATGGTCAGGCCGACCACGGTCGCCAGCTCTTTGGGATGACGCATCAGGGTGCGCATCAGGCTTTCCTTGGGTTCCTGTTTCTTCGCCTTGGTGAACGACTCGGTTTCTTCCATGCCGCGACGCAGGTACAGAGCTACCACCGCACACAGGGCACCGATGATGAACGGAATACGCCAGCCCCAGGAGTACAGCTGTTCCTCGGTCAGCGTCTGTTGCAGAACGATCAATACAGCCAGGGCGATGAGCTGGCCGGAAATCAGGGTCACATACTGGAAGCTGGAGAAGAACCCGCGACGCTCCTTGGTCGCCATCTCGCTGAGGTAGGTGGCCGAGGTGCCGTACTCGCCCCCGACCGACAGGCCTTGAAGCAGACGGGCGATGATCAACAGGATCGGCGCACCGATGCCGATGGTTTCATAACTTGGGGTCAGGGCAATGACCAGTGAGCCGAAGCACATCAGGATGACCGAGGCCATCAGTGCGGCCTTGCGGCCTTTGCGGTCAGCGTAGAGGCCCATCAGCCAACCGCCGATCGGGCGCATCAGGAAGCCTACGGCGAAGATCGCGGCGGTGTTGAGCAACTGTGCGGTCGTGTCGCCAGCAGGGAAAAAAGCCTTGGCAAAATACAGCGAAAAGGCCGCATAGACATACCAGTCGTACCATTCGACCATGTTGCCTACTGAACCACTGAAAATCGACTTCAGGCGCGAGGAGGTGGTTTTTTCGGAGGCAGAGGTGCCAGCCGACTCTGAGAGGGAGTTGGGGAGGGCCATAGTGATCCTTGTCCGGTCATTGTTTTTAGAAAGCCGTCGTGCAGCCTTATGACCCTTTTGCAGAACCTGTGCCACATAGAAAAAGCCCGGAATAGAGCCGTTATGGCAGTCCGGATAAGCAAGAATCCGCTTATTGGCCGGCCAGCCATAAGCGGATTCTTGCTTATAAAAGCCTCAGCGACGGTGACGCTGCACGCAGCTATGCAGTCGTGCGCTGAGCTCTTCAACCCGGTAGGGCTTTGGCAACAAGTCAAAGCGCTCAGCCTGCTCATGGCTGACGTCGACAAACTCGGTGCTGTAACCGGTGGTGAGGATTACCGGCAGGTCTGGCCATTGGCGATGGATCTGTGCGCAGAGTTCGAGGCCGCTCATGCCGGGCATGGCGATATCGGAAAACACCACATGGAAATGTTCCGGGCGATTCTTCAGCTCCTGCAAGGCTTCACGGGCGCCAGGCACCCATAAGACTTTGAAGCCGGACTGTTCAAGCATGGCCGAAGTGTAGGTGCCGATCTCCGGGTTGTCCTCGACCATCAGCACCTGCAAACCACTTTCGCCAGCCGTGACGGTGGCCGGTTGGCGTGGGCGAGGCTGCGGGGCCTGGCGGGCACTGGGCAGGTAAAGCGTGAAGCGACTGCCATGGCCCAGCTCGCTGTCGACCACCACTTCGCCGCCAGACTGCTTGGCGAAGCCGAACACCTGTGACAGGCCAAGACCGGTGCCTTGGCCGGCGGCCTTGGTGGTGTAGAAGGGCTCGAAGATCAGGCTGAGTTGATCTGCAGCAATCCCGGCACCGGTGTCGGTCAGCGTGATGGTCACGTAATCGCCTTCGGCCAGGTCGGGTAATGGCGAGTCAGTCCGTGCATGCAGCCGTTCGACCTGAATCGTCAGTTGGCCCACGCCGGCCATGGCGTCGCGGGCATTGACCACCATGTTGACCAGCGCTGTGTCGAACTGGCTCTGATCGGCATAGATATAACAAGGTTCGGCGGGCAGCTCGATAGACACCTGAATGCGTGAACCGGTCAGGGTGTCCATCATTTCGCCAATGCGCGACACACATTCGTTGATGTCGAAGACTTCCGGCTGCAGCGCTTGACGGCGGGCGAAAGCCAGTAACTGGCCGGTCAGCCGGGCGGCGCGATCCACGGTACTGGAAATGGCCTGGACATACTTGACCCGCTTGGCTGGCGAAAGCTGCGACGATTTCAACAGGTCGGTACAGGACTTGATAATGGTCAGCAGATTGTTGAAGTCATGGGCCACGCCACCGGTCAACTGGCCGATGGCTTCGAGCTTCTGAGCCTGGCGCAAGGCTTCCTCGGAGATGCGCAAGGCCTCGCCTGCTTCTTCCTGATTCTGGATATCCCGGCCCACGGCATGGATGAATTGCTGGTCGGGTACGGCCGTCCAGGCAATGGTGCGATAAGCGCCATCGGCGCGCCGGTAGCGGTTCTTGAAGTCGGAAATGCTCTGCCCGCTCATGAGCTGAGCCATAGCCTCACGGGTGCCGGGCTGATCCTCAGGGTGCACAAGCGTCATAAAGTCGCTGCCCAGCAGTTGCTCTGGACTCCAGTTCAGCGCCGTATTCCAGGCAGGGTTGAGCGCATGGATGGTGCCGTCAAAGCGCGCGACCAGCATCAGGTCGGTAGACAGGCGCCAGATCCTGTCGTGCTCACGGGTGCGCTCCTGCACTTGCTGCTCAAGGGATTCATTAAGGGTGCGCAGCGCTTCTTCAGCTTCATACAAGGGCGTCATGTCACGTGAGACGCTGAGGATTTTTTCTGGCTTGCCGTCTCTGCCAAACACCGGGCTGACTTGTACGTGCCACCACTTCTCGCTGCCGCCCATGGTGCGGGCCAATCCACTGAAGCTGGAACTCTGGCCATTGCGCGCGGTGCTGATTGCCCGATGCACATCTGCCTGGCCCTGACCTTCCCAGAAATCCGGCCATGGGCAACCGCGGATGGCATTGAAGTCGCTGACCTCCATCAACCGCTGGCCACCTTCGTTCATGTAGCTCAGCCGTCCATCGAGGTCCATGAGTTTGATGCAATCATTGAGGCTGGCCAGCACCCTCTGCGAGAAGGCCAACTCTTCCTGCAGGCGAGTCTGGGCCTGGCGTTGTGCCGTTACGTCATGCACCACACAGAAGGCGCCGAGAACCTGGCCATCATCATCGGCAATTGGCGAGCAGGACAGTGACCAGCAACCGGGTACGGGGGAGTGGATCTGCAGCAATTCGCAACGGCTGGCCTGGCCAGTCAGGCTCTGGGCAATGAGCGGTTCGAGGTTGCCCCACGGCAGTTGGGGCAGCGCTGCGGCGGGATGGCCCAGGGCCTGTTGCGCGGTCAGGCCCAGCAGCGCGCAGCCAGCATCATTGGCCAGCAGCAGATGCTGTGCGCCCCAGAACAGCAGCATCGGTTGTGGCGAGCAGAGGATCAGGTTCAGGCTGGCGGGCAGGGCAGGCGGCCAGTGTTCCTTTGGCCCCAGCGTGCTGGCGCTCCAGTCATGTTCGCGGATAAAACGTCCGGCAGATGCATTCGCCATGGAGCTATTCAGGGAGGTGGTCACGGCAGGCACAGTCTCGAATCCAGCGCTATTGGCAGCAAGGCATTATCAGGTAACGGATAGTGGCATTATGCTTTGTCATTGGCTGTTGCCGCGACTGAAGGTGCCTTAAAGAAACATATCGCGCACCAGCCCATGCCTCTGCATCTTCTCGTTCAGAGTACGCCGCGGCAGTTGTAGTTCATTGAGCACCGCCTTGATGTCGCCTTTATGCCGGCTCAAGGCAGCACGCAGGCACTGGGCCTCAAAGGCCTCCTGCTGGTCGGCAAGCGATTGTGCTACCGCTTCGCTTGGTTGTGGATTGAGCCCCAGCGTTTCGCGCTCGGCGGCGTTGGCCAGTTCGCGGACATTGCCTGGCCAGTCGTGGCTGAGCAGGTTACCAAGCTGCTGGCCGCTGAGTTGCGGTGCCGGGCGGCTCAGCCGTTCGGCTGCGCTCTGGGCGAAATGATTGAACAACAGGGCGATGTCTTCGCGGCGTTCACGCAAGGGCGGCAGGCGCAGCTCGGCGACGTTCAGGCGATAGGCCAGGTCCTCGCGAAAACGTCCGGCCCGTGCCTCTTCAAGCAAGTCTGGCTTGGTTGCGGCGATGATCCGCACATCCACGGCAATGTTCTGGTTCGAGCCCAGACGTTGCAGTTGTCGGTCTTGCAGAACCCGCAGCAACTTGGCTTGTTGCGCCAGCGGCATGCTTTCGATCTCATCGAGAAACAGCGTACCGCCATGGGCATATTCGAGGCGGCCTATGCGTTTACCCTGGGCGCCGGTAAATGCACCGCTTTCGTGGCCGAACAGTTCGGCCTCGAACAGGTGCTCCGGAATGGCAGCGCAGTTCAGAGCGACGAACGGTTGAGCTGCCCGCGAGCCAAAGTCGTGCAGGCAGCGGGCGACCAGTTCCTTGCCGCTGCCTGTTTCGCCACGGATCAGCACATTGACCGGCATGTCGGCCAGTTCCAGCACTTGGCGGCGCAACGTCTGCAGCCCTGGCGAGACGCCCAGCAGCGTGGCTTCAAGCTGAGCCCGGGCGTCGGCCTGTCCGTGCAGGCGGCGATTTTCGAGGACCAGTTGGCGTTTTTCCAACGCGCGGCGCAGGGTGTCGAGCAAGGCCTGAGGGCTGAAGGGCTTTTCCAGAAAATCGTAGGCGCCGTTACGCATGGCTTCCACCGCCATGGGGACATCACCGTGGCCAGTGAGCAGAATCACTGGCAAGTCCTTGTCTATCGCGCGCAGGCGTGACAACAACTCAAGGCCGTCCATGCCGGGCATGCGCACATCGCTGAGCACCACACCTGGAAAGTGTTCCGGTAACTGGGCCAGGCATTCTTCGCCGCGTGGGTGCAGGCGCACTTCAAATCCTGAAAGCGTCAACCAGGGCTCGATGGCCTGGCGAATCGCGGCTTCATCATCCACGACAATCACTGAGTTGAGACTCATGGCTCCGACTCCAGAAAGTCATTGGGCAGGCTGAAACTGAACATGGCACCGCCAGCGACATTGCGCGCGCTCAGCTGCCCGCCCAGGCTGTGAATAATGGCGTAAGACACCGCCAGACCCAGACCCAGGCCGTCACCGACAGGCTTGGTCGTGAAAAACGGATCGAACAGGCTGGACAGGTGCGCGCTGTCGATCCCGGTCCCGGTGTCGGTCACACTCAGTTGCCATTGCTCACCGACCGCTTCGATCTTTACTTCCAGGCGCTTGCGTGGCCGCTCGCGCATGGCATCGAGCGCGTTGCGTAGCAGGTTGATCAACACTTGCTCGAGGCGAATGGCATCCCCACGTACCCAGGCCGGTCGAGCCAGATGCAGGACGCATTCGATCTGTTCTTCGCGCAGGCGGGTGTCGAGCAGCAGCAGTGCCTGATCGACCACATGGGCCAGGTCCAGGCGTTCGCGTAGCCCGTCCGGGCTTTTGCGGGCAAAGGTTTTCAAGTGCCCGGTCAAGGCGGCCATACGGGTCAGTTGCTGATCGAGCAGCGCCAGCGCCTGATTGGCATCCTCGATACGACCCTGGTCAAGCAGCAGGCGCAACGTTGCCAGTTGCATGCGCTGGGCGGTCAGCGGCTGGTTGATTTCGTGGGCCAACGCCGCCGACATCTGCCCCAGTGCGGCGAGCTTGGTCGATTGCACAAGACCTTCCTGGGCCGTGCGCAGGTCACGGGTACGCTCTTGCACCAGTTGCTCCAGTTCATCGCGGCTACGCTCACGCAGGCGTGCCATGCGCCAGCGCTGGGAGAGGAACAGGCACAGGAACACCAGCGTCAGCCACAGCCCGGCGGCGGCCAGTGCGGCATTGCGCACATCTTCATTGGCGGCTTCAGGCTTGCGCAGCAGGTGCAGGGTCCAGTTTTCATCCGGCAGGCTCATGGACTGCCAGAGATAATCGGCCGTACCTGATGGTGCTTCGACCCGGCTCAGGTGGCTATTGGGGCCGAAGCGCTGCAACACGCGGCTGCGCAGTGGCGACAAGGGTTTTTTGTCGTACTGACGGGTGCTGAGCAATTCGGCGCGGTCTTCGACAGAAATCGGCAGCAGCTCGCGGTAGCGCCATTCAGGCTGGTTGGCCAGAAACGCAATGCCTTTGGTGTCGCTGACCATCAACAGGTCAGTGGTATTGAGTGCCCATTCGCGTTCCAGACTCGGGAACTCCAGCTTGACCACCATGGCGCCAATGAATTCGCCGTGGTCGTCGAGCACCGCGTTGGACAGGAAGTAACCCGGAATGCCGGTGGTCACACCAACGGCATAGAAACGGCCCACGCCTTTGGCGCGGGCTTGTGAAAAGTACGGACGAAAGCCGTAGTTGTTGCCGACGTAGCTCTGTGGCGTGCGCCAGTTACTGGCGCCGACTGCAACGCCATGGCGGTCCATCAGTTCAAGTGTCGATGAGTGGGCGGCGCCGTTGATGCTTTCCAGCTTGCGGTTGAGTTCGGCTTGCGCCTGCTCGCTGAGCGGACCACTGACGGCTGCCCGGATCTCGCTGTCCAGCGCCAGCACCGCCGGCAGGGCGCGATAGCGCTCGATCAGCGTGTGCAGGGTATTGGCATACAACGACAGTTGCAGGTTGGCGCGGCGGGCCTCTTCGCTCAAAACATGCTGCTGCGCCTGGTGCATTGCCAGCCCCGCGCACAGCACCGCGCCGCTGACGATGATCAGAACATAGGTGAGCAGGCGCAGGGTACGCTGGGTAGAGGTCATGGACGGACTGCCTTGGCAAGGAACACTGGCAGCCAGGCCGCCAGTGTTTCGTCAAACGTCTTACAGCAGGGTGAAGCTGGCCTCTTTGACGTCGGCCGAATCCAGGCCGATCATCACTTTGAATTCACCGGCTTCGGCAGCGTACTTGAGTTTCTGGTCGTAGAACTTCAGGTCGTTTTCGCTCAACGTGAAGGTCACGACTTTTTCTTCGCCCGGCTCCAGGCTGACTTTCTCGAACCCCTTGAGCGCCTTGACCGGCTGGCTGACCGAAGCGGCGACGTCATGCAGGTACAGTTGCACGACGGTGGCGCCGGCGACCTTGCCGGTGTTTTTCAGGGTCACGCTGGCAGTCAGCTTGTCCTGACGCTTGAGCGTGGCGGTGGACAACTTGACGTCAGACAGCTCAAAGCGGGTGTAGCTCAAGCCGTAGCCGAACGGGAACAGCGGGCCCTGGGTCTGCTCCTCGAAGTACTGCGAGGTGTAGTTGCCCGGGTGGCCCGGCGTGTACGGACGGCCGGTGTTCAGGTGCGCGTAATACATCGGTAATTGACCCACCGAACGCGGGAAGGTCATCGGCAGTTTACCGGATGGGTTGTAGTCACCGAACAGCACGTCGGCAATCGCGTTGCCGCCTTCGGTGCCGGAGAACCAGGTCTCCAGCATCGCGTCAGCCTGCTGCAGCTCTTCACCCAGCGCCAGCGGGCGGCCGTTCATCAACACCAGCACCAGCGGTTTGCCGGTTGCCTTGAGCGCCTTGATCAGGTCGCGTTGCTTGCCAGGGATGTACAGCGTGCTGCGGCTGGCTGACTCATGGGACATGCCGCGTGATTCACCGACCACCGCGACAATCACATCGGACTGCTCGGCAACCTTGACCGCTTCGTCGATCATTTCCTGGGCCGGACGCGGGTCGACTTCGATTTCTTTTTCGATGAAGTTCAGGTAATCGAGAACATACTCTTTGTCACTGACGTTGGCGCCACGTGCGTAAACCAGCTTGGCCTCGTCACCCACAGCGTTGCTCAGGCCTTCGTAGATCGTGACCGACTGGTGGGGGCGACCGGCCGCCGACCAACTGCCGAGCATGTCGAGTTTGCTTTGCGCCAGGCTGCCGATCACGGCAATGGTGCCCTGCTTTTTGAGTGGCAGCGTGTCGTTCTGGTTCTTCAGCAGAACCATGGTCTTGCGCGCCACATCGCGGGCTTCGGCGCGGTGCAGGCGGTCGTCCGAGTAGGTGTCGGCAGGGTCGTCAGCGGCGTTGCCAATGCGCCGGTACGGGTCAGCGAACAGTCCCATGTCGTACTTGGCACCCAGCACTTCACGCACTGCGTTGTCGATTTCCTTGATCGAGACTTCGCCGTCCTTGACCAGGCCTGGCAAGTGCTCGCCGTAGGCCTCATCGTTCATGCTCAGGTCGACACCGGCCTTGATCGCCAGCTTGGCCGCTTCACGCTCGTCCTTGGCCACACCGTGCTTGATCAGCTCGCCGATTGCGCCATGGTCGCTGATGGTCACGCCCTTGAAGCCCCAGTCCTTGCGCAGCAGGTCTTGCATCAGCCACAGGTTGGCGCTGGAGGGCACGCCATTGATCGAGTTCAGGGCAACCATCACGCCACCGGCGCCGGCATCGAGACCGGCGCGATACGGCGGCAGGTAGTCCTGGTACATGCGCGTCGGGCTCATGTCCACGGTGTTGTAGTCGCGGCCGCCTTCAACGGCGCCATACAGGGCGAAGTGCTTGACCGCTGCCATGATGCTGGTCTTTTCAGCCGGGTCCTTGCTCTGGAATGAGCGGACCATCACCTCGGAAATCTTCGACACCAGGTGGGTATCTTCACCGAAACCTTCAGAGCTGCGGCCCCAGCGCGCGTCGCGGGAAATATCGACCATTGGCGCAAAGGTCATGTCGATGCCGTCGGCGGCAGCTTCCTTGGCCGAAATACGCCCGCTCAGGGCGATGGCGTCCATGTCCCAGCTGGCCGCCATACCCAGGCTGATCGGGAAAATGGTGCGATGGCCGTGGACCACGTCATAGGCAAAGAACATCGGAATTTTCAGCCGGCTCTTGGCCACTGCTGCTTCCTGCAGCGGGCGGTTTTCCGCGCGGGTGATCGAGTTGAACGTGCTGCCAATGCGGCCGGCGGCAATTTCCTTGAGAATCTTCGGCTGCGGCATCTCTTTGCTGATGCTGATCAGCCGCAGTTGACCGATTTTTTCATCCAGGGTCATTTGCTTCATCAGGTCATTGATGAAAGCATTCTTGGCTTGCAAAGGTGTTTGCTGCGAAGCTCTGGCCGGTGTAGCTGCCAGCGCCGTTTGACTGGTCAGAGCGACCGCCAGACCTATTAGGCACAACTTGTTCATGAATGATTTCTCAAGGCTTTTGCCGACAACTTGCATTGAATACCAGGCTTGCAGGTGGGGAATCTGAACCTTTGGCGTTATTGTCCGGACAGAGTGCAGGGTAGTCGTTGGGCTAATTGTTGCATCATGCTTCGCATAGACAACGGTTTTTGCCTGATACTCCGTGGTAGGCGCCAGATTATGCCGGGGAACTTGCCGTTTGGCTAAGGCACGTCGTTTCATGAAACGTAAAAATTACAAGAGGAGACCCGCCAGGATGCATCCAGAGGGTGACGCAAGTACCTCGAAACTGTGCTGCAAAGCGGCAAGCGGCCCTGCACTGGTATACGATGTCCGGCTATGCGGGTCGTGTGTGCGGGTGAAGCCTTGAAGTTTGTGCTGGGATGGGTGCTGTGGTGCTGCATGTGCAGCCAGGTGGTACGGGCCGATGAGCCCGCTTTGTTGTTTCCGCCGCTGACCGGTCGGGTGGTGGATGCTGCGCAGTTGCTTGACATGCCGACCACCGCACGGTTGTCGCAGATGTTCCAGGAGCATGAACAGGCGACCGGCGAACAGATCGTGGTGGTCACCCTGGTCGATCTGCAAGGCGCGACAATCGAAGAGTATGGCGTGCGCCTGGCCAAAACCTGGTCGGTCGGCCAGAAGGGTAAACACAATGGTGTCCTGCTGATCGTCTCGCGGGACAACCGCAAGGTCCGCATCGAGGCCGGCAGTGATCTGCGCGACCAGCTCAGTGATGCCCAGTCGGCGCTGATCATCAATATGCTGGTGACTCCCCAGTTCCGTGAGGGCAATTTTGCCACTGGCATCGAGCTAGGCTCGCAGGCCATCGTCACGGCATTGGGCGGGCATGTGCCGGACGGGCCTGAGCCCGTTTCCGACAATCTTTATCCAGGGCAGCCTGCCAGCACCTTATGGCCGGCATTGCTGGCATTGGCAGCGCTGGTGCTGATGATGTCGACCTGCGCCATGACCAATCTGGGCCGACGCATGCGTTTGAAAGGCAGCAGTGCGGCAACCCGGCATGATGACGATCAGGGGTTTGGCGGCGGTGGTGCCTCCGGCAACTGGTGAGTGTGACTCTGAAAGAGGGATACATGGCTTTACTCAGTGAGGATGAACAGCGGCAGGTCGCCGAGGCGATTGCCCGCGTTGAACAGCGCACCGATGCCGAACTGGTCACCGTGCTGGCGGCCAAGGCTGATGATTACGCTTATGTGCCGTTGATATGGGCCGGAGCCATGGCGCTACTGGGGCCGGGTGTCTTCAACTACGTCACTGACTGGTTCAACGCCAGCCAGTTGGTGCTGGCCCAATTGGTCACATTTCTGCTGGTCGCGCTGGTGTGCCGTATTCCCCTGGTCACCAGCCGTCTGGTACCGTCTTCAGTGCGCCGCTGGCGGGCAGGTAATCTGGCCCGCCGGCAGTTTCTTGAACAGAACCTGCATACCGCGCCGGGCGGCACAGGGATTCTGCTGTTTGTCTGTGAAGCCGAGCGTTATGTCGAAATTCTCGTCGACCATGGCATTTCCAGTCGTCTCAACGACCAGACCTGGAAAGCCATGATCAACGTCTTTACCCAGCAGATACGCAACGGCCAGAATCTGAATGGGTTTCTAGGCTGTATCCATGCCTGTGGCGAGCTGCTGGCCGATCATGTTCCGCGCACGCGTGCACACGCCGAGAGTGCCCGGCGTGTGGTGGTTCTGGTCTGATCGCAGGTACTTGGCCGGCGGTTAAAACTGCCTTGTACTGGCTGCCTCGCCTAGGCTTTTTAACGGCCTGTTAGAGTTCGCGTTGTATGCTGATGAGCTTGTTCAGGTAAGAAATCAGCTCTTGCAGTTGTTGCTGGATCAGGCTGCTGGCGCGCGTGTCGGACAGGTAGGTCTCGCTAAACATCCGTAGTGAATCAACCGCCTTGCGTGCTTCGTTTACCCAGATTGTCTTGCCCTGGTCCAGCTCGGACAGTGCGCTCAATTGCAGCAGATCATGGCTGACCTCCTGGGCCAGTTGATTGATACGGGTCGATTCCCGGAGCAATTGATCATAATGTGCCCGGAGTCTGTCGCGTTCTGTCGTCAGGTCCAGATAGTTCAGGCCTTTACTGATCTCGCCCCGTAATTTCTCCAGGCGGGCGATGCCTGCACTTATTATGGCGACTTTAGCGACCGGCGTGCTGGTCAGCGCCGCCAGTTCTTCAGGACTGGGCAACAGATTCTTGAAAACGTCGGCCAGGTTGTATTTCTCGTATTCCGTGATGGCCGCATCCAGGATTTGCTTGTCTTCCATCAGTGCGGCGATCTGTTTGCCGAGTTCGGTGATGCTTTCCTGATGGGTGTCGAGCTGGCTCTGTAGCGTCTGTTGCAGCCGTTCGCTCGCCGGTTTCAGATTGATTTGCGACAGGTCATCAATACTTTGCAGCATGGCGTTGTCAGCCTGGTGCACGCTGTGAGCGAGTGTCAACAAGATATGGGTACGTTGTGCCTCCACTTGTTGAAGCGCTTCCTGTTTTTGTTCGGCATGCAGGCTGGTATCAGACTCGATTTGCACGCGAAGCTGGTCGGTTTGATTCAGGTTGATAGTGCGCGCAGTAGCCAATACCTTGTTGAGCTCTTTGCGAAACGTGTAGCTCGCCTGGCTCAGAGCTGTTTTAACGAAAGGCAGCTTTTCTTTCATGACCGGTAGAAAATCAAGTGACAATGACTTGATCTGGTTATAGATAAGTGTCTGTGCATCAGTCATGACTTTTAAGTCAGGTGTTTTAAAGTCGTGCGAGACGGGAGCGAGCATGGTCATATCCTTGTACCGGTAAGCGTCATTGGTTATTGAATTGTTCAAGCGCGCTGTTGAAAACAGTCAGCAACTTGTTGGTGAAGCCGTTAATGTCGCTCCAAGGATCTACGACATTTGAAAACTTCAAGGCAAAGGTCAGCAGGGACTGGTTGTCTTTTATCGTCTCCAGCTCATTAGCGGCGGCCTGGATGTACTCAGACAACATCGTCCAGATATCCCGCAGATTGACGGCGCTGCGATGAGCATCGAGCATGCGGAACTGCATGTCCTCAAAGTAGATGGCGAGGCTTGCAACGGTATTGAGAAGAGGGCGCGAGACCTTTAGTTTTTCAAGGGCGGCGTCCTTCTCTTTCAACAGGCGATTTTTTGCCTTGCGGGCGTCTTCGGCTCTTTTGCCGAATATACCGCCGGTGATAATCAGACCAAACGCTCCCCCTGGCGCACCGCTGAACGCCAGCGCTACATTTTTTTTGTACTCCGCTGCTTTTTCGGCGATCTGCTGGGTCAGCTCATCAATGTACCTTTCCAGTTCGGTGATTTGAGAGGCCAGCCCGGACTGGTTCGCATGATTGAATTTCTGATTGATGTCCGGGATCAGTGTCTGGGTCAACGTATTGGCGAAGACTTCAAGGGAATTGCTCAACGTGCTGGCGCTCTGGCGATGCTGCTCAACCTCGTCAGCGATGCTTTTCAGAAAGGCTGACAGTTCGTTGCGAATGCTCAGGTCCTGATCGTCGAGGGCCGACGGGTCGAGGTCATTGATGAACGCCAGGCTCAGATCGGAAACCTTGAGTTTTAAACGTTGAGCGATGCTCATCTGCTCAATGCTTTCGATGATGTCGCTGCCGTTTCTGTAAAAGCTGCCAGCGAACCGGTCGATCGTGAAGGTCACACTTTTTATGTTGTTTTCAATCGGGCTCCAGCTCAAGGCATGGTCGCGAATCTGGCGGTAAGTATGCAGTATGTCCTGAGGTTCAAGACCGGGTACGTTGCTTTTATTAAAGCCCAAAGCGTGTTCTACACCGGTTAGTGTGACGGGCAGGTTGAGGCTGTGCCGTTCATAACGCTTGATGTTGAAGATGTCTTCTTTGGTCAAGATCAGGGCCGGGCTGCGGCCTTCGAATTCTTCATCCAGCAGCGCTGTTTTTATATAGATGATCGGGATATCCGAGGTGCTGGCATGGGTGTCACCGGATACAAGTGTTTTCAGCATCATGTGCACGTTCCTTGTGTTGATAGATGAAGTTGCTCCGTTGCTGATCATGTTACTGGTCAGCCGTATGGGTGAGGCTGTTTTATAAGTAACACGGGTATTTGACGGGCGGCAATCGTGGCATTGTGTATAAAGTGGGTGGTGTGTTTACTATTTGTTATATGTGTAACTTTTTAAAAATTCGCCATTGTGTTGCTGAAACTTCCGACAAAATAATGTCCCGTTTCGCGCCTCAAATGCTTAAACTGCGCGCTGATTTTCAAGGTCCCGAAGGGACACCCGAGGCGTAGTCAATGTCAGTTTCCAACGATGCCGCTACCGGCTCTGTAGTGGATCAGCGTGCCCAATTCTTCACCTTGCTGGACGATTGCCTGGCGCAGAGTGCGCTGGTCAAGCTGGTCCTGGCCCGCTATGTCGGTGCCGAGACCGACCTGCAACGTATCCTCATCGCGCCGGTGACCCTCAAGGGCCAGGCCTGTCTGTCGTTCGTGTACCGTTACAAGACCCGCGACATCACCAAGAATCATCCGCTGGCTGAGGCTGTGGCGCTGATCGCCGAGCTGCTGCCAGGCTCGTTTCGCAATGCTCACCTGCTGTCGCTCAGCGATGAAGTGCAGCTGGAGTTCAGCAAGAAGGGCAAGGCCAATCTGTCACGCAGCCAGACCGGGCAATCGCGTGTTGCGCCTGCGGCGGCACATGATCGGGAGAAGAAACGCTACCTTGAGCTGACCCGGCCGTTTCTCACCGATCTGGGTGTGACCAACCGCCAGCATGAATTGATTCCTGCCATGTCACGCAAATGGAAGCAGATCAACAAGTTCATCGAAGTGTTCTCCCATGCCCTGGCTAGCTCGGCTATCCGCCTGGACAAGCCGGTGCGGGTGGCGGACTTCGGCTCCGGCAAAGGTTATCTGACCTTTGCGATCCACGATTACCTGCGCAATACCTTGCAGGTGCAGGGCGAGGTCACCGGTGTCGAGTTGCGCGAAGACATGGTCACCCTGTGCAACAACGCGGTCGCACGCCTGGAGCATCCGGGTCTGGTGTTTCGCTGTGGTGACGTGCGCAGTGTGGCGCCCAGCGAGCTGGAGGTGATGATCGCTTTGCATGCCTGCGATATCGCCACTGACTATGCGATTCACACCGGCATCCGCTCCGGGGCGGCGATCATCATGTGCTCGCCGTGCTGCCACAAGCAGATTCGTCAGCAGATCCAGAGCCCGGGCCTGCTGCAACCGATGCTGCAATATGGTTTGCACATGGGCCAGCAGGCCGAGATGGTCACCGACAGCCTGCGTGCCTTGCTGCTGGAGGCCTGTGGCTACGAGACCAAGGTCTTCGAGTTCATTTCGCTGGAGCACACCAACAAGAACAAGATGATCCTGGCGGTAAAACGCGCCGAGCCGGTTGATCCGGCGTCCATCCTGGCGCGCATTGGCGAACTGAAAAGCTTCTACGCCATCGACGAGCAGTGCCTGGAAACTCTGTTGCGGGCTGACGGCTACTTTAGCTGAGCTTCACTGTCGTGGCGGGCACACTGACTACCGTAGTCTTGCGCCCGAGAATCACCGTACCGACCACCGCGGCGGCGAAAATCCAGGTCACCGGCTCGACCTGTTCGCCGAACAGCAGGGCCGACAGGGCGATGGTGAAGAAAATCTGCAGCAACTGAATCTGGCTGACCCGGGAGATGCCGCCCATTGCCAGCCCCGAATACCAGGCAAAAAAGCCCAGAAATTGCGAAAACAAGGTGACGTAACCGAACGCCCACCAGGCTTGCGGCGAAATCGCGCCCTGGTGCTGGCTGGCCAGCCAGGTCACTGGCCCCAGCAGAAGCGGGAACGACAGCACCAATGCCCAGCAGATCACCTGCCAGCCGCCCATCTGCCGTGCCAGCCGCCCACCTTCGGCATAGCCCAGGCCACCGACGGCCACTGCAGCTAACATCCACAGGTCGCCCAACTGGATGCTGCCGGCACCATTGATCAATGCGTAGCCCAACACCAGAGCGCTGCCCAGCGCCGCGCAGCCCCAGAACGAGCGTGATGGACGTTCGTGAGCCAGCCAGGCGGCATAGAGGGCGACGAACAAGGGCTGGATGCCATTAACCAGCGCGGCATGCGAGGCCGGCAGGCTCTGCATGGCCCAGGCCGACAGCACCGGAAAGCCGACAATCACCCCCAGCACCACCAGCAGAAGGCCTTTGAGCTGGGCGAAGGTGGGCAGCTTTTCGCGGCGCCACAACAGCAGCAGTGCCGCCGGAATCGCCGCCAGCAAGGCGCGGCCCATGCCGTTGAGCAGTGGATGGATGTCCTGAACCACGATGCGTGTCATCGGCAGGGTCAGGCTGAAAATGATCACGCCCAGCAGGCCCAGGGCCATACCGGTATTTTCACGAGAAGACATGGGAAACGCCAAATGCCAGAAGAGAACAGGATCGTCATCAGGCCATAGAACCGGCGGCCGTGCCTTCTACAGCTAGCGGCAGATTGAGCAGTACAGTTAGGAACTCTGGTTGGCGAGCGGGAAACTGTTCATTGAGCTGAATCAATACCTTTGTCATGCACTACGGCGATGCTGGAGGCCTGTCACGTCAGGAGAGTCAGCATGAGCAGCACCTTTTTTATTCCAGCAGTGAACCTGATCGGTGCCGGCTGTATAAATGAGGCGATGGACGCGATCGGTAAATACGGCTTGCTCAAGGCGTTGATCGTGACCGATGCGGGGCTGGCCAAGGCCGGCGTGGCCAGTCGGGTCGCGGGCCTGTTGGTCGAGCAGGGGATTGATTCGGTGATCTATGATGGCGCCCGGCCCAACCCGACCATTGCCAATGTCGAGCAAGGTCTGGCGCTGCTCCAGCAACACGGGTGTGATTTCGTCATTTCTCTGGGAGGCGGTTCGCCCCACGACTGTGGCAAAGGCATTGCCCTGTGTGCCAGCAACGGCGGGCATATCAGCGACTATGAAGGCGTTGACCGTTCTGCACGTGCGCAGTTGCCGTTAGTGGCGATCAACACCACCGCCGGTACAGCCAGTGAAATGACGCGGTTCTGCATCATTACTGACCAGACCCGGCACGTGAAAATGGCAATCATCGACCGCAATGTCACGCCGATCCTGTCGGTCAATGATCCGCAAATGATGGTGGGCATGCCGCCTGCGCTGACGGCCGCCACCGGCATGGATGCGCTGACCCATGCAATCGAAGCGTACGTTTCCACGGCTGCCACGCCGATTACCGACGCCTGTGCCTTGAAAGCCATCGGCCTGATTGCAGGTAACCTGCTGCGCGCCGTGGACCAGGGTGATGACTTGCAGGCGCGGGAGAACATGGCCTATGCCCAGTTTCTCGCTGGTATGGCATTTAACAACGCCTCGCTGGGGTATGTGCATGCCATGGCGCACCAGTTGGGCGGCTACTATGATTTGCCCCACGGAGTGTGCAATGCGGTCTTGCTGCCCCATGTGCAGCGCTTCAATGCCTCGGTCAGCGCTGTGCGATTGACTGATGTGGCGCACGCCATGGGCGAAAGCATTCGCGGTTTGTCCCCCGAAGCCGGTGCCCAGGCGGCGATCCGGGCGATCAGCGAGTTGTCTGCCAGCGTCGGCATACCTGCCGGGCTGAGCGAGCTGGGGGCATTGGCAGCCGACATCCCGATTCTGGCCGCCAACGCGCTGAAGGACGCCTGCGGGCTGACCAATCCACGACCTGCCGATCAACAGCAGATCGAAGACATTTTCCGCCAGGCCCTGTGACCTTACCGGCAGCCGGTGGCGGGTTCAAACCACGGCCGGGTGCCCTGCAAGAGGGATTCTTGATGAGCATAACCTCCATGGACATTTGCCAGGCCGCCGAACGACTCGAAGGCTTTGTTGGCTATCACCGCAAGATCCAGACATATATCGTGCGCTTCAGCGAAGACTCGTTCGGCATGGATGTCGATGAACACAGCATCACACCAGTGCGTGAGTTCGTCTGGACGGGCGCTGAAGGCTCGCCCATGACGCTGGACCGCGAACGGCTGCAGATGCTGGTCAACCAGAACATCGACAGCCGCCTGGGCATCAGTGAACCACTGCGTGTCTATCTGCACCGCCATGACCTACCACCGATTCGCGCCGAGCGTTTGCTAAAGGCGGGCTGAGCAGTTTAATGAAGCGCCTGCTGGGTCTGGCGCACCAGAGCCAACAGGTAAGGTGCTCCCTGCTGGCTGATGGCCTGGCGCAGAACCTTTTCCGAAACCGTGGCGCCGTTGTGGCTGGCGGCGCGGCAGTAGCGATAGACCCGGTCGACGATCTGTTGCTGGTCAGGTGCTTCAGGCAGCGCCGCAGCGGCCTGTACCAGTAACAGATAGCGCAGGGCGAGGGTGCGGATTGCCAGGGTCGCAGCCCATTCGACCAGGGTCACACCATAATCCTGACCGGCGCTGGTGGTGGAAATGAAGGGAAAACCGGTGCGGGTCATCTCGGCAGCCATAAAGCGCTTGAGTACCGGTTCCAGCGCTGCGCCTGCCGCGCTGTAGGCCAGTTCGCGTACCTGCGGTTTAAGGTTCACGCGGTTGTGTTGCGGGGTTTGGCCAGCTTCGATGTCGATGGCGGCCATCACGCTCTGGCGCAAACTGTCTGGCACGAACGGTGCTTGAGTGATTTCGAACAGCACCAGCAGCAGTGGATCGGTAACGATGAGGGCCGGATCGGCGGCCGGTAACTGGTAGCCCCGAGTCAACGGCGCAGCCGCTTCGCCCCATTGTGCATAAGGCACCTGGTTCAGTTGCCCGACCAGCTCATACAATTGCACGAGAACGTCACCGGCGGATCGCTGCGAACCGAGCACCAGATCATTGAAGAAATTGACCGTGCTGACCCAACCCTGATCATCGAGGCCGTCAAAGGTGCTCGGGCTGCTGGCTGAAGAGCGATAGTCATCCTCAAGCTGTTCTTCGAGCTGGAACGGTGCGTCACTGAACAGCACCAACCGGGTCACCTCCGGGCAGCTCATGGTTGCCGACTTGACGGTCAGCTCATTGATGCGCCGGTACATGCGCGGGTAGGTCGAGCAGATATCCGGCAAGGCCGGCTCGCCGCGTGCCGCATGAATCGAACAACGACCGTGCTGCAGAGCCAGGCATTGATTATTGTCATTTTTCTTTATTCGGTAGTCATCGTGCTCCCGGGCTATCAGGTTGAGCAACTCGGGCGCCGTCTGGCCTGCGCGTTCAATCCAGCGCGGTGTCACGGCGATGGGCCAGTTCTGACAGCACGTGTCTTCACAACGCTCGGCCAGACAGGAAAACGACTGGATGTACTGGAACGCCTTGACGGGCAGAGTAGCCATACACACCTCAAGCAGAAGGATCGCTTAAAGCCCCTTGAGTGGCGTGGCGGGACGGGTAGTTCCATTGGTTTTGCGCTTTAGAGGGTGTTTACGAAATGGCCGCACTCGCCAGTACGGCGTTGCAATCGCGCAGGCTGCCTCGCTTACGTTTTTTCAGGCACCCTTGGGTCAAACGCTTTGCGGCCTGGCTTGATGGCATCTCAGGCACCAGACCACGCCTGTTACCAGCAGGGCAATGGCTGACCACTGCATTGCATCCGGCCAGTGCCCCTCCCACACAAAGCCCAGCAGTAACGCGGCCAGGGTTTCGATGACCAGCACCTGGCCACTGAGTGCCAGTGGCAGCAGGCGACTGGCCTGATTCCACAGTGCCCCGCCAAGCAGCGAAGCGAGCAGGGCCACGCCGCCGGCAACCATCAGATGGCTGAGCCACTTCTGGGGATCATGGTGGGTTATCTCCGGCCCCAACAGGGGAATGGCCAGCAGCAGGGACTGGGCGCCGGTCATGACGCCGGCCAGTAACGCCCAATCGTAGGCTGATACGCCAGGCATGCGATTCAGGCGTCGGGCATTGCTGACCGCGAACCAGCTCCAGGTCAGCAATGCGCCGAAGGCACAGAGCAGGCCGGGGCCGATATGGGCTGACTGGCCAGCAGCGCCGGTTTGCAGGGTGTGCAGGCTGATCAGCGCCGCTCCCGCACCGGCGCAGCACAGTGATGGTGCCAGACGACGCAAGGGGACGGCCTGGTCATCATTGCGCCCGGCCAGCGCAACCAGCACTGGAATCAAGCCGACGATCAGTGATGTGGTGGCGACTCCGGCCAGTTGTACGCCGCTGCCGACCAGTGTGTAGTACAGCAGATTGCCGATCAGGCTCAGCCAGAATAAGGAAATCCAGTCTTCGCGACGCAATGCGGCGTACGCGATGCGCCAGCGCGGTGTCAGCAACACGGCGCAAATCAGGCCGTAGCAAAGAAAACGCAGGATGGCGAACTGGGCGCCAGACAGTTCCGGTGCGAGCTTGGGGCCGAGAAATATCACCCCCCAGCATAATCCGGCGCCAACCCCATAAAACATGCCCTTGAGCACAACCCGATCTGCCAGCATGAGCCTGTCGCCTTATTCAAATGCAAGGCTGCGAGTCTAGGTGGGGGGAGCGGGTGGATATTGCTCGAAAATTCCGGATTTTTTACCCAGGCTGTTTTTACCGGGGTGATTTCATGCCAGTGGTTTTGCGCCAGACGGCCGGTGTGGTACCGCACTGCCGGCTCATTGCTCTGGTCAGCGCTGCCTGGTCGCAAAAGCCGCAGCGCAGGGCAATCTCGGCAATCGGCAGGTGCGTATCGGTCAACCAGCGCTGGGCCTGGCGCAAGCGAACCTGAGTCAGCCAGGCTTGCGGGGTGGTATCGAGCAGTTCACGAAAGCGCAGGTGTAATTGGCTCAGGCTGACGGCCGCGAGGCTCGCCATCGCTTCATTGCTCCAGGCTGCGGCCGGATTGGCCTGTACTTGCGCAAGCAGGCGCTGGAGACCTCCAGTTGCCGATTGAGGCCCGGCGGCGAGTGCGGACAGTAGCAGCGGTGCGAGTTGCTCGGCGTGATTGATCAGGGCTTGACTGCCTGCCAGCTCGGCAAATTCAATCAGTCGTCTGGCGGCTGGCGAAACAGGCACATAAATGCGTTGGGCCAACGTGTCGAGGGCTTTGTCCTGCAACCAACTGCTCGGGCAGTCGAGCACCAGAAAACAGCTGTCTGCATCAGCCTGTTGTGCGTGCGCCATACCGGGTGCCACCAGTGCTGCCGTTGAGGTGTCGAGCCTGGCGCCATGGCCTTGTACTTCTATTTCCATCCGCCCATGGATCGGCAGCACCAGTTGCGTAAATGCGTGCTGGTGGTGAGGGGATTCACCCTGATAACGGCGAATGGTGAGAACTGGGCTCATGGCACCCTGTTGCAGATAATCAAAAGTCTGGTGGGCTGAATCTACCATAGCCATCTGCCTGATGGTTCCGGTTCCGCCATGAGCGGCCGGCCGGCTCCTCCCACTTGGTCCGCAGTGCTTGTCTGAACAATATTAGGCTTACCCGCGAATCTGCTTCCACTCCAGCCCGTAGCGTGCCAGGTATTTGCGTAACCGGTCGGCGTCGTTGGGGTTGGCCTTGCCCTGGCGGGACACGCCAAACAGTTTGCGCCCGGCATCGGACAGGCTGCCTGCGTCGCGGCATACCTCGATCACCGCCTGGAGTTGCAGACGGTCGAACAGGTCCAGCTCAAGGTCGTCTTGCAGCAGCGGTTGCAGGTCGTCCTGTTCGGCAACCAGGCCCCAGGCATAGCTCAGGCGCTGGATTTCTTCCTCGACCTGGCTCTGGTCGATGCGCCCGCTGTCGGCCAGGGTCGCCATGCGCGTGATCGACGCTGAAAGCTCACGGAAATTGCCCAGCCAGGCGGCTTGGCTGGAACTGGCGAAATCCAGGTAGCGGCGCCGCGCTTCAAGGTTGAAGCGCACCAGCCGGCCCTGCTCGCGGGCATGACGTTCCAGTTCGAAGTCGATGTTCGGCTCTATGTCTTCGCGGCGGCCGCTCAGGCCGGGGAGGTTGAAGGTCCACAGGTTGATCCGCGCATACAGGTCCTCACGAAACAGCCCTTGGGCCACCCGCTCGCGCAGGTCACGATGGGTGCCGGCGATGATCAGAAAGTCGCTGTCGACCTCTTTGTCCGAACCCATGGGGAAGAAGCGTTTTTCTTCGATGGCTTTGAGCAGCATGGCCTGTTCATCGGCGCCCAGTTCGCCAATCTCGTCGAGAAACAGCATGCCGCCGTCTGCCGCACGCAGCAGGCCGTCGCGAGCATTCTGGGCGCCGGTGAACGCGCCTTTGATATGGCCGAACAGTGCCGACATGGCGCCGTCGCCGCGCAAGGTCGCGCAGTTCACTTCCACGAAACGGCCCTGCACCTGATGCCGGCTGCGCTTGAGCTCAAAGATGCGCCGGGCCAGAAACGACTTGCCGGCACCGGTCGGGCCGATCAGCAACATCGGTGCGGTGGAGCGCAGCGCGACCCGCTCGATCTGTTCGATGGTTCGGTTGAAGGTGGTGCTGCGGGTGGCAATGCCTGACTTGAGAAACGCCAGGCCTTCCAGGCGCTTGCCGGCGAAGCGCGAAGCGATGTGGTCGTAGCGCGACAGGTCAAGATCGATGATTGAGTGGGTACCCGGTGCGCGCAGATCCGGTTCCAGACGGCGGGCAGGTGAGGTCTGCACCAGGCGCGCCGGCAGGTAGCGAGCCTCTGTGAGCAGAAACCAGCAGATCTGCGCCACGTGGGTGCCGGTGGTGATGTGGATCAGGTAGTCCTCATGCTCGGTGTCGAAGGCATACGCTGCGGCGAAGTCATGCAGGGCGCCATACACCTCCTGAAAGTCCCAGGGATTTTTCAGGTCCATCGGCTGCAGGCGGACTTCAGTCTCCGGCGAGACCTGACGGATGTCATCGGCCACGCGCTGGGCCAGGCTAACGTCACGGGCGTCGATGCTGTGGATCAGCTCCAGGCGATCAATCAGCAGGTCCGGTTGCTGGCACAGGCCGACAGTAGGCCGCCAGACGGACCAGCGGTTGGCGCCTTTGCCGACCCGGTCAAGCTTGGAGCCGATAAACCCTACAGCCACAGTGCGCTTGCCTGGCATTTTTATCCTTTTAGATAAATGACGATAACCAAGGATAATTTTTGCCGGCGGTTTTGTCTCGCTGACGGACCAATAAAATTCATCTTTTAAAATTAATTCGTTATTAATCAAATAGTTATAAATTTATTTAGAGTGATTTTCGAAAGCTGGCACAGCGGCTGCAATACCTCTGATAACAACGGAACATCAGAGCGAGACGCCAAGATGGCCAACTTCAAACTGTTCAATCGCCAGGCGGCGACCTTACCGGTCACTGATACTGTCAATGCAAGCCAGGCGCCGGCCTATGCCTACAACGCCCGTCACAAGCTGGCACAACTGGCGGTGACCGGTTGCCTGAACCAGACCTTCCATGCCTCGGCCCAGGCCCAGCTTGACAGCGTGCTGCAACTGGTCGCTGAGCTGGACAGCCGCTACGTGGCCAAGGCGGCGGTGTATGCCCGCCAGCGAGGACACATGAAGGACATGCCGGCACTGCTGTTGGCTGCGCTGGTGGCTCAGCGCTCGGCGCTGGTGCCCGAACTGTTCGCTCAGGTGGTGGACAGCGGCAAGATGCTGCGCACCTTCGTGCAGATTCTGCGCAGCGGCGTGACCGGGCGTCGCTCCCTGGGCTCGCAGCCCAAGCGTCTGGTGCAGGACTGGCTGAACAATGCCAGCGAGTACCAGTTGTTGCAGGCATCGGTAGGCACGCAGCCTTCGCTGGCTGATGTGGTGAAGATGGTCCATCCCAAACCTGCCGAAGCCTGGCGTGCCGCGTTCTTTGCCTGGTTGCTCGGCAAACCGGTGGATGTGCAGGCCTTGCCGGAGCTGACCCGTGACTTGCTGGCGTTTCGCAGCGGTGCCACGACCGAGGTGCCAGCGGTGCCATTGCAGTTGCTCGGCAATGAAACCCTCAGTGCCGAACAATGGGCTGAACAGGCCCGATACATGGGCTGGCAGGCATTGCGGATGAACCTCAATACCCTGGCGCGGCATGCTGCGTTCCAGGTGCCGGGGTGCGCTGAGCAAGTGGCGGCGCGGCTGGCCGATGCTGCACAGGTGGCCAAGGCGCGGGTCTATCCGTACCAGTTGCTGGCCGCTTACCGAATGGCCGGCGACGAAGTCCCGCAGGTGGTGCGTGAGGCTTTGCAGGAGGCGCTGGAGTTATCGCTGACCAACGTGCCGACGCTGCCGGGCGCGGTGGTGGTCTGCCCGGATGTGTCCGGTTCGATGCACAGCCCGGTCACCGGCTATCGGCAGGGCGCGACCACGGCGGTGCGTTGCATTGATGTGGCCGCACTGGTCGCCGCCGCCGTGCTGCGCAAGCAGCCCAAGGCCCGGGTGTTGCCGTTTGAGTTCGAGGTGGTCAAGGTCAGGCTCAACCCGCGTGACAGCGTGATGAGCAACGCACAGAAGCTGGCCTCGATTGGCGGTGGCGGCACCAATTGTTCGGCACCGCTGGCGCGCCTGGCTGATGAAAAGGCCAGGGTCGATACGCTGATCCTGGTCTCGGACAACGAGTCATGGATCGATGCGCGGCGCCATGGTGCCACCGAGACCATGCGCCAATGGGAGCGCATCAAGCGGATCAATCCGCAGGCGCGGCTGGTGTGCATCGACATGCAGCCCGGCGCGACCACCCAGGCGCCAGAGCGTGAGGATATCCTCAACGTCGGCGGCTTCAGTGATGCGGTGTTCGATGTGATCGAGCAGTTCGCCCTGGGCCAATATGCTGCCCGGCACTGGGTGCGGGCCATCGAAACCTGCGGGACCGGCTTGGGCCGGAAATGAGTTTTTTGCTTCACCGGTGCTGAATGCTGACGGGACTACATTCCAAGACGTCTCGTCAAACCCTGGTCAGCGCCTGTGAACGGCACGAATGCCGGTGGCTGTACATCTGGTTTAGCCGGTTCGATTCCGGCAGCAGGTCCTGGACCTGCTTTCAGTCACCCCCTTTAGTCGTGCCACTTTTTTGAATTTGCCCGGCGAATGCCGGTGGAACTACAGGATGCCGAGGTCGCGGGTTCGATCCCCGCCCGCCGTGAGGCGGTAGCTCAATGGCAGAGCGCGGTACATGTTTCACCCCCTTTTGTCGCCTTGAGGCTGTGAATAGACGCCGAGTAATCGGCCAATTAGAGAAGAACCCGATCATGCAAGAGAAAACCTTTCAGCTACTCGAAGTCGCCAACGGCAAGCCCATCAAGATGTGGACCCAGGGCGTACCGGTAGAAAGCGAAGCCCGTGAGCAGTTGATGAACACCGCGAAGATGCCGTTCATCTTCAAGCACCTGGCGGTGATGCCGGATGTGCACCTGGGCAAGGGCTCGACCATCGGCAGTGTGATCCCCACGGTCGGGGCGATCATTCCTGCGGCAGTCGGTGTGGACATCGGCTGCGGCATGATTGCCGCGCGCACCACGCTGACTGCCCAGGACCTGCCGGATAACCTGCATGGCTTGCGCAGTGCGATCGAGAAGGCCGTGCCGCACGGGCGTACTTCCGGTCGCGGAGGACGCGACAAAGGCGCCTGGGAAAACGTGCCGCAGCAGGCCGATGACGCCTGGGGTGCGCTGGCCAGCCGCTTCAAGTTGATCACCGACAAGAACCCGCAGCTGAGCAAGACCAATAACCGTAACCACCTGGGAACCCTGGGCGGTGGTAACCACTTTGTCGAGGTGTGCCTTGATGAGGCCAACCGGGTCTGGTTCATGTTGCACAGTGGCTCGCGCGGGGTGGGCAATGCCATCGGCAACCTGTTCATCCACAAGGCTCAGGAGGATATGCGTCAGCACATCGCCAATTTGCCGGACCGTGACCTGGCGTATTTCGAGGAAGGCAGCCAGCACTTCGACGATTACGTCGAGGCGGTGGGGTGGGCCCAGGATTTCGCCCGGCAGAACCGTGCGCTGATGATGCAGGCGGTGATCCATGCCACCCGGCAGGTCATCAGCAAGCCCTTTGAGGTGGCACTGGAGGCGGTGAACTGCCACCACAACTATGTGCAGAAAGAGCGGCACTTTGGCCAGGACGTGTTTATCACCCGTAAAGGCGCGGTGTCAGCGAAAAAGGGCGAGTTGGGCATCATTCCAGGCTCGATGGGCGCCAAGAGCTTCATTGTCCGCGGTCTGGGTAACGAGGAGGCGTTTTGCTCGTGCAGCCACGGCGCCGGGCGAACCATGAGCCGTACCAAAGCCAAAAAGCTCTTCACCGTCGAGGACCAGATTCGCGCCACCGCCCATGTCGAGTGCCGCAAGGATGCCGATGTGATCGATGAGATTCCGATGGCCTACAAGGACATCGACCAGGTCATGGACGCCCAGCGCGAACTGGTGCAAGTGCTGCACACCCTGCGTCAGGTGGTGTGCGTGAAAGGGTGAGCTGGGCTCATGAAATGCACCGCACCGAGCGCCACTCGCGTTGCCGCCAGATGCCTGAGCGGCACGCCCGGGCTGCCGGCTTGGGTAAAGGCCGGCGGCCTTGATCGAATCAGAGGGAACGATGAAAAACGTCATTGAACTGGACGGCGCCATCGGCGGCGGGCAGGTGCTGCGCAGTGCCTTGAGCCTGTCGATGATCACCGGCCAGCCGCTGCATATCCACAATATCCGCGCCCGGCGCAGTCGGCCCGGACTGTTGCGTCAGCATCTGACAGCGGTACTGGCAGCGGCCGAGATCTGCACTGCACACACCGAAGGTGCGCAGTTGCATTCTCAATCGCTGAGCTTTGTACCCGGCCCGGTCCGTGGCGGTGATTACCGCTTCAGCATCGGCACTGCCGGCAGTTGCAGCCTGGTATTGCAGACCCTTTTGCCTGCGCTGCTACAGGCACCTGCACCTAGCCGGGTGAATGTCACGGGCGGCACCCATAACCCGCTGGCACCACCGGCGGATTTTCTCCAGCGGGCCTTTGTGCCGTTGTTGCAGCGTATGGGCGCGCAGGTCGAGCTTGAGTTGCTGCGCCATGGTTTTGTGCCGGCCGGTGGTGGTGAGCTGCAGGCAATCATTCAGCCTTCGGCCTTGCAGCCGCTGCAACTGAACGAGCGTGGTCGCGTGCTGGCGCGGCGTGCCACGGCGCTCAGTGCCGCAGTGGCCGGGCATGTGGCCGAGCGTGAACTGGGGCGGGCGGCCAGGCGGCTGGACCTGCAGCCGGCAGAGTTGTTGCGCCAGGCGCTGGATGCCGAACGCGGACCGGGCAATGCCCTGTTGCTGGAGTTCACCTGCGAGCACCTGACTGAGCTGTTCAGTGCGCTGGGTCAGGCCAGCCTGCGGGCCGAGAAGGTCGCTGACCTGGCGGTGGACGGCGCACGGCGCTGGCTGGCCAGTGAGGCGGCGGTGGCTGAGCATCTGGCCGATCAATTGCTGTTGCCCATGGCGCTGGCCGGCGGCGGCAGCTTTAGCACCACGCATGTGAGCGAGCACTTGCAGAGCAATATCAGCGTGATCGAGTGTTTCTTGCCGGTACGTTTCGAATGCAGGGAATTGTCCAGCGACTTGTTGCAGGTGCAATGCTTGAAGACCACCGGCACTTGACCCATGCCTGATCGGCGCTAAAGTGTGGCGCTTGTTTCCTCCGATTGAGGTGTTCGTCCGATGCGCCATTGATGCCGCCGTCCTTTGACGGCTCGTTTAACTAGCCCGCTTTGCTGCGGGGTGTTTTCGGCATCTGTGGAGTTCATATGACGGGCCCTTGTCTGACGCTTGATAGCGTTTGTTTTGTGTTGCCTGATGGCAGACCGCTTTTTACGCATCTCAGTGCACAGTTCGACCAGCAGCCGACCGGGCTGGTGGGGCGCAATGGTGTCGGCAAAAGCATGCTGGCGCGGATTCTTGCCGGCCAGCTTCAACCTGCCAGTGGCCGTTGCCTGCGCAGCGGGCGGGTGCATTACCTGGCCCAGCAGGCCAGTGGCGCCTGTGTCGCCGAACTGGCCGGTGTGCAGACGGTGCTGGAGGCGTTGCAGCGCATTGAGGCCGGTAGCACGGCCATTGAGGATTTCGACGCCGTCGGCGAGCGTTGGGATATTCGTCAGCGCCTGGAGCAGGCGTTGCAATCGGTTGGCCTTGGGCATCTGCAAGCCACCACGCCGGCGTCTGAGCTCAGCGGGGGCCAAGCCATGCGCGTGGCGCTGCTGGGCGCGATGTTGTCGCAGGCTGATTTTCTGATTCTCGACGAGCCGAGCAACCACCTTGATGCGTCGAGCCGAGCGGCGCTGAACGAGCAACTGCAACGCTGGCCGGGCGGTTTGCTGGTGATCAGTCACGACCGGCAGTTGCTGGGGGCCATGCAACGCATCGTCGAGCTGACCCCCTCGGGGCTGCACAGCTATGGCGGCGATTACCCGCACTACGTCCGCTGCAAGGCCGCCGAACAGCACGGTGCCGAGCAGCACTTGCAACAGCGGCGTCTGGAGCTCAAACGCGGCCAGCAAGCGCTGCGTGAGCAGCAGCAATGCCAGCAGCGCCGTCAGGCGCAAGGCCGGCGCCAGGGGCGCGAGGCCAATCAGGCCAGGATCCTGCTGGGCCGCCAGAAGCAGCGCAGCGAACAGTCGGCAGGTCGACAACAGCAACGGCAGCTGGACGAGACCGCCCGCCTGGCAGCCAATGTCCGTGAGGCCGCCAGGCAATTGGACGACGAGCGGCTGATCAACCTGCACGTTGCGCCGGTCGATACGCCGCCGCGACGTTGGGTGGCCGAGTTGCTTGATGTCGAACTGGCGCATGTCCCGGTCAGGCAACAGATCAATCTGGCCCTGCGCAGCGGTCAGCGGCTGGCAATCAGCGGGCCGAACGGTTGCGGCAAATCCAGTCTGTTACGCCTGCTGGCCGGTCAGCAGGCACCGCTGGCAGGGCATTGTCGGGTGTCAGTCGCCAGCGTGCTGCTGGATCAGCCACTGAGCCTGTTGCTGCCGCATCGTTCGGTGCTTGAGCAATTGCAAGCGCTGAACCGGCGCGAGCCGCACGCTGTGCTGCGCATGCGTCTGGCGCAGTTGGGGCTTGATGCGCAACAGATCCTGATGCCCAGCGCCCGGCTCAGCGGTGGCGAACAGGTCAAGGCCGCGCTGGCGTTGGCCCTGTACGCCGAGGCGCCCGCGCAACTGCTGTTGCTCGACGAACCGGGCAATCACCTGGACCTGCCGTCCCTTCAGGCGTTGGAAGCCATGCTGCGGGCTTATACCGGGACACTGGTGGTGGTCTCCCATGACCCGGTTTTCAAGGCAGCACTGGCATTGGACAGTGAGTTTATGGCGAGCACTGACGGCTGGCAGATGGGTTAGCGGTGGTGTATATAAAAGAGATTCACAAATGATATTTGTTTCTATTTAATACGCGCACTCCGCCTATTTCTCCTCTTCAGGTACACCCGCATGCGGCATTTTTCACGCCCCCTCGTCTCGGCTGCCCGTGGTACGGCCATTGGTTTACTGGCTATCAGCCCGGCGGTCATGGCCGACAACAGCCCGACGTCGGCTGGCCAGGCACTGGAGCTGCCCGATACCACTGTCCAGTCCAGCTATGAACAGACCTCCAGCACCGCCCCGTTCACCGGTTACAAGGCTGACCGCGCGCAAAGTGCGACCAAGACCAATACCCCGCTGAACGAAACGCCGCAAACGGTGAGTGTGATCGGCAGCGAGCAGTTGCGTGACCAGAACGCCCAGTCGCTGGCCGAGAGCCTGCGCTATACCGCCGGGGTCAATGCCGGCCAGCGCGGGCGCCGGGGGCTGGATGACTTTATCGTGCGCGGCTTCGTCCAAAGTGCCTACAAGTTCGTTGATGGCATGCGCATGGATTCGGACATGTGGATCCAGAGCGACCCGTTTGCCTTCGAACGCATTGAAGTGCTCAAGGGGCCGGCCTCGATTCTGTATGGCCAGATCGCACCGGGCGGGGTGATCAACCAGGTCAGCAAGCGGCCCACCGATCAGCCGCAGGCCGAAGTGGGCATGGGCCTGGGTAACTACGGCCAGCGCAAATACACCGCCGATCTGTCTGACAGCCTCAATGCCGATGCCAGCCTGCGCTATCGTCTGGTGGCGCTGTACTCCTCCAGCGATGACATCGTCGATCACGTCGACCGCGACCGCAGTTACATCGCCCCGTCGCTGACCTGGGACATCAATGACGACACCAGTGTGACCCTGCTGGCCAGTTACCAGAAGAGCCACTACGTGCCGATCCGTGGCCTGCCGGCTGAGGGCACCGTGCTCGCTAACCCCAACGGCAAGATCGACCGCGACCGTTTTGTCGGGGTGCCGGGCATCGACAACTACACCACCGAGCAGCGGATGTTCGGCTATGAGCTGGAGCATCGGTTCGCACCCAACGTCAGCTTCCGCCAGAAGCTGCGCTACAACGAATACGACCTGGACGGCGCGTTCGCCAGCCCCACCTCGCTGGCCGCCAACAAGCGCAACTACAACCGCCAGATCCAGTGGCGAGATGTCAAAGGTGAAGTGTTCACCATGGATAACCAGCTCAACGTGCAGTTCGACAGTGGCCCGCTGAGCCACGACGTATTGGTTGGGCTGGACTGGTTCGACTTCCATACCGATGACACCCGTCACACCTCGACTCTGGCGGCGATCGACCTGTACAACCCGTCTTACAACGTGACGCCCGGAGCAAAGACTTTTCAGGCTGCCACCAGCGGCACCGAAGACCTGCTGCAGCGCGGCCTGTACCTGCAAGACCAGATCAAGTTCGGTGACGGCTGGAACCTGCTGCTGGGCTTGCGCCACGATGACTCGGAACTCAAGTCCCATCGCGGCACGACCCGCACCACCACTGACGAGAACGCCACCACCGGCCGGGTGGGGCTGTTGTATGCCTTCGAGAGCGGCTGGTCGCCGTACATCAGCTACAGCGAGTCGTTCGTGCCGGTCACTGGCAGTGATGTCAGCGGCAAGGCCTTCGAGCCGGAAACCGGTGAACAGGTCGAGGCCGGCATCAAGTACCAGTCGCCGAGCAAGGCCTTCGATGTGACGTTCGCGGTGTATGACCTCAAGCGCCAGAACGTCACCACCACCGACCCGAACAACAGCGGTTTCAGTGTGCAGGTGGGTGAACAGCGCCACCGCGGCGCTGAAGTCGAGTTGCATGGCCAGTTGACTGAAAAGCTCGACCTGGTGGCGACCTATAGCTATATCGACGCCGAAATCACCAAGAGCAACGATGACTTCCAGGGCAATCGCCCGGTGCAAGTGCCCGAACACATGGCCAATGCCTGGCTGCGTTATGACCTCTCCAGCCTGCTGCCGGGCCTGGGAGTCGGTGCCGGAGTACGTTACATCGGTGAACAGGCCGGCGATCAGGCCAACAGCTTCAATTCGCCCGAGTACACCCTGTACGACATGATGGTCGACTACAAGACCGGCCCATGGCGCTTTGCGGTCAATGGCAGCAACCTGAGCAACAAGGATTACACCGCCAGCTGTGCCAGTACCTCGCAGTGCTTCCCGGGTGATCCGCGCATGCTGATGTTCAGCACCAGCTACCGCTTCAGGTAATTGCCGGGGAGGGGGCGGTTACATGCTGTGGGTGCAAGCAGCGCCGCGTGACAGTTTGCCGGTTTACCGGGCCTGATCGGAAACATAGCCTGCCGGGCGCTTCACTATGAAGTGCCCGCATGCAGTTTCATCAGATCAAGGACCTTTCATGAAAACCACCCGTTCACTGCTGCTCGGCCTGTTGGCCCTGTTCGGCGCCACGACTGCCGTAGCTCAGATCAAATTCGCCAATTCCGGTGCCAGCGGCTTTCCCATTTCCGATGCTGTCCAGGTTGGCAATACCCTCTATCTGTCTGGCCAGTTGGGGATGCTGCCAGGCACCGGCAAGCTGGCCAGCGGCGGCATCGAAGCCGAGTCGCGCCAAGCCATGGATAACATCCAGCGTATCCTGCAAAGCCATGGCCACAGCATGCAGGACGTCGTCAAATGCACGGTGTTTCTGGCCGATATTGCCGAGTTCGGCCAGTTCAACGAGGTCTACACCCGCTACTTCGAAGCTGACCGTTATCCGTCCAGAAGTGCTTTGGGCGGTATCAGTCTGGTGAAGGATGCGCGGGTAGAAGTGGAGTGTCTCTCCGCCAAGGGGTGAGCCACCGTCAGCCGCGCCGCCTGGTCGGTGCGGCTCAAGCGCTTTTCAGACCGGTGCCGGGCGGTTGATTTCCACCGTCACATGCACCAGCTCTTGATGGATCGACAAGGCATTGCGCACCGTTTCTGCTTCCAGCGGCTCGTTACAGGCCAGGCTCAGCATGCAGGCGTACTGGTCCTTGCCGACCCGCCACACATGCAGGTCTGTCAATGTCGAGCTGACCGGCAACTGTTCGATCACCTCGCGCACCTCGGCCACCACCGGTGCCTGCATTTCTGCATCCAGCAGCACCCGTGCGGTGTCACGCAACAAGCCTTTGGCCCATACCCCCACCAGTATCGCGCCGACAATGCCCATTACCGGGTCCAGCCAGCCGGCTGCCCAGAATTTGCCGGCCAGCAGGGCGATGATCGCCAGCACCGAGGTCGCTGCATCGGCCAGGACATGCAGATAGGCCGAGCGCAGGTTCAGGTCGTGGTGATGCTGGCCGTGGTCATGAGGGTGGTCATGGCCGTGATGGTGATGGTCGTCACGCAGCAACCAGGCGCACAGCAGATTCACTGCCAGCCCCGCCACGGCAATGACGATGGCTTCGTCGTAGTGGATTGGCCCGGGATACAGCAGCCGCTCGACGGACTGAAAGACCATCAGCCCGGCCACGCCGAGCAACAGGATGGCACTGGTGTAGCCACCCAGAATCTCGATTTTCCAGGTGCCGAAGGTGAAGCGCGGGTCACTGGCCAGCCGTCGCGAGGCCGCATAGGCGAACAGCGACAGGCCCAGCGCCAGGGTATGGGAACTCATGTGCCAGCCATCGGCGAGCAATGCCATAGAATTGAATTGCCAACCACCCACGATTTCCACGAGCATCATCACTGCCGTGATCCACATGGCGATTCGCGTCTTGCGTTCGGCTGACAGATCGGGCTGGTGAAATTCATGCGAATGCAGGCAATGCCCGGTGTCACGAGTAATCATGAGCAGCGTGCTCCAGAAATGAAGTTTTATACTATACCCCAGTATAGTTTTAGGAAGGCTAATGGCTCATACCGTAAAGGGCAAGAAGCAGTTGCTGACCAGGGTCCGCAAGATCCGTGGCCAGGCCAATGCATTGGAAACTGCGCTGGAAGAAGAAAAAGACTGCGTGGCGATCCTGCAGCAGATTGCGGCGATTCGCGGCGCGGTCAACGGCCTGATGGCCGAGGTGATGGATGGGCACATTCGCGACCACCTCGGCGATGCCGAGCTGAGCGCTGAACAACGTCAGGTCGAAATCGAGCAGATTTCCACATTGTTGCGTTCGTATCTGAAATGAACTGACAGCCAATCTGCGCAAGCAAGTTAAAGGAATAACAATGCAAACGATTTTCCTGAATCTGGGCCGGCTGATTCCCGTCTGGCTGTTTTTCGGTGTGCTGTTCACGGCGCTTGGTTATCCCGGCTACAGCCATCTCGACCAGGCCATGAGTCAACTGGGTGCGCAGGGCGCTGCTACTCACGGCTACTCGCCATGGGTCAACAACTACCCGCTTGGCGTGTTGTTCGTGCTGTTTGCCTTGGGTGTGAGCCAACGTTTTCGCGGATCACGTCTGGCTCAGCTGAGCGCCGCACTGGTTGCGCTGCATGGTCTGGCCAGTTTTGCCACCGGCTACTTTGCCTGTGATCAGGGCTGTGCACCCGAGCAGCCGTCCTCGTCCCAGCAACTGCATAACCTCGCCGGGCTGGTCATGTTCCTGTCGCTGACCCTGGCCAGTGCCCTCTGGATCTTGCTGGGCAAGCGGCTGCTGCACTCTCGCGGCTTTGGCGTTTATTCCGCGCTCTGTACCGTGCTGGCGCTTGTCAGTGTGGCGTTTATGGCTCAAGCGCTGGAGGCCGGGCATCTATTTGGTCTGTATCAGCGGCTCAACTACGGCGTGTCGGTCCTGTGGTTGGCGGGCCTGGCGCACATGGCACTGGGTTCGAAGCGGCCCGGTTTAAAGTTCGATATCCGCCGGTCAGCCTGAAGCCGGGCTTGTTGATCAGGACATTTGCCAATCCGGGCGGCGGCAGGCAGCATGCGCGGCGTGACCGATCCAACGGCGCCTGAGCTGAGGTTGAAGATGTTCTTGAAGTGGACGCAGAGGCTGCTATTGCCTCTGGCATTGATGTCGATCCCGGTGCTCGCTGTCGAGCAAACCGTGCAGGTCCCAGGTCCTTTAGGGGCGCTCTCGGGCAGCCTTGTTGCTGTCGCCGACCCGCAGGCCCCGGTGGTGCTGATCGTGCCAGGCGCAGGCCCGACTGACCGCGACGGTAACAATCCGCTGGGCATTCGTGCCGCCACCTACCGGCTGCTGGCCCAAGGGCTGGCCGGGCAAGGCATCAGCAGCTTGCGCATCGACAAGCGCGGGCTGTTTGGCAGCCGCGCAGCGATTGCCAATCCCAATCAGGTGACCGTTCAGGACTACGCCAGCGATGTGCGCTTATGGATGAGCTATCTGGCCCAGCGTGAACGCTATCGCTGCGTCTGGTTGCTGGGCCACAGTGAGGGGGGCCTGGTCGCCATGTTGGCGGCGCAGAACAACCCGGACCTGTGCGGGGTGATCCTGCTGGCCGCCCCCGGCCGACCGATGGGGCAGGTGCTGCGCAGCCAACTGGCCCGCAACCCGGTCGAGCGCAAGCAACTGGACGCCGCGCTGGCGGTGATCGACTCGCTGGAGCGCGGGGTGCCGGTGGCTGAAGTGCCGGGCGTGTTGCAACCGTTGCTAAGACCTGAGGTGCAGAGCTTTCTGATCAGTGGCTTCGCGCTCGACCCGGCGCAGTTGCTGTCGCGGGTTAACAAGCCAGTGCTGATCCTGCAGGGTAACAGCGACCTGCAGGTCGGGATCAACGACGCCGAGGCGCTGCATGCGGCCCGGCCGGGCTCGGTGTTGCGTATCCTGGCGGGCGTCAATCATGTGTTCAAGGCGGTACCGCAAGGCGATCATGAAGCCAACGTCGCGGCCTATGGCGACCCTGATCTGCCACTGGCCAGTGGCGTGATCGAGCCCATTGTGCAGGTGATCCATGGCGCCGCGCACTGATTGGGTCGTGCACAGCGGCCATCCGTCCAGGGTCGAGCGCATCGAGGCGTTTTTCGGTGGTCACGGTTACGACCCGCATCGCCACGATACCTACGCGATTGGTCGTACCTTGTCAGGGGTGCAGAGTTTTCTGTACCGCAAAAGCCTGCGTCACAGCCTGCCGGGCGGCACCATGGTGTTGCATCCCGATGAATTGCATGACGGCATGGCGGGCACCGAAGAGGGCTTTCATTACCGGATGATTTATATCGAGCCGGTGTTGATCCAGCAGATTCTAGGCGGCCAGCCATTGCCGTTTATCAAGGGCGGCCTGTCGACCGATCCGCGTTTGTACCGGGCCAACGAAACGTTCATGCAGGCCATGGATTGCCCGCTGGAGCCGCTGCAAGAACAGGACGCGCTGTTCGACCTGGCCCAGGCGCTGCAAGCGGTGTCCGGTCACCCCAAGGGCCGACGCAGTTTCGATTATCAGGCCGCCGAGCGCGCTCGCGAGTACATCCATGATTGTCAGGGCGGCCAGGTGAGCATGGATGAACTGGAGCGGGTCAGCGGCCGCGAGCGCTGGAGTCTGTCGCGCGACTTTCGTGCGCTGTACGGCACCAGCCCCTATCGCTACGTGACCCAGCGCCGCCTGGCGCTATGTCGGCAACTGCTGCGCTCGGGCTTTACCCTGGTCGATGCGGCGCTGGCGGCCGGCTTCTTCGACCAGAGCCATATGACCCGGCACTTTGTACAGTGTTATGGGTTGTCGCCGTCGCGCTGGTTGAAGATGCAAGGCTGAGGTTGCAGGATCGTACAAGAAGCCAGCGTCCTGGCCTCATTAAGCTGACACCACTCAATCAGCCAGGAGTGTCAGTCCATGAATCCGCTCAACACGCAATCGATCAACCTGCTGCACAAGGTCTCGCTACTCAACGAGCAGTGGTCACCCCGAGTGGTGGCCGAGATGAACGACTACCAGTTCAAGGTGGTGCGCATTCAGGGCGAGTTCATCTGGCATTGCCATGCCGAGACCGACGAAACCTTTCTGGTGCTCGACGGTAATCTGCGCATCGATTTTCGTGACGGGCATGTGCTGTTGGGCGCTGGCGAGCTGTACGTGGTGGCTAAAGGTGTCGAGCATAAACCGTACGCCGAGCACGAGGTCAAACTGCTGCTCATCGAACCTCGCGGGGTGCTCAACACCGGGCATGAAGGTGGCGAGCGCACCGCGCAGAACGACGTGTGGATCTGACGGGCCCACCTCAATACTGTTCGATTAGGCGCTTTATGTCCCCGGTGGGAGCTACCTTGGTAGCGAAGAGGCCAGTAAAAACACTGCATCTGCTGTGAATGTGCCGCCGCCTTCGCCAGCAAGCTGGCTCCCACTGGTCTAACTGACAAGTATTGGATTTAACCTCGGTTCAGGGTGGCGTTGGCATGGCGGATGAATTCGTCAGCGCTTACTTCACCGGTGATGCGCGCCTCGCGGCGTTCCTTGCCATCCGGGCCGATCCACAGCAGGGTCGGCGGCCCCAGTACTTCAAAGCGCTTGAGCAGCGCCTGGCTGGCGGTATCGGCGCGGGTGACATCAGGTTTTACGATGCGCACGCCACTGAGACTGGCCTGTACCTCAGGGTTGGCGAACACCTTGGCTTCCATGGTTTTACAAGACACGCACCAGTCGGCGTAATAGTCGACCAGCATCCACTGGCCCTGATTACGCGCTTGAGCCAGTTGCTCTTCAAGCGCCTGCAGTGAGTCGAGTTTTTGACTGGCAGGCGCACTGCTGAGCAGCGGCGCGCTGCGGCCGGCATACACCGAAAGTGGCTGCCAAGGATCACTCGCGCCGCCCGCAGCGCCGACCAGCATCAGCACGCCCCACACCCCCAATACACCGGCAGCGGCGCGGCCTGCTGCTCGGCGAGCGCTGCGCTGCCTGGCCAGATCGCGCAGCCAGGCTGCGAGCATGATTGCCAGCACGCCCCACAGCCCCAACCACAAGGTATCAGCCAGCAGCGGGCGGGCGACCAGCAGTGCGGTGGCAAGAAACACATAGCCGAACAGCGCCTTGAGCTGTTCCATCCACGCCCCAGGCTTGGGCAGCAAGCGATTGCCTACGGTGACCAGCAACAGCAGCGGCAGGCCCATCCCCAGACCCAGCGCAAACAACACCAGGCCACCGTGCAGGGCACTGCCGCTTTGCGCAATGAACAGCAGCGCGGCGGCCAAGGGGGCGGTCATGCACGGGCCGATCATCAGCCCGGAAAACAGCCCGAGCAGGCCGGCACTCAACACACTGCCGCCGCGTTGCTGCTGGCTGGCACTGTCGAGCCGGTCACGCAAGAAGGCGGGCAGTTGCAGTTCGAACAGACCAAACATCGGTAAGGCCAGGATGACGAACAGCAGGGCAAAACTGCCCAGCACCCAAGGTTGTTGCAGCGCCGCCTGCAGGTTGGCGCCGAGCAATGCTGCCGCCACGCCCATGGCGGCGTATACCAGTGCCATGCTCAACACATAGACACCGGCCAGCAACAACCCCCGACCGGCTCCAGTGCCTTTGCCGACCACAATCGCGGCCAGGATCGGCAGCATGGGCAGTGAGCAGGGCGTGAAGGCCAGCAGCAGGCCCAGGCCGAAGAATATCAACAGGCTCCAGCTCAGTGTCTGCTGCTCCAGCATTCCGGACAGCGCCTGATCTGTGGCCTGTAATGGCGGTTTTTCAGCCGGGTCTGCCTGCAAGGCCACTTCCCGGCTTTGCGGCGGGTAACACAGGCCGGCGTCTGCGCAACCCTGCCAGCTCAGCTTGACCTGGCTGGCCGAACCCGGCGGGATGTTCAGGCTTAAGCTGTGACGATAGACCTCGCTGTCGCCAAAGTAGTCATCATGATGAGCTTCGCCTTCTGGCAACGAAGGCATTTGCTCAGGCGTCAGCCCAGAGAATTGCAGGCGCTGTTTGTACAGGTAATAGCCCGGGGTAATTCGCCAGTACAGCTGGGTCGAACCATCGGCTTGCGCATCGACACTCAAGGCAAAGGCCTGGTCGGCGGGCAAAAACTCAGCCTGGCGGCTGCCCAGCAATCCGTTGGCCGATACCACGCTAGAAAACAGCAGCACGATTAGCAACATCAATGTACGCATGGGAGCCCCTGTTTCAGTCACGGTGGACGGGCAGCATGCGAGTGAGGCATTAACAGCGGGTTAAAGCGGGCGATGCAGTGTTTTACCAAGCTGGCGCGAAAAGCCCCTTCCTTCAGGTGGGGATGAAAGCGGCACCGCGAAGCGGTCATAGGGGTTAAGATCCATAAAGCCGCCCTATCCTGTGTTTCATGACTGAAATGAAAGCGACCAGAACCCTCAAGGTTCGAGTGCGAGACAAGCATGCACCGCAGCTGCGTGAAGCTTCTCGTGCTGTGAATTTTGTGTGGAACTACGTAAACGAGTTGAGCCGTCGCTCGATTCGTGAGCGTGGTCGTTTTCTGTCGGCGTTCGACATTCACAAGTACACCAACGGGGCCGGTAAAGACCTGGGGCTGCACAGCCAATCGGTGCAGGCTGTTGCCGACGAATATGTCACACGGCGCAAGCAGTTCAAAAAGTGCCAGCTCCGCTGGCGCTGCTCGGGCGGCGCTCGGCGCAGTCTGGGTTGGCTGCCCTTCAAGGTCGGCGCTGCTGTCTGGAAAAACGGCCAGGTCGTCTTCAACAAACAGCACTTCAAGGTCTGGGACAGCTACGGCCTGGCGGGTTTTAAATTCAGATCCGGTAGCTTCAACGAGGACAGCCGTGGACGCTGGTATTTCAACATCGTGGTCGAGGTCGACCGCCAGTTATCGCCAGGCCAGGACGCGGTGGGTATCGACCTTGGGTTGAAAACCACCGCCACTTGCAGCGACGGTGACAGGCTCGAAAGCGGACGCTTCTACCGAGACCTTGAAAAGTCGCTGGGAACGGCCCAGCGCGCCGGCAAGAAGGCCCGTGTGCGGGCGATTCACGCCAAAATTGCGAACCGCCGCAAGGATGCCCTGCACAAGTTCAGCAACGCGCTGGTCGCGCGTTGTGGCGTCATTGTGGTGGGCGATGTGAACTCACTGAAACTAGCGAAAACCAGGATGGCCAAGTCGGTGCTGGACGCCGGCTGGGGCCAATTGAAAACCATGCTGGAATACAAATGCGATCACGCAGGCACGGTTTTCAAGGTTGTCAGCGAGAGAAACACCACCCAAACCTGTTCGAGCTGCAAGCAATTGCCGGACTCGAGGCCGAGAGGTATCGCAGGGCTTGGAATAAGGGAATGGACTTGTTGTGGGTGCGGTGCCACCCACGACCGCGACGTCAACGCCGCAAAGAACATTCTCGCGCTCGGGCATGAGCGTCCAGTTGTGGGAATCCCCGCCCTTTAGGGCGGGGAGGATGTCAAGGCGCGGACATGTCCGATAATGCCGTCTTAATCGAAATGGCCGATGATTGGCTGATATTGATACCGGAGTTGCCCCATGCACGTATTGCTGGTCGAAGACGATGCGCTGATCGCCAGTGGTATCGTGGCCGGGCTCAATGCCATGAGTCTTACCGTGACCCACGTGGCCGATGCACGTAGCGCCGAGGCCAGCCTGCGCATGGGGCATTTCGACGTGTTGATTCTCGACCTGGGCCTGCCCGATGAAGACGGCATACGTCTGCTGCAACGCCTGCGCCAGCAAGGCATGGAGTTGCCGGTGCTGATCCTCACTGCACGCGATGCGGTCACCGACCGGGTCACCGGTCTGCAGGCCGGTGGCGATGATTATCTGCTCAAACCCTTCGACCTGCGCGAACTGGCAGCGCGCCTGCATACGCTGGTGCGCCGTGCCGCCGGGCGCAGTGTGAACATCGTCGAGCATGGCCCGTTACGCTTCGATCCGGGGACGTGCCAGGCCTGGCTTGACAGTGAGCCGGTGCATTTGCCACGCCGTGAACTGGCACTCTTGCAGGTGCTGCTCAACAACCCGACCCGGGTGCTCAGCAGCGACAACCTCAAAGATGCCCTGTACGGCTTCAGCGAAGACGTCGAGAGTAACGCGCTGAACGTGCACATCCATCATCTGCGGCGCAAGCTCGGCAACAGCATTATCGAAACCGTGCGCGGGCTGGGCTATCGATTAGGCCCGGCCGGTCGAGAAGTGGAGTCATGAGTCTGCGCCTGCGCCTGACCCTCATGCTGGGCTCGTTTTTCGTGCTGCTCTGGCTGTTGGCGGCAGCCTGGATGTTACAGAACCTCCATGGGCAGATGATGCGCTCGCTCGATGGCCGGCTGGAGGCTTCGGCGCATATGGTCGCGAGTCTGTTTGCCCAGTTGCCCCATATTCATGATAAGGACGGTTCGCGCGTGCCGATCAGCGCCGAGCAACTGGCGGTGGCCAACGGCATGGCCTGCCAGGTCAGTTCCTTGCGTGGTGAGGTGCTGCTCAGCAGCCAGACCGCTCCTGATCAGGCCCTTGAGCCTGAGGCTCACGGGTTTAGCCAGCAGGTGATCGAAGACGTCGTGTGGCGCACCTTCACCCTGGTGGCGGGGAATTTACGCATCACCACCGCTGACAAACTCAATGACCGTGACCATCTCAATCGTTCGGTGCTGTTTGCCGCCGCCTTGCCGGTCCTGGTCGCCTTGCTGGGCAGTCTGGCGCTGTTGTGGTTCTGTGTCGGGCAGGGACTCAAGCCTTTGCAGGTCATGCGCGAAGCCTTGACCCGGCGCAACGCCGACTCGTTACATCCCTTGCAGATGGGCGCTCTGGCCGGTGAACTGCAACCGCTGGTCGACACCCAGAACCAGTTGTTTGCGCGGATTGCCCAGACCATCGAGCGCGAGCGGCGTTTCAGTGGCGATGCGGCCCATGAGTTGCGCAGCCCGCTGACTGCGATCAAGACCCACCTGCAAGTGGCGAGGATGGTGCACGGCGAAGACGACCCGTCGTTGGCCCATGCCGAGGCTGGAGCCGATCGCCTGCAACGCACCCTTGAGCAATTGCTGTTGCTGGCACGGGTTGAAGGCAGCCAGGACTTTAACGATGGCATGCAAGGTTCGGCCGAGGACGTGGCACGCATGGCCATTGCCGATATCGACCCGGCGCAGCGCCCGCGAGTGATCTTGCAATTGGCGGGCGACTTATCCGCCGCGCCGATTCAGGCGCCGGTCACGCTGGTGGTGTCGGCGCTGCGTAACCTGCTGGAAAACGCCCTGCGTCACTCATCGGCGCAAAGCCCGGTCGAGTTCCGGGTGTGTCACAGCACGGCCGGGTTGCAGTTCTGCGTGTCTGACCGGGGACCGGGAATGGCGCAAGAGCAGATCCCCAACATGACCCGGCGCTTCTGGCGCAAGACCGGCAGTGACGGCAGTGGCCTTGGCCTGTCGATCGTCGAAGCGATTGCCGAGCGTTGCGGCGGCAGTCTGGTGTTCAGCAATCGGGCCGATGGGCTGGAGGTGACGTTCAGCCTGCCTGAGTCGTTGACTGCCAAGGGTTATTGAAGCCGCCTTTCCAATATACATTTTGGGTGATGAATCAATTCATCAATTGCTTCAATTTATGACATGCCATGCCGATAGCCTCTCAATATCAATCGAAGGGATCGGCAATGATGGGACTGCGTAACTTTGGTATTGCACCACGAGCGTCGATTTTTTTCGGCATCATGGCGTTGCTGGTCCTTTTTCTGGGGCTGATGAGTCTCAATAAAATGTCGAGCCTTTACGACGCCACGACGAGTATTGCTCAGGACAGCCTGAAGCCGACTCGTATCCTCGGTGAGCTGGCCGATACCACCACCCGCTTGCGTACTGTTTCGTACGTAATCCAGGTAGGTCGCTCGCAGGCAGACATTGATAAAGGCGAAGCGCGTCTTGAGGTGCTGACCAAAAAGGTCAACGCCAGCATGGACGAGTATGCGCCTTTGGTAGGCAGTGCCGAAGAGGCTGATAAATTTCGTCAGCTCAAAGAAGCACTCGTTAATTATCTGCTTGCGCAGGACACGCTGCGCAAAGCATCCATCGAGAAGCGTGACGGAGAAATCCTGGGCCTGATCAATGGCGATCTGAAGCGTTACTCCGATCAGATGGCGCCGTTGATTCAGTGGTTGCTGGACGTGAATCGCCAGGACTCTGACAAGGCTGTTGCCGATGCCGCTGAGCAGTATCTATCGGCGCGTAACATTGTTATCACCGTGCTGGTGCTGGCTGCGATCATGACGGCCCTGCTCGCGGTGATATTTACCCGCAGCATTGTGCGTCCTCTGGATGAAGCCGTGCAGGCCGCCGAAACAGTGGCCAGCGGCGATCTGACGCAAACTGTCGAGCCCGATGGCCATGATGAGGTTTCGCGCTTGCAGCAGGCATTGCGGAAGATGCAAATGAATCTGCGCGATACCTTGCAGCAGATTTCCGGGTCGGCAACCCAGGTGGCTTCTGCTGCCGAAGAACTCAATGCCGTCACCGAGGAAGGGTCACGTTCGTTGCAGCAGCAAAGCAACGAGATAGAGCAAGCGGCTACCGCGGTAAATGAAATGACGGCAGCGGTCGAAGAAGTGGCCGGCAACGCGGTCAGCACCTCTACGGCGTCGCAACAATCCAGTACCTCTGCTTTGCATGGCCGTCAACGTGTGCAAGAGACCGTCACTGCCATCCAGAAAATGAATGAAGACGTCGGCAACACCGCTGACCAGATACGCAACCTCGCGGAACAGACGCGTGACATCGGTAAAGTACTGGATGTCATCCGGGCCATTGCCGAACAAACCAACCTGTTGGCACTCAACGCGGCTATCGAAGCGGCAAGGGCGGGGGAAGCCGGGCGCGGTTTCGCAGTCGTCGCCGATGAGGTGAGGGCTCTTGCCCATCGTACTCAGCAGTCGACCCAAGAGATCGAGGTGATGGTCGGGGGCATCCAGCAAGGCAGCAGCCAGGCGGTCGTTTCGATGCAGAACAGCAACGCTCGTGCTCAGGCCACTCTGGATGCCGCTCGAAGTGCTGGCGAGGCTCTTGAGGAGATTACCAAGAGCGTCAACCTGATCTCCGATCGTAACCTGGTGATCGCCAGTGCAGCCGAAGAGCAGGCACAGGTATCGCGAGAGGTTGATCGTAACCTGGTCAATATCCGTGACCTGTCGCTGCAATCTTCGGCCGGAGCCAAACAAACCAACTCCGCCAGCCAGGAGTTGTCGCGGTTGGCTGTCGATCTCAATCAAATGGTGGGTCGCTTCAAACTTTGAAGTCGTCCAGTACCGGAGCAGGGCGTGTAAACCTTCTGGCACTCTGTTGCTTGAATCCATCAACAACAGACGATTATTGCTATGGTGATCCTACCGTGCCATGCCAGAAGGAAATCCCATGAGTTTTTCGCTGCTCAGTCGTTATGCGTTCTTTGTCTGCTGCGTCGTGTTCACCTTGGCGACCCTGCCGTTCGTGCACCAGCATGAATGGCTCTGGATATTCACCCTGGTGCTGGGGTTGTTGAGCCTGCAGGGCATCTTTGATCTTTTACAGTCGCGTCATGCTGTACGGCGTAACTACCCGATTCTTGGCAACATCCGCTACCTGATCGAAGGCATCCGCCCGGAGATTCGCCAGTATCTGCTTGAAGCCGACGACGAGGCCACGCCGTTTTCCCGCGCCCAGCGCGCGCTGGTTTACTCCCGGGCCAAAAGCGAAGCCTCGGACAAACCGTTCGGCACCTTGATGAACGTCTACCAGACCGGCTACGAATTCATCAGCCATTCGATGCGCCCCGCGCCCTTGTCAGACCCTGAAAGTTTTCGGGTCGAGATCGGCGGGCCGCAATGCACGCAGCCTTACTCGGCTTCGGTGTTCAACATCTCGGCGATGAGCTTCGGCTCACTCAGCGCCAACGCGATTCGCTCGTTGAACAAAGGCGCGAAGATGGGTCATTTTTCCCATGACACCGGTGAGGGCAGCATCAGCCCCTACCACCGCGAACACGGTGGTGATCTGGTCTGGGAACTGGGCAGTGGCTACTTCGGCTGCCGGACATACGACGGTAAGTTCGATGCCGAGAAATTCGCCCGCCAGGCCGGCGACCCACAGGTGAAGATGATCGAGATCAAGCTCAGCCAGGGCGCCAAGCCCGGCCACGGCGGGATCTTGCCCAAGCACAAGGTTACCCAGGAAATCGCCAGCACCCGTGGCGTGCCGATGGGTGAGGACTGCATCTCACCATCGAGCCACAGCGCCTTCTCCACGCCGCTGGAACTGATGCACTTCATTGCCCGGCTGCGTGAGTTGTCCGGCGGCAAGCCCGTGGGTTTCAAGCTGTGCCTGGGCCACCCCTGGGAGTTCATGGGCATCGCCAAGGCCATGCTGGAAACCGGCATCCTGCCAGACTTCATCGTGATCGATGGTGCAGAGGGCGGCACTGGCGCTGCGCCAGTGGAGTTCACCGATCACCTTGGCGTGCCGATGCGCGAAGGCCTGTTGTTCGTGCATAACACCCTGGTGGGCATCAACCTGCGCGACAAAATCAAACTCGGCGCCAGCGGCAAGATCATCAGCGCCTTCGATATTGCCAGTGTCCTGGCCATCGGCGCCGACTGGGGCAACGCCGCGCGCGGCTTCATGTTCGCCATCGGCTGCATCCAGTCCCAGTCGTGCCACACCAACAAATGCCCGACCGGTGTCGCCACCCAGGACCCGCTGCGCCAGCGTGCGCTGGTGGTCGAAGACAAAGCGACCCGGGTCTATAACTTCCACCGCAGTACCTTGAAGGCCCTGGCCGAAATGCTCGCCGCCGCCGGTTTGACCCATCCACGACAACTGACCGCACGGCATCTGGTCCGGCGCATGTCTGCCACAGAGGTCAAGCTGTTCTCGCAAATGCATGTGTTCCTCAAGCCCGGAGCATTGCTTGGCGGCCACGTTGAGGGTGAGTTTTACGAGCGCATGTGGCGGGCGGCGCGGGCCGACAGCTTTGATCCGATGCCGGCCGATGAAACGGCGATGGAGCCTACGCTGGTGGGGCAGGCGCGGGCCTGACCGGCGGCTTTTTCCGGATCAGTTGTTGTCCTGAACTGATCGGCCTTGGCCCTGCATGCTGCACTGCCCGTGGTGTTTACCTGATGAACCACGGGCAGTCGCAGGGTTTAATTGCCGCGGTTAAGGGGTGTCTCGGCTTTGGGTAAAGCAGGCTTCACTGGCGTGGAGACTTCGTTCCCCGTGCCCTTGATGCCGGGGTTGGCATTGTCGTTCATGAGCACCGTCGGGTAGTTCTTCTGGGTCCAGGTACGCCAGCTGGAAACGCCAATCATCATCTGCAGCGAGTAATCCAGTGAGTTGAATCCTGGCGTAAAAGGCTCGCCGGACTTGAGGTTACGGTAGAAAGGCGCTACCGCCGCTTCATTGACCTTGCAGCCGGCCACGCGCTCGTAGGTTTCATTGTCGCTGCCGGGAAGCGCGACTGCTCTGAGGCAGCTATCCGGGTAGCTGGGGTTGAACTCTGGTGCACGTTCGCCCCGAGTGTCCATGGCTCGGCCGTGGCAGCTCATACAGCTGGACAGTGGACTGTCGACCGGGCCGTTCATGCGGCCCAGGTACCCCATCTGGTCATCGGGTGCACGCTTGGCGAACATGCGCTTGGCTTCGGGGTTGATCCAGCTCTCTTCAGGACGCTTGCCTGCCTGGTAATCGGCGTAGGTCAGGTTCGGCGAGTTGCCCCATTCCAGACCCACAGCAATCAGATTATCCCAATAGTTGGCCGCTTGACGGTCGCCGTTGAATACAAAGGTACCGAACACCCAGCCGCTATGGGTCGCGTCTGCCTGTTCCTTGACCGCGATATCCATTTGCAGCAGGCGAACTGCCCTTGGCTGGCCGTTACCATCGATGTCGGCTTTCCATACCAGATTGTTACCCTTGAGGTAGGGCGCTTCGCTATCGGTGGCATCGGTGAACAACAGCTTGGCGGTGACCGTGCCTACAGGGAAAAGCGTGTTGGTGGTTACGGGCCGTGCCGGGTCTGCCCATACGTTGCCGAAGGTACTGGCACCCAATTCGTTGTAGAACCCTACCGCCCAGTTATTCGCCCGGCGTGTCTGGTTGGGGCCTAATTCATGAAAGCGGCTGCGCCTTTCCATGGTCAGTCCATGGACCGGTTCGCGTTTATCGTGCATCCAGGGGGCGTGGTACCAAGGGCGTACGGCGTTTTTCTGCAATTGCCAATCAACTTCGGTATTACCTTCGACAACATAGCTCAGGACCGCGGCCATGTACTTCTCTGGTTCGGTTTTGTAATCAATGCCGCTCCAGGGGAACGCCGCGACAGAAGCGGGCGGTTGCCGGGGGTATTGATTGCTGATGCTGAAGCAGGGGAAATCGCTGATGCAGGGCGCTTTGGCGGAGGTATTGAACTGTTCTATGGCGGCCTTTTCGTAGCCGTTATCGCTGGACAGGGCATGGGCGTTGAGCCCATAGACAGTGGCCACCGCTGTTATGACTGAACACACTATATGCTTATATGACATCGCGCACTCCTTGGGCTTTTTTTCATCACGTGTTGCTGATCAAGTGTTGTTTTAATAAGTGTTAATCACGCGGATCGATGCAAGTTGATCAATCAGGTGCTCGCTAACGACGTCTGCGGCCAATACGCGAAAATGTCTTTGAGCCGAGTCTGGATTAGCTGGCTGCCGGGATATCTCAGAACGGATGCAACGCCTGGCGAGTCATTGGCGGGCTGAACGCACTCAAGGCCAGGGGCCCAATAGAAAGCCTGCGTGGTGCTTACGCTACGACCTGGATTGCTTGCTGGCATGGACCATCCTGATGCCTTCCCTGGATTCGTGCCGCTCGCGTAATACCGCTGCGCGACTGTGATGTACGGATGGATTGAGTCGAAAGGCTTTTGCTTGGAACCGGCTGCGGATTCAAACCGGGCTTTACGAGCTCGGAAATGTACTCCGGATCTGATGACGGTAAAACGAATATTTGGCACATTGCCATCATTTCTTGGGTGCCGTGCTTTTTTGTTGTAGATAGCCGTCGATATTGGATTGGGAGGGGGATGATGCAGGCAGTCGCTGCGCACGTTCATTCGACGACGCTATGGCCGGTTTGGTTAATGCGCAGTAGAAGGCAGGGACAGGAAGGTTGCGATGCTTATCGCGAATAGCCAAAGCCAGATACTGCATGGCTTTGAGGCTATCGTCGGTGAGCTATGGTCACCGGGAGGAGACTGGAGCGGGTGAAGGGAATCGAACCCTCGTTATCAGCTTGGGAAGCTGGAGTAATGCCATTATACGACACCCGCTTTGTGCGCCTGACTTTGTACCAGATAGAGCGGGTTAAATGAAGCGTTGATTTACTGACCGATCATTCAGGCAACATTCGCCGAGAGGCTTTGGTGGGCATCGGCGAATGTATGTGCTTGGTTGGGGCCGGGTACGGCAGGTTTCAAAGAGCAAATGCGTGAGTTCCCTGTGGCTGGTGGTAGGCATGGCGGGTATTGCTGGCAGACACCGCACCTGGCTGCAGAAATCCCAGCAGGGCGTTTTTCGAGTCGCGGCAGGCGGCCTTGTTTTCCATGTCGAGGAAATGACCGGCGTCCTGGATGGTGCTGAAGCTGCAGTCTTGTACGTACTTGGTGAAATGGTGGACATCCTGGCCACTGGTGTATTCGTCCAGCGCACCGTTCATGAACAGGACGGGGATTTTGATATTGCTCGCGGCTGCCAGGTAGTTCTGCGGGTCGACTGCCAGCACCTGGGTGATGTGATGATGCATCTGGTCGTATTCGTGCAGGTCCAGACTGCTGACATGCCGATAGTTGAAGCGTTTGAACAGCGAGGGCAAGTGCTTGCCGATGGTGTCGTTGATCAGGTGACCGACTTCGTAGCGGTTACGTTCGCCCAGGTGTTTCACGCCGCGCAGCAGATAGTCCTGCATGGCGTCGTTGATGACCGGCGAGAACGAACTGACAACGGCTTTCTCGATGCGCTTGGGACGCTGCGCCAAGGCCAGCAGGGTTGCCACCCCGCCCCATGAAAAGGACATGACATGATCGGCATGGAAGTGCTCGATCAGTTCCAGCAGCAGATGGGCTTCTATCTCACGGCTCAGCGGTGCTTCGTGGGTGTTGTGCGGTTTGGAACGACCGGCGTACGGCTGGTCGAACAGGACGATGTTGAACTGTGGGTACAGGTTACGTACGGTCTGCGCATAGGACGCGGTGGTGGCCAGTGAGCCATTGACCATGATGATGGTCTTTTCCGCGGCGTCTGCACGATAGAATTCCGTGTAAACCCTGAACAGTCCTTGTATATCAAGCACAGCGATTTCTGGGCTCATATGTCTTCTCCTGGCGTAGACAAGGGTTACCAAGCAGTCGAAAACGGCCGGCGTTTTTCAACGGCTTGTTACGCGCAAATCAATTTGCACGAGTTTCGTGACAGGTAGGCATATGCCTTGGTTAAAAGCCCATGTCGATCCGAACCATCTGTCCGACAGGTATTGTTATTAGGCGGGCGATTTGTCGTGGGCCTGAATGGCCCTGGTACGGCAAAAAGGTTTCTTAGAATGCGGGTATGACTTGTCGGTCACATGTGGACCGACGTCTGGATTCAAGCAGTCGATCCGGGAACCCGCAAGTGCCGTTCGTATGAAGTCACATTTCGTGGGGTGTGGGCCGACTGACGGTCAGATCGAGTCGACTTCCTGGGCCGTCAGTGCGCGAAACCGGCCCGGTTTCAACCGCTCATCCAGTAGCAAAGGGCCCATGCTTTCGCGGTGCAGGCGCATCACTTTGTTATCGAAGTGGCCGAACATCCGCTTTACCTGATGATAGCGGCCCTCGACGATACTCAGCCGTGCCTGGCGTGGGCCGAGCAGGGTCAGGTGAGCGGGCTGGGTGGTGAGGTTTTCGAAGGCGAAATAGAACCCTTCAGCGAAGCGCGCCACATACCGTTCGTCGATTACCTGCTCGGTTTCAACGTAATACACCTTGGGCAGTTTGGTCTGCGGCTGGGTCAGTCGCCGCGACCACTGGCCGTCATTGGTCAGCAGCATCAGGCCGGTGGTATTGAAGTCCAGGCGCCCGGCGATGTGCAGTTCATGCCGGTCTGGCACATCCAGCAGGTCGAGCACCGTCGGATGCTGGTCATCCTGGGTCGCACTCACGCAGCCCATCGGTTTATGCAGCATGAAGTAACGCGCCGGCTTGCCTGCCTGTAACACCTCGTCGTCCAGTTGCACGCGGCTGAACTCGCGGACCTCATGCAGCGGGTCACGGGTGGTGTTGCCATCGACCCGGACCCGGCCAGCAATCAAGAGCAGCCGCACTTGCTTGCGGCTGAACTGGGGCAGGTTGCCAAGAAAGCGATCCAGACGCATGGTCAGGCGCCGTCCTGCGCCAGGCTATCGACAATCCCTGCGCAGCGCGGGCACAGGCAGGCTTTATTGCGCAGCTCATCGGGCAGGGCGGCGAGGCGAGCAGGGTCAATGCTGACACTGAAGCACCAGCAAGCCTGGGCGGCGGTACGCGGATCGGCCAGCGAGCAGTCGTTGCTGTAGCCGCATAATGGGCAGCGTTGGGCGATGGCGCTGCTCTGCGGTATTGCACTCATACCGGCACTGCCCGCTCGACGCACACTTGATTACGGCCGCCTAGCTTGGCCTGATACAGCGCCCGGTCAGCACGGGCGATCAGATCCTGCAGGTTGTCGTTGGGCAGGCGCTCGGTCAGGCCGACGCTGACGGTGACCTGCAGCATGCTTCCGGAAAAAAAGTAATCGTGTTGCTCAGCCAACCGGCGAATCTGCTCGGCCACGCGCTGGCCGCCGGCCAGGTCGCTGTCTTTGAGCAATACGATGAATTCTTCGCCACCCCAGCGGCAAATCACGTCGGACTGGCGCAGGCAACTCTTGAGGTCTTCCGCGAAGCCTGCCAGCACCGCATCGCCTGCCAAATGGCCATGGGTGTCGTTGAGGTGTTTGAAGTGGTCCAGGTCCAGTAGCAGGGCGGTCACCGGGCCGGGGCTGTCCAGGGTATTGCTGGCCAGCAGATTGAACCCGCGGCGGTTGGGCAGGCCGGTCAGGGTGTCGAGCGTGGCCTGCGCTTCCAGGCGGCTCTGGTAGCGGTGCAGGGTCTTGTTCAGTAACAGCATGACGATCAGGGTCACCGCCAGGCAGATCGCCAGGTTCAGGTAGAGTGAATGGCGGATGCCGTCCAGCGCGCCATTTTCCTTTTTGGTGACGAACAGGAACCAGTTCAGTTCAGGGATGAAGCGCACATTGACGAAGCTGTCAGCGCCTTCGGCGGTGTACTCGTAGCTATCGTTGCTGGCCTGGGGCAGTTTTTCCATGAGCTTGCCCAGGCCTGGCAGGTCCAGCAGCGTCTGGCCGGCCTGTGGATCGTGCGGGCTGCTGCTGGTGCCGGTGAGCACCACAACGCCGCGGGTGTCGACGAAAAATACGCCACGATCATAGCGCTGCTGGTAGCGGTCGATCAGCTTGACCACCGCATCCACGGTCAGCCCGACCCCGGCGGCGCCGATGAAGCGATTGTTGTAGTCGAACACCTTGTAGTTGATGAAGAAGCTCGGCCGGTCCTGGTTGGCCATGTCCGGATCGAAGCTGATCTCGTAGGGCTCGCTCATGTCCCGAACCCGGTAGTACCAGGCATCGCGGGGTTCGTCGGGCTTGATGGTCTTGAGGATGCCCTTGGCCTGGTAGTAGATCCCGGTTTTTTCGGAAATGAAAAATGAGGTATAGGCACCGTAGTGGTCATGCACCTCGCGCAGGTAGCGGATGATCTGCTCGGGGTTGTTCTCGCCGCTCACCACCCAGTCGCGCATGAAGGTGTCACGCGACATCATTGAGGCGATCAGGGTTGGGCGCACCAGGTCCTTCTGGATTTCCGAGTAAACCGTGTCGGAGGTCAGTGGCAGCTCGGTATTAATGATGTTGTCGCGGATCGAGCTGCGCGAGGCGTAATAGCTCAGCAACGAGGTGACCAGAAAACCGCCTGCCAATAGCAATGCCAAGGTGAACAACAAGGTGCGCTGTGAGGTGATGGCATTGGGAAAAGGCATAACGATTCCGGGTGGCTGGTAAACCGCTGAGGGCGGCATAGTAGACGAAACCTATTGCTGTGCTCTATCACCGCGTGGCCAGCATTTATCGGGCCAGAGTTCTTCAAGGGCTGATCGGGCGCCCCGGCAGCCGTGCAGGCACAGTGTAGACCGGTGCCTGGCCGATCAGCCCCTGCAGCGCGGCGCAGCGGCAATGCACCAGAAGTATCCGGTCGTAATGAATGCCCTGCTGAAAAAGGTTACCGAACAACTCGTCCAAGGTCGCCGGCAGGCGGCCAAACCGGTTGCGTACCGTCAGCACGTCCATCGGGGTCGGTGGCAGTTGTCCGGAGAAAAAACCGCTGTTGCTATTGCGCACTGTCCGGCCGACATCGTCGTAGCTTTCTGCCCCGGCACCCTGGTATTTCGCCAGTGTGTAGTTTTTCAGGCGCCCCGGCAGCGAGGTGCCGGCCAACAGTTTATCGGTGGCGACCAACGGCGGCAGCGCGGGTGTGTGACCGACCGGGCTGGAAATGGCAAACGGGCTGACCCGTTGGCTGACAACCCGGTGCAATCCGGGATCGATCAATATATGGCCGTGAGGCGCATAGGTGTGGATTTGCGTGCCGTTCGGGATTTTCACGGTTTTGCTCCACGGCAGGTGGTAGCCATGGGTGCTGACCACCAAGGTGCGCGCCTGGCCACGGTCTGAGGTCCAAAGCAGGAACTTGCGGCCCAGCTTCCAGACATGCACCGGCAATTGGCCGTACTGCGGGCCGCTGTATGTCCAGCGTTTGAGCCGGCCGCCATTATGAAAGAACGGCTCCAGGCGGGTCTGGCGGGGCATGCTCGGGCCGCCGATCCGTTGTCCCGGCGCCCGAGCCTGAGCAGCGGTACGCAACACGCGCCGGCCGTTGTCGATGAGCTTGCGCTGGGTGTCCAGTATCCGGACAGTGGCCGGGCCCACGCGCCAGAGCGCGAAACTCAAAAGCGATGCCAGTGCCTGTTGTTTTTCCGGGTAGCGACGGCCGGGCAGGTTGGCCATGGCGATATCGGTGCCGAGCACTCCCAGTTCGGTCGCCAGTGTCGCGATGGCCGCCGGTGTCATTGCCAGTGACATGGGCGCCAGCAGCCACTGCAGATGACGCAGTTGCTCGCTCCAGTAGCGCAGGGTCTGTTGCGTTGGAGTGACAATCTGCTGGCGGGCGTGCTCCAGCGCGTTGGCCCTGAGGGTCTGGCACATGTAGGCAAACGGTTGCCCGGCTGGCAGCGGCTGTTCGTACAGTGACTGATCATGGCGTTGGTGGCGGTCTGGCTGATACAGAATGTCGGACCAGGGACGCAGAATCGAGGTCGGTATCTGCAGCGGTGCCTGGCCGCTCCAGAATTTGAACAGATAATCCAGGCGTTGCTGATGCCGGTCCGGTACGTAACGCATTACCGTCGTGCGCCAGTCGGAATCAGCCATCGCGTTAAGCAGGTAGTGGTTCATCTGCTCGGCGTCGGTAAACTCGATAAAGCCATTGGCTTGCCCGGCCTGGTACAACACCCGCTGCCTGAGTTGGGCCGGTGCCAGCATCAGCAGGCTGCAGCACGGTTGCTGCTCAAGGCCTTCGATGAACGAACTCTGCACCTCAAAGCCCAGTACGCTCCAACTGGCGGCCGGGTCGCTCAGGGCATCGACCACGCGGTCGAAGCCGCCGCGCTGCAAATTGCCCTGCTTGAGCGCGATGATTGCCTGGCTGATCAGTGCAGCGCGCAAGGCGTGTTCCACCTGCGCTTGCTGTTGTGCCCAGAATGTTTCAATGCGCCCGCTGACCAGTGTCAGGAAGTCAGTTCGCCCGATGTGTTCGGCCAGTTGTCGGGCACTGACAGGCAGTTGTTTATCCACCTGCCATTGACCCTTGCCGGTAGGGTCGTGCCAGATTGCCCACGTGCCACCTTCATCGATGTAGCCCTCGGGCTGTTCAGCCTGATAGCGGCTGATCAATGCCTGGGCGAGGTTCATCGGCCGGGTATCGGGCGTATGACTACGATTGCCGGCCTGACGTACATGGCCCAGCGGGGTTCGTCGCTGGCCAGGGCGCCAGGCGACGAACACCTGGCGTGGATTGAGATCAAGCCCGTGCTGCTTGCGCAGCCAGTTGCGCATCAGGCCGGTGGCGATGTTCATTGGCGCAGGCAGGCTGTCGAGAATGGCTGGCCGTGCCTGCCACAGGTCTGCGGCGCCGGCCAGTGCCAGGGCCGGCCTGATTGGCTGCCACATGAATGCATCGCTGCCGCCCCGCGCAAAAGACTCGGCAGCGCTCTGGCTGGCCCGTTGCAGGGCGTGCATCGGGTCTCCTACATACAGGCGTGCTTCGATCTGGCCGGGTTGTTGGTGATACAACCAATGGCGGTGGATGGCAGAGTCGTTGAGTTCGCCCAGCATACGCTCGGTCATGTAGCTGGCGTTGTCGCTGATGTATTCGACAGGGCGGCGTCCTGAACCTGGCTGGTGGATGAAGCAGTGTGCAGTCAACGGCGAGCGTACCTGAAACAACCCGGGCACTACCTCATCAGCAAAATGCAACAGCCAGATCTGCGCACTGCGCGCCGGGCCGGTGTCCAGCATTGCCTGAGGCGTATCGGGCGGCTGGGTATAACCCAGTGCATCGAGGGCAAGGTAATAACCCTCGCGGTGCAGGTACTTGCGCTTGAATTGCCGGGCCAGTTCATCCAGCCAGGACAAACGGGCCAGTTGACGCCAGGTGTCAGCCTGGTGGCGCCAGAACCTGTCAAGCTGTTGTCGGTAGTCGTCTGCCCAGGGTTGGTCGATGATGTGGCGCAGTAAGTCACTGCGTTTGAATGACGGCAGTTCCGCCAGCGGCGCACCGTCAGTCACTTTGGCCCGCACCAGATACGGCAGCTCTGACTGATCTCCGGCCGTCACCGCCAGCTGGCTCAGGCTCAATTCCAGGTGTTGCTGCTCCGGATCGACGCCGCTATAGGGGCTCTCTATGCGCAGCCGCAGCGTGTCCGGGTCCAGCGGTTTACCTGCGGTTTCATGCAGCCAGTCGGTCAGGCGCTTGCGCACATAGCGCGGCCAGCCCGCAGGGGCGTCCATGTCCAGTTGCAGGCTGCGCAGCAGCAGTACCGAGTCGGCCAGCAAGGCATAGCCCGGACGTCTGCGCAGACGGGCCAGTTGCTCAAGGCGCCGGGCATTCAAAAGCCGGGTATCGTCGGTGGCCGGTTCTGGCTCGGGCTGAGGGAGGCGGATATCGAAAAACGGTGAAGTCGCAAAGGCATTGGCAGCGGGCAAACTGTCGGTGCGTTCCTGATCCTGACCGGCAAGCAGTATCGGTCTGGGAGGGATGAAACTGGGATCATGCATGGCAGAGACTCGAATGAGAAAAGCCACGCACTATGTCGTTGTTGTCAGTGCCGATGAGGGTAATTATTTATGGATCGCGCAGAATAACGGTTATGAAATTTTTTGTTGCATTGTCACGAAGCGCCGAGAGGCCGATGGCGTGGGATGCGCGGAACTTTCAGGCGGTTTTCGACGGCCTGGCGACGAATGCTTACCGCACCAGAATCGGTTTTTCCGGTCTTATGTAGCGTCCCCCAGAATCGGGCGGATACGCGATCAGCGGCGCTGATTCGCGACCACTCGCGGTCCAGGAGGCCGCCATGTATCGACGATCCCTGCTTGTTCTGTTGGTTCTTTCACTGGCCGGCTGTTATGGAGGCGCCGGTTACTATGAATCGGATGTCTATACCCAGCCTACGGTCGCACGCGGCTATTACGACGGCCCGGGCTACTACCAGGAGCGACGCATCTATGTAGCACCCCCACCGCGCTATTACGGTCCGCCACCGCCCCGTTATTACGCTCCACAGCCGCGTTATTACGGTCCGCCACCAGGGCCGCGGCTCTATGTACCCGGCCGCCCGCCTGGCCAGGCCTGGGAGCATCGTGGCCGCGATTATGACCGCCACCCTGATCGTAACCGCTGGGATGACCGGCGTGATCGTAACCGCTGGGACGATCGTCGCGACCGCAACCGTTGGGATGATCAACGCCAGCGTGACCACAACCGCTGGGATAACCGGCGCTAACCTTGCCTGATGAATGACGGCGCCTGATACGGCGCCGTTTTCAGGGCGGCGGCGATCAGGTGCATTTGACTTTGCCTGCGAGCTTTTCTAGTGTCCGCGCAACGTTTTTAGCAGGCACCTTCATGACAAGTGACGACCGGATCAAACTCGAACCCAGCTGGAAGCACGCACTGCGTGAAGAGTTCGAAAAACCTTACATGGCTGAGCTGCGCGAGTTCCTGCGGCAGGAGCATGCCGCCGGCAAGCAGATCTTTCCGCCAGGGCCGCTGATTTTCAATGCGCTGAACTCAACCCCGCTGGACAACGTGAAAGTGGTGATTCTCGGCCAGGATCCGTACCACGGTCCGGGCCAGGCCCATGGCTTGTGCTTCTCGGTACAGCCGGGCGTGGCGACGCCGCCGTCGCTGGTCAATATCTATAAAGAGCTGCACCGCGACCTGAACATCGACATACCCAACCATGGTTGCCTGCAATCCTGGGCAGACCAGGGCGTATTGCTGCTTAATACCACCCTTACAGTCGAGCGGGCCAATGCCGCTTCACACGCCGGGCGTGGCTGGCAGCATTTCACTGACAAAGTGATTGAAGTGGTCAGTGCTCATCAGCCCAACCTGGTATTCCTGCTCTGGGGCGCGCATGCACAGGGCAAGCGCAAGCTGATAGACGCCACCAAACACCTGATCCTCACCTCGGTGCATCCGTCACCGCTGTCGGCTTACAAAGGCTTTATCGGCAATGGCCATTTCGGGCGGACCAACAAGTTTCTCGAACAGAACGGCCTGACGCCGATTGACTGGCGGCTGCCGGTGCTTTGAGCTGGGCCACATGAACGGGGTTTCGTAGGGGGAATGCCGATCAGTTAAGGGAATTGGCTCATTGTTGCCGTTGATTTTGATCTTCGAGCCGAGATGGCACAAACGACGCCGAACGCGACTTGGGTGCAGGCCGAGGGTAGGCGTCGATTCGGGGGAGAAACCGACATGGATGTCGGTTTCAGGTGCGCTGGGCAGGACGCCCATCGCGCCGGCCCCCGAATCGGCGCCGGACGGAGGGAAGTCTGCCCGCAGGGCGGACCCAAACCAGGAGCAAGCGGTTTTTCCCCATTTTGCCGCTTTCAAAATGGGGTCGCCCAGCAGGGCGAAACCTGCGGTTCAGGCAGCTCGGTAATGGATTTTCCATTGCTCAAAAGAGCGCCGGAGATCGGCGCTACTCTCCTGCGGCTAAGCGCTGTTTCTAACCCAGCGCCGATACAGTGGCTCGGCCAGAAACAGCACGAACAGCAAGCGCATGACCTGCATGGCGGTGACCAGCGGCACCGACAGTTGCAACACCTCCGCAGTCAGGCTCATTTCGGCTATCCCGCCGGGCATCATGCCCAGCGTCAGCGAGCGCACATCCAGATGGGTGAGGGCGCCCAGGCCAATGGCCGCGAGGCTGGCGGCCAGCATCATCAGTGACGTGCCCAACAGGGTGCGCGCCAGAAATGACGGCGCGCGACGAAAGAATGCCCGGTTGAAGTGACAGCCCAGGCCGCTGCCGATCAGCAGTTGCCCCAGTTGGCTGGCACCGTTGGGCAGACCCAGTTGCAGGTCACAACTGATGCTTGCCACCGAGGTAAGCAGCAACGGCCCGAACAGCCAGGGGTTGGGTTGTTTCAGGCGTTGCCATAACCACGCGACCACTGCGCCGCCGAGGCTCAGACCCAGCAGCCAGCGCCAGTCGACGCTGACCGGATGGCTGAGCAGCGCACCATCGCCTATCAGGTATTTGAAAATGGCCGGGACGCACAGCACGACGGCCAATACCCGCAAGCTTTGCGCCGCTGCCACACTGCTGAGGATGGCGCCGTTACGCGCGCCCAGGTTGACCATTTCCTGTGAGCCACCCGGCATGCTGGAAAAGAACGCAGTAGGCCGGTCTTCGCCGGTGCGCAGCATCAGCCACACACCGATCAGACAAGACAGGCCCGTGATCAGCGCGCCGCTGAGGATCAGGCCGAAATGGGCGATGACCTGCTCGACCACGGCAGGGTTGAAATGCAGACCAATGCCCACGCCGATGATCAGTTGCCCGAACTTGCGCCCGCCCGGCACCGGGCCCAGTTGCCACGGCGTCAGGCAGCGCACCAGGATGACCGCCAACAGCGAGCCGACCATCCATGGCAATGGCCAGCCGATCAGGCTGGCCAGGTAGCCACCCGCTACCGCTACAAACGGGGTGGCCCACCAGTTGCGCCAAGAGCTATCAGGCATCAGCCACGGCTGCACGTTGTTTGGCGCGCTTGCGCCAGATGCGGTACAGCGGGAACAGCAGCATGAACACTGTGACTACCCAGACGCCCATGGTAATCGGGCTGTTCCACAGAATGCCCAGTTCGCCATTGGAGATCGACAGCGCCCGGCGCAGGTTCTGCTCCATCAGGCCACCGAGGATGAAGCCCAGCAGAATCGGTGACAGCGGGAAGTCCATCTTGCGCAGGATGTAGCCGAAGATGCCGATGCCGACCATCAGGAACAGGTCGAAGGTCGTCGCGTGGACGGCATAAACGCCAATCGCGGTAATGATCGCGATCACCGGCACCAGCGCCCAGTTTGGCACGGCGAGGATGCGGGTGAAGATCCGGATCATCGGGATGTTGAGGATCACCAGCATGACGTTGGCGATGAACAGCGAGGCGATCAGGCCCCAGACGATGTCTGGCTGCTGCTGGAACAGCATGGGCCCTGGGGTGATGTTATACAGCGACAGGGCGCCGATCATCACCGCCGTGGTGCCTGAACCCGGCACGCCGAGGGTCAGCATCGGCACCAGCGCGCCGCAGGCGGTTGCGCCAATGGCGGTTTCCGGTGCCGCCAGGCCACGCATGTCGCCCTGGCCGAACTTGCCGCTGGCGCCCGCGATGCGTTTCTCGGTCATGTAGGCCACAGCACTGGCCAGGGTCGCGCCGGCCCCCGGCAGCACGCCGAGAATAAAGCCCAGCAAGCCACAGCGCAGGTTGACGATAAATACCGCCGCCGCTTCCTTGAAGTTGAACAGCATGCGCCCGGTGGCTTTGACCGCTTCCTGGCCACGATGGGTCTTTTCCAGCAGCAGGAGGATTTCACTGATGGAAAACAGACCCAGTACCAACACCACAAACTGAATGCCGTCAGTCAGATGGATGTTGTCTCCTGTGAAGCGATACACACCGCTGTTGGCATCGATGCCGACCGCCGACAGGAACAGGCCGATCAGGGCCGCGATGAAGGTTTTCAGCGGTCGGTCACCGGCCATCCCGCCGAGGCAGACAATCGCAAACACCATGAGGACAAAGTACTCGGCCGGGCCGAAAGCGATGGCCCATTTGGCCAGCAATGGCGCGAACAGCACCATGCCGCAGGTGGCGATGAAGGCACCAATGAACGAACTCCAGGCAGACAGCGACAACGCGACACCGGCCATGCCCTTGCGAGCCATCGGGTAGCCGTCGAGGGTGGTCATGACCGTGGAGGCTTCACCCGGAATGTTGAGCAGGATCGAGCTGATCCGCCCGCCGTATTCGCAGCCCAGATACACCGCTGCCAGCAGGATCAGCGCCGACTCCGGCGGCAGGCCCAGGGCGAAGGCGATCGGGATCAGCAACGCCACCCCGTTGATCGGGCCCAGGCCCGGCAGCAGGCCGACGATGGTGCCGATCAGGGTGCCAGACAGAGCGGTGACCAGGTTGTAAGGGGTCAGGGCAACGCCGAAGCCTTGGCCCAGATAGCTGAAAGTATCCATATCAATTCTCCAGAACGCTGAGCAAGCCCAAGGGCAGGGGAACGTCCATGGCTTTATCGAATAGCAAGTAGAGGCCGATGCTCATCAGGGTGACCACCACGGCACCGGGCAGCCAGCGGCCGCCATACAGCCGGGCCATGGGAATGCCGATCAGGACGCTGCTGAGAATGAAGCCCAATGGTTCGAACAAGCCGGCAAACACCAGCAGCAGGCCGATGCACACCGCGATCTTGACCAGGGTTTCACGATCCAGTGGCGGTTCGTCCTCGGTATGGACGATGGGCGTGGGACGAAACAGCATGTACAACAGCGCAGCAGACATCAGCCCCAGCATCAGCAGCGGGAAAGCCCGTGGGCCCACCGGTTCGTAAGAAAATGGCGCCTGATAAGGCCAGGCCATCAGCGCCAGGGCCGCACATACCAATAGCAGCACGGCAGCAAGAAGTCGTTGCAAGACCATGATGATCTCCTGCGTTGCGCCTTTTGAGGCGCAACGGCTAGTCAGACAAGTGGGTTCTGATTACTGAATCAGGCCAAATTCCTTGGCCAGCAATTTGTAGTCAGCCACCTGTTTCTTGACGTAGGTATCGAGCTCGGCGCCGGTCATGGCAAACGGGAACAGCTCGCGCTGGTCGCGCAGTTTGGCGAAGTCTTCCGAGGCCAGCACTTTGTCGAACGAGGCTTTCCACCAGTTGTAGTCTTCGTCGCTGACTTTCGGGCCGAGGTAGAAGCCACGCACCACCGGCCAGACAATGTCGTAGCCCTGTTCCTTGGCGGTCGGGATGTCTTTCATTTCCGGCTCGTCGATGCGCTTGTCGGCGAAGACGGCCAGCAGCCGCATGTCACCGCTGAGGATGTGCGGCATCGAGTCGGAGATGTCGGTACTGCCCACCTGAATGTGGCCGCCGAGCAGTGCCGTGGCAATTTCGCCACCGCCTTCGAGAGCGACATAGCGCAGGGCGCGCGGGTTGATACCTGCGGCCTTGGCGATCAGCGCCGTCTGCATCCAGTCCTGGCTGCCGACGGTGCCGCCGGAGCCGATCACGACCTTGCTCGGGTCGGCCTTCAAGGCTTTGACCAGATCGTCGAGGTTCTTGTAGGGCGAGTCACTGCGCACGGCGATGGCGCCATAGCTGGTGCCTACGGCTGCCAGCCAACGTACAGCGTTTTCATCGAAACGACCGAATTTGCCCTGCGCCAGGTTAAGCAGCGAGCCGCTGGACCAGGCCACCAGCGTCCCGGCATCGGCCGGCCGCTGGGCGACCACCGCGTTATAGGCTACCGCACCCACGCCACCTGGCATGTAGGTCACGCGCATCGGCGAGGTGAGGATCTTCTCGTTGATCAGCGCGCTTTGGACCAGCTTGCAGGTCAAGTCAAAGCCGCCGCCGGGGGAGGCCGGTGCGATGCATTCGGGGCGTTTGGGTTCAGCAGCGAACAACTGGCTGGCCATCAGCATGGCGCCGGCCGCGAGGGCAAGATGGTGCAAGGGTCGTTTCATGGGGCAGTCTCCTGAAGCGTTTCTTGTTTTTAAAGGGTGAAGCAGAGCTGCTGAGCAAACCTCAGGCAGCAGCGTGCACCGGTGTCATCACTGGCATCGGAATTCTGGAAGACGGGGTATAGACAATTGGGGGCGGTGTACCGCGAGCGCAGCGCATTGTGCAGTTCGGGTCAATGAGCGCGCAGCCATGCATGGCGTGGTCATGAGTAAATCCTTTTTATTTTTCTTGTTATGCAGATGCTCGTTGGCACCTTGTGGAACGCTCAGTTTTCGGGCGTTTGCGCGATGCTAAATCACCAACCTTTCACTAACCTTTCAATGTTGGTTGCCAAATAAACCAAGCAGCCTCAAATTGTTTCGGGGCTTCACAGCCATGTACGCCCCTGTACACTCCAGCCGACTCACCCCCCAAAGGCATTTCTGGAGACCACGATGCGCGTGCTGTTCGTCGAAGATCATCTGCAACTGGCTGAAAGCGTATCCCGGGCGCTCAGGTTGGCCGGGCTGACCGTCGATGTCCTGCACGACGGTGTGGCGGCAGACCTGGCGCTGAGCAGCGAGGAGTATGCAGCGGTGGTGCTGGATGTCGGCCTGCCGCGCATGGACGGTTTCGAGGTGCTCGCCCGCCTGCGTGGACGCGGGCGTCACACGCCGGTGCTGATGCTCACCGCGCGCAGCGATGTCAAAGACCGCGTGCACGGCCTGAACCTGGGCGCAGATGATTACCTGGCCAAGCCGTTCGAGCTGTCCGAGCTCGAAGCCCGGGTCAAGGCGCTGCTGCGGCGCAGTGTGCTGGGCGGTGAGCGGCAGCAGCGCTGCGGTGCGCTGGTCTACGACCTGGATACCCGGCGCTTCACCATCAACGGCGAGCTGCTGACCCTGACCTCCCGCGAGCAGGCCGTGCTGGAAGTGCTGATTGCCCGCTCGGGAAGGGTGATGAGCAAGGAGCAATTGGCCGGCCAGGTGTTCGGCCTGGATGAAGAAGCCAGTCCGGATGCAATCGAGATCTACATTCATCGGCTGCGCAAAAAACTGGACGGCCACTCGGTGGCCATCGTGACCTTCCGCGGCCTGGGCTATCTGCTGGAAAGCCGCGATGCGCAATGACAGCCTGCGCTGGCGGTTGCTCTGGAGCCTGGCGCTGCTGCTCACGGTACTGATGCTGGCCAGTGGCATGAGCGCCTACTGGAACGGTCGGGAGGTGGCCGACACCGCCTATGACCGAACCTTGCTGGCCTCGGCACGGACCATCGCGGCCGGCCTGACCCAGCGTGATGGCACCCTCAGCGCCGAGATTCCCTACGTGGCGCTGGATACCTTCGCCTACGACAGCGAAGGGCGTATCTACTATCAGGTCAATGACATCAACAAGCGTCTGATCTCGGGCTTCGAGAATCTGCCTTCACCGCCGCCCGGCACCTTGCGCACTGATGACTACCCGGCGCTGGCCAGCTTCTATAACGGTGTTTATCGTGGGCAGGATGTGCGGGTGGTGAGCCTGCTCAAGCCGGTCAGCGAGCCGGGCATGAACGGCATTGCGGAAATTCGTGTGGCCGAAACCCAGGAGGCGCGGGTCGGCATGGCTCGCAGTCTGATGGCCGACACTTTGTTGCGGCTGGGGATGCTCGGTGCCGGTGCCATGTTGCTGGTGTGGTTCACCGTCAGCGCCGCCTTGCGTCCACTGGAGCGTTTGCGCAGTGCGGTGGAAGACCGTCAGCCGGATGACTTGCGGCCACTGCCGATGGTCGAGGTCCAGCACGAATTGCGCCCGCTGGTCAGCTCGCTGAATCACTTTACCGAACGCCTGCGCCATCAGTTCGAACGCCAGGCGCAGTTCATCGCCGACGCGGCCCATGAGCTGCGCACCCCGCTGGCGGCGCTCAAGGCCAGAGTCGAGCTGGGCCTGCGCGAGCATGACCCGCAGCAGTGGCGCAGCACGCTGGAGTCGGCGGCGCAAAGCACCGACCGACTCACCCATCTGGCCAATCAGTTGTTGTCACTGGCGCGAATCGAAAACGGCGCACGGGCGATTGCCGAGGGGGGCGCGCAGACCCTTGATCTCAGCCAGTTGGCCCGTGAGTTGGGCATGGCGCTGGCGCCGCTGGCCCATGCCCGGGGCGTGGCACTGGCATTAGAGGCTGACGAGCCGGTCTGGCTGCGTGGCGAACCCACCCTGCTCAACGAATTGCTCAGCAACCTGCTCGACAACGCCATGGCTCACACGCCTGCTGATGGCAACGTCGTACTGAGGGTCATCGCCCCTGGCATTTTGGAAGTCGAAGACGACGGCCCAGGCATCCCTGAAGCAGACCGTGAGCGGGTATTCGAACGCTTTTATCGGCGTAATCAGCAGAGCGCCGGAACTGGCCTGGGCCTGGCGATCGTCGGCGAGATCTGCCGGGCGCACCTGGCGCAGATCTCGTTACATGACGGGGAGCAGCGGGGCTTGAAGGTGCGGGTGAGTTTCCCGTAGGAGGGGCCGGGCGGCGATCCGCTTTAGCCGCGAAGCGTTCTCTGTAGCGGCCGCGATGCAGGGTGCGGTCAGTACAGCATCCTGCTGGCCTCATCCATGTGCACGCTCAGTTGTCCGCCAGCCGGGTCAAGCCCTAGCTGGGTAAAGGCCGGAAGGTCGACGATGTCTACCTGCGCCAGTGGATGGCTGGTGCCTCTGTTGATGTGTGCGCTGGCCACTTGTACCAGGTCGATGTAGTCCGCCTTTTTCGATACCCGCTGCAGATTCTGGAACTGGCTTGGCACATTGGCCAGCGACTCCTGGAAATCCCAGGTGCATAGCAGGCGTTCGCCGATGGTCGGGTGGATATTGTCGATGACATGGTTGAGGCTGACCGGATCGGCCAGCAGCTCGAAGTGGTCTTCGGCATAGGTCAGGATCGGCAGGATCCCGATCAGGTGTACCAGCCCGGCCAGGGTGGCCTGGTCCGGCTTGAGATGATGATGCCGCTGGCTCAGCGAATAGCAGATGCCGGCCACTTGCAGGCTCTGTTGCCAGATTTCGCGCATCTTCTGTTCGATCACCGGCGACTTGGCGTGGAACATCTGCTCCACTACCAGGCCGATGGCCAGATTGCTGGTGTAATTCACGCCAAGACGGCGAATGGCCGAAACCACGTCGCTGATCTCTACCGCACCACGCAGCATCGGGCTATTGGCGACCCGGATCAGGCGCGCCGACAGTGCTGTGTCATTGCCGATTACCCGGCTGAGTGCGGCCACACTGATCTCGGTATCTTCCGCAGCCTGACGAATCTTCAGAGCTACCTCCGGCAAGGTTGGCAGGAACAAGGCATCCCGTTCAATCGCTCTGATCAGGGCCTTTTGTACCTCGGCAGCCATGTTGCTCATGTCAAATCTCGTAGCTGTGGGCTTTTATATGTATGCGGCGGGCTTGCAGGCCCGCCGGATTGGCTCAGCGCTGGATTTCCAGCTTGCTGTCCAGGCTGTAAGGCAGATCCAGAAGCTCCAGGGCCGGGCCTTCGGCACTGCCCAGGTGAACCTGGCCGCCCTCGATGGCGTTATCCTGCAGTACGGCCAGCAGTTCAACGCCGCTGGCGGCCCGTGCGGCGATCACCACATTGCCTACTGCGCTGGCATGCACCGGTGAAAACAGCGCGGCGCCCGGCTCGGGAATTTCCTCGGCTTGCAGGCTCAGGCGATACAGATGACGCTTGAGCTTGCCCAGGTATTGCATGCGCGCGACGATTTCCTGGCCGGTGTAGCAACCTTTCTTGAAACTGACCCCGCCGACTGCCTGCAGATTGATCATCTGCGGGATGAATTCTTCGCGGGTCGCAGGCATCACCTGGCCAATACCTGCGCGGACCTGGCCCAGCAGCCAGTCGTTGAGCGAGCCTTGCGGCAGTTGCGCAACCAGTTGCGCCTGAACCTGAGCGGCCTGTTCAGCTTTGACCCAGAGTTCGGCCCGGCCGGGGCTGACTCGTGTGGCGAGCAGTTCGTTGACCTGCACCAGGCTGTCAGTCTCGGCTGGCAGTTCCAGACCCAGGCTGCGCAGCGCATCGTCGCCATCTTGCAGGCCGAAGCGCACCCAGGCAGCGCTTTCGTCGGTCAGTTTGGATTTGGAAAACACCGCGTACTTGCGCAGGTCCAGCAGCTGCGGCTCGATCAGTTCGCTGGCCATGGCCAGCAGGCAGCCATCGGCTTCAAAGAGGATGCGGAAACTCGACTGCATCCGGCCTTTCTGGGTGCAGCGCGCACCGAGCCCGGAGCGGGTTGGGCTCAGGTAGTTGATATTGCAGGTCAGTTGCCCCTGAAGGAACTTGCCGGCGTCTACGCCGCGTACTGCCAGAACGCCCTCATGGGACAACGTGCAGAAAAAAGCTGATTCGGCCATGGTCATCGCAAAATCTAAAAGGAATGACCTACATCATAGTGGTCTGATGACGATAAAGGTATATGCAAGGCTTTTTGACCATCGGGGCGCGACAAGCCCCCGCCGTTCAGGGCGGGGAAGGATAGCGCGGACGGCGTAGCCGTCCTCGGTCGCAGGGGGCGGATGTCAAATAGCCTGATTCGAGCCAGGTCACCCTATGCGCGAGAAGCCTCGGGGTTTAGCCCGAGGTCGAGAGCGCGGACGCCGCAGGCGTCTTGGTTGGGAGTCTGCTGTTTTTCGATGTATTGGCGCAGGATTTCAATCGGCGCGCCGCCGCAGCTGGAGGCGAAGTAGGATGGCGACCAGAGGACACCCTTCGCTTGAGCCAGGGGTGGAAATCCCCGAACTGCTTACGCAGCAGTCTGGATGATACCCTCTTGAGTGAAGCCACCCGATTCGACAACGCCACCCATAGCTTGAAAGACCAAACCATAATTCATGCCATGACCCACACCAGGACCCTCAAGCTCCGAATCAAAGACAAGCACGCGAAAACGCTGCTTGCGATGGCGCGCGAGGTCAATCTGGTGTGGAACTACTGCAATGAAACGAGTCATCGCGCCATCCGGGAACGCCACCAGTGGCTCTCCGGTTTTGACCTGCAAAAGCTGACCAATGGATTAAGCAAATGCGACGGCGTGCAGATCGGCTCGCCCACCGTGCAGCAGGTTTGCGAGGACTACGCCAAGGCCCGTAAGCAGTTCAAGCGTTCCAGGCTCAATTGGCGGGTGTCCAGCAGGAGCAGTCCCAAATACAGCCTGGGTTGGATTCCCTTCAAGGCGCGAGCCTTGCAATACAGGGACGGCCAGATTCAGTTCGCCGGGTTCAGGTTTGGCCTGTGGGACAGCTACGGTTTAAGCCAGTACGCCCTGCGGGCCGGAAGCTTCAGTGAAGATTCCAGGGGGCGCTGGTATCTCAATATCTGCGTGCAGGTTCAGAGCAAGCCGTGCATCGGCACTGCCGCAGTTGGCATCGACCTGGGCCTTAAAGCGGCGGCGACAACGTCTGAGGGCCAAGTGCTGATAGGACGCCAATATCGCACCCTGGAGCAGAAGCTGGGCATCGCTCAGCGTGCTGGCAAGAGGGCACGTGTTCGCGCCCTCCATGCCAGGATCAGGAACCGGCGCAAGGATGCGCAACACAAGTTCTCAACCGCCCTGGTTGAGCGCTGCGCCGCCATTTTCGTTGGCGATGTAGCCAGCGCAAAACTCGTAAAGACTCAAATGGCCAAATCCACGCTTGATGCAGGATGGGGCCAACTCAAGACAATGCTGGAGCAGAAATGCCAACGGGCAGGCGTTGTTTTTGAGGTTGTAGCCGAGCGCTATACCACCCAGACCTGCTCGTGCTGTGGAAGCATTTCCACCAGCAGTCCGAAAGGTAGAGCCGGTTTGCGAATAAGAGAATGGACTTGCGTGTGCTGCGGTACAGCCCACGACCGCGATGTAAACGCGGCCCGGAACATTCTCGCGGCGGGGCATCGCCGTCTAGCTGTAGGAATCCCCGCTCTTTAGGGCGGGGAGGATGTCAAAAACCTGTATACTCGCCGCCGGATTTCGAGGAGCGTTTCATGGTCGACGATGTAGAGCTCAATCGCCTGTTCTGGCACAGCCGTCGTGGCATGCTGGAGCTGGACGTACTGCTGGTCCCGTTTGTCCGGGAGGTTTACGCGAGCCTGAACGAGGTCGACCGCGCCTTGTATCGTCGGCTGCTTGAATGCGAAGACCAGGACATGTTCGTCTGGTTCATGCAGCGTGGCGAATCTGACGATGCCGAGTTGCAGCGCATGGTGCGTATGATCCTGGATCGTGTCCAGCCGAAGTAAAGCTTTCGAATGCCGTTGGCAGGCTTCCAGGAGTCTGCTGACGGCTTACCTTGTGGCCCAGACGCTGGCCTGCCTGGCTGTCTGGCTGCTTGATGTTCCCGTTCTGTTGACCCTGCTCGGCTGGCTGGTCTGTGCCGGGCATGCGGCCTGGGTCTTGCCCAGAGCCATTCTGCTCAGCCATGCCCGGGCCTTTCGGGGTGTGCGCCATGCCCACGATGGCTGGCAGGTCTGGAGCCAGGCACGCGGCTGGCAGCCCGTGCAGATCGCTGCCGACAGCCTGGCTTTGCCGCTGATCATTGTCTTGCGCTTTCGTCCGCGAGCAGGGCAGGGTGGTGGCTGGTTGACCCGCTCTGTATGTATTCCCCGTGATGCGCTGGCGCCGGATACCCACCGACGCCTGCGCGTGCTACTCAAGTTTGCCCGTTACGCTTGAGAGGTGTCCTTGAGTCAGGCGTTGTAGTTGGCAGGGACCAATACGGTATCAAGGGCTTCAGGCAGCAGTTGCGGATAATCCAGTGTGTAATGCAAGCCTCTGGACTCCTTGCGCTCCATCGCGCAGCGGATCATCAGTTCGGCCACCTGGGCGAGGTTGCGCAGTTCGATCAGGTCGCGGCTGACTTTATAGTTGCTGTAAAACTCGTCAATCTCATCGAGCAGCAAACGTACCCGGTGCTCGGCGCGTTGCAGGCGCTTGTTGGTGCGCACAATACCCACGTAGTCCCACATGAAACGCCGCAGCTCATCCCAGTTGTGCGCGATGATCACATCTTCGTCCGAGTCGGTTACCTGGCTGGCATCCCAGCCCGGCAATTGGGCAGGCATATCGATCTGGTCGAGTTGCCCCACGATATCCGCCGCTGCCGAACGGGCGTAGACGAAGCACTCCAGCAGCGAGTTGCTGGCCATGCGGTTGGCGCCGTGCAGGCCGGTACAGCTGGTCTCGCCGATGGCGTACAGGCCGGGGACGTCAGTGCGACCATGGCTGTCAACCACCACGCCACCACAGGTGTAGTGCGCCGCCGGCACCACCGGGATCGGCTCGCGGGTGATGTCGATGGAAAATTTCAGGCAGCGCTCATAAACCGTCGGAAAGTGCGATTTGATGAACTCGGCCGGCTTGTGGCTGATGTCCAGATAAACGCAGTCGACGCCCAGGCGTTTCATCTCATGGTCGATGGCCCGGGCCACGATGTCGCGAGGCGCCAGTTCGGCTCGCTGGTCGAAACGCGGCATGAAACGTTCGCCATTGGGCAGCTTGAGCACCGCACCTTCACCGCGCAACGCTTCGGTGACCAGAAAGCTCTTGGCCTGCGGGTGATACAGGCACGTGGGGTGGAACTGGTTGAATTCCAGGTTGGCCACCCGGCAGCCGGAGCGCCAGGCCATCGCAATCCCGTCGCCTGAAGCGCTATCCGGGTTGCTGGTATAAAGGTAGACCTTGGCCGCGCCGCCCGAGGCGAGAATGGTGAAGCGCGCTGCATGGGTGTCGACTTCGCCGCTGTTGCGGTTGAGCACGTAAGCGCCCAGGCAGCGTTGGCCTGGCAGGCCCAGGCGCGGCTCGGTGATCAGGTCGACGGCCACGCGCTGTTCGAGCAGCTCGATGTTGGGGCGTTGCCGGGACTGTTCCAGCAGAGTCCTGAAAATCGCGGCTCCCGTGGCATCGGCGGCGTGGATGATGCGCCGATGGCTGTGGCCGCCCTCACGGGTCAGATGAAACTCGAACCCTTGAGGCCGTTCGTCGCCTTCCCCGCCACGGGTAAATGGCACGCCCTGTTCGATCAGCCACTCGATGGCTTCGCGGCTATGCTCGACGGTAAAGCGCACGGCGTCTTCGTTGCACAGTCCGCCACCGGCGTTGAGCGTGTCTTCGACGTGCGACTGCACGGTGTCGGTATCATCGAGCACCGCAGCCACACCGCCCTGGGCCCAGAATGTCGAGCCGTCGGACAGGTCGCCCTTGCTCAGGACGGCAATGCGCAAATGCTCGGGTAAGGTCAGGGCCAGGCTCAATCCTGCCGCGCCGCTGCCAATGATCAGGACATCATGCTGAAAATGTTGGCTCATGTATGAATTCCGCGTAGAGCGGCCACTAGTATAAGTAAGGTGGGATCGGCACAATACCCGCGCTTTCATGGCATTGTGAGACCAGAGGCGGGTCCGGATTGTGCGCCAGACTCCGGGTGCGTGCATACCGTTTTTCAGTGTGGTCGTTGTCGATTGCCTGAGTGTCACTGCATGCAGGCGCTCACGCCTGCGGTTATTGGTGCAACGGGAACTTTTCAATGAGCCACGTGCTCAATAGCAGGATGCCTGTAAAGGGACAGCGTCGGCCATGCGCGAGCAGTATCCGCGGCTGATTCGACGTAAAGATTATTTGGCGCAGCCGGCTTCGTTCGTGCTGCGTTTTTCGTGCGGGACAGCTCAGTGTCCGCAGGAAACTTTGCCTGAGGGGGGAGAACTTTTGTCAAAAGCCCGAGTCTATGTTTGCAAGCCTGAACGATGGCAGTTGCAACACTCCTTCAGGCTCAATGAGGAGTGTTCATGCTAACCCAGGAAGAGGATCAGCAGCTGGTAGAGCGCGTTCAGCGCGGCGACCGGCGAGCATTTGATCTGTTGGTGCTGAAGTACCAGCACAAGATTCTCGGGTTGATCGTGCGTTTCGTGCACGACACCCATGAAGCTCAAGACGTTGCGCAAGAAGCCTTTATCAAGGCCTACCGCGCGCTCGGCAATTTTCGCGGCGACAGCGCCTTCTACACGTGGCTGTACCGCATCGCCATCAACACGGCGAAAAACTATCTGGTGTCCCGCGGTAGGCGGCCACCGGACAGCGATGTGAAATCTGAAGACGCGGAGTTCTACGATGGCGATCACGGCCTCAAGGACATCGAGTCGCCGGAGCGTGCATTGTTGAGGGATGAGATCGAGGGCACCGTGCATCGAACCATCCAGTTACTCCCGGAAGATTTGCGTACGGCTCTAACTTTGCGCGAATTCGACGGTCTTAGTTATGAGGACATTGCGAGCGTCATGCAATGCCCGGTGGGTACCGTGCGTTCTCGGATTTTCCGCGCTCGGGAAGCCATCGATAAAGCCCTGCAGCCGTTGTTGCAGGAATCCTGAGACAGCGGCGCTAGCCAAGAGAGGAACCCGCCATGAGTCGTGAAGCCCTGCAGGAATCGCTGTCCGCGGTAATGGATAACGAAGCGGACGAACTGGAATTACGTCGGGTATTGAATGCCATTGACGATGCTGAGACTCGCGCCACCTGGTCGCGTTATCAGGTAGCACGTGCAGCGATGCACAAGGAGCTCCTGATGCCTCACCTGGACATCTCGGCGGCTGTGTCGGCAGCGATCGCCGATGAGGCCTCGCCACTCAAGCCCGGTCGCGGTCCATGGCGCACGCTCGGTCGCCTGGCTGTCGCCGCATCGGTGACCGTGGCGGTGCTGGCTGGCGTACGTCTGTATAACCAGGATGAGATTACCGGTGCACAACTGGCCCAACAGAACCAGCAGCCAGTAAACCTGTCTGTCGCTCAGCCGCAAGGCCCGGCAGTGCTGGCTGGCTACACCACTGAGCAGGCCGGTCCTGCTGCCAATGGTGCGGTCGAAGGTCAGGCAGGTGCTGATGATCAGCGTGTGCCGGGTTACCTGCGCCAGCACGCACAACAGGCCGCACTGAAAGAAACTGAAAGTGCACTGCCTTATGCCCGCGCAGCGAGTCTGGAAAACCGCTAATACCGCTAAGGAAACCTATGCGAGCCACTCCTCTACTATTACCTTTGTTGTTCAGTGGATGGCTAGCCGTTCCAGCGTATGCTGACAATGCGCAAGATCTGCTCAAGCGTCTTGCGCAAGCCGAGCAGCAGCAAAGCTTTCAAGGGGCCTTCGTCTACGAGCGTAACGGTAGCTTCTCTACCCATCGCATCTGGCACAGGGTCCTTGATGGCAAAGTCCGTGAGCGTCTGCTCCAGCTTGATGGTTCTGCCCAGGAAATCGTGCGTGTCGATGGTCTGACGCAATGCGTCAGCGGCACGCTCGTAGAGGGGCTGGCCAATCTTCCGGACCCTTCGGGCCGGGTTCTCGATGCGCGTAAATTATCTGCCTGGTACGACATGAAAGTCGCTGGAAGCTCTCGGGTTGCCGGGCGGCCTGCCACGATTCTGGTCATGTCGCCCAAGGATCAGCACCGTTACGGTATCGAGCTGCATCTGGATAACCAAACCGGCATGGCCCTCAAATCGCTGTTGCTCAGTGAGCGGGGCGTGTTGCTGGAGCGCTTCCAGTTTGTCGAATACGACGCTGCCAAGCCGATTGAAGACAAGGTCTTGCAGGCCAGCGGGGACTGTCAGCCTCTGCAGGTGGCAAAGAGCAAGCCGGTTGAAAAGCCCGTGGTCTCCAATGCCTGGCACACAGACTGGCTGCCGTCGGGCTTCGAGCTGACCAATCAGTCGGTTCGCGAAGAGCAGGGCAGTCATACGCGGGTCATCAGTCAGCTATACGGCGACGGTCTGGCGCGTTTCTCGGTATTTGTCGAGCCGGTTGACGGTACCCGGTCTTCTGACATTCGTACCCAGTTCGGTCCCACGGCGGTAGTGTCACGTCGTCTGGGCGTCGGGCAGAACGAGGCGATGGTCACTGTGGTCGGCGAGATTCCCGTCGGCACTGCCGAGCGTATCGCGTTGTCGATGCGTCACTCCGATACGCCTGCCAGCAAATGAATCGAGCGGGCAGCCGTTGCGCAGAATGTAAAAGGTTTCACTTTGCGCCCGGCTGTTCTGCGGCCTACGATTTGCCTGAGCTGGAAATGAATCGCTGAAATGTTTGGTGTGCTTTGCAAGTTGCAATCAAACGCGTTTTTTTCTATAGGTCACAGCTTTGCAGCTCTGGCCTTTGTCGTTTCTGGTGTTGTCAGAAATGAGTCCGGCCGGAATCTGAATCCAGAGCGCGGTGCCTGGGCCTAAGGGCCAGGTTCATGGAACAGTCGCTTTGTATTGCTTAACTTTGCTCGTCAGGAACGGGAGCCGTATGTCGATACTACGCTTGAAATCTTATTTCTCAGTCATGGCTGCTGTGCTGGTGCTGGGTCAGGCTGTTGCTGCTCAGGCCGAGGACCTGCCGGATTTCACAGGGTTGGTCGAGCAAGCTTCGCCAGCGGTGGTGAACATCAGTACCCGCCAGAAAATGCCAGAGCGTGGCATGGCCAGCCAGCAGATGCCGGATCTCGAAGGCCTGCCGCCGATGCTCCGCGAGTTTCTTGAGCGCGGCATGCCGCCGGGGCAGCGTGCGCCGGGGCGTGGCGATCGCCAGCGCGAAGCGCAGTCATTGGGGTCGGGCTTCATCATTTCCAATGACGGTTATGTGCTGACCAACAACCACGTGGTTGATGGTGCCGATGAAATCATTGTCCGCCTGTCTGATCGCAGCGAGCTGAAGGCCAAGCTGGTGGGGACCGACCCGCGCACCGACGTTGCGGTGTTGAAAATCGACGGCAAGGACCTGCCGGTCGCCAAGCTGGGCAGCACCACCAACCTCAAGGTCGGTGAATGGGTGCTGGCCATCGGCTCACCGTTCGGCTTCGATCATTCGGTGACCAAGGGTATTGTCAGTGCCAAGGGGCGTAGCCTGCCGAACGACACTTACGTGCCGTTCATCCAGACTGACGTAGCGATCAATCCGGGTAACTCCGGCGGTCCGCTGTTCAACATGAAAGGCGAAGTGGTCGGTATCAACTCGCAGATCTTCACCCGTTCCGGTGGTTTCATGGGCTTGTCGTTCGCCATCCCGATCGATGTGGCCATGGATGTTGCCAATCAGCTCAAGGCTACCGGCAAGGTCAATCGCGGCTGGTTGGGCGTAGTGATTCAGGAGGTCAACAAAGACCTGGCGGAGTCTTTCGGGCTTGATCGTCCGGCGGGTGCGCTGGTCGCTCAGGTGCTTGAGGACAGCCCGGCCTCCAAGGGCGGGCTGCGGGTGGGGGATGTGATCCTCAGTGCCAACGGCCAGGCTATTGTCATGTCGGCTGACTTGCCACACCTGATCGGTAACCTCAAGGACGGTAGCAAGGCCGAGCTGGAAGTGATCCGCGACGGCAAGCGTCAGAATCTGACCATCACTGTGGGCGCGCTGCCTGACGAAGGTCAGGAAGAGGGTATCCCGGGCACCGGCGCCGAGCGCAGCAGCAATCGCCTGGGTGTGTCGGTGATCGAGCTGACCGCCGAGCAGAAGAAGAGCCTGGAGCTCAAGGGCGGCGTGGTCATCAAAGAAGTGCAGGGCGGCCCTGCCGCGCTGATCGGCCTGCGTGGCGGAGATGTCATCACCCACCTGAATAATCAGGAAGTGGTGTCGGCCAAGCAGTTTACCGAGGTGGCCAAGAGCCTGCCGAAGAACCGTTCGGTGTCCATGCGCGTGTTGCGTCAGGGCCGGGCCAGCTTCATTACCTTCAAGCTAGCGGAGTGATTCACTCAGGCTGAGAAGAAAAGAGGGCGGCGCAAGCCGCCCTTGTCGTGCCTGTAGCCGGCAGACAGGGGAGGGCGTTGCGGCAAACGTGACGCCTGCGCTTCGGTTCAGGTACAATTCCCGGCTATTTTTCGGCGGGCGACCTGCCTGCGACTTTTTTGAGTGTTGATCCGTGAGTGATTTGAGTCATATCCGCAATTTCTCCATCATCGCCCACATTGACCATGGCAAGTCGACGCTGGCCGACCGCTTCATCCAGATGTGCGGCGGTCTGTCCGACCGTGAGATGGAAGCTCAGGTCCTTGACTCCATGGACCTGGAACGTGAGCGCGGTATCACCATCAAGGCGCACAGCGTCACCTTGTACTACAAGGCCAAAGATGGCATCACCTATCAGTTGAACTTCATCGACACGCCAGGCCACGTCGACTTCACCTATGAGGTCAGCCGTTCGCTGGCGGCCTGTGAAGGCGCACTGTTGGTGGTCGATGCCGGGCAGGGTGTTGAAGCCCAGTCGGTAGCCAACTGCTACACAGCCATCGAGCAGGGCCTGGAAGTGATGCCGGTCCTCAACAAGATGGACCTGCCGCAGGCCGACCCGGATCGGGTCAAAGACGAAATCGAAAAAATCATCGGTATCGATGCCACCGACGCGGTGGCCTGCAGTGCCAAGAGCGGCATGGGTGTGGATGAAGTGCTCGAACGCCTGGTCGCGACCATTCCGGCACCCACCGGCGATATCGACGCGCCGCTGCAAGCCCTGATCATCGACTCCTGGTTCGACAGTTACCTCGGCGTTGTGTCGTTGGTGCGCGTGCGTCAGGGCCGGGTCAAGAAGGGCGACAAGATTCTGGTCAAGTCCACCGGCAAGGTGCACCTGGTCGACAGCGTTGGCGTGTTCAACCCCAAGCACACTGCCACCGCTGATCTGAAGGCCGGTGAAGTGGGCTTCATCATTGCCAGTATCAAGGAAATTCTCGGTGCCCCGGTGGGCGATACGCTGACCCTGAGCACGACCCCTGAGGTCGATGTACTGCCAGGTTTCAAACGTATTCAGCCGCAGGTCTATGCCGGCCTGTTCCCGGTCAGCTCCGATGATTTCGAAGATTTTCGCGATGCATTGCAGAAGCTGACCCTCAACGACTCCTCCCTGCAGTACGCGCCGGAAAGCTCCGATGCGTTGGGCTTCGGTTTCCGTTGCGGCTTCCTGGGCATGCTGCACATGGAGATCATCCAGGAGCGTCTGGAGCGCGAGTACGACCTGGACCTGATCACCACCGCGCCAAGCGTGATCTTCGAGCTCAAGCTCAAGACCGGTGAAACCATCTACGTCGACAACCCGTCCAAGCTCCCTGATGTGTCGTCGGTAGAAGATTTCCGTGAGCCGATCGTCCAGGCCACCATTCTTGTGCCGCAAGAGCACCTGGGTAATGTCATTACCCTGTGCATCGAAAAGCGTGGCGTACAGCGCGACATGCAGTTCCTGGGCACCCAGGTACAGGTGCGTTACGACCTGCCGATGAACGAAGTGGTGCTGGATTTCTTCGATCGCCTGAAATCCACCAGCCGTGGCTATGCTTCGCTGGACTATCATTTCGATCGTTACGAATCGGCCAACCTGGTCAAGCTCGATGTCCTGATCAACGGCGACAAGGTCGATGCCCTGGCGTTGATCGTGCACCGTGACAACGCCGCCTACAAAGGCCGGGCGTTGACCGAGAAGATGAAAGAGCTGATCCCGCGGCAAATGTTCGACGTGGCCATCCAGGCTGCCATCGGCGGTCAGGTCATTGCCCGGACCACGGTCAAGGCACTCAGAAAGAACGTATTGGCCAAGTGTTATGGCGGTGACGTCAGTCGTAAGCGCAAGCTGCTCGAGAAGCAGAAGGCCGGTAAGAAACGCATGAAGCAGGTCGGTAACGTGGAAATTCCACAGGAAGCCTTCCTCGCAGTGCTCAGGTTGGAATAGTCAGGGTCCTATGTCGTCACTAAATTTCCCGCTGTTGTTGGTCATCGCTGTATTCGTCTGCGGCGTGCTCGCGCTGCTTGATCTGGTCTTCCTGGCGCCACGGCGCCGGGCGGCCATTTCCAGCTATCAGGGCAGCGTCGGTCAGCCGGACATGGCGGTCGTCGAGCGCTTGAGCAAAGAGCCGCTGCTGGTCGAATACGGCAAGTCGTTCTTTCCGGTGCTGTTCATCGTGCTGGTATTGCGCTCGTTTCTGGTTGAACCCTTCCAGATTCCGTCGGGCTCGATGAAGCCGACCCTCGACGTGGGCGATTTCATTCTGGTCAACAAGTTCTCGTACGGTATCCGCCTGCCGGTGCTCGACAAGAAGGTGATCCCGGTCGGTGATCCGCAGCGTGGCGATGTCATGGTGTTTCGCTACCCGAGTGATCCGAGCGTCAACTACATCAAGCGTGTAGTGGGCTTGCCGGGTGACCAGATTCGCTACACCAGCGACAAACGGTTGTTCGTCAATGGCCAGCCAGTCGCCAGAACCCTGATTGGCAGCGAGCCGGGCACCTTGGGCAGCGCTGAGCTGTACAGCGAGAAACTCGGTGAGGTCGAGCACCAGATCCGTCAGGAAATGAGCCGCTACCGTACGCCGCCTGACACCGAGTGGAGCGTGCCGGCCGGCCACTACTTCATGATGGGCGACAACCGTGACAACTCCAACGACAGCCGTTACTGGGATGATCCCAATATTCCCAAGGACGAGCAGGGCATGGTTCCGGACCGCAATATCGTCGGCAAGGCCTTCGCAGTCTGGATGAGCTGGCCTGAGCCCAAGCTCAGCCATTTCCCTACGTTCTCACGGGTAGGGTTGATCAAGTAATTACTGCGGCGCTGTTCGGACAGCGCCGTATGTCATTTGGGTATGTCTGAAGCATCAGTCAGACGGCCTTGGGGAATAACATGACATTCAACAACAGGCAGCACGGGATGTCGCTGATGGGATTGTTGCTGTTGCTGGGGCTGATCGGCCTGGCAGTGACGATGGCACTCAAGACAATTCCTCACTATCTCGACTACTTTTCCTTGAAGAAGAGCATCCAGCTGGCCGGTCATCAGCAAGCCCTTGGTATCGAAACTGTGGATGACTTCTATAGTTATGTCGGTAAGAACATGCAGGTCAATAACATCCAGGATGTAGATTTGAAAAAGGCGTTAAGCGTGAAAGAGGAAGGCGGCAAGTTCAGCGCCCACCTGAATTATGAGCAGCGTGAACATTTGTTTTTCAACCTCGATCTGGTTATCAAGTTCGACGAGCAATTCAGCGTGGCCAAACCGTGAGTGCACCCCTGAGTCGCCTGGAGCGTCAGCTCGGCTATACATTCAAGGACCAGGACCTGATGATCCTGGCATTGACCCATCGCAGCTATGCGGGTCGCAACAATGAGCGTCTGGAGTTCCTTGGGGACGCCATCCTCAACTTCGTCGCGGGTGAGGCGCTGTTCGAGCGGTTCGTACAGGCGCGTGAAGGCCAGTTGTCACGCCTGCGTGCCCGGCTGGTGAAAGGCGAGACCCTGGCGCTGCTGGCCAGAGGCTTTGCCCTGGGCGAGTACCTGCGGCTGGGTTCGGGTGAATTGAAGAGCGGCGGTTTTCGCCGCGAGTCGATTCTGGCCGATGCCCTGGAAGCGCTGATCGGTGCGATCTATCTGGATTCGGACATGGCGACTGCGCGCGAGCGCGTGCTGGCCTGGCTGACCAATGAGTTCGACAGCCTGACGCTGGTCGACACCAACAAGGACCCGAAAACCCGGCTGCAGGAATTTCTCCAGTCGCGGGCCTGTGATCTGCCGCGCTACGAAGTGGTGGACATCCAGGGTGAGCCGCATTGCCGGACCTTCTTCGTCGAGTGCGAAGTGACCTTGTTGAACGAAAAAAGCCGCGGCCAGGGTGTCAGCCGGCGTATTGCAGAGCAGGTCGCCGCCGCCGCGGCCCTTATCGCCCTGGGCGTGGAGAATGGCAATGACTGAAACAAACGTGACCCGTTGTGGCTATGTCGCCATTGTCGGCCGCCCCAATGTGGGCAAATCGACCCTGCTCAACCACATTCTCGGCCAAAAGCTTGCGATCACTTCGCGCAAGCCGCAGACCACCCGCCACACCATGCTCGGGATCAAGACCGAGGGTGATGTGCAGGCGATCTACGTCGATACCCCCGGCATGCACAAAAACAGCGACAAAGCGCTGAACCGCTACATGAACAAGACCGCCTCGGCGGCGTTGAAAGACGTCGATGTGGTGATCTTCGTGGTGGACCGCACGCGCTGGACTGACGAAGATCAGATGGTCCTGGAGCGTGTGCAATACATCGAAGGGCCAGTGATTCTGGCGGTCAACAAGACCGACCGTCTTGAAGAAAAAGCCGACCTGATCCCGCACCTGTCGTGGTTGCAGGAACAGCTGCCCAACGCTTCGGTGGTGCCGATCTCGGCGCAAAACGGTCACAACCTCGAAGCGCTGGAAGCGGTGATCGCCAAGAACCTGCCCGAGAATGATCACTTCTTCCCGGAAGACCAGATTACCGACCGCAGCAGCCGCTTCCTGGCCGCTGAACTGGTGCGCGAGAAAATCATGCGTCAGCTCGGTGCCGAACTGCCGTACCAGATCACCGTGGAAATCGAAGAGTTCAAGCAGCAGGGCCATACCCTGCATATCCACGCGCTGATTCTGGTCGAGCGTGACGGGCAGAAGAAAATCATCATTGGTGACAAGGGCGAGCGCATCAAGCGCATCGGCAGTGATGCCCGCCGCGACATGGAAGTGATGTTCGATTCCAAGGTCATGCTCAACCTGTGGGTCAAGGTCAAGGGTGGCTGGTCGGACGACGAACGTGCCCTGCGTTCGCTGGGCTACAACGAGCTTTAACAGGCCGTGCTCCGGCCATGCCCAGTCATGGCCGGCAATCTTCTTCTACGAGCTCTCCCATGAGCAATTCCAACGCTCAACCGGCCTATGTATTGCACAGCCGGGCCTACCGCGAAAACAGCGCACTGGTCGACTTCCTGACGCCGCAAGGCCGGTTGCGCGCCGTGCTGCGCAATGCGCGTGGTAAGGCCGGAACCCTGGCGCGGCCGTTTCTGCCGCTCGAAGCCGAGTTTCGCGGCAAGGGTGAACTGAAGAATGTATTGCGTATGGAAGCTGCCGGCGTCGGTAGCTGGATGGTCGGTGAGGCGCTGTTCAGCGGCATGTACCTCAATGAACTGCTGATTCGCCTGCTGCCTGCCGAAGACCCCCATCCGGCGGTCTTCGAGCATTACGCTGCAACCCTGCTGGCGCTGGCCGAGGGCTTGCCGCTGGAGCCGCTGTTGCGTTCGTTTGAATGGCGATTGCTCGACGACCTGGGGTATGGCTTTGCTCTGGACACCGACACCAACGGCGATCCGCTGGAAGCCGGTGGCCTTTATCGGCTGCTGGTCGATGCGGGGCTTGAGCGCGTCTGGTTGCTGCAACCTGGTGTGTTCCAGGGCGCTGAGTTGTTGGCCATGGCGCAAGCCGACTGGAGCGCTCCCGGTACGCTGGCCGCTGCCAAGCGGCTGATGCGTCAGGCGCTGGCGGTGCACTTGGGTGGGCGTCCGCTGGTGAGCCGGGAATTGTTTCGCAAGCCTTGAATAGGCTTTATGCTTTGCGGCCCGCTTCGTCCCATTTTCAGGAGTCCTCCGTGACCCAAAGCTCCCGCATCCTCCTTGGCGTGAACATCGATCACGTGGCCACGCTGCGTCAGGCCCGCGGCACCCGTTACCCAGACCCGGTCAAAGCAGCCCTGGACGCCGAAGAAGCCGGCGCCGATGGCATTACCGTGCACCTGCGCGAAGACCGCCGGCACATCCAGGACCGTGATGTGCTGTTGCTGGCCGAAGTGTTGCAGACCCGCATGAACTTCGAGATGGGTGTCACTGAAGAGATGCTCAGCTTTGCCGAGCGCCTGCGCCCGGCCCACGTATGTCTGGTGCCGGAAACCCGCCAGGAGCTGACCACCGAAGGCGGCCTTGATGTCGCAGGTCAAGAGGCTCGTATTCAGGCAGCGGTAGAGCGTCTGGCCAAGGTGGGCTGTGAAGTGTCGCTGTTCATCGATGCCGACGAGCGGCAAATTGCCGCATCCAGGCGTGTAGGGGCGCCGGCTATCGAGCTGCATACCGGCCGTTATGCCGATGCCCAGACGCCAACGGAGGTGGCCGAAGAGCTGCAGCGCATCGCCGACGGTGTGGCTTTTGGGGTGGGGCAGGGGCTGATCGTCAATGCCGGGCATGGGCTGCATTACCACAACGTCGAAGCTGTGGCGGCGATCAAGGGCATCAATGAACTGAACATTGGTCATGCGCTGGTGGCGCACGCACTGTTGGTCGGCTTCAAGGCCGCCGTGGCCGAGATGAAAGCCCTGATCGTGGCGGCCGCCCGTAACTGAGGTGGCTTTGTAGGGGCCGCTTTAGCGGCGAGCTTTCGCCGCTGGAGCGGCTCCTACAAGGTTTTGTGTCAGGCGGTGGATTATCTTTTTCAGGTAAAAAGTGGCTATCAGGAGCCAGGCTGTTGCTGTTGTGCCGGCGGTGGGGTCTTGTCCACGCCGGGCACGTGCAGGCTGCCCTCGGTGACCTGATTACCTTCCAGTTGTGGTTGGGTCACCCAGGTCAGGATGTCGTAGTAACGCCGGATGTTGGCTACGAAATGCACGGGCTCGCCACCACGGGCGTAGCCGTAGCGAGTCTTGCTGTACCACTTCTTCTGCGACAGGCGCGGCAGCATTTTCTTCACGTCCAGCCAGCGGTTGGGGTTCAGCCCTTCGTTGACCGCCAGCTTGCGCGCATCTTCCAGGTGCCCGCTACCCACGTTATAGGCCGCCAAGGCCAGCCAGGTGCGATCAGGCTCCGGCACTTCGCTCAGTTGCTCTTTGACCAGCGCAAAGTACTTGGCGCCGCCCTGAATGCTCTGCCGGGCATCGAGACGATTGGACACGCCCATGGCCTGGGCGGTGTTCTGGGTCAGCATCATCAGGCCGCGTACGCCGGTCTTGGACGTCACCGTGGGCTGCCACAGCGATTCCTGATAACCAATGGCAGCCAGCAGGCGCCAGTCGACTTCTTCTTTCTTGGCTGAGGTCTTGAAGAACTTTTCGTACTTGGGCAAGCGCTCTTGCAAGTGCTGGGCGAAGGTATAGGCGCCCACATAACCCAGTACGTCAACGTGCCCGTAGTAACGGTCCTTGAGGCGCTGCAGCGTGCCGTTCTTCTCTGACTTGACCAGGTACGCGTTGATTTCGTTAAGCAGGCTGTTGTCTTCGCCCGGACCCACGACCCAGCGCTGCTTGCGGGTCTCGCCCAGGTCGAAGGCAACCCGCACGTTGGAGAAATACACCTGGTTCATTGCCAGTTCGTTGGAGTCGACCAGGGTCAGGTCGATCTGGCCTTCATCGACCATGCGCAGCAGGTCGACCACCTCAACCGCATCGGACTCTTCATAGTCCAGGGCCGGGAACTGTTTCTTGATCTCGGCCAGTTGCTCGGCATGGCTACTGCCCTTGAGCACCATGATGCGCTTGCCCACCAGGTCGGCGGGGTCGGTCGGTCGTGACTGGCCGTTGCGGTACACCACCTGTGGGGTGACTTCCAGATACGGATGCGAGAAGCGCGCCTGCTGTTTGCGGTTCGGCGTCTCGATCAGGCCGGCAGCGGCCAGCACCGGGCCGCCGGGCTTGCTCATCTGGTCGAACAGTTCGTCGAGGCTGTCGGCGGTTTCGATCTGCAGTTTCACCCCCAGATCGTCCGCGAAATGCTTCACCAACTCGTATTCGAAGCCGGTTTCGCCGTTGCGGTCCTGAAAATAAGTGGCCGGGCTGTTGCGGGTAATGACGCGCAGGACGCCATCCTCCTTGACTCGCTCCAGTGTGTTGGGTTTATCCACACAGGCGCCGAGCATCAGGAAGAGTCCGGTTGCGATGAGCCATCTGACGCAACGAGTGCGAAAATCAGGTCGGGAGAACATTGGCGCAGTATACGCAAAGCGCACCCGGCGCCATATATCGACAGCAAAGCTCGTGTCTGATAAGCAAAAGGGCTTTTTGGCAGCCCGTGACATCCGGGCGCATGCCGTGTAGCCGTTTTGGGTGCCAGAAATGTCGCTTTAGGCTAGAATGCGTGGCCTCAAAGTACACCCCCCTTCCCGAGGCTGTCCCGACGATGTTGATCCTGCGTGGTGCTCCTGCCCTTTCTGCTTTCCGCCACAGCAAATTGCTGGAACAACTGAAACAAAAAGTTTCAGCTGTCAGTGGCCTGTACGCCGAATTCGCTCACTTCGCTGCAGTCACCGGCGCCCTGAGCGACCAGGAACAGCAGGTGCTCGACCGTCTCCTGAAGTACGGCCCGAGCGTGCCGGTTCAAGAGCCTGCCGGTCGCCTGTTTCTGGTAGTGCCGCGTTTCGGCACCATTTCGCCGTGGTCCAGCAAGGCCAGCGACATTGCCCGTAACTGCGGCCTGGAGAAGATCCAGCGCATCGAGCGCGGCATTGCCTTTTATGTACAAGGCCAGTTCGCGGAGTCGGACGCCCAGGCGATTGCCAGCGTCCTGCACGACCGCATGACCCAATTGGTGCTCGGCAGCCTTGAACAGGCCGATGGCCTGTTCAGCAAGGCGCAGCCCAAGCCGCTGACCAGCGTCGACGTTCTCGGCGGTGGCCGCGCCGCGCTGGAGCAAGCCAACGTCGAGCTGGGCCTTGCCCTGGCCGAAGACGAAATCGACTACCTGGTGAGCAGCTTCATCGGGCTCAAGCGCAACCCGAACGACATCGAACTGATGATGTTCGCCCAGGCCAACTCCGAGCACTGCCGTCACAAAATCTTCAACGCCAGTTGGGATATCGACGGCCAGAGCCAGGAAAAAAGCCTGTTCGGCATGATCAAGAACACCTATCAGATGCACAGCGAAGGCGTTCTGTCTGCTTATAAAGACAACGCTTCGGTGATCGTCGGCAGCGTGGCCGGCCGCTTCTTCCCGAACCCTGAGACCCGTCAGTACGGCGCGGTGCAGGAGCCGGTGCACATTCTGATGAAGGTCGAGACCCACAACCACCCGACCGCCATCTCGCCATTCTCCGGTGCGTCGACCGGTTCCGGCGGCGAAATCCGCGACGAAGGCGCTACTGGCCGCGGCTCCAAGCCCAAGGCCGGCCTGACCGGTTTTACCGTGTCGAACCTGCACATCCCGGGCTTCGAACAGCCATGGGAAGTCGCTTACGGCAAGCCTGAGCGCATCGTCACTGCACTGGACATCATGATTGACGGCCCGCTCGGTGGCGCGGCGTTCAACAACGAGTTCGGTCGCCCGGCCCTGACCGGCTATTTCCGTACCTTTGAACAAAGCATCCAGACCCCGCACGGCAGCGAAGTGCGCGGTTACCACAAGCCGATCATGCTGGCCGGTGGTCTGGGCAACATCCGTGAAGATCACGTGCAGAAAGGCGAGATCACGGTCGGCGCCAAGCTGATCGTGCTCGGTGGCCCGGCCATGCTTATCGGCCTGGGCGGCGGCGCTGCTTCGTCGGTCGCCACTGGCAGCAGCTCGGCTGATCTGGACTTTGCCTCGGTGCAACGTGAGAACCCGGAAATGGAACGCCGCTGCCAGGAGGTCATCGACCGCTGCTGGCAACTGGGCGACGCCAACCCGATTGCTTTCATCCACGACGTGGGTGCCGGCGGTCTGTCCAACGCTTTCCCTGAGCTGGTCAACGACGGCGGCCGTGGCGGTCGTTTCGAGCTGCGCAACGTGCCTAACGACGAGCCAGGCATGGCGCCGCTGGAAATCTGGAGCAACGAATCCCAGGAGCGTTACGTGCTGGCCGTCAGCGTCGAGAACTTCGAGCGCTTCCAGGCCATCTGTGAGCGTGAGCGCTGCCCGTTCGCGGTCGTCGGTGAGGCGACTGAAGAACAACACCTGACCGTGACCGACAGTCACTTCGGCAACAGCCCGGTGGACATGCCACTGGAGGTGCTGCTGGGCAAGGCGCCACGCATGCACCGTTCGGTGCAGCGTGAGGCCGAGCTGGGCGATGATTTCGACCCGAGCAGCCTGGACCTGGCCGACAGCGTGCAGCGTGTACTGCGCCACCCGGCGGTGGCCAGCAAGAGCTTCCTGATCACCATCGGCGACCGCAGCATCACAGGCCTGGTGGCCCGTGACCAGATGGTCGGTCCATGGCAGGTACCGGTGGCCGACTGCGCCGTGACTGCAACCAGCTTCGACGTCAACACCGGTGAAGCGATGGCGATGGGCGAGCGCACGCCGCTGGCCCTGCTCGATGCCCCGGCCTCTGGCCGCATGGCCATCGGCGAAACCCTGACCAACCTGGCCGCCTCGCGCATCGCCAGGCTGTCCGACATCAAACTGTCGGCCAACTGGATGTCCGCCGCCGGTCACCCGGGTGAAGACGCCCGCTTGTATGACACGGTCAAAGCCGTCGGCATGGAACTGTGCCCTGAGTTGGGCCTGACCATTCCGGTGGGTAAAGACTCCATGTCGATGAAAACCCGCTGGAGCGACGAGGGCGTCGACAAGAGCGTGACCTCGCCGATGTCGCTGATTGTCAGCGGCTTCGCGCCAGTGGTCGACATCCGTCAGACCCTGACCCCGCAACTGCGCATGGACAAGGGCGAAACCGACCTGATCCTGATCGACCTGGGCCGTGGCCAGAACCGCATGGGCGGCTCGATCCTCGCTCAGGTGCATGGCAAGCTGGGCAGCAGCGCGCCAGACGTCGACGACGCCGAAGACCTCAAGGCTTTCTTTGCCGTCATCCAGGGCCTGAATGCGGATAACCATCTGCTGGCTTACCACGACCGTTCCGATGGCGGCCTGCTGACCACTGTGCTGGAGATGGCCTTTGCCGGTCACTGCGGTCTGCACCTGTCGCTCGATGGTCTGGCCGACAACGCCAGCGAAGTGCAGGGCATCCTGTTCAACGAAGAACTGGGCGCCGTCATTCAGGTTCGCCAGGACTCCACGGCGGGCGTACTGGCCCAGTTCAGCGCTGCCGGCCTGTCTGATTGCGTTTCGGTGATCGGCAAGCCGGTCAACAACGACGACGTGTCGATCAGCTACAACGGCGCTGCGATCTTCACCGGCCAGCGCCACGCGCTGCACCGCGAGTGGGCGCAGACCAGCTACCAGATCCAGCGTCTGCGTGATAACCCCGAGTGTGCTGACCAGGAATTCGCTCTGCTGCTCGAAGAAGACAATCCGGGCCTGAACGTCAAGCTCGGCTTCGATGTCAACGACGACATCGCAGCGCCTTACATCAAGACCGGTGTGCGCCCACAGGTTGCCGTGCTGCGTGAGCAGGGCGTCAACGGCCAGGTCGAGATGGCCGCCGCGTTCGACCGCGCCGGCTTCAACGCCATCGACGTGCACATGAGCGATATCCTCGCTGGCCGTGTCGACCTCAACGAGTTCAAGGGCCTGGTGGCCTGCGGTGGCTTCTCGTACGGTGACGTGCTGGGTGCCGGTGAAGGCTGGGCCAAGTCGGCGCTGTTCAACGCCCGTGCCCGTGACGCCTTCCAGGGCTTCTTCGAGCGCAGCGACAGCTTCACCCTGGGGGTGTGCAACGGCTGCCAGATGCTCTCCAATCTGCACGAGCTGATTCCGGGCAGCGAGCTGTGGCCGCACTTTGTGCGTAACCGCTCCGAGCAGTTCGAAGCCCGTGTAGCGCTGGTGCAGATCCAGGAGTCGCCGTCGATCTTCCTGCAGGGCATGGCCGGTTCGCGCATGCCGATCGCCATTGCTCACGGCGAAGGCCATGCGGAGTTCGCCAGCAGCGATGCGCTGCAACAGGCTGATGCGTCCGGCACCGTGGCGCTGCGTTATGTCGACAACCATGGCAAGACCACCGAAGCCTACCCGGCCAACCCGAACGGTTCGCCACGCGGTATCGGCGGCCTGACCACTCGCGACGGTCGCGTGACCATCATGATGCCGCACCCTGAGCGGGTCTTCCGTGCCGTGCAGAACTCCTGGCGTCCTGACGACTGGAACGAAGACGGCGCGCTGATGCGCATGTTCCGCAACGCGCGCGTCTGGGTGAACTGAGCCGGTGTACAAGCTCGCCTTCTTCGTGCCCGCCAGTCATCTGGAGCCGGTAAAGGCGGCAGTCTTCGCCGCTGGCGGCGGGCGCATTGGCGCTTACGACCACTGTGCCTGGCAAACGCTGGGCACAGGCCAGTTCCGCCCGCTGGACGGCAGTCAGCCGTTCATCGGGCAGAGCGGGGTGGTCGAACAGGTTGCTGAATGGAAGGTCGAGCTGGTCGTCGCCGACGAGCTGATAGGTGCGACAGTGGCTGCGCTCAAGCTCAGCCACCCGTATGAAACGCCAGCCTATGAGGTCTGGCGGCTGGAAGACTTCTGACGATTGACCGTCGATCAGCGGTGGGAGCGACCTTGGTCGCGAAGGGGCCGGACCAGACGCAGCCCATGTTGTGCCTGGCAAATGGCTTTCGCGAGCAAGCCCACTCCTACAGGCTACCCTTCAGGGCCTGATCTCGATCAGCGTCCCGTCCTTCACCAGATCCCACACCTCGCGCATGTCGTTGTTCTTCAGCGCAATGCAGCCTTCTGTCCAGTCCAGGGTATGGAAATACCACTCCGGGTATTCTTCATCGATGGGCGTGCCATGAATCATGATCATGCTGCCGGGCTTGACGCCCTCCTTGCGGGCGCGTTCGCTGTCAGCTGCATTGGGGTAGGAAATGTGCATCGACAGGTTGTACTTGTTGCTCGGCTTGCGCCAGTCGAGCCAGTAGAAACCCTCAGGGGTACGTTTGTCGCCTTCCTGCAGCTTGGTGCCCTTGGGGTTCTTGCCCAGCGAAACGCGATAGGTCTTCAACGCTTCGCCGTCACTGATCAACTGCAGTTGCCGGGTTGATTTGATCACCAGCACCTTATCGATGCGTCGCTCTGACAATTTGCCGGTGTTGATCACCTTCTCGCCAACGATCTTCTGTTCGCTGCCCTTGGGCACGATGGTCTGGGTGAAAGCCGCCTGGGAGGCGGATGCGAACGACAGGCACACTACAGCGAACAACCAGCGCATTGACGTTTTCCTGAGGCCGCGCAGCTCGCGGGCCGGGCTTGGGATTATTGGACAGGACGAGAGGGGGGCAGCGCCTGACTATGGACAGGATAGAGCTGTTCGCGCCGGTCTGCGAAGAACCATTCTAGGGTACGCCGGACCGTCATGAAAGCCAGCTCATTCCACGGAATGTCGGCTTCGTCAAACAAGCGCACTTCCAGGCTCTCGACCCCGGCGGCATAGCTCTCGCCGACCAGTTCACCACGGTAGAACACATGCACCTGATTGATGTGCGGTACATCGATCATCGAGTACAGGTAAAGCTGCTGCACACTGGCGCAGGCTTCTTCGACGGTTTCACGGCGCGCGGCCTGCTCGACGGTCTCGCCGTTTTCCATGAACCCGGCCGGTAAGGTCCAGTAGCCCAGGCGCGGCTCGATGGCGCGGCGGCACAGCAGCACCTTGCTGCCCGAAGTCACCAGGCAGCCAGCGACGATGTTGGGGTTCTGATAATGAATGGTCTGGCAATGGTCACACACATAGCGCGCGCGGCTGTCGCCTTCGGGGATGCGCAATGTGACCGGTTTGCCGCAGTGACTGCAGAAATTCATGATGGGTGTTCGATCAGTGAAAGCCGACGCTCATCTTGGCCTTTCGTACAGGCAGTCAGCAAGTTTTCATACACAGTTGCTATGAAGAGAGTCCTGCAAAGGCTTGGGCGCATCGCTGCTTTGGTGCATGATGCCGGGTACAACACGATCGAGATTCCCCATGCTGGATGAGCTACTTCGCCGTGTAGGCAGTCACACGCCAGGTGTCCTGGAGACCGATGAGCGCTTTCCTGAGGCGGCGGTTCTGTTACCAGTGACCCGTAGCGCCGAGCCGGAACTGGTGCTGACCCTGCGTGCCAGTGGCTTGTCGACCCACGGCGGTGAAGTGGCGTTTCCCGGTGGCCGTCGCGACCCGGAAGATCCTGACCTGGTGTTCACCGCCCTGCGTGAAGCCGACGAAGAAATCGGCCTGCCACCAGGGCTGGTGGAGGTGATAGGCCCGCTGACCCCGGTCGTGTCCCGTTACGGCATCAAAGTCACGCCCTATGTGGGCATCATCCCGGATTTTGTCGAATACCAGCCCAATGACGGTGAAATCGCAGCGGTGTTCAGCGTGCCGCTGGAATTCTTCCGCCAGGACGTGCGCGAACACACCCACCGCATCGACTATCAGGGCCGCAGTTGGTACGTACCCAGCTATCGTTATGGCGAGTACAAGATCTGGGGCCTGACCGCGATCATGATCGTCGAGCTGATCAACGTGCTGTACGACGCCAATATCAGCCTGCAACGTCCGCCGCGGCTGTCCGGTTCCTGAACCGCCTATTACAAGAACGCCTGAGGACCTGCCATGAAATACCGCCTGGGATCTGCCCGTGTGCAGACCCACCCTGAAAGCTGGAGCGCGCCCAACGCCACGCTGATCGGCCATGTACGCCTGGAAAAGAACGCCAGCGTCTGGTTCGGCGCGGTGTTGCGCGGTGACAACGAACTGATCCATATCGGTGAAGATAGCAACGTCCAGGACGGCACGGTGATGCACACCGACAAGGGCTGGCCGTTGACCATCGGCAAGGGCGTGACCATCGGCCATAACGCCATGTTGCATGGCTGTTCGGTCGACGATTACAGCCTGATCGGCATCAACGCGGTGATCCTCAACGGCGCGAAGATCGGCAAGCACTGCATCATCGGCGCCAATTCATTGATAGGCGAAGGCAAGGTCATTCCGGACGGCTCGCTGGTCATGGGCTCGCCGGGCAAGGTGGTGCGCGAGCTGACCGATGCGCAGAAGAGCATGCTCGAAGCCAGCGCTGCCCACTATGTGCACAATGCGCAGCGTTACGCCAGTGATCTGGCGCTGCAGGATGAAGATGAATACTGAAGCCCCTGCCGAGAAACCGGTGCGTTCACCCTGCGTGAGCATCTGTGCACTGGATGACAACGACATCTGTACCGGCTGTCAGCGCAGCGTCCAGGAAATCACCGGTTGGAGCCGCATGAGCAACCACCAGCGCCGTGAGGTGCTGGTGCTGTGCCATGAGCGGGCCAAGGCCAGCGGGATACTCTGGACGCTCTGAATTGAGCAACTGACCGTAACCCAGCCGTTTTGTCTCATGGCTGCTGCGCCAGCTCAGTGGTGTGATGCCACTGCGGCCGCGACTCGACCCAGAGGTGTTTCGCCTTGTGAGCCTCCAGGGGCGTATCCAGAGTAGCCACCGCTACACTGACCCAGTCTGCGAACTGCCCGCCGCTGTTGCTCCAGAACAGCGTCGAACCACACTGTGAGCAGAACTGCCGGGCCACTGTTGGCGATGATGCGTAAGTGGCAAGCAGGTGGCCACCCCGGTCAATCAGCAAGGCACTGCGCGCCACGCTGGCATAGCTGGCGAATGCCGCGCCATGGGCTTTCTGGCATTGCGTGCAGTGGCAGTGGCTCAAGGCTTTGAGCGGTGCTGATAGCTGATAGTGGATGGCACCGCACAGGCAGCTGCCTTGGTGGGTCGGTTGCATATTGTAAATTCCCGGTCGATTTGTCGCAGACCAGACGATGTTTCAGCAAGCCCGCAACATCGCTCTGGTCAGTTCCGCCAGTCATGATTTCGCGGCGGGTCCTGGACCCAGCCATGACCCGCTGCAACAGCGTCAGTTGTTCAGGCGAGTACTTCGCCGAATAGCGATGGATTGACCATCGGGGCGCGACAAGCCCCGCCGTTCAGGGCGGGGAAGGATCGCGCGGACGGCGTAGCCGTCCCTGGTTACCGTGGGGTGTCTGCTGCTGTTCGATGGACGCACCGCCACAGGATGATGCGAAGTAACATGGCGACACAGATGCCCTTATACGGCGGTATTTCGTTACAAAGACCCCATGGGCATGCACCTTGAAAACACCGTGCCGTCCGCGCCTAATGTCGTCTCCATTGCTCATGGCTCAAGAGCAGTATGCAACGACTTCAAGCCTTCAAGTACGAACTCATGCCAGACGGCCGGCAGGAGCAGCAAATGCGCCGCTTTGCGGGCTCCTGTCGCTTCGTCTTCAACAAGGCGCTGGCATTGCAGAAGGAGCGCCACGAGCAAGGCGAGAACAAGCTCGGCTATGCGGGCCTGTGCAAGTTGCTGACTGAGTGGCGCCATAGCACGCAAACCGCATGGCTGGCCGATGCGCCTGTTCACCCGTTGCAACAGAGCCTCAAGGATCTGGAACGGGCCTACACCAACTTCTTCGCCAGACGAGCCGACTTTCCCCGACTCAAGAAGAAGGGGCAGCGCGATAGTTTCCGCTATCCCGACCCGAAACAGATCAAGCTCGACCAGACCAACAGTCGCCTGTTTCTGCCCAAGCTGGGCTGGCTGCGCTACCGCAACAGCCGCGAGGTGCCTGGCACGGTGAAGAACATCACCGTGAGCCAGTCGTGTGGCAAGTGGTTCGTGAGTATCCAGACCGAACGCGAGATCGATGAGCAGCCCACGGCGCAGGGTGCGGCAGTCGGCATCGACATGGGCATTGCCCGGTTCGCCACGCTTTCGGATGGTTCGTTCTACGCACCCCTCAACAGCTTCAAACGCCATGAGACCGCGCTGTGCAAAGCGCAGCAGGCGATGAGCCGCAAGGTCAGATTCAGCCGCAACTGGAACAAGGCGAAAGCCCGCGTCCAGCGCATTCACTCGCGCATCGGCAATGCCCGCCGCGACTACCTGCACAAGTGCTCTACCACGATCAGCCAAAACCACGCGATGGTGTGTATCGAGGACTTGCAGGTACGCAATATGTCCAGGTCGGCGGCAGGCACGGCAGAGGCGCCGGGAAGAAACGTCCGTGCCAAATCTGGCCTGAACAGGGCCATCCTCGATCAGGGCTGGTTCGAGTTTCGCCGCCAACTGGACTACAAGCTGGCGTGGCGCGGCGGCTGGCTGATTGCCGTGCCGCCGCGAGATACCAGCCGCACGTGCCCTTGTTGCGGCCATGTGTCGGCGGCCAACCGCCAGACGCAAGCGCTGTTCAGGTGTGTGGGATGTGGTTTTGAAGGCAACGCCGATGTGGTTGGCGCGATGAATGTACTAAGGGCGGGACACGCCCGGTTAGCCTGTGAAGTGAGCGCAGAGGTCATGGCGCCAGCAGCAGGAACCCACCGAAGCGACTCGGGGGCGGCTCGATGCCGCGCCTGAGCGCCGTAGGAATCTCCGGCCTTCAGGCCGGGGAGGATGTCAAGGGTTACTTGTCAGCAGGCGGGCATCCTATACCACGTTGAAGGCCAGCGGCCATGGCTTTGTGACGGCTATGCGGGCAGGCTTTGGTGATGGCAAAAAGGCCGGTTTCTGGCTCGAAAATCCGCCTGATTGCAAGATGCCTCTCTTTCTCTTGAAGGAAATTTCCGAGAAAATCCTGACCGCTTGCGCCTGTGCTCCGGGCTGTCTAGGCTGCCTCGCGTCGCTGCTTTCAGCGGCAGGGCTTGGCCGCCCGATCACACAATCAATAGGCGCAGCATGTCGGAAACCGCACCGTGAATATCGTTTACGGTGCAGCTTCATGGCAACTGCGCGAGGGACACCTTCGGGTGTGCCGGGTTACCTATTGACCGGTCGGCCAACCCTTGTGCAGTTGCCACCCATCCGCTTGGCCGCGGCCTTGGCGGTGACTTTTTATCCATCAATAGGGGTTGCGCCATGACCAAAAAACTCGTTCCCGATCCACCGACTTCCAGTCCCGTGCCCATTGCGGGGCACGATCTCAACCACTTCGAAATGCAGCTCAGCCAGGTCTATGACGTGCTGCGTTGCGCCACCGCGATTGCCTATGAATGTGCCGATAACCTGCAGGGCCAACCTCGGGATCTGGCCATGGGCAGCATGCACCTGATCGGCCATGCGCGCAAAATGGTCCATGATCTGCTCGATCAGTTGCAGCCGGTGGTGCCGGACACTGATGGTCTGGCGAACTGACCTGCCGCTGGTCACTGTAGTGCGCGTGGCGAGTGCTTGACCTCGACTTAACTCAAGGTCTGATACTCGCGCTCCTTCACACCAGGAGCTGCCCCATGAGCCATCGCGCTGCATTCGAACTGTTCAACCCGCAAGGCCTCTACGACCCCACCGGTAACGGCTATTCCCATGGCGCACGGGTCGAAACCCCGGCACGCTTTGTGTTTCTGGCCGGGCAGGGCGGTGAAGACAGTCAGGGCCTATTGGCCGACAGCTTCGCCGCCCAGGCTCGTCAGGCGCTGGCCAATGTCCGTCTCGCCCTGCAGGCCCAGGGTGCGGATTTCAACGACGTGTTCAAACTGACCCTGCTGATTGTCGATCACAGCCAGCAGCGGTTGGGTGAGTGGGTGGCGGCCATTGATCAGGCCTGGGGGGCGGCAATGAAACCGGCCTGCACACTGATTCCGGTGCCGCGCCTGGCACTGGACGGCATGCTGGTGGAAATCGAGGCGATGGCGGTGATTGCCCCTTCATCGGATGCTGGTGCGATCTACTGAACGCCACCCGCCAGCAGTGCTCCAACTCCATACAAGGCGGAGTTTCAGTGGTCCCGGTCCTTGCCTGGCAAGCAGCCGAGTGCCCGTCACTGCAGAACTGACGGGCGCTCGGTCGTTGCACTGAGGACACTCACATGAAACCTGACCAACCGCCCGGACCACCCGACCCTGCGCCCATCCAGTTCACCGCAGCACCCGCCGTCCAGCCGCGAGCGACGCTGTTGTGCCTGAGCCACCTGCGCTGGGACTTTGTCTGGCAGCGACCGCAACAGTTGATGTCGCGGCTGGCCACTGACTACGAGGTGTGGTTCTTCGAAGAGCCGTTGTTCGACGAGCGACCGGAACCGCATCTGGAGGTGCGTGAGGTGGCTGGCGGTATCACGGTGCTGGTGCCATGGTTGCCGCAGGACCTTGGCGAGCAGCGCATCATCAGCCTGCAACGGCAACTGCTTGATGGCTGGCTGGCGCAGCATCACCAAGCGCCCCTGCTGTTGTGGTACTTCACCCCCATGGGGCTGCGATTTACCCGGCATCTGGCCGGCCAGGTGGTGGTCTTCGATTGCATGGACGAACTGGCGGCGCTGCGCCATGCCCCGCCGGCCCTGGCGGAGCTGGAGCGACAACTGCTGGAGCGCGCCGATGTGGTGTTTACCGGCGGGCTCAGCCTCTGGGAGTCGCGGCGTGAGCGGCATGACAACGTGCACCTGATGCCCGGCAGCGTCGACATCGCGCATTTTGCCCATGCCCGCCTGGTCCAGGCCGAGCCTGCCGATCAGGCTGATATCGGCCGACCGCGGCTGGGGTTTTTCGGCGTGCTCGATGAGCAACTGGACCTTGTGCTGTTGCGCGAGCTGGCCATGCGTCGGCCGCTATGGCAGATCATCCTGATCGGGCCGGTGGCCAGGATCGACCCCGCGAGCCTGCCACGTCAGCCCAACCTGCATTACCTGGGGCCGCGCGACTACCAGACGCTGCCGGCCTATCTGTCAGGTTGGGATGTGGCACTGATGCCGTTTGCCATCAATGAATCGACACGCTACATCAGCCCGACTCAACCTCTGGAATACCTCGCCGGTGGGCGCCCGGTGGTGTCCACGCCCATCCATGATGTGGTTGAGTGCTACGCCGACAGCGGCGTGGTGAGCATCGCTGCCACCCCGCAGGCGTTTATCGAAGCCATCGGCCTGGCGCTGGATCTGACCCGCCAGCCTGCGCGGCTCCAGGCGTTGGCTGACCGTGCGTTGCAGGGCATGTCGTGGGACAGCACCTGTGACCGGATCAAGGAGCAGATTGCATCCCTGCGATAAGCGCTGATGCTGCCAGCGCGGGCCGGTTTCGTCGGTTTTGCCAGGCGCAGGGTGAAATCAGACTGTTGCGCATCTTCAGACTTTCTTAAGACTCGCTGTCGATACTCCTCTCCACACACCGGCTGGGGAGGTGATAGCTGATGCCAACACTTGAGTGGGAATTTTCCGTGCCCTTGTGGTTCGGTCATGCCGGCAGTACGCCGTTAAGGCTTGAGCAGCACTTGCCGGGCGACATTGTACGAGGCGAAGCCGAGCGCTATATCCAGGATCGCTTTCTCGAGGCACATGGCGCTGAGGTCCGACTGTTCATGCCCGAGCTGTGGGCGTTGCGCGGGGCTGACGATGGCCTGTGCGCAACCGCTGGTATACGGCTGGCCGAGCACGACACGCTGTTTCTCGAACACTATCTGGATAACCCCATAGAGCAACTGGCCGCCGGTGTAGCCGGTGGCGAGGTGCCGCGCAGGGTCATCGTTGAAGTCGGCAATCTGGCCGCCAGCAATATCGGCAGTGCGCGCCTGTGCATCATCACCGTGACTTGGCTGTTGGCCCGGCGAGGGCTGGAATGGGTGGTTTTCACCGGTAATGTCGGCCTGGTCAACAGTTTCAATCGATTGGGGTTGCGCCCCGTCACGCTGTGCCTTGCCGACCCGATGCGGCTGGGTGAGCAGCGCCATGAGTGGGGCCGCTACTACCAGACCCGGCCCAGTGTCCACATCGGCAACATCCGCACCGGTTTCGCTCACCTGACCCGTCTGGGGCTTTTCGAGCGGTTCGGCTTACCCCCTCTTTCACAGGCCCACAGCCATGTCGCCTGAACTAAAGGTTTTCAGTGACCGGCTGCTTGAGCATGCCGCCGAGCGTCCCTATACCACGGCCGTCTGGGGCGACGAACTGCGTATCGACTATGCCTCGCTGTACGCTGAAATCGAACTGCGTCGCGAGTTGCTGCGTGACGTGCAGGCCAATTCCATCGCCCTGGCCCTGGACAATACAGCCAACGCGCTGATCTGGGACCTGGCAGCGCTGTTAGAAGAGATTCCCTGCGTTATCCTGCCGCCGTTCTTCAGTGCCGCCCAGCGCCAGCATTGTCTGCAACAGAGCCAGGTGCAAATCGTTCTGGCTGACAGGCCGCATGAGCATGAATTGATTGACGCGGGCTATCAGCAGGCCGGGTTGTTCTGGATTCGTGAGGTCAATGCTACAAGGCTGCCGCCCGGTACGGCCAAGCTGACTTATACCTCCGGCTCGACCGGTGCGCCCAAGGGGGTGTGCCTGAGCGCAGCCGGTATTGTCGAGGTGGCGCTGGCGCTGGTAGCTGCCAGCCAGGCCAGCGCACCGACCCATCATATGGCCTTGCTGCCGCTGGCGGTGCTGCTGGAAAACATCGGCTGCTACGCCGCCCTTTATGCCGGCGCAACCGTCAGCTTGCCCTCGCAAGGCAGTCTGGGCATCCAGGGCGCCAGCGCAGTGAATCTCACGACCCTGTTGGGCGTTTTGGCCCGGCGCCAGCCCGATAGCTTGATCCTGGTGCCGCAGTTACTCCAGGTGCTGGTTAGCGCCGCCGAGCAGGGTTATTTGAACCCGGCCGGGTTCAGCTTCCTTGCAGTAGGCGGTGCACGGGTCAGCGAGCCACTGTTGCAACGCGCCCGTGACGTGGGCCTGCCGGTCTATGAAGGGTATGGGTTGTCTGAGTGCGCATCGGTGGTCGCGCTCAATCGGCCCGGTGCCCAGCGGCCGGGCAGCGTCGGTCAGCCTTTGGCACACGTGCAACTGCGCCTGGGTGAGGACGGCGAAGTGCTGGTGCGCAACCGGGCCATGCTTGGTTATCTGGATGAACCCAGTGCCCCCGACCAGTGGTGGCCCACTGGTGACCTTGGTTACTTCGATGCGGACGGCTACCTGTTTATCAAGGGCCGCAAGAAAAACCAGTTCATCACCAGTTTCGGGCGCAACGTCAATCCGGAATGGATCGAGGCGCAACTGACCCAAGGTCCGCTGATTGCTCAGGCGTTTGTCTATGGCGAGGCGTTGCCGCGCAATCATGCGCTGCTCTGGCCTCGTCATCCGGCCACCAGCGACGCACAGCTTCAGGAAGCGGTCGAGCAGGCGAACCTGGCCTTGCCCGGTTATGCCCAGGTGCATGGCTGGACCCGGTTGCATCAGCCGTTCAGCACTGACAACGCGATGCTGACGGCCAATGGCCGGCCATGCCGCGACGCCATTCTTTATCACTACCACCATGTGTTCAGCGCCCATTCATCTGCCGAGGACATCGCATCATGAGTTTTTTCCAACAGTTGCAAGCTGCTACGCAAACGGATCGTGACGCGCTGTTTAACCTGCCGATCATTCGCCAGGCGCTGGCCGGCGAGGTCAGCCTGGAGAGTTATCAGGCGTTTCTGGCCCAGGCTTTCCACCATGTCCGCCATACCGTACCGCTGATGATGGCCTGTGGTGCCCGTCTGCCTGCCCGGCTGGAATGGCTACGCGGTGCGGTCTGTGAATACATCGAAGAGGAGTACGGTCATGAGCAATGGATCCTCAACGACTTGCGTGCATGTGGCGCTGATGCCGACGCTGTACGTGACGCAATGCCAGGGCTGCCGATTGAGTTGATGGTCGCCTACCTGTACGACCTGATTGCCCGGGGCAATCCGGTCGGTCTGTTCGGCATGGTCAATGTGCTGGAGGGCACCAGCATTGCTCTGGCTACCCATGCTGCCGGTGCCATCAAGGCTCGTCTGGGGCTGCCTGAGACCGCGTTCAGTTATTTGCAGTCCCATGGCAGCCTGGATATCGGCCATATGGACACCTACCGCCAGCTCATGGACCGTTTGACCGCACCTGAAGATCAAGAGGCGGTGATTCACGCTTCGCGGGTGGTCTACCGACTGTACACCGCCATGTTCGATTCGTTGCCAGTCGAGCCCGCTCGGGCCGCCGGGGCCTGCCATGCAGCTGCATGACGCCAGGGTCATCGTTACCGGGGCCAGCGGTGGCATCGGTTTGCAAATAGTGGCAGCGCTGTGCGCCCAAGGCGCCCAAGTGGTGGCCGTATCACGGCAAGGGCAGGCACTTGGCCCTTTGCTGGCGCTGTATCCGGATCGCTTGTCGTGGCTCGCGGCCGACCTGTGCAACGCTGCGGGGCGTCAGCAAGTGGTCGCTGAGGCCCAGCGCCTGCAAGGTTTCAATTTGTTGGTCAATGCTGCCGGCAGCAATCACTTTTCAATGCTTGAGCAACTGCCTGAACAGGACATTGAGTCCATGCTGCAACTTAACCTGCTGGCGCCGATGTTGTTGGCCCGGCAACTGCTGCCGATGCTCAAGCAGGCTGACAGCGCGATGATCGTCAACGTCGGTTCGACGTATGGGTCAATCGGTTATGCCGGCTATACCGCTTACTGTGCAAGCAAGTTTGGTCTGCGCGGTTTTTCCGAAGCGTTGCGCCGTGAACTGGCCGACTCGCGTTGCCGGGTACTTTATGTGGCGCCGCGGGCGACCCGAACCGCGATGAACAGCTCGGCAGCGCAAGCACTCAATGCGGCCCTGAACAGTCAGGTGGACGAACCCGCACACGTGGCCGGTGCAGTGCTTCACGCCATTATCGGTGACCGTAACGAGCTGTATCTGGGCTGGCCAGAGCGGTTGTTCGTGCGGCTCAACAACCTGCTGCCGATGCTGGTCGACCGCGGACTGCGTAAGCACTTGCCGTTGATCCGCCAATACAGTTCTCAAAGCCAACACGAGCGGCCTTGACCATGAAACATTTGTTTATCGCACTGGGCTGTCTGCTCAGCCTGCCGGCCCTGGCGCTGGATAACGCCGATCAACAGCGGCTTGCCGGCATTCAGAACGAGTGGGCCAACATCCAGTATCAGCTTGTACAAGGGCAGCGTGCAGCAGCGTTTGAGCGTCTGTCCGGGCAAACCGAGCGCTTTACCAAGGAACGGCCAGCGGCGGCCGAAGCGTGGATTTGGTCGGGGATTGTGCACAGCAGTTGGGCCGGCGCCCAAGGCGGCTTAGGCGCACTGGGTAAAGCGAAACTGGCCCGTCAGGATTTCGAGAAGGCGTTGGCGATTGACCCTGACGCCTTGCAAGGCTCGGCGTACACCAGCCTGGCCGCCTTGTATGACCGTGTGCCGGGCTGGCCGATCGGGTTCGGTGATGCCGAAAAGGCCGGGCAATTGCTGACAGAGGCGCTACGGATCAATCCTCAAGGCATCGATACCCTGTACTTTTGGGGAGACCACCTGTATCGCCTGGGACGCTATGCTCAAGCCCGTGAGGCCTTGAATAAAGCCTTGCAGGCGCCTGCAAGGCCGGGCCGGGAGGTGGCTGATGCCGGACGACGTGAAGACATCCGGCAACTGCAGGCCGATATCGACAAAAAACTCAAATAAGGAATACGCATGCGGCTGCTGTTGATCGAAGACGATACCGCACTGGGTGACGGTATCCATCAAGCCCTGTTGCGTGACGGCTATACCGTTGACTGGATCAAGGACGGCGCCAGCGCCTTGCATGCGCTGCTCAGTGAGACTTTCGATCTGGCTGTGCTGGACCTGGGTTTGCCTCGTCTGGACGGCCTGCAGGTGTTGGCGAAACTGCGGGCGACCGGCTCGACGCTGCCGGTGCTGATCCTTACTGCCAGAGATGCGACCGGGGACCGCATCGCCGGGCTGGATGCCGGTGCCGACGACTACCTGATCAAACCCTTCGACCTGGCCGAGCTTAAAGCCCGTCTGCGTGCTTTGCTACGTCGCAGCGCCGGGCGGGCTCAGGTGGTGATTGAGCACCGCGGCATTACCCTGAACCCTGGCAACCAGCGCGTGACACTCGACGGTGAAGCGGTCTCGCTGACCCCTAAAGAGTATCAATTGCTGTATGAACTGCTGTCACCGGCCGGCCGGGTGATGACCCGTGAGCGCCTCATGCAGTTGCTGTATGGCTGGAACGAGGAGGCGGAGAGCAACACCCTTGAGGTCCACATCCATAACCTGCGCAAGAAGTTTTTCAGTGATCTGATCCGCACCATTCGCGGCGTAGGTTACATGGTCGAGGTTTGCCCGTGAGGTCGATCAGACGCCGGACTCTGACGCTGATCATCGGCCTGTTATTGGTGGGCTTGCTGGTGCTCACGCTATTTAACGTGCATGACAGCAATCACGAGATCGCGGAAGTCTATGACGCTCAGTTGGCACGTAATGCGCGCCTGCTACAGGGCGTGATGAGCATGCCTCTGGCTTCGGGTGAGCATGAGCAGCTTTACCAGGCCTTCAATAATGCGTTGCAACACATCGACCCACGTGCCGGTGGTCACCCTTACGAAAGCAAGATGGCGTTTCAGGTATGGAGCAGTGACGGCCGGGTGCTGGTGCATACCGCCAGCGCGCCGATTTTTGACCAGCCTCTCAAAACCCCGGGGTTCAGCGCGATCACCGACCCGCGAGGGCGGCAGTGGCGGGCTTTTGTACTGAATGACCAAGAGCACGGCTTCAGCATTTGGGTCGGCGAGCGCGATGACGTCAGGGCTGATCTGGTCGGCCGTATCGTCCACCACACCGTGCTGCCCAACCTGCTTGGCAGCCTGATCCTGCTGGTGGTGGTCTGGATGGCGATAGGTGTGGGCCTAAAACCGCTCGATGACCTTGCCTGTATCTTGCGCAATCGTACTCCTGGCTCGCTGGAGCCGCTGAGCCTGGCGCCGTTGCCAACAGAACTCGAACCCATGCAGGCGGCGCTGAACCGCCTGCTGTCTCAGGTCCAGGAACTGCTGCACCGTGAGCGGCGTTTTATCGCCGATGCCGCACATGAAATGCGTACTCCGCTGGCGGTGCTCAAGGTCCATGCCCAGAACCTGATGGAAGCCTCCAGCGAGCAGGAGAAGCGTAAATCACTGGACTATCTGGTGGTGGGCGTTGATCGCACCACCCGGCTGGTCAACCAACTGCTGACCATCGCCCGTCTGGAGCCTAATGCACCGATCAATCTGGCACCGGTGGATGTGGTCGATGCTACCCGCAATGCCATTGCCCAGTTGACGCCCTGGGTTATCGGTCAGGGCCTCGAATTGTCGTTCCAGTGCGAGGTGTCACACCGTACGGTCAATACAGACATTTCGCTGCTGAGCATCGCACTGCAAAACCTGGTTTCCAACGCTGTGAAGTTTTCCCCGCCGGGAGGTCATGTAGCGGTGTCACTGCAGTTGCAGGAGGCTTCGTTCGCGTTGCTGGTTGAAGACCAGGGACCCGGCATCAGCGATGAGCAACAAACGCGACTGTTCGAGCGTTTCTACAGTCACGGCAACGAGGAGGGGGTAGGGCTGGGTCTGGCCATTGTTCAGGCCATCGCCCAACGACTGCAGGGCAGCATTGACCTGAAGAACCGTGAACAGGGAGGGCTGAGGGCCTGCCTCACGGCACGGGCGTGAGCATTCTGTATTGATTCAAACCGCAGTGCCCATGCGTCTGCGGAAAAAATAACCAGATGATATCAACCCAGTCATTCCAGGCCAGGGATTGCTTGGCTCTGTCTGAAGGGGCTACCCATGAATACACGAAATCTGTTGCTTGGCACCCGTACCATCCTGGCCTTTGGTTGCATCTGTTTGCTGTTGCTGGTCATCGGCATCAGTGCGATCTGGCAGTTGCGCAACGTCGACGGGGTGGTGGTCTCTCTGCATGAGAACTGGTTGCCCAGTGTCCGCCAGGCCGGCAAGATCCAGGCAGCAGCGCTGTTGTATCGGGTCGATGCGCGGCGCTTCGCCATGGATGACCAGCGCATGAGCGCCGTTTCGCTGGCGACACTCGACAAACTGCGCAGCCAGCTCAAGACTGAAACCCAGGCCTATGCCGCTATGGTGTCTTCCGATGATGAGCGGCGTCTGTACGAGCAGCTCAGTGCCTATGTTGATGCCTACATACGCGAGATCGACAAGCTGTGGCAGTCGGTGCCACCGCCAGTGTGAAGGAGCTTGGGGCGATGATTGTGCTTGGCTCCAAGCCGGTCGCCTCCGAGTTGCAGGCCAGCGTGGAAAAGCTGATCGAGATCAACGAGCGCGGAGCCGATGCCTCCAGCCTCGAAGCGCATGATATACAGACCTTCAGCGTCTACCTGATCGGTTCTTTAAGCGCGCTGGCACTGGTGTTGACGGTGCTGATTGCGCGACTGTTCAGCAACAGCATTGTGCGCCCGGTGCGTGCCCTGCTCAGCGCCACCGAACAGATCGCCAGCGGCAACCTGCGCGCTGACATCGATGTGCAGGGCGCCGATGAACTCACGGGGCTGGAAACAGCGACACGGGCGATGCGTGACAACCTGCGTTCGATGATTGACCTGATTGGCCAGTCATCCTCACAACTGAGCAGCGCCGCCGAGCAACTCAGCGCCATCACCCACGAAACCACTGCCAGTGCCCAGCAGCAGAGCCTGGAGACCGACCAGGCGGCCACGGCGGTCAACGAAATGACCGCAGCTGTCGAGGAAGTGGCACGCAATGCCTCGTCAACCTCGCAGTCCAGCCAGCGCTCCGAACAGTCGGCGGTGCTGGGCCAGAGCAAGGTCACTACCACCATCACCTCCATCAAGCGCCTGAGCGACAGCGTGCGCCAGACCCGCAACGACGTCGAAGACCTGGCGCAGAAGAGCCAGGACATCGCCAAGGTGCTGGATGTGATCCGCACCATTGCCGAACAGACCAACCTGCTGGCGCTCAATGCCGCCATCGAGGCGGCGCGGGCCGGCGAGCAGGGCAGGGGGTTTGCCGTGGTCGCTGATGAAGTCCGGGCCCTGGCCCATCGCACCCAGCTCTCGACCCAGGAAATCGAGAAGATGATCGCCGAGATCCGCAGCAACTCCGAAGCCGCCGTCAGCTCCATGCGTCGCAGCGACACCGAAGCCAGCGACACCCTGGCCAGCGCCAACCAGGCCGGCGAAGCCATCGAGCAGATTGCCGAAGCGATCAGCGACATCAACGAACGCAACCTGCTGATCGCCAGCGCCTCGGAACAACAGGCCCAGGTCGCCCGCTCGGTGGACCAAAACCTGGTCAGCATCCGCGATATCTCATTGCGCAGCGCCCAGGCCGCCAGCCAGACCTCCGACGCCAGCCAGGAACTGTCACGTCTGGCGGTGCAACTCAATACGCTGGTGGGCAAGTTTGTGGTTTGAGTGGGTGGCCAAGGAGCGGCCCATCCCGAGCCGCTTCAGCGGCGAAAGAGCTTCGCGGATAAATCGACCTCCACACGGTAGATTGGTCTCTTGCGATCACCAGTTGTAAGTCACATCAGCAGTCAAGGTGCGGCTCTCGCCGTAGTAGCAATCAAGATCACTGCCGCAACTGGCGACGTATTTATCGTTGGTCAGGTTTTCCAGATTGAGTCTTACGGCCACCCCGTTGATGTGCAGCGGCGACTTCTCAAGATCGTAGGAGACCATTGCGTCGTAGACGGTATAGGACGGAATCTGGAAGGTACTGCCAGGGTAGTCCGAGCCGTAGCTGCCTCTTGCATAGCGTGCTCCCAAGCCCAGGCCCAGTCCGGCCAGCAGGCTGGTATCGAAGTGATAATCGACCCAGGCTGAAGCGGTCAGTGGCGGGTTGCCTGCCTGGGTGCGCCCTTCGCGGCCATCGTTCACGCTGCGCCATTTGGACTGGTTGCGAGCGACCGAACCGGTCAGGCGCAGGTTACGGGTCACATTGACTTTGCCTTCCAGCTCGATACCTCTTGAGCGCACGGCCCCGCTCTGGGTGCTGAAACCAATGTTGACCAAGTCGGTGGTCAGGACATTTTTCTGGTCAATCTGGTAAGCCGACAGCTGGATAAAGCCATCAATGGCTGTCGGCTCATATTTGAGCCCGACTTCGATCTGCTCGCCGACGGTCGGTTCAAATGGGCTGCCAGCAGCGTTGGTGCCGGTCTGCGGCAGGAATGATTCGGCATAGCTGATGTATGGAGTCAGGCCGTTTTCAAATTGATAACCCAGACCGGCACGCCCAGTGAATTTCTCGTCCTTGATATTGCTGTGGGTGCCGCTCAGTGGTGCCTTGTTATCGGTTTCGGCAAAGTCATAACGGCCGCCGAGGGTCAGGAACCAGTTATTCCAGTGAAGCTGGTCCTGAATGTACAGGCCGGTCTGGGTGATGGTGTTGTCCCAGCGATACGGACTGGTGAAGTTGATCGAGTTACCGTACACCGGGTTGTACAGGTCGATGCCGATGGCGCTGCGGTCATAGCGGCCGAGGAACTGCGAATTGAAGTGGTAATGATCCACGCCCAACAACAGCGTATGGTCGATCCCGGCGGTGCGAAACTTCGCCTGGGCAATGCTATCGATGCCATAGACCTTGTTTTGTTGCGCCCAGTCCACGCCATAACGGGTTTGATAGCTACGGTCGTTCAGGCCGGTGACCGGGTTGGTCGGGAAGGCATAGCCGTGCAGCGGGGCCGTGTAGCGGTCATCGACATAGGCATAGCGCGCATTCTGCTTGAGGGTCCAGACCTCATTGAGGTCATGGGCGATCTCATAGCCAACCACGAACTGCTCGCGGTCGTATTTGTTCACCCCCGGCTCGCCAATGAACAGCGAGCGACTGATCCGGCCCTGTGGTGTGCTGTATAGCGTGCCGTAAGCCGGCAAGCCTTGCGCTTCAGGTGTGCCCCGATCTTTTTGGTACTGGGCGAACAGGGTCAGGCTGGTGCGCTCGCTGGGCAACCAGGTCAGGCTGGGAGCCAGCAGCATTCGATTCTGGTCGGCATAGTCGATGGATGACTGGCTGTCATTGACCACCCCGGTCAACCGGTAGAGAAACTCGCCCTGATCATCCAGAGGGGCACTGACGTCGAACGCACCGTACTTGCGATCCCAACTACCGCCGCCCAGCACGATTTCGTGCAGCGGCGTGGCGCTGGGACGCTTGCTGACCATGTTGACGATCCCGCCAGGCTGGTTCTGTCCGTAAAGTACTGACGCCGGGCCCTTGAGAACCTCGATCCGCTCCAGAGTGTACGGGTCGATCTGCAATGCACCACCGGTGCTGCCGCCGCCATAGGGCAGGTGCAGCCCATCCAGATACAGCGGTGTCGGTGAAAAGCCCCGGGAAGCAGGCTCGTCGAAAATCTTCACCCGTGACGGGAAGCCGCCACCATTTATGCCCGGGGTATAACGCAAGGCCTCGGTGACTGATTTCGAACCGCGCAGTTTGATTTCGTCCTGGGTGACCACGTTGATGGTCTGCGGGATTTCGCTCAATGCGGTATCAGTCTTGCTGCCAGTGGCGCTGCGCTTGGCGACAATACCGTCCACTGGTCCCCAGGCCGACTCGACCGATGAGGAGGAAACTCTGGTGGCCGCCAGGGCCACGGCATTGGCCGCGGCTTCACTTTTGACCAGTCCGTAACTGCCTTCGCCCAGCGATACGCTTTGCAGCCCGGTACCGGTCAGCAGAATCTGCAGTGCCTGCGCCGGCGCATAGCGGCCTTGCACCGGGTGGCTGGTCTTGCCGACGGTGAGTTGCGGGTCGCCGCTCAGATAGATGCCGGCAATGCTGGCAAACTCGGTCAGCCGCATATTGAGCGGCCCGGCTTCAAGGGTGAAGGTGCGCAGTTGCACTTGTTCCTGGGCCTGGGCGCGATCGTGCAGCAGCAGGGTGACTGGAGCGGCCAGCAACACGGCCAGGGCAAGCGGATGAACACGGAAACTGGACAGCATCGGGGGGTTCCTTGAAAAGAGTCACTGAGCAGAAGTGCCGGAAGTAATCGGATGAGCGAAAAAAACCGGAAGTCGTCAGTGAATCTTTTTTGCCGTGGCCCTTTTCAAAGCGGCTCGACACTCACCCACCATGGCATGCGACGCTGGATGCGCACCGGCAAGGTCTTGGCCAGCATGTCCAGTGCCAGGTCGGTGTCATGCAGTGGATAGGCGCCCATGATGTTCAGATGAGCGACCTGCGGGGCGATGCCGAGGTAACCGTGCCGGTGGCGACCCAACTCAGCGATGAAACTGCCCAGGTCCATGCCGCTGGTCAGCAGCACGTTGCGGCTCCAGCTCTCGCGTGTCGCCAGCGCGGGAGTCTGCGCGCTCAGGGTCTGGGCATCGAAGCTTAGGGACAGACCAGCCGTCACTTCCTGTTGTTGCTGTGAGTCGGCGCAGCGTGCCAGCACCCGGCCTTCGAACACACAGAGGCGGGTCTGTCGCTCTTCGCGCAGCACGCTGAAACGGGTGCCCAACGGTTGCAGACTGCCTTGGGCGGTGTACACACGCAGTGGACGCCGGTCGTGGCCGGTGCTGATCAACACTTCGCCGCTGTACAGGTACAAGCCGCGCTGCTGGTCGTCGAAGCGCACATCCAGGGCACTACCGCTGTTGAGCCAGATCCGGCTGCCGTCGGCCAGTTGCTGCTCGCGGATCTCTGCGGTGCCGGTCCGGTAGTCGGCTTGCCAGGCCTGCCAAGTGTCCCGTGCGTTGCCTTGCCAGCTCAACCAGCCCAACACGCCAAGGCCAGACAGCCCCGCCAGGCCGCGCAGTATTCGGCGCCGCGACTGATCGCCATGGCGTAAACGGCTCAGGGTTTGATCGGCCTGCTCGACGTCCTGCTGCAACGGGGCAAAGCGCTGACTGACCTGCTCAACGAAGCGCCAAGCCTGGCGATGCGCTTGGTCGTCAGCCAGCCATTGTCGCCATGCCTGTTGCAAGGCCTGGTCGTCAGGGGTACCGGTCAGTTGCGCATACCACTCGGCAGCCTGCTGCAACGCTTGGTGATCAATCGCTGCCTGCATCAGTCACCATCCAGTGCTGCGGCCAGTTCAGCTTCCAGCAGGGCGCAGTGGAACATTGCCTTGGCCATATAGCTGCCGACAGTGCGTTCGCTGACCCCCAGTCGCTCACCGATTTCTCGATAGCCCAGGCCATGCAACTGTGCGAGCAGAAATGCCTCGGCCACGTTTGGCGGCAGTTTTTCCAGCAAGGCCTGCACCTGCAGCAGTGCTTCGAACACCACGGCCCGGTGTTCTTCACTGGGGGCATAGGCTTGTGGGCGCTCGGCCAGTACTTCCAACCAGGCCTGTTCAACCCGACGGCGGCGCCAGAAATCCACGCACATATTGCGCGATAACGCCCCTAGCCAGGCTTTGGCGTCTGCATCGTCAGGGAAGCTGCGCGGATTGTTGAGCAGACGCACGAATACGTCATGGGCCAGCTCAGCGGCATCGTGGGCATTGCCCAATTTGCGTCGGAACAGATTGCGGATCCAGCCATGGTGCGCTTGATACAGCGTGCCGATATCGAGGGAAGAAGACATTCGAGGGCGTTCCGGCAAGAGGCAGCGATTGGATTATATCAAATGGGAATTATTATCAATGCTACGCCCGGACGGGGGCTCAGCACAACCAGAGAGTGGCCACTTGCCTTGCTCGTTGTGCAACCTGAACCCCGGTTCCCGCTCCAACGCGCAATTGTCTGCGCCTGCCGTCCGGGCAGCACCGCCAGCAGAGCGACACCGGTCACCAGACGGCGAGCTCAGGAAGGTCCGTGACGTTTGTTAAGCCGGCGGCCCGAAATTCATCGAACACTGCGCAGGACGAGTGACGCTGCCGGTGGTCTGACGGCAATGACGTCAACCTGGATAGAGTCATGACGCTTGCGCGCATCGGTTTCGCTTGTCAGTACCGCCACCCTGAACGCGGCCTCTCGGAGGTCGAAATCAAACGGGTGGAAAGCCCCTTCAACCCACGTACCACCACCTTGCGCTGGATCAACAGCGTCGAGCCCGCCGTGGCCCAGGCCAGGCTGGTTGAGGTGGTTACGCACAATCTGGATGCGCAACTGCGCCTGCTCGATTACGTGGCGCAGTTGCCACCGCCGCTGCGCATGTTGCGGTTGTCGAGCGATCTCTTGCCGTTCTACAGCCATCCGCAACTGCGCGATTTTTACCAGCAGCCGTCCATCCAGCAGTGGCTGGGCAGTTGTTTCGCGGCGATTGGCGAGCGGGCGCGGGCGGCAGACATTCGGCTGTCGTTTCATCCCGGTCAGTTCTGCGTGCTAGGGTCGGACAATGCCTCGGTGGTCGAAAACAGCCTGGCCGAGTTCGAGTATCACGCCGACATGATCCGCATGCTCGGTTATGGCCGGCGCTTTCAGGATTTCAAATGCAACGTGCACATTGCCGGGCGCCTGGGGGCGGAGGGTATTCGTGCGCTGTGGCCGCGTTTGTCTGAGGTGGCGCAGACATGCATCACCTTCGAGAACGAAGAGAAGAGCTATGGCGTTGATGACTGCCTGCAACTGGCCGATCTGGCGCCTGTGGTGCTGGATATTCATCACTGCTGGATCAACGAAGAGCAGTACATCGACCCCTCTGATCCACGGGTCGCGCAGATCATCGACAGTTGGCGCGGGGTGCGCCCGGTGATGCATTACTCACAACCGTCGGAGCGTTTGCAGGCGCTGGGCTTTGCTGCCGAAGACAAACTGGAAATGAGCGAGCTGCTCAAGGTCGTGGCCAAACGTGAGCTGTACGGGCACAGCGAGCGGATGTGGAACCACTGGACCAACGGTTATGCGCGGCAGTTTCTTGAGCGTTTCGACATCATGATCGAGGCCAAACACAAGAACCTGGCCAGCCTGGCGCTTTATCGGGAGTGGCTGCCCGGCCCCGCATAAGGGCCGGGCGGTCGGTTACTTGCCTGGAGTCAGGGTCAGGCGTTGCTTGCCATAGCCGCGCTCGTAGTTCTGCTGCTGCACCGGCAGGATGCTGTACTGCGCCTTGAGCCAGGCATCAATGCTGTTGGCATAGAACGGGCTGGCCGGGTTGCCGGACTGGCCGCTGCTGACCACCGCTTGCAACGGCTCGGCCTGACTGAAATCAACGATCATGCGCAGGCTGGCGCTTGGCAGTACGTCGAAGCTCTGGCCCCAGGCGTAGGCCGCAGGGTTGAGGCTGCTGTGGTCGCCACCTGCAGGCACCGGGCTGCGCTGGAACTGGCCTTCGCCACCCAGGTGGCGGGCCAGCGGGTTACGCGACGGGGCCCAGTCATAGCGGTGCAGCTTGCCCCATTGCCAGGCTTTACGGTCGCTGCCCAATTGGCTTTCACCGGCGCTGATGGCTGCAGCCAGGCTGCGCGCCAGGATCGCTGGTTTGTCTTCTTTTTGCGGGGTTTTGAGGTCGTCCCAGAACGGGCTGTCGTCGCGGCCCAGCAGGTGGTCGGCCTGCGCCGACCACGACGAACGGGCATTCGCCACCAAAGCTTGCCAGGCCGGGCTGTCGGCGCCGCCGAGTTCATCCTGAAAGGTCAGCCGGGCACTTTCTTGCAGGAACAATTGGTAGATGGCAGCGTCGGCAGAACCTGCGGTCAGGTTACCGTCGAAGGCCATCAACCGGCTGTAGGCTTCGCGGGCTTTGCCGCGCTCAGCGTCGGGCAGGGCCTCAATGGCCTGCTTGAGCGGCTTGGCCATGCCCGGTGCTTCGAACATAGCTTTGAGTTTGGCGGCAAACAGGGTGCGCTGGTCGTATTGCGCGGCGATGCTGCTGCGCAGGTCCTGCTTGCCGGCGTTGGCCAGTTCCGCGAGGCGTTCGGCGCGCTCCGGGTAGCCCCAGGTGTTGGACAACTGCATGCCGTAGCCTTTGGGGGCTACGCGGTTGTTGGCGGTGCCTAGCCAGCCCTGACGCGGATCCTGGTCGTAAGGGTGGAGCATGGCATCGGCAAAGCCGTCCCAGTCGTAACGGCTGTCCCAGCCCGGTGACGGCAACAGGCCCTGGCCATCACGGCGGTTCGGGTAACGCCCGGTGACCTGCCAGGCGACGTTGCTGGCGTCGGCAAATACCATGTTCAGGCCAATGGCGCGGATTTCCCGGCTGGCATCAAAACCGCGTTCGACGTTGTTGGCGCGCGACAGGTTAAACAGCGCATCAAGGCTCTTGTCGTCCTTGAAGTCCGGGATCTGCAACGCCACGCCCAATGCGCTGGCGGACTCCCCGGCCTGCAACAGCGTGCCGTGGCGGGTGCTGTAGACGGTTTCGCGCACCGGCTGGCTGCCCTTGACCATGAAGGTTTCCTGATGACTCACAGCCGGTTGCCATTTGCCGTCGGCCAGGTACATCAGGCGATTGTTCTCGCGCTTGAGTTTCTCCAGAAACAGGTCCTGATTGTCGCCCTTGAGGTTGCCCATGCTCCAGGCCAGTTTGCCGTTGAACCCACTGAGAAACAGCGGCAGGCCGGCGATGGTGACCCCGGAGGCCTGATACTTGGGCGCGTTGATCTGCACCAGGCTCCAGCCGGATGCGGCGCCCGATGGCACTTGCAGCTCGCTGACCAGCAGGCTTTTGCCGCTGCGGCTGCGTAGCGGGGCGATGGCCCAATTGCTGGAGGCGGCATTGCCCAGCAGGTTGAGGTCGGCCAATTGCAGGGCCACGCGGTTCAAGTCGTTCAGTTCCTTGCCCTGACCGGCCAGGCTCAAGCCCTTGAGCTTGTCGGCCTCGGCAAACGCGATCGCTTCGTCAGGTGCGCTTGGCAGCAGCCAGGCGAGTTTGTCAGCGCCAACCTTCTGGTTAAGCACCAGCGCTGAGAGTTCTTGTTGCAGGTTGACTGACAGGTTGAAGCTCAGCAGGCTGAAAATCAGCGCCGAGTCTTCCGGCTGCCAGTACTCCAGCCGATAACCGGCGCTGGCCAGGTCGCCCGGCAGCTTGTCGCGATAACGGAACAGGTAGGCGTTGACGCCACGGGCGTAGACCTCGAAGAATTTCTGCAGGCGCGGCGATGAACCCTTGTACAGCTCGCTGGCGCTGCGCTTGAGGTTGGCAGCGCGCATCAGCCGGTCCACCGGCAGCGCTTCGGCACCGACCACCTCGGCCAACCGTCCCTGAGCCAGCAGACGCATGCCGAGCATCTGCCCGACCCGTTCACCGGCATGCAGGTAGCCCAGGCTGAACAACGCATCGTGGAACGAGTGGCTTTCGATCAGCGCCATGCCTTGCGGATTGCGGCGGATCGATACGTTTTGTTCCAGACCCTTGATGGCCACAGTGCCGGCAGACGGCAGCAGGGTCGAGGCATCCTCACCGCCCAACTGGCAGCCGGCAAGGCCGAGAAAACCGGCGGTCGCGGCGGCAAAACCAAATCGGGAAGACAAACGTGAACGGGCGGGCGAGGCCATGGCGAAACTCCGGCGGCGTGGCAACTGCAAAAAGTTGTTACGTTAGTGAGCGGGCAGGCGCTACGCAAGCCGGGAGGGGAGGAATATTTTCAGGGCGCTACATGCTGGTTTATTTGGGCGGGTTGATCCGCGCAGCCAGCGCATAGGCCCGCTGGGTCGCCGGGCGAGCTTCGATGGCATGGAACCAGCGCTTGAGGTTCGGGAAATCATCCAGGTTCTGCTGCTGGAAACTGTGCGGCACGATCCACGGGTAGATGGCCATGTCGGCAATGCTGTACTGGTCGCCGGCCACAAACTCACGGTCGGCCAGGCGCTTGTCCAGCACACCATACAGCCGCGCGGTTTCGTCCACATAGCGCTTGATGGCGTAGGGCACTTGCTGCGGTGCAAAGCGGTTGAAATGGTGATTCTGCCCGGCCATCGGCCCCAGGCCGCCCATCTGCCAATACAGCCATTGCAGGGTTTCCTGGCGACCGCGCAAATCGGCAGGCAGGAACCGGCCGGTCTTTTCTGCCAGGTACTGCAAAATGGCGCCTGACTCGAACAGGCTCAGCGGCTCGCCGCCGTCGGCCGGGGTGTGGTCGACAATGGCCGGAATGCGGTTGTTGGGGGCGATCTTCAGAAATGACGGCTCGAACTGCTCGTTGTTGCCGATATTGACCGGGATGATCCGGTGTTCAAGGCCGGTTTCTTCAAGAAACAGAGTGATCTTGTGGCCGTTGGGGGTGGTCCAGTAGTGCAGGTCGATCATTGACAGCTCCATGCGGTTTACCCGAAGACGTCGTTGTACTCCGGCACAGGACCGGCCTGCAAATGAAAACGGCCTGCAAGGCAGGCCGTCAGGTGTGCTTGGCGATCAGGCGCCGTGGCACTTCTTGAATTTCTTGTCGCTGCCGCACGGGCAAGGGTCGTTGCGGCCAACGTCTTTCAGCGCATTGCGCACCGGCTCCTGGTGGCCGTGGTTGCAGTGCGGGCCATGGACATGACCGTCGTGCTCGTGGTGATGATGGTCGTGGTCGTGGTTGCAGTCAGGACCATGGACGTGGGGCTGGTTCATCGGGGTGTGCTCCAAAATTGAATCGGCGGCCATTATATCTCGCCGTCGACCCCAATACGCACGCTGTCGCGAAACAACAGACCAGTCTTGAGTTTGCCCTCAAGGCGATAAGGGATCGGTTGCCCGCGCTGCTTGAGCTTCTGGGCAATTGGTTTGGCGTGGCGCCACAGGTTGGTACGCACCGGCACCACGAAGATTTCATGGCTGTGCCCGGCGACCAGAAACCAGTCGGTGACCTGATCTTCGGCCAGGATCAGCTCACCCAGCATGATTTTGTAGCGCAAACCGCGCACCAGAAGGCGTGAGTCATTGGGGTTGTCGACCTCGAAATGCAGTTTGAAGTCTTGCTGCAATAGCTGCACTTTGACGGTCTCAACCTTGAGCAGGCGCAGTTGTGGTGGCTGCCAGGCACGTGAACCCCACCCGCTCGAGCATCCGCTCAAGGTGCCGAGCAGCAGGGCCAGCAGCCAGAGTCGTGGGAATGTCAGTGTCATGCCGATGACCGTCAGGGGCGAGGGTATTGGCAGAGTGTAGGCCATCAGGTTGTTCGTGCGGACAAGCCTGCGCCATACTTTGGATACAGGCTTGAAGAGAGGCAGTGATGAGTCTTTACGAAATCGTCTTCAGCGGTCGGCTGGTAGCAGGTGCCCAGCCAGACAAGGTCAAGGCCAATCTGGCGCGGTTGTTCCAGGCCGACGAGCAACGCATGGCGCTGTTGTTCTCCGGACGCCGGCTGGTTCTGAAGAACAACCTCGACGCTCAGGCCGCCGAAAAGTACCGGGCGACGCTGGAGCGTGCCGGTGCGTTGGCCGAGGTGGTGGATATGCATCCGCGCATCGAAGAAGTGGAACTGGCGCCGCCGCCGGATGCGCCAACCTGGCTGAAAAAGCCCAAGCCGGGTGACGGGCGGTTGCAGGTCACGCCCCGCGACCTGTACATGGCGGCATTCGTCGATGTCGATGCCCCCGACCTGCCGCTGGCCGAGGTCGGCAGCGACCTGCAAGATGCCAAACCAGCACCGCAGGCGCCGCGACTGGACCTGTCCGGTATCACTCTGGCGCCGGCTGGCAGTGACATGGGCCAGCACAAGCAGCCCCAGGCCAGGCCCGCGCCGGACACTTCACACCTCAAGCTGCTCTGAGCAAGCCGTTCCTACAGCAGGTAGCCGGCGCAGCATTTCTTGAATTTCTGCCCGCTGCCGCACGGGCAGTTATCGTTACGACCCGGCTTGAGCGGCACGGTGGGGTCGATGAAGTACCAGCGCCCCTGATTCTGTACAAAGGCCGAGCGTTCGCGGTGGCTGTGTTCGCCGTGTTCATCGTGCCAGCGTGCGGTGAAGGTCACGAATGCGTGTTCCGGCTTGCCGCCCAGCACCTCGGTGTCTTCCACCTCCAGGCCCAGCCAGGTGCTGTGCGCGCTCCACTGGGCGATGGCGTTGCGGTCCAGCGCATGTTGTTGGGCCGGCAGCGTGGTGTCGAGCAGGTAATCCACCTGGCTCAAGACATAGGCGCTGTAGCGCGAACGCATCAGCTTTTCCGCGCAGGGTGCCGGCTGGCCGGCATGAAAGCGGCCGCAGCAGGCCAGCAACAGATCCCCGCTGCCGCAGGGGCAACTTGCACTACTCATGCATCACCACCAGTACTTGCCAAAATTTTCCGGGTTGGCCCAGAACTTGGCATTCAGCCAGTCGGGCACCTGTTTGTATTCACGCAAATCGTAAGTAAACAGCGTCAGCACCTGTTCATCGCGGCTGAAGCGTTCGCTGGCTTGCAGGGCCAGGGCGAAGAAGTCGGTTTCCTGCCAGCCGCAGGCCTGCAGGTCAGCCAGCACCGCGATGCGGCTGGCGTTGAGGTTGCGGATGCCGCCAAGCAATTGCAGGCCGTCGCGCCGCGGGATGTGTTCAAGGCAATCGACCACCAGCGCCAGGTCGAAGCGTTGGGCGGCCAGTTCGGTCGGCAGTTGCCCGGGCGCGGCGACGGCCAGTTCGGTGTCCGGGTGCGCCTCACGAAAAGCCTGCAGGGCCGGGAACGTTTCGCTGCCGATCAGCAGCAGGCGTTGCGGGGCGTAGCGGTCGAGCAGGGCGGCCAGCGCCTGTTGCGGTGTGCGGGTGGAGAAAGCAGCGGTCATCATCGTTCCTCTTGACTGTGCAAGCGTAGCGTTATCGGCAACGGGCAAGGCCTGAAAGTTTACTGGATCGGCCGGTAAGGGAAATGGCTTTTCGCCGTATGCCTGCACATCGTCTAGTCTGGACCTTTGCGACGATACCCAGTGTGGCAGGGGACCAAACGCCGGTTCGGCGGGCAATTTAATTGTGCCGCGGCGGTGAACCTTCTCGATTTCGCAAAGGACAAACGGTAGCGCACTGGCAAAGTGCCGTCGCAAAAAACCTCCGCGGCAAACCGGCCGCCCCTCGGGAGTGCAGAACAATGAATATGCTTAGGACAGCGGTACCTTTGATCCTGGTGAGCAGTGTGCTGACCGGTTGTGCGGGCTTGCAGAAAGAAGACTGGCCAAAATGTGCCGCTGGCGGCTTCCTCGGTGGCGCGGCGGTGGGGGCGTTCCAGACCGCAGCGGTGGCGGCCAGCCTCGGCGGCGCAGTGGGCGTGATGGCCGGTGCTTATTGCTGGGTGCATGGCGACGGCGACGATGATGGTGACGGCGTACCGAACAGCCGCGACAAGTGCCCGGATACTCCGCGCGGCACGCCGGTCGATGCCACCGGTTGCCCGATCGTGGCCGCGCCTGCACCTGAGCCGATTCCCGCTGCGCCAGCGCCACTGCCGCGTGAAGAGGTGATCAACATCAACAAGGAAGTGCTGTTCGAATTCGACTCGGCGCGCCTGACCGCTTCCGACCGCACCAATCTGGACGTGGTTGCCAGCCGTCTGCGTCAGGAAGCCGCTACCGTGCAACTGCGCGTCACTGGCCACACTGACAGCGTCGGCAGCGATGCCTATAACCAGAAGCTCTCTGAGCGTCGTGCGCATTCGGTAACCGATTACCTGATCAGTTCGGGCGTGCCACGTGCCTCGTTCGTGTCGGTGTCCGGGGAAGGCGAGTCGCGTCCTGTCGCGGACAACAAGACCGCTGAAGGTCGCGCGCTGAACCGCCGCGTTGAAGTGAAAATCAACCGCTGATCCACCGCTCCCTGTACCGGTCCGGCGACTGTTGCCGGGCCGGTTATCTGCTCTGCCCCCTGCATTTACCTGTCGTCACTGGCATTGTGTGCTGGCTTGGCGTTACTGTGCGCGCTGCACATATGATGCGAAAGCCAAGCGTTTGCATACACGACATGATCAGGGGCCTGAAATGAAGCTGTTCTGGGGGTTGGGAAAAGTGTTGATGCTGGGGTTCTGGGCAGTGGTGCTGATCAACCTGCTGGTTGGTGCTCCCGGTCCCTTTGACGTGGTAATCGACATGGCAGGTTGCCTGATCCTGCTGACCCATCTGTTGGAGCTGGTGCTGTTCAATGCCAGCCTGCGTGGCCGCGCCCAGCCCTGGCGCGATCGCGGCAAGATTCTTGTATTCGGTATCTTTCATCTCCAGGCCATCGGCCGTCCACGCGTCGAGGCCCGTCATGCGTAAATTCCTGTTGCTTGCCACCCTGTGCAGCCCCCTGGCCATGGCCCAGGACATTCAGGTGCAGTCCCATTCGCTGTTGCGCCTGCCGGCCAGTGGCACCGTCTTGCAGGTTCAGCGCCTGGAAGTGGCCGATTACGGCACCTTGCTGGTTCCCGGCGGGGTCACAGACCTGAAGGTCGAACAACTGCTGCTCGGCCACGAAGCCCGGATCGCGATCGTCCCTGGCAGCCAGCCACTGAACGTGCTGATCGGCACGGCGCAACTGGGCACCGGCAGCCAGATCACGGCACGCGGTGCGCCGGGCACTTATCAGAAAGCGCCGACACCGGGACGCAACCTGACCTTGCGTATTCAGGCATTGCAGGCTGAGGAACTCTCGGTGGATGCCCGTGGCGGTACCGGCGCGCCAGGCTACGTGGGCCTGGACGGTGCCAACGGCCAGCCACCGGGTTGCACCTGGGGCAGTGCCGGGCGGGGTTATGACGGTGATGCCGGTGGTAATGGCCATGATGGCGCCGCGGGCGGCCAGGTGCGTCTGGAGCTGCCGCTGGGCTTTGCTGCCGAGCGCGTCAAGGTTAACGTCGACGGCGGTGCCGGTGGTGCGGCCGGTGAAGGCGGTAAACCAGGCAAAGGCGGTGAGTCCAAGGGCTGCATCGTCTACCGCGCCGATGGCGGCAAGGCCGGCACCGCCGGAGCGGCGGGGCAGGCGGGTGCCGCAGGACCTGCCGGGGTGGTGAACGTACAGCGTTTCTGACCGGCGCCGCCTGGGCGGCTGCGTCGACCTATGACCACAGCGCCGGCCGCGCTGCGGCAAGCGCTACCACCGCCAGGCCGATCAACAGATTGATACCCACCAGCCGGCGGATGCGCCCCAGCACCCCGGCGCCTTCGGCCCACTGTTCGGCTTGCACCGCCTGACGCAGCTCGGGCAACTGTAACGAATGAATGCGTAGAAACACCGCGACCATCACCACATACAGGCCCATCATCGCCTGCACATAACGCGGCGCCAGCTCCAGGCTCGGGTAGTTCAGGCGGGCAAACACCACCCCGGTAACCGGCAAGATCACGATGGCGAGCCACACCCAGGTAAAAAATCGCGGAAACACCTGGACCCATAATCTCAGGCGCAGGGGACCCTCAAGTGCTGCAATGATTGCCGGGCGCAGAATCATCCAGGCGAAGAACATGCCGCCGACCCAGACCAGGGCCGCCAGAACATGCAGGGTGTAGGCAAGAGTTGATACGCTCATGAAGGCTCCTGATGGCGATTTGTCCGACCGCTGACGATGCATTTGCTGCGATGCGTTCAGCGCAGATGGCATTAGCGCGCTATGATAGCGCCCACTTTGAAACACTGAAAATTTATCCAGCCTTTTGCCGTATCCCGAGCCAATGATCAGCACCGAACTCAAAGCCCAGATCCAGGGCGCCTATTCGCGCTTCCTCGAAGCCAAGAGCCTCAAGCCTCGTTACGGCCAGCGCCTGATGATCGCGGAGGTCGCCAAGGTGTTGGGCGATGTCGCGACCGACGATGAAGGGCGGCGTAGCGGGGACCCGGCGGTGGTTGCAGTGGAGGCCGGAACCGGCACCGGCAAGACCGTCGCGTATGCCATTGCCTCGATTCCGGCGGCCAAGGCGGCCGGCAAGCGGCTGGTGATCGCCACCGCTACCGTGGCGTTGCAGGAGCAAATCGTTTTCAAGGATTTGCCCGACCTGATGCGCAACAGCGGCCTTAGCTTCAGCTTTGCTCTGGCCAAGGGGCGTGGTCGCTACATGTGCCTGTCCAAGCTCGACCTGCTGTTGCAGGAGGGTAACCAGAACAGCGCCACTGCCCAGTTGTTCGAGGAAGAGGGCTTCAAGATCGAGGTCGATGAAGTCAGCCAGAAGCTGTTCAACAGCATGCTGCAGAAACTGGCTGGCAACAAATGGGACGGCGACCGCGACAGCTGGCCCCAGGAACTCGACGACCTGACCTGGTCGCGGCTGACCACCGACCATAGCCAGTGCACCAGCCGCCATTGTCCGAACTTTCAGCAGTGCGCCTTCTACAAGGCCCGCGAAGGCATGGGCAAGGTCGATGTAATCGTCACCAACCACGATATGGTCCTTGCCGACCTGGCGCTGGGCGGTGGTGCGGTCTTGCCCGACCCGCGCGATACCGTCTATGTGTTCGACGAAGGTCACCACCTGCCCGACAAAGCCATCGGCCACTTCGCCCATTACACGCGGCTGCGCTCCACCGCCGACTGGCTGGAACAGACCGCCAAGAACCTCACCAAGTTACTGGCCCAGAATCCGCTGCCGGGCGACCTGGGGCGTTATATCGAGCAGGTGCCGGAGCTGGCCCGTGAAGTGAAAAACCAGCAGCAGTTCATGTTTGCGGCCTGCGAGCAACTGGCGGACTTTCGTGCCGGTGAAGACACCGAAGGCCGCGAACGGCCGCGCCACCGCTTCGTCGGTGGGGTGATTCCCGAGCATATCCGCGACATCGGCATCGAGCTGAAAAAGGGCTTCTCGCGGCTCAACGACCTGTTTACCCGCCTGGCTGACCTGCTCAAGGAGGGCATGGACGGCGAGGTGAATATCGGCATCGCCAGCCATCAGGCCGAAGAATGGTATCCCCTGTTCGGTGCCCTGCTGGCCCGTGCCCAGGGCAACTGGGAGCTGTGGACCGCCTTCACGGCCGAAGACCCGGACGAAAGCCCGCCCATGGCGCGCTGGCTGAGCCTGGCCGAGAGTGGCGCGATGTTCGATATTGAGGTCAATGCCAGCCCGATCCTGGCCGCTGAGATGTTGCGCCGCAACCTCTGGAATGTCGCCCATGCCGCGCTGGTCACCTCCGCAACCCTGACCGCGCTGGGCAAGTTCGACCGTTACCGGATGCGCTCCGGCCTGCCCAGAGATGCCGTGACAGCGGTAGTGCCCAGCCCGTTTCACCATGCCGACGCCGGTGTATTGCGGGTCCCGGACCTCAAGGCCGACCCGCGCAATGCCGCCGAGCATACCGCGGCGATCATCCGTGACCTGCCGGAGCTGGTCGAAGGCTCCAAGGGCAGCCTGGTGCTGTTCTCGTCGCGGCGGCAGATGCAGGACGTGTTCGACGGCCTGGACCGCGACTGGCGCAAGCAGGTGTTCATCCAGGGCAACCTGTCCAAGCAGGAAACCCTCAACAAGCACAAGGCGCGGGTCGACGGCGGCGAGTCCAGCGTGCTGTTCGGCCTGGCGAGTTTTGCCGAAGGGGTCGACTTGCCGGGGGCGTACTGTGAGCACGTGGTGATCGCCAAGATTCCTTTTTCGGTACCGGACGACCCGGTTGAGGCGGCACTGGCCGAGTGGATCGAAGCCCGTGGTGGCAACCCGTTCATGGAGATTTCCGTGCCCGACGCCTCGCTGAAACTGATTCAGGCCTGTGGCCGCTTGCTGCGCACCGAGTCTGATCGAGGCACCATTACCTTGCTCGACCGGCGCCTGGTGACCCAGCGTTACGGAAAAGCCATCCTCAATGCCTTGCCACCCTTTCATCGCGAGATTTCATGAAGCGCGGTTCACAACGGCCCTGATCGCTGAAACAATACGCACCGACATTTGACAGGCGCGGCTGAGCCCGCCGCGAAACCGCCAGCCAGGAGCCAAGCGTTGCAGATCCAGGGTCATTTCCAGCTTGAATTCGAAGCCGTACGTGAGGCGTTTGCCGCACTGTTCGACGATCCTCAGGAGCGTGGCGCTGCGCTATGCATCCAGATCGGTGGCGAAACCGTCGTCGATCTGTGGGCCGGCACGGCTGACCAGAGCGGCAGCGAGGCCTGGCACAGCGATACCATCGCCAACCTGTTTTCCTGCACCAAGCCATGGGCGGCAGTCGCTGCATTGCAACTGGTAGACGAAGGCAAGCTGCGCCTCGACGAGCCGGTCGCGCGTTTGTGGCCCGAGTTCGCCGCTGCCGGCAAAGACACCATTACCCTGCGTCAGTTGCTCTGTCATCAGGCCGGTCTGCCGGCGCTGCGTGACCTGCTGCCGGCCGAAGCGCTGTATCAGTGGGACACCATGACCGGCGCTCTGGCGGCCGAAACTCCGTGGTGGACGCCGGGGCAGGGCCATGGCTATGCGGCAATCACCTACGGCTGGCTGGTGGGCGAGATGCTGCGCCGCGCCGATGGCCGCGAGCCGGGTGATGCCATCGTCGGCCGTGTCGCCAAACCGCTGGGGCTGGATTTTCATATCGGCCTGGCCGATGAAGAGTTTCACCGTGTTGCGCACATCGCGCGTGGCAAAGGCAACGCCGGTGACGAAGCCGCGCAGCGCCTGCTGCAAGCCACGATGCGCGAACCGCAGTCGATTACCTGCAAGGCCTTCACCAACCCGCCCTCTATCCTGACCAGTACCAACAAACCTGAGTGGCGGCGCTTCCAGCAACCGGCGGCGAATGGTCATGGCAATGCCCGCAGCCTGGCCGGTTTCTACAGCGGTTTGCTTGACGGCAGCCTGCTCGAATCGGAGCTGCTCGGTCAGATGACCCGTGAGCACAGCCTGGGCCAGGACAAGACCCTGCTGACCTCTACCCGGTTTGGGCTGGGCTGCATGCTCGATCAACCGACGGTCGCCAATGCCACTTATGGCCTGGGCCCCAGGGCGTTCGGTCATCCGGGGGCGGGCGGTTCGGTGGGCTTTGCCGATCCCGATTACGACGTGGCCTTTGGCTTTGTCACCAGTACCTTGGGCCCGTACGTGCTAATGGACCCCCGTGCCCAGAAACTGGCGGGTATACTGCGTGAGTCTTTGCAGTAAGTATTGCTCATAAGTGCTTGTTTAATACCGATTGTCAGTTTCTCTGGTAAAAGCCAACCGTAGAACGGTTTCTTTTTCCACTCTGTCTTGATGCGTGTTATACGACGTTGCTCGCGTCCTTTTGTCTGCCACTTTCGTTGTAGGTCGTCCATGTCCTCGAAAAGAACTCTTGCCATCGCTTTGTGCATCGCCGCCCTGACCGGTTGCGCCCAGACCCCGAAAACCGATGCTGCGGCTGACGCCTCCAGCCCATGGTACTGGCCGTTTGGCTCCGAAGCTGCTGCCGATGGCAAAGCTGACGCGGCGGCCGACAAGGTTGCCAGCAAGCCCGAGGACAAACCCGCTGCCAAGCCTGCACCGTCCATGGTGGCCAAGTCCGAGACCGACAGCCGCTGGTGGTGGCCGTTCGGTTCCAGTGACAGCAAGCAAGCCACGCAAGAAGCCAAGGTCTTGCCGATGCCGGATCCAAAGCTGACCCAGGCCTGGCTGGACGAGTACGAGCCGCGGGTGCGCACCGCCATCAAAGACAGCAATTTCCAGTTCGAGCGCCGTGACGACCTGCTGGTCATCACCGCCCCGGTCGACTCCTCGTTCAACCCGGATCGGCCGGCCATGCTGCTGCCGGTGACCCTGGGTCCGATTACCCGTCTGGCCAAGGCCGTCGAGGGCGATGCCAAGACTGCCGTGCTGATTCTCGGTCACGCCGACACCAGCGGTGCCAAAGAAACCAACCAGAAGATCAGCCAGGAGCGTGCCCAGTCGGTCGCAGCAATCTTCCGCCTCAGCGGCCTGGAACGTAACCGCCTGAGCCAGCGCGGCATGGGCGCGGTGATGCCGCGTGCCGCCAACGACAGCACCCAGGGCCGTGCCCTGAACCGCCGCGTCGAAATCCTGCTGACCCGCCAAGACACCATGCGCGCGCTGATGAGCCGCTATGACGTACCGGCGGTCGCGCCAACGCTGGTCGCGGTACAGGACGTCAAACCGGCGGCTGCCGCTCCAGCGCCGGCCAAAAAAGCTGCCCCAGCCAAGAAAGACACCGCTAAAAAGGCCGCACCGGCCAAGAAAGAAACCGCCAAAAAGGCAGCGCCAGCCAAGAAAGAAGCGGCCAAGAAAGACACTGCGAAAAAGGCCGAGCCTGCCAAGGCTGTCGCCAAGAAGACCGACGCCCAGGCCAGCAACTGACCTGAGCGGCGACCTGCTGGCGGCCAACATTGACCGCCAGCAGGTCGCCAGCGCTTCAAGCTGTCCTGTGCCGGGCTGTTATGCTTAACTGCCCGGCTCAGCAAAGCCTTGAAGGAGCACCGCCCATGACCTCATCCCTGGCCGATATGCGCCGTGACTACGCCCGCGACGGTCTGACCGAAGCCCAGGCGCCGGATGAACCCTTTGCCCTGTTTGATCAATGGTTCGCTGAAGCGGTGAAGACCGAACAGGCGCCGGTGGAAGCCAATGCCATGACCCTGGCAACGGTGGACGCCGACGGTCGCCCGCATTGTCGGGTGCTGCTGCTCAAGGCTCTGGACAGTCAGGGCTTCACCTTTTTCACCAACTATGACAGCGCCAAGGGCCAACAGATGGCCGGGCAGCCGTTTGCCGCCATGACCTTTTTCTGGCCGACCCTGGAACGTCAGGTACGCATCGAAGGGCGAGTGGCGAAGGTCACCGCGCAAGAGTCCGATGATTATTACCAGGTCCGTCCGCTGGGCAGCCGGCTGGGGGCTTGGGCGTCGCCGCAAAGCAGGGTCATTGCCGACCGCGCCGAGCTTGAGCAACTGCTGCACGCCACTGAACAGCGCTTCGCTGATAGCCAGCCGCAATGCCCTGCACATTGGGGCGGCTACCGTCTGGTGCCCGACCGGATCGAGTTCTGGCAGGGGCGTCCGAGTCGCCTGCATGACCGTTTGAACTATCGTTTAACAAATGATGGCTGGATTCGTGAGCGGCTGGCTCCGTAGGATCGCAACTGAATTATCTCCCGCCGCAGCCGTCTGAATATCACTCGGCGCCTGTCTGTATGGCGCCTGAATGAACTCGATATGCAGCCTGCCTGGTCGTGACGGCATCGCTGGCCGGGAGTCTAATGGTTACTCGATCTTCAGGAGATACCCTCATGCGCAAATCTGTATTGCTGGCTGCTTCGTTCGCTGCGATGGCGTTGACACTGGGCGGCTGTACCTCGAACCTCACTGGCGATTCCTACTCGCGTGACGAAGCGCGGGCGGTGCAGACTGTACGCTTGGGGGTTGTCCAGGCCTTGCGTCCGGTGAAGATCGAAGGCACCAAAACCCCGATTGGCGCCGGTGCAGGTGCGGTGGTCGGTGGGGTGGGCGGCAGCGCTATCGGCGGTGGACGCGGCAGTGTGGTTGCGGCGGTGATCGGTGCGGTCGCCGGCGGCCTGCTCGGCTCGATGACCGAAGAGGGCCTGACCCGCACCCAGGGCGTCGAAATCACCGTACGCGAAGACGACGGCAGCATGCGCGCCTATGTTCAGCAGGTGCAGGAAAACGAGATATTCCGGGTGGGCGACCGGGTCCGGGTGATGACCGTCAACGGCACCAGCCGGGTGACCCACTGATCGCAGCTTGATCCGCTTCACAAAAAAACAACCCGATCCACTGTGATCGGGTTTTTTTTGCCCGCCAGATTGTTTTCCCGCCAGCCCGCACGTTCGAATGTAAGGTTGATGGCATTATGCTTTTACTGTGCTTTACTCGCTGTGCCAAACCTACATCGGATGGTGACTTTTCTTTCAAGGGAAAACGAAATGGGCGACAGAAGTGGCGACAAGGATATCGTTTACGCAAAGATTCACCCGTCCATTGGCATTGCACGGGTCGGTAATTCAAAGGACGAGTTTTATATCGGACCGCAGGTCGTCGAACCCAAGCCGCAGCCAGCCGGGTTTTATCGCGATAGCACCGGCGCGCTGAAGCGCGAGGTCGCGCAATTTCGGATCTACGGCTATGACGCACAGGGCAAAGTGGTCCGCGAGCTGTATATGGACAAGGAGGTACAGGTCGAGTGGACGGTGGAACTCGCCAACCACAAGGCTGCCTGGTACAACTTCGAACTGGCGCTGGACATTCCTGAGGCTGCAAGCTTGGCGCCGACCCGGCGCAACGCTGACGTGAAAGCCCCGCAACGCAGTGCGCTGTCGATCTTGCCGGGGGCACGGACGATCAAGTCGCCGAATGCGCAGGGTGATGAGTACCGCTTTGGCGGCGGCAAGTTTTTTGACACCGAGGTCCCGCTGGGCGAACTGCGCACCGACGCCCATGGCCGGTTGCAAGTGTTCGGCGGTCATGGCAAATCCGGCTCCTGCGACGGCAAGGCACCGGTAACCTTCGCCAACAATGATGGCTGGTACGACGATACCAGCGACGGTCCGGTGACCGCCCGCGTGCGACTGGACGGACGCGAACTGGAGGTCGCCCCGGCCTGGGTGGTCGTAGCGCCACCCAACTACGGACCTCAGCAGAAGTCAGTGCGCACCCTCTATGCGCTGATGACTGATCTGGCGGTCCAGGCAGGGCAATTGCCAGCTCCGCTGCATCCCTCGTTCCGCGATGATATCCTGCCGATCTTCAAGGCCATGTGTGATCTGCAATGGATGAACAGCGGCTTTGCGGCCGGCTTCGGCCATGGCATGGCGCAACATTTCCTGGCACCGGACTATTTGCACAAGCTGTCGCAGCCGGGCGAGACCTATGCCGAACTGCGCCGCACGGTGGCAAACAGTTTCCGTAACCCGGAAGATGGCGATATTTCGATGAAGCCATGGCCGTGGGTTTACGGTGATGCGATGAATGTGCCGATGCCGCTGTCGCCGCGTGCGATGAATGCACTGAGCACGACGCAGTTGGCTTTGCTGGATCGCTGGGCAGAGGGCAAATTCATTGCCGATTACGATCCCAAGCACGTTCCGGAGTATGAATTCGACAAGATCCCGTTGCAGCAGCAACCGGCCACGCTCGACCGTGCCGCGCTGGAATTCTGTCTGGCCGATGCATTTCACCCCGGTTGTGAAGTGACCTGGCCAGTGCGCCACGCGACCATGTACATGGAACCCTACCGCTGGCGTCACCGCAGTGCCGACAATCCCGAGCCTGACTACGGAGCCAACCTGACGCCGACCAGCGTGGCTTCCTACAATGGCCCACTGTATGCGCAGTTCCCGGGCTCGATCACGCGCTGGATGGCGGTGCCATGGCAGACCGATACCGCCAGTTGCCGCTCCGGCTACGACAAGCAATATGATCCGCACTTGCCGACCTTCTGGCCGGCGCGGGTGCCCAACCAGGTCCTCAGTGCCGATAACTACCGCAAGGTTGTGGATGCCAGCCTGAGCAAGGAAGAGCGGCTGCGGGCCTTCAATGAGCGTTCTGACTGGAACCGTACTCTGGGGATCACGGATCCACTGCAGACGATGGTGGATCACTTTGATCGCCAGGGCATTGTCGAGGTTCGTTATAAAGACCTCAACGATCCGGACTTCCCGGATGTGATGCAGGTCGAGGATCGCGGTGGCGATGATTTGAGTTCCGAAGCGCAGGAGCTGGTTGATCACGACATCCGTGAAATGCTCATCGCCGGGACGCCGAGGGTGTGATTCAGCCAGCACGGTGCGCACCTCAACAGCACTGGGACGTTATCGTGTGCGGCGCCGGGCCTGCGGGCTCGGCGCTGGCGCGTCGACTGGCCGGGCGGCATCGGGTGCTTGTGGTGGATCGTGAATTGCCGTCTGGCTCTACGCGCACGGCGCAGACATGGCGCATCGGTGAATCACTTCCAGGTTCGGCTGCCGTACTGTTACGGCGGCAAAACCTGCTGGAGCGGTTCCTGGCTGACGGCCATGCCGAGCGCTGTGCCAGTGTCTCTGTCTGGGATAGCGTCGAGCCGGTCTGGTTCGACGCCTTGCGCGACCCGGCAGGTCCAGGCTGGCATCTGGACCGCATGCGTTTTGATGCCATGCTGCGCGACGCTGCGCACCAAGCGGGGGCTGCAAACGCTACGGTGCGCGGGCGGCTTGAGGTGCAGCACGATGGCACGCATTGGCAACTGGCTGATGAGCATTCGGGGGCGCAGCATCGCGCCAGGGTGGTCGTCGATGCCACCGGGCGCAATGCAGCGCTGTGCCGCAGCCTGGGTTTGCGCAGGCAGGCGGCGGATGATCTGGTGTGTGTACATGTTCTGTTGGCGGCGCAGGTGGACGATGTCGACCGCAGTACCCGCACTTGTGCAGACCAGGATGGCTGGTGGTACAGCGTGCGTGTGCCGTCAGGTGAACGGGTGCTGGCCTGTCATCTGGATGCCGATGATCCGGCACTGCGTGAGTTGCGTAACGCCAGGGTGTTGCTCGAACGCGCCCGGCGTCTGCCGCTGTTGGCGGCGGTGCTGCCGCCAGATGTCGGGGCTGCGCAGACTCATGTCTGCCCGGCAGGCAGTGTGGCGCTGGACTTGAGCGGGTGCGCGCAGCGGCCAGGCTTCTACGCGGTCGGTGACGCTGTGCTGGCTTTCGATCCGCTGTCGTCGCAAGGTTTATTCCACACGCTGGCGTCGGCTGACAGTGCGGCCAGCGCCATTGAAGGCTATCTGCAAGGCAACGACCTTGCTGCGCACGCCTATTGGTCCGAAATGCAGCAGGTCCAGGACCGTTACTTTACTCATCTGGCGGCCACCTATGCGGGCCCGGTACGTCACCGTGAGCGTCCGTTCTGGGCGCGGCGGCTGGCCTGAACTTGATGAGTGGCGCTGCAGCCTTGTGTAGCGGCCACTCAACTCGGGCTGTCAGCGCTTGGCGCTGGCCATGGCCATTACCGCATAGCCAATCAGCGCGGCCAGCAATGAGCCCGTCAGAATGCCCATTCGGTCCACACCGGCAAACGGGCTGACACCCGGCACGAAGGCCAGTGAGCCAACAAACAGGCTCATGGTGAAGCCAATCCCGCACAGGATCGACACGCCCAGTACCTGACCCCAGTTAGCCTCGCTCGGTAACTTCGCCAGCCCACAAGCCACCACCAGCCAGGTCAGGCCGAATACCCCAAGGGTCTTGCCCAGCAACAGCCCGGCGCTGATGCCCATCGATACCGGGTGGGTGAAGCTTTCCAGGCTTAACCCGGCCAATGGCACGCCGGCATTGGCGAAGGCAAACAGCGGCAGGATGGCGAACGCCACCCAGGGGTGCAGCCCGTGCTCCAGGCTCAACAGCGGCGAGTCTTCACCGGCCTGGGTGCGCAGCGGAATACACATTGCCAGGGCGACCCCGGCCAGGGTCGCGTGTACACCGCTTTTGAGCACGCACACCCACAGCACCAGGCCAACCAGCAGGTAAGGCGCCAGACGCACGACGCCCAGGCGATTGAGGATGATCAGCGTCAGCAATGACAGCGCCGCCAGGCCCAGCGCCAAGTGCGACAGTTCACCTGAATAGAACAGCGCGATGACGATGATCGCGCCCAGATCGTCGATGATCGCCAGGGTCATGAGAAACAGTTTGAGCGACAACGGCACGCGCTTGCCGAGCAGCGCCAGCACGCCAAGCGCGAAGGCAATATCAGTGGCCATGGGGATTGCCCAGCCGCCCAATGCCGTGCTGTTGTTCATATTGAGCAGCACGTAGATGGCGGCTGGCACGACCATGCCGCCGATGGCGGCCGCGCCGGGCAGGATGATCTGTGCAGGGTTGGAAAGATGGCCCTCGAGGATCTCGCGTTTGACCTCCAGGCCAATGACCAGAAAGAACAGCGCCATCAGCCCGTCATTGATCCATAGCAATGCCGGCTTGGCGATTTGCAGGCTGCCGATCTGGGCGACTACCGGGGCCTCGAGAAAGGCATTGTACAGCCAGGACAGTGGCGAATTGTTGATGATCAGCGCCGCGGCAGCGGCGGCGATCAGCAGCAGGCCACCGGCGGCTTCGAGTTGAAAGAAACGGATGATCGTAGTGCGCATGGGCCGGATCGCTCTCCAGAGGGAAGAAAAGACACCGGGTTCGTAACAGCGGGCGTTGCGCCAGCATTTTGCACAGCTACGGGGGTGTCCGGAGTTGCGAAAAGTTTAACGGGCCCCCCACAGATTCTGTGGTGGAAGCGTCTCTTAATACTGTAGGACGTTTCTGTAAATTATCGTTGGTCGCGGCTGAGCGGAGGACCGCCCAGCCGCCTGTCATCAATCAGCGATGCCCAGCAGATCTCGCGCTACCGCTTCGGCAATGCGGATACCGTCCACACCTGCCGACAGAATGCCGCCGGCATAGCCTGCGCCTTCACCCGCCGGGTACAGCCCCTTGACGTTGAGGCTCTGCATGTCTTTGCCACGGGTGATGCGCACCGGCGCCGAGGTGCGGGTTTCAAGCCCGGTGAGCACGGCGTCATGCAGGGCGTAGCCTTTGATCTGCCGATCGAACACCGGCAACGCCTCGCGGATCGCATCGATGGCGAAAGCCGGCAGGGCCTGGGCCAAGTCCACCAGTTTCACGCCGGGCTTGTAGGACGGCTCGACGCTGCCCAGTGCGGTGGACGCCTTGCCGGCAATGAAATCACCGACCAGTTGCGCCGGGGCTTCATAGTTGCTGCCGCCCAGCTCATAGGCCAGCGACTCCAGGCGCTCCTGGAACTCGATGCCCGCCAGTGGTCCGCCGGGGTAGTCACGCTCGGGGTCGATGCCCACCACCAGGCCGGAGTTGGCATTGCGCTCGTTGCGCGAATACTGGCTCATGCCGTTGGTCACGACGCGGTTCGGTTCGGAAGTGGCTGCCACCACCGTGCCGCCCGGGCACATGCAGAAGCTGTATACCGAACGGTTGTTGCTGGCGTGATACACCAGCTTGTAGTCGGCCGCACCCAGTTTCGGGTGGCCGGCATACTTGCCCAGCCGCGCCTGGTCGATCAGGGTCTGCGGGTGTTCGATCCGAAAACCTACCGAAAACGGCTTGGCTTCCATGTACACGCCCCGCCCGTGCAGCATGCGGAAGGTGTCACGGGCGCTGTGACCCAGCGCCAGCACCACATGTTGCGAGTCGATGCGCTCGCCGTTGGCCAGTTCGACACCTTGTAGCTGGCCGTCTTCGATCAGCAGGTCAGTGACCTTGTGCTCGAAACGCACCTCGCCGCCCAGCGCGATGATTTCGGCGCGCATGTTCTCGACCATGCCGGTCAGGCGGAAGGTGCCGATGTGCGGTTTGCTGACATACAGAATTTCGTCCGGCGCACCGGCCTTGACGAACTCATGCAGCACTTTGCGACCATGAAACAACGGGTCCTTGATCTGGCTGTACAGCTTGCCATCGGAGAACGTGCCGGCGCCGCCTTCGCCAAATTGCACGTTGGACTCGGTGTTGAGGATGCTTTTGCGCCACAGACCCCAAGTGTCTTTGGTGCGCTGGCGGACTTCCTTGCCGCGCTCCAGCACGATCGGTTTGAAGCCCATCTGGGCCAGCAGCAGACCGGCAAAGATACCGCACGGGCCGAAACCGATGACCACCGGACGGCGATCGAAACCTTGTGGGGCGTGGCCGACGAACTTATAGCTGACATCTGGCGCCGGACCGATCTGCCGGTCGTTGGCCAGTTTGTCCAGCAGCGCTGCTTCGTCGCGGACCTTGAAGTCCAGGGTGTAGATGAAGAACAGCTCGGTGGATTTCTTGCGCGCATCATAACTGCGCTTGAATACTGTGAAATCCAGCAGGTCGCTGTCGGTGATACCCAGACGCTGGACCAGGGCGGTACGCAGCTCTTCATCAGGGTGATCGAGGGGCAGCTTGAGTTCGTTGATTCGTAACATTGAGGCACATCCGGTTTCGGGCCGCAGGTTCAGCCCGGCAGCACTACAAGAACCGGGCATTATATGCGGCATCGATGCCTAGATGTTATGCGTCAGTCATTTCTTGAACCACCGTAATAGCCACAGCCGCGTACTGCCTGGCCGTTGATGCGCAACTCTGCGCTCAGGTGGCGCAGCGCGCCGCTCTTGCTGTCGACACAACGTTGCGGTGCAACCCACAGCTCGACGCGCTGGCCGTTGGCTTCGCTGCTCAGGTTGAAGCGGCCATCGGGCAGTTGTTCTTCCAGGTAGGGCAGGGCAACCGGCGGTTGGCCCTGGACATCGATGATCATGCCCTTGCCGCTGACATTCACGTTCCATACCGGGTTCTCGCCATCGGCATGCAGGGTCAGGCGCTTGAAGTTCGGATCTTCGCAGGCCTGGCCTGTGCGTTCAACCCGGTACCACTGATGCAGGTCCAACTGGCCGTCGCCGCCTTCGGCCTTGCTGGCATTGAAGCGGCCGCGCAGATCAGCGAACACTTTGCCTTGGGCATCGGCCAGGCCGGCGGCTTCCTGCAGGATGGCGGTATTGCCCCGGTCCAGCACCACATAGCGGCGCGGCTCGCCGCAGGGCTGGAACAGCAACTTGCCGTTATCGCCAGTGAGGGTGCCCTGCATACGGGTCATGCCGGCGGTTGAAACCTTGGCCGGGGCGCTGGATTGCAGATTGAGCAGTTGGCAGCCCGCGAACAGCGGCAGCATAGAGAAGAGAAGGGCAGAGCGGAAAGCGGACATGCGACGGCCTCACAGACAGATGCCGACACGTTACGCACAGCGGGGATGGATCTCAAGTGAAGAGCGTCGCCTGCGGAGCAGCCTCCCACCGAGTCGCAGGTGTATCTACTATTTGAGCGCGCCTCCCACAAGGCCTGCGTCGAGCCGGAATCTGGCGAACGACAGGTACCTGTGGGAGGCGGCTCTGCTGGCGAATGGAACGTCAGCCGCCCAGATAAGCCTCACGCACTTTTGGGTCGACCAGCAGGTCTTCACCGCTGCCCTGCATCACCACCCGGCCATTTTCCAGCACATAGGCGCGGTCAGCGATTTTCAGGGCCTGGTTGGCGTTCTGCTCGACCAGAAACACCGTCACGCCATCACGGCGCAGTTGCTCGATGATGTCGAAGATCTGCTGGATGATGATCGGTGCCAGGCCGAGCGAAGGCTCGTCGAGCAGCAGCAGCTTGGGTTTGCTCATCAGCGCGCGGCCAATGGCAAGCATCTGCTGTTCGCCGCCGGACATGGTGCCGCCGCGTTGGCTGAAGCGCTCCTTGAGGCGCGGGAACAGATGCAGGACCTTGTCCATCTGTTCCTGATAGTCGCCCTTGTCGGTGAAGAATCCGCCCATGGCGAGGTTTTCTTCGACGGTCAGGCGGGCGAACACCCGGCGGCCTTCCGGCACTACCGCAATGCTCTTGCGCATGATCACCGAGGACTCCTGGCCCACCAGTTCTTCACCCAGGTAGCGGATGCTGCCGCTATGGGCGCGCGGCGAGCCGCACAGGGTCATCAACAGAGTGGATTTGCCGGCGCCGTTGGCACCGATCAGGGTGACGATCTCGCCCTTGCGCACCTCGACATTGACGCTGTGCAGCGCCTGGATCTTGCCGTAGAAGGTAGAAACGTTTTCGAACTGCAGCATTTACGCTTCCCCCAGGTAGGCTTTGATCACGTCGGGATTGTCACGGATTTGCTGTGGCGTGCCGTCAGCCAGCGGCGTGCCCTGATTGATCACGAAGATGTGGTCAGAGATGGTCATGACCAGTTTCATGTCGTGTTCGATCAGCAGCACGGTCGCGTTGTGCTCGTTACGCAAGACACCGATCAGCGCCTTGAGGTCGTCGGTCTCCCGCGGGTTGAGGCCCGCAGCCGGCTCGTCGAGCATCAGGATGCGCGGACGGGTCATCATGCAGCGGGCGATTTCCAGGCGGCGCTGCTGACCGTAGGCCAGGGTGCCGGCCGGGCGGTTGGCGAACTCCTTGAGGTTGACCGCTTCGAGCCAGTGCTCGGCGTAGTCCATCGCTTCGCTTTCGCTGCGGCGAAACGCCGGGGTCTTGAACAGGCCGGCCAGGAAGTTGGTATTCAGGTGGCGGTGCTGGGCGACCAGCAGGTTTTCCACGGCGGTCATGTCTTTGAACAACCGCACGTTCTGGAAGGTCCGCACCACGCCTTTGCGGGCAATCTGATGACCGGCCAGGCCATGGATTGCCTCGCCGTCGAGCAGGATGCTGCCGGAAGTCGGTTTGTAGAAACCGGTCAGGCAGTTGAATACCGTGGTCTTGCCGGCGCCGTTGGGGCCGATGATCGACACCACCTGTTTTTCATTGACGGTCAGGGCCACACCATTGACGGCCAGCAGGCCGCCGAAGCGCATGGACAGACCCGAAGCTTGCAGAAGTGGGCGGCTCATTTGCTCGGCTCCGATTTCAATTTCATTTCGGGGCGCTGCATCGGCAGGAAGCCTTGAGGACGCCAGACCATCATCAGCACCATCATGGCGCCGAACATCAACATCCGGTATTCGCTGAACTCGCGCATCAATTCCGGCAGCAGGATCATGACGATTGCTGCCAGGATCACGCCAAGCTGCGAGCCCATGCCACCGAGTACCACAATGGCAAGAATGATCGCCGACTCGATGAAGGTGAACGATTCCGGTGTCACCAGACCCTGGCGGGCGGCAAAGAAGCTACCGGCGAAACCTGCGAACGCAGCGCCCAGGGTGAAGGCGGAAAGCTTGATCACGGTCGGGTTCAGGCCCAGTGCACGGCAGGCGATCTCGTCTTCACGCAACGCTTCCCAGGCGCGGCCGATCGGCATGCGCAGCAGGCGATTGATGACGAACAGAGCGAACAGCGCGAGCATCAGGGCAACCAGATAGAGGAAGATCACCTTGTTGATCGAGTTGTAGGGCAGGCCGAAGAACTCGTGGAAGGTCTGCATCCCCTCAGCCGCCTTGCGTTCGAACGACAGGCCGAAGAAGGTCGGTTTCTCGATGTTGCTGATACCGTTAGGGCCGCCGGTGAAACCGGTCAGGTTACGCAGCAGCAGACGAATGATTTCACCGAAACCCAGGGTCACGATTGCCAGATAGTCACCGCGTAGACGCAGCACCGGAAAGCCCAGCAGGAAGCCGAACAGCGCCGCCATCATGCCGGCAATCGGCAGGCAGACCCAGAAGCTCAGGCCGAAATAGAACGACAGCAGCGCGTAGCTGTAGGCGCCCACGGCGTAAAAGCCCACGTAGCCGAGGTCGAGCAGGCCGGCCAGACCGACCACGATGTTCAGCCCAAGGCCCAGCATCACGTAGATCAGGATCAGGGTGGCGATATCCACCGCGCCGCGTGAGCCGAAGAACGGCCAGACCAGAGCGACCATGACCATCGCCAGGATGATCCAGCGCTGGGTGCTCGGCAGGGTCAGGAAGTTGCTGGCCTTGGCCGGCATCACCGGCAGGCCTGGCGAGGAGCGCCAGGCGGCAGAGATCTGCTCGCTGAACAGTACGCGCAGGAACATTGCCAGTGCTGCACAAAGGATCACCGCGATGGTCGTGCTGCTGGCATTGAGCACCGCCAGATTGACGCCGACGATTTCCAGCTTCAGACCCAGCACCGGGTAGGCCACGGCCAGCACCAGCAAGGCGCTGAAAAACGCCGATTTGAGTTGTTTGCTCATACTTTTTCAACCTCCGGACGGCCCAGCAGACCGGTCGGCCGGAACAGCAGCACCAGAACCAGCAGGCTGAACGCCACAACGTCTTTGTACTGGTCGCCAAAGATATCGGCGCCGAAGGCTTCGGCTACACCCAGTACCAGACCGCCGAGCATTGCGCCCGGAATACTGCCAATACCACCCAATACTGCGGCAGTGAAGGCTTTGATCCCGACCAGAAAGCCCGCGTTGGGGTTGATCACCCCGTATTGCATGCTCAGCAGCACTGCTGCAACGGCGGCCAGGGCGGCACCGATGACGAAGGTCAGAGCGATGATGTTGTTAGTGTTGATACCCAGCAGGTTGGCCATCTTGATGTCTTCGGCGCAGGCACGGCAGGCGCGGCCCAGGCGAGAGCGGGAGATGAACCAGGTCAGGCCCAGCATGGTCAGCACGGTGACGATGAAGATCAGCACCTGCATGTAGGAAATGACCACTTCATGGGTACTGGCCGAGCCGAACACGAAGTTGCCCGGAATCAGGTTGGGAATCGACTTGTCCTTGGAGTCTTGCGCCAGCAGTACCGTGTTCTGCAGGAACAGCGACATGCCGATCGCGGAAATCAGCGGGATCAGACGGTTACTGCCACGCAGCGGTCGATAGGCGACCCGTTCGATGCTGTAACCATAGGCACTGGTCACCACGATACTGGCCACGAAGGCCGCCGTAATGATCAAGGGCAGACTGCCCAGGCCCATCATGGTCAGCCCGGCGATGGCGATGAAGGCCACGTAGGAGCCGATCATGTACACCTCGCCGTGGGCGAAGTTGATCATGCCGATGATGCCGTAGACCATGGTGTAGCCAATGGCGATCAAGGCGTAGGTGCTGCCAATGGTCAGGCCATTAACCAGCTGTTGAAAGAAATGATAGATGTCTATCTCGGGCATTACAGCGCTCCTGAAGGCCTACACTGAGGTTCACTGGCCAATCGTGTCCCCGTTGCGCGTCAAGGTATTGCTCCCGCGTTGACGCAAATCCAGTGAGCCAGTGTGGCTTCGAGTTGTTCAGGTGGCGATGGAGTCTTGTGGAGCCCACGCACCTCGTAAAACAAAGCCCACTGCGGTTGCAGTGGGCTCTGGTGTTGATCGAAGGTGTGAAGTTACTTCACAGGGGCTTCGGTCTTGGTGCCGTCTTTGTGCCAGGTATAGACCACGAACTTGAAGTTCTTCAGGTCGCCCTTGTCGTCGAACGACAGGTCGCCGGTCGGGGTCTTGAAGGTGTTGGCGCGCAGCACGGCCGCTACCTTGTCGGTGTCTTCACTCTTGGCCTTGCCGATCGCTTCGGCAAGGATCTGAACGGCAGCGTAGGATGGGAACACGAACGGACCGCTCGGGTCTTCTTTCTTGGCCTTGAACGCATCGACCAGTGCCTTGTTGGCCGGGTCCTGGTCAAAGGAAGCTGGCAGGGTCACCAGCAGACCTTCGGAAGCGTCCTGGGCGATCTGCGAGATCGACGCGTTACCCACGCCCTCTGGGCCCATGAAACCGGCTTTCAGGCCTTTTTCCTTGGCCTGGCGCAGGATCAGCCCCAGCTCAGGGTGGTAGCCACCGTAGTAGACGAAGTCGACGTTGGCCTGTTTCATTTTGGCGATCAGCGAAGAGAAGTCCTTGTCGCCGGCGTTGATGCCTTCGAACAGGGCGACCTTGACGCCGTCTTTTTCCAGGGTCTGCTTGACCGCGGTGGCGATGCCTTCACCGTATTGCTGCTTGTCGTGGATGACCGCAACGACCTGAGGCTTGACCTGCTTGGCGATGTACTCGCCAGCGGCCGGGCCCTGGGCGCTGTCCAGGCCGATGGTGCGGAACACCAGTTTGTAGCCACGTGCGGTCAGCTCAGGGCTGGTGGCGGCCGGGGTGACCATGATGATGCCTTCGTCTTCGTAGACATCCGAAGCTGGCTGGGCGGAGCTGGAGCACAGGTGACCGATGACGTATTTCACGCCGTCGTTGACCACTTTGTTGGCCACGGCAACGGCTTGCTTGGGATCGCAGGCGTCATCGTATTCGACCGCTTCGAGCTTCTTGCCATCAACGCCGCCTTTGGCATTGAGCTGCTCAATCGCCATCTTGGCGCCACTGAACTGCATGTCGCCGTACTGGGCGACAGCGCCGGTCTTGGGACCCGCAATACCGATCTTGATGGTATCGGCTGCGAACGAATGGCTGGCCACGCCGGCCATTACCAGTGCTGCGAACAGCTTGGAAAGCTTCTTGGTACCCTTGATCATGATGCTCCACTCTTGCGTTGTAATTTTTATAATCCTGACGGCCGAGGCTGCAGGACCGAATTGCTCGATACCGGTCCAGACCACCACGCCAACTGTACCGGCACAGTTTAGAGCGCGGCTGGATCGCTTGAAAAGCTGACTGTTCGAGGCTGAACCGATGTATGTCGCCTGATTGACAGAAACTTATAGAATTTCTCTGTAATTCCGCTTTTTTGGCGCTTAAGGGCGCCCGCTTCATGCAATCGTTTGCCTCAGATCGCGCAATGCGCCGCCCGAAGCGGGGCCGGACCAGTATCGGCGGGTTTTTCTCCGGGGTTGGCAGCGCTATGATTGCGCCGATTTTCCCTTCGGTGAGACCCATGAGCCAAGACCCTAGCACCCTCTATGCCAAACTCCTCGGTGAAACGGCGGTTATCCCCTGGCAGCAATTGCAACCATTCTTTGCAAAGGGTGCCCTGTTGTGGGTCGCACCCGATCTGGATCTGATCGCCGTGGCCGAAGCCATGGCCGAAAACGATGCCGCAAAAATCTCTGCCTGGATGGCCGAAGAGCGCGTCAGCAAGCTCTCTGAAACAAGGGCTCTGGACTTTGTCGAACGTGATCCGCAACTGTGGGCGGTGGTCGTCGCACCTTGGGTTGTGATCCAGGAAAGGGCGCTTGCGTGATTTGCGCACAATAACGGTGCATGGTTTTGCGCCGATTCAGGGAGCTGCTTCATCCATAGGCTGGAAGGGTAGCAAAAGGCTATAACGGCATCCATGTCCGGTACTTCAATCCGACCAGCGCGAGCGTTTGGTACGGGTCGGGCTGTTTTGCGAGTAATGGTCCTGGCTGGCGGGCAGCTCGCTGAACAGGTCGAGTGATCGGGGGGCTTCGGCGTCTTGCTGGCGGACCTGAAGCATCATCGAGGCCGGCCACAGGCTGACGGGATCGCGTTCATTCATCTGTTTGATCATCGGCAGCAGCCGCTCCAGCGGCTGGGGTTTGCTGAACAGATAACCCTGTACGTAATCGCTGGCGTACTGGCTGAGAAAGTCCAGTTGGGCGGGGGTTTCCACGCCTTCGGTGACGACCTTCAGGTGCAGGGTGTGAGCCATGACAATGATTGCGTGGACGATTTCCATGTCCTGGGGTGATTGAGGAATGTCCTGGATGAATGAGCGATCGATCTTCAGGGTGTCCAGCGGCAAGCGCTTGAGATACGCCAGCGAAGAGTAGCCAGTGCCGAAATCGTCGATCGACAGGGATACACCCATGCTGCGAATGCGCTTGAGCAGCAAAATGGTGTTGCTGATGTTACCCATCAGGGCGTTCTCGGTCACCTCCAGTTCCAGACGCCCTGGGGCGACATTGGCCTGGCGCAGGGCGTCCTCCACTTCATCGGCAAGCTCATCGCGGCTCAGGTTCAGGGCCGAGCAGTTGAACGCGATGATCAGCTTGTCGAAACCGTCCAGGCGCAGTGCACCCAGATCCTTGCAGGCGCGGCGCATCACCCAGTTGTCCAGTTCCCAGATCAGGCCGTTGGCTTCGGCGATACCAATGAACCGGTCCGGACTGAGCAAGCCGTGTTGCGGATGCTCCCAGCGCACCAGCGCTTCGAGCTTGGCTACATGTCCGGTACGCAAGTCGATGATTGGCTGATAGAACACCTGCAGGCCGGTTTCTTCGCGCAGTGCGTTACGCAGTTCTTCTTCAAGATGCAGTTCCAGGCTTGCCCGGGTCTTGAGTGCCGGGCTGAAAAAGTGCGCCCGGTTGCGACCGTTGCCTTTGGACTGGTAGAGGGCCAGGTCGGCATTTTTGAGCAGTTCGTCGCTGGTCTCACCATCGCGTGGAAACACCGCGATGCCAATACTGGTGGTCATCACCATGCGTCGGCCGGCCAGGGCGATGGGTTCTTTCATCTTTTGCATGACCCGGTTCGCCAAGTGCCGGGCCTCGTCGTATTCCGGCAGGCTGATCAGAATGCAGAATTCGTCACCACCAAAGCGCGCCACGACATCCTGGGTTCGGGTGGCACTGCGGATCCGCTCGGCAATCACCTTGAGCAATTCGTCCCCGGCATCGTGGCCAAGGCTGTCATTGATGCGTTTGAAGTGGTCGATATCGAGAAACATCACCGCCAGCAGAGCGCCGGTTGCACTGTGCTCAATGAGCCGTTCGGTGAACAGCTGGTTGAAACCACGACGGTTGACCAGGTTGGTCAACGGATCGTAATGCGCCACTTGCTGCAGCGAGACCCGCGCCTGGTCAAGCTGTCTGAGCAGGGTGTTGACCCGCTCCAGGTCACGCTCCTTGCTCTGCAGTTTCTTGTCGGCCATAGCGGCGCTGATACTGCCGGCAATGATCAGCAGAGTAATGGCGGCAATCGTCATGCCCAGTTGCTGGCCGTTCTCGGTGCTGGGCAATTGCAGTGGCGCGTCCAGCGGCAGCACCAGCTGCAAGGCTTGCATGCCGGTCATGTGCATCGCCAGGATGCCGGCACCCAGCAGCACGCTGGCAGCATAGCGGTACATCTGATGAAACATGCCGCTGCCTTTGCGCAAACGGCGCGGTATAACCAGCAAAGCGCCGCTGGCCATGATGGCGATCAGAATCGACAGGCTGAACAGCTTCGGTTCGTAATACTGCGAGGCATCCGAGCGCATGGCCGCCATGCCGGTGTAGTGCATGGCGCTGATTGCCAGGCCGATCAAGACGGCACTGGCCAGCCAGTTCAGGGCAGTCAGCCCGGGTCGGCTCAGGCTGCGGATCGCCACGTAGCCGGCAAACATTACAAATGAAAGCGATGCCAGGGTAATGCCCAGGTCGAAAGTAATCCTCAGTGGCGCCTCGAACGCGAGCATGCTGATGAAATGCATGGCCCACACCCCGCCGGCAAGGCACAACGCGCCCAGTGCGCGCCAGACCCGCTGGTGACGGCGGGTCTCGACATTGACGGTCCGCTCGGCAATTTCCAGGGTTGCGTAGCAGGCGGCGCAGATGACCCCAAAGGCCAGCGCGACCAGAAAGATGTTATGGCTGCAGTTGAGCAGCAATTGACCCGAATCAGGTACGCCAACGTAGACATGCAAACTCGGCCATTCCATAGCGAGCCCTGTGTGTTCACTGCCGGGGTCGCCATGCAGCGGGGGCAATGGCGCGTCGATACCATTATAGAAGCAGAAAAAAAGCTGCCAGTTCCGTCGAAATTTATTTTGCCAAGCAAGTTGTCTGCCGCCATTCACCTCAAATGGCCGGTTTCAGTAATGAATGTTTACAGACTATGTCCGAGTGCTTGGCCGGATCGTGACTAGTCTGTGTACCACTCGATTCCCTTCGCAAGGACGCCCGGATGAATAAGCCTCTGTCGGATGTTGCCAATCAGGCCGATAACGCCTGGCGGATATTGTTTCTGTTGTTCCTGGCCAACCTGTTCAACTTTTTTGACCGGGCCATCCCGGCCATCGTGGCCGAGCCGATCCGCAAGGAGTGGTCGCTCAGCGATTTTCAGGTGGGCCTGATGGGTACAGCTTTTACCCTGGTCTACGCGATTGCCGGCTTGCCACTGGGGCGTCTGGCCGATACCGGGTCGCGCAAGACCATCATGGGGGTGGGCCTGGCGGTATGGAGCGGGTTGACGGCCGTGAACGGCATGGTCAGTCATTTCTGGAGCTTTGTGTTGGTGCGCATGGGGGTGGGGATTGGTGAGGCCAGTTATGCACCGGCCGCCAACTCGCTGATTGGCGATCTGTTCCCGGCTCAGCGCCGGGCGCGGGCCATGGGCATCTTCATGCTTGGCCTGCCGCTGGGGCTGCTGTTGGCATTCTTCACCATCGGCTCGATGGTCAAGGCCTTCGACAGTTGGCGCGCACCGTTCTTCATCGCGGCAGTGCCGGGCTTGATCCTGGCGCTGTTCATGTTCTTCATTCGCGAACCGCGACGTGGTGCGGCCGAAAGCGTGGTGGTCAGCGAAGCGCCGATCGAGCGGCCGATCCGGCGGCTGTTGAGCATCGCCACCTTCCGTTGGCTGGTGCTGGCCGGGTTGGCCTATAACTTCGCGACTTATGCATGCAACTCGTTCATGGTGCCGATGCTGCAGCGCTACTTTCAGGTGTCCTTGCAGGAAGCGGCAGTCGCGACCGGTGTGATCGTCGGTGTGACCGGCTTGATCGGCCTGACCCTGGGCGGCGTAGTGGCCGACAAATTACATGAGCGCTCGCTCAACGGTCGGTTGTTGTTCGCCGCATTCAGCATGCTGGTGGCAACGCTGGCCACTGCTTATGCCTTGCATGCCGGGCTGGTGGCGATCAGCTTGTTTGTGGCGGTGTTCAGCCTGGGCTGGCTGTTTGCCTATAACTTCTATACCTGTGTCTACCCGGCGATTCAGGACGTGGTCGAGCCGCGCTTGCGCGCAACGGCCATGGCGGTGTTCTTTGCCGGGTTATATTTGCTGGGTGGCGGCCTGGGGCCGGTGGTGGTGGGGCTGCTGTCCGATCATTTTGCCCAGCAGGCAATGCTCGCCGCTGGCGCAGGCGAAATGACCGAAGTGTTCAAGGCTGTAGGGCTGCACGGGGCCATGTACCTGATCCCGGTTGCGTTGCTGACGACCCTGATCTTTCTGCTGTTGGCCACTGGCAGCTTTGGCCGGGATGCCGAAGCGATGAAAGTGCGGATGCAGGCGGGGTTATAGCGCTGTTGTTGGTGTTCGCGGCTCAAGCCGCTCCTACAGAGCGTAGGAGCGGCTTGAGCCGCGAAGATTGCAGCGTCGATCAACCCGCTACCAGCACCCGAATCGACTCCAGGCGCAGCGCGGCTTTATCCAGCATCGCCAGGCCTTTCTCGCGCAAATCGCGCAAGGCTTGCAGCTCGCTCTCGCGCACGGTCGGGTTGACTGCACGCAGGGCGGTCAGGCGTGCCAGCTCTTCATCGGTGTCGGCAGCCAGACGGCGTTGTGCCTCGGCGACCCGCTCGGCGTGACGCGGTGCGACCTTGGCTTCGCCGGAGTTGATCTTCGGCGTCAGCACATCGCGCTGGGCCTGGATGAACTTGTTGGCACTGGCCTTGGGTACGCTTTCGAGCTGATCGTTGAGGGTGTTGAACGACACCCGGCCCGACAGATCGTTGCCGTTGCCGTCCAGCAGACAGCGCAAGGCGGCCGGTGGCAGGTAGCGGCCCAGTTGCAGGGCGCGCGGGGCGACCACTTCGCTGACGTAGATCAGTTCCAGCAGCACAGTGCCGGGCTTGAGCGCCTTGTTCTTGATCAGGGCCACTGCGGTGTTGCCCATTGAACCGGACAGCACAAGGTCCATGCCGCCCTGCACCATGGGGTGTTCCCAGGTGATGAACTGCATGTCTTCGCGGCTCAGCGCCTGATTGCGGTCATAGGTGATGGTCACGCCTTCGTCGTCGCCAAGCGGGAAGCTGGCATCGAGCATCTTCTCGCTGGGCCTGAGGATCAGGGCGTTCTCTGAATGGTCCTCGCTGTCGATGCCAAAGGCATTGAACAGGGTTTCCATATAAATAGGCAGGGTAAACTGATCGTCTTGCTCCAGGATCGCCTCGACCAGCGCCTCACCTTCGCCGGCACCGCCGGAGTTGAGTTCCAGCAGACGGTCACGGCCGCTGTGCAACTCGCCTTCGAGGCGCTCGCGCTCGGTGCGCGCCTCGTCGATCAGGGCTTGCCATTGATCGTCGTCGCCGCCTTCGAGTTGCGCCAGCAGGCGTGGGCCGAACTGGTGCTGCAAGGCGTTGCCGGTCGGGCAGGTATTGAGGAAGGCATTGAGTGCTTCGTGATACCACTGGAACAGCCGCGCCTGCGGGCTGGTTTCCAGATAGGGCACGTGCAGTTCGATGGTGTGCTTCTGGCCGATCCGGTCCAGACGGCCGATGCGCTGCTCCAGCAGGTCGGGGTGCGAGGGCAGGTCGAACAGCACCAGGTGGTGAGCGAACTGGAAGTTGCGACCCTCACTGCCGATTTCCGAACAGATCAGCACCTGGGCGCCGAACTCTTCATCGGCGAAGTAAGCTGCAGCACGGTCACGTTCCAGGATGTTCATGCCCTCATGGAACACCGTGGCCGGGATGCCTGAACGCACGCGCAAGGCGTCTTCCAGGTCCATGGCGGTCTCGGCGTGGGCGCAGATCACCAGCACTTTGGTGCGTTTGAGCATCTTCAGGGTGTCGATCAGCCACTCGACACGCGGGTCGAAGCGCCACCAGCGGTTCTCGTCGCCGTCTTCGGCCTGGGTCTGGAAGCTGACTTCCGGATACAGCTCGGCATGTTCGCCCAGCGGCAGCTCCATGTACTCCACCGGGTTGGGCAGCGGGTAGGGGTGCAATTGACGCTGAGGAAAACCTTGTACAGCGGCACGGGTGTTGCGGAACAGCACCCGGCCTGTGCCGTGGCGGTCCAGCAGTTCGCGCACCAGGCGTGCCTTGGCGTCTTCATCGCCCTTATTGACGGCGCTGATCAGGGGGGCGCCTTCGGCACCGAGCAAACCCTGGATGGTCTGGGTTGCAGGGGCGGACAGCTTGCCCTGATCCAGCAGTTGCTGAACCGCCTCGGCCACCGGGCGATAGTGTTCGCTCTCGGTGCGGAAGGCAGCCAGGTCGTGGAAACGATGCGGGTCGAGCAGGCGCAGGCGGGCGAAGTGGCTGTCCTGGCCCAGTTGCTCCGGGGTCGCGGTCAGCAGCAGCACGCCGGGGATGACTTCAGCCAGTTGCTCGACCAGCGAGTATTCGCGGCTGGCCTTGTCTTCGTGCCAGACCAGGTGGTGGGCTTCGTCGACCACCATCAGGTCCCAGCCGGCGGCAAACAGCGCGTCCTGGGCTTTTTCGTCTTCGACCAGCCACTCCAGGGCAACCAGCGCCAATTGGGTGTCTTCGAACGGGTTGCCGGCATCGCTCTCGATGAAGCGTTCGCTGTCGAACAGCGCAACCTGCAGGTTGAAGCGGCGACGCATTTCCACCAGCCACTGGTGCTGGAGGTTTTCAGGCACCAGGATCAGCACCCGGCTGGCGCGGCCGGAGAGCAACTGGCGGTGGATCACCAGGCCGGCTTCGATGGTCTTGCCCAGACCCACTTCGTCAGCCAGCAGAACCCGTGGTGCGATACGGTCAGCGACTTCGCGGGCAATGTGCAACTGGTGAGCGATCGGTTGGGCGCGAACCCCGCCCAGGCCCCACAACGAGGACTGCAACTGGCGGCTGGTATGTTCCAGCGTGTTGTAGCGCAGCGAGAACCAGGCCAGCGGGTCGATCTGCCCGGCGAACAGCCGGTCGGTGGCCAGTCGGAACTGGATGAAATTCGACAGCTGCGTCTCTGGCAGTGTCACCAGCTCGTTTTGGCTGTTGAAGCCGTGATAGACCAGCAGGCCGTCGACATCGTCGACTTCGCGGACAGTCATCTTCCAGTTTTCGAAATGGGTGATGACATCGCCCGGCGAGAACCGCACACGGGTCAATGGAGCGTTACGCAGAGCATACTGGCGGGTCTCGCCAGTGGCCGGGTAGAGCACGGTCAATAAGCGGCCATCCTGTGCCAGAACGGTGCCTAATCCCAGCTCGGCTTCGCTGTCGCTGATCCAGCGTTGCCCCGGTTGATACTGCTGCGCCATGCTGCGTGTCTCCGCGATGAAAAAAGCCGGCTATGGTAACGCAAGCGAACCCTCATGACCAAAGACGGTGAAGAAAAAACGACGCCTTTGGCCCCGTATTTACGGGTGTCTTGCTGCCTGCCGGCACTTATTGCAGAAAACATAGTCGAAAAGCTTCGAACCAAAGCATTAAAGACGACGAAAAGGCCGCCGACAGCCTAAGTAGAGGAGGGCACAATCATGTTGCAACCAATGCTGCCATTAAGTGTGGTGCCTGTGACCTCGCAAATGGACCCTGCCAAGCGTCTGCCAGAGGTTCCCCCTGTCGCGCCGGTGCAACCGAGCTCCAGCGAGAGCACCATTGATCTGCGCCACGAAGATGCCGAGCGTGCAGCGTTGCGCCTGCGTGAAGAGCAAGAGCGCCAGCAGCGCCAGCAACGCGGTGAGCCCCCGATAGAGTTCGAAGAAGAAGCCGAGCAAATAGAAGCCGGGCAACTGGCCGTTCCGGGTGATTCGCTCAACGCCGACAATACAGTGCCGGTGGTGCCACTGATCGACAACGAGCCGCGTCAGGGTCTTTGGGTGGATGTCGAGGTCTGATCCGGGCTTGTCCGGCTACCGGTTATTGCGCATCATCGCGGTTGAGCCCGCCCGTTCGAGAACCCAGCGCCATGAGCGATGAAAGCAAGCTGATCGATTTAGGTGCCGAGCGCGCCAAGCGCATCCACGACATCAACGACAAACGCCTGGACGACATGCGTAAAGCCTTCGAGCACGCCATGCCGCTGACCAGCAAAAAGCCAAAGAAAAAGCCCAAAAAACGCTGAAGTATCAAACGCCCCCGGCAATCGGAGGCGCTGCTGCACGCAGGCTGGCTGTCGTCAGCCCGAAAAAACTCTCCATCATTGTGCGCACTGGCCGGATCACTGATCCAGGTCAATGCCTGCCCGTACGCCGGGGATTAATCTAACCCCATCGAACAGCAGCAACCGGAGCAAGCCACCATGTTTTTTCTGGACAACCCACAGACCGTCGTAACCGTGGCCTACGTCAGCGCCAGCATGCTGACCCTGTTCTTCATCAGCATGGGCCTCTTCCTCTGGAAAGACTCGCAGCACTGAGAGTTGCAGCTTTTCACAACGAGCACGCAAGGCATTTTGGGCGACTTCGGTCGCCCATTTTTTTGCGCGCAGGATTTGTGATCCAAGTCGCTGTTTAGCTTCTGCTCTTCGAACCGAGACATCACAGACGCCGCCGAATGAGACGATTGGCGCCGGAGGGAACCCCGCCTCCAAGGGCGGGGCGAAACCCGCAGTCCAGTCAACCGCGGCAATGATCCTTACACCTAACTCCGTCGTTCGTGGATTAAGGCAGGCGAAAAAACTCAGCCAAAAGTAATCTCGGGTAATACCGTCAACTCAACACTCTGCTGCTTGCGCGGTGCCAGAATCTCCGCTTCGCCATCGACCACCAGCTCATCATTCTGGTTGAACACGCGCGTGGCGATACGCACACGGAATTTAGGCAGCTTTTCGAGGATTTCCAGGCGTACAGTCAGGGTGTCGCCCAGCTTGACCGGCTTCTGAAAACTCATGGTCTGGCCAATGTAGATAGTGCCCGGCCCAGGCAGCTCACACGCCACCGCCGCACTGATCAGCGCGCCACTGAACATACCGTGGGCAATACGCTCCTTGAACATGGTCTTGGCCGCATACTCGGCATCCAGGTGCACCGGGTTATGGTCGCCAGACATGGCAGCGAACAGTTGAATATCGCGTTCTTCGACGGTTTTGCTGTAGCTGGCAGTCTGGCCGACTTCGAGGGCCTCGTAGGGCGTATTGGTGACTTGAGTCATGCGGTTTTCCTGATAATTGAAAAAACGGGCGATTCATTCAGCCCGGTGCGGGCGCGGTTGTTCGAGGGCGAAGTTCAGCCATTCGAGCAGGTCACGCGTCACCTCATCACGGTTTGTTTCATTGAACAGCTCATGCCGAGCGTCGGGGTACAGTTTAAGCCTTAATGCACTGTGGCCCACCTCAGACAGCGCATGAGTGAGATGTTTCAGACGCTTGCCATCGCTGACCGGATCACATCCGCCGCCAATAATCAGCAGTGGCAGGCCAGGGTCAATCTGCGCCAGTGCGGTGGGCTTGCTGATTTTTTGCAGGCCACCGAGCAGGTCCATCCATAACTGGTTAGTGCAATGGAAGCCGCAAAGCGGGTCGCGTAGGTAGTTGTCGACCTCCAGCGGGTCGCGGCTCAGCCAGTCGAAACGGGTGCGTGCCGGCTTGAAGCGTTTATTGAAGGTGCCGAAGGACAGCCGGTCGATCAATGCGCTGCGCCCCTGCTTGCCTTGGCGCAAACGCTCCAGCCGAGCGATCAGCCGGGCCGCCCGGTACAGGGCTGCAGGCTGGTAGTTCGAGCCACTGAGGATCGCCCCCTGCAAGCTGGCGCCATGATGCATCAGCCAGGCCTGGGCGATGTAGCTGCCCATGCTGTGGCCCAGCAAGAACAGCGGCAATTGCGGATGACGTTCATCGATGGTCTGCGCCAGTGTCGCCAGATCGCCAACCACCTTGCTCCAGCCTTGCTGTTGGGCGAAGTGACCCAGCGTGCCTTGCGCAGCGGTCTTGCCATGGCCGCGCTGGTCATGGGCATACAGGGCGATGCCGGCCTCGCTCAGCGCGGCGCCGAGCCGGGCATAGCGGCCTGCATGTTCTGCCATGCCATGAGCAAGCATCAGCACCGCCCGAGGTTCGTCGTCGGGTAACCAGGCATACACGTACAGGCGGGTATGATCGGTGGCATCGAGCCAGAAGGAATGTTGCTGCATGGCACTTACCTGCACAGTGCGAGATAGGAATGAGTGTATACCGAGGGCTCGGTTACGGTCGGATTGCGTAGGTTAATGGTGTAAGGCGTGGATGCTGACGGGGGATTATTTCTCAACGTGTTGTGTATGAAATTTCCGTCAATAATGTGGGACTGAGATGTCGGCGTTTTCGGCAGCGAAAGTGAAGGCGGGTCTGGATTGATCAAGACAGAATTCGCGGGCTGGAGCAAAAATCAAAGATGTGACTAAATTTTACATTTCAGTCGCATTTGTGACCGCAAGTGCCATCTTTGCCTCTAGGCGCTATTTGGCAAAGCTGCTAATCTCGGGCCGTTTTTTGACGCTAAAACGTGAATCGCATAACTCTAATTACGTTCACTCGGCATCGCAGCGCGCGATGTGGAATTCGCTATCGCTAGGAGCAGGCCTGCATGATCGAAACCTTCTGGAAGGATAAATACCCGGCCGGTGTGGCAGCCGAGATCAACCCCGACGAGTATCCGAATGTCCAGAGCGTGCTGAAGCAGTCCTGCCAGCGTTTCGCCGACAAACCTGCTTTCAGTAACCTGGGCAAGACCCTCACTTACGGCGACCTCTACGAATTGTCCGGCGCCTTTGCCGCCTGGATCCAGCAGCATACCGACCTCAAGCCTGGCGATCGCATCGCCGTGCAATTGCCCAATGTCCTGCAATACCCTGTAGCCGTATTCGGGGCCATGCGTGCCGGGCTGATCGTGGTCAATACCAACCCGCTGTACACCGCGCGGGAGATGGAACACCAGTTCAACGACTCCGGAGCCAAAGCCTTGCTGTGCCTGGCCAACATGGCGCATCTGGCAGAAAAGGTACTGCCCAAGACCCAGGTGCGTCATGTGATCATCACGGAGGTGGCAGACTTGTTGCCGCCGCTCAAGCGTCTGTTGATCAACAGCGTCATCAAGTACGTAAAGAAGATGGTCCCGGCCTACAACCTGCCGCAGGCCGTGCGCTTCAACGACGTTCTGGCCAAGGGGCGGGGCCGTTCGGTCAATGAAGCTTCGCCGGCCAGCGATGATGTGGCGGTACTGCAATACACCGGCGGTACCACCGGGGTGGCCAAGGGGGCGATGCTGACCCACCGCAACCTGATCGCCAACATGCTGCAATGCCGCGAGCTGATGGGTTCGAACCTCAATGAAGGCTGCGAGGTTCTTATCACCCCGTTGCCGCTGTATCACATCTATGCGTTTACCTTTCATTGCATGGCAATGATGCGCTGTGGCAATCACAACGTCCTGATCACCAATCCGCGCGACTTGCCGGCGATGGTCAAGGAACTGTCGAAATGGAAGTTCAGCGGCTTCGTCGGCCTCAATACCCTGTTTGTGGCCCTGTGCAATAACCAGGACTTCCGCAACCTGGACTTCTCCGCCCTCAAGGTCACGTTGTCGGGGGGCATGGCCTTGCAGCAGGCTGTTGCCGAACGCTGGAAAGAGGTTACCCATTGCCCGATCTGTGAAGGCTACGGCATGACTGAAACCAGCCCGGTGGCCACCGTCAACCCGATCCAGAACATCCAGATGGGCACCATCGGCATCCCGGTGCCGTCGACCCTGTGCAAGGTGATCGACGATGCAGGCAACGAGCTGCCGTTTGGCGAGGTCGGTGAGCTGTGCGTCAAAGGTCCGCAGGTGATGAAGGGCTACTGGCAGCGCCAGGAAGCCACCGAGGAGATCCTCGACGCCGAAGGCTGGTTGAAAACCGGCGATATCGCGGTTATCCAGCCGGACGGCTACCTGCGCATCGTTGACCGCAAGAAAGACATGATCCTGATCTCCGGTTTCAACGTGTACCCCAATGAACTGGAAGACGTGCTGGCAACCCTGCCGGGCGTATTGCAGTGTGCGGCCATCGGTATCCCGGACGAGAAATCAGGCGAGTCGATCAAGGTCTTCGTGGTGGTCAAGCCGGGCATGACCCTGACCAAGGATCAGGTCATGGAGCACATGCGGGCCAACCTGACCGGTTACAAGGTGCCGCGTGCGGTTGAGTTCCGCGACGCGTTGCCGACTACCAACGTCGGCAAGATCCTGCGCCGTGAGCTGCGTGACGAAGAACTCAAGAAACTCGGCGTCAAGAAGTAACCCCGTTACCCCTGTAGGAGCGGCTTTAGCCGCGAATTCTTTTTTAGCCGCGAATTCTTCGGTCTTCGCAGCTAAAGCAGCTCCTGCAAGACCCGGCCGTTCCCGCAGCCATCCCCCTATCTGCATCAAATCTGCGACAATCCCCGCTTTGCCCCTTTCGAAAAGACCCTGCGCAGCTGATGACCGCCGAATCGCCTTCTATCGACCAATTGTTGAAAAAACTCGATCACGTCGAAACCCGCGAGCGGCATCGCTTGCGGCGGCAGATCCATGAGTTGCGCAAGCACCCCAATGAGGTGAAGCTGGCGCAGTGGGTCGAGCGTTTGCAGGCGTCCTGTGCGCGGGTCGAGTCGCGCCAGCGCAGTGTGCCGGCGATTCGTTACGACGATAACCTGCCCATCGCGGCCAAGCGCGACGAGATCAAGGCCGCACTGCTCAAGCATCAGGTGCTGATCATTGCTGGTGAAACCGGCTCGGGCAAGACCACCCAGTTGCCGAAGATCTGCCTGGAGATCGGTCGCGGTCAGCATGGCCTGATCGGCCATACCCAGCCACGCCGGATCGCGGCGCGCAGTGTTGCCAGCCGGGTGGCCGAAGAGCTGGGCACACCGCTGGGCGCGCTGGTGGGCTATCAGGTGCGCTTTGAAGATCAGAGCGACGAAAGCACCCTGATCAAGCTGATGACCGATGGCATCCTGCTGGCCGAGACCCAGCATGACCGCTTTCTTGAGCGTTACGACACAATCATTGTCGACGAGGCCCACGAGCGCAGCCTGAACATCGACTTCTTGCTCGGCTTTCTCAAGACCCTGTTGCCGCGTCGCCCGGACCTCAAGGTCATCATCACCTCCGCGACCATCGACCTGCAGCGCTTTTCGGAGCACTTCAACGACGCGCCGATCATCGAGGTTTCCGGGCGCACCTTCCCGGTCGAAACCTGGTACCGGCCGTTGACCAGCGAGCAGGACGAAGAAGGCAACAGCGTCGAGGAAGACCTGACTGTCGATCAGGCGATCCTCGCGACGCTTGACGAGTTGGCCGAGCTGGAACGTCGCGAGCGCAAGACGCCCGGCGACGTGCTGGTGTTTTTGCCGGGTGAGCGCGAGATTCGTGACGCTGCCGAGGTGCTGCGCAAGGCGCAACTGCGCCACACCGAAATCCTGCCGCTGTATGCGCGCCTATCACCGGCCGAGCAGCAACGGATCTTCCAGTCGCATCCGGGCCGTCGTGTGGTGCTGGCCACCAACGTGGCGGAAACGTCCCTGACCGTGCCGGGCATTCGCTATGTGATCGACATCGGCACTGCACGCATCAGCCGCTACAGCTACCGCGCCAAGGTTCAGCGCCTGCCCATCGAGGCGGTGTCCCAGGCCAGTGCCAACCAGCGCAAGGGGCGCTGTGGCCGGGTCGAGCCAGGGATCTGCATCCGTCTGTACAGCGAAGAAGATTTCCTGTCGCGGCCGGAATTTACCGATCCGGAAATTCTGCGCACCAACCTGGCGGCGGTGATCCTGCAGATGCTTCATCTGCGTCTGGGCGATATCAGCGCCTTCCCGTTCATCGAGCCGCCGGATGGCAAGGCGGTCAGTGATGGTTTCAACCTGTTGCAGGAGCTGTCAGCGGTCAACCGCGAGAACCAGCTCACGCCGTTGGGCCGTCAACTGGCACGCCTGCCGGTGGACCCGCGAATGGGCCGGATGCTGCTTGAAGCAGCGAAACAGGGCAGCTTGCAGGAAGTGCTGATCGTCGCCAGTGCGCTGTCGGTGCAGGATGTGCGTGAGCGTCCGCCCGAGCGTCAGCAGGCCGCCGATCAGGCCCATGCGCAATGGAAAGACGCCGATTCCGACTTCGCTGCGCTGGTCAACCTGTGGCGCGGTTTTGAAGAGCAGCGCCAGGCGCTGACGTCCAGCCCGCTGCGTAACTGGTGCCGGCGCAACTTCCTCAATTACCTGCGCTTGCGCGAGTGGCGCGACGCACACCGGCAACTGACCCTGATCTGCCGCGAACTCAAGCTGCCGATCAACCCGGAGCCGGCTGATTATCCGAAATTCCACAAGGCGATTCTCTCCGGCCTGCTGAGCCAGATCGGCCAGAAGACCGAAGAGGGCGATTACCTCGGTGCCCGGCAACGGCGCTTCTGGATTCACCCTTCATCGGGCCTTGGGCGTAAACGGCCACAGTGGGTGATGGCTGCCGAACTGGTGGAAACCACCAAGCTGTACGCGCGTATGGTAGCCAAGGTCGACGTCGACTGGATCGAGCCGCTGGCCGGGCATCTGATCAAGAAAAACCACTTCGAGCCGCACTGGGAGAAAAAGCGCGGGCAAGTGGTGGCGTTTGAGCAGATCACCCTGTACGGCCTGATTGTGGTCGGCCGCCGTGCAGTGCACTACGGGCCTATCGACCCGGTGGTGTCGCGCGAGCTGTTCATTCGCGAAGCTTTGGTGCGCGGCGATATCAACTCGCGGGCCAAGTGCCTGAGCGCCAATGCGCGGTTGCTCGAACAGCTCGACGAACTCGAAGCCAAGGCCCGGCGCCGTGACATTCTTGCCGACGAAGAAACCCTTTACGGCTTCTACGAGGCGCGCCTGCCTGCGGAAATTCATCAGACGGCGACCTTTGACAGCTGGTATCGCATGGGCAGTCAGAAGGACGCGAACCTGCTGATCATGCGCGAAGAAGACGTACTGGCCCGCGAGGCCAAGGAAGTCACGGCCGCGCAGTACCCCGACAGCCTGCGCCTCGGTGAACTGACCCTGCCGCTGAGTTATCACTTCGAGCCTAACCATCCACGCGACGGCGTCACCCTGCGTGCGCCTGCACCTCTGCTGTTGTCGCTGCCGGCCGAGCGCCTGGAGTGGCTGGTGCCGGGTCTGCTGGAAGCCAAGTGCATTGCCCTGGTGCGCAACCTGCCCAAGGCGATCCGCAAAAACTTCGTGCCGGTGCCGGACTTCATCAAGGCCGCTTTGCAGCGCATCAGTTTTGGCGAGGGGTCGCTGCCTGAGGCGCTGGGCCGTGAGTTGCTGCGCATGACCGGCGCCCGGGTGCCGGACGAAGCCTGGATTGAAGCTGCCGAACAGCTCGAAGGGCATCTGAAGATGAACCTGGAGGTGGTCGACGGTAATGGCAAGTTTCTCGGCGAAGGGCGTGATCTGGATACCCTGACCGCCCGCTTTGCCGAAGCCGGCCAGGCCGCCCTGGCGGTGCCGCAGACTGCCAAAAGCCAGCAGCCAGTTGAAGCCAAGTGCTTCGCCAAGGTCGATGAAAAGACCCAGCACAAGGTCGCCGGGCTGTCGATGACGGTGTATCCGGCACTGGTCGAAGAGGGCGGCAACGTCAAGGAAGGCCGCTTTTCGACCCAGGCCGAGGCCGACTACCAGCACCGCCGTGCTTTGCAGCGCTTGTTGTTGCAGCAACTGGGCGATACCGCCAAATTCTTGCGCGGCAAGCTGCCGGGGCAAACTGAACTGGCCCTGCTGCACCGTGACCTGGGCCGTGTCGAGGCGCTGATCGAAGACATTCTGCTGGCCAGCCTGGACAGCTGTGTGCTTGAAGGCGAAGCCAATCTGCCGCGTGACGGCGCCGGGCTGTTGTCGCTGGCCGAGCGCAAGCGCGGCGAGTGGGCCGAGCATGCCGAGCGGCTGGCGCGCCTGACTCTGGAAATCCTCAAGCTGTGGCACAGTCTGCAGAAAAGCTTCAAGGGCAAGATCGACCTGGCCCGCGCTGTGGCGCTCAACGATATCAAGGCCCAACTGGGCCGGCTGGTGTATCCCGGTTTCGTCCGCGAGACGCCGGCGCAGTGGTTCAAGGAATTGCCGCGCTACCTCAAGGCCATCGAACTGCGTCTGGAGAAACTGCCGGGCCAGTTGCAGAAGGACCGGGTATGGAGCATCGAACTGAGCGAGTTGTGGGCGCAGTATCAGGCCCGCGCCGACAAACATGCCCAAGAAGGCAAGCGTGACCCGGAACTGACCACCTGGCGCTGGTGGCTGGAAGAGTACCGCGTCTCGCTGTTCGCCCAGCAGCTCGGCACCCGCATTCCGGTTTCCGACAAGCGACTGAGCAAACAGTGGAGTCAGGTGCAAGGCTAAGCGCTGGTAGGCGGCCGCGATAGCTCGCAGCCGAGGCGCTGTGGCACACTTCACGCCTTGCGTGCTATTGCCGTGGTGCCCTGCTGACGCCCATTGAGCGCCGCGGGTATTCGCGCTACGCCAGCAAGTTGGTACGCTGGTGCCATTAAGGCCAGCAAGACCCATAATCCAAGAGAGGAACGACCGTGCATAACGTCGTCATCAGCGGCACTGGCCTGTATACCCCGGCCCACAGCATCTCCAATGAAGAGCTGGTGCAATCCTTCAATACCTGGGTGACCCGATTCAACACGGACAACGCGGCAGCCATCGAGCGCGGTGAAGTCCAGGCGCAAGCGCCGTCCGATGCGGCGTTCATCGAGAAAGCCTCGGGCATCAAAAGCCGTTTCGTGATGGACAAGCAGGGCATTCTCGACCCGCAACGCATGAAGCCGCTGCTCGCCGAGCGCAGCAACGACGAGCCGTCGATTCTCTGTGAAATGGGCGTGGCGGCAGCGCGCCAGGCACTGGAGCGCGCGGGCAAAACCGTAGCGGATGTCGATGGGGTAATCGTCGCCTGTTCGAACCTGCAGCGGGCGTACCCGGCGATTTCCATCGAGATTCAGGCGGCTCTGGGGATCGAGGGTTACGGTTTTGACATGAACGTAGCCTGTTCTTCAGCCACCTTCGGTATTCAGAACGCCTACAACAGCGTGCATCTGGGCCAGGCTCGGGCGCTGCTGGTGATCAACCCGGAAATCTGCACCGCGCACCTGAATTTCCGCGACCGCGACAGCCACTTCATCTTCGGTGATGCCGCCACCGCCGTGTTGGTAGAGCGCGCGGACCTGGCCACCTCGGCGCACCAGTTCGAGATTGTCGGCACCCGTTTGCTGACCCAGTTCTCCAACAACATCCGCAACAACTTCGGCTTCCTTAACCGCACTGCCGAAGAGGGCAACGATGCGCGGGACAAGCTGTTCGTGCAGGAAGGCCGCAAGGTGTTCCGTGAGGTGTGCCCGATGGTGGCGCAACTGATCGGCAGCCATCTGCAGGACAACGGCCTGAACGTCGCTGACGTGCAGCGCTTCTGGCTGCATCAGGCCAACCTGAGCATGAACCAGTTGATCGTCAAGAAGCTGCTGGGGCGTGATGCCAGCAGTGAAGAAGCGCCGGTGATTCTCGACCGCTACGCCAACACCAGTTCGGCTGGTTCAGTGATCGCTTTCCATAGCCATCAGGATGATTTGCCGCAAGGCGCACTGGGTGTGCTTAGCTCGTTCGGTGCAGGCTATTCGATTGGCAGTGTGATCCTGCGCAAACGCTGATCCACCGCACCAGGCACAAAAAAACCGGGCGTTCAGGGTATCGTCGGATGATGGGGAACGATACTCAAACGCCCGGTTTAGCACACTCGGGTTGGGCCTCGGGCTGTGCCAGAGGCCCGCTACAGCAGATTAGAACTTGACTTCGGCGTCCAGCTGCAGGACGTCAACGTCTTTGTCGCGGCCAGCACGGCTGGCGAAGTCAGCTTCGGCCATCAGGTAGGTCGCGCCCAGCGAGAAGTTCTTGTCGATTTCGTAACCGACCTTGAACTTGTGGCCGCGCGAACCGGTGGTGCCGTTGGCGAAGTCGGAGTCGGTGAAGGCACCGACTACAGCGTTACGCTGCACGTCGCGGTAGTTGTAGTCCAGGCTGAAGCCGAATGCCTTGGTCTTCACACCGGCCAGCCAGGCAGTATCGTGACCGTCGGTGGACTCGTCGTTGACCACGTACTGACCGTACAGGCCCAGTGGCACGGCCAGGCCGCTGATGTCGATCTGACCGAAACCTTCGTACAGACGGAACTCTTCCGAAGTGTTGCCGTTCACCCGCAGCGCGCAAGGGGTGGTGGTGGCAGTGCCACAGGCGCTGTCAGTGTCGTTGTCGAAGCCGTAGACGCTACCGCCCAGAGTGACTTTCAGGTTGTCCAGCGGGGCGAATTTGACACCGGCCTGGCCAGCGTACAGGCGCAGGTCGTTCTTGAACTCGACGCCGTTGCCGTCCACGTTGTCTTTGAGGGTGTAATGACCGGCGCTGGTGAACAGCTCGGTCTTGCCTGCCAGTGGCAGCTTGTAGGTCAGGGCCAGACCTTCGGGGTTGATGTCGCTATCCCAGATCACGTCGCCCATGCTCACCCATGGCTGGTTCATCTTGCCGCCGATGATCGACAGGCCGTTGATGGCGTCCGGGTGGTAGTCGATGTAAGCCAGGTCCAGCCAGATGGATTTCTTCGAGAAGTAGCCGTCCAGGTCCTGGTTGGTCGAGCGCGCATCGTTGCCGCCGCCGGTGGCGATACGGATACCGCTGTTAACCTGCGGGTTGATTTCGGTGTAGGCACCCAGGCGGGCACGGATACGCTGACGATCCTTGTCGCGGCCGCCGTTGTCGGCTTCGCCAGCGATGTCGATGTTTTCCTGACGCACACGTACGTCGCCTTTGATCTGCGTCTTGGCAGCCCATGCAACTTTCTTCTCGAAATCGCTCTGCGCAGCAGCAGACTTGGTGGCAGCAGCTTGTTGCTCCTTGGCCAGGTCAGCTTGCAGCTCAGCGTGCTGGGCAGTGCTGATCGAGCCATTTGCCTTCAGCATGTCGAGCAGTTTGGCGTCGACTGCGGCACTGGCCGGAACGCTCATGGCCAATACCAGACCGCCACACAGGGCTGCCGCAGTACGAGTAGAAACAGGACGCATAAATATCTCCGAGGCTGGGTGCGCCGGCGGCTGCCATGGCGCAGGACATCCCTGACGGGATTTGGTTCAGGTCTTTCAACCGGTTCTAAAAACAGGCGCCAGTATTACTGCCAGGCATTACAGAAAAGTGGCAAAGTGGTGGCATGTGGATGACAATCTCGTTGCATTTGATGGGCTGTAATGCCCGGAATAGAGCGGTCGATAATGTCTTTCTGGGAAATCGGGCGTGCAATCGGTGATACTGGCGACCTCCACTGGCCAGAGAGAACCCGCAGATGTCCGTACATGTCGTCGATAGCCTGAGCGCGGTTTCTGCGGCTGACTGGGATGCCTTGCTGCCAGATCAGCAGCCGTTTTTACGCCATGCCTTTCTCAGCGCTCTGGAAGACAGCGCCAGCCTGGGGCCCCATTCCGGTTGGCGTGCCGAGCATGTGTTGCATGAACAGGCGGGGCAGTTGGTCGCAGCCATGCCGGCCTATCGCAAATGGCATTCCTATGGCGAGTACGTGTTCGATCACGGCTGGGCCGATGCCTGTCGCCGCGCGGGCATTGCCTATTACCCCAAGCTGCTGGCCGCCGTGCCGTTCAGCCCGGTCAGCGGTGCACGAATCCTTGCCAGTAGCGCTCAGGCCGGCATGACCTTGCTCGAAGGGCTGCCGGGTTACCTGCATGGCCAAGGGCTGTCCAGTGCCCACGTAAACTTCACCGACCCGGCTGCCGATACGTTGTTGGCCGAACAGGACGGCTGGCTACAGCGCTACGGCTGCCAGTACCACTGGCACAATCGCGGCTATCGGGATTTTCAGGATTTTCTCGATGCGCTGAGCTCTCGCAAGCGCAAACAGATGCGCAAAGAACGTGAGCAAGTGGCAGGGCAGGGCATCGCGTTCGAATGGCTGAGCGGGTCGCAGATGAGCGAGGTCCTGTGGGATTTTGTCTATGCCTGCTACGCCAACACTTACGCCGTGCGCCGCCAGACGCCGTACCTGACCCGCGAGTTCTTCAGCCTGTTGGCCGAGCGCATGCCCGAAGCGATTCGAGTGGTCCTGGCCCGGCAAGGCAACCGCCCGGTGGCCATGGCCTTCAGCCTGGTCGGCGGCGACAGTTTCTATGGTCGCTATTGGGGCTGCCTGGCCGAGTTTGACCGGCTGCATTTCGAAACCTGCTTCTATCAGGGCATGGACTACGCCATCGCCCATGGCCTGCAACGCTTTGACGCAGGTGCCCAGGGCGAGCACAAACTGATTCGCGGCTTCGAACCCCAAATCACTCATTCCTGGCACTACCTGCTGCATCCAGGACTCAAAGACGCTGTGGCGGATTTTCTTGAGCAAGAGCGGGTCGGTGTACTGGCCTATGCCGAGGATGCCCGCAACGCGCTGCCGTATCGGCAGGCGTAGACGGACGAACTCGCCCTCCAACACTGCGTTGCGATGTTGTTGATTTTGCTTTTGATCTCCGAGCCGAGATAGCACAGACGACGCAAATCGCGACTTGGGTGCAGGCCGAGGGTAGGCGTCGATTCGGGGGAGAAACCAACATGGATGTCGGTTTCAGGTGCGCTGGGCAGGGATGCCCATCGCGCCGGCCCCCGAATCGATGCCGGACGGAGGGGAGTCTGCCCGCAGGGCGGACCCAAGCCAGGAGCAATGCCTTTTGGTTACTTTTGGGCGAAACCAAAAGTGACCCGCCGTAAGGGCGGAACCTGGCGAATGGACAACAGCGGCAAAGACTCTTGTATCGTGCTAAAGGTCTTCGCGGTTAAAACCGCTCCTACAGCCTCAATCCACCCCCACAAACCCGCCCGTCTGGTGCTGCCACAACCGCGCATACAGCCCGCCCTTGGCCAGCAGCTCGGCATGGTTGCCGATCTCGACAATCCGCCCCTTATCCAGCACCACCAGGCGGTCCATCCGTGCGATGGTCGACAAGCGGTGGGCAATGGCGATCACGGTCTTGCCCTGCATCAGGGTTTCCAGGCTCTCCTGAATCGCCGCCTCAACCTCCGAGTCCAGCGCCGAGGTGGCTTCGTCCATAATCAGAATCGGCGCATCCTTGAGCAGCACCCGGGTAATCGCAATGCGTTGACGCTGGCCGCCAGACAGCTTGACGCCGCGTTCACCCACATGCGCGTCGAAGCCGGTACGCTCCTCGGCATCGGACAGCAACGGGATGAATTCATCAGCCTTGGCGCGGTGCACCGCTTCCCAGAGTTGCTCATCCGTGGCGCCGGGATTGCCGTACAGCAGGTTGTCGCGGATCGAACGGTGCAGCAGCGAGGTGTCCTGAGTGATCATGCCGATCTGCGCACGCAGGCTCTCCTGAGTCACCTCGCAAATGTCCTGGCCGTCGATCAGGATGCGCCCGCTTTGTACGTCATACAGACGCAGTAACAGATTGACCAGGGTCGATTTGCCCGCACCGGACGGGCCGATCAGGCCAATCTTCTCGCCGGGCCTGATGTCCAGATCCAGGCCATGGAGGATGCCCCGGCCGTTGCCATAGTGAAAATCGACCGCAGCGAACTTCACGCCGCCCTGGCCAATCTGCAGTTGCCGGGCATCCGGGCGATCGGTGACCGCCACCGGTTGCGAGATGCTTTCCAGACCATCCTGCACCGTGCCGATGTTCTCGAAAATGCCATTGACCACCCACATGATCCAGCCCGACATATTGACGATACGGATCACCAGGCCCGTGGCCAGAGCGATGGCCCCCATGCTGATCAGCGACTGGGTCCACAGCCACAATGCCAGACCGGTAGTACCGACGATCAACAGGCCGTTCATGCCAGTGATGGTCACGTTCATGGCCGTCAGTACGCGGCCGGCCAGTTGGACCTTCTCGGTGTTCTCGCGGATCGCTTCCTGGGCGTAGCGCTGTTCGTGATTGGTATGGGCGAACAGCTTGAGGGTGGTGATGTTGGTGTAGCCATCGACGATACGCCCCATCAGTCTGGAGCGGGCATCGGAAGCTTCCACTGAACGCTGTTTGACCCTCGGCACGAAGTACCGCAGCGCCAGGACATAGGCAGCGATCCACAGCACCAGCGGGATCACCAGCCGCCAGTCGGCTTCGGCAAACAGCACCAGCGCGCTGATCGAGTAGATCAGCACGTGCCACAGTGCGTCCATGGCCTGCACCGCCGAATCGCGCAGCGAGTTGCCGGTCTGCATGATGCGTTGGGCGATACGCCCGGCAAAGTCGTTCTGGAAGAAGTTGATGCTCTGCTTGAGCACATAGCGGTGGTTCTGCCAGCGGATCATGCTGGTCATGCCGGGGCTGATGGTCTGGTGCACCAACAGGTCATGCAGGGCGACAAAGATCGGTCGCAGCAGCAGGGTGACCACCACCATCCAGAGCAGTTCGTTACGGTGTACGCTGAAAAACTCGCCAGGCGCGGTGGTCTGTGCCAGGTCGATGATCCTGCTCAGGTAGCTGAACAGCGCCACTTCGATCAGCGAAACCACCAGGCCGACGACCAGCAGGGCGGCGAAGCTGGGCCAGACCTGGCGCAGGTAGTGCAGATAGAAGGGCAGAACCCGATTGGGCGGTGCGGCACCGGGATCGTCCCGGAAGATGTCGATTAATTGCTCGAAACGACGATAAAGCATGGGGTCTGATTCCCGCCGGCAGCGGGCTCTCCTTGAGGGTGGGAAGCGGTCCCGTCCGGCCTGCCCCGCAGGGCAGGCTGGCCCCCGATCACTCCACGCGCTTGGCGGACTTGATCAGGATCGGGTAGACAGGCACGTTCTGCATGCCTTTCTGGTTGGCGGTACGGGCATTGACGATCTGGTCGACCACGTCCATGCCTTTGACTACCTTGCCGAACACCGCGTAACCGAAGTCACGCACACCGTGGTCGAGCATGGCGTTGTCATTGGTGTTGATAAAGAACTGGCTGGTGGCCGAGTTCACGCTGCTGGTGCGGGCCATGGCAATGGTGCCGCGTACGTTGTGCAGGCCGTTGTCGGCTTCGTTCTTGATCGCCGCCTGGGTCGACTTCTGGCTCAGTTGCTGGGTGAAACCACCGCCCTGAATCATGAAGCCGGGAATCACCCGGTGGAAAACCGTGTTGCTGTAAAAATTGCTGTCGACGTAACTCAGAAAGTTCTTGGTGCTGATCGGCGCTTTGTCGTCGGCCAATTCCAGTTCGATCTGGCCGAAGCTGGTGTCGAGCACCACGTGCGTCCTCTTGGCTGGCTCGGCTGCCATCAGGTTGGCCGAGAACATCACGGTGCAGGCGGCGAGGGCGAGAGTCTTGAACATAATGCAGTGAGTCCTTCGGTGGTGGTTGCGACTGAGGTCGGCTAGCAAACCACAGCTAGCCAGGTAAACACCAGTGCGAGCCTTGCCTCAGACTTCCTGTGCGGCAATGAATTGCAGCAGGGTACGGTTGAATGCCTCGGGCTGATCCAGCGGTGTGGCATGCCGGGAGTTTTCGATGACCACCAGCCGGGCATTGCGGATCAGCTTCACGTAAGCCTGCTTGACTGCCACCGGGGTGTAATCACGGTCGCCGCTGATCACCAGGGTCGGGCAGTTGATGCGCGACAAGCGTTCCTGCACGCCCCAGCCAACAATCGCGTCAAAACTGGCCAGGTAGGCGCGCTTATCGTTGCGTGCCCAACGCTCGGCAATCTTGCGCCGCAGATCGGCCTGGTCAGGGCGCGGGAACAGCAGTTTGCCCAGCGCCTGGCCGAGGGCCTGCATGCTCAGCAGGCGTGCCAGGCTCCAGCGCTTGAACCACTGCCACACCTCATTGGCGCTGCGCACTTTGACCTGCGGGCCGCTGTTGACGATGCACAGGCTTCTAAGCCATTGCGGATGATCCACTGCCAGTTGAAAGCCGATCATGCCGCCCATCGACAGGCCCACCACATGCACCGGTTCCAGGTGCAGGTGCTCGATCAGGGCTTCGACATCGGCGCTGAAGCCCTTGATGCTGTAACGCTCGCGGGGTTTGTCGGAGCGGCCGTGACCGCGAATGTCCAGGGTGATGACCCGGTGCTGGGCGGCCAGCGCCGGGATCTGGTATTCCCAGTCCAGGCCGCTGGAGCCCAGACCGTGAAGCAGCAGCACCGGGCTGCCCTGGCCGTACTCCTCGTAGTGCAGTGAACAACCGTCGTGTTCAAAAAAGGCCATGCGTGACTCCTGTCAGGCTTGGGGTGGGGCCGCGAATGGCGCATCCAGCGGCGCGGTATCAAAGGTACGGATCAACTCGATCAGAATTTGCGTTGCCGGACCCAGCGGTTTGTCTTTGGAAGAATAAAGATAGAACGCCGGGTTGCGATTGCCGCCTTTATCCAGCGGCAGCAGTTTGAGGACGCCTTCACGCAGTTCACGCTGGATCATGTGCCGGGGCAGCCAGGCAAAGCCCAGACCGCTGCTGACGAAGGTCGTTGCCGTTCCCAGGCTGCCGACTGTCCAGCGCTGTTCGGCGCCCAGCCAGCCGACGTCACGTGGCTGCTGGCGGCCCGAGTCGCGGATCACCACTTGTAACTGGCTTTCCAGGTCCTGAAAGGTCAGCTCGCGATTGGCCTGATGCAGCGGGTGTTCAGGGTGCGCCACGGCAACGAATTCGACCCGGCTCATTTCCGTGCCGAGATAACCGGGAATGCTCAGCGCGCTGATCGCCAGGTCAGCGACCCCTTCGAGCAGCACTTCTTCGACCCCGGACAACACCTCTTCACGCAGGCGCACCCGGCAGCCGCGGCTTTGCGGCATGAATGCGCTCAGCACGCGGACAATCCGTGCGGTGGGGTAGGCCGCATCGACCACCAGCCGTACTTCGGCTTCCCAGCCCTGCTCCATGTGGTAAGCGAGGTCTTCCAGCTGACTGGCCTGCTTGACCAGTTGCCGTGAGCGGCGCAGCAGCACACCGCCGGCCTCGGTGAGCACGGCCTTGCGCCCGTCGATACGCAGTAGCGGCACACCCAGCTGTTCCTGCATGCGTGCCACGGTGTAGCTCACCGACGATTGCGAGCGGTGCATGGCCTCTGCTGCCTGGGCGAAGCCGCCGTGGTCGACCACGGCTTGCAGGGTGCGCCATTGATCAAGAGTGACGCGGGGGGCTTTCATCGCCTGTTGCTCCTGTTTATTGTCCGGTCATCACCCCTGAGTAAGGAGACTGCCCGATGAACCGAATCTGTTGTGCTGTGCTGGCCATGCTGCCGACTGCCGCGCTGGCCTATCCCATCGAAGTGCAGAAAAGCACGCCCGGGGTGCAGGTCGATTACCGCAGCCATGACACCTACCACGACACTGGGTCGCTGACCCTGGACAACTATGGCCGGGTCGACGCGCGTTGCCGGGTGGAATTCATCAATGGCCCGGAAGCACCGCGTGTCCGCCGTGTCGAGGTCAAGGCCGGGCAAAGTCTCAACGTGGTGTCGAAATTCAATCGCAGCATCATCAAGCTGCGGGTCAAGCTGGAATGCGAACCGGCAGCGTAAAGCAATCAAGCAAAATATTCGATTGGACGTAGCAATTTTTTGCGCTTTTTAACGGATGAGTCGATGATTAAGCTGTGCTCCATCACATCAAATATGACTTCAAGGAGCACAAACCATGTCTCGCGTACTGATCATCGAAAGCAGCGCTCGCCAGGAAGGCTCTGTATCCCGCCAGTTGACCCGGCAGTTCATCGAGCAATGGAAGGCCGCCCACCCACAGGACGCTATCAGCGTCCGTGACCTGGCCGTCGAGCCAGCGCCACACCTGGACGCCACCTTGCTCGGTGGCTGGATGAAGCCCGATGATCAGCGTGATGCCAGCGAGCAGGCCGCCCTTGAGCGCTCCAACCTGCTGACTGATGAACTGGTCGCTGCCGATGTACTGGTGCTTGCCGCACCGATGTACAACTTCGCCATCCCCAGCACCCTGAAAGCCTGGTTCGACCATGTGTTGCGTGCCGGTGTGACCTTCAAATACGGCGAGACCGGCCCGCAGGGTCTGCTGACCGGCAAACGCGCTGTGGTCCTCACCGCCCGTGGTGGCCTGTACACCGGCGGCGCCATGGACCATCAGGAACCCTACCTGCGCCAGGTGCTGGGCTTCATCGGCATTCATGAGGTGACCTTCATCCACGCCGAAGGCCTGAACATGGGCGGTGAGTTCAGCGAAAAAGGCTTGAACCAGGCACTGGCCAAGCTGGCCGAAGTGGCCTGATACCACGCTGTCATACCGCCAACAAGGAACCTCTGTAGGAGCAGCTTCAACTGCGAAGCTTTCACAGGCTTTCGCGGCTGATGCGGATCACCGCCCGCCGCTGCTACATGGCTCACGTTGGTGCTCGTCTGGACAGTGCCTCGCCTGACCCGCTATGGTCGCCACCGGTCTACAAGGGGCAATCATGGGTTATCTATTTACCGTCGCGCTGATTCAGGCGCTCTCTTTCAGCCTGATCGGTGTGTATCTGGCCGGGCATGTCGACAGCTATGTCGCCGTGCTGATCCGCGTGCTGCTGGCCGGGCTGGTGTTCATCCCGCTGACCCGCTGGCGCCAGGTCGAACCGGGCTTCATGCGCGGCATGCTGCTGATCGGTGCCCTGCAGTTCGGCATTACCTACGTATGCCTGTACCTGAGTTTCAGGGTGTTGACGGTGCCGGAAGTGTTGCTGTTCACCATCCTGACCCCGTTGCATGTGACCCTGATCGAAGATGCCCTGAACCGGCGTTTCAACCCTTGGGCATTGTTGGCCGCACTGGTTGCGGTATTGGGGGCCGGGGTCATTCGCTACGACGGCCTGGACGGCGAATTTTTCGGCGGTTTTCTACTGCTGCAATTGGCCAACTTCACCTATGCCGCCGGGCAGGTGCTGTACAAGCATCTGGTCGCTCGTTACCCCAGTGATCTGCCCCATTACCGGCGCTTCGGCTATTTCTTTGTCGGCGCACTGCTGGTAGTGCTGCCGGCCTGCCTGGCGTTCGGCAATCTGCAAAAGCTGCCCGATGCGGGGCAGCAATGGTGGGTGCTGGTGTTCCTTGGCCTGTGTTCCACGGCGCTGGCCATGTACTGGTGGAACAAAGGCGCGTGCCTGGTGCCGGTTGCCAGCCTGGCAGCGATGGGCAATCTGCATGTGCCGCTGGGGCTGTTGATTAACCTGCTGATCTGGAATCAGGACCAGGACTACACCCGGTTACTGATCGGCGGCGGGGTGATCATTGCCTCGGTATGGCTCAGCCGTCTGGGCACCCGTCGCGAGCCGTCAACGCTCAGATGACGGCTTTGTGCCGTCAAGTAAATAGCGGTTTTGAGGGCGAGAAGACGCTTGGTCGGCGTTGAGTCAAAAATTTGTGGTGGGGTTGATGTGCGTCAACTGGCCACTATGGCGAGCAGGTAGAACGTCGGCCTGCGCCGCGCTGCCTGATGGGCAGGGAGGCTCTGAAATCCCTGTCTCAAGGAACGCCTCATGCCCTCTGAACTGCCAGCCGGCGGCCGTCATATCGAACTTGCTGCCGACGCCAATATTCTTTCCACCACCAACGGCAAAAGCCATATCAGCTATGCCAATGCCGAGTTCATTGATATCAGTGGCTTCACCGAAGCAGAACTGCTCGGGCAGCCGCACAATATCGTGCGGCATCCGGACATGCCCGCGCCGGTGTTCAAACACATGTGGCAAACCCTGGCCAGTGGCCGTTCATGGATGGGACTGGTCAAGAACCGCTGCAAGAACGGCGACTATTACTGGGTCAGTGCCTATGTGACGCCGATCCGGCGTAATGGCCAGATCGTCGAATACCAGTCGGTGCGCAGCAAGCCTGAAACCGCGCACTGGCAAGCTGCCGAGCGGCTGTATGAGCGGTTGCGCAATGGACCGGTGGTGCTGCGTGCAGGCGGTTTTCGCCATCGCTCAATGGCCCGAGTGGGAGCCTTGGTCGGCAGCGGGGCCGTGGCCGCAGGTTGGGCGTTGGCGTTGCCGCCCAGCGGCGTACTGGTGCTGGGCGGTCTGTGCAGTGCCTTGGCCATGCTCGGGGTGGGCAGTATTTTGAGGCCGGTGCAGCAACTGGCGCAGCACGCCCAGGCCCTGACCGATAATCCGGTCAGTCAGTTGCTCTACACCGGGCGCCGTGACGAGCTGGGCCAGATCGAATTTGCCTTGCGCATGCTGCGCAACGAAACCGGCGCAGTGATCGGCCGTATCGCCGATGCCTCGCAAAAGGTTGGTGAGCAAACTCAGGGGTTGCTCGATGAGATCGATGCCAGCAATGCGTTGTCGATGCAACAGCAGGCCGAGACCGATCAGGTGGCGGAGTTGGTCAATTCCGTGGCCAGCAGCACTCTGGAGGTGGCCGGTCATGCGCAAAGCGCCGCCACGCTGGCCAGCCAGGCCGGTGAAGCAACCCTGTGCGGGCAGCGCATCGTGGCGCGCACCTGTGAATCGATTGCCAGTCTGGAAGCGGATATCCAGCGAGCGGTCGAAGTGGTCAATCACCTGCAGAGCCATAGCAGCGAGATCGCCACGGTCCTGGATGTGATTGGTGGCATTGCCGAACAGACCAATCTATTGGCCCTCAATGCCGCCATCGAAGCGGCGCGGGCCGGTGATCAGGGCCGCGGTTTTGCGGTGGTCGCCGATGAAGTCCGCGGCCTGGCAGCGCGCACCCAGCAATCGACCATGGATATTCATCACATGATCGAGGGGTTGCGCAGCAAGGTGCTGAGCGCCGTCAGCGTGATGGACAGCAGCCGCGAACAGGCGGCGGCCAGTGTCGGCCAGGCCAGCCAGGCGACTGATGCGTTGCGCGATATCGGCTTACGGGTCGAAGCCATCGCCCGCATGAATGCCCAGGTGGCAGCGACCATGCACGAGCAGAGCCGCCGCACCGAGGCAATCAATCACAACATTGGCAGTATTCGCCGGGCGGCGGAGCGCAATGTCGAGGCCAGCGGCAACAACCATGGCCGTGCCAGCCAGGTCCTGCAACTGAGCACCCGCCTGCACGGGCTGGTGCAGCAGTTTCGCAGCAGCGCCAGCCAGCGCCGCTGATCGCTGGCAAGCAACAGCGCCGGTTACTCAGCGATAACGCTCAAGCCAGTGGGCATACGGCGCCGGCAGGGTCCAGGAGGCGTTGTCCACGCCCAGTTCCTTGGCGGCGAAGTAGCTCCAGTGCGGGTCGGCCAGGTGCGCACGGCCGACCGAGACCAGATCCAGATGACCGGCCTTCACGGCTTCGTTGGCCAGTTGCGGGGTGCCAAAGCCCCAGGCCGAGGTCACCGCAATACCGGCTTCGCGGCGGACCCGCTCGGCAATCGGCCCCATGAATGCCGGACCCCACGGAATGTTGGTTTCTGCAATGGTGAAGCCAACGCTGACACTCAACAGATCCAGGCCGCCGGCCTTGAACCGGCGGGCCAGTTCGATGGACTCGGTGAGGGTCTGTTCGTCACGGCCGTCGTATTCCAGCACGCCGAAACGCGCGGTCAGCGGCAGGTTCTCTGGCCACACTTCACGCACGGCCGCCAGGGTCTCGAGCAGGAAGCGGCTGCGGTTATCGAAGCTGCCGCCGTAAGCATCCGTGCGCTGGTTGCTGTGTTCGGAGAAAAAGCTCTGGCCCAGATAGCCGTGGGCGAAGTGCAGTTCGATCCATTCAAAGCCGGCGTCACGGGCGCGACGGGCGGCATCGACGAAGTCCTGCTTGACTCGCTGGATGTCCGAGAGGGTCATCTCGCGTGGCACTTTCGGCAGGTGGTGGCCGAAGGCAATGGCCGACGGGGCAATGGTCTGCCAGCCGCGTGGATCGTTTGCTGCGATATGGTCATCACCTTCCCACGGGCGATTGGCGCTGGCCTTGCGGCCGGCGTGGGCAATCTGGATGCCGGGCACGGAGCCAGCCGCCTTGATCGCCTTGACCGCCGGAATGAATGCCTGCGCCTGCTCGTCGGTCCAGATACCGGCACAGCCTGGGGTAATACGGCCTTCGGGCGCCACGGCAGTGGCTTCGACCACCACCAGGCCGGCGCCACCACGCGCCATACCGGCCAGATGCACATGGTGCCAGTCGTTAACCACGCCTTCTTCGGCGGTGTATTGGCACATCGGTGGAATGGCGATGCGATTGCGCAGGGTCACGTCTTTAAGGCTGAAGGGTTCGAACAGGGCGGTCATGGAAAACTCCGTTACAGTCGGTACAATTGTTAATACGATAGTTCGATAGTATTCGAAATATGGCGAATGTTGAAGCCCCCCGTTATGATGCCGCCCTATGAGAAGCTTCAAACACCCCATCCTTCAGGACTTCACCCTCGAACGTGTGCTCTACGCGTTGAGCGACCCGGTGCGCATGCAAATTGTCCGCTGCCTGGCGGGCGTTGAAGAGGCCAGTTGCGGTGAACTGGACGGCGGCCGCCCTAAATCCAGCATGTCCCATCACTTTCGCGTGCTGCGCGATGCCGGCCTGGTGCACACCCGCAATGTCGGTACTACGCACATGAACTCATTGCGCAAAGACGAAATGAGCGAGCGCTTTCCCGGCTTGCTGGATGCGATTCTGGCCCAGGTCTAGCCCAGACCTGGGCAGCGCCAGCCCGTAGGAGGGGCTCGAGCTCCCGAAGCAGAGCTGATTCCTTCTCTATCTTTTTCGACAAAAATTCTTTTTAAAACAACAGGTTGATTGCTCATATACCGCTCGGTATATGGACTCCTTCTGCTGCCGGTCATAGCTTGAGCTTTGGAAACCTCAAGTTACACCTGCAACCAGGAGAAAAACGAAATGGGTCGATTGCAAGGCAAGGTCGCGCTGATTACTGGCGGCGCAGGCGGTTGCGGGCTGGCCGCGTCAGAGCTGTTTGCCAAAGAGGGCGCCAAGGTGGCGATTCTCGATCTGCCAGGCAGTGATGGTGAAGCCGTTGCCGCGCGGATCAACAAGGCGGGCGGTACTGCGTATTTCTTTGCCGCCGACGTTGCCAATGGCGCGCAGGTTGAGCGCGCGGTACGCCAGGCCGAGGCGCATTTCGGTCCCGTCACCGTGTTGATGAACCACGCCGGCACCATCGCTGCCGGTCCGTTTCTGGAAACCACCGAAGCCGATTGGGACCGGCTGATGGGCATCAACGTCAAAGGCATGTTCCTGGTCACCAAGGCGGTACTGCCCGGCATGCTCGCGGCGGGCGGCGGCAGCATCGTCTGCACCTCGTCCATCTCGGCGGTGGTCGGCACGCCGATGGAGGTCGCCTACTGCACCACCAAGGGCGCCTGCCACATGTTTGCCCGGGCGATTGCCGTGGAGTATCGCGACCGCAATATCCGCAGCAATGCGGTATGCCCAGGATTTATCGGTACGGCCCATGGCCTGCGCGAAATCGAGCTGCTGCAGGGCCATGGTGTGGATGTCTCCGAGCAAGCCATCGCTGGCATGCAGGGCCGCCTGTGCGCCCCGGCCGAAGTGGCTGCCGCTGCGCTGTTTCTGGCCAGCGACGAGTCGAGCTTCGTCAATGGCACTCACCTGTTCGTCGACAATGGCTACACCGCGATCTGAGCAGTGCACCAGAATAAAAATAGCTGCAACGCTGCACTGAAAATTCCTGCCAAAACAAACTCTTACAATAGAAGAGGCAGCAATGGAAAACATCGGCACTTATGTCATTTACCTGATCATGGTCTGCGCCGTGATCGGCGCCATCGCATCGATCTACAACCCCGAGTCGGAGCTGGGCAAGGAGTTTACCGCCGGCATTAACAGCATCGGCCCGATCTTCCTGCCGGTGGCCGGGATCATGGCCGCCATCCCTTATATTTCACAGTTCATCAGCGTGTTCATCGCGCCAGTGTTCCAGGCCATGGGCGCCGATGCTGGGATTGCCGGGCCGATTTTCATTGCCGCAGACCTGGGCGGTTATCAACTGGCCCAGGCGTTGTCGAGCAGCCCCGAAGGCTGGATAGTCGGGCTGATTACCGGCTTTCAATGCGGCTCGACGGTGATTTTCGTGATCCCGGTGGGCCTGGCGATGCTCGACAAGCGCGACCACAAATACATGGCGCTGGGCATTATGGCTGGCCTGCTGAGCATCCCGGTCAGCATCATCATGATTGCCCTGCTGATGCAGGGCATGGGCCTGAACGTGCGCCCGGACATTGCCACCACCGGTATACCGACTCAGGCGTTGCACTTCACGCTGACGGGGCTGATCCAGAACCTGATGCCGCTGATCCTGTTCTGTTGCGCCCTGGCCGCTGCCTTGCGTTACCTGCCGAACCTGATGGTGGCGATCTTCCTCAAGCTCGGCCAACTGATGTATGCGTTGGTGACCCTGGTGCTGGTGGCCTCGATTGTCGAGTACTTCACCGGCTTCTTCAGCTCGACCTTCGGTCGCTGGGGTTTTGCGCCGATCATCGCCGATAAAGAGGACCAGATGCGTGCACTGGAAATCGCCGGTTACGTGAGCATCATGCTCTGTGGCGCTTTCCCCATGGTATGGCTGATCAAGCGCTACCTGTCAGGTCCGATTGAGAAGGTCGCCGGTCGGGTAGGGCTGTCGCCGGTGGGCGCTGCGGGGATTCTTGCCGCGTCGGCCAATATCCTGGCCATGTTCCGTCTGCTGGCCGACATGCCGCCCAAAGACAAGGTACTGGTGGTGGCTTTTGCCGTGTGCGCGGCGTTCACCTTTGGTGACCACTTGGCCTATTCAGCCAACTTCCAGCCCTCGATTATCCTGCCGCTGATTATCGGCAAGCTGGTGGGCGGCGTGATCGGCATGGGCCTTGCTTGGTGGTTGGCGGTGCCCAAGGCGATCGAGCTGGGTCAACAGGATGAGTCCGAGCGCCGCTTCAGTGCAGCCCCCGGTCTGTCCTGACCCACGCCAATAAAGTGCTATAAGGGCCGGCGCACCTGCGTCGGCCCCTTATATCCACCGCTGAGCGGTTACGTACCATTTTGGGGTATCTTGCCCGCAGAGGGTGCGCAGCAAGGATTTTCCGGACATGAGCATGGCAAGCATAAACGCCGATGATGCACAGCGGCTGGCCCCCCTGATCAACGCGGTAGGCACCGATCGGCTCGGTCCGGCAATCGATTCACTATTACGCCAATGGCTCGATTTCGACATGAGCTGCGTGTACCTGTTTCGCTTCAACCACAACGCTGTATTGGTGCACGACGGCTACAACCAGTGCGTACCGCAACGCACTCTCAACGCCTATATCCGTGGCGGCTATTTGCTTGACCCGTTCTACGTGGCTTGCATAAACGACCACCCGGCCGGGCTATGGCGCATGAGTGAGCTGGCGCCGGATTGCTTTTTTTCTTCAGGGTTTTCCATCTCTCAGGACATCCATCCCTGTGTATCGTCCGGGCACGGCACGCTGATCGAAGAAATCGGCTTCATCATCCCTCTGCAGTCGCGTGTTGCCATCGTCTATTCGCTGATGCGCAACCTCAGCGGTGGCCCGTTTCAGCCTTGGGAAATGCGTGCCCTGGAGGCGCTGGCACCGTTGATCAACTCATTGTTCGAGCTGCACTGCCGGATCCGCTACAGCGACAGCTGCAAAGCCAGCGACCCTGGCGACGCCAAGTCAGAAGATGCTTTTATGGAGATTCTTCAAGGGCAACTGACTGAAACCCAGCGCTACATTGCCAAGCTGATCCTGCAGGGCCATAGCAGTTCGTCCATCGCGGCGGTGCTGGGGATTTCGGAAGGAACGGTAAAGGTGCACAAGCACAACATCTACCAGCGCCTGGAAATATCCAACAACGCTGACCTGTTTCGGTTGTTCATCGATTACCTGACCCGAGTGGCGTAGGAGCGGCCGGACGGCGATCCGCTTTAGCCGGGAAAATACCTCTGTGGGAGCGACCTTGGTAGCGCAGAGGCCGGCTGCTCCCACAGAGATTTGTGATACTTAACCGAACAGTACTGCCGCTAAAGCGGCTACGGTATAGGCGTCAGCTACCGCCACCTGCGCCACCGCCGCCGCCAGCACCTCCAGAGCCGCCGCTGGAGCCACCGGCACCACTGGCGCCACCTGGGCCGGCACTGCCTGCGCCACTCGCTTCACCGGTGCTGCCGCTGGTGCCACTGCCGGTCGAACCGCTGCCGCTTTGGGTACCGCTTGATTGACCGCCGTTGCCGCTGCTGCCGCTCATCCCGCCGTTGCCACCGGAGTTGGTGCCAGGGGTGGTGGCGCCACTGGGGTTGCCGCTGTCTTGCGACATGCCGGGGTTAGCCGTGGTGCCGGATGGGCTGGTGGTCGTGCCGTCGGTGTTGGTGGCGGCAAAGCTCAGGGGAGTGATAACGCCCAGGCACAGAGCCAGGGCCAGTTGGTGAGGCCGAATCAATTTCATGGTGGTACTCCTTTTTGTTGATCACCAACGATTCGGCTGCGTAAGCGGGGCGAGGGTGCCATGTGGGGCGACGGGTGGTCGTATGTCCTTCAAGGACTGATGGGGGTGATGGCAGGCTGGACGGTACTGTTCAATTGCTTGATTCGTCCCTCCAGACCACCATTTTCCTGATAGCTGGAGTAGAGCGTCATTAGACCGAAGAGGGCGAGTGCGACCGCTACTGAGGTGAAGCCGCTAAGGGTTTGGTTGCCCAACGATCGCTAGAAGCCTGGCCTCAGACTGTCTATCCGGGACACGATGACATCATCGCTAATCGACTCTCTCAACTGTGCGCCGAGTTGGTCGAGGGATTCTTCGATGAAGTTCTTCGCAAACTGCTCTGCTTGATCCCGGTACATCGCGACTTGTTGAGCGGTACAGGCGACTTGCTTGAAAACATCATGGTTATCGTTGGTGTGGTTGCGAATCCACTCGATTTTGTGGCGTTTGTACAGTGAGTAGGCGGTTAGACCTGGAGAGTCATCGTCGTTCTCGACTAATCGTCGGAAGACGTCGCACGTTGCTGATGCCGATCCCGATATAGCCGGTGCAATGCACTCTGATGATCTGTCAGCGGGAGGCTTGCAGGATCTGCCTGGATCATTGCCGACAGTGATATCTGCGCTGGCAGACAAAGGCTCGCGACTCATGTCAGCGTGACAAACGTTCGTATGCCCGTTTCATCATGGCATTGATGGCTTCTTTGGACAGCCGAGATGAGCGTGTGGTGAGAGGCGTTCTGCCGCTGGTAGAAAATCGTTTGTTGCTTTCCTTGATGAGAGCAATCGAGACGTCAGGCATAAAGCCTCCGATTCCATGAACATTTAAGTTGTTCTTACTGTGGTTCGCCAAGCCTGGCCTATAGGCTTCATGCATTGGCAAAGCCAGCCATTCACTGCAATAGAGCGTTGACGACCCTGGCCGCAGATGCAAGCGAACGCGGATGATGTTGGCTGGACAGGCGATGTAGGAACAGTGACTGCGCAATGCAGGGCCGATCCATGTGAGCGAGATTGATCCTGATTTCAGGGCTGCCTGTCGAGTAACGGGGACTTCAGTCCCCGCTCATTAGTGCTCCATGTGCGCGTCAAACCTGCGCCTTCTCTTTCTCAGCCTCCTTCACCGGCGGCAACGCCAACCCTCCCTGCGCGGGCTCGCGCCCGGCCAGCCCCAGACGCATGTCCGCGCCGCTCGGCTGTTGATACAGCGTCAAGCCAAACTCGGGCAGCACCGACAACAGATAGTCAAAGATATCGCCCTGAATCCGCTCGTACTCCGCCCACACCGTGGTGGTGGTGAAGCAGTAGATCTCCAGCGGCACGCCATGCTCGTCGGCGGCCATCTGGCGGACCATGCAGGTCATGTTCTGGTGCACTTCGGTGTGGTTTTTCAGGTAGGCCAGGGCGTAGGCGCGGAAGGTGCCGATGTTGGTCATGCGACGGCGGTTGGCGGCCATGGCGGCGACGTTGCCTTGCGCGTGGTTCCACTCCTTGAGCTCGGCCTGTTTGCGGGTCATGTACTCGGTGAGCAGCTTGACGCCGGACAGGCGCTGCTCTTCTTCGTCGGTCAGAAAGCGGATGCCGCTAACGTCGATGAACAGACTGCGCTTGATGCGTCGCCCGCCCGATTGCTGCATGCCCCGGTAGTTGCGAAAGCTCTCGCTCATCAGCCGCCAGGTAGGGATCGAGACGATGGTCTTGTCGAAATTCTGCACCTTGACGGTGTGCAGGGTGATATCGACCACGTCGCCATCGGCGCCGACCTGGGGCATTTCAATCCAGTCGCCGACGCGCAGCATGTCATTGCTGGTCAGCTGCACGCTGGCGACGAACGACAGCAGGGTGTCTTTGTAGACCAGCAGGATGACCGCCGACATTGCACCCAGACCCGACAACAGCAGCAGCGGCGAGCGGTCGATCAGGGTGGCGATGATGATGATCGTGGCGAAGATGTAGAGAATCATCTTGGCCAGTTGCACATAGCCTTTGATCGAGCGGGTCCGCGCGTGCACGGTACGCGCGTAGATATCCAGCAAGGCGTTGAGCAGCGCACCGATGGCGAAGGTCATGAACAGGATGGTGAACGCCATGGCAATGTTGCCCAGCACGTTCTTGCCGGCAGTGCTCAGCTCCGGCACCAGATTCAGGCCGAACTGGATGACCAGCGACGGGGTCATCTGCGCCAGCCGGTGAAAGACCTTGTTGTGACGTAGATCGTTGAGCCACTGCAGCGAGTGCTGGCGGCCCAGGGCCTTGACCGTATGCAGCACCACAAAGCGTGCCAGGCGACCCAGTATCAGCGCTGCGACCACCAGCAGCAGCAGGCCGAGGCCGGCTTGTACCCATGGGTGCTTTTCCAGCAGGCTCCATAGCTCTTGAGCACGGAGCATGAGTGATTTGGTATCCATTGCGACGAAAGGGCACTCTTGGTGAATGAACCGGCGATTAGAACATCCACGGATGACAGATGGCAGGCGTGATCGGAAAAAAGGCAGGATCTGACAGGCCGGGTTCAAGCCGTTGATGCATGCTGAGTTTACTAAATACCAAAAGCATCCTACCTTTGGTATTTAGTGCGTTGCGGCCAGCGACGTGTAATCAACGGGTTTCAGGAGCCATTCCATGCATGCATTGATTGTCGTCGCCCATGCCGATCAGCAGTCGTTCACCCACGCGGTGACGGCTGAAGTCGCAAAAGGCATCACCGATTCGGGCCACACCCTTGAGGTCGCCGACCTGAGTGAGCAGGGCTTTGACCCACGCTTCGGCGCGCCAGACCTGGCGAAGTTCCGCAATCAGGCCGAGGTGCCTGACGATGTCCGATTTGAACAGCAGCGTATCGAACGCGCTGGCGCGCTGGTGCTGGTCTATCCGATCTATTGGTGGTCGTTCCCTGCGTTGCTCAAGGGCTGGATCGACCGGGTGTTCACCAATGGCTGGGCTTATGAAGAGCGGGCCGATGGTGGCCTGGACAAAAAACTCGGTGATCTGAATGTGCATTTGCTGGCGATTGGCGGGGCGAACCTGCGCACGTTTGCCCGTCACGGTTACTTTGGCGCGATGCGTACCCAGATCGACCATGGCATTTTCGATTATGTCGGCGCGTCGGTGCGTACCTCGGAGTTGCTTTTGCCCGCCGAAGGGAGTTTTCCCCAGGCGCACTTGCAGATAGCACAAGACATCGGCCGTCGGGTATTTGCCTGAGCCGGGCAGGTGCGGCAGTATGCGGGCGCATTCGATAAGCAAAGGCCAGACATGTCGACTCACCCAGAGCCAAGCCAGCACAGCACGCCCCGCCCGCGCACGCGCATGACCCGGCAAGACCGCTTCGTGCAGTTGCTGCAGGTGGCCTGGCAACTGGTCAGCGAGGAGGGCACCGATGCCCTGACTCTGGGGCGCCTGGCGGAGGCAGCAGGCATCACCAAGCCCACGGTGTACGAACACTTCGGAACCCGTAACGGCTTGCTGGCGGCGCTGTACCAGGATTTTGAAAGCCGTCAGAACCACATCATCGATGAGGCCATCGCGGCCGGTGAGCCAACCCTGCAGGGCAAGGCCCAGGTCATCGCGGCCAGTTATATCGCCTGCGTACTCACCGAAGGCCGCGAGATTCCCGAAGTGCTGGCCGCGCTCAGCGGCTCGCCGGAGCTCGCCTCCCTGAGAAAGGCCTGCCAGAAAAGCTACATCGAAAAGTGCCGCCGGGTGCTGGCGCCTTTCGCCGGGGCGGCAGGGTTGTCGCAGGCGGCCTTGTGGGCAATGTTGGGGGCGGCTGATTCGCTTGCGGCTGTGGCAGTGGAAGGCGAGATCAGCGAGCAGCAGGCGGTGGATGAGTTGTATCAGGTGATTGTCGAGATGCTGCGCAGGCAGGCGCAGGCCTGACGCTCTTGCAGGCCGCTAGGCCCTGGCACTGCCCATCCATTGGCCACTTCCGGCCGGATAGTTCGCATCACTCCCGCTCGCCAGCAGGTTACGAATAAACCGCTCAGGCTCGCGGACCCGCCCCTGCAGGTTGGCCTGCGCCTTGGCGATCACTTCCATATCCGCCATGGGCCGTTTCTCGCTGCCATAGGGCGTCGCCTGGGCGGCCTGTATCGCCTCGCCATTGCTGTGAACCAGAGTCACCTGCGCACCTGGCTGACGATCTGCGCTGAGCCAGCGGGCATCGAGTTCCGGGTCGACGTCGGCGTGGACTTTCGCCGCCAGGGCCCGCAGCTCTGGCGAATGCAGGTTCGCTTCGCTGTACCAGTCGGTTGCCGGCAACTGCATCAGGGTGGCCGCCAATGTGTAGGGCAGGCTGAACTGCGCGTCGGTGGCGCTGGCCGGCGCGTAGACCATGAAGTCGTCGCACAGGCGTGCAAAGGTGCGCACATTAATCTGCGCAATGTCTTCTGGCGCCCAGCCGCTGGTGCGAATCAATTGCTGTGCACATTCCAGTGCGGTGGCCAACCAGCGGCAGGCCGGGTAGCGCTTGAAGCTGCCGAAGCGCAGATACCAGTCGCACCTCAGGCCTTCGATCAGGTCTCGTTCGGCAAAGCGGTCGGAGCCGATCATGCGCCAGTAGCCTTGCGGCCCGTCCAGTACATCCTGGCTGCCGGCCAGCCCGGCGCGAGCCATCAGCGCAGCCTGCACCCCGGCCTGGGCGGCCGGGGCCACGCCATCCTTGAGGGTGACGATAGGCCGCTGTTGCCAGTTGTATTTGTGCAGGCTCGGCACGCAGGCCAGGGTGGCGGCGAAGCCCAGGGTATGGTGCATCTGCTGTTCATCGAAGCCGCAGGCGCGGGCGTAGACCACCGCGGCGCCAATGGCCTGGTGCTGGGCCACGCCGTAGGCCTTGGCGAAGCTTTCGGCGCTCGGTTGCAGGGCGTTGATCAGGCGATTGTTGATCTCGAAACCCGCTGCCAGGGCGGCCAGCAGGTCGGCTTCGCTGATCGCACCCGGATGACTGTCCAGCGCGGCCATGGCGGCGGCTACCAGGCTGGAGCCTGGATGACCCATGCCTTTGCCGTCGATTTCCACGCCGTCGTCATGGTCAAGGGCGTTGATGATGAAGGCGTTGGCAAAGGCTGCCGCCGCCGGGCTGTAGTCACTGCTGCCGGCGAATACCTGGCACTGGCCCAGGCCGCCGCTGGCCCGCGCCAGCGCCCGGGCCTGGTCACCCAGCCCGGTGCCGCTGGCCGCCCAGCCGCAGCCCAGGGCATCGAGCACGTGGAGTTTGAGCTTGGTAACCAGGGTGGGCGGCACGTCGCTCAGTTGCAATTGGCAGGCGAATCGCGCCAGGGTTGTCGTCAGGGTCATGAGAGGTCAACGCTTGAAGTATCGGGCCTGCACACGTCGTTCGATACGGCTGGCCAGCAGCGACAACGGCAGGATGGTAATGATGAAAAACAGCGCAACGAAGGTCAGGGTTTCCAGCGGTCGGAAGGTTGCGGTGCTTAATCGTTGTCCTTCGTACAGCAACTCGCCCACGGCGATGTAGCTGCCCAGTACCGAGTTTTTCACGGCCATTACGCACTGCCCGACGAAGGCCGGCAGGATGCGTAAAAAAGCAATCGGCGCACTGATGCGCCATAGCACCTGCAACGGTGTCATGCCGTTGGCCAGGCCCGCTTCGATGTGCCCGGGGTCTACGGCCTGCAGCCCGGAGCGGAAGATCTCGGCGAAGAACACACTGGTGTACAAGCCCAGCGCCAGGGCGCAGGTCCAGTAGCCCGACAGCTTCAGGCCCACCAGAATCGGCAGGCAGTAATAAGCCCACACCACCAGCACCAGCGGTGGCACTGCGCGGACGGTTTCGATCACCGCCTGGGCCGGCAGGCGTAGCACCCGGGCCTGGGCGCCACGCAGCAGCGCCAGCAGCACACCGAGGCCAATGCCCAGGGTCAGTGACACGGCAAGGATGCGCAGCGTGGTGAGAATGCCGCCCAGCAGCAGTTCCCGGTAGGTGAACAGGACGCTGAAGTCCCACTGATAGTCGATCATTTTTCGGGGCCCTCCTGCACCGCGCGTTGCGTACCGAGAAAGCGTCGCACCGGCGCCGAGGCAGGCCGGGCCAGCAGCGCCTGCGGTGAGCCTTCATCAATGATACGGCCCTGGTCGAGCAGCAGAATGCGATGGCAAACCTGCAGGGCAAAGTTCATTTCGTGGGTCACCACGATCATGGTGGTGCCGCTTTTGGCCAGATCGGTCATCACGGCCAGCACTTCGCCGACCAGTTCCGGGTCCAGCGCCGAGGTGGGCTCGTCGAACAGGATCAGCCGCGGCTTCATGACCAGCGCCCGGGCAATCGACACCCGTTGCTGCTGACCGCCGGAGAGGGTCACCGGGTAGGCGTCTGCCTTGTGCTCCAGGCCCATGCGCCGCAGGGCTGCCAGCCCCTCTTCGATGGCTTGCTCGCGGGGCACGCCACGCACGATACGCGGCGCTTCGGTGACGTTTTCCAGCACTGTGCGGTGCGGCCACAGGTTGAAATGCTGAAAAACCATGGCCATGGCAGCACGTTGGCGGGCCAGCACGCGAGTCGGGACCGGACGCCGTTGTGGCCCGTGAACGCCGATTTCCTCGCCGTCGAGCCACACCTGGCCGCTGTCCGGGCGCTCCAGCCGGTTCAGGCAGCGCAGCAGCGTCGACTTGCCCGAGCCGCTGGATCCGATCATCCCCAGCACTTCGCCGGCGGCCAGTTCGAATGACACCTCATGCAGCACCGGACGGCCATGAAAGGCCTTGCCCAGTGCGTTGACGCGCAGCAGGGGGGCGTTGCTCACTGAGGCACCGGCACGTGTTTAGCCCAGATACGCGCCAGAGTGCCGTCTTTTTCCAGGGTTTCCAGGCGCTGGTCCAGCCAGGCACGCAGTTGCGCACGGTCCTTGCGCAGGCCCATGTTGGTCGGTTGCTCCTGCACCGGCGACGGAATGACCATGGTGCCCTGGCCGCGCTTGGTGATGTACAACGCCATCTGCACATCGTTGGTCAGCATCGCGTCGGCGCGGCCGCTTTCCACTTCCAGTTGCAGCGCATCATTGTTGGGCACGATCACCCATTGAGTTTGGGTCAGCTTCGGTTGCAGCAGGTTCGCGGCAGCCGAGCCATCGATGGCCGACAGCTTGATGGCGGAGGTGTTGATCTTGTCCCAGGTGGCATAGCGGCTGGCGTCTTTTTCCAGGGTCAGCACGCCAATCTTGTGGGCACCCATCGGCCGGGTGAAGTCCACGGCCTTGGCTCGTTCGGGGGTGTTGTTGAAACCGCCCAGCAGGTCGAAGCGATTCGATTGCAGGCCGGCCACCGCGGTGCCCCATTGTGTGTCAACGTACTCGACCTGCACATCGGTACCTTCGAGTACGGCCTGGACGATATCTGGCACCAGACCGGTCCACTGGTTGCTCAACAGATCCTTCTGATACCAGGGCGCGGCATTGACCGCACCGACGCGCAACAGATGACCGCCCAGAGCATCGGCAGGCTGAGCGGCTTGAACGTTGCCCAGGCTTGCACCGACAAAGGTGCCCAGCAACGTTACCAAGGTGGTCAAACGAGTAATGAACGGCTTCATGACATTCCCTGTAGGCTATAAAGAAATCCAGTCTATGAACTATAGTTCATGTATTGAAATTCATATTTAGCATAAGTTTATTCCGTTATGGCGATGAGCAATAAGCAGCTTGAGGTGTTCGTCCGGGTGGTGCAGCTCGGTTCGGTGACCGCCACCGCGCAGGCCCTGGGGATGTCTCAACCCTCGGTAAGCAAAAGCCTGGCACTCACCGAGCAGCAGTTGGGTTTCACCCTGTTCGAGCGCAGCGGCGGCAAGATGAAAGCCACCGCCGAGGCCCGCCAGATGTTCGACGAGGCGCTGCGTATGCAGGAGGGCATTGCCCGCTTCGAGCGGTTTGTCGATAACGTCAAGCGCTACCGGGTGGGGCAGTTGCGTGTCTGTGCCACCCCGGCGCTGGCGATCAACGTGTTGCCGTTGATCGCGCCCAAGCTGCGCCAGGCCTTTCCCGATCATGGGCTGGTGTTGGACATGTACCTCAACAACGAGATCGAGGACGCCATCGCGCGTCGTCAGTACGATCTGGGGTTTCTCATCCAGCCGCTGGACGAGCAGGCGCCACCGGCCGGGCTGGTATGCGCCGGGCGCATGGTCTGTGTGATGCAGGACGGGCATCCGCTGGCCGGGCGGGCGGCGGTCAACTGGGCTGACCTGGACCCGCGTGAGGTCATCTACATCACCACCGACCCGCGCCTGGTGGCAATGATGGCCAGTGCCGTTCCGGGCTTTCGTGAACGGCCGGTGTCGTCGCTGGAGACCAACCGCTACAGCCTGGCCATCAACCTGGTTCGTCAAGGCCAGGGGATGACCATCGTCGACGAGTTTTCCCTGGCCGGCACGCCGCGCCAAGGCCTGGCGGTACTGCCGTTCGAGCCGGCCATGCCTGTTGCCGTAGTGGCGGCGATGGCCGGGCGCAGTTCGATGAGCGATACCGTGCTGCGCTGCATTGACGCGCTGCGCGAAGTCCTGGAGGCCGCGCGATGACAGGGTTGCTATCGGCCATATTTTGTTAACAATAGCGGCCCTGATTTCATGGCGCGCCAATCGGCATGCTGTGCCTTCTTTATCTTCATTACATTAAGGTCCGTTGATGAGCGACCTCACCGTCGAGCTGATCCCCACCGCCCCTGACCAGATTGATCTGATCCGCAACCTGTACCAGTTCTATGCCTACGAGTCTTCCGACTGGGAGCAACAGGACGTCGAGCTCGATGGCCGTTACTACATTCATGAAGAGCATCTGGTGCGCTACTGGCAGGAGCCTGACTGGAGCGCCAGCGTGTTGCTGATCGATGGCGAGGTGGCGGGGTTCATGCTGGTGGAGCGAAGCGAGTTGCCGGGTATCGATGCACTGGAGTTGGCCGACCTGTTCATCCTCAAGAAGTACCGGCGTCGCGGAATCGGTCGGGCACTGATGGGCCAGGTGCTGATGAGCGGTCACGAGAACTGGCTGGTGCGCTACTCCCAGCAGGACGATGCGGCCAATGCGTTCTGGAACAAGGTGCTGGAGGATCTGCCGCGCCCGGCCAGGGCCATCGAACTGGACGACGACCCGGAGCTGGTCAATTACCTGGTGACGCGGGTAACGCATTAACACGCCTGTTAGGGGTGAATGCCTGTCAGTCGAGGCCAATCACGACTGCTTTCCCGCATTGTCCTGACCATCGAGGCGCGACAAGCCCCGCCGTTCAGGGCGGGGACGGATAGCGCGGACGGCGTAGCCGTCCCTGGTTGCCGTGGGGTGTCTGCTGCTGTTCGATATCCGCACCGCTGCAGCATGATGCGCAGTAACACGGCGACACAGATGCCCCTCTACGGCGGTATTTCGTTACAAAGACCCCATGGGCATGCACCTTGAAAACACCGTGCCGTCCGCGCCTAATGTCGTCTTCATTGCTCATGGCTCAAGAGCAGGATGCAACGACTTCAAGCCTTCAAGTACGAACTCATGCCAGACGGTCAGCAGGAGCGGCAAATGCGCCGCTTTGCGGGTTCCTGTCGCTTCGTCTTCAACAAGGCGCTGGCGTTGCAGAAGGAGCGCCACGAGCAAGGCGAGAACAAGCTCGGCTATGCGGGCCTGTGCAAGTTGCTGACCGAATGGCGCAATAGCCCGCAAACCGAATGGCTGGCCGATGCGCCTGTTCACCCATTGCAACAGAGCCTCAAGGATCTGGACCGGGCCTACACCAACTTCTTCGCCAAGCGAGCCGACTTTCCCCGGTTCAAGAAGAAGGGACAGCGCGACAGTTTCCGCTATCCCGACCCGAAACAGATCAAGCTCGACCAGACCAACAGCCGCCTGTTTCTGCCAAAGCTGGGCTGGCTGCGCTACCGCAACAGCCGCGAGACGCTGGGTACTGTGAAGAACATCACCGTGAGCCAGTCGTGTGGCAAGTGGTTCGTGAGCATCCAGACCGAACGAGAGATCGATGAGCAGCCCACGGCGCAGGGTGCGGCAGTTGGCATCGACATGGGCATTGCCCGGTTCGCCACGCTTTCGGATGGTTCGTTCTACGCACCCCTGAACAGCTTCAAACGCCATGAAACCGCGCTGTGCAAAGCGCAGCAGGCGATGAGCCGCAAGGTCCAATTCAGCCGCAACTGGAAGAAGGCGAAAGCCTGCGTCCAGCGCATTCATTCCCGCATCGGCAATGCCCGCCGCGACTACCTGCACAAGTGCTCGACCACGATCAGCCAAAACCACGCGATGGTGTGTATCGAGGACTTGCAGGTACGGAATATGTCCAGGTCGGCGGCAGGCACGGCCGAGGCACCGGGAAGAAACGTTCGGGCCAAATCTGGCCTGAACAGGGCCATCCTCGATCAGGGCTGGTTCGAGTTCCGCCGCCAACTGGACTACAAGCTGGCGTGGCGCGGCGGCTGGCTGATTGCCGTGCCGCCGCAGAATACCAGCCGCACGTGCCCCTGTTGCGGCCATGTGTCGGCGGCCAACCGCCAGACGCAAGCGCTGTTCAGGTGTGTGGGATGTGGTTTTGAAGGCAACGCCGATGTGGTCGGCGCGATCAATATACTAAGGGCGGGACACGCCCGGTTAGCCTGTGAAGTGAGCGCAGAGGTCATGGCGCCAGCAGCAGGAACCCACCGAAGCGACTCGGGGGCGGCTCGATGCCGCGCCTTAGCGCCGTAGGAATCTCCGGCCTTCAGGCCGGGGAGGATGTCAACGGTGCTTTGTCGTTCATCTACCCGGTGGCGGCGATCTTCGTCGACTGGCTGGCTTTCGATCATCGCCTCGATTGGCAGCAATGGCTTGGCGTGGCTGCGATCCTGTTGGCCGCCGCCGGTATGCAGCAAGGCTGGTGGTGGCGGTCGGGCAGGATCAACGCCCGGGCATGACACGAGAAATCAGATCCAGCCCGACAAGCCAATCATCACCACCGGCAACGCCACTGCGGCAATCACCGTCTGCATCGCAATGATCCCGGCCATCAACGGTGCATCGCCACCCAGTTGCCGGGCCATGATGTAAGACGACGAAGCGGTCGGCAGGCTCTGGAACATAATCGCTGCGATTGCCGCATCACCGCGCAAGCCCAGTGCATGGCAGGCCAGCAGCGTCACCCCTGGCATCACCAGGAATTTTGACAGTGACGACATGCCCACTGGCTTCAGCCAACTGCCCGCGGTCGAGAAATTCAACGCCGCCCCCACACACAACAGTCCCAGCGGCAATGAAGCCTGGCCCAGCGCCTTGAGTGCGGGCTCAAGTCCTGCGACCAAGGGGACTTCAGCCCACTGCAGGAAAATACCGAGAAAGCACGCCAGCACCAGCGGATTGAGCGCCAGTTGCCTGAGTGTGGCCTTGAGCGACAACCGTCCGGCACTGCCGTAGCGGGCAAACACCAGCACGCAGAGAATATTCACAGTCGGTACGATGGTCGCGTTGGCCACCGCTGCCAGGGCGATACCGTGGCTCCCGAACAAGCCGGCCGCCGCCGACACTCCCACATAGTTATTGAAGCGGATACTGCCCTGAAACAGCGAGGTGAAGGCTGCATCATCGACCTTGAACAGCCCGCGCAACGTGACGAACGCGACGGCGACCCCGACCGTTGACAGCACCAGAACGCTGACCATCTCGCGTACCGGCACCTCATCGAGTTGTGCCGTCGCCAGGCTGTGCAGGAACAGCGACGGCAGCAGCAGGTAATAGCCCAGGCGTTCAGCCTGCGGCCAGAAGGCCTCGCTGAGAAACTGCCGATGGCGCAGCCAGGCGCCCAGAGCAATCAGTAAGGCGATGGGCAACAGGGCCAGAATCAGGGCGGTGGTCATGGCGTGCCTCAACACAGAGAGTCGAGTCACGATAACGGCAGCCAAAGGCAAGAAAAATCGATATTAACTTGAGGCTTTCTCAAGTAATTCTCATGGGTTGGGCTGCCCTGCGAATGACCGATCGATGGCCTGTGCCCGCACCGCCTCTGCCAGCGCCACCGCCAGACGTCCGGCGGGGCGGTCTTCGCGTTCCAGCAGCACCACACGGCGCATCCGTTGCGGCTCGCCGAACGGCAGGCACACCAGCTCAGCGAAGACTGTGAGGTTATGCGCCGAGATCGGAATCACGGCAACTCCCAAACCCTTGGCGACCATGCGGATGATCGCGTCCTGGCTGTCCAGCTCCATGCTGGTCTGGACCCGCAAACGCTGGCGACGCAGTTCGCGTTCGATGGTGCGCCCGGCCCAGGCGCGGCGGTCGAAGCGGATAAACGGATAACTCTGCAACAGGCGTTTGGCATCGCGGCTTGGCGCTGAGGGGGGGGCAATGATCCAAAAGCCCTCCTCGAACAATGTGGTGCTGACCAGGCCATGCGGGTAAGGCTTGACCGGCTCGGTGGTAATGGCGGCGTCCAGATCACCGGCGTCGATCAGCCCCGCCAGTTCGGCCGACATCCCCGATGAGACGTTGACCCGCAAGTGCGGATGACTGGCGCCCATCGCCGCCAGCGCTGCTGGCAGCACACCGGCCAGCGCGGTCTGGATCGCGCCTATGCGCAGCCGCCCGCGTAATTCGCTGCCATCACCCAGTTCGGCGGCGATGCTGTCGTAGAGGGCCAGGATTTCCCGGGCACGCTCCACCGCCAGATGGCCGGCTTCGGTCAGTACCGGCAAACGCCGCGCACGGTCGAACAGCGGCGCATTGAATTCCTCTTCCAGGCCGCGTACATGCAGGCTGACTGCCGACTGGGTCAGATGCACCGCCTCGGCGGCCCTGGCAAAGGAGCCGTGTTGGGCAATGGCGACCAGCGTGCGCAAGGCGCGTAAAGACATGGGGGGGCTCCGAACGGCGGGAACTAAGGCGTGGCCTGAGCAGCATAATCAATCGGCTGATCAGGCGGCCAGATTCATAGCCGTAGTTCGCTGTCCAGAGTACTTGGCTTAGAGCCGGAGCGGGCTTGGTCGCGAAGCGAGCAGCAGGGAAGGTCAGGCGACCTGACGCAGGTTTTGCAGAATCAGGGGCCGTGCCCAGCCATTGTCGAAGTCCAGTGCACGCTGCTGACTGACCAGGGTTGCTTGGTCGTAAGGCTCGGCCGGCTTCTCGGCCAGATCCCATTCCAGCTCGGCGATCGGCAAATGCAGCGGGCGAGGTCGTGGGGCGGCGCTTGGCGACTTGCCACTGTCATCGTACGCATGGAACACCGTCGGGCGAACCCACTCGGTATCGAACTCCAGGTTACGCTGCTGCTCGATCAGTTCCATGGCACTGAATGGTTCGGCAGCCGGTGGCAGCAGATCCAGTTCAAATTCGGCAATCGGCAGAAACAGCGGCTCAGGAGGACGCACTTGAGTGTCAGTCACCGGGCAGGCGCGCTGTTCAACGATTTTGCTCAGGGTTTGGGCGCCAGCAATCGGCTCACCGGTGCTTTGATCCAGAATTTCAGGGAAAGCGGTTGTAGTGACCGCCTTGTCATCGCCAGACTGTTCGGCCATTGCTCGGGCAAACGCATCTGACCAGAGCTGGGTTACATCCCCCAGGACCCGGTTGTTGCGCAGGCTGAAGTCGCCACTGTGCGACAAGTACCCGATTGATTGAACATTATCTGACATGGCGATCAGTACTGACTCTGGCTCTGGCAAAATGCCTGATACCGAAGTTATCGGCCGCTTTGGCCGATCATTAATTTATTTTTCGAGTGTGTAAAGCCATGAGCGAGCAGTCAGGTGGCAGCGTGATCCGGGTCGAAGCCCTGGACCCGGCCGGGCAGGAACAAGCCCATTACTGGGCGCAGCGTCTCGGTTTGGCGTTGCAGGCCGAACAGGCCGACTTTGCCTTGCAGATCAGCGCCGACGGCCTGCAGTTGCAGCAACTGGGCAAGGATGCGCCCGGTGCGGTGCGGGTGGATTTCGTCGACGGTGCGGCAGCGCACCGACGCTTGTTCGGCGGTGGCAGCGGGCAGATGATTGCCAAGGCGGTGGGCCTGCAACCCGGTGTGCGGCCACGGGTGCTGGATGCCACGGCGGGGCTGGGCAAGGACGCTTTCGTACTTGCTACTCTGGGCTGTGAAATGCAGTTGATCGAGCGTCAGCCGATCATCGCCGCGCTGCTCGAAGACGGTCTGGCCCGTGGCCGGCAAGACGCCGAGGTGGGCGAAATCCTGCGTCGCATGCAATTGCTGAGCGGTAATTCCATCGAGCTGATTCGCAACTGGCAGGGCGAGCCGCCGCAGGTTATCTACCTGGACCCGATGTTTCCGCACCGCGACAAGAGCGCGCTGGTGAAAAAGGAAATGCGCCTGTTCCGCCCGCTGGTCGGTGACGACCTCGATGCCCCGGCGCTGCTGCATGCCGCTCTGGCGCTGGCCAGCCATCGGGTGGTGGTCAAACGCCCGCGCAAGGCCCCGCCTATCGAAGGTGCCAAGCCGGGCTATACCCTGGAGGGCAAGTCCAGCCGGTACGACATCTATCCGAAGAAAGCGCTAAAACCCTGAGGCTTGCATTTGTAGGAGATGCTCGTAGGAGCTGCTTTAGCAGCGAAACACGGTAAGGCTTTCGCGGCTAAAGCGTAGCGCCGCCCGGTCGCTACGGTTTTGCATAAGCCCTGACGAACAGCTTCACCACCTCCTGCACGTGGGCCTCGACACTGGCCGGGTCGCGCTCGGCGCAACAGCCTACCAGCAGGCGAAAGTGGTCGATGCCCTTGATCAGACTGAGAAAGTGCCCCGCCGCGCTGTGCGGCGACGGGATCTGCAACTGCCCGCTCTGATCGGCACGGATCATGAAACGCTGCATGCCGTCGAGCACCCGTTGCGGGCCCGCCTTGAAAAAGGTCTGCGACAGGAGCGGGTCCTGAATCCCCAATGTGGCCATCAAACGGTGCAATTGCAGGGATTCGGGGCTATTGATCAAGTGCTCGAAGGCCCGGGCAATCGTCAGCAGCATGTCTGCCACGGGCAAGTTGTCGTTGAATTCGAAATACGGATCAGGCAACAGCTCTTCGCAGCAAGCGGTCACCGCCTCGATGAACAAGGTTTCTTTGTCAGTGAAATGGCTATAGACGGTGAGCTTGGACACCCCGGCTTCGCTGGCGATGCTGTCCATGCTGGTGCCGGTGTAGCCATGCCGGATGAACAGGTTTTTCGCGGCCTCAAGGATGGCACGGCGCTTTTCCAGATCCTTGGGACGGCCAGGGCCAGGTGTGGACGGTAAATCAGGCATTTTTGGGTCTAATAATGTACTGGTGAGTTTTGTATTTTTTAATATACTCGCCGGTACAAATATTCCAAGCCCACACTCACGGAAGAATCCGCCTACATCATGCCGCGTCATATCCTGTCTCCGATCCTCGCTATCGGCTTGGTAACGCTACTGACCGCTTGTGGTCAGGAAGCAGCTGCGCCAGTTACCGTCCGTCCGGCTCTGGTGGTGCAACCCCTCCCTGCGTCACGTTCCATGGACAGCTACCCCGGTGAGGTCCGTGCCAGGTTCGAGCCGGAGCTGGCCTTCAGAATCGGCGGCAAGGTCAGTCGCCGCCTGGTCGAGGAGGGGCAGCGGGTCAAGGCCAACCAGCCGCTGGCTGAGCTCGATGCTCAGGATGTACGCCTGCAACGCGAGGCGATGCGTGCTCAAGTGACAGCGGCCGAGGCCAACCTGCAACTGGTGCGCGCCGAGCGCGACCGCTACAAAACCCTGCTGGGCAAGCAGATGGTCAGCCAGTCGCAATACGACAATGCCGAAAACCTCTATCGCTCTGGTGAGGCGCGCCTCAAGCAGCAACGCGCGGAACTTACCGTGGCCGATAACCAGGCCGACTACACCGTATTGCGGGCGCCGCAAGAGGGCGTGATTGCCAGGCGTGCCGTGGAGGTCGGCCAGGTGGTCGCTGCCGGGCAGACAGTCTTCACCCTGGCCGCCGATGGTGAGCGGGAGGTGAGTATCAGCCTGCCGGAGCAGAATTTTGCCCGCTTCAAGATCGGTCAGCCGGTTACGGTCGAACTGTGGACCCAACGTGACCGGCGTCTGCCGGGGCGGGTTCGCGAGCTCTCGCCAGCCGCCGATCCGCGTTCGCGCACCTTCGCGGCCCGCATTGCATTCGAGGCCGGTCAGGTGCCGGTCGAGCTGGGCCAGAGCGCGCGGGTCTATGTCGCCAACGAGCATGCAGTCGCGTTGGCGGTGCCGTTGTCAGCGGTCAGTGCCGAGCAGGGCGCCAGCTATGTCTGGCGGGTTGAGGCTGACAGCACCCTCAAACGTGTTGCCGTGCAGCTTGGGCCATGGGGCCAGGAAACCGTGCCGGTGCTCGAAGGGCTGCGCGCCACCGATTGGGTGGTGGCCGCTGGCGTACATGTGCTGCGCGAAGGTGAGCGAATCCGCCCGGTGGATCGCAGTAACCGGGTGGTCGACCTGGCTGGCAAGGAGTAACCTGCGATGCACTTCAACCTTTCCGAATGGGCGCTGCGGCATCGCCAGGTGGTGCTGTACCTGATGATCGTGCTGGCCGTGGTCGGTGCGTTGTCTTATAGCAAGCTGGGGCAGAGCGAAGACCCGCCGTTCACCTTCAAGGTCATGGTGGTTCGTACCCTGTGGCCGGGTGCCAGCGCCGAGGAAGTGGCGCGTCAGGTCACCGACCGGGTCGAGAAAAAGCTGATGGAAACCGGCGAGTACGAACGCATGACCTCGTTCTCCCGGCCCGGTGAGTCCACGGTGATCTTCATGGCCCGCGATTCGCTTTTTTCGGCGTTCCTGCCCGAGCTGTGGTACCAGGTGCGCAAGAAGGTCGGCGATATCCGGCACACCCTGCCGGCCGGGGTGCAGGGGCCATTCTTCGATGACGAGTTCGGCACCACGTTCGGCAATATCTACGCGCTGACCGGCCAGGGCTTTGACTACGCGGTGCTCAAGGATTATGCCGAGCGCATCCAGATTCGCCTGCAGCGGGTCAAGGATGTCGGCAAGGTCGAACTGATCGGCGTGCAGGACGAGAAAATCTGGATCGAGCTGTCCAACGTCAAACTGGCGACCCTGGGGGTTCCATTGCAGGCTGTCCAGCAGGCGCTGGAAGCGCAGAACGTAGTGGCCTCGTCGAGCTTCTTCGAAACCTCACAGGAGCGTATTCACCTGCGGGTCAGCGGGCGCTTTGTATCGGTCGATGAGATTCGTGACTTCCCGATCCGCGTCGAGGGTCGAACCTTGCGTATCAGTGACCTGGCCGAGGTGACGCGTGGTTTCAACGATCCTCCGGCGCCAGGCATGCGCTTCATGGATCAGGACGCGATTGGCGTGGCCGTGGCAATGAAAGGCGGCGGCGATATCCTGGTGCTGGGCAAAGCGCTGCAAGCCGAGTTTGCCCGCTTGCAAGCCAACCTGCCGGCCGGCATGGAACTGCGCAAGGTGTCTGATCAACCGGCGGCGGTGCGCACCGGCGTGGGCGAGTTCGTTCAGGTGCTGGCCGAGGCGTTGATCATCGTCCTGCTGGTGAGCTTTTTCTCATTGGGCGTACGCACTGGCATGGTAGTGGCGCTGGCCATCCCGTTGGTGCTGGCAATGACCTTTGCCTGCATGCTCTATCTGGGCATCGGCCTGCACAAGATTTCGCTGGGCGCGCTGGTACTGGCGCTGGGGTTGCTGGTGGACGACGCGATCATTGCCGTGGAAATGATGGCGATCAAGATGGAGCAAGGCTACGACCGGCTCAAGGCGGCCAGCTTTGCCTGGACCAGCACCGCGTTCCCGATGCTCACCGGCACCTTGATTACGGCAGCAGGCTTTCTGCCCATCGCCACTGCACAATCGAGCACCGGTGAGTACACCCGCTCGATCTTCCAGGTCGTGACCATCGCCTTGCTGGCCTCGTGGGTGGCGGCGGTGATGTTCGTCCCATGGCTGGGTGAAAAACTGCTGCCGGACCTGGCGAAAAAGCACGCGCTGCGGCATGGCAGCGGGGTTGAGCCTGACCCCTACGCGACGCCGATGTACCAGCGGGTACGGGTGGTGATCGAATGGTGCGTGCGGCGCCGCAAGACGGTGATTGTTGCCACCGTGGCGCTGTTTGTACTGTCGCTGGTGATGTTCCGCTTCGTGCCGCAGCAGTTCTTCCCGGCGTCCGGACGTCTTGAGTTGATGGTTGACCTGAAGCTGGCCGAAGGCGCGTCGCTGAGCAATACCACCGAACAGGTCAAACGCCTGGAGGCACTGCTCAAGGATCATCCCGGTATCGAAAATTATGTGGCCTATGTCGGCACCGGTTCACCGCGTTTCTACCTGCCGTTGGACCAGCAACTGCCCGCAGCGAGCTTTGCCCAGTTTGTGGTACTGGCCAAGACCATCGAAGACCGTGAGCAATTGCGCAGTTGGCTGATCAGCGCCCTTAATGAGCAGTTCCCGACCTTGCGCTCACGAGTGACCCGGCTGGAGAACGGCCCGCCGGTCGGCTACCCGGTGCAGTTCCGGATTACCGGCGAACACATCGACGAGGTTCGGGCGCTGGCGCGTAAGGTCCAGGCCAAAGTGCGCGAGAATCCGCACGTGGCCAACGTCCACCTGGACTGGGAAGAGCCCAGCAAGGTGGTGCATTTGAACATCGACCAGGACCGCGCCCGGGCACTGGGGGTGAGCAGCGGCGACGTGGCGAAATTCCTCCAGTCGTCGCTGACCGGCTCCAGCGTCAGCCAGTTTCGTGAAGACGATCAGTTGATCGATATCGTCATGCGCGGCACCCGCAGTGAGCGTGAGCGGTTGCAGGACCTGTCGAGCCTGGCAGTGCCGACCAGCAACGGCACAAGCATCGCTCTGGCGCAGATCGCGACCCTCGAATACGGTTTCGAAGAAGGCGTCATCTGGCATCGCAACCGCCTGCCGAACGTCACGGTGCGCGCTGACATCTACGGTCCACAGCAGCCGGCTAGCCTGGTCAAGGAGATTCTGCCGAGCCTTGCCCAGGTGCGTGCCGAACTGCCCGATGGCTATCTGCTGGAGGTCGGCGGTACGGTGGAGGATTCCGAGCGTGGCCAGAGCTCGGTCAATGCCGGGGTGCCGTTGTTCATCGTGGTGGTGCTGACCCTGTTGATGATCCAGCTGCGCAGCTTTTCGCGGATGTTCATGGTGTTCATCACCGCGCCACTGGGGCTGATAGGCGTGACCCTGTTTCTGTTGGTGTTCAACCAGCCGTTCGGCTTTGTGGCCATGCTCGGCACCATCGCCCTGTCGGGAATGATCATGCGCAACTCGGTGATATTGGTCGATCAGATCGAACAGGACATCGGCTCCGGGCAAGACAGCTGGCACGCGATCATCGACGCCACGGTGAGGCGCTTCCGCCCCATCGTACTCACCGCGCTGGCCGCAGTGCTGGCGATGATCCCGCTGTCACGCAGCCTGTTCTTCGGCCCGATGGCGGTGGCAATCATGGGTGGCCTGATCGTCGCCACGGCCCTGACCCTGCTGTTCTTGCCGGCCTTGTATGCGGCGTGGTTCAGGGTGAAAAAGCCGGAGTAGGACCGGCCGGGCGACGATCCGCTTTGGTCGGGGAAAGAGTCGATGCTTTCCCGGCTAAAGCCGGTCCTACGGGAGCCGCGAGATCACAGCGCGCCAAATACCTTCTTCGCCAGGCTGGTCGCGGCCGCGGCCGGGTTGGCGCGGATGCTCTGCTCCTGCTTGGCAATCATCTCGAACAAACCATTGAGCGCCTGCTCGGCCACATAGTTTTCGACGTTGGCGTTCTTCGCGTCCAGCACGCCCAGCGCGGCAGCCTGGCCAGCGAAAGCGTTGTATTTCTGCGCCACGCCAACCTTGTCGGTGGCCTGCTTGACGATCGGCAGGAACTTGGCGCGAATCGCCTCACGACTGGTTTTGTCCAGGTATTGGGTAGCCGAATCCTGGCCGCCGCTGAGAATCGCCTTGGCATCAGCCACGGTCATCTTCTTCACCGCATCGACCAGCAACGCCTGAGCCTGTGGCACCGCGGCCTCGGCGGCCTGGTTCATGCTGGTTTCGAGTTGATCGACCTCAGCGCCCATACCGAATTGGCGCATCTTCTTGGCGACCTTGCCCAGATTGCCCGGCAGTTCAATGCGCACGTCCTGGTTATTGCTGAAACCGCCCGGTGTGCCCAGTTGCTTGACCGCGATCTGCGCACCCTGGGTCAGGGCATCCTTGAGTCCGCCACTGGCGTCCGATTGCGACAGATCGCTCAGCGACAGGGCGAAGACATTGGCCGAGAGCAACAGGCCTGCACACAGGCCAGCGAAAGTGAACGAGGGGCGAAACATGGCAGGATCCTTTTCCGGTTGAAACATCTTGAATGGAGCAAGTGCTGCAAGAGTATCAGGGAAGTGCCGGATTGACCCGGATGCGCAGCGGCTGCCGGTCACTGCCATCCAGATTCACGCTGTGCCGCTCAGTGCTGATGAACAACAGGCGCCCGTCGGCCTCTATGCGCGCGCTGACGGCGTAGCTGTGGCCGGGCGTCACCTGCGCAGGATCGTATTGCAGGTGAAAAGGCAGTGGTACCTGAGTGTTGATGGGCGTGTTGTACTGGGCCAGCGTGGTCGCTGGTGCGTCGGCGCGTGACACGTCTTGCAGGCTGACACTCAGCGTCGCGGCAGGCGGCAGGGCACTGCGTTGCAGGTAGAACACCTCGCCTTCAAGGCTGGCGATGCCGGGTTTGTGCATGGCCGAGCAAGCACTCAGTAGTGCTGTCAGGGCGATAAGGGGGATGGCTTTCATGCCGGGGCTCCTTGAGAAACCGCCTGCCCGGAGCAGGCGGGTTGAACATAACACTAGCCAGCTGCAGGTGCTTCGTCGTCTGCGCCCTGCAACGTGACCTGGTGAATCGACAGGCGGATTTCTGCGGTCAGTACCCGCTTGGCGGCGCCTTCGGCCATCTCGCCAAGCTGCGGGTGGTAGCTGAGTTTGCCATTGATGTCTTTGCGCAATACGCCCTGGTCGAGCAGGGTCTGGATGAAGTGGCGGAACAGGCTTTTGTCGAAGAACTCCGGCGCATTGAGGCCATGCAGGATCGACAGGCGCTGTGCCATGACTGTGCACAAGTCTTCCAGTTCTTCTGCGCTCAGCGCGTGCTGGCCGTTATCCAGCAGCAGCGCGACAGCCATATAGAAGCGTTGCAGGGTCTGGGCGATGGCGCGTGACAGCACAGTCAGTTGCACGAACTCCCGCGAGCTGGGCTCGGGGCGCAGGTACACGTCATTTTCCAGGCGCAACAGACCTTGCTCGACAAACGCTGCCAGCCACTGTTCGATGATTTCGTCCAGTTCGGCCAGCGACCAACGGATGAACAGCTCCGACTGCAGATAAGGGTACAGGGCACGGGTGTAGCGCAGGATCAACTCGCGGCTCATCCGTGACCAGCTCTGGAAGAAGCAGGCCAGCAGCGAGGGCAGGGCAAAGATATGCAGGACATTGTTGCGGTAGTAGGTCATCAACACCGCGTTCTGCTCGTCCAGATAATAGATGCGCCCCAGCGCGTCCTTTTGCTCGGCCAGCAGTTCCATGCTTTTCACATGCTCGATCAGCGCCTTGCCGTCACCGTCCGGCAGCGTGGTGTGCGCGGAGTAAGGCACCTGGCGCAGTAGCGTCAGGAACAGATCCAGGGTGCGCTCCAGCGCCTGGTCACCCAGTGCCAGGCGCGGCGTGGACAGCAAGGCCAGGGCCACCAGATTGACCGGGTTGATGGCGGCCGCCTCGTTGATCCGTTGCGCCACGCGCTCGGCCAGCTGGTTAGTGGTCGTGCTCAGCCATTGCGGGCGATCGTGCGGGCCGACCGACTGCTGACGCCAGTCTGGTTGTTGCTGGTCAAGAAATTCAGCCAGGCGGATCGGTTCGCCAAAGTTGACCGCCACCTCGCCGAAGCGTTTTTTCAGCGCGCCGAAGACCTTGAACAGATCGAACACCGATTCTTTCTTTTTGGTCTTGCCGCGCAATTCACCCAGATAGGTACGGCCTTCGAGTACCCGTTCATAACCGATATAGACCGGCACGAAGACCAGCGGCATGCGTGGATTACGCAAAAAGCTGCGCAAGGTGATGGCCAGCATGCCGGTCTTGGGTTGCAGCATGCGCCCGGTGCGCGAGCGGCCGCCTTCGACAAAGTATTCGACCGGGAAGCCTTTGCTGCACAGGGTGTTGAGGTATTCGTTGAATACCGTGCTGTAGAGCGGATTGCCTTTGAAGCTGCGGCGCATGAAAAACGCCCCGCCACGGCGCAGCAGGTTACCGACCACCGGCATGTTGAGGTTGATCCCGGCGGCGATGTGCGGCGGGGTCAGGCCATTGCGGAACAACAAATAGGAGAGCAGCAGGTAGTCGATGTGGCTGCGGTGGCACGGCACGTAGACCACCTCATGCCCTGGTGCGACCTTTTGCACGTTCTCGATGTGATTGACCTTGATACCGTCGTAGATCTTGTTCCAGAACCAGCTGAGCAGCACTTCCATGAAGCGGATGACGGTATAGGTGTAGTCCGAGGCGATCTCGTTGGCATAGCCCAGCACCTGCTCACGGACCTTGGCTTCAGGCAGGTTGTCGCGTTCGGCGGCTTCCTTGATCGCTTGCACCACCAACGGTGCTCTGATCAGGTCCTTGACCAGATTGCGTCGGTGCGAAACGTCCGGGCCGATAACCGAACTGCGCACATTGCGAAAATGCACCCGCAGCAGCCGCTGGGTCATGCGCAGGGTCAGGGCCGGTCCCTTGTTCTGCGCCAGCAGGTCGCGCAAGTGAATGGGCGCGGAAAACTGCACACGGGTCTTGCGGCCCAGAATCAGAATGGTCACCAGCCGCCGCAACCGCCCGGTCACCGCCCAGCTGTCAGCGAACAGCAACTTCCAGGCGCTGGACTCATGGTCGGGCGACTGCCCCCAGAACACACTCACCGGAATGATCTGCGCATCCTCGCCCGGATACTCATTGAGCGTATTGAGCAACCGCTCCAGCACCGGTGGCGCCCCGCGTTTGTCATGGCGCCCCAGCCAGTCTGGCTCCGGGGTCAGATAGAAGAACCCGGCTGGCTCTAGCTGACCATTGACCGCGACTTCCAGTACCGGACGCGGCAGGCCCACCTTGGTGCACTCCCGATCCACCACTGCCAGATCACTCAGCGCTGGCGACTGCAAGGCATAAAACACCGGCTTGCTGCGATCCAGATCCAGCTTCAGCGACGACTGATTGATCGTCTCCGAACGAACCCAGAGAAACAACACACGGCGCAAGGCACCGAAGACAAGGCGGTGCAACGGAGATCGGGTCATACGGAGTCTGCTAACAAGGAAGGCATGGGCGGCCGGGGCGACAGTGTGCCGTATCCGCCAGGGAACGGCAAAAAGACCGGTGTCGTCTATTGGTGTCAAGAATCGTAGGAAAGTTCGCAGCGACAGCCCCAAGCAGGAGCTCGCTGTCCATGCTTGGCTCGTGATCTTGCTCTGCTGTAGTTTTGCTTTTGCTCTCGAACCAAGATGGCGCAGACGACGCGAATCGCGACTTTGGCGCAGGCCGAGGGTAGGCGTCGATTCGGGGGAGAAACCGACATGGATGTCGCTGCTCTTGATATCAGGAGCCGGTGCGCTGGGCAGGACGCCCATCGCGCCGGCCCCCGAGGATCAAACAACCGCGGCAATGACCCTTGCACAAAACGAAAGGCCTTCGCGGCTAAAGCCGCTCCTACGGGCGATCCCGCGCCAGGCCAGCTGATGTCAGGAGGTGCGCCAGATAATCTCTTGTTCACCTTCGGCACTGATCCTGATCCACCGGTCAGCGTCCTCCTCACCATCATCCTCCGCCCAACTGCCTGGCGCACAGCGTACCTCAACAGCCAGCGCCGCAAACGCCGCATGGGCGCAGGCAATATCGTCGTCCCAAGGCGTCTTGTCACTCTCCAGAAACAGACTGTTCCACTTGCCCACTGCCTTGGGCACCCAGGTCACCGGCACCTCGCCGGCCCGGCACTTCCAGGTCTGGCCTTTCTGTTGCCACTCACTGCACGGCCCCAGCGCGACACTCAACCAGGCAGTAATCGCCTTGTGATCGACGTCTTCGTCCTTCAGGTAAATCTCGATATCAGGTTGACGCATGATGGCCTCGAAAAATGGCTTACTGCAGCACGAAATAATCGTAGCGCATGGAAACGGTGACCTTGAACGGGCCAGGGTAATCGATGACCGCTGCCCGGCGCTCGGCGCTGGCCCGCCAGCCATGTGGCGTCATCGCCAAGAGATCGGCACGCGACTGGCTGTCGATCAGCTTGAGGGTATAGGTCAGGGTCTCGCTGTGAGCCAGCTCCATCCCCTCCGGTACCAGTGCCAGATGCTTGTCATCGGCGTAGTCGCGGACTTCGTCGTACAGCTTCTGGCGCATCTCCATCAGATGGCCGCTGGTCGGCCCCACGCGCATCAGGCCGCCGCCAGGCGTCAGCAGACGCCTGGCCTCAAGCCAGTCCAGCGGGCTGAAGACGCTGGCCAGAAACTGACAACTGGCGTCCGGCAACGGAATGCGCGCCATGCTCGCGACCAGCCAGGTCAGGCTGCTGTCACGCCGGCAGGCGCGTTTGATTGCCTCGCGGGAAATATCCAGCGCATAGCCATCGGCTTTGGGCAGTGCCTCGGCAATTTGCGCGGTGTAATAGCCTTCGCCGCAGCCGATGTCCAGCCAGCGCCCCGGCGCTCGCTCGGCGGCCAGTTCCGCCAGACGGCGGGCCACCGGCGCGTAATGGCCGGCGTCGAGAAAGCGCCGCCGGGCTTCGACCATCGCCTGGTTATCGCCCGGGTCACGGCTGTTCTTGTGCTGCACCGGCAGCAGATTCAGGTAGCCCTGGCGTGCGCGGTCGAAACGATGGTTGGCCGGGCAGGCCACACCGTTGTCGGCGTTGGCCAGTGGCGCTGCGCAGATTGGACAGGTGAGCATCAGGCGAGCAACTTGACCAGGGTCTGATAGTAGATCTCGGTCAGCACGTCGAGGTCGCTGGCCAGGATGCGTTCGTTGACCTGGTGGATGGTGGCGTTGACCGGGCCGAGTTCGACGACTTGGGTGCCCAGCGTGGCGATAAAGCGACCGTCAGAGGTGCCGCCGCTGGTCGAGGCCTGGGTTTCGCGACCAGTAATGTCACGGATGCTCGCCGACACGGCATCAAGCAGCGCGCCTGGCTCGGTCAGAAATGGCAGGCCCGACAGCGCCCAGTCGATGTGCCAGTCCAGGTCGTGCTTGTCGAGAATTGCTGCGACGCGCTGTTGCAGGCCTTCGACAGTGGACTCGGTAGAGAAGCGGAAGTTGAACACCGCGACCAGCTCACCGGGAATCACGTTGGTGGCACCGGTGCCCGAGTTGAGGTTGGAGATCTGAAAGCTGGTCGGCGGGAAGAATGCGTTGCCTTCGTCCCAGTGCTCGGCAGCCAGTTCAGCCAGGGCCGGGGCGGCCAGATGAATCGGGTTTTTGGCCAGATGGGGGTAGGCCACGTGGCCTTGTTTGCCGCGCACCTGCAAGGTGGCGCCGAGTGAGCCACGGCGGCCGTTCTTGACCACGTCACCGACCAGGGTGGTGCTCGACGGCTCGCCGACGATGCACCAGTCCAGACGCTCGTTACGTGCTGCCAGGCGTTCGACCACCGCCTTGGTGCCGTGGTGCGCCGGGCCTTCTTCATCGCTGGTGATCAGAAAGGCCACCGAGCCTTTGTGATCGGGGTAGTCGCGCACGAAGCGTTCGCTGGCCACCACCATCGACGCCAAGCTGCCTTTCATGTCGGCTGCACCACGGCCGCAGAGCATGCCGTGCTCGTCGATCAGCGCGTCGAACGGGTCGTTCTGCCAGGCCTGTACCGGACCGGTGGGCACCACGTCGGTGTGGCCGGCAAAACACAGCACCGGGCCGTCACCGTTGCCATGGGTGGCCCAGAAGTTATCGACGTCTTCGATGCGCATTGGTTCGAGCTTGAAGCCGACCGCGCCCAGGCGTTGCATCATCACCGCCTGGCAATCGGCATCGAGCGGCGTAACCGATGGCCGACGAATCAGGTCGCAGGCCAGTTGGAGAGTGGGCGAGAGGTCGGCTGGGGCCGTCATGAACAGGACTCCGGTTGCAGGGCGCAGAATGTGCGAGGTGCGAAAAGGCCGATATCTTAAAGCAAATTTGCCCGCTCCATGCGCCTGAATCGGCGGCTTTGCGACAGTCCGTTGCTGGCGGTGGGTGTCCTGCGCGGCGTCAACGCCTATAATGCGCGCCGGTTTTCGAGGTCATGAACATGAGCACAGCAGATCCACGTTTTGCCGGTATCGCCCGGTTGTATGGCAGCCAGGGGCTGGAGCGCCTGCAAGCGGCCCATGTCGCGGTGATTGGTATTGGTGGCGTGGGTTCGTGGGCTGCTGAGGCGCTGGCGCGCAGTGGCGTGGGCGAGATATCGCTGTTCGATCTGGACGACGTCTGTGTCAGCAACACCAACCGCCAGTTGCATGCGCTGGACGGTACTGTGGGGCGGGCCAAGGTCGAGGTGATGGCCGAGCGTATTCGGGCGATCAACCCGGACTGCGTGGTGCATGCGGTGATGGACTTCGTGACCCCAGACACACTGGCTGAGTACATCACTCAAGAGCTGGATTTCGTGATCGACTGTATCGACAGCGTCAAGGCCAAGGCCGCGCTCATTGCCTGGTGCAAGCGGCGCAAGATCGGCCTGGTGACCACCGGCGGTGCAGGCGGGCAGATCGACCCGACGCAAATCCAGGTCTGTGACCTGAACCGTACCTTCAACGATCCGCTGGCGGCCAAGGTGCGTTCGACCCTGCGCCGCGACTACAACTTCTCGCGTACCCCCAGCCGCAGCTACAGCGTGCCGTGTGTATTTTCCAGCGAGCAGTTGCGTTATCCGATGCCCGACGGCAGCGTGTGCCAGAGCAAGACCTTTGTCGGCGAGGGCGTGCGTCTGGACTGTGCCGGTGGCTTTGGCGCAGTGATGATGGTTACCGCGACCTTCGGCATGGTCGCGGCGAGCAAGGCGGTGGACAAACTGGTAGCCGGGACCCGCCGGCCATCGGAGCGGGTCAAGCCAGCAAACTGTTGAAAAACTACCTGCGTTGCCATTGCTACGTTAAAAACAGGCTCACAATGCTCATTTACACCCGTAAACTCCGCTTGCTCGCCTGTTTTTGCCTTGCACTGCCTGCCTCGCCTACGTTTTTCAACGGCTTGCCCGCCGAAGCGGCTCAGGACTGAGCAGCCAGTTCGCGCATGCGTTGCAGCACGGCGTTCAGGCCGTTGCTGCGCGACGGCGATAATTGACGACCAAGCCCCAGGCTGTCGAACCATTGCGCCACATCGACCTGGCGCAACTGCTCGGCGGACAGGCCGTTGACCCGCACCAGCAGCAGTGCCAACAGGCCGCGCAACAGCCGCGCATCGCTGCTGGCGCGAAACTGCCAGCGGCCTTCAGCGGCGTCAGCGAGCAACCAGACCTGGCTTTCGCAGCCGTGTACCCGATGCTGTTCGGACTTTTCCGCTTCGCTCAGTGCGCTCAGGCGTTCACCCCACTGCATCAGCAACCGGGCGCGTTGCTCCCAGCCCTGTAACTGGCTGAAAGCTTGCTGCGCCGCGACGGCTTCTGAACCCAGCGTCATGCCAGCAGCTCCAGCGACTGGTCCAGAGCACTGAACAGGCGCAGCAGGTCGTCCGAGTCGTTGTACAGCCCCAGCGACACCCGAATCGCGCCGGGCAGGCCGAGGTGTTTGAGCAGCGGCATAGCGCAGTGATGGCCGGCGCGCACGGCGATGCCCTGTTCGGTGAGCAGGTGGGCCAGGTCGGCGTTATGCACGCCCTCGACCACAAAGCTGACCAAGGCCAGTTCAGGCGCGCCCAGCACGCGGACCCGATCGCGCTGCTGCAGGCCTTCAAGCAGACGTTTGTGCAATTGCGCTTCGTGGTCGGCGACCGCTCGCTGGTCGAGGCTGTCCAGGTAATCGAGCGTCGCCCCAAGCCCGATCACGCTGGCGATGGGCGGGGTTCCGGCTTCAAAGCCCAGCGGCGCGGCGCGAAACTCGGCATGCCGGTAGTCGGCGGTCAGTACCATCTCGCCGCCGAACTGCCAGTGGGCCAGCTTGGGCAGCGCTTCGTTACCCGCGTAGATCACGCCCAGGCCTTCGGGGCCATACAGCTTGTGGCTGGAGAAAACGTAGAAGTCGCAGCCCAGCGCCTGCACATCATGGCGACCATGCACCACCCCTTGCGCGCCATCGACCACCGTCAGCGCCCCTTGGGCACGGGCCAGGGCCAGCAGGCGTGGCAGTGGTTGCCAGGCACCGAGCACATTGGAGAACTGGCTGACGGCCAGCAGGCGAGTGTTCGGGCCGATCAGCGCGCTGGCCGCGTCGAGATCGATCAGGCCGTGCGCATCAAGCGGCAGGATCACCAGTTTCAGATTGCGCCGCTGGGCCAGTTGTTGCCAGGGCAACAGGTTGGCGTGGTGCTCCAGGGCGCTGATAGCAATCTCGTCACCGGCGCTGAATACGCCTTCCAGGCCGTAGGCAAGCAGGTTGAGAGCCGAGGTTGCGCCGTGGGTAAAGATGATCTGCCCGCTCTCAGCGGCATTGAGCCAGTGGCTGACCTTGCTGCGCGAGGCTTCGAAGGCCTGGGTCGCGTGGGCACCAGGCAGGTGCTGGGCACGGTGTACGTTGGCCGCACCGTTGCAGTAGTAATGCATCAAGGCATCGAGCAATGCCTGGGGTTTTTGCGTGGTGGCAGCGCTGTCCAGATAGGTCTGGCCTTGCCGCTGCAGGGCGTCGATGGCAGGAAAGTCGGCGCGCCAGGGAGAAATCAGGGGCATTGGTCCGTCCGGCTTGTCAGGCGGGGCCAGGCCGCGGGGTTGCCCGCGCACCTGGACCCGTACACGGCATCAGTTGTGAGCGTGCAGTGCTTCGTTCAGCTCGATGGCCGACTTGTGGGTTTTGCATTCCACAGCGCCGGTTTGCGAGTTGCGACGGAACAGCAGGTCGGTCTGGCCAGCCAGATCGCGGGCCTTGACGGTGCTGACCAGTTCGTTGTTCTCATCGAGCAGCGCGACTTTGGTACCGGCAGTGATGTAAAGACCGGCTTCAACGGTGTTGCGGTCGCCCAGCGGGATGCCGATACCGGCGTTGGCACCGATCAGGCAGCCTTCGCCAACGCTGATGATGATATTGCCGCCACCGGACAGGGTGCCCATGGTCGAGCAGCCGCCGCCCAGGTCCGAGCCCTTGCCGACGAACACGCCAGCCGATACACGGCCTTCGATCATGCCCGGGCCTTCAGTGCCGCCGTTGAAATTGACGAAGCCTTCGTGCATGACGGTGGTGCCTTCACCAATGTAGGCACCCAGGCGCACCCGGGCGCTGTCGGCGATACGCACGCCGGCCGGCACCACGTAGTCAGTCATTTTCGGGAATTTGTCGACCGAGAAGACTTCCAGCAGCTCGCCTTTGAGGCGCGCTTCGAGTTGCCGCTCGCCCAGCTCGCCCAGGTCGACCGCACCGGCATTGGTCCAGGCGACGTTTGGCAGCAGCGGGAAGATACCGGCCAGGCTCAGGCCGTGCGGCTTGACCAGACGGTGCGACAGCAGATGCAGTTTCAGGTAGGCCTCAGGGGTTGAGGTCAGTGCGGCGTCTTCGGCCAGCAGGGTGGCGACCAGCGGCTTGTGGCTCTCGGCCAGACGGGTCAGCAGTGCGGCTTGTGCAGCATCGACAGGCTTGACCGCTTCGGCCAGCTTCGACGCCAGGTCGGTGTTGAATGCGATGGCCTGGTTACCGCCGCTGTAGCCCAGCAGTGGCGCGACTGCCGCGACCAGCTCGGCCGATGGCTTGAGCAGCGGCTGAGCGTAGAAGACTTCCAGCCAGTTGCCTTGACGATTCTGGGTGCCGACACCGAAGGCCAGGCTGAACAGAGTAGTGGACATGCATATTCCTCTTGAGTGATCAGGGGGTTGCCAGCAGCTCGTGGGCTTACTGCAACGCCGCCGCATACAGTTCGGGTTTGAAGCCAATCAGGGTTCGCTCGCCGAGATCGAGCACCGGGCGCTTGATCATCGACGGTTGCGCCAGCATCAGCTCGATGGCCTTGTTCTGGTCGAGGTCGGCTTTTTGCGTCTCCTCGAGCTTGCGAAACGTCGTACCGGCGCGGTTGAGCACCACTTGCCAACCGTGTTCGTCACACCATTGGCTCAGGTGTTCGCGGTCGATGCCCTGGGTCTTGTAGTCGTGAAAATCATGGCTCACGGCGTGTTGTTCTAGCCATGTACGGGCTTTTTTCATCGTGTCGCAGGCCTTGATGCCGTAAATGCGTACGATCTTGCTGTCGTTGGCGGTATTGGCCATTGCCGAAACTTCCCATGCATCGCTGAAAACAGCCGGTGATTATGCCATGCCCACACGTGCTGTGCCCGGCCTGTCTCGATATCTGTCGGACAATCACAGACAGAGGGGGCATATTCAGATGCCGGATTAAGGTACGTAGCGTCAGCGTACTATGCCGTTGAAAATCTCCGTGGCCTTACCGTCTTTCTTGATCGTGAGTTTGTTGTTCTGCGCCAGGGAATCTACTGCTTCCGAGCAGCCATCGACTGTGACGCTGCCGTCCACTGATTCCGTTGCTGTGCTGAAGCTCACCGCGTAGGTAGTGGCAGGACAAGCCCGGCCGCCTTCTCCAGTGGAGATAACCAGCACGTAACGGTCAGGGCCGAAGGCATAAGCTTTCTCTACTGTGACATAGGTCGAGAACTCGGGCTCTTCGAGCACTTGTTCAAGGATATTCATCACTCCGGCGCGAGACTGATAGTTGATGGCATCGGCGCCAGTGGTGAATGGGCCCACCTGATCGCCGGAGATTAGCACCGGTTGATAGGTGACGCTGGGAGCAGCAGGAGCCAGGCTGGCCGAGGGGGCCGGTTTCGTTACGAGTCCTGTCGATGTGGTGGGGCTGGTGCACTGGCCGTTTTCGCAGATCCGGTCGCCCTTACAATCAGTGTCTTTACCGCATTGTAAGGGCGCTTGGGCTGGGTGGCTGATCTTCTCGACAGGTTTGTCGCAGGCACTGAGGCAGAGGGCCAGGATGGAGAATGCAAAGACGCGCTTCATTAGCGAATTCCTTTTCATGAATGATGGCGCGGTAGTATCGCCAAACCTCTTGTGAAAGTCTTGGCCATTACCTTACGGGTATCCAGCGCATATCGTCCGGCGTGCGGGTGACAACCCACGGCACATTGCATGCCGTGGGGCAGGGCAGGCGTGTCAGCGGGTTACAAACGCCCGAATCCGCTCAGCGGCTTCGATGCACTCGGCCAGTGGTGCGACCAGGGCCAGGCGCACGCGGCCGGCGCCGGGGTTGAAGCCGTCCACTTCCCGCGACAGGTACGAACCTGGCACTACAGTGACGTGCTGTTCGGCGTAAAGGTCGCGGCAGAACGCGGCGTCGTCCTGGCCGACGCTGGGCCACAGGTAGAAGCTGCCGTCCGGGCGTTGCACGTCCATCACCGGGCCAAGGATGTCGAGCACGGCGTCGAATTTCTCACGGTACAGGTCGCGGTTGCTGCGCACGTGGTCTTCGTCGTTCCAGGCTGCGATGCTGGCCAGTTGAGTTTGTACCGGCATGGCGCAGCCGTGGTAGGTGCGATACAGCAAGAAGGCCTTGAGGATCTCGGCGTCGCCGGCCACAAAGCCGGAGCGCAGGCCTGGCAGGTTGGAGCGCTTGGACAGGCTGTGAAACACTACGCAGCGCTTGAAATCCTGGCGGCCCAGTTCGGCGCAGGCGCTCAGCAGGCCGGGTGGCGGGCTTTGCTCGTCGAAGTACAGCTCGCTGTAGCATTCGTCGGCGGCGATCACGAAGTCGTACTGGTCGGCCAGGGCGATCAGTTGTTTCAGGGTTTCGAGCGGAATCAGTGCACCGGTGGGGTTGCCCGGCGAGCACAGGAACAGGATCTGGCAGCGCTGCCAGATGTGCGGGGCGACGGCGTCGAAGTCCGGGTTGAAGCCGTTGTCGTTCAGGCACGGCAGGTAATGCGGCTGAGCGCCGGCCAGAAACGCCGCACCTTCGTAGATCTGGTAGAACGGGTTGGGGCTGACCACCAGGCCATCGGCTTCGCGGTTGACCACGGTCTGGGTGAAGGCAAACAGCGCCTCACGGGTGCCGTTGACCGGCAGTACGTGGCGGGCCGGGTCGATCCAGCCGGCGGGCACGCCAAAGCGTCGTTCGCACCAGTGGCCGATGGCTTCACGCAAGGCCGGCAGGCCCAGGGTGGTCGGGTACACCGCCATCTGGTCGAGATTGTCAGCCAGCGCCTTGGCCACGAACGCCGGCGATTTGTGTTTGGGCTCGCCGATCGACAGGGCGATGGGGCGCTTGTCGGGGTTGGGCGTCACGCTGCCGAGCAGGGCACGCAGCTTTTCGAACGGGTAGGGCTGAAGCTGTTGCATGGCGTTGTTCATGAGGCAAATGTCTCAAGGTGCAAGGCGCCCTGAGCCGGGCGCCGTAAATGGATAAATTCAGATACTCAGGCGAAACCCGCCGTCCGGTTCGCTGTTGACGTTCAACTGTTCGACAATGGCTTCCTGCAGGCGGGCACACAGTTGCGGGTCGGACAACGGCTGGTTGTCGGCATCGGTGATGAAAAACACGTCTTCGACCCGCTCGCCCAGGGTGGCAATCTTGGCGTTCTGCAGCGACAGGTCGAACTCCAGGAAGATCTTGCCAATCCGTGCCAGCAGTCCGGGGCGATCCGGGGCCAGCAGTTCCAGCACCGTGACCGGGCGCTGGGCGTCGTTATGGATGGTGACCTGCGGAGCAAAGCTGAAGTGCTTGAGCTGGCGCGGCACCCGGCGCTTGATGATGGTCGGGTAGTCGTCCGGGTTGCGCAGGGCCTCGGTCAGACCCTGGCGAATTTCTTCGATGCGCTGCGGATTGTCGCCAATCGAGCCGCCATCGCTGTCGAGCACGATGTAGGTGTCGAGGGTGAACTGGCTGCTGGAGGTGATGATTCGTGCGTCATGAATGTTGAGGTTCAACTGGGCCATGGCGGCCACCGTCACAGCGAAGAAATCGTGCTGGTCGGCGGCGTAGATGAAGATCTGCGTCGCGCCCTCGAATTCACGTTGGGTGGTTTCCTTGATCAGCACCAGCGGGCCGCCGTTGACTGGCTGTTGCAGGATCGCATCGCTGTGCCAGGCCACGTCACCGGCGGTATGGCGCAGAAAGTAATCATCGCCCAGCCCCGACCAGAGCTGTTCCACATCGTCCGGGTCGGTGCCATTGCGCACCAGAATGTCCAGGGCGGCGGTCTGGGTGCGGCGAATCTGCTCTTCACGGTCCACCGGGTTTTCCAGGCCGCGGCGCAGTGCACGCTTGGTCTCGGTATACAGCTGGCGCAACAGGCTGGCCCGCCACGAGTTCCAGAGGGTCGGGTTGGTGGCATTGATATCGGCCACGGTCAGTACATACAGGTAATCCAGATGCACTTCATCACCGACAAACAGGGCGAAGTCGTGAATCACCTGCGGGTCGGACAGGTCCTTGCGTTGCGCGGTCGTCGACATGACCAGGTGGTTGCTCACCAGCCAGACAATCAGCCGCGTGTCCCACACCGGTAGCTGGTGGCGGTGGCCGAAGACTTCGGCGTCGACGGCGCCGAGCTCCGAGTGATCGCCACCGCGGCCTTTGCCGATATCGTGGTACAGCCCGGCCAGGTAAATCAGCTCCGGCTTGGGCAGGCGGGCCATGATCTTGCTGGCCAGCGGGAATTTCTCCGACACCTCGGTGTACTGCAACTTGCGCAGATGTTTGATGAGGTTGAGGGTGTGGGCATCGACGGTATAAATATGAAACAGGTCGTGTTGCATTTGCCCGACGATATGCCCGAATTCCGGCAGGTACAGGCCGAGGATGCCGTAACGGTTCATGCGTCGCAGATTGCGGTGGATGCCCGTCTCGCATTTGAACAGCTCGATGAACAGGCTGGTATTGCGAATATCGTTGCGGAACTCGTCGTCGATCAGGTAGCGGTGCTCACGCAGCAGGCGGATGGTATTGGCCCGCACGCCTTTGATCTCGGGGTTTTGTGCCATCAGCACGAAAATCTCGATGATCGCAAAAGGGGTGCGCTTGAAGACATTCGGACGCGTAGCTTCTATATAGCCATCATGGAGCTGGAAGCGTGAGTTCAGTGGCTGGGTGTTGCCGTCATCCTCACAGAGGATGACTTCCTCGAAGTGCTGGATGATCAGGTCGCTCAACTGGGCGATGCTCATCACCACCCGGTAATACTTCTGCATGAAGTTTTCGACGGCACGCTTGGAGTCGGTGTCCTGGTAGCCAAGCAGCTCAGCAATGGAGCGTTGATGGTCGAACAGCAGACGGTCTTCGGCGCGTCCGGCCAGCATGTGCAGGGCGTAGCGCACCTTCCAGAGAAACTCCTGCGAGGAGGCCAGCAACTGGTTCTCGCTTTCCAGCAGAAAGCCGGCACCGGCCATGGCCTGCAGGTTCAGGGTGCCGTACTGGCGACGGGCGACCCAGAGGATGGTCTGGATATCGCGCAGGCCACCCGGTGAACCCTTGACGTTGGGTTCGAGGTTATATTCCGTGTCGTTGTACTTGTGGTGGCGGGCGCGCTGCTCAGCCCGTTTGGCGAGGAAGAAATCCTTGCTCGGCCACAGGTGACCGGTGCTGGTGGCTTCGAGCATGTGCTCGCGCAAGCGTTCCGGGCCTGCAATGGTGCGGCTTTCCATCAGGTTGGTGATGACCGTCAGGTCGGCTTTGGCTTCGCTGGCGCACTCTTGCACCGAGCGCACGCTTTGCCCGACTTCCAGGCCGATATCCCACAGCAGGGTCAGAAACCGCTCGATGGAGTCGCGAAAGACTTCGTGATCGTCCTTGTCGAGCAGGATCAGCAGGTCGATATCGGAATAGGGGTGCAGCTCGCCGCGCCCGTAGCCGCCCACCGCCAGCAGGGCGATGTCGGCCTGAGGTTGCCATTGGAACTGGCTCCAGGCCTGTTGCAGGATGTTATCGACGAACCAGGCGCGGTCCTCGATCAGGCGACGGATCTCGCGGCCTTCGCGAAAGCGTTGGTCAAGCACCTCGCGCGCCTGGCGAATGGCCTTCTTGAACGCGGCGATGGGGCTGGACTTCAGGGCCAGTTCAGCCTGGAACTGGCCGCGGTCGAACAATTCGGGATCCACCTGCGGCATGGGCGTGGCTTTCCTTCGGGTCAGTGGTTGTCAGCCAGCGTTGGTACGGGCGATGGTGTCGTCGCTGCGCAGGGTGAAGATCTCGTAACCGTCAGCGGTGACGACCAGAGTGTGTTCCCACTGTGCCGAGAGCTTGCGGTCCTTGGTGATCGCAGTCCAGCCGTCGCCGAGGATCTTGGTTTCGGCGCGGCCCTGATTGATCATCGGCTCGATGGTGAAGGTCATGCCTTCCTTGAGCTCCATGCCCGTGCCGGCCTGGCCATAATGCAGCACCTGTGGCTCCTCGTGAAAGACCTTGCCGATGCCGTGGCCGCAGAACTCACGGACCACCGAAAAGCCGTTCTTTTCAGCGTGCTTCTGGATGACTTCACCGATATCGCCCAGCCGGGCGCCAGGACGGACGACCTCGATGCCTTTATACAGGCACTCCTGAGTGACGCGTGACAGGCGTTCGGCCCACTCGGGCACCTGGCCGACATGGAACATCTTGCTGGTGTCACCGTAATAGCCATCCTTGATGACGGTGATGTCGATGTTCAGGATGTCGCCGTTCTTGAGCGGTTTGTCGGCCGGAATGCCGTGGCACACCACATGGTTGATTGAGGTGCAGATCGACTTGGGAAAGCCTTTGTAGTTCAGCGGTGCCGGAATCGCTTGCTGAACGTTGACGATGTAATCGTGGCAGATGCGGTCCAGTGCCTCGGTGGTGACGCCGGCCTTCACGTGGGGCTCGATCATTTCCAGTACTTCGGCGGCCAGGCGGCCCGCGATGCGCATCTTTTCGATGTCTTCGTGATTTTTAATGCTGACAGTCATTCGGGCGCTCTCGGTAATGCACAAAGCGCCGATTCTAACAGACCGCCGGGCCTCTGGTGGCGATCCCCGGCACCGGATACGCAGGGCGATCAATCAGCCTGTAATAACTGTGGGTTTTGTTTGTCAGCTTTATGTGATATAAAGTGCGCCGCTTTGCAGGGGCTGCCCCTGGAGCATAAACCCACACACGTGTCGACACGATGACCTGGGTGCCGTTGGCAAAGCCGCCGGTTGGTCATTGGGATGCGTGGAGGCCTAACCCGACTTATCAAGGAACTATCATGTCCCAAGTCAATATGCGCGATATGCTGAAGGCCGGTGTGCACTTCGGTCACCAGACCCGTTACTGGAACCCGAAAATGGGCAAGTACATTTTCGGCGCGCGCAACAAGATTCACATCATCAACCTGGAAAAAACCCTGCCGATGTTCAACGACGCCCTGTCGTTCGTAGAGCGTCTGGCTAACGGCAAGAACAAGATCCTGTTCGTCGGCACCAAGCGTTCCGTTGGCAAGATCGTTGCTGAAGAAGCAGCACGCTGCGGCTCGCCGTACGTCGATCACCGCTGGTTGGGCGGCATGCTGACCAACTTCAAAACCATTCGTCAGTCGATCAAGCGTCTGCGCGAACTGGAAGTCCAGGCTGAAGACGGTACCTTCGCCAAGCTGACCAAGAAAGAAGCCCTGATGCGCAGCCGTGATCTGGAAAAACTGGATCGCAGCCTGGGTGGTATCAAGGACATGGGCGGCCTGCCTGATGCCCTGTTCGTTATCGACGTTGATCACGAGCGCATTGCAATCACCGAAGCCAACAAGCTGGGCATCCCGGTCATCGGCGTTGTCGATACCAACAGCAGCCCGGAAGGCGTTGACTACGTGATCCCAGGTAACGATGACGCCATTCGCGCCATCCAGCTGTACATGGGTTCGATGGCTGATGCCGTCATCCGTGGTCGCAACAACGTTGCTGGCGGCACCGAAGTCTACGAAGAAGCTCCGGCTGCTGCTGTAGAAGGCTGAGTAACCAACGCCAGGCGTTGACTCAGTACGCAAAAAGGGGGCTTGGCCCCCTTTTTGCCACCTCGGAAAACATCGGCTGGCGCGGCCATGGCTATGTTGTCATCTGCTGCTGCCAAGATGGTTTTTCAAGAATTTGAACGCCCGTGACTTCGGGTGGTGTGGTTAAAACCTATCCAAGAGGATTTTGAAATGGCAGAGATTACTGCGGCGCTGGTCAAAGAACTGCGTGAGCGTACCGGCGAAGGCATGATGGATTGCAAAAAGGCCCTGACCAAGGCCGGCGGCGACATCGAAAAGGCAATCGACGACATGCGCGCTTCCGGTGCCATCAAGGCTGCCAAGAAAGCTGGCAACGTTGCTGCTGAAGGCGCTATCGCAATCAAGGACGACGGTAAGTCCGCTGTCCTGCTGGAAGTCAACTCGCAGACCGACTTCCTGGCCCTGCAGGAAGACTTCAAGGCATTCGTTACTGCCAGCGTCGAAAAAGCCTTCGCAGAGAAGCTGACCACTGTCGAACCACTGATCGAAGCTCAAGAAGCTGACCGTCTGGTACTGGTCGGCAAGACTGGCGAAAACGTCAACATTCGCCGTCTGGTCCGTGTTGAAGGTGACGTGCTGGGTGCTTACCTGCACGGCAACAAGATCGGCGTGGTTGTGGTCCTCAAGGGCGGCGACAGCGAGCTGGCCAAAGACATCGCCATGCACGTTGCGGCGACCAACCCTGAGTTCCTGCTGCCTTCGGAAGTTTCGGCTGAAGCGATCGAGCGCGAGAAGGGTGTCTTCCTGCAACTGAACGAAGACAAGATCAAGGGCAAGCCTGAGAACATCGTTGAAAACATGATCAAAGGCCGTATCTCCAAGTTCCTGGCTGAAGCCAGCCTGGTCGAGCAGCCTTTCGTCAAGAACCCGGAAGTCAAGGTTGGCGAGCTGGCCAAGAAAGCCGGTGCCGAGATCGTTTCCTTCACTTACTTCAAAGTGGGTGACGGCATCGAGAAGCCGGTTGATAACTTCGCTGAAGAAGTTGCCGCTCAAGTGGCTGCCAGCAAGAAGTAAGACGGTTTTCAACTGTCGTACTGCAGGCTGAAAAAGAGGCTGCCCGCTCATGCGTGCGGCCTCTTTTTCAAAAGAAACAGAGGAATTTTTGCTTGCAGGCATGGTCTGCAAGGCAGCTTTTTCTGGCGCCCCGGTAGCGTCAGACTAAAGTTGACGCAGGTCTTCAGGCCTGTATGGATTTCATAATCAAGTAATGCCGCAGGAGAGATTCGCAATGGCTCAGCAGGGCAGTGGTCATCAGGCTCGCTATAAACGCATTCTACTCAAACTTAGCGGCGAAGCCCTGATGGGCTCCGAGGATTTCGGCATCGATCCCAAGGTGCTCGACCGCATGGCGCTGGAAGTCGGCCAACTGGTCGGCATCGGTGTTCAGGTAGGGTTGGTGATTGGTGGTGGCAACCTGTTCCGTGGTGCTGCGCTGAGCGCGGCCGGCATGGATCGGGTGACAGGCGATCACATGGGCATGCTTGCCACCGTGATGAACGCGCTGGCCATGCGTGACGCCCTGGAGCGCGCCAATATCACTGCCATCGTGATGTCCTCCATTTCCATGACCGGCGTGACCGATCACTATGATCGGCGCAAGGCCATGCGTCACTTGAACGCCAAGGAAGTGGTGATCTTCGCAGCCGGCACCGGCAATCCGTTCTTCACCACTGACTCGGCCGCGTGCCTGCGGGCCATCGAAATCGATGCCGACGTTGTGCTCAAGGCAACCAAGGTGGATGGCGTGTACACCGCTGATCCGTTCAAGGACCCTAATGCCGAGAAGTTCGATCACCTGTCTTACGATGAGGTGCTCGATCGCAAACTGGGTGTGATGGATCTGACTGCAATCTGCCTGTGCCGCGACCACAAGATGCCGTTGCGTGTCTTCAATATGAACAAGCCCGGCGCCCTGCTCAATATTGTGCAAGGTGGCGCTGAAGGAACCCTGATCGAGGAAGTTCGATAATGATCAACGACATCAAGAAAGATGCCCAGGAACGTATGGGCAAGTCGCTCGAAGCGCTGGGTCGTAACCTGGCTTCGATCCGCACCGGCCGTGCACACCCCAGCATCCTCGACAGCGTCAAGGTGACTGCCTGGGGCAGCGAGATGCCACTTAACCAGGTTGCCGCAATCAGCGTCGAAGACGCGCGTACCCTGAAGATCGTCGCTCACGACAAGAATCTCAGCGCGGCCATCGAGAAGGCCATCCTGACCTCCGACCTGGGGCTGAACCCTAGCAGTGCCGGTACCACCATTCGTGTGCCGATGCCTGCCCTGACCGAAGAGACCCGCAAGGGTTACACCAAGCAGGCGCGTGGTGTGGCAGAAGACGCCAAGGTTGCAGTGCGCAACGTGCGTCGTGATGCTCTGGCTGACCTGAAGAAGCTGTCCAAAGACAAGGAAATCAGCGAAGACGAAGAGCGTCGTGCCGCCGATGAGCTGCAAAAGCTCACCGACAAATATGTCGCGGAAGTCGACAAGGCACTGGAAGCCAAAGAAAAAGACCTGATGGCCGTTTGAGGTCGGGGTTTTTTAATGGAAAAGACCAAGCAGGCGGCACTGTCTTCAGTGCCGCGCCATGTCGCGATCATCATGGATGGCAACAATCGCTGGGCGAAAAAACGCCTGCTGCCCGGTGTCGCCGGCCACAAGGCTGGTGTGGATGCGGTGCGCGCCGTGATCGAGGTGTGTGCCGAGGCCGGGGTCGAAGTGTTGACCCTGTTTGCGTTCTCCAGCGAGAACTGGCAGCGCCCGGCCGATGAGGTGGGTGCGCTGATGGAGTTGTTCCTCACAGCGCTGCGTCGTGAGACCCGGCGCTTGAACGAGAACGAAATCAGCTTGCGGATCATTGGTGATCGCAGCCGTTTTCATCCAGAGTTGCAGGCGGCCATGCGTGAGGCCGAGCAGGCTACCGCCGGCAGCAATCGTTTTGTGCTGCAGGTCGCTGCCAACTACGGCGGCCAGTGGGACATTGCCCAGGCTGCGCAGCGGCTGGCGCGCGAAGTGCAGGCAGGTCATCTGAAGCCTGAGGACGTCACGCCCGAGCTGTTGCAATCTTGCCTGTCTACCGGCGATCTGCCGTTGCCCGATCTGTGCATTCGCACCGGTGGCGAGCACCGGATCAGCAATTTTCTGCTTTGGCAGCTGGCCTATGCCGAGCTGTACTTCTCCGACCTTTTTTGGCCGGACTTCAAACACGACGCCATGCGCACTGCGCTGGCCGATTTTGCTTCGCGCCAGCGCCGCTTTGGTAAAACCAGCGAGCAGGTCGAAGCCGGAGCCCGTGCCTGATGCTCAAACAACGGATCATCACTGCGCTTATTCTGCTGCCGATTGCCCTGTGTGGGTTCTTTCTGCTTAAAGGTGCCAATTTCGCGCTGTTCATTGGTGCGGTTGTGGTGCTGGGCGGTTGGGAGTGGGCCAGGCTGGCAGGGTTTGCCAGTCAGTCGATGCGTATCGGTTATGCCGCGGCGATCGCTGTGCTGCTGTTTCTGCTTTATCTGTTGCCGGGCCTGGCGCCTTGGGTGCTCACCGCTGCGGTCATATGGTGGCTGGTGGCAACCTGGCTGGTGCTCACCTACCCGGTGTCCAGCGAGCATTGGGCCAGTGCACTGTGCAAGCTGGCCATCGGCCTGGCAATTCTGCTGCCGGCCTGGCAAGGTCTGGTGCTGATCAAGCAGTGGCCGCTGGGTAACTGGTTGATCCTGTCGGTTATGGTGCTGGTATGGGCGGCAGACATTGGTGCCTATTTCACTGGCAAGGCGATCGGCAAACGCAAGCTGGCGCCAAAAGTCAGTCCTGGCAAGAGCTGGGAGGGTGTTTATGGTGGCCTGGCGGTCAGTCTGATGATCACCTTCGTGGTGGGTGTCATGCGTGACTGGTCATTCGGTGAGTTTGTCGCGGGCTTGGCCGCTGCGGCGGTTATCGTGCTGATTTCCGTTGTTGGTGATCTGACCGAAAGCATGTTCAAGCGTCAGTCCGGGATCAAGGACAGCAGCAATCTGCTGCCGGGTCATGGCGGTGTGCTGGACCGTATCGATAGCCTGACAGCCGCAGTGCCGGTGTTCGCGGTGCTGTTGTGGATCGCTGATTGGGGTGTGATGTGAGCAAGGTGCAACAGGTAACGGTGCTTGGCGCGACCGGTTCGATTGGTCTGAGCACGCTGGATGTCATTGCTCGCCACCCTGGGTTGTTCAAGGTTTTCGCGCTGAGCGGTTTCACGCGACTGGATGAGCTGTTGAAGTTGTGCGTGCGCCATCAGCCACGCTATGCAGTGGTGCCGACGTTTGAAGCTGCCGGACGCCTGCAGGCCGCGCTGATCGGTGCTGGCCTCGGAACCCGAGTGCTGCTGGGTGAGGATGGGCTCTGCGAAGTGGCTGCGCACCCTGAAGTCGATGCAGTCATGGCCGCTATCGTGGGGGCCGCCGGCTTGCGCCCGACCTTGGCGGCGGTGGAGGCAGGCAAAAAAGTGCTGCTGGCCAACAAGGAGGCGCTGGTGATGTCCGGCGCCTTGTTCATGGAGGCCGTGCGCCGCAGTGGTGCGCTGCTGCTGCCGATCGACAGTGAGCACAATGCAATTTTCCAGTGCCTGCCCGGTGACTTTTCTCGCGGGTTGGGCGCAGTGGGTGTCCGGCGGATCCTGCTGACCGCTTCCGGTGGGCCGTTCCGGCAGACCCCGCTTGAGCAATTGCAGGCAGTAACGCCTGAGCAGGCTTGCGCACATCCTGTCTGGTCGATGGGGCGCAAGATCTCGGTCGACTCGGCCACCATGATGAACAAGGGCCTCGAACTTATCGAGGCCTGCTGGCTGTTCGATGCCCGGCCCGACCAGGTCGAAGTGGTCATTCATCCGCAAAGCGTGGTTCACTCGCTGGTCGATTACGTGGATGGTTCGGTGCTGGCTCAACTGGGCAATCCGGACATGCGTACCCCCATCGCCAATGCGCTGGCCTGGCCTGCGCGTATCGATTCGGGTGTCGAGCCGCTGGATCTGTTTCGTATCGGTCAGTTGAATTTCGAAGCGCCGGATGAACAGCGCTTTCCCTGTCTGCGCCTGGCGCGCCAGGCGGCGGAGGCGGGCGGTAGTGCGCCGGCGTTACTCAATGCGGTCAATGAGGTGGCCGTGGCCGCGTTTCTCGATCGGCGCATTGGCTATCTGGATATCGCGAGTATGATTGAGTCGGTCCTGAATCAGGAGCCGGTGGTCCCGGTCAATGAGCTGGAGACTGTTTTCGCCATGGATGCCCGGGCGCGGACCTTGGCTGCGCACTGGCTGGAACGCAATGGGCGATGAAATTTTCGGACGCTTGGGGTTTTGTGCGGCATCAGGGGCAAGCGACAGGCTTGCGATGATTGACTCACTGGCCGGCAAGCCGGTCCCCGGAGAAAGTTGATGAGCGCTTTGTACATGATCCTGGGGACTCTGATCGCCCTGGGTGTGTTGGTGACCTTCCACGAGTTCGGCCATTTCTGGGTGGCGCGTCGTTGCGGGGTCAAGGTTCTGCGGTTCTCGGTTGGCTTTGGTACGCCGCTGGTGCGGTGGCATGATCGTCATGGCACCGAGTTCGTCGTGGCCGCCATTCCGCTGGGCGGTTATGTGAAGATGCTCGACGAGCGCGAAGGGCATGTGCCGCCCGAGCTTGCCGGGCAGTCGTTCAATCGCAAGACGGTCTATCAGCGCATCGCCATTGTCATCGCCGGTCCTGCGGCCAACTTCATTCTCGCCATCGTGTTTTTCTGGGCGCTGGCCATGCTGGGCAGCCAGCAGGTTCGACCGGTCGTCGGTTCGGTCGAGCAAGGCAGTATCGCTCAGCAGGCCGGTTTGCAGGCCGGCCAGGAAATCGTTGCGGTTGACGGCAAGGCGACCAGCGGTTGGGCGGCGGTGAACCTGCAGCTGGTGCGTCGTCTGGGTGAAACCGGCACTGTCGATCTCAAGGTGCGTGACGAAAGTTCAGCTACCGAGACATCTCGTCAGTTGGTGCTCAACGATTGGCTCAAGGGCGCCGAGGAGCCGGACCCGATCCGCTCGCTGGGGATCCAGCCGTGGCGCCCGGTGCTGTCACCAGTGCTGGCCGAGCTCGACTCCAAAGGGCCAGCGCAGGCAGCCGGTCTGAAAACCGGTGATCGCCTGGTGGCGTTGAACGAGCAGCCGGTCAGTGAGTGGCAACAGGTGGTCGACTGGGTGCGTGAGCGACCCGGTGCGCAGATTTCCGTGCGTATCGAGCGCGATGGTGTGCAACTGGATATTCCCGTCACGCTGGCGACCCGTGGCGAGGCTGCGGCCGCGACCGGCTACCTCGGTGCCGGTGTGAAAGGCGGTGAATGGCCCGCGCACATGCTGCGTGAAGTCAGCTACGGGCCGCTGGAAGCGGTGGCCGAAGGCTTCAAACGCACCTGGAACATGAGTGTGCTGACCCTCGAATCCTTGAAGAAAATGTTGTTCGGGGAGCTATCGGTAAAAAACTTGAGTGGACCGATAACCATTGCTAAAGTGGCGGGCGCTTCAGCCCAGTCGGGCGTGGGTGACTTCCTGAATTTCCTGGCGTATCTGAGCATAAGCCTGGGGGTTCTCAATTTGCTGCCCATTCCAGTGTTGGATGGGGGGCATTTGCTGTTCTACCTGATCGAGTGGGCGCGTGGTCGCCCGTTGTCGGAAAGGGTACAGGGTTGGGGCGTTCAGATCGGTATCAGTCTGGTGGTGGGCGTTATGCTGCTCGCGCTGGTCAACGATCTGGGCCGACTCTGAAGCTTCGTTCCGTTACGAATCTGCCGCATCAGCGGCAGCTTGTTTATTGCCAGTTGGAATAAAAGGACTTCATGAAACGTCTGCTGCTAACTGCGGCTCTTGCCGCACTGATGATTGCTGAAGTTCACGCCGAGTCCTTCACCATCTCCGATATTCGTGTCAATGGCCTGCAGCGGGTATCCGCCGGCAGCGTCTTTGGTGCGCTGCCATTGAACGTCGGCGAGCACGCAGACGATGGTCGTCTGGTCGAAGCCACTCGTGCGCTGTTCAAGACCGGGTTCTTCCAGGACATCCAGTTGGGCCGCGAGGGCAACGTCCTGGTCATTACTGTAGTCGAGCGTCCGTCGGTAGCCAGTATCGAGATCGAAGGCAACAAGGCCATTTCCACTGAAGACCTCACCAAAGGCCTCAAGCAGTCAGGCCTGGCTGAAGGCGAGATCTTCCAGCGCGCCACCCTTGAGGGCGTGCGTAACGAGCTGCAGCGTCAGTATGTTGCCCAGGGCCGCTACTCGGCTGAAGTGAAGGCCGAAGTCGTGCCGCAGCCGCGTAACCGCGTGGGCCTGAAGATCAACATCGACGAAGGCACCGTTGCCGCTATCCAGCACATCAACGTGGTGGGCAATACGGTGTTCCCCGATCAGGACCTGATCGACCTGTTCGAGCTCAAGACCACCAACTGGCTGTCGTTCTTCAAGAACGATGACAAGTACGCCCGTGAGAAACTCTCCGGCGACCTGGAGCGCCTGCGCTCCTACTACCTGGACCGCGGCTATATCAACATGGATATCGCCTCGACCCAAGTCTCGATCACGCCTGACAAAAAGAGCGTGTACATCACGGTCAACGTCAACGAGGGCGAAAAGTACAGCGTCAACTCGGTCAAGCTCAGTGGCGACCTCAAGGTGCCCGAGGATCAGGTCAAGTCGCTGATGCTGGTGCAGCCTGGCCAGGTGTTCTCGCGCAAGGTCATGACCACGACTTCCGAACTGATCACCCGGCGTCTGGGTAACGAAGGCTACACCTTCGCCAACGTCAACGGCGTGCCGACGCCAAATGATCAGGATCACACCGTCGATATCACTTTCGTGGTCGATCCCGGCAAGCGTGCCTACGTCAACCGCATCAACTTCCGCGGCAACACCAAGTCGGCCGACGAAGTGCTGCGCCGTGAAATGCGCCAGATGGAAGGCGGCTGGGCTTCGACTTATTTGATCGATCAGTCCAAAACCCGCCTGGATCGTCTGGGCTTCTTCAAGGAAGTCAACGTCGAGACCCCGGCCGTGCCGGGCACCGACGACCAGGTCGATGTGAACTACACCGTTGAAGAGCAGGCCTCCGGCTCGATTACCGCCAGCGTCGGTTTCGCCCAGAGCGCCGGTCTGATCCTCGGTGGCTCGATCAGCCAGAACAACTTCCTCGGTACCGGTAACAAGGTCAGCATCGGCCTGACCCGCAGCGAATACCAGAGCCGTTATAACTTCAGCTATGTTGATCCGTACTGGACGCCCGATGGTGTGAGCCTGGGCTACAACGCCTTTTATCGCAGCACCAACTACGATGACCTCGACGTCGACGTGGCAAGCTATGCGGTAGACAGCTACGGTGCCGGTATCAGCCTGGGTTACCCGATCAGCGAAACCTCGCGTCTGACCTATGGCCTGAACGTGCAACAGGACAAGATCAAGACCGGTACCTACACCGTTGAAGAGATTTTCGACTTCATCGACCGTGAGGGCAGCAGCTTCCTGAACTTCAAAGCGTCTGTCGGCTGGTCCGAATCGACCCTCAACAAAGGCGTGTTGCCGACCCGTGGTCACTCGCAAAGCCTGGTGCTTGAGTCGACCCTGCCAGGCAGCGACCTGTCGTTCTTCAAGCTTGACTACCGCGGCCAGTACTTCTATCCGATCAGCGACACCTACACCCTGCGTCTGCACACCGAGCTGGGTTATGGCGACGGTTACGGTTCGACCAGTGGCCTGCCGTTCTACGAGAACTACTACGCCGGTGGCTTCAACTCGGTGCGTGGCTTCAAGGACAGCACCCTTGGTCCGCGCAGTACACCGAGCCGCGGTGAGGCCGATGGTGGTCGCCCAGGTACCATCGCCGATCCGGATCAGGATCCGCTGCCATTTGGTGGCAACGTGCTGGTGCAGGGCGGTGTGGAGCTGATGTTCCCGCTGCCGTTCATCAAGGACCAGCGCTCCTTGCGCACTTCGCTGTTCTGGGACGTGGGTAACGTCTTCGACAGCAACTGCGATTCCAGCCGCACCCGAAACGGTGAGCGAGTCGAGTGCAATAACGTCGACTTCTCCGGCATGGCCAGTTCTGTTGGTGTCGGTGTGACCTGGATTACCGCGCTTGGCCCGCTGAGCTTCGCGCTGGCGATGCCGATCAAAAAACCGGACAACGATTCCGAAACCCAAGTGTTCCAATTTTCCCTGGGTCAGACCTTCTAAGGGTCTGGCTCCCGAAAACGATAACGAATTCTGTAGGAGTGTATCGTGCGTAAGTTGACTCAATTGGTACTGCTGGCCACCGTTCTTGTTGCAACCCCGGCGTTGGCAGACATGAAAATTGCCGTGCTGAACTATCAGATGGCTCTGCTGGAATCCGATGCGGCGAAGAAGTACGCCGTGGATGCCGAGAAGAAATTTGGCCCTCAGTTCACCAAACTGAAAAGCCTGGAAACCAGTGCCAAGGGTATCCAGGACCGTCTGGTCAGCGGCGGCGACAAGATGGCCCAGCCTGAGCGCGAGCGTCTTGAGCTGGAATTCAAGCAAAAGGCCCGTGACTACCAGTTCCAGTCCAAGGAACTGAGCGAAGCCAAAGCCGTTGCTGACCGCGAAATGCTCAAGCAACTGAAGCCTAAGCTGGATCAGGCTGTTGAAGAGGTTATCAAGAAGGGCGGTTTTGACCTGGTGTTCGAGCGTGGCGCCGTGATCGACGTCAAGCCTCAATACGACGTGACCCGCCAGGTCATCGAGCGTATGAACCAGCTGAAGTAACCATGAGCGCCTCCATCAAACTCGGCCGTCTGGCCGAGTTCCTGGACGCCACCTTGCGTGGCGACGGGGACAAGGACATCGCCGGACTCGCCACTCTGCAAGAGGCGGGCCCTGAGCAGGTCAGCTTTCTGGCCAACCCGCAATATCGCAAGTTTCTCAATGAGACCCAGGCCGGTGCCGTGCTGCTCAAACCAGCTGATGCCGAAGGCTATGCCGGCGATGCGTTGCTGGTGCCGGATCCGTATCTGGCTTATGCGCGCATTTCGCACCTGTTCGACCCCAAGCCAAAAGCTGCTGCCGGGATTCACCCGACGGCGGTTGTCGCTGATGATGCGCAGGTCGATCCGAGTGCAAGTATCGGCGCTTTTGCGGTGATCGAGAGCGGCGTGCAGATCGGCGCGAATGTTACGGTCGGTGCCCAATGCTTCATCGGTGCACGCAGTGTGATTGGCGAGGGCGGCTGGCTGGCGCCACGTGTCACGCTGTATCACGATGTGCGCATTGGTCAGCGAGTGGTCATTCAGTCCGGTGCCGTGCTGGGCGGCGAAGGCTTCGGTTTTGCCAATCAGAAGGGCGTCTGGCAGAAAATTGCCCAGATCGGCGGGGTGGTCATTGGTGACGATGTGGAAATCGGCGTCAACACGGCCATTGATCGCGGTGCGCTGGCCGATACCCGCATCGGTAACGGTGTGAAACTGGATAACCAGATTCAGATTGCCCACAACGTGCAGGTCGGTGACCACACCGCGATGGCAGCTTGTGTCGGTATCTCTGGCAGCACCAGGATCGGCAAGCATTGCATGCTCGCCGGTGGTGTGGGTCTGGTCGGACATATCGAGATTTGCGACGGCGTGTTCATCACCGGCATGACCATGGTGACTCACTCGATCACCGAGCCTGGCTCCTATTCGTCAGGTACGGCCATGCAGCCGGCAGCGGAGTGGCGCAAGAGTGCGGCACGACTGCGCAAGCTCGATGATATGGCTCGTCGACTGCAGAAACTGGAAAAGATCGTCGAAACGGTGACCTGCGACGCCGCTGGATCATCTGAAGGCTGATATCTTTTTCCCATCAGGCGAGTGCGGCCGCTGGACCGCCTCCCTGAGTTGTAGAAGAGCGCCGCAGTTGTGTGCGCTCTCACTCTTTACTACAGGCTTCCCCTCGAAATGATGGACATCAACGAAATACGCGAATATCTGCCTCATCGTTACCCTTTCCTGTTGGTGGATCGCGTGGCGGAGCTGGATCTTGAGGGCAAGACCATTCGCGCCTACAAGAACGTCAGTGTCAACGAGCCGTTCTTCAATGGTCACTTTCCCCAGCATCCGATCATGCCGGGCGTATTGATCATCGAGGCCATGGCTCAGGCTGCGGGTATCCTGGGTTTCAAAATGCTTGACGCCAAACCTGCTGATGGCACTCTCTATTACTTCGTGGGTTCGGACAAACTGCGTTTTCGCCAGCCAGTGGTGCCGGGCGACCAGTTGACGCTTGAGGCCAAATTCGTCAGCCGCAAGCGCCAGATCTGGAAGTTCGAGTGCCAGGCCTCGGTCGACGGCAAGTCGGTTTGCTCCGCCGAAATCATCTGTGCGGAACGCGAACTATGAGTTTGATTGACTCTCGCGCAATCATCGATCCGACGGCCGTACTGGCCGACAACGTTGAAGTCGGCCCCTGGTCGATCATCGGGGCCGGTGTGGAAATTGGCGAGGGTACTGTGATCGGCCCCCACGTGATTGTGCGTGGGCCGACGCGCATCGGTCGTCACAACCGTATCTACCAGTTCTCTTCCGTTGGTGAGGACACCCCTGACCTCAAGTACAAGGGCGAAGACACACGCCTGGTGATCGGTGATCACAACGTGATTCGTGAGGGTGTGACCATTCATCGCGGCACCATTCAGGACCGCGCAGAGACCACGCTGGGTGATCACAACCTGATCATGGCCTATGCGCATATCGGTCATGACAGCGTGATCGGCAACCACTGCATTCTGGTCAACAACACTGCCCTGGCCGGTCATGTGCATGTTGATGACTGGGCGATCCTGTCCGGTTATACGTTGGTGCATCAGTACTGTCACATTGGCGCACACAGTTTTTCCGGGATGGGTACTGCGATTGGCAAGGACGTGCCGGCGTTCGTCACCGTGTTCGGCAACCCCGCCGAGGCACGTAGCATGAACTTTGAAGGCATGCGCCGGCGTGGGTTTTCCGAAGAGGCCATTCTGGCCCTGCGCAAGGCCTACAAGACGGTCTACCGCCAGAGCCTGACGGTCGAACAGGCGATTGCCGAGCTGGCTGAGCCGGCTGCGGCGTTTCCTGAAGTCGCGATCTTTCTCCAGTCGATTCAATCGTCCACCCGCGGCATCACCCGCTGATCATGGCCAGTCCATTGCGTATCGCTCTGGTCGCGGGCGAGGCGTCCGGCGATATTCTGGGTTCCGGCCTGATGCGGGCCATCAAGGCGCGTCATCCGGATGCGACCTTCATTGGCGTTGGCGGGCCGCTCATGGAGGCTGAGGGCATGACCTCGTACTTTCCCATGGAGCGCTTGTCAGTCATGGGGCTGGTTGAGGTGCTGGGCCGCTTGCGCGAGCTGCTTGGGCGGCGCAAAGAGCTGATCCAGACGCTGATCGCCGAGCAACCGGATGTGTTCATTGGCATCGATGCGCCGGACTTTACCCTCACCATCGAACTGAAGCTGCGTCAGGCCGGGATCAAGACCGTGCACTACGTCAGCCCGTCGGTCTGGGCCTGGCGTCAGAAGCGCGTGCTGAAGATTCGTGAAGGCTGCGACCTGATGTTGACCCTGCTGCCCTTCGAGGCACGTTTCTACGAAGAAAAGGGCGTGCCGGTGCGCTTTGTCGGTCATCCGTTGGCCGATACCATCCCGCTTGAGGCTGACCGGGCTGCGGCGCGCGCCGAACTGGGCTTGGGTGACGGGCCGGTGGTGGCGTTGATGCCGGGCAGTCGGGGCGGCGAAGTCGGGCGCCTGGGCGCCTTGTTCTTCGATACCGCTGCGCGGCTGCTCGCCGGACGTCCTGATCTGCGTTTTGTCCTGCCTTGTGCCAGCCCGCAGCGTCGGGCGCAGGTCGAACAGTTGCTGCAAGGTCGTGATCTGCCGGTGACGCTGCTTGATGGCCGCTCCCATGTCGCTCTGGCCGCCTGTGACGCGGTGCTGATCGCGTCGGGCACTGCCACGCTCGAAGCGCTGCTGTACAAACGGCCGATGGTCGTGGCCTACCGTCTGGCTCCGCTGACTTTCTGGATTCTCAAGCGGCTGGTCAAGAGTCCTTACGTCTCGCTGCCCAACCTGTTGGCCGGTCGCCTGCTGGTTCCTGAGCTGTTACAGGATGCGGCAACTCCCGAGACGCTGGCTGGCCAGTTGCTGCCCCTGATCGACGCAGGGCTGGTGCAGACTGAAGGCTTTGACCAGATTCACCGCACCTTGCGCCGCGACGCCTCCAACCAGGCGGCACAAGCGGTGCTGGAACTGATAGGTCGTAACCCCGAGTGAGTGTGAACGCTATGCAGATGGGCCTTGATTTCACCCTGGTCGAAGAGCTGGTTGCCGGTGTCGATGAGGTGGGGCGTGGCCCGCTGTGTGGCCCGGTGGTCACCGCAGCGGTCATTCTGGATCCGGCGCGGCCGATCATTGGCCTTAACGACTCCAAGAAACTCACCCAGGCGCGCCGCGAACAGCTGTTCGACGAAATCTGCGAAAAGGCCCTCGCCTGGCATATCGCCCGCGCTGAGGTCGAGGAAATCGACCAGTTGAATATTCTCCATGCCACGATGCTGGCCATGCAACGCGCGGTCGAAGGGCTGAGCGTGACCCCGAAGCTGGCCCTGATCGATGGCAATCGCTGCCCGAAGCTGGCGGTGCCATCGGCGCCGGTGGTGCAGGGTGATGCCAAGGTGCCGGCCATTGCCGCGGCATCGATTCTCGCCAAGGTCAGTCGCGACCGGGAAATGGCCGCGCTGGAACTGATCTATCCCGGCTACGGGATGGGCGGGCACAAGGGCTACCCCACGCCTGTTCATCTGGAGGCGCTGGCGCGTCTGGGCCCTACGCCTATCCATCGGCGCTCGTTCGCACCGGTACGTGCTGCCTGGGAAGCGCGCGATGCCATAGCTCTGCAAGTGCCGGACGGTTTGCTTCAGCACTGACGTTTGCGTCTGGGCTGGGTACAATCCCGAGCTTCGTTTTACCTGTCTTCGCGCTATAGGATCTCCATGTCGGCTTCTTTCGTTCATCTGCGCCTGCACACCGAATACTCTCTGGTCGACGGTCTGGTGCGAGTCAAGCCACTGGTCAAAGCGTTGACCGGCATGAACATGCCTGCCGTTGCGGTCACTGACCAGAGCAACATGTGTTCGCTGGTCAAGTTCTACAAGGCCGCGCAAGGCGCGGGGATCAAGCCGATCTGCGGTGCCGACCTGTGGCTGGCCGGCAAGAACGCCGATGCGCCGCTCAGCCGTCTGAGCCTGCTGGTCATGAACCCGCAGGGCTATCGCAACCTTACCGAGCTGATCTCTCGCGGCTTCACCGAAGGGCAGAGCAACGGCCATGTCGTGGTTCAGCGCCAGTGGGTGGCTGAGGCCAGCGACGGCCTGATCGCCCTGTCGGCAGCCAAAGAGGGTGAGATCGGCATGGCGCTGCTCTCCGGTAATACTGATGAAGCCGATCAGTTGCTTAGCGAATGGATGGCGGTTTTTCCTGATCGGTTTTATATCGAGGTGCAGCGCACCAACCGGGTCAACGACGAAGAACACCTGCACGCTGCAGTGGCGCTGGCTGATAAACATGGCGCGCCGCTGGTGGCGACCAACGATGTACGCTTTATCAAGCAGTCAGACTTCGAGGCCCACGAGACCCGCGTGTGCATCGGTGAAGGCAGGGCGCTGGACGATCCGCGCCGTTCGCGCACTTACAGTGATCAGCAGTACCTCAAAAGCCCTGAGGAAATGGCCGAGCTGTTCAGCGATCTGCCCGAGGCCATTGAGAACACGGTCGAAATCGCCAAGCGCTGCAACATCGACGTCAAGCTGGGCACTCACTTTTTGCCCAACTTCCCGATTCCCGATGGCATGACCATCGATGAGTACTTTCGCAAGGTGTCGTTCGATGGCCTGGAAGAGCGTCTGGCCGTATTACTCCCGCCGGATTCTGAAAACTACCAGGCGCGCAAGCAGGTCTACATCGACCGGCTGAATTTCGAGCTGGACATCATCATCCAGATGGGCTTTCCCGGCTACTTCCTGATCGTTATGGACTTCATTCAGTGGGCCAAGAACAATGGTGTGCCGGTAGGTCCGGGCCGTGGTTCGGGTGCCGGCTCGCTGGTCGCCTACGTGCAGAAGATTACCGACCTCGACCCACTGGAATACGACCTGCTGTTCGAGCGGTTTCTTAACCCCGAGCGGGTTTCGATGCCCGACTTCGACGTCGACTTCTGCATGGACGGCCGCGACCGGGTAATCGACTATGTGGCCGAAAAATACGGCCGCAACGCAGTGAGCCAGATCATCACCTTCGGTTCGATGGCGGCCAAGGCGGTGGTGCGCGACGTGGCTCGGGTGCAGGGCAAGTCTTACGGCCTGGCTGACCGGCTGTCGAAGATGATCCCCTTCGAAGTCGGCATGACCCTGGAAAAGGCTTACGAGCAAGAAGAAATCTTGCGTGACTTCCTCAAGAACGATGAGGAAGGCGCAGAAATCTGGGAAATGGCGCTCAAGCTTGAGGGCGTGGTGCGTAACGTCGGCAAGCACGCCGGTGGCGTGGTCATCGCGCCAACCAAGCTGACCGACTTTGCGCCGATCTATTGTGATGAGGCCGGTGATGGCCTGGTAACCCAGTTCGACAAGGATGACGTCGAGTCGGCGGGCCTGGTGAAGTTCGACTTCCTTGGCCTGCGTACGCTGACCATCATCGACTGGGCGCTAGACACCATCAACCGCGACCGGCGCCGCGATGGCGAAGAGCCGCTCGATATTGCATTCATCCCGCTGGACGACAAGCCGACCTACGAGCTGCTGCAGCGCGCCGAGACCACGGCGGTGTTCCAGCTCGAGTCGCGGGGTATGAAAGAGCTGATCAAAAAGCTCAAGCCCGACTGCCTCGAAGACTTGATCGCACTGGTGGCGCTGTTCCGTCCGGGACCTTTGCAGTCCGGCATGGTTGACGACTTCATCAACCGCAAGCACGGCCGCGCCGAGCTGGCCTACCCGCACCCTGACTACCAGTACGAAGGCCTGCAGCCGGTGCTGGCACCGACCTACGGCATCATTCTGTATCAGGAACAGGTGATGCAGATCGCTCAGGTCATGGCTGGCTACACCCTCGGTGGCGCCGACATGTTGCGCCGCGCCATGGGTAAGAAAAAGCCCGAGGAAATGGCCAAGCAGCGCGGCGGTTTCATCGAGGGTTGCGCGGCGAACAATATCGACGCCGACCTGGCGGGTAACATTTTCGACCTGGTAGAGAAGTTTGCCGGTTACGGCTTCAACAAATCCCACTCGGCCGCCTATGGCCTGGTCTCTTACCAGACCGCCTGGCTGAAGATGCACTACCCGGCGCCATTCATGGCCGCGGTGTTGTCGGCCGATATGCACAACACCGACAAGGTCGTGACCCTGATCGAGGAAGTGCGCAGCATGAAGCTGCGCCTTGATGCGCCGGATGTGAACATCTCCGAATTCAAGTTCACCGTCAGCGACGACGGGCGCATTCTCTACGGCCTTGGGGCGATCAAGGGCGTGGGCGAGGGGCCGGTCGAGGCGATTACCGAGGCGCGCAAGGATGGGCCATTCAAGGATCTGTTCGATTTCTGTGCGCGGGTCGACCTCAAGCGGGTCAACAAACGCACGCTCGACGGCTTGATCCGCAGTGGTGCGCTGGATCGTCTGGGGCCGTATTTCGAGCTGGAGCCCAAGGCCTATCAGGCCAATATCGACCGTAATCGTTCGTTGCTGCTGGCGGCCCTGGAGGAAGCTATCCAGGCCGCCGAGCAGACCGCGCGCAGCCGTGACAGCGGTCACTCGGACCTGTTTGGCGGGTTGTTCGAGGCCGAAGACGCCGATGTCTACGCCAACCATCGCAAAGCCCGCGAGATCACTCTCAAGGAGCGTTTGCGTGGCGAGAAAGAGACCCTGGGTCTGTACCTGACCGGCCACCCTATCGATGAGTATGAGGGCGAGATTCGCCGCTTTGCTCGCCAGCGCATTATTGATCTGAAGCCTGCGCGTGATACCCAGACGGTAGCCGGCCTGGTGATCGCCTTGCGGGTCATGAAGAACAAGAAGGGTGACAAGATGGGATTCATCACCCTGGACGACCGGTCGGCGCGTATTGAAGCCTCCTTGTTCGCCGATGCTTTCCACTCGGCGCAGTCGTTATTGCAGACTGATGCTATCGTGGTGGTCGAAGGTGAAGTGAGTCACGACGATTTCTCCGGTGGCCTGCGGTTACGGGCAAAGCGGGTCATGAGTATCGAAGATGCGCGCACCGGACTTGCTGAAAGCCTGCGCCTGACCGTAAGTGCCGAGGCACTCAAGGGTGACCGTCTGCGTTGGCTGGGCGAGCTGTGCAAGCGCCATCGCGGTGCCTGTCCGGTGACCCTCGATTACACCGGGCTGGACGCCAGAGCGGTTCTGCAGTTCGGCGAAAGTTGGCGAATTGACCCTGCTGACAACCTGATTCAGGCGCTGCGTGACCAGTTCGGACGCGAGAACGTCTTTCTCCAGTATCGTTAAACGCTTAAAATCCAGAATTTTTAATCTCGACCTGAATGCGCCTCTTCCGTAAGGTGGGGCGCTAACGGATCAACCGGCCGGCCTCTTGGCCGTCGACCCAAGACGGATGCCTATGAACCCGAATTTTCTCGATTTCGAACAGCCTATCGCTGACTTGCAAGCCAAGATCGAAGAGCTGCGCCTGGTAGGCAATGACAACTCGCTGAACATCAGCGACGAAATCTCCCGGCTGCAGGACAAGAGCAAAACGCTCACCGAAAGCATTTTCAGCAACCTGACCAGTTGGCAGATTGCCCGGATGGCACGTCATCCGCGCCGTCCTTACACCCTGGACTACATCGAGCACATCTTTACCGAGTTCGATGAGCTGCATGGCGATCGGCACTTCTCCGATGATGCTGCCATCGTTGGTGGTGTTGCGCGTCTGGATGACCAGCCGGTGATGGTGATCGGTCACCAGAAAGGCCGTGAAGTGCGTGAGAAGGTACGTCGCAATTTCGGCATGCCGCGCCCTGAAGGCTATCGCAAAGCGTGCCGCCTGATGGAAATGGCCGAGCGCTTCAAAATGCCGATCGTGACCTTCATCGATACCCCTGGTGCTTACCCGGGCATTGATGCTGAAGAGCGCAACCAAAGCGAAGCCATTGCCTGGAACCTGCGTGTCATGGCCCGCCTGAAAACCCCGATCATCGCCACCGTGATCGGTGAGGGTGGCTCGGGCGGCGCATTGGCCATCGGTGTCTGCGACCAGCTGAACATGTTGCAATATTCGACCTACGCGGTGATCTCGCCGGAAGGCTGTGCGTCGATCCTGTGGAAAACCGCCGAGAAGGCCCCGGACGCCGCTGAGGCCATGGGCATCACTGCCGAGCGCCTCAAGGGCCTGGGCATTGTCGATAAGGTGATCAAGGAGCCACTGGGTGGCGCGCACCGCGATCCGGTGCTGGTTTCGGCGACTATTCGTGAAGAGCTGCTCGGCCAGCTGTCCATGCTGAAGAAGCTCGACACCGACGCGCTGCTGGCTCGTCGCTATGAGCGTCTGATGAGCTACGGCGTCTGACATGCTGCTGGTCGGCCATGGCGTCACGCCTGGCCGGCCGGTTTCTTGCCATGAACGATATTGAGCTGCGCGCAGCGCTCGCCAGCGCGCTGACTGACGCAAGCCAGGCCCCGGCCTTGCTCGTCGCTTTCTCCGGTGGTCTTGACTCCACTGTCCTGCTGCATCTGCTGACCGATCTGCGCCAGCACCAATCCCTCCCCGAGCTTCACGCCATTCATGTTCATCACGGCCTGCAGGCCGTAGCTGACACTTGGCCGCAACATTGTCATGAGGTCTGCGCGGCGTTGGACGTGCCACTTAGTGTCAGGCACGTGCAGGTGGCTTCAGGCGCGAGTCTGGAGCAGGCGGCGCGTCAGGCGCGTTATGCGGTATTTGCCGATGTGCTGGGGGCAGAGCAGTGGTTGCTCAGTGCCCAGCACCGTGATGACCAGGCTGAAACCTTACTGTTGCGGTTATTGCGCGGTGCCGGCGTGCGCGGTCTGGCGGCCATGGCGCCGCGACGCAGGCTTGGTCAGGGGTATCTGGTGCGGCCCTTGCTGGAGGTGCCGCGCGCTGCTCTTGAGGCGTATGCCCGGCGTCACGGGCTGCGCTGGATCGAGGATCCAAGCAATCAGAATGTGCAGTTTGCGCGCAACTTGCTGCGCGGACAGGTGTTGCCGTTGTTGCGCTCGCGCTGGCCGCAGGCGGCTGCCAGCCTGGCGCGCAGTGCTGAGCATCTGGCTGAGGCGCAGCAGTTGCTCGGTGAGCTGGCAGAGCAGGATCTGCAGCGTGCTCGTTTGCCGAGTGGGTTTGACTGGCTTGGCCTGCCAAGTCTGGCGCTGACGCCGCTGAGCGGTTTGTCTGCGGCGCGGCAACGCAATGCCCTGCGTCATTGGCTGGCGCCGCTGAGCCGGCTGCCCGACACCGATCACTGGGCCGGCTGGGAAGACTTGCGTGATGCCAGTGCCGCGGCGCATCCGCTGTGGCGTCTGGCTGACGGAGAGCTGCACCGGGCCGCTGGCCATCTGTGGTGGCTGGCCGGTGACTGGCTGAGCCCTGCGGTTGGCGTCATGGCCTGGGATGATCCCCGGCAGCCATTGGTATTGCCTGGTAACGGCCGGTTACGCTTTGAAGGCGCAGCGCCGTCGGGAGTATTACAGGTACGCTATCGCCAAGGCGGCGAGGTGATGCAGTTGGCCGGGCGCGGGCAGCGTGACCTCAAGCGCCTGCTCAACGAGCGCGGCGTGCCGGGTTTTGCGCGCAGCCGTCTGCCGCTGGTGTTTCAGGGCGATCAGTTGCTGGCAGTTGCCAACCTCGCGGGGCTTGATTGTCCGCTGCCCGGCGCAGGCAAACTGATCTGGTGCGCACCGACGAGCGACCAATGTTTGAGATAAAAAGGCCTTTCCGGTAGACTACGCTCCCTTCTTGATACAGCTTGTGTCAGTCGATTCTGAACGACACCAGTTGCCGGTTTTACCTCCAGTGTTTGCTGGGCAATCTTCAAAGTGTGGCGCTATGCAAAGGACAGGACAGGCTTATGCTCGGTCGTTCTTCAACGCAGCAGTTTTCGGAGTGCACCATGTACCCTGTCGGTAACCGGGGGCTTCGGCCTTCCTTCGCTTTCCCCGGCGGCTCTGACCGCTTTAACGCAGACTTCTAGGGTTTTTCATGACGCGCTACATCTTCGTCACGGGCGGTGTTGTTTCTTCATTGGGGAAAGGCATTGCCTCTGCATCTTTGGCGGCCATCCTGGAGGCGCGGGGACTTAAGGTCACCATGCTCAAACTGGACCCGTACATCAACGTCGATCCGGGCACCATGAGCCCGTTCCAGCACGGTGAAGTGTTCGTTACCCACGACGGCGCCGAAACCGACCTGGACCTGGGTCACTACGAGCGGTTCATCCGCACCACGATGACCCAGAACAACAACTTCACCACCGGTCGTGTGTACGAGCACGTGCTGCGCAAAGAGCGCCGTGGTGATTATCTGGGTGCGACCATCCAGGTCATTCCGCACATCACCGACGAAATCAAGCGCCGCATCATCAAGGGTGCTGCCGACGCTGATGTGGCGTTGGTCGAGATCGGCGGTACCGTGGGCGACATCGAGTCGCAACCGTTTCTCGAAGCTATCCGCCAGTTGCGTTTCGAAGTCGGCGCCAAGCGCGCCATGCTGATGCACCTGACTCTGGTTCCGTACATCGCTACCGCTGGCGAGACCAAGACCAAGCCTACCCAGCACTCGGTCAAGGAACTGCGCTCGATCGGCCTGCAGCCAGACGTTCTGGTATGCCGTTCCGATCACCCGATCGATGTCTCGTCGCGTCGCAAGATCGCCCAGTTCACCAACGTTGAAGAGCGTGCGGTGATCGGTCTGGAAGACGCCGATACCATCTACAAAATCCCGGGCATCCTGCACTCCCAGGGGCTGGACGATTTCGTCGTCGAGCGCTTCGGCCTGCAGTGCGGTGGCGCGGACTTGTCCGAGTGGGACGCGGTGGTCGACGCCAAGCTCAACCCTGAGCACGAAGTCACCATCGCCATGGTCGGTAAATACATGGAACTGCTCGACGCCTACAAGTCGTTGATCGAAGCCATGAGCCATGCCGGTATCACCAACCGCACCAAGGTGAACCTGCGTTACATCGACTCCGAAGACATTGAAAACCAGGGCACTGGCCTGCTCGAAGGGGTGGATGCCATTCTGGTGCCGGGCGGCTTTGGTCTGCGCGGCGTGGAAGGCAAGATCACCGCCGTACAGTACGCCCGTGAAAACAAGGTGCCGTACCTGGGTATCTGCCTGGGCATGCAAGTGGCGGTCATCGAGTTCGCCCGTAACGTGCTGGGCTGGAAAGACGCCAACTCCACCGAGTTCGACCGCACCGTCGAGCATCCGGTGGTTGGCCTGATCACCGAGTGGGAAGACGCCACTGGTGCGGTCGAGACCCGCACCGAAAGCTCCGACCTGGGCGGCACCATGCGTCTGGGTGCCCAGGAATGCCAGTTGCAAGCCGGTTCCAAGGTCCATGACTGCTATGCCAAGGATGTGATCGTCGAGCGTCACCGTCACCGTTACGAGGTCAACAACAACCTGCTGCCGCAACTGATTGAGGCTGGCCTGCAGGTTTCGGGTCGCTCCGGTGACGGCGCGCTGGTTGAAGTGGTCGAGGCACCGGATCATCCATGGTTCGTCGCTTGCCAGTTCCACCCTGAGTTCACCTCGACGCCACGTGACGGCCATCCGTTGTTCAGCGGCTTCGTCAAGGCCGCGCTGGCTCAACATCAGAAGAACGCCTGATTCGGGATACCAAGTACATGGCTCAGAAAACCATCCGCGTCGGTTCCATCGAGATTGCCAACGACAAGCCTATGGTGTTGTTTGGCGGCATGAACGTGCTCGAGTCCCGTGACCTGGCCATGCAGATCTGTGAAGAGTACGTGCGGGTGACCGAGAAGCTCGGCATCCCGTACGTGTTCAAGGCCAGTTTCGACAAGGCCAATCGTTCGTCGGTCAACTCGTACCGTGGCCCTGGCCTGGAAGAAGGCCTGCGCATCTTCGAAGAGATCAAGCGCACCTTCAACGTACCGCTCATCACTGACGTGCACGAGCCGCATCAAGCGGCTCCTGTCGCCGAGGTCTGCGACATCATCCAGTTGCCTGCCTTCCTGTCGCGCCAGACCGATCTGGTCGTGGCGATGGCAAAGACTGGCGCGGTGATCAACATCAAGAAGGCCCAGTTCCTCGCGCCTCAGGAAATGAAACACATCCTGACCAAATGTGAAGAAGCGGGTAACGAGCAACTGATTCTCTGCGAGCGCGGTTCGAGCTTCGGCTATAACAACCTGGTCGTGGACATGCTCGGCTTCGGCATCATGAAGCAGTTCCAATACCCGGTGTTCTTCGACGTGACCCATGCCCTGCAAATGCCGGGCGGTCGCAGCGATTCCGCCGGCGGCCGTCGCGCCCAGGTTCTGGAACTGGCCAAGGCCGGTTTGTCTCAGGGCCTGGCGGGGCTGTTTCTGGAAGCCCACCCGGATCCGGATCAGGCCAAGTGTGATGGTCCATGTGCCTTGCGCCTGAACAAGCTTGAGCCGTTCCTCACCCAGCTAAAGGCGCTTGACGATCTGGTGAAAAGTTTCGCCTCTGTCGAAACCGCCTGATAGCGGTTTCCGGTAAAGTGCCGTGCCCGGTGGTCTTGCCTGTCAAGACGCCGGGCCACCATCGGGCCTGACTGTTTTTCGCCCGCTGTGTATCGTTTTTACTGCTGTGTCGTTCTCGTCTATCCCGGAGTGTTTACAACAATGGCAAAAATCGTCGACATCAAAGGTCGTGAAGTTCTCGACTCCCGTGGCAACCCCACCGTGGAAGCAGATGTACTGCTCGACAACGGCATCATCGGTTCGGCCTGTGCGCCGTCCGGTGCCTCAACCGGCTCGCGTGAAGCGCTTGAGCTGCGTGATGGCGACAAGAGCCGTTACCTGGGCAAAGGCGTTCTGAAAGCCGTTGCCAACATCAATGGTCCGATCCGCGACCTGCTGCTGGGCAAGGATCCGGTAGACCAGAAAGCTCTGGATCGCGCCATGATTGAGCTGGACGGTACTGAGAACAAAGCCACCCTGGGTGCCAACGCCATCCTCGCGGTGTCCCTGGCTGCTGCCAAGGCCGCTGCCCAGGATCAGGATCTGCCACTTTACGCGCACATCGCCAACCTCAACGGCACGCCGGGTCAGTACTCGCTGCCGGTGCCGATGATGAACATCATCAACGGTGGTGAGCACGCTGATAACAACGTCGATATCCAGGAATTCATGGTTCAGCCGGTTGGCGCCAAGACCTTCTCCGACGCGCTGCGCATCGGCACCGAGATTTTCCATCACCTCAAAGCCGTGCTGAAGGCTCGTGGCCTGAACACTGCCGTCGGTGACGAAGGTGGTTTCGCCCCTAACCTGACGTCCAACGAAGACGCCCTGAGCGCCATCGCCGAAGCCGTTGAAAAAGCCGGCTACAAGCTGGGCACCGACGTGACCCTGGCACTGGACTGCGCGGCCAGCGAGTTTTATGAAGGCGGCAAGTACAACCTGTCCGGTGAAGGCAAGTCGTTCGACGCCGAAGGTTTTGCTGACTACCTCAAAGGTCTGACTGAACGTTTCCCGATCATTTCCATCGAAGACGGTCTGGACGAGTCTGACTGGGCTGGCTGGAAGATCCTGACTGACAAGATCGGTGCCAAGGTGCAACTGGTTGGCGACGACCTGTTCGTGACCAACACCAAGATCCTCAAGGAAGGCATCGAGAAGGGTATCGGTAACTCGATCCTGATCAAGTTCAACCAGATCGGCACGCTGACCGAAACCCTGGAAGCCATCCAGATGGCCAAGGCCGCCGGTTACACCGCAGTGATCTCGCACCGCTCCGGTGAAACCGAAGACTCGACCATTGCCGACCTGGCCGTGGGCACTGCTGCTGGCCAGATCAAGACCGGCTCGCTGTGCCGCTCCGACCGCGTTTCGAAGTACAACCAGCTGCTGCGCATCGAAGAGCAACTGGGTTCCAAGGCTGTGTACCGCGGTCGTGCAGAGTTTCGCGGTTGAGCCATAAGTGTTAAAACGGCAAGACCCGCAGGCAACCTGTGCGGGCCTTGGCCAACGTTGTAATGTATTGAGCCTGGCATCTGTCAGGCTCAATGCTGTTTGTCGCATGTGGGCACCTCTAAAAACTAGCTGCGTTGCCATCGCTGCGTTAAAAACAGGCTCACAATGCTCATTTACAACCCGTAAACTCCGCTTGCTTGCCTGTTTTTGCCTTTCGCTGGCTGCCTCACCTACGTTTCTAGAGGCACCCATGTGTTGGCTCTGCCGTCTTCTTACCGGGTAACTGATATTTCAATGCGCAGTCCTTACTGGTTGTTTCTTGTCCTTCTGCTGTTGCTGGGCGGTCTGCAATATCGACTTTGGGTGGGTAATGGCAGCCTTGCGCAAGTCGCCAGCCTGACCAAACAGATTGAAGAGCAGCGGGCCGAGAATGAAAGCCTGCTGGAGCGCAACCGGGTTCTGGACGCGGAGGTCATGGAGTTGAAGAAGGGCCTGGAAACCGTCGAAGAGCGTGCCCGTCACGAGCTTGGCATGGTCAAGGACGGCGAAACCCTCTATCAACTGGCTCGCTGAGTAAGCTGATGACTAGCGTATTGCCTGCCTTTTGGGCAGTTATTCCTGCAGCGGGTGTGGGTGCCCGCATGGCAGCTGACCGTCCCAAGCAGTACCTGCAATTGGGCGCTCTGACTATTGTTGAACACAGCCTGCTGTGTTTTCTCGATCATCCTCGCCTCAAGGGGCTGGTGATCAGCTTGGCGGCGGATGATCCCTACTGGCCGACCTTGCCCTGCGCGCTGGATTCACGCGTCCAGCGTGTCGATGGCGGCAAGGAACGGGCCGATTCGGTGCTCAATGCGTTGTTGCATCTGCATGCGCAGGGTGCTGACGATGACGATTGGGTGTTGGTGCATGATGCGGCGCGGCCTAATCTGTCGCGTGGCGACCTGGATAACTTGCTGTCGGTACTGGCCGATGACCCGGTGGGTGGTCTGTTGGCGGTGCCAGCGCGCGATACGCTCAAGCGCGCTGATGACCAAGGGCGGGTGACGGAAACCGTGGACCGCAGTTTGATCTGGCAGGCGTATACGCCGCAGATGTTTCGCCTGGGCACTTTGCATCGGGCTTTGGCTGACAGTCTGGTGGCTCACGCTGCAATTACCGATGAAGCTTCGGCTATTGAATGGGCCGGGCAGGCGCCGCGGTTGGTCGAGGGGCGGTCGGACAATATCAAGGTCACGCGGCCGGAAGATCTGGAGTGGTTGCGGCAGCGGCGCTCGTTTGGTGGGGCTTGAAAGAGCCTTGAGCGATGTACATTCGCCGCTGCGGTGGTGGGTGTTAGTCACCTTTGCGCTTTTACAGCGGGTCACTTTTGCCTAGCGCGCGTTTGGCTTGAGCTCGTTGCTGTTGCTGTTGCTGTTGCTGTTGCTGTTGCTGTTGCTGTTGCTGTTGCTGTTGCTGTTGCTGTTGCTGTTGCCGTTGCCGTTGCCGTTGCCGTTGATTTTGATCTTCGAGCCGAGATGGCATAGGCGACGCCGAACGCGACGATTGGCGCAGGCCAAGACCGGAGCAAGCGGTTTGGTTCCTTTGCCAAGACAAAGGAACTCGCCCAGCAGGGCGAAACCTGCAGCCCAGCCACCGCTAGGCAAGATTTTCCATCTCTTTAAATGCCAAATGTTAATTCGCGGCTAAAGCCGCTCCTACTAACCCCCGCCCACATATTCTTTACGCTGCGCCAACCCCTGCTTGAGGTAATCCACCAGCTTGCGCACTTTCGGCGACAGGTGGCGTTGCTGCGGATACAGCGCCCACACCGCGGTATTGGGCGGCTGGTGCGCTTCAAGTAGCGACACCAGCGCACCGCTTTGCAAGTGCTCCAGCACGTAATAGTCCGGCAACTGACACAACCCCATGCCATTCAAGGCGGCGTCCAGCACCGCCTGACCGCTGTTGCAACGCCAGTTACCCTGGATCCGTTGTGAAAACTCCCGACCGTTGTATTGCAGCAGCCAGGTGTCGCTGCTGCCGATCAGGCAGTTATGGCGGTTGAGCTCCGACAGGCTGTGCGGTCGGCCGTAGCGCTCTAGGTAGGACGGTGAAGCGCACAGATACATGCGTCGCGGTGCCAGGCGTGCTGCCACCAGTCGTGAATCCTGTAGCCGCCCGAGGCGAATCGCCAGGTCCAGGCCCTCGTGAACCAGATCCAGCGTATCGTTAGACAGCTCGATGTCGATGCGCAACTGTGGGTACTGCTCCATGAAGCGTGTCACCAACGGTGCGATGAAGCGCTCGCCGTAAGCAACGGCGCAGGTCATGCGCAGCAAACCCTTTGGCTCGCTGGTCAGGTCGCCCACGGCACGCAAGGCTTCCTCGCGGCCATCCTGCAAACGCTGGCAGTGCTGCAAAAATGTCTGGCCGGCTTCGGTCAGCGCCACGCGCCGGGTGCTGCGATACAGCAAGCGGGTCTGCAGACGCTCTTCGAGGCGCACGATCTGCCGGCTAATGTGCGATGACGACACCCCCAGACGCTGCGCAGCGGCGGTGAATTGCCCGCACTCGGCAACTGCGACGAACTCGTCCATTCCTTCCCAGCCACTGCTGAACATCGATTATCCCTGTATGGCAATAATGTTTTGCTTTTACCCGATTATTCACCAGAGCAGCCTGTAATACACTGCTGAAATCACTTTTTACCCTTCAAGCCCATAAAGCCTCCCAAGGAGAACCGCATGATCAAGTCGCGTGCCGCTGTAGCTTTCGCCCCTAACGAACCTCTGCGTATCGTTGAAGTCGATGTCCAGCCGCCTCGTGCTGGCGAAGTGCTGGTGCGTGTCGTGGCCAGCGGCGTCTGCCACACCGATGCCTACACCCTGTCGGGTCAGGACTCTGAAGGCATCTTCCCGTGCATTCTCGGTCACGAGGGTGGCGGTATCGTTGAGGCGGTGGGTGAGGGTGTCACCTCGCTGCAGGTGGGCGATCACGTCATTCCGCTGTACACCGCCGAGTGCGGCAAGTGCAAGTTTTGCACCTCCGGCAAGACCAACCTGTGCCAGGCGGTGCGTGCCACTCAGGGCAAGGGCCTGATGCCTGACGGCACTACCCGGTTCAGCTACAACGGCGAGCCGGTCTACCACTACATGGGCTGCTCGACGTTCTCCGAGTACACCGTGCTGCCGGAAATCTCTCTGGCCAAAATCCCCAAGGAGGCGCCGCTGGAGAAGGTCTGCCTGCTGGGTTGCGGCGTGACCACCGGTATCGGTGCAGTGCTCAACACCGCCAAGGTCAAGGAAGGCGACACCGTAGCCATCTTCGGTCTGGGCGGCATCGGTCTGGCGGCGATCATCGGCGCCAAGATGGCCAAGGCCTCGCGCATCATCGCCATCGACATCAACCCGGCCAAGTTCGACATCGCCCGTGAGCTGGGAGCCACCGATTTCGTCAATCCAAAGGATCACGAGCGTCCGATCCAGGACGTCATCGTCGAGCTGACCGATGGCGGCGTGGATTACTCCTTCGAGTGCGTCGGCAACGTCAACCTGATGCGCGCCGCGCTGGAATGCTGCCACAAGGGCTGGGGCGAGTCGGTGATCATCGGTGTTGCCGGCGCTGGCCAGGAAATCTCCACCCGTCCGTTCCAGTTGGTGACCGGTCGGGTATGGCGTGGTTCGGCGTTCGGCGGCGTGAAAGGCCGTACCGAGTTGCCGTCCTATGTGCAGAAGTCGGAAACCGGCGAAATCCCGCTGGACAAGTTCATCACCCACACCATGGGCCTGGACGAGATCAACCATGCGTTTGAACTGATGCATGAAGGCAAGAGCATCCGTTCCGTCGTCCACTTCTAAGAGCGCTGCAAGTTTCAAGCAGCAAGTGGAGTTCGCTCTTGCTTGCCGCTTGTAGCTTGAGGTTTATAGCTGGAGGCTCCATGAGTCTGGAAAATATCTCCTGCCAGAAAAGCTTCGGCGGCTGGCACAAGCGTTACAAGCATCACTCCAAGGCACTGGGCTGCGACACGGTGTTTGCGGTCTATCTGCCGCCGCAGGCCGAACAGGGTGGCAAGCTGCCGGTTCTATACTGGCTGTCGGGGCTGACCTGCACTGACGAGAACTTCATGCAGAAAGCCGGTGCCCAGCGCCTGGCCGCCGAGCTGGGGTTGATCATCGTGGCGCCGGATACCAGTCCGCGCGGGCCGGATGTTGCCGGTGACCCGGATGGGGCCTGGGATTTCGGTCTGGGCGCCGGTTTTTATCTCAACGCCACCGAGCAGCCATATGCCCGGCACTACCGGATGTACGATTACGTGGTCGATGAACTGCCCGCGTTGATCGAAGAGCATTTTCCGGCTTCCCAGGCCCGTGGTATCAGCGGCCACTCAATGGGTGGTCACGGTGCGCTGGTCTGCGCGCTGCGCAATCCGGGTCGCTACCAGTCGGTCTCGGCCTTTTCACCGATCAGCAACCCGGTGGATTGCCCGTGGGGGCAGAAGGCCTTCTCGCGTTATCTAGGCGAAGACCGTTCGCGCTGGCGCGAGTGGGATGCCAGCCTGCTGCTGGCCCAGGCCACGCAGAAGCTGCCAATCCTGGTCGACCAGGGCGACCGTGATGATTTCCTGGTCAACCAGCTCAAGCCCGAGGCGCTGGTACAGGCTGCCAAGGCGGCCGGACATCCGCTGAACCTGCGTATGCAGCCTGGCTATGACCATAGCTACTACTTCATCGCCAGCTTCATCGAAGAACACCTGCGCCATCACGCGACGGCCCTCAAAGCCTACTGACAGGCCGCCCCAAGGTCTGCCAAAGCAGGTAGAATCTCGCCCTGACTTTTATCGGGGCGTTTTTCTATGCGTATAGGCCATGGCTACGATGTGCACCGTTTCGCCGAAGGCGATTTCATTACCTTGGGCGGCGTGCGGATAGCACACGGTTTCGGCCTGTTGGCACATTCCGATGGCGATGTCCTGCTCCACGCCCTGAGCGATGCTCTGCTGGGTGCAGCAGCGCTGGGCGATATCGGCAAGCACTTCCCGGATACCGACCCGCAGTTCAAGGGCGCCGACAGCCGCGTGCTGCTGCGTCATGTGATCAAGCTGGTCGGGGAGAAGGGCTGGAAGGTCGGCAATGTCGACGCCACCATCGTTGCCCAGGCGCCCAAGATGGCCCCGCATATCCAGGCCATGCGCGAGCTGATTGCCCAGGACCTGCAGGTCGATCTCGATCAGGTCAACGTCAAGGCCACTACCACGGAAAAACTCGGCTTCGTCGGCCGTGAAGAAGGCATCGCGGTGCATGCCGTCGCGTTGTTGTTGCGCGCATGACCGAACTCGAACTGCTTGGCCCGCGGGCTTATGGCGATGCGCTGGGCACCGCGCAACTCAAGGCGGTGGCCGAAGATTTCCAGGTCGATGAAGTGCTGGACATCCCGTTGTCTGGCGATGGCGAACACCTGTGGCTGTGGGTCGAGAAGCGTGAGCTGAACACCGAGGACGCTGCGCGTCGTCTGGCGCGGGCTGCGGGCGTGCCGTTGCGCACGGTCAGTTATGCCGGCCTCAAGGATCGCCAGGCGCTGACCCGCCAGTGGTTCAGTATCCAGTTGCCGGGCAAGGCTGACCCTGATCTGGCTGGCGCAGAGGATGCCAGCCTGGCGATCCTCAAGCGCGGCCGGCATCGGCGCAAATTACAGCGCGGTGCCCACTCGGCCAACGGTTTCACCTTGCGTCTGACTGCGCTCAATGCCGACAAGGTGGCCTTGGACAAACGTTTGCAGGCCATTGCCGCGCAGGGTATTCCCAACTACTTCGGTGCCCAGCGCTTTGGTCACGACGGCGGCAATTTGCCGCACGCTCGTGAATATGCCGAGCGCATGGCGTTGCCCGAGCAACGCGCGGTACGCTCGCGGCTGTTGTCGACGGCGCGCAGTTATCTGTTCAACCGGGTACTGGCCGCACGGGTCGCCGACGGCAGCTGGAACCGCGCCCAGGTCGGCGACTTGCTGGCATTCACTGACAGCCGCAGCTTTTTCCCGGCCGGGCCTGAGGAATGCAACGACCCGCGGCTGGCGATTCTCGACCTGCACCCGACCGGCCCGCAGTGGGGCGAGGGTAATTCACCTGCGGCGGCGGCCACGGCGGAACTCGAGAATGGCGTGGCTGCGCAGGAGCCGGCATTGCGTGACTGGCTGGTAAGGGCGGGAATGGAACACGAGCGTCGCATCCTGCGACTGCCCATCGGTCGTCTGACGTGGCATTATCCCGAGCCTGACATTCTGCAACTGGAATTCGTCCTGCCGCCTGGATGTTTCGCGACCGTACTGGTCCGCGAACTTGTCGATCTAGTGCCGGTGGGGCTTACGGATAACCCATGCGTATTCTGATTTCTAACGATGACGGGGTCGCCGCGCCCGGTCTGGCAGCGTTGTATGCAGCGCTGTCGGATTATGCCGAGTGCGTGGTGATCGCCCCTGACCAGGACAAGAGCGGTGCCAGCAGTTCGCTGACCCTCGATCGTCCACTGCACCCGCAGGTGCTGGCCAACGGCTTTATCAGCGTCAACGGCACCCCGACCGACTGCGTCCATCTGGGCCTTAATGGTCTGTTGCCGGACGAACCGGATATGGTGGTGTCCGGGATCAATCTGGGCGCCAACCTGGGCGACGATGTGCTGTATTCGGGGACTGTGGCCGCAGCGCTGGAAGGCCGGTTTCTGCAACGCCCGAGCATCGCCTTTTCGTTTTTGTCGCGTCAGCCGGACAACCTGGCCACGGCGGCGCATTACGCGCGCCTGCTGGTCGAAGCGCACGAGCAGCTCGATCTGCCTGCGCGTACGGTGCTGAATGTGAACGTGCCCAATCTGCCGCTGGACCGGATACGCGGTATCCAGTTGACCCGCCTGGGGCATCGCGCCCGTGCGGCTGCGCCGGTCAAGGTGGTCGACCCGCGCGGCCGCGCCGGCTACTGGATTGCAGCCGCCGGAGATGCGGAGGACGGCGGTGCCGGGACTGATTTTCATGCCGTGATGCAGGGCTATGTGTCGATCACGCCATTGCAGCTTGATCGCACCTATCGGGATGGTTTCGACAGCCTGAACGTCTGGCTGGAGGGGCTGCGTTGAATTCAAGGGATGATCTGCTGCGCCGTGGTATCGGCATGACCTCGCAACGCACCCGCGAGCGTCTGATCCAGCGTCTGTACGAAGAGGGGCTGAGCAACTCCCGGGTACTGGATGTAATCCTCAAGACGCCCCGGCATCTGTTTGTCGATGAGGCCCTGGCGCACCGCGCCTATGAAGATACGGCTTTGCCGATCGGCCATAACCAGACCATCTCCCAGCCATACATGGTGGCGCGCATGAGCGAGTTGCTGCTGGAGGCTGGCCCGTTGGACAAGGTGCTGGAGATTGGCACCGGTTCGGGCTACCAGACGGCGGTATTGGCGCAACTGGTTGAACGGGTGTTTTCTGTCGAGCGGATCAAGGTCCTGCAGGACCGTGCCAAAGAGCGTCTGGTCGAGCTGAATCTGCGCAATGTGGTGTTCCGCTGGGGGGATGGCTGGGAAGGCTGGCCGCCGCTGGCGCCCTACAACGGTATCATCGTGACTGCAGTGGCCGCTGATGTGCCTCAGGCGCTGCTCGATCAATTGGCGCCTGGTGGGCGGATGGTCATCCCGGTTGGGGCGGGTGAGGTTCAGCAACTGATGCTGATCATCCGTGAGGAACACGGCTTTTCCCGACACGTACTGGGTTCGGTGCGCTTTGTGCCGTTACTCAATGGACCGCTGGCGTGAGTGGTCGCAGTGAATTCTGCCCGCGCTTACCGGTCTATCCAGCACCCCGGATGTGGCAAGGTGGCACTAGCGAGCGGTGGCTGTGCACCAGAGGCTAGCGTTCGTAATGGTTACACTGGCGGTTCAGTGGTGTTGCGACACAATTGAAGTCTTTCCAATTCAGTCACCAGTAAAGGGAGTGGCGGGTGAGTCATAGGGTCATTCGACAGCTTGGTTCTTTCGCAGGTTTTCAGCATCTGCTGCTGGGCGTTGTGCTCAGTGTTGTGCTGGTTGGCTGTGCCAGCTCGCCTTCGGGCGGCGTGAGCGTCGTCGATCGCAACGGCAATGCCGTCGCGCAACGGGCGCCGGTCACCAAGGGGCAATACGTGGTCAAGCGCGGTGACACCCTGTTTTCCATCGCCTTCCGCTACGGCTGGGACTGGAAGGCTCTGGCGGTGCGCAATGGAATTCCCGAGCCTTTCACCATTCGTCCGGGGCAGACAATCCGTTTTGACGGCCGCTCCGACCCGGCGCCAGTCGTGGCGACCCGTGCTCCGGTGGTGACTTCCAGTTCCACCACCAGCAGTGGTTCAGGCTCTGTAAAAACCACGGTCATTTCCAAGCCGGTGGCTGTCACGCCGGTGGTCATTGCACCTGCGGCAACCACTCCGGGCGGCGCCGCCGAGCGTTCGCCGAGCGGCTGGACATGGCCGGCCAGTGGCGTGTTGATAGGCAAATTTTCATCAAACGGTAGTTTGAATAAAGGAATTGATATCGCCGGGGATTTGGGACAGCCTGTTTTGGCAGCGTCTGATGGATCTGTTGTTTACGCCGGAAGTGGATTACGGGGCTACGGCGAATTGATCATCATCAAACACAGCGATACCTACGTCAGCGCCTACGGTCACAACCGCAGGCTCTTGGTACGGGAAGGACAACAAGTCAAGGCAGGGCAGACAATTGCCGAGATGGGGTCAACGGGAACTGACCGGGTGAAGCTGCACTTTGAGATTCGCCGTCAAGGAAAGCCTGTAGACCCTCTGCAATTTTTGCCACGCCGTTGAGTGTTGCCAGCCTGTTCCTGACGTAATTAGGAACAGGCTCAAGTGTTGCCACGGAGATCAGGCGACGCTGGAGCTTGAGGTCGAACTCACCAAAGGACTATAACAATGGCTCTTAGCAACGGGGCGCCGGAGTTTGACATCGATGATGAAGTGCTCCTCATGGACGCTGGCATTGTCCTGGAGCAGGTGTCGGACGAGAAGCAGCCGTCTACTGCAGTCTCGGCTCGCACCAAGGCCAAAACTTCCTCGTCGCTCAAACAGCACAAGTACATCGATTACACCCGGGCGTTGGACGCCACCCAGCTGTATCTGAACGAGATCGGTTTCTCTCCCTTGCTGTCCCCGGAAGAAGAAGTCCATTTTGCACGCCTGTCGCAAAAGGGCGATCCGGCCGGCCGCAAGCGCATGATCGAGAGCAACCTGCGGCTGGTGGTCAAGATTGCCCGGCGGTACGTCAACCGCGGTCTGTCTCTGCTCGACCTGATCGAAGAAGGTAACCTGGGGCTGATCAGGGCGGTCGAGAAGTTCGACCCCGAACGCGGCTTCCGGTTCTCGACTTATGCGACCTGGTGGATTCGCCAGACCATCGAGCGGGCGATCATGAATCAGACGCGGACCATCCGTCTGCCGATTCATGTGGTCAAGGAGCTGAACGTCTACCTGCGTGCAGCGCGCGAGTTGACCCAGAAGCTCGATCACGAGCCTTCCCCGGAAGAGATCGCCAACCTGCTGGAAAAGCCGGTCAGCGAAGTCAAGCGCATGCTTGGGCTCAACGAGCGGGTGTCCTCTGTGGACGTCTCGCTGGGGCCTGATTCGGACAAGACCCTGCTCGACACCCTCACCGATGATCGGCCAACCGACCCGTTTGAGCTGCTGCAGGACGATGACCTTTCCCAGAGCATCGACCAGTGGCTGTCAGAACTGACCGAGAAGCAACGTGAGGTGGTGATCCGTCGCTTCGGTCTGCGTGGTCATGAAAGCAGTACCCTGGAGGATGTGGGGCTGGAGATCGGCCTTACCCGTGAGCGGGTGCGGCAGATTCAGGTCGAGGGGCTCAAGCGTCTGCGCGAGATTCTGGAAAAGAACGGCCTCTCCAGCGAATCCCTGTTCCGCTAGGCTGGCGAGCGAAAAAGCCGATATCAACCAACCCGATGTTGATATCGGCTTTTTCATATCTGCATATTCTTATGACATATTGCTGACAATAGCGTTTATATGTCCGCATTTTATCCTGTAACCAATACTTTCAGCGACTGATGACTGCGCGTGTAATCCATTGCTTACCCATGTTGTAAGTCGTTGTAGTCCTGGGTTGCAGATTATTAGCTATAGAGTATTGGGAAGTTTCCCATCCTGTTGATTTGAATGGGGTTTCAGGTTTTTGACGTGAAGCTTCGCCGGTTGTTTCCGGTTTTCAGGGCATTGCCCTGAGCGAAAAAATCACTAGTATCTGAACTGTGCCAACGGAGTGGCGCAGGCGCTCAAGGAAGAATGCCTCAGGGACATCGCAGGATGCGATTCATCAGGATGATGAAAGGGATCAAATGGACCATGGAAAAAATGTGGGCGGTCATACCGCCCCTTTTTTTGCCTGCCCGAAAGTGTCGGCAGGCGCTGCGCGAATGGCCCGCGCAGAACCCTGGAATCAACGCTCCAGATCGGCGATCTTGCCGGTCTTGCCGTCCCACTCGGCAGCATCCGGCAAAGCGTCCTTGCGTTCGGTGATGCTTGGCCAGATTTCTGCCAGTTCGGCGTTGATCTCGATGAAGTTCTCCATGCCAGCCGGGATCTCGTCTTCCGAGAAGATGGCCTGGGCCGGGCATTCAGGCTCGCACAGTGCGCAATCGATGCACTCATCCGGGTGAATCACCAGGAAGTTCGGGCCTTCGTAGAAGCAGTCCACCGGACAGACTTCTACGCAGTCGGTGTACTTGCACTTGATGCAGTTGTCGGTGACGACGAAGGTCATTTCTAATTTTCTCCTCAGGCGGCGGCAGCATCGCTGTGTCAGCCAGCGATACCGGGCTCGGGAATGACACCGGGCCGAATGAAAGCACGTGCAGGTAAGCGGCCTTAAGGCAGGTTGGTTGAATCCGCCTGCCGCTTGACCTTGGTTCGCTGCGTGTTCACGCGGCTCATATGACTGCTCGACCAGATTCAAACTGAGAGCATCCCAAAACCGCGCAGGATTCTAACAGCTTGTTACGCTTCGCGTCATAGTCGAGTTTGCAATGAATACAATAAGTCCAGAGCCTGACGCGGAGTCAGGTCATCGGGCTTGATCCGCCCCAGTTCTTCAAGTACCGGATGGGGCAGGCTGGCGAACAGGTCGTTTTGCACGGGGGCTGCAGGTTTTCCGGCTTTTGCCTTGGGCAGGTCGTGGGGCAGGCTGGTGGTTTCCAGGCGTTGCAGATGCTCTTTGGCACGGCTGATGACCCGCGCCGGAACGCCGGCCAGCTGGGCCACGGCAAGGCCATAGCTCTGGCTGGCAGGGCCTGGCAGCACCCGGTGCAGGAACACGATCCGTTCGTTGTGTTCGGTGGCATTGAGATGTACGTTGCTGACCAGCGGCTCGCTCTCGGGCAGCACGGTCAACTCGAAGTAGTGGGTCGCGAACAGCGTATAGGCGCGCAATTGGGCGAGACATTCTGCCGCAGCCCAGGCCAGCGACAATCCGTCGAATGTGCTGGTGCCACGACCGACTTCGTCCATCAACACCAGGCTGCGGTCAGTGGCATTGTGCAGGATATTGGCCGTCTCGCTCATCTCGACCATGAAGGTCGAACGGCCGCCGGCCAGGTCGTCACTGGAGCCAATCCGGGTGAAGATCCGGTCGACCAGCGACAGCTCGCAAGCCGCAGCCGGGACGAAGCTGCCGATATGGGCCAGCAAGACAATCAGCGCGGTCTGACGCATGTAGGTCGACTTACCGCCCATGTTGGGACCGGTGATCACCAGCATGCGCGTGTTGTCGTCCAGTGCCAGGTCGTTGGCCACGAAGGGGCTGGACAACACCTGCTCGACCACCGGGTGGCGGCCTTGCTCGATCTTCATGCACGGTTGCGCGACGAAGTCCGGGCAGTTGAGGTCCAGATTGAGGGCCCGTTCTGCTAGGTTGCTCAGGACGTCCAGCTCGGCCAGGGCCGCTGCGGTGTCCTGTAACGGCGCAAGATGGCCGATCAGGTCTTCAAGCAGGGTTTCGTAGAGGATCTTCTCCCTGGCCAGGGCGCGGCTTTTGGCCGACAACGCCTTGTCTTCGAACTCCTTGAGTTCCGGGGTTATGAAGCGTTCGGCGCCCTTGAGGGTCTGGCGCCGAATGTAGTCGGCCGGTGCCTGTTCGGCCTGCTTGCTAGGCAGCTCGATGAAGTAGCCATGGACACGGTTATAGCCGACCTTGAGGTTGGCCAGGCCGGTGCGGGCCTTCTCTCGGGCCTCAAGGTCGATAAGGAACTGGCCGGCGTTCTCGCTCAGCGATTGCAGCTCGTCCAGCTCGGCATCGTAGCCGGTCTTGAGCACGCCGCCGTCGCGGATCACCGCGGGCGGGTTATCGATAATTGCGCGTTGCAGCAGGTCTGCCAGTTCCGGGTAAGTGCCGGCGGTTTTCGCCAGTTGTTGCAGGTGCGGCGCCTCCAGATCGGCCATCGCCTGTTGCAGGTCGGGCAGGGCGCTCAGCGCATCGCGCAATCGAGCCAGATCACGAGGGCGCGCATTGCGCAGGCCGATCCGCGCCAGTATGCGTTCAATATCACCGATTTCCTTGAGCTGCGGTTGCAGGTTTTCGAAGCGGTAGCGGTCCAGGAAGCAGGCGATCGCGCTCTGGCGGGCCTGGATCACGCCAAGGTCGCGCAGCGGGCGGTTCAGCCAGCGAATCAGCATGCGGGTCGCCATCGGTGTCTGGCAGCGGTCCATGACCGACAGCAGCGTGTTGTCGCGCCCGCCTGCCAGGTTGGTGTCCAGTTCCAGGTTGCGCCGGCTGGCACCATCGAGAATCACTGTATCGTCCATGCGCTCGTGGCGCAGGCTGCGCAGGTGAGGCAGGGCGGTACGCTGGGTTTCTTTGGCATAACCGAGCAGGCAGCCGGCAGCGCCGATGGCCAGGGTCAGGGTTTCGCAGCCAAACCCCTTGAGGTCCTGAGTACCGAACTGTTGGCACAGGCTCTTGTGCGCTGTGTCACGCTCAAAGTCCCAAGGCGCGCGGCGTCTGGCGCCACGGCGTTTTTCTGCCGGCAGGCCCTGTGGCCAGTCGTCGGGGATCAGCAACTCGACCGGGTTGATCCTTTCCAGTTCGGCCAGCAGGTTCTCCCAGCCCTTGATCTCCTGGACGCTGAACAGACCGCTGGTGATGTCCATCACCGCCAGGCCGAACAAGCGCTCATCGCCGAGCAGGGCGGCCAGCAGGTTGTCACGGCGCTCATCGAGGAGCGCCTCATCACTGATCGTACCGGGAGTGATGATGCGAACCACCTGGCGTTCTACCGGTCCCTTACTGGTGGCCGGGTCGCCGATCTGCTCGCAGATCACCACCGACTCGCCGAGTTTGACCAGTTTGGCCAGGTAACCTTCGAGTGAGTGGAAGGGAATGCCGCACATGGGGATGCTTTGACCTGCCGACTGACCGCGGGCGGTGAGGGTGATATCCAGCAGCTTGGCGGCTTTTTTCGCATCTTCGTAGAAGATTTCGTAGAAGTCGCCCATGCGATAGAACATGAGTTGGTCTGGATGCTGGTTTTTCAGTTTCCAGTACTGCTGCATCATCGGGGTGTGGGCGGACAGATCGGTAATGGCTTTATTCATCAGTGGGTCAGGCGGGTTCGTTCTATAAAGTAAGGGCGCTTCAAGGCAGACGAGTTGTCTGCCGACCAATGACATCAAGGTTACCATGCGCATCAGGTCGAATCATGACCTCACGTTTTGCTGCTGCCTTCTACCTCGATTCCCTGTGTAGACTTTGCGCCCAACTTATCCAGATCAATGGCATCAGGAGTGCTGCATGGACGACCTTACCCGGCTTGCCGGCTTGCTTGGTGAGCATCTGCAACGTCTGCAGGCTCAGGTCAGCACCGCCGAGTCTTGTACCGGTGGCGGTATTGCCGAAGCCATTACCCGCATAGCGGGCAGTTCGGCCTGGTTCGAAGCCGGCTATGTGACCTATTCCAATGCGCAGAAAACCCGCCAGCTGGATGTGCCGCAAGAACTGTTCGCCAGCGTGGGTGCAGTCAGTCAGGAGGTTGTGCAGGCCATGGCCCTCGGTGCGCAGCGTCACAGTGGTGCACGGTTTGCGGTGGCGGTCAGTGGTGTCGCCGGGCCAGGCGGCGGCTCTGCGTCCAAGCCGGTCGGTACGGTGTGGCTGTGCTGGGTGGCCGGCGAGCAGATCATTGCCCGTTGCCATGTGTTTGCCGGTGATCGGGATGCCGTGCGCCGACAGACGGTAAAGGCTGCGCTAGAGGGGCTCGTAGGGCTTTGTGCTGGAGAAAACTCCAAACAGGGGTAGGCGTTCGCTCAAGGCTGTGGAATAATACTGGCTACTTATACAGGTGTTGTGGCCGCAAGGCCCTTTTTGAATTTGATTACGTGAGGACTTCAATGGACGAGAACAAGAAGAAAGCCTTGGCTGCGGCCTTGGGTCAGATCGAGCGTCAATTCGGCAAAGGTGCCGTAATGCGCATGGGTGACCACGAGCGCCAGGCGATTCCTTCCATCTCTACCGGCTCGCTGGGTCTGGACATCGCGCTGGGCATTGGTGGCCTGCCCAAAGGCCGGATCGTTGAAATCTATGGTCCGGAGTCTTCCGGTAAGACCACCTTGACCCTGTCGGTCATTGCCCAGGCCCAGAAAATGGGCGCTACCTGCGCCTTCGTTGACGCCGAGCACGCGCTGGACCCCGAGTATGCTGGTAAATTGGGTGTCAATGTCGACGACCTGCTGGTGTCGCAGCCCGATACTGGTGAGCAGGCGCTGGAAATCACCGATATGCTGGTGCGTTCCAACGCTGTTGACGTGATTGTTGTCGACTCCGTGGCAGCACTGGTACCCAAGGCTGAAATCGAAGGCGAGATGGGTGATATGCACGTGGGCCTCCAGGCCCGCCTGATGTCCCAGGCGCTGCGCAAGATCACCGGTAACATCAAGAACGCCAACTGTCTGGTCATTTTCATCAACCAGATCCGGATGAAGATCGGTGTGATGTTCGGTAGCCCGGAAACCACCACCGGTGGTAACGCCCTCAAGTTCTACGCTTCGGTCCGGCTCGACATCCGCCGTACCGGCGCTGTGAAAGAGGGGGATGAAGTGGTCGGTAGTGAGACCCGGGTCAAGATCGTCAAGAACAAGGTTGCGCCACCGTTCCGTCAGGCTGAGTTCCAGATCCTGTACGGAAAGGGCATTTACCTTAACGGCGAAATCATCGACCTGGCTGTGGCCCATGGCTTCCTGGAAAAATCCGGCGCCTGGTACAGCTACCAGGGCAACAAGATTGGCCAGGGCAAGGCCAACTCGGCCAAGTTCCTTGCCGAGAATCAGGAAATTGCCAAGGCACTTGAAAAGCAGATTCGAGACAAACTGCTCAGTGGTGGTGCCGCTGCTGCCGACAACCGCACAGCGGACATCGATGAGTCCGCTGACGATATGGCTGAAGCTGACGCCGATATCTGATTGCGCTCATGACCACCGTACTCGATACGCCTGTCGCTGTACGGCGTTCTGCAATGGACCTGCTCGCACGACGCGAGCATGGTCGTGTCGAGCTGACGCGCAAGTTGCGTCAGCGCGGCGCCCCGCCTGAAATGATCGAAGCTGCTCTGGATCGTCTTACCGACGAAGGACTGCTTTCCGAAGCCCGTTACCTTGAGAGTTTTGTCGCCTCGCGTGCACGTTCCGGCTACGGTCCCTTACGCATTCGTGAGGAGCTGGGGCAGCGTGGTCTGGCGCGTGCCGATATCGAGCAGGCGCTAAAAGAGTGCGAGGTCGATTGGCGAGCTCGTCTGTCTGAAGTCTGGCAGCGCAAGTTCGCAGGCCGGCGACCCGCCGATGCGCGTGAGCGGGCTCAACAAACCCGCTTTCTGGCTTATCGGGGTTATCCAATGGATCTGATTGGCCGCTTGTTAAGCGGCCGAGAAGACGACTGATCCGTTCAGAGCGCGCCGAGCGCTGAGGATTGTTCTGCTGCCGACGCTATGGTTTTCTCAGCCCGGTTCTGTGGCTCGTTGATCACGTCTATCAATTCTCTGAGGCGCCCCTGCTGACGGCCGGTGGAGTTGAACGTCAGACGGCTGAGCTGGCTGAAGCGTTCTTCGTCGTGATCGGGATGGTAGCTGTGTTGCTCAAAGCTGCCGCTCAGGCACAGGTCGGCAAATTCCTCACGTATCTGCTCCAGCGCTGTTTCGCTAAGCGCATGATGCATGCGGATCACAAAGGTCTTCTTCATCCAACGGGTTGAATGGAAATTGCTGTAAAAGCGATTGATCTCATCGACGGCCTGTTCAGGGCTGTGCACCAGACGCATGAGCTTCATGTCGCTGGGCAGTATGTAGCGGTTGTCCTGCAACTGGTTTTTCATGAAGTCCAGCGCGCTCTGCCAGAAGCTGCCGTCAGCTGTGTCGAGCAGTACCACCGGTACCAACGGGCTTTTGCCGGTCTGGATCAGGGTCAGTACTTCCAGGGCTTCGTCCAGCGTGCCGAAACCACCTGGGCAGAGCACCAGCGCGTCCGCTTCCTTGACGAAGAACAGCTTGCGGGTGAAGAAGAAGTGGAACGACAGCAAATGGTCGCTGCCATCGACGATCGGGTTGGCGTGCTGTTCGAACGGCAAGGTGATATTCAGACCCAGGCTGTGACTGAAACCTGCTCCTTCATGAGCTGCGGCCATGATGCCGCCACCGGCACCGGTGATGACCATCAGGTCGGCTCTGGCCAGTTGTTCACCCAGGTTTCTGGCCATGGCATAAAGCGGATGCTCTACAGGTGTACGGGCAGAACCGAATACGGTGACTTTACGGCGCCCCTTGAACTGTTCCAGTACGCGAAAGGCATTGTCCAGTTCGCGCAGGGTCTGCAAGACGATCTTGGCGTTCCAGCGGTTGCGGTCATCTTCGGCCATGCGCAGCACCGTCAGGATCATGTCGCGGTACAGCGGCAGGTTGGCGGTGGCTGGTGCGATCTGCCTGATGTGCTCCTCGATCTGCGAGGTGATGTCCAGGCCGTTGCTCTGGAAGTGCCGGGCTAAAACGTCGTTGGCTACATACGGCATAAAGGTCTTCTCCTTCGACAGGCATTGGTTGCTTTTGAACAAGCGCACTTTCGAACGGTGCTGAGGTGTCCTGTCGGTGTACGTGGTTGACGGAATACGTGGGGTGTCCGCACGTAGTCCGTAAAGCGCAGAGCATCTGCAACGCATGTAAAGATTTATAGCGTCAGCGCGCCGCTGATGTCGACTTGATGATGTTTCTCTTCATGAACAATGAGGTCGCGATGCCCACTCGTCAGGCGGGCAGGTGGTCGCCCGTTGCTCTGATTTACTTAGAACAGGACTCGCTCACAAGCATTGCAGAGCGGGTTGGTGTGGGTGCGATGAGGTATGCAGGGAGGCTGCAGATGGTATTCATCGAACTGGAAGTGGATCAGGCACTTTACGATGCGTTGGTACAGGCGGCTAGGGACAACAGGCTGACGCTGCGTCAGGAGTGCCAGCGGCGCTTGTGCGGTGAAGGAAGGCGTTCACGTTATATCAATGCCCTGATTGCCGAACTGCGTGCCGATGATGAACAGCGGCGCGCAGTGCTGGCAGCCAAGCGCAGGGCGGGTGGCTGAAGGCTTGCTAGGCTGTTGAAAAATTACCTGCCTCGCCTACGTTTTTCAACGGCCTGCTACTTCTTGGTCTTGGCGGCAGGCTTTGCGGTGCAGTCGGCGTTGCTGAAGGTCTGGGCCATGATCGGCCGGTTGGTTTTGTATTCGCTGAATTGATATTTCAGCACTGCACCTTTGGTCATCAACTGGCGATAGCCATTATTGTGGCAAACACTGGCGCCCAGTTGAGCGCGCACGGTGTCAGGATTGGCACGCATTTGTTGGGCCTGGCCCTCACGCACGCTCAGATGATTGATCAGCTCGTGGCCGTTGACGGTGTAACCTTGATCCAGAAGGTCTTCATTGATGGCCCGTGGGGTACCGACGCTGCTCTCTTTGGCGACCTTTTCCAGCATCTGGCTCAGTTCATACTCCTGCTTGGAGGCCGCCTGGGCAGCCAGAGGGGCTACCAGCAGCAGGGTAAGGGTTGGGGCGATGAGGCGCAGCATGGAATTCTCCTGATTCGGTGGTGAGGGTCTGACCAGCGCCATCGATTGGCGTTCACCGTAGTGGCACAAGTATAGGGCTTGCCAGGCTGCTTCACACCTGGGCACTTGCCGGTCGGGCTCTGGTAGACTTCGCGCACTTTTCTGTTCTGTCGGGTATCTGTTGTGCCGATGCTGTCGTTGTGCAGGTTCATTCTGCAATGAGCCATGCCGTATCCCGTTTGCGCCAGGACCGCCTGGCGCGCAGTAGCAAACCTTTTCTGGCTCGCGGTTCGCGGGCGCCGCGTTGTCCTGATTGCCGGGTCATTTTCAGCTATTGCCTGTGCGCCTTGCGCCCCAAAGTGGCCGCCAGCTCCGGGATATGCCTGCTGATGTACGACACCGAGCCGTTGAAACCGACCAACACCGGTTGGCTGATTGCGGATGTGATCGCAGACACTCATGCGTTTGGCTGGTCGCGCATCGAGGTTGACGCGCAACTGCTGAGCCTGCTGGACGATCCCCAGTGGCAGCCTTATCTGGTGTTTCCAGGCGAGTTCGTGGCGCAGGAGCGGGTGGTCGATAAGGTCATTCCTGAACCGGGCAAGCGGCCGTTGTTCATTCTGCTTGATGCGACCTGGACCGAAGCGCGCAAGATGTTTCGCAAAAGTCCGTATCTGGAGCGCTTTCCGGTGCTGAGCCTGGCGCCGGAGCAGCTTTCGCGTTATCGCCTGCGGCGTTCAAAGCGTGAAGACCATTTTTGTACGGCCGAAGTCGCCGCATTGTGTTTGGAGCTGGCCGGGGATGTCGAGGCGAGCCATGTGCTGGATGCCTGGCTGGATGTTTTCACTGCCCACTATCTGGGTGCCAAGTTCCAGCGGCCAATTGATCCTGACGATGCGGCGCACAGTCTGGTGAAAGGCTTTCGGTAATATATAAGCGTGCATCAAGAGGCTAATTGCCATCTTCTGGCGGGTATCTCGCTTGACCCGCACCGGATGGCTGGGCATTCTTGGCGCCGCCCTGAGGCTTGATTTTCCGGGCGTGGTTCGCTGGGGCAATGGAGAGTGGCCGGCATCTCCCGGATGCCTTGTTGAGTACCCGTACTCACTATAAGAACAGGATCAGACCATGACCTACGATATCTTGATCGCCGATGATCACCCGCTGTTTCGCAGTGCCTTGCATCAGGCCCTGAGCCTGGGGCTTGGCCCTGAGGTGAGACTGGTCGAGGCCGAGAGCATCGCGCAGATCGAGGCGCATCTGCAAGGCAAGACCGACTGGGATCTGGTTCTGCTGGATCTGAACATGCCGGGCGCCTATGGCTTTTCCGGTCTGGTATTGCTGCGTGGGCAATATCCGCAGATTCCGGTGGTGATGGTCTCGGCTCAGGAAGAGGCCGCGATTGTCGTACGTTCCCGTGAGTTCGGTGCCAGTGGTTTCATTCCCAAGTCGAGTCCTCTGCAGACGATCCAGCAGGCAGTGCGTGCCGTGCTTGACGGCGATACCTGGTGGCCGCCGCAGGCCGATGAGCCGGTCAGTGTCTCGGCTGAAGCCAAGGCCGCCAGCGCCGGTCTGGCCAGCCTGACACCCCAGCAGTTTCGGGTTTTGACCATGGTTTGTGAGGGGCTGCTCAACAAGCAGATCGCCTTCGAACTCAATGTATCGGAAGCAACCATCAAGGCCCATGTGACCGCCATCTTCCGTAAGCTCGGTGTGCGTACCCGCACCCAGGCGGCGCTGTTGCTGCAACAGCTGGAATCAATTGCGGCGCATTGATCGCACCACAGGTTCACGTTTTTTTGACTGAGCCTCGCTTAGCTTCCCTCATCCTTTCTGCATGGCAGTTTTTGTATGTTGTCGCCTTTCAAGGGCCAGACCGGCCTTAAACGTGTTCTCAATGCTGCGGGCTATTCATTCGATGGTCTTAGCGCAGCCTTCAAGGGCGAAGCCGCTTTTCGTCAACTGGTCTTGCTCAATGTGCTGTTGATTCCGCTGGCATTCTTGCTTGATGTCAGTCGTGGCGAGCGGGCGCTGCTGATTGCTGTGTGCTTGCTGGCGCTGATTGTCGAATTGCTCAACTCGGCGGTGGAAGCGGCGATTGACCGTATCTCTCTGGATCTGCATCCGTTGTCCAAGAACGCCAAGGACATGGGCAGCGCCGCGCAACTGGTAGCCCTGAGCATGATCGCCGCAGTATGGATGGTGGTGTTGCTCGGCTGAAGCCTTTTAGTCTTGATAAAGGCTTGGCAACACAATCTGGTCGCTGCGCTGGACGCCGGCGGTGAACGCGCGGCACAGCTCAAGAAACTCGCGCATGGCCGAGGTCTGGTATTTCTGTTTGTGCCAGATGAAATAGAACTGCCTGGACAGATCCAGCTCTGGAGTGTCCAGCGCCACCAGGCTGCCGCGCCGAAATGCATCGCGCAGTGCCAGCCTGGAAATGCAACCAATCCCCAGCCCTGATTCAACTGCGCGTTTGATGGCCTCGGTGTGCTCCAGTTCCAGACGCACGTTAAGACCGTTACGATGATGACGCATGGCCTGGTCGAAAGTCAGGCGAGTACCTGAACCCTGTTCGCGCAGAATCCATGCTTCACGGGTCAGCTCTTCCAGGTTCGCCCGGCCTTGCCGGGCCAGTGGGTGTTGTGGGGCGCAGAACACCACCAGTTCATCCTCGACCCAGGACTGCACTTCAATGTCCGGATGGCTGCAGTCGCCTTCAATCAGGCCCAGATCAATTTCATAATGGGCCACCTGCTGTACAACATGCGCGGTGTTCTGCACATGCAGCTTGACCTGGCTTTCCGGGTGGCGCTGCATGAAGCCGCCGATCAATAGGGTCGCCAGATAATTGCCGATGGTCAGCGTGGCACCCACCGCCAGCGAACCGAAGCCGGATTTACCGTTGAGCAGGTCTTCGATTTCCTTGGCCTGGTCGAGCAGGGCCACAGCCTGCGGCAGCAACTGGCGCCCAGTCGCGTTAAGGCTCAGGCGCTTGCCGGCACGGTCAAACAACTGGCAGCTCGACTGGCGCTCCAGTTCGGTAATCGAAGTGCTGGCCGCTGACTGCGACAGCGACAGCATGACCGCAGCTTTGGACACGCTTTCCTGCTGCGCGACGGCGACGAAGACTTGAAGCTGGCGGAGAGTAAATCGCATATCTATATAACCGATAACCCATATCTTGATAATCCAGTTAACAGATATTGTGTCTGCCACTAGAATGGCGCGCAATAGTGCCTGTGCTGGCGTGGATGATTTTTTTCAGGAGTTTTCCCGTACATGAGTAACATGTATCACGAGCGTGTCCTCAGTGTTCATCATTGGAACGACACCCTCTTCAGCTTCAAGTGCACCCGGGACCCAGGTCTGCGTTTCGAGAACGGTCAATTCGTCATGATCGGTCTGCAGCAGCCCACCGGGCGTCCGCTGATGCGTGCCTACTCTGTCGCCAGCCCGAACTGGGAAGAGCATCTGGAATTTTTCAGCATCAAGGTGCCGGACGGCCCGCTGACATCGCAGCTGCAGCACCTCAAGGAAGGCGACGAGATCCTGATCAGCAAAAAGCCTACCGGTACCCTGGTCCTCGACGACCTGCTGCCGGGCAAGCATCTGTACCTGCTGAGCACCGGCACTGGCCTGGCGCCATTCATGAGCGTCATCCAGGATCCGGAAACCTACGAGCGCTTCGACAAGGTCATTCTGGTGCATGGCGTGCGTTGGGTCAGCGAAGTGGCTTACCACGAGTTCATCACCGAAATCCTGCCACAGAACGAGTTCTTCGGTGAGGCGGTGCGTGAAAAACTGATCTACTACCCGACCGTGACCCGCGAGCCTTATCATAATCAGGGCCGTCTGACCGACCTGATGCGCAGTGGCAAACTGTTCGAAGACATCGGCCTGCCGCCGATCAATCCACAGGACGACCGTGCCATGCTGTGCGGCAGCCCGAGCATGCTGGATGAAACCAGCGAAGTGCTCGACAGCTTCGGCCTGAAAGTTTCGCCGCGCATGCGCGAGCCGGGCGACTACCTGATCGAGCGTGCTTTCGTCGAGAAGTAAGCCCTGCGTAATAAAAAACCGCCGTTTCGTCAGAACCGGCGGTTTTTTTTGTGCCTGTTCGTCAGGCTGAAAGCACAACCTCAAGCACCCGAATGACCCCGGCCTGCGGGTAGTGCCAACGTACATCCAGATCCCAGAACTGTGCGCCGTAGCGGCGTTCTGGGGACGGGGTCTGATAGGCCGGCTTCGGATCCTGCGCCAGGCATTGTTCGATCAATTCCACCAGCGGCTCTGCCAGCCGTTGAGCGTGCTCATGGGCCTGTTGCAAGGCATCGTCCTGCCATAGCACCGCAATCAACGAGGGCGCGGCGCTGGCCATGCCATTGTGAGCGTCGGGGATGCTGTCGGCGTAAGGCACATAGGGTTTGATATCCAGCACCGGCGTACCGTCGAGCAGGTCAATGCCCGACAGCCACAGGCGGCCGGGTTCGACCTTGTCCAGGCGCACCACCGACTGACCGATGCCGTTGGGCCGGTGGGTCGCCCGGGTGGCGAACACCCCCATGCTCTGGTTGCCGCCCAGGCGTGGTGGCCTAACCTTCAGCCGCGGCGTTTGTTCCAGCGCCTGATGGAAGACGAACAGCAGCCAGACATGGCTGATCTGCTCCAGCCCCTGCACGGCATCGCCCTGATCGAAGGGCGGTAGCAGCTCCAGAACCCCCCGCGCCGCCGGCGCCAATTGTGGCTGACGGGGGATGGCGAACTTCTCCTTGAAACAGGAGCGGACGATACCGACCGGTGAAACCTGATAACTCATGGCTGAGCAGGGCGCAGGCGCTGGGCGAGACCTTTGAGGAAGTTGCGCAGCAACTGATCACCGCACTCGCGATAGTTGTTGTGGCCGACCTTGCGAAACAACGCGCTGAGTTCCGGCTTGGAGACCGGGAAGCCGGTGGCATCGAGAATCGCGTGCAGGTCTTCTTCCTTGAGTTCGAACGCCACGCGCAGTTTTTTCAGCACCAGATTATTGGTGACCGGCAGCTCGATGGGCGGCGCCAGACGGCTTTGGTCCTTGCCGCGTTTGTAATAGACCAGGCCATCGAGAAAGTGCGCCATGACCGTGTCCGGGCAGCGGACAAAGCCTTCTTCCTCTTCGCGCTTGATCCAGCCGGCCACTTCGGCGCGGGTTACGGTCTGGTCGGCCAGTTTCAGAATCTCGGCGATCTTGTTGTCGCCGGCCGCCAGGATGTAGCGCACGCTGCGCAGGATATCGTTGTTAAGCATGGTGAAAGGTCCAGTGAAGCGATTTCAGAATTTTTCCCGGCTACTCAGGTAGCGCCATTGTCCTTCAGGCAGCTTGCCCATTGACACGGTGCCAATGCGCAGCCGGCGTAAGCTGACAATCTGCACGCCGACTGCCGCGCACAGTTGCGCGACGAGATCCGGTTGCGGGTTTTTCATGGCCAGGCGCAGGCGGTTTTCGCTTTGCCAGCTGGCCTTGACGGCAGGCAGTTCCTTGCCTTTCCAGGTGACACCATGGTTCAGGCGATTGAGTCCGTGGGCGACCATCTCGCCGCTGACTTGCACGACATACTCCTGCTCGATCTTGCTGCGATCGTCGGTCAGCTTGCGCAGGGTTTTCCAGTCCTGGCTGAACACCACCAGGCCGCTGGCGTTGTCCTGCAGGGTGGAAATGGCCTTCTGGCGCAGAAAGTGCCCTTTGAGCACGCGTTTACCGAAGCTCAGTTCATTGCACAAGGTGCCGGGTGTGATCGACTGCAGCGCAGCGTCAAGGCTCATGCCTGCCGGTTTGTGCAGGATCAGGGTCACGGGATCCGGGGCGGTGGCCTTGGCATCGGCGTTCAGTTCGACCTTCTGCTGGGCGGTGACCTTCAATTGCGGCTCTTCGATCACCTCGCCGTCGACAGTCACCCAGCCGCCTTCGATGTAAAGCTCGGCCTCCCGGCGCGAACAGCCGGTCAGCTCAATAAGGCGTTTGGAGAGGCGTATAGGGTCTGACATTGCTGGTAACCGTTGAAAGAGGTGAATGGCGCCATTGTACGCTGGCTGGCGCGCCTGAACGTACGGATATCAGCCGCGGCGTGCCAGTGTCATGCGCAACATGGGGTAGGGCTGGCCGAGGCCATCGACGGCTGTACGGCCGCTGATCTTGAAGCCTTGTTTCTGGTAGAACCCCAAGGCCTTGGGATTCTGTTCGTTGACGTCCAGTTCACGGATACCGAAGTGTTCGATAGCGTGGGCCAGCAGTTGTCGCCCCAGACCCTGGCCGCGATAGTCGGCCGCGATGAACAGCATTTGCAGCTTGCCGCCGCTGACGCCGGCAAACCCGTTGATCAACTCGCCGTCACGGGTACAAAACAGGCTTACCGAATCGAGGTACTGTTCGAACAGCAGCTTCCTGAGCCGGATGATGTAGTGTTCGGGCAGAAACAGGTGAGTGGCACGCACCGAGCCTTCCCAGACATCGAGCAGGCGCGGATAGTCGTTTTTCTCGGGGATGTAGAAATCCATCTCGCAATCCTTCAACCAGTTGCCGAAAATGAAAAGCCCTGCCAATGGCAGGGCTCGAAAGCACGCCAGGCGGCTTACAGCACTTCAGCCCACAGGTCGTATTCGTCTGCGTCAGTGACCCGGCAGATGATCTTGTCGCCAGGTTTGACCGGGCTGTCGTCTTCCAGACCAATGTAGACGTTGCCGTCGATTTCCGGGGCATCGAAGAAGCAGCGGCCGACTGCGCCGCGCTCGTCGACTTCGTCGATCAATACTTCGATTTCCTTGCCAATCTTCATCTGCAGGCGTGCCGCGCTGATTGCCTGCTGGTGAGCCATGAAGCGATCCCAGCGTTCCTGTTTGACGTCATCGGGGACTTCAGGCACGTCCAGGTCATTGGCCGGTGCGCCTTCTACCGGCGAGTACTGGAAGCAGCCGACGCGGTCGAGCTGGGCTTCGGTCAGCCAGTCGAGCAGGTACTGGAAGTCCTCCTCGGTCTCGCCCGGGAAGCCGACAATAAAGGTCGAGCGGATGATCAGCTCCGGACACTGTTCGCGCCAGTTCTTGATCCGCGCCAGGGTCTTGTCTTCAAAGGCCGGGCGCTTCATCAACTTGAGTACTTTCGGGCTGGCGTGCTGGAACGGGATATCCAGGTACGGCAGGATCTTGCCGGCGGCCATCAGCGGGATCAGCTCATCGACGTGCGGGTATGGGTAAACATAGTGCAGGCGAACCCATACGCCCAGAGTGCTCAGGGCCTGGCACAGTTCGGTCATGCGAGTCTTGACCGGCTGGCCGTTCCAGAAGCCGGTACGATACTTGACGTCCACGCCATAAGCGCTGGTGTCCTGAGAGATGACCAGCAGTTCCTTGACGCCCGCCTTGACCAAACGCTGCGCTTCGTCCAGTACATCACCCACCGGGCGGCTGACCAGCTTGCCGCGCATCGACGGGATTATGCAGAAGCTGCAGCTGTGGTTGCAGCCTTCGGAAATCTTCAGGTACGCATAGTGGCGCGGGGTGAGCTTGATGCCTTGCGGTGGCACCAGGTCGATCAGCGGGTTGTGCTCGTGATTGGGCGGCACCACCTCGTGAACGGCGGTAACCACTTGCTCGTACTGCTGGGGACCGGTGACCGACAGCACGCTCGGGTGCACATTGCGGATCACGTTCTCGTCGACGCCCATGCAGCCGGTCACGATCACCTTGCCATTCTCGGCAATCGCCTCGCCGATCACTTCCAGCGACTCAGCCTTGGCCGAGTCGATGAAGCCACAGGTGTTGACCACCACCACATCGGCATCCTGATAGGTCGGCACGACTTCGTAACCTTCCATGCGCAATTGGGTCAGGATGCGTTCGGAGTCTACAAGCGCCTTTGGGCAGCCGAGACTTACGAATCCGACTTTGGGAGCGGATGCGGGGGTATTAGTGGTGGACATGGCAAACCTCGGTGTAATGGTGGGCCTCGTCGCACAGCGCGGGCACCGACTGGGCGCTGGGTGCGCCTCTGGTCAAAAAGTGCGCAATTCTAGCGATCACGCGGCGTCATGACCAGTGGTTAGAAGAGAAATAAGACGAGTGCTGCGCTATGCTTCGCGCCGTTGCGCACGGCGAATGTCAATAAACCGTGCAAACTCAATTGTTTCCTGTTGTTAATTCTGTTTTGGATCTCAGGTTCCGGCTTCGGGAGTGTTCGATGAGTCATGCAAGTAGTCAGGCCGGAACAGGAAGTGCCGCCAAGCCCTTGAGTCTGCTGGTCGCGGCGGTCGGGGTGGTGTACGGGGATATCGGTACCAGTCCGTTGTACACGCTCAAGGAAGTGTTTCAGGGGGGGTATGGGGTGGAAGTCACCCATGATGCGATTCTCGGCGTCTTGTCGTTGATCTTCTGGTCGCTGATCTGGGTCGTGTCGTTCAAGTACATGGTGTTTGTGCTGCGTGCCGATAACCAGGGTGAGGGCGGGATCATGGCCCTGACCGCGCTGGCGCGGCGGGCTACGACGCAGTACCCGCGCTTGCAGATGGTGATGATTGCCTTTGGCCTGTTCGGTGCAGCGCTGTTCTATGGCGACAGCATGATCACCCCGGCGGTGTCGGTGCTGTCGGCCATGGAGGGGCTGGAACTGGCCTTCGAGGGGCTGGAGCGCTGGATCGTGCCCATGGCGCTGGTGGTGCTGGTGGGGCTGTTCCTGATCCAGAAACACGGTACGGCGCGAATCGGGGTGCTGTTCGGGCCGGTGATGGTGACCTGGTTTCTGGTGCTGGCGGCACTGGGCATCTATGGCATCGTGCATACGCCCGAGGTGCTCAAGGCGGTTAACCCGGTCTGGGCGGTGCGGTTCTTTATCGTCCATCCTGGCATCGGCGTGGCGATTCTGGGCGCTGTGGTGCTGGCGCTGACCGGTGCCGAGGCGTTGTATGCCGACATGGGCCACTTTGGCCGCAAGCCGATTTCCCGGGCCTGGTTCATCCTGGTGCTGCCGGCGCTGCTGCTTAACTATTTCGGTCAAGGCGCATTGGTGCTGGAACACCCTGAAGCAGTGCGCAACCCCTTCTATCTGCTGGCACCGGGCTGGGCGCTGTTGCCGCTGATCGCGCTCTCGACCCTGGCGACCATCATTGCTTCCCAAGCGGTGATTTCCGGGGCCTTCTCCATGACCCTGCAGGCCATTCAGCTCGGGTACATCCCGCGCATGTTCATTCAACACACCTCCAGTGACGCCCAAGGGCAGATCTACATCGGTGCGGTGAACTGGGCGCTGATGGTCGGCGTGATCCTGCTGGTGTTGGGGTTTGAGTCGTCCGGCGCGCTGGCCTCGGCCTACGGTGTGGCGGTGACCGGAACCATGCTGTGCACCACGTTCCTGGTGGCGGCAGTGATGCTGCTGCTGTGGAAGTGGCCGCCGCTGTTGGCGGTGCCGCTACTCGTCGGCCTGTTGCTGGTCGACGGTCTGTTTTTTGCTGCCAACGTGCCGAAGATCGTCCAGGGCGGCGCCTTCCCGGTGCTGGCCGGTGCGGTACTGTTCATCCTGATGACCACCTGGAAGCGCGGCCGGCAGTTGTTGTCCGAGCGCATTGACGAGGCGGGTCTGCCGCTGCCGATCTTTATCGGCAGTATTCGTGTGCAACCGCCACACCGGGTACAGGGTACGGCGGTATTCCTGACCGCGCGCTCTGATGCTGTGCCGCATGCGTTGCTGCATAACATGCTGCACAACCAGGTGCTGCACGAACAGGTGGTGTTACTGACAGTCGTCTATGAAGATCGTCCGCGAGTACCGGCCAGTGAGCGTTTCGAAGTTGAAGCTTATGGTGAGGGTTTCTATCGGGTGATCCTGCACTTTGGCTTCATTGACGAACCGGACGTGCCTCAGGCCCTGGCTCTGTGTCATCTTGAGGATCTGGACTTCAGCCCGATGCGCACCACCTATTTCCTGAGTCGGGAGACCGTGATCCCCTCGAAAATTGTCGGCATGGCCCGTTGGCGCGAAGCGCTGTTCGCCTTCATGCTCAAGAATGCCAACGGCAACCTGCGGTTCTTCAAGTTGCCATACAACCGGGTGATCGAACTCGGGACCCAGGTCGAAATCTAGACCGCAAAAAAGCCCCGCGACCGGAAGGTGGCGGGGCTTTTTTTACCAAGCTGGCGGCTTATTGAGCGTTCGCAGGCACCTTGCCTTGCCACTGATCGATTTTGCGCATCAGTCGCTTGGCCAGTGCCGGATAGTTCTCATCAAAGTGATGCCCGCCCGGCAGTTCCAGCACCTCGCCGACGATGCTGGTATCGGTGCAGCCGCTGTCCTTCTTCTCCTCGGCACCGTAGACACACAGCACTTTGGCTGCCGGCAATTTGGCAACCTCCGGTCCGGTCCTGGCCTCGGTGCCGGCATTACCCAGCCAGCCATCGACGTGAATCTCGAAGTTGCCACTGCGCGCCAGGGCCAGCAGGATCATGCCATCGACGCGCTCCTGATCTTCCGGTGCCATGCGGTTATACGCCGCTGGCAACACGTCGGCGCCAAATGAATAGCCCGCCAGGATAAAGCGCTTGGCGCCCCATTTCTGCCGGTAGTGATTCATCAGTTCGGTCAGGTCTGTGGCGATCTGTTCCGGTGACTTGCGCTCCCAGAAGTAGCGCAGCACATCGATGCCCACCACCGGGTAACCGACCTTGGCCATATCACCAGCGATAACCTTGTCCAGATCGCGCCAGCCGCCGTCACCGGACAGGAACAGGGTCACGGTATCGCTGCTCTGGCTGGCTGGTACCTCAACGGTGGGCACGCCCAGGCCGCCGGCGTCATTTTCACCAAGCAGGGCATGACGCAGCTCGGTATTGAGCACCTGGCTCAGGGGGATGTCGTAATCGCTGATGCTGGTCTCGGCATTGGGCTGGTCGCGTACAAACGCCGCACTCGGGTCATCCGGGGCGTCGTTGAAGGCTGCCAGCCATTTGCCATGCGGGGCTTTTTGCGGCAGTGGCTCGTCGCAGATCTGCGGCGGGATGTCGCCTTCTTCAAGTTCCGGTGGCGGATTGGAGACATGCTGCAGGGCAAAGCCCACCGAAATTGCCTGGGCCTTGTCGTCGGTCTGGGCAGCCAGCCAGCGCCAGGCCAGGGTGGCACCGTGGCCGATGCCCCCGACGACGGTGGCCGGGCCGTCCAGTTTCTGCAAAGCGTTACTGAACACCTGGCTTTGCAGCACACAGTCATCGGCAGGCAGTTCTACCTGAATGATGCTGGCGGCGGCGTCAGTGCCCAGTGCCTGCAGTTGCTTGTCGCTGAGTTTGTCTTTGCTGTTGACTGCCAGAGCAATGCGGGCCTTGACCCGGCTGGCCGGGGTTACCAGGGTGATAGCCGAGCCATCCTCAAGAGAGGCGTGCTCGACGGTGGCCGGTGTAGCGGGGCGGTGCCAGAACCATGTACCCAATGCGGCAAGCAGAACCAGCGCCAGTATTATCAGTACATAGCGTAATACACGTCGAATCATCAGCGTTTCACCAATCCAGTCAGGCCGCCTGCAATCAGGGCGGCGGTGTCTGCCAGGGCCACCAGCGGATCGAGTCCGGCCGGTACGGCCATGTAGCGCGGTTCCCAGTCAGGCTGGAATTTGTCCTTGAAGCGGCGTAGCCCCTGGAAGTTGTACAGCTGTTCGCCACGACGAAACACCATCGAACCCAGGCGTTGAGTCAGCGGCGCGCCGCGCCTTGGTTGCAGGCCCGACAATGGCACCATGCCCAGGCTGAAGCGGGCATAGCCTTCGGCTTTATAGTGCTGGATCAGGCCGATCATCATGAACTCCATGGTGGACTTCGGTGCGTCGGGGTGGGCGCGCATCAGATCAAGGCTGGACAGCTCCAGGCTGGAAGTCTCCAGCAAGTTGGCGAAGGCCACCGGCTTGCCTTGAAAGCGGATGATGGCGATGCGGAAATACTGCAGGTACTCGGGGGTGAAGCGTCCGAGCGAGAAGCCTTTTTCGCGCACATTCTTGCCGCTGAGCCAGGCATCGGAAATCACTTTGAGCTCGTCCAGCGGAGCCTGCCCGCGTTCGTGGATCTCCAGGGTCAGGCCGTCACGGCTGCCGCGGTTCCAGGTATAACGCAGGTCTTTCATCTCCTTGCCCTTGGCGTCGATGTCAAAGCGCCGCAAATCAACCCGTGCTTCTTCACCGAGCTTGATCGCGGTCAGGCCAATATCCATGTAGTAGGGCAGGTTTTCGGCGCGAACCTGATAGAACACTGGCCTTGCGTGGTGTACGTCGCACAGGTCGCGGAACTGCCAGATCATTTCGGCGCGCTGCTGGGCCGGGCCGATCGGGTCATACAAGGCCACCAGGCTGCGCCCGCGATGCGAATACATCAGGAAGGCGTTGTTGTCCGGGTGGAACAGAATGGCTTTGTCGCCGGTCAGCGCCAGGCCGCCGTCGGGCTGGTTGGAGGCCTTGAGGATCGCGGCGGCTTTGTCCAGTTCCTGGGCGTCAGGCAGTTTGATGCCGGGGCGGGCGGTGCGCAGTAGCCAGGTCAGGGACACCACCAGCAGCAATACCGCGCTGCCCAGCGCCGAGCGCAGGCCGCGCGGGGCGTCGGCGTCCAGGGTGAACTGCCACCACAATTGATGGCTATAAGGCACGTCCTGGTAGGCAAACAGCAGCAGCCAGATCGACGCACCTACTACGCAGGTACTGGCAATCACATACAGCGGAGAAAACGGCAGTTCCAGCAAGCGGCTGGGACGGTAGAACGAGCGCCGGAAAGCGATCAACAGCACGGCGGTCAGCAGCAGCAGACTGGCTTCTTCCCAGTCAAAGCCCTTGAGCATCGACAGCACTGCACCTGTCACCAGCAGGATCACGGTGAGCATCCACGCCGCTGACAGGCGCCGCCGCAGTCCTTGGGCCAACAGCAGGCAGAGCACGCCGATCAGGCTGGCACCAAAGTGAGAGGCATTGATCAGGCGATGCGGAATCATGAACCCGACATTTTCCAGGCGGGTGTCGATCTCTGGGGTGGCACCGGAGAATAGCAATACGACCCCAGAGAGAAACACCAGCAATGCCAGGACCGGTGCGCCCAGCCCGGAGGCAACCCGCAGCGCCTGTTGGGCAAACAGCAGGCGCTTGGCTTCGGTGAACAGCAGCGTCAGGCACGCCAGCAGCAGTGGCAGGACCACGTAGATCAAGCGATAGAGCAGCAGGGCGGCGGCCAGTGGTGCGGCGCCCAGTTCATTGGCGAACGCCGCCAGCAGGACGGCTTCGAACACTCCGACGCCGCCTGGTACATGGCTGAGCACGCCAGCCGCCAGGGCCAGCAGATAAACCAGAATGAACGCGCCCAAGGGCGGTGACTGTGGCAGGAGCAGGTACAGCACCAATGCTGCTGCAACGACGTCCAGTGCGGTAATCACCAGTTGAGCCAGGGTCAGGCGCAGGTCTGGCAGACGTAGCGAGCGCCGTCCGGCGCGCACCAGCAGCACGTGGGGCACGTCTTGTTCTGGCAGGCGCCGACGATAGACCGCGATAGCCAGGATCAGGCTGCCAGCCAGTACCGCGATGGCCACACTGGCCAGCACGTCGACGGGCAGCTTCAACGCCAGCGATGCGCCAGGCAGGTTACTCAGTGTCGCAATGGCGGCCAGTGGCGGCAGTGCGCAACCCAGCGACAGGCTGGCGAACACGGTCATGCGGGCAATTTCGATGGCGCCGATACCATGGCGTGAATACAGGCGGTAACGCACCGAGCCGCCGGACAGCATCGACAGGCCAACCGCGTTGCCAATCGCGAATGAGGTGAAACCACCCAGCAAGAGGGTGCGGGTTGGCAGGTTGACGCCCGCGTACCGGCTGGCTGAGAGTTCATAGCCCATGAGAATCACGTAGCCGATGATCGCTGCCAGCAGAGCGCCGCCCAGCGCCGGGAGCGGGACGGCGTACAGTGCGTCGCGCAGGGCAAAGAAATCCATTTCGATCAACATGTGCCGGCAGGCGATCAAAGCCATGCCAAACAGCACCAGCATGACTGCCAGCCCTATGGGCTGGCGATACTTGCTCAGGCGCTCCAGCCATTGCAGGCGCACAGGTTGTATCGGTTGGGTCGCCGTAACGGCTTCGAGGGGCTCTGACGGATGATCGCGCATCATTCACTTCCTGGAGTGCGCGCGACAGGATTGAGGTCTACAACCAAGTTACCGATCCCTACGCAAAAGTATGTCGAGATGTTAGCGCGTCAGCGACTGGCGAGCGACTGGCCAATGGAGCAGGGCGCAACTGTTCAGCAGCGATTCAGACTGGCTCTTTATCACAATGATCGCAAGACGATGAGTGGGCGCGTGCCATTACTGATAGCCGGTTGAGATCGTTGCATTTTGAGACTAGTCATAAAGGTGTCGGCAGGGCAGCAAAAAACTGGTGTTGCCGACACATCCGGTTACGGGGAAGGATAATAGGGGGTTCCTGGCAGTCAGGCTAAAGAGTTTTTTATCAACGACTTGCGTGAATGCTTCAGGTGGCTGGAAAAGCTTTCGTGCAGACGCAAAAAAGGCCACTTTTTCAAGTGGCCTTTTCTGTGTATCTGGTTGCGGGAGCCGGATTTGAACCGACGACCTTCGGGTTATGAGCCCGACGAGCTACCAGGCTGCTCCATCCCGCGTCTGTGAGGCGGCATTGTACGGATTAATAAGTTTGTGTCAAGCGTGAAGTGAAAATAACAGGTTGTAAGCAGTGGCGCAGATAAAAACGGTGCACAAAAAAAGGCCACTTTTTCAAGTGGCCTTTTTCGTGTATCTGGTTGCGGGAGCCGGATTTGAACCGACGACCTTCGGGTTATGAGCCCGACGAGCTACCAGGCTGCTCCATCCCGCGTCTGAGGTTGCGCATTCTACAGATAAAAAAGAGTGTGTCAATATAATAGTCGAAGAAGTAGGGATATGTCTTTGAAAGACAATGCTGTTCAGATAAACGCTGCGGACTGGGTGGGAGCGAGCTCTGCTCGCGAAGAGGCCAGTAAGATCACAGCATATGCAGTGACTTTGCTGGCCTCTTCGCGACCAGGGTCGCTCCCACCGGGGGGGGGGCATAAAGCGCCTGATCGAACAGTATTGCTTTTAAAAATAAAGCAACAAAAAAGGCCACTTTTTCAAGTGGCCTTTTCGTATATCTGGTTGCGGGAGCCGGATTTGAACCGACGACCTTCGGGTTATGAGCCCGACGAGCTACCAGGCTGCTCCATCCCGCGCCTGTGGATGGAGAGTCTACAGAATGATAATTTTCTGTCAAGCGCATAATTCAAAAAAGTGCTTTTTCTTCAATCAGTTAGTGGTCGTTTGTCTGACCGGCGGCGGGTTTGGTCAGTCGGTTGACTCAGATCAGGCGACTTTTTAAGTGCCTTGCCGTGTTCAGGCGTGTCAGCTGCGCAGGGTGATACGATACTGCCCATCTGAAGTTCACTGATCGCAGGACATGGCGCAGCGTAAGATCATCCATATCGACTGTGACTGCTTTTACGCAGCCATCGAGATGCGCGACAACCCGAAGCTTGCGGGTATTCCGTTGGCGGTGGGAGGCTCTGCGGATCGGCGCGGGGTGATTGCGACTTGTAATTACGAGGCGCGAGCTTTCGGTGTGCGCTCAGCTATGTCTTCCCACCATGCGTTAAAGCTTTGCCCGGATCTGACCATCGTCAAACCGCGTATGGATGCTTATAAAGAAGCATCCCGGGAAATTCATACGATCTTTCGCGACTATACCGACCTGATCGAGCCGCTCTCGCTGGATGAGGCCTATCTGGATGTCTCCGGGTCCAGTCGCTTCGCCGGCAGTGCGACGCGCATTGCCCAGGACATTCGCCGTCGGGTCTCCAGCCAATTGCATATCACGGTCTCGGCCGGGGTAGCGCCCAACAAGTTCCTGGCCAAGATTGCCAGTGACTGGAAAAAGCCCAACGGGATATTTGTCATTACCCCTGAGCTGGTCGAGGAGTTTGTCACTGGTTTGCCGGTCAGCAAGCTGCATGGTGTCGGCAAGGTGACCGCCGACAAGTTGGGGCGTCTGGGGATTGCCAGTTGTGCGGACCTGGCCGGCTGGCAGAAGCTGGCGCTGGTTCGTGAGTTCGGCAGCTTTGGCGAGCGGTTGTGGAATCTGGCGCGGGGCATCGACGAGCGGCCGGTGCAGAATGACAGTCGGCGCCAGTCGGTCAGCGTCGAAAACACCTACGACACCGATTTGCCTGATCTGGCCAGTTGTGTCGCAAAACTGCCCGAGCTGATGGAGTCGCTGGAGAAGCGTTTGGCACGCCTGGATAGCCATTACCGGCCCGGCAAACCGTTCGTGAAGGTCAAGTTTCATGATTTCGCCCAGACCACCCTGGAGCAGGCGGGGGCGGGAAGGGATCTGGCCAGTTATCAGCAGTTGCTGAGTCAGGCATTTGCCCGGGGCGACAGGCCGGTCCGGTTGCTCGGAATAGGTGTGCGCCTGCAGGATCTGCGTGGCGCACATGAGCAGCTTGAGCTTTTCTAGCGCTTATTCCTCTGCCGCAGTCGGTGCAACCAGGCGACCTGCATCTTTTGCCAGTGACTTGATCAGTTCGTTCTGCAGTTCCTGGTCATTGCGGGTCAGTTCCAGCAGGCTCTGTTCGAGTTCGCTGGCCTGTTCGTCCAGACCCAGTTCGGCCAGCCGCTTGACCCTGTGAACCCACTGGCTGACTTCGTCATCTTCCAGATCGTCGTAGATCAAGCCGTGAGCTTCAAGCAGCTTGCCACGCAGATTTCGGCTGACAGGCAGGCTGTCGCTGGCACGGGCATTGTCCTGCTCATCTTCCACGCTGATGTACAGGCGGGTGACCTGACGCAAGTCCTGCTCGGCGAACGGGCTGTCGAGCAGGTTCAGGCGCAGCACGCCATTGCGGTCTGTGCTCAGCTCATGGGTGGTGGCGCCGGCCTTGATCAGGACCGGGCGTTCATTCCATGGCAGTGTCGAATTTTCGATGCGTTTGTCTTGCTGGACTTCGTCAATGCTGGCCAGGTTTTGCTCGGCGCGCCCGTGAGACGGGGCATTCATGAACGGGTTCAGACCCGCCACGCCGTAGTTGATCCAGTCGTGGGTGACGCTGTCGGGCAGGTTGCCAAGGGCAAAAATATTCACCACGTTGGCGCCTGCGCCGGCTACTACTGCAACCGCGCCAAGCGGAATCTCGTAGATTTCGCGCCAGGGTTGATAGGGTGTGTAGCGGTCGTAATGGCGGGTCACTTCATATTCGGTGACTTCAAACGACTTGTGTTCGTGAATGCGGATGCGACGCTGCGGCAGTTCCAGGGTCTTGGGCTCGCCGATGTCGATTTGCAGGGTGTGTTCGAGGAGTTTGCGCTCGACGCGTTCTTCGTGCTCGCTGCGTTGTGACAGCTGATTGGCACAACCGCTGACAAGCAGGGTGCCACACAGGGCGGCGCTGCCGAGGCTCAGGGGGCTTCGCTTGAACATGAGGTCTCTGGGTAGGTTGGGCGCACAAGAACTGAAACTGCGCACCCGCAGGTTGCGGGTGCGCCGCTGAATCAGCGCTTGATGCGAGCCTGAATGAACGACAGCACGTCGGCCAGGGCCAGTGCTTGTGGTTGCGACTCGGTCCGGCTCTTGTACTCGATGTTGCCTTCGGCCAGGCTGCGGTCGCTGACCACGATGCGGTGCGGAATGCCGATCAGTTCCATATCGGCGAACTTGATGCCTGGGCTGGTCTTCTTGTCGCGGTCGTCGAGCAGAACCTCGAAGCCTGCGGCAGTCAGGTCGGCATACAGCTTATCAGTGGCTTCGCGGACGGCATCGGTTTCATAGCGCAAGGGAACCAGCGCGATATGGAACGGGGTCAGGGTGTCGTTCCAGATAATGCCGTTCTCGTCGTTGTTCTGCTCGATGGCGGCCGCCACCACGCGAGAAACACCGATGCCGTAGCAACCCATGGTCAGGTCGATCGGCTTGCCATTCTCACCCAGCACCTGGCATTTCATGGCTTCGCTGTACTTGGTGCCGAGCTGGAAGATATGGCCGACTTCGATCCCGCGCTTGATTTCCAGTACACCATTGCCGTCGGGGCTTGGGTCGCCGCTGACCACGTTGCGCAGGTCGGCAACCTGAGGTACGGGCAGATCACGTTCCCAGTTGACGCCAAAGTAGTGCTTGTCGTCGATGTTGGCGCCGACGCCAAAGTCGCTCATCAGCTCGACCGAACGATCGATGATGCACGGCAGTGGCAGGTTCAGCGGGCCGAGCGAGCCGGCGCCGGCGCCGATGGCGTCACGCAGTTCGGCTTCAGTGGCCATGGTCAATGGGCTGGCAACCTGTTCAAGCTTGGCGGCCTTGATTTCGTTGAGTTCGTGGTCGCCGCGGATGATCAGCGCGATCAGCTTGCCTTCTTCGGCTGCGCGCACGACCAGGGTCTTGACGGTCTTTTCAATCGGCAGGTTGAAGCCTTCGACCAGTTGCGCAATGGTCTTGGCGTTCGGGGTGTCGATCAGGCGCAGCTCTTCGGTCGGCGCAGGGCGGCTCTTTTCTTGCGGCAGTGCTTCGGCTTTTTCGATGTTGGCCGCATAGTCGGAGCCGTTGCTGAAAACGATGTCGTCTTCACCGGAATCGGCCAGCACATGGAACTCGTGGGAGCCTGCGCCGCCAATGGAGCCGTTGTCGGCTTCCACCGGACGGAATTTCAGGCCCAGGCGGGTGAATACATTGGTGTAGGCCTGATGCATGCGATCGTAGGTCTGCTGCAGCGAAGCCTGGTCGGCGTGGAACGAGTAGGCGTCTTTCATGACGAACTCGCGGCCGCGCATCAGGCCGAAGCGCGGACGAATCTCGTCGCGGAATTTGGTCTGGATCTGGTACATGTTGATCGGCAGCTGCTTATAGCTGTTGAGCTCGTTGCGGGCCAGATCGGTAATCACTTCTTCGTGGGTTGGGCCCAGGCAGAAGTCGCGTGCATGGCGGTCGACCAGGCGCATCAGCTCGGGACCGTACTGCTCCCAGCGACCGGACTCTTGCCACAGTTCGGCAGGCTGGATGCCAGGCATCAGGATTTCCAGGGCGCCGGCGGCGTCCATTTCTTCACGCACGATCGCCTCGACCTTGCGCAGTACGCGCAGGCCCATCGGCAGCCAGGTGTAGAGGCCCGAAGCCAGTTTGCGAATCATGCCGGCACGCAGCAGCAGCTGATGGCTGACCACGACCGCATCGGAAGGGGTTTCTTTCTGTGTGGCGAGCAAAAATTGACTGGTGCGCATGATTAGCCGTTATCGGTTGCTTGGGACTGAAAATGACTCGGCATTGTACGGCCACAGGCGTGTCGAGTACAGGCTATGGCCGGGGAGGTGCCCTTCAGTGCAAAGGCTATATAAAGAAGAAGCCCGGCAATCGCCGGGCTTCCAGTGCTACACGGTGCAGGATTCTGGTTACAGAATCGAGATCGGGTAGTCGACGATCAGGCGGAACTCGTTAACATCACCTTCGCCCTGGTCAGCATTGGCGCGGTGCCATGCTTGACGGATACGGAACGACAGATCCTTGGCCGGGCCGGACTGCAGTACGTATTTGGCTTCGAAGTTGGTTTCGTGGTGTTTGCCGTCTGCGCCGTAATAGCCGTAAGGGCCATTGGTTGGAGCGTTGCTGCCGTCGATGTCCCAGCCTTTGATGTAGCGGGTCATGAAGCTCAGGCCTGGAACCCCGTAAGGTGCCATGTTCAGATCGTAGCGGATCTGGGCAGATTTCTCGTTCGGGCCGTTGAAGTCGGAGTACTGGATCGAGTTGTTGAGGAAGATCGAGTCGCCGCCACGGTTGTTGTTGCCGGTGCCGATGTAGTCGAACGGTGTGTCACCGTTGATTTTCTGCAGGGCTACAGTCAGGGTGTGAGCTGCCATGAACGAGTAAGCGACCGAGCCGGAGAAGGCCGTGTTGCTGATCGAGCCGGCCTTGGCCGAGCCTTCGTCAACGGTGCGATACAGGTTGGCGTCGAATGCCAAGGACTGATCGCCGCCCAGTGGCAGGGCGTAGTTCACGTTGGCGTAGTACTGGTTCCAGATGTCTTCAAGCTTGGCGCCGTACAGGGCTACACCGAGGTTGTCGGTAATCGAGTACTTGCCGCCGACGAAATCGGCAGATTTGGCGCTCACGCCAGCGTAGTTGGCGAAGATTTCGCCGCTACGGTTGGTTTCATCCTGGCTGGTGGTCGAAGTGAAGTGACCGGCTTCCAGATCCAGGCCCTTGATTTCGCTGCTTTGCAGGCTGATACCGGTGGCGGTCTGTGGCAGCAGGCGAGAGCCGCCAACTGCGAATACCGGGCTGCTAGGCTGCATGTCGCCGATTTTCAGCTCGGTTTTGGAAATGCGGAATTTGGCGGCGGCACCGGCTTTGCCGAAGCTGTCGGAGTTGCGGCCTTGACTGTCGGTCTGCAGGTTGCCGGAGCCGGAGTACTTGTCGCTGCCGTCGAGGTTGAAGCCGAGGTAACCAAAGGCGTCAACACCGACACCGACAGTGCCTTGAGTGTAGCCGGAGTTGTAGATACCCCAGAAACCCTGAGTCCAGTCTTTGTCGTCAACTGCGCCAGCTTTCTTGTCGCGGTTGTAGTAGTAGTTGCGTGCTTTCAGGTTCAGCGAACTGCCTTCAACGAAGCCCTTGGCTTCGGCTTGGTCGCTGACAAACGGCGCAGCCGATGCCAGTTGGGTGCTGGCTGCCGCCGCAACGGCCAGTGCGATTGCGCTCCACTTCATCACTCTCATCGTGATTGCTCCTTTGGTTTAGAAGTTTTCGCTGCCCCATCTGTATTTTTTTTAGGGGCGGCTCTTTCTTGTTATGCCGGCTATTTTTGGTTTGTGCCGGTCAGGGTGCAAATGCTGTATACGTCAATGTCGTCGAAAAGGATACGTATGTCGCTTAAAATGTCGCTTTTTTACAAGAACTTTATTTTCTCTATTTTGTCTTGAGCAAGATGCTTGCCAAGTACAGGGTGCCGCCGGCTGAGCTCAAAATTGGCGTGCGAGTGTTAAAGCAACAAGCGTGCTCAAACTCCCAGAAAATGAAAAAAATTTGTGAAAATCACAGGTTTTACATTCTGACTTGTTAATAAATTCTTGTTTATTAAGGAAAAAATCCATTTTTTAGCGGTGGCCTCGTCATTCTTGCTTGCCGCTGCCCATCCGGCCAGGCGTGACAAAAAGTGTTACCGGACGCCGCCGGTTCTGGGTAGATCCTGGTATTGAGGTATGCCAGATACACATTCTTGATTCGTTTTGGTGCGTTTGCATGTGCGAGTGTCAGAATCTGGTTCATCGTGCTGAAGACGCGGCGAGCGGTCCTTTGACTGACTCGACAGCTTAGCCGGGGCTGGCGTTTCTGCACGCCGGGTTGAGAGCGAGCCGGTCGTGTCGGGTTTTTGTTATCCTGCCAGCCTTGTGTGATGTTTTTGTTCTCCCGTCAGGAGTCGTATGGTGTTCGCTCTGGATTCACGTTTGCAGCAAGACACTCTGCCATTGGGGGATTTTCCTCTATGCCGCTTGCTGCTTAGCAACGATGCTCGCTATCCCTGGTTTATTCTGGTGCCGCGTCGCGCAGGTATCAGCGAGGTTTTTGAACTCGATGCCGATGACCAGGCGCAGTTATGGCGGGAAACCACCGCTCTGGCGGCCATCCTTAAAGATACCTTCAATGCCGACAAGCTTAACGTTGCCACTTTGGGTAACGTCGTCAGCCAGTTACATATGCATGTGATCGTGCGCAAGCGCGATGATGGGGCGTGGCCTGCTCCGGTATGGGGCAAGCTGACGGCGCTGCCTTATGAGCCAAGGCAGGTTGCTGCACTGATTGAGCGTCTGCGGCCTGTGCTGCCAGAGGATTTCAGGCTGGAGTCGAGCGTATGAGCCTTGAGGCGCGGATCACCGAGCTTGAGAGCAGGCTGGCATTTCAGGACGATACTATTCAGGCGCTCAATGATGAGCTGGTAGGCCAGCAGCGAATCGTGGAACGTTTGCAGCAGCAGTTTTTGCTGCTCGCCAGGCGCCAGGAAGAAATGAGCCATCGGGTCGATGGTCTGGATGATGAGGCTCCACCGCCTCATTACTAAATGAAAAAAGCCGCGTATCACGCGGCTTTTTTCATGTTGCCAGGTATTAGCGGCGTGGCGCGGCAGCTACCACATCTTCTGCCTGCAGGCCCTTGTCACGATTCATGACCGAGAACTCTACACGCTGGCCTTCGACCAGGACGCGGTGACCTTCTCCGCGAATCGCACGGAAGTGGACGAAGATGTCATCGCCTGAGTCTCTGGAAATAAAACCGAAGCCCTTTGAAGAGTTGAACCACTTCACCGTGCCGGTATCGCGCTGGCCAAGTTCATGGCTTTGCGGCACCGGTGTGGGGGAGCGCTTGTGCAGGGTGGTGCCCAGATGCAGGATGATCGCGCAAAAGGTGATTGCCAGCCCGAGCACGACGGCGGGCTGACCGGCGACGCTTGGCAGTGGCACCAGCAAGACCAGGATCTGGGCGACGACTGCCAGGACCAGCAGAATGCTGGCCAGGGTTTGCAGGCTGCGGCGCGGGCCCTTTTTCCAGTGGGGAATGACCGGTGCGATCAACAGATTGAGCAGGCCGAAGAATGCCAGGTACAACGCATCGGGCTGTGGCAGGTAGGACAATAATGCTTCATTGCGCAGGCTGGGTATGAGTGACAGCAGCAAGGCTGCTGTTCCCGTTACCAGGTGGACGATTTTCAACATGTCAAAAAACTCACATCAGGATGGATCACGAGGAAATAGCGGGTAACGCCCGGTACGCTTCAAAAATAAGGAAGGCGTGATACACGGGCTGTGTATTTAACAGCAAAGCCTTGACCTACTCAAATCAGTGCTCAGGTGAGCCGGTTGCCGTTGGTCCGGTGGAACCCTTGTGCGGTTGCAGTGTTCTCAGGGCCGCGGCGTATCAAGGTTTTCTATGGTCTCGATAGGGCTGCTTCGCAGGGCATCTCTTGCTAAAGTAATGCCTGTTGAATTTTCATCGTCGCTAAAAGGATATGCAGCATGGCAATCGATATCGGCATCAGTGAAGAGGATCGCAAGTCGATCGTTGACGGACTTTCCCATCTGTTGGCGGATACTTATGTGTTGTACCTCAAGACGCACAACTTTCACTGGAACGTCAGCGGGCCAATGTTTCGCACGCTGCACCTGATGTTCGAAGAGCAATACAACGAACTGGCCCTGGCAGTGGACTCCATCGCTGAGCGTATTCGTGCGCTTGGTTTTCCGGCGCCGGGCACCTACTCGACCTACGCGCGCCTGTCTTCCATCAAGGAAGAAGAGGGTGTGCCGCATGCCGAGGACATGATCCGCAGCCTGGTTCAGGGGCAAGAGGCCGTGGTCCGCACTGCGCGGAGCATTTTTCCGCTGCTCGACAAGGTCAGTGATGAGCCGACCGCAGACCTGCTGACCCAGCGTATGCAGGTGCATGAAAAGACAGCATGGATGCTGCGCTCGATGCTCGAAACCCGCTGAGTTCTCCGGTGAGTGGCGCTTCGGTGCCACTCACTGACAGAATCCCTGGGGGCTTCTATATATATTTATTACCCGCTCCGTTAGTTGTTGCTGTAAGCGCGGTTGAATTGACTATTCCTCGCGTTGTAGTGGTTATGTCCTACATGGTTTGCTTGCCAGACCTGCTGGATAAGCGTTCTCGTTTCGGGCTTTATAGCGAGGCATTTGTTTATTTTTAAATGTTTCTCTCAGGTTCGTTTAGATGCTTGTTCAGAGGTGATGATTATCATGGTTCGAGATGTTGAACGTGAGGTCGGTGAGCCAGGAGGCTTGGGTGCGGTGTCCGAAGATCCCTTTATAGAAGGGTTCAGCATGGCGCTGGCCCAGCCCCATTCCAAGTCGGTCAGGCTCAATGGCCTGGCGACTTGCCTGCGGCTTGAAAATGTCTACTGGAATGTCCTGTCGACGATTGCTCGGTCGAACAACTGTTCAATCAATGCCGTGCTGTCGAATATCGATCGGGAGGTTCATCTGCGTTACGGTGGGGTCAAGAATTTCAGTGGTCTGATTCGGGTCGTGTGCGTAGCCCATCTGCTCAAGGCGCAAGTCCGGCTTTGAGTATCCCTGGCTCTCTATTCTGCGGGGCTGCCTTCGGGCAGCCCCGTTCTGCTGTCCGTAATTCGCGGGGCGTGCGGCTGCAACGCTGCGATTAACTCTATATACTGCCCCGTCTGCCACTGGCACGCCTGCGCGTGGGCGGATCCGCTTGAACTGCACGTCCAGGCTCTTGCACTATTGGGTCCACGCCAGGGAGGACGAAGCCTCCACTGAATTTCGAATTACGGGAAGTGAATACACCATCATGATGCGCAGCCACTATTGCGGCCAACTGAACGAGAGTCTGGAAGGTCAGGAAGTTACCCTTTGCGGATGGGTCCATCGTCGTCGTGACCACGGGGGAGTGATCTTCCTCGATATCCGTGACCGTGAAGGTATGGCCCAAGTGGTCTTCGATCCTGATCGCGCCGAGACCTTCGCCGCAGCCGACCGGGTCCGCAGCGAGTTCGTCGTCAAGATCGTTGGCAAGGTGCGCGCCCGCCCGGCCGGTGCTGCCAACACCAATATCGCTTCCGGCGCCATTGAAATCCTTGGCTATGAGCTGGAAGTGCTGAACGAGTCGGAAACGCCGCCGTTCCCGCTCAACGAATTCTCCGATGTCGGTGAAGAGACCCGCCTGCGGTATCGTTTCATCGACCTGCGTCGCCCGGAAATGGCAGAGAAGCTACGGCTGCGCTCGCGCATCACCAGCAGCATCCGTCGTTACCTGGACGACAACGGCTTCCTGGACGTCGAGACGCCGATCTTGACGCGCGCTACGCCGGAAGGTGCTCGCGACTACCTGGTGCCAAGCCGTACCCACCCCGGCAGTTTCTTCGCTCTGCCGCAGTCGCCACAGCTGTTCAAGCAACTGCTGATGGTGGCGGGCTTTGATCGTTACTACCAGATCGCCAAGTGCTTCCGCGATGAAGACCTGCGTGCCGATCGTCAGCCTGAATTCACCCAGATCGACATCGAAACCAGCTTTTTGAACGAAGAAGACATCATTGGTCTGACCGAGACAATGGTTCGTCAACTGTTCAAGGAAGTGCTGGGCGTCGAGTTCGGCGAGTTCCCGCACATGCCTTTCGAAGAGGCCATGCGCCGTTACGGTTCGGACAAGCCTGACTTGCGCATTCCGCTGGAACTGGTCGACGTTGCCGATCAGCTCAATGCGGTCGACTTCAAGGTGTTCAGCGGTCCGGCCAACGATCCGAAAGGGCGTGTTGCCGCGCTGCGCGTTCCGGGTGCGGCGAACATGCCGCGTAGCCAGATCGATGATTACACCAAGTTCGTCGGTATCTACGGCGCCAAGGGGCTGGCTTACATCAAGGTCAACGAGCGCGCCAAGGGTGTCGAGGGGCTGCAGTCGCCGATCGTCAAGTTCATTCCTGAAGCTAACCTCAATGTGATCCTTGATCGTGTGGGCGCGGTCGATGGCGATATCGTGTTCTTCGGTGCCGACAAGTTCAAGGTTGTCAGCGAAGCTCTTGGCGCGCTGCGGATCAAGCTTGGTAACGATCTGAATCTGCACACCTGTGAATGGGCGCCGATGTGGGTTGTCGACTTCCCGATGTTCGAAGAGAACGATGACGGTTCGTTCTCGGCGCTGCATCACCCGTTCACGGCGCCAAAGTGCAGCCCTGAAGAGCTGGAAGCCAATCCGGGTGCCGCGTTGTCGCGTGCCTACGACATGGTGCTCAACGGTACTGAGCTCGGTGGTGGTTCCATTCGTATTCACCGCAAGGAAATGCAACAGGCGGTATTCCGTTTGCTGGGCATTGCCGAAGACGAGCAGCAAGAGAAGTTCGGCTTCCTGCTTGATGCACTGAAGTACGGTGCTCCACCGCACGGTGGTCTGGCCTTCGGTCTGGATCGCCTGGTGATGCTGATGACCGGCGCCCAGTCCATCCGTGAAGTCATCGCGTTCCCGAAAACCCAGAGTGCTGCAGACGTCATGACCCAGGCTCCGGGTGTGGTGGATGCCAAAGCCCTGCGTGAGCTGCACATCCGCCTGCGCGAGCAACAGAAAGCCGAATAAGGCAGTGCAGGGCGTTTGATCGCGCCTTGCAGTTTGCGCCAAGGTCATGCAATTGCGCCTTTCGCCCGCCTTGTGTGGGCGAGAGGCGATCGTGTTTCTGAGAGATACCGGAGCAATAAATGGCAGGTCATTCCAAGTGGGCGAATATCAAGCACCGCAAAGAGCGTCAGGATGCCAAAAAAGGCAAGATCTTCACCAAGTGGATTCGTGAGCTGACTGTCGCTGCCCGTGCCGGTGGCGGCGACCCGGCTTCCAACCCACGTTTGCGCCTGGCGCTGGACAAGGCTCTGGGTGCCAACATGACTCGCGACACCATTGATCGCGCCGTGGCACGTGGTGTCGGCGCCGTCGATGGTGATGATGTAGTCGAACTGAGCTACGAAGGCTATGGTCCTGGCGGTGTGGCGATCATGGTCGAGGCCATGACCGATAACCGCAACCGTACCGCTGCTGCAGTGCGCCATGCTTTCAGCAAATGTGGCGGCAATCTGGGCACGGACGGCTCGGTTGCGTACCTGTTTGATCGCAAGGGGCAGATTTCTTTCGCTGCCGGTGTCGAAGAAGATGCCCTGATGGAAGCGGCGATGGAAGCCGATGCTGACGACGTGGTCAGTAATCCTGATGGCTCTTTCGATGTGTTTACTTCTTTTGCCGGTTTCTATGCGGTGCGTAATGCGCTGGAGGCTGCTGGCTTCAAGGGTAGTGATGCGGAAATCGTGCTGTTGCCAAGCACCAGTGCGGTGCTGGACCTGGACAATGCACAGAAGGTTCTCAAGCTGATCGACATGCTTGAAGACCTCGACGACGTGCAGAACGTCTATTCGAACGCGGAAATCCCTGACGAGATCATGGAACAGCTCGGCTGATCCTGATAACACCAGAGCGCCGAAGGCGCGCAGTGACGGCTCCGGCCGCGCTGTGCACCTTCGGTTTCTGTTTTATGCGGTATCGATAGCGTGATCGGACAGCAAGCGTTATGACTCTTATTTTAGGTATCGACCCAGGCTCCCGGATTACCGGTTATGGCGTTGTGCGCGATACCGGCCGTGGTTGCATCTATGTGGCCTCCGGTTGCATCCGTACCGGTGAGGGGCAATTGCACGAGCGCCTGCAAATCGTCTATCGCGGTGTGCGAGAGGTGATTCGTACTTATGAGCCGGTCACCATGGGCATCGAGAAGGTGTTTATGGCGCGCAATGCCGATTCTGCGCTCAAGCTGGGGCAGGCGCGCGGAGCGGCGATTGTGGCCGGTGCCGAAGAGAGCCTGGAAATTGCCGAGTACACGGCGACTCAGGTCAAGCAGGCAGTGGCGGGTACCGGCGGGGCTAACAAAGAACAGGTCATGATCATGGTCATGCATCTGCTCAAGTTGACCAGCAAGCCGCAGATTGACGCTTCCGATGCCTTGGCAATCGCCTTGTGTCATGCCCATACCCGTTCAAGCCTGATAGCTCATGGCCTGGGGGCTGCACGCAGTCGGGGCGGGCGCTTGCGGCTCTGATTGCAGCATTCGCTCGCATTTTTTCACTTGCCTGCGGCAAGCTTTATGTCCATTTTTCGCCTGGGCGACAGGCAATACAGGATTTGACAGGTGATAGGACGTTTACGCGGTGCCCTGATCGAGAAACAGCCTCCGCATCTGCTGCTGGATGTCAATGGTGTCGGCTACGAGCTGGAGGTGCCAATGAGTACGCTTTATCGGCTGCCTCATGCCGGTGAGACCGTGACCTTGCACACTCATCTGGTGGTGCGTGAAGACGCGCACCTGCTGTATGGCTTTTTCGAAAAGCGCGAGCGTGAGCTGTTTCGCGAGCTTATACGGCTCAACGGTGTAGGCCCCAAGCTGGCCTTGGCGCTCATGTCGGGGCTGGATGTCGATGAGCTGGTGCGTTGTGTTCAGGCCCAGGACACTTCGGCACTGACCCGTATACCGGGGGTCGGCAAAAAAACCGCCGAGCGTCTGCTGGTCGAGCTCAAGGACCGCTTCAAGGCCTGGGAGGTCTTGCCGGGTGCCTTTACCCTGGTTTCCAATGGGCCCGAAGCGCTTGAGCCAGTGGCCAGTGCCGAGTCCGATGCGATGAGTGCGCTGATATCCCTGGGCTACAAACCTCAGGAAGCGAGCAAAGCCGTTTCCGCGATCAAGGAAAAGAATTTGAACAGTGCCGAACTCATTCGTCGTGCGTTGAAGGGGATGGCGTAAGTGATAGAAGCCGATCGCCTGATAACTGCCAGCGGGGGGCGCGACCGGGACGAGCAGTTCGACCGCGCCATTCGCCCGCTGAGCCTGGCCGACTACATTGGCCAGCCCACCGTGCGCGAGCAGATGGAGCTGTTCATTCAGGCCGCGCGAGGGCGCAGTGAGTCCCTCGACCACACCCTGATCTTCGGTCCGCCCGGCCTTGGCAAGACCACGCTGGCCAATATCATTGCTCAGGAGATGGCGGTCTCGATCAAGAGTACCTCCGGACCGGTGCTGGAGCGGCCTGGCGACCTGGCAGCGATCCTGACCAGCCTCGAACCTAACGATGTACTGTTTATCGACGAGATCCACCGGCTTTCGCCGATTGTCGAAGAAGTGCTGTATCCGGCGATGGAAGACTTCCAGCTCGACATCATGATTGGCGAGGGGCCGGCAGCCCGTTCGATCAAGCTGGACCTGCCGCCTTTCACCCTGGTTGGTGCCACCACCCGTGCCGGCATGCTGACCAATCCACTGCGTGATCGCTTCGGAATCGTGCAGCGTCTGGAGTTCTACAACATTGCCGACCTGTCGACCATTGTCGCGCGCTCGGCCAATATCCTCGGGCTGGTCATCGAGCCTGAGGGCGCCTTTGAGATCGCCCGCCGGGCGCGCGGTACGCCGCGAATCGCCAACCGTCTGCTGCGCCGGGTACGCGATTTCGCGCAGGTGCGCGGCAATGGCCAGATCACTCGGCAGGCGGCGGACCAGGCCTTGAACCTGCTGGATGTCGATGAGCATGGTTTTGATCATCAGGACCGCCGCTTGCTGCTGGCCATGATTGAGAAATTCGACGGTGGTCCGGTGGGGGTCGACAGTCTTGCGGCCGCGATCAGTGAAGAGCGCCATACCATTGAAGATGTACTTGAGCCCTACCTGATCCAGCAGGGGTATATCATGCGTACCCCTCGGGGCCGAGTCGTCACTCGCCATGCGTATTTGCATTTCGGGCTGAATATTCCGTCACGAATGGGCGAAATGCCAGCTACCGGGGAACCTGTAGATGATAATGCCGACTAATGGCTCTGGAGCGGCACTGGCCTGCGCTGCAAGCTGGTGGATTGCTGTTCTCGGGCAGGCGCCTTGCGTTAGCGGGCCAAACCTTGAAAAACAGTTGCTACATCCGATTGGCAACCCGAGGAGTAAGCACTAGAGTATGCGCGCGCAAAACGGGGTTCAGTCGTTCGCACATCGCTGTCGCGTCTATTACGAAGACACCGATGCCGGCGGCGTCGTCTACTACGTCAATTACCTGAAATTCATGGAACGGGCTCGCACCGAGCAGCTGCGGCAACTGGGGTTCAACCAGTCCACGCTGGCCGATGAGAACCTGTTGTTTGTCGTGCATTCCAGTGAGGCGCGTTACCACAAGCCGGCGCGGCTGGACGACGAACTGTTGGTCACCGCGCAAGTTATCGAACTCAACCGCGCCAGCCTGCGTTTTCGCCAGCAGGTCACGCGAGTGGCCGATGCAACGCTGCTCTGCGAGGGGCAGTTCCTGGTGGCGTGTGTCAGCGCCGATAGTTTCAGACCCCGGGCCATTCCAGAAACGCTGCGTGCGGCTTTTGCCTTGCAGCACAGTGGCGCGGGCTTACCTTCAGATTCAGAGCAGGAGATAGAACGTGGAAGCTGCTAACGTCGTCGACCATACCTCCATGTGGAGTTTGGTCAGCAATGCCAGCATTGTCGTGCAGTTGGTCATGCTGAGCCTGGTGGCTGCCTCGGTTGCCTCATGGGTAATGATTTTTCAGCGCAGTAACATGATCAGGGCCGGCCGGCGTGCGCTGGAAAGTTTCGAGGAGCGGTTCTGGTCGGGCATCGATCTGTCCAAGCTGTATCGTCAGGCTGGCAGCAACCCTGATCCGGATTCGGGTGTGGAGCAGATCTTCCGTGCCGGCTTCAAGGAGTTCTCCCGTCTGCGTCAGCAACCGGGCGTTGACCCGGATGCGGTGATGGAAGGCGTAGCGCGTGCGATGCGCGTGGCCATTTCCCGCGAAGAAGAAAAGCTCGAAACCGGCCTGCCGTTTCTGGCAACCGTCGGCTCGACCAGTCCTTATATTGGTCTGTTCGGTACTGTGTGGGGGATCATGAACTCCTTCCGGGGTCTGGCCACCGCCCAGCAAGCGACACTGGCCACCGTAGCGCCAGGTATTGCCGAGGCTCTGATTGCAACGGCCATCGGCCTGTTTGCAGCCATCCCGGCCGTTATGGCTTACAACCGTTTCGCCGCGCGCACCGAGACTCTGATCGGCCGTTACTACACCTTTGCCGACGAGTTCCAGGCCATCCTGCACCGTAAAGTGCACACCAGCGAAGAGTGAGCAGGTAATTCCCCATGGCTTTGATCGCTCGAGATCGTCGCAACAAACGCCGGCCGGTCGCCGAAATGAACGTGGTGCCTTACATCGACGTGATGCTGGTACTGCTGGTCATTTTCATGGTCACCGCGCCCATGATCAACCAGGGCGTCAAGGTCGACCTGCCCAAGGTTTCCAGTGAGAGCCTGCCGCAGGACAACAACAACCAGGTCCTGACCATTTCAATCAAGGCTGACAAAACCTATTACTGGAATGTGGGCAGCGAGGTCGATACCGACAAGCAGATGGACAAGGCGATGACCTTGCCCCAGCTGACCAGTGCAGTGACCAAGATCATTGCGGCCGGGCGTGATGCCGGCAAGCAGACCCAGGTCTTTATCCGTGGTGACAAGGCGGTGGACTACGGTTCGGTCATGGTCACCATGGGTGGACTGCAGAAAGCCGGTATTGCCAATGTCGGCCTGATTACTGAGGCCCCCTGATGCAGCCAATTCGAGAGCCATCCGCCTCGGAAAGCTACTTCTGGCCCAGTGTCTGGGCGGTGGCCCTGCATATCCTGATTTTCGGCATGCTCTTTGTCAGTTTTGCCATGACCCCTGAGCTGCCTGAAGCCAAGCCTGTGGTTCAGGCTACGCTGTATCAGCTCAAGTCCAAGAGTCAGGCAACCACCCAGACTAACCAGAAGATCGCTGGCGAGGCGAAAAGAACCGCTGCACGGCAGACTGAAGTCGAGCAGTTGGAACAGAAAAAGATCGAGCAGCAGAAGCAGGAAGCTGTAAAAGCGGCGGAACAAAAGAAAGCCGATGAGGCTCAAAAAGCCGAAGAACAGAAAGCTGCTGCCGCCGAAGAAGCCAAGAAGGCGGCTGAACAGAAAGCTGCCGAACAGAAAGCCGAAGAGGCGCGCAAGGCGGCTGATGAAGCCAAGAAAGCGGCCGAAGCGAAAAAGGCCGAAGAGAAACAGCAGGCTGATATAGCCAAGAAAAAAGCTGAAGAAGAAGCGAAGAAAAAAGCCGAGGAAGATGCCAAGAAGGCAGCTGCCGAGGAAGCCAAGAAGAAGGCAGCGGACGAGGCCAAGAAACAGGCCGCCGAAGATGCCAAGAAGCAGGCTGCCGAGGACGCGAAAAAGAAAGCCGCTGAAGACGCCAAGAAAAAGGCTGCTGCAGATGCTGCTGCCAAGAAGGCTCAGGAAGCTGCACGCAAGGCTGCCGAAGACAAGAAAGCGCAGGCGCTGGCTGACTTGCTTTCCGACAAGCCGGAGCGACAGCAGGCATTGGCCGACGAGGTGGGCGATCAGGTTGCCGGTAGTTTCGACGATCTGATCAGGTTGCGCGCGTCTGAAGGCTGGAGTCGTCCGCCGTCTGCCCGCAACAACATGTCTGTACAGTTGCAGATCAAGATGTTGCCCGACGGGACGATTTCTTCGGTAACAGTTGCCAAGTCCAGTGGTGACGGGCCGTTTGACAGCTCTGCTGTTGCTGCAGTCAGGAACATTGGGCGTTTGACAGAAATGCAGGGTCTGAAGCCGGCTGAGTTCGCGCCCTATCGCTCATTCAAGATGACATTTACTCCAGGAGATCTAGCCCTGTGATCAAGCTTTTTAGAGGACTGCTCGTCGTTCTCTGCTGTGTGGCCGGGATGGCCAACGCAGAAGAGAAGAACATTCTGGTTACCAGTGGCAGTGACCGCGCCACGCCGATTGCGGTCGTGCCATTCGGCTGGCAGGGCGGTAACGTCCTGCCAGATGACATGGCTGAAATCATCGGCAATGACCTGCGTAACTCGGGTTACTACTCGCCGATTCCGAAGCAGAACATGATCAGTCTGCCGGCCCAGGCCAGCGAAGTGATCTTCCGTGACTGGAAAGCGCTGGGCGCCCAATACGTCATGGTGGGTAACATCGTGCCCGCTGGTGGTCGCCTGCAAGTGCAGTACGCCCTGTTCAACGTCGCTACCGAGCAGCAAGTGCTGACTGGCAGTGTGTCGGGGACTACTGATCAATTGCGCGACATGTCGCACTTTATTTCCGACCAGTCGTTCGAGAAGCTGACAGGTATTAAAGGTGCGTTCTCGACCCGTATGCTGTACGTGACTGCCGAGCGTTTCTCCGAAACCAACACTCGCTACACCTTGCAGCGTTCCGACTACGATGGCGCACGTGCAGTGACCCTGCTGCAATCGCGTGAGCCGATCCTTTCGCCACGCTTTGCGCCGGATGGCAAACGCATCGCTTACGTCTCGTTCGAGCAGAAGCGTCCGCGTATTTTTGTACAGCATATCGATACCGGTCGCCGTGAGCAGATCACCAACTTCGAAGGCCTGAACGGTGCACCAGCCTGGTCGCCGGATGGCAGCAAACTGGCGTTCGTGCTGTCCAAGGACGGTAACCCGGAGATCTACGTGATCAACCTGGCCAGCCGTCAGCTGAGCCGAGTCACCAACGATTCTTCGATCGATACCGAACCGTTCTTCGGTAAGGATGGCTCGACCATCTACTTCACGTCCGACCGTGGCGGCAAACCGCAGATCTACAAAACCAGCATTAATGGTGGTGGTGCCACTCGCGTAACGTTCGTGGGCAACTACAATGCCAATCCGAAACTGTCGGCTGACGAAAAGACCCTGGTAATGATCCATCGCCAGGAAGGCTTCACCAATTTCAAGGTTGCGGCTCAGGATCTGGCCCGCGGAAGTGTAAAAATCCTTACAGATAGCAACCTTGATGAGTCACCTACTGTTGCGCCCAACGGCACCATGGTAATCTACGCCACCCGCCAGCAGGGCCGGGGAGTCTTGATGCTCGTGTCCCTTAACGGACGCGTAAGGCTCCCGCTTCCTACCGCTCAAGGCGAAGTCAGAGAACCTTCCTGGTCCCCTTACCTGAACTGACGCGGCGCTACACAAGTTTTTGCTTAACACACTGGGGTTCATTAGGAGTTTCAAGATGGAAATGCTGAAGTTTGGTAAGTTTGCTGCGCTGGCTCTGGCCATGGCCGTAGCTGTAGGTTGTTCCTCCAAAGGCGGCGACAATGCCGGCGCTGGTGGTGCAGTTGATCCTAACGCTGGTTACGGCGCCAACTCTGGTGCTGTCGACGGCAGCCTGAGCGAAGAAGCTGCTCTGCGCGCAATCACCACCTTCTACTTCGAATACGACAGCTCGGACCTGAAGCAAGAAGCCCTGCGCGCGCTGGACGTTCACGCCAAGGACCTGAAAGCCAACGGCGCTCGCGTCGTTCTGGAAGGTAACACCGACGAGCGCGGCACTCGTGAATACAACCTGGCACTGGGCGAGCGTCGTGCGAAAGCCGTTCAACGCTACCTGGTTCTGCAGGGCGTGTCCCCAGCTCAGCTGGAGCTGGTTTCCTACGGTGAAGAGCGTCCAGTTGCTACCGGCAACGACGAGCAATCGTGGGCTCAGAACCGTCGCGTCGAACTGCGTAAGTAATTCGATATGACTTGCCGTCGTGCTCTAACCGTTCTGGCCCTCACCCTGCCGCTTACTGCATGGGGTGCGGTTCCTGTAGTCGGTGACAATTCTGGCTCTGGCAGCAGTTATCCGCCAGCGGGTTATGGCACGTCCGGCGCCTACGTCGGAGGCGAGGCTTCGGCCGCGCCTTCGGCGCAGGGTCAGCTGTTCATGCAGCTGCAACAGATGCAGGAAGAAATATCGCGTTTGCGCGGTATCGTCGAAGTTCAGCAGAATGACATCCAGCGCATGAAGCAGGAAGCTCTGGAGCGTTATCAGGACCTGGACCAGCGTATCGTCAGTGGCGCTTCTGCTGCTGCGAACAATAATTCCCAACCGGCTGGCGGCGCAATCGACGCCAGCGGTACACCATCGGCCCCGGCAGCCCAGGCTCCGGCGGCTGGCACCGAGCCGCCAGACCCGGCCAAGGAGAAGCTCTACTACGACGCTTCCCTGGATCTGGTCAAAGCCAAGGATTTCGACAAGGCCAGTCAGGCACTTGCCGCATTCCTGCGTAAATACCCCAACAGCACTTACGCGGGCAACGCTCAATACTGGCTGGGTGAGGTAAACCTGGCCAAGGGTGACCTGCAAGGTGCCGGTCAGGCATTTGCCAAGGTAAGTCAGCTGTACCCCAAGCACGGTAAAGTGCCCGATTCGCTTTACAAGCTGGCAGATGTCGAGCGTCGCCTGGGGCATACCGACAAGGTCAAAGGTATTTTGCAGCAGGTTGTAGCCCAGTATCCGGGTACTTCCGCTGCTCAATTGGCGCAGCGTGACCTTCAGCGTCTTTGAGCCAAAGCTGACAGTTGTCCAGAAAAGCCGCGCCTGTCGCGGCTTTTTTCGTTAGAATCGCCCACCCGAAATATCGGTCATCATTAGTTTCGCTTCATGGCATTGCGTGATTGCGCGGTGCCCTGAAGTGCCTGACGGAGGCGGACGGCCTGTTTAGCTGTTACGCCCGTGGCTCTCATGCAAGACACATTACGTATCACCGAAGTTTTTCACTCGTTGCAGGGTGAAACCCGCACGTCCGGGCTGCCCACTGTATTTGTGCGGTTGACCGGTTGCCCGCTGCGCTGCCAGTACTGCGACAGCGCCTATGCGTTCAGCGGCGGCACCATCATGACGCTGGACGCCATTGTCGAACAGGTTGCAACCTGGCGACCGCGCTATGTATGCGTGACCGGCGGTGAGCCTCTGGCCCAGCCCAATGCGATCGCGCTGCTCAAGCGCCTGTGTGATGCTGGCTATGACGTCTCTCTGGAAACCAGTGGGGCGCTTGATATCTCGGCAGTCGACACCCGTGTCAGTCGTGTTGTGGATCTCAAGACCCCGGGCTCGATGGAAGTCTCGCGTAACCGCTACGAGAACATCGAGTTGCTGACGCCTAATGATCAGGTCAAGTTTGTGCTCTGCTCTCGGGAAGACTACGACTGGGCGGTGTCCAAGCTGATTCAGTACCGGCTTGATCAGCGAGTGAGCGAAGTCCTGTTCTCGGCCAGTCACCATCAGTTGAAAGCGCGTGATCTGGCGGACTGGATCGTCGCAGATAATCTGCCGGTGCGTATGCAGATGCAATTGCACAAGCTGCTTTGGGACGATGAGCCCGGGCGTTGAGAGGAGAAAGCAATGAGTGACAAGAAAGCGGTCATCCTGCTGTCTGGCGGCCTGGATTCGGCCACGGTTGTGGCTATGGCTCGCGCCGAAGGTTACGCCTGTTACACCATGAGCTTTGATTATGGCCAACGCCATCGCGCCGAGCTCGATGCAGCTGCACGTGTGGCGAAAGACCTGGGTGCCATCGAGCACAAGGTTATCGGTCTGAATCTGGACGGCATGGGCGGCTCGGCCCTGACTGACAGCAGCATTGATGTGCCCGAGGCGCCCACCGAAGGTATCCCGGTTACCTATGTGCCGGCGCGAAACACCGTGTTCCTGTCGCTGGCGCTGGGCTGGGCCGAGGTGCTGGAGGCGCGGGACATCTTCATCGGCGTCAACGCGGTGGATTACTCCGGCTACCCCGACTGCCGCCCCGAGTTCGTCGAAGCCTTCGAGCGCCTGGCCAACCTGGCGACCAAAGCCGGTGTAGAAGGGCAAGGCTTTACCATCCGTGCGCCGCTGCAAAACTTGAGCAAGGCTGACATCATCAAGGCGGGGACGGAACTTGGTGTGGATTATGCGCTGACGGTTTCCTGCTATCAGGCTGATGATCAGGGCCGTGCCTGCCGTAAATGCGATAGCTGCCGCCTGCGTGCAGAAGGCTTCGCTGCGGCCGGTGTGAATGACCCAACCAATTATTTTTAATTTTTTTATCGGAAGGTGTTGAATTACTGTGAAAAATCAGTAATATACGCGCCATCCAACGGGTCGTTAGCTCAGTTGGTAGAGCAGTTGGCTTTTAACCAATTGGTCGTAGGTTCGAATCCTACACGACCCACCACCTTTTTCAGGCGGCAACAAATATGGTCGGGGCTTTCATATCAGGAAGTCAGGTCATGCAACCGTCTGGAGCGAACCTTAGGCTTCGCTCTGAGTAATGTCAATATGAGATAACCCACCTTTTACGGTGGGTTTTTTCGTTTTGGCGTCAAAAGCATGGCGAGCAAGGCTCGTTTTCTGACGATTCAGTCGAGCAGCAATCTTGCAGGCGAGTGCAGTCGCAGCGCCGGTGGCGCTGGACTGGAAGGAGGGATTAAACCGCTCCGGCTTGGCTAGGTAGTGAAGCGCGCCGCTAACGCGCGGCTGCTGCGCTCAGCCCCTTCGCGTCTGGACAGTGCGCGTAGCTGGCTGCTCATCAGCGTAAACAATGCGTTGTGCTGGAACTGCATCGTTGCAGATTCGATGGATGGCTCCAGCGGGGCGAATGAAGGGGCCATAGTGCCTGCCCCGAAAGAGACATGGCTCGGCGGCTGGCTGCCAGGTATGCCTTGTGTCTCAACAGGCCAATCGTCGGTTGTCTGTTTCTGGAGGCGCTTCGGAGCTCCTGTGTCATCAACTCTGGCTACCCGATTCAAGGCACCCTGAGCCAAGCTTCGTTCATGCATGACATCACGCATGTGGTCGTAATCGGCTTCGATGTAGCTCATGGTTGTTGCCAGGTTGGAGTGGTTCAGCAGGCTCTTGGTCAGATGTATGTTGCGATCGGGTTGCTTCATTAGATCGGTGGCAAGCGTATGACGAAACCGGTGTGGGGTCATGCGAACGCCAGTGGTTTTGGTCAGCTTTTTGTACATGCCTTCAATCTGGTCCAGGTTCATCACTTCGCCTCTGTAGTGTTTCGAGAAGCGATTGACGTTGAACAACTGATCACGGCGCTTGAAGCCGGCGCGCTTGGCTTTGTTCAGTAGTGTCTGCAGCAGCGGTTCCAGTCCTTCGGTGATCGGCACCTGGTACTCGCGATGAGTCTTTTCAGTGTCACCGCACACTAGAATCAAGCCGTTTTCCAAGTCAACGTCCTCCACCCGGATACAGAGCAGAGCGTTGAGCCGGATGCCGGTGTAATAAAAGACCTCGAATACAGTCAGCCAAAACCAAGCGGGTGTGATGGTGGTGCGCCGCCGGGTATGCTGTTCGACCTCGACCAGATATCTGAGCCAGTCTCGTGCCTTGCCAATGGCGTCGCGCTCTACCGTTTTGCTCTTGCGCTTCGGTGGTTGCACAGCAGTTTTCTTGAACGGATTCGCAGTGATTTGGGGCATCAACCCATGCTCAATCGCATACGAATACATTGTTCGAAGATGCGACGAGTACGTGTTCCAGCTGCGCTTGGACAGTCCATCTTCCAGAATCTGATTACGCCAGGAAAGCACTGCACGTCGGTCAATCGTTTCTACGGTCACTTCAGCGCCGAAGTGACGTGCCAGGGCATTTGTGGATGCTCGATATATTTTCTGGCTTGCGTCACGCAAATCGTGGTCGTGGACGTACTCGTCTGACAGTTCCTTCGGGGTCATTGGATGACCTCGATTTGTTCCAGCGATATACATGGGTTGTCGAACGGGATTTCGGCAAACACCACTTTGGGATCATCCAGGAGATAGCCCCGGAGTTGCTTTGTCTTGCGAGGACCTGAGACGTTGAATGTCCAGATGTTCAGATGCTTATCAGTTTTGCGATGCAATTTTTTCTTCTCAAAGGCTTTCTGCACCATCTGCCAGGCATTCAGTTCTTTAGCTTTGGCAGCCTGTTCCAGTGTTGGGTATTCCAAAACAAAACGTTTAAAAATCCCAGGTGTGACCAGCATCGCTGTGCCGTCTACTGTGTGGACCAGCGCTTTGGCGTCATTGATGATGATGCGATGCGTAGCGATACCTGAGTGCAGCCAGGTGATAAAAGCTTGCCCGAGTTCTTGAGCTGGGTTCTGGTTAGGCATGGGTGAGATGACTTCAACGTCCGGAGTGCTTGAATCGGCGGCCATGTCAGCCACAGCCAAAGCATCGCTGTCATGAGCTTGGCTGGGAGAGGGCGGCATTTCTTGGGTGGGAGGAATTACTGCTGGTAGTGGCTCATTGATATTACCTAAAAGCGCCAGTAATTCGTCTCTTTCCTCATCAAGTTTTTTTGACGCATCAGTAACTAAAGGTTGCTGATCGACGTCTGTCGTAGGCGCAATGTAAGACGTCAGGGCGTCAAGTGGATCGTTTGGTACTGCAGTAACCGTCTCAGGAGCCGAGCTGGTAGCCTCAACTGCACCAGCGGCCAGTTCCTCTATCACCAGTGACCCTGAATAGGGTTGTGGGCGATCTGCGGCGTTAGGCCAAATCAGAGCAGGTGTGATCTTCAGCAGAGTGAATGTGTTCTTCCAGCCACTCCCATTATCGACAGTCACTTTCCAGACGGCCTTGTCCTGGCGATTAGTCTGGATGACGGCCTGGTCCTGCAGCATGTTGAAAAAGGGGGCATTCGAGCTGGGGACATTCTCAATACCCTGGGTCAGGAGATAGGCACGCAATTGATCAGCTGCTGGCTTGCTCACCAGCCATACAGCATCGGACGCGTACCAGCCATCTGAAGGCCCATCGAGTTGGTTCAGTTTGAATTTTTCGCGAACCAAGTAGCGCAGGCCCTCGCCCAATTGCCGGGCGAGCGATTGCTTCGGAGCCGCCAGCGCTCGCTCCGGATTACCGCCGAGGTCCTGTGCCACTGACGCTTGGTCGGCCTTGACGACGATCTCGCCCAGAATGCCGGCATGCTCATACTGGCCGGCCAGCAGATAGATCAGTAGCCGCCACAATTCAGGAAAGCCGCTGAGCCAGTCCAGGATCTTCGCGTCCAGGATCTGCGAGTAGATCAGTGCTGAGGCAGCCCCATGTAACTGATACTCACGGCCTTTGACGTAGCGGAAGCGATAGGGCTGGGTGATAGGGCCATGCCAAGGGTGCCAGCGTTTGCCATCCTGCAGTTCGACCTCAACGTCTACCGCGATCTTGCCCAAGTCATGGATCAAGGCTCCGTAGGCCGCTGCAGCAGACCAGGCTTCCGTCTGTGCGGCTTGCGACTCGGGAGGTGCGCCGATCGGCAGCAGATAGGTTTGCCGGATCTTTAACGCATAAGCAACGATCTCCAGCCCGTGGTCAAGCATCCCACCGAGGTGCGAGTGGTGGTGGTTGGCAGAGGCGGGTAGAAGCTGGACCAGCTCCGCGAAGCGGTTCAGGGGCGCTTGGTACAATTGATTGAACTGATCCCGGGATACGGAGGCTCGCCGCCATATGTTTTCGAGAAGCTGCTGGCGGCGTGGGAGCTTCAGAAGATCTGCTGTCGGTGCAGGGCGGTGAAGATCAGTAGGCCGGGGTGGCTCGGCTGGCGCTGGGGTCGGCCGTGTGAACCAACGAAGCAAAGACATCGAGCGCTCCATAGCGTGTGTGAGGCGCGCTTTTTTGCTTGATGCTGGCTCTCGCATCAATGGGAAAGCAAAAATCGAAGATCTCCTGATATTGAGTCAGAATGACATCACTATGGTCTATGACCGCTTGTGTACGGCCTTGCAAGTCATTTGCTGCTGTGTCAATCACTCAGCATGTACGGGGAGACTCAGCTCCGCGTACCTGGCCCTGAATCCATCGGTTTTTGCTGGCTAAGAATGCCCACCACCCCGCGCCACTCCACCTCCTAAGCCCACACAAACTTTTGACTTTTGGCAGCATCGACTACAAATTTCAGCTGTCAATGTTCACCCGCACTGGTAGCCAGTGCTGGAGGCCGACGCCAAGAAGATCAACGACCTGGAGACGATGCTGCTGCCGCTGCGTAAGCTGTACGCGGCCGATGCTCGCAAGTACGACCATGCGCGCAAGGGCCTTGAACAGGCTGTGATGCGCGCCCTTCATCCGCAACCGCGCAAGTGGGGAATTGACTAATACCACCCCTTTACATGCAGGTAATTAGCGCGGCGCGCAGTGAAATTTAGCGGTGCGCCGGCTACCGCCGCCGACCCGGTCTGTCGTGTCGCATCATACTGACGACCTTTCCTCTGCCCTGGAGCGGCCCATTCAGATAGCCGAGGGTACTGAGCGACCACTCTGACTACTCTCAGAGGGCTGATCGAAGAGACTCTCAGAACGCCGTTTTCAGGAACTGGGAAGCCAGAGCCGCTGAAGGGTAATTTGTCAGGCTTCTGGTCGCGTCGAATCACGCGTGAGCACCGTCTGGTTTACCTCTATGAAGGAGGTACTCTGACTACCATTGCTTGCCGTTTCCATTACGAATAGGTCTACATCTGCAACCAACGGCTTATGCTGTGCCTACAAACAGTACATCGGAGCACTGAAAGTGGTTCTCCACCATATACAAAGCCTCCCGTTCTCAGACCGGGGGGCTTTTTTATCCGTAATCCGCATGCGGCCGACGGGCTGCTATTCAATGCTCTGGTGGTGACCTAGCTGGTGCGCCGTCACAAGGTTTGGAAGAGCTACCGCGACTGGCCTGAGGGTGACTACTGAACCCATAGATCGGCCAAAGCCTGGCAAGCAAAGCGGCAGCGGGGAAGGGGGAGCTTGGCATTTTCCGTGAACACCACGGCACGTGGGCCTGTAAGCTATTCAGGAGGTCCGCTGCCCACTCTCTCAGGATCGTCCGCGATTCGTCACCAATCCTGACAGAGACTCCCATGACTGCACTCATCCGCCGCGCAACATCCCTTCGCCCAAGTCAGTTCAAGCACCTAATCCGCGTTGCATCAGTTACTGGTCGTCTACCAGAGCGCGATGTGGCCTTATTGTGGTTAACCCATACAACAGGCATCCGCGTCACCGAGCTGGCCTTGCTGGAAGTCGCAGACGTGGTGTATCCCAGCGGCGCAATCAAGTCCGAGGTGTACTTGCGGGCTGACATCACGAAGGGTTGCCGCCCAGGATGTCTAAGCCCAGCCACCGAGCTGGGCAGCGGCAGTAGAGAAGGGGGCTTTCGCTCTCCAGAGCAGGATGTGCTGACTAATGCGATGCTCGCTGCTACCATCCACTGAGCTTAGCAAACATACTTGAATGCCTAGTGTCAATGATATGTTGACAAAAATTATCTTGTGATATATAATCCATATCACAAACCACAGATAGGAGGATTTTCCGATGACCTAGCTAGCCAAGACTCGGCCGTTTCAGTCACCAAGGCCCGTCAACCTTACCTTGAAACACCGACGGTCAGACTGATAACGCAGACACTCATAATTCCGAAGAGAGGCAACTAAACCTGTCCATCATGGCGGGAGGCGCTTTCTTCATTAGTACCCAGGAGACACCCATGGCACACGCCGAAAAAGCTGAAACATTTCTGGTGCGGTTACGCCCCCAAGACACGCCTTCTGGTGTGAGCATTTCAACCGTTGAGATGCTGATGTCGCAGACCGGCCTGAACCGAACCGAAGTCGTCCACCTCGCACTGCGAGAGCTCGCTAATCGCTGGCTACCTCGATACGAGGAAGACGATGGACCACTAACCGACGCTCAGTACGAGGCGATCCTTGCTGCAAGCCCTGCAACGGATACCCCGGAGGAGCTATTTACTCAGAGGCTATTCTAGACAATGACAAATGCTAACACTTCTCAATCACTACTTTCGGTAGGAGTTCAAAAACCGTTTCATCCCCTCCCTGTTATTGGGGACATCGTGCTGTGCAGGTTTCCGTACTTGCCCGGTGTGCCAGGTCCAAAAGAAAGGCCTGCGCTCGTGGTACGGGTCTCGCCAACCACGCACGAGATCATGGTCTGCTTCGGCACATCGCAGAAGACTCAAACGCTGTACCCAGGTGAATTCCTGATTTCTTCTTCGGATCCTGGCTTTAGCGTCAGCGGGCTTGATCGTTCTACAAAGTTCGATACGTCTAGGAGAGCACAGCTCCCCTTCAACGACGAATGGTTCATGGCTGCACCCGGGCTCTCACCTCAGTCTCCTTCTCCGAAACTGGGTATCATGCACCCTTGCTACAGCCAGATCGCAGTGGCGGCCGCGCAAGCGAAGCCTCCTACACAGATCTCAAGCGTGGTCGCTAAATCGCGGTCACGCACCCCGTGAAGATGAGCATTGCTCTCCAAAAGCCGGCTAACGCCGGCTTTTGTTTGTTCATTGGAATTTTTGGCGTTGGGTGGCCTGACGCAAACCAAGCCCCGGCCCTCAGCTGGGGAAAGCGATCAGCTGCACCCTAAGTTATTGGATAACCCTTAATGAGTGACGAATTCCTAGACGAAGTGGCGCCAGAGCATCGCCCAAATGCGTGCAAACATAGAAGCTACGCAGATCGCAGTTGAGCTTTCCGTTGGTGAGAACAGTCCGGCCTATGCCGAGGCCAAGGAAAGGGCATTGAAGTCGCTGCAGGGGGTGGTCGACACCATTGAGTCATTGTCTGCACAATTGGGCGGTGTACCGGCACCAGTACGTCACTGAAGACAGAACGGGAAATCCATTGCACCACCAGCCCGCCCAACCGCGGGCTTTGCCAGTAGGAGAGGGCTGGATTCACGTAGGCCAAGATCAAGCAGGGACAGAGACTATGGCAAATGTACTCACCACCGACCACATTGAGAGCGCTTACCGTATCGCTGGTCAATTTTAGCTTTGGAAGCAGATTCTCTGCTCAATCGAGTGAGTTCGCGTTTGGAGTACTCAGTTTTGATTGGCACGGAGAACTCCGTAAATTGGAAAAAAGCGCATGGTGGAGCGATCCCACAATCGCTGGACTACGTCTACAGTTGCGCTGTAGTGCCGGTGTTGGGCGCCTAGTAATCATGGACATCAGTTTCAGAATCACAAGCCCCTATACCTAGAGAAGGCAAAGGCTCGACGATGGCTACAGTTGTTAAGAGCGAAGTGCTGACAGTGCTTTGCACGCTACTCAAGGAGTCAGTCCAACCCAGCAGGCCGCCAACCAAGCTGATCGCCTTTGAGCGGCGCCTGCTGAAAGATGGAATGACCACGAGTACCCCTCTGGGGGACTACCTCATTCTGTCTGAGCGGCGTGGATACAATTCGATTGAGCGACTTTTCGAAGAGCTGCTTGAGCCTCTCGAGATTCCTAAGCAGTGGGTTTATATCTCACCCGAGTTTCCCGAAGATGAGGCTTACGGGTATCCAGGGCTGACTGCGGTTGACGCAGTAGCGCTGCTCATTGAACTGGAACACCTTGGCCTCCAAGTCCATCCTCAGAATCTGATAGCAGTGCTGGCGTGTGAGCTCGGAAAAAAACAGCTTCTCACACAAAGCGAGCTATTGATTGTTAGGTACGACCAAGATCGTCGAAAGCGGCAGATTACACTGAGGGCGGATCTAAAGGCTGTTGGGTCTGATATCTCGACGACACATCATACGGACGCCAACGGTTATCAGGTCACCATGACGTGGGCTGGAAGTGTCGCTATCCAGCTTCAGGTACAGGGGCCAGACTATGTCGAACCTTTACCTCAGGAGTTCGTCACCTGCGAGTACTGCAAACACCAGTACCTCACGAACGACTCCATGGAGGCTCGAGCTCACGCATCTGAGCATGAGTGGACGGAGCAGCTGTTTGACCCAGTGCCTGATGCGCGATTCGCCGAAAGACTTGCCTCCAGTGCTCATGCCGAGCTGGTTGATTCGAGTAGTCCCCTGTGGATGCACGAAGCTGTGTACCAGCGTGCCAGAGCTTTCAGGCGCGAGTTTCGTTATGACAGGGTTCAGTGGGACGGATCCAATGAGCGTCGAGCGAGCGAAGGGTGGCACGGCTATCTCTTTGCAGGAGACTCATACGGCACAATTGCTGGGGCATGCGGTTTCTACCACGGAAGATCAGATCAGGAGGCAGGGCAGTGGGGATTGCACTGGATCTGGCTTGCTCCAAAGTTTAGGCACCAGGGGATTTTGAAAGCCCACTGGGCTGATTTCCTGAGCCGATATGGGGAGTTCTACGTTGAGCCTCCGATATCAGAAGCGATGCAGGGCTTCATTCGAAAGCACGGCTCTGATTGTCAGAAAATGCAGCTTCAACCTCAGCCCAACCAAGAAGCCTAACGATGGGAAATCGCACCAGGTATACCCAAGCCCCGGCCTAAATGCCGGGGCCGAGGACGTAGGAGGACGCTCGTTTTCGCGTCCGCGAAATCAAGGGAATCGGCGATGGCTATACCTGCACCCTATGACGCTCACCCGTTGATGCTTGCCCCAGTGATGCAAATGGTGTGGGCCATACCTGATTGCGTGTTATGGGTAGTGGGTGACACCTGGGTCAAGTGCGAGAACGGCGCTTATTTCGTCGGAGCCGATGAAGAAGTGAGTGACCAGCATGTGTATGAGCTTCTTCGTGACGCGCAGGGTGATGTGTATCCTTGGACCGACTATTAAAGGGAAAAATCATGGGTACGTTTAAAAGGGATGTCACAAAACGTCTGCCGGTAATCGATGGACCTTACAAAGGCAAGCAGATCGCGCACGAAGGAGACACTTTCACTGAGGTGCACGCAACGACTGTGAACAGTCGTGGGACACACGGACGGGTAACCTATTGGCTTCGGCAACACAAACAGATAGGTCTGGTCTGGGCTACCGCTGGAAACAGAAGCGTGTCGCAACCGGATGGGCACCTGACCTTTGATACAGATCAGTATCGTTCTGAGCTTGGTTTGCCGCCACGCGAAGACGTTTAGGAAACGCACCAAGTGGACGCCAAGCCCAGCCGCGCGCTGGGCCGAGGCCGTGGAGGGATGCCATTTGGGTCTCCCCAATCAACGGAATGAGAAACTTGAGGTATCAACAATGAGAAGGCCAACGCTGACTGATTTTGACGAGTGGCTTGATGGAGCTGTGCGTACAGGCCTAGTCGAAGACGTGTATGCCCTTCACGAAGCTGTAAGTGACGAAACTGAGTTTGCTCAATACAAAGCCGAGCGAGCGCCAAATGGACAGCTCTTGGTCTCGTATGGTGATGATAGCCCTTGGCTGAGATTGTCTACAGAGGACGCTAAGCAGGGTTTTCTTAGGCGTCTTGGCGGTCGTTATGTAGGGGAGGGCTGTATGGATATCGGTGCTTGGTATGCCATGCACATGGGGTTAGCGTCCGATTAAAGGAAAAACGCACTAGGTACACGCCAAGCCCAGCCATCGAGCTGGGCAGCGGCAGTAGAAAATAAGGCTTTTCGCTCCCCAGAATCGAGCAGGAAAAATGTTCAGCTTAATCAGACGTTTAGTTTCTAAGTCCGACGTACCAAAACTTCCACAGATCAGCGCGGAGGTTGCTTTCCGTGCTGGAGAGATGATTTCAATTAGCTTGATGTCTGAAAGGTCTGCGCCTGGCATCATTGCCAAGCTTAACTTCCCATTTAGTCGTGGCTACCTTTTCGGATGGATCGATGCCGCAAGCCAGTGTGCAAACATCCCGCTGACAGATAAGGAATTTGTCGTTTACATGTCTGCTGGTCATTACCCGTTGAAAGACGATATTGGCGACTCAACATCATTCGTCCTGTCATCAGCGAAGCTGCAAGGCACGCCTTCCTTTGACAACGGGCGATCACTAGGTGCCCAAGAATACATGGCCTCTCTTGATGGGAAACTCAACATGCCGATTGGGCTGATCACCTTCATTCGCCGCTAAGGTTTATCCCCGCAGGGACGACTGAACTGTTCGAGGGAAACGCACCAGGTACCCAAGCCCCGGCCTTAGCAACCGGGGCCAAGGCCATAGAAGGGCACAGTCATCGGCGCCCAAGATCGAGCAGGACTAGAGGCAGGCATCATGACTCAGCTCACAAAAGGATTTTTGTTCATTAAGCTGGGTGGAGCAGGCGTGGCACCGTACCATTGACAGTCGCCGCAGACAGTAGCAAAGGCGGCAAGAACGTTCTTCAGCTTGCGCCGGATCGTGGCCCCGGCCAGGCCGCGCTGTTCGAGCTGGGCGCGCCCGGCTAAAACGTGCGCCCGAGTCACGCTGCGAAACTCCTCGGCGCCGGCCAGGCCGACAAAGCTGCAGAAGTCCTGCAGGTCGCCCTGGTACGCGCGGCGGGTGCGCAGGTTGTCGATATTGGCGAACCACTCGACCGCTGCCGGCACTTCGGCCAGTTGCTGGAACTGCGCGGCGGTCAGTCGGCGTTCGCTAGTAAGGATCAGGTCTGACACCTCAAGCTTCCTTCTGATGCTTTTTATGAGTCTCGCGACAACGTTCAATGACTGCCATGACGCCAGGATGACGCGGGAAGTCCTGGAACGGGGGCTTGGGCTTCTTGTAATAGGGGAGGGGGCTGATAATGTGGTTTGGTAGCGTATCCAGTTCAAGCGAGAGCAGCACCAAGGTCTTGAAGGCGTTGGGTACCTGGTCTTTTTCAAAGTCGGCCCAGCGCTTCATCATTCTCGCTACCGACTTTCCTTCGCTGTCACGCGGGCTGGACTTGTGATGCACCAAAGTATTGCGTGCAGCCACCAGGTTCCTGAGGCCATTCATCGCCGGACCTTTTTCATCGAGCGCCTGGCCGCAGGACAGGCTGGGGGCAATCATCCATTTCCCCTCCAGGTCCATTTTGTCCAGCTTCTTGGCAATTGGGTCACCCAAGCTCATCGCTGCGTATTCAAATGCGGCCGCCTCGATGGCCATGGCGGCAAACACGATGGTCTTGATGCCGGCGACCCGCCTTCTTTCATGCTGCTCCATTAGTCCATCGGGATCGTCGCTGGGATGAAAGCCCTCAAGGGCAGCCGGGTCGATGGCCTGATCCAGAAATGTGCCGAACGCCTGCTCGGCGACATCGGCGTACAGCTCCACCAGAGTGTCGACACGGTGCGCGTGGTAAGTCTTGGGCGGCTGGGGTGTGCTCATCGGCTGGTTCCCTGAATAGCGTGATAACGTATTTTATCAGGTCTTTTGGGAAGGCTCGGTTTTCAGCGCCGATCCATGACTCAGGACCTGAGGTTGCCATTTTACTGCGACAGCGAGTTAACTGATGCTGACCTCAAAAAGCACAAATCTGAGATAGTCGAGGCCAGTCATCGGCCATGCAAGCACACCTATCGGACGCCTATGGATCAATCCCTTGTAAAAGAGGATGTGGCGTGGCATGTGGCTATACTCTCCGGTAGGATTAGGATTTTAATGTAGAGCATAAAGGAAGTAGATATGAGTTTTTCATTGGCTGAAAATCCAGAGCTGATATTGGGTGGGGCGCTGCTCCTTTGCATAGTTTTTGTAGTCAGCTTCAAATTCGTACGAAATCGTAATTTAAAAATTAAGGCAGACAACGGTTCTGCAACCGTCAATGGAAAAAATTCGGGCAATATCACCATCACTCATACTAAAGAGAAGTAATAGTGGGAATATGGGGGCTCATCGGTCGCTACATTAGTAACTCAGGGAGTACTAATGTAGCGGCAAAAAATTCAAGCGTGGCTTTTAATGGTGTGAATACCGCGCCTATTACAATAAATTCCCCTGAAGCTATTGTTGAGGCTATTTCAAAATCTGATCTAGTCAAACACGTCGCTATAGCTCAAGAAGCGACTGGAGATCTGGAGACTGAGTTTGATCGGCAGATCGATCATTATAAAGACCAAATGAACGCCGGAGCGATAAAGGCTGCTCTTGAATCTTTTGAAAAACTTTTGGCTGACCAAAAGGAAAAACTTAGTGATTATTTGATATTGCGAGTAAAAATAAATATCGCACTTTGTAAGTATCAATTAGGTGAGGTTCGTAAAGTTCCGAATCTGATTCTTGAAGCTTGCACCTACGCCCCTGAAGATAAAAGAGCAGTCGCATTTAAAGCTTTGGCATATATCCTTAAAGGAGACGCTAGTAAGGCTCTTGAGTATGGTCGCGAGAAGATCATAGAGCAACCGGATAATGAGATTTTAGCTGCATTTATATTGCAGGCTACTCGTATTGAATACGCCAATAAGGGGCAGTTTTCAGATCCATTTGAACAGTTTAGTGAGCGAGTTAAATTAAATCAATCTGTGCGTATTGCGCACATTCATCTTCTAGCTTCGCAGGAGGTTGAGGGGTGGATGGATTTAGCTAAGAGTTTTTTAGATGAGTTCCCTGATGATGCGCAGGTAAAAAGTATTATTGCGTCAGGCATCCTTCATCACTATATTAATAACAGTAAAACTGCGAACGGATTTACATTTACGGAAGATGAGGTGAGTGAGCTGAAGTTGGCGGCTAATTACTTAGCCGCTGAATGGCAGGAATTTAAAAAAAGCGATAGAGTTGCGCAAGATGGTGATCTTCAAAACATTCAGAATCTTCTGGTTTTATACAAGCTTTCAAGTGACATCGAAGCGCTCATTAGAGAGTGCTCTTATGTGTTGTCTGACTTGGCAGACGATCAGCAGTTAATCGAGATTGTAGCTCGCAGCTTGATCGATCTTCAGGGCGGCGATCTATTTGAAAAGGCTGTGGTAAAGATTGCTGATGTTGGAAAAGAAAAGGAAATCAGGGTATTAAATAAAATAGCGAATAAAGATTGGGTCGGACTAAGCGGAATTCAGGATTATGCTATTGAGAGGTTTGATTCTCCATTCATTGATCATGTTAAAGTAGTAGTTTACATTGCGCGAGCTTTCGTTGGCAAAGCACATGGCAAAGATCAGTTAAACAATCTCTTGGAGAGCCGTGTGCTTGATAGTCGCGGTCGACTACTATTGTTCGAGTTTGCTACTGCAAGTGAAGTTGTTTCAATTGCTAAGATCGCTCATTCATATGGTCGCAATCGAGTTACTGAGAAAAGCGAAGTAATTGAGTTTTGTCATTATATGAAACTTGTCCGTTATTTGATGTTATGGCAGGAGATTGTCTCTCGGCTGGAGTCGCATCCGTTCGCTATTGTAAACTACGAACTAAAGCATATGCTCGCGTTGGGATTCCTAAATGAATATCCAATCAGAACAGAGGCTATCGATTTTTTTGAAAAACATATAATTCCTGAGCCCAAAGGGTTTGAATTATTGGTCGGGTGTTTGTATTTTAAGCGCAATGATTTTAAGCGATCAGTTCCTTTAATTGAGAAGTACATTAAGAATGGGGGGAAAGACTTATTTTCTTTTATAGTGTTATGCGACATCGCCAAATTGAGTAATGATGGTTTGGCATTGACGAAACTCTTCGATACCTATGATCTTACTGCATTCGATGGCAATCCTGAGCAGCGTATGCATGTGGCTAAAGTGCGAGCATCAACAGGTCAAGGAGCCGAGGCTCTTGCAGATGCTTATAAGATCTGGGCAGAAAATCCAGATTCGGCAGACGTTGCGTTGGGGTTCTTCTGTACTTTTATTATGGTCGAAAAAGAACAGATTTTGGGTTCGGTAACAGTTGTCAGTAATGGGTGCTATTATCGGCTTGTGCCTTCCGAAGGACAAGCAATTGAAAAAAATGTTGAGTGGAATTGTGAAGATATCCTTGATCTCTCGCCAGAAAAAGTAGATTTCTATACCCGGCAAGTATGGGGTAAAGGTGTAGGGTACAAGTTCGCACAGGACAAACTTCAAGGCGAAATAGTTTGGGTTTTAGAAGAAATTAAGCATCCTTATTTATACGCATTTCATGAGATTTGCAAGAACTACGAGACAAAGTTTCCTAATGCAGGAGGACTGTGGTCGCTGAGCGTGAAGGATAACAACTTTGACTCTTTACTTGCAATGGTTCAGCGGCAAGCCGATTGGGATAACACTTTGTTTGGAGAAATTCTTGACAAAAATATGCCTTTAGAAGTTGCTGCTGGCCTCAGCAAAAAAGGAATATTCGACGTTTATGATTTGGTCCGATCTAAAGCTGGAGCAGTGAGCACCTGCGTGGGTACTGCGGAAGATCGAATGACCGCAATGCGACTGGTTGAAAGCTACGAAGGCAAGCCAGTCATCCTCGATACCTATGCTGCGAGGGTCGCCTCTGAACTCGGACTTCTTGAGTCTTTGAGTTCCTTCTTTAGCAGAGTAATTGTTTCGCATAACACGTTACAAACGTTGCAGATGCTGTCAATTGATAAGGCAGAATTATTCGGTGCTGTATCCATGGAGAATGCTCGCATATTAGAATCTATAAGAGATATAGAGTCCCGATGTGAGGTTGTTGAGTATAGTTTTCCTAGGCATTCAGACGAGCTTACAGATAAGCTTGTTGAACTGAACGCTGCTGGTATAGCGCCATATTTCATTGCAAAAGATCAATCTGCTTTATTTGTTACAGAGGATGCTTACTCTAGAGGGTTTGCTTCACATGTTTATCAGCTCGTAGATAGCGTTTGGATTCAAGCAGTGCTGAATACCCTGTTGCAACGTGGATTTATAGATATGGAGCTTTTTTCAAGCGCGATGCTTGGCTTGGTGGAGCGAAAACATGGTTATGTCTCGGTTGGCGGTTATCTTCTAGAGTATGTTTATCAAAACGATAAAACTCCAAATCTTGCTAAGATTTCAGAATTATGTGAATTCATAGGAGGGCCGCATGCTGAGCTAGAAAGCCATTACAATATAATATTTCAATTTATTCTTATGCGCTGGTTAATAGACTATAATCCTAATATTGATCAAGCGCTTGAGGGGCTGCTTCTGAAGAGTCACGGCGACGCCTTTCCGTCTGCTAAAGCAATGAAAGCCACATCAATGTTGCTGGAGAAGCTGATCGCAATACCAGGCGGCAGGCTCAAGCTAAAAGAGCTTATAGATCTCCCGATAATCCGATTGAGTCGTTTCATCATAGACTGGTGGAATGGCCATTTTTACCGATGATAAGTTTGGCCAGTTATTTTCAGCCAAATAAGTCATATGTTGCAGGGTTGATCGCTTCATCATGTACGCGGAGATTGCTCCGCGTACATAGCCTTGAAACCGATAATGCGTGTCATGGATGACATTAATGGCCGGTGGGGAGCTGTACGATCTGCAGCAGTGCCCTCAGAACCTGACTGGGGCATGCGGCGAAATATGATGAGCCAGAGCTATACAACACGGCTGGATCAGTTGTGGAAAATATCAGCTAAATAAGTTTTTAAATTAAATTTATAATGTAGTTTTATTGCTTGTGTCGGTGTATATATCTATAGTCTAAATATATCGATGTATATTTGACTGTTGTGGGGGTCTTTTATATGATCAAATTGCACGCATTCAAATAAAAACTCTGTGCTAAATTTTTCATCTGTGAAGGTCTCGCACCATTCTCCTCTTAATGGCAAGCGATTTTGGTGTATTCTATCTCTTACTTTGTCAATGAAGTAGAACTTATCGTCGATGAATTTGATTTGTAAGTCAACGTTATCCACAGAAAAAGAGCATGAGAGAGATATTTTAATGATGCCTTTTGCTTCGAGTATGTCGGTTTCATTGTCGATGTTCACGTTACTTTCAACTACGTCACAAGATATGCTTTTTTCATCTATTTCAATATTTAGAAATGAAGAAAATAAATCGTGGCTTAATGCGGCGCTTTGTTCGATTATGCATTTTTTCATGTGCTTTATAAGGGTGGCGTCAAACTTTTTAATTACATCTGCGCTACACGTTTTTGGAATGTTTGAGCTTAGTTCTCTGAATGAAACTGCAGTGGTACGAGCTACATACACATTGGGCGCCTCATAATGAGAATCTAGCGATAATAAGTTGTCTCGGCCTATTTTTGATATTTCATTACTGCAAGCGAAATCATTAAGGTTTTCAGTTATAAAGATGACTTTGTAATTTTTTTTGTCCTTGATAAGCTCTTTTATGGACTCGACTATCAGGTAGTCTTTATACCCTTTTTCTTTTACGTTCTTGTCTGTGAATGGTTTAATGCGCTGATTCATTCTCTCTACAATATGCTTGTGTTTTACAGATGGGTATGGAAGGATTGTTATGTTGTTTTCCTTTATGAATTTGTTTAGGCGAGCAGGGTATTTTTTATGTGAGTTATCTAGTTTCTTAGCGGCAGAGTTTTTGTTTAAAATTCCATTCAAGCCTAGTAGGTCGAAGCTTTTATATATTCTATCAAGTTTTTCTTTTGCATCTGTCAATGATTCCTCATAGTTACCAATGCACTCATCAAAAACAACTTCGGGGATGAAAATATCTAACTCATAAAATTTTCTAGTTTTTACTAATTTATGCAGATAATGGCTGGTCAATGCGTAGTTTTTAATCAAAATATTTGCGTCAATTACAATGGCTTTAAATTTCATTGCCTAGTGCCTTTAAGGGTGATTGATCTCTATATTCAGCCTGGGATATAACCTTACGATTTTTTTATATTTTTCTGCATAGTTCTCGTTTGTAAAAGCCTGTTCAAAATTATTGCGCATTAACAATCTGGATGATATCAAGGAAAAACCAACCCCCTAATCCAGGGCCACTATCTGTGAATAGCACGGCACGCAGGCTTGTGAGTTGTTCATGAGGTCCACTGCTCACTCTGTCAGGATCAATTCATCATCAATCCTGACAGAGAACCAATGACGCATCCACTGCCGTGTAAGATGCTTCCGCCCAAGAAAATTCAAGCATCTGATCCGAGTAGCATCAGCTACCAGTCGACTGCGAGAGCGCGACGTGATGCTTTTTTGCTCAAGCACGAGGTTTATCTATTCGCGGGGATCAACAAGGGCTGCCGATCGTGCAATTTCTATCTGCTTCCGACGACACTTCTTGACCGATTGTTGTAGGGGCTAGTGATTCTGACACTTTATTCCGAAGATCCTGAGCCACTCGCGCTGGTGATTCTGACCCAGCCACTCCAGTGGTTGTGACCCACTACGCTGACGATGCTGACCCTCCACCCAAGCGCTAAATCTGCTCCCCCTCACGACAGGTCACCGCAATTAAATGACGAAGGGGCCATCGCCCCTTCGTTATCGATGATTACGTCTTGGCTGCTTGTTTACGCAGTGACTCGCCCTTGAGTCCTATTCGGTGTGACCGGTGGACGATACGATCTAGGATGGCCTCGGCCAGCGTGGCGTCGTTGAACATACTGTGCCAGTGCTCAGTAGGGAATTGGCTAGTGATGATCAGCGATCCGGCCTGCATCCGCTGATCGACAATATCCAGCAAGGTATATCCCACCGTGGGCTCCACCGGTGCCAACCCGAAGTCATCGAGGATAAGCAGGTGAGCTTTGCTCAAGGCTGCTCGGTACTTGGGTAGAGAGCCATCACCAATGGCGATTTGCAGCTCTTCATAGAGTTTCGATGCGTTTTTATAGATCACAGAGTAGCCCTGTCGGCAGGCCTGGCTGCCAAATGCGCAGGCGAGCCAACTCTTACCTGTGCCGGTGGCTCCGGTCAGCAGCAGGTTCTGTTGCTGAGCGATCCAGGAGCATCCCGCCAGACCGGCGATCACTTGCTTATCCAGACCGCGACTGCTGCGGTAATCCAGATCCTCAAGGTGCGCGGCATAACGCAGTTTCGCCTGCTTCAGTAGTCGAGACAGTTTGCGGTTCTCGCGCTCGCTGAGTTCACGATCCACCATCAGGCCGAAGCGATCATCGAAGGGAAGTTCCTGCATGCGCGGCTGCTCAAGCTGATCGCGGTAGGCCTTGGCCATGCCGGACAATTGCAGTTGCTGGAGCTTGCTTTGGGTCTGCTGATTCAGCATGTCGAGCGATCCTTTTCATCAGCAAAGTAGTGGGCACCACGCAGGTTCTCGTGAGCGGGTGTTGAGCTGGGCAGAGCTTTCAGACCAGGACGCTTGTCGGGCTGCTCGCGCAAGATGGATTGCAGGCTTTTCAGGGCGAAGGTATTAATGGTCAGCGCATAGGCACAGGCCTCCTCCAGTCGGGCATCGCCATGTAAACGAGCCTCTTTACGCAAAGCGCTGGCGGCCTTGTACCCGTTGGCCACATCGGTACGTTCGGTCAGGTGATACTGCAAGTGACGTAGCAGCGCAGGCCCGACCCTTTCGCCCCAAGCGAGCAATGCGGCGGGCTCACTCTCAGCGTAATACTGGTGGTTGGGCGGCCTGTGCTCCGGCTGCATGCTGATCCCAGAGACATACTGCCGGGGATGACTACTGACACGCAGATGGTTGTGAAAGACCTCCACGACCTCGCCCGTAGCGCGCACATCCACTTGCTGCTGCACCAATCGGCTCGGTACGGAATAGTGATGGTTGTCGTACTCCACTAGGTAATCACTGCGCACCCGCACCTTGAAGCGCCAATCGGCATGCTCATAGGCGTGGATCGGCAGTGGCTGGAGAGCAGGCTGTTCCACCTCGACGAACAGGCTGTGCCGACTGCAACCAGGCTGTCGCTTGAATGGGCGCTGATTGAATGCCGGTAGCAATTCCAATATGGCCTGATTTAGTTCTGCCAAGCTGAAGAATCGACGGTGACGCAGGGCTGCCAGCAGCCAGCGCTGAATCAGTTTCACTCCGGCCTCCACCTTGCCCTTGTCTTTAGGTTTACGCGGGCGCGCCGGCAAAATGATGGCCTGGTAGTGCTGGGCCAGTTGCTGGTAGATCAGGTTGAGCTGAACCTCATTCTTGCCATGCTTGATCACAGCCGCTTTGAGATTGTCGGGAACAAGCAGGCGGGGTACACCTTCGAAGAAATTGAAAGCCTGCACATGGCAGTGCATCCAGTCTTCAATCCGTTGACTCCAGACTGCGCAGGCGAAGGTGTAGCTGGAGTAGCCCAGCACACCGACAAAGATTTGCGCCATCCGAGGTTCTGATTGACCGTCCAGATAGACCGGCATGGTCTTGCCGGAGAAATCCAAAAAGAGCTTGTCGCCAGGCTGATGCAGCTGACGCATTGCCAATGGCTGCTGCTGTAGGAAGCGGCGATAGCTGGACGTGAACTGCGAATAGGCTATGCCGCCTGGCTCGGTGGCCCGCCATTCACGCCATAGCAGTTCCAAGGTGACGCTGGGGTTGCGCATCTCCGCATGCACCCAATTCCAGTCGGGACAAGCTTTCAAGCGAAAGCCACTGAATGGCTTGATCCCCAAATGATCATAGAGCTGTTCATCACTCCACCCGGCAAGCTGACCCAAGTCGAGATCAATGCGCTCCAAATGGCGTTGTAAGCGCTTGAGGCTGTTGCGCGAAAGCCCAGTGCTATGAGCAATTTCGCGCGTTGATAGACGTGTGCCATAGTGCAAGCGCACGGCTTCGCGCAGGAGGCGCGGTTCAATCCGGACTCTCATCCATACTCCTTCGTACCCCGTGAGTGGGGCGCTGAACGGCAGGCAGTACCTGCCCCTCGGCCTTGACAGCCGATAGAAGGACGCTGAGAATTCACAAGCGTTGAAGGTGCTTATGTCATCTGGAAAAAGGCTCGGAGTTGCTGCTCCGGGCCTTTTTTGCGTCCACAGTTTTTGTTTGCCTGTACGATCTAATCGATAACCTGACTCCCTATGGCTCTGTGAGGCTCAACTGCTATGGTGGCTCGATACTCCAGCCTGGGCTACAAGCCAACGCTCTACCTCCTGCTTGAGAAATAAGCGGCGGCGGCTGACACGGAACGATGGAGACATCGGTAAGCCCATGCTCAGCCGGTTGCGCGCCGTATGCTCAGAAATCCTGAGAATCTGGCTCACCTCCTTGAGTGTCATCGTTTCCACCGTTGTCTCCTTGCGTGGGCAGCAATATCCCGATGCCGCATGCTAGGTACTAGGCGGATGCTTAACTACTAGCCAGATTGGACACTTGATTTGCCTCTCTACATAGATGACGTATTTCTCGACTCTCTCGCCTATGAGGAGGTGGCAGTTGCTCTCTGGGCAATAAGGTTGCACGCCTCTGACGAGGCTGTAACGCCAACCATCGCGCTTCGGCTGATCAGGCAGTATCTGCAACCCCTGATCCCTCCCGAGCACTGCCATTTGCTTTATAAGCAGCGGGTGCCGACGTGGAACGGCATTTGGGGGATTTACGCCTCACTAGGGTTTGCTGTTTGCCAGAGCAACGACCCTCGCCTACTTGAAGTGATGAAGGCAGTGCAACTGATCCATGCCAACACCACATGGCCGCCAAGGGAATACACCTTCCCCACCGTCGTTGAAGTGACGAACTTCCTCAGCATATGCAACCATCTGCAAATCCCGGCTCAGGGTATGATTCGTGCAGAAGACGGATCCCAAATTGACCTTTTCAGCTTTTGCACTTTGTGCTGGCGACAACCACTGACAGGAAGAAAGCTCTGCGCACACCATGCACCGAATGCTCCGCTTCAGGACGAAGTCGGAACGCAGGCAGCTGCCGCGCGATACAAGTCAGGTGTTCGCCAGAGAGAACGGTTCGATAAGGAAGTAAATCGTATTCTGACCAAGGAAGTGACCGAGTTTCATGAAGGGCTCTTCACGCCCGTCGTGCTGTTCCCCGAACAGGATATAGCTATCTGGCTGACCGAACGCCGTCCTCTGCTGTGGCGATTGCTTAGTGAGCGTCAGCAAGAACTCAACGATGGAAACGCAGTTAGCTTGCTGCTTGATCTACTGCACAGCCCTGACGGACTGCCGCCCAAGGCATATCAGATTTACCGACAAATCAATAGGCACCTGCAGGGCCATCCGCTTCTGATTTGGCCAATGCTCATGCGGGCCGAGGGGTGGTACCGATGTCGAGAAAAAGTGCGGGGGCAATGGGGCGGTAAACGCTCTGGTGCAGGGCGTCCCGTGCAGCTAGCCACAGAACCGCCAGCTACCTCCCCAGATGCCGGGACGCAGGTCACGGTTACGCGATTATGAACCCTGATGAAATGCTGGTAGGTCTTCACATCTGATCATCCCTAATGAGCGTTCGCTTTGGGTCTAAATCGCCCCCTCGCGACCGGCAGTAATCGGCCTAGGCTTTGTAAAAACGTTTTCGAGTGCGATAGGTGCGCAGAGCCGGACTGAAAATTGCGCCTATGGGCGAAATGCGTATCTGCTGACGAGCCGATAAATTTCAGATTTCACGTAGACACACGCACTTCAATTTTTGCGAGGCGTTTTTACACACTCTTGGCCTATCGCTGTCTTTCGATGCGTAGGACGCAGGTTCGATCTCCCCGCCCCGGCAATCATTGCTACAGTCGATTGAATGTGGATCTTCTGGTTAATCCGAGCGTGCGCTCTCAGATTTTGCATTCTTGACTTGGTTCAATAACCGTAAAAATTGTTAGCTATTGAGGCAGGCCTTCACAGTGTCATCCAGGATGGCTATCAGCTCGGTGATGATTATTTCCGCGGGCCAAATGAGTTTCTTATCGCCCATGCATTTTTCTAATGATTTTTGCTATGGCAGTCCACTCGGTGTTGGCCAGATCCATCGTAGCATTTTAAGACGTGGCAGCTACATGCTGGCGAAATATCAGATACGTACTCGTACTCACGCCACCGAAAAACCAGTGGCGTGAGCTAGCCTATCAATTATTTGATGTCACGGCTTGGCAACGTGCCAGACTTGGTTGACGCCGTCACCAGTTGTATCGCCTGGCTTGACATCTTTGACCCAGCTGTAAAGTGGCATGCCTTTGTATGCCCATTGTTTTGTGCCATCGTCTCTAGTAACGATAGAGTAATCATGCTCCGCTTTCGCGTCTGCGGATACCGCTAAAGGTGGCCAGTTTGCAGCGCATGGCCCATTGCAGGCCGACTTGCCCGAGGAGTCCTTACCAAAGGTATAAAGAGTCATACCTTTGGCGTCTACGAGTACTTTTCCCTTGTCCGTTTCAGCAACCTTGACTGGCGCATCGGCGAGCGCCAAACCCGACATACAGCAGGCGGTGACAGCGACGGTGAAAATCATCTTTTTTAACATACGTATCCCCTTCTGGTGTTTTTAGCTTTTAGAGACTCACCTGCTATCTGGAGCAGCACGTGATTAAATAGTAGACGCCGTAGAAAAAACGTCCTGATATCATTTTTGCTGGAGTCCTGTTCGCCCCCGGCCCTGTGCTTTCTCGATTGGGCAACGCGCCGCTCACGGTCAAGCATCACTCGCTAATCCCAATGAGTGAAGGCGACTCATCCACCAGAACTCATCACTTTCACTCATTATTATTTATCCAGTCGTGGATTATTAGCAGTCCCCCGATGAAGACCAGGGCTGTCCAGTCAGTCGGCCTCGAGCGTCGAAACCACCTTGTTGCTGGCGAGATCGACTGTGGAGATACTCAAGTCCTCGTTGAGGACATAAGCCTTCGACTTGTCTTTGCTGAATACAATGGCCTGGCGGGGCGCCTTCAAACCGGTCACAGTCGTCGTCACTTTTAGCGTTTTGGTGTCGATCACTGAAAGGCTGTTGTCACCCAGGTTACCAGAGTAGACGTGCCGCCCGTCTGGAGTCAGAGCTGCGCCGTAGGGGTCTTTGCCCACCATGACCGTGGTTGTGATTGCGCGTTTTCGAGTGTCGACAACTGCGATGCTGTTACTGCCACTGTTAGCCGCGTACAGCGTATTACCGTCGGCTGATATGGAGATGGCGCGCAACTTGTTGAAGCCAGTGATCTCACCTTTGATCGTATTAGTTTTGCTGTCGACCAGGGTGATTTTGTCGCCAAGAAAGTTTGTGACATAGACGGTTTTGCCGTCAGGGCTTAATCGGATGCCTTGGCGCGGTTGGGAGAAGCCAGGTACCACAGCGACTGGCCGCTGGTGATCAAGATCAATGACCGACAGCGTGCTGGCCGCTTCATTGTTGACGTAGAGCAAGCCTCCGTCCTTGCTGAGTGTGGTACCAAAAGCACCTGCGCCCAATGGAATATCTGCGATCACTTTTAAAGTCTTGGTGTCAATCTTGCGCACGACCCCCAAACTGCTGTCGGAGAGGTAGAACACATCGCCAGTTGGCGAAAACACAATATTTCGCGGCGTGACGTATCCGTTCAGAACCTGCCGAACCTTGCCGTTTTTCAAATCATAGACCACTACATCTGGACGCTGACTGTACGAGACCACCGCCGTCATTTCATCTGGGCTGACAGCCAGCGAGTTGTTGCGAATATCGCCGTCAAACGTCCATCGATCTTGCGCGGCTAATGCGTTCATCGTTGTGGTCAACGCAACGCCCAGCGTCAGGGCTTTGACGGTTTTATTTATCACATTCATCAGAGCTTCCTCATAAGGGTAAGCAAGGCCTTCAGTCGCGCCTTGGCAAATACAACTCGTTCATTGCTGCAGGACAGTGAGTTGACCTTATGCGTCTTTGATAAATTCCGGAAACGACTTGTTTTTGTAGCGCTTACCTGTTTTTTAAATAGATCAAGCTATTTCTGGCTCGCGAATTGACTGCAGCTTTCCCAGAATCGCTCAAGCCCAGACGAGATATACTTGTCCCGGTGGCGGATCAGAAAAAAACGTCGGGTCAGTGCAGGCAAGGCGTGCGGCAGTTCAACCAGGACTTGGGAGGCAAGTAGATCCCGAACTACCCAGCGGGACAGGCAACTGATGCCGATGCCTTGTGCGAGGGTATGCTTGATAGCCTCTGAACTGCCGATCTGGCGGGTTTCGGCGAGATCGTGCAGATGACGCAGCAGCAATTGTTCGACTTCTTCACGGGTACCAGAACCTGGCTCGCGCAGTAGCCATTCAGCAGTACGAAAGTCATTAAGTGTGACCTGCTGCTTTAGCGCCAATGGGTGCCGTTGGCCTGCGACAATAAGCAGTTCATCAACAAGCCAAGGCTCAGCACGGAGTTCGGGCAGGTGGCAAGGCCCCTCAATCAGGCCCATATCAATGTCGAAATCAGCGACTCTCCTTGCGATAGCCATGCTGTTGGCCATGTCGATATCGACCCTCAAATGTGATGCTGATTGACGTAGCTCACCGAGAATCAATGGCAGAATGTAATTGCCTATAGTGGTACTGCACCCTACCCGCAAGCGTGTCTTCATCCCAGCATGGCCTGGTAAGAAGCCGGCCTCTATCTGTTGTGCGTTCTCAAGCATCCTTCTGGCTTGAGGCAGTAAGGCGTGGCCGTTATCGTTCAGCACTAAACGCTTTCCTACTCGGTCAAACAGCCTCGTATCCAAGGCGTTTTCCAACTCGTTGAGTGCGGCGCTAGTTGCAGATTGGGATAGTGACACTGATACGGCTGCGTTGGTGGTGCTACCGTGTTGTGCAACGGCGCAGAAAATTTGTAGCTGACGCAGGCTTAGCTTCAAAAGATCTACCCTCAAAATCGGTAATGAATACCTATATTATCCGTTTTTACAGCTATTCCCATCACGCTAGGCTTCAGTAATGTCAGATTGAACGCATACTGAGACGGAGCGCGTAAATGAGTGATACACGACTCGCAGCTATTATGGGCGGCCGCCATCCACTGGCGGCTTTGTCCAATCCAAGAGAGGCGATCCGGCAGTTCACACCTAACTGGTTTGCCGCCACGATGGGCACCGGCATTCTGGCCTTGGCCCTAGGGCAGTTGCCGGGTCACAGTGCGCTGCTTGCAGGTGTTGGCGAGGCCCTTTGGCTGTTCAATATCCTGCTGTTTACCGTCTTTACCTTGATGTACGCCGCCCGCTGGGTGTTCTTCTTCGATGAGGCAAAACAGATCTTTGGGCATTCCACGGTTTCGATGTTTTTCGGCACGATACCGATGGGCCTGGCAACCATCATCAACGGGCTGGTTCAGTACGGTCTGCCAAACTGGGGAGAGGGTGTGATTGCCCTGGCCCATGTGCTCTGGTGGCTGGACGTCGCCATGGCACTGGCGTGCGGTGTACTTATCCCATTCATGATGTTCACCCGACAAGAACACAGCATCGATCAGATGACTGCTGTATGGCTGCTTCCTGTGGTAGCGGCGGAAGTAGCAGCGGCGAGCGGCGGTATCATCGCACCGCATCTGGCCGATACCAACGCTCAGTTCACGATGCTGATCACCAGTTACGTCTTGTGGGCCTACTCGGTTCCGGTGGCCTTGAGCATTTTGGTTATTCTGGTACTGCGCCTGGCGCTTCATAAGTTACCGCACGAGAGCATGGCGGCATCGTCTTGGTTATCGCTGGGGCCGATTGGTACCGGTGCGCTGGGCATGTTGGTCATTGGCAACGATGCACCGGCCATCTTTGCCGCCCATGGCATGCCAGGCATAGGTGCGGTAGCTGCTGGCATCGGGGTGGTATCGGGTGTTCTATTTTGGGGGCTTGGCTTGTGGTGGATGCTCTTGGCACTGCTCATTACCGCTCGCTATGCGAAAGGAGGCATCCCTTTCAATCTTGGCTGGTGGGGCTTCACTTTCCCGCTTGGCGTCTATGCGGTAACAACGCTCAAGCTCGGTGTGACGCTGAACTTGGTCTTTTTTGATGTGCTGGGCGTTATCTTGGTGATGATGTTGGCCATCATGTGGCTGGTGGTTGCAACCAAAACCGCCGTCGGTGCATACCGTGGCAATCTGTTTGTATCGCCCTGCATCGCGTCGCTGAACGCCAAGCGCGCCGGTGCCTAACGATCAGACACTTGCCATCAGCGCCGCTCGGGTCAGAGTAGCGACAATGTCTTTAGCGACATCGGGATGCTGACACACCGAAAGAGGGCTCGGGTGGGGCATGGCGAGCAGCCTGACCTCAGGGCGATGATGCTCGATTTCGGGTGCAGCTCTCTGCGCCACGCGCCCAGCCAAGACCACAGCGCGCAGGCACGGGAGCAGATCCATTACCTCTTTCAGCAGAGTGACGCCCTCTGTGATTTTCAAGCGGCTGATGGCTTGGGCAGGACTGCCCAGATCCGGCAGCCATGGATAAATATTCCACAAGATGGTCTGCTCACGCGCGAGACATGCCTGTTCAAGAAAGCGCTTCAGGTTGCGTTGGGAAGGCCCGGTGTTGTCTCGGGAAACGAAGCGTGGCCACGAGCAATCCCTGGCCGGAGACTCCAGCAATATCAGTACAGAGGCATCGACCCCACCATCCATCGGATCAAAGTACGGCAGTCGTCTAGTTCCCAGGCTCCGGGCATCTACCCAGTTGTTTAGAATATCAACAGGCTGGGAGTACAGATGATGTCTGCGGGTATCTTGGATATTCATCTAGTCTCTAGGCGTCGAGGGGAAACCGTGCTCGCGTCAAGGATTGCAAAGCACTATTTACGTGACAATTGCGCGAGTGATATGTTGCTTCCAAGGAGATGGCATTCCTCCTCACAACCGCCCCGTGCTGATGATGCCTACGTGAACCCTGGACAGGGTGCGTAGGTGTGCTCCCTGTCCGCTAATCTAGGACAGGATCTTGACTCAAAATTCCGTATTACCTCTCTATCGCAATCTGCGTTTATCAGCGCCTCCTCGGCCCTACCTGCTCAGAGGAGATTTACAGTCATGCTGAAATCACTCTTTGTCATCGCCATCGGCGCATCACTTGGTGCGTGGTTGCGCTGGCTCCTGGGTATAAAGCTCAACGCGCTGTTCCCAACTATTCCCCCAGGCACTTTGGTGGCGAACATGGTCGGGGGGTACATCATCGGCCTAGCCATCGCGTTCTTGGCCGCATCTCCCTCCTTAAGCCCCGAATGGCGCCTGCTGATAATCACGGGCTTTTGCGGGGGACTTACCACCTTTTCCACCTTTTCAGCCGAAACAGTTGCCCTAATCCAAGAAGGAAGATTGCTGTGGGCGCTTGGCTCAATTTCATTGCACGTCGTAGGTTCGTTAGCGATGACCGCTGCCGGACTACTGTCTTACCAAATGATTGGTACTCGCTGAGGAGATCAAAATGAAAGGCTATATGGTCGTTTTCTTCACCCAACAAAACCGTCGTTACCAAGGAAAGATGCTTGGCGAATGGATCGTTGACGTAGCTAAGGAAATGGGGCTGCGCGGTGCCACGCTGTGCACTGGAATCGAAGGTTTTGGACACACTGGAAAACTTCACTCATCGCACTTTTTTGAGCTGGCTGATCAACCCACGGAGATTCGCCTGGCAATCACGGAGGAGGAGTCAGAGCGGTTATTCAACCGACTGGACTGCGAGGAAATATCGGTGTTTTTCACGAAGACGCCAATCGAGATGGGCACGCTTGGAAAAACGCCTCCCAGCGATACCCAGTCCAAAACTTCGGAGCTATGAACATGAGCTATACGGACAGATCTTCGTTGACCGCTTCCTCAGTACACTGATGTTCTACTCGGCCAACTACGGGTTCGTTCCAACTACGCTGAGGGATGACGGCTATCCTCTCGACGCTCTGGTGATTTGTCCTTACCCGTTATCACCATAGCCCCTACAAGCCTTGGATGTGATCAGTGGCTCACCCAATCGGAGGAGGCCAGTGAGGAATGGGTCGACTCCAGTACCGAGCCCCTGAGACCTTCGAACCTCAAAATAGTCTCCCTGCAACGGTGAAAACGACTTCTTTTTGTCTGCTCCTAACTACTACGAAGGGCCGCTTTTGGCCGAGGCTGTGTAAAAACGTTTTCGAGTGCGACAGGTGCGCAGAACCGGACTGAAAATCGCGCCTCTGGGCGAAATCCGTATCTGCTGACGAGTCGATAAATTTCAGTTTTCACGTAGACGTGCGTACTTTAGCGTTTTTACACACTCTGGGCCGATAACTGCCCATCATCACCGACGGCAATCGCCCAGAAGCGGCTCTCACTCCAAAAGAAGTGCAAGGAAATTTCGACGTTCGCTACCTATGGCTTGGTGGGGCAGGATCGTCGGCGCAGTGGATTACAACCACTGGATTAGCTAGGCAGAACCTGCGGCTCGGATGGCGCACAATCACTGGAATTGGTTGCCACCATCACTGGAATACACAATTGTGGCCTGGCGTGAGTGGCTGCAACGGTTCGAAAGACGCCGCTCCCCGAATATACCCCGGCGGTCTTGAGTGCGGTGTTGGAGCGATTATTCTCCAACATCAAGTACGCGGACAATCTCTGCGTACCAGAGTCATCAACCACCTGGTGCGCGGGCTTTTTTAGGCTAGGGTCAGCGAGAGGCCCCACATATGGACCCTCAGTGCGTATGAGGCGGAGAGGGCAGGGACATGTTCTTGTCCTTATCGACTACAAATTGTGGCTATGAGGGATATGGCGACGATGGGATGAGGCTCTATCCTTTCGTGAAGAAGGTGCAGTTGATTGCATCCAGATCAGCGCTCGAGGTCTCTCAAGAATCAGCCTGGCAGAAGTCCCAAGGGTAGTGGGGCGCTCTGATTCATTGCCCCACAGCGCCCTTTTATAGCCCGAGGTAACGAGGCCCTTTCGGGTAGGGCTTTTACCATTATGAACCATTCCCTTACCGCCGTTCCCTTTGGGCCATTTACAACCTTTTGAGGCGGAAGCATCTGAGTCATAGAGAAAGGATCAATCTGGATCAGCGCGCAGGCGGGCTATATTTTCGTTCGCCTGTGACAGCAGCTCCTTTAGCCTGGCAATCTCAACCATAGCATCCGAGAGTTGGCCCCGTGTGCGCTGGAGGGTCTCCAAAGCCTGTTGCAGGTCAGCATGCGCCTCTTTGCGACGATTACGGAAGTCGCGCTGCCTATCAGCATTGCTCTTTGCATTTCCTGACCTTGGACGTCCTGGACCACGAGGAGGTGAGGGTGGGGAGTCGGTAGGCATGTCGTTTCGTCCGATGACCGGTCGCTGATTGAATAGTTACGTAACAAAATCTATGCTATCGTTATGCCATGTAAGTTGCAAGGCACCCGTTGGCAACTGCTTCAGAATCGGGGTATAAACGGGTTCAAGCTGTTCAGGAAGGAATCAGAACCATGACCACTCAATCGCTCGCATACCGGGTAGGCTCTGCACTTGGCGTGATCGCCGGAGCGCTGGTGCATGCCCGTAAACCAAGTGTGTGCTGGATCAAGCGTGCGTTAGTCGTAGGCCTGTTGCTGTGGGTTGTAGTAGCGAATTTTTCTTGGCTTGTTAGCTCTTTGCTTACTGTAGGGTGTTTGGCCTTGTTGCTTGCTGCAAGTTCCAGGCTTGGAACATCTAGTATTTCCGATATAGACCTGTCGATCACAACGAATCGGGATGGCTACGAGCATGACGGTTTTTACGCAAAGGGCGTAAAACTGCACGATTGAAGCCTGCTGTGCCAAAGCACTTGGCGCTCAGGCACAGCAGTCAGGCATATGGTATTACTACAAAGCCTTCTTAGCAGCATCCCCGCCTTTCTCGCCGGCAGTCTGAACGTCCTTCGCGCCGGTTTTCATCCCCTCAAGTACGTTACCTGCGCTCACGCCAGCCCAACTTAATGCAGCTATCCATAGCAAAGGCAGAATTATGAACATCGCGCCCATCACAAAGTTCAAGATCGCGTCCTGAGTAGCCACGTTCAGCCCAAGAACAGGATCGAATGGCAAATCAGGTGAGCCTGAGCCATACATGGCTTCCAGAATCGTCGAGTCCAGCCAGCGTGCGAGTTGCAACCAGAAGTCCACAAACATCACCGCGAAGAACACCACGCTCGTCGTCGTCGTAACGCTGAGCTGATACGCACCGACCACCAGCACCATCGGCAAACAGATCACGATGCCCATCTTGATAAACGAGAGCACCATCGGCAGCGCTTGCCTGACCATGTCCATCCCTGGGAAGTAGGCCAGCGAGCCCAGGGCTACGCCAAATGTCCCACCGGCTCTCGCCAGTCCGTTCCACATGGTCCCGCCGATCTGCCCGCCGTAGTCGGAATAGACATCTCCCCTCATCTGGCTGGACGGTGCGACAAGTTGCCGAATCAATGCCTCGGTCACTTCGTCTGCAGACATCCACTTTGCCCAGCCGAGAAACTGCGTCACCAAATCTGGATCAACCTGGTCCTTCAGGCGATCGCGTAGGCCGGTGCCGCCGTCCGACCACCACTGCTTACACTTGGGGTATCCGCCACCTCCTGACACTTGTGGCATGCCATCGTCACGCTGGCTGTCGTAGGGCCAGGCTGTTCTGGGTGAGCGTGAGTAGTCGGTATCGTAGTAGCCCGATGTATTGAGAAAGAACTTGGAGCCAATCCAGTTCAGGTCCTGCAGGGACTTGGAGCTGTCAGCGGCTGAGCCAAGATCGGGTTGCCGCATAAACATCCGTGCCCGGGAAGGCCCATAACAGTCATGGGTGAAGTCGGCCACTTCCTGGGCGAGAAGGGGATTGTTGATCTTGGCTGCATTCACCTCCATCCGCATCATCCGCAGATCCGTCCCGCAGGGTATCGCTGCCACAGCACCGGCAGTGAGACCCTTGGACAGCGAGTGCATGAAGGCCCACCAGATGGGGATCTGGGCGGACTGGTTGGCCACGCTGCTGAAGGTGGTCGACCAACCAGTGTCAGTCGGTGCCGGCGTGTTCACCTGGCACTGCTTGGATCGCTCCTGGTCGAACTGGAGAGTGTCGAGTCCCACACGCACCGAGGGCACCGCACAGAGCATCACAACGACGTAAGCCACATAGGTGTTGGTCTCGATGCGTGCCAGGGATAACACACCCTTGTTGCCTTCATCAGCCCCTTCTCCACGGGCCTTGAGCCATTCACGGGTGACGATGATGATGAAGGGCAGGGCGAACAGTCCGGTATCGGAGATCATGTTCCAGATCCCGTTGTTGATCACCCAGCCGATCAGCGTCAGGTAATACTCCAGGTAGTCGTTGGTATAGAGGGTCATAGCAGAGCCCCCCAGTCGACTGGGGCTTTCTTGACCTCGACCAGGACGATCAGGATCACGGCAGCCGCCTGAAGCCCCATCAGCCTGAGCCGGTCACCAGGAGAGGTCGCCAGTTTCCACGGTTGTATCTTTAGCCAAGCATAGGTCAATGCAGCGTAGAGCAAGCATCGCCAGGTTAATAAACCCCCATAGTGGTCGTGGCTCCACTCGTACCACTGCTCGACACCTCCCATCCAACGAATGACCAGGCTGGCGATCAACATGCCGAGGACGGTTATCAGCATCATCAACGTCAGGAGAAAGATGATGCGTTTAAAGGTTTTGAAGGGGCTGCGGCCGGCAGTTAGGTCTTTGGACATGGCCATCACTCCCTTGTGGGTTTCTGCAGGAGGTTCAGACGGTTGGATTCAGTCGCACCTGGCATGATCGCCCTAGAGTTTTCCGAGCGGGCCTGGCTGCGCTCGATGATCGCCATCGGGGAGTTGGCGGCCAGCTCGCGACGCAGATCGAGCTCGATCTTCAAGTTCATGATCTCCTGTTGCAGCACGTCGGTTTGTTTTTCCACGGCTTCGGTGGCCACGCTGTTGGCCGCCACGTTCGACTCTTTGGAGCCAGAGATCAGCATGCGCTTTAGCACCAAGGCCCGACCGAGTACATCTGAGAGGGCCACTTCGGACGCCAGGCGCTCTGTCAGCAGTGCCTGGTCACGCTCATCGCGCAGCGCTGCGATAACCCCGCGGGTGATCGGAAGTGAGTCGCTGGAGGCCTTGCGCAGCTTCTCGGATGTGATGGGGGTGCCAGGCTTGATCAGATCCTGCAGGGCGGTTAGTTTCTCTTCGTAGGTTTCCTGGATCAGTGGCGTCAAGCCCACGCCGGGGGTCGACTCACTGGAGCAGCCTTCACAAGTCTTGATCTGTTGCTCGCCCAGGACACGATTGGCGAACTGGCTGGCTTCGGCGGGGGACTCCCAATACCCACACGTCAAACCGTTCGAGCAACTGTTTGCCGGCACTGAAGATTTGTCAGTAGGGGCGCGCTTGTTCAACATGTTGTAACCGGCTTTGGTCACATCACTGACCACCTTGATCGGCTCTTGGCCTGAGCCGCCGGCCTGCTTGCCACCGACCCACGTCACGCCTTTTTCACCAGGTGCTTTTTCAACCTGGTCGACCACTGCTACAGCGTCAGTGTTGTTCGCCAAGGCTTGGCTCATTTTTTGGCCTTCAGCCACCTTACCCCAGCTCATTTGCCCGCCGCCGGCTATGTCAGCCATCTTCTCGGTCATGGCGCGGCACGTAGCCTTGGAGCGGTCGAAGTCCAGCCTGGCTTGCAGGATGCCGTTGGTGAGCAGGTTGTAAAGGGCAGGGTTCGAGCGTTGCAGGATCAATGCCGGCAGCGAACTCACTGCGCTGGTGGCGTTCTGTACCACCGAGCTCATGATGTTCTGAAAGCCCTGAGTGGCACCGTTCAACTGGTTTTGCAGTGTGTTGCTCAGGTCCATGTTTCCGCAGACCAGATTGTTCTGCCAACCCAGCCCGACGCCGATGCTTTCCATCTGCCCGGCGCTGCCCATTGTGACGGCGCTGCCGCCGCCGATGCTGTACAGCAGGTCATCGCCAATGACACTGCCTTGTTGTTCTACATGGATTGGATCAGCGGCGTGGGCTACTGCAGACAGAGTGAGCAGGGCAACGCCTGCCGGTAACAAAAAGTGCTTCAGCATTACAGGGTTCCCCCGCTTGGTTGAAAGTCAACGCTGCCCAGAAAGATTTGCCCGCGACGCTCACAACAGGCGTAAGGCCGCCAAAGTGCCCAGGCATAGGATTGATCCCCGGACTCCAGATTGGGAGCGAGGCTTGGAAACGCGGCGCAAGTCGGGCTGAGAGTGGGGGTGAGTTCCTGCCACTTGCCCGTCATCGAATTGCCTTCCATTAGCGCGCCGGCAGGCCAGTAGCCGTCTTGAGGCATTGCAACCATTGGCAGATAGACGTGAGGCTGGCCAACCCGGGTTGTAACGTCGCCGGCGCGCTGCGCGATCACCGCTGAAGCCTTGTAGCCGTCAGCCTGGTGAATGAAGCCGCTACGCGGATAGACGCTGCCCCAGGTGTTGGCTGTCAACAGGCTGCCCACTTCACGCATCCCCGGTATCAGGGATTCGGGATACACCGCTTCCGGGATTCCGTAGCGCCAGGCCCAGGTGTCGATGGAACTCAGCAGGTAAGGCACGTAGGCAGTGCCGGCCCCCTTGCAGGCATACCCGGAACCGCTGGCAAACTGGCTGAACGCGAATCCGCCCGGGTGCCCGATCACGTCGGCCTCGCGGAAGCGAGTCATGTTGTTCTCGTTACCGTGGTTGGTTGTACCGTCATTGCCAGCCTGCGCAGTGGCGTTCGGTGCGCCCATGGTGCTGACTTCAATCCACGGGTTCTCTCCGGTGTTGGCATAGGACGAAACCACTGCGTCCGGGACGAAATGCGCGACCTTGGTGGAGGTCCTGACCTGGCAACCGAAGTTGGTGCAGAACAGCCAGTAGCAGATGCCGACCACCTTGTATTCCAGGCAGGTCGGGGATGCCGTTGAGGCCACGATGGTTGCAGTGGTGATGCTCGCTGCCGGGACAATTGAGCTGTTGGCCATCAAGGCCAATGCCGCGATGCGGCGCCGTAGGATGTTCATTGGCGAGCCTGCTCGATCAACTGCAGGGCGCGCTGGACGTTTGGTTCGCCGTAGACCACATAGCGCTGATCGACGACAACAGCAGGAACCTTGGCGATACCCAGGCCCCAGGCCTTGGCCTTGGCTTGCTGAGCCTTCGCGAGCTGTTGATTCAGTTGCCGCCCTTCAGGGCTGGCCATCAGCGCTTCAAACGCTTTCGTGGCTTGCTGCGGGGACTTTGGTAGCAACGAGGTCAGTTTTTCTTCCAGGATCTGTTGCTCATCGAGCTGAGTGACCTGAGCATCCTGGTAGTTGCTGACAGCGTGTGCCCGGTCAGTGATGACCCAGACTTCTTCAGTCGCATGGGCATTAGTGATGCAGGAGGCGAGTAGGGCAGCAGTGATGAGAGGCAAATGGTGCATGGCGCTGTACCTGTGGAGGTGAAAGCCACAGCTAAACGCGAATAGTCATGCAAGACCGCAATCAATGGAAAATATGCATCTGCTCTTTTCTTTGGTGTGGTCACTCTCCGTTGCAATTGATGCTCAATGGTATGCTTCAGTTGTAGTTCTGACCCGGCCCCTCAATGAACATCTCTATCGACTCTTTACGCATTAGCGCGGCTTCTTGGCGAGCCTGTAATCCTGAGCACTCTGGTGGAGTTGTTCTGCTGTGGCAGGGCGTGGTGTACGGTTGGAAGGATTCTCTTCGGGACCCAGGTGATGAGCGACCTGGCGCGTTTGCAGTAGCTGAAGATGGCCAGATATACGTAGCAGAGGGTGGAGAAAAGTCTAACGGCGCTCAACGCTGGAGCGCCGTTTCTTAACCAGTGTCAGTTAGCTGCAGCAGGCTGTTCCTGGACTGCCACCAGATCTAGCGCCGAAGTCAACGTATCCGCATCAGCGGCGCCTTCGACAGTGACCTGCTTACCGCTAGGGTTGTGGGTGATCACCAGCGTGGGTGTTGCCTTGATCCCAGCCCGTCTTGCCGCTTCGATAGCCTGTCTTACTGCCTCTTTCACATCTGTGTCCTTGCGGGCACAGCTATCCAGCTCGCCGTGTTCGTTACCTGGCAGGCGTAAAGTGTCTTTGAAACCCTGACCACCACCTGCGGTTTGTGCGAATACGATATCCACGGCTTTCCAGAATGCATCGTTACCTCCGGTCTGGCCGGCGCACTCGACCAGGTACGCCTCGTACAATGCGTTCGGGCCATGGATGTCCAAGGGCAGGTGATGCCACTGCAGATTGACGTCTTTCTGCCCGTCGACCCATAGCTTGAGCCAAGGCGTGTATTCCTTGCAGTACGGGCACTCCAGATCCGCATACTCAATGATTGTGAATTTCGCTTCGGCCGGACCATACACCCATGGGCCTTGATGCCGCTGAGGTGCTGTTGATGGCAATTTCCATGCGAGCGCGAGGATGATGATCACGAGGCATATCAGTCCTGTGAACATACCGGTGATCTGCTTCATACCAATGTCCTTGTCCGGGCGATCAAGTGCTGCTTCGATAACGCATCGAACAGCGCCTGCAGGGCCTCATCGGGTTGAGGATGCTGATTCAGCCAATCATCCAGGGCACTCTGGATCAGATATCCCACGTCTCGGCGATCAACAGCCTGTTCCTGGACCAGTTGCAGTTGCTCGATCAGAACGGGCGAGGAGATCCGTAGGGTCTCCAAGGTATCTTGGCCAGGCTCTTTCAGGAGGATCACCAGAGTGTCGATCAGGTTCTGGGTCAGGGCATTCATGGCTCTCATGCAGGGCGCTCCGCTGCCTCGGGGATGGTAGTCGTGGTCGGGGTTCTGAACTGGATGGGCGTGGAGGTGATGCCCCGGCGGCGGTCCAGGCCGGCTGCGACCTCGATGGCAGCGCCCAGCTCGTCGCAGCCGGTGGAGCGCATGATGTCGAACCGCGCTTTCTTCTCTTCCGGTTCCGTCATGGCCAAGGCCAGGTACAAGCTGGGCGGCACGACTCGAAACAGCAGTTCCAGGCGTTTGGACAGCACAACGCCTTCGGTGAACTTGCGGTTCTCCTTGCGGGCCGAGAGCATCATCGACTTTTGCGCAGGCGTCAGTTCGCGGAAGCGTGCGATTTTCTCGACCTCATCCGGTGGCATGTTCAGGCAGATCCACCACTCGATCATGTTGAGCAGCGCAGATGCCTCGGGAGGAACGTCATCGATGTTCTGCGTGGCCATCCAGAACCAGGCACCGAGCTTCCGCCACATCTTGGTGATCTTGACTGCATAGGGTGATAGCAGCGGCACTTTGAGCTGAATGTGGCCCTCGTCCGTGAAGCAGATCAGTGGTCGGCCCTTGAACTGGTCGCGCTCGGCGATGTTGTTCACGGTATTCAGCAGTGAGATATAGGAGATGGCCATCTGCGCCTGGTAACCCTCGCGGGCATAGGTGGCCAAGTCCACCACCGTCACATCAGCCTCGGGCCATGGCGTGCCCGGGCGGTTGAACATCTCGCCTTCGGTGCCCATGCAGAACATGCCCATGGCCTCGGCCATTTCCATAAAACGAGTGCGGCGCGCTTCCGGGAGGTTCTGGTCGGTCCCCATGTCCTGCAGCGCATCGCGGATATCCTGGGTCAGCACAGGGCGATCGGCTTTCATGCACGCTGTAGCGGCATTCAGGATGCACTGGCGAATCGCACTGCGGTCAGCCCTGGTCAGGCGCTGATCCTCTTTCTCTTCGCCACCGGTGATCATCAGGCGCGCGGTGATCTCCAGTTCGCCGAGGATGTCACGCTGGTCGTCCTCGGTGTTGTCCGGTGCGCTGGCCGTATCCTGGTCAGAGGCTTCCAGATCATCCGCATCCAGGATTTTCACGGAGCCGGGATTCTGTACCAGCTTGATCGCATCGGTGAACGGCGCCAGGCTCACGCCAGAGCCAGGCGCCATACGGACTTTATTGACGGTCAGGCCAAGGCGCTGGGCGAAGTCGGCCAGCAGGCCGAAGCTGTTACCGGCCTCGATGATCACCATCCGTGGTCGGTAAATTGCCAGGACTTGGCAAATGATATTGGTCGCTGAGGCTGACTTGCCCGCACCGGTCGGACCGAAGATGAACATGTGCGCGTTCATCTGCCTGTCCAGCGGATTCAGGGGGTCGAAAGTCAGTGGTGCACCGCCTCGGTTGAACAAGGTGATGCCAGGGTGGCCGGTGCCGGTGGAGCGGCCCCAAATGGGCGCCAGGTTGGCCATGTGCTGGACAAACATCAGTTGCACGAACCAGTCCATGGCGCGTGGCTCGTTCGGGTCAAAGTTGCCCGGCAACCAACGCAGGTAGGTGTTGAGGGGAGAAACTTCGTCCTGCGCCTGCACCGGCAGAATCCCGGCCCCGAGCAGTGCGTTGTTCAACTGCAGGGTGCGGTCTTCGAGCTGCTTGTGGTCTTTACCGCGCAGGAAGAAGCTGACGTTGCCACGGTACAGCTTGTGCTTGCGCCCGATCAGTTTGCGGGCGATCTCGACGTCTTCCCGGGTGTGGATTGAGGCCTGTGTGTCACCGACTGCCTTCTTGGAGAGCTGTTCCAGGTGACCTTCGAGCAGATCCTGTGGCGTGGCCACCATGGTCATGCACAGGATGGTGTCCTCTGGAAGCCGGTCAAACAGGGCATTCAAGGAGTCACTTTTCTTGGTCTCACCGGTCAGGTGGCCGGTACGCGGGGAGGTTCTCAGTCGATCGACAGACACCACCCGGTGGGGCATTGCGTCGAAGTACCAGAAGCCTGACTCGGTGCTCGACCGTGGTTCACGGAACATGAGGTTCTGCGAGAAGTCCGTGCCGCTGGCCAGCGGTATGTCGTCCTCACCACCTTCATCAACCGCGCCGGCGTGCTCGTAGAAGGCTCGAATGTCTGCCGGAGTCGAGCCGAGGTGATCCGGCTTCGGGTTGAACCAGCGCAAAAGCCAGTGGTGAATTGCACGGCCGTCCATGGGCGTGGCCCGAACGCCGGCGTTTGTCAGGGCACCGGTCAATCGGTCGACGATCACCTGCAGGTAGGTAGGAGCATCCAGGCCGCGCACCACGGTGTCGGCCTTGCGCACCCGACGATACACAACCAGGCGCACCCGCCGTTGTTGGCCCTTCCATGGCAGTTTGCTGACGGCGGTGTCTTCGAACAGCCCACCCGGTTTGGAGATGGCGTTGAGGTGATCCTTGAACTGCCGCAGGTACAGATCGCTGAATTCGGTGCCCTGGGCGCGCTCTTGCACGTACCCTCGCAAGGTTTCCAGATAGCTGTCCCAGTTGGTTTCGTCCTGGGCGTACATCTGAACCACCCATGGGGAGCTCTCCAGCTCATCGAGGCTGTCCTGCAGGGCATTCTCCAGTGCGTCACGTGCGCTACGAAGCCACTCCGGGTCCCGGCCCTCGGTGCCGATCGGCGTCAGCTCGAAGAACGCTGCCCTGGACACGCCGTCCTCGAGGAGCATGGCTTTTTCTTCGGGCAGGTATTCGACCCAGGGCAGCAGGTCAACGAACGACGGATGCACGTCGTAAAGTCGCGTCACGTCCTGTTCGGTAGCGGGGCGGGCTTTCGGGTTTCGCCAGTCGTGCGGTGCCGGCACCCCTTGATTCGCCAGGCGGTCGAGGTAGCGCTTGCTGGCCTGGTCAGCGAGGTATGCCGGATCTACCACAGGAACCGACGTGGCTTCAGATTCAGATCCGAGGGTGGGTTCTTCTGCAAGGCTGACCCCTTCGTTCCCTGCACGGTTGCGGCCCAGGAGTCGTTTAAAGATGCTCATCAGTAGTCCTCCGTACGCTCGCCGGGCATGGCGTACTGCACCCGCTGGTAGAAAGGAAACACGGTGGTGTAGCCCGGCACCGGCGCGGGGTCGGAGCCGGCCAGGTGTGGAAACACGTACATCACCAGGTCCGGGTTGGGCAGGCGTTTGAACTGGCTATAGATCTCGTTTTGAGAGGTGCGTGAAAACTCAGCCTGGTCGTTGCTGGCCGCCAGTTCGGCGGCGCTGATCGGACGGCGCAGTGACTGGCGTGCGTCCATCAGTTTCTGTCCAGCCGCGCTGCCTCCGCTGCCAGTGGTGCCCTGTTGCCAGACATCCATCATCGTGCTGTCTGGCCGGGGTAGGATCTCGTCCTTGCTGGTCGAACAGCCGGAGGAAAGCACGCCCAGGATCAACACAGCAATGCAGGTAGATAACGATCTAATCGAGGGATGCTGAGACATGTGTAGCTCCTGAGGAGTAATCGACCTTGCGGCCCTTGAGCTCGTAATCGATGGCGAGCTGCTGATCGAGATGCACGGCGACTTTGGCGCCGGGTTGCACGTACACAGCGGCGAAGGCCTCGCCATACAGCTTGTTCATCCAGGCGCGGATGTCGCTTACGCCGCCGGTTAGGATTGCGCCGAGGGCTGAGTTGCCCGTGTTGCCGGTGCTGCCGAAGGTGGTGCCGCCGCTGCTGAACGACGTCGAGTTGGTGGTTTCATCTGCCTTGAGGATCTTGGCGGCGCCGGCACCTGCTGCCGTCAACAGCGACTGATTGGTGAGGTATTCCTTGGCATTGGAGCGACGGTCGCCGGCGATGCACGGAATGCCGTAGGGGTCGCTGAGCCAGCCCAGTCCACCGCGGATGCTTTGCTGACCTTCACTGCTAGTTTGGTTGTTGTTCTGGTTGTTGCCGTTACCTTCCTCCTGCGGCGCGGGGAAGGTGCGGACTGTCCCGTCGTTGAAGACGAACGTGAGGCTACGGATCTGCCCGCGCACGCACGAGAGCGTCCAGTCACCACTGGCCGTACCGCTGGCAATCGCGCCGGCGACGTCAGGCAAATCAATGCCGTTGGCCGTGAGGTTGTCTGGGCCGATCATGACCTTGAAGGGGTAGGGGTCATTGACTGTGCCATCGATCGGCACCCGGCCGATCAGTGCAGACATGGCCACCGACCCCATCAGGGTCGAGTTCTGAGGCAGAGTGAAGGTCTTGCGAACCTGATTCCGTGCATCCTGCGCAGATGCCTGGGCCTCAATGGCCTGGGCCGAGTTGTTGATCAGCGTCTGGCCTCGATCGGCCGCTGCACCGAAGGATGTCGGGTAACTGAAGCTGTTGGCAGCCTGGGAGCCTCCCGCTGCCAACGGATTGCCCGAGGCATCACGGGCAGTTCGATCCTCAGGCTCCACCCAGACAACCTCTTGCGAGCCACGCTGGAAGCCAGCACCGTCGCCTGGCTGTACGCCAAAGCCGATCGGCAGATCGCTCGATGCCGCCGGATTGCCGCTACTCAATGCATCCAACTGAGATTGCAGGCTCTCCAGCATACCTTGGACGCGCTGACCGGCCTTATCGTCAGCCTCCCGTTGCACCGATTCCAGTCGCTGATTGATGGTTTGGTCATAACCGCGCAACCGCGCTTGCAGATCCTGATTGTCGCGCTTGAGGGCTTCGTTGCCGTCCTGGGTCTTCTTCAACTGGTCCTTGAGCTGCCGGGTTTCAGCTACGACTGTTCGAAGCGTGTCACCAGGTGTATCACCGTCAACACCCAAGGCCTTTGCGTCGGTGGCACCGATACTCGGTGTTCCAGCGACGTTCTGCTGAGCCCCCTGTTTGCCGGACATGTCGGTAACCATCACCACGACCAGCAGAACAAAGGGGATGGCCAGCCACTTGAGTAGCGGATTACCGCTGAGTGTCGCCATGGCGGGCTCCTTTCGGGTCAATCTGGTTGATCGAAACGGGAAGCAGCGACTCAGCCAGGCCTTTACCCCGGGTCACCAGGTACAGCGTGGTGGTGTCCGAAGCCTGCCCACGGCCTCCGAGGTAGGGATGTTGAAAGGCGGCAGAAACGAAGTTTCCCATCAACTCTCGCGGATCGAGCTTTAGTTGTTGGTCACTAGTGTTCTGCAGCTTGATGGCTGTGACGTAGAAATCGTCCAGACGCCAGGCACCCAGCGGCGAGGTCTGTACCGGCAGCACTGGCAGGAGGGTGCTGAGGTTGATACCGGCCTTGATCCTGACCTGAGCGACATCGGTAACGGGTTCGACGGTTCGCAACGGCGCATACATCATTTGCGCGGCATAGCGCGTCAGTACCACGGGGATCGGTGTCTCGCGCTTGGGTACAGCGGGTTCATCGCTACCTTGGGCTTGGGGAGCACCGGCAGATCCAGCGGTACTTTGCCTGGTCGTTCCCGCGCGCCCGTATCGGCTGGAAACGGGGTTGCCGGGGACGATTTTGACGGGTTCAAGAGCCGCTTGCCCCTCCGCTACCGGCGTGGCCATGATGTCGATCAGCATGATTTCGCCGGTGGCCACGTCTTGCAGTTGCAGGCGTGTCGGCTGGATAGGCTCGCTGGCTCTCAGGTACACCGCTCCACCGGTGCTCTGCACGCGGAGCCTGCTGGCCAGGTCGCCGGGCAGACCCACACGAACATTCTGATCAACGAAAATGATCCGCTCCTGGTCTACGAGCAGCGGGATCGCAATAGGGATGCGCTCCCATTTTTGGATCTCTACGGCTGCGCAGTGGCCGCTGACCAACAGCATCAGGACCAGCGCCTTGGTGAGATGCTTCATCATTTACCCCCTGGGTCGTTCACGTCGACCTCGATGCGTTGCGGGGGGCTCGAATAGCAATCCCATTGCATCCCGAATGGATTGCTTTCTGGATCGACATCAGCACGAATCACGTGCAAGGGGTAGCGGGCTAGTGCGCGCTTCACCCGCTCGCCGCCGTAATACTCGTCGGCGGCCATATCAAGGTTCACCGTCCAGGAATTGATGTTGTGAGCGATGGTGCGCTGCTCTTTCTGATCGTTGACACCACGGCCTGGAATCTCGAAGACTCCACGCTCCCTGCGTCGTAGCTCGCCGGCATTGCGCCGGAGCTCAAAATCCTTCTGCAGGTAGGATTTGCAACTGGGGGTCAGGTACGCCGAGAGACGGAAGATGTTGTCCTCGTAATTGACCTCGCCATCGGTTGGCCAGCGGTTCATTTGCTGGAAGATGTACAACGCGAAGCCGTAGACAGACTCCGGCGGGACGTCCCACCACATGCGGGTACTGCCTGAGCGAAGGTCAGGTGGCACATGAATGGTCAGATCGCGAGGAGCCGACCACCATCCGACTGCCAATGCCACGCTGACAAAGGCCATGAAGCCGATAGAGATGCGCAGGCTGAGAATGTGGGCCTGCTGGGCGTCCACTTTTTTACGGAAAGTCATTGATCACTCCGTGCGACGGCAGGACCAGGCACCGGATCTGATGACCAGGCCCAGGTTGTTCCAAAAGGGGAGGAAGGGCAGGTGCAGCGCGATGAGCAACTGCACACGACGGTAGAACCAGGTGTCAGGACGACCGCGCTTCATTCTGCGAAGTATCCGGCTGGCCACGGTCAGCCCCAGTGCTCCACCGACCAGGCCTCCGGCAATCACAAGTGCCGGGTTGCCGAACGCAAACGCAATCGGAATGCCGAGCAGCAGACCAGCCACACCGCTCAGGCCCAGGGTTGACCACATCTCATCGGCAGTCAGCCCGCCCATGACGACGGGTTGCCGGTTCAGGTTGTTTGGCAGGAACTGAAGTGTTCCGTCTTCGCCGATCGACTCGTCAGCCATCTGGAACTCCTGATTACAGAACGCCAGTGGCCTTGGTGCCGATGAAGATGCCGATGCCAATCAGGCCTACACCGACAACGGCGGTAGAGCCCAGGTCTCGCCATTTCTTCTTGCCTTCGTGAATTTCGTGGTAAACGCCGTAGGCGTGGGTAGCGACACCCAGCATCATTGCTGCGATCAGGATGAGGGCGAGCAGCATGAAGCCGTCGTAGCCATAGTTTTGCAGCGTCTGCATCCAGCTCTGGCCCTCGCCGCGAGTAGGCGCTTGAGCTTGGGGGAGAGCCGCAAAGGCCGCAGGTGCTGTCGATGCCAGGGCGCCTGCCAGCCAGTTCTGGCTCGATTTGAGTTTGAGGAAAGTGTGCATTTGCAACTCCACTAGCTGAGTATGAAAAAGGACAGGGTTAGAAAGAAAATGAACAGCCGCACAACTGATGCGCCGGCTGTATTACGGTCGAGATTGGAGGTCGCCCAGCCGCGATAGATGCTGTTCAGTGACCACAGCAGCCAGAGGGCAGCGATGACGAAGGCAAGTCCCACAAAGAAGGTCGCGCCGCTTGAGGGCGTAAGGCCACTGGCCGCTGTGAATGCTGCGGATTGGGCGGCCGACATGCTCATGGAGCGGCGCTCCCGTCATGCATGTATTCGCCGGAAAGCTGAGCCGCATCACGGGGCTGAGCGCGGCTTGGTGTCAGGTACTGTTCCAGGCCGGAGCGGATCCGCTGCAGGTCACCAGCCAAGCGCTCATAGTCAAAGGCATAGCGCTGACCTGGCTCCTGGCTAACCTGAGCGCTGCGCCTGGCGGAATCTTCCAGAGCGTTGAGCTGACGGATCATGACCTGGATGTGGTTCTGTTCGGATGCGCCGGCGGCGATGGCAGTCGACTGCATTACGCTCAGCACCAATGCAGCGATGGGGATCTTCAGGCGGGAAACTGTTTTCACGGCAAGTCACTGACGTTGTGGGGTGATGTCAGCTTGCCGTCAGAGGAGTAGGTCGCGCCGCAAGAAACCGAAAGCTCGGCGTGGGGGATTTATTTGGCACTTGTAGGTGGTCAGCAGAGGGGCTCCTAACGTTTCTGGTAAAGGTACCTTCGCTCACCTAACCCTGAACTGGAGAGCCTCCGTCATGACAATACTGCTCCCCGCGCTATCGTACCGAACAGGTGTCATGGGAAAGCTCTGAGCCGACATTCTCCATCGGAGCACATGACTAAAGAGGTTTGGCAAACTGTGCATTGAGCTGATTGTCATCGTCGTCAGGGCACGGAAAAAACTCGAGCTGTACTGATTGTGAAATTCTCAAGCGATTTAACACCACAGACGATCTAATCCTGATAGCTTTTTAATGGCCCAAGCAATACCGCTCGGGCTTTGTATGGAAGAGCGTCATGACATTCATAGATGCCACAGCAGTTGATTCGCAGTTGGTCTATGCTATGGGCAATAATGCCCAAGAGCAGGTTACGGCATACTCTCACCTGAATCTGTACACGCATGGGGCAGCACGCGCTGCTCTGAAGAGGAGAGGCGTGGACATTACAAAACCGGACTATTTGAGGACAAAGGGGTGGTTTGAAGAAGTGTTCCGTCAACTGCTTAATCTGGGTTTCACTGCGAAGGCAGCCAATGGTGGCCAAGTGAGGCAGGATGTCTCCTCGGGTGACGTGGACATCGGCAGCTTGTTGACCACCGTCGTCAGCACATATCTGAAAGCCACCGCACTTGAGAGCTTCAGACAGCTAGCAACGCTTTTGTCCAAAGCCCCTGGTGATAGTGGCACTCACGAGTTTATGACCTTTTGGTGGAACAAGGCGAGTTGGTGGGGCGATTGCACAATTGTTTCCTTCGCCTTCCTCAAGGACGAGCTAGGAATGTCATCCGTAACCGTGGTCTATCTGGTGCTGGAGGTTGAGTTCACGGATTGGCACTCTTTGTTTGTCAACTACCACCATGAAGGTGTAATGATCTACAGCGCTGCCATTACTCTTGATCTTGATATGCACGTCTACGCAGCAAATGAAAAAGGTATCTCAGACGCTATTTCTAGTGCGGTGGCGAACCATATCAAGAGCGAGGAGTTGAACTTCGACTGATCGTTTGTCGATACGAGGCTCCTGCAATTGATAGCCGTGCTGGAGCATCCGAGCTACCCAAGCGTCAGCTATCATCGGCGCTACTGTGCCGCCGTGGTACCTTGGTTAGGGCGCCTCATTCACGGCAATCGAGCTGTCGAGAGTCATGCCGTCCTTGCTCCATGAAGCTCACTACGGGCCTGCACGTAGCGCTCTATGATGGATAGCACCATGCTATTGATGGCCAGAATCTTCATAGCTCGTGTCACGGATACATACAGCAAATTGAGCTCGTCACCCCGCCGCCCGGCATCAATGTCGGGTGAGAGCGGGTCAGCAGTGAAGTCCTCGAACAGCGACACGTTATCCCACTCCAGGCCTTTGGCCTTGTGTGCAGTGGTCAGCGTGACCGTTGCATCCAGTTCGCTATTCACTGTGCTCGATCGCAGCGCCAGGATCCTCGCCGGCAGATCCGGGTAGGCGTTGATGATTTTGATCGAGCGCAGCATCTCGCCGTCCTGGGTGACCTCGGCGATTTCCACGTACTGATCGTAGTCGCGGTAGTCCCGTAGCAGCTTGCGGTTCTGCACCTGTTCATTGCGGCCGCGGCTGAATGCGTAAAGGTCCTCAAGGTCGCGCAGCGAATAGCTGTCGATGCCACCTACCCAGTAGATCTGCTCACGTGCCCCGGGTTTTCCGATCAGATCCAGGGCGTTGTCGATTACCCCGGTTACGGTTCGATGGATGTAGGCTCGCTGTGGCAGTCCATCGGGTAGGATCTTCTTCACGAACGTCTGTGCGCCCAGCCCTGTAGCTTCCGGGTTTCACCTTTGTACGACAGGAGAATGTTGGCCACATGTGCTACCTCCGGGCCGAAGCGGAAACACTGCGTCAGGTAGTGCTTCTCGGCAGTGGCCATCCAGGGCGCCTCCAGAGCATCTTCTGCGCCTCTGAAGCGGTAGATCTGCTGATGAGGGTCACCTACTGCGACGATGCGGGTTTTCTGAATCCGTGCGATGTCCGCGATCACCGGGTTCACGTCCTGGGCTTCGTCCAGGAGAATGCAGTCGAAGCGCTGGCTCAGGTCCGGTTTGCTCACCTGGTACAGTTTCAGGTAACCGTCATGCGTGATTTGCACACCCGTATCGGCTGGATCAATCATCCGTTTCCAGAGGGCGGTGGCCACGCCAAGACTGCGGCTCAGAAATTGTTCCTGGGCAGTGGTTAAGGTTGGCCTGTCCTGAAATCGCGGGAAGTGCTGACGACTGATCGCATCATCGGCACTGGCCATGTAGTTGTTCAACGTGGTCACAACGTCACGCACCAACTCCCAGTCCTGGCTGTTGATGGCACGGGCCACATCAGTAAGCCGCAGGTTGTTGGCCTGCTTTGCCTTGAACTGGGTGCCATAGACGGCATAAGCCAAGCCATGGGCCGTCTTCGCCACTACATTGCGCGGAAACTTGCCACGAGCGGCCAGCTCCACCGACTTGTTGTAGCAGATGTACAGAATTCGCAGATTGCTGTGGTGTTCCGAGTAGCCACGCAGGGTCGTGGTTTTACCGCTGCCGGCACCGGCCTGGATCAGCAACTTGGGGGCATCGGAAATCGTTATCGGGCGTTGTTCTTCAGTCCAGTTTGTCATTTAACTTCTCATCTCAAGGCTCTGGCCCGTACATGCCGCCTTTGGCGACGCGGGTGAGAAACTGCCGGCACAGCTTCACGGACGGCTCTTGGCCTAGACCTCCTTCCACACCATATGGGTTGTCCATCCAGACCAGGCCTTCGTCGTAGTGCAGGTAATGGCCTGCCACACGGACGCCCTTACCTGTGTAGAGTTGTCCGGACAGCGCCTCTGGAGTTGGTAAACCAAGGGCATTCCAGTCGTTACGTTCAATGCAGTCCTCTGCGCGGGCGATGGCCTCCTTTTTGCGCCTGGAGGCTTCGAGTTCTTCTCGGAGCGCTTCGGACTCTCTTGACTCCAGGTGCCACTCCTTCATGTAGAGCGCTGCCAGTCTCGGGATATCAGCAATCATTGGCGGTACGGTGCCGCCGTAGTGCCTTGGGTAGAACGCCTCATTCAGAGCAAGCTCCCACACCAACTGATATGTCTCTTGGGCAATTTCGCCAGCTTGTCGATGAAGCCCCAGCCGACCGTAGGCACGTACCTGCATCCACATAAGTCGCGCCTTCAGGGCATGTTCAAAACTCGGATGCATGGTCACCTCCCTGGCAACCAGCGCTAGTAGTATCGGCGGCCCTCATCAAGTCGTACCAGACCTGGCTGGCAGGCACCCTAACCTCGATGAGCCCAATGCGTCGCTGCGATCAAACATGCTCGTCTCCGACAGATCCACTCGCTGGCTCAGAGAACTCTGCAATCAATTCTGGCTCAGCTCCAGCCCACTCAAGTGCATCCTTCATGTTCTCGAAGGTGCGGCGGCGTGGATCGGTTTTGCTCACCCGAACGTCCCGGCCCTCGATCTGCAGGTGCCAGGCACAATCTGTTTCACGGATCCGCTTTGTTGCCGTGATGTCGCCGCTTTTGGAGGCCAGCAACAGGCCCTTGCTTGGTGTAGTCATGGGACAGGTACCTCGGGCTTGGCTTGGGTAAAATGCTGGAGCAGGTAGCGGTCGTTGTAGCTGCTGATCGGGCGTTTGTAGTACCTGGAACAGATGGGTTTTGCACCTTTGCGCAGCTTCAGTCCACGGCCGGTTGCACGGGTCATAGAGATGGATTCGAGCCCCAGGGTTTTGAGGTACTTCTCGAAGGCGTTGCCGGCGTCATTGCTCAGACCGTGGGGCTTGCCGGCCAGGCCATCACTGAGCACCGTCATCCAGGGCAGATGTGAGTTCATGTGGCGTTTTACATCGGAGAGGGTCTTCATAAGGGGGACTTCTTGACGGTGGCCACGGTGATCAACACGCTGATGTCCAGTAGATCGACGGTGCCCATCGGTTGGATGGGCGTATCTATGACTGCAGGAGATTCTCGACCCAACGAATCGCCGCGTAGTGCAAGCACAGGAACGCTATGAAGGCTGCGACTATCAAAAGAAATACTATGTCCGACCGTTTCATCATTGACTCCGTTAAAGATATTTCTTGAAGGTGGCTACGGTGATCGAAACGCTGACGCCCAGCAGCGCGGCGCACGGCAGCAGTAGCAGCAGTGGGCTGACGCTGATTGGCATTGCCAGGTAGAGGGTCCAGGGCAGGATGGCCAGGGGAATGATTGAGCTGCGTGCTTTGTGATACAGGTAGCTCGACTCTCGGCCAGCGCCGAACTTGCGCAGATCACGGCGTACCAGGCCGTCGACCATGCCAATGAACGCGGCCATGGCAAACAGCGGAATCGTCAGGGTCAGTACGACCAGTCGGACACAGAAGGTGAGTAGCGTGAAGACCGCTGCCAGGCCATAGGTCTGAAGTGCCGACACACCTTGGGCGGTCATGTATCGCAGATCCAGCTCGGAGCGCGGGCCTGCTTGGGCAACGGCCTCGGCGTTCTTCAACCAGCCAATCAGGCCGGTTTTCACGATCAGCCAGTCGTATAGCAACTGGACCAGCCACGTGGCCGTGCGACCAGGCTCTTGGATGACGATGCTGTGTAGCAAGCCTTGGGACAGCCAACTGAGTTCGTATTCGAGCATCTCCCGGGCGTGGTGCCAGCCTGCAGAAGGCCACAGAAAGTACAGGCAAGCCCACTCAACCAGGATGGCCAGCATTAACGAGCCGAACATCACTCCGATGAAACGCAGTGGGAAGTTGAGGATCATTCCGAACAGTGTTTCAGGACGCTCCTGCTGCTGTTCGGCTTTGCGAGGTACATCTGCCATGGGTCAGTCCTCAGTCCGCTCGCGTGTCGGCGTCGAGCTGGCGGAAATCTTCCACCAGGTCATCCGGCAAGCTCTCGTTCAGTGAGCGGGAGCCAGGCGGTTGCCACCACTCATCATCGGCGCCGCCTCCCTTGCGCATGCTGTCGGTCATCGCAAGCAGATCTGCTGGCATCACTTCATCCTGATCATGCGCCGGCAGCGGCATGCGAATCTTCCAGAGGTTGCCGCCTTCGATCAGCGCGAAGCACTGGCCTTTGGGCAGGCCGACGACGTGTGCTGGCTCAATCATTGGCACACTGGTGAGTTGCACCTGGTCTAGCGAGCTGGAGGTGAAGGCTGTATTGCCACTCACGGAGTCGTTTGCGCTGCTGGCCGGAGTGCTGTTGTAGATCTGCACCTTCGGCAACTGGTTGGTCAGCAGCTCGGCGGTTGCGGTCTCGCGGACCCGCAGCATGAACAGGTTGTTGAAATTACCTATCACCTGGCCCGCCTTGGCGCGGGAGCCGATCTTCGCCTCGATGTCACTCAAAGTCTGGGTGTAGGCCGTCACCTGGATGCCGGCGCCGCCGGCCTTGTTCACCATTGGAATGAACTCATCGCCGATCAGCTCGTTGAACTCATCGGCGTGCAGATTGATGGTGACCTTGCTGCTGGCCTGGCCGGGCAGTCCGTCGTCGATGCCGAACTTATAGATGTGACCTGCGACCGATACCAGGTCACTGAACATCGAGTTGCCGACTGCAGACGACACTTCTGTGTCGGACAGGGCGTCCAGGCCGACATAAACGATCGCTCGCTTGCGGATCACCTGCATCCAGTCAAAGATCGGACGGTTGTCGTTCAGGTCCAGATAATCAGGGGATAGCAGCTCTGCGATGCGGCCCGTGGTCAGTTTCTCAAGCAAAGGCAGGAGGGAGGCCACGATCTTGTCAAAGTAGGTTTTGTCGTAGCGAATGGCGCTGTGCAGGCCTTCCATTACTGAGTCGGAAATCCGCTTGCTCGTTAGATACTGGTCAAGGGCGACGATTCGAAGTGGGCGGTCCTTCATCGCGAAGGACAGGTTTTTCCGATCGATTTTGCTCTCCAACGCGATGATGGTTTCCCAGGCCTTGGGATCATGCTCTGCGAAGTATTTCGCAGCGTACTCAACGAACAGCGCATCGATGTTGATCACGTGCGTGCGGATCTGCTCGTAGTCAGGTCGGCGGCCCAGGGCCACGAGCGACTGGGCGATGATGTTGACGAATCGCCAGGCGAATTCCCGGAATGCTGCCGAGTTACCTTCGCCGGAAAGCTGGCCAGAAATACGGGTAGCCACCTCGCTGATCCGCCCGAATCGGCCCACGGCGTTGTAGCGCGCCGAAATATCTGGCCAGCCCAGATGGAAGACATAGAACTCGTCCAGGCGCCCGGCTCGCTTGGCCTCCAGATACATGCGTTTGAGCAGATCGGCATCGCCTTTCGGGTCAAAGACGATCACCACCTCGTGCTGGCCGCTGCGCTTGCGCCGAATGTCCTGGGTGATGAATACCTCTGCCAGACGGGTCTTGCCTACCCGCGTAGTCCCCAGTACCAAGGTGTGCCCGGGACGCTCTCCCAGAGGCAGGCTGACATCCTGTTCATCCGGCTCAATGCCGTGCAAGCGAGGCAGACCGCCTACCGGCGGCAGCGGCCTGACTGGGTTCCAGGGGGCATCCCAGCTTGTGGCCTTGGCCAGCGTGCTCACCGGAAAGGGGGCGAACTCCAACCGGGCTTCCAATTGGCGAGCCTGCTGATACAAGGGGGACGGCTCAACGTAGGGGGCAAACTGAGGCAAGTACGTGTCAGCCAGGCGCTGCGTATGCTTCTGGGTCCAGCGAAAGCCCCGTCCGATGAACAATCGATCATTGCTGATGGGCATCTGTGCGCTGGTCATTGAGTATTTTGGCAAGCGACGGATGTTGGCCTGGTATCGAAGCACTCGCCAGGCTTGCTTCAGCCTCACCGTGCCCAGGTAAAGAAATCCTGTGGCAGCCACCAAACCGAACAGAGGGGTGAGCGCAACTGTCCAGGGCGCCAGTACGCACAGGGCGGCAGCTAGATAGCTGACAGCGGTGGTGTACAACTCCACTGGGGGGCGTAGTAGGGATTCGAGTGTGTAGGCGCTCATCAGTCAGGCCTCGATCATGGGCTGGGCTTCGTGACCTGGCTTCTGTGTTTCTGGGGGCGACGCCGGCATTTCGTGTTCGGGTCGCCGATCGGTCAGTCGCTGCCCGATGAATTGGTCGCTGCAGTGAGACACGCTCACGATTTTGCTGCCGTACAGATGCGCTACCTGGCCGAGTTGCTCGCAGAGCTGCTCACGTGCGCGAATGTCATGAGTGTGAAGAAACACGACTGTCATGTACGGCAAACTCGGCTTGGGCATCGTCTTGTCCGTCAAGGCTGAATGGTGGTCGAGGTAATCAGCACCGGGTAATGCGAGATGCCCAGCCGCTTGGCGATGTCTGAGCCTGGCGTGGGGGCCAGCGGTAATCCGGGTGCCCAACTCTTGATCGCATTCAGTCGGGCCTCACTGGCGACATTGACCACTAGGCCAACTGCATTGAGCCGCAACAGCTCTTCCCTGCGCTGCTGAAGCCAGGCTTTGGAGCGTTCATCGTCACCGATCAGAAACATCGCCTGCAGCCCGGGGGCATTGATGGTGCGGCCCTGGACTGACCCTGGGGTTAGTTCCTGGGTCTTCACTGGAAATGCGCCGCTGCCTCGGACACCTATCGGTGTGGACCCCTGCTGCGCGGGTGCCGGGTCGCTGGCCACCAGATCCTGATAGTAAGGAAGGGCCGAAGCACCGCCCTGGTCAGCAACGACCACCAGATTAGAGGCCTGAGCGTCCAGGCACACCGCCATGGTGACCAGCAGAGCCTGGCGGACCGAGAGAGGGAGCGAGAAGGTACATTTCATGGGTTGGTTACCAGAAGGTTGGTGCCGGTGACCCGGCTCAGGTGGCGAGAAAAGGCTTCTCGGTAGCGTGCAGCGGGAGCGCCGCCTGCTGGCCGGTGATAACGGCCTGCGGCTGTGACCCAGCTACCGTCACTGGCGGCTTTCTGTTCAGCCAGAATCGTTGCGGTGACCCGAAGATTGATGTGCGGATCCAGTCCTTCGCACGGGTAGGTGTATCGATGCCCGTTGGCCCGGATGTTGGTTTGGCCAAGACCGACGTCCACGCGCCCTGGACTGTTGGTTGCCAGAGCAATCATCAGTGCGCGGCATGCATCCGACCGAGTAGCGAAGCGATAGCCTTTGCCGGCCACATTCAGCGTCCAGGGCCAAGGGACCAGTTTTCCGTTGATGGGCGTGCCGCTTTCCTGCAGGGCCACCGAATACAGAACCTCGGGTGGGACACCATGAGGGATGGCGATCAATCGGTAGGCTGGAGGGACATCGACCGGCTTGTTGGCGGCTGAGGCCTCCAACGCTTGAGCGGCAAGCGCTGTACTCAGGGCCAAGGCCGCAATGACCTTTGTGATCATTGACGCTGCCATTGCCCGTTCACCTGCAGGACCTGAGCGGGCAATTCGCCTCCGAAACCAAGCCGCATCCAACGTCCTTGGTCATGGTTAAGGGTGATTTGCTGGCTGCGGACATTCTTGGGATCTACGCCGGCGAGAATCGCCCAGCGCCTGATGCGCTCATCATCACCCTGACTGCCAATGAAATAGATGTCAAAGGGCTTCTGTTGACTCTGCAACTGTTGTACTTGGGTAACGCAGCTCTCGCACTGCTCGCGCACAAAAACGGCCAGCCTGCCGTTGCTGACGGTGCCGATTGCACTGCTACTGCCATTGTCCGATCCGCTGCGAATAATGAAGGCCTTCTCACCTGGAAAGAGGCGGGCATTGGCTTCATCGTAGGCACGCTGGTACGCCAGTTCTTTTTCCACACGCCGGCGTTCGGCGCGTACCTGCAGTTCAGCGAAACGACGACGCTCCTCGTCTGTGCGTGCCTCGATACCCAAAGCGGTTAGTGGATCAAGTCCTGGCGAGTAGATGCCCCGCGAGCCTTGCATCAGCAACGAATAGCGCTGGTACTCCTGCGGAGTCAGACCCCACTCGCTGGCCAGGTCATCGTGTAGAGCATCAGAGCCGAGAAGTGTTTGCCCTGTACCTTGAGCGGTAGAGGTACGGGTGCGGCTGTCCTGGGCTTGTTGAGCGTTGGCACTGAACGTTGCGGTACAGAGCAAGAAGCCGAGCATCCCGGCGTAGATAGACTGGTGAAATTTACACATGGGCGGCTCCTATGGCTGTACGTTGATCGTTCTGCTGACACCTGCAACATCGAACCTGGCGCTCTTGCCGTCGATCCCGCTGAGGCGCCAGGCGCTGCCGACAACCGTGTCACCTGGGCGGACCAGGTAAATCTGGCTCAGGCGGGTGCTGCCCGGCGGCGCGACGGTCAGGAACGGCTCACCGCCACGGTATTCAATGCCGATGATTTGGAACGGAGGTGGGACTGGTGGAGGAGGTGGGGCAATGGGTTTCACCACCGGTGGCTTGACCGGCTTTTCGAGCTGGACGCTGGTTTGCTGCTGCTTGGCTTTGCGCAGGTTCTCAACGGATTCGCTGACTGCTTGAACCTCGGCTTGAAGGGCAAGCAGATCGCGGCTGCTCGCCGCCTGGTCTGAGACATGCTGAGCGGCTTCACTGGCCTGCTTGGCGGTCGCTTGGACAGCATCAATACGGCTGACCATCACCTGCTGCGCGACCTGGAAATCTTCGGCGCCGATGAGTTTGCGACCGACCAAGCCATCAATCTGGTCGTTGATTTGGTTCATACGGCCAAGCATGCCGTCGAGGGTTACCTGCTCGGCGGCACCCTCCATGGCGTTGCGCAACTGATGCAGTTGGAGTTGTTGGTAGATAATGCCGCCTGCCAGCAGAAAGCAGGTGCATACAAGGCATATAAGGATGGTTTGGAGGCGCTGGCTCATGGTAATCCTCACGGGTGAGGGTCACAGGCTCGCAGGCGTGCTGGATCAGCACATCAAAAAATGGGAACTGGGATTGAATGGATTATTCAATCTCGTGATTTACGCACGCTACCTCTCATCTGTGCTCTAGAACGCGAATCGTATATGCAGAAGCGCTCGTAGCTAGTTCCCGACTCGTCGAATTAGGTCCGAGCCTTGATTCTTAACGTTCCCGACCGCTGGGCTTACGGGATACCACTCAAAATCTTCCACCGGCCTGGAGTGTCTGGCCAGCTCAAGCGCCCGTTCCGCCGGCAGATCTTCTTGCAGCCATTCGCGAGCATCCTCCGGATCGAGTACCACCGGCCGGCGGTCATGGATATCCAGCATGCCCGCATCGCTTGCATCGGTGATGATCACGAAGCCGTCGCCGTCATGGGGCTGCAAATCGGTGTGCACTTGAGCCAGGGCAGCGAAGAACATCGGTTCTCCGCTCTTGAGTCTGATCAGGTAGGGCTGTTTCTTGTTCGGGTCGTCAGGATGCTTGACCCATTCGAACCAGTTATTCGCGGGCGCGAGTGCGCGGCCTGCTGGCCATAGCTGTTTGAAAAATTTCCCGCTGTCCACTGTTTCAACCCGGGCATTGATCGGGTCGGGTCGCTTCCCCTTCGCCCAGCACGGAGCCCATCCCCATTTCACCTTGTCCACTCGCAAACCTCCTTCGGCACCACGAATCAGCTCGACCCGCGTGGAAGGAGCGACGTTGTACCGATTGATGTCTTCGTGGTCGTAACCGTTGATCACGATCAGATCCAGCTCAAGCTGTCTCAGGTAATGATCCATTGATTCGTAAATGGAATAGCGGCCACACATGATGTCACCCGTCGAATTTTCCTACATTGCAGATTGACCACGGATGGCTCACAGAGTTAACTGTATATAAATACAGTACCTCACAAAAAGGCATTATCATGAGTGTGACCATCCTTGGACCTTTGGCCGAAAAGGGCGCCAAGCTCCCGTATCTCTCGTCCTTAGTGGCTGCCGGGTTTCCCTCACCCGCAGCGGATCACATCGAAAAACACATCTCGCTCGATGAGCTTTTCGACATACGGGCGCCGCACGTCTACTTGGTCAAAATCGAGGGCGACAGCATGCAGGGCGCTGGTATCTACAACGGTGACCTGGTGATCGTGGATCGTAGCCTGTACGCAGAGCATGACGACATAGTAGTGGCTTCATTGAACTCAGAACCGGTGTGCAAGCGTCTACACATGCGCGACGGAGCGGTGGTTCTCAAGTCGGAAAACAGTAAATATCCGCCGCGACACGTCTTGGAGGGTGACGACCTCATCATCTGGGGCGTGGTGAAGTACAGCGTGCGCGACCATGACAACGCCTGACAGGACATTTGCCCTGATCGACTGCAACTCGTTTTATGCGAGTTGCGAGCGCGTATTTCGCCCGGACCTGGCTAAGACCCCCATAGTCGTATTGAGCAACAACGATGGTTGTGTGATTGCCAGGTCCTACGATGCCAAGCGCTACGTGAAGATGGGCGCGCCGTACTTTCAGATCAAAGACGACCTGTGCCGTCACGGCATCATCGCTTTCAGCAGTAATTACGCGCTGTATGGCGATATGAGCGAGCGGGTGATGACCATCATCGAGTCGATGGTACCGGCGGTCGAGATTTACAGCATTGACGAGGCGTTTGCGGACCTGACCGGTATCCAAGGTGACCTCACAGCCTTCGGCCGCAAAATCCGCACGGCGGTGCATCGCTGCACGGGCATACCGGTAGGTGTCGGCATCGGGCCAACCAAAACGTTGGCCAAACTCGCCAACAACATGGCCAAGAGGCTTCAAGCCCACACTGGCGGTGTCGTCGACATCAGCGAGTTGCATAAAAGGAATTGGGTGCTGCGCAACAGCAAGGTGGGGGAGGTGTGGGGCGTTGGCAAACGCATGCGGGCCCACCTGGAGGCAATGGGCATCATTACCGCCATGGACCTTGCCAACGCGGATGCCTGGAACCTTCGTCAGAAATTCAGCGTTGTGATCGAGAAAACGGCCCGGGAGCTGGCCGGTACCGCCTGCCTGGACCTGGCAGAAGCAGAACCCCCAAAGCAGGAAATCTGCAGCAGCCGCATGTTCGGCACCCGTCTGACCGAGATCCAGCCGGTCAAGGAAGCCGTGGCCACCTACGTATCTAGGGCTGCGGAAAAGCTCCGGGCGCAAGGCTCGGTTTGCAAACGCATGCGGGTCAGCATCAGAACAGGCATGTTCAACCCCGATGAAGCCAAGTACGCGCAAGGTGCGCTTGTAGAACTGCCGTACCCCACCAATGATACTCTGTTACTGACCAGAGCCGGTGGTGAAGCCGTTGAGCGGATCTTTCGGCCGGGCTTTCGCTACAGCAAAGCTGAAGTGTTGTTACTGGATCTGCGCCAGCTGGGAGAGTTTACTGGCGACCTGTTTGCTGCGAGGCAGTCTGAATCAGCCGGCCGAATGATGTCGGTGATGGACGAGATCAACGGGCGCTGGGGTAGAGGTACTGTGCGATCAGCGGCTGTACCAAGCGACCCAGGCTGGGCTATGCGGCGAGACTTAATGAGTCAGAGCTATACCACCCGTATTGATCAGCTTTGGACGGTAAAGTGCAATTGAGTTGGGGGTTCATACGCTGATGTAAGTCTCAAGGGGGCATCCTCCTCGGCTCATGTATCGCTACTCGTTTGGATCAGCAGGCTCGGCGAACATGCACTCTGCGATGTAAAAAACTGATAGTCAAAAGTTGGGAATAAGTTGCTCATCTTGCCGAAAATGTGAGTTGGCCTCATCGACGCCCGAGAGAGTGATCGGCTGTTGCTAGCATAGGTGTATAGCTTCTTGAGATTGGGGCGTGAACGCCGGTGCAATTACACTGAGTAGACCCCTAAGACATAAGCCAGCGCTTGCAAGCTGGCTACATCTGTGTTGAAGATAGATGATTTTCAAGCTCGCCCAATGAGCGTGCATCGCGAGAAATACAGATCCTCTTCAGCTAATTTGAACTTCACGATCACAGGATCATTGGTGCCATATTGTACCAATAGTTTCTCGTTGCGGTTATAGTTCTTGAACTCTTTGCGACGAGATTTTCTGATGGTGTCCATAGCCGCCTTTGTGAGGGGTTCGTAGATCTCGCGTATTATCTTGGTGCGATCAATTGATTTCATTAGTTCAAGGATCGAATTCGCTTGAGTTACAGCTTCGGCTTCGTTTCTTAACGACAACGCATGCTGTAGCTGAATGTAAACAAAGATTACGCCGGCTTCGGGCCATCTAGAATTAGTTGTGGTTTCAAACTTTCTAAATAATCTGAAGTATTCCATTATTTCGTGACGTTTGTGGTGCATGCCTCCACTGATGATGCTCAAGGCGGCCTCTACGTCCGCCTCTCCAAGCATCTCAACAGGGCAGTACATATTAAGCTGGCTTAGGAATGCCAGCCCCCACCCACGGGAAACTTCGACATTGTTAGAGTTCGCAAGTTGTCTGTACAGCCTGATTCTATCGATTGCGGGTGTTTCATCTGTCAAGCAGTATGCCTCAGAATGTTGAAGAAGCTGTACAGCTTTATGATGATCAATTTCGTCGATTGCCTCTGCAAGATCAACAAGAATTGCCACGGCGCTCGTATAACTTTCGAAGTAGCGGCGTTTAACTATGGAAAGCAGTTGCTCGAAAACTGGTAGCTGCTGCTGCTCAACTAGACCCAGCAATGCTTGTCCCAGAACAGCTTTGGATAACCCCAGGACATCGCGTAGATCATTAGATAACTCGACGTCGTTCGCTGCCACAAGGTTCACGAACTTGTCGAGTGCTGCATTTTTTTCTTCGGTGCTTGGACTGCGCTTATAGAGTTCGACCAATAAAAAAGGTTGAAATTCAATTGGTGCTATCGCTAGAGCCTTGGATAGAGTTTCGTACCATTTTAGTTCATCACCATAGGCAAGGTAAATTACAGCTAAATTGGCTAGGGCGGTGGTTGATAAATAATGCTGATCTAGTTCATTTAAAGTTTCAACTTCCTCGATCAAAGCTAAAGACATGCTGATAGCGTCGCTGCGATATTTTGCTTCTGCTAGGCGCCCGTAAATTACCTGTAAGTTTAGACGCGCGGTAACTGATAGGGCTCGATCCGGTCCTTCAGTTGCTACGACAAATTTATTGAGGCTGAAATGGTAATTTTTTAGCAGTAGGCTACTGATACCAGAGAGAAGCGTAGATAGCTGCCTTGTCCTAGGGTCACTGGTGCGTTCCGCGACGATATCAAACTGCCGTTGTGCATCGTTAAAATTTTCAGAGTTCAGATGTGCCTCTCCAAACTCAAGCAACTGAGTCTCAGTTAGGACAGATGTAGTACCGATTTCGCTATATATTCGAATGACTTTTTCAAAATCCTGCGAGATGAATGCCTTAGCCGCTTCGTCTACAGCAGAGAACTTAGAATTGTCGAGTTGCTGGATCCATCGCTCCGACAGTGCGGAGTCAATCACTCGGTTCTTGATGACGACGCCCTTGTCACCGTCTGTTTTCGCGATTCCCGCGAGGTATAGCTTTCCCTTTATTTTGTCATCCGCGAAGTCTGATCGGCTGTACCGGATAGACATGATTGCCTTACGGATCTCAGAGTCAAACTCGACCAAAGTTCGAATGTGATCAATTGGAGCACGGTCGTATTCACGCAAATACAGCCTATCGACTGTTGTGTCCACAGTCTCGCAGGATATTTCGCCCCCCTTCAAGGCCTCGAGTTCGATTTCAGAGCAGATATCCCACGATATCCGAGGATTACCATCCGCCCACCAAAATATGCGCTCTGTAATCTCAGACGAAAAAGGAAGCTCAGCATTACTCACGAATGTATTAAATTCAGAGTTTGTAAAGTCTTCTAGATAGATTTTCTCGCCAATGTTGAACGGCGAAATATTCTTGTCTTTGATCAGGTCTACTGGTTCTGCTACACCCGAAAGTACATAGGTGAGGTTACGATAGATGTCGAAATTTCCTCGGGAAAAATACATGCTACGAACTTGGGATAAGATTGTGTCTGAATATGAGCACCCAATCAGGGAATCAATTTCGTCTAGTATGAGAATGATTTTTTTTTCGCATTCATTTAGTAGTAATCTGAGGTGTCGATCATACTCCACACTGGGCTCAAGGGCGTTGTTTTGACGGTGGGCGTTAATTGTATCTACAGCCTTAAATTCCTCGCTGGCTGACTCGATGATGGTATCAATAATGTTCCTAAAAAAGCTACGAGCACTTTCAAATCTGTTTGAAAGATCGAAGTATACCACCAAGTCGTCTTTGCGGTGGCGCTTCATATTAAGTAACAGGTTGGTCTTGCCCATCTGTCGAGCGACAAGTATATAAGCAGGGCGCCCCATCTCGTCTATAACAGTTTTTAGTTGGCGATCCGCAGCTCGCTCTACGTACAGGTGCGCTGGGATAATAGTGTTGGGAGAGAGTATGCGCTTTTTCATACCACCAAATCTCTGTGTACAGACGAAAGAAGCTCGTCAATAGTGTGATTAGACGTTACTTCGTTTCGTGTGCGGCGGAAGAATAATTTTACGAATCTCGGAGATCCCTGAGCTTTTTTGGTGACGACTTTAGCCTGGTCCGGGGTTAGCTGCATATCGAGGTTGTGATTAATCATTCCCACCAAAGTCGACAGGTCCTGCTCATTCCAAACTGTAAAATTGATGAACTGAATTTTTTCACGAAGTTTTGCCGAGACGTTGGATACATCCTTGAGTGGATCTCGAATGGACGAGAATAACCAGATGACGCGACCATCGTCGTTCATGCTTTCGCACAACAGGGCAAGCTGGTAGCAATGCTCAACAAATCGAACATATTCTTCGCCACCCTCGAGAGGGATTTCCTCGATCAGTACCGCCAGAGTTGTATTTTTGGCAAGTAAGTCGAAAACTTTGCGGAATGCTTTTCTCAGGTCAATGTCTGATATTTCACGAGGCAGTATTATATCATGCCCCGACTTCTCATATAGAGAATTACATATTTCGCGCATGAGATGTCGTGCGTCTAGCCCGCGTAACCCGTCAAGAATCTGGTGATGGAATACCCATCCTTCTCGCGAGGCGAGCCTACGAAGTGCGGCTGTCTTACCTACGCCGGCTGGACCGTTAATCCATATGTTCGAAGAGTTTGCTGCTGACTTAATTATCTCGTCTTCGCGACGATGAACATAATGTGGCTCGACCTGCTCGGTGTAAACATCGAAGAGTACGTCTCCGGCGTGCAAAAGCTTAGTAGGCGTCTTGCAACGCTCAGGTGAAGTGATATCTGGACTGAATCTATTTAGGAACTCTTTTAACACCTGAAAGCGCAAGTCAGATGCATCTGAAGGTTTGGTAACATCTATGTGGCCGCATTCAATCAAAGTCCTTGTATTTTGATCTCCGATGTAGGGAAGAGCGCTTTCTCTGGATACAATTGCATCGCTTCCTGCAATTACGCTCAGCACGGTTACGTCTTCAGAGAGGCGAAGAGCCACCCAGTCACTATTCAATGAGGTCAGGATGTCTCCTCTAACGGTAAGCTGAGTAAGATGGGCATGACGCCAGGAGAAGCCTTTTGCAATATTAGCCAGCGCCGCTCCAGCTAGAGGTGATGCGTAGAGTACCGCGGCCATAACCTGATGATCTCTCCCGCATTTCTTTGACTCTAGGATGTAGTGTCTTGCTATCACACCGCCTAGGCTGTGCGCGACGATAATCACCTTGCGATCGTTGTATTTTGTTGAGATGAAAGTTCGTAGACCCTCGGATATCTCCTGAATCGACGCCATTTTTTTTCCGAATGGAATTCGCCATAGACTTGAAGGATATTCATAGCAATCGTAAGCTAAATGATCAAGCTCTGGGGACGAACAAAGGACTTGGATCATTTGATCCCAGGTCCCTGAGGAGCCCGATAGACCATGCACGAAGACTACTACACTCTGTCCTTTCGAGCGCCTAGTCTTTTGAATTTCTATCTTTTTCGCCAATTATCTAACTCTTCGTCCAGAACAAGCGATTTTTATTTGTGGTGGTGGCGCACTGCTATTAAGGCATGCTGGGCGCCTGTTGACAACTTTTAGGCATCATCGCAACCAAGCCGGCTATTGGTCTGATCAGCCGGACGGCTTATAGGTGGCAGCCCTACCCGCACGGGTTATTTCTGGAGTTGATTATCTGCTGGCCCTTGGCCTGCTTTCGTAGCTCCGACACTCGCGCTCCAGCCGCGGTCGGAATGGGGCCATCTGATGAGGAGCGTTATGTGCTGGTCAAGAGCTGTTGGCCCCTCATGCTTGGGCGTTGGAGATCCCCTATGCCCCCATAGTCGGTTATGAAGCTTGTGCAAAACTAAGGTCCCATACGTACAGCCGTTTTCTGCCAGCACTGCCCGGCAGATGAAGGCTGATTCTATTGAAAAAGTCGATTTTTCAGGAAAAGTGACGCTGAGCTATGATTGTGGCCAGCGATGCAGATCTGGGAGCCATACCACTGTACCTGGCTGGCATACCTCTAGACGACAGCACTGTAGGGTGGTGGGCGACCAGTTCAATGAAGTGGTGGGGATGGGCTGTGCTATCAGTGGATGAATATGCTTTGTCGTTCTGGAGTTGGAGGCGGCAGTATTTGAGGTAGGAGCCATCTGGCAGATGGCTCCTACTTTCAGTTTGCTACAAGTTGCCGTGCCAAAGCCATCTCAACCGAATCCCCATCCTGGTTCAACGAGTCAAGCCCCGAATCAGGCACGTCTCCCGACGTGCTCTGCGACACCGCGATCTTCTTGGCCATCAACTGCAGACACGTGATCTGTGAGCTGCCGGCGTAGCCGAAGAACACCACCCGTACTGCATGCTTCTGACCGATCCTCCATGACCGGCGAGCAGCCTGTTGCAGGGTGTAGACGTTGTAGCCCGTCTGCAGAAAGACGATCGTGGGAAAATCGAGCAGATCCAGGCCGGTCTTTACCAGCTCCGGGTTGGTGATCAGCACATCAATCCCCCGGTCCACCTGGTCCAGGATCCAGTCCTCGCGCCTGGCGGTGTCCACCGTTGCTCGCAACACAGCGACTTTCAGCCCGGCCTGGTCCAGCATGCGCTTCAGCCTGGTCGTGGTATCTCGTTTACCGGTGTAGACGGTATAAGCGAGTACCTTACGACCGAGGGCTTTCTCTTGCTGACACAGCTTGATCAGCGCTTGCTCCTTGGGGCTTGGTTCGTCATCGTTGAAGATCGTCCCGACCATGGCCAGCGTTTCCTGGGTCCTCGGGTGTTTAACCACCTCCGGCCTGAAGCAGCAATCCGGCCAGGCCAGCAGCACGTTGAGTACCACGCCCAAGAGCGTGGTGTCCCTGCGTGCCAGAGCCTGGCGAAGTTCAGCTGTCAGTGTCCGAGCCAGATTCTGGTACCCCACTTCTTGATGCTCCTGCATCGGTATGTCGACAAATTCCTCCTGGTACGCCGGCAGCACGTTGCCTCCGATGTCCTTGAGTTTCAGGAAGACGGTGAATGGCAGCACGAACCGGTGAATGCCTTTTGGGCCGAAGCCTGGGGCTTTCACTGTGCGTACCGAGAGTTTTTTGCCTCGGGCAGTTTTGTGCGATTGACCATCGCGTTCGGTGTAGATGTCCTTGAGTACGCCGTGATCGCGCATGAACGCCATGGCTGCTGGTGCCATGCTGCCACGTGCATTGGGCCGATATCCGTCCTCGATCATCCGGCGAGGGAGAATACGGAACAGTAGGTAGAACAGGTCATCGGCGTAGCCACCCATCAGCGTACCGGTGAGCAACAACAGCTTGCGCGCCTTGGCCGCGAGTACCCCCATGGCCTGCCCCTGGGCCGAACCGCTGTTTTTGTATTCATGGCCCTCATCCACAACTATGAGATCGAAATAGCCATTGGGTAGGTAGCGTTTGATGAACTCGGTCGGCTGGTAGCCGCCTTCGCCAAAGCCGAACTCCAGGTTGGCCATGGCTCGCTCCATACGTGTGGCCTGGCGATCGGTGAAAACGAAGTTACCCTTAGCATCCATCAGGTTGATGAACTCGCTGACGTTGTCGGCCAGCATGCCGGCGAGGAACTCCTCTCCGAAGTCCTGGATCAGCCGTTCGGCCCGAACAGGCCCGATGGTAGGTATGCGGCACATGGACTTCAGGATCAGACCACGACGGTCATTGCCGGCGTTACCAGGACGGATCAGTGTCCAGAGCGGTGATCGACAGTGTGGGCACTGCCGGCGGCGCTCTTCGTTCTGGAACTCCTGCAGTGTGATCAGGTTGTCTTCGTCGTCCTCGAGCAGCCGGCCGCAGTCTGGGCAGACTGCCAACAGACGATTTCCGCTAGCACGCCGAGTTGCACATGCCAATCGCCAGTGAAAGCCCATCCGCATCCGGACGCGCCCGAGGATGAAGAACTCCTGGCGACCGTCGTAAGGTAAGCCAAGCGACTGGCGCAGCTTGAGTAGTTTGACCAACGTGTCTGGACCGTTGAGGATCCAGACACGTGCGCCTGGGATGGTTTCGAGGATCTCCCTGCGCCATTTGTAGACCAGGTGAGGCGGGGAGAGGACCAGTGTGCGTCGATACCCTTCGGCATGCATGACAGCCGCAGCGGCGATGGCCATCATGGTTTTGCCTGTTCCCATCTCGGCATTGATGATGCCGGCCTGTTCGTCCTGGTCGATGAGCAATGCAGCGATCGCCTGGACGACTTCAGCCTGCGCCGGGAAAGGTGTGCGTTTCAGGTTGTGCAGAACCGCTTGGCGACCGGGGTTGTTGTGGCCGGTGAACACCGGTGGATTGGAACGGTTGAGGGAGTCGAGCAGGCCCTCGCCGAACTCTTCGATGAAGTCGGTGAGATTGAGCGTTGTGGGAGTGTGGTTGAGATCGGTCATGCGGCTCTCCGAAGAGCAGAGGCACGCCGACCCCTGATGGGTATCGACGTACCCATGGGGTTGAGTGATTGAGGTGCGCCGGCCAGCGGCGGTAGGTTAGTAGTCCGAAGGCAGCAACAGCGTGGTTACGCTGCGATCCGCTTCAGTGATGATCCAGAGCCGAGGCTCGTCGACCACCGGAGTGTCATAGCAGGAGAACAAGCGCTCGCCTGAACGCAGTGCCTGTTGGTTACTCTGTTGATCCTCTTGGCGCAGTTCGCCCCAGTCGCCGCTCAGGTGCCGGCGTAAATAGATCGTGGGATCAAGGGCACCGTGCTCGACCAGGTTGCTGATCGCCGCGGTCATCACGACCCGGCCAGGTTCAAACAGTCCTTCACAAGTGTTTGCCTGGGCGTCGGCCACGTTACTGGCTGGGGAATGCTCCGGTGCCGGGGTGGACGTGATGGTCAGCACCTGGCCAAGTGTCGCAGAGCCTGGCGTCATGTCCCAAGCCCGAATCACGGGTACGAAACGATCGGTCAGGATCCTTGACTCCTGGATGTTGCCATCCTCATCTTCAGTGAACTCGGTACGACTGACCTTCTCTTTGTGTGTGTCGCCTTTCAGGACCAGAATGCGTCCTGCAGGAGAGGTCACTACGCCAGACACAGCGCCGGCGGCGAGTGCCAATGCAAGGTGCCACTGGGACAAGGCTTTGACTGGGCGCCGTGAAGCCAGGCCGCGCAGGCCGAAGAGCAGAATGAAGTCATTCCACAGCCCGCCCAACCGACCGGTTTCCAGTGCCAGTTGTTCAGGTTCCAGACTTAGCCGATAGAAGTGACTGATCTCTGTGACCGCTGCCGGCACCACATACGTTTCCCAAGGCCATTGCTCCGGCAAGGTCTCTGCCGTCACGACTCCAGCGCCGATGTCGCGCAACCGGTCTCGATCTGCCTTTAGTTCAGTCGGCTTCGCCAGGTCCTGGCGACGAATCCGAATGCCGTAGATCACTACCTGTTTGAAGGTCACCTCCACTGCTGCGTAGATCCGCAGACTGGTGAAGTGGTTGCACAGCCAGCCGCAGAACTCATCGTCCAGGACGTAGTGAGGAACGATCAGCACCAGGGTGCCACCGTACTGCAGAAGAGGAAGGCAGCGTTGATAGAACGCTTTCTCCAGGCGCTTGCGGCCGCTGCTTTGGTATTGCGATGAACCGGAATGGTCAGCGACCAGATCTCCATAAGGCGGATTGAGCCAGAGTAAACCGAAGGCTTGCCGGCTAATCATGGTATCGAACAGGTCACTGTGCAGTACCCGATCAAGCAGGCTACGGGCGTGGTCAGCTCGCTCACGGTGATACTCGACCGCGAAGGCCTGAACCCGTTCTCTGCCCAAGGCATGGGCGGCTTCAGCTAATGCAACGCCTTCTCCAGCGCACGGGTCGCAAATGCGCATCACCCCAAGTGTGGCCGGGGCAATCGCCTGCAGCGCTCGTTCAAGTGTGGTCTCGTCGGTGGGGTAATAGCCATTACGCGCAAAATTGCGCGCCAGGCGCGGGAACATCAGGGCCATGGGGCCTCCTTGAATGATGGGTGCAGCTCAGGCCTGGGGCTGAGCTTCGAGGGTGAGTTGATTGAGTCGAACGAGCTGGCCAACGGAGGCTTCCAGCACATCGATCTGGAGTGAGAGCCGCCATGCGCGCACGCTGCCTATGGAGCCGGGCAGCAGGGTGAGCATCTGTTGAGTGGTCAGGATCTCCATGACCGGCTCACGCCAGTGGTCAAGCAGGGGAAGAGGGCAGGTGGACATGACCAAAGGCCATAACTGTTCGTGATGGGCTGAGTGTTGATCCAGGAGTGCGTAGGCAAAGTGATTCGCCAGGTCAGGCAGTGATGCACGGCTGTCAAATAGCCACAGATGAATCAGGCTACCGAACAATGTCCCGCGCAATTGTCGGGTCGTGCGTTTCTCCAGAAACTCGGTGTTTGGGAAGACAGGCAAAGCTCGGTTATCGACCGTGATGTGGAACTGGTCGAGACCTTGCTCATCCCGACCCAGCGTGAGCCTGGCAAGAAACTCCTGGACGGCGGTATCGCGGCCCCAGGCGGAAAGGAAAATCAGCTTGCGATCCTCGTCGCAGACGCAAGCGTCCACCATGAGGTCTGGGCATTCGTCGATGGGATACAGGGACATGATTGGCTCCTGAAGGGAGCAACCAGTCCCAAGGGGAAGGTTGCCCCGTGGGTGGTTATGCGCTGCTGTTTAACGAACGGTTTTGGTCCGGGGATCAAAGATCTGTCCGTCGGTGACGTGAAGCGGTCCCTGGCCAACCAGGAAAATCGTCTGGAGGTACTGGCTGCGTAGCTCCACAGCGGCTTCTGCTTGCTGTGAGGACAATTCGAGCTCTTCGATGAAAAAGTCGATCATCTCTTCGTTGCTGGAGACATCGTTGTTGGACAACTGCTCCTCGATAGTGGCGAGGGTGTCCTGGGACAGATTGGAAAAAATCGAAGTCATGGTGAGCTCCTTGAAGATGGGCGGGAGCTCCTGAGGGAGCCCCCTCAGGGTGTATGACGTGGGTGCTACTGGCGATGCCAGGTCTGGGTCTTGAAGTTCAGTTCGTAACCCAGCTCTGCCAGCCGTGTGCATTGTTGCCTCAAGCGCTGCCGGTCAACCGTGGTGTCGAGTTTCACCTCGTTACCCAGTGGCCATATAGTGCTGAATAGCTCTGCATCTACCGATGGCTGTAAAGCAACTGCAGGAGCGGGAAAGTCCATACCGAAAGGACGATTGTCATTGTCTGCTTCAGCAGGTGGCTGGCGGCTTATGGGCCGTGGAGCTGGTTGCTTTACTGGTGCGATGGGCCTGTTGGCGGGTGTGACAGGAGGCGTTTCTTCTTCCAGAGGATCTGGAACAGTGGACGTCATCTGTTCTGCATCTTCGCTGCTGAGGTCAGAGACTTCATCAAGCGACATGCTTTCGAGTTCAGCCCGGATCTCCACAACCAGCCGTCCGCCGTGGGTGTAGTAAGACGGCCGGATCTGGCGGATGGCGAACGTGCCTTCGTACTTGCCCTCCATGTATTGATCCAGGAGCGCATCCTTGATGACAAACTCGCCTATTGATGTCGCCAGGCGTCCGACGTTAAAGGGGCCATTGCGGCCGCTGATAGTGCGTATGGCCAGATAGCCAGGGATGCTGATCATTCATCCACCCGGGGAAAAGTGAGCCCCGTAAGAACGGGGCTTGTAGGGACTCGATCAGCAGACAGCAGCGCCGGTGCTGTCATCGTGCAGGTCGACCTGGATGAACGGCAGATCGGCGATACCGCGACCTACAGTCAGTTTTAACGCAATCAGGTCGCGACCTTGTCCGGTGGGCTGCTTCTGCAGCACGCTGAAAGTCAGGGAAGTGGCGTCGGGATGTGCTTTGAGTTCTTGCCAAGCAGCCAGAACGACGGTAGCCAGGCGCTGGCTCATTTCGTGAACACGGGCAGGATTCTGCAAGTGGACAGTTCGTGACCAGGCTGAGCTGCTCAGAACGATGGGGTAGGAATGGTAATCAGCCAAAGCTGGAGAGTTGGACATATCGAGGTCGCCTTGAAAAAAGCGGGTCCCCGCCCATGGGGAGAGATCCCCGCATGGGTTTGAGTAGATGCACTCCATCACCAAGTGATGCGATCGAGCTACCGAGTGCTTGTCGATCTTGGGTGGGTCAACGCTGATGCGCCGAAGCCTGGACCCGGGCTTCGCTCAGACCGCTGTCGACGACAGCGAACTTAACTGAATTTTTTAGCTCGGCTGGCCGAAACGTCGCGGCGATACGATGACTCGGCGCCGTGAGGCGCCTCATCGAGGGTAAAGACACAGGGTGTAGAAGGTATCAAGCCGTCGCTTTGCGATTGGCAGGTTCGGCAGTCACGCAAGCGCGTTGTGCTCGGGCAAGTGTCAGATCGTCCAACAGCAGACTGCGTCGTGCAGCGCACCGTTTGAAAATCTCTGCATACGGAAACTGCAAAGACAGAGCATGCAGTCGGAGCGAGCGGAGCAGTTTGACGCGATAGCGCTTGATGCGTGGGCCGCAGCCGATCTGGGCTTCAGAGCAGAAGGTCGAGATCTGTTGGTTGTAAATGCGTTCCAGAGCATCCAGTCGGATGTATGCAGCGGGAGTTTTTGGGTGGCGAACAAAAACGTGTCCTGCAAAAACCTGAGTCGTTGCCTGCATGGTGAGCCTCTTCTTTGAGAGAAAAGGGTTCACCAGCCCAGGAGGGTGATGAACCCTCTGGATGGCGTTTGAAAAGGTTGGAGTTAGGCTGCAGCTTGTTCCTGGTCCTGAGATTCCTGAGCGGGTGCTTGCTGTTGTGGTTCTTGACCCGAGGTATCTTGAGGCTTGGCTTGGTAGACGGTTTCACCGTTGACCTTGATCCAGCTCAAATACAAAAGCCGTCCTTTCAAACAGGCACCTGACTGGCCTTTCTTCGCGCCGGCCTGGTACGTGAAAGCATCGGCCCAGATGTCTCCGATTCGGAACGACACAAGGACTTTCTTATCAGCGTTCACGGCTTCAAAGCAGCGCTTGATCAGCTTTTCAGCCTCGCCGCCGACGACGTTGCAGTCGATGTAGGTGTATTCAGAATCATCGGATGTGCCTCGAAGCGCCGCGACAGTGACGGCCCAGAAAGGCTTACCCTTGCGCGGGGTCACTTCACGGATACGGTTCAGGTAGCCGATGCCGGTGGTGTGCAGATCGAAGTATTTGGTTTCGTTGCTCATGGTGTATCTCCAATTCAAAAAAAGAACGGAGAACACCTGCCCTGGTAGGGAAGAGTATTCCCCGCATGGGTAGGCTGATTCGGTGTGAAGGATTAATGCAGCGTTTCGATGGACTGCAAGGCGCTAAGCACGTTGATGACTGTAGCTCTCCACACTGGGTGAGGAGCTCTACCTTGCATCAGCTTTGCATTGCGACGCAGGCCGCGAGCCGTAGTGAAGTTGTTGTGAGTTGCCTCACAGCACGCTTGAGCCAACATCTGCTCAATTCGCGCTTGAGAAACCTGGATCACGTACTCAGACGAATAAGGTGGGATCCACTCGACGGAGGTCGAGTTGATGATTTCACCTACCGCGACGAGTCTTCCAAGGTTGTCAACGATGGAGACCATTGCGGGAACAATGGCTTCATCTCGCGACTGGGTGGCAACAGCTTCTGAAGCAAGCTGCAGAGCCTGTTCAAGCGCTTCGCACTGTCCGATTCGTACTTGCTGCAAATCCTCATCCGAGTGCTTCTCTCCGATCATGTTGATGTACATGACCTGATCGATGCATTCCGGTTCGGTGCGATCAGTAGCTGGGTTCATACGATGTCTCCGAAGGAAAAACGGAGAACACCTGCCCTGATGGGGAAGAGTATTCCCCGCAAGGGTGAGTGAAGCCAGTGAAATGTAACCAGTTAGAACATGATCTTCGCTGATGCCAATAACAAACCGGCAATGGCGGAGAACATGATCCCCATGCGGATGGTCATACGCAGTTCAGACTGTGACTGACCTTGGAGCAGTTCTGCTTTGAGCTGGTTGAGGTCTGCTTTCGTAGCCAGGTGCGTTTGCATGTCCGACTCCAGTGCATCGACGACTGCTGCAGCTTTGCTCTCTTCGACGTTGATCGAAATCAGTGCCTGGTAGAGCGTGATACTGCCTTTCATGAAAACCTCCTTGTGTTGACGGAGGCCTACCCTGACGGATGAGGTTCCGTCGCGGGTGAATTGAGGGAGCATTCATCAACCGAGGTTGATTGATCGCGCTTCCGAATGCTGAGCGATCTAAAGGGTTGGATCAGTGTGCGATCACACTGCAATCATGAGATCCAGATTGCCTAGGGATGTTGCTGACGACGTCAGCGATACACGGCTTTAGAATCCACAGGTGATAGGTGGTTGTCAAGATGCTGTGAAAAGAAAAAGCCCTCATCGAGAGGGCTTGGTGGTTCTACGGTTTCTAGCGGCTGAGTCGATCCCAGTCCGCCTCAGTCCAATGGTCGGTATTGAGGTTGTCCATCCAGTGAGGAGCATTTTTCCAATCATAGGGAGCGTCAACCGGAGCAATCAGCGGGTCAAGTGACCCGAGATCGGGCGGGCTAAGCTGATCGATTGGCTCTGTCGTACTGGACGTAGCTGCAGCCTTCGGCTTACGACTGCGTTTTGGTTTGACGCGCACGTTTGATGTGTACCAAGTCTGAAGGTCGACGGACTGGCGGCGAACCATTGCAGGTGTGCGCTCAAGTTCAGCGAAGCAGTCCTGTGGCAGTGGTTGCTGGAGTCGGTTGGCATGTGAGCGGGAGGTATGATTGTTCGAAGGTGTTTGGGGGACGTGTTCCGCAGTCGAACAGCGGAGTGAGGTTAGAAGTCCACGTACAGCGGCGCCGGCCATATAACCGACGCGATAACTGACGGAAGGGGAAGTAGCTGTGGTCATGATGTTTCTCCAAGGTTAATGCGGAGAAACACTGCCCTAGTGGGGAAAGTGATTTCCCCGGTGGGTATAGAAAATGCTCCTACCGGCTCAAAGGCCAGTCGATCGCGCTACCAGAAGCTGAGCGATCTTGGGTTGGACCAGCACATTGTGCTTGCAGCTTTAGGTCCAAGCTGCGAGGCTTTGCTGACAACACCAGCGATAGCTTGACTAGAATTATTTGTCGGTCTCATTCTGTCAATAGGGAGATTTTAGGATGACGGAATCTAAAGGAAATATCGGAGCTTTCAGGATTATGCCTTTGCTGACAAAGAGTATGACAAATACTCCATTGCTCAGTATTAGAAATTACTATCGCCGCATGGATAGGATATTCGAAAAGGAAGATTTAAATCTTGAAAATGAACTGTATAAAATTGAAATGGCTGATGAGGGAGATGCAAAAGAGAGTGATATATTTTTTCATGGCATGCGGGTTGCCAGTCATGAATTTGCAAAGTCTTCTTTTTACAGTTCAGCTGTGCTCGGAGTATATGCGGGCTTTGAAAATACCTTGGAACGCGTCATTGTGCAGCTATCAGATATCGATAAGATTGAAAGAGTTAAGAAAAACAATTTATCTAATATCGATGCTTTAAAAGTCACTTTGGAGCGGCACTTCGCGTTCAACTTTGATACCTCTCTATGGGAAGAAGTTAGCGATTTTAGAAAGCTTCGCAACGCGATTGCGCACAACGGTGGGGTGATTTCAGAGAAAGATAGGGGGGAGGGTCTGACTCAACGGCTTGATGGAGTTTATGAGAGAGATAATGGGCTCGAGATTACGATGAGTTACATTGAGAATGTCATCGCTTTACTTGATTCATTTTTTAAAATTTTGAATGGAGAGATAAAAAGGGTATACGATAAAATTTCGTGAAAAAAGCATATGTATGCTTTGCATACACATGCTCCGCTGCCAAGTATAGGGAAGAAATTGCCACCTGTGATTCGAGTCTTGATCCCTGGGCTGTGATCGTTTGTCTCGCATTCACCTGGCCAGTTATCGTGGCTGAGGCCAGTAATCAAAAGGCACGCATCCGCGCACAAATGGAACCCGTTTTGTCGCCGGCGGGTCACCGGCCATGAATAACGTCCCCTAAGGGTAGCCTGATAGCCCTGAGTCAAGGCGATCAGGCTACCCGTAGGAAGTCGTGTCCCGTAGGAGGGGAATAAGGTAGGCCGCAACACCGCTGCGGCCTTTGGAAGAGCTGGCACCGAACCTGAGGGGACCCTGTATGCCTTTGAACTCGTTAAGCGAGTTAGACGGCTGCGCGACCCGAGGGCAGGGAGGCAAAGGGAGAATCCCGAGCAGATCTGCACGCGCTTCCCGGAGCTATGCGTGCTTCTGGTTGGTGAGAGGTAAACCTGCTGCACCAGGGCGCTACTGATGACCGTCAGTAGCCAGCGGGGTGAACGGTCGCATTATGGGTGCATAGCGGGGTGATGGCAAGAAAGCAGCAAATAATGATCACGCATTGCTGGTCTTGGGTTTGCTTGACCGAGGTTTGCGCTTGTCAGCAGGCTCCTCGTTGACGACACCCTTGCACTCTGGATAGCGCGAACATGACCAGAATGCCCCATTCTTGCCGGTGCGATGGGCCATCTTGCTCTCACACAATGGGCAGATCGGACCGACAGGCACTTTGATGTCCAGCTTGGCCTGGCTGTACTGGGTGACCATTTTGCTGATCCAGAACCCCTGCTTGGCAATGAAGTCGTCCAGGCTGAGCGTCCCGGCCTCAATCATGCTCAGTGCTTGTTCCCAAATCGCTGTGGTCACTGGGTCAGCAACAGATGGGGGCACGGCTTTGACAAGTGATACGCCGGCGTCGGAGGCTGTGACAGCCTTTCCTTTCTTGACCAGAAAACCGCGGTCAATCAGTCCTTCGATAATGCTGGCCCGGGTGGCCTCGGTGCCAATGCCGGTGGTTTCCTTCAGCGTCTGCGCCAGGCGAGGGTCTGTGACTAACTTGGCCACGGTCTTCATCGCCAGGATCAGATCGCCTTCGGTATAGGGTTTTGGAGGCTTGGTCTGCAGCGCTTTAGCCTGCGTGTTCTGAATTGTCGCGTGAGAGCCTTGCTGTAGCGGCGGCAGGATCTGAGAGCGGGTTTTGTCTGCTGCTTCATCTTCTTCTTCGGCAGTGGAGGCGAACAAGGCTTTCCAGCCGGTGACAACGATTCGTTTGCCCACTGCCTGCAGGAGCACATCCTGGCACTGCAGATCTGCAACAGTGCGGTCGTACTCGTGATCAGGCATGAACTGAGCCAGGTAGTGTGAGCGGATCAATCCGTACACAGCACGTTCCTTGTCGCTCATGGCTTTGAGGTTCGTGGGTTCAAGCGTGGGGATGATCCCGTGGTGAGCGGTGATCTTCTCGTCGTTCCAGACCCTCGAGCGTCGTGCGGGGTCAATCTGTTGCAAGAGCTGGGAGACTGCTGGGTCAGTTATGCGAATGGCCTCCAGCACCTGAGGGACTTCCGGCAGCATGCTAGTCGGTAGATACCCGCAGTCCGTTCGGGGATAGGTTGTGGCCTTGTGAGTTTCATACAGGGCCTGAGCGACGTTCAAGGTTTCCTGGGCACCCATGCCGAACTTCTTGGAGCAAGCTTGCTGCAGGCTGCTTAGATCGAACGGCAGCGGCGCCGATTCCTTGGCTCTTTTGGTCTCGATAGCGGTGACCTGGGCTGCACTGCCAGGTTGCAGTTTGGCATGCGCAGCGTGTGCATATCGCTGATCCAGGCATCGGCCGTCTTCGTCGGTGATGTCCTTCCCGGGTTTCCATTGTGCGGTAAAAGCCTGGTTCTTGACGGCCAAGCTGACATCGATGTCCCAGAACGGAATCGGACGAAAGCTGGCGATCGCATGGTCGCGGTCGACCACGAGGCGAAGTGTTGGGGTCTGCACACGACCTACCGACAACACGCCGCTGTAGCCGGCCTGGCGACCGAGGAGGGTAAACAGACGTGTGAAGTTCATGCCGATGAGCCAATCGGCTCTGGAGCGTGCCAGTGCGGAGTGATACAACGAAAAGGTCTCTGCACCAGGCTTCAGGTTGCCCAAGGCCTGGCGGATGGAAGCTTCATTGAGTGCGGATAACCACAGCCGGCTTACCTGGCCACGGTATCGGCAGTGCTCGATGAGCTCACGGGCAATCATCTCACCCTCGCGATCGGCGTCAGTGGCAATCACCAGCTCGGTGGCTTGCTGCAACAGTGCCTTCACGGCTTTGAACTGGCTGGCTGTTTTGGGTTTGATCTGGGACTTCCAGGCTGACGGCAGGATCGGCAGCGCATCGATTGTCCAGGTCTTGTATTGCGGGCCGTACTCTTCTGGCGGGGCGGTTTCGAGCAGATGACCGATCGCCCAAGTCACCACAACACCGTTGCCTTTTATACAGCCATCACCGCGCTGGGTCGCGCCGAGGACTTTTGCAATGTCCTTGGCCTGGCTGGGTTTTTCGCATAGAAACAAACGCATGAGGGTTTCTCTCGATGAATGTCGAAGAGAAACCCTCGCAGTCGGGACGTTCTAAAGACAGGGGAAATCCTTATTAGCCTCGGAGGTTAATACCCCGTGATCAAAGTACGGCGATAGCTGTCTCAGAAATAAGGCCTATCTGGGCAATTGAAGCTATAGGAGTGCCATACTGCGCGATGATGCCGTTGATGGTGTTAGTTGCGCTGGCTACGTCGGTAACTCCGTTCAAAATGGCCTTTGAGTCGATACCCGGTGCGCCAGTGCCTGACACTTGTTCTAGAGCAGCAAATTCTCCTACAGCGATTCGGGAGTAGAGGAAGTTCGAGTCGCGCTCTGAGTCCAGGCCCGCAGTCAGAAATGTGGTCAGGAAATCTGATCGCCCGATGCTTCCCGAGTTAAGGTCGTTTAGCCAGTAGCTGTATCCGCCGGAATCGGGGTTTCGTCCGAGAGCGTTGGTGTATGCGAAAGTAATGTAGTCCGCATTATTGAGAGTTGTTCCAGCCTCACCATTCTCAGTACCAGCTTGGTAAATATTACGTCCTACAGCCAAATAGGCACCGTGTTGTGTCTCGCCGGTGGAAATATCAGTGGCAAGCTCGTTGGCCCAGTATTTAAGCCCACCGTGATCGGGCGTTCGCCCAAATGCACCGATGTACATGCTGGTCAGAAAACCCAGTTGCCCGTCCGAGAGCCCAGGAAAATTTAGCGGAGAGTCTGGAAGGTTTGCAGTTGCGGTCAGTTGTACTGGTGCCTTAATGATCTCGGCTACGGTCGGGGCAGGGTTGGTCTGCGTCAGAATGCTCATCGCGCTGCCGAAGTCTGTGATTGATAGGCTGCCCGAGCCAATAGCAGAAAGCACTGCCGATTTATCAGAGACTGAAATTCCAGGGTAGAGGTAGTTGATGATCTCCGTTGGCACGAGCTGGTTCACATAGGCAACTGGGTCTATCCCGATCACAGAAGGTTTGCTCAGATAGGCTTGTTCTGTTGAACCAGCAAGCACTATCGCGGTAGCAATTTCGTTGTCAAAAGTAGCTTTGAGAGATTCGCCATATCGGCTCCCAATGCTAAATCCTTGTTCGATATCAGCTTCCCAGCTTGATGCCTTGGCAACGTAACTAGGTAGAAATTTTTTGTAAAAAGCTTTAACGGTTGCAATGGCTTGGGACTGGGAAAGGGTCATGATGTAAACTCCTTTTTAAATCAGGTTCGCTATTGATGTCATTATGATTCTGGCTAGTTAACTATGCAAGAGGAGCCAGATCTATTTATGTAAGTGGCTGTCACTGGGGTCCCAAATCTCTGAGTGCCATATTCGGAGCATAAACGGTTCAAGACTGTAATGTAACTATTATTTTGCTCGCCGTTTTCAGTCGCCGCCTGCAGCATTGTGGCGCGGGTTGGAGATCTCCAGGTTAATGCTAGAGCATCTGCTAGCGAAACTTCTGGTCTGCTTTGCTGATACTCTCTTGCCCAGTTCAGCCATTGATTTTGCCAGTATACAAATCCAGATGCTTCAGGGCACCTGGCTCCAGCGTTGAACTCTCGGTAGGTGTTAATAATATTGGTTTTTTCTGAGCTTCCAAGAGGCCCGTTAGAATACTGTGGGTGGGTGGAATTACAAATAAACGCCTCAACGATGTACACGGTTCCAGGTGGCGGTGCTGTGCCAGTCCCTGTATCTGCATCTTCGGTACAAGCGTTACTGATGATATTGCAGCTTCCCCATGATGTAGCGCTGTTGTGACTGATCAACTCCCTGCCATCGGTTGGAAGGCGCCAGCCATAGACTACGTAGCTGCCGCTCTGGGCTGACGTACAAGAACCTGACTGCGGGCACGTACAACTGCAAGCTCGGGATGTTGACACATTGCGCAAACTGACAGCACTTGTACAGCCGCCATGATTGATGTCCCAGTTCTGCCCGGCAGGGCATCCTGCTGAGGAGCTTGTAGAACCAATGACAATATTCATACGTGTCAGGTCAGTGTTCAGGTTGATGTCTGCCTTGTTTCGGTCCAGTGCATGGATCGGCTGAATAATTGCCAGGACTAAAACGAGCGTGCCAAAACCATATTTTCTTGCCAGCGAGCGAAGCCCGGACATAAGTAGTGCTCCGTCATGAGTATTTTACGCATGATCGGTTTGCTGGCCCTTAAGTTATTTCACTTAAAGTGAATCGTCAACAGTTTTCGTACACCTTCTGCGCTCAGTATGTCCCCCCATGCAACAATTCGGAACACCGCACCATCCTTAACGATTGATGTCATAAATTGATCATTAAGGGCGACCACTGCCTTATCTATCAGGGCTCTATGGATACCGGTGAAGTCTGAGATTGTTACTACAGAAGGACGCTCCAAGTAGTCGATCGCGGCCAGGCAAACCAACAGTCGTCCAGCGTGTCCCTTGGGAAGCTGAGGCACGCCGTGTTCGTTCTTCTCGTATTTGTCGTAGTTCTGCATCATCGTGCTCGTGTCTGGCCGGTCTAGCTGGCAGCGGGCGAACCATTCGCCGGTGAGCTGCCAGTGTACCGTGAGTCCTCCCTATGACGTGAAGATGCTGGTTGCGTGCGAGTAACCAGTCAGGGTCAGCTTCGATAACGACAGCCGGTGATCACCAGCGCACGGGCGTCCGGGTTCGAAGAGGGAATGCTTACAACGCCATTGGTAACCGCAACCCCCTGGCCCACACGGACCGAGCTATCAGGTGCCGAAGTCACTGTTCCGTTGAACGTGCCAGTGACGTTTACATTTCCTGTCTGGTTTACAAACCCGTTGCCGACGACATTACCGGCCAGGTTGCCCCGGACATTCACGTTGCTACCTGTCATCGTTGCATCCAGTTGTGCCAGCGACGCATAGCTGAAGGACTCCATATTTGCACCAGGACAAACAGGAGCAGCCACAGCCGCACCGTTGGCCAGCACCTGCGTACCCAGCACGGTATGGTTGGTCACCTCAAACCAGGACCCGCCTGTACACAGCAACGGTGAGCTACGGTTGCTGGTCGCGTACTGACCTTCGACCGTACATGCACTGCCAGGCAAAAGATTGGTGTTCAGCAGCAGACCTGTAGCCGACGAGATCTGCCCGACCACTGAGAGTGTGTTGTTGAGGTTTACAGGTCGGATGTCCCCCATGCGTACGTAACCGTGGTGGTCGACGTCGTTGAGCGAGGCGATCACTACTGCGTGCCCAGCGCTTGTGGCAGGGATATCCATGTCTGTGGTTGGACGATTGAAAAGCGGACCTCGCACAGTGCCTGCAAGCATTCCGTTACTGCCGCCGTATGAGCCGGCGGCTTTGACGACTGCCCCGACAAGGTTACCGTCGAACTCCATGCTGGCCGGTGCCGGTGTACAGGCCTGGGTGTTCACAACACCTACCGGCCTGGCGCCGGTAATGGGCCAGCACGTGTAGATGAACGCTTTGGTCTCACAGCCGAAGCCAGGACAGTCAGCCGTGTTCCGGAAGAACTTGATGTGGATGGAGCGGCCCAACGGCGGTGTGCTGGGGAAGTCTGCGGCCAGCAGGCCTGCGCCCTTGAGATCCGGGACAGAAATCGTTGTTGTGTCCCCGGTGAAGGCTACCCACGCTGGCGGCACCGGGTATGTGCCTGGCGGTGCATTGCTGATATCTGTCAGGCTGAACGCGGCTTCATGTCGCTGCAGCGCGACTATCACGGCGCTGCGCACTGCGAGCATGTACTTGCCTGTCGACTGTGCAGCCAGATCCTCGATATCGCGCTTCCAGCGCCCGGCAGCGACGCTGGCCATCAGCGTGACGAGCATGATGCTGATGAGTACAGATATCAGCCCGAAACCGCGCTGTGAGCGTCTGATGGCCATGCGTGCAGGCTCCATTAACGGATCGTCAACACGACTTCATTGGTGTCGCCGTCGGTACAGGCACCACCAGCCCTTGCAGACGTGTACTCAGTAGTGACGTTGTTATTGGCGTCTACGGCTTTGACGGTTCGTCCATTGATTGTGATGGTCTGAACCGCTTTCTGCATGGTGGATGGGAAACCCGGGCATGCATATGAACTCAGGTCAGCAAACGTCCAGGACGCAGTATCGCCAGTCTCGCTAACGGTGACGGTGCCGCTATTGCTGCTACCACCCAGGCCGTGAAGGACCAGGCCAGTGGTGGGATTCACTTTCAATGCACCGTCTTTGATGTTTCGAGCAAACGTGGCTTGGGTCAGCCCCTCGTAAGGTGTCATGCCCTCACCCTGGGCGTTGATTTTGACGCTGGCGATGTAGCGTTGCATGTCTTCGGCCACTGGTGGCACTGATGATTGAACGACGTAGCGGTTGCCGGCCGGGATACCAATGACCACGATCAGGGCGCTGATGAGAATTGTAATGACCAGGTTTGTAAGTCCCACGATGGCTTCTCCGGAGTGTTAGTAGAATTGGTTTTGCAGGGCGGATGAAAGGGCGTCGATAGCGGCGTAGATCCAGAGCATTAGCCCCGTTGCTGCGGCTAGAACGCTCAGGATCAACACCCAGCTGAGCACCAGGCTTTGCAAACTGAGCTTTTTAAGCACACGGGTTTCGAGTCGCGACTTCACGGCACTGAGAGCCCCTTCCAGCCCTCGTGAGTCGATCAGATCCTGCAGATACCAGGCGGTATCTCTGTCGAGGGTGCCGGTGGTGAAAATCAACGAGTTGTCGGTACCGGAGTCGACATAGGCGAGCATCTGTTCCAGGTGATACCGCTTCCAGCGCGAGGCCCCCGGGATCTGCATGGCTAATCCTTCCCGGAGGCCTTTCGCGGCAGTTTTCTGGTTGAGCGCTGTGGCCAGGCTTGAGAGCGTACGGATGCTTTGAAAGTCTCGGTACATACTCCAGATCAGACCGTAGCGGTCGAACAGTAATCGGACCGGGCCGGTCAGATTGCTCAGAGACCAGACACAGAAACTGACCACCACTACGGTCAGCGTCACAATCAACAGCCAGCTCGCGTCAATGACGTCAGCGAAGTGGAAAAGCCTGGCGGCAATCAGCGGCCAGTTTTCTGGAGGCACCAGTGAAAAGGCGCTTTGCAGCCTGGGCACCATGAAGCCAGGTGTGCAGAGGATCATGGCGAGCAGTGCAGCCAGGCTAAACAGCGAAGCCAGCATGGTTCCAAGCACGATGGACAGCGCTTTGCGTTGCAACTCGGTGTTTGCTGCCAGCTCCCTGAGCGATTGCTGGAGCGCGTCCTCGTCCCCTTGTTCCTGGGCAGTGGCGATCACAGCAATGTCCGCTGCCGGCAGCGTTTGGTCGAATGTGCGGCTCAGGTTGCCGCCCCGGGCGAACTGGCGAGCCCAACGCGCTGATAACCGGCCACGAGCGACACCGGCAAACCGCACGGCATCATCTTGGAAAATGCGGATGAGTGGCTTGGCACCCTGGGTGCCCTCAATCATGTCAGCGAGAAACCGGTAGTAATCTGCGCGATCGAATATGGAGAACAGCAGCGCATCGAACCGAAGCCGTAGATCCAGCTCTTCGATGCGCATGAGAAGTGCATCTGCTTTCAGGCGCAGTGACTCGGGAATCATGGCTTGCCTCGCCTAGCTTTGACGGCTTGCTGCAGACGCTCTACGACCTCAAACGAACTGGTCCGGGCTTCAATGTCGCGAGGGTCGACCTTGCCCTGGAGGGCTTTGTACATGGCGCACTCGAGGATCGTTTTGTTCGTCATGTCAGCATCATTGATGGCAGTCCTTGGCAAGGACTCCAGATGCTCCTGCAGACCGATCGTGTCCTGGTTCATGATGCAGCGCAGTACCTGATGATCCAGGGACGGCTCAATCATCTCGGCAATTACTTCACGCCCGTTGTAGCCATTAAGGTCTGGGATTTCCTTGTTCTGGCAAGAAGCACAACCCTCTTGGCAGCGGACATTGATGGTGCGGGTATCGATACCTTCGTAGATCCGTATTATTCGCTCGATATAGGCCTGCCAATGCTGGGCATCACGGTGCTTGCCTGTCTCATCGACACCACCAGTCTCTGCCAGGGATGAAAGCGGGATCGCGCAATCCGGGCAAAGGCGAGGTACAAGTGCCTGGTAAACCAGAAGTTTGAGCAGCCCAGGTGAAGCAAGTAGCGAGCTTGGTACACCTATAGATTTTGAGTACAACCGTTCCGGAGTTTGCCAAGCTGACTGCGCGTGAATGGTGGTGTAGAGACTCGTGCCACTGTTGGCGAGATCCTGCATCGCATCGCCGGTCTGTAGATCTCGTATTTCTCCGAGTCCAACATCGTTCGGGGCTGAACGTCGAATGGTACGACGTGCAGCCGTGTACTCCTTGCTGTCATCCTCAGTTAGGCTGTTGCTGATCGAGATCTGCAACACATTAGGTATCAAGTACTCCACTGGCTCTTCGACGGCCATGACTTTTCGGAACCGTCCCAGTAGCTCAAGCAGCTTTCCGAACAGTGTCGATTTCCCTGATCCCATTTCCCCGGCAATCACGGTAGCCCCACCTGCCGCCCGCATTGCGCGCTCGAGCATGGCAATCTGGGACGGCAGATAGCCCATTTGCTCCAAAGACATCTGCGTTACAGACTGAGAGCTGTCCAAGATCCTTAGAGTGACGGCAGGTCCTTGCATCGCAGTGATGGAGGCCCAGCGGGCGGTGACCGGTCTGCCGAAGCAGACCAGTTCCAGCTGGCACTGCTGTGCGCTGGCCTTTGAAAATACTGCGCCCTTGCCGCTATTACCCCACTGCCAAACAACCGACAAAAGTGCAGACAAACGCGCTGTAGGCATTTTCCAGCGTGGGGGCGCTACGTACTTCCCTCCGATGGTGAACTGAATCTGAGATTGCGTAGCCTTCGTGCTGACGTTGAGGTGGATATCAGAGGCTTTGTTTATAAGCGCCCATTCAACGAGTTCCTGGAATGACGCTCGATAGGCAGTCATTTCCTTCTCGGGAATTGCGTTCACGTCGAGTCCGCTTATCCCGCCCTCCGAGACGTTCAATAGCAACGTTGGCGTAACGGTCAGCACTCGCACATCATTCGCACCGCGCCTGGCAAGTTCGCCCCTGCACGCAGAGCAGATGTCACTCTCGACATAATCCGCAGTAGCCAAGATCACCCAACCGAGCCGACCTTCATCGAGCTGGAAGGGACAAAGGTTCGGCGTATGTTGACTGCCTACGATGTGAGCGAACGGCGTCAGATTTTTTGTACCCAATGCCGTGTGAAGCTGCAAGGCAGTGGAATACTCATCTTGGCCGGTCGTAACAGCTACAGGTTTGGTTCGCGATTCTTTGCTGAGAATGTGACCGAGGGTCAGCGTTGCCATCGTCATCGCTCAGCCCTCAACCAGGCGGTTGATGCACGCCGTCGTGGTGCCGGCCGAGTTGGCCAAGACGACACAGGGTGTTTTCAACTTCACGAGCTTGTAGCCGGTGTCCAGGGCTCCGCTGATAGGTGCGGGCCTTCCATCCTGGAACAACACGCGCTGGTCGTTGATCGATACCTCTGCCCGCAGCAGTTTGCCGAAGCCGAAAATCCCCAACACCGCGACCCGGTCAGCAGTCTCCTCAACAGCAGGCGCTGGAGTTTCTTTTTCTGCAGGAGTGAGGGGCGGGTGAGTTGCTTCTGCTGCAGGAGACATTGTGGGCTGAGCAGCGGGAATCGTAGGGGCTTGCTGCCGACCATTCGAAGCCAGGTGCCGTTGACGTTCGATATTTGCCGCTGTACCGGCATCCAGGATCAACAGTTCCTGAACTGTCGCGATGGCTTGAGCCTGACCGGAGCCCAGCTCCTGCGCAGTGACACTCATGCTCAAGGCGAGGGCGCAGACGAATGTGGTGATGCGTTTACTGGACATAGTAGTCCCCTTTGATTTCGCCAAAGAGCGCGCTGTTGCGCAGATCGGGCCTGGCTTCGTTTCGCTCAACGTCGAATTGCAGACGTGATATGCGAGTGCTGTCGTTGAGTGGGAAAGCGGCCAGTGAGCGCAGCGGCCCCTTGATCGAGAACGTCATGACGTTCGGCAAACGAATCCCCTGCGGGAGTTCAAGAGCAACCTTGCCTTGGCCGTCGTTGATGACTGGGGCCGGAATGGTGACCGCTGCGGGTGGTTTCACCTCGATGAGGCTGTACGCTTTCGAAACGTCCTGCAGGCGGCTGATGTAGTCGAGGCTGAATGTGGTCAGTGCCGGCAGCGCTTTGCGTGACAAGGGGTGCCGTGTGCCCGGCACTTGCCATGAGACTTGAGCGTTGTCGAGGTCAACCCAGCGGGTCTTCCACTTCCAATCTGGACGCAGCGATGAGAGAAAGGACTCGTTGGTGGCAATGACGCCGCGAGCGTAGTCCGCCCTGCAGGTCCAGTTGCGCTGATTGGCGTTGTCGCACTGGACACGTTTCAAGGACCAGTTACCGACCTCCAGGGGCAAATGCATCATCGCTTCAAACAAGTCAGCGAAGCCGCGGGGGCCATCCATCAGGGTACTCTCGGCCCATATGTCCAGCGCGGCGGTCCATTCCTGGGTAGCGTCTATCTGCTGGGTGTCTGCATGCGAGCGTGTGTAACTCTGAATCAGTCGCTTTCCCTGATCCCAAGCGAAGTTCGCGATCAGCAAACCGAGCACAGCAATGATGAGGATCTTCAACGGACCTGGTACAGCGTCGACGCCGTAGCGTACAGCCTTTAACTGGGTCCTCTCGTTCAGATATGACTGGACGTCGGTGTCTTCGAGGTCACTGATCTGTGGGTAACGAGCCCTGACGCTGGCAACGAGCTGGTCGGCCTCCTCGGGTGAGCACAGGGTATCAGTACCCTTGATGACCGAACCGTTGTGGGTCGCGATCACCCAGACCAGAGCCTCCTCTATCGAAATGACGCCGAGATAGGCTGAAGTCGGGTGTTTCAGCGCAACGATGGCACCTGCGGAGTAGACTGCGCGTCCCTTCCCAGTTTTCTTCACACTTGGCAGCTTGGCCGTGCCGACAGAGCTAGAGTACTCAACTGCCGGCACATGATGAGTTGCCTTGAGGTTACGGGCGTGGGCAAGCGACTGGCGATCCAGCTTGTTGCCGATCAGCGGTGCCCAGTCGAGTCCGTAGACAACGCAACGCTCGCCTCCGACTTCACGGATGATGAGTTCTTTCATAATCACTGCTCGCGGACCATTGCAGTGATCACTGATACGGTGATCCGCTGGTTGGACTGAGTCGTGTCGGAACCTCCCATGATGATCGACGCCTTGCGATCAGTGCGTCGCTCGTCGCTGGATTGGCTGTCTTCGGTCTGTGCTGCGATTACATAAGGTTGGCCAGGGCGCAGGATGGCTTTACGCACGTACACGTCGCTCTGAATCTGCGGGTTCTGAACGTAGGAGCCGTTGGGCTGCGAGATGCGCTCAATGTCAGGCTTCGGCGTGTCATCAAACTTGATGCTGAGGTTGATGTCGCCGTTCGAGTAGGCATAGGGCAGGAAGGTAATCAACCTGCCGTAGACCAGCTCCTTGGTGCTCATCGAGAGGGTGGGTGCTGTGGTGAGCGACGTGTTTGGCGTCTGGTCTAGTTTGTCGATGTACGATAGGCGTTTTGGTCGGCCTACTGTCGACGGTTGGCCATTCGTGGAACCGAAGGTGTCCATGCGCTGAGAAACAACCCGACCGATCTTGCTAAGTGCCTGGACCGCAACCGAAGATCCGGCAAACTGCCCACTGCCGGCAGACAGCCCGATGGACATGGCAGCGCCTTGTTGCTCAACAATGGAGTTAAGGCCTGATACTTCGAACCCGTTGGTGCTAGCTGTCTGGAATGCCAGATTCCAGTTGAGTGCACCCTGCTGCGAGTCAGTTCTCTCGACGGTAATCTGCTCGTAGACGAAATCGATGCGGCGTGAACGCATCGCACTCTCCATCCTGATGTACGCATCAATCTTGTCCAGGGCCGCTTTGGTGTCGGTGACCACCAAGTATCCATCGTCACCTGCAGTGGCTTGGCCTGCCCGGGTCATGAACTGCTCAACTCGTTTGATCAACCCTGCCATGGGCTGCTCTTTGCGCTCGCTCTTGATCACCGACTTTGAGCGGCTTTCCAGGCCGTTGCTGGCTGAGCTGCCGTCGGTGCTGCCAGATTGGCCGGCGCTCATCTCGGTCGAGCCAGACTCCTCGAGGTTGCGCACCTCAAAGATTCGGGTGTCGGTGCGGTAGAAGACAATTGCCCCACGATCACTGTCGTATTTCCAGGAGACGAAAAGCTTCGTGGCGATCGAGTCCAGCGTCGCGTCGAGAGGTCGAGTGGCTTGGTCCGCTCGTGCCTTCGAGGATCGCGCTTGAGGCTTTCCAGAATGGGTCGATGAGGCGTTCAGAGTACCGGTGGGCAGAAAATCGTTCGCCAGTGAGGGATCCAGGCCATAGGCAGTTGGGTCTGCGAGGTCGGCCGACGTGGGGTAGCCAATCGTCTGGCTCTGCTGGCTTTCGTTTCGCTCGTTCAGTCTCGGCAGGAAGTCTTCAACTGGAAGCAATGCGTCGGGCATCACTTGCACCGGGATCTGAGTTGCATTCTGTATGCGTGCTGCCAGTGTCGGCAGATCGACAGCGCCGTCCGAGTACAGGAGAGTCGTATCGACGCCTTGGCGTAGCGGCATTGGGAGGGTGACTTCGCGGCTGACCGGAACGGCTCTACCCGTGATGAACGGCCGTTGGACGGTCTGGGCAGCTCGTTTGGCATCGAGCGAGATGGACTCGGCCTGCAGCGTCGCGCGATAGCGGGCAGTGCCATTGGCATCGCTGGATGCTTGCTCGATGAGATGTTTGTCGTGCGTAACGCTGCACCCCGTTATACCGCACAGAGCGATGGCGAGTGCCGTGAGCTTGAATCGTTGGATAGTCATTCGGTCACCGGGCGCTGGCAGGATCACAGGTCATGTTGTAGCCGACGACCCTGATCACATTGTTTGTGTAGAAGCACGGCTGGAGCGGTGTATCCGAAAGCTCAGTTGTACCTACCAGCCCCTGTGCGGCTGCCTTGAAGTCGCCGTTGAACGTGGCGTTAGCCGAAATTGGGATGTCGACGGGGCTCACCCAGTGTTCATCGCCAAACGTCCAGCCCGCCTTGTCAGCCCACTTGCGCAGCGTGAGACGAATGTTCTTGTCCGCTACTGTTACCGTCCAATTGGAGGGCGGCCGAGCGCCCGGTGGGCTGGACGGGAATACCGGAGTCGCGACCGTGACAGCAGATAGGGGGACCGAAGGTGTGGCAGTGGTCTGATTGCCAGAAAGAGAGGGCTTTGAGGGAGCCGGTGCTGCGGACCCGGTGGCGATACTCTCGGTGACGGCGACGTTCTTGGACGCGATGACCGGGGTTATATTGGAGCCTTCCTTGGCCTTGTCCACCGGGGTTGATGGAACTGATGGCGCGGTAGCAACAACCTTTGTATCCGCCACCAACGGAGCCGCCGCTGGTACAGCGATAGCGACAGCACCAGAATCGTCGGCCCCAGTTACAGGAGTTGGTGTGCTTACCGGCGGTGCCTTGGCCAGCGCCTGGGCTGCCTGGACAGGCGCTGGAGGCTGATATCCTGGGCGCAGGTTGAAGCAGACGTTGCGGCTCACTTCATCAACTTTTACCTGCCACGCTGGCCCGGCCAGCACCTGCAGCGTGTTGCGAAGTGACATAGGGCCAAGTTTGTACTGCGCTGCCGGCAGCGGCCGCGAGTAGAGAATGCCCACATAGCCTGAGCCGGCAGGACAGAGCTGATATCCGGAACGCGCTGTGACGTACTCCATGGCATCCCGAACGTTTGGGTTCATGTTCGAAGGCATGGTCACATCAATGATCTGCGACATCAGATCACGTTGCCCTTCAGCGGGCATGGTGTTGACCAGGGTATAGCGGCTGTAGCGGACTGCATCAGGTTTACCCGATGCGGTATCGGCATACAGATCAGGTGTAATCAGCTCAGGATTCCGAGCGGGATCGACCGTGGTTTTGCTCGACGTGTCAGGCTGGATCGCGCAACCGGCGAGCAGCGTCAGTACGGTGAGAGTGGTGAAGTGCCTGATCATGTGCCAAATGGCCCCCTGAGAGTATGGGGGCAAAGTGGCAGGCTCAATGCCAGCACGCAGCAGTAAATGGATATCGCGCAGCCGGTGTATTTTTAACCAGCTATGCCGTCAACGTGCGAGCCATGGCAGCTTTCGTCAGTTTCTCCAGATCCTCTTCAGGCTCAATCAACTCCTGGCTGACTTTGCGTTTTGCCATCAGCAAATCCCATAGCTGCTGGTCGATGGTGTTGTCATACAGAGGAATCTTCACGACGACCAGGCGCAACTGGCCGTTCCGGTAGGCGCGGTCTTCGGCCTGATCCTGTTGGCCGGGAGTCCAGGGCAGACCAAGGAACGACACGTAGTTAGCTGCCGTGAGGTTATTACCGGTGCCGGCGGCTCTCGTCGTGCAAATGAATACTCTGCAGTCTGGGTCATCCTGAAACGTGTCGATCGACTTCTGCCGTTTACGCAGAGAGTCAGAGCCAATCAGCGTGACGCAGCCGATTCCAAGTTCGGTACAGCGTTCTTCCAGTTGCGCTACGGTCGGCTTGAATTCGCAGAACAGGATTATCTTGTCCAAAGGGTCCAGGGCCGTGAGCATCTCAATCGTGTGCTTGATCTTCAACTGCTCAAGCAACTGTCGCATAGCGCCAAGGCGAGCGAAGATCGGTTTGTCGCCAAACCGGATCTTGTCGTACTCCTTGCGTTCGTCATCGGTCAGAGCCAACGGCAGCAACTGGCGTTGCTTACCCTTCAGATCGGGAAGCACGTCTTTTCGCCGGCGCAGCATCCAGTCCTGGATCTCGGCCCGCAGGTTCTGGCGGAACTCGGGACTGCCGGCGAACCTGCTGCAGAAGTCCTTCAGCGGGAGCTGCCCGATTGGATGACCAGACAGGCGCAGCAGGGTGTGCAATTCAGCCTCGCGGTTGAGCACGGGTGTGCCTGTAAGCAGGTAGCGGTTGGGTATCTGAGCCGCGATATCGAAGCCATTGCGTGTCCAGCCTGCGGTGGGTTCCTTCATCGTCTGCGCTTCATCGACGATCATCACCTGGTATTTGCCGGCAATAGCGACCTGAGCTTCCAGGCGTTCGAAGTTCACCAGCGTCCATTGCGCGTCGTCATTGATGGTCTGAATCGACACCGTGGCGTCTGGGTAGACGGCGTGGATCTCTCGCTGCCAGTTGACAAGCAACGTATTGAGCGTGATGACCAGGATAGGACGGCCTGCGGCCCGTATGTGAGCTGCAATGATGCCTTGGCGGGTTTTACCAAGGCCCATGTCATCTGCCAGCAGTGCGCCTGTACGCATCAGAAGGTGGCGGATCCCCGCAGGCTGATGGCCAAGTAGCGAATACCCCAGGAGCGCCTGGTTGATCTGTTCCTCGGAAAACTCCGTGCGTTCGATCGTCGGGACCGCAGCCAGATAAAGTTCGTAGGACACCTCTCCAGTAGCTACGGCCGCTTGGCGCTCTGCTGGAGGTCCGCCGATGGTGATGCCAGGTAAGGTCTCTGCGCTGGCTACAGAACCATCATCAAGCAGTGTCTGGGTCGTGGTGATGACCTCGATTTGTTCTTCGGCCAGCCCCAGATCCAGTATCAGGTTGCTCCTGACCAGCTCGATGGTGGAGTTGATGCGCCATGACTTTGAGCGGCCCAGGAATGAACCCTGCATGCGCCTGGCAGCGGCTACGACGCCTGGGTGAAAGTCGCCCGAGAGCAGCACTCCACCTTCGTCCAACGATGCTATGCGCAGTGCCAAGCCCCAGGTAAATGCATCCTGGGTAGGTTGACTCAGCGCCTCGCTGATTCGCGCCTGGAAGGATTGCCATGAGTCCAGCACGCCACTGGGACAGAGCTCTGTGAGCTTGTGGAAGAAGACATCCAACTCGTCCAGCAGCCGGTCTTTGGGGATTCGCCAGTAGCGGTAGAGAGGGTGATCGCCGCGTCGGATGTAATGCCCACTGCGGGCCAGGAACACCCGGTTGGCTCCGTCGATGTAGGGAGTTTCGAGACCAAAGTCCCAGCCATCGAAGACCACGTTCTTAAGCAACCTGACCTGGCCACCTTGATTGACCATGCGAACGCGGCTCATGGCTGGCCTACGGACGTTTTGATCCAAGCGACCATGCTTTCGCTCATGAATTGTTCGTAGTTCGCTGGTACAAGGTTCGGCCAGTTCAGGTTGTGAGGGATGCTCTGGTCGCGTAAATGCGTCATCAACCAGACTACAGCTACGCTGGCAGGGGAATCCGAGGCAACTGAGCGGTTCTTATGGGCCTGCAGCTGGGCCAGTCTGGGTAGACCGTCACGTTGCACAATTTCGACAGAAGCGACTGATACTCCGGCTTGGCGGACAGAAAGTAGACGACAGGTTCCACGCAGTGCGAATCGGTCATAGGTGTCGATGCAATGTCCCAGTGCCCGATGTTCGGCGTACAAGTCTTCGGCGCTAAGCAACTCGACAATCTCGCATCCGTTGGGTGTCATGATCGATCGCGCCGAAGTCAGAAGGCCGGGCCAGTGAGTAAGCGCCTGACGATCCCTGTAATTCTTGTTGTAGGCGATGTTACCGGCGTCCAGAGCCTGGTCGAAGCGCTTCATCAGGTTGGCCAGTTGGTTGTATGTACAACGCTCAATGAACGTCAGGAGGTTCCTTGTAGCGATGCCTCGGCGGTCAACCAGTCTGTTGTTGTCGTCGACGTAATTGACATGTTTGAACAGCTCGCCGGCATGTTGAATGGTCGCTGTTATCTGGTCCCACGCCGGGTCTGACCAGTTCGTGGGTGTACCACGCAAAAGAGTGGTCAGGTTGACCCGGTTCAGAGCCATATACGGAATCGCGGACCATAGTGCGATGAATACCTTCCACTCTGGCCGTTTACGTGGCATCCGATTTCCCAACGATGCACCTGCAAGCAGGGCATTCCAACCTTCGTGCTTGCCTTCACGGTTGATGTGAAACAACGCGGTGCCTGCGTGGTAGGGAGACGCTTTACCCAATGCTCGAACGAATGCGGGCTTAGAGTTCAACACCTTGGCGAGTTCGTCATTCAGCGGCAGCCCAAGGTCGACGATTGTCGAGAGAATCTGTGCACTGGTTTGGTGGTGTACCAGGACCGGGACCAAGATTCGCTGTGCTGCCAGTGCCTGCAGTCTGCGATGGCGCTCTCCTGTGACCAACCAGTTGTACATGACTGCGGTAGGGCACCCGACAGACCTTATCGCTCGCAGTATTTTCGGGTCGATGTGAGTGCAGAACTCACGTAGCGTTGCACCGAGGTTTTTTACGTGAAACTTCACTCGAATGGCGATCATCTGACGCAGCGCCTTATCAGCCCTTTCGTCATTCGAGCAACGTAGCTCGGGTTGCTGCGGGAATGCGTCCACGAAGGCCATTGCGTAGGCATGTTCGCGGGCAGCCTTGCAGTAGCTCGTGACCAGGGGCAACGTATCAGCTGCTGGCTGGAATAGTGCGAGTCCCATGTGCTCGTCGCAGTTCGACCTGAAGAGTTCCGCGGCCACCTCCTGTTCAAACGAGAGGTTGAGAGCACTGATGGATGTGCCGTCAAACCGCTGCAGCCTGTCGCCCAGGCGCGCCAGGACCCGCTGCTTTCCATCGGATTCTGCGGTGAAAGCGATGCACCAGTATCTTGAGCTGGATGTCACTTCCAAGTGGTGCTTCATGCACCAGAGTCTTGCTGTGTCACGCATTCCCAGTTTTTCCGCGTAGCGTGCGGCTATCTCAATGCGGGCCTCGGAAAAGCGCTCGTGCAGTTCGTGAAGGGTGGGTAAGGGTAGTGCAGACATGTAACAGCTCCAGCGCTTCGTTTCAGCAACTGTCCGGTGCAGGCTCAGCAGGTGGCTATGGGAAACGGGAAGCTTGGAGCGAGGAGATTTTGAGATGAAGGAGGCCGTCTCAGTCGAACAGACTCAGTTGCTTTGCCTGGGCAAACCCTTTGAGCCAAGAGGAGCGCATTGCCGGGTGCACGTAGGGACAGGCATGCACCGGAAGCCCTTTCACGGCGGCGTCAGCACCGGCAGCTCGTATGGCAACGTGAGGATTGTTCAACTTTCGCCTATCCCGGGCTGGGCCATCGCTGGTGTTGTGCACGCTCGTCTCCGCAAATGCGTAACTGCATGGATTTGACCACCTTCCACGAAGGTTTGCTATGGATCAAGGCAACAAAACGAGTTCTTTGAATTCAGGCATTCTTCAAGATATCAGCCGCCGAACTCACGTCGCCTTCCTGAATTATTTGAAAGAGCCCTCGCTCAATGTCAACGACACGTGCAGTAGGCAAATAAGCTTGAGCGATAAAGCCAAGATGATCACACCAGCTTTCGTAGGCAGCTGAGTTTCCCTTAGTTGTGGGGATGCTGGTGCTGTACTGCTTGAATGCAGCTAAGACGGTGTCTGTATGGATTTGGTGCATTTGCATGATCTGCCTGTCCAGCGTCGCTGATTTCACTGGATCCAGGTACATACGGATCTTGCTTACGAACGAGACCTTAGAGAACTGAGGTAACCCTAATTCAGCGATTTCATAGAGTGCCGGCCTTTCACGATTGGTAAATAAGCCTGAGGCCTGTTGCAGCTGGTGGATCGATACCGCGCTTCTGAAGCGCTCAACACGAACAGGGCCTAGCCCTCCCATTTGTGCAAAACCCCAGTAGAGAACATTCGACAGACCGTCTTTAACTTGCTCCGGGGAAGCGCTGAGCAACTGTTGACGAATACGGGTTTCTAGCTGGAGCATCGAAAGCCCAATGACTGGTTTTTTTGCGATGAAGTCAAAATGGGCTGTAGGGAATGAGTACGAATTTACTGCATCCCGTAATTTTTTCACTTGCTCTGTGCTGAGAGGCATCAACAGATCCTTGAGTGTTTGAGACATTCAAATGCCAAAAAATCCTTTGGACACTATAACGTGGCTAATTTCTATCATCTGGGCGCTGTTGGGATGGTATCCAAAGTCCATCCATACCGTGATGGTGTAGGTTTGCCTGTAGCCGCTTTCTGCTTACGCTGACCAAATGTAAAGGGGGCAACCTTAGCCGGTCATCGCTACCAGATTTGCTAGTCAAGTCCCGTCCACGCGACAGGTCAAGTCCAATGCAAATAAGTGGACAAGTGCAATGTAAACGGGTGATCAAGCAGAGCGCAATTACCCATCAAGAGTGGGTTGAAGGCAACAGGAAGCTACAGCCTATGGATGGACGTCACGAACCGTGAGTTTCACTTCTAGGAGCACACCACGAACGGGCGCGATTTTTTGCTTTCAGGGTAGGGTATAAGCAGTGGAATGAGGATGGCGAACCAGCAGAACACCATCCTCGGGAACTTCACGAGTGGCGCGATTTTTTAGAAGTTGGGCACCCCGTGGAAGCTATCGTCATCTGGATAGTCGTACTGAGGCAGAACATTGTTGCCTGCAGAGCGCCCCGGGTCAGCCCCGGGCTTCTGTTGTAGTACGATGTGCTCGATGCGTTGAGGCAGGATGCCAATGCGAATGGCATCGACTTTCAACGCTTGTACCTGTTCGCCGTCCTTCTCCCAGCGATCCATGATTGCCCGGCCCTGAACAAGAACACGCATGCCTTTTTGGTAGAGATTCGAGTAGGCCTCAGCATCCTTATGCCACAGTTCGACATTGGCCCAGAAACCGCCGCGCTCTGTATAGCCGCCTTTGCCATCCGGGAACGAGTTATCGAAGTACACGTTCAGCCGCACCATGCGCCGCGGCTCATTGTTACCGTTCGAGAACGACTTGAACTCCGGCGGGTTCCCGATATTTCCTTCCCATACTACGTTGGTAGCCATAGATTTTTCCTCAGTAACGTTCTGGTTGAGTGGTGAGCTGCTGCAGTCGCTCCAGGAACACGGCATCGGCCTGGGCCACTTTTTCGGCGCACTCGGTCGCTTGCTTGCCAATCGAGTGAATCAGGCTGATTTGCATGTTGAGCGTGATCCGCTGATGTTCCACAGCGACCAGGTCGTGCAGCAGGTTTTCTGAAAGTTTGGTTGTCAGCAGCATCTCACTCCAGATCCCGACACCCATGCGCCGGGACTGCACGTGCTGCCAGCGTAGAAACATGGTTCCTGATCCAGTGTTCTGTTCAGTGAGCCGTACAGGCAGCAGCGAGAATGGTCGTTGCTTGGCTTGGCCCAGCACGTCCTGGGCAAGCTGTTTCAGCTCGCCTTCGATCACCCCGCAAAGTTCGGCTAACTGTTCCAGCTCCCCCTTACCCTTAAAAGGCTTTAAAAGGCCTTTTAGTGAGGCACTTTGTTGCAGACCCTGGAAGGCAGTTTGTTGCAGTGGTTTGAAGGCTGTCTGTTGCAGCTCAGGAGTCGTTGCGGGCCTAACCATGGTCAGTCCTCCTCGCCGATGTAGTCGTCTTCGTTTGCATGAAGGACCGAGGGTGATGCCTTGTTGATCGGCGGCGCGAAGCTGGAGCGGCGGGTGCCTTCCAGGATGTCCTGAGGAATGTCGCCGTAGCGTGCGAATGCCTCACGGGCCTGTGCAGCTTTGGCGTTATTGGCAGCGAAGTCGTCCCGCGCAGCGCCAGTAAACTTGAAGAGCTGGGCCAGGCTGAACAGCTTGCGCAGGACCCGGGCACCTTCGTCGATCCAGATCTCCATGTCCCGCCTGCCGACCAGACCGACGTGCTGGGCAAGCAAGACACGTCGGACGATTTCGTCGTAGGAGGTCAGCAGGTACACCGCTTTAAATCCCAGCGGGTTGGAGATGAACAGCGGCATCTGAACTGGCTGGATCGACAGGTTGTTGCCGATGGTGATGGCTGAGGGAAGCTTGGCCATCACCTCATCGAGGCGCGTGTCGATTGCCTTGAGATCCTGTTCGGACTCAGCCACTTTTTCTTCGATTTGCAGGAGCCACCAGTCCGAATACGGATCGTCCAGAGTCGCACCACGGTTCATGCGGTTAATGAAGCTGCAGAAGCCCGCCAGGCCGATGATGCTCGCCTTGTCGTCGGACTTGGGGCGCCCGAGCCAGATTCGGGCGGCATGGTGGGTGTGTAGGGTCAACGCGACATCGCTGCGCAGGGAGCCGATGTTGAGCCGGTAGTTATCAGCCATTACGTGGGTTGTCCTTATATATAAAGGAAGGAAGTGCATGGCGAATGCTGAACTCATGCCGCCCGACTGGCAGCGTTCAAAATGAAACCCACGTGAAGGGAAATTGTTGTAACGACCGCCTTGGCTGGGTAGACCGGGGTGGTACCGACGGTACCACTTGCGGCCGTCCGATCCAGCACGGTGGCCGGGGTGTTTGGGGTGTTGCCGGTGGCAACACTTGTAGCTGTCCGACTCCGGACGATGGCAGGGATGTTCAGGGTGGTGTGGGGCACACCACTTGAGGCCGGTCGACCCGGTGTGATGGCAGGGTTGTTCAGGGTGGTGTGGGGCACACCACTTGAGGCCGGTCGACCCGGTGTGATGGCAGGAATGTTCAGGGTGGTGTGGGGCACACCACTTGAGGCCGGTCGACCCGGTGTGATGGCAGGGTTGTTCAGGGTGGTGTGGGGCACACCACTTGAGGCCGGTCGACCCGGTGTGATGGCAGGGTTGTTCAGGGTGGTGTGGGGCACACCACTTGAGGCCGGTCGACCCGGTGTGATGGCAGGGATGTTCAGGGTGGTGTGGGGCACACCACTTGAGGCCGGTCGACCCGGTGTGATGGCAGGGATGTTCAGGGTGGTGTGGGGCACACCACTTTGAGGCCGGTCGACCCGCGTGATGGCAGGGATGTTCAGGGTGGTGCGGGCCGCACCACTTTCGGCTGGTCGATCCGACGAGTTGGCCGTGTTCATGGTGTTCGTCGGCCCAAGTTGATATTCAAAGCGCGCAATGCTTCGTTACCGGTCTGCATTCCGCCTGATCGTCTCTGCGGAGGTGGTGCCGAATGAACGATAGGGGCAGGAGCTGTGGGAGTAGGTACCGTTTTCTCGGTTGATCCATCTGACCTTGGGAACCACTCATTCAGTTTTCCGCTGAGTGCCTTCTGCACGAGCGTTAACAGGTAAGCCATCGGATTGGCGATTGTTCCGTCGCTGCAGCGAGCGGTCCACTGGCGAACAACTTGATCCTGCATCTGGTCCGGTAGGTTCCGAATCGCTTGAATGGCTTTGTGCCGGTTCTCTGGAGTGAGGCTATCGAATGCACTCGGAGTCGGCCGAGTGGTCTGGGGCGATGAGTGCTCTCGCAGGTGCGGTACGTTTTTACTTACAAACTGATTTGTATCTACGTACGTACTATGTGAGTTCGGAATCCGAACTGAGTCCGAACTGCCCGGTTTTCCACTGAGTTCGGAATCCGAACTGGGGTAATCGAGCGGATCGCTTGCCGATTTTTCACTGAGTTCGGATTCCGAACTCAGTGGTAAGTGAGTCGTTTTTTGCTTAGTTCGGATTCCGAACTCGGTGTGCTCAGAGCCTGTTTCTGGCCTTCCGGTGATCCAGGACTGTGCAGCGATTCGCTCGATGTAGCCGTCGAGTCGTGTCGGCAGCCTCTCTCCGACGTCTGGATCATCAGTCAATTCTTTCCAGGTCCGCTCAGCGATGTCCCTGATAGCCCGGTTCGCGTGCTGCAGCGAGTGAACCAGCAACTGCATGTAGTCTCGGTCAAGTTCGATGGCTTCGGCCGGAGAGGTCGGTTCGTCGTGAAGCATGTACACATTACCCTGCACCTGGCCGTTTATTTCATCGCGTACCTTGCGGCCAAGGCTAAGCCAGCGCGTCAAACGAAGTACGGTCAAGGCCTTGGCCACCGTCTCTCTGGATGCTGGTTTGCCAGGCTGCATGCCCAGGTACGGACGTAGCTGTTCGTAAGTTGGGAAGGCAGTGATGCCATCACTGTTAATGAGCAGTCGAAAGACTTGCCATGCGTTGCGCTCAAGTGGGGTCAGGCGCTGGTCCAGCAGCAAGCGCCGAGGAACTGTCTCGTGGGGATTTCCGCTGAATATGATGCCGGCATAATCGCCGGACGTGCGTTGTTGAGCCTCTTCATCGCGACGAAGCTCCAATTGTGCGCGCAAGTGACGGGAGGCTGACTCAAAGACGTAAGAGAGACTCATGGTTCCGTCGCTACCTGTCCAGGAAGTACCAGGGCAGGCTGCGGAGGAAATTCAGTGCCTTTACTTTTGTAAGCTCCCGACGAGATCCAGCCGGTGACCCGGTTCCAGATCGCGCCGAGTGTCAGACCTTCCGTTCGCAGCTCTTCGGCTACTAGCATCGATATATCAAGAATAGCCAGGCTGTCTGTGAGATCAGGCTGGTGCTCTTTCATCAATGCGATCCAGCGATACCAAAGCTCTCGATCGGTATCTTCGCTGGGTTCTCGCCACCGGCCGCGAGGTGGCTTAACCCCCATCACGGACCTCAGCATTGCTGCTTCTTGCGGCGTCAGGCCGAAGAACGTATGCAGCATGGTCGATGTGGCCCCTAACCGAATTGCTCGTTCGATCATGCGCTTTTCATCATCGGACCGATCTGCACTCGACATCAGCCGCTTGACCATTTCGAGGTCAATAGTGATCTGAACCCAGTTGACGGGCGAGTTTGCAAGAACACTGAGAATGCTCGGATGTTGGAGCTGGCCCAGGGTTTCTGGATCGAGTCCCAGATCAACGCAGCGCTGCAATTGCCCGGTGCGCATGAGGTACAAGACCTGATGCAGTACAGCTTCGTTTACGGCGAGTTTCGACATGGACAATCCTCCCGCTCTCAGCTATCAACATCGGTGGAGTGGGTGGCTACCTCAAGATCAATGAGGCGTCTGGCCAGGCGGATAATCCTGAACAGTTTCACCAATCCGCCGTCACTGAGCCTTTCACCGTTTTCAGCGGATTGTTCAGCTGACGGGGGAATACCCAACAAGATCTGGCCCAGTGCTGCGGCAAACTGAAATTCGCCCAACACGCTGAGGTCACCGTCCGGCGTTGGATTCATCATTTTCAGAGCGATGGCCACGCTACCGCTGAGTGACTGGAGCAGGGTGAGAGTGTGCTGAGCAACAAACGACAGATCGGCCTGCTCTTGAGGGCTGACGTATAGAAAGCCGATACCGCTGCCAGTGGCTTCGATCTCTCCGGGGGCATTAACCGAAAGCACAATCTCGGCTGCCAGGTTGGCGATCTGAGTGCGCAGATGGCGAGGTGTATCAATGTCACCTTCGATGTACCAAAGGTCAGTGATCGGGTGCAGGCCACCGGCCTGTACCGGGATGGCAGTCAGGCAGTTGGCATTGAAGTCGGGTAGCGACTCGCCGTTCATGCTTGCGAGCCGCTGTTTGAGTGTCATCACCCGTTCGCTGATGTTTGCCGGTGAAACAATGTGCCCATCAATGCGCGCTTGCTGCTGTTCCGCGCTCATGGCATCTGCTGCCGGCGGTGCAAGAGTTTGCTGCGTTGTGTCGACACGAACGGTCGCTGGACTGGCACCACTATTCTGTTCCAGGGAGCCTGGTGGGCTGGGTGGTGGGAGTGAGGGCGCTGGTGCAGCACTCTGCGGTGATCCATTCCCACCTGTATTCGGTTCCTGAGGTCCGGCCGATGTTGGTGTTGGTGCAGGTTTTGAGGGCGGTAGTGTCTGAAGAGGAGAGAGCGGGGATGGCGGGAGTGCTGGTGCAGTGTCTGTCACGGCGTTATTGCGCCGATTCTGGTCGTCTTGTTGCTTGATGCCGAACAGGATGTTCTCGTAAGTCACATGCGGAAGACTTTTGCGCATCTGACCAATCAGCTCATCCTGGAACCGTTCAAGCAAGAACTCATCGGCTTCACCGTCGAATGACGATAAGACATCACCGAACAACATATCGAACTCAACGGCTTCGCCTTTGTAATGCTCATTCCAGCAGGTGTCCGCTGATTTTCGCAGGGCTAAGAGCTTGATTATTCGGTTTGCTCCGAGCCCCGAATACAGTAGGTGAGGGGCTGCCGGTAGTAAAAATCTTATCGCATCTTGCATGCGACTGATATGCGAGTGCGATACGGGGTAACCGTCAGCTGTTAGTTTCCGTGAAAGCTCACGCATGCCTATGGGGTTTCCAGACTCCTCTTCATAAAGCTTTTTTGCTTGCTCAATGCCAAGAGCTCGCTCAATGAACAACAACTGCCCGTGCATATCGTTCTCGGCCAAGTGACCGGTCAGCGAGATGATCTCACCGCGCTCCTGATGCCATGGGCGGAACAAACAATGAACCCGATAAAACCGGTCCTCGTTGGTTTCCCGGTACAGCTCATTGAGGATCGCCAGGCGCGTGTTGCCGCCGTTGCGGATCCGATACTTTTCTTCATCTGGTCGGCGTGTTACCGCCGGTGGCGTATCCAGGCCGCGCTGCCGAATAGATTCTTTGATCTCATCATAAAGCGGGTTACGAGTCGTGCGAGGGTTCGAGTCGTAGGGCAGCATTTGATCCAGGGTCAGCACCATCCCGGTATCTGCGACAGGATCACTCAGAGCAGCAACTTGAGTGGCCTTTGATTTGAAGCCTGGAGCCAAAAGGCGTTCGGTGATATGTGCGACTTTATCGGTGGCCATCAATGGCGCTCCATCAGTGCTGGAACTTGTTCAGGGAGACGTCCCAGCAACTGGTCAATGATCGAATTGGCGCGAGCCAGTGCCTCCTCGTACTGCTCAACTTGTTCAAGGCGATGAACCATTTCGCTGTTCATAGAACGGGTGTTTTCTTTGGCTTTGAGCGCGATTTTTCCTCGCATGCCCAGAGGGAGACGTACTACGAATTTCTCATCTGCACTGTGTCGTTTGGATTTTGTAGTCATGCCGATAGTCCTGTATGGCTTCTGATAAAGAGGTCACTGAGTCGGAGTACTTTCAAGCTCTCGCCTTGCGATTACGGCTTGCGCCGAATGTGCGGAAGGGGATGCGATAGGTTCTTGCCAACTGCTGGCAGCGGCTGAGTGACTCTCCCAGCTCCGCTGCTGCTTCATGCAGGTTCTTGCCGATCCTGGCCTTGATCTCCAGGTCGGTTTTCAGCAGCAGATCACTCTTCTTTTTGACTCGGGCCTGTTGTGGGAGAGCGATTCTTGACTCCCGCGGCCCTGAGGTGCTCGAGGTGTTAGGTTCGAGTTGGCCAACCACAGTGACCGTTCCACCATTTGCCAAAAACCGGGCGATCGCCAGATCCAGGTCGGCCTTCGCGGCTTGTCGTGACGTCGGTGTGAGGGTTTCATCGACCTCAATGAATTGCTCGCTGTGATCAATCATTTGTCTGTTCCTCCTCAAGCGCGTTGCCGGCCTGGATGGCCACGATTTCGGGTGCATCGTCGGGATACTGGCGTGCGAGGTTGGCCAAAAACGCACGACCGTCCTCGCGTGTTCCAGGGATTCTGAATGCGATGGTGTATTGCTGTTCGTTGCCGGCGCCGGGCAACTTGGCGGCAACGGCCACTTTCAACGAGCGGGTGAAGAGGTGTCGGGGAACCCAGACTGCCCAGAAGTAGTTAGTGAGCAGAGCGCCGGGAACCATGAGGTCGACCAGAACGGTGTTTGAGGTCGTTGGTTCTACAGCGATGTATCCCAGTTCAACGAACTCGGCCAGCTCTGCGAGTAAGCTCTTGGGGGCCACAGTGCTCTGATCCCGAGCAAGTCGAATCACGACTTGGGCTAGGGCATCCAGCTCGACGGCATTCACCCCGGTTTGATGCGCGAAGCTGAGCGCTGAACGCTCGAACTGAGCATCGGCGCGGATGGCAGGAAAGTGAGTGTTAGGCACGCTCGGCCTCCTGCATCGTTTCGATGTCATAGCTATCGCAGCAGGGGCAGACCAGCAGTTCTACTTCGCCATCGGGTTGCTCAGGAGCTGGACGGATCACTCTTACCTGGTGGAGTCGAAAATGCCGGTTGCAGTTACCGCAGCAGTGCGTCGGTTGCACAGGGTTTAGAGTTGTCATGCACGCGCTCCTTGCCAATCCACGTTGGCGCTGAGATTGGCGAAGCGGGTCTGGTGAGGAATAAAGGCTGTACGCACGGTGCCGCATGCGCCGTTGCGATGTTTGGCAGCGATGATTTCAGCGATGCCTTTGTGCTCAGTCTCCGGGTGATAGACCTCATCCCGATACACGAACAAAATCACATCCGCGTCTTGCTCGATCGCGCCGCTGTCGCGTAGATCCGCGCTGATCGGGCGCTTGTTTGGGCGTCTTTCTAGGTCGCGATTGAGCTGGGAAAGAGCCACGACGGGGCAGTTGAACTCTTTGGCCAGCGCCTTGAGCGAACGAGAGATTTCACTGATTTCGTTGGCCCGATTCTCCTGGCCTGGTGAGCGCATCAACTGCAGATAGTCGACCATGAGCAGCGCCGGTGGACCGAACCGCCGGGCTGCGCGTCTGGCTTTAGCGCGAAGCGCCGCCGGCGTCAGGTTTGAGGTGTCATCGATGACGAGCCGAGTGCCGAAGTCATCAACTTTTTTCACGGCAGATGTCAGCCTCGACCAATCTTCATCCTCAAGTTGGCCATTCAGAAGTTTGCCGAGATCCATGTGACCCAAGATGGCCAACAACCTGTAGATCAGTGCCTCGGTAGGCATCTCCATGCTGTAAACCTGAACTGTTTGCTCTGCAGGCGCGCTGTTCAGCGCTGCGTCCACAATGTTCAATGCGAAGCTGGTTTTGCCCATCGATGGGCGTGCACCGAGGATGATGAGGTCTGCAGGTTGGAAGCCTCGGGTGAGGGTATCCAGATCAGTAATGCCCGTTGGCACCCCGGTTACCGTGACATTGCCGTTGAAGTGCGCATCAATTTTGTCGACGACTGAGAACAACACGTTCTTGATGTCGGCAAACTCACTCTGCACTTGGCCTTCGCCAAGCTTGAATAACTGTTGCTCGATCTCGTCTTGAACAACGGCTGCCTCAGCTTGATCGTCAGCAGCGGCCCTGGAGCAGTGGAACCCAAGCGACATTAGCCGGCGTAGATGCGCTCGATTACGAACGATCATCGCGTAGTGCTGGATGTTGGCCACCGAGGGAGTGTTTTTCGCCAGTTCCGCGATATAACCGAGTCCGCCGATTTGATCCAGATCGGCCATTGAGTCCGAGAGTGTCACGACGTCAAAAGGGCTGTTCTTCTCGGCGAGAGCGGTGATGGCCCTGAAGATGCTCTTATGCTCGGACCTGAAAAAGTCATCAGCCTGGATCTGATCAGCAATCAGATCCCACGCCTCATTATCAAGCAGCACCCCGCCCAGCAGGCCTTGCTCGGCCTCGACTGAGTGGGGCGGCAGCAGATCCAGGGCGCTCATTGAGCGCCCCCTTGGCCAATAGCCATCGGCCTTTGTCCCGACACGCCGCGATGGAGCTTGGCCTGAGAGCCTTCTTCCCACCCTTGCAGGCTCGACCGGTTGTCGTAACCCTTGGGGTCGATCGTTTTCGTGGTGAACTGCTTCAGGTTTGGATGGTGGCGTTCCAGGTAAGCGCTGACCTTCTGGCTTGTGGATGCGTCCAGGCCGGTGGCGAACTGGCGAACTTTGGCGCTGACTGCGCTGATCCAGGCCTCAGCAAATATTTGTCCACGACGGCGCTTTGTCGCCAGATTGCAGCGGCGTTGTGCGGCAACATGCTCCCGGCGAGCTTTCTGTAGCTGATGCAGCAATCCCGAGTAGGTATGGGCGGCGAGTTCCGGTGCGACGCCCAGACCAATGAACTTGAATGACCAACCTAGCGTATGGTGGTAGTAGCTCAGGTGCGAAGCATCGAATGCCGAGGCGCAGGTGCTTGCAAGGGAGTGCTGCCAATGTGCGGGCGAGCGCTGGGTTTTGGTTGAAACACTCGATTCGTTGACCTGGCTTGCGTCAATGTCGGTCGATTCGAGGTTGTATTGGGACATCAACGCCCGGGCTTGTCGTAGAGCTGTTTCTACTTCGTTAGGCGATGCACCATTGGAGTTGGCCAGGGCCAGCAACTTGCTGACCTTGGCAATGACCTTATGCTTGTCCATGACCGGTCTCCGTTTTGAAGGCCGGATCGGCGCCGATGAACACGCTGTCAGGCACGTCACTCCAGTCGCGGCGAAGTGTGTCGAATCGACCTTCGCTCCACAGTTGGAGAAATTGCAGCGGAGCTTGCTCGGGGTGGCCGAGCACATACTCCATGGCAGCAGTCGCGGCAGCAGAGTGGGAGTGGCGGATCATGCCTGCTCCCCCTTGGCCACCCTCACCAATTGCGCAACGCGCTCTTCGGTCAAGCCCTCAAGCTGCTCGCGGAATTCAGGAAAGAGCTCCTGCGCGAGTTGCCGGAACACAGCCAGCGCGCATGGACTCTTGCGATTGGACGGTTGCCGGTATTCGAAACGATGGGCAGGAAGGCCCAGAGTCGCCGCTTTCCGAAAAATCGTGGAATGCGGGACGATGGTGTTGGTCAGCGAGATTTCTGGGTGGTCAGCGAATATCTCGATCAGGCTTTCGTAGATGCTCCATGAGTCAACCGTGTCCTCCATGTCGTTGATCACGATCTTCACGGGCGGCAGCTTCATGCCCAGGCGGCTGTACACACGCATGCCGTCGAGCATCTGCATCGTACCTCGGTTAAATTCCCGGGCTGCGAGCATGTTCGGCGGAAGAGGGGAGATAGCGACGTCGGATGCGAGGATCACCATTTCGAGCACAACTGAGCGTGCGCCCTGGGTGTCGATCAGGATGACGTCGTAGTCGTTGTCAAACTGGTCCATCAGGTTGGCCAGTCGCAGCCGCCCATCAGGTGCCTGCAGGAGCAGGCCGCCGAGCTGGTTGTTGTCGTCGTTGGAGACAATCACGTCCAGATTACGGATGGACGTCTTCGAAATGATCCGTTCCGGCGCGGTGACGTTAAGAGCCAGCAGATCGTAGATACCGCCTGGCGCTTCATGGATTAGCGGGTAGTAGGACGAGCTTGTGGGCTGGACAGGGTCAAGATCTATGATGAGAACCCGGATGCCGGCATCTGCGAGCAGTGCGCCGAGGTTCGTGGTGCTGGTGGATTTTCCAGTGCCGCCTTTGGTCGAAACGACCGAGTACTTCCGTGCCATGGCTTGAGCCTCTAATGGGGGACATTAGAGGTTGATGACGTCCCTTCCTGGCACGCGAAGCCCCGTATTTCGTGGGCTAGAGGCTGATTTTCATCAGTTGTCTTTTAACCAATTGGTCGTAGGTTCGAATCCTACACGACCCACCATATATACGCAGAAACCCTCCCTAGTGGAGGGTTTTTGCGTTTGGCTGCTTAAATAATTTTTGATCTTCTGTCAGGCAAGATTTGCGGCACTGCTTGTTTTGGCTCAACGACCGAGCACTTTTGAACTTTATTTAAATAGTAATCATTAGCAGATTTGGCAGTTTAAATATTTGTGCTGATACCGTTCATTAGGGTTAGAATCTGCCCGCTTCAGGCCGCAGGGCTTGAGGTTGTGTTCAAGAGCTGGATGCTCCCAGATCTACGGGGCGCCGGCTTTTTTTTCGCATGCCTTTCGGGTGTAAACTTGCATTACGCGCCACCGCGCACTCAGGTCCAGCCAACATGACGCAGATTTCCGAACGCTTTCTGGTGCAGGCCCATCTGGCGGCCAAGCAGCCAAGAGAGTTGAGCCTCGAAGAACAAGCCCACTACCGTGCGCAGATCGCTGCCGAACTCAAAGCGCGTGATGCGGTGCTGGTTGCGCATTATTACTGCGACCCGGTTATTCAGGCGCTGGCCGAAGAGACCGGCGGGTGTGTGGCGGACTCTCTGGAGATGGCGCGTTTCAGCAATAACCACCCTGCCAGCACCGTGCTGGTCGCCGGGGTGCGGTTCATGGGCGAGACAGCCAAGATCCTCAACCCGGAAAAGCGCGTGTTCATGCCGACCCTGGAGGCAACCTGTTCGCTGGATGTGGGTTGTCCTGTCGATGAGTTCTCGGCGTTTTGCGATAAGCATCCTGACCGCACGGTGGTGGTCTATGCCAATACCTCGGCAGCTGTTAAAGCTCGCGCCGACTGGGTGGTGACTTCCGGCTGTGCGCTGGAAATCGTCGAAAGCCTGATGGATAACGGCGAGAAGATCATCTGGGCACCGGACAAGCATCTGGGGCGCTGGATTCAGCGCGAGACCGGCGCTGACATGCTGCTGTGGGACGGTGCCTGCATTGTCCATGAAGAATTCAAGTCCAAGCAGCTTGAGGACATGAAGGCGCTGTACCCTGAGGCGGCAGTGCTGGTGCATCCGGAGTCGCCGGAAGCGGTTATTGCGTTGGCCGATGCAGTCGGTTCTACCAGTCAGATGATCGCTGCCGCGCAACGTCTGCCGAACAAAACTTTTATCGTTGCCACTGATCGCGGCATTTTCTACAAGATGCAGCAGGTGTGCCCCGACAAGATCTTCATCGAGGCGCCTACCGCCGGTAACGGCGCGGCATGCCGCAGCTGTGCGCATTGTCCGTGGATGGCCATGAATACCCTGGAGCGTACCTTGCAGTGCCTGCAGGACGGTAGCAACGAGATCTTTGTCGATCCAGCCCTGATTCCGCATGCCGTACGCCCGTTGCAGCGCATGCTGGACTTCACCCAGGCTGCCCGTCTGAAGCAGGCGGGCAACGCTTGAGGCAGTGGATGTAAAAAGCCCGGCATCGCTGCCGGGCTTTTTTATTTGCGCTGCCCTCAATTGTTACATCATGCCTTTGACCAGACGTTCCTGTTCGACCAGTTCTTTCTGGCGGGCGTCGATGCGTGACGCCAGCTGGAAGTTGTTGCTGGAACGACGCTTGGCGAAGTCCAGTTGCTGGATGGCCTGGCGGAAGTCGCCGACCAGAGCAAAGAACTCGGCGCGGGCCTGGTGCAGGCCGACGGTATTGCCGGTCAGGCCACGGGCTTCGGCCACCTGATACCAGATGTCCGGGTCGACCGGACGGTTTTTCAGCAAGGCATCCAGGGCTTTTTCGGCTTCAGCGTTTTTGCCTTGCTTGAGCAGGGTGTCGATACGCGCCTGATTGAGCGGGTAGTTGCCAGGGTATTGAGTCAGCAGGCGCTCTGCGCGCTGCTGAGCTTCGGCGAGGCGGTTGCTGGTGATGTCCAGGTCGATCTGGGCCAGGTTGAAGGTGATGTCGTTAGGTGCCTTGTCCAGCAGCGGCTTGAGGCCTTCGCGTGCTTCGTTGAGCTGGCCGCCCTTGATCTGGGCAATTGCCAGGCCATAGCGAGCGTAGTCTGACTTCGGGTTTTCGCTGAGCTGGGCACGGAAGCGCTTGGCAGCAATGCCTGGGGTTTCTTCATAGATCAAGGCGATGCGGGCACGCATCAGTTGATAACGCAGGCTGTCTTCCTTGCCGCCGGACGCGGCCTGTTCGGCGCGGTTACGGGTGTCGGCGATACGTGACTCGCTGACCGGGTGGGTCAGGAGAAACTCTGGCGGCCTCGCATCGAAGCGGTACTGGCGCATCAGACGTTCGAACATGGTGGGCATGTTGCGCGGGTCGTAGCCGGCTTTTTCCAGATTGAGGATGCCGATGCGGTCGGCTTCCTGCTCGTTCTGGCGCGAGAAGCGTCGCTGCTCCTGAATCGCTGCGGCCTGTGATCCGGCAATCGCGGCCATGCCGGCATCCCCGGCGCCGGCCGCAGCCATGACGATACCGGCCAGCATCGCGGCCATTACCGGCACCTGCATGCGTTGCTGGGCCTCGACACCACGGGCGAAGTGGCGCTGCGACAAGTGGGCCAGTTCGTGGGCCATGACTGAGGCATATTCGCCTTCGGTCTGGGCGTGCAGAAACAGGCCGCCGTTGACACCAATGATTCCGCCGGGGGCGGCGAAGGCGTTGAGCTGGTTGCTGTTGATCAGGATGAATTCGAGGCGCCGGTCCTGGACCTGGCTGGTCTCGGCCAGTTTATAGACCGAGGACTCGACGAAGTCTTTGAGTTGCGGGTCGGAAAGCTGATCGACCTGCGAGCGCAACATGCCCAGCCATGCCCGCCCCAATTGATGTTCCTGTTCCGGGGAGACGATGGACGAACTGGAGTCGCCCAGCGAGGGCAGGTCATCGGCCATGACCGGAGTGGCCAGCAGGCAGGCGAGGGTGAGCAGTGTAGGACGCAGAAAATTCATGCACGAAGCTCTGGGTAAATGTGCAGCTACTGTAGCTGCCTCAATGGCTTGCTGACCAGAGTGCGGTATTCTTCAAGCCATGTATGAAACATCCTGATTACTTTTTGCCACAACGATGTGCCTGGCTGGAGAGAAACGATGTCTGAAGCTGTAGCCCCCGAAAACTGTGATGCTGAACTGGATGCACGCGGGCTCAATTGCCCATTGCCGCTGCTCAAGGCCAAGATGGAACTCAACCGCCTGGTCAGTGGTGCGGTGCTCAAGGTGCTGGCCACCGACGCCGGCTCCCAGCGTGACTTTCGCAGTTTCTCACGGCTCTCCGGTCATCAGCTGTTGCATGAGCAGAGCGACGCGGGGGTCTATACCTACTGGTTGCGCAAAGCGTAGCTGGCCGTTTTTCTTCAAAAGGACGTTTGATGTACAAGGTGCTCCAAGACTGGATGCAGCGCTACTTTTCTGATGAAGAGGCGGTGGTGCTGGCGGTTCTGTTGGCTCTGGCCTTCACCCTGATTCTGACCCTGGGCGGGATGCTGGCGCCGGTCCTGGCCGGGCTGGTACTGGCGTTTCTGATGCAGGGGCAGGTCGGGCTCTTGATGCGTTTGCGCATCCCGGAGCGCGTAGCGGTGAGTCTGGTGTTCACCTTGTTCATCGGTTGTTTGCTGGTGTTTTTGCTGATCCTGGTGCCGCTGCTGTGGCATCAGTTGATTACCTTGCTCAATGAGTTGCCCGGCATGCTCGCCAAGTGGCAGTCGCTGCTGCTGTTGCTGCCTGAGCGTTATCCGCATCTGCTATCCGATGAGCAGGTGTTGCAGGCAATCGAGGTGGCGCGGGGTGAGGTGGGCAAGGTCGGCCAGTTGGCACTGACCTTTTCATTGTCCAGCCTGCCGCTGCTGGTCAACCTGATGATCTATCTGGTGCTGGTGCCGATCCTGGTGTTCTTCTTCCTCAAAGACCGCCATCAGATGGGCCGCTGGGCGCGGGGGTATCTGCCGCGTGAGCGGGCACTGCTGACCCGGGTGGCCAGAGAGATGAACCGGCAGATTGCCAATTACATCCGTGGCAAGGTCATCGAGATTGTCATCTGCGGTGGGGTGACCTACGTGGCGTTTGTCGCGCTGGGGCTCAACTACGCGGCGCTGCTGGCGATGCTGGTGGGCATTTCGGTGGTCGTGCCCTACGTTGGCGCTGTGGTCGTCACCGTGCCTGTGGCATTGATCGGCCTGTTCCAGTGGGGCTGGGGGGATCAGTTCATCTACCTGATGGTCATTCACGGGATCATCCAGGCGCTCGATGGCAACGTGCTGGTGCCGCTGCTGTTCTCCGAGGCGGTAAACCTGCATCCGGTGGCAATCATTTGCGCCGTGTTGCTGTTTGGCGGGCTATGGGGCTTCTGGGGGATCTTTTTCGCGATTCCGTTGGCCACCCTGTTCAAAGCGGTGCTCGATGCCTGGCCGCGCCAGGAGCCTGTTGTGGCACCGATGTTGTAGGGTATTCCGGGCGGCGCAGGGCGCGCTGCCCGGGTTCATAATGCGCAATCAGGCCTGATTCAGCTCTTGAGCCTTGGCCAGCACCTGCTCTACATGGCCGGGCACTTTCACGCCGCGCCACTCATGGCGCAGCACGCCATCCTTGTCGATCAGAAAGGTGCTGCGATCCACTCCCAGGTACTCCTTGCCATACAGCTTCTTGAGCTTGATGACATCGAACAGCTGGCACAGTGCTTCATCCTTGTCGCTGATCAGCTCGAACGGGAACGCCTGCTTGGCCTTGAAGTTCTCGTGAGTCTTGAGGCTGTCACGCGATACGCCGAACACCAGGGTGTTGGCGGCTTCGAATGCCGCAATGCTGTCGCGGAAGTTCTGGCCCTCGGTGGTGCAACCGGGGGTATTGTCCTTGGGGTAGAAGTAGATCACCACCTGACGCCCCTTGAGGCCGGACAGGCTGACGGTCTGACCGCCAGTGGCGGCTACCTGGAAATCGCTAACGGATTGGTCTACTACAACGGCCATCAGGCATTCCTTACATTGGGGCTTGTGGGCGCCATGGTTCGATCAGTGCGTCGAGGTTCAGGGCGTCGGAGAAATCCAGGAACTGGTCGCGCAGCCAACTGATCTGGGTACCTGCCGGCAGGGTTACGGTAAAGGTCGCATTAAGCATGGTGCCGCCGGTCTGCGGCGCCTGGTAGGTGTCGCAGGTGAGGTTTTCCAGCTCGACGTTGTGGTCGATGAAGAACTGGCACAGCTCATTGATAATGTCCGGGCGATAGGCCGAGCTGACATAGGCAACGTACGGCAGTGCCTCGGGACGGCTTTCAAGGGCGGCACTGCGCACCACGCTGATGGTGAAAGTGTGTTTCTTGGCCAGGTTGGGAAGCGCGACTTCCAGGCGCGCCAGAGCGTCCCAGCTGCCGGATACCTGCAGCACCAGAGCGCTGAACTCGCCGTGCCTGGTCAGGCGCGAGCTGACCACCGCACAACGGTTTTCATGGCTGGCGCGAGAGAGAATGTTGGCCAGTTCCATAGGGTTGGCGCCTAGGGCGCTGATGACAAGAAATTGTTCGCGAACCGGGGGGGTGGAGGACATGCAGCATTCCTAGATGATGAACGGTCGGTATCTTCCGGGCCTTTTCGAGCCGCTGGCAGGGATGGTCTGCTCCGCTGCTGTTCCGAACCTTCCTGACCGGGTCAGCCGTGGCAGGGTCGCAACGCGCTGGAACAGGGCTGTCAGGGGCAAAACCGGGCGATTGGTCGCCGAGCGCAGACGAACGATACTGAGCAAAGGGTGAAGGGTAGCGAAATCCTTCGCCAAGGGGAATGCTCAGAGCGCCGGAGTTCGCTTGTACAAGGCTGATGGCGCCAGTACCATTACGGCTCTCTTTTTCCGGCAGGAGCGGTTGCATGATTGCGGGCAGTATGGTGGCACTCGTCACACCCATGGATGCACAAGGTAGTCTGGACTGGGACGCCCTGAGCAAACTGGTGGACTTCCACCTGCAAGAGGGCACCAACGCCATTGTCGCGGTCGGTACGACCGGCGAGTCGGCGACCCTGAGCGTAGACGAGCACATCGAAGTGATTCGTCGCGTGGTCGGCCAGGTGGCCGGGCGCATTCCGGTGATCGCCGGAACCGGCGCCAACTCCACCAGCGAAGCGGTGGAACTGACCACCAATGCCAAGAATGCCGGCGCTGATGCCTGCCTGTTGGTGGTGCCGTACTATAACAAGCCTACTCAGGAAGGCCTGTTCCAGCATTTCAGCCACATTGCCCGCGCCGTCGATATCCCGCAGATCCTCTACAACGTCCCTGGCCGCACCGCCTGCGACATGCAGGCCGAGACAGTGATCCGCCTGTCGACCGTGCCGAACATCATCGGTATCAAGGAAGCCACCGGCAACCTGCAACGCGCCAAGGACATCCTGGCCGGTGTCAGCAGTGATTTTCTGGTCTACTCCGGTGACGACGCCACGGCGGTAGAGCTGATGCTGCTCGGCGGCAAAGGCAATATCTCGGTCACTGCCAACGTTGCGCCACGGGCCATGAGCGACCTGTGCGCCGCCGCCCTGCGAGGCGATGCCGCCGCCGCCCGGGCCATCAATGACAAGCTCGCGCCGCTCAATAACGCCCTGTTCGTCGAATCCAACCCTATCCCTGTGAAGTGGGCGCTGACCGAGCTGGGTCTGATGCAGAGCGGTATCCGCCTGCCACTGACCTGGCTCAGCCAGTCCTGTCACGAGCCGCTGCGCCAGGCCCTGCGCCAGGCCGGCGTACTGGTTTAATTGAGGAAGTACAACGCAATGAAGCGATTGGCCGGACTTTCCGCACTTGCCCTGATCATCTCCAGCACCAGTGGTTGTGGCTGGGTATGGGGCCCAGACGGTTACTTCCGTGATCGCGGCAGCGATTACCTGGAAGCGACCCAGACAGCACCGATGCAGGTGCCAGCCGATATCAGTGGTGCCAAGCGCCTCGATCCGCTGCTGCCGATTCCGCGCAACGTTGCCGATAGCACCCACAAAGGTGAATACGTCGTGCCGCGTCCGCAACCGCTGAGCACTTCCTTGGCCGAGGCCGGCGATTTCAGCCTGCAGCGTAACGGCGAAGCACGTTCGATCCTGGCCCAGCGCCCGCCGGCCGAAGTCTGGCCGGTGGCGCACCAGTACTTCGAAGACAATGGTTTCCGGATCGCTGAAGAGCGCCCGCAGACCGGTGAGTTCACCACAAGCTGGCAGCGTGGCGACGAACTCTCGGCTTCGGTGGCTCGTCGTCTGGCCGGTGGTGGTAGCCCCGCTGACGGCGAAACCCGCGTACGGGTACGTATCGAGCCTGGCGTGCAGCGCAACACCAGTGAAATCTACGTGGTCAGCGTTTCCCGTGCCGCGGGCAGCACCAGCGATGTCGAGTTTCCTGCGCGCAGCGCCAACCTCGGCGTTGACGCTTCGCTGACCGACGACCTGCTGGCGAGCCTGAACCGCAATGCCGGGCAGGGCGGTTCGGTGTCGCTGCTGGCTGCGCGTGACTACGATGCCCCGAGCCGCGTGGCCCTGGGCTCGGACGGTAGCGGTAACCCGGTCCTGAATGTGGGTGAAGACCTTGATCGTGCCTGGTCCAGCGTCGGTCGTGCGCTGGAGCAGGGAGACTGGCGCGTTGAAGACATCAACCGCAGCCTGGGTCTGTATTACATCAACCTGGCAGAGCGGGCCAAGACGCCTGAAAACGAATCTGGTGGCTTCTTCAGTGGTCTGTTCGGCAGCAAACCGACCAAGGAAGAGCTTGAAGCTCGCGCCGAGCGTTATCAGGTGCGCCTGAGCAAGGTCGGTGACAGCGTCCAGGTGACGGTCGAGAAGAACATCAACACCGTGGCACCTGCCGATGTGGCGCGTCGCGTGTTGAGCATCATTCAGGATCACTTGGGCTAAGTGCGCTTCGCGGTCCTCGGCAGCGGCAGTCGTGGCAATGCCACGCTGGTCGCAAGCCACGATACTTATGTGTTGGTCGATTGCGGCTTTTCGCTGCGTGAGACCGAGCGACGCCTGGCCCGGCTGGGCGTCGCTGCAGAACAGCTCAGTGCGATTCTGGTGACCCACGAACATGCCGATCATGTGCATGGCGTGGGTTTGCTGTCTCGGCGCTACAATGTGCCGGTGTACCTCAGTCGCGGGACGTTGCGCGGCATGCGCAAACCTGTGGAGGCCGCTGCACTGCTCTGTGCCGGCGAGTCGCTGCGCATCGGCGCGCTGGACATCGACGTGGTGTCGGTCGCCCACGATGCACTGGAGCCAACCCAGTTTGTCTTCAGCGACGGGCAGCGGCGCTTTGGCCTGCTGACCGACCTGGGGTCATATTGCACGGACGTATTGCAACGCTATCAGGGCCTGGATGCCCTGATGATCGAAGCCAACCATTGCCGCGATCTGCTTGCCAGAGGGCCTTATCCGGTCTTTCTCAAGCAGCGGGTGGGAGGCCACACAGGACATTTGAACAATCATCAGGCCGCGAGCCTGGTGAGCGAGCTGGGATGGCAGACACTGCAACACCTGGTGCTGGCCCATCTGAGCAGCAAGAACAACCGGCCGCAGTTGGCCCGGCAATGTTTCGTCGATACCCTCGGGTGCGACCCGGACTGGCTGCAACTGGCCGATCAAGATTGTGGGCTCGACTGGCGACAGATCGCCTAGCCCAATCATTAGCAAGCGGAGCCCATCATGGAAAAGCGCGAAGAACTCTACCGCGGTAAAGCCAAATCGGTTTACAAGACCGATGACGCCGACCGTTTGATCCTGCTGTTTCGTAACGACACCTCGGCGTTCGACGGCAAGCGTATCGAGCAACTGGACCGCAAAGGCATGGTGAACAACAAGTTCAACGCCTTCATCATGCAGAAGCTCGAAGAGGCCGGCGTGCCGACCCAGTTCGACAAGCTGCTGGGTGACAACGAAGCACTGGTCAAGAAGCTCGACATGATCCCGGTCGAGTGCGTCGTGCGTAACTACGCTGCCGGCAGCCTGGTCAAGCGTTTGGGCGTTGAAGAAGGCCTGAAGCTTGAGCCTTACACCTTCGAACTGTTCCTCAAGGATGACGCCAAGGGCGACCCGTTCATCAACGAATCTCACGTGGTGGCATTCGGTTGGGGCACCGCCGAGCAACTGGCGCGCATGAAAGAGCTGTCGCTGAAGGTCAACGAAGTGCTGAGCAAGCTGTTTGACGACGCTGGCCTGCTGCTGGTCGACTTCAAGCTGGAGTTCGGCGTGTTCCACGGCCAGATCGTGCTGGGCGACGAGTTCAGTCCTGATGGCTGCCGCCTGTGGGACAAGGAAACCCGCAAGAAGATGGACAAGGATCGCTTCCGTCAGGGGCTGGGCGACGTCATCGAAGCCTATGAAGAAGTCGCGCAGCGTCTGGGCGTGCCCCTGTAAGTTTGCAAGCGCTTGATACCACGAAAAAAATTGTAGAAATGTCTCGACAACTACGATCAAGCTGGTATGATGCGCGCCATTGGAGAGATGCCGGAGTGGTCGAACGGGACGGATTCGAAATCCGTTGTACTGGCAACAGTACCTAGGGTTCAAATCCCTATCTCTCCGCCATACAACGAAAAGCCCCGCAGATGAAAATCTGCGGGGCTTTTTAGTTTTACTCCTGCTGCATGCTTTTGAGCATCGTTCCTGGTTCGGTATCAGCCAGCTGTCTCGCATGACGTGGTCTGCTGTGTTCAGCCGATCGCCCGGTTGTATAAATGTTGGCAGTTATCCTACAACCGTGTCGGCCATTATATAAATTTAATTGGTTTGCCATACCCATTAACAAGTTAGGGGTATACAGGCTTAATTGGATCCAGAGATATCCTTTTGTCTACCACTCACCCAGATGATGTGAAACATTTTTGGGGTGGAAATATGTCTGGTATCAAATCGGTTACCATGGGCCCGGTATTGTCTGACGATCCACGCATTTAAACCCTGATTGTGGGCAAGGTTATTTATGGATGGCGCGCAATTAAGAGCCTGCCTGGAGGCTGAGGTAGATGAACTGCATGCCCAAGGTAATATTGACTCGCTCATCAAGCAGCATTATCAGTACCTGGGGCAGTACTATAAAGTTCGGCCGTTCTTTTACAAGAATGTTCTGAAATTTGACAGGTTTATGGTGGTGTTGGCCATGTTGGCCAACTATTACGATGAGCATCTTCCTTCGCTGTCAAAGGTTCGCGAGTTGTGTTTGCAGCGTGGTTATTTGTCCAAAAACAGCCTGGAGTCGTATTTCTCCTTTTTCATTATTTCCGGTTATATGGAGGTGACGCATCACCCGGATGATCGACGGCTCAGGATTTACAGGCCTTCTGTGCGGGCCATGGCTGAGGCCGTCAATATCGTCAGTGCCTATTACTTTCCGGCGCTCGGTATGACGGATACCTGTGATGGCTCTGCAAAGGTCAGTGGACGAACCGTAGAGGCGTTCTTTCGCGGCTTCAAGCGGATTCTGGATGCTGACATCACCCTTGACATGCTGCTGCCGGAAAGCCGCTGGCTGATTAATCGCGACGGCGGGCACATGCCGATGCTGGCCCTGTTCGTCGAGGCGCTGGAAAAGCAGGCCAAGGCCGGGTCGGGTTGTAAAAGGTCGAGCTACGGAGAAATGTCTGCCGGGCTTGCGGTGTCGAGCACTCATTTGATCAGGCTGGTGAGGGAGGGTGAAACGAAGGGCTATTTCACAACGGCCAGGAGCACCTTGGAACTGTCGGAAAGCTTCATGCAGTTGGTGCGAAAAATGATGCTGATCAACTTCGCTATTACCCGAGTAAGCATCCGGCTGGGTGAACAGCACACCGGCCAATAAGGAGGTACATGAAGACCAACATGGAGCAGGGTAAAGTTGCAGCGAACTCAAGACAGGCGACTCAGAACGGTGTTGCATGGCGGTATTGTGCGTGCGGAGTGTCTGGCGATTTCCAGTTGGTGTGTGGTGCAGTGGCTTGTTTACTCCCGTCAGTCAGTGATCGAGGCGCTCCTGCTGTTTTTTCTGATGATTGCCATCAGTCTTGTCCAGACATTTACCCGTAGCGATAAAGTCTGGCGGCTCGCGGGTGTGGTATTTGTTCTGGTGTTTTCTGCATCTTACAAGTTTTTATTTGTTTCGCGTCCCGAGCTGTATCAGGCATTTTCATTGGCTTTTGCAGTCATTGCCGTATTGGGCGCTTCGTTGCTGATCCGCAGTCCTCATGATTACACGGTCACTGCGTTATTGACCTGGTTGATTATCTGGCCCGTCGCACCCTTGGCGGTGCCGGACGCCAATCTGTATGTCGTTATCTTTGCCCTGTTTTCCGTCGCGTTGGGCGGGCTTAACAATTATTCGTTCATGGATTCTCTGAGGAGCATTTTGGCGGCCGAGCAACAGTATCGGGTTATGGCTGAAACCGACTATCTGACCGGTATCTACAACCGTCGTGCGTTCATGGCGCGTTTCGAGCGCCTGGCGCTGTCCGTGCGGGGCGGGTGCTTTCTGATGATTGATATCGATAACTTCAAGCGTGTCAACGATGGCTGGGGGCATGACGTCGGTGATCAGGTTCTGTGTGCCCTGGCGCGTTGCCTGGATCAGGTGCAAGGCAGTCACTGTCATGGGCGCCTTGGTGGCGAGGAGTTCGGTGTGCTGCTCGATACGCGTAATACCCAGGAGGCCGTCGCTTATACCGAGCGCCTGCTGCAGGCGGTGCGCGGCTGCGACTTTTTGCCCTGCAGGTTCACCGTGAGTGCGGGCCTGGTGTCTTTCGAGCGGGGGGCGGATGTCTCGCACGTGCTCAAAAGCGCTGATCGCAAACTTTACGAGGCCAAGAGTGCCGGTAAAGACAACTTCAAGATGCAGGTGTGCTGAGTGTTCGCCTGCTATCGCTCATACCGCTGTAGAAACCATTGCGATAGAGCAGGGAGGTGCCATGAGGCACAGCATAGCGACAGCCGTTGCCGATCTGGAGTCCGGTGTCGCGCACCTGAAAGGTCAAGTGTCATGCATGTTGCTGAAGATCAATCAGGTCGATTGCGCCATTGACATTGCCAAGTCGCTGCTGGCCAGCACAGATCGGTTAATGGGCGGGCCCCAGACCAATGCGAGCAGTTTGAGTGACCTGTCCTGTGTTCATCTCAAGGGCGAGTTGTTGAGGCTTATTGCGGTCGTCGAGGAGGGCGTCAGAAGAATTCTGGGGCTGACCGGCATGTTGATCGACGACGTTCGCCAGAGACTGTTGATCATCAGTCGGGGGTTTTGCGAGTTCGATTCAGCGCGTGGTCGTTTGAATGCCCTGAAGACGGTGCTGGATGACGTCGAGTCGTTATGTGTCTCGATTCTGGCGCGATCCAGCGTTCAGTTGCTGGCGCTTGATGCCTTGAAACAGAACAAGGGCGCCCTTGAGTGACCGCTTGGCAGGTTCTGCCGGTGGTTCATTCGCCGTAACCATTGGGAGGTGTGAGTATGTTCGACCGACGCTTGAAACAAGAGCTGATAAAGCGCGATAACCAGTTACGGCAGTTACAGCAACTGGGTGCACAGCTGGATGCGGGCATGCTCTCAGTGCGCCTGGGTCCGGATTTGAAAGTCATGGCATTCAACAGCGCATTTGCCGATTCGCTGGGGCGCGTGCCTGAGCGGCTGCATGGCCAGAGTCTGAAGCAGCTCATGTCAACGTCAGGCAGCACCGCGGGGCTCTTCGCAGCGCTGGAAGACGGACTGAAGGCGTCAAAGCCTGTGCATGACCGTTACCGGTTTATACGCACCGATGGCGGCACGGCCTGGCTGAGCCTGCATTGGCTGCCGGTGTATGACGATGCGGGCCGTCTCGAACATGTGCAGGGTTACGGTTCGGCTATCACCGACATGGTCGAGCAGATCAGCGAACATTCGCAAATCCTGGCGGCGTTGCTCAGGTCCACGGCGGTAATCCAGTTCAATCCCGACGGCACCGTGATCACCGCCAACGATCAATTCCTGCAGAGCATGGGGTATTCGCTGGCGCAGATTCAGAAACGTCATCATCGGATCTTCTGCGCCACGGACTATGCCGCCTCTGCCGAATACGTGGCGTTTTGGGAAAGGCTGCGGCAGGGTGAATACGTGGCGGGCCGGTTTTGCCGGCTGCACAATCGTGGTCATCCGGTCTGGCTGGAGGCTTCCTATAATCCGGTCTATGACGCTGAAGGGCGGCTGTACAAAGTGGTCAAGTTCGCCAGCGTCGTAACCGACCAGGTGAGCCGCGAGACACAGGTCAAAAGCGCTGCGCAGATTGCCTACGATATTTCGCGCCAGACCGAGACCCGCGCCGCGCAGGGTACCGAGGTCGTACAGCAGGCCATCAAAACCATGAAATCCATCGCCGGTCAGATGCAATCGGCGACCGCCAGCATGCAGGCTTTGGGCGATCAGTCGTTGCTGATCAGCAGCATGGTGGAGAAGATCAGCGCGATTGCTTCGCAGACCAATCTGCTTGCCCTCAACGCGGCTATCGAGGCTGCGCGTGCCGGTGAGCAAGGTTGGGGCTTTGCAGTTGTGGCCGATGAGGTGCGTCAACTGGCCGGGCGCACCAGCGCGGCCACCGGTGAAATCGTCCAGATTGTCCAGCACAACAAGACCCTGGCTGACAAGGCGGTCGAAGACATCCAATCCAGTCGGACAAAGGCCGAGCAAGGCCTGCTGATGGCCGAGCAGGCCGATACCGCGATCATCGATATTCGCAATGGGGCCATTGAGGTGGTTCAGGCTGTAGGAAGGGTCACGGTGGATTTGGGCTAAGCGCTTGGTATGCACAACTGCGCCGTAGAGCCGGTCGCCCGTACCGATGGCCGGGTATTTGACGACGATCAGGTATCTATTCTGGTTGCCCTATTCCCTGCTCGCGGCGCCAGTGCGACTGCTATCGTGAAGAGCACGATTCAGCGTGTTGTTACGTATTACGTTGGTTTGACCTGACTCACAATCGAATGCTCAGGGGGCCATCATGCAAAAGACTGTCATTTTTGGAGTGCTCGATACTGCTCAGTTGGCGTACTACTACTTGAAAAAAGACCCTTCGGTTGAAGTTGTCGGTTTCACGGTCAACCAACGTTATCTCCCGGAATCGAGACATTTCGAAGGCTTACCGGTGGTGCCGTTCGAATCCCTCCATGAGTATTTTCCGTGTGTCGGGTACAAGCTGTTTGCACCGATGACGGGGCGCAGGATGAACCGTCAGCGTGAGTCGATCTATCTTCAGGGCAAAGAAAAGGGCTACGACTTCATTTCATACGTCAGCCCCCAGGCGACGGTGAATGACAACCTGATCGGTGAGAACTGTTTCATTCTGGAAGACAACACACTGCAACCCTTCACCAGCATCGGTAACAACGTGGTCATGTGGAGTGGTAACCATATTGGTCACCATAGCGAGATTCGCGACCATGCGTTTTTCGCCTCCCATGTGGTCCTGTCCGGGCATTGCCTGGTCAATGCCTATGCCTGGTTCGGCGTCAATTCGACCATCACCAATAATTGCACGATCGCTGAGGGCACCTGTGTCGCCATGGGGGCGCTGATTTCGAAAGACACTCAGCCTTGGCAGTTATATGTCGGTGCCCCGGCGCGCGCGGTGAAAAGCAGTCAGGAACTGGATTTCTAGGCATCCCATGGTGTGTAAGGCCTGCGCCTCACAGGTAATCGTAGGCCTCAAGATGCGGTTTTATACCTTGGGCGCCGACTTCCATCAGCGCATCGATGATCGACAGGTACGGGGTAAAGACTTTGCCACGCTGGCGGTAGGGCAGTGGCTGCATGGCGATGAATTGCAGATTTATACCGGCTTTGGCAAATGCCCGTGGCTCGTACAGTGACCTGCCGCCCTGGGCGTTGATGTAGCGTGTTGCACTTTCCTGGCGACAAATATCCAGAATCCGTTCCTGCGCCGCCAGGTGCGCGTTGTTGTAGATCTGGCTGCTGGGGATGATTCGCGCCGTCAGGCCCATGAAGCTCGCCATCATTTGAATCTGATAAGTCAGAAATTGCGCAAGGTTGCTGCTCTCAAAGCTCAGCAGGTGCTCAAGCAAAGGAAACACCTGATGGAAGCAGGGCGCTTTGCCGTAAGCCATTTGTACACTCATCAGCATTCGACGCTGCCACTGCGCGGCGGGTGCGATCTGGATCTGGTTAATCTTGCGGTTCTGCGATGCATCAAGCAGCGGCAATGTGATCAAGCCCGCAGCGTTATTGATCAGGATCCGGTTGCGATTGATCCAGCCACGGTTGATGTAGTTCACGTCGTCATAGACCACGAAGCAGTCCGAGGCGTGTAGCAGTTGCCAGTAGCCAATATAGGGAAACAGGTAGGGTTGCATGATCGCCACTGCGCTCATGCAATCGCCTCGGCAATCGCGAAGTTGTTGCACGGGGGCTTGAAAGTGATAACGCTGACGTGCAGATGGTGGCGGAAACTGTCGAGCATCCGTTTCTCTCCCTGGCGATTCAAAAAATGTCCTTGGCCCACGTGTACGGGCGTAAGACGTATTGAATCGCTCGCGCTGGCCCATCCGGAGTACAGGTTCAGTTAACTGTCGACCAACGCTCTGAGGTCACGGGTGATCAGGTCAATCACTCCAGCAAACTGTAGCAGCCAGGGGTGTTCGTGCAACGGACGGCTTTGCAGTGGCGGTAAATATTATTGCGTGCTGACGGGTATGCGCATGGCGTGGTGCATGAGCGTCGCCGGGTGACTCTGCATGTCATCCATCTGGTCTATTCTCCCTGCAAGTGCATACGCTATCGGGGGCTTCCTACGGTTGCGCAGCACCCTCCGCTGTCGCCCGAAGTGCCACACGGCCTCGGTTCACTCAGTTGCATGCAAGGAGTTGCAAATGACCGATGTAGATCAAGCAGAACAAACCCCTTCGCTTCCGGATCAAGGCTACGATGAGCTGATCGCTCAGTTTCAGGCGCAGGGTCGGCAGATTGATTGGCTGCTGCAGTGGCTGGTCAGGTTTGTGGTGAGTACCAAGGTCGAGCTGGGTGTCACCCTGTCGGTCGGTGGAAATCTGCTGTCAGGACATCTTGTTTCTCATGATGCCTATTTTGATCAGCTAGCCGAGGAGCTGGCGGCGCCTTTTGGTCAATTTCACAACGGTACTGATCAATCAATGAAGGAAATGATTCTGTCGTTCAAACCCGGTGAGCTGGCTGAGGACGACAATCACGCCTTCCACTTCATTCATCTCAAGGACGCCAAAACCTACTCTTCTGACCAGAGCCCGATCTGCGAAACCGGCGTGTTGTGGCGTGGCCGCATCGCTGCGGTAGACGGCTTCAGTATCGGTCGGATCGTGACTCATTGATCGCAGCTGTCCGGCGCGGTGCAAGCCTCGCCGGCGGTTCACTTTATCAACGGGCAAAGAAAAGCCCGCCGGATGGGGGGAGCGGGCTTAAGGTTCACACTTGGGAGCGACTTCAAGATGCAACAGCCGCTGTGAAAAGTTCGTGAACTTCATGTCATGGTTTTGCAGCCTGTTAGTTTTTGTTTTTTTGTTCGCCAAGGCTGGGTTTCGGCCGTCGTTGCGAATGCCCGCTGAATTTCCCACGTCGACGTTCTCCAGCGCCAAATCAGCGCGCGCCGTCGTCATTGGCCGTTGTCGTCAGATGGCAACAAAATCTGTGCAGCGTGGTGCAGGCGATCTCGCTGAAAACTGTCGTTTTTTAGCGACAATATGTCGCAGCGGGGCGGGTGTCGCGAGTAATATGTGCGGCCTGTATTGCTCACCGAATTTTTCCGGTATGGCCTGAGAGAGCTGGCAAAAAAACAATAACGCAACACGCCAGGTTGCACGCCCCGGTCTTGCACAGAATTTACGAGAGACGAAAAGGCGAAGAAGAAATGACCAATACCACACGACCGCTGTACATTTCCTACGCAGGTCCTTCCCTGTTGGAAATGCCCCTTCTGAACAAGGGCAGTGCGTTCACTCCGCAAGAGCGGATCGATTTCAACCTGATCGGCTTGTTGCCACAAAACGTGGAAACCATCGAAGAACAGGTGACCCGGGCCTACAGCCAGTATCAGCAGTGCGCCAGTGATCTGGACAAGCACATCTTCCTGCGCTCGATCCAGGACAACAACGAGACGCTGTTCTTCCGTCTGCTGGACGCGAATCTGGAACAGATGCTGCCGATCATCTACACCCCGACGGTCGGTCAGGCGTGCCAGGAATTCTCCAAGATCTACCGCACCCACCGCGGCCTGTTCATTTCCTATCCTGACCGCGATCGTATCGACGACATCCTGCGCAGCGCGACCAAAGACCGGATCAAGATCATCGTGGTAACCGACAGCGAGCGCATTCTCGGTCTGGGCGACCAGGGCATCGGCGGCATGGGGATCCCGATCGGCAAATTGTCGTTGTACACCGCCTGCGGTGGGGTCAGCCCGGCCTACACCCTGCCGATCGTGCTGGATGTCGGCACCAACAACCGTGAATTGCTGGATGACCCGATGTACATGGGCTGGCGCCACGAGCGGGTGACCGGCAAGGAGTACGAAGACTTCGTTGCGCTGTTCATAGAAGCGGTACAGCGCCGCTGGCCGGACGTGCTGCTGCAGTTCGAAGACTTTGCCCAGGCCAACGCCATGCCGTTGCTGGACAAATACCGCGACGTGCTGTGCTGCTTCAACGATGACATTCAGGGCACCGCGTCCGTGGCGGTGGGTACGCTGCTGGCGGCCTGCAAGGCCAAGCAGGAAACCCTCGGCCAGCAGAAAGTGGTGTTTCTGGGCGCCGGTTCCGCCGGTTGCGGTATCGCCGAACACATCATCGCCGCCATGCAGGTCGAGGGCCTGAGCGAGGCCCAGGCACGCAAGCGGATCTTCATGGTCGACCGTTTCGGTCTGCTCACCGAGGGCATGGATAACCTGCTGGACTTCCAGAAGCGCCTGGCGCAGCAGTCTGCTGACGTGGCCGGTTGGGCAAGCGCCGGTCAGGACTATGCGTCACTGCTGGATGTGGTCAGCAACGCTGGCGCCACCGTACTGATCGGGGTTTCGGGTCAGCGTGGCCTGTTCAGCGAAGAAGTGATCCGTGAGTTGCACAAGCACTGCCCGCGTCCGCTGGTGATGCCACTGTCCAACCCGACCTCCAAGGTCGAGGTCACGCCTGAGGAAGTCCTGCGCTGGACCGACGGCCAGGCCCTGGTTGCCACCGGTAGCCCGTTTGCCCCGGTGAACATCAACGGTCGCACCGTACACATTGCCCAGTGCAACAACTCGTACATCTTCCCGGGCATCGGTCTGGGTGTCCTGGCGTGCAAGGCTTCGCGAATCAGCGACCGCATGCTGATGGCAGCCTCGAACGCCCTGGCCGAATGCTCGCCTATGGTGACCGGGGAGGGCGATGCGGTGTTGCCGCCGCTCAAGGACATTCAGCAGGTCAGCCGCAAGATCGCTCTGGCCGTGGCCAAAGAGGCCCAGGCCGAAGGGCTGGCGCTGGAAACGCCGGAAGACGTTATTCTCGACGCCATCGAGCGTAACTTCTGGACGCCTGAGTACCGTACCTACCGTCGGCGTTCCAACTGACCGACAGCCGGGGCGCGCAATGCGCCCCGGCCTCCTGCAACATCTGCTCAATACTATGAAGATTGTGCAAAGACTTGCCGGCTGATGCGCGACAAGCTCCCACGGCGATATATACTGCGCGCCATTATCCAAGGGAGAGCCGTGTGGCCATCGATATTCACTGGATCCGCGACGACGACAGCCTTGCCCGCCAATGCACGCAATGGCAGTCTCTGCCGTTTATCGCCGTCGACACCGAATTCATGCGGGTCGATACCTTCTATCCGATCGCCGGTTTACTGCAGGTCGGATATGGCAACAACGCCTGGCTGATCGATCCTTTGCTGATCAACGACTGGCACCCGCTGGCGGTACTGCTGGAAGACCCGGCCGTTACCAAAGTTCTGCATGCCTGCAGTGAGGACCTCGAGGTCCTGTTGCGCCTCACCGGCAGCCTGCCGCTACCGTTGTTCGATACCCAACTGGCAGCCGGTTACCTGAACATCGGCTTTTCGATGGGCTATTCGCGGCTGGTGCAAGCGGTGCTGGACATCGAACTGCCCAAGGGCGAGACCCGTTCCGACTGGTTGCAGCGGCCACTGTCCGATACGCAGGTCAGCTATGCGGCAGAAGACGCCATGCATCTGGCCGAGCTGTTCAACAAGTTGCAGCCACAGCTATCGGCCCAGAAGTACGCCTGGGTTCTGGAAGACGGCGCCGAACTGGTCGCCAATCTGCGTCGCGAAAGTGACCCGCGCGAGGCTTACCGCGAGGCCAAGCTGGCCTGGAAGCTGTCTCGTCAGCAATTGGCGGTGCTGCGTGAGCTGTGCACCTGGCGTGAGCAGCAGGCGCGGATTCGCAACCAGCCGCGTAATCGTATCCTGCGTGAAGCTTCGTTGTGGCCGTTGGCCAAGACCCAGCCGGATCAGCTCACCACGCTGGCGCGCATCGAAGACATGCACCCGCGTACCGTGCGTCAGGATGGCGAGTTTCTCTTGCAACTGATCAAGAGCGCGGGCAGTACCCCTGCCGATCAATGGCCGGCGCCGCTGCCGGAACCGCTGCCGATCGAAGCCTCGGCCATGCTCAAGTCATTGCGCGCCATCGGCCAGCAGTACGCCGAGCGCCTGGATATGGCGCCGGAATTGATGCTGCGCAAGAAAACCCTGGAGTTGCTGCTCAAAAGCGGCTATCCCCAAGGGCCTTACCAATTACCCGATTCGCTGCGTGGCTGGCGCCGTGAGTTGATGGGCCAGGCACTGCTCGACAGCCTGGCCAGTGTCGGAGAACAGCCTTGAAACGTATTTGCTCCATCTATCGCAGCCCCAAGAAGAACGAGATGTACCTGTACGTCCTGAAAAGTGACGTGCTCAGCCGTGTACCTGAGGGTTTGCTGACCGCGTTCGGCAAGCCGCAGCATGCCTTTGACCTGGTCCTGAGCCCTGAGCGTGCGCTGGCGCGTGAGGACATCACCAAGGTGCTGGAAAACCTCGACAACCAGGGTTATCACCTGCAAATGCCGCCTGCCGAAGAAGAATACATCGAGCATTTGCCCGAAGAACTGCTGCGTCGCAACGATCCGGTGTGATCGTGTCTGCCGGCATCCGACGGGTGCCGGTCTGGTGATGCCCGGTACTTCGTATTGACCTGCCTGCCCGAATTCCAGGATTGCCTTGCATGCGCGTTCTGATCGCTGAACATGATTACGCTCTCTATACCCGACTGCTGCAACAGGCTGCCCCACAACTCGAAGTCCTGAGCAGTGGTGATTCGGCGCAGTTGGCCGAAATGGCCAGTGATGCGCCGGTCTGGCTGGGCCAGCCCGATCTGCTCGCCACGTTGTTGCGTCAGGGGCACAAACCGCAGTGGATGCAATCAACCTGGGCCGGCATCACGCCGCTGCTCAGTGAGCACCTGAGCCGTGAGTACCGGCTGACCCGTGCGGTGGGTATTTTTGGCCAGGTGATGGCCGAATATGTTCTCACTTATATGCTTGGTCATGAGCGTGAAGTGCTTGCACGGCTGATGAGCCAGGTCGAGCGCAAATGGGATAACCGCCCAGGCCATAGCCTGGCCGGGCGCAAGGTACTGATCGTGGGTGCCGGTGACATTGGTCGGAGTGTTGCGCAGTTTCTACGGCCGTTTGGCGTGCAGTTGTTCGGCGTGGCCTACACGGCGCGTGAGCTGCCGCCCTTTGAACAGGTCGTCACGTTGGCTGACATGGCGCAACTGCTCGGTGATATGGACTATGTGATCAATCTGCTGCCCAACACGCCGCAGACCCATGACCTGTACGATGCGAAGCTGTTCGCTTGCTTCAAGCCTTCGGCGCTGTTCATCAACACCGGGCGCGGCGTGTCGGTGGTCGATGCCGACCTGGTAGAGGCGCTCAAGGAAGGCCATCTGGCCGGTGCAGTGATCGACGTCTGCCGCCAGGAGCCCTTGCCCCGGCGTCATCCGTTCTGGACTGCTTACGGCCTGTTGTTGACCGGACACAGTTCAGCGCCCACCTCGCCACCGGCGATGGTCGAACTGTTTCTGGACAACCTGCGCGCCTTTGAAGCGGGCGAGCCATTGCGCGGCGAGGTGGATTTCGCGCGCGGTTACTGACGGCTGCGCCTGTCAAAATCCGTAGGAGCCGCCGGGCGGCGATCCGCTTCAGCGGCGAAGCCTTCGCCGCTGAAGCAGCTCCTACGAGGCCCGGTGTGTGCTGCGTGATTCAACCTACAGGCTGAAATCACCTTCGGCAGCCAGTTCGCTGACCGGCTGACGCGGGCTCGGTACTTCACGGCCTTGCAGGTATTCCGGCAGGCTTGCCTTGTCGCCGGCCTTGCCCACTGCGACCACCGCGTGAATCGCGTAGTGCTCCGGAATCTTCAGCTCTTGACGGGTCAGGTCCTGATCGAAGCCGGCCATGCCGTGGGTGTGCCAGCCGCTCAGGCTGGCCTGCAGGGCAAACAGCCCCCAGGCGGAGCCGGTGTCGAAGGTGTGCCACAGGGCCGGGCTTTCTTCGCTGGCGCCCGGTGCGGTGAAGGTGGTCTTCGACACAATGACCACCAAGGCTGAGGCGTGCTGGGCCCAGCTGCGGTTGAATTCATTGAGCAGGCCCAGGTAGCGTTCCCAGTTCGGTGTACCACGGCGCGCATACAGGAAGCGCCAAGGCTGTGAATTGTAGGCCGAAGGCGCCCAGCGCGCGGCTTCGATGAAGCTCAGCAGGGTTTCTTCCGGGATCACCGCATCGCTGAACGCCCGCGGCGACCAGCGTTGGATGAATTGCGGGTGAATGTCAAAGTCGGCAACGCGAGGATGAGTGCTCATGGCAGTCCTTGTCGTAGGGAGGGGTTGAATGACGGGCAGACAGGATGGGCCGTGGTCGGCAGGCATCAGGATGTAACAAAGCCTGTCAAAATTACTGTTTCGCACTACCAATGACAAGTCTGGCGACAGCCAGCGCTTGGCCCGCAGCAGTTGTGCCACTAGACTGGCGGCCTTTTCCTGCACCGACGCTGTTTAGCCGCCCATGACCGCCACACTCGAACCTTTCTGGATCCACAAGCGCCTCGACCAACTGAACCGGGACGAGTGGGAGTCGCTGTGCGATGGGTGCGGATTGTGCTGCCTGCAAAAGCTCGAAGACGAAGAAGACAACAGCGTCTACTACACACGCATCGCCTGCAAGCTGCTGGACCTCAAGACGTGCCAGTGTTCGGACTACCCGAACCGTCGCGAGGCCGTGCCGGACTGTATCCAGCTCACCCCAGGCCAGGCCGATGAGTTCAAGTGGCTGCCGCCGACCTGTGGTTATCGGCTGGTCAGCGAAGGCAAGGATCTGCCTGAGTGGCACCACTTGGTCAGCGGTGACCGCAAGGCGGTCCACCGCAAGCGTATCTCCCAGTCCGGACGCATGCTCAGCGAAGACAGCGTGCCTGAAGATGACTGGGAGGATTACCTGATTTTCCGCGCCGGCTAACGCTTCAGATCTCAGGCCTGGAGGTCTTCGGGGTGGCGACCTCGTCAATGACCGTCTCTTTCACCGCCTCGATCACTTTGGGCGCGGTTTTTTCGGCTTTTCTTTTCAGGTGGTGCAGTTCGGCGCCGGCACGTTCGATATCGGTCCGTGCACGGTGCAGATCGCTACGGCTCTTCTCCAGCAGGCTCTTGGCCGAGCAGTGGCCGGTGATGCCTCGGGCCAGAACCGCGCCGCCGATGGCCAGCTGTACCAGACCGAACAGCCCGCCCCGGCGCAGCCCTTTGCCTACCAGCGCCACGCCACCGGCCAGCGAGGTGATGCGCTCCCAGCCCTGAACGTTCTGTTCCGGGCGTTGTGGCGGGAATGGGCGGTCAATGCGTTCGATGATCGGGGTATCGCTCATGATTGCTCTCCTGACGGGTTGAACCATTACTGACTGCCAGCCAAGTCAACTGTTCCCCGAATCTGCATCAATGGCTGCGCGGGCGGCTGGCGTGGGCTCGGTGACCTTGTCACGACCGAACTGCGCACCGGAGCGGGTATTGTTGCCCTTGGCCATGCGGTCGTAGAGCACCACATTGACCGTCGCCGCGAGGTTCATGCAGCCTTCGGTAGGGATGTACACCACGTCCTCGCACCAGTCGCGGATCTCCTGGTCCAGCGAGCCATCTTCCGGGCCGAAGATATACAGGGCGCGATCAGGGTGGGTGTACTCCGGCAAGGCGCGGGCACCTTCGACCAGCTCGACTGCCACTGGGGTGCAGCCCAGCGGCAGGATCTGTTTGAGGTCTTCAATACCGATCAGCGGGATATCCTGGTGGATCTTCTTGGTGTCGGTAACAAAGTCCCTGGCGCGCTCATAGCGTTTACCGGTGTAGAACACCGACGCCACGCCATAGCAACCGGCGGCGCGCATGACCGAGCCGACATTTTCCGGGGATTTGGGGTTATACAGTCCGATACAGGCGTAGCGTTTGTTGCCCACGGTGAAGTGCTCTGGAGAAAAGCCGGCAAGTATACGGCAGATTCAGAACCACAGCCGTACCCCCAGCACCAGCCGTGCTTCACTGCGCGCTTCACCCTCAGCCCTGGCGTAGTCAGCGCTATTGCCGTAGCGATGGTTCCAGGTCACGCCGACATAGGGCGCAAACTCGCGGTGGATCTCATAGCGCAGGCGCAAACCCAGTTCGCTGTCGGCAAGACCTGCACCGACCCCGCGTTGCTCATCGTTGCTGGCATACAGGTTGACCTCTGCCGAAGGCTGCAAAATCAGCCGGTTGGTAATCAGCAAGTCGTACTCGGCTTCCAGGCGTAGCGCAGCCTGGCCGCTTTCGCCGATAAACGCCGTAGCTTCGGTTTCCAGCCCGGACAGCGGCATGCCCTGAATCCCGAACGCCGCCCAGGTTTGCGCGGCACCGGGCTTGAAGTCCTGACGTATGCCACCCAGCAAATCCCACCAGGGCGAAATTGAATGGCCCCACAGCGCCTGTACTTCGGCGTGCTCGGTACGCCCTTGACTGCGTTCGCCCTCGCTGCGTAACCACAACCGGTCGATGTCCCCACCGACCCAGCCGTCGACATTCCAGGCCAGCGCACTGCCGTGTTCGCCATCCTGCCATTCGAGCCTGTCCAGCAACACCTGGTGATTCCAGGCGTTGTCGTGCATCTGGTGCCCTGCCGGGTGCTGGTACACCGCCGCCCGGTCAGCGTCGGTCAGGGGCGGGACTGGCGAGGCAACGGCGGGTGGCATTGAATGGCCGCTGTGTGTGCTCATGTCGTGGCCTGCGTGACCCTGATGAGCATCAGTGGCGGGCGCAGGCGCGTGTCCTGCATGCTCGTCTAGCGGCTGGGCGTGCATGGCAGGGTCCGCCATGGCGCCGTGGCTGGAGTGGTCCATATTGTGACCGGTGCCTTGCGCGGCCAGCGCGACCGGGCTGAACAGCAGGCTGGTGGTCAATAGCAGGGCAGGGCGGCGGCTCATGTGCGTCAGGCTCATTCTTGTACCCTCACTTCGCGGAACATGCCGGTCTCCATGTGGTACAGCAGGTGGCAGTGATAGGCCCAGCGGCCCAGCGCGTCGGCAGTCACCCGGTAGCTGCGCCGCGTGCCGGGCGGCATGTCGATGGTGTGCTTGCGGACCATGAAGCGCCCGTGCTCGTCCTCCAGATCGCTCCACATGCCATGCAAGTGAATGGGGTGGGTCATCATGGTGTCGTTGACCAGCACGATACGCACCCGCTCGCCATACCTGAGCAACAAGGGTTCGGCGTCGGAAAACTTCACACCATTGAACGACCAGGCGAATTTTTCCATGTGCCCGGTCAGGTGCAGTTCAATGCTGCGGCCTGGTTCGCGGCCATCGGGGTCAGCGAAGCGGCTGCGCAGGTCAGCGTAAGTCAGCACCCGTCGGCCGTTATCGCGCAGGCCGATACCTGGATCATCCAGCTTGGCCGTTGGCTGGGTGGTCTGCATATCAACCAGCGGATTGCCCTCTTCGCTGGCGGGGTGTTCGATGGGTTGCGAACCGCTGCCATGCTGCATGCCCGGCATCGCTGGCATGGCGGCGTGATTCATTTGGCCATGGTTTATCTGGTCATGGCCCATGCCCGCATGGCTCATGTTCATATCGGCCATGCCCAGCAGTGGCCGTGGGTCCAACTGCGGCACTGGCGCACGTAGCCCCGGCTGGCTGGCCAGCGTGCCGCAGGCAAAGCCGCTGCGGTCCATGGCCTGGGCGAACAGGGTATAGGCGGGGGCCTGTGGCTCGATGATCACGTCATAGGTTTCTGCCACGGCGATACGCAGTTCATCGACGGTCACGGGTTCGACATGCAAGCCATCGGCGGCAACCACGGTCATTTTCAGGCCCGGTATGCGCAGGTCGAAGTAGCTCATGGCCGAGCCGTTGATCAGCCGCAGGCGGACCTTTTCGCCGGGCGTGAACAGCCCGGTCCAGTTCATGTCCGGTGCCTGGCCGTTCATCAGGTAGGTGTAGGTCGCGCCGCCGACATCAGCGATATCGGTGGGGTTCATGCGCATCTGCGCCCACATTTTCCGGTCGGCGACAGTCTGGCTCCAGCCGTGCCGGCCGACGTCGTCAATGAAGTCGATCAGGGTGCGTTTCTGGCGATTATAGTAATCGCCTTGCTGCTTGAGTTTCTTCAGCAGCGTGGCAGGTTTCTCGTCGGTCCAGTCAGTGAGCATCACCACATGCTCACGCTGGTACTCGAACGGCTCGGGTTGCCTGGCATCGATGATCAGCGGCCCGTAGACCCCGGCCTGCTCCTGTAACCCGGAGTGGCTGTGATACCAGTAGGTGCCGTTCTGGCGCACCTTGAAGCGGTACTCATACATGCCGTCAGGGGCGATTCCGGCAAAACTCAGGCCCGGTACACCGTCCATATTGGCTGGCAGGATGATGCCGTGCCAGTGAATGGAGGTCGGTTCTTGCAGCCGGTTACGCACGCGCACCGTCACCGTATCGCCCTCACGCCAGCGCAACAACGGGCCGGGCAAGCCGTTATTGATGGTCAGTGCGGTACGCGGCCGACCGGTGATGTTCACCGGCGTTTCACCGATGAACAGCTCGAATTCGGTGCCGCTCAGTTCCTGCGGTTGCTGATTGCCGGCCGCAGCGGCCCGCAGCGGCGTAGCCAGCAAGCCCAATCCACCCAGCAGCCCGCCGGCGGCCAGGCCCTGAACGAACGTACGTCGTGAAGTCTTGAAAGGCATCGCAGTAGAAGTCCCATGCATCGATGGGCGTGAAGATGCCATAACGCACAGCGGTGGGTGATTACATTTACGTCAGGTTAAAAAGCATGAGCAACGCTATAGGCATAAGCATTCGGCGAACTCTCCTGGTAACCGAGTGTGCCCTGAGAGGGTGTTTACAAAATAGGCGAACGAAGGCAAGACAAGGCGAAATCGGGCGGAAAAGCGCAGTGTACAGAAGTACATGAGCATGTTGACCGGGCTGGCGATCCAGGCCGATTTCAACGCAGTATTGCTAAGTGCAGCCATTTTGTAGACACCCTCTAAGCTTATGCATAACAAGTCTTATACCTATCCAGGTCGGTCTCATAAGCTGGCGTTTTGGGCACCTCTAAAAACGACCTGCGTTGCCAGCACTGCGTTAAAAAACGGCTCAGGATGCTCATTTACAACCCGTAAACTCCGCTCCCTCGCCGTTTTTTGCCTTGCGCAGGCTGCCTCGCCTACGTTTTTAGAGGTGACCTTTTGCAAGATATATCTATTGAATGTACCGGGATCTGTTTGCAATGCGAAGTCCGGGACACGATGAAGGAGGCTGCGTTGATTCGGGCTTTTATGGTTGATGTGGATGGTGTCGTCGTCGATGGTCGGCCCGCCGACGGCCAAGGCTGGGCTTCATCACTTGAAGAGGATCTCGGGCTGGCAAGCTCGGATCTTCATAAGGCGCTGTTCGAGCCCTACTGGGATGCCATAGTTACCGGCAAGTTATCCCTTGAAGAGAGGCTTGCCTCGGTGCTGGCAGACATTGCTCCGAACCTTTCTGCGCATAGATTATTGAATTACTGGTTTGAAAACGATGCTCGGCTCAATCTCGGGTTGCTGGCGGACCTGGCCCGTCATCGTCGTCGTGGGGTGAAAGTATTTCTCGCGTCCAATCAGGAACACCTACGCGCAGAGTTTTTAATGACGTCACTTGGCCTGGATCACTACTGCGATGGTATCTTTTACTCCGCAGCGCTGTCTTGGCGAAAGCCAAGCCTTGAGTTTTATAAAAAGATCACCGAGTTGTCCGGATTTCTACCAGAGGAGTTACTCCTGATTGATGATACTCCAGCTAATGTTCAGGCTGCACTTGAGTCGGGCTGGAATGCTATTTGTTGGACGAAGTCCAGCGAGCTTGAAGCGCAGATCAGTGATCTACAAGTAATAGGCGAAAGTGCAAAATGACCCTGCGCAGGGTCGTATCGTGAACAGCGACTGCTCTTGAGTTCTGTAAGAAAAAGTACTGCTGCCTACAAAGTAGGCGGCAGGCCAAGGTGACCATAGCCGCAACGCTCCTGGCCAGCCAAACATCCGTTCACTGATGCTCCGCTGTCGATACTTTGGACAATCAAAGAGTCGCGGCAAGCCATGCGGGCCGCCAGCCAATCATGGCGCAAACGCTACCGGCACCGACTTTTAGTACAAAACCTAAAAAGTATGAGCGGCTGTGTTTTTGCCGTTGTTCTTCGGGCCGAGCCCGCGCTGTGGCGCCAGATCAGCACAGAGGTGCAGCGCTCACTCATCCTTCTTCATCAAGCCTGCCAGCGCCGCAAACGGGTTATGCGTGGCCTTGGCGATTTTCGGTGTGCTCAGTGAGTCTTCGCTGAAGTACTGCTGGTCGGTGTATCGCGCATGTTCGTTGTCATGGCAATACAGGCACAGCAACTCCCAGTTTGAGCCGTCCTGGGGGTTGTTGTCGTGGTTGTGGTCACGATGGTGTACCGTCAATTCGCTCAGGCGCTTGCCGGAAAACTCCCGGGCGCAGCGCCCGCAGACATGCGGGTACATGCGCAGGGCCTTGTCACGGTAGCCTTTTTCCCGTTCGCGCTGGGTTTCGGCGAGGATGCGGTCCAGTTTGGAAGTGTTCGACGGCGTGCTCATACAATGGCCTTGCTGCAGGTGTGGAATACGCCGTCAGTCTATCAGGCTGTCAAACCTGCTGCGCGAGCAACTGCCCATCGACCATGCGCAGCCGCCTGGACAATGAAATCGCCAATGCGCGAATAATCTTTGCCGCAATCTTCGGCGCCTCGTCGATCATCTTGTCCAGCGAGTCACGCCCCAGGGTCAGCAACTGGCAGTGGCTGGCAGCGATGCAACTGGCCGAGCGACGTTCGCCATCGAGCACCGCCATTTCGCCCAACGCCCGGCCGCGGCGCAGGCTGGCGATATCCACCGCCTGGCCGTCGGGGTTGAGTTTGCGCACCACCACGTTGCCCTGGTCAATGATGCACATGAAGGTTCCGGGGTCGCCTTCATTGAAGATGACCTGGTCCTTGTCGAATTCAGTGATGCTGAAATAACCGGCGACGCTGGCCAACTCGCTGGATGACACGGAATCAAAAAGCCCGCAGTCGAGCAGCATGGTGTGAATCGCGGTGTTCATGTTGGACGGTTCAGGCATGATTCGGTCTTGTTCTGATTGGTTTACGCTCACGGTCAACGCTTGTTGCAGCCAGGCGCCCGATGACGACGGTCTGGCTGCAAAGCACGGCTATCAACCAGCCAGGTCAAGTACTTTGAACACAAAACCGTATTCAAGTGCCACATCCCGCAGACCCTGATAGCGGCCGCTCATGCCGCCATGGCCGGCGCCCAGCTCGGTCTTGAGCAGCAGCAGGTTGTCGTCGGTCTTGTGCTCACGCAACCGCGCCACCCACTTGGCTGCCTCCCAGTACTGCACGCGGCTGTCGTTGTAACCGGCGATCACCAGCGTTGCCGGGTAGGCCTGGGCCTGGACGTTTTCATAAGGCGCATAGGCTTTGATCCGCTCATACACTTGCGGTTCTTGCGGATTACCCCATTCGTCGTATTCGGTGACGGTCAGCGGCAGCTCCGGGTCGAGCATGGTGTTGAGCACGTCGACAAACGGCACTTCGGCAATTGCCGCACGGAAAAGTTCAGGGCGCTGGTTGAGTACCGCGCCGATCAACAACCCGCCAGCGCTACCGCCGCTGATCACCAGTTGCCCGGCGCGGGTCAGGCCTTTGTCGATCAGGTGTTCGGCGCAGGCAATGAAGTCGCCGAAGGTGTTGTGTTTGTGTTCCTGCTTGCCGGCGCGATACCAGGCTTCGCCCAGCTCGCCGCCGCCACGCACGTGGGCGATGGCAAAGGCTACGCCGCGGTCGAGCAGGCTCAGGCGGGCATGGGAAAACCACGGGTCGAGGCTCGCGCCGTAGGCGCCGTAGCCATACAGGTAAACCGGCGTTGGCTGGCCCAGGCAGTCACGGCGCACCACCAGGCTGATCGGCACTTGAGTGCCGTCGGCGGCGGTTGCCCAGAGGCGCTGACTCACATAGGCATCGGCATCGAACTCGCCGAGTACCGGGGTCTGCTTGAGTACCTGTTGATGGCCGTTGTCCAGTTGCAACTGGCGTACTTGAGAGGGGCGGTTCAGTGACTGGTAGCGCAGACGAATACGGTCGCTGTCGAACTCCAGGCTGTCCTGCACGTACAGGCTGTAGGCGGCATCAGGCAACTGCACGCGGTAGGACGGCAGGTTCTGCGGGCGCACCTCGATCACTGGCAGGCCACCTTCACGCAGGCTCAGGGTGATGGCTTTGGCATTGAGGGTCACGCCATCGAGCATCACTGTATCGCTGTGGGGCACCAGCGGCTGCCAGTCGGCGCGGGCTGGAATACCGGTGGCCGGTGCCTGGTAAAGCGCGAAGTTGATACCGTCCTGGTTGCTGCGAATGAACCAGGTCCATTGGCCATCGAGCAGGCCATGATCGACGTCATATTCGTGGCCTTCGACCCGTGGTGCCAGGCAAGTGAACGCCTGCGCTGGCTGATCGGCGTCCAGTACCCAGGCTTCGCTGGTGGTCTTGCTGCCCAGTTGCAGCAGCAACTGGCGCTCCGAGCTGCTGCGTGCGCATTGCAGGAAAAAACGCCCGTCCGGCTCGCAGAACACCTCCTCGGCATTTGCCTCGCCCAAACGATGGCGATGGAGCTTCCAGGGCCTGTGCGTGTCGTCCAGCGTTGCGAAGAACAGGGTCTGGCTGTCATTGGCCCAGGTCATGCTCCCGTCGCAGTCCTCGAAGGGCAGGCTGTGCACCTCGCCGCTGTCCAGTTCCTTGACGAACAACTGGTAGATCTCATCGCCCGAGGTGTCCAGGCTGTAGGCCAGACGGCGGTGGTCAGGGCTGATGCTGAAGCTGCCCAGCGACAGGAAGCCACCGTTGGCCAGTACGTTCGGGTCCAGCAACAGCTGTTCGGTGGGTTCGTCTGGCTGATGGGAGCCGTCGGCCGGGCGTGCGCAGCGGTAATGGCGCGCGTATTCGTCGCCGGCGGTGGTGCGGGTGTAATACAGGTACGGGCCCCAGGGCGAGGGCAGCGACAGGTCGGTCTCCTGGATGCGCGCCTTGATTTCTTCAAACAGCGCCTCGCGCAGAGCCTGTTGGTCGCCTAGCTGTGCATCGGTATAAGCGTTTTCGGCTTTCAGGTAATCGAGTACTTCAGTGCTGTCGCGCTCTTGCAGCCAGACATAAGGGTCCTGGCCATCGGCCTTACGGGCTACAGGGGCGCTGGCGCAGGTAGTAGGTGAAGTCATGCCGGGCTCTCCTGGATAAAACGTGGTTCACATGCCGGACGCGCCGGGGCCGTGAAAAGCCGTTATCATAAGCGTCTATTTGACTGGCTGACCACGCACCACATGACTGAACATGACTATCTGATCGCCTGGGGTCTCTACGCCGTTGCTGCATTGGGCTGCCTGCTGGTGCTGTTTGTAATGACCGGCTGGATGTGGCGCTACCTCAAGGAGCCGCTGCGGGTGATTGGCGCGGTGCTGCTGTTTACCCCGACCGTGGTTGATCCGGCACGTGATCTTTACGCGCCGGCGGTGGCTATTTCGGCACTGGATCTGCTGTTCAAGGTGGGCAGCAATGTCTGGACGGCGGTGCTCGACCTTGCCATGTATGGTCTGTGTGCGTTCATTGCTTACCTGGTGTTCGTGCTGGTGCGCATGCCCATCGAAAAAAGCCGCAAGGCACGCCAGGAGCAGCTTGAAGCCCGCAAGCAACAGGCCGCTGCGCAGGATGACGAGGATGATGAGCCGTTCGGCAAGAGTGAGCTTTACGGCCGCAGCCCGGAACCGGCGTCGACGCTGCGCACCCGGGTCGAGCCGCGGCTGTAACCGTTCGCTTCGTGGGGGCGCGCCGGCTGTACGCCTGCGCAGGCAATGTTTTGAAGCGAGTACCTGAACATGTGTGAACTGCTGGGCATGAGTGCCAATGTCCCGACTGATATCGTTTTCAGCTTTACCGGCCTGATGCAGCGCGGCGGCCGCACCGGTCCGCACCGTGATGGCTGGGGCATCGGTTTTTATGAGGGGCGCGGCCTGCGCCTGTTTCAGGATCCGGCGGCCAGCAGCGAGTCGGAAGTCGCGCAGTTGGTACAGCGTTATCCGATCAAGAGCGAAGTGGTGATCGGCCATATCCGCCAGGCCAACGTCGGCAAAGTCTGCCTGTCCAACACGCACCCGTTTGTACGTGAACTGTGGGGCCGGAACTGGTGCTTTGCCCACAATGGCCAGCTGGCGGATTTCAATCCGCAGCACAGTTTCTATAGGCCGGTGGGCGATACTGACAGCGAAGCGGCGTTCTGCGACCTGCTTAACCGCATTCGCGAGGCGTACCCTGAGCCCGTGGAAATCGAGCAGCTTTTGCCAACGCTGGTAGAGGCCTGCAACGAGTACCGTGGCAAAGGGGTATTCAATGGCTTGCTGAGTGATGGCGACTGGCTATTTTGCTTTTGTTCCACCAAGCTGGTGCACATTACCCGACGGGCGCCATTTGGCCCTGCGCGGTTGAAGGATGTCGATGTGATCGTCGATTTCCAGGCTGAAACAACGCCCCACGACGTGGTCACCGTGATCGCCACCGAAGCCTTGACCGAGAATGAGACCTGGACCGGTTACGAACCGGGCCAGTGGGGGCTGTGGCGCAAGGGGGAGTGTGTCACCCACGGCACCACCGCAACACCGTAATACCTGCTTTGAACGACCGACCCGCCAAAAAATCAAAAAGAGGGATATCGATGCTGCGTAGTTACCTGCGACTGGTTCTGTTCACCACCGCACTGTTGTTCGGCGTCCAGGCGCCAGGTTTCATCAGTGATTACAGCAAGCGGGTCGAGGCGCACCTGATCGAGGCGCAGCAGGCGATCAAGGGCTTCAAAGCGACCGCGCAGCAGTTCTTCAACGGTGATATTCAGGCACTGATCCAGCACTACCGCAACAGCGAAGACCCGGTGTTTCGCAACGACGCCAGCAACATCGAAAACCTGCTCAGCCGCACCCAGGTACTGGAGCGTCAATGGCTGGGCCTGCAAGGCTCCATGGCCGGCAAAGCCTGGCACGTCGCGACTGCCGCCGACCCTGACATCCGCCGCGAAACCCTTGATGGCTACACCTGGCAACTGCTGCTCACCCCCGTGGTGATCGGCTGGGGTATCGCCAGCGCGGTGATCCTCACCTTCCTGGTTGAAGGCCTGTTCCTGCTGCTGGGCTGGGTGGTCAACGGCGGCCGGCGCAAACCGAAAATGCGCGCCGAGTGGCGTTGAGCAAAACGCTGGTGATTGTCCGCAGGAGATCGCCCGCCGCCTCGGCGCCGAGCTGTCGCGCAGCAAACACGGCCCCGTAGGAGCGGCTTTAGCCGCGAAGGCTTCCCGGCTGAACCGGATCGGCCGCTCTTACTTGGCCAAATAGCGAATCCCTTCCTCCAGCCCTTCCAGGGTCAGCGGATACATCCGCTGCTCTACCAGGTCGCGCACAATGTGCGTCGAGGTCGTGTAATCCCAGACGTTCTTCGGGTAAGGATTGATCCACACCAGCTTTTTGAACTTGCTCATGAACCGCTGCATCCACAGATGGCCCGGCTCCTCGTTCCAGTGTTCGACGCTGCCACCGGCATGCGTGATCTCATAAGGTGCCATGGACGCATCACCGACGAAGATCACTTTGTAATCGGCGCCATAGGTATGCAGCACGTCCTGGGTGGCGATGCGCTCGGCATTGCGCCGCTGATTATCCTTCCACAGCGTTTCATAAACGAAGTTGTGGAAATAGTAATACTCCAGGTGCTTGAACTCGGTCTTGCACGCCGAGAACAGCTCTTCGCAAACCTTCACATGCGCATCCATCGAGCCGCCAATGTCGAACAGCAACAGCAGTTTCACGGCGTTGCGTCGCTCCGGGCGCATCTGGATGTTCAGCAGTCCCGCATCGCGGGCGGTGTGTTCGATAGTGCCATCGAGGTCCAGCTCTTCGGCCGCCCCCTCACGGGCGAACTTGCGCAGCCTTCGCAGTGCGACTTTCAGGTTGCGGGTGCCCAGCTCGACCTGATCATCGAGGTTGCGGTACTCGCGTTGGTCCCAGACTTTGACCGCCTTGCCCTGACGCTGCCCGGCATCGCCCACCCGGATGCCTTCGGGGTGATAGCCTCCGGAGCCAAACGGGCTGGTGCCGCCGGTGCCGATCCACTTGTTGCCGCCAGCGTGGCGCTCTTTCTGTTCGGCCAGGCGCTGCTTGAACGCCTCCAGCAGTTTGTCCAGGCCTCCGAGTGACTGGATCTGCGCCCGCTCTTCAGGCGTCAGCGAACGTTCGAATTCCTTGCGCAACCAGTCTTCGGGAATCAGCGCCTGCAACGCGTCATCAAGATCCTGCAGGCCATTGAAGTAAGCGCTAAAAGCCCGGTCGAACTTGTCAAAGTGGCGCTCGTCCTTGACCAGAATGGTGCGGGCCAGAAAGTAGAACTCGTCGATATCGGCAAACACCACACGTTGTTGCAGGGCCTCGATCAGGTCCAGCAGTTCGCGCAACGACACCGGTACTTTTGCGGCACGCATTTCGTTAAACAGATTGATCAGCATGGCGAGGGCCTTTGTTCAGCGGTTGCCGCGCCGGCTCATGAACGCCAGGCGTTCGAGCAATTGCACATCCTGCTCGTTCTTCACCAGGGCACCGGCCAGCGGTGGAATGGCCTTGGTCGGATTGCGCTCGCGCAGCACTTCTTCGCCAATCTCGTCGGCCATCAACAGCTTCAGCCAGTCGACCAGTTCCGAGGTCGAGGGCTTCTTCTTGAGGCCCGGCACTTTGCGCACATCGAAAAACACATCCAGCGCTTCGCTGACCAGGCTTTGCTTGATGTTCGGGAAGTGCACATCGACGATCTTTTGCAGTGTCTGGCGGTCGGGGAAGGCGATGTAATGGAAGAAGCAGCGGCGCAGAAAGGCGTCGGGCAGTTCTTTCTCGTTATTGGAGGTAATGATGATGATCGGCCGGTGCCGGGCCTTGATGGTCTCGTCGGTCTCGTAGACGTAGAACTCCATGCGGTCGAGTTCTTGCAGCAGGTCGTTAGGAAACTCGATATCGGCCTTGTCGATCTCGTCGATCAGCAGAATCACCCGCTCGGGTGCTTCGAAGGCTTCCCAGAGCTTGCCCTTTTTCAGGTAGTTACGCACGTCGTGAACCTTGTCCACGCCCAGTTGCGAGTCGCGCAGGCGGCTGACCGCATCGTACTCGTACAAGCCCTGATGGGCCTTGGTGGTGGACTTGATGTGCCAGGTGATCAGCCGTGCGCCAAAGGATTCGGCCAACTGCTCGGCCAGCAAGGTCTTGCCGGTGCCTGGCTCGCCTTTGACCAGCAACGGTCGCTCCAGAGTGACGGCGGCGTTGACCGCCAGTTTGAGGTCGTCGGTGGCGACGTAGGTGGCGGTGCCTTCGAACTTCATCGTTGATGGATCCTCGTAACCCGGGCAAAGGGATGAATATAGCCTGTATCACTGCGCATCGGTGCCTTCATATCGGGCATTGAAGGCCTGGATAAAGCCATTGCGCAAAATCCCCCAGAACGCCTGCAAGCCACTGATGTTCTGCTGCTTGACGCTGCCAGACAGCGCTACACGGGTCGCGAACTGGTTCTTTTGCTGGTTTTTGAGCACGGTTTCACTGGCGCCGACCAGGGCCTCCCAGACCGAGCGCAACAAGCCCTTGTTCTGGTTCTCGACGTCCTGCTGCCAGTTGAACACCTCGACGTCGCGCAGCAAGGGCTTGATATAGCCGTCCAGCCGGCCGTCGACCGCCTGGGCTTCGATGACCAGATCGCCGTGCCCGGCGTTGAAGTCGAACTTGCCATAGGCCGAGGCAAAGTCGTTCATGCGTTTGAGCTCTATGCCGGTGGCGCGCAGCCGAAAGTCAAAGTCCTGAAAGTTGTTCATCGGATCGAACGTGGCGGTGCTTTCAAGGCGGGCGCTCTGCAACAGCCGGGCCTTGCCTTCGAAGCGTGCGTCCCGAGGGCCCTGCAGGTCGACCACGTTGGTCAGGTTGTACAGGCTGGCGTTGACCTGATCGGCCTCGATACGCACTTTCGGTGTAGTACTGAAGTTATTGAAGGTGATCTGGCCGTTATCGATGCGCAACTCGTTGAGGGTGAACGGCAGGACTTTATCCAGTTGCGCCCGCCAGTCGGTGCCCTGACCGGTCTGCGAAGCGCTGCGGTCTTGGCCGCCGTCGACGAAGTTGAGTTGCGGTTCGCTGAAAATCACCTCACCGACCACGGCATGATCCTGCCACAGCGAGCGCCAGCTTATGGCCAGTTCGATCAGCGGCGCCTGCAGAAACGGCACCGGCACTTTGCCGTCGACCTTGACGATCTGCAGCGCCTTGATCCGATAGGCGCCGCGCCACCAGGCCAGCTCGACATCGGCGATGCGGCCACGGTAATCGCCCATGTCTGCCAGCTTGTCGTTCAGGTAGTCGCGCACCAGATAAGGCAGGGCCAGGTGCAGGGCCAGCAGCAGGCTGGCCAGACCGGCCAGAGTCCATAATGGCCAGCGGTAGCGACGTTTCATGGTATTGGCCTCGAAAAGACGGTTAACAGGCTGTTGAGAGTTGACTGCCGTCAAGATCAATCGTTTCGCTGTGACTGGACGCAAAACAGCCTTGCGCATAGGCTGTTGGGTCTTTCTCAAATGCCTTTGCAACAAGGACACCGTCATGAGCCGGATCTATGCAGACAATGCCCACTCCATCGGCAATACGCCGCTGGTGCAGATCAACCGGATAGCGCCGCGCGGCGTGACCATCCTGGCCAAGATCGAAGGTCGCAACCCTGGCTATTCGGTCAAATGCCGGATCGGCGCGAACATGGTCTGGGACGCCGAGAGCAGCGGCAAACTCAAGCCGGGCATGACCATTGTCGAACCGACTTCCGGCAACACCGGCATTGGTCTGGCCTTCGTTGCAGCGGCGCGGGGCTACAAGCTGATCCTGACCATGCCGTCCTCCATGAGCCTGGAGCGTCGCAAAGTGCTCAAGGCGCTCGGCGCAGAGCTGGTGTTGACCGAGCCTGCCAAGGGCATGAAAGGCGCGATTGCCAAGGCTGAAGAGTTGCTGGCGGCCAACCCCGGCGAGTACTTCATGCCAGCGCAGTTCGACAACCCGGCCAACCCGGCGATTCACGAGAAAACCACCGGCCCGGAAATCTGGGCTGATACCGACGGCGCGATCGACGTGCTGGTCGCGGGTGTTGGTACCGGCGGCACCATCACCGGCGTCTCGCGCTACATCAAACAAACCGCTGGCAAGCCGATCCTGTCGGTGGCGGTCGAGCCTGAGACCTCGCCGATCATCGCCCAGGCGCTGGCTGGTGAAGAAATCAAGCCGGCCCCGCACAAGATTCAGGGCATCGGCGCCGGGTTCATCCCGAACAACCTCGATCTGTCGCTGCTCGACCGCGTCGAGTCTGTCAGCGAAGACGAAGCCAAGAGCATGGCCCTGCGCCTGATGCAGGAAGAGGGCATCCTGTGCGGTATTTCCTGCGGTGCTGCCATGGCCGCTGCCGTGCGGCTGGCTGAAAAGCCCGAGATGCAGGGCAAGACCCTGGTGGTGATCCTGCCCGACTCGGGCGAGCGCTACCTGTCGAGCATGCTGTTCAGCGACCTGTTCACCGACCAGCAATTGCAGCAGTGAGTTTCTTGCCGGTCGGTCAAAGGTTTATGATGGCCGACTTGTTAAGCGCTTGATGCGCTGAAGAACTTCTGGCCGGTGCGTACCGGCCTTACGACCCGAACTGACGGGCGGCCTTGATCCAAAGGCCGCCCGTTGGTTTTCAAGGAGAGCTCCATGACCCTATCGTTCGCTGTAAAGGCGTCGATCCTGCTGTTGTTCGTGGGCAGCACGCTGTACGTCCACCTGCGTGGCCGGGCACGCCTGCCGCTGCTGCGTCAGTTTGTCAATCATTCGGCGTTGTTCGCTCCTTACAACAGCCTGATGTACCTGTTTTCCAAAGTACCGTCCAAGCCATACCTGGACCGCCGCGAGTTTCCTGAGCTCGATGTGCTCAAGGACAACTGGCAAGTCATTCGTGAAGAGGCCATGCGCCTGTTCGACGAGGGTTACATCCGTGCGGCAGCCAAGGATAACGACGCCGGTTTTGGCTCGTTCTTCAAGAAAGGCTGGAAGCGGTTTTACCTGAAATGGTACGACAAGGCCCTGCCGTCGGCCGAAACCCTGTGCCCGCAAACCGTGGCGCTGGTCAACAGCATTCCCAACGTCAAGGGCGCAATGTTCGCCTTGCTGCCTGGCGACAGCCACCTCAACCCGCACCGCGACCCGTTCGCCGGCTCGCTGCGTTATCACCTGGGCCTGTCGACGCCCAACTCCGACGCCTGCCGGATCTTCGTCGATGGCGAGGAGTACGCCTGGCGTGACGGTGAAGACGTGATGTTCGACGAAACCTACGTGCACTGGGTCAAGAACGAGACCAGCGTGACCCGGGTGATTCTGTTCTGTGATGTCGAGCGGCCACTGACCAACAACCTGATGACCCGCATCAACCGCAGCGTCAGCGCCTTTCTGGGCCGCGCCACCGCGCCGCAGAATCTCGACGACGAGCGCGTCGGCGGCATCAACCAGGCCTATGCTTTCAGCAAGCGCTTCAGCAACGTGATCAGCACTCAGGTCAAGCAGTTCAAGCGCAGCAACCCCAAGGCCTACCGCATCCTGCGCCCGGTGCTGGCCGTGCTGGTGCTGACCCTGCTGGGTTACTGGCTGTTTGGTTGAGCCGATAACGGGGTAGGGGCCGGCAGATACTCACGCCCATAGGGTGCCCCATAGAGGGCGCTCTGGAGGATTGACCGTGCCTCCCCACCCCCTCGCGCAGGCCATCGCCCGGCTGATCCTGGCCGGCTTTGACGATTACCGCAGGCATTTCCGGCGCATCACCGGCACTGCCCGGCAACGCTTCGAGCAAGCGCGCTGGCAAGCCATTCAGGATGCCTCCGCGCAGCGCATCGAACTCTATGAAGTTCAGGTCAATCGCACCATTGTCCGGCTGCGCCGGCGCTTTGCCGGTGAGCGCTGGCCGGGGGTGAGGGGATGGCCCCTGATCAAGACCCTGTTCACCAGCCTGATCGCCCCGCGCCGCGACGGCGAACTGGCCGAGACCTGGTTCAACTCGGTGTTCTGCGGGTTATTCAGTCATGACCTGATCAGCGATGGCTGCATGTTCGTGCACAGCACTTGTCCGCCGTTACGGGGCAAGCCTGAGCTCGCGCAGATCCGGCGTTACTGGCCCAATGGCAACCTGCCCGTGCTGCTGCGCAGGATTTTCAATGATTACCGCTTCAAGGTCCCTTACTGCGACCTGGACGCAGACCTGCTGCGCCTTGAGGCGCTGCTGCAAGCCAACTTGCCGGACTGGGTGGTGCGCGACCCTGAGCTGTGTATCGAACTGTTTACCTGCGTGTTCTACCGCAACAAGGGCGCGTACCTGGTAGGCCGGCTGTTTACCGCAGATGAACACTGGCCGTTGGTGATTGCCCTGCTGCACCACCAAGGCGAGGGCCTGCGGATCGACACCCTGATTGTCGACGAGGCCGAGGTGTCGATCATCTTCTCCTTCACTCGCTCATACTTCATGGTTGATGTGCGGGTGCCCAGGCAGTTCGTGGCGTTTCTCAAGCGCATCCTGCCGGGCAAGCACCTGGCCGAGCTGTACAGCTCGATCGGCTTCTACAAGCAGGGCAAGTCGGAGTTCTATCGGGCGCTGATTCGTCATCTCAATCGCACTGACGACCGTTTTGTCATGGCCCCGGGTGTTCCGGGCATGGTCATGAGCGTATTTACCCTGCCTGGCTTCAATACCGTGTTCAAGATCATCCGCGACCGCTTTGCGCCGGCCAAGCTGGTTGACCGTGCCACGGTGATCGACCGTTACCGGCTGGTAAAAAACAGCGACCGGGTCGGCCGCACGGCCGACACCCAGGAATTTGCCGATTTTCGCTTTGCCTTGACCAGCTTCGAACCTGCCTGCCTGACCGAACTGCTGTTGGCAGCGCCGTCGACTGTCCAGGTGGTGGATGGTGATACGGTGCTGATCCGCCATTGCTGGACCGAACGGCGGATGATGCCGTTGAACCTGTATCTGGAGCAGGCCAGCGCGGCGCAGCGACATGAAGTACTGGACGACTACGGCCTGGCGATCCGCCAACTGGCAGCGGCGAACATCTTTCCCGGCGACATGCTGCTGAAAAACTTCGGTGTCACCCGTCATGGTCGGGTGGTGTTCTACGACTACGACGAAATCAGCCTGCTCACCCAGGTCAACTTCCGCCGCATCCCTGCACCGCGCACCCCGGAAGATGAATGGGCCGCTGAGCCTTGGTACGCCGTCGGCCCCCACGACGTTTTTCCCGAAGAGTTCCCTACCTTCCTGTTCGCCGACCGCGAACAACGCCAGCTTTTTACCCGCCTGCATGGCGAACTGTTCGATGCCCACTGGTGGCAAAGCGTTCAAACCGACATCCGCGCCGGCAACGTGATCGACGTATTTCCCTACCGCAGAGGGCACTGAATCGAGCGGCCGACAAAGGTCGCCGTTGCTGTTGATCTTGCTTCTGCTTTTGCTCTTCGAATCCCGCTTGAAGCGGGACTAGCCGTCGCAAGCATTTTGGTTACGTTGGCGCTCCAAAGTAACTCGCCCAGCAGGGCGAAACCTGCGTCTCAAGCAACTCGGTATTGGATTTTCCATTGATCGAAAGATCGCCGTGCTAGCGAAGAGTGCAGCACATTCACAATAGATGTATGAATTTTACCGGCCTCTTCACGAGCGAACTCGTTCCCGCAGAGACCGCGTTGATCATTAGTCCTGCGGTTGAGCCCTATATCCTCAATGCAAATCCACATGCCGACTCAACAACGCCCGCAACGCCGCAGGCTTGACCGGCTTGGGCAGGTAATCCAGCCCGGCTGCATGCACCTGCGCAATCAACTCCTGGCGACCATCGGCACTGATCACCACCCCCGGCACCGGCTCACCCAGCCGCGTGCGTAACCAGGCCATTAACTCAGCGCCGGTCTCACCGTCATCCAGGTGGTAATCGACCAGCGCCAGGTGCGGCCGGACCCCCGTGTCCAGCAACGCCTGACACTCACTGCGATTGCGCGCGGTCCACACCTGACAACCCCAGCGACTCAACAGGCTCTGCATGCCGATCAAAATGCTGTCTTCGTTATCGACACACAGTACCTGCGTTCCATTGAGCGGCGGCTTGTCCGCCTCGACCACCACCGCCTGCGCCAGCGGCTGAGTCTCGGCCAGTGGCACCTGCACACTGAACACACTGCCACGGCCCGGCCATGAGCGAACCTGCAACGGATGATCAAGCACCCGGCACAAGCCATCGGCAATCGCCAGCCCCAGCCCCAGGCCTTTTTCGGCGCGGGTCTGATGGCTATCCAGACGCTTGAACTCCTCGAAAATCACCCGCAGCTTGTCCTGCGCAATGCCTGGCCCGCGATCCCAGACCTCAAGGTTCAGATGCCGGCCGCGACGCCTCACACCCAGCAACACCGGGCCTTTGGCATAACGGAAGGCGTTGGTCAGGAAGTTCTGCAAAACCCGGCGCAGCAGCTTGATATCACTGTCGACCCGCAACGCGCTGCCCCGCACCCTGAACTGGATGCCTTGGTCCTGAGCCAAAGCCTTGAACTCGGTGCCGAGTGTGTCAAACAGGCTGTTGAGGGCAAAGGGCTGACGATCCGGGGCAATCTTGCCGTTTTCCAGGCGCGAAATATCCAGCAGATCGCTGATCAGGTCTTCGGCTGAGCGCAATGAGCTGTCCAGGTGCTGGATCAGTTGCTGAGCGTCGCAGGAAATGCCTTCCTGCTGCGCCGACAGCGCGGCGGAAAACAGCCGCGCAGCATTGAGCGGTTGCATCAGGTCATGGCTGACGGCGGCCAGAAAGCGGCTTTTCGATTCGTTGGCCGACTCGGCATGTGCCTTGGCCTCGCCCAGTGCCTGGTTGAGCTGTGACAGTTCATGGGTGCGCTCGGTGACCCGTTGTTCAAGGCTCTCATTGACGTCCTTGAGGACCTTTTCCGCCTCGCGGTACGCGGTGATGTCGGTAAAACTCATGACGAAACCGCCACCGGGCATCGGGTTGCCGATCAGTTCGATCACCTGACCATTGGGGAACAGCCGTTCGGAGGTGTGCGCACGGCCCTGGCGCATCCAGTGCAGACGCCTGGCCACGTGGACTTCGGCCTCGCCAGGGCCGCACAGGCCGCGCTCGGCGTTGAAGCGAATGATGTCGGCAATCGGCCGGCCGACCCCGATCAAACCCTCGGGGTAGTCGAACAGCTCCAGGTAGCGACGGTTCCAGGCCACCAGGCGCAGCGACTGGTCGACCACACTGATGCCCTGGGTGATGTTCTCGATGGCGCCTTGCAACAGGGCACGGTTGAACTCCAGCACTTCCGAGGCTTCGTCGGCGATGCGCACCACGTCCTCAAGTTGCATCTCGCGGCCTTCGATGGCTGCCTTGACCACCGCGCGTGCCGAGGATGTGCCCAGCACACCGGCCAGCAGGCGTTCGGTATGGGCGATCCATTCGCCGTTGGCGTTCTGGCCAGGGTTGAAGTCCTGGCCCTGGGTGAAGGCGAAGCGCAGGAAGCTTTTGTGCGCCCGGTCGTCACCGACGAAGCGCGACGACAGATGCAGCAGGTCTTCAACTTGCACCGACAGCAGCGAACGGCTGCCGGAGCGGGCCTGGGTCTGCTGGCCGATGAAGCGCCCGGCCTGCCAGTGTTCGGTGACCCGTGGGCGCGAGAGGATCGAGACCCAGGCGAACAGGATGCAGTTACCGGTCATCGACAGCACCACACCCTGGGTCAGCGGGCTGATCGGCAGATTAAAGGGGTTGTTGTGCAGCCAGGCCAGCAGCGGGAAACTCTCCAGTGCCCAGCCCATGCTGTGGGCAATCACCGGCAGCACCAGGGTGTAGAACCACAGGAAAATACCCGTGGCCAGGCCGGCGAACACGCCACGGCGGTTGGCCTGTTTCCAGTACAGCGCGCCGAACATCGCCGGCGCCAGTTGGGTGATGGCCGCAAAGGCGATCTGGCCGATGGTCGCCAGGCTGGCGGTGGAGCCCAGCATGCGATAGCTGACGTAGGCCAGCAGCAGAATCACCACGATGCTCACCCGACGCACGGTGAGCATCCAGTGGCGGAAGGCTTCGAACGGCCGCTCGGCATTTTTGCGCCGCAGCAGCCATGGCAGCAGCATGTCGTTGGACACCATGGTCGACAACGCCACGCTGGCGACGATCACCATGCCGGTGGCCGCCGAAGCGCCACCGATGAAGGCCAGCAAGGCCAGGGCAGGGTGGGCGTGGCCCAGCGGCAGGCTGATTACAAACGAGTCGGGTAGCACCCCGTCGGGCAGCATCATCTGCCCGGCCAGGGCGATGGGGATCACGAACAGCGCAGCCAGCGCCAGGTAAGCAGGAAATACCCATTTGGCCAGGTTCAGGTCGCCAGGCTCGATGTTTTCCACCACCGTCACGTGAAACTGCCGCGGCAGGCAGACAATGGCCATCATCGCCACCCCGGTCTGCACGATCATCGCCGGCCAGTTGATGGTCTCCTGCCAGTAGGCTTCCAGTTGCGGGGCCGTACGTGCCTGGCTGAGCAGGTCGTCGAAACCGTCATACATGCTGTAGGTGACGAACACCCCGACGGCCATGAACGCCAGCAGCTTGATCACCGCTTCGAAGGCAATCGCCAGGACCATGCCCCGGTGGTGTTCGGTGATGTCCAGATTGCGCGCGCCGAACACGATGGTGAACAAGGCCAGGACCAGCGACACCACCAGTGCGGTGTCCTGGGCGCTGGTGCCGGTCGAGTCGGGCCCGGCGCCGATCAGGATATTCACCCCCAGCACGATGCCTTTTAGCTGCAAGGCGATATAGGGCAGCATGCCGACCAGGCAGATCACCGCCACCATCACCGCCAGTGGCTGGGATTTGCCATACCGTGCGGCGATGAAGTCGGCAATCGAGGTGATGTTCTCCTGCTTGCTGATCAGCACCATCTTCTGCAGCACCCAGGGCGCCAGCAGCATCAGCACGATAGGTCCGAGATAAATTGGCAGGAACGACCATAGCTGCTCGGCGGCCTGGCCCACTGCGCCGAAGAAGGTCCAGCTGGTGCAATACACCGCCAGCGACAGGCTGTACACCCAGGCCCGCTGGGTCGGGCGCAGGGCATTGCTGTAGCGGTCGCCATAGAAGGCGATGGCGAACATGATCGCCATATAGGACAGGGCGACGACCGCAATAAGGCCGCTGGACAACGACATGGAAACTCCGGAGCAGAAATGGAACGCAATCTGGTCTGAGAGTCTGGCACGTGGCTCGTGGCAAGTCAGCGCCGACCATGGTCGCAGTGGCTGTAAATCAATTGGCGGCGCAGTCAGTGCCGAGGGCTATGAAGGCAAACCTAAAAGGACGGGGCGAGGTTGCGCCGGGCAGCCTCGCCCCCGTGTCAGGGCTTTTGAGCTCAGAAGGCGGTCAGATTTCTTCGTCCTTGAACGCTTCTTCGCGTTTTTTGCGCAGCGCGGGCAGGATCATCAGCACCAGCAGGATGGCCGAGGCCGCGAACAGGCCGGCGCTGATCGGCCGCTCGACCAGCACCATCGGGTCGCCCTGGGAGATCAGCATCGCCCGGCGCAGGTTGGTTTCCAGCAGTGGCCCGAGCACGAAGCCCAGCAGCAGCGGCCCCGGCTCGCATTTGGCTTTGCGCAACAGATAGCCCAGCAAACCGAAGATGATCACCAGTGCCACATCAAAGCCGCGGTTGTTGACGCTGTAGACGCCGACACAGCAGAACAGCAGGATGGCCGGGAACAACAGGCGGTAAGGCACGCGCAGCAAGCGAACCCAGACCCCAATCAGCGGCAGGTTGATCACCAGCAGCATCACGTTGCCGATCCACATACTGGCGATCAGTCCCCAGAACAGCTCGGGCTGGTGATTGATCACCGACGGTCCGGGGGTGATGCCGTGGATCATCATCGCGCCAAGCATCATCGCCATGATCGAGTTGGACGGAATGCCCAGGGTCAGCAAAGGAATGAACGACGATTGCGCGCCGGCGTTGTTGGCCGCTTCCGGTGCGGCGACCCCTTCTATTGCACCGCTGCCAAAATTTTCCGGGGTTTTGGAGACTTTCTTTTCCAGCGAGTAGGCGCTGAACGCACTCAAGGTCGCGCCACCGCCCGGCAGTACGCCCAGGAAGGTGCCCAGTGCGGTGCCGCGCAGGGTGGCCGGCCAGGCTTTGCGAAAGTCCTCGCGGGTCGGCCACAGGCGGGTGATCTTGCCGGCCAGTGAGCCCCGTGCTTCGGGTGATTCAAGGTTAACGGCGATTTCTGCGATACCGAACAGGCCCACGGCGATGACCACAAAATCGATGCCGTCATACAGGTCGGTGGAGCCGAATGTCAGGCGTGTACTGCCACTGCTGACATCCATGCCGACCATGCCCAGCAACAGTCCTATGCAGACCATGGCCACCGCCTTGATCACCGAGCCGCTGGCCAGGATAGTGGCGGCCATCAGACCAAAGACGGTCAGGGCGACGTATTCGGCCGGGCCGAACGACAGGGCGAACTTCGACAACAGCGGGCCGGCCACCGCCAGTGCAACGGTGGCCACGGTGCCGGCAAAGAACGAAGCCAGTGCGGCAGTGGCCAGTGCCGCACCGGCCCGGCCGCGCTTGGCCATGGCATGGCCATCCAGTGCTGTCACCACCGCAGACGCCTCACCGGGCAGGTTGACCAGAATGGCTGTGGTCGAGCCGCCGTACTGGGCGCCATAGAAGATGCCGGCGAGCATGATCAGCGCCGCCAGCGGCGGCAGGAAGTAGGTGATCGGCAGCAGGATTGCCACCGTGGCGGTCGGGCCGATACCCGGCAAGACCCCAATCAGGGTGCCCAGCAGCGCGCCAATCAGGCAGAACGCCAGGTTGGTCGGGCTCATTGCGGCAGAAAAGCCCAGGTACAGCGCGTCGAAAAATTCCATCAGAACGGCCCCACTGGCATTTGGACGTCCAGTCCATAGATGAACACGACCAGCCCGAACAGGCTAAGCACGACACTGGAGATGAGGGCTTCACGCAGGCGCCACTCTCTGTCGGCCATGCTGCCGAACAGGATCAGCCCGGCCGACGCGATCAGAAACCCGGCCAGCTCGGCCGCCAGCGCGAACCCGCCAACGGCGGCCAGCAGGATCAGCAAGGGGCGCAAGCGCACCTTACCGATGGGCTCGGCGCCCTTGCACAAACCTGCCAGGCCAATGATCAGGCCCAGTATCAGCACCATGCTGCCAACCACCATGGGCATGAAGCCAGGCCCCATCATGGCCGCGCTGCCAAAGGCCAGGTCTTTGCTCGACCATAACGCCAGGCCGCCCAGCCCGATCAGGGTGGCGCTGGCCAGCAGATCGGGACGGTTGCCGCGTGTTGCCGCGCTTACTGCACCCATGGCGAGACGCTCCAGAGCTTCTGGTAGCCTTGCAGTTGGGCGGGCATTTGCGCTGCCCAGTCTTCACCTGACAGGTAGGCGATCGGCAGCATCAGGTCCTTGGCCTTCTTGAGAAAATCAGGGTCTTGCAGCACATCGCGGACCGCCTCGGACATGCGCTTTTCGATGTCGGCAGAAATACCTGAAGGCGCCGCAATGCCACGTTCGGAACTCATGACCAGGTCGACACCTTGTTCCCTGGCGGTTGGCAGGTCCGGTTGCTGCGGCATGCGCTCGGCCGAGAACTGGGCCAGCACCCGGAAGTCGTCATCGGCATTCAGTTCGCTGATGTTCTGCCCGGCGCCACTGATATGCCCGCCCATCAAAGCGGTGCGTGACTCGGACGCGCCGCTGAACGGGATGTGGGTGAGTTTGGTGCCGGTCAGTTGCTGCAACTGGACCATCATCAGGTGATCGTCGGTTCCTACGCCGGAGGTGCCGATCGACATTTTGCCCGGCGCGGCTTTGGCGGCTTCGATGAAGTCGGCCAGGTTCTTGTAGGACGACTCCTTGGGCACCGCCAATACGGTCGGGTCATCGACGATCCGCGCCACCGGACGGATCTTGTCGGTGTCGTAGCCGACCTTGCGCTGTACCCGGGTGCTGAGAAAACCCGGGGTATTGATAAAGGCAAAGGTATAGCCGTCAGGCTTGGCTTTGCTCAGCGCGGTGTAGGCGATTTCGCCGGCTGCACCGGGACGGTTGACAATCACGATGTCGGCGCCCAGGCGCTTCTCGATAAACGGCTCCATGGCGCGGGCCATCACGTCAGTGCTGCCACCGGGTGCATAGGCCACCAGAAACTCGATCGGCCGGTCTTGCGGCCATTGCGCATGGGCGTTGAATGAGTTGAGGGCAAGGGCGAGCAGGGCTGCACTCGAACAGAATGTGGGCTTGTTCATCAAGGTTCCTCGGGTTGTTTTTATTGAGGTACTGGCAGGTGAAATTCAGCGCAGTCGGCGCGACAGTGGACGGCGTGACAAGCAGTGACGCAGCGGCTGGGGATGAGCGGCAAGGCGGGGCATAGGCTGACCTGTATTTTTATTGTTCAGGTATGAGATGACGATAAAAAAGCTAACAGATTGAAATGATATTTTAAAAATAAGCTTTTGTGACAAGATGTTTCGTCGCGTTTCGCTAGCATTCAATAGCGCTGTAAGCGTTTTCTGAAAGCCGTGTAGGGCGCTTCCTGGCGTATTCATGAGGGGTTGACAGGAAAGGGGCTGTGAATTTTTATAAAAGGAATGCTATTTCAAAAAAACAAGAAAAATGGAGCTGTATATGCACTGCGCTGCAAAACCTTCCCTGCGCCATCCGGTCCTGAACGCCTGTTTGCTTTTACGTGGTTTGTCACTGCCAAGGTCTGGCTCTGTGAGCCCTTCCATCTCTCGTCTGGCAATCGCAACAGGTTGCGCGATCGTCGGCTTGCAGGCGCATGCCGACTTGCTCAAGGACAGCCAGGCCACGCTGTCGATGCGCAATTTCTATTTCAATAACGACAACCGCGATGGCAGCGCCGATCCTTCGAAAACCGAAGAATGGGCGCAAGGCTTCATGCTCAACTACCGCTCAGGCTTTACCGAAGGGCCGGTCGGGTTGGGGGTGGATGCCACCGGTATGCTCGGCCTGACCCTCGACAGTGGTCGCGGTCGGCATGTCGGCAGCACGATGATTCCGTCTGACGGCGACCGCGCCGCCGATCAGTGGAGCCGCTTCGGTGCGACAGCCAAGCTCAAGGCCAGCAAGACCGAACTGCGCTACGGCCAGTTGATCCCCAAAATTCCGGTACTGGTGGCCACTGATGGTCGCCTGCTGCCGCAGACCTATCAGGGCGTGCAGGTGCAGTCCAAAGAGCTGGACGACTTCACCTTTCTGGCAGGTGGCCTGAACCGGGCCACCGGGCGCGGCTCGACCAACCGCACCGGTATGGCGGTGGCCGGTGGTTCGCAGCAAAGCGATCGCTTCTACTTCGCCGGGGTCGATTACCGGGTTGACCGCGACTTGCTGCTGCAGTACTACGCAGGCCAGCTCGAAGACTATTACACCCAGCATTTTCTGGGCCTCAATCACAAATGGACGCTGGGCGACGACAGCTCGCTGACCACCGACCTGCGCTATTTCCGCACCCTTGCCGACGGCGCCAACCGCAGTGCTTCCGGTCGCGCCCAAGGCTATCGCACCAGCGGTTATACCTCGGCAGGCAATGGCGAAATCGACAATAGCTTGTGGAGCGCGGCGTTTACTTACCGGCTGCGCGGTCATTCGGTGTTGCTCGGCTACCAGAGCGTTTCCGACGACAGCAACTTCGTCCAGCTCAATCAGGGTTCGATCGATGAGGGCGCCGGGGGGACCACCCTGTACCTGTGGACCCAGAAAATGGTGCTCAACTTCAGCCGTGCCGGCGAGCAGACCGCCTTTGCGCAATACGCCTACGATTTTTCCGCCAACGGCGTGCCGGGGCTCAAGGCCAGCGTGATGTACCTCAAGGGCGACAATATCCAGACCGTGAACGGCGCCGAACAGTCGGAATGGGAGCGTAACCTGGCACTGGAATACGTCGTGCAGGACGGCGCTTTCAAAGGCCTTGGCGTTGCCTGGCGGCATGCCGTGGCCCGCAGCGAAGCTGCGCGTGATGCCGACCAGACCCGGGTGATCATCAACTACACCTTGGCGCTGTTCTAAGTCGCAGGCATTGCGAGCCGCTGTGGGAAATCACCTGCCGCCTCAGCACCGCGGATAAGCGCTGCATGCCTTTATGGGAGCGACCTTGGTCTGGGCGGCATTCCGACGAAAGGGCCAGCAAAGTCACAGCAGATGCAGTGTTTTTACTGGCCTCTTCGCGACCAAGGTCGCTCCTACAGAATGCCTGTCATCGCACAGAGATTTGCAATGCGGCTTGTCAGTCTGTGCCGTGAACGTGCAGATTAGCGGCTTTGGCGTGTTGCGCGCCTCTATTCAAAGCCTCTCAGGTGCACGGACGATGAGTCAGCAGTCACAATTCGATCTTCTGAAAAAGCGGCGCTTCCTGCCGTTTTTTATCACCCAGTCCCTCGGGGCTTTCAACGATAACGTGTTCAAGCAGGCGCTGATCCTCGCCATCCTTTACAAACTCAGCATCCAGGGCGATACCTCGGTGTACGTCAACCTCTGCGCCATGCTGTTCATTCTGCCGTTCTTTCTGTTTTCGGCGCTGGCCGGGCAGTTGGGCGAGAAGTATCCCAAGGATGCGCTGATCCGCCTGATCAAGCTGGCCGAGGTCGGCATCATGGCTGTCGCTGCGGTGGGCTTTGTGTTCAGTAATCTGCCGCTGCTGTTGCTGACACTGTTCGCCATGGGCACTCACTCGGCGCTGTTCGGTCCGGTGAAGTACTCGATATTGCCCCAGCATCTGCGCGAGAACGAACTGGTCGGCGGTAACGGGCTGGTGGAAATGGGCACCTTCCTGGCCATTCTGGCCGGCACCATCAGTGCCGGAATCATGTTGTCGTTCACCCATTACGCCTGGATCGTCTCGGCCGCCATCCTGCTCACAGCGTGCCTGGGGCTGTTGGCCAGTTACGGCATTCCCAAGGCGGGCGCTGCGACGCCGGATTTGCGTCTGAACTGGAACATTTTCAGTGAAACCTGGGCAACCGTGCGGCTGGGCCTGACCCAGACCCCGGCGGTGTCGCGCTCGATCGTCGGCAACTCGTGGTTCTGGTTTGTCGGGGCGATTTACCTGACCCAGATTCCAACCTATGCCAAGGACCTGATGCACGGCGATGAAACCGTGGTCACCCTGATTCTGACGGTGTTCTCGGTGGGTATTGCGCTGGGCTCGCTGCTCTGTGAGCGGCTGTCCGGGCACAAGGTCGAAATCGGCCTGGTGCCGTTCGGCTCGTTCGGCATCACCCTGTTCGGCCTGTTGTTGTGGTGGCATTCGGCGCATCTGGTCGAGCCTGCCACGGTGCATGGCTGGCGCGAGATTCTCGGCTTGAGTGCCGGGCGCTGGGTGTTGCTGGATATCCTTGGCATCGGGGTCTTTGCCGGCTTCTATATCGTCCCGCTGTACGCCCTGATCCAGTCGCGCACCGCCGAGAAGGAGCGCTCGCGGATCATCGCGGCCAACAACATCCTCAATGCGTTGTTCATGGTGATCTCGGCACTGGTCTCGATCCTGTTTCTCAGTGTGGCCAAGCTCTCGATCCCGGAGCTGTTCCTGGCCGTGTCGCTGATGAATATCGCGGTCAACGTGTACATCTTCCGCATCGTGCCCGAATTCACCATGCGCTTTTTGATCTGGTTGCTCAGCCATTCCATGTACCGCGTCGAACACCGCAACCTGGATCAGATCCCTGATGAGGGCGCGGCGCTGCTGGTGTGCAATCACGTGTCGTTTGTCGATGCATTGCTGATCGCCGGTGCCGTGCGGCGGCCGATCCGCTTCGTCATGTACTACAAGATCTACCAGCTGCCGGTGCTCAACTTTGTGTTCCGTACCGCTGGGGCCATTCCGATTGCCGGGCGCAACGAAGACATGCAGATCTACGAGCAGTCTTTTGCCCGCATTGCCCGTTATCTGGCCGACGGTGAACTGGTGTGTATCTTCCCGGAAGGCAAGCTGACCACTGACGGTGAAATCAGCGGCTTCAAGGCGGGCATGAGCCGGATCATCGAGGAAACCCCGGTGCCAGTGATTCCCATGGCGCTGCAAGGTCTGTGGGGCAGCTTTTTCAGTCGTGATCCGAGTAAGGGGCTGTTCCGTCGCCTGTGGTCAAGGGTGGTGCTGGTGGCTGGCCCGCAGATTGCCGCCGAAGCGGCAAAGCCGGTGGAGGTGCGTGAGGTGGTCAAGCAGTTGCGCGGCCAGGCCCGTTAGTCTGCAAGCACAATCAGTACATGGCGTTTCTTGCCCAGACTGACCTGCCACGGTGCCTGCTCGGCATCCAGTGGCAGGTCCGGGTTGTCCAGCCGCTCACCCTTGCAGCGCAAGCCGCCGCCGGCCGCCAGCCGGCGCACGGCGCTAAGTGACGGCTCCAGTCCGGCATCGACCAGCACGCTGGCAAGCGTAGCCCCGGCGTGCAGCGCTTCACGCTTCAGCGCAATCTGCGGCAGCCCGGCGCTGTCGTGTTCGGCGAAGATTGCGTTGGCCTGCCGCTGCGCCTGGTCAGCCGCGTCCTGACCGTGGGCCAGGGCAGTAACCTGATTGGCCAGCACGATCTTGGCCTGGTTCAGCGCCGCACCGCCTGCGGCTGTCAGGCGCTCGATCTCGTCCAGCGGCAATTCAGTGAACAGCTTGAGAAAGCGGGCCACGTCGCGGTCATCGCAGTTGCGCCAGAACTGCCAGAACTCGAACGGCGCCAAGCGCTCGCCATTGAGCCACACTGCGCCGTTAAGGGATTTGCCCATCTTCTTGCCGTCGCTGGTGGCCAATAACGGCATGGTCAGGCCGAACAGTTCGCGGCTGTCGCGGCGCCGACCCAGCTCTACACCATTGATGATATTGGCCCACTGATCGGCGCCGCCCAGTTGCACGGTACAGTCAAAACGTTTGGCCAGCTCGGTGAAGTCATGGGCTTGCAGCAGGGTGTAGCCGAATTCCAGAAACGACAATGAATGCTCACGATCCAGGCGTTGGCGCACGGCATCGAAGGTCAGCAGGCGATTGATCGAGAAGTAGCGGCCCACCTCGTCGAGAAATTGCAGGTAGCCGATACCGTCCAGCCACTGGGCGTTATCCACCACACGCCCGGCGCCGTCACCCAGTTCGACATAACGTGCGAAGGTCTTGCAGATACCGGCGATGTTCGCCTCGATCTGCGCCTGGTTCAGCAGCGGGCGACTCTCGTCACGAAAGCTCGGGTCACCGATGCGCGTGGTGGCGCCACCGATCAGCATCAACGGTCGATGCCCGGCCTTTTGCAGCCAGCGCATCAGCATCAGGCCTTGCAAGTGCCCCACGTGCAGGCTGTCGGCGGTTGCATCGAAACCCAGATACACGGTGCGCGGTGCCTCGGCCAGATGCTCGCGCAGGCCATCCAGGTCGGTGGATTGATGAATGAAGCCGCGTTGTTGCAGGGTTTCGATGATGTCGGTGTTTGCGCTCATGGTGGCTCGGCCGTTGTATAGATGAAAAACTATAAAACCTACCGATAGGTAGGCTTGCTGGGCCGATCATAGACAAGCTTGCCCGGCAGGGCAATGACTCGATAAGTCAGGAGCAGAGGAGGGGCGTGAACCAGCCTGTATCGGCCGGTCCACGAAAGGCGCGCTTAGTCTTGCAGCTTGTGGCTTGCCACTTGCGGCTGGTCGTCTTTCATCTTGCGGAAATACGTCGACAGCAACGCACCGGAGATGTTGTGCCAGACGCTGAACAGCGCACTGGGCACCGCTGCCAGTGGCGAGAAGTGTGCGGCAGCCAGGGCAGCGCCGAGGCCGGAGTTCTGCATGCCGACTTCCAGCGCCAGCGACTTGCGCTGTGGCAGGCGCAGCTTGAACAGCTTGCCGGTGAAGTAACCGAGCAGGAAGCCGAAGCTGTTATGCAGAATCACCACGGCCATGATCAGCAGGCCTGATTCTGCGATCTTCGCCTGGCTGGCCGCCACCACGGCGCAGACGATCATCACGATACTGACCACCGACACCAGCGGCAGCACCTCTACCGCATAGCTGATCCGGGCGCCCAGCAGACGTTGGGCAAGTACTCCGAGGATGATCGGCAGCATCACCAGTTGCAGGATCGACATGAACATGTCGGCGAACGAGACCGGCAGCCAGGCCGAGGCCAGGAACCAGATCAGCGCCGGGGTCAGCAGCGGGGCGAGCAGGGTGGTCACCGCAGCGATGGCCACTGCCAGGGCCAGGTCACCCTTGGCCAGCCAGGCCATGACGTTGGACGAAGTGCCGCTGGGGCAGCAGCCGACCAGGATCACCCCGACGGCGATTTCCGGCGGCAGGTGGAAGAGCTGGCAAAGCAGCCAGGCCACGCCGGGCATGATCACGAAGTGGGCGACCACGCCGAGTGCCACGCGCCAGGGGTTGCGCGCCACTTCCGAGAAATCTTCAAGCTTGAGGGTCAGGCCCATGCCGAACATGACCAGCCCCAGCAGCGGGACGATCCAGCCTTTGAGGCCAATGAAAACCTGCGGGAACAGGAACGCCAGGATGGCGAACAACAGCACCCAGTACGCGAAGGTGTTGCCGACGAAGCGGCTCAAGGCTGCCAGTGCGCGCATGGCCTTATCCTTTTGTGATTGCTTAATGAAAAGCGCCGCCAGCGAGGGCGGCGCGATGGCGCTGGGCTGATCAGATGCCTTGTGGCTGCTCTTCGCCGCCCAGGGCTTCGAACAGCTCGGGCAGGAACTCGCCGAAGGTCAGCATCATCAGAGTGAAACTGGCGTCCAGTTGGCCCAGGGCTTCGTCACCGCCGTCCTGCTCGGCCTGCTCTTGCAGCAGGTCTTCGAACTTCAGGCGTTTGATTACCAGCTTGTCGTCGAGCACGAACGACAGTTTGTCTTGCCAGGCCAGCGACAGCTGGGTGACGATTTTGCCGGTGTTCAGGTGCAGCTGGATCTCATCGCCGGTCAGGTCCTGGCGCTTGCAACGCACGATGCCGCCGTCTTCGTGGGTGTCGCGCAGTTCGCATTCATCCAGCACGAAGAAATTGTCGGCGGCTTTCTGGGTCTTGACCCAGTCGGTGAGGGTGGCGCTTGGGGCGACCTTGACCGTCAGTGGGCGCACCGGCAGCGAGCCGATCACTTCACGCAGGGTCGACAGCAGGTCTTCAGCGCGCTTGGCGCTGGAGGCGTTGACCAGAATCAGGCCCTGTTTCGGCGCGATGGCGGCGAAGGTCGCCGAGCGGCGGATGAACGCGCGCGGCAGGAAGGCCTGGATGATTTCATCCTTGAGCTGGTCGCGCTCCTTCTTGTAGACCTTGCGCATCTGCTCGGCCTCGATCTCTTCGACCTTTTCCTTGAGGGCATCGCGCACCACGCTGCCAGGCAGAATGCGCTCTTCCTTGCGCGCCGCGATCAGCAGGAAGTCCTGACTGACATGCACCAAGGGTGCGTCTTCGCCTTTGCCGAACGGCGCCGTGAAGCCATAAGTGGTCAACTCCTGGCTGGCGCAGGGGCGGGCAGGCTTGGTCGCCAGTGCAGTTTCCAGCGCTTCGGCGTCAAAGGGCACGTCCTGGGTCAGTCGATAGACAAGCAGGTTTTTGAACCACATGGGCTGAGTCTCTCCTCATATACAAAGTGGGGCATTATTCGCTGCCCGGCTCCCTTGGACCAGCCCTGAGCTAAGTCATTGGAAAATTTATAAATTTTTTTTCAAAAAGTGCTTGTCAGAGTTTGGGGTGCTCCGTAGAATGCGCGCCACACCGAGAGGGTGATTAGCTCAGCCGGGAGAGCATCTGCCTTACAAGCAGAGGGTCGGCGGTTCGATCCCGTCATCACCCACCATCAGTGTAATGCGCAGCGGTAGTTCAGTCGGTTAGAATACCGGCCTGTCACGCCGGGGGTCGCGGGTTCGAGTCCCGTCCGCTGCGCCACTTTCGATTCAAGCTCACTGAACGGCTTGAATCACTGCCAAAAAGGCGACCCTTGGGTCGCCTTTTTGCTTTTCCGGCTTTTGTTCGGCGCTTCAGGCGCAAGCCTTCAATCGTCTTCACGGGTCCTTTCAGCCCGCACCGCGTCCATGAACGCCTGCATGGCCGATGACTGGATGCGATGGCGGCGGGTGATCAGGCCGTAAGGCGGCAGACGCGGTTCGAAGATGATCGGCAGTACCGCCAGCAGGTGCTTGCCCGGGTAATCATTGATGACCGACACCGGCGTCACACCAATCATGTCGGTCTGCTGCAGCAGCGACAGCAGGGTCATGATCGAAGTGGTTTCGACGATGCTGTTGGGGATATCCACCCGGGCGTTGTGGAAGGCCTGATTGATGATGGTGCGCATCGGGCTGGGGTGCTGTTGCAGGACCCAGGTCATGTCCTGCAGTTGCTCCCAGCTCAGTTCGGTGGCGCCTGCCATCGGGTGTTGGGCGCCGGCAACCACACACAGGGTTTCTTCACCCAGACTGTCGAACAGCAGATCATCGGTGCGGGCGCCATCTGGAATACGGCCGAGCACCACGTCCAGTTGATCCTGTTGCAGGGCCTGCACCAGTACATCGCTGGTATCGACCTGAATACTCATCGACAGCCGTGGATGACTGTTCTTGAGGGTGGCGATGGTGCGGGTCAGGAGCCCGCAAGCCAGCGCCGGAATGGCGCCGATGGTTACCCTGCCAAGATTGCCGGACTCCAGCGCCACGAACTCCTCACGCATGCCCGACAGCTCGGCGAAGATCATCTTCGCGTAGTAGATCGCCGTCTCGCCAAACGCGGTGGCGCGCATGCCGCGCGGCAAGCGCTCGAATAGTTCGACGCCAAGCAGGCTTTCCGCTTCGTGGAGCATCTTGGTGGCTGCCGGCTGGGTCATGCCGATCTCTTCGGCCGCGCGGCGCAATGAGCCGAACTCCTGAAGCGCCAGCATCAGGCGCAGTTGCCGCAAACGCAGGCGGCTGTGGATGATGCTGGCGTCTGGAATACGGGACATGGCGCGACTCTTGGCAGGAGAACCGGCCAAGGGTGACAACAAATCGCGCCGCTCGCCAGTCATAAGCGAGCGGCCCCTGGCAACGCCCGGAAACAGCCCGGCCTGGGTCCGGTCACGAGACATGCTTGGTCTGCCCGCAGCCTTGACGCGTAAACAGTGCTTTTATGGCGCGCGCCAGCAGTGGCCAGAACAGCATCAGCAGGGCTGCCGTGGTCAGGCTGCCAACCAGTGGATTCGACCAGAAGATCGATAATTGCCCATCGGAGAACAGCATCGACTGACGAAACGCGTCTTCGGCCTTGTCGCCCAGCACCGCCGCAAGAATCAATGGCGCAATCGGGTAGCCGAGCTTTTTGAACAGGTAACCGAGCGCGCCAAAGATCAGCATCAAGCCGACGTCGAACATCGAGTTGTGCACCGAGTAGGCACCGATCGAGCAGATCATGATGATGATCGGCGCAATGATCGAAAACGGGATGCGCAGGATCGAGGCGAACAGTGGCACGGTCGCCAGCACCACAATCAGGCTGACCACGTTGCCCAGATACATACTGGCGATCAGCCCCCAGACGAAATCGTGCTGCTCGACAAACAGCGTCGGCCCCGGATGCAGGCCCCAGATCATCAGCCCGCCGAGCATCACCGCGGCGGTTGCCGAGCCCGGAATCCCCAGGGTCAGCATCGGGAGCAGGGCGCTGGTGCCGGCACTGTGATCGGCGGTTTCAGGGGCGATAACACCTTCCACTTCACCTTTGCCGAAGTTGTCCCGGTTCTTCGAGAAGCGTCGCGCCAGGCTGTAGCTCATGAACGAGGCGGCGGTCGGTCCGCCGGGGGTAACCCCCATCCAGCAACCGACCAGCGCGCTGCGCAGCCAGGTCAGCCAATAGCGTGGCAATTTGGCCCAGGTGCGCAGGATGGTCATTGGCGTGATGCGCGCCCGTTCGCCGCGAAACACCAGGCCTTCCTCGACCGTGCAGAGAATCTCGCCGATACCGAACAAGCCGATCACCGCCACTTCAAAGCTCAGGCCGGAAAGTAGCCAGGTCTGGTCGAAGGTCAGCCGCAGTTCGCCAGACACCGTGTCCATCCCCACGGCAGCCATGGCAAAACCGATCATCATCGCGACCACGGTTTTCAGTGGCGGGTTCTTGCTCATGCCAATGAAAGTACAGAACGCCAGCAGGTACACGGCGAAGAACTCGGGCGAGCTGAACGCCATGGCGAATTCGGCGATACGGGTCGACAGGAAGGTCAGCAGCAGCACGCCCACCAGTGCCCCGAGCAGCGCCGAGGTGAAGGCGGCGGTCAGTGCTTCGCCGGCCTGGCCGTTGCGCGCCATCGGGTAGCCATCGAAGGTGGTCGCCACCGACGAGGGTTCGCCGGGTATGTTGAACAGGATCGAGGTGATGGAGCCGCCGAACAGTGCGCCCCAGTACATGCACGACAGCAGGATGATCGCTGACACCGGCTCCATGGTGAAGGTCAGCGGCAACAGCAGCGCCACGCCGTTGGGCGCGCCGAGGCCGGGCAGTACGCCGACCAGAATGCCAAGCAGCACACCGATGACCATCAGGCCGATGTGATGCGGGGTCAGGATCAGCGCCATGCCCTGCATCAGAGAGTCGATTTCGCTCATTGCGGCTTTCCTCCGGCCAGGGTCAGCAGATCACCCAGCAGGCCGCTGTCCAGCGGCACTTTGAACCACAGGGCGAAGATCAGATAGCTGGCCAATGCCGCGCCGCAGGCTATGGTAGCGATCAGGGCGATGCCGTAAGGCTTGCTGCGCTGGCGGTCGCGCCACATGAACCAGGCGATGAACACCGCCGAGGCCAGGTAGATACCGGCAAACGGCATGGCGATTACATACAGGGTAATCGGCACGAATACCGCCAGCACCTGGCGAAAGGCCTGGCGGCCGACGAACCCGGCGCTCATCGCCGGGCTGCGCAGCAGCGCCAGAATCAGGTTGCCGAGACTGGCGGCGGTCATCAGCAGACCGATGTAGAAGGGGAAGTAACCGGCCTGGGGGCCGGCATCGCCCCAGCCGATACCGATATCAATGGCGCCATACATGACGATGCTGCCAAGTGCGGCGGTAAACAATGCCAGGCCGATTTCCACCCGGCGGGTGGTCACCAGCGGCGTGTCGGTGGTGTTGGACATGAGGGTTCCTCGCTGTGGGCTGGGCAGCCCGGCGGCTTCGCTGCGCGCCGGGAGAGGTCGAGGCGAGGCTTACTCGCGCAGCCAGCCGGCCTGCTTGAACACGGGGATGACGCGCTCGCGATCCTTCTCGATGTAGCTGACCAGTTGCTGGCCGGCGAGGAAGGTCGGGGCCAGCGCCGAGCGCTCGACGTAGGTTTTGAATTCCGGGGTCTGGCTGACCTTGCGCAGCAATTCGACATAGAACTCGCGCTGCTCGTCGCTGACCCCGCCAGGCAGGAACACCGTACGCGGGAAGCGGTACTGGTCGATGCCCAGGCCCTGTTCCTTGCAGGTGGGTACGTCGGCCCAGGACTGCGTGTCGGTGACTTTCTGGGTGTAGCTCATGCGTTGCTGGCTGAACACGCACAGTGGTACCACCTGGCCGCCGCGCCACTGGCTGACGCTTTCGGCCGGGTTGTTGAAGTTGGCTGCGATGTGCTTGCCGGCCAACTGGGTGGACGCTTCGCTGCCGCTCTTGAACGGTATGTAGGTGAGCCGGGTGTTGGTCTGCTGACCGAGCAGCAGGGTCAGGGTCTGGTCGACATCCTTGGACTGACTGCCGCCGATTCGCATCTTTGCCGGATCCTGGGCAAGGGCGGCCTTGAACGCGGCGGCGTCCTTCCACGGTGAGTCCTGATAGGTCCAGAGGATGAAGTCATCTTCCGCGACGGCGGCTACCGGGGTCAGGTCGGTCCATTGGTAGCCCAGCTTGGCGACCAGTGGCAGCAAGTAGATGTTATTGGTGCCGATCACCAGCTTGTGGGCGTCGCGGTTGGCCAGCTTCATCTCCAGAAAGGCTTCGGCACCGTTGCCGCCGCCCTTGTTGAGCACCACAGTATTGACGTCGAGCAGCTTGTGCTGAGTAATCGCCGACTGGATCACCCGGCCCAGTTGATCGGTGCCGCCGCCGGGGCCGCCGGCCACAACGATCTCTACGTTTTTCTGCGGTTTCCAGTCGGCCAGGGCACTGAGCGGAGCGCTGCAAAGCAGGCAGCAGGCGCTGAGCAGGGCGGGAATGTGACGCGAGCGAACGATGCGCATCGGGGCTACCTCATTGTTGTCATTGTTATGTGGGATGCCCGGAGTGTGCGAAGCATCTCGATAAGCGTCTACTCAAAATAACTGATACTCCGATAGCCTCAGGTTATGTCGACCGTGTCGGTCGAGTGATAACCCCAGGCTATGTCCATATGAGAATCTTTGATTAGACGGTTATCGTTTCGCGGGCCGATAGTGCGTTCAGCCCGGACGGTCCCCTGCCGTCCCGGAATTACAAAAACAACAATGCAGAGGTACTTTCAATGGCTCAGGCTCACCCTGTCGCCCGACAAGTGCGCGCCTCCTCGGACCAGGTTCTGGCTGCCAGTCCCAGTCGAGTGCGCTGGCGCATTTTCGCAATCATCTTCGCGCTCACGGTTATCAATCTGGTCGATCGGGTATCGCTGTCGATCGCCATGCCGATCATCGCCAAGGAGTTCACCCTCAGCCCGAGCATGCAAGGGCTGATTCTCAGCAGCTTCTTCTGGGCCTACGCGTTGCTGCAGATTCCCGGCGGTTGGCTGATCGACCGCTACGGCCCGCGTCGGGTCATCGGTTGGTCAACCGGGCTGTGGGGGACTTTCCAGACGCTGGCCGCATTTGCCACCGGTGGGCTCTCGCTGATGTTCGCGCGGGTCGCTCTGGGCGCTGCCGAGGCACCGTTGTTTCCGGCAGGCGGCAAGCTCAACTCGTTGTGGCTGGGCTCTGGCGAGCGCAGTCGCGGTGCGGTGCTGATGGACTGCGGCGGGCCGTTGGGCGTGGCGCTGGGTGGCTTGTTGATCGCCTACATGATTGCCGTGCTCGACTCCTGGCGGATCGCGTTCTTCATCGCCGGTATCGCCACCCTGGCGATGGGCTGGCTGGCCTGGCATTACCTGCGTGACGATCCGGCGGCGCATCCAGGTGTCAATGAGGCTGAGCTGGCGTCGATCAATGAGGGGCGCAGTGTGCCGATGGCCGAGGCCGCGCAGCAGGCCGTGAAGGGCCTGGGCATCGCCGCCCGCTCGTTGACCGGCATCATGCTTGGCCGGGCCAGTTGGGCCATGGTGTTCTTCGGTCTGCTGACCTGGGGGCCAAGCTATCTGGCGCAGGCGCGTGGCTTCGACATAAAGGGCATTGGCGCGGCGACGTTCGTGATCTTTCTGTGTGGCGCCGCCGGCTCGCTGACAGGTGGCTTTCTCTGTGATCTGCTGATCCGCAAAGGCATGCGCCGGGGGCTGGCCGCCAAAGGGCTGCTGACGTTTTCCGGGCTGATCGCGCTGTGCGCCTTCTTGCTGCTGCCCGGCCTTGGCGACCCCTACCAAGCGGTCGGGCTACTTTCGCTGACGGCATTCTTCCTGATGTGGGGCAGTTTGTACTGGAGTTTTCCAGGCCTGCTGGCATCGCCGGCAAGGGTGGGCCTGATCGGTGGCGTGATGAATCTGGCGGGGAGTCTGGGCGGTATCGCGGTGCCGATCCTGGTCGGCCTGCTGTTGCAACATGCTGGCGGCTACAGCGCGGTATTGGGCTTCTTCGCCGTGTGCTCGGGGCTTTTTATCGCCGGCACGCTGTTGATTTCTCTGGACCAGGCCGAGGTGGCCCATGGCTGATCTGTATGACGGGCCGATCACTGATGCCCACCATCATTTCTGGGACCCACAGCGCAATTACCATCCGTGGTTGTCGGGCAAGCAAAACATCCCGTTCCGTTACGGTGACTACAGCGCGATCAAGCGTCGTTACTTTCCGGATGATTACCTGGCCGATGCCGGTGAGCATCAGGTGGTGGCCACTGTGTATGTGGAGACCGAGTGGGATGCCCGCGACCCGATTGGTGAGACGCGCTTCATTCATCAGGTCGCCGCGCAGTATGGCGCGCCCAATGCGGTGGTCGCCCAGGCCTGGCTGGACGCCCCGGATGCTGCTGAGGTGCTGGCCGCCCAGGCAGGTTTTGAGCGAGTACGCAGCGTACGCCACAAGCCAGGGGGGCCGGCTGCGCCGGATCACGTCGGTCAGCAGCGGACGTTGATGAGTGATGAGCAATGGCGCCGCGGCTATGCCGAGCTGGCGCGCCATGGCCTGCACTTCGACCTGCAAAGCCCGTGGTGGAACCTGCATGAGGCAATCGAACTGGCCCGCGACTTTCCACAAACCCAACTGATCCTCAACCACGCCGGGCTGCCGTCGGATCGCAGCGAGCAGGGGCTGGCAGGCTGGCATGCCGCTATGGCGCGCCTGGCCGACTGCGCAAACGTCGCGGTGAAGGTCTCTGGCATCGGCCTGCCCGGCAAGCGCTGGTGCGTTGAAGACAACGCCTGGATCGTGCGCGAAACCATCGCCATGTTCGGCGCCGCGCGGGTGATGTTCGCCAGCAATTTTCCGGTCGACAGCCTGTGTGGCTCGTTCGACGACATCTACGGCGGCTTCAAACGCATCGTCGCCGACCTGCCGCGCCAGCAGCAGGAGCAGCTATTTCACACCAATGCGCGGCGCCTTTATCGCACCGTGCCGGATGTCATCCGCCTTGCGGACGTCTCTGCCGACCTGAGGACCATTGCATGAGTAACTCGACTCTTCCCCGTCTGGCCATGGTGCTGGGTGATCCGGCCGGCATCGGTCCTGAACTGATCGCCCGGCTGCTCAGCGAGCCGGAGGTGCGGGGCAAGGCCCATGTTTTGCTGATCGCCGATGAAGCAGAAATGCGCCGCGGCATGGACATTGCGGGGCGGTCGTTTCCCTACCGCATCATCGAGTCGACCGAGGCGCTGCAATTCACCGACGACACACCCTTGCTGTTGCCATTTCGCGGCCATGCCGAGGGCGAGTTTGTGCGCAGCCAAGCCAGTGTCATCGGCGGCCGCTACAGCCTCGATACCCTGGAGCAGGCACTGCGTCTGACGGCGGCCGGCAGCACCGACGCGATACTGTTCGGGCCGTTGAACAAAACCTCACTGCACATGGCTGGCATGGGGCACAGCGATGAGCTGCACTGGTTCGCCGAATACCTGGGGTTCGAGGGACCGTTCTGCGAATTCAACGTGCTCGATAACCTGTGGACCTCGCGGGTGACCTCCCACGTGGCGCTGGCCGATGTGCCTGGCATGCTCAGCCAGCAACGGGTGTTGGAGGCCATTGGCCTGATCGATACCGCGCTCAAGCGCAATGGTCTTGATAAACCACGCATCGGCGTCTGCGGGCTCAACCCGCATAACGGCGACAACGGCAGCTTCGGTCGGGAAGAGCTGGACATCATCGGCCCGGCAGTGGAACTGGCTCGCGAGCAGGGCATCGACGCCGTCGGCCCATATCCGGGCGACACCATCTTTCTCAAGGTGCAGGGCGATAGCCAGGCCTTCGATGCGGTGGTGACCATGTACCACGATCAGGGCCAGATCGCGATCAAGCTGATGGGCTTTTCCCGAGGGGTGACGGTGCAGGGCGGCTTGCCGATTCCTATCACTACCCCGGCCCACGGTACGGCGTTTGATATTGCCGGGCAGGGCAAGGCCAATGTCGGCGCAACCCGGCAGGCCTTCGAGATCGCTTGCCGTATGGGCGCTCGACGTCAGGCCTGACGCCAGACCGTATTGCTGATTTTTTCTCTGCCGGCTCGCGCTCGCCAGCCGGTCAGGTTGACTCATGCTTTGAAACAGGAGCTAGACCATGAAAATAAAATCCATCCGCACCCGCGTTTTCGAATGGAAGGGCAAGGTCGTACCGCCCCAGGCACATTTCTGCACCAACGCCAGCGACATTCTTTTCGAGCGTGGCGATGCCATGGGCTCGTTCCGGTTCCACGGTTGGCTGGTGGTGGAAGTGGAGACTGACAACGGCATCGTCGGCATCGGTAACTGTGCCTTGGCGCCGCGGGTCGCCAAGCAAATCATCGACACCTATCTGGCCCCGATTGCGATTGGCGAAGACCCGTTCGACAACGAATACATCTGGCAGAAGATGTACCGGCAGAGCCATGCCTGGGGGCGTAAAGGCATCGGCATGGCGGCGATTTCGGCAATCGATATCGCCATCTGGGACATCATGGGCAAGGCGGTCGGCAAGCCGGTGTTCAAGCTGCTCGGCGGCCGCACCAAGGAAAAGATCTGGACCTACGCATCTAAGCTGTATGCCAACGACAACCTCGACCTGTTCCTCGAAGAAGCCCAAGGCTACCTGAATCAGGGTTTCACTGCCTTGAAGATGCGTTTCGGTTACGGCCCCAAAGACGGCCCGGCCGGCATGCGCCGCAACATCGAGCAGGTGCGTGCCCTGCGTGAGCTGGCAGGTCCGGATGTCGACATCATGCTTGAGTGCTACATGGGCTGGACCCTGGAATACGCCCGGCGCATGTTGCCGAAGCTGGCCGAGTTCGAGCCGCGCTGGCTGGAAGAGCCGGTGATCGCTGATGACCTGGAAGGCTACATCGAGCTGAAGAAGATGGGCATCATGCCAATCTCCGGCGGTGAGCACGAGTTTACCTCCTATGGCTTCAAGGACCTGCTCGAACGCCGGGCCGTCGACGTGATCCAGTACGACACCAACCGGGTCGGAGGCATCACCGCTGCACGCAAGATCAACGCGATGGCCGAAGCCTGGTCGGTGCCGGTCATCCCGCATGCCGGGCAGATGCACAACTATCACCTGACCATGTCCACCACCGCCTCGCCAATGTCCGAGTTCTTCCCGGTGTTTGACGTTGAGGTGGGTAACGAACTGTTCTATTACGTGTTCAAGGGCGAACCGGCGCCGGTTGATGGCTACATTCAACTCGATGACAACAAACCGGGCCTTGGTCTGGAAATATCGACCGAGTACTTGAGCGAGTTCAACATCATCGAGTGACGGCCTGGCTCAAGCATAACGCTCTGGCCCCTGCTGCCCTCGGTCAAAGAGGGCAGTATGCCCATGCACACGTATGAGGGAGGGCGCTGGCCGCGCAAGCGTCACGAAGCAGCCGAATGCTGAGGGTTTTTCGGGTTATCGATTTTTTTCAATTATTTGCAGCTAAGTGCTTGCCAGCTATGGAATTGCTCCGTAGAATGCGCGCCACACCGAGAGGGTGATTAGCTCAGCCGGGAGAGCATCTGCCTTACAAGCAGAGGGTCGGCGGTTCGATCCCGTCATCACCCACCATCAGTGTAATGCGCAGCGGTAGTTCAGTCGGTTAGAATACCGGCCTGTCACGCCGGGGGTCGCGGGTTCGAGTCCCGTCCGCTGCGCCACTTTCGATTCAAGCTCACTGAACGGCTTGAATCACTGCCAAAAAGGCGACCTCAGGGTCGCCTTTTTGCTGTGCGTTGAAAAAAGCGCTCGGCCTGTCGGCGTCGGGCCGATGCGGCACGGAGCATGATTGTTTATTCCAAAATTAAATCTCTGTTATTGATTTAGATCATTTTTATTAATATTAACTTATAGCCAAATAGAATTATCTGCGCTGGTCAAATTCCGTTATGTTTGGTTTCGACAGCCTACCCCTCACCTCGGATGGTACCCAATGTGATTCAGATTCTGCGTCGCAGACCGTAACCACCCAGGCCAAACGCCTGATTCGGCACGGTCTGCCAGGGTGATCGACCACTGATCCCTGAAGCAGAAATGTTGGAAGGGAGTTTGACCCATGCTGCATATCCAGTCCCCCCAAGCGAGTTCTTCACCTCGTTTACCTGTACGACGCTCCTTGAGCTGCCAATCCATTCGCCAGTGCCTCGCGCCATCCGGCCTGAGCGGCTGAAGCTCGCCTTTGCGCTGATGCTTGCTGCTCTGCATGGCTGAGCTGCGCCGCTTTATTAATACCACCCCTAAAGGTCACGTTGCCGTGTTGGCGGCGTGACTTCCCGACTGCGCAATTTGGCAACACAGGCGGCAGTGCCGTTTGTTCTGGAGCGAATATGGAGCAAGTGATTCAAGGCAACGGCAAGCAGGGATGGCGCCGTTCAGTTGTGTTCAACCCGTTGTACCTGGCGGTCAGCAGTGTGCTGCTGGCTGGCAATGTACAGGCTCAAGAGGTGCCGGTACGCCAGACCGATGCGCTGTCTACCGTGGTGGTCACCGGTAACCGTGGCACTGAACAACGCACCGTGACCAGTAGCCCGGTGCCTATCGACGTGGTCAGTGCCAGGCAACTACAGGCCACCGGCAAACCGGGGTTGATGGAGGCCCTGAGTGCGACCATCCCGTCGCTGACCCTGCCGGAAAAGACCGGTTGGGACGGCGCGGGGATGTCCCGCGCACCGAACCTGCGCGGCCTGCCGGCTTCGCAAGTGCTGGTGCTGGTCAATGGCAAACGCCGCCATACCAGTGCGACCCTGAACATCAACGGCATCAACATCGGCGCCGCGCCGGCGGATCTGGACCTGATTCCGATCAGCGCCATTGATCATGTTGAAGTGCTGCGCGATGGCGCGGCGGCGCAGTACGGCTCCGACGCGATTGCCGGGGTGGTCAACGTGATCCTCAAGGCCGACACCAGCGGCACCTCGGTGACCAACGCCGGTATCGGCTATGACGGCAAGAAGCAGACCGTGCAGCAGAGCCTGAACAAGGGCTTTGAAATCGGTGATGGCGGGATCGTGCAACTGGCCCTCGACGCGCGCAGCCAGAACGACGACAACAAGGCCAGCGCCAACGGCTACACCTATGAGCAGGCCTTTGACCGCGCCGGCAAATCCACTTACGGCGGCTACGGCACGCCGAAGAACAATCTGCTGACCCTGGCCTATAACGCCGAGCTGCCGGTCACTGATGAGCTGACACTGTATTCGTTCAGCACCTTCTCGCGGCGCAAGACCGAGCAGGGGCAAAACTTCCGCCTGCCGACCATTACCAACACCATTCGCACCGGCCCCAACGGTTACCCGGCCGGCTATGTGCCGACCTGGTACATCGACGAAGAGGATTTTCAGGCCGCGTTCGGTGGCAAGGGCCAGCTCGGCGAGTGGGATTGGGACCTGTCGACCACTTTTGGCCGCAACGAGGCTGAGCAGGGCACCTGGAACAACCAGAATCCGTCGCTGGGCGAAGCAACACCCAACTCGTTCAAGTCCGGGACCTGGATCGCCAACGAGCTGACCACCAACCTGGATTTCAAGCGCGGTTTCGAGGTAGGCCTGAGCAAGCCGCTGGACCTGTCGCTGGGCCTGGAGCATCGCCGCGAAGCTTATGAGGTCGAGGAGGGCGACTGGGCCTCGTGGGCCAACGGCGGTTATTGCGTCGCGCCGGGTAACTGCGCCGCGTCCGGCGCCCAGGTCACCAACGGTATTTCGCCGGACCAGACCGACAAGGCGGCGCGCAACAGTGTGGCCAGTTATGTCGATGTCGGCTTCAACCCGTTACCGCAATGGTATGTCGGCAGCGCGTTTCGCTATGAACACTACAACCAGGGCGTAGGCGCGACGCGCAGCGGCAAGCTGACCACCCGCTATGAATTCACCCCGCAACTGGCGGTGCGTGCCACGGTGAGTAATGGCTTCCGTGCGCCGTCGCTGGCCAACAGCCTGTTCAGTGCGCGCTCGACCACTTATGGCGTAGTCGACGGCGTGTATCAGTCGATCAACTACGGCGTGCTGCCGGTGGATTCCGGCGCGGCGCAGGCGCTGGGCGCGTCATCGCTGAAGCCTGAGCGGTCGACCAACTACAGCCTGGGCCTGACCTTTACGCCCACTGACCGGCTGAGCCTGACCGCCGACGCCTACCTGATCAATGTGCGTGACCGCATCACCCTGACCAACACCCTGCTCGGCAGTGAAGTGACCCAGGTGCTGCTCAATAACGGCATCGACTCTACCTCCGGCGGCCAGTACTTCATCAACGGCGCCAACACCCGCACCAAGGGCATCGATCTGGTCGGTAATTACAGCCAGGACGCTGACAGCTGGGGCGCGTTGAAGTGGACCGCCGCGTTCAACTACAACGACACCGAAATCCTCAGCTACCGCAACTCGACCAGCATCCTCGGCACCCAGTACGCGCTGATGGATCGCCAGGCGCGCAATTTCATCGATGGCGTACAGCCCAAGACCAAGCTGATCCTGAGCGGTGACTGGCAGATCGAGCGCTTCAACATCAATCTGACCCTGACCCGCTACGGCAAGTACACCGAGGTCAACTCAGCCGCCGACCGCTCGCTGGATCGCACCTACCAGGCCAAGTGGATCACCGATCTGGACGTCGGCTACGACATCACCCAGGACCTCAACCTGGCCGTCGGTGCCAAGAACCTGTTTGACGTCTACCCCAAGAAACAGGGGGTGCCCAGCAGCACCATGGTCAGCAGCTGGGGCGCCTACTCGCCGTTCGGCTTTACCGGTGGCTACTACTACACGCGCCTGACGTATGCCTTTTGACGCGCCCCTGACGACACGCACTCATTGCCTGCGAGGAATCGAACATGCCTACCATCGCCAAACCCTTTGATCTGCAAGAACAGGACAGGGTTGCCCGGGCCTCTGCGCCCCACCGCACCACGCCGTCCATCGCGTTGCAGATTGTCCCGGCGCGTCATCCCTGGCGCTGGGTCGGCAGCCTGTTTGCCGCCGTGGTGCTGCTCGGCATCGGCCATTCACTGGTCAGCAACCCGCGTTGGGAGTGGGGGGTGTTTGCCGAGTGGTTCTTTGCCCCGTCGGTGCTGCGCGGCCTCGGCCAGACCCTGCTGCTGACCCTGCTGAGCACGCTGTTCAGCATTGTGCTCGGCACTGGCCTTGCGTTGGCGCGGCTGTCGAAGTCGCCGCTGCTGGCGACTCTGGCCTGGGGGTACATCTGGTTCTTCCGGTCAATGCCGGCGCTGCTGGTGCTGATCATCCTCTACAACTTTGCCTATCTGTATGAGCGCATCGTGCTCGGCGTGCCGTTGACCGACCTGGTGCTGGCCGAGTGGTCGACGGTGGACGTGCTCAGCCAGTTCACCGTGGCGGTGCTGGGCCTGTCGATGATGCAGGCGGCCTACACCGCCGAGATCATTCGCGGCGGCATTCTTGGTGTCGATCAGGGCCAGCATGAAGCAGCCGCAGCGCTGGGCCTGCCCGCCCACCGGCGGATCTTTCGGATTATCCTGCCGCAAGCCCTGCGCTCGATCCTGCCGTCCGGGTTCAACGAGATCATCGGCCTGGTCAAGGGCACCTCGATTGTCTACGTGCTGGCCTTGCCCGAGCTGTTCTACACCGTGCAGGTCATCTACAACCGCACCCAGGCAGTGATTCCGCTGCTGATGGTGGCCACGGTCTGGTATCTGATCATCACCACGCTGCTGACCATCGCGCAGTATTACATCGAGCGTTACTTCGCCCGTGGCACCAGCCGGGTGCTGCCGCCCACGCCGTTGCAGCGGCTGATCAACTGGGTCGAGGTGCGCCGCCATGGCTGAAGCGAGCGGGCATATCCGCATCCACAACGTCGGCAAGTCCTACGGCGCCCAGCAGGTGCTCAAGGACATTGATCTGGACATCGAAGCGGGCAAGGTCACGGTGATTCTCGGACCGTCCGGTTCGGGCAAATCAACCCTGCTGCGCACCATCAACCATCTGGAAAAGATCGACAGCGGGCACATCACCATCGACGGTGAGTACGTCGGTTACCGGCGCAAGGGCGACCAGCTGTTCGAACTCAAAGAGCGCGAGATTCTCAAGCGCCGTGCCGAAGTCGGCTTCGTGTTCCAGAACTTCAACCTGTTCCCGCACCTTAGCGCCTGGCAAAACATCGCCGAGGCGCCGCTGGCCCATGGTCGCTGGAGCAAGGCCCAGGCCCGCGACAGGGCGGTGGAGCTACTGGCCCGGGTCGGTCTGGCCGAACGCGCCGAGGCCTACCCACGGCAACTGTCCGGCGGACAGCAGCAACGGGTGGCCATCGCCCGGGCGCTGGCCCTCGACCCCAAGGTGCTGCTGTTCGATGAGCCGACCTCGGCGCTGGACCCGGAGCTGGTCGGCGAGGTGCTGGAGGTGATCAAAAACCTCGCCAGCCTCGGCACAACGCTGGTGGTGGTGACCCACGAGATCGGTTTCGCCCGTGAGGTGGCCGACCATGTGGTGTTCCTCTGCGACGGACAACTGGTCGAGCAAGGCCCGCCGCAGCAGATCTTCCACAACCCGCGCCACCCACGCACCGCCGCCTTTTTCGGCAAGGTTTTATGAGCTTGCTTATGCCGCGTTGCACGCGCAGCAGCGGCTTGAGCCGCGAACCCCATCTATCAAGGAGCGCTTTATGAAGTTCACCAACACCGCGCGCATCGCCCTGCTGGCCCTGGCTGTCAGCGCTGGCCAGCCCGCCCTGGCTGTGACCGACAATGCCGCCGGCGTCAAGGTGGTCAAATTCGACCTGAGCCCCAATCGCGAACGCATTCATGCGCCGCGCAACGAGGCTGCGATTGCGCAGATCCCGCCGGGCTTCAAGTTCGCCCAGCCGGGCAAGTTCACCGTTGCGGTGTCTGGCACCGCCAGTCCGCCGCTGGCCCTGCTGGCCTCCGATGACAAGACCACGATTGGCAGCGAGGCCGACACCGCGCAGTTGATTGCCGACAGCCTGGGTCTGCAACTCAATGTGGTGCAGAGCAGTTGGGAAGACTGGCCGCTGGGGGTCAGCTCCGGCAAATACGATGCGGTGATCAGCAATGTAACGGTGACCGAAGCGCGCAAAAAACGCTTTGACTTTGCCACCTACCGCCGCGACGTGGTGGGCTTCTACGTGAAGAGCAGCAGCAAGATTCAGTCGATCAAAGAGGCCAAAGACATTGCCGGGCTGAAGATCATCGTAGGCTCCGGCACCAACCAGGAGAAGGTCTTGCTGGCCTGGAACCAGGCCAATGAAAAGGCCGGGATCAAGCCGGCGCTGTTGTTGTACTACGACGACAACGCCTCGGCGCAACTGGCGGTGCAGTCCGGGCGCGCTGACGCGACCTTTGCGCCCAATGCCACCGGCGCCTATTCGGCGGCGTTGACCGGTGGCACGCGGCTGGTCGGGGTGGTCAACGGCGGCTGGCCGTTGCAGGCCGACATCGCCGTGACGACGCGCAAGGACAACGGCCTGGTAACGCCGATCCACAGTGCCTTGCAAGGGGTGATTGCCGGTGGTCAATACGCGCAGGTGCTGGCGCGCTGGGGGCTGGATGTCGAGCGGGTCGACGAATCACTGATCAACCCACCGGGCCTGCCGGACTGATAGAGGAGCGCACACATGACACTGACTCGACGTGAAGCCTTGTCGACCATTGCTGCGGTCGGCGGTGACAACGCCGCCCGTGAGGCGCTGGCGGCGCTGGGCCTGGGGCCGTCTTCGCACCGCCGGCCGCAACCGCTGCAGCTCAAGCCGGACGCCGGGCAGGGCGCCAGCGTGCTGGTGCTCGGCGCCGGGATCGCCGGCCTGGTGAGCGCCCTGGAACTGCGCCGCGCAGGCTTTCGGGTCAAGCTGCTCGAAGCCCGTGAGCGGGTCGGCGGGCGTACCTGGACGCTGCGCAACGGCGACCGGGTCGATTACCGCGATGGCCGCAGCCAGACGGTACAGTTTGATCAGGGGCTGTATTTCAATGCAGGCCCTGCGCGGATTCCCAGCCAGCATCGCACGCTGCTGGATTACTGCGCCGAGTTGGGTGTGCCGCTGGAAGTGCTGGTCAACAGCAGCCACGGTGCTCAGGTACGCCCGGACCTTGCCCAGCCAGCATTCACCGTCGGCCAGGCGATCAACGATGCCCGCGGTCATCTGGCCGGGTTGCTGGCCACGGCGGTCAAGCGTGACGCCCTGGACGATGTGCTCAGCGCTGAGGAGCGGACCCGCTTGCTGGGGTTCTTGCAGGTGTATGGCGACCTGTCGCAGGAACTGGCCTATGAAGGCAGCCTCCGTTCCGGACATGGCGAATCGCAAGCGCATCCCGGTGCCTTGCCAGGCAGCCTGAGCCCGGTGAGCCTGGAGCGGCTGTTGCACCCTGAACTGTGGGGCGCCTTGCTGCACAGTGAGTTCCCTGAGTTTTCGGCAACCATGTTCCAGCCGGTCGGCGGCATGGACCGCATCACCGATGCGTTTTACCAGCGCCTGCGCGAGCAGGTGCAACTGGGGGCTGAAGTGCGCCGGATTCGTCAGCTCGACGATGGCGTGGCGGTGACCTGGCACGACCACCAGAGCGGCCTGGAGCAGGTCGAGCGCGCCGATTATCTGGTGGCGACCATTCCACTGCCGCTGCTGGCGCGGCTCGACACCGACTTCAGCGAGCCGGTCAAAGCCGCTTTGCGTGAAGCGCCCAACGGCAAGGCGACCAAGGTGGCCTGGCAGTCGCCGCGCTTCTGGGAAACCGATTACCGGATCTACGGCGGCCTGTCGTGGGTCGAGCACCCGGCCCGGCTGCTCTGGTACCCCAGCAACGACCTCAACACCCGCGAGGGCCTGGTGGTGGCCGGTTATGTCACCGGCGACGATGCCCAGGCGTTCGGTGAGCAGCCGTTCGATGCGCAGTTTCGCGCCTCCAGCGAGGCCGTGGAGCTGTTGCATCCGGGTTACTCAACCCAACTGCGCCACCCGCTGGCGGTGTCCTGGGAACAGATTCCGTTCAGCGAAGGCCCATGGCTGGAACGCGACCGCTTTGCCGCCCAGGCCAGCGCCTTGCTCGAAGAGCCCCATGGCCGGGTGTACTTCGCCGGCGACGGGCTGGTGCAGAGCGGCGTCGGCATCTGGCAGGAGTCCGCCGCCAACTCGGCCCGCCATGCGGTTGCGCGACTGGCCGAGCGGGTTATCGAGCAGCGCCAGAAGGCCCAGGCCGGTGTACTTAACGAACACATCAATCCAGGAGCATGACCATGAGCGACAGCATTCAACGCACCTCCGTTGGCACCTTTCCGATCTCCCAGACCGTCACCGTGCCGGCCTCGGCCAGCCTGATCTTTGTCAGCGGCACCTTGCCGGACGTCGCCAACCCCGACGCACCGCCGGGCACCCCGGCAGCCTATGGCAACACCGAAGTACAGACGGTTTCGGTGTTCAACAAGCTGCGCAACATCTTGCGTCAACAGGACCTGGACCTGGGTGACATTGTGCAGTTGCGGGTCTTTCTGCTGGGCACCGAAGAAACCGGCGGCCGCCTGGACTTCGCCGGCTTGCAGGCCGGCTACACGCAGTTTTTCGGCACCCAGGAGCAGCCCAATAAACCGGCGCGCACTGCCTTGCAGGTCGCCGGCCTGCCGTTGCCCGGCGCGCTGATCGAAGTTGAAGCCGTCGCTGCCAGAGCTGTCTGACGCCGCTTCGCTGAATCGGGCGCAGCGCCGCCCGATTCCTGTTGATCCCATTCCAGCCACAGACCGACCACCGGGGACAGACCCTGGCGCGGGTTCGTGCACCTGCAATAAAGCCGACAAGGAAAAGTTATGAGCAGACAGCGTGCAGCAGTACCGGGCCGGTTCGCATCATCGCGGCCGTGGGTTTTGAGTTCACTGAGCAGCGCTTTGCTGCTGGCGATGAGCGCCCAGGCGGCGCCGCCCGGTCAGGGCAGCGGCAGTGATACGCAACTGGACAAGGTCCAGGTGGTCGGCGCCCGGGTGACCGAGGCCGACGAGGCGATCGGCACCGATAAGATCAGCAACACCGTGTCGATCTCCCATCAGGCGTTGCTCTCGGCACCGGCCGGCACCTCGGGGCTGAAGATGCTGGAGTCGCTGCCGGGTTTCAATGTGCAGGTCAATGACGCACTGGGCCTCTACGAGTTCGGCAACTCGGTGTTTGTGCGCGCCTTTAACTTCCAGCAGATCGGTTTTTCCATCGATGGCGTACCGTTGGGCCGCACCGATCAGTTTGGTGGCAGCCCGATTTATCGCTACGTGGATAACGAGAACACCCAACGGGTGACAGCCTCCACCGGCGCAGGCGATGTGTCGCAACCGGGCTATGCCTCGCTGGGGCCTTACGTGGATTACGTGACGGTCAATCCGAGCAAGGAGGCAGGGCTGAGCACTTCCTACACGCTGGGCAGCGACAGCCTGCGGCGCAGTTTTATCAAGGTCAATACCGGCGAATACAACGGCCTGTCGGCGTACCTGAGCCGTTCGAAGATCGACGGTGACCTGTGGCGCGGACCGGGCACCATTGACCGGGAGCACATCGAAGCCAAGCTGCGTTATCAGTTCGGCGACGGCAATGACCTGCAGTTTCGCGTGGTGCATAACGACTTCTTCGACTACGACTCGCCATCGATCACTCAGGCGCAGTACCGGGGCACGGCCGGTGACGCTTTTGGCCGGTCGGGGCGCGACTTTGCCTATCTGGGCCAGTTGCCGAACCTGCCGCCGAGCACGGCGGGGGTGCAGTACAGCAATGCCGGTTACAACCAGTACTACAAGACTGCGATCAACCAGCGGCGTGACACGCTGTACAGCCTCAACGGGCGCTTTGCACTCAGCGACAACCTGGACAACACCACCAGCGTCTATTACGAAGACAAGAAGGGCTTTGGCGTATCGCCGGAGGCCTACGCCACCTCCCTCGCGCTGCACAACGCGCAGGTCGCCAGCGTGCCGGGATTGTCGGCACCGCGGGGTATCCAGTACGGCCTGTCGGCCTTGAGCGGTCACCGCTATGGGGCCAGCAGCAACTTCACCTGGCATGTCGGTCAGCACGCCATCGAGGCTGGTATCTGGGCTGAAAAGGACGTGTTCAACCGCTTGCAGGCGCGCTACAACCTGACCGATGGCAGCCCGGCCGGTTACCGGCTGATCAATGAGCCGGTGCATCTGCAAGGTGACTTCAGCTCGACCCGCGACTCGCTGCAACTGCACATCAAGGACACCTGGACCTTGTTCGACGACCGTCTGCGCCTGCAGTATGGCTTCAAGCGTCTGGACCTGGATTATCGGGTCGAAGGCTACCGCAATGCCGGCGATTACATCGCCAACCGTCAGCCCCGGCTGGGCACCACCTGGCGCGACAACTTTCTGCCCCAGGCCGGTATCGTCTATGACCTGACTGCCAGTTCGCAGCTGTTTGCCTCGTACTCGGAAAACCTCGCCCTGCCACGTGGCGCCGACGATGTGTATCGCGCTGCCAGCCCCAGCGTGCCGGCGCCGCAAGCAGAGACCTCGAAAAACTACGAGGTCGGCTACCGCTTTAACCGGCCAACCTTCAATGCCGCCTGGGCGCTGTACCGTACCGAATTCGACAACCGCCTGCAGTCGTTTGCCGCCATCGTGCCGGGCAGCACCACCACCGAGACCTTCTATCAGAACGTCGGCAAGGCCGAGGCCTACGGCACCGAGCTGAGCGGCCAGTGGAAACCGCCGGTCCTCGCCAACAAGGTGGTGCTCAACGGCAGCGTCAGCTACAACGTGGCGCGTTTCAAGGATGACGCTGCCGGCCTGGCGCTGAAAGACAACGAGGTGCCCGATAGCCCGCGCTGGCTGGCGCAGGCCGGTGTCACCTACGAAATCACCCCTTGGGCGGTACTGAATCTCACCGCCCGGCACATCGGCTCGCGCTACAGCAACTTTACCAACAGCGAATCGGTGCCCGGTTACACCCTGTACAACGCTTATCTGGACCTGGGCCGCGACGACCTGCATTACGGCCCGCTCAAGGGCGTCAAGCTGCGCTTCAACGTCGATAACCTGTTCGACAAGGATTACCTGGGCTACATCCTGACCAGTACCACCGGGCCGGCTTCCTACCGTCCTGGCTCGCCGCGCACCTTCCAGACCACCCTGAGCGCGGAGTTCTGAACCATGAACAGATTTGCTGCCGCTTTATCGGGTCTCGCACTGACCCTGTTCAGCCTGAACCCGCAGGCCGACGAGCAGGTCCGTGCCTCGACCCTGGCCCTGCATCAGCGCTTGCTGGTGCTCGACAGCCATCTGGATACGCCGCTGAATTTCCTGCGCCCTGGCTGGGACATCCTGGAGCGCCACAGCTACAAGGACGACGGCAGTCAGGTCGATTTGCCACGCATGATCGACGGCGGCCTGGATGGCGGTTTCTGGGTCATCTATACCCCGCCCGGACCGCGTACCGAAGCCGGGCGGGCCTACGCCAGCAACTACGGCCTGTCGGTGCTGGCGCGGATCAAGGACTTGATCAGCCGTGCGCCGGAGCGCTTCGAGCTGGCACTGACTGCCGCCGATGCGCGGCGCATCGCCGCCGAGGGCAAGCGGGTGGTGTTCATCAGCATGGAAAACGCCGACCCGCTGGGCTCCGATCCGCAGTTACTGAACACCTACTATCGACAAGGTTTGCGCATGCTCGGGCTGGTGCACTTCAGTACCAACGAAATCGCCGACTCGGCCACTGCGCTGCCGGAATGGAAAGGTCTGAGCCCCAAGGGCCACGAGCTGGTCGCCGCCGCCAACCGGCTGGGTATTTTGCTGGATGTTTCGCATGCTTCCGATGCCGTGTTCGATCAGGTCCTGGCCTTGTCCAAAGCCCCGGTCATCGCCTCACACACCAGTGCCAAGGCGATCAGCCCGCACCCGCGCAACCTCGACGATGAGCGCCTGCGTGCGCTGGCGGCCAAGGGCGGGGTGGTGCAGGTCAATAGCTACGGCGACTACCTGATCCCGCTCAAGCCCAACCCGGAGCGACAAAAGGCCTTGGCGCCGCTGTACGCCCGCTACAACAACCTCGCCGCGCTGAACCCCGATGAGGTCAAGGCGCTACAAGCCGAGATCGCTGCGGTCAAGCAGCGTTACCCCCAGCCAAGGCCGGACCTGGATGTGTTCATGAACCACGTGCTGCACATCCTCAAAGTGGTCGGCCCCGAACACGTCGGCATCGGCGCCGACTGGGACGGTGGCGGTGGAGTGGAGGGGCTGGAAGACGTCAGCCTGCTGCCGCGCATCAGCGAGCGACTGCTGCAGGCTGGCTACAGCGAGCAGGATCTGGCCAATATCTGGGGCGAGAACCTGCTCAGGGTGCTGCAAGCGGCGCAGGATGCGGCACCGCACTGAGGTGCCGCCGACGCGGGGCCCGTGGACCGGTGCGAGCCAGCTTGTTGGCGAAGACGGCGGCACATTCACCGCAGATGCAGTGTCTTTACTGGCCTCTTCGCGACCAGGGTCGCTCCTACTTGATCAGCGCCAGCACTGCGTCAGTTACCTGGCGGGTAGTGGCGGTACCGCCCAGGTCCGGGGTATGCAGGCCACTCTCGGTCACCGCCTCAATGGCCGACATCAGGGTCCTGGCCGCCGCTGCCTCGCCCAGATGCTCCAGCATCATTGCGGCGGTCCAGAACGTGGCGATGGGGTTGGCCACGCCCTTGCCGGTGATGTCGAACGCCGAGCCATGGATCGGTTCGAACATCGACGGGAAACTGCGATTGGGATTGAGGTTGGCCGTCGGCGCAATCCCCAGGCTGCCAGACAACGCCGCGGCCAGATCGGAAAGAATGTCAGCGTGCAAATTGGTGGCGACGATCACATCCAGGGTGCCGGGCTTGAGCACCATGCGGGTGGTGACGGCATCGACCAGTTCCTTATCAATCCGCACATCCGGAAAGTCCTTGGCCACCTCAAAGAACACTTCATCCCACAGCACCATGCCGTGACGCTGGGCATTGGACTTGGTGACCAGCGTCAGGTGCTTGCGCGGGCGGCTGCGGGCCAGTTCGAAGGCAAACCGGTGAATCCGCTCGACACCGACCCGGGTAAACACCGACACCTCGGTAGCGACCTCTTCCGGCAGGCCGCGGTGTACCCGACCGCCATTGCCGGAATACTCGCCCTCGGAGTTCTCGCGCACCACCACCCAGTCGATCTCATGACCGTTATGCAGCGGACTTTTGACCCCCGGCAGCACCCGCGCTGGCCGTACATTGGCGTACTGATCGAAACCCTGGCAAATCGGCAGCCGCAGCCCCCACAGCGAAATATGATCGGCCACATTCAGCGCGCCCACGGCGCCGAAGAAGATCGCATCGAAAGTCTTCAGCTCGTCCAGACCGCCTTCAGGAATATAAAAACCGTTCTTCAGGTAATTGTCCGAATTCCAGTCGAAATGCCCGAACTTCAACTCAAAACCGGATTTTGCTGCCAACGCCTGCAACACCTCGACCCCGGCGGCAATCACCTCCACGCCAATACCATCACCCGGTACCGCTGCAATCTTGTAAGTGCTCATGACTCAACTCCACGCTGGATAATCAATCGTGCCTGCCGCCACCGAATGGCCGACAAGGTGTGGAACCGAGTGTAAGTGGTGAGCAGGGGTTTATGATTAACTCAAAATAACAACATAGTTAACTTTATTTCATGAGTTTCAAGCGCTCATCGGCACCTGCCGTTAGGGCAGAGCGCGCAGCCCGATCAGCTGCGGGATTAATCCATGCAGCGCATCAAGCGCCATACTGTCCAATTAGCCGCCGATTGCCACTGTAGGAGCGACCTTGGTCTGGGCGGCATTCCTACGAAGAGGCCGGTAAAGTCACAGCATCTGCTGCGAATGGGTCGTCGTCCTGGTTTGTAACCGGAGCGCTGGCCAGCTGCTCCCAGCGCTCTGACTGACCCGTATTCAGGCTAAAGCAGGCCCCACCGCAGCCATCAAACCCGGCGACAGTTCTGAACAACCCCTGAACAGTCATCACCCGGCGCCGAGCTTGCCCCTACCTCCCTGAACTTATTAGGGTTTTGCGCCTCTGATGCCGGTAGCCATTGATCGCGGCGGCCTGATAAGCTCGCGGCTTTACTCGTTTGCCCTTTCGGCGCATGAACAAGGAAACAGCATGAAACAGCATCGGTTGGCAGCGGCGATTGCCCTGGTTGGTCTGGTACTCGCAGGTTGTGACAAACAAGCCAGTACCGTCGAGCTGAAAACCCCGGCCCAGAAAGCCTCCTACGGCATCGGCCTGAACATGGGCAAAAGCCTGGCACAGGAAGGCATGGACGACCTCGATTCCAAGGCCGTAGCCCTGGGTATCGAAGACGCCATCGGCAAGAAAGACCAGAAACTCAAAGACGAAGAGCTGATCGAAGCCTTCGCTGCCCTGCAAAAACGCGCTGAAGAGCGCCTGGCCAAGCAGAGTGAAGAAGCCGCAGCAGCCGGCAAGAAATTCCTCGAAGAAAACGCCAAGAAATCTGGCGTGACCACCACAGCCTCCGGCCTGCAATACGAAGTCGTCAAAAAGGCCGACGGTGCTCAACCCAAACCAACTGACGTGGTGACTGTTCACTACGAAGGCAAACTGATCGACGGCAAAGTGTTCGACAGCTCTGTAGAGCGCGGCAGCCCGATCGACCTGCCGGTCAGCGGTGTGATTCCAGGCTGGGTCGAAGGCCTGCAACTGATGCACGTTGGCGAAAAGATCAAACTGTACATCCCGGCTGAGCTGGCTTACGGTGCCCAGAGCCCGAGCCCGTTGATTCCGGCCAACTCGGTACTGGTCTTCGACCTGGAACTGATGGGCATCAAGGACCCGGCCGCAGCGCCGGCCCTGCCTGACGAAGAAGAAGAGGCCGCACCGGCTGAGGCACCTGCCAAGAAGTAATTGCGGCATGTCAGCAAAAACGCCCTGCACCGCAGGGCGTTTTTGTATCCGGTCGAACGCTTTATCCTGTGTGAAGTCTCACTATCAGGCCGGGCAGTGAGCTTTGTCGGACAATCAGGTGAGCGCTACACTGCGCCAAGTCACCGATTTAACAGGAGTTTTCAGGTGGCCAAAAAACGCCCGATTTGAGTCAGGCCCCCGTGGCACGGGGCGCTCAGGCCTGAAAAGCGCGGCTGTTCACAAGGTTATCCACAATTTATGTGGATAACATGACTGCCATAAATCTTTCGTATCGGAGTGATCATGAAAGCCCCCTGGACTTTTCTCCGTTTCCTGCCTGGTGCCCGCCGCCTATTGGCCGCAGGGCGTTTACCGGCATTGCTGTTTGCCGTTGCCCGCAAAGGCTCCAGCGAGGGCAGCCGGCTGGGGCGCATCAAGGACGATCTGCGTCTGCTGCAGGCCCTGTGCCTGGCCTACTGGCGTGGCGAGTACCGCGACATAAGCCCCAAGGCCATTTTGTCTATCGTCGCCGGCCTGATGTACTTTCTCAGCCCGCTGGACGCGATCCCTGACTTTATTCCGGGCCTGGGGATGTTCGATGACGTTGCGGTACTGGCCTGGGTCATGAAAAGCCTGACTGACGAGCTCGATGCGTTCCGTGCCTGGCGTGAGTCTCAGCCGGTGGAGAAACTGGTAGTCGTCGAGCGGCTGCCTGCCAGTGAAGCATTGCTGGAGCGCGAAAAAGGCATCTGATCCAGCAAATCGGCCGACTTTAAGCGAATCTGCCGGCCTTGCAGGTGGGCAACGACCCATAAAGCACTGTTAAGATAACGACATCATTGTTTTTCGAAATAAGTCCTTATCCAGTACAGGGGGTCGTATGGATCTTCAAGTCATCTCACGTGACGGCGAACCCGAGTACGCCGTACTGCCCTGGGGCCAGTACCAGGCACTGTTGAAAGCCGCCGGGCTGGCTCAAGCACCGGCCCGTCAGGTGGTCGAGACCCCGCAGGAGCCCCAACCATTGCCCGGTTTCGACCAGCTTGCTGCGCTGCGTCAGGCCAAAGGCCTGGAACTGGCGGGGCTGGCCCGTTCGGTGGGGGTCAGCCCTTCCTATCTGGAGCTGATCGAAAACGGCACCCGTGAGCCGGACGCAGCCATCAAGCGCAGCCTGGCGTGGCATCTGGGGGTAGCCGGTTGGCGGGGTGACTCATGAGCGTGCGTATCAGCCGCCAGCACTGGGAACAGCTGCTGAGCGAGCTTGATCAGGCCCGTCGTCAGCGTCATCTGGTCACTTACCGTGCCTTGCTCGAACGCCTGCAACTGCCAACCCCGGCGATGCAAACCTTGAGCGCCGCGCTGGAATACCTTGCCACCCTGGACGCCAAGGCCGAGCAGCCATTGCGCAGTTCACTGGTCATCAGCCAGGGCGCCAGCCGCCTGCCACGCCCTGGTTTCTTCGAATGCGCCGAGCGTCTGGGGCGTTTTTCCGGGCCGTCTGACGGCACCGCTGCGGCCGCCTGGCATGCCTCGGAAGTGGTGCGGGTTTTCGAGTTCGCCTACTCGCAGCCTGAGCGCGAGCAGTTGGCGGCCAAAGGTTAGTAGGGTTAATGCCGATCAGTTAAGGTCGGCGCGGTCTTTGTGGGAAGTTCTGCTGGCGAATGCAGGGGACATCCACAGCAGATGTGCAGGTTTTACCGGCCCGGTCGCGAGCCGTTGCTGCCTGCCACGGGCATTTGCTGGGGCCAGACCTTGACGCTGTTGAGCTTGAGATCTGGCATCAGTGCTCTGTAACCGCGTCGTTTAAAGGGTCGACCCTGACAGCCCTGCTTCTGTCGATCTTCCACGACATCAACTCGTTGACCGTGGCTTCCAGGGCGGACCAGCTGTTTATCACAGCAGTGAAGTTCGCCAGGTAAAGATGATTGCTGGCATCAATGCCAGCCTGCAAGGTCTGGATAACCTGTTTTACCGTGGTACGTTGCTCGCTCCAGAAATGCCCAAGCGCTTGCTGGCAATCGAGCAATTGGATCAAGCAACGCTTGGCATTTTGCATGTGAGCAACAACCGCGCTGGCAATCGCCAGTTCTTGTACCGGTATGCTCTGCCTGCTTTGAAGCTCCCGAACGGCTTGCATGGACTGCGTTATGGCTGCCAGGTCCCGTTTGTGCTCCTCAGCTGGCCACGCACCCAGAAGCGGTAATGTAAGCTCAAGAACGGGCTCTGCCAGAAAGTTTGTGTCGGCAATCTCACTGTCACTTTCAACTGATGAGTCGCCGTGTTGCAGTGCACGTCGATAAACCATGCTGACACGCTCAATGATCAAGTGCCGATCCGGATCAAGGCCTGTGAACGGTTCCCCGCCGCTGGCGCGCAGCGCGTCTTCGAGTTGTTGATATTTCTGGGCCAGCTCATGGGCCTGTTCGCGTTGCGCCTGAGATGTTTGCAGGGCATCGGCGATTGAACCTGCCAGGCGCTCAAGCGGCCCGGTGATGAGGTGTGACAGCTGTTGCGTGCGACGCTGATATTCAACGGCCTGGCTGCAAGCCTCATCAAGCTGCGATACCAGCACTTGCTCAAGTACCGCGGCCCATTGCCCGGGGTCGTGCGCGAGCGCTGCCCGCACGGCGTCGACCCCCGCCACGCACGTCGAATAGGTGATGAACGGCCTAAGCATCTGCGATGCCAGGGTCGCCTTGAGTGAGGTCCATTGCTGGGCTGTTTCGATCAGCGCGTTGGTGACTTCACTCACCGCCTGCAGCGACGGGGACGAATGGGGCGCATAGGGCCTCGACAGATCCGTCAGCGCACTGGCGTAGCCATCAAATGCCAGGAACGAGATATAAGCGTCGACAAGATTCTGCTGACCTGGAGAAGACATCATGATTGCTTGCTCCGAGAGCAGCGGCTCCTCGTTCCAGGAGCCACCATTCTGTTCTGAAATGCCCGGTGCTGTTCAACGATGTTCGGCAACCGGGCACTGGCTTTTGCCGATTCAGGCTGCCTGGATGTTGGCAACTTCACCGCCAACTTTCATCTCGCCTACTGCAACCTGGACATCAGCCATGGCTAATTGCTCAGCCATTTTGGTTGCCGCTTGCCATTCCTTGCTGGCCGAGGACGCGAAAGCCCCCTGGATAATTGCACTGACGCTCAGCTCTGCCTTTTCGAGTTTTTCACTGACGCCTTTGAGCTCTCCAGCAAAAATGCTCCAGATGGTCCTGAGGTCGGACAGTGCGTCCAGCGATGTCTTGACATGCTCTTTGGCCTGGGTTGTTGCCATGGACAGAGCATGCAAGGCAACGATTTGTCTTTGATCAGCCGAAAGTTGCGCCTGCTTCCTGGTGATCTCTTTCATTTGATCGTTGATCTTGCTCTGGGTTAATGCCCACAGGGTAATGCTTGCACCTGCTCCAATGAGGGCAGGGATGCCGACGGTCAGGGACCAGCCTAAGCTGATCGGCGCCAGTGCCAGGGCGATGACCCCGACAAACAGCGAGACGCCAAGGCCGCCAGCTTCATAGGCGATCTGCCGATTCTCGGCTGCGATCATGGCATTCAATCCGCTGATTGCAGCATTCAACTCTTGTACATGACCCAGCAGCTCGGTTTCCGCGTTTTGAATGCTGCTGACACTTGATACCAATTCATTGTGCGAACGCTGCATCTTGTTACCCCAGGCGCGCAGACGCTCGGCGGTTGTATCCGCTTTGTGAATAGCCTCCTGAACTTCGTCGTTGAGCATTTTCACCAGCAGCGAGATCTTCACCACTGTTGGATCGCTGGCCCCCATCGCTGACGGGTTCGACTCGACCTGCTTGACGATAAGCCCCATCACCGAGTCGAAGGTGGTTCCAAAGTCGATGACTTGCAGCGGCACACCGCCGGTGAGTTCGGGAGCCAGATCGTCGATCCATTCCTGAGCGTTCAGTTTGGCTTGATCCAGAGACTTGGACAGGCCATTGAACCAGCTGTAGTGCTTTTCCGGAGTTTCGATGTGCGTATTGAGCACGCCGTGACAGGCCTGGGTAATCAGATTGAGACTGAAAAAAGCGGCTTGGGTCTTACCCGATACAGCCTGGGTATTTTTCACCAGCGATTGCGTAGCCATGTAAGCACCCTCTTTAACCTGCAGTTAATGAAATGTTCTGACTCAAAGGCTCAATGACAACGGTTTGTCCACGATCAATTTTCAATCCCGCCAAGTGGCTGGCATAGGCTTCCAGTTTTTTCCAGGAAGCAGCCACCAATTGGTAATTGGATAAATACAAGTGAGCGTCGGGGTCGGCACCTGCATTAAGTGCTTCAATGACCTGGCGCACCGTATTGGTCTCTTCACGCCAAAGCTGAGTGATGGCTGGAAGTTTGTTTTCAATGCTCAGAAACTCGCGTTCGAGTCGATAAAGAAGACTCAGCACGTTTTTGGTGGCCGCCAGGGCCTGCGCGGTTTGATCCAGGCTGACTTGTAACTGGCTGATGTCACGCAGTAACTTGTAGATTCGCTCCGAGCGCGCCCAGTTTTCGTACACCGCGTAGCTGGCCGTGAGCACTGCAAGCGTCAAACCCACGTACGAGATCCCGTTGGCTATCGCGGCCCCCATCATGATGCCTCGGGTCGCTGCATCAATATTGGATGTTTGAATATCCACCAGTTTGTAAATGACCTTTCCGTGGTTGGTGACCAGGGTGCTGGTTTTGCTCAGTGTACCGACGGTGAGTTTTTCCTGTTGGGAGATCAGGGCGTCCTGTAGTTCTTGCATTTTTTGCGCAAGTTCATTGGACTTGGCTTCCTGCGCTCCCAGCGAGCGCCAGCCAGCCTGGATACTCTCGTCGAGGCGTTGGTGCGCGGCACTGAACTCCTTGCGTAACCCTTTGATTTTATCTTCGCACTCAATGGCCTGGCGCAAGCCTTTGTTCAGTTGTGGCATCACAACCTGGTTCAGCACAGCCACCCACTGCGTGCGCTCGTTCTTGACAGCCAGCCGCATCATGTCTTCCACGCCGGAAACACACGAAGCGTACTGGATGAACTGCTTTAATAGCCCTCCCAGAAAGTCAGGTTTTAATGTCGGCCATTCCTGTGCGGTATGATTGAGCAGTTCCAGACGATTTCTTACATCATTCAGCCAGTCCGGATCATTGATCAGCTTTCCTACTGTCAATGTCGTAACCGTATGGCTGTAAGCATCCAGCTCAATAAAAGAAACAAAAGCATCAGTCAATGTTTGTTTCAACAGATCGACACGAGGATAGATCACAGCCGTCACTCCCGGACCTAAAAGATTAAAAAGAGTAGTTTCGATTCCGGCAAGCCGAACACTTCAGGCCTGAGCACTTCGCCAGGACCGGCAAGTGCCGCACATTTATAAACGATGATTTCGCAGGGCGATAAGGCTGGGGCGTGAAGTGGGCTTGGTCACGGCGAGGGAGAGAAAGGTTGCATCCAGCATCGTCGTATCATCCTTTGCATATCGAAATTATGATATGTGGCGCAATAACATCGCTTCGCCAGCCTAAGCGATCTCGATTCGATAGTGCAATAGGCTTGCGTGATGTTCTGGCAGGGATGATTCGATTCTGTTTATTGTCCTGCGCGAGTGGCCGACAACGCGGGCGGGCGGGAGCCCCCCGCAAGCCGTTGCCCGACAGCGCTGTGCCGGGCGGCGGGCGGGTTTTGATCGGCGATGCGTATCAAGCCACCGCGAAGTAATGCTTCACAAAACTTTCGCTGAGCACTTCCCACAGCACGGGCGTGCCCTTGGTCACGAACCAGCTGTCGCCGGCCTTGTAGCGGCTCACCTGGCCGGTGCTCTCGTCGGTCAGTACCAGCTCGCCGGTGACCACGGTGGCGTGCTCATTGAACGGGTAGACCATGCGGAACTTGCCCTGGGTGGTGCCGAAGTAGGCGCTGCTGACCGGTTCGGTCGGGGCGCCGAAGGTCATCTTGCCGAAGGCGTTGACCTCGCCTTCGAGAATCTGCGAACCCAGGTCGGCCACGGTGCCCCAGGCATCAAGCTGGCTGAGTTGAACATCTTTGTTGATTACGGTCAGGGTCATGCGGCAGTGCTCCTAAAGGATGGAATGAAATCAGCGGCGACCATTGAAGTAGCCGGACAACTGGTGAAAGGTCTTGCCGCCGCTGAGCAGCAGCGGGCGGATCTGGTCTTTGCCGATGATGTTGGGGTGGCGCACTGAACTGAGCAGCTCATAGCGCGCCGAGCCTTCGCTCATGCCTTCAGCAAGGATCTTGCAAATGATGTGGCTGGGGGTGACGCCAAAGCCTGAATAGCCCTGCACATAGAACACGTTGCGCCGGCCATTGAGGGTGCCCAGTTGCGGGAACAAGGTGGCGCCGGTGGCCATCGGGCCGCCCCAGGCCAGGTCGATTTTCACGTCTTTGAGGTACGGGAACACCTTGAGCATCAGGCGCCGGTTCCAGGCTTTGAGGTCATTGGGGATATGCTCGACAAACGGGGTGGCAGAACCGAACAGCAAGCGGTTTTCGCGGGTCACCCGGTAGTAATCGATCACCGGCCGGATATCGCTGTAGGCACCCCGAATCGGGCTGATGCGCTGGATCAGTTCTTCCGGCAGCGGCTCGGTCACCATCTGGAATGCGTACGTATTGATGGTCTTGCAGTGCAACTGCGGTTCGAGCTTGTTGAGGAAACTGTCGCAAGCCCAGAGCAGTTTGCTGGCCTTGACCGAGCCACGGCCGGTGCGCACAGTGATGCGCTCGCCGTATTGCACCTCCAGCGCCGGGCTGTGTTCAAAGATCCGCACGCCCAGCTCGCTCAGGGCCTTGGCCTCGCCAAGCAGCAGGTTCAGCGAGTGCACATGGCCACCGCCCATGTGCAGCAGGGCACTGCTGTAAACGTCGGAGCCGATGATCTGTTTGACTTCGGAGCCTGCCAGAAAGCGAATCTCGTCTTTGCTGTTGATCGACTTGAAGTCGCGCTCCCAGTTGCGCAGGGTCTGTTCCTGACGTTTGTTGAAGCCCATGTAGCCATAGCCATGGCTGAAGTCGGCGTCGATGTTATAGCGGGCGATACGCTCTTTGATGATGCCGGCGCCCAGCTCGCTGATCTCGAAGATCTCGCGGATGCCGCTTTCTCCGACGCTGTTGCGGATCTTCTCCAGGTCGTGGCCGATGCCGGCCATGATCTGCCCACCGTTGCGCCCGGTGCCGCCGAAACCCAGGTAGCGGGCTTCGAGCACCACGATGTTGGTGATGCCTTTCTCGGCCAGCTCCAGCGCGGTGTTGATCCCGGAGAAGCCGCCGCCGATGACCGCGACATCGGCGTCTATGTCCTCCTCCAGGGTCGCAAAACTCAAATTGTACTTTTTGGTTGCTGAGTAGTACGTGGGCGTTTCGATATTGATCATGGTGGCGACCGGCTCATGATTCTTGTCAGTTGCTTCATTAAACGCCCGGTCGCCGCATGTCGTCTTGCCTTTGTGTGCCGCCGGACTTGTTCGGCACTGCCAGTCTCAAGTGAGCGAGGCGAGGGTCTCCGGCAGGGTGGCACCGCCATCGACAATAATCGTCTGGCCGGTGACATAGGCTGCCAGCTCCGAAGCCAGGTAGAGCATCGCCCCGGCGATGTCCGCCGGTTGCCCGAGACGGCCCAGCGGCACGCCTTGGGCGATGCGCTGGCTGAGGCCAGGATCGCCCAGGTTGCCCATCGCCGGGGTGGCGATCATGCCCGGTTCCACGCCATTGACCCGCACCCCCAGCGGCGCCAGTTCCAGCGCGGCGCTGCGGATGAAGCCGTTGACCCCGGCCTTGCTGGCGGCGTAGTGACTCAGGCCCGGAAACGCCACTCGCGGGCCGGTCACCGAAGACGTCACCAGCAGGTTGCCGCGACCTTGCTGCCTGAACAGCGGCAAGGCGGCCTGGGTCAGCCAGAACAACGCTGCCAGGTTGACGTCCAGAGTCCGTTGCAAAATGGCCGGGGTGATCTGTTCCAGCGGCGTCAGTGGAAAGTAACCGGCGTTGTGCACCAGTACATCGAGGCGCGACAGGTCGCCGATCATGGCATTGATCGCGTCTCGGTCGGCCAGATCGATGCCCACCGCCTGCACATCCCGATTGAGCCGACTCAGCTCGCTGGCCAGGGCTTGGGCTTCAGGCAGGTTCAGGTCGGCGATCAGCACCCTGGCACCACGCTCGCTGAATGCCTCGACGATACCCCGGCCAATGCCTTGGGCGCCGCCGGTCACCAGTACGGTTTGTCCGTTGAAATCCAGCATCAGGCACCTTCCAGTTGTTCAAAGGCCAGGGTGGGCACGTCGACAATGCTCGATCCGCCATCGGCGACCAGGGTAGCGCCAGTGACGATGCTGGCCTCAGTGCTGATCAGAAACCGGCACAGGTTGGCGATTTCGTCGGGCAGCGCGGGCCTGCGCAACGGCACCGCGGCGGTGACCCGTGCATAAGCGGCGTCCAGGTCTTCTGCGTAATGCGCCATCAGTGGCTGCATCTCGGCATCGGCCATGGGCGTGCGCACCCAGCCGGGGCACACGCAGTTGACCCGTACACCCAGCGGGCCGTAGTCCTTTGCCAGTGAGCGGTTCAGGCCCAGCAGCGCGTGTTTGGCGGTGGTGTAGCCGCACACTTGTGGGCCTGCGGCCAAGGAGGCGATGGAGCCCAGCAGTACGATGCTGCCGCGCCGCTCGATCAGCAGCGGCAGGCAGGCCTGGGCGCTGAAAAAGGCGCTGTCCAGATTGCTGCGCAGCGCCGCCTGCCAGTCTGCGCTGCTGGTTTCGGTAGCGCTGCCCAGGCCATGCCCGCCTGCGCAGGTGAGCAGGGCATCAAGGCCGCCAAAGCGCTCGCGAACCTGCTCGATGAATTCGGCCCAGGTGTCGGCACAGGCGGCGTCGCCGACCAACACCAGGCCGCCGGTCTGGGCCGCGACCCGCTCCAGTGGCTCGCGGCGCCGGCCGACCAGCACCAGATTGGCGCCGTCGACCGCCAGGCGACGGGCGCAGGCTTCACCGATTCCGGTGCCGGCGCCGGTAATCAGTACGGTCTTACTCATCGCTGTCGTACTCGGTGACATTCAATACGCGGCAGTAGGAGGCCACCGGAAAATTGCTCAGCTCTTCGAAGCCGTCACCGGCATAGCCGAAGATCTTGCCGTCGCTGCGGTGCTGTTGCAGATCGATGACGATCAGGCCCAGGGTCGGCACGATCTTCTCGCGCCAGACGAACAGGTAGAGTTGTTCGGCGAGTTTGTAGTAGTGGGCCCGGTCGGTGTCGCACAGGCCCTGTTCCACCCCGCGCAGGCACTGCCAGCTGTAGTAGTCGCGGTTCAGATAGACATGCTCGTAAACTTCCGTGGGGCTGTAGCGGTACAGGTTGCGCAGGCCGACCAGTTCCTCGGTTGGCGCATGCGGGCAGGCGCCGTCTTGCCAGGGCTGGTCCAGGCTGCCGTGCAGGAACTCGACCTGGACACCGGTCAGTGGCTGGCCGGCCAGGGCACGATGATAAAGACCTTCATGGGTCTGGGCCTCGCCGGGCAGGCGGCCGATGACGGCCGTGAAGGCGCTGTTGAGTGTGTCGAGCACCAGGCTGATCGACCAGGCCTGGCCGGCTTCGTGTTTAACGAAATCCACCAGATAAATGCCGGCACGCAGTGACGTGGCGCGATAGGCTGCGCTGCCGCTGCTGTGGCCATCGGCGGCCTGCCAGTGCACCTGTTGGGCATCGAAGCGATGGCTGATCTGCCAGCCATTGGCAAAGTTCAGCTCGAAGCGCCGGTCTGCCAGATCGGCCAGGTTCGGCAAAATGAAAGACTCGGGGGCAAAACCGTCGGCCAGGGCGCCTACGGTGATCCAGTCGGACTGCTTGCTCATCGGGGTGTGCTCGTGTTGTGAGTGATGAGCACGATGGTGCGGCGCGGCGCGCCTGAGCGGTATCAACCAGATGGTTGAACCGGCTATAGAAACAGCCGGCTGACCAGCTCGGTACGGCTGCTGACCCCGACCTTGCGAAACAGGTTGATCAGGTGGGTCTTGACCGTGGGCAGGCCCAGGTCGAGCTGGCGGGCCAGTTGTTTGTTGCTGGCGCCGTCCTGCAACAACAGGGCGATTTGCCGTTCACGAGCGGTCAGCGTTTGCAGGCGGTCTGTTGGCGGCGCTGTCTGCAAGCCGGCGGCAGCCATTTGCATCAGCCCGTGTAAGGCCAGCAGGCTGTGCAGCTCATCAGGCTGGAATGGCTGCTGGCCCCGGCAGCGCAGCAATGACACGCCCAACGCCGGACGGCCGCCGAGGTGAGCGATGACCTCGACCACATCCACCACCTGATGGCGCTGCAGAAACCGGCGATATTCCTGGCTGCTGCCCGGGTCTTGATGCGCCAGCCCGTCGCGTAGAGCAATCACCGGCTGGTCGATGGCAGCGCAGAGTTTCGGTTGCAGAGGGTCGAGCCAGCGATAGTGCTCAAGGTAGGCGTCATGCATCGACGCCTGCATGCCCTGTAACTGGAAGTCGCAGGCCAGTAGCCCGGCGTCGATCCGGTAGAAGGCCGCCAGTGCGGCGGGGACCTGATGAGTGAAGGCACTCAGGCAGTGCCGGGCCAATTGATTGCTGTCGAGCATCACCACAACCTGCGTCTTTGCCCAATGGCTGCTCAGTATTGTCACGCAGTGCGTCCAGGTCTTGTCTGTGACTGCCAGCGATTGAATTGTTCCGGGTTGGTGGTTAACTTGTTAACGATGGCTTTTCAGCCTGCACACTCGATGTCTGTCGACCCTTTGGAGCTTGCGATGCCCGCCCCGCAACGTCTGATTGTCCTCTTGGCCATGCTGGTCGCATTCGGCCCACTGTCTATCGATATGTACCTGCCGAGCCTGCCCGCCATTGCCAATGATTTGCAGGCCAGCGAAGCGCAGGTGCAGATGACCATTGGGGTGTTTCTCGGCGGTCTGTGTCTGGGCATGCTCGTGTACGGCCCGCTGTCGGATCGCTTCGGACGTCGGCGGCTGTTGCTGGGCGGTATCGTGCTGTACCTGCTGGCCAGTGTCGGTTGCGCGCTGGCGTCGGCTGTCGAGCAGTTGCTGGTCTGGCGCTTTGTCCAGGCCCTGGGTGGCGCGGCGGCGGCGGTGCTGGCGCGAGCCATCGTACGTGATCTGTTTGCTCTGGAGGAGGCGGCCCGGGTGCTGTCACTGATGCATCTGGTGACCATGCTGGCAACGCTGGCGGCACCGTTGCTTGGCGGTTACCTGATGCTGCTGGCCGGCTGGCGCTCGCTGTTCGCGGCGCTGATCGGCTTTGCCGCTGTGTGCCTGATCGCGGTGGCCTGGAAAATCCCCGAAACCCTGGCACCGCACAAACGTGGCGAGTCGCTGGGCCAGGCACTTCGTGCCTACGCCCACATGGCAGTACAGCCGTTGGTGATCGGCTACAGCCTGTGCATGGGGCTGTGCTTTGCTGGCATGTTTGCCTTCATCACAGCATCGCCGTTCGTGTACATCGACTATTTCGGCGTTTCGCCGCTGGCTTACGGCTGGCTGTTTGCCCTGAATATCTTCGGCATCATCGTCACCACGCTGATCAATGCGCGGCTGGTCAGGCGGCTGGGGCCGGGGCCATTGCTCAACGCGGGCAGTGCCGTGGCGGCGCTGGCCGCAGTGTTGTTACTGCTGGTCGGGGCCAGTGGCTGGGGTGGTTTGCCGGCGGTAGTGGTGGGGGTGTTGCTGTACGTCAGTGTCACTGGGTTGCTGGGTGCCAATTGCTTGGCCAGCCTGCTGGCGGTGTATCCCCGCCAGGCCGGGGCGGTGGCGGGATTGGCGATATCAGGCCAGTTCGGCCTGGGGATGCTCAGCAGCGCCCTGGTGGGCCTGCTGTATGACGCCAGCCCCTTGCCGATGTGCCTGATCATGGGCGCTTGCGGCCTCGGTTCGTGGCTGGCGCTGCGCTTTGCCCGCAGCCGCAATTAGTTTCCATCGCTTTGGAGTGGGTACCCCTGTAGGAGCAGCTTTAGCTGCGAAGCCTTCGCAGCTAAAGCTGCTCCTACGGGGAGTGCGGCGCCGGTCTAACTGATCACTTTGCTATCAATGACCTCAAACTAACGGCGGCACACGCAACTGATTCGAGCACTCCAGCAACGAGCGGCGCTGGGTGTCGGCGTACAGTTGCAACTCGTTGATGGTTTCGCGGCCCAGGTCGTGCTGGAACTGCTGCTGGTTGGAGCTGGCGTTGTAGTGCGACTGCGCATCGTCACCGAGGTTGGACTGGAAGATCCCGGCAGCGCTGACCGGCAGGAAGTCTTCATAAACCAGCGGCTCGAAGTCGATGTGGCCCGCCTCGATCAGGGCTTCCAGATCCTTGAGCGGCAGCTCGCTGCTGCGCGCGGCGATGCCTTTATCGGTCGGCAAGTAACGGAAGTAGGCCAGGCCCTGCTGACGCATTGCCTGCAGGTCGTCCGGGAAGTCCTTGAATACCGCTTCCAGCAGTTCGGCGTAACGTACCGCGTTGGCTTCGTTGGGAAATTCCCCCAACTGCTCGCGGGCCGTGTTGAGCAATTGGTCATACAAGGCCCGGCCTTTGGGGGTCAACGCTGCGCCACGTTGTTCGATCTCGCCAAAGCGCGCCGAGTGGCTGCCCGATTCATTGGCGCCCTGGCCGACAAAGGTGATCGGCTCTTGCAGCGCCTTGAAGCTGGTCTGGCGCAGCAGGATCGGATGCTGGCGCCGTGGCGGGCCTTCGACCACCGCCTTGGGGGTAATGCCGCGCAGCGGCATGTTGCTTTGCACCGTATCGATGTCCAGCGTGCGCGGGGTCAGGTGGTTGATGTGCGGGCCACGGAAGGCCACCACATCGGCAATCAACCGGTGCTGGGCCAGCAGTTGCTGGTACTCGGCCAGCGACACCGTGGCGGTGTTGTGCCAGCGGAAGGTCTCCAGCGCCTGTTCGATGAACTCGTCGGCGTCGGCCTGGTTGAGTCCGCCATCACGCTCGCTTTGCTCAATCAGCTCCAGCACCCGTGGGGTGAAGATCGAGCGCTTGGCCAGTACTTGTTCGGCGAAGGCGCGCAGCGCGGCGTTGTCGATCAGTTCCAGGCGCAGCAGCGAAGTGAACACCCGGAATGGGCTGACCTGCAGCGAGTCTTCATGGACCGCGCGAAACGCCGTGGAGTGCACCGGCACGCCGGCCGGAGTCAGGTCGTAGTAACCCACCGGCTGCATGCCCATCACCGCAAACAGTCGTGCCAGGGTGGCCAGTTCCAGTGGTGTACCGACGCGAATCGCGCCATGACGTTCCATGTCCAGGCGTTCGATCTCGCCGGTTTTGTTCAGGCTGTCGAGCACCTGCGGGCTGTGCTTGAACACGCCCTCGTTGGTTTCGGCGACCAGTTCCATCAAGGTGCCGTACAGCGGGACTTCTTGCTGATACATGTGGGACATGGCGCGGGAAAAGCCGGCGCGAATCTGGTCGCGATTGGCGAAGCTTGCAGTGCTCATCTGGATCGGTTCTCCGAACAATTTCCAGTCAATCAACGGTGTCTTTTCAGTCCAGCGCGGCCAGGCAGCGCTCGAAAATATCCAGGCCCTGTTCAAGAATCTCGGGCTCGGTGGTCAGTGGTGGCAGCAGGCGGATGATGTGCCGCGACTTGCCGCTGGGCATCAGCAGCAGGCCGGCATCCCGGGCGCTGCCCAGCAGTTGCGCCAGTTGCCCTGTGGCCGGGTTGCCTTGCGGGGTCATCAGCTCGATGCCGCGCATGCAACCCACTCCGGTCAGACGCCCCAGATAGGGCGACAGGCGGGTTTCCTGCCAGTGCCGGTAACGGTTGACGATGGCCTTTTCCTGACGCTGACCCCAGTGGGCGAGATTGTCATCGCTCATCTGCGCCAGCGAAGCGATGCCTGCCGCACAGCCGATCGGGTTGCCCGAATAGGTGCCGCCCAAGCCGCCTTTAGGCAGGGTGTCGAGCAGCGTCTTGCGACCGACTACTGCGCCCAGCGGAATGCCGCCAGCGATGCTTTTACCCAGCAAGATCAGATCCGGCTCGATGCCCAGCCGGGTAAAACCGAAGCGTTGGCCGGTGCGCCCAAAACCGGACTGGATTTCGTCGGCGATCAACACAATGCCGTGCTGGTCGCACAGCGCGCGCAGCGCCACGGCGAACTCCGGCTCAAGCGCCAGGAAGCCGCCTTCGCCCTGTACCGGCTCGACGATGAAACAGCCAACCTCGTTAACGTCGATCTCGACGCTGAACAGCCGCTCGATGGCCTTGAGCGCTTGCTCGGTGGTCACCCCGGTGTCCTTGCTCGGGTAGGGCACATGAAACACCGGGCCCGGCAGCACGCCGATGCGTTGCTTGTAAGGCGCGACCTTGCCGTTGAGGTTCAGGGTTGCCAGAGTCCGACCGTGAAAGCCGCCATCGAAAGCGATCACCGCAGTACGACCGGTCGCGCCCCGGACGATCTTCAGGGCATTTTCCGCCGCTTCCGCACCGCTGTTGGTGAGCATGCCACTGAGTGGGTAGCTGACCGGCATGAAGGCTTCCAGGCGGTCCATGAACTGGATATACGGGTCATGGGGCACGGCATTGAAGGCATAGTGGGTGAGCTTTTCGGCCTGGGCCTGGATGGCCCTGACCACCGCCGGGTTGCAGTGCCCCAGGTTGAGTACGCCGATGCCGCCCATGAAGTCGATGTAGCGTTTGCCCGCAGTGTCCCAGACTTCAGCGTTACGGCCGTGGGACAGGGTGATCGGATGCACCGCCGAGATCGACTGGCTGATGTTCTCGCGGCTCATGGACGGCACCCCGCTACACGGCAGGGCAAAGGTTGCGAAGCAAAGGCACACGGGCCGGTCGGCAGAGGCATGGGGGCATCCTGAGGGGTGGACGTTTTGCACTATCTAAACGAACAACCGGTGCCCCCCGCAAACGAAATAAAATCGCCGTGTCATTCCATTAATTCTGGATGTGGCGTTGTGCCGGGTAGCAGGAATCAGGCGTTGGTCTGGCTCAGGCGCCCCTTGATCCATTCCACAAACGCTTTGACCTTGGGGACTTGTGCGGCATGTTCGGCGTGCGCAAGAAAATGCGAGCCGTCGCTTTGCAATGGATGATTCCACGGAATCACCAGCTTGCCCTCGGCCAGTTCTTCGTTGACCAGATACCGTGGCACCAAGGCAATGCCGCAGCCGGCCTGGGCGGCCCGGATGCACATATAGAAGGTGTCGAAGCGCGGTCCGTGGTAGCTGTTGTGCGAGTGCAGGTCCTGCTCCAGAAACCACTCATGCCAGGCTTCGGGGCGCGAGGTGCATTGCAGCAGGATATGCCCGCTCAGCGCCTCGGCGTTCTCGAATACGTGACGGGCCATGATTTCTGGCGCGCAGACCGGCACCACCTGTTCCTTGAACAACTCGATGCAGGTGGCGCCAGGCCAGGTGCCCTGGCCGAAGAAGAACGCCACGTCGGCCTTGGCCCGGACCAGATCGAAGGGCTCCAGCTCGCTGCGGATGTCCAGGTGAATGCCTGGATTCATGGCGCTGAAACCCTTGAGGTTGGGCACCAGCCAGCGATCGCCGAAGGTTGGCTGGGTGGCGATTTTCAAGACTTCGGTTTCACCGCCATAGGTGAGGATGTAGCGGCTGGAGATATCGACCTGGGTGAGGATCTTGTTCACCTCGGTCATGTACAACTCGCCGGCCGGGGTCAGGTGCAGGCGGCGGCGGATGCGCTGGAATAGCGGATGGCAGAGCATCTCTTCAAGTTGCGCGACCTGTTTGCTGACTGCGCTCTGGGTCAGGTGCAGCTCCTGGGCGGCGCGAGTAAAGCTCAGATGCCGGGCGGCGGCCTCAAAGCATTGCAGGGCGGTGGTCGAAGGCATCAGTCGCTTGGACATCGGGAGATTCCTGCCAGGATCGATAGAGGTCGAGAAAAAAACTACAGAGCCTATGCTGGTATTGGAACGTCGTCGAGCCTGCACGCTGATGCGCTTGATACATTCCAAAACGGAATCATGTTTTTCTAAATCGTCGTTTGTGGGGCTGGCCGATGCAGGTCAATACTGACCGGCATCAATGTTTTGAACCCGTATAGACGCAGGAGAATAAAAGTGGTTGCCAAACTGTTGGAAAGCCTGGGCGTAGACAAGAGTGCTTATACGGGCGGCAACCATGCCGTCTACACCCCCATCGATGGCAGCCAGATCGGTGCCGTCACCCTGGAGAGCAAGGAACAGGTCGCTGCCCGTGTGCAGAGCGCCCATCAAGCCTTCCTCAAATGGCGCAGCGTTCCGGCCCCACGCCGTGGCGAGCTGGTGCGTATTTTTGGTGAAGTGCTGCGTGAGCACAAAGCCGAGCTGGGCGAGCTGGTATCGATCGAGGCTGGCAAGATCACTCAGGAAGGTCTGGGTGAAGTGCAGGAAATGATCGACATCTGCGACTTCGCCGTTGGCCTGTCGCGTCAACTGTACGGTCTGACCATCGCCTCCGAGCGCCCTGGTCACCACATGCGTGAAACCTGGCACCCGCTGGGTGTGGTGGGGGTGATCAGCGCCTTTAACTTCCCGGTCGCGGTCTGGGCCTGGAACACCGCCCTGGCGCTGGTAGCCGGTAACGCCGTGCTGTGGAAACCGTCCGAGAAAACCCCGTTGACCGCCCTGGCTTCCCAGGCGCTGTTCGACAAAGCCCTGAAAATCTTTGGCAGCGATGCCCCTGAAGGCCTGGCGCAGTTGATCATTGGTGACCGTGAGGCCGGCGAGGTACTGGTCGATGACCCGCGCGTACCACTGGTCAGCGCCACCGGCAGCACCCGCATGGGCCGTGAAGTCGGCCCGCGTGTCGCGGCACGTTTTGGGCGCAGCATTCTTGAGCTGGGTGGCAACAACGCGATGATCCTGGCGCCGAGTGCCGACCTGGACCTGGCCGTGCGCGGCATCCTGTTCAGCGCCGTCGGCACCGCCGGCCAGCGTTGTACCACGCTGCGCCGCCTGATCGTGCATCGCTCGATCAAGGACGAGGTGGTGGCTCGGGTCAAAGCTGCGTACGGCAAAGTCCGGATCGGTGACCCGCGTGAAGGCAACCTGATCGGCCCGCTGATCGACAAACAGGCTTTTACCGCCATGCAAGACGCGCTGACCAAGGCTCGCGACGAAGGCGGCCAGGTGTTCGGCGGCGAGCGGCAACTGGCCGAGCAATTTCCGAACGGCTACTACGTCACTCCGGCCATCGCTGAAATGCCTGGGCAAAGCGATGTGGTGCTTCACGAGACCTTCGCACCGATCCTTTACGTGCTGGCCTATGACGAGTTTGAAGAAGCGCTGCGCCTGAACAACGAGGTGCCGCAAGGCCTGTCGTCGTGCATCTTCACCACCGACATTCGCGAAGCCGAAGCCTTCCAGAGCGCGGCCGGCAGCGACTGCGGCATTGCCAACGTCAACATCGGCACCAGCGGTGCAGAAATCGGCGGCGCGTTCGGTGGCGAGAAAGAAACCGGTGGCGGCCGCGAGTCCGGCTCCGATGCCTGGAAAGGCTACATGCGCCGCCAGACCAACACGGTCAACTACTCCCGCGAACTGCCGCTGGCCCAAGGCATCGTGTTTGATTGACAGGTGCTGGCTGTTCGCGGCTAACGCCGCTCCTGCCTTGCAGGAGCGACCTTGGTCGCGAAAGGACCGGTAAAACCACACCCTATGCTGTGACTCTACCGGCCTCTTCGCGAGCGAGCTCGCTCCTACAGTATCTCGCCGGGCCCGCAGGCGCGGCCGGGCGACAATTTGTTCCAGCCACGAAATCGATCACCTGATTCGTGCTTTTTCCAGCCATCGTTCTGGAGTTCTTGAATGGCGCAATTACAACAAGGGTGTCTCTGGGAACAACTCACCCCACAGCGCCCGATTCATCCGCCATTGATTGGCGAGCGCAGTGCCCAGGTGTGCATCATCGGTGCCGGCTTTACCGGTCTGTCCGCTGCCCTGCAATTGCTTGAAGGCGGCAAGTCGGTGGTGATCGTCGAGGCCCATCAGGTCGGCCATGGTGGTTCCGGGCGCAATGTCGGTCTGGTCAATGCCGGCACCTGGGTCGCTCCCGATGAACTGGAAAAGGTCCTCGGTACTGCCGAGGCGACCCGGCTGAACACCGCGTTGGGCGCAGCCCCGGCACTGGTGTTCGCGACCATCGACAAGTACGGCATCGATTGCCAGGACACCCGCACCGGCACCCTGCACATGGCGCACAACGCCAAGGGCCTGGCGGACCTGCGCAGCCGGGTCGAGCAGTGGCAGCGGCGTGGCGCGCCGGTTGAACTGCTGACCGGCAAGGCCTGTGCAGACGCCTGCGGTACTGACAAGGTCGCCGGCGCCGTGCTTGACCATCGTGCCGGTACGGTCAACCCCATGGCTTATGCCTCGGGCATGGCAGTCAATGTGGTCAACAACGGCGGCGAGCTGTACGGCGAGTCGCCGGTGACCGGCCTCAAGCGTACTGCCGATGGCTGGCAGGTGACCACCGAGCGGGGCAGCGTGCGCGCCGAGCAGGTGATTATCGCCTCCAACGCCTACACCGAGGGGCAGTGGACCGAGGTCAAGGATCACATCTTTGCCGGCTACTACTACCAAGTGGCATCGGTGCCGCTGTCAGGCGCCGAACAGGCCGAAATCCTCAAGGGCGGTCAGGGCTCCTGGGACACCCGAACCGTGCTGAGCAGCATTCGCCGCGATGCACACGGACGTCTGATCCTGGGCAGCCTGGGCAATGCCGGTCACTACCCGCTGTGGTTCATCCGCCAATGGGCCGACCGGATCCAGCAGCACTACTTCCCGCAACTGGGCAACAAGGTCGAGTGGGAATGCACCTGGACCGGCCGGATCGGCTTCACCCCTGACCATCTGCTGCGCCTGCTGGAACCGGCACCGGGGTTGCTGGCCGCGACCGGCTTCAACGGCCGGGGCGTGACCACCGGCACGCTGGTGGGCAAATGCTTCGCCGATTACCTGCTCAGTGGCAACGATGCCAAGGCCTTGCCGGTGTCGTTTTCCACCAGTGCGCCTGCGACCGGTAATGGTCTGCGCAGTCTGGGTTATGAGGCGGGTTTTACCCTGTATCACGCAGGGCAATGCTTGCGTGTAGTGCTCTGAGCGATTGAAAAACTACCTGCGTTGCCATTGCTACGTTAAAAACGGGCTCACAATGCTCATTGACCACTAGTCAACTCCGCTTGCTCGCTCGTTTTTGTGGGGCCGCCGTCGGTATTGCACTGGCTGCCTCGCCAACGTTTTTCAAAGGCTGGTTTTGGGCACTCACAACCCGGCCATACAACAATAAATCTCCATAACGTCGTTTTGAGGCGCGGCCTCGTGCTGCCCGCAAGATGGCGTTGACCTTGAGGGACACCCATGGCTACAGACAAGAAAAACGAGCACCGCTCACTCAAGCACGGCCTGACTTCACGTCAGGTATCAATGATTTCCATCGCCGGGATCATCGGCGCGGGACTGTTTATCGGCTCCTCCAATGCCATCGCCAAGGCAGGTCCCGCGATCCTGATTTCCTACCTGATCGCCGGTACGCTGGTCCTGCTGGTGATGCGTATGCTCGGCGAAATGGCCATCGCCAACCCGGACAGCGGTTCATTCTCGACCTACGCCGCGCGCGCCATCGGTCCACGGGCAGGCTTTACCATTGGCTGGTTGTACTGGTGGTTCTGGGTGCTGATCATTCCGGTGGAAGCGATTGCCGGCGCTGACATCCTGCACGCCTGGATGCCTTCGATACCGTCCTGGGCGTTGGCCTTTTTGATCATGATCGTGCTGTCGGCCACCAACCTGATCAGCGTGAAAAACTTCGGCGAGTTCGAATACTGGTTCGCGCTGGTCAAGGTCGTGGCGATCCTCGCGTTCATCGCTGTATGTTCGGCCGCCGTGCTGGGCTTCTGGCCGCTGGCCGAGGTCTCGGGTGTGCAGCACCTGTGGAACAGCGGCGGCTTCATGCCCAATGGCTTTGGCGCGGTGCTCGGTGGTGTGCTGGTGACCATCTTCTCGTTCTTTGGTGCCGAGATCGTCACCATCGCCGCCGATGAAACCGCCAACCCCAAGGAAAAGATCCGCCGCGCGACCAACCTGGTGGTCTACCGGATTGCGATTTTCTACCTCTTCTCGATCTTCTTCATCGTTTCTCTGGTGGCCTGGAACGACCCGCAACTGGTCAAGGTCGGCTCGTTCCAGCGCGTGCTGGAAGTGCTGAACGTGCCAGGTGCCAAGCTGGTGGTCGACATCGTGGTGTTCGTGGCGGTGACCAGTTGCATGAACTCGGGGCTGTATACCGCCTCAAGGATGCTTTACTCGCTGGCCGCCCGTGGCGAAGCGCCGGAGCCGGTGCGCCGGGTGTCCGGCAGCGGCGTACCGACCATCGCTGTGCTGCTGTCGACCCTGGCCGGCTTCGTGGGCTGCTTCGTCAACTACGCCTTTCCGGGCCAGGTATTCGGCTTCCTGCTGTCCACCACCGGCGCCATCGCCTTGCTGGTGTACCTGGTGATCGCCATTTCCCAACTGCGCATGCGCGCAATCATGGTCAGGGAAGGCACTGCGATCGAGTTCAAAATGTGGCTGTTCCCCTGGCTGACCTGGTTCGTCATCGGCCTGATCACGCTGGTGCTGGGCTACATGCTGGTCAGCCCGAGCTATCGCTACGAAACCCTGCTGACCGCCGCGGTAACCGGGACGATTCTGTTGATCGCATTTGTACGGCGCAAGCCAGCGGTCAACGTGTATGCGCAGCAGGGCGGGGCGGGGAACTGAGTTTTTATAAAGGCTGGGTTTATGTGGCACATTCAGTCTGTTACGGCGTTGCTGTTGCTGTTGCCGTTGATCTTGCTCTTCGAACAGAGATGGCACAGACGACGCAAATAGCGACTTTGGCGCTGGCCGAACGCAGGTGTCGATTTGGTGGGAAAGCCGGCAGGGAAGCCGCTGCTCTTTCTATAAGGAGCAGGTGCGCTGGGCAGGACGCCCATCGCGCCGGCCCCCAAATCGATGCCGGACGGAGGGTAGTTCGCCCGCAGGGCGGACCCAAGCCAGGAGCAGCGACGGTCTACTTTTGGGCGAAAGTGACCCGCCGTAAGGGCGGAACCTGACGAATAGACAACAGCGGCAAAGACCCATGCACCAATCTAAAGGCCAATTCGCGGCTAAAGCCGCTCCTACGGCGCCCCGCACACCGCCCCGCTCATGTCATCCGACAACTGAAGGTTGCAATTCTTTACGGTCGTATCTGATAATCACTTTCATTTCCGACTTGTAATGTCCCATGTCTGCCGACCCGCCATCCCTCAACGCTGCTGTCCAGCACCTGTATACCGAGCATCACTCTTGGTTACAGGGCTGGCTACGCATGCGCCTGGGTAGCCGCAGCGATGCGGCAGACCTCGCCCAGGACACCTTCGTGCGGCTGCTCAAAGCCCGCACCGCATTGCAGATCCGCGAACCCCGGCATTACCTGTCCACCGTCGCCCGTGGGCTGGTCATCGACCTGTTTCGTCGCCGCGCCCTGGAACAAAGCTACTTGCAATGGCTGGCCAGCGTGCCGGAAAGCGAACAGCCGTCGCTGGAAGACCAGGCGGTGATTATCGAGACCCTGGGCGAAATCGACCGCATGCTCGATGGCCTGGGCAGCACGGTCAAACAAACGTTCCTGCTGTCGCAGTGCGAAGGCCTGACCTACGCCGCCATTGCCGAGCGCCTTGGCATTTCGCTACGCACTGTCAACAACCACATGGCCAAAGCCATGGAGCATTGCTGCCTGATGCAGATGCAGCATTTTTCATGAGCCCCTCAGCCAACGAACGCGAAGCCATCCGCGCCGCGGCGCAATGGTATGCACGCCTGGCATCCGGCCAGGATACTGAGCGCGAGCAGCGCGCCTGGCAGTGCTGGCACGACGCCGACCCCTTGCACCGCCAGGCCTGGCAGCGCGTCGAGTCGGTCAGCTCACAGTTTGCCCGGGTGCCGGGGCAACTGGTTGTGCCGGTGCTGCGTGGGGGGCAGTCGCGGCGCCAGGTGTTGCGCAGCGTGCTGCTGCTGGGCGCCGCTGGCGGTTTCGCCGTCGCGGGTTGGCGCAGCGATATGGGCGGGCAACTGTTGGCTGACTATCGCACCGGGGTGGGCGAGCAGCGTGATGTGCAATTGGCTGATGGCAGCGTTCTCAAGCTCAATACCGCGACCGCGCTGGACGTGGATTTCAACGCGCAGCAGCGCAAGCTGACCCTGCGTTCCGGAGAAGTGCTGGTCAACGTTTCGCCTGACCCGCTGGGCCGGCCCTTGTGGGTGCAGACGCCCCATGGCCGGGTCCTGGCCAGTGAAGGGCGTTTCACGGTGCGGACCCTTGAGTCGTTGAGCCGGGTCGCGGTGCTGCGCAATCGGGTTGCCGTGCAGTTGCCCCAAGACCTGCGGGCACAGACCCTGGAGGCGGGGCAGCAGATTGATTTTGATTCGGCCCGCATGGGTATCGCCCAGGCCAGTAGCGCCGCCACAGCGGCCTGGGAGTACGGCAGCCTGATTGCCATCAACCAGCCGCTGGGCGAATTGCTTGAGGAGCTGGCGCGTTACCGGCATGGCTGGCTGCGCTGCGATCCGGGCCTCAAGGACCTCAAGGTCAGCGGCGCCTTTCCACTGGCCAATACCGATGTCGCGCTGGCCGCTCTGGAGAGTGGTCTGGGTCTGAAAGTAGTGCGCCATACCGCCCTGTGGGTCACCGTCACCCGCGCCTGAAACAGTCGGGTATGACCATCTGGGCGCGACAAGCCCCGCCGTTCAGGGCGGGGAAGGATAGCGCGGACGGCGTAGCCGTCCCTGGTTGCCGTGGGGTGTCTGCTGCTGTTCGGTGTACGCACCGCTACAGGATGATGCGCAGTAACACGGCGACACAGATGCCCTTCTACGGCGATCTTTCGTTACAAAGACCCCATGGGCATGCACCTTGAAAACACCGTGCCGTCCACGCCTAATGGCGTCTTCATTGCTCATGGCTCAAGAGCAGCATGCAACGACTTCAAGCCTTCAAGTACGAACTCATGCCAGACGGCCACCAGGAGCGGCAAATGCGCCTCTTTGCCGGCTCCTGTCGCTTCGTCTTCAACAAGGCGCTGGCGTTGCAGAAGGAACGTCACGAGCAAGGCGAGAACAAGCTCGGCTATGCGGGCCTGTGCAAGTTGCTGACCGAGTGGCGCCATAGCCCGCAAACCGCATGGCTGACCGATGCGCCTGTTCACCCGTTGCAACAGAGCCTCAAGGATCTGGACCGGGCCTACACCAATTTCTTCGCCAAGCGAGCCGACTTTCCCCGGTTCAAGAAGAAGGGGCAGAACAACAGCTTGCGCTATCCCGACCCGAAACAGATCAAGCTCGACCAGACCAACAGCCGCCTGTTTCTGCCAAAGCTGGGCTGGCTGCGCTACCGCAACAGCCGCGAGGTGCCTGGCACGGTGAAGAACATCACCGTGAGCCAGTCGTGTGGCAAGTGGTTCGTGAGCATCCAGACCGAACGACAGATCGATGAGCAGCCCACGGCACAGGGTGCGGCAGTCGGCATCGACATGGGCATTGCCCGCTTCGCCACGCTTTCGGATGGCTCGTTCTACGCACCCCTCAACAGCTTCAAACGCCATGAAACCGCGCTGTGCAAAGCGCAGCAGGCGATGAGCCGCAAGGTCAGATTCAGCCGCAACTGGAACAAGGCGAAAGCCCGCGTCCAGCGCATTCACTCGCGCATCGGCAATGCCCGCCGCGACTACCTGCACAAGTGCTCCACCACGATCAGCCAAAACCACGCGATGGTGTGTATCGAAGACTTGCAGGTACGCAATATGTCCAGGTCGGCGGCAGGTACGGCCGAGGCGCCGGGAAGAAACGTTCGGGCCAAGTCTGGCCTGAACAGGGCCATCCTCGATCAGGGCTGGTTCGAGTTCCGTCGCCAACTGGACTACAAGCTGGCGTGGCGCGGCGGCTGGCTGATTGCCGTGCCGCCGCGAGATACCAGCCGCACGTGCCCGTGTTGCGGCCATGTGTCGGCGGCCAACCGCCAGACGCAAGCGCTGTTCAGGTGCGTGGGATGTGGTTTTGAAGGCAACGCCGATGTGGTCGGCGCGATCAATGTACTAAGGGCGGGACACGCCCGGTTAGCCTGTGAAGTGAGCGCAGAGGTCATGGCGCCAGCAGCAGGAACCCACCGAAGCGACTCGGGGGCGGCTCGATGCCGCGCCTGAGCGCCGTAGGAATCTCCGGCCTTCAGGCCGGGGAGGATGTCAATGCGCCAATCAAGTAAATAAAAATGCATCGTCTTTGCATCAAACCTGTATCCCGTTCGGCTATCCCTTCGATATTGGTCATTACACACCCCGGGGGAGGGGATACATGAAACCTTGCTTGCCCATCCGCACCACCTTGAGCATTGCCATTCGCGTTTGTCTGTTCGGCCTGGGAAGCGCCTGCCTGATGCCCTCACTGCATGCCGTGGCCGACGATGCCGCGACCCAGGGCAGTGTGCGCAGTTATGACATTCCGGCCGGCAGCCTGACCGAGGTCCTGAGCCGTTTTGCCGCTTCGGCCGGTGCGGCGATTTCTTTCGATGCCGGGCAGTTGCAAGGCAAGACTTCAAACGGCCTGCGCGGGACTTACAGCGTGCAGCAAGGCTTCGTCACTTTGCTGGCCGGTAGCAACTTTCAGGTCGTGGCACAGGGCAACGGTAGTTACGTGCTTATCCCGCGACCTGTTGGCGTCGCCGATGGCGCTATCGAGCTGGGGGCCACCAGCGTTATGAGTAGTGGCCTGGGCAGCGTGACCGAGAACTCCGGTTCTTACACCACCGGCGCGGTGAGCATCGGCAAGGCGCCGCAGACTCTGCGGCGTACCCCGCAATCGGTCACGGTACTGACCAGCCAGCGCCTGCAAGACCAGAACCTGACCAGCCTGACCGCGGTGCTGGAGCAGACCCCCGGTGTGGTGGTGGACCTGTTCGACAGCGAGCGGGTCAACTATTACTCGCGCGGCTACCAGATCGACGCGATTCAGTTCGACGGCGCCACGGTGGTGCAGGGCAGTGGTGGCGGGTCGTTTATTCAAAGCGATTCAGCGCTGGTTGATCACATTGAAGTGCTGCGCGGCGCCACCGGTATGTTGCGTGGTTCGGGTAACCCGTCAGGCACGGTGAACATGGTGCGCAAGCGCCCGACCCGTGAATTCCAGGGTTCGGCCAGCGTGACCGCCGGCTCCTGGGATGCCCAGCGCTACGTGCTGGATGTGTCCGGGCCGCTGAACGAAGGCGGTGGCATTCGCGGCCGGATGATCGCAGTGCACGATGACCGCGACATGTTTCAGGACACCCGGATGGAGCGCAAGAATGTGCTCTATGGCGTGCTGGCTGCCGACCTTACCGACAGCACCACCCTGACCACCGGCATCGAGTACACCGAACTGGACGCTACCGGTGCCTGGGGCGGCCTGCCGGCGGACTTCAGTGGCAAACCCCTGGACCTGTCGCGCAGCACCTATCTGGGGACCAACTGGAACCGCTGGAACCGCAGCAACCTGCAAACGTTCGTCGAGCTGGAGCACATGTTCGCCAACGACTGGAGCCTGAAACTGTCCGGCACCCGCACCCATTTCCGGCTGGACGATCACGGTTTCAAACAGACCTATATTTCCAGGGCCAGTACCACCAACCCGTATCTGGTCAATGTGCAGACCACTGAAGGCGATGGGGGGGAAAGCGAGCAGAGCCACCTCGGCGCCACGCTCAATGGTCCGTTCAGTCTGTTCGGGCGTCAGCACGAGTTGCTGCTCGGCGTGGAGCGGATCAGAAACGACTCGACCGCATCGGCCACCAACTTCATGCCCAACCTGACCAATGTCGATGTGCGCACCTGGAACCCGAGCACCCTCCTGCCGGAGCCGGTCATCAACATCAGCGCCCGTCCGGTGCTGACCCGCACCACTCAGGAGGGCGCACATGCGACCTGGCGCATTTCCCTGGCCGATCCGCTGACCGCCATTGTCGGCGCCCGGATCAACTGGTGGGACTATGATCAGTCGACCAGCGCCACTGGCGACTACAGCGTGAATCAGGAGGTCGTGCCTTACGCGGCGCTGATCTACGACCTGAATGAAAATTTCAGCCTGTATGGCAGCTACACCGAGATTTTCAGCCCGCAGAGTGCAACTGACGCAACCGGGTCGGTGCTTGATCCGGTGACCGGCGAAGCTTACGAGATGGGCATCAAGGGTGAGTTCTACGAGGGGCGGCTGAACACCTCGCTGGCGCTGTTTCGTATCAACCAGGTTGGCAAGGCGCTGGACGACATCTCCGGGCCTAACCCGTGCCCGCCGTTGTACCCCAATGGCTATTGCCAGGCGGCCAGCGGCAAGAGCCGCAGCGACGGCTTCGAGATTGAGGTGTCCGGCGAGGTGCTGCCAGGCTGGCAGGTTTCCGGCGGCTACACCTACACCAGCACGGAGTTTCTTAAAGACACGGTGAGCAACACCGGTAATGTCCTGCGCTCTACCGACCCCAAGCGCATGCTCAAGCTGTTCACCAGCTATCGCCTGCCAGGCGCCTGGTCGGATCTGACCATTGGTGGCGGGGTTCGCGCGCAGAGTGATATCTATTCGCGCAGTGGTGCAGCAACGGCTACTCAGAGCGGTTACGCGATATACAGTGCAATGGCCAGCTATCGCTTCAATGATCACTACTCGGTACAGGTCAACGCCAACAACTTGTTCGACAAAGAGTACTACAAGAAGATCGGTGCCACGGCCACCGGGTACTACTGGGGCGAGCCACGCAGCCTGGAGGTGACGTTGCGCGGTACGTTCTAGTTACTCGGTTTAAAAGTTTCACTCAAATAGAGGTCATTTCCTTCAATCGAGGGGGTGGCCTTTTTTAAGGTGTGATCGAAAGCGGGATAAGTAGGCTCATTGAATAAGAGGTGCTGAAATAAAATTGTCATGAGTGTCCGGAAGTTACGCTTGGCGGGCGACTTGTTTTAGTAACTTAACCCGAAACTAATTGACAGTGTTGTAACATTTCTACATTCTTACTTCGCGTTACTGCTGGTCAGGAACGCTCAGGGGGCTTGTAGGACATTCCCTGAACGACGGAGTCCAACGCCACTTCACGATGTTGAAGAAAGAATGACGCCATGCAATTTCAGTGGCCGCTGCTGTTTCTCTCTCTCACATAATAATTCATGCCGGTGTCGTCTAACGCGATGTCGGACAGATTAAGTTTGTTTGTCTGCCTTTGATTGGGTGTTGTACGAAAACGGCCTGCGCTCGACCATGCGCTGCCAAGAGCGGCTCGTGCGCGAGTCCGATCGCGATGCTCATTGGCGCCAGTAACATCGACCGTGACCGTTGCTCGCCGGTTTTTGCCGTGCCTGTCCTTCGCCCGCTGACTTTTCGTACATCAACCTGGTTCGCTGCCCGTTTATGGGGCGCGAGAGTTTTAGGTGTATGGCACTGCAGAGTGCTGTCGTTTTCTTCCGCATGTACCTAAAGAGAATATGCATGGAACAGCATAGCCTTGTGGACTTTTCAAACCGTGGCGCCACACCCCCTGCCTATTGGTGGGCGGGTTCACCGAGCAGCTATCCTTTGTTCAAGGCGCGAATGCTCAAAACTTACCCATGTGCGCGCGAATGCGTCGATACCTTGTTGCCTGTGGGTTTTGCGTGCGCTGATGTCGGGCTGGCCGGGGCGATGACCAGCCTGGCATCGATCACCCAGAGTCTGAAAGCCAATCCGCAGCATTGGGCACGGCGCGCCCGACAATGGGGACGGGTGACCATGACCGGGCCTGTTCACCGCACCCTTTATGAGCATGCCTTACATGAAGGTGCCGGGTTGTTGTTCGAAACCTGGAAAGCCAGCCGCGCTGTCCGCGGCTGGATGGTGGTCGAGATTGAGCCAAGCGAAATTTACAGCGCTGCGAGCATGCTCAGACGAGCCCGGGAACTGGCCAACCTGATGCCCAACATCATGGTCAGCGTGCCACTGAGTGAAGAGGGCTGTGAGGTCATAGAAGAACTGGTCGCGAGCGGGCATGCGATCAACGCCAGCCTGTGCTTCAGCGTGGCTCAGGTGCAGGCCGGGCTGGCAGCGATCAACCGCGGTCGGCAACGCGCGATGATCCAGGGGGTCAACCTGGAGCGCACCCGTCACCTGATCAGCGTGCTGCCTGCCGGTGTGATGGAACATCCCGAGTTTGTCGCCCAGGCGGCCATGGTGGGCATTGAGTTATCGTCTCAGGAGCAGCGCTGGGCTGAAGTGGCCCTGTACCGGGCGTTGCAGGCGGCGCTGCGCGGTCAGGGCGAATCCACGCGGCTGATGGTGTGCGGTTTCGGTTCTTTCTCGCAATGGGCACCGCTGGCTTGTCAAGCCGAACCGGGTAAGCGAGGCGGCCTGTTACACAGTGTCGGCGAACAGCAACTCGAAAGCCTGATTGCTCATTGTGGTGCGGTCGCGACTGCCCGCCATGATCCGGATACGCCAGTGCCCGCGGAGGTCATGGAGCGCCTGCTGAAAATTCCCGGCTTTTGTCAGGTCTGGGGTCGCGACACCCTCGCAAGCGCCTGTTTTGCCCGTCATCCGGTCTATCTGCAGGCGATCGGCAAAAGCCTGCGTGCCTACACCCGGTTACTGGGGTTTGCGCGGCAGCTGAATCCGCCGCTGTTGGCTGACGTTCATTCTCCGGACAGAACTGCCGATGTGCATAACTGTTAGCGGCGCGCGCAGGCTCTTGAGATAGCGCGTGACGGGATCGACCGATCGGCACAAAAACCCTGTCGATCAAACGCTTGAGTCTGTATTGTGGCGGTTTATGTCGCTGGGATGCGTTTCGCAGTCCAATTCTCAGAGAGCCTTACCGGATGTCGGCAACTCCCCTCTGCCAGGCCTTGCCTTCGGTGCTTGCTGCACTGCGGGCGCAGACCGGCCAGATGCACTCCGGGCTGGAAAAACGCATGCCGTTTTTTTCAGCCCGTCTTGATCTCTCGCTCTATACGCGCCTGATTCAGGCCTATTATGGCTTCTATCAGCCGCTCGAAGCTGCCTTGCTGGGCTGTGCCTGGCTGCCGGCCGGGCTGGATCTGGGCGAGCGCCTGAAAGTCCCGACGCTGCTGCGTGACCTGCAAGCCCTGGCTGTCGACCAGCCGCACAGGCTGGCGCTCTGTACTCGCCTGCCTGCCATTGACAGCCCGGCCAGCGTTCTGGGGGTGCTGTATGTGCTGGAGGGGGCAACCCTGGGAGGCCAAGTACTGCGCCGCGAGATGCATGCGCGCCTGGGGCTGGATGAACACAGTGGCGCGGCGTTTCTTGATGTCTATGGCCGTGACACCGGGCGGCGCTGGAAGGCTTATCTGAGCCTGCTCGACGAGCAACCCACCGATGCGCAATTCTTGCAGGCTGCCGCGCTGGCTGCCGAATCCACCTTTGCCTGTTTCGAGCAATGGCTTGATTGCCAAGAGATCCTTTCATGAGTCATCCCGACCGCAGTGTCTTTGAACGCTTGCTGAGCAACTGCGCCAGCGAACCCATCCAGTTCCCCGGCGCGATTCAGCCGCATGGCGTGCTGCTGACCCTGACTGAGCCGGACCTTGTGTTGTTGCAGGTCAGCGCGAATATCGAGTCGCTGCTCGGTCAGCGCCCCGAGCAGGTGCTGGGCCAGCCTCTGGCCTGCCTGTTGGGTGAGGCCCAGGCGACATTGATTGCCCAGGCCCGCAGCGCACAGAGTTTCAGCGATGCACCGCGCCTGTTATTGACCAACAACGGTCGGGAATTCGAAGCGTTGCTGCACCGTCACGATGGCGTGCTGGTACTTGAACTGGAATGCCAGGATAGCAACGTGCTGGTTGCCAACGACAAGGCCCTGACCGGTAATCTGGGGCGCATGCTCCGTAATCTGCAGGCGGCGCCGACCTTGCAGGCGTTGTATGAAGCCAGCGTGCGCGAAATCCAGAAACTCACCGGTTACGATCGGGTGCTGGTCTACCGGTTCGAGGAGCAAGGCCACGGCCAGGTCATCGCCGAGGCATCCTCGCCGGACATGGAACTGTACAACGGCCTGTTTTTCCCGGCCTCTGACATTCCCGAGCAGGCTCGCGAGCTGTATCGGCGCAATTGGTTGCGGATCATCCCCGATGCCGACTATCAGGCGGTCGAACTGTTGCCGCGTCTGCGCCCCGACACCGGCCAGCCGCTGGACATGAGTTTTGCCACACTGCGCAGTGTTTCGCCGATTCATTGCGAATACATGCGCAATATGGGGGTGCTGTCGTCCATGAGTGTGTCGCTGCTCAAGGGCGACAAGCTCTGGGGCTTGATCACCTGTGGTCATCGCACACCGCTTTACGTGCCTCATGAGCTGCGCATCGCCTGCCAGACCCTGGGCCAGGTGCTGTCGTTGCAGATCAGCGCCATGGAAGCGCTGGAGGTCAATCGTCAGCGTGATGCCAAGTTGCAGACCCTTGCCTTGCTCAACGAGTCCATGGTGGCGGCGCAGGACGACGTATTCGACGGCCTGGCCGCGCAGCCTGAGTTACTGATGCAACTGGTCGACGCGAGCGGGGTGGCGATCCTTGAGGGCAATCAGTTGCACTGCTTTGGCAACTGCCCAACGCCTGAGCAGATCCGCCTGCTGCACGCCTGGTTGATGAAGCGTAACGAGCCGGTATTCTCCAGCCATCACCTGTCCAGCGTCTATCCGCCGGCCGAGGCTTACCAGAAGTCGGCCAGCGGGGTTCTGGCCATGAGCCTGCCCAAGCCGATCGACAACGGCGTGCTGTGGTTTCGCCAGGAGGTCAAGGAAAGCATCCCATGGAGCGGCAACCCTGAGAAGCCGCTGGACATGGTCGACTCCGAAGCCGGCCTGCGCCTGCGCCCGCGCACCTCGTTCGAGATCTGGAAAGTGGAGATGACGGGCATTGCCAGCCGCTGGAGTCATGGTGACCTGTTTGCCGCCAATGACCTGCGCCGCTCGGCACTGGAAGACGACCTGGCCCGTCAGGTGCGCCGTGAACAGCAGGCGGTGCGCGCCAGAGACGACCTGGTCGCTGTGGTGTCGCATGACCTGCGTAACCCGATGACCGTGATTTCGATGCTTTGCGGCATGATGCAAAAGTCATTCAGCTCGGATGGCCCGCATACCTCGCGGCGTATTTCGTCGGCGATCGATACCATGCAACAGGCTGCCAGCCGCATGAACGTGTTGCTCGAAGACTTGCTCGACACTTCCAAGATCGAAGCCGGGCGCTACACCATTGCGCCCAGGCCTCTGGAGGTCACCCAGATCTTCGACGAGGCCTATACCCTGCTGGCGCCCCTGGCGCTGGACAAGGGCATTGACCTGGTGTTCAGCCCCGGCGAGCAGCTCAGGGTCCATGCCGATCCCGAGCGGCTGTTTCAGGTGCTGTCCAACCTGATCGGCAACGCCATCAAATTCACCCCGATGCAGGGTCAGATCAGCGTCAGCGCCGAAGCGGATGGCGAGCGCGTACTGTTTTGCGTACGTGACTGCGGCGAGGGAATTGCACCCGAGCAACTGCCGTTCATCTTCGACCGCTACTGGACCCTCAAAGACAACAACCCCACCGGCACCGGGCTTGGGTTGTACATCTCCCAAGGCATCGTCAAAGCCCACGGCGGCACACTGAGCGCCGAAAGCGAAGTAGGCCAGGGCAGCGTGTTCCGTTTCAGCATGCCAGTAGCGGTGTAGCCACAAAAGGCACCGTTGCCGTAGATTTTGATTTTTGAGCCGAGATGGCACAGACGACGCGAATCGCGACTTGGGCGCTGGCCGAGGGTAGGCGTCGATTCGGGGGAGAAATCAGCATGGATGCTGCTGATTTTGAAATCGGGGGCAGGTGCGCTGGGCAGGGATGCCCATCGCGCCGGCCCCCGAATCGATGCCAGACGGAGGGGAGTCTGCCCGCAGGGCGAAACCTGCAGCCCAGTCACCGCGATAAAGGATTTTCCATCAGCCCAAAGGCTTGTTCGCGGCTCAAACCGCTCCTACCTGCTCAAATCAAACCCGCACAAAAAATCAAACCTGCACAAACACCGCAAACGCAAGCTGCCCGCCCTTGGGCCGCAGATCCTGCAGATAAGAGTCACGATCAGCCGACAACTCCAGACTGACACTCATATTGCGCTTGCCAGCATTACGAATCTCCAACTCATCACGATGCGCACGCAGAAAATTGCTCGGCACCTTCAAATGCAACAACTGATCAGTCTTTGGTGTGTGCAGCAGCAGATTGATCCACTCACTGGTCTTGATCTGACCAAACGGCAGATCAAACCACCAGATATTGCGCTTGGGGTCCAGCACCGCGAGGTGGCTGTTGTCGCGATTCAAGACGGTGCTACTCAATTGCTGATTGCGGCGTTCAATCGCCTGAGACTTGTCGAGCTTCATGGGACATTCCGGAAAACATAGCGTGGCGCGCATTCTCTCATGCCGGTCGCTGCCCCGACGAATGGAAAAACAGCCGGCAAAATAATTGAAACTCTCAAGCCGAGCGGCCAGTCCATCATTGTGTCGGGTTGACAACGACATCCTTCAGTCACGGGACCAGCGGTCCGGGAGAATCTTCATGAGCAGCACCAGCGATAAAGTCAAAGGCATGGCCAATGAAGCGGTAGGGAACGTTAAACAGGGCGTTGGCAAAGCAACCAACAACGACAAACTGCAGGCCGAGGGCAAAGCCCAGGAAATCAAAGGCCGTGGTGAACAGGCCAGAGGCAAGGCCAAGGACGCGATCAAAAAAGGCGTCGACAAGGCTTGACCCTGATAGCCCGGTCACGGAGCCCCAAGCCCGTGACCGGTGCGTTTTGCTGAAACCTTTTGCCGTTCTTCAAGTCCATGTCTGCGCCGGAACAAGTCGCCCGGTCTGGATAACTACACCGCGAATCGACGTGAAGACGTACAGTACTCAGGTAGCCGGGTATGATCGCGAAAGGAGACGCCATGATTTTTTCCCACCTGCGTGGTTTGCCGACGGGTAAGGTGCTGGTTCGCACCGTGACCGAATTCATTAACGACGAAATGTCGACCTATGCTTCGGCGCTTGCCTATCAGGCCCTGTTCTCGCTGTTTCCCTTTCTGTTGTTCCTGATCTCGCTGATCGGTTTCCTTCACCTGCCCGATTTCTTCTCCTGGCTGCGCCTGCAGTCGGAACTGGTATTGCCGCCCCAGGCGCTGGAGCAGGTCAACCCGGTGATCGACCAGTTGCAGCAATCCAAGGGCGGCTTGTTGTCGGTGGGTATCGTCATCGCGCTGTGGACCGCGTCAGCGGGCGTGCGCTTGATGATGAGCGCCATGAACGCCGCCTATGACGTGATTGAAGGCCGGCCGATCTGGAAGCGCCTGCCATTGTCGGTGTTCTACACCATCGGCATCGCCATGATGCTGCTGGCCGCTGCCGCATTGATGGTGACCGGGCCGCAGGTCATGAACTGGTTTGCCGCGCACCTGGGTATCGAAGACTTCATTGTCACGGTGTGGACCATCTTGCGCTGGCCACTGATCATCATCCTGATGATGGTCGCCGTTGCGGTGATCTACTACGTGATGCCGGATGTGAAGCAAGAGTTTCGCTTTATCACCCCAGGCTCGGTCTTGGCGGTGGTGGTATGGATCATCGCCTCGCTGGGTTTCAGTTTTTATCTGAAAACCTTTGCTGATTACAACGCCATGTACGGCAGTATCGGGGCGATCATCGTCCTGCTCCTGTACTTCTATATCTCGGCCGCCGTGCTATTGCTGGGGGCGGAAATGAATGCGGTGATCGAGCATATGTCTCAGGAAGGCAAGGACAGCGGCGAAAAAGAGCCGGGTGATGGCGGCGTCGAAGCCAGCGGGGCTGACGAGCCGGGCGTCGGTGGGGCGCATACCCGGGAGCCGGCGCGCCAGGCATGATGGCCTGACGTATGGAATGTGGCACGATTGCGCTTTGCCTTACAGGACGTCAGCTGATGATTCGCGAGATTTTGAAAATGGGTGACCCGCGCTTGCTGCGGGTCGCCCCGCCGGTGCCGGCAAGCCTGATTGGCACCCCAGAGTTGCAAACCCTGATCGATGACATGTTCGACACCATGCAAAGCGTCGGTGGCGTTGGCCTGGCTGCGCCGCAGATCGGTGTCGATCTGCAACTGGTGATTTTCGGTTTCGAACGCAGCGCCCGCTACCCTGATGCCGAGGCCGTGCCGCGCACCATTTTGCTCAACCCGGTGATAACCCCGCTCGATGATGCACTTGAAGGCGGTTGGGAAGGCTGTCTGTCGGTGCCTGGCTTACGCGGGGTGGTCGAGCGTCATCGGCGTATCCGCTATGAGGGCGTTGACCCGCAAGGTGTACCGATCCAGCGTATCGCCGAGGGTTTTCATGCCCGGGTGGTGCAGCACGAGTGCGATCACCTGATCGGCCGTCTGTACCCTTCGCGAGTGACTGATTTTCGTCAGTTCGGGTTTACCGAAGTGCTATTTCCAGACCTCGATCCCAACGCTGATGACTGATCACGCAGCAGGGCGACCAGTGCCTTGCTGCGTTGATAGCGAGCCAGCCGCTCAGCCAGCTCGGCCGGCAATTCAACGGCTGTGACGAACCCTAACGACTGATAAAAGCCCTGCAAGTCAGGGTGGCAGAACAGCCACAGCGGCCCGCTGCATTGGCTGTGTGCCTGGTCGATCAGGCGCCGGGCAAGCCCCTGACCACGCCATGAGGCGGCAACAAACAGCCCGGTCAGCCAGTGGCCATGACGAACCGGCGTCAAGCACAGCGCCGCAACAATCTGCGCCTCCTTCACGACCCAGGCCTGGCCTTGGGCGGGCAGGCGCATGGGCGAGCGATGGCTGCGGTAGAATTTTTCCAGCAACGGGCGCGCCAAGGCGGGTAACGGGTAAATGTGCAGGTCAGACATGGCGTAGCGATAGACAAAAGCAGGCATCATACCGGCTCAGGCCATCGATAATGGAATGACTGGATGCTTTATCCCTCAATGCCCCTCACAACGGAGCGCCTGCAACTGCGCGGTTTTGTCGGGTCTGACCTGGCTGAGCTGGCCGCGTTACTGGCTGATCCACAGGTGATGCGCTATTCGGTACGCGGGGTCATGAGCCGCTCAGCCAGTGCCGAGTTCCTCGAGCATTGCCGTGTCAGCCTGGCAGAAGAAGGCTTTGCGCCGCTGGCGGTGATTGAACAACGTAGCGCCCGGCTGGTCGGATTCTGCGGTTTGTGTAAAGAGCGCTTCGAAGAGGCAGAAGAGGTCATGCTCGGTTATCGGCTCAGCCCGGCGTTCTGGAATCAGGGCATGGCCAGCGAGGCGGTAAAGGTCGTGTTGGCCCATGGTTTCGGTACTCTGGCGGTGAGCTCGGTGGTGGCGGTAGTGGAGCCGCAAAACCAGGCATCGATACAGGTGCTGCACAAGGCCGGGTTTCAGGATTACCTGCATGCCCGTTACTTTGGCATGGGGGTTCGCCTTTACCGGATGACCCGTGAGCGCTGGCAGGCGTTGCTGATAACGGCATGTTGAGGCTGGAAGCGACCCCTGATCTGACAACGGGTCTTTTTAACTGCTAGGTTCAAAGTTGCTGTCTGTCAGCCGGGAGGGGCGATGAACGACTGCAAAGCCACGTCCTTGCCCGGCCTGATTGCCGGCGGGATGTTGATGATCGGCCTGGGGGGGGCGCCTTTGAGTGCCGCTGAGGTCGACGACACCGCACTGGCGTTCGTCCAGCAACGTCATCTGGGCGATGGTTTGGGCTGGCAGGGCTATCAGATGGCCTCACGCACCGCGGTGTTTGCCGGGCTGGTCGACGCCCTGGGCAAAACCCGGGCCCAGGTGTTGGTGCAGGGTGAATTGCAGCGCTTGCAGCCGCAGTATCAAGGCCGCTGGGAGCAGAACCTGGCGGCGGCCTATGCCCATTCGTTCAGTGTCGAAGAACTGCGCCAGCTTAACGACGGCAAAGGCTCGCCTGCGCTGATGAATCGCTTCAAGGCGCGCAACAATGAAGTCGGTCAGGAAATGAAAGCACGCTCTGCCGATCTGCTGGCCGAGTTCGTCTCCCGCGCGCTGGAAAGCGCCCGGAAAAACTACATGCCGTGAAGGAAAATCTATGGACCCATTCATGCAGGCAGCCATTGATGAGGCCCGCCAAGGCCTGGCCGAAGGCGGTATACCCATCGGTTCAGTGATTGTTCACGATGGCAAGATTATCGGCCGTGGACATAACCGTCGTGTCCAGCAAGGCAGTGCCATCAAGCATGGCGAAATGGATGCGTTGGAGAACGCCGGCCGGCAGCCGGCCAGGGTCTATCGTGAAGCGGTGCTCTACACCACGCTGTCGCCCTGTGCAATGTGCAGCGGGGCGATTCTGCTGTATGGCATCGGCAAGGTAATCGTCGGCGAAAACCAGACCTTCATGGGTGAAGAGCAACTGCTGCGAGCCCGCGGCGTGCAGGTCGAGGTGCTGAGTGACAGCACTTGCGAACACCTGATGCGCGACTTCATTGCTCGTCATCCGCAACTGTGGAATGAAGATATCGGCGAGTAGCCCCTGCCAGTGTCAGCTTGGTCAGATCACTCTGGTCGCCACGCCGAACAAGGCCACACCCCGCAGCACGCCGTCTTGTTCATCCAGCTTAAGCGGCGCGGTGCCGCCTGGCATCCTGACGTGCACGGCGCCGCCTTGTACCAGCCCGGCAGCCCAGGCCGCGCAGGCCACGGCGCTGGCGCTGGTGCCGGAAGATGCCGTGGGGCCTTCGCCGCGCTCGAACACTCGTGCTTCCAATTGTCCCGGTTCGCTCAGGCAGGCCCATTGCAGGTTGACCCCGGCCGGGCAGGGCTCACCGGCACCCAACTCGCCGGCGGCAAAGGCGATCCGGGTCAACGGTTGGTTCAGCGCTGGCTCATGCAGTGCAGCAAACGTCGGCAGTTGAGCGGCATCAGCCAACAGGGTGACGCAATGTGGATTGCCGACCCGCACGAACACGCTGTGCGCCCACGCAGGATTGACGGTGGCCAGAGGCGGCACCCGGTTGACCGGGCGATCATTGAAGCGGCTGGCTTGCACGGCAGTCTCGAGCGCGGCCACCGCCTGTGGCCCGAACTGCGGCGTACCAAGGTCCAGCCAGAAGCCTCGAACCCCATCCAGGGTGGCGGGCTCAATGGCGGTTTCCAGCGGCGCTGGCCCAGCGTCATGATGCACGCGCAAGGTAAATGGCTGCAGCGTTGCCAGGCCGCTCTCGGTCAGTGCCTGGGCAAAGATGGTCAGGCCGTTGCCGCTGCGTTCGGCCAGGGTGGCGTCGGTATTGACGATTAATACATCAAAGGGGGCCTGGCCGCTAAACGGACCGATCAGCAAGCCGTCGCTGCAGTGCGCTTTGGCGCCGGGTGGCGCCGTTCCTTCGGGCCAGGCACACACCGCAGCGATGGCGGCCGCAGCCCAGTGTGAGCGCCGCCGTGCGGCGTCGGCGGCGTCATCGGTGATTGCTACACCCAGGCGGCGTAGCTGATCGGGTGTGGTCACGGCGTAACGGTTACCGCGGGCGTCAAAGATTCTTGTCATGATCGTGCCTGGTAAATGGAATACCGTGCATTCTGCACTGTCTGAGGCTTGGAACGATGCTAATCTCGGCAATTGTTAGGTTGCGCAGCCCAAGTGCGCGCAGCACGGAGACTGGAGCGAGGGATGCAGCTACAACGGCGCAACAATATAAGAGTGATTGGCGAGGGCCCCGTTACCCTGATCTTTGGCCACGGGTTTGGCTGCGACCAGCGGATGTGGCGCTTCGTGGCGCCGAGCTTCAGTGATCGCTACCGGGTCGTGGCCTACGACCTGGTGGGCAGCGGTGGTTCGGACCTGTCCGCGTATTTCCAGCATAAATACGAGCGGCTCGACGGCTATGCCCAGGACCTGCTGGAGATTATCGAGCAGTTCGGCCAGGGGCCGGTGGTGCTGGTCGGTCATTCGGTCAGTGCGATGATCGGTGTGCTTGCCGACCGCCTCAAGCCGGGCTTGGTCAGTGCGCACATCATGGTCGGGCCGTCACCGCGGTATATCGATGATCAAGGCTACGTCGGCGGTTTCAGCCGCGCTGACATCGATTCACTGCTCGACACCCTCGACAGCAATTACCTGGGCTGGTCGAGCACCATGGCGCCGTCGATCATGGGCGCGCCGGACCAGCCGGAGCTGGGCGAGGAACTGGCCAGCAGCTTTTGCCGCACCGACCCCGACATTGCCCGGCATTTCGCCCGCGTGACGTTCATGTCCGACAACCGCGAGGACGTTCAGGGCCTGACCACGCCAGCTTTGATTCTGCAATGCACTGACGACCTGATCGCCCCGGTCGAGGTCGGTGATTACCTGCATGCTGCCATGCCTGGCAGCACCCTGCGGCTGATCGAAAACATTGGCCACTGCCCACACATGAGTGCGCCGGCGGCCTGCATCGAGGCCATTGAGCAATTTCTCAAGCCCTATGGAAACACCCCGCATGCCGCCTGAGTCACTGCCTGACGCGCAAACCCTGTTCGACAATGCCCCCTGCGGTTTGCTGTTGACCTGCGGCAATGGCGAAATCGAGCGCGTCAACCAGACCTTCTGTCGCTGGGTCGGGCGCGAGCAGCAGGCGCTGCTCGGTCAGCGCTTTCAGAGCCTGCTGACCATGGGCGGCAAGATTTTTCACCAGACTCACTGGTTTCCGTTGCTGCAGATGCAGGGGTCGGTGGCCGAGGTCAAACTTGACCTGTTGCACACCGATGGCCGTCAGATACCGATGATGCTCAACGCCGTGCGCCGCGAGCATGGTGGCGTGTTCCATCACGAACTGGCGTTGTTCGTGGCTGAAGAACGTAATCAGTATGAGCGCGAGCTGCTCGCGGCCCGGCAGATGGCCGAAGAGCTGTTGCAGCAACAGCTCATGGCCCAGAAAGAGTTGACCTCGGCGCAGAACCGTCTGCGTCTGGCGCACGCCGAAGCGCAGATCCGCGCCAATTTTGCCGAGCAACTGGTCGGTATCGTCAGCCATGACCTGCGTAACCCGTTGACGGCCATCAAGATGGCGGCAGACCTGCTGCAACGCGGCAACTTCGACCAGCGCCAGCATCGGGTCATGGGCCACATATCCCACTCGGTGGACCGCGCCAGCCGCTTGATCGGCGATCTGCTGGACTTCACTCAGGCCAGGGTTGGCCAGGGGCTGGCGGTCAGTCTGCAGCCCATTGACCTGCATGCCGTGGTGGCGCGGTGCGTCGAAGATTTGCGGCTGGCCTTTCCCGATCGGCGCCTGGTGCATGTGCGCGAAGGCGAGGGGCTTTGCAATGCCGATGCCGACCGGTTGTTTCAGGTGGTCAGTAATCTGGTCGGCAATGCGGTGAGTTATGGTGACCCGCAAGGCGAGATCCGGGTTATCAGCGCATTTGGCGGCAAGGGTGGCAGCCTGGCGGTACATAACAGTGGTCAAGTGATTCCTGCCGAGCAGCTCGAAGAGCTGTTTGAACCATTGGTGCGCGGGGCGGCCAACGATGACAGCCGCAGTGTAGGGCTGGGGCTGTTTATTGTTCGGGAGATCATGCGCGCCCATCTGGGCGATGTATTGGCGCAGTCCAGTCTGGAGCACGGCACCACCTTTACCGCACGATTTCCCAGAGCCTTTTAGACCCGCACAGGTTCAAGCGGGCACTCCTGACCAGCCTTGTTACAAACTCTGTCAGCGCATTTCTTGCCCATCTGCCATAGCTGGTCGAACCTGAGGCCTGATCCGGTTTCCAAGGTTTGAACCCCTATTTTCAGGCAGGCAGATAATGACTCGCTTCTTGCAAGGCCTCGCCATTGCAGCGCTGCTGGCTGGCGGACCGCTGGCCCATGCGCAGCAGCCGCTCGGCGCTGGTGCCGACGGCAACCCTTACAACAGCCCGATCAAACGCGCCAACCCCAACAGTCGACAAGGCACGGTACCTGACACGCCGCGCCCCAATACCTCGCCCGTGGTGCGTCCGCCGACCCTGGAAAACGGCGGTATCCGCAATGGCCAGCCGACCCGTCAGCAGGCGCCGGTACGGCCCGCCGAGCAGCCCCGCTTCAACCCGCCCGAACGCGGTACTCCATCCCGATGATCTCTACGTTATGCATAAGGAAACGCCCATGTTGAGAAAAACCCTGATCGCGACATTTTGCGCCAGTGCGCTGGCTGGCCTGCCATTGGCCGTTTCAGCGGCCGAGGCGGCCAAACAGTACAAAAGCGAATTGGGCGCTGTGACCGTCACCCAGTTGGCCGAAGGGCTGGATCACCCTTGGGCATTGGCATTTTTGCCGGACCAGCAAGGCATTCTGGTGACTGAGCGTTCCGGCAACCTGTTGCTGCTGGGCGTTGATGGCAAGGCCGGTAAGCCGATCTCAGGCGTACCGCAAGTCTGGGCCAATGGGCAGGGCGGCTTGCTGGATGTGGTGTTGTCGCCGGACTTCGGCAAAGACCGGCTGGTGTATCTGGCGTACGCCGAGGGCGATGGCAAAAGCGCCGCTGAAGGCGACAAGGCGGGCACGGCAGTGGGGCGTGGACGGCTGTCGGCAGACCTGAGCCGTCTGGAAGATTTCAATGTGATCTTTCGTCAGCAACCCAAGCTGTCGGTAGGCAACCACTTCGGCGCGCGGCTGGTGTTCGACCGTGAAGGCTATCTGTTCATCGCACTGGGCGAGAATAACCAGCGGCCCACGGCCCAGGACCTCGACAAACTGCAAGGCAAGGTGGTGCGGATCTTCCCGGACGGCAAGGTCCCGGATGACAACCCCTTTGTTGGGAGCAAGGGCGCGCGGCCGGAAATCTGGAGCTATGGTCACCGTAACCCGCAAGGCGCCGCGTTCAATCCGTGGAATGGCACGGTATGGGTCAACGAACATGGGCCTAAAGGCGGTGACGAGATCAACATCGCCGAGCGCGGCCAGAACTTTGGCTGGCCGCTGGCAACCCACGGTATCAACTATTCGGGCCTGAAAATTCCTGAAGCCAAAGGTGAACTGGTCGAAGGTACGGTCAAGCCCTTGCATGTCTGGCAAGTGTCGCCGGGGGTCAGCGGCATGGTCTTTTACGATGGCGGGCGTTTCAAGGCGTGGGATCACAGCGTATTCATCGGCGCACTGGCAACCGAAGAGCTGATTCGCCTGAAGGTTGAAGATGGCCGTATTGTTGATGAAGAACGGCTGCTCAAAGAACGCAAGGAGCGGATCCGCGACGTACGTCAGGGGCCGGATGGTTATCTGTATGTGCTGACCGATGACGGCAACGGAAAGTTGCTCAAAGTCGGCCTGGAATAATCGCGGGTAGTTGCGTAGGAAATAGCTGCGTAGGAAATAATTAGCGGCTCAATCCGCCCTGGCGTTTGCCAGCGTTGATTGAGCCGCTTGGTATCAGATTCAGGAATCAACGATCCTGTTTGTCGAGCAGCACTTCACCGGTCTTGGCATCGACATGGAAGTCCCACTCGGTACCCTGGGTATTGCGCAGTTCGATTTCGTAGACATAACGGCCGCCCTGCTGCTCCAGCTCGGTGTCATGGATGGTGAAGCCAGGGTGCTTGTCCAGCGCCTGCTTGTTGAACTTCTGCAAGTCGCCGATGGTGCCGGCTTTTTGCAGGTCGGCAAGCTGATCAGGGCGAACATCGGCCTGGGCCATGCCGGCAGCGGCGCTCAGAGTTACAGCAGCAAACAGGGCAGGGATGAATTTTTTCATGATCAATTTCCTTTCAGTGTGGAATCTGGGGTTATAGAGCGGTTAACAACCGAGGGGTTCAGTTGTTTTGTTGAAGCCAGATTAACCACCCATACTTAATTCACCCTTAAAACCTGAAGACAGAGAGGGGGCACTCGTTTATTGAAAAGACGGCCTCTCAGGGTTGTAAAAGTTCCGCCATAAACGTACAAAGTCGCCCCCCGCCCAATCCTGGAGTTGCCCCTTCATGAGTACGCCACACCGACTGGCCTGGCCCTTGCTGCCACTGAGCCTGGCCGTCGCCTCTGCGTTGCAGGCTGCCGAGCCCGTGAATCTTGACGCTGTGCAGATCAGGGACGTGGCTGACCAGCCGGGTGCCGAGGGTTACCAGGCCCGCCGCGCTGCCGTTACCGCCGCTGCTGATACGCCGCTGCTCGATACGCCTGCCTCGGTGGCGGTGTTCACTCAAGCGTTGCTGGAGGATCGCCAGGCCCGCTTGCTCAGCGAAGTGCTGCGCAACGACGCCTCGGTGGGCGAAGCCTATGCGCCGGTGGGCTACTACGAAAACTTCCTGGTCCGGGGCTTTTCGCTCAATGCCGGCAACAGTTATCGCATCAATGGCCGCAGCATTGCCGGCGAGCAGAACGTGGCGCTGGAGAATAAACAGCAAGTTGAGTTGCTCAAGGGCGTCTCCGGTCTGCAAGGTGGGGTGGCCGAGCCGGGTGGGGTTATCAACTATCAGACCAAACGCGCTGCCGATGTGCGTTCGGTAACCGTCGCCACCAATGAGCACGGTGAGCGTTACATTGCGACTGACGTCGGTGGCTGGTTCGGTAGCGAGCGGCAGTTCGGCCTGCGCGCCAATCTGGCTCATGAAGATATTCGCTCATATGTTGAACACGCTGACGGCCAGCGCGACTTCGCCTCACTGGCCTTCGACTGGAACATCAACGAGCGCGCCACGTTGCAACTCGATGCGGAGTATCAGACTCGCGAGCAACGTTCGGTGCCGGGCTATCAGTTGCTCGGCGGCAGCGAGCTGCCGCATGACGCGTCGCCCCGCAAGCGGCTGGGCCATCAGAGCTGGTCCAACCCGGTGGGCATCGACTCGCTGAACCTCAATGGGCGCTTCGAGTACCGCTTCAATGAGAGCTGGACCGGTAGCCTCAGTGCCTCGCGCAGCCGGGTGGTGATTGACGACTACAGCTCGTTCGCCTGGGGGTGCTATGGCGCTGCCAGTTGCGCCGGGCAAGCAGTGCCCAATTACTTCAGCGCTGAAGGCGACTACGACATCTACGATTTCCGCAGCCCCGATGACACCCGGCGTAACGACGAGGTTGAAGCGGCGCTGGCCGGGCGCTTTGCCACTGGCTCGCTGGAGCACGAGCTGACCATCGGCACCAGTGCCTTGCGGCGCACCGTCGATACCCGTGGCACATTCAACGAGTGGGTTGGCAGCGGTGACATCAATCAGACCCCGGACACGGTGACGCAGGCTGACAAGCTGCTGCCACACACTGAGCGTCGCCTCGACAGCCGCCAGTACGGGGTGTTCTTCACCGACCGGATTCGCTTCGACGACCACTGGCAGCTGGTGGCCGGTGGTCGCCAGGTGTATCTGAACGAACAGGCGTGGCGTGAAGACGGCAGCGACCTGCGCCATACCCGGCGCTCGTTGTTCCTGCCGCAGGCCGCGCTGATCTATAAACCACTGGCAAACCTGTCGCTGTACACCAGCTACAGCAAAGGCCTGAGCCTGGGCGGCACGGCGGCGTGGTTCAGTAACAACGCCGGTGAAATCCTCGCTCCGAGTGTGTCGCGGCAACTGGAAGCGGGGATCAAGTACGACCTGCAGCGCATGAGCCTGACTGCCGCGCTGTTCCAGATTCGTAAGGCCTATCAGTACTCGCAGCCGCAGGCCGACGGCACCTTCACCTATGTAGAGCAGGGTCAGCAGAAGAACCTTGGCCTTGAGCTGGGCGCCACCGGTCATCTCACCGAGCGGTTGCAGATTGCCGCCAGCGTCGCGGCGATTAGGGCGCGGGTCGAGGGCAGCGGCACCGAGGCCTATGAGGGGCATCAGGCGCTGAACGTACCCAAATACCGCGCCAGCCTGCAGGCCGACTACGCCTTGCCAATCCCGGGCCTGGCGCTGCTTGGCGGCATGCAATACAGCGCCAGCAAATTCGCTGACCGCCAGGGCCAGGTCAACGTCAACGACTATGCCTTGTTCAATGTCGGCGGCCGTTACAGCACCCGCCTGAGCGGCTACGACACCGTCTGGCGACTCTCGGTCGATAACCTGTTCGACAAGCGCTACTGGCGTGATGTGGGCGAGTACCTGGGCGACGACTACCTGTTCCCCGGCGCACCCCGCACCGCCCGATTGTCCGCGACGGTCAATTTCTGAGGCATTGCAGTCGCCAGCAGAGCTGCCTGTCACGGGCAGTATTTAATTCATTGATATATAGGCTTGTTTCGTAGGAGTGGCTTCAGCCGCGAATGCTTCGCCGCTTAAGCGGCTCCTACGATTCCCGCTTCTGTTACGTCACAGTGCCGAGGCGGCAACTGCTGGATGGCTCATGTCATTGTGCTGTCATTTTTTGGTCATATTCGGCTGGTTAACTGCGCCAGCACAGGGAGGTGCGCATTATCCAATGCTGCGCAGGCTGATCGCTGACGCAGTTCACGCTGTCGAGTGCCTGCCCACATGTACAAATCTCTCAAGCTGCAGATCCTCACCCTGCTTGGCGCCAGCCTGGCGTTGTTGCTGGTGATTGCCCTGGCCTGTTTTTACCTATTGTCGAATAACGTGCGCGACTATCGCGGTCTGCTGGATGGCCCGTTGCGGGCGTCGCAACTTATCGACGAGGCCAATCTGCAGTTCAAGATTCAGGTCCAGGAATGGAAAAACGTGTTGCTGCGCGGCAAGGCAGTGGCCGAGCGTGACAAGTACTGGAACCAGTTCGAAGCTCAGGAACGTCAGGTGCAACTGATTCTTGGCCAGCTTGCTCAGTGGCAGTCTATCGACAGCGGTATCCGCAGCCAGGTCGAGCGCTTGCGTGAAGAGCATCGCAATCTGGGCAGTGCCTATCGCAAGGGGCGTGATGCCTTCATTGCCGCCGGTGGCGACCCGGTCGCCGGGGATCTGGCGGTCAAGGGCGTGGACCGGGCCGCCAGTGAACAAATGAGCGCGCTGGTGGATAGCTTGCGCCAGCACAGCCAGAAACAGTCGCAAAGCCTTAGCGAGGCCGCCAGCAGCACGATCCTTTGGGGCGTGTTGATTATGTTGGCCTCGGCGCTGTTGGTGGGCCTGGTGACCCAGTGGATGGTCAGTCGCAATATTGCCGGCCCGGTACGCAAGCTCATCGACTATGTAGCGCAATTGAGTGAAGGCAGGTTCACCGAACGCGCCCGTGTCGAGCGCAAGGACGAATTGGGCCGCCTGGCCACGGCCGCCAACCTGCTGCGCGATTTTCTCGCGCAGACCATTACCAGCCTCAAGCAGGACAGTCAGGACCTGGACGGCGCGAGCATCCAGCTCAAGTCCATCGCCGCGGTGATGGCGCAAGGTACCCGCGAGCAATTTGATCGCACCGATCAGGTGGCGACCGCGATGCACGAGATGTCCGCGACGGCCCAGCAAGTTGCCCGCCACGCCGCCGAAGCGGCCAATGCCGCCGACGACGCTGACCGGTGTTCCCAGGAAGGTGAGCACGTCATGGCCGCGACCATTGAAACGATCAACCAGATGCGCACCGAAGTGGCTAACACGGCCGAGGTGATTCGCCGCCTGGAGAGTGACAGCGAGCGGATTGGCAAGGTCCTGGAGGTGATCCGCAGCATTGCCGAACAGACCAACCTGCTGGCCCTCAACGCCGCTATCGAAGCCGCTCGCGCCGGTGAGCAGGGCCGTGGCTTTGCCGTGGTCGCTGACGAGGTACGGACCCTCGCCCAGCGCACGGCGGCATCTACTGCCGAGATCAATCAGATCATCAGTTCGGTACAGACTGGCGCAATCAATGCCGCGCAAGCCATCGAAAACGGCCAGGCGCGCAGCCAGGAAAGTGTCGAGCAGGTCGCCCGGGCGAGCGATTCGCTGCACCGCATCACCGTGGCAGTGGAAGCGATCCGCGACATGAACCGGCAGATCGCTACGGCCGCTGAAGAGCAGACCTCCGTGGCCGAGGATATCTCGCGCAATCTCACGCAAATCAGTGCCATTGCGACCGTCAACCAGGACAACATCCAGCGCACCCAGGCTTCCAGCGATGATCTGCATGCGCTGTCACTGGACTTGAACAAGGTCATCGCCGGGCTGGCGGCATGATCTTGCGGTTTTGCCCGTAGCGTCGGGTTGTCGGTGCTGTAGCAGTTTGTAGCGCGCTCTGATGGGGCACTTTTGCTATTCTTCGCGCGCTTTCAAACTGTCACATACCGGGAGTGCCCATGACGGCCACTGCACGACCACGTCCGAAGCCATTTTCCCGCGCTGACTATCGGACCCTGGGCCTTGCCGCACTGGGCGGGGCTCTGGAGATCTACGATTTCATCATATTCGTATTCTTCGCCCTGACCCTCAGCCAGCTGTTCTTTCCGCCGGACATGCCCGAGTGGCTGCGCTTGTTGCAAAGCTTCGGCATTTTCGTCACCGGCTATCTGGCGCGACCGCTGGGCGGCATCCTGATGGCCCACTTTGCCGATCGGCTGGGACGCAAGCGGGTATTCAGCCTGAGCATCCTGATGATGGCCCTGCCATGTCTGCTCATCGGTCTGATGCCCACCTACGCGCAAATCGGTTTCTGGGCTCCGCTGCTGTTGCTGGCGCTGCGGGTGATGCAGGGCGCGGCGGTGGGGGGCGAGGTGCCGAGTGCCTGGGTGTTTGTCGCCGAGCACGCGCCAGCCGGGCATCGCGGCTATGCGCTGGGTGTGCTGCAGGCCGGGCTGACCTTCGGTTACCTACTGGGCGCGCTGACCGCGACCTGGCTGGCGCGGGTGTATACCCCGCAGGAAATCCTCGATTACGCCTGGCGTATTCCGTTTCTGCTCGGTGGCGTATTCGGTGTAGTGGGGGTGTGGCTGCGCCGCTGGCTCAGCGAAACCCCGGTATTCATGGCCTTGCATGCCCAGAAAGAAGACATGCAGCGCCTGCCGTTGGGCCAGGTGTTGCGTGAGCATCGAGCGTCGCTGCTGCCGGCGGCGCTGCTTACCTGTGTGCTGACCTCGGCGGTGGTGGTGCTGGTGGTTATCACCCCGACGGTGATGCAGCAGCGTTTCGGCTTCAGTGCCCGTGAAACCTTTGCCCTCAGTGCCTGGGGCATTGTGTTCCTGAACATCGGTTGTGTGCTGGCCGGCATGCTGGTCGACCGTATCGGTGCCTGGCGCTGCGTGTTGCTGTACAGCCTGCTGCTGCCGCTGGGGATCGGTATGCTGTACGCCAGCCTGATCCTGCAGTGGCTGGCGCCTGGCATCGCCTATGCGCTGGCCGGCCTGGCCTGTGGCATCGTCGGGGTCGTGCCGTCGGTGATGGTCGGGCTGTTCCCGGCCCGCATCCGGGTTTCGGGCATCTCTTTTACCTACAACATCGCCTATGCATTGTGGGCCAGTGTCACGCCGTTGCTGTTGATCGGCCTGATGCCCGTAAGCCCGTGGGTCTGCGTGGTCTACTGCCTGGTGATGGGCGCGGTGGGCCTGCTGACCGCTACCTGGTTTGCTGCCCGCCACGATCTGGGTTGTGACCAGCCCTGCCTGGGCAAGTGATGTTCCAGGCTGACAGCCGGGCAAACAACCGGCTGTCAGCTTTCACTGCAAGCGTCTACGCTGGATGTACATGAACCCGAGCCGGATCCGGCAGGAGTTGTTTCATGAACATCGAGAATCAGGACCCCCTCATCCCGGACCAGATCCGCACGTTGCTGGAAAACTGGTCGCTGGCCGTACGCAACAAAGACCTCGACGCGATCATGGCGGCATACCACCCCGATGTGGTCGCTTTCGACGCCATCATCGAGCTGCAATTCAAAGGGCGCGATGCCTATAGCAAGCACTGGGCACACTGTCTGAACCTGTGCCCGGGCGAGATGCTGTTCGAACAACGTGATCTGGTGGTGCAGGGGGCGGGCAACGTGGCGTTCGCTCACTGGCTCAATCACTGCGGTGCCACGGATGCCAACGGCGTCATCCAGGGGGCATGGATGCGTGGCAGCGCCGGTTACCTGCGCACCCCCGATGGCTGGAAAATCGTCCATGAGCACTTCTCGGCGCCTTTTGATATGGCCAGTGGCAAGGCGCTGTTTGACCTGCAACCCTGAGCTGGCCTGTGCCAGAGGAGAGACCAAATGAGCGTCAAAGCCATCCCCGAGGACTTTCATACCGTCACCGTCTACCTGGGCGTGCACGATGGTAATGCTGCAATTGATTTCTATAAGCGAGCGTTCAATGCCCGTGAGGAGTTCCGGCTGGACCGTCCCGACGGCAGGGTCGGCCACGCCGAGCTGTATATCGGGGATACGCGCATCATGCTGTCGGAACCCTGCGATGAGGGTGCTCTGAGCAGTCCGGTGCTGACGCCAACCGCTGATTGTTCGCACAAGGCCACGGTAGGCCTGCATCTCTATGTGGATAATGTGGATTTGACCTATGAGCTGGTTACCGACGAGGAGGACGTGGTGGTGGTGAGCGGCCTCAAGGATCAGTTCTATGGTGACCGGTCGTTCACGTTGTGCGATCCCTTTGGCCATCTGTGGTTCATTTCCAGCCACAAGGAAGACGTCAGCGCCGAAGAAATCAAGGCCCGTGCCCAGCGGCTGTTTCAGGGGCATGACCGGGAGCTTTGACGGATCCAATTGTAACAGCTGATTGTAATTAGCCAGGCGCAAGTTTATCTTGCGCCTGATTCGTTTTTGTAGCCGTATTGCCATCAGTTTCTTTGATGGGCGTACCGCTGTGGGCTGGATAGTTGGTTGTGTGGGATTTAAGTTTTGGAGGGGTTATATATGTCTTTAAGGTTTGTAGGAGTTTTCTACTTCGTTAACTTAAAGCGAATTCTCTTCGTTTTTTATCGGGTCGGCAGGTGCAGGCCGTGAAATATCTGTCTCTGTCATTTACCGCGTGAATCGCTGGATGAAAATAGTCAAAGCAAGAAGCGTCCTACGCGCTCCGTCATGAATCATGTAATAACGAGAGGAACCTCCATGTGCATGACCAGCAGGGAACGACAGGTTCTCGGGTTGCTGCTGCAAGGACGAACCAACAAGGAAATCGCCGAGCAGCTCAGCATCAGCGGCTATACCGTACGCGACCATGTCTCGTCGTTGCTGCGCAAGAGCCGGGTAAAAAGCCGTACCCAACTTATTGCCTGTCATTTATGGGCTCCACTGAACTGACCCCCTACATCTGTCGGATTGTTTTCGTCGGCGAACATTACATAATTGCCTTCATGCTTGTATTGCCACTGTTTGATTGCTGCATGCTCGTGGGGAGCGAGGCGGCATCACAGGCAAGCAGGCTCCACTTATGAGTCAGTGTTGTTCTGTGCCTATCAAAAAGACTGCTCTTGCCTGACGTCTTAAAGTTGTTGTGCAGAAAAGCCTGTGGAGCGTGTAAGAAAAGTCGGCAGACAAAGGTCAGCCACCCTGATAACGATAGGGCACCTCTAAAAACCTGGGCGAAGTAGCCAGCGCAGCGATGGCAACGCAGGTCGTTTTTAGAGGTGCCCGGATAAGGAGTCCATTCAATGGCAGCATGTTGTGAGTACCGCTCTGAACAAAATGAACAAGCGGACCGGCAAACGGTGATGATGTCCGAGGCCGATTGCCGACTGGCCTATGCAGCGCTGGCACGACAGCAGGCCATGCTGTCGTCCGTCCATCTCGTCCAGTTGCATGACTGTCTGTTGGGCCCCAGAGGGTTGTTTGCGCTGTTGGTCCGGGAGCTGGAAGAAATGGGGCGGTTGGCGCCCCTGCTCGAAGACGTGGCGGCCCTGGCCAACCGCGAACTGCGCACTCAGGCTGACAAGGCACTGTGCTTCGTCATGGGCCATCATCGCTGGCGTAACGTGTCGCCCAATCCTTTTCGGGCGATGAGCCGCGAACGGCTGTGTTGCCTGGTGTACGACGACACTGCTGGCTACACCCTGATCGAGCGCTACGCCGCGCTGCTGACCCTGCGCCAGCTCGACAGCCAGTTTTTCACCCGGCTGATCGACACCACTCGCAAGAGTGTGGAGCGGCGCGTAGTCTTCCAGGGCTTGCTGGAACATCATGATGCCTTGCTGCCGGTCGAGCGTTGCGTTTACCCGGATAATTACCGTGCATCGCAGCAACAGCATCTGGAGCGTGAACTGCAGCTGTATGGCGATTTGACGCTCAGTCAGCCGCTCAGTGTGATGGTGGCCCGCTACAGTACGGCGACCCTGCTGAAAAAGCTCGGGGTGCGTCAGACGCCGAGAGTCAGGCCCTGAAAATCAGCGCGGGTGCACGGCGCACTGACGACCCGGTTGCGCCCGGTGCTCTTGGCGCCGTATAGCGCCTTGTCGGCTTCATTGAGCCAGCTCGCGGCATCGACGATGTGCTGTTCATAGGGCGCAACACCGATGCTCAGGCTGATTCTGAGTTCAGGCAGCAGTGCATCGACCTGGTTTTCGACGATCTGACGCAGACGTTCCAGAATACCCACCGCCAGATCGAGGTCGGTATTGGGCAGGATTACACAGAGCTCGTCACCGCCATAGCGACCTGCCAGGTCGCTGGCGCGGATGTTGTCACGCAATGCCTGGCTCAGCGCCTTGAGCACCGAGTCGCCGACGATATGCCCGTACCGGTCATTGATGGTCTTGAAGTGATCAATGTCGATCAATGCCACACAGCAGGCGCGATTGAGCGTCTGGCTGCGGGTGAACTCCACCTGCAGGAGGTCTTTCCAGGTGCCATGGTTGATCAGCCCGGTCAGGCTGTCGGTGCGGCTCAAACGGCTGAGTACGTGTTTGTGCTCGCTGAGCTTGAGCGCCACCTTGTAGCCCATCCAGCCGATGAACGCAGGATAGATCACCAGCAATGGCAGGCAGGCGTAGATTTCCTCGGGCGTGCTGGCCAGCTGGATTTGCGGGGTAAACAGGACAAAGCCCAGCACAGCGCCCAGCAAATTGGCCTGTAAGCCTTGCCAAAGCAGGCGCAGGCCGTTGGCGGCGATATTCTGCATGGCCATCATGGCCAGTATGGCGACGCTCGGCAGCGCACTGAAGCCCATCAGGGCCACCCAGATACCGCCGGCAAACGAGTCGCCGAGCATGTTCTGCAGTTCGGCCTTGTAGGGGTTGCTACTGCGTCGGGCGCGCTGGTAAGCCAGGTGTGGCCAGACCCAGGCATGCATCACCAGCATGGCCCAGATCCAGTGCATCCACGGCAACGGGTACAGCGCGACCGCCACGCAAACCGATCCGACACTCAGGCCGATGGTGCGTGGCAAATAAATGCGTTTGGCAAAGGACAGGCCTCGGCCGTTCTGTTCCCCATCGTGGTGTGGCATCACTTCTTACCGGTAATCGCTTGCTGCCCGGTCAAAAGCGAACGCCTTGACCAAGCGCGGATTTTCGCTGTTCGATCAAGGCAAGGGAAGAGCGATATGCCATTATTGTTGAACTATTGGACGAACAGACAGTCGCCGTCTTCGGTTGTCATCAACACCCTGCGCCATGGCATTCACAGCAACTGCCTGGCCGTTGGCAGCCACGGTCGTTGTTACCAAGCTGACGCGAAAAGCCCCTTCCTTCAGGTGGGGGATGAAAGCGCCACCGCGAAGCGGTCATAGGGGTTAAAACCCCAAAAACCGCCCCTATTCTGTGTTTCATGACTGAAATGAAAGCGACCAAAACCCTCAAGATTCGAGTGCGAGACAAGCACGCAGCGCAGCTGCGTGAAGCGTCTCGCGCTGTGAATTTTGTGTGGAACTACGTAAACGAGTTGAGCAGTCGCACGATTCGTGAGCGTGGTCGTTTTCTGTCGGCGTTCGACATTCACAAGTACACCAACGGGGCCGGCAAAGACCTGGGGCTGCACAGCCAATCGGTGCAGGCTGTTGCCGACGAATATGTCACACGGCGCAAGCAGTTCAAAAAGCGCCAGCTACGCTGGCGCTGCTCGGGCGGCGCCCGGCGCAGCCTGGGCTGGGTGCCCTTCAAGGTCGGCGCTGCTGCCTGGAAAAACGGCCAGGTCGTCTTCAACAAACAGCACTTCAAGGTCTGGGACAGCTACGGCCTGGCGGGTTTTAAATTCAGATCCGGTAGCTTCAACGAGGACAGCCGTGGACGCTGGTATTTCAACGTCGTGGTCGAGGTCGATCGCCAGTTATCGCCAGGCCAGGATGCAGTGGGGATCGACCTCGGACTGAAAACCACCGCCACTTGCAGCGACGGTGACAGGCTCGAAAGCGGACGCTTCTACCGAGACCTTGAAAAGTCGCTGGGCACGGCCCAGCGCGCCGGCAAGAAGGCCCGGGTGCGGGCGATTCACGCCAAGGTTGCGAACCGCCGCAAGGATTGCCTGCATAAGTTCAGCAATGCGCTGGTAGCGCGTTGTGGCGTCATTGTGGTGGGCGATGTGAACTCACTGAAGCTCGCGAAAACCAGGATGGCCAAGTCGGTGCTGGACGCCGGATGGGGGCAATTGAAAACCATGCTGGAATACAAATGCGATCACGCAGGCACGGTTTTCAAGGTTGTTAGCGAGAGAAACACCACCCAAACCTGTTCGAGCTGCAAGCAATTGCCGGACTCGAGGCCGAGAGGTATCGCAGGGCTTGGAATAAGGGAATGGACTTGTTGTGGGTGTGGTGCCACCCACGACCGCGACGTCAACGCCGCAAAGAACATTCTCGCGCTCGGGCATGAGCGTCCAGTTGTGGGAATCCCCGCCCTTTAGGACGGGGAGGATGTCAATTGCCGATCACCGTCTTTAGCGTGTCGGCATGACCCTTCGGATCCTTGGCGCTGGAAATCACAGTAAGTACTGCCGAGCGTTTACCGGACGCCGCCACCAGGGTGCTGGTCAGGACCTTGCCACCGCCCAGCGTGGCGTAGGCATCAAGCTGGCGCACGCCCAGGCCATTTTTCTTGAGCACGCGTTGCTCGCCCTGTTTCTGAAAGTCATGAAAGCTGTTGCTTTGCTGGCTCAGCGCTGCGCTGCTCAGTTCATCGAGCACCTGGCTGTCGTTATCAGTGGCTTGGTCAGTCACCGGGTTCGGGGTTTCGGTCACGATCAATACCCGCCGGTTGGCTTCGTCGGTGTACATCGCGCCACTGATACCTTCAGCGATGGCCTTGGCATCGACTTCCTGCATCTCGCTTTTCTTGTAGGTGGCCGGCAGGTTAAAGGCCAGCTTGCCGCTGAGCAGCGATACTGGCTGACGGGTCTCGCTCTTGGCCGGTTTGGTGCGCGACTCGGCCTGGGCATTCATGGGCAGCAGTGTGACACTGAGCAACAGGGCAAGCAGCGTGCAGGTACGGTGGGCAGCGAACATGACAAAACCTGAGCAATTCAAGGGGCAGGTCGGCAGTGTGCCTGAGGAACCTGCAGGCGGCCACTGACAGGTTTTCGCAGCCTTGATAGCCGGGAGTGTCGCTGATGGCTGGCAAAGTGTCGCAGCAGCAATGCTGCCTCTGGGCTATTTGTGCAAGGCCGATAAAGAATGGAAATTTCCATTAATTCAAGCGTTTGAATGTTCTGAAAACAAATGTTTCAGATATGCTTGCAAAATGCCATCCATGACCATGATGATGAGTCGTTGGCAAGTCGGTAATTGTCGACTTGCTCCTCGGTTTTTCTTCGCTACGCTTGGATTTCAGGTGCGATGGGGCGAGAAATTGCCAGCGCCTGTCGGGCATTGCCAACCTTCAGGGTCCCTCTGAGGCAGTGTCTCCTGACGCAACAGGATGTGCTAAACCCTTACATAGCGTGCTTTCAATGCCGCATGACTCAATCGCAACGATTGTCGTGCAGTAAGTTCAGGTATGCCTGGATCTTTGCAGTTATCAGGAGAGGTTGCAGTCGATGCGTTTGAACATGCCGGTTACCCAAAATGAAAGAACCTTTTCTGCCAACGAGCGTTTGATCTCCACCACCGATCTAAGCAGCCACATTACCTACTGTAACGACGCGTTTGTCGCCATGAGCGGCTTTACCCGTGAAGAGTTGATCGGCCAGCCGCATAACCTGGTACGCCACCCCGATATGCCCCCAGCGGTGTTTGGCCATATGTGGGAAACCATCAAGCAGGGTAAACCTTGGATGGGGGTGGTCAAGAATCGTTCCAAGAACGGCGATTTTTATTGGGTGAGTGCCTACGTCACGGCGGTGTATGAAAACGGCCGCATCATTGGTTATGAATCGGTACGCTCGCTGCCAACCCGCGATCAGGTGCGCCGTGCTGAAGCACTGTATGCCCGCCTGAGGGCTGGAAAGCCGGCCGTGTCGAGAACCGGTAGTGCGATTTACCACCTCAGCCGCCAGTTACCGATGGTTGTAGCCACCCTGATTCTGGCTGTGGGTACCTACTTGCTCGAGGACACGCCGTTCGTGTTCTTGTTATTGGCGGTGCTGGTGGGGCTGGGTGGCTATCTGGAGATTCGTCACCGGCGTGGTCTGCAGAAAACCCTCGATGAACACCCCAAGGCGTTCACCAGCGCGCTGGTCGCCCTGACCTACAGTGATAACCGCGGCCCGCAAGCGCAACTGGACCTGGCGATGATCAGCGAAGAGGCCCGCCTGCAAACGGCTCTGACCCGGCTGGTGGACACCGGCGAGGGGGTCAAGTCGCGTGCCGGGCAGTCGGCGCAATTGTCGGTGCAACAGGCACGCTCTCTGGATCAGCAACGTAACGAAACCGAACAGTCGGCCACGGCGATCAACCAGATGGCCGCGACGATCCAGGAAGTCACGCACAACGTGCAGAGCACTGCCCACGCCGCTGAAGAGGCCGACAAACTGGCCCAGCAGGGTCGCAACCTGGCCGACGAAAGCCTGCTGGCGATCCGGCACATGGCCAACTCGGTCAATGAAATCGGCCACGCTGTTGGCGAGCTGGCGGGTGCAACGCAATCGATCGGCAGTGTGGTGGACGTGATTACCTCGATTGCCCAACAGACCAACCTGCTGGCCCTCAACGCTGCGATCGAGGCGGCTCGTGCCGGCGAACAGGGCAGGGGCTTTGCCGTGGTTGCGGACGAGGTGCGTTCGCTGGCGTCACGTACTCAATCGTCCACCGAGGAAATCCAGAAGATCATCACCTCGTTGCGTGATGGTGCTGACCGCGCCGTCGCCACCGCCAGCCGCGGCGAGCAGAACTCCCAGGAAAGCGTGGCCAGCGTCGAGGCCGTCCAGCAAGCTCTGGATGGCATCAGCAAGGCTGTCACACGGATTACCGGCATGAGCCAGCAAATGGCCTCGGCGTCGGAACAGCAGAGCCATGTGGCCGAGAACATCAGCCAGCAGATCACCCGCATCGCGCAACTGTGTGACCAGAGTGCAGACCAGGCGCAGCAAGGGTCTGCGATCAGCCGTGAGCTCGAAGAAATGGCCCAGTACCTGCACAGTCTGGCGGAACGGTTCAGTCGTTGAGGTCATGAGTGAGGGGAGGTCTTGCGGCCTCCCGGTTCACAGGCGGTCCTTGGCGCAGCTGTTATTGATCCGCGATCCACGACGCATAGCCGTTGGTGCTCCCCGCGTGATGGGTCCAGATAATGTCGCGGTAACTGATTGCCAGGTGCTCCTGCGGCTGACCGTCGTTGTGCAGCAGCGCGTGGGGCATGTCCTGGGTCAGCTCACGAATCAGTCCGCCGCGAATCTCGACGGTGTAGAACTTCTCCTGGGTACCGCGCGAGGAGGTGCGGTAGAAATCGATCATGCAATCAATCTGGTCTCGATTGGCCAGCGCCTGGCTCAACAGCGGGGTTGATTTGTCAACGTGCTTGGTGATGTACACCGGTTGGTGTGTGGCGTGGCGGGCGTTGTCGAGGTTGGCCATGTTGTGGGTGAAGGCCAGCACCATGATCTGGTCGGCGTGGCTGGTCTGGTTTTTGCCGCCCAGCGACTCCGGTGTGCAGCAGCCATTGGACATGAAGCCTTGCTTGTCGCTCTTGATGGTCATGTAACCGCAGTTGGCCATGGTCGCCCTCCTTGATAAATGGAGGGGCAGTGTATTTTCTGGCTCCCCGGCGATATGTAGGACGTTTCCGAAATTGCAGTTGTTTTAGCAGGCAAGAACAGCCTGCGGATACTGACGGTTCAGCATCCGCCGCTTCAGGTCTTGCTCAGTAGCGAATCATCACTGATTTAAGCTCGGTGTAGTCATCGATAAATGCCGAGCCAAATTCGCGGCCGATGCCAGAAGCCTTGATTCCGCCAAAGGGAACGGCCGGGTCGAGCAGGGTGTGCATGTTCACCCATACGGTGCCGGCCTCAATGCGTGGCACCATGCGCATGGCCTTGCCCAGGTCGTTGGTCCACAGGCTGGCGCTCAGGCCGTACGGGGTGCTGTTCATCAGCTCCAGCAACTGCTCCTCATCGTCGTACGCAAGGAACGTGGCGATCGGGCCGAAGGTTTCTTCGCTCAACAGGGTGTCGCTCAGCGAGTTGGCGAGGATCACGGTCGGCTCTACATAAAAGCCTTCGCGTTCGATCAAGCGTCCGCCGTGGACAATGGTGCAGTTTTCTGCGCGGGCGCGGTCGAAGAACTGGCCCAGCTTCTGTTGGTGAATGCGGTTGGTCACCGGGCCGAATTCAGTGCTTTCATCCAGCGGCGAGCCCACTTTCAGCGCGGCCAGGCGCTGGCTGAGTTTGTCCATCAACTCATCGATGCGTTGGCGCGGAGCAAAGAAACGTTCACCGGCGGCGCAGATTTGCCCTGAGTGTAAAAAGCCCGCTTCGATGGCGCCGTTGACCGCTTTGTCGATGTCGACATCGGCCAGAAACCCCACCGAGTTCTTGCCGCCCAGCTCCAGCGTCGCGCGGGTCAGGTTGGCGCCCAGCGCTGTTTTGCCCACGGCGATGCCGGTGGGCACGGAGCCGGTGAACGATACTTTGTCGGTGCCGGGATGTTCGATCAGCGCCTGGCCGACCTTGCCCAGGCCGGTCACTACGTTAAGTGCGCCGGCCGGCAGACCGGCTTCAATACCCAGCTCGGCGATGCGCAGAATGGTCAGTGGCGTGAACTCGCTGGGTTTGATGATCACGCTGCAGCCGGTGGTCAGGGCTGACGCCAGCTTCCAGATGGCGATCATCGTCGAGAAATTCCACGGCACGATACCGACCACCACGCCCACCGGCTGACGCAGGGTGTAGGCGGTGTATTGCTCGCCGTTGAACGAAGGCAGCGACGGGGTGATGGTCTGACCGGTGATTTTGGTTGCCCAACCGGCAAAGTAACGCAGGAAGTGCGCGGCCTGGCCCACTTCAAAAGCGCGGGATATCTGAATGATCTTGCCTGACTGCAAGGTTTCCAGTTGGGCAAGCTCCTCACCGTGTTGCTCCAGCAGGTCGGCCAGTTTGAGCAACACGGCGCTGCGCACGGCCGGGGCGGTCTGTGACCAGACCTTGAAACCCTGACGAGCCGAAGCGACCGCAGCATCCACATCGGCCTCGACGGCATCGCTGACCCGCGCGATGACCTGGGCATTGGCCGGGCTGACCACCTCGATCCGTCCGTTGCCCTGGGATGGCTGGGGGCGCCCGTCGATGAACAGGCCATGGTCGCGGTCCAGAAAGGCACGGACCTGGGGGAGCAGTTGAATGTCGGACACGAGCAGTACCTCAGGCAGAAAACGGGCAGAAAAAAGCGTGAACCACGCGTATTGCCTGAGGGTAACCAGGTGCGGTCAAACACGCTTGATCAGGGCTGACCAGCGCTTGTCTGTGCGTGCCAGCGACTGGGTGGCTTGAGCAGTGGGCCGGCTATGAAAAGTACAATCTTCCATCTGGAAGGTGCATTTTCCGCATCCGACGCCAGACCCATACTGGCGCTGTGTTCGGCTGACCGGCCTTTGACCCGAGGGTCATCAGTGCTGGGTCAGGCCGCTGGAAAATGTCCAATAATAAGCAGAGCCCCCTCATGAAAAAGCCAAATCCCCTGCTTGAAGACCTGCGTGCGATCCTGCCGGCCATTGCGGCCAATGCCGCTCAGGCAGAAAAAGACCGGATGGTGCCCGCCGAAAATATCGCCCTGCTCAAAAGCATTGGCCTGCATCGGGCCTTTCAGCCCCGTCCTTATGGTGGGCTGGAAATTTCCCTGCCGCAGTTCGGCGACTGCATCGCCTTGCTGGCCGGCGCCTGTGCCAGCACCGCCTGGGCCATGAGCCTGCTGTGCACGCACAGTCACCAATTGGCGCTGTTTCCGGCCCGCTTGCAGGAAGAGATCTGGGGGGCTAATCCTGATGCCACCGCCAGCAGCAGTATTGCCCCGTTTGGCCGCACCACTGAAACCGATGGTGGTGTGCTGTTCAGTGGTGAAATGGGCTGGAGCAGCGGCAGCGATCACGCCGAGTGGGCGATTGTCGGTTTCCGTCGTCAGAACGCCGAAGGCGGCCAGGATTACTGCTTTGCCGTGTTGCCGCGCAGCGATTATCAGATCCGTGACGACTGGTACGCCGCCGGCATGAAAGGCAGCGGCACCAAGACTCTGGTGATCGACAACGTGTTTGTGCCTGAGCACCGCATCCAGAAAGCCAAGGACATGATGGAAGGCAAGTCGGCCGGGTTCGGCCTGTACCCGGACAGCAAGATTTTCTATTCGCCCTATCGCCCGTATTTTGCCAGTGGCTTCTCGACGGTCAGCCTGGGAATTGCCGAGCGTATGCTTGAGGTCTTTCGCGACAAGACTCGCAACCGTGTGCGTGCCTACACCGGTGCGGCGGTAGGGGCCGCGACTCCGGCGCTGATGCGCCTGGCCGAGTCGACCCATCAAGTGGCGGCGGCGCGGGCCTTTCTGGAAAAAACCTGGCAGGACCACGCTGAGCACGGTGAGCGCCATGAGTACCCGTCCCGCGACACGCTGGCGTACTGGCGTACCAACCAGGGCTATGTGGTGAAGATGTGCATTGAGGCCGTGGATCGACTGTTCGCTGCGGCCGGCGGCACGGCCTGGTTCGAAAGCAACGAGATGCAGCGACTGTTCCGTGACTCGCACATGACCGGTGCGCATGCCTACACCGACTACGACGTCTGCGCGCAGATCCTCGGTCGCGAGTTGATGGGCCTGGAGCCGGACCCAAGCATGGTCTGACGGACCCTGTGATATCGGCAGCCGAGGCTGCCTGATGCGCCCGATAACCTTATTCGAATCAGGGCAGCCGCTGGCGGCTGTCCGGGAGTCTTGCATGTCTGAACCAAGCGCAATTGCCGTTAACCCTGCTCTGGACCCCCGTGCATTTCGCCGGGCGCTGGGTAATTTCGCCACCGGTGTGACGGTGGTCACCGCCGCCACCGCTGCGGGTCACAAGGTCGGGGTGACGGCCAATAGCTTTAACTCGGTGTCGCTGGACCCGGCGCTGATTCTCTGGAGTCTGGACAAACGCTCGACCAGCCATGAGGTGTTTGCCGAGGCCACCCATTTTGCGGTCAATATTCTGGCTGCGGATCAGATCGAGCTGTCCAACAACTTCGCCCGGCCACGCGACGACCGCTTTGCCGGTATCGCCCATGAGCCGGGTGTCGGTGGTTCACCGTTGTTGCTCGATTGCTCGGCGCGTTTCGATTGCCAGAAGTATCAGCAGATCGACGGCGGCGACCACTGGATTCTGATCGGCAAGGTGGTGGCCTTCGATGATTTTGGCCGTTCACCGCTGCTCTACCATCAGGGTGCCTACTCGATGGTGCTGCCACATACCCGGATGACCAGGCGTGAAGAGGGCCAGGCGCCGAGCAGTCACTTTCAGGGGCGTCTGCAGCACAACCTGTATTACCTGATGACTCAGGCCTTGCGTGCGTATCAGGCCGGCTACCAGCCTCGCCAGTTATCTACCGGCCTGCGCACCAGCGAGGCGCGGATGCTGATGGTGCTGGAAAACGATGCCGGCCTGAGCCTCAATGACCTGCAACGAGAGGTCGCGATGCCGGCCCTGGAAATCGACGAAGCCGTCGCCAATCTGCGCCGCAAGGGGCTGGTCTGTGATCGTGGCGAGCGGGTTTGCCTGACCGCCAGCGGCGTGGATGAAACCGAGGGCCTGTGGAGCATTGCCCGCGAGCAGCAGGACAAGGTATTCGGTGCGTTCAGCGCTGAACAGATCGCGACCTTCAAGGCGGTGTTGCAGGCGGTGATTCGCGGCTGAGCAACTGGGGGGTGGGGGCTGGCTGGCAGGGTGATGCAAATCGCCTGGCAGCCTGGCACATGCGAACCCCGGCGATTTAAGGCCTGATGGCAACGGGTGTCTCTCACGTCCGGGGTGTCTGATGTTTTTCAATAACAACAAATGGGTCGATGAACTTAACCAGGCCTTGCAACAGTTGGGCAATGGACAGCCCGTGGCACCAGGCGTGATGCAGCGCTTTCCTCTGGTGCAGCAAAACCTGCAGGCAGTTGCGGCGTTACACGCTCAGTGGCGTGCCCGTGAGCAGCAACAAGCCAGCGCGCAGGCCGACGTCGAGGAACGTCTGAGCCAACTGCGCAATGCGTTGGCGGCGGCCGAGCTTGAGCAGCAGCGGCTGTTGCCACAGCTCAAGGCGCTTGAAGACAGCAACCAGCAGTTGCATGAACGCTTGCATCAGCATCATCAGGAGCAGCGGGTCTGGGAGCTGTTGCAGTCGACCCTCACTGAAGGCTTCTGGGACATTCGCGTGGCGCATGGGCGGATTGACGATCCGGCCAGCTTCATGCGCATCTCTGACCCGTTTCGGGCCTTGATGGGCTATGCCGCCAACGAGTTGCCTGATGGCTGGGATGCCCAGGTCGGTATCACTCATCCGGATGACCTGGCGGCAATCATGGCGATCTTTGAACGTGAGATCGTCATGCCCGCAGGCAGCGGAGAGTATGTGTTCGAGTACCGCATGCGGCACAAGACCCGTGGCTATATCTGGTGCCGCGAGCGGGGCCGGGCGGTCCGTGACGAGCGCGGTGTGCTGCAACGGGTGATGGGCGCGGTGCGCGATATCAGCGACGAGCGTTCGGCCCAGGCCAGTCACGCGCAGATGCTGGAGCAGAACCAGGCGACTTACGCGCAGATTTCCACGGTGGTCGGGGTGATCAAGGGGATTGCCGAACAGACCAACCTGCTGGCCCTCAATGCAGCGATTGAAGCGGCCCGTGCCGGTGAGGTGGGCCGCGGCTTTGCGGTGGTCGCCGATGAGGTCAAGAAGCTGGCCGAAAGCACCCGCCACGCGACCCAGCAGATCCAGACCATGCTGGTGCGTGATGCGCGGCGTTAGGGGCTAGCTGCAGGAGTGTTCAGTAGCAGCCGGTCGGCGTTCCGGTTGCTCGCGAAAGCGGCGATGAAACCAGCACATTCGCAGTGGATCTCACGCCGCCTTCGTCAATCTGCCGACCAGACCAAGGTCCGACAAGGATCGCGTCGGCCTTGACTGATCAGCATTAACCACAAGCTCGCTGCTGGCTATCAGAACGGGACCGCGACAATCAGCTGGCTGTAGACGTTGGTGCCGTTGCCACCGACCTGGTTTCCGCCGTTGTCCTGATCCTTGCGCGGTTTGTACAGGCCGACCAGCGGGGTGATGATCAGGTGATCATTGACCGCCCATTCGACATACAGGTCGGCTTCGCGGCCATCGAGGTTGAGCGCCTGGCCGGTGTGCAAGGTCCGGTAGTCAAAGAACAGGGCGCCGATGGTCAGGTTGTCCAGCGGCTTGAGCTTCAGGCCCAAGTGGTGAATGGCGGTGTTGCTGTTGAAGGGGCCGGCATAGTTGGCGGTGACCTCACCCTGGAACCAGGTGCCAAAGCCACGGTTCTGGCCATTGAACATCGAGTCCCAACCCTCGGAGTAGCGGCTGTAGCGGTAGCTCAGGTCCGGGCTCCAGGGCAGATCGGCGAAGGTGTAGCCGGCCTCGGTGTACCAGGCTTGCTCGTGACCTGCGTCCTTGGTTTGCCTGGCGTATTCGAACGAGAAGTGTGCGTTGTCGATGCCGGCATTACCGGCGCCACGCAGGCTGTAGATGTTCATGCCGTCACGCTGGCGCTGAAAGTCACTGGCGTATTGCTTGTCGACGCCCAGACCGTGGATCCAGGTCAGGCCCAGGGTGCCTGGCGCAGCGCTGTATTCCAGGGTCGCGGCGGCCAGTTCGGTATTGGCCTGGGCACGGTTGTCGGACTTGAACCACAACAGGCTGCCATGCAGGCCATCCTTGCCGCCCAGGCGCAATACTGCCGTTTTGTCGAAGGCGTGACGGGCGGCCAGATAGTAGGCGCCGCCGCGGTTCATGTCACCGTCAGCGATACCTTTACCCAGGTTGATACCGTCGTCGTTGATGATGAAACCGTCTCCCAGGGTAATGACCTGGCGTCCCCATGACAGATCGACACCATCCTTGCCCAGCACTGGAAACAGGTCACCGGACTTCCAGCCGGCAAAGGCTTCGTCGAATTTTGTCGTGCGCTCACTGCCATTGGTGTAGCCGGCCGCATCGCCGTCGCCCCAAGTGGCTGAACTGACCAGGTTTGCGGTGCCATACAGGCTGCCAAAACCCGCCAGGCCCTGGCTGGCGCTCAGCCCGTATTTGATGAACCCCTCGCGCCAGGTCGAACCGCCTGGCGTGCCGTCGTAGTTCTTGCGGCTGTTGAAGTGGCCGTAGACGGCGAGGAAGTTACCCGTTAGTTGGGTGTCTTCATCGCTGTACAGTTCGATGGCCTGGCTCTGACTGACGCCGAGCAGGCTGCTCAGGCCGATGACCAGAGCCAGGGTGTTACGTCGGGTAAAGCGCTCCATGGTGTTGCCCCTTTTTTCTAATGGACGTGGGTTGCCATCAGTTAGGGGTATTGCAAGGCGGCAGGTCTTTGCCGAGCGTGCCAGCCATTTGTATCTGTCCGCCATGGCCTCGCTGCTGGCAGGCTGCAACAAAATCGCCGTCAGCCATGGGCAAGACGTTGAAGGAGGGCCGGCGCACAGTGATTGCATGGCGCAGTGCGGCGATCGTCGGCTGGCATCGCTTGACAGGGGAGTGGCGCAATACTTGCCGGCGATTGTTTGCATTGCCTGATCGAACGACTAGAACAGCAGGGGTCCAGCATGTCACTCAACCAACAGCTCACTGAGCATCTGAATCGCGGCACAGTGGGGTTTCCCACCGCGCTGGCCAGTACCATCGGCCTGATCATGGCAAGCCCGGTGATTCTCACCGCGACCATGGGCTTCGGCATCGGCGGCAGCGCCTTTGCCCTGGCCATGATCCTGGCGGTGATCATGATGCTGGCGCAGGCCACCACCTTTGCCGAGGCGGCCTCAATCCTGCCGACCACAGGCTCCGTATATGACTACATCAACTGCGGTCTGGGACGCTTTTTCGCCATTATGGGCACATTGGCGGCTTACCTGATCGTCCACGTTTTTGCCGGCACCGCCGAGACCATCCTGGCCGGGGTCATGGCGTTGGTGAATTTCGAGCACCTCAATACCCTGGCCGAATCGGCCGGCGGTTCCTGGTTGCTGGGCGTAGGGTTCGTGGTGGTGCTGGGTATCCTCAATGCCTTTGGCGTCAGTGCGTTCGGCAAGGCCGAGATCATCCTGACTTTCGGGATGTGGGTGACCCTGATGACCTTCGGTGTGCTGGGCCTGATCGCCGCGCCGGCGGTGCAGCTCGACGGGCTGTTCGGTGCGTCGCTGGTCGGTACTGACCTGGTGACCATTCTGTCGCTGGTGGGCATGGCGATGTTCATGTTCGTCGGCTGCGAGTTCGTCACCCCGCTGGCGCCGGACTTGCGCCGTTCGGCTCAGGTCATGCCCAAGGCGATGATCCTGGGATTGCTGGGCGTGGCGAGCTGCATGTTCATCTACGGCGCTGCGATGAAGCGCCAGGTGGAGAACGTGGTGCTGGACGCCGCTACCGGCGTGCACTTGCTCGACACACCCATGGCCATCCCGAAATTCGCCGAGCAGGTAATGGGCGATATCGGCCCGATCTGGCTGGGTATCGGTTTTCTGTTCGCCGGTGCAGCGACCATCAACACGCTGATGGCCGGCGTGCCGCGAATCATCTATGGCATGGCGGTCGACGGTGCGTTACCCAAGGTGTTCACCTACCTGAGCCCGCGCTTCAAGACGCCGCTGTTGTGCATTCTGGTCGCGATGCTGATCCCATGCGTGCATGCCTGGTATCTGGGCGGTAACACCGACAACATTATCAACCTGGTGCTGGCGGCGGTGTGTGCCTGGAGCACGGCTTATCTGCTGGTGACCCTGTCGGTGGTCAGCCTGCGTATCCGCCGCCCGGACCTGCCGCGCGCCTATCGCTCGCCGCTGTTCCCGTTGCCGCAGATCGTCTCCAGTGTCGGCATCCTGCTGGGCATGTGGTTTATCACCCCACCCGGGATGAATCCTGCAGATATCTACGTACCGTTCGGCATCATGCTCGCGGGCACTGCCGCCTATGCATTGTTCTGGACGCTGGTGATACAGAAGGTCCATCCATTCAAGCCAGCCAGGGTCGAAGACGTACTGGCCAAAGAGTTCGCCAACGAACCAGGCATTCACCCGGAGGCTGCAGCCCGTGATGCTTTCAAGACTGTTTGATGGCCTGACCGCCCCGCGTGATCCGGCCGGTTACCGGCCGGGCGTGACGCTTGAGTGCCTGCGGCGCAACCTGGCGCTCAGCGGCTGGCAGCAGCTTGAGCCGCGCCTAGCGCGAGTGAGCCTCGATGGCCTGATGGTTGAGGTGCGCGAGCGCACCGAGTCGCAATTGCTGATGCACCTGGTGATGAGTGAGTTTGTGCTGCAGGTGCCGGGCGCAAATCAGTGCGCCGGGCGTTATGAGCTGCACCATACCGGTTCGATCCGCCGCAGCGGCTTGCGTTGCCGGCGCCGGGGTGGTGATAGCGCAGCACTCGCTACGCTGCGTCAGGCACTGGAGCTGGATCAGCCGCTGCGTGAGGCCCTGATGCCGCTGGACTTCAAACGTCTGCTTCTGGAGGCCGCTGACGGCCAGTGGACGGTGCGTCTGGAGCATATGGGCGGCAGTGAAGTGGTCAACCGCATGCCTGCGTTCCGTCGCTATATCGCTATCAGCGCAGAACAAAAAACCAGCCTGTTCGCGGCGCTGAATGCCTTGTCCCGCGTCTTGCGCGAGATCTAGGTCGACTGGCACGTATCCTGCCTGTACATGAACGATTCAAGTGAAGTTGTGTGCTTATTATTAACATGTTATCAATAAGCGCATAACAACAAGATTCATCGTGGAGGCAGGTATGAACACTGATCAAATCGCCCGCAATGCCCTTGAGCAATGGAATAGCCGACTGCGCGCCATCTGTGGCCGCTTCGAGACTGACCTTGCGTTCAATCGCTCACTGTTCATCGGTGAGATCTGCACCTGGACACGCTCCGGTCTGGAGTTGGCCAGCCTGCGCACCAACGCTGGCAATATCGTCCGTCAGGCCGGCAATGCCGACCTGGACAACGACCAGGACTGTTTTCTGGTCAGCCAGCGCAGTGGCTATTCACAGATCACCCAGCACGGCATCAGCATCAAGCTGGCGCCGGGCGACATGTTGCTGATGGACTCGAGCGGCTACTGTGAAATTACCCCGTTCGGCCTGATCGAACACGCCTCGCTATCCTTGCCGCGCCAGGATGTACTCAAGGGGCTGAAAAACCAGCGGCTGGCCTTCGGCAAGGTATCTGCCGCCAAGACCTGCGGGCGCATGCTGCATGTGTTGATGGATCAGATTTGCAAGGACACCCGCGATGACGAGGCCGTCGCAACCGATGAGCACGGCTTGCAGAATGCACTGATCTCGCTGCTGCCATCGGCGCTGGAACACAGCGATGAGGCCTGTACCGACTTGAGCGCGTCAGGCAGTGTCAACCTGCGCAGTTGTGTGCAGAAGCTGATCGACGAATCGCTGGGCCAGCCTGGCCTGAACCCGGCGGTGCTGGCGGGGCGCCTGAACATCTCGGTGCGGCATCTGTATCGCTTGTTCGAAGATGAAGGCGACAGTGTGTGCCGTTACATTCAGCGTGCACGGCTCAAACGCAGTGCCGAAGACCTTGCCAATCCTTTCCTGCGCAGCGAATCGATCACCACCATTGCCTACAAATGGGGCTTCACCGACTCGGCGCATTTCAGCCGCTCATTCAAGAAGCAGTTTGAACAGTCGCCCAAGGATTTCCGCAGTGTCAGCCTGACCCATGCGGCTGGCGCGGCGTGAAGCAGCACAACCAAAACCTGGAGCGTTTGCCTCTTTGCGAGAAGGTTTTTATAGTGGCCAATTACCCTTCCTATCGATAGGTAGATTTGGGCGTCGGTAGGCTGTACGGGAGGGGCGGGGGTCATGCCGGGACTCTGCGTAGCCCCGTATGGTCCCCACCGGCATTACTGGCGTGAGCCACTAAAATAGTGATTGGCAGGAAAACACTGATGAAAACCCTGAGTGCCTCGGCTGAACGCATCTGCTGCCTGGCCATTGAGCATTTCGCCGAACGCGGCTACGACGGTTCGTCGCTCAACGACATCGCGATCCTGGCCAATATGCGCAAGCCGTCGCTGTATGCGCATTTCTCCAGCAAGGATGAGCTCTACAGCGTGGTGTTTGAACGCGCTCTGGAAAACGAACGGCTGCACATGCAAAGCTGCTTCGATACCGCCAGCGAGCTCAATAGCGTGCCGGGCGGCCTGCTGGTCCACCAGTTGGCCGAGCGCTACCAGGCATCGGCCTCGTTGCGTTGCCTGTTGCGCGCGGCCTTCTACCCGCCAGAAGTCCTGAGGCCATTGATCAGTGCGGGCTTCGAAGATTATCTGGCACAGATGCGCCAGTTGTTCAGACCACTGCTCGCCCAGCGTTACCCGCAGATGGACGACACCGACCTGGAACTGTACTGCGACGCCTGGCAAGGCATCGTCGACAGCCTTCACGTCGAGCTGCTCTATGCAACACCCGAGGCTTATGCCAGACGCCTCAAGGCGCTGTGGAGGGTGTACGGCGACTCACTGTCGCTACTGCGTCAGGGATCGTCGCCGTACGTTTCGTACATCACATCAGGCCGATAGCGGGTAGCTCGCCAAGCCCTTACCGATCATGTCCTGTACCCCCAGGATCAGCCGCTCAGCCGGGTAGGCAGGGCAGGATGCGCCGACCTTGCCGATCAGCTCAGCCGCCGAAATGGGCTTGATGGCTGTATGGCGGATCAGATCCGCCACCTGGCGGGGCAGGAAGATGGTCTGGCTGTCGGTATGCGAATCGGCAATCAGGATGTTTTCCGGCGGTAGCGAAACCGGTGTTTGCCGCCTCACCCAGAAAGGTGAAGTGCCAAAGCGGGTTTCCATGCCGTAAATGCGCCAGCGTGTACGCAAGTACTGGCGAAAGTCAGCGGCAATGGCGGTCTCGTAGGCCGACACCAGTAGCCCCTCGCCGTGCAGACGATCCGAGGCAACACGGGCAGCCTGTATGCCTGTAGCCAGGGCGTGGGGAATACCACCGGAAGACAGCGGGTCAAACGATGCCGCTGCATCCCCGGCAGGAATGATCCCGCCGCCTGAGCCAGGCACAAGGCAGGCCGAGAAGGCCGGATCAGTGCGTAACTCGACATCGTTCCCGGCAGGATTGATGAGCTCGGCGATATGGCGCGTGCCCGCCAGGGCTGTCAGCCAGTTCTCCGGGCGCGACAGCTTGTTCTGATGAATGATGTCCGAATCACTCATGAACGACACTGCAACGCGGCCTCCGGGTACGGGGGCCGCATACCACCAGCCATTGGCCACGGTCTCAACGGTCGTCAAGGCCGCCGGCGAATGGGTTGCAGAGGCCGTCAGCAGAGCGCTGACGCCGACCAGATCATCATGGCGGTGGTGCAGCGCCTCATTCCAGCGTGATGTCCGGCCCGCAGCATCAATCACCACTCTGGCACGCACCGCATGCTCGCGGTCATCGCTGCTGCGCAGTGTCAGTTGCCAGCCAGCATATTGATCACGATCAGGCATCAACTGGCGCACTGCCAGGCAGCGGGTATCGCACTCCAGCCGCCCGCCGCGCTGGCTCACCAGGCGGGCCATCATGTGTTCAAAACGGGCGCGGTCAATCGCCCAACCGTGCCCGTGGACGTTGAACATGAAGTCGAACGACGCCAACTGTTCACTGCCCCAGGCGGCCTGGTTGCCCCAAGTCTGCAACGGTGCCATCCCGGCAAATTCATCCCACACCGCCAGGTAATCCAGCAGGTTGCGAACCCCGGGTGATAAGGACTCACCCGACTTGGGCCGGTCATAATGACCGGCCTCTACTACCAGAACCGAGATATCGGTGCGTTTTAGCAGAGTCAAGGCGGCCGAGGTACCGGCCGGCCCGCCCCCGATTATCACGACATCGAAACACGGTATTGTTTCGTCGACAGAACCGGTCATGACGTTTACTTACCTTGGGCTTTAAGTCTGATGGCGTAATCGTTATTCATTTTGAACTGCGCCAACTGCCCAAAGTTACGCTCTTTCTCCACCAGATAGGGGATTTCGTTACTCCCTTGATTAACGACAAAGCCCAGCGCCGACCAGTTGCTGATCATGTCTTCTTTCGAAAAAATGCCGCGTTGATATTCAACATTCTGCCCGGCCGGGATAACGGGCTGCCCGTCAATCTGGCTGACATAAGCGTCCAGCACCTGATCTTGCGGGTGAGTGGCGCCAGTCATGACATTGAACGGGCTTTGTGGCGGCCACCAGTACACATAATAGGTCGGCGGCAGTTCAATTCCGGAACCATCGGAAAGTTGGTTGATATTGATATCGGAAATATTCGGGGTCTGAACCGTGCATTCCTGAAAGTCGGCCATCCACGGGATTGCCATGCGTTTGGTCAAGTCCCCCGGTTCACAACCAATTTTCTTGCCATCAGCATCTGGGGCGGTTTCATTACGGCTTTGAATCGACAGGCCATATTCCCGATAGTGTGCCTGCATATCGGTTTGCCCCGAATTGGCATGGGCCAGCATGATATGGAAAGGCGCATCATAGAGATTGGCACTGCGCATGCTCCAGGTCACTTCGATGCCTGGTGAGAACGGCCCGCCGACACAGTTGCTGATATCTACCAGCGCCAGTTGGGTTTGCGGAGCCTCTGCGGCCGCATGATGGAGCTGATGATAGTATTTCTGCACCGAGCGATGGGACGTGCTGCCGCTTGAGCGGGCTGTCGTAAAGTTACCCTTCGCCCATTGGTAGAGAAAGAAGTACTGGGTGGCGGAGAGGGTCAGGAATTTATAAATGGGGCCAAAATTGGTGACGGAGTTGTCACCGGAATTGAGCGGCATCATCGGCTGACCGTCGCGCTCAAGCTGGGCCGGACCGAATTCCATGTCGGCGTAATGGCTGTCGTAGTCTGCGGGCAAGAGCGGAACGCGGAAGTATTTGAAGTAGGCCATGCGCAGTTCACGGTTCGCGTCACTGCTATCACGCATGTCAAAAGACGGCCTGGCAAACTCATCCATGGTGGGAACGTTGGCGACCCATTTGTAGCGGGACAGGGCATCCAGAATCGGCTGAATATGGGCGTCGAAGTTGATTTTGAACGTGGGGTTGAAGCCGTACAACGGACAATATTTTCCGATCTCGGCAAAATAATCGGCCGAGTTTTGCGCCGTGTGCTGCTCCGAATCAAACAGGCTCGGATCTGCCCCCATCTGGCGAACCGCTACATCGTACAAGGTATCGGCGAGGGTGATGACGTTGACCACCTCGGGCACATACTTCGGACTGCCAACGATCAGCCATGCCGGCTCAGGTGTGATTTTACTGCCATCGCGCAGGGTGATTTGCGCACAGACAAAACCGTCGGAGATATCATCCCAATACCCGGAGGCACCCCGAAATGAAGATATTTCTCCTGACCCCGTCACCTTGCCAAAACCACCCAGTGCCACAAGATTGCCGCTGCTGTCGGTTTTCAGCTCGCCCAATACATCAATTTGCTCTCCACCCGAACCCACGGACGGGAACGAACCTTTTGAATAATCGCTCGGGATGTTATAGCGCGAGAATTGAATGTTTTGCCCGGCCCCGGAAATACTGCGCGGACCCGGGTCAATAATCAGTTGCTGACGCGCCACGGGGTCGGTGACATTGGAGTTGTTAACCGGAATATGTTGGGCTTCATAACTGTTGTCTGGACCAAACTCCAGATTGCCCTGCAACTCGGAAAACGTGTACCAGATCGGCTTCTTGTTAGCGATATGGACAGTCCACTCAATGGAACTGATTTCTTCACTGTCAAGTGTGACTGGTTGCGGGCTAGTACCATCAGTGCGGACAATCTGAAACTTGGCAGCCTGGCGCTTGATACGACCAACACTGTCTTTGAAGGCATTGACGAACCTGGGCTTGCCGTTATCCAGTTGCAGATTGCCCTGTGCGTCACATTCAAGGGGTAAGCCCCCGGTGGCTTGTGGCGATAAATAAAACTCTGTGGGGCTGTTACCAAGACGGGCAACACCAATCTTTGGAAAAATCTCGTAAGTCGAACTCATCCGAACCGCCCCTCCGTTGGGCACTTGCGCGATACATGCTCTGGTGCTGAATACCGATAATGGCATTACGGCATCAGATTATTGGTGGTCTTTTGAGTTCGTCAAGTTGAGATCAGAAAAAAATGGGTGACAGATAGCCGGCCAATTGTAAAAAGCGCTCTGCGGCACGGCTCAGGCTGGTTTGGGTTTTTATAAATAACTTGGAAAATCAGTTGTCTGGCGCGGGTGTTATGCGAGGGATTGAAGCGACGGTTCTTTGGCTCCTCGTCACTTCTGAAACACCCACTCACATTTAAGCCACTTTTGTTCACTTAAATGCCGCCTGCTCCTGTAGGAGCGACCTTGGTTGCGAAGACGGCGGCACATTCGCCGCTGTTGCTGTGACCTTACCGGCCTCTTCGCTACCCAGGTAGCTCCCACAGAGATGTATAGCGTCTAACCGATTAAGCCACTGCTGCCTGGCTTGAACCATTGCTGTTGCCCGGATCGACGACGAGCGCACGCCCGCAAAATCAGTAAACCCCGCCCCCACTGCTCGGCGCAGGCCCGTCCTTGAATGCCGCCGCCAGGGTCTGCAACCCCCGCATCAGCACGGTCGTATCCACCCCTACTGCTACAAACTTTGCTCCCAGCTCAATGTACCGCCGTGCCAGCTTCTGGTCGGCGCTGAGAATCCCTGCCGCCTTGCCGGTCTGACCGATCCGCACAATCGCATCCTCGATCGCCGCCTGCACCTCAGGATGCCCGGGATTACCCCGATGCCCCATGGCCGCACTCAGGTCCGCCGGGCCAATAAACACCCCGTCGACCCCCTCTACCGCGACAATCTCGTCCAGCCGCGCCAGACCCTCCAGATTCTCGATCTGTACCAGCAGGCACATCTGCTCGTCGGCCTTATCCAGGTAACCGTCAATCGTGTTCCAGCGCGAAGCCCGCGCCAGTGCGCTGCCCACCCCGCGTATTCCGTTGGGCGGATAGTGAATCGCGCGCACCAGCTCACGGGCCTGCTCGGCACTTTCGACCATTGGCACCAGCAGCGTCTGCACACCAATATCGAGAACCTGTTTGATCAGCGCTGTATCACCGATCACCGGACGAATCACCGCCTGGCCAGGGTAGGGCGCCACCGCTTGCAGCTGACCGAGCAGACCCCGCAGATCATTGGGCGCGTGCTCACCGTCGATCAGTAGCCAGTCGAAACCGGCATTGGCCGCCAGCTCGGCGCAATACGGGTCGGCCAGACCCAGCCACAGACCGATTTGCGCCTCGCCCGATTGCAGGCGCTGCTTGAAGGTATTGATAGGCATATCCATGGGGGGACTCCTGGGTAGGAGCGGCTTTGGCCGCGAAGTCTGCCCGACATAATGAATGTGATGCCTGGCGTGGTCTTTTTCGCTGCTAAAGCAGCTCCTACAGCATTTCAAAGGGGGTTACACGAAACGGCAGGCAATGCTGCCCAACTGGTCGTAATCGACGTGGAAGGTGTCGCCCGGCCTGGCGGCGACCGGTCGGGTGAAGGAGCCACCCAGAATGATCTGCCCGGCCTGCAGGGTGACGTCATACGGCGCCAGTTTGTTGGCCAGCCACGCCACGCCTTTGGCCGGATGATTGAGCACGGCAGCCGAAACCCCGGACTCTTCGATTACGCCATTGCGGTAAAGCACCGCTGGCACCCGGCGCAGGTCGATGTCGGTAGGGCGTACCGGCTTGCCGCCCATGACCACGCCGGCATTGGCGGCGTTGTCGGAAATGGTGTCGAACACCTTGCGGGTGACCTGGGTCTGCGGGTCGACCTGCTGGATGCGGGCATCGATGATTTCCAGCGCCGGAACCACCCACTCAGTGGCATCGAGCACATCGAAGATCGTCACGTTCGGGCCTTTGAGCGGCTTGCCGAGGATGAACGCCAGCTCCACCTCCACGCGCGGCACGATGAAGCGATTGAACGGGATGTCGGTGCCTTCGTCGAAAAACATGTCATCGAGCAGCGCGCCGTAGTCCGGTTCGGTGATGTTCGACGACACCTGCATGGCGCGGGAGGTCAGGCCGATCTTGTGGCCGACCAGCTTGCGCCCGTCGCGGATCTTGCGGGCGACCCAGGCACGTTGGATGGCGTAGGCGTCTTCGATGCTGATGTCCGGGTATTGCAGAGAGAACTGGCCAACCTGCTCGCGGGAGCGTTCGGCCTGGTCGAGCCGCTCGGCGGCTTGCTGGATGAGGGTAGGGGCAAGCATGGAAAGCTCCTTATTGCGGATTGACGATAGCGGCCGGGGTACGCAACACCAGCAGGCCGCCCAGGGCGATGAGCAGCGCCAGCACATAAAGGGCCAGGCTGGCGCTGTGAGTGGTGTCGCGCATCCAGCCGATCAGGTAGGGCGCGAGAAACGAGGCAATGCTGCCAAACGAGCTGATCAGGCCGATGCCGGCGGCGATGGCGCGCAGCGAGAGAAAGGCCGGCGGCAATTGCCAGAACATCGGCAGTGCGGCGCTGGCACCCATGCCGGCGATGATCAGCCCGGCCATGACCGGCACCGCGCTGGCTGGCGTGACGCCGGTCACGGCAATGCCAAGTGCGCACATCAGCAGCGGCACGCACAGGTGCCAGCGGCGTTCACGATGGCGGTCTGACGAGCGTCCGCAGGCGAGCATGAACAGCACACCGGCCAGGTAAGGAATCGCACTGAGCAGGCCGACCATGCTGTCGCGGCCAATGCCGGCGCCGTGAATCAGGGTCGGCATCCAGAATGCCAGGGTATTGACCGCCAGCATCACGGCAAAGTAGATCGCCACCAGCAGCCATACGTGAGCATCACGCAGGATCCCGGCGAACGAGGTGATGGTTTTGCGCTGCTCTTCGGCGGCCAGTTCTTCGCCCAGGCGTTGCTTCTGCTCAGCGCTGAGCCAGCCGACCTGGCTGAAATGCTCCGGCAGCACCCGCCAGACCAGCAAGCCGAGCAATACCACCGGCGAGCCCTCCAGGACAAACATCCACTGCCAGCCGCGCAGCCCGCCGGTGCCGTTGAACCACTCCAGGATGGCCCCGGACAGCGGGCCGCCAATCACTCCGGCCATCGGTACCGCAATCGCAAACAACGCGGTGATCTGCGCACGGCGGCGTGCCGGGTACCAGCGGTTGAGGTAGACCAGAATGCCCGGAAAGAACCCGGCCTCGGCCACCCCCAGCAAAAAGCGCAGGGTGTAGAAGCCGCTTGGGCTCTGGACCAGAAACATACCGGCAGACAACAGCCCCCAGACCACCATCAGGCAGGCGATCCAGCGGCGTGGCCCGACCCGTTCCAGTGCCAGGTTGCTGGGCACCCCGAACAGCGCATAGGCGACGAAGAACAGCCCGGCACCCAGGCCATAGACGGTGTCGCTGAAGTGCAGGTCGGCACTCATTTGCATCTTGGCAAAACCAATGTTGATGCGGTCCAGGTGGGCGAACAGGTAGCACACCAGCAACAGCGGCATCAGCCGCCAGGTGACGGTGCGGTGCGTGGCGTCGCTGAGGTTGTGCTCAGCAGCGGCGCTTGCGGCAGAGTGGGTTGCGCTCATGGTCTTGTACTTTTTGTTGGTTGAGACGACACGGCTGGGTTCTTTGGCGGCAGTCAGGTGCTCTTGTTGAACAAGGGGTGCAGGCTGCTGTGCTTGCCGTCATAGACCTGGTTGTGGCTTTCATCGACCTGCAGGGTGATGCCCACCGGGCGTTGATCGAGGATCGGCTGCAGACGCTGGCGCAGCACGCTCAGCAGGTTGTCACCGACCGCTTTGTGCACCGCAGCGCTTCGACCGCTGCCCATGCGCAGGTTGGCGTATAAAAAGCCATAGTTGCCCTGGCCGTCAGCCACCGCGCTGTGCGCCGCCGGATAGGCCAGCACCCGGGTGCCGCCGGTGGGGAACACCGCCTTGCCGGTTTCATCGCGTTGTTCAAGCATGCTGTCGGCCAGCGCACGGCACAGGCCGGGAATATCGGCTTGGTGTTCCAGGTCGGCGGTGTAGAGCAGGACCAGATGGGGCATGAGGATGTGTTCCTGAATAGGTTTGCAATGCTGTGGGAGCGCCCGGGCGGCGATCGGTTTTGGTCGCGAATTTTCCAGGCACCATGAATGCTGCGTCTGGAATGGCCCTTTTCCGGCTAAAGCCGGTCCTGCAGCCGGTCCTGCAACCAGTGCCGCAACCGGTTTTACAGCCGGCTCGTGGACACCACCGCCGCCGGATTGGCGGCCTGGGCCGGTGGAATCGCCGAGCCATCCTGCGGCGTGACCGGGAACAGCGCGTTGATCTGCCCGGTGCCCGAGGAGCCGAAGTAGGGCGTCAGCACTTCGGCTTTGCCGTCATAGTCCGACCAGCCCAGCGCACCAAGCAGCATCGCGGTGTCATGCATGAAGCCTTCGCCGTGACCCTTGGCTGCGTATTCGGGGAGCATGCCGCAGAACTCCGGCCACTCGGCGTTTTCCCACATCTTCACCACGCGGTGGTCGAGGGTTTCCAGGAACGGGCTCCAGACTTTGGTGGCAAAGTCCGGCGCCTGGCCGTTCTGGGCGAAGCGGTGTGACAGCGAGCCGCTGGCCAGGAACGCCACGGTGCCGTCGTAGTGATCCTCGACCGCTTTGCGCATGGCCCAGCCCAGCCGTGCGCTGTCGTTGAGGTAATGCGAGGTGCACAGCGCCGAGACCGAAATCACCTTGAAGTGCTGGTCCTGGTTCATGTAACGCATCGGCACCAGGGTGCCGTATTCCGGCCCCAGAGTCGTGGCGTGGTGGGCCATGGTCTCGACGTTGAAGCGGTTGCACTCTTGCGCGAGCAGCTTACCCAGTTCGGTGTTGCCGGGGAATTCGTACTCCATGTTGCTGATGAAGTGTGGCAGTTCATTGCTGGTGTACACGCCTTTGAAATGCGGCCCGCACAGCACGTGATAATTGGCATTGACCAGCCAGTGGGTGTCGAACACCACGATGGTGTCGACGCCCAGTTCGCGGCAGCGTCGGCTGATCTCGTGATGCCCGTCGATCGCCGCCTGACGAAAGCCCTGGCGCGGGCCGGGCAGCTCCGACAGATACATCGACGGAACGTGAGTGATCTTGGCAGCCAGAGCAAGTTTGCCCATGGTGGTTCTCCCGGTTTTTATTGTTAATTGAGCGCCAACCGGCAAGCTACAAGCCAGAAGCGTTACGCTCTTTCTTGCAGCTTGTCGCTTCAAGCTTGCAGCTGCCTTATACCCCCCAGCGCGGGATGTGGTGGCTGCCCATTGAAATACACACGTTCTTGATTTCAGCAAATACTTCGAAGCTGTACTGGCCGCCTTCACGGCCGGTGCCTGAACCCTTCACGCCGCCGAATGGCTGGCGCAGGTCGCGCACGTTCTGGCTGTTGATGAACACCATGCCAGCTTCGATGCCTTGTGCCAGGCGGTGAGCCTTGCCGATGTCCTGGGTCCAGATGTACGAGGCCAGGCCGTACTCGGTGTCGTTGGCCAGTTGCAGAGCCTCGGCTTCGTCCTTGAACGGGATCAGGCACACCACCGGGCCGAAGATCTCTTCCTGGGCAATGCGCATCTTGTTGTTCACGTCGGCGAACACGGTGGGCTGAATGAACTGCCCCTTGGCCAGGTGCGCAGGCAGGTTGGCCGGACGCTCCAGGCCACCGGCCAGCAGGGTGGCGCCTTCTTCGATGCCGATCCTGATGTAGCCGGTGACTTTGTCGTAGTGCGCCTGGGTGATCATCGAGCCGACTTGAGTCTTCGGATCAGTTGGATCACCGACAATCAGCCGTTTGGCGCGGGCCGCGAATTCAGCAACGAACTGCGGGTAGACGCTTTGCTGAATGAAGATCCGGCTGCCGGCGGTGCAGCGTTCGCCGTTGAGCGAGAAGATGGTGAACAGCGCCGCATCCAGGGCGCGGTCCAGATCGGCGTCTTCGAAAATCAGTACCGGCGACTTGCCGCCCAGCTCCATGGAGTATTTTTTCAGGCCGGCGGTCTGCATGATCTTGCGCCCGGTGGCGGTGCCGCCGGTGAACGAGATGGCACGTACGTCCGGGTGGCGAACCAGTGCGTCGCCAGCGGTTGCGCCATAGCCCTGGATCACGTTGAGCACGCCGTTGGGAATGCCGGCTTCAACGGCCAGACGGCCCAGTTCGTTGGCGGTCAGCGGTGACAGCTCGGACATTTTCAGAACCGCAGTGTTGCCCAGCGCCAGGCACGGCGCGGTTTTCCAGGTCGCGGTCATGAACGGCACGTTCCACGGCGACACCAGGCCACAGACACCCACCGGCTGGTACAGGGTGTAGTTGAGCATCTGGTCGTCCACCGGGTAGGTGTGGCCGTCCATGCGGGTGCAGACTTCGGCAAAGAAATCGAAGTTATGCGAGGCGCGGGGGATCAACACGTTCTTGGTCTGATGGATCGGCAGACCGGTGTCCAGGGTCTCCAGTTCGGCCAGCTTCGGCACGTTCTGGTCGATCAGCTCGCCGAGCTTGCGCATCAGCCGGGCGCGTTCTTTGGCCGGCGTGTTGGCCCACTTAGGGAAGGCTTCCTTGGCCGCAGCTACCGCCTGGGCGACTTCCTCGGCGCCGCCGCTGGCAACTTCGCCGATGGCTTCGCCGGTGGCCGGGTTGTAGTTGACGAATACGTCTTTGCTTTCGACCTCACGGCCATTGATCCAGTGTTTGATCATGCTGCTCACGCCTTATTGTTCTTGAAGAAATCAGCTTCGCTGACGATTCGGTTGACCAGCCGGCCGACGCCTTCGACTTCCACCACCACCTCATCGCCCGGCAGCACATCGGCCAGGCCCTCGGGCGTGCCGGTGGCGATCATGTCGCCCGGTTGCAGGGTCATGAAGCTGGACAGGTATTCGATCAGGTAAGGGATATCGAAAATCATGTCAGCGGTAGTGCCTTCCTGCTTCAGCTCGCCGTTGATCCAGGTCCGCAGCTTGAGGTTGCTTGCGTCTGGCACATCGGCTACGTCGACGATGTACGGCCCGACCGGGGTGGTGGCGTCGCGGTTCTTGACCCGCAGGTTGGGCCGGTAGTAGTTCTCCAGGTAATCGCGGATCGCATAGTCGTTGCACACCGTGTAACCGGCCAGATACTGCAAGGCGTCTTCACGCTTGACGTTACGTGCCGGCTTGCCGATTACCGCCACCAGCTCACACTCGTAGTGCATGTAGGCGACGTTGTCCGGGCGCCAGCTGATTTGCCGGTGGCCGGTGTAGGTGCCCGGCGACTTGACGAAGGCCAGTGGCTCGGTGGGCGGCGCGAAGGCCAGTTCTGCGGCGTGATCGGCGTAGTTCAGGCCCAGCGCGAACATGTTGCCGGTGGCCGGTGGCAGCCACTGCACCTGGTCCTCAACCAGCACGCGGCCATCGGCCAGACGCACACTCAGACTGGTGTCATCGCCGACTTCGACCTGCACGTTGTGGACCTGGCCTTCAAAGCCAATGCGAGCGTGTTTCATGGGCGTGGCTCCTGTTCGGCGACGATGCTGTTGCTCAGTCGGCCCAGGCCGCTGATCTGCACCTCGACACGGTCACCGGGCACGACATCGACGCGGCCTTCCGGGGTGCCGGTGATCAACACATCGCCTTCGTGCAGGGTCATGAACTCGCTGATTTCGGCGATCAGTTGCGGGACATTGCGCACCCAGTTGGCGGTGCTGTTTTGCTGGCGCAGTTCGCCGTTGACGAACAGTTCCAGGGTCAGTTGGCCGGCGTCCGCCACCTGCGCGGCAGGCACCAGTTCAGGGCCCAACGCGCAGAAACCATCGCGGCACTTGGCCTTGACCGCCGGACGGTAATAGCTGTCTTCGGGCAGGCTGAACTCATTGACGATCAGGTAACCGGCCACATGCGCCAGGGCATTCTCAAGGCTGACCCGGCTGGCCGACTTGCCGATCACCACACCCAGCGCGGGGCCGGCCTGCAGGCGTTCGCCGCGCGGCTGGATGACCTGGCCTTGATGGCTGTTGCGGGTATTGGGGGTCTTGATGAACAGCACCGGTTTGACGGGCGGCTGCTTGTAGGGCGTTTGCTCGAATTCGGCGAGACGCTGCTCCAGCAGACCCTGATAGTTCAGCGCAACGCCGAGCAGGGTGCCATGGGCGACGTCGTGCAGGGCACGGGTCATGTTGTTCTCCTGGCAGTGATCGGGCAGCGGCTGCCAGATCGTTTACTTGTTAATGTATTAACTTTATAAGTTAAGATGTTAATGATCGTCAAGTGCCAGGCACTGGTATGCGTCGCGCAAAAGGCGGAGCATGGCTGCAGGCGCACTGACGCTGGAAAACAACAACGAGAATGATCAGATGAACGATCGACAGCCGATCCCCAACATCAACATCGGTCAGGTCTATGACCAGCGCTACAGCGATGCCGAGGTGCATTACGACAAGCTGGGCAACCTGGCGGGCTTCTTCGGCCGTAACATGCCGGTGCATCGGCATGACCGTTTCTTTCAGGTGCATTACGTCAACAGCGGTAGCGTGCGGGTGTATCTGGATGACCAGCAATACGTCGAGTCCGGCCCGATGTTCTTCCTGACTCCGCCGACCATCGCGCATTCGTTCGTCACCGAACCCGACAGTGACGGCCACGTCCTGACCGTGCGTCAGCAGCTTGTCTGGAACCTGATCGAGGCAGACCCCAGCCTGGCACCGGGGCCGCAACTGCCGGCCGCTTGCGTGGCGCTGTCGCAACTGGGGCCGGCGTTCGCCGCAGAGATTCGCCGTCTTGAATTTCTGTTCGAGGAACTGCGCGAGGAAATCAACGACCGGCGTGCCGGACGCGGCACCGCGCTGGACAGCCTGACCCAGTTGATCATGACCAGCCTGCTGCGGCTGTGTGCCCGTTCGCTGCAAGCGCGGCCTGCACGTCATGAAGACCTGCAGATTTTCCACCGCTTCAACGAACTGATCGAAAGCCATTATCTGGAGCACTGGGCGTTGCCGCGTTATGCCAGTGGCATTGGCGTGACCGAGGCGCGGCTCAATGATGTTTGCCGGCGCATTGCCGACCTGCCGTCCAAGCGGCTGATCCTTGAGCGGCTGATGCAGGAGGCGCGGCGCCTGCTGTTGTTCACTGGCCTTTCGGCCGTTGAGATCTGCTACCGGCTGGGCTTCAAGGACCCGGCGTACTTCAGCCGCTTTTTCCTGCGCTATGCCGGGATGAGCCCCGGCGAGTACCGGCATAGCCAGGCGCACGCTCATGATCGATCTCCTGCGCAGGGGTGAAAATGTGGGAACGAGCTCGCTCGCGAAGGCGGCATCACGCCCGGTGATCTATCCCTGAATGCGACAAGCGTGGTGTCTGGCGCTGATGATGGGCGCGGCGGCCCTTGCGCAAAATGCCTTTTAGACAGTTGCGCTGGTACTTTTCAAAGCGCCGCTACTTGCCAGCGGATCAGGCAAGAAATCCAGCGTAATGAGCTACCCGGTTTACCCGGGCTCTGGGTAAATAACCTGTCTATAGTTTTCCAGCCAGGCTCTGCTGCGCAGAGTGCTGGCCATGAATATTAAAAAAGCAGTTCACCCACCGGGATTAGCGCCATGCAGTTGAATATCAACGACAAGACCTATGAGGTCGAGGCCGAGGCGGGCACCCCGTTGCTCTGGCTGATTCGCGACGACATCGGACTGACCGGCACCAAATACGGCTGTGGCCTGGCGCAATGCGGCGCCTGCGCGGTCATGGTCGATGGCATGCTGGTGCGCTCCTGCGTCACGCCGGTCGAGGGCGTGGTCGGTCGCAAGATCCGCACCATCGAAGCGGTAGAAGACGACGAACTCGGCCAGCGGGTTGTCGCTGCCTGGGTCAAGCATCAGGTGGCGCAGTGCGGTTATTGCCAGTCCGGCCAGGTCATGGCTGCCACCGCGTTGCTCAAACGCTCGCCCAATCCGTCACCAGAGGAGGTCAGTGCGGCAATGACCCACCTGTGCCGGTGCGGAACCTACAACGCAATCCAGGCGGCGATTGCTGATCTTTCCAGCGGACCTGCTTGAACCCGCGCGTTTTCGACCTCATTCGATGGAAGAACAAAACATGGCAAGGCACAACCGACCTACCGGCGGCGACGGTCAATTTCCGTTGGCAGAACCGGTCAATATCTCGCGGCGTGGCTTTCTTCTGGCCTCGGCAGGTCTTGGCGCTGGCGCGCTGGTGATTGGCTTCGGCCTGCCGCTCAGGGAGGCGCGTGCCGCTCAAGGCCCGGCGGCAATGGCGCCCGGTGCACGGGTGCCGGCGTTTCTGGAAATTCGTCCGGACAACAGCATCCACTTCAAGAGCCCCTTCGCGGAGGGCGGGCAGGGGATTTTCACCGGCCTGGCGCAAATCGTCGGTGAAGAGCTGGACGCCGACCCGCAGCGCTTTGTCGTGGCAATGGCCCCGCCCGGTGGCGACTACAAGGTCATGGACATAGGCGCACGTTTTACCGGCGGCAGCATGTCGGTGCGGTCGAGCTACACCACCATGCGCAAGCTCGGCGCCGCCGCACGCCTGATGCTGCTGGAGGCCGCCGCCGAACAGTGGTCGGTGCCGGTGGCGCAACTGACCACCGAGCCTGGCCGGGTCATCCACCAGGCGTCGGGCCGCTCGGCAAGCTATGGCGAATTGGCCGGTGCCGCGCTGGACCGGCCGGTTCCCGACCCTGAGCGAGTGCAACTCAAAGACCCGCAGCAGTTCCGCTGGATCGGCAAGCCGGTGGCGCGCCTGGACGTGCGCGACAAGTCCACAGGCAAGGCGGTGTATACCATCGACTGTCGGGTCGATGACATGCTGCAGGCGGCTATCCAGCACGCGCCGCGGCTCGGCCTGGAAGTACAGCAAGTGCGCAACCAGGCGCAGGTCCAGGCGCTGCCCGGTGTCCATTCGGTGCATGTGCTGCCCGGCGCCGTCGCGGTCGTCGCGCAGCGCTGGTGGACTGCCAAACGGGCCGTCGAAGCGCTGCAGGTCGAGTGGCGAGAGCCGCAAGACAATACCGCCATGCGCTACATGCCGGCGGACTTTTCCAGCGCGGCGTACCTCAAGCAGCTCAAGGACGATCGCGACCCCGGTCAAGACAGTGAGGTCGAGGGTGATCCGGTCAAGGCCTTTGCCGGTCCCGGCAAGACCGTGAGCGCCACTTATCATACCCAGAACCTGCACCACGCCCAGCTGGAGCCGCCCTCGGCGCTGGCGCGTTTCAACGCTGACGGCGGGCTTGAGGTGTGGCTGCCTAACCAGGCCCCGGATCTGTTTCTGGCCGAGATCGTCAAATTGACGGGCCTTGAGCCGTCGCGCATCACCCTGCATTCACCGTTGCTGGGCGGTTTCTTCGGTCGGCACTTTATCTACCCGAGTGCTTCGCCTTACCCGCAGGCGATCTTGCTCGCGCAAGCGGTCGGGCGTCCGGTCAAGGTGATCTGGAGCCGTGAGCAGGAGTTCTTGCGTGACCCGTTGCGACCGATGTCAGTTGTGCATCTGCGCGGTCACGTCAACGCCGAGGGATTGCCGGTCGCGCTTGAGGCAATCACCGTCACTGAAGGGCCGACCGAAGGCATCGCCAACAAACGCGGTGAGAAAATCGACCCCACGGCTGTGGAAGGGCTGACCGGCAAGCAATACCGCATCCCTGACCGGCGCATTGCCCAGCGTTACCGCAAAACGCCGCTGTCGCTGGCCTACTGGCGTTCGGTGGGCAACTCGATCAATGACTTTGTCTACGAAGCCTTTCTCGATGAACTGGCCGATGCCGGCAAGCAAGACCCCTTTGAATTGCGGCTGCGGCTGTTGCAGGGCAATCAGCGGCTGACCCACTTGCTCAACGCGGTGGCCAGCCTGGCCGGCGGCTGGAAGCGCGGCCCGTTTACCGCAGAAGATGGCAGCCGGCGGGCGAGGGGGGTTGCCATGGCCTCGCCGTTCGGCACCGAGGTGGCGGTGATTGCCGAGGTGTCGATTCACAACGGCCAGGTCAAGGTGCACGACATCTGGCAGGCGATCGATCCGGGCAGCATCGTCAACCCGGCAATTATTGAGGCGCAGGTCAACTCCGCGGTGGCGCTCGGGCTGTCGCAGACCCTGATCGAAGAGGCGCAATACGAAGAGGGCCAGCCGCTGGCGCGTAATTACGACCTGTATCGGATCTTGCCGCTGAGCATGATGGCCAGGGTGCATGTCACGGTGATCGAGAGCGGCGCCAAGATGGGCGGGATCGGCGAGCCGCCGTTGCCGGCCGTGGCACCGGCAGTGGCCAATGCCGTCGCCAGATTGACCGGGCAGCCGATTCGCAGCATGCCCCTGTCGCACTATCGCTTCGACACCTGAGCAAGGAATCAGCCGTTGAACAGAACAACACGCTATCTGTTGGTGGTCGGTGTCGCGGTGGCTGCGGGCCTGGCCTGGTTTGTCACCCGCACACCCCATTCGCCGCTGGACAACCAGACGCCGGCAGCGGCCACGCCTGAACTGATCCAGCGCGGCGAATACGTCGCCCGGCTCGGCGACTGTGTGGCCTGCCACAGCACGCCCAAGGGCGCGCCGTTTGCCGGCGGCTATGAAATGGCCACGCCCATGGGCTCGATCTTCACCACTAACATCACCCCCGACCCGCAGACCGGGATTGGCCGCTACAGCCTGGCCGACTTCGACCGGGCGGTACGCTCCGGGGTGGCCGCCGACGGGCATCGCCTGTACCCGGCGATGCCGTATCCGTCGTATGCCAAGTACAGCGATGAAGACATTCGCGCGCTCTATGCCTTCTTCATGCATGGGGTAAAGCCGGTACAGCAGGCCAATCAGCCGGGCAAGATTGCCTGGCCGCTGAACATACGCTGGCCCATCGCACTGTGGAACGCCATGTTTGCCCCGCAAGGCGCCTATCAGGACAAAGCCGGCCAGGATGCGCTGTGGAATCGCGGCGCCTATATCGTTCAGGGGCCGGGCCACTGCGGCAGTTGCCACACGCCACGCGGGCTGGCCATGAACGAGCAGGGCATGGATGAAAGCAGCCCGCGGTACCTCAGTGGTGCGTTGCTCGATGGCTGGTATGCACCGAGCCTGCGCCAGGACCCTAACACTGGACTGGGGCGCTGGAGCGAAGGCGAGATTGTCCAGTACCTGCAAAACGGCCGGAACGTTCACAGCGTGGTCACCGGGACGATGACCGAGGCCTTCAACAACTCGACCCAGTACATGACCGACCACGACCTGGCCGGTATTGCCCGCTACCTGGCGTCATTACCCGGCGACCCGCAACGCGACGGGCCGGCCTGGGACCCGGCGCGCGCCCAGGCCTTGACCGCCAGTGACATGCAAAAACCGGGGGCGGCCAATTACGTGGCCAAGTGCAGTTCCTGCCACGGCATCGACGGTCGCGGTCAGGGGCAGTGGATGCCGCCGCTGGCCGGTGCGTCGTCATCGATGGCCAAACACAGCGCCACCAGCATCAACGTGGCCTTGAATGGCTCGGACCGGGTCGTGGCGCAGGGCATGCCCGATGCCTATCGCATGCCGCCTTATCGCAATCAGTTGAACGACCAGGAGATGGCCGATGTGCTGAGCTTCATCCGCAGCAGTTGGGGCAATCAGGGTGGGGCAGTAACGCCTGCCGAGGTGGCTGAACTGCGCGAGCGAACCCGCGCGGCGAGCAGCAATCCGATCATTCTGCAGATGCGCTGATCACGGCCGAGCAAGGAGATCGAAGATGGAAAGCGTTGACCTGCTGGTACTGCGCACCGCTTCAGGCTGGCTGGCTGAAGGGCGGCGGGTGCTGCTGGCCACAGTGGTCAGGACCTGGGGTTCATCGCCGCGCCCGGTGGGCTCGATGATGGCGTTGCGTGATGACGGTCGCACCGCTGGCAGCGTCTCGGGTGGCTGTATCGAGGATGACCTGATTCATCGTTACAGCGCCGCCTTCAGCACTCAACCGATGCCCGTTGGCGCACCCCAAGTGGTGCGCTACGGGGTCAGTGCTGATGAGGCGCATCGTTTCGGTTTGCCGTGCGGCGGCACCCTTGAACTGGTGTTGGAATTCGAGCCTGACCAAGCGTCACTGGCGCACCTGCTGGTCGCGCTGGATGACGGCGTGTTGATGCGCCGCACGCTGTGCATGGCCACGGGTGATGTCACGCTGGTGCCTGCCAACCAACCCGAAGCCTTGCAGTTCGATGGCGCGACCCTGATCAATACCCTGGGGCCGGCGTACCGGATGCTGCTGATCGGCGCCGGGGCACTGGCCGAGTACCTGGCGACCATGGCCTTGTTCAGTGGTTTTCGGGTCACGGTCTGCGACCCGCGTCATGAATATCGGGCCGGCTGGTCGGTGGCCGGAGCTGAACTGGTGACCGGCATGCCGGATGACGAGGTGCTGGCCTTCAGACCGGATGTGCGCAGTTGCGTCATCGGCCTGACCCATGACCCGAAACTCGACGACCTGGCGCTGCTGGCCGCGCTGGACAGCCCGGCCTTTTACGTTGGTGCCATCGGTTCGCGGCGCAACGACCGCAGCCGTCGTGATCGACTGATCGAGCATTTCGGCCAGAGCGAAGCCTCGTTGCAATGCTTGCATGGCCCGGTCGGCATCTTCATCGGCAGCAAGACCCCGGCAGAAATCGCCGTGAGCATCATGGCCCAGGTACTGGCGATCAAGAACGGCGTGTGCCTGCCCGACACCCTGTCGGTGGCGCACGGCAAGCAGCAACTGGAACGCAATACGACCGACGCGGCCTGAGCCTTCCGGCAGGCCGATCGGGGGTTCGGGATCGGTCAATCGTTTACTTGTTAACCAGTCGTCGGCTATAGTCCTCGGCCATCATCCGAACCCTCCCACCGCCGGTCCTGCACCGGCTATTGTGTAGACCATGCCCAGCCCCAGACCCTCTCTGACCCTTACCCTGCTGCAGGCCCGTGAAGCAGCGATGGCGTTCTTTCGTCCGTCATTGAACGAACATGGCCTGACCGAACAACAATGGCGGGTCATTCGCATCCTCAACCAGCAGGGTGAAATGGAGAGCTACCAACTGGCCGAGCAGGCCTGCATCCTCAAGCCGAGCATGACCGGCGTGCTGGCGCGCCTGGAGCGCGACGGCATTGTACGGCGCAGCAAACCGGCCCATGACCAGCGACGCATGCTGGTCAGCCTGACCGAGCAGGGCCAGCAGTGCTTCGTCTCGATGAGCGAAGACATGGAGCGCAACTATCAGCGCATCCAGGCGCAGTTTGGCGAAGACAAGATGCAGCAACTGCTGGAGCTGCTGCGCGAACTCAAACGCATTGAGCCGTGATTCACAAGGGTAACCTTGGAGGGGTAATGCTGATCCGTTAAGGACAACGCGGTTCCTGTGGGAGCTAGCTTGCTAGCGAAAGCGGCTGCACATTCGCAGCAGATGCTGTGACTTTGCCGGCCTCTTCGTCGGAATGCCGCCCAGACCAAGGTCGCTCCCACAAAGGCAGATAGCGCTTATCCGAACAGGATTGGCTCTAGCCGGGAAGCCTTCGCGGATAAATCCGCTCCTACGGCGCCCGTCATCCGCACACGCCGTTGTGCAAGCACACAACAACGCGGCCATACCGTCGTGCAAACCGCCAAAGAGTTTTTGTTGACGCACCCCTATGATCAACGGGCTGCCCATAACAACAACATCCTTCAAGGACTCCACACCATGTCCAACTCGCCGACTCGCGAGGCTGACGACGTGCAAGGCAATCTTGTCTACCGTCGCATCACCCTGCGTCTGATCCCCTTCATTTTCATCTGCTACCTGTTCAACTACCTGGACCGCGTCAACGTCGGTTTCGCCAAGCTGCAGATGCTCGACGCCCTGAAGTTCAGCGAAACGGTCTACGGCCTGGGCGCCGGGATCTTCTTTATCGGTTACGTGCTGTGCGGCCTGCCCAGCAACCTGGCCTTGAACCGCTTCGGGCCGCGGCGCTGGATCGGCCTGATGATGATCACCTGGGGCACGTTCTCGACCTGCCTGCTGTTTGTCACCACGCCGATGGAATTTTATGTGCTGCGCTTTCTGACCGGCATGGCCGAAGCCGGCTTCTTCCCCGGTATCGTGCTGTACCTGTCGCGCTGGTACCCCAACCAGCGGCGCGGTCGGATCATGGCGCTGTTCATGTCGGCGATTCCGGTGTCCGGCCTGCTTGGCGGGCCGTTCTCCGGCTGGATCCTCAACCACTTCGCCCATGGCCAGGGCGGCCTGGATGGCTGGCAGTGGATGTTTCTGATCCAGGGCCTGCCGACCGTGTTGCTCGGCCTGCTGGCCTTCAAGCTGCTGTGCGACAAGGTCGAAGACGCCCGTTGGTTGACCGCCGAACAACAGAAACGGGTCATGAGTGATGTGGCCAATGACGAGTTGAACCGCCCGAAACAGGCCAGTTCGTCGCTGGCCAGCGTGCTGACCATGCCGCTGATCTGGACCCTGGGCTTTATCTACTTCTGCATCCAGAGCGGGGTGTATGCCATCAACTTCTGGCTGCCCTCGATCATCAAGAACCTGGGCTTCAGCGATGCGCTGGTGATCGGCTGGATCAGTGCGATCCCTTACCTGCTGGCCGGGGTGTTCATGCTGTTGGTGGGGCGTTCGGCCGACTTGCGCAACGAGCGGCGCTGGCACCTGGTGGTGCCGATGCTGATGGGCGCGGCGGGGCTGATGATTGCCGCCAACTTCGCCAGTGTGCCGGTGATCGCCATTGCCGGCCTGTGCATTGCCACCATGGGCGCGCTGACCGGTCTGCCGATGTTCTGGCCGTTGCCGACCGCGTTGCTCAGCGCCAGCGTGGCCGCCGGTGGCCTGGCCTTGATCAACTCCATCGGCCAGATGGCCGGGTTTCTCAGCCCTTATCTGGTGGGCTGGATCAAGGATCAGACCGGTTCGACCACCGCCGCGCTGTATGCGCTGGCGGCGTTGACCATTGTCGGTAGCCTGGTGGCGCTGCGTCTGAGCCGGCCTGCCTCGGTTCCGGCAACGGCGGCCACCTGACCCGCGTTACCAGCGATAGCTCAGGGTACTGACCAACTGGCGTTCGTCACCGTAGCGGCAGATGGCGAACTCGCAATAGGTGTAGCGCTTGTTGGTCAGGTTGTTGGCGTTGAGCGCGACTTCCCAGTGTGGGTCGATCTCGTAGCTGGCCCGCGCATCGAACAGGGTGTAGGCCGGCATGCCTGACGGGACGCCCGAAGCCTGGGTGCTGCCCTTGTAACGGGCGCCGCCGCCGATGCGCAGATTGGGGATACCCAGCGCGTGCAGGCGGTAGTCGGCCCACAGCGCGGCCTGGTGATACGGGCTGTCTTCGCTGCGCTGGCCGATTTCTGCGGCCACGTTACTCTTGGTGATGCGTGCATCGATGTAGGCGTATGAGGCGATCAGGCTCAGGTTCGGCACAGGTTCAGTGCGTGCTTCGAGTTCCAGGCCACGGGAACGGACTTCACCGGTCTGCACCGAGAAATTGATGTCGGTGCGGTCCTGGGTCAGGACATTCTGTTGGGTCAGTTCATAGACCGCTGCGCTGAGCAGAGTGTTGCTGCCCTCGGGCTGATAACGGATACCGACTTCGTACTGCTTGCCTTCGGTAGGCACGAACGCCACGCCGTCACGGTCAGTGCCGGCCACCGGGAAGAATGACTCGCTGTAGCTCAGGTACGGTGCCAGGCCATTGTCGGCCTTGTACACCAGGCCCACACGCCAGGTGGTGGATTCATCGCTCTGGCTGCTGTGGCTCTGGTTGCGAAACAGTTTGGTGCTCTGGTCGGCCCAGTCATGCCGCCCCCCGAGCAGCAGAACCCAGCGCTCGTCGAACTTGATCTGGTCCTGCCAGTAAATGCCTTTTTGCAGGGTGTCTATTTGCGAGCCACGATCGGTTGCCGGGTTGCGGTTAACCACCACCGGCTGGCCGTATTGCGGGTTATTGAGGTTCAGCGACGGCGCATTGCCACGGAAGTTGTGTGAGTCATAGCTGCTGTCATAGGCGTCGAAACCCAGTAGCAAGGTGTGCTGCCAGTTGCCGAACTGCCACTGGCTTTGCACATTGGTATCGCTGGCCAGCGCGCGCGAACGTTCGCGGCGGTCGCTGTACTGGCGGCCGAGAGTCCCGGTATTGAGGGCATTGGCCAGTGTCGCTGTGTTGACTTGCAGATAACGCCAGGTCACGTCAGCTTCGTAGTAGCGCAGCTTGTGGCTGACTTTGGTGTGTTCATCGAAGCGGTGGTCGAACTCATAGCCGAGCGCCGACATATTGCCATCCATGCGGTCGTAATCCGGCTCACCGATAAAATCGTGGCGGCCGATGGCGAACGGGCTGTCACCCACGCCCTTGGTCAATTGCCAGGGCAGTGGCGCCGAGAAACCCGTTGCGGTTTTCTGATAGAACGACAGCAGTGTCAGCGAGGTGTCTTCGGTCGGTTGCCAGGTCAGGGCCGGCGCAATGTAGAACTTGTCATTGTCGATATGATCGGCGCTGGTCTGGCTGTCGCGCTCCAGCACGGTCAGCCGGTAACTGAGGGTGTCGCTGTCGCCCAAGGGACCGGTGAAGTCGCCGGACAACTGCTTGCGGTCATGCTCACCGAGCTGCGCGTTGACTTCATTCCAGGAGGTCTGGCTGGGGCGCTTGCTGACTGCGTTGATCAGCCCGCCCGGCGACAACTGGCCGTAGAGCACCGAGGCGGCGCCGCGAACCACTTCGGCGCGTTCCAGGCCGTAGGGTTCCTGCACGCCATCGTAAGAGTTGTTCTGCAAACGCAGGCCGTCGCGCAGCGATCCACCGGTGGCTGACTCAACGTCAAAGCCGCGAATCCGGAATCGGTCGGCGGTGCGGTTGAAGCTGGTGGGCTGGCTGGTAAAACCGGGGGTGAGGTCCAGACTCTGCGAAAGCGTCTCCGCTTGCCGGTCACGAATCTCATCGCTGGTGGCCACCGACAGTGACTGCGGGGTTTCGGTAATGAGCGTGTCGGTCTTGGTCGCGCTCAGGTTGCGTTTGGCCACGTAGCCCTGTACGTGGCCGGTGGCGGTTTGTTCGGTAGTGGCGCCAATCGCGGTGGGCGCCAGCTCCAGGCTGTCGCCGGCCTGCAGCGCCGGGGTCAGCAGATAGCCGTTGGCACCACGCAGCGCCTGGTAGCCGCTGCCCTGCAGAATCCGTGCAAAGCCTTCATCGACCCCATAGCTGCCTTGCAGGCCCTGGCTTTGCACACCGGCGACTGTTTGCGGGTTGAACATCAACGCCACGCCGCTGTGCTGAGCGAAGCGGCTCAACACCTGGGCCAGCTCACCAGCAGCGATGTTGTAAGACTGAGCCTGCTGCTGAGCGTGTGCAAACGGGACGCCCAGGCCGAGCAACGCGCTGCTGGCCAGGCTGATGGTCAGCGCCAGAGGCGCCAGGCGGCAGGGGAAGGTCTGGGGCGTGTCCAGCGGCATGGAAGGCAGTCCTGTCTTGTGGTTAGTCCTTCCTTGACGCAGGGCGTGGGCAAACCGGAACCGGCGCAGAATTTATTTTTCTGCCGGGGCCGCAATCCGTTCGACCTGCAACCACCAAGGCCCGTAAGGTTCGATACGCACTGGCAACACGTCGCTGATCAGGCGCATGGCCTGCTGCGGGTTATCCAGCGGCAGCACCGCCGAGACGCGCAGATCGGCCAGTTGCTGGCGGTCGAACTGCACATGGCCGCGATACTGGCGGGCCAGTTCATCAAGCACTTCAGGCAACGGCCGGTCATCCACCACCAGTTGATGGCGTTGCCAGGCAGCCGACAACGCCGCCGGGTCGATGCTGCTGAGCCGTTGCACCTGCTCGCGGGTGATTCGAACCTGCTCGCCGGCACTGACCTGGGTCTCTTCAGGCGCCAGCGCAGTGCGCGCAGCCACTTTGGATTCGAGCATGCTCAACAGCGTTGAGTCGTGTTCACGCTTGACCGTAAAGCGCGTGCCGAGGGCGCGCATACGCCCGTCTTCGGTCACCACCGTGAAGGGGCGCTGGTGGTCACGGGCCACATCAATGAGGATTTCACCGCGCAGCAGCTTGATCTGTCGCTGGTTGTGGCTGAAGTCGATGTCCACCGCGCTGTTGCCGCTCATGACCAACCGCGAACCATCATCCAGAGTCAGCTGTTGCCACTGCGCCGGTGCACTGCGTTGATCGGCGAGCAGCACCGCAGGCGGATAGCTGCGCAGCAGCAGGGCCAGTGGCAAGGCCAGCAACAGCGCCCAGGTCGCGCCGCGTAGCGGCAAGCGTCGGCGCGCCACCGCGCCTGCATTCAGCGCCGCCCGGGCCGGTGCCTGCCTGGCGCGCAACGACTGCACGCCGCCAACGAAGGTCTGCAGCCGCTCGAAAGCCGCCGCATGCCGCGCATCGATTGCTTGCCAGTGTTCGAACTGTTGTCGCTCGGCATCCGTAAGCGGGCCTTCGGTGCAGCGGATCACCCAGTCGGCAGCTTGCTGTTCGATGCTTTGTAGAGGTGCCATGCCGGCTCAGACGTCCAGCGCATGATTGCAATGCACCAGCGCATTGAGCAGATGCTTGCGCACCATGCGCTCGCTGATCCCCAACTGGCTGGCGATATCCACTTGGCGTAAGCCTTCGAGGAAATACAGCAGGAACACCTGCCGGGCGTTGTCATGCAGACCGTCGAGCACGAAGGTGATGTGCTCCAGCGATTCCAGGGTCAGCAGAATCTGCTCCGCCGACTGCTGGCAGTGCTCCAGCACATCGGCAGTCAACGCCAGCTCGCGCAGGTAGGCGTCCTCGATCTTGCGCCGCCGGGCGCGGTCGATCAGCAGATGACGCGCCGTGGTGGTCAGAAACGCCCGCGGCTCACGCAACCGCCCAAGACTTTCGCGCGAGCCCATGATGCGCACAAAGGTGTCATGCGACAGGTCGGCGGCATTGTGCGGGCAGCCAAGCTTCTTGCGCAGCCAGGCGAACAGCCAGCCATGGTGCTCGGTGTAGAGCTCATGCACGGCTTGCTTGAGAGGGAGTTCGCTGGCGGCCATGGCGAATGCATCTGTAGATAAGAATTATTCGCAAGGTTAAACCAGCCTATGGCCATCAGCAAGGCGGGCGCGCCGGGTCAGGGCATAAGTGCCTGTCATGGACGCAGATGCACAGTATTTCTACCCACACGATTCTGCTTCAAAACAGCCTCCTGAAACACAAAGTCACATTTATTAAAAGTGAAAGTTACAGCTTACGTTTGGCGGGTCGCCGCCGAAAACGAATGGACGGTGCAGGCTTGATCACCGCAAGCCGACAGCGCTCGTTCGTTCACCATCAAGACAAGGAAGCAGCAAATGGCAGTAATCAATGGAACAGCCGGCGAAAATATACTGATCGGCACAGATGAAGATACTTATGAACTGCGGATTTCGGTCGACGGCCCGCATGGCACTGCCTTGCCCGCGGGCATTAACAAACTGACTTATGTTGGTGAGGGCGCTTTCACGGGCATTGGTAACGATGCCGATAACATTATTACCGGTGCGGCAGGCGACGATACTTTTTACGGCGGTGCTGGCGCTGATCAATTTATCGGTGGTGCTGGCTACGATACGGTGCGCTATTCCGACAGTATGGAAGCAGTGACTATTAATCTGCACACGGGGGAGCATTCCGGTATCGCTACAGGCGATACCTTTACCGAGATCGAGGCAATCAGTGGTTCGTATTACGACGATACCTTCGTCGCTAATGGCAGTGCTATGGATGTCGATGGCGGCCATGGTCAGGACGCTGTCGATTATTCGGCATCGACTGAAGGGGTGAATATCGAGACTCGCGCCGACGGCAGTGTGGTCGTTACAAGCATCGCAGCCGAGGGCAGTGCGCTGATTGATATCGAGAGGCTCATCGGTTCTGCATTTGATGACAGCTTTATCAGCAATGCGGACGCTTGGGCAGCGTACATCACGTTTGAAGGTGGCGCTGGCGACGACACCTATTACATCAACGGTACAGAAACACCGCCCATTGTCGAACACGCTGATGGCGGCATCGATGAAGTGCGGGTGTCGGTTGGTAATCCAAATGGTACTGTCCTGGCCGCGAACATCGAGAATCTGACTTATGTCGGTGATCAGTCGTATCTTGGGGTTGGTAATGACGGTGATAACATCATTCGTGGTGGGGCGGGTGACGATGCGCTATTGGGCGGCGGTGGTAACGACATACTGATCGGCGGCGCAGGTGGCGATTGGTTCTCCGGCGGCGATGGCTACGATACCGTGAGTTATGTGGACAGCACTGTCGGCTTGACTATTAACTTCATTACCTATGATATCAGCGGTATCGCCGCAGGCGACTTTTATGATGGCATCGAAGCGATCAGGGGTTCTGACTACGACGATACTTTCTCCAGTTTTAGTGTCTATGCCATTGATTTCGATGGCGGTGACGGTGTCGACACGATCGACTACTCAACTTCGTACGAGGGGATCAACGTTGACGTGCGCGAGGGTGCCGGTGCGGTGGGTATCGGCGGAGAGGCTGAAGGTAGCACACTGACCAATATTGAGATTGTCATCGGATCAAACGCCAATGACACCTTTACCAGCGGAGCAGACAGTCGCGGTACAGCCATCACATTTGAAGGCAACGCCGGTGATGATATCTATTACATCGACACTGCCATCACACCGACCATTATTGAAGAAGAGTTTGGCGGCATTGACGAAGTTCGTGTTTCGGTAAGCAACCCGAACGGTACTGTGCTGGCCGCAAACGTAGAAAATCTGATCTATACCGGCAATGAAGCGTTCATCGGTATCGGTAACGACAGCAATAACGTCATCACGGGTGGCGCGGGTGTTGATTCGCTGTACGGCGGTGCTGGCGATGACACCATTACTGTCACCCATGGCCTGGCCGATGGCGGCGATGGCAATGACCAACTGACCGGTACGGGCACGGGCTTCTCGCTACTGGGCGGTGCGGGTGATGATCAACTTGTGTTCCAGGCCAGTGGTTCGGCCAACGGCGGAGAGGGCGATGATTTCTATAGGGTCGAGACCTCGGATCTGGTCACGATTCAGGACGTCAGCAGCAGTTACTCCGATACGTTGTTTCTGAACATCAGCAATAGCCAACTGCTGGTTGATCGGGTCGGCGATGACCTATACCTGCATAGCTCTGTCTTTACGGCGGGAGAGACTCCGCAAGAGGGCGTACTTCTGACGGATTGGTTTGCCGGCTACGATAGCATTGAGCATATCTATACCTCGGATAATTCCCGCATCACTCTGACTGGTCAGGGTACGGCAGACTTCGTACTGGGTTGATTTGTTGATCCATTGAGCCCGTAAAAATAAAGGGATGAGCCCGGCAACGGACTCATCCCTTTTTTCATTCCACCGCCTCGTAAGGCAACCCCACATAATTCTCGGCAATGGTCTGCCGCCCGGCCTGCGAACCCACGTAGTAATCCAGCTCGGTCTGCTGGATACGCTGGCTGAAATCGTCGGTGCCTGGAAACTTGTGCAGCAGCGAGGTCATCCACCAGGAAAACCGTTCGGCTTTCCAGACCCGGCGCAGGCAGATTTGTGAATAGCGTTGCAGCAGGTCGGTACGGCCCTCGCGGTAGACCTTGAGCAGAATGCGGTACAAGGTGCTGACATCGCTGGCCGCCAGGTTCAGACCCTTGGCGCCGGTAGGCGGGACGATGTGTGCTGCATCGCCAAGCAAAAACAGCTGGCCGTACTGCATGGGTTCGGCGACGAAGCTGCGCAGCGGCGCGATGCTCTTCTCGATGGATGGGCCGGTGATCAGACGTTCGGCCAGATGGTTGGGCAGGCGGGTTTTCAGCTCGTTCCAGAAACGTTCGTCTGACCAGTCTTCGACCTTTTCCTCTGCTCCGACTTGCACGTAATAACGGGTGCGGGTCGGTGAGCGCATGCTGCACAGGGCAAAACCACGCGGGTGGTTGGCGTAGACCAGTTCGTCGTTGACCGGCGGGGTGTCGGCCAGCACGCCGAGCCAGCCGAACGGGTAGACCCGCTCGAAGACCTTGAGGCTGTCGGCCGGGATTGACTGGCGTGACACACCATGAAAACCGTCGCACCCGGCGATGTAATCGCAGTCGACCCGCTGGTTTTCGCCATTGCGGGTGAAGGTTACGTAGGGCCGGTCGGTCTTGAGGTCATGCAGTTGCACATCGTCGGCGTCGTACACAGTGCTACCGCCAGCGGCCTCGCGGGCCTGCATCAGGTCGCGGGTCACTTCGGTCTGGCCGTAGACCATCACGGTCTTGCCCTGGGTCAGGTGCTTGAGGTCGATGCGTTCGCAGCGGCCATCGAAGGCCAGTTCGAACCCGTCGTGTACCAGCCCTTCTTCGTCCAGACGTGCGCCGACACCGGCTTCACGCAGCAGCTCAACCATGCCTTGTTCCAGCACGCCGGCACGAATGCGCGAGAGTATGTAGGCGGGGTCTTTACGTTCGATGATGATGTTGGCAATGCCGGCACGTTGCAGCAGTTGGCCCAGCAACAGCCCGGACGGGCCTGAGCCGATGATTGCGACTTGGGTTTTCATTGTTGTTGTCCTGTATTTGCGCCCTGCACACCAAGGGTCTGCGGGCTGTCATTGTTGTTGTCTCCTGTATTTTTAATGGATGGATACGGCATAAGAAGGCACTATCCAGCGCATTATCTGGATTTTTCGAGGGTTATCTCAATGTCCGGCCGGCCTGCCAGCAACATCCCGGTGTTCAAGCTGTACGGCGAGACGGTCGTCTGGCCGACACCCGATCTGATCCATTGCGAATCGATTGCCGAGCGCAGCAGCCTGCACGACTGGGAAATCAAGCCGCACCGGCACAGTGATCTGGTGCAACTGCTGTATGTGCAGTCGGGGCGGGCGTTGCTCAAGGTTGAGGAGGTGGTGCGTGAGGTCGAGGGGCCGGTGCTGCAGGTCGTGCCTGCCCTGAGCGTGCACACCTTTCGCTTCGCGGACACCATCCAGGGCCACATTCTGACCCTGGCGATGCCGCTGGTGGAGCAACTGGAGGCTGCGCTGGACGGTTTCAGGTTGGCCACCCCGCTTTGTCACGGGCCGGGTGACGATTCACCCGAGCTTGACCGGTTATTCAGCGCGATTGTCAGTGAGTACCATCAGGTCAGGGTCGGTCGCGAGCTGATGCTGCAGGCGCTGATCAATCAGTTGCTGGTGTGGTTATGCCGGCGCAGTGAGCATAGTGGCGCAGGGCAGGCGGCGGGCTCCCCCGACCGGGGGCGTGAGCATTTGCAGCGCTTTATGCATCAACTCGAAGAAAGCTTTCGTCTGCACTGGTCCATCGAGGAGCATGCGCGGCGCCTGGGGATCAGTGCCGCGCACCTCAATGCGCTGTGTCGGCGGCTGGCGGACCAGTCGGCGTTGCAGATCATCAACCAGCGCCTGCTACTCGAAGCCAGGCGTGGCCTGGTGTACACCACCATGACCATCAATCAGCTATCCGACAGCCTGGGGTTTTCGGAACCGGCGTATTTCACCCGGTTCTTCAAGCGTGCTGCCGGAGTCTCGCCCCGGCAGTTTCGCGATCAGCTCACCACCCGATAGCATGGCTCGTAGGCCGCGCCACCGGGCAGCTTCATGCGGTGCTGTTCGACGAACGCCTGCAGCAGTTTGTCCAGTGGCTGCATGATCGCCGGGTCGCCATGAATCTGATAGGGGCCGTGCTCTTCGATCAGGCGAATGCCTTTGTCCTTGACGTTACCCGAGACGATCCCGGAAAACGCCCGGCGCAAATTGGCCGCCAGTTCGTGCGGCGGCACGTCGTGGCTGAGCTTGAGCCTGGCCATGTTTTCGTGGGTCGGGTCGAACGGATGCTGGAAGCTCTCGTCGATTTTCAGCAGCCAGTTGAAGTGGAACGCGTCGTTACGCTCGCGGCGGAACTGCTTGACCTCTTTCAGGGCGTGGGCCATCTGCCGGGCGACTTCGGCCGGATTGTCGATGATGATCTTGTAGTGCTTGCGCGCGGCTTCGCCAAGGGTGGCCTGGACGAAAGCATCCAGTTGATGCAGGTAGGCTTCAGCGCTTTTCGGGCCGGTGAGCAATACCGGGAATGGCAGGTCCTGGTTGGCCGGGTGCATGAGGATGCCCAGCAGGTACAGGAACTCTTCGGCCGTGCCGGCACCGCCGGGGAAGATGATGATGCCGTGGCCGACGCGCACGAAGGCTTCCAGGCGTTTTTCGATATCTGGCAGGATCACCAGTTCGTTGACGATCGGGTTCGGTGCTTCGGCGGCGATGATGCCCGGCTCGGTCAGGCCCAGGTAGCGGCCGCCGTGAATGCGCTGCTTGGCGTGGGCAATGGTGGCGCCTTTCATCGGGCCTTTCATCACGCCCGGGCCGCAACCGGTGCAGATGTCCAGGCTGCGCAGGCCCAGCTCGTGGCCGACCTTCTTGGTGTACTTGTACTCATCGGTGTTGATCGAGTGGCCGCCCCAGCACACCACCAGCTTCGGCTCGACGCCGGCACGCAGGGTGCGAGCGTTGCGCAGCAGGTGAAACACGTAGTCGGTAATGCCTTGCGAGGAGCTCAGGTCGATGCGCTGGCTGTCCAGTTCGCTTTCGGTGTAGACGATATCGCGCAGGGCACTGAACAGCATTTCACGGGTGCTGGCGATCATCTCACCATCAACGAAGGCATCCGCCGGGGCGTTGAGCAATTCAAGACGTACGCCGCGATCTTGCTGGTGAATACGGACTTCGAAGCTCTCGTAGGCTTCCAGAATGGTCTTGGCGTTGTCGACATGCGCGCCGGTATTGAGGATTGCCAGGGCGCACTGGCGAAACAGGCTATAAACGCTGCCGGAGCCGGCGGCGGAGAGTTGCTGGACTTCGCGCTGGGAGAGCGTTTCAAGGCTGCCCTTGGGGCTGACCGAGGCGTTGATCACTTGTCTTGGGAGCATTCTATTTTCCATTAGAGCGATGCCGCCGACACTGTGTCGGTGGCACCTTGATGGTGAACATCAGCGACGTTAACGCTTGAGGGCTATTCTTGCTGGCAGCCGCGCTGCAAAGCAAACCCTGCGCAGTATTGCCAGCATTTGTGCCGCAAGAAAACCACTCTGGTGAATATCTTGCCGGGAACGCCTTGCGGCTGAAAATTGACGCCGATATCGGCCAGTAATGAACCTGACACCTTTTACAGGGTCTGTAGAGCGATGGATTCTCGACGGCCTGCTGATTCGAGGCCTGGCCTTGCGGCCATGGTGCTCGTGTACTGCTGACATCCGGCGGCTGCAGGAGTTGCACGCAAAGTCCCGTCATGGATGCCCATCGTGCGCCGGCCCGTTCACCGCGGCCTTTGTTTTATTCAGCGAAGATAGTCACTGCCATGCCTCGTCATTTTTCCTCACTGCTGGCCCGCGCGCCCGGCCTGTTCCTGTCAAACCCGCCACGTCGCCACCTGCGTGCCGGGCTGTTTCTCGCGCTGCTGGGCCTGCTGGGTTCGCAATCGCTGCAGGCAGCCGCCAATGACCGCTGGATCAGCGACAGCCTCAATACCTACGTACGCAGCGGCCCGACTGATGGCCACCGGATTGTCGGCACGCTCAAATCCGGTCAGAAGGTCGAGTTGCTCGGTAGCCAGGGTTCCTACAGCCAGATCCGCGGCGAGGGTGGCAGCACTGTGTGGATTCTGACCAGTGACCTGCAGGAAGAGCCCGGTCAGTCCGAGCGGCTGCCACAGCTCACCAGTCAGGTGGCACAACTGACCGACCAGTTGGCCAAGATCGACGACACCTGGAAGGCTCGCGTGCAAGGCATGCAGGAAACCATGGATTCGCGCAAGAAACTGATCGATGAGCTTGAGGCTCGCAGCCAGGGACTGACCGAGCAGTTGACCCAGGCGCAGTCCGAGCTGCGTGATACTCAGGCACGGCTGGGTATCGAAAACCAGCAGGCGCTGATGAGTTACATGGTCTACGGCGCCAGCATTGCCGGGGTCGGTCTGCTGATCGGTCTGATCCTGCCGGCCATGAGCCGCAAGCGCAAACGCAACGACGGCTGGGTCTGACAGTCATCTATCCGGGCGTTCGACAGCCGCCATCGGGTTCGCAAGCACCTGGCTTGCGAGCCTGATGGCCGCTGAAAACTGAAGAAAATCCGCTTTCCAGGCGTCTAACTGTGATTTCGCTCTACAGTTTCCCGCTTCAAGGTCGAAAAACTTTTTGGCTTTGCTAACTTGTCCATCAGGCAGGTAGCCGAACGGGCGCAGGAAAATCAGTTTGATGGCATTATGCCGTTAGTTATTATCTGCGCCCTCAGAATCGTGTCGAACCCGGGACCCAAACCCGCAGAGCCGATTTCGCACCCCCTTGAAGACAGGACCCTGGATGCTGGCGTACAACCAAAAAAGCTTTCTGATCGTCGATGACTTTTCCGACTTCCGCAGTTCGGTCAGGTCAATGCTGCGTGAGCTGGGCGTCAAGGAAGTGGATACGGCCGACACCGGCGAACAGGCGCTGAAGATGTGCTCGGAGAAGCGCTACGATTTCGTCCTGCACGATTTCAATCTGGGTGACGGCCGCAAGAATGGCCAGCAAGTGCTTGAAGATCTGATGACCGAGCGACTGCTCAGTTATGAAAGCGTATTTATCATGGTCACCGCCGAGAATAGTCAGGCGATGGTCATGAGTGCTCTGGAGTGGGAGCCGGATGGCTACCTGACCAAACCGTTCAACCGTGCCGGGCTCGCGCAGCGCATCGAGAAGATGGTCCAGCGCAAGACCCTGCTCAAGCCGATCTTCCAGGCGCTGGACCGCGGCAAGCCTGCCGAGGTATTGGCGGCCTGCGTCAATCTGGCCAAGCAGGACCCGCGCCTGGCGCCGTTGTGCCTGCGCTACAAGGCTGCTGCCTTGCGCGACCTCAATCAGGTCGAGCCGCTCGAAGCCCTGCTCAACTCGATCATTGCCGACCGGCCCACGCCGTGGGCCTACGGCATGCTCGGCAGCCTGTTGCTCAAGCGTGGCCGCACCGCCGATGCGCAAGGGGTCTACGAGCAGGCCACCAAGGCTTTTCCGATGTTTCCTGCGCTGTTCGACGGGCTGGCCGATGTGCTGATGGTCCGTGGTGAAACCAAGCGCGCCCAGAGTGTTCTGGAGACCGCCGTGCGCCTGTCGCCGCTGGCGGTACGCCGGCAGACGATGCTCGGCAAGCTGGCCATGGATAACCAGGATTTCGAGAGCGCCTCGCGGGCTTACCGTCAGGCGGTTTCCCAGGGCCAGTTCTCGCGCTTCAAAAACCCTGAAACCAATCTGGGCCTGGCCCATGCCTTGATCAACAAAGGCGGCGATCAGGGACTCGACGTGCGCGCCCGGGCGGAAATCAACCAGGCGCTGGGCGATGTGGCCAAGGAACATGCCAATGACGAGGGCTTGCAGGTACGTGCGCGCTTGATGAAGGCCGCCAGCCTGCAACACTCGGACCCGGAAACCGCCGCCAAGCTCACCGAACAGGCTGTGGCGCGGCTCGATGGCATGAGCCAGTTTCTTAGCGCCGACGCCGCCATGGTGGTTGCGAGCCAGCTTAAGCAACTGGGTCAGGAGCAGGCGGGTGCCGGCGTGTTGAAAAACACCGCAGAGATCTACGGTGATGACCCGCAGGTCATGAAAACCCTGGCCAGCCTGACTGATGATCCCGAGATACTCGGTGCCAACAAGGCCGCCATCGACTTGAACGTTCAGGGCGTGCGCAGCTATAAAGCCGGTCAGTTGTCCGAGGCCCAGGAGCTGTTTCGCAAGGCCTTGGCGCTGCAGCCGAAGAACATCAGTATTGCGCTGAACCTTGCCCAGTCACTGTTGCACCCAGGCCAGAGCCTGAGCGCCGAAGCGCTGCAAGAGTGCCGGGCATCGCTGACCATGGTCGGCAAAATGCCAGAAACTGACGCGCGCTACCCGCGCTACCAGAAACTCAAGGAAAGGGCATTTGGTGCATGACTGATCAACCGCAAGGCCCGGACTTTTCGATGGTCATCGCCTCCACGGTGCATGACATGAAAAACTCCCTGGCCATCCTCAGCCAGGCCCACCACAACTGGGTGGAGCGCCTGAGTCAGGAGCAGCTAGAGCACCCCGAGCACGGGGTCATGGAATACGAGTTCGCCCGCCTCAATGGCATGTTGGTGCAACTGCTGGGGCTCTACAAACTGGGCGTCAACCAGTTGCCGATGCAGGCCGACTACCACGACCTGGATGACTTCATCGAAGCGCAACTGGTGCACCATAAAGAAGTGCTCGACAGTCGCGGCATTTCGGCCAGCTACAGCGTCGATGGTCTGACCCCGCTGGGCTTCTTTGACCGGGAGCTGATCGGCTCAGTGCTTAATAACATCATGGTCAATGCCATTCGCTACGCCGACAAGGCGATTGCCATTACCGCCGGTGAGCAGGGCGGTGAGCTGTTCATCACGATCAATGACGATGGCCGGGGGTATCCGGCGTCGATGATCGAACACCAGCATGAGCTGGTCCAAGGCATCAACCCGATCAGTGGCAGCACCGGTCTGGGCTTGTACTTTGCCGGTCATATCGCCAGCCTGCACGCGCGTAACGGGGTGGCAGGCCGGGTTGAGCTGGCCAATGGCGGGGCGTTGGGGGGCGGGTTGTTTACGCTGTTTTTGCCTTGAGGCGTTCCCAGCTCTGGTTGGGGGCGTCACAGCGTGCCGAGCCGCCCCTTGGGGACATCAGTAAGGAGCGTTTAGCAGTCTCTTGGCGATGTTCTGAAGGCTTGTTTGCGGCGCTTTCTTGACCGGTATCGAGCCGCGCTGGAACACCACGACACTGTCGTAATAGCTGATGCTGAAGGTGAAGCGAGTCATGAAGGTGGGCGCGATCTGCCCGCGCGAGTGGTCGGCATTCAAGTCATCAATGAAGCTTTTGCTGATGTTGATGAATGTGTTGGGGTTGTCTTTGCCTCCCCCGTATTCTGGCCAGTAAGCGGTGTGCAAGTCCTCAACGATGTAAACGCCGTTTTTAGGCAAGGTCGGGTACAGCAACTCAAAGGTCTGGGTAATGTGGTCCATGCGGTGGCTACCGTCATCCAGCACGATGTCGAATGGACCAAACTCATCGATCAGCTTTTGAAGAAACTCAGGATCTGATTGGTCGCCAATGCGAATGTGGATGCCATCTTCTTCCATGGTCTGGCATTCGGGGTTGATGTCTATCCCCACGATGGTGGCCAATGGACCAAAAAAACGTTTCCACATTTGCAGCGAGCCACCTTTGGACACGCCAATCTCGAGAACCGTTATCGTTTTGTTTCGCCACTCGGTCAGATGTTTTTCGTAGATGGGAAAGTAGTGGGTCCACTTGTGGATAAGGCGATCGTCATTCTTCAAAAAGTCTTGCCAAAGGTTCATGTGATACTCCGTATGACTGATCGCAGCTCTACAACTGATAGGGGGGCGGGGTTACAGGACAGGGTTGGCGTAGACGGCACCTGACCATTCGAAAAATTCTTTTCGGAAGGCTTCGTTTTCTGGCTCGATGATCAGTGCCTGACGAAGAAACTCGATGGCCTCGCTGGTATCGCCGATCTGCTTGGCCAGATGGCCTGCGAGGTGCAGTTTTACCGGGTCAAAGAAGTTAAAGGACAGTGAGATCTTTAGCATGGCCAGGGCCTCGCCAGGGCGGCCAGCCTCCCATGCGCCGAAAAAGTCTCGCGCGAAACTTTCATCGTCCGGCCAGCGCGATTCTGCCAATTGATCATACTTTCGCAGTACGATGGTGTGCCCGTTACCTACCTTGCTGTCGGTTTCTTCAACGCATTCGATGAGCCATTTACCCAAGCGTTGCTGGTTGAGATGGTTAACGACGCGAATCATGCTTTGGAGGGAGAAAACCTGATAATGGTCGCGCCAGGTTTCCGGTGGCATGTCGGACATGCCAAGCTTGCTGTCATGGGCCGCGATCATTTCCTCAAGCGTCGTCAGCCGACGAAAGCGGTCTTCTTGTGCAGCGATGCGTTTGGGAAAAATACAGAAGAATACGCCGAAGTTTTTGAGCACCCGGTCTGATTCAATAAATGCAGCGAAGGTATTAGGGTCGTGCTCGATGACGTGAGAACTGACCAGGTAATCCAGGCTGGCATCAGGTTTGGGAATATTCTGGAAGTCGCCGATCAAGTCGACGGGCGCCATTTCACCGCCTGAGTGATCGATATAGTTGGCTTGATAGCGCTGATAATCGAGCAGGTCGCGCTCAAACAGGTAGGAGGTTCCGTCACTGGGCGACAGATTGGGGCAGTTCGACAAATAAAAAGAGTTGTGTATGGAAGCGCCGAGCTCTAGGCCCTCGCCAACGCAATACTTGTAAGCGAGGTTCATGCCGTGAGTACGAAACATATTGATTCCTTGAGTGACGGAAATTTGAACTCCACGAGCGGTGTGCAGTTTTCATGCCGTTGCCTGGTGCAAGTTTTAAGGCCCTGCGGGCAGCAGGATTGAGGCTGATCCGGGTGCTGGGCGGGCGATGAGTTTTTGATCTCGTAGGTGCTTGAAATTGCTCGCAGTCAGTATCTATGTGTATTTTTGTTGCCGAGCGGTTTGAGCGACGATCAAGGATTGAGAATGAGTAGCAATGTTCTTGTTTTGCCGGCGCAGCCGTTGCTGGGAGTGCATGAGATCGAATGCATCACCCCTGACCTCAATGGCGTACCGCGTGGCAAGGTGATGACCGCCGAGGGCTTTCTCGGCGGACGACGGTTGCAGATGGCGCGGGGCGTGTTGCTGCAATGCATCATGGGTGGCTATCCGCAGGCGAAGTTCTACGGCAGCGATGACGGCGACCTGGCACTGGTCGCTGATCCGCAGCACGTTTATCAGCTGCCCTGGAGTGACGGCGATCGCGCTTTGGCAATCTGTGATGCGCTGGAGCTGGACGGTCAGCCCAGCGGGCTGTCTAGCCGTAACGTGCTCAAGTCGGTGCTGGCTCGTTACACCGGGCAGGGGCTGGCGCCCGTGGTCGCCACTGAGCTGGAGTTCTACGTGTTCGCGCCCAACCCTGATCCACAGCAGCCGTTCCAGCCCCCTGTCGGGCTTGATGGCCGTCGTGAGCAGGGCTTCTCGGCGTTCAGTGTGACGTCCAACAATGGTTTGCGGCCTTTCTTTGCCGAAGTGCGTACCTGCATGGCAGCGCTTGGGTTGCCGCGCGACACGTTCATGCATGAGATGGGCGTCAGCCAGTTCGAGATCAATCTTCTGCACGGTGATCCGCTGTTGCTGGCCGACCAGACCTTCCTGTTCAAGCACCTGCTCAAGGAAGTGGCGCTCAAACATGGCCTGAGCGTGGTCTGCATGGCCAAGCCGCTGGCCCAGGCGGCGGGTAGTTCGATGCACATTCACCAGAGCGTTGTTGATGTTGCCTCGGGGCTTAATCTGTTCAGCGATGCGGACGGTCAGCCAACGGCGGCTTTTCATCACTTTATCGGCGGGCAGCAGGCGTGCATGGCGGACTTCACGGCATTGTTCGCGCCGAACGTCAATTCCTACCAGCGTCTGTTTCATCCCTATGCCTCACCGAACAATGCGTGCTGGTCTCATGACAACCGCGCGGCCGGGTTGCGCATTCCGGCCAGTGGTCCCGAGGCGCGGCGGGTGGAGAATCGCTTGCCCGGTGCTGATGCCAATCCTTATCTGGCGATTGCTGCCAGCCTGGCAGCGGGCTGGCACGGTCTGCAGCATGCCCTGGAGCCGGCGGCGCCGGTCCAGGGCGAAATCGATGTGCCGCCGGCCCTCCGGCTGCCCGTCACCTTGCAGGAGGCGCTGTTGCGGCTTGAGCGCAGCGCCTTGGCCAAGGAACTGTTCGGGCAGGCGTTCATCGAAGGCTTCATTGCCAGCAAGACCCTGGAGCTGACAAGCTTCCTCGATGAAATCACGCCCTGGGAAAGAAGAGTGCTTGGCAGCCAGATCTGAGCGACCAGTATTGTCTTTGGCCGGCAGCCGGATCGAAACCATTCCCGGCTCAAGCCAGTCCTACGGGCACCGCGCTGCGAATGATTGACCATGCCCACACGGGCAACTTTGATAGTCGGGACTACCATGCGCCAAATCTGGAAATCGTTTCGAGCGCTGTACTTCGCTTCACTGATGATGTTGATCGGCTCCGGCCTGCTCAGTACCTACCTGGCCTTGCGCCTGGCGGCCGATCAGGTTGATAGCCTGTGGGTGGGTGGATTGATGGCAGCCAATTACGTCGGCCTGGTGCTGGGCGGCAAGATCGGCCACCGGCTGATCGGCCGGGTCGGCCATATCCGTGCCTATGCCACCTGCGCCGGGATCGTCGGTGCGGCGGTGCTGGGCCATGGCCTGACCGACTGGTTGCCGGCCTGGCTGGGGCTGCGTCTGATTGTCGGCCTTGGCATGATGTGCCAATACATGGTCATCGAGAGCTGGCTCAACGAGCAGGCCAATGCCAGCCAGCGCGGTATTGTCTTTAGCGGCTACATGATCGCTTCCTACCTGGGGCTGGTACTGGGGCAACTGATTCTGGTGGTGCATCCACAGTTGGGCCCTGAGCTGCTGATGCTGGTGGCGATGTGTTTTGCCCTGTGCCTGGTGCCGGTGGCGATGACCCGCAGTATTCACCCTGCACCGTTACACCCGGCGCCGCTGGAGCCGCTGTTTTTCATGAAGCGTGTGCCGCAGTCACTGACCACCGTGCTGGGCGCAGGATTGGGGCTTGGCGCATTCTATGGCCTGGCGCCGGTGTATGCCGCCGGGCACGGGATGCCGACCGAGCAGGTGGGTCTGTTCATGGGCTGCTGCATTCTGGCCGGCTTTATCGTGCAGTGGCCGCTGGGGCTGTTATCGGATCGGTTTGACCGGGCGTTGCTGATTCGCGTCATTGCGGCGCTGCTGGTGCTGTTCAGTCTGCCGTTGGTGGTGTTGGCCGATGTGCCGGTGGAGGTGCTGTTTATCGTGTGCTTCCTGGCCGCACTGATGCAGTTCAGTCTTTATCCTTTGGCGGTCGCTTTCTCCAATGACCACGTTGAGGCTGAACGGCGGGTTTCGCTGACCGCCATGTTGCTGATGACCTATGGCATCGGCGCAAGTATCGGACCATTGCTGGCGGGTGTGCTGATGCGCACCTTTGGCGGCAACATGCTGTATGCCTTCATTTGTGCTGTAGCGGCCTTGCTGGTGCTGTTGATCCGTCCCAAAGCCGTTACCCGCCTGCATGAAGTCGAGAATGCACCTTTGCAGCACGTGGCAATGCCCGACAGCATGGCCAGTTCACCGCTGTCGGTGGCCCTTGACCCTCGGGTCGATGAGCAGGTTGTGCAGGACAAGATGCAGGCTGATTCCGATGCCGAGCCTGAGAGCGGCACTGAGCCTGTAGAAGAGCTTGATGAATCGCAGCGCAAGGCTGCCGACGTGCAGGGCTGAGGTAGATGCAGGAGCGACCTTGGTCGCGAAAGGGCCGGGTCAGGTGCAGAATTTGTAGCGTCTGAGAAACAGCTTTCGCGAGCAAGCTCGTTGCCACTGGAAAATCAACATGCTGGAATCAATGCCGCTCCCGGTATCGGGAGCGGCAGACGATTCAGAAATCGTCGTCCTTGTCGAAGCGGCGCGCTTCGCGTTGCAACTGGTAGACAAAGCGCTCGACCTGGCGTTGTACCAGGCCGCTCATGTTATGGAAGCGTACGCCGGCAAAGGTCGTGTGAAAACGCTCCTCGAAATGCAGATAGCGCAGTTCCACCGGGGCGGTCATGGCGCCGAACGGAAGCTTGGCGATAAACCGCTCATAGACCTGGCCCAATTGCATGCGGTCGGAAATGTCACCTTCGAAGCGCAGCTTGCAACCGGTAGCGGAAATATCCAGCAGTTTGCCAACCAGAGGTGACTTGAGCTTGTCGCCGCCGATTTCGATATCGACCAGATGCGACAGCTTCAGCGCAGCGCGAAACGCATTGCGGCGCTGGTGATAGACCACTTCATCAGGCAGCGGAGTGCGATAGAAGCGTGCCTCGGGTGTGTCAATCAGGGTTGCGGGTGCGGTGGATTCCCAGGCGATACGTACGCCGTCATGAAAGCCTTCGACGCGAAAGGATTCACCATTGGTCAAAAAACGTTCGCCGTCGCGCGGGATCATTTCGTCCAGGCCGATGGTCCCGGTGTCGCGGTCAACCTCGACCAGGTAGCTCTGGAAGCGCTGGGCACGGTCATGGAAGGTAATGATCAGTGGATCGTGACTTTCCATCAGCAACCGCAGGTTGGAGGCAATTTCCAAAGGCGTATTGAGAACCTTTGGGGGTTGCGGAGCATCATCCGCGGCTAAACCATTCACGTTTAAGCATCTCCAGGCAAAAAACTACGGCAACGCTGAATAAGAGCATTCTGCCATCACGCAGGGCGACTTGAATAGCAAGTTACGCCTGACTGAGTGGGCGAGGCCGGGCTCTTCCAGCGGTCGAACCGCGGTTATCGTACAGCGTCGGTGTGTCGCCGCCGTTCAGGATGCGCAATTGATGAGCGGTTGTCATCTGTTGCAACTGAATGAGTTTGCCGTTCTGCTCGTTGAGTGCCTGGCAATCGGAAATCAGACTGGCCAGCTCATCGCCTGCCTGCAGCAACTGCTCGCCTACCGCAGACTGGCTGGCCAGCTCTTCGAGACCGGCCCGGTTGGTCGGCAAGCCGAGGCCAGCCAGCACCTGGCTACGCCTGCGCCCATGCTGCTCCAACTGGACGACCAGTGCCTGCTTCTTCGCCAGCACCTGCTCCATCTCGGTCATGTCCCGGCCGTGCAGTACCAGCGACTCTGCCTGGAGCAGATCGAGCAACTGGCGTGTCGGGGCCATATCATCCGTAATCATCTGCAGTAACGTTGTGTCTTGCATCGCATGCTCTGGTTTTTCAAGCGTCCGGAGGATGCCTCGGCTTTAGCTCAAGGCCTCGAAGTTGAGCAGTTTGCTGGCCAGACGGTTGCTGTCCACGGTGTAGCTGCTGTCTGCAATCGCCTGTTTGAGCTCGGCAACGCGAGCGCTGTTGACGGTTGGCAGGTCGCGCAGTTTGTCAGTGATACCTTGCAACTGTTGAGCCTCGCTGCTCAGGTGAACGGATTCACCTGCATTTTTTACATTGGCACTATCACCGATCGTAGCAGGTACGTCGGTTTTGCCGGCTTCTCGGCTGTTGCCGGTGCGTGATGCACCGCCAAGTGGTTGTGAATTACCTAGTCGACTGAAATCTATGGGCATGATCGTAAACCTCTGGGTGTTCTGGACGCTTGCCTTGTTTTCGGCCACCCAGGAAAAAACTTTAGGCACATTATGGCAATGCACGAATGCAGGAGCTGAAAAGTCGCCCCTGGCTATTCGGACCTGCCTGGCAGTCTAGAAAAAACCGCTGCCGCGCACCAGTATCAGATGCCTCTCGTTGCCTCTCACATGGCCACTTCCACCTGTCCCGGGGCGGTAATCTGGGCCTTGATGACCTTGTTTGAATTAAGGTTGCGGACCCGGATCTGCTCGTTGAAGCCGCCATCGGACAGCGCCTCGCCGGGCATGCGCACTGCCAGGCTGCTGCTGCGAGCGATGATCACTACATGGTCGCCTTTGCGTACCATAGCCGGTTGCTCGAGAAAGTTCGGTGACAGCACTTGGTCGACGACCGCTGGTCGGACCAGCTTCTGGCCAATTGCCTGGTCCAGGCTGGTCATATAGCTCAGACCCAGTGAGCTGATATCGCGCTCGCGCAGCGTCACGTCCATCTCGCTGATGACGGTGTCACGTTTGAGCGGGCGGGTAGTGGTGATGACCTCGCGGTACAGGTTGACCTGGGCCGGCACAAACACGGTCCAGGGCGCAGACCCCTCGCAGCGGACTCGCACTGATATCCGACCCACCGGGCGCGGGCTCTCCAGGCTCGCTGTCAAATCCTTGTCGCAAAACGCCATGCGCATGCGCGGGTCCAGGGAGCGGACCTGAATTTCATGGCGACCCTGAATCTGATTGGTCGTTAAATACTCTTGAACTGTGTACTCAAGAAACCCCTCGGTGACGCCGATAAGCTGTTCAGGCAGAGTAAAACTCTGTGCATTGCCCGGTGTTGTTGCGCAAAAAAGACTCAGCATGACGATTGCACCCAGCAGTCGGCGGGTTTCTAATGCGGCGTGTCGAAAAATTGTCGTCTTGGCATTCATGACGTATAAAAAGCAAGGCCCGTGCCGCTTACCAAACCTGGTACGTGGTGAACGATGGCAGAGGTAAGGGGGTCAGGGCATGGCGGGAGTTATGGATTCGGTAAACCAGCGCACGCAGCTGGTTGGTCAGAATCGCCTGGAGTTGCTGCTGTTTCGTCTGCAGGGCAAGCAGCTCTACGGGATCAACGTATTCAAGGTCAAAGAAGTGCTGCAATGCCCCAAGCTCACCATCATGCCGAAGTCGAGCAGGATCGTGCGGGGCGTGGCGAATATTCGCGGCGGTACCATTCCGATCATGGACCTGGCCATGGCCACCGGTTCGGCGGGGATGATTTCGCTCGAAAACTCCTTTGTCATCATTACTGAATACAACACCAAGGTTCAGGGTTTTCTGGTGCACTCGGTCGAGCGCATCGTCAACATGAACTGGGAAGAGATTCATCCGCCACCCAAGGGCACCGGCCGCGATCATTACCTGACGGCAGTGACGCGGGTGGACAATCAGCTGGTGGAAATCATCGACGTCGAGAAGATTCTTGCGGAGGTGGCGCCGATCAGCGAGTCGGTGTCGTCGGGTGTGATCGATGAAGAGATTCATCACAAGGCCGTTTCGCTGCGGGTATTGACGGTCGACGACTCGTCGGTGGCGCGCAAGCAGGTCAGTCGCTGCCTCGAAACCGTAGGTGTCGAGGTTGTGGCACTCAACGACGGGCGTCAGGCGCTGGACTACCTGCAGGCGATGCTGGCCGAGGGCAAGAACCCCGAAGAAGAATTCCTGATGATGATCTCCGACATTGAAATGCCGGAGATGGATGGCTATACCTTGACAGCAGCGATCCGCAGCGATCCGCGGTTGAAGAATCTGCACATCACTTTGCACACCTCGTTGTCTGGGGTGTTCAACCAGGCGATGGTCAAGAAGGTCGGCGCCGACGATTTCCTGGCGAAATTCCGGCCTGACGATCTGGCGGCCCGAGTGGTTGCCAGGATCAAGGCAGCAGACCACAGCTAGGGATGTGTCCCTGGTCGATTACATGATTTGAGAGGCGGCACCTTTGTCTACGGGTAATTTGGATTTTGAGCAGTTCCGGGTCTTTCTGGAAAAAGCCTGTGGCATCTTGCTGGGGGAGAACAAGCAATATCTGGTGTCCAGCCGTCTCAACAAGCTGTTGGAGCAGCAGGGCATCAAATCTCTCAGTGAGCTGGTGCAGCGGATCCAGAGCCAGCCGCGCAGTGGTCTGCGTGAGCAGGTGATCGACGCGATGACGACCAACGAAACCCTGTGGTTTCGTGATACCTATCCGTTCGAGGTTCTGAAAAACAAGGTGCTACCCGAGCAGATCAAGGCCAGCCCCGGCCAGCGTCTGCGTATCTGGTCGGCGGCCTGTTCTTCGGGGCAGGAGCCGTTCTCGCTGTCGATGTCGATTGATGAGTTCGAGCGTAGCAATCCTGGCCAGCTCAAGTCGGGGGTGCAGATCGTGGCGACCGATTTGTCCGGTGCAATGCTCAATAACTGTAAAAGCGGTGAGTACGACAGCCTGGCCATTGGTCGTGGTTTGTCGCCAGACCGCTTGCAGCGTTACTTTGATGTCAAGGGGCCGGCACGCTGGGCGGTCAAGGCGCCGATCAAGAACCGGGTGGAGTTTCGCCCGTTCAATCTGCTCGACAGCTATGCCAGCCTGGGCAAATTCGACATCGTGTTCTGTCGCAACGTGCTGATCTACTTCTCAGCCGAGGTGAAGAAGGACATCCTGTTACGCATTCATGGCACGCTCAAGCCGGGCGGCTACCTGTTCCTGGGGGCCTCCGAGGCGCTGAACGGTTTGCCGGATCATTATCAAATGGTCCAGTGCAGCCCGGGGATCATCTACAAAGCCAAGTAGGAGCGGTAGGATCGGTAGGATCGGTAGGATCGGTAGGAGCGACTTTAGTCGCGAATACAGCGAATACAGTCAGCCATCTGCGGGAGCGACGCCCATCCATAACAGGACCGGGCGCCGCTCCCGCAGCCGTTTTGGCTCTTGCTAACGAAAGCGCCGCGCTGAACGGTTGTCGCCTGCCGATACTGGCAAAAAAACGGCACCTTGTTTGCCGTATGGCCCGCCTGGAGAGGAAAACTCTTGCCGCTTTTCTGGCAGCGACTTCTGCCCAAGGGCTCCGGCCCCCGGTAAATATGGCTTTTGAGGAACTGGCACGCAGCTTGCTTTCTCAGAGCTACGAACATCAGGTCAACCGGTAAAGGTTTCCCGACATGAGCATCAGCTTCGATAAAGCACTGGGTATCCACGAGAAGGCACTGAACTTCCGTGCGCAGCGCGCCGAGGTGTTGGCCAACAACATCTCCAACGCCGATACCCCTAACTACAAGGCGCGTGACCTGGAGTTTTCTGCGGTGCTGGCTGCCGAGAGCGAGAAGGCCAGCAAGGGCCAGTTCGCGATGAATACCACCAATGGTCGCCATATCGCAGCGCAAGGGGCTGGCAGTGATCTGGAGGGCGTGTTGATGTACCGCACCGCCACTCAGCCTTCGCTGGACCAGAACACCGTCGATGCTCAGGTCGAACAGGCCAGCTACACCGAGAACTCCATGAGTTTCCAGGCCAGCTTTACGCTGCTCAACAGCAAGTTCAAGGGCCTGGTCTCGGCCCTTCGCGGAGAGTAATCCATGTCGCTGACCAATGTGTTCAACATTGCCGGTAGTGCCATGAGTGCCCAGACCACACGTCTGAACACCACGGCCAGTAACATCGCCAACGCCGAAACCGTCTCTTCGAGCATGGATCAGACCTACCGCGCCCGTCACCCGGTGTTTGCCACCGTGCTGCAGGGTCAGCAGTCGGTGTCTGGTGGTTCGCTGTTCCAGGATCAGGGCCAGGCCGGCCAAGGTGTGCAAGTCGCCGGGATTATCGAGGACAGCTCCAATCTGGAAGCGCGTTACGAGCCTGATCATCCTTCGTCTGACGAGAATGGCTACGTTTACTACCCCAACGTCAACGTCGTCGAAGAAATGGCCAACATGATTTCCGCCAGCCGGTCTTTCCAGACCAACGTCGAGATCATGAACACCGCTAAAACCATGATGCAGAAAGTGCTGACGCTGGGTCAGTGACGGAGAGATGAAACATGGCCGTTGAAAACGACGTATCCGCGAAATTCGTCAATTCGTTGCAGAATCCGACCTCCACCAAGGTCGAGCAGAAAACCGGCACCAGCGCGCTGGGCAAAGACGCGTTCCTGCAACTGCTTGTGACCCAGATGAAGAACCAGAACCCTCTGGATCCTCAGGACAACACCCAGTTCGTGTCGCAGCTTGCGCAGTTCAGTAGCCTGGAAAGCATGCAGAACCTGACCTCGTCGGTGGATGCGATTGCTACCACCTACAAGTCTTCGCAGGCGCTGCAGGCGTCTTCGCTGGTCGGTCGCTCAGTGATGGTTGATGCGGGCAGTGTCTATGTGGAGGCGGGCAAGGGGCTGACCGGTTCTGTGGTTCTGCCAGCATCGAGCACTTCAACCAAGATCAGTGTGTACGACGCCGAAAAGAATCTGGTCGATACCATTGATATGGGGTCGAAGTCTGCCGGTACGCAGAGCTTTACGTGGGATGGTCTCAAGGACGACGGTACTGCATTCCCTGCAGGCACTTATACCTTTAGTGCCAATGCCTCGATCAATGGCGAGGGTACGGCATTGACGACTTACCTGCCGGCCACTGTCAGCAGCGTGAAGATGTCGTCCACTGGCGCCGACATGACCCTTAACCTGGCGGGCGGTAGCAGTATCGCGTTGTCCAAAGTACAGACAATCGGATTGTAAGAGCCGACCAAGCGGCGAGGAGTGGTAAATGTCATTCAATATCGGCCTTAGTGGGCTCTATGCGGCGAACAAGAATCTCGATGTCACCGGCAACAACATTGCCAACGTGGCAACGACCGGTTTCAAGGGGTCGCGTGTCGAGTTTGGCGATCAATATGCGCAGTCGATTCGTGGTACCTCCGGCAACGTCAATACCGGCAGTGGGGTAGCGGTCAACTCCGTGTCCCAGCAGTTCCAGCAGGGCAACCTGACTACCGGGACCGGTAACAGTCTGGATCTGGCTATTAACGGTAATGGTTTCTTCCAGCTCAGCAATAGCGGTGAGAAACTCTATACTCGTGCCGGCGCATTCCATACTGATAAAGACGGCTATGTGATCAACAGTGAAGGGATGAACCTGCAGGGTTACAACGTTGACGGCAACGGTAATGTTGTAGTGGGTACGCTGGCGAACCTGCGGGTCGATTCTTCGAACCTGGCGCCGAGTACGACCAGTATGATCACCAACGTGGCCAACCTGAACTCCACGACTACGACACCGAGCATCACGACGTTCGACCCAACGGACACCAAGAGTTATAACCTCAAGTACGATACGCCTATCTACGACTCGCAAGGTAACGCTCACAAGCTGGAGAGTTACTTTGTCAAGACTGGGGTAAACTCCTGGTCGATGTACACCTTGGTTGATGGACAAAACATTTCGCCGGCTGACCCGACTGCTCCGGTCGATGCTCAGTTGGACCGAGTGGACTTCAAATTTGACTCGGCGGGTAATCTGTCATTGCCGCGTACTGCGACCGGTGATGTGGATGCCGCTGATCCAAATGCTCCGCAGCCTGTCAGCGGTAGCAAGGTCACCCTCAATGCTGATGGTACCTTTCAGGTCGCTGACTGGAAGCCGTTGATCCAGACCGGTACTGCCGCCAACCCGGTATGGGCTGAAAACGGCGCCACGGGTTCGGCGACCGGGATCAAGCTGGACATGACCGGTATCAGCCAGACGGCGTCGGTTTCCGGTCTGATTACCCAGAGCCAGAACGGCTACGCTACTGGCCAGATCAGTGCCATGAGCGTTGACTCGACAGGTAATCTGTTCGCCACCTACACCAACGGCCAGTCGAAGGTTATTGGTCAGGTGTCGCTGACCAGCTTTGCCAACGTGCAAGGTCTGGCCTCGGCCGGGGGCACCAATTGGCGTGAAACATTTGCCTCTGGCGTACCGGTCAGCGGTCCGCCGGAAACCGGTACCCTGGGTTATATCACCGGTCAGGCGCTTGAGGAGTCGAACGTCGACCTGACTGCCGAACTGGTCAACCTGATCAAGGCGCAGAGTAACTATCAGGCCAACGCCAAGACGATCTCCACTCAAAGCACGATCCTGCAAACGACTATCCAGATGGTTGGCTAATCGGCCTGTTCAAAAAACCCTGCTCCGGCAGGGTTTTTTGCGTTTAAGTGCAGCTGTTTTGCTGTAAGGCTGTTGTTGGGGAGTATGCGCTTCTCTGAGGGTTGTTCAATGAGCTCGTCTGGCTTTTATGGACGACTTCAATATTTTAATTAATCCAGAACTTTCCCACTCGATACCCGGAAACTTCCGATTCTGATCAATGCAAGACTCGAAACTACAGTCTGGTCTCGCCATTGTGAATGCAGTCCAGCTGGCTGTTTTATCACTCATTGAGCAGAGCGCCATCTGGCGTCCGGGAGTTTTCATGACATTTAATGTGGCCATGAGTGGCCTGCGTGCGGCTCACAAGCGGCTGGAAGTGGCGGGTAACAATATTGCCAACGTGGGCACGGTAGGCTTCAAATCTTCGCGTGCGGAATTTTCAGCGCTTTATTCCTCATCTCAGTTGGGCAGCAGTGTGCATAACATTGGTGATGGTGTGCGCCTGGCCGATGTCGCGCAGAACTTCAACGCCGGTGACGCGATGAGCAGCGATGGCGCGCCATTGGATATGCGTATTCAAGGCAGCGGTTTCTTTGTGGTCAGTGAGCGGGGTGCGTTGGGTTATACCCGTGCGGGCGCTTTTCATAAGGATGCTGAGGACTTTATTGTCGACAGTGCCGGTAATCGTCTGCAGGGGTACGGGGTGGATGACGATGGGCGGGTGCTGGTCGGCATGCGCACTGATTTGAAAATCGATACTTCGGTGATGCAGGCACGGGCAACCCGTGAGCTTGAGCAGGCGGTGAATCTGAGTTCAGCCATGCCATCGCTGGCCGCATTGCGCGAGTTCAATCCGGCCGAACCGGGCAGTTACACCCGGGTCATGACCCGAACCGTACGCGACGCAGGTATTGCTGAAGTGGTCGAAATGGTCGATGCCAGCGGAGTGGTTACCCGGCCGGGCGTCCCAGCGGTGGCGCCAGAGGATCATGAGTTCAGGCAGTATCTGGTCAAGACTGATGCGGATCGCTGGACGTTGTATGTCACCGTGGATGGGCGCAACCCACTGGACGCCGGCTCTGACAAACCCTTGCAGTGGTCGCTGCAGAAGCGGCCTGATGGCTCGGTGGTGCTTACTGGTGGTAGTGAGCACATCAAGAAGGTGTCCGATGCAGAGTTTTCCTTGAGTGGCTGGCAGCCGGCTCGGCAAGTCAATGGGCAGTGGCTGGCCAGTGCCGCGGGGTCGGCAGGCCCTTTGGCCCTGCCTTTGATGGAAGGGGGTGATCACGCGCTGAGTGATGCCGATCCGTTGCTGGAGCGCCCGGTGCCAGTGTTCAGGCCAGCGGATCTGGGGTCGTTCAACAAGACTTTTTCCAGCACCCTCCACGATTCATTGGGTAATCCACATGAGTTGCAGCAGTATTTCGTCAAGGACGGCACCAATAGCTGGAAGATGCACGTGCTGGTCAATGGTCGTAACCCGGCTGATCCGCAAAGTGCTGAGCCAGTGACCGCCAGTCTGTTGTTCAATGCCAACGGCACGCTGGCCAGTGTCACAGGGGCTGCTGGTCTCGATCTGGATCGGGGTGCCCTGGTGCTCAAACATTGGTTGCCGGCGCGGCTCAGTGATGCGTCCGGGCGTGGCTGGGTCGCCAACGGCGCAGCAGCGCATCCTGACGGCGTGCGGATTCAGGTGGATCGCCTGACCCAGCACAACGCTGACACCGCATTGCTTGCCAGTCGTCCCGACGGTCACGCGCCGGGGATGCTGGCCGGAATCGGGATCGGGCGTGATGGTGTATTAAGTGCGGCTTACACCAACGGGCTGCATCGGGCGATTGGTCAGGTCATGCTGGCGCGGTTCGCCAATGAACAAGGCTTGTTGCCGGTCAGTGATACGCGCTGGAGTGCAGCCCAGGCTTCGGGTGCGGCGATGTTTGGTGTGCCGGGAGGGGCAGGAGCCGGAGGTATTGTCGCTCAATCTCTGGAGGCTTCGAATGTTGAGCTGTCGGCGGAGCTGATAGAGCTGGTTCAGGCGCAGACGGCGTTTCAGGCCAATTCCAAGGCAATCTCAACGCAGACCACGGTGTTGCAGACTTTGATCCAGTCAACCTGAGGGTCAGATCGAGCAGTCTGATTTCACATAAAAACCGTTCAGGCGTGTCCAGCCCCAGCCGGGGCTGGTCTGGGCGCAGATCACGCGGTCGGCACCTTGCCATTTGTAGTAGCGCGCTGGTGCGGCCTGGCTTGGGGCGATGCTGCTCAGCAGAGTCAGGCCCAGCAGGCTGGCGGTCAACAGGCGCAGCCCGGGTTTGATTCGCATGGTGATCACTACTTCATGCTCGGGGTGGGGTTTTGTCACGATAAAACACCTTGCTGCGATTGGCAAAGCTGTGCGGCGCAGTTTTTTGGCGGTCAGTGCCGGGTTGTTGGCCGCCAGCGGCAGTCCTTCGCCGCTTTGGCAAATGAGTGCCTGCCAGCCCGCAAGCGAGGTGCCCGTCAGTGCTGGGGATCAGCGCTTTTGCATCGCTAATGACAAGTTGGTGCAAAAATTGCTTCGCTTGCATCAGTACAGCTACAGACGGCAAGCGTCTGTCGGAGGAGGAAGACTGTGGACAAGTTGCTTTACGTGGCAATGAGCGGTGCGTCGGAAAATGCTCTGGCGCAGAAGGTGCGTGCCAACAATCTGGCGAACGTTTCGACCACCGGCTTTCAGCGCGACTTCGAACAGGCCCGCTCGATGCCGGTGTTTGGCGAAGTCATGCCGTCGCGCGCCTATGCCATGAGCGAACGGCCGGGTACTGACTTTTCCGGTGGCGCCCTGATTGAAACCGGCGGTGACCTGGATATCGCCGTCAAGGGTGACGGCTGGATTGCCGTGCAAACCGCTGACGGTGGCGAAGCCTATACCCGTAGCGCCGGCATGAACATTGACGCGCTGGGTGTGTTGCGCGCCGCCAATGGCCTGCCAGTGATGGGTAACGGTGGCCCGATTGCAGTGCCTCCGCAGCAGCAGATCGATATCGGTTCCGACGGCACCATCAGCATTCGCTCGTTGGGAGAAAGCCCGCAGGTCATGGCGCAGATTGACCGCATCAAGCTGGTCAATCCGGCTCTGGCCAACCTGGAAAAAGGCCCTGACGGCCTGATTCACACCAAAGACGGGCGGCCTGCCGAGATGGACGCCAATGTGCGCGTCGAGTCGGGGTTCCTGCAAGCCAGCAACGTTAATGCGGTCGAGGAAATGACCTCGATCCTGGCGTTGTCCCGGCAATTCGAATTACACGTAAAAATGATGAAAACCGCTGAAGAAGACGACCAGGCAATGGCTCGCGTCTTGCAGATTGGCTAACCATTGACAGCTCGCGCCGGTAACCCGGCGCCTGAGGAGAAAACCCATGCTTCCTGCTCTGTACGTCGCCAAAACCGGCCTGGCTGCCCAGGACACCAACCTGACGACCATTTCCAACAACCTGGCCAACGTTTCGACCACCGGTTTCAAGCGTGATCGGGCCGAGTTTCAGGACCTTCTTTACCAGATCAAGCGTCAGCCAGGTGCTCAGTCCACTCAGGACAGTGAGCTGCCGTCCGGCCTGCAGGTCGGTACCGGTGTGCGTATCGTCGGCACCCAGAAGAGCTTCGTGGCCGGCAGCCTGCAGACCACCGAGAACCCGCTTGACATGGCCATCAACGGCCGCGGTTTCTTCCAGATCATGCAGCCCGACGGCACTATCGGCTACACCCGTGACGGTACCTTCCACCTGGATGCCAACGGTCAGATCGTGACTTCCAACGGTTTTGCCCTGGAGCCGGCAGTGGTGGTTCCGCAGGGTGCCCAGACGTTTACCGTGGCTCAGGACGGCACTGTATCGATCACGCTGCCGGGGGCGACAGCGACCCCACAGGTGATCGGTAACATTCAGACTGCCGAGTTCATCAACCCGGCCGGCCTGCAGGCCATTGGCGGCAACCTGTATCTGGAAACCGCTTCCAGCGGTGCGCCGAACGTTGGCCAGCCGGGTCTCAACGGTCTGGGCCCGGTGCTGCAAAATACCCTGGAAAACTCCAACGTCAGCACCGTTGAAGAACTGGTCGACATGATCACTACCCAGCGCGCCTACGAGATGAACTCCAAGGTGATTTCTACCGCTGATCAGATGATGCAGAACCTGGTACAAAACCTGTAAGACCTGATGCACCTGCTCAATCTGCCAAGGCGCCGTCGCGGCGCCTGCTACATCGCGAGGTTTCAAGAGTCATGAAGCGCTTATCTGTTCTGCGTTTTCCCGTGCTGATCGCGCCGCTGTGCGCCGCTGTGCTATTGAGCGGTTGTGTAGCGCCAAACGCCAAGCCCGATGACCCTTATTACGCTCCGGTGTTGCCGCGCACACCGATGTCGGCGGCTGCCAACAATGGCGCGATCTATCAGGCAGGGTTTGAGCAGAATCTGTACGGTGACCGCAAGGCATTCCGGGTTGGTGACATCATCACCATCACGCTGTCGGAGCGGATGGCGGCAAGCAAGGCAGCCAGTTCGGGGTTGAGCAAGGACAGCAATACCAGCGTCGGCCTGACCTCGCTGTTCGGTTCGGGTCTGACCACCAATAATCCGATCGGCAGCAATGACCTGAGCCTCAGTGCCGGCTATGAGGGCAAGCGGGCGACCACCGGTTCCGGTCAGGCTGCGCAGAGCAACAGCCTGACCGGTTCGGTCACTGTTACGGTGGCCGATGTGATGCCCAACGGGATTCTGGCGGTGCGTGGCGAAAAATGGATGACCCTCAACACCGGCAACGAGTTGGTGCGTATCGCCGGCCTGATCCGCGCCGATGACATCGCCACTGATAACACCGTGTCGTCGACCCGTGTCGCCGATGCGCGCATCACCTATTCAGGGACCGGAGCGTTTGCCGATACCAGCCAGCCAGGCTGGTTCGACCGCTTCTTCCTCAGCCCGTTGTTCCCTTTCTGATCGCGGGATAGCCATGATTGCCTTGAAGAAACTGATCGTTGCTGCGCTGCTGATCACCGCGCCTTTCGCGGCCCAGGCCGAACGTCTGAAAGACATTGCCAGTATTTCCGGGGTGCGGACCAACCAGTTGATCGGTTATGGCCTGGTAGTGGGGCTAAACGGTACGGGTGACCAGACCACCCAGACGCCGTTCACCTTGCAGACCTTCAACAACATGCTGGCGCAGTTCGGCATCAAGGTGCCGGCTGGGTCCGGTACGGTGCAGCTCAAGAACGTGGCGGCGGTTGCGGTGTATGCCGACCTGCCGCCGTTCGCCAAGCCTGGCCAGGCGGTGGACATTACCGTGTCGTCGATCGGTAACTCCAAGAGCCTGCGCGGCGGCAGCCTGTTGATGACGCCGATGAAAGGTATCGACGGCAACGTCTATGCCATCGCCCAAGGCAACCTGGTGGTGGGCGGCTTCGATGCCGGCGGCGCGGATGGCTCGCGGATCACCGTCAATGTTCCGTCGGCCGGTCGGATCCCCGGCGGCGCAACCGTCGAGCGTGCGGTGCCAAGCGGTTTCAACCAGGGCAATAGTCTGACTCTGAACCTCAACCGCTCCGACTTCACCACTGCCAAGCGCATTGTCGACAAGATCAACGACATGCTTGGCCCGGGCGTGGCTCAGGCGCTGGATGGCGGTTCCGTGCGGGTGACGGCGCCGCTCGATCCGGGGCAGCGCGTCGATTATCTGGCGATTCTGGAAAATATCGAGATCGATCCGGGTCAGGCTTCGGCCAAGGTGGTCATCAACTCGCGCACCGGCACCATCGTGATTGGTCAGAACGTCAAGGTTTCGCCGGCGGCTGTGACCCATGGCAGCTTGACCGTGACCATCACTGAAGACCCGATTGTCAGCCAGCCAGGGGCGTTATCCGGCGGCCAGACCGCTGTGGTGCCGCGCTCGCGGGTCAATGCCCAGCAGGAAATGAAACCGATGTTCAAGTTCGGCCCTGGCACCACGCTGGATGAAATCGTCCGCGCCGTTAACCAGGTCGGTGCCGCGCCAGGTGACTTGATGGCGATTCTCGAAGCTTTGAAACAGGCCGGCGCGCTGCAGGCCGACCTGATCGTGATCTGAGGACGCGCATGATGGATATGCCCAAGGCTCCAGGATCCTCCGTCGTCGACTCCGGTGCCTATACCGACGTCAATCGTCTGGCTTCGCTCAAAGGCAGCGATAAGGACAGCCCGGAAAACCTGCGCAAGGTGGCCCGCGAGTTCGAGTCGCTGTTCGTCAGTCAGATGCTCAAAGCCATGCGCTCGGCCAATGAAGTGCTGGCCAAGGACAATCCGATGAATACTGCCGCTACCCGCCAGTATCAGGACATGTATGACCAGCAATTGGCAGTGACTCTGTCGACCCGTGGTAACGGTATTGGTTTGCAGGACGTGCTGATGCGCCAGTTGTCCAAGGACAAGGGTGTGCAGCATGCGCCGGCCGCGCCGACGGAGTCTGTCGAGGGCAGTGCGGCCGCTGAAAAGGCCGCTAACAAACCGGCCCTGGCAACTTCCATCTATCAGCAACCGTTGTGGGCCAATCGTTCGCACTCGGCAGCCGGCACTGATGCCGCGACCAATGCGTCCGGTCAGGCGCGTAACGACATGGCCATGCTCAACTCGCGGCGCCTGGCGCTGCCGGGCAAGCTCACCGATCGCTTGCTGGCCGGTATCGTACCGTCGGCCACGACCACGGTTCAGGATCAGCCTAATCACCGCATCAACGTGCCCGGCACTGGGTCGAATAAAGAGCTGATTGCCCGTGCCAACGGCGACTGGACGCGCAATCCCGAATTGGCCAATACCCCGGACATCTCCGCGAAGAGAGTGCAGACCCCACTGGCGCCGGCCAAGCGCGCGTTTGGCAACTCCGACCAGTTTGTTGCGACCATGCTGCCGCTGGCCAAGGAGGCTGCGGCGCGTATCGGTGTTGACCCGGTCATGCTGGTGGCCCAGGCGGCGCTGGAAACCGGTTGGGGCAAATCGATCATGCGCCAGAGCGATGGCAGCAGCAGTCACAACCTGTTCGGTATCAAGGCCATGGGCGGCGGCTGGAAAGGCGCCGAGGCGCGGGCGATCACTAGCGAGTTCCGTGACGGCAAGATGGTCAAGGAGACGGCCAACTTCCGTGCCTACGACTCCTACGCTGACAGTTTCCACGACCTGGTGAGCCTGTTGCAGAACAACAGCCGCTATAAAGAAGTGGTCAATTCGGCCGATAACCCGGAACAGTTTGTAAAAGAATTGCAGAAAGCTGGCTACGCCACCGACCCGGACTACGCCAGCAAGATTTCGCAGATCGCCAAGCAGATGAAGAGTTACCAGAATTACGCTGCGGTAACCGACGCTTCCACGACTTTATAAAGGCTTGAACCATGTCGCTGATCAATATTGGACTTTCAGGGCTCAACGCCAGTAGCGCTGCGATTGCCACTATCGGCAACAACACCGCTAACGTCGACACTGCGGGCTACTCGCGGCAGCAGGTCCAGACGACCTCAACGGCGCAGATCAACCTTGGCGTGGGCGTTGGTTACCTCGGCACGGGCACTACGGTGTCTGATGTGCGGCGCATCTATAACGGTTACCTGGAAACCCAGTTGCAGAACGGCACAGCATTGAGTGCAGAAGCCACTGCCTTTTCGACCCAGGCAAACAAGATCGACACGCTGCTGTCGGACAGCAATACCGGTATTGCGACCCAGTTGGCGTCGTTCTTTAGCAATTTGCAGGGCGTCGCCGCCAATGCAACGCAGTCCTCGCAGCGTTCGGCGTTGTTGGCCCAGGCTTCGTCTCTGGTTTCGCGCTTCAATTCCATCTCGGCGCAGATGGTCTCGCAAAACGACAATATCAACAGCCAGCTCAAGAGCCTGGCGGGTAACGTCAACGAGCTGACGAGCACGATCGCCAGCCTGAACAAACAGATTACCCAGGCCTCGGCCGGTAGTATGTCGCCCAACAGTCTGCTCGACTCTCGTAACGAAGCGGTGCGCAAGCTCAATGAGCTTATTGGCGTCAAGGTTGTTGAAAACAATACCGGCTTTGATATTTACACCGGTACTGGTCAGTCACTGGTCGTGGCTGGAACCTCTTACCGGATGGAGGCAGGTCCGGGGCCGAGTGACCCGAGCCAATTCAATCTGCAGGTCTATTACGGTAATACGCCGACCGATGTCACCGATGTTGTCACCGGCGGCACAATTGGCGGGCTGCTTCGCTATCGCTCCGATGTTCTGGCCCCGGCAGCTAATGAGTTGGGTCGGATCGGGCTGGTACTTGCCGATCAGGTCAATACGCAACTTTCCCAGGGTATTAACCAAAAGGGTGAGTTCGGGACCAGCCTGTTCAGCAATATCAACTCGGCTGACGCGATCACTCAGCGCAGTATCGGCGCGATCCGCAACAGTTCGGGTTCCGGCAACCTGAATGTGACCATTACCGACACGAGTAAGCTGACGGCCGCTGACTATGAGGTCAAGGTCGACTCTTCGGATCTGACCACTACGCCGCCTACTACCCTGTACACCGTGCGGCGGCTGCCCAATGGCGAAACCGTTGGTACCGGCGACCTGTATGCCAATCCTGCCCCCAGCTTCGATGGTTTCTCGTTGTCGCTTAGCGGTAATGGCCTGGCGGCCGGTGACACCTTCAAGGTGACCCCGACCCGCAATGGGGCCACAGGTATTTCGGTTGTCATGAGTGATCCGCAAGACCTCGCCGCTGCGGCGCCGCTGACGGGGGCAGCTGGGGTGAGCAACAGCGGCACAGGCGGCTTTACCCAGCCGGTGCTCAACACCAAGCCTGATATCTACAATACGACCGGGCTCAATGACCTGCATACGGCGTTGAAGGATTCGACCCCCATGCGCCTGGTCATGGGAACAGCGACCAATGGCGTACAGAGCTATTCGCTGGTCGATGCAAAAGGCGTTGCAGTCAATGATGCCAGTGGCAATGCCATTACCGGTACGATCGTTCAGGGCCAGAGCAATACCCTGAAGTTCAATGTGGGGTATACCGATAGCGCATCGAATTCGAAGTCATTCGAATTTGAAATGGTTCTGTCCGGAACGCCCAATGCCAGTGACACGTTCAACATTAGCCTGACCGGTGCCGGCTCCTCGGACAACCGTAACGCCACTGCGCTGGTAGGCCTGCAGACTGCGCGCACGGTCGGTGTCACCGGGGGCAGTGTCGGAGTAAGCCTGTCAGGCGCTTACGGCAGCCTGGTTTCCGCCGTTGGTACCCAGGCAGGTCAGGGTAAGCTTGACGTGACTGCGACCGATGCGGTGCTGGCCCAGGCGAAGACCGCGCGCGACTCGGTGTCCGGCGTATCGCTGGATGAAGAAGCCGCCAACCTGATCAAGTATCAGCAGTACTACACCGCGTCGTCGCAGATCATCAAGGCGGCTCAGACCATGTTCAGTACTCTGATCAATGCCCTTTAAGGAGTCGTAGACCATGCGCATTTCAACTACCCAGATCTACGAAGCGTCCAACGCCAGCTATCAGCGTAATTACGCCAAGTTCGTCAAGGCCGGTGACGAAGCCACCAGCGGCGTCAAGCTCAACTCTGCCGGCGATGACCCGGTCGGCGCGGCCCGGGTACTGCAACTGGCTCAGCAGAATTCGATGCTTGAGCAGTATGCGGCCAACATCACCACCATTAACTACAACACGGCCAACAGTGAGACCGCACTGGCAAGCATCGTTAATGCCTTGCAACGAGTCAGTGAGTTGGTCATCAGTGGTGGTAATGGCGGCTACACCGATGCCGATCGCACCTCCACGGCTGAAGAACTCAAGCAGTTGCAGGAGCAGATTCTCGGGTTGATGAACAGTCAGGATGCCAATGGCAGTTACCTGTTTTCAGGTTCTGATGCTGCGCAACCGCCTTATTCACGTAATGCCGACGGTACTTACAGTTACCACGGTAACCAGACTTCTGTCGGCTTGCCGGTCGGCGATGGTTTGGTGCTGCCTAGCAACACCACCGGCTGGGAAGCGTTCGACAAGGCAACCAACACCACCCGTACTTCAGTCATGCCCACCGGTGGCACGCCGAACGATGACAAGCTGAATCTTTCTGGCGGTATTGTTTCCTCTACCAGTGCCTACAACTCCAGTTTTGTCCCGGGGCAGCCCTACACGCTGACTTTTGTCAGTGCGACAGAATTTCGCATCACTGACGGGGCGGGTAACAATGTCACCGGTGACGCCTCCACGGCTGGTGTATATAACGCCACCGATGCTGCGGCACAGAAAGTGACCTTCCGTGGTGTGGATCTGACACTCAATGTCAACTTGTCGCGTGCCGATGCTGCCACCGCGGCGACTGCTGAGGCAGCGCTTGGTCTTGATCCTGGCGGAAGTGGCGCGACGCGTACCTACGAATTCTCTTCGACCCTGCCGACTCTGAGTCCAACTCGTAGCGCGGGTAATACTTCGGCTGCGGTGGTGACCCAGGCAAGCGTTACGGACCGGGCGCTGTTCAATACGACCTATCCTGCCACTGGTGCGATGCTGGTCTACAACGCTGGCGCCTACGAGCTTCGTAGTGGCAACAACCCGCCGCTGCCTGCAACCGTTTCCGGTACCACGGTTACCGTGGCAGGTGCGAGCTTTGAGATCAGTGGCACGCCGAACGATGGTGACCAGTTTGTCATTGATGCCAGCACTCATCAGACTCAGAACGTACTCAACTCGATCTCACAGGTGATCACCGCACTGACGACGCCGGCTGACGGTAATCCGGTGGCCTTGCAGAAACTGGTGGCCTCGCTGGACTCGGCTATGGGTAACGTCACTTCGGCCATCGAGCAGGCGGCCACGGCGCGCTCGGCCATTGGTGCGCGGCAGAATGCGGCGACTGATCAGGGCGTTACCAACGACTACCTCAAGACCAATAACACGGTTGAATCGCAGTCTTTCACCAAGGCTGATGAGATGGAGGCGGCAACCAACCTGACGTTGCAGAAGAACATCCTGGCGGCATCGCAGCAGGTGTTTTTGCAACTGTCCAATCTGAATCTGTTCAGTAAGTTGTAAGTCGTCCCGCAATCAGGCAACCGCCGTCTTTTTTCAGCGGTGAAGGGAGGCGTGCAGTTGGCGCTTCCCGCCGCTTGTGAGTACTCCTCGTGAATCCAGCGCCTTTCGTCAGTCTTGTCATTCCCGCCTTTAATCCACGTTTTTTCCGGGCCGCTTTGCAAAGTGCGCTGGAGCAAAGCTATGAGTCACTTGAAATCATCGTGTGCGATGACTGCCAGACTGGCGAAATCAAGTCGATATTCGATGAGCTGGTGCCTGCTGGCAGTGCGCGCGCACGTTATGTCGCCAACCTGCAGCGCCTGGGTTTTCAGGGCAACCTGCTCAAGTGCCTGAGTGAGGCCAGTGGCGAATACATCAAGTTCCTGTGTGACGATGATCTGCTGTACGACCGGTGCATTGAGGTTCAGGCCAAGGCACTGAGCCAGAATCCAGATGTCGCCTTGGTTGTATCGCGCCGTCACTTGATAGATATCAATAGCTACGTGCTACCGGTGCGCTCCGATAACCCGGGCTTGGTGCCTTACGACGCCTTGTTCATGGCCGATGACATGCTGGCGTTCTTTGAAAAGCTGCCGCATAACGTTCTGGGTAATTTTAGCAGCGCGCTGATGCGCACAGAGGATGTCAGGACATATCTGCCTTCGCTGGCCCAGCCTGGGCAGGGGTTTATAGCGCTGCTGGATTTTGCCTTGTTCCTGTGCTTGTTGAAGCGTGGGCATTTGGCTGCCTTGCACGTCGTTACAGTGCTTGAGCGCCTGCACCCTGACCGTTTGAGCAAGCAGCCTTCGACACTGAGTCTGGTCAAGCCCGAGCTGCAATGGCTGGAGCAGATGCTCGCAGCACGCACCGGCGAGCAGCCACCTGCATCAGGTTACGTGCGATTTGTGTCGTTACGCATTGTCGAGGCCGATCAGCCGCATGAATGGGACGAGGTTGGCCTGTTTAATCTGGTTGCTTCGCGCCAGGGCGTGATGCGCAGTCGCGTCGGTACGGATGCTGACAGTTACAGCGAACTGTATGCGCAATGGCTGGCTTGTCGAACCTACAGCCCTGCCCAGAAAAAACTGCTGCAACGGCGTGTCGACTCTTGGCAGTATCAGCCACGTATTGTCCCTATCGTGATTGATGAGCAAGGCGATCCTGCCGCTTTGGGAGTTACTCTGGACAGTCTTGACGCCCAGGATTACCCCGCGCAGGCGGTGGTGGTGCTTACTCGTAATGATGATGGCCAGGGTGTCGGGACGCTACGTTTTGCTCTGCAAGATAACTGGGCAGCCCAGGTCAACGAAGTGCTGCCGTTGCTGGAGCAGGCTGACTGGATTTATCTGCTGCGTGCCGGTGATCGGTTGGTTGAGCCTGCCCTGTTGGTGCTGGCAGAGCGAGTGGCGCAGACGCAAGGCTTGAAGTGTGTGTACAGCGACGAAGGTGCGTTGTGCGACGATGAATCCGCTGAGCCGATCTTCAAGCCCGACTTCAACCTGGACTTGATGCGCGGCTACCCCTACGTAGGTCGCGCCCTGGCGTTTGATCGCAAGCACTTGCTGGAGATGGGCGGCCTGGACCCCGAGCGCGGTGAGCTGGCGCCCCACGATGCAATCTGGCGCCTGGTAGAAAATATCGGGCCGCAGACCATCGAACACATTGCCGAAGTACTGGTCGAGTCCAGCCTGTGTTTTGCCGACTGGCTGTCGTTGCCGCAGGTCGTGCAGGGCAATGAGCCTTTGGTGGCGGCTCATTTACAGCGTATTGGTGTAGAGCACCTCATTCACCATGATCAACTGCCATTGCTCAATCGTATTGAATATCGACATGCCTCGCAGCCACTGGTGTCGATCGTCATCTGTACCCATGATCAATTGAGCTCGTTGCAGCGCTGCCTGGACAGCTTGCTGAGCAAGACGCTGTATCCGCATTACGAAGTATTGATCGTTGATCGGGCCAGCCAGAGTGATGAGGCCAAGGCTTGGTTCACAGCGATGGCCGGGCTTGGCAGTGACAAATTGCGCATTATCGCGGCTCCGGGCGATAACGAAGCCCGGGCGCTGAACCTGGCGGTTGAGCATGCCCGTGGCGATTACCTGTTGTTGCTTAGCCCGCATGCCGTTATCTGCGATGGGCAATGGATCGCAGGGTTGCTCAATCACGCGTTGCGCCCTGAGGTGGGTGCGGTAGGCCCAAGAATTTTGGGTGCCCAAGGACTTAACCTGTATACGGGGCTAGTGCTTGGGATGGAAGGAATTGCTGGCCGGCCCGCACTTCATACTGAGTTGACCGATCGCGGTTATCTGCAGCGTTCTCAGTTGGCACAGAACTGGAGTGTGCTAAGTGGCAATTGCCTGATGGTGCGCAAAGACATTTTCGACAGTCTCGGCCCGCAGGATGAGCAAGGCTTGACGTTGGGTTTCAATGACCTTGATGTGTGCCTTGGCGCCGGTCGAGAGGGTTACCTGATTGTCTGGACCCCTGAAAGTTGCGTGATGTTGCTAGAGCCGCCAGCGCCGCCGCGCTCTGACGAGTACAAAAAGCAACTGTACGATCAGCAGATGTCCTTTTGCTTGAAATGGCTGCCCAACCTGACCCGCGATCCGGCTTATAACCCTAACCTGTCATTGAGCGAGGGCGGGTCTTTCCAAATTGATCCAGGGTTGCGCACGGGCTGGAATCCATTCTGCAGTCGCCATTTGCCATTTATTCTCGGAGTGGCCGGCAACACCTCGGCGGTGGGACACTATCGGCTTAGCGAACCGCTTGCCCAGTTGCAGGCATCCGGCAGAATGCTGGGTCATATGACCTATGAAATGCCTTCCATTGCCGAGGTCGAGCGCTTATCGCCTGATGTCGTGGTCATGCAGGGCCGCTACAGCGAGGCAAAGCTGGCTGACATTGTCCAGATCAAGACCTTTTCCAACGCCATGCGCATCTTTGAGCTCGACGACTACATCGTCGATGTACCGCTCAAGAATGAGCACCGGCGCAGCATGCCGGAAAACATGGAAAGCGTGCTGCGGCGGGGTATCGGCATGTGTGACCGGGTTGTCGTCTCGACCCAGCCGTTGGCCGAGGCGCTGTCGAGCATGCACAGCGATATCCGTGTGGTGCCCAATATGCTGGCACCGCACATGTGGAGCAAACTCAGGAGTTCCCGGCGTACTTCGGACAAGCCGCGGGTCGGTTGGGGCGGGGGCACCAGTCACCGTGGTGACCTTGAGCTGATCGTCGATGTCATCCGTGAGCTGGCCGATGAAGTCGAGTGGGTGTTCTTCGGCATGTGCCCGGATATGTTGCGCCCCTATATCCATGAGTTCCACCGCGCGGTCAGTTTGTCGAGCTATCCAGCCAAACTGGCGAGTCTGAACCTGGACCTGGCTTTGGCGCCCCTGGAATTTCACATTTTCAACGACTGCAAAAGCAACCTGCGCCTGCTTGAATACGGGGCCTGTGGTTACCCGGTGGTGTGTTCCGACACGTTGGCGTACCGGGGCCATCTGCCGGCTACACGTGTGAAGAGCAACAGTGCGCAGGAGTGGCTTGAAGCGATCCGCATGCACCTGTCCGATCCTGCGGCCAGCTATCGTTTGGGCGATGAGTTGCGCGAGACGGTGCTGCGCGACTTCATGTTGCGTGACGAGAACCTGCAATACTGGGCCAATGGCTGGTTGCCGGACTGATTTGAGTACAGGAAAGACTATGCACAGCATGAGTGGCAATGAAGCAACAGCGATGGCTCCGCGTTTGACCCTGATTCTGCTGGCCAATGAGCAGCAGGACTTCTTGCGTCGCGCCTTGACGTGGTATCGCGATCTGCCGGTGGCCATCAAAGTTCTGGATGCTTCGCGCCAACCTGATAAAGAAGCGGCAGCCGCTATCGGCATTGACTATCAGCATACCCCTGAGCTCGGGCAGGCCAGTGTTGTTGAGCGCCTCCGTCAAGCGCTACGCGATGTGGCAACGCCTTACACGGCGTGGGCAGAGGTTGACAGTTTTCTGCTGCCGGCAGCGCTGAGTGAGGCTGTGGCATTTCTTGATGGCCACCCCGGTCATGGCGCCTGTCAGGGCTACAGCCTGACCTACGAGGCTCACGTCGACCGCGTCGACTATCTGTTGCGTGACCTTCGGGTGCTCGATGATCACGACATCGAAGATCCTGCAATGCGGGTCGAGCGCTTTATGGCGCAAAGCGTGTCGTTGCAGTATGCCGTAATCCGCACAGCGTTTTTGCGCGCATGGTTGGGTGCGCTGCCTGGCGATATTAAATCGCACTGGTATGAAATCGGTCTGGGCCTGTATCTGAGCCGTGCAGCGCAGGTGCGTATCTTGTCGGTGCCTTACGCGCTGCATCTTAGTCATGGGAAAACGCACACTGAGCATCTGGCAGCCCTGCACGGTGCCGTGGTGCATATGGACCCCAAAGCCCGCGCTGAACGCGAAGCCTGTGTTGCAATGGTCATCAAGGCGCTCGGTGGCGCTGACGGGCAAGCGGAGGAGTCGATCCATGCAGGTCTGGCTGCGATGGCCGAGGGCCTGAAAAAACGCGCCTATCAAGGTAAGCAAAAGCTGGTCAGTTCCGTCTGGAATGTTGCGTTGGAAATCCCGGAGCCGCATTTTGAGCCGCGTCAATGTGTTGAACTACCGTTCTATACCCAAGCGTTTTACGACGAATTGGCACGCATCGAGTTTCTGATTCACGCCGTGCCGGCTGGCCAGGTGCAGCTACGCGAGCTGGAGGCTGTGTTGCTGCGTCAATCTGAACTCTCTGGTCCCCAGAGTAATCCTGATGCAGAGCCGCTTCTGGATCGGCTCTGGCAAGCCTATGTTCTGTATGCCTTCAATGACGGTATCGTCCGGCGTCTGGAGCAGGAGCTGCCAAACAGTCCATCGACCAAACCAGAGCAGTTACTTGAGCTGATCGAGAGGATGTCTGCCTGGGTGCAAAGGTTGAGCTCGGTAACGGCCCATGACAACGGCGCACTGCTCGCCACGATGCCCTCGGGACGCTTGCTCAAGTGGCTCGATTCGCGTACTCCGGATACGGCCACCCTGCAAAAGATTCTGGCGCGTCAGGCAACCAGGCCGCAGGGAGCGCAGATCACTGTGCTGTTGTTGGATCTTGAGGACGATGTCTTCAAATTACAGACCACATTTGACAGCTTGATCAACGGCCATTATCGCAACTTCAAAGTGGTGGTTTTCACCACCGGCGAGTTACCGGCCACCACCACCTTGCAACACACCTTGCACTTCGTGAAAGTCACGAGCAGCAACTACGTTGATCGTATCAATCAAACGCTTAAACAGATCACCAGTGATTGGCTGATGCTCGCAGGGGCAGGGGAGCAGTTCACCTCGGCCGGGTTGTTGCTGGCCAGTGACGAGCTGACTGATGCCGGTCACTGCCGCGCCGTGGCCGTGGACAGTATTCACCGTCAGGCCGATGGCACTCTGGAGCCGGTATTGCTTCCAGACTTCAATCTGGACCTGCTGCAAAGTGTCCCCGGCTATGTCGCACGTCATTGGTTGGTGCGTCGAAGTGCTTTGCTGGAGGTGGGGGGATATTCCCGGGATTACCCACAGGCGTTAGAGTTCGACCTGTTGCTGCGCTTGATTGAGCAGGGCGGTATGCAAGGCTTGGCACACCTGAGCGAGCCGGTGGTGATTTGCCAGGCGCCGGAGCTGGTGGTTAACGAGGATGAGAAAAAGGTCCTGACCCGGCACCTCAAAACACGGGGTTATCAGGCGGAAGTCAGTCCAGTGCTGGCGGGGAGCTGGAAAACTGATTATCGCCACGAGCACCGGCCTATGGTGTCGATTCTGGTTCATGCTCAAGATAATCTGGCCGACCTGCAGCAGTGCTTGCACAGCCTGCTGCAGCGGACCCGTTACCCGCGTTACGAGGTACTGATCGGCGATAATAACAGTCGCTCTTCTGAAGTCTTTGCCTGGCTTGAGCAGCAGGAAAAACTCTCTGGCCGTATTCGGGTGTTCCGTACCGACCAGGCGATGAGCGCTACTGCCATGCTCAATCAATTGAGCCAGCAGGCTCAGGGTGAGTACCTGATCTTGCTTGATGCACAGAGCCAGATCGTTAACGTAGGCTGGATCGAATCGATGCTCAATCAGGCGCAGCGTCCCGAGGTTGGAGTGGTGGGCGTCAAACTGGTTGATCACGAAGGGAGCGTGACACAGGCGGGGCTGATTCTGGGCTTCAATGGCGGTGTAGGTTCGGCCTTTGTGGGCGAGCCTAAAAAGGCGCAGGGCTATATGCAGCGTCTGGTTGTCGAGCAGAACTACACAGCAGTCTCGATGAACTGCCTGATGATCGAAAAAACGCTATTCAATGCCATCGATGGTCTGGATGAAGTTGACTTTAATGACGCGTTTGCCGATGTCGATCTCTGTCTGAAGGCCGCTCAGGCGGGTTACCTGACGGTCTGGACACCGCAAGTGCAGGTGGTGCATCCCGGGGAGGTGCCTCAATCGGCTGCCGCGTTGCAGGCCCTGCGTGGCAAGTGGTCGAGTGCGTTTGAGCAAGATGTGGCGTACAACCGTCATCTGAGCTTGCACGGGGCCGGTTTCCAACTGACTACTGACCGGGCGTGAGACGTTCAGGGGGGGGCGGAAAACCACCCTATCCCCCCTTGGCGGCACGCTGTCTTGCCGCGACTTATGCGGATAGTCCTCTGAAGTATCCCTCTGATTCTCACGATTTCAGTCTCGCCATCAATCGCAAAGCGGCCCTGGGTCGTGACCTGCGGCCGCAAACGTGCATCTGTTGAGTAGCGCGGTGTAGGGGAAGATGTGAGCCTGACTTGCTTATTCGTGGCCTGCCCCCTGAAAATAACCGTCACAAAACTTTTCCGTGAGCGGCCTGATCGCTTCAGGGCGCCTGTTCCAGCGTTTACTTATTTGGGAAGCCACGATGATTGGCATAAAAAGCATAGCGAGTTACGTGCCCACCGCCGGGGTGGACAACTACGCTCAGGGCGCCAGGTTTGGTAAGGATGAAGAATTCATCCTGGGCAAGATCGGCTCCACCTTTTTGCCGCGCAAGGCTGCCGAGCAGGAAACCTCTGACCTGTGTGTCGAGGCTGTCAATACGTTGTTGGCCAACAATCCGCAATTGACCCGTGACAGCATCGATGTCCTGATCGTCGTCACCCAGAATGGCGACGAAGAAGGGCTGCCGCATACTGCGGCCATCGTTCAGGACAAACTCGGGTTGTCGACCCGGGTGGCGGCCTTTGATATCTCGCTGGGCTGTTCGGGCTATGTCTATGGTATTTATGCGATCAAGGGGTTCATGGAGGCCGCAGGCCTGAAGAATGGCGTGCTGGTCACTGCCGACCCCTATTCGAAGATTGTCGATACCGAAGATCGCAACACGACCATGCTGTTTGGTGATGCGGCCACCGCCACCTGGCTGGGTGAAGATGCCGCGTGGCAACTGGGCAAGGCTAAATTCGGTACCGATGGTTCCGGCGCGCCGCATCTGAAGGTCAGCAATGGCGTGTTCTACATGAACGGTCGTCAGGTGTTCAACTTCGCATTGCTCAAGGTGCCGGCCCATTTGCATGAGCTGCTTGAGGAGTCGGATCTGACCTCTGAAGACATTGACGCCTTTTGTATTCATCAAGGCAGTGCGGCGATTGTCGATGCGGTGGCGCGGCGTTTTGAGGAGCAGCCTGAGAAATTCGTCAAAGACATGGTCGAGACCGGCAACACAGTGTCATCAAGTATTCCGCTACTGATTGAAAAGCACGTATTGGGCTCATCCTGGAAGCGTGTAGCGCTGAGCGGTTTTGGCGTTGGTTTGTCTTGGGGCTCTGCGATTATTTATCGCGTTTGACCGGCTCTCCCTTCAAAGCGCCCGACCTCCTGCAGGTTGGGCGTTTTGCGTTCCGTGGCTTGCTTTCTTGTTCTCATGCCGATGGCGTTAGGTAATTTGCCAACCCGTTCATGTTTTTTTTGCGCCGGGGCGTTTCCTGGACGCTACGCTTACTGTGTGAAAGTGATGCTAAGCCCTTGTTTTGTCTGGGCCGCCAGCACGGTGGTAAAAAATTTTAAAAAAACCCTCAAGCAACCTGCCATGACGACGATAACTATTACGAAGGTTCTCTAGGCACACCCGGCGCTTGCAGGGGCCGGAAGCCACGTAGTACACAACCCACGAGGAATTCATCATGGCTTTAACAGTAAACACCAACGTTGCATCCTTGAACGTTCAGAAGAACCTGGGTCGCGCCTCTGACGCACTGTCCACTTCCATGACCCGCCTGTCTTCGGGCCTGAAAATCAACAGCGCCAAAGACGACGCTGCCGGTCTGCAAATCTCCACCCGTATCAACTCGCAGATCAAAGGCCAGACCATGGCCATCAAGAACGCCTACGACGGTATGTCTCTGGCGCAGACTGCTGAAGGTGCCCTGCAAGAGTCCACCAACATTCTGCAGCGTATGCGTGAACTGGCTGTTCAGTCCCGCAACGACAGCAACAGCTCCACTGACCGTGACGCGCTGAACAAAGAATTCACCGCGATGAGCGACGAGCTGACTCGTATCGCCAACAGCACCAACCTGAACGGCAAGAACCTGATCGACGGTACTGCCAGCACCCTGACTTTCCAGGTGGGTTCCAACACTGGCACCTCGAACCAGATCACTCTGACTCTGAGCACCAGCTTCGATGCCAGCACCCTGGGTGTTGACTCGGCTATCACCATTGCCGGTTCCGACAGTGCCGCAGCAGAAACCAACTTCTCGGCTGCAATCGCCGCGATCGACTCCGCTCTGGCAACCATCAACGCCACTCGTGCTGACCTCGGTGCTGCACAAAACCGTCTGACCAGCACCATTTCCAACCTGCAGAACATCAACGAAAACGCCAGTGCTGCACTGGGTCGTGTACAAGATACCGACTTCGCTGCTGAAACTGCACAGCTGACCAAGCAGCAAACCCTGCAGCAAGCCTCGACTTCGGTCCTGGCGCAGGCTAACCAGCTGCCATCCGCTGTACTGAAACTGCTCCAGTAATAACTGGTGTGAGCTCAAGCGAGGGGGTGCGATTACGTGCTCTCTCGCTTTTTACTTTCTGAGGTGACACGCAATGGATATGGGCGTCAGGTTGAATTTGTCTTATCCGGCCGCTAAACCGGCGAGCGAGACTGTCCCGACAGTGGATAAGGTGGCTGTGAAGCCTCCGGTTGCCGAGGCGCAAGCTTCGTCAGCAGAGAGTAAGGGCTCGCAGTCGGGTACGAGTGATGAAAAGGTCAAGAATGCCGCTGCGCAAATTCAGCAGTTTCTTGATTCGATTCAGCGTAACCTTGAGTTCTCGGTTGATGAGGACTCGGGCAGGGTTGTCGTCAAGGTGATTGCCAGCGACACCGGTCTGGTGGTTCGGCAGATTCCCAATGAGGAAGTGCTGAAACTGGCGGAAAGTCTGAGTGATGCCAACAGCGTGTTGTTCAGCGCCGAGGCCTGACGGCTGGCATGAAACTTGTTGCAGATTTTTTGTGCTCCTCCTCGGGGCCAAAAAATCGGCAGTCTTATGAGGGGAAATGCGCATGGCAAGTCCAATTACTTCAACGGGCATTGGCTCGGGTCTGAAGATCGGTGAAATGGTGACCGCACTGGTGAATGCCGAGAAGGCTGCCAAGCAGAACCAGATCAGTACCCAGAGCAAAATCAACTCGTCTTCAGTGACTGCGGTCGGCCAGCTCAAATCGGCACTGGCTACCTTTCAGAGCTCGTTGAAGGCTCTGGGTGATACCGCATCGACCGCTTTCCAGGCGTTTTCTGCTCAGTCATCCAGTGAAACGACAGTCAAGGCTAGCGCTGCCAGCGATGCTGTGGCCGGGAGTTACAGTGTCAAGGTAACCAATCTGGCAACGTCTTCAAAGGTGGCTAGCGCCGCCATGGACGCCACTCAGGTGAGTGCTATTCCGAGTGGTCAGTTGACGATCACTCAAAATGGCATTGATACAGTGGTCACGCTGGGAAGCACAATGACCTTGCAGCAGGTGCGTGATCAGATCAACACGCAAATGCAGGGCAAGGGAATCACCGCCAACATTGTCAACGATGCCAATGGTTCCCGGCTGGTGCTTGGCTCTACCACTACTGGCCTGGGCAGTGATATCAGCGTCAAGGGCAGTGGTGGTATCGGCTCGCTCCTGGATATTGACGGCACCCAGAAAATGAGCGCATCTGCAACGGGTGCCGGCACGATCGGTGAGTTTGCCACGGATGCGGTGTTCACTATCGATGGTCTTGAACTGACCAGTAAGAAAAATGTAGTCGAGAACGCTATTTCTGGCCTCAAGCTGGAGCTTACAGGTGCGACGCCTGCTAATGGGGCGGCGACAACAGTCACGGTGGCGAGCAATACCGATGGGCTTAAAACCTCGCTGCAGAGTTTTATCGACTCTTACAATACTGTGGTCAGGCTCGTTGATAGCTTGACCAAAGGTACGATGTCGGGGACCACGTATACTGCCGCTGCATTGACGGGCGACTCGACGCCGAAAAATATTCTTGCCGCCATTCGCAAGGAAATTGCTTCCTCTTCTTCCGGTGAAGGGCTGACGGCGCTTTCGCAACTCGGCATCATGACCGATCAGAAAACCGGTACCTTGTCGCTGAACAGCGCCACGTTCAACGATGCGATCAACAAAAAGCAGTTCGGTACTCAGATCCAGAGTTTCTTTACTGGTGATAATGGCTTGATCAAGCGTCTGGACAAGTCGGTTGAGGCCTATACCAAGGCGGGTGGGGTGCTGGCGCTCAGGGAGAGCAGTCTGGGCAAGGTCACCAAACGCTTGGAAGACGAGCAGGATGCGCTCGATCGGCGGATCGAATCACTGACGACGTCGCTCACCAAGAAGTACAACGCCATGGATCTGGTGGTTGCGCAGCTCAAGGCTACCGGCAACAATATCACCTCGATCTTTGAAGCGATGAACGCCCAGAAGAACGCCTCCTGATTGCAGTTCATCTACAAGAACCCGACCTGGTGTCGGGTTTTTGTTTGTTGGGCTAAAGTTTCGTGACGGTGCGTCGATAGCTTGAGTATACAAAGTTTGTTTTGCCTGCGAGGTCTTCCATGAATCCTATGCTTGCGTTGCGTCAATATCAGAAAGTTGGTTCTCATGCCCAGACGTCCGAGGCCAGCCCGCACCGTTTGGTGCAGATGCTGATGGAAGGAGGGCTCGACCGTATTGCCCAGGCCAAAGGTGCCATGTCGCGCAAGGATATGGCGGGTAAAAGTGTGAGTATCAGCAAGGCCATCGCCATTATTGGCGGCCTGCGTGAAGGTCTGGACATGGATAATCATGGTTCGGACGCGCTGCGTAATCAGGATAATCTGTACCACTACATGATGAAGCGGCTGGCCGAAGCCGGTATCAAGAGCGATCCGAAGATGCTTGATGAGGTCGCGGGCCTGTTGATTACGGTCAAAGAAGGCTGGGACGCGATTGCTGATATCGAGACGGCTCAAGGCGCTGTATAGAGGAGTCACCCCATGAGTGCTGCGCTGCAACGTATCGAAGAAACCCAGGAAGCGCTGCTTGAGGCTCTGGCTGTGCGTAACTGGGAGGCGATTACCCAACTCGATCTGGCTTGTCGTGAGTGTGTCGAGACGGTGGTAGAGCACGCAGCGCCCGATGATGAGAAGTTGCGCGGCAAACTTGAGGAGTTGCTCGGGGTCTACCGGCAGTTGATTGACGTCGCGGTCGGCGAGCGTCAGGCAATCGTCGATGAGATGTCAGAGATTCAGCGAGCCAAAAACGCTACGAAGGTATACCATTTGTTTGGCTGAGTTGGATTGTCGGACACAAAACACGCCATAAATTTGACTGTGTCCGTTTTTTTGACTTAACTAGTGATGTTTTTCGTTTTCTGGCGTCAGATCAGTATTAAGAAGTGGCTGAGATGCCAAGCGGCTTGCCTGCGGGCAGGTTAAAGAGTTGACTAGGGAAGTTGCTATTGCATGTGGCGTGAAATCAAAATCCTGCTGATCGATGACGATAGCCAGCGCCGCCGTGATCTGGCGGTCATTCTCAATTTTCTCGGCGAAGAGAACATTTCCTGTTCCAGTCAGGACTGGCAGCAGGTGGTTGGCTCTCTTGGCTCTACCCGGGAAGTACTTTGCGTACTTATTGGCAGTGTCAGCGCTGCTGGGAGCTTGCAGGGACTTCTTAAGACCATCGCTGCATGGGATGAGTTCCTTCCCGTGTTGCTTTTTGGTGAGCACGCCCCTGTAGAGCTGCCAGAAGACCTGCGCCGCCGGGTGCTGTCGACTCTGGAAATGCCGCCTAGCTACAGCAAGCTGTTGGACGCCTTGCACCGTGCGCAGGTCTATCGCGAGATGTACGACCAGGCCCGTGAGCGTGGCCGTCATCGTGAGCCGAACCTGTTTCGCAGCCTGGTGGGCACCAGCCGCGCGATTCAGCATGTCCGGCAGATGATGCAGCAGGTCGCCGATACCGACGCCAGTGTGTTGATCCTGGGTGAGTCCGGCACCGGCAAGGAAGTGGTCGCACGCAACCTGCATTACCATTCCAAGCGCCGTGACGCGCCTTTCGTGCCGGTCAATTGCGGGGCGATTCCTGCCGAATTGCTTGAGAGCGAGTTGTTCGGTCATGAGAAGGGGGCGTTCACCGGGGCGATCACCAGTCGTGCCGGGCGCTTCGAGCTCGCCAATGGCGGTACGCTGTTCCTTGACGAAATTGGCGACATGCCGTTGCCGATGCAGGTCAAGCTGCTGCGCGTGCTTCAGGAGCGCACCTTCGAGCGGGTCGGCAGCAACAAGACTCAAAGTATCGACGTGCGCATTATTGCGGCGACGCACAAGAATCTTGAGAGCATGATCGAGACCGGTGCGTTCCGCGAGGACCTGTACTACCGTCTGAACGTGTTCCCGATCGAGATGGCGCCACTGCGCGAGCGTGTCGAAGATATTCCGCTGCTGATGAATGAGCTGATTTCGCGGATGGAGCACGAGAAGCGCGGCTCGATCCGCTTCAACTCGGCGGCGATCATGTCGCTGTGTCGCCATGGCTGGCCGGGTAACGTTCGTGAGCTGGCCAACCTGGTCGAGCGCATGGCGATCATGCATCCCTATGGTGTGATCGGGGTGTCGGAGTTGCCGAAGAAATTCCGCTATGTCGATGATGAAGACGAGCAGATGGTCGACAGCCTGCGCAGCGATCTGGAAGAGCGGGTGGCGATCAATTCCACCACGCCGAACTTCACTTCCACTGCCATGTTGCCGCCCGAAGGGCTGGATCTGAAAGACTACCTGGGAGGTCTGGAGCAGGGCTTGATCCAGCAGGCGCTGGATGATGCCAACGGTATCGTGGCGCGAGCGGCTGAGCGGCTGCGGATTCGGCGTACCACGCTGGTCGAGAAAATGCGCAAATATGGCATGAGTCGCCGCGATGGTGACGAACAGGCAGATGATTGACGCTTGGCTGTCCAGGCGTTGACCAAAACCTCCGCCAATGCGGAGGTTTTGTTTTTTATGCGCCTGAAAAGCCTGGGGCTTTCGCCGCTGCACCGGTCTTGTCAGGGTTTTCCAGCGGGTTAGGCACGGTGATTGCTAAGTCTCTTTTCAACAAGCCGTTTAATGACGGTTCGCCCTGCGAGAGAGAATTCGATGCCTCAGGCCTTGCACGTTTCTACCGATCTTTCTGTTCAGTCGGCGTTGTCGCCGGAGCTGGAGAGCCGTCAGGGGCTGGAACAGGCTTTTGCGCTGTTCAATCAAATGTCCTCACAGTTGACTGACTCCTACGGGCTGCTCGAATCGCGGGTCAACGAGCTCAAGGGCGAGTTGGCCGAAGCCGGTGTGCAGCGGATGCAGGAGCTGGCGGAAAAAGAGCGTCTGGCCAACCGCTTGCAGAATTTGCTGGATCTGCTGCCAGGTGGGGTGATCGTCATTGATGGCAGTGGGGTGGTATGCGAAGCCAACCCGGCGGCTGTCGAGCTCTTGGGCCAGCCGCTGGAAGGGGAGTTGTGGCGTCAGGTGATTAGCCGCTGCTTTGCGCCGCGCAGTGACGACGGGCATGAGGTCTCGCTGAAGGACGGCCGACGCTTGTCGATTGCCACCCGTTCGCTGGACGCTGAACCTGGCCAACTGGTGTTGCTTACCGACCTGACAGAGACCCGGCGCTTGCAGGACCAGTTGGCGCGTCATGAGCGTTTGTCGTCGCTGGGGCGCATGGTCGCTTCGCTGGCGCATCAGATTCGTACGCCGTTGTCGGCGGCCATGATCTATGCCAGCCACCTGAGTGAACAGGCGTTGCCGGTCGAGACTCAGCAGCGCTTCGCCGGGCGTCTCAAGGAGCGGTTGCATGAGCTGGAGCACCAGGTGCGGGACATGTTGGTGTTCGCTCGCGGTGAGTTGCCGTTGAATGATCGTCTGCCGCCCGCCGCGCTGTTCCAGGCCTTGCAGGCGGCGGCGCAGACCCATGTGAGTGAGGTTGCGGTGCGCTGGCAGTGCGATCTGGTGCCGGGTGAGTTGCTGTGCAATCGCGACACACTGGTCGGTGCCTTGCTTAATCTGATCGAGAACGCGGTGCAGGCCAGTGGCAGCACCGCGCAGTTGAAGATCCACCTCTACCGTAGGGGTGACATGCTGCGCTTGTGCATCAGTGATCGTGGTGCGGGTATGGATGCGGCGGCGCTGGCGCGGATTGGCGAGCCGTTCTACACCACCAAGACCACCGGCACCGGGTTGGGCCTGGCGGTGGTTTTTGCGGTGGCACGGGCTCATCAGGGCCGCGTTGATTATCGCTCCAGAGTCGGGCGCGGTACGTGCGCCATTGTTAGTCTGCCGCTGATTCCCGGCGGCGCTCAGGGAGAAGTTTGATGGCGGGCAAGGTATTGCTGGTCGAGGATGATCGTGCGCTGCGCGAGGCGCTGGCCGACACGCTGGAACTGGCAGGTCATCAATACCGTGCGGTAGCCAGTGCTGAAGATGCGCTCAGAGCGGTTGCGCAGGATGCATTTAGCCTGGTGGTCAGTGATGTGAACATGCCGGGTATGGATGGCCACCAGTTGCTCGCCGCGTTGCGCGAGCGGCATCCGCACCTGCCGGTGCTGTTGATGACCGCCCATGGCGCTGTGGAGCGTGCTGTGGACGCCATGCGTCAGGGCGCAGTGGATTATCTGGTCAAGCCCTTTGAGCCGGGGGCGTTGCTGGCACTGGTGGCAAAGCATGCGCTGGGCAGTATTGGTCCTGCCGAGCATGACGGTCCGGTGGCCATCGAACCTGCCAGTCAGCAACTGCTGGAACTGGCTGCCAGGGTGGCGAGAAGTGACTCTACGGTGCTGATCTCGGGCGAGTCGGGCACCGGTAAAGAGGTGCTGGCGCGCTTCATTCATTTGCAGTCACCGCGCGCTGCGAAACCCTTCATTGCCATCAACTGTGCGGCCATTCCGGACAATATGCTCGAAGCCACACTGTTCGGGCACGAAAAGGGTTCGTTTACCGGGGCCGTCGCGGCCCAGGCGGGCAAGTTCGAGCTGGCCGAAGGCGGCACCATTTTGCTCGATGAAATTTCCGAAATGCCTATGGGGCTGCAAGCCAAGCTGCTACGGGTATTGCAGGAGCGCGAAGTTGAACGGGTCGGGGCGCGTAAGCCGATCAGCCTGGATATTCGGGTGTTGGCGACGACCAACCGTGATCTGGCCGGTGAAGTGGCGGCCGGGCGGTTTCGCGAAGACCTGTTCTATCGGCTGTCGGTGTTCCCGCTGGCCTGGCAACCGTTGCGTCAGCGAACTGCCGATATTCTGCCGTTGGCCGAGCGCTTGCTGAGCAAGCATGTCAAAAAAATGAAGCACGCGCCGGTACGGCTCTCGGAAGAGGCGCGCGCTTGCCTGGTGGCATACGCCTGGCCAGGCAATGTGCGTGAACTGGACAACGCACTGCAGCGCGCACTGATTCTGCAGCAGGGCGGGCTGATTCAGGCGCGCGATTTCTGCCTGGCCGGGCCGGTGACCTTCGCTGCCGAGCCGCCTGCGCCTGCTGGCGCCGTGCCGGTGGTGGGCGCTGATTTGTCAGCGGGCGCCGAGGCGGTCGGTGCGCTGGGCGAAGACCTGCGCCGTCGTGAATTCCAGTTGATCATCGACACGTTGCGCAGTGAGCGTGGGCGGCGCAAAGAGGCTGCTGAGCGGCTGGGTATCAGCCCGCGTACCTTGCGTTACAAGCTGGCGCAGATGCGTGACGCCGGGATGGATGTCGAGGCTTATCTGTACGCTTCATGAGAATGGTTTTTTATCGGTTTTGTTTGATGTTTATGTGATCCAGGTCAAATTGTCGATACAGTGCAATATCGCCGTGGCACTATGCACGGCATTGGGCGGTGTCGCTCATTCCGAACACTGTTTTGATGCAATAAAGCTTCTAGGTGGCTATTTGCCTGCATGTTAGCTGGCACTCTTGTTGCTACGACTTGAGTATCGCTGTTGCAGTGTCAAAAAAATGCGGGCCTCACGAGAGATAATGTCCATGAGCCAAGGTGTTGAATTTAATCGCTTGATGTTGGATATGCGGGCCATGCAGATGGATGCCATGGCGGCGTCCAAGCCGGTCGGCAATGTGCCTGAGGTCGCTGGCAGTAACTTTGCCGACCTGCTGGGGCAGGCGATCAACAAGGTGGCCGATACCCAGGCAGCCTCCAGCCAATTGTCCAATGCGTTCGAAATGGGCAAAAGCGGCGTGGACCTGACGGATGTGATGATTTCCTCGCAGAAGGCCAGCGTGTCCTTCCAGGCCTTGACCCAGGTGCGCAACAAGCTGGTGCAGGCCTACCAAGACATCATGCAGATGCCGGTTTAAGGGACGTACTGAGTCATGGCCGAAGCAGCATCTGATTCTGTCCCAGCGCGGGCGGGTAACCCGGACAAGAAGCCGCTGTTCGGCTTTGCTTTTCTGGAAAATCTTTCCGAAATGACCATGCTTCGTCAGGTCGGCCTCATGGTCGGTCTGGCAGCCAGCGTGGCCATCGGTTTTGCCGTTGTGCTCTGGTCTCAGCAACCCGACTACCGGCCGCTGTATGGCAGCCTGGCGGGTCTGGACAGCAAGCAGGTGATGGACACCCTGGGGGCGGCCAATATTCCTTACACCGTCGAGCCCAATTCCGGTGCTCTGCTGGTCAAGGCCGATGATCTGCAACGTGCCCGTATTCAGCTGGCCCAGGCCGGCGTCAGCCAGACCGATGCCAATATCGGCTTTGAGATTCTTGATAAGGATCAGGGGCTGGGTACCAGCCAGTTCATGGAAGCGACCCGCTATCGGCGTGGTCTTGAGGGTGAGCTGGCGCGAACCATTTCCTCGCTGAACAACGTCAAGGCGGCCCGTGTTCACCTGGCAATTCCGAAAAGCTCGGTGTTTGTCCGTGACGACCGCAAGCCGACCGCTTCGGTATTGGTCGAACTGTATCCGGGCCGTGCGCTGGAAGCCGGTCAGGTCGCCGCGATCGTCAATCTGGTCGCCACCAGCGTGCCCGAGCTGTCCAAATCACAGGTGACGGTGGTCGACCAGAAAGGCAACCTGTTGTCCGATCAGGCCGAGAACTCTGAGCTGACCATGGCCGGCAAGCAGTTCGACTACACCCGGCGCATGGAGAGCATGCTGACCCAACGGGTGCAGAATATCCTGCAGCCGGTGCTGGGCAGTGATCGCTACAAGGCCGAGGTCTCGGCCATGGTTGATTTCAGTGCGGTGGAGTCCACCTCGGAAAGCTTCAATCCGGACCAGCCGGCCCTGCGCAGCGAGCAGTCGGTCAATGAGCAGCGCTCCAGCAGCACTGGCCCGCAAGGTGTGCCTGGTGCGCTGAGCAACCAGCCGCCAGGTCCTGCCACGGCACCGCAAAATGCGGCAGCCGGTGCCGGCGGTGCCGCGCCTGCGATTGCGGCGGGTCAGCCGCTGCTTGATGCCAATGGTCAGCAGGTCATGGACCCCGCCACCGGTCAGCCGGCGCTGGCGCCGTTCCCGACCGACAAGCGTTCGCAGTCGACCAAGAACTTCGAGCTCGACCGCTCCATCAGCCACACCAAGCAGCAGGCCGGTCGGGTTACCCGGTTGTCGGTCGCGGTGGTGGTCGATGACATGGTCAAGACCAACCCGGCCAACGGTGAAGTCACTCGGGCGCCCTGGAGCGCTGCCGATCTGGCCCGCTTTACCCGTCTGGTGCAGGACGCAGTGGGCTACGACGCCAGCCGCGGCGACAGCGTCAGTGTGATCAACGTACCGTTTTCCAGTGAGCGCGGCGAAGTACTGCCGGATATTCCGTTCTACACCCAGCCGTGGTTCTGGGACATTATCAAGCAGGCTGCCGGGGTGATTTTCATCCTGATCCTGGTGTTTGGTGTGCTGCGCCCGGTACTGAGCAACATCACCAACCCCAAGAGCAAGGAGTTGGGCGGCTTTGGTGGCGATGCCGAACTCGGTGGCATGGGTGGTCTGGATGGCGAACTGTCGAACGACCGGGTCAGCCTGGGTGGTCCGCAGAGCATCCTGCTGCCTAGCCCGACCGAGGGCTATGACGCGCAGTTGAATGCAATCAAGGGCTTGGTGGCCGAAGACCCGGGTCGTGTGGCTCAGGTCGTAAAAGAGTGGATTAACGCTGATGAATGACCGCGCCGTGGCTGTCAAGTTGACCCAGGTCGAAAAGGCCGCAGTTCTGTTGCTGTCGCTGGGCGAAACCGATGCCGCCCAGGTGTTGCGGCATATGGGGCCCAAAGAAGTGCAGAAAGTCGGCGTGGCCATGGCGCAAATGCGCAATGTGCACCGCGAGCAGGTCGAAGAGGTGATGAGCGAGTTCGTCGACACGGTCGGCGATCAGACCAGTCTCGGCGTCGGCTCCGATGGCTACATTCGCAAGATGCTGACCCAGGCGCTGGGCGAAGACAAGGCCAACGGCCTGATCGACCGCATCCTGCTCGGTGGCAACACCAGCGGTCTGGACAGCCTCAAGTGGATGGAGCCGCGTGCGGTGGCCGACGTCATTCGTTACGAGCACCCGCAGATTCAGGCCATCGTGGTGGCGTATCTGGACGCTGACCAGGCGGGTGAGGTGCTTGGCCACTTCGATCATAAAGTGCGTCTGGATATCATCCTGCGGGTGTCGTCGCTCAACACGGTGCAGCCGGCGGCACTCAAAGAGCTCAACCAGATTCTCGAGAAGCAGTTCTCCGGCAATGCCAATACCTCGCGGACCACGCTGGGCGGTATCAAGCGTGCTGCGGACATCATGAACTTCCTCGACAGCTCCATCGAAGGCGCGCTCATGGATTCGATCCGCGAGGTCGACGAAGACCTGTCGACGCAGATCGAAGACCTTATGTTTGTCTTCAACAACTTGGCCGACGTCGACGACCGCGGCATCCAGGCGCTGCTTCGCGAAGTGTCTTCCGATGTGCTGGTGCTGGCGCTCAAGGGTGCCGACGAGGCAATCAAGGAGAAGGTCTTCAAGAACATGTCCAAGCGTGCTGCCGAGCTGCTGCGCGACGATCTGGAGGCCAAAGGGCCGGTGCGGGTCAGCGATGTGGAGACCGCGCAGAAGGAAATCCTCACCATCGCCCGCCGAATGGCCGAAGCTGGCGAGATTGTGCTGGGTGGCAAAGGTGGCGAGGAAATGATCTAAGCCATGTCCAGCTCTGTAAAAGATTCGTTACCCAGTGATCTGATTCGCGCCAAGGATGTTCGTGACGCAGATGTCTGGGCCTTGCCCAGCTTTGACCCCTATGTGGAGCCCGAGCCGGAACCGGAGCCTGAGCCTGAACCGCTGGAGATGGAAGAGGTGCCGCTGGAGGAAGTCCAGCCACTGACGCTTGAAGAGCTGGAAAGCATTCGCCAGGAGGCCTGGAACGAAGGCTTCGCTACCGGCGAAAAAGAAGGTTTTCATAGTACCCGGATCAAGGTTCGCCAAGAGGCTGAAGTGGCTCTGGCGGCCAAGCTCGACAGCCTTGAACTGTTGATGAGCCAGTTGCTCGACCCTATCGCCGAGCAAGACACCCAGATTGAGAAGTCGCTGGTCCATTTGGTCGAGCATATCGCCCGCCAGGTCATTCAGCGCGAACTGCAAACCGACTCGCAGCAGATCGCCCATGTGTTGCGCGAAGCGTTGAAACTGCTGCCGATGGGCGCCAATAATCTGCGCATTTTTGTCAATCCGCAGGACTTTTCCGTGGTTAAGCTGCTGCGCGAGCGTCATGAAGAGAATTGGAAGATTCTTGAAGATGACGCGCTGATGCCAGGTGGCTGCCGCATTGAAACCGAGCACAGCCGGATCGATGCCAGTGTCGAGACCCGGATCAGTCAGGCGATTGCCCGCCTGTACGATCAGATGCATGAACAGGTCGCGCATCCGGCAGCGCCTGATCTGAGCATCGAACTGCCTGATGTTGAAGTGCCGCGCAGCAGTGATATCCCCGAGCAGCCGGTCGGCGCTGACTCGCTGGCGGCGGACGAAGAGCCGGGCCATGCGCCTTGAACGCCTGAGTTTCGCCAAGCGCCTGGGCGGTTACGCCAGCGCCATCGACCTGCCGACTCAGCCCGTGGTTGAAGGCCGTCTGCTGCGCATGGTCGGCCTGACCCTTGAGGCTGAAGGTTTGCGCGCAGCGATGGGCAGCCGCTGTGTGGTCATCAACGACGACAGTCACCATCCGGTCCAGGTGGATGCCGAAGTCATGGGTTTTGCCGGTGGCAAAGTGTTCCTGATGCCGGTGGGCAGTGTGGTCGGTATTGCGCCAGGTGCGCGGGTCGTGCCGCTGGCTGACACTGGTCGGCTGCCCATGGGCATGAGCATGCTGGGTCGGGTGCTTGACGGTGCCGGTCGCCCGCTCGACGGTCGCCCGCCGGTCAAGGCTGAAGACTGGGTGCCGATGGATGGCCCGACCATCAACCCGCTCAAGCGTGACCCGATCAGTCGGCCGCTGGATGTGGGCATTCGCTGCATCAACGGTTTGTTGACGGTGGGGCGTGGTCAGCGGCTGGGGCTGTTCGCCGGTACCGGGGTGGGCAAGAGTGTGTTGCTCGGCATGATGACCCGCTTTACTGAGGCCGACATCATTGTGGTCGGGCTGATCGGTGAACGGGGTCGGGAGGTGAAGGAATTCATCGAGCACATTCTTGGCGAAGAGGGGCTCAAGCGTTCCGTGGTGGTGGCTTCACCTGCCGATGATGCGCCGCTGATGCGTTTGCGGGCGGCGATGTATTGCACCCGTATCGCGGAATACTTCCGCGATCGGGGCAAGAACGTGCTGCTGCTGATGGATTCATTGACCCGTTTTGCCCAGGCCCAGCGTGAAATCGCTCTCGCCATTGGCGAGCCGCCTGCGACCAAGGGCTACCCGCCATCGGTGTTTGCCCGTTTGCCCAAACTGGTGGAGCGTGCCGGTAATGCCGAGGCCGGTGGCGGCTCGATCACAGCGTTCTATACCGTGCTGTCTGAAGGTGACGATCAGCAGGACCCGATTGCCGACTCGGCCCGTGGCGTGCTGGACGGGCATATCGTGCTGTCACGACGTCTGGCCGAAGAGGGGCACTACCCGGCCATCGATATCGAGGCATCCATCAGCCGGGTCATGCCGGCGGTGGTCAGCCCTGACCACATGATGCGCGCGCAATACTTCAAGCAACTATGGTCCCGTTATCAGCAGACTCGCGACCTGATCAGCGTCGGTGCTTATGTGGCCGGCGGTGACCGGGAAACCGACCTGGCGATTCAGTTGCAGCCGGCACTGGTGCGCTTTCAGCGCCAGGGCCTGACCGAAAGCTTCAGCATGCAGGACAGTGAGGGTGCTTTGGCGGCGGTGTTCGGTCCGGCACCGGGCGGTTGATGAGCCATGGCACAGAGTCGTGCGGCGCGCCTGGCGCCGGTTGTGGAAATGGCCGAGTCGGCAGAGCGAACCGCGGCGCAGCGCCTGGGGCACGCCCAGGGGCAGGTCAATCTGGCGCACAGCAAGCTTGAAGAGCTGGAGCAGTTTCGCCTCAACTATCAGCAGCAATGGATCGACAAGGGCAACCATGGCGTTTCAGGTCAGTGGCTGATGAACTACCAGCGCTTTCTCAATCAGCTTGAAACTGCGATCGGCCAGCAGCGCAAGAGCCTCGCCTGGCATCAAGCCAACCTGGATCGGGCGCGTGGCGTCTGGCAGCAGGCCTATGCGCGGGTCGAAGGGTTGCGCAAGCTGGTACAGCGCTACATTGATGAGGCGCGGGCGCTGGAAGACAAGCGTGAGCAGAAACTGCTCGATGAGCTGTCTCAGCGCTTGCCGCGTCACGAGATGTAGCGCCGATCATGGTCTAGTCTGTGTCTTATCATTGATGCAGCGCAGGAGTGGGTTATGACAGTCACTTGCGGTCTCTCGCCAGACGGTCGGCAAGTCACGCTGTTTATCGAGGGGCGATTCGACTTCTCCTGCCATCAGGATTTTCGTGCCGCTTATGAAGCTTTTTCCGGCGAGCTGGATTATGTCGTGGACCTGCGCGGCACTCACTATCTGGACAGCTCGGCGCTGGGCATGCTGCTGTTGTTGCGCGACCATGCCGGTGGCGACCATGCGCAGGTACGGCTGATCAACTGCAGCAGCGACGTGGTCAAGATCCTGACCATCTCCAATTTCTCCAAACTGTTTACGCTGGGTTAAGTCTTGCAGCCTGTGGGACAAGAGCTACGGGTGCTGATTGCTGATGACAGTGCCAGTGACAGGCTGCTGTTATCGACCCTGATCAGTCGGCAGGGGCACCAGCCGCTGGTCGCTGCCAATGGTCAGGAGGCTGTGCAGCTGTATCGCGATCACCAGCCGCAGTTGGTACTGATGGATGCCCTGATGCCGGTCATGGACGGCTTCGAGGCTGCCCGTCAGATCAAGCAGATGGCCGGGCAGGCGCTGGTGCCGATCATCTTTCTGACCTCTCTGACCGAGGGGGAGGCGCTGGCCCGATGCCTGGATGCCGGCGGTGACGACTTTCTGGCGAAGCCCTTCAATCCTCTGGTGCTGGCCGCCAAGATCAATGCCATGAATCGACTGCGGCAACTGCAGGATACTGTGCTGCGCCAGCGCGACCTGCTTGCCAGTCATCGTGAACATTTACTCAACGAGCAGCGGGTGGCCAAGGCGGTATTTGACCAGGTGGCGCATTCCGGCTGTCTTGACGCATCGTGTATCCGTTATCTGCAGTCGCCTTATGCGCTGTTCAATGGCGACCTGATGCTGGCGGCCTATACACCGGCCGGGCACATGCATGTGTTTCTCGGCGACTTCACAGGGCATGGTTTGCCGGCAGCAGTAGGTGCCATGCCGCTGGCCGAGGTTTTCTACGGGATGACCGCCAAAGGCTACGAGCTGGCGGAAATCCTGCGGGAGATGAACGGCAAGCTCAAACGTATCCTGCCGGTAGACATGTTTTGTTGCGCCACGCTGTTGTGCATCGATGCCGGTCAGCAGCAGGTCGAGCTATGGAATGGCGGGTTGCCTGACGGTTATCTGCTGCGCGCCGACAACGCCGGGTTTGTCCCGTTGCAGTCCCGGCACCTGCCGCTGGGCGTGTTGTCACCCAAGGCGTTCGAGGCGCATACCGAGGTTCACCCGTTGGGGGCCGGGGACCGGATCTTTCTGTTGTCTGATGGAGTGATCGACACCCGGGATGCTCAGGATCAGCTGTTTGGCTCGCAACGCCTGTGCGAAGTCCTGGCTGCCAATCGCGAGCCCGAAATGCTGATTCAGGAGATTCTCCAGGCGCTCAACGATTTTGGCGGTCGTGCGCGCGACGATGTGAGCATGCTGGAGATCAGTGCCGGGCATGGCGCGCTGCCGGCCACTGCGTTGACCCAGGGTTGGTCCGACAGTGGCCTGGCGGAGCCGGTGGACTGGTCGGTGGCCTTCGAGTTTCGCGCTGCGACCCTCAAAGCGAGTAATCCGCTGCCTGGCGTGCTGCAACTGCTGCTGGAGCAGCGCGGCTTGCGTGAGCAGGCGGCCACGATTTACAGCGTGCTCACCGAGCTTTACAGCAATGCTTTGGAGCATGGCGTTCTCGGGCTGGATTCCACGCTCAAACAGGATGCGGCCGGTTTTGCCCGGTATTACGAGGCGCGCGCCAAGCGTCTGGCTGAGCTGCAAAACGGGTTCATCCGCCTGGAGTTGGTGCTTTGTTCTGCTGCGCAAGGCGGCAGGTTGCAGATTTGCATGCAGGACAGTGGCCAAGGTTTCGACGTCCAGGCGGTGCTGGCCAGGCTACCAGATGATGCGGGCCTGCACGGTCGCGGGCTGCGCCTGATTCGCTCGTTGTGCCGGGATGCGCGATGGTCCGCCGATGGTTGTACGGTGCATGTGGAATTTGTCTGGGGGGCGATGGCATACTTGCCTTCGGGGTCTTGATCAAGGAGTGAGCAAGTGTCGTTCGTACAGATTGACTACGCGGTATTGAATACCTTGCAAGAGGTCATGGAAGACGAGTATCTGACGCTCATCGACGTCTTCCTGAGCGACTCCGAGCAGCGCCTGGCATTGCTTCGTCAGGCGGCGCGCAACCTGGCCGGCGGTACATCGCCTGATCTGGCGGAACTGGGGCTGGCGGCGCACAGCTTCAAGGGCAGCAGCAGCAATATGGGCGCCCTGCGCTTGTCCGAATTGTGCCGTCAGCTCGAAGAGCAGGCCCGGCGTCAGGCGCTCGATGGCCTTGAAGAACTTGTCGGCTTGATCGACGGCGAGTATCAGGCCATTCGCCAAGTGTTCAATGCCGAGCGACAGGTCCTTGTGGCTCAGACCTGAGTATTGCTGTGTTTGCTATCTCCCTGGCTAATTTGGCCTGCATTTTGCTAGTGCAATAGCATTGTGCTGCTTTATGTGGAGATCCCGATGCCCCTTGCTCCAGATGTGTTCCTCCAGGCGAATGTAGCGGCTCCGGCCAAGACCGGTGCCGTCAGTAATTCGTTCAAGCCTGCCGAAACCAGCAAGGCTGACGCCTCCAGCTTCTCTGATGTCTATGCGCAGCAGTCTCGCGACAAGCCTGCCGTCGAGCGCGATGTGCCGGCCAGGCCTGCTCGGGACAAGCCCGCTGCCGATAAAGACAAGGCGGTTGCAACCAAAGACAAGCCTGCTGCGGTCGGCAAAGACAAGCCGGATACGGCAGACAAGGCCAAGAGTGAGCCTGATCAGGTTGCCGGAAGCGGCAATTCATTGCCAGTCCAGGCCAAGGGTCAGACCGCTGATGCTGATGATCAATCGAGTGCCGATCCGTCCGAGGCTGTCGAGCAACTGGTGGGGCTGCCGACGCTGATTCAGATTCCGGTTGAGGTAGCGGTTGACGCTCCGGTGTCGGCAGATGCGGCCATTGATGGCCTGCAGCAGTCCCAGCTCGCAGCGTCGCCGCTGGCAGCGGCGCCTGCGGCAACTTCTGCTGCTGTGGAAGAGGCGTTCAATCCGGAGGCTGACCCGCTTGACGGTCTGCATGCCTTGCAGTTTGCGCTTGAAAGTGCAGGCGGCAAGAGTCGTGCTGCTGCGCCGGTGGCGACTAATCAGGCCGGGCAGGCTCAGGCGAATCCGGACCTCAACGCCGACGACACTCGGGCGCAGAACGTTGTCAATAATCTGGCGAGCCTTAATGGTGACCCGGCAGCTCAGGATGGTTCTACCGAGAGCAGTGATCAGTCTTTTACTGCGGTGCTCGGTGATGGGCTTAAGGATGTAAAGAGCGCTGCCGGTGATACCCGGGTCGATAACTTTGCCGAACGTCTTGCCGCGTTGAGTCAGGCCGCCCAGCCGGCGCGGCCGGTGACTGCGCCGGTGGCTTCGCCATTGGGTCAGCCGTTGGCCATGCATCAGAGTGGCTGGACCGAGGGTATTGTCGATCGGGTCATGTACCTGTCGAGTCAGAATCTCAAGTCGGCAGAGATCAAGCTTGAGCCTGCGGAGCTGGGGCGTCTGGACATCCGTGTCAATATGGCGCCGGATCAACAGACCCAGGTGACCTTTGCCAGTGCGCATCTGGGCGTGCGCGATGCATTGGAGAGCCAGGTCGCGCGCCTGCGTGAGTCGTTCAGTCAGCAGGGCCTGGGTCAGGTTGACGTCAATGTCTCTGACCAGTCACAGCAACAAGCCCAGCAGCAGGCGCAGGAGCAGGCCAGTCGCGCGCAGCGTGGCGGGCGAGGGTCTATGGCGCAGGATGAAGTTGAGGATGAAGTGGCGCCGGCAGCGGTTGCTGCAGTGTCTCAGCCTGCCCAGCGGATTGTGGGTAGCAGCGAAATCGATTACTACGCCTGATCCGCAAAAAAGCGCGCCTGAAATTGCTCGGTGCGCGCTTTCCTCTGCTGTGCTCGCCACTCTGGCATAACACTTGCTCAAACTCTGTTACGTATCAACGAACCCCTTGAATACTGACGGATTATTGGCATGGCGAGTGACGCAGTTAAAGAGCCCGGCTCGAAAAGTAAACTCAAGCTCATCATTATCGGCGTTGTTGCCCTGTTGCTGGCGGTAGGCTTGTCGGCAGGCGCGACCTGGTTTCTCATGCACAAATCCGAGCCCAAGCCTGATCCGGCAGCGGCTGCGGCCGCTGCGAATGTTCGGCAGCCTGCGGTATTTGAACCTCTCACACCGGCATTCGTGGTCAACTTCAATGCCAATGGACGCCAGCGTTACATGCAGGTCAACATCACCATGCTTGCACGCAATACGGCAGACATGGAGGCGCTGAAAGTGCATATGCCGACCATTCGCAATAATCTGGTCATGCTGTTCGCCGGTATCCCGTTCGAATCGCTGTCATCGCCGATCGGCCAGGAAATGTTGCGCCAGAAAGCCACGGCCAGCATTCAGGAAGTCGCTCAAAAAGAGCTGGGCAAGACTGTGATTGAGCAGCTGCTCTTCACCAACTTCGTATTGCAGTAGGACTCCAGGACATGGCCGTGCAAGACCTGCTGTCCCAGGATGAGATCGACGCGCTGCTGCACGGCGTGGACGATGGAATGGTCCAGACCGATAACGCAGTCGAGCCTGGCAGCGTCAAAAGTTATGACCTGACCAGCCAGGACCGGATCGTCCGGGGGCGCATGCCGACCCTGGAAATGATCAACGAGCGGTTCGCCCGTTACACCCGCATCAGCATGTTCAATCTGCTGCGCCGCTCGGCGGATGTTGCGGTAGGTGGCGTACAGGTAATGAAGTTCGGTGAGTACGTGCATTCGTTGTATGTGCCCACCAGCCTCAACCTGGCCAAGATCAAGCCGCTGCGCGGCACTGCCTTGTTCATTCTTGACGCCAAGCTGGTGTTCAAGCTGGTGGACAACTTCTTTGGCGGTGACGGGCGCCATGCCAAGATCGAGGGGCGTGAGTTCACGCCGACCGAACTGCGTGTGGTGCGTATGGTGCTCGATCAGGTATTTATCGACCTCAAGGAGGCCTGGCAGGCAATCATGGAGGTCAATTTCGAGTACATCAACTCGGAAGTGAACCCGGCCATGGCCAACATCGTCGGGCCCAGTGAAGCCGTCGTGATCTCGACCTTCCATATCGAGCTCGATGGCGGTGGCGGCGACCTGCACGTGACCATGCCTTATTCGATGATCGAGCCGATCCGCGAGATGCTTGATGCCGGCTTTCAGTCTGATCTGGATGATCAGGATGAGCGCTGGATCAAGGCACTCAAGGAGGACGTGCTGGATGTATCGGTCCCGCTGACGACTACGGTTGCGCAGCGTCAGTTGCAGTTGCGCGACATCCTGCACATGCAGCCTGGCGATGTGATTCCTGTCGAGCTGCCCGAGGCGCTGGTCATGCGCGCCAACGGTGTGCCGTCATTCAAGGTCAAGCTCGGTTCGCACAAGGGCAATCTGGCCTTGCAGGTTATCGAACCGATAGAGCGGCGTTGACAGACCGTCGCGCCACAACCCAATTGCGTAATTGAATTACTGCCCGCAGAGGACAACCGATGGCTGATGAAAACGATATGACGTCTGCTGATGATCAGGCGTTGGCCGATGAGTGGGCTGCTGCGCTGAATGAAGCCGGCGAGGGAGGGCAGTCTGATATTGATGCGCTGCTGGCGGCTGATGAAGCGAGCCGCCCCAGCTCCAATCGTATGCCCATGGAAGAGTTTGGCAGTGTGCCCAAGAGCACTGCGCCGGTCACGCTCGATGGTCCGAACCTGGATGTGATCCTGGATATCCCGGTGTCGATTTCCATGGAAGTGGGCAGCACCGATATCAGCATTCGTAACCTGTTGCAGCTCAACCAGGGCTCGGTGATCGAGCTTGATCGCCTGGCGGGAGAGCCGCTGGATGTGCTGGTTAATGGCACCCTGATCGCCCATGGCGAGGTGGTGGTGGTCAATGAAAAGTTCGGCATTCGCCTGACTGACGTGATCAGTCCGAGTGAACGCATCAAGAAGCTGCGCTAAGTGAACCGCTGGTTGATGCTGTTGCTGGCTGCGCCTTTGGCTGTGCTGGCAGCCGAGCCGACAGCTCAGGCGGCTGCCCCGCAGGTGGGTAGCGCTCTGTCCGGTGGCTGGGGTGGGCAACTGTTGCAGTTATTACTGGGGCTGTTGCTGGTCATCGGGCTGATCTTTGTGCTGGCGTGGGTGATGCGTCGGATTCAGGGGGCGTCGATCGGCAATCAGCAGGTTATCGAATTGGTTGGCTCCAGAGCTTTGGGGCCGCGTGACCGGCTGGTACTGGTGCAGGTGGGTAAGGAACAGATTTTATTGGGGATCACGCCTGGGCGTATCACGCCTCTGCATGTGCTCAATGAAAATGTTCAGGTGCCGGTTCGCGAGCCGGCCACTCCCGAGTTCGCCCAGCGCCTGCTGGAGCTCATGGGCAAGGATAAGGACAACAAGTGATGGGTGCCTTGCGTTGGCTGGTGGTGCTGTTGTTGGGGCTGGGAGCACCTGTGGCCCTGGCGGCCGATCCGTTGTCGATTCCGGCTATTACGCTGTCCAACGGGACTGACGGCCAGCAGGAGTATTCGGTCAGCTTGCAGATCTTGCTGATCATGACGGCGCTGAGTTTTATTCCGGCATTCGTCATGCTGATGACCAGTTTCACCCGGATCATCGTGGTGTTCTCGATTCTGCGCCAGGCTCTGGGCTTGCAGCAAACCCCATCGAACCAGATTCTGATTGGCATGGCGCTGTTTCTGACCATGTTCATCATGGCGCCGGTGTTTGATCGGGTGAACAACGATGCTCTGCAGCCTTATCTGGCTGAGACCCTTACTGCCCAGCAAGCGGTCGCCAAAGCCCAGGTGCCGATCAAGGACTTCATGCTGGCCCAGACCCGGACCAGCGACCTGGAACTGTTCATGCGTCTGTCCAAACGCACTGATATTCCTACACCGGATGCCGCGCCCCTGACCATCCTGGTGCCGGCATTTGTGATCTCTGAGCTCAAGACGGCGTTCCAGATCGGTTTCATGATCTTCATCCCGTTTCTGATCATCGACATGGTGGTGGCCAGTGTGCTGATGGCGATGGGTATGATGATGCTCTCGCCGCTGATCATCTCATTGCCATTCAAGATCATGCTGTTTGTGCTGGTTGATGGCTGGGCGTTGATTGTCGGTACTTTGGCTGGCAGTTTTGGCGGCGTATGAAGAGTCTGGTGGAGGCGTCGTTGTCATGACCCCTGAAGTCGCGGTCGATCTGTTTCGCGAGGCGTTGTGGTTGACCACCATGCTGGTGGCCATTCTGGTGGTGCCGAGCCTGATCTGCGGTCTTATCGTGGCCATATTTCAGGCGGCCACGCAAATCAACGAACAGACCCTGAGCTTTCTGCCGCGCCTGTTGGTGATGCTCATCACGCTGATTGTCACCGGTCCCTGGTTGTTGAAAGTGTTCATGGACTATGTCCTGAATCTGTTCAACAGCATTCCCACCTTGATCGGCTGAGGATCATGCAGCCATTGCTCATGCTGACCGACACCCAGATCAGCACGTGGGTGGCCAGTTTCATGCTGCCGTTGTTTCGTATTGTCGCTTTGCTGATGACCATGCCGATTATCGGCACGACGCTGGTGCCACGGCGTGTGCGCCTGTATTTAGCGGTCGCTATCACAGTGGTTGTAGCGCCGGTGCTGCCACCGATTCCGGCTGTGCAGGCATTGGATCTCAGTGCGTTACTGCTGATTGGCGAGCAGGTAATCATCGGGGTTGGCATGGGGTTGTGCCTGCAGCTGTTCTTTCAAGTGTTCGTGATCGCCGGCCAGATCATCGCTACCCAGATGGGTATGGGCTTCGCCTCGATGGTTGACCCTGCCAACGGCGTATCTACAGCTGTGGTCGGGCAGTTCTTTACCATGCTGGTCACCCTGATGTTTCTGGCCATGAATGGCCACCTGGTGGTGCTGGAGGTTCTCATCGAGAGCTTCACTACGCTCCCGGTTGGCGGGGGCTTGCAGATCAACAGCTTCTGGGGGTTGGCCAATGGTCTGAGCTGGACGCTGGCAGCGGGGTTGCGTCTGGTTCTGCCAGCCATTGCCGCCTTGCTGATCATCAACATTGCGTTTGGCATCATGACTCGCGCCGCGCCGCAATTGAACATCTTCTCCATCGGTTTCCCGATGACTCTGGTGCTTGGTATGGTCATCTTGTGGATGAGCATGGCTGACATGCTGGGCCAGTATCAGCCAATGGCGGTCGAAGCCTTGCAGCAACTGCGAGATCTGGTGAGGGCGCGTTGAATGGCCGAGAGCGAGAGTGGTCAGGACAAGACAGAAGACCCCACGGAGAAGAAAATCCGTGACACCCGGGCTGAGGGGCAGATTGCCAGATCCAAGGAGCTGACCACGCTGGTTGTTACGCTTATGGGGGCGGTCGGGCTGTTGATATTTGGTGGCGGTATTGCCCAAATGATGCAGGAGTTGATGCGCGACAACTTCTCGATTTCTCGTGAAGCGCTCATGGACCCGACCTGGATGGGAACCATGCTTCTCAAGTCGGGAAAGTTCGCGATCATTGTCATGTTGCCGTTCATGGTCGCCATGCTGGTAGCGGCTCTGGTGGGGCCGATCCTGCTTGGTGGCTGGCTGTTCACGACCAAATCGCTGATGCCCAAATTCAGCCGGATGAATCCGTTGTCCGGCATCAAGCGCATGTTCTCGATGCATTCGCTGGTAGAGTTGCTCAAGTCGTTGGCGAAGTTTCTGATCATCCTTATCGTTGCGCTGGTGGTGATCGACGGCGACCGTGATGATCTGGTGGCTATCGCTTATGAGCCGCTTGAGCAGGCGATGATCCATAGTCTGCAAGTGGTGGGTTGGAGCACCTTGTGGATCGTGTCCGGGCTGTTCCTGATTGCGGCGGTGGATGTGCCGTTCCAGCTGTACGAGGCGCATAAAAAACTGCTGATGACCAAGCAGGAAGTGCGTGATGAGCACAAGAACAGTGATGGTAGTCCGGAAGTCAAACAGCGTATTCGCCAACTGCAGTTTCAGATGTCTCAGCGGCGGATGATGGCTGCCATTCCCGAGGCGGACGTGATTATTACCAACCCCACCCACTTTGCCGTAGCGCTCAAGTACGACCCTGAAAAGGGTGGGGCGCCGATGCTGCTGGCCAAAGGGGTGGATATGATTGCCCTGAAGATTCGTGAGATCGGTGCGCACAACCAGATCCTGATCCTGGAGTCGGCTGCCCTGGCGCGTTCGATTTACTACAGCACCGAGCTGGAAGAAGAGATTCCGGCCGGTCTGTATCTTGCTGTGGCGCAGGTGCTGGCCTATGTCTTTCAGATTCGTCAATTCCATGCCGGGCGCGCCAAGCGTCCGGATCCTTTGGGCGATCTTCCCATTCCGCCCGATCTGCAGCGCGACTCCTGATGACGATTTCTGCGTCGACGATGGATGGTTTTATCGACGCGGTTGTGGCGGCAAAGTTGGACGGTTTCTTGCAATAGGCCAGTGCATGGCGCGTGGGGCGTCAAAGTTTTGGTCTGATGCAGGAAAGAACCGGTGGATCGCTCTCAGTTAATCAGTAACGCGCGCAGCAATCTGGCCGGGTTCGGGCGCGGCCAGTTGGGCGTGCCGATATTATTGCTGTCGCTGCTGGCAATGATGATGTTGCCAATCCCGCCGTTCCTGCTCGACGTGTTTTTCACCTTCAACATTGCCTTGTCGATCGTGGTTCTGCTGGTCTGTGTGTACGCCATGCGGCCGCTGGACTTCTCGGTATTCCCGACCATCCTGCTGGTCGCCACCCTGTTGCGTCTGGCGTTGAACGTCGCCTCGACCCGGGTGGTGCTGTTGCACGGCCAGGATGGTCACGACGCTGCCGGTAAGGTCATCCAGGCCTTTGGTGAGGTGGTGATCGGTGGTAACTACGTTGTCGGTATCGTGGTCTTCACCATCCTGATGATCATCAACTTCGTGGTAATCACCAAGGGTGCCGGGCGGATTTCCGAGGTCAGTGCGCGCTTTACTCTTGACGCCATGCCGGGTAAGCAGATGGCGATCGATGCCGACCTCAATGCTGGATTGATTGACCAGAACCAGGCCAAGGCGCGTCGTTCTGAAGTGGCCGCCGAGGCCGAGTTCTATGGCTCGATGGACGGTGCCAGCAAGTTTGTGCGCGGTGACGCTATTGCCGGTCTGCTGATTCTGTTCATCAACCTGATCGGCGGCATGCTGGTGGGCATGTTGCAACACAGCATGAGTTTTGGCGACGCCGGGCGTGTTTATACCTTGCTTGCGATCGGTGACGGTCTGGTGGCGCAATTGCCATCTCTGTTGCTGTCGACCGCAGCGGCGATCATGGTAACCCGTGCTTCCGGTTCGGAAGAAATGGGCAAGCAGATCAACCGCCAGATGTTCTCGTCTTATAAGGCGCTGGCGGTGTCGGGGGCGATCATGATCGTCATGGGTCTGGTGCCTGGCATGCCGCACTTTGCCTTCATTGGTCTGGGGGCAATCGCCTCGGGTGCTGCCTACTGGCTGTGGCGCCGTGACCAGAATGCCAAGGCTGTGGCGCTGGCCGAGGTGCAGCGTCAGCAGGACCTGCTGCCTTCGCCAGTGCGTGCCCAGGACTCCAAGGAGTTGGGCTGGGACGACGTAACGCCGGTCGACATCATCGGTCTTGAGGTCGGTTACCGGCTGATTCCGCTGGTGGATCGCAATCAGGGTGGTCAGTTGCTGGCGCGGATCAAGGGTGTGCGCAAGAAGCTTTCCCAAGACCTGGGCTTTCTGATGCCCACGGTGCACATTCGCGACAACCTCGATCTGGCGCCCAGCGCCTATCGTTTGACGCTGATGGGGGTGATTCTGGCCGAGGCGGAGATTTATCCGGACCGTGAACTGGCGATCAACCCGGGTCAGGTGTTCGGTACCCTCAACGGTATCAATGCGCGCGATCCGGCGTTTGGTCTGGAAGCGGTGTGGATCGAAATCAGTCAGCGCAGCCAGGCCCAGTCGTTGGGTTACACAGTGGTGGATGCCAGCACCGTTGTGGCGACGCACCTGAACCAGATTCTCTACAAGCACTCCCATGAATTGATCGGCCACGAGGAAGTGCAGCAACTGATGCAGTTGCTGGCCAAGAGTTCGCCCAAGCTGGCTGAAGAGCTGGTGCCTGGGGTGCTGTCGTTGTCGGCGCTGCTCAATGTGCTGCAGGCGCTGCTGGCCGAGCATGTGCCGGTGCGCGATATCCGCACGATTGCCGAGGCCATCGCGAACAATGCGGCCAGGAGTCAAGATACCGCCGCGTTGGTGGCTGTGGTACGGGTCGGGTTGAGCCGGGCGATCGTGCAAAGCATTGTAGGGACTGAGACAGAGCTGCCTGTCATCACCCTTGAGCCTAGATTGGAACAGATTTTGCTAAATAGTATGCAGAAGGCGGGTCAGGGTCAGGAAGAAGGCGTTCTTCTGGAGCCAAGCATGGCCGAGAAGCTGCAACGCTCGTTGATTGAGGCGGCGCAGCGTCAAGAGATGCAAGGCTCGCCGGTGATTTTGCTGGTGGCAGGTCCGATTCGGGCCATGCTGTCACGATTTGGACGATTGGCTGTACCGAACATGCATGTTCTGGCGTACCAGGAAATTCCTGACAACAAGCAAGTCACCATCGTAGCGACTGTCGGGCCTAACGGCTGAGGTAGTGAGTCATGCAAGTTAAGCGTTTTTTCGCCGCCGATATGCGTCAAGCCATGAAACTGGTTCGCGATGAGCTGGGCGCCGAGGCGGCCATCATCGGAAATCGGCGCATTGCCGGTGGCGTTGAGCTGACTGCTGCTCTTGATTACAAGCTGTCTGCGCTGGCGCCGCGGGTGCCGAACATGGAGCTTGAAGACGAGCTGCGCAAGACTCAGTCGCGGATCGTCTCGGCGCAAGCTGAACTCGAAAGTCGCAACGAAGGCGATGACGTATCGAGCAACCGTCAGTTGTTTTCTGGCTTGCCGCTGAGCGCTGCCGACCGGCACATCGAGCCGACCCTTGAAGAACCGCCGCGTCCTGCTGTTGCCGCCCCTGCACCCGGCGTTGCCGAGCCGACGCTGAACCAGCGTGCGTTTGACTCGATGCGCTCGGAGCTCAACGGCTTGCGCGAGCTGCTGGAAGTCCAGTTGGGTTCGCTGGCCTGGACGCAATTGCAGGGCAGTCGTCCGCAGCAGGCCAACCTGTGGCGGCGTCTGCAGCGCGTTGGCCTGTCCGGCCCGCTGTCGCGGGATCTGCTGGATATGGTTCCCGATATCGACGATCCCCGTCATGCCTGGCGCATGTTGCTGGCGCATCTGGCGCGGATGATCAATGTGCCTGACAACGAGCCGCTGGAAGAGGGCGGGGTGATCGCGATGGTCGGTCCGGCAGGGATGGGCAAGACCACTACGCTGGCCAAGCTGGCGGCGCGTTACGTGCTCAAGTACGGCGCGCAGAATATCGCACTGGTGAGCATGGACAGCTTCCGGATCGGTGCCCAGGAGCAGCTCAAGACCCTTGGGCGTATTCTCAATGTGCCGGTGACCCACGTCGATCCGGGACAGTCCCTGGCCCAGGCGCTCGAACCGCTGATCCGCAAGCGTGTGGTGCTGATCGATACCGCCGGCCTGCAAGCCAGCGATCCGGCGCTGCGCCTGCAGCTTGAAAGCCTGGCCGGGCGCGGGATTCGTTCACGCAACTATCTGGTCCTGGCCACTACCAGCCAGAAGCAGGTGTTGACCGCCGCTTACCACAGTTACAAACGTTGCGGGCTGGCCGGCTGCATCCTGACCAAACTGGATGAAACTGCCAGCCTGGGTGAAGTGCTGAGCCTGGCGATCGGGCATGAACTCCCCGTGGCCTATCTGACCGATGGGCCGCGTATTCCTGATGATTTGCATCTGCCACGCCGCCATCAACTGGTGAGTCGGGCCGTCAGTGTGCAAATGCAGGATGAACCCAGCGAAGAGGCTATGGCGGACATGTTCGCCGACCTTTATCACAACCCCGGCAAGCGAGTGGGGTGATTGATGAACACGACTAAAAAATTACTGCATCGGTGGTCTGCCAGGCATTGTTCGTCACGGAACGTGCAGCCCGTAATGTGGCTCCAGTCTACGCATGACAAGGTAAAGAAATAACATGGGCAGCATGCATCCCGTACAGGTTATCGCCGTGACCGGCGGCAAAGGTGGCGTTGGCAAGACCAACGTTTCAGTGAATCTGTCGCTGGCGCTGGCCGAGCTCGGCCGTCGCGTCATGCTGCTTGATGCCGATCTTGGTCTGGCCAACGTTGATGTTTTGCTGGGCCTTACGCCCAAACGTACCCTGGCCGATGTTATCGAGGGCCGCTGTGAGCTGCGTGACGTCCTGCTCCAGGGGCCTGGCGGCGTGCGTATCGTGCCGGCGGCCTCCGGTACCCAGAGCATGGTGCACCTGGCGCCCGCGCAGCATGCCGGCCTGATCCAGGCGTTCAGCGAGCTTGGCGACAATCTTGATGTGCTGGTGATCGACACCGCAGCCGGTATCGGTGAATCGGTGGTCAGTTTCGTGCGTGCCGCCCAAGAGGTCTTGCTGGTGGTCTGCGATGAACCGACCTCGATCACCGACGCTTACGCGCTGATCAAACTGCTCAATCGCGACTACGGCATGAACCGCTTCAGGGTCTTGGCCAACATGGCGCAGACGCCGCAAGAGGGTCGTAACCTGTTTGCCAAGCTGACCAAGGTGACCGATCGTTTTCTGGACGTGGCCTTGCAGTATGTCGGCGCAGTGCCCTATGACGAATGTGTGCGCAAGGCGGTGCAAAAGCAACGTGCGGTCTACGAAGCCTTTCCACGCTCCAAATGCGCGCTGGCATTCCGAGCCATTGCCCAGAAGGTCGATACCTGGCCGTTGCCGGCCAATCCGCGTGGGCACCTTGAGTTCTTTGTCGAGCGACTTGTTCACCAGACCAGTGCAGCGGGACCGGTTCAATGACAGCCAGCGGTTATCAGATGTACAGCAAGGCATCAAGGAATTCGCAATACGAGTTGATTGAGCGCTATGCGCCACTGGTCAAGCGTATTGCCTACCACCTGCTGGCCCGTCTGCCTGCCAGCGTCCAGGTCGAAGACCTGATCCAGGCGGGCATGATCGGCCTGCTTGAAGTATCGACCAAATACGACTCCACCAAGGGTGCCAGTTTCGAAACCTACGCCGGCATTCGGATCCGTGGCGCGATGCTTGACGAGGTGCGTAAAGGTGACTGGGCGCCGCGTTCAGTGCATCGAAATACCCGGATGGTCAGTGATGCGATTCGCGCTATTGAAGCAAGAACAGGGCGCGATGCTAAAGATCATGAAGTTGCTGCCGAACTCCAGTTAAGTCTTGATGATTATTACGCTATCTTGAACGACACTTTGGGCAGTCGGCTGTTCAGCTTTGACGACCTGTTGCAGGACGGCGAGCATGATGGGCTGCACGAAGATGGCGCCAGCGGTTCGCTGGAGCCGTCGCGCGATCTTGAGGACGAGCGCTTCCAGAAAGCATTGGCCGATGCCATTGCCAATCTTCCGGAGCGTGAGCGTTTGGTGCTGGCGTTGTACTATGACGAGGAGTTGAACCTCAAAGAGATCGGTGAGGTCCTTGGGGTCAGCGAATCTCGGGTCAGCCAGTTACACAGTCAGTGCGCAGCCCGCTTGCGAGGTCGTTTGGGGGAATGGCGGGCGCGCTGACAGATCCATTGGTTTCAGGCCGGCTGTGCAGGGCTTGAGGTGTCGACTACCCGGACAAGGCAGGAGCCTGTCAATCAACTCTACAGGGTTGTTCGCAGGCGATTTGGCCGTGTTCTGGTGTCTGGTGCGTCGAGCGCTGGTTGCACCGGGGGGTTGCTGTACCTGTATTGAGTGAACGGCGGGTCCGGGGAGCGGGCTCGTTAAAGACTGCTTGGAGGTCGAATTGGACAAGAACATGAAAATCCTCATCGTTGATGACTTTTCAACGATGCGGCGGATCATAAAAAATCTGTTGCGTGACCTGGGGTTTACCAATACATCGGAAGCAGATGACGGTCTTACCGCGCTGCCGATGCTGCAAAGCGGTGCCTTTGATTTTCTGGTAACCGACTGGAACATGCCTGGCATGTCGGGTATCGACCTGCTGCGCCAAGTGCGTCAGGACGAGCGCCTGAAGAACATTCCGGTGCTGATGGTGACTGCTGAAGCCAAGCGTGAGCAGATCATTGAAGCGGCCCAGGCCGGTGTGAACGGCTATGTGGTCAAGCCTTTCACCGCCCAGGTATTGCAAGAGAAGATTGAAAAGATCTTCGAGCGCGTCAATAGCTGAGTGCATGCCGCGAGGGCGCTATGGATAACAATGATTCATTGGGTGACTTCGAGTCGACCCTGAAAAAACACGCGCACGAGCTGGTCGCCAGCCTTGAAAAAGGCAAATTCGGCGACGCCGTGCAACTGATCCATGAGCTCAACCAGGCGCGCGACCGCGGCCTGTATCAGGAAGTGGGCAAATTGACGCGTGAGCTGCACAGCGCGATCGTCAATTTCCATATCGATCCGCAGATGCCGCAAGCCGAAGAGGTGTCTCAGATCACTGATGCCGCCGAGCGCTTGTCGTATGTTGTAAGGCTGACCGAGGGTGCGGCCAACCGCACCATGGATCTGGTGGAGCAAAGCACACCGTTGATGAACAGCCTCAGTGACGACGCCAAGACGCTGAGTGCCGACTGGGGGCGCTTCATGCGCCGCGAAATCGGTGCTGAGGAGTTTCGTGATCTGGCCAAGCGGGTGGACGGTTTCCTGTCGCGTACCGAGAAAGAGAGCCATGCCGTTGCCAGCCATCTCAACGACATTCTGCTGGCCCAGGATTATCAGGACCTTACCGGTCAGGTGATCAAGCGCGTGACGCAACTGGTCACCGAAGTTGAGAGCAACCTGCTCAAGCTGGTGCTGATGGCCAGCCATGTCGATCGCTTTGCCGGGATCGAGCATGACCGTGAAGCGATGCAAGCAGAAAAAGATCCGAAAAAACATCTTGCTCAGGGTGAAGGTCCGCAGATTCATGCCGATAAACGGGAAGATGTCGTTTCCGGTCAGGATGATGTGGACGACTTGCTATCCAGCCTTGGCTTCTAAGGTCAGTTGACGGTTAATTTTAGGGAGCACCCCAATGAGCTTCGGCGCCGATGAAGAGATCCTCCAGGATTTTCTGGTAGAGGCCGGCGAAATTCTCGAGCAATTGTCTGAACAACTGGTCGAGCTTGAAAGTCGCCCGGATGACGCGGACTTGCTCAACGCAATTTTTCGCGGTTTTCACACTGTAAAAGGAGGCGCCGGCTTCCTTCAGTTGCATGAGCTTGTCGAGTGCTGCCACATTGCCGAGAACGTATTCGACATCCTGCGCAAGGGTGAGCGTCGCGTTAACGCCGAATTGATGGACGTGGTCCTCGAAGCACTGGATACCGTCAACAGCATGTTCGGCCAGGTGCGTGAGCGCAGTGACATCACGCCTGCTACCCCTGAGCTGCTGCAGGCACTGTCACGGCTGGCAGAGCCTGAGTCAGCTGACGAAGTGGCTGCGGTGGCAGCGGCTCCTGAGCCGGCTCCGGAGCCCGCGCCGGAACCGGTGGTCGAGGCGGCTGCACCGGCTGCCGGGGAGGCCGGCTCCGACCTGATCACCGACGATGAGTTCGAGCGGCTGCTCGACTCCCTGCACGGCCCGGTCGGCAGCCCGGTCGCCGCTACGCCGTCTGCGCCAGCCGCGCCTGCGGCTGCAGCGAGTGATGAAATCACCGATCACGAATTCGAAGCGCTGCTCGATCAGTTGCATGGCAAGGGTTCGTTCGATGCCAGCGTCGCCACTGTCAGTGCTGCAGCACCTGCTGTCGCAGCGCCCGCTGGCGCTGCCTCGGATGAAATCACCGACGACGAATTCGAGTCGCTGCTTGATCAGTTGCACGGCAAAGGCTCGTTCAGCGGCGCTGTAGAAGCGGTGGCCGTTGCCCCTGCGGCACCTGCCAGCAGCCCTGCATCGGATGAAATCACCGATCACGAATTTGAAAACCTGCTCGACGAGTTGCACGGCAAGGGCAAGTTCGAACCGGCGGCAGTAAGCGGCGCGGTTGCCGCCGCAGCGCCGGCGGCCAAGCCGCCAGCCCCTGTCGCCAAGGTCGAGCCTGCGGTGGCCAAGCCTGCTGCTGCGCCTGCGCCTGCGCCCGCGGCGGCCAAGCCTGCCGCTGCCGCACCGGCCAGAGCTGCTGCCGCGCCAGCCGAGAAGCCGACCGCGACAGAAGCCGAAACCACGGTGCGCGTCGATACCGCGCGGCTTGACGAGATCATGAACATGGTCGGCGAGTTGGTGCTGGTGCGTAACCGTCTGGTACGCCTTGGCCTCAACAGCGGCAATGAAGCGATGTCCAAGGCGGTTTCCAACCTGGATGTGGTCACCGCCGACCTGCAAACCGCGGTCATGAAGACCCGCATGCAGCCGATCAAGAAAGTCTTCGGCCGCTTTCCGCGTCTGGTTCGTGACCTGGCACGCCAGCTCAAGAAAGAGATCAACCTGGAACTGGTGGGTGAAGAGACCGACCTGGACAAGAACCTGGTCGAGGCGCTCGCTGACCCGTTGGTGCACTTGGTGCGTAACGCGGTCGACCACGGTGTGGAAACTCCTGAGGAGCGTGAGGCCAGCGGCAAGTCACGCAGTGGCCGGGTGGTGCTGTCGGCCGAGCAGGAAGGCGATCACATCCTGTTGTCGATTTCCGATGACGGCAAGGGCATGGACCCGGCCGTGCTGCGCGCCATTGCGGTCAAGCGCGGCGTCATGGACAAGGACGCGGCTGATCGTCTCAGCGACAGCGACTGCTACAACCTGATCTTCGCCCCCGGCTTCTCGACCAAGACCGAGATTTCCGATGTGTCCGGTCGTGGGGTGGGCATGGACGTGGTGAAAACCAAGATTTCCCAGCTCAACGGTACGATCAACATCTATTCGACCAAGGGCCAGGGTTCGAAGATCGTCATCAAGGTGCCGCTGACCCTGGCGATCATGCCGACCCTGATGGTGATGCTCGCCGACCAGGCGTTTGCATTCCCGCTGGTCAACGTCAACGAAATCTTCCACCTCGACCTGTCGACCACCAATGTGGTTGACGGCCAGGAAGTGGTGATCGTGCGCGACAAGGCACTGCCACTGTTCTACCTCAAACGCTGGCTGATCAAGTCGGCAGCTCATGAGGAGCAGCGCGAAGGGCACGTGGTGATTCTGTCGGTCGGCACGCAGCGCATTGGTTTCGTGGTCGATCAACTGGTCGGCCAGGAAGAGGTGGTCATCAAACCGCTGGGCAAGATGCTGCAAGGCACCCCTGGCATGTCGGGCGCCACCATTACCGGTGACGGTCGGATTGCCTTGATCCTTGATGTTCCGAGCATGCTCAAGCGTTACGCCGCACGGCGTATTTGATTCTGGCCCCGGGGCAGTATTGTCCCGAGGTCTATTGGAGTGTTTATGGCAGTCAAGGTCCTGGTGGTGGATGATTCGGGTTTTTTCCGCCGCCGCGTTACGGAAATCCTCTCTTCGGACCCGCTCATTCAGGTGGTCGGTACCGCAACCAACGGCAAGGAAGCCATCGAACAGGCCCTGGCGCTCAAGCCTGATGTGATCACCATGGACTACGAGATGCCGATGATGGACGGCATCACTTCGGTCCGCCACATCATGCAGCGTATCCCTACGCCGGTATTGATGTTCTCCTCCCTGACCCACGAGGGCGCGCGGGTCACACTCGACGCGCTGGATGCCGGTGCGGTCGACTTCCTGCCCAAGAATTTCGAAGACATCTCGCGCAACCCTGACAAGGTCAAACAGTTGCTGTGCGAGAAGATCAACAGCATCGCGCGCAGTAATCGTCGTTTCAGCTCGTTTGGCAGCAGCTCGCAGTCAACGCCTGCGGCTACCGCATCCGCCCCGGCACCTGCGGCCAGCCCGAGTGTGCGGCGCACGCCGCCCCCTGTGGCGCCGGCGCCTGCTCCGGCGGCTACCCGGCCGTTGACCAGTCGCGCTGCGCCGGTCACAGCATCCGCCAGCCCGGCTGCTGCGCCGGCCCATGCTCATCATTCGCCGGCGCCACGGCGCAAGGCCTACAAGCTGGTAGCCATTGGCACCTCCACCGGTGGGCCGGTTGCGTTGCAGCGCGTGTTGACCCAATTGCCTGCCAACTTCCCGGCGCCCATCGTGCTCATCCAGCACATGCCGGCAGCCTTTACCAAGGCGTTTGCCGAGCGCCTCGACAAGTTGTGCAAGATCAGCGTCAAGGAAGCCGAAGACGGTGATCTGCTGCGTCCGGGTCTGGCGTTGCTGGCTCCGGGTGGCAAACAGATGATGGTCGATGGCCGTGGCGCGGTGAAAATCCTGCCCGGTGATGAGCGCCTGAACTACAAGCCGTGCGTGGATATCACCTTTGGCTCGGCGGCCAAGGCCTACGGTGACAAGGTGCTGTCGGTGGTCCTCACCGGAATGGGCGCCGACGGCCGTGAAGGTGCGCGCATGCTCAAGCAGGGCGGCAGCACCGTATGGGCCCAGGATGAGGCCAGTTGCGTGATTTATGGTATGCCGATGGCCATCGTCAAGGCTGATCTGGCGGATGCGGTGTACAGCCTGGACGATATCGGCCGGCACATCGTGGAGGCGTGCCTGTAATGGATGTACTGAGCCTTATCGGCCTGATTCTGGCGTTTGTCGCGATTCTGGGTGGCAATCTGCTTGAGGGCGGGCATGTCAGCTCGCTGGTCAACGGCCCGGCTGCGCTGATCGTGCTGGGCGGCACCCTGGCGGCTGCGTTGTTGCAGGCACCGATGAGTGCGTTCAAACGTGCCGTGCAGATCCTGCGCTGGATTCTGTTTCCGCCACGCATCGATCTGCCTGGCGGCATTGACCGGATCATTGGCTGGAGCATGACGGCGCGCAAGGAAGGCCTGTTGGGGCTGGAGAGCGTGGCAGACACCGAGCCTGACCCCTATGCGCGCAAGGGCCTGCAACTGCTGGTTGACGGTGCGGAGCCGGCGTCGATTCGCAGTATTCTGGAAGTCGATTTCATTACCCAGGAAAACCGCGATATCCAGGCCGCCAAGGTTTACGAAAGCATGGGCGGTTACGCGCCGACCATCGGCATCATCGGTGCGGTCATGGGCCTGATCCACGTGATGGGCAATCTGGCCGACCCGAGCCAGTTGGGTGGCGGTATCGCGGTCGCGTTCGTCGCCACGATCTATGGCGTGGCCAGTGCCAACCTTTTCCTGCTGCCGGTGGCCAACAAACTCAAGGCGATTGCCCTGCGCCAGTCGCGCTACCGCGAGATGCTGCTCGAAGGCCTGCTGTCCATTGCCGAGGGTGAAAACCCGCGCTCCATTGAGCTCAAGCTGCAAGGCTTCATGGAGTAACCGCATGTCCCGTCGTCGCCGCCACGAAGAGCATGAAAATCACGAACGCTGGCTGGTGTCCTACGCGGATTTCATCACCTTGCTGTTCGCCTTTTTTGTGGTGATGTACTCGATCTCGTCACTCAATGAGGGCAAGTACAAGATTCTGTCCCAGGCGCTGGTCGGGGTGTTCAATGACGCTGAGCGGACCATGCAGCCGATTCCGATCGGTGAGCAGCGGCCGCAGACCACCCGGCCTGCCGAGCCTCTTCTGAAAGACAGTGAGCAGACCGACGCCGGTATCGGTGCCAAAACGGTCGATCCGTTGCAGGCCATCGCCGATGATGTGCGCGCCGGATTCGGCGACCTGTTGCGCTCCGACCAAATGACCGTGCGCGGCAACGAGTTGTGGGTTGAGATCGAGCTTAATTCCAGCCTGTTGTTCGGCAGCGGTGACGCCATGCCCAGCAATCAGGCCTTCAGCATCATCGAAAGGGTGGCCAATATCGTCAAACGCTTCGATAACCCGGTGCATGTCGAAGGTTTCACAGACGATCAACCGATCAACACCGCGCAGTTCCCGACCAACTGGGAGCTGTCCGCTTCACGGGCGGCGAGCATCGTGCGTCTGCTGGCCATGTACGGCGTCAATCCGGCGCGCATGGCTTCAGTGGGGTACGCTGAGTTTCAGCCAATCGCCAGTAATGCCACCGCGCAGGGGCGGGCGCAGAATCGCCGCGTGGTGCTGGTTATTTCCCGTAACCTGGATGTGCGCCGCAGTCTGACCGCAGGTGGTTCAGCCAATGCCACCCCTGATGCAGCATTACGGCGTGCTGGCACACAAACTGCACCGGCTCCGGCAAGTCCACCGTCAGGCACCAATGCCGTCAATTCTCCGTCACCCGCTCGCTAGAACGGTCAGGGACATTGCCGTGCACAAGGAATACAGCTAAATGAGAGTCTGGGCAGTCGCCAATCAGAAAGGTGGGGTCGGCAAGACCACCACGACCATTGCCCTGGCCGGCCTGCTGGCTGACTCGGGCAAGCGTGTGGTCGTGGTCGATCTGGACCCGCATGGCTCGATGACCAGTTACTTCGGCCATAACCCTGACGAGCTGGAGCACAGCGCTTTCGACCTGTTTTTGCATAAAGGTGCAGTGCCTCAAGGCCTGCCCGGCCAGTTGCTGCTGCCGACCAGCGATCAGCGGATTTCGCTGTTGCCGTCCAGTACCGCACTGGCCACTCTGGAGCGCCAGTCGCCAGGCCAGAGCGGCCTGGGCTTGGTGATTGCCAAAAGCCTTGCGCAACTGTGGCAGGATTTTGACTATGCGCTGATCGACAGCCCGCCGTTGTTGGGCGTGTTGATGGTCAATGCGCTGGCGGCCAGTCAGCAACTGGCGATTCCGGTGCAAACCGAGTTTCTCGCGGTCAAGGGCCTGGAACGCATGGTCAACACGCTGGCGATGATTAACCGCTCGCGCAAGGTGCCGTTGCCGTACACCATCGTGCCGACCCTGTTCGATCGACGCACCCAGGCTTCGATGGGCACCCTCAAGCTGCTGCGTGACAGCTTCCCGGAACATGTCTGGAAAGCCTACGTGCCGGTCGACACCCGCCTGCGCGATGCCAGCCGGGCCGGAGTGACCCCTTCGCAGAATGACCCCAAGAGTCGTGGGGTACTGGCCTATCGTGCGTTGCTCAAGCACCTGTTGGCCGAACAACTGACAGCGCAGGTGGCCTGAGGTGACGTTTAAATCCTTGTTCGTGCGCTCAAGCCTGTGCACCCGGCAGCCGATAACCCGGTCAATGAGGCATGGCACTTTTTCTGGTTGGGTTCTGACATGATTCGCCCCGTAGATTTGGCAACCCGGCCACAGGTGGCTTTGCAGTCGTATCTGGATGCGCTGCTGCAAGACGTCACCGACGAGCTGTTGGTGGTGCCGGCGCCGGTTGATCATTTCGATGAATTCAAGGCGGCTGTGCTTGAAGAGCAGGCGCATGACGCCCGTATGCTGGCACCCAAACCGCTGGCAGTGGCTGTCGCGGCGCCGGCATCGGTGGCAGTACCGGTTGCTGTTGCGGTCCAGGCCAAGGTTCAGGACAGGGTCGAGCTGCCGGTTCCGGTGGTGGTGCCTGAAGTGGTGGTGCCCAAGCTCGAGGTTCCGGTCGTCGAGGCGCTGGAGTCGGCCATTGCGCGGGCCGAGCCAGTGGCTGAGCTCAACACCCGGCTCGATCAGAGCCCGCCACCACCACCGGCCACCGATGGGCGTCCGGACTGGGCTGCCGAGCCGTTCGAGTGCCTGTTGTTCGATGTGGCGGGTTTGACCCTGGCGGTGCCGTTGGTGTGTCTGGGGGCGATCTATTCTCTGGAAGGGCAGGAACTGACGCCGCTGTTTGGTCAGCCTGACTGGTTCCTGGGCATCCTGCCGTGTCAGGCCGGCAACCTGAAGGTGCTCGACACCGCCCGCTGGGTCATGCCGGACCGCTATCGGGAAGATTTCCGCCAGGGATTGAAGTATGTGATTTCGGTACAAGGTTACGAGTGGGGGTTGGCGGTGCATCAGGTCAGCCGTTCGCTGCGCCTGGACCCGCAGGAAATCAAGTGGCGCGCCCAGCGCGGTCATCGGCCATGGCTGGCCGGTACAGTGATTGAGCATATGTGCGCCTTGCTCGATGTTGCACAGTTGGCCGAGTTGATCGCCAGTGGCGCGGTCAAGCAAATGAACACGCTCAGATAATCGATAATCATTGGCTGGCGCTTGTTGCGCTGCCTGCACAGCACTAGGTGAGGGGTTGGAAACATGAATAAGTCGTCTGCACAAGGTTCCGAAGATCCCATCCTGCAGTGGGTGACCTTCCGTCTGGACAACGAGTCGTACGGCATCAATGTGATGCAGGTCCAGGAAGTGCTGCGCTACACCGAAATCGCGCCGGTGCCAGGTGCTCCCAGCTATGTGCTGGGTATCATCAACCTGCGCGGTAACGTGGTCACGGTGATCGACACGCGCCAGCGCTTTGGTCTGGCCCCGGTCGAGGTCAGTGACAACACCCGGATCGTGATCATCGAAGCCGACAAGCAGGTGGTCGGTATCCTGGTCGACAGCGTGGCGGAAGTGGTCTATCTGCGTCAGTCCGAAGTCGAGACCGCGCCGAACGTGGGTAACGATGAGTCGGCCAAGTTCATTCAGGGCGTGTGCAACAAGAACGGCGAATTGCTGATTCTGGTTGAGCTGGACAAGATGATGACCGAGGAAGAATGGTCCGAGCTGGAGAACATCTGACCGATGCTGTGGATCGCTGTCGGTGTTCTGGGCATGCTCTGGGTCGTGACCCTGGTTGTGCTGCTGAATCATATCAAGCGCCAGCGTCAGCTCGATGAGCAGCGTAGCAAGGCTGATGAAGCCCGTGAGCAACGTCTGCGCGAGCTGGCCCGGCGAGTGGAAAACTTCCAGAAGGGCACGGTCGGCATGGGCGAGGATCTGCACGAACTGCGTGCCATCGTCGCCGTGTTGCCGGACAAGATCACGGCCCTGGAGCAACGTGATCCTTCGACCCTGACCTTTGCCCAGGCGGCTCGGCTGGTGGGGATGGGGGCCAGCGTCGAAGAGCTCACCCAGTCTTGCGGCCTGACCCAGGCCGAAGCGCAACTGATGAGCAAGCTGCACAAGAACAGTTGAAGGCGGCAAGCCACGAGCGGCATGAGAGTGCCGCTTGTGGCTTGAAGTTCGCGCCTAGCGCCCTCTGAGCGGGGTGATGTCTTTTTCCCGCGGTGGGTCATTCGGCCCCTGGCCCGCCGGAAACTTGCCCTTCAAATGCCAGGCAAAAGCGATGATTTCGGCGATGGTGCGATACAGCTCCTGAGGAATACTGTCGCCCAGCTCCAGGCGTGCCAGCAGCTTGACCAGTTCGGCATTCTCATAGATCGGCACTTCGTGCTCGCGGGCAATGCTGAGGATTTCTTCCGCGAGGCGGTCGTCACCTTTGGCGCTGAGGGTGGGTGCCTGCTGGCCGTCGTAGGTAAGGGCAATGGCCTGGCGAGGGTTGGCAAGGTCAGAATGGCTCATCAGGCGTTCTCGTCGATCCAGCGTTGTTCAAGGTGGGTACGTGGGCCTTGTGGTGCGCTGCCATGGGAGCAGGCCAGCTCGCCCACCGCCAGGCCGCAGGCAACCAGGCGCTCGCGCAGGTAGCCAAGTTCGCGCTCGATCAACTGCGCACTGTCCTCGCGCTGGGCCCAGAGCTGGCTGGACAAAGTGCCGCGCACCAATTGCGCGTGAACCTGCAAAGGCCCCAGCGGCTCCAGATCAAAACTCAGGTCGATGCGCCAGAGCTGCTCGCGCTGCTGTGCTCCTGATTCCTCTTCGCGGCCCTGTTGTTCTTGCCGCTCTGGCGAGTCTTCGCGTTGTACCTTGACCTGCAGCGGCACGATTTCATGCGCATGGCGCATCGGCACTTCAGTCTGCCAGGTGGTCAGCTGGGTTCCATCGGGCTGGGTGCGGGTCTGTTCCAGCGCGCCGAGTTGATGGCTCTGCACCCGTGATACCGCTGCGGCCGCCAGTTTGAGCAACAGCTCCAGGTCATCTTTTTCTGCGCCTGCACCGGCATCGCGTGCCGGCAGCGGAAAGCTGCTCGGCATCACCGGCGGCGCGAGCTGGCCCAGAGTGCCCAAGGCGGCGCGGATGGCGCTGGGCATCACCCGGACCAGCGTGTTGGACGCGGCGGCGGCGCTGTAGGCGGTGTTGGCCGGCACTCCGGGCGGCAGGATCTGGGCGATCAGGCGCATCAGATTGGCTTTCATGTCCGGCAACTGCGTCAGGTTCTGGCCGGCCAACAGTTTTGACTCCATGAACAGGCCGCTGGCGTTAAGCGCTTGTGCCACATTGCGCGGGCTGGCCATTTGCTCAATGTCGGGAATATCGGCCAATAACTGGTCAACCCTGGCTTGCAGTGCAGGGGCGATCGGGGCCTGGCTGCGTGGCAGGTTCTGCAGGGCGTTGAACAAATTCTCCAGCGACCCTTGGCGGCTCTGTTGAGTGCTCAGTTGCTGAGCGACCGCCAATTGATCGAGGCCGCCGGGCAGGGGGACAAAGTTCAGCGCCTGGCTGCCCAGCACCCGGGCGCTGAGCAGGCTGCCCAGCTTCAGTGGCTCTGGGCTGTCGATGCTCAAACTGGTGCCCGCCAGCGCGGTGTTGAGCAGCAGCACGATCGAGCGATACTGGGCGGTGAGCCCTTGGCCCGAGGCCGGACCAGCGGGTTGGCCGGGGCCCGAAGGCGCTGTGGTCAGTGAGTTGATGACCTGACTGGTCAGCACCTTGCCCTGCAACAGCGTACCGATCGGTATCTGCCGGGTATCGAGTTCGGTCTTGAGGTTATTCAATGCACTGTTGATCTGCTGCAACGACAGCGTCAGTTCATTGGGTGATGCTTGCGCCACCAGCAATTGGGTGCCGGGTGTCAGCGGCAGGTTGCTCTTCACCTGCAGGCTGGTCTGGTTACCGTTACCCAGCATCACCCGCAGCAGCAACTGAAATTGCTGGTCGATCTGCTTGAGGGTGACCACTTCAGCTTCGGCGGTCTGACCTTGGGGGATCAGATTGGCCGCAGCGTTGAACAGGGTCAGAACCTGATTGGCCGTGATGCTGGCACGCAGTTGGGCCAGGTTGGGATTGGCCGGCGGGACGCTGGCAATATCACCTGTCATTAAGCTGTGACCTGCTGAATTAGACGCTTTGGGGAGCGGGCTGCCATGTATAATCCCAGCTTTTTTTGCCGGGCTTGCAAGAACCTTGCATCAGTGTAACGGCCGTTACGAGGCCGACTTGAACCTCCATTTAACCCGCTCGCAGCGCCGTGTCTGTTCCGGCTGTGCGCAGTGTACTGGCGGATGTGTGCGATGAGTGTGACTCTACAGGCTGAGGGCCTGTGTTGCGAACGTGACGGGCGGCTGCTGTTCGAGCATCTTGACCTGCAATTGCGGTCGGGGGACATGCTGCAAGTCAGCGGCCCCAATGGCAGTGGCAAGACCAGCCTGTTACGTCTGCTCTGTGGCCTGATGCGCCCGGCCGCCGGGCAGGTTAGCCTCAACGGCCTGCCATTGGCCGGGCAGCGAGGGCAACCGGACCGTCATCTGCTGTGGATCGGCCATGCCACCGGGATCAAGGATGTGCTGACGCCACTGGAGAACCTCGCCTGGCTGTGCGCACTGCATCAACCGGTGCCGCCTGCTGTGCTGTGGCAGGCGCTGGAGCGGGTGGGGTTACGCGGTTTCGAGGACGTGCCTTGCCATACCCTGTCGGCCGGTCAGCAACGCCGGGTGGCGTTGGCCCGGCTGTATCTGCCCGGTCCTGATACCTGGATTCTTGACGAGCCGTTCACCGCGCTTGATGTGCACGGTGTGGCGCAGCTGGAGGCACGGCTGGTCGAGCACTGTGAGCAGGGTGGCTTGCTGGTGATGACCACCCACCACCTGCTGCAGCGTCGGCCGGCCGGTTACCGCAACCTTGATCTGGCGCAGGTGCAGGCATGAGGCAGGTCTTTATCCTTCTGCTGGGGCGCGAAGTCCGCCTGTTGGTCCGCCGTCCGGCGGAGTTGCTCAACCCACTGGTTTTTTTCGCTATCGTGATTGCTCTGTTTCCCCTCGCGGTAGGGCCACAAGCGCAGTTGTTGCAGACCCTGGCGCCGGGATTGGTGTGGGTCGCAGCGCTGTTGGCGGTGTTGTTGTCGCTGGACGGTCTGTTTCGCAGCGATTTTGAAGACGGCTCGCTTGAGCAGTGGGTCCTTTCGCCGCACCCGCTGGCGCTTATGGTGTTGGCCAAGGTGCTGGCACACTGGCTGTTTTCCGGGTTGGCGCTGGTGTTGCTGGCACCTGTGCTGGCCTTGATGCTGGGGTTGCCTACGCGCTGCGTGCCGGCACTGGTGGCGTCACTGTTGCTGGGCACCATGGTATTGAGCCTGCTGGGCGCGGTCGGTGCCGCGCTGACCGTCGGCCTCAAGCGCGGCGGTCTGTTACTGGCCCTGCTGATTTTGCCGCTGTACATTCCGGTGCTGATTCTGGGCAGCGGTACGCTCCAGGCGTCCCTGCAGGGCATGCCGGTTGCTGGCTACCTTCTGTGGTTGAGTTGCTTGGCGGTGCTGGCATTGACGCTCTGCCCATTGGCCATTGCTGAGGGCTTGAAAATCAGCGTAGGTGAATAATCGAGGTGCCGAGACCGCTGTAGCGGTCATCAGCGACCCCTTGCAGGCGATGCGGGTAACCGGCCCACAGCGTTTGTGTAACCGTGAACAAAGGCAGTTTCATGAAAAGCAGCATTAGTTGGGCCTGGTTTCACCGTCTGGGCTCACCGAAAACCTTCTACGACTTCAGCGGCCGCTGGTTGCCCTGGCTGGCGGCGTTTGCCGCGCTGTCGCTGACTGTGGGAGTGGTCTGGGGTCTGGCCTTCGCGCCAGCGGACTACCAGCAGGGCAATAGCTTCCGGATCATCTATATCCATGTGCCCAGCGCCATCCTGGCTCAGTCGTGCTACATGATGCTGGCGGCCTGCGGCGTGGTGGGGCTGGTCTGGCGCATGAAGCTGGCTGACGTTGCACTGCAATGCGCGGCGCCCATCGGCGCCTGGATGACCGCCCTGGCGCTGTTGACCGGGGCGATCTGGGGCAAGCCGACCTGGGGGTCGTGGTGGGTCTGGGATGCGCGGCTGACGTCCATGCTGATTCTGTTGTTTCTGTATCTGGGGCTGATCGCGCTGGGCAACGCCATCAGCAACCGCGACAGCGCCGCCAAGGCCTGCGCGGTGCTGGCGATTGTCGGGGTGGTGAACATCCCGATCATCAAGTACTCGGTGGAGTGGTGGAACACCCTGCACCAAGGCGCGACCTTCACCCTCACAGAAAAACCGGCGATGCCCGCTGAAATGTGGCTGCCGCTGCTGTTCACCACATTGGGTTTTTACGCGTTCTTCGCCAGCGTGCTGCTGCTGCGCATGCGTCTTGAAGTGCTCAAGCGCGAGGCCCGGACCCGCTGGGTCCAGGATGAAGTGCTCAAAACCCTGGGGCGTCCGGTCACGCAGGTGCAACCATGAGTTTCGAATCCTTTGCCGACTTTCTGGCCATGGGCCGCCACGGGCTGTTCGTCTGGTCGGCCTATGGCCTGTTCGTGCTGGTGGTGTTGATCAATATCGCGTTGCCGCTGCTGTCCCGGCGCCGCTATTTGCAGGAGCAGGCCCGTCGCCTGCGCCGGGAGGGGAAGTGATGAACCCGCAGCGTAAAAAGCGTCTGCTATTGATCCTTGCGTTGCTGACGGGCATCGGCGCGGCGCTGGGGCTGGCCCTCAGCGCCCTGCAAGAGAACATCAACCTGTTCTATACCCCGACCCAGATCGCCAATGGCGAAGCGCCGCTGGACACCCGTATCCGCGCCGGTGGCATGGTGCAAAAGGGCTCATTGCAACGCTCGCCGGATTCGCTTGAGGTACGCTTTGTGGTCACCGACTACAACCGTTCGGTGACCATCCGCTATCAGGGCATCCTTCCGGATCTGTTCCGCGAAGGGCAGGGCATCGTCGCCCTGGGCCGGCTCAATGCCGCAGGCGTGGTCGAAGCCGATGAGGTGCTGGCCAAGCACGATGAGAAATACATGCCGCCGGAGGTCACCAAGGCTTTGCAAGACAGTGGCAAGACTGACAGCCCGACGCCTGCCGCAGCCGTTCCATCAGTCTCCAGGGAGGGGTAAGCCATGCTTCCCGAACTCGGCCATCTGGCCATGATTCTCGCGCTGTGCTTTGCCCTGGTCCAGGCCAGCCTGCCGCTGATTGGCGCTTGGCGCGGTGATCGTTTGTGGATGAGCATCGCCCGTCCCGCTGCCTGGGGGCAATTCGCGTTTCTGCTGTTCGCCTTCGGCTGCCTGACCCAGGCGTTCATGAGCGATGATTTTTCCGTGGCTTATGTCGCGCAAAACTCCAACAGCGCGCTGCCCTGGTATTACAAGTTCAGCGCGGTGTGGGGCGCCCACGAGGGTTCGCTATTGCTCTGGGCATTGATTCTGGGCGGCTGGACCTTCGCGGTGTCAGTCCTTTCACGGCAATTGCCACACGAGATGCTGGCCAGGGTGCTGGCGGTGATGGGCATGATCAGCGTGGGCTTTCTGTCGTTTCTGATTCTTACCTCCAACCCGTTCTTGCGCCTGTTGCCGCAGAGCCCGGCCAACGGCCGCGACCTCAACCCGTTGTTGCAGGATATTGGCCTGATCGTCCACCCGCCGATGCTGTACATGGGCTATGTCGGCTTTTCGGTGGCCTTTGCCTTTGCCATCGCGGCGCTGCTTGGTGGCCGTCTGGATGCGGCCTGGGCGCGCTGGTCGCGGCCATGGACCATGGTCGCCTGGGCATTTCTCGGCGTTGGCATCACCCTTGGTTCCTGGTGGGCCTATTACGAACTGGGCTGGGGCGGCTGGTGGTTCTGGGACCCGGTGGAGAATGCCTCGTTCATGCCCTGGCTGGTGGGCACGGCACTGATCCACTCACTGGCAGTGACAGAAAAGCGCGGCGTATTCAAAAGCTGGACGGTGCTGCTGGCCATCGCTGCCTTTTCCCTGAGCCTGCTGGGGACCTTCCTGGTCCGTTCCGGGGTGCTGACCTCGGTCCACGCCTTTGCTACCGATCCGGAGCGCGGGGTGTTTATCCTGGCTTTCCTGCTGCTGGTGGTCGGCGGCTCGCTGACGCTGTTCGCGGTGCGTGCGCCGGTGGTCAAGAGCCAGGTCGGCTTCGCCCTCTGGTCGCGCGAAACCCTGCTGTTGGCCAACAATCTGCTGCTGGTGGTCGCGGCGTCGATGATTTTGCTGGGCACCTTGTATCCGTTGGTCATTGATGCCCTCAGCGGTGCCAAGATGTCGGTCGGCCCGCCGTACTTCAATACCCTGTTCGTGCCGCTGATGGCGTTGCTGATGGCGGTGCTGAGTGTCGGCGTGCTGGTGCGCTGGAAAGACACACCGGTCAAGTGGCTGTTGGGCATGCTGACGCCGGTGTTGATCGGCAGCGTGGTATTGGCGGTGGCGCTGGGCCTGATCCTTGGCGAAGGCCAGTGGGCGGTACTGGCCGTGGTATTGCTGGCTGGCTGGGTGGTGCTGGGCGCGTTGCGGGATATCCACGACAAGATCCGCCACAAGGGCCTGTTCAAAGGGCTGGCCGGTCTGAGCCGCAGTTACTGGGGCATGCAGCTGGCGCACCTGGGGCTGGTGCTGTGCGCGCTGGGGGTGGTGCTTTCCAGCCAGCACAGTATCGAACGCGACCTGCGCCTGGCGCCGGGGCAATCCACCGAACTGGGCGGTTACCGCTTCGTGTTCGAAGGTGCCCGGCATTACGAGGGGCCGAACTTCACGTCCGACCGGGGCACGGTGCGGGTTCTGCGTAATGAGCAGCCAATCAGCGTCCTGCACCCGGAGAAGCGTCTGTACACCGTGCAGCAGTCGATGATGACCGAGGCCGGTATTGATGCAGGCTTTACCCGCGACCTGTATGTGGCGCTCGGCGAGCCGCTGGAGCAGGGCGCCTGGGCGGTGCGTATTCATGTCAAACCGTTCGTGCGCTGGATCTGGCTGGGCGGCCTGCTGACCGGGCTGGGCGGTTTCCTGGCGGCGCTGGATCGCCGCTATCGGCTCAAGGTCAGCCAAAAGGTACGCCAGGCCCTCAGTCCTGCCGGAGCATTGTCATGAGACGCTGGATTCTGTTGATCCCCCTGGTGGTCTTTCTCGGCCTCAGCGCGCTGTTGTTTCGCGGCCTGTTTCTTGACCCTGCCGCGTTGCCGTCGGCGCTGATCGGCAAGCCGTTTCCCGAGTTCAGCCTGCGCGATGTCAGCAGCGCCAGGACCCTGACCCGTGCCGACTTGATCGGGCGCCCGGCGCTGGTCAACGTCTGGGCCACCTGGTGCGTGGCCTGCCGCGCCGAACACCCGGTGCTCAACCGGCTGGCGCAGCAGGGGGTGGTGATCCATGGCATCAACTACAAGGATGTGAACGCCGAGGCGCAGAAGTGGCTCAAGGACTTTCATAACCCTTACCAGCTCAATATCCGCGACGATGACGGTACGCTGGGTCTGAACCTTGGCGTATACGGCGCTCCGGAAACCTTCCTGATCGACAGCCAAGGCATCATCCGCCACAAATTCGTCGGAGTGATCGACGATCAGGTCTGGCGCGAGCAACTGGCCGGCCGTTATCAGGCACTGGTTGACGAGGCCCGGCCATGAAGCGCTGGCTGGCCGCTGCGCTGTTGAGTCTGGGGCTGACCGGTCTGGCCCAGGCCGCCATCGAGGCGCATACCTTTCGCGATGAAGCCGAGCGGGCGCGGTTTGCCGAGCTGACCCGCGAACTGCGCTGCCCCAAGTGCCAGAATCAGGACATTGCCGACTCCAATGCGCCGATCGCTGCCGATCTGCGTAAGGAAATCTACCGGTTGCTGGAAGAGGGCCGCAGCAATCGCCAGATCGTCGATTACATGGTCGATCGCTACGGCGAGTTCGTGCGCTACAAGCCGACCCTCACGGCCCGCACCTGGCTGCTGTGGTTCGGCCCGGCCGGCCTGTTGATCGTCGGCGGCGCTGTGATTGCGCTGATCGTCCGGCGTCGGCGCCTTGCGGTGCACAGCGATGCAACGCTTTCTGACGAAGAGCGCGAGCGTCTGGCGAATCTTTTGAATAACCACCCCATGGATAAACACCGGCAATGATCGATTTCTGGATGGCCGTCGGGCTTGTGTCACTGGTGGCTGCAAGTTTCCTGCTGATTCCGATCCTGCGTGGCCGCCCGCTGGCGGCTGCTGCGGATCGCACGGCAGTCAATATCGAGCTGTACGAAGAGCGGCTGGCGCAGTTGCAGGCCCAACGTGATGCGGGCGGGCTGAGTGCCGAGCAACTGGACATCGGCAAGGCCGAAGCCGCACGCGAACTGCTGGCTGATACCGAAGGCAGCGACCGCGCCCGTGCGGCGGGCAGCCTGGGTAAAGCCTGGCCGTTGACCGCCGCCATCCTGGTGCCGCTGCTGGGGGTAGGTCTTTACCTGCATTACGGCGCCAGTGAGCGGGTCGAGCTGAGCCGGGAGTTCGCCGAACCGCCGACTTCGCTGGCAGAAATGACCCGTCGCCTGGAGCGGACCGTCGAAGTCCAGCCCGAATCGGCCGAGGGCTTCTACTTTCTGGGCCGCAGCTACATGGCCCAGCAACGCCCGGCCGATGCAGCGCGGCAGTTCGAACGCGCAGCGGCACTGACCGGCCGTCAACCGGAACTGTTGGGGCAATGGGCCCAGGCGTTGTACTTCGCCGCGAACAAGACCTTTACCCCGCAGGTGCAGGCGCTGACTGACGAAGCCCTGAAAACCGATGCCAACGAAGTCACCAGCCTGGGCTTGCTGGGCATCGCGGCGTTCGAGAGCAAGCGTTATCAGGACGCGGTGGACTACTGGACCCGCCTGCAACAGTTGCTGCCGGTTCAGGACCCGTCCCGTGCCGCGCTGGAAGGTGGCATCGCCAGAGCCCGTGAAAACCTCGGCACCACCGCGCCGGCGCCAGCCGTCAGTGGCCCGCAGCTCAAGGTCCGGGTCGAACTGGCCGCCGCGTTAAAAGACAAGGTACAGCCCGGCGACAGTGTATTCATCTTTGCCCGTGCCGTAGGCGGCCCGCCTGCGCCGTTGGCGGTCAGGCGGGTGACTGTGGCTGACCTGCCGATCGAGGTGCAGATGAGCGATGCCGACGCCATGATGCCGCAACTGAAACTGTCGAACTTCGCGCAAGTCCAACTCAGTGCACGGGTGTCGCGTGCCGGGCAGCCAACCAAGGGTGAATGGGTGGGCAACAGCCCACCACTGGCGACCAGCACGACGGCCCGTCAAGCGTTGATCATTGACCGTTCTGAATAGGTACTTGCCATGTCTGCTGTCATCACCTGGCGCCTTGCCCGCACAACCTTGCTGGCCGCCGTCATGGGCCTGAGCGCCTGTGCGGTACACCAGCCACCCTCCGGGCCGCGCAGCCAGGAGTCGATCAAGAGCCTGCCGGGCCCGTCGCAACCGGGCACGCCGAAGCCCAAGCCGAGCCAGCCTGTGAAACCGGCTCCTGCCAAAACCTCAGCCAGCTTTGCGCCGCCGCCAGGGGGCAATAGTCATTGGGATCAGAAACTGGGCGTCTATGTGCTCGATGGCAAGACCAACACGTTTTATCGCCAGCGCACGTACTACCAGTGGAACAACGGCTGGAGCTGGTCAACCCAGCCTGACGGGCCCTGGCAGCCTACCGATGCCAATGGTGTGCCGGGTGGGTTGGGGCAGAAGTTCGGTAATTGATGTGCGATGAGATTTTGACGGGTTGAGCGGTGTACATTCGCCGCGGCGGCGCCTGCAAGATCGCATTCCAAATGATCTGTGCTCGGCTGTAGATCGTTGCCGTTGATTTTGCTTTTGATCTTTGAGCCGAGATGGCACAGGCGCCGCAAATCGCGACTTGGGCGCTGGCCGAGGGTAGGCGTTGATTCGGGGGAGAAACCGACATGGATGTCGCTGCTCTTGAGATCAGGAGCAGGTGCGTTGGGCAGGACGCCCATCGCGCCGGCCCCCGAATCGACGCCGGACGGAGGGACGTTCGCCCGCAGTCCAGACAACCGCGGCAAAGACTCTTGCGCAGAACGGAAGGTCTTCGCGGCTAAAGCCGCTCCTACTTGCCGGTGTAAATCTGGTCGAACACGCCACCATCGACAAAGTGCGTCTTCTGCACGGTGCGCCAGTCACCAAAGGTCTTCTCTACCGATAGGAAGTCAACCTTCGGGAAGCGGTCCTTGTACTTGGCCAGTACCGTTTCATCACGCGGGCGCAGGAAGTTATTGGCGGCGATCTCCTGACCCTCAGGCGACCACAGATACTTCAGATAGGCTTCAGCCAGGGCACGCGAACCCTTCTTGTCGACCACCTTGTCAACCACGCTTACCGGTGGCTCGGCCTGAGCAGAAACACTCGGATAGATCACTTCAAACTGATCACGGCCAAATTCACGGGCGATCATTTCCGCTTCGTTCTCGAAGGTCACCAGCACGTCGCCGATCTGGTTGGTCATGAATGTGGTGGTGGCGCCACGGCCGCCGCTGTCCAGCACCGGCACATGCTTGAACAGCTTGCCGACAAACTCTTTGGCCTTGGCTTCATCGCCGCCATTCTTCAGGCTGTAGCCCCAGGCCGACAGATAGGTGTAACGACCATTACCCGAGGTCTTGGGGTTCGGCACGATGACCTCAACGCCATCCTTGATCAGATCCGGCCAGTCTTTCAGGGCTTTAGGGTTGCCCTTGCGCACGATGAATACCGTGGCGGAGGTGAACGGCGCGCTGTTGTTTGGCAGGCGCGTCACCCAGTCTTTGGGCACCAGCTCACCGTTGTCGGCCAGGGCGTTGATGTCGGTGGCCATGTTCATGGTGATCACATCCGCCGGCAGACCGTCGATGACCGAACGGGCCTGCTTGCTCGAACCACCAAAGGACATCTGCACGGTGGCCTTTTCCTTGTGCTGGGCCTCCCAATGCTTCTGGAACGCGACGTTGTAGTCTTTATAGAAGTCGCGCATCACGTCGTAGGAGACGTTCAGCAGCGGCGCGGCCTGGGCGCTGCTGCCCAGAGCCAGGCCGGCGGCCAGCAGTGAGGCGGCGAATAGTTTCTTCACAGCAGATTCCTTTAGATGAGTGCGTCGTTGTTATGCGGCAGATATCCAGCTGCCGCGATCATAACGGCGGGGCACCTTGCCATTAAAGATTAAAAAAATATTTACTTATGCCCGATCGTCGAGTTTCGGGAACAGCGCGTTGCCGCACCGTGAACAGAACGCTGCGCCGTGTTCATGCTGTTTCTTGGCGCACACCGGGCAGTCGTGCTTGAGCTGTTCACCGCGCATGGCATTGGCCAGCTCGGCGGTGAAGATTCCGGTGGGGACCGCGATGATCGAGTAACCGATGATCATCACCAGCGATGAAACCATCTGGCCCACCGGGGTCTTGGGCACGATGTCGCCAAAGCCCACGGTGGTCAGGGTCACGATGGCCCAGTAAATGCCCTTCGGAATGCTGGTAAAGCCATGCTCCGGGCCTTCGATCACGTACATCAGGGTGCCGAACACCGTTACCAGGGTCGAGACGCTGGCCAGAAACACGATGATCTTCTGTTTGCTGCCGCGCAGTGCTTCGAGCAGGTAGTGGGCCTGGCGCAGGTACATGCCCATTTTCAGGACCCGGAAGATACGCAACATGCGGATGATCCGCACGATCAACAGATACTGGGCGTCGCTGTAATAAATCGCCAGGATGCCGGGGATGATCGCCAGCAGGTCGACCAGCCCATAAAAGCTGAAAGCGTACTTCAATGGCCGGGGCGAGCAGTACAGGCGCAGCAGGTACTCGACGGCGAACACCGCTGTGAAGCCCCATTCGATCCAGGCCAGCGCGGTGGCGTATTCGGCGTGGATGCTCTCGATACTGTCAATGATGGTGACCAGCAGGCTGAGCAGGATGATCACCAGCAAGGTCTGGTCGAAGCGGCGGCCGGCGGGGGTGTCGGTCTGGAAGATGACCGTGTGCAACCGCTCGCGGCGGTTTGGGGTGGTGCTCATGGGTGGTCTCTGCGTGGCAAGGATGGCTCGGTGGTCATTCGACAGCGATGGCGAGCGTATTCAAGCGCTCAGCCTGTGATTTCGCCTCCTTGAGCAATTGCTCCCAGTCGCCTGGCTGCAGGTTAAGCCTTGTTCAGGGAAACGTCTGTTTCCCTGGTGCTGAAAAAGTTGTGAGAGTCTGCTCCTGGTTTCTGATGTTTACTACCTGCTGGATGTCAGATTTTTTCCGAAATTTTGTGAGAGATTTCTGCGAAGCTGCCCGTTCGGGCATGCTCGGGCTTGAGTCGGGCTACTGCTGCCAGCCCCCACCCAACGCCAGAAACAGATCGATCTGCCCCATCGCCACCTGGGTATTGGCCTGCGCCAGTTGTGCACGCATCTGGGTGTAGGTGCGGGTGGCCTGCAGGTCCGCCAGGAATGACTCCCGGCCGGCCTGGTAAAACCGATGGGTCTGTTCGGCGGCTTCTTTGGCCGATTGCTCGGCTTCTACCAAGGCATCGCGGCGGTCGAGCAGGGCGGTGTACTGGGCCATGCTGGTCTGGGTTTCGCGGATGGCATTGAGCACCACGGCGTCGAAGCGCGCCAGCGCGACCTGGCTTGCCGCCTCGGCCTGATGGATGCGCGCCCGGGTGCCATTGCTCGGCACGGTCCAACTGATCAGCGGGCCGAAGCCCCAGCGATTGGTGGCGGGTTTGCCCAGATGATCAAGAAAACCGATGGTCGCCACCGAGGCGCCAATGCTGATGTCCGGGTACAGCTCGCCGGTGGCCACGCCGATTTCGGCAGTGGCCATGTGCAGGTGACGCTCGGCCTGGCGGACATCGGGGCGGCGCTTGAGCAGCGCGGCGCCGTCGCCCACCGGAATGACCTGGGCGAGGTGCGGCAGCTCGGCGCAGTTCTCGACTCCGGCCGGCAGTTGCGCCACGGGTTTGGCCAGCAGCATCGACAGCCGGAACAGCGCGCTCTGGCGTAGCGCTTCATAGCGCGGCAGTTCGGCGCGCAGCGACTTGAATTGGGTCTGCGAGCGGGTCACCTGGGTCTGATCGCCACGCCCGGCATCGCGCAGGCGCTGGTTGAGGTTCACGCTCTGTTGTTGCAGGTCCAGCGACTGGTGAGCGATGGCCAGCTCTTCGTTGGCGGCGCAGACCTGGGTGTAGGCCCGCACCACGTCGGCCACCACGGTAATGCGCGCCGTATCAGCCGCCGCCTGGGTGGCGTCGACATTGGCCTGGGCCGCTTCGATGCCGCGTTGCAGGGTGCCGAACAGGTCAAACTGATACGAGGTGGTCAGACCCACATCACCCACGGTTGCCACCGGGACTTTTTCAGCCAGCAGAAAGGCTTCGCCCGATTCCTGTAAACGCTGGGCGCCGGCCTTGGCGCTGCCGTGAAAACCTCCGGCGGCTTCGGCCTCGGCGCTCTGGTAGCGCGAGCGTTGCAGGTTGGCCGCTGCGATGCGCAGGTCGGTGTTGCTGGCCAGCGCCTGGCGCACCAGCTCATCGAGTTGCCGGTCCTGGTACAGCCGCCACCAATGCTCAGGCACCGGCGCTGAAACCACATTGGCCGAGTTGCCCAGCGTACCTTGCAGGTCGGCACGATTGACTGCGGCGTCCTTGGGTGGCTGGTAGTCCGGGCCGACCACCTGACAGGCCGAGAGCAGGGCGCCGACGCTCAGCGCCAGCAGGCGTAAGGCCGGTTTCATTGCACGGCCTCCTGGTGTGAGGCGTCGATGATCGACACGGTGGCGGTACGCCCGGCGATCATGCGGAAATTCTCGGGCACTTGGTCGAAGGCAATGCGCACCGGGATACGCTGCGCCAGGCGTACCCAACTGAACGCGGGGTTGACGTTGGGCAACAGGTTGCTGCTGCTGGTGCGGTCACGGTCTTCGATGGCGGCGACCATGCTCACGACATGGCCTGTCAGGCGCGCATTGTCGCCCACCACGCGGATATCGACCTTTGAGCCAATATGGATGCCGTCGAGTTTGGTTTCTTCGAAGTAGCCGTCGATGTGGTAGGAGGCTGCATCCACCAGTGACAGCACCGGCCGCCCGGCAGTGACGAATTCATGGGGGCGTGGGGCGCGGTCGTTGAGGTAGCCATCCACCGGGCTACGGATCACCGAGCGATCCAGGTTCAGTTGCGCGGCGTCCACTGACACTCTGGCTTCATTGAGTGCTGACAGCGCCCGGGCCTCTTTGGACTGGCTCTCTTCCAGTTGTTCGCGCGATACCAGATTGCCCAGCGACCGGTTGCGGCGATTCTCGCGTTGCGCCTGCTGCCAGGTTTCCTGACGCTCGGCTGCGGTGGCCTGGGCCTGGCGCAGCGCCAGTTTGAAGCGGTCCTGGTCAATGCTGAACAGCACCTGGCCCTTGCTGACCTGCTGGTTGTCGCGCACCTGGACCTGCTGGATCAGCCCGGATACATCCGGGGCGATTTGCACGATGTCGGCGCGAATGTGCCCGTCGCGGGTCCAGGGCGCGAACATGTAGTACATCACCATGCGCCACACCAGCACGCTGGCCAGCGCCACCACAATTAACGTCAGGACCACGCGGCCCAAGGTCAGGATCGGTTTTTTCATGTCATCAGGTACCGGCTAAAGGTGTCCAGTACGCCCAGCAGCAGGGCATACAAACCTGTGTTGAACAACGCCCGGTGCCAGACCAGACGATAAAAGCGGGTGTGCGACAGCACAGCGTGAACAGCCAGAAACAACAGGTACGCCAGGCCCATCAGCACCAGAAAGGTCGGGATGAAGATCCCGTTGATATCCAGCTCGCCAATCATGCGGGTGCTCCATCGGGGCCGTGGATCGGTTGTTCGATGCTTTGGCCATTGACGTCGATGATCTCCAGCCCCGGCAGCAGTGCCAGGCGCAGGCCGCTCAGGGCATGCAGCAGGTGCAGGCGTGCCTGAGGTTCGGCCGGGGCCTGGCTGTTCAGCGCCCGCCGGGTTCGGTCCAGCGTCATCAGCAGGCCGTTGGGGGCCGGCAGGCGCTCCCCGGCCTTGAGGCAGGCGGCAAAATAACCGCCGATCTGCGCGACCACCTGACGCAGCGGTGCCTGACAGGAGGTCGGGATCCGGGGTGTCCAGGCCAGCAGGTCAAGCAGGTTCAACGCCACCCGCAGTTCACGCAGTGGCGTGCTGCTGTCCTGGGCGGTCTGGGCCAGGCGTGGCACCTGCTGCATGAGGCGGTCGATCATCTGCACGCCCAGGCGCCGATGTTCGGCCAGAGTGGCCGGTTCGCTCAGGCTGACAATGTCCTGCCAGTTGAAACGGGTCATGCGGCGCACGGCCATCTCTACACCGAACGGGCGCATGATCAGCGTCCAGATGAACGCGAACAGCAGACCGGCGGGGCCGGCCAGATTGTTGTTGATAAACACCAGAAAGTCGGCGTCATAGGCGCCCTGCACGCTGACGAACGTCGCGGTGTTTACCGCCGTCAGCACCGTAGGCAGGAAGAATTTCGGCTGGGCGCTGAGGGTCGCCACCGTGATGAATGGCGCTGCAAAGGCCAGTACCAGCATCGGGAAGTCATGCACTGTGGGCAGCACCACGAACAGGTACAGGCTCGACAGCACCACCGAAACCAGGGTCCAGAAGAAGAACCGGTAGATCTGCGGCGCCGGGTCATCCATGGCGGCAAAGAAGCTGCACGACACTGCGGCCAGAATCACTGCACTGGCGCCGTCCTGCCAGCCCATGAAAATCCAGATCAGCGAAGCGACGACAATCGCCAGCACCGCCGAAGCCACCGAGTAGAGCATCAGACCGCGATCCAGCGCCGGGCTGATCCGTCCCAGCCGCCAGTGTCGGTACACCGCCTGCCAGGGCCGGCCATCATCGGCCTCGATAGCCTGTTGCAAGCTTCGGCAGTCCTGCCACAGATCGATCCACTCGCCCAGGCGATACAGGGCGTTGGAGAGCAGCAGGTGCTCGCGCTCGTCGAGCTGTTCGGCGTCCGGTTGCAGGCGTTGCAACGCCTGATGCAGATAGTCCCACTGCTCCGGTTGCAGGCCCCTGGCAGTGGCTCGCAGCCAGTGGCGCGCCTCGATCAGCAGGGCCGAAAGGTCGGCCATGCGTTCCGGGCAGCGCCGTTCCAGCGCCCACAGCGCGTCGTTGAGCGCGTCGATCACCGGCAGCAGATGGATCATCCGCCCGCGCAGTTCCAGCGCGTGTCGCACGGTCTGTTTATGCGCACCCTCATGGCGCAATTGGCCAATCATTGGCTCCAGGCTGTTGAACCCGGCGGCCATGGCGGTGCGCAGGCCCGCGACCTCGCCGGGGTCAACGTTGCGGCTGAGAAACTGCTCGCTGTACAGGGTGGCATCGCTGAACCATTTGTCGGTGCTGGCCCGGAACACCGGCGCCAGGCGCCGTGGCCAGAACATGGCGCCGACCACCGCGGCGCAGGTGATCCCGAGGAAGATTTCTTCGGTACGCGACACAGCAATTTCAAACACCGCCTGGGGGTTGTCCACGGCGGGCAAGGCAATCAGCGGCATGGTGTAGCCGGCCAGCATCAGCGCGTAGCTGTTGGCGGTACGCAGGTGCAGCGACAGGTACAGCAGGGTGCCGGTCCACAAGGCAATAACGATGGCCAGCAGGATCGGCGTCTGGACGAAAATCGGCACCAGGATCACCGAGGCGCAGGCGCCAGTCAGTGTGCCTAGCGCCCGGTACAGGGCCTTGGAACTGGTCGGGCCGACAAACGGGCTGGCGACGATGTACACCGTGGCCATGGCCCAGTAAGGACGCGGCATTTCCATAGCCAGTGCGATGTACAGCGCCAGCATCGAGGCAGCGAAAGTGCGTACTCCGTGCAGCCAGTCGCGGCCGGGCGGCAGGTCGCTGAGAAAGTCCTTCATGCTCAAGCCGGATCCCCCTCGGGCGGCAGCGCATCAGAAAACGCCTGCAGCACGCGCAGGGCAATTTGCAGGTCTTCAGCGGTGATGCCGCTCAGCACCCCTGCACGCAGGCGGGTCAGCTCGACCTCGATTGAGGCGGCCAACTCGCGGCCCTTGTCGGTCAGGCTCAAGGCCTTGGCGCGGCGGTCGTTGGGGTCTTCGGTACGGCAGACGATCCCGGCCTTGCATAACTGGTCGAGCAGGCGCACCAGAGTCGGACTTTCCATCCCCGCAGCATGCGCCACCCTGACCTGATGCACCCCGTCGCCCAGGCGAGCGATGGCCAGCAGGGGACCGGCGCAGGCTTCGCTGATGCTGTAGCTGGACAGCGTGGCATGGCACAGCCGCCGCCAATGACGGGAGGCGGCGACCATGGTGCTGCTGATGGCGCGATGCAGGGTCGGGTCAGACATGGCTCAGGTCGTTAGGGTGAGTATTATTAGTGAGGATATTAATAGCTTGCTAAGTATTACTATCCTGTAACAACCTGTTTCAGTCAAATGAAATTTCTTGCTTGCAGGCGCGGCTTCAGCCGCGAACACGCTCCGCCGCTGACTCAGCGAAAAACGCCTGCGCCGCTTCGACAAACCGCTGGTTGGCCAATGACAAGTACTCCTGAGGACGCCAGCACAGGCCAAAGCTCAGCAGTAACGGCGGATCGAACGGCACGCCGACCAGCCTTGGTTGCTGACGCTGGATTGAGCGCAGCAGGGTGCAGATGCCCATCCCGTCGCAGGCCAGGCGGCTGATCAGCGACACGAAATTGCTCTCCAGGGCAATCCGGTAGCGGACCTGACGGTTGGCGCAGAAGGCGTCTAGCAGGTGACGCTGCAAGAAGCTCTGGTCGAACACCAGCATGTCGATGTCCTGCAGTTGCTCGGCGCAAATTGCTGTTTCGTTGGCCAGCGGGTGGTCGTGAGCCATGCACAGGACCATTTCGTCGCTGCCCAGCGCCACGTGCTCCCATTCAGGATCGATTCGGCGCTGCTCGAGCAGCGCAACGTCTATCTGCCGGTCCTTGAGGCGCTGGCGGATATCGTCAGCGCTGCCCTCGACCACGTGCATGGCCATAGCCGGATACCGCGCCCGAAACTGCGCCAGCAACTCAGGAATATGACCAATACCGTACAACGGCGGGATGCCGACGCGGATCTCGCCGCACTCCAGCGCGGTCAGGTCCTTGAGTGCTTGCCGCGCTCCGCGTAACTGCACCAGACCAGCTTCTACCCGTTGCACGAACAACTGGCCTTCAGCGGTGATCGTCAGTTGCCGGCCGGCGCGGTTGAACAGTTGCACGCCGAGTTCTTCTTCCAGCCGCGCCACGGCCATGCTCAGCGCCGGTTGCGCCACATGCAGCGCCTGCGCCGCCTTGGTGAAGCTGCCCAGTTGCGCGACCGTGACGCAGTAAGTCAGTGCCTTGAGATTCATGACTCGCCATAGCTAACAAAAATTGATAGGTAGCATCACAAATGAATATTTTTTGTGATGAGCGCGATGCGGCAGGATGGTGTCACGTTTTCCAGCTCATGAGGGTTCGTTTTGAACACGCCGCGTATTTTCCTGATCCATGCCACTCCCTTGTCGATCAGCCCCATCAATGCGGCCTTTGACCGGCACTGGCCGCAAGCCGAGCTTGTCAACTTGCTGGAAGACTCGCTGCCCCGTGATTTGAAGGCTGCCGGGCAGCTGACCCCGGCCATTATCCAGCGCTTTCTCGATCTGACCCGTTACGCGGTCAGTGCTGGTGCCGATGCCATTCTGTTTACCTGCTCGGCGTTCGGTGAAGCCATCGATGCCTGCAAGCGCGAAGTGAGCATTCCGCTGCTCAAGCCCAATGAGGCGATGATCGAAGCGGCGTTGGCGCAAGGCAGCCGGATCGGGCTGTTGGCGACCTTTGAACCGACCCTGGCGTCGATGCGTGCCGAATTTATCGCGGCTGCCGAACGCCAGGGCCAGGCCTTGGACTTGCAACTGCAACTGGCCGAGGACGGCATGCAGATCCTGGCTCAGGGTGATGGCCCTGAGCATGACCGGCGAGTGGCGCAAGCAGCTGATGCGTTGGGGCCGGCTGAGGTGATCTGCCTGGCGCAATTCTCCATGGCCCGTGCCAGTGAGTGGGTGCGTCAGGTCAGCGGCCTGCCGGTGTTGACCACGCCAGACAGCGCGGTTCTGAAGCTGCGCGGCCTGCTCGATCAGGCTGGTTGATGACCGTTGGTCGGAAGGCGTGCAACTTTTATTCGGTGTTTGAGTCGCGCCATTCAAAAAACTGACACTGCGATGTTGCCGCCTATGCCGATCAATCCGGCTTCGAAGCTGAAACGGTCCTGCACAAGGGCGGTCATCGGTGATATCGCAATAATGGCCAGGCGGCTCGGGCAACGATTCATTGACGCTTTCAGGGGGTCAACAAAAAACGCTCCAGGCCGATAGCGGTGGCGAACAGGGCAGGCCGAAAGGCCCGCTCCAGAGCCATTCTGTCGGTGCGCATGCGCACCTTGCGAGCCCCCTATGATTGACCTCGCCACCTGGAATTTGTCCGTTCCTGTCGGCATTCCCGCCACTACCATCAACACCCCGCAATTGGTGCGCGGCTACCAGGATGGTTACTTCCGCTCTGGCGAAACGCTGTTCTTCTGGGCGCCGGTAACCGGCTCGACCACTGACAACGCCAAGTACCCGCGCAGTGAACTGCGCGAGACCACCGCAGATGGTCGGGCTTTCAACTGGAGTTACACCTCGGCAGACAACGTTTTGCGTGCCGCCTTGACCGTTAACCAGGTGCCATCGAGCGGCAAGATTGTCATCGGCCAGATTCACGCTTATCAGAGTAATGAGCCGCTGCTCAAGGTGGAGTATCAGTACAAGGAGAAACTCCAGACCGGCAACATCGTTGCCAAACTGCGGCGCAACCCGGATGCCGAGATTGAAGTCATCACCCTGGCGCAAGGGGTGCCGCTCAATGTGCGCTTCAACTACACCATTGCGTTGACCAGCACCGGCGAGCTGAGCGTCAACGCTTATGATCACGACTGGAAAGTGCGCCTGGATCAGCAGTGGAGTACCAAACTTTTGTACTTCAAGGCCGGGGTCTATACCCAGGACAATACCGGCTATGCCAGTGAAGGGGGGGCGGCGACCTTTTATCTGCTGCGCATCAGCCACGACAAAAAGGCTTGAACCTTTGTAGGAGCAGCTTTAGCGGCGAAGCTAATTCGCGGCTAAAGCGGATCGCCGCCCGACCACTCCTACGGGGCAATGTCGATCAGTTCAGGCCCAGTTTGCCGCGCAGGGTCGAGAGGTCTTCGGCCAGGGTGTTGACCGGACCCACCAGTGCCTTGCGGTCGTTTTCCTTGACCTTGTCATAGGTCATAAAGCCGCCGTCAGCGGTCTGGTACTTGGCCAGGATCTTGTCCACCGAGGCGAAATTCTTGTCCACCTTGGCGGCAAAGGCTTTGTCCTGCTTCTCGATCTGCGGACGGAACAGGTCGACGATTTTCTTCGCGCCGTCAACGTTGCCCTGGAAGTCATACAGGTCGGTGTGGCTGTAGCGGTCTTCTTCGCCGGAGATCTTGGTGGCCGCCACTTCTTCGAGCAGCACGGCGGCGCCGCCGACTACTTTCTCCGGAGGGAAGGTCAAATCGGCAATGCGCTTTTGCAGGTCATTGACGTCAGCCATCAGCTTGTCAGCAATCGCGCCCTGATCTTGCGCGGTGTTCTTCTCGAACAGCGCGTGTTCCAAGCGGTGGAAACCGGTGAAGTCTTCGGCGTCCACGCCTTGTTCGTGGTCATCGACCCGCGAGTCGATGGAGGCGTCGAGGTCGCTGAACAGTTCGGCAATCGGCTCCACGCGCTCGTAGAACACGCGGGTCGGTGCGTAGAGTTTTTTCGCGGTGGCGATGTCGCCTTTTTTAACCGCATCGGTGAACTGGCGGGTGTGGCTGACCAGTTCATCGATGTTTTCGGTCACGTAGATCTTGTAGTCGGAGATCGGGCCGACCAGATCCAGCGGTGCGGGGGCGGCAACGGCGGCGAGCGGTGCGCTCAACACACCAAGGGCGAACAGCAGGGCGAGCGGGGTCTTGTTCATATCGACTCTTCCAGTTGAGGTTCAGACAGATTTCGGTGAAGTGGCCGCCAGCAGCGAGCGACCGATGAAATCTTCATCATTGGTCACCCCCGGCAGGGTGAAGAAGTAACCGCCGCCGACCGGCTTGAGGTATTCCTCCAGCGGTTCACCGTTAAGGCGGGTCTGGACGGTAATGAAGCCCTTCTCAAGGTCAGCCTGGTAGCAGATAAACAGCAGCCCCATATCCAGCTGACCATTCTTGTTGACGCCGTTGGAGTAGTTGAACGGGCGGCGCAGAATCAGGTTCTTGCGGCTCTCAGGGGTGCGCGGGTTGGCCAGGCGAATATGCGAATCCAGGCGGGTCTTTTTGCCGTGCGGGTCGGCGGCGTAATTCGGCTCGTCACTTTCGAGCTTGCCGTCCATGGGCGCACCGCTGGCTTTGGTGCGGCCGAAGATCGACTCCTGCTCCTGCAACGGGGTACGGTCCCAGCGTTCGACGAAGTTGCGGATGATGCGTACCACCTGATAGCTGCCGTGCGCGGCCCAGGCCGGCTCGTCACTGCCGGGCTGGACCCAGACCAGTTCGTCCATCTGTTTCTTGTCGTTGGAGTCCGGGTTGGCCGAGCCATCACGGAAACCCAGGAAGTTACGCGCGCTCTCTGCCGGCTGACCGGGCTTTTTCGGTGCCTGCGGCGGTACGGTGCCTTCCTGCTTCCAGCGCACCAGCAGCAGGTCCGGCAGGTTTTTGACGATGTCGCGCAGGGCGTGGATGTTGGTGTCCGGGGTGTTGGCGCAAAACTGAATGCTCAGGTCGCCATGGCAACTGGCGGCGTCCAGCGCGTCATTGGGAAAACCGACCATACGGCTCAGCCGCTTGGGTTTTGCCGCTTGCAGGCCGAAACGCTCGTCGAACAGCGAATCGCCCACCGACACGGTGATGGTCAGGTTGTCCGGGGTTACCAGTGGGCCGAGGATGCCGGAGTCCAGCGGTGGAAGCTTTGGATCAATGTCCTGGACCAGGCCGCCTTTCATCAAAAACGCGATGCGCTCGTTGAGGGTGCGCAGCAGTCGCTCCAGGTCTTGGCGGTCAGTGGCCAGTACATCGAAAGCGACGAACATGCCGGCCGCCGGGCGCGGGTTGACGATGCCGCTCTGGTGCACGCCATGAAAGGCGTTGCTGTCCTGGGTCTTGTCGCTGTTCGGTGCTTCGGTGACCTGCGCAGGTTTTGCGGCCATCGCTGGACCTGCCAGGCTGCTGCCGGCCAACGCCGCCCCGGCGGCGCCCAGCCCCATCAGCACGCGGCGGCGCTGGGGCGATTCGATCACAGCGGTTGCGTCTGGTTTTTTCATCTTGATTGAGTACTCCGCAGTCTTACAGGCTCGACAGGCCCAAGGCCGGATCGATTTGTTGCAGGGCATCGGCCAGCGCCGTGGACTGGCTGGCGATCAGTTGGCGGGCGGCGGCATCGACCTGATCGTAAGGTCGATAGCCGTCTGCGCTTTTCAGGCCGTTAAAGGTGCTGTCCAGGTTGGTCACGGCGCTGTCCAGGCGCTGTTGCAGGTCAGCGTGGTTCTTCGCCAGCAGTGGACGCAGCAGGTCGATGACCTTACGCGCGCCCTCAAGGTTGGCGGCAAACCCATTGAGGTCGGTGTGGCTGTAGCGTTCCTCTTCACCCTTGCTGCGGTTCTGCGCCAGGCTCAGCAGGTTGCGGATCACGATGCTGGTCAGTTGCTCCGGGGCAATGCTCTGGGCCAGCAGTTCCTGCTTGAGCCGTGCCACATCGGCACTGAGTTTTTGCGTCACAGGAGCAAGACCGTCGAGGCTGGCTTGCTTGAACAGACCGAATTCGATCCGGTGGAAGCCGCTGAAGCCTGGGTCTTGCTCACGTTGTTCGAAGTAATCGGCCCGGGCGTTGATGGTGTTGTCCAGTTCGGCCAGGCGCTGGGCGGCCGGGGCAATGCGCTGATAGGCGCTGCGCGCGGGCAGGTAGGCCGCCTGGGCAGCGTCGAGGTCGCCGGCTTCGATGGCTTGTTGCAAGCTGGCAACCGCTTTGATCAGCGCCGAGCCTTGCTGGCTCAGGTACACCCGGTACTCGGATAACGGGCCGATGAATGCGGTCATCGACGGGCGCGCCTTGGCCTGCGCCTCGGACTCGGCGGTCGGGGTCACGTGCAGGGTGCCGCGCGGGTTGCTCAGCAGGCCGCAAGTGATGGCGTAATCGCCGGGCATCAGATTAGCGTTGATCACCTGGCTCATGCCGGGGGTGATGTTTTCGCGCTCTTCGACCACCAGCACGCCGTCGAGGATTTCCCATTCCACAGCACGTTCGGACTGGTTAACGATGCGGAAGCTGTGCTTGCCCGCCGGCACGGTCAGGGCATTGGGCTCGCAACTGCGCGGGTGAATATTGATCACCGTTTCGTTACCGGCATTGGCGGCACGCTTGTGCGCGGCCACTTGCGAGGCGTAGTAGAACAGCCCGCCAGCGGCGAACATCAGGACCACGGAGCCGGCGACGGCCACGCGCAGGGCACGGGGAGACCAGGCTCCCGATGAGGCGTTGGACATGAGTATCCCTTGAGACTAGTGATTCGTGACGGCCGGGCGCGGCGCCTGCGGCTGGGCTTTGTGCGGCAGGAAAAACAGCGTCAGGGCGGCGAGCAGATACAGCAGCCATGCGCCGAGCACACTGACGGTGGGGGTGTCCTGGTAACCGAACATCCCGGCCAGGATCGCGCCGGTTGGACCATCCATCGGCAGCGTGGCGCTGAAATCGAAGACCACCTCTTGCCAGTGGTTCCAGATACCGGCTTCATGCAGTGACCTGACCGAATTGGCCAGCACTCCGGCCGCCACGACGAGGATGAACAGCCCGGTCCAGCGAAAGAACAGGCTCAGGTTCAGGCGCAGACTGCCGCGGTACAGTGCCACCCCCACGGCTACCGAGACCAGCAGGCCGAGCAGGGCACCCAGTGGGGCACCGGAGCCGGTGCTCTGCTGGAATACCGCGAGCAGAAAAAACACGGTCTCCAGACCTTCGCGGGCCACGGCGAAGAACACCATGGCAATCAACGCCCAGGTTTGATTGCGCGAACCGCTCAATGCGCTGTCCAGTGACTGTTGCAAATCGTCTTTGACCGAGCGCGCCACTTTGCGCATCCAGAACACCATGGAACTGAGGATGCCCACTGCCAGCAGGCCGACGATGCCTTCGAACAGTTCCTGCTGTTTTTGCGGAAATTCGGCGCTCATCAGTTCCAGGCCGCCACCGACGAACAAGGCCAGGGCGCCTGCGAGGAACACGCCGATCCACACCGCCGGCATCCATTGGCCGCGGCCGGTCTGTTTGAGATAGGAGGCAATGATGCCTACGATGAGCGCGGCTTCAATGCCTTCGCGCAGCATGATCAGAAAGGGAACGAGCATTTTTCACCAGGAATGACTACGGGCGGGTGAAGCGTTTCAAAGTGTTGCCACCGAAACAATGCGCAACATAATGATAGTCATTCCCGTGTAAGGGCCAGTTGTTTTTCCCTTATCCAAGGATTTCTGGCTGCTGTTCAGGGGCGGTTCAGGTGTTTGTCAAGCGCCGGTTGTCATGGCCAAAGCGTCTGGCGATGCCTTGTTTATCAATTCCAATCGGCGCTTTTAAACGGTTTTCAACGCACTAGTGGCGTGTCCGCAGCGTTGAGGATGGTCTGTGCCAAGCGCACTCGCTCTGGGTTCGGGTAGTTGCGGTTGGCCAGGATCACCACGCCCCATTCGCGGTCGGCCATGAAGGCCACATAACCACCGAAACCATTGGTCGAGCCGGTCTTGTTGAGCCAACTGCCGGGTACTGGCTGCACGGGGGGGCGCAGTGCCTGCGCCGCTTGGGTCTTGAGCGCCATGTCATTGGAATTGCCTGCCAGCAGTGCCGACAGGTCCGCCGGTGGCGGATAGCTCTCCCAGGCCAGCGCCTGAATCGCCGGGCCAAAGCTGAAATAACCCGTGTGGGTCGCTCGCAGCGCTTCTTGCAACGGACTGGTTGGCGGGTGGCTGGCGATATTGGCCTCGACAAAACGGATCAGGTCGGCGCTGCTGGATTTCACCCCGTAAGCCTGATCGGCCAGTATGCCGGGATTGAGCCGTACCGGTTGGTCCTGCCGGTCATAGCCTTGGGCATACAGGCTCTGTTTGTCCGCAGGCACCTTGATCCAGGTCGCCGACAGCCCCAGGGCCGGCAGCAACCCTTGCTGCATGGCCTGGTCGAACGGCAGCCCCAGGCTTTTGGCGGCAATCATCCCGAGCAGGCCGATACTCGGGTTGGCATAGCTGCGATGCGTGCCGGGCAGGTACTGCGGCTGCCATGCCTTGAAGTACGCCATCAGTTGTTGCTCATCCTGCACTCGATCCGGCACCTGTAACGGGAAGCCGCCGGCCGTGTGGGTGGCCAGGTGCAATACGGCGACCTTGCCCAGGCGGCTGTCATGCAGGGCGGGCAGGTAGCTGTCGATCGGGGCGTCGAGCCGGAGTTTGCCTTGCGCCTGAGCCCAGGTGGCGAGGGTCGCGGTGAAGGTCTTGCTGATCGAGCCCAGTTCGAACAGCGTGTCGCTGGTCACCGGTGCGCCCGTGTCTTTGGCCGCCACGCCGAAATTATAGAAGCGCTGGACGCCATGGTCAGTGACCGCGATGGCCATGCCGGCGATGCCGTTTTGTTGCATGACTTGCCGGGCGGCCTGCTCGATGAGCAGGTCCCGGGCCTGCGAATCGGTGGTCTGGCTCCAGGCCGCAGGGCTGCCGAGAAGGGCCAGCGTTACCGCGGTCAGCGTGATTGTTCGGTTCATTGTCAGTCCTGTTGCACGGGGGGGCGGTACATTGCCTGCCAATAGGAGAACGCTCAATAGACATTTGTTCTCTGAATATTGGCGAATGCACGCGCTGTAACCACATGTGTCTGGCTGCATTCGGCACGTTTGCGTACCATGCCAGCTTTTTCGCGTGCCCACGCGCCGCCTGGTCTGGTAACCCATGAAACTCTCCCGTCTGCGCGCCGATGTTCTCGCCGGCCTGACTACCTCTTTTGCGCTGGTGCCCGAGTGCATCGCCTTTGCCCTGGTGGCGCATCTCAACCCGCTGATGGGCCTGTACGGGGCTTTTATCATCTGCATCCTGACCGCCCTGTTGGGTGGTCGGCCGGGCATGATCTCCGGCGCAGCAGGCTCAATGGCGGTAGTGATCGTCGCGCTGGTGGTCGAACATGGCGTGCAATACCTGCTGGCCACGGTGCTGCTCGGCGGGGCGCTAATGGTGCTGTTCGGCCTGCTGCGCCTGGGCAAGCTGGTGCGGCTGGTGCCGTACCCGGTGATGCTCGGCTTCGTCAACGGTCTGGCCATTGTCATTGCCATGGCCCAGCTCGAACACTTTCAACATGACGGCGCCTGGCTCAGCGGCCAGGCGTTGTACATCATGCTCGCCTTGGTCGCGGTCACCATGGCCATCGTTTACCTGCTGCCGCGTCTGACCCGTGCGGCACCGCCCGCATTGGTAGCGATTGTCGGGGTTGGCCTGGCGGTGTACCTGCTCGACCTGCCGACCCGCACCCTGGGGGATATGGCGCACATGGCCGGTGGTTTGCCGGCCTTTGCCTGGCCGCAAGTGCCCTGGACGCTGGAAACCCTGTACATCGTCGCGCCTTATGCGCTGGTTATGGCCATGGTGGGCCTGCTGGAGACGTTGCTGACCCTTAACCTCACCGATGAAATCACCGAGACTCGTGGTTACCCGGACCGCGAGTGCGTGGCGCTGGGGGCGGCGAACATGGTGTCAGGGGTGTTCGGCGGGATGGGCGGCTGCGCCATGATTGGCCAGACCGTGATCAACCTTGGCTCCGGCGGTCGTGGGCGGCTGTCCGGGGTTGTGGCCGGTGGCATGATCCTGATGTTCATCCTGTTTCTGGCGCCGCTGATCGAGCGTATTGCATTGGCGGCACTGGTCGGTGTGATGTTGGTGGTGGCGCAGCAGACCTTCGCCTGGGCGTCGCTGCGCATCCTGCGCAAAGTGCCGGTCAGCGACATGCTGGCGATTGTCGCGGTAACCGTGGTCACGGTGCTCACCGACCTGGCCATGGCGGTGCTGTTCGGGGTTATCGTCGCCGCGCTGGACTTTGCCTGGAAGCATGCCCGTGACCTGTATGTCGACAGCCATCAGGCCGTCGATGGCAGCAAGGTCTACAACGCGCATGGCACGCTGTTCTTTGCCTCGACCACACATTTTCTCGAACAGTTCTCGCCGCAAGATGATCCTGAGCAGGTGGTACTCGACTGTCAGCACCTGAGCTTCGTCGACTACTCGGCCATTGCCGCACTCAAAACCCTGCGCGAGCGCTATGAAAAGGCCGGCAAACACCTGCGCGTGATCCATCTGTCCGAGCGTTGCCGCAGCCTGCTGCGGCGTGCCGGCATCCAGCCACAAGGAGTGTGAACAATGACTGGCCCGACGCCGCTGCAAGCCTATGAACAAGCCCTGCAACGGGGCTTTCATGCTGATGCGTCCCAGCGTGATGCCGCTGAACAGTTGCAGGCCTGCTGGCAGGCGCTGGCTGATGGCGGCGGCGCCAGGGGCATCTACTTGTGGGGGCCAGTGGGGCGCGGCAAGACCTGGCTGATGGATCGCTTCCATGAAAGCCTGCAAGTACCGTCGCGGCGTCAGCACTTTCATCACTTCATGCGCTGGGTCCACAAGCGCATGTTTGAACTGACCGGCACCGCCCAGCCGTTGGCGGTGATCGCCCGGGAACTGGCGGCAGACGTGCGAGTGCTGTGTTTCGACGAGCTGTTCGTCACCGACATTGGCGACGCGGTGATTCTCGGCGGGCTGCTACAGACCATGTTCGAAGCCGGTGTGGTGCTGGTCTGCACCTCGAACATCCCGCCGCCGCAGTTGTACAGCCACGGCCACAACCGCGAACGCTTCCTGCCGGCCATTGCTGCGATCGAGCACTACATGCAAGTGGTCGAGGTCGATGGCGGCGCAGACCACCGATTGCATCCGGGGCAACTGCTGCAACGCTACTGGGTCAGCGAACCCGGCAAGCCCGGCGCCCTGGCTGAAATCTTCAAGGGCCTGACCCATGGCCAGACCGTTCACGACACTCAGGTCATGCTGGGCTATCGCAGCGTCAATGTCCTGCAACATACCGACAACGTGATCTGGTGCCGCTACCGCGACCTGTGCGAACAACCACTGGCGGCGATGGACTTCATCGCCCTGTGCGACCGTTTTGCCGTGGTCATGCTCAGCGAAGTACCGCTGCTCAGCGCTGTACAGCGCGAGGCGAAGATTGCCCGCGGCACCGAAGACGGCGTCGAACAGGTCAAAGCCGGTGACCGCGAACTGCCGCAACTGTCACCCAAAGATGACAGCGTGCGGCGCTTCATCGCCCTGGTCGACGAATGCTACGACCGCCGCGTCCCGCTCTATGTCGAAGCCCCCGTGCCCATGGACCAGCTTTACACCCAGGGCTACCTGGAATTCGCCTTCCGCCGAACTTTGAGCCGTTTGCAGGAGATGCAGTTGCAGCGGTTTAGTGAGTGAGTGAGAGAGCCCCGGCAGATTAAAACCCGTCCTGCCAAGCGCACCTGCTCCTTATAGAAAGAGCAGCGACTTCCCTGCCGGCTTTCCCACCAAATCGACACCTGCGTTCGGCCAGCGCCCAAGTCGCGTTCGGCGGCGCCTGCAAGAACATTCCAAAACAAATCGCGCATGGCTTGAGAACTTCGTTGCCGTTGCCGTTGCCGTAGATTTTGATTTTTGAGCCGAGATGGCACAGACGACGCGGGCCGCGACTTTGGCGCTGGCCGAGGGTAGGCGTCGATTCGGGGGAGAAACCGACATGGAGGTCGGTTTCAGGTGCGCTGGGCAGGGATGCCCATCGCGCCGACCCCCGAATCGATGCCGGACGGAGGGAAGTTCGCCCGCAGGGCGGACCCAAGCCAGGAGCAAGCGGTTTTCCCCTATTTTGCCAAGCACAAAATAGGGTCGCCCGTCGGGGCGAAACCCGCAGGCCAGACAACCGCGGCAATGAACCTGCCAAGACATCAGCTGTTCGCGGCTGAAGCCGCTCCTACAGCCGTTCAGGAAACCGCGTTGCGCCGCCGCTGCGCCAACAGATGCTTAGCCCCCTCGATCACCAACACCAGCACCGCCAGCCAGATCGGCACATAGGTCAGCCACTCATCAGCGCCGATACTCTCGCCCAGCAACAACGCCACGCCCACCAGCAACACCGGCTCCACATAACTGAGCAGCCCGAACAGGCTGAACGACAACAGCCGGCTCGCCAGCAGATAGCTGATCAGCGCCGACGCACTGATCACCCCCAACAGCGGAATCAACACATACAACATCGGCGTCGCCTGCGCCGCCGCCGGATTACCGCTGACAATGAACCACACCCCGACCGGCAACATGAACAACATGTCAAACCACAGCCCGCCCAGATTGTCTGTCTGCAACCGTCGGCGCAGCACGAAATACACCGGATAACCGGCCGCCACCACCAGCGTCTCCCAGGAAAAACTGCCCAGTCGCCACACTTCATGCGCCACCCCAAACGCAGCAAAGGCTGCCGCCACCTTCTGCAGGTGCGACAGGTGCTCGCCATACACCAGACGCCCGGTCAGGATCATCGTCAGTGGCAACAGAAAATAACCCAGCGACACCTCCAGGCTGCGACCGTGCAACGGCGCCCACATGAACAACAGCAACTGCACACCCATCAGAAACGAAGACAGCATGATCCCCGGAATCAGCACCGGGTGACGCAAAATGCGCGCGCCCAGCGCCTTGACCAGCGGCCAGTCACCGCACATGAACATGAACAGCGTCACGCACGGCACCGTCAGCAGCATGCGCCAGCCGAAAATCTCTTCACCGCTGAGCGGGGCCATCAACGAGGTGTAGTAGTACATGACTCCGAACAGACAGGAAGCCAGTACCGAAAGCGCAATTCCTTTCTGCACGAGGGACTCTTGGGAACGCAATGGATGAAAGAGAAGGGTTGCACCGCAGTGGTGCAATGCCTGCCTATTCTAAGGACTGTTCGCGATTCAAAACAGTCGTGTAGTTGAAAATGCTACAGAATTTGTCCGTCTGCCTGCCCAGATGCGTCCCTTGAATACCCGAACGCGATGCCGTGCACTGAATGGGGGCGAGGTTGTAACTGGTTATTAAGTTTCGTTTAAGCCAAGTGCCATACATTTGCCTGACATCAAATGTTCACATTGTTAGGGAGAGGGTGAGTCATGGCGGATATCGATCTGAAGCGTTTCGATATTGTTTCCGGGCAGATCCAGCGGGTCTATGAGTTCGACGACGGTCGCTGGGAGCTTGAGAACATTGATCGCGACGAGACCTACAGCGTGTCTGGCACTGATGTGCTGCATGTCGAGCGCGACGATGGCTGGATCGAGACCACCGTTTACCGCGACCTGGACGGCAGTGGCATCTATCAGGAAATCTCGGTGTCGCACAGTCGTCCGGGCGAGACCGGCCAGCCGTTGGTGGCGCAAGTCAGTGATGCGTCACTGGCGCGCCTGTACATGACCACCTTCGACCGCAGCCCGGACCTTGGCGGCTTTCGTTACTGGGAACAGCAAGTGGACCGCGGCATGTCACTGACGGACGTGGCTGCAAGCTTTGTGAACAGTAGCGAGTTCAATCAGACCTACGGTGCCCTCAACAATACCGACTTCGTCAATCAGCTGTACCTCAATGCCCTGGATCGCAGCGCCGACGCCGGTGGCCGGGATTGGTGGACCGGCCATCTGGACAACCAGACCATGAGCCGTCAGGAAGTGGTGATCGCCTTCTCCGAGTCGGCCGAGTTCGTCGCCTTGAGCAACCAGGCCGTCGACGGCTTCATTCAACTGGCCGGCCAGCCGGTCGCTACTGAAGCGTTTGTCTGACGCGTATTCGACTTTTCCAGCGTTGTCAGGTCTGAGTCGCTACCATGGCCCTTTTTTGTCATGGATGAGGAGCCCGCATGACCGCTTGTGACACCGCTACCGCTGCCTCGCGCAGCACCCCGCGCCAGGAGCAGATGGCAACGCGCCTGGCGTTTTTCATTGCCGGTTTCGGGATGGCCGCCTGGGCACCACTGGTGCCTTACGCCAAGCTCCGCGTCGGCCTGGATGAGGGCATGCTCGGCCTGCTGCTGTTGTGTCTCGGGGTGGGTTCGATCAGTGCCATGCCGGTGGCCGGAGCGCTGGCGGCGCGTTGGGGGTGTCGACGTCTGCTTGTAGGCGGCACCTTGCTGATCTGCCTGTGCCTGCCCCTGCTGGCCACGGTCGACAGCCTGGCGCTACTGATTGCCGCGCTGTTTATGTTCGGGGTGGGGATGGGCGCTGTGGACTGCACGGCCAACATCCAGGCGGTGATTGTCGAGCGTGAAAGCGGCAAGACCATGATGTCGGGCTTTCACGGCTTGTTCAGCCTTGGCGGGATCGTCGGTGCTGCCGGCGTCAGCGTACTGCTGGTGCTGGGCGCCTCGCCGTTGCAGGCGATTTTGGTGGTGCTGGTCATTATTGCGCTGGCGTTGTTCAAGGCCATGGCGCATTTGCTGCCTTATGGCAGTGCTGCTGAAGGCCCGGCGTTTGCGATTCCGCGTGGGGTGGTGCTGTTCATTGGCCTGCTGTGCTTCACCGTATTTCTCGCCGAAGGTGCAATGCTCGACTGGAGTGCGGTGTTCCTGACCGCCAGCCGCGGCATGGAGACCGCCTACGCCGGCCTGGGTTATGCGGTATTTGCCGTGACCATGACCTTTGGCCGGTTGTTCGGCGATGCCATCGTGCGCCGGGTCGGGCCGAACCGCATCATTGTTTTGGGTGGCCTGCTGGCGGCGCTGGGCCTGGCCATCGCCACCCTGGTGCCGGCCTGGGAAGCGGCCTTGCTGGGGTATGCGATGGTTGGCGCCGGCTGCTCGAACATCGTTCCAGTGTGTTACAGCGCCGTAGGGCGCCAGCAAGACATGCCCGAAAGCGTGGCCATCCCGGCAGTGACCACGGTCGGCTATGCCGGGATTCTGATGGGGCCGGCAGCCATCGGCTTTGTCGCCCACCTCAGCAGCCTGGGCGTTGCGTTCATGGTCGTGGCGATCATGCTGCTGGGCGTTGCCGCCAGTGGCAGCCGGCTGAGGGCTTGATGCCTGATTATAGGTAGCGGGCCATTCCCGATACCCGGATCGAGCTGCCCGGCTGTGCGCTGATTTCTGCCCGCAGCCGCGACGGGCTGCCCATGTCTTCGCCCTGCAGGATATCGATCACACCGCCATGTGGCCAACCGATGTCACGCAGGTAACCGGCCAGCGCGGCAGTGGCGGCGCCGGTTGCCGGGTCTTCGTAGACACCGCCGAACGCGAACGGATTGCGGGTATGGAAAAACTGCGCGCTTTCAGCAAACACCAGCACAATTGTGGCCCAGCCTTCACGCACCATCAGCTCGCGCCCGGCGGCCTGGTCATAACGCATGGCGCTGAGCGCTTCACGGCTGTTGAGCGCCAGCACCAGGTGCCCCGCACCGCCATTGATCGCTGCTGGCGCAATGCGCAGGTCCAGCTCATCGCGGCGATAACCGAACAGAGCCAGCGCCTCGTTCAGCAGTGCTTCACTGATCGGCTGGCTGTGGGTCGGTGGTGATTGCAACGCCGCCGAAACCAGTTGCCCCTGCGCATGGCCCTCCACGGTAATGCTGGCCTGGTTCAATTGCAGATCGAACACTCCGTCACCGTGCTGCGCCGCCAGTGCCGCTCCTAGGGCAATGGTGGCATGGCCGCAGAATGGCACCTCGGCCAAGGGCGAGAAATAACGTACCCGCCAGCGCCCGCCGTCCAGTGGGGCGGCAAACGCGGTCTCGGAAAATCCGACCTCTGCCGCGATGGCTTGCATGCGTGGCTCATCGGGCAGGGCATCGCCAATCCACACCCCGGCCGGGTTGCCGCCTGTTTCGCCATCGCTGAAGGCCGCCAGTTTTAGGATCTCTGTCATGGTATTGCGCTCCCTGGCTTGTCAATTTCGGTCAGTGTGCAAGAAGCGGGCGAGCGCGGCCCCATACAGCCATGCGGTTTTTTGACCGGTCAGTTGTAGCGTTGCACTGGCCGGTTAGCCAGCAACCGCTCCCGCGCGCCATCCCAGGCCCAGTTGAACGCCATGGTGTAGGGCAGGAAAAACAGCAGCACGCCAATGTCCAGCCAGAACGCCTGGACCAGGCTGATCGACAGCCACCAGGCGGCCAGCGGTACCACGGCCAGAATCAGACCCGCCTCAAAGCACAGCGCATGCAGCGTACGGTTGGTCAGGGTCATGTTGAAGCCCATCCGGGCGCGGATACGGTCAAAAAGCAGGTTGAACAGCATGTTCCAGAGCATCGCCACGGTGGAGATCATCACTGTAAGGGCGCCCATGCTGCCAATTGAGCGATCCATCACCCAGGCCAGGATCGGCGCACAGATGATGACCCCGACCGTCTCGAAGGCGAAGGCGTGCAGCACGCGTTCCTTGAGGGTTTTGGCAGGGAGTGAATGGGCTGAGCTGTTCATGACGGAGCCACCTGTCAATAAAGATCCTGCATTCTTATCGGTCATCGGGCTAAAGTGAAAATACGATCAATCGGTAAAACCGATGGAGGCCGCGTCATGAATTATTCACCCGAAGCCCTTGAGGCGTTTGTCCAGATCGCCGCGCTGGGTTCGTTCAGTGCGGCGGCGCGCCGGCTGGGTAAAAGCCAGTCAACCATCAGCGAGGCCATTGCCCGGCTGGAGATCGATCTGGATCTGCAACTGTTTGATCGTTCGGCGCGCCAGCCGGTGTTGACCGCAGCGGGCAGGGCCATGCTGGAGCGGGTCGAGGATGTGCTGTGTGCCCAGGACTTGCTGCGTCGCACCGCCGGGCGGCTGGCGGCTGGCGTTGAGCCGCGCCTGACCCTGGTGTTGTCCGATGCCAACCAGTTCGTCGAATTCGAAGCGCGTATGACCGAGCTGGACCAGCGTTTTCCGGATATCGAGCTGGAATGCGTATTTGCCGAACACGGCGATGCCATCAATCTGATCCAGAGCGGCCGGGCGACGCTGGGCCTGCTTTCGGCCCAGGCCGGTTATCCGCCCGAGATCGGCCATGCAACCATCACCGAACGCGCCGATTTTGGCTTGTTCGTTGCGCACCAGCATCCACTGGCTGGCCAGCAGCAGGTCAGCTACGCGCAATTGGCGGGTCATCGGGCCTTGCGACTCAACACCCTGGTAGAGCACCTCAACCCGACCGATGACCTGCCCACCAGCAGCCGGCGCAGTTGGTCGGCGCCTAACTATCTGCTGCTAATGGACATGGCGGTGTTCGGCTTTGGCTGGGCCGCCTTGCCGCGCTGGCTGGTGTCTGGCTACGCCCAGGGGCGCTTGCAGGAGTTGCAGGTGCCGGGCTGGCCACGCCGCTCGGCGGTCGATGTGATCTGGTCGCGGCAGCGCACTCTGGGGCCTGCCGGCGCCTGGTTGCTGGAGACCCTGATGCCCTGAAAGGACACTGTAATATCAGTTTAATATCGCTGTAGTAGGGTCACGTATTTATGATGTGCAGTGGCCCGCGAATGAAAGCAGAGCATTTTCAATTCATGCGTCCCCGATTGCCCCGTGACCACAAAAGTGCGGGGGATCTGTGCAACTTCGTTCCAGCCATCGATATCGACGACAGTAACTCACTGGTCATGGAGGTCTTTACCACCCAGCGTGACCTGGTGTGTCTGGCGGTGGTCGATCAAGAGCGGCCGGTCGGGCTGATCAATCGCAATATCTTCATGTCACAGATGAGCAAGTTGTATCACCGCGAGCTGTACGACAAGAAAAGCTGCATCGCCTTCATGGACAAGGAGCCGCTGATCGTCGATGCCGAGATGAGCATCGAAGAGCTGACCTTCAAGACCGTCGAGTTTGGTGAAAAAGCGCTGGCCGACGGCTTTATCGTGACCCGTGAAGGGCGGTTTGTCGGCTTGGGCAACGGTTTGCAACTGATCGCGGTGGTGGCGGCGATGCAGGCGGAAAAGAACCGCCAGATGATGCAAAGCATCGAATACGCCAGTGTGATTCAACGCGCCATGCTGCGTGCTTCGCGCGAGACACTGGCCTCGACCTTGAGTGACGCCTCGCTGGTCTGGGAGCCGCGTGATGTGGTGGGCGGCGACTTCTATCACTTCTGCAAGTACCCCGACGGCTGGTTCGGGGCGATTGCCGACTGTACCGGCCATGGTGTGCCCGGTGCGTTCATGACCCTGATTGCCTCCAGCGCGCTGGGCCAGGCGCTGGATCAGTACGGGCCGCGCAACCCGGCGACCCTGCTGTCGGCGGTCAACCGCAGCGTCAAGAGCATGCTCGGTCAGGACCGCGACGCCGACGGCACCCCGGAATCCGATGACGGGCTGGACGCTGCGTTCTTCTGGTTCGATACCCATACCTGGACCCTGCGCTTTGCCGGTGCGCGGCTCTCCCTGCATGTGCTGCACCCGCAGGCTGAGCAGTTTCAGACGGTTGCCGGCCAGCGGATGGGCGTCGGCTACGTCGACAGCGGCATGGATTACCAATGGGAGATGCACAGTGTGCCGCTGGAGTCCGGCAGCCTGATTTTTATCACCACCGATGGCCTGACCGACCAGATTGGCGGGGTCAAGAACATCGCCTTTGGCAAGCGCCGGGTATTTGAAAGCCTGCTGGCCAATAGCGATAGCCCGGCGGCCGAGATTGGCCAGGGGTTGTTGCAAGTCCTGTCGCACTGGCAGGGCGAACAGAATCGTCGTGACGATTTGACTTTCTTTTGCGCTCGTCTCAGGAGCAATGATGACTAATCTGCTGCGCGCCATTGAGGACCATGACATGAGCTTTTTCGACCTTGCCCAACAGCGCAACGTGATTTTCTACCACATGGGCTACTTCTCCCACAGCGTCGTTTCGGCGATGGCCGAGGTGGTCAAGCTGCAGCTTGAAGTCTCCGGTGTCAGCGGCCCGACCCGCCGCAAGCTGTTCTCATCGTTCATCGAGCTGTCGCAAAACATCGTCCACTACTCGGTCGATGCCTTGGGCGTGTCGGCCGAGGACGACACCGGGCTGCGTCATGGGGCGGTCTGCATCAGTGCCGAAAACAATCGGTTCACCATGCTCTGTGCCAACCCGGTGGCCAGTGGCGAGGTCGAGCGGCTGCGCGCCAACCTCGAACCGCTGCGCGGCATGTCGGTTGAAGAAATCAAACAGGCCTACAAGGTGTCCCTGCGGGCCGAAACGCCGGAGGGCAGCAAAGGCGCGGGGCTGGGTTTTCTGACCATGGCCCGCGACGCCAGCGAGCCGCTGGAGTACAGCTTCCAGCCGCGCCCGCAAGACCCGGAGACCACCTTGTTCTGCCTCAAAGCCACTATTTGAATGGATTGATGACTGTGATGGACAATTTTTTCATTGAAGCCACTGCCACTTCGCCTGAAGTCGATTTTCGTTATGACCAACGCCTGCTGACCATCAAGGGCGAGTCCTATCCTGAAAACGCCGCCGCGTTTTATGCGCCGATCGTCCAGCAACTGCGCGACTTTCTTGCTAATTGCGCCGGCGTTGAAGTGACGGCCAACATTGCACTGGCCTACTTCAACAGCTCCAGCACCAAGATGCTGTTCAATATCTTCGATACCCTTGACCACGCGGCCATGGCCGGTAACAAGATCGTGGTCAACTGGTATCACGATGAAGAAGACGAAACGATCTTCGAGTTCGGTGAAGAACTGCAGGCCGATTTCACCTCGTTGACCTTCAATGATCATCCCGTGTCGGTTTCATAAAGGAGATTGGTCATGGTGACTGCTGGCTCTGCGCTCCAGGCGCGTGCGGATCAGACCGTGGACTTGTTCAGTAGCGAGACCGACGCGTTGCGGCGTGCCCGCTCGGTCCTCGCTCAGGCCGATGCCGACGCTGAGCTCTACCAGCAGTCGCTGGCCGAACTGACCAGCCACTTCGAGCGCCTGATTCGAGAAACCCGGCGCTTGATCACTCGCAGTGACCGTGCCGAACGCGAGATGAGCGCGCTCAATCTGCAGTTGCAAACGCTGGCCGAACAGCTGGAGTTCCGCGCTACCCATGATGCCCTGACCGGGGTGCTGAACCGCGGTGCTGTGATCGAGCGGGCCAAGCGGATGCTGGAAAGCACCGGCGCGGTATTGATCGTGCTGGACATTGATCTGTTCAAGCAGATCAACGATGACTTTGGTCATCCGGCGGGCGATGCAGTGATTCGCGGGATCGTCGAATGCCTGGCGCCGATCGTGGCCAAGGTCGGGGTGATCGGCCGGGTGGGCGGTGAAGAGTTCACCGTCGTGCTGCCTGGCAGCGACTTGCAGCAGGGGCTGGACTATGCCGAAGCCATGCGCGCGGCGATCGCCGGGCATTGCTTTGCTGCCCCGGTCAACCGCCAGGTCACTGCCAGTTTCGGGGTCAGCGCCAGTGCGGCCGGCCTGCGCTTCGATGCCGCTTACAGCTCTGCGGACACGGCGTTGTACCAGGCCAAACGTACCGGGCGTAACCGGGTAGAGCGGGCCCAAGGCTGACTCTGGCGGGCTGAAAACTATCTGCCCATCGGCCAGAGTCAAATTGCTGGCGCTCTGACATAATGCGAGGGTGCTTGCAGCCCTTTGTCCAGAAGCCGCCGTTCATGTTGCTCAGCGATCCCTTCTCGTTACTGTTGATCATCACTCCGTTCGGGATCATGACGGCGCTATTGCTGTGCCTGTCGTATGTCGGTGCGGGGCGCAGCAACAAGGCCCTGCACTGGTGGCTGTTGGGTGAACTGTGCAATACCTCGTACCGGGTTGCCGAAATGCTCCAGCCCGGCCTGTTGCTGCCGTCGCTGCACTGGCTGGAGATTCTGTCGCCACGCGCTGCCTTGCTGGCCAGCACCGGTCTGCTGATTGCCAGTATTGGTTGTCATACCGTGGCGTTGCGTCATTTTGTCGGGCTGCCGGGACGCCTCGGCCAGCAGCTCGGCTGGGTGCTGGTGCCGCTGGCCGGCTATCTGGCTCTGGCGGTGGCGTTGATCGACACTTCCTGGATTCTTCCCTGGTTTGCCGGGGTGGCGGCGCTGGCGATTGCCGTGCAGATGCGGGTCTGTGCCGGGCTGTTGAGGACTTATCGCGGCGCTTGGGGGATTGCCGCGACCCAGGTGTTCGCCTTCGGCTTCCAGCTGTGGTCATGTGTCAGCCTATTGATCGAGCCGATCCCGCCGCTGCCTTATGACGAGCCGGACATGCCCTCGCGGATGGCGCTGCTGGTGGATTTTACGGTGTCATTCCTGTTTACCCTCGGCTTTGCCCTGATGCTTCAGGAGCACTTGCGCATGCAGGCCCTGCAACTGAGCATCACCGACGTGCTGACCGGGGCCTTGAACCGGCGCGGCGCCCAGCCGATTCTCAACCAGCAATGGGCGCAGGCCGCACTCGGCAGCTATCCGCTGACGGTGGCGATGATCGATCTGGACAACTTCAAGAACATCAATGACAAGTACGGCCATGCGGTGGGCGACAGTGCCTTGCAGGCGTTCTCGGCGGCGGTGTTTTCGCTCAAGCGTCATAGCGATGTGTTCGTGCGCTGGGGCGGGGAAGAGTTTCTGTTGATGTTTCCGCACACCGATGTCGCCCAGGCGCAGGTGTTTATGGCGCGCCTGCGCGATGCGCTGGCCAGTCGCGAACTGGACCCGCAGTTGCCATTGCCGATTGCGTTCAGTGCCGGTCTGACCCAGTCCGGCAGCCGCCATCTGCAGCACAGCTTCGATGCGCTGCTGCGCACCGCAGACCAGGCGCTGTACCGGGCCAAGCAGCACCGTGACCGGGTCGAAGTCGGCGAGATCGCCGGTTAAGCAAGGCTTGAGCGTTTGAGCACCAGGGTCAGGATGTCGTAACTGGCCACCAACTCGTCGTGCTGGTTGGTCACCTCCACATCCCAGGCCACCACCCCTTGCGGTTCGTCCCTGGCGCTGAGCTTGCCCTGGTCGATCTTGCGCTTGCAGGTCAGCCGCGCACGGATCGTGTCACCAATGCCCACCGGGTTGATGAAGCGCAGCGTATCCAGGCCATAGTTGGCCAGTACCGGACCCGCCGCGGGGGAGACGAACAGCCCGGCGGCTGCAGAGAGTACGAAGTAGCCGTGGGCGATGCGCTTGCCGAACTGCGATTGGCGGGCGGCAATCTCGTCAAAATGCATGTAGAAGTGATCCCCCGACAGGCAGCCAAAGTTGACCAGGTCAGCTTCGGTCACGGTGCGCCGATGGGTCAGCAGCGATTCGCCGATCTGCAGGTCGTCAAAATAGCGGCGGAACGGGTGGACCTCGGTTTCGATCAGCCTGGCACCGCGCACGTACTCGCCGGTGACGGCCATGAGCATACTCGGCGAGCCTTGCACGGCGCTGCGTTGCAGGTAGTGTTTCACCGCCCGCAGACCGCCCAGTTCCTCACCGCCGCCGGCCCGCCCGGGGCCGCCGTGCTTGAGTTGGGGCAGGGGCGAGCCATGGCCGGTGGACTCGGCGGCTGATTCACGGTCGAGAATGTGCAGCCGACCATGCAGCGCGGCTGCGGCGGGCACCACTTTGGCGGCGACCTGCGGGTCTTTGGTGATCAGGCTGGCAACCAGGCTGCCTTTGCCACGGGCGGCCAGGGCAATGGCCTCGTCCAGATCCTCGTAGGCCATCAATGTGCTGACCGGCCCAAACGCTTCGATATCGTGGGCGCCGCCCTCGGCATGCGGGTTGCGGCTGCGCAGCAGGGTCGGGGCAAAGAACGCGCCCTCGGCCACCCCTTCGCCACGCGGCGCAAAACCGTCGGCGGCCCCCAGCAGCAGCTCACTGCTGGCCAGCAGCAGTTGCAAGCGCTCGGCAACGTCGGCCTGTTGTGCATGGGACGCCAGGGCGCCCATCTTCACGCCTTCCACTGACGGGTCGCCGACCACCACTTTACTGAGCCGCGCATGCAGCTGTTGCGCGACCGCATCGATGTGTCTGGCCGGCACAATGGCGCGGCGGATGGCGGTGCACTTCTGGCCGGCCTTGACGGTCATCTCGCGGGCCACTTCCTTGATGAACAGCTCGAACTCAGGATCGTCCGGGGTCACTTCCGGGGCGAGGATCGCGCAGTTCAGCGAGTCGGCCTCGGCGTTGAACGGCACGCACTGGCGGATCAGGTTAGGGTTGACGCGCAGTTTCGCGGCGGTGTCGGCCGAGCCGGTGAAGGTCAGCACATCCTGACCTTGCAGGCGGTCAAGCAAATCGCCCGTGCTGCCGATGATCAGTTGCAGGCTGCCAGCGGGCAGCAAGCCGGACTCGTGCATCAGGCGCACGGTCGCTTCGGCCAGGTAACTGGTCGCGGTGGCCGGTTTGACGATGCACGGCATGCCGGCCAGAAAGCTCGGCGCAAACTTTTCCAGCATCCCCCAGATTGGAAAGTTGAACGCATTGATATGCACTGCCACGCCGCCGCGCGGCACCAGAATATGGCTGCCAACGAAGCTGCCCAGCTTGCCCAGCGGCATGGCCGGGCCTTCGTGCAGCAGGTTGCCCGAGGGCAGTTCGCGGCGGCCGATACTGGCATAGGCGAACAGCGTACCGGCACCTCCCTCGATGTCGATCCAGCTATCGGTCCGCGTGGCGCCGCTATGGTGCGACAGGCTGTACAGCAGTTCCTTGCGTTCGAGCAGGTAGTTGCCGAGCGCCTTCAGGCATGCGGCGCGCTGCTGGAAATCCAGAGCCAGCAGGCTGTCACGGCCTTGCCGGCGCGCGTGCTCCAGGGCCTCGTTGAAATCCAGCGGCTCGTCATGCGTGTGGGCAATGCCCTGGCCATTGAGAGCGCTGCGCAGCGAGGCGGCGCCATGCTCGCCAATCCAGCGACCAGCGATAAAACTTTGCAGGGTAGGGGCGTTGCTCATCAGAGTGTCTCCACATTTATGGTGGGCGGGGCCAGCACTACCAAAGCGCCAGGGTGTAGCCCAGGATCAGCCGGTTCTCGTCCAGGTCGGTGCTCAGCCCGTTGCCGGAGCGAAAGGTCAGGTTGCGCCAGCGCATGCTCAAGCCCTTGAACGGGCCGCTTTGCAGCACGTAGGCGATATCGGTATTGCGTTCCCATTCTTCGCCGTGATCGCCGCTGGCGGTGCGCGCATTGCGGCCATCGACATAGCGGGTCATGAAGCTCAGGCCCGGCACGCCGAGGGCAGCAAAGTCATAGTCGTAACGCAGTTGCCAGGCGTCCTCTTCGGCGCGGGTAAAGGTGTTATAGGTCACCAGATTGACCGAGTACGGGTCACCGCCATTGAGAAACGCAAAGGCGCTGTCGCCCGACATGCGCTGAAAGCCCAGGCCGACTTTGTGCCCGCCGTAGCCCAGCGTGAACATGCCGTTGAGGTTGCGGTTATCGATGCGCCCGGCGCGTTGCTGGCCATCGTTGCCGCTGTCGAAATAGCGCAGGTCACTGCGCAGGCTCAAGTTCGTCCCCAGCGGCACGCTGTGCACCAGGCCGATAAAGTGCTGGCGGTAGATGTTGGTGAGCTTGCCGTAGTAGTAACTGGCGGTCAGTCGCGGGCTGAACGCGTAGCTGCCACCGGCAAAGTCAAACGCGTCGCTGCTGGCGGCGCCGTAGCCAATCGCATCGCGGCTGGACGAATCGCGCAGGTTGGCGCGGGTCAGGCGTCCGGCATTGATGGTCAGGCCGTCGATGTCTGTGGAGGTCAGCATGCCGCCCTGAAAGGTCGACGACAGCAGACGGGTGTCGTTATAGGTCACCACCGGCAGCATGGGTTGCAAGGTGCCGAGTTTCAGAACGGTTTTCGCCACCCGCAGTTTGGCCGCGATGCCCAGTTCGCTGTACTGGTCGACCGGCTCACCGCTGGCCGGGTCGAAGGCCAGCAGCCCGGTATTGCGCCGGCTGGCACTGGAGTCGAGCTTGATACCCAGTTCGCCGATGGCGTCCACGCCCAGACCCACGGTGCCCTCGGTAAAGCCCGACGTCAGGCGGGCGGTGAAGCCTTGCGCCCATTCTTCAGCCTTGGCCTGAGGCGCATCGCTCTGGCGAAAGTCGCGGTTCAGGTAGAAGTTGCGCATCTCCAGGCTGGCCTTGCTGTCTTCGACAAAACCGGCCTGGGCGCTGGCGGCTCCCATGGCCAGCAGCAATGAGGCAGAAACACGGACGTTATGCATTGTTATTGTTCCGTCGGTTATAGAAGCGGACTGAGCCGCGATCAATGCGAAAATCTTTTACCCAAAACCTAATGCCGGCTGGCCCCCGCAGCCCCCAGCCCGGTCATCGAGCGAATGAACTGCGCGAGATAGCGGCCGCGTTCCTGAGTGGCGCGTTCGGAGCGGTCGGTGACCGAGAACAGCCAGGCGCAGGCAAACGCGCAGCTCATGGAGAGCAGCGCGGGGTTGGAGTAGGGGAACAATGCTGTGTCGTGGCCAAGCAGCTTGACCCACACCACCGGGCTCAAGACCAGCAGCACCACCGCCGATATCAGGCCCGCCAGGCTGCCGGCCACCGCACCACGGGTGGTCAGGCCTTTCCAGAACATCGAGAGCAACAGCACCGGGAAATTCACCGAGGCGGCAATCGCCAGCACCAGACCTGACAGGAAGGCGATGTTCTGCGACTCGAACAGCAAGCCGAGAATGACCGCCAGTACGCCGATCACCAGGGTGGTCAGGCGCGACATGCGCATCTCTTCGCGCTCGCTGGCCTGGCCTTTACGGATCACGCAGGCATACAGGTCGTGGGCCACTGCCGAGGCGCCAGACAAGGCCAGGCCCGCGACCACCGCCAGAATGGTGGCGAAGGCCACGGCCGAGATGAAACCGAGAAACAGGCTGCCGCCGACCGCCTGGGCCAGATGCACCGCGACCATATTGCCGCCACCGATGATGGCGCCAGTGCCGTCGCGAAAGGCCGCATCGGTGCCGACCATGACAATTGCGCCGAAGCCGATGGCGATCAGCAGCAGGTAGAAATAGCCGATGAAACCGGTGGCATACAGCACGCTCTTGCGCGCCTCGCGGGCATCCTTGACGGTGAAAAAACGCATCAGGATATGCGGCAGACCCGCCGTGCCGAACATCATCCCCACTGCCAGCGACAGGGTGTCGATGGGGCTGCTGAGCATGCCGCCCGGCGCCATGATCGCGGCCCCCTTGGCATGCACCGCTGCCGCACCGGCGAACATCGCCTCGGTGCTGAAGTTGAAGTGGCGCAAGACCATGAACGCCATGAAGCTGGCGCCCGAGAGCAGCATCACGGCCTTGATGATCTGGACCCAGGTGGTGGCCAGCATGCCGCCGAAAGTGACGTAGCACACCATCAGCACCCCGACCAGCAGCACCGCTTGCAGGTAACTGATACCGAACAGCAGCTCGATCAGTTTGCCGGCACCGACCATCTGCGCCATCAGGTACATCAGCGCCACGATCAAGGTGCCGAACGCGGCCGTGATACGGATGGGTGTCTGTTGCAAACGGTACGACACCACATCGGCAAAGGTGTATTTGCCCAGGTTGCGCAACCGCTCGGCAATCAGGAACAGAATGATCGGCCAGGCGGCGACGACGCCCAGCGAGTACAGCAGACCGTCATAGCCGACCATGAAGATCATCGCCGAGATCCCCAGGAACGACGCCGCGCTGATCATGTCGCCAGCAATCGCCAGACCGTTCTGCAAACCCGTGATGCCGCCGCCTGCGGTGTAGAAGTCGCTGGCCGAGCGGGTCCGCAATGCCGCCCAGCGGGTCACCCCGAGGGTGAACAGCACGAACACCACAAACATGCCGATGGCATGCCAGTTCAATGGCCGTGCAGGCGCGTCGGCGGCCAGCGCGTTGGCACTGCACAACAGGCTGCCGAGGGCGGTGACAAGCAGCGAAGGCTTCATGGCTGCACCTGCTGCAACAGTTTTTCGGTCAGCGGATCGAGCACCCGGTTGCTCTGGCGCACATACAGGGCGGTCAACACAAACGACAGGAGGATCACCGCAACGGCCAGCACGATCCCCAGGCTGGTCACCCCACCGCTGAGCGAGCGGCCCAGTGTCTGTGGGTAGAAGGCCATCAATACGACGAAGCCGTAGTAAATCCCCAGCATGATCAGGGTCAGCGACCAGGTCAGGCGTTGCTTGCGCTTGACCAGCTCGATGAAGTCGGGGTGGCGCTGTAACTGTTCGATGTCCTGTGGCGTCATGGGGCGGCTCTCTTTTTTTGTGATTGTTTTAGAAACGCGGTGTGGCGGAGGCAGGGATGCATCCGCTGCTAACGGGCTCGCAGGCGCAATACCGATCGGTTAGGGGCTGTGTGGTCCGCTGGGCGATCGCCCGGCGGCGCCTATGGGTTCAGCGCTGGTCAAAATCCAGCACCACCTGGTCGCTCAACGGGAAGGCCTGGCACGACAGCACGTAGCCGGCGGCGACTTCGTAATCTTCCAGGGCGAAGTTGCTGTCCATTTCCACCTCGCCGCTGATCACCTTGCATTTGCAGGTCGAGCACACGCCGGCCTTGCACGAATACGGCAGCTCGGCGCCCTGGGCGTTACCGGCTTCGAGCACGCTGACGCTGTTGCGGGGCAGGGCGAAAGAGAGCTCGCGACCGTCGCTGATCACGGTGATCTGGCTCGTGGCGCTGCCTGCCTGGGCGGCGATCTGGCGGGCCTGGCGGGTGTGGCTGCTGCCCGCTGCGGCGAACAGCTCAAAGTGAATGCGCTCGCTTGGCAGACCGTTGGCCCGAAGCTGCTCGCGCACGGTCTCGGTCATCGCTTGCGGACCGCAGATAAACGCCGCATCCAGCGCCTTGACGTTGATCCAGCGGCTGAACAACTGGCTGCATTTGTCGGCATCGATGCGCCCGTTGTACAGCTCGACATCCTGTTGCTCGCGGCTGAACACGAAGATCAGGTTCAGGCGTTGCAGGTAGCGGTTTTTCAAGTCTTCGAGTTGCTCGCGAAACAGCGCCGCAGTGCTGGAGCGGTTGCCGTAGATCAGCGTGACCTGGCTGTGCGGCTCGCTCTGCAGGGTGGTTTTGATGATCGACAGGATCGGGGTGATGCCGCTGCCGGCGGCCACCGCCAGATAGCGGCCATGGCGCGCCGGGTCGAGTGGCACACTGAAATGCCCGGCCGGTGGCATGACCTCCAGTTGCTGGCCGACCTTGAGACGGTCGTTGGCCCAGGCCGAGAACATCCCGCCGGCGACCCGCTTGATCGCCACGCGCAGTTCGCCATCGTTGGCGCCGGTGCAGATCGAGTAGGAGCGGCGCACTTCTTTGCCGTCCAGATGGGTGCGCATCACCAGATGCTGACCGTGTTCGAAACGAAAGCGCTCGGCCAGTTCAGGCGGAATGTCGAAGGCAATCGATACCGCATCACGGGTTTCGGTGCGTACGTCGCTGACGGTCAGGCTGTGGAATTTGCTCATTATTGTTCTCCTGCAGCAGGCCGCTCAGATGCACTTGAAGTAATCGAAAGGTTCCAGGCAGTCGCGGCAGCGATACAGCGCTTTGCAGGCTGTGGAACCAAATTCGCTGAGCCGCTCGGTGTGTGCGCTGCCGCACTGCGGACAGTTGATCTGTACTGCCTCGCCCAGCAGGCTGCGTTTGCTGACGCTGCCCTCAGGCGGGGCGATGCCATAACCGCGCAGCCGCTCGCGGCCGCTGGCGCTGAGCCAGTCGGTGGTCCACGCCGGGGTCAGGCGCCGCTCCAGCTGCGGCGCAGCAAAGCCGGCCTGTTCCAGCGCCGCGGCGATGTCCTGCTCGATCACTTCAGTGGCCGGGCAACCCGAGTAGGTTGGGGTCACCACCACATGCAGGTGGCCGCCCTGCCAGCCCAGATCACGGACAATCCCCAGCTCGACCACGCTGACCACCGGCACTTCGGGGTCCATGACATTGCCAAGCACCGCCCAGGCATGGGCCAGATCGCCAGGCTGCAGCGGCCGCGCACCACGGTCGCCCGCGATCAGTTCGGTGCTTGGCTGTTCACCAGGTCGCATCGGGATGACTCCTGTGCAGCGACTGCATTTCTGCCAGCAGCAGGCCCAGATGTTCGCTGTGCAAGCCTTGCCGGCCACTGAGGTAGAACGGGCTGGCCGGCGCGGGCAGTGGTAGGGTGGCGCGGGCCAACTGGTCGGCCACCGTGCTTTGCCAGGCATCGGCCACTTGTTGCGGGTTGGCGGCGATGCCCGCCTCGAACAGGCGCTGCTCCAGCTCATCAGCGGCGGTCAGCTCGACCGTGAAGCGCCATAGCTGATCAATGGCGTTGAGCATGCGCCGATGGCTTTCGTCGGTGCCATCGCCCAACCGCTCGACCCATTCGCCGGAGCGGCGCAGGTGATAGGTGACTTCCTTGAACGCTTTGGCGGCGATGCCGGCGATACGCTCATCACTGGAACTGCTCAGCCCGCGCAGCATCTGTAAATGCCAGGCGTCATACAGAAATTGCTTGGTCATGGTCACGGCATAATCGCCGTTGGGTTGTTCGACCAGCAGCAGGTTGCGCAAGGCGCGCTCATCGCGGCGAAACGCCAGATGATCTGCATCGCGGCCGTCGTCCAGCAGCTCGGCGGCGTACTCCAGCCAGTTGCGCGACTGGCCAATCAGATCCAGGCCCACATTCATCAACGCCAGCTCTTCTTCCAGGGCCGGTGCACTGCCGCACCACTCGCACAGGCGCTGGCCCTGGATCAGGGCGCTGTCACCCAGACGCAGCAGGTATTCAATAAGGTCGGCAGACGGGTTCATGCTCGGTTCCTCACATGTGGCCGACTTCAGGCGGCAGTTCATAGAAGCTGGCATGCCGGTAGACCTTGTCTTGCGCCGGGTCGAACAACGGGTCTTTCTCGTCTGGCGAGGACGCGGTAATCAGCGCCGAAGGCACCACCCACAGGCTCACCCCTTCGTTGCGCCGGGTGTATAGCTCGCGGGCATTCTCGATCGCCATCGCGGCGTCGGCGGCATGCACGCTGCCAACATGTTTGTGATTGAGTCCATGCTTGCTGCGCACGAACACTTCGAACAGGGTCCATTCGGACATGGCGGTGTCTCCCGATCAGGCGGCGGTGTGCCTGGCGTGTTGTTTTTGCGCGTATGCCACGGCGGCTTCACGGACCCAGGCGCCGTTTTCAATGGCCTGGCGGCGTTTGGCGACCCGTTCCTGGTTGCACGGGCCGTTGCCCTTGAGCACTTCATAGAACTCCTGCCACTGGATTTCGCCGAAGTCATAGTGACCACGTTCGGCGTTCCACTTCAGGTCCGGGTCGGGGGCTGTGCAGCCGAGCAGTTGCAGTTGCGGCACGGTCTGGTCGACGAAGCGCTGGCGCAACTCGTCGTTGCTCTGGCGCTTGATTTTCCAGGCCATGGACTGGGCGCTGTTGGGCGAGTCGGCGTCGCTTGGGCCGAACATCATCAGCGCTGGCCACCACAGGCGGTTGATGGCGTCCTGGACCATGTCTTTCTGGGCCTGGGTGCCTTCTTTCATCATGGTCAGCAACAGTTGATAGCCCTGGCGCTGGTGGAAGCTTTCTTCCTTGCAGATGCGCACCATGGCCCGTGAGTAGGGACCGTAGGAGGTGCGTTGCAGGACGACCTGATTGACGATGGCAGCGCCGTCGACCAGCCAGCCCACTGCGCCCATGTCGGCCCAGCTCAAGGTGGGGTAGTTGAAAATGCTGGAGTACTTGGCCTGGCCGTTGTGCAGTTTGGCGATTTCTTCGTCGCGGTCGGCGCCGAGGGTTTCCATAGCGCTGTAGAGGTACAGGCCGTGGCCGGCTTCGTCCTGGATCTTGGCCATCAGTTGCAGCTTGCGCTTGAGGGTCGGGGCGCGGGTTAGCCAGTTGCCTTCGGGCAGCATGCCGACGATTTCCGAATGCGCGTGTTGGGATATTTGCCGGATCAGGGTCTGCCGGTAGGCATCGGGCATCCAGTTCTTTGGCTCGATCTTGATCTCGGCGTCGATCTTTTCCTGAAACGCCCGTTCCTCGGGCGACATGTCTTGCAGTGCCTTGATGCGCTTGACGCCGGTCTCGACCAGTTGTGCGTACATGCTGCGTCTCCCGCGTGTGGTGGGTGGGTGGTTTGGGCCCTTGAGACAGTTTTAAGTGATACACAAAAAAATATCAAACAGAAATTTATGTTTTGTGTTTTGGTTTCGTATCGCTTTATAGGGTTGGTATCAGGTTGCGTATGTTGTTTATGGGCTTTTATGCAGGTTTTTTGGGGTGATTTTCGAGTGCTTGGTTGGTGATAAGTGATACAGGAAAAATTTAATTGTCGTTTTTAAGGTTTTTCATGGATGGGCAGCATTGGCTGCGGCGGTGGTGGTTTTTAGTCACCTTTGCGCGTTTACAGCGGGTCACAGCCCGAAACAAACACAAGTGCGGCGCAGCCCCTTGCGTAAAGCGAAAGGTCTTCCCGGCTAAAGCCAGTCACAGATTAATGCCGATCAGTTAAGGTCCAGTCGGTCAATGTGGGAGGCATCTTTGCTGGCGACAGGGCCAGTAAAACCAGCACATCAGCTACTGGTTCGCCGCTGAAGTCGCCAGCAGACCGGGGCGTCGGCCGGCTCCTCCCGGATGATCGGCATTAGTTCGGCAGATTGCCCTGCGCATGAGGGCTCACGCGCTGGGCCGCTTGTCAAACACATGACAAGCCTTGCCCTCAGACCGCTTGAGGGTATGAAACGGCTGGATCAGCACCCGTGAACTGATCCCGATATGGGTCTTGATCCGGCGCCCCAGCTCGTCGGCGACCTGTTGCTGCTGCGGGGCCGCCAGCCCTTGCAGGTCATGCTTGAGCTCAACATGCACATCGACGCTGTCCAGGTTGCCGTTACGATGCAGATGCAGCTCATAGACCTGGGCCAACTGGCCGATCTTGAGAATCTGCTCTTCGATCTGCGTCGGAAACACATTTACCCCGCGAATGATCAACATATCGTCACTGCGCCCTGTGATCTTGTCGATGCGCCGCATTGGCCGCGCTGTGCCCGGCAGCAACCGGGTCAGGTCGCGGGTGCGGTAGCGGACCATCGGCAGCGCTTCCTTGGACAGTGAGGTGAACACCAGTTCGCCCATTTCGCCGTCGGGCAACACCGCACCGGTCGCCGGGTCGATGATTTCCGGGTAGAAATGATCTTCCCAGACCGTCGGGCCGTCCTTGGTTTCGGCGCACTCCATGGCCACGCCCGGCCCCATGATCTCCGACAGGCCGTAGATATCCAGGGCGGTGATGCCCAGACGCTGTTCCATGGCGCGACGCAGCTCGGCGGTCCACGGCTCGGCACCGAAAATCCCCAGGCGCAGTTTCAGTTGATGCGGGTCGATGCCCTGGCGTTCGAACTCATCGGCCAGGTTCAGCATGTAGGACGGCGTGACCATGATGATGTCGGGCTGGAAGTCCTGAATCAGTTGCACCTGCTTTTCGGTCTGCCCGCCCGACATCGGGATCACCGTGCAGCCCAGCCGCTCAGCGCCGTAGTGCGCGCCCAGTCCGCCGGTGAACAAACCGTACCCATAAGCGACATGCACTTTGTCGCCACGGCGGCCGCCTGCCGCACGAATCGAGCGGGCCACCACGTTGGCCCAAGTGTCGATATCGTTCTGGGTGTAGCCGACCACGGTCGGCTTGCCGGTGGTGCCACTGGAGGCATGCAGGCGCACCACCTCGCTCTGTGGCACGGCAAACATGCCGAAGGGGTAGTTGTCGCGCAGGTCGCTCTTGGCGGTAAACGGAAACTGGCTGAGGTCTTCCAGAGTACCCAGGTCATCAGGGTGCACGCCACGTTCGTCAAAGCGCTGGCGGTACAGCGGCACATTGTCGTAGGCGTGCTTGAGACTCCAGCGCAGGCGGTCGAGCTGGTGCTGGCGCAACTGGTCGATGCTGGCGGTCTCGAGCGGGTCGAGCAAGGCGCTAGCGGGGCTATTGGCGGCGATCATGTTCATGGTTCACTCGGTTATTTTTATGTTTGAGTGCTGATGAGGAGAAGACTCCTCGCCTGGGTGGCTAATGGTGTTTATCGGTATCAGAGTCTTTCGATGATCAGCGCGATGCCCTGGCCGACGCCGATGCACAGGGTGCACAGCGCGTAGCGGCCCTGGCGGTTTTCCAGTTCATACAAGGCCGTGGTGACCAGTCGTGCACCGCTCATGCCCAATGGATGCCCCAGGGCAATGGCGCCGCCGTTGGGGTTGACCCGCGGGTCGTCGTCGGCCAGCCCCAGTTCGCGCAGCACGGCCAGGCTCTGGGCGGCGAAGGCTTCGTTGAGTTCGATGATGTCCATGTCGGCCAGGCTCAGGCCGGTCAGTTCCAGCACCTTGCGGGTTGCAGGGACAGGGCCGATGCCCATTATCCGGGGTTCGACGCCTGCCGTGGCCATTCCTGCCACCCGCCCACGGGCCTTCAGGCCATGGCGGCGCGCCGCTGCCGGGCTGGCCAGCAACAGGGCGCAGGCGCCGTCGTTGACCCCTGAGGCATTGCCGGCGGTGATGCTGCCACCTTCGCGGAACGGGGTGCCGAGCCTGCTCAGTTGCTCCAGGCTGGTATCGGCGCGGGGATGCTCGTCCTGTTCAATGAGCCTGGCCGGGCCTTTGCGCTGGCTGATTGCAACTGGGGTGATTTCCTGTGTCAGGCGGCCATTGGCTTGCGCCGCAGCGGCCTTGTGCTGGCTGCGCAGGGCGAAGGCATCCTGGTCGGCGCGGGAAATATTGAACTGCGCTGCGACGTTCTCGGCAGTTTCCGGCATCGAATCGATATCGAACTGCGCCTTCAGCAGTGGGTTGACGAAGCGCCAGCCAATGGTGGTGTCGAACAGCTCGGCAGCGCGGCCGAAGGCTTGCTCGGACTTGCCCATTACAAAGGGGGCTCGGGACATTGACTCGACGCCGCCGGCAATCAGCAGACCGGCTTCACCGGCACGAATCGCCCGAGCTGCACTGCCCACCGCATCCAGGCCCGAGCCACACAGGCGGTTGAGGGTGGTGCCCGCTACGCTGACCGGCAGGCCGGCAAGCAGTGCCGACATGCGCGCGACATTGCGGTTGTCTTCACCGGCCTGATTGGCGCAGCCGTAGAACACGTCGTCGATCTGGCTGAAGTCCAGTTGTGGATGGCGCTGGATCAAGGCGCGAATCGGCACGGCGCCCAGGTCGTCGGCGCGCACGCTGGCCAGCGCCCCGGCGTAGCGGCCGATGGGGGTGCGGATGGCGTCGATGATCAGCGCTTGAGGGTTCTGGGTATCACTCATCAGAAGTCTCCAGGTCGAGCAGGGTGCCGCGCACCTTGTAGGATTTGCCATGAAACAGGGCAATCAGCTGCCCGTGCTGGTTTTCGATACGCACGTCGTAGTTGCCGGTGCGGCCGCTGCGGCTCTGTTCACTGGCGCTGGCGGTGAGCAGGTCGTCGAGCTGCGCAGGCGCCACATAGTCGATGCTGCAGCCAATCGCTACGGTGACCGCGTTGTAGGTATTGCAGGCAAAGGCGAAGGCCGAGTCGGCCAGGGCAAACAGATGACCGCCATGGCAGGTGCCGACGCCCTGCAGCATGTCGGCACGTACCCGCATGCTTAGTTGTGCGCTGCCAGGGCCGACACTCAGCAGGTGCATGCCCATGGCCTGGCTGGCGGCGTCGCGTTCGTACAAGGTGCTGGCGCAGCGCTGCGCCAGTTGTTGAGGGTCAAGTGTCATGCAGGTGCCTCCCTTCGGTGGCGCGGCGGCGCAACAACAATGACGGGCGATAGCGTGGCTCAGCGTAGGCGGCTTGCAGGTTGTCGAGGGTCGTCAGCAGCCGTTGCGGGCCGATGGCATCGGCCCAGGCCAGTGGTCCAAGCGGGTAGTTGACGCCGGCGCACATGGCCAGGTCGATGTCCGCTGCGCTGGCCACTCCGTGCAGCAGGGCATCGGCCGCCTCGTTGGCCAGCATCGCTACAGTACGCAGCACTGCCAGCGCCGGGGTGTCGCTGAGCAGGCTGACCTTGAACCCGGCACGCTGCAGCAGCGCCACGACCTGCTGGCAGGCCAGCACCGAGGTGTCGGCAGCGCAACTGATGGCGATGCGTGCGGCGCGGCGGTAATCCAGTGCCAGGTCGAACAGCACCAGATTGTCGATGCCTTGTGCCTGGGCGCGCTGGCTGGCCAGCCGTCCGTCACTGAGCGCCAGCGTGGCCGTCCCTACCCGGATCACTCCGCTGCCGGCGCGTTGGGTGATCTGCACGCCGGCCTGTTGCAGGCGCGCAATCAGCGGCGCGGCAATGCCCAGATCGCCCTCCACTGCGCAGCTGTCAATGTGCAGCGGGCTGCTGATTTCCTGCGGCTGGGGGCGCTCTGCCGTCTCGCTGTAGTCATAGAAGCCGCGACCGCTCTTGCGTCCCAGATGGCCGGCATCGACCAGCTCCCTCTGGACCAGTGAAGGCTGGAAGCGCATGTCGCCGTGGTAAGCGTCGAACACCGAGCAGGTCACCGCGTAATTGACATCATGGCCGATCAGGTCGGTCAGCTCGAAGGCGCCCATGCGAAAGCCACCGGCATCGCGCAGCAGCGCGTCGAGGGTGGCGCAGTCGGCGGCGCCTTCCTGGAGCAGGCGCAGGCTTTCGGCATAAAACGGGCGTGCTACCCGGTTGACGATAAAGCCGGGTGTCGAGCGGGTGTGCACAGGCTGTTTGCCCCAGGCGTCGGCGGTGTCATACAGGCGCGCTGCCAGTTGCGGGTCGCTGGCCAGGCCCGAGACAATTTCGACCAGCGCCATGAGCGGTACCGGATTGAAAAAGTGCATGCCGAGTATCCGCTGAGGATGCTTGAGGCCGGCCGCCAGCCGGGTGAGCGACAATGACGACGTGTTGCTGGCCAGGATGCAGTGGGCGCTGCAGATGCTTTCCAGTTGCTCGAACAGCTGGCGCTTGAGGTCGAGGTTTTCCACGATCGCTTCGATCACCAGCGCGGCGTCGGCCAGCGCTTGGAGGCTGTCTGCCGGTTGCAGGCGCGCGGCAATCACGCGGCGCTGCGAGGCATCCAGTTGGCCTTTGTCGACCAGCCGCGCCAGTTGCCGGTCAATCCCGCTGATGGCCTGGGCGGCGGCGCCCTGGCGGGTATCGAATAGCCAGACGCGATGACCGGCCTGCGCGGCCACTTGGGCAATCCCTGCGCCCATGGCGCCGGCGCCAATCACCGCGACGATGCTGCTGGTGTCCAGTGCGGTCATTGTTCAGCGTCCTTTGAAAGTCGCAGTGCGTTTGTTGATGAATGCCGATACGCCTTCGCGGTAATCCTCGCTGCGTCCGGCCAGGCGTTGCAGGTCGCGCTCCAGTTCCAGTTGCGCATCAAGGCTGTTGTGCGCACTGGCGTTGAGCGCGCGTTTGATCAGGGCCAGGCCGTAGGTGGGCTGGGTCGCCAGATGCCGGGCCAGCTTGAGGGCTTCGTCGCGCAGATCGGCATCGTCGTGTACCTGATAAATCAGCCCCCATTGCTCGGCCTGCTCGGCGCTCAGTTTGTTGCCAAGCAGGGCCAGTGCCTTGGCCCTGGCCATGCCCACCAGGCGCGGCAGGTGCCAGGTGCCACCGGAGTCGGGCACCAGGCCGATTTTGCAAAACGCCTGGATAAAGCTTGCCGAGCGGGCGGCCAGCACCAGGTCGCAAGCCAGCGGGATATTCGCCCCGGCACCGGCGGCCACGCCGTTGACCGCGCAGATCACCGGTAATGGCAGGTCGCGCAGACTGCGGATCAGCGGGTTATAGAATGTGTCGATGGACTCGCCCAGATCCGGCATCGCGCTGCCCGGTGCGACATTACGGTCAGACAGGTCCTGGCCGGCACAAAAGCCCCGGCCTTCACCGGTGAGCAGCAGCACCCGTGCTGTGCTGCTTTGGCGAACCTGTTTGAGTGCTTCGCGCACTTGCAGATGCATGGCGGCATTGAAGCTATTGAGTTGCTCGGGGCGGTTGAGGCTAAGGAAAGCAACGCCGTCCTCGATGGAAAACAGGATGTGCTCAAAGTCCATGGCTGGAGCTCTCTGTGCAGGACGAAGGATTACCGGCCGGTGAACGCCGGAGCGCGTTTTGCCTGAAAAGCCTGAATGCCTTCGTTGCGGTCGGCGGTGCCGGCCAGCAAGGTGAAGGCATGGCGTTCGAAGCGCAGGCCGCTGGCTAGGTCAAGGTCCTGGGCCTTGAGCACGGCCTCCCTGGCCAGGCGGACCGCCAGCGGCGCTTTGCTGGCGATGACGCGGGCGATCTCCAGGGCCCGGTCAACGGTGAACTCCGGCTGGGTGAGCTCGCTGACCAGCCCGGCGCGCCGGGCGTGACGGGCATCGATCGGCAGGCCGGTAAGCACCATCTGCATCGCCAGTGACTTGCCCACCGCGTGCAGCAGGCGTTGGGTGCCGCCGGCGCCGGGCATGATGCCAAGGTTGATTTCCGGTTGCCCGAAACGGGCATCTTCACCGGCGATGATCACGTCGGCATGCATCGCCAGTTCACAGCCAGCGCCGAGGCAGAAGCCGTTGACGGCGGCGATCAGCGGTTTGCTAAAGGCGCCGATGCGTTGCCAGTGTGCCTGGCGTGGGTCGTCAAGGATGCCGACCATGTCGCGCTCTGCCATTCCGTGGATATCGGCGCCAGCGGCAAACGCTTTGCGGCTGCCGGTGATGACCACCGCCCGGATGTCAGGGTCTGCCGCTGCCACCTCAAGCGCCTCGGCCAGGTCACCCAGCAGCGCGGTGTTCAGGGCGTTCAGCGCCTCGGGCCGGTGCAGGGTCAGCAGCCGCACACCGGTCATCGGCGTGGTCATGACAAGGGTCTTAGGCATGGGGCAGTCCTCCGGCAGCAAGGGCGGTGTGAGCACCGCTGATTATTGGAAAGGCGCGCTCTGTGAGGCGGGCTGAAATGAGTATAGGCATAACGCGATACGGAAAAACAGATTTGTGTATTGGTTTTTGTGTCTAGTATGTTTGTTTTTATCCGATGTTTTTTAGTAAAAGCATTGTTTATCAGGTGTTTATGTTGGTTTTTGCCTGGGTTTTTCAGGTCTTGATACGATACGTGTATCAATAATTTTCATTGATTTAAGGTTTGTTTTTATAGGAAGGTGGTGTGTCTGCAGCCCACCTGCCGGGCGTTCCCGGCCAGAGGATCCCCCATGACCTGCTACAGCCTTGATGGCCTGACTCCGGTGGTTCATCCCACCGCTTACGTGCATCCCTCTGCGGTATTGATTGGTGATGTGATCATTGGTCCTGGCTGCTATGTCGGGCCGCTGGCCAGCCTGCGCGGCGATTTCGGGCGCATCGTGCTGGAGGAGGGCGCCAACCTGCAGGACACCTGCGTCATGCATGGTTTCCCTGACAGCGACACGGTGGTGGGGCGCAACGGCCATATCGGCCACGGCGCCGTGCTGCACGGTTGCTGTATCGGCGCGGATGTTCTGGTGGGTATCAATGCCGTGGTGATGGATGCAGCCCAAATCGGTGCGCGGTCATTTGTTGCCGCCGCCAGCCTGGTCAAGGCGAATTTCAGTTGCGCCGAGCAATCGCTGGTGATGGGCTCTCCGGCCAGCGTCAAACGCCTGCTCAGTGATGACGAGGTCGCCTGGAAACAGGCCGGTACCCGTGAGTATCAGGCGCTTGCCCGGCGCTGCCAGCACAGTCTGGTGGCGTGTGAACCGTTGCTGGAGGCCGAGCCAGACCGGCCCCGTATCAGTGCCAGTGCCCATCGGCCCAAGGCTGCCGGTTGATGGGCAGACTCGCGGCGATCGGTGGCGGGCGGTATATTCGGCATCCTTTTCGTTGTCCGGTAAGCCCATGTCGTCCCTTGCCCCGCTGAATCACCTTATCCAGCGCTTCCAGGAGCGCACCCCGATCCGCGCCAGTTCGTTGATCATCACCCTGTACGGCGATGCCATCGAACCTCATGGCGGCACGGTCTGGCTGGGCAGCCTGATCCAGTTGCTGGAGCCGGTGGGGATCAATGAGCGGCTGATCCGCACCTCGATCTTTCGCCTGAGCAAAGAGGGCTGGCTGAGCGCCGAAAAAGTCGGGCGCCGCAGCTATTACAGCCTAACCGGCACCGGGCGGCGGCGCTTCGAGCAAGCCTTCAAACGGGTGTACAGCGCCAGCGTCCCGGCCTGGGACGGTGCCTGGTGCCTGGTGATGCTGTCGCAATTGAGCGCCGATAAACGCAAACAGGTGCGTGAAGAGCTGGAGTGGCAGGGCTTTGCCGCTATCTCTACGACGGTGCTGGCCAGCCCGCGCTGTGACAAGGCGGAGCTCAATGCCAGCCTGCAAGCGCTCGATGCATTGGACGACAGTATCGTGTTCGAGACCAAGGCGCAGGATGTGCTGGCGTCCAGAGCGCTGCGCATGCAGGTGCGCGAGAGCTGGAATATTGACGAACTGGGCCGCCATTACAGTGAGTTCATCCAGCTGTTCCGGCCGTTGTGGCAGGCGCTGCGCGAGCAAGACAACCTCAGCGGCGCAGACTGCTTCCTGGCCCGGACCCTGTTGGTCCATGAATACCGTCGCCTGCTGCTGCGCGACCCGCAGTTGCCCGACCAGTTGCTGCCCGGCGACTGGGAAGGCCGCGCGGCGCGTCAGTTGTGCCGCAATATCTACCGGCTGGTCTGCGGCAAGGCCGAAGAATGGCTGGCCGGTGTACTGGAAACCGCCGACGGCCCGTTGCCGGATGTGGGAGAAAATTTCTGGCAGCGCTTTGGCGGCTTGCGCTGAGCCAACGATATTGTTGAAACGCTCTGATTCGGTATTGGCTGCGCATCAACGCCTTGCAAACGAGTGGATTGTCTTTGCCAGCGCACGCTTTTTCTCGTAGCGTGCTGCTGTCGTCCTGCCTGTCGCCAGAGCGGCACCTTACATCGGGACTTCACGCCTTGACCGACCACCCAATCCAGAGCCTGCGCAACCGGCTGCAGAGCCTCGAAGACGAAAATGCCCGCCTGCGCCAGCAGATGGCGATCCTTGACCAGCAAGCCCAAAGCGCCCTGGCCCAGTCCCGAGAGCGCTATCGCTTTCTGTTCGACTCGATGGACGAGGGCTTTTGCATCATCGAGTTCTTCGACGGCCCGCACGGCCCGCTCAGCGACTACATCCACATTGAGGCCAACGCGGCCTACGCCTTTCACGCCGGGATCAGCAATGTGGTCGGCCAGAAAGTGCGCGAGATGGTCGGTGCCGAAGCCGATGGCTGGGTGCAGTTGTACGGTGAAGTGCTGCGCACCGGCGAGCCGATCCGCTTCGAGCGCGAACTGGTCGCCACCGGGCGCTACCTGGCATTGGCGGCGTTTCGTATCGAACCGGCCAGTTGCCGGCAGGTTGCCGTGCTATTTCAGGACATCACCGCCCGCAGACGTGCCGAGCTGGCCCTGCAGCAGTTGAACGAGACCCTGGAAAGCCGCGTGCGTGATGCGGTGGCCGAGCGCAATGTGCTGGCCGATGTGGTCAATGGCACTGACGCGCGCATCCATGTGATTGATCGGAACTATCGCTGGCTGGCAATCAACGCGGTGGCGGTCTGGGAGTTCGAGCGGCTGTACGGCGTCAAACCCCAGGTTGGCGAGAGTATTCTTGACGCGCTGCAGGGCCAGCCTGAGGAGCGCGAAAAGGTGCGCAAGCTCTGGGGTCGGGTGCTGGCGGGCGAGGAATTCATTGAGATCACCCACTTCGGTGAACCACACCGTCACTATGAAATTCGCTACAGCTCCTTGCGCGACGCTGACGGGCAACCGGTGGGCGCCTACCTGTTTGCCTATGACATCAGTGAGCGACTGCGCGAGCAGGAGCGTTTGAAGCAGGCCGAGGAAGCGCTGCGCCAGTCACAGAAAATGGAAGCGGTCGGTCAGTTGACCGGCGGCATCGCGCATGACTTCAACAACCTGCTGACCGGTATCAACGGCGCGCTGGAACTGTTGCGTACGCGCCTGACCCAGGGGCGCTATAACGATATTGATCGCTATGCGGCCACTGCTCAGGACGCCGCTCGCCGTGCGGCCTCGCTGACTCACCGTTTACTGGCTTTTTCCAGGCGCCAGACGCTGGACCCCAAAGCGGTGGACGTCAATCGTCTGGTCAGCAGCATGGAAGAGCTGGTGCGGCGTTCGGTCGGGCCGCACATTGCCGTGGAAGTGGTGACCGCCATCGGTCTGTGGTCGACGTTCATTGATGCACCGCAGCTGGAAAATGCCTTGCTCAATCTGTGTCTCAACGCCCGGGATGCGATGCCGAACGGCGGCCGGATTACCATTGAGACGGCCAATAAGTGGATCGATGAGCGCGAATCGAGGGTTCGTGACCTGTCGCCTGGGCAGTACTTGTCGTTATGTGTGACCGACACCGGGACCGGCATGACTCCAGAGATCATCTCGCGGGCCTTCGACCCGTTTTTCACCACCAAGCCGCTGGGGCAGGGCACCGGGCTGGGGCTGTCGATGGTCTATGGCTTTGTCCGCCAGTCGGGCGGCCAGGTGCGGATTTATTCCGAGCCCGGTCAGGGCACGACCATGTGCCTGTACTTGCCGCGTCACTATCAGGATGAGGTGGCGGATGAGCCTGACGAGCAGGCCGGTGAGGTCGCTCAGGCACCGTCGCTGCGCACGGTGATGATCGTTGACGATGAACCGACCATTCGCATGCTGGTCAGCGAAGTGCTCGAAGACCGCGGCTACGCGGTGATCGAGGCGCCGGAAGGCGCCAGCGCATTGCGGTTACTGGAAAGTGATATCCGGGTCGATCTGCTGGTGACCGATGTCGGCTTGCCGGGCGGCATGAATGGCCGGCAGTTGGCCGATGCGGCACGCTCGCTGCGCCCGCAGCTGAGCGTGCTGTTCATCACCGGTTATGCGGAAAACGCCATTATCGGCAATGGCCACCTCGACCCCGGCATGTGGATCATGACCAAACCCTTCACCATGGAGGCCTTCGCGGCGCGTATTTTCGACATGCTGGAGCGCGAGGGTTAAGTCTCGGTAGCGTTCCCGATGGAAAGTAAGCTTTACATCTGGCAGTCTCTGAGGCAGGGTGTAAAGCGTGCTTTACATTGACGAGGTTTTTTCATGAGTCCCTACTTGCGCGAGTTTGGCCTGGCCATGGGCTGCTATATGCTGGTTTTGCTGATTTCTCTGCTGATGTTGACCGTCGATGGCTTGGGCGCTGCGACCCGCATCGCCATCAGCGTCGCACCGGTATTGCCTTGCCTGCTGGTGTGTTGGGCAGTGGTCCGGCAACTGCGGCGGATGGATGAACTGCAACTGCGCATTCAGTTCGAGGCACTGGGTTTTGCTTTTGCGGCCAGCGCATTACTGACCTTCAGCTACGGTTTTCTGGAAAACGTCGGCCTGCCAAAGCTGTCACTGTTTGTGGTCTGGCCACTGATGGCGGCGATGTGGATGCTGGGCCTGTTGATCGCTTCGCGGCGCTACCGGTGAACAATCGGCTCAAGGTGCTGCGCGCCGAGCGGCGCTGGTCTCAGGAGGATCTGGCCAGCCGCCTGGGCGTATCGCGGCAGACCGTCAACGCCATCGAGAATGGCCGCTACGACCCCAGCCTGCCCCTGGCGTTCCAGATATCGCGGGTATTTGGCCTGCCCATCGAGGCGATTTTCCAGGATCAGGACGCTGTGCCGACCAACTGAGCTAACCCGCCTGCCCAGGGCGGCTGGCCGGCTGGGTGGCCTGGGTCCGTGGTGTGGGGGTGCGCAGCAGCGCCTGGAGGGCTTCGCTGTAGGCCTGACGGCCCAGGCGCATGCTGTTGTTGTGGCTGCCGCCGGGCACCAGCAAGAGTTTTTTCGGCTCTACGGCGGCGGCATAGAGTTGCTCACTGAAGCGCGGCGGCACGTAGCGGTCGTCCGTGCCGTGGACGATCAGCACCGGCATGTGGATGTCAGCGATCTTGTCTTGCGAGTCGAACTTTTGCGACAGCAGCCAGCGCACCGGCAGTGAGGTATAGCTGCTGGCGATGGCGGTAGCGACGTCGGCAAGGTTGGTGAAGGTCGACTCGATGACCAGTGCCCGAGCTTGTGGCAGATCTTCCTGGCCCAGTTCTGCGGCCAGGTCCACGGCCACCGCGCCACCGAGCGAGTGGCCGTAGATCAGGCGGCGGTCAGGGTCCGGTTGCAGCAGTTTGAGCCGCTGCCAGGCAATGCGTGCGTCTTCATATACGCTTTTTTCCGATGGCAGCTCGCCTTTGCTCTGGCCGAAGCCGCGGTAGTCGATGGCCAATACCGAGAAGCCCAAGGCACGCAATTGCTCGATACGGAACAACTGACCGGTCAGGTTCCAGCGCGAGCCATGCAGGTAAAGCACGGCCGGGGCATCCTTGCGCGGCGCGGGCCACCACCAGGCGTGAATGTTCTGTGCCGGACCGAAGTCAGGGGCCTTGAGCTCCAGTTCCTGAATCCCGGCTGGCAGGCCGCCGTACCAACTGGCGGTGCCCGGTTCGATACGAAACACCAGTTCGCGCTCTTTGCGTTCGAGCAGGGTGCAACCTACGGGCAGGCCGATGATGAGCAGGATCATCAACACCCAGGTCAGGCGACGAAATCCGCGACGGGCAGGCAGGTCTGAAGGCATGTTGAATCCAGTAACCGAAATGACATAGATGCCGTTTATAGGGTGGCATTGCACGATAGTGCAGGAAAGATCGGTTACAGAATATTGCTCATTGTCCGGTACGCCCCGCTGCCCGGCAATCAATGGGCGGTGCAGGTGGCACCTCCCGGTCTTGTTATCGACCGGTTAGCCGACAGACAGATGCACGCAGGTGACCAGAGGGTGCTGTACTGACAGGTGCGCAGGCAGAGCGAAAGTGGCCCGCACGCGGGTTTTGCTGATTGCCACCCGACGGGTTTGTGAAAGGCCTGGCACGCTCACGCTGGCCGGTTGAGCGTTCGGCGCATGCTGCGCGGGCAGTGATTTCGAGCAGCCATAAAGCTGCTCAGTGATAAGGCACAATGCAACTGCGCACCCGACCGTTGGCACAATGCGCTATGGTGCAGCTTCTTCAGCTTCTTCAAGAGGTTATTGCCCATGCTGCTTTACCGTGCTCTGGAAGAGAAAGACGTCGCCGCCGTCTGCGCCTTGCCACAGAATGCCGACGAACTGTTCTACATGTTCCCCCGGGCGAGCTGGCCGCTGACTGCGGCGCAGTTGCATGAATCGCTTGAGCAGCGTTCAGACCCGACGGTGATCGAGAACAACGGTGAAGTGGTGGGCTACGCCAACTTTGTGCGCTGTGATTTTCGCGGTCGCTGCACGTTGGGCAATGTCATCATCGCTGCCCGCGCACGCAGTAAAGGCGTGGGCCGTTATCTGATCGGCTGCATGGCTGAAATTGCCTTCGATAAACACGAGGCCAAGGAAATGACCGCTTCGTGCTTCAACCACAACGTCACCGGCCTGCTGTTTTACTCCCGGCTGGGGCTGCGCCCCTTTGCAATTGAAGAGCGCCGCGACAAGCAGGGCGCTTCGGTGGCGTTGATTCATTTAAGGTTGTTGCGGCCGGAGTGATGAGACAGCGTTGGATGGCGGTCTTAAAGGCCGCCTGCCTGATCGTTTTTAACAACTCAGGTTCATTGTTTAACAAGGTATATTCGAACCGTTGTTCAATAAAATCGGTGAAACGATTTTTCAATGACCCATTGTCGGATAAGTAGCATAATGCTGGCTCGTTAGTCGGATGTTGATTGCTCCACTTTCGGGCGGCGCGTATAAGGGCTGAAGATCGCCGCTGGTTTGGCGGTAATCCTTAAGATCAGAATATTTTCTGATTATAACTTTTGATTGGACAATAAGCGTAAGTGTGCAGGGTTAAACCTGTTGTGCTTGCAAATAAGGAGATGGCTAATGATCGCTTGTGGACTGTCTACTCTTGAGCTGAGAAGTATCGTGGAAGGCGCTTTTCTGCCTTTGAACTGCACCTGCACCATTGCGCAGGATCAGTCGATGACCGTACAGATCACTGAACCCAGTACCGGCCAGGTCAATCTGTTCGTCACCGGCATTTCCCTGGGCCGGTTGAATACCAGTCGTGAGATCAGCAACCTGGTGGCTGAGTTGCGCGACGAATTGCACACTGTCGCTCAGCCCCAGCTCTATTCGCGCATGGCCTGAGTAACCGTTACCGCTGTGCTGCGGTCGACGCCTGTGTGCGTCGACCGTCAGGTTTACGGCGTCGGTTCTCTGCGCCGCGCTTGCAGGGTGATAAGTAAATACTACTTATCGGCCTTTTTTCGAGGCCTGGTCCTGAACAGCGCCCAACGGACCCGATCTTACGTTTTGCTCCAGCCAGTAATCACTGGATCCTGGCTGATTCAATCTTGCAACCGCTGCGGTTTATTTGACTCTTTTTGGGTTGTTTGAAATTATTCGCCCTGCTCGCCATTTAACTGGCGGCTGCTTGCTTCTCTCCCTCTCGGTGTTTTTATTGCCCTGCATTCAACAGGTCGGCGGTAGCGTGGTCGGCGTATTTGTTTGAATCGGGTTTCATATCGGAAAATCCGCAACTATCTCCCGGTCCGGTCAGGCCGTTGTGGCGGGATGGCGTCTGTCTTTAATTTCTCCACCGACCTGTATGCAGACAACTTGTAACAGGTCAGACAAGGAAGCCATTATGTTCGAAGATCATTTAGACACTGAGTGTGCCTGCGTCGTGGGCGGCGCCGGGTTGGCGGGCATGGGCTTTTTATTCAATGCGTTGAAGACCGGGGTGCTGCCACAGTTGTGTCGCGACGGTCTGATTGTCGTCGACGCCAGTGACCGCCCCGGTGTCGGCAGCCTGGGGCAGTACCGGATTACCGCCAATTCGGTCGGCGATGTTTTTATTGATTGCCTGCGCGATCCCCGTCTGGCGAGCATTTTCGAGCCACTGGAATACTCGCCGGCCTATTGGCGGATCCGCCGTCAGGCTGACAGCGCGCCGCCGTTGGCTGAGGTCGGCGAACTGATGGCCGAGGCCCACCGGCTGGTGCTTGAGCATATCGTCAAGCACTTCGGGGTCAGGATATGGCACAGCACCGCTATTACCGCCGTCACCTGGCAGCCTGGCGAGGTCCACCTGCTGGTTGAAACCGCCGGTTTTGAACGGCGTATCCGCTGCCGTGCACTGGTGCTCAATCTGGGCGGGCGGCAAACGCCGCAGCATCTGTATGCGGGCCTGGCTGCGCATGGCTTGAGCCTGCCTGCGGCAGCCGACGTGCTGGGGTCAGATGTGCTGTTGCGCATGAACGCGGTGCAGATTCGTGAGCGGTTGGTGCCGGTGCTGGCTGCCGGGCGACGGATCAGTGTGATCGGCGGTTCGCACAGTGCGTTTTCGGTTCTGGAAAACCTTGCCGATGCGCTGGAGTTTGCCGGTCTGCAGGAACTGACCCTGATTCACCGCAACCCTGTGCGGTTGTTCTATGAATGCGCCGAACAGGCCCGCGCGCAAGGTTATGACTTCGATGCGCAACGTGATGTCTGCCCGGTCTCGGGGCGTATCAATCGCTCCGGCGGGTTACGTTATCGGGCCCAGCAAATCGGTCGTGAAGTGCTGCACAACGGCCGGGTCGGCAAAACCGGGGTGACCGTCCGGCGTGCCCAGTTGCAAGGTGGTGCACCGGCAGATCTGGAGCTGGCGGCTCAGGCACTGGGCGAGTCTGGTGCGGTGATCCAGTGCACCGGTTATCAGCCGGTATTGCCGCAGCTGTATCATGCCGACGACACCTCGATTCAATTGCGTCAGGCCAATGGCGGGCTGGATGCCAATGCCCAAGGCTGTCCACAGGATCAGGACGGACGACGGCTGGACGGCATCTATCTGTTCGGCATCGGTGCCGGTCTGGCGCCAGACCCGCAACTGGGCAGCGAGCAGGCGTTTGAAGGGCGTATCTACGGTGTCTGGCAATTCCACAACACCGCCAGCAGCGCCGTGCTCGAAGCGGTGCTGGCACGTGTGCAGCGCCTGGCCCGCAAGCCGGAGCCGGCACGACCGTCGTTGGTGCAGACCCTCGATGAGCGCATGCACCTGCTATTACCGGGGCTGTCCGGGAAAGTCTGAGAGGCTGCTGGCTGTTTCAGGTGCGGACCTGATCGGGTTGTGCAGGCTTTTTCCAGCGATTGGCTACTATTAGGCTTTCAGTTTTCTACCGAGGAGGCCTGTTCATGCCAGTCAAACACGATTTATTCGCGGACCTGAATCTGGATAAAGAAGCGGTGCTGGCACGTGGCAAGGCCGATGAGCGCTTACAGCAGCTCCTCGACGACTACCGGCATGCCGACCTGCAGGTCGTGGATGCCGAGAAGGGCATCGCCGGCGGGATTGGCGATGACCAACTGAAAAAACTCAAGGAGCATCGACTGCTGATCAAGGACCGGATCGTCCAGCGCCTTGAACTGCATGGCTGAGAGCCGGCGGCCCTGCTTGGCGAGCAAGCAGGGCCGCGAGGCTGTTCAGAGTGCCGCGCCGCGCCCCGGTGAGGCGGGAAGCTGGCGCGCCCATTGCCGCTCGCCGGGCGGCAGGTTTTGGCCAATCGCGGCGCCCAGAGCGATTGCGACACCGGCCAGGGCCAGGGGTTGCTGGTGCATCAAGTCAGTCAGCCCCGATTGCAAGCGCTGCCCCTGCTGACGCAGATTCAGGTCACCCAACTGGCTGGCCTTGTCTTTGAGGGTCGAAGCGCCGGCCTGGAGTTGGTCTTTCAAGCTGTCCACACCGTTACCCACCGCGCTGGCTGGCGAACGGTCTGCGGTACTGCGCTGGCCGAGCATCAGCCAGGCGATACTGACCGACAGCAACACGGCGGGCAGGGGATTTTGCTTGATGTTCTGACCCAGATTGCCGGCAAGTTCGCCGCCGTTTTCCCGGGCGTAGGCGAGGGTCTGGTCAATCCACTGGCCGGGTGACATTTTCTTTTCCAGCGCTTCGACAATCTGATCGATGCTGGAGCGTTGTTCATCGACTTCGCGCTGGAGCTGCTCAGGGCTGCCGGTGCTGTTGTTTGTGCTCATGATGCTTTCCTCTGGATAACATCTTTGTCTTTGTTAAACGCCTCGACCGTGCGCTCCGGGGTCAGGCTGGTCAGTTTGAGCTGACGGTTGCCGGCCTTGAGCATCATCATGCCGCCGGCCATTGCCGCGATCCCGACCAGTAGCGCTGCCAGCCAGGACGCGAGCCACCAGGCCAGGACCTGGACCACGCCCAGCAGCAGGATCACCAGGCCTGCGAGCATCAGCATGATGCCGCCGGCAATTTCCCTACCGCCGGCCTGGGCCGTGTTTAACGATTCACGGAACTCAGCCTTGGCCAGTGCGATTTCCTTGCTTATCAGTACCGGCACTTCATGCACCAACTGGCCGACCAGGCCAAGGATCGAGGTGTCGTTGTCAGGGCCGGGTGCTTGTGGGGTGTCAGTCATCGTCATGCTCCTTGCGGGCCTTCGCCGCCATCGCGAAGCTGGCCGTTCGGCTCAAGCGGATCATGGGGGAACAGTGTGTTGTCGGTCGCACCGGTTGGCAGCGGGTCGAAGGGCGGCTGCTGCTCCGGGCTCTGGTCCTTGAGGACTCGCGACAGGCCGAAGCCCAGCGCCAAGCTGCCAAGCAGGAACAGCGCCGGGTTATCACGGGCCATGCTGCCAGCCTGTTGCAGTGCTTCATCGGCATTTTGATGACGCAGGTTATCGGCCAACTGACTGATGCCTTGCGCCAGTTCTTCGACATAGTGCGCCAGGCTTTGGGTGTGGCTGTCGGTGCCTGGAGAGTTGCGCAAACTGTCGTCTTGCAGGGTATCGAGAGGGTCGTGCAGGGGCGAATCAGATGTGCGAGCAGCACCGCCCGCCAAGTTTTCGTAGGGAGTTGCCATGGTCATTCACCGTTGAGTTGACGGATAAAATGCCCGGCTCACTGCTCACTTCGGGGCAGGCATGTGTGATGGACTGACGCTGCTCATGGCATGTTCCAGCTGGATGACCAGTGGGCATTTACGGGTTTTTGACGAAAACGGCCTGCGCTCGGCCATGCTGCGTTAAACACCGGCCACAAACGAAAACGGCACCGCCAAGGGTGTCCCAGGGGCGCCGTGCACAGCTTCTTGCGTCGTTAAAAAGCCGTTCGAATCGAGGGTGGCAGCAATAATTATTGGGAGTTCTGGTTCGGCGCCAGTTCTGCCTGGATGCGCTTGTAGATTTCTTCGCGATGCACGGAGACATTCTTGGGGGCGTTGATGCCCAGGCGCACTTGCAGCCCTTGAACACCAAGAATGGTGACGGTGATGTCGTCACCGATGTTTATGCTTTCGCCTACTTTGCGGGTCAGTATCAACATAATCTTTTCCTTGATGGCCTCTTTTGACGCCTCTCTCAAGAGGCTGGCATGTGCCTTTGCGTGGTGATTGTTGCCGAGTGCATCCAAATGCGTCCATCAATATGACGTTGCAGCGGTGAATTTAATTCCCTCGGTTCATTTTCTTGTCACCTTGATTTGCATCAGCGCGGTGACGAGCCTGCCAATTCTGCCCGTTTTGTCCTGCAAATGCCCGTATTTACTGGCAAAAGATTGAAAAAGACCAGATTGGATCCTGATTGACCCGTAGACCACGCATTAGTTGCCTTGCAGGATGGCTAATCCTGATTTGTAGTCCTTTACCGAGTTGTAGCGTAGGCGTTCTCCTGAAAATTTGCCTGAAGATTCTGATATTTCAAATGGAAAGTAGGAAAGAGGCTGTAGGACATTGATTCGTAAAAGCACAGCAGCGCTTTTTTTGGGTGCACAAGAAGCACCCTCAGCCTATACAGGCTGAGGGGGTACTAGACAATGCGTTGAAATGTCGCAGGCAGTGTTCGCCGTTTTCCTACGGCGAACCCGGAAGGGTCATACCACAGTAGCAAGTAGCAGGATAAAGATAAGGCCGACCACCGAAAGAATGGTTTCCATCACGGTCCAGGTCTTGAATGTTTCGCTGACGGTCATATTGAAGTACTGCTTGACCAGCCAGAAACCGGCGTCGTTGACGTGGGAGAGAATCAGCGAGCCGGCGCCGGTGGCCAGCACCAGCAGTTCGCGGTTGACGCCCGGGATCAGCCCGACCACCGGCGCCACGATGCCCGCGCCGGTAATGGTTGCCACGGTGGCGGAACCGGTGGCAATGCGGATCACCGCCGCGACCAGCCAGGCCAGCAGAATCGGGTTGAGCTGCGCCTGCACGGCCATGTGACCGATTACATCACCCACGCCGCTGGCCACCAGCATCTGCTTGAAGCCGCCGCCGGCACCGACGATAAGCACGATGGCCGCGACCGGTGTCAGGCTCTGATCGAGCATTTTCATGATTTGGCTGCGGTCAAAACCGCGCGCCGCACCAAAGGTGTAGAACGCCAGCAGCAGGGCGGCGAGCAGGGCGCTGATCGGATGGCCGATGAAGTCCATCCAGATACGGAAGATGTTGGTCTCCGGCAGCACCACGTCGGCAAAGGTCTTGAGCAGCATCAGGAACACTGGCAGCAGGATGGTTACCAGAGTGATGCCGAAACCTGGCAGGTTCTGCGCGCTGGACTCCTTGCCGATTTGCGCCATCAGTTCTGCCGATGGGCTGCCGGGGATGTATCGCGAGATCCACATGCCGTAGATCGGGCCGGCAATAACAGCGGTAGGCAGGGCAATCAGCAGGCCGTAGAAAATGGTTTTGCCGATGTCGGCGCCGAAAATGCCGATGGCCAGCAGCGGACCCGGGTGCGGCGGAACCAGGCCATGGACCGCCGACAGGCCGGCCAGCAGCGGGATGCCGATCCGGATGATCGAGATGCCGGTGCGCCGGGCCACGATATAGACCAGCGGAATCAGCAACACGAAGCCGATTTCAAAGAACAGCGGGATGCCCACCAGAAAGGCGGAGAACATCATCGCCCAGTGGACCTTCTGTTTACCGAAGGTGCGGATCAGTGTCTGGGCTATCTGATCGGCACCGCCGGAGTCGGCCATCAGCTTGCCGAGCATGGTGCCCAGGCCAAGGATGATACCGACAAAGCCCAGTACGCCACCGAAGCCGTCCTGGAATGCCTTCATTACTTTTTCCACCGGCATGCCCGAGGTCAGGCCGAGAAAACCGGCAGCCACGGTCAACGCGATGAACGGGTGAACCTTAAACTGTGTGATCAGCAGAATCAGGCCGACGATGGTGACCAGGGCGTCGACCAACAGATAGGTCTCGTGGGTCATTCCGAACATGAGTGTTCTCCAGTTGTCATTTTTTCATTGTTGTATGGAGCGGCCGCCGAGGGCGGAGTTCTTCTAAGACAGCGCTATCTTTAGCGGGTATGGTTTTATTCCCCACGTGAAGCGTCCCACCAGTCGGCGGCCTGGCGGCCCAACTGCTCGATGCTTTGCGTGGCGTCGACGATCAGGGTGCGTGGCTCATCGTGAGGGACTTCAAGGGTGTTGAACTGGCTGTCGACCAGGCTGGCCGGCATGAAATGCCCGCGGCGATGGGCGCAGCGTTGCCGCGCGGTTTCCTTCGACAATTGCAGGAACACGAAGCCTAGCCCGGGTACTGCCTGGCGCAGGCGGTCGCGGTAGCTGCGCTTGAGCGCCGAGCAGGCAAGAATCGGTCGCTCGCCGCGTGCCACGGCCTCAGCCAGCTCCTGGCCCAGGCGGGTCAGCCAGCCGGCGCGGTCTTCGTCATCAAGGGGAATGCCGGCGCTCATCTTGTCGATGTTGGCTTGGGGGTGGAAGGCGTCGCCTTCGATCAGTTGACCGCTGGTGTGCAGGGCGATGCACTGACCGACCTCACTCTTGCCGCAGCCGGAAACGCCCATCACCACCAGGGCAGAAATCTTGGTTGTTGCTGTTGTCACGTTAGCCACCTTGCTTTTAGCCTCGTCGCTCTGAGACAGCGCTGTCTTTGCTCGATAGGCCTACCGGCTGCTGCGCTGTTTCAGCTCTTGTCATTATTCTGGAGTGCTCAGTCACCATGCTCGGGTGCTCCGCGGGCAGTTCAGGCATTGCCACGGATGATGGGACAGCGCTACCTTAGTGCCGTCTCATTCCTCTGGCAACCCCTTCTATTCAGTTGGCAACACATGGCACGTATTGGTTCCCGCTCCACCGGCCGGCCGACGCTCAATGAAGTAGCGAAACTGGCTGGCGTCTCTCCCATTACCGCATCCAGGGCCTTGCGTGGCGTGGCGACGGTGGCTCCCGAGCTGGTCGAGAAGGTCCGCGCCGCTGCCCAGCGCCTGGGTTATGTGGCCAACCCGGCAGCTCGTGCCCTGGCGTCATCCAGCAGCCCGACGGTGGTGGTGCTGGTGCCGTCGCTGTCCAACCAGTTGTTCATCGAACCTCTGGAGGCGATTCAGAATGTGCTGCGCCCGCGTGGTCTGGAAGTGGTGATCGGCAACTACCATTACGACCCCAAAGAAGAAGAGACATTGCTGCGTAACCACCTGATCAACCGGCCGCGTGGTTTGCTGTTGACCGGGCTGGATCACACCCCGTCGGTCCGTCAGTTACTGGCCGACAGCGAGATCCCGTGCGTGCACATGATGGAGCTGGATATCACCGAGCAGACTCATTGCGTCGGCTTTTCCCAACATCAGGCCGGGGCCGGTGCGGCCAAACACTTGCTTGGTCGCGGCCGCAAACGGCTGGCCTACATTGCCGCGCAGCTTGACCCTCGTGTATTGCAGCGCGGCGCCGGGTTTCGTCAGGTGCTGGTCGAGGCGGGCCTGGACGACCCGCAACTGCATGTAATGTCGCCGTTACCTTCATCCATCGGCCTGGGCTGCGAGCTGTTCGCCAGGCTGCTGGTAGAGCACCCGGATGTCGATGGGGTGTTCTTCTGCAATGACGACCTGGCCCAGGGCGCGGCGCTGGAGGCCCTGCGCCTGGGTATCAAGATTCCCGAGCAGGTGGCGCTGGTAGGTTTCAACGACCTGCCAGGCTCTGCCCACATGGTTCCGCGTCTGACCTCGATCCGCACGCCGCGCGCCGCAGTAGGCCAGCATGCGGCGCAGATGCTGCTGGCGTTGCTCGACGATCAGTTGCCTGAGTCGCAACAGCTGGATCTGGGCTTCGAGCTGGTGGTGCGCGAGAGTTCCTGAGCGCCCCTGGCTGACGCCATCAGTCACGCTATCGGCTGACTGCAGCACTCATCCAGCAGGCTCGCACAGTGCTGCTGCAGGTTGTCCTGCTCAATAGCCCGCTGCACCTCAGCCACGTCGACCTGGTGATGGTGCAGGGCATGCAGCGTGGCAGCGATGGGCGTGCATACCAGCATGCCGCTGGCGCCCTGCTGCAGCGGCTCAATACCTGCTTCGAGCAGCGCCGCCATGTGTTCTGGCTGGTTCCATAGCCCTTTGCTGATCTGTGCCCGGCCACGCAGGCCGCAGGCCAGGGCTACCGGCACGGTGCGTCGCTCGGCCAGGCGCTGCCAGGGTGTGGTCGCGAGGGCGTTTCGCCAATCAACCGCGCCGCTGTGCAGCAGGGCAGTGCGGGCCGCAGCGGCATGGATACAGGCTTCCAGATTGAGGCTGGTGCGCCAGTGTTCGTCGGTCAGGCCCAGCTTGAGCGTTTGCGCTGCCAGCCCGAGCAGGGTTTCGATCCGCCCGAACAGCAGGTCGACGAATGCCACTTCCTGCACGCCCTCAAGGCCGGGCACGCTGAGATAGATGCTGCCGCTGCGCGAGTTGCCACGCCGCTGCAGGTCATGCAGGGCAATCAGGCTACCCAGTACCGCGTCGAGAATCAGTTGTGCAACTGGCTGGCCGTGGGCATCGAGCAGTGCCGGGTTGTGTCTGGCCAGGCCGTTGATATGCAACAGCGACAAGGCGCGGCCGGGCAGTTTCAATTCACCGCCAGCCGCGCCTTGCCAGGTCTGGTCTGGCTGCAGCGCCTGGCCTTTCATCAGGCTCAGCCAGTTTGCGTAGCCGTCCAGCTCGCGGGTGCGCAGCGGTGTGCTGATGTCGATCCAGGCGGTCAGTGCTGCTTCAAGCAGCACGTCGCTGATCCCGGCCACATCACAGCCACCGGCGCGGCTTTGCGGATCGATACGGACATCTACATGCAGCCGGTGATGGCCGAACAGCAAGGCATTGGGTTGCAACGCCTGGCCTTGATGGCCGAGAAACTGCTCCGGGCGTTGCAGGCCGGTTTCCTCGCCATTGGCCAGGGTGACGCTCAACTGAGCATGACGCACCCGATAGTGCCGGGCATTGACGTGGCTGCCACTGCTCAGGGGAATGACCTGATCAAACCACTCGCGCACTTGCACCACCACTTTGGCGCCGCGTTGCGGATTGTACTGAGCGTCGAGTTCATAACCTTGCTGCTGGGCAACCGCATCGCTGTAATACAGTGCGTCGTATAGCGAACCCCACCGGGCACTGGCCGCATTCACGACCGCTTGCGCATCGTGACCGGCGGCCAGCAACTGAGGACCGGACTGATCGCTGATTTCCATGTCGACACTGGCGGTACTGATCCGCACCAGTTGGGAGCAGGCTTGCGGGTAGCCCAGTTGCTCCAGAAAACTGCGCCAGGCGCCCGGCTCAGGGGGGCAATGGGCCTTGTGCCATTCGCTGAGCGCCAGTTGCACACGCTCGCGCTCGGCCAACAGGTCGCGGTGCAGCGGGGCCAGGTCCTGGAGCAGGTCGTCCAGGCCTTCCCAGAACGTCTCGCGGTCGATCAGTGTGCCGGGCAGCACCTGTTGTTCGATGAACTGGTGCAGCGCGGCGGTGACTCTCAGACGATTACAGCGAAGGTAGTCCGTCATGGCGGTTCCTTGAGATTGTCAGTGAACTGCAATCCTGAAGGCGGTTCCGCCACGGCCCGGCTGCGGTGCGCTTCAGGTCAATCGGCGTTGAGGGCGGCAATCCCGGCTTTGGCGATTTGCGCATCCTGATCGGAACGAACCCCGGAGACGCCGACAGCGCCAATCACCTGGCCATCGACGATGACAGGTACGCCGCCTTCCAGGGAGGTCAGCAGTGGCGCGCTGAGAAACGCCGTACGGCCACCGTTGACCACCTCTTCATAGCTTTTGGATTCGCGCCGGCCCAGCGCCGAGGTGCGGGCTTTCTCGGTGCTGATGTAGCTGCTGCTCGGGCTGGCATTGTCCAGGCGCTCGAAGGCCAGCAGGTGGCCGCCGTCATCGACAATGGCAATCGACACGGCCCATTCGTTGTGCAGGGCTTCCTGACGGGCGGCGGCGAGAATCTGGCTGACTTCAGCCTGGGTCAGAACGGCTTTTATTTTCATGCGAGGTCCTTGGCGGATGGGGGAGGCGTCCCGGCAACGCTCAGCAAGCGCCCCTCGGGTCTGGCAGGATAGCGGCTGACGACAGATTTTTCATGCATGGGCTGACAAGCCGGGCTAGGCTCAATGCATGAACACCTCAGCCTTGCAGTTACTCATCGGGGATTTTCTTGCGCGCAGTGTGCGTGGCATTCCCTGCGCGCCGCCTGCGTGAACTGATCGCGATTGCCGCCATTTTCAGTTTCCTGCAAGGAGCCATACCATGGCTGATCTATACGACAACCCGATGGGGTTGATGGGGTTTGAGTTCATCGAGCTGGCCGCGCCGGTGGCGGGTGTGCTTGAGCCGGTGCTGCAGATGCTCGGCTTTACCAGGGTGGCCGTGCACCGCTCCAAGGCGGTGGCCCTGTATCGTCAGGGTGACATCAACCTGATCCTCAATAACGAGCCGCACAGCCTGGCGTCTTATTTTGCGGCCGAGCATGGCCCCTCGGTCTGCGGCATGGCCTTTCGGGTCAAGGACTCGCATCTGGCCTACCAGCGTGCACTGGAACTCGGTGCGCAGCCGCTGGAGATTCCGGTCGGGCCGATGGAGCTGCGGCTACCGGCGATCAAGGGCATCGGTGGTGCGCCGTTGTACCTGATCGACCGTTTCGGCGAAGGTACGTCCATCTACGATATCGATTTCAATTTCATCGAGGGCGTCGAGCGTCACCCGCCGGGCGCTGGCCTGAAATTCATCGATCACCTGACTCACAACGTTTATCGCGGGCGTATGGCCTACTGGGCCGGGTTCTACGAGAAACTGTTCAACTTTCGTGAGATTCGTTACTTCGACATCAAGGGTGAATACACCGGCCTGACCTCCCGTGCGATGACCGCGCCGGACGGGCTGATCCGTATTCCGCTCAACGAGGAGTCGTCCAGAGGCGCAGGGCAGATCGAAGAGTTCCTCATGCAGTTCAACGGCGAGGGTATCCAGCACGTGGCGTTCTGCACGGACGACCTGATTGCCACCTGCGATGCTCTCAAGGCGCTGGGACTGCCATTCATGACCGCGCCCCCCGAGACCTATTACGAGATGCTCCCGGAGCGCTTGCCGGACCATGGTGAGCCTGTCGCCGAGCTCAAGGCACGGGGCATTTTGCTCGACGGCAGCAACGAGGGCGGCCAGCGGCGCCTGCTGCTGCAGATATTTTCCGGGACGCTGTTAGGGCCGGTGTTTTTCGAGTTTATCCAGCGCAAGGGGGATGAGGGCTTCGGTGAGGGCAATTTCAAGGCGCTGTTCGAGTCCATCGAACGTGATCAGATCCGCCGTGGCGTGCTGACCCAGGCACCGGCTGATGGCTGATAACGCATGCGCGCTTGCCCGCCATTGACTTGCCTCAGGCTAAGGAAACCCGCATGTATCAGTCAGGCTTCGGTAATCATTTCACCAGCGAGGCAATCCCCGGTGCCGTGCCGGTGGGGCAGAACTCGCCACAGCGGCACCCCTTGGGGTTGTACACAGAGCAACTGTCCGGCACTGCATTCACAGTGCCGCGCAGTGAGTCACGACGTACCTGGTTGTACCGGATCATGCCGTCGGCAGCGCATCCGCCTTTCCAGCGCTTGGCGCAGCAGTTATGCGGCATGCAGCCGGGGCCGCTGAACCCCAACCGCATGCGCTGGAACCCGTTTTTGGTGCCTGCCCAGGACACGGATTTTCTCGATGGACTCATCGGTCTGGCACGCACCGCCGCCGCTGAGCAGGCCGACGGCGTGAGCATCTATGTGTATGCCGCCAACCGGTCAATGAAACGGGTATTTTTCAATGCCGACGGTGAGTTGTTGATCGTGCCGCAACTGGGCCGATTGCGTATCGTCACAGAGCTTGGGGTGCTGGAGGTGGCGCCGCAGCAAATCGTGGTGCTGCCTCGCGGTCTGAGGTTCAGTGTCGAACTGCTCGACCGCGAAGTCAGGGGCTATGTCTGTGAAAATCACGGCAGCCTGCTGCGCCTGCCCGATCTTGGGCCGATCGGCAGCAATGGCCTGGCTAATGCCAGGGACTTCCTTGCGCCTTGTGCCGCGTTTCAGGACAGCCAGGAGCCGGTTGAGCTGGTGCAGAAGTTCCTTGGCGAGCTGTGGAGTACCACGCTGAATCACTCGCCGTTCGATGTGGTGGGGTGGCATGGCAATAACGTGCCGTACCTTTATGACCTGCGTCACTTCAACACGCTGGGGACGGTGAGCTTCGATCACCCGGACCCATCGATCTTTACCGTGTTGACCTCGCCCGGTGCAGTGGCTGGTCAGGCCAATGTGGACCTGGTGATTTTTCCGCCGCGCTGGATGGTGGCGCAAAACACCTTTCGCCCACCGTGGTTTCACCGCAACCTGATGAACGAGTTCATGGGCTTGATCGAGGGTGTTTACGATGCCAAGACAGCAGGCTTCCTGCCTGGCGGGGCGTCGCTGCACAACTGCATGAGTGCCCACGGGCCGGACAACGCCACAGTGCAGTCCGCCATGGCTGCAGAGCTTGCACCGCATAAGATCGCAGGCACCCTGGCGTTCATGTTCGAGACCGGCCAGGTATTGCGCCCGACCCGCCATGCGCTCGATTGCGCACAGTTGCAGCGTGACTACGACCATTGCTGGGATGGCATGCGCCGATTGTTCAGGAGCTCTGACGATGAGTGATGAACATCAGCGCCGCAGTTGGCTGGCATCGGCCAACGGGCATGCGGATTTCCCTTTGCAGAATCTGCCGTTGGGCATCTTCAGTCATGATGATGGGCGCAAGCGTGGTGGTGTGGCGATCGGTGAGCGCATTCTGGATCTGCAGGGAGCGCTGCAGGCAGGTGTGTTTCAGGGCCTGGCCAGGCAGGCCGCCGAGGCCGCCAGTACGGATTGCCTCAATGACTACTTTGCCCTGGGCAGCACCGCACGCCAGGCCTTGCGCGCCGCGTTACTGGCCTTGCTTGATGTCTCCAGTCAGCAGCGAGAGGCGCTTGAGCCATTGCTGTTGCGCAGCGATGAGTGCCAGATGCATTTACCTGCACGGGTAGGCGATTACACCGATTTTTACGTCGGTATTCATCACGCGCACAATGTGGGCAAGCTGTTTCGTCCCGACCAGCCGCTGCTGGCCAACTACAAGTACTTGCCCATTGCCTACCACGGTCGGGCTTCGACCCTGTGTGTGTCCGGCACCCCGGTGCACAGGCCGCAGGGACAGATTCGCCCGGATCCATCGCAGCCGCCGACTCTCGCGCCGTCGCAGCGCCTGGACTTCGAGCTGGAAGCGGGCATCTGGATCGGTCCGGGCAACGCTCAGGGGCAACCCATTGGCATTGCGGCCGCGCCGGCCCACATTGCCGGTTTCTGTCTGCTCAACGACTGGTCGGCGCGCGATATTCAGGCCTGGGAATACCAGCCGCTGGGACCGTTTCTGTCCAAGAGCTTCGCCACCAGCCTGTCGCCCTGGGTGGTCAGCCCCGAGGCGCTGGCGCCGTTTCGCTGCGCCCAGCCAACACGCCCGGCCGGTGATCCGCAGCCATTGCCTTACCTGTTTGACAGCGCCGATCAACAAAACGGGGCATTGGATATCGAACTGCAGGTGCTACTGCTCACCGAGCGCATGCGCAGCGCGGGTCAGCCGCCGCAGTCACTGGCAGTGAGCAACACGTTGTTTATGTACTGGAGCGCGGCACAGATGGTTGCCCATCACAGCGTCAACGGTTGCAAGCTGCAGCCTGGCGACCTGTTCGGCACGGGGACGTTATCGGGGCCGCAGCCGGGGCAGTATGGCAGCCTGCTGGAAATCACCGGCGGTGGCCGCCAGCCGCTGGTGCTGGACAATGGCGAGCAGCGCAGCTTTCTTGAATGCGGCGATGAGGTGATTCTGCGTGCCCGTTGCCGTGCCGAGGGGCAGGTGTCAATCGGCTTTGGCGAGTGTCGCGGCCGGGTGCTGGACTGAGCGGCTCAGTTCAGCAGCAAGGTGGGTTCAGCAACGAGCGGCAGGGTCTTGAGGGTAAAGCCCTGCTCGTCGACCTGCAGCATCCAGCCCTGGCGATCCCAGTCGCCCAGCACGATGCGCTGTGCGGTGTGCTCGCCGATCTGCAACTTATGAATGGCAGGACGGTGAGTGTGGCCATGGATCAGGGTGCGCACGCCGAACGCCTGCATGATGCGTGGGACTTCGTCAGGGGTGACGTCGACGATGTCATTGGCTTTCATGCGGGTTTTGGCCTGGCTCTGGTTGCGCAGCTTGCGCGCCAGTTTGTGGCGGGTGGCCAGTGGCAGGTTGCGCAGGATGAACCGGCTCAGCGGGTTGCGTAACAACCGGCGCATCTTCTGGTAGCCCACGTCCCGGGTGCACAGGCTGTCGCCGTGCATCAGCAGCACTGGCTCGTCGTTCATGACCACCAGGCTGGGTTCGCGCAGCAGGGTGCAGCCGGCGGCCTTGCAGAATTTGCGGCCCACCATGAAGTCCCGGTTGCCGTGCATCAGAAATACTCGCGTGCCGCTGTCGCTGAGTGCACGCAATGCCTGGCAGATCGAAAGCTGGAACGGCGACATGGCATCGTCGCCGATCCAGACTTCGAAGAAATCCCCGAGGATATACAGCGCCTGGGCCTGGCGGGCAGGCCCGGCCAGCAGATCCAGAAACGCCCGGCTGATGTCCGGACGCTCCTCTTCAAGATGCAGATCGGAGATCAGCAGAATCACTCAATGATCTCTGCTTTTTCAATGATCACGTCTTCTACAGGCACATCCTGGTGACCGGCCTTGCTGGTGGTGGCGACGGCTTTGATCTTGTCGACCACGTCCTGGCCTTCGGTCACTTCACCGAACACGGCATAGCCCCAACCCTGGGTGGTCGGTGCGGTGTGGTTCAGGAAGCTGTTGTCCGCGACGTTGATGAAAAACTGTGCCGACGCCGAATGCGGGTCCATGGTGCGGGCCATGGCGATGCTGTACTTCTTGTTCGGCAGGCCGTTGTTGGCTTCGTTCTGGATGCTTGGGCGCTTGTCTTTCTTTTCTTTCATGCCCGGCTCGAAGCCACCACCCTGGATCATGAAATTGCCGATCACGCGGTGGAAGATCAGGTTGCTGTAATGGCCGGCGTTGACGTACTCGATGAAGTTGGCGACGGTCAGCGGCGCCTTTTCAGCGTTGAGTTGCAGCACGATGTCACCGTGGTTGGTGGTCAGCTTTACCTTGGACATAAAAACTCGCTCTCTTGGCATTCATTGATAGGTGCAAAAACACCCTGACGCGCAGTTTACCGTGCGCGATACATCTTTCAGGGCTTTTTTCTGCATTTGCCAGGGCAACCTGGGGTGGCAACCGGCAGTTTTCGCACAGTCTGTTGTCAGGGACTTGACAGCATCGGCTATGATAGGCGCTTTGATTTGCCGGCCCATCCTGGTCGCGCGCTAGAAGTTCAAGGATCCTATGAGCAAGCCCACTCCCGAATCCGCAGCCAATACCAAGGCAGCCCCTGTCGTCCCAACCAATTTCCTGCGCCCGATCCTGCAGGCCGACCTGGATTCGGGCAAGCACAGCCAGATCGTGACGCGCTTTCCGCCAGAGCCCAACGGCTACCTGCACATCGGCCACGCCAAGTCCATCTGTGTGAACTTTGGTCTGGCCAACGAGTTCGGTGGCAGCACTCACCTGCGCTTCGACGACACCAACCCGGCCAAGGAAGACCAGGAATACATCGACGCCATCATGAGCGATGTCAAATGGCTGGGCTTCGACTGGGCGGGCGAGGTGCGTTACGCCTCGCAGTATTTCGACCAGTTGCATGACTGGGCGGTAGAGCTGATCAAGGCCGGCAAGGCCTATGTCGACGACCTGACCCCCGAGCAGGCTCGCGAGTACCGTGGCACCCTGACTGAGCCTGGCAAGAACAGCCCGTTCCGTGAGCGCAGCGTCGAGGAAAACCTCGACCTGTTCGCCCGCATGAAAGCCGGTGAGTTCGAAGACGGCGCCCGTGTACTGCGAGCCAAAATCGACATGGCTTCGCCGAACATGAACCTGCGCGACCCGATCCTGTACCGCATTCGGCATGCCCATCACCACCAGACCGGTGACAAGTGGTGCATCTACCCGATCTACGACTTCACCCACGGTCAGTCCGATGCGATCGAAGGCATCACCCACTCGATCTGCACTCTGGAGTTCGAAAGCCATCGGCCGCTTTACGACTGGTTCCTCGACAACCTGTCGGTGCCGTGCAAGCCGCGCCAGTACGAATTCTCGCGTCTGAACCTGAGCTACACGGTGACCAGCAAGCGCAAGCTCAAGCAACTGGTCGACGAGCAGCACGTCAATGGCTGGGACGATCCGCGCATGTCGACCTTGTCGGGTTTCCGCCGGCGTGGCTATACCCCGGCGTCGATCCGCAACTTCTGCGAAATGATCGGCACCAACCGCTCTGACGGCGTGGTCGACTTTGCCATGCTCGAATTCAGTATTCGCGATGATCTGGACCGCAATGCACCGCGGGCCATGTGCGTGCTGCGTCCGCTCAAGGTGGTGATTACCAATTACCCAGAAGGTCAGGTCGAGAAGCTGGAACTGCCGCGCCACCCTAAAGAAGACCTTGGCGTGCGCGAGCTGCCGTTCTCCCGCGAGCTGTACATCGACCGCGACGACTACATGGAAGAACCGCCAAAGGGCTATAAGCGTCTGGAGCCTAATGGCGAAGTGCGTCTGCGTGGCAGCTATGTGATTCGTGCCGACGAAGCAATCAAGGATGCTGACGGCAATATCGTCGAGCTGCGTTGCTCGTTTGATCCCGACACGCTGGGCAAGAACCCTGAGGGCCGCAAGGTCAAGGGCGTGATCCACTGGGTGCCGGCCGCCGAGAGCGTTGAATGTGAAGTGCGTCTGTATGATCGCCTGTTCCGCTCGCCGTCGCCTGAAAAAGCCGAGGAGGGCGCGAGCTTCCTGGACAACATCAACCCTGACTCCCTGCAAGTGCTGACCGGTTGTCGGGCCGAGCCTTCGCTGGCGCAAGCGCAGCCGGAGGACCGTTTCCAGTTCGAGCGCGAAGGTTACTTCTGCGCTGACATCAAGGACTCGAAACCTGGCCGGCCGGTATTCAATCGTACCGTTACTTTGCGGGACTCCTGGAGCTAAAAGCGTTCGGGCTTCGGCCCGCAGGCTTTCAGGAACAACAAGGGTAGGAACAACGTGCTTTCCATCTACAACACGCTCACCAAGAGCAAAGAAGTCTTCAAGCCACTCAATGGCAATCAGGTACGTATGTATGTCTGCGGCATGACCGTATACGACTACTGTCATCTGGGCCATGGGCGCAGCATGGTTGCCTTTGATCTGGTGACCCGCTGGTTGCGTTTCAGTGGTTATGACCTGACCTATGTGCGCAACATCACTGATATCGACGACAAGATCATCAACAGGGCCAGGGAGAACGGCGAGTCGTTCGACGCGCTGACCGAGCGCATGATCGCCGCCATGCATGAGGACGAGGCGCGGCTGAACATCCTCAAGCCGGACATGGAGCCGCGTGCCACCGATCATATTCCGGGCATGCATGCCATGATCCAGACCCTGATCGACAAGGGCTACGCCTACGCACCGGGCAACGGTGACGTTTACTACCGGGTCGGCAAGTTCCAGGGGTATGGCAAGCTGTCGCGCAAGAAAATCGAAGACCTGCGCATCGGTGCGCGGATCGAGGTTGACGAATCCAAGCAGGATCCGCTGGACTTCGTTCTGTGGAAAGGCGCCAAACCGGGCGAGCCCAGTTGGGACTCGCCGTGGGGCGCCGGGCGTCCGGGCTGGCATATCGAGTGCTCGGTGATGTCCACCTGCTGCCTGGGTGACACCTTTGATATTCACGGTGGCGGCAGCGACCTGGAATTTCCGCACCACGAGAACGAGATCGCCCAGAGCGAGGCGGCCACCGGCCAGACCTATGCCAATGCCTGGCTGCATTGCGGGATGATCCGTATCAATGGCGAGAAGATGTCCAAGTCGTTGAACAACTTCTTCACCATTCGTGATGTGCTGGACAAATATCACCCGGAAGTGGTGCGCTACCTGTTGGTGTCGAGTCATTACCGCAGCGCGATCAACTACTCCGAAGACAGCCTGCGTGAGTCCAAGGGCGCGCTGGAGCGTTTCTACCATGCCCTCAAAGGCCTGCCGGTGGTTGAGCCTGCGGGTGGCGAAGCGTTTGTCGAGCGCTTCAAGGCGGCCATGGATGACGATTTCGGCACGCCGGAAGCCTGCGCGGTGCTGTTCGAGATGGTTCGTGAGATCAACCGCCTGCGTGACAGCGATCCAGCCACCGCCGCTGGCCTTGCGGCGCGGCTCAAGCAACTGGCCAGCGTGCTGGGCGTGCTGCAACTCGAAGCTGACGAGTTCCTGCGTGCCGGTGCCGAAGGCAAGGTGGATGCCGCTGAGGTAGAGGCCTTGATCCAGGCGCGTCTGGAGGCTCGGGCCAACAAGGACTGGGCTGAATCCGACCGTATCCGCGACCAGATCACCGCCATGGGCGTGATTCTGGAAGATGGCAAGGGCGGCACGACCTGGCGTCTGGCTGACTGACGGGCACCCTGACGTTGCTGGGTAAACAAAAAACGGCACCTCGGGTGCCGTTTTTTGTGGGTGTATGCCAGCCAGAAATCAGTTGTGCAAGGTTTCTGCTGCGTACAGGGTGTTTTCCAGCAGGCAGGCGCGAGTCATCGGGCCAACGCCGCCAGGTACTGGCGTGATCCAGCCGGCGCGGGGCAGGGCGGTCTCGTAGACCACGTCGCCGACCAGTCGGCCGTCGGCCTGCCGGTTGATACCGACGTCAATCACGATCGCGCCGGGCTTGATCCACTCACCTTTCACCAGGCCAGGCTTGCCGGCGGCGACGACCACCAGGTCGGCACGGCCTACATGAGCGGCCAGGTCCTGGGTGAAGCGGTGAGTCACGGTTACGGTGCAGCCGCCCAGCAGCAGTTCCATGGCCATCGGCCGGCCGACGATGTTCGAGGCGCCGACAACCACCGCATCCATACCGTACAGGTCGGCGCCGGTGCTCTCCAGCAGGGTCATGATGCCCTTGGGGGTGCAGGGGCGCAGCAGCGGGATGCGCTGAGCGAGGCGACCGATGTTATAGGGATGGAACCCGTCGACGTCCTTGTCCGGGCGAATGCGCTCCAGCAGCAAGGAGGCATCCAGATGCGCCGGCAGCGGCAGTTGCAGCAGAATGCCGTCAACCTGGGCGTCTTCATTAAGGCGGTCGATCAGTGCGGTCAGGTCTGCCTGGGACGTGCTGGTCGGCAGGTCATAGGCCTGGGACAGGAAGCCTACTTCTTCACAATCCTTGCGTTTGTGCGAGACATAGACCTGGGAGGCGGGATCGCTGCCGACCAGGATCACCGCGAGGCCCGGGGTGCGCAGGCCTTGCTGGCGGCGTTCGGCGACACGTTGGGCGATCTGCTGGCGCAGGTTCGCGGCGATCGCTTTGCCGTCGATTAGTTTTGCAGTCATGCGGGTGATTAACCATCGAGAAGGATTAAAAAGAGCGCGTATTCTCTCATGACATGGCGTCAGGGCAAAGGCGCTCGCTGCGCCTAATAAGCTAACTCCTTTATCTGCCTGAATTTTTTTTAAAAAAAGTGTTGACGACCTTCGGGGTCGTCTATAAGATTCGCACCACTTGCCGGGCAGAGCCCAGCGCCGAAGACCTCGGGACTGGATAATGCTAGTCAGATTGAACAAGGTTAACGCCCGGTTCGAGATGATCTAAAGCCTGTAATTTGTAATCGTTAAAGATGCAGATTATATAAGTGCCCGTAGCTCAGCTGGATAGAGCATCCGCCTTCTAAGCGGATGGTCGCAGGTTCGAGTCCTGCCGGGTGCGCCATTCAAGGCAGCTTTGGCACAAGTAAATGCAATATGGTGGGCGTAGCTCAGTTGGTAGAGCACAGGATTGTGACTCCTGTTGTCGTGGGTTCGATCCCCATCGTCCACCCCATATTCGAGAGAGGCGCCGGATTTAAAAGTCTGGCGCCTTTGCTTTAAAAGCTGGTTGCGCGGAAGTGGCGAAATTGGTAGACGCACTGGATTTAGGTTCCAGCGCCGCAAGGTGTAAGAGTTCGAGTCTCTTCTTCCGCACCATGAAACAAGCAGGTATTGGCTAGATGTCTTTATCCTGTTAAATGAAAAAGCCGCTCTAGAGCGGCTTTTTCTGTTTTGGCAAACTGGTTTTTGGTTTCCCGGACTGATGCCGTCGGTCTGGTGAAACGCAGTATCCGGATGGAATCGGTGCTGCCCGGTCCGGTAGCTCCTCATGGGGGGGGCAGGGCGGGGTAGACGGGTTGCCGGGGAAGCGGCCAGTTGCATCAGTCCTTTCATCGGCGATTCGATAACATCCTCTTAAAACTGCCCTTTTTCAGTAGGGTGACTTCTTGAGTTCGACCCACTAGAATGCATGCCCTTGATTCTAGGGTCGGAAACGCCGGCTAACGTCTGTGCAACGAGGAATATCCATGCAAGTTTCTGTTGAAAACACTTCTGCTCTCGAACGCCGCATGACCATTGGCGTGCCTGCCGAGCGCATCGAGACCGAAGTCAACAAGCGTCTGCAACAGACTGCGCGCAGGGCCAAAATCCCGGGCTTCCGCCCAGGCAAAGTGCCAATGAGCGTGATCCGTCAGCGTTTTGAAGAGGGTGCTCGTCAGGAGGCTCTGGGTGAGCTGATCCAGGCGACCTTCTACGAAGCTGTGGTTGAGCAGAAGCTGAACCCGGCTGGCTCGCCTGCTGTTGAGCCAAAGTCTTTCGAGAAAGGCAAGGATCTGGAATACGTCGCCACTTTCGAAGTTTTCCCTGAATTCACTGTTTCCGGCTTTGAAACCATCGCTGTCGAGCGCCTGTCTGCTGACGTGGCTGATGGCGATCTGGACAACATGCTGGACATCCTGCGCAAGCAGAACGTGCGTTTTGAAGAGGCTGACCGTGCCGCTCAGAACGACGATCAGGTCAACATCGATTTCGTTGGCAAGGTCGACGGCGAAGCGTTCGCTGGCGGCTCCGCCAGCGGCACTCAGCTGGTACTGGGCTCCGGTCGCATGATTCCTGGCTTCGAAGACGGCCTGGTCGGTGCCAAGGCGGGTGAAGAGCGCGTTCTGAACGTGACCTTCCCTGAGGACTATCAGAACCTTGAGTTGGCTGGCAAGGCCGCTGAGTTCACTGTGACCGTCAACAGCGTTTCCGAGCCTAAGCTGCCTGAGCTGAACGAAGAGTTCTTCAAGCTGTTCGGCATTAAGGAAACCGGTCTGGACGGCTTCCGCACCGAAGTTCGCAAGAACATGGAGCGTGAACTGCGTCAGGCGATCAAATCCAAGGTCAAGAACCAGGTCATGGACGGTCTGCTGGCTGCCAACCCGATCGAAGTGCCAAAAGCGCTGCTGGAAAACGAAGTCAACCGTCTGCGCGTTCAGGCTGTTCAGCAGTTCGGCGGCAACATCAAGCCTGACCAACTGCCGGCCGAGCTGTTCCAGGAGCAGGCCAAGCGCCGCGTTGAGCTGGGTCTGATCGTTGCTGAAGTGGTCAAGCAGTTCGATCTCAAGCCTGATGAAGATCGCGTTCGCGAGCTGATCCAGGAAATGGCTTCGGCCTACCAGGAGCCAGAGCAGGTCGTGGCCTGGTACCTGAAGAACGAACAGCAGATGAACGAAGTTCGTTCGGTTGTGCTGGAAGAGCAAGTTGTAGATACTGTTTTGCAGAAAGCTAGCGTGACCGACAAATCGGTCTCCTACGAAGAAGCGGTCAAGCCGGTAGAAGCTCCACAAGCCGACTGATTTCGTTGTTTCGTTCGAAAACACTCACAAGCCAGCCTTCGCGCTGGCTTGTGCGTATTCAAGACTCGACTATTTGGGAGTGAGTGCAGGACATGTCCCGCAATTCTTATTTTCAGCACAACTCTGACATCCAGGCTGCTGGCGGCCTGGTCCCGATGGTTATCGAGCAGTCCGCCCGTGGCGAACGCGCGTACGACATCTATTCGCGCCTTCTCAAGGAGCGGGTGATTTTCATGGTGGGTCCGGTAGAAGACTACATGGCCAACCTGATCGCGGCGCAGCTCCTGTTCCTGGAAGCGGAAAACCCGGACAAGGATATCCATCTCTACATCAACTCACCTGGCGGTTCGGTGACAGCAGGCATGTCGATCTACGACACCATGCAGTTCATCAAGCCGGACGTGTCCACCATCTGCATCGGCCAGGCCTGCAGCATGGGTGCGTTCCTGCTCGCAGGTGGTGCCAAGGGCAAGCGGCATTGTCTGCCCAACTCGCGGATGATGATTCACCAGCCACTGGGAGGTTTCCAGGGCCAGGCTTCGGATATCGATATCCATGCCCGTGAAATTCTGCATATCCGTCACCGCCTGAACAGCCTGTTGGCCGAGCATACCGGCCAAAGCCTTGAAACCATTGAACGTGACACAGAGCGCGACAATTTCATGAGTGCGGATCGCGCAGCCGAATACGGCCTGATCGACTCCGTCATCACCAAGCGTGAAATGCCTGCCTGAGTAACCCGGGATGTGGGCGGTCCTGCAACTGACCGCCTGCGGACTTGAAAAAGCCCGCAAGAGCCTTCATCTTGTGTTGCAAGCCTATCGGACTGGATCGATCGAATGACTGACACCCGCAACGGCGAGGACAACGGTAAATTGCTCTATTGCTCCTTCTGCGGCAAAAGCCAGCATGAAGTGCGTAAATTGATTGCCGGCCCCTCGGTCTTTATCTGCGACGAGTGCGTCGACCTGTGCAATGACATCATCCGTGAGGAGGTGCAGGAAGCACAGGCCGAAAGCAGCGCACATAAACTGCCTTCGCCTAAAGAAATCAGCGGCATCCTTGACCAGTACGTCATCGGTCAGGAGCGCGCCAAGAAGGTTCTCGCAGTAGCGGTGTACAACCACTACAAGCGCTTGAACCAACGCGACAAAAAAAATGACGACGTTGAACTGGGCAAGAGCAACATCCTGCTGATTGGGCCTACCGGCTCGGGCAAGACCCTGCTCGCCGAAACCCTGGCTCGCCTGCTCAACGTGCCGTTCACCATCGCCGACGCCACCACCCTGACCGAAGCCGGTTATGTGGGCGAGGACGTGGAGAACATTATTCAGAAGCTGTTGCAGAAATGTGATTACGACGTAGAGAAGGCCCAGATGGGTATTGTCTACATCGACGAAATCGACAAGATTTCGCGCAAATCCGACAACCCTTCCATCACTCGCGACGTGTCCGGCGAAGGTGTTCAGCAGGCTCTGCTGAAGCTGATCGAAGGCACTGTGGCTTCCGTACCGCCACAAGGCGGTCGCAAGCACCCGCAGCAGGAATTCCTGCAGGTTGATACCCGCAATATCCTGTTCATCTGCGGTGGCGCGTTCTCGGGTCTGGAGAAAGTCATCCAGAACCGCTCGACCCGCGGCGGCATCGGCTTCAATGCTGAGGTGCGCAGCAAGGAAGAGGGCAAGAAGGTCGGTGAGTCGCTGCGTGAAGTCGAGCCGGACGATCTGGTCAAGTTCGGCCTGATCCCCGAGTTCGTCGGTCGTTTGCCGGTATTGGCAACACTGGACGAACTGGATGAGCCGGCGCTGATCCAGATTCTGACCGAGCCGAAGAACGCCTTGACCAAGCAGTACGGCAAGCTGTTCGAGATGGAAGGCGTTGACCTGGAGTTCCGTTCCGATGCACTCAAGGCCGTGGCTCGCCGCGCCCTGGAGCGCAAGACCGGCGCTCGTGGCCTGCGCTCGATCCTCGAAGGCGTGCTGCTCGACACCATGTACGAAATCCCGTCGCAAAACGACGTGAGCAAGGTGGTGATCGACGAGAGCGTCATTGAAGGCACCTCCAAGCCGCTGCTGATCTATGAAAACAGCGAGCCTGCCGCCAAAGCTGCACCCGATGCCTGACGCCTGTGCGTGAGTGCTGACAAGGGGTTGTACGAAACGTCGGCGAATGCAGGCAGTTTTCGTGCAAAACCCAAGAAGGGGCCCTTGTGGCCCCTTCTGCATTTTGGGGGGTATGCGCCGCCAGCAGTGCGGCGTTCGTCGTTGGTCGGCAAGCCCTGCCGGATCCGGGAAATAAAATCGTAACTATTTCCTGATCGGGCCGCTAAGGCTTGTATTTTTGCAACGCAGACCCCATCTTGGTTTCAAGCACATTCAATCTGTCCACGGCCAATTGGCCGCTGTAGAGGCGAAATCATGAAAGCCACCATCGAATTGCCTCTTTTGCCATTGCGTGATGTTGTGGTTTATCCGCATATGGTTATCCCGCTGTTCGTGGGGCGCGAGAAGTCTATCGAAGCCCTTGAGGCGGCGATGACCGGTGACAAGCAGATTCTCCTGCTTGCGCAGAGAAACCCGGCTGACGACGATCCGGGCGAAGAAGCCCTCTATGGTGTCGGTACTGTCGCCACTGTCCTGCAACTGCTTAAACTGCCTGATGGCACTGTCAAAGTCCTGGTTGAAGGCGAGCAGCGCGGCAGCGTTGAGCGCTTCATGGAAGTCGACGGTCATTGCCGCGCCGAAGTTGCGCTGATCGATGAAACTGCCGCGCCGGACCGTGAGTCCGAGGTCTTTGTACGCAGCTTGCTCGGCCAGTTCGAGCAATATGTGCAATTGGGTAAAAAAGTCCCTGCTGAAGTCCTGTCCTCGCTCAACAGCATCGAAGAGCCAGGTCGCCTGGTCGATACCATGGCAGCGCACATGGCGCTGAAGATCGAGCAAAAGCAGGAAATCCTCGAAATCATCGACCTGTCTGCACGTGTCGAGCATGTGCTCGCGCTGCTGGATGCTGAAATCGACCTGTTGCAGGTCGAGAAGCGCATTCGTGGCCGGGTCAAGAAACAGATGGAGCGCAGCCAGCGCGAGTACTATCTGAATGAGCAGATGAAGGCCATTCAGAAAGAACTGGGTGATGGTGATGAAGGCCACAACGAGATCGAAGAGCTGAAAAAGCGCATCGACGCCGCTGGTCTGCCTAAAGATGCTCTCACCAAAGCCACCGCCGAGCTGAACAAGCTCAAGCAGATGTCGCCGATGTCCGCTGAAGCGACCGTGGTGCGTTCGTACATCGACTGGCTGGTGCAGGTGCCCTGGAAGGCGCAGAGCAAAGTGCGTCTGGACCTGGCCCGTGCCGAAGAGATTCTCGACTCTGATCACTACGGTCTGGAAGAGGTCAAGGAGCGCATCCTTGAGTACCTCGCCGTGCAGAAGCGGGTGAAAAAGATCCGTGGTCCGGTGCTGTGTCTGGTCGGCCCGCCGGGTGTCGGCAAGACATCGCTGGCCGAGTCGATTGCCAGTGCGACCAATCGCAAGTTCGTGCGCATGGCCTTGGGTGGCGTGCGTGATGAAGCAGAAATACGCGGTCACCGTCGTACTTACATCGGCTCGATGCCGGGTAGATTGATACAAAAGATGACCAAGGTTGGCGTCCGCAATCCACTGTTCCTGCTCGATGAGATCGACAAGATGGGCAGTGACATGCGCGGCGATCCGGCGTCGGCGCTGCTCGAAGTGCTCGACCCCGAGCAAAACCACAATTTCAACGATCACTATCTGGAGGTTGATTACGACCTTTCGGATGTGATGTTCCTGTGCACCTCCAACTCGATGAACATCCCGCCGGCGCTGCTCGACCGTATGGAAGTCATCCGTTTGCCAGGCTACACCGAAGACGAAAAGATCAACATCTCCGTCAAGTACCTCGCGCCCAAGCAGATCCAGGCCAATGGCCTGAAAAAGGCCGAGCTGGAGTTCGACGAGAGCGCCATTCGCGACATCATTCGCTACTACACCCGTGAAGCGGGCGTGCGCGGCCTTGAACGGCAGATTGCCAAAGTCTGCCGCAAGGTAGTCAAGGAGCACGCCAAGGAGCGTAAATTCGCCATCAAGGTCACCTCGGACAATCTTGAGCATTATCTGGGCGTGCGTAAATTCCGCTACGGACTCGCCGAGCAGCAGGATCAGATCGGTCAGGTAACGGGCCTGGCGTGGACTCAGGTGGGCGGCGAACTGCTGACCATCGAGTCGGCAGTGATTCCGGGCAAAGGCCAGTTGATCAAGACCGGTTCGCTGGGCGACGTGATGGTCGAGTCGATCACCGCCGCACAGACGGTGGTGCGTAGCCGTGCCAAGAGCCTGGGGATTGCGTCGGACTTCCATGAGAAGCACGATACCCACATCCACATGCCTGAGGGGGCAACCCCCAAGGATGGCCCGAGCGCCGGTATCGGCATGTGCACCGCGCTGGTGTCGGCCCTGACCCAGATCCCGGTGCGCGCCGATGTGGCGATGACCGGTGAGATCACCCTGCGTGGTCAGGTACTGGCGATTGGCGGTCTGAAGGAAAAGTTACTCGCGGCACATCGTGGCGGGATCAAGACTGTAATCATTCCCGAAGAAAACGTACGCGATTTGAAGGAAATTCCTGACAACATCAAGCAAGACTTGCAGATCAAGCCCGTTAAATGGATTGACGAAGTCCTGCAAATTGCGCTGCAATACGCCCCTGAGCCCTTGCCGGATGTAGCTCCCGACAGGGTGGCGAAGGACGAAAAGCGCGAGTCTGACTCTAAGGAAAGAATTAGCACGCATTAAGTCTGAGTGGGCTTTCTTGACAGCTTTTTGGAGCGCTTGTTATAAAGCGGCTCTTTCAGGCCAGTATTTGAAGACCCTCAGCGCTCGTTTTGCTTAACACCAAAAACTTAGAAACATACTCCATATAGAGATAAGGGGACTTAGAGTGAACAAGTCGGAACTGATTGATGCTATCGCTGCATCTGCTGATATCCCGAAAGCTGCTGCTGGCCGTGCGCTGGACGCGGTGATCGAATCCGTCACTGGCGCTCTGAAGGCTGGCGACTCGGTTGTTCTGGTTGGCTTTGGTACGTTCTCCGTTACTGACCGTCCTGCCCGTGTAGGTCGTAACCCGCAGACTGGCAAGACCCTGGAAATTCCAGCGGCCAAGAAGCCAGTATTCAAAGCCGGCAAGGCCCTGAAAGAAGCTGTCAACTAAGTTTCTTTCAAGCCTTGACGCGCTGGTTCGCGTGCATTCGCGAACCGGTCGCGGAAGGTTCGAGACCTTCCGCTACGCGATTTACGGGAAGGCGCATCCTCGGATGCGCCTTTCTTCTATCCGCTTTCTACCCACGCTCCGCGGTTGGTTCGTGAGTTCAACCGTTCTGGGGGACGCATGCTGCAGAACATCAGGGACAATTCCCAAGGCTGGATTGCCAAAACCATTATCGGGATCATCGTTGCACTGATGGCCCTGACGGGCATCGAAGCGATGTTCACCTCTTCGAGCAGCAAGCAGAATGCTGCCGAGGTGAATGGCGAAGAGGTGACCCAAAACGAATTGAGTCAAGCGGTCGATATGCAACGCCGCCAGTTGGCTCAGCAATTGGCTCAGCAGTTGGGCAAGGACTTCGATCCTTCGCTGCTGGACGAAAAGCTGCTGCGTGAATCGGCTCTCAAGGGCCTGATCGAACGCAAACTGCTGCTGCAGGCTGCCGCAGACGACAAGTTCGCCTTCTCCGAAGCCGCCGTTGACCAGCAACTGTTGATGACGCCCGAGTTCCAGGTCGATGGCAAATTCAGTGCCGACCGGTTTGATCAGGTCATTCGTCAATTGGGCTATAGCCGTCTGCAGTTCCGGCAGATGCTGACCCAGGAAATGCTCATCGCTCAGACCCGTGCCGGTATCGCTGGCAGCGCGTTCGTGACCGATGCCCAGGTCGAGGCGTTTGCCCGGCTGGAGAAGCAGACCCGTGATTCGGCCACCCTGACCATTGCTGCCAATACTGCTGGCGTTTCGGTAAGCGATGACGAGGTCAAGGCCCACTACGATCAGCACGCCAAAGAGTTCATGAGCCCCGAGCAAGTGGTTCTGGACTATATCGAGCTGAAGAAGTCGGCGTTCTTTGACAAGGTTGAGGTCAAGGATGCAGACCTGCAGACCGCTTACCAGCAGGAAATTGCCAATCTGACCGAACAGCGTCGGGCTGCGCACATCCTGATCGAAGTCGGCGACAAGGTGAACGATCAGCAGGCCAAGGCCAAACTGGAAGAAATCCAGCAGCGCCTGGCCAAAGGTGAAGACTTTGCCGCCCTGGCCAAAGAGTTCTCTCAGGATCCGGGTTCGTCCACCAAGGGCGGTGATCTGGGTTACGCCGGCAAGGGGGTATACGACCCGGCTTTCGAAGATGCCCTGTACGCGCTGAACAAGGACCAGGTCTCGCAGCCGGTACGCAGCGATTACGGCTGGCACCTGATCAAGCTGCTGGGCGTTGAAGCACCTTCGGTGCCGAGCTTCGCCAGCCTCAAGGACAAGCTGACCGCCGACCTGAAATCGCAACAGGTTGAGCAGAAGTTCGTCGAAGTCACCAAGCAACTGCAGGACGCGGCATTTGAGTCTGCCGATCTGAGCCAGCCGGCTCAGGATCTGGGGCTCAAGGTCCAGACCACCGCGGCGTTCGGGCGTGAAGGTGGTGAAGGTCTGACAGCCAACCGTGCGGTGATCCAGGCAGCGTTCAGTCCGCAAGTGCTGGAAGAGGGTTCCAACAGCAACGTGCTGGAACTTGATCCTGACACTGTGCTGGTGGTGCGCGCCAAGGAGCACCTGCAGCCTCAGCAACTGCCACTGGAACAAGTGGCCGGCGCCATTCGTAACCAGTTGGTCCATGACAAGGCTGCCGCTGCGGCCAAAGCCAAGGGCGAGGCGCTGCTCGCGGGCCTGCGCGATGGCAAGGTTGCGCTGGCTGCGCGCCAGGACGGTATCGAGTGGAAGGTTCTGGAAGCGGTCAGCCGCGGTCAGGACGGTGTCGATCCGGCTGTGTTGCAGACCCTGTTCCGTATGCCCAAGCCTGAAGGCCAGGACAAGTCCGAGTACGCCAGCCTGAGCGCTCGTGACGGCAGCTTCGTGATTGTGCGCCTCAAGGGCGTCAACCAGGCCGCTGCGCCGTCTGAAGAGGAAAAGGCCCAGTACCGCCGCTTCCTGGCATCGCGTGCCGGGCAGCAGGATTTCTCGGCCTATCGTGCCGAGCTGGAGCACAAGGCCAAGATCGAGAAGTACTAACGTTAGCTGTGTAGGAGCGGCTTCAGCCGCGAATGGTGCCAAGGCCTTCGCTGCTGAAGCAGCTCCTACAGCGCAAAAAAGAAGGCCGCCCCTAGGGGCGGCCTTCTTTTTTTGCGTCTGAGTAAGCGGCTTGCCGATTACTCTTCGATGTTGCCCATCGCAGTGGTGTTGAAGCCACCGTCGACGTACATGATTTCACCGCTGATGCCCGATGCCAGGTCCGAGCACAGGAAGGCGGCGGCGTTGCCGACTTCTTCGATGGTCACGTTGCGGCGCAGTGGGGTCTGGGCCTCGTTGGCGGCCAGCATCTTGCGGAAGTTCTTGATGCCGGAAGCGGCCAGGGTGCGGATCGGGCCAGCCGACACGGCGTTGACGCGAGTGCCTTCAGCGCCCAGGCTGCCGGCCAGGTAACGTACACCGGCTTCCAGGCTGGCCTTGGCCATGCCCATCACGTTGTAGTTTGGCATGGTGCGCTCGGCGCCCAGGTACGACAGGGTCAGCAGGCTGCCATTGCGGCCTTTCATCAGCTCACGACCGCCTTTGGCCAGTGCCACGAAGCTGTAAGCGCTGATGTCGTGAGCGATGCGGAAACCTTCACGGGTGGTGGCGTCGGTGAAGTCGCCATCGAGCTGGTCGCCCGGGGCGTAGCCAACCGAGTGCACGATCACGTCCAGACCATCCCACTTCTTGCCCAGCTCTTCAAAGACCTTGGCGATTTCTTCATCGCTGGCCACATCGCAAGGGAAGCACAGCTCGGCGCTCGAACCCCAGCCAGCGGCGAATTCTTCGACACGGCCCTTGAGCTTGTCGTTCTGATAAGTGAAGGCAAGCTCTGCACCTTCCCGGTGCATGGCGGCAGCGATGCCGGATGCGATGGACAGTTTACTGGCGACACCGACGATCAGGACGCGCTTACCGGCGAGAAAACCCATGTGTTGTTCCTCTTCAGGTTAATCGACAGCTACTGGTGCCATGAAGGCGGCTTCCAGCAACTGCTGTGTGTAAGGATGTTGCGGTGCGGCGAAAACAGCCTCTGCCGCACCTTGTTCGACCACTTTGCCTTGCTTGACCACCATCAGTTGATGGCTCAGCGCCTTGACCACAGCCAGGTCATGACTGATGAACAGATAGGTCAGGTTGTACTTGGCTTGCAGCGAGCGTAGCAGCTCGACTACCTGGCGCTGGACGGTCCGGTCGAGCGCCGAAGTGGGCTCGTCCAGCAGAATCAGCGCCGGTTTTAACACCAATGCCCGGGCAATGGCGATTCTTTGTCGTTGCCCGCCGGAGAACTCGTGGGGGTAGCGGTGCCGGGTTTCCGGGTCCAGGCCTACCTCTTTGAGTGCTTCGACGATCGCGACCTGTTGTTCCTGGGCGCTGCCGATGTTGTGAATGCGTAAACCTTCACCCACGATTTCAGCCACTGACATGCGCGGGCTCAGGCTGCCAAACGGGTCCTGGAACACCACCTGCATCTGCCGCCGCAACGGACGAACCTGCTGCTGCGTCAGCCCGTTCAGGGGCTGCCCTTGAAACCGTATGGCGCCTTCGCTGCTCAATAGCCGCAAAATCGCCAGGCCCAGCGTGGACTTGCCTGATCCGCTTTCCCCGACGATCCCCAGTGTCTGCCCCTGCAGCAGGCTGAAGTCTACGCCATCGACCGCCTTGACGTGATCGACAGTGCGTTTGAACAGGCCTTTGTTGATCGGGAACCAGACCCGCAGGTTCTCGACTTCCAGTAACGGCTTGCCTGGCACATTGGCCACCGGGCCACCACTGGGCTCGGCATTGATCAGCATTTGGGTGTACGGGTGCCGGGGCGAACGGAACAATTGTTCGCACGATGCCTGTTCGACGATGGAACCGCGCTGCATGACACATACCCGATGGGCTATTTGTCGAACCACGTTCAGATCGTGGCTGATCAGCAGCAGCGCCATGCCCAGACGGGCCTGCAGCTGCTTGAGCAGTTCGAGGATTTTCAGCTGCACCGTGACGTCCAGCGCGGTGGTCGGTTCGTCGGCGATCAGTAGCTCCGGCTCGTTGGCCAGCGCCATGGCAATCATGACTCGTTGGCGCTGGCCGCCAGACAGCTCATGGGGCAAGGCCTTGAGTCGCTTGTGCGGCTCGCTGATACCCACCAGCTCCAGCAGCTCCAGCGTCCGTTTACGCGCCGCCTGACCGGTCAGCCCCTTGTGCAGGGCGAGCACCTCATTGATCTGCTTCTCCACCGAATGCAGCGGATTGAGCGAGGTCATCGGCTCCTGGAAGATCATCGCGATGCGGTTGCCGCGCAGGCCGCGCAGGCGTTTTTCACTGAGGCTCAGCAGGTCTTCGCCGGCATAGCGGATGCTGCCTTTGGGATGGCTGGCGATAGGGTAGGGCAGCAGGCGCAGAATCGAATGCGCGGTGACTGACTTGCCCGAGCCGCTTTCGCCGACCAACGCCAGGGTTTCACCCCGGCGGATATCCAGATTAACGCCTTCGACCACGCGCTGACGGTTATCACCGGTGGTGAATTCGACCGCCAGGTCGCGGATTTCGATCAGATTGTCCTGGCTCATGTCATTTCCTTGGGTCGAAGGCGTCGCGGGCCGATTCACCGATGAACACCAGCAGGCTGAGCATGATCGCCAGTACCGCAAAGGCGCTGATGCCCAGCCAGGGGGCCTGCAGGTTGGCCTTGCCCTGGGCGACCAGCTCGCCGAGCGACGGTGCGCCGGCTGGCAGGCCGAAGCCGAGAAAATCCAGTGCGGTCAGGGTGCCGATGGCGCCGGTGAGGATAAACGGCATGAAGGTCATGGTCGAGATCATCGCGTTGGGCAGAATGTGCCGGAACATGATTTCGCCATCGCGCATGCCCAGTGCCCGGGCTGCACGTACGTATTCAAGATTGCGGCCGCGCAGAAACTCGGCGCGCACCACGTCAACCAGGCTCATCCACGAAAATAGCAGCATGATGCCCAGCAGCCACCAGAAGTTGGGTTGTACGAAGCTGGCAAGAATGATCAGCAGGTAAAGCACCGGCAGGCCCGACCAGACTTCCAGAAACCGCTGGCCCAGCAGGTCGACCCAGCCGCCATAGAAGCCTTGCAGCGCACCGGCAATCACGCCGATGACCGAGCTGAGCAGCGTCAGGGTCAATGCGAACAGCACCGAAATACGAAAGCCATAGATGACCCGGGCCAGTACATCGCGGCCCTGGTCATCGGTGCCCAGCCAGTTGTCCGGTGACGGCGGAGCCGGGGCGGGGACTTTCAGGTCGTAGTTGATGCTCTGGTAGCTGTAGGGGATCGGTGCCCAAAGCGTCCAGCCATCTTTGGCGGCGAGCAGGTCCTGGATATAGGGGCTTTTGTAATTGGCTTCCAGCGGAAACTCGCCGCCGAAGGTGGTTTCCGGGTAGCGCTCGAACACCGGAAAGTACCACTGGCCGTCGTAACGCACTGCCAGCGGTTTGTCATTGGCGATCAATTCAGCGCCCAGGCTGAGGACGAACAGGGCCATGAACAGCCACAGAGACCACCAGCCACGGCGGTTGGCCTTGAAGCGCTCGAAGCGGCGGCGATTGAGGGGGGACAACGGCATATCAATGCTCCCTGCTTTCGAAGTCGATGCGCGGGTCGACCAGGGTATAGGTCAGATCGCCGATCAGTTTCACCACCAGGCCCAGCAGGGTGAAGATGAACAGGGTGCCGAACACCACTGGATAGTCGCGGTTGATGGCCGACTCGAAACTCATCAGGCCCAGACCGTCGAGCGAGAAGATCACCTCGACCAGCAAGGAACCGGTGAAAAATATGCCAATGAACGCCGCCGGAAAACCGGCAATCACCAGCAACATGGCATTGCGGAACACATGGCCGTACAGCACCCGGTTGTTACTCAGGCCCTTGGCCTTGGCAGTGATCACGTATTGCTTGCTGATTTCGTCGAGGAAGCTGTTTTTGGTCAGCAGGGTCAGGGTCGCGAAGTTGCCGATGACCAGCGCGGTGATTGGCAGCACCAGATGCCAGAAATAATCCAGCAATTTGCCAGTGGTGCTCAGCTCATCGAAGTTGTTCGAGGTCAGGCCGCGTAGCGGGAACCAGTCCAGATAACTGCCACCGGCGAACAGCACGATCAATAGAATCGCGAACAGGAACGCAGGGATCGCATACCCCACGACGATGGCCGAACTGGTCCACACGTCGAATTGGCTACCGTGCCGGGTGGCCTTGGCGATCCCCAGCGGGATCGACACCAGATACATGATCAGGGTGCTCCATAACCCCAGCGAAATTGAAACCGGCATCTTTTCCAGAATCAGGTCGGTGACCTTGGCGTCGCGGAAGAAACTGGTGCCGAAGTCCAGTTGGGCGTAGTTCTTGATCATGATCCACAAGCGTTCCGGCGCCGGTTTGTCGAAGCCGTACATACGCTCGATTTCTTCGATCAAAGCCGGGTCCAGACCTTGTGCACCCCGGTAGCTGGAGCCGGCCACGCCGACCTCCGAGCCACCGCCGCCGATGCGGCTGGTCGCACCGTCGAAGCCTTCGAGCTTGGCGATCGTCTGTTCCACCGGCCCGCCAGGGGCGGCCTGGACGATAATGAAGTTGATGATCAGGATGCCCAGCAGGGTCGGAATGATCAGCAGCAGACGCCGCAGGATATAAGCCAGCATTTCAGCGTTCCTCGTTGCCGGTGGCGGTGTCGCCGATGCTGTCATCTTCGCTGACTGGCGGCTGGCTTGGCGGTGCCGGCTGGACATCCGGCTTGGCCCACCAACTGCTCAGGCCGATGTCCGACAGCGCCTTGGCTTGCGGATGCGCCAGGTGGTCCCAGTAAGCGATGCGCCAGCTCTTGATATGCCAGTTGGGCACCACGTAAAAGCCCCACAGCAGCACCCGGTCCAGGGCACGGGTATGGGCCACCAGGCTCTCGCGCGAGTCGGCGCGGATCAGGCCGTCAACCAATGCATCGACTGCCGGATCGTTCAGGCCCATGTAGTTGCGGCTGCCGGGACGGTCGGCGCTGACCGAGTGGAAGAATTCGCGCTGTTCATTACCCGGCGAGCTGGACTGCGGGAAGCTGCTGACGATCATGTCGAAGTCCCGCGAGCGCAGGCGGTTCATGTATTCGGCGACATCGACCCGACGGATCGACAGTTCAATCCCCAGATCCTTGAGGTTGCGCTTGTAGGGCAGCATGACCCGCTCGAAGGCGGTCTGCACCATCAGGAACTCAAGCTTCACCGGATTGCCCTGGGCGTCGGTCATGCGATCATCCTTGATCTGCCAGCCAGCCTCCTGCAACAGCTGGTAGGCGCGGCGCAATTGCGGGCGGATCATGCCGCTACCGTCGTTGACCGGCAGCGTGAAGGGCTCGGTGAATACCCGCTCAGGAATCTTGCCGCGCAGCGCTTCAAGCAGTTTCAGCTCTTCACCGGTGGGCAGTCCGCTGGAGGCCATTTCCGAGTTGTCGAAGTAGCTGCGGGTACGGGTGTAGGAGCCGCTGAATAGCTGCTTGTTGGTCCACTCGAAATCGAACAGCAAGGTCAGTGCTTCGCGCACCCTTGGGTCCTGGAACACCGGGCGACGTAGGTTGAGGATGAAGCCCTGCATGCCTTGCGGGTTGCCGTTGGGCAGCTCTTCCTTGATCAGGCGTCCGTCACGCACCGCCGACACGTCATAGGCGCTGGCCCAGTTCTTTGCAGTGTTTTCTTCGCGGTAGTCATACTGCCCGGCCTTGAGCGCCTCCAGGGCCACATCGGGGTCGCGGTAGTAGTCAACGGTCATCACATCGAAGTTGTACAGCCCACGGTTAACCGGCAGATCCTTGGCCCAGTAGTCCTTGACCCGCTCGAAGCGCAGCGAGCGACCGGCCTTGACCTGGGTGACCTTGTACGGCCCGTTGCCCAGCGGCAATTCAAGATTGCCCTTGGTGAAGTCGCGCGTCGCCCAGAAATGCTTGGGCAATACCGGCAACTGGCCGATGATCAGTGGCAGCTCACGGCTGTGGCTGTCCTTGAAGACGAATTTGACTCGCAACGGGTCTTCGACGATGACCTTGTCGATGCCGGCATAGTAGGCGCGGTACAGCGGCGCACCGTCCTTGATCAGGGTATTGAAGGTGAACTCGACGTCTTCGGCACGAATCGGGTGGCCATCGTGAAAGCGCGCCTGGGGGCGCAGATAGAAACGCACCCACATGTTGTCAGGGGCTTTTTCGATTTTTTCAGCGATCAGGCCATATTCGGTGAGCGGCTCATCGAGGCTGGAGCGCGCCAGAGTGTCGTAGATCATGCTGATATCGGCGGCGGCTGTGCCCTTGCTGATGAAGGGGTTGAGGCTGTCGAAGCTGCCGAACCCGGCCTGGCGAAAGGTCCCGCCCTTGGGCGCATCGGGGTTCACGTAATCGAAATGCTTGAAGTTCGCCGGGTACTTGGGCGCTTCGTCGTACAGGGTCACGGCATGCTGGGGAGCAGCCTGGGCGGTGCAGGCCAGGGCCACCAGCAACAGGCTGCCGGCGCTGGCCAACAGCGTACGCATCGGGTTCATCGGGTGTTCTCCTGAGGCTTGAGCCACCACGCGCGCAAGCCCAGGGTATAGGGCGGCGTGGTGACCATGGCGAAGCGATTGCGCCAGGCCAGGCGGTGGTTGTTCAGATACCAGTTGGGAATCATGTAGTGCTCTGACAGCAAAACCCGGTCAAGTGCCCTGGCTGCGGCGACCTGATCTTCGCGGCTGGAGGCGGCGAGCAACTGGTTGAGCAGGCCGTCGACCACCGGGCTGCTAATGCCCGCGTAGTTCTTGCTGCCATTCACGGCGGCCTGGCTGGAATGAAAGTACTGCCACTGTTCCAGGCCCGGACTCAGGGTCTGCGACAGGGTCATGAGGATCATGTCGAAATCGAAACGGTCCAGGCGCTGCTTGTACTGGGCGCGGTCCACGGTTCGCAGCCCTGCGTCGATGCCGATGCGCCGCAGATCCTCTACATAAGGCTGCAGGATGCGCTCCAGGTTGGGATTGACCAGCAGGATTTCGAAGCGCAGCGGTTGCTGTTGGGCGTTGACCAGGCGTTGCCCGGAGAATGTCCAGCCGGCTTCGCCGAGCAGCGCCAGAGCCTTGCGCAGTGTCTCGCGCGGGAGGCCGCCACCGTCGCTGGCAGGCAGGCTGAACGGCTGGCTGAACAGGCTGGCCGGCAGACGCTCGCGGTACTGGGATAGCATCAGCCATTCGCGGCCACTGGGCAGCCCGCTGGCGGAAAACTCGCTGTTGGGGTAATAGCTGGTCGAGCGCTGGTAGGCGTTGCTGAACAGTGCCCTGTTGGTCCACTCGAAATTGAACATCAGCCCCAGTGCTTCGCGCACCCGCACGTCGCTGAAGGTGTTGCGCCGGGTGTTCATGAACAGGCCCTGGGTCTGGGTCGGGATCTGGTGGGCTATGGCAGCCCTGACGACCTCGCCACGTTGCAGCGCTGCGAAGTTGTAGCCGTTGGCCCAGTTTTTGGCCTGGTGCTCGATATAAATGTCGAACTCACCGGCTTTGAAGGCTTCGAAGGCCACCTCACTGTCGCGGTAGAACTCCACTTCGACCCGGTCGAAATTGTATTTGCCGCGATTGACCGGCAGGTCTTTAGCCCAGTAATCCTTGACCCGCTCGAAGATCAACTGGCGACCGGGCTGCACCTTGCTGATCCGGTACGGGCCGCTGCCCAGCGGCGGGTCGAAGCTGGTGGCCTTGAAGTCGCGGTCTTTCCAGTAATGCTGGGGCAGCACCGGCATCTCGCCCAGGCGCATGATCAGCAGTGGATTGCCGACCCGTTTGAACACGAAGCGGATGCGGTGACGGTTGAGAATGTCGACCCGCTGCACTTCCTGCAAGGCGGTGCGGTACTGTGGGTGGCCGTCCTTGAGCAGGGTGCGATAAGAGAACGCCACATCATAAGCCGTGATCGGCTGGCCATCATGAAAACGGGCTTGCGGGCGCAGGTTGTAGACCACCCAGCTACGGTCCTCGCTGTACTCGACACTGCGGGCTATCAGCCCGTAACTGGAGGTCGGCTCATCGCCGGATGGGTCGTAAGCACCGGTGCCCACCATCAGCGGTTCATTCAGTTCATTGACGCCGTACTGCAGGAAGTTGCCGGTCTCGACCGGGCTGGTGCCCTTGAAGGTATAAGGGTTCAGGGTGTCGAAGGTGCCGAATGCCATGATCCGCAAGGTGCCGTTTTTCGGCGCCTCGGGATTGACCCAGTCGAAGTGGGTAAAGCTGGCCGGGTACTTGAGCGCGCCAAACTGCGCGTAGCCATGGCTTTCGCTGATGGCGGCGCTGGCATTGGAGCTCAAGCCCAGGCTGATGGCTAACAGGATGGGACGAATCACATTGCGCACGGCTTGGGCTCTGGGCCGCTAACAGTAGCAGTTTGTCCTGTCTGGAAAAAGACTGCGGCACAGCACGACGCCTGACCGTCGTGGCTGATCAACGCGGCAGGTAGACCGTCAGGGTCTGGCCGGGGCGCAGTGCCTGGCCACTGCGTGGATTCCAGCGCTTGAGATGCTTCATCTCGACATTGAAGCGTTTGGCCACCAGGTACATGGAATCGCCTTTCTGGATCTTGTACTGCACCGGCTTGCCTTCGGCGGTCTTGGCGCTGGCCGCCGCAACGACTTTGCCGGCTGCCCGGCTATTGTCCTGAATGACCAGCGACTGGCCGATTTGCAGGCGATGACCAGAGAGCTTGTTCCAGCGTTGCAGGGCTTCGACATCGACCTTGTTGGCGCGGGCGATGCTCGACAGGTTGTCACCGCTCTTGACCCGGTAGGTGCGCGAACGGCTCGGTTTGTCTTCACTGGCGACCAGCTCGAAGGCCGGTTTCGCTGTGCCGCCCGGTTGCAGCGGGATATTCAGTGACTGGCCGACCTTCAGGCTGTTGCCTGACAACTGGTTGTTGCCTTTGAGTGAACTGACCGATACCTGATAACGCTTGGCCAGGCTGTCCAGGGTGTCGCCGCGACGGACCCGGTGATGCTGCCATTGCATCAGCTCGGCCGGCTGCAGGTTGGGCAGGTTGGCAGCCAGCAGCTGTGCCTTGGAGGTCGGCACCAGCAGGTGCTGTGGGCCATCAACGGTCAGGCGCTTCTTGAACGCCGGATTGAGCTGGATCAGTTCGTCTTCGTCGATGTCGGCCAGGCTCGCGACCTTGGACAGGTCGACGCGCTTGTTCAGCTCGACGACTTCAAAGTAGGGTTCGTTGGCGATCGGCGTGAGGTTCACACCATAGGCCGCCGGGGTCAGGACCACCTGTGAGAGGGCCAGCAGTTTGGGCACATAGTCACGGGTTTCCTGCGGTAGGGGCAGGTTCCAGTAATCGGTGGGCAGGTTGAGCTTGTCGTTGCGCTCAATGGCCCGGCTGACCGTGCCTTCACCGGCGTTATAGGCCGCCAGGGCCAGCAGCCAGTCACCGTTGAACATGTCATGCAGGCGGGTCAGGTAGTCGAGCGCCGCATTGGTCGAAGCCTGGATGTCGCGGCGGCCATCATAAAAGCTGGTCTGGCGCAGGTTGAAGTAACGCCCGGTGGACGGGATGAACTGCCACAGGCCGACCGCCTGGGCGCGGGAAATCGCCATCGGGTTGTAGGCGCTTTCAATCACCGGCAGCAGCGCCAGCTCAAGCGGCATGTTGCGTTCTTCGAGGCGCTCGACAATGTAGTGCATGTACAGGCTGCCACGCTCACCGGCAGTCTCAAGGAACGACGGGTTGTTGGCGAACCACAGGCGCTGCTGATCGATGCGCGGGTTCAGGTTGTCGCCTTGTTGCAACTGGAAGCCCAGCCGCATCCGCTCCCATACATCTTGCGGCTCGGCCTGGGCGGCGGGGGTCGGATTGACGAAGATCGGCTTCTGCTTGATGCCCGTCGCCAGGTTGGCCTTGCTGCGGTAGGTGCCGTCGTGCTCGACCTGACCAGTCGTCTGGCCGGTGCTTTGGCAGCCTGCCAACAGTGCGCTGGCGGTCACCGCGATGGCCTGTGCCAGGCGCGTCAAGGTGGCGGAATTCGCGGGTTTTCCAGTAGATGACGACATTGTCCGGGGGTGTTTCCAGGAAAAAATGTCGGGCGATTCTAGGAAGGGACCCCGCGATGGTCAACCTTTACGGGGTTTTCCGTAGATGAGCGGGTGTGTCAGAACTTGTTTTTCCAGTCGCGCAGGCTGGCAAATACCTCACTGGGCGAGGCATTGTCACGGCCATTCCACTCGTCCGCTTTTTCTTTAACGGATGTTACATGGACCCGGATAAATGGGTTTGTCAGGCGCTCCAGACCCAGTTGTGACGGCAGGCTGATGCGGTCCATGCTCCGCCATTGGCTGACCTGCGCCAGACGCTGGGTGATGTCAGCGTTGTCCGGTTCCACGGCGTGGGCGAAGCGCAGGTTACTCAGGGTATATTCATGGGCGCAGTAGATGGCCGTGTGGTCGGGCAGGGCGGCCAGCCGGCTCAGCGAGGTGTGCATCTGCTCGGGGGTGCCCTCGAACAACCGGCCACAACCGGCGGCAAACAGGGTGTCGCCGCTGAACAGCAGGGGCTTTTCAGGGCCTTCATGATAGAAGGCGATATGCCCGGCGGTGTGACCTGGGACCAGAATGACCTGCAGCGCCAACCCCAGTACCTCGATACGGTCGTTGTCGTGCAGCGCGACATCGCGCGCCGGAATCGTCTCGCCGGCCGGCCCATAGACCCGTGCATCAGTGATCGCCTTGATCGCCGCCACGCCGCCGACATGATCGTTATGATGATGAGTGATCAGGATGTCACTCAGTTGGTAGTCAGGGTTGGCCTTTAGCCAGCCAAGCACCGGTGCGGCGTCACCCGGATCGACCACTGCACAGCGTCGGGTCGAAAGGTCTTGTAACAACCAGATGTAGTTGTCACTGAAAGCGGGCAGGGCGTGGATCTGTATCATGGCGCAATTCGCTTGGCGGGAAACAATAGTGCATCTTAGGGGCTGTATACAAAATAGGCGAATGAAGGCAATACAAGGCGAGGTCAGGCGAAAAAGCGCAGCGTACATAACGTACATGAGCATCTTGAGGCTGATTTCAACGCAATATTGCCGAGTGCAGCCATTTTGTAGGCCACCCTTAGACACACGTATTGATGCCCGTCGAGCAAGCGGCCACAAGCCATGCCTGCCCTGTATCGCTCAAAGCGTCCAGCTGGCGCTGCGAGTCCCGGAGGAACATATCCCATGATCGATCAATCCTTCGCCCAGGCCGATCCGCAATGGCTGGAGCTGACCTGTGTGGCCCGTGAGTGGCTGGACGGACCGTTGGGGCGCATGCTGATTGAAGAAGAGCGGCGTGCTCTGGAAGAAGAACTGGCGCGGTTTTTCGGCGGTTATCTGGTGCATTACGGGCCAGCGCAACAGACGCCGCCGCAGGCCGTGCAAATCCAGCGCACCGTGCGTCTCGGTGCGCCCTTGCCGGGGATGGAAATCGTCTGCGAAGAGCAGGCCTGGCCGTTATGCGAGCACGCGGCTGATGTGGTGGTGCTGCAACATGGCCTGGATTTCTGCCTGTCTCCCCATGGCTTGTTGCGTGAGGCGGCCAGCAGTGTGCGTCCCGGCGGGCATTTGCTGATCGTCGGTATCAACCCCTGGAGCAGTTGGGGCATGCGCCGGGTGTTTGCCCGCGACGCCTTGCGCAAAGCGCGCTGTATTGCGCCGACAAGGGTGGCCGACTGGCTCAACCTGCTGGGCTTTGCGCTGGAGAAGCGCCGCTTCGGGTGTTATCGTCCGCCGTTTGCATCGGCCAAGTGGCAGACGCGCTTGCAAGGCATGGAGCGCTGGAGCACCAGCGGTCAGGCATTGGGTGGCGGCTTTTACCTGCTGGTGGCGCGCAAGCTGGTGGTCGGCCTGCGGCCATTGCGCCAGTCACGCCGCGAGCCCATGGGCAAGCTGATTCCGTTGCCGCTGGCCAAGGTCAACCGTGACGGTTGTGAGCCTTGAGCGGTTACTGGCTGCCGATGCCCAGGTTTTTTGAATTCGGAATACAGCCATGAGTGAACGCATAGAACTTTTTACCGACGGCGCCTGCAAGGGCAACCCTGGCCCGGGGGGCTGGGGCGCGCTGCTGATTTACAAGGGCCAGGAAAAGGAACTCTGGGGTGGCGAAGCCAACACCACCAACAACCGCATGGAACTGACTGGCGCGATTCGCGGCCTCGAAGCGCTCAAGCGCCCCTGCGAAGTGACCCTGGTCACCGACTCGCAGTATGTGATGAAAGGCATCACCGAGTGGATGGTCAACTGGAAAAAACGCGGCTGGAAGACGGCAGCCAAAGAGCCTGTGAAAAATGCCGACCTCTGGCAGCAACTCGATGAGCAGGTCAGCCGTCATCAGGTGGAGTGGAAATGGGTGCGCGGCCACATCGGCCACCCCGGCAACGAGCGTGCCGACCAGCTCGCCAATCGTGGTGTGGATGAGGTGCGCGGCAAGGCCTGACGGGCACCTCTAAAAACTACCTGCTGGCTGGGCGCCTGCGGCGTTACGCGCGCCATCGCGTTGTTGAAATCAGGCTCGTGCGCGAGTCCGACGGAGTGCCGCCCAATCAAAATGCTCATGTACAACCCGTAAAGTCGAGCGCGACTCCGACCGTTTTTCGCCTGATTTCGCCTAGCGCTGACTGCCTCGCCTACGTTTTTAGAGGTACCCTTGAAGTGCTGCCGGGGCAGTGCTGCCAACCGCGCACTGTCTGAACCCATGCTAATATTCGGGCCTGCACAAGAGGCAACAGAATATGTCATCGCAAAACCTTGATAATCGTTCGATCGTGCTCGATACCGAAACCACCGGCATGCCGGTGACTGAAGGTCACCGGATCATCGAGATCGGTTGTGTCGAGTTGATTGGCCGGCGCCTGACCGGCCGGCACTTTCACGTCTACCTGCAACCTGACCGCGAAAGCGATGAGGGGGCAATTGGCGTGCACGGTATCACCGACCAATTCCTGGTCGGCAAGCCGCGGTTTGCCGAGGTCGCCGACGAGTTCTACGAGTTCATTCGCGGCGCACAGCTGATCATTCACAACGCGACGTTCGACGTTGGCTTCATCAATAACGAATTCGCCTTGCTGGGGCAGCAGGATCGAGCCGACGTCAGCCGTTACTGCACGGTGCTCGATACCCTGGCCATGGCCCGTGAGCGCCACCCCGGCCAGCGCAACAGTCTTGATGCACTGTGCAAACGCTATGACGTAGACAACTCTGGCCGTGACCTGCACGGCGCATTGCTCGACTCGGAAATTCTGGCCGACGTCTACTTGGCCATGACTGGCGGGCAGACCACGCTGTCGTTGTCGGGGCAGGGCGCCGATGGCGGTGAAGGAGGCTCGGATCGCCCAAGTGAAATTCGTCGTCTGCCAGCCGACCGGCCTGCCGGGCGCATCTTGCGTGCCAGCGCCGATGAACTGGCGGCTCACGAGGCGCGCATGGCAATCATCGCCAAGGCCGCCGGCGCTCCGGCGCTGTGGGTGCAGATGCAGGAAGCCGGGCAGTCGGCCAACTGACCAGCCTCTGAGCCGACCCGTATGAAAATCCATCCGGCCCTGGCGATTCGTCCCGCCGACGAGCAGTTCGAGGACTACCTGCTCAACGGTGTGTTCACCTTCATGGTGCGCAGTTTCGCCACGGTTCGGCTCGGTGAGCCGGTGGCTGACTGGCCGCTTGAGCAGGTCAAGCCGTTTGAAAAAAACTACGGGATTGACTCAGAAGAGTTCAGCCAGCGGCGCGAATCGACCAACGCCACTGTGCTGGTGGCCTGGCTGGATGATCAGCCGGTCGGCCATCTGGCGATCCGGCCACACTGGAATGGCTTTGCCTATATAGATGAACTGGCGGTGGACGCGCCTGCCCGCCGCAATGGCGTGGCCCGCTCGCTGCTGGAAAGTGCCAGAGGCTGGAGCGAGAAGCACAACCTGGCAGGCATCATGCTTGAAACCCAGAACAACAATCTGGACGCCTGCCGGTTGTATGAGAAATTCGGTTTTGTGGTGGGTGGAGTCGACCATCTGAGTTATCGCGCAATTGATCCGCAGACCCGCGAAGTGGCGATTTTCTGGTACCTGATCTTTCCCGCAGGCTGAGACGCCCTCAAGGGATGCGGGTCATCTTCACGCCATTTTGCACCAGTTCGAACTCGTCGCCGCCCAGGTGATTGACCCGGTCGCCAATCGCCAACCGATACGTGGTCACCACAGTTGCGCCACCGACCCCGTCAATCTGCGCCTCCTGAAATTCATGCACCGGATAGACGCGACCCTCGGCATCTCTTGCTTGAAACTGCCCGACCAGAACTGAAGCCATTTGCCTTGAACCTCTGAAAATAACCGCATAATTGCCTGTCAATCGCGGCTGTAGACCATCAAATCGGCGACTGGTTCGCTCTCTGCCCGAGCATCAAGGTGCAGCAAGGCTTAAAGAAAAAAGCACAGGCTTCATACATTCAGCGCGGGCGCTGGTCTATAACTCAAGTTTCCTTGAACCCAGCGCCGGAGTTTTTTATGAGTCAGGTCCATCGCATTGCCGTACTGGTCGGCAGCCTGAGAAAAGAGTCGATCAACCGCAAGATTGCCCTGGCCCTGGCCGGGCTGGCACCGCCGAGCCTGGAGTTGAAGATCGTCGAGATCGGTGATCTGCCGCTGTATAACGAAGATATCGACGGTGCCAGCCCGCCAGCAGCCTACACCCGTTTTCGCGATGAGCTGGCCGCTGCCGATGGCCTGCTGTTCGTGACCCCGGAGTACAACCGCTCGGTGCCCGGTGCCCTGAAAAACGCCATCGACGTCGGTTCGCGCCCTTACGGTCAGAGCAAGATGAGCGGCAAGCCAGGCGCGGTGATCAGTGCCTCGCCGGGTGCCATTGGCGGCTTTGGTGCCAACCATCACCTGCGTCAGTCACTGGTGTTCCTCGATGTAGCGACCTTGCAGCAGCCAGAATCCTACCTGGGTAACATCGGCGCCAGCTTTGATGAAAATGGCGAGCTCAACGAGCGCACCACGGCCTTCCTGAAAACCTTCATCGAGACCTTCGCCGCCTGGGTCGAGAAAACCCGCAAATTCTGAGTCAGTCAGTGCAGGGATTGCCATATATATGGCAGTCCCTCGTCATACTCTGGTTACGCTCCTTTTCCATTTGATGCATTACCGGCACCTGTTGTGTCCGGCGGTGCCTTGTGCAAAAGGAAATTTGCCATGTCGCTCACACCTTATTTTCACCCTGAACCGCTACGTCAGCGGTTCATGCAGCATGTGCAGGCTGCACAAGCTGCACAGCGTATCGATGCCGATCAAGCGCACTGGCTACAGCGATTTTCCGATGTCGAGCAGCCCCTGCTCAGCGACGACCCGCCGGTATTGCACCGCCTGATTCTGGAAGACGGCTCGCCGGTGCCCTTAGCGCTGGCCTCGGCGATTCTGATTGTGCATCGCAGTGCGACGGGCGAGACCCTGTACCTGGATAGTCTGGCGCACGGGCTTGAGTGTTTCACCGAGCGCAGCCAGCTGGCGAGCTGGTTGAGGCAACGCTTCGCGATTCGCAGCGAGCTCAATCCGGAGTTCGAGTATCAGGTTCTTGAAGGCTCGCTGTTTGAGCAGCGTATGCTGTTGATCGTCGATCACCAGGTGCAGGCCTTGAACGGGCTGTTGGCTATGCTGCAAAAGCTGCCGTCGCTACAGCAGGCTATCGGCCGGATGCTCAAGCCCAGATTGCAGGCGATCTGGCCCGCAGCAGCGATCGACCCTCAAGCGCTCACGGTGCAGATTGTCGAGACTGACCCTGGCAAGTCTGGAGCCGATGCCCAGACCATCGTTCGGGTACTGCCCCCTGAGCAGGCGGTACTTGGCTTGCTGGCTGGCGATGCGTTGCCGGACAACCAGCAGTTGCGCTTTCTGGACCGGCATGGTGAGGAGCTGGGTTCACTTGCGGATGCTCAGTTCAAGTGGCAGCTCAATGAGTTGATCCGTGATTATGAAGCGTTGCTTGCCGACTACTGGGCGATTGCCGATGAACAGCGAGTGAGTCGCCGCGAGCGTGTGGCTCAACGGCTGGCTGACGGCTTTACCCATCAGGTGTTGGCGCTGCTAGCGTTATCGCCAACAGACACGCAGGTGTTGCTCAAGTTGGGATCACAGGCGCTCGGGGCAGAGCCCGCAGTGGCGATCAAGCGGCTTTCGTTGAGCGCTGCCCAGCAGGGGCCGTTCAAGCTGGTCAGTCTTTATCTTGTTCATCTGGAGGGCGGCTACGCGCTTTACTCGCCGGGCAAGGGCCTGCGCCTTGTCGGCAACTGGCAAGCCCTGATGCAACTGGCCAACAGCCCTGCCGGGCGCAGCGAACTGCGCGATTACCTGTCGCTGGACGACCAGCGCCTGTTCACCTCCGGCGACGCCTTGCAACTGCATAGCCACGACCTGGCCCAACCGTTGTTTCTCGACTGTATCGATTCAATCATCGGCCTGCAGAAGCGCAACCTGAACGAGGTGCTCAAGCGCCAGAGTGACGATGCCGGTGAGCTGCTCGCCATGGTCGACGATGCCCTGGATGTGCGCACCCTCATCGATCCACGGCTGAGCGGCCTCGAACCGGGCGGACGCTGGCAGGCCATACCCGCAAGATTCCTCGACATCTGGAGTAACCCGCCCGAGCCGGTCGCCTGGCCGTATGGCCTGACTCCTTCGTGGATGGAGCAAGTGACGCTGCACGATACCTTGCTCAAGGAAGTGGACAAGTTGCGTCCGCGGCTGGAGGCGTTGGCCAGGCAGGCATTGAATCCCTGGCTGGCGGTTGTGGGTGGTGCCAAGCCACTCGATGCGCAGCAGATTCGGGTCCGTGGGACCGGGTCGTCTTTGCTCGACCCAGACAGTGATCAGGACGATACCCAACCTGACAGTACGGCCCGGCCACTGACCGACCTGTTGCTTGAGCGCCTGACCGGCCTGCGTAACACGCCACTAGCAGACAACTGTGAAGTACTCGGCCAGGGCCAGCCCCCCGAGGTGCTAGCCAGCATTACGCCGGGATTGCTTGAGCATGTGCTTGCCCAGGCCGGTGTTCAACTGCTGGCGTTGTCCGCAGGGTCGGTCTCGGCGTTTTTCGATCGCCCGCTGCGCCAGGACCATGCGCAGTCAGTGCCTGGCCAGATGATGGGCGCGCTGCATTACAACCTGCTGCGTCTGGAACTGCAGGTGGCGCGGCGGCTTGGGCAATTTCCCCAGGCAGCGCTCGACATGCTCCAGCAGGTGCTGGATCGCCCGGGTCGTGACTTGCGTCTGGTTCATGGCAATAAGCTGGTCGAGGTCCATGCCGTGCACCTGCAGGTTGAAGGGCGACGGATTTCGCTGGGCTTGAGTGATGCCTGGGTCATGCAGTGCAGCGCCCATCCCGATCAAGGGCTATTGTTCTGGTCGCGGTTGTCGGGTTTGCAGGCAATGTCCTCGCTGGCGAGCTTGCAGGTCTGGCTCCAGCGGCACCTGGTACTGCCCGATTGGCGGGCCCGATGGCTGGAACTGTTCGAGGCCGCCGATCAGGCTTGGCTCGATCAGTCTATGGCAGCGGGAAAAGAGGTTCATCTGAGCCTGCTCGAAGTCGACGGGCATTTCATTGATCGGCTTCAAGCGGCTGAGCAGCAGCGTCAGCAGCAAGCCCTCGGTAGGGCAATAGCGCTGGTCAGGCAAAGCCGCTTGCCGGCTGAAACCTGTCGGCGGCACATCGATCTGGTCCTGACTAGCCAGCGACAAGGGGCCTGGCTCGACACCGTGGCGATTCGCATCCAGAACCTGTTGTTCGCGGCCGTACTGCCTGATTGGCTGCACAAGGCTGCGGACGCCGACCTTGAGCTTTATGTCCATTTGCTCGAAGACTTCTACGGCAATGGCAATCCCGCCGACGATTTTCTCGCCGATATCCCCATGCTGCGGCCCTTCGCCCGTGAACAGTTGCTGGCGGCTTTGAGCCGCGACTTTCCTGCGCAGGTGCTCGACCCGCATGATATCCGTGTGACCATGACCCGCTACGTCGCCGCCCCCGTGCCTCCTGGCAGCATCCCGTCAGCCATACCGGCGGCCACGGTCGTCGACAGTGAGAACCTGGTGAGTTTTTCCCTAAACCACTTCGCCAGAATCCAGGACGCCAGTCTCAGTGTGAGCATGGCGATTGGCGGCACCCTGCCTATGGGGCTTACGGCGGAGTATGTAACGTCATTGGTGCACCGGCTGGATATCGGCAAGCGTTATCAGGCATTGCTGAGCAGTCACTTCGATCCTGGTCGGGCAGATTATGCCGCAAGGCGCCTGAAGTTCATGCGCCAGATACCGGCGCGCCTGCTGTTGCCGGCCCTGGAACTCAAGTTGCAAGGCGAGCTTAGCCAGCAAGCCTTCGACTTCATCGCCAGAGTTATCGATATGCCCGATGGCAAGGCCCGTCAGCCGCTGCACCGGCAGACGGTCGTATTACGCCCGTTGACGCTGGTGCCTCGTGCAGACATGGCGCCTGATGAAGTGGAGGGCGCCTGGTTGATTGGCCCGCTGGACTCCCGCCAAGGGCCGGTGGTGCTGCATACCTTGTTCAACGATAAATTCACCTTCAAGGAGTTTCGCGATCAGGACCAGTTGTTGAGTCAACTGCGCACTGCCGGCCCGTTGCAGACTCTGGTGCTTGAGCGTCTCAAGCCGGCCGCGCGGACCCGCTATGACAATGGTGGGCTGACCGAGGCGCACGTCATTCCCTGGAGCATTGGCGGATTTTTGGAGCCGCCACTGGGCACGCCAGGCAAAGTCAGCATCGGCAGCTCGATAGTCGAAGGGAACGCTCTGCGCTATCTGTTCAAGGCTACCCTGCAATTGCTCCAGGACCTCAGCCACAAGCAGGCCGTGACCAGTGCCCAGGCCGACTGGGCCTCCTTTGTGCATGTCTTGACCCTGGGCGGCGAGCAGATTCTGTTGTTCCTGCCGGGCAGGCTGGGGCTGTTGGTGGGTGCCTGGCAGAGCCAGAACCTGCTGCGCGAATCGGCTGGCGCGCTGGCCGAGCAACACTGGGGCAAGGCGTTGTCCGAGTTTTCCGCGGCGCTGGGCATGCTGGTCATGACCCGGCGTGAGCAGGTCGAGGTTTCCCGTGCCAGGCCACATGTGCGCTTGCCAGAGTTTTCCTGGCGGCACTCATCGTTGGGCAACGACATCAGGTTACGGCTGGCTCAGCTCGAAGTGCATGACATCGAATTGGCCGATCTGAATTACGACGCGTTGTACAACCTGTATCAGGACCCTGGCACCCGGCTTCGCTATGCGGCCGTTGCTGGCAAGGTGTATGAAGTTCACCAGCAGGACGGTGTGTGGCGGATCAAGGGCGGCGATGGCAACGGGCCGAAGCTGCGCCTGAGTTCAAACCAGCAATGGGAGCTGAGTCTGGAGCTGGGCTTGCGCGGTGGTGCGCCGTCTCTGGTGGTAAGCAGCGAGCAGCAGATGCAGCATCGGGTCGCGCAGATCATCAATGTGCAGGCCCGGGGCATGGATCAGATTCGTGCCCTGTCCCGCGACCAGGCGCGCTTTATCAGCCTGGCTCGCCAGCGTGCGCTGGGCTATCTGGAAAATGCCCTGTTCAACCTCAACGCCCCCTTTGCCGAGGGTTTGCCGTTGCCGGTACAGACCCTGCTGGGCGAGTTTTTTGGTGTGACCACACCGGGCACGGTGCTGATCGACATGCTCAGGCAGCGTATCAGTCAGTTGTTCGTCGCACTGTCGGAGCCTTCACTGTCGCCGCTCGACTCAGTGCGTTTCGTCACCGGTACGGTCAGGCCTGGGTATGAAAATATGGCGGCTTTCGTGATCACGTCCGACCCGCTGCAACGCCTGTACCTGAGCGATATGTTCTTTACCCCACCGGTTTATATTCTCAAGTCGGCAAGCGGTATTCGCGCGTTCAATCCCGACGACCATTTTCGCGCCGTTACCCTGTTGCACGAACTGTCCCATCTGGTCTGCCGAACCCAGGACATTGCCTACCTGGATGCCGTCGCGCCGCCTCTTGACCTGCTCGATGACAGCCTGTCGCTTTCGGTCGATTACAAGCAGGAGTTGCAGTTGTTACGTGAGGCTTCGCTGTCGCATCAAACGCCTTTGGCGAATTTGTTCCGAACCTGGGACAGCAATGGCTGGCGCGACTTTCAACCCAGCGACGGCTCGGTCTTTGCGACCATTCTCAAGCTCGCTGGCCAGCCAGATCTGACGCAGGCGCGCAGAGCGTTTCTCACTGACGTGCACGTTCGTCGGCGGGTGATCCTCAGTAATGCAGATTCTTTGGCGTTGCTGGTAGCGCAGTTGGGGCTCGAGCGATTTACCTGAACGGGCGCAGTAATCACTAGGGTCTGTTGCCGTTTCATCGCAACCGCGCCGAGGTCTGTTTTGTCGGCCAGCATAGAGGTCACTCTGTTGGAGTGCGTGTGACAAAACAGCCACGGCCCTGCGGGTTGCGCCCCAAATCGCGCCATGCGTCGTTGAAGGACTTGAAAAGGGAGCGACCATTTCCTGCGTCCTTCGCCTCGCCTGACACGATTTGGCGCTGCAACGCGGCCTGCGCTGAAACGTCAACAGCCCCTAGCGTTATGTAGCGCAGCCTGGGTGGTATGCATCGATAGGCTCCTGTTTCACCTTCCTGCCCTGTATTGCCATGCAGCAGGGCAGGTCATACACAAGGAACCTTATCGTGACCCAATCAGCAACACCCTGGTTTTACCACCACGCGCTCAGCCAGCGCTTTGCCCAGGACGTGCGTGCAGCGCTAAGCGCGGCACGCATCAGCCCCGAGCAACAGCAATGGCTGCAACGCCTGATCGACAACCCCGACAACGGTCAGCCACTCCCCCGAGTCGACCACCTGCTCACCGACACGCAGTTGCCCATGGGTGCCGAACTGGCGGGTGCCTGGGTCATTAGCGACCCCTCGCAAGTCGCTGCACCTCTTTTACTCAGCACCCTGCTGCGCGGTATCGAGCCTTTTGCTGATCGTGACGCGCTCAATGCCGAGCTGATCTTGCGTCTGCCGGTGGGGGCAGGCATGTCGGTGGTGCTGGAAGCCGAACGGGCCGAGGGCAAGCTTTTCGAGCAACGCATGCTGGCGATCGTCGATCAGCAGGCCGGGCAGTTGCAGGCGCTCAGCCAACAGCTCGATGCGCTGCCATCGTTGTATACGGTCATCGGCAAGCACCTGCAGGAAGCCGTTGACCGGCTGCTGCCAGGCGCCGGCATTGATGTTTTCTCACAGCTGCTGCAGGTGGTCAGTGCAGACGGCACGCAAGTGCTCGGCACCCTGAGCCTGGCCGATGCGGCTTACCAGGATCATGGCAGCCAGACCGCCAACCCTGGCAAGGACACCCGGCGTCGTTTCATGAGTGCCAGCGGCGAGCTGATGTCTGAAACCCAAGCGCAGCCCTGGGTGATGGCGCTGGCCGAAGCAGGCAATGGATTGGCCGGACAATTCGAGCGCTTGCTGGACCAGTACTGGCTCTCGCGGCGCGACGAGGGTGTCACGGTGCGAGAGTTCGCCGCTCGCGGCCTGGCTGAAGCATTCGGCCATGAAATCCTCAAGTCCGCTCACGAGCAACGCTTGACTGAGACAGAGCTGCACTATCTGGGACGAATACTGGAGCGTCCCGCCTTGCCACTCCATGAGGACCTGTGCCGCGCCTGGCAGCTTTCGCTGGAGCTTGAGGGGCAGGGCTCTCCCAAACTGGCCGGTATGTTCCTGCTGGAGTTCGCCAACCAGCAGATGCCGGGCCTGTACCTGTTCTCGGCGGCCTACGGGCTGCGCCGTTTTGCGAGCCGTCAGGTGCTGGACCAGCACTTCTCCAGTGCTCAGGCATTGCCTGAGTTGAACCGCTGCACTTCACTGGATGAACACGCCGGCTTGGAGGTAAACAAGGTGCAGCGTGTGCGCCTGGACCTGATCGAGCAACCGCTGTTTGTACGCATGCTCGACTCGATCATCGCTCTGCAGAAACGCAACCTGCAGCATGTGTCTGGGCTGGCGGCGATCCACCATCAGCGCGCCACAGTGCGTATGGACGATGCGCTGGATATCCGCCATCTGCTTGACCTGCGTTTGCTTGGCCTGCACGACGCCTGGCGCTGGACGGTCGAGCAGGACAGCTTCGAGCAGCGCTGGGCGGCCCGCCAGACCGTTGCCGAGTTTGGTGCGGCGCAACTGGACGCCCCCATGTATTCGCTGTCGGGCTCCTGGTACGGGCAATTGAATTCGCTGGACGGGTTCGTCGACCGCCAGTGCCAGCTTTACGAGCATGCAGTGGGCTGCATGCGCCTGGCACTCAACCGTTACCTGAGCGTTTTCGGCGAGCAGGGTATGGATGCGCGCGATCTGTGGGTGCACAGTGCCGGTTCGACCAATACCCACCTCATTTCCCTGGCCTTGGCGCGGTTCAGTGGCCATGTCGCCGGGCCTTTGGCAGCGGGCAGTAACGTGCTGCCCGAGGTGGTAAGTGGCCGCCTGCCGGTCGACTTGCTCGAAGCGATCCTCAACCGGGTTACTGACGATTTCGTGCGGCGTTACGACTGGCATCTTCGCAGTTTCTTTATGCGGCCGGTGCGCTGGCTCGATACTCAACTGCGTCCGCGGTTACTCAACGGTCTGATTCGCGATTGCGCCCTGCGTCTGGAGGTCTCCATGGAGCGCCGCCGTCAGGAACTCGATGCGCGGAGCCTGGACATGTTCCAGCAGGTGCTCGACCGGCCCACCGCTGCGCTACGTCAGGCATTGGGTACCCACCAGGTCAATGCGCACCGTGTGCAGTTGATTTCTGATCCGGCTCAGCCAGCGCTGGCGCTGGCCAGCGTGCTGGTTCTCAGCAGTACGGCGGCGCCCGGGCGTTATGTGCTCTGGTCGCTGAGCGACGGGCTCAGCAGCCATGCTTCATTGCAAGCACTGGAGCAAAACCTGGCCCGCCGTTTCGACTGGCCGGCAGCGCGGCAAGCCTGGATGGCCCTGCTGAACGAAACCGACCGGCAACGTCTGCAGCGGCACCTGGACCGCCTGCAGCATCCTCTACATCTGAAGGTTAGCTTGCAGCGTCTGGACGGGCATGTGTTCCATGCCTTGCAACAGACCGAGATCGAGCGCCATTGCCAGAAGGTTGTCCGGGCCTGCCAACAGGCCTTGCCGCGCAAACTGTCTGCCGACCTGCTGCGCCATGTGCTCAGAGAAAGCGAAGATGACGATGGCAATCGTCCGCTGCTCGATCATCTGGGCCTGACCATGGAACTGATGCTCACCGATGCCTTGCTGCCTGCCTGGATGAAGCAAGCCTCGATTGCGCAGTTGTTCAGCCTCTCGGCATTGATCAAGAACTGGTACATCGCCTGCAATTCCGGCAAGGATTTTCTCGTTGATATCCCAGAACCTGGCCACTATGCCCGCGACCGACTGCTGGCGCGTTTGCAGGCTGATTTTCCTGGCGCAGAGGTCGACCCCGACCGGATCATGGTGACCCTGACCCGCTACATATCGGCTCCCGTCGCGATTGGTCAGATCCCGCAAGCAATACCTGCGGCCAGCAGTCGCGTGCAAACGAGCTTGAGCGAGTATGCCATCGGCCGCTTCAGTGCCAGCCAGGATGGCATCCTTTCGGTGTCGACGGGTGAGGCGGTATGGCCGGGCAAGCCGATCAGCGCAGAGTATCTGAGCGCCTTGATTCGCGATCTGGACATCGCCGCCGGCTACCGGACGCTGCTCAGGCAGACACTCAGCCACGACAGCCCGGACTATGCGATGCGACTCAGGTACTACGCCTTGCAGGTGCCGGCGCTGGAGCTGCTCAGGACTTACGCGATGCGCGTGCGTGGTGAGCTGAGCGATGAGGCGTTCTGTTTTGTCGAGGGGGTAATGATCATGCCTGACGGCCTCGGGCGCCTGCAGGTGCTGGGCCGGGATATCATCATCAGCCCCTTGCAACTGCGCGCCGCTCCCGGTCTGGCTGCCGATACGGTGCTGGGCGCGTTCATCATCGCCCCGTTGGCGCCGCAGCCAGGCCCGTGGCTGCTGTACACGTTGTTCAACGCTGATTTTGTCGTCGAGGAATACGCCAGCGAAGCCGCGCTGCTCAGTGATATCCACACTGACCAGAACTTGCAGAAGTTCATCCTGAGTCGCCTGCCTGCCCCGGCGCAGCGCTTGTATGACAATGGCGGCTTTGTGGAGCCCCACCTGCCATTCAGCACCGAGTCGGACCTGGACGTGCCTTGGGAAACCCCGACGCCGGTCGGCCTGGTGCTCTCGCCGGTGCAGGGCAACGCGCTGCAGGCGTTGTTCGACAGCACCGGGCAAGTGTTGCGTTGGTGGTTCGAGCAACTGAGTGTGACCAATGTCGAAGATCAGCGCATGGCCTCCAGGTTTCTCTGGGGGTTGGGCGCCGAACAGGTGCTGGCCCTGTTGCCGGGACGTTTGGGGGCGTTAGTGGGGCTGTGGCAAAGCCATGATCTGTTGCATGCGTCGGCGATGGATGTCGCCCAGATGCAATGGGGCAAGGCCGCTGCGGAACTGCTGGCCGCTGTAGGTGTACTGATTGCCGAGCGACGCTCCCACCAGGAAGAATTGCTCGAACCCGAACGGCTCGCTGTCGACCGCCAGGTCCCACGACTGCCGGACCTTTCACAGTTCGGCTGGGGTAAAAACAGCCTGACCCCGGACCTTTGGTCACGGCTGCGCCTGTTCCAGGCCAGCGACGTCGCCTTGACCACCCTGACCCACGATCCGCTGTTCAACACCTACAAAGATACGGCCGGTCGTACCTATGCCACGATTGCGGGTGCGGTGTACCGCATCGATAAGGATGAATACGGCTGGTTTATTGTCGGCGATAACGTCCAGGGTCCTAGGGTTGTCCTGCGTCAGCAGCAATGGGAACTGAACCTGCAACTGGGGCTCAGGGGCGGGGGCGGCATCCTGACCCGGGTCAAGACCGGTTTGATCAACGCCGAGGTCGACGACGTGCTGATCGTCGAAGCGCGCGGCATGACTGATATACGTCACAAGTACCGCACGCGTGCCGACGACATCGCCCTGGCCCATGCGCAGGCACGTGAGTACCTGGAAAACAGCCTGGACAATCTGCTGCAGCGCACGCCTGACGGCCAGCCTCATCCAAGAGTCAACGCCATCCTCAAGGACTTTTTTGATATCAATGCTCCTGATGAGCGCCTGCACAGCGCGGTGAGCACGATAGTCAAGCAGCTCTACAGCGCCCTGATGGATGGCAGCCTGTCGCCCTACAACTCTGCGCGCTATGTGGTCGGGGTACGTCGATCAAGCGTCGACGACAGCACCGCGTTCACCTTTCCCAACGAACCACAGAAACACATCTACCTGACCGACCGTTTCTTTCGTGACCCGGTATGCCGGCTCAAACCCCACGTACTGAGCCGTAGTCGTTTCAATGCGGGCATCCATTCGCGGGCGATGGTTCTGCTGCATGAGCTGTCGCACCTGTACAGCGCAACCGAGGACATCGCCTACCTCGATGCACACATGCCGTTCATCGACATGCTTGAGGACCATTCAGCCTATCGGGCTTCGCTCAAGAGCGACCTGATCGTCCGGCAGCGCGGTTTGTCTTACCGCACCCCGCGCCACGAACTGTTCCGCGACCGGGACGACACTACCGATATCTGGTACGAGGTCAGTGAAAACAACGCGGTCAGCAAGATTCTGCGAAGCGCCAACACCCGGACCATGGAAAAGGCCCGTGATGCGTTCTACGCCGATGCGCGGGTGCGCAGCGACATCATCCTCGGCAATGCCGACTCGGTGGCCTTGCTGGTGTCGTTGCTGGGCAGGGAGAAGCTGGTGCCGTAGAGTGCTTACAACAGGTAATGGCGCAACTCGCGGGCGATCAGCAGGCGCTGGATTTCGCTGCTGCCTTCGTAGATCTGGGTGATGCGTGCATCGCGGTAATAGCGCTCTACCGGGTAGTCCTCAAGATACCCATAGCCACCGTGAATCTGCACGGCGCTGGAACATACCTGCTCGGCCATTTCCGAAGCGAACAGCTTGGCCTGGGAAGCTTCGGACAGGCAGGGCAGGCCGGCGCTGCGCAGGCGGGCGGCATGCAGCACCAGCAGCCGACTGGCATTGATGCGGGTGTGCATGTCGGCCAGCAGGTTGGCGATGCTTTGATGTTCGATGATCGGCTGGCCGAACTGCACCCGTTCACGGGCATAAACCAGCGCGGCCTCAAAGGCGGCGCGCGCGATGCCGAGGGCCTGGGCGGCAATGCCGATGCGCCCGCCTTCCAGGTTCGACAGGGCAATGGCCAGGCCCTTGCCGCGCTCACCCAGCAGGTTGGCGGCCGGAATCCGGCAATCGCTCAGGCTGATGGCGCAGGTGTCTGAGGCCTTGATGCCCATCTTGTGCTCGCGGCGTTCGACCCTGAACCCTGGGGTGTCGGTGGGGACCAGAAACGCCGACAGGCCCTTTTTGCCCAGCTCCGGGTCGGTCACGGCAAACACGATTGCCAGTTGTGCACGCTGGCCGTTACTGACGAACTGCTTGGCACCATTGAGCACCCAGCTGTCACCTTGTCGTTCGGCGTGGGTGCGCAGATTGTGCGCCTCTGAGCCCGCCTGCGGTTCGGTCAGGCAGAAGCAGCCAATGGCCTTGCCGGTTGCCAGTTTCTCCAGCCAAGCGGCTTGCTGTTCAGCGTTGCCGTACTTGAGGATCGGCCCGCAACCCACTGAGCTGTGCACGCTCATCAGCGTTCCGGTGGCGGCATCGGCGGCGGAGATCTCCTCCACGGCCAGGGCATAGGCGACGTAGTCAAGGTAGCAACCGCCGTATTGCTCGGGGACGATCATGCCCAGTAATCCCAGCTCGCCCATGCGCGTGACCAGGGCGTCGTCGATCCAGCCAGCCTGCTCCCAGGCTTTGGCATGCGGGGCAATTTCGTTGCGGGCGAACTCGCGCGCCATGTCGCGGATCATCACCTGTTCTTCGCTCAGTTCGATGTCGTGCATGATCAGCTCTCCAGTGGGGTGAAGAAACGCTGCACATCTTCTTGCCTGACCGCCTGGACGGTGGCGTGCTTCCAGTTGGGTTTTTGGTCTTTGTCGATCATCAACGCACGCACCCCCTCGATCAGGTCGCCGTGCTCGAACCATTGGCGGTCCAGGCTCAGTTCCAGCTCGAAGCACTCGGGCAATGACAACTGGCGACCGCGGCGCAACAGTTCAAGAGTCACGGCCATGGCCAGCGGCGAGCGGCTGTGCATCGCCGCGACGGTGTCCAGCGCCCATTCCCGGCTGTCAGCCACCGAGACCTGCTGCAGTTGTTCAAGCATGCTGGGGATGTCCGGCAGACCGAAAAAATGATCGATGGCCGGGCGCAGCGCCTGTAATGGCGGGTCTGGCAGGCGCTGGCTGCCCAGCCGGGCCATCACGCCTTGCAGGTCCTTGAGCGGGTTGATATGCCATTTCAGGTGGTCGAGCATGTGGTCAAGGCGCGCCAGCGACTGGCTGGGCATGTGCCAGTCGGCCAGCCCGCAATACAGTGCGTCAGCGGCGCCGATGCGGGTGCCGGTGATCCCCAGGTACAGGCCCACTTCGCCGGGCAAACGCGGCAGGAAGTAGCTGGCGCCGACATCGGGAAAGTAACCGATGGCCACCTCCGGCATGCCCAGTGAGCTGCGCTCGGTGACCACTCGCAGGTCGGCGCTTTGCACCAGACCCAGCCCGCCGCCCAGCACCAGCCCGTCCATCAGCGCCAGGATCGGTTTGTGATAGGTGTGAATACTCAGGTCCAGCCGGTACTCTTCTTCAAAAAAACGCTGATGCTGATCCTGGCCGCTCTGGTGGCTATGATACAAGGCTCGGATATCGCCACCGGCGCAGAATGCCTTGTCACCGGCACCGCGCAGTACCACGGCATACACCGTGTCATCCTCGGCCCAGGCGTCGAGCTGCGCTTGCAGGCTGCGCACCATCTCCAGGTCCAGCGCGTTCAGACCGGTCGGGCGATTGAGCACCAGGTGGCCGATGTGGTTGCGCACCCCGGCAAGGATGGCTTTGTCGCTGCTGTGCTGGGGTTGGCCCGAGGATGAAGCCGATGAACTCATGGTGAACTCCTTGTAGTTGTTGTGGGCTTTGGGCCTGGCCATTGAGGTGTCAGCTCTGAGCATAGCCGGTCGGTGTTCGACTCTGGCGGTTTATGCCCGGTTGCGCTTCACTGCCGGCACTGGCAAGTATTTTTTGCCCGCCATGAGCAATCGATGTGTTGTGAATGTCACAAGGTATTCTGGAAGGACTGCCTCTTGAAAGCTGCCTCATGAAAGATACGTTCGCCCCTCGCCAGTGGCAGCCCCACGAGCGCCCGAGCATGCCGGGTTCGCCGTCCACGCCGTTACATCCCACCCACAAGCGCTGGGCCTTCGCGCTGGTCGGGGTGATCGTGGCATTGACCGGCGGCCTGGGCAATGCGCTGGTCGTCGCCAACCTGCCTTACCTGCAAGGTGCGCTGGGCGCCACCTCACAGGACATCGCCTGGTTGCCGGCAGCCTATGTGATGACCAATGTTTCGATGAACCTGCTGCTGGTCAAGTTCCGTCAACAATACGGGCTTCGGGCCTTTACCGAACTGTTTCTGGTGCTCTATGCGCTGGTGACCCTGGCGCACCTGTTCGTCAACGACATCGATTCGGCCATCGCGGTACGCGCGGCCCACGGCATGGTCGGCGCAGCACTCAGCACCCTGGGCCTGTACTACATGATTCAGGCCTTCCCGCAAAAGTGGCGGCTCAAGGCGTTGGTGCTGGGCCTGGGCACCGCGCAACTGGCTACACCGATTGCCCGACTGGTGTCGGAAGACCTGCTACAGATTGCCGAGTGGCGCGGCCTGTACCTGTTCGAACTGGGCCTGACCCTGCTGTCGCTGGGGTGTGTGCTGATCCTCAAGCTGCCGCCGGGGGATCGTTTCAAGGCTTTTGAAAAACTCGACTTCCTGACCTTTGGTCTGCTCGCCAGCGGTTTTGCGCTGCTCTGTGCGGTGCTGTCGCTGGGGCGTATCGAGTGGTGGCTGGAGGCACCGTGGATCGGCATTGCGTCGGCGGCGTCGATCGCCTTGATCTGCGCGGGCCTGGCCATCGAGCACAACCGCTGCAACCCTCTGTTGATTACCCGCTGGCTGGGCAGCGGCGCAATCCTGCGGCTGGGGCTGGCGGTGGTACTGTTTCGGATCGTGCTGTCCGAGCAGTCGGTGGGGGCGGTGGGATTCTTTCAGACCCTGAACCTTGGAAGCGAGCAATTGCACACGCTGTACCTGGTGATGCTGCTGGGCAGCGTCGCCGGATTGCTGGTCAGCGCCCTGACTATCAACCCGGCGCACCTGATCAAACCGCTGCTGATTTCGCTGGTGATGATGGCGGTGGGCGCCTGGATGGACAGCAGCTCCACCTCCCAGACCCGCCCGGAAAATATGTACTTCAGCCAGTTCCTGCTGGCCTTTGGTGGCACCTTTTTTCTTGGCCCGACGCTGGTGATGGGCATCAGCGGGGTATTGGCCAACCCGCGCAACATGGTCAGCTTCTCGGTGCTGTTCGGCATCACCCAAAACATCGGTGGGCTGATCGGCTCGGCGGCGTTGGGCACCTTTCAGGTGGTTCGTGAGAAATTTCACTCCAGCCAGCTGATGGAGCACCTCACCTTGTTCGATCCGCTGGTGCAGGCGCGCCTGCAAAGCGGCGCGGCCGCCTATGGCGGGGTGATCGCCGACCCGGCTGCCCGTACAGCCCAAGGCATGCGTGCGCTGGCCAGCACCGCGACCCGTGAGGCCAATGTGCTGGCCTATAACGACGTATTCATGCTGATTGCCTTGATCGCCGTGCTGACCATGCTGTGGATCAGCGTGCGCGTGCTGTGGCTGAAGATGACCACCAAACCTATTGCGCCGCTGTCGGCGGCGCCCGTTTCCACCAGTAGTGCGCAGGCTTCATGAACGACACCACTCGCAACGACCCGACCCCGCCAGGCGCATCTTCAGGCGCTTCATCCTCGCCGGCCAGCGCTGCGCCGCCAGCGCCGCTGACCTCGCCGGCGACCAGCAAGCCGCGTTCGACCCGCGCGCGGCTGATATCTTCAACGCTGTTTGGCCTGGTGGCCCTGGCCGGCATTCTGGTGGTGCTGTATGCCTGGCAATTGCCACCGTTCACCAGCCCGATCCAGAGCACCGAGAATGCTCAGGTGCGGGGTCAGACCACGTTGATCGGTCCGCAACTGAGCGGCTATGTGCATGAGGTGCTGGTTCAGGACTTTCAGCACGTCAAGGCCGGGCAATTGCTGGTGCGCATCGATGACCGCATCTACCGCCAGCGGCTGCAGCAGGCCGAGGCGCAAGTGAGCGTGCAACAGGCTGCACTGGCCAATAACCTGCAGCAACGGCGCAGTGCCGAAGCCACCATCAGCCAGCGCGAAGCGGCGTTGCAAAGCTCAAGCGCCCAGGCGCGTAAAAGCGCTGCGGATCTCAAACGCAACAGCGCGCTGGTCACCGACGGTTCGGTGTCGCGCAGCGAACTCGACGTCGCCCGCGCCGCCGATGCCCAGGCCCAGGCGGCCGTGGCCGAAGCCAAAGCGGCATTGCAGATCGCCAGAGAAGACCTGCAAACGGTCATCGTCAACCGCGACTCTCTCAAGGCCCAGATCGAAAACGCCAATGCGGCCCTGGAACTGGCGCGCATCGATCTGGATAACACCCGCATCACCGCGCCAAGAGACGGCCAGCTTGGTCAGATCGGTGTGCGCCTGGGGGCCTATGTCAACTCTGGCGCGCAACTCATGGCGCTGGTGCCAGACACCCTGTGGGTGGTCGCCAACATGAAGGAAACCCAGATGGCCCACGTACGGCTGGGCCAGCCGGTCAGCTTCACGGTGGACGCGCTGGATCATCAAAAACTCAGCGGCAAGGTCGAACGCATCTCGCCGGCTACCGGTTCCGAGTTCAGCCTGTTGCCGGCTGACAACGCCACCGGCAACTTCGTCAAGATCGCTCAGCGCATTCCGGTGCGCATCAGCGTCGACGCCGACCAGCCACTGGCTCAGCGCCTGCGACCGGGGATGTCGGTGGTGGTGAGTATTGATACGTCGTTTGAGAACGACAGTACGACGCCTTAGGTTTTGTACGAAAAGTCGGCGAGCGAAGGCCAGGCCAGGCTGAAACAGGCCAGCAAGTGGAGTTTGGCTGTTGGCCTTAAACAGCCTGCCACTGTACCTGTTGCCAGGTCTGCGCACTGAGCTATTGTCCGGGGCTTGAGCCTATGGAGGGGCATTGATGCTGGACGCGACGAATCTGTACCTGTTCCTGATCGCGGCGATGCTGCTGCTGATCGTTCCCGGCCCGAACATGCTGTTTGTCACCAGTCACGCCATGGCGCATGGCTGGCGCGGCGGCTTTGCCGCGGCGCTGGGGATTTCTGTGGCGGATCTGCTGATGACTGCGCTGGTCAGTGCCGGCGTCGGGGCTTTGGTGATGAGCTGGCAGCCGGCGTTTGATGTGCTGCGCCTGTTGGGCGCCGGGTATCTGTTATGGATTGCCTGGCAGACCTTGCGCGCCGCGTCTGCTGATGATCAGGCCCCGGCAAGGCTGGCCTCGCTGCGCAAGGTCTTCATCCGCGGCGCACTCAACTGCCTGCTCAATCCCAAGGCGCTACTGTTTTTCATGGTCTTTCTGCCGCAGTTCGTCAACGTTGCCAACGGACAGGTTGGCCTGCAATTGCTGATGCTTGGCACCTTGCTGGCGCTGATCGCACTGATCTTCAATACCGTATTGGGAATCTGCGCTGCGCGGCTGGGCGCCAGCCTTGGCGGAAGCCGGGTGGCCCGACGCTGGGGGGATTTCGGGTTTGCCGGGGTGATGACGGCCCTGGCGGTGCGGCTGCTGTTTCTGGAACGGGCGGGGTGAGCGTTGCCCGGGGGCAGGACCGGTCGGCAGGTCCTGCCGCAGCAATCGGTCAGCGGTGTTTCAGTAACCCATGACTGTCGGCCAGTTCAACCGGGCGCCGGTCCATGCTCCTGTTCCACAGCCTGTGCCAGAACCCTGATGGAGGTGGCACCTGTGGAATCAGGTTGGGCATGTCCTGCCAGCGTACCCAGGATTCATTACGCCAGCTCAGCATCAACAGGGTTTTGCCCAGCCACTGCAGGCGCTCCACCTGCGGTTCATCCATCAATAGTTCATCGCGGCGGCGCAATTGCGGTAGCACCTCGTGGGTGAGCCACTGGCGCAGGGCGCGGTTTTCCGGCACGTAATGATGAATGAGCAGGGCAAAGACGCCGGACTCGCTGATCATCACGCATTTTTCCCATTGGCTGTGGCATTCGAGCCAGGCCAGGCGGCGCTGGTCAGGGTCGAGCTTAAGCGTAGAGCGCTCATCCAGACGAATGCCCATCAGTCGCGCCAGATCAGCCAGGCAGAACCACGCCTGACCCAGATGACGCATGGCACGCAGACGTCGGTGATGGCGGAAGAAGGATTCGGCGCGATAGTGTTCTTTGCATGGCGTACAGATATCAAAATTTTGCATAGCGTATTCTCTGTTGATGTATCGGTTATTGCCACTTCACCGTCGCCAAACGATAAGGTGGCAGCTGTGCGCAGGTTGGCGAACCGGCCAACAGATAAACCGGCAGACCCGAGGGTCTCCCACGCACAGCTACCATGACACGCTATCAGGCACTATTGTACGTGCGTGAGAGCGCTATGGTTCGCTATGTGTCTGTTGAGTTCGGGTCGCCAAACCCTACCCGCTGGGTTTCAGCGAGTGACGGGGAGGTTAGTCACGCAGAATACCCGGCTCAAGTGATGGCCGGGTTTTACTGGTAGATCGAAAATATTTCAGAAATACCCTACAAGGCAGGCGGCGGTCTTCGCACACCTTGTCAATACGGTAAGGTTTTATTCAGACACGTACTGCCGTTCATAACGCCGCTGAATCCGCGCCAGTTCGCCCGATGCACGCAGTTGCTCAAGGGCGCGGGACCAGGCGGCCACCTGTTGGTCTTCGCTGTCGAGGCTGAAGGCGATGTAGAGCGTTGAGCGATACAACTCGACGGGAATCCGCCGCAGCATGCCGGGGGCGATCTGCAACTGGCGGCTGTAGTGAGCCACCCCGGCGTCGGTGTCGCCAGCGATGATCGCTGTACGCCCGGCCAGCAGCATGCGATACAGCTGCAGGTTCTCGGTGGCGCTTCTGTCGAGGTTGGTGAAACCCTGCGCTTGCAGCGTGTCTGGCAGCAGGCCGGCGTGCCGGGTAGTGATTTGCGCGGCCCGCATCAGTTGTTCAAGGGTTTCGAGGGGCGCAGCATCGGCCCGTTGCCAGGCGTGGATGGACTCTTCGACGATGGGGCCGACCCACTTGTACAACGGCTCGCGCGCAGCGGTGCGAAACATTGAATACATGATGGTCTTTGAGCGGGTCTGCAAGGTCTGGCTGGCGCGCATGGACGGCAGCAGTGTCACTTCGAAGTCGTCACCGGTCAGGTTCATGATGGCACGCACGATCTCGGTGGTCATACCGGTGAGCCGGTCGCCCTCCAGGTAGTTGTACGGCGCCCACTCTTCGGTCACGACCTGATACGGCCCGGCCTTGGCGAAGGTGCCGAGCGACAGGCAGAACAGTACGGCAATGAGTGTCGATTTTTTCACGTGTTCTGCCTGGCCAAGGGAATGCTGTCAAAGGCGTGTATCGTTTGAAGCAGCAGGCTAAGAATAGCCCGTCGTAGTGTTCTGTTATCGCTATTGCGGCGGGTGGATCAATGCAACGCTCACGTGCAGGAGGTTTTCAGGCAGGCATGGCTGCCATGAGGGAACTTGAGCGAGCTGTGTGAGTCAGTGCGCTGAACCTTGGCCAGGACAATGCCTGGCTGGACCCTGCGCTTTCTTCTCAAGGAAGATAACCCATGATTGCTGTTCTGAAAAAAACAGCGCTGCTGGCGATGGTGGCAGGCGCTGCCATTGTGCTGAGCGCGTGTAATCACAGGGCTGGCTCACAGCCTGACCCACAGACTCGCGAGGCAATGATTGAACAAACGATCAATGCCGCGGTGGTCGATGGCATGAAGCCACTCACCGGCCCGGCAATGCAGTCGGCGCGGGAGGCCGCGTTGGAGGCTGCGATCACCCAACGCAAAGAGACGATGGGCATTGCTCTGAGTCCTCAGTATTGGAGCGAGTACCGGCGCAACATGGATCTGGCGCTGACTGAAATCGAAGCGGGCAAAGACCGTGTATTGCAGTCGACCATCGATTGGTATCGCGATAGCCTGCAAAAAAGGGACCCCGCGCTTCTTAAGTACGGCGTTCCGGGCAATGAACATGCTGACTACCGTGCCATCAGGGCGAGTAACCTGATCTTCGCTGATAAATACAAGCGTGAGTTTCAGGTTGCGCTGCTTGAGTATGGCCGTATCCACCAGGCACGCATGGCCGATCTTGATCGGCGTTACGGGGTTTGCGCGCGCTACCCGAAGTGCTGGAAGGATGATCCGCCCAGTGCAGCCAACCCGGCAGGAGACTTCTGAGGGCCTGCCGTCTTCACTCTTGAAAGGAACTCCTGCATGCAGGCCGCTCGTGACGCTCTGGAAAACAACCAAACCAGCCTCTATTTCATTGCCGTGTTGCTGGCTGGTGCTTCAGCGTTTGCGTTGCCGGCGACTGCTGAGCTAGAGGCGCTGATCAATCCCGCGCTCGCGTTCATGCTGTTCGTCACTTTTTTGCAGGTGCCGGTCGCTGAACTGGGCCAGGCCTTTACCCGGCTGAGGTTTCTCGGTGCGTTATTGACCGCCAATTTCATTGTGGTACCGCTGCTGGTGTTCGCCTTGCTGCCATTGATGCCCGCCGATCCGCTGATCCGGCTGGGTGTGCTGCTGGTGCTGCTGGCGCCGTGTATCGACTATGTGGTGACGTTCACCCATCTGGGGCGTGGTGATGCCCGCCTGCTGCTGGCGGCGACTCCGGCGCTGTTGTTGGCCCAGATGCTGGCCTTACCCCTGTACCTCAATGCCTTTCTCGGTGAAGCAGCAGCGGCGGTGGTACAGGTCGGGCCGTTTGCCCATGCGTTTGCCTGGCTGATTGCGGCGCCGCTGTTGCTGGCCGCTGTGGTGCAGTTGCTGGCTGGCAAAAGCCCGCCAGTTGCGCGCATCAATAGCGTGTTGGGGCTGTGCCCGGTGCCGGCCACTGCGCTGGTGCTGTTTATCGTGGTGGCGGCCGTGGGCCCGCGTATCGAGACTGCGCTGCCAGCCACGCTGGCGGTGATTCCGGTGTACCTGGCGTTTGCCGTGGCAGCGCCGTTGCTCGGTTGGTGGGTCGCCCGCTGCTGGCTCCAGGCGCCAGCAGCGGGCAGGGCGGTAGCGTTCAGCAGTGCGACGCGCAATTCGCTGGTGGTGCTGCCGCTGGGCCTGGCGGTGCCAGGTGCACTTGCGGTACTGCCAGCGGTGATTATCACCCAGACTCTGGTCGAGTTGCTGAGTGAGCTGGTGTATGTACGGGTGTTGCCAAGACTTGGTGCAACCAGCGCGGGCACGCTGGCTGATCAGTAACACCCGGCTGGGTGGCACCGCAGCTGTGGTTCAGGTGCCGGTCTTGAGGAACTTCACACACAACCCCGGGCGCATGCGCAGGTGTTGCACTGGCTCGACGCTCTCTACGCCGTTTTGGCTCTTGATGACCTGTACGCCGCAGTACTCCTGGTCGACGGTCTGATTGAACAGGAAGCTTTGTTTGGGCTGGGTCCAGCTTCCGGCTCGCAGGGTATAGATCGCGCCCGGTTCAGGAATGAACGAGAAGGGCACCTGGCAAACCTTGTCGCCACTGCTCAGTGCATAGGCCAGAACCAGTTCTTTACCGACGTGTACTGGTGTGTCGAAGAAACCATTGGCGCCAGGGGCGGGCGTGTAGCCAGCATAGCAACGGTCTTCGCCAATGCTGATCAGCCGCAGATTAGTGCCTGGCGTGTATTGCAGGCGCACCGTGGCTGAAGGTTCTTCGGGCTTGGGAAAGACATACTGTTTGCCCATCATCAGCGAGCTGCAGCCACTCATGCCGAGCACGGCCCCCAGCCACAGGCAGGTGCCGAAGGTCTTGAAATTTGAACGCATCATCCGCTCCCTGGCAGCTCTGGCGGCGCGGCAGGCGCGCCACCGATATCGAGAAAACATCCCGTTGGGCGCCCCCTCTGACCGCCGATTGCAGGATGAGTTCTGCTGATTGCCAGGCCGGTGCGTTTTCACACGGTGCCGGGTGTTTACACCATCTCTAGCGGCATCTTCCTCTGCGGCGCGGGCCAGGCGCGGTCAAGGTCGGCCAGGTCCTGTTCGCTCAGACGGATGTCCAGCGCCGCGACGTTTTGACGGATATGCTCGGGATTCACCGCCTTGGGAATCGCGATCATATTGTCCTGGCGCAATACCCAGGCCAGGCTGACCTGCGCGGGGGTGGCGTTGTGGCGACGGGCAACGGCTTGCAGGGCCGGGTGCCAGAGCAGGTCGCCGCCCTGGCCGATCGGGCAGTACGCCATCAGCGGCAGATGACGGTCGGCGGCCCATGGCAGCAGGTCGAATTCGATCCCGCGCTGTGACGGGTTGTACAGCACCTGATTGCTCGCGCAGCGCGAGTCGTCCAGCTCCAGCAAGTCTGAGACGTCGAAATTGGACACGCCCCAGGCGCCAATCTTGCCTTGCTCGCGCAGGCGCTCGAAGGCTTGCACGGTTTCGGCCAGTGGATACTGGCCGCGCCAGTGCAGTAAATACAGGTCGATATGTTCGGTGCCCAGTCGGCGCAGGCTGGCTTCGCAAGCCTTGGCCGTGCCCTGCTTACTGGCGTTGAACGGGTAGACCTTGCTGACGATAAACAGCTTGTCGCGTTGCCCGCGAATGGCGTGTGCAACGACCTCTTCAGCGCCGCCATCGGCGTACATTTCGGCGGTGTCGATCAGGGTCATGCCCTGATCGATGCCTTGGCACAGCGCCGCAATTTCGTCCGAGCGCTGATGACTTTTCTCGCCCATGTGCCAGGTTCCTTGGCCCAGCGCGGGCACGGTTTGGCCCGCCAGTTTCAGAGTACGCATATCAAGGGCTCCTGTTGGTCTGGATAACAGGCTTGGATAGGCAATTGCCCGCCGGGTTCAACCCCGGCAGGCCGGTCCTTGCAGCTTGATGGCCCAGGGTCTGTTGCCGTTTCAGCGCAGGCCGCGTTGCAGCGCCAAATCGTGTCAGGCGAGGCGAAGGACGCGGGAAATGGTCACTCCCTTTTCAAGCTCCCTAGACCTTGAATGGCCGCAGCCAGTCATTCAACTGCTGGCTCAGGCGCGCGAGGTTGAGGCTGGCGGCGCTGGACTGCTCGGCCGCCAGGGTGGTGCTCTGCGACAGTTGCGCGGTCTGGGTGACATTCTGGTTGATGTCATCCACCACATGGGACTGCTGCAGGGTGGCGCTGGCGATCGAGGCGTTCAGGCCATTGAGGTTGCGCAATGCCTGGCTGATCGAGTTCAGGCTTTGCCCGGCCAGGTTGGCCTGGTCGATGGTCAGTTGCGAGGCGCGGCTGCTGTCGCCGATCACTTTCACGGCGGCGGCGGAATGGCCTTGCAGGCTTTCGATCATGGTCTGGATCTGCGCCGTGGACTTCTGCGTGCGCTGCGCCAGCAGCCGCACTTCATCGGCCACCACGGCAAAACCGCGGCCCTGCTCACCGGCCCGCGCCGCCTCGATGGCGGCATTGAGCGCCAGCAGGTTGGTCTGCTCGGCAATGCCGCTGATGACTTCCAGCACACCGCCGATCTGGGTGGTTTCGCTGGACAGGGTGCGAATCACTTCGACTGCCTGTTCGATGGTGCCGGACAACTGCTGGATCTGCCGCAGGCTGCCGTCGATGTTTACCAGACCCTGTTGCGCCTCGGATTCGGCATTGCGCATTTCGCTGGCGGCGTGTTCGGCATTGCGTGCCACGTCCTGTACGCCATAGGTGACTTCGTTGATTGCAGTGGCGACCAGCTCCATCTGTTGTGATTGTTGCTGGCTGCGTTCCTGGGCCTGCTCGGCGCTGCCGCCCATTTCCCGCGAGGCTTCGCCCAACGCGACGGCCGATTGCTGCAACTGGCTGATCACATGGCGCAACTGGGCGGTGAAGGTGTTGAAGTGCTGGCTGAGCAGGGTGATTTCGTCATTGCCGTCGGTTTCCAGGGTTCGGGTAAGGTCGCTTTCGCCGCTCGCCACGTTGGCCATGGCCTGAACCGCCTTGCGTAATGGCAATACGATGCTGCGCACGATGACGATCACCAGCAGCGCCATGATCAGGCTGATGCCCAGGCACACCAGCGCAGCCTTGATCACCTGACCGCGGAACTCGGCGGCCACATCATCGACGTACACCCCAGAGCCAAGTACCCAGCCCCATGGCTCGAACAGTTGCACGTAGGAGGTCTTGAGCACCGGCTCGCTGGCACCGGGTTTGGGCCAGCGATAGTCGACGACCCCGGCGCCCTGGCGCTTGGCTATGGCGACCATTTCATTGAACAGCGCCAGCCCGTCCGGGTCCTTGATGGCCGACAGGTCCTGGCCTTCGAGCTTGGTGTTCATCGGGTGCATGACCATGAACGGGCGCAGGTCGTTGATCCAGAAGTAGTCATTCTGGTCGTAGCGCAGCCCGCGCACGGCTGACAGCGCCTGCTGTTGGGCGGCTTCGCGAGTCAGGGTGCCGGCAGTTTCCAGACTGTTGTAATACTTGAGGATACCGCTGACGGTCTGCACCACATGCATGGTTTTCAGGGTTTTGGCCTGGTAGAGATCGTCATGGGTCTGCTTGAGCAACGCTGCGGCAAGCACGAAAAGCATCAGGATGCAGACGACGAGAATCAGCCACAAACGCCGGCTGATAGAGAGATTACGCATGCTCATGGCATTGGTCGCCTTATGTTGTTGTTATTGGGGGAGGGGCTGGCAGCAAGGCACTCTGTTATCAAGACTGTCGGCGTATGCTGACCAAAGTTTAGAAGTCGGTCACGTTAATTTTTATGTCATGTTGCTACTACTTTAGTCGTGTTCGTTTTTCGGGGTTAACTCTGTAAGTTTTTGTTTCTAATGATTTTTTATTAAGGCTATTGATGCTGATCTGCGCTCATGCAAGGGCTGACGGATCATCGTTTGAGCCTTGCCTGCCCAGCCTCCAATCTGCCTGGCACAACAGATCCACTGCCAGATGCATCACGGAGGTCACTGCATGAGTCCCACCACTTCACTGCTCATCCTGGGCGCTGCCATCGTGACGATCGTCGTCATGATCGGTCGTTTTCGCATCCACCCGTTTCTGGCGTTGCTGACCGCCAGCCTCATGGTCGGTGTCGGGGCTGGCATGGCGCCGCTGGCGGTATTGGCCGCCATCGAAAAAGGCGTCGGCGGCACCCTGGGTTTTCTGGCCGGAATCATTGGCCTGGGCAGCATTCTCGGCAAGCTGCTGGAGGTGTCCGGCGGCGCCCGGCGCATCGCCGAGGCCCTGCTGTCGTCGCTGGGCAGCCAGCGTGCAGCCTGGGTCATGATGCTGGTCGGGTTCATTGTCGGCATTCCGGTATTTTTCGAAGTCGGCTTTGTCTTGCTGATCCCGCTTATCTATGTGGTTGCCCGGCAGACCGGTTTGAGCCTGGTCTATCTGGGGGTGCCGCTGGCCGTGTCGTTGATGGTGGTGCATGCCATCCTGCCGCCGCACCCGGCGGCCACCGCAGTGACCAGCCTGCTCGGCGCCGACATTGGCAAGGTGATCATCTATGGCGTACTGGTGGGGCTGCCGACGGCGGTCATCGCCGGTCCCTTGTGGGCCAGATTGTTCTGCCCGCGTCTGGCGCCGCCCGGCCAGCAGGCTTTTCTTGCCGGGCACAACGAGCAACAGCCTCTTGAGGTTCGTGCGCCGGGTGTCGTTCTGACCCTGTTCACCGTGTTGTTGCCGCTGCTGTTGATGGTTGGCAAGACGCTAGCGATTACCGTGCTGGAGCAAGGCAGCGTGGCGTATGAATGGGTCGCTTTTCTCGGCAGCCCGCTGATCGCGCTGCTGATCGCGGTGTCCTTCGCCTACTGGTCGTTCGGTCTGCGTCAGGGCCAGGGGATGGCGCAACTGCTTGAGCTGACCGGACGTTGTCTCGCGCCACTGGCTGGCATCGTGCTGATCATCGGTGCTGGCGGGGCGTTCAACGAGGTGCTGATTGGCAGCGGTATGGACAAGGCAATGGCCGCAGTGCTGCAGCAGTCATCCTTGAACCCGATCATCTTGGCCTGGCTGATCGCGGGGCTGCTGCATTTTGCCGTCGGGTCGGTCACTGTGGCGATGATCAGTGCAGCCGGCATCGTCTTGCCGGTCATGGCCCAGTACCCGCAATACAGCCCGGAAATCATGGTCATTGCGATCGGCGCCGGTGCGATTGGCTGGACCCACGTCACCGACTCGGCGTTTTGGGTGGTGAAAGAGTATCTGGGGCTGTCGCTGTCGGAGGCCATCAAAAAATTTACCGGCGCGACGGTTGTGGCGTCGTTCACTGCATTGTTGGCCACGCTGCTGCTGGCCCGGTTTGTCTGATCTATCTGGAGATACCCCATGATTCACAACAAGACCCTGCCCGCCTGGTACCAGTCTCACCCGGTGCTGGAGACGATGGTCGCACTGCGCGAAACCCAGTGGTTCAACCCGTCTGTCGCGCCCACGGCCCAAGCCCTGGGCGATGTGGGGCTGACCGCGCAGGATGTGGCTGCCGCCAGTGCCCGGCTGCGCCGCTTCGGGCCTTACCTGGCCAGTGTTTTTCCCGAGACGGCCGAGGCTGGCGGGATCATCGAATCTGGCGTGGTGCCGGTCGAGTCGTTGCGTCGACACCTGTTGAGCGAGGCCGGTCTGCACGACAGTGGCAGGTTATGGCTCAAGACCGACAACCAGTTACCGGTGTCCGGATCAATCAAGGCCCGCGGCGGTATTCATGAAGTGCTCAAGCATGCCGAAGACCTCGCGCTGCAGGCCGGTCTGATCGTTCCGGGCGATGACTATCGCAAGCTGGACAGCGACGCGGCCAGGGCATTTTTCGGCCAGTACCGCATCGCGGTAGGCTCGACCGGCAATCTGGGGCTGTCGATCGGCATCATCAGTGCCACGCTGGGCTTCCAGGCCTGCGTGCATATGTCTGCCGATGCCCGGCAGTGGAAGAAAGACCGGCTGCGCGCGCATGGTGTGCAGGTGCTGGAGTACGAGTCTGACTACAGTGTTGCGGTTACCGAGGGTCGGCGTCAGGCCGAGGCGGACCCAATGTGCTACTTCGTCGATGATGAAAACTCGCCACATCTGTTTCTCGGCTATGCCGTGGCCGCTGAACGCCTGGCCGGGCAGTTGAGCGAAGCGGGCATCGTCGTCGACGAGCAGCATCCGTTGTTCGTTTATCTGCCTTGCGGCGTGGGCGGTGGTCCCGGCGGCGTGGCGTTTGGCTTGAAGCTGGTATTCGGTGACGCTGTGCATTGTGTATTTGCTGAACCCACTCATTCCCCCTGCATGTTGCTGGGCGTGTACACCGGCTTGCACGATGCGGTGAGCGTTCAGGATTTCGGCATCGACAACCTCACCGCCGCCGACGGGCTGGCGGTGGGGCGTGCGTCGGGGTTTGTCGGCAAGGCCATGCAGCGGCTGATCGACGGCTACTACACGGTGGGCGATGCGCAACTCTATCGGCTGCTGCGCTGGGTTTTCGAGCACGAAGGCATACGTCTTGAGCCGTCGGCACTGGCTGGCGCGCCAGGGATGCTCAGGGTGTTGCAGGACCTGCCGTACCGCAAGCGTATCGGGCTTGATCCAGAAACAGCCGCCAGGGCAACGCACCTGATCTGGGCTACCGGCGGCAGCATGGTACCGGCTGACGAATTCAGTGACTATTTGCGCAAGGCTCAGCCAGCGCCGACCCTCTTATAATCGCGGCCCGCAGTTTCGCGAAGGAGGTGAGTATGCCGTACTGGGGACACCGGGCAGGAGAACGGCTGACCGGCCGCAACCTGACCAATTTGCATACGTTTCTGGTGGTGGCCCGGCACATGAGCTTTGCCCGGGCCGCCGATGAGCTGTGTCTTACGGCCAGTGCGGTCAGCCACCGGATTGCCCGGCTCGAAGGCAGCCTGCATGTAAAACTGTTCTGGCGCCTGCCCCGGGAAATCAGCCTGACCGATGATGGCGAACGGATCTTCCTGATCATGCAGGGCGCCATGGACAGCTTGTCTGAAGTGTTCCAGCAGCAGGCCGACGCGCCGGTGGCCGGCCCGCTGACCCTGTATGTCAGGCCTTCGATTGCGCGTTGCTGGCTGGTTCCGCAGTTGGGCCGGTTCGCCGCACAGTATCCGCAGGTGCAACTGGACATCCGGGTCGGTAACGAACGAATCGACTACCGTACGCGCAAGATCGATCTGGCGCTGTGCTATTCCAGCGACGGTTTTCCCGGTCTGGTCAGCACGTTGCTGATGAGCGAACGCATCGCCCCGGTGTGCAGCCCGGAGTATGCAAGGCGGCTAGCGCTGCTCCACACCCCGTCTCGCTTGCATGCCTGCACCTTGCTGCATGACGTCGAAGCCTGGGAAAACGCCGCGTTCGATGCCGAGTGGCGACTCTGGGCCAAGGCGGCGGGTGCGCTGGATTATCTGCCGGAACATTCGATCACCTTTGACCGGTCAGACCTGTGCGTGACCAGTGCGCTGGGCCATGGCGGCATCGCGATTGGCCGCGAACGTCTGGTGCGTAGTCATATCAAGCGCGGTGAACTGGTCTTGCCTTTCGGTGACTTCGTCGATTGTGGCAACCATGGCTACTATCTGGTCCATCCTGCTCACTCAAACATGCCCAAGCGCCTGCAGGTGCTGATCGACTGGCTGCGGGCACTGGCCGGGGAGGCAACACAGCCCTGAAACCGGCAGCGCAGAGCGCTTGAAAGAAGTATTTCAGAGCATTTCCGATAAAAGGTTCGGGCAGATGTGAAAAAATTGTGATTTCATACGAACGGTTCTCAAAAGCGCTTATTACTCTTTGTCTTTTGAGAAGCGTCCGTATTGCCAGGAAGGCCTCAATCACTCTTGCCCAGGTACCCCGTTTCATGGCCCTTTGTTTTCCTTCCCGCCCGACCCTGCTCGCACTCTGCTGCTGCGCAAGCTTCACCACTCACGCTGCTGATCAGGTCGTCGAGCTGGGCGCTACTGATGTCAATGCCACGGCCGTTAAAGCCAATACCAGCACCCAGCCCGAGGCGTATGCCGGCGGTCAGGTCGCGCGCGGCGGGCAGATGGGCATTCTGGGCAATCAGGACAACATGAATGTGCCGTTCATCATGACCAGCTACACCTCCAGGCTGATCGAAGACCAGCAGGCTGAAGACGTTGGCGACGTGCTGCTCAACGACCCGTCGGTGCGTCAGTCGTTCGGTTTCGGCAACCAGTCTCAGGTGTTCGTGATTCGTGGCATGCCTCTGAGCGGTGACGACATTTCCTACAACGGTCTATACGGCGTGCTGCCACGCCAGATTCTCTCGATCGATGCGCTGGAGCGGGTCGAGGTGTTCAAAGGGCCGAACGCCTTTATCAACGGCGTGCCCCCCACCGGCAGCGGCTTGGGCGGCGGTGTCAACCTGCAGCCCAAGCGCGCCGGCGACACCCCGACTCGTCGCTACACCCAAGACATCAGCACTGATGGCCGGATTGGCGAACACCTGGATCTGGGCCAGCGTTTCGGCGCAGACAACCGCTTTGGCGCGCGCGTCAACCTGAGCCAGCGCGAGGGCGAAACCGCCATCGACGATCAGGACCAGCGCAGCAAGCTGTTTGTGGCCGGCCTGGACTACCGTGGCGACAATTTCAGGGTATCCAGCGATTTCGGTTACCAGAAAGAGCGCATCAACCACCTGCGCAACACCGTGCAGATCGGCAATGCCACTCGTGTACCCCGCGCGCCGAGTGCCAGCCACAACTATGGCCAGGACTGGACCTACAGCGAGACCGAAGACACCTTCGGCATGCTGCGCGGCGAGTGGGACCTGAGCGACAACTGGACCGCCTACCTGGCCGGTGGCGTCAAGCACACCCGTGAAACCGGGATCTACGGCACCCCGACCCTGGTAGGCAACAACGGCGCGGCAACCGTCGGCGGTTCGGAAATTCCGCACAACGAAGACAACACCACCTTCAGTGCCGGCCTCAACGGCCGCCTGCAGACCGGTCCGGTCAGCCATCAGATTGCTGTTGGTGCGTCGACCATCTGGACCCAGCAGGAAAACGCCTACGTCTTTTACCGCTCGACACCGGGCAACACCAATATCTACAGCGGCGGGCGCCTGCCGATGCCGACGGTGGTTTCCAGCACCGGTGGTGAAATGGGTGATCCGGGCGTGACCGGCAAGACCCGCAACCGCAGCCTGGCGATTTCCGACACCCTGGGGCTGTTCGATGACAAGCTGCTGGTGACCTATGGTTTGCGCCGTCAGCAACTGCGTGTCGAAAACTACCTGTATGACGGCACAAGTTCCAACGGGGTTATCAACCCGGCCAACAACGGCAGCCGCAGTTCGCTCTATGACGAGTCCATTACCACTCCGGTCTATGGCATCGTCTACAAACCGGTTGAAAGCGTTTCGTTGTACGCCAACCGCATTGAAGGTCTGGCCCGTGGCCCCATCGCTTCAGGGACCAACATCACCAACCTGGGCCAGGCCTTCCCGCCGGGTCGCACCAAGCAACTGGAAGCCGGTGTAAAGCTTGACCTGCAGAGCTTTGGCGCCAACCTGGCGGTGTTCCGCATCGAGAAGCCCAGCGACGGTTACGTTGACAGCAACCAGCAGCTTTATATCCGCGACGGCGAGCAGGTCAACAAAGGTATCGAGCTGAGCGTGTTCGGCGAACCGGTCGAAGGCCTGCGCCTGATGGCCGGCGGCACCCGTATGAGGTCGCAGCTGGAAAACACCGCAGGCGGCACCAATGACGGCAACCACGCCATTGGCGTGCCGACCTTCCAGCTCAATGCCAGCGTCGATTGGGACGTGCCGGGTATCGAAGGTTTGGCCCTCAACGCCCGCGCCCTGCGCACCGGTGGCCAGTACGCCAACGCCAGCAACACCCTGAGCCTGCCGACCTGGAATCGTTTCGACGCCGGCGCCCGCTACAGCTTCAAGGCCTGGAAAGACCTGACCCTGCGTGTGAATGTGGAAAACATCACCGACAAAAACTACTGGGCCTCGGCCAACGGCGGCTACCTGACCCAGGGTGAGCCGCGTCTGGTGAAGTTCTCCGGGACGATTGACTTCTAAGCAAGGATCACTGCCCTGCGCGCCGCCTTGCTTTTGCGGCGGCGCTCAGGCCGATGACTGACCAGTGTTGAAAGGGGCCGTCTCAAGCGTTGCGAAGCTGCTCGATCCGAGCGCGACCGGCATGGGTGATGGCGTATTCCCCCTTGTCACTGAGGCGATAGCGTCCTGACTCCAATCGCGTGATCGAGATTCTTACCCATCCGCTTTCGGCAAGCGCTTGGCCGACTTCAAAGCTCATTTCGCGCTCCAGATCAAGAATCCGTAACTCTCCGATCTTGTAGCGGTAAAACGCGATCAACGCTGCATCGACAGCTTCCTGGTTGACCACTTGAGCCTCTTGCATTTGACCTCCTAGGCCTGGCTGGTTGCTCCATGGGGCCTGGCAAAACGTGCCAAGCGACTGATTCGAGGCACACCGTACTACGGGCTTGCGGGCGTAGGTACTGGCTTTGCATCCAACTGGGTGGGTGGCCGGGAGGTGGTGTCGCCAAGAGGCTCATGAGGGTCGGCTTTGTTGAAAAAAACAGTACTAGAAGTCGTCAATGACTTCTTGTCGCTGGCCACTCCAATGGTGGGATACGTCTAGGTCGAGGTTGGTTTTTTGGGGCGCACTGGTCAGCGCAAGCCTGTCTGTTGGCGTTGCCCCACGGCGGCTAGCTGACCCTGGGTGAGCCGAGCCTGGTCAAACTCTCCGGGGATAAATTTTCAAAAGCGTTGCTCTAAGAAACGGTTCAGCTTTGTCTGTTGTTAGATAATGTAACTGCAGTTTGTTGTCTTTTCGGTTCGCTGTGTAGGAATGGTTCTCTCTGTGTGTGGTTTTTGATTTTTGCCTAATAAATTTCTGTTGATATAAATATGTATGTCGAAGCGTATTTTTTGTATCTGTAGCTTCGCCGGTGAACAGCTAATGTTCATCGGTTGCTTTGCTTTGGGATGATCAGTTATGTTCTGTGCGCAAGTATGACGGGCTCGCCTTATTAGTGGGTGCCAGAGGCTGCGTTAAGTAATACCTGTCCGAAGCAAGGCATTAAAAATGCTTCAGTCAGGATGTTGCTTTTGAATACCAATACATTATACCTGCCACCTATCTCGGTATCGGATAGCCGTGATCTAGACGATTTCAGACGACATCAATGGGAGCAAGAGTTTCATCGATACCAGCCTGGTGGCTGGGGAATAGATGCAATGGACTTAAGGGAGTCAATGGGCTCTATTGGCAGCTGGGTAGCGCAATTTAATTCTGCTGCGCAGTCACTTGCACAAGAACACGAGAAGAGTCTGAGTGAATTGGGCAGGGCGCTGTTGGTAGAAATCGACAGCGTGGCGCTGCACAGCCCGTTGTGGGGGCCAAGTCATCTACAACAACTGACGGCGAAAATATCCGCACTTCATCATCTGTATGTTCATAAAGATAACGAACTGACGAGCATCGGTCCCAGAGTGAGTAGGGGCTTCGGGCATGATCGCAACGCCAATCTATCCCATTTCATGAAATGGGCAGGGCACGGCCAAGAGGGTTATGAAAAATGGCATGACTCGATCGTGGCTTGGTACCGAACGCGGGTGCTGTGGGAGGCGAAAAGCTTTCTTGAAAGACACCTGCCTGCGCTGGAACGGGATCTGCAAATCGAAACAGCGGGCCTTGAGCATGAACGACATCTGCAAGTTATGGCTCACCAGCGCGATGTGGAGCGCAGGGCACGGGAGGCTGTTGAGCAACAGGTCAGGCAACTGGCTGCCGAACAGCGTGCCCGCGAGCACGCGTTACAGCAAGCTGCCGCCGAGCAAGCGCGCCTTCAGGCCGAGCAGCAAGCTTTGCAACTTGCACAGCAAGTCGCAGTAGAACAGGAGGCACAGCGGCAGGCTGACGAAGCTGCACAAAAAGCACAGGCCGCCGCAGAGTCTGACCCGCAATCCATCCCGCTTACCGAGTTGAAGCCCCTTACCGGGACGCTGATTCCGGTAATGGGGCCAGGTAGAGTTGCCAGTTGGCTGAACACGCCTCAAGCCAAGGCCGCAGCAGCAAAGGCTGCGGGCTCTCTGGCCAGGTATCTGGACTCATTCATCCGCTCAGCCGATCAGATGGGCGCCGAAGTCTCGCGCCAAGCCGTCAGCGCAGTGGCGTCGCTGCGTACCACGATCCAGGATTTCGGTGGTTTCTTTTCCGGCAGTCTTCCGGCTGCGGATGTCCTGCCGCCAAACCGGGCTGAACTGTCAGATATCGCCGCCCGACAAGGCTCTGTCGAAGTTCCCGGCTGGGGGCTGGTGTTGGGAGAAGTTGCCGGCGCCGTTGAGCTGCCAGAAATCTCGGTCAACGCAGCGGCTCATGTCGAGGTGCGCAGTGCAACGTTCCATAGCGCGAGTAATACCTGGAGCGTGGCGTTGCCGGCCCATCCGGGTGTCAGCCTGATCTGGACCCCGGTGGCGCCACCGCCAGACAGCTCTACTGCTCTGCCTGCCGCTCCGCCTACGGAAATGCCCTACATTGGGGTACCGCTGTCTCCCATCGAATCAGAGACTTATCCGCTACCGGTTGCGCCGCCGGAGCTGCATGGTTTGATCACCGTTTTTCCCGCAGAGTCCGGGGTGGCACCGTTGTTTACGGTGTATAGCAGTCCCTATCCCGGTGCGACAGTCAAAGGGATGCATAGTGGAAGGTTCTATAATTCTGAGAAAGCGGGTGGTTCGATCCAAAATTTGCGATGGGAAGATGCAGTGGTGACTAGAGTCGGTATTGATCTCGTGAAGTTGCATACTGGGCGTTTAAGCTACTCAGCCGCCAATGCAGTAATGATTGAACGATTAGAAATTATTCTTGCTGGTGGTCTGGAAATGAGTGATACGGACAGGCGCTATTATACTCATGAGCTCAGAGAGCTGGAGCGTTATCGGAGCGCCGGTGTGGATGATGGTCCGGTCCCGGAAGGGATCATGGGCGAGGTCTGGAATAATGCTCACACTGCTACGCTGGAGGATTTTAAGTTAAAAGATGATTCAGAATTACTGTACACTCCAGAAGCCAGGGCGGCTGAAGCTGAGCGGGTTCAACGTGAATATAAAGAGATTTTGCGAGGTGTCCAATGAATGTTGTGGAAGAGATTGTCAGAAATGAGCCGCTAGAAGATGTTCTTTCTGTCATTGCGCTTAAGTTTGGTATTCCGTCAATTGATATGACGTATAGCAAGTATCGTAAAGATGTTGTGTTGAGTGGTGAGCTTTTTACTGTGTATCAACGTCTTGTCAGTGACGGCGTGCTTGTCAGTAGTGGGAGTTGGCATGCCGCTAAAGGGCCGAACTGGAAGGAACCTGCATTTGTGAGAGATGGCAAATACTCACACCTTTTAATGGACTGATTTCTCATTTAGTTATTCAGGGCCTCGGCAGCCGGATGACCGTCGAGGTTTTGATATGGGCTTTTCAATGTGTACTTAAGGCTGGCCACTGACTACTGCTTGAACGCCCCACTGAACGAAGTATCGATAATGCCCTTGGTATCGAACGCCTTGGGCAGCGCACCGGTTTGCACCAGAAAATCGGCAGTGCCTTGATAATCCCTGGCTGCCTGTTCGTCCACCGGGCCGACGGTCATGTTGGCCTGGCCGATCCAGTGGCGTGACACGGCCGGGTCGAGGTTGGCCTTTTTTGCCCACTGGTCAGCGTAGGTCTGCTTGTTGGCTTCGACCCAGGCGCGGGCTTTGTGCAGGCGGCCGAGGAAGTCGGCAATGGCTTCACGCTTGGGCTCGATGCTGTCGGCATTGGCCGCAATGCTCGACAGGCCGGGCATCAGGTCACGGGCAGTGATGATCGGCCTGGCGCCTGAGAACACTACCTGCTGTGAGATATAGGGCTCCCAGACCGGGAAGGCGTCGATGCTGCCCCGTGGAAAGGCGGCTGCCGCGTCGATCGGCATCAGTTTGACAAACTCCACGTAGTCATGGGGCAGGCCGACTTTATCGAGGGCGCGAAGGGTCAGCTGTTGACTCCAGGCACCCGGCCAGTAGGCGACTTTCTTGCCCTTGAGGTCTTCAATGGTCTTGATCGGCGAGTCCTTGCCCACCAGCAGGGCGATGGTGTCCGGGTTCTGCCGGGATACTCCGATCAACTTGACCGGTGCGCCTTTGGCGGCCAGAAACAAAAAGCCCGAGTCGCCCAGAAAACCCAGGTCCAGGGCACCCACCTCCAGGCCTTCGGCCACCGGCGCGGCGGACTGGAAGTGTTTCCATTCCACCCTGTAAGGTGCGCCTTCCAGTACCCCGGAGGCTTCCACAGAGGCGCGCACGTTGTAGTAGTTCTGATCGCCAATGCGCAGCACCGTGGTGTCGGCGGCATGGGCGAGCGGGGTGATGATCGCCAGCGCCGCAAGGCTGCGGCGCAGTACACGAGGCAGTTTCATAGGTCAGGTTTCCTTAGCCGACCTTGCGCGGTTGCAAGGTGGCAATATGTTCACGGATCGCCGGGATCAGGCCCCGACCGTAGAGTTCGGCATCGTCCAGCGGATCGAAACCGCGAATCAGAAAGGTGCTCGCCCCATGCTCCCAGTAGCGGCCCAGCGACGCGGCGACCTGTTCAGGCGTGCCGACCAGCGCGGTGGAGTTCCACTGCGCACCGGTCAACCGCGCAACGCCGGTCCATAAGCGCTCATCGAGCACCTCGCCGCGCTGGGCCGCGGCCAGCAGGCGCTGGGATCCGGTGTTGCCTGGCGCATGGCCGTGCAGCGGCAGGCCGAGGCGTTCGCGGTTATCGCGGATGCGTTCGAGAATCTCGGCGGCGCGTTTCCACGCGGCCTCTTCAGTGTCGGCGACGATGGGCCGGAACGACACCGAGATCCGCGGCTGGCGGCCACTGGCCCGAGTGGCCCGGCGCAGGTGCTGCACGTGTTCGGCAAAATCGGCCAATGGCTCGCCCCACAGCATGTAAGTGTCGGCGTGGCGGGCGGCCACTTGCAGCGCGGCCGGGGACGAGCCGCTGAAGTAGATCGGGATGTGCGGCTTCTGCCTGGGCCGCACGTTGGGCAACGCGCCCTTGAAGTGATAGAACTCACCCTGATGGTCCACCGGACCTTGCGCGGTCCAGATTGCCTTGAGCGCTTGCAGGTATTCGTCGGTGCGCGCATATCGCTGATCATGGTCCAGCCAATCGCCATCGCGCTGCTGGTCGACGTCGCTGCCGCCGCTGATCACATTAAGTGACAGGCGGCCGTTGCTGAACTGGTCAAGGGTCGCCAGTTGCCGGGCGGCCAGTGGCGGGGCGATCACGCCGGGACGATAGGCCAGCAGGATACCCAGGCGCTCCGTGGCCGCCGCAATGAACGAACTGACCACTGCGCCTTCGGCACCGTTGGAGAAATAGCCCACCAACGCCTTGTCGAAGCCGGCCTGTTCATGAGCCTGGGCGAAGCGACGCACGAAGTCGGCGTCTACTGCGTCGCCCAGCGGCTGGTCCACCTCGGCACTGGGGGTGGCGGTGATCATGCCGATGATTTCCACGCTCATGAAAACTCCTTCGCTGTTTGCCAGGATATGGTCGTCGGTTATAAGCAAGGCAATGCAGCCTGCCTGATGCTTATAAGAGTATTGGCGAGTGCGTGCGAAGGGAAATTCGTTTTTGATATAAGCTAATATTTTAAAAATGCATCAAAACTAATATTTAAAATGCAATAAATATATTTTAAGCGTGATCATCATGCGTATCGGTCATGCATGAGGTGCAGGCACCCACGTGCCGAGTGTTTTTTTCAACCGCAACAACGGCTTGCCGAGGCTGGTGCCAGAATAATGACGTTGCGCGAAATATCACTGCCGCTTGATCTTTATCTCTGCTGGTATGCAGCTATTCTCCAGCCTGACCCCGCTTTAATCTCACCTGGAATCAAGGTCGCTCTCAATAGCCGGTATTTGAGGAGTCTGCGATGCGCCTGCACTCGATTCGTGTTCAGATGATTTTGCCCATAGCGCTGCTGGCCCTGATTATGGTGGGCTTGCTGCTGTTCATGTTTCTCATGACCCAGGTGCAGCAGGATGCAATGCGCCGTCAGGCGGAGACCTATTTCGAGTCGGTGGCGGTGGTGCTCAACGCTGATCGGGATATCTATCAGGCACTGATCGCGCAAGAGCGGCTGATGGCCGGCGAGGGCAAGGTCGCCGACAACCAGCGCGAATTCACTGAAAACGCCCAGCAGGTGTTTGATCGGTTCCAGAAGTTTCGCGGTTTCATGGCCGATGAACCTCAGGTGCTGGCCCCCTTCGCCAATTTCGACCCGCTGTATCGCGAGTGGCTGGACGCCAGCACCTCATTGAATGCCTCGGCCGAAGCGGGACGCTCGCTGGCCAACACCTTGCAACAGCAGGACAGCCAGTTTCAGATCATCCGCGACATGCTTGACCAGGCCGGCGAGCGCTTGCGTGAGCACACCAGCCAGCGCAAGGCCGAAGCGGATGGCAGTGCTGACTTGCAGCAGTATGTTGAAGCGCTCTCGGAGGTTCTCAATGCCGACCGTGATGTCTATCAGGCGCGGCTGGCCCTGCAGAAAATGGCCGCAGGTTCAGGCGATGTAGCCGAAAATCGCGCATTTTTCGAAGAGAATGTCGAGCAGGCACTGCGGCGTTTCCATAATTACCGCAGCTACCTGATCCGCGAACCCGAGCTGGTTGCGCCGTCAGCGCAATTTGATCTGATCTTTAATCAATGGGTGCAAGCCAGCCGGGCGATGTTCGACTCGCCGCCGGCACGTACCCAGGCCAGCGTGCCGCAGGCCAGAGTCATTGCCGATCAGCGCTTTGCCGCTATTCGTGAGGTGTTGAACAAGGCCGGTGAGTCCGTGACCGCCCACGCCCGCCAGCAGAAAGAGGCGGTTCGCAAGCAGGTTGCCAGCTATGAGCACATTGCGATTGTGGTCATTGCCCTGGCCTTCGGCGTGGCCTTGTTGATCGGCTATTACATGCCGTTGATGCTGACCCGCAAGGTCGAGCATGTGACGCGGCGGATCCGGGAAATCGCTGAAGGCGATGGCGACCTGACCCAGCGCATCAATTCGGGCTCGCGTGACGAACTCGGTGATCTGGCCAGGGAGTTCGACGGCTTTGTCGAGCACTTGCGCGCAATCATCCGCGCCATCCAGAGCCAGTCAGTCACGCTGGGTGGCATGACCGGCGAGCTCAATACCGTTTCCGACCAGGCCGGGCGGATCAGTGAAGGGCTAGTGAGCGCGTCCGACTCGATGGTCAGCGCCGGCAACCAGATGAACGTCTCCAACCAGCAGATGGCCGATCTGGCCAAGGGCACCGCCGATGAGGCCAGCCACTCCAGCCAGTTGACCCATCAGGGCGGCACGGCGGTGAGTCTTTCCAATAGCGCCATCGAACGCCTGGTGGTCGATATCGAACTGGCTCTGGAGCGCTCAGTGGATCTGGAGCAGAGCTCGGCGGCCATCACCTCGGTGCTGGAAGTGATCCGAACCATCGCCGAGCAGACCAACCTGCTGGCGCTCAATGCCGCCATCGAGGCGGCCCGGGCCGGCGAGCAGGGCCGCGGCTTTGCCGTGGTGGCCGATGAAGTGCGGACCCTGGCGACCCGTACCCAGGACAGCACCCGCGAGATCGAGACCATGATCGAGCGGCTGCGCCAAAGTGTCAGCGAGTCGAGCACGGCGATTCGCAACAGCCGCAGCAACGCGCGTAACACGGTGGAGCATATCAATCAGGTCAGCACGATTTTCAGCTCCCTCAACACCTCGTTCGACCGGGTTCAGGAGATGGCGGCGCAGACTGCGCTGGCCACCGATGAGCAGGCCAAGGTTTCCCATCACATCAGCGAGAACCTGACCTCACTCAGAGAACAGACTGACGGTGTGCGCGGCATGTCCAATCAGGTGCATAGCCAGTCCAGGCAGATTTCCGCGCTTTACCAGGAACTCAGCCGCCAGGTAGACAGCTTCAAGGTCTGAGCCGCATTGATTACACCTGGTCGCGCCGGTGCACCTGCTGCCCGGCCGACCAGGTTTCGCGCACCACCCGGTCATCGCCCAGGGTCATGAGCACAAACAGAATCTCTTCAATAGTGCGCGTCTGTTGCAAACGCTGGCTGAGCAACGGCGTGGCGTGATAATCGAGGACCACGAAGTCAGCTTCATTGCCGGGCTTGAGGCTACCGATCCGGTCGTCCAGGCGCAGCGCGCGGGCGCCGCCCAGGGTGGCGAGGTACAGCGACTTGAACGGGTGCAGCTTTGCACCTTGCAACTGCATTACCTTGTAGGCCTCGTTGAGGGTCTGCAGGATCGAAAAGCTGGTGCCTGCGCCAACATCGGTACCCAGCCCCACCCGAACCCGATGCCGTTCGGCCATCGGCAGGTTGAACAGGCCGCTGCCCAGAAACAGGTTCGAGGTCGGGCAAAAGGCGATGGCCGACCCGGTTTGCGCCAGCCGTGCGCACTCGGCATCACACAGGTGTACCCCATGGGCAAACACCGAGCGCTCGCCGAGCAACTGATAATGGTCATAAACATCCAGGTAGCCGCTGCGCTGTGGGTACAGCGCCTTGACCCAGTCGATTTCCTGAAGGTTTTCACTGAGGTGGGTTTGCAGGTACAGACCGGGGTACTCCTGCAACAGGCGTCCGGCCATGGCCAGTTGTTCAGGGGAGCTGGTCGGTGCGAAGCGTGGCGTCACCGCGTAACTGAGGCGGCCCTTGCCGTGCCAGCGCTCGATCAGCGTCTTGCTGTCGGCGTAGGCTGACGCCACCGTGTCTGTCAGATCGTCGGGGGCATTGCGGTCCATCATCACCTTACCGGCGATCATCCGCAGGTTATGCTGCTCGGCGGCCCGGAAAAATGCCTCGACCGACTCACGGTGCACGCTGCCGAACACCATCGCGGTCGTGGTGCCGTTACGCAGCAGCTCATCAATGAATGACTGCGCAGCCGTGGCGGCATGGTGCGGGTCGGCAAATTGCCGCTCGCACGGGAAGGTGTAGGTGTTCAGCCAGTCCAGCAGTTGTTCGCCATAGGCGCCGATCATTGCGGCCTGGGGCAAATGAATATGGGTGTCGATAAAACCAGGCGTGATCAGTGCATCGCGGTGCTCGATCACGCTGACCTCGCTGCCCAGCGTCGGCAGCAGGTCGCCAGCCTCGCCCACGGCGCTGATATGCCCGTCCTCGACCAGCAGCAGGCCGTCGGCGAAATACTGGTAACTGGCCTCAATACCGACCTGGGCAGGATCCTCGATGCTGTGCAGCAAAGCCCCGCGGTGAGCAGTGCGATGGGCTGAAGCAGGACTCATGAATACCTCTTGCAAGACCGGTTGATAAATACAGGTTACAGGACGCCGGTTCGACGTGTTTGCAGCGCTGGAGTTTCCGGATGTTTTGCTCATCCATGTTTGTGCGCTTGAGATACACTGCGCCGCCATGTGTAGCGCGGAATCTGAAGGAATTACATGATGTTCAAGGCGCCGGACAGTCTGGCAGAGCAAATTGCCCAACATTTGGCCGAGCGGATCATCCGTGGCGAGCTTAAACCCGGCGAGCGTATCCAGGAGCAGAAAGTCACCCAGGCGCTGAATGTCAGCCGCGGCTCGGTACGTGAAGCACTGCTGGTGCTGCAGCGCCGGCACCTGGTGGTGATCCTGCCGCGCCGTGGCGCCCAGGTCACGGCGCTCAACGCCCACCATGTGACCAGCCTGTGCAAGCTGATGAGCGAGCTGTACATCCTGCTGGCCATCGCGGTGTCCGAGCGCTGGCAAACGGAAAGTGACCTGCATGGGTTTCTGGCCATCCAGCAGCGCCTGACCGCCAGTTTCGAGCGTCAGGACGTCCAGGCCTTTGTCGATGACAGCTTCAGCATTATGCGCGCGGCGTTTCCGTTCGCCGACAACCCGTACCTGCAAGAAACCATCGAGAACCTGCAGCCGTCGATGAGCCGCAACTATTACCTGGCCCTGGAGCAGCGCAAGGCCGAAATGGGCGATTTCCTGGTGCTGTTCGCGCAATTGCTGCAGGCGGTGATTGATCGCGAGCCGGCGCGCATCCGCAGCGTGCTCGCCGAATACGGCCAGCGCAATTGCCAGCTGGTGCTGGCTGCTTTGACGGCAGCCTGACCCCATGCGCCTCAAATGCATCAAGCTGGCGGGGTTCAAATCCTTCGTCGACCCGACCACGGTGAACTTCCCCAGCAACATGGCGGCGGTGGTCGGGCCCAACGGTTGCGGCAAATCCAACATCATCGACGCGGTACGCTGGGTGATGGGCGAGAGTTCAGCGAAAAACCTGCGCGGCGAGTCGATGACCGACGTCATCTTCAATGGCTCGACCAGCCGCAAACCGGTCAGCCAGGCCAGTATCGAGCTGGTGTTCGATAACTCGGCCGGCACCCTGGTCGGTGAATACGCCGCTTACGCGGAAATCTCGATTCGCCGCAAGGTGACCCGCGAAAGCCAGAACACTTATTACCTCAACGGCGTCAAATGCCGCCGCAAGGACATCACCGACATCTTCCTGGGCACCGGTCTGGGGCCGCGCAGTTACTCGATCATCGAACAAGGCATGATCTCCAAGCTGATCGAAGCCAAGCCTGAAGAACTGCGTAATTTTATCGAAGAAGCCGCCGGCATTTCCAAGTACAAGGAGCGCCGCCGCGAGACCGAAAGCCGTATTCGCCGCACCCAGGAAAACCTGGAGCGCCTGACCGACCTGCGCGAAGAACTCGAACGCCAGATCGAGCGTCTGCACCGTCAGGCCCAGGCGGCCGAAAAGTACCAGCAGTACAAGGCCGAGGAGCGTCAGCTCAAGGCGCAACTGTCGGCCCTGCGCTGGCAGGCACTCAACGATCAGGTTCGCCAGCGCGAGTCGGTGATCGGCGACCAGGAAGTGGCTTTCGAGGCGCTGGTGGCTGAGCAGCGTAACGCTGACGCCGGGATCGAGCGGCTGCGTGACGGCCATCACGAGCTGTCAGAGCGTTTCAATCTGGTGCAGGGCCGCTTCTATTCGGTGGGCGGCGACATTGCCCGGGTCGAGCAAAGCATTCAGCACGGCCAGCAACGCCTGCGCCAGTTGCAGGACGACCTGCGCGAGGCCGAACGGGCGCGGCAAGAGACTGAATCGCACCTGGGCCATGACACCACCTTGCTGGCGACCCTGAACGAAGAGCTGGAAATGCTCGAACCCGAACAGGAAATGACCGCCGCCGCTGCCGAAGAGTCGGCCGTGGCGCTGGAAGACGCCGAAGCCGCCATGCATGGCTGGCAAGAGCAATGGGACCAGTTCAACCAGCAGTCCGCCGAGCCACAGCGCCACGCCCAGGTGCAGCAGGCGCGCATTCAACAACTGGAGCAGGCCCTGGAACGGCTGGCCGAGCGCCAGCGGCGGCTGGCAGAAGAGTTGCAATTGCTCGCAGCCGACCCTGAAGACGCGGCGATCCAGGCGCTGGACGAAGAGTTGGCGACCCGCCAATTGACCCTTGAAGACCTGCACATGAGCGAGGAGCAGGTCGTCGAGCAACTGGAAAGCGTGCGTGCAACGCTGCAGCGCAGCACCCACGACCAGCAGCAGGCGCAAGGCGAACTGCAGCGGCTGCACGGTCGCCTGGCTTCGCTGGAGGCCCTGCAACAGGCTGCGCTGGACCCCGATAGCGGGACCGCCGAGTGGCTGCGTGATCAGCAGTTGAGCCAGCGGCCACGATTGGCTGAAGGGCTGAGCGTCGAATCAGGCTGGGAGCTGGCGGTCGAAACCGTGCTGGGCGCCGATTTGCAGGCGGTGCTGGTCGATGATTTCGCTGGGCTGGATCTGGCCGGTTTCAGCCAGGGCGACCTGCGGCTGGTCAGCCCGGCCGGTGACGCGGCGCGGCTGCCGGGAAGCCTGCTGGATAAAGTCAGCAGCGATACTGACCTGTCGGCCTGGCTGGGCCAAGTGCTGCCAGTGCAGGATCTTGACGAAGCGCTGGCCAAACGTAGCGCCCTGAGCAGCGGGCAAAGCCTGATCAGCCGTGATGGCTATTGGGTAGGCCGGGACTTTCTCCGGGTTCGACGGGTCAGCGAGGCGCAGAGCGGGGTGTTGGCCCGTGGTCAGGAAATCCAGCAGTTGCAGCTCGAGCGTGACGAGCGTGAAGCGGCGCTGGCTGAGCTTGACGAGCGTCTGCAGGGGTTGCGTGAGCAGCAGACTCAGCACGAACAGCAGCGGGAGGAGCTGCGCCGCAAGTTACAGGACGAAAACCGCCAGCAGGGCGAGCTCAAGGCACGCCTGTCGGCAGCCAAAGCCAAGGCCGAGCAACTGACCCTGCGCCGCGTGCGGCTTGAAGAGGAACTGGCCGAACTGGCCGAGCAACGCAGCCTGGAGCATGAAAACCTCGGTGAGTCGCGCCTGCAATTGCAGGAAGCGCTCGACAGCATGGCGCTGGACACCGAGCAGCGTGAAGTGCTGCAAGAGCGCCGCGACAGCCTGCGCGAGCGGCTCGACCGGGTGCGCCAGGAGGCGCGCCAGCACAAGGACCGCAGCCATCAGTTGGCGGTGCGCCTCGGCTCGCTCAAGGCCCAGCACAACTCCACTCATCAGGCCCTGGAGCGGCTGCGCATGCAGTCCGAGCGCCTCAGCGAACGCCGCGAGCAACTGAGCCTGAACCTGGAGGAGGGCGCGGCGCCGCTGGAAGAGTTACGCATGAAGCTCGAAGAGCTGCTGGAGCGGCGCATGGTCGTCGATGACGAAATGCGCACCGCCAAAAATGCCCTGGAAGATGCCGACCGCGAATTGCGCGAGGTCGAGAAGCGCCGCAGCCAGGCCGAGCAACAGGCACAGCTGTTGCGCGGGCAACTGGAGCAGCAGCGCATGGACTGGCAGTCGCTGACCGTACGGCGCACCGCCTTGCGGGATCAACTGCACGAGGACGGTTACGATCTCGATGGGGTGCTCGCCACCCTGTCGGCCGATGCCGACGAGCGTCAGGCCGAGCAAGAGCTGGAAAACATCGCCGCGCGCATCCAGCGCCTGGGGGCGATCAACCTGGCGGCCATTGATGAATACCAGCAGCAGTCTGAGCGTAAGCGTTACCTGGATGCCCAGGACGCCGATCTGGTCGAAGCTCTGGACACGCTGGAGAACGTGATCCGCAAGATCGACAAGGAAACCCGCAACCGTTTCAAGGACACCTTCGATCAGATCAACAGCGGCGTGCAGACGCTTTTTCCAAAAGTTTTCGGTGGCGGCTCGGCTTATTTGGAACTGACGGGCGAAGATTTACTCGATACAGGGGTGACAATCATGGCGCGCCCCCCAGGCAAGAAGAACAGCACCATTCATTTGTTGTCCGGTGGCGAGAAAGCCCTGACTGCTTTGTCTCTGGTGTTTTCGATATTCCAGCTCAATCCGGCGCCGTTCTGCATGCTCGACGAGGTCGATGCGCCGCTGGACGACGCCAACGTGGGCCGCTATGCACGTCTCGTGAAAGAAATGTCACAAACCGTGCAATTCATCTACATCACCCACAACAAGATTGCCATGGAAATGGCTGATCAATTGATGGGGGTCACCATGCACGAACCCGGATGTTCGCGCTTGGTGGCGGTGGATGTCGAGGAAGCCATGGCCATGGTGGACGCCTGATTGCGGGCCGCCATGGCGGCAAATATGGCTTTTTGATAGGACGGTTGTGCGCCAGATAACGGTTCAGGACACAACAGGTGATACAGACGGTGTTAAGTTACCGAAGGTCGTGCTAGTTTAATGACCACTTTTTTATTTCAGCGTGGGCAAAATGCCAGTTAGAACATAGACTTGGCTCCACGTTTTAAAGGGGTTTAACCCCCTGGTTTTCGAATTTCTCATTTGAGGCACTGGATTACATGGAAATCGGTCTGCGTGAGTGGCTGATCGTCATCGGCATTATCGTCATCGCCGGCATTCTCTTCGACGGCTGGCGCCGTATGCGCGGCGGCAAGGGTAAATTGAAATTCAGGCTTGACCGCAGCTACTCCAACCTGCCGGATGACGACGAAGCCACGTCGCCTGAGCTGTTGGGCCCCTCCCGGGTGCTGGAGTCGCAAAAAGAACCGGAGCTCGACGAGCATGACCTGCCATCGATGAGCGCCGAAACGCGCGAGCCGCGTCGGCGCTACAACGACAAGAAGCCGCGCAAGGACGAGCCGCAGGCGGGTGACCTTGAGCTGGACGACGAAACCCCCAGCTTCTCGGCCCGTGATCGTGAGCGTGACCGCGAAGAAGTGCTGGTGGCGGAAGAAAAACCGGCCTCACGCACCTCGTCCGGCTATGGCAATGTTTCTGACGACAAAGAGCAGACACCGCTGGAAGAAGTTCTGGTGATCAGCGTGATTTCCCGCGACGAAAGCGGCTTCAAGGGCCCGGCACTGCTGCAGAACATCCTGGAAAGCGGCCTGCGTTTCGGTGAAATGGACATTTTCCACCGCCACGAAAGCATGGCTGGCAACGGCGAAGTGCTGTTTTCCATGGCTAACGCGATCAAGCCGGGTGTGTTCGATCTGGACGACATCGACCATTTCAGCACCCGTGCGGTGAGCTTCTTCCTGGGGCTGCCAGGTCCGCGTCACCCCAAACAGGCGTTTGACGTGATGGTTGCGGCGGCGCGCAAGCTGGCCCATGAGCTTAACGGTGAACTCAAGGACGATCAGCGCAGCGTGCTGACCGCCCAGACCATCGAACATTATCGCCAGCGCATCGTCGAATTCGAGCGCCGTGCACTGACTCAGCGCCGCTGAGCGAGGCGGGCGCGGCATGCAGGCCCGCCCGTGTTTCACCCTTGCGTACTGAGCAGCCCCGGCTGCTCTTTTGCTTTTTGAGATTGAGAGAACACTTCCCATGAAGGCAGTCGAGACCCGAATCCTGGAACTGCGTGCAGAGCTGGATCAGCACAACTACCGCTATCACGTGCTGGACGAGCCGAGCATCCCGGACGCCGAATACGACCGACTGTTTCATGAACTCAAGGCGCTGGAGGCCGACCACCCACATCTGGTGACCCCGGATTCGCCCACCCAGCGGGTCGGCAGTGCTGCCCTGAGCGCGTTCAGCCAGGTCCGTCATGAGCTGCCGATGCTCAGCCTGGGCAATGCCTTTGAAGAAACCGACCTGCTGGACTTCAACCGGCGGGTCGCCGAAGGGCTGGATTTGCCGGCCGGCGATCTGTTTGGTGGCGGCGCCAAGGTGCAGTACAGCTGCGAACCCAAGCTCGATGGTCTGGCGGTCAGCCTGCTGTACCGTGATGGTGCACTGGTGCGCGGCGCGACCCGTGGGGACGGCACGACCGGTGAAGACATCAGTGTCAACGTACGAACCATTCGCAACGTGCCGCTCAAGTTGCACGGCACGGGCTGGCCTGAGCTGCTTGAAGTGCGCGGTGAAGTGTTCATGTCCAAGGCCGGTTTCGAAAAACTCAATGCCAGCCAGGCAGAAGTGGGTGGCAAGACCTTTGCCAACCCGCGTAACGCGGCGGCTGGCAGCCTGCGGCAGCTGGATTCGAAGATCACTGCCAGTCGTCCGCTGGAGTTCTGCTGTTATGGGCTGGGCCAGGTCACTGCAGATATTTCCGACACGCATGTAGGTGTACTTGAGCAACTTAAAACCTGGGGGTTGCCGGTCAGCCGCGAATTGAAACTGGCTGATGGCGTTGAGCAATGTCTTGAGTACTACCGTGATATCGGTGAGCGGCGTTTAACCCTGCCCTATGAAATCGACGGCGTGGTATTCAAGGTCAATAACCTGGGTTATCAGCGTGAACTTGGCTTTCGTGCCCGTGAACCGCGCTGGGCCATTGCTCACAAATTCCCGGCCCTCGAAGAGCTGACCGAACTGCTGGATGTGGAATTTCAGGTCGGCCGCACCGGCGCAGTCACGCCTGTAGCACGCCTCAAGCCGGTCAAGGTGGCAGGGGTCACGGTGTCCAACGCCACGCTGCACAACATGGATGAAGTGGCCCGTCTGGGGGTGATGATTGGCGACACCGTGATTATCCGCCGGGCCGGTGACGTGATTCCGCAGGTGGTACAAGTGGTCACCGAGCGGCGCCCCGAGGACGCCCGGCCGGTCGCAGTGCCAGAAGCCTGCCCGGTGTGTGGCTCGCATGTCGAGCGCACCCAGCTGGTCAAGCGCAGCAAGGGCAAGGAAACCCTCAGTGAAGGCGCGGTGTATCGCTGTATTGGCCGTCTGGCCTGCGGTGCACAGCTCAAACAGGCCATCATCCATTACGTATCGCGCCGCGCCATGGATATCGACGGGCTGGGCGACAAGACCATCGAGCAACTGGTCGATGAAAAACTCATCGGCTCGCCAGCGGACCTGTACGCACTCAAGTACGAGCAGATCATCGACCTGGAAGGCTTTGCCGAGGTGTCGACCAACAAGCTGCTCAAGGCCATTGACGACAGCCGGCAGCCGCCGCTGGCCCGCTTTATCTACGCGTTGGGCATCCCGGATGTCGGTGAAGAGACCGCCAAGGTTCTGGCCCGCTCGCTGGGCGCGCTGGCGCGGGTCAGGCAGGCCTTGCCACAAGTGCTCACCTACCTGCCGGACATCGGCCTGGAAGTGGCCCACGAGATCCACAACTTCTTCGAAGACCAGCACAACCGCAACGTCATCGACGCCTTACTGGGCGAGCGGGGCCTGAAGCTGCAGGACGAAGGCGAACTGAGCGCGGACTTCGCCGCCAGTGCGACCCTGGGCAGCCTGCTCGACAAGCTGCACATCCCGTTTGTAGGGCCGGGCGGTGCGCAGAAGCTGGCCGAGCGTTTCGGCTCGCTGGACGGCGTGCTGCAGGCCGACTGGCTGGACATGCGCCAGGCTTTGCCAGAGAAACAGGCCAACTCGGTGCGTGAGTTCTTTGCCAATCAAGACAACGTTAAACGCGCCCAAGCCATCGAAGCCCAGCTCAAGGACTTCGGCATGCACTGGCAAAGCGAAAAGAAAGTGGCCGAAGGCTTGCCGCTGGCCGGTCAGACCTGGGTGCTGACCGGCACGCTGGAGCGCATGAGCCGCGATATCGCCAAAGACAAACTGGAAAGCCTCGGTGCCAAGGTCTCAGGCTCAGTGTCGGGCAAGACCCACACCGTCGTCGCTGGCCCCGGTGCCGGCTCCAAGCTGACCAAGGCCAATGAGCTGGGGGTCAAGGTGCTGGATGAAGATGCTTTCGTCGAGTTTCTGGCCGGGCAGGGCATCAGCGTCTGACGCTGCATGGTTTTTTGTGGCGCTCATGCTGCCTCTGAGGGAGCGAATGGGGCGCTGTATCGTTAAACCTGTTGTGGCAGTTGCCGCTAAACCAGGCAGCGAATAAACGGAACCCCTGTAAACACCCATGATCTAGTCATGCAGGCCTACAGGGGAATCCGCCATGTTCCAGTTCTTCGAGCAGTTGAGTTCGCGCATCGCCGCGCCGTTCATCGGTGAAACCCGGCGCAATAGCAAAGTCTGGCAGTGCCGTTGCGGCCAGTCGGTGTTTTTCCCCAATACCCAATGCCTGGCCTGCGAAGCCGCGCTTGGCTGGCTGCCGGAGCAGGGTCGGGTCGTGGCGCTGGAACCGGCCGGTGAGGCCGGTAGCTGGCGGGTTGCGGATGAGGCGGGCGAGGGTGTTTATCGGCGCTGCGCCAACCTGGCCACCCCGGCGGCCTGCAACTGGCTGCTGCCGGTGCATGATGCCGGTGACTTCTGTGTGGCCTGCAGCCTCAATCGCACCATCCCTGACATGAGCATCCCGGAAAATCATGAGCGCTGGCGCAAGGTCGAGACCGCCAAGCGGCGCTTGGTGGCGCAGCTGATCGGCCTGGGCCTGAAGGTCATCCCCAAGAGCGTGGATGAACAGCGCGGTCTGGCCTTCGACTTCATCGGCATCGACCTGGAGGGCCGCAAGCCCACCACTGGCCACGCCAACGGCTTGATCACGCTGGATATCAAAGAGGCCGACGACGCCCACCGCGAAGCGGTACGGGTGCAGATGCGCGAACCCTATCGGACCCTGCTCGGGCATTTTCGCCATGAAGTCGGCCACTACTACTGGGACCGGCTGATTGCCAATACTCACTGGCAAGCGCCGTTTCGCCAGTTGTTCGGCGACGAGCAAGCCAGCTACGCCGATGCGCTGGAGCGGCATTACCAGAATGGTGCACCTGCCGACTGGCAGGCCCGCTATGTCAGTGCCTACGCCACCATGCACCCCTGGGAAGACTGGGCCGAAACCTGGGCGCATTACCTGCACATGGTCGATGCGGTCGACACTGCACTGGGTTTTGGCATGAGCGCCCGTGACATGGAGCTGGACTACCAGCCATTCCCGCTCGACACCCTCTACCAGCCGCAGCACCCCGGCGGTCCTGCGTTCCTGGCCTTCGTCAACGCCTGGATCGAACTGGCCAGCATGCTTAACGAACTGTCGCGCAGCATGGGCCAACCGGACTTCTACCCCTTCGTCCTGACCCCGGCAGTGATCGCCAAGCTGCACTTTATCCACCTGGTGATCCAGGAGGCCGGCGGCAAGGCGGATGAGGTGGTGCAGGTCTGAAGAACTCGCAAGGGGCAGCGTCGAGCCTGGTAGGAGCGAGCTCGCTCGCGAAAAGGCCGGTTGGGGCAATGCATCTCCATCGTCTGAACCGCCGCCACCGCCAGCACCCAAGTGCTTGAACCCCTTAAAATTTTTAATCTCAATCAAAGGTTGTAACTTCGCGTCAGACCGGTACAATGGCGCGGCTCGCTGATGGCGAGCTGCGTTATGGTGACCCCACCGGTCCCCCCGCAACGATTACCCGTTAACCTGGTCAGGTCCGGAAGGAAGCAGCCATAGCGGGAACATTGTGTGCCGGGGTGTGGCTGGTGGGGTTGCCACCAATTACCTAAACCTTTAGAAATCAAAGGGTTAGGAATCTCCTAAACCGTGAGTGTGACAGTCCAGTGGTACACCTAAGTGGTGCGCTCCATCAGTGACTTTATCGAACCGGTTACATTTTTTCTAGTTCTCCATTTTCTGTCTCCTTAGCGTATCTCCAGTCGCCATCGTGTGCGGTTCACGGTCCTATTGGCGCCGACAAGCAACCCCTGCCGCTACGCGCCAGGAAGGACTGTTTATTGGGTACAACTACCCATTGGGCGCAAATCGAAACCTAGTCGACGTCGAATTACTCCGAACCGGCATCGCCTGAGCCCGCTTGACTCCCCTGGCGGGGGAAATGCCACGGGGTGTTGAACATGGACACGGCTCGTCTCAACAGGCTTGCTTGACATCTGTTCGCTTCTATTCTGCGATAGGCGCTAGCGGGTTCCCCTCATCCGTCAGCTCTCTGTCTGTTTTCAGCGTGGAGGGGAGCAAGAGAAAGTAAAAAGGGGCTTGGGAGGTTTGGCTCGCCAGAATCCATGTGCTGCCAACTTCACCCGCTCCCTCTGTGGGCATCCTATAGGATGCTGGGCCATGTTTGTCGCAAGTCTATTGCAGCACAGCAAGGCAGCCCAAGTGCAAAACGGGGCGCGCGGATATCGCGCTGAACCTGATCGACAGGCTCTACGATATCGTACGCGACCTGAAAGCTTTCAGTGACATCGAACGTATAACGGTCTTTGCGAACAACGCCTGCCGGTGCAGGCTCAGTTGAAAAGCGAGATTGGGAAGAGGTAGCCACCTGCCGCTCGATAACGCCGCTGAACCGGCGATGCGCCTTTCCGTGATCGGAAGAAGCAACAGGTGATTGGCGATACGCCCATGGGGCGACGGCCGGTTCTCAACTTTAGAGCACGGTCGAGATTGCCAAAGCCAACGGCCAAGACTTCTGTGCGTGGCTGCGACACGCATACGAGCGGCCTGCCAACGGCGACATCGGTTGAAGATTACAGGGCCTTCGTGCCGTGGAAGCGCTGACCCGCACCAACTAGTTGAGCGCGCTACGCATTTAACCTCGGTGGTGTTTCTGGAGTGCTTCACTGCCACTCGTCGTCCCGCGACATTACAAGCCTGAGCTAACAAGCGTTCAGTTATGAACGTCAGGTTGTCGATGACCTGGGTGGTATCGTCGTACGCAGCGGTGGTAATTACCGGACAGACACTGGCGCTATCTGGTGGCTGATTTTACGTAATTTTTATTGAGCGGGTTGCAAAAAAGATGCACCTAAACCTACGCCTATTAAAACGTGGCGTAATTATTTAGATGCATGTTTTTCTGTGAGGGCAGGAAGTAGTTATTCGGCCCGAAGTTGTGGCTGTTACAGGAGTGGAATACTATAGCCAATTATTAATCGGTTTTGGTCCTGGTCTGAGGTCGCGTTGCCTCTTAAGGACCCGTTACGCCAGCTGAATTTCAATCCTTTGAGGGTTCCAGTTTGCACTAGATAGTCCATCGTAATATCTCTTTCCCATTCGTCCTGGGCTTCACCACGAGTATTTTTTATGTGACTGCCAACAATGTACGCAACTCCAGCGGACAAGCCAGGTAGGCCCACAGATTTAAAGTTATAGTCATATTTAGCGAAGGTTGATTGCTCACCTGCTCGCGTAAAATTGGTGACCAAGCTGTCAGTCAAAATATAGTTGCTGGTGCCGCCGGCTCCTTCTCCTGTACCACCCTGGTTGGGCTGCACAAAATTACTATTGCCGGATACGCGCTGGTGTCCGAGCATCAGGCTATGCCCGTCTTGTTTGTAAGTAAATGCAGCGCTCCATGTATTATTATCGATCTCACCACTACTTCCATGGGTGTATCCACCCACACGGTAACCTTGGGCACGTCCTTGGGCCGAGGCATTGGCACCGTCTGACTCGGTATGAAAATAACGCAGATCGGTCGTTAGAGACCTGTCGCTACCCAGGGGCAAGGTATGCAGAAAGCCTGCAAAATGTTGCCCATAATAGTCTTCCATATTGGCGTAGTAATACTGCAACAGGAGGTTCGGAGTGGCTTTCCATTCTGCCCCTGCGAAACGGAATTTATTGCTTTGAGGCATAAGCCGGCCGGATGGGCCACCTACTGCAAAACCTGATTTGTTGGTTGAGCCACGCCCCACCATATGTTCCAGCTGCCCTGCGACGAGTGTAAGGTTATCGAACTCTTCTGAGGTGATCATGCCTCCAGAATAGGTCTGTGGGAGTACACGTCCGTCGTTGGTTTTGAGGATGGGCAGGATCGGTTGCAATGTATCGCCGTAGCGCAAGACAGTCTTTGATACGCGTAGCTTCGCCGTTGCTCCCGCACGGCTCCATTCGTGTCTGGCAGAACCATCGCTTTCATCCGGGATCATTGTACTTCCCGTGTGTTTTCCTTTTCCTCCATCCAGGCGCAATCCAAGCATACCGAGTGCATCGACTCCCACACCGACGGTCCCGTCGGTAAAACCGGAGCGGTAATTGATGATGGCACCTTGCCCCCATTCTGCTGTGCGCCCAGTTGCATTTCGCGTGTCATTATCGAAATAGAAATTTCGCAAATTAAGTGATGCTGAACTGTCTTTTACAAAGTCAGCCCATGACGAAGAGGACATGAGGAGTGTGCAGGCGAAAAGTGGCAGCGCAAAGCGTTGATTCATATTTCATCGTTCCGTTGGTTTGTCAGTTATCGTTCTATGTTGAACTTTATTTCTGAGGTGCACGAAACTTAAAAACAATAAAGTTCCGAGCTTTTGACTGATTGACGGACAATGCCAAAAAACGGCAGTGCCTATCAAAAGGCGAGCGAGACCGATGCAGCGATAGATATCGCCAGTCAAATAGTAAAATTAATGCAAAGTTTAAAAGTCGCTCAAGCAACTAATGCCAGTATTGTGAGTAATGGGTGTCGACTCTTGCCTTTGGTCGGGCTGTTATAGTTATCAGAAAAATCAAGCTCTCGGAACATCCAGGATTCGTCGGATTCCCTCCAGAGCAAGAATATAGGAGTCAACACCAAAGCCGCAGACGTAGGCCCGTGAAACTTCCGCAGTCGCGGACTTGGTACCCCGTCCAGCAGAGTTTCGGATATGGACCTCAATATAAGGAAGTGTGCTGTCGCGGATGCAGTCTCGTAATGCGAAACCAGAATAGACAAAGCCCGCCGGGTTCATGATCAGGCCATCAACCCCTGAGTCGACAGCTTCATAGATCCGAGCTATCGCTTCACCTTCCACGTGGGTATAAAAGATCTCAATATCGTAGTCGATTTTTTCCGCATATTCATAAAGTAATTGGTCAAGTTCAGCAGCTGTCGTTCGGCCATAAAGTTCGGGTGACCGCTTTCCCAGACGTGACATGTTGGCGCCTTGTACCACCAAGATCTTTCTTCTGCTCATGTATTCTTCACTCTCTAGATGTGTTTGTTAAATAGCATGGAAATCGTAGTTAAGAGTTGGTATGTGTATGGTGTTAATTAGTCGCCTACGAAAACTACTTCTCGTTTTGACCGGATGTGTGGCAGTGCCACCAGCACGAACAACCCAATTGCTAACGCGAGAAAGCTTAGGCTGATAGGGCGCTGGACAAATACCGTCCAATCACCTCTCGACAGCAGTAACGCTCTTCGTAAATTCTCCTCCATCAATGGGCCAAGAATATAGCCGATGACCAAGGGAGCAGGTTCGAAACCGAGCTTTATAAACAAGTACCCAATCGCTGCAAACGCGGCAACTACGTAGATATCGAACGTAGAGTTACTTACGCCGTAGGCACCTATGCAGCAGAGCAATAACACGCCCAGATACAGTAATCGGTAAGGAATACGTAGAAGGGACACCCAGATCCCAATCATCGGGAGGTTGATAATTACCAGCATGAGGTTACCTATCCACATGCTAGCGATAAGTCCCCAAAATAGACCAGGTTGAGCCGTCATTACCTGAGGACCCGGAGTAATGCCATGGATCATCATTGCCCCGGCCATCAGCGCGATTAGAGCATTTGATGGAATGCCTAAAGTCAGCAACGGGATAAATGAGGTCTGTGCGCCCGCATTATTGGCACTTTCCGGTGCAGCCACGCCTTCAATTGCCCCATTGCCAAAGCGCTCTGGCGATTTGGAAATGCGCTTTTCAACCATATACGCGGCGAAGGACGAGAGCAGGGCGCCCCCACCTGGGAGGATGCCTAGAATGCTCCCGATTGTTGTCCCGCGCAGGATTGGACCTACAGATTGCCCAAGCTCCTTGCGTGAGGGCATAAGCCGACCAATCTGAGAGACGGATGCTTGCTCGCCGGGTTTCTTCTCAAGATTGGTAATGATTTCGCCAATCCCGAAAAGCCCCATCGCAACGCCAACAAAGTCGATACCGTCCATCAACTCAAGTACACCAAAGTCAAAACGAGGTATGCCTGAGTTGACATCCATCCCGACCAGCCCTAACAAAAGGCCGAGTAACACCATCCCTACAGCTTTCAGGGCAGAGCCTCGCGCCAGGACAATCGAGGAAACGATGCCGAAGACCATCAGTGCAGTGTAATCCGCAGGGCGAAACTGCATGGCGAGGCTGGTCAGCGAAGGTGAAAATAGAGCGATTAGCAGAGTGGCAACCGTGCCCGCAAAAAAAGAACCGATAGCGGCGATGGCCAAGGCAGATCCTGCACGTCCTTTGCGTGCCATTTTGTAGCCGTCAATGCAGGTGACTACTGATGAGGACTCGCCCGGCAGATTCAATAGAATCGCTGTGGTGGAGCCGCCGTATTGGGCGCCGTAGTAAATGCCAGCGAGCATTACAAGTGCCGTGACAGGGTCTACGTAATACGTCATCGGCAGCAACATCGCGATAGTCGCAAGTGGCCCTATGCCAGGTAGTACTCCGACCAACGTTCCCAGTAACGCTCCAAAAAAACAGAAGAGAAGGTTGATTGGCGTGCCAGCCACTTGAAACCCAAGAGTCAAATTATCAAGTAGCCCGCTCATAGTGGAAAAATCCTGATGGGGAGTCCAAGACCGATGATGAACAACGCGGCAGCGGCTGCTGTCAGACTGATGTAGACAAGCAACACTTCACGAACGCGTGGCTCATAACCACCTAGAGAGCCAATCGAGATAAGCAGGAATGTCGCAACGGCCAAACCTGCACGGTCGATGCTCAAACCAAAGGCGACCATGGCAAGGACCACAAAGCCCACACTGCGTAGGTGGATCCGTTCGATCAGCAGATCGCCTGCCACGAGACTTTTAGTGATCAGCAGCAGGCCAACGATCAATATTCCGAGTGATAGCCCCATCGGGAAATATCCGGGCCCCATCTCGCTCGCAGTGCCGATATGATAATCACGCCCAAAGAACAATCCTGCTGCGCCAACACTGCCAAGCAACAAGCCTGAAACAAAATCTTGTTGTTTGAAGATACGAACTAAGTTCATCTCAGTACCTCAGTGAATCAAAAACATACGACTGACTACCTTACGGCGAAGTCAGAAGTCCGGCGGTGCTTTCAAATTGTTTGTATTCGGCCGCAAGAAACTTTGCATAGTCTTCGGGAGAACCGCCTACGGCGACTTGCCCATTCATAGTCAAACGCTCACGTACATCAGGAAGGCTCAGTACTGTGGCCAGTTCCTTTGCGATCTTCTCGGTGATAGCAGAGGGGGTTCCCTTGGGTGCAACCACGCCATAGGACGCATTGATTTCAACATCGCTAACGCCGTATTCCGCAAGGCTGGGAACCTCGGGCAGTAATGCAAAGCGCTCTTTCGAGACGGTGGCAATCGGCTGCAACTGGTCCTCCTTGATATAAGTCATCGTTCCACCTGGATCGAGGATGACAAGTGGTACTTCATCAGCGAGCAAGGCTGTAACAGCGGGGCCAGCACCGCTGTATGGGATAAAGACCATATCTAAGCCCAGTCTTTTCTTCAGAAGCTCACCTGCCAGATTGCCCGCGCCGCCTTGACCGGTACCGCCATAGCTAAGTTTTTCCCGCGTTTTCTTAGCAAGCGCGACAAGTTCTGGAAGGGTTTTAACCTTGAGCTTGGGATTGGCGACAACCAGCATAGGAGCCTTTGCCAGTAACGCGACGGCATCAAATGCCGTCAGCGGATCGAAAGGGCGCTTGGGTGCCTGGACAACACCCAGAGAGATACTCGCTGTCATCAGTACCAGTGTGTAACCGTCAGGCTTCGCGTGTGCACCTACCGTCGCTCCAAGAAGCCCACCTGCGCCAGGACGGTTTTCCACTACGACTGGTTGGTCCCATTTTTCGGAAAGCTTCTGCGCAATAACACGTCCGAGAACATCAGCGCCCCCTCCTGGTGGGAAAGGCACGATCAAGGAAACGGGCCGCGAAGGATAGGTCTCCGCGAATGCCGAAATTGAGGTTAATAATAAGGCTCCTGTTGTGCAGAGCAGAGAGCGCCACAGTTTATTCATTGGATCAGCACCTGTAATAATTCCAAATTTGGCATGAAGGGTTAATCTGGGCTCGTACGACCTGGCGGTGCTCAAAGGCAGCGTCAGGTGACCGTGTTATAAGCGCCGTGCAAGGGAGCGTATTACTTGTCGATACCATTGGCGGAAGGGACGAAGGGCTCAACGCTAGACGCGTTGTACTGCCAAAGAGTGGTGTGTACTCGACGTGTAATTCGCCAATACCCGTCGACTTTTTCAAGTTCATCCCGATAGCGGACTCCTCGTACCAGTACATGCCCATCTTCGGTTGGCTTGGCGAAGCACAACTGGGCAGAGCCGAAAACATCCGCAGTGGCGCGGTTTCCTTCAATGGAAATGAAAGGACTTGCTGTGAGATGGAGGGTGGCTTCAAAGCGCCCCATAAGACGCACTAGCGTTGAGGCGATTTCGCTTGCACCATTGAAGACAATCTTTCGGCCTTGACCGGTATTTGCCTCGTAGTAAGCCTCGTTGGAAAAGCATGAGTGCAGAGCGTTTTCATCACGGGCATCAAGACCAAAAAAATAACGCTCCAGAACTGAGCGTATTTCGGCGCGAGCTATCACCAGACGTAGCGATTCATGTTCGTGCGGGGTCAATGGCGCTCCGGTTTTGGGTTCGTTCACAAGCGTCTCCTGGGCGAGCCCGAGTCAGGCGCAGGCACAAAATTTCCTGGCGCTGCGCATGAAATGGGTTCGTCATCGTTTCGTACGGTACGGAGCTGAAAACTCGCCGTATAAGGTTGGCTGATACCAAGCGCATCAAGCCTGATGTGGATGGCCGGTTGCCCTGCTACAGAAGAGCGAGCTTGTAGCTGACGATTAATTTGGTTTCGTCGGTGTCGCGTGCGCCGGGAAAGGCCGTTCTGAAGCTACCGTTGCGCCAGATCAGACTCAGGCCTTTAAGGGGCTGCTGCTGAAATGCATATTCCAGTGAAGTTCCGCGATACCATTCGTGGCTGCTGCCGCTACTGGTAGCGATGTGGTCACCTTTGAGATATTCCGCTGCGAACTTAAGCCCTGGAATACCGACCGCCGCGAAGTCATATCCATAATTTGCAAAAACGGTTCGCTCGCCTGCGTGCTGGAACGTGTTCAAGCTACGGTCCGTCGCCAAATAGGCACGTACGCCATCACCCATGGTAAGGAACGGAGCATCACTGCTACCTGTGAGACGCTGATAACCAAGGCCGATGGAGTGACCCGCAAGTGAGTAGGTAAACGCTGCACTCCACGCCCGATTATCGATTTCCCCTTCATTACCATAGCCATTGCCGACATAACCTTCGGCCCTGCCGGCTCGGCTGGCGTTTTTGCCTGTGGAGTCACTGAGAAATCCCCGGAGGTCCGTTTTTAGCGAGCCTACTGGAAGTGCGTGAATATCGGTGAGGCCGAAAAAGTGCTGTACGTAAAAATCTTCGAGCTTGCCGTAGTAGTACTGCGCAACGAGATTTTTAGAGATCGCATAGTCGCCCCCAGCGAACACAAAGCTGTTCACAAAGCGGCCCGTTGTGGCGTTATTCGCCCCCAGAATCGACAACCCCTGATTGTCCGTCGAGTTGCGACCCTTGGCCTGGGTTAGCTTGCCCGCCGTGAGAGTTAATCCATCTATTTCCCGGCTGGTGACCTGGCCGCCAAGGTAGGTCTGGGGAACCATGCGGCCATCGTTGTAAGTCACCACTGGCAATGTAGGTAGCAGGGTGCCGACACGAACCTCTGTCTTGCTGACTCGCGCTTTTAGAGTGGGGCCCAGGCTGGAAAACTCGTCCACCGCCCGGCCATCCTTGTCGGTTGGGAATACCTGGCCACCGCGATTGCTACTGGTGGGGTTGTAATGAGTACCTTTGCCCGAGTCCAGTCGTAGCCCAAGAAGGCCAATAGCATCAATTCCGAACCCGACAGGGCCTTCGGTGTAGCCGGAGCGATAGTTGAGGATGAAGCCTTGGCCCCATTCGGACTGACGAGAAGGGTTGGCTACACCGCTGCGATTGTCGCGATCAATATAGAAATTACGCAGCTCCAAGTCGGCCTTGCTGTCGTCGATGAAACCTGCGGCGCTGATTGCGGTGTGCATGCCTAATGCACTCAGACCGACACATACAACGCTAGAAAATCGCTTGCTCAATGGAACGCTCCACAACTGGTTAAAGGGCTGACCGGAGCGTTCCGTTGTCGAATCGGCTGAAAAGGTCGATACCCTCAAGGGGCAGGACGGGACTCTAAATAAAATTAACTTTTTTCAAAAGAATTGATTTGTTATTAAGTTATGCGTTTTTTGCTGAGCGATGGAGGCTGGTATTCCGGCATAATGCGTTCTGAGAAATTCTTTGACCGTACCTAGCCACGAACCGAGCTGATCGATGAGCAAGACGACTATTTCTTCCATGGGCGTAATCGAAACCGTTTACCAGCAGCTGCGCGTCCGCCTGGTGACCGGCCAGCTACGTCCTGGATTACGATTAAAAATCAGCCTGATAGCCGATGATATTCAGGTGAGTACGGGGGTAGTGCGCGAGGCATTGACGCGTCTGAGCGCAGAAAACCTGGTCATTGCTACTCCACAGCGTGGTTTCAGTGTGGCTCCTATGTCTGCCGCTGAATTGATGGATATCACGCGAACCCGGATTGACATTGAAGGGCTTTGCATTCGGCGCTCTCTGATCGCCGGGGACATAGAGTGGGAGTCTGCTGTCGTGGGTGCCTATCACCGACTGATGCACACGCCTGCACGCGACGGTCATCGCCAAGCCTTGCCTTCAGCGGCTTGGTACAGTGCACACAATCACTTTCACGACACCATCGTCTCGGCCTGCGATAGTCCGTGGTTGCTGAAGCTTCGCGAACAGCTGCATGTTCAGGGTGAACGCTATAGGCTGATCTCTGCCTCGATGATTCATCACGACGAGCGGGATCTGGACCATGAGCATGAGCAATTGCTCAACGCGGTCACCAGCCGTGATGCGGACCTGACCGTTAACCTGATAGGTAGTCATTTTTTCTCGACTGCTCAAGGTCTGCTGGAGCGAGGCGCCGAGTTGTGGCTGGACAATCAGGCATAAATCCCGGCATTCCTGGATTCGCCTTTGCTGCATTGATTCTGGCGACAGTGATCGCCGTGTTTGATTTGAGCATGATCAATCTTGCTCTCCCGCTAATCGCTGCCGATCTCCAGGTGCCTGTGGCGGATGCGCTGTGGCTGAGTAAAACCAACCTTCTTGCATGCGCTTTCTGTATTTTGCCCTGTGCTGCGCTGGGTGATGTGCTTGGCCATCGACGCATGCTGGGCGTGGGACTAGGTGTGACCCTCGCGACAACCTTGGGCTGCGCCTTCGCGAATGAACTAGAGCAGTTGATTGTGCTCCGTACACTTCAGGGTGTCGGTAGCGCAGCCATTATGTGCAGCTCATTGGTGCTGATCAGGGTTGTTTGCCCTGATACATCACTCGGCAAAGCGATGGGACTCAATGCAATGTTCGTGGCCGTCACAACGACTGCCAGTCCCGTGTTGAGCGGACTGTTGCTTGAGCTGTTGAGCTGGCGATGGCTGTTTGTGCTACCGGTGCCACTAGGTTTGGTGGCATTGGCACTGGCGCGAGCAGTACTACCCGTCGCTCAGATACCCCACAAACGTTTCGACAGCCTTGGCGCACTATTGCTGATGGGTGGATTGCTCATGTCGCTGCTGGCATCTGGTGAGCATGCTTACGCTGGGATTGGGGTGGCAGGTGCAATGATCATGATTGGGCTCTTCGTCCTCCGACAGACGCGTTGCAGTTCACCACTATTACCTATGTCGGTATTGCGTAACGTACGTTTTAACACCGCACTGCTTTCCTCCAGTGTGGCATTCATCGGCCAGAGTGCTGTTTTCGTCAGTATCCCCTTATTGTTACAACGCAGCCTGGATTATGGACCTTTAGGTGCCGCTTTCGTTTTTCTGGCATGGCCGCTGACAACAGCTCTGGTTGCGCCTTTTGCTGGGCGGTTGGCAGACAGTCACGACCCGCGCCGGGTTACTCAGGTTGGGCTGTTGTTGCTGACTGTAGGTTTTGCGGCGCTGGCATGGCTGCCCATCGCTCCCTCTGGCTGGGAGGTCGCATGGAGAATGGCTTTATGCGGATTTGGTTTTGGGCTGTTTCAGTCCCCGAACAATCGCGAGATCATGGGTAATGTGATCTCTGTCCACGCAGCACGTGGCGCCGCATTGTTATGCCTCGCACGTATCTGCGGACAGGCTCTCGGGGCGATAGTAGTCGGGATTGGTCTAGGACAAGTAGGGGCTAGCGTTGATCCGCATGGTGATGCGGTAAGGCTGGTAGTTAGCAAGGTTTTCTGGGGATTGGTCGCTCTGCAATTGTTGTCAATTACCTTTGCAACGCATGCACGCTCCCGATGGGCATAATCATCGGATGCTTGGGCCAGGTGATGCCAAGTACGGGATCGGGCTTTGGCAGTATTACCAAGGCCCGTCAGTCGTTGCTTTGGCAGAGAGGACTTACTGTTCTGTGACGTGAGCTAGCTCATGGTACTGGCGATTGAAGTAGACGAGTCCATTTGCTTGCTCAGCGATTGTTACTCCAGTCACTTCGCAAATCATGATGTCGTGAGTGCCCACTTCCGTGACCTGGCTGACAATGCAATCAAAGCAGACGCTAGCATCTTCTAGTCTAGGCAATCCGGAAGACGTTTGTAGCCAGTTGGTCGCATTGAAACGCTCCTGCATCTGGATCTTTCCACCAAAGAGGTTGGACAGGTCTTGATGCCCGGCTCTGAGCACATTTACGCAAAGCACGCCGTTTTTCTTAAAGACCTCATGGACCGATGCCGCTCTGTTAAGGCAGACCAATAAGCTGGGTGGACTGTCGGTCACGCTGCAAACGGCAGATGCTGTGAAACCTGCGCGGCCACCAGGGCCATCAGTGGTCACAATGGAGACTGCGGAGCTTAAGCGCGCCATCGCGTCGCGAAAGACCACTTTTTCAAGTACAGGCGAGCAAGCAGAGGTAATGCAGGTAGAAGCGTTAGGCGTTGTCATGAGCTATTTCTAAAGTGAGTGACGAACTGCATCGAGGCTGATTATGTGAACGTAGCATGTGTTGATCTGTAATCTGCGAGCCATTCCCGTGCACAGGTGATCGGAGTCAGCGGATACTTACTCCGCATGCCGCTCCAGACGGTGCACCACCTACGCTAGGTTTGTGATGTCATGGACTTATGGCTCGTAGCAGGTACTTTCAACTTTCCCCGTTCTGATATGAGTTTCAACGGGTTTCGCTCGCTCTTCCCCCATCGACCGGGAGGCAGCTTCCAGTGATATGAGCGGCGGAAGGCGAGAGTAAAAATGCAACTGCCTGAGCCACGTCTTCTGGCGTTCCCGGACCACCAAGAGCAGAGCGGGCGTTGGCAACTCCCTTCGCCATAAGATCCAGGCGTGGAGAGGCGATCGGCCCAGGAGCAATAGCATTAACCCGGATACCGTATGAGCCGTACTGAGTGGCCAGCCCTTGGGTCAGGAGGTTCAGTGCAGCATTGGCACATGCACCGGGTAAATGCTGTGGCGGGGGAACGGTGCCCCCACGACCACTGATCATTACGATGCTGCCGCTTCGCTGTTCGATCATCGCCGGCAAAACAGCTCGGGCCGGCCGGATAGAACCCAACAACTTGGTATCCAGTACTGCAATCCAGTCTTCATCCTTTAACGCAAGAAAATCGCCAAAGCCAGGAATTGTCGTACAGGTTACTAATCCGTCAATCCGCTTGTGAGTTTTCAGGATACTGTCAAAAGCAGACCTGACGCTGTCGGGATCCGTGACATCAACGTTCACCCGGTGCAACTGATCACGTTCTTCGGGCAATGTATCAAGGTTACGCCCTGAGACGATAACTTGCGCACCGGTCGCAGCCAGTACCTCAGCAATGGCACGCCCCAAAGCGCCTCCGGCGCCGGTGATCCAAAACACTCGTTGTAGCGACTCAGTCATTTTCACTCCAAACACAATCAAGCCTTGGCAGCTCGGTGAGACGTTCAAGCCTGCTTAACACGCCTGAGAAGGCTTCATCAGATGCACCGCCTGCGGCTGCGCACTCTAGGGCCTTCGCTTGCCATTGTTCGTGAGTCAGGGGAGCGGTTGGCGAACCGGGTAGGTCATTGCAGGCATGGTTCAAAAGACGCCCATCTTTCAACTGCACTGTCACACTGGCCGGTGACAGTTCATGAATGTTGTCGAGGTCGACCTGTAGGTGGATGACTGGCAGGCAATTACCTATCACTGGGTCCAGCACGGCCTCAGGTGACAGATGCGGCAAGCTCATAGGCCCACGTACTAACGTCGAGGCCAACTGGTAGCGCAAATTGAATTGCGCGATCACTTGCAGATCTCCGGACGGCTCAAATTCACCGCCGACCAAGCGATGCATGAAAGGCGAAATAGTCGCGGTTAATTTCACGACATCCGTAGACTTAAACCCATCTGCCACTTGTAACTCCCATAAGGCATGCACTGCCGCATGGCTGCATGCGCAGATCGGATAACGCTTTATAAGTGTTTCGAGCACTTGCCAATCTTGCCCCCAGCCTTCGAGGATTAGAGAGTCATCGCCATCTTGGTAAAGGTTACGCATACCAAACTTGCCTTCCAGCGCGAAAACCGGCGCAGTTGCACCGGCTTGGGCTAGCAGCGCAGCGAATACTCCATCGCGAGCGGCCAGAGCCGGCTGTAGACGTTTAGCTAGCGTGTTCTCCAGGTTCGCCTGCTGGCTGCCTGCCGCTTGAGCGGCTGCCAATCCCAAAGCGTGCGTCATCTGAACTTCATCGAGCCCTAACATCAGTCCGCTGGCAATCGCAGCGCCCATACCGCCATAGATCGATGTCCCCGACCAGCCTTTAGAGGGCTTGGTGCTGCCTCGTGACAGGCGACTAACCACTTCACTGGCAATCATATGCGCAGCGACCATCTCGCGGGGCTGCCGCTGACAATGTTCGGCCATTGCCCAGGCAGCTGGTAGGCACACCAGGTCTGCATGCACTGCGGCGTTAAGGCTGTCAAAGTCCAACGCGCCGGCATTCAGGGTATTGATGAATGTCGCATCGACCGGAGGACGTGACTCACCAATGTCCCCAAACCAGATCCGACTGAGCCCAGACGATGAGCCTGTTACAGCACTCATCGCAATGCCACTCGGTTCAGCGCGCCCAGCCGCAGCCGCGATCAATGTGTCAGCGATCAAAACACGTGACTTATCGATCACCGCCGCTGGCAGATCGTCATAACGTAGACCACAAACAGCCTTGGCCACATGCTGCGTTACAGAGTTATCGGACATGCCGATTTACCGGGCGCGCCAGCCCCAAGTGCTCGCGCAAAGTGCTGCCGCTATACTGGCGCCTGAACAGCCCTCTGCGCTGCAACTCAGGGACCACCAGATCGGTGAAATCACGAAGGCCCACTGGTAGGTGCCCTGGCATGATATTGAATCCGTCGGCACCACCTTCTTCCAACCATTGCTGCATGACGTCTGCAACCTGCGTTGGCGTACCAATCACAGTGAGATGGCCGCGCGCTCCCACTACTCGCTGGTAAAGCTGTCTGATGGTGAGGTTGTCCCGACGAGCCATCTCGATCAGCAACTGACGACGGCTTTTCGGACCATTGGCTTCGGGTAGATCGGGTAGCGGGCCGTCAAGGTCGTAACCACTGAGGTCCACCTCTCCCAAGGTAGTCGCCAGAGTGGCCAAGCCTACTTTGGGCAATACCAGTTCCTGAAGGGCGTCAAACTTCGCCTGAGCTTCGGCTTCGGTGGCAGCTACCACCGGCAACAATCCCGGCATGATCAACAATTGGGCTGGGTCACGACCCGCCTCTCGTGCCAAGCGTTTCATGTCGCTATAAAAGCGCTGAGCCCCTTCAAGATTTTGTTGCGCCGTGAAGATCACATCAGCAGTGCTGGCTCCAAGCTGCTTACCCGTATCCGACGAGCCTGCCTGTACCAGGACTGGATATCCCTGAGGCGGCCGCGCCTGGGTAAGAGGTCCTTTGACAACAAAATTCTCACCGTGATGGTCGAGCACATGCAGCTTTGCGGGATCAAAAAATTGCCCAGCTTGTTTATCATCAAGGAAGGCATCGTCTTCCCACGTATCCCATAGGCCTTTAACAACCTCCAGGAACTCCGCAGCACGGGCGTACCGATCCCCATGCACCGCATGTTCAGTGCGACTGAAATTCAACGCTTCCGCTTCATTATTGGATGTCACCAGATTCCAGCCTGCCCGGCCTTGGCTGATGTGGTCCAGTGAAGCGAAACTTCGAGCGAGGGTGTATGGCTCGTTGTATGTCGTAGTCGCGGTGCCGATCAAACCGATGCGTTCGGTGACCATGGCCAGCGCCGAAAGGGCAGTCAATGGATCCCAATGAATGGCTCTAGCGCTGTGTTGAAACGCATCGACATCGTTTGCCCCACGCATGGCATAAGAGTCCTGGATAAACACAAGGTCAAAGCAGGCAGCTTCGGCCAGTTGTGCCAGTTCGATCTGGTGCCGGAAATCCCGCGCAGCGTTCGCAGCAGATGAAGGTTCGCGCCAGCCAGCAATGTGATGACCGGTTTCCTGAAGAAATAACCCCAGACGCAATTGACCTGACATGCTCAGCCCTCAGCGTTGCAGAGTAGAGTCAAAGCTAGCGCCCAGTTGCGCCTGCCCGATGATTTGCGCAGTACGGTCATGCCCGGCATGCACAACGAAAGTCTCAATGTTACGTACAGTGCGGCCCAACGGGTGCTCTTCGAACTGGGCAGTAGCACCTGCGGACAGCAGTACGCTTTGCAAGGCATCAAACGCGGTGTGAGCGGCGGTCGATTTGGCACTCATTGAGCGCAGCTCCGCCTGCACCACATCGCTATGACGCCAGCTTTGGATGGCGCTCTCAAACATGGCAGCAGCAGCATCAAGCTTCATTTTGACTTCACCGACACGCAGTTGTGTGTAAGGGTCATTTCCCTTGTTGCGTCCGCGTTGATATTCCAGATACCAGTCGAAAAGGCCCTCGCTAGTCCCTAGATAATTAGCAGCGAAACCCAAGTGGAAGCGACCCTGCCAACGTTGGCGGGCAAAGGCTCCCGGTTCACCAAGCAGATGGTTATCGGGCACGAAGACGTTTTCAAGACGCATGATCGGGCTGCGCGCTCCGCGCATACCGTGCGGTTGATACCACGCGTCGTCCCAGGTAACGCCTGGCATGTCAGGACGAATCAGCATGATCTGAAGGTTGTCGAGATAGCCTTCTACGCCCTCAAGGGCAACCGATGTCAGGATAAGATCGGCGATTGTCCCGTTTGTAACGAAGTTTTTGACGCCGTTAACCAACCAGCCGCCGTCGACGCGTTGGGCGCGGGTTTTCATTTCATACATGTTGACTCGGCCTGGCTCACTGCCAACGGCGGAGAAAATGCTGCACTTCTGCAATGCTGGTTTGACGAAAAGTTCGATCTGCTCCGGGGTGCCGATCTCCTCCAGTTGCCACAATGCATGGTTGTGCAACTGGAAGCAGTGGCCTGCGGCGCTGTCAGCGCGGCAAATGGCACGCAGCATGTTAAGAAACAGTTCAGGCTGCTTGCCTTTAAGGCTGCCATCCGGCCCTCCTAAAGACGCTGAATGGGTGATGTGAAGCAACCCGCGAGCATGCAGTTGCTCAAGGCTGGCCTTCGGTGCAATTCCTTCGCTATCGGCACGTTCACCTTCTTTGCGAAAATCGTCAGCCAGGGCATAAATCTGTGGCAGCGCGTCGTTGAGGTGTAAGTGTTGAGACATGATTTTCTCCAGAAATAAAGATCACGCTTTAGCGGCTAAGCACCGAAGCATGGAACAAGCGTTGGATCGCAATCGCTTCAGGCAACAGCAACTGATCCACCAGGTAGTCGATAAACCATTCAAGGTTTTTTTGGTTGGCTGCCAATCCCGCAGCAAACAACTCATCACCAAAATCCCGCCGACTTTGATCCCATGCCAGACGACCTAACGGCATCTGGGTGTAGGCATAGTCGTCATAAGCTCGTCGGGTTTTGGCTTGTGCGTCCTCCCAGGCATCAATGAGATACGCTGGCAAGTGAGGGAAGCGCTGCACGGTCTCGTTACGGATCGCCAATACGTGCATGGCCGGAAAGCACTGGCGCTCTCGGAAGTACTCCAGGCACTCGCCACGGGGATCCGTGAACAGATTGCGCACGCCGCACTGGCCCTCCAATATTTCGCGAGGAGGCTTGGGATCGATAAACGCATCGACTTCACCGGACAGCAGCATATGCGCACCCGTCTTACCGGCTGGCATGTTCTGCAAACGCAGGCGTGAATCGGCAAATGTAATTTGCTCTGGGCCTTGTACAACCCAATCGATGTCTTGCCAGTCGACGCCGTAACGGCTTTTCAGATCGCCCTTGGCAAGCACTGACAGGCTTACCTGCCAGCCGCGGATAGCGACCCGTTTTCCTCGAAGGTCTGTCGGCTGGTGAATACCGGCTTTTGCGCCTACATAAATATGGTTCGCGCTGAATAGCCGGCGCGGAAAGATGGGTACTGCCGTGAACGGCGCGCCTCGGGACTTGGCCAGGATGTAGGAGGCTAGTGACACCTCGGCAATGTCGAATTCGGCATCCCGTAACATGCGTCCGTGGCGATCACCTCCATCCCGGCCAGGCGGGCTCATCCCCACGTCCAGCGCTTTCAGATGGAAACCCTCGGCCTCAGGTAGCCAGCCAAGGAAGAACGGCATGTGCCGATCAAAGTTTGCCAGCGCGATTGTCACAGCTGCTGACGTACTCATGAGACACCTTGCATTATGGTGCCAGCCCCGCAACGTTGAGCCCAGTTATCCCAGACTCGCGAGGTTGCTTTAGGACTGCCCATAAGAGCGTTGACTGCCGCAATCTCGCCAGAGCTTAGAAAGGTAACTGGCCCCAGCGCCATGGCAGCTTGCTGTGCCTGAGCGTTGACCTTCAAATACATGGCCACGCGTACTGCAAGTTCGAGCGAAGCTGCTGCCGCAGTAAAACCGTGGCCGCGCATCAGTACGACTCTGCCTTGTCCCAAGGTCGAGGCCAAGGACTGAGCGTGTTCTGTGGTCGTGACCAGAAGGTCGCTATCGCCAAAGTGGTGATTCATATCCCACACGGGAATATCGTCACCGATAATGCCCGCCACGTGCAGCAGGGGGCGCAGTTTTACCGAGGTGACTGTAAAGGGCAGAACAGCTTCGGTGTGTGCGTGAACTACTGCTTGAACGTCAGGGCGCTGGCGATAGATTTCTGCGTGGATAACCCGCTCTGAATACTGCGCACGGGTTGTGGCTATCAGCGTCTGCCCATCAAGTCCGTATTCCAGAATGTCCTCGGGCTTCACTTGTTCGGGGCTTACTGACGCGGACAATAGGAAGCGGCTGGCATCTTCAGGGTGGCGCAGGCTCACGTGTCCATAACTGTCGAATACTTGTTCATGGGCAAGGATTCGGTTAGCAATAGATAGCTCATGTCGCGCTGCCGCAAGAGTGGTCATTGCATAGCCTTTTGAGCCAGTTCCGTGGCTTGCTGAGCTTTGTCTGCGTTCTCTTCAGAGTTGAACGTCACGCCTTTATGAAACGCATCGGCGGTCAGCGCGCTGGCCGCAAGACCAGGTGCTACGTCGGTGCGGCGAGAATTGACGAATCCACGTTTTGCCCAGTCCTCTTGAGCAGGCTGGGACAGGAACCAGTTTATGAATACCTTGGATGCATTGGGGTGTGGGGGCTGGTGCAGCAAGGCGATGGCCCCCCAACCGGGTGTCCATGCAGTTTGCTCTGGAGTTGTTTGCAAAGCGTTAACCGTCTTGGCTAGCCCCTGATCCTTGAGCGTAGCGATCTCTGAAGGGCTGAGTCCTGATGTGATCGGGTAGGCCCCTTGGGCAACCCAGTCGGCCAGTTGACGGTTGGTCGATGCAATCACCGGTTGCTGTTCGGTAAGGAACTGTCGAGCCTTGTCAGCCCCCAAAGCGGTTTGCAATAGGGTAATCAAGTGGCCGCTTCCACGCGTGCGAGGGTCCAGGATCGCAATCTTGCCTTTCCATTTCGGATTAAGCAGATCCTCCAGAGAACTCAGCTCTGACTCGGGGACTACGCTGCGATCAATATTGACGTTGTTTTGTTTGCCAGCCTGAAAGGCGAAGATGTACTGCTGTTTCTTATCAAGAAAACCGGCTGCAAAACCGCCCAACCAATTCTGGTCGGCCAGCACATCTTGTTTGACGATCAAGGGTCTGATCGGGTCAAACCAGCCTTCCGGCAATTGCTGGGTGAATGCCGATCCGCTGAAGCCGAGCACGGTCACGTCCCACAAGTAGCGATTGACCCGTCGCTCACTGCGAACCCGTGCCTCGAACTCAGGAGATGTCACACCCGTATACTGCAACTGGATCTTGGGGTAAGCCTTTTGAAATTGCTCGATGGCTTGTCGGTAGGGCTGGATCACCGGCCCTAGCAGGGTCAGCTTGCCTTCTTTTTCAGCAGCAGCCACCACCTTATCCCAGTCCTCAGCCTGACTGGCTGGTAGATAAGTGGTCCCAATTACCGCTGCGGCCAAGACCCATGAACGTTTGATTAGATGCATGACATTACCCCTGAATATTCAAAATGCTTGCATGAGGGAGAGAGGAAAACTCGATTCCGACCCAAGAACCGGGCGCGCTGAGTTGTCCATGCGACTGGAAGGCCATCAACTGCTGCTGATCACTCAGGCGTACGTACGTTTCATAGCGATCACCAGCAAAAACGCTGTGGCTAACTTGTCCTTGCAACCCGATGCCGGGTTGTGAGAGCTGATTGAGGGTTACAGATTCGGGCCGCACCCATAGCGCGAGTGGAGCGCGATTAGGAGCGATCACTCGCACAGCCAGCTTGACCTCGATACCGCCTAAGGCGGCGAATTCGCCATTGCTTGTCAGGTGGGCTTGTAACTGGCTACCGCGCCCGATGAACCCCTGCACGTAAGCGGTTGCTGGCTCGTTGTGAATCTGTTCTGCCGTTCCGATTTGCTCAACCCGTCCGTCCTTGAGTACGGCAATACGGTCAGACAATGCAAAGGCGTCGTCTTGATCGTGAGTGACCAGGACGACGGTCAGGCCAAGGCGCTTTTGCAGGTCCTTGAGTTCTTGGCGCAACTGCTTACGAAGGCCAACATCCAGGTTGCTGAAGGGTTCATCGAGTAGCAGTAGTGCTGGATCGCCGACAAGCGCCCGAGCCATTGCTACCCGCTGTTGTTGCCCCCCGCTCAACTGGTGCGCAGCTCTCTGCGCCAGACCGCCTAGTCCTACGCTGTGTAACGTCCGCATGACCTTCTCTTGGATTTGCTCCCGAGCAATTTTGCGATTGCGCAATGGGTAAGCGACGTTGTCGAAGACACTCAAATGCGGCCAAACCGCATAGCTCTGGAACACCAGGCCGATCCCGCGTTGCTGAGGTGCGACGAAAGTGCCATGAGAACGGTCAACCCAAGTCTGTCCATCAAAATAGAGCTGGCCTTGATCGGCAGTTTCAAGTCCTGCGAGGATGCGCAGTAGTGTGGTCTTGCCACAGCCACTAGCACCCAGCAGTGTAAAAATCTCCCCCTTACCAATATCCAGCGAGAGGTCGTGAAGTACCGGATGGCCGGTAAAGGATTTAGTGATATGACGAATTTCCAGCATGATCAGACCTGATGAGAAGCGGGACGGTAGCCCAGACGGCGGGCGACTAGAGCAGCAACAATGGCAATTACAGCGATCACCAGTCCGACCACGGCTGAGGCCTCGTTGCGGCCTTCAGCTATGTACTCAAGTTGAAGCAGCGAGAGTGGTCTGTTATCGCTGCTCACCAGCAACGACAGATGGCTGATATCCCGTGCAGCCGATACAAATGCCATCACGCTCACTACTACGATGGAGCGTATGCATAGGGGGATTACGATTGTCAGTACGGTTTTCCAGCGCGAGGCGCCGCTGATCCATGCGGCCTCTTCAAGCTCTCGGTTGATCTGTAGCAACTGGCTACGAATCAGTTGCACACCAAGGGTTACTGAGGCCAGCCCCACAGTGATTACTAGGCTTAATGTTGAGCCGTATAACCAGTCCATCCCGGTATGCAGAATCAGCCAAAGCATGGCGAGAGAGAACAGCACGCCGGGGATACTGAACGGTACCCAGGCTGCAAATTCGAGAATGGCTCGCCCGGCACGGGAGGAGCGTACGATGGTATAGGCAACTACCAAGCTGAGAGCCGCTGCAAAAACGGCACTACCGCTAGCTATAACCAGAGTGTTACGGACAGATCCGAAGAAGATTGGATCGCCTACGACACTCTGCCAATGCTCCAGCGTCCATACACGATCTAGGTTGAAAAAGCCGAAACGGCTCATAAAGCTACTGGTTGCCAGAAAGACCAGAGGTATGACCGTGAGCAACAACGCCAAAGAGGCGACAAGCACACCAAGCGGCCAACGCCATTTCCCCAATGACATTACCGTCGGTTTAGCTTGGCCAGACACCGTGACATGGTTGCCATTCTGCGTACTTTTGCGCGATGCAATTGCCAGCAGTCCCATGATGGCGATGATGAGCATCCCAAGCGCAAAGGCGCTTGCGAAATTGATGGGGTCATAGCGCGTCATGTCGTAAATCAATGTGCTGTACACGTCGATACGCTTGGGCGCGCCCAGTACCAGCTCTATTTCAAACGACTCAAGCGCCCGAATAACGCCCATGATCGCTGTCACAATCAGTGCAGGTTTGAGCAGTGGCAAAGTCACTTTGCAAAGCGCTTTAAAGCGGCTGTCGCCCGCCATCAGTGCTGCTTCTTCGTAGCGTGCATCCATGCTTTGGAAAGCAGGAGTCAACATCATGACCTTGGCCGATACAGTGGTGGTGGCCAGGTGCGCGAAGACAATGCCCCACCAACTGTAAATATCCAACGGTGCTTGTTGCAGACCGAAAGTCTGCATCAGCCAACGGTTGAGCAAACCGTTGTTGGGGTCGAGCAACAACGTCCATCCTTGGACCACTGCGAGTGCAGGTAGGAAAAAAGATACCCAGAACGCGAACTCCAGGCCGCGCCGTCCAGGTAAATCAGTGCGCCCCAATAGCCATGCAAGGCCAATACTCAAGGGCAGAGCAATACCTTGGCTCACCAGAGTCAGGCTGAGGGTATTGCCCAGCGCACCCAGAATCCGTGGCTCATGCAGAAGTGCTCGCCACCCGTCCAAGGTAAAAGGTTGCGCGCCGGCTACCTGATTTTCAAAGCTGCCTTGCACAACTGCCAGAAGAGGCAGAAGTGTCAAGCCAAGGAATGCGATTACCAGCAGGCTGTAAAGGACGCCTTCAAGTGTCAAATAACGCCCGTGGTTGGGCCTGGGCAGGCCAATAGCAAGCCGGGTGGATGTCGACATCTGGACTCTCAACTTATGAAACTGTGTGATAGGCGCCTGATCGCGGCCTTGCCGGTTTGCGATCTTTCATGTGCGGGGCAGTGGACGAACATGCGGACAAGAAAGTCGACGGGCAAAGAGGTTCTTCATGAGTGCGTGTGTGCGCCAGCGAGCTTGTAGGTGGGCACTTTAAATAAAATTAATTTTTTTACAAAGAATTGATTTGTTCTTACGTTATGCCTTTTTGATGATGCTCAGGCGGCAGGTCATCATGCAGGCCGTTGGAGGTGTGATCGAAAAGCAGATGTTTGACCGGCCTTTGTCAGCTCGCATGAAGAAGCCCCCGTCAGAGTCGATCTGTACAGGAGCTTTGCAACACCTTAGCTGCCGGGATATCGCAGGAGTGAGCCCTGCCGTAACAGAGAGGGTCGCAGACGCAATGTATTCATGGTGCTGCCGACCAAGCCTGCATGGGTACCGTAACGGACACTGGTGTATCAATGGACGACGGTCCTAGCGCAAAGCGATATTGACCAGGGGCTACAACCCAGCGCTGAGCCTTGACGTCGAACTGAGCCAAAAGTCGCGGATCAACAGTGAGTGATACTTGTTGTCGTTCACCACTCTCCAGCGAGGGCTTCGCAAAACCCAGTAGCCGCCTGGTGGTGCGCCCGTTGACCTCCGTCAGATACACTTGAGGTACGGCATTACCAGCGCGAGGCCCATTATTTTTCACGTCAAACGTCACAGTAACGCCGTTGCCGGTATCGACTTTCAGGTCCGTGTAATCAAAGTTCGTGTACGACAATCCGTAACCGAACGCAAACAACGGCTGCTCTCCTGTCTTGGCCAGCCAGCGATAGCCCACATCTGCACCCTCTGGGTAACTGACCGTTACTGGGGTGCCTCGTACCACACCCCAACCGGTTAATACTGCTCGTGGATACTGTTCTATCTTTGCTGGAAAGGTCACTGGCAACCGACCTGATGGATTGATGTGACCAAACAGTACATCGCCGATTGCATTGGCGCCGTCAGCTCCGCTGTACCAGCTGGCTAGTACCGCAGCAGTTTGCTTGAGCCAAGGCATAGCTATCGCGCCGCCAGTTTGTAGTACGACTACAGTGTTTGGGTTGGCTTGACTTACTGCTTCGATCAAAGCGTCCTGGCCATCGGGCAAACTTAGATCAGGCGCATCTTCACCTTCAGCCATCCATTGATTGACGAACACAATCACTACATCTGCCTGGCGCGCAAGCTGTGCCGCAGCACCTGGATAGCGACCATCATAGAAACGAACCTGAGCTTGGGGGGCACGTGCACGGATTGCTGCAAGTGGTGACGATCCTTGAAAATGCATGACGCCCCACTTGGACATATCGGCTTCACCACCCAGTTTCACAAAGCTGCGGGGATCGGCATCGGCGGCGACGACTTGCGACGAGCCACCGCCTGAGAGCACACCAAAATCTGCACGCCCACCTACGACAAGAATCGTTTGAGTACCGCTCTTCAACGGCAATGTATTACGCTCGTTCCGCAATAGAACCAGTGCTTCTTGCGCAACCCGACGTGCCACCTTCAAGTTTGCCTGTGTATCAATAATGCCCTCGGGCTGGCCTGCTGGGTGATATAGAGCACCGGTACTGGCCATGCCATGGAGAATCCGTCTGGTCATTTCGACAAGCCGACTTTGCGGTATGTGCCCATCAAGCACCGCTTGTTTGAGCAGGTCCCCGAACCATACCTGACGATCAATCTGCGATCCGGATTGCTGGTCAAGACCCTTGAGCGCGAAATCCGTTGCGCCTACCGCCCCCCAGTCCGAAATCACTGGCCCCGGATAACTCCAGTCACCCTTGAGAACCTGGTTCAGTAGAAAGTCGCTAGCGCAAGAGGGTGACCCATTCACTTGGTTATAGGCACACATCACTGCGCCTGGCTTACCGCGTTCAATTGCCAGTTCAAATGCGAGCAAGTCGGACTCACGCAGGCCGGCCTCATCAATGCGAGCATCCAGATCGTGTCGTGCACTTTCCTGATCGTTGAGCGCGAAGTGTTTAATGGTCGACGTAACAGCGTTCGACTGTACGCCTTGAATGATCTCGCCTGCCATTACCCCCGTTAACCAAGGATCCTCCCCCAGATTTTCGAAGTTACGGCCTCCTCTCGGATCCCGAGCCAAGTTCGCGGTTCCGGCAAGCACGACATTGAAGCCCTTGGCCCGCGCTTCACTACCGATCATCGCGCCGCTGGCATATGCCAGCTCAGGGTTGAATGTAGCAGCCAGGCCAAGTGCAGAAGGCAGAGCCGTAGAGCCTTGGCCAGGCCTTCGGTCGGTAACGCCCGATGCGCCATCGATCTGGTATTGCGCCGGGATACCCAAGCGAGCGACGCCGGGTACGAAGCCACCACCAGGGATTGCGCCCTCGGGAAGTATCCGGCCAGGTTTAGGGATGGCGCTGAAGCCATGCACCAAGGAGATCCGTTCATCGAGTGTTAGTGCGTCGTTAAGACGGTCCACGACCTCTTGCGCCGCTGACGCGGTTGTACCCGCCAAGGCCTGCAATATGGTCAGTGCGAACAAAACATGTCGCATCATATAAAACTCTTTAGCGAAAGGGAGGCATACCGTTTTCCATTCGAAGGCACAGCGGCCTTGTCGAAAGCCGTCTTACCAGTCGTAACTCAGCCGAGCGAAGTAAAACGCTCCGTTGGTACCCCAAGGTGTGTTGCGATTGGCCGTCGGGTTTTCCTCGTTGATTGAGGACGCCAAGCTATCGGGCATGTCAGGCGCACGCTTGTTGAACACATTGTTAGCGCCTGCGGTGGCTTTCAAATTATCGGTAACCCAATAGCTGATGCTGGCATCGGTTGTGAAAGCATCAGTTGTGACAGAATCCTGACTCTTATTGAGCACATTGTTGACCGCTCGTGTTTTAGAGTAGTAGTGCTGAGTCAGTTGAATCTGCACGTTCCCAAGTTGCCAATTCAGGCTCCCGTGTAAGGTGTTCTGTGGGATTGCCTCCTCTAACAGCACTACTCGCTCGCGATCAAGAAGGCTCAGCCCACTGTTGGCCAATACTGCTGGATTATTGATCCGCTTTACGTTCGTCTTGTTCCGCGCATAGGCAAGGCTCCAGTGAGCTTGACCATAGGCGCCATACTGGGCATCGTAGTCTAGTTTCAGCTCGGCCCCTTGAGTTTTAGTGTCACCTACGTTAGCGAAATAGCGAACCTGTTGTTGGCTAGTCAGTCCGGCAGAAGTCAGGGCATTAGCCACTGACGAGTTGTTGAACCCGTTAAAGGCTCCGGTCAGGTAGATTCGGTCACTAATATCAATCTGGTACGCATCGAGGGAAACAGAAAGTTGATCGGTTGGGGTAAATACCAAACCAAGGCTAAAATTGATGGATTTTTCAGGTTTCAGCTCTTTTGCACCTAGCGCTCTAGCCGCAGGTGCGTCGGTACGCAAGGTGTCGTAGTAATATGAGACGTAGGTCGTATTGGTAATCGGATCGTTGACTGGCCTGACCAAAGCACTTTGGTAGTATTGTTCTGCCAGTGATGGAGCCCTGAAACCATTACTGATAGTTCCGCGTACCGCGACCTGCTGATTGAACTGGTAACGATTGGAAAATTTACCGGCCAAGGCCGATCCAAAATCAGAGTAGTTCTCGTAGCGAACTGCAAGGCCTGAGTTCCATTTGTCTGTAAGCTGCTGTGAAAAGTCAGCATAATAGGCGACATTATGCCTGGCTTTATTGAACTCGAATTCGGGGCTATAGCCGGTGAAGAACGAGGATCCGGTCCCGGCAAAGGTATCGCGAAGGTTGGCTGCCGGGTAATCGCTCGGGTATTTATAGCCGCCGTTGGCATAGGAATAGTATTCGCCGGCCCCTAGCGCCAGTGTGTTGTAGCGATACTCAGCCCCCAGTGTCACATTGAGCGGCTGTTCGAACACGTGGGTGTCTATATCTCGTTGGGCAGTGAGTGAGGCGATACTTTCAGTAAATTTTAAGCTGCCAGCGTCCATATTTTGTAGGCTCAACAGTGAGCCAAACGAAGCATTGGTGGTGTTCCACACATTTATATCCGCTTGGTTCTGGCCGTAGCTTAAGCCTGCATCCCATGACCATCCCAGCAACGCTTCGTTTTTAATACCTAAATTGAGTTGGAGATCTTCTTCCTTGGTTTGCAAGTCTGGTGAGTAACCTCCTGGCGTCGTAGCAATGTTGGACGTCGCATTGGTTTCTGAGCGATAGGATCCCTTGGCGGTTGAATTGCGTGGGCTGTAGGTGGCGAAGGAATACAGCGATACGGTGTCGTTGATTGGCAAGCTAATATTATAAGCTGCCTGAATGGTTTCTTGTTTGGGCAGCGTTTCGTACTGACCGTCTTTGACATGCCGGTCAGCTGTGGCTTCGCGGGGATCATCAGAAGCGGCATAGATCTGCCACACTGACTTGGATGGCTGTTTCCAAGCTCCTACAGTATTAACGTCTCCTATTTTCGAATACTGCAAGCTGAGATTGGCAAAGCCACCATTGTCACCTAAAGCAAAACCGGAGTTCAGGCCGGCGGTACTCGTCGCCCCAGCATCACCCAAGTTATGCACTTTTGATACATCATGGTTGTACTCGCCATAGCTGATATCTGCGGAGCCTCCCGACAGTGCTGACTTGAGGATCACGTTTATCACCCCAGCAATCGCATCGGAACCATATTGCGCCGCAGCGCCGTCAGTTAAAACCTCAACCCGCTCAACCGCTGAAATCGGAATCAGGCCCAAATCTGCGGCTGAAGACCCCAAGCTTGCACCGCCGCTATTGTTAATCATTGAGGAGCCATGTCGGCGCTTGCCGTTGACCAGCACCAGAACCTCATTTCCTGACAAGCCTCGCAAGGAAGATCCTCCGACCGTCTTACCCAGCGCGCCACCATTGAAATTGATGGTCGAGAAAGCAGGCGACACGCTTGCCAGCGCTCGGCGTAGATCCCGTTCGCCGGTTGCACGTAAGGAATCACCCTTGATCAACTGAACTGGCGCAAGTGCTTTCAACGCTGTTGTTTCAACCCGAGAGCCAGTGACTACAACGGCGTCCAATTGATCTTGTGGCTGGCCAGGTCCGGCACCAAAGGTACTGGGCGCAATTGTGGCGGCACCCAGATACAGCACGGCACCCACAGAAGGGCGCGTGAGGTTGCGTATTGGCATGGTGTGTAAAACCTCGATGTAGCATCTGCGTTCTTGGTTTTCGCAGTGGTCATTAGATGCTGGCTGGGTGTGCCTGGCGGAAGAGAAGAACAGCCTCAGACGATGGATGACGATTGTGTCGCATCCCATGCCTGAGCTTGCCCTTGGATGGGGCGCAACGCGACGCTAATGAAGCGTCGTCCTTGATGCATGGCCCTGCATCAAGGACGGCGCTCACAGTAGATAAAATTAATTTTATTATGAAGTATTTATTAATTATTAGTTTATTCTATTTTATTCTACTGACACCCTTGGTTTACGCCGCCAATGCCTGTGCTGGCTCCAGAGCACAGGACTGAATACAAGGTATTCTGGCGAGCATTTGCACGCTTCATTTTCGCGTGCCATGTTGAGCTTTGGACTTTGGTTTTGAGTGTCGTAGGGATTCGTCGACACTGTCAGCGAGGGCCGTTTCTGCCGTTTGTAGACGCGTCTAGCTCAGATCTGCATCGTTCAAACCACAGTTTAGAAAGCGTGACTCTCGGTTACCCGAAGACACGACTGTCATGAGCCTGTGACTTGTTCGGAGACTCCTTGGAAATGCCAAGCATTGGATGATTGTGAGAGACCGTTTCTCATGCCAGGATCTGCGAGGCTAGTCATGAGAAATCTAAGCACTTGGGGGGTTGCTCTTCACGATATCCAAGACTGCGCGAGAGGGTGTCAATGAGCCAATGAGTGCGGTGCGAGGAATCTGGAGAGCGCTTATTGAAAGCCTGCGGGAGCGTGACCGTCATTGATACGCTCCCGCAGGATGGTGAAGAAACCAAAGCCCTTGAGCAAGATGCTGGTAATTGACCCGAGGCTCTCAGGCTGGAGCGTTCCGTAGCCCATACCACGCAAGCTCTAGTGCTGCATTCGCCTGCCTGATGTATTTTTCTTCAGTCCGTCTGATCATGAATCGTATGCTGACAAGTAGAATTGTTGATACGACCCACAGGGCGATGTGGAAGTGAACCGTATCTTCAAGCGTCACGCCTTTCTGCACAAAACCGAGCGCACCTATGCCAAGCATCACAAGACCGGCAAGCCTGCTAGCGCCAATTCCGTAGAAGCGCCTGCCGAACCAACTGTAGCCTGTTGCCAGTCCGTATAGGCCGCATACGAATCCAGCCAGGTAGCCGATGACCGGAATGTTAAGCAGGAGGGCGACCCACAGCGCGCTCCATTTCACATCCTGCCCAGCGAGTTCTACAGGAATTTCAGGACTTCGTTTGAACGCAATAATCTGCTTGTCGTGCAAAAACGCTAGGCCGATCTTCGATCCTGGGTTGAGTGGTATTTCGCTGTCTGTGAGCTTTACCTGCCTCACGGCTTGGGTCTGTAAATTTTTGATCCAAGCTTGTTTTTGGTGCGTTGTCGTTATGCCTTCAGAGTTTCCGTGAATAGTGCTCGTGGCGTCAGCATTGAGTACTTCATAAACTGCCGTTGTAATCGTCATGTCATACCTTATGAATCGAGCAGCTACTGGCTGACTTCGACTTCGTTAATGATTCTGCAAAACTCGTTCGACGCGCCTGCTTCGGGTGTATAGATTCCAGCTGCTGCGACAAATACGAGGCTGACCCTGGATCCCATGCCTTCCTTTTCAACGATGGCGTTGAGCGGTGCGCGTTTGTTGCTCAAGTTCACATTCTGGTATGAAGAGATGATTCCTTTCTTCTCGTCGGTGCTCTGGATGTAATAGCCGTCGCGGGCTAGCAGAGTATAAAGCCGTTTAAACGCCAAATCGCTTGACGTTTTTGGGAGGGATGCTGAGGTAGAAAATCGTTTTCCTGTGATGAGGCTTCCCTCAGTATGAAAGTTTGCTTCGCAACCGCTTGGGCTCGTTGTGTGTGTTGAGCATCCTTGCAGCAAGGCAAGGACGCTCAATGTAGAGAATATGCGGCGCATAGAGTGCTCTGCCATCAAGGCTGAATTAATTTAAGGAAATGGTTTCGTGGTGCTGAGTAATCACATTTTTGTGGTCGCTATTACATCACCAGTGGAGTTGTCTACAACATCAACCCGTTGAGGTGCGACCATCACATACCGCCTATCGAACAGCCGTCCGCCAAGCCTTTCACGCTGCACGCTTTGCACATATCCATACACAACCAGGTGGGATTTATCCCGGTTTGCCTCGATTTTTTTGGCCAGAGCTTCGTCTGCTATTTCGAAGAACACTTTTGAGCCACCTACGATGCCAACGTTGAAGTCAGCCATCGTTCGCAGATAGCAACGAGGCTTCTGGGCTCGGCTCATTGCTTGCTGGTTTCGAGATTCTTCTGCGGTGTAATCGAGCTTGTCAGAAAAAAGGCAGCCGGACGTTTTGAACCCTTTTGAATCAAAATTATAAGGGTCTAACCCCTGCCTCGTCTCAACTTTAACTAGCCGATTGTTTTTGCCGACCTTCGCGGCCTCTGCTTTTACAATCGTATAAACCTTTTCCCCTAAGTCGCGTTTTTGGAATGCATCCTCGGTGGTTATTATCCCGTACCCGTATTCATATAGTGGCAGGCTGTCGATTTTCATCGAAGGTGCAATTTGATCTGTCACCGACTTAATTACATCTTCTTTGCTCTCGTCCCAGCTCCGTAAGGCCGTGTAGTAGCGAAGAGGTGCTACTGGGGTGAGCAGATTTTGATAATCCGAGACCTCACCCATCGGGATAGTGGGCAAATCAGTCTTAAGGGGCTGGTTTTCTGCTGCAATTTTGGCAATCGCTTCCAGGTCTTCCTTTGTATGCGATCCATTAACCCCACCTGCCCAACGATGGGTTAACGGTTTACTGTGGCATTTCTGGCGAGCAGTTCCACGGTAGCAGAGCTTCGTAGTCTGCTACTGACGAGGCGTGCGGCAGCCGCTCGAGTACGTGGCGCAGCCACGTATAAGGCTCTTGGCCGTTGACCTTGGCTGTCTCGACCAGGCTGTAGATCTTCGCGCTGGCACCGGCGCCGTTGACGGTGTCGCTGAACAGCCAGGCCTTGCGCCCGATGACAAACGGCTTGATCGCTCTTTCGGCCGCATTGTTGTCGATGGGCAAGTAACCCGCTTCGACGTAGCGCTCCAGCCGGCTCCAGTTATTCACTAGGTAATGCACCGCCTTACCCAGTGCACTTTGTGCCGTCACCTGCGACTGGGTTTTATCCAGCCAGCTTTTCAGTTGCGCCAGGATCGGCAGGCTCTTTTCCTGACGACCGATAAACCGCTGTTCATCGCTGACGTCCTTGAGCTCGCGCTCGGTGCCGTACAGTTTGTTGATCATCGTCAGCGCGATATCAGCCCGTCCGGTTTTACCCTTGGGCTGCACTTTCTGCGCGTCCACGAACTTGCGTCGTGCATGGGCCATGCACGCAAGACGTTCCACACCCGGCTGCAACGCCAGGGCGTTATAGCCCGCGTAATCGTCGGTCATGACATAGCCACGGTAACTCTCCAGCAAGCGCAACGGCACTTCCTGCGCACGGCTGGACGTGTAATCAAACAGCACAACTTTTCGATCCGGCGGGCCACTGGCTTGCACCCACATCCAGGATTGGCTGGTCGGGTCTCGATCCGGCTCTTTCAACACCTGGACGCGGGTTTCATCGCAGTGGATCACTGGACTTTCCAGCAGCCGGTCACGCATCAAATTAAGCAGCGGCTGGAAGTGTTCGCTGCACTGGATGATCCAGCGAGCCAGCGTTTGCCGAGGGATATCGATACCGTGTCGACTGAGTACCGTTTCAAACCGATGCAGCGGTAAACCGTCAGCATACTTGGTGGTGAGTAGCATGGCCAATACGCTCGGGCTGGCCATGCTCTTTTCGATCAGTTGCGCAGGCTTGTCAGCCGTAACCGGGGCTGCTTCGCAGCCTCGGCAACCGTAGATTTTACGGATATGTTTGATGACCCGAATCTGCATCGGCACGATGTCCAGTTGCTCGCTGGTCTCTTCGCCGATGGCGTGTCTGCGGCAACCGCAAACACAGGCCAGTTCGTGTGGGTCATCAGGAAGGTCATCGGGCAGAGAAATCATGGCCCGGATTATACCGGGTCACGCCACGTAGCGCGGCATCAAAACTTGATGGGGACGGTTGCGCCACAGATCAAAACCGTCGAGCAGCCAATTCAGTTCCTGGACGCTGAGGATAATCGCATCGTCCGTGGCGTCGGGCGATGTTTTGAAACGCTCTGACTCCAGACGCTTGAGCCAAAGGCAGAAGCCGTTGCGCTCCCAATACAAGATCGTCACTCGATTGCGGGAGTTGTTGAGAAAGACGAAAAGCACAGGATCGAATACCGCCACTTTTATATCCAATTCGACCAGCGCGGCCAGGCCGTCGATGGACTTTCGGAAGTCCACCGGCTTGGGGTAGAGATAGACTTTTTCGACTTTGGCGTCGGGTCGCATCATGAGGTGCTGGCTCCGGAGGGAATCGGGAGCACAGCATCCAAGATCATCTGGCCGCTTTGAATGTGGGGTTCATGGAGCGGTTACGCTCGTCATCAACGACCGCGCCGACAATCGGCACGGTGACACCCCCATCAGCGCCTGGCCGTTGTGGTTCCGGGAGCAGGTCGGCCAAGCGCAGCCGCTGTTCTATCTCACCCAATCGCCGACTTCGGCGCACCTGTCGATGTTGAGCCAGCAGATCGGTGAGCGCGGCATCGTTCTCAATGATCTGGAGTCCTCGCCTTCGCGCTGGGCCAAGGGTGCGCATCCCTGGTTACCGTTGTGGCTGGCCGGTAACCGGCAGTGCCTGCCGTTCGATCCGGCTTGCGGTGAAGAGGCGCTGGCGATCGTCGCCGGTGCATTACAGTCGTTGTACGTCGATGCTCAGCAAGGTTTCTGTTACCTGACCCTGCATGATGAACCGGGCGACGGGACGGTCTGTGACTGGAGTCAGGCGTGGCTGGGTATGTACCCGCTGGGCCGGGGGCAGTCGTCGAACGCGTCGATGCGCTTGCTCGGTGCCGGGCAGATGCTCGGCGAGGTGCGGGCGGCGGCGCAGTCGCTGGCGCAGGACTGGGGCGTGAGCTGTGAGGTGTGGAGTTGCCCGAGTTATACCCGGCTGGCGCGGGATGCCGAAGCGGCGCGTACCTGGAATCGCCGGCATGCGGATCAGCGAGCACGAGGCTGCCACTTGCTGGACTGTCTGGGGCGCGGTGATGAGCCGGTATTGGCGGTGACCGGCTACGCCGAGTTTGTCGCCGGGCAGATTGGCGCGCATCTAGAGGCGCCGTTTCGGGCGCTGGGGGCCGACAGCCTGGCAGCGGATCAGCGACTGGACCGGCACTGGGTGGTTTATTCGGCGTTGCAGATGCTGGTGAGTACGGGGCAGTTAGAGCGCGGCTGCCTTGATGAGGCGCTTAGGCATTATCGGTTGGTTTGAAAGTGACGCAGCGGGGCCGGACAGAGTATTCGCCGGCAGAGCCAACTCACACCGGTCTGACCAAACAGTCCTGGTTCAGTCCAGGCCGCCGCGCCGCGCATTATTCATCGCATTCTCCAATGCCAGAGCAAACACCTTCTGCTGTTCTTCATCGAACTCGGCCAGAAACAGCTCATCCACCGCCTGTTTGTAAACCTTCCACATCCGCAGGCGCAGGGCTTTGCCGCTGTCGGTAATGCAGGCCAGAGCGGCGCGGCCGTCGTCGGCGACTTTGACCCGTTGTACCAGCTGTTCCTTTTCCAGGCGGTCGACCAGCCGGGTCAGGTTGTAGCGCTCAATGGCCAGCGCGTCGGCCAGTTCATGCATGCGCCGGGTGCCGCTCGGGCCGCTTTCGATACCCCACAGCGTGTCGTACCAGGCGTAAGGCGGCAGCTTTTCATCGGCCAGGCGGCGCTCTATCTCGCGGATCAGGCTGCGGTGGGCACGGATGAAATTGAACCAGAGATCGGGTGCTTTGCTGGCCATTGCGGCTCCATGACAGGTAATTGCAGTTGCAATCATACGTCGCTTGGCGATAGATTCAATTGCAATTGCAACCATTTGGCCTGGCGCATCATCGCGGGCCACTGCCTGTCCAGGAGGATGTTCCATGGCGCAACGCTACCCACACCCAGATGCTGACCCCCAGGAAACCCGTGAATGGCTGGACTCGATCGCTTCGGTCGTCGAGGCCGAAGGCCGCCCGCGTGCACATTTTCTCATCGATCAGTTGCTGGATTTCGATGTGTCCCTGCACGGCGACTTCCATGGCAGAGTCACCACGCCCTACGTCAACAGCATCACCCCTGACCGGCAACTGCCGTATCCGGGTGACCTGGAGATCGAACAGCGCCTGAACGCTTACATCCGCTGGAACGCCCTGGCCATGGTGTTGCGTGCCGGCAAGCACTCCGGGGTAGGCGGGCATATTGCGACTTATGCGTCAGCCGCCGTGCTGTACGACGTGGGTTTCGATCACTTTTTCCGTGGCCGTACCGAGACCTTTGCCGGCGACATGCTGTACATCCAGGGCCATTCCTCGCCGGGTATTTATGGCCGCGCTTTTGTCGAAGGCCGCCTGAGCGAAACGCAACTGGACAACTTCCGCCGCGAGACCGACCGCGACGGCATCTCTTCCTACCCGCACCCACGGCTGATGCCGGACTTCTGGCAGTTCCCCACGGTGTCCATGGGCCTGGGGCCGATTACGGCGGCGTATCAGGCGCGTTTCATGCGTTACTTGGAAAACCGCGGTCTCAAGGAGCACCAGGGGCGCAAGGTCTGGGCCTTTCTGGGTGACGGCGAGATGGACCAGCCTGAGTCCCTGGCGGCGATCTCCCTGGCGGGGCGCGAAAAGCTCGACAACATCATCTTTGTGGTCAACTGCAACCTGCAGCGCCTCGACGGCCCGGTGCGTGGCAACGCCAAGGTTATTCAAGAGTTCGAAAGCCTGTATCGCGCCGCTGGCTGGAATGTGATCAAGGTGGTCTGGGGCAGTGGCTGGGATGCGTTGCTGGAGAAAGACCAGACCGGCCTGCTACGCCAGCGCATGATGGAATGCGTGGACGGCGACTATCAGACCTATAAGTCGCAGAACGGCGCCTATGTGCGCGAGCACTTCTTCGGCAAATACCCTGAGCTGCTGGCGCTGGTCAGCGACATGAGCGACGAGCAGATCTGGAAGCTGTCACGCGGCGGCCATGATCCGCTCAAGGTGTTCAGCGCCTACAGCGCTGCGATGCGCCACAAGGGCCGGCCAACGGTGATTCTGGCCAAGACCGTTAAAGGTTTTGGCATGGGCGAGGCGGGTGAGGGGCAGAACATCAATCACCAGTTGAAGAAAATGGGCAGTGACGCGGTCAAGGCGTTTCGCGACCGCTTTGGCCTTGAGCTCAACGACGAGCAACTGGGTGAGATGCCCTACCTGCGCCCTGCGCCAGACAGCCCGGAGGCGCGTTACCTGCAAGCACGCCGCGCCAGTCTGGGTGGTGTATTGCCGGCCCGGTATGCCGAGGTCGCCCCGCTGGCGATCCCGCCACTCAGTGCGCTGGACGCTCAGCTCAAGGGCACTGGCGAACGAAGCATTTCCACCACCATGGCCTTTGTGCGCATCCTCAGCACCTTGCTCAAGGATCCCGATGTTGGTCGGCTGGTGGTGCCTATCGTGCCGGACGAATCGCGCACTTTCGGCATGGAAAGCATGTTCCGTCAGGTGGGCATTCATTCCCACGTTGGCCAGCTGTACACCCCGCAAGACGCCGGCACGCTGTCATATTACAAAGAAAGCAGCGACGGCCAGATCATGCAGGAGGGGCTTAACGAGTCTGGCGCTACTTCGTCGTGGATCGCCGCCAGCACCTCGTACGCCAACCACGGGGTGATGACTCTGCCGTTCTATATCTTCTATTCGATGTTCGGTTTCCAGCGTGTCGGTGACCTGCTATGGGCCGCAGGCGATGCGCGGGCCAGGGGCTTTTTGCTCGGTGCGACGTCTGGGCGTACCACATTGATGGGGGAGGGTTTGCAACATGACGATGGCCACAGCCATGTGATGTCGGCCACGGTGCCGTGCTGCATCTCCTACGATCCGACCTATTCCTATGAACTGGCGGTAATCATCCATGACGGCATGCAGCGCATGTTCGTCGAGCAACAAGACATCTACTACTACATCACCGTGCTTAACGAAAACTACCCGCACCCGGACATGCCTGAGGGTGTGCAGGAAGGCATTCTCAAGGGGCTGTACCGCCTGCCCATGGAACGGGCTGTCCAAGGGGCGAAGCATGTGCAATTGATGGGCAGTGGGGCGATCCTGCCGCAGGTGATCGCTGCCGCAGAGATGCTGGAGCGCGATTACGGCGTCAGCAGCGAGATCTGGAGCGCCACCAGCCTCACCGAGCTGCGTCGCGAGGCCCAGGCGGTCGAGCGCTGGAACCTGCTGCATCCGCTGGATGAGCCGCAGGTGCCCTATGTGCGTCAGGTGCTGGAAGATCATCCGGGGCCGGTCGTCGTGGCCACAGACTATATGAAGATTCATGCTGACCAGATACGCCCTTGGCTGGGAGACCGGCGCTTTGTAGCGCTGGGTACCGACGGCTTCGGCCAGTCCGATAGCCGCGAGGCGTTGCGTCGGCACTTTGAGGTCGACCGGCAGTTCATTGTCCTGGCGGCGCTCAAGGCGCTGGCTGACGACGGCGTGATCGAGCGCAGCGTGGTGGCCCAGGCGCTGGTGGATCTGGGTATTGATGCGGGCAAGACCGATCCGGTCAGAGTCTGAGTCATGCAGGCGGGCACGGCGTCAGCCTGATGAGTGGGTTATCATGCCACCCAGTCCCCCGCGAGCCTTTCTATATTCATGTTCACCATCACCCGTCTGGAAAACCCGCCGCCCGAGTCGATCAAGAACCAGATCATGCAGATGGTCGTCAATTACGTGACCGATATCGGCATGGCGGGCATCTTGCCCAGCAACCCCTTGTACCCGCTGTACCAGTACGGGGTCGGCTTTGAGGTCAACCGTTATCAGGAAGCCATGGACGGGTCGTTGGGGTTGTCGGTGGAGCTGGTACTGGCGCTGGACGCTGAAGATCCGGCCACGGTCGTCGGCTTTTTGCTGTATTTGCCTTATGAAGACGATCCCCAGGCTTGCGCGGTCGCCTATATGGCGGTGCTGGCCAGCCGGCGCCGGCAGGGTGTGGCGCGGGGCATGCTGGCGGCGATGCTGGCGCGTTATCCGCACGCCGAACTGGCCTGCTTTGCCAGCAAGGTGCCATGCTTTGAGGCACTGGGCTTTCAGGTGCTGGGCGCGCGCGGGCCGCAGGTGTTGATGAACAGCCACTCGCGCAGTTCCGATGGGCGGCTGGCGGTGCTGGATGTTGAGCCGATCTACCGCAGCGAGCAGGTGCAGCAGATCCACGCCTACCTGCTGAACCGTCATGGTCGGCGGGCGATGATCGATGCCGAGAAGAGCCGTGACCGTAACCTTGATCGCCTGGCGCGCCAGGCCGATGCATTGGTAGCCGAGCGGCTGGGCGAGGGCGCGTTGAATGCCGACCGGCGGCCGCTGCGCCTGGTTCAGGCGCCGGGTACTGAGGTGTAACGCTCGATGATCTGCTGAATCTCTCCGGATTCGGTCATGTTCTGCAAGCTGTCCAGAATCTGCCTGACCGGCAGTGCCGGGTCGTTGCGTACCACGCAGGCGGTGGGCTGTTCGCTGATTACTGACACCACTTTCAGGCGCTGCGCGGCGGGCAGTTCACGGTTGATCCAGTTCATCGTCAGTTCGTTACTCACTGCATAGTTATAGCGAGCGGCTACCAGTTTGCGCAGCACATGCTCCTGGTTGCGCGCATCTTCACGCACCAGATTGTGGCGGTCGAACAAGTGTTGCAGTTGCGGGTAGTTATAGCCCAGCACGGTGCCGACCACTTCGTTGTCGAACTGGTCCGGATAAGGGCCGACGGTGACCGGCGAGGCAAGCAGCAGGTCACGCTGGATCAGGATCGGCTGGCTCCAGAGAAAATCACCTTTCAAGGGTGTGATCCAGGCTTTGGCGGTGTAGCAGCGCACGTCGATTTCTGCGCTTTCCAGGGCGGCCTGGATGCGCAGGCGCGGCAACACATGAAATTCAGCCGGGCGCCCGACCTGCTGTGCCACGCGGGTCATGATATCGAACAGAATGCCGGAAGTAGGCTGATGTTCGTCGATCTCGGCCAGTGGCATCGACCAGCTTTCGGACACCGCAAACCGCAGCGCAGGCTCATTGGCCGTGCTGGCCTGGCTGACCAGCAATAACAGGCTCAGCAGAATGCGGTGCATGGAGCCTCGCGGGGATCAACGGATTGAATTGACGGCATCGGCAAAGATTCTGACAGTGTAGATCGGGCTCTGTTCGTACTCTCGCTGCTCAGGGTGGCCGAGAGCAGATGCAATTTTAGCCTTCCTCCATTAGCATTGGCGGTCTTTCTGCTACCAGTCGCGACGGATTTCAATGAGTTATCAGGTTCTTGCACGTAAATGGCGTCCGCGCTCGTTCCGCGAAATGGTCGGCCAGACCCATGTGCTCAAGGCCCTGATCAACGCTCTGGACAGTCAGCGGCTGCACCATGCTTATCTGTTTACCGGTACGCGCGGGGTGGGCAAGACCACCATCGCGCGGATCATTGCCAAGTGCCTGAACTGCGAAACCGGGATCACTTCAACCCCGTGCGGCAGTTGCTCGGTGTGCCAGGAAATCGACGAAGGGCGCTTTGTCGACCTGATCGAGATCGACGCCGCGAGCCGCACCAAGGTCGAAGACACCCGTGAACTGCTGGATAACGTGCAGTACGCGCCGAGCCGCGGGCGCTTCAAGGTCTACCTGATCGACGAAGTGCACATGCTCTCCAGTCACTCGTTCAATGCCTTGCTCAAAACGCTGGAAGAGCCGCCGCCCTACGTCAAATTCATCCTGGCGACCACTGATCCGCAGAAGCTGCCGGCCACCATTCTGTCGCGCTGCCTGCAGTTTTCCCTGAAGAACATGACCCCGGAGCGGGTGGTCGAGCACTTGAGTCATGTGCTCGGTGCCGAGAACGTGCCGTTCGAAGATGATGCCCTGTGGCTGCTGGGCCGCGCCGCCGACGGCTCGATGCGCGATGCCATGAGCCTCACGGATCAGGCGATTGCCTTCGGCGAGGGCAAGGTATTGGCCGCTGACGTGCGGGCGATGCTCGGCACCCTGGACCATGGTCAGGTGTTCGACGTACTCGGTGCGTTGCTCGCAGGCGACGCCCGGGCGCTGCTTGAAGCCGTGCGCCACCTGGCCGAGCAAGGCCCTGACTGGAACGGCGTGCTGGCGGAAATGCTTAACGTGCTGCATCGGGTGGCGATTGCCCAGGCGTTGCCTGAGGCGGTCGATAACGGCCATGGTGACCGCGACCGGGTATTGGCGCTGGCCCAGACCCTGCCCGGCGAAGACGTGCAGTTCTATTACCAGATGGGCCTGATCGGCCGCCGCGACCTGCCGTTGGCACCGGACCCGCGAGGTGGTTTCGAGATGGTCCTGCTGCGCATGCTGGCATTTCGTCCCGCCGACAGTAGCGATGCGCCGAGCCAGGCGTTAAAGCCAGTGGGGGTCAGCCAGGCCAAGGCTGATCCCCGCCCGACACCGGCCGCCGCGGTCAGCCCGGTCTCTGCTGCCAGCCAACAGTCCGCGCCGGCACCGGCGCCCGCCATCGAGCCCGCCCGCCCGGCACCGCAGGCGGCCCAGCCGGCCATTGCCCGGCCTGAGCCCGCGGCTGCACCGGTGGTCGAGCCCGCGCCGGTTATGGCGCCTGCGCCAGTCGTCGAGGCTGCCGAGGTCGTTGATCTGCCGTGGGAAGACTCGCCTGCCAGTGCCCAGCCAGTCCCGGCCACGCCGATCACTCCTGAGCCGGTGCTGGACACCGTCGCCGAGCCTCCCGAGCTGCCGTCGATGCCGGTGCCCACGCCGGCCAGTCCGGTGCCGGATGCTCCGCAAGTGGTCGAGCCTGAGGCCCTCGCGCAGCGCAGTGCCGGTGCGCTCGAAGACATCCCCGACAGCGCCTACCTGTCGGCCCCGCAGCAGCGTGATGACGAGCCGCCGCAGGATGACGATTATGTCGAGCCGGATATCGATATCGACCCGGCCTCGTTCAGCTATCTGGACGAGCTGGCCCAGGATCATGTGCACGCCGATGAAGCCCCGGAGCCTGAGCCTGAACCGGCGGCAATGCCGGCCACGGGGCTTGCCGCGCAATGGCTGGAAATCTTTGCGCAATTGCCGATCTCTGGCCTGACCGGCAGTATTGCCGCCAACTGCACGCTGATCAGCGTTGAGGGCGATCGTTGGTTGCTGCATCTGGATCCGGGGCATGGCGCGCTGTTCAACTCGACCCAGCAGCGGCGCTTGAGTGATGCGTTGAACCAGTACCACGGCAGTCCGATCCAATTGACTATCGAGCTGATCCGTCCGCAGCAGGAAACCCCGGCGCAAGCGGCGTCACGTCGGCGTGCCGAACGTCAGCGCCTGGCGGTGGCCTCGATCCACGCCGATCCGCTGATCCAGCAGATGATGCAGCAGTTTGGCGCGGTGGTGCGTGAAGATACGATCACTCCGGTGGACGCCGCGCAATGATTGACGGCACGCTGTCAGTGACGGCGTGCAAACCAAGTAACCCCCTATTTCGAGGAGATATCCCATGATGAAAGGTGGCATGGCTGGCCTGATGAAGCAGGCCCAGCAAATGCAGGAAAAAATGGCCAAGATGCAGGAAGAGCTGGCCAACGCGGAAGTCACCGGCCAGTCGGGCGCAGGCCTGGTCAGCGTGGTGATGACCGGCCGTCACGACGTCAAGCGCATCACGCTGGATGACAGCCTGATGCAGGAAGACAAGGAAGTGCTCGAAGACCTGATCGCCGCCGCCGTCAACGACGCGGTACGCAAGATCGAGCAGTCCAGTGCCGAAAAGACCGCCAGCATGACCGCTGGCATGCAGTTGCCGCCAGGCATGAAGCTGCCGTTCTGACGGCCGTTCACTGCTGTACACGATGCCAGGCTTGCCCTGGCATCGTGCTTTCTGGCCATTGTTGATCGAACATCAGACGGCGAAGGTGGTCTGCTTTTTATACCCCCAATGCATTCAAGGAGAGGTCCCGATGACCCAAGAGCTGATCCTCAACCAACGTATTGTGCTGGCTTCACGCCCGAAAGGCCGTCCGGTTCCGGAGAACTTTCGTCTGGAGCGTGAAGCACTGCCGGAGCTCAAGGGCAGCCAGGTGCAACTGCGCACTCTGTATCTGTCCCTCGACCCCTACATGCGTGGCCGGATGAGCGACGCGCCGTCCTACGCCGATCCGGTGGCGATTGATGCGGTGATGGAAGGTGGTGCGGTCAGTGTGGTCGAGCAGTCGCTGGACTCGCGGTTTCAGCCCGGTGACCTGGTGGTTGGCCAGACCGGCTGGCAGAGCCACAGCATCAGTGATGGTTCGGCGCTGATCAAGCTGCCTGCCGACTTGCCCAACCCGTCACTGGCGCTGGGTGTGCTCGGCATGCCAGGCATGACCGCTTACATGGGCCTGATGGACATCGGCAAGCCCCAGGCCGGCGAAACCCTGGTGGTCGCGGCGGCGTCCGGCGCGGTCGGCTCGGTGGTCGGTCAGGTCGCCAAGCTGCACGGCCTGCGGGTGGTCGGTGTGGCCGGTGGCGCGGACAAATGCCGTTATGTGGTCCAGGAGCTGGGCTTTGATGCCTGCATCGACCACCGCAGCGAGAACTTTGCCAGTGAACTGGCCGAGGCCTGCCCCAAGGGCATCGATGTCTACTATGAGCTGGTGGGCGGCAAGGTCTTCGAAGCGGTGCTGCCGCTACTCAACCCACGTGCGCGTATTCCGCTGTGCGGGGTGATTGCCCAGTACAACGCTCAGGGCGAATTCGCTGGCCCCGATCAGTTGCCATTGCTGATGCGTACGCTGCTGACCAAGCGCATCGTCATCGAGGGCTTCATCGTGTTCGAGAAATACGCCAGCCGTCGTCAGGAGTTCATCGACGCCATGACCCCGCTGGTCACCAGCGGCAAGGTCAAGTTCCGCGAAGACGTGGTGCAGGGTCTGGAAGCTGCGCCACAGGCGTTGATCGGCCTGCTGGAGGGACGCAACTTTGGCAAACTGGTGGTCGAGGTTTCCCGGCTTTGATTGACGCTGACGACAAGGCGCGGGTATAAACCGCGTCTTTCGATTATCCGGGATCTTTGTTCATGAGCTTCAGCCCCCTGATTCGCCAACTGATCGATGCCTTTCGTGTGTTGCCAGGCGTCGGCCAGAAGACCGCCCAGCGCATGGCATTGCAGTTGCTGGAGCGTGATCGCAGCGGCGGCTCGCGGCTGGCACTGGCGCTGCAACAGGCCATGGACGGGGTCGGGCACTGCAAGAGCTGCCGGACCCTGACCGAACAAGACCTCTGCCCGCAATGCGCCGACCTGCGCCGCGACGATACGCTGCTGTGTGTGGTGGAGGGGCCGACCGACGTGTACGCGGTGGAACAGACCGGTTATCGCGGTCGTTACTTCGTCCTCAAAGGCCACCTGTCGCCCCTCGACGGCCTTGGTCCCGAGGCCATCGGCATCCCACAACTGATCGAGCGCATCGACAGCCAAGGCACCTTCACGGAAGTCATCCTGGCGACCAACCCCACTGTCGAAGGCGAAGCCACCGCGCACTACATCGCCCAGTTGCTCAACGACAAAGGCCTGATCGCTTCACGCATCGCCCATGGCGTACCGCTGGGCGGCGAGCTGGACCTGGTCGACGGCGGCACCCTCGCGCATTCCTTTGCCGGGCGCAAGCCGATTACCCTGTAAGCCCAATGCTGTTCAGATAAGCACTGCGGACCCAGTGGGAAGAGCCGGCCGGCGCCCCGGTCTGCTCGCGAAGAGGCCGGTAAAAACACTACATCTGCTGCGAATGTGCCGCCGTCTTCGTTGGCAACCGGAGCGCCGGCCGGTCGCCAACGAAGGCGGCGGCGCATTAGCGATATATCTTGCGCAGCTTTCGCGACCAAGCTCGGGCCCACCACGTCTCGCCGAAAAACCACTGCATTGGTCGTACAACCACACCCATAGAAAGCCCTTTGCCCTCGCTGGGGCATTTCGCCGTACCTCCGAGAACCTCCGGTATATAAGCCTTTAGTCGATGTCGGGCGCTTTCAAAATGCGTTGTACGATAACATATATCATGCCAGAATTATTTTGAAACAAATTGCCTCGTCGCTGCAAGACGGTAGGGGCGATCACCAGCAATCTAAAAATAATTCAGGTGAAACATGAAAATAAAAGGCATCCGGTGGTGGATGGTTAGCCTCGTGACGGCTGGCCTGGTGGTCAACTATCTAGCCCGCAATACCCTGTCCGTGGCCGCGCCTACGTTGATGACCGACCTGTCGATCACCACCGAGCAATACGCCAAGATCGTCGCTGCCTGGCAGCTCTGCTACGCGTTCATGCAGCCGGTCGCCGGCTGGATCATCGACTTCATCGGTACCAAACTGGGCTTTGCGGTGTTTGCCCTGGCCTGGTCGGTCGCCTGTGCCGGTGCGGCCTTGGCCACGGGTTGGCAGAGCATGGCGTTCATGCGCGGCTTACTGGGTATCACCGAAGCAGCCGGCCTGCCGGCGGGGGTCAAGGCCACTACCGAGTGGTTCCCGGCCAAGGAACGCTCGGTGGCTATCGGCTGGTTCAATATCGGTTCCTCGCTGGGCGCATTGCTGGCACCGCCACTGGTGGTGTGGGCGATCCTGCACAGCGGCTGACAGTTGGCCTTTCTGGTGGTCGGTGGCTCCGGGGTGGTGTGGACTGTGGCGTGGATGCTGCTGTACAAGCACCCGCGCGACCAAAAGCGCCTCAGCGAGGCCGAGCGCGACTACATCCTGAGCGGTCAGGAGTCCCACTTTAAAGTCGAGAAGCGTGAGAAGGGCGCCTGGAAACGCATCTTCAAAGAGCGCAACTTCTACGCCATCGCTTCGGCACGCATCCTCTCCGAGCCGGCCTGGCAGACCTTCAACGCCTGGATCCCGCTGTACCTGATGACCGAGCGGCACATGAACATCAAGGAAGTGGCCATGTTCGCCTGGCTGCCGTTCCTGGCGGCTGACATCGGCTGTGTACTGGGCGGTTACCTGAGCCCGTTCTTTCATCGCCACTTCAAGGTCTCGCTGTTCACCTCGCGCAAGATGGTCCTGGTGTTCGGGGCCAGTTGCATGATCGGCCCGGCCTGCATCGGTCTGGTGCAAAGCCCTTACACCGCCATCCTGCTGCTGTGCATCGGCGGGTTCGCGCACCAGACTCTGTCCGGCGCGCTGTACTCAATCACCTCCGACTCTTTCAGCAAAGACCAGGTGGCGACTGCCACTGGCATGGGCGGCATGTTCGGTTACCTGGGCGCCGCAGTGTTCACCCTGGTGTTCGGCATCCTGGTTACCCAGATTGGCTACAGCCCGCTGTTCGTAGTGCTCGCAGCCTTCGATATCGTTGCTGCGGTGCTGGTCTGGAAGGTTGCGCGGGAGATTCGCCGCGAACCTGTCCGTGAAGCGCCTTTGGCCAGCGGTGGGACGCTCACGCCCGGTCACTGATTGATGTAACGACAAACCCCGCCAAATGGCGGGGTTCTTTGTTTCAGAGCAGCAATATCAGGCTTCTGCATGCCGGCCCTTGAACGCAGGGTTCAGTCGAACGGGCCGACCGCCGCGAAGGCCCCGCCCTGGTATACCATGCTCGGATCGTCAGCCGCGGGTGCCGGCTGCGCTTCAACCTTGGCGCGAAATGGCTCAGAGCTGTCCTTGGGTGTATAGCCGAGGTGCGCGGCATGGCGGTTGTCCCACCACTGTGGCGTATTGTCGGAGGCACCATAGACGATGGTGTGGCCGACATCGGCAGTGAACAGCCCGCGCTCAATGAGCTGCACCAGGTCGTCGTAGCTCAGCCAGGTGCACAGCATGCGCCGATTGTTCGGTTCCGGGAACGATGAGCCGATGCGGATGCTCACCGTCTCGATGCCGTAGCGGTCGAAATAGAAACTGGCCATGTCTTCGCCATAGCACTTCGACAGGCCGTAATAGCTGTCCGGACGGCGGGGCGAGTGGGCGTCGATGCGCTCGTCTTGCCGGTAGAAACCGATGGTGTGGTTGGAGCTGGCGAAAATCACCCGCTTGACGCCGTGTTTGCGCGCTGCCTCGTAGATGTGGAACACGCCGCAGATGTTCGGGCCGAGTATGGCTTCGAAGGAGTGCTCGGTGGACACACCGCCGAAATGCACGATGGCATCCACACCAGCCACCAGTTCGTGAACGGCAGCCTTGTCGGCCAGATCACAGGTCACCACTTCTTCATGGGGGCCAGCAGCCGGGGCCATTACGCTGATATCGGAAAGACGCAGGATCTCGGCGCAGCCCTTGAGGCGTTCACGCAGCAGGGTGCCCAGCCCGCCGGCAGCTCCCGTGAGCAATAGGCGGTTGAAGCGGGGAGTAGTCATCGCCAGGGTTACCTAACTGTTATTAATGTTGTGCGTTATCGTACGACTTGGAAATTATCCATGGCCGCAAAAGCGCCTGTCAACGACTGTTCCAGCACGGCAGGCCAGCCTTTGGTCGTGTAGCCAGGGTGGGGCAGGCCGTTAACATGCTGCCCCGGCGCTCCGGTTGCCGGAGTGCCGGACTACGATTATTTGTAGAAGCTATTCTGATACGGCCTCTTCGCGAGCAGAGCGCCTTCCCACATCACGTGTCTGGCGCTGAGTCTGCGAGCGACCCGGATTTTATCGGAGGGTGCCACTCTTACCGCTGCACGTCAGCTCAAAGCTCATCCAGCGCAAAGCTGGTGAGGCTGAAGGTCGGCACTTGCAGGTCATTCAGGCGTTTTGAGCCACCCAGCTCCGGCAGGTCGATGATCGCCGCCGCCTCATGAACCCTGGCGCCCATGCGGCGAATCAGGTTGACCGCCGCCGTCAGCGTGCCGCCGGTGGCAATCAGATCATCGAACAGCACCACACTGTCGCCGTCGCACAGGCTGTCAGCGTGTACTTCCAGAAAGGCTTCGCCGTATTCGGTCTGGTAACCCTCCGACAACACGTCGGCCGGCAACTTGCCTTGCTTGCGAAACAGCACCAACGGTTTGTTCAACTCGTAAGCCACCACCGAGCCGATCAGAAAACCGCGCGCGTCCATCACACCGATCTGGTTGAAATCAGCGTCGATATAGCGCTGTACGAAATGATCAATCACCTGGCGGGTCGCCTTGGGCGACTGGAACAGCGGGGTGATATCGCGGAACACCACACCGGGCTTGGGAAAGTCCACGACAGGCCGGATATGGGACTTGAGCAGGGAGACATCGAAAGACATGCGTACAATCCAGAACAGGTTTGCCCGACAGTATAAGCTGGACTGCTCTGGATCGCAGTTGGGCACCCCTAAAAACTACCTACGTTGCTATCGCTGCGTTGAAGCCAGGCTCAGAATGCTCATTTACAACCCGTAAAGTCGGACGCGACCCCGGTCGCTTCTTCGCCTGTCTTCGCCTTGCGCTGGCTGCCTCGCTTACGTTTTTAGAGGCGCCCAGTTGTTCTCAAATTTCAGCGTGCAACCGGCAGTGGCTCAGCTTTCCATCGCGCCACCGGCCAGGGCGCACAGCTGGATCGGGTCAATGATGTGGATTTCCTTGCCTTCGGCGGCAATCAGCTCGTTCTGCTGGAAGCGGGTAAAGACCCGCGATACGGTTTCCACAGCCAGGCCCAGATGGTTGCCGATTTCGTTGCGAGACATGCTCAGGCGGAAATGGTTGGCCGAAAAACCGCGGGCACGGAAGCGCGCCGACAGGTTGACCAGAAAGGTCGCGATACGCTCATCGGCGGTTTTTTTCGACAGCAACAGCATCATCTGTTGATCGTCACGAATTTCCCGGCTCATTACGCGCATCAACTGGCGGCGCAGTTGCGGCAGTTGCACCGACAACTCGTCGAGACGCTCGAAGGGGATTTCACACACCGAGGTGGTCTCCAGTGCCTGGGCCGATACCGGATAGGCTTCGGCGTCCATGCCCGACATACCGACCAGTTCGCTGGGCAGGTGGAAACCGGTCAGTTGTTCGGCACCGCCGTCACTGATGCTGAAGGTTTTCAGGGCGCCGGAGCGCACGGCGTAGACTGACTCGAACGTATCGCCCTGACGGAACAGGAACTCACCCTTCTTCAAAGGGCGGCCGCGCTTGACGATCTGGTCCAGCGCATCCATATCTTCCATGTTCAGCGAGAGGGGCAGGCACAGCGGGGCGAGACTGCAATCCTTGCAATGAGCCTGATTATGAGCACGCACCTTGACTGGCTCGGACATCACTTGATTCCTTGTGGGAGAAGCACACATAGGATGTAAGGGTAACTCAGGCGTGATGACTTGGGCCAGCATGGCAGCTCTACCTTGATGTCTGATTGATGTCATATGACGCGTGAAAACCGTTGGCTGCTCGCAGGGTTGAGATAAGCATCAAACAGCATGCACACGGCGCGCACCAGCAACCGACCAGCCGGTAGCACGCGGATACCGTGGTCATCCATCACGATCAAACCGTCGCGGCACATGTTCAGCAACGGTGGCCAGAGTTCATGGAAATAGCCGCGAAACTCGATGGCAAAGGCTTGCTCTATGGCTGCGAAATTCAGTTCGAAGTGGCAGATCAGTTGCTGGATGACCGCACGGCGGATACGGTCGTCCTGATTGCACAGCAGCCCGCGCTTGGTCGCCAGTTGATCGCTGGCCAGCAGGCTCTGATAGTCGCTGAGGTCGTTGCTGTTCTGGCAATACAGGTCACCGATCTGGCTGATGGCCGAGACCCCGAGGCCGATCAGGTCGCAATGGCCGTGGGTGGTGTAGCCCTGGAAATTGCGTTGTAGCGTGCCTTCTTCCTGAGCAATGGCCAGTTCGTCGTCGGGCAGGGCGAAGTGGTCCATGCCGATGTAGCGATAGCCGGCCCCGGTCAGTTGCTCGATGGTGCGCTCAAGCATGCGCAGTTTCTGTTCCGGTTTGGGCAGGGCGTTATCGTCGATGCGCCGCTGCGGCATGAAGCGTTCGGGCAGGTGGGCGTAGTTGAACACCGACAGCCGGTCTGGCTGCAGGGCGATCATCTCTTCCACCGTGCGCGCGAAGCCTTCCGGCGTTTGCAGGGGCAGGCCGTAGATCAGGTCGATATTGACCGAGCGAAACTGCAGGGTGCGCGCCGCTTCAACAATCGCCCGGGTTTGCTCCAGGCTTTGCAGGCGGTTGACGGCGCGTTGCACCGCCGGGTCCAGGTCCTGCACGCCGAGGCTGACCCGGTTAAAGCCCAGCTCGCGCAGCAAGCCCATGGACGACCAGTCGGCTTCGCGGGGGTCGATTTCGATGCCGTAGTCACCGGAGTCATCCTCCAGCAGGTTGAAGTGGCTGCGCAGGCAGGCCATCAATTGGCGTAGCTCACCATGGTTGAGAAAGGTCGGCGTGCCGCCGCCCAGATGCAGTTGCTCGACCACCTGATCGGGTGCCAGATGGCAGGCCAGGGTCTTGATTTCATGCTCCAGGCGCTGCAGATAGGCCGGGGCGCGGCTGCGATCCTTGGTGATCACTTTATTGCAGGCGCAGTAGTAACAGATGTTGGCGCAGAACGGGATATGCACGTACAGCGACAACGGGCGACGCGCCTTGCGGCTGTCACGCAGGGCATGCAGCAGGTCGAACGTGCCCACCTGCGTGCTGAACTGCACGGCGGTGGGGTAGGAGGTGTAACGCGGTCCTGCCAGATCGTAGCGACGGATCAGGTCAGAATCCCAACGAATGACGTCGAGCATGCGGGCATTCCCCTGGTTAGGCTGGCGATGCCCGAGTCTAGATCAGCGTGGGCAGGCGGATCTTGATGTACATCAATGCAGTCAATGCCCCATCAACCAGTGTTGATGCGGGCCTGGCAGGCTCCATAACCCAAAACCAATCACCAGCAGGCCACCGGCGGTGCGTAGGCCACGGCGGCGCAGCAGTGCACGGGTGCGCTCGGCTGCTGCGCCGGTAAGCAGCAGTACCGGGCAGGTGCCCAGACCGAACACCAGCATCAATGCGGCGCTGGTCAGTGCATTGCCCTGAATCGCCGCCCACAGCAGGACGCTGTACACCAGCCCGCATGGCAGCCAGCCCCATAGTGCACCCACTGCGGCGGCGCGGGGCAGGGTGCTGATCGGCAGCAAGCGGCTGGCCAGCGGTTGCAGATGGCGCCACAGGCCACGGCCGAGGCGCTCGATGCGGGTCAGGCCGCTCCACCAGCCGGCCAGGTACAGGCCCATGGCAATTAACAACAGGGCGGCGATGACCCGCAGCACCATGGCCGCCGGGCCGTTGGCCACCGCGTGACCGAGCAGCCCGGTGAGCAGCCCGGCCAGGCCATAGCTGCTGATCCGTCCCAGGTTATAGGCCAGCAGCAGTGGCCAGCGCCGCGGGTTCGGGGCGGACAGGCTCAGCGCGCCCATTAGCCCGCCACACATACCGATGCAATGCCCGCCGCCGAGCAGCCCGAACATCACGGCCGAGCCCAGCAGGGCAAGGATTTCAGGCATGCCGGTCGCGGTCCTTGTCCTGTTGTTGGCGGATCGCGGCCTGGTGACCGGGGTCCTGATCGTCGAACAGGATGCTGTGCGCCGGGCTGTCGAGATCGTCGTACTGGCCGCTGTCCACCGCCCAGAAAAAAATCCAGATGGCCAAGGCGACCAGTAACAGCGCGGCGGGAATCATGATGTAGAGCGCAGGCATGTTTGCTCCGTGACCACAGGTGAATCGGAGGTGGCCGGCATGCGGCTCAGGCGCAGGGCATTGAGCACCACGGCCAGTGAACTGAGCGACATGCCGATGGCCGCCCACACCGGGGTGATCCAGCCCAGTGCGGCGAACGGCAGCATCAGGCCATTGTACAGCGCAGCCCACAGCAGGTTCTGGATGATGACTCGTTTGCTGCGCCGCGCCAGACGCAGGGCATCAACCAGCGTCTGCAACCGGTTGGACAGCAGTACGGCATCGGCGCTGGTCTTGGCCAGGTCGGTGGCCGAACCCATGGCAATGCTGATATCGGCGGCGGCCAGCACCGGCACGTCGTTGACCCCGTCACCGAGCATCAGCACTTTGCGACCTTGCTGATGCAGGCTGTGCAGCACGGCGAGTTTGTCAGCCGGGCGCAGACCGCCCTGATATTGATCGATACCCAGCTCAGTGGCCACGCTGGCGACCATCGGTGAGCTGTCGCCCGACAACAGCAGGGTTTTCCAGCCCCGTGCCCGGCAGGCATTGAGCAACGCCGGGGCATCGCTGCGCAGGCGATCGTCGAGCACCAGCCAGGCCAGCGGCCCGTGTTGGTCGCCCAGCAGCAGCCATTGCCCGGCTTGATCAGGCATGGGCGGCGCCGTATGGCCGCTCAGGGCGCAGACAAACGCGGCTTGGCCGATGCGCAGGGTGCGGCCGTCGACCTTGCCTTCCAGACCCATTCCGGCATGGGCCTGGGTTTGCGTGGCGCGTTGCGTGGCAGGTCCGAAGGCGCGGGCGATGGGGTGTTCGGAGCGGCTTTCCAACGCAGCCGCCAGGGCCAGGCAGGTATCGGCATCCAGGGCTGCAAGCGGCAAGATACGGCGCAGTTGCAGGCGACCTTCGGTCAAGGTGCCGGTCTTGTCGAAAATCACGGTGTCGACTTGCTCCAGTGCTTCGAGCACGTGGCCACGGGTCACCAGCAAGCCCAGGCTGTGCAGGCTGCCGGTGGCGGCGGTCAACGCGGTGGGGGTGGCCAGCGACAGTGCGCAGGGGCAGGTGGCAACCAGCATGGCCAGGACAATCCAGAAGGCGCGGTCGGCGTCCAGTTGCCACCACAACGCGCCGATCAGCACCGCCGCCACCAGCGAGATGACCAGAAAAACCTGTGCGGCGCGGTCGGCCAAGCGTGCCAGTCGGGGTTTTTCTGTCTGGGCGCGTTCCAGCAAACGGACGATGGCCGACAGCCGGGTGTTCTGGCCCAGCGCCCGCACCTGCACGGTCAGTGGGCTGTCGACGTTCAGCGTGCCCGCAGTGACCGCATCGCCGGGGTTACGGGGTTGCGGCAGGTACTCACCGGTCAGCAGCGACTCATCGATGCTCGAATGCCCCTCGATGATCGTGCCGTCAGCGGGCAGCACCGCGCCGGGCAGTACCAGCACCTGGTCGTCGAGCTGCAGTTCGCTGAGCAGAATGCGTTGCTGCTGGCCATCGGCAGTCAGGCGCAGGCATGACGCCGGCAGCAACCTGACCAGTTGCGTGGTGGCTGCGGCGGTGCGCTGCCGGGCGCGGCGCTCCAGATAGCGGCCAGAGAGCAGAAACAGCGCGAACATGCCTACGGCATCGAAGTACAGCTCGCCGCTGCCGGTAATGGCGGTCCAGATCCCTGCGCCGTAGGCCAGGCCGATGGCCAGCGACACCGATACGTCCATGCTCAATTGCCGGTTGCGCAGGTCGCGCAGTGCACCGCTGAACAGTGGGGCACAGCTATAGAACACGATCGGTGTGGTGAGAAACATCGCCACCCAGCGCAGGATGGTATGCATCCCGGCGCTGAGGTCGACATTGAACTCCGGCCAGGTCGCCATGGTTGCCATCATCGCCTGAAACCACAGCAGGCCTGCCACACCGAGGCGGCGCAGGGCCTGGCGGTTCTCACGGGCCAACTGCTCACTGGCCTGGTCAGCTTGCCAGGGATGCGCGAGGTAGCCGATCAGGCGCAGCCGTTCGAGAATCTGGCTCAGCGGCAACTGCGCGGCGTCCCAGCTCAGGTGCAGGCGATGTGTCGTCAGATTCAGCCGTGCGTGGGCAACGCCGGGCAGGCTGTGCAACTGGCGCTCGATCAGCCAGCCGCAGGCCGCACAACTGATGCCCTCGACCAGCAGGGTGGTGTCGCTGAGTGGGCCGTCCTGGCGGACGAAGCCTTGCTGGACCTCGGGCCGGTCGTAGAGCCGCAGCTCATCGGCCAGCAGGTCGGGTAGTTGTTGCGGGTTGCTGGCCGCCGCGCTGCGGTGCTGGTAGTAGTGTTCCAGGCCGCTGGCCACGATGGTCTCGGCCACGGCCAGGCAGCCGGGGCAGCAGAACTGCCGAGGTTCGCCGAGCACTACTGTCGTGAAAGGGCGGGCGCCGGGCACTGGCAGGTCGCAGTGGTAGCAGGGTGTGGTGCAGGCTTGCTGGTCAGCCAGGCCGCCGTCTGCCACTGCATCTGACGCAGCGGGGTGGCTCAAGGTGCCGCCTGCAAAGGCTCGTCACCCAGCCTCAAAGTGCGCCCCTGGGCGATGAATTCCTCTTCGAACAACCGCCATGTACGGTTCTGCTCGCGGCCCAGCAGTTCGACAAAGCGCCGTCCCTGGACCTTGTCATCGAGCTGCCCGACATAACGGCCGGGCTCGGCCGGGCTGCGGTTAAGCAGCACATGACGGTCTTTGTCCGGCTGGGTCGGCGACAGCAGGTTCAGCTCCAGCGTGGAGGGCAGGTGCTCACCGCTCAGGCGCAGGTCCACTTCGCCGGTCAGTTCGTCCAGTTGCAGACTGGCGCGCAGCTTCAGGGCCACCGCCAGTTGTTCGCGCTCCAGCGAGCGGTTGATGCCCTTGCCGGCGTCGTAGTAATTGTCGCTGACCAGATTGACCGGGTTATTCACCGCGATCACCACCATGCTCAGGCTCAGGGTCACCGAACAGGCCAGCAGGCCGATGATGAACCAGGGCCAGCGATGCCGGTACCAAGGGGCGACGGGGGAGGTAAGGTGCATGTCGAGTACTTCCTGTTAGCGAATCTGCGGGCCAATGAAACGGCTCTTGGCTTCGATACGGCTGCTGTTGTCGTCGATATCCTGAAGGGTGAACGTCACCTCGTTGGTGGTCGACGGCATCTGCTCAGGAGCGCTGGACAGCTCCACCGCCAGGCTCAGGCTTTCGCCGGCCGGCACCCGGATTTCCTGTTGGCCCTGCAGGCGCAGGTCAGGCAGACCGCTGGCTTGCAGCAGATAGCTGTGCGGTTTCTGGTCCTTGTTGAGGATTTTCAGGCTGTAGACGTTCTCGATCCGGCCTTGCGCGTTTTCACGATACAGCATGCGATCCTTGCTGACATCGAAGCCCACCAGCGGACGCAACAGGAACGCGCTGACCAGCGCGCCGATCATCACCAGCAAGACCACGGCATAACCGATCAACCGGGGGCGCAGGGTCTTGGTGACCTGGCCGGACAGGTTGTGCTCGGTGGTGTAGCTGATCAACCCGCGCGGGTAGTTCATCTTGTCCATCACGTTGTCACAGGCGTCGATACAGGCCGCGCAACCAATGCACTCGATTTGCAGGCCGTCGCGGATATCGATACCGGTCGGGCACACCTGCACGCACAAGGTACAGTCGATGCAGTCACCCAGGCCCTCGGCCTTGTGATCGGCCTGCTTGCGCCGTGGGCCGCGTTGCTCGCCACGGCGCGGGTCATAGGAGACGATCAGGGTGTCCTTGTCGAACATCACGCTCTGAAAGCGCGAGTACGGGCACATGTGGATGCACACCTGCTCACGCAGCCAGCCGGCGTTACCGTAGGTGGCCAGGGTGAAGAACGCTACCCAGAAATACGCCCAGCCGTCGGCCTGGCCGGTCAGCAATTCGATGCACAGCTCACGGATCGGCGCGAAATAGCCGACAAAGGTCAGGCCGGTGGCGATGCCGATCAATAACCACAGGCTGTGCTTGGCGCCTTTGCGCAGCAGCTTGTTGGCACTCAGCGGCGCCTTGTCGAGCCTGATGCGCTGGTTGCGGTCGCCTTCGGTGACCTTCTCGCACCACATGAAAATCCAGGTCCACACGCTTTGCGGGCAGGTGTAGCCGCACCACACCCGGCCGGCATAGACGGTGATGAAAAACAGGCCAAAGGCCGCGACGATCAGGATACCCGACAGCAGGATGAAGTCCTGCGGCCAGAAGGTTGAACCAAAAATGTAGAACTTGCGCTCCGGCAGGTTCCACCACACCGCCTGGCGGCCGTTCCAGTCGAGCCACACGGTGCCGAAGTAGATCAGAAACAGCAACGCACCACCGGCCATGCGCAGGTTGCGGAACAAACCCTTGAACGCCCGGGTATGGATCTTTTCACGGGCGGCGTACAGCTCGACGCTGTTGCTGCCCTTGTCAGGTGGCGGGGTAATGTCTTGAAGCGGTATCCGATGACTCATCGCAACGTCCCACGGCAGTACGAAAGTGCCCGGTTCAGGCCGGGTCGAGCAGTGCTTTCTTATGCCTCGATGATACGCCCGGACCTTGGCAAGGGCCTGCGACATTGGGTCGCTTTGCCCCCTTGTGGCGCCCTGTGCGGGTGACCTGGATCAATTGACACACTAAATAGACGAGTAGCCGGGCCGATCTTCATGCCACTGGCTGACCCATGGGTTGAGAACCGGCATGCGGCAATGCTGGAAATCCTGAGTGTTACGGGTCACCACCGTCAACCCATGAACCCGCGCGGTGGCGATCAGGGCATCGCATTGCATTGGGGGGCGAGCTTGCCAACGAATACAGACATAGCGGATGCGGTGATCTCGCCGACCCCTTCGCCAGCAAGCTGGCTCCCTCCGGATCTGAGTCATGCCGGCTACTTGAGCCCGACGCGGGAACGGTGTACTCAGAAAGTGGGTATGACACGGCTCCGGTGGGAGTCGGCTCAGCCGACGAATGCTGCGGGACATGCACAGCAGGTGTGCCGGTTTTACGAGGTCCGTGTCTGCTGCGAGCGCGCGGCGCCGAGGCGGCGGGTGATCTCCTACGGTTCAGGTTTCTGCGACAAGCTGTAAATGTAAGCCGCCAACACATGCACCCGGTCATCACCTTGAGTCGCTTTCTGGGCCGGCATTTGTCCCTGGCGCCCATTGCGGATGCTCTCCTGCAACTGGGCAAAACTGCTGCCGTAGATAAACGCCTCAGGGTGCTTCAGGCCCGGCGCGCCGAGCAGCGGCTGACCCTTGAGCTGCGGGCCGTGGCAGGCGATGCAGGTCGTGGCGTAGAGCTTCTGGCCGGCCTGCGGGTCGGCCTTGGCATCGGCCGGCAGCTCGCGGCCCAGGCCGGTGTACACATACGCCGCGACGTCTCTCACCCCTTGCTCGCCAAGCACCGCGCCCCAGGCCGGCATCACCGCCTGGCGACCATTGAGAATGCTGGTCTTGATCGATTGCGGATCGCCGCCCCAGCGCCAGTGCTCGTCAGTCAGGTCGGGAAAACCGTAGGCGCCCTTGGCGTCAGAGCCGTGACACACAGAGCAGTTGGAGGCGAACAGGCGCGCACCCATTTGCAGTGCCTCGGGGTCTTTGGCGACGGCCTCGACCGGCATCGCGGCGAAGCGCGCAAAGGTTGGCGCGTAACGCGCCTCGGCCCGCTGCATTTCCTTTTCCCACTCATGCACGCCACTCCAGCCTTGCTGGCCGTCGGCGAAGCGCACTTTATTGTCGGCATCCAGCCATTGGTAACCCGGCATCAGCCCGCGCCAGTTGCCCAGGCCCGGATACAGCAGCAGGTAAACCAGCGAAAACACCAGGGTGGCGATGAACAGGTTGAACCACCAGCGTGGCAGCGGGTTGTCGTATTCCTCGATGCCGTCAAAGCTGTGTTTGAGGGTTTCATCGGTCTGATCCTGGCGCTCGCCCTTGCGGGTCGCCAGCAACAGCCAGGTCAGACCCGCCAGGGTTGCGAGGGTCAGCAGGGTAACGTACAGGCTCCAGCCGCTGCTCATGCGTCAGGCTTCCGGCGGTCAGGGTCAAGGCTGTCGGGCTCGTCGGCGAACGGCAGCAGGGTCGCTTCGTCGAAGTCCTGTTTGCGTTTGGGGCTGAACACCCAGAGCGCCAGGCCGATGAACGCCAACAGCACCACCAGCGTACCCAGGCCACGAATCATTCCGCTGTCCATGCGCTCACCTCTTGCTCTTGATCTGCACGCCCAGACCTTGCAGGTAGGCCACCAGGGCGTCCAGTTCGGTCTTGCCGGTCACGGCGGCCTGGGCACCGGCGATATCGGCATCGGTATACGGCACGCCCAGGCTGCGCAGGGCCTGCATCTTCTTTGCGGTCTGGCTGGCGTCCACCGGTTTATGGGCGAGGAACGGGTAGGCCGGCATCTTTGACTCGGGCACTACATCGCGCGGGTTGATCAGGTGAATGCGGTGCCACTCATCCGAGTAACGTGCGCCGACCCGCGCAAGATCCGGCCCGGTACGTTTGGAACCCCATAGAAACGGATGGTCCCACACGCTCTCACCGGCCACTGAGTAATGGCCGTAACGCTCGGTTTCAGCACGAAACGGGCGGATCATCTGCGAGTGACAGCCCACGCAACCGTTGGCGATATAGACGTCGCGGCCTTCGAGTTGCAGGGCGGTGTAGGGCTTCATGCCGTCCACCGGGGTGTTGACCGTGTCCTGGAAAAACAGCGGCACGATCTGGGTCAGACCGCCAATGCTGACCGCCAGCACCATCAACAGGGTCAGCAGCCCGACGTTTTTCTCGACGACTTCGTGCTTCATGACTGAGCACCTGATGTGGGTGCCTTTGACACCTGAATGCCTGCGGCCTCGGCGGCGGCCTGCGGGTCGGCGCCGCGTACGGTGAGCCAGGTGTTCCAGGCCATCAGCAGCATGCCGCTGGCGAACAGCGCGCCGCCGATCATCCGCACCACATAGCCGGGATGGCTGGCGACCACCGACTCGACGAAGGAAAAGCTCAGGGTGCCGTCGGCATTCACTGCCCGCCACATCAGCCCCTGGGTAATGCCGTTGACCCACATGGCGGCGATGTAGAGCACCGTGCCGATGGTCGCCAGCCAGAAATGCGCGTGGATCAGACTGACGCTGTGCATCGCCGTGCGGCCAAACAGCCGCGGGATCATGTGATAGGTCGCGCCAATGGTAATCATCGCCACCCAGCCCAGCGCGCCGGCGTGTACGTGGCCGATGGTCCAGTCGGTGTAGTGCGACAGGGCGTTGACGGTCTTGATCGCCATCATCGGCCCTTCGAAGGTCGACATACCGTAGAACGCCAGCGACAGCACCAGAAAGCGCAGGATCGGATCGCTGCGCAACTTATGCCAGGCGCCGGACAGGGTCATCATGCCGTTGATCATCCCGCCCCAGCTCGGCACCAGCAGGATCACCGACATGACCATGCCCAGCGACTGTGCCCAGTCTGGCAGGGCGGTGTAGTGCAAATGATGTGGGCCGGCCCAGATGTACAGGGTGATCAGCGCCCAGAAGTGCACGATCGACAACCGGTACGAGTACACCGGGCGTTCAGCCTGCTTGGGCACGAAGTAATACATCATGCCGAGAAAACCGGTGGTGAGGAAAAAGCCCACCGCGTTGTGGCCGTACCACCACTGGATCATCGCGTCGGTGGCCCCGGCATAGATCGAGTATGACTTGAACAGGCTGACCGGTACGGCCAGGTGATTGACCACGTGCAGCATCAGGGTCACCACAATGAACGCACCGTAAAACCAGTTGGCGACATAAATATGCGGCGTGCGGCGACGCATCAGGGTGCCGAAAAATACAGTGGCGTATACCGCCCAGACCACCGCCAGCAAGATTGCGATGGGCCATTCCAGCTCGGCGTATTCCTTGGTCGTGGTGTAGCCCATCGGCAGGCTGATCAATGCTGCGACAATCACCGCCTGCCAGCCCCAGAAAGTAAAGGCCGCCAGCCGGTCGGACATCAGCCGTGTCTGGCAGGTGCGCTGCACCACGTAATAGGAGGTGCCAAACAGCGCACAGCCGCCGAAAGCGAAGATCACCAGGTTGGTGTGCAACGGCCGCAGCCGGCCGAAGGTCGTCCACTCCAGGTCGAGGTTCAATTGCGGCCAGACCAGTTGCGCGGCGATGAACACCCCGAGCCCCATGCCCACGATCCCCCAGACCACCGTCATGATGGCGAACTGGCGGACCACCTTGTAGTTGTAGGCGGTGCTATTCATTAAGGGGGTCAAAACTCCTGAAGAAACGACAACAAGGCAGCCGAACACCGCGACATTCGCAATGGACGAGCAGGGTGCTGGAAAATTCAACGCCGGCCAGCTTAATGCCTCGAATGCGGGGAGGGAAGCGCGCAGTGTGCGGCTAAATCGCGGGCAAAAAAAACGCACCCCGATCGGGGTGCGTCATTCTCACAAGAGACAGGGTTACAGGAGCCAGGGTCTCAGTGGGCGCCTGCCTGAGCCTGGGTCGCTGCGGTGGGTTTGGACAGGCTGTAGACATAGGCCGCCAGCAACTGCACTTTGTCGTTACCGAGCAGCTCAGCCTGCGCCGGCATATGACCCTGACGGCCCTGACGGATAGTCTGTTGCAGTTGCGCCAGGCTGGTGCCGTAGATAAAACCGCCTGGCTGGGTCAGGTCGGGCGCGCCCATCAGCGCCATGCCCTTGCCGCCCGCGCCGTGACAAGCCACGCAGGTAGTGCTGTACGCTTGCTGCCCGGCGGCCAGGTCAGCCTGATTGCCTTCCGGCAGTGGCAGCCCCGCCAGTGAGTGACGTACATAGGCTGCAACATTTTTTACGCCTTCTTCGCCCAGCACCGGCCCCCAGGCGGGCATCGCGGCGATGCGCCCGGCCATGATGCTGGCCTTGATGGTGTCGGCATTGCCGCCCCAGCGCCAGTTGTCGTCGGTCAGGTTTGGAAAACCGAAAGCCCCCTTGGCGTCGGAGCCGTGACACACCGAGCAGTTGGAGGCGAACAGCCGAGCGCCCATGCGCAGTGCCTGCGGGTCTTTGGCCACGTCTTCAAGCGGCATGGCGGCATAGCGGGCAAAGATCGGGCCGAACCTTGCGTCAGCCTGCTGCATCTCTTTCTGCCACTCGGCATCGCTGGTCCAGCCGTTTTCATAACCGGGCATGATGCCTTTCCAGTTGCCCAGGCCTGGGTAGAACACCAGGTAGATCAGCGCGAACACCAGGGTGCCGACAAACAGCTGGAACCACCAGCGTGGCAGCGGGTTGTCGTATTCCTCGATGCCATCGAAGCTGTGCCCCATGGTCTTGTCGGCGCCGTCGGCCGGCTGGCTTTTGCGGGTACCGATCAGCAACCAGGTCAGGCCAAACAGGCTGCCCAGGGTCAGCACGCTGATGTAGATACTCCAGAAGGTACTCATGGCTGGTTACTCCGCTCAACGGATTGTGCTTTATCGACTGGCGGCTGTGAGGCCAGGGGTTCGTCGGCAAAGGGCGCCATGCGCGCTTTGGCGAAGTCCTCGTTGCGGCGGCTGCTGCATACCCACAGCGACATGCCAAGGAACGCGATGGCCACCACCAGGGTGCCGAGCCCGCGCAGGTCTGCGATGTCCATGTTTCACCTCTTGCTCTTGATGGCGGTGCCCAGCACCTGCAGGTAGGCGACCAGCGCGTCCATTTCGGTCTTGCCCTTGAGGCTGGCCACGGCGCCTTCGATGTCGCTGTCGGTGTATGGCACGCCCAGCGTGCGCATGGCTTTTAGCTTGGCCACCGTGTCACGGCTGTCGACCGGGTGCTCCACCAGCCAGGGATAGGACGGCATCTTCGACTCCGGCACCACGTTGCGCGGGTTGTACAGGTGGGCACGGTGCCAGTCGTCCGAGTAACGGCCACCGACCCTGGCCAGGTCCGGGCCAGTGCGCTTGGAGCCCCACAGGAACGGGTGCTCCCAGACGCTTTCGCCGGCCACCGAGTAATGCCCGTAGCGTTCGGTTTCCGCGCGGAACGGGCGGATCATCTGCGAGTGGCAACCCACGCAGCCTTCACGGATATAGATGTCGCGGCCTTCGAGTTGCAGCGCGGTGTAGGGCTTCATGCCTTCGACCGGGGTGTTGACCACGTCCTGGAAGAACAGCGGCACGATCTGGGTCAGGCCGCCGATGCTGACGGCCAGCACCATCAGGATCATCAGCAGGGTGACGTTCTTTTCGATCACTTCATGTTTCATGGCGCTCTCCTCAGGCCATCTGCGCGGCAGATGCGATTTCGTCAGGCTGCGCGGCGCGCACCGTGCGCCAGGTGTTCCAGGCCATCAGCAACATGCCGCTGAAGAACACCGCACCGCCGACCAGCCGCACGATAAAGCCCGGATGGCTGGCCACCAGGGTTTCGACGAAGGAGTAGGTGAGCGTGCCGTCGTCGTTGATCGCCCGCCACATCAGGCCCTGAGCGATGCCGTTGACCCACATCGAGGCGATGTACAGCACGGTGCCGATGGTCGCCAGCCAGAAGTGCGCGTTGATCAAACCGATGCTGTGCATGGCCGGGCGGCCGAACAGGCGCGGGATCATGTGGTACATGGCACCGATGGAAATCATCGCTACCCAGCCCAGCGCCCCGGCGTGTACGTGGCCGATGGTCCAGTCGGTGTAGTGCGACAGGGCGTTGACGGTCTTGATCGCCATCATCGGCCCTTCAAAGGTCGACATGCCGTAGAACGCCAGCGACACCACCAGAAAGCGCAGGATCGGGTCGCTGCGCAACTTATGCCAGGCGCCGGACAAGGTCATCATGCCGTTGATCATTCCGCCCCAGCTCGGTGCCAGCAGCACCAGCGACATGATCATGCCCAGCGACTGCGCCCAGTCTGGCAGCGCGGTGTAGTGCAGGTGATGAGGGCCGGCCCAGATGTACAGGGTGATCAGCGCCCAGAAGTGCACGATCGACAACCGGTAGGAATACACCGGACGTTCGGCCTGCTTGGGCACGAAGTAATACATCATGCCCAGAAAACCTGCGGTGAGAAAAAAGCCCACGGCGTTGTGGCCGTACCACCACTGGATCATCGCGTCGGTGGCGCCGGCGTAGATCGAGTAGGACTTGGTCAGGCTGACCGGCAGTTCCAGGTTGTTGACGATGTGCAGGATCGCCACGGTCAGGATAAAACCGCCGAAGAACCAGTTGCCCACATAGATGTGTTTGGTCTTGCGCGTGGCCAGGGTGCCGAAGAACACCACGGCGTACGCGACCCAGACAATGGTGATCAGAATGTCGATCGGCCATTCCAGCTCGGCGTATTCCTTGGAAGAGGTGTAGCCCAGCGGCAGGGTAATGGCCGCCAGCACGATCACCAGTTGCCAGCCCCAGAAGGTGAACGCTGCCAGTTTCGGCATGAACAGCGGCGTCTGGCAGGTGCGCTGCACCGAGTAATAGGAGCTGGCGAACAGCGCGCAGCCGCCGAAGGCGAAGATCACGGCGTTGGTGTGCAACGGTCGCAGGCGCCCGAAGCTGGTCCATGGCAGATCAAAGTTCAACTCCGGCCAGACAAGCTGTGCAGCCAGAAAAACGCCTAACCCCATCCCGACAATTCCCCAGACCACCGTCATAATGGCGAACTGGCGAACCACCTGATAGTGATAGGCAGAGCGGTGTGTTGTATTCATTTTTAGCGGTATCCCATCCAGCGTGGTCGGAGCCAGCGCCCTACGGTCCAAAGGTGTTGGCAGACTCATCAGAAGCGAGGCAAGCATGGGTAATGGGCTAACTGCCTGTATTGACAGGGATCAATGCGCACAATGGGCGCATGACCAGGGCTGGTTATGGACGAGGGGGGCGGTCATCGACGGGCAGACGCCGCCGACCCTGATCCTGGCGCATGGCGCTGGTGCGCCCATGGATAGCGAATTTATGAGCGAAATGAGCCGATACCTGGCAGAACTTGGGGTGAACGTGCTGCGTTTCGAGTTCCCCTACATGGCTCAGCGGCGGCTCGGAGGCAGCAAAAGGCCACCTAACCCGCAAGGTCAACTGCTTGATGTCTGGCGTGAGGTGTATACCAGGGTGCGACTTCATGTCGCTGGGCGTCTGGCCGTAGGCGGCAAGTCGATGGGCGGGCGGATGGCCAGCCTGTTGGCCGATGAGCTGCACGCCGATGCACTGGTGTGTCTGGGGTATCCGTTCTATGCAGTGGGCAAACCCGAGAAGCCCCGGGTTGCGCATCTGGCCGATCTGCAGACTCCGACCCTGATCGTGCAAGGCGAGCGTGATGCGCTGGGTAATAAAGACGCGGTGCAGGGTTATGCGTTGTCGGCCGCCATCGACGTGCATTGGTTGCCGACAGCGGACCACGACCTCAAGCCATTGAAAGCCAGCGGCCTGAGCCACGCCCAATGCTTGAGCGAAACGGCGCAACGCATTGCCCGATTCTTGCGCCGCTAACGTTGTGGCTCAGCCTGCCACGGACACGGCAAATTGAAGCGCCCGCCACTGACCCGAAAACCGAGCGCGGAAATCCCGAACTCGAACTCACCCTGCAAGTGGCGGTGTTCCCGATCAACCCTCTGTAAGTTCAGGGTGCCACTTTGCAGATGCCGGGAGTGATAGATCCGGTTGCGGGCGTTGGGCGTGTCGTTATAGACCACCTGGATTTTCGGGTTGCCTACCAGGGCGTGGTGGCCCGGCTGCAGATCGTGGTCCAGATAAAGACCAATGCTGACGCGCATTCGGCCGGCTTTGCCTTTGGCGATGATCTTCCAGATCCAGTGGCCGCTGGGTTGGGACAGTTCCGGGCGTAAGGTCAGGCAGCCGAGCAGCGCGTCGATATGGACCGGCGTGCCATTGACGCAAACGCGGAAAAGCTCAGGGTTGATAACCGGCGGGACGTCACCGGGGTGGCGGGTACAGAGTTCGGGCATGGTATGCATCATGGCAATAATAAAGACGAACAAAAGGGCGCTACCTTGTCGGTAGCGCCTTGCTGTGGTGTGAGTAGCGGTCAGCGCAGGCCAACCCCCAGCGCGGGTTTATGGTGCAGCAGGTTGGTTTCTGTACCGGTCACCAGGTTTTTCAGGAAGAACCACTGCCAGCCCGCCAGGTTCTGTTGGGCGACGGTTGACGACCAGTACAAGGCGTTGCCCATCGGCCAGCGACTGCCATAGGCAGTGTGCAACTCCCGCAATTCATGGATCGAACACAGCCGTGCGCCCAGTTGAGTGGCCGCCGCGACAACCGTGGCAACGCTGCCGTTGCCCAAGCCCAGCGCATGAATCACGCCGGTCACGGTAACCTGATAGCTGAGTTTTTCTCCGCGGCTGTCGGTTGCCGTGATATGTGCGATGCCTTTGCCACGGGCGGTCACCAACCCATTGCCATCGACCTTGGCCACCAACGGATTGCTGGTGCTATAGGTGTAAGGCGCCTGGCCGCCACTGGCGGTACGCTGAACCGTCGTGCCCGCCGGCATATTCGGCAGCAGGTCGGGTGTGCCGGGTAGCAGGTACACCTTGCCGTCCAGCGTCACCGGCCGGGTGTCCAGGCTCAAGCCTTGACGAACGGTCAGCCACAACGGTGCCGAGCTCTGCGGGCGACCGGCCCGGGTGACGGTATAGCCCAGGGTTGCCGTGCTGCCGATACTGGCCAGGATCAGCGCTTTGGGCAGCTTGAACAACAACTCAGGCTGGTTGCCGACACTTTGCTCGGGCGTGTCCTGATGCACCGCACCGCGCCAGTTGACCACCACCCGGTCATCACTGCTCATACCCGGATAGCGCACCCGCACCGTGGCGCCCGACTCAGGGATGCGCGCCGGGTCCAGCACACCGTCGGCCCCGACAGTGTCCATGCTCGGGGCCGGCAGGTCATCGAGCCGGTCGAGAATATGCAGGTTAAGGGTTTCGGAAGTCTGAACCTGGCCATTGACCCGGTTCACGGTGTAGGCAATGGCTACAGTCTGACCGGCATTGGCGATGACCAAGGCATAGGCGAACAGCAACGCCAGCGGCTTGCCGGCCTCGTCCTGAGCAATGGTTTTTTCCTTGCTGTCACTGCCCTTGGGGCCTTGCCAGGTCATGGTTACCCGGTCACCGACTCGCAAATCGGCACTGGCTGCAACCTGGGCAGTGGCACCGTAAGGCGCAAGGGCGGGGTCGAGCTGGTTGCCTTGTGCTTCTTTTACTGTTGGGGTGGGCAATGGGGCAGGCGCCGTTTGCCGAATGCTGATCCGTTGCTTGACCGATGCCGATGTCCGACCGCCGCGCTGCACATCATACCAGACGTCGATGCTGCCATTGAGGTTGGCGATAACGAAGCTGCGTGGCACCCTGAAGATGACCTCTTTGTTCACGGTACCGCTGTTGATCACCGTGTAAGTGTTATAGCTGCCATCCGCATTGCGGCCATCCCAGTGCACCGCGACCCGGTCGCCCACCGCCATGGCCTGGTAAGGCAGCACCCTGACCACGGCTTCAAGCACCACGTCGTCCGGGTCAAGCACGCCCTCTTCATTGACCTTATCCACCTGCGGCGCGGGCAACAGATCGTTGTGATCGGTGTCGACCAGCAGATGCAGGACAGGAGACTTGAAAAATTCCTTGGCAAAGGTGCTGACGGTGTAATTGACTTCCAGCGTCCCCCCGGCCAGCGTGATGACTTTCTCATCCGGGATCAGGAATTCCAGAGTCTTGCCGACATCCGCCTGATTGAGATTTTTGACTTCTTCGTGAACCACCGTAGACCCACTGGCGGTCTTACCCCTCCATACCAGCGTCACATCATGTCCATCGGCCATGAAATGGTAGGCCGGAACCTGAGCGATCACCTTGCGCAAGGTTGGATCCAGCAAACCGTTCACCGCAGCAGGAACGACTGGCAGCGCCAACTCCTGCGCACGGCTCAGGATGCTTAGCGGCAAGCTCTTGGAGCGCAGTTGCTCGCCGGATGCTTTTCTCACCACATACTTCAGCCGCGCACGACCCTGAGCAATCGGCTGAAACTGTTCATTGGGGATCAAAAATTCGACAAAGCTGCCCGGAATGCTGACCTGCCTTGTATCGGTATAAGGCTGCAGTGCAATACCCTCGGCAGTATTACGTTCGACAGTGAACTGGATGATGTCGCCAATGCCGATGTTCGCATTGGCCAACACCAGCGCTTGAACGCCAGCACCGCCCAACTTATCCAGATCCAGTTCCATGTTCGGAGCCTGAGGCGCGATGGGGGCAGGCAGCGTCGAATTACCGGCCTCGGCCTCCACATAAGTTGGCAGTGAGAAGCGCGACCAGTTGTTCACCACATCACGAATGTCGTAGCGCACCACGATGTTTTCCGAGTCACCGGCTTCGATGACCACCTCGCGGGGAATATCCACCACCACCGGATGGCCGACCTGCCCGAGTTGCAGTGCAGGCACACGCACTTGAAGGCCATGCCAGTAAACTGAAAGCAGATCGCCTTCACTCATGTTTTCCCATGGCAATACCGTGACCGAAACCCCGTCTGGCGAGATGATGACGCCTGGGGGATTAACGGCAGGCTTGGGCAGTTTTTCGTTTTCGTAAGGCGATTCGGGGTCAGGGTCCCGACCGCCGGGGATGGAGAGTTTAACGGTGACGGTTTTGATGGGGGAGGGTTCAGGAATATTCGCAGGATAGGGCGTGTAGATGTATCTGACATGGGTGGTGCCTGACTGGATCCACCGTGGATCGACGTACAACGAGAAAATGCCATTGGTATTTGGTGCGTCAGGAGAGTGAATATAGCTATCCACCGGTAATTCACTATTTCCCCAAAAAAGATCGAGGCGATCTTGTTGGCTTAGAAGAAGGGGGCCGATGAGAACCTCAAGTGATTTTGACGGGTCGGCCACGTCAGTATCGCCGACACCTTCCGGATAATGACTCAGGATGTTCAGTTCGGGCAAGGCTCTTGTGGTATTCATAATGATTGGTCTTTATCGTTGAGGAAGAGGTGAGCTGAACTCACCTCTTTCTGAGGGGTTAAATTGGGCAGATGCCAAATTCACGCATGTCTACAAAACTATTTTGCTTCTTAGAATTTCCTTGACCTTTGTCGCTTCTGACTTTGAAGTGAGCTTCGGTGTGGCCGAAGCAATGCTGATTCAAAATGCTGCGAGGGATAAGCAAGTGGTAACCATTTTGGACTTCGTTTTCTGTTAGCTCGGCCGATGTGTGTGTCCATTCAAATTTAACTTCGCCGCCGACCAAGCTGTCATAAGCCTCGTAGATGAAATGGACAGTTTGTCCTGGTGCGATATTTAGATAGGGCTTGATAAATACAGGTGCACCATTGATGCTATTGATACGGTTGAGGGTGTTGTTATCACCAATTGCAGTAAACTCGGGTGCTGCGGGGCCGTCAGGGCCGCCCGGAAGTTCATCCTTGGATTGGACGACGATTGACTGCGTTTCAGAAGTTGATACGTTTGGATTACCCGATGACGAGACTGTGTAATTAACCCGAATGTCACTTCCTGTGCCGACAGGCGTGAATAGCGAGTTCAGTGCAGTTAAGAGCAGCGGGCGACCGGCGACGACGTCGGTATTGGTGATGAGGTAAGGTTGTTCAAGCACCGTTACCCCCTCCCAGAATACAGTTATCAGCTGTGAAGCCTTGAAGCCGGGGTTCCAATTAATCATGATGGTCGCGTTTAGCTCGAAGTCATTTTCATCGATGAAGTTGTCTTCGTTGCTTGGCGTGCTGCTGGCACCCTTGATGATTGGGCTACTTAAAGGCGTTGGGACGGGGAGTGTGATGTGAACGTTGACTGGAAGTTGGGTTGAAATGCCGACAGGATGGCCTTCTCTTAGAACTTCATATTTAAGCTGAATGACACCATCTCCAGCGATTTCAATGGTGCGATACTCGACGTCGAAAATCAGGATGAAAGGCTCCTCAAGATCTTCCGGAGCAACGGGAACGGGACCCAGCAATTCACTCCCCCAATGCAGGACGATTTGATCTCCATCCATGATGATCTCGGAGCTTGGGATTTTTACTTCAATACCGTTCAGAGCTTCAATGTGAGTGATTAAACCATCATTGTCGTCAATCACTGGCGCAGGCAGGTCGGGTGTGATTTCTGTCAGGAACAGTGGGATTGTAATTTTCTTTGAGTCGGCCGAGGTGTTTCCTGCCCGGTCAGTCACGGTGTAATAGGTCGCGCCTGCAGGGTTCGGGAGGCTTCCAAGAAATGCTTTGGTAAAGCCAATATCAATAGAATCATTTTCATCTTCCTCACCGCTCAAAATAAGTTCCGGGCCAGGTACCTCTCCCCAATATGATTTGATTACATCGCCGCGCTGCAGGCCGGAGTAACCGAAGATACTGCCTGTCAGTACATCCCCCATGTTAAGTAGTTCTTCGGCGGTAAGGCCATCCTTGGCTTCAGCAGGGAAATCCATATAACCGAGCTGGTGAGTGCCGGGCGGGGTCCGGTCGACAATAATTGTTGTAGCCGGTGACTCATCGGGCACGCCTCCTGGGAAACCAGTTACCACGTAATCAAGTTTGTAGGCGCCGTCTGCTTGCAACTCAGTGTCTACGGGGATATCGAGTTGCAAGATTGTTCCGATAGGGGGGACTGGCTTAAGCAAACCCTCTATCCCGACTGTATGATCATTCAATCGCAGCTGGTAAGTGTCGTTCTCTCTGGCGCCCTCCCACAGAGGGAACTCAACGGTAATGTCTGATGCAAGGTCAGCTGTCTTGATCAAACCATCTACTGGGTCAGCAATCGGGACCAGCGGTGGTGGAATAATTAGCTCTTTAAGAAGCTTGGGGCGTCGAGCACGTTTGTTGATGTGGCTATTATTCATGTTGTTGTTCCTGGTTTGTGAATGGTATTTGAAAATAACTGTATGTCTATAAGTTGAGATGTCACTTTCATGAGTGAGGGTCTTCACAACTGTTAATTACGTAATCGCAACTATCTTTCTGTGTCAATGATTTTTTTGGAGCCTCCAGGGGTTTTTTAGAAAATAGTCAGTGCTGTTTTTTGCAAGTGTTTATGGAGTCTTTTTTCTGTAGGAGAGATTGGCTTGGAGGCTAGGAAAAAGACTACAAAATATGGAAATGTAGGACGGTCTGAAGGACGTTTCTGATCTCTAGAGTGAGGCTGTCATCTGTTTAATTAGAGTGAGTAAAGGATTGAGCGTTAATACAATGCAAAAAAAGCGTTTTAGGAGCGGGCTTGGAGGTGGGATGATGTTGGTCTGTGCTCCTTTGATGGCTGAAAGTAGTGCCTATTGGGTGCCTATAGATAATGAGCGTTTTACCATTGATGCCTCTTATCCGGTTGAGTCTTACAGTGTGATTAATGGGGCATACGTATTGGCGACAGGAGCTGAAATAAAGCACATGTCAGTGATGAACTCTGATGTAGATGTTGAGCGTGGTACCCGAATATTTGGTGGAATGCAAATTGGTGGCAAAGGAAGGCTGACTGTCAGCGATTCATCTATAACCAACGAGCGCGCGATTGGACTGACTCTTCATAATGGGTTTCGAGCTTATATCACCGATAGCGTGCTCGCTGGTCATGGGGCTGGGCTAAGCGTAGCGTTTAGCTATGCTTATTTGGAAAATGTAAAGGTCTTTGGGGCCGGAGGCGTTTTCGACCATTGGTCAGGTTGGGGGATTGGCGTTTTGGGGGGGGAGGCAAGTATTTCTCGCGGTAGCCACATAACAGGCGATGAGTATGCGATTTACATGACTCATCCTGAGACAGCTGTCGGAGTTAATTACAACTACGGAAAAGTTCAGGTTAACAACTCTACTCTTGAGTCTTTTAAGGGGGCTGCGATCAGGGTAGAAGGGCGGGATGGAATAGCTCACAAAGCCGATATTGATATCAGTGCTGGCTCTATTTTACTCTCCGGCAATGGCAACCTTCTAGAAACCTTCAATCAAAGCACCACCCATTTCACCGTCGACAACAGCCGCCTGACCGGCAATCTGGTCGCCGATGAAACCAGTACCCTTAACGTCACCCTGCAAAACAACGCGCAACTCACCGGCAATATCATCAACGGTAACCGGTTGGTTCTGGCTTCCGGTGGCTATTGGCAGATGACCGGGGAGAACAGCCTCAAGACGCTGAACATGGATGGCGGTGCGGTCGGTTTTGGTGACGGGGCCTTCAAAACGCTGTCGCTGAACGAGCTGTCGGGGCATGGCAATTTCGCTATGCGGGTCGATCTGGACCACGGTATTGGCGATCTGCTGAACGTCAATGGTCAGGCGAACGGGCAATTCGGTTTGCGCGTGCAGAACACCGGGCATGAGGTGGTTTCGCCGGATCTGCAGCCGTTGCGGGTGGTGCACACCGAGGGCGGCAGCGCTCAGTTCAACCTGATCGGTGATCGCGTTGACCTGGGCGTCTACTCCTATGGTCTGGAGCAGCAGGGCAATGACTGGTTTATTGTCGGCCAGGACAAAACCATCAGCCCTTCCACGGGCAGCGCCCTGGCGTTGTTCAATGCTGCACCGGTGGTCTGGATGGGTGAGTTGTCGACCCTGCGCAGCCGCATGGGCGAGGTGCGCGGCACCGGTCTGGGCGGCGGCTGGATGCGTGCTTATGGCAACCGCTTCGAGGCCTCGACCAGTAACGGCATTGATTACCGGCACAAGCAGCAAGGCTTCAGCCTGGGAGCCGATGTGCCGGTGCAGCTCGGCAATGGTCAGTTGTCGCTGGGTGTTCTGGCCGGTCATAGTCAGTCGGATCTGGATCTGAGCCGGGGCAGCAATGGCACGATCGACAGCGTGTATGTCGGCACCTACGGCACTTGGCTGAGTGAGCAGGGGTATTACCTGGATGCGGTGCTCAAGCTCAATCGGCTGCGTAATAAAGCCAAGGTGGCGATGAGTGACAATACCAGGGCCAAGGGCGATTACGACAATACCGCGGTGGGCGCTTCACTGGAATTTGGCCGCCAGATCCGCCTAGCCGATGGCTGGTTCGTCGAGCCGTATACTCAGTTGGCAATGGTGGATGTGCAGGGCGAGGGCTACCGGATGGACAATGGTTTGCGGGCCGATAACAGCCACACCCGATCGGTGCTGGCCAAGGCCGGTGCCTCGTTGGGGCGGGATATTGCGCTCAAGGACGGTGGCGTATTGCAACCCTATGTGCGGCTGGCCGCAGCCCAGGAGTTCTCACGCAATAATGAGGTGAAGGTCAATGATCGTCACTTTGACAACGACCTGTCCGGGTCGCGGGTGGAGGTCGGCGCCGGGGTGTCGGTGTCGTTGTCTGAGCGCCTGCAGTTGCATGCCGATTTCGATTACATGAACGGCAAGCGGGTCGAGCAACCCTGGGGGGCTAATGTGGGGCTGCGTTTTGCATTCTGACAATAGGGCATCTTTAAACTCTGCCTGCAGGCGGCCTCGCCTGCGTTGTTAGAGGCATCCATCTGAACCTTGGTTGAGCAAAGCCCCCGGTGAGTGATCACCGGGGGCTTTGTGCTTTAGCCGATGGTCGTTGGCTGCTCCACGACCACTTGCAGGACGGGTGATGTGCCGATCAACTGGTCAGCGCGATAAACCTCGTAGTACAGGTTCAAAGTGCCGTATTGCGGTCGGTCGATCAGTGGATATGCCAGGCATAATAGCCAGACGACGTCCTGATCGCCGCTGTTGTGATGCAGGGGTTGGTAGCATTCATGGTTGCCCCAGTAGAACAGAATGACGTCTTCCTTGCGCATCTGTGGCGAGCCCGGAATCAGTACGGTGACGCCGCTATTGGCCTGTTCCAGGGTGATGGCTTCGGGGTTGGCGTTGGGCAATTGTGGCGCTTTGAGACTGGCTGAAATGGTCGGCAATGAGCGCAGCAGATCAGGGTCTTTAATGAACTGGCGTTTGATGGTTTGTTGTTCCTGAGTGGTAGCGAGTGGCTTGTCAGTGTTGGGTGTGTTTTTTTCTATGTCGTCCATTAGAGCCTCTATGTTGTGAGTGGTTGCGATTGTGCGGGGATATTTAATCCATCTGTCAGAGCTTTGATCAAGAGATGCCAAAATGATGGTTTTCTTGAGCGGTTTTTGTTTTGGTGTTTCTGGATATTTCAATTATTTCTCGGTGGCTATTTAGTGGCGTCTAGCATAGCCCCGTAGTTAAAGGGTTTTCCAATTGTGCAGGAATAAGTGCTGAGATTTCATACGGCTCTGCAGGTAGGAAGAGGATTACAGAGCTGCTTATTTATAAGTAGGAATAATCTCCAGTGTCTCGAATCCACTGAAATCATCAGAAAAATCCTTCAACATTTTGCAAGTCATCCTGCACTCAAATAGGTGCAGGATGAATTTTTTGGTGCTCAGACGGATTGGCCGTCGTTTGTTTCATTGCTGCATGGACAGAGTGACGGGGCTGGCCAGCCGGGACTGATTACCGGCCCGGTCGGTGACCTGATAGGTCATGGTGATGGTAGGGCTCTGCAGGCTTTGCAGAAAATCACGGCTGAAGCTGATCTGCATGGCTCGCTCGGCCAGGTCTTCGTTGCCGACCTGATAGATCGGACCCTGCACGCCATTGCACAGGGTCATGAGCGTGTCACCGGCAGCCATGTGCGCGTAGCCCGGTACATGGCCGGCCAGCGCATCGCCGAAATTGATCTGCCGGAACATCATGGGGGCGAGCAGGGCGGCGCCAGGGGCGGTTCGGTCGATGCGGATCAGTACGGTCGGAGAATCGATAGCGACTCCGCCAGGATAGCCCGTCAAACGATAACCGATTCGGTAAGTACCTTCTGCTTGTAGTGCCTCAAGGGGAAGTTTCAGTTTGATGGGGTCTTCTGGAATCGTACCGGGTAACGGGAACGCTACTCCAACTGGCGAATGGTTGACTATTAATTGACAGATATCTCCTGGTTTCGGCTCTTGCCAGATAGGGCACATGACGAGAAGATCATGCGCCAGATCGATTAGTTTGATCAGTCCATCTGCTTCGGCTACAGGGACGGTGGGTGGCATGAGTGGAAAGTTTTTTTGGTTGTACATAGGTGCTTTCACTGTGGGGGTCGTAGAAGGTCGTGATCTTGCAATTGCTTAAGGCAAGGTTTGATTTATGCGGTGGTCAATTGACTTGCCTGGTAAATTACCTAATCGCCTGGTAATCCCTCTGTCAACACCTCTGCGGGAACTTTCCCTGTTTGTTAGAGATTTAAGAAATCTCCTACTGGCTCTAATTGAAAGAGCCTACTCTGTTCTATTCATAAGTTACTGTTCTGTCCCGCCAGACCCTGAGCAAACACCAATAAAAAACCCCGTCAGGCCTGCACCTGACGGGGTTTTTATAAGCGCGCGAATTAGCGGTTGAAACGCTCTACCAACGAGTATTGCGAGTTGGCGGTATGGGTCAGTTCGGCGCTGAGCACTGCCGAGCGCTGGGCGCCGTCGGAGGTCTGGTCGGCGAGGTCGGCAATGTTGGAGATATTGCGGCTGATCTCGTCGGCCACCGAGCTTTGCTGTTCAGTGGCCGCAGCGATCTGGGTGGCCATGTCGGTGATGTTGGCCACTGCTTCGCTGATGCCCACCAATGCCTGGTCGGCTTCCAGTACCCGGGCCACGCCTTCTTCAGCCTGGCGGTGGCCGGCGTTCATGGTTTGTACGGCGTTGTTGGCGGTTTGCTGCAGCTTGGCGATCAGGCTGTGAATCTGCCCGGTGGATTCGCTGGTGCGTTGCGCCAATTGCCGGACCTCATCGGCGACCACGGCAAAACCACGGCCCATTTCACCGGCGCGGGCCGCTTCGATAGCCGCGTTGAGGGCCAGCAGGTTGGTCTGGTCGGCGATGCCTTTGATCACATCGACCACGCCGCCAATTTCATCGCTGTCCTTGGCCAGTTGGGTGACGGTCAGGCCGGTCTCGCCCACCGACGCCGACAGGCGCTCAATCGCTTCGCGGGTTTCCCCGGCGATGTCGCGACCCCGGCGGGTCAGAGCGTTGGCCTGCTGGGTGGCGTCGGCGGTGTTTTGCACATGCCCGGCCACCTGCTGGGTGGTCGCGGCCATCTCGTTAATGGCGGCGGCCACTTGCTCGGTTTCGACGCGCTGGCGTTCCAGGCCGACAGAGCTGGCGTTGGCCAGATCGTTGGACTGCCGCGCTTGGGTGTTCAGGTGCTCGGCGGTGTCCTGCAGACGGGTCAGGCAGGTTTTCAGGCGTGCGTCCTGGCTGAGGATCGACATTTCCAGACGTGCCTGCGCACCGCGGCTGTCGGTGTACATCTGCGCGATCAGGGCGTCGGAGGTGGTCTGTTCCGCCAGCCGCAACAGACGCTTGATACCGCGCTGCTGCCAGCTCAGGCCAAGCAGCCCCAGCGGGACCGACAGGGTGGCGGCGAGGATGAAGCCCCACCAGGAGTTGAGCCAGATGCCGATCAAGAAGCCGATCTGGCTGACCATGATAAATGGCAGCCAGTCCTGTAGCACCGGCAGCCAGGTATCGCGTTTGGGCAACGCCGACTTGCCGGCATTGAGGCGGGCATACAGGGCCTCGGCACGGCGTACCTGTTCGGCAGTCGGTTTGACCCGCACTGACTCGTAACCGACAACCTTGCCGCCGTCCAGAATCGGCGTTACGTAGGCGTTAACCCAATAGTGGTCGCCATTCTTGCAACGGTTCTTGACGATCCCCATCCACGGCAGGCCCTTTTTCAGGGTGCTCCACATGTGTTCGAAGACGGCTTGCGGAACATCGGGATGGCGGACCAGATTGTGCGGCGCCCTGAGCAGTTCATCCTGGCTGAAGCCGCTGATCTGCTGAAACGCTTCATTACAGTAGGTGATCACGCCTTTGGTGTCGGTCGTGGAAATCAACCGCTGTTGTGCTGCGAATGTCCGCTCACGTTGGGTGATGGGCTGATTGTTGCGCATGGGCTGTTCGATCCTTCGATCCAATAGGCTTTGGCGGGTTATCGGCAGGGACGATAAAAAATTGAGGTGCCGCTCACATTTATGAGCGCAATGCTTGTCAGCGATCAATACTCAAGGTTCCAGCATTGGGTAGGCAAACAGGCAGAAATGCACCAGGTTCAGGCCAAAGTGGGCCAACACCGCAGCCCAGAGCCCTCCATAGCGCCAGGCCAGTCCATAACCGACGCCGGCCAAACCGGCCAGCACTGCCCAAAGCCAGCCACCGCCGATATGGGCCAGGCCAAACAATGAGGCGGTAATGCCTACTGGCAGTATGCCCTGCAGTCGCCGACGATGACAGTAATGTTGCAACGCGCCCTGAATATAGCCACGAAACAGCAATTCTTCTGTCAAGGTCACCAACAGCAGATTGTTGAGCAGCCAGAGCATGGCGTAGGGCGGCCATTTCGGCGCCCAGGTGGTCAGGCCGGCCATCCAGGCCAGGGCCAGAGTCAGGCTGATGGTTGCAATGACGACGACCGCTGCTTGGCGGTAGGCCCTGCTCTGGCCGTGCAAGATCCACGGGCAGGCCAACAGCAGCCACAGGCCGATCAGCGGCTTGTCCAGGTTCAGGTTGCTGATAAAGGGGGCTGCATCCGGGCTGGAGCGGCCGTATTCCATGATCGGCGCATTATTGAAGCCCGGTAGCCCATGCAACGCCAGCGTCAGGCTGGTGACAATAAACAGCACATGACCCAGCCTGCGCAGCCATGGCGGGTTTGTGTGGCGCACGGCCATGGCGGCCAATACCAGCAGCCCGAAGGCGAGCAGCGCCGGCGCTTGCAGTGCGCCGTGACTCAGGGCGATGCCATACCCGAGGCCCAGCAAAGCCAGGGCCACCCAGCGCGTAGTGCTCATCAGAATCTCCCGCAGATCAGGCGGGCGATTCTACTGAGACGGGTGCATGAGCGGGTGAGAGTTTGCTGCCCGCCGCCCTTTTTGGTGGACGGCGGGCAGAGCGGTCAGGCAGCGATCAACTGGCGCAGCACGTAATGCAGAATGCCACCGGATTTGAAGTACTCGACTTCATTGAGGGTATCGATCCGGCATAGCAATTCGATTTCTTGCTGACGACCGTCTTCGAAGCGGATGTGCAGCGTCAGGTTCATGCCCGGGCGCAGCTCAGCCTGGCTTAAACCGGTCAGACTCAGGGTTTCCCGGCCGGTCAGGCCCAGGCTCTTGCGGGTGTGTGGCGCTTTGAACTGCAACGGCAAGACGCCCATGCCGACCAGATTGGAGCGGTGGATTCGCTCAAAACTCTCGGCGATCACCGCCTTGACCCCCAGCAGGTTGGTGCCCTTTGCTGCCCAGTCACGGCTCGAGCCGGTGCCGTATTCCTGACCGGCAACGATCACCAGTGGCGTGCCTTCCTGCTGATAGCGCATTGAGGCATCGAAAATCGGCAGCTTCTCGTCGGTAGGGATATGCAGGGTATAGCCGCCTTCTTCGCCGCCCAGCATTTCGTTACGAATGCGGATATTGGCGAAGGTGCCGCGCATCATGACTTCATGGTTGCCGCGCCTTGAGCCGTAGGAGTTGAAATCCACCGGTTCCACGCCTTGCTCGCGCAGGTAACGGCCTGCCGGGCTGTCGGCCTTGATGTTACCGGCCGGCGAAATATGGTCGGTGGTGACCGAGTCGCCCAGCAAGGCCAGGATGCGTGCGTTCTGGATGTCTTCAATCACCGGCAGAGGGCCATCGATACCCTCGAAAAACGGCGGGTGCTGGATGTAGGTCGAGTCGGCCTGCCAGACATACGTCGCGGCCTGCGGCACCTCGATCGCTTGCCATTGCGCGTCGCCCTCGAAGACCTGGGCGTATTCCTTGTGGAACATGGCAGTGTCGACCTGTTGCACGGCCTCGGCGATTTCCTGCTGGCTGGGCCAGATATCGCGCAGGTAGACCGGCTGGCCATCGCTGCCTTCACCCAGCGGATCGCGGCTGAGGTCAACGCGCACGTTACCGGCCAGCGCGTAGGCGACCACCAACGGCGGGGAGGCCAGCCAGTTGGTTTTGACCAGCGGATGCACACGGCCCTCGAAGTTACGGTTGCCTGACAGCACCGACGCCACCGTGAGGTCGGAGCGCTGGATAGCATTTTCAATCGGTTCGAGCAGCGGACCTGAGTTGCCGATGCAGGTGGTGCAGCCATAGCCGACCAGGTCGAAGCCCAGTTCGTCCAGGTAACGGGTCAGCCCGGCGGCGTTATAGTAGTCGGTGACCACCTTGGAACCTGGCGCCAGCGAGCTTTTTACCCATGGCTTGCGTTGCAGACCCTTCTCCACGGCTTTTTTCGCCAGTAACCCGGCGGCCATCATCACGCTGGGGTTGGAGGTGTTGGTACACGAGGTAATCGCCGCGATTACCACCGCGCCGTTTTTCAGACGATAGCTCTGGCCGTTGTGCTGGTATTCGGCTTCACCGGTCAGTTGTTCGGCATTGCCCACTGCCACGCCACCGCCGCCTTCGCTTTCCAGACGGCTTTCTTCGACCTGGGCCGGCTTGAGTTGCAGGCCGAGAAAATCATCGAAAGCCTGGGCAACATCGGCCAGTGCAACCCGGTCTTGCGGGCGTTTCGGCCCGGCCAGGCTGGACTGTACTTCACCCATGTCCAGCGCCAGGGTGTCGGTGAACAGCGGCTCCTGGCCTGGCAGGCGCCACAGGCCCTGAGCCTTGCAATAGGCTTCTACCAGTTCGACCGTCTCGGCAGGGCGGCCCGACAGGCGCAGGTATTCCAGAGTGACCTCGTCAACCGGGAAGAAGCCGCAGGTGGCGCCGTATTCCGGGGCCATGTTGGCGATAGTGGCGCGATCCGCCAGCGGCAGTTCAGCCAGGCCGTCGCCGTAGAACTCGACAAATTTGCCCACCACGCCCTTTTTCCGCAGCATCTGGGTCACGGTCAGCACCAGGTCGGTGGCGGTGATGCCTTCCTTGAGTTTGCCGGTCAGCTTGAAGCCAATCACTTCAGGAATCAGCATCGACACCGGTTGGCCCAGCATTGCCGCTTCCGCCTCGATACCGCCGACGCCCCAGCCCAGCACCCCCAGGCCGTTGATCATGGTGGTGTGTGAGTCCGTGCCCACCAGCGTGTCAGGGAATGCGTAAGTGTGGCCGTCTTGTTCGTTGGTCCACACCGTGCGGCCCAGGTATTCAAGGTTGACCTGATGGCAAATACCCGTGCCCGGCGGCACCACACTGAAGTTGTCGAACGCGTCCTGGCCCCAGCGCAAGAACGCATAGCGTTCGCCATTGCGCTGCATCTCGATGTCGACGTTCTGCTTGAATGCGTCGTCCGAGGCATAGGTGTCGACCATCACTGAGTGGTCGATCACCAGATCCACTGGCGACAGCGGGTTGATCCGCTGCGGGTCGCCCCCGGCCTTGGCCACTGCTGCGCGCATCGCGGCCAGGTCGACCACCGCCGGCACGCCGGTGAAGTCCTGCATCAGGACCCGGGCCGGGCGGTACTGGATTTCCCGATCCGAGCGGCGTTCTTTGAGCCAGTCGGCCAGCGCCTGGAAGTCTTCGCCGCTGACAGTCTGGCCGTCTTCCCAGCGCAGCAGGTTTTCCAGCAGCACTTTGAGCGACATGGGCAGCTTGTCCAGATCACCCAGGGTGCGCGCGGCATCGGGCAGGCTGAAGTAGTGGTAGGTCTTGTTATGAAGGTCCAGGGTCTTGTGGCTTTTCAGGCTATCCAGGGAGGGCATTTAACGACTCCTTCAAACGGTAAGCGAACGGTGGCAGGCGAGCTTTTGTGACAGGTCTGGCTCAAGCGCTACTGTTGTTGTGGACCCACGCGGCACGTCAGAGGTTCAGCTTTTCAGCTATCATGCGCGGCTTTGATTGCGCAGGCTGGGAGTTGCCCGTGAATACGCTGTTTATGCATTGCCGGCCGGGTTTCGAGGGCGAAGTCTGTTCGGAGATCTCCGATGTCGCAGCCCGCTTGAATGTGGCCGGTTACGCCAAGGCCAAACCTGACAGTGCTTGCGCGCAGTTCATTTGCCTGGAGCCCGAGGGCGCTGCAAGGCTGATGCAAGGCCAGCGCTTTGACCGGCTGATCTTCCCGCGTCAGTGGGCGCGGGGTTCGTTTGTCGAGTTACCGGAAACCGACCGCATCAGCGTGCTGCTGGAGCATCTGCAGGAGTGGCCGGTGTGCGGCAGCCTGTGGCTGGAGGTGCTGGACACCAATGACGGTAAAGAGCTGTCGACCTTCTGCCGCAAGTTCGAAGTGCCGCTGCGCAAAGCCTTGAGCAAGGCTGGCAAGCTGCGCGACGACGCCAGCCTGCCGCGCCTGCTGCTGACGTTCAAGAGTGGCCGCGAGGTGTTTCTGGGGCTGGCTGAGGCCGCTAACAGCGCCATGTGGCCGATGGGCATCCCGCGCCTGAAGTTTCCCCGCGAGGCGCCCAGCCGCTCGACCCTCAAGCTCGAAGAGGCCTGGCACCACTTCATCCCGCGCGACCAATGGGAGCAGCGGCTGTCTGATGACATGACCGGTGTCGACCTGGGTGCAGCACCCGGTGGCTGGACCTATCAACTGGTGCGTCGCGGCATGCTGGTCACCGCCATCGATAACGGCCCGATGGCCGAAAGCCTGATGGACACCGGCCTGGTGCAGCACCTGATGACCGACGGTTTTACCTGGAAGCCGCGCCAGACCGTCGACTGGATGGTCTGCGATATCGTCGAAAAGCCGGCGCGCAGCGCAGCGCTGCTGGAAACCTGGCTGGGCGAGGGGTTGTGCCGTGAAGCGGTGGTCAATCTCAAGTTGCCGATGAAACAGCGCTACGCTGAGGTGCGGCGCCTGCTCGATCGCATTGAAGAGGGTTTCAAGGCGCGCGGGGTGAGGGTTTCGATCGGCTGCAAGCAGCTGTATCACGACCGCGAGGAAGTGACCTGCCATTTGCGTCGGCTGGATCTGGTTCGCTCTTGAGCGATCCGATAGCTGAAGCATCCCGACACTATTTGCTCGTTTGTGGAGTCATCCATGTCTGAACCCGTTGAAAACCTTGCTGCCGACGCCACCCTGGACGCGAGCGGCCTCAATTGTCCCGAGCCGGTGATGATGCTGCACCAGAAGGTCCGTGACCTGGCTGCCGGCGGTTTGCTCAAGGTGATCGCCACCGATCCCTCGACCCAGCGTGACATTCCCAAGTTTTGCGTGTTTCTAGGCCACGAACTGATCGAGCAGCAGGTGGCTGGCAGCACTTACCTGTACTGGATCCGCAAGAAAGCCGATTGACGGTCACAACGGCGGCTTATCATTTTATTCCCGATTGCGGAGCATCCCATGCAGATCGTTGCTGACGAAAATATCCCGCTGCTTGACGCCTTCTTCGCCGGGCTGGGCAGCATTCGCCGCCTGCCCGGCCGGGCCATCGACCGTGCGGCGGTGGCGGATGCCGATATCCTGCTGGTGCGTTCGGTCACCCAGGTCGACCGCGCCTTGCTTGAAGGCAGCCCGGTGCGGTTTGTCGGCACCTGCACCATCGGCACTGATCACCTGGAGCTTGGTTACTTTGCCGAGGCCGGTATCCAGTGGTCCAGCGCACCGGGCTGCAATGCCCGTGGCGTGGTGGACTATGTGTTGGGCAGCCTGCTGACCCTGGCGGAAATCGAAGGCGTCGAGTTGCCCGGTCGCACCTACGGCGTGGTCGGCGCCGGCCAGGTGGGCGGGCGGCTGGTCAGCGTCCTGCGCGGCCTGGGCTGGAACGTACTGGTCTGTGACCCGCCTCGGCAAAAGGCCGAAGGTGGCGACTTTGTCAGCCTTGAAGAGATCATCCGCCGGTGCGACGTCATCAGCGTGCATACCCCGCTGGAGCGTGGCGGGGACCATCCGAGCTGGCACCTGTTCGACCGCCAGCGCTTGCAAAACCTGCGCCCAGGCGCCTGGCTGATCAATGCCAGTCGCGGTGCGGTGGTGGATAACCAGGCGCTGCACGATGTGCTGCTTGCCCGCGATGACCTGCAGGCGGTGCTGGATGTCTGGGAAGGTGAGCCGCAGGTGCATGTTGCGCTGGCCGAGCTGTGCACACTGGCGACCCCACACATCGCCGGTTACAGCCTTGATGGGCGCCAGCGCGGCACTGCGCAGATCTATCAGGCGCTGTGCGCGTTCCTCGGTCAGCCGGCCAGCATTGAACTGCAAGACCTGCTGCCCCGTCCGTGGCTGGCCCAGGTCGGTCTGGATGCCGAAACGGACCCGGCCTGGGCGCTGGCCATGCTGTGCCGGGGGGTTTATGACCCGCGCCGCGACGATGCGGATTTTCGGCGCACTCTGGAAGGCGGCACCGATAGCCAGCGCCTGGCATTCGATGCGCTGCGCAAGCACTACCCGCCGCGCCGTGAGATCGATGCGTTGCAGGTCCGGCTGCAAGGGCAGGGCGCTCATGCTCAGCTGTTGCAGCAGATGGTCAAGGCACTGGGGGCCACGCTGCTCTGACCAGCAGGCAAAAAAAAGCCCGACTGAAAAGTCGGGCTTTTTTTGAGCAGTGGTTATTCCTGTTTGTCAGGAGTAATCCAGTGCTTGTCGCATTCCTGACAGGCCTGCTGCACCATCGCTTCGGTAATCAGCACTTCTTTGCCGTGCTCATCCAATACTGCCCCGCCGACCGGCAGGCTCGGAGTGGAACGAATGACTTCGACCTGGTTGCTGTTGTCTTGCAAGCTCATGATCCTTCTCCTTATCAGGTGTAGCCGTTCAAACTAGCCATGCTCTGTGACTGCGCCATGACATCCGCCCACCGTTGGGCCGATGCCTGATTGCAGCAGAGGTTTGCGTAAATCTCCAGTCAGTGACCGGCGAACACAGCGCTTGCGGGCAGACTCGCCGTCACAAGGTGTGTAGCCTGCGCCTATTGTGTGAGCTTAACAGGTGGTCAAAGTTCATGGTTTCAGTGTTACGCGGTAATCCGGCTCAGTCCCTGAGCCTGGTGTGGCGCTTTATTTCTCCTTATCGCTGGCGGGTTGGGGCGGCGCTATTGGCACTGCTGGTCACGGCGGGGATTACCCTGTCGATGGGGCAGGGCATCCGTTTGCTGGTCGATCAGGGCTTCATGACCCGCTCGACCGAACTGCTGAACCAGTCCATTGGTTTGTTTTTGCTGCTGACGCTGGGGCTGGCGGTCGGTACGTTCGTGCGTTTTTATCTGGTCTCGTGGATCGGCGAGCGGGTGGTCGCCGATGTGCGCAAAGCGGTGTTCGAGCACCTGATCGACCTGCATCCGGGGTTTTACGAGCACAATCGCGGCTCGGAAATACAGTCGCGGCTGACCGCCGATACCGCCTTGTTGCAGTCAGTGGTCGGTTCATCGCTGTCAATGTTTTTGCGCAGCGCCTTGATGGTCATTGGCGGCATTGTGTTGCTGTTCGTCACCAACCCGCGCTTGACCAGTATCGTGGTGGTTTCCCTGCCCTTGGTGTTGGCGCCAATCCTGATTTTCGGCCGGCGGGTTCGGCGCCTGTCACGGCTCAATCAGGATCGGGTCGCGGATGTCGGCAGCTACGTGGCCGAGACGCTGGGTCAGATCAAGACCGTGCAGGCCTACAACCATCAGGCCCAGGACCGGCAGCGCTTCAGCGGTACGGTGGAGCAGGCGTTCGATATCGCGCGTCGGCACATCTTGCAACGAGCCTGGCTGATTACGCTGGTGATCGTGCTGGTGTTGGGCGCGGTGGCGGTCATGCTCCGGGTTGGCGGCATGGACGTCATAGAAGGGCGCATTACCCACGGTGAGCTGGCCGCCTTTGTGTTCTATGCCTTGGTGGTCGGCACCTCATTTGGAACGATCAGTGAAGTGATTGGCGAGTTGCAACGTGCTGCCGGGGCCGCGCAACGGATTGCCGAGCTATTGCAGGCACGCAGTGAAATTGTTGCCCCCGCCCCCCAGGTGCAGGCCTTGCCGGGGCGGGTCAGCGGTCGCCTGGCGTTGGACAATGTCGGCTTCAGCTATCCGTCGCGGCCCGAGCATCCAGTGCTCAAGGGCCTGAGCCTGGAGATCGAGGCCGGAGAAACGCTGGCGCTGGTTGGTCCCTCCGGGGCTGGCAAGTCGACGCTGTTCGATCTGCTGTTGCGCTTCTACGACCCGCAGCAGGGTGAAATCCGTATCGAAGGCGTGCCTGTGCGGCAACTGAATTTGCACCAGCTGCGCCGCAGCTTTGCCATCGTCGCGCAAACTCCGGCACTGTTTTTTGGCAGTGTTGCAGACAACATTCGATATGGTCGCCCCGAGGCTACGGACGAGCAGGTTGAAGCTGCAGCGCGAATGGCCCACGCCCATGAGTTTATCCAGCAGATGCCGGAGGGCTATGGTACCCACTTGGGTGAAGGCGGTTTGGGACTGTCAGGCGGGCAGCGGCAACGTCTGGCGATTGCCCGTGCGCTGCTGGTCGATGCGCCAATCCTGCTGCTCGACGAAGCCACCAGTGCCCTGGATGCGCAAAGCGAACACTTGATTCAGCAGGCTCTGCCCGGCCTGATGCAGGGCCGTACTACGCTGGTCATCGCCCACCGCCTGTCGACCGTACAAAACGCCGACCGCATCGCGGTGCTGGATCAGGGGCAGTTGGTCGCGGTAGGCACGCACCGCGAACTGATCGCCAGCAACCCGCTGTATGCACGGCTGGCGGCGTTGCAATTCAATGTGGAGGGGTAGTTGGGGGCAGGACCGGCCGGGCGCGAGCCGCATGAGCCGTCAAGCAGCCTGATCGGTCCTGAGCGGCATTCAATCAGCGGTATTCACACAGGTAAGCGGTGTCGACGCTGACCTTCAACTGGAACTTGCTGTTGGCCGGTACGTTGAACAGGCTGCCCGAGGCAAAGGTCTGCCACTGTTCGCTACCCGGCAGCTTGACGATCAGCTCGCCAGAGATGACGTGCATGATTTCGGCCTGTGCGGTACCGAACTCATATTCGCCCTTGGCCATCACGCCAATGGTAGCCGGACCTTCAGCCTGAGCGAATGCAATGGACTTGACGGTGCCGTCGAAATACTCGTTGACCTTGAACATGGTGAATCCTTGGAAAAGGCTGAAAAATGGCCGCTCAGTATGCCCAAGCCGTTTGCCTGCGTCACTCTTATCAGGCGGGTGTCAGTTGGGCAGTATCAAGGGCAGAAGACGCGCAGTATTGCGTGCATCGACCAGGGCCCGGTGTTGCTGGCCGCTGAAATGCATGCCGGCCAGTTGCAGGGCGTTATTGAGCCCGACCGGGCGCTGCAACTGGCGGGCCTGGGCAAAACGGTCTTTCAGATTGACGTAGGGTAATTCGTGCAAGGCGCTATCGAGTTGATGGCTGCGCCATTCCTGTTGCAACTGGCGATGATCGTAATCACCCCAACTGGCCCAGCCCACCACCCGCGCCTGATGATGGCTCAGCCAGCGTTCGAACTGCGGCCAGACACTCTCCAGCGGCTCGGCGCTGTCGATATCGTGCTGGCTGATATGCGTCAGCTCGCGGCAGAAGTGGGTCAGCAGCGGTCGGCGCGCCGGACGCACAAACCGTTCGAAGTGGTCCAGCTCCCGCCCATACTGATTCACCAGGGTGGCACCGATTTCGATGATCTCCATTTCCGCGACCGGCCAACCGCCTTCCTCGGTGGTGGCCTCCAGGTCAATCACCAGCCAATGCGGCATGCTCTAGCTCCCATCCAACGGTTTCGATATACAGACAACAGCCTCCAGCGTAGTCATGTTCGCCCCGGTATGCGCAAGGAGGTTCTACATCGACCGCGAACACCATTAAATGTGCCAGGCTGGACGATCATTGGTCTGAATTATGCCGGGGCATTGATGCGTCGGGCAGCATAGGCGAAGCGTCAGGAGCGTGCTGGTTGTACATAGCCTTGTTGTGTAAACGGATAAAACCGCATAGCGTGTGGCAATTTGTCACTGTACGCGTTCCATGATGACTTTATCTCGCCCGTTGATGTTCCTGGCAGCAGGAGTCTTGCTGACAGCCGCAGATCATGCTGGCGCTGCTCAGTTGGTCAGGGTCGGCGCTGCGCATTTTCCGCCCTATGTCGTGCGCCCCGAGAAAAGCGATCAGCAAGGGTTGCTCCCGCAACTGCTGGCCAGCCTCAACCGTAGCCAGTCCACGTACAATTTTGTGATGGTCCCGACCTCGGTCACCCGTCGCTTTCGCGACTTTGCCCAAGGGCGCGTGGACCTGGCGATATTTGAGAACCCGCAATGGGGCTGGCGCGACATTGCACATACCGCGGTGGACCTGGGCCTGGAAGACGAAGAAGTGTTTGTTGCGCGCCAGCTGCCGGGGCGTGGGCAGGACTACTTTAATGAGCTATCTGGCAAGCATCTGGCGCTGTTCAACGGCTATCACTATGCGTTTGCCCAGTTTAATGCCAGCCCCGATTACCTGACGGCCCATTTCAAGGTGACACTGACCTACTCGCATGAGAGCAACCTGTTGATGCTCAACCGGGGGCGGGTGGATATTGCCCCGATGACCCGGTCATTTTTGCGTGACGCGGCGCTGCGTGGGGTGGTGAATGCCGATGAATTACTGATTTCAGAGCGCGTGGATCAAGTCTATCGTCACTATGCACTGATACAGCCCGGCAGCCCTATCAGTGGTGCCGAACTGACCCGACTGCTGCGCCTGTTGCATGACAGCGGGCAGATGAAGCAGATTTTCAGCCCCTATGACATTCGGCAGGTCAGTGCCGCCCGTTCGAAAGCCCCGGTGGGCCTGTCAGCGAACGCGGCGGCACATTTGCAGTAGATACTGTGAGTTGTCGGGCTGCTCCCAGCGGTCTAACAACAGTATTGGGTTAGCGGTCTTTGGCTTCCTTGGCATCCATTTCGGCATTGCGTTCATGGACGCGCTTGAGCTGCTCTTCGGTCAGGGGCAGTTTGTGCGCAGTGTCACGCAACAATAGCAATCCGCCGACAATAGAACCGATCGCGATGATCAGGATCAACCAGGCATACCAGGGCATAGCGTGCACTCCTTTTGCTGATACTCGTTTGAGATGTTGCTGAGGCTATTGGTTCCAGTGCGTTAACCCTTGCGCCGGTCGTGCAGCCAATGCCCCGTGGGGCGAGCGGATCGGCTACAATGCGCGCCGATTTCGACTTACCTGAGAACCCGCTCATGTCCGTTTGCCAGTCCCCTGTCATTGTTGCCCTGGATTTCCCGACCCGTGAGGCAGCGCTGCGCCTCGCCGATCAGCTCGATCCTAAGCTATGCCGGGTCAAAGTCGGCAAAGAACTGTTCACCAGCAGCGCCTCGGGCATCGTCGCCAGCCTGTGCGAGCGCGGCTTCGAAGTATTTCTCGACCTGAAATTCCACGACATCCCCAACACCACCGCCATGGCGGTCAAGGCCGCAGCAGAAATGGGCGTATGGATGGTCAACGTACACTGTTCCGGTGGTTTGCGCATGATGCAGGCTTGCCGCGAGGTCCTTGACCAGCGCAGCGGCCCGCAGCCGTTGCTGATCGGGGTGACCGTGCTGACCAGTATGGAGCGTGAAGACCTGGCCGGTATCGGTCTGGATATCGATCCGCAGGAGCAGGTTCTGCGTCTGGCAGCCCTGGCCGAGAAGGCCGGCATGGATGGTCTGGTGTGTTCGGCCCAGGAAGCCCGCGCACTCAAGGCGGTGCATCCGGCGCTGCAACTGGTGACCCCCGGCATTCGCCCGGCCGGCAGCGCCCAGGACGATCAACGCCGCATCCTGACCCCGCGCCAGGCGCTGCAAGCCGGTTCCGATTACCTGGTGATCGGCCGTCCGATCAGTCAGGCCGCCGACCCGGCCCAGGCACTGGCCGCAGTGGTTGCAGAGCTGGCTTGAGGTTCAGATCTTCAGCACCAGTTTGCCGAAGTTCTCGCCGCTGAACAGCTTGAGCAGGGTGTCGGGAAAGGTTTCCAGTCCTTCGACCACATCCTCGCGGCTGCTCAGGCGGCCCTCGGCCATCCAGCCAGCCATCTCCCGGCTGGCTTCGGCATAGCGTGCCGCGTAGTCCAGTACCACGAAGCCCTCCATGCGCGCGCGGTTGACCAGCAGCGACAGGTAGTTGGCCGGGCCTTTGATCGCCGTGGTGTTGTTGTACTGGCTGATAGCGCCGCAGATCACCACTCGGGCCTTGGGCGCCAGACGCGCCAGCACGTGGTCGAGAATCTCGCCGCCGACATTATCGAAAAACACGTTCACATCGTTGGGGCACTCGCGTTTCAGGGCTGCCGGGACGTCTTCGTTTTTGTAGTCGATGGCTGCGTCGAAGCCCAGTTCGTCGACCAGCCAGGCGCATTTTTCAGCGCCGCCAGCGATGCCCACGACCCGGCAGCCTTTGATTTTGGCGATCTGCCCGGCAATGCTGCCCACCGCACCGGCCGCACCGGAGATCACCACGGTCTCGCCCGTTTGTGGCTGTCCGACCTCCAGCAAGGCGAAGTACGCGGTCATGCCGGTCATGCCCAGTGCCGAAAGGTAGCGCGGCAGGGGCGTCAATTGCGGGTCGATGCTGTAGAAGCCTTTGGGCACCCCGAGAAAGTAGTCTTGTACGCCCAGTGCCCCTTGCACATGATCGCCCACCGCAAAGCGCGGGTGTTGCGAGGCCAGCACCTCACCGACGCCCAGCGCGCGCATTACCTCGCCCAGGCCCACAGGCTCGATATAGGACTTGCCTTCGTTCATCCAGCCGCGCATGGCCGGGTCCAGTGACAGGTAGTGGTTACGCACCAGGATCTGGCCTTCTTCAAGCTCTGCAAGCGGAGCCTGCTCGAAGTGGAAGTCGTCCCGGGTTACCGGGCCGACAGGGCGTTTGGCAAGTACAAAGCGGCGGTTGGTCGGCTGGGTCATGGTGGTTGCTCGGTCGACAGAGTGAAAATTCATTGAAGCCGCTGATGCGCCTGCGAGCAAATGCCAAGAGCTGCTGTGCTGCGTTCTGGCGCAATCACCACGCTTGAGTCGCAGGCGTGGCTGCTCTACATTGCAGGTTTGCCAACTGCCTGGAATGTCTTGATGTCTAGCCTGACGCTGCCTACCGTTCACCCCAAGGTTCTGCGTCCGGGCGATGCGGTGGCGCTGGTTTCGCCTTCAGGGCCGGTGGCCGCCGAGAAGATCGAGGCCGCCGCACGGGTACTCGAAAGCTGGGGGCTACGGCCCCGCATCTACCCCCATGCTTGTGAGCGCCATTCGTTCTATGCCGGCACCGACACGCAGCGCATCAGCGACCTCAATCACGCGCTTGGCGACCCGCACATTCGTGCAGTGATCTGCAATCGTGGCGGCTATGGCGTGCAACGAATTCTCAATGAGGTTGACCTTGAGGCGGTGCGCCGTGACCCCAAGTTGCTCAGTGGTTTCTCCGACATCACGGCACTGCATGGGCTGCTCTGGGCGCAAGCGCGGCTGGCCAGTGTGCACGGGCCGGTGGCCAACCAGCTTGGTCACAATCCCCTGATGGCCAGCGGTCTGCGCCATGCGTTGATGAGCACCGAACCGGTTTTGCTGCAGGCTGATCCCAATGCAGGCACTGGCAGCGTACGCACCCGCGGTCGGGCGACCGGCACCTTGCTGGGCGGTAACCTGAGCATGCTCAGCACCTGTATCGGTACACCGTTCATGCCGGATATGGACGGTGCAATTCTGCTACTGGAAGATGTGGGGGAGGCCGCGTATCGGGTGGACCGGTTGTTGACTCATCTGGGTAATTGCGGTTTGCTGCAGCGGCTCAACGGCATTGCCTTGGGCGATTTCAGCGTGCCGGCGCATGCCGCGGGCAGCATTAGCCCCGCCGATGTGTTGCTCGAGCGTCTTGGCAGCCTGGGCATTGCGGTGCTGGGCGGTTTGCCGGTCGGCCACGGTGAGGTCAATCAGGCGGTGCCGCTGGGGACTCGGGCGGTGCTGGACGTCGAAGCCGGTACCTTGCTGGTCGAGTCTGCGAACGTGGCCTGACCTGCCCCCGCATAGGGCCGCAACGATCGTTGGCGGCCTTTGCTGATCCTGAAAGCGACCTTCGCATAGCTAATTGCCACCCCTGACCCATTCCCTGCTTGTGCGGCTGACCGCCCGGCGCGAATCTGCACGGATATCGCGGGCTTGCGTGGCATGACGGGCTTATATGGGGATGGGATGCTATGAGGTCGACCGGATTTACCCACTTGGGGATGGCCAAGAAGTTGGGGTTGGGCTTTGGCCTGGTGTTGCTGCTCACCGCCTTGGTGGCCGGTATCGGTGTCTGGTCGCTGCAGCGTATCACTCAGCATTTCGATGGCCTCAAACAGACCTCGGCGCTCAATACGGCGGTACTTGGCGTGCGTGTGCTGGAGCAGGATTACGCGCTGCGCAGCGATCCGAAGCTCATCGAGCAGTTGCATGCGCAGTTGCAGGCTCTTGATGAGCGTGCTGCGGCCCTCAAGATTCTCATGCCTGGCAATGCTGCGGTGGTGGAGCGCGTGCAACAAGCCCTGGTGGCCTATCGCAGTTCGTTCGATGCCTATGTAGATATCAACCAAAGCAAAGACCTGGCACTGGAAATGGCCAACTGGTCAGTCTCCAGTGTGTCCAACAGTCTGGAGTTATTGCAGTCAGGACTGACCGACGATGGCACCTGGACCCTGAAGGACTCTCAGGGCCAGGATGGCGCGCAATTTATCGAACAGGCCGGCAAGATCAGCCAGGTCGGGCGCCTGATGTTGCTCGCCATGGACGAGGCCAGGGTGCGCCTGGAAAAAAACCGTCGCACTGGAACAGGCGAAGAGGCCGCTACCGGCACGATCGAACAAGCGCAGCAGGCCAGTGCGCTGGCCGAGGAACTCAAGTCGGCGATCACCGATCCTGGCTACCAGGCCGTGATCAATGAGGTGGTCGGTCACATCGCCAATTTCAACGAAAAGCTCAAGGAGTACACCGAGCTGCTGGGCAAACAGGCTGGTGTGGCGACACAACTGGGCGAGAGTGCTCGTCAGGTGGTCGAGCTGGTGGGGCAAGCCTACGCTGCCGAAGACCAGTCAATGCAAGCTCAACTGCGCGCCGACACTCTGTTGATCATTGGCTCTTCCATTGCCGCATTGCTGGTAGGGCTGCTGGCTTCGTGGCTGATCACCCGGCTGATTGTCGCGCCACTGCGGCTGGTGATCGGTCAGGCGCAGCGCATCGCTGCCGGAGACCTCAGTGGCCGTGTTGAGGTGGACCGGCGTGATGAAATTGGCCAGTTGATGGCGGCCATGCAGCAGATGAGTAACGGCCTGAGCCAGATCGTCAGTGGCCTGCAGGCGGGCATCGAGAAGCTTGCCCACTCGGCCCATGAGCTGTCAGCAGTGACCGAGCAGACCAATCTGGAGGTCGGCAGTCAGAAGGAAGAAACCGAGCAGGTCGCCACGGCCATGAACCAGATGACCGCTACCGTGCATGATGTGGCGCGCAATGCCGAAGAGGCCGCGCTGGCCGCGCAGAGCGCTGATGAGAAAGTCAGCAGTGGCCAGGCTGTGGTGCGTCAGAGCATGCAGTGTATCGATGCGCTGTCACGCTCTTCGGCGTCTGCCTGTGAGGGGATCGAAAACCTCAGCGCGCAGGTGCAGAACATCGATCAGGTGCTGGGGGTGATCAAAAGTGTCGCTGAACAGACCAACCTGCTGGCGCTCAACGCCGCCATCGAGGCCGCGCGGGCCGGTGAACAGGGCCGGGGTTTTGCCGTGGTGGCAGATGAGGTGCGGGCGTTGGCACGGCGTACCCAGCAGTCCACCGAGGAAATCGAAAGCCTGGTGGCCAGCTTGCGTGGCGGTGCACGGGCTTCGGTGGAGCAGATCCAGAGCAGTGGTGAGCTGGTCAAGCGCGCGGTGGGTGAAGCGCAGCAGACCGAGCGTGCATTGAGCAGTATTGCCAGTGCGGTATCGACCATCCAGCAGATGAATCAGCAGATCGCCGCCGCCGCCGAACAGCAAAGCTCGGTGGCCGAGGAAATCAACCGCAGCGTCACCAGCATTCGCAGCAGCGCCGATCAATCGGCGCTGGCCATGCGCGGCAACGCCGCCTCAAGCGTAGAGTTGGCGGCGCTGGGCAATGAGCTCAAAGGCATGGTCGGGCATTTTCGTTTGTAGCGTCGGCGCTGTTGCGTTGCGGTAGCGTTTGCTCAGCCCTTGCGTACATTAAGAATCAGCAGGGTCAGGCCGCCGGCAACAATTCCCCAGAACGCCGAGCCGACCGAAAACAGGGTCAGGCCTGAAGCAGTGACCATAAAAGTGATCAAGGCCGCTTCGCGCTCGTTGGGCTCGCTCATGGCCACGGTCAGGCCGTTGATGATCGAGCCGAACAACGCCAGCGCAGCGATCGACAGCACCAGCTCTTTCGGGAAGGCCGCGAACAGCGCGGCCAGGGTCGCGCCATACAGGCCGGCAATGGCATAGAACACCCCGCACCAGATCGCAGCGGTATAGCGTTTGCTTTTGTCTTCGTGGGCATGCGGGCCGGTGCAAATGGCTGCGCTGATGGCCGCCAGGTTGATGCCGTGGCAGCCAAACGGTGCCGTCAGCAACGAGGCCAGGCCTGTGGTGGTGATCAGTGGCGAGGCGGGGGTGTGATAGCCATCGGCGCGCAGTACCGCAATCCCTGGCATATTCTGCGAGGCCATGGCGACCACGAATAGCGGAATGCCGATGCTGATGGTAGCGGCCAGCGAGAAGCTGGGTGTGGTCCACACGGGGACGGCCAGCTCCAGAACGAAGCCGCTGAAATTCAATAGCCCCAGCGCGGCGGCCAGCGCAATCCCCACCAGCAACGCTGCCAGTACGCTGTAGCGCGGCGAAACGCGTTTGACCAGCAGATAGGTAAAGAACATGCCCAGCACCAGGCCGGTGCGGTGTTGCGCGGCGACAAAAATATCACTGCCGATCTTGAACAGAATGCCGGCCAGCAGCGCAGCGGCCAGCGAGGCGGGCAAGCGCTTGACCAGCCGCTCGAAACTGCCGGTCAGGCCGCACAGGGTCACCATCACCGCGCAGGTGATAAAGGCGCCTATAGCTTCCGGGTAACTTACACCGCCCAGGCTGGTCACCAATAACGCCGCACCCGGTGTCGACCAGGCGACGGTAATCGGTGTTCGATAGCGCAACGACAGGCCGATGCTGCACACCGCCATGCCCATGAACAGCGCCCATAGCCATGAAGAAATCTGCCCGCCGGTCAGGCCCGCCGCCTGGCCGGCCTGAAACATCAGCACCAGTGAGCTGGTGCAGCCGGTCATCATCGCGATGAAGCCGGCGACTACCGAAGATAGCGAAGAGTCAGCCAATGGACGCAGAGGAGTCTGCAGGGCGGTCTCGGACATGCGGGAATTTCCTTAAAGCGCGCAGGTAACAGGGCGCACAGCCTAAACCCAAGCCCGGCAGCGTATTGCGATACAGCGACAGGCGTATTGGCCCGTACAGTTGGCCGCCTGTCGTCAGCCCAGCGGCCCGTCACCTGGATGCCGGGTCTTGCCCAGCGCCTGGTTGACGGTCAGCCAGCCTTCGACAGCCTCCAGGCCCACCTCGGCAAATACTCGCTGCAAGAGCCTGACCTGCTCGCGACGCAGGGCGGCCTCGAACTTCTGCCCCTCGGCACTGAGCCCCAGCAGACGCTTGCGTTTGTCCGTTTCGGGCGTGGTGGTGTGCACCATGTTCATGGCAATCAACTGACGCAAGGGCACATTCAGTGCCTGTTTGCTGACCCCGAGCACGGTCAGCAGCTCCTTGACGCTGAGTTCCGGGTAGCGAGCGATGAAGAACAGGATGCGCTGGTGAACGCGACTGAACCCGCGTTTGGCCAGCATTTCATCCGGTTTTGCGGTGAACGCCTGATAGCCGAAGAAAAAAGCTTCCATGGCCATTTGTTGATTGGTGCAGTTTTTAAGGTCAAGCATGTTGACGTATCTGCCAATAGCATCGTAAGTTTTGGTCAACAATTTTGACGTATTCCCTTCTACCCGGCTACAGGTGAAAGTGATGGCTTTTTCTGAAAGAGTTTCACGCCTCAAAGGTTCCTTGATTCGCGAGATCCTTGCCGCTGCCCAGCGTCCCGAGGTCATGTCGTTTGCCGGTGGTCTGCCTGCCGAGTCGATGCTGCCGGCCGTACAGTGGGCCGAGATGCCGGTAGCTCTGGGTCAATACGGCATGAGTGAGGGCGAGCCGGCGTTGCGCGAAGCGCTGGCGGCCGAAGCGCGGGCGTTGGGGCTTGACTGTCAGGCCAGCCAGGTACTGGTTGTCAGCGGCTCGCAGCAGACTCTGGATCTGGCCGCCAAGCTGTACATCGATCGAGGCACCGAGATTGTCGTTGAGGGCCCCACCTATCTGGCCGCCTTGCAGATCTTTCAGTTGTTCGGTGCTGCCTGCCTTAGCGTACCGGTAGAAGCCGAAGGGCCCGACCTGGCAGCGTTGCGCCAGAAGCTCGAACAGCATGCACCCGCGTTCGCCTACCTGATTCCGACGTTTCAGAATCCGTCCGGCGTGCGTTACAGCGAACAACGTCGCGAGGCGGTAGCGGCGTTACTCGATGAGTTCGGTGTGACCCTGATCGAGGATGAACCCTATCGTGAACTGACCTTCGATGATGGCCGTGCCCGGCCCATCGTGGCGCGCTTGCGCAAGTCGAGCTGGATCTACACCGGTACTGTGTCCAAGACTCTGTTGCCCGGCCTGCGGGTCGGCTACCTGATTGCCAGTCCTGATCTGTTCCCGCACCTGCTGCGCTTGAAGCAGGCGGCCGATCTGCATACCAACCGCATTGGTCAGTGGCAGGCGCTGCAATGGATCGGCACCCAGCAATATCGCGACCATCTGGGTGTTTTGCGCGATTTTTACCGCGAGCGCCGTGATGCCTTTGACGCCGCCCTGCAGACCCATTTCACTGATCTGGCTGAGTGGAACACACCGCAAGGCGGGCTGTTCTTCTGGCTCACCCTGAAGCAGCCGCTGGACACTCGCACCTTGCTGGATGCGGCGTTGGCCCAGGATGTAGCTTTCATGCCGGGTGAGCCGTTTTTTGCCGACCCGCAGGCGAACCCTGGATACCTGCGATTGAATTTCAGCCATATTGACTCGTCACGTCTGGACGAGGGGCTACGGCGTCTGGCTGACGTGGTGCGTCAAGCTCTGGCCAAAGGGCTGGTCAAGTAAGTGTCGATCGTCTTCAAAAGTGCATTGATTTCATGGGGGAACGGCTGATGTACAAGATTCATGGCGATTACAACTCCGGCAATTGCTACAAACTCAAGCTGATGCTCAGCTTGCTGGGCCAGCCTTATCAGTGGGTGCCGGTGGACATTCTCAAGGGTGAAACACAGACCCCGGAGTTTCTGCACAAGAACCCCAATGGCAAGATTCCGGTACTGGAGTTCGAAGACGGCACCTGCCTGTGGGAGTCCAATGCGATTCTCAATTTCCTGGCCGATGGCAGCGCCTACCTGCCAAGCGATGCGCGTTTGCGCACCCAGGTGCTGCAATGGCAGTTTTTCGAGCAATACAGTCACGAGCCCAGTGTCGCGGTGGCGCGGTTTATCCAGTTTTATCTTGGCCTGCCTGCCGAGCGGGCTGAAGAGCATCGGCGCAAGCTCAAGGAAGGCTACCGTGCGCTCGCCGTGATGGAGCAGCAACTGCAACGTACGCCGTTTCTGGTGGCTGAGCAGTTCTCGATTGCCGATATCACCCTCTACGCTTACACCCATGTCGCGCACCAGGGTGGTTTTGATCTGGCGCGGTATCCGGCCATTTCGAGCTGGCTCGAGCGGGTCCGGGCTCAGCCCGGTTATGTCGGAATGCTGGACTGATCCGACGCTGGATCGCCTTGTCCGAGCGAGTGAAACCTAGACGCACACGAATAGAAACAGCGTCGCCTTGCGTAAGATTTTTTACCTATTGATGAGGGGCTTTTCAGTAGGGCTTGCAGTGGCGCAGTTTCTGCAATACCCGCTCTCGCTCCGGAATCAATCGCAATGATTTTTCATGGCCCACTGCTGGCAAAGGTCGACAACACAATGGCTTTTTCCAGCAGGGGAGTAAGGGCTCATGCTCGACGTAATCCGGACCGCGGCGGTCATTGTTTTGCTGACGTTTGCTGTTCAGGCACGGGCCGACGACTGCGACGACAACCAGGCGGCGATGAATCGCTGTGCGGCGGTTGAGCTGGCAAGGCTTGACCGGCAACTGAACGAGACGTTCAAGAACCAGCTGGCCTGGTTACAGGACGCCCGGAAAAAACTCGAATTGCGCAGTGCACAGCGGCAGTGGATCGCCTTTCGTGATGCTGACTGTCTGTATCAGGTGGGTAAGCTGGCGGATGCCGGAACCCTTGGGCCGATGCTGCAAGCCCGTTGTCTGGCCGCGCATACCGAGGTAAGAGTCAGGCAGTTGCAGGCCTATACGGCCTGTCGCCAGCAGGGGTGCCCGCGTTGATTCAGTGCATTGAATGAAACACCGCGTCCGAGTTGATGTGCTCGGTGACATTGAGCCCGGCAGCCAGCAAATGCGCTTTGAGGTTGGCTGAGTTACTGACCACTGCCCAGGGCTGCTCGCTTGGCAGGTTTGGCTCGTCCAGGCTGCTCAGGGCCTCTAGCAGTTGTTCTGGGGTAATGTGCCAGGCCAGTATGCCGTCGTTTTTCCATCCTGCCTTATGAATGCCCAGCGCTTCGCATAGACGCTTTTTGCGCTCAGCGTCCTGTCGATCCTGCTGGCGGGAGCGCTCGATCAGCTCGACCGCTTGAGGGTCGGTGTACTTGCCCTCGCGCCAGATGATTTCACCGGTGCCCCATGCTTCGGGCGGGCAGTCCTTGCCGACAGGCGAGGGCAGAATGGTCGGGTTGATCTCCAGCGGATAGATGCGGCACACCAGTGGGCGCTGTTCATAAATGGTACACAGGTTGTCGGCGCCCAGATTGGGGCAGCCGGCAACGATATCGGCTACCAGCAGGGTGATGACCTCTGCGTCCTGATCTCCAAAACTGGCCGCAAAGGCCCGCAAGGTCTGGTGCTGGTACTCTCCCGGCCTTCCTGACCACAGCGAGTCGCTGATGGTTTCGGTCATGAGTACCACGTTGTCGCCGCGCGCTGCCCAGGCCCGCGCCTCATCGACCGTCAGTGGCACGTATTTGCCCCGGCAGCATTTGCCACAGGCTGTGCAGTTGTACCTCAAGCCATCGTCTGACATCGCAATCGATCTTCTGCCGGAGCGGTCGCCTTGGCTCGGGCATGGATGAACACGCCGCCGGCCCGCTGATTTATCGAGGCAGGCAGCTTATCCGGCGGATTTGTATCCGTACCGTTAACATTTGTATCAAAATGAATACAACCGCCCCCGTGCCGTTCAGGACGGCCAAGGGGCTGTATTCAAGGCAGGAGGATTGAGCGCTTCAGACTGCGCCGAAGCGCTGATTGAGATAGTCGATGATGACTTTGGATTCGTACATCCAGGTCACTTTCTCGCCTTCCTGAATGCGCAGGCAGGGCACTTTGATCCGGCCACCTTCGTTGAGCAAAGCCTGGCGAGCGGTCTCGTCGTTCTTTGCGTCATGCAGTGCCACTGGCACATTGAGACGGTGCAGGGTGCGGCGGGTTTTTACGCAGAACGGGCAGGCATGGAACTGATACAGGCTCAGCTCTCGGGCGGCCTGCTCGACACTGGCCTGGGCCTGCGGGCTGCGCTTCTTGCGGGCCGGGCGGGTGATGAAGTCGCCGAAGACGATAAGTTGGCCAAGACCAACCCGCAGGGCTTTGATGATCACAGGCATACCTCTGAGTGTGGCGGAGCGGGCAGGGCACCAAGTGCCCTGCAGGGTTGGGGCTTACTTGATCAGGCTGAGAAACTCGCTGCGCGTGGCGGCGTTGTCGCGGAATTCACCGAGCATCACCGAGGTGATCATCGCCGAGTTCTGCTTCTCGACGCCGCGCATCATCATGCACATGTGCTTGGCTTCGATGACCACCGCAACGCCCAGGGCGCCGGTGACCTGCTGGATGGCTTCGGCAATCTGGCGGCTGAGGTTTTCCTGGATCTGCAGGCGGCGGGCATACATGTCGACAATGCGTGCGACCTTGGACAGGCCCAGTACCTTGCCGTTGGGGATATAGGCCACGTGAGCCTTGCCAATGAACGGCAGCAGGTGATGTTCGCACAGCGAATACAGCTCGATGTCCTTGACCATCACCATCTCGCTGGCATCGGAGCTGAACAGCGCATCGTTGGTGACTTCTTCGAGGGTCTGCTGATAGCCGCGGCACAGGTACTGCATGGCCTTGGCAGCGCGTTTTGGCGTATCGAGCAGGCCTTCGCGGGTGACGTCTTCACCCAGTTGACCCAAGATGTCGGTGTAATTCTGTTCCAGTGTCACGGGGCTGTGTTTCCGTATGGATAGCGATCAGGGCGCACATATTACCCGAGCCGGACGGTCAGGTGTATGGCCGCTGTGCAAATCGGTCAGGCGCAATTTCCTCGTCTTACGTCCGTGTATCCGTTTGCTTACCATCGTGCGACTCGCTCGCTACCTACTTTGACCCCGCCATGCAGTCTCATGCGGCAGGTCATTCCTGACCCTGATTCGAGAGTATGAAACGCATGTTGAGTCGAGTAGTGAAAATTGCGATGGTCGTTGCCGTCTTGTCGGCCGTATCCGGCTGCTGGCCGTTCTGGGGGCCGGGGCCGGGTGGGCACGGGGGTGGCGGCGGGGGTGGTGGCCATCATCAGGGTGGGCCGGGCGGCCATGGCGGGCCGGGCGGCGATGGGCCAGGTTTTGGCCCGCGCTGAGTCTGCCATGTGGGGTGTTGCGGGGCGACGTTACTCGTCGCGACCTTCAAGCATGGTCCGCCGCAACATCACATAGACCGCGCCCGCTCCGCCATGCCGTGCCTGGCATGAGCAAAAGCCCAGCACCTGCGGGTGCTGACGCAGCCAGGTGTTGACGTGGCTTTTGATCATCGGCCGCTTGCCATCGAGGCGCACCGCCTTGCCGTGGGTGACACGCACGCAGCGGATTTCAAGCCTGGTGGCTTCGGCAAGAAACGCCCAGAGGGTTTCGCGAGCGACTTCCACGTTCATGCCATGCAGGTCCAGGCTGCCTTCGAAACTGATCTGGCCCAGTTTCAGCTTGCGCATCTGCCCTTCCTGAACCCCGTCACGGGCCCAGTGCAGAACGTCCTCCGGGCCTACATCAATAACGAACTGGTCGGACAGGCCATCGACCTTGATCGACTCGTGGCTGGCGGTGGCCGACTCGCGCAAGCGATTGAGCTGGCGGCGGTCGGCCTTTGCCTTGCCGGTGTCGGCATAGGCCTGCTCGATGCGCTTGACGCCACGCATCTCGTTCTTGAACAGGGAAAAATCATCGTCTTGCATACAGGGCCTCCCCTAAGCCATCCAGTTCAACGGGTCATGATGCGGGCTGTTTCATGGCAAACAGCCCGGGAGGCGTCAAATCAGGTCTTTGGTCAGTGCGAGGGTGGCGAAGTTGTCCGCCATAATCGCCATTTCGGTACGGTGCACGACGTGCGCGCTGACCACGCCGTCCGGGGTCGGCAGGTCGCGGGTGGCACAGGCATCGTCGACCAGCGTGCAGCGATAGCCGTAGTCCTTGGTGGCACGTACGGTTGTACTGATGCTCGAATGGCTCATGAAACCGCACACGATCAGGTCCAGGCGGCCCAGGCTTTGCAGCAGATCATGCAGGCCGGTGCCGTTGAAGGCATTGGGCAGGCGTTTTTCGACGACGTGTTCACCGGGCAGCGGCAGCAGTTCCGGGACCAGTTGGCCACGCTCGCCTTGCGGGTCGAACAGGCCGCCCACAGTACCCAGATGGCGGATGTGCACGATCGGGCATTTGGCGGCGCGTGCCTTTTCTACCAGCAGGCCGATGTTGGTCAGTGCCTCATGGACGCCGCTCAGCGCCAGCGGGCCGCTGAGGTACTCTTTCTGGGCATCGATGATAATCAGCGTGGCATTGCTCAGGCTGGCCTGGGCGTGAACCCGGCCACTGAGTTGAAACATGGTCTTGGGAGAAGACATGGGGGCTCCTTCAAGTGGGGCTTGGGGACGCCTCTAAAAACTGCCCGCGTTGCCGGCCTTGCCAACACGTTTAGAGGTGCCCTTTTTGGCGCATTGTCCTCTCCCCGAGTCATTCTGTGAATCTTGACAATTGAGAACCGCGGTTTTAGCGGGCTGCAGGGCAGAAGATGTAGCAAAAGGTGATGGCTGTTTGCCTTGCTGGATGGGGCGCAATGGTAGACACTCCGTTGCTTTACGTCACTCGCGGGTTTGCGAGTCCTGCTAGAATCGCCCGCCGTTTTCCTCCAAGGAGCTTGCCCATGATCACTTCCCGTTTGCGCACCATACGCGATCATATCCGCTGGGCCGTCAGCCGCTTTCACGAGGAAGACGTATTTTTCGGGCACGGCACCGACAATGCCTGGGACGAAGCACGGCAACTGGTGCTTGGCGCCCTGAGCCTGCCTTGGGAAATTGCCGACAGCTATCTGGATTGCCGCCTGGAAATCGACGAGATTTCCGAACTGCAGCGGCTTATTCGCCGCCGTATCGATGAGCGCGTGCCAACCCCTTATCTGTTGGGTGAGGCGTGGTTCTGCGGCATGTCGTTCATTGTCGATGACCGTGTGTTGATCCCGCGTTCTCCAATTGCCGAACTCATTGAGGACGGTTTTCAACCCTGGCTGGCCCAGGAGCCAGCGCGGATACTGGACCTGTGCACCGGCTCGGGCTGTATCGGTATTGCCTGTGCCGACGTGTTCCAGGATGCAGAGGTGGTACTGGCCGATCTGTCCTATGCCGCACTGGAAGTGGCTAATCAGAATATCGAGCGCCATGGTGTGGATTCGCGGGTCTACACCGTGCAGGGCGATGGCTTCGATGGCCTGCCAGGGCAGCGCTTCGACCTGATCGTGTCCAATCCGCCGTATGTCGATGCCGAAGATTTCGCTGACATGCCGGATGAGTTCCAGCATGAGCCTGAACTGGCCCTGGCCTGCGGCAGCGATGGCTTGAACCTGGTGCGCCGCATGCTCGCCGAGGCGGCTGACCACTTGACCGAGAAAGGCTTGCTGATCGTTGAGGTAGGCAACAGCCAGGTGCATGTCCAGGCGCTGTATCCAGAGGTCGATTTCGCCTGGCTGGACTTCAAGCGCGGTGGTCACGGGGTGTTCATGCTCTCGGCCGAGCAGTGCCGCGAGCATCGCGCGCTGTTCGAGTCGCGTCTGTAAGACGCTACCGCCAAGGCCGGGCCAATTCCCGGCCTTATCGGCTTAGCGATGCGTGGCGATCCAGATCAACAGCCCGGCCTGAAACACCGCAAAGGTCACCAGGCAGGCGATGGTAAAGCGCAAACCGGCATCATCGCGGCGGTACTTGTTGACCCGCTCTTCATGTTTGCGGATGGTCACGTCCTGCTCTTGTAGCCGCTGCTCGGCTTTTTCAAGCATCTGCGCCGCATCGAGTATTTCAACGATCTGGACTTTTTCGTTGTTCCAGGTGCTGTGCAGGTTGCCGACCTGGACTTGCTTGACGCTGCCCTTCATGTGTTGCGCGTCAGCGTAGCCGACCTCGAAACCCTGGGTGCGCAGGAAGTGGTCGCGGCGCATCCGGGTGTCTTCATTCAAGCCGTCTTTGCTGGCCAGGTCAAAACTCTCGACCTTGTAGGTTGCCCAGCGCTTTTGCGCCCAATGGATGCCGGTTGCGATCAGAAAACGACCCAGGCCGCGGTTCCAGGGTTCGATCTGCAGGCCCGAGTCCGGCCCGAAGCGCACCACATGCTCAAGGTGGTCGACCCAGATATCCAGATGGTTTTGTTCGCGCCGCACCCGTTGCCCCGGCAACTGGATATTCAGGCGCAACAGGCTCAATTCTTTGCTGTGCCGCTCAGCCTGACCCATCTGGACGAAGCGCAGCGGGCGGCCGCCGGTCGCGCGATCGGTGGGCAAGGGCGCCAGGCGCAGCATCTGGAAATGTTCCGGGACGACATCGTCCCATGGCTTTGGCGGTGCGGCGTTTTCGCTTTCAGCGGTCTTTTCTACAGCGTCAATGGTATCGGTCATTCGTGGCGATCCTGTCCATGGCCTGTTGCGGCACACACTCTGCCAGTGCCTCGCTATCGGCTGGCAGCAGCAACACTTAAGCGCACAGCCTTCAAGGCTGCAGATTTTCGATGAACTGCAGGATCTGCCTGGTCAACTCGCTGGCCAGCGGCAAATCGGGGTTGCGATACGACTGCAGTTGTTGCTGCAGATCGTCAGGTACGATGCGCAGCACATGGTTCATGCCGTCGATCAACACCAGTTGCGCATCCGGCTTGGCTTGCTGCAGGCGTTGCGCGTCTTCGACCCCGACCTGAATATCGTTGCGTCCCTGCACGATCAGCGCCGGGACCTTGATCCGGGCGAAGGCCGCAGCCGGGTCCTGGCGTAACAGCGAGATCAGATACGGCTGGACGCTGGGCCTAAACACCACCATCAGTTCGGCCGGCACTTGCGCGTCGGTGTGGCCGGCTTTGAGGCTGTCGAGTAACTGTTGGCTGCGCTGCGCCAGCTCCGGTGGCAGTCGATCATTGAGTTGCTCGCGCAGGACCTGATCCACCGGCCGGCCCGTGCCACCAATGGCAATCACCGCGCTGGCGCCGGCCGGTCCTGCGGCCAGCGAAGCCATGAGTGCGCCCTCGCTATGGCCGAGCAGTATCAGCGGGCCGAGCCGCGAATCGGCCTTGAGCAGGCGACTCCAGGCCACGACATCGGCGACGTAACGCTCAACGCTCAGATTGCGCTCATCAGGGGTGGCAGGCTTGCTGGCGGCCACACCGCGTTTATCGTAACGGACACTGGCAATGTTGTGTCTGGCCAGGGTGATTGCCAGTTGCTTGAGGCTGTCGTTGCGTCCGCCTTCGGGGTTGTTGCCGTTACGATCGGTGGGGCCGGAGCCGGCAATCAATAGCACCACTGGCACCGGGCTGCTGGCACGCGGCAGCAGCAGGGTGCCATACAGCGTGCCGTTGCCGGTCTGCACACTGATCGGGCGCTGCATAACACTGGGTGTCGCGGCTTGGGCTGCGGTGCTGAGCAGCGCCACAGCCAGCAATAGCCATGCTGACAGGGCTTGAATCGTGGTTCGTTTCGGGTGCATCACAAAGCCATCATCAGGAAGGTAACGCTTGGACGCATGCGTTCGGCGAAGGTTCTAGTGTGTATACTGCGCACCTGCTTAAATCGAACTGGTTTTTCTCGGAGCCCCCGCATGTCCGGCAACACTTTCGGCAAGCTTTTCACTGTAACCACTGCCGGCGAAAGCCATGGCCCGGCGCTGGTCGCTATCGTCGATGGCTGCCCGCCTGGCGTTGAGTTGTCGCTCGATGATCTACAGCGCGACCTGGACCGGCGCAAGCCCGGCACCAGTCGGCACACCACCCAGCGCCAGGAAGACGACCAGGTCGAGATTCTCTCCGGCGTCTTCGAGGGCAAGACCACCGGTACCTCGATCGGTCTGCTGATTCGCAACACCGACCAGAAGTCCAAGGACTACTCGGCAATCAAGGACCTGTTCCGCCCGGCGCATGCTGACTACACCTATCACCACAAGTACGGGGTCCGCGATTACCGTGGCGGTGGCCGCAGCTCTGCGCGGGAAACCGCTATGCGCGTAGCGGCCGGTGCGATCGCCAAGAAGTACCTGGCCAGCCAGGGTATTACCGTACGCGGCTACATGAGCCAGTTGGGGCCGATCCCGATCGAGTTCAAAACCTGGGACAGCGTCGAGCAGAACGCCTTCTTCTCACCTGACCCGGACAAGGTTGCTGAGCTGGAAGCCTATATGGACCAGTTGCGCCGTGACCAGGACTCGGTCGGGGCGAAGATCACCGTGGTGGCCGAAGGTGTGATGCCGGGGCTTGGCGAGCCGATTTTCGACCGCCTGGACGCCGAACTGGCCCACGCGCTGATGAGCATCAACGCCGTCAAGGGCGTCGAAATCGGCGCCGGGTTCGCCTGTGTGGCTCAGCGTGGCAGCGAGCACCGCGACGAACTGACACCGGACGGATTCCTGTCCAACCAGGCGGGCGGCATTCTCGGCGGTATCTCTTCGGGCCAGCCCATCGTGGCTCATCTGGCGCTCAAACCGACCTCCAGTATCACCACGCCGGGCCGTTCCATCGACGTCGATGGCAACTCGCTGGAGATGATCACCAAGGGCCGTCATGACCCCTGCGTCGGCATCCGTGCCACGCCGATTGCTGAAGCCATGATGGCCATCGTGCTGCTTGACCACCTGCTGCGCCATCGTGGACAGAACGCCGATGTGCAAGTGACTACACCGGTGCTGGGCCAGCTGTGACGGAGCATGGCGGGCAGCTGCCTTATTGGCGGCTGTCCGGCTTTTACCTGTTCTATTTCGCCCTGCTGGGCTCTTCGGCGCCGTTTCTGGCCCTGTATTTCCATCATTTAGGCTTCTCCAGTGCGCGTATCGGTGAACTGGTCGCCATTCCGATGCTGATGCGTTGCATCGCGCCGAACCTGTGGGGTTGGTTGGGCGATTACAGTGGCCAGCGGCTGGCGATCGTGCGCTTCGGCGCGGTCTGCACGCTGCTGGCGTTCGCCTTGATTGTGTTTGATAAAAGCTATGCGTGGCTGGCGATGGTCATGGCTGTGCATGCCTTTTTCTGGCACGCGGTATTGCCCCAGTTCGAAGTCATTACCCTGGCGCATTTGCACGACCAGCCCGGCCGCTACAGCCAGGTGCGGGTCTGGGGCTCGGTCGGCTTCCTGCTGGCAGTGGTGGCGGTGGGCTTTTTACTCGAACACTTCAGCCTTGACCTGTATCCGTACCTGTTGCTGGTGATCCTGGCCGGTATTGTCCTGGCCAGTTGGCAGGTTCCCAACGCCCGGCCTGTCGATGAACAGAGCAAGGTCGATGGCGACGGTTTTTTTCGTCAGTTGACCCGCCCGGGCGTCATTGCGTTTTACCTCAGTGTCGCCTTGATGCAGTTCAGCCATGGTCCGTACTACACCTTTTTGACCCTGCATCTTGAATACCTGGGCTATGGCCGCGGTGCAATCGGTTTGCTGTGGTCGCTGGGGGTGGTGGCTGAAGTGCTGATTTTCATGGTCATGAGCCGCATCCTGCAGCGTTTTTCCGTGCGTCAGGTATTGGTGGTCAGTTTCCTGCTGGCCGCACTGCGCTGGATGATCCTCGGCCAATGGGCTGAATTGCCAGTCGTGCTGCTGTTTGCCCAACTGCTGCATGCCGCCACTTTTGGTAGTTTTCATGCCGCTGCCATTGATTTCGTACGCCGCAGTTTTGCCGGACGCCAGCAAGGCCAGGGCCAGGCGCTGTACGCCGCGCTGTCCGGAACCGGTGGGGCGCTGGGCGCGCTGTATGCCGGTTATAGCTGGAACAGCCTGGGGCCGGCCTGGACCTTCGCGATCGCCAGTCTGGCGGCGCTGCTGGCAAGTGCATTGATACTGTCTGGCAGGCGAGGGCGGGCGGTATGAGCCTTGCCGATCGGTCCTGCCGTTGTTTTTCGCAGGCGTCGTTGTGGCGCTGCATTTTCCGTTCAGGAGTTGCCTGATGAGCAGTCTGTTCGTCTATCACGTTTCCAGCCCCGAAGTCCCTTTGAAAGTGCTCAACCACCTGGAGGACATTGCACCGACGCTGGCCGAACAGGGCATCACCTTCGAGCGCTGGCCGGTCTCGACTGCGGTGGCGGCGGGCAGTTCGAGCGAACAGGTGCTTGCCAGTTGCCAGGCGTCGCTTGAGCAACTTGCCCGGCAGCGCCAGGTCAGCGTGCAGCAGGTCATCAGCCTTGACCGGCCGGCAGAGGCGGGCGATGAACTGCTGAGTGAGGAGCATCATCATGCGGGCGATGAAGTGCGCTGGTTCGTGGCCGGTCGCGGACTGCTTTATCTGCGCAAGGAAGAGTATGTCTACGCCGTGCTGTGTGAAAAGCACGACCTGATCAGCCTGCCCGCCGGGACGGCGCAGTGGTTCGATGTTGGTGAGCATCCTTATCTGGTGGCCATTCGTCTGTCTGCCAGCGCAGATGAGCTGCGTGCGGTTGCCAGCGGTGACGGGCTGGCCAGTCGCTTTCCACGCCTGGATGATTGATTACACCGCGGCCTCACTGGCGCGCTGTTGATGCTCATTATCTGTGTTGAGTGTCAGGTATATCCGTTCGGAAAGTAGGACGTTTTTCGTATAAAAGTCAGTAAATCCTGTTTGTTTTGCCTTAGGGTTTTAAACGGATTTATTCGTGTAAGTTGGTTCTGGATCACTCATCACCACGTGGGCTGCGGCGACTTTAGCCATGGCTGCGACCGGCAAGGGCCAGGACAATCAAGACGACAATGGACTTACTGATACGACAGATGGTCAGCAGCATTTCCGAACGCGATGGTCTTTTGGCCATCGAAAACGCACTGCAGTGGCTCAGGCAAGAGTGCCGTTGCGAGCGGGCTATGTTCTACCAGTTCAAGGGCTCGCTGCTGCTGACGTTCGCGGCGTCCAATCTGGCGCCGGCCGAAGCCGACTTTTTCCGTGGCGAACGCCAGCTTGCAGAAGATCCGGTCATTCGTTGCTATCGCAACCAGTTGGGTTTTCTCGACTGGCGCGATGCGCTGCGCCAGTACCCGGCGTCTGTCGAGTACCTGCAGATGCTCCAGCGTTCGGGGTTGTTGCCAGCGCAGTCTTACGGGTATACCAGCCAGTGCAGCGCGACCTCCGGGGTGATTTCGGTCTGTACCCTGGGCGCTATGCAACGCAGCCTTAACAGTGACGACAAGTACCTGCTGAGCAGCCTGGTGCCGGTGCTGCACATGGTTGGGCGCGGAACCCGGATGCGTGGCCATAGTCTGACCGAGCGTGAGCTGGAAATTCTGCGCTGGGCACGAGAAGGCCGCACGACCGCAGAAATCGCCCTGATCCGCGAGGTCTCCGAGTCGACGGTGAAATATCACCTCAAGACCATCTACGGCAAGCTGGGAGTCGCCAACAGAGCGCAAGCAGTCGGCGAGGCGTTGTGCCGCGGCCTGATCTAGTTTTTGCCATGCAAAAAAAACCGCGGCGTTGAGGCCGCGGTACAAGCGAGGGTGTGGAAACGCAAAGCGAACAGCGCTGCACTCAGGCAGCAGGGTCCAATCAACGGCTGTGGTAGGTCGGCAGGTCGAAACGATGCTGGCTTTGCAGCATGGAGATGGCTGGCAACTCACTGGCCTGGGCGGCCAGGTCACGACGGATGGCGCTGATTACCCATTCCAGCTGGACCGGGGTATGAAGCTGGGCATAGGACACACAACGGCGGGTCACTTTGCCTTCTTGATCGCGCAGGGTCAGCAATACACCGCCATCAGGACGAGCCTGGGTGCTGACGTTGTAGTCGGAGAATACAGAAGCGAATTTTTCCTGGATGAAAGTCATGTCTGGCGGCTCCGTTGATCAGTATTAACAAACTTGATCAATGGATTGCAGTGTCTGTGCCAGTATTGAATTTAAATAAAATGCTTATAAATCAATAACTTATATTTTTAGGATTTTTCACTCTTCGTGCAAATTGCATGAATGGCCATCCTGGGCACTGCATTTTGCCAGTCGTAGTACCTTCACAAACGCGAATGGTTCCCTGAACAACGTATTTTCTATCAGCGCCATAGAAGACACTGCTTTGACCCCAGGCGAACCCCCGGACAGACTGGCGGTCATTGTTTGCACAGTGTGTAAAGCCTGATTCTGCCAAGGAGTGATTCATGACCAATGCCCACCGCAACCCGCCGCAGGTGATGACCGACGATGAGGCTGCCGAGTTTGCCGAGCAGGTGTTTGATGTTGCTCGCCAAGGCAATGCCTACATGCTTGAGCGCCTGCTGGAAAAAGGCCTGCCGGTCAATCTGCGTAATCACAAAGGCGACACTTTGCTGATGTTGGCCTGTTACCACGGCCACCTGGCTGCCGTGCAGGTGCTGCTCAGGTTCAAGGCCGATCCGGAAATTCGTAATGACAACGGCCAGAGCCCGATTGCCGGGGCCGCCTTCAAGGGCGATCTGGCGGTTGTTCAGGCGCTGGTCGAGGCGGGGGCGCAAGTTGAAGGTGCCTCGGCCGACGGGCGTACCGCGTTGATGATGGCAGCGATGTTCAACCGCACCGCGATGGTTGATTACCTGATCGCCAACGGCGCTGACCCGCAGGCCCGCGATGCCCGCGGTGTCACCCCGCTGGGGGCGGCCCAGGCCATGGGTGCGACAGACACCGCCGAGCAATTGGCTCGTATCTGAGCGCATTTGATAGAGGCGTGCCGGATTTCCCGCTATCCTGCGCGCCTCTTACGCTTGCCCAAGGATCTGCGCCAATGAACGCTGCACTCGTCGAACTCATCAGTAAAATCAGCTCCGGCTGCATGGGCGAGCAGGACATCCAGCGCATCGCCGATGAAGCGGCCCAGGCTTACGCCGATGCCGATGGCTTTCTGGCCGCCAATCCCGACATCAATTATGACGATACCTTTCCAATTGCGCTGGGAGAGTGGGTGGTGGTGGGCAGCCTGCCCGATACCGTGCTGTTCCAGGCCGATAACTACATGGACCTGTTCAGCCAGATCACTGCATCCTTTGGTCCGGGCGTCGCGTTCAATATCAAGCCTAAACAACTGGCCAAAACCGAGCCACTGACGGCACTCAACCGTATTCAGGTGCAGTTGAGCAGCATGAACAAAGAGGCGGGTGGCTATGTACTGATGGACTTCAGCCAGCCACTGGACGATGAATTGCAGGCGGTGCTGGTGTATGGCTGTGACGAGCAGCGGGTGCTGGAACTGGCCGCCGAGTTGGGTATTCATGCCGCGCCCGCTCTGAAGGCGCTGCGCGGCGAGGCCTGATTCAGCCCAGTGCGGTATCGAGGAACATCATTACCGCAAAGCCGCCCATCAGGCCCAGTGTGGCAGAGGTCTGGTGGCCGTTGCGATGGGTTTCCGGAATCACTTCATGGGACACCACGAACAGCATCGCGCCAGCGGCCAGCCCCAGGCTCAGCGGGTAGGCGATGGCGAAGCCGCTGGAGATGCCCAGGCCCACCACTGCCCCCAGTGGTTCCATCAGGCCGGAGCCGATCGCCACCAACATCGCCTTCAGCGCAGAAAGCCCGGTTGAGCGCAGCGCCAGGGCCACGGCCAGCCCTTCCGGAATGTCTTGAATGGCAATGGCGCTGGTCAGCGGCAAGCCGACACTCATGTCGCCGCCGGCAAAGCTCACGCCAATGGCCATGCCTTCGGGCAGGTTGTGCAGGGTAATTGCCAGAACGAACAGCCAGACCCGGTTGATGCGTTCTGCAGCCGGGCCTTGCCGGCCCACGCTCTCGTGCTCGTGCGGGGTAAACTTGTCCAGGCCCAGCATAAGCAGCACCCCAAGCCCCAGCCCGCAGACGACCGTGGTCGCTGCCAGAGGCCCGCTACCGGTGATTTCCCGGGCCGCTGCAAGGCCTGGCAGGATCAGCGAAAAAGAGCTGGCCGCCAGCATCATCCCGGCGGCAAAGCCGAGCATGATGTCTTGGGTGCGCTGGCTGATGTCGCGCAGTAACACCGCCGCGATAGCGCCCAATGCCGTGGCTGCGAAGCCGGCGCTGCCGCCGAGCAGGGCGTGCTCAAGGTTAATCTTGTTGGCGCCCTGAAAGGCGTTGTAAAGACTGGCGATGCCCAGGCCCAGGATCATCAGCAGGGCCAGGAAAAACCCCAGGCTCAGCAGCGGCGAAGACTGGAACTGAGCGATCCAGGTAGAGCGTAGCGAGCGCAATGGCGCAGATGTAGGCATGAAAACGGCACCTTAATAGGAAAGCAACGGCGGCTATCTGGATGTCCGAGCCTGCAGGTGGCAGGTTGGTTCAATGCAAACTTTTACTCGCGCAGCGGTCTGCTGGCGTACAACCTGTACCAATAAATGCTTTGGAGCAATACCGGTGGGATCGACTTTCAACAGCCTGATCGGCTTGATTATTCTGGCCCTGGATATCTGGGCCATCCTGCAAGTACTTAGAAGTGGCAGCGAGGCGGGTATCAAGGTGTTGTGGATCCTGCTCATCGCACTGCTGCCAGTGCTGGGGTTGATCATCTGGGCGCTGGCCGGGCCGCTCGGCAAGCTGCGTGTCTGAGCGATTATCAGGCCTGGCGTGGCTGGGTGCGGGCGGTCTGATCCGGCAGACAGCCTGTTTATCTTCACATTGTTCGTAACTGACTGTAAGCCCACACAATTTTCACATTGCGTGGCTCATGATGCGCGGCGATCATTGACCGCCGTCGCAGTGCGTCGGCAGCACACCATGGATGGGGCGGTGCGCACTTCAGCCTGATCGGCATTGCACCCCTCTGTGGTCTGTAACAATTCCAACCCTGAATCCTTCGGATCTCCCTTTATGGCCAAATCGGACGCCCAGAGTCGGCATGCCTTGTCCCGGCTGCCTGACCCAACGCTGAAACATCATCTGCTTTATACACTGCTTAGCGGGCTGACCCTGATGGTCATGTACACGCTGCTGCGCATTGCACTGCTGGTGTATAACCGCGAGATGATCGGCGATACGCCGATCTCGACCTTCGTCGAGGCGTTGATCAATGGCATGCGCTTTGACTTGCGTCTGACCATCTACTTGCTGATTCCGCTGTTCTTCTCGGTGTTCAGCGTGCGGGCGATGCGTGCCCGGGGCTTTTTCCGTTTCTGGCTGACCCTGGTCGGCAGTATCACGCTGTTCCTGGGCCTGATGGAAATGGACTTCTATCGCGAATTCCACCAGCGCCTCAATGGTCTGGTGTTCCAGTACGTCAAAGAAGATCCGAAAACTGTACTGAGCATGCTCTGGTACGGCTTCCCTGTGGTTCGCTACCTGTTGGCCTGGGCGCTGGTCACCTGGCTGTTGAGCCTGGTATTCAAAGGTTTCGATCGTCTGGCCCGGCCTGCGCAGGGCGTGACTGCCAGCCGCGGTTTTTCTGGTGCCGTCGCCCCTTGGTACATGCGCGCCAGCGTGTTCGTGGTCATCCTGCTGGTGGCTGTGGTCGCCGCCCGTGGCACCTTGCGTCAAGGCCCACCCCTGCGCTGGGGCGATGCCTACACAACCGATTCGAACTTCGCCAACCAGTTGGGCCTTAATGGCACTCTGACGCTGATCGCAGCAGGCAAGAGCCGGTTCTCGGAAGACCGCGACAATATCTGGAAAGCCACCCTGCCACAGGATCAGGCCCAACAGACCGTGCGTGACATGCTGTTGACTGCCAACGACCAGTTGGTCGAGCCGGATATCGCTGCCGTGCGCCGTGACTTCAACCCGCCGGCGCAGAACACGCTGCCAATTCGCAACGTGGTGGTCATCCTGCTGGAGAGCTTCGCCGGTCACTCGGTGGGTGCCCTGGGCAGCCAGGCGAACATTACGCCGTACTTCGACAAGCTGGCCGAAGAGGGTCTGCTGTTCGACCACTTCTTCTCCAACGGTACGCATACCCATCAGGGCATGTTCGCGACCATGGCCTGTTTCCCGAACCTGCCGGGCTTCGAATACCTGATGCAAGAACCTGAAGGCAGCCACAAGTTGTCCGGCCTGCCGCAGTTGCTCAGTACCGGTCGCGATTACGACGACGTCTACGTCTATAACGGCGATTTCGCCTGGGACAACCAGTCGGGCTTTTTCAGCAATCAGGGCATGACCAACTTTGTCGGTCGCAATGACTTCGTCAACCCGGTGTTCTCCGATCCGACCTGGGGTGTGTCCGACCAGGACATGTTCGACCGTGGTGCTGAAGAGCTCAAAGCCCGTCAGGGCCAGGGCAAGCCGTTCTATGCCTTGCTGCAGAGTCTGTCCAACCATACGCCGTATGCCTTGCCCAAGGATTTGCCGGTCGAGCGGGTTACCGGCTACGGCTCGATGGACGAGCATCTGACGGCGATGCGTTACTCTGACTGGGCGCTTGGGCAGTTCTTCGAGAAGGCCAAGAAAGAGCCTTACTACAACGAGACCCTGTTCGTGGTGCTGGGCGACCATGGCTTTGGCAACAACCGCCAACTGACCGAAATGGACCTGGGCCGCTTCAACGTGCCGTTGTTGTTGATCGCACCGGGTATTCAGGACAAGTTCGGCAAGCGTAGCAGCATCGTCGGCACTCAAGTGGACGTGGTGCCGACCATCATGGGCCGTCTGGGTGGCAAGACCCGTCATCAATGCTGGGGGCGTGACCTGCTGAACCTGCCCGAGGGTGATCAGGGCTTTGGCGTGATCAAACCGTCTGGCAGTGAGCAGGTGGTTGCCATTCTCAGTGGCAATCACATCCTGATCGAACCGGTAGACATGCCTGCCAAGGTTCTCAAGTACACCTTGGGCACTACACCATCGGCCGAAGTGATCGAAAATGCGGCGCAGACTGAAGAACTCAAGCAAAAACTTGAAAGCTTCCTGCAAACCGCGACCAAGAGCCTGCTGGACAACACCGCAGGCGTAGAGGCCAGCAAGAACTGAGCAGCATGAAAAAGGCCCCCTCCGGGGCCTTTTTTCTGCCGGTGTAAAAACCGCCGACATGCAGATTCCCGTTTGCTTGGGCGTCACCCAAGTGTCTTCCCGACCTTGCCGCCGTCTGGTAAAAAACACCCTGTATCAGGCTGAACAAACCGCCTCACGGACCGGTCAAGATCACGTAAGCCGATTGTCCGGCTGTTGCGGAGGTACTGATGAAACTGTGGGCCGTTTCGTATCTGGATAAGGATGGCGTGCAACAACGCCTGGAGATTGATTCGCAGCAGTGCCCTACACATGAGGAGGCTGCCCGTCTGCTGCGCCCGAAACTGTTCCCGGTGGCCGGTGAACTCGATCTCAATGATCTGGAGGGGCGAGCGTCAGAGCCGACGGTGAAGACGCTCAGAGAGCAGAACAGCGTGCAGATCCTTTCCATTACAGAGCTTTCCTGAGCGACCATGCTCTGCCAACCGCTTGGCAGGTGCTCAGGCTAAGGCTACTCTGCAAACGGGGCCGCCAGAGGGCGTACGTAAAGTCGCTGAACAGCCACTTGAGTGCATCGTCTGACGGACTCTTCCCGGCGGGTGTCCGGCCCTTTGCAGGCCGACTTCACCCAGCTCCATGCTTGATCGCCAGGCTGGCGGCACGGCCGCACAGCCAGCGTTGAAACTCTATCTATCGTTGCATAGGAGGATGTTTCATGAGCACAGCCCACCCTGAAGACATCAGCACTCACGTGCTGCGTTGCATGAAAGAGGGCGGTTTTGATTTTGCCCGGATTCATCCCATTGAGTTCTACGCCATCTTTCCCGACGAAAAACGCGCTCGCCAGGCCGCGCAAAAATTTCGCGGCGAATCGCTGAACGCTCAGGTCAACGAGCGCGATGACGGTGCCTGGCATTTACAGGTCAGCAAAATGATGTACGCCACTTACCACGGGATCGGGGACTTTGAGCAAGACCTGCAGTCTGCGATTTCCCCGCTTGACGGGGAGGTTGAAGGCTGGGGAGTCAAACATGAACTCAGACGCTTGAACTGAACAGCAGATTCACCCTTGACGGCCCGGCGGGAACATTGCTCCCGCCGGGCCGTTTGCGTTGTAAAGAGCGGGATTGATGTGCAACAGGCAGGCAAAAAAAAGCCACTGAAAACAGTGGCCATAACGGGAATCGGGTTGACGGATGAGTGGTATAAGGCGCTTGATGAGTGACGCCTTGCAGGTGGTGGCTTCCGTTCATGTGAGCGATTGTGGCGAACTAATGGCAAGGCTGGAAATCAACTCGTTCTATAGCGCCTATAGTTTTGATGCATGGTTATGAGGCGTGGGCGATAAAAACGGGCGCAATTTTGCACAAGGAGGGTGCGCGGTGGGCGTTGCGTAAAAATAACTTATTGAAAAATAAAGATTTATGCCGGTGGCACGAGGCTTGCGAAGGCCTTGGCGTCCTGGGTGACAAGGAGTTCGGCATGATCCGCAACTTTTACGATGAGATGTACGATGCTGGCGGGCAGGTTCGCCCGCATTACCGGGAGTTTGCCCGGTGGTTGGGAAATACGCCGCCTGAGCTGTTGGCTCAGCGGCGTCGCGAGGCCGATCTGCTGTTTCATCGTGCCGGAATTACCTTCACGCTCTATGGCGACGAGCAGGGCACCGAGAGGTTGATTCCTTTCGATACCATTCCGCGCAGCATTCCGGCCACTGAGTGGCGGATTGTCGAGCGCGGCTGTATTCAGCGAGTCAAGGCGCTGAACATGTTTCTGGCCGACCTGTATCACGAGCAACGGATCATCAAGGCCGGGATCGTGCCTGCCGAACAGGTACTTGCCAATGAGCAGTACCAGTTGGCAATGCAGGGGCTGAACCTGCACCGCGATCTGTATTCGCATATTTCCGGCGTGGACCTGGTGCGCGACAGTGACGGCACTTATTACGTGCTCGAAGACAACCTCCGCACCCCCAGCGGTGTGAGCTACATGCTCGAAGACCGCAAGATGATGATGCGCCTGTTTCCCGAGCTGTTTGCGGCGCAGCGCATCGCGCCGATCGATCATTACCCGAACCTGTTGCTCGATACCCTGAAAAGTGCCAGCCCGCTGGATAACCCCAGAGTCGTCGTGCTGACGCCGGGGCGCTTCAACAGCGCATTTTTCGAGCATGCGTTCCTGGCGCGGGAAATGGGCGTCGAGCTGGTAGAGGGGGCTGACCTGTTCGTGCGTGATGACCGGGTCTATATGCGCACCACTTCCGGTCCGCGGCCGGTCGACGTGATCTACCGACGTCTGGACGATGCATTTCTCGACCCGCTGGCGTTCAGGCCTGATTCGGTGCTGGGTGTTCCGGGCCTGCTGGCAGCCTACCGCAGCGGCAACGTGGTGCTGGCGAACGCGGTGGGTACCGGCGTTGCCGATGACAAGTCGGTTTACCCGTATGTGACCGACATGATCCGCTTCTATCTTGATGAAGAGCCGATCCTGATGAACGTGCCAACCTGGCAGTGCCGCAAGCCTGACGAGTTGTCTCACGTGCTGGCCAATCTGAAAGATCTGGTGGTCAAGGAAACCCAAGGCTCCGGCGGCTACGGCATGCTGGTCGGCCCGGCGGCAACGGCAGCCGAGATCGAAGCCTTCCGGGCCCGCCTGATTGCCCGGCCACATGCGTATATCGCCCAACCCACCCTGTCCCTGTCGACCTGTCCGACTTTCGTCGAGAACGGCATCGCCCCGCGACACATTGATCTGCGCCCCTTTGTCTTGTCTGGCCGCGAAACTCGCGTAGTGCCCGGCGGGCTCACCCGTGTGGCCCTGCGTGAAGGCTCGCTGGTGGTGAACTCGTCTCAGGGCGGCGGAACCAAGGACACCTGGGTGGTCGAGGATTAAGGATGCCTGCCTATGTTGAGTAGAACTGCCTCTGATCTGTTCTGGATGTCACGTTACCTGGAGCGGGTTGAAAACCTCGCACGGATGCTTGATGTCAGTTACTCGTTGTCATTGATGCCCCAGGACGGGCGTGGTGACGGCCTGGATGAAATCGCCATGCCGCTGTTGATCACCGGCACCCTGGATGCCTATCGAGAGCGTCATGGCGAACGGCATGCCGAACGCATGCTGCACTTCTTTGCTCTGGATGCCAGCAACCCGGCCAGCATCTACAGTTGCCTGGGTGCCGCACGGGCCTGTGCCCACGCGGTACGCGGGCGAATTACCGCTGATATGTGGGAGAACATCAACTCCACCTGGCTGGAAATCCGCGACATCGCCCAGCAGGGCCTGAACCGCTATGGCATGAGCCGCTTTTGCGAGTGGGTCAGGGAGCGTGCCCATCTGTTTCGCGGTGCAACCTACGGCACCATCATGCGCAACGATGCCTTCAGCTTCATTCGCCTGGGGACATTCATCGAGCGTGCCGACAACACTCTGCGCATGCTCGATGCGCGCTACGAGATGCTCGAGCTGCGTGGTTCGCATGTGAAAGCGGCGGCTGACAGCTCTGCTGCCGGCTATTACCAATGGAGTGCGTTGCTGCGTGCCTTGTCGTGCTTCGAGGCCTACACCGAGCTCTATCGCGAGGCGCCTGGAGCCCGGCATGTGGCCGAGTTGCTGTTGTTGCGCGCCGATACGCCACGTTCATTGCTGGCGTGCCTGGAAGAACTCGATGAAGTGCTTAGCAGCCTGCCCGGCATCAACGGGCGGCCCGCCCAGCGCATGGCCGCCGAGCTGCATGCGCGGTTGCGTTTCACCGGCATTGATGAGGTTCTGGAAGCAGGGCTGCATGCATGGTTGAACGACTTCATCCCTCTGGTCGCCGATCTGGGCGATGCGATCCACACTTCCTATCTGGAGGCTGCATGAGACTCTCCATCAGTCATGAGACCAGTTATCACTATGAGGCTCAGGTACGAGCCAGCATCCAGTACCTGCGCCTGACCCCACACGACAGCGAGCGCCAGAAGATTCTCAGTTGGCAACTGAACCTGCCGCGCCCGGTGCGCCCTCAGGTCGACCCATACGGCAATATCCTGCACGTGCTGACCCTCGACGAGCCGCATCAGGCCATTGTGATCGGTGCTCGTGGTCAGGTAGAAATCGACCCGCGCTGCGAGGCCGAGCCTGACAGCCAGTCGCCGTTGCCGTTTCTGCGCTCGACCCGGCTGACCGAGGCTGACGAAGCACTGCGCTCGTTTGCCGCCAGCCAGTGTCAGCGTGGCACTGACCGTACTGCCCTGATCGGCTTGATGCATGCCTTGAACCAGCACATGGTCTATACGCCGGGCAGTACCGAAGTCGAAACCAGTGCGGCGCAAGCCTTCGCCGGCCGCAGCGGGGTCTGTCAGGACCACACCCATGCGTTTCTGGCATGCGCGCGCAGCCTGGGCGTGCCGGCGCGCTATGTGTCGGGTTACCTGTGCACTGCAGACAGCGACCACCTGTCCAGCCATGCCTGGGCCGAGGCCTGGATTGATGACGGCTGGTACAGTTTTGACGTGACCAATCAACTGGCCATTCCTGAGCGGCATCTGAAGGTGGCGGTTGGGCTTGATTACCTGGATGCGTGCCCGGTGCGCGGTATGCGCCGTGGCGGCGGCTTCGAGCAGATGCATGCCCGAGTGCTGGTGTCGCCTGCAGCACCGATTGCCGCTGCGCAGACGCAAGTGCAGCACCAGTGAGGGCCGGGCGGGCTGTCTGAGCGCCCGCCATTTCACTGACGATTACTCGGCGGGGTCGTCGGTGATGTCATAGAGCGCGTTGTGCAGCTCTTCGTAGTTACCGCCATTGATGACGCTCAGGTAACCGGCCTTGTTTAGCTGGTCTTGGGCTTTGTTGGCTTTCTGATCGCTGCTGGCGAAAATCACGAATACCGTATTGCGGTCGGTCAGTACCTGCTTCATCTGGTTGACCAGCCGCACCGGGTCGACCCGCACTGCGTTGAGGACAGTGCCTGCGTCATATTCGATCTGGCTGCGCACATCCACCGCCAGGCGGCCTTCTTTCAAAGCGGCCACGGCGACGGCCTGAGTGACCTCTCCGGCCTGCGCGCCTGCGCAAGCAACCAGCGTTACCAGGGCTATCCACTGACGCATGAGCCTGTCTCCCTTGATCCTGATGGATAAAGAGTGGCACAGACTTGGGCCATTCGACAGCACGTGGTGTTATTTCAGCCGAACAGACGGGTCAGGTTCGGCACGATAAGTACCAGTAGGGTGCCGAACAGAATGAGCCCCGCTTGCCGCAGTTTCGTGTGTTTGAGCATGGCTGACTGCCTTTTGTTGTTATTCCTGAGCGACAACAGCCCACCGGATTTCTTGCGGGAAATCGGTTGGACTGGCAAAGGTAAAGCCATCTGGGCAGTTGGGTGTGGTCTCCGACCGACGTTCCCCGGCGCTGTATAAAGAATTATTGCGCCCTGCCTTTTCTACAGATTTAACCTTAGAGCCCGTGTTTCATAAGGCTTAGAACTATTTGGCCTTTAACTCGCCTCTGATAGTCGTTAAAAATATCAAAAGCTGGCGGCTGTCTGGCCGATCCTTCTACTAGACACTTCGGTCTGGGTTTTACCGTTCGTCTGACTGGTCTGAGCTTCAGGTTGGAGCAAACCTGATCATCGGGTGAGCCTGTCAGCGACAACCCTGTACCTGTCAGCGAACTGGCAGCGCGGCGTGTACACCTTGATTTACAGGGGGTATCAGGGCAGGCTTGGCGCGCCGATCTATTCAACTTCACCGCTTCAGGTCAATTCTTCATGCCGTTACGTATCTGCATCCTGGAAACCGATGTCCTGCGCCCGGAACTGGTCGATCAATATCAAAGCTATGGCCGCATGTTCGAGCGGCTGTTCGCCCGCCAACCGATCGAGGCCTGGTTCGTTATCCATAATGTGATGCAGGGCGATTACCCGGCCGAAGGCGAGCGCTTCGATGCCTACCTGGTGACCGGCAGCAAGGCCGATTCGTTTGGTAGCGATCCGTGGATACAGACCCTCAAGGTCTATCTTCTGGGGCTGTACGAGCGTGGTGAAAAACTGCTGGGTGTCTGCTTCGGCCATCAACTGCTGGCATTGCTGCTGGGCGGCCAGAGCGAGCGCGCTGCCCAGGGTTGGGGCGTCGGTATTCATCACTACCGGTTGGGCAATGAGGCGGCATGGATGACTCCGGCGCTTGAGAACTTGACACTGCTGATCAGCCACCAGGACCAGGTCACCCGCCTGCCGGAAAACGCGACAGTGATTGCCTCAAGCGAGTTCTGCCCGTTCGCGGCCTATCACATTAATGATCAGGTGCTGTGCTTCCAGGGCCACCCCGAGTTCATCCATGACTATTCCAGAGCGTTGATGGACATTCGTCAGGAGTCACTGGGCGCGGCCCTGTACGACCGCGCAGTGACCAGCCTGGTGGAGGATCACCACGGCAGTATCGTGGGTGAATGGATGATGCGCTTTGTGGCGCACAAGACCGTTTAGTCGCAATACTGTTCAATTAGGTACTGTATGCCCTCGGTGGGAGCAGCACCTGATTGACCAGCATTGTGTTGAGCTGATGATCTGCTACAGCCAGCCTGAGCGCTTGAAACTGGCAAACAGCGCGGTGCAGCCGCCGACGATCACCCCCAGCACAATGAAGTAGCCGTAGTGCCAGTTCAGTTCCGGCATGTTCTGGAAGTTCATTCCGTAGATGCCGGCAATCGCGGTAGGGAAGGCCAGGATCGCCGCCCAGGCGGCGAACTTTCTCTGGATCAGGCCCTGGCGTGATGACTCCAGCAGCAAGCCGATTTCAATGGTCTGGCTGGCCAGGTCACGCAGGTTGGCCAGGTCTTCCATCTGCCGTTTGACGTGAATCTCGACATCCCGAAAATAAGGACGCATGTTCTTGTCGATGAATGGAAAACTGAGCTTTTGCAGTTCTTCGCCGACCTCGACCATGGGCGCCAGGTAGCGCCACAAACGCAGCAAATCACGGCGCAGGCCGTGAATGCGCTGGATCTGCGCATCGTTCATCACGCCATTGAGCACGCTCTGTTCCAGTTCTTCGAGCTCGCAATGAATGGCTTCGGCGACCGGTTGATAGTTCTCGGTGACAAAGTCCAGTAGCGCGTAAAGCACGAAGTCCTCGCCGTGAGACAGCAGCAGCGGGCGCGCTTCGCAGCGTTGGCGCACCGCGCTGTAGGACTTCGAATGGCCATTGCGCGAGGTAATGACATAGCCCTTGCCGGCAAAGATGTGGGTTTCGATGAATACCAGCTTGCCGTTTTCCCTGACCGGCGCATAGGTGACGATGAACAAGGCATCGCCAAAGGTTTCCAGCTTTGGTCGGCTATGCACCTCAAGGGCGTCTTCGATGGCCAGCTCATGCAGGTTGAACTGCTTCTTGAGGCTGGCCAGCTCATGCGGGTCGGGCTTTTCCAGGCCAATCCAGACAAAGTGACCTGGCTTGGCGGCCCAGGTTGCACCTTCTTCCAGAGTAATATCGCTAACTTTTCTGCCTGCGCTGTAAACCGCTGCTGCAACTACTCGGCCCATATCGGTATCGCTTCTTCCGGATGCTGGTTCAGGTTGATCAGAGTATTGCAGCAGCCGCGAGTTCGGGCATCAGACAAGATGTTGGCGATCGAGCTCTATGGCTGCGTCGAGGGTTTCCAGCAGTGCGCGGCGGGCCTTGAGTTTGGTGTTGCGATGCGCGGTCATGTTGATTTTTTTCAACTGCCCGGCCACCTGGCGTGCGGTTTCAATCAAATCCTGGGGGGCGACCACCTGATCGAGAAAGCCGGCCTCACGTGCCGCTTGCGGGCCGAACATCTCGGCGTTGATCACCGAGCGGTGAAAGGCTGATTTGCGCAGCCGGTCGCGGGCCAGCTCGATGCCGACGTTATGCATGGTCATGCCGATCTGCACTTCATTCAGGCCGATCTGGAACGGGCCCTCGACACCGATCCGGTAGTCGGCCGACAGCAGCAGGAAGGCGCCTTTGGCCACGGCATGGCCAGGGCAGGCCACCACGATGGGGAAGGGGTGGGCCAGCATCCGCCGGGCCAGAGTCGAGCCCTGGGCGACCAGCGCGATCGCAGCTTCCGGGCCTGAGGTCATCACCTTGAGGTCGTAGCCGCCGGAAAGAATGCCCGGCTGGCCGGTGACGATAACCACTGCGCGATCCTGCACGGCCTGGTCCAGCGCGGCATTGAATGCATCGATGAGCAGCGGCGAGATCGCATTGACCTTGCCATTGTTCAGGGTCAGGGTGGCAATGCCTTCTTCGAGCTGGTACGAGATCAGGTCACTCATGGCGCAATTCCTTATTGGCGTATTCGGCAGACGTTACCCATGCAAAGGGTGCAGGTAAAGAACTGACTAACCGGTCATCAAAAGCCCGATTGGACACGCCACCGCTGCTGGCTGCTGCACCCGGTCTGGGTATGGATCAGGACTGGATGTCGTTGAACGAGCAGTACTCGTCCCATTCCATGCCGAGCGCTTCGGCAACCTGGCGGTGGGCTTCCAGGCGCATTTGCTGGCGTTGCTGCTCAGACTCGGCAATCAGTTCGATGGCCAGCTCCCAGGCCTCGATCCCTTGTTCATCAGCCGCATCTTCAAAGGCCCACTGCACCTGTTGCTGTTGCTCTTTGGCGCTGAGCTGGCTGATTTCATCCTTGAGCGTCGGGTGGGTGGCCAGGTATTTGGCCAAGGCGGCTTCTTGCCACTCGTTCATGTTCATCATGCGGCTCCTCGGGTGCGTGGCATCACGGTTGATGCCCAAGGGCGCCATTATCGTTGGCGCATGCTGCCTGGCAAGCCTTGCGGTATCGCTTCGTTGCTGCCCATCGCGCGGCGCAGCGCTTCGTCGAAGGATGACTGGCCGGCACTGGGGTCGAAGCACTCGCTGTAAAATTGCTTGCCGGCGCATTTGGAGGCGACGGTGGGCGCGGGAAGCCGGTTCTCCTGCAGCTTCTTGTAGTTCTCGCCCTCAATCACTTTGGCGTTGGTCTTGCCGCTGATCTGCAGGTTCTTGATTGCCCGCAGATGAACTTCATGTACATGCTCACGAGGCGTGTCCGGGGTCATCAGCGGCGGGCCGGGGCGCTGCACGGTGGTTTCACCGCGATTGAGCGGGCAGGGCGTGGCGGCGTAGCCGATTTTGCCTTCCGGTGAAACACACTTGAATATTTCGCCCTGCGCGTAGTCGCACAGAACAATAGCCAGCGCGAATGCGATCAATGATGAACGGCGTTTCATCTGCTCCTCCCTGAGTGGCGCAAGGCTACCATTGCCGCGCTTCAGGGAACAGTCCCTGGCACCGTTCGTCTGCCGGGCTGCACCATTGTCAACGGCTTGGTTCCCACAGCTATGAACCCATTCATTCCTGTCGCGGAGGCTGCACATGCCGACCCATAAAAATGACCCGCTACCCACCGACAAGCCGGATTTCGACCCCGACTCACCGGATCTGGAAGACCCGCAGATCGACCCGCCAGAACCTGCCAAGTCACCTGACGACAAGCCACCGGCAGGCGATTACCCGCCCTATAACGAGAATAAGTAATCGGCGCTATGGATTGGCCTGCAGATACTCCAGCAGGTCTTCCATGCGCTGCTCATTGCCCATCCACCAGAGCTTCATGCGGGTGCCTGGCACCACGCCGTCGGGATCCTTGACCAGTGTTGCGATGTTCTCGCGGGTCCAGACAATTCCGGAGTTGTGCATGGCGTCCGTGTATTTGTAGTCGGCCGTAGCCCCGGCGTTACGGCCGATCACCCCGTTAAGCTGGGGGCCGAAGGCGGCTCGTGCATGCGGGCCGATCTTGTGGCAGCCGGCACACAGTTTGGTAAATACCGCCTTGCCGGCCTCGGCATCCCCCGCGCCATAGGCACTGCCGGCCGCCAACAGTGCCAAAAGCAGTAATACGGTGTTGTTCATGGGGCCTCGTCAGCACGATTTTCAAGGCCGGGATGCTAACCCACACCGATGGTGAGGAAAACCGGGTCTGTGGTCATGAGCGTGGACAACCTATGTCAGCCGGGTTGTCACCCCAGCCAAAGCCTGCTTGAAGGACGGCAGGCCCTCGCTGGTTTAGATCTGGTTTTCAAACGGTTTGCCAGCCCTGCTGAGCCGTCCAGCGCCACAGGCGCGGTTCGCCGTGGCGGTCCTTGCGCTGCGCTTTGCAAACCATCGCCTGCTGATCGTCATGCCAGAGCAGTTCAGGGAAGGTCATTGAGACCAGCAGGCCGCTGGCAACCTGATCGACGCTGATCTCGGCCTGCGGGCTGTGCAGCGGCTCAAGCGGGTTGTCCAGCGTGCGCAGGCTGTGCGGCAAGTGCAACTGCCAATCGAACACCGGGCCACCCGGCGGCGCGGGGGACGGAAATGGCTGCTCATGGGCCTGGCGCAAAATGTCCCACTGGTTCTGCGCAATCCACAGATCGGCAACCTGAACCATCTTGTGCGACTGCGCATGGGTGATCAAATCGTCGATCATCGCGCTCCAGGTCTTGTTGGAGACCAGCGGGCTTTCCCGGCCGGTGATTGTCAAGTTGCCGACCAGATCGATCTCCCAGAAACGGCTGTCGACATCGCAGACATGCAGCAGGTGTTGCTTGCGGTCGTAGATCATCAACGGCCAGTGGCTGCGCGAAGGTGCTGGGGTCACGAAATAGCGTCCGTTTGGAGAGAAGCCGCTCGACGCACCGCCGCCGTAAATGACGCTGCCATCAGGCAATAGGTAATCGCACACGGCAGGCCCGCCCATGACAAACTCGCTGCAAGACAGCACCCGCACTGCCTCGCCTTCGGGGCTAAGCGGCGCCTGACCGCTCCAGGCGTTGGGTCCCGCAATGTCCAGGGGCGTGCATTCGCTAAGCCGCGGCTTGCTGTGCGGCTCGGGAATATTGAGCCTGGCGAGCTTCTGCCAGCCCTTATGCACCACTACAAGCATGATGAAGCACAGGATGCCCACCAGCGCCCCGGTAAAGCCGGACGACACCAGGCTACCCAGCAGATAACTGACGCCGAAACAGCTGCCCAGCATCCACATGAAGGTGCTGTCTACTTCACCGCGAATGCGGTTCTCTAGCCATTCGGCAAGGTGCGCCAGGACCCAATAGGCGATGATCAGGGCCGGCGGCAGATAGAGCGGGATGACAAAGGGAATGACCAGCAGCGCCAGGTTGATCAACAGCTTTGCAAGCACGATGAAGAAATTGTCTTTGTCTTGATAGGGAATGCCAGACATCGTGCCAGCTCAGGTTTTACTAGAAGGCCGTGATCATAACCGTGGCGCGGGCAGGGCGACGACGCTGTTGGGTGGATTTCGGGACGGGGTTCGCAGCCTTTGCCAATCAGACCTTTTGCGGATGGGGTAACCCACGCCAGGCCGTGGTTTTGCACACGGCCTGCGTGAGCTGCACGCGCTCAGAGATCTTTCTTGGCCTCTTTGTCGACATGCTTGTCGGCCTTGTGTCGTTCATCATCGGCGTGCCGCGCACCTTTATCGACTTCATCAGCATCGTGCTTGACGCCCTTATCGAGCTCTTTGGCGTCATGCTCGACCCCTTTGTCCAGCTCGCGGTTGTCATGGCGAACGCCCTTTTCCAGTGGCGTCTCGGCAAACGCCTGTGCCGACAGGGTGGCGGCCAGAACCAGAGCGCCTGCCAGGGCCAGAATCGGTTTACGCATGGTATTACTCCTGAATTCGACGACCAGTCCGTCATGGACTGCTGAATTTCAAGCTGGCTCAGGGGTCGGGTAATGGCAGGCCGTTGGTCGGCAGTTCGAGGCCCGAAGCGCATCGCTTAATCGGCAAGGCAGAAAAACACGTATCGTTTTAATGAAAAACACAATAAATGTAGACACAGGTATTTCATTTCGTGGTCAAATCCTGCGTATGAACGAAACCATCGGAAAACGCATCAAGCGTCTCAGAACAGCCGCAAAGATGTCGCAGGCTCAGCTTGCGCAAGCCTGCGGCTGGAAATCGCAATCACGGGTGGGCAACTATGAGGCTGACTCGCGCGAGCCCTCGTTTGCCGATATCGAGGCCATTGCCACGGCCCTGCAAATCGACAAATCGCAGCTGTTGCTGGATATGCGCGCGCTGCAGCCGGGTGGGGGCCTGACCAACCTGCCAGCGCCTGCCAAGACTTCTGCCGCTGATCTGGTGACCCAGATGCTGGTCAGGCACGGCAAGAACCTCGACGAGCAAGCGCGCAAGAAGATCGCTGACGCAGTGCGCGACACCGCAGATGAAGTGAGTGCCGGCAATGTGATCCAGGCTGATTTTTCCGGGTTGAAGGCCACCCCGGACGAAATCGTGATTCGTCAGTACGACATACGCGGCTCGATGGGGCACGGCCAAATACCGCCAGATTACAAAGAGGTCATCCGCAACCTGATCATCAGCGAAGATGTGTTGCGTGAAAAGGGCGTGACCTACACCTCCAGGCACTCTCTGGCGATGATCACTGGCTGGGGCCAGAGCATGGAAGGCACGATCAACGACAAAGACCCGGTCATTGTGGATCGTGGCGTCAATGAGTTCATCGGCGACGGCGTGTACGTGATCACCTGGCACGACATGCTGTACATCAAACGCCTGCAGGTGTTCGACGCTGAGCGGTTCTGGCTGATCTCGGACAACGAGAAGCACAAGGACCAGCAAGCCCGTATCGAAGACGTGACCATTCACGCCAAAGTGCTGCTGGTCTGGAATGCCAAAAAGGTCTGAGGCCAATACAGTTCGGTTAAGCGCCGCATACCCGATGGGAGTGGCCGGTCGGCGCTCCGGTTGCGGACGAAGAAGCCAGCACATTCGCAGCAATTGCTCTGACTTTGCCGGCCTCTTCGCTACCAAGGTAGCTCCCACAGAGGTATACAGTGCCTAAACGAACAGTATTGGATCTATGGCTGATTTAGCCTGAACGTTTGCGGGTGCCGGTCAGTCCGGTACCTGTCGCCACAGCCGGCGCGCGCTTGCCCGGCTGCTCTCGCCAATCTGTCGTGCTGGCCGCAAAGCCCCCCTCGTTGGTTCAGAAAGGCGCCGCTTCGACGGTCTCGACCTCTGCCTGCTCCACTATCCGATCCTCATCGGTCGGCTTGACCCATTCCAGCAGCACGCCCCCGTCATCCTGAAAGGTCATATTGATCCCGTCGGTTTCCGCCAAAAGCTCCATGACCGCTTCCCATGCCTGATCCGTATCTGTGTCCAGCCGGTGGATCAGCGCGGCACAGCGTTCCTGGGCTCTGGGTGAATTGATCATCTCTGCGATACGCAACCCCAGCCGTTCTACCTCACTCATTACCCGGGCTTCAGGCTTGTTCTGTTCGGTCATAGTGATCTTCCTTTGCTGTATATATATCCAGTTGTTGCGAGAGGATATAACACGTTGCGTGGCTTGATAACCCTTCGCGATAGGAAATTTCAGCAACGTCCGCCAAAAATAAAAACACATTTGGTGTTTGACAGATAAAACACGTTGGGTGATATTTGTGTCCGTCGCAGCGAACAGCACACAGCGACAGACAAGCTGGAGGCTCACCGGCTAGCATGCGGCAGCGAATTGCCGATACAGGCCCCGCAAGGCAAATGCATCAAGCGGAACCGACCTGAACCGACAGTTTTTGAAAGGGATTTCTGGCCCCGGATCAAGTGAGGCCGGATGCAGAGTCAGCTTGCATGCCGCCTTTCGTCACTGGCGATAGCGGGGTGGGCATGGCAGATAAAGGAAGATTATGCAGATGCTTAAAGATTGCAGATGCGGTAAGTGCAACAGACTTCTCGCCCGTGTGGGCGTTTTTACCGAACTCCAGATCAAATGTTCCCGTTGCGGAACGTTGAATCATGTGAAGGCCACGAGCCTCGAGAAAGCGCCTTTGAGCGAGCCAAGCACGGCCAGTCCGTGCGATTTGAATCCAGCTCAACATCAACTATCGAGGTGAACCATGAAACTGCACAACAAACTCCTGCTGGCTATGGCGCTGGTGTCTTCACTTGCGTCTGTCAACGCTATGGCCGCGACCCAGACGTGGAACCTGGCTCGTGACATGTACCTGATGGATAACGGCATTCCAGCGGGCTCGCCCTGGTCATTCATGCGCAATACGACGGCAACAAGTGTTTCGGCCAACTACACTGCGTTTCCGTTGTTCTACGCCCAATGCCCTGGTGGCCCGTCGCTCTGCTGGCGTGCTGCAGCTACCGGAGCTGGGTCTATTGCTATCCCTAAGCAAACCTTTACTGGTGGCGGTGGCGGCTACAGCCTGAAGCAGGGTGACGTTTACGCTCACCCTGGCCCTGCCTTTCAAACCATCTTCCGCTGGGCCAGTCCTGTCGAAGGGGGCGTCAACGTGCTCGGGCGGGTGAATGATCTGGATCGCTCTTGCGGTGACGGGATCAGATGGTCGCTAAATCTGGGTGACACCGTGATCAAGTCCGGCAATCTGGCAAATGGTGGTAGTGCGCAGATCAAGGCAGACGACGTGGCTGTTACCAAAGAATCGTCGCTCTATCTGGTCATCGACAAGAAAGGGAATTACAGCTGTGATTCCACGAGTGTTGATCTGCTGATTGCAAACTAACGCTGCTGCTTCGCTGACTCTCGACAGCTTCTGATAAGCCCGCCACCGAGCGGGCTTTTTTTCGTCTGGAAAAAATCATATGGCACGAATTGACGCAACACAGGCCGGCGGTATTAACGTCCTGGCGTTCCTCGACATGCTCGCCTGGTCGGAGGGTACTTCCACCATCAAGGCCTCTGACGATGGCTACAACGTGCTGGTCGGCGGCACCCTGTTCAGCGATTACAGCGCGCACCCTCAGGTGCTGGTCGACTTGCCGCGCTACAAGATCAAGTCCAGCGCAGCCGGCCGTTACCAGTTTTTGGCACGCACCTGGAACGCCATTGTGCGCAACTACGGCTTCAAGGGTCGGTTTATTCCCGAGGCTCAGGATCTGGCCGCGATCAAGCTGCTGATCGAGTGCGGCGCCATGCCGTGCATCAAGGCCGGTGACATCAAGACGGCTATCGCCAGGGCCGCGCCGATCTGGGCCAGTTTGCCCGGCGCCGGTTATGGCCAGCGAGAGCACAAGCTTGCCAGCCTGCTGCAGATTTACGCTGCCGAGCGGGCTCGGGAAGAGGCATCGGAGGCGGATCTGTTGGCCATGTATTCTGCTTGCGGCGGGGTGCTGATATGACGCGCCTAGTCCTGATTGCGGGCCTGCTGCTGCTTCAGGGCTGCGCCGTTCAGGCCATGCGCTACGCAACCGGTGCCTATTGCGCGGCTCCGGAGCCGGCGCGCCTGGCAAACCGTATTCTAGTCAATGCCTCAATTGCGCCCGATCGCATTGAGGTCACTTGCGGCGGCGCGCCATGACCGGCCGCTTCCCTGATCCTTTGGTACTGCAGGCCTACGCCAGAGGCGAGTGGGTGCTGATGCACGACTTCCGCTACCAGTCGGCTGACGGCGAGACCTACACAGCGCCGAAATACTTCATCACCGATCTGGCGTCCACACCCTGGATTGTCAGGCCATTGCTGACCGGAATTGAAGATCGTGCATGCGGTGTGATCCATGATCTTCTTTATTGCGTAAATCAGTTGTCCCGAGCTGTATGCGATGCACTGTTTTACGAAATGCTGCTCGTGGCCGGTGCCGATCAGCGTCGGTCGGGCCTGATGCACTGGGGATTGAGGGTCGGCGGGGGGGCGCGCTATAGCGCTTGCGCAGGCGGGATGAAAGTTGAGGATCTGGCGTTTGAGCTGATGAGCGAGGCTGAGAGGATGGCGTGGCGGGCGAGGCTCAAACCGAAAGACATGAGAGCCCCAGGTTGATACTGGCGAAATGGAGTTAAAAAATTATCGCGCTGTCAGACTAATGCTATAGCGTGCGTTCGGGTGGTGTCGGATAATTTTTGTTCCTGACAGCCCTCCGTATTATTCCGCCCCCTCGCAGCGTTGAAGCTCGGATAACATGGAGATTTTGTATGGATACTTCCCTTGTAGGCATGAATGCCTACGGGACGAACGGCGTGCATCTTGGGCAAATGTGTAGTGATAGATGCATACGCAAGGATGGTGTTGTGATATTCAGGATCATTGATTTTAAGGTCTATTCGATGCATTCCCAGTGCCTGGGACGTTACGCAAACGGAGTTGGAACGCATTGGGGAGGGGGTGTGATTTTCTCGCTTTTGGAGGGTGACGATCTGAACAGCAATGCCGGTTGGTCATAAAATCAGCTGATTCTCCGAAAAAAGATGGCAACCAGCTATCTATCAGATAATTTGATGCCCAATTGGATCGCAAGGTGAGCGGCATGAACGGCATCGGCAGGCGATTGAAATATGAGCGCATCAGGCTTGGCTTTACTCAGGCCCAATTCGGGTCCGTCGGTGGTGTGGCAACTAACGCACAAGCGCACTACGAAAGCGGTGTGAGAGTACCTCGAGCAGATTATTTTGCGGGTGTCGCGGCAGCGGGCGCGGATGTCATGTATGTGTTATCAGGCGGCCGCTCCAGACCCTGCGGGGTAACTCTGCCTGAGCATGAGCGCTTTTTCATTGAACGCTATAGATCGCTGCCTGGTAGTGGGAAGCATCTGATTCACCAGCTGCTTGAGATGCTTTGTGATGAGCGCTTCGTTCGGTGCTTGATGTGTCATGTTCAGCACGTTGGCTCTTGTGGGTATGACACTCAAAATGCAATGTCGCCTGACTGATGGTTTTTTGAGGGGATTTGGTTCGGCAGAACGCCGGAGATTGCCATGAATGGCCGGAGGCGGCCTGTTGCGGCCTGAGAGTTGTTCTTTTTGCCCTAAATTTGCCCTAAAGCTATAGGGCGCAAAAGAAAAAGCCCCGATTTTATCTAGTAAAATCAGGGCTTTAGCTTACATCGAATGTGGCGGTGAAAGAGGGATTCGAACCCTCGATACGATTTCTCGTATACACACTTTCCAGGCGTGCTCCTTAAACCACTCGGACATCTCACCGTATCTCGTTTCAGACGTTGCGTCCGTCGAGGTGCGCTAATGTAGTCGAACGTTTTTCCTTATGCAAATGTTTTTTTCAGATTTTTCATGTGCTTAAGCAAAAAAGCCGTCCTGGTGGGGTTATGGGTTCTGCAGGAATACCACATAACCCTTGAACCAGGGACTGTCTTGTAAAAAATCCGGCTCTTGCCATTCGCCACCCTGGATCAGGCCGACCTTGAACGGCAGGCCCAGGCGGCTCAGGCGTGGTAGGTAGGCGCCGTAGTCGGGGATGCTGTGGCGGCCCTGGTAGGTCTGGACCACGACTTCGTCGATCACGCCGTTGAGTTGGCCAATCACGCTGGCGTCGGCGTTGCTGCTCCAGTCCATCAGGCCGGTGATGCTCAGGCGGTAGTCGGGAGGCAGGCGCTGGCGCAGGTCGCGCAGGAAGGTCACGTATTCGTCGAGGTGGCGGGTGCGGGCGTCGAAGTCGATCTGGACGCCGACCACCGGGTTGCCGGCCCTGCGCCAGCGCTCGACCTGGGCGAGCAACTGGCGATATACGGTGTCGGGCCAGCGCAGAGTGTGGGCGCGGTAGACGATCCACAGCTGTTTTTGCGGCAGGCGGGCCACGCCCGGCCCTTGAGCGATGAAGTGCACCTGCGGGTCGCGGCGTGACTGGCTGATCTGGCCTTGCAGCACGTAGAGCGTATTGGCGTGTTGCAGCACCGGCTGCTGGTCGACGCCGGCCCATAGCCAGAACTGGTCGTAGTGGCTGGCGTCTACCGCCGCATGGCCGGGCTCAGTCGCCAGCAGCCAACTGAGCAGCAGCCAGGGCCAGGTTTTCATCATGGCTTTACCAGTAATACTGCAGGGTTTTGCCCCACTGAGTGCTGGCGTAGCTGCCTTTGAGCTGGCGGAACCAGGCTTTGCGGGTGGCCGGCTCGACTTCCTGGCCGCCACAGCTGTTGTAACCCGAAGGTGCATAGCAGTTGATGGCGCGAAACAGCGCATAGGCTTTGTCGTCACGGCCTGCCTTGGGGTTGTCGATCACCTGGCGATAGCCGTCGAGCCGTGAGAACACCTCGCCGGCAAAGCCCGGTGCGCTGCCTCCTAGGGTGTCGGCATCGCGGCGCTGATCCAGCGGCATGCTGTCGAGGCGGTTGCGCAAGATGAACTCGCCCAGGCAATTGAGCGCCTGAGGGTCTTTGCTATCAGCCTGCAAGGCGGCAGCGGTCTGGGCGATGCTCGGGCAGCTGTAGCCAGACTCGGCCTTGTCGCCTTGCCACTGGAACAGTTCCAATGATGGACCTTGCTGGTAGACGTAGCCCAGGCCGTAGCCCAATTGCTCTTTGGGCAGCGGTTCAGGCAAGCGTTTGAGGTCTTGTGCGAAGTCGGCATAGCGACCGCGCAGCAGGTCTTTGTAGAGCAGCACGAACAGCGCCAGGTTGCGTTCGCTGGTGTCCAGCCCGTTCAGGGTCTGCTCGCGCAGCAGTTGCGCATCGGCCACATGGCTGAGCAGGATGTTACGCACTTGCCGGGATTGGATCGGCGAGTCGGCGGCAAACACGCCGGACAGTTGCTCGTCGTGCTCGTAGCTCATCGACAGGGCCAGCTCCAGTTGCTCGCGTTGCAGCGGCGCCTTGGCTATCGGCAGGATGGCGAGCCACGTCTGTTGCGCTCCCTTGAAGTCCTGGCGAGCTTGCAAGGCCAGGCCGCGCAGCATTTGCTGGCTGAAGCTCAGATAACTCAGGGTGTCGCCTGCGGCAGGTGGCTGCGGCAAGTGCTCCAGTGCCTTCGCTGGATTGTCTTGCACATAAAATGCGTGGGCGGCCAGCAGGTAGTCATAGATGGCCGGATCGTTGGCAAATACCGGCTGCTGGGCCTGCAGATCTTCCAGCGACAGGCCGGGGCGGGCCTGTTCGCGCATGCTCATCAGGTCAATGACCGCCAGCAGCAGAGGTTCTTGCAGCGTATGGGCACGGTTGATGAGTAACTTGATATCGATCTCGTTGATCAAACCATCCAGGCTGGCGCTGCGCTGTGCGTCGCTGGCCTGGGTCAGCTGCCAGACATATTCGTCAGCCAGCTTGTCGTCGTTACCGGCCAGCCAGTGTACGCGGCGCAGCAAGCCGCGCGCTGATGCCGCGTAATCACCTTGCGGCCATTGGGCCAGGTATTGCTGGAACGCCTGGTCAGCGCGACCCAGCAAGGCCAGGTCCAGGCGATCAGGGTCGATTTCACCGTACTCAGTGAAGCCCGTTTCTTGAACCTGGTTGAGCAGGGTGCGAGCACTCATGTAGGCAGCGGTCTGGTTCAGCCATGGCTGGCGGCTGTCGGCCAGGCGGGCGAATCCGCTGGCGGCTGCATCAAAACGACCACTGTAGAAGTCCGCTGCTGCAGCCAGGTAGAGAGCAAATGCCTGGGCCTCACTGGACGCCAGATTGGCCGGTAGCAGGCTCGTTTGCTGGTCCGGATCCCAACTGCAGGCACCGAGCATTTGCAGACGGCTGTCGGCCAATGCCTTGCGCTCGTTGTCTGTCAGTTCGGGGCTGTTCAGCACGGCGCTAATGAAGGCCGTGGCGCTGGCCTGATCGTTACTGCGGCAACGGCTGCCTTCACCTTGCAGAAACTCCTGCCCGGCGGTTGTTGCCGGTCGGCTCAGGCCCAGTCGTTGCAGTGGTGCAGCCAAGGGGTCGACAGCCTGGCTGGTTGGTTGTGCGTCGGCAGGCGTCGCTTCTGGCCTGAGCCGGTAAACCGGGAATGGCACCTGACCGTAGCCTTGTTCCAGGTCGAGGGCTTGCAACGGCTGCGGGCTTGGCGGCAGCACGCTCTTGTCGGCCAGCAACAGGCGCAGGTTGATCTGGCTATCGTTGCCAGGGCTGAGAAAGGCCAGGTTGCTGCACGGCTCCAGATTGTCCTTGATCAACGACCAGCGCGGGTAGCAGGAGTCGTCGCTGCTGGCCTGGGCTTGAAGGGAAAACGCGCAGCCGACAGTCACTGTCAGGGCAGTCAACAACCGCATGTGCATGAAGAGTCCTTGAATCATGGCTAGAACACAGGCGCAGATCATAGCCCGCCTTGTCCGTCATGTCCGTCATGCACGGCGGTGTGTTGAAAATTCCCACAGGGTTCACAGCATTCTGCTGAGGGTGTCGTCCTTGCGGATGAAGTGATGCCAGAGCGCGGCGGCAATGTGCAGGCCGACCAGGTAGTAAAACAGCGAGGCGAACAGCTTGTGCAGGTCTTCAAAATACTCGGCGGTACGTCCCGAGGTCGGCAGCGGCCAAGGGATGGCCAGCCCGGTAAACAGGATCGGCAGTTCGCCTTTTTCTACCAGTACGGTGAGCATGCCCAATATCGGCTGCACGAACAGGAACCCGTACATCAGGTAATGCGTCACTCGGGAGGCCACGCGTAATCTGTTGTGCAGGGGCGGGGTAATGGCTGGCGGCGCATGACGGCGTCGTTCGGCCAGGCGAAAGAACGCCAGGCCCAGCAACAGGATGCCGGTCAGGTAATGCCCTTGCACCACCATCATGCGGTATTCGGAAAAGCGGCTGAACTCACTGCGGCACAGAATCAGGCCATAAGCCAGGACAACCAGCAGTGCCATGAGCCAATGGAGCCAGCGGGCCTTTGCGGTATAGCGTGCGATTGACGAAGCGGCCACGGCTCGGTTCCTGTCGTCGTCTTGAATGAAATCAGCTTAGCCGGTTTTGCTGCGTTTCCAGCGAGTGGAAAAATCTGTCACCGGTGGCTCTCAGCCCCCTGTGCAAGCAACCCGCGTGCCGTTTCAGGTTTCAGTGTTCAGTAAAAAACCAAACGCCCCGCCAGGTGCGTGGGCCGCGCCATCACAGGCTTTGCCCGCACCTATGAGCGGGTAAGTGCTGTGCGCGGCATAACGCTCATTTATCGCTGACCAGCGTTGCATTCTGCGCGTTGGTCGATAAACGACGGAACCGGCTCGTTTGGCAAGCTTCATATGCAGTGATTGCCCTCAAGGAGTAAACGTTCTTGACCCGAGCCCATACGCCCGTCGGCCAATTGCAGCCGGTATCGGCCAACCTCTCACTGAATGTACTGACCATGAATATGCATATGGGCTTTGGCTTTTTGAATCGGCGCTTCATCCTTCCCGAACTGCGTGAGGCCGTGCGCAGCGTGTCGGCCGATGTGGTGTTTCTGCAGGAAGTGCACGGTGAGCACCAGCGCCATGCCAGCCGGGTCAAGGACTGGCCGAGCATCTCGCAGTACGAGTTCCTGGCCGACAGTATGTGGAGCAGCTACGCCTATGGCCGTAATGCGGTTTACCCGCATGGCGATCACGGTAACGCACTGCTTTCCAAATACCCGATCCTGCGCCACGAGAATCTCGACGTGTCCATTCATGGCACTGAAGAGCGCGGTCTGCTGCATTGTGTGCTTGATGTTGCACACCATGGCCAGGTGCATGCGATCTGCGTGCATCTGGGCCTGCGTGAGAAGCACCGTGAGGCGCAGATCCGGCTGCTCGCGCAGCTGGTCAAGGGCCTGCCGGACGGTGAGCCGGTCATTGTGGCCGGCGACTTCAACGACTGGCGCCTGCGTGCCGATGCGCTGCTGGCCGGCACCGGGTTGCGCGAAGTGTTTGTCCAGCACACAGGGGCGCCGGCGCGCAGTTTCCCGGCGCGCTGGCCGCTGCTGCGGCTGGACCGGATCTATGTCGCCAACGCCACGACCCGGCGGCCGCAGGTGTTGAGCCATCGGCCCTGGTCTCATCTGTCCGATCATGCACCGCTGGCGGTGGAGGTGAGCTTATGAAACAAGGGCAATGGCGTGACGGTAACTCGGTTGAGTTGCTGATCAATGGCGAGGATTTCTTTACCGCCGTATTCCAGGCCATCCGCTCGGCACGCCGTCAGGTGCTGGTCGAGACCTTCATCATTTTTGAAGACCGGATTGGCGAAGGCTTGCAGCAGGCGCTGATCGAAGCGGCGGGTAATGGCGCACAGGTGGTGGTCACCGTGGATGACTACGGCACCTGTGATCTGAGTTCAGCGTTCGTCAAGCAAATGATCGATGCGGGTATTCATATCCAGTTGTTCGACCCGCAACCGCGTTTGCTGGGCATGCGCACCAATCTGTTTCGCCGTCTGCATCGCAAGGTGGTGGTGATCGATGGTGAGCTCGGCTTTATTGGCGGGATCAACTACAGCGTCGATCACATGACTGAAACCGGGCTGACTGCCAAGCAGGATTATGCGGTGCGGGTCCGTGGGCCGATCATTGCCGATATCCACCGCAGCGCCTTGGGCATGCTCAGCGCGGCGGTGCGTGAGCGGTTGGCGCCGGTGCCGCTGCGCCTCGAGCAGGCCGGCCATGCCCGGATGTTGTTGGCTGAACGGGACAACCGTCAGCACACCACCGACATTGAAGAGCAATATTTGCAGGCGATCAGGGCTGCCAATTCGCGGATCACCCTGGCCAATGCCTACTTCTTTCCCAGCTATCGGTTCTTGCGCGAGTTACGTAACGCCGCGCGACGCGGGGTCAAGGTCACTCTGATTCTGCAAGGCAAGCCGGACATGCCGTTCGTACGGGTCTGCTCAAGGCTGACCTACACCTACCTGTTGCGCGACGGGGTGGTGATCCACGAATACAAGCAGCGCGCGCTGCATGGCAAGGTGGCGCTGATCGACCATGAGTGGTCGACTGTGGGCTCCAGTAACCTCGACCCGCTGAGCCTGGCGTTGAATCTGGAAGCCAATTTGTTCATCCGTGATGCGTCACTCAATCAGCAGTTGCAGGAGCATCTGCTTGGGCTGGCGGCTGCCCACAGCGTGCCGATCACCCTCAAAGGGGCGGCGCGTGGCCAGTGGTGGAGGGCGCCGATGATTTTTCTGTGCTTCCACTTCCTGCGCCACTTTCCGGCCATCGCCGGGCTGTTTCCGGTGCACGGCATGCGCCTCAAGCCCCTGCGTGCGGCGGACGTGATGCCCGAGGCGCGGGTTGTTGAAGAGCGACAACAGGCGGCCCATGAGCTGTCCAATTCGGAGAAATCGTCATGAGCCAGGCTGGCGCTGCTGCATCCGAAACCCAATCAAGCAAATGGCTGTGGGCCAAACGCTTGCTCAATGTGTTTTTCATCGTACTGATCCCGGTGTTGCTGTTTCTGCTGGTCAAGAACCTTGATTGGCAGGAGGTCATGCAGGCTTTGCGCTCCTACAAGGCCAGTACCTTGTTCATCGCCGTGCTGGTGGCGGCCTGCAGCTACCTGGTCTACTGCGGCTTTGACATCCTGGCGCGCTTTTACACCCGGCATCGGCTGAGCATTGCCCAGGTCGTGCCGGTCACCTTCGTGTGCTACGCGTTCAACCTCAACCTCAGTTCCTGGGTAGGCGGCATTGCCTTGCGCTATCGGTTGTACTCGCGGCTGGGGCTTGATGTGCCGACCATCACCCGCGTTCTCAGCCTGAGCCTGATTACCAACTGGCTGGGCTATATGCTGCTGGCAGGTCTGGTATTCGCCTTGGGCTTTCTTGAGTTGCCGCCGGAGTGGGCGATTGGCAGCACGAGCTTGCAGCTGATAGGCGTGGCGCTGCTGATCCTGTGCGCGGCTTATCTGGCGGCTTGCCGGTTTTCCAAGCGCCGGTGCTGGACCATTCGCGGCCAGGAGATTGTCTTGCCGACCCTGAGTCAGGCGCTGATCCAGGCCAGCCTGGGTGCCTTGAACTGGTCGCTGATGGCGCTGGTGATTTACACCCTGCTGCCGGACAAAGCGTTTTACCCGGCAATTCTGGGTGTGTTGCTGATCAGCAGCATTGCCGGGGTAATTACCCACATCCCGGCCGGGCTCGGTGTGCTGGAAACCGTATTCATGACCCTGTTGGCGCACCAGTTTTCCAAAGGTACCTTGCTGGCGGCGCTGATCGGCTACCGGGCAATTTACTTTTTGCTGCCGCTGCTGTTGGCGGTGGTGGTGTACCTGGTGCTGGAAAAGCGCGCCAAGCGCCTGGGTCAGAAAAATCGCCAGGCGCTGGAGGCTCAGTAGCGCGGTTCAGTGAGCGACTCTGGCAAACATCTTCACAGCGTCCACCGCGTGATTGGTGCCCTCGCTGATTCGCACGATGACCGAGCCGGCCTGGTCGGCGAGGTCAACGCCCTTGATCGCGTTGTTGCGGGTATTGTCCATGCTGTCGATGGCCTGGCGCGTTTCGTTCTGGATCATCCCGATCATCTCGGAAATCTCCGCCGTCGAGCGGCTGGTGCGCCCGGCCAATTGCCGGACTTCGTCGGCCACCACAGCAAAGCCACGGCCCTGATCACCCGCCCGTGCCGCTTCGATAGCGGCATTGAGCGCCAGCAGGTTGGTCTGCTCGGCAATGCTGCGAATGGTATTGACGATGGCCGTGATCTGCTCGGAGCGTGCGCCCAGTTGGGTGATGATCTTCGACGAATCTTCGATGCTCGATGAGATCTGGCGCATTTCCTGGGCGGCCTGCTGAATCACTTCGGTGCCGTGTTCGGTGACTTTGCGGGTCTCGACCGAGATGTGATACGCCTGGGCGGCACTGCTTGCATCACGTTCGTGCTGCTCAATACGCGGGGTGATATCGGCGGCGAACTTGATCACCTTCCACAGCTTGCCGCTGGCGTCGTAGATCGGATTATAGGTCGCCTCCAGCCAGACGGGCTGGCCGCTACGGCTGACACGCTTGAACTGGCCGCTGAACGATTCTCCCTTGTTCAGGCGTCGCCAGAAATCGGCGTATTCGTTGCTGTTGCTCTGCTCCGGCGGGCATAGCATGCGGTGGTTCTTGCCGATCAGATCGGTTTCGCTATAGCCCATGGTGCGTGTCAGATTGTCATTGACGGCCAGAATCCGGCCCTCAAGGTCGAACTCGATCACGGCCATGGCGTGGTCGATGGCTTCGAGCTTGCGGCGCGCCTCGTTGTCGGCCTCGATTCGTACCGTGACATCGGTGGCGTATTTGATCACCTTGGTCACTTTGCCATTAGCATCGCGCACCGGGTTGTAACTGGCCTCAAGCCAGACGATGTGGCCGTCGCGGGCGACACGGCGGAAGGTCGAAGAAACGAACTCGCCGTTACGCAGGCGTGACCAAAGCCGATCGTACTCGCTGCTGCGGCCATCTTCAGGCGTGCAGAACATCCGGTGCTGTTTGCCAAGGATATCTTCGCGGCGATAGCCCATGGCGCTCAGGAAGTTGTCATTGGCATCGAGCACGACACCGTTCAGATCGAACTCGATACTGGCCATCGAGCGGTTGATCGCCTTTAGCAGGCTGGCCTGCTGCTCGACGAGCTGTTGCAGGGCAATAATTTCTTTAGTGTTTGATTTGAAGAACATAGCGGCAGGCTCACGAAGCGGCAGGCTCGGGTCCGGTCCATGATGATGCGAACAGGTTCGCATGCTTGTCCGTGTGCATTGAACGCACTATAGATGGCACTTTGCTGCTTTGTACAATGCAATTTGTCTGAAGTTAAAAGATGTTAAGAGAGTTGCTCGAATACCCCGGTCATTGTGAAAAAAGTACGTTGTAGTGATGCGTATGAGGGAACGATAACTAATGCAGTCTGTCTGGTTACATCCGGGTGTGATGAGGGCAGGCTGGTTTGCCTGCGCCAGCAAATCCCGGGCGCGTTCCATGGGGTAGAGGCTTGCTGGCTGGGCACTCTGGTCGAGTCGCGGCGAACGCCAGCCTTTTTGCACATTTTTTGCGCAATTGTTCGGCATAGATGGGTCAAACGGGTTGCCGACTGAGCATGGCAGCCGTAGACTGCCGCCCCTCTTGAGTGGAGTGCAGGGCGGTGCCTTTAAAAGCCATGGCGTCGACACGCCACGCCAAGGCCTCTCCAGACCGGCTAAATGCACGTTTTTATTAGAGAATTCAATGACAAAGGACCAGTTGCTGGCCATGCCGGCCGATGACTACATGAATGCTGAACAGCACGGTTTTTTCACCGAGCTGCTGCAATCGATGAAGGTTGAAATCCACGAGCGTATCGAAAAGAGCCGTGTTGCCATCGAAAGCCTGGACACCCCGGCAGATCCTGCCGACGCCGCTTCTGTAGAAGAAGAGCGTCACTGGCTGGTGAACTCCATCGACCGTGACCAGCGCATGCTGCCGCAACTGGAAATGGCCCTGACCCGTATCGCTGACGACTCTTTCGGCTGGTGCGATGACAGCGGCGAGCCGATTGGTCTCAAGCGTCTGTTGATCAGCCCGACCACCCGTTACTGCATCGAAGCGCAGGAACGTCACGAGTCGATTGACAAGCACCAGCGTCAGTACTGATCGCTCAGTGCTGAGGGGAACCTGACCGGGAGGCAAGCAACTGCCTCCCGGTTTTGTTGTGCCTGCCGTTTATCGTTTTTTACTGCGTTGTATTGATCCGGGCCGGATGTACCACTAACGAATCATGGCAAATAGCCTGTTCGTGGCGTTTAATGTTTTTCAATAAGAAAAACGACAGGTGGAGGGATCATGACCGACAACGTAGCCTTTGCAGGGAAGCTGGCAGAGCCCGGCGCGCAGGCCCCCGTTTCACACGTATTCGCGCCCTTGTGGCTGGCGCTGACACAAAGCCTTGGCATTGTCGTGCTACTGGTCGTCACCGGCTTGAATCTATTGCCCGTGTGGCTCGCAGCACCGTTGGCTGTTGCGCTGATCTGGCTGCCCCGGTTGCGCAAGCGCCAACCGGCATCGGCCCCTGAGGCCGCAAGCGCCAGTGATATCACCCGCCTGACCCGCGACCTGTCATTCACCACCAGCCATAACGCGTTGTCCGCCGCCAGTGTGTCGTTTTCGGTGCGGCAACTCGCCGGCCGGATTCAATCGCAGCTCAAGGCCGCCGAGCAGGTGGTAGGCAGTGCCGAGGTGATGATCGCCACCGAGCAGCAGGCTGCGCAATTGAGCCAGCAGGCCCTGAGCGCAGCCAGTGAAGCGCGGCAGAGTAGTGAGGCCGGGCGTACGGTGCTGGTTGAGTCTATCGAGTGCATGCGCCGCCTGAGTCAGGGCGCGGTGGACAGCCGCCAGGTCATCCAGGCGCTGAGCCAGCGCAGTGAAGAGATCCAGCGGGTCGCTCAGGTCATCCAGTCGATTGCCAGCCAGACCAACCTGCTGGCACTCAATGCCGCCATTGAGGCGGCGCGGGCCGGCGAGCACGGCCGAGGTTTTGCGGTGGTCGCCGATGAAGTGCGCGGTCTGGCGGGGCGTACGGCGACGGCGACCGAGGAGGTCAGGCAGATGGTTGCCGATATCCAGCAGCGGACCACCCAGGTGGTCGCGCAGATCCAGCAGTTATCCGTCGATCTCGACACAGGCGTACGTCAGGTCGAGGACACTGGCCAGCATCTGGAACGCATCGCCAGCCTGGCTGCCGACGTCGAAGTTCAGGTCAGCGAGATTGCTCAGGGCACGCAGATCAATCAGGAGCAATTGGGCAGCCTGTTTGGATCCATCGAACACATGCGCGCCGACCTGTCGGTCAGTAACCAGCAGACCCGCCAGCTGGCCGACTCTGCCGTGCAGATGGAAGGTCAGGCAGAGAGCATCAGCCAACGCCTGGCCGAGGTCGGGCTGGATGATTACCACCAGCGTATCTACGATCTGGCCCGCGAAGGCGCTGTGCAGATCGGCGCCCGCTTCGAGGCTGATATCGCCAGGGGCGCGGTGAGCCTGGATGATTTGTTCGACCGCAGTTACCAGCCTATCGCCAAGACCAGCCCGCCGCGCTTTCATACCCGCTTTGACGGCTACACCGACAAGGTGCTGCCGGATATTCAGGAGCCCTTGCTCAAGCGCCATGAGGGGCTGGTGTTTGCCATTGCCTGCACCCAGCAGGGTTATGTGCCGACCCATAACGCGGCTTTCAATCAGCCATTGACCGGCGACCCGGCAGTGGACACCGCGCGCAATCGTAGCAAGCGCAAGTTCGATGACCGCACCGGAATTCGTTGTGGTAGCCATCAGCAGGCGGTGCTGTTGCAGACCTACACCCGTGATACCGGTGAGCTTATGCATGATCTGTCGGTGCCGATCATGGTCAAGGGGCGGCACTGGGGTGGATTGCGTCTGGGGTATCGGCCCGAGCAGGCATAACAGCATTTTTGAAACCGACTTGCTGGCAGCCTAGCCTGTGTTTTTTAAAGGCGCCCCCCATAGGGGGGGGCTGGTCAGCCAAGGTTGTTGTAATTGATAACAGCTAAAGAATTATTGGGCGTGGGGTGTGTAGGAATTGGTTTAATTGTGTAGGAATATTCTGAAATATCTATGACTGCTTGACTGTCGTGTCACGTTGAGCAAGCTGTTTGTATGCGCAGAAAAAAGGCGCCAATAAATAGTTTGCAGTCGACGCATCTAAGGATGGATACACGATGAATACTACAGCACATGTAAATGTACACCCTGATACTGCGCAAGTTACCCGGTTCCCTGTGACCGTGCGGGTCGGGCTGTTTTTCGATGGCACCGGTAATAACCGGGTCAATAGCGGTATCGCCGCCCACTGCCGCGAACAGATGCAGGCCGGCCAGCAGGAGCATACCCGCGAGTGCGCCGGGCGCCACGCCGGGTCACACGGTAGTTACACTAACGACTACAGTAATATCGCTCGTTTGTTCGAGCTTTATCGTAAACAGGCCGTTGCCCGGCGTGAAACGGATGGCTGGAAAGTTTACTGGCCGGTGTATATCGGCGGGGTCGGCACCACCTCAGGCGGGCGCGATTCGCGTTGGCCTGGGCAAAGTCTGGGGCGCGGCAGCACCGGGGTGCTGGCCAAGGTCGACAAGGCGGTCAGTCGGCTGGCCGAGTGCCTGGCGCTTTTTGCGCTGGATAATCCGGGGTGTGTAATTGATGTTCTGGAACTGGACATCTTCGGCTTCAGCCGCGGCGCCGCATCGGCCCGCCATTTGGTCAACGAGATTCTCAAGCAGGAGCGCGGAGCGCTAGGCCGTCTGCTGGCCGATACGGCACTGGCCTGGAGCCCGACTTTCGGCTGGCAGCAAGGCAGTGTGCGGATCATGCTGGTCGGCCTGTTCGACACTGTTGCGGCAGTAGGCGGCTGGCGAGACCTGGGCAATGTGCGCGACTCTCATAACCGTCGGGTCAATCTGTATCTGCCACCTGGCTGCGCCAGGCAGGTGCTGCATCTGGTGGCACGGGACGAGTGGCGGCGCAATTTCGCCCTCAACAGTATTGCGCCGGGCTGGGAGCGGGAGATTGTGCTGCCGGGGGCGCATTCGGACATTGGCGGTGGCTACCATCAGTTGACCTACGAAGAGGTCCTGATGAGCCGCCCGCACACCAGTGTGGTTGGCCGGTATGTCCGTGATGAGGACAGCCCGGCCTGGCGAGAGGCTGAGGCAGACTTGCAGGCCATGGATGCCGCGTATTGGGTTGACCCTGCTGATCCACACGCCTGCCTGCAGGTGCAAAGCTCAACGGTGGCCAGTGCCAGGCATGCCGCAGGTTCCGGGGGCCGCCTGGTGATGGCCACCGTCTGTATGCGGCGGCAGGTCTGCGGGCATCTTTCGCGCATTCATTTGCGCATCATGCACACGCTGGCCTGTGATGAGGGGGTGCCCTTTGAAGCCATTGGTGATAGCCCTGACCTGGCGTTACCGCCCGCGCTCGAAGATATCTGCAGGCGCCTGATCGGTCAGGCGCGGGGCGATACCGTCGGGCTGACGCCAGAGCAGCAACAACTGCTGCGCTGGCGCTATATCCACCACTCTGCCCACTGGGAGCCGCTCATCGGGACGCTGGGCGGACTGGGCGATGCATTGTTCGTGCATGCACCCCAGCCTGGGGGGCGTAAAATTCACCCTAATGTCGCCCCGTCCGATTATCCGTATTAAAGCCAATGCCGTTCACTTAGGTGCCTTATGCCCCGGTGGGAGCCAGCTTGCTGGCGAAGACGGCAGCACATTCGCAGCAGAGGCTATGATTTGACTGGCCTCTTCGCGACCAAGGTCGCTCCCACAAAGGCAAGCATTGCGCGTGGCATCGGCTGTTTATCAAACCGGCGGCAGATGCAAGCGCTCATTGAGTTCATCGACCACCAGAGCCCAGTCGTCATCGCTGCGCAGCTTTTCTTTGAGCAACTGGGCCTGGGCCGGGGTCCAGAACTCGGCATCGATCAGTTTGATCCCGTCGGGCAGCGAGTGATTCGCGATGAAGGCTTCAATGCTCGCCTCGTCGCTCTCAAGGCCCAGTTGGGCGAACAGGTCGGGCAGGCTAGGGTTTGGCAGTTCCATGGTCTCTCCTGAGCGTAATGTGAGCAGTTGTTGAGTATCCGATTGTCCCTGGGCAGGGGAGTTCGATCAAAAATGGCAGATAGGGCAACAATGAGCAGGAACTGTATACACACTCTGGATGCCATAGTTGTGCGCAGGCGGTAGAATCGCCGCCTGCCTGCCTGCGTCGTCAACTGCAGCGCACCAGCAGGTGCCCATCAGGAGTTTCAGCCGCCAGACGGCCACATAGGAGTGATAACAATCGGTTGACTGCCCTGGCATTGTCAGAGCAGTTCATTTTTCAGTTCGTTGGGGGTTTGTACTTTGGCTGTAAGTAACCTGGATACGCACGCCTTGTTCGTGCTTGGTGATCTTCGTGCAAAGTTGGTAAAGCAGTTTCAATCGCGCTTCGTCTATGTCGCCGAGCAATCGCCTGATGGCGTCTACATGGCTGAGATCGATACCGAAAGTGCGCTGGTGGTTGATGACAAGCCTCGGCTTGAGCTCAAGGTAGGCGACCACTTCCGTGCCGCCGTGTTGCCCAGCCGCGAAGGCGGCAAACTCGAGCTGCGCTTTCGCGATATCAAAATGACAATCTATGGGCTGGGGGAGTACGCGTTCGTCGACACGCCTGCCGGCCACGGCATCGTTTTCAAGGAAGGCCATGGTGTCATGCTGGTCTTCGCCGCTACCGAACAACTGCAGACCGGCCTGACCCAGACCCTCAAAGCCGCCATCGCCAAAGCCGCCAAATGGCGCAAAGGCGAACTGACCTTTCGTGCCAGCGAGTAACTGACTGCTGCAAGTTTGAGATCCTGCTTTCGCTTTTTGGGTTTCGTGCCGAGCAAGCGCCGCTGTGCCAAAACGGCATATCGGCGCGTAACGGCGATGCGGCGAGGATCAGGGCGTCGCGCTGAGGACGGGTCAGACTTTGGTCTGCGTGGCTGAAGCCGCGCCTACGCCTGCTTGCTGTCCGGTCGGTCACCACTGACCTCCGGCGGTACGTCCTCACCCGCCATCCGCTTGCGAAACAGGCTGGTTCGTGCCAGTAGCAAGGTCGTCACCGGCACGGTAATGGCCAGCAGAATCGGAATCAGCCAGGCGTGCAGCACCGGCCCGGACTTGAGCGCCGAGAAATACACAATCGACGCCAGCGCCACACACCATGCACCGATTGTCGACGCCAGTGCCGTGGGGTGCATGCGCTGGAAGAAATCCTGCAAACGCACCAGGCCGATGGCACCGGTCAGGGTGAACAGGCTGCTGGTCAGCAACAACAGGGCGGTAAGCACCTCGACCCAGAAGGGAACATCGTAGGTCATTCGATCACCTCACCACGCAACAGGAACTTCGCCAGGGCGAAGGAGCCGACAAAGCCAAACAGCGCAATCAGCAGCGCGGCCTCGAAATACGTGTCGCTGGCATAACGGATACCCAGCACCAGCATCATCAGCATGCCGATGATGTACAGATAATCCAGCGCCAGCACCCGATCCTGCGCCGACGGTCCGGTGAACAGACGCCACAGCGTCAGCACCATGGCCAGGGCAAATATCGACAGGCTGATCAGAATCGTCACACTGAGCAAGGCACTCATTGGAAAATCTCCATCAGGGGGCGCTCATAGTGGCTCTTGAAATGCTCGATAAACTGCGCCTCATCCTCCAGATCGAACACATGCATCAGCAAAATGCTACGGTCCAGCGCCAGTTCCGACCAGACCGTGCCGGGTACCACGGTGCAGACCATGGCCAGCGCCGCCAGGCCGTGGGCGTCATGCAGCTCCAGCGGCACCTTGACGAAGGCCGAGCGCGGCGGCCGACGTTTGAGGGCCCATACCGAACGCGCCACTTGCAGGTTCGATATCACCACATCCACCCCCACCCGCAGGATGAAACGCAGGATGGTGCCGGGCTTGCGAATCCGCGCCGGCATTGGTCGCAGCGAGGCAAACATCAGCGGGGCCAGAAATGCCAGGATGGCGCCGAGCAGGATGTGCCCGGCACTGAGCGAGAGGTTCAGCAACAGCCACAGCGCCCATAGCGCCAGCGACAGGAACGGGGCAGGGAAGAAGTGCTTCATGGCTGCACCTGCGAAGTCTGAAGGGTTGGCCCCGGCACCGGGCGGGTCGCCATGACCGACTGGATGTACTGCTGCGGATCATGCAGGGTCGCTGCGGTGTCCTGGGTGTACTGCAACAGCGGTTCGGCCCGGAAGGTCAGGGTGATGCACAGGCCCAGCAACACCACAATCGGCAGGTACTCACTGTGGCGCAGCAACGGCGGGACGGTTTCAGTCGGCGTCCAGAAGCGTTGCACGCCCAGGCGGACGAACGACATCAGCGCTGCCAGGCCTGAGAAAATCAACAGCGCAATTAACAGCCAGGCCTCAAGTGACACGGGTTGATCCTTGGCGACATCCAGGCCGGACGGGTTGAGCAGGGCGCTGAGCAGGGTCAGCTTGCCGATAAAGCCCGACAGCGGCGGCATACCGATGACCAGCAGCGCGCAGGCCACGAAGCACAGGCCCAGAAATGCCATGGTCATCGGGATCACCTGACCGACCACGATATTTTCCTCTTCATCGAGGTTGACGCCGCGGGGTGGGTGCAGGGACTCAAGATTGTGTGGCAACTGGTCGGCGTCCTCGTCCTCGCCATACTGGTTGGCCGAGCGTGAACGCTCGATCAGTTCGCCGAGCAGGAACAGTGCGCTGAGTGCCAGCGTCGAGCTGACCAGATAGAACAGCGCGCCGGCGGTCAGGCTCGGTTGGGCGAAACCGATCGCCGCCAGCAGGATGCCGGCCGAGACCAGGATGCTCAGGCTGGCCATACGCTCCAGACGCTGGGCTGCAATCACCGCAATGGCTGCCGTGGCAATGGTCGCCATGCCGCCGAAAATCAGCCATTCACCGCCGAAGAACGCTGACTCGCCAGCATGGCTGGAGAACAGCAGGGTCCACAGCCGCAGCAAGGTGTAGATCCCGACCTTGGTCATGATCGCGAACATTGCCGCCACCGGCGCACTGGCGGCCGAGTAGGCCGGCACCAGCCAGAAGTTCAGCGGCCACATGCCGGCCTTGGCCAGAAATGCCGTGGCCAGGATCGCCGCACCGGCGTGCAGCAGGCCGCGGTCGGCCTCAGGCACCTGCGGGATCTTGACCGCAAGGTCGGCCATGTTCAGCGTGCCGGTCACGCCGTAGATCAACGCTGCGCCAATCAGGAACAGCGACGAAGCCAGCAGGTTGATGGCGATGTAATGCAGGCCCGCCGATACCCGCGCACGCCCCGAGCCGTGCAGCATCAGGCCGTAGGAGGCGGCGAGCAGCACCTCGAAAAATACGAACAGGTTGAACAGGTCGGCGGTCAGGAATGCACCGTACAAGCCCATCAGCTGGATCTGGAACAGCGCATGGAAACTGGTACCGGCCTTGTCCCAGCGCGCCAGGGCAAACAGCAAGGCGCAGACCCCGATGATCCCGGTCAGCACCAGCATCAACGCTGACAGGTGATCGACCACCAGCACGATGCCGAACGGCACGTCCCAGTTACCGGGCATGTACACGCCGATCGAGCCCATGCCGCCGCTTTCCTGAACCCACATCAGCAGGCGGATCGAGACGGCCAGGCCGAGCAGGGTCGAGAACAGGTTGATGCGCGCCTTGAGTGGGCGGTGCTTCTCGCCGAGCATCAGCATCAGCCCGGCGGTGAACAGCGGCAGCAGGATCGGGACAATGATCAGTTGGTTGATTGCACTCATGCTTTCGGCTCCCGGCCGTCGACATGGTCAGTGCCGGTCAGGCCACGGGAAGCCAGCAGAACCACCAGAAACAGCGCGGTCATGGCAAAGCTGATCACGATCGCGGTCAGCACCAATGCCTGGGGCAGCGGGTCGGTGTAGTGCAGCAGGTCATGCGGCACACCGTCCTTGATCACCGGCTCTTTGCCGATGAACAGGCTGCCCATACTGAAGATGAACAGGTTCACCCCATACGACAGCAGGCACAGGCCCATGATCACCTGGAAGGTCCGTGGGCGCAGGATCAGCCAGACGCCCGAGGCGGCCAGTACGCCGATGGCAACGGCAATCACTTCTTCCATCACAAGACTCCTTCTGGTGCGTGGACAGGCTGGCCCGGTGGCAGGGCGCCCACCGGCTTGGGCAGCGCGGTCGGGCGATGGCTACGCACCGCCTGGTGACCCAGGGCGGTCAGCATCAGCAGGGTCGAACCGACCACCACCGCATACACGCCGATATCAAAAAACAGCGCACTGGCCACATGCATGTCGCCGAGCACCGGCAAATGCAGATGCGCGGTATGGGTGGTCATAAACGGGTAACCCAGGGCCATGGCGCCCAGGCCGGTGAGCACCGAGCACAGTAGGCCGACGCCAATCCAGCGTTGCGGACGCAGGCTCATGTGCGCCTCGACCCACTGGGTGCCGGCGACCATGTATTGCAGGATGAACGCCACCGACATCACCAGCCCGGCGACGAAGCCGCCACCGGGCTGGTTATGACCGCGCATGAACAGGTACATCGAGACGATGAAGGCAATCGGCAGCAGCAAGCGTACCAGGGCTGCCGGGACCATCATAAAGCCCAGTGCGGTGTCGCTGGCGCTGCGCGGGTTGACCAGGTCGGTGGCCACATCGCGGGCCAGCAGGCGCTGCTGGGCGGGCAGCGGGATGCTTTCTTTGGGCGGGCGGAAGCGCCGCAGCAGGGCAAACACGGTCAGCGCCACCACACCCAGTACCGTAATTTCACCGAAGGTATCGAAGCCGCGGAAGTCCACCAGCATCACGTTGACCACGTTGGTGCCGCCGCCTTCGGGCAGCGCTCTGCTCAGGTAGTAGGACGAAATCATGTTCGGTGTCTGGCGGGTCAGCATCGCGTAAGACAACGCCGCCATGCCGCCACCGACCAGAATCGCCAGGCTCAGGTCGCGCACCCGCCGGGTACGGGCCTTGAGTCGCGAGCTGACCGTGGCCACTTCTTCGCTACGCCGTGGCAGCCAGCGCAGGCCTAGCAGGATCAGCACTGTGGTGACCACTTCGACCACCAGCTGGGTCAGGGCCAGGTCCGGTGCAGAGAACCAGACGAAGGTGATGCAGGTCATCAGGCCGCAGACACTGACCATGATCAATGCCGCCAGGCGGTGATACTTGCCTTGCCAGGCGGCGCCGATGGCGCAGGCAATCGCGATCAGCCAAAGCGTGACGAACACCCCGGAGCCGGAAATCTTCGGCCGGTCGCCCCAGCTCAGACCGCTGTAATACATCGGGATAAAGCCCAGCACCACGGCGGTGAGAACCAGCGCGAACAACTGCGGTTGCAGGCGGCGGGTGGTCAGCCGGCGCTCGACCCGACGCGCCCAGTGCATGGTTGCCACCAGCAGTTTTTCGAACGAGCGCTTGCCGTTGAGCCGGCCGATCAGCGGCGGCCCGCTAAAGCGCTCGTTGCGCAGCGGGTTGCGCAGCAACAAGTACAGCAAAATGCCGCCGCCCATCGCGATCAGGCTCATGATCATCGGCGCATTCCAGCCATGCCAGATGGCCAGGCTGTACTCGGGCAACTCTGCGCCGACCACCGGTTGCGCCGCTGTAGCCAGTATCGGACCCACCGACTGCGCCGGGAAAATACCAACCACCAGACACGCCATGACCAGCAGCTCGACCGGCATGCGCATCCAGCGCGGCGGCTCGTGGGGCGAGAGCGGCAGGTCCTTGGCCATCGGGCCGAAGAACACATCGACGGTAAAGCGCAGTGAGTAGGCGACGCTGAACGCACCGGCAATGGTTGCCACCACCGGCAGGGCGATTTCGACCCACATTGACGAGGTAATGAACACTGTTTCGGCGAAGAACATCTCTTTGGAGATAAAGCCGTTCATCAGCGGCACGCCGGCCATCGCCGCACTGGCGACCATGGCCAGCGTGGCGGTGTACGGGATCATCTTGACCAGCCCCGACAGCCTGCGGATATCCCGCGTGCCGCTCTCGTGGTCGATGATTCCGGCGGCCATGAACAGCGAGGCCTTGAAGGTTGCGTGGTTGAGGATATGAAATACTGCAGCGACGGCCGCCAGCGGGCTGTTCAGGCCCAGCAGCAAGGTAATCAGGCCCAGGTGGCTGATGGTTGAGTAGGCGAGCAGGCCCTTGAGGTCATTCTGGAAAATGGCGGCAAACGCACCCAGCAGCAGGGTGCAGGCGCCCGCGCCGCTGACGATCCAGAACCATTCCTCCGTGCCGGACAATGATGGCCATAGCCGGGCCATCAGGAATACCCCGGCCTTGACCATGGTCGCCGAGTGCAGATAAGCCGAGACCGGGGTCGGCGCGGCCATGGCGTGGGGCAGCCAGAAATGAAACGGGAACTGCGCGCTCTTGCTCAGTGCGCCGATGAGAATCAGCGCCAGCAGTACCGGGTACAGGGCATGGGCACGAATCGCATCACCCGATTCCAGCACCCGCTCAAGATCATAACTGCCGACCACATGACCGAGCACCAGCATCCCTGCCAGCAGCGCCAGGCCGCCGGCGCCGGTGACCAGCAACGCCATGTAAGCGCCGCGCCGCGCATCGTTGCGGTGGTGCCAGTAGCCGATCAGCAGGAACGAGAAGACGCTGGTCAGCTCCCAGAAAAACACGATCTGGATAATGTTGCCGGAGATCACCAGGCCGAGCATCGCGCCCATGAAGGCCAGGAAAAACGCGAAAAAACGCGGCACCGGGTCATCCGGCGACATGTAGTAACGGGCATACAGCGACACCAGCGCGCCGATCCCCAGCACCAGCATGGAGAACAGCCAGGCAAAGCCGTCCATGCGCAGCACGAAGTTAAGGCCCAGGCTGGGCAGCCACAGATACTCCTCGCGGATCACCCCGCCATCGGCAATCTGTGGGTACCACAGCGCGACCTGCAGTGCGCCGCCAATGGCAATCAGGCCGGCCAACAGGGATTCCGCGTTGCGGGCGTTATGCGGCAGCAAAGCTGCCAGACAGCTGCCGATAAAGGGCAGAAGCAGTAGAACTATCAGGGACATAGGCTTCTAATCTGCGGAGAAATATTAAGCATCATACGTGCCAGATCGTTCATCACCAAACGCCGTTGCTCTGAAATTTCCTACAAAAAATGTCTGGAAATCAATGAGCTGTCACTGAAAGGACCAATCGGTCATGTCATGACGGCAGTAGGTGATGGCTGTCAGGTAACAGCTATGACCCTGAGGCCAAAGCCAAGGTGCCAACGACAGGCAGAGTATTTTCCGCAGATTGAGACAGTGTCATGAAGCTTGCGGTTTGACGGGCAGACAAGGGGCGATGGCTTTTTCGAGCGCGATCTTGACGGCCATGGCGTCACCGGGTTGTGTAGCGGTTTTAAACGGCCTGGCAACTTCGGGCAGCGTGGATTCCGGCATCTGACTGTCGCTTGCCATGATCGAAAATAATGTTTGTTGGGGCTGCGCGGTCAGCCAGCGGCGCAACACGTCGTACAGTGAAACGTCATGCCACTGGTCCGGGTTATCGATGATGCTGGTGATCTTTTCCAGCAGGTGCTTCTCATGGTTGTCGGGCATCTGTGCTTGTTCGATGGCTGGTTGGGTGCGGTAGTAGTCCAGCATTTGCCCGTAAATTCTCGTGTCGCCGCGGGTCAGGCTGTACTCCAGCATCGCTTCGGCTACGACCTTATGTTTCCAGACTTGTCTTTGATCGTAAGACTCCGACCAGGCGGCGTTGCGTTCATGAAGGGTAAAGGCACCGCTTTCATCGTAGGTGATGGCCGCAAGCAACTCAGGCGACATGCCCTTGAACGGGTTGGGGCCAAGATTGTTTTTAAAGTCCGTAGCTTTACGCGCCCGTTCCAGAATCTCGGAGTCATCACTATCTGGTCGTTCGTTATCGTGGATAGCGTGAGGGGGGGCGATTCGCACGCTATGGATCTGGGCAAGCGCTTTCTGCGCTAACGCTCGTAATTGATCGCGGTTCAGGCTGGCATCGCGTTGATTGGCGCGCTGCAAGGCATCGCTCAACTGGCGGGCCACAGGCGATATCTTGTCTGCACCAGGCTCATCGGATGGAGCCTTCAGGTTCTGGGTCAGGGTTGTGGATACTTGAGCGGGTTTAGGCGTTGGTGTCAGCGCTTTGCAGGCACTGCTCGAGGATGTGCAATTGGTCAGACCAGACATGATTCACTCCCATGGTTCAATGGTCGCAATGTGGGTCTGGTAGCCGTCTTGGTCGATCAGTCTTGTTTGACACAGTTGGTAGGGCATTTCCGAGATTTTCACCGTTCAAGTAAAAACACCGGTAACCCTTTGTTTCGCCAATGTTTAAGAGGATGAAGCGCGGCGGCCCATTGCAGGCCGCCGTTGAGGGCTTGATTCAATCAGCAGAAAACGTCAGTCAGCCTTGGGCAATGCTTCGCTTGCCTGCTGTTGGTCTTCAGCCTTGCGCTTCTTCATTTCGCTGACGATCACCCCGGCGACGATCAGCGCGCCGCCCAGCAAGGCCAGGCCTGGCAGGCGTTCGCCGGCAAGGCGGCCGAGGATGCCGGCCCAGACCGGTTCGCCGGCATAGATAACGGTGGCGCGGGTCGGCGAAACGCTTTTCTGTGCCCAGTTCATGGCTACCTGGATCACTGCACTCATCATCCCCAGGCCGATGGCGGTGCTCAGCAGCAGCCAGGAAAAGTCTGGAATACGTTCACCGGTCGGCACCACCATTAAAAACGCCAGCAGTGATGCCGTGGCCAGTTGCACGACGGTGACCCGGCGTACATCGACCTGGCCGGCATAGGCGCTGATCATGATGATTTCTGCGGCAATGGCCACGGCGCTGATGATGGTGGCGATTTCACCGGGGCTGAAATTCAGGGCTGCGCCTTGCGGGCCTGACAACAGCATCAACCCGCTAAACGCCAGCATGATGCCCAGGCTCGGCATCAGGCCGGGGCGGCGGCCGAGTACCAGCCATTGCAGTAGCGGCACAAAGGGTACGTACAGCGCGGTAATGAAGGCCGACTGGCTGCTGGGGATGGTCTGTAAACCGACAGTCTGCAAGCCATAACCGAGCATGATCGCAGTGCCGATAAACACCCCGGCGCGCAGTTCCAGCCAGGTCAGGTCGCGCAGCACCTTGAGGCTGAACAGCGCGACCAGCAGCGCTGCTGCCGCAAACCGCAGGCCGACAAAGAACATCGGCCCACTGACGGTCATGGCGTGTTGCACCAGCAGGAACGTGCCGCCCCAGAGCATGGTGATAAAGATCAGGACGGCTTCTGCTTTACTGACTCGGGGCAATCGGTTGGGTAATTTCATTGCGCTACCGCTGCGGAACCTTGCATGGTGAGGGAAGGGCGGCCCACAATGCGCCGCAAGTTGAGCAGTATAATGCGCAAGCGCTTCGAGTGAGCAATATGATGCACAAAGATATTTCCCCGCGTGCCCCGGTGTTGCAGCATGTGGGTCTCAATGTTCGACGACTGCGCAATGCCGCTGGCATCAGCCAGAGCGCATTGGCCGACAAGTCCGGGGTCAGCCGGCGCATGCTGGTGGCCATCGAGGCCGGTGAGAACAATGTCAGCCTGGCGACCCTGGACCGGGTTGCCGAGGCACTGGATGTGGCGTTCAGTGACCTGATCCAGGCACCGGATGTGCACGACCATAGTCGTATCAATGAGCTGGCGTGGGCCGGCACCCAGCCGGGCAGCAAGGCTGTGTTGCTGTCCAAGGCGCTGGCCCGACGTGAGGTGGAGTTGTGGGAGTTCTGTCTGGAGCCAGGCGATCGCTATGATTCCGAGCCTGATCCGGAAGGCTGGAGCGAGCAGGTGTATGTGATCGAAGGCCAACTGAGCCTGCGGCTGGGCAGCCATGAGCAGCCTCGGCAGATCGCGGCCGGTGAGTTCTTCATGTTCCCCAGCAACCAGACCCATTCATTCTGCAACGACGCTACGACACTGCTGCGCTTTGTGCGCAATGTCGTGTTGTAGCCTTGTTTTTTGCCTGGAGCATCTGAATGAGCCCTGACAGCGTCGATGTGCTGATTATCGGCGGCGGTCTGAGTGGCAGCTTGCTGGCCATGCAGTTGCTGCGCTTGCCGGGCCGGCGACGGATCATGATTGTCGAGTCACGCGCCGAACTGGGCCGTGGCGAGGCCTACAGTGCCACCGAGCTGGGGCATACCCTGAACGGCAACGCGGCACGCATGGGCGTCGAACCGGATAACCCGGATGATCTGAGCCACTGGCTGGCCGGACATCTGGCTGCAGGCGGCTGGCCGCAAGCCCATGCGCAGCAGCTGCCGGTGGCCGAGCTATTCCCGCCGCGCGGGTTGTTCGGCACTTATGTGCAGGAGCGTCTGGAGCAGGCTCGGCGGCTGGGCGCCAGTCATGGTTCGACTGTCGAACACCGACGTGGCGAAGCGGTTGACCTGCAAGCGGCTGAGCAAGGCATGACGCTGACCCTCGACAACACTGACACCGTGCATGGCCGGGTGGTGGTGTTGGCCACCGGTATGTACGCGGCGGCGCGCACCCCGCAGCATCGCAGCGACGCGTTGGGTGCCGCCGCGCTGGATCCCTGGGGAATCGAGGCCATGCGCGGTCTTGATGCGCAATCGCGGGTGGTGATCGTCGGTTCCGGGCTTACCATGGTCGATGCCCTGGAGTCGTTGCAGCAGGCCGGGCATCGTGGCCCCATTCAGGTGATTTCACGCCACGGATTATGGCCTCACGTGCGTCGCCAGCCGCCGCAATGGCCGGACTTTCTCGCTCACGACCACAGTATCCGCAGTCCCTTGCAGTTGCTGCGCAGCCTGCGTCAGCAGTGCCGCCAGGCGATGGCCGCCGGCATTGACTGGCAGGCCCCGCTGGATACCGTGCGGGCGCATATCGGCCGCCTGTGGAGCCAGGCCAGTGATCGGCAGCGCCGGCAGTTCGTGCGGCATGTGCGGCCCTGGTGGGAGAGCCATCACCACCGCTCGCCGCCGCAGGGAGCTGCGTTGCTGGAGCGGCTGCTGGGCGAAGGGCGTCTGGGCATACTGGCTGCGACCCTGCTGGGTGTCGAGTCACGGCCCGGTGAGCCGTTGCAGGTGCGCATTCGGCGTCGCGGCGCGACACAAGCCGAGTTCATCGGTGCTGATGCCTGGATCAACTCCAGCGGTATTCAATACGATTGGCGTCGGGTCGACCGGCCGTTGCCGCGCCAGTTGCTGGCGCACGGCCTGGTGCGCCCTGGTCCGCTGGCGCTGGGTATCGACGCGGATCCGGGCGGCGCGGTACGCGGTGCCGATGGGCAACCCTCGGCGTGCCTGTTCGCCATGGGCCCACCGCTGCGCGGATTATGGTGGGAAAGCACTGCAGTGCCGGACGTAGCCAGTCATGCCAAAGCGTTGGCGGCGCGTCTGGTTGAGGTGTTGGCTTAACGGCTCTGGCAGGCACCGCAGGCCCCTGTAGGAGCGACCTTGGTCGCGAAGACGGCGGTACATTCGCAGCAGATGCGATGACTTTACCGGCCTCTTCGCGAGCAAGCTCGCTTGTGTCTTTGATCAAGGTAAAGTCTGGGGTGAGAGGGGTGGATGGCAAGCTGACAAATCGCGGTGCCTAGAGCACGTGTGGGAGCCAAGCTGCCATCCACTCTTCCCGCTTTGGCTCAAAGCTCGAACAGTTGACTGAGTCCGACCTCGAACAACAAGCGTGAGTCAGGCCAAAGCGCCTCTCACTCTTTATCCTAGAGGTTTTACTCATGTCCGCCTATGCCGGTATTGATGTTTCCAAGGCCACGCTGCAGGTTGCGCTGTTTCCCAAAGCCGATGAGCTGTGTGTGCCTAATACTGAAGAAGGTCTCGCCAGCATCGCTGAGTACCTCAGCGCCCATCAGGTTGAACGAGTTCTTGTTGAAGCCACCGGTGGTTACGAGAAACTGTCGGTAAAGCTTCTGGCTAATGCCGGGTTCAAGATCCAGCGTATTAACCCTGTTCGTTCACGTCAGTTCGCTCTGGCCATGGGCAAGCGTGCCAAGACCGATCCAATCGACGCGCAAATGCTGGCCATGTTCGCCTCCAGCCTGGAGGCAAAGGGCTTCGCAAAGCCTGACGAGGAGCGCGAAGTCCTGCTTGAGCTGGTCAACTTGCGCAACAATCTGCTTCAACAACGTGACGACAACCGGCGCCGTATCAAACAGACCATAGTGCCCAGCGTGGTGGACATCTACCTCGCGTTGGAAGCCAGCCTCAAAGTGCAGATCAAAGCGGTAGATCAACTTGTCGATGCACAAGCGCGCAAGGTCGACTCAGAACTGCTGCAGCGGCTGCATGCCGTAAAGGGCGTAGGCCCAGTGACAATCGCCAGCCTGTTCTGCTACCTGCCAGAGCTGGGTGATCTGAGTCGTGGACAAATCGCAGCGTTGGCCGGTGTGGCACCGTATAACAACGACAGCGGTAGCAAGGCCGGCAAGCGGCAGATCTACGGTGGGAGGACGAAACTGCGCCGTGCGACCTACATGTGTGCGCTGGTGATGGTGCGCTACAACGCCGATTTCAAGGAGCGCTATGCGAGGCTGCGTGCCAAAGGCAAGTGCGCGAAAGTGGCCCTGGTGGCCTGCATGCGGGTGCTGCTGATACGTCTGAACGCCATGGTGCGCGACGGAACACCATGGCGTGATCACGTGGTTTGAATGGGGGGCGGGCTTTGCCCGCCATCGCGGAATCTATCCGCGATGGCATTATAAAATGCCCATTCATCGGGGGATGATGAAAGACAGTTGGCTCCCACCGGGGGCATAAAGCACTTAACTGAACAGTATTGAACCTATGCCTGGTCCAGCAACTGCGGCCCCGCACCCTGGCTGCCCAGTTCGTCGCCCCAGTTACGCAGTGGGCAGGCCTGCATCGACAGGCAGCCGCAGCCGATGCAGCCGGTGAGTTGATCACGCAATTGCGTGAGTCCCCGAATGCGCTCGTCCAGCTCGACGCGCCATTGTTCTGAAAGTTTCTGCCAGTCAGTAGCGGTCGGCGTGCGGCCCTCGGGCAGTGCCTGCAAAGCCGCATGGATACTTGCCAGTGGCAGGCCCAGACGCTGGGCCACCTTGATCAGCGCGACACGGCGCAGCATCTCGCGGGGATAACGGCGCTGGTTACCGGCGTTGCGCTGGCTGCTGATCAGCCCTTTGCTCTCATAAAAGTGCAGTGCCGTGACCGCCACGCCGCTGCGCGCCGCCAGTTGCCCGACACTGAGCTGCTGTTGGGCCGGGGCGGGTGTCTTGTTCATGGGCAAATTCCTGCTTGACCTCGAGTTAACTCAAGGTTTTACCCTGCGCAGCCATTACCCGCAATCATCGCGCTCAGGGAGATGCCTATGCATGGCTACAGTCAACTTGTCGAATTCAGCGTCGAAGCTACTCAGCAATCAGCGCTGGTCACTGCCTTGGCGCAAGTAGATGAGCAATACACCAGCAGTTGCCCCGGATTCATGGGGGCGAGTGTGCAGGCCAGCGAAGATGGCAGGCGGGTGCTGCATCAGGTGCTCTGGCAATCACGGCAGGCCTGTGAGGCGGCGTTGTCAGCGATCGAATCCAGCGTGTATGACCTCAACGGCCTGATTCGCCTGCATCGGGTCCGGGCGGCGAGCTTCGGCAGTTATCAGGTGCTTAGCCACGTGCCGCCTCGCGTTTGATTTCAGACCGACAGGTTCAATACCCGGTCACCTTGGCGATACTGGCCGACCCGGCGTTTGTTGACGGTCAGTTCGCCCAGGCGAATCAGGTGGCTGCGGGTCACATTGCGGGTCAGGCCCAGCAGATTCGCGGTATGCACCTGATTTTGATGACAGAAGCGGTAGGCCGCACGCAGCAGGGCATCTTCGACCTTTTCATGCAGCGCGCCGGCCTGATCCTCGAACAGTTTGGCAAAGGCCTGAGCGAGTAGCTGCTCGGTCGTCAGCCCGTCTGCCTCGCTTGCCGAAGGGCTCACTGACGGTGCGGGCTGGCGCTGCGAGAGGTGCAGGTCGTCGGCTTCGAGCAGGCCGTTACGACACACCAGCAGGCTGTGATGAATCACGTTTTCCAGTTCGCGGATATTGCCTGGCCATGGGTGTTGCCTGAGTTTGAGTTCGGCTGCGCGGGCGAGCCGTGCCGGTGCATGACCGAGGCGTCGGCAGTAGCTTTCGATGAAGTGCCGGGCCAGCGGCAAAATGTCCAGTGGCCGCTCACGCAAGGGTTTCAGGACCAGGCTCACCACGCTCAACCGATAGAACAGGTCTTCACGAAACTGCCCGGCGCTGATGGCGTGGTCCAGTTGCACATTGGTGGCCGCCAGCACCCGCACGTCGATAGGCTGGCTCTTGCGTGAGCCCAGCCGCACCACTTCGCGCTCTTGCAGGACGCGCAGCAGCTTGACCTGCAGGGCCACTGGCAAGTCGCCGATTTCGTCGAGAAACAAGGTGCCGCCGTTGGCCGCTTCGAACCAGCCGGGTTTGGCCGCGTGGGCGCCGGTGAAGGCGCCTTTTTCGTGGCCGAACAGCTCGGCCTCGACCAAGGACGCGGACAGCGCCCCACAGTTGACCGCTACAAAGGGTCCTGCACTGCGGCTACTGAGGGCGTGGATCTGCCGGGCGACCAGTTCCTTGCCGGTCCCGGTGGCGCCGATGATCAAGACACTGGCGTCACTGGGTGCGACCTGGCGGACATGCCCGAGCAAGGCCTGCGAGGACGGGTCTTCGAACACCAGCGGCGGCGCAGGCAGCGCACGGTCACGCAGCGGCACGGCCATGCTCACTTCGCCTGCTGTGGCGGCAGGTCATTGGCGATCATCTCGCCGAACGGCCCGGTCAAATTGGTCACCCCACGCCCGGCCAGGCTGGCGTAGGGCTCGGGCAGCAGCGGGAACACCAGTTCAGCGAAGCGGTAGGCTTCTTCCAGGTGCGGGTAGCCGGAGAAAATGAAACTGTCGATGCCCAGGTCGGCGTATTCCTTGATCCGTGCTGCCACCTCTTGTGGATTGCCGACCAGTGCGGTGCCGGCGCCGCCGCGCACCAGGCCAACCCCGGCCCACAGGTTCGGGGCGATTTCCAGATTGTCGCGCTGGCCATCGTGCAGCGCCGCCATGCGCCGCTGGCCTTCGGAATCAAAACGCGAGAAGGATTTTTGCGCGGCGGCGATGGTTTCGTCACTGATCGGCTCGATCAGGCTGGCAGCGGCTTGCCAGGCCGCTTCGCTGGTTTCCCGGACAATCACGTGCAAACGAATCCCGAACTTCACGGTACGCCCCTTGCGCGCTGCACGCTCACGCACGTCGGCCAGCTTGGCGGCGACCGCAGCGGGGGGTTCACCCCAGGTCAGATATACGTCGACCTGCTCGGCTGCCAGGTCATGGGCTGCGTCGGAAGAGCCACCGAAATACAGCGGCGGGTAGGGCTGTTGCAGCGGTGGGTACAGTGCCTTGGCATTTTCCACATGCAGATGTTTGCCCTTGAAGTCCACCGCCTCACCCTGCAACACCCGGCGCCAGATCTGGAGAAATTCGTCGGTGACTTCATAGCGTTCGCTATGGCTCAGATGAATGCCATCGCCGCGGTTCTCGTCCGGGTCGCCACCGGTGACCACATTGATCAGCAGCCGGCCGCCTGACAACCGGTCCAGAGTCGCAGCCATGCGCGCCGAGACCGTCGGCGAGATGATCCCCGGACGAATCGCCACCAGATAACGCAGGCGTTGGGTCAAGGGGGCCAGTGCCGAAGCCACTACCCAGGAGTCTTCGCAAGAACGGCCGGTAGGAATCAGCACCCCGTAGTAGCCCAGATCGTCAGCCGCCTGCGCGACTTGCTTGAGGTAGTTGAGCGTCACCGGGCGCGCGCCTTTGGTGGTGCCCAGATAGTGGCCGTCGCCATGGGTGGGGAGAAACCAGAAAACGTTCATAGCAGTCCTTCAGAGGCTGGGGTCGACCAATGGGTACTGTTGGCTGGCAGACAGTGGGTCAACAGAGCAGGGATCATCCAGTCTTTATACGGACGTATTTTTATTCCTCAAAATATCTTGGAATCATATTTTTATCTCTATATGGAATATATGGCGTTTTGAATGTTTTCTGGCTACTGACTGAACCGGGCACTGTTGCTGGAGCAACAGCCAGTTGGGGCGTTGGTCTCACAGGTGAAACTTTGCTGTTCGCCGGGCAGTCACCTCTGAACCAACGCGTGGGGAACAGGACAATGGCAAGGGCAATCTGGAAGGGCGCGATCAGCTTCGGTCTGGTGCATATCCCGGTGGCACTGGTGTCAGCCACCAGCAGCGAGGGCGTGGATTTCGACTGGCTCGACAAGCGCAGCATGGACCCGGTGGGCTACAAACGGGTCAACAAGGTGACCGGTAAAGAGGTCAGCGCAGAAAACATTGTCAAAGGCGTGGAGTATCAGAAAGACCGCTACGTGGTGCTCAGCGAGGAGGAAATTCGCGCCGCCCATCCCGAGGCGACCCAGACCATCGACATCTTTGGCTTTGTCGACAGCCAGCAGATTCCCTTGCAGCACATTGATATGCCTTACTACCTGGCGCCGGTGCAACGTGGTGAAAAGGTCTACGCCTTGCTGCGTGAGACCCTGCATACCAGCAACAAGGTGGCCTTGGCCAATGTGGTGCTGCACGCCCGCGAGCATTTGGCGGCATTGATGCCGTTGGCTTCGGCGCTGGTGCTGGTATTGCTGCGTTGGCCGGAGCAGGTGCGTGATATGGATGAGACGCTGCAACTGAGCGAGGCGGTGACGGACGTCAAACTAAGTAAAGGCGAGCGGGATATGGCGAAAAAGCTGGTCAAGGACATGAGTGTCGACTGGCGGCCCGAGGACTACCGCGACACGTTTCAGGACAAGATCATGGCGTTGGTCAAGACCAAGGCCAAGCGCGGCAAATTGGAAGCCGTGGGTGGGCAAAGCCCGGATCCTGAGCGCAAACAGGCGGACGTGATTGACCTCACCGAGTTGCTGCGCCAGAGCTTGGCCGGCCAGAGCAGCCCGCGCAAGACCAAGGCGTCAGCCAGGGCTTCGGCCAAGCCTGCCGCCAAGTCCGGTGAGGCCAAACCGGCAAGCCCTGGCAAACGCCGCCGCGCCGGGTAGTGATTGAAGGAGTCGCCAGATGGTCAGCGAGTACACCCGCAAGCGCCGTTTCGATATCACCCGCGAACCGCCAGAGACCGGCACCCGCAGCAAGCGCAAGGCCGCTGGAGAGGCGCTGAGCTTTGCGATCCAGAAGCACGACGCCAGTCACTTGCACTACGACTTGCGTCTTGAACTGGACGGTACCCTGAAAAGCTGGGCGGTACCCAAAGGCCCGAGCCTGGACCCGGCACACAAGCGCCTGGCAGTGCAGGTCGAAGACCACCCGCTGGCGTACGCCAGCTTTGAAGGGCGTATTCCCGAAGGGCAGTATGGTGCCGGTGAGGTCATTGTCTGGGATCGCGGTATCTGGCAGCCGCACGGTGATCCGCGCAAGGGGTATGAAGCCGGCAAGCTGGAATTCACCCTGATCGGGGAAAAACTCAATGGTGAGTGGGCGTTAGTGCGCACCCGGCTCAAGGGCAGCGGGAATCGCAAGCAATGGCTGCTGATCAAGCGCAGCGACGATGCGGCGCGGCCGGTCGATGAATTTGATATCACCGTCGAGCGCCCCGACAGTGTCTTGAGTGACGCCACCCTCAGCCGAACCCGGCCGGCCAGGCCTGAGCAGCCGAAAAAAACCACAGCCTTCGTACACACGTTGAGCCCGCAACTGGCCACCCTGATGGACCGACCGCCGCTCGGCGACTGGCTGTATGAGATCAAGTACGACGGCTATCGGATCCTGACCTGCATCCACGCCGGTGAAGTGCGCCTGCTGAGTCGTACCGGCAATGACTGGACAGCACGGATGCCAAGGCTTGCCAAGGCGCTGGCCAGGCTGGGGCTTGAAGACAGCTGGCTCGACGGCGAGGTGGTGGTTCTCGATCGTGACGGCTTGCCGGATTTTCAGGCATTGCAACGGGCATTTGATGAGCACAGCGATGCACAGATCGTTTACTACCTGTTCGATGCGCCCTGGCTCAACGGCGATGACCTGCGCAAGCAGCCGCTGCAAGTGCGGCGTGAGGCTCTGGCCCAGGTGCTTGAAGGTCAGCGCAGCAAATTGATCAGATTCTCCGCAGGCTTTGCCGCCAGTCATCACGACATTGTCGAGAGTGCAAGGGCCATGGGCCTGGAAGGGGTCATTGGCAAGCGTGCTGGCAGTCTCTACCAGGGCAAGCGCAGTGCTGACTGGATCAAGCTCAAGTGCCGTCTGGCTCAGGAGTTTGTGATCGTCGGCTACACACCGCCCGAGGGTAGCCGTAGTGGTTTCGGCGCGTTGTTGCTGGCGGTCAATGATGCCAGGGCGGCAGGATTGGTGTACGCCGGGCGGGTCGGCAGCGGCTTTGATGGCAAGACGCTGCGCCAGCTCAAGCAACAGCTTGATGCATTGCAGCGTGACAGCTCGCCGTTATGCAAGCCGCTCAGTCGTGAGTTGAGCCGCGATGTGCAATGGGTTGAACCGCAGCTGGTCGCCGAGGTGCAGTTTGCCGAATGGACCCGAGATGCGGTTTTGCGTCAGGCCTCGTTCATCGGCTTGCGTACCGATAAGCCGGCGGCGCAGGTGGTGCGTGAGGTCGCCCGCCGAGCAGGTCTGCCGTTGGTGGATGAGGCGCAGCCGGACTCCTCAGAGCAGGCCACTAAAGCCTGCGTCGCCGGCGTCGCGATCAGTCACCCTGAACGGGTCATTGATCCGCAAAGCGGCGTCAGCAAGGCCGTTCTGGCGCAGTTCTATCTGGCCATTGCCGACCGGCTGCTGGCTGAGCTGAGCAAACGTCCAGTCGCGTTGCTGCGTTGCCCGCAAGGCATCGAGGGCGAGCAATTTTTCCAGAAACATGCCCAGCGCTTGAGCATCCCGAAAATCACTCAACTTGACGCGTCCCTGGACCCCGGTCATGCGCCGCTGCTGCAGATCGATAACCGGGCAGCGCTGGCCGGTGTGGTGCAGATGGGGGGAATCGAGTTGCATACCTGGGGCGCTACCAGTGACCGGATTGAAACTCCGGACCGGCTGATCTTCGATCTTGATCCCGATCCGGCGCTGCCGTGGTGCAGCATGATCGAGGCCACCCAGATGCTCCTGGCGGTGCTCGATGAGCTGGGCCTGCAGGCCTTTCTGAAAACCAGCGGCGGCAAGGGCATGCACCTTATTGTGCCGCTGGCCCGGCACACCGGTTGGGATCAGGTGAAGCGCTTTGGCAAGGCGGTCGCCGAATTCATGAGTCGCCAGTTGCCCGAACGCTTCAGCGCTACGGCCGGCCCACAGAACCGGGTCGGGCGGATCTTTATTGACTATCTGCGCAATACCCGCGGCGGCACTACGGTGTCGGCCTGGTCAGTGCGCGCCCGACCTGGCCTGCCCGTGTCAGTGCCTGTCGGTCGCGATGAACTGGCGACCCTGAGCTCGGCCCGGCAATGGCACGTTGGCAACCTGGCGGAGCGCTTGCGCGATCTGGACGAAGATCCATGGGCGGGCTATCACAATCGCCAGCGCATCACTCAGGCGATGTGGCGACAGTTGGGTATTGATGATTGAGCTTACGATTCGCGGTTGCCGCGTGCGGGTCTAGGCTTATGGTTTTGCTTGCCCGGCGCTGAGCGTTCAGCGCGGGTGCGTCACATACAAGGAGAATCCGCATGACGCCATCCTCATGCCTGACCCGTCGCCGTCTGCTGGCGCTGGCCGCTGGCACTGCCGCAGCCCTGAGCCTTGATTCGGCCAGCGGTGCTCAGCAGCCGGTCATGCAGCCTGTCACCGATTTTTCCGCCAAGCTTCCAGGAGACCGCACCATGCAGACTCGTGCAATCCCTTCAAGCAACGAGCCTTTGCCGGTGATCGGCGTGGGTACCTATCGCGGCTTCGACGTCGCCACGTCAAGCCCGGCCTATAAACAATTGCGTAGCGTACTCGATGCGCTGTTCGCCGCCGGTGGCACCGTGATCGACAGTTCGCCCATGTATGGTCGGGCCGAGCAGACCACCGGCGAACTGCTGTCTATCCACGAGCCGCGCTCGCCGGCTTTTCTGGCCACCAAGGTATGGACCCGCGGCCGCAAGGAGGGCATTGCACAGATGGAGGAATCATTGCGTCTGTTGCAGACCGAGCGCATCGACCTGATGCAGATTCACAATCTGGTCGACTGGCAGACCCATTTGCCGGTGCTGCGTGACTGGCAAGCGCAGCGGCGGATTCGCTATGTCGGCATCAGCCACTACACCTCGTCGGCCTACGATCAGGTCGAGGCGGTGCTCAAGACTGAACAGCTGGATTTCCTCCAGATCAACTATGCATTGGATGATCGCGCGGCCGAAGCCCGGCTGTTGCCGCTGTGCCGGGAGCGTGGGGTGGCGGTGATCTGCAACCGGCCGTTTGGCGGTGGCGGACTGTTGTCGCGGCTCAAGGATAAGCCGCTGCCCGGCTGGGCGGCGCAGGTGGAGGCCAGCAGTTGGGCACAACTGGCGCTCAAGTTCCTGCTCGCCCACCCGGCGGTCACCTGTGTGATCCCCGGCACCGGCAACCCGAAATACATGGCCGATAACGCCGGTGCAGGTTTCGGCCCGACCCTGACCGATGCCCAGCGCCAGCAGTTGATCGCCCTGATCTAAGGGGCCCTGGCGCCAATACTGTTCGGTCAGACCGGTGGGAACAGCCGGCCGGCGTTCAGTTGGCTGTGGTCCGGCATTCCGCCGTCTTCGCTACCAAGGTAGCTCCCACAGAGGTATATAGCGCCTAACCGAACAGTATTGACCCTAGCGGCGGTCCTTCTTCGGCGCTGGCGGCAACGGCGCGAACAGCGCCTTGAGATCGTCATCGCTGAGCTTCCAGTCGCCTTGGGTACGGCCATCGAGAACACCGGCGGCCAGTGCGGATTTATCCTGCTGCAGGCGCTGGATCTTCTCTTCCACCGTACCCCGGGCAATCATCTTGTAGACGAACACCGGCTTGTCCTGACCGATCCGGTAAGCGCGGTCGGTGGCCTGATTTTCCGCCGCCGGGTTCCACCACGGATCGTAATGGATCACGGTGTCGGCAGCCGTGAGGTTAAGGCCCGTGCCGCCGGCCTTGAGGCTGATCAGGAACACCGGATGGCGGCCTTCCTGGAAGTCGCGGATCGGCGTGCGCCGGTCACGGGTCGAGCCGGTCAGCAGCGAATAGGCGATGTTGCGTTGCTCAAGCTCCTGCTCGATCAGTTCGAGCATCGAGGTGAACTGCGAAAACAGCAGGATGCGCCGTCCTTCGGCGAGCAGTTCCTCAAGCATTTCCATCAGCCCGGCAAGTTTGGCCGAGCTGCCGTGGCGCGGGTTGATCGGCATGTTGTTGACCAGCCGCAGGTCGCAACACACCTGGCGCAGCTTGAGCAGCGCTTCAAGGATGACGATCTGGCTGCGCGCCATGCCCTTGCGGTCGATCTCGTCGCGGACTTTCTTGTCCATCGCCAGGCGCACGGTTTCATACACGTCGCGCTGGCCATCGTTGAGTTCGACCCACTGGATGATCTCGGTCTTGGGCGGCAGCTCGGTGGCAACCTGCTCCTTGGTGCGGCGCAGCAGAAACGGTTTGATCCGCGAGTTCAGGTGCTTGAGCCGATCAACATTGCCATGCTTTTCGATCGCGGAGCGGTAGTTGCTGTTGAACTCCTTGCTGCTGCCCAGCCAGCCGGGCATCAGGAAGTGAAACAGTGACCAGAGTTCCCCCAGGTGGTTTTCCAGCGGTGTGCCGGACAGGCACAGGCGCTGTCGGGCCTTGAGCTGACCGGCCGCCTGGGCGGCCTTGCTCTTGGGATTCTTGATGTACTGCGCTTCATCGAGAATCAGTACATGCAGGGGCAGTTTTTCCAGATGCTCGACATCGCGGGGCAGCAGCGCGTAGGTGGTCAGGATCAGGTCATAGCGTTGCAGGTCGGCCAGGTCCTGATGGCGCTGGGCACCGTACAGGGCCAGTACCTTCAACTGCGGGGTGAAGTGTGCTGCTTCGTCGAGCCAGTTGCCGATCAGGCTGGTGGGCATCACCGCCAGTGCCGGACGATCAAGACGCCCGGCCTGTTTTTCCAGCAACAAGTGGCTGAGGGTCTGCAGGGTCTTGCCCAGGCCCATGTCATCGGCCAGCACGCCACCGACTTCCAGCTCGCGCAGCGACTGCATCCAGCTCAGGCCCTCAAGCTGATAAGCGCGTAACTGGGCGTTGAGTCCCTCGGGCAGGTTGACGGTCGCATCCTTGATATTGGCCAGGCGTTCAGCGAAATGCCGCAGTCGGTTACCGCCTTCCCAGGACAGCGGCAGCTCGTCGAGCTCGACCAGCCGCGCCGCGTCGGCGGTGTTCAGGCGCAGGCGCGTGTTGTCCGGCTCGCGCCAGTAGAAGTCGCCAAGCGTGGCCAGCACCGGTTTGAGCCGGCCAAAGGGCAGGGCAATCTGCACCGGGCTGCCACCGCTCTGGGTGAAGTGGTTGAGCTGCACCAGCAATTGTTCTTCATCGCCGCGTTTGGCCACGGCGGCGGGGCTGGTCAGTTCGGGGTGGCTGCGCAGCAGGTTGATCAGGATCGGCAGCAGGCTCAGGCGCTCGCCATTGACGATGATCCCCAGTTCCAGGTCGAACCAGTTACGGTCTTGCTGCTCGTCGACCACGGCATACCAGTCATCCACCGGCGTGACATCGAAGCCGAAACCGTCGCGGATGTCGATTTCCCAGCCTTGCTCACGCAGTTTCGGCAGGTCATCGAGCACAAAATGCAGCCAGGCTTTTTCGCCGGGCAGCTCGTACATTTCGCCGGCGCTGTCAGGCAGTGCCTTGCTTTGCCGGGTGGCGATCTTGAAGCCCATGTCGCTCAGTTGCTGGCGCAGCTCGCGTTCGCGCTCGCCTTGACGGCGGATGCGCAGGGTTTCGGTCGCGGTGTGTTCGAGGATGTCACTTTTCTGGTTGACCAGATCGCTGCCCAGGCTGCTGGTCAGGATGCTTACATGGGTGGTGCCTATCGCATAGTGCTTGCCGTAGGCAAATGCCAACGCCGCACGGTGATGAGTCTGCCGCTGCATGCGCCCGTTACGCGGTTCGAAGGCGGTGAATTCGAGGCTGGCCAGGGTCAGGCGCGGACGCGGTTGCAGGTCATCGATCAGCCGCTCGGGCAGTTTCGGCTGCGCGAGCGCTGGCGCTGGCATGGCCTGCAGCAGTTCATCGCGGTTGTGCGGGTCTTGCAGGTAATGCAGCGCCGCCACGCAGTGCTTGCAGTCTCTGCGTACCGGGCAGGTGCAGGTGCATACCAGGTAATGCGGGGTCAGCGCCGGGTCCTGAAGCACCAGCGACTGGCTGTAGCGCTCGCCACCGCTGCCACGACAGCGGGTACGCACGACCTGGTCGCTGACCTGCTCAAGGCTGATGCGTTTCTGTCGCGCATAGTCGCGACCGCGCTCAAGCGTCTGGGCTTTGAAGAAGTGTGTCCATGGTCTGGCCAGGACTTTTTCAAGAATCGATGACACCGGTGTGTAAGGCCTTGCAGTGGCGATGCTTTGAACAAGCCGGACAGTGTACCCGGCTTTGCGCGGATCAGAGTGGAGAAACCTTGATCAGCAGGGCCAGGCTGCCGTAGTCGAGGAAGGTCAGCTCGCCGTTCTTGATCCGGGCGCTCTGCTTGAGCCGCTCGCTGCCTTGCAAAATACCGTGGCTATCGAGGCGGTTGACCCAGAATTCTGCGTCGTAGTCGGTGAAGCGGCCGATCGCCACGCTCAGCGTGCCTTGCACCGGGAAATGACCGAACTGCTCATCACCCTGGGTCACGGCCACGCGGCTCGGTTGCTCGCCGATCTGTTGCTGCCAGGCGCGGTGCATCAGTACCTGATACTGGCCGCTGGCGGTGAGTTTTTCGGCCAGGCCGTTGAGTGCAGTGGCGCGCTGGTTGCCGGCTTCAATCCGGGGCGCGCCGGCGTCCCAGTGCTCGGGCGCCGGTTGTGGGGTCGCGGCCGGCTCACCGAGTTGGCGGAACAGGATGGCTTCGACCAGGTATTGATCATTGGCAAAGGCGCTCGGGGACAGCGCAGCCAGTAGCACGGTGGTGAACAGGATCAATGAGCGGTACAGGCGCATGAACACATCCTTCAGGCAGATTTCGGGGTCAGGCGCTCCAGCAGCGCCTCAATGGTGTTGAAGCGCTCCTCAGGGCGTTCCATCGGCACCATGAATTTGAACAGCGTGGCGCCTTCGAATTTGTAACGGTTGGGCTGGCCCTGAATCAGCTTGATCAGGGTCAGCGGGTCGACCGGCGTGTTGGCCGCGAACTCGATACGCCCGCCCTGCGGCCCGGCGTCGATCTTGCTGATCCCCAGTTGCTCGGCCACCAGTTTCAGGTGAGTGATGCGCACCAGGCTTTTGGTCGGCTCAGGCAGCAGGCCGAAGCGGTCGATCATTTCGACCTGCAGATCCTTGAGGCCGTCTTCGTCGGTGGCGTTGGCGATGCGCTTGTAGAGGATCAGCCGTGCATGCACGTCGGGCAGGTAGTCCTCGGGAATCAGTGCCGGTACTCGCAGGTTGATTTCCGGGCCGCCGCCCAGCGGCTGGTCGAGGTTGGGCTGTTCGCCTTTGCGAATGGCCTTGACCGCACGTTCGAGCATTTCCATGTACAGAGTGAAGCCCACCGCCTGGATCTGGCCGCTCTGGCCGTCGCCAAGCAGTTCACCGGCGCCGCGAATTTCCAGGTCGTTGGTGGCCAGCACGAAACCGGCGCCCAGGTCCTGGGTATTGGCGATTGCTTCCAGACGCTTTTCGGCATCCGGGGTGACCTGCTTGCGCGGCGGGGTCAGCAGGTAGGCATAGGCCTGGTGGTGACTGCGCCCGACCCGGCCGCGCAACTGGTGCAACTGGGCCAGGCCGAACTTGTCGGCACGCTCGATGATGATGGTGTTGGCGCTCGGCACGTCGATGCCGGTCTCGATGATGGTCGAGGCCACCAGCACGTTGAAGCGCTTGTGGTAGAAGTCGCTCATCACCTGTTCGAGTTCACGCTCGCGCATTTGTCCGTGCCCGATGCCGATGCGGGCCTCGGGCACCAGTTCAGCGAGGTCGGAGGCGCATTTCTCGATGGTCTTCACGTCGTTGTGCAGGTAGTACACCTGGCCGCCGCGCAGCAGTTCACGCAGTAGCGCTTCCTTGACCGTGGGCTTGTTCTGCTCCATGACGAAGGTGCGCACCGACAGCCGACGGGCTGGCGGGGTGGCGATGATCGACAGGTCGCGCATGCCTGACACTGCCATGTTCAAGGTGCGCGGGATCGGTGTGGCGGTCAGGGTCAGGATGTCGACTTCACTGCGCAGGTTTTTCAGCTGTTCTTTCTGGCGCACCCCGAAGCGGTGTTCTTCGTCGATGATCACCAGGCCCAGGTTCTTGAACTTCACATCGTCCGAGAGCAGCTTGTGGGTGCCGATGACGATGTCGATCTTGCCTTCGGCCAGATCGGCCACGGCGGCGTTGACTTCCTTGGCCGATTTGAAGCGGCTCATCACCTCGACCTTGACCGGCCAGTCGGCGAAGCGGTCGCGGAAACTGTTGTAGTGCTGCTGGGCGAGCAGGGTAGTGGGCACCAGCACCGCGACCTGGCGGCCGCCATGCACGGCAATGAACGCAGCGCGCATGGCCACTTCGGTCTTGCCAAAGCCCACATCGCCACACACCAGGCGATCCATGGGTTTGGCGGCGAGCATGTCGGCGCGTACGGCCTCGATGCTCGACTGTTGGTCGGGAGTTTCTTCGAACGGGAAGCCGGCGCTGAACGTCGCGTAATCGGCTTTGGGGTCTTCGAAGGCATAACCTTCGCGAGCTGCGCGGCGGGCGTAAATGTCCAGCAGTTCGGCGGCCACGTCGCGGACCTGTTCGGCCGCCTTGCGCTTGGCCTTCTGCCAGACTTCCGAACCCAGCCGGTGCAGCGGTGCCAGTTCGTCATCGCTGCCGGTGTAGCGGGCGATCAGGTGCAGGTTGGCCACCGGCACGTAGAGCTTGGCGTCGTCGGCGTACACCAGGGTCAGGAACTCGGCGACCTGGTTGTCGACCTCAATGGTCGCCAGCCCTTGATAGCGGCCCACCCCGTGGTCGATATGCACCACCGGCGCGCCTTCGCGCAGTTCGGTAAGGTTCTTGATAACCGCATCGTTGCCGTGCTCGGCGCGTTTTTCCCGGCGCCTGCGCTGCATGACCCGCTGACCGAACAGCGGGCTCTCGGCGACCAGCGCCAGGGATGGGGCATCGAGAACCAGGCCTTCATCCAGCGGCGCGATGGTGATTGCCAAACGTTCAGTGCCGGCGACGAAATCCTGCCAGCCCTCGACGGTTTTCGGCCGCAGTTTGAGGCGATCAAGCAGTTCCAGCAGCACCTCGCGGCGCCCGGCCGATTCGGCGGTGAACAGCACTCGGCCGGGGAACTGATCGAGGAAGTTCGACAGCGCCGCCAGTGGCTGACTGGCCTTGGCTTCGATGGCCAGTTCTGGCAAGGGCTGGGCCGGGAAACGTTCGCGACCGGCACCGGCTTCGATGTCCTGCTGGCTGGCGACCACCCGCGGCCAGTTCTTCAGGCGGGCAAAGCAGTCTTCCACCGGCAGGAACAGTTCGGCAGGCGGCAGCAGCGGCCGGTTGGGGTCGATGCGCCGTTCTTCATAACGATTGCGTACGTCGTTCCAGAAGTTCTCGGCGGCCTGCTCGATGCCGGGCAGGGAGAACACCTGGGTGTCCTGCGGCAGGTAATCGAACAGGGTCGAGGTTTCTTCGAAAAACAGCGGAATGTAGTACTCGATCCCGGCCGGGGTGATGCCGCTGTTGAGGTCCTGGAAGATCGGGCTGCGGCGAAAGTCGACATCGAAGCGTTCGCGAAAGCGCGCCTTGAAGCGCACCACTTCATCTTTGTGCAGCGGAAATTCCTTGGCCGGCAGCAGGCGCACAGACTCGACCTTGTCGATTGAGCGCTGGGTGTCCGGGTCGAAGGTGCGCAGGGTTTCAATTTCATCATCGAACAGGTCGATCCGATAGGGCTGCTTGCTGCCCATCGGGAACAGGTCCAGCAGGGCCCCGCGCACGGTGAATTCGCCATGCTCGTAAACTGTGTCGACGTAGCGGTAGCCGCTGGCCTCCAGCCGAGTGCGCATGGCTTCGACGTCAAGCTTCTGGCCGACATCCAGCACCAGGCTGCTGCCCAGCAGGAATCGGGTCGGGGCCAGGCGGTGCAAGGCGGTGGTGATCGGCACCACCAGCACACCGTGGTCCAGCTCCGGCAGGCGGTACAGGCTGGAGATCCGCTGCGAAATGATGTCCTGATGCGGCGAGAACAGGTCGTAGGGCAGGGTTTCCCAGTCCGGGAAATGCAGCACCGCAAGCTCCGGGGCGAAGAATTTCAGCTCCTGCTCAAGACGCTCGGCACTCTGGCTGTCAGCGGTCAGCAACAGGGTAAAGCGCCGCGCGGCGCTGGCAGCTTCGGCGATGGCCAGGCTTAAGGCGGCACCTTGCAGGTTGCCCCAGTGTTGTTTGCCGGCGGCGGCAGGCAGATGCGGTAGGCGCAGAACAGACACGGACGGTCGGACTCCAGCTGGGCGACAAAGGCGGCGATTGTAACGGGGTGCAGTGGGGCTGTCAGTTTTCCAGCGCTGTCGGCGGGCTTTTAAACATGGAATTTATGTAGTGCCAGAAGATCTGACAACCGCGCATTGCTCATAAACACTGGGGCGGTCATAATGTAGCCCCTTTTTTCAGCCCCTACATGTGGAAGGTTCCCGTGACTCAGAAGCCCGACCAGTGCCTTGGTGAATGGATCGATCGTGAAGCCCTCGCCGAGGCGATGATCCCGCTCCTCGGCCAGCTGTACCGCAATAACAATGTGGTCACTTCGATCTACGGCCGCAGCCTGATCAACCGTTCAGTCATCGCGATTCTCAAGGCTCACCGCTTTGCCCGTCATCGCCAGGCCGATGCGAGCGAGTTGTCCGTACACGAGACTTTCCCCCTGCTCAAGGCCATGAGCGAGCTCAAGCTGGGCGCCGCTTCCGTGGACCTGGGCCGTCTGGCCGTCAAGTTCAAGACCGAAGGCAACGGCCGCAGCGCCGAGGAATTCGTGCGTGCCGAACTGGCTGCCGTGGTGGGTCAGCAAAGTGCTACGCCTGCCAAGGGCAAGGACGTGGTCCTGTACGGTTTCGGCCGCATCGGCCGCCTGCTGGCGCGTATCCTGATCGAAAAAACCGGCGGTGGCCTGGGCCTGCGCCTGCGCGCCATCGTGGTGCGCAAAGGCGCCGAGAACGATCTGGTCAAGCGTGCCAGCCTGCTGCGCCGCGACTCGGTGCATGGTTCGTTCGACGGCACCATCACCATCGATGAAGCCAACAGCACCATCACCGCCAACGGCAACCTGATCCAGGTGATCTACGCCAAGAGCCCGACCGAGGTGGATTACACCCAGTACGGTATCAGCGATGCGCTGCTGGTGGACAACACCGGTGTATGGCGTGACGCCGACGGTCTGGGCCAGCACCTGACCTGCCCGGGTGTTGATCGTGTGGTGCTGACCGCGCCGGGCAAAGGCAAGCTCAAGAACATCGTGCACGGTATCAACCACGGTCAGATCACTGCCGATGACAAGATCATCTCGGCGGCGTCCTGTACCACCAACGCTATCGTGCCGGTGCTCAAGGCGGTCAATGACAAGTACGGCATCGTCAACGGTCACGTTGAAACCGTTCACTCGTACACCAACGACCAGAACCTGATCGACAACTTCCACAAAGGTTCGCGCCGTGGCCGTAGCGCCGCGCTGAACATGGTCATCACCGAGACCGGTGCCGCCACCGCAGCTGCCAAAGCACTGCCGGAACTGGCTGGCAAGCTGACCGGCAACGCGATTCGCGTGCCGACGCCGAACGTCTCGATGGCGATCCTGAACCTGAACCTGGAGAAGGCCACCACTCGCGAAGAGATCAACGAATACCTGCGCGACACCGCGCTGTATTCGGATCTGCACAAGCAGATCGACTACGTCAACTCGCAGGAAGTGGTTTCCACCGACTTCGTCGGCTCGCGTCACGCCGGTGTTGTCGACGCCGAAGCGACCATCGCCAACGACAACCGCGTTGTGCTGTACGTCTGGTACGACAACGAGTTCGGTTACAGCTGCCAGGTGGTGCGCGTGATGGAAGACATGGCCGGGGTCAACCCGCCAGCGTTTCCTGCGTAAACGCAGCTTTAAGTTGTAAGCGGCAAGCTGCAAGTGGGTGTTGTCTGGGCTGACCGGGCATCACCAGAAAAAACGGGTCGATTGTTCGACCCGTTTTTTTTCGTCTGCAGTTTGTGCAGGCGGCGCGCTCAGCTTGCGGCTTGAAGCTTGCCGCTTGTAGCGCCCTTGGCCCGGAACAGCACCAGGGTGGCTATGAGGCCAAGGATCGCCGCGCCGGTCAGCCAGATGCCTGGTGCCGCTTTGTTGCCCAGTTCATGAATCAGCCAGGTGCAGGCTGCCGGGGTGAAGCCTCCGAAGGTGGCGGTGGCCAGGCTATAGGCCAGCGAGAAACCGGTGGTGCGTACCTCGGCGGGCATGATCTCGGTCAGCGCCACGACCATCGCGCCGTTGTAACTGCCATACAGGAATGACAGCCACAGCTCGACGGTCAGCAGGTTGGCAAAACTGGGGTGCGCGACCAGCCAGGACAGGGCAGGGTAGGCGGTGAGAATGGCCAGCACGGTGGCGCCGATCAGCAATGGCCGCCGCCCGATGCGGTCGGACAGGCTGCCCATCACCGGCAGCCAGATGAAGTTCGACACGCCGACGCAGACGGTCACCAGCAAGCTTTCCAGGTCGCTCAGGTGCAGTTCGTTCTTGCCGAAGGTCGGGGTGTAGGCGGTGATCAGGTAGAACGATACGGTAGTCATCACCACCAGCGCCATGCCGGCCAATACCAGGCCGAAGTTCTGGCGGATCGAGCGCAGCACTTCACTCAACGTCGGGCGATGCTTGCGCGCTTCGAACTCTGGAGACTCCTCAAGCGAACGACGGATGATAAACAGCGCCGGCACGATCAGGCAGCCGATGAAGAACGGCAGGCGCCAGCCCCAGTCGCCCATCTGCTCAGGGCTCAACCAGTGATTCAGCGCCACACCCAGCAGCCCGGCAAACACCACAGCAGCCTGTTGGCTGGCCGACTGCCAACTGACAAAGAAGCCTTTGCGACCTGGCGTTGAAATTTCCGCGAGATAAACCGACACGCCGCCCAGCTCAACGCCGGCCGAGAAGCCCTGCAACAAGCGGCCCAGCAGAACCAGCAAGGGCGCGGCCAGGCCGATACTGTTGTAGCCGGGCACGCAGGCGATCAGCAACGTACCCATGGCCATCAGACCCAGAGTAATTAGCAGCCCTTTACGGCGCCCGTGGCGGTCAATGTAAGCGCCCAGAAAAATCGCCCCTAACGGCCGCATCAGAAAGCCGGCGCCGAAGGTGGCCAGCGACAGCATCAGCGAGGCAAATGCGCTGTCGGTAGGGAAAAATGTCTTGGCAATGGCCGTGGCGTAGAAGCCATAGACCATGAAGTCGTACATTTCGAGAAAATTGCCGCTGACAACGCGAAAAATCGCCTTGCCTTTGCTGGTGGTTGTGGTCATGGCTCTGACTCTTCAGGCTGGATATTGAGGTTGTTGGTCAGTCTGCTGGCTGCCGTGGCAGCACTCCGGGTCTGTGCCCGGACGAGGGCTATTTGTAACAGTATGTGTAAAAATGCCCTCAAACAACCTGTCCAGAGCCGTTAGCGAGCTAATGAAAGGCTGGTTCAAGGTTTGTTCAGGTTGGCAGGGGCAGCAGGCAAAAAAGGATTACCCACACGGAAACAATGTATTACCCACGAAAAAGTGGCCTTCGTCACGACCAAGGGGTAATGTTCCCGGCTTGAGCGCAGCACTAGACTGCAACGCGTCATTTAGCCGCAGGCGCCAACCCGGCGCGCGGCCTGTTCTATAGGAGTACGCATGGCTGTCTACAACTACGATGTCGTGGTATTGGGGTCCGGTCCCGCCGGCGAAGGCGCAGCAATGAACGCTGCCAAGGCCGGTCGCAAGGTCGCGATGGTCGACAGCCGCCGTCAGGTCGGTGGCAACTGCACCCACCTGGGTACCATCCCTTCCAAGGCACTGCGTCACGCGGTCAAGCAGATCATCCACTTCAACACCAATCCGATGTTTCGCGCCATTGGCGAGCCGCGTTGGTTCTCTTTCCCGGATGTGCTGAAAAGCGCCGAGGTGGTGATCGCCAAGCAAGTGACCTCGCGCACCAGCTACTATGCGCGTAACCGCGTTGACGTGTTCTTCGGCACCGGCAGCTTCTCTGACGAAAACAGCGTCAGCGTGGTCGGCAGCAACGGCGTGGTCGACAAACTGGTCGCCAACCAGATCATCATCGCCACCGGCTCGCGGCCTTATCGCCCGGCTGATATCGATTTCAACCACAAGCGAATTTACGACAGCGACACGATCCTGAGCCTCAGCCATACCCCGCGCAAGCTGATCATTTACGGCGCCGGTGTGATCGGGTGTGAGTACGCCTCGATCTTCAGTGGTCTGGGCGTGCTGGTCGAGCTGGTCGACAACCGCGATCAGTTGCTGAGCTTCCTGGACAAGGAAATCTCCCAGGGCCTGAGTTACCACTTCAGCAACAACAACGTCATGGTTCGTCACAACGAAGAGTACGAGCGCGTTGAAGGCCTGGAGAATGGTGTGGTCCTGCACCTCAAATCCGGCAAGAAGATCAAGGCCGACGCGTTGCTGTGGTGCAACGGACGGACTGGCAACACCGACAAGCTGGGCCTGGAAAACGTCGGCCTGAAAGCCAACGGTCGCGGGCAGATCGAAGTCGATGAAAACTACCGCACCGAGGTCAGCAATATCTATGGCGCCGGTGACGTGATTGGCTGGCCGAGCCTGGCCAGTGCGGCCTATGACCAGGGGCGTTCAGCGGCGGGCAGCCTGGTGGATAACGGCAGTTGGCGCTACGTCAACGACGTCCCTACCGGCATCTACACGATTCCCGAGATCAGTTCGATCGGCAAGACCGAGGCTGAGCTGACCGAAGCCCGGGTGCCGTATGAAGTCGGCAAGGCATTTTTCAAAGGCATGGCCCGTGCGCAGATCTCCGATGAGCGGGTCGGTATGTTGAAGATCCTGTTTCACCGTGAAACCCTTGAGGTGCTGGGCGTGCATTGCTTCGGTGACCAGGCCTCGGAGATCGTTCACATCGGCCAGGCGATCATGAACCAGCCAGGTGAAGCCAATACGCTGAAGTACTTCGTCAATACCACCTTCAACTACCCGACCATGGCCGAAGCCTATCGGGTAGCGGCCTACGACGGTCTCAACCGGCTTTTTTGAGCGGCTCCGGCCGGCGGCCTGAGCCGGCCGGAGAGATCAGCGATTCCCGAGGGTGGCAGTGGCCAAACCGGGAAAGTCTGTGATCAGGCTGTCTACGCCGAAGTCGGCGAGCCGGCGCATCAGCGCCGGTTCGTTGACTGTCCATACCGACACGTGCAACCCCTGGCGCTGAGCCTTGAGCAGGCGTTCCGGGGTGCACAACGTCCAGTTCAGGGCGAGAATCTCACAGCCATAGGCTTGCGCGACCTTCAACGGGTCGAGCCAGGCGTATTCGGCTACCAGCCCACGAGAAATGTCCGGCGTCAGCTCCAGTGCTGCGCGCAGCACTTGCCGTGAGCTGGACGTGATGGTCACCTTGTCGAGCAGCCCGTGGCGCTGCACCAGCTCGCGGATGGCCAGTACCGTATTGGCGGCGCGAACCCTTGATGCGCTTTTGACTTCCAGTTGCCAGTGATCGAAATCGCAGTGTTCGAACAGGGTTTCCAGGCGCGGGATCGGACAGGGGCTGACCCAGCCGGGACCGCCGCGACGAGCGTCGTAGGTCACCAGATCGCTGGCCAAATGTTCATGAACCTTGCCGCGCCGGTCGGTGGTGCGTTTGAGGGTCGGGTCATGGATAACCATCAGTTCGCCGTCGCGAGACAGGTGCAGGTCCAGTTCGCAACGGCGCACGCCGTGCTCCAGGCACTGCTGGAAGCTGGCAAGGGTGTTCTCGGGGGCTTCGCCCTTGGCGCCGCGGTGGCCATAAATTAGCGTCACAAATACTCCGTAGCAGCGGCCGGGCAGCGATCCGCTTCAGCCGCGAATAGACAATTGATGGACCCGACGCTCATGCGTCGGGCGCTGTGTTCTGTTCCCGCGCCTGACGTCGCTGCTGGGCCTGGCGTTGCAGCACATGACGGGCGAGCAATTGCCGCTGTGCATCGGGCAGGTCGACAAATTCGGTATCAATTTCGAAGGCGTTATCCGCCTTGGGCACGCAACTCACCACTCGGGCTTCGAGCATCATCCCGGCCGCTTGCGGCATGAGGACCATTTTGATCGAGAGGCGTGAGTCAGGCGTGTAGGCCTGGGCTGAACTGAACTGGATCCCGCCTTCAGACAGCAGTACCGGTTGCGGGGTGCCCAGTTCGCCCAGAGCGGTATTGGCCACGACCTGGCCGAGCAGGTCGATGCGCTTGCTCATGGCTTTGAGGAAACCGTTCAACACCCGGTCGCGGTCATCGAGCTGGCGTAGCAGGTGCTGGGACTCGAACTCGCTGACATGCAGCTCGCTGAGCAACTGAAACAGCGCGGTAATGCGCGGCATCGTGCAGCTGGCGGCCTCGTCGAGCGGGTTAATTTCCAGTGCGACGCTGTCTTCGATACGGTAGTATTCGCGGCGTCTTTCTTCATCTAATGTCGACATGGCGAACCCGTGCCTGCGGCTGTGGTCAGATAGTTTCGAGTGTAAGGCCGCACATGGCAGCCCGCCACACGGATGTCCCATTCCTGCGAACAATTCCTTAAATGTTCAGACCTCTTTTTGCTTTTATCGGCACCCGCTACACCCGTGCCAAGCGACGTAATCATTTTGTTTCCTTTATTTCCCTGACGTCGATCATCGGCCTGGCCCTTGGCGTGGTGGTGATGATTGTCGTGCTGTCGGTCATGAACGGTTTCGATCACGAGATGCGTACCCGCGTGTTGGGCATGGTGCCGCATGCCACGGTCGAAGGTGACGAGCCGATCCGCGACTGGCCGCAGCTGGCCGCCAAAGTCAGCGCCAGCCCGGGCGTGCAGGCGGTGGCGCCGTTTACCCAGATGCAGGGCTTGCTCAGCCACGAAGGCATGGTCCAGAAAGTCCTGCTCAATGGTATTGACCCGAGCCAGGAAGACAAGGTTTCGATCATCAGCCAATTCATTCGTCAGGGCGCGCTCAGCCAGCTGGCACCGGGTGAGTTCGGCATCATCATCGGCGACCGCGCCGCGAGCAAGCTGGGCGTGAGCGTGGGTGACAAGCTGACCTTTGTCGCGCCCGAAGTGGCAGTGACCCCGGCCGGACTGTTTCCGCGCATGAAGCGCTTTACCGTGGCTGGCATCTTTCATGTCGGTGCCGGCGAGATCGACGGTTTTCTCGGCCTGACCAATATCGAGGACCTGGGTCGCCTGCGCCGTTGGCAGCCCGATCAGGTGCAGGGCCTACGCCTGAAGTTCGATGACCTGTTCGAGGCCCCGCGTGGCGCCTGGCAGATCGCTCAGGATCTTGGCGGCAGCAAGTATTACTCGCGTGACTGGACCCGCACTCACGGCAACCTGTACCAGGCCATCCGCATGGAGAAATCCATGATTGGCTTGCTGCTGTTGCTGATCGTTGCGGTGGCGGCGTTCAACATCATTTCCACACTGGTGATGGTGGTCAACGACAAGAAGGGCGATATCGCGATCCTGCGTACGCTGGGTTCCACGCCGGGGCAGATCATGGCCATCTTCATGGTCCAGGGCACCGTGATCGGCGTGGTCGGCACCCTGATCGGTGCCGGGGTGGGCATTCTGGCTGCGCTCAATGTCAGTGCTGCGATTGCCGGTCTGGAACGCCTGATCGGCCACAAGTTTCTCAATGCGGATGTCTACTTCATCGACTACCTGCCGTCACAAGTGATGGCTCAGGATGTGCTTCAGGTGTGTGGCGCCGCATTGCTCCTGAGTTTCCTCGCCACCCTGTATCCAGCCTGGCGCGCAGCGCGCACCCAGCCGGCAGAGGCGTTACGTTATGAGTGAGTCGGGCATGTCTGAAAAAGCTGTGTTGAGTTGCCGCAACCTGGGTAAGTCCTACGATGAGGGGCCGGAGTCAGTTGTGGTGTTGTCTGGCCTGCAACTGGAACTGTTTCCCGGCGAACGGGTGGCGATCATAGGCAGTTCGGGTTCCGGCAAGAGTACCTTGCTCAACCTGCTGGGCGGTCTCGATACACCGTCGCAGGGCAGTGTCTGGCTGGCCGGTGAAGAGCTGTCTGCGCTGAACGAGAAAGCGCGTGGCCTGCTGCGCAACCGGGCGCTGGGCTTCGTTTATCAGTTTCACCACCTGCTGCCTGAGTTCACCGCGCTGGAGAACGTCTGCATGCCGTTGCTGATCGGCAAAACGCCGATCCCTGAGGCGCGCGATCGGGCCACCGCGTTGCTCAAGCGGGTCGGCCTGAGCCATCGTCTGGCGCACAAGCCCGCCGAGCTGTCTGGCGGTGAGCGTCAGCGCGTGGCGATTGCCAGGGCACTGGTCAACGAGCCAGGTCTGGTGATGCTCGACGAGCCGACCGGCAACCTCGACCATCACACGGGGCAGGGGATTCAGGACCTGATGCGTGAGCTGAGCACCGCGTCGCGCACCGCGTTTCTGGTGGTGACCCATGACTTGAATCTGGCCAGGCAGATGGACCGTGTCCTGCGCCTGGAAGACGGCCGGCTGGTCGCCGACTGATTCAGCCGGCCCGCTACCTCCTGAGGTGGCGGGTCGATTCTTTGCCTGGCGTGGTGAGTCACAAGTTCGCGTGATAAATGGCGAGTGATTTTTGCAGCCAGGCAAGGCGCCGCGACGAGCCATAGCAGGGCTATGGCGAGGAGTGGCAACGCTGCATGGCAGTGCAAGGCACCGCCAGTATTGTGCAGTTAACTTGTGATTCACCACGCTAGGTGCCCTGCGAATGTTCAGACCCTTATTCATCTTCATCGGCGCGCGCTACACCCGGGCCAAGCGTCGCAAAAGTTTTATCTCGTTCATTTCCATGACCTCGATGATTGGCCTGGCCCTCGGTGTGCTGGCGATGATCGTTGTGTTGTCCGTGATGAACGGCTTTCAGCGGGAAATGAGCTCGCGCATCCTCGGCATGGTGCCGCACGCTTCGATTCTCGGGGTCAAGCCGCTGGACGACTGGCAGCAGGTTGCCGATGCAGCGCTGCGCAATCCTGAGGTGGTGGCGGCTGCGCCGTTGACCGAAATGGAAGGCATGCTGTCGTACCGTGGCGCCATGCAGCCGATTCAGGTCAGCGGCATCGATCCGGCCCGTGAGCATGAAGTCTCGATTGTGACCCGGCACATCACCCGTGGCAGCCTGCAAGACCTCAAACCCGGCGAGTTCGGGGTGGTACTGGGCGAGATCACGGCGCGGCGTTTTCGCTTGAATGTGGGCGATGCGCTGACCTTGATTGTGCCGGAAATCAGCAATGCGCCTGGCGGCATCACGCCGCGTCTGCAGCGTCTGACCGTGGTGGGGCTGTTCAAGGTCGGTGCCGAGCTGGATGGCTCGATGGCGTTGATGAATATTGCCGATGCCGGGCAGATGCAACGCTGGCAGCCTGGTCAGGTGCAGGGGGTGCGTCTGGCGCTCAAGGATCTGTACAAGGCGCCAGAGGTGTCCAGGTCGATTGCCGGCGGGCTCGGCAGTGCCTATCGCGCCGATGACTGGAGCCACACCCAGGGCAGTCTGTTCAGCGCCATGAAGATGGAAAAGACCATGATTGGCCTGCTGCTTCTGATGATCGTTGCGGTGGCGGCGTTCAACATCATTGCCACGCTGATCATGGTGGTCAACGACAAGGGCGCCGATATCGCGATCCTGCGCACCCTGGGTGCGACGCCGCGGCAGATCATGGGGATCTTCATCATTCAGGGCTCCCTGATCGGTGTGGTGGGTACCCTGATCGGCGGCGTGCTGGGGGTGATCGCAGCGCTGAATGTCAGTGCGCTGGTCGGCTGGCTGGAGCGGGTTACCGGCCAGCATGTGTTCAGCGCTGATGTGTATTTCATCAGCAACCTGCCGTCCGAGTTGCAGGCTGCTGACGTGCTGCTGATTTGCAGCGCCGGCTTCATTCTCAGTTTTCTGGCCACCATCTACCCGGCCTGGCGTGCCGCCAAGGTCGAGCCGGCGACTGCCCTGCGCTACGAATAAGCTGGCAGGCGGATCACGAAGCGGGTCAGCCCGCCTTGTGACTGGCACTCGATCGTCCCGCCATGGGCGTGGATGATCGAGCGGCAGATCGCCAATCCCAGCCCTGCATGCTCGTGACGGTCGGCCCGCGAAGTATCGGCGCGATAGAAACGATCAAACAGGCGCGCCACGACGTGGGGCGGGATGTCCGCCCCGGGATTCTCTACGGTCAGCATCGCGCCTGCGGCGCTGTCTTGCAGTATTACGGCAATCTGGCCGCCGCTTGGGGTAAAGCGCAGGGCATTGCTCAGTAGGTTGGACAGCACCCGGCGTAACAGGGCGCGATCACCACGCGACGCTGCCTGACCCACGCGGTGCAGCTCGATGCCGGCATCCTCGGCCAGCGGTGCAAGGTACTCCAGCACCGCATCGGCTTCATCTTCCAGGCGCAGTTCATCCTGCGCCGGGGCCAGCAAGCCTTGTTCGGTTTTGGCCAGCAACAGCATGTCATTGACCATCTGCGCCAGGCTTTGCAGCTCTTCCAGATTGCCGAGCAACGTTTCGCGGTAGTGTTCGGGCGTTCGCTGCCGGGTCAGGGTCACCTGGGTCTGGGTCAGCAGGTTGGACAGCGGCGTGCGTAACTCGTGGGCAATGTCGGCACTGAACGCCGAGAGTCGCTGAAAGCTGTCTTCCAGGCGGGTGAGCATGGCGTTGAAGGTGCGGGTAAGTTCGGCCAGCTCGGCTGGCATCCGGGCGTCGGGCAGGCGAGTGGTCAACGAGCTGGCCGAGACCCCGGCCGCCACTGCGCTCATGCGCTGCAGCGGCCGCAAACCGCTGCGCGCTGCCCAGGCGCCGAGCAGTGCGGTGGCCAGGGCGCAGAGCCCCACGGTCAGCCAGATCAGGTGCTGCATGCGCTGTAGAAAGTGCTGATGGTGAGTGATGTCCAGCACCAGCGTCAGGCGCGGCGAGCCGGGCTGCGCCGGGTCCAGCGGTGCCGTGAAGACCCGATAGTCGCCCAGAGTCTCGCTCAGGGTATGCAGGCCAGTGCTGGACGGCAGCGAGAGTTGCGAGGGGGTGTTATCGAACCAGATATGACCCTGGGCGTCGCTGATGCGCAGCATCAGATCGGCATGGCTGGTCAATTGCGTTTGATGCGTTGCCAGCGCCGCAGGATCCTGTACGTCTTGCAAGGCAGCCCGCAGGCTGGCCAGCCGACTGTCGAACAATTGCTGATCCAGTTCCACGAAGTGACTGGCACTGGTCTGGCTGAACAGCGCCCCGGCAATCAGTGACACCAGCGCTGTGCAGCCCGCGAACAGCAGCGCCAGGCGGCTGCGCAACGACAGTCTTGCCAGCCAGCTCACGGCGCCTGCTCCTGCAGTACGTAGCCCATGCCGCGCACGGTGTGGATCAGCTTGTGGTCGAAGTCGTCATCGACCTTCATGCGCAGGCGGCGCACCGCCACTTCGATGACATTGGTGTCGCTGTCGAAGTGCATGTCCCAGACCTGGGCAGCAATCAGCGACTTGGGCAGCACTTCGCCCTGGCGGCGCAACAGCAGTTCCAGCAGGGCGAATTCCTTGGTTGTCAGATCCAGGCGTTGACCCTCGCGCTCGACCTTGCGCTGCAACAGGTCCAGACGCAGCTCGCCAAGTTGCAGGCAGGTCTCCTGAGGCGGCGCCCGGCGCAGCAAGGTGCGGACCCTGGCGAGCAACTCGGAAAATGCGAACGGCTTGACCAGATAATCATCGGCGCCCAGCTCCAGGCCGCGGACCCGATCTTCGATGGCATCGCGGGCCGTGAGAAACAACACCGGGGTCTGTAGCCCGTTGGCGCGCAGTTGCTCAAGAATCTGCCAGCCATCGACGCCGGGTAGCATCACATCGAGAATCAGTAGCGCATGTTCGCCGCTCAGTGCGCGGTGAAGGCCGCTGTGGCCGTCATTAGCCAGCTCGCTGTCGAAGCCGGCTTCGTTGAGCCCCTGGCGCAGGGATTGGCCGGTGCGGGCCTGGTCTTCGACGATCAGTAATTTCATCTGCCGGTCGCTGCTTGCTTGAAACAGGCTTTATACCGTGTCAGGCGGGCCAGCGGTGCAAGCTTACCAAGCTGGCGCGAAAAGCCCCTTCCTTCAGGTGGGGGATGAAAGCGCCACCGCGAAGCGGTCATAGGGGTTAACATCCATAAAACCGCCCCTATTCTGTGTTTCATGACTGAAATGAAAGCGACCAAAACCCTCAGGATTCGAGTGCGAGACAAGCACGCAGCGCAGCTGCGTGAAGCGTCTCATGCTGTGAATTTTGTGTGGAACTACGTAAACGAGTTGAGCAGTCGCTCGATTCGTGAGCGTGGTCGTTTTCTGTCGGCGTTCGACATTCACAAGTACACCAACGGGGCCGGCAAAGACCTGGGACTGCACAGCCAATCGGTGCAGGCTGTTGCCGACGAATATGTCACACGGCGCAAGCAGTTCAAAAAGCGCCAGCTACGCTGGCGGCGCTCGGGCGGCGCTCGGCGCAGCCTGGGCTGGGTGCCCCTCAAGGCCGGCGCTGCTGTCTGGAAAAACGGCCAGGTCGTCTTCAACAGACAGCACTTCAAGGTCTGGGACAGCTACGGCCTGGCGGGTTTTAAATTCAGATCCGGTAGCTTCAACGAGGACAGCCGTGGACGCTGGTATTTCAACGTCGTGGTCGAGGTCGACCGGCAGTTATCGCCAGGCCAGGACGCGGTGGGGATCGACCTCGGACTGAAAACCACGGCCACCTGCAGCGACGGTGATTGCCTTGAAAGCGGCAGGTTCTACCGGGATCTGGAGAGCGCCCTGGGCACGGCCCAGCGCGCCGGCAAGAAGGCTCGTGTGCGGGCGATTCACGCCAAGATTGCGAACCGCCGCAAGGATGTCCTGCATAAGTTCAGCAACGCGCTGGTAGCGCGTTGTGGCGTCATTGTGGTGGGCGATGTGAACTCACTGAAACTCGCGAAAACCAGGATGGCCAAGTCGGTGCTGGACGCCGGCTGGGGGCAATTGAAAACCATGCTGGAATACAAATGCGATCACGCAGGCACGGTTTTCAAGGTTGTTAGCGAGAGAAACACCACCCAAACCTGTTCGAGCTGCAAGCAATTGCCGGACTCGAGGCCCAGAGGTATCGCAGGGCTTGGAATAAGGAAATGGACTTGTTGTGGGTGTGGTGCCACCCACGACCGCGACGTCAACGCCGCAAAGAACATTCTCGCGCTCGGGCATGAGCGTCCAGTTGTGGGAATCCCCGCCCTTTAGGACGGGGAGGATGTCAATGTGTTGTAATCCGCCGCATGGCCGCACGGGCTGAACGCTGCCGGCAAAACAGGTAGACTTGCCGGGTTATTTTCCGAGATTCCTATACCGCCATGCATCCTGCCGCCGAACACTCGCCCCTGGGCAAGTCCAGTGAGTACGTCTCTAGCTACACGCCTGAGTTGCTGTTTCCGATTCCGCGCGCCGCGAAATGGGCCGAATTGGGCCTGAGCGCCGAGACGCTGCCGTATCAGGGCGTCGATGTGTGGAACTGCTATGAGCTGTCCTGGCTGCTGCCGTCGGGCAAGCCGGTGGTGGCGATTGCCGAGTTCAGCGTGCCGGCCGACTCGCCGAATATTATCGAGTCCAAGTCGTTCAAGCTGTACCTCAACTCCCTGAATCAGACCGTATTCACCAGCCGTGAAGCCTTGCACGAAGTGTTGGTCAACGACCTGTCGGCAGCGGCCGGCAAACCGGTTGGCGTGCGTATCAGCAGCCTGGACGAGATCACTGCACAGGGTGTGGCGGCCTTGCCTGGCGAGTGCATCGATGAGCTGGATATCGAAGTCAGCAGCTATGATCATCCGCGTCCCGAGTTGTTGCGCTGTGACCCGGCCCAGGTGGTCGAGCAGAGCCTTTACAGTCACCTGCTCAAATCCAATTGCCCGGTGACCAGCCAGCCGGACTGGGGCACGGTGGTGGTGGAGTATCGCGGCGCGCAACTGGACCCGGCCAGCCTGCTGGCGTACATCGTCAGCTTCCGCCAGCATTCGGATTTCCATGAGCAGTGCGTCGAGCGCATCTTTCTCGATCTTCAGCGCTTGCTCAAGCCGGAAACACTCACTGTGTATGCGCGTTATGTACGCCGTGGCGGGCTGGACATCAATCCATACCGCAGCACCCATGCCTTGCCGATCAGCAACGAGCGTCTGGCACGTCAGTGAAATGTTTTGCAATGAAAAAGCCCGTCAAATGACGGGCTTTTTTATGAAGGATGTCAGATGCCGATATTGCCCAAGGTCACGACGATATTACGCAGCGTGCCGGCGATACCCGGATGTTCCAGTTCGAAGCGCTCGACCGCCAGGTTGACGCCATCCACCAGGCTGGTGTCTTGCGTGTGAGTGGCGTCTTCCAGTTCGATCTTGCTTTTGATCTGTTGCATCAGTTCATGCAGCTCAACACGCTCGGTTTCCGACAGCGGCGGGTTCTGTTCCAGTTGCTCATGCAGGGCATTGAGTTGTTCTTGCAGTTCGCGGGCGGGCATGGCGTGCTCCTTCTTCGATAAGCCTCACTCATGGACCCTTGGTGCAGGCGAAAGGTCCCTGTTGCCAGTAAGCCTAATCCAGATCGGAGTGCTTTGCCGCTGACCGGCGTCAGGGTTTTTCGCCCTTGCTGCGGCGCAGCACGATATCGGCCAGACACGACTCCAGATCGCCCAAGTGATCGATCACCGAGTGGGCGCCCAGGCTGTACAGGTGCAGCGTGGCCTGGGCACGCTGACGCTCGCGCTGGTCGTGATCCAGTGCCTGCCATTGCTCGGCGCTCAGGCCGCACAGTGAACCGCAGGAGGCCAGGCCGATGGTCCATAGCCCGGCGTTCAGGCCTGATTGCAACAGCTGTGGATTACCGCTGACCAGCACGCAGCCGTCGAGCTGGCTGACCTTCAGGGTCATCAGGGCCAGCCAGCAGGCATCCGGCGCCGGCCACTGCACCGGGCTGCGCGGGGTGGCGCAGATCAAGTCGCCCAGCGGGCTTGAAAGGCTCAGGCTCAGCGGGTCGGGCAGATCGTCCAGCCAGGCGCAGGGAATGCCTTGCTGGCGCAGGCTGTGCAGGCTTTCCAGTGCGCCGGGCGTGAGTTGCGCGTGGCTGTCGAGAGCGGCCTCGCTTTGGCTGTCCATTTTGCTGGCAGCTTGCCCGCCAAAATCCACCAGACAGCCACTGAGGCCGAACAGCAGGGCGGAAAAAGCCGGCATGGGCGTGTCGACCGGTGCAAGCATGGCGGGATTCTCCGAAATAGCCTGCACGCTACCGGAGCTCGATGACAGAAATATGAATGCGCGGTGACCGTCAGCGATGCTGGCGCGCGTATGCAAGTCTGCCTGATTGGTCACGAAGGCTTTATACTGCCTGCCTTTGCCCGCCGTTGTGGCCGGGTCATCACCTCTGACAGGAGTTTGCGTTATGCCCCAATCGCGTAACGGCTTTATCCAGCGACTGGCCCGTCTGTCTCTGTGCGCCGGCGTCGCTATGGTCCCGATGGCTGTCCAGGCCGCCGAGGATGACCCTTGGGAAAGCATCAACCGGCCGATCTTTCGCTTCAACGACCTGGTTGATACCTACACCCTCAAGCCGATCGCTCAGGGCTATCAGTTCATCGCGCCACAGTTCGTGGAAGATGGCGTGCATAACTTCTTCAACAACATCGGTGATGTCGGCAACCTGGCCAACAACGTGCTGCAGGCCAAGCCTCACGCTGCCGGGGTCGACACCGCGCGGCTGATCGTCAACACCACGTTCGGCCTGCTGGGGTTCGTCGATGTCGGCACGCGCATGGGCCTGCAACGCAGCGACGAAGATTTCGGCCAGACCCTGGGTTACTGGGGCGTAGGCAGCGGTCCCTACGTTGTACTGCCGCTGTTCGGCCCCAGCACTGTGCGCGATACCTTTGCCAAATACCCGGACAGCTACACCACACCGTGGCGTTACATCGATCACGTGCCGACCCGTAATTCGGCATTGGGTGTGAACCTGATCGATACCCGCGCCAGCCTGCTGTCGGCCGAGCGTCTGGTGACCGGCGACAAGTACACCTTTATTCGTAACGCCTACCTGCAAAACCGCGAATTCAAGGTCAAGGACGGTCAGGTCGAAGACGACTTCTGATTGTTGCCGACAATCCGCTGTCAGCTTTCGGCGAAGGTCTTCAGTGCCTCGCCTTCCATTCGGTAGCGCACCCACTCGGTCTGTGGGCGCGCACCGATTGATTCATAAAAGCGAATGGCCGGTTCATTCCAGTCCAGCACGCTCCACTCGAATCTGCCGCACGCTTTGGCACAGGCCTCACGGGCCAGGTGTTTGAGCATCAGCTTGCCGGCGCCGGTGCCGCGGTGTTCGGGGCTGATGTAAAGGTCTTCCAGGTACAGTCCATTACGGCCCTGCCAGGTCGAGTAGTTGAAAAAGTACACCGCGAACCCGATGGGCTGCTCGTCGCGGCAGCAGATCAGGGCATGGCTGGTGACCTGTTCGACAAACAGCGTGCGCTCGAGGTCAGCAACACTGGCCAGCACCTGGTGACGGGCTTTTTCGTAATCGGCCAGTTCGGTGATGAAGGCCAGGATCTGTGCGGCGTCTTCGCGGCGGGCTGGGCGGATATTCAGGTTCATGCTGGCGGCTCGGTGGTTGGGATGTACAGCAGGCTAAATCAGTCAGTAAGCTGCATGTAGTGCAATTTATTCAGGGTTGAGTGAGCGCTATGCATTCAGTGTTAAGCCGACTGGATTTGAACCTGCTACGCATCTTCGATGCCCTGTACCGCCACGCTACGGTGGCCGCTGCGGCGCAGGAAGTCTCGCTCAGTGCATCGGCGTTCAGTCACGCTCTGGCGCGGCTGCGCGAGGCGCTGGGCGATGAACTGTTCATTCGTCAGGGTAATCGTATGCGTCCTACGCAGCGGGCCGAGCAGCTTGCCAGCGTCGTTGCGCTGAGCCTGGCCACGTTAAGCGATGAGCTCGAACAGTGGGCGCCGTTCGAGCCGCTGACCAGCGAGCGGGTGTTTACCTTTGCCGCCACCGACTACACCGCCTTGCAACTGTTGCCTGGGTTGCTGGCGCGGCTGCAGCACTGCGCGCCACGCTTGCGGCTCAAGGTCGTGCACGCCGAGCGCAAGATCTGCATCGAAGACCTGGCGTGTGGGCGGATCGATTTCGCCCTTGGTTATGGCGAGGAGCGTGACAGCCTGCCGCCGGGTATCAACTGCGAAGACTGGTCGAGCGGGGAGTACGTGGTGATCGCCCGGCGCGGCCATCCGAGGATCGGTAACAGCCTGGACCTGGCGACGTATCTGGCCGAGCGGCATGTGGTGGTGACGCCGTGGGGCGAGAGCTGCGGGGTGGTGGATCTGGTCCTGCAAAGTATGGGCTTGCAGCGCGATGTGGCCTTGCAGATTCCGGCGGTGCTGGTCGGGCCATTCATCATCGGCGGCAGCGATCTGATCATGACCCTGGCCGGGCACGCCGCGCGCCAACTCGCGCCGGCGGCAGATATCGTGCAGTTTGCGCCACCGTTTCCGATCAAGCCCTACGTGCTGCGGCTCTACAGCCACCGCAAGTATGCGCGTAGTGACGCCCATGCATGGATGGCGAGTCAGTTACGCACATTGTTTGCCGGGCTGCCGCCCGCTTGAGCGCGGGTTCAGCTCATGGAAATGATCGACAGCCCGAGCTTCTGACCGCCATCGTCCTGGTCGGCCAGCCAGACCACTTCGGTTTCAGCTTCCAGGCCTTTGAGGGCAGGGTGGTCAGAGTCGATCCGCACTTTCAACCGGTCACCGACCTGGAACGTGCGGGGCGCCTGTACCTGCATGCCACTGCTGGACAGGTCCAGGCATACGGCTGGAATGATCTGCCCGGCATGGATGATGCTGACGTCGGCATCGACGCGCATACGGATGAAATCCCGCTTTTCGGCATATCCCTGATCGATACGGCTCATGGTTTGTCCTAAGTTTTGGTTGCTGAACTAAGCGTTCTTATAACTCCCGGCGATTTGTGATGTAAAGACGTAAATCAAGCGTGGAAGTTCGCTTGAAACGCCCGGCGGATGGGAGTACCGTCTGCGCCTTGAAGGGCACCTCTGAAGCGTCGGCGTATTGTCGTCCAGAGTGGCTAGAAAGCGAATCCAGTAAGCAGCACCGGCATGTACCGGGCCGCCTACCTCAACCTGATCTGGCGCCGTTTGCCCACATGCCTAAAACCAGTGCAACGCTGCTGATTATCGATGACGACGAGGTCGTGCGTGCGAGTATCGCCGCCTACCTGGAAGACAGTGGTTTCAATGTCCTGCAGGCCATCAATGGCCAGCAGGGTGTCGAGATTTTCGAGCAGGAAAACCCTGACCTGATCATTTGCGATCTGCGCATGCCCCAGATGGGCGGCCTCGAGCTGATCCGCAAGGTCACTGCTAGCTCGCCACAAATGCCGGTGATCGTGGTCTCTGGTGCCGGTGTCATGAGCGACGCCGTCGAGGCTTTGCGCCTGGGCGCCGCCGATTACCTGATCAAACCCCTCGAAGACCTCGCAGTGCTTGAGCACTCGGTGCATCGCGCCCTGGATCGCGCGCGCCTGGAGCAGGAAAACCGGCTCTACCGGGAAAAGCTCGAAACCGCCAATCGCGAGCTTGAAGCAAGCCTGCACCTGTTGCAGGAAGATCAGGATGCCGGTCGGCAAGTGCAGATGAACATGCTGCCAACCAGCCCCTGGTCCACCGAGCAGTTCAGCTTCGCCCACCAGATCATTCCGTCCCTGTATCTGTCGGGTGACTTCGTTGACTATTTTCGGGTCGACGAGCGCCGTGTGGCGTTCTATCTGGCGGACGTCTCGGGTCATGGCGCGTCATCGGCGTTCATTACCGTGCTGTTGAAGTTCATGACCACGCGGTTGCTGTTCGAGTCCAAGCGGGGGGGGACGCTGCCTGAGTTCAAGCCTTCCGATGTGCTGGGGCATATCAATCGCGGGCTGATCAGCTGCAAGCTGGGCAAACACGTGACCATGGTGGGCGGGGTGATTGATGAGCAGGCGGGCACGCTGACCTATTCGGTGGGCGGTCATTTACCGCTGCCGGTATTGTTCAGCGAAGGTCAGGGCCGTTATCTTGAGGGCCGCGGCCTGCCGGTAGGGTTGTTTCAGGAAGCCACCTATCAGGATCACGTCCTGGAGTTACCCGAGGCGTTCAGCCTGACCCTGTTGTCTGATGGCATACTGGATCTGCTGCCCGGTGATACACTCAAGGAGAAAGAAGCTGCCTTGCCAGAGTTGGTCAAGACGGCGGGCGGCAGCCTGGATGGTCTGCGTCAGGTTTTCGAATTGGCTACGCTAGGGGAGATGCCGGATGATATCGCCTTGTTAGTGTTGAGCAGGAATCTTTGATGAGTACCGGTAGAATCCAGTTCGCCGAGCAAGAAGGCACCTTCGTTCTCAAGTTCGTCGGTGAAGTACGTCTGACCTTGTGCTCGGCCTTGGATGCGACGATCGAGCGGATCTTCACCGCGCTGAATTTCTCGGCCATCGTGATCGATCTGACCGAAACGCGCAGCATTGACAGCACCACATTGGGCCTGCTGGCCAAACTCTCGATATTGTCGCGGCAGAAGGTCGGGCTATTGCCAACCCTGGTGACCACCCACGAAGACATCACCCGGCTGCTGCAGTCGATGGGCTTCGATCAGGTGTTCAATATCGTCGATCACCCGGTCCCGTGCCCGGAGTGCCTGACTGACTTGCCCTCCCAGGATCAGGGTGAGGAAGTGGTCAAGGCCAAGGTGCTGGAAGCGCACAAGATTCTGATGGGGCTCAACGAGTCCAATCGTGAAGCGTTTCACGACCTGGTCAATGCCCTGGAGGGGCAGCGCTAGTTTTTGGCGGGCGTTAGCTGACGTCAGCAAAGAAGGGGCGATACCTGCGCAGGTATCGCCCTTTTTTGTATCAGGCCTTTGCCGAAAGCAGGGCTTCGAGCTTTTCCTGATCGCGGGCAAACTGACGAATGCCTTCGGCCAGCTTCTCGGTGGCCATTGCATCCTCGTTGGACAGCCAGCGGAATTGTTTCTCGCTCAGGCTCAGACGCTCTTCACCGGCCTGGCCGGGCGCCAATTGCCGGGTCAGGCTGCCTTGGTCTTCATCCAGCTGTTTGAGCAGCTCGGGACTGATGGTCAGGCGATCACAGCCTGCCAGCTGTTCGATCTGACCGATATTGCGAAAGCTCGCACCCATCACCACCGTGTTGTAGCCATTGGCCTTGTAGTAGTTGTAGATGCGCGTCACTGACTGCACGCCAGGGTCTTGGGCGCCGGTGTATTCCTGCCCGGTGGACTTCTTGTACCAGTCGTAGATACGCCCCACGAACGGCGAAATCAGAAACACTCCGGCTTCGGCGCAGGCAACCGCCTGGGCGAAGGAGAACAGCAGGGTCAGGTTGGTCTGGATACCGTCCTTTTCCAGCTTCTCGGCAGCGCGGATGCCTTCCCAGGTCGAAGCCAGTTTGATCAGGATGCGATCACGGCCCACGCCTGCCTCTTCATACAGGCCGATCAGGCGCTGACCGCGCTCGATCATGGCTTGAGTATCGAACGACAGACGCGCGTCCACCTCAGTGGAAACCCGGCCAGGAACGACGTCCAGGATCTTGCGGCCGATGGCCACGGCGAAGCGGTCGCTGGCCAGGCCAATATCACCCTGACTACCGCTGAAGGCCTCGGCCAGCAGCGCAGCATTGCTCTCGTTAGAGGCCGCCTTGAGCAGCAACGAGGGGTTGGTGGTTGCATCCACTGGCTTGAGACGAGCGATGGCGTCGAAATCGCCGGTATCGGCCACAACAGTGGTGAATGCTTTGAGTTGTTCCAGCTTGGAAGTCATGAGTGTGCTCTGTCCTGTGCGATGCGATGACATTACCCGAGCCTAGTCGACCGCTCAAGACGGCCGGGCTAAAACAGCCCGTGTGGGTTAGCGGTGATTTTTCATGGCCGCCGGGTATGTGAATTAGGGAAGGCTGAATGAGTTGGAGTGTCATTCAGTGAGCTTGTTCCAAATGATCTGCAGGTGGTTGCCGGGCATCAATCAGCGTCAGTGCCATCCACTCAGTGCGGCCCGAGGCGCAGGTTGAGCTTTTCAGAGGGCCACCATGAAAATGACGGTGCGGGCTGGTAACAGCCCGGCTGGTTCGGTGGGCTGGCATCGCACCTCACGGTGTAGCCGTTTTCGCCAATCTCTCGTCCGCCTTCGCCAGTGCCTCGTTCGCTGTACGACGAGCAGCCGGCCAGAAGCACTGTCAGTGCCAGGGTTTTCATTGCCAATCCCTTTTAACCGAAACGTCCGGACTCTAGCACGCCTGGCGGCGGCACGTGCTTGTAGCCACTGATGGTCTCGGGAAGTGATCTGCATTTAATAAAATCACATATCGTGATTGATTGAATTCACGAAAAGTGATTAATTGCATGTGGATTTTGCAATTCTGCTGATTGCTCAGCCCCGGTCGAAAAGGGCTTAAGCCAAGGAGCAGCCTTGCATTGCAATCAGATACGACTTTCGATTGGGGACATCACATGAACTACAGCAGCGTATTGAGCGCCGTCAGTGCCGCCCTGGCCGCCGAGACCCGGGATAACACCAGCAAGCAGGCGTGGCAAAAACTGTACAACGCCGACGCCACCGGGCAGGCCGATGCCTGCGTGCTGGGCGGTGAGCGCTTTGCCGGTATCGATCCTGCGCAGGTGGGGTGCTGGATGCATGCGCGTCTGCAGGCCCAGTTGGCGCCTTGCCATTGGCGGGTGCTGCAAGCCCGGTATGGCACGCACAAGGCCCGCAAGGTCGAAGCCATCAGCGCGTTGATCGCTCAAGTCAACTGCGCAGCGCCACGGCTGTTTGTCTACAAGGCGGTAACAGCCTGGGCGATTCCGCCGCTCAAGGGGCTCAAGGCCGGCTCTCAAGGTGTGCGGCGTTCCACTGACATCATTGTCTTGCCGGACGGGTTCTACGACATCACCACCTGGGATACCCAAGGTTTGAGCCGCACCACCTACTGGCGTTGGAAAAAATCTGTGGAAGCCACACTGGATCAGTGGGTGGGTGAGGCTCTGGCACAGGCAGAAACTGTTTTATTGCATGAGGGCATTTTATTTTCAAAAACAGCTTGATTTGTTTGCAACAAAGCAATATTGTTTTCTCCATCATGTGATCACTGCGACCGACAACCCGGTTGTGCAAATCACCAGAACCCGGCCATCGAGCCGGGTTTTTTGCGTCTGCAGGTTCGACCGGGCAACCCGTTGCCCATTTCATTGACATATCTGAACTGGAGGTCCGGAGATGGAGTTTCTTCATCGCCTGTTCGACAAGGCCGAATGGGCGTTGGCCGGGCTGATCGGCGCCGTGGTCGCTAGTTGGTGGCACAAGGACGACCTGACCAGCCTGCGCGCCTGGGTCATCTTTCTGGTAACCGGCGTGGCCTGCGCGCTGTATCTCACCGGCATGCTCAGCGACTATCTGGGCGTAACCGAGCCAAACAACGTTGCCGGCGTCGGCTTTTTGCTTGGCAGCTTCGGCGGCGCAGCCATGGCCGCCATCCACCGGGCGATCAAGGCTGCTGACCTGTGGGCACTGATTCGTCAGAAGTTCGGCGGCGGTAACCGCTAAGCCAACACACCCCTTTCATCTGTAACACCCACCCGTACCCGCCTTCGAGCGGGTTTTTTCGTTATATGGAGAGTGAAACATGAGCAAAATGGCCAACGGCTCCGCCGTCGAGACCTACTACATCGAAGAAGTGAGCGGCGCGATTGCGGCCAATCCGGCCTGGAAGCCGATCCGCTTCGTCAGTTCCGGGCTGACCCCGAACATCAACCAGATCGACACCGCCGAAATGAACCAGTCCCGCCAGCGTCCGCCCAGCCGTGGCGGTACCTACAGCGTGGCCGGCGATATCGCGGTGGAGCTGTCCTTCGCCAGCTTCGATGACCTGATCCAGTCGTCTGTTATCTGGAGATCAATGAATGTCCCATATTCAACTGAGCAACACCGCACGTGCGCCTCCGCGCATACGTGTGCCCAAAAAAGCATCTGCTGGCTGTAATGGCCAAAGCAATCGATCACGCACCCGACTGGCGCTATAGTGGCACTTCTGACGACCCATCTTCATGTGCAGGAGCAGCCCTATCCCCGAACTCGCCAGTCTGTTTGCCTTTGCGCTCATTTGTCTGGTGATGGTGCTGACGCCCGGTCCGAACATGGTCTATATGTTCTGCGCCGCGCAGGGGATCACCGCACTGGTCATGGCGGTGCCTTATGCCTACGACGCTTTGCGCCTGGCGGGTGCCCTGTATCTGTTGTACCTGGTCTGGCAGTCGGTCAAGCCCGGCGGCCGCTCACCGTTTCAGGTCCGTGACCTGCCTAAAGACAGCCCGCGCAAGCTGTTCATGATGGGGTTCATCACCAGCCTGCTCAATCCCAAGATTGCCGTAATGTACCTGTCGCTATTGCCGCAGTTCATCGCGCCGGAAGGCCATGGCAGTGTGCTGGCGCAATCGTTGATCCTGGGCATCATCCAGATCATAGTCAGCATCAACGCGCTGATCGTGGTCATGGCTGGCGCCATCGTGCTCTTTCTTGGTGAGCGTCCGCTATGGCAGGTGCTGCAACGTTGGCTGATGGGCACGGTTCTGGCCGGCCTGGCGGTGCGGATGCTGGCAGAGGGGCGGCGCTGAGCGGTGGTGAGGTAGAGTCTCATGTGCTCTGCGACTTCCTGTTAAACTATGCGCCTTTCGTCAGGTGTCGTTTACGTCGCCTGATCTCGCTTTCTGACGTGCCGAACTGCAACCGTGACTATCCAGCCCGATACCGCCGCTTCTCTCAAACCCACCAAGCCCGAACCCTCCCGCCGCTTCTCCGTGGCGCCGATGATGGATCGGTTAGATTATGTGTTATGAGCGCCGTATTTGTTAGGATTAATCTGTTTTTACCTTGCGAATGTACCAACTTTTAACCAAACATTCGTAAGGCGTGAGACTGCATTACCCTGATCATTGGCTTGTATTTGACCTGGTAAAGCGCTTGCATCGGACGGGATCAGCCCAGAGATCGGCGCGATGCGGCCCTGATGCCGTCGGCTGCAATCGGCCGATTCTGTTGGAAAAGTTGGTTTCGGTTTCCATGGCAGAAAAGTAAGCATTTGAGATTGAAATCTGTGTTCTGCGCAGAAGGTTCAGGGCTCAGATTTCACGTAGCAGCGTGGAAAAAGTGCGCTTTCACCGCTCAGTGCATCGGTGCTCAGGCCGGGCTGGCTTTTTCAGCACGATCGGACAAAAGTAGTCGTTAGCAACTGCTTCCGATCACCGACTGCCCGGAGTCCAAGCAAACTGGCCGGTCCAGTCGATAGGTAACTCCTACTGGTGTATACGAAGAGCAGTTCGTGATGTCCGTTGACTCCGATTGTGATACCGTTTTGCCTTCAGCGTCGGAAGAGCCTCAAATGATCATTGACGATATTGTAGCGAAGATAGATGAAGGTGGGTCAAACAGTTATTTTGCTTTTGAAACTTTCATTATTAATCTATTAAAACACCACTTGGCACTTCAAAAAAAACCTCTGCTAATCACTGAATGGCAAGATCATCTTGGTGATGCGTTGGCTCCCGAAGGCATTGATGGCTTTGAAGGGCCAGTAGTCTTCGAGATTAAGCTAAATTTAGAAAGCAGCAGAAAAAAGTTTATTGATGCCCAAATATCTCGCTTTATAGACTACAATAAAATTAATTACTCTGAAGCGAGACCAAAAAACTTAATATTTATAAGTGCAAAGCCTTTATCGAAAGAATTTAGGTCCATAATGCCGGCAGGGTTTCAAGTCAGTGCTGATTATTATGTCGGAATAACGTATTGGGGTCCTGAGGATATAAATAAGATTGTAAGTCAGCACAGGGCGAAAACCACTGAAATAGTTAATAACCTTTTTTCACTTCGTATAGAAGCTACAGTTACTAAGAAAGCGTCAAGCTGGAATGCTGAAAGGGCGGGGATTTTAGCGAAATTGAAAGAGAGTTATAATCGAGGTCAGTTTACGCTATTTCTTGGTGCAGGGGTTTCTAGTAGTGCAGGGATGCCTAGTTGGGATAATCTTCTTAACTCGCTTTTCGTAGCCTACCTGACTCGGGAGTTTGACAAGGATAAAGCAATCGATGGCTCGGATATAAGTGAGTTGGTAAGTCGCTTAAATAAAGTTTCGGAATCTTCTGCGCTAATGGGGGCGAGATATCTTAGAAAAGGTTTGGCCGGAAATTCTGCGGAGACGCACAGTTTTGTGGATGCGATAACTAAAAGCTTATATGAGTTGCGAAGCAAAGATCTCTCTACAGACTCTCGATTACTTAAAGCAATTGCAGCGACCTGCATGCCTCGGCGGACTGGGGCTCGGGTACGCTCCGTTGTTAACTATAATTTTGACGATTTGTTAGAAAAGCAGCTTGCCAAAACTGGTATTGCGCATCGTAGCGTCTACACAGAAACGGAGATTTACGACCCGGATGAACTGCCTGTATATCATGTACACGGGTTCCTTCCTGAAGATCGCTCAAAATATAGCGCGCTAGAAAATTCTACGCTAGTCTTCTCAGAGGAAGGATACCATCATATATATACAAACGCTTATCACTGGTCGAATTTAGTACAGCTTAACTGCTTGAGAGAGAATAGCTGTCTAATGATCGGCTTATCTATGACCGATCCTAACCTAAGGCGGCTTATGGATATATCGGCACGTAGTCTTGAGCAAAAAAAGCATTTCGCATTTATGAAGCGCCTTTCTATCGATGATTTTTGTTATGACATTACTGAATCAGGTAAAAAAGCCGCAATACGGAATATCGATGGTGCAGAGAAATTTTTAGATACGCACCATGCACTTAATGAGTCATTGATGAGAGAGCTAGGCGTCACCATTCTCTGGTACGAAGGCTATGATGAAATTCCTGAGATTTTGGAGGAGCTTATAAAGTGAAGGTTTGTATGTCGCCCTATTAATTGGAATGTGACGTTAGGGCGATGACATGAAATACAATAAGAGAAAGGCTCTTTTCGGCGACGAATATATGATCGTTCAATCGGCAAGCACTTGAGCCGCTCCCGTATCTGTGAGAGTTTGAAGGCTGTTTTTGGCCGGCTTCAGTCGGTCGAGGGTGAAACTATTTTGGTTAAAATAAATGCGTCACTTGCTAAGCTTGAGCACAAATAGGTGGCCAGGTGCTGTTTTTCACTTGAACTTTTGCCGCATGAAAAACCCGCCTTCTAGTGTGGCGGGTTCGGAGTTAAGCAGCTCTTCCCATCAATTTGTTCTGCTCTTTTGCTGCCTTCTCTCGCTGTCGGTCGATGTAGTCGGCTAGGTCTTTCAGGTGGATGCCAAGCGCGGCCTTCTGGCTGTCAGCACCCAGGCGTACGACAGGAATATCGATTTCCCCGTCCAACCTTTTGCGTTTGAATTTTTCCACAGTCAGGTGCATATAATCAGCGCACACGCGGTCGAGGGGAATGACCGCTTGGCCTTCGTAGTGAGCCATCAGAAGAAACAATGTGTTCATGCTGCCTCTCCGGCCAGGTGCTGATTGATGGTTTGGGCTACTGCTGCGCGGACCACCGCGACGTTGCTGCGTGAGACGACAATCGGGTCAGTCACTCCATCCAGTCGCACAGTCGCAGGTTCTCTGATGCGCGCCTTCTCGCCTTGAAAGCTGAGCAGGCGGTCTCGGGCGATCAAGGTGTTTCTGTGGGCCCGCACAAACCTGTGGCCGTAGGCATCCTCCAGCGCTGTGGTGGGGGAGTTGAGCATAAGCTCACCACCGTCGTGGTAAGCGACCACGTACTTGCTATCTGCCTTGAAGTAGCTGACGTCCGCGATGGCTACTCGAACGATATCGCCCCGGTATGCCGACTCGATGTAATCCGCGTGCAGTGTTTCGTGCGTGTTCATGCGGCCTCCAGGGTCAACGTTAATTCGCCTTCGTCGCACAGGCCGTAGGCCGAGCTGCAGGCCGTAGCGTCGGTTGCGATCAGCAGGTCATACTGGATGCCCCCTCGGGCAGTCTTCGACCATTCGACGGCCTGGCGGATGCTCGCAACTTCCATGACCTCGAGGGCGGTCATCTCAGTAATCGGCCCCTTGGGGTGCTTGGTACTTGCTCCCGCAAAGAAGGTCGCTGCACCACGTTTGCTGGCTTGCTGTACGATTCGTTCCCACCGCTCAATACGCTCAATGACTTCCGGGAAGCGCAGGGCAATCGCCCGCAGTTCGGCCTTGTTGCAGTTGATGCATGGCATGCAGCCGACTCGGCTCATGCCTTGCGAGTAAAGAGGGTTGGGTTTGATTCCCATGTATGTGTGGGCCTCAAAGACTGTCGGGACGTCCCACTTGATGATCGGGCGATAATTGAACAGGCCGCCTCCTGCTTCGTCACACTCGGGGAGGTAGCGACGAACAATCGATTCATCAGCCCGGACGCCTTGCCAACTCATGATCATTGTCTCTGGGCCCATGAGCGGCAGCACAACCTGTTCCAGCATCGGGTCGCGCTTCAATTCCATGGTGCAGAACTGGGCGCGCCGGCTGGGAAAGCGGCCTTTCCAGATGCATAGATCGAGGAAGGGATTGCCGGTCGGTTGCAGCACCTCAAGCGCGGCGAGGACGACGAACTCATCCACCCCTTGCTCGCGCCACTTGGTCTCAATGAATCGCCGTTTTCCGGCGATCCGCGTGGTGAAGTCGGCTTGGACGCGGGTGATGCTTACCCCTGTGGCCTGTTCCAGGTAGTCGAGGTATTCGATTGTCAGTTCATGTTCGTTGCCCGTGTCAGCGAAGACGGCCTGTAGGTTTTCGGTTTCGAGAGCCAGTGCGAGCAGCAAGGTGGCGGTGCTGTCTTTTCCGCCGCTGACGCTCACGATGTTGTGAGTCGTCATGCCGCCTGCTCCTTTACTGTGGCCTGGGCGCGCTCGGACAGGCGCGTGTTCAGATCGGTCAGCTTCTGGTGCACGTTGCTGGCCTTGCGGGCTGTCGGTTCAACGCCTTTCAGTGGCGCCCAGGTTCTGTGTGCCAGCTCGATGATGTTGGCGGCCTGGATCAGTACACCGATCTCCTGAGGTGTGACGGCGACGATCTGGGCTTTTTCGGCCTTCAACTCGTCGATCACGGCGTTTGCAGTATCGAGTTGCTGCGTTGCCTGTGCCTTCTGCTGCTCCATCTCCTGGCTCATAAGGTCCAGGCGCTTCCACGCTGCATTGGTAGCGTCCAGCTGTTGCGATGCTTGAGCGCTCATCTGCTCCAGTTCTTGACTCAAGGTATCCAGGCGCTGGTTTGCGGAGCGAGTCGCGGCAGTTTGGTCAATCATCGCCATGTCATGATCGAAAGCGGCTGCGTTGCTCCCGGCTGCGTAGCCGCGACGGTGGGCTGTCGTGATTGCGCGATACAGGAAGTAGGTGAGCAGAGCGGCACCCAGTGCATAGAGGCTGAGCGTGATGACGATTTCGTTTTGCATACGTTGATTCTCTGTGTGGCCGCCGGTGTTGTGCCCGGCGGCGGTGATTAGGCTGCTTTTCCGATGCTGTCGAGGTACGTGGCCAGGTCGTTGAGGTACACCACTGGTAGTCCTTGGCGGCTACCGCCGGTGCGGGTGACCTTGAGGTGGATCTGTCCGCGATTGATCCGCTGTAGCAGTGCGCGGTTGTTGCCAAGGTGCGAGAAATAGCGCTCCCGTACTGCGCTCAGTGTTGGGCAGGGGGTCGCGAACTCTTTGCGCAACAGTTCAAGCGTCTCGCTCACTGAAGATCCTCCCCGGCCCCCGCCGGGTTGGGCCTGGCCAACTGCATTCGTATCAGTTCGGCCAGCCCTGCTGCCGACTTGCCTACCGCAGTGGCGACCAAGCGGCCTTTGCCATCAGCGACGACTGCGCCGTATGGATGCTCAGGGCTTTTCGTCGGGGTCACGTAAGCGGTTTGCCCTTCATGCACGGCGGCATCGACCAAGCGGAATACCTCGGCCAGCTCGCTGGTGACGGCTGGCAAGCCTTCGAGCATTGCCAGTGCTTCGCTGGTGGCGCCGATCACAGTTGAACGGCTGACGATGGTCGGGTGGTTCAGATGCATCGGTACAAGCTTGAGCGCGCCGATGGCATGAGTGATTACGGTCTGTTGAGTCATGCTGCACCGTCCTTGGATGTGTCTGTGATCGTGATGCCCAGTTGCTTTGCCAGCCACTTGACTCCGGCCTCGGTGACCATGACGACCGAGTAATGGGTGTAGGTGCGGATGGCAGGATTCCAGCGGCTGCGGGGATCGGCGAACAGGTGCCCTTGACCAATGTGTCGGGCTGCCAGATCGCCGGTTTGGGTCAAGATCCCGCGTTTGCGGAGTTCCTGACGCAGGGTGCGGGGCTTGATGCCCAGCACCGCTGCGGTTGCGTCGAGGTTTCGATTCATGGATGGCCTCAGGCTGCGTGCTGTGCTTGATTGCGCAGGGCGCTGAGGACGCTATCCAACTGCGCGAACAGATCGGCAAAGTCCGCATCGTTGTTGATCACGACGTCACAGGGCTGCACGGCAACTCCCAGCTCGCTGACGTGCGGGTTGACCGCTGCGGCGTCGGGGCGCTGGACGTGAATGATCAGCCCGCCACGCTGGCGAACGAAGTCGGCTTCGTTCTCGAATCGCACGTCACTGATCACGAAACCAGGTGCCTCGGGGTACAGCTCGGCCAGGTTGCCGAGGTTCTGTTCGGCAAGGTCGAGCCAGATTGAGGCGCTGATCATGTCGCGGCCCCACTCAGTTCCGAGGAGTTGCATCAGTTGGCGGGGGGAGCGCCCGAGCCAGTCGATAGGCTGTTCTTTGCCGGGGCCTTCGATGTCTTCGATGCTCAGGTTGAACATCGCTGCGATGCCTTCCTTGAGCGGTGTCATGAAGGCGTAGGTTTCGAAGCTGTGTTCGGTGGCCAGGTGGCTGGCTGCGGTGGATTTGCCGGAGCGGGCAAAACCGGTGAGGCCGATGAGGATCGGTTTCATGCTGCGTCACCTCCCCATGGACCAGTTGGGGCTGGTGCAGCAAGTGCGGCACGGCGCTTGGGGCTGACGAGAACGACCAGGCCGGTGCTGGCCTGGATCGCTGCGATGGTGAGGGGGTTGGCTGCTGCCGGGTGTAGGTACACCGGGCAGCGGCTGTGGGGCTTTGTTGTTTGCATCACAAGTACTCTTGGTGAGAGATGTGATGCAAAATTAGCAAAAGCTAAATTTATGCGCAATAGCGTTTGCTAATTTGCTGCGTCAATCTTTCTGAGGTACCTCCCAATGGACCTTGGCGCCGCCATCATCCTGAAAAACCACATGCACCCCATCTGTATCATTGATCGCGTCAATGATTTGGTCCCAATCCTCTTGCATCTCTTCAGGGGCCTTGTAAAGAACTGCACAGCGGTTCTTCTGGGCACTCGGTGAATTGATGACTTTCTGAAGTCGAGCTCCGAGCAGTTCGATGGAACTCGGCAATCTCTGTGTCTGTGATTGGGGCTTGGCCATGGGGTACTCCCTTTATACTGTATTTATATACAGTAATTAAGAGTCCGACGAATGGCAAGATAGCCACATGGAAATTCTTGCTAATCCAGGCACATGAGTGGAGTAGCTACTGCGTGATATCATTGGGGCATCATTCAGACAGGGAATACCAATGAAACGGACGTTTGCTGCGCTTTTTTGCCTTGGATTAGCTCTGAACGCTCATGCCGAAAAAAAGCTCGAAGTCATCGACCTAGCGCCTGATGCGCCCGAGAGTGCCGAGGCGGCTGAACGTGGCCGCAAGTACGTGGAAGCCCAAGAGGCTGCGGCAAAGATCACTCCAGATCAGGCAATGCAGTTTATGCAGCGCTTAAGTAAAACTGTCGACCAAGGACACGCACAGGCGAAGTCGGGAGCCATGGATGGAAAGGCGATCCGTAACCAGGCAATTGCTTTGAACAAGCTTCAGGATGAGGGCTCACGCTATCGTGTGATGTTTGCCCGATTCAAAAGCTGTGGTGATGCCTCGACGGATGCGGCCTTTTCTTGGCAGGGGTTGGTCGGCAACAACTCTGCACAGTTTGTTGAATACCACCAGAAGTACATTGCAGCCGCCACGGAGTGCATTCAGGCCGCTCAGCTCGCATCGACTAAAGGCTGAGCTAGGCATGAAAGGCTCGTCTTGTAAGACAGGACGGCCTCTTGCTTTCGCGTCCAGGGCATGAGGGTTTGCGAATCCATCGGTTCTGAAGAGTGAGGCTTAGAGATTAATAGGTGGGAGTCAGTCAGTTCAAAGCTTTCTGGCGTTCCATACGAGCAGTACTCGCGCTTGGATGTGTACCTTTTCCAAGTCCGCACCTTCCAACGTAATCGGCTTATACGCTGGATTATCGGAGATCATCAGCAATGATCCTCGGGTCATCCGCTGGAGCCTTTTGATGAATAGCTCTCCGTCCAGTGTGAAGACGTATATCGCATCAGTCTTTATCGTGGTGATACCGCGGTCGACTAGAAGAGAGTCGCCATTGCGGAAGGTGCCCTCCATGCTATCGCCGTCACCGGTGATAATTGCCAGATTATCAAGGTTGGTGAAGGCCAAGCCTTGGGTTTTCAGCCAGTCATAGTGGACGGTGATGTCACGAATCACCTCTACCTGATGTTCAGGGATGCTGCCATGGCCCATTGAGGCAGCGACGTTCAGGTGCGGGATTGTGATGAACCCTAGTGTTTCCATCAGCTGTCGCTTGTCGAGCAGTGGTTTGGGCACAGGCTCACGGTTTTGCTCGCGTTCGCTCTCGGAACTCGGAGTGACCAGACTCCCTGAGGGAAGGCCGATCTTCACTTCGAGTGAAGCCGCAGCCTTCTCACCAAGATTGCGGTGTCCGTTCAGTAACTGGGACAGATAGGACGCATCCAAACCATGTAAGTTGGCGAAATCTTTTTGGCTTAGGTCGCCCATTGAATGGCGGAGCGCCTTGATACGAAGCTGTTTGATATCCATCCCCCAATCATCGTCATCTGTTAGCAAACAGTAAATTACGGTTTGCTATTGCGATTAAAATTAGCAATTGCTAATCTTCTGGCTCGATAGGAGGTGCACATGACCCTGTACGAGTATTTGAAAGGCTTGGATAAGCCATCTGCTGATGCATTTGCCGAGCGTTGCAGGACCACATTTGGACAATTGCGTCAGGTTGCCTATGGCAATCGCCGGGCCAGCGCAGGATTGGCTGTTGATATTGAGCGTGAGTCTGGTCGAGCTGTCATTTGCGAGGAACTTCGCCCGGATATTGACTGGGCATATTTGCGCAGTTCAGACGCAGCTTGAAGCTGCCACGCCAGGAACCTCCGCAGGCCACCTGGCATGGCATTGACAGCGACAAACGCTGTCAGCACCGTCGATCAGGATCTCTCACCACAAGTTACCTGGTCGGCTCGAACGAAACGCCGTGCCTACTTAGCACGCAAACACAACTTTCGGTCGTGGCTGAAGGATAGGGCGTGCCTTGCTCCTTGGCTACACCGTTAACCAGGAATTAACGGTATGAGTCGTACAGACCTGTTGCCGGATGCAGGGCCGGTTCTCCCCCTGCGGCAAGCGCTTTACCGCGCGGGCCGCGACTACAAGGGCGGGCTTACCGCTTTGGCTTTCGCGCTCGTGATGGACACCGATGCTATCCAGAAGAAACTCCACCCGACTGAAGAGCGCCGCTGGCCCACGCCGGATGAGCTCGAAGAAATCATTCGTGAGACGGCTAACCCTCTGTTACTTGATGCGTTGGTGCGGCCAGCGGGTGCAGTTTGGTACAAACCTGTACCGGTGCCAGCTACCCAAGAGGCGCTGAAGGCCGTCGGTGCGATGCTCGCTCGGGCCGGTCACTTCGTTGGCACGATGCACGCCGGTGCTGCTGACAATGTGTGGGAGGCGCATGAGGTCGCTGCCCTGGAGAAGGCTGGCAACGACGTTATGCGCGAAGTCCTCGGCATCATTGCCGGTGCGAAGGCTGCGATGGAGGCCACCGACAATGGCTGATGAAGTCGACCAAGCAAACGATCAGGTTGAATACCTTGTCCGCGTTGCCCTGCACCGCAGGCCTGCTCTGTCTACCGCTGTAAGTGCGACAGAGTGCGAGGATTGCGAAAGCCCCATCCCGGAAGCTCGTCGCGCAGCGGTCTCGGGCTGCATGACATGCATTGATTGCCAATCGCTCCGGGAGCGACGTGGATGATCGACGCGGCCGCTCCAATCTCTTCCTTTGCCCGCTACTACATCGAAACTCTCAACATGGCCTTGGTCCCGATCTCACCCGGTGAGAAGGGGCCGAAGGGCCAGCGCTGGAATCAGCCTGGCGGGTACTTCGTGGATGCCGCTGCCGCTGAAACATTCTGGCAGGAGAATCCAACCTACAACATGGGCGTGGTACACGCACCCAGCCGGGTCTGTTCGCTGGACGTCGATGACGTGCGATGGACACGTCAGGTGCTGTCCGATCTGCTTGGCCTTGATCTGGATGCTATGGCTTTGGTGTATCCGACGGTGGTCGGTAACCCCGAGCGCTTCCGCATCATGTTCCAAGTACCTGACGGGGTTGAGCTGAATAGGTATGCGCTTGCGTGGCCTAATGAGAAAGACCCGGACGGGTCGAAGCATAAAGACCTGCTGCGTAAGGCGCGTGAGGCAGGAGTAGCAGGTGACAGTCCGCGTGAAGCTCTGTATCGCGCCGAGGCGCAGCAATACGCCCGGCTGACGGTGTTTGAGCTGCGCGCCGGCCTGTCTCAGGACGTCCTGCCGCCGTCGATCCATCCTGGTACAGGCAAGCCCTATTTCTGGCGTACTGCACCAGATGCAGACGGCCTGCCGGTCCTGAATGTCGATCTGCAAAACATCTGGGCAAACTGGGACATCTTCAAGCGCGACGCTGAGGCCGCATGCCCTTGGGCGCCCAAACAGAAAGAGCCTCCTGCCAAGAAGCGCCGGCCGGTCAAGCCGACTGGCGACAAACCTTCGGTGATTGATGAGTTCAACCGCAGCCATAACGTCACCGAGCTGCTGCGTGCGCACGGTTACACGCGCAAGGGCAGCAAGTGGTTGTTTCCGGGCAGCGGCACTGGGTTGCCGGGCATCACGGTTGACACCGATGAAGGCCGGGTCTACTCGCACCACGCAGCGGATCCGCTGGCAAACGGACACAAGAATGACGCCTTTGAGGTGTACTGCATCCTTGAACATGGCGGTGATCAGGCGAGGGCAGTGAAAGAGGCTGCGCGGTTGCTGGGTATCTCGAACAGCACCTCGGTCTCCAGTCCCAACCCACCGCCGCTGGGTGAGCTTCCCCCGACCCCAACCGACAACGGCGAACCGAGCCCTGCCGGCGACGCGCCTGAAAGCGGGGGGCAGGGGGAGGCGTTCCCGCTGGAACAGGTAGTGCGGCGGTTCGCATTGATCGAAGGCACCACGTCTGTATGGGACGTCGACAAGTCGATCCGTATGAAGAAGACGGCATTCGAGGCGTTGATCAGCAAGCCTACTGCGAAGGCGTGGCTAGACGATCCGAGTCGCAAGTTGATTGGTGATGACCAGGTCAAAGAGCTGGAGCGCGCGCGCAAGAACGCTGGCAAGAAAGCGGGTGCGCTGGGTATGTCGCCTACGGATCGCTATGTCTATATCGACGGTACCAAGGACGTCTGGGACCGGGAGAAGAAGCGTCGTATCCCTGAAGGCGCGCTGAAGATGGCCTTGGGCGACTTCTATCAGATGTGGCTGAACAGCCCGGATCGGCGGGTCGTTGACGTCGATCACATCGTGTTTGATCCGACTCTGACAAAGGATCCAGCCGTCTACATCAACACATTCGAGGGGCTACCCCTTGAGCCGATAGACGACCCGGCAGCCTGCGAAAATATCCTGTGGCTGATCAAGTCCCTCTGCAACCATGAGGATGAGCCTTGGCAATGGTTGTTACGTTGGCTTGCCTACCCCTTGCAGCACGTTGGCTCGAAGATGGATACCGCAGTGCTAATGCACTCAACCATGGAAGGCTCGGGTAAAAGCCTGATGTTCGCTGACATCATGGGCCGCCTGTATGGGCAGTACGCTGCGACGGTTGGCCAAGCCCAGCTTGAGGGTAACTTCAACGTGTGGCAGAGCCGCAAGTTGTGGGCGGTCTTTGAAGAGGTCGTGTCACGGGACCAGCGTTACAACCAGGTGGGCAAGATCAAGCATCTGATCACCGGCAAGACCGTGCGCATGGAGTCGAAGTTTGTGAACGGCTGGGAAGAGTCGAACTTCATGAATGCAGTGTTTTTGTCGAACGAGATCCTGCCGTGGCCGATCAGCGACAGTGACCGGCGGCAGCTGGTGGTTTGGCCCCTTGAAACACTGTCGGTTGAGAGACAGAAGGCTATCGGGCGTGAGCTGGATGGCAATGGCGTTGCCGCTCTGTACGGCTGGCTGTTGAAGGTCGATCTGGACGACTTTGATCAGCGGACCCGGCCACCTAAGACCGCTGCGCGTCAACGACTGGTGGCGCTGAGTCGCTACGCTTGGCAAACATTCCTGCACCTTTGGCGCACCGATGAGATTGGGCAGAACATGTGGGGTGCATGTTTATCCAGCGACCTGTACGCGTTGTTCCTGGAGTGGTGCAGCAGAGGCAAGGAGGGATCAGTAACTCAAACCAAGTTTTCCGAGTTCATCAGTGCTGATGTGCCGAAGACTGATAGGGGTGTTCCGTGGACGGATGGCAACACGCGGCGACACGGTGTCTTCTTTTTCCCCGATGACGAAAAGGCTTCCCTGCCCCCATCAATGAGGGCGGCCGATCTAGGTCAGTGCGTGGCCGCTTGGCGAGCTGCTGCGAAGCTTGCGGGTTGGAACGTCGACCACTGGGATCACGTCAAGGCGGTGGCCGCATGAATACGTCTGTAAGTGTGTTGGGTGTGCAGGGTTGTGTAGGGTTTGTGTTGACTGGTCTGCACAAGGAACATCCGCTGTTTTCGCGGCCTGCCGGGGTCTGTGTTGGGTGTGTAGGGTTGTCGCGCGCACGCGCGCATGCGCACGAAATTTATCCGGCAAATCAGCCTGCAAAAAAATCTCCATGCGAACCCCAAAAAGCCTGCACACCCTACACACCCTGCACAATATTGGTTAATTCATTGAATTTATTAGGTTTTAAGTGTGTAGGGAGTGTGTTGGGTTGGGCTGTTTGTGTGTTGGGTTGGGATATGCTGGGGGGGGGCAGGTCATGAATGCTGAGATTGAGGGACTGATGCAGCATTGGGGAGAGCAGCGCAACCGGCTCGGCCAAGGTTCTGGCGTAGGTAGCCAGATGGGTTCGATCATGGAATGGAAGGGTCTGCCGCCAAGCGGTACACCTGGTTCGCGGATCCTCAAGAGTGGAACCGGGATTGACCACATCGCCAGTGAAATTGAGGCGGCCATAGCCGAACTGGAGCGTCGGCCTGCAAAGTCTCGCGGGCCGCGACTTGCTCAACTGGCACGCAGCCGTTACCTACATCGCATGACCCAGCGTCAGCAAATGCAAGAGGTGGGTATCGCCGAGGGCCAAGATCGGACCTTGCGCAACTGGGTAACTGCCCTGCATCAAGAGGTGCTTGCGTTTCTGGTGCTGCGCAACGGGCCGAATCGACGCGCTGCTGGCCGGCTACAGCTCAAGCTTTCGGCGACCGGTCATGACCGTTCGTCTGAGTGAAATGCACAACTCGGGTACAAGTGATGCACAACTGATGCACAACTCGATCCAACCGTTAAATGACCCTTTTCGGTTTTTCCGAACACGGGTACAAAGTCGCCACTATCTGCGAAATCCGCTTTGGAACGCTGGTTGTGAAGTGAAGTAGCCATCGCCTGAGTTTGGTCACCCAGGCATTAAAAACCCTGCCACTCGGCGGGGTTTTCTTTTTCCAGCATTCCATGAGGTCGCCATGACTGACGAACAGCAGGCTCTGGCAGAGATGCCGATTTGGTTGGTGATTGTTCTTGCCCTAGTGGGCGGTGTGTCTGGTGAGATGTGGCGTGCTGACAAGGACGGTGCACGAGGCTGGGCATTGGTTCGTCGACTCGCGTTGCGTTCCGGTGCTTGTGTTGTCTGCGGACTTGCCGCGCTGATGTTGCTCTATGCGGCGGGGGTATCGATCTGGACTGCCGGGGCCATCGGCTGTCTCACCTCGCTGGCCGGTGCGGATGTGGCCATCGTTCTCTACGAACGCTGGGCTGCCCGCCGGTTGGGCATCCCTCCAATTCAGCCAAGTGGCGGAGAAACTGGCCAGTGATGGCCGGCCCGTCCCGAAAAACCGGGGGGACCCTGGCGGTTTCTGGGTGGTACGGGTACGGGAACTCGCGGGAAAGCGTTAGCGAAGGGTTCACCAGCTTAGTGAACTGGAGTTAACAGGTGAACAGATTCAGGTTTACCCGGTGAACTGGAGCAAATCCATGACTGTTATGAGTAAGTCGGAGTTCGCGGCGCGCCGGGGCTGGAGCAAGTCCTACGTCTCAAAGCTGGCCAGTCAGGATCGGCTGGTGCTGACGCCTGACGGCAAGGTCGAGTTGGAGGCCACAGAGGCTCTCTTGGCTCAGTCCGCCGACCCCAGCAAGGCCGCTGTTGCCGCCAGGCACGAAGATGAACGGATTCAACGCGGTGTCAGGGACCATGTTGCACCGCTGGCCGACACGTCGCCGGCCCTTCCTGCTCTCCAGGTTGCCGGGGGGCAGGGGGCAGATTTCCAGCGTGCGCGGGCTCACCGCGAGTATTACCTGGCGCAGTTGGCCGAGACCGAGTTCCTGAAAGTGCAGGGCGCCTTGGTCGAGGCCAGCACGGTTCGAATGGCTGCCTTTGATGCAGGCCGCATGTTGCGTGATGCCCTGCTGGGCCTGCCTGCACAGATTGCCGGCGAGCTCGCCTCGCTGACCGATCCGTGGGAGATCGAGCGCAACCTGACGACGGCATTGCGGCGAGTGCTCGATGACACTGAGCGCCTGGCCACCGCTGACCTCAACAAATCACTGACCACGTCGGACTAACCTTATGCAAACGGAAATACCTGATGGTGCAAAGGTGTACCGTGAGGAGTATTTCCGAGGCTTGAAGCCCGACCCTGATCTGTGGGTTGATCAATGGGCTGACGACTTCATGCGGATCCCTCGGGACACTGGTGCTGCCGAGCCTGGGAAGTACCGCACCGCGCGGACGCCCTACGCGCAAGAACCCATGCGCTGCCTATCGCCGGCGCACCCCTGCAAGCGGGTCATCACCATGGTGGCCTCCCAGCTCATGAAGACCCAGATCGCGCTTAACTGGATCGGTGGTCTGATCCACATGGTGCCGTCGAACATCCTTACGCTGTTGCCCAGCCTGGGCCTGGCTAAACGGGTTTCGTCGCGGATCAGCAAGACTATCGAGGTGGTGCCTGAGCTGAAAGAGCGGGTCGCTGGCACCCGCTCCCGAGACACCCGCAACACCCTGGACACCAAAGAGTTTCAGGGTGGCTCGCTGTACATCACCACCGCTGGCTCTGCGGCCAATCTGTCTGAACTCTCTGCCCGCTACATCTACGGCGATGAGGTTGACCGTTGGGACGTGGACGTCGGGGAGGAGGGCGACCCCATCGAGCTAGCCGAAGCGCGCGGCTCGACGTTCGGGCGCCGGGCCAAGTTCTACTTTTCTAGCAGCCCGACGATCAAGGGCGCGAGCCGCATCGCTGACCTGTTCGACACCAGCGACCAGCGGCACTACTACGTGCCATGCCCGACTTGTGGGCACATGCAGACGCTGGAGTGGGAGCGGCTGATCTACAGCCCAGGCTCCAGCCTCGTGCATTACCAGTGTGCAAACGCAGCCTGTGACGTGCTGATCGAAGAGCATCAGAAGAACGAGATGCTGGCACGTGGTGAGTGGCGGGCGCATGCCGTCGGTGACGGTGAAACCGTGGGCTTCACCCTCAATGCACTGTATGCGCCGCTGGGTTGGCAGGATTGGGACTCGCTCGTTAAGCAATATGAGCGTGCCAAGAAGAAGTTGGCTCAGGGCGACACTGAGCCCATGCAGGTGTTTTACAACACCCGGCTAGCCAAGGTCTGGGACAGTGCCATCGAGCAGACCAAAGCAGAGGTGCTGATGAAGCGCGCCCGGCTGGAGACCTATGGGTTGGGCTCAATGCCGGCTGGTGTGCTCATGCTCACCGGGTCCGTGGACGTTCAGGCCAACCGCTTGGAGTTCATGGTCATGGGCTGGGGCGTCGGGATGGAGCGCTGGGTGGTGGACTTCCAGGTGATCTCTGGCGATCCGGCAGACGAGCGCACCTGGGCGGCGCTGGATGAGCGCTTGAAAGCCAAGTACCGGCACCCTTGCGGTGTCAGCTTGGGCATCCTGGCCACGGGCGTTGACAGTGGTGGTCACCACACTGATGAGGTGTACCACTTCTGTCGCGTACGTCGCTGGCGCAACGTCTTCGCGCTCAAGGGGGCGAGCAAGCCGGGTCGCCCGGTGATCGCCCAGCGGCCGTCCATGGTCGATGTGACCTGGAAGGGCCAGACCGAAAAAAGCGGTGCTGAGCTCTGGTTCGTCGGTACCGACACGGCCAAGGACTGGATCTACAACCGCTATCCGTTCGAGGAAGGCCCAGGCGCGCTGCACTTTGCCAATGACTTGCCAGACGAGTTCTTTGCCCAGTGTGTGGCCGAGCGCAAGATCGCTCGCTACGTGCGCGGTCACAAGCGCGTCGAGTGGGTCAAGGGCAAGGCCGAGCGCAACGAAGCGCTGGACCTGATGGTGTACAACCTGGCCATGGCCCACTACTTGGGCATCAACCGCTACAACGAGTCGGACTGGACCCGAGTGCGCGGCGCGCTGGCTCAAGCCGGCCTGTTCGACGAACCCGCCGCGCCAGTCACAACGGTTACGCAATCCCCCCAGCCCGGCCTAGCGGCGGCACCCGCCGAAGCTGTGGCGGCTGCGCCGGTAGCCAAACCGGCGACAACCATCCCCCCACCGCGACGTACCACGCGAAGCGGCTACCTGAAGAGGCGCTGACATGTCCTTTACCACCAAGCACCTTGAGGCAGTCGAGGCGGCGATTGCTCGCGGCGAAAAAGTCGTTCGCTACGCTGACCGTACTGTCGAATATCGCGACGTCGATGACCTGCTCAGGGCCCGCGAAGAGATTCGCAGTTCCCTTGCCAGCAGTGGGCCGGCGCGTCCACGTGCGTTTCGCCTGCAGCATGGCGGCAGGGGGATCTGATGGCGCGCTACCCAACGCTGACCCGCCAAGGGTTCCTGCTGCCGTCGAACATCAAGGCCAGCTACGAAGGTGCCGGAGAAGGGCGCCGCTCGGCGAACTGGGACGCGCCTGATCACGGTATCAACAGCTTGCTGATGCCGGCGCTGAGCAACCTGCGGGCCCGCTCGCGCGCTGCACTGCGCAATGATCCCTATGCCTTCAACGTCATTGATCGTCGTGTCAGCAACCTGATCGGCACGGGGATCACGCCCAGGCCGCTGATTGCTGACTCCGAACAACGCAAGGCCCAGCAGGTGCTGTGGGCTGACTGGGTCGACGAAGCCGACGCGGATGACCGCAGCGATTTCTACGGCCTCCAGGCGCTGGTGGCCAAGACGGTCGAATCCTCAGGCGAATGCTTTGTTCGCCTGCGGCCACGGCTGCTCAGCGACGGTTACGCGGTGCCGCTGCAACTGCAGGTGCTGGCCCCTGAGTTTGTGCCGCACGACAAGTTCGAGATCGCCCGGTCGGGCAATGTGATTAAGGCCGGTATCGAGTTCAATGGCGTCGGCAAGCGCGTGGCTTACTGGATGTACCGCTCGCACCCTCGCGATGCGTCCTCGCTCAACGGCGGTTACAACCAAGTGGTGCGGGTGCCGGCTGCGCAGGTGCTGCACATCTTCGAACCCCAGGAGCCCGGCCAGTTGCGTGGGCTCCCGCGCTTGGCGCCGGTGCTGAAGCGACTGCGCAGCCTGGACAACTACGACGACGCAGTGCTGTTTCGGCAAGAGGTGGCGAACCTGTTCGCCGGATTCATCAAACGGCCCGCACCCGACATGGGGCCAGCGCCGCGCGACCCGATCACCGGCGCGCCACTGAACCTCGATGGTGATGGCTTCACGCCAATGGTGGCGCTGGAGCCTGGCACGATGCAGGAGCTGGCGGCCGGTGAAGAGGTGGAGTTCTCCACTCCGCCGGATGCCGGAAACAACTACCCCGACTTCATGCGGCAGCAATTGATGGCCGCTGCGGCTGGGGCCGGTATCCCTTACGAACTGCTTACAGGCGACATGCGCGGCGTTAACGACCGGGTCATGCGTGTGGTGCTCACCGAGTTCCGGCGGCGTCTGGAACAGCTGCAATTCGGTGTGTATGTCCATCAGCTGTGTCGCCCCGTGCGAGCGGCCTGGATGGATATGGCCGTGCTTTCCGGTGCGCTTGACCTGCCCGATTACGCGCAGCGGCGTCGTGAGTACTTGCGCACTCGTTGGATTCCGCAGGGTTGGGCCTACATCAACCCGGTGCAGGACGTTCAGGCGCGGATGATGGAGGTCAACGCAGGCTTTGCATCGCGTAGCGAAATGGTACTGCGCACCGGCTACGACGCTGAAACCGTCGACGACGAGAACGCGGCGGACGTCGCCCGCGCCAAAGCGCTGGGCCTTCAATACTCAACGCTCGTCACCGAGCAACCAGAACCCGAGGAAATCCCATGAGTAAAGCGGTCGCTCCGGTGTTGTACAACAACGCCGGAAAGAAGGTGCAGGTCAACGCTGAGCACTGGTATCAGATCCAAGCCTCGACCGAGGCTGGCCAGCCCATCGAGGTCTTTGTCTACGGCGAGATCGGCGGGTGGGGCGTCACAGCCAACCAGTTCGTGCAGGACCTGCGGGCTGTTGACGATGGCCTGTCTGAGGTCATTGTCGCGTTCAACAGCCCAGGCGGCGACCTGTTCGAAGGCCTGGCCATCCACAACGCCTTGGCGCGACTGGGTGAGCGTGGCGTCGGCCGCGTTGATGCGCTTGCTGCTAGTGCTGCAAGCGTGGCGGTGTGCGGCGCGCACAAGGTTGTGATGACTGCCAACGCCATGATGATGATTCACAACCCATGGACCTGGGCGGCAGGGGATGCCGATGACCTGCGCCACGTAGCAGGTGTGCTCGACCAGACCCTGGAGGCCATCGTCGCGGCCTATAAGGCCAAGGCGCCCAATATCGATGAGGCTGAACTGCGGCGGCTGATCGACGCCGAAACCTGGCTCACGGCCAATGAGGCCAAGGCGCTCGGGCTCGCAGACGAGGTTGGCAGTGGTGTTGAGGTCAAAGCCTGTCTCGGGCAGGGCCAGGCCATGAAGCGCTTTCGCAACACGCCCAAGTCTTTGAGCGAGCCCGCTGAGCCCAGTGGGCCGGATAAGCCAGCCGAGCCTGAAACCTCCCCGGTGCTGGCTCTGTTGGTGACTCAGACCTGCCGTGATGCGGGCATCAGCAATCTGGTTGATCCGATCATCAGCAATACCAAGCTGGCCAGCGAAGCGGTGGTCAAAGCAGCACTGACCCAGGCCAAGGAAGTGCACAACCTCTGCGTTGCCGCACGGCTGCCGGAGTTGGCCGCCGAGTATGTAACGGCAGGGCTGGACACTACCGCAGTCCGGGCGCGGCTGTTCGAGAAGGTCGTCGGCTCAGGCAAGGGCATTGAGATCGACAGCAGCCTGCCTATCGAAGATGACCCAGCTACCAAGCCTCAGGCGAAACAGCCTGACGTGCACAGCATCTACGCGGCGCGCCGGGCGGCACAGCCCGGCAATCAACAATCCAACCGAGGTTGACCAGCATGACCACCATCAAAGAATCGATCCATCCCGGCGAGTTTCTCCTGTCCGAAGGTGCCGGCAGCATTTCCCGTGAAGCCATCAACGTCGCGGCAGGTGAAGCCCTTCCAGCCGGCCAGGTCCTGGGTCTGGTCTCTGCCTCGGGCGAGTTTGCGCCCTACAGCCCCGCCGCCGAAGACGGCAGCGAAGTCGCGGTAGCGATCCTGTTCGCAGGCCTGGCCTCTTCCGACATCGTCCGTCGTGGCCGCGCGGTGGTACGCCTGGCCGAAGTCAGCGAAGCGCACCTGACTGGCCTGGATCTGGACGGCGAGAAAGCGCTCGGCAAGCAGTTCATCATCGTTCGTTAAGGCCAGCGTCGCCTTTCGCTACTGTTTCATCAATTCCCTACAGCCCCGCCTTTGCGGGGTTTTGCGTTTCTGGAGAAGGATCCATGGCTGAAATCAGCATTTTTGAAGAACTGGTGTTCGGCGTGCCGGCACTGACTGTCGCGATCAACGAGCAACCGTATCTGCCGGGGCGCATCGGTGCCTTGGGCCTGTTCCAAGAACAGGGTATTCAAACCCTGACCGTACAGATCGAAAAGGACGGCGACACGCTGGCCCTGGTGCCTGCGGGTGAGCGTGGCACTTCCGGTCTGGTGGTGGGTGCCAGCAAACGGGATCTGATCCCGTTCAACACCGTGCACCTGCCGCAGCGTTTCACCATCAAGGCCGATGAGATTCAGAGCATCCGCGCCTTCGGCAGCCAGACCGAACTGCAGGCGGTGCAGGATGTGGTCAATGCTCGTCTGGCCAGGGCCCGCCGTCAGCTCGATGCCACCCATGAGTTTCAACGCATGGGTGCGCTCAACGGCGTGGTGCTGGATGCCGACGGTGAGTCGGTGCTGCTGAACATCTACGATCGCTTCGGCGTTCAGCGACAAACTCTGCCGATGAACCTCAACGATCCGGCCACCGACGTGCGGGTTCGAACCGGTGAAGCGCTGGATATGCAAGAGGATGCGCTGGGGAACGTCACCAGTTCCGGTTCGCGAGCGTTCTGTGGCAAGAACTTCTGGAACAAGCTGATCGGTCACAAGTCCGTCAAGGAAACCTATATCGCGACCATCGCGGCGGCTGAGCTGCGTGGCGATGCCCGCGAGAGCTTCGAGTTCGGTGGCGTGATCTGGGAGCGCTATCGTGGCAAAGTCGCGGGCGTTTCGTTCGTGCACGATGACGAAGCCCGCCTGGTGCCCGAAGGTGTACCTGACCTGTACATCTCGGCGTTCGCGCCTGCCGACTACATGGAAACGGTCAACACCCTGGGCATCCCGTACTACAGCAAGTTGGAGACCCTGCCGTTCGGTAAGGGCGTTGCCGGTGAAGCACAGTCCAACCCGTTGCACCTGTGCACCCGGCCGCGTGCCCAAATCCGCCTGACGCTGTAGCCATGGCATTCCGTGATCTGATTGCTGACATCGATGAGGCCGTCTTCGACACGCTTTCCGATGCGGGCACCATTGAGGGTCGACCCGTCGCTGGAATGTTTTCGGTGCCCTGGCTGCAGCCGCGTATAGGGCGACAGCCCACTGCACTGCGTGAGCCTTCTTTCGTCATTCGGGTGAATGATGCAGATGGGGTCGAGAAGGCTCAGACGGTTGAGATCGACTTGCCTGTTAAAGACGGGGGTGGGCGGTACACCGTTATCGGCGTCGAGCCTGGCGGGGATGGTCTTGTCACCCTTGTACTGAGGATCAAACCATGAGCGTGGGATCGCATTTCCGCACCTCGGCCTCGACCGGGGAGATCACCATTCAGGCCACCAAGGCCGATCTGCAAGCCTTCTCTGCGTTTGTATCAGCGGTGCCAAAGGCTGCCGCCAATGCGCAGCGTCGAGCGATCAACAAGACCCTGGGCTGGTTGCGCACGCACATCGCCCGGGCCGTGGGTCAGAAGGAAGGCATTGCCATGAAGGCCGTGCGGCAACGCCTGCGTACGTACCTGGTTCGGGGCGGCACCATGCGCGGCAAGCTCTGGTTCGGCCTCAACCCCTTGGAAGCCTCGCGCACTGGTCGGGCACGACAGACCCGCACTGGCGTCTCGGTAGGGCGTCGTCGTTACGCGGGGGCGTTTTATAAGAAGGTGTATGGCGGCGCTCCTGACATCTGGATCAGGACGGGCAGTAAGCACTTCTCTGCTGACGACTACCCGGCCAGCGACGTGTCGGGTGCTGGTGGTCCCAGCTCTGGCTGGATCTCTGAGAACGACAGTCGCTTTCCGTTGGCGAAGGCCAAGATCGAGCTGGACGATGTGCTGCCTCTCTTTCGTTCCTGGACCCAGCAAGCGGAGAAGCGCTTCCTTGAATTGCTCAAGCAAGAGCTGAACTTTGAACTGCAGAAGCACAGGAGCAAGGGCCGTGGGTGACGACGAACCGCAACCGCTGGAACTCAACGCGCTGTACGCAATCATTGAGCAGGTCATCCGCGACCGGATCACGGGTTTGGAATTCGTCGAGTTCTGGCCGGCCGGGTTGCCCAGTATTCCGCTTCCGGCAGTTCTGCTGGAAATGCCGGAGTTTGAGCCTGGCATTGATGACGGCACAGGATGCACTGCCTTAGTGGCTCGCTTCGAGGCGCGCTGCGTTGTGGGTTCCGAGGTACATGAACCCGAGAAGCAAGCCTGTCATATCGCAACCCAGTTGGCGGTGTTGCTGCATGGCCAGTACTGGCAGGGCAGCGGGCTAGATGCTGCGGAGTTGGTGCAGGCCGTCCAAGACTGGACCAAGCCTGAACTGGACGGCTACATCGTCTGGCTCGTGGAGTGGACCCAGCCCATCAAGCTGGGCGAGGAGGAGTGGCCCTGGCCTGATAATCCTCCCGCCACATTGACCCTCGGGCCTGGTGACGATGCGGCAGACATCGCTGGGGTGTTTCCGTGAGTCGGGCGGTTGTCGGTGAGCATGACCGGATGATCGCGGCGATGATCATGTCGGGCAAGGTCAGCGCCGTCGACCTCAATGCCGGCAAGGTGCGGATGGTCGGCCAGGATGGCTGGGTATCTCCATGGGTGAAGTGGCATGGCCAAGCTGCTGGTAAAGCCCGCCACTGGCGGGCACCGACCGTTGGTGAGGGCGGTACGCTGTTCAATCCGAGCGGTGTACCTGGTGCTGGCACATTCGTGCCGGGGCTGTTCAGTGATGCGGGTACCGCTCCAGATAACCGCGATCATGTGGAAGTTTGGGAGTTCGATGATGGGGGCCGGATCGTCTACGACTGGAATGCAAAGACCTACGACATCAATCTGCCGACCGGCACCGTAACCATCAAGGTGGCCGGGTCGACGGTCACTGTGGCTGATGCCGGTATCACCCTTGAGGCACCGACGATCAAGCTTGTCGGGCCTACCGAAATTGATGGGACGCTGCACGTCACGGATGCGGTGACTGGCGCATCGACGATCATTGACGCGGCCGGTAACAGCAATAACCACAAGCACTGACGTGCGATACCGAACCATTCACTACCCGCGCTCTGCGGGTTTTTTATTGTCTGGAGAAACTGATGACGACTACGAAAATCGACAAGGCCGTCGAGGTCGGCGTTCTGGAGCCGGTCGAGGCAAGCCTGCCAGCGGCTACCCCGCTTGAGCCGATGCGCATGTTTCGTGACAAGGCTTACATGTCGCGCACGCTGATCATGCCTGATGGCCGTGGCCTCGATGTTCGCGGTGGACAGGTCGGTGCCTTTGGTGACGAACAGTTCGCTTTCCTGAACGCACACCCTGACCTCGAACGCATCGTGGAGTGACCTGATGATCGGAATGGATCGCCGAACAGGTAAGCCGCTCGCGGGTATCGACCACCTCCGGCAGTCCATCGAAGACATCCTCACGACTCGCTTGGGCGAGCGCCGGATGCTGCCTGACTACGGTTCCGGCCTCTGGCGCTTCGTCGACCTGCCGGTTACCGAAGGCTGGAAAAGTTCGGTACAGGCTGAGGTGGCCAGGGCGCTGGGCCGGTGGGAGCCACGTATCAAGCTGGAACGGGTGCAGGTCACCGCCGTGATGGACGGCAAGATCACGATGACCTTGACCGGCGAATACCTGGGTGACTCGGCTGTGATTGAGGTGAATGCATGAATCAGCTCGATCTTTCAAAGCTTCCGGTACCTGACGTGATTGAGACCATCGATTACGAAACGGAATTTGCCGCGGTGCTGGAGCGGTACCGGGTACTGATGGGTGACGACTGGACTGCGACCGTTCAGTCCGACCCGGTGATGAAGCTCCTGCAGGACGTGGCCTACGAGAAGATCACACTGCGTGCGCGTGTAAACGCGGCGGCCAAGGCGGTGCTGCTCGCTTCTGCGAATGGTGCTGACCTGGATCATGTGCTCTCGCTGGTAGGGGCTGAGCGGCTGGACGGTGAGTCCAATGATGCATTCCGCGAGCGCGGGCGTCTTGCTCCCTACGGGTTCAGCACAGCCGGCCCTGGCAATGCCTACCGCTATCACGCGCTCAGTGCGCATGACGACGTACTGGATGTCTGGGTCGATTCTCCAGAGCCGGGTGTCGTGCGCGTCACGGTGCTGAGTCGATCTGGCCAGGGTGTGCCGGGCGATGAGGTGCTAGCGGCTGTGCGTGAGCGGCTTAACGCTGAGGACGTGCGGCCGCTGAGCGATACGGTCCTTGTCGAGCCGGCGCAGGTCGTGCTCTGGGAACTGATCGCAACCTTGCACTTCCCCAGCGGTGCAGCAACGGAGCCGGCAGTTGCTGCGGCGCATGTGGCTGCTGAAGCCTACGCGACGGCGTCGCGGCGGCTTAACCGGCCGCTGCGGCGCAGCATGTTGATTGCTGCGCTGGGCGTTTCGGGTGTTATCGATGTCGAGCTGTCCAGCCTGGCCGATGACATCCCGGCCGGCGTGCAGGTTGCACCGTTCTGCACGGCGATCAAGCTGACCTCGGTGGTGGACTATGGCTAGCGTCTATCTCCCCAAGAACAGGACTGTCTTCGAGCGGGCGGTGGCGGATTCTGGTGCGTTCCGTGAGATCGATCCGGATGTCATTCGCACGCTGTACGACGTCGACCAGTGCCCGCCGGAGTTCCTGCCTTACTTGGGGTGGGCGCTGTCGGTGGACTTCTGGGAGCTGGCTGCCGACGACGATCAGCGCCGTGACTTGATTCGCAATGCGATCACCTGGCACCGCAAGCGGGGCACGCCTTGGTCCATCAAGGCAGCGCTGGCAGCCTTCGGTTATCCGGTTCTGGAGCTGATCGAGCAGCCTGAATACCACCGGCAATGGATCGCGGCGGGTGGCCGGGTGTTGGATGGGACCTGGCAGACCGATGGAGCGGTCACGCTCGATGCGCCGGGCACTGCAGTCACAGGCCAACTGGTGCGCCGAGTTGCCCTGAACCATTGGGCGGAATATGCCATCCGGCTGAATGCTGCGGTGGGCATCTGGACCCGCGAGCATCAGCGCAAGATTCGTATGGTCGCTGAATCGTTCGCCCCGGAGCGCAGCCATCTGGCTCGACTGATCGCTGGTGTCGCTCTGCAGTTTGACTCGCGGATCAGCATGACCGGGCCTTCACCCAAGCTGACCGTCTCATTCAACTGCTGCCAGCGCTTCAAGCCAGTTGAGCGGCTGATGCTGGACGGCTGCTGGAATCTCGACGGTGGGTACGTCCCCTTGGGGCTGGATGGCGGGTGGACGCTTGACGGGCGGGTCTTGAATGGCCGAAAGCCTGTTGGCCGGCCACTAGATCGCGGCCATCTTTCGTTCGGATCCACCATCCGCATGAGCCTTGGCATGCACATCGGCGGCTCCTTCAGTGAGCCGCTTGTAGTGCTCGGCAACTCATGGCGAAAGCTGGATGGACGCTGGCACCTCAATGACCCGCTCCTGCGCGGGTGGCCTCTGTCCGAGGGGCTGAAGCTCGGTGACAACCGGCTCAGCCGTTTAGCTATCCCTCACCTCGATGGTACCTGGCTGCTGGGAGGGCGGCGTGGTGGGCCAGGCATTCAGTTCGATGGCGTGGTCCGGGTTCGGAACGCGGGCATCACGACACAGGAACCTTTCATGAGTACGCCGCAAACAACCCCTGTTACCCATGCATATCGCAACCATGTTGCGACCGCAGCGCTTACGGGCGGAGCCATTTCGAAGGCCGCCTGGATGGCATTCAGCGAAAGCGATGCTCCGTATTCGCCCGAACAGGACACAGCCCTGCCGGGTGAATTTGTGAGGGTACCCATCGACGGCGCTGTCACCGGTCCGAACCTGAAAGCGGTGGGCCTGTTGACCGGCGAATTGGCGGGCGATCGCGTGGTGCGCGGCGTTGCTGTGTTCACCGATTCGGGGCTGCTGATGGGGCGCCGAGTGCTCAAGCCCAAAGAGCTGGAGCAGGGCAGCACCATGGAAATCGACATCACATTTACTTACTGAGGTGAGCTATGCCGCTGAATCCCAGCGATAACCCCGTGTTCAGTGAACAGCTGCCGAAGCTGGACGAAAATAGTACCAGCCATGCAGATACCTGGAACCAGGTGCATCAGCCGTTGCTCGATAACGACGTTTTCTTGCGTCGTTCTTTTCTGGACCTAAGCGAGAGTCTGGGGGGGCGGATGACTGATATGGACAGTCGCGTGGCGGGCATCGAATCGTCCAGCGCCGTGTCCGTTCAAAGCGCCGTCGCCTTGGACTGGCTGTATCGCGGCAACAACGTGCGCTTCGAGATGTTCGCCAATGGTTATACGCTGATCGACATGGCCGCCTTGGCGGTCATTCAGGGCGTCAACGGCGATGACTCGGTCGACGTTACCAGCACTGAGAACCTGCGCGCCGGTGACTTCTATGTCTTGAGCGACAAGGCGGCGCAGGTGTCCGCGCTGGTGCAGGTCAAAACGATCCTGTCGGGCAGCCGTATTCGTTTGGCTGCGAACCTGACTCGCGACTGGGGCGCAACCGCGACTCTGAGCCGTTGCAGCTTCGACGTGCAGGCAGCCAGTAAGGCATTGGCACTGCCAGGCGATATCTACCTTTCGCGCTCGATCAACATCGGCACCGACCAATCCGGTGGCGCTGTGGTGATTCGCCGAACGCTGAACTCGGGCTTGGCCCGTCTGTACTACCGCGACGGCTACCAGCCCGACTGGAAGGAGTGCGGCTGGTCTACCCGCCGCACCGCTGACGTTCCTGCGGGCCTTGCGGATTATGAGTACATCCTGCCGATGCGCGGTGATGGCTGGTTGCGGCTAAGCGTTGAAGGCGAGGGCATGACTATTGCCCACATCGTGGCGCTGGGTCAGGCGACGGGGCTGGGCGGCTTCATTAACCCGGAGCAGCGCCCGAACACGCCGGTAACGACGTCGCCTGTCAATGCGGCGGTAAACGTCATGGAGCGCCCGGCGCTCGCGCTGGCGTCTTACTCGACCCCAGCCGGTAATGCCCAGGCAGCGGTCCAGTTTCAGCTCGCGACGTCGGCCGCGTTTGCGGTGGTTCAGCATGATTCCGGCGCGCTGGCGGCTGGCCTGTCTTATACCCCGGCAGCAGGTGTGCTGGCAGCCGGGACAATGTACTACTGGCGCGGCCGTGTGCAGGACGTTGCGGGGCTGTGGTCTGAATGGTCGACAGTGTCGAGCTTTTCCACGGCTGCATCGTTCGTGTATGTGGCTCCTCCCACGATCACCGGCCCGGTCGCCAATTCCACGGACGTGCCTGAACAGCCCACTGTCACGCTGTCGGCCTTCTCGGTTATCGGTGGCGCTGACACGCACAGGTCCAGCCAAGTGCAGATTCGTTCGGCAGAGGGCACTTATGCCGCGCCGGTGCACGACAGTGGCGCGGATACGGTCAACAAGCTGAGTCAGGTTGTTCCGGCGGGTAAGCTCAAGGCGGGTTTGTCGTATTACATGCGTGCGCGTCAGGAAGGCACGAACCGCGGCTTTGGCGAGTGGGGGCCAGAAATAAAGATTACGACCAAGGCTCAGTTCGCGAACATTATCGGCTTAGCCTTGCTGAGTCAGGGTGGTGGTGCGGGAAGCTGGGCGAGGGTTGACGAGGTCGGCGCTGCAAAGGTTACAGACGCATCGTTTTTTAGCTCGCATGCTATTTACGGAGCAATTCAAGAGCAGGTGATTGACGGACAGTCGATGATTCGTGTTCCTGCTTTCTATGTAAAGCGAGGGGTTATCCTTTCTGGTCCAAACTCTGGGAAAAAGGCAATTTGGGTGTCCGATCAGCCTGCTGCCGGTTTTACATTACATCCAGCATTCAAAAGTGCTGAGCAGAATATTTCTCAGTTCTGGGTTGGTAAGTATCAGGCCACTGTAGAAGGGACTAAGCTCGGTTCAAAGGCTGGGGCGACATCGGCCATTCAGATGAATGCTGATGTTTTAAAGACACGAGCTGAAAACCGAAATGTATCGGGAATTACCGGGTTTTCTATCTGGTCGATCTATCAGCTCTCGGCTATCCAGACGCTCGCACTTGTAGAGTTTGGCGGCCCTGATGTGCAGGCACTTATTGCCCCAGGTAATGTTTCAGGTGGGCAAATGGAGGTCGTTGACGGGCCGTTGAATGCCAAGGCGTCATGGAGGGGCCTGACTGGTCTGTGGGGGAATGCTTACCAGCTTGTTGACGGATTGAAGACGTCTTCGACGAGCGAAATTTTGATCTGGGATCGGAACGGTAATAAAGGTTTTGTAAGTACAGGGCAATTTGCACCAAGTTACGGATACACGGTAACTATGTCTGATGCTTCCGGCGTCGGTTACGATCTTCAGGATGTGTTCGTGGGGTCTGCTACAGACAGCAATAAAGCAAATGGTACTTATGGTGATGATACTAATATTAGGCCTAATGCGATTGCGTACCACGGTGGCAGTGTTAACTCTACAACGGCCGCGGGTCTTTTCGCTTTGACTGTTTTCTTTGAGTCAAACTTCTCTGCCAGCGATATCACTAGCCGTTTGGCAAAGATTTAGTATTTCCACATTCAAAGGTGCTTGTCTTGAAAATCGAGAATGGAAAACTGACCGTCGATGACGGCCGGGTAATTGCGGTGCCTGCGATTCAGGCCGATGCCGTTGCCCGAGTGTGGGAGGTGCCGAAGGAATACCGCGACAACGGCCTGTTTGTTGCTGTGGTGTTGCCGGGCCAGCCGCCCGAGATTCCAGCGTGTGACCAGGCGGCGGCGATGTTTCTGGGTGAAGTCGAATACCCAGCACCGGAGTCTGGCAAGCTGGCCGCCGCAAAGGTCGCCAAGCTGATCGATCTGAATGCGGCCTGTGAGCGTGCATTGGGCGAGCTGTCCAGCGCGTATCCGCCGGCCGAACTACAGAGCTGGCCGCAGCAAGTTGCTGAGGCCGCCGGCTTGCAGCTCGATCCACCGGCACAGGCGCCGTTGCTGACGGCTATTGCCGAGGCGCGAGGTGTAGCGGTTGCCGAACTTGCAGGCCGGGTGCAGCAGAAAGCTTTGGCTTACGCTGAGTTCTCTGGGGTGATCATCGGCAAGCGGCAGCGGCTCGAAGATGAGCTGGACGCCGCTGAAACCCTTGAGGCTGTGAGTGCCATTTCATGGTAGCCGCCGTTCTTCTGCTGTTTGGATGGGCGTGGCGCGTTGGGCTCGGCCTGCTGTTGCTTCTGCTGTGTGCGCTGGCGGCGGGTGTTGGCCTGAGTTGGATGCTGATTGCAGTCATCTGCAGCAGCGCCCGAGCCTGGCGCCTTGCCGTGTCATTCGACCAGCTAGCAAATGTGGCCTTCGGCGGCCATGAAGACGAGACGATCAGCTCCAGGGCTGGCAAGGCCGCGAGACGTGGCAAGCGCTGGGGCTGCGTGTTGTGCAGGTTCCTCGACCTGTTCGAGCGCAATCACTGTGAGCTGAGCATCGAGCCTGATCGCGGTAAACCGCTGACCTGATTACCGCCTTCACTCAAAACCCTACCGGCCCGCACTGCGGGTTTTTCGTTTCTGGAGAATGCCTTTATGGCGAATAGCACTGACTTCTTCCATGGCGTCACTGTGACGGCCGTGAACAGCGGCGCCCGAACTATCGCAACACCGTCATCTTCGATCATCGGCCTGGTCGATACTTTCACGCCAGGCGTCGGCCTGGCTTTGCCGGATGTCGCCGTGATGGTGACCACCGAGCGCGAAGCGATTGCTGCCTGGGGTGAAACTTCTGCGATCACCCGGGCCGCCCAAGCGGTGCTCCTGAAAGCCAAGGCGATGATCGTTGGCGTGGGTGTGGCCAAGCTCGCTGACGCGGCTGCGCTCACCTCTGCGATCATCGGTGGCGTGAAGGCCGATGGTACGCGCACAGGCCTGCAGGCGCTGCTCGACGGCAAGAGCAAGTTCAACGCCCAGCCGCGATTGCTGGCGGCGCCGAAGCATTCGGCCACGCATGCGGTGGCGGCCGCAATGGATGTACTGGCTGAGAAGCTCGGGGCCATTGCGATCATCGATGGGCCTGGCGCGACCGACGAAGCCGCATTGGCCTACGCCGATCTGTTCGGCAGTAAGCGGCTCTTTATGGTCGATCCTGGGGTGCAGATGTGGGACACCGCGCTGAATGCCACGGTCGACCATCCAGCGTCGGCGTTCGTGGCGGGTATGTTCGCCTGGACCGATGCTGAGTATGGCTTCTGGGCCTCGCCATCGAACAAAGAGTTCGCCGGTATCACCGGTACCACGCGGCCTGTCGAGTTCCTCGACGGCGACCCTACCTGCCGGGCGAACCTGCTCAACCGGGCGAATATCGCCACCATTATTCGTGACGACGGCTACCGCCTGTGGGGCAACCGCACGCTGTCTTCCGATTCGAAGTGGGCGTTCGTTACCAAGGTTCGGACTCGGGACATGGTCATGGCCGCGTTGCTGTACGGCATGAAGCCGTTCGTGGACATGCCGATCAGTCGCGGCTTCGTGAAGAGCGTCACCGAGACTGTGTCTGGTTTCTTGCGTGACTTGAAGGCCAAGGGCGCCCTGATCAACTTCGAGGTCTACCCGGACCTTGAGTTGACCACGGCTACCCAGTTGGAGCAGGGCAAGATCTACTGGCAAGTCCGCTTCACCGATACCCCGCCTGCCGAAAACCCCACGTTCCTGGTCGACGTCACGAACCAGTGGATTACCGAAGTTCTGGACACTCGCTCTTAAGGAGGGCGTTTACCTATGTTGGCTCCTCAGACGCTGTACAACATCAACGCCTTTATCGGCGGTATCAGCTTCGCTGGCGACGTGCCGTCGTTCACCCTGCCGAAGCTGACCCTGAAAACCGAAGAGGTGCGTAACGGTGGCATGGATGCCCCCATCGACATGGATCAGGGCATGAACAAGCTCGACCTGAGCTGGACCATGACTGGTATTCGCAAGGACGCGCTGAAGATCTACGGCCTGGCCAGCGGCTCTTCGCTTGAAGCGGTGTGGCGTGGTTCGTTCAAGGCCGGTACCGAGCGCGTTGGGGTCATCGTCACCACGCGCGGGATGATCACCGAAGTGGACTTTGGTGACTGGAAGTCCGGCGAGAAAGCCGAGTTCAAGTACGCGGCCAACCTCAACTACTACAAGCTCGAAATCGACAATGCGGTGATGTACGAGATCGACATTCTCAACTGCATCCGAATCATCGATGGCGTGGATCAACTGGCGGTTGTGCGCGAGCACCTGGGCATTTAAGGAAAAAACATGAGCTACGAAGCAGCGAATATCCCCGACTGGATGACCATTGACCACGACAGCGTCACGATCCGATTGCGTCACCCGCGTGACCTCAGCGGTGTGAAGACCGACCGTATTCGCATGGTGTCGCCGAGCATCAAGGTGGTACGTGTCTGCCGAGCGGCACACCCTAAAGATGAGGAAGCCGAGGAACTGATGCTGTTTTCCAGCATGTCACAGGTTCCGGTGGAAGATCTGGAAAAGCTGGATATCAAGGACTACGGCCGCTTGCAGCAAGGCTATTTTCGCCTTCACACGGACGACGGGCTTTGATTACGGGCTGCTAGAAAAAGCCGCTCGGCGCCTGGCTCGGGAGACTGGGTTCACGCGTACCGAAATCGAAGAGATGACTCTGTTTGAAATGGCCTGGTGGTTCATCGAATGAATCGCCTCGCCTTGAGGTGGGCGCATGGCGAGCGAAATGAAAGTCGGCCTGGTGCTGGGCGGCGCGGTCAGCCCTTCGCTGGGTGCCGCGTTCAAGGACGTTGAGGGCAAGATCAAGCGGCTGGATGGCATCAAATCCAAGCCGCGCGCTCTGCAGTCCATGATTGGTGAAACCCGGCGCTTGCAACAAGAGTGGCGGCAAGCGCACCTCGCTGGCGCCGCTGGGGCTGATGGCCTTCGGGGTAGGTTGGAACGCAATCTCACTGTGCTGCGTAAGCAGGGCGTGGAGGTGCGTAACCTCGGTAAAGCGTACATGGATGCAGGCCGTCAGGCGCGTGCGCTGGAATTGAAGGCCGCCGGCAAGGAACAACTGCAGCAGGGCAAGGCTGGGTTCGCCCAAGCCGGTATGGTAGGGGCCGCTACCGTTGGGGTGGCGGCTGCAACAACCAAAGTCTCTGCAGAATACGGGGCAATTATCAGGGATATCGCGATCAAGGCTGGTATCGCTAACAAGCCCGAAGAGCATCAGATGTCTCGCACCATCATCGACACGTCGAAGGACACCGGGCTCGCTCGCAATGATGTGGCCGATGTTCTGAACTCCTTGGTCGGCGCCGGTATGGATTTGAAGCAGGCGCTGGAGTATGTGCCGGTTGCTTCGAAATTCGTGGTGGGTCAAGGCGCTGGCGGTGTCGATACGGCCAAGATGATCAACGCTCTCGGTCAGAACGCGAAGATCACTGATCCTGCGGAAATGCAAAAAGCCCTGGAGGCGATTGCCTACCTTGGCCAAGCCGGATCGTTCGAGGCGTCGGACATGGCCAAGTGGTTTCCTGACCTGCTCGCGCAGATGGGCAACATGGGGATCACGGGCACCGATGCCGTCACGCAGCTCGGCGCGATGCTTCAGGTGCAGATGAAGACGGCCGGGTCGTCGGATGAAGCGGCGAACAACTTGAAAAACTGGATCGGCAAGATCGGTTCTGGCGATGTCGTCAAGGCTTATAAGGACGCTGGCATCGACTATCAGAAGTCCATGAGTACGGGCTTGCAGAAGGGTAAGTCCACCCTTGAGACGTCTTTTGCATTGGCGCAGAAGTACGTCGAAGCAACGGACCCAAAGAAAGCCAAGCAGATGGCCGAGGCCATGGCCGGCATCAGTAAGGAAACTGATCCGAAGAAAGCCGAAAAGATGATCGTTGCCTTGGAAGGTGCGCTGCGCACTGGCGACTTGTTTGCTGACATGCAAGTGAAGGCTGCGCTTACTGGCTACATGCAGAACAAAAAACTGTATGAGCAGCAGAAGAAGGATGCCAGCGGTGCGGCGGGCATTCTGGACAAGAACCTGGCTGAGCGTCGAGAGACGTCAGCGCAGCGCTGGGCAGAGACGGGCCAGGCGATGAACGATGCGATGCGCAGTATTGGCGATGCATTGCGCCCCGTGACAGATGTTGTGGCCACGTCGTTGACCAAGGTCGCTCATGCCATCACGGCGGTCAGTGATGAGACGCCTGGCTTGGCGCTTGGCCTTGTCGGTGCTGGTACTGCTGTTGCCACCGTGCTGTCTGTTCTGAGTACGGTAAAGATGGGCAAGGGATTGCTCAGCCTGGGCAGGAGTGCCCTGCTGAAACGTGGCTATGGCGACGGTGGTGACGCTGATGATGGCGATAGCAAGGACAAGAAGGCTGACAAGGACGACGGCGATGACAAGCCCGGTAAAGCTGACGCGCTCAAGGGGCTGATGACTGCCGGGATCAGTGCCTATAAAGGAAAGGCGCTGAATGCTGCCAACGACGGTGCTGAGGGTGACGCGGCCAAGCCGGGCGAGTCACTGATTGATGCTGGCTTCAAAGTATTCGAAGCGTTCTCGGGTGGCAAAGAGGATGAAGGCGGGGAGGGTGGTGACAGCGATCCGCAGGAGGTCTTCGTTGTGAACGCCTCGGATATCGCTGGCGGTGCCGCTGGTGCGGGTGCTGGATCGGCGGGAAATGGCGGTGCTGCTGGTTCACGACGCAGACGTCGGCGCCGCCGTGGCGCTAATGGTGGTAACAACGCCGATGCTGGTGGTGCAGGACGGCCACCAGCTCGGCCGCCGGCCCCTCCACCTCCTCCAGCGCCGCCTGCCCCACCACCGCGAGTGGGTGCTATGGCTCGACTTGGCGGCGTTGCCACGGGTCTCGGTGCGCTTGGCAAGGCAATACCGGCTGGATCTTTGATTGAGGCCGGGACCAAAGCCTTTGACACATTCCAAAACGCTGAGACCCAGGATGAAAAAGCCGAGGGGTATGGTTCTGCGGCCGGTGGACTGGCCGGAACTATGGCCGGTGCAGCGGCGGGTGCGGCTATCGGGTCGGTTGTACCGGTGATCGGTACGGTTGTTGGTGGTGCTATAGGCGCGTTTCTCGGCGGAATGGGCGGTGAAGGACTGGGCGGATGGGCTGGCAAAAAGTGGTTCGGCGGTGATGAGCCAGAGGCCGCTGGTGCAGCAGCGTCGCCGGTGCCTGGAGCGCCTGCTGTTCCGGCGCTAGGTGATGTTGCGCGCTCCTTTGAAAGATCGAGCGGTACGACTACACCGTTGGTGGCTGTCACCCAGCCTGCGCCGGCTGCTGCCGCTACCCCGGCGCCTGTTCAGCAGCAGAATGTCCAGCTCTCTCCAAGCGTCAGTCTTGTGGTTCAGGGGGATGCCAAGGATCCAGACAGCATCCTCGACAAGCTCATGCCTCGGTTGGAGCAAATGATGCGTGATGTCGCCAGGCAGGCCGGGCGCAGCAGCATGTACGACGAAGCCCATGTGCAAGGAGGTTAAATGGAGTATGTAGACAAGCTCCAGAGTGGGCTGAAGTACATGGTCGAGGCGGGCGAAGCTGGGCGCAAGAACCTGGCCGGCATGGTCAGCCCAGTGGCTGGTGCGATCAGCTCGATCTCGTCTGCGGCTGACGACCTTGAAAGTCTCCCGTTCGTTGGGGGACTGATCGGTCAGAAGCTGCAGCGGGTGACCGGCGCGATCAGTGCCGCGCAGTCGACGATCAACAATGTGGTGTCGACCTACAACAAGGCCGCTACCGGGCTGACGCAGGTGCAAGATGGGATCGGTAAGCTGGAAGAGCAGCGTGCCCGTGCGGTTGCGGCGGTCGACAAGCTTGTCACAAAGCCAGGCACTAAGATGGAGGTCGTGCTGCCGACGGCGGCCATGGCCCCCAAAGTGACCCCGGCGCCGGAAACCGTTGGCGGGCATGCTCACCTGATGATCATGCAGTTCCTCGACACCAAGTCCGGTATCCAGCCGTACTACTTCAACCTCGACACCGCGGCTTTTGATGAGCTTCGGCGGTCGTCGCCTTATCGCTGGGCAGAGCAGGAGCGGCTGATGCGGCGACCTGCCCAGCAGGCGGTAGGGGTCGGTACCGAAAAGCTGAGCATCAAGGGTGCGATCTTCCCTGGCGTGCGCGGTGGGCTGAAGCAACTTGAGCGGTTGCGTAGCTTCGGCGAGCAACTGAAGCCACTCCTGCTCACCACGGGCTATGGTCTGGTGTTAGGCCATTGGTGCCTGCTGAACGTTGACGATGAACAAAGCGCGCTGCTAAGTGGCGGCGCGCCACGCAAACAAGGTTTCAGCCTGGAGTTCTCGCGCTATGGCGACGACATGCAGAACGTCTGATGGTGACATGCTCGACACCATCTGCAACCACTTCTATGGCCATCTACGCGGCACGGTCGAAGCGGTGCTGGCGGCGAACGAAGGTCTGGCGCGGGAGCCGCAACCGTTCCGTGCCGGGCTGTTGATCGTGTTGCCTGATATGCCTGCGGCGGTTGCCGCCGCGTCCATCGCGCTCTGGGACTGACCCGCAGCGATCTGATAGCCATCTCACACCAGCCCGCCCCGTGCGGGCTTTTGCATTTCAGGAGGATCGATGCGCCCTGTGCATCGCATTGTGGCAAACGGGCAGGACATCACTGACCTGCTCAATGACCGACTGTTATTGGCACGTACAGTCGACAAGCCTGGTATCGACTCTGACGAGTTTGAGCTGCGGATCGATGATCGTGACGGCGCTGTCGCGTTGCCCCGTAAAGGGGTCAAGATCGAGGTGTGGCTGGGCTGGAAGAGCGACAAGCTCACATTGCTCGGCACCTACACCGTGGATGAGGTCGAGGTGTCGGGGCCGCCCGATACAATCGTGATCCGCAGCAAGTCCGGTGAGACGCGGGGCAGCGCAAAAGAGACCCGGAATGGAAGCTGGGAAGGCGTCACCCTGGCCAGCATCGTTGCGGATGTCGCCAAGCGCAACAACCTGGAGCCGGTGTGCACCGTCGAAACCCTGGTTGAGCGTGCAGACCAACTGGGCGAAAGCGACATCAACTTCATCACGCGGCTGGCCAACCAGCACGGCTGCACTGCAAAGGTCGCAGATGGCAAGTTGATCGTGCTGCAGAAAGATGAAGGCAAGAGCGCAACCGGCAAGGATCTGCCGACCATTACGATCAACCGAACGGACGTCAGCCGCTGGCAGTTCAGGTTTTCTGACGAGGGTGTCAAGAAAGGCGCCCGGGCCGGCTACAAGGATGAGAAGGGCGACCTGAAGGTCATCGACGTCGGCAACGACAGCGCGCCTGCTGGTACCCCGCCTGTGCACACCGACCGCCACCTGCACCCCAACAAGTCCGCAGCCGAGGCCTCGGCCAAGGCCCGAATCGATGCTTTCAACCGCTCAACGGCCAGCGTTAGGTTGGACATGAACGGGCGCACCGACGTGTTCGCCGAAAGCAAGATCACTGCCCAAGGTTTCAAGGAAGGTGCTGACGGCACGTACCTGGTCGAGTCTGTCGAGCAGACATGGACCCAGTCAGGCTGGACCACATCTGTCGAGTGCAACGCCGGCAACAAGGGCAAGGCCGATGCCAAGGGCAAGAAGGAAAAAGGCCCGCTGAAGGTTATCGACGTCGGGTAATCACAACGATTCACACACCGCCGCGCATGTCGCGGCTTTTTTTCGCCTGGAGAAAACCAATGGCACTCTCTGAAAAGCAACTGTTGCAGATCCTCCCCAATGCTGGCCGACAGGCCGCTCTGTTCACGCCGGTGCTCAATGCTGCGATGGGCAAGTACGGGATTGTCGGTCGCTTACGTGTGGCCGCGTTCATTGCCCAGATCGGCCACGAGTCGGGTCAGCTGCGCTACGTGCGCGAGCTGGGCAGCGATGCCTACCTGGCGAAGTACGACACCGGTCGTCTGGCGGACCGCCTTGGCAATACGCCCGAGGCTGACGGTGACGGCCAGAAATACCGTGGTCGCGGCCTGATTCAGGTCACCGGCACCGACAACTACGAAGCCTGCAGCGAAGCGTTGTTCGGTGACAGTCGCCTGCTGGCCACGCCGGAGCTGCTGGAGCATCCGCTGTACGCATCGATGTCTGCCGGCTGGTACTGGCAGAAAGCCGGCTGTAACACCCTGGCCGACAAGGGTGACTTCCTGACAGTCACAAAGCGCATCAACGGTGGCACCAACGGTCTGGCTGATCGCCAAGCGCTGTACGAGCGTGCGCTGAAGGTGTTGCAGTGACTGCGCTGATGGTGGCCGGCACAAGTCGGCTCTGGCTGTGGCTGGCCGGCGCGGGGCTCGGACTGGCGTTGATCTTCGGGGCGTTGTGGCTGGCTTACAGCCACGGTCGGTCTGTCGAGAAAGGCGAGTGGCAGGCACTCTGGAATGATAGGGACGCCCGTGACGCCAAGGCCAAGCTGACCGCAACCGAGGTGGAGCGGGGAAAAGAGCAGGCCCATCAACGGGCCATCGACCAGGTGCAACAAGATGCTGAGAAACAAATCGATACGGTGCTCACCCAGGCTGCTGATGCTGCCACTGCTGCTGACGGGTTGCGTCAGCGAGTCAACCAGCTACTCGCAGCAGATCGAGCGCGCCGCAGTGCCTGCGCTACCGCCGGCAGCACGGCAGCCGAAAACCCCGGCAATCTGCTCGCCGTCGTGCTCGACAAATCTGTCGCAAGAAATCGAGATCTGGCAGCGCTCGCTGATTCTGCCCGAATAGCGGGGCTTGCTTGTGAGGCTGCGTACAACGCGATAAGGGCTTCGCCCTGATCAGGAGGGCGAACGACTCAGCAAGGCCAGGTACCTCCTTTCTATATAGCCTGCTTCCCAGGGGAGCGGGCTATCGGCCTGGGCCCTGTCGAGGCAGACCTGCGCCCAATGACGGCGGTCATAGACAGTGTCGTTACCCAGGCTGTCGATGTGCCCGATCAATGTGGCCAGGCTCAGGTCGGGGCGTAGCCGCATGATCTTCTCCGCAGACCGAATCACGTCGTCCATTTCATCAGCCATGGGTACTGAGTTCATTCTTCAGCTGTGCCCGCTCGACGTACATATCCGAAAGCTTCCTGCTCTGGTCTGAGACATCGCGCCGCAATGTGTCGCGTTCGTACGTGGCCAGGCGAAGCATCGTGATCAGCTTCGCCTGGTTCGCCCGGTAGCGTTCCACCTCCGCGCGCAACAGATCGTTCTCCGTTTCAATGAGCGACAGCTGCTGCCGCAGCATCTCTTCCGGTGCTGGGTTTCCGAACCAAGCTTCGGCTTCGAAATCAATGTCCATGAAGAGGTATCCAGTAACTGTTTTTATATACAGTATTTCGAGAATGGGTATCTGTATAGACCCTTGCGACAAAAGGAGCGACCCGTCCCGGTGCGTCAACACCGGGGCGGGCCGCCGAACCCGCAGACCCTTCCTGCAAGTCCAGCCGTGGCCCCTGCTTCGTGCACAAAGCGCCGCGAGCCTATCACCTGTTTATCCATACAGTAAAGACTTGCAATCTATGACATCTCCTATCGTTCCCTGGATGGGTGGTAAACGCCGCCTGGCCGACCGCTTGATCCCTCTCTTTCCCCCTCATGAATGCTACGTCGAAGTCTTCGCCGGCGGTGCCGCGTTGTACTTCATGCGACCCCAGGCAGCGCCTGTCGAGGTGCTGAACGACATCAACGGTGACCTGGTCACCCTTTATCGCGTGGTGCAGAACCACCTGGAGGAGTTCATCCGCCAGTTCAAATGGGCCTTGTCCAGCCGCCAGATCTTCGAGTGGCAGAAGATGACGCGGCCTGAAACCCTGACCGACATTCAGCGCGCTGCCAGGTTCTTCTACCTTCAGCAGCACGCCTTCGGTGGCAAGGTAAGTGGGCAAACCTTCGGTACCGCGACCACTGGCCCGGCGATCAACCTACTGCGGATCGAGGAAAACCTTTCAGCTGCGTGGCAACGCCTGGCCGGTACCTACGTCGAGAACCTACCGTGGCTGGAGTGTGCCGAGCGCTACGACCGTGCGCACACGTTCCACTACATGGACCCGCCTTACTGGCAAACGGCCGGGTACGGTGTCGGCTTCGGGTTCGACCAGTACCTGGCCATGGCCGACTTTATGCGCCGCTGCAAAGGACGGGTGATGGTCAGCGTCAACGATCACCCGGAGATCCGCCAGGCGTTTGAAGGGTTCCACTTCGAGACCCTGGATATTCGATACACGACCGGAAATCAGCGAACCAGCCAGGCCGGGGTGAGCGGTGAGTTGGTTATCACAAACTGGGAGCCCACTGTCCTAGCGCAACTGTTCTGAATCCAACGTGTGGCTAGAATCACGGCAGGTAATTTGGCGGTTACGTTGATTCGTGCGCGTGTTGAACGCTGAGAGGTGAACCCACATATTGAAAGAGTGATGGTGTTCTGATAGCGTCCTCTGCTTGAACAAGGAGTGGTCAAGTGTATATAAAATCTATTGCTTATGATGAATTTAAATTTAAGCCTACTGAGTGGCAAGTAGAGAAAATTGAGTTTGATCAGATAAATCTAATTGTTGGTAAGAACTCCAGTGGCAAAACGCGAGTAATAAATATAATCCAGGCCTTGGCATCGATGCTTGCCGGTAGAGGCGGAAATTTTGTAAGTGGTCACTGGCAAGCATCCTTTATTAGGAGTGTGGGTGCCGCTAAAGAAAAGCAAGAGTATCGTTTAAAAATTGACGATGGTGTGATTGAAAGTGAATTATTTAAAATAAAAGGGGGTATAATTTTACAGCGAGACTCGACAGGGTACGGCACTGTAGCTAAGAAAGCTGGAGCGAAAGTTGATTATAAGGTAGATAATTCCCAGCTGATGGCCGTTGTTCGAAGTGATCCTATTCAACATCCGCAGTTTGCCGATCTGCACGCTTGGGCGAGAGGCGTATGTATATATAGGTTTGGTTCTGAGTTTGGTAAGTCAAATTTCACTGGTGGTTATACCGCTCCGCCTGACCCATTGATGAAGCTTGATTGTAGTGTAATGCCTGATAACGTTTCTGGTGTATATTTAAATACTCATGAAAAATTCAAGGCTGAGTATAATTCACTACTAATTGAAGCAATGGCGGAGATCGGCTACCAGATTGAAGATGTCATGCTGATACCTGTGAATGAGTTTAATTTTCATGGGATGGCGCCACTTGCTATTGCGGTTAAAGAAAAAGGCGTTAGATGCTTTGTAAATCAGGGTGGCTTGTCTCAGGGTATGTACCGTGCACTTGCAATTTTGGTGCAGTTTTATGCAAATATTTTGTGGGCTAGGCATGCTTGTGGGGGGAGGCAGTTACAACTAGGTGATAGTCCTTTGATTTTGATTGATGATATCGGTGAGGGGCTTGATCACGAGCGTGCACGGAAGATGATAGGCTTGTTAGTTAGTGAGTCTCTTAAGTATAACATTCAGATAATCATGTCCTCGAATGATCGATATGTCATGAATTATGTTCCTCTTGAGAATTGGACTGTGCTTTCCCGAAATGGGTCGAAAGTCTCATCAATTAATTATAATAACTCCAAAGATGTTTTTGATGAGTTCTCGTACTCAGGGTTGAGTAATTTTGACTTCTTCTCGGGTGGTCATTATGTCAAGGAAGATGTCTGATGAGAAAAGTTGCAGTATTCGTTGAAGGGCAAACCGAGCTTCATTTTGTAAGCCGTTTGATTACTGAAATAGCTGGCTATGGCAGTGTTGCTATCGAACTCTGGTTGCATAGAGGCGGGGCCCTCAGCAAACTGAGGGCAGAGGGTGCTTCGCTTGAGGTGGCTGATGTCTTCATTATGATAGTGAATTGCTGCGGGGACGGCGTTAAAAGCTCTATAATTGAAAAGAAATCTAAGCTATTTGCTACAGGCTTCGATACGATTATTGGTTTGCAAGATTTGTACCCCAAGCCGCTGCAGGATTTACAAAAATTTCAAGCGGGCCTTGATAGAGGGCTTGCCGGTGAGGGGGAAAATGTCCAAATATTCTTGGCCGTCGGAGAGGTTGAGGCTTGGTTTTTGAATGAGTTCACTCATTTCGAGAAGCTTGATTCCAAGCTGAATGCTGCCTACATACAGCAGCAGTCCGGCTTCAATCCTGAAAGTCAAAATGCTGAGACGGATGTTAAGCATCCAGCAGGTAAGTTAAAAGAAATATATTCACTTGCAGGGATACGCTACCGTAAGAGGGAGGGTGATACCCATCGCCTTGTATCACATATAAGCTACGAAAATATCTATCTTTCGGTCAGAAGTGTATCGAATTCCTTGGATGCTTTTCTGACAGGTTTGGAAGGGGCTATATTTTGTTCTGCGGCGAAATAGTCTGTGCGCAAAAAAAAGACTGAAATTTTTTTGCTTGATGCGATACTGCCGGGCTCTAGGGTGTTTCTAAAGAGCACTTACGTCATCGCCGCAGCGTTGAAAACAGGCTCGGTTTGCTAATTTACTACTACAATCAGTAACTTCGCTTTCTTTCCTGTTTCGCCTCGCGCTCTATGTTTCGCCTGCTATTTTGCACATCCCTTGGCCAGATACCGTCAGGGCCGCGGGGTCAAAAATGGGGCAAACTGCACGCCAAACCATGCCATCTTGTGCCCTCAGCGCAATATTGCTGAACTCATAAAACTGGCCGGAAGTCCCTTTTAATGGGGACTTCCGGCTTTTTGGGCTGTCTACTGCAACACAATCGGGATATGTGGTGTCCTATTCCTCGTTGAACGTGTGACCGCAAGTCAGGCACTTAAAATTGTCGAGGACATGTTCATCAACAGCACGGCCCGCGATAGCTCCCACAGCTGCACCCGCAGTGCCTCCCGCCAACGCGCCGGCGATAGCTCCCGTGATAGCACCGATAGTCGCACCAGCGGCTATACCAACCGGGCCTGCTAGCGCGCCAATCGCTGCACCTGCTTGTCCTCCAGCGGCTGCTCCGCCCAACGCTGTTGCTGCGCCGCCTGCCGCGCCGCCAATACCACCGATAGCTGCACCCGCACGCTTTCCATAGTTGCGTTTATCGATATTTGTGGATTTACAGCTAGGGCACGTCGTCATAGTGAAGTACATCCAGATGATGGTCGGCATATCTTATCAAGTAAATTGCGCTGTGATCTGCCCCAGCCTCAAAGCGTTGTGCTTCTGCTTCTGCTATTTAGCCTATTGCCTGGAGCGATGGTCGGTCCACTGATCGCGCGCTCAATCCACTCCCAGTCCTGGTACTTGTCCCCGTCTCCTCTGAGGTGGGTGTATCGTCTCATGGAGTTCCAGTCTCTGTGCCCGGACACAGAGGCCGCTTTTGGGATATCCCATCCAATCTCAAAGAGCCGGCTTACACCGTCATGGCGCAGATCGTGGAAGTGCAGGTCATCGATCTCCAGAAAATTGCAGGCTCTGGTGAATGATGCGGATACTGACTTTGCGTTGTAGGGAAAGGGGCCATCCGACCCGCGCGGCATTGATTTCATTATCTGCCATGCTTCATCGGGAACATGACACCACACATCGTTGCCGTACTTCTGGCCTGGATTTTTCATGTCCGTGATGAGGACGCGCTGCCGGTTCTCATCCATCAAACTCCATTTAATGCGTGTGATTTCCTCTTGTCTCCTGGTTGAAAACAGGGCGAACAGCACGACCCTCACCATGTCGATTTCTTGCTTTCTTCGGTCCCGCATTTCCTCAAAGTAGTGCAGGATGCGGTCCAGCTCGTCCAGTGTTGGTCGCCGTTCGCGTTCTGCGCTGCGGGTTACCGCGCCCATCTTCCTCAATACCTTTCGTGCATCAGGCATCGCCATGGGGTCGATGATGTATCCCCACGCCGGCCTGGCCACAGCAAGTACGGCCCCTAGATGGGCCAGGTCATTGCCTACGGTTTGAGGTTGGATGCCGTCTCGCTCTATCCGGCCGAGCGCATATTCGACCAGCTTTTGGCTGGTTATCTGTTCGTCATTGAGGTCACCCAGCCACGTCTCCTTGATCGCATTCAAGGTTGCGCGTTTGGTTCGGCCTAGCGGTCTCAGCTTCTCGTACTCATCCAGGTACCGGTCTATCATCTGCCTGACGGTGGCACCTTTGCGATTGGCTCGCTCAATGGCCCCTGGTGCCGCCAGTTCGGTTTCCCGTCGCTTGATCCAGGCTTGCGCGACCTGCTTGCGGTCGAAGGTCTGGCTTTCCTGATAAACTGTTTGACCATCTTGATTGATACGGATCTGCGCAGAAAAGGCAATCGTGTTGTCGCTTCGCCTGCGTTGTCTGATTGTGCCCATTTTTGTGTTGGTACATTCGCAAATTGGATTGGTACATTGTACCAATCGTTTGTAAAAAACAAGCAAAAACGGGTAAAAACCGCTGTATATAAGATCAGTAAAAATGACTGTCGAAAAAACTGAAATCCCCGTAAATGCTGGTCTATCCCGGGCTGAGCCCTCCCGCCGCTTCTCCGTGGCGCCGATGATGGATTGGACGGATCGCCATTGCCGTTACTTCCTGCGCCTGCTCTCCAAACACACCTTGCTCTACACCGAAATGGTCACTACTGGCGCGGTGTTGTTCGGTGATCGCGAGCGGTTTCTCGGTCATCACGAAGCCGAGCACCCGTTGGCCCTGCAACTGGGCGGCAGCAATCCGGCGGATTTGGCGGCTTGTGCGCGTCTGGCCGAAGAGGCCGGGTATGACGAGGTCAACCTGAACGTCGGTTGCCCCAGCGACCGGGTGCAGAACAACATGATCGGCGCCTGCCTGATGGGCCATCCGGCACTGGTCAGTGATTGCGTGAAGGCCATGCAGGATGCCGTGGCGATTCCGGTGACGGTCAAGCATCGGATCGGTATTAATGGTCGTGACAGCTATGAGCAACTGTGCGATTTCGTCGGCCAGGTGCGTGAGGCGGGGTGCCGCAGTTTTACCGTGCATGCGCGGATTGCGATTCTCGAAGGGCTGTCGCCCAAGGAGAACCGCGAGGTTCCGCCGCTGCGCTACGACGTGGCTGCGCAATTGAAGACTGATTTTCCAGACCTGGAAATCATCCTCAATGGCGGTATCAAGACTCTGGAAGACTGCCATGCGCACTTGCAGACCTTCGATGGCGTGATGCTGGGGCGTGAGGCTTACCATAACCCTTATCTGCTGGCCGAGGTCGATAGCCGGCTGTTTGGCGTGCAGCAGCCGCCCATAAGCCGTGCCGAGGCCATGGCGGCGTTGCGTCCTTATGTGGTCGATTATCTTGGGCGCGGTGGCAACATGCACCATATCACCCGGCACATCCTGGGCCTGGCCGTGGGTTTTCCGGGGGCGCGGCGCTTCCGGCAGATTCTCTCTACCGATATCCAGAAAGCCGAACAGCCACTGGCGCTGTTTGATCAGGCGGCGCAGATTCTGGAAGGGCGTTAACCATGTAAGCCCGGTGTCGTCTTGTTGAGGCGGCACCGGGAAAACCGATTTACGCGCATGCATCAGCCATTCATTTAATACCACCCCTTAAGCTTGCGCGGCTCAGGATTCCATCCCTGCCTGAGTGCGCCCGGTCATCAAGTGGGGCGGGGCGCTAATAACTATATTTCACCCGCTGTTGTCCTGGATCAAGGCGGCGCCGGAACGCACTGGCTGCTGCTCGGGCATGGGGCTATGTTCAATACATACCCACTTGCAGGAGAGCAGTCATGCACAAGGTTCTGGTTCCTTTCGATGGTTCGGCCCACGCCCGGCATGCGCTGGACTATGTGATCAATCTGGCAGGCCAAGTCGCCCGGCCGCTGGAAGTCCATGTGCTCAACGTTCAGTCCAGCCCGATGGCTTATGGCGATTATCTGGCACCGGACATGATCGAAGGTGTGCGGGCCGGTTTGATCAATGAGGCCATGGGCGTGCTGAACAAAGCCAGTGCGCAGCTTAATGCCAGCGGTATCGCCCATGAGGTTCATGTCGATATGGGCAATGTCGCCGAGCAGATTGCCGATGCAGTCAAGAAGCTCGGGTGTGACACTGTGGTGATGGGCACTCGTGGGCTGGGCAGTTTCGGCGGTTTGCTGTTGGGCTCGGTGGCCAACCGGGTGATCCATGATGTCTCGGTCCCGGTGGTGCTGATCAAGTAGTCATTGCGCTCACTGCTGCACCGGCGTGCTGCGCGGGTGCAGCAGTTCGATATTTTCCGCCGGAATCAGCTGGCGCAGCCGGTTGTACAGCGCCCGGGTTTCCAGCAGGTTCCAGATCCGCAGCATGGTTTCCAGGGCATCGAGCGGTTTACTGATGAAGTCCCGGGCGCCGAGTGCCAGGGCGCGCAAGCGTGTATCGCGGGTCGCATCGGCGGTCAGGACCAGAATCGGCAGGTAGTGATTGGCCGGAATGCGCCGATTCAGCTGTTCCAGCACCGCGAAGCCGTCGAACTCCGGCATGTGCAGGTCGAGTATCACCAGGTCGGGCTCAAAACTGTTGAACAGGTCCAGGGTACGAAGCGGTTCGGTGCTGCTCAGCACGTTGCGCAGGCCTTCACGCGCGAGTAACTGTTCCATCAGATCGAGGTTAGGACGTTGATCGTCGATGATCAGAATTCGGAAATCTCCGTTCATGCAGGCTCCGGTAGATACTGGTCCAGGTGATCGAGAAACGCCGGGATGTGCAGCGGCTTGGTGAGAATCGCGCTGGCACCGGCGGCACGCAAGGCGCTTTGGGTCAGGTCGCTGGCATCAGCGGTCATCATCAGCACCGGCACATTGGCCGTGGCCGCCGACTGGCGCAGCCGCTGCAGAACTTCCAGGCCCTGCAGGTCAGGCAGGTTAACGTCCAGCAGGATCAGGTCCGGTGCATGCTGGCGTGCCAGGTCCAGGCCCAACTGGCCGAGCATGCTCGACAGCAACTGGATGCCGGGGCGGCGTTGCAGCAGGGTTTCGATCAACGCCATGCTCGACAGATTGTCTTCAATGCACAGTACCTTGCCGCGCACCGTTGCGGCAGTCGGTGTCGGTATTTCCTGGCGCAGGGCGGGCGGTTGTTCAATGGCTCGCTGTGGCGCTATCTGAGCGGCGGGCAGTTGCACAATGAAGCTGCAACCCTGGCCTGGCCGGTTGTTCACCAGCAAATCGCCTTGCATGGCTTGCAGCAGATTACGACTCAGCGCCAGACCCAGGCCGGTACCTTCTACATTAGGGTCGTTGCCCAGGCGTTCGAAGGGTTTGAACAGGCGATCCAGCCGCTCGACAGGGATCCCCGTGCCGGTGTCGTGGACGGTTATCGTCATGCAGCCGGGTTGTTGCGCCACCGTGATCCACACCCGGCCGGCGCTGCGGTTGTATTTGATGGCATTGGATAACAGGTTGAGCAGCACTTGAATCAGGCGTTGCCGGTCTGCTGTCACACCCCAGTCCCGAGGCAGCGCCGGTGGCTCGCTCAGCTCGATCCCGGCGTCGCTTGCCATGGGCCAGACCAGGCTCAGCGCTTCCTGCAACACCTCGGTCAGGGCAACGGGTTCAGGGTTGAGGGGCAGGCGTCCGGCTTCGATGCGGGCAATGTCGAGAATCTCGTTGATCAGGGTCAGCAGATGCTGGCCGGCACGCAGGATATGCCCGACCTGAGCGCGGTGCGCGGGGCTGGCATCCATGTCCAGCAGCTGCGCGAACCCAAGGATCGAGTTGAGTGGCGTGCGCAGCTCATGGCTCATCCGCGATAAAAACTCGCTTTTGGCCCGGCTGGCACTTTCTGCTTCCTCACGGGCCGTGCGCAGGGCAATTTCAGCGCTGCGCCGGTCGGTGATGTCGCGGGTAATCTTTGAGAAACCGCGCAGCACACCGCTACCATCGTATTGGGCGGTGATCACCACGCTGGCCCAGAAACGGCTGCCGTCCTGGCGGCAGCGCCAGCCTTCTTCCATGTAGTGGCCTTGGCGGGTGGCTTCGTTCAAGGCCATGGCCGGGTGATGCGGACGCTCCTCGGGCAGATAGAACAGCGAGAAGTGGCGACCGAGGATCTCCTGCTCGGTGTAGCCCTTGATGCGCTCGGCGCCGGCGTTCCAGCTGGTGACCCGGCCTTTGGTGTCCAGCGCGAAGATTCCGTAGTCCTTGACCCCGTCGATGATCAGGCGCAAGCGTTCTTCGTTGTCACGCAAAGCGCGTTCACGCTCGGCCAGTAACTGCCCGGCTTCCACCAGGCGGCTACCCAACTGGCCAATTTCATCGTTTTCAGGGGGCTGCGGATGCAGCGGTTGGCCGAGCGCCAGGCGCTGGGCATTGCCTTGAACCTGCTGGACCCGAGTGACGATACCGCGCGACAGTAACAGCACCGCGACGATCGCGCCGAACAGGCCGCAGCCGGCCGCCAACAAGGTCGACAGCAACAGCCGTTGGCGGGTGGCAGCCGCGTCGGCGGTGCGCTCGTCGAGCAGGGTGTCCTCGCGGGTACGCATCAGGCTGATGCGTTCGCGCAGCTCGTCGAGGATGTGCTTGTTCTCAACCAGAATGGCGGCAACGGCCTGGCCGTCGGCATCGTTGAGAGTGCGCAGCACGGCCAGGCCCTCAACCTTGGTCTGGATCAGCGGCTCGATGGCTTCAAGGTGGGCGCGGATCTGCGCATCGCGCACGTTCTGATCGAGCCGTTGCAAGGCGGCGTCTATCAGCGCTTCGGCACGCAGGTAAACCGGCAGAAAGTCTTCGCGGCGGGTCAGCAGGTAGCCGCGTACGCTGGCGGCGGCTTCGGCCAGTTGGGTGTGCACGGTCTGGATATCGCCCTGCACCAGCAGCACCCGGCGTACGTCTTCTTCGGCGCGGGCGGTCTGGCGTTCGGTGATGTAGATCAGCACCAGTGAACAGAGCAGCAGCACCAGCGGCAGGGAAATCGCCACCAGCGCCTTGCCGCGCAAGGGCAGGTCGGCCCAGCGACTGGCCGGGCTCTGTTTGGCCGCAGCAGGCGGTTTTATGTCCATTGGCTGGGCACCAGGCCGAGCGCGACACCGCGCACCGCCGCTTGGGTGCGGTCAGCCGCACCGAGTTTGCCGATCACCCGCTCGACGTGGGCTTTGGCCGTGCCGGTGGTGATGCCTAGGCGTTCGCCGATTTCCCGGTTGCTGCAGCCGCCGGCCACCAGTTCAAGCACCTGACGCTCACGGGCGGTGAGGGTTTCGAGCGTCGGAGCGGCCTGTGCGCCGCGCTCGGCCATGCGCCGCAACAAGCGGGCGCTGACCGCCCCATTGAGGGCCTCTTCACCACGGGCGACCCGCTGCAGGCTGGCAATCACCTCATCACGGCTGGCGTCCTTGAGCAGATACCCCACTGCGCCGGCAGTAATCGCCGCTTCCAGATGATCAATGCTGTCGTCCATGGTGAAAATCACCACCTTCAGCGCAGGCATGCGTTGTTGCAGCAGGCGCGCTGCCCCCAATCCATTGAGCACCGGCATGCGGATGTCGAGGATGGCAATGTCTGGTTGCAAGGCTTCGCACAGGGCTACGGCCTGCTGGCCATCACTGGCCTGGCCCACCACATCAAACTCCGGGTGCCCGGCCAGCAGCGCGACGAAACCGGTGCGGGTGACTTCGTGGTCGTCGGCCAGGACCAGGCGCAGGGGTGCAGTCATGAGTTTGCCTTGTTGTGATGGGTTAACGGAACAATGGCGCGTAATCGGGTGCCGCCCGCCGGGCGACTGGTACAGCTGAAGCGCCCGCCCAGCAGGCCGGCGCGCTCCTGCATGGCCACCAGGCCCAGCGACTGACCGCTCGCTGGCAGGTTGCTGTCGAAGCCACGACCGTCGTCTTCAAGCAGCAGTGCGACATGGCTCTGGTGCAGCTCCAGCTCCAGTTTGACGTTGGCGGCCCCGGCGTGCTTGAGGATATTGTTGATGCCTTCCTGGGCAATCCGAAACAGCGCGATCTCTACATGGCTGGGCAGGCGCGAAAGTGAGCGGGAAAACCAGTGCACGGTGATGCCGGCCTCGCGCAGCCGGTCGACTTCCTTGTCCACCGCCTGGAACAGGCCGAAGTCGTCCAGCACGCTGGGGCGCAGGCCGCCAATCAGGCGCCGGCCTTCGCCCACGCAATGCTGGGCCAGATCGAGAATGGCCTGCAGATCGTCGTCCAGCGGCGCGTTCAGCGGTGGGCAGCGCCCGGCAAAACCTTGCAGACGCTGATGCAGGCCGGCCAGGGTCTGGGCCAGGCCGTCGTGCAGGTCATAGGCGACCCGCTTGCGCTCATCCTCCTGGGCACTGAACAGCCGATTAACCAGCTCGGACATGCTGCGTTCGCGCACGATCAGCGTCTGCAGCAGGCGGCTGTTCTCCAGATGCGCAGCCAGCAAGGTAGCCAGCAGATGCAGCGATTCGATGTCTTCGCTGTCGGGGGCACCAATCGGTACGCTGTTGGCCAGCAACAGCATGCCGAACGGGCGGTCATCGGCGCCGCGCAACGGCAGGCACAGGACGTTGGGCAGGGCACTGTCGAGTCGCTCCAGCCAGCGCGGTTCCTTGGCTGAAGTATCGGCCTGGCCGGCCAGCTCGCTCAGCTGTTCCTGATTGCCCACGCTGGCAGTGGGTTGCACGGCCTCTTCAACATCCCATTCCAGCAACAGGCCGTGATCCATGGCGACAAACGCACAGGCGCGCTGGACCACTTGCTGGCGCATGGCCTGCGGAGCCAGCCGGGTCAGCTCCCTGCCGGTGTCGACCAGCAGGCGCAGTCGTGCGGCGCGGCTTTGTGACTGGCGATACTGGGTACGGATTGCCAGGGCACTGGCGGGGTCATGGGCTGAACTGTGCATGCAGAAGGCTCCGGAGGGGCGCCCGCCCGGGCGCCAGAGTGCTATTAGAACCCGGCTGGCAGGGTATTGCCCATCTGCCGAATGGCATAGGCAAATAACCCCGGTTGGCCGATGGCTGGCTCAGCGCGGCGCGGCAAAGTACAGCCCATACCAACCCGCAGGAATCACCGCGATGAAACTGAAAACTACTGTTCTGGCTCTGACCCTCGCCCTTGGCGCACCCTGGGTGTCTGCCGCTGACCCGATTGCTCCTTATGTGTACCGTACGGTGGCCGAGTTGCCGAGCAATGCCAAAGAGCGTGAGATCGCCAGCCTGTTCGATCAGTGGAACGCGGCCTTGAAGACCGGCAGCGCCCAGCAGGTGGTCAGCCTGTATGCCCCGGATGCGGTGTTGCAGCCGACCGTGTCCAACCAGGTGCGCAATACCCCGGCGCTGATCACCGACTACTTCGAGCACTTTCTGGCGCTCAAGCCGGTCGGCCGTATCAACTATCGGGAAGTGCGCCAACTGGGTAATGATGCGGCGATGGACAGCGGGGTCTACACCTTCACCCTGACCGACGCCAACGGCAAGACCCGTGAGGTGCAGGCCCGTTACACCTTCCTGTACGAAAAAGTCGGCGGCCAGTGGAAGATCCTCAACCACCACTCATCGGCCATGCCGGAGCCGCAGCCAGTGATGCACGCCAGCAAGTAAGGCAAAAAAAACGGGCGGCTCGCACAGCGAACCGCCCGTTGGCTTTTCAGTGCAGCGGTTCAGCCTTTGGTCAGCGCCTTGATGAGCTGTTCTACATCGCTCTGCAGCCCGGTCAGTGGATCTTCGGCTTCATTACCGAGCACCAGCAATTGACTGCCGGCGGCACTGATCGCCGCCTTGACGGCCTCTGGTGGCTCACGATGGTCAAGCACCACCGCCACCTCATTGTCCTTGAGTGTTGTGCTCAGGGTGTTCAGGGCCGCAGGCGTCCATTGGTCGTCAGCCAGCACCTGGCGGCCGACCTGCTCAAGGTTCAGGCCGCTGATCAGGTAGCCCAGCCGTTCGGAAAGGCTGACCACCGCCACACTGTCGGCCTGGGCCAGGCGTTTTTCGCTGTCGGCACTGAGTTTCAGTAGCTGCTGCTTGAGGCCTGCCAGATTGCTGTCGATCTTCGCCTTTGCCTCGGGTGCCAGGCGCACCAGGTCGGCGGCCAGTACGTCGGCCATGCGCCCGAGGTTGTGGCTGGCCAGCCACGGCTGGCTGTTCAGGCCATCGATGCTGTCGCCGGGTTGCAGGGCCACGCCGGGCAGGGCGCCGTCCACCGGGCGCGCCGCATCGATCTCGACGATGCGGATATTGCTGCGTCGGGCGTGGGTGTACAGCGGGTCTTCAGTCCAGATCGAGCGCAGGCCGATCACTGCATCGGCCTGGTTGGCCAGCTTATGTAGAGCCTCGGCGCCGCGACCGCTGAAGTAGGCGCTTTGCCGCGAGCCGGGCAGGTTGGCGGCGGCGGCGCGCTCCAGCACCACGCCGCTGTCTTTGAGCAGCAACTGACCGAGGCCGTAAGTGATCGGCAGGCTCGCCAGCACCCGCACCGGCTTGGCGGCCTGCTGCTGGGCCGGTGGCGGCGTAGCGGCCAGCAGGTGAGGGCTGAACAGACCGCCAAGCGGCAGTGCCAGGCTGATTGCGAGGCTGATTGCGGGGCTAAGGGTACGCAGGTTGGGCAGGTGCATTATCCGATGTTCCCTTTCAGGCTGGGGAGGGTGCCACGGGCGATGGCGGCCAGGGCGAAGGCCGCCCCGCAGACCAGAATGATGGCAGCGCCGGAAGGCACCGGCAGGTCGAAGACGATGGGCAGCAGGATCCCGCACAGGGTGCTGACCGTGGCGATCAACACCGAAATCCAGAAAAAGCCCTTGAGCGACTGGCTGAGCAGGCGGGCCGCCGCTGCCGGAATCACCAGCAGGGCGCCGACCAGAATCGCGCCGATGACTTTTACCGCCGCCACGGTGATCAGGGTTACCAGCACCACAAACAGATAGTCCAGCAGCTTGACCGCCACGCCGCGCACCGCAGCCAGTTGCGGGTTGAAGCTGGCCAGCATGATGCGGTTGTAGAGCGGCAGGCTCAACCCCATGACCAGCGCGCCGACCACGGTCAGCACCAACAGGTCGTTGCCATTGACGGTCAGCACCGAGCCGAACAGTACGTTTTCAAGGATATGCACGTTGATCTTGCCGGCCAGTACCAGCAGCAGGCTGGCGCCCATTGCCAAGGATACCGACAGAAATACGCCGATCAGCGTGTCTGGCGTCAAGCCGGTGCGGTTGCGCAAATAGTTGAGCACGATGCCGAACAGCAGGCAGTAGGCGAACAGGCTGCCGTACGGGCCGGTGTAGGGCTCGCCGAGCAGGATGCCGATGGCCACGCCGGTCAACGCGGCGTGGCCGACTGCTTCGGAAAAGAACGCGAAGCGCTTGACCACCACCAGGGTGCCCAAACCGCCCAGCACCGGACCGATCAGCAGGCCGGCCAACAGGGCGTTGACCACAAAACCATAGGCCAGTGCTTCAGGCAGATAGCCGGTGCTGGCGAGGTCCTGAACGAACAGGCGAAAGTTCTCGTAAGACATCACGCGTCACCCCCGCTGCTGCGTGGCTGGGCAGAAAACAGCGTGAGCAGCCGCTCCGGGGTCAGTGCAGTCTGCGCCGATTCATCGAACAGCACCCGGCGATTCAGCCCGGTGACCCGATCAGCCAGGCGCTTTACCGCGGCCAGATCGTGCTCGATCCACAGCACTGTGATGCCGCTGCGTCGCCAGTCGGCAAGCAGCCGTTCGAAGACCTGGATGCCCGGTTCGTCGAGGGCTGACATGGGTTCGTCGAGCACCAGCAGTTGCGGGCTGGGAATCAGCCCCTGGGCGAGCAGCACGCGCTGGCGCTCACCACCGGACAGCGCGCCCATGCGTCGCTTGCGTTTGTCGTGCATCCCGACTCGCTCCAGCGCCTCGCCGATGGCGGCGGCGTAATGCCTGGACAGGCCGAGAAAGGCCGGGCGGCGTTGGCACATGGCGGCCATGAAGTCTTCGACGGTCATCGGCAGGCCACGGTCGAACTCCAGCGCCTGGGGTACATAGCCGATCACGCCTTGCGCGGCGGGCCATTGCAGGCAGAGTTGACCCTGGTGCGGCATCTGGCCGAGCAGGGTTTTGATCAGCGAGCTTTTGCCGCCGCCGTTGGGGCCGACCAGTGCGTGGATATTGCCGGGTTCCACCGCGAAGCTGATACGGTCAAGAATCACCGTGCGGCCCAGGGTCAGGCTGACCTGGTCGAATTCGATGGCCGGGCCGTTGCGGGTCCGCTGGATCTGTTCGGCTGCGGTCATGCGCCACTCTCCTGAATGGCCCGGACCACGGTGTCGAGGTTGCCGGTCATGTCCTTTTCATACTTGTCGGCGGTGTACTCGCCGTAGGAAATGTGCGACAGCGGGTAGAGTTTCACACCGGACTCGCGCTGGATGGTATCGACATAGCTGGAAGGGAAATCCATTTCGGAAAAGATCACCTTCACGTCCAGCTCGCGCAGTTGGTCGATGGTTTTTTTCAGCTGGCTGGGGCTTGGTTCGATGCCGTGGGCCGGCTCGACCACTGCGGTGACCTCCAGACCAAATTCGCGCAGCAGGTAGTCGTAGGCGGCGTGCACCGTCGCCACGCGCAACTCGGCATTGGGTGCCTGGGTCAGCTTGGCCAGGGCGTCGGCACGCATCTGCCGCAGCCGCTTGGCGTAGGCCCGGGCGTTGGCGGTGTAGGTCTTGGCGTTGTCCGGGTCGAGCTTGCCCAGTTCACGGGCAATGTTATTGACCTGGGCGATCGAGGCGCTGATCGACAGGAAGGTGTGCGGGTTGACCACCTTGCCGGCGCCGCGGGCGGCAATACCGGTGGCGGCCAGTAGCGGTACGTCGGCGTTCGCTTCGATCACCGGGACCTTGGGATTTTCGCTGGCCTCGATCATGCGGTCAGCGAAATCGTCGTGGCCCACGCCGTTGAGCACGATCACGTCCAGCGAGCCGATCCGTTTGATATCTTCGGCGCGAGGTTCGTAGGCGTGCGGGTTGAAACCGGCCGGGATCAGCGGCACCACCTCGGCCTTGTCGCCGACGATGTTGCTGACATAGCTGTAGTACGGGTGCAGGGTGATGCCGATGCGCAGGCGTTTGGCAGCCTCGGCGCTGGCTAGTGATGGCAAAGTGATGGCGAACAGGCCGGCCAGCAGGACGCCCAGCAGAGGGCGACGGGGGAGCGAAATAGGCATGGTCAGGCGATCTTCTGTGCGATGAGTGCGTGGGTTCAGTGCCGATGCTGACGGGTGACACCCGCATCGAACTGGCTAACGACCTGCTTCCAGCCAGCGGCGATCAGGCTCGCGTCGCTCAGGTCGGAGGGGGCGCTGAGGCGCGCGTTACGGTTGATCCAGATGTCCGCCGGGGCGTCGGCAGTTTGCTCGGCGTGGCGCTGGTTGCGCAGCAGAAACGAGCCGGCCACCTCGCTGGCCTGGCTCAGGCCCAGCCAGGCGTCACCGGCCATCTGCCATTGATGCGCACCACGGGTGGTGGCGCTGACATCCTGCACGAACGGCGGCAGGCCTTCTTCAGCCAATTGCTCAACGCTCACCGGGGTTTGTTGCTCCTGGGCCAGCAGCCGCGCTTCATCGAGGCTGACCCGCAGGTCGGCATAGATGCCTTGCTCGGCGGCATTCAGGTCACGGCGGGCATCCAGTTGATGGCTGGCCACGGCCTCGGGCTCATGGCGTTCACCGCGCAGGCCGATCACCGCGCTGGCCACCGCGAGAATCAGCAGGCAGGTCAGCAGCACGTAGAGGGTTTCATGCCCGGCGCCGGCCGGGCGGACAATCTGGCGCGTCTGGGTACTCATCGGGAGGCGATATCCGCCTGGTCGATTTCCACCACGTGGCCGGGGCCTGCGTCAAACAGTACGTAGAACTCGGCTGCCGGCTTTTTGAAGGTCAGGGTCGAATCGTTGCCCAGTTTGCCGGGCAGCAGGATGGTCTCGTCATAGCCGATCACATCCAGGGTCACGCCAGCGGCTGCGCTGCCGTCGGAGAAACCGCCGGTGCAGCGGATGTTCTCGCTGTCGATCTGCTCGCATTCACAGATCGGGTTATGCGCCAGGGCCGTACCGCTGACGCCCAGAATCAGCAGGGCACTTGCCGCGACGCGGCGCAGGGAAAATAAACTCATTTTTTGGCTCCTTGGGTTTTCAGCCAGGCCACGGTTGCCGGAGAGGCTTGTGCAAGGGGGATGGAGGCTTGATGGACGGCACCGTCCCAGCCTTCCATGGTGATCCACAGCTCGGCATCAAGCGGGCTGTTCTCGGGAATCTGCATAAAGGCACCCATGCGATAAGCCGGGCCGAAGAAAATCGCGCCGGCAGTACGCAGGCTGCGCGGCTTGCCGATGCGCAGGTAGGTGGCTTTGACCTGCTCGGCGCATTCAGTGCACAGCGCGGCATTGAAGCTCTTCATGTAGCCGACCGGCGCATCCAGGCGCGGCGCTTCATCGCGCAGTTCGGCCACGCGCAGACTCCAGGGACCGACCTGGACCTGACCGATATCGCGCTGGCCAAGGCCGGCGTCGCCGCGAAACAGTGCCGCATCGGCAAAATACTTGGGCATGAACCCCAGCGGAATCAGGATCAGCAAAACATTGATGTGGAAGCGCCACTTATGCCAAAGACGGCTCAAGGGCGAGCGTTGCTGTTGCACGGTTGCAGCCTTGCTCACAGGGAAGTCTCCGCAGGTACGTGGGGCACGGCAGGCTCGGGCCTGGCCTTGGCCTGGTTGGCGGTCTTGGCCTCACGCTTGAGGGCGTTGAGGGTTGCCAGCGCGGTGCGCTTGCTCCAGATCAACAGGCCGCTGAGCACCATCATGCTCAGCACCAGGCCGAAAAACGCCCAGATCAGCTTGATCCAGATACCGCCGAAGTCGCCGGTGTGCAGCGGGCGCATCGACTCGGTGACGAACTCTATCTTGTTACGGTCCGACAGCAGATGGGTCGACGCCACTTCACCGGTGTAGGGGTTGATCTCTGCGGTCTGGAACATCAATGGGTACCAGCTGCGACCGGCGATGCTCATGTTGCTGTAGGCGTTGAGTGGCGGGCTGATGAAGCTGGCTTCAAGACCCGGAATATGCTGTTGGGCGATTTCCATCGCCTTGTCCAGGGAGATCATCGGGACTGGCTTGCCATCGGCGGTCAATGGCACCGACGCGTGTGGCAGGATCGAGGCTGCCGGTGCGCGGCTGGACAGGCTGATATTGTTATCGCCCAGAATGGCCTGGATCAGGAACCAGATACCGGTCACCGAAATGACCAGGATGAACCAGATCGACCAGATGCCGCTCAGGCGGTGGAAGTCGCCCCAGAAGATCCGTGCGCCGTGGTTGAAACGCAAGGTCGGCTTGAAAAAGCCTTTCCAGAATTTTTTGTAGACCACCAGGCCGGTGATCAGCGACACCAGCATCGGAATGCCCAGCAGCGATACCAGATACCAGCCCCAGGAGTAACCATTGGTGAACGGCACCAGCCACCAGCCATGCAGGGCGCGGGTGAATTGGCGGAAGTCGAACGACGCGGCAAAGCCCTGGATGGCCCCGGTGTAGGGGTTGACGTAGGCATTGGTGGTGCGACCCTCAGGAAAGGTAACCCGCACATTGAGGGCGAAGTAGTCCCCGTCGGGCTGCGAAATGAAGCCTACATTCAGGTTGGGTTCGTTCTGTTTGATGGTGTTGCGGATCTGTTCGAAACTCAGCCGCTGTGCGTCGTCCGAAGGTGCCGTGGCGCGAACCTCAGGGTAGGCCAGCCACACGATCTCCTTGCTGACCACGGCCAGGGTGCCGGTCACGCACACGATCAGGACAAAAAACCAGATAGGCAACGCCACCCAGCTGTGCACCAGGAACCAGATTTTTGAGCGGGATTTCTTGGACATTGGAAGCAGGTCTCGATTCACGGGTCGGAGCCTTCTGAAGCGAGACTCCGGTAGACGCCATTTGGCCGCAACGATAGCAAACGCAGCCGGTGTATCTAGATAAAGACGAATGAGAACGAAATACCCGCATCCAACATTGGCTGAAATATGTAAAAAAATATTTCAAGAAGGATGGGGTAGCCGCTAAATGGGCTGGCAAGGTGCCGCAGGCATCAATGGATGCCTGCGGGGAGGGAGGTCAACGGCAGTGCTTAAAGCACCTGGATAATCGCCTCGCACACCTGATCGATGTTCTTCTGGTTCAGCGCAGCGACGCAGATACGTCCGGTGTCCAGTGCATAGATACCGAACTCGTTGCGCAGACGCTGGGCCTGGGCGGCGGTCAGCCCCGAATAGGAGAACATGCCCTGCTGGCGAGCGACGAAACTGAAGTCCTGGCCGACCGGGTTGTTGGCCAGGCGCTCGACCAGCGCTTTGCGCATGTCTTTGATGCGTACACGCATTTCAGCCAGTTCTTCTTCCCACATCGCGCGCAGTGCCGGGTCGTTGAGAACGGCGGCAGAGATGATTGCGCCGTGGGTCGGCGGGTTGGAATAGTTGGTGCGGATCACACGCTTGACCTGCGATAGCACCCGGCCGGTTTCTTCTTTGGAGGCGGTGATGATCGACAGCGCGCCGACCCGCTCGCCATACAACGACAGGGACTTGGAGAACGAGCTGGAAGCGAAGAAGGTCAGGCCTGAGTCGGCGAACAGGCGCACGGCAGCGGCGTCTTCGTCAATGCCCTGGCCGAAGCCCTGATAGGCCATGTCGAGGAATGGCACGTGGTTTTTCGCCTTGACCACTTCCAGAACCTTTTTCCAGTCGTCCAGGCTCAGGTCGACGCCGGTCGGGTTATGGCAGCAGGCGTGCAGAACGATGATCGAGCGCTCTGGCAGGTTCTGCAGGTCTTCGAGCATGCCGACGCGGTTCACGTCGTGGTTGGCGGCGTCGTAGTAGCGGTAGTTCTGCACCGGGAAGCCGGCGGTTTCGAACAGCGCGCGGTGGTTTTCCCAGCTTGGGTCGCTGATGGCGACGGTTGCGCCCGGCAGCAGTTGCTTGAGGAAATCTGCGCCGATTTTCAGCGCGCCGGTGCCACCGACCGACTGGGTGGTCAGCACGCGGCCGGAGGCGATCAGCGGCGAGTCGGCGCCCAGCAGCAGTTTCTGCACCGCCTGGTCGTACGCGGCGATGCCGTCGATTGGCAGGTAGCCGCGTGGCGCATGCTGGGCGACGCGGATCTCTTCGGCCTTGGCCACCGCGCGCAGCAGCGGGATGCGCCCGTCTTCGTCACAGTAGACACCCACGCCCAGATTGATCTTGTTGGTACGGGTGTCAGCGTTGAATGCTTCGTTGAGGCCCAGGATAGGATCGCGTGGTGCCATTTCGACAGCGGAGAACAGGCTCATTGTTTGCGGCGGCTCTGAGTAGGAAGAAGAAAGGACGCACGCTCCGGTCCGAATGCCCCAGAGCAGTGCACAAACGGGGAATGAGTATAGTGAGCAACGCCGGATACGGCGACGGCATCCGGTGGGTTTTTTCCAAATATTTCGCTTTTTTGACCGTTACTTTTGTTGAACCACCGACAGCCACCGGCCTCAATCCTTTATCAGGGGTGCAAACGCTATCAGAGGGTGTATATCCTTACAGGTGCGGTCAAGCAGGCCGTGATATTTTTCGCAAGCGATCACCCAAGAGGCCGGTCATGTCTGAGTTCCAGCTCGTTACCCGTTTTCAACCTGCCGGCGACCAGCCTGAAGCCATCCGCCTGATGGTCGAGGGCATTGAGGCCGGGCTGGCGCACCAGACCCTGCTCGGGGTAACCGGCTCCGGCAAGACCTTCAGTATTGCCAACGTGATTGCCCAGGTGCAGCGCCCGACCCTGGTGCTGGCGCCGAACAAGACTCTGGCAGCGCAGTTGTACGGGGAATTCAAGGCGTTCTTCCCCAACAACGCAGTGGAATACTTCGTTTCTTACTACGACTACTACCAGCCTGAAGCCTATGTGCCGTCGTCGGATACCTTCATCGAGAAGGACGCCTCGATCAACGACCATATCGAGCAGATGCGGTTGTCGGCGACCAAGGCATTGCTGGAGCGCAAGGATGCGATCATCGTCACCACGGTGTCGTGCATTTACGGTCTGGGCAGCCCGGAAACTTACCTGCGGATGGTCTTGCACATCGACCGGGGCGACCGGCTTGACCAGCGCGAGCTGCTGCGCCGCCTGGCTGACCTGCAGTACACCCGTAACGACATGGACTTTGCCCGCGCCACCTTCCGGGTGCGCGGTGATGTGATCGACGTCTACCCGGCAGAATCCGATCTGGAAGCGATCCGCATCGAGTTGTTCGACGACGAGGTCGAAAGCCTCTCGGCATTTGACCCGCTGACCGGTGAGGTCATCAGCAAGTTGCCGCGCTTCACGTTCTACCCCAAAAGCCACTACGTCACGCCGCGCGAGACCCTGCTCGAAGCGGTCGAGGGCATCAAGGTCGAACTGCAGGAGCGGCTCGACTACCTGCGTGGCGCCAATAAGTTGCTGGAAGCCCAGCGCCTTGAACAACGCACCCGTTTCGATCTGGAAATGATGCTGGAGCTGGGCTACTGCAACGGTATCGAAAACTACTCGCGCTACTTGTCTGGACGTCCGGCCGGTGCGCCGCCGCCGACCCTCTACGACTACCTGCCGGCCGATGCCCTGCTGGTGATCGACGAGTCTCATGTCAGCGTTCCGCAGGTCGGTGCCATGTACAAAGGCGACCGCTCGCGCAAAGAAACCTTGGTGGAATACGGCTTCCGTCTGCCATCGGCGCTGGATAACCGGCCGATGCGCTTCGATGAGTGGGAGGCGATCAGCCCGCAGACCATCTTCGTTTCTGCAACGCCGGGGCCTTATGAAGAAGAGCATGCCGGGCGGGTGGTCGAGCAGGTGGTGCGACCGACCGGCCTGGTCGACCCAGGGGTGGAGATTCGCCCGGCGCTGACCCAGGTCGATGATCTGCTCTCGGAAATCCACAAATGCGTGGCCGTCGAGGAGCGCGTGCTGGTGACCACCCTGACCAAGCGCATGGCCGAAGACCTGACCGATTACCTGGGCGATCACGGGGTCAAGGTGCGCTACCTGCACTCGGATATCGACACCGTCGAGCGGGTCGAGATTATCCGTGACCTGCGGCTGGGCACCTTTGATGTGCTGGTGGGCATCAACCTGCTGCGCGAAGGTCTGGATATGCCCGAAGTGTCGCTGGTGGCCATTCTTGATGCTGACAAAGAAGGCTTCCTGCGCTCTGAACGCTCACTGATCCAGACCATCGGCCGGGCGGCGCGCAACCTCAATGGCCGGGCGATTCTGTATGCCGACCGGATGACCGGCTCCATGGAGCGGGCGATCAACGAGACTGAACGCCGCCGCGAAAAGCAGGTGGCGTTCAACGAGGCCCACGGCATTGTGCCCAAAGGTGTGTCGCGGGAAGTTGCGGACATTCTCGAAGGCGCGGTGGTGCCCGGTGCACGCAGCAAGAAACGCAAGGGCGCCGCCAAGGCGGCCGAAGAGCAGGCGCGGGCCGATGGGCAATTGCGCTCGCCAAGCGAAATCACCAAGCGCATCCGCCAACTGGAAGAGAAGATGTACCAGCTGGCTCGCGACCTGGAGTTTGAAGCGGCGGCGCAGCTGCGCGACGAAATCACCAAACTGCGCGAGCGGCTGTTGACCGTGTGACATTCCCTGTCATGCATCGGTAGGAGCGAGCTCGCTCGCGAAGCTTTTTTTCGCGGCTAAAGCCGCTCCTACGGTGTGCGCTGGAGCCACGAGGCTCCGGCCTGCTAATATCCCCGGTTTGATCGACCTGAACCGGAATTATCCATGACCACTGTCCGTACCCGTATCGCGCCGTCGCCTACTGGCGACCCTCACGTCGGCACAGCCTATATCGCGCTGTTCAACTACTGCTTTGCCAAACAGCACGGCGGCGAGTTCATCCTGCGCATCGAAGACACCGACCAGTTGCGCTCGACCCGTGAGTCCGAACAGCAGATCTTCGACGCCCTGCGCTGGCTCGGTATCGAGTGGAATGAAGGCCCGGACGTCGGCGGTCCGCATGGTCCGTACCGGCAGAGCGAGCGCGGCGATATCTACCGCCAGTACGCTCAGGAACTGGTCGACAAAGGGTACGCCTTCCCGTGCTTCTGCACGGCAGAAGAACTGGACCAGATGCGCGCCGAGCAACAAGCCCGTGGCGAGACGCCGCGCTATGACGGTCGCGCCCTGCTGTTGTCGCCTGAAGAGGTCCAGCGCCGCCTGGCTGCTGGCGAGCCGCACGTGATCCGCATGAAGGTGCCGAGCGAAGGCGTGTGCGTGGTGCCGGACCTGCTGCGTGGCGACGTCGAGATCCCGTGGGACCGCATGGACATGCAGGTGCTGATGAAGGCCGACGGCCTGCCGACCTACTTCCTGGCCAACGTGGTCGACGACCATCTGATGGGCATCACCCACGTGCTGCGTGGCGAAGAATGGCTGCCATCGGCACCCAAACTGATTCTGCTTTACGAGTACTTTGGCTGGGAACAGCCGCAGCTGTGCTACATGCCGCTGCTGCGTAACCCGGACAAGAGCAAGTTGTCCAAGCGCAAGAACCCGACCTCCGTGACCTTCTACGAGCGCATGGGTTTTATGCCCGAAGCCATGCTCAACTACCTGGGGCGGATGGGCTGGTCGATGCCGGATGAGCGCGAGAAGTTCACCCTGCAAGAAATGGTCGACAACTTCGACCTGTCGCGTATCTCGCTGGGCGGGCCGATCTTCGATATCGAAAAACTGTCGTGGCTCAATGGCCAGTGGTTGCGTGAACTGCCTGTCGAGCAGTTCGCGGCGCGGGTCCAGCAGTGGGCGCTCAACCCTGAATACATGATGAAGATCGCCCCGCATGTGCAGGGCAGGGTAGAGACCTTCAGCCAGATTGCACCGCTGGCCGGGTTCTTCTTTGCCGGTGGCGTGACACCGGATACAGCGCTGTTCGAAAGCAAAAAACTGTCGCCTGAGCAGGTTCGGCAACTGATGCAGTTGATCCTCTGGAAGCTTGAGTCGCTGCGCCAATGGGAAAAAGACGCCATCACCGCCTGCATTCAGGCGGTGGTCGAGCATCTGCAACTCAAGTTGCGTGATGCCATGCCATTGATGTTCGCCGCCATTACCGGCCAGGCAAGCTCGGTATCGGTGCTCGATGCCATGGAGATCCTCGGCCCGGACCTGACGCGCTTCCGTCTGCGTCAGGCGCTGGACCTGCTTGGCGGTGTATCGAAGAAAGAAAACAAAGAGTGGGAAAAACTGCTGGGTGCCATTGGCTGAGCGGGTTTGGCAATACCTGAACACGGCTGCCAGAGTTGTTTCTGGTGGCCTTGCGGTAAGCGGGTTTGTGGGGCGGGGCAGGGCAGGTAAGTGATTGTTCTGTCGAAAAAAGTTTTTGATTTTTCGCGAAAATAAATTTGACAGAACATTTAATCGCTCTTAATATGCGCCCCGTCCACTGATGTGGGGCTATAGCTCAGCTGGGAGAGCGCTTGCATGGCATGCAAGAGGTCAACGGTTCGATCCCGTTTAGCTCCACCAAATTAAAGGTTCAGAGTCATCCAGCAATGACTTTGAATCGATCGGCGCAAGCCGGTCATGAAGGTTTTGTCCCCTTCGTCTAGTGGCCTAGGACACCGCCCTTTCACGGCGGTAACAGGGGTTCGAGTCCCCTAGGGGACGCCAGTTTCATTGGGTCAGGCGCAAGTCGGGCTCCGCCGCAGGGCGTAAAATTCGGGGCTATAGCTCAGCTGGGAGAGCGCTTGCATGGCATGCAAGAGGTCAACGGTTCGATCCCGTTTAGCTCCACCAATTTGCCGGGTTCGCTCAATTGCGAATCTGACTGAAGGTTTGCGTCCCCTTCGTCTAGTGGCCTAGGACACCGCCCTTTCACGGCGGTAACAGGGGTTCGAGTCCCCTAGGGGACGCCAGATTTATAGATGAAGAGTTAATGAGTGAGGCGCAAGCCGAACTCCGCCGCAGGGCGTAAAATTCGGGGCTATAGCTCAGCTGGGAGAGCGCTTGCATGGCATGCAAGAGGTCAACGGTTCGATCCCGTTTAGCTCCACCAATTTGCCGGGTTCGCTCAATTGCGAATCTGACTGAAGGTTTACGTCCCCTTCGTCTAGTGGCCTAGGACACCGCCCTTTCACGGCGGTAACAGGGGTTCGAGTCCCCTAGGGGACGCCAGATTTAGAGATGAAGAGTTATTGGGTCAGGCGCAAGTCGGACTCCGCCGCAGGGCGTAAAATTCGGGGCTATAGCTCAGCTGGGAGAGCGCTTGCATGGCATGCAAGAGGTCAACGGTTCGATCCCGTTTAGCTCCACCAATTTGCCAGGGTTCGCTAAACTGCGAATCTGACTGAAGGTTTTGCGTCCCCTTCGTCTAGTGGCCTAGGACACCGCCCTTTCACGGCGGTAACAGGGGTTCGAGTCCCCTAGGGGACGCCACAATTTTCCGCTTATGCGGGCCCAAGGGTCATTCGAATGTTGAATGGCCCTTTTGTTTTTCTGGCGTCCCGATTTTCCTCCCGACGCCGTCTGCGGCTCTGGGCCGCGCTTACTACACTGCCTGCGATCAACGCCATTACCGCAGGAGCACGCATGGTCTGGGACCAGTCAACGCCCTTCATCATCGATCTGAACGTCGCCGCAGAAGATATCGACGGTCTGGGTCATGCCAATAACGCTGTGTACGTCACCTGGCTGGAGCGCTGCGCCTGGCGGCACTCTCAGTATTTGGGCCTGGATCTGACCGAATACCGTCGGCTCGATCGTGCCATGGCGGTGGTCCGCCATGAAATCGACTACCTGGCCAGTGCCTACGAGCATGACCAGTTGCAATTGGCGACCTGGATCGTGGATTGGGACAAACGGCTGAAAATGACCCGGCGCTTTCAGTTGCGTCGCCCGGTCGATGGCGTGACCTTGCTGCGGGCGCAAACCACCTTTGTCTGTATCGAGTTGTCCAGCGGGCGGCCCAAACGCATGCCGCAGAGTTTCATTGATGGTTACGGCGCAGCGATCCGCCAGGACGGCATTTCCAATCCCGGCGTTGACCAGTAAACTGCCGGACTTTTTTCGAGTGTGACCCATGCAAATTGCCCTGGCGCCCATGGAAGGGCTGGTCGACGACATCCTGCGCCATGTGCTGACCCAAATGGGTGGCATCGACTGGTGCGTGACCGAATTCATCCGGGTCACCGAACGGCTGATGCCCGCCGCCTACTTTCACAAGCTTGCCCCTGAACTGCACAACGGTGCCCGTACTGCATCCGGGGTGCCGATGCATGTGCAACTGCTGGGTTCTGACCCGGTGTGCCTGGCGGAAAACGCTGCGTTTGCCTGCGAGTTGGGCGCGCCAGTACTCGACTTGAACTTCGGCTGCCCGGCCAAGACCGTCAATCGTTCGCGGGGCGGTGCCATTTTGTTGCGTGAGCCTGAGCTACTGCACAGCATTGTCAGCCATGTGCGCCGTGCGGTGCCTGCCGATATCCCGGTCACCGCCAAGATGCGGCTGGGCTATGCCGACACCGATCAGGCTCTGGATTGCGCCAGAGCGCTGGTTGACGGCGGTGCGGCGCGCATTGTGGTGCATGCCAGAACCAAGGTCGATGGCTATAAGCCGCCGGCGCACTGGGAATGGATCGCCCGCATTCAGGAGGTGGTCAAGGTGCCGGTGGTGGCCAACGGCGAAATCTGGACCGTCGAGGATTGGCAACGCTGCCGTGAAGTCTGCGGTGCACAGGACTTCATGCTCGGTCGCGGTCTGGTGGCGCGACCGGATCTGGCGCAGCAGATCGTCGCGGCGGCCGCCGGTCAGCCCGTGCAGCCGATGAGCTGGGACGCGCTACAGCCCATGCTGCGCGAGTTCTGGGCGGCGTGTCTGGTCAAGCTGACACCCTTGCAGGCCCCTGGCCGCCTCAAGCAGTGGCTGGTGCTGTTGACCAAGAGCTACCCTGAAGCCACTGCGATGTTCGGCCTGCTGCGCCGCGAAACCGATTGTGCGCGTATCAGTGATCTGCTCGGTTATCAGCCTCAGTCCTGAGCGCTGTCAGGGTCAGCCCTCGGTGAGCGGCTGCAAATGGCCCTGCAGGCGTAGCAGGGCCTCGAAGGCCGGGTCTTCAAGCGGCTCGCTGAACAGATAACCCTGATACACGTGGCAGCCGGCCTCTTGCAGAAAGCTCAGTTGGTCAGGGTGCTCCACGCCTTCGGCGATGACATGCAGGGCCAGGCTTTGGGCCATGGCGATGATTGCGCGGACTATTTCGGCGTCATTGGGGTCGGTGGTGGCGTCGTGGACAAATGACTGGTCGATCTTCAGTGTGTCGATCGGCAGGCGCTTGAGGTAGGTCAGCGATGAATAGCCGGTGCCGAAGTCGTCCATGGCAAAACTGATGCCCAGTTTTTTCAGGCGCTGCATTTTGTCAATCGTGTCGTCGATATTCTGGATCACCATGCCTTCGGTGATTTCCAGCTTGAGCATGCTGCCGGTCAGTTGCCAGGTCAGCAGGTGGTGTTCGATACGCTCGACAAAGTCGCTCTGGTGAAACTGTCGTGGGCTGATATTAACGCCCATTTTGAAGCCATGGCGGTCGATCAGGCCGCGCCGCAACAACTGCGAGCAGGCTTTGCAGGCCTGTTCCAGCACCCGCCCGCCGACTTCCAGAATCATCCCGGTTTCTTCCAGCACCGGCACAAATTGCGCAGGGTTGAGCAGGCCGCGCTCAGGATGGTGCCAGCGCACCAGTGCCTCGGCGCCGATGATGCGCTGGCTGCGGGCATCGACCTGGGCCTGATAGCACAGGTAGAACTCGTTGCGCACCAGCGCTAGACGCAAATCATTTTCCAGTTGCAGGCGTTCTACCGCCGCTTGCTGCATGCGCGGGTGGAACAGCTGCGAGGTGTTGCGGCCCGAATCCTTGGCGCGATACAGGGCAATGTCGGCGCGCTTGAACAGGTCGGCTGAATGGGTGCCATGATCGGGAATCAGCGCAATCCCGATGCTGGGGGTGACTTGCAGGCGATGGCCATCGAGAAACATCGGTTCGGCGAGCAACTGGCGCAGCGCATCGGCCTGTTCGCGGATTTGCCGCGTCACCTGTTCACGGCTGCCTGCCAGGCCGCTGATCAACACCACAAACTCATCGCCGCCCAGCCGCGCCACCGTGTCTTCCTGGCGCACGCTGGCTTCCAGGCGTGCCGTGATGATTTTCAGCACGCTGTCGCCGACCGGGTGGCCCAGCGAGTCATTGATGTGCTTGAAGTGGTCCAGATCAAGAAACATCAATGCGCCGCGCAACTGGTGATGGCGCAACAGCGAAACCTGCTGGTTGAGACGGTCGGTGAGCAGTGCGCGGTTGGGCAGGTTGGTCAGCGGATCGTGGTAGGCCAGGTGCTGAATCTGCGCCTGGGCATTCTTGAGCTGGGCGATGTCCCGGGCGGTAACCAGCAGGCAATCGACCCCGTCGAGGATCATCGGCTCGACACACATGTCGAGGATCAGTTGTTCACCCAGTTTGTTGCGCCAGAGCATTTCCCGATGATGGATACGACCATGGTCCTCCAGGTAGACGATCATCTGTTGACGCTGCTCGGCGCTGCCCCAGACGTTGACTTGCGCGGCCGTACGTCCCAGCACTTCGTCGGGGCGATAGCCGGTCAACTGGCAGAAGCCCTCGTTGACCTCCAGATAGCGGCCGCTCTGACGTTCGGTGATGGTGATCGAGTCGGGGCTGGAGTAGAACGCCCTGGCAAAGGTATCCCGGGTGTTCTGCAAATCGCTTGCCGGGGCCAGCTCGCTGATGTCGCGCAAGATGCCCAGCAGCCGCAGCGGGTTACCCTCGGCATCGCGGTGCAGACGTATCCGCGTTTCCAGCCGGCGCGGGCTGCCGCTGGCCGATCGACACTGTAGGTGCTGAGCAACTGCGGGGTCTGAGCTTCGATCAGCGTACGGCAATCGTGCAGCAGGCGTTGTCGTTCGACTTCTGGCAGTGGTGCAAAGAACGTTTCGCAGGGCTGTGATCGCGTTTCGGCCGACCCGCCATGCAATTGTGCGGCGCGTTGGTCGGCTTGCAACTGGCCGCTGGGGATATGCCAGTCCCATAGACCAAGCTGCGCCGCCTCAAGGGCTAGCTGCAGTTGTTCGCGGGTCTGCCTGAGCGTCTCTTGCAGGGCTTCCCGGCTTGGGGGCTGCTCGGACAACTGCAACGCCATACTGTCCATTGGGTCGGGCATGAGATCACGAGCCTGTATGAATAAAGCTGGTAATTCGATCGTTCAGCGTCCGGTAGCCCTTCAATGAGGGCTGGCTTGTGCGTCGAGCAGGGCCATGAACGCTCTGGCGGCATTGGATAGCGTGCGCTCGGTGTGCAGGATGTAGCCTAGCTGGCGATTGAGCTGTATGCCCGGCAACGGGATGCGCGCCACTTGTTCGTCGAGCATGGTGCGCGGCAGTACGCTCCAGGCCAGGCCAATGGAGACCATCATCTTGATGGTTTCCAGATAATTGGTGCTCATGGCGATGTCCGGCTTCAGGCCGCGGGCCTCGCACAGGCCGCTGACAATATGGTGGGTAAAGGTGTTTCCGCCGGGAAACACCGCCGGATAGCGCACAATGTCTTCCAGGCTTACCGGCCCGCTGTTGGCCAGCGGATGTTCCGGGGCGGCGACGAAGTCCAGCGGGTCCTCCCAGACTGCGACCGCCCGCACCAGGGTGTGGGGCGTGGGTGCCAGGGTGATCACCGCCAGTTCCGCGCGGCCATGGAGGATTTCTTCGTAGGCGATTTCCGAGTCGAGAAACTGGATGTCCAGCGCCACCTGCGGATACAGCCGGGTAAAGGTGCGCAATACCGGCGGCAGACGGTGCAGGCCGATATGGTGGCTGGTCGCCAGAGTCAGCCGGCCGCTGATCTCGCCGGTCAGGTTGGTCAGTGCCCGGCGGGTATCGTCCAGTACATTGAGAATCTGATAGGCGCGGGGCAGCAGGGCGCGGCCGGCCTCGGTCAGGCTGACTTCCCGGCCGAGGCGGTCAAACAGACGGACGTCAAGTTGCTGTTCCAGTCCTGCGATGCGTTTGCTTATGGCCGGCTGAGTCAGGTGCAGGCGTTCACCGGCACCGGAAAAGCTGCTGGTTTCGGCCACAGCAATAAAAGCGTTGAGATTGGCGAGATCCATGACGACGGATTCCAGTTGGTTATCCAAAGCATAAAAATTATGAATTGGAGTTATTTAAGCACATTCCATAGCATTGTCCGCACAAGCCAAGGGGTCATCGAGCACGATCACCCAAGGGGCTTCTAAAACGCAGGTAGTTTTTAGAGGTGCCCTCAAGGCATAGAAAGACGTTGATGAGGATACCGTCCGATGGCTGGCAAAACGCTTTACGACAAGTTGTGGGATTCCCATGTGGTCAAAGAACGCGACGACGGCTCGTCGCTGATCTATATCGACCGCCATATCATCCATGAAGTGACCTCGCCGCAGGCGTTCGAAGGTCTGCGCCTGGCTGGCCGCAAGCCATGGCGGGTAGACTCGATCGTCGCCACCCCGGACCACAACGTACCGACCACCGCCGAGCGCAAGGGCGGTATCGAGGCGATTGCCGACCAGGTCTCGCGTCTGCAGGTCCAGACTCTGGACGATAACTGTGACGAATACGGCATCACCGAATTCAAGATGAACGACCTGCGCCAAGGCATCGTCCATGTGGTCGGTCCGGAGCAAGGGGCCACCTTGCCCGGCATGAGCGTGGTCTGCGGCGACTCGCATACCTCGACCCACGGCGCTTTTGGTGCGCTGGCCCACGGTATCGGCACTTCGGAAGTCGAGCACGTGATGGCCACCCAATGCCTGGTCGCCAAGAAAATGAAAAACATGCTGGTGCGGGTCGAAGGCACGTTGCCGTTCGGCGTGACCGCCAAAGACATCGTCCTGGCTGTGATCGGCAAGATCGGTACCGCTGGCGGCAACGGCCATGCCATTGAGTTCGCCGGTAGCGCGATCCGTGACCTGTCGATCGAAGGCCGCATGACCATCTGCAACATGTCCATCGAAGCCGGTGCCCGTGTCGGTATGGTTGCCACTGACGAGAAAACCCTGGCGTACGTCAAGGGACGTCCATTCTCGCCCAAGGGCCAGGACTGGGACCGTGCGGTTGAAGTGTGGAAAGACCTGGTGTCTGACGCCGATGCCGTGTTCGACACCGTGGTCGAGCTGGACGCAGCGCAGATCAAGCCGCAGGTCAGCTGGGGCACTTCTCCGGAGATGGTCCTGGCCGTTGATGACAATGTGCCGGACCCGGCGCAGGAGCCGGACCTGGTCAAGCGTGGCTCTATCGAGCGGGCGCTGAAATACATGGGTTTGAAAGCCAACCAGCCGATCACCGATATCAAGCTCGACCGTGTGTTTATCGGCTCGTGCACCAACTCGCGGATCGAAGACCTGCGCGCTGCTGCAGAAATCGCCAAGGGCCGCAAGGTTGCCGCCACGGTCAAGCAGGCCATGGTGGTGCCAGGTTCTGGCCTGATCAAAGAGCAGGCCGAGAAAGAAGGCCTGGACAAGATCTTCATCGAAGCCGGTTTTGAATGGCGTGAGCCAGGCTGCTCGATGTGCCTGGCCATGAACCCTGACCGCCTGGGCTCTGGCGAACACTGTGCGTCGACCTCGAACCGCAACTTCGAAGGTCGCCAGGGCGCCGGTGGGCGTACCCACCTGGTCAGCCCGGCGATGGCCGCGGCGGCGGCGGTGACCGGTCGTTTCATTGATGTTCGCGAATTGATCCAGCACTAAGGAGTCCAGCATGAAAGCTTTTACCCAGCTCAACGGCCTTGTGGCACCTCTGGATCGTGCCAACGTCGACACCGACCAGATCATCCCCAAGCAGTTTCTCAAGTCGATCAAGCGCACCGGCTTCGGTCCGAACCTGTTCGACGAATGGCGTTATCTGGACGTGGGCCAGCCTTATCAGGACAACTCCAAGCGTCCGGTCAATCCGGAGTTCGTGCTTAACCACGCGCGCTATCAGGGCGCCAGCGTACTGCTGGCCCGGGAAAACTTCGGCTGCGGCTCCAGCCGTGAACACGCACCGTGGGCGCTGGAAGAATACGGCTTTCGCGCCATCATCGCGCCGAGCTATGCCGACATCTTTTTCAACAACAGCTTCAAGAACGGCATGCTGCCGATCATCCTGACCGAGCAGGAAGTCGACGAGTTGTTCAAGCAGGTAGAGGCCGAGCCAGGTTATCAGTTGAGCATCGATCTGCAGACCCAGACCGTGACTCGTCCTGATGGCAAAACCTACAGCTTTGAAGTCGATGCGTTTCGCAAGCATTGCCTGCTCAACGGCCTGGACGACATCGGTCTGACCCTGGTCGACGCCGATGCCATCCATGCGTTTGAAGCCAGGCATCGTGCCAGCCAGCCGTGGTTGTTCCGCGACTGACAAAACCTGCAACTAATGTTCTGCCCCGTGGTAGGAGCGGCTTTAGCCGCGAAGAGCCATTCGCGGCTAAATCTATTCGCTGCTAAAGCGGATCGCCGCCCGGCCGCTCCTACCGCATTTCACCCAAGGATCCAGGCCATGACCCAATCCGTGCATACCCAGGTTGTCCAGCGTCAATTCGGCGAGCAGGCGTCTGCCTATCTGAGCAGTGCCGTGCATGCCCAAGGCAGCGAGTTTGCGCTACTGCAGGCCGAGGTGGCCGGGCGCAGTGACGCGCGGCTGCTGGATCTGGGTTGCGGTGCGGGCCACGTTAGCTTTAATGTCGCCGCCTCGGTGGGGGAAGTCGTGGCCTATGACCTCTCCCGGCAAATGCTGGATGTGGTCGCGGCGACCGCGCAGGATCGCGGTTTTAGCAATATCCGCACGCAACAAGGCGCCGCCGAGCAGTTGCCATTCGCCGATGGCGAGTTTGATTTTGTGTTCAGCCGTTACTCGGCGCATCACTGGAGCGACCTGGGCCTGGCCCTGCGTGAAGTGCGGCGGGTGCTCAAGCCGGGCGGGGTGGCGGCGTTTGTCGATGTGATGTCGCCGGGCAGCCCGTTACTGGACACCTATTTACAGAGCGTCGAAGTGCTGCGTGACACCAGCCACGTGCGTGATTATGCGGCGGCCGAGTGGCTGCGCCAGGTCAGCGAGGCCGGGTTGTTCACCCGCAGTCACAGCCGCCAGCGGCTGCGCCTGGAGTTCACTTCCTGGGTTGAGCGCATGCGCACCCCGCAGGCCATGCGGGTAGCCATCCGCGAGCTGCAACAGGCGATGGGCGCCGAAGTTCGCGAGTATTTCGAGATTGAGCAAGATGGCTCGTTCAGCACCGATGTTCTGGTGCTGTGGGCCGAGCGATAAGTTTTTGCCCGCCCGCAGCGTTTACTTAAGGCACGTTGCGCGGCGCACACTACCGAGGATGTTATGAGCAAGCAGATTCTGATTCTCCCAGGCGACGGTATCGGTCCGGAAATCATGGCCGAAGCGGTCAAGGTGCTGGAGCTGGCCAACGATAAATACAGCCTGGGCTTTGAGCTGAACTTCGACGTGATCGGTGGCGCGGCCATCGATAAGCACGGCGTGCCGCTGGCTGACGAAACCCTGGAGCGCGCCCGTGCGGCCGATGCAGTCCTGCTCGGCGCTGTCGGCGGCCCGAAGTGGGACACCATTGAGCGTGACATTCGTCCTGAGCGCGGCCTGCTGAAAATCCGTTCGCAACTGGGCCTGTTCGGCAACCTGCGTCCGGCCATCCTGTATCCGCAACTGGCCGAAGCGTCCAGCCTCAAGCCTGAAATCGTGGCCGGCCTGGACATTCTGATCGTCCGTGAGCTGACCGGCGGCATCTACTTCGGCGCACCACGTGGCACCCGCGAGCTGGAAAACGGCGAGCGTCAGTCCTACGACACCCTGCCATACAGCGAAAGCGAAATCCGCCGTATCGCCAAGGTCGGCTTCGACATGGCCCGTGTGCGTGGCAAGAAGCTGTGCTCGGTCGACAAGGCCAACGTTCTGGCGTCCAGCCAGCTGTGGCGTGAAGTGGTCGAGCAGGTTGCCAAGGACTACCCGGACGTTGAGCTGAGCCACATGTATGTCGACAACGCCGCCATGCAACTGGTGCGTGCGCCCAAGCAGTTCGACGTGATCGTCACTGACAACATGTTCGGCGACATCCTGTCCGACGAAGCCTCGATGCTCACCGGCTCGATCGGCATGCTGCCCTCGGCGTCGCTGGATTCGAACAACAAGGGCATGTACGAGCCTTGCCACGGTTCGGCTCCGGACATCGCCGGTCAGGGCATTGCCAACCCGTTGGCAACCATCCTTTCGGTATCGATGATGCTGCGCTACAGCTTCAATCTGACCGATGCCGCCGATGCCATCGAGAAGGCCGTCAGCGTAGTCCTGGATCAGGACCTGCGCACCGGTGATATCTGGTCGCAAGGCAAGCAGAAGGTCGGCACTCGTGAAATGGGTGATGCGGTAGTCGCGGCGCTGCGAAATCTGTAATCTCTCTGGCCCGCCGTTGTTTGCCTGGGGTAATGCGGCGGTCCCACTTTTAGTTAAGGTGTTGCGATGAAACGTGTAGGTCTGATCGGTTGGCGTGGCATGGTCGGTTCCGTGCTCATGCAGCGGATGCGTGAAGAACAGGACTTCGACCTCATTGAACCGGTGTTCTTCACCACCTCCAATGTGGGTGGTGAGGCCCCGTCGGTAGGCAAGGACGTGGCTCCTCTGAAAGATGCGTACAGCATCGAAGAGCTGAAAACCCTCGACGTCATCCTGACCTGCCAGGGCGGCGACTACACCAACGAGGTGTTCCCCAAGCTGCGTGAAGCCGGCTGGCAAGGCTACTGGATCGACGCGGCTTCGAGCCTGCGCATGCAGGACGACTCGGTGATCGTGCTCGACCCGGTCAACCGCAAGGTCATTGACCAGCAGCTCGATGCCGGTACCAAGAACTACATCGGCGGCAACTGCACCGTCAGCCTGATGCTGATGGGGCTGGGCGGTCTGTTCGAAGCCGGTCTGGTCGACTGGATGACGGCCATGACTTACCAGGCGGCTTCCGGTGCCGGCGCGCAGAACATGCGTGAGCTGATTCGCCAGATGGGCGGCATCAATGCGGCGGTCGCCGATGACCTGGCCAACCCGGCCAGCGCCATCCTCGACATCGACCGCAAAGTGGCCGAGGCCATGCGCAGCGATGCGTTCCCGACCGAAAACTTCGGCGCACCGCTGGCCGGCAGTCTGATCCCGTGGATCGACAAAGAGCTGCCAAACGGCCAGAGCCGCGAAGAGTGGAAGGCCCAGGCCGAGACCAACAAGATCCTGGGCCGCTTCAAGAACCCGATCCCGGTCGACGGTATCTGCGTGCGCATCGGCGCCATGCGCTGCCACAGCCAGGCGCTGACCATCAAGCTGAACAAGGACGTGCCGATCGCCGACATCGAAGCCTTGATCAGCCAGCACAACCCTTGGGTCAAGCTGGTGCCGAACCACCGCGAAGCCAGCATCAAGGAACTGAGCCCGACTGCCGTGACCGGCACCATGAGCGTACCGGTTGGCCGGTTGCGCAAACTGAACATGGGTTCGCAATACCTGGGCGCCTTCACCGTAGGCGACCAACTGCTGTGGGGCGCGGCCGAACCGCTGCGTCGCATGCTGCGCATCCTGCTGGAGCGTTGATACCCGGCTACGGCCCCGTATAAGCCAAACCCGCGCCCTGAAAAGGCCGCGGGTTTTTTTATGGGCGCAGATTCTCGCCGCCGCCGCCGCCGTTGCCGTTGCCGTTGCCGTTGCCGTTGCCGTTGCCGTTGCCGTTGATTTTGATCTTCGTACAGAGATGGCACAAACGACGCGAGTCGCGACTTGGGCGCTGGCCGAGGGTAGGCGTCGATTCGGGGGAGAAACCGGCAGGGAAGCCGGTTTCAGGTGCGCTGGGCAGGACGCCCATCGCGCCGGCCCCCGAATCGATGCCGGACGGAGGGAAGTTCGCCCGCAGGGCGGACCCAAGCCAGGAGCAAGCGGTTTTCCCCTATTTTGCCAAGCACAAAATAGGGTCGCCCGTCGGGGCGAAACCCGCAGTCCAGACAACCGCGGCAATGATCCTTGCACAAAACGAAAGACCAATTCGCGACCATTCCAAATCATTGCGGTGCAACGACTTAATCCCTATATATGGGATGTAAATTTATATATTGAGAATTTATCCGCTCCGGGTTTATAGTCCGCCTCGCAGTCACTTAGAAAAACAACAGGTGAAGCGATGCAGGCGCAACTCATAGCGCTCGACTGGGGAACCACTTCCCTTCGGGCCTACCGACTCGGCCACCAAGGCCAGGTCCTCGAACACCGCTCTCTGAGCGCGGGCATCATGCAACTGCCCAGCACGCCCCGGCAGATCGCCGGGCAACCATGCAGCAACGGATTCGAACTGGCCTTCGATCAGGCCTGTGGTGACTGGCTGGATGCCGAGCCGCACCTGCCGGTGATTGCCTGCGGTATGGTCGGCAGCGCCCAGGGCTGGCGCGAAGCCGCCTATCAGCCAACCCCGGCCAGCCTTGACGCCCTGAGCGCCACACTCACCACGGTGCGCAGCGTGCGGGGCGTCGACATCCACATCATTGCCGGGGTGATCCAGCACTCGGCACTGCCTAACGTCATGCGCGGCGAAGAGAGTCAGGTGCTGGGCATCCTCGCCGGGCAGGGCAATGCTCAGTCACTGCTGATCGGCCTGCCCGGCAGTCACAGCAAATGGGTCCGGGTCAGCGAAGGGCGAATTGTCCACTTCGATACGTTCATGACCGGCGAGGTCTACGCCGCGCTGTGCGCCCACACCTTGCTGGGCCGCACCATGCAGCCGGGCGGCGAGTTCAACGTGCAGGCCTTCGAGCAAGGCGTTGCGGTGGCGTTATCCAGTGCAGGCCAGGCCGGTCTGCTGTCGACCATCTTCAGCAGCCGCACCCTCGGCCTGACCGGGCAACTGGCACCCGGCGCCCAGCCTGACTACCTGTCCGGGCTGCTGATCGGCCACGAACTGGCGGGGCTTTGCGCCTCGTTGCGCCAGCAGCAGGCGCCGTTACCGGCCGTGGTGCTGGTGGGCAGCGACAGCCTGTGCCAACGCTACCGGCAGGCTCTGGCGCTGGCCGGTTTTTCCTCCGTGACGCTGGCCGAGCAGGCCACCGAGCGCGGTCTCTGGCAGGTGGCGCGGCAAGCAGGCCTGTTGAGCTGCGCCGATTCTGTTTTGCTCAAGGAGCTCTGACATGTTTTTGCAAGCACTCAACAGCAACGCCCTGGTCGCGATCCTGCGCGGCCTGCGTCCCCAGGAAGCGCCAGCCATCGGTGAAGTGCTGTACGAGGCGGGCTTTCGGGTCATCGAGGTGCCGCTCAATTCGCCATCGCCGTTCGACAGCATCAGCCTGCTGCGGCGCAGCCTGCCCGCCGACTGCCTGGTCGGTGCCGGCACAGTGTTGCAGCCCGCGCAGGTGCAGCAGGTCAAGGACGCCGGAGGCCAGTTGATCGTGATGCCGCACAGCGATGCCGCTGTGCTGCGGGCCGCTAAAGCGGCCGGGCTGTTCCTGTCGCCCGGTGTCGCCACGCCGACCGAAGCATTCGCCGCGTTGGCCGAGGGCGCTGACGTTCTGAAGCTGTTCCCTGCCGAGCAAATGGCGCCGGCGGTGGTCAAGGCCTGGCTGGCGGTGCTGCCGGCGGGCACCGTGTTGCTGCCGGTGGGCGGCATTACGGCGGACAACATGCAGCCCTGGCTGGACGCCGGTGCGCGGGGCTTCGGGCTGGGCTCCGGGCTGTTCAAGCCGGGCATGAGCGCCGCTGAGGTCGCCAGCCGCGCCCAGGCGTATGTCGCGGCCTGGGCACGCAGCAGCGCCGCTTAATTTTCTGGCGGGCGCGGTAGGCGCCCGCATCGATAACAAGAGAGATCACAACGATGAAAATCACCAAACTGACCACCTTTATCGTTCCGCCACGCTGGTGCTTCCTCAAGGTTGAAACCGACCAGGGTGTGACCGGCTGGGGCGAGCCAGTGGTCGAAGGCCGCGCCCACACCGTCGCTGCGGCAGTGGACGAGCTGTCCGATTACCTGATTGGCAAAGACCCGCGCAATATCGAAGACATCTGGACCGTGCTCTACCGTGGCGGCTTCTATCGCGGCGGTTCGATTCACATGAGTGCCTTGGCCGGTATCGACCAGGCGCTGTGGGACATCAAGGGCAAGGCGCTGGGAGTCTCGGTCAGCGACCTGCTCGGTGGTCAGGTGCGTGACAAGATCCGGGTCTACTCGTGGATCGGCGGTGATCGCCCAGCCGACACCGCTCGGGCAGCCAAGGAGGCGGTGGAACGCGGTTTTACTGCAGTGAAGATGAACGGCACCGAAGAGCTGCAGTTTCTGGATACTTTCGATAAGGTCGACCGCGCGTTGGCCAGCGTGGCCGCGGTGCGCGACGCGGTGGGGCCGAACGTCGGTATCGGCGTGGATTTCCATGGCCGGGTGCACAAGCCCATGGCCAAGGTACTGATGAAGGAGTTGGACCCGTTCAAGCTGATGTTCATCGAAGAGCCGGTGCTCAGCGAGCACTATGAGGCGCTCAAGGAACTGGCGCCGCTGACCAGTACACCGATCGCGCTGGGCGAGCGGCTGTTCTCGCGCTGGGACTTCAAGCGGGTGCTCAGCGAAGGTTACGTCGACATCATCCAGCCCGACGCCTCGCATGCCGGCGGCATCACCGAAACCCGCAAGATCGCCAATATGGCCGAAGCCTACGACGTGGCGCTGGCCCTGCATTGCCCGTTGGGGCCGATTGCCCTGGCCGCGTGCCTGCAGCTGGATGCGGCTTGCTACAACGCCTTCATCCAGGAGCAGAGCCTGGGCATCCATTACAACGAAAGCAACGACCTGCTCGACTACGTCAAACACCCGGAAGTCTTCGACTACGAAGCCGGCATGGTGAAAATCCCCAACGGTCCGGGCCTGGGCATCGAGATCAACGAAGAGTACGTGCGCGAGCGCGCGGCCGTCGGCCATCGCTGGCGCAACCCGATCTGGCGGCATGCTGATGGCAGTTTTGCCGAGTGGTAAGAGGCGACCTGTGCGGTACTACACAAACTCATACAACTCCAATAAGAGGCAAACCTCATGAGTTCCCGGGCATTCGAATCGGCGGCGTCGCTGGCCACGCCGACCCGCAAACGCTATTTCATCATGGTGCTGCTGTTCATCACCGTGGTCATCAACTACCTGGACCGCAGCAACCTGTCGATTGCCGCGCCGGCGCTGACCAGCGAGCTGGGTTTGACGCCGGTCGAGGTCGGCCTGATCTTTTCGGCGTTCGGCTGGACCTACGCGGCCATGCAATTGCCCGGTGGCTGGCTGGTCGACCGTGTACCGCCACGGATTCTCTATACCGTGGCGCTGATCTCCTGGTCGGTGGCGACGGTGATGCTGGGTTTTGCGGCCAGCTTCATCGCCTTGTTCGTGCTGCGTATGGCGGTGGGGGCGCTGGAGGCTCCGGCCTATCCGATCAATAGCCGGGTGGTGACCTCGTGGTTCCCTGAGCGCGAGCGGGCCACGGCCATCGGCTTCTACACCTCCGGGCAGTTTGTCGGCCTGGCATTTCTGACTCCGGTACTGGCCTGGCTACAGGCCCATTACGGCTGGCACATGGTATTTGTGGCCACCGGTGCAGTGGGTATCCTCTGGGGCGTGATCTGGTATCTGGTGTATCGCGAGCCGCGCGACTTCAAGGGCGCCAATAACGCCGAGATTGAGCTGATTCGCGAAGGCGGCGGGCTGGTGGATATCCAGGCTGATACCGCCAGGCAAAAAGCCGGGTTCAAGTGGGCCGATCTCGGCATCGTGCTCAGTCAGCGCAAGCTGTGGGGGCTCTATCTGGGGCAGTTCTGCCTGAACTCGACCCTGTGGTTCTTCCTGACCTGGTTCCCTACCTATCTGGTCAAGTACCGGGGCATGGACTTCATCAAGTCCGGGTTGCTGGCTTCGTTGCCGTTCCTGGCAGCGTTCGTCGGCGTGCTGTGTTCGGGGGTCTTCTCCGACTGGCTGATCCGCCGCGGCCACAGCGTGGGGCTGGCGCGCAAGCTGCCGATCATCACTGGCCTGCTGATCTCCACGACCATCATCGGTGCCAACTACGTGGACTCGACCGGGCTGATCATCGCCTGTATGGCGGTAGCGTTCTTCGGCAATGGCCTGGCGTCGATCACCTGGTCGCTGGTATCGACCGTTGCGCCGGCGCGGCTGCTGGGCCTGACAGGGGGCACCTTTAACTTCATCGGCAACCTGGCGGCCATTGCCACGCCGATCATGATCGGTTTTCTGGCCACCGGTGATTCGTTCGCGCCGGCCATTACCTACATCGCCTGCCTGGCGTTGTTGGGAGCGCTGTCGTACATCCTGCTGGTGGGCAAGGTCGAGCGGATCGAGCTTTAGTTGCTGGTTCTGAGGCGGCTAGATGCCCATAATGCTGCCAGCTTTTTTGACGGAACCAGACCTGATATGGACAAGGCTTCAATGGCAGACGCCGATAAAGAACCGGCGCTGGCGGGTACGCAAACTCTGGTACGTGGCCTGGCCGTGGTTCAGGCAGTCGCGGCAGGTGCCCGGGACCTCAAAGACATCGCCAAGGCAATTGGTACCACCCGCAGCACCACCCACCGGTTGGCCAGTTGTCTGGTGCTGGAGCGCTATCTGCGGGTGGTGCCACAGGTCGGCTATCTGCTGGGGCCCAAGTTGATCGAGCTGGGCTTCCAGGCTCGGGAAGAATTGCCATTGGCGATGCTGGCCAGGCCCTATCTGGACCGGCTTTCGGAACTGACCGGCGATACCGTGCATCTGGCTGTGCGCGACGGCGATGAGGTGCTGTACCTGCACAAGAATCCAGGTCGCAACGGCCCGGAGATGCGCTCGCGGGTCGGGCACCGCATGCCATTGGTGCGCACCGGGATCGGCAAGGCGTTGTTGCTCGACAGCGCCGAGCAGGAATGGCAGCGGCTGTTCGACATCAGCCAGCCGGTCGCTGGCCGTGCCTCGACATTGCCGGCTCATGAGCCGCAGACCTGGGAGCAGTTGCGCCAGCGCCGCGAGGAGTATGTGCAGGGCGGCTATGCCTTCGACCTGGAAGACAACGAGCCGTCGATCCGCTGCGTTGCGGCGCCGGTGCGTGACGCCAGCCGACAGATCGTGGCTGGCATCAGCATCGCCAGCACTGTGCCGTATATGCCGCTGGAGAAAATGGCCGAACTGGTGCCGCTGATCAAAGACCTGGCGGCGCAGCTGTCGGCCGAACTGGGCGCGGTGTGATCAGGCCTTGAGCGTCGCCATGTCGATGACGAAGCGGTACTTCACGTCACCGGCCAGCATGCGTTCGTAGGCCTGATTGATGTTGCGGATGTCGAGCATTTCGATATCGCAACGGATGTCGTGTTCAGCGCAGAAATCCAGCACTTCCTGGGTTTCGGCGATGCCACCGATCAGTGAGCCGGCCAGTACCCGGCGCTTCATGACCAGGTTGGCGGCATGTATCGGTGGGTCGATCGGTTCGATCAGGCCGACCAGAATGTGCACACCGCCGAAGGTCAGAGTGTCCAGGTAGGGATTGAGGTCGTGCTGCACCGGAATGGTGTCGAGCAGGAAATCAAAGCGGCCGGCGGCGGCTTTCATCTGTTCGGCATCGGTGGACACGATCACATGGTCGGCACCCTGACGGCGTGCCTCGGCCGCTTTGCTGGCAGAGCGGGTGAACAGCGTGACCTCGGCGCCCATCGCCTTGGCGAACTTGATCCCCATATGGCCCAGGCCGCCCATGCCCAGCACGCCGACCTTGTGCCCGGCGCGCACGCCATGGAGCTTGAGCGGCGAGTAGGTGGTGATGCCGGCGCACAGGATCGGCGCCGCGGCTGCCGCATCGAGTTGTTCCGGGATGCGTACGACGAAGTGCTCGCTGACCACGATGCTGCTGGAGTAGCCGCCCATGGTGTTGCTGCCATCGACCCGGTCCGGGGTGGCGTAGGTCATGGTCGGGCCTTCCAGGCAGTATTGCTCAAGGTCTGACTGGCAGGCGCTGCAGGTGCGGCACGAGTCGACCATGCAACCGACACCGACCAGATCACCGGTCTTGTAGCGGGTGGCCTGCGGACCGGTGGCAGTGACCCGGCCGACGATTTCATGGCCGGGCATCAGCGGGTAGACGGCAATCCCCCATTCATTGCGGGCCTGGTGAATATCTGAGTGGCAGACGCCGCAGTAGAGGATTTCGATGGCCACGTCGTCAGCGCGCAAGGCGCGACGTTCGAAGGTCATCGGCGCCAGCGGCGCGGTAGGGGATTGAGCAGCGTAACCGATAGCGGTGTACATCAGAGGGGCCTCGCAAATGACAAGCTGTTGAGGCGGTGCATTGTCGTGCGCTACGCCGCGCCCGGCGATGGCGAATTCTCCGTGATTCTTGCCTGATTCTCCGGCGTATGCTGTATCGCTGCTCAGATCTGCGATGATAGGCGTGTCTGTTTCTCTGTCAGTACTGTTTGATGCAATTGACTCGATACCTTGAAGCCAATACGACGCTTGTGGCCCTGATTCGCTCTCTGGCGCCGCAGCCGGGTTGGGCGTATACCCGTTTGCCGGACGTAAAGCTGATCAGCGCGTTCAGCCATATGGGCAGCAGCCCGCAGATCTACGAGCCGAGCCTGATGATCGTCGCCCAGGGCAGCAAGGTGGCGTTTCTGGGGTCGCGGACCTTCGAGTACGGCGCCGGGCATTACCTGATCCAGGCCTTGTCGGTGCCGTTCAAGTGCGAAACCTTCGCTGCGCCGGACATGCCGCTTTACGGTGTGTCAGTGGCGATTGATCGTACCGTGCTGGCCGAACTGGTGCAGGCCATGGGCCCGACGGCTGCAGGCGAAAGCCGGATGCAGACCCCTGAGTCGATGAGTTCGGTGCAGTTCGACGTGGGCATGCGTGAGAGTGTCGAGCGGTTGTTGCGTTGCCTGCACGATCCGCTGGAGTGTCAGGTGATGGGCCAGGCGCGGGTGCGCGATGTGCTGTACAGCGCGCTGCGCGGTCCGCAGGCGGGTGTGCTGCGGGCACTGGTCGAGCAACAGGGGCAGTTCGCCCGGGTCGCCGCGGCGGTCAATTACCTGCACGATCATTTCGCCGAGCCGCTGAATGTCGAGACCCTGGCGCGTTGCGCCAATATGAGCGTGTCGACCTTCCATGAACACTTCAAGCGCAGCACCTTGCTCAGCCCGGTGCAATACCTCAAGCGCCTGCGTCTGCTGCGTGCCCAGCAGATGCTGGTCAGCGACGCAATGGGTGTGGCTCAGGTGGCATTGCAGGTGGGCTATCAGAGTGCCTCGCAGTTCAGTCGCGAGTACAAGCGCTACTTCGAGCGCAGCCCGGGGCAGGAGAGAGGGGTTTAGCGTCACGGTAGGAGCAGCTTTAGCTGCGAAGCTTTCGCGGCTGAAGCCGCTCCTACGGTGCATTACATGTTGGGGTAGTTGGGCCCGCCTGCGCCTTCAGGTGCCACCCAGGTGATGTTCTGCGCCGGATCCTTGATGTCGCAGGTCTTGCAGTGCACGCAGTTCTGGGCGTTGATCTGAAAGCGTTTCTCGCCGTCTTCCTGGGTCACCACTTCGTACACGCCGGCCGGGCAGTAGCGCTGTGCAGGCTCGTCGTAGAGTGGCAGGTTCTGGCTGATCGGGATGCTCGGGTCTTTGAGCTTCAGGTGGCAGGGCTGTTCCTCTTCATGGTTGGTGCTGGAGAGAAATACCGAGCTGAGCTTGTCGAAGCTGAGCTTGCCGTCCGGTTTCGGGTAGTCGATCTTTTTGGAATCGGCAGCGAGCTTCAGGCAGGCATGGTCCGGCTTGGTGTCGTGCAGGGTAAAGGGCAGCTTGTTGGCGAAGATATTCTGCTCAAGGAAGGCAAAGCCGGCGCCGAGAATCGGGCCGAACTTGTGCATCGCCGGGCCGAAGTTGCGTGAGGCGAACAGTTCGTCGTGCAGCCAGCTGGCCTTGAAACCCTCGACATAGCCGGTCAGTTCGTCGCCGCCTTGGTTGCCCGCCAGCAGTTGCTCGGCCACCGCGTCGGCGGCCAGCATGCCGGACTTCATGGCCGTGTGGCTGCCTTTTATTTTCGAGAAGTTCAGGGTGCCCAGGTCGCAGCCGATCAGCGCGCCGCCGGGGAACACCATCTTCGGCAGCGAGTTGTAGCCGCCTTTGACGATGGCGCGGGCGCCGTAGCTGATGCGCTTGCCGCCTTCGAGGTACTGGCTGGCGACCGGATGGTGCTTGTAGCGCTGGAATTCGTCAAATGGCGACAGGTACGGGTTGCTGTACGACAGGTCGATGATCAGGCCGACCACCACCTGGTTGTTCTCCAGGTGATAAAGGAACGAGCCGCCCATGTTGGCGTTGTCCAGCGGCCAGCCGGCGGTGTGCACCACCAGGCCCGGTACGTGTTTGGCCGGGTCGATTTCCCACAGTTCCTTGATACCGATGCCGTAATGCTGCACGTCGGCTTCGCTGTCGAGTTCAAAGCGCTTGATCAGTTGCTTGCCCAGGTGGCCGCGGCAACCTTCGGCGAACAGCGTGTATTTGCCACGCAGTTCCATGCCGGGGGTGTACAGGCCGTCCTTGGGCTGGCCTTCGCGGTCCACGCCCAGGTCGCCGGTGATGATGCCGCGCACGATGCCGGCCTCGTCGAACAATACTTCCTGGGCGGTAAAGCCTGGGTAGATCTCGACGCCCAGGTTCTCGGCCTGCTGGGCCAGCCAGCGGCACAGGTTACCCAAAGAGATAATGTAGTTGCCTTCGTTGTGCATGGCTTTGGGCACAAAGAAATCAGGCACCTTGATCGAACTCTGCTCGCTGCGCAGGACATAGATGTCATCGCGCACCACGGGCGTATTGAGCGGGGCGCCCAGTGCTTTCCAGTCGGGGAACAGCTCTTCCAGGGCGCGGGGTTCGAATACCGCTCCGGAGAGGATGTGGGCGCCAACTTCGGAGCCTTTTTCAACCACGCAGACGCTGATTTCCTGGCCGGTTTGAGCGGCCTTCTGTTTCAGGCGGCAAGCGGCGGAAAGCCCGGAGGGCCCGGCTCCGACGATGACCACGTCGAATTCCATGTATTCGCGTTCCACAGGCTATCTCCTACAAATGGCTCACGGTGTCTTTATAAGCTCTGGCGATAAACGACAGCGGCAACAGTCGATTTCGCGGCTTCTTTCTAAGTTCAGGCAGTATATCTACACCATCGGCAAGGTCCAATACAAACGTTTGTTTGAATCGGTTGAAACCCTTATAAATCCTAGCGGCGGGACTCATGACTGGCCGATATGTCGTATTGACCGTCCGGGAGGTTGCAGTCAAGATACGGGCGGTTTGGTACTGGCTGCAGGTCGATAAAACTCGACCAGACCTGTAAAGGCGTGCGGCCGTGAAGTGTGGTTAAACACTTCGTGCCTGTTTGTGCGGCGCATTCTACACGGCCTTGCGGCCATTGGCCGGCTAAAAATCGGCCTTGTAATGCGTGTGCACGCCCCAGGATTGCTTGTTGAGGACGCATTCCAATCGCCTGGCCGTGTCCAGGCGGCTTCTATTCATCGGAGAGTAACGAGGAATCCATGAAGGTTCTTGTAGCTGTCAAAAGAGTGGTCGACTACAACGTCAAGGTTCGCGTCAAGGCGGACAACTCCGGCGTCGACCTGGCCAACGTCAAGATGTCCATGAACCCCTTCTGCGAAATTGCCGTCGAAGAGGCCGTGCGTCTGAAAGAGAAGGGCGTTGCCAGCGAGATCGTCGTGGTCAGCGTGGGTCCGTCCACCGCTCAGGAACAACTGCGCACCGCGCTGGCGCTGGGCGCCGACCGTGCCGTACTGGTTGAGTCCGCTGAAGAACTGACCTCGCTGGCGATTGCCAAGCTGCTCAAGGCGGTGGTCGACAAGGAACAGCCGCAACTGGTGATCCTCGGCAAACAGGCGATCGACAGCGATAACAACCAGACCGGCCAGATGCTCGCCGCGCTGAGCGGTTACGCTCAGGGCACCTTTGCCTCCAAGGTCGAAGTCAATGGCGACAAGGTTGCTGTGACCCGTGAGATCGACGGCGGTCTGCAGACGGTTGCGCTGAACCTGCCTGCCATCATCACCACCGACTTGCGACTGAACGAGCCGCGCTACGCATCCTTGCCCAACATCATGAAGGCCAAGAAGAAGCCACTGGAAACCCTGACCCCTGAAGCGTTGGGTGTTTCCACAGCCTCGACCAACAAGACCATCAAGGTCGAGGCGCCAGCAGTGCGCAGCGCCGGCATCAAGGTCAAGTCGGTGGCTGAACTGGTCGAAAAACTGAAGAACGAAGCGAAGGTAATCTAAATGACTATTTTGGTTATCGCTGAACACGACAAGGGTGCGCTGGTTCCGGCGACTCTCAATGCTGTAGCGGCCGCCCAGAAAATCGGCGGCGACATTCACGTGCTGGTCGCAGGTGCCGGCGTATCGGCGGTTGCCGAAGCGGCCGCCAAGATCTCCGGTGTGGCCAAGGTGCTGGCTGCCGACAACGCAGCCTACGCTCACCAGTTGCCGGAAAACGTCGCGCCACTGATCGTCGAGCTGGCCAAGGGTTACAGCCACGTGCTGGCGGCTGCGACCTCCAATGGCAAGAACATCCTGCCGCGCGTTGCCGCGCAACTGGATGTTGACCAGATTTCCGAAATCGTCTCGGTCGAGTCGGCAGACACTTTCAAGCGTCCGATCTACGCCGGTAACGCTATTGCCACCGTGCAATCGAGTGCAGCGGTCAAGATCATTACCGTGCGTACCACCGGTTTCGACCCGGCTGCCGCCGAAGGTGGCTCTGCTGCTGTCGAAACCGTGGCTGCCGCGCACAATGCCGGTACCTCGAGCTTTGTCAGCGAAGAGCTGGCGACCTCTGACCGTCCAGAGCTGACCGAGGCGCGGGTGGTGGTGTCCGGCGGTCGCGGCATGGGCAACGGTGACAACTTCAAGCACCTGTACAGCCTGGCCGACAAGCTCGGTGCTGCGGTCGGTGCCTCGCGTGCGGCCGTTGACGCAGGCTTTGTGCCTAACGACATGCAGGTCGGTCAGACCGGCAAGATCGTCGCGCCGCAACTGTACGTCGCTGTCGGTATTTCCGGGGCGATCCAGCATCTGGCTGGCATGAAAGACTCCAAGGTGATCGTTGCGATCAACAAGGATGAAGAGGCGCCAATCTTCCAGGTGGCTGACTACGGTCTGGTAGCCGACCTGTTCGAAGCCGTACCGGAGCTGGAAAAGCTGGTCTGATCCGGCATCCTGCCCTATAAAAGAACCCGCCCGGTTTGGTGACGAACCGGCGGGTTTTTTGTTTTCTGATACCAGGGGTTTTGCATGGGCGCCTTTCGAGTTCTCTGGCCGTGCGTGCTGGCGGGCTGGCTGATGTCACCCGCTATGGCCGCAGCGGCAGCCAAGTGCGAGCGGCTGATCGCCAGTGGCAGTCCGGATGCGCCACCGTACCTGTGGCGCGATCCGCAGGACCCCAGGCAACTGATGGGTGCCAATGCCGACCTGCTCCGGCAGGCCGCGCAGGAGTTGGGCATCACCGTAGAGATGCTCTACGCCGGCAAGCGCAGCCAGGCACAAGAGGAAGTGCGTAGCGGGCGGATGGATCTGCTGGTCGATGCCAGTCTGAATTCGGCGCAACTGGAGGCTTTCGATTACCTTCAGCCGGCCATCAGCCATAACGAAATCGTGCTCTGGACGCGTGCCGATTCCGGCCTGGCCGCGCAGAGTCTTGCTGATTTGCAGGGGCTCTCCGGGGTGCGCTCTCAAAGAACCCGGCTGACGCCGGAGTTCGAGGCGCTTGCCGGTGCGCAGCTACAGTTGCAAACCGTGGGCGGCCTGACTGCGGCGTTGCAGAAGCTGGCACTGGGTGAGGTCGACTACGCTCTGGCAGGGCGCTACGCAGGCCGGGTGCTGGTCGAGTCGCTGGGCCTGGCGGCTGACTTGCAGGCGCTGGGGCTGGTGGTTGATCGGCCGGGGTTTCATCTGGCGTTATCGTCCAATTCAGCCTGCAACGACCCTTGGTTGCGCGGACAACTGACGAAAAAGATGACAGAATCGGCAGCTTCGGGCCTTGCCGATGAGGCCATAAAACGCAATCTGGATCTGTGGAAACGCCAGTTGCAGCAGCCCGTTTCCAAACAGTAGGAATGGTTTAGTGAGTACTCGCTTTTTGGTCGCCGGCATGGCGGCTGTCATTGTGGCCGGGTGTGCGAACGATCCGGCGCCCACCGAACAAATGAAACTGACCGAGCAAGCCATTGCCCAGGCCAAGGCAGTAGGGGCCGAAGGTGAAGAGCTGCCGCAGATGCAGCAGGCCGAAGAGCGCTATGCCGCCGCGCGTGCCGAGCTGCTCAAACAGTCCTACAAGAATGCGCGCATGCAGGCCGAGCGGGCTGAGCTGGATGCCCGGCTGGCCGAGGCGCAAACCCTGACCCTCAAGAGTGAAGAGCAGCGTGCGCAACTCGAAGCTCGCCTTGAACGTCTGCGCAAGCAGTTGAAGGAGGCGCAATGAGTCGTCTGCCGCATATTCTGAGTGTCTGTGCAGTGCTGGGGTTGGCCGGCTGTGCCGGCCAGTACTCGGGCGATCAGGCTTTACACAAAGCCAGTGCCGATTTTCAGCGGGTCAAGGAAGATCCTGATGTGCTGCGCAGTGCGCCCAAGGATGTGATTCGCGCCGGAGAATCGCTGGGGCGTGCCGAGCGGCTGTCGAGCTATCTGGGCAGTGGCGCGGATGTTGCGCATTACGCTTACCTGAGCAGTCGCTACAGTGAAATTGCCCGTGAGCACACTAATCTGGCGCTGTCGCAAGAGCGTATGGCCAGGATGGAGCTTGAGCGTCAGCGGCTGCAACTGGGGTTGCGTGAAGCCAGGCTGGCCGGTGCCCGGCAGCAGGGCAAGTGGGTCGAAGAGCAGATCATGCTGGCCACTACCCAGAGCGATCGCGGTCTGGTCATGACCTTGGGCGATGTGTTGTTCGATCAGGGCGATGCGCAGTTGAAGAACTCCGCCAATCGTACCCTGCTCAAGATCGTCCAGTTCCTGCAACTGCACCCGCGACGTGTGGTACGCATTGAGGGTTACACCGACAACACCGGCGAGCGTCAGGACAATCTCAAGTTGTCCCGGGATCGTGCCCAGGCCGTTGCGGATGTGCTGATCGACCTGGGAGTGGAAGAAAAGCGTGTTGAAGTCATTGGCTACGGCGCGCAGTTTCCTGTTGATGTGAATGCGACAGAGCGGGGCAGGGCGCAGAATCGTCGGGTTGAAATCGTCTTTTCCGACGATAAAGGACGGCTCGGCATTGCCCGATAAACACAGGGTCCAAAAAAAGCCCGAGCCCGGTAGGGTGCTCGGGCTTTTTTTGGCCTTAAGACCGCTGCTTTTGGCATTTATGCCATCCAAATATTTCTGTCAGGGTGCACAATACGGCTTCTGTGCCAGAACTGTCCCAGTACAATTGCAAACTGTTACGGTTGTTTATCCTACAAGAACAAAATGCCGGTCGCTGTGAGGCCGCTTCATGACCAATCTTCTGTTGTATCAACGTATCGCCCAGCAGCTTGCCGAAGATATTCGCCGCGGCGTTTATCAGCCGGGTGAGCGTGTCCCGTCGGTGCGCAAGATGAGCCTGCAGCTCAATGTCAGCCATGCCACGGTGCTGCAGGCCTACGCCAATCTTGAGGATCAGGGGCTGATTCGCGCCCGGCCACAGTCAGGTTATTACGTCCACCAGACTCCGGCGCTGACCGCATCGACGCCTGATATCGCCCGGGTCGAGCGGCCCAGCCTGGTGACTCGTAGCACCATTATCCAGCAGGTTTTGGTTGAATCACGACGTGAAGGGGTATTTGCTCTGGGTGCGGCTGTGCCTCATGTCGATTATCTGCCGGTCCGTGCACTGCATCAGCAACTGGCCAAAGTGACCCGTTTTCAAAGCCCGCGAGCCTTCAGCTACATGTTCAGCCCAGGCTATGAGCCGCTGCGGCGCCAAGTGGCGATCCGCATGCGTGATGCCGGGGTGGTGGTCGATCCTTCTGAGGTGGTGATCAGCCACGGTTGTGTCGATGCGCTGCAGATGGCTTTACGAGTGGTGACACGGCCGGGTGATTTGATTGCTGCCGAGTCGCCGGCTTATTACGGTCTGCTGCAACTGGCGGATTTGCTGGGGCTGAAGGTCATCGAGATTCCCAGTGATCCGGTCACCGGTATCAGTCTGGAAGCCTTGCAGCTGGCGGCCAATCAGTGGTCGATCAAGGCCTTGGTACTGACTGCCAGGGTAAGCAACCCGCTGGGGGCGACCATGCCCGAGGAGCGGCAGAAGAGTCTGCTGCGGCTGGTTGGCGATTTTGATATCCAGGTCATCGAAGATGATATCTATGGCGAGCTCATGTTCGAAATCGGTCGCACCCGTGCGCTCAAAGCCTTTGATCGGCATGACCGGGTCATCTACTGCTCAAGCTTCTCCAAAACCCTGTCGCCGGGAGTGCGCATTGGCTGGATGATTCCAGGCAGCAAGTACCTGGCCGAAATCCAGCGATTGCAGACCTTCAGTACCCATTCGGCGTGCAGCGTGACCCAGATGGGAGTGGCGGCCTACCTGGAGAATGGTGGCTATGATCGCCATCTGCGGCATATCCGGATTGAGTACCGCAAGAACCTGAGCGCCTATCAATTGGCCGTGCAGCAGCATTTTCCCGAGGGCACCCAGATGAGCCGGCCATTGGGCGGTTTCATTCTATGGGTCAGTTTGCCCGGCAGGGTCAATACTCAGGAGCTGCATATTCGTGCGCTGGAGCAGGGCATCAGCATCGCCCCAGGGCTGATTTTCAGCAATACAGAGCAGTTCAATCATTGCATTCGTCTGAACTGTGGGATGCCGTGGAATCGCGAAGCGGAGCGCTCTCTGATGACGCTGGGAATGTTGGCGCGGCAGTTGTGTCATGAGGCGGCCGCAGGATTTTGACCTATAGGCATGCGCTCTTTTCGTCCGATATTGGTCTGCTGACTTGTCAATCGGGTTGTAAAGGGCCAGCATGTTTATTTCTGCCCAAATCATTGTTCGCTTATGACTGTCTTTCGCCTTGCTGGATTGTTAGTCGTCGTGTTGTTGTGCGGTTGCGATGCTCGGGAGCCGTCTGCGCCCAGACCCAAAACAGAGGCTGCCTCGGCGGCTGTTGCGGTGCCTGAAGCGCCTGCGCGGCCGGTTGCGCCATCGACTGCCGAGAAGCCCGTTGCGCAGGTGGTAAGCGGCGCTGTGGCGGACAAGCATGAGCCTGCGCCGGTGCACAGCCTGGCGCCCAGCGTGCCGGTCAAGCCTGTGGTGCTCGACAAGAATGATTTTGGTGTGGCCAGCAAGCCTGTCGCCGCGCATGCGCAGCCTGAAAAGGCGGCGAAGGCGGTTGCCGGTGCCGAGCCTGGCAAGCCAGGTGTCAGCAAGTCTTCGACCAAGACGGTTGCCAAGGCCGATCGCAAGGAGTTGAAGGCCAAGGGTGACAAGGTGCCGGCCAAGAATGTGCGCATTGGCAATGCCAAGCTGGATCTGAGCCTGCCGCAGGAGTTGGTGCGCGAGCTGGAGCCGCCAGCCAATGTTATCAGTGGTCGGCGCAAGCCACTGCTGCCGCCGATGTTTGGTGATAAGGCGAATTCTGCCGAGTCAGGCTCGTTCGAACTGGGTGGTCGGATTATCAGCAACGAAATGCAGCTGCAGATGCGCAACGACAACCGCCGGGATGTCGACGGCGCGGCGCTGGACTTCAAATTCAGGCAGTAACGCCCTGTCTGCCCTGTGCTATGGCAGTTACAAGCCTTTGTGGCTGCCGCTAATATCGCTACTCTTTTTTCGTATTCCCAAGGTGTATCGCTTCATGGACTGTCGTTCAGGTTGTGGTGCGTGCTGCATCGCGCCGTCTATTACTTCGCCCATCCCCGGCATGCCTGATGGCAAGCCCGCCGGTGTGCGCTGCCTGCATCTTTCTGTGGAGATGCTCTGTGGATTGTTTGGTCGTCCCGAGCGGCCTGACGTGTGTGGGGGCTTTGCGGCGGATGAGGAGGTCTGTGGTGTTGACCAGGCTGATGCGATTCGTCTGATTGGCTGGTGGGAAAGAGCTACCGCTACCACCTGAGTCCGGGTGCTGGCGGTTCTATCGTAAGCAGAGGAGTGGAACGATGAAATCGCTGTACCGCCTGGCTGTTGCGTGTGGTGTAACTGTACTGTTCACGGGCGTTGCACACGCCGAAGACTGGCAGTTGGCCAAGGATGAACAGGGTATCAAGGTGTGGCTCAGTGAGGTGCCGGGTTCGAAGTACAAGGCCTATCGTGGCGTAACCGTGATTGATGCCAGCTTCCAGCGACTGCGTGCCTTGCAGGAAGATGTGGCGGGCGCCTGCGCCTGGATTCATGAGTGTGAATCGCAGAAGCTGCTCAAACACGAAGGTGACAAGGCCTGGACCTACACCCGCTTCAAGACGCCTTGGCCGGTTACCCCGCGTGACTCTGTGTTGCAGGTCAGTACCGTTCAGCAAACCGATGGCAGCCTGAGGCGCAACCTGCTGGCACAGCCGCGCTACATTCCTGAAGAAAAAGGCTACGTGCGGGTGGCGAGTGTCGACGGGTACTGGCAATTGTCGCCGAAGGGGCCTGATCGTACCGAGGTGACTTACCAGGTGCACACCGATCCTGGTGGCAGTGTGCCGTCATGGTTGAGCAACAAGTTCGTGGTCGATGCGCCGTTCAACACCCTCAAGGCATTGCGGGAGAGGGCGCTAAAGCCTTGAGGGCTGGCTGCAAAAACAAAGGGCTGCCCTTGGGCAGCCCTTGTTCGTTGCGCTGAAGCTTACTTGCGATCCGGCAGCGAAGTGATATCGCGTTGCTGCTCGCCGGTGTACAGCTGGCGTGGACGGCCAATCTTGTACGGGCTGGAGAGCATTTCTTTCCAGTGCGAGATCCAGCCGACGGTACGGGCCAGGGCAAAGATCACGGTGAACATGCTGGTCGGAATGCCGATCGCCTTGAGGATGATCCCCGAGTAGAAGTCGACGTTCGGGTACAGCGAGCGCTCGATGAAGTAAGGATCGGTCAGGGCGATCTCTTCCAGGCGCATGGCCAGTTCCAGCTGTGGATCGTTGTGGATGCCCAGCTCGCTGAGGACTTCGTCGCAGCTCTGCTTCATCACGGTGGCGCGTGGGTCGCGGTTCTTGTAGACGCGGTGGCCGAAGCCCATCAGCTTGAACGGATCGTTCTTGTCCTTGGCCTTGGCGATGTACTTGTCGATATTCGACACGTCGCCAATTTCGTCGAGCATGGTCAGGACCGCTTCGTTGGCGCCGCCGTGGGCAGGGCCCCAGAGTGCAGCGATACCGGCAGCGATACAGGCGAACGGGTTGGCGCCCGAAGAGCCGGCCATGCGTACGGTTGAGGTGGATGCGTTCTGCTCATGGTCGGCGTGGAGGATGAAGATCCGGTCCATTGCCTTGGCCAGTACCGGGCTGATCGGTTTGATCTCGCACGGGGTGTTGAACATCATGTGCAGGAAGTTTTCTGCGTAGCTCAGGTCGTTGCGCGGGTACATCATGGGCTGGCCCATGGAGTACTTGTAGACCATGGCGGCAAGGGTCGGCATCTTCGCAACCAGGCGAATGGCCGAGATTTCCCGGTGCTGCGGATTATTGATGTCCAGCGAGTCGTGGTAGAACGCCGACAGGGCGCCCACTACGCCGCACATGACCGCCATCGGGTGGGCGTCACGGCGGAAACCGTTGAAGAAGGTCTTGAGCTGTTCGTGGACCATCGTGTGGTTTTTGACCACGGCAACGAACTGGGCCTTCTGTTCTGCGGTTGGCAGTTCGCCGTTGAGCAGCAGGTAGCAGGTCTCCAGGTAGTCGGACTGGCTGGCCAGTTGCTCGATCGGGTAGCCGCGGTGCAGCAGGATTCCCTTGTCACCATCGATATAGGTGATTTTCGACTCGCAAGAGGCGGTCGACATGAAGCCTGGGTCGAATGTGAAGCGGCCGGTGGCGGTCAGGCCGCGTACGTCGATCACGTCAGGACCAACAGTGCCGGTCAGAATTGGCAGCTCGACGGGGGCGGTGCCCTCGATGATCAACTGCGCTTTTTTGTCAGCCATATGGCCTCCTGTTTATGCTTCGAATCATCAGACAGGCCCCCCACGCAGGGCCCGCATCACTATAGTGAGATAAATTCTAAAGTCAATTTGCCTAAAGTCGTGTTCCAAAGCGGCTTTGGCTATCCATATTTTCGTATTATTCCGACTCCTTTACCCCTTTTGCGCAAGCTGTGCAATCCGCCGTAGGCGGGTGGTCTGCGCGTTGTCATTAGTGGCCTAACTGTCTATACTCGGCGTCCGAGCGCCATGGGCTTTGCAGCCAGTTTCAGGCGCTCGTCACTTCGTGGGTAGTGGGTACCTGACCAGTGCACTTCCCAACAACTTGCCCTGTTGTTCAAAGGGCTCTTCAGTGTGAAAAAAAGCCGTGAAAAGCCAACGACCTGTAAATCTAGACCTAAGGACAATCAAGCTCCCAGTCACTGCTTACACGTCCATTCTTCATCGTGTTTCCGGTGTCATTCTCTTCGTCGGTGTTGTCATCATGCTTTATGCATTGGACAAATCCCTGGCGTCCGAGGAAGGCTTCGGTGAAGTCAAGGCGTGTCTGACCAGCCCGCTGGCGAAGTTTGTCATCTGGGGCTTGCTGTCTGCCCTTCTGTATCACCTGGTGGCCGGCGTGCGTCACCTGATCATGGATGCTGGTGTAGGCGAGACGCTGGAAGGCGGCAAGCTGGGCTCCAAAATCGTAATCGTTGTTTCTGTGGTGCTGATCGTGCTGGCGGGAGTCTGGATATGGTAACCAACGTCACTAACCTTTCCCGCTCCGGCCTGTATGACTGGATGGCGCAACGTGTGTCGGCAGTTGTGCTCGCGGCTTATTTCATCTTCCTGATCGGCTACCTGGTGGCCCACCCAGGTATCAGCTACGCCCAATGGCACGAGCTGTTCTCCGCCACCTGGATGCGTATTTTCAGTCTGCTGGCCCTCGTTGCCCTTGGCGCTCACGCCTGGGTCGGCATGTGGACCATCACCACCGACTATCTGACGCCGATGGCGCTGGGCAAGTCGGCGACTGCGGTACGTTTCCTGGCCCAGGCAGTATGCGGCATTGCGATGTTCGCCTACTTCGTCTGGGGCGTGCAGATTCTTTGGGGTATCTGATTAATGGCTAGCACAAAAACTCTTTCTTTCGACGCCATCATTGTTGGTGGTGGCGGTGCCGGTATGCGTGCTGCGCTGCAACTGGCCCAGGGTGGTCACAAGACTGCTGTGGTCACCAAGGTGTTCCCGACCCGTTCGCACACCGTTTCGGCCCAGGGTGGCATCACCTGCGCGATCGCTTCGGCGGACCCGAACGATGACTGGCGCTGGCACATGTACGACACCGTCAAGGGGTCGGACTACATTGGTGACCAGGACGCAATCGAATATATGTGCCAGGAAGGTCCTGCTGCCGTATTCGAGCTCGACCACATGGGTCTGCCGTTCTCGCGTACCGAAACCGGCCGTATCTACCAGCGCCCGTTCGGTGGTCAGTCCAAGGACTTCGGCAAGGGTGGTCAGGCTGCCCGTACCTGCGCAGCTTCCGACCGTACCGGTCACGCGCTGCTGCACACGCTTTATCAGGGCAACCTGAAAGCCGGCACCGTGTTTCTCAACGAGTACTACGCCGTTGACCTGGTAAAGAATGGCAATGGCGATTTCGTTGGCATCATCGCCATCTGCATTGAAACCGGCGAAACCATGTACATCCGCTCCAAGGCGACCGTACTGGCGACCGGCGGTGCAGGCCGTATCTATTCGTCCACCACCAACGCCCTGATCAACACTGGTGACGGTGTCGGCATGGCGCTGCGCGCCGGTGTACCGGTGCAGGACATCGAGATGTGGCAGTTCCACCCGACCGGCATTGCTGGCGCAGGTGTACTGGTTACCGAAGGCTGCCGTGGTGAAGGTGGATACCTCATCAACAAGCACGGCGAGCGTTTCATGGAGCGTTACGCGCCCAACGCCAAGGACCTTGCCGGTCGTGACGTCGTGGCCCGTTCCATGGTCAAGGAAATCATCGCCGGTAACGGTTGTGGTCCTAATGGCGACCACGTGATGCTCAAGCTCGACCACCTGGGCGAAGAAGTACTGCACAGCCGTCTGCCAGGTATCTGTGAGCTGTCCAAGACGTTCGCTCACGTCGACCCGGTTCTGGCGCCTGTTCCAGTGGTTCCGACCTGTCACTACATGATGGGCGGCGTTGCCACCAACATCCATGGTCAGGCCATGACCCAGGATGCTGAAGGTAACGATGTGATCCTGCCGGGCCTGTTCGCTGTGGGCGAAGTGGCGTGCGTATCGGTTCACGGTGCCAACCGTCTGGGTGGCAACTCGCTGCTCGACCTGGTGGTATTCGGCCGCGCTGCCGGCCTGCACCTGGAGAAGGCTCTGGCTGACGGCGTTCAGTATGACGAAGCCACCGAAGCCGACATCAACAGGGCGCTGAGCCGTCTGGACGCGCTCAACGGCCGTACCGAAGGCGAAGACGTCGCGACCCTGCGCCGCGAGCTGCAAAGCTGCATGCAGAACTACTTCGGTGTGTTCCGTACCGGCGAGTACATGCTCAAGGGTATCGAGCAACTGGCCGAGCTGCGCCAGCGCATTGCCAACGTCAAGATCAACGACAAGTCCCAGGCCTTCAACACCGCGCGTATCGAAGCGCTGGAGCTGCAGAACCTGCTGGAAGTTGCTGAGGCCACGGCCATCGCAGCAGAAGCCCGTAAAGAGTCGCGCGGCGCTCACGCCCGTGAAGACTACGAAGATCGTGACGACGAAAACTGGCTGTGCCACACCCTGTACTACCCGGGTGTCAAAAAGGTCACCAAGCGCGCCGTCAACTTCGCGCCGAAGACCGTGCCAGCGTTTGAACCAAAAGTCCGGACTTACTAAGGGTGGCCGCTATGTTGAAAGTCGAAGTTTATCGTTACAACCCCGACACCGACTCGGCGCCCAAGACTCAGGTGTTCGACGTCGATACCGGTGGCAAGGATTTGATGGTGCTTGATGTATTGGCGCTGATCAAAGAGCAGGACGAAGGTTTCTCGTATCGTCGCTCGTGCCGTGAAGGTGTTTGCGGCTCCGATGGCATGAACATCAACGGCAAGAATGGCCTGGCATGCATCACGCCGCTGTCTGCCGTGGTCAAGGGCAACAAGCTGGTGCTGCGTCCGCTGCCTGGTTTGCCTGTCATACGTGACCTGGTCGTCGATATGAGCATCTTCTACAAGCAGTACGAGAAGGTGAAGCCATTCCTGCAGAACGACACGCCGGCTCCGGCCATCGAGCGTCTGCAGTCGCCTGAAGAGCGTGAAAAGCTCGATGGTCTGTACGAGTGCATCCTGTGCGCTTGCTGCTCGACCTCGTGCCCGTCCTTCTGGTGGAACCCTGACAAGTTCCTGGGCCCTGCGGCACTGCTGCAAGCCTATCGTTTCCTGGCTGACAGCCGTGACACTCGCACTGCCGAGCGTCTGGCGTCGCTGGACGACCCGTTCAGTGTGTTCCGCTGCCGCGGCATCATGAACTGCGTCAACGTTTGTCCGAAGGGCCTTAACCCTACCAAGGCTATCGGTCACGTGCGCAACATGCTGTTGGGTAGTGGCGTCTGATTTACTGCTGTAACCCGCTACATCGTTGCAACCGCTGCGGCGCAGACATACAGTCCGTGCTGCAGTTTTAACCAGGGCAGGGCTCGCAAGGCCAGTGCTCTAACTTTGAAGAAATGAGACCAGCAGGGGCATTCGGGCTGGTGCCCGGACTATCTGCGTGATCCTTAGTGGCTTGTTACGGTCGCTGCACACGACCGTCTCAGACTCGCTCTGTGTCTTCGCCGGTGGTGTCCCCTTACCGAGGGTGACCAAGCATGCAAGAAAGCGTGATGCAGCGCATGTGGAACAGCGCCCACCTTTCCGGTGGTAACGCTGCCTATGTGGAAGAGCTCTACGAGCTCTACCTGCACGACCCTAACGCTGTGCCAGATGAATGGCGCACCTACTTCCAGACGTTGCCGATTGAAGGTAGCGCTGTCACCGATGTATCGCATTCGACAATTCGCGACCATTTCGTGTTGCTGGCCAAAAACCAGCGCCGCGCACAACCGGTATCCGCCGGCAGCGTGAGCAGCGAACACGAGAAGAAGCAGGTTGAAGTGTTGCGGCTTATCCAGGCTTACCGTGTACGTGGCCATCAAGCGGCCCAGCTCGACCCGCTGGGGTTGTGGCAACGTCCCGTGCCGGCTGATCTGTCGATCACCCATTACGGCCTGACCAATGCGGACCTGGATACCGTGTTCCGTGCCGGCGACCTGTTCATCGGCAAAGAGGAAGCGAGCCTACGCGAAATCCTTGAATCGTTGCAGCAGACATATTGTCGCACCATCGGCGCCGAGTTCGCCCACATCGTGGATTCCGAACAGCGCAACTGGTTCATGCAGCGCCTGGAAAGCGTCCGTGGCCGTCCGGCGTTTTCTGCCGAGAACCAGGGTCACCTGCTCGAGCGCGTCACTGCGGCCGAAGGCCTGGAAAAGTACCTGGGCACCAAATACCCGGGCACCAAGCGTTTCGGTCTGGAAGGCGGCGAAAGCCTGATTCCGATGCTCGACGAGCTGATCCAGCGCTCCGGCTCCTACGGCGTCAAGGAAGTCGTGATCGGCATGGCCCACCGGGGTCGCTTGAACGTGCTGGTCAACACCTTCGGCAAGAACCCGCGCGAGCTGTTCGACGAGTTCGAAGGCAAGAAGATGGCCGAGCTGGGCTCCGGTGACGTCAAGTACCACCAGGGCTTCTCTTCCAACGTCATGACAGCAGGTGGCGAAGTTCACCTGGCCATGGCGTTCAACCCGTCGCACCTTGAGATCGTCTCTCCGGTGGTCGAGGGTTCCGTGCGTGCCCGTCAGGATCGTCGCAACGATTCGACTGGCGAGAAGGTCCTGCCAGTTTCCCTGCACGGCGACGCCGCCTTTGCCGGCCAGGGTGTGGTGCTGGAAACCTTCCAGATGTCGCAGACCCGCGGTTTCAAGACCGGCGGTACTGTGCACATCGTCATCAACAACCAGGTTGGCTTCACCATCAGCAACCCGCTGGACGCGCGTTCCACCGAGTACGCCACCGACGTTGCCAAGATGATTCAGGCGCCGATCCTGCACGTCAATGGCGACGATCCTGAAGCTGTGGTGTTCGTCACCCAACTGGCGATCGACTACCGCATGCAGTTCAAGCGCGACATCGTCATCGACCTGGTGTGCTACCGTCGTCGCGGCCACAACGAGGCCGACGAGCCAAGCGGCACCCAGCCGCTGATGTACCAGCAGATCAACAAGCAGCGCACCACCCGTGAGCTGTATGCCGAGCAGTTGATCAAAGCCGGTGTGTTCGACGAAGCGACTGTACAGGCCAAGATCGACGACTACCGTACTGCTCTGGACAACGGTCAGCACGTGGTCAAGAGCCTGGTCAAGGAGCCTAACCGCGATCTGTTCGTCGACTGGCGTCCCTACCTGGGCCATGCCTGGACTGCGCGTCATGACACCCGCTTTGACCTCAAGACCCTGCAGGAGCTGTCTGCTCGCCTGCTGGATCTGCCAGAGGGTCTGGTGGTTCAGCGTCAGGTCCAGAAAATCTACGAAGACCGCCAGAAGATGCAGGCCGGTGGCTTGCCGATCAACTGGGGCTACGCCGAGACCATGGCCTACGCCACGCTGCTGCATGAAGGCCATCCGGTGCGTATCACCGGTCAGGACGTCGGCCGCGGTACGTTCTCGCACCGTCATGCCGTGCTGCACAACCAGAAGGACGCCAGCGCCTATGTGCCGCTGAAGAACCTGTCTGCCGAGCAGCCACGTTTCGAAATGTACGACTCCTTCCTGTCCGAAGAAGCCGTACTGGCCTTCGAATACGGTTATTCGACCACCCAGCCTAACGCGCTGGTGATCTGGGAAGCCCAGTTCGGCGACTTCGCCAACGGTGCCCAGGTGGTGATCGACCAGTTCATCACCAGTGGCGAGCACAAGTGGGGTCGTCTGTGCGGCCTGACCATGCTGCTGCCGCACGGTTATGAAGGGCAGGGGCCGGAGCACTCCTCGGCACGTCTGGAGCGCTACCTGCAATTGTGCGCCGAGCACAACATCCAGGTTTGCGTACCGACCACACCGGCCCAGATCTACCATCTGCTGCGCCGTCAGGTGATCCGTCCGCTGCGCAAGCCGCTGGTGGTTCTGACGCCGAAGTCGCTGCTGCGCCACAAGCTGGCCATCTCGACGCTGGAAGATCTGGCCGAAGGCTCGTTCCAGACCGTGATCCCGGAAATCGACAGCCTCGATCCGGCCAAGGTCGAACGCCTGGTACTGTGCAGCGGCAAGGTCTACTACGACCTGCTGGAGAAGCGCCGTGCCGAAGGTCGTGAAGACATCGCCATCGTGCGTATCGAACAGCTGTATCCGTTCCCGGAAGATGACCTCATGGAGGCCATTTCGACCTACACCAACCTCAAGCATGTGGTCTGGTGTCAGGAAGAGCCGATGAACCAGGGCGCCTGGTACAGCAGTCAGCACCATCTGCGTCGCAGCATCAGCAACCACAACCGTAGCCTCGTTCTCGAGTACGCCGGTCGTGATGCTTCTGCCGCGCCAGCATGCGGTTACGCTTCGAAGCACGCCGAGCAGCAGGAAAAACTCCTGCAAGATGCCTTCACTGTTTAACGCCTTCGCGCATTAGAAACCGAATTAAGGAATTACAGATAATGGCTATCGAGATCAAAGCCCCCTCTTTCCCGGAGTCCGTTGCCGACGGCACCATCTCCAAGTGGCACAAACAACCGGGCGAGGCGGTAAAGCGCGACGAACTGCTGGTCGACATCGAGACTGACAAGGTGGTCCTGGAAGTCCTGGCCGAAGCTGACGGCGTGCTGGCATCGATCGTTAAAGGCGAGGGCGACATCGTCCTGTCCAACGAAGTGATCGCGACCCTGGACGCGGGTGCTACCGCATCGGCTGCTCCGGCTGCCGCTGCTGCTCCTGCCGCTGCACCAGCAGCAGCTGCTGCTCCTGCCGCTGCACCAGCAGCAGCTGCTGCCCCGGCTGCCGCTGCTGACGAAGACGCCATCGCTGCCCCGGCAGCGCGCAAGCTGGCTGAAGAAAACGGCATCAACCTGGCCAGCGTCAAAGGCACCGGTAAAGACGGCCGGATCACCAAGGAAGACGTGGTCGCAGCTGTTGAAGCGAAGAAATCCGCGCCGGCCGCTGCGCCTGCTGCCCAGCCGGCCGCTGCCGCTGCTGCTCCTGTGTTCGCTGCCGGCGACCGCACCGAGAAGCGCGTGCCGATGACCCGCGTGCGTGCCACCGTTGCCCGTCGTCTGGTCGAAGCCCAGTCGAACATGGCGATGCTGACCACCTTCAACGAAGTCGACATGACCGAAGTCATGGCACTGCGTTCGAAGTACAAGGATCTGTTCGAGAAGTCCCACAATGGCGTGCGCCTGGGCTTCATGTCGTTCTTCGTCAAGGCTGCTACCGAAGCACTGAAGCGCTTCCCGGCCGTTAACGCCTCGATCGACGGCAACGACATCGTGTACCACGGCTATGCCGACATCGGTGTTGCCGTTTCCAGCGACCGCGGCCTGGTGGTTCCGGTACTGCGTAACGCCGAGCACATGAGCCTGGCTGAAATCGAAGGCGGCATCGCCACCTTCGGCAAGAAAGCCCGCGACGGCAAACTGTCGATCGACGAAATGACCGGCGGCACTTTCACCATCACCAACGGCGGTACTTTCGGTTCGATGATGTCGACCCCGATCGTCAACCCGCCGCAGGCCGCTATCCTGGGCATGCACAACATTCTGCAGCGTCCCATGGCCGTCAATGGTCAGGTTGTCATCCGTCCGATGATGTACCTGGCGCTGTCGTACGACCACCGCCTGATCGATGGTAAAGAAGCTGTAACGTTCCTCGTTACCATCAAGAACCTGCTGGAAGATCCGTCTCGCCTGCTGCTGGACATCTGATCAAGGCAGCCCCGGGTGCCAGGCTTGAAGCTGCCATCATCAGCAGCGGGGAGCGGTGCTTGAGGCTGTAACCTTATCTGATTATCGTGTTGTAATGCCGGGCTGCGTCTACCGCAGCTCAGCTTGCAGCTTGCAGCTGATAGCTCGAAGCTAAAAAAGGAATCTTTTTATATGTCTCAGAAATTCGACGTAGTAGTGATCGGCGCGGGCCCTGGTGGCTACGTAGCGGCCATCAAGGCTGCCCAGCTTGGCTTGAAAACCGCCTGCATCGAGAAGTACCAGGACAAGGACGGCAAGCTGGCGCTGGGCGGTACTTGCCTGAACGTCGGTTGCATTCCTTCCAAGGCTCTGCTGGACAGCTCCTGGAAGTACTACGAAGCGAAGAAGAGCTTCAACGTTCACGGTATCAGCACCGGTGAAGTCGCCATCGACGTGCCGACCATGGTTGGCCGCAAGGCGACCATCGTCAAGGGTCTTACCGGCGGCGTTGCCAGCCTGTTCAAGGCCAACGGCGTCACTTCCCTGCAAGGCCACGGCAAACTGCTGGCCGGCAAGAAAGTCGAACTGACCAAGGTTGACGGCACCGTTGAAGTGATCGAAGCCGAGCACGTGATCCTGGCTTCCGGCTCGCGTCCGATCGACATCCCACCGGCCCCGGTCGACCAGAATGTCATCGTCGACTCCACCGGCGCCCTGGAATTCCAGCAGGTTCCTAAACGCCTGGGCGTGATCGGCGCTGGCGTGATCGGTCTGGAGCTGGGCTCGGTCTGGGCCCGTCTGGGTGCTCAGGTTACCGTTCTGGAAGCACTGGAAAAGTTCCTGCCAGCCGCTGACGACGCTGTTGCCAAAGACGCGCTGAAGACCTTCACCAACCAGGGTCTGGACGTCAAGCTGGGCGCCCGTGTGACCGGCTCCCAGGTCAACGGCAACGAAGTCGAAGTCACTTACACCGACGCCAACGGCGAACAGAAGATCACCTTCGATCGCCTGATCGTGGCCGTGGGCCGTCGCCCGGTGACCACCGACCTGCTGGCCGCCGACAGTGGCGTGACCCTGGACGAGCGTGGCTACATCTACGTTGACGACTACTGCGCCACCAGCGTACCGGGCGTTTACGCCATTGGCGACGTGGTACGTGGTCTGATGCTGGCTCACAAAGCTTCCGAAGAAGGCATCATGGTGGTTGAGCGCATCAAGGGTCACAAAGCCCAGATGAACTACAACCTGATTCCGTCGGTTATCTACACCCACCCGGAAATCGCATGGGTTGGTAAAACCGAGCAGACCCTCAAGGCTGAAGGCGTTGAAGTCAACGTCGGCACCTTCCCGTTCGCTGCCAGTGGTCGTGCCCTGGCTGCCAACGACACCGGCGGTTTCGTCAAGATCATCGCCGACGCCAAGACCGATCGCGTTCTGGGCGTTCACGTGATCGGCCCAAGCGCTGCTGAACTGGTTCAACAGGGTGCGATCGCCATGGAATTCGGCTCCAGCGCCGAAGACCTGGGCATGATGGTCTTCTCTCACCCGACACTGTCCGAAGCGCTGCACGAAGCGGCACTGGCTGTGAATGGCGGCGCCATCCACATCCAGAACCGCAAGAAGCGCTAAGGCACAAGAAACCTCGGCGCGCTGCCCGTCGTAAGACCTGTTCGCAGGTCGCACCGCGGAAAGCGCGTCGGACTCGACCTCTCAGGCGGCAGTGGGATTTCCCGCAGTCCACCCGGAGTAGCGGTCACAGGTGGTGCGGCACACATGCGGTGTGCAGCATCGAATGCGTAATGTCTAAACACAGACGGTAATAAGCATGAATCTTCACGAGTATCAGGGTAAGCAGCTGTTCGCTGAATACGGCCTGCCAGTATCCAAAGGCTTCGCAGTAGACACCCCGGAAGCAGCCGCAGAAGCTTGCGACAAGATCGGCGGCACAGAGTGGGTCGTCAAGGCTCAGGTTCACGCTGGTGGCCGTGGTAAAGCGGGCGGCGTAAAGCTGGTTCGCAGCAAGGAAGACGCAGCAGCTTTCGCTCAGCAGTGGCTGGGCAAGCGCCTGGTGACTTACCAGACTGACGCCAATGGTCAGCCAGTGACCAAGATCCTGGTCGAATCCTGCACTGACATCGCCAAAGAGCTGTACCTGGGCGCTGTAGTCGATCGTTCCAGCCGTCGTATCGTGTTCATGGCCTCCACCGAAGGTGGCGTGGACATCGAGAAGATCGCTCACGACACTCCTGAAAAGATTCTCAAGGCCACCATCGATCCACTGGTTGGCGCTCAGCCATTCCAGGGTCGCGAGCTGGCTTTCCAGCTGGGTCTGGAAGGCAAGCAGGTTGCTCAGTTCGCCAAGATCTTCACTGGTCTGGCCAAACTGTTCCAGGACCACGATCTGGCCCTGCTGGAAGTCAACCCGCTGGTGATCAAGGCTGACGGCGACCTGCACTGCCTGGACGCCAAGATCAATATCGACGCCAACGCCATGTACCGTCAGCCCAAGCTGAAGGAATTCCACGATCCTTCGCAGGACGATCCTCGCGAAGCTCACGCTGCCAAGTTCGAACTGAACTACGTAGCGCTGGAAGGCAACATTGGCTGCATGGTTAACGGTGCGGGCCTGGCCATGGGTACCATGGACATCGTCAACCTGCACGGCGGCAAGCCAGCCAACTTCCTCGACGTAGGTGGTGGTGCAACCAAAGAGCGCGTAACCGAAGCGTTCAAGATCATCCTGTCCGACACCAACGTGGCGGCAGTACTGGTCAACATCTTCGGCGGTATCGTTCGTTGCGACATGATTGCCGAAGGCATCATCGGTGCAGTGAAAGAAGTCGGCGTGAAAATCCCGGTCGTTGTTCGCCTTGAAGGTAACAACGCTGAACTGGGCGCTAAAGTACTGGCAGAAAGCGGCTTGAACATCATCGCAGCTACCAGCCTGACCGATGCTGCTCAACAAGTTGTCAAAGCTGCGGAGGGCAAGTAATGAGCGTTCTGATCAATAAAGACACCAAAGTCATCTGCCAAGGCTTCACCGGCTCGCAGGGTACTTTCCACTCCGAACAAGCCATCGCCTACGGCACCAAGATGGTTGGCGGCGTGACTCCAGGCAAAGGCGGTACCACCCACCTGAACCTGCCAGTGTTCAACACTGTGAAAGAAGCTGTAGCGGCCACCGGCGCTGACGCCTCGGTTATCTACGTACCGGCTCCTTTCTGCAAGGACTCGATCCTGGAAGCTGCTTTCGGCGGCATCAAGCTGATCGTGTGCATCACCGAAGGCATTCCGACCATCGACATGCTGGAAGCCAAGGTCAAGTGCGACGAACTGGGTGTTACCCTGATCGGCCCTAACTGCCCAGGCGTTATCACTCCGGGCGAGTGCAAGATCGGCATCATGCCAGGTCACATCCACTTGCCAGGCAAGGTCGGTATCGTTTCGCGCTCCGGCACCCTGACTTACGAAGCCGTCAAGCAGACCACTGACGCCGGTTTCGGTCAGTCGACTTGCGTCGGTATCGGTGGTGACCCGATCCCAGGCTCGAACTTCATCGACATCCTGAAGCTGTTCCAGGAAGACCCGAAGACCGAAGCGATCGTCATGATCGGTGAGATCGGCGGTTCCGCTGAAGAAGAAGCTGCTGCGTTCATCAAAGCCAACGTGACCAAGCCGGTCGTGTCCTACATCGCTGGTGTGACTGCCCCTCCAGGCAAGCGCATGGGCCACGCAGGCGCAATCATCTCCGGCGGTAAAGGCACTGCAGACGAGAAATTCGCTGCCCTGCAAGACGCTGGCGTGAAGACCGTTCGCTCCCTGGCTGACATCGGCAAGGCCCTGGCCGAGCTGACCGGTTGGGAAGTCAAGAAGTAAGCATCGCTTGCCTTGACTGAACACAACAAAGGCCACCTTCGGGTGGCCTTTGTCGTTACAGGAGTTTGGGTGGATGCGGGTTGTGGGCAGCAGATCATCCGCCGTCTCGGCGTCGCGCTGTCGCGCAGCAAACAGGGAACCTCGTAGGAGCAGCTTTAGCTGCGAAAGCTTCTTAGCTAAAGCCAAAACTGGTCAGTTAGACCGGTGGGAGCCAGCTTGCTGGCGAAGGCGGCGGCACATTCGCAGCAGATGTAGTGTTTTTACTGGCTTCTTCGCGACCAAGGTCGCTCCCACAGAGATTTGTGATGACTAAATGATCAGTACTGCAGCTAAGGCTGCTTCTACAGGCGGATCGCCGCCCGGCCGCTCATACAGAATTGTGCGTAATAATCGGGTTAGCTGCTCAAACCAAGTACAGAATCGCGACAAAGCAGTGCAAATCATCGGCTGGACGCCCTTTGCTAGTGCGTTTTGTGCGCAATTTGTTTAGCCTTGCTGCCTTCGCGGTGCAGCCCGGCTCCCACAAGGAACCCCAGCCCTGCGCCCCTGCTTCACAAGAGCGGCAGATCATCCTTTTCGTTCCTGATTCGGCAGTGTGGTTTTCTTAGATGAAAGTTTTGAAAGGCCAGGACATCCTGGCATTGGGCTTCATGACGTTCGCGCTGTTCGTCGGTGCCGGTAACATCATTTTCCCGCCTATCGTCGGCCTGCAGGCCGGCCCCCACGTATGGATCGCTGCATTGGGCTTTCTGGTCACCGCCGTGGGCCTGCCAGTGCTCACCGTGGTCGCCCTGGCCCGGGTGGGTGGCGCCATGGACAGCTTGAGCAGTCCCATCGGCAGAGTCGCCGGGGTTGTCCTGGCCACCGTCTGCTACCTGGCCGTAGGCCCATTCTTCGCCACGCCACGCACGGCAACGGTGTCTTTCGAAGTCGGTGTCGCACCGCTGACCGGCAACAGCCCGACCGCGTTGTTTATCTACAGCCTGGTGTATTTTCTGCTGGTGCTGATGGTCTCGCTCTATCCGGGCCGCCTGCTCGACACCGTCGGCCGGGTCTTGGGGCCGTTGAAGATCGTCGCCCTTGGCGCATTGGGCATCGCGGCCTTCATGTTGCCGGCCGGTGACATCGGCTCGGCCCAGCCTGCTTATGCCGCTGGTGCGTTCTCCAAGGGCTTTACCGAAGGCTATCTGACCATGGATACCCTGGGCGCTCTGGTATTCGGGATCGTGATCGTCAATGCCATCCGTTCTCGTGGTGTCGAGTCCCCGCAACTGATTACCCGCTATGCAATTATCGCCGGCCTGATCGCTGGGGTAGGGCTGGCGCTGGTGTATGTCAGCCTGTTCCGCCTGGGCTCGGGCAGTCATGTGATCGCCGCCGGCGCGAGTAACGGGGCAGCGGTGTTGCATGCCTACGTGCAATACACCTTTGGCTCACTGGGCAGTGGTTTTCTCGCGGTCCTGATTGCTCTGGCTTGCCTGGTCACGGCGGTGGGCCTGACCTGCGCTTGCGCGGAGTACTTCAGCCGTCTGCTGCCCCTGTCGTACCGCACCCTGGTGATCGGTCTGGCGGCCTTCTCGCTGCTGGTGTCCAATCTGGGGCTGACCCGCCTGATCGAGTTCTCGGTGCCGGTGCTGACCGGCATCTACCCGCCGTGCATCGTGCTGGTGGCGTTGAGCTTCTGTCAGGGGGCATGGCACAGCGCAACCAGAGTAGTCGCGCCGGTGATGCTGGTGTCGTTGCTGTTCGGCACTGTCGATGCGCTGAAAACGGCGGGTCTGACCGCCTGGCTGCCGGAGTCGCTGGCCAACCTGCCACTGAGCGCAGAGGGGCTGGCCTGGCTGGTGCCGTCGGTCATTACCCTGGCCGCTGCGGTCGTGGTCGATCGGATGATCGGCAAGCCGCGCGAAGTACTGGCATAACGATGAGTCATTTATAGGGAAGTGTAAGTTTTCGGCCTCCCCAACTGTAAGGCTTACATGACGCTACAAATAAATAAGGCCCGCATTGAGCGGGCCTTATTTATTTAAGCCGGGTAATTAAGGCTTGGTGCCGGTTTCCGGAGTGGTGGCCGGTGTCGGAGTGGTCGGTACCTGGCTTGCGTTTTCCTCTGCACGTTGCTGAGCGGCCTCGCTGTTCTTCTGGGCCGCTTCCTGGCTTTCCTTGGCCGCGTCATTCACTTTTTCCTGAGCCTTCTGCATCGACTCCTGGGATTGTTCGGCGGCTTTGTTAGCCTCTTGCTGAGTGTTTTCTGATTTTTTGTCGCAAGCAGCCAGGCCTACAGTGGCAGCCAGCATCAAGGCATAAGCAAAAGATTTACGCATGAGGTGTTTCTCCTTATTGAATACCTAACGTGGCTAAGAACGCGGTGTCACAAGGGAAGTTCCAACGCATTGTCAGAATATTAAAATGCTATGATCGGGGAACTTTCTCGTGTTTCCATTACTTTACAAACGCCGAAAATAGCGTCGCGCTGACAGTGTCTGGAAGCTGGTGTGCGCGGCCCTGTGTGCCCAGCTGCAATCTGCCCCTTGAAATCCTGCGCACCGCCCCCACCTAGATGACAACCCGCTGCCAGCCGTGGTGCTTCCGGCAGCTCGTACCATCTGATTGGAGTTAGATGACATGAGTGTGGAAACTCAAAAGCAAACCCTGGGCTTCCAGACCGAGGTGAAGCAACTGCTGCACCTCATGATCCATTCGCTGTATTCCAACAAGGAAATCTTTCTGCGCGAATTGGTCTCCAACGCTTCCGACGCCGTCGATAAACTGCGTTTCGAAGCCCTGGCCCGCCCTGAGCTGCTCGAAGGTGGCGCCGAGCTGAAAATCCGTGTCAATTTTGATAGCGACGCCAAAACCGTCAGCATCGAAGACAATGGCATCGGCATGAGCCGTGACGACGTGATTGCCCACCTGGGCACCATCGCCAAGTCCGGTACTGCCGACTTCATGAGCAACCTCACCGGTGATCAGAAGAAGGACTCGCACCTGATCGGTCAGTTCGGTGTTGGTTTCTATTCGGCGTTTATCGTTGCCGACAAGGTTGATGTCTACAGCCGCCGTGCCGGTGCCCCGGCCAGCGAAGGCGTGCATTGGTCGTCCAAGGGTGAGGGTGACTTCGAAGTTGCGACCGTGGAAAAGGCCGAGCGTGGCACGCGCATCGTTCTGCACCTGAAAAGCGGTGAAGAAGAGTTTGCCGATGGCTGGCGTCTGCGCAACATCGTCAAGAAATACTCTGACCATATTGCCCTGCCGATCGAGCTGCCCAAGCAGCAGGCTGCTGCCGCTGAAGGCGAACAAGCGCCGAGCGAAGAATGGGAAACCGTCAACCGTGCCAGCGCGCTGTGGACCCGTCCGCGTACCGAAATCAAGGACGAGGAGTATCAGGAGTTCTATAAGCACATCGGCCATGATTTCGAGAACCCGCTGAGCTGGAGCCACAACAAGGTCGAAGGCAAGCTGGAATACAACTCGCTGCTGTACGTACCGGCCCGTGCGCCGTTCGACCTGTACCAGCGCGAAGCGCCACGCGGCCTGAAGCTGTATGTACAGCGTGTGTTCATCATGGACCAGGCTGAGTCGTTCCTGCCGCTGTATCTGCGCTTCATCAAGGGTGTGGTCGATTCCAACGACCTGTCGCTGAACGTGTCCCGCGAGATCCTGCAGAAAGATCCGATCATCGACTCGATGAAGTCGGCGCTGACCAAGCGCGTGCTGGACATGCTTGAGAAACTGGCCAAGAACGAACCCGAGCAGTACAAGGGCTTCTGGAAAAACTTCGGTCAGGTCCTCAAGGAAGGTCCGGCCGAAGACTTCGCCAACAAGGAGAAGATCGCCGGTCTGTTGCGCTTCACCTCCACTGCAAGTGAGGGCGGCGAGCAAGAGGTGTCGCTGGCCGATTACCTGAGCCGCGCCAAGGAAGGTCAGGACAAGATCTACTACCTGACCGGCGAGTCTTATGCGCAGGTCCGTAACAGCCCGCACCTTGAAGTCTTCCGCAAAAAGGGCATCGAAGTACTGCTGCTCACTGACCGCATCGATGAGTGGCTGATGAGCTACCTCAGCGAATTCGACGGCAAAGGCTTCGTCGATGTCGCTCGTGGTGACCTGGACCTGGGCAAACTGGACTCCGAAGAGGACAAGAAGGCTCAGGAAGAGATCGCCAAAGACAAGGAAGGCCTGGTCGAGCGGCTGAAAACCGCACTGGGTGAATCGGTCAGTGAAGTGCGGGTTTCCCATCGTCTTACCGATTCGCCAGCGATCCTGGCCATCGGCGAGCAGGACCTGGGTCTGCAAATGCGCCAGATCCTCGAAGCCAGCGGTCAGAAAGTCCCTGACTCCAAGCCGATCTTCGAATTCAACCCGGCCCACCCGCTGATCGGCAAGCTCGATGGCGAGCCGGATGAAGACCGCTTTGTCGAGCTGTCGCACATCCTGTTCGACCAGGCGGCGCTGGCTGCCGGTGACAGTCTCAAAGACCCGGCCGCCTACGTGCGCCGTCTGAACAAGCTGCTGGTCGAACTGTCGGTTTGATGAGCGCTTAAAAAAACCCGCTTCGGCGGGTTTTTTTATGAATCCAGTAATCAGGAGTCAGTCATGAGCAAACTGAGTGTACGTTCCGTTATTTGGCACATCGAAGGCCAGGCATTTGAAGGGCGTCTGGTATATGACGCAGACGCCGCGCAACTGCAGCCGGGCCTGCTGATGGCGCCGAACTGGATGGGTGTCAGCCAGGGCGCTGAAGACATTGCCAGGCAGGTGGCCGGGCAGGGTTATGTGGTGTTGCTGGCCGACCTTTACGGGCAGGATGTGCGCCCGGCCAATGGCGATGAAGCCGGGGCGGCGATGATGCCGTTGAAGAATGATCGTGGGCTGTTGCGCCAGCGCATGCAGGCCGCGCTGGCGCAGTTGCTGGCCCAGCAGGATGTGCATCTGGACCCGCAGCGCATCGCCAGCTTCGGCTTCTGCTTCGGCGGCTGCTGCGCACTGGAGCTGGCCCGTAGCGGGGCCGATCTGAAGGCGGCGGTGTCGTTCCACGGCACGCTGGATACACCGAACCCGCAGGACGCCCAGAACATCAAAGGATCGGTGCTGGTGTTGCATGGCGCTGCCGACCCGTTGGTGCCCAACGAGCAGCTACCGGCGTTCGAGGCCGAGATGGACGCTGCCGGCGTCGATTGGCAACTGCTCAGCTACGGTGGCGCGGTGCATTCGTTTACTGACCCGGCGGCTAATGTGCCCGGCAAGATTATGTACGACGCCAGGACCTCGCGCCGGGCGTTTGCCAGCCTGTACAACCTGCTGGATGAAGTCTTCGCCCGCTGAGGCGCAGACTGGCGCAGGAATGGCTTGAGCCGCGAAGGCTCCCTGACGTTCGCAGCTAAAGCCAATACTGTTCAGTTAAGTACACAAATCTCGGTGGGAGGCAGCTCTGCTGGCGAAGACGGCGGCGCATTCGCTGCGGATGCTGGGACTTTACTGGCCTCTTCGCGAGCAGACCGGAGCGCCGGCCGGCTCTTCCCACCGGGTCCGCAGTGCTTATCTGAAAAGTATTGCAGCTAAAGCCGCTATCGGGGTAATTCGATCCGGCCGGTCTCGCCCGGCACCTGCGGCCAGTCTCCGGCGGCCCAGCGTTGCCGGGCGCGGTCGATCAGGGCGATGTCGCTGGCGACGAAGTTCCAGTTCATCCGGCGTGGCCCGTCCAGCGGCGCGCCACCGATCAGCGCCGCATGGCAATCACTCTCGGCGCACAGGTTGATGATCTGGCCCGGTGGCAGGACTGCCAGGGTGCGTGGCAGCAACGCTTCGCCGTCCAGCGAGGCCTCGCCGGCCAGCAGATACACTGCGCGTTGTTCGTGTTCGCAAGGGATGGCCAGTGTGGTGGCGGTGCCCAGATGCAGTTCGGCGTACAGTGTGGGTGACAGCACCGGGACCGGGGAGCTCAGACCAAAGCCGTGGCCGGCGATCAGTCGAATGCGAATGCCCATGGCGTCGCTGACAGGCAGTTCGGTAGCCCGGTGATGGCTGTAATGGCCGGCACCTTGTTCATGTTCTTTGGGCGATGCCAGCCAGACCTGCAGCCCGTGCAGCCGTGAGCCGTTGTGCAGGACTGCCGGCGGGGTACGCTCGACATGGGCGATGGCTGCGCCGGCAGTCATCCAGCTGACCTCGCCAGGCCCCACCGGCTGGTCGCTGCCCAGGCTGTCCTTGTGCTGCAGCTGGCCCTCGAACAGGTAGGTGAGGGTCGACAGGCCGATATGCGGATGCTGCAAGATGTCCATGCCGTTGCCTGGTGCATAGACGTGGGGCAGCATGTGATCGAAAAACACAAACGGGCCGACACTGCGGCATCCTGCTGACGGCAGCGGACGCAGGATGGGCTGGCCTTCGACGGTTTCAGGGCGTGGGGTTACGATCAGCATGGCGGCTTATCCGTACGGTTGAACATCGCCTGATTTCAGTAGGCCAGCGCGACTTCCACACCGGCCGGGGCCGCGTACTCGGCCATGCGTCGGCGTGACAGTTCGAAGTGGGCGCGCACCACTTGGGCGGCGGTGTCCGGGTCGCGCTGCTCGATGGCCTCGATCATCTGGTCGTGCTGGGCACAGGCCAGTTCCAGGTCCTGCTGCATGTCACGGGTGGTGGGGTGGCGGTAAAACGTCTTGCCCAGCCGTGCGTGATCGATCAGCAGGCGGCGCAGGCTCGGCATCAAGTAATCGTTGTGCGCCATTTTGCCGATTTCAAGGTGAAATTCATCGTTGTAGATGATGCGGTTTTCCACGTCCTTGTCTTCGATCGCCTGACGGAAATTTTCCTGGATGGTACGTAGCCGGGTGATCTCGGCAGGCGTGGCATGCAGTGCAGCCAGTTGGGTGGTGGCGATGTAGATCAGCGGCGCAGACAGGAAAAAACTGTGCAGTGACTCGTGGCTCATGGCCGCCACGCGAGGCGCGCGGTTGGCCTCCAGCTCGATATAGCCCTCGGCCGCGATCTGGCGCAGCAATTCACGCACGGGCGGGCGCGACAGGCCGAACTCGTCGCACAGAGCCAGTTCATCGACCACCGCGCCGGGGGCCAGCTCCATGCTCAAGATGCGCCGACGCAATGTATCGCCCAGTACCACTTTACGGTCCGGAGAAATGTCGCTGCCTGCGGGTTCGGCATCGGCATGGGCTTTGATCGCGGGTTTTTTGCTTGCCATGGTTTATTGTCTACTTTTTGTATTACGGATATTGAGAGCTGCCGGGTTGCCTGTCTAGCGTTTTTTTAAAGCGCATCCGGCCATCGTCGTCCGGGCGAGCAGGGCGGTATTTGAGCATATTCCGGCGATTGGCCGGGCAGGCTCATTGCAATGCCGGGTGTTTCAGATATCAAGGCCAGAAAAAGCATAAATAGATGTTGGTGAAAGCGACTGGATCATATCCATTAGCGACATGCCCGAGGCGGTTTTTTTCCACCCTAACGCCTTGAAAGCCATGAAAAATACAGCTTCTGATGTATTTGTGTTGAATTTAATAGGTATACACAAAGAATACATTCCCATTGACCGGCGTCGGTGCGCATGCGAGTCTCATCGCATCCGCCATCGGCAACGGCCTCTCGCAGCGCTCCACAGCATGCCCGCGCCTTGCCCATAGATGGCTGCGGCACCACGACAACAGGGTTGTGTTCTCTACACCGATCGTTGCTTCTCTGGGCGCTGATAATCGGGCGTAAGCCTTCGAGCAGAACAACAAGAATATGCAGAGCTGCGGCACCCGCGGGTCTGTTTTTGAAGAGCAGGGCTTAACGCATAAAAGCCCGGACAGCAGTGTGTCAACCAGAGGATGAACCATGAAACGTTTATTGAAGACGCTTTGTGCAATGACGGTCGTCGGCATGACGGTAACCACCGTCCAGGCCGAAGAAAAAGTCATCAACATGGGCACGATTTCTTATGAGGACGTGACCCCGATCACCGGGATTACCAAGAAGGTTCTGGAAGACTCTGGTTACACGGTCAAGGTCACCACCTTTTCCGAATGGGGCATTGCCTACGCGGCCCTGAGCAAGGGTGATATCCAGATCCTCGCTTCGCAGATCGACTACGTGGCCCAGGACTACTGGAACAAGAACAAGAACCGTCTGGAGAAAATCTCCCCGGTTTCCCACGGCCTGTACCAGGGTGTGGCCGTGCCGGCCTACGTTCCGGTCGACTCGCTGGAGCAGCTCAACGATAACGCGAACAAGTTCAATAACCGGATTGTCGGCATCGAGCCGGGTTCGGGTCTGATGAACGAGGCGAGCACTGCGGTCAAAGAATACGGCATCAAGCTCAACCTGATCGAAGGCAGCAGCTCGGCGATGAGCGCGGCGCTCAAGTCGGCTGTCGACCGCAAGGAATGGGTCGCCGTGACCGTCTGGGAGCCGTCGTGGATGGCCCAGAAATATGAACTTAAATTCCTTAAAGATCCCAAGGGTATTTTCGCCCCGCCACAAAGTTACTACTGGATTGGTCGCAAGGGCTTCTCGGCCGAGAACCCGCAGGCGCGTGAAACCCTGGCCGGTATCTATGTACCCCTGTCGGTGATCACCGCCATCAATGGCGAGGTCAAGGACGGCAAGACCATGGACCAGGCCGTCAAGGACTGGACTGACAAAAACGCCGACCTGATCAAGCGTTGGGAGAATATCAAGAAGTACTGACTGCGCCTTGCGCCTTGGCCTCTAGCTTTTTAGAGGCCTCTTAATCTGCCGAACTTGCTATCAATAATTAGACCAGAAGCTTCTGGTTCGACGGGTGTGAAATGAATACAGTCAAAAATGACACTGATGAGGTGTTGGTCAGCTGTCAGTCGGTCTGGAAAGTGTTTGGCGACAATGCCCAGACCGCCATGCAGGCTTATATAGAGCGTGGCTTGAGCAAGAAGCAGATCCTTCAGGATTTTGGCTGTGTGGTGGGGGTTTCCGATGTCAACATTCAACTGCGGCGTGGCGAGATTTTCTGCATCATGGGCTTGTCTGGCAGTGGCAAATCCACGCTGATCCGCATGCTCAACAAACTGATCGCACCCACTAGCGGACAGATTCTGGTCAAGGGCAAGGACCTGGCCAAACTCGATGGCGCCGAGCTGCGTGATATCCGTGCCCGGCACATCGGTATGGTGTTCCAGAGCGTGGCGCTGCTGCCGCACCGCACGGTGCTGGAAAACGCCGCCTTCGGTCTGGAGGTGCGTGGGGTTGCCAAGGCCGAGCGGCACAAAGTGGCCGAGCAGGCGCTGGCCAAGGTCGGGCTATCCGACTGGGCCAACCGTTACCCCTCTGAATTGTCGGGTGGCATGCAGCAGCGTGTCGGCCTGGCGCGGGCGATTACCTCCGATCCTGAGGTGATCCTGATGGACGAGCCGTTCAGCGCCCTTGACCCGTTGATCCGTCGCCAGTTGCAGGATGAGTTCCGCGAGCTTACCAAGTCGCTGGGCAAATCAGCGGTGTTCATTACCCATGATCTGGAAGAGGCGATCCGTATCGGTGACCGCATCGCGATCATGAAAGACGGCATGATCATTCAGGAAGGCACTGCTGAAGAGATCGTCCTGCACCCGGCCGACGATTACGTGGCCGAATTCGTGGCGGGTATTTCGCGGCTGCACCTGGTCAAGGCCGAGGCGGTCATGACGCCTATTGCAGTGTGGCGCGCCGCGCATCCGCAAACCGATCTCAGCAGCCTGCCGGTAGCGGACATCCAGGCTGACCTCGACGATCTGATCAACCTGCTGATTCGCAGCGATTGCGAAGCTCTGGCGGTGGCTGACGGCGGCGTTGTGCAAGGTGTCGTCAGCCAGCGTGATCTGCTGCGCGGGGTACAGGGCAGCGCCAACGAATTCCAGGACCTCGCCCATAGCCCGGCAGTGGAGTCGACGCCATGAATCCCGCCGATTTTGCCTCGGCGTTCGATGAGAAAGTCGACGCCGCCCTGGAATGGACGGCGGAAAACTGGTCGACCGCATTCGATGCCCTCAACGATGCCTTGAAGAGCTTGTATCAGGCGGTCTACTGGGCGCTGGCGGTAGCCCCCTTCTATGTGGTTGCAGCGCTGATCGGCGCGCTGGCGTGGCGTCTGACCGGCAGCTGGAAATTTGCCGTCGGCACGGCGCTGAGCCTGTGCTTCTGCGAGCTGATGGGGCTGTGGCCGGAAACCATGAGCACCTTGGCACTGGTCTTGACGGCCACCAGCCTGGCGCTGCTGGTCGGGGTGCCGGCGGGGGTGGCGGCTGGCTTGATGCCGGCACTGGATCGGGTGACCGAGCCGACCCTTGACCTGCTGCAGACCTTGCCGCCCTACATCTATCTGTTGCCGGCCATCGCCTTGTTGGGCTACGGCTCGGGCACCGCACTGGTGGCGACTTTCATCGTGGCCGTGCCACCGGTGTTGCGCCTGACGTGCCTGGGTATCCGGATGACGCCCCGCCAGTTCATCGAGCTGGGCGAAGCCAGCGGCACGACGGGCTGGCAGCAATTCTTCAAGATCCGCTTGCTGTTTGCCTTGCCGAGCATCATGGCCGGGGTCAACCAGAGCCTGATGATGGCGTTCGGCATGGTCGTGATTGCCGGCATCGTCGGTTCCGGCGGGCTAGGTGAAGCAATCTATGCGGCGATCCGGACCCTGGATATCGCCAAATCGATCAATGCGTCGATTGCCATTGTGGTGCTGACTCTGATTCTGGACCGCATGACCCAGAGTCTGATCCGTGGCGATGACGCTGGAGGCCGCCCATGAGCCTGTCCGATATCAGATTCTCTCCAGGTCAATACCTGGCACCGGTGGTGGACTGGCTGAACGCCAACCTGCACCCGCTGTTTGCTGCGATCAGCCGAGTGATCGAGTTCATCCTGGGTGGTTGCGAAGCCGCATTGCTGGCGCTGCCGGCCTGGCTGATCATGCTCGCCGTGGCCGGGCTTGCGTACTTTTTCATCAACCTGCGGGCGGCTTTGCTGGCGCTGGTGATGCTCGGCTTCTGCCTGATTTGCGGGCTCTGGACCGCGTCGATGCAGACCATCGCGCTGGTCACGGTGTCGGTGCTGATCTCGGTCAGCGTGGCGTTCCCGCTGGGTATCCTGGCGGCGCGCTACAAGCGCATGGACGCTGCGGTCGGCCCGTTGCTCAACGTCATGCAGACCGTACCACCTTGGGTCTACCTGATTCCGGCAGTCATGGTGTTCAGCCTGGGCAAGGTGCCGGCGATCATCGCCACCATCATCTACGGCGTGCCGCCGATGATGCGCCTGACCACGCTGGCCTTCAAACAGATCCCCAAGGACTTGCTGGAACTGGGCCAGGCCATGGGCGCGCCGCCCCGGGCGATCCTGTTCAAGATCGAGATTCCGGCGGCCATGCCGACCCTGCTGGTGGGGTTGAACCAGTGCATCCTGTTGTCGCTGGCGATGGTGGTACTGGCCGGCCTGGTCGGTGCCGGTGGCCTGGGGGCGGAAGTCACCCGTGGCCTGACCCGCATGGAAATGGGCCTGGGGCTGCGCGCCGGGCTTGCGATCGTGGCAGTGGCGCTGCTGCTTGATCGTCTATCACGCGGTGCGCTACAGCGTAGCAACATGTCGTCCGCAGACCAGTGAGTGTCGGCCAGCGGCGTATGATGCTGCGGGTCACGATCAAACAAAGCCGGGTAACCGGGCCAGTTGTGCCGGGCCCGGTTTTCATATGAATAACAAAAGTGTGTAGAGGCCGCGATTGGTCGAGAGAAGACAGTTCAGCGGAGGCATGCAAGGGCAGAACCTCCGCTACGTGGGCGAGAAGAGTGAAGCGCCACGCCAGGCTCGAATCGGTTTTCTGCTGCTTGAGCATTTCTCGTTACCGGCCTTCACCCAGGCGCTGGACACCCTGGTGACGGCCAACCTCATCAAGGCTGGCGTGTTCGCCACCCGAACCTTCAGCCTTGATGGAGAGTCAGTGACCAGCGACCTGGGCCTGGTGATCTGCCCGAACTCAATTGTCGACCCCGCCCAGGTGCAGGATCTGGACTTGCTGGTGGTGTGTTCCGGCTTGCGCACGCCATTGCGCGCCAATCCGCTGCTGACCCATGTGCTGCATTTGGCTCAGGACAAGGGCGTTGCCCTGGCCGGGCTATGGAGCGGCGCCTGGTTTCTGGGGCAGGCCGGGCTGCTCGATGGCTACAAATGCGCTATTCACCCTGAGCAGCGTGCTGCATTGGCCGAAACTGCCCGCGAGAGCCAGGTGACCAGCGAAAGCTACATGGTCGACCGCGACCGGCTCACCGCGGCCAGCCCCACCGGCGCCTTTAATATGGTGCTGGAATGGATCAATAAACTGCACGGCCGCGGTCTGGTGGATGCGGTCATCGATATCCTCGCCTTCGAAGAGTCGCGCTATCGCCGGGCGCGCCCGTCGCTGCACGAGAAAATGAGCGAGCCGCTGCGTGAAGCGATCAACCTGATGAGCGCCAATATCGAAGAGCCGTTGAGTCAGGACCAGCTGTCGACCTATGTCGGCCGTTCCAAACGGCAGATCGAGCGCCTGTTCAAGGAACAGCTCGGCACCACGCCGGTGCGTTACTACCTGGAACTGCGCATCACCGAAAGCCGCCGCCTGCTGCAGCATTCCGATCTGCCGATCGTGGAAGTCGGAGTCGCCTGCGGGTTTGTTTCACCCAGCCACTTCAGCAAGTGCTACACCTCGTTCTACGGCTACCCGCCGTCACGCGAAGTGCGCTTTGGCAACGTCAGCGGCTTGCGCACCGCCCGGCAGCGGGCGCTGGCCAAACAGGCTCAGTAGCGCTTATGCCGATCGCTTGACCGTAGGAGCGGCCGGGCGGCGATCCGCTTCAGCTGCGAAGCCTTTCGCGGCTAAAGCCGCTCCTACGCCGATCCCGTTGCCCTTGATTGTCGCCTGTGCCCGTGCTCAGGCCGCCGTGTCCAGATAACGCCCTACCGGTTTGCTGCCTTCGGTGTCGTAACGCTCACCGAGGGCGGCAATCATCCGGTTCAATGCCTGAGTGTCGAGCTGGCGGGTATTGCTGCTGTCAGCGTCGGCGGCCTGGTTTTGCGCGGGCGGCGGGCCGGCCGGTGGCTGCTGCGGTTGCAGGGCGGCGGTCAGTTCTTCGAGGCTGACTGTGCCGTCTTCGTTGCTGTCCAGGGCGCTGAACACTTTACTGCTGTCGGCGCTGCTGCCGGCATTGCTCAGCGCAGTGGTCAACTCATCATTGCTGACCGCGCCGTCGGCATCACTGTCCAGTGTACCCAGCAGGTCTGTGGCCAGGCTGGCGACATCGAAGCCTTCCCGGCCTGGCGGTGGTGGCGGGGTGAAAGCGGCCAGTTCCTCTGCGTTGAGGCTGTCGTCTGCGTCGCTGTCCAGCGAACTGAATGCCTGGCTCAGGCTGACACTGATACCGTCCTTGCTGTCGTTGCTCAGCGCGCTGCTCAGTTCATCCTTGCTGATACTGCCGTCTTCGTCGGCATCGAGTTTGGTGAGCAGCATTTCCTGAAAACGCTTGCTCGGGTTGCTGGCGACATTGCTGGTACTGGTGTAACTCGAATAGTTGTTGCTGATTGCATTGATCATCGGACTGACTCGCTCGGCTGATGGGCGCCGATAACCAGTTATCGGCCCATACAGGCTCAGCGATCCAGGTGTCGCCGCGATGTAGGCTGTGTATCGACGCTGCTACAACCGGCCTCAGGCGCGCGGCAGGTTCAGCACGGCAGTCAGGCCGCCGCCCGGTGTCTGGCTCAGTTGCAGGTCGCCGCCCATCCGCCAGGCCGCTTCGCGGGCGATGGTCATGCCCATGCCGACCCCGCCGGAATTGCGGTTGCGCGAGCCTTCAAGGCGATAGAACGGCTCGAATACGCTTTCAAAGAACTCCGGGGCGATACCGGGACCGTTATCGACCACCGCGATGCGTACCCGATCAGCCTCATCGAGGATGTCGACGTGGGCGCTGCCGGCATAGCGCAGCGCGTTGTCGATCAGATTGTGCAGGCACGAGCGCAGCGCCATCGGCTGGGTCTTCAGTGGGCGGCAGATGCCCTGATAGGTCACCTCGTCGCCGTTGTCCTGGGCGTTTTCGGCCAGCGACTCGATCAGTGCCTGCACATCGAACTGCTGCATGGCCTCGCTCTGGCGGTTCTGGTTGAAGTAGCTCAGGGTCGCATCGATCATGCCGATCATGTCGTTGAGGTCCTGGCTCATCTGATCATGCAGGCGCTGATCGTCGATTTGCTCGACGCGCAGCTTCAGGCGCGCCAGCGGGGTGCGCAGGTCGTGAGACACGGCGGCCAGCATGCGCGCGCGCTGCTGCAACTGTTCGCGGAGCTTTTCCTGCATCAGATTGAAGGTCTGCGCGGCCTGGCGCGCTTCGCGCGGCCCGGTGATGGCCAGTGGCGGGCTGTCGAGGTCGTCCGACAAACGCTCGGCCGCATCGCTCAGGCGCCTTACCGGGTTGGCCAGCGCTTTTGCGCCATACCAGGCAGCAATCACCAGGGTCACTAACTGAAAGACCAGCGGCACCACCGGCCCGCCAAACAGCGGCGGCTTGGGTCGCCCGGGCGGTGGCCTGGAGCTGCCATCATCGGCGCGTAGCTCGACAGTCGGCGCATCATTGCGCGGCGGCGGTGGCGGGCCGTAGTGGGTAAACCAGGCAAAGGCCAGCAGATGGGCCAGCAGGATCGCGGCCAGAGCCCCGCCAAACAGCCGGGCAAACAGCGTGTCGGCCGAACGGATCAACTCAGCTCCCGGGCGTCGAACAGGTAGCCTTCACCGCGCACGGTCTTGATCAGTTGCGGATTTTTCGGGTCTTCACCGAGTTTCTGGCGCAGGCGTGAGACCAGCAGGTCAATACTGCGATCGAAGGCTTCGATGGAGCGCCCACGTGCGGCATCGAGCAGTTGCTCGCGGCTCAGCACCCGGTGCGGGCGCTCAAGGAATACCCGCAGCAGCCGAAACTCGGCGTTCGACAGCGGCACCACCAGGCCATCTGGCGCAATCAACTGGCGCAGCACGCTGTTCAGGCGCCAGGCGTCGAACCGTATGGTGGTGCGTTGATCACTGCGGTCATCACGGATGCGGCGCAGCACGGTCTGGATCCGTGCCACCAGCTCACGGGGTTCGAACGGCTTGGCCATGTAGTCGTCGGCGCCCAGTTCCAGGCCGATGATCCGGTCAGTCGGTTCGCAGCGTGCGGTGAGCATCAGAATCGGGATGTCAGAGCTGCTGCGCAGCCAGCGGCACAGCGACAGGCCGTCCTCGCCGGGCAGCATCAGGTCCAGCACCACCACATCGAAGCTGCCATCGGCCAGGGCCTGGCGCATTTGCACGCCGTCGGTCACGCCAGTGGCCTGGATATTGAACCGTGCCAGGTAATCGCACAGCAGTTCACGAATTGCCACGTCGTCATCGACGATCAGGGCGCGGGTGGTCCAGCGCTGTTCGTTGGCTGAGTCGTCGGCGAGGCTGTCGGAGAGTGCTTGCATATGCGTTTGCTGCCTGAAAGGGCGCCTGAACAGGCGGCGAGTCATGATCGAGCGGCTGGCCATTATGGTGCCAGCGAGCGGTGCGCAAGCTTGCCGTCGGGGAATGTCTGGCGAATGTCGCCAATGTATCAGGCCTGACACATTTTGCCATGGCCAGCCAGCGCTATGTGCAGCGTCAAGCTGGCAGAACCGGGAGTGGGGCGCGCTGGCGCGGGCGAGTTAACTGTCAGGTCTGGCAGCCGCGGTGCTGCCTGGTTTTGTCGATACCTATCAGCAACCGCCCAGGAGGCACTGCCCATGGACACGGAACAGAAACGCAACGCCCGCAAGACCCGGGAAAACTACCTGCGCAACCGGCCGCTGCTGGAACTCGATGTGGCGCACATCGTCGATGCCATCACGGGCGATCCGGATGGCCTGATGCCGGTGGCCAAGCTTGGCGAGGCGATCCAGCTCGAGTTGAGCAACTGGATGGACACCATTCCGCCTCCAGGGCGTAGCTACGGGTTGAGGCTGTGGTGGCGGGCCGAGGGCGAGCTTGATCCGGTACTGCTTCATGAAGAAATCCTGTCGGCGCCGGTGCAATTCCCGGTCAAAGAGCAGATTCTGGAGGCACATTTCCGCGGCCGTGAGGGCCGGTTTACATTCTGGTACAGCGTACGCAACTGGAATGACACTCAATTCACCGATGCGCCGCAGCAGTTCATCACCCTCGATCGCACACCGATCTGGGGCCAGGATGACCCGCCAGCGGTGGAAGATCCTGGCCCGGTCAACGAGGCGGTGCTGGCCGCCGACGGCGGTGTGTGGCTGACCGTCCCGGCGTTCGAGGAAGCGAAAAAGGACAGCGTCAGGGTCTCGCTGGTCTGGACCAACACCGTTCCGGACCCCGATCAGCCCATCAGCCCGTCGATTGTCGAACTGCTGCCTGAACAAACCCGCCGCGTGCTGATGCCGCGCAATGTCATTGATGCGCTGGGCTCGGGCGATCACTACGTTGCCTATGAGCTGTACGACAAGGCCGGCAACCGCAGCCGGGTGTCGCGGGTACGTCCGGTCCAGGTGGTGCTGGGGCCGGTGCCGGAAAACCTCAAGCCGCCTTTCGTGCCGCTGGCCCCTGGCGGTGCCGATACGCTGATCGACCTGGAGGACGCAAACCTGGGCGTCACGGTTGAGATCGCCGAGTACACCGGCCACCAGCCCAATGACTATATCGTGGTCCAGTGGGGTGTCGGCGAGTTGCCTGCGCAGCGGGTCGGTGGCGGTAACCCGCTCCTGGTATCCGTACCGGTGCCCTGGGACCATCTGGACACCGAATACACCGACGACCCACTCGATCAGGTTACGCCGGTGACCTACACCATCCTGCGTGGCAGCGCGCCTTTTCCGTTGCCGACGGCTGATGCCATCAAGGTCGATGTCAATTTTGCCTACACCGGCCCCGAGAACCCCGACGAGCCGGACCCGGTAAATCCGGCGCTGGATCTGGTTGTGGTCAAGGGCGATTCCGGTCAGGAAAATCACCTGGTTCCCGGCGATGCCAACCTGCCGGCAACGGCCAGCTTCACCCTCTACGACCCCGTAACTGCCGGGGATGTCATCACCCTGTTCTGGAAGGGGGTCGCGGTGCAGCACGTCATCACCTTGGTGGGCAGTGAGACGCCAGGCACTCCCATGACCTTTGACGTGCAGTGGGATGAAATCGAGGGAGGCGGCACCGGGGTGGTCGAAGTGCATTACAGCTTGAGCAACCCTGCCTACCCCAACGATGTCCGTTCCAGGCCTACCGCTGTCACGGTGCATGCCATCCCGGTATTGCTAGATAAGCCGGAGTTCCCGGATATCGTTGATGTTGGTGGCCTGCCGATTCTCAACTGCTCGGCGCTGCGCCGCCGCAGCAGCGATGGCGCCATCGGTTATCGGGTGCAGGTGCCGCCGTCTGCCTATCTGGTGGCCGGCGAGCAAATCAGCTTGCGCTGGGTGTTGTATGAGTATGGAACGTCCACTGAAGTATCCGGCACCGAGCTGCTTGAAGACCTGACGATTGCCGCCGGCGCGGAGGTCGTTGGGGTGGAGTGGTTCGTGACCCCTTACGACCTGCACATTCTGCCGGCACGGGAGGACACCACTGAAGGCTACGCGACAGGTCATCTGGCTTACACGCTGACCATCAATGCTGCCCCAGTTATTTCTGAAGCGGCTGAAGAACTTGTTTCACCCGAGCAACTGGGTACGCCGGATGGAACTTGTGATCTTGGTGTAGTGCCGGGCATGCCATGAAGTAGCGAGTGCCACTAATGGCGAATTAGTTATCGATGAGGGGTTGTTTATTAATGGTCTCAACAGTAGGAATATTCCTACATTAGTTGCGGATTGATCTGATAGCTCGTGGAGTGGTGTCTTATTAGTCTTGGCGCCCCTTCGTAATTGGCCGGCTCGTTACAGTATCGAGCCGGCTCTTTCAATCTGGAGACGCCGTAATGTCCTTTCGCCCGCCCTTTCGCCGAGCGCCGCTTTCTGCTGCCCTGCAACTTTTACTCATGACGCCTTTGCTGCCCGCGCTGTTGGTCGCGCAACAGGCCCGCGCCGAAACAGTACGATTTGACAAGACTATTGACGCCTCGACGGCAATTACCGATTACCGGGTCATTAATGGCGCCACTTTGACAAGCAATGGTGCCAGCACTTCTGCGATCAAGGTCGAGCGTGACTCGGCACTGGTGTTGAACAACTCCAGTGTCACCAGCACGACGCAAGGTATCTATCTGTCTGCCGCCACTGCCAACGTGACTGGCAGCACCATCCGTGCCAGTGACACCGGCCTGTTCATGGGGCGTGACGCCACCGATGCCGAGGGCTCCACGGCCATTGTCCGTGACAGCATCATCCAGGGTGGCGACACCGGTGTCAGGGTTGGCAGCAAGAACACCTTTACTTCCTTCGACACCCAGATCAGTGGTGGCGCCTTCGGCCTGTGGATCAACAATGGTCAGGCTTCGGTGCAAGGCGGCTCGATTACCGGCGACATCGGGGTGCACTTCAATCCGGGCGAAGACCTGTCGCGGCCGGCCAGCCTGGTGCTCGATGGCGTGGCCGTGGAAGGCACCGGTGGCGCCGCCATCGAGGTCGGTGACTATGGCCTGGCCTCCAATCCGGTGGACATCCAGGTCAATAATGGTTCGACCCTCAAGGGGGCCAATGGCGTGCTGCTGAACGTCACCACCGGCGCCACTGCCAACATGAGTGTCAGCAACAGCCAATTGACCGGTGATGTCCACGCCGAGCAGGGCTCCACAGCCAACCTGAAACTGCACAATGCCGCCAGTCTGACCGGCAACCTGTACAACGTCGCCAGCCTGGCGGTCGACAGTGGCGCGCAATGGGTGATGGCCGGCGACAACCAGTTGGCCAGCCTGAGCCTGGACGGCGGCAGCGTGCGTTTCGGCCAGCCTGATGCGTTCCATACCCTGTCGCTGGGGGAGCTGTCTGGCAAGGGAACCTTTGCCATGCAGGCCGACTTCATTCAGGGCCGCAACGACTTTCTCGATGTGACCGGTCATGCCAGTGGCAACCATCAGTTGGCGGTCACCGCCAGCGGTCAGGACCCGCTCAAGGATGCCAGCCTGCACATGGTACGGATTGCCGGCGGTGACGCGCAGTTCAGCCTGCTGGGCGGGCCGGTGGACCTCGGTACCTGGTCTTATGACCTGCTGCGCCAGGGCAATGACTGGTATCTGGATAGCACCACCAAAGTCATCAGCCCGGGCACGGCGTCGGTGCTGGCCCTGTTCAATGCCGCGCCCACGGTGTGGTACGGCGAGCTGAGCAGCCTGCGCACGCGCATGGGCGAGCTGCGCCATAACCCTGGCCAGGCGGGCGGCTGGATGCGCGCCTATGGCAATAAATATGACGTCAGTACCGATGTGAGCTACCGGCAGACCCAGCAGGGCTTGAGCCTGGGGGCTGATGCGCCGCTGCCTCATGGTGACGGGCAGTGGCTGGTCGGTGTGCTGGCCGGTTACAGCCAGTCGGACCTTGACCTGCGCAAGGGCACCAGTGGCAGTGTCGACAGCTTCTACGTCGGTGGCTACGGCACCTGGCTGGATCAACAGAGCGGTTACTATCTGGACGCGGTGATCAAGTTCAACCACTTGCGCAACAAGGCCGATGTCGCCATGAGCGATGGCCAGCGCAGCAAGGGCAACTACCACAACAATGGCCTGGGCGCGTCGCTGGAGTTTGGTCGCCATATCAAACTGGACGATGGCTACTTCATTGAGCCTTTTGGTCAGTTATCGGCGTTGACTGTCAGTGGCAAGGATTACCGTCTGTCCAATGGCATGCGTGCCGAAGGCGAGCGCAGCGGCTCGGTGCTGGGCAAGCTCGGGGCCACCGCCGGGCGTGATTTCGATCTCGGCCAGGGCCGCACGGTACAGCCTTATGTGCGTGCCGCACTGGTGCATGAGTTCAATGACGACAATCAGGTGCGGGTCAACGACAACCGCTTCAACAACGACCTGTCCGGCTCGCGGGGCGAGCTGGGTGTCGGCCTCGCCATGTCGTTTGCCGAGCAGTGGCAGGTGCATGCCGATTTCGACTACAGCAACGGCAAACGCATCGACCAGCCATGGGGGGCCAACGTGGGACTGCGCTATAACTGGTAAGCGGTTGCCGTCGTCCATATAGAGTCAGTCTCAGAGCATTGGCAGCCAGCCTGATGGTTCTGCCAGTGCCGCACCTCGGTGTACAGCGGTTAAATGGTCTTCAGCCACCCCCGCACCGAGGAACCTCCAGCATGAGCCCGTCTGATCAAGTCCCGTCTGTGATCACCTTGCCGGCACCTGAGGTGCCGGCCTTGTTGCCCGACGACCCGCAATGGGATGAAACCGGCCTGCTGCCGGCGGCCGATGCCCAGGTAGAGGTGCCGGTAGAGGTGCCGGCCTGGCAGCACACCCCCATTTCTGGCAGGACCACCACCCTGCGCCTGTACTGGACCACCGGTATGAGTCACCATTTACTGGAGACGCGCCAATGGCCCAGCGACTCGTACCCGGACATTCCGCCGCAAGATCGGCTCTTTAAAGTGCCGGTAGTGCGGCTTGCCCAGGGTGAGCATCAGGTCTGGTATGAGCTGACCACCCCCAGCGAATTCTACCCCCACTCGCTGGAGCAGAAGGTCACCATTGACCTCACCGCGCCGGTACTGGGCAACAATAGCGGGCGGCTGATCTTCGACACCGACACCATTACCGAGCAGTACCTGATTGACAATGGCCAGCAGGTACTGGCGCAGGTGCCGGTTTACCAGTTGGCGGCGCCGGGTGATGTGATCACCTGGTACTGGAGCCTTGATCCGCAGCAGGTTGTGCCAACTGATGAAGTGGCCAGCCGGCCCTTGCCGCGTGGCACCGTCCAGCCCATCAGCCTGACGTTTGCCGGCCAGATGATCCGCGATCGCGGTGATGGTGAGCGCTATGCCTGCTACCAACTCAAGGATCGTGCTGGCAATACCACGCCCTATTCCAACCCTGTGCGCCTGACCGTGCGGGCCCAACCCGTGGGGCGTGTATTGCCGCCGCCGACGGTGGCCGAGGCTGTCGGGTCAGGCAGTCAGAGTTCGCTCAATCCTGACTCCGCGCGCAGCGGGGCCACGGTGGTGATTGCGCCTGAAGCGGTGCTCAAACCTGGCGATGTCATCGAAGTGTTCTGGGCCACGCCCGGCACCCATGGCGCCTACCAGACGGATGATGCTGAAGCCGAACGCCGCTACAAGGTGCCCGCCGAGTATGTGCCAGCCCACATGGGCAAGCAGATTGCGGTCTACTACCGGGTCAGTGGCAATGGTCCGGATGAAGAGTCGCTGCATCACACCCTGAGCGTGCAGCAAAAGGCCAGCGGTTGGCCGACCATCCAGTGCACCCGGCCCACTATCGCGTCAGGGCGTCTGAGCCTGGCCACGGTCACCGACCACGCCACCTTCCGGCTGCCGAAATGGATGTTCATGGCCCCCGACCAGCGTTTGACTATCAGCCTGCTCGCCAGCGGCACCACTCGGGTATTGCTTGATGGCTATAGCGTCACGCCAGGCGATGTCGATGCCGCTCATGTGTCCACCAATGCGCTCAAGAGCCTGCTGGAGGGTCTGCCGCTGGGGGCGCTGACAGTGCAGGTCAGGGTCAGCTTCGATGGCGGCAGCAGCACCGTCACCTTCCCGACCCTGAACCTGCAATTGGTGGCATGAGCGGTCACTGGTAGCTGATGGTGAAGCTCAGTGAGCCTTTGGCCTGGCCGGCCTTGACGCCATTGGCCTGAGCGGTCTGGTAATAGCGGGCACTGAGGTCAAGTACGGTATCGCCAGGGGTCAGGGTGGCGATCGGTACCTCTTGCTGCAAGGCAATCGGGGTGACGCCATCGCCGCGCAGAATCTGGACCGCGACGCCCTGGGCGGTGGAGTCGCTGTTCAGAGAAAAGGCCCCTTCCACCCCCGGTACCGGGGTCGAACCGTTGACGCCGTCCAGACGCACCGTGGCCCAGGCGAGATTGTCATCATTGGGGTCGCTGTCACAGTTGCTCAAGCGAATGCTGAACGGCGTGGGGGTAGTGGTGGTGCCCGGTGCGCTGAACTGCGTGGCGCGCCATTCACCGAGCTTGACCGGATCGTCACTGACTGCCGCAGCGTTGCACTGGGCCTGGATCACATTGGCGCGGATATGGAAGTCGATGGCGCGCGGCACCAGGCTGAACTGGCCATGAAACAGTGCGGTGTCGACCATGTGCGGCCCCGGCGCGATCGGGCCGGTCTTGACCAGTGTCACCTGGCCCTGCAATGGGGTGATCGGCAAGGCCGCAACATTCGCGCGCAGCAAGGCCATGAACGGCACCAGCGGCTCACCCTGCGGCTCAAAGGCGTCCGCCGCCAGGCCATCGAACGGATGGCCCAGGCGGATCACTGCACCGATGCCCGGCACACCGGTCTCGTACACCTTGCCATTGAAATCCTGGCCCAGCACCGGTGGCAGGCTGCCGGGGAAAATCGGTGCCAGCGAGCGGGTAATGAAGGTCAGTACCGACACGCCATCGTTCTGGCACTCTACATAGCGGCCCTCATTGGAGGTCAGGCCAAATGGCTGCTCGAAAATGCCAATAACACTGCCGGCGACCGCGTCCCTGGGTACATACACCGCGCCCAGATTAAGGTCGTAGGTCATGCCCGGGTTGTTATCGGGCCTGATCCAGCAGGTACTTTGCGCCATGGCCGGCTGGATCTGTAACGCGCCGACCAGGGCAAAGGCGCCCAAAGCGCCTCGTGAAACAGGTTTCATAGGGGCAATCCTGTAGAGCGCCAGGCGGTCCTGGCGCAGGGTAAGAAAGTCAGCCACGGCAGGTCAGCGCTTGCAGGCGATAGCCCTGGCGCTGCTGCATGGTCGCCGGGTCCAACTGCAACTGGCAGCGTTGCTGATGCTGTTCACCCCAGCGTACCTGTAAGGTCTGTGGCTGCTCGTGACTGACCAGCAGCACCTGGCCGCCCTGGCCGGCGCTACCCAGCAGCGTGCCCTCGGCATCGAGTACCTGGGCGCCGAATGGCAACGGCTGGCCGTTGTCCAGGCTCAGGGTCAATACGAAGCGGTTGACCTGACGGGCGCTGAAGGTGTTCTTGATGACCGCGCCCCGGCGTGGCACCACTTGCGCTGCACCATTGTCGATTTCCACGTCGGCACTCAGTGCGTCGGTATTCAGCGTCAGCTGGTTGACCCGGTAGGGTCGCAGGTGCGGCATCAGCGCGTAGCCTCGGGCATTGGTCCTGACCCCGGCCACGTTATTCAGACCGACGCCGGGGATGTCCGGCACATGGACCAGCGCGACGGTTTCGCCCAGGTGCGGGCCCAGCTCGATACCACCGCCATGCAGCAACACCGAGCCGCTGGCGTTGACCGAGGTACTGCGGTAATCGCGGCCTTGGGTGAAGCCGGCGCCCAGGCTGGCAAACGGTGCCTGCCAGGTGGCGGACAGCGAGCCTGACTGGCCGCTGTGTTGGTCATTGGCCAACGAGGTGGCGTAGTTCAGGCGCTGATCCATGGCGCTGCCGGTAAGGCGTGCGCTTTGGCTGTGGCGGCCGCCGCTGTCGAGGTGGCCCAGCGTGGCGCGGTTGGAGTGGCCCAGGTCCAGCGGGAACGACAGGGTTATGCCGAACTGACGGTCCTGGCCGGAGCGGCTGTCGTCTTGCAGGGCTTGCGAGGCGAACAGGTTGTAGCTGACCCCGCGATGCACATGGCTGAAGTTGAGCTGGAACTGACGCTGCTGGTAGGTGCTGTGCCAGAAGTCTTCCTGCGACAGGGTCAGGCTCAGGGTGCTGGCTTTGCCCAGATTCTGGAATACTGAAGCCTCCAGGCGACTGCGGCGGCTGCCGCGCCAGGTACTCTCGTGGCTGCGTTCGCGCACTGCCTCGGCAAAATCGCGGTAGCCCTCGGTGGAGTAGCGGTAGCCGGCGAAGCGCAGGCTGGTGTCGGTGGCAAACGCTTTACCGTATTTGAGCGCGTAGCTTTGGCCCGACACGCTAGTGGTGGCGCGGTTATCGATATCCGCCGCCGAATGGCTGACGTCCAGCGCCAGGGCGCCGAACTGACCCAGGTCGCGGGCCACGCCCAGGGTGGCGGCGCGATAGAACCCCGCACCTTGCAGGCCGCCGTACAGGGTCAGGTCCCAGGCGGTGCCCAGCGCCATGCTGGCTTGTGCCAGCAGCGGGTCGTCGAGCCTGCCCGCCGGGTTGTAGCGGCCCAGCGCCAGGCCGTAGCGCCACACCCCCTCGCGCATCAGGTTGCCAAGGGTCGAGTAGGGCTGGGTAAAGCGCCGCACCTGGCCGTCGGCTTCGGTCAGCACCACTTCCAGCTCGCCACTGCCGCCGCCGATGCTCAGGTCGTCGATCAGGTAGGGGCCGGCGCTGACATAGGTGGTGTAGATCGGATAGCCGTTGTTGAACACCTTAAGCCTGGCGCGGCTGTTGGCCACTCCACGGATCACCGGGGCGTAGCCTTGCAGCACGTCGGGCAGCATGGCCATGTCGGTGGCGATCACCAGGCCCTTGATCGGCAGGCTGCGGAACACGTCGCCGCCGGTCGAGGTCTCGCCCAGGGTCAGGTTGGCGTGGGTGCCCGGCAAGTCCCGCTGCGCGTAAGTGTAGGCGCGGGTCCAGTGGCGCTGGCCTTGAGGGTTCTGCCGCAGGGCCTGGCTGCTGCGCAACCGCCACTGGCCGAGGTTGAAGCCGCCATTGAGGTACAGGTCGTCGCTGTTAAGGCGCGCGCCGTTACGCCCGCTGCCTTGTTGCGCCGCCAACTGATAGTTGACGAACGCCGCATTGATGCCGCTGTCCCAGCGTGCCGGGTCGATCTGGCCGCTGACTTCGCGGCGCATCGCCACTTGCGGAATCGACAGCGCCAGGCTCAGGCGCTGGCTGTCGAACCGGACACTGGCCTGGGGAATCAGGCGCGGCAGGTCGATACAGGTGTCGGCAGTTGGCAGCGGCTCGGCCAGCGCCGCCAGGTTAACGCCGATGTCTTCTAGCAACTGCGCTGGCAGGCAGGCGGTCAGTTGCCCGTTGGTTTGATCGAGATGGAAATCCAGGCTGCGTTGCTCGAACGGCTTGAGGTTGACCGTCAGGCTGACCGGGTAGCGGCCCGGCACCAGAGGGCTGTGCCCGCTCAGGTTCGACAGCGCCAGTTGTGCGGCGGCCGCACCCTCGGTGCCGGCCTGGCGCATGAAGCCGGCCTGGAATTGGGTCGCGGCGGCGATGGGCGAGGTTAAACAAACACAACCGCCACTGACGCCCAGCAGTAATGTCAGGCGCAAGCGGGCGGTCAGACCCGTGGGTCCGATAAGCAAAAGCATGTGGGGATATTCCTGGCAGTACGGCTGGAAAGGCTCAGGGCCTGAACTGAAGTGCTGCGGTGTGATCGTCGCTGACACCGCCATAGTCATTGATTGCGGCGAACGTGACCTGCAGGCCACTGGCGGCCTTGATGCCCGGTAGCGGGTAGCTTTGCTGGCTCATGGGGGCGACCATCGGCGGGCTGTTCAGGCGCTGCTTATGGCCATTGCCGCTGATGTCCATGCGGGTGAACGACACATGGAAGGGGCTGGGGTTGTCGACCTGCAAGCGGGTCTGGCCGCCGACCTGCTGCACTGACCACTGCAGTTCTTTGAGCCGGCCGGTGGGCCCGCCCTTGAGCCCGGCAGGGCGATAGAACAGCTTCAGGCGGGTGCGCAGGGCGATGTTGAGCAGGTTTTGCGTGCCGGCGTCATGGGCCTGGGGAATTTCCTGGACATTGAAATAGAACAGCGACTCGCGGTCTGTGGGCAGTTCGTGAGGCAGCTTGTTGAGGATCAACTGTTGGTCTTGCCCAGAGTCGAGCCGAAACAGCGGCGGGGTGATCATGAAGGGCACGGCGGTGGTGGTGTCGTCGGCTGCGGTATTGACCCAGGTCTGCACCGCGAAGGTCTGCTCACTGGGGTTGGACACGATCAACGACACGCTGTTCTTGTCGCCGGGAAACACCACGCGGGTGCCACTGACCGTCAGCGCGGCGTGGCTGGCAGGAAGTTGACCGAGCAGCAAGGCACCGGCCAGCAGGGCGGGGCGGGCCCTGGCCATGAAAGACAAAGACATGGAAGTACCTGTGGAAGGTAAAAGACCTGGAGGCAGGCGGCGCCCGGCGCTGGCACGCCGGGCGGGCCCGGGCATCAGTTGATGGCTACCGAGAAGCGTACGTCAGCCTTGGTACCACCAGCGGTTACCGTGGCGCTCTCGGAGCGGTGGGCGACATGGAACACCATGTCGGTGGGCAGCGTGTCGTCCAGGTCGAAGTCACGCGATGGCTGGCCGTTGAGCACCGGATCACCCAGGTCGTCACGCAGGGCGGCCACCACGCCGCCGGCCGGGCTGTCGACCGGCATGAAGCGGAAGTAATTGCCGGTGGTGTCCTTGGTGCCGGTGAACGTGACGTTGGCGACCGCGCCCGGCGCCACGGTGCAGCCGCCACCCGGGGTCAGGCGCAAGCCGAAGCGGGCGTTGCCGATTTCCTGGCCGGCGGCGGTGAATTGGCTGGCCGAAACAATACCGATGTTCACATGGCTGCCGGTCGGGTTGCCGGTCACCGGGTCGATGATCTGGATCGGGCAGGTGGTGGCGGTGATGGCGCCGTTGAAGTTGATGGTGCCGGTGTTGGCCAGGGCCGAATTGGCGCTCACGCCCATCAGCAGAGTCAGTGGCAGGGCGAGTAAAGCACGTTTCATTGAATCTTCCTTTTGAGAGCTGAAGCCAGAACGCTGCGAACTAACGAAACGTCTGATTGCGCTTTGATATTGCGCGTGGATACCTGTAAGTGAATTACCAAACGGTTGTAAGTAACGTCCTACAGGGCGGCGCAAAGAGTAGACGTGGTGCGCGAAGGTTGATATAGGAAGGTTCCGCGCGAAAGTAGGAAAAATTCCCGTAATTGTGTAGGAGGTCGCTCGCCGCCTCGGCGCCGCGCTGCAAACTCGGAACCCCGTAGACCGGCTTTAGCCGTAATACTGTTCAATCAGGTACTGTATGCCCCCGGTGGGAGCGAGCTCGCTCGCGAAGAGGCCGGTAAAGTCACAGCATCTACTGCGAATGTGCGGCAGTCTTCGCGACCAAGGTCGCTCCCACAAAGGCATGCCACGCTTATCTGAACAGTATTGCGGCTAAAGCGGATCGCCGACTGGCCGCTCCTAGATATCCATTAAAAATCAATAGTCTGCATTTTGTTTGATGAGCGTTATATTGCCGCTAAAAGCCATTGCCTGATTGCATTCTGCTTTCATTTTGAATGCGCGCTCAGGATGGCTTTTGCTGGACAATCGTTAACCTCTTGAAGTGCTCTTGACGAGCAGATCTGATTGGCTCAGTGCTTTTTTCTCAGCGTGCCCGCCTTCATTACCGTATCGTTATTGCCGTACATGGTATGGCCGTATTTCATGTACTTGCCGACCCTCTCGTTAAGTGTGTTCCCTGCAGCAACCGGAGAAGGCGGTGGCGTCAGTGTGGGCGTTGGCGTCGGCGTCGCAATGGGCGAGGCGGCAGGGCTGGCTATCATTTGATCAGGGGACGATCCGAGTGCCGCATGTGCCGATCCTCCACGGGCGCTGGACGTTAGCGACGTCGAGCCCAGTGTCGATGCAGACCCGCTCCTGGGCCTATTCATGGAAAAAAGATCCAGGTCAACGTCCAATGGCCCGCTGGATCTTCCCGCGCGATGGGGCAGCGCCATCTGCTGGTCAAGTGAAAAGCGTTTGAACATCTGCGTATTGGTCGTCGCATCCATGACATCTGCTGTTGCCTGTGCTCCCACACTGCTCAGGCTTGTGCTCGACGCACGTCTGAACAACGTTTTGCCCATGCTTTGGAGCATGAACACTGCGCCGATAAGCCCCTCCAGGCGATGAGCGGCTGTAGCGACATCATTCAGGTTCTTGGCCTTTTTCGGGTCGCGCTCCAGCATGGCGGCAGTCATGAAGCCGGTGCCGATCACGCCGGCGCCGGCGCCGACGATGCTGATGGCCATGATGAACGGCGTGGCCGAGCCCAGGGTGCCGATGGCAAGACCTGTGAAGACCGCGCTGATCAGCAGGTTCAAGCCGATGCCGCCGACGTTGGGTTTGAACTGGCTGTATTCGAGCTGGCCGACGCTGTGGCCGCTGGGGTCCTGAAATGCCACCGGGTTGCCCAGGCAATAGGCATAGGGGTTCAGCCCGCCGGCGCCGAACGGGCTCAGGTTGTCGGGGCTGTGAAAGCGCATCAGCGCCGGGTTGTAGGCGCGGTAGCCCTGGCCCAGCAGGTAGCAGCCGGTCAGTGCATCCTGCGGTTCGCCGTTGAAGCCGGCGGTGCTGAGCAGCGGCTCGTCTTGCCCGCTGCTGCGCTCCCCCCAGGCGTTATACAACGCATGACGGTACTGCTGATCCTGCAGCTCGGCCACCACACTGTTTGCGGCGTTGCAGGCCAGCAACAGCGCCGGTTCGCTGTCGTTGCGCTGCTGCGCCAGAGGCGTGCCGCTCTCGCTGAGGTAATGGGTGTGGGTTTGCGCCTGGACGGTGCTGCCCAGCCCCTGTTCATCAAAGAAATGCCAGCGCGGCTCGGCGTTGTCTTCGGTGACGCTCAGCAGGTTGTTGTGACCGTCATAGCGGTACTGCCCCAAGGGTTCGCCGGCGGGGCCGTGCAGGTCCAGCAAGCGGCCCTGGCTGTCATAGTGCAGGCGGCGGCCGTGCTGGTCATTGAGCTGGTTGCCGTCGGCGTCGTAGGCGAAGTCGATGTAGGCCGGGTAGCTGGCGTGGGTGTGGGTGACCCGCTGCAAGCGGCAGGGGTCGTCGACCGCGTAGTGGTAGGTGGCACGGTCAGAGGTTGTGTCGGCAAACCGGCTGATGCTCAGGGTCGGGTTATCCAGCGCATCGAAGCGAAACAGCTGCTGCTCGATGCGGTTGCCCTGTTCGTCGGCGGGCAACTGGCTGCCGCTGCAGCGGCAGTCGATCAGCCGGCCACGGTTGTCATAGTTGAATGTTTCATGCAACAGGCTGGTACCGGCCTGCTGCAGATGGCGTTCAAGCAACTGGTCATCATTGCGCCAGGCCTGGCTCAGGGTCAGTGCCGATTGGCCTGCGGGGTAGAGGGTGCGCAGCACCTCGCGTGAGTGCTCGTCGTATTCCAGGCGGGTGTCCAGGCAGTTGTCCGGGCTGCTGGTGACAATTCGGCTGGGCCGGCCTAACGCGTCGTACTCGAACGCGGCCTGAATAGTGCCCTGGGTCAGTGATTGCAGCCGGCCTTGCGCATCATAGTGCCGGTCAGTGTACAAACCGTCGATGCCGCTGCTGTGCAACGCCCGGCCCAGCAGCGAGTGCTGGTACTCAGCGGTCCAACTGCCCTGTGCGGTGTGCCAGCTGGCTTCACGTAGTTGCCCGGTGCTGTCGTAACGGTAATGGCGGCTGCCCTGGCTGTTGCTGGCGCTGAGCAACTGCGCGCTGAGCCGGTCGTAGTCGAAGCTCACCTGCTCATCGGGGGCTTCGGTGCTCAGCGGCTCGACGGTCAGCCCCGGTGCGTAGCGGTAGTGAATCGACGCACCGGCGGCGCTGATCCGCTCGCTGGCCTGGGCCTGGCCGGGCGCATAGCGATACTGTTCGGTGCGCGTACCGGTCTTGAGCCGCACCACCCGCCCCAGGCTGTCGTAGTCCTGCTCGCCCACGTTAATCGCTGTCAGGCGTGCATTGGCCGGCAGCACTTGAAGCTGACTGGGCAGCTCGGCGCTGCTGTGCGCGGTGAACTGGCGCAGCACCTGGTCGCCATTGGGCAAGGTGGTGCACAGTAGCCGGTCAAAGGCGTCGTAGCGGTAGGATGTGGTGTAGCCCTGCAGGTCGACGCTTTGCACACAGCGGCCCAAGCCGTCATAGAAGTTCAGTTGCTGGCCCAGGCTTTGGCCGTTCAGGTCGAAACGCTCAATGCTGTGTGGCTTGCCAAAGGCATTAAGCTGGCTGATGGTCAGACTAAAGCGTTCATTGGTGGCGGCATTGGGTTGTTGCCAACTGAGCTGGGCCGGCATATAGGCGCCCTGCGGATCCAGCCAGCCAAAGGGCTCGTTCAGGCTGAAGCTGAGCACCCCATCGGGGCCGGTTTCGCTGACCGCCTGGCCCCAGTCGTCGTAGCCCAACCGGCGGGTCAGGGTCAGGTTACGGCTGCCCAGCCAATCGTGGTCGGTCTCGCTGGCCAGCCGGCCGCGGGCGTCGTACTGCGCGGCATAGGTACGCCGCAGGGCGTTGTCGCCGTCGGCGTCGCGGCGTTGTTCTTCGATGACCCGGCTCAGGCCGTCCAGCTCGCTACGCCGGGTCACCCCCTTGACGTCGGCGACTTCCTGCCAGGCCGTTTGCCCGCCAGCGCCCACCAGCCCATAGCGGTATTGGCGGCTCGCCTTGTACTGCGGGTCATCCGGGGCCACGGTCTCCAGGGTCACCCGTTGCAGGGCATCGTACTGGTAGCGGATCTGCACATCGTTGTCGGCCTCATGGGTCAACAGCAGCAAGCCACTGAGTAACGAATGCTCCAGGCTGATCAGCTTGCGCTCGGCATCCAGGCTGCTGCTGAGCGTCTGTTCGGTGTGCAGCACGCGCAGGTCCGGGCTTGTGCTGTAGCGGTAATCGGTGATGCGGGTCACGCCATTGAGGGTCAGGCGCTCCTGCTGCAGGCGGCCATGCCCGAAGCGGTCAGCCGGTGCGTCGAGGTAGCTTGATTCGATGCGTTGCAGCAGCGTCTCACCGCTTTGCTCCACTTGCAGCAACTGGTCTTCGCTCATCACCAGCCAGGGCTGGCCGGCGTCGGCAACGCTGGCCAGGGCCTGGTAGCGATAGCGATGGCGCAGCACCGGGGCGGCCTCGCCATGGCTGGATGACGCAGGGGTCACGGTGCTGCTGGCCAACTGGCGCACGAAGCCTTCAGGGTCGGCTGGGCACTGGCCGGGCTCACCGGTTGCCGGGTACCAGCTGCGGGTTTCGCTGAGGCCGCTGGCTTGCACCTGCTCAAGCAGGTTGCCAAAGTCGTCGTAGCGGGTTTTCACTGTTTCGCTGCGCACCCGGTTGGGGTCGTCGAGGTCGTACCAGCTGTCGGTAACGGTGTCGGGCAACTGGAAAAAGGCAGGTTGCCGGTCGAAATCCAGGTCGTCGCTTGCGTGGTAGCGCGTGGCGCTGCGGCGTACCTTGTGGCCTTGGGTGGTGAGCTGTTCGGTCAGCAGATGGAAGCGGTTGAAGGTGCGCTCGATGGTGCGCACCGGCTGGCCGCCCTCCAGCAGCACTTCGCTGCTGCCGTAAAGGTAGCTGCCGGTGATCTTGTACAGGTTGTCCAGGCCGTTGTCTTCCCACACCAACCCTGGGGCATTGAAGCCAAGAAAGTTCTGCATCGCCGGTACGTCACGGTTGCCATAGCTGTAACCCACTTCGATCGGTGGCTGACCCCGGCCAGGATCGGTGCTGTGCCCGGTCACCCGGCGCAGGTTGGGCCGCCCGGCGGAGCCGGGGAAGGCATGCCCGGCATCGTCGTAGCGCAGGCTTTCATGGGCGCCGCTGGGGGTCCAGACTTCGCTGACGTGCAGCAGGCCGCCCAATGCCTGGTATTGCAGGCGCCAGCCGGCCTGCTCAACGGTGGGCAAGCTGATGCGTTCGACCCGGTTGTCCGCACCGCTCAGGGTAAAGCTGAACAGCGCAGCACTGTGGTCCGGGTCCAGGCTCAACAGCACCTGGTTGCTGGTGCGTTGCAGGGTCAGCAGGCGCCGCCGCTGGTCACGCACCTCGGCCAGCAGCGGCTGGCCGTTGAAATACTCGTAGCTCAGGGTCACCTGGCGGCCATCGGCCGACTGGATCTTCACCGGCAGCGCAACCGGGCGCTCATCGCTGCCCATTTCCTGCAGGGTCTCGACCAGCCCGGACTTGTGGGCGATGCGGTACTGATTGCCGACTAGCTCGGCAGCATGAAAGCTGTCGAGCTTTTTCTCTTTCATCAGCATTTGTCCGCGGCCATCGACCTCGGTGACCTTAAAGGTCTCGCCGGTGCTCAGCGACAGGATCTGCGTATCGCGGTTGTAGCGGCTCAGTTGCAGGCTCCAGCCCAGGCCCAGGCCGGTGTCTTCGTTATTCAGCGGGCTGAAACCCAGCGCCAGCGGCACGGCAGGGCCGGCCAGATCATCGCTGTGCAGTTCTGGCAGGTTGACGCTGAAGGTATACAGCCCGGTGCGTGGGTCGACACCTCCTTCGATGAAGCTCATGAAGTTCAGAGCGTTGGAGTGCAGGGCAGTGGCCATGGCGGGCACCTCGCGGTAGGGGGCGGCTCAGGGCCGAGGTAAAGGGACGGAGGGCACCGGTGCATCGACCTCAATCTTGACGCAGGAGGTGCGGCGTTTCGGTGTGCTACCGGGTGGGTTCTGGTAGTAGTCGATCACTTGCACCCCGGGCGCGACCACCGAACCTCGAGGGGTGGCAACGATGTCGTCGAGATCGATGGGCGGCACGCTGACGTCTTCCTTGATGGTGCGCAGCATGATCCAGAAGTAATTGCCGGGATTGTCGGTGGTACAACCCGGCGTGCCGCTGACGGCGTCGTCGTCGGTGAGCAGAATGTTCGAGGCCGACGGCGCATGTTCCAGCTCGATGCCCACCGCCTGGTCGTTTTTGCACGGGGCACTGTCTTCGAAGCGGTACTCGGCGGTTTCGAAGTTCAGGGTGCAGTGGTTGGCGCCGTTGGCGCCTTCGAGGGTTAGCTTGGGGGGCGCTGCGGTTGCAGTGGTTTGAAAATCGATCCGGACGAACTCAATGTTGTCCGGATTGCTGGATGCGATGTATTCGTCGTAACCGATATATCTGACACCGGGAGCGACGACGCTACCGGCCGGCAATGTTCTAAGGTCGGCGATGGCAACGGGGGTGGTGATAGTGGTCGGCTCTTTGATGGTTTTGATTTGTCGCCTGTTATAAATACGCAGCCCCCAGTCGGTCATGAGTTGGTGGTAAAACTGAATCTGCACGGTGGAAGGTGCATGGGTGATTTTGAATGTACTGCCCCGTTGCAGATAGGCGCAGTTGTTATGCGAACTGCCTTCTTCAGCAAAATAGATATCGCGCGAATAAATCTCGAAGCTGCACTGTTGCGAGCCGTCGGGGTAATAGAACGTGATCGTTCCTTGTGAGCGTGGATCGGCTTGTGGCGCTTGTGCAAAGCTGTTCGCAGAGCCTGCCAGAAGCGCCGCCAGAATGAAGTTGCGCAGAAGTTTTATCGTACTTTTATTCATGGCGAGTACCGTCTGTTGTTTATCGGAACACTCATGGAACCAGACTTTAAATAGTGCACCGCAGAACACCACCTGCGGACTTTGCTAGGTAGAACTGCGCTGCTCTCTGGCTTACAAGTTCTGAACCATCAGCCAATGTCACGCGGCCACTGAGCCATGTCCTGGCTGCGCGATCAGAAGGAGCCGTCAGATGCAAAACACACTGCCAGTAGCCCAACTCAAGGAATCCCACGATCTGCACCTGGACCCGGACCTGCCCGGCGCCAGCTTCACCCTGGCCATCGCCCCCTATCCGCGCATGAGCAGCGGCGACCGGGTGACCCTGACCTGGCAAGGCTACTTCCACGATGGCAGGGAGGATCAGCCGTGGCAGCACACCCTGACGGTGACGCAGCCCGGCCAGGTGTTGAGCACCGGGCTGGACAGCACTTACGTGATATTTATTGCCGGTGGCCATGCCGAGCTGGGCTACCGGGTGCAATATGCCAACGCTCCAGACGGTAACGGGCAGCGCGACGAGGACCAGGCACCGATGCAGCGGCTCGTTATCACCGCGCCGGCTGCGCCGCTGTTGCCCGCCGCAAGCATCGACGGCCATACCGGCCCGGCTCTGGACCCGGAGGATTTTCCGCAGGGCCTGGTGCTGCGGGTGGCCGCCTGGAACGGCATGCAACCTGGCGATCAGGCATTGCTCTACGCCACCAGCAGCCGGGCCGGGCAGAGCCGGATCCTGGCGCAGCGGGTTGGTCAGGAGCAGATCGACGCCGGCGCGTTGCTGTTCAGCCTGGCGGCCGACTGGCTGACGGCGCAGCTCGATGCCAGCCTGAGCTTCACCTGGCAATACGCCAGGGCTGGTGCGGCCGGCTCCTCGCACAGCTTGCCAGTGGCGGTACGCGCTGCCTGGCGGCCGGCCGCGCCGATCGTCGTCAACGCGCTGCCGGAACTGAACGACCCACAACCGGGGCGTGGCTACATCGAGGCCATGCTGCTGCGCAGCGGCGCCAAGGTGCGCATCGCCAATGACGTCGAGCTGGAGCCTGGCGACCAGCTGCAGGTGCACTGGCAGGGCTTTGGCAGCACGGGCGATTACCTCGCCGAGCAGGCCGATGCCAGCGATCCGCGGCAGTTCAGTATTCCTGCCAGTGCGGTGCCGGCCAACATGGGCAAACGCCTGAATGTGCTGTACCGCGTGAGCCGTGCCGGCCAGCCGCAGGCCACCTCACGGCCCTTTGACCTGCGGGTGGTGGCGGTGCCCAGAACGCAGTTCAGCACTGTGCAGTGCGCCTGCGTCAGCGCCGGGCAACTGAGCCTGGCCTGCGTGCCGCCCGCCGGCGTGCAGGTCACCCTCAATCGCTGGATGTTCATGGCGCCTGGCCAACAGGTCACGATCGTGGCCGAGAGCAGCCGCAACGAGATGGTGCTGGACGCCGCCGTGGTGACCGACGAGCAACTGCAGGCCGGCAAGGTGCTGGCCACGCTGTCGCGCGCCTATCTGCTGGGTTTGGGCAGCGGTGCACGGTTGACCCTGCGCGTGCAGGTCAGCTTCGACGAAGGGCATTCCGAGCTTGAATTCCCTAGCCTGGTGTTGACCCTGGCTGCCTGACCCACGTCATCCATGCAATCAACAGGAGGCTGCAATGACCAGCCCGTCGACAAGCCGTCTGCTGGACCTGATGGGTACCGGGCCGCAAACCCTGGGCTGGGGCGCCATCCTGGCGTTCAGCCGCCATGACCTTGACACGCTGCTCGAGCAAAGCCAGCTGGCGCGCTACGGCCGGGCACTGCACCTTGCGCCGTTCGAGGGGTTTATCGGCGATCGCCAAATCGCCGGGCAGTACTTCGACGCCTGCACCTTCGGTGGTGCGCATGTGTCGTTAGAGGGCGCTGATCTGCAACAGGATGCGCCAGGCCTGCGGCTGAGCATGCAGCTGACCGGCGGTCGCCAACTGACCCTTGAACAGGTTCAAGGGCACCTTGAGGTGACCGGCCTGTGGCTCTTCGATGCGCTGCATGGGCCGCAGTTGAGTCTTGAGCTGGCGTTGCACAATGCCCTGCCGGATGCCAACCGTGCCGGGCAGGTGCTGCTCGACCTGCGTGAGGGCAGTGCCCTGCGGTTCGGGTTCAGCGACCTGCCGCAACAGCGCTTTATCGACACCGCATCCTTCGAATGCCTGTTCAAGAGTCTGGACGCTGTGCGAGGCACACTGCCGTTGGTGGGCATCGGTCGGGCCGCCGGGCAGGTGATCGAGCCTGCCCGCTTGAGTATCCGGACCCAGCCAGCGCCACCGGGTCAAGCGCAGGCGGGCGAAGGGGCGTTGCTGCTGTTGGTTGCCATGCACGGGCAGCCCGAGGGCGAGGCACCGGGCGCCGATTTTCCCTGGCTGCTGGCAGATGAAGCGGGCGCGCCGCGGGGCACCAGCCTGGTGTTGAGTAACCGGCTGCTGCTCGACACCCTGGTGGGTGCGCAATGGCTGGCCGCGACCAACGGTCAGGCCCGTTGGCAAGTGCTCAACCAGGCCTCGGGGTTTGTGCGTCTGCAGCCGACTGCGGGGTACTTCATGCTGCGGCCGGTGTTCTATCACGACCCGGTCGAAACGATGTGGGCAACCCCCGTGGTGTACCTGGATGCAGGCGCCCAGGCCTGGGCCGAGGTGTCTGAAGAGCAACTGTGCTTTGAGCTGATCGGTCATGTCACCCAGGCAGATACTTCGCTGAACCTGAAAAGCAATCAGCGTCTGTACGCGGCCCTGATTGCCGATTGGCACCTGCGGCTGCGCAGCGGGCTGGCCGTGGACCCGGTGCTGCGTGCGCTTGAACCGGTCTACCCGGCTGCGCCGCAGGTCGAACTCACTTGGCAGCTAGACCCCAGCCATCCCCATGACCCGCAGGCATTGCAGGCTGTAGCGCCCAGCGCGGCAGACCGCGATGAGCGGCTGCGTGAATTTCTGGCTTCGATTTGCACCCAGACCCTGGCCGTAGCTCCGGCACTGCAGACGTTTATCGAGCAAGTGCCGGCGTTTGATGCGCCGGCAGCGTTGCTGGCCGAAGAGCTGCTGTTGCCCGGTGATCTGCTCATGCGTGCCCGTGCCGGGCCGCCCCCGGCGCGCTTCTGGCTCGACCCGCCGCAATCGCTGCTGGGGCCCGGTGAACGCCTGCAACTGCGCACTACAACCCCGGGCTTGAGCGGCTTGAACTGGACCGTGCGCAACGTATTCGATAGCAGCGATGCGCCCGGCAGTATTTCCCCGGACGGCCTCTACACCGCCCCCGACCAACTCAGTGGCACCGGCCTGTCGGTCTGCGTCACCGCCCAGGCCAATGGCCACAGCGCCTCGGCGCTGATCCAGCTGGTGGCCAACGCCATCACCATCAACCCGGTGGTGCAGATTGTTCAGCGCGGCCAGCGCTGCCTGTTGTTGGCGGCGGCAAGAACGCCGGGGCCACTCACCTGGTCGCTGGCTGATGACAGCACTGGCGGCCGGCTGATACCCGGGCCAGAGGGAGTCTGTGCCTATCAGGCCCCCGACCGCTACCAGCTGCCGGAGTACAGCGTCGAGCAAATCATTGTGCGCGATGAACTGACCGGGCACAGCCAGTCGGCCTGGGTCATGACCCTGTTTGCATTAATGACCCACAGCATCGTGCCCGACTATACAGGTCAGCGTACCGCCCGGCTTGCACCCGGCCAGCTCAGGCTAGAGGTGCTGCACGGTGGCAACAGCCCGGTCCCCAGCCACCAACTGAGCTGGCAAGTGCTGGCCGGCGATGGTGAGGGCGTGGTGGTGGATGCCGACGGCATTTACACCCAGCCGTCGGTGCTGCGCCACCACTTCGTTTTGCTGCTGGCCACTCAGCGCCAACCCGGGCGGGTGTTCAACGGCTGTCTGCTGCTGCCATTGCCGTTGCTCAATCATCAGCAGACCCCTTCACCCGGTTTGAGATTCAGGGCGGTTTGAACCGGCCTTAACCTTGTCTGCAACAAGAGGACCGCCAACATGGCCGGCTTATCCAAAAGCGAACTGATCAACTGGCTCAAAGAGGGACCCAAGACCCTGAACTGGGGCGCGATTCTGGCGTTCAACCGCAGTGATACCAATACCGTGCTGCTGCAGGAGTACATCCAGCGCTTCAGCACCAACAACTACCTGCCACCGGTGCAGGGCTATATCGGCGACAGCGACACCGTCGGCCAGTACATCACCGACTACACCCTGGACTTTCCGCGACTGTCGTTCGAGATCGCCAACGTCGGCAGCAACAGCGCCGATGCCAAGCTGACCATGAGGGTGGTCGGCGGTACCCATATTACGTTCAAGGATGTTCCCGGCGGCCTGGAGCCGACCCGCGTCGAAGTGGTCGACCCACTCAACGGCCCTGAGCTGACCCTGGAACTGCGGTTGAATGATGTACCGGGTACGGTGACCCGCGCAGGGCAAGTGGTGCTGGACCTCAGGGACAGCTGGAATTTCAAATTGAACAATTCGCCGCACCTGCGTGAGCAGCGGCTGGGCGGGGAGTTCTTCGAGCGATTGTTCAAAGCACTGCCCAATGAAAAACGGGTGATGGTGATCAGTGAAATCAGTAAACCGGCCAACAGCACCATCAAGCCAGACAGCATCATTTTGCGCACCCAGGCCGCACCCGGCGCCAAGCTGCGCAATGCCGATAACTACGGCGACGGCGCGGTGCTGGTGTTCGTGGCCATGGAGGGGCAGGTCTGCGGCGGAGAACCGGATGAAAGCTTCAAATACCTGATTCCCAATGACCGTGACAAGAACTACAGCGCCACCTTGCTGCTGGGCAACAGGTTTCTGATGGAGACGCTGACCGAGGAGCTACTGGGCCGCAGCTACATTGGCACAGGCGCATGGAACTACCAGATCAATCCTGAAACCAGATTCTGGAAAATGAACCCTGACGGCGGCAGGTTGCCGGCCAGCAATTATCTCTTTCGCTGGGGTAGCGGCAGTTCCAATTCGGGCTCGTTCGACCCGCCGTTCAACTGGGAGCGAGGCCAGGGGCAGTACGTCCATTTCCAGATCAAAGATGGCGCGATTCGGGTTGATTACCAGCGTGACGCCACCAACCATTGCTGTGTCGCCCGCTGCTGGGCCGGTGCCGGGCCCATGGATGCCGGGGTGTATGCCGTTATCGATGCCCGGGTGTCCAGAGCTTACCGACTCAATAAGACCTCCCAAGTCATCGAGCCAGAACCCGTCGTAGTAGCGCCTGCCCAGCTTCAGCTCGGTATCGCCTCGGACTTTTCTAACCATGATCAGGCCGTCACCCTCTTCAACCAGGAGCGAGCAGCTTATACGGCGCAGAACCTCCAGGATCTACAGTTTTATTTTCCCAAGTTCCTCAGTTATGTGCCGCCCATCGACACCTTTGCGTTGCATTCGTTGCTGTTTCGCAACACCGATGCCGTGGTCCTGGACGATATCGCCCTGCCTGGCGATATGGCCTTGTTTGGCTGGGTAGGTCCGTCGCTGACCAAATTCAAGGTCAAGCCGTTGCAACCGCTGGTGGGTACTGGCGAAAGTCTGGAGTTCAGTGTCGAGCCGCTGGGCGCGCCGCAGGTGACCTGGAGCGTGCACAACATCCTGGGCAGCGACGAGCCTCCCGGCAACATCAACAGCGCTGGACGCTACACCGCACCGGCCACTGTCAAGGGGGCGTTTCTGCGGGTCAGGGTTACCGCCACCGCTGGCAGCTACAGCAGCTCGGCGCTGGTGTCGGTGGTGGTCAATGACATCACTGTCAGCCCGCTGGTGCAAACCTGCGACGGCGGGCATAGCCGCACCCTGTCGGCCGGCACCCGCTCAGGCACCCTGAGCTGGTCGCTCAAGACCCCGGCCAACGGCGGCCGGCTTGAAGCACTGACAGGTGGTAAATACCAATACACCGCACCCACCACGGTCGGTGACAAGGAATTCATCGTCGAAGAGATCGTGGTCCGCAATCAGGCGACCGGCAAGACCAAGTCGGCCTGGATCATGGTATCGCTGTTCATTCTGCCGCTGGCGGTCCAACGCGATCGTTCAGTGTCGCTGCCTGCCAACCAGACCAAGCTGCTGCTCAAGTCCGGGGCTCACACGATTCCCGAGGCTGAGGTGCAGTGGCAAGTCGTGACGGGTGTGGGTTCGATCAGTAATGGAATTTTTACCGCGCCGGCCACGCTGACGCAGCGTTTTGCCTTGGTGCTCGGCTCTGCCACGGCCTGGGGGGAAACCAAGTATGGCTTTACCGTGCTGCCGCTGCCGCTGTTCGACTACCCGCAAACCCATAGCTCCGGCTTGGCATTCATGGACGTTTGAGCCCTGCGCGCCACTTGATAGGAGAAATCAAAGATGAGCAACTCCAGGCAACAATTACTGGCCCGTATGCAGCAGGGCGAAACCACCCAGGGCTGGGGCGCGATTTCGGTGTTCGGAAGGGCTCGGCTCAACCGCCTGCTCGAGCAGCAGTTCGTGGCCGGTTTCGATGAATTCAGTTTCCTGCCGCCGTTCAGCATGGAGCAAATCTACCTCAGCGACGACCAGAGCGAGTGGATGCAATTGCACGCGGTGGTACTCAGCAAGCCGCTGCTGTCGTTCGAAACCGCCTCGCTCAACAACTCCAGCGCTACCCTGACCCTGGGCATCATGGCCGGTACGGTCACCACCTATTCCAAGCCCGTCGGCAAGCCCGTCACTCTGGTGTCCAGTTACACCCTGGCCGAGCAGCAGGGCTATAGCCTGATCATGAGCATCAACCTGTCGATGGTGGTCGGCCAGGTCGACCACCGCGGCCGGGTGACCCTCGACCTGCGTAACAGCCTGTCGTTCAAGTGCACCCTGGCCGAGCAGCTGCAGGCGCAGAACCGCATCGGTGAAGCCTTCGAGGGTTTTATCAAGGCGTTGCCACGCCACAAGCGGGTGTTCGAGCTGGGCACCCTGGACCTCAAGGGCTACAACCCCTTGACCCCCACCACCTTTTACGTGCGTACCCAGGCGGCGCCGGGGGCCAAGGATGCCAGGGCGGCGAACTACGGTGAAGGCGGGGTGCTGATTTTCATCGCCCTGCGCGGCAAGCCTTCACCTGGCTACTTTCCGGGTGAAGGCAGTGGCTTTCCGTACTTCATTCCGGATGACCGCGACGGCCAGGGCAATGATCAATATTCTGCGGCCCTGGTGCTGTCGCGGGACATGATCGAACATGTCGAGCAAGAGCGCCTCGATATCCTCAACAGCTTGCTGTTCCCTGGGGAAAACGTCTTCGTTGAAAGCTCGCGCCACGATCCCCATGACCTGATCGTGTTCGGCAATATTGACCCGGCCCTGACCAGCATCACCCTGGAGCCGTTGTTCAAGGTGCTGCAGGCCGGAAGCCGCCAGACATTCACCGTACGTCAGGCATCGCGCAGCCTTGATGCGGCCAGTGTGCAGTGGAGCGTGCGCAGCCTGAACACCTTGAACGCGGCCGGCAGCATCGCCAATGGTGCCTACACCGCCGTCGCGCCTCAGCAAATGGGGCGGCAAACCGTGCGCAATGTCGTGACTGCGGAGTATCGTGACCCGCAAACCGGTGAGCAGCGCCGGGCCAGTGCCCTGGTGTCAGTGGTGTTCGACGCGATCAGCCTGGCCCCGCAGGCCTCAATCCACTATGTGACGGGGGCCCCCAGGCCGATGCGCCTGGCGGCTGCCAGCCTGGGCGGTGGCGAGCTGTCCTGGACCCTGCTCGAACCTCGTTATGGCAGCCTCAGTGGCAGCGGTAACCAGGTGACCTACACGCCACCCACCGAGCTGTCGGGGGCCGAGGGCCTGGCTGTGCAGCGGATCGAGGTCAAGGACACCGGCAGCGGGCAGACAACCGAAGCCACGGTGTTGTTGCTGGCCTTTAACCAGTCACTGGCCGTCGATCCCCCGCATGTGAGCGGGGTGGGGCGCAGCGCCCAGGTGCAGCTGACTGCGCCGGCCAACATTCCGCCCGAGGCCTTGCGCTGGAGCATCGCCAGCGGCCCGGGCAGTGTGACCCCGCAAGGGCTGTTCAGTGCGCCGGCGCAATTGTCGGCGCCGACCAGCGTGGTGCGCTGCGAGGCGCTTAACAATGGCATCGTCTGGATGAGTGGCTACAGCATTATCAGCCTCAGCGACTTCGTCCAGGCGCAGTCGTGGCTGCGCCTGAAAAACTTCCAGCTCACCGCCGCCGCCAATCAGGTCCGCGCCACGGCCAACGGCTACCAGCAGATTGCCGTGGATGTGGAGATCGAAACCGAACCGGTCGACGGTGTCGACTATCCAGTGACCGAAGAAGAGCTGAGCAGCCTGACCCTCGTTCACCGTAACAGCGGCCAGGCGCTGGACTACCTGCCCCTGACCCAGGAAGGCATTGAAGGCGATGTGCATTACGACTGGGCGGTCAGTATCGAGGCCAATCGCTTCAACCGGCTCGACGCCATGGCAAGTGCTCAGGCTTTTGCCAGTTACCAGGTGCAGGGCGCCATTTCCCGGCGACAGGTGTTCGTGCACACCAGGGCCAGAGACCCGCAAGTGCTGCATGCCCGTTTCGCCGATGAGTGGGGTGGCGAGCACAACTCCAACAAGCACAGCAATCAGGTGCCCTACGTCATCGAGTTGGTGCCGGTGACCCCGCCGGCATTCGAAGCCCGTGACTATGCCTTTGCGCCCAGGCGGGTCGCCGGTGGCGGCAACACCCTGCCGCAGCAGGAAGACTATGACTATTTCCTGATCACCACCGACTACTGGTACCTGGAGTTCACTGGCAAGGATGGCAAGACCGTGCGCTTCATGCGCTGCGAGTTCGAAGCCAACCAGTCGCTGATTCAGTGGGAGAGCCGCCGGGTTAACGAAACCATGTTCAGCTACACCGGCTACCTCTTCAACGACGAGCAAAACCAGCAAGACCCGCGGCGGATGCTGTACGACGCGCGTCTGGCCAAGGTGATGCCCGGCAAGACCCTGGACTCCAGCATCATTGCCAGCGAAGAGGTGGGTGAAGGCCAGTTGCTGGTCAGTCTGTTTCGCACTGACGACGTGCGCTACATGGGGTCGGCCGACGCCAGTGCTCTGGAGCAGTCGCTAAAGGTCGACCTGCTGGACAAGAACGGCAACGCGCACCGGCTGGCCATTGCCTTTGCCCCGATGGAAGTCGCCGACAGTCGCAATACCCTGTTGCTTAGTGTTTTGTAACCCCATAAGGGCGCGGCCATGCAGTGGGGCCGCGTCATCGGCCATTGCTTTTGACCCGAGGTGCAGCATGACTGCCTCTACATCACTGCATTCCAATGCATTCAACTTCATGAGTTTCATCAATGGCGGCGTCGACCCACGTACCGGTTTGTACACGCTGTCGATCAGCCTGCCGGAGCTGCAAAGCGACGAGCTGGCCGGCCCTGCGCTGCCGCTGACGCTGGTCTTCAATCCGCTCAACAATCAGGACTCCGGCTACGGCCACGGCTGGAACCTGCAACTGTCGCAGTACCACCCGGCTTCGCAGATGCTCTCACTCAGCAGTGGCGAGAGTTTCAAAGTAACCGGGCACGCCAACGGTCAGATGCTGATGAAGGAGAAAAAGCTCGACAGCTTTCATGCTGCCGAACTGGTCGGCAATCAGTACCGCATCGCTCACAAGTCAGGCCAGCTGGAAATTCTGCAGGCCATGGGGGGCGACAGCCCGGCCTTGCCAGTGGAAATCCGCGCCGCCAACGGGCGTCGCATCAGCCTCAGCTACAGCTACTTCAATGGCCAGGCGCTGCTGGCCGAGGTGCGCGATAGCCAGCGCCGTTTGCTGACCCTGGAGCGCTCCGCCAGCGAGGTGGTGTTGACTCTGGACCCTGACCAGTCAGCCGCGAAATTCACCTTTACCTTGAGCGGTCACGATAACCGGGTGTCGCGTATTACCTTGCCCACTGCCGAGCAGGCCGGCTGGCGCCTGGGCTATCAGGAGCTTGATGGCCTGTTGCATGTGACCGAGGTCTGGACCCCTTCCGGCGCCCACGAGACCCTGCGCTACGATGACGCCGGGCATGCCTTCCCAGGCCAGAGCAGCCGCCCCAATCTGCGTCGGGTAACGCGGCACATCATTGACCCCAGTCCGGTCTCCGGGGCACCCCAGGCGCCACAGCAAAAACACCAGGCCACACGTCAGCCGCCCATCGAGGTGGGCTACAGCTATGGCACTGGCACGGTCAACCCGACGCATAACTTTCTGGGCCACAACGCCTCGGGCCTGGTGTGGGAGGACAACGGCCAGGACAACCTGTACAAGATCACTGGCAGCTACCTGTACGGCAGCAGCGAAGAGCTGCTGGAGGGCGGCCAGCCGGTACGCACCATCGAGCGCACCTTCAACCGCTTCCATCTGCTGACCGAGCAACTCACCACCCAAGGCCGCAAGGTCCGCCGCAGCGCCACGCGCTACCACGCAAGCGACGACCTGGACTTCGACGGGCAACCTGCCTTTTTCCAGTTGCCCGACACTGTGACCGAGAGCTGGTACGACCTCGACGACCCCAACCGGGCGCGCAGCGAAACGGTGAAAACCCGCTACGACGACTTTGGCAACCTGCTCGAAGAAATCAAAGCCAGTGGTATCACTGAAACCCGCAGCTGGTACCCGGCTGCCGGTGAGCCCGGCCAGTGCCCGGCCGACCCTGAAGGCTTCGTGCGCCAGTTGGCCAGCAGCACCGTGACCCCGGCCTCGTCCAGCCATGGCGAGGCCGCCCCGGTGCTGCGCCAGCGCTACCGTCATGAGGCCCTGCCGGCGGTGGGGGGGACTGGCCAGCCGTGGCTGGCGCAAACCGAAGAACGTCTGCTACAGGTGCACGGCAGCACTGAAACCTTGCTGCAAACCGGCGCCTCGCGCTATTACAACGCACCGACCGACAGCTTTAACCACGGCCGGTTGCTGCAACAGAGCGTCATCCTCAACGGCATCACCAACCTGACCGACTACAGCTACCGGGTCAGCACCGGCCGCGCCGGTGGCACGGTGTTGCACACCACCGAGACTCGCAGCAGCAGCCTGGATGCTGAGCGCAAGGTGATCGAGCTTGAGCAGTCGCTGGTCAATGGCCTGGCGCTGCTGACCCGTGACGACACCGACGTAGAAATTCGCTACCGCTACGATGCGCTGCAGCGGGTGCTGAGCGAGACCGTGGCGCCGGGCAGCGACTATCAAGCTGCCCGCCAGTACGCCTATGGGCTGGTGGCCGAAACCGGGCAGAGGGCCTGGCAGCAAGTCACGGATGTCAAAGGCGTGGCCGTGCGCAGCGAGCTTGATGGCTTGAGTCGAGTGGTTGCCGAACAGCGCCAGGATGCCGATGCCGACAATGCCTGGCGGCGTATCTATGCCGCGCAGTATGACCGCCGCGGGCAATTGAGCAGCGAGACCCTGTACGACTGGCTGGGTAGTGACGAGCGCACCCTGACCACCACCTTCACGTACGACGACTGGCAGCAGTCACTGAGCCAGACCGGCCCGGACGGCGTTGTGAGCTTCGAGCAGACCGACCAGGCCGCCAGCCCCAGCGGGCCGCTCAAACGCCAGTGGCGGCAGCGCTCGGCCAGCGACAACAGGCGCTATGAGTTGACCGAAACTCAGGTGAACCTGTTCGAAGAGCCTGATTATGTTCAGCGTGATACCCACGACGGGCAAAGCCTGGGCCGGCATCTTTACCACTACGACGGATTGGGGCGGCTGGCCGAAGAAATCGACGCGCTGAGCCATGTCACCGGCTACCGCTATGACGCTTTTGATCGCCAGCTTACGTTGATCCTGCCAGACCAGAACGAGGTGCGTCGGCGCTACGCCGCACACAGCCGCGCGGACTTGCCGGTGAGCATCGCCGTCAATGACGTGGAGCTGGGCCAGCAGGCATTCGACAGCCTGGAGCGCCGCTACCTGTTCACCGTCGGTGGCCGTGAGCAGTCGTACAGCTTCGAGCCGGGGCAAACCCGGCCCGCCGCAGTGTTGACCGCCAGCCGGCAGCGGATCGAATACCTGTATGTACCGGCGCTGGGTGAAGACCCGCTGGTGCGGCGTATTCCGGCCAGTAACGTCAACGCCAGCTACGAATATGACCCGCAAAACGCCCGGTTGCTCGATTGCACCGAACAAGGTCAAACGCTGAAGCGTACTTACTACAGCACCGGCGAACTCAAGAGTGAGCAGCGCATTGACGACACCGGCGAGTATCAGATGCAGTACCGCTACAGCCTGCAGGGCCTGCTGCTGGAATACATCGATGTACTGGGCCACACCCAGAGCCTCAGTTACGACGCCCATGCCCGCTTGCAGAGCACCGGCCTGGGCCAGACCACCGCGACCTTCAGCTACGACGATCTGGGCCGGCTGGCGCGCATCGATACCGTCGACGACCAGCAGCGTCTGGGCACCGGCCTGGGCTACGACGACCATGGCCGGGAGATCAGCCGTGAATTTGACCTCAATGGCGTGATCCAGACCCTGACCCAGGTGTATGACGACACCGACCAGCTCAAGCAGCGCACCCTCAAACAGGGCGATACACTGCTGCGTGACGAGATTTACGGCTACGACCGGCGCGGCCGGCTGACCAGTTACATCTGTGACGGCAGCCAGTGCCCGGTAGACCCCTACGGCAAAACCATTGCAACGCAAGGGTTTCGCTTCGATACGCTGGACAATCTGACCCTGGTACGCACCACCTTCGCAACCGGCAGTAACAACGCCGAGTATTACTATGATGGCGATGACCCGGTACAGCTGAGGCGCGTCACCAACAATCACGCCGATTATCCGGCGCAAATCCTGCTCAGCTACGACGACGACGGCAACCTGATCCGCGACGAACAGGGCCGTACCCTGAGCTACGATGCCCTCAACCGCTTGTTGCAGGTCAGCGGTCCTGCCGGTGACGGGCACTACCGCTATGATCCGCTGGACACGCTCAGTGCCCAGGATGACCAGCAGCGGTTTTACTGCGCCGGGCAACTGAGCACCGTCACCGATGGTCAGCAGGGGCAACACTGGTTATGGGGCGACGACAGGCTGCTGGCCCAGGCCGGGCAAGGGCCGCTGGCCACCGATACCGCCAACACCGTGCTGCAGGAAATCGACGCCAGCGGTGGGACCACCAGTGCCTACACCCCCTACGGCCACCGGAGCCTGCGCCCCCAGGCTGAAGGCGGGCCGGCGTTCAACGGACAGTACGCCGAGCCCGCCACAGGATGGCAACTGCTGGGTAATGGTTACCGGGCCTTCAACCCGGTGCTGATGCGCTTTCACAGCCCCGATAGCCTCAGCCCGTTTGCTCAGGGTGGGGTGAATGCGTATGCGTATTGCGAGGGCGACCCGGTGAATGCGAGTGATCCGACGGGGCATGGCAAAGGATTGCTAGGGCGCTTTTTTGCCTTTTTCAAACGTAAAGGCTCCAGTGCTGCCGGGATGGCGCAAGACAGTGGTGCACCACGATTAGTTGCCGTTGCAGGGGTAGCTGAGGTGCAGACATTACCGGGAAATCTGAAACAACATGGGAAGTACTTAAAGTCTCAACGGCAGCAGTTAAAGACAGATTTAAAATCCACTCAGAAGGAAATTAATAAACAAACCAAAGCCCATTTAAAGATAGATCCGTCGGGTGATATTGACGGCTTGCTTGCCAGAGAGTCGAGCATCGATGCTCTTAATTCACAGCACGCGAAGTTAAATCGGGAACTTCAAACAGTTCAGGGTAAGCTCAAGGCTGCCAAACCGAGTAAGCTGACCAGGCGCGAGGCTCTTGCGGCAGTGATGGATAAAGAACTGGGTAGATCGTCTTCAGGCCGGGCCGCTTATCAGGCTCGTGTCAGGACCCCGGCTGGCACTGTCGATTCACTCAAATCCATTCGCCAATCTGGGCAAATACATTACCTTGGCTCAAATCCGTAGCCATGGCATGCAGGGGCCTTTATTGAAGTGCCCCTGCGGCTTTTAAATGTGGGTCAACTGTTACCTTACCCCAACTCGACAATCCCCATTTCAATCGCCTTCACCAGTGCCGTCCGCATATTGCACACGCCGAACTTGCGGCGAATGTTGCCCTGATGAAAGTTGATCACCGCTTCGCTACGCCCCAGGATCCGGGCGATTTCCCAGGCGGTCTTGCCGCGTATCACCCAGTGCAGGGTCTCCAGTTCCTTGTGGGTCAGCCTGACGGGGAGGGGGGTGTCGCTAGCGCAGCCGTTTGGCGGTTGCTGATTACGGTTCATCGCAAGGTCCTCATCCATGGAAACCTGCGGCCCAGCATAGCGCTGATCATTGCATCTGAAACCTGACAGAAATGACACTGCCTGGTGTGCCAGCCGGTCCGCGGCGAAGGCGCTGGCGGGCGCGCTCGCCGCGCAGCAATCAGCCAGCCACAGCCTGCGCGAGCGGGCTCGCCGCGACCGATTGTGCCGCCGCCACTTCGCCAATCACCAGCACTGCCGGGCTTTGCAGGGCAAATGCCAATGCATCGCGCTGCATGTTGCCCAGGGTGCTGCGGCACTCGCGCTGGTGCGGCAATGAGGCGTTTTCGATCATCGCCACCGGCATGTCGGCACGCATGCCGCCGGCCAGCAACCCCGCGCAAATCCCGCTCAGGCGGGCCACGCCCATATACACCACCAGCGTGGTGCCGCCCTGCGCCAGCGCCTGCCAGTTCAACTCACTGTCATCCTGGGTATGCGCCGTCACCAGCGTTACGCCACGGCTGATGCCGCGCAGGGTCAGCGGGATATCGCATTGGGTGGCCCCGGCAAGGCCGGCGGTGATGCCGTTGACCAGCTCTGCTTCAACGCCGCGTTCACGCAGCCACTGCGCCTCTTCGCCGCCACGGCCAAAAATGCACGGGTCACCGCCCTTGAGCCGTACCACGCACTTGCCCTGCCGGGCATAGCGCAGCATCAGCCGGTGAATGAACGCCTGCGGCGTCGAGCGGCAGCCGCCACGCTTGCCGACCTTGATCACCCGGGCCGCCGGGCAGTGCTCGAGCACCGCCGGGTTGACCAGATCATCGATCATCACCACATCGGCGCAGCCCAGCGCCCGCACCGCCTTGAGGGTCAGCAATTCAGGATCGCCAGGGCCTGCGCCCACCAGCCAGACTTTTGCGCTCATCAGGTATTCCTCATTCAGGGTACGGCGACCAGATTGATCAGGCGTTTTATTTCCGGCACACAAGACCCGCATTGAGTCCCGCAGCCTAATTGTTGTTTGAGTTCATCGAGCCCCAGCCCGCGTTCGATCCCGGCGCTGATCGCGCTCTGGCTGACGTTCATGCAGTTACACAGAACCTTGTCGCGGTTCTGGAACGCGCTTTTGCCAGGCTCGCTGCTTAGCGGGGCGAGCATCCAGCGCCGCAGCGGCTGGTCGGCCCGGCCTTCGAGCCACAGGTTCTGCAGCCAGTGCTGAGCCAGGGTTTCGCCGGCCAGGCGCAGCGAGGTTATCCGGTTGTGCTCGATACGGACCCGTTTGCCGACGCCATGTTTGGGGTCGTCGTAGGCAATCACCGGGCCGTGGTCCAGGTTCAGCAGTTGATCGATCTGCGCCAGCAGCGCGGCATCTGGCGGCGCTGGATGCGCAGCGCGGATCACCAGCGCCGCACGCTCGCGGCCGATCAGGCTCAGGCTGGCGTAGCCGAACGCCTCACACAGCGGGCGCAGCGCCTGCAAATGGCGCTGCACGTCACCCTCGATCAGGGCGAACAAGCGCCACGGCAGGTTGGCTCGCTCCAGGCGCACGCCGGCGTGTTTCAGTTCCGGCTGTTTGGACAGCGGGTCATAGGCGGGCTGGGTCAACTGGTTGACGCCGCCTTTGAGGAACCGGTCGCCCCAGTGCATCGGCAGGTAGACGTGCCCGGCCCGCAGACTGTCGTCGGCGCTGATGGGCACCACCAGGCTGCCGCGCCGGCTATGCAGTTGCACCAGGTCGCCGTCCTGCAAGCGTTGGCGTTGCATGTCGTCGGGGTTGACGCTCAGTACCGCTTCACTGACATGGCCGAACAGCCGCGCTGCGGTGCCGGTGCGGCTCATGCCGTGCCAGTGATCGCGCAGCCGGCCGGTGTTGAGGGTCAGCGGAAACCGGGCGTCGCGGCGCTCGACCGGGGCTGCATAGGCGTCGCTGACAAAACGCGCCCGGCCTGTCGCGGTCGGGAATAGCCCATCGGCATACAGCCGCGCGGTGCCTGCCGTGGCACCCTCGGGAAATGGCCATTGCTGCGGCCCGAGCCGGTCGATCAGGTCGCGGCTGATGCCCGACTGGTCCAGATCGCGGCCACGGGTCAGTTGCTTGTATTCGTCAAACAGCGACTCGGGGGTCGGGAAGTCAAACAGCGGCGCACTGCCGGGCAGCAGCCGCGCTTGCAGACGGCGGGCGAAGTCGACAGTGATCGACCAGTCGGCCCGTGCTTCGCCTGGCGCGGCAATCGCTTTGCGCACGTTGGAGATGCGCCGTTCGGAGTTGGTCACCGTGCCTTGCTTCTCACCCCAACTGGCGGCCGGCAACAGCAGGTCGGCATAGTGTGCGGTTTCGGTGGTATGGAAAGCTTCCTGCAACACCACGAACGGGCAACTGGTGAGGGCCTGGCGAATCGCGGTCTGGTCCGGCATTGATTGCGCAGGATTAGTGCAGGCGATCCACAGCGCCTTGATTGTGCCGTTGCGCACCTGCTCGAACAGGTCCACCGCCGACAGCCCAGGGTTGGCCGGTAGCGCGTCGACGCCCCAGTACTCGGCGACTTCCCGGCGATGCTCGGGGTTGTCGGCTTCGCGGTGGCCTGGCAGCAGGTTGGACAGGCTGCCGGTCTCACGCCCGCCCATGGCGTTGGGCTGGCCGGTCAGCGAGAAGGGGCCGGCGCCGGGGCGGCCGATTTGCCCGGTGGCCAGATGCAGATTGATCAGCGCGCTGTTTTTGGCGCTGCCAGCAGTGGACTGATTAAGCCCCATGCACCACAGCGACAGGAACGCTGGCGCCTGGCCGATCAGCCGGGCGCAGCTGTGCAGGTCTTCGATGCTGATATCGCACAGGCGTGCCACCTGCTCAGGCGTGTAATCACGCACCAGGGCCTTGAGTTCGGCAAAGCCTTCGGTGTGCGCCTCGATATAGTCGCGGTCGATCTGCTCGTCCCAGATCAACAGGTGCAGGATGCCGTGAAACAGCGCCACGTCACTGCCACCCTGAATTGCCAGGTGCAGGTCGGCCAGTTCACAGGTGTCGGTGCGCCGTGGGTCGACGACGATGATCTTCATGTCCGGGCGCTGGCTTTTCGCTTGCTCCAGACGCCGGAACAGGATCGGGTGGGCGTAAGCCATGTTGCTGCCGACGATCAGCAGCGTGTCGGCCAGCTCGATGTCCTGATAGTTGCACGGCGGCGCATCGGCACCCAGGCTGCGTTTGTAGCCAACCACGGCCGACGACATGCACAGCCGCGAATTGCTGTCGATATTGTTGGTGCCGACCAGTGCGCGGGCCAGTTTGTTGAAGGCGTAATAGTCTTCGGTCAGCAGCTGCCCGGAAATGTAAAACGCCACGCTGTCCGGGCCGTACTCATGCAGGGTACGGGCAAACACCTGTGCGGCATGATCCAGTGCGCTGTCCCAGTCGGTGCGGCTGCGCGGCAAGCTTTTACCCAGGCGCAGCTCAGGGTACAGCGCCCGGGCCGACAGGTCGCCGGTCAGGTGCAGGCTCGAACCTTTGCTGCACAGCCGGCCGAAATTGGCCGGGTGCGCAGGATCGCCCGTTACACCGTAAATACGTTGGTCATCGTGCTCGATCAACACCCCGCAACCCACGCCGCAGTAACAGCAGGTCGAGGCGGTGGTGCGCACCGGCAGGCTGAGGTCGGTCATGGCTGCATCGCCTGTTCACCAAACATCAGGTGCTGACGGATCGACTCAATCCGGCTGTTGGTACGGATCTGCTCCATGTACCAACTGCCATCGCAGGTGTCGCCGTACAGGCAGGCACCGACCAGCATGTCGTCCTTGATCACCAGCTTTTTGTAGACCCCGCTGATCGGGTCTGAGTAGGTGATGCTTTCGGTGCCTTCACCACCGAGAAAGTCACCCACGGAAAACAGGTCGATGCCCGTCACCTTGAGCTTGGCTGAAGTCACCGAACCCTGATAACGGGCAAAACCCAGCTGGGCCAGATGATTGGCGCAGACCCTGGCCTGTTCGAACAACGGCGCGACCAGGCCGTAGGCGATGCCGCGGTGGCTGACGCATTCGCCGATGGCGTAAATGCGCGGGTCGAACGTCTGCAAGGTGTCATTGACCAGAATCCCGCGGTCACACGGCAGCCCGGCCTGTTCGGCAAGGGACGTTTCCGGGCGGATACCGGCGGCCATCACCACCAGATCGGCTGCCACCCGGCTGCCATCGGTGAAGCACACTTCACGAACCCGTCCCTGCTCGTCGCCCAGCAACTCGGCGGTGTGGGCGTTGAGGCAGAAGGTCAGGTTGCGTTGCTCCAGCGCTTTTTGCAGCAAGTCGCCGCTGGTCTTGTCCAGTTGCCGCTCCAGCAGGCTCTTGCCGTGGTGCACGACGGTCACCTGCATGCCGCGCATGGCCAGGCCATTGGCCGCTTCCAGGCCCAGCAGGCCGCCACCGATGATCACCGCGCGGCGATGGGTATTGGCAGTGTCGATCATCTGCTGAGTGTCGGCGATATCGCGGTAGCCGATCACCCCGTCCAGCTCGTTGCCAGGAATCGGCAGCCGGTAGGGCCGGGAGCCGGTGGCGATCAGCAACCGGTCATAAGCGGCTTCAGTGCCGTCGTCGGCAATCACCCGGCGCTTGACCCGGTCGATCTTCACCACCCGCCGGCCCAACAGCAGGTTGATGCCGTGACGGCTGTACCAGTCCAGGTCATTGAGCACGATGTCGGTGAAGTCCTGCTCGCCGGCCAGCACCGGTGACAGCATGATGCGGTTGTAATTGGGATGCGGCTCGGCGCCGAAGACCGTGATGTCATACAGCTCGTCACTGAGCTTGAGCAGTTCCTCAAGCGTCCGTACCCCGGCCATGCCATTACCGATCATCACCAGTTTGAGTTTTTTCATCGGGCCTCCGGGTTACCGCCTGAATGCGTATGAATCCATCGCAAACAAAAAAGCGCCCTCGCCAGTAGCCTGACGAGGACGCCTTTGTCCGCTCCCGTAAACCGGGAAATGCCGCCCTCGCCATTGAAGACCGCACGTAATGTGTGTGTTGTTCAGGTTAATGCAGGGGGCGTGCCATGTGTGCGTTGGCCGGTAAATCGGGGGCTTTCTGGAGTATTGGTCTATATGGCTGCACCGGCTTGAGGCGCTGTGCACGGATGCGGGGCGTCTTTGGATCTTTGAGTGCTCTCTGTTGGTTTCTGTGGTGTTCATCAGGCCGCCCTGTTTCGTCCTGGCGGACGACCCCCTTTGTTTCGCCGTTGCCGTTGATTTTGATCTTCGAACCGAGATGGCACAGACGACGCGAATCGCGACTTGGGCGCTGGCCGAGGGTAGGTGTCGATTCGGGGGAGAAACCGACAGGGAAGTCGGTTTCAGGTGCGCTGGGCAGGGATGCCCATCACGCCGGCCCCCGAATCGATGCCGGACGGAGGGAAGTTCGCCCGCAGGGCGGACCCAAGCCAGGAGCAATTGCCTTTGCCTACTTTGGGCAAAACCAAAGTAGGTCGCCCGTCGGGGCGAAACCCGCAGTCCAGACAACCGCGGCAATGATCTGTGTACAAAACGAAAGGCCTTCACGGCTGAAGCCGCGAAGGCCAAACCCCTCACCCATGCAACAGCACAATCGCCGCCACCAGATTGCCCAACAGCGACACCAGCGCCAGGGTCCGCCAGACCTTCAACGGCTCGCGCTCCAGCAACGGTCGGGGCCGTACCGTCATCACCTGCTGCTCACCCTGTTCCAGCTCCAGCAACCACTGCTCAGCCGTCTCATAACGCTGCTGCGGATCCGCCGCCAGTGCCTTGCCCAGATTGCGCTCCAGCCAATCCGGCACATCCGGCCGATACCGGCTGGCCGGCACCGGACTGGCAAAACGCGGCTGCTGAAACGCCTCCACCTCACCATAGGGATACTGCCCGGTCAGCAAGTAATACAGCGTCACCCCCACCGCATACAGATCCTGACGCGCTGAGGGCGCTGCGCCCTGAAACGCCTCCGGCGCCAGAAAACTCGGCGTGCCCGGCAACTCACCGGGCACCTGCGTGGACAGCCCCGGACAAAACGCCAGGCCGAAATCCAGCAGCCGCAACTCACCGTCATCATCGAGCAGCAGATTGTCCGGCTTGATATCCCGATGAATAATGTTGCGCCGGTGCAACAACCCGCTGGCGCGCAACAGCCGTAGCGCCAGATCCTGCCACTGGCCCAAGGGCAACGGGCCGGTCACGCTGAACAACTGCGCAAGCGTGCGCCCCGGATAACGGCGCATCAGGTAGTACAGATGCTGGCGCTGCGGTAATGGTGCCACTTCCGGGAAATGCCGACCGGCCACCCGCCGCAGGAACCACTCCTCCAGCAGCAGCGCCTGACCGGCACCGTCTTCGTCTGCGCGGCTGGCGGGCAGCGTCTTGAGCAACCAGGGCTGACCGTTTTCATCCAGCACCTGATAAAGCAGCGACTGCTGCGAACGGGCCACGAGCCTGTCGACCTGCCAGCCCTCGAACGACTGGCCAGGCTTGAGCTGCGGCGGCAGCGGCCATTGCTGCAACTGGCGCAAGGTGTCGCCAAGGTCGTCATGGCCCAGGCTGTCGACTTGAATCAGCAAAGCGCTGGCATTGTCCTGGCTGCCGGCCAGATGGGCACTGTTGACCAGCGCGGTGACGCACGCCTGCAATGGCTCTTGGTCGGCCAGGATCGAACGGATCCCGTTGTCGCCCAGCGTCGCCCACACGCCATCGCTGACCAGCAGCAGGCGCTCGCCCTCGCGCAGTTCGCCTTCCAGATAATCCATCACCAGGTACTGGTCCAGACCCAGCGCACGTTTGAGCACGTGGTTCATATCCGGCTGTTCCCAGACATGCTCTTCGCTGATGCGTTGCAGCGTCCCCGCGTGCCAGCGATAGACCCGGCAGTCGCCGACGTGGGCCAGGGTAAAGCGTCGGCCGCGCAACACCAGCGCGCTCAGTGTGGTCAGCAGGCCGTTGGCCAACAGCCAGCGGTTCTGCGCCAGCAGCAGACGGTCCAGCGATTGGGTGATGCCCCAAGTCTCCGGCGTTGAATAATAGTCCAGGGCCAGTGCCTGAAGCGTGGATTGAGCCGCCAGCGCACCATCGGCGCACTGGCTGACTCCGTCGGCCAAGGCAAACAAATGGCCCTTGCTGGCCGCCAGCGCCGGCACTGGCGTTACCAGGCGCAAAGCGTCCTGGTTTTCGCTGCGAGGGCCGCTGGCGCTGAACTGCGCACAACTCAATTGCAAGGGCATGGCGTGGCTTATACCCGCGCGGCGGTCACAGCGGCCGAACCCCAGGTGGTGCGCCAGCGGCGCTTGACATTGAGCAGACCAAACCAGGCCAGCACGGCAAGCCCGGCGAACAGCCACAGACCTAACTGGTATTCGCCAGTGTTCTGTTTGATGCTGCCAAGGCCGGCCGCCAGGAAGAAACCGCCGATCCCGCCGGCCATGCCGATCAGGCCGGTCATTACGCCGATTTCCTTGCGAAAGCGCTGCGGCACCAGTTGGAACACCGCGCCATTACCGGCGCCCAGGCCAAGCATGGCGGTAACGAACAGCGCCAGCGCTGCGACCGAGCTGGGCAGGTTGAAGCCCACTGCCGCAATGCCGATCGCCGCGACCATGTACATCGCCGTCAGCGTGCGGATGCCGCCGAAACGGTCGGCCAGCGCGCCGCCCAGCGGGCGCATCAGGCTGCCGCCGAACACGCAGGCGGCGGTGTAGTAGCCGGCGGTGATCGGGTCCAGGCCGTACTGGTCGTTGAAGTAGCCGGGCAGGGCGCTGGCCAGGCCGATGAAGCCGCCAAAGGTCACGCTGTAGAAGAACATGAACCACCAGCTGTCACGGTCGCCGAGGGCCTTGAAGTAGTCGGCCATCGACTTGGCTTTGGCGCGTTCCGGTGCATTGCGGGCCATCAGGCTGAAGGCGATCAGGGTCAGCACCAGCGGAATCAGCGCCAGGCCGAACACGTTGCCCCAGCCGAAACTGGCGGCCAGCACCGGCGCGATCAGCGCGGCCAGTACCGTGCCAGAGTTACCGGCACCGGCAATGCCCATGGCTTTGCCCTGATGCTGCGGCGGATACCATTGCGAGGCCAGCGGCAGCGCGACGGCAAACGATGCACCGGCCATGCCCAGGAACAGGCCCAGTAACAGCGCGTGCTCATAGGTATGAATGCCCAGTTGCCAGGCACACAACAGCGCGACGATCACGATCACCTGGCCGATGATCCCGGCGGTCTTGGGCGACAGTTGATCGGCCAGCATGCCCATCACGAAGCGCAGCACCGCACCCGCCAGAATCGGCGTGGCGACCATCAGGCCGCGTTGCTGGGTGGTCAGTTGCAGGTCAGTGGCGATCTGCACCGCCAGCGGGCCGAGCAGGTACCAGACCATGAAACTCAGGTCGAAGTACAGAAAGGCTGCGAAAAGGGTCGGTTTATGTCCGGCCTTCCAGAAACTTGTATCCATTGCACACCTCATCATCTGCCAGAAGGAGTTCGTCGAGGGTCTTGGCCGCGACGTGGAAGTTGTCAGGGGTGAGTGCGCGATTAGCCGGCGGCTCACCCAACCCCGTCACCGGGGCCTGAAGGGCACCTCTAAAAACTACCTGCGTTGCCATCGCGTTGTTGAAATCAGGCTCAAAATGCTCATTTACAACCCGTAAAGTCGTGCGCGACTCCGACCGTTTCTCGCCTGATTTCGCCTAGCGCTGACTGCCTCGCCTACGTTTTTAAAGGCACCCTGAACGCAAAAGACGCCGCATCTCGGTTCGCTGCGTAGCGAAGGGAGAGGGCGACGTCTTTGTCGTATGTAAGGGGGCAACCGCCGTTGGCTACCTGCACAGAGGTATTAGCAAGACCTGGGCCAAATCCATGAGCGCCCGGTAGGATCGGCTTGAGCCGCGAATAACGCTGTCTGTGACCTTTATTCGCGGCTCAAGCCGCTCCTACGGATGCTTAAACGCTCCATTGCAGCGCGTCGGGCGGGTGGTATGGTGCATTTCGGGTCGTAACTGCTCTTAGCCCAGCATCTCGCTCATGGCGATGATCTGTTCGGCGACCTGAATCAGCTTTTGCTGGCGGCTCATGGCCTGACGGCGCATCAGGGTGTAGGCATCTTCTTCGTTGCAGTGCTTCATTTTCATCAGCAGACCCTTGGCCTGTTCGATGCGTTTGCGTTCGGCCATCTGCTGGTCGCGGGCCAGTAGCTGGGCGCGCAGTGCCTGGTCGCTTTCGAAGCGGGCCATGGCCACGTCGAGGATCGGTTGCAGGCGCGGGGCATCAATGCCCTCGACGATATAGGCACTGACCCCGGACTTGATCGCCTGACGCATGACGCCTGGGTCGTGTTCGTCGGTGAACATCACGATCGGCCTCGGCTGATCGCGGCTGACCAGCACCACTTGTTCCATGACGTCGCGGCCGGGGGATTCAGTGTCGATCAGAATCACGTCCGGGCGTAATGCGTCGACCCGCGCCGGCAGGTCGATGCTCAGGCCGGACTCATCGATCACTTCGAAACCGGCCTCACTCAGCGCGGCCTTGAGGCGGCCGACTTTTTTGGCTGTGTCATTGATCAGCAGGATACGCAACATGCTCGGCTGCCTCTCAGTAAGCGGCGACGGCAGGGCTGCCATCGACCCTGGCGTGGAGGGCAAAGCTGCGGGCATAAGCGGCCGGGTCGCTGCCGTCCCAGACCCGCCCGTCGATCAACTGGCTGCTGCGCATCTGCGTGTTCGGCACGGCAATGTCCAGCGCTTCGGCGGCCTGACGGTAGAGGTCAAGGCGGTGAACCTGGCGGGCGATGGCCAGGTAGTCGGGGTCCTCGCGCAGCAGGCCCCAGCGGCGGAACTGGGTCATGAACCACATGCCATCGGACAGCCAGGGGAAGGTCACCTGGCCATTACCGAACAGCTTCAGCGGGTGGCTGTCTTGCCAGCTGTTGCCCAGGCCATCTTCATAATGACCGAGCAAGCGCGGCTCGATGCAGTCCACCGGGGTATCCAGATAGTCAGCATCGCTGAGCAATTGCGCGGTGCTGCGGCGATTCTCGACGCTCTGCTCAATGAAGCGGCTGGCTTCCAGCACCGCCATGGTCAGGGCGCGAGCGGTGTTGGGGTTACGCTCGGCGAATTCCTGGGTGCAACCCAGCACTTTGCCGGGATGGTCGGGCCAGATTGACTGACTGGTGGCCAGGGTGAAGCCCAGCTGTTGTTTGATCGCGCTGGCGCCCCACGGCTCACCGACACAACAGCCATCGATCCGCCCGGCCTTGAGGTGCTCGACCATCTGCGCCGGTGGCACCACCACACTGTCGACGTCTGCCAGTGGATGAATGCCCTGGCTGGCCAGCCAGTAATACAGCCACATGGCATGGTTGCCAGTAGGGAAGGTCTGGGCAAAGGTCATGCGCGCGCCATTATGGTGCGCGCGTTGTTCCAGTGCTTCAGGACTGGTCACGCCAGCCTGCTGCAACGCGCTGGACAGGTTGATGCACTGGCCGTTCTGGTTCAGCCCCATCAGGATCGCCATGTCGGCACTCGCGCCGCCGCTGATCCCCAGTTGCATGGCGTACACCAGGCCGTAAAGGCTGTGGGCAGCCTGCAACTGACCGCTGAGCAACCGGTCGCGCAGGCTTGCCCAGGACGGTTGGCGATGCAGGTTGAGGGTCAGCCCGTAAGGCTGGGCGAACCCCTGGGTCGCGGCCACGACCAGCGAAGCGCAGTCGGTCAGGGCCATGAAGCCTATGTCGATGCTGTTCATTTCCGGGGCATCGCTGCCCGCCACCCAGTCCAGGGCGTTGCTTGCTCGAGGGATCATCGGTCTTGCCTGCTCACACTTGCTTCCATCAAAAAAAGCCGCCACCTTGCATGTGGCGTGATCCGAAGAGGGGTGCAAGGCATGTGCCAGCGCCCGGCGATGCGGATTTCTCGCCTGCCGGGCACTCTGACGGCTATAATCGCCGGCTGATTTCAGCCGCCTGTGAGCCCGCCCGCCCATGTACAACCTGGCCCGCCAGTTACTCTTCAAACTTTCTCCGGAAACCTCTCATGACCTGTCGCTGGACCTGATCGGTGCGGGTGGCCGGTTGGGCCTGAACGGCTTGCTGTGCAGGGCGCCTGCTCAGGCACCGGTGACGGTCATGGGCCTGAGCTTTGCCAACCCGGTCGGGCTGGCAGCAGGCCTTGACAAGAACGGTGCGGCCATCGACGGTTTTGCCCAGCTGGGTTTCGGCTTTGTCGAGATCGGCACCATCACCCCGCGGGCCCAGCCCGGCAACCCCAAGCCGCGTCTGTTCCGCCTGCCCGAGGCTGAAGGCATCATCAACCGCATGGGCTTCAACAACCTGGGCGTCGATCACCTGATCAACCGGGTCAAGGCCGCAAAATACCGTGGTGTGTTGGGTATCAATATCGGCAAGAACTTCGACACCCCGGTCGAGCGCGCGGTGGACGACTACCTGATCTGCCTCGACAAGGTCTACGACCATGCCAGCTATGTGACCGTCAACGTCAGTTCGCCCAACACCCCGGGCCTGCGCAGCCTGCAATTCGGTGATTCGCTCAAGCAGTTGCTCGAAGCCCTGCAGTTGCGTCAGCAAGCGCTGACCCAGCAATACGGCAAGCGCGTGCCACTGGCGATCAAGATCGCGCCGGACATGAGCGATGAAGAAACCGCGCTGGTCGCGGCGGCCTTGCTCGAAACCGGGATGGACGCGGTCATTGCCACCAACACTACCCTGAGCCGTGAAGGTGTCGAAGGCCTGACGCATGCCGCTGAAGCCGGTGGCTTGTCAGGTGCACCGGTGCGCGACAAGAGCACCCATACGGTACGGATTCTGGCGGGGGAACTGGGCGGGCGTCTGCCGATCATCGCCGCTGGCGGTATCACCGAAGGCCGCCATGCGGCCGAGAAGATTCAGGCCGGGGCCAGCCTGGTGCAGATCTACTCTGGCTTTATCTACAAGGGACCTGCGTTGATTCGCGAGTCGGTGGATGCGATTGCCGCGTTGTCGCGTCACTGAGCCGGTAACCATGGACATAAAAAGGGGCTTCATGAAGAAGCCCCTGAGCCTGTGGCCCGCCGCCTGATGAGGCAGTAACGATGTTGATCGAGAAGTCAGACAAATTTTCAGATTGACTGGTCGGAATTACCTCATCCGACTGCGTGAAGTTCGTTGAGTCTGTGAATGCCCGCGGTGCCGGTCATACCGTCCCAGTTGTCGCCTCGTCCTTCGCGCCAGCCATTGATCCATGCCTGACGCACTGACGGTAGAGTAAATGGGCAAAGCTCACGGGATTTACCATTAACGCCGTATTGATATCCGCGTAAAAATGCTCTTTCCAACGGATCACGCTTAAGTCTTCTCATAGGGTGTTGCCCTCGTCTGTTGACTATGTAATGTCCATGAACCTCATGTCGAGGTTAGGCAGAAATCTTCTGCCTTGTCTGCCCGCTGCCGGCGTCACGGGCGTGGTGCCGACACCGTTGCGGTGACAGCCTGAGGAGATTTCTAACCAATGCGTTAACGGCTGTGAATGATCGATTTGTCATAAGCACGTCACATTTAGGACTGATGAGCGATAAGAACACCTGTGTTTCACCGGCGAAACAGTCAATAATCCTGCCCCCGCAAGGAGTTGCGTCGATCAACGGTAAACCGGGCCGGGCGATATAATGGCTGAATGCTTTTAGTTATTATTCGACGAAGGGTAAGAATGTGACTTTATATGTCCTCGAAACTCGGGCTCACTGGCACGGGGCGATATTTCCCCTTTTGCATAACTGTCGTTGAAGCCTACAACGCTTCACACGGTGGACCGGCACACGTTATGTGCCACGCAGGCGTTTGCTGAAAAGCGCCTGTATTGAATCTGGTCGGGCAATGCGTTGCCCGCCGCTGACGGCTCAGGCCCTGGAATACACATGTCGGATCGCTACGAACTTTACCTCACCTGTCCCAAGGGCCTTGAGGGCCTGCTGGCCGAAGAAGCCTGCGGGTTGGGCCTTGAAGAAACCCGGGAACACACCAGTGCCATTCGCGGCACTGCCGACATGGAGACCGCCTACCGGCTCTGCCTGTGGTCGCGCCTGGCCAACCGGGTGCTGCTGGTGCTCAAGCGTTTCCCGATGAGCAATGCCGATGATCTGTACGAGCAGGTGCTGCACGTCGACTGGCAGGATCATCTGGAGGCTGACGGCAGCATCGCCGTGGAGTTCAGCGGGCATGGCTCGGGCATCGACAATACTCACTTCGGCGCCTTGAAGGTCAAGGATGCGATCGTCGACAAGCTGCGTACCCGCGATGGCTTGCGCCCTTCGGTGGACAAGATCAACCCGGACCTGCGGGTGCACCTGCGCCTGGACCGTGGCCAGGCGATCCTCTCGCTGGACTTGTCCGGGCACAGCCTGCACCAGCGCGGCTACCGACTGCAGCAAGGCGCTGCACCGCTCAAGGAAAACCTCGCCGCGGCCGTGTTGATCCGGGCCGGCTGGCCGCGCATTGCCGCCGAAGGCGGGGCGCTGGCTGACCCGATGTGCGGGGTGGGCACCTTCCTGGTCGAAGCGGGCATGATCGCTGCCGACATCGCGCCCAACCTCAAGCGCGAGCGCTGGGGCTTTTCGGCCTGGCTTGGCCATGTACCGGCGCTGTGGCGCAAGCTGCACGACGAGGCACTGGCGCGTGCCGAAGCCGGGTTGGCCCGGCCAGCGTCGTGGATTCGTGGCTACGAGGCTGACCCACGGCTGATCCAGCCGGCGCGCAACAACATCGAACGTGCCGGTTTGAGCGACTGGATCAAGGTCTATCAGGGGGAGGTCGGCACGTTCGAGCCGCGCACCGACCAGAACCAGAAAGGGCTGGTGATTTGCAACCCGCCCTACGGTGAGCGGCTGGGTGACGAGGCCAGCCTGCTGTATCTCTACCAGAATCTGGGCGAGCGTCTGCGCCAGGCATGTATGGGCTGGGAGGCGGCAGTGTTCACCGGCGCACCGGACCTGGGCAAGCGCATGGGGATCCGCAGCCACAAGCAATACGCGTTCTGGAACGGCGCCTTGCCGTGCAAGCTGCTGCTGCTCAAGGTGCAGCCCGATCAGTTCGTTACCGGCGAGCGGCGCAGCCCCGAGCAGCGCCAGGCCGACGTCGAACGCCCGCCAACCCGCGACGAAAGCAAGCCGGCCGCGGTCGAGCAGGCACGCCTGAGCGAGGGCGGGCAGATGTTCGCCAACCGCCTGCAGAAAAACCTCAAGCAACTGGGCAAGTGGGCACGCCGTGAGGCGGTCGAGTGCTATCGGGTGTATGACGCGGATATGCCTGAGTATGCCCTGGCGGTCGATCTGTATCGCGATTGGGTGCATGTTCAAGAGTACGCGGCGCCCAAGTCGATAGACCCTGAAAAGGCGTCGGCGCGCCTGTTTGACGCGCTGGCGGCGATTCCGCAGACCTTGGGTATCGACAAGAACCGGGTAGTGGTCAAGCGCCGTGAACGCCAGAGCGGCACTCGCCAGTACGAGCGTCAATCGGCTCAGGGCCAGTTCCTGGAAGTCAACGAGGGCGGCGTGAGGCTGTTGGTCAACCTGACCGATTACCTGGATACCGGGTTGTTCCTCGACCATCGGCCGATCCGCCTGCGTATTCAGCGCGAGGCCGAGGGCAAGCGGTTTCTCAACCTGTTCTGCTACACCGCCACGGCCAGTGTGCATGCGGCCAAGGGTGGTGCGCGCAGCACCACCAGCGTCGATCTGTCGCGCACTTATCTGGACTGGGCGCGGCGCAACCTGTCGCTCAACGGTTTTTCCGACAAGAACCGCCTGGAGCAGGGCGATGTGATGAACTGGTTGCGTGAGTGCCGGGAAGAGTACGAGCTGATCTTCATCGACCCGCCGACCTTCTCCAACTCCAAGCGCATGGAAGGGGTGTTCGATGTGCAGCGCGACCAAGCGGAACTGATCGATCTGGCCATGGCCAGGCTGGCGCCGGGTGGGGTGCTGTATTTCTCCAACAACTTCCGCAAGTTCGTGCTCGATGAGCACATTGCCCAGCGCTACAGCGTGCAGGATATTTCGGCGCAGACCATTGATCCTGACTTCGCCCGCAATGACCGGATCCACCGCGCCTGGAAAATCACTCCACGCCAGGCATGATCGATCAGCAAGCGCCGCTATGCTCACGGCTGAAGCAGTACAGGAGCAGGATGCTCTGGCCATCCCGGACAACCGGTTCGGGGATGGCTCGATTTGTCCAAGTTATGTCTTTCATGGGCTAGGCAAATTAATGGCGAATAGCTATAAGGGAAGCACGGCCAGCTTGACGTCACAGCCTTGTTGGCGTCACGAGTCGTGAGTATGGCTGCAAAACAATCCAGACCCAGAATCCTCGGGTTCATCAGTGAACAGGCATCGGCATGGCTGGTAGCCAGCCTGGTACTGATGGCCGGGCTGGCCCTCACTGCATTGCTGGCGCTGAGCAACTACGAGTTGTATCAGCGCCAGTTGCGGCAGCGCTTCGACCTGTTGGCCAGCGAGCGCTTTGTACGTATCCAGGAGCGTCTCGACAGCCAGATCAGCCGGCTCGACAGCTTGCGGCGGTTCTTTCTGTATTCCAAAGACGTCTCACGTCACGAATACAATGGTTTCAGCTCGGCCCTGCTCGATGGCACTCGTGCCTATTCCTGGAGCCCGCGGGTTACCGATGCAGAGCGAGCCGACTTCGAAGCCAAAGTGCGCCGTGAGCAGGAACTTGCCGACTTCGCCATCCGCGAAAAAGGCCCTGATGGACAACTGCAAGTGGCCGGGCAACGCGAAGAGTACTTCCCGGTGCTGTTCACTCAGTCAATGAGTTCGCTGCCGCTGCCGTACGGCTTTGACATCAATTCCGAAACCCTGCGCCACCAGACCCTGGAGCGTGCGCGGATGCTTGGCTCGATTGCCGCGACACCGCGCATCGAACTGGTGGGTCTGGAACAGGATTACGCCTACGGCGTGCTGCTGGTTGCACCGGTTTTTGCCACGCAAAATCGGGATGCGGGCAGTACTGCGTTGCGTGGCTACGTGATGGCGGTCATCAGCGTCGGCGAGTTGATGAACGAAGGCCTGCCGACCCAGGACAATCTGGCGGTGACGATGCTGGACCTCAGTTCGCCCGCCGAACCCGAGTTGCTGTACCAGTCCCAGGCGCAGCCGGCCCAGGCTGATTTGCGGGTCAGTACCCTGCTCAGTCTGGGCGATCGCGACTACCTGCTTGAGGTGCGGCCAACCGAGTCATTTCTGCAAAACAACCAGTCCATGGCCGGCAGTGTCGCGGTGTTGGGCGGGCTGTTGAGCCTGATGCTCAGCGCCTTGCTGTTCAGCCTGATCGGCCAGCGCCAGCGGGCGCTGCTGCTGGTCGACCAGCGCACTGCCCAGTTGCGTCTGCGTGAACAACAGCTGCGCATTACCCACGGTCAGTTGCGCAACGTGCTCGATGCCTCGACGGAGGTCGCGATCATTGCCACCGATCTCAACGGGCTGATCAGCACCTTCAATGTTGGCGCGCAGAAAATGCTCGATTACCCCGAGGCGCAGGTGTTGGGCAGGGTCAATATCAGCGACCTGCATGACCCGGCCGAATTGCACGCCCACGCGGCCCGGCTCAGTGAGCGTTACCGGCGCGAGGTCATGCCCGAGCAGGCCATGCTGCTGGAGGCCGCCGAGCCCGATAGCCATCCGGCCCGCGAGTGGACATTCCGGCGCAGCGATGGCAGCACACTGACGGTCAATATGCTGGTGACGGCGGTGCGCGACGACCAGGATCAATGGATCGGTTACCTGGCGGTGTGTATTGATGTTACCGAGCGCAAGCAGATTCACGAGGCCCTGGCGGCTCGTGATCGCCTGCTTGAGCGCCTTGGCTCCCAGGTGCCGGGCGGTATTTACCAGTTCCAGCGCTCGGCCGATGGCAGCCCGCAGTTCAATTACATCAGCGTGGGGATGTGCCGCCTGTATGAGCTGACCGAGGCGCAAATTGTCGCCGATGCGTCGCTGGTGTTCGAGCGTACCTACGTGGAAGACAAACCGCGGGTCATGCGCGTGATGGCCGCCAGTACCGAACAGTGCAAGCCATGGCGCGACGAGTTTCGCCTGAACCTGCCCGAACGCGGAATCCGCTGGATACGCGGCGAGGCGACCCCGGAGCGGCTGCCTGACGGCGGGATTCTCTGGCATGGTTTTTTAAGCGATATCACTGACATGAAGCGCGTCGAAGATGAATTGCGCGCCTTGTCGATCACCGACGTGCTCACCGGTGCCTACAACCGGCGTTACTTCCAGGAGCGCCTGCAGGCTGAACTGCGCCGCACTGCACGTCATGGCGGCCAGCTATCGGTCATCATGATGGATATCGACCACTTCAAGCGCATCAACGACCAGTATGGCCACGCGGTAGGTGATGCGGTGTTGCAGGCGATCTGCCGCAGCATCAGCCAGCGTGTGCGTGCCGAGGATGTGTTCTGTCGGTTGGGCGGTGAAGAATTCATTATTCTTTGCCCGTCCACCCATCCAGAAGAAGCCGGCCAGTTGGCGACTCAACTATGGCAAAGCATGCGCAGTCAGCCGCTTGACACCGTTGGCCAGGTGACGGCCAGTTTCGGCATCGCCAGCTGGCGTCGGGGCGAGGGCGCCGACGCCTTGCTGCTGCGCGCCGACTCGGGGGTCTACGCGGCCAAGCAGGCTGGCCGCGACCGGGTGCAGCCCGAGCAGCCCTGAAACCTCAGGGCTGCTGGATCGACACGGTGGTGGCGTTCAGCTTGGGCTGGCGGTACAGATCGACCAGCACCTCGTCGAGCACCGATGAGGCGCCGAACGGGCGCGGGTCGTTGAGGATCGCCACCACCGCCCAGGTGTTGCCGTTGCTGTCGCGGCTGTAGCCGGCAATCGCTCGAACGGTGTTCAGGGTGCCGGTCTTGATATGCGCCTCACCCAGCAGCGGTGTGCGTTTGAGGCGTTTGCGCATGGTCCCGTCCATCCCGGCCAGCGGCATCGAGCTTGTGAACTCGGCGGCATACGGGCTGCGCCAGGCGGCTTGCAGCAGGACGGCCATTTCACGGGCACTGACCCGCTCGGCCCGCGACAGGCCAGAGCCATTTTCCATGACCAGATGCGGTGCGGTGATGCCCTTTTTGGCCAGCCACTGGCGAATCACCCGTTGCGCGGCCTTGGCGTCATCGCCATCGGCGCTGGTGCGGAACTCCTGGCCGAGGCTCAGGAACAACTGCTGGGCCATGGTGTTGTTGCTGTATTTGTTGATGTCGCGGATCACTTCCACCAGATCCGGCGAAAAAGCCCGGGCCAGCAACTTGGCACCCGATGGCACGTTACCGACCTTGTCAGCGCCCTGGATGCTGCCGCCCAGCTCTTGCCAGATCGCGCGCACGGCCCCGGCCGCGTAGGCCTGATGATCAAGCAGCGACAGATAAGTCTGAGAGTTGCAGCCTTTGGCCAACTGGCCGGTCACCTGTACCAGCAGGCTACCGTCGGCCTGCGGCACCGGGTTGTAACGGACATCGTCGCCGCACTGCTTGGCGGCGATGTTCTTGACCTGATTGTCGATCCGGATCGTGGCAATCGGCGGCTCTACCGCCACCAGAATGCGCCCGTCGTCGTTGCGGGTCACGAAGCGCAGGGCCTTGAGGTTGACCAGTAGCGAGTCAGGGCGGACCAGAAACGGCTTGCTGTGGTCGCCGCCGTCATCATCGAAGACGGGCAGTTGTGGCTGGACAAAATGACTGCGGTCCAGGATCAGGTCGCCGGTGACCTGCTGTACGCCATTGGCGCGCAGGTCGCGCATCAGCAGCCAGAGCTTTTCCATGTTCAGCTTGGGGTCGCCACCGCCTTTGAGGTACAGATTGCCGCGCAGGACCCCGTTGCTCAGGGTGCCGTCGGTGAAGAATTCGGTTTTCCATTGGTGGGTGGGGCCAAGGATTTCCAGGGCGGCGAAGGTGGTGACCAGCTTCATGGTCGAGGCCGGGTTGACCGACACATCGGCATTGAACACGGTGGGCGTGCCGGGGCCGGTGAGCGGTATGGTCACCAGCGATAGTGCGTCGTCGGTCAGCTTGCTGGCTTTCAGAGCCTGCTGGACCTTGGGCGGGAGGGTGGTGTTGACCGGTGCTGCATGGACCTGAAAAGCGAACGGCAGAAGAACGCTGGCCAGTAACAAGGGGCGCAAGGATCTGATCATCAATAAAACCCTGATGCAAAGATGAAAAGCCAGGTAAGGGTGAAAAAGCCCTCGCTGAACAATAAAGGCGCAGAGGTGGTGAGCATGCGCGGCAACAAGCTTGCATTATGCCCCAAGCGCACTGGGCTTCGGGCGCTGCGCCGGGAATTTTCATCTGCACAGGCCGATTCCAGAGCCTGCCGCTGTTCGCCGGGCTGTCGATTGGGCAAAAAAAAGCCATCCGCAAGGGATGGCTTGTTGATCAGCGCTCGGCAACTCTGAAGGATCAGGCCGCCGGATTGATCGGCTTGTCCGGATACCAGGCGTCCAGCAGCGGGCTGACTTCGACCTTGGTTGGCTCCGGGCGAGCCTTGAGCCAGGCTTCCACGGCTGCGCGCTGTTGTTCGTTGACCGAGCCGCGGTTGGCCAGGCAAACCAGGCCGTAGTCGTCACCGCCGACATAGTCCAGGCCATTGGCGTCCATGGCTTCGGTCAGGAAGGCGTCGAGGAAGGCGTCGATTGCTTCTTCGGACAGGTCTTCCTTGAATTCCAGGTTGAGTTCAAAACCCAGTTCCTGGAACTCATCCACACAGAGCTTCTTGCGCAGACGACGGGAGCGGTTAGTAGCCATGAAGCAATCCTCTTGAGTATTTTCGCCGCGCAGTCTAACAGCTAAGCCATGACAACGCTTGGTTGTCTTTAGAGGCCCCTTTCAGGCCCTTAGGGTGTATCCGTTCAGGCCGGGGTATCGCTCAGCTTTTGCGCAACTGCTCCTGCAGCTGTTTTTCCAGCGTCTGCATGACGGCATCAAGGTGCTGCTGGCAGGCTCTGACTTGGCCTGTTGCCGCGACCGGGGTGCAGGCCCGCTCCAGAGCTTCGCAGGCTTCGACCAAGGGGGTCGCACAGATGATCCGCGCTGCGCCCTTGATCCGGTGGGCCATGGCCTGGAGGTCCGGGCGCTGGTGATGCGGGTCGAGGCCGATCAGCGCCTGACGGTCCTGCTGGTTGCTGTCGAGCAACTGGCGCAGCAGTCGCCGGGTCATCTCGTTGCGTCCTGCGGTCAGCTTTTCGAGGCTGCCCGGGTCGAACAGCAGCGCTCTGGCACCGTGCTCTGGTGCCGCTGCAAGGCTTGCCAGTCGCTCACCCAGCACGCCCAGGCCGATCGGTTTGAACAGGCAGTCATCCATGCCGGCGTCCCGGCAGCGCTGGATTTCTTCCGGTTGAGCGTTGGCGGTGAAGCCCCAGATGATGCACGGCAAGCGTTGCTCAAGCAGCTCCTGATCGCGGATCGCAGCAGTCAGTTCATAGCCATTCATCACTGGCATGTTGCAGTCGACCATCAGCAGATCGAAATCGGTTTGCTGCCACAGCTGCAGGCCGACCTTGCCATGTTCTGCGCTCTGGCAGCGATGGCCGAGAAACTCCAACTGCTGGGTCAGCACCATCCGGTTGGCCGGATGGTCGTCGACCACCAGAATGTTCAGCGCACGTGTTGGGGGCGAAACGGCAGGCAATATGACGGACGTCTCCTGCGCAGCGGGTTGGTCAGTTGCCAGCCGCTCCAGCATCAGTTCGAAGGTCACACAGGTGCCTTGCCCTGGACGGCTTTGCAAGTGCAGCTTGCCGCCCATCATGGTGCACAGCGTGCGGCAGATGACCAGGCCCAGGCCGGCGCCGCTGCGCGGCATTTGTCCGTTGTTCTCAACCTGGGCGAAGGGTTCGAACAGGCGTTGCTGGTCGCTGGCGCTGATGCCGATGCCGCTGTCCTGAACGCTCAGTTTCAGGTCCAGGTGTTCATGGCTCGATTGCTTGCCGGCTTGCAGCGTGACGCGCACCTGGCCGGTCGCGGTGAACTTGATTGCGTTGCTGATCAGGTTGGATAGAACCTGCTTGAAGCGCAACGGGTCAATCAGCACGTCAACGTCGAGCCGGCTGTCGAATTCAAGTTTCAGTGCAAGGTTTTTCTGTTGCGCCAGGCCTTCGAACATGCGCACCACCGCGCCGCTGAGCAGGCGCAGGCGGGCGCGTTCAGGGTTGAGGCTCAATTGCCCGGCCTCGATACGCGCGATATCGAGAATGTCGCCGATCAGTTCCAGCAGGTCATTGGCCGAACTGTAGGCCACCTCGATGGCCGGGCGCTCCAGTTGTCCTTGGTCAGCGCGCTTGAGGGCCAGCTCAAGCATGCCGATCACGGCGTTCATCGGGGTGCGGATTTCGTGGCTCATGGTCGCCAGGAAGGTGCTTTTTGCCCGGTTGGCGTTATCGGCGCTGTCTTTGGCGGCCTGCAGGTCTTCGAGCAACTGACGCCGCTCGCTGATATCGATCCAGCCACCGATGATGCCTTGCATCTCACCCAGCGAGTCGTGAAATGGCAGGATCCAGTGATAGATGGTCAGCCGTCGCTGGCCGATGTGCAGAGGCCGGTCGGTGATCAGCGGCGTGCCGCTGGCCATCACCTGGCGATAATCCTCGGCGTACTGCCGTGCCTGGTCCGGGTCGCTCAGCACGCCCTCGGTGACGGTGTGGCCGATGACCTGGTCGCGCTGCGTTGCAAAGGTTTGTAGATAGCTGTCGTTGCACAGCCGCAGGCGGCCTTCGCGGTCGCGAACGTAGAGCGGATGCGGGGTGCCGTCGAGCATCGCGCCCATGAACTGCAGTTGATCGCTCAACGCGCGTTCGGCGGCTTTGCGCTGGCTGATCTGGCGGCGCATCCAGGCGTTCCAGGCCAGCAGCGCCAGAAGCGTCACGCCCGCGCCGAGCAGCACGCGGTAGAGCAGCGGCCGGTAGTCATGGTGATTGGCCGCGCTGCTCCAGGTTCGCCAGCGATCGTGGATGCTGGCCATTTCCTGTGGCGTGATGCTGACCAGCGCCTTGTTGATGATCGCGGCGAGTTCCGGGTTATTGCTGCGGCTGGCCAGGCTAATCAGGGCTGGGGCTTCACCGGCGGTGGCAGTGATGTGCAGACGATTTTCGAATTCGGGTGCCGATAGCAGGTAATTGGCGCTGAGCAGCGGCATGACCACCCCTTCGACCTGGCCGCGCATCAGCAGCGTCAGGGCCTGGTGTGCGCTGTCGTAGGGGGTCTGTTCAATCAGTCGATGGTGTTGGGCAAGCCAGGCTTGCAGGGTGTCGGAGCCGGCGACGGCGAGGCGCTTGCCGCTGAGTTGCTGCAACAGGGTTGGCTGATCCTCGCCCAGCCGGGTGACCAGTACAAAAGCGTTGTCCAGGTACGGGCGGCTGTAAGTCAGCTGTCCGCCAAGCGCTTGATCCGGCAGCAGAGCAGCGATCAGGTCAGCTTCCTCGCGGGCCAGTTGCTGGGCCATGTCTTGCGCGCTGCTGGCCGGGCGAATGTCGAACTGCAGGCCAGTGCGCAGGCGCAGCAGGTCCAGTACATCAGCGCTGACGCCACGCAGGTTGCCGGTGTTGTCGAAGAAGCTCAGCGGCGCATCGGCAGGGTCGACGACGACGCGCAGTTTTGGATGTCGGCTGATCCAGGCGTGTTCGGCGGCGCTCAGCTGCAGGCTCTGGTCTGACGGCGCGAGGTCGTCTGCGGCATTCCAGCGCCGCGCAATGTCGTTGCGTGTTTCGCTTGGGATGGCCCGCAGTGTGCGGTTGAGAATCTCCAGCAGGTCAGGATTGTCGTGGCGCACGGCAAAACCAAAGCCACTGGCTTCGTGCTTGCCGAAGCGCGCCATGCGGATGTTATTGAGATAACCGTGGTTGATCACGTAGCGGGTCGAGATGGTGTCGCCGAGAAACACATCGGCCTGACCGAACGCCACGGCGTTGATGGCACTGCGAAACGACGGGTAGGTCTGTAGTATCGCGCCTGGGTACTGGGTCTGGACCTCGTCGGGCGGCAGATAGTGATAGACCATGCTCAGGCGCAGACCCGCAAGGCCGGCGCTTAGTGGCCGGGTATCGTCGCTGTGGCTGACCAGCACCGGCTGATCCGTTGCGTAGGGCAGCGACAGGCTGATGCCGCTGTCAATCGCCTCGAAGCGGTTGGCGCTGCCCAGCAGGTCGATACGTCCCTGTTTAAGTGCGTCGATGGCTGCACTGCGGCTTTCGAAGCGCAGGGTCCGGACCGGCACGTTGAGCGCCTGGGAGATGACGCTGGCGTAGTCGGCGCTGATCCCTTCGTAGTCACGGCCTGAAACGCTGATGTCGAACGGCGGATAATCGGGGGCCGAGGTGCCAAGGACCAGCTCGTGGCGCTCGGCCAGCCAGCGCTGCTGATGGTTGCTCAGTGGCGGTGATATCGCCACCGGCCCGGTGCGCCCCAGCAAGGTGTAAGGATCGGGGTTGCCGAGCGCCGAGGTGGCCACCAGGATCAGTAACAGGCAGATGGCTGGCTTGGCAGGTTCAAGGCATCTTGATATCAGCATATTCATACCAACGAATTGCGTTTTGCCATGTCGATAAGTTCTACCAGGGTTCGGGTTCTGAGCTTCTGCATGAGGCGGGTTTTATAGGTGCTGACCGTCTTGTTGCTGAGAAACATGCCTTTGGCGATTTCCTTGTTGGAGCGTCCCTGGGCAAATAACTGAAGTACCATCAATTCGCGATCATTGACCAGTTTGAACAGTTCGATTTCGCTGGGCTTGCCATCTTCTCCGGGGGACGCACTAAGTGCCTGGCTGGGGAAGTAATTGTAGCCGGATAATACCGCTTTGACCGAGCTGAGCAGTTCGCTGAGGTCTTCCTGTTTGCACACATAACCGGCCGCGCCCGACTGCATGCAGCGGATGGCGAACAGACTGGGGGTCTGGGAGGTCAGGACCAGAATCTTCGAAGGCAGCCCCATGGCGTTGAAGCGGGCCAGCACTTCCAGGCCATCAAGCTTGGGAATGCTGATGTCGAGAATGATCAGGTCAGGCATGCACTCGCGGACCATCTGCATGGCGTCTACGCCGTTATCGGTCTCGCCGACCACTTCATAGTTTTCGTTTTCCAGCAGCATACGTACGGCCAGACGAATGACCGGATGATCGTCGATGATAAAAACTGAGTTCATAATTAAATCCATACAGGCAGCGAAGAAAGCGCGCACATTAGCTCAGATGTTTAGCGAGTCACATGAATGAATCCGGTCTGTTGATATATATAGGAAAGTTCCTACAGCAATTAAAGTATCGGCGTACGAAATGACCCCGATGTTCAGGGGATTGTTTAATGGCGCGTCAGTATCAGGGGGCTAAAAGATGGCTAGATAAGATCATCGTTTAATGCACTAAACAGCGTCTGGAAGTGAGGCGGAGTTGAGTGCTATGGGTCGTAATAAGGTTAGTGGCCGGCGAGGCTGTACCGCGCGGGTTGCTCAAGGTGCATCGAGCAAGCGGGCCAGATCGGCAGCGCGCAGCGGTTTGCTCAGGCAGCCCAGCAGCGGTAGCGCGCGGCGTCGGGCGGTGTGTTCGAGCTGCAGCAGGCCCTCTTCGGTCAGACCGCTGAAGATGATCGCCTGGCGTACCAGCCCTTTACGCCAGGCCTGGCCGACCAGCTCCAGCCCTGGCAGGTCGGGCAGGCGCTGATCGCAGAGCAGCAGGTCGTAAGGCGTGTGGCTGCGCTCAAGCGCGGCGAAGGCTTCGGCGGCGTTAAGGGCCGGCGTGAGCAGAAAATAGCCCTGATTGTTGAGCAACGCTTGGGTGGCGATCAACTGGAACGGATGATCTTCCACCAGCAGGATCCGCAGGTTGTGTCTGGGCATTGGTTTTCCGGGGCATTCTGGTACCGGCTGCCCAATGTTCAGGCCAGCTGTGCGGCAGGTGGGAACAGGGCATCTCTAAAAACTACCAACTGGCTGGACGCCTGCGGCGCTACGCGCGCCATCGCTGCGTTGAAAACCGGCTCAAAATGCTCATTTACAAGCCGTAAAGTCGAACGCGACTCCGACCGTTTTTCACCGGTTTTCGCCTTGCGCTGGCTGCTTCGCCTACGTTTTTAGAGGTGCCCAACAGTATTGAATGCCGGGATTATTCAGAAAACTTTGCTTACAGGGCGATAGGAGAATTCTGGTGGGTTTGTAGGAAACGTCTGAAGATGCAAAGCGGGCCGGGGTGATGCTGGATCCCCGGCCTGTTCCGCTCAGCGATGATGCCCCGCGCCGCCGGTCATTTCCTGAGCCATTTCGCTGGCATAGCTGTCGGTCATGCCGGCAATGAAGTCGATCATGCGCAGAAACGCGCTGTGCAGTGGGGCATCGGCTGCCGGCGCGCTGCTACCCAGCAGGTCGAGAATGCGCCGATGCTTGAACGACGGGGTGCGCCCGCCGAATTGCTCCACCGCAGCGCCACAGAAGGCATTGAGCAGCACTTCCAGGGTGGTGTAGGCGCCGATCTCGAGCAGGGTCTTGCGCTTGTCCTGGAAGATCTTCTTGCGTGCCATGTCCTTGGCATTGAGGACACAGCGTTTGGCCGGACCGTGCATATGCTCGACCAGATCGCCTTCCAGCGTGCCGTCAAGCAGCGCCTGTTGCTGTTCGACAAAGGCCTGGGCCGCCGCATTGGTCAGGTGCTCGATGGCCTTGCCACGCAGAATCGCCAGCTTGCGCCGCCGGGAGTCGTCGGCACCTAGTTGCCGATAGGTGTCGGGCAGGTCGTCACCGACCAGGTCCAGCAGCAGGGCTTCGACTTCGCTGTATTGCAGCAGGTCCATCTCCAGCCCGTCTTCCAGATCGATCAGGGCGTAGCAGATGTCGTCGGCCGCTTCCATCAGATAGACCAGCGGATGGCGCGCCCAGCGTTGATCTTCGACTTGCGGGATGCCCAGCTTGTTGGCGATCTGCTCAAGCACCGGCAGCTCGCTCTGGTAGCAACCGAACTTGTGTTTTTTATAGCCTAGCGAGTCGGCGTGGCGCGCGGTCCACGGGTATTTGAGGTAGGTGCCCAGGGTCGCGTAGGTCAGGCGCATCCCGCCATCGAACTGGTGATATTCCAGTTGGGTGAGCACCCGCAGGCCCTGGGCATTGCCTTCGAAGTTGAGAAAGTCCAGCCGCTCGGTGTCACTCATGCCATCGAGCCAGCCGCGCCCGGCCGCCTGTTTGAACCAGTTGCGAATGGCGTCTTCGCCGGAGTGGCCAAAGGGCGGGTTGCCGATGTCATGGGCCAGGCACGCCGACTGCACGATCATCCCCAGATCACTGGGTTCGCACCAGTCCGGCAGGCTGGCGCGCAGGGTTTCGCCCACCCGCATGCCGAGCGAGCGGCCCACACAGCTGACTTCCAGCGAGTGGGTCAGACGGGTATGGATATGGTCGTTGCTCGACATCGGATGCACCTGGGTCTTGCGCCCCAGACGCCGGAACGCGCCGGAAAAGATGATCCGGTCATGGTCCTTGTGAAACGGACTGCGCCCCAGTTCTTCGGGGCTGTGCAGCGGTTTGCCGAGTCGTTCGCGGTTAAGCAGGGTCTGCCAGTCCAAGGCCATTGCTCCGTCTGTTCACAAACCCCTAGCTTCCCGGTTCAAGGCGCAGGCTGCAAGGGGCAGGGCGCTCATAACCCGGCGGCATCGATGTCGATCAACAGCAAGCGCTGGCCGGCGTCGAAGAACTGCCCGGCGGTCAGGCAGTACTGGTTGCTGGTCGCGTCGCGATAGGTGGTAGAGAGAATCAGCCGGCGTTCTTCCCAACCCTCGGCCAGCAGGTGGTAGAAGTAGGGCCGCCACGACCAGTTATGCCCCACGTAGCGGCTATCGGCCTGCCAGGTGCCGTTGCGCCACTCCAGATTCGGGGTGAGCTGGGTGCCATGCCGGTCGCACTGATAAAAGCGCAGCAACCAAGGGTATTCTTCGGGGCGGGCCAGCTCGTTGAGTTCGCTGCCCGGCAGTTCGTTTAGCGTCCAGCGTTGCAGTGCGCTCATCAGTGCGGCCAGCTTGCGCCGCAGCACCATCAGCCTGGCGCGCTCGGCCACTTTAGCCAGCACGTAACGATCGCGCAGCACGGCAAAGGCGTTGACGAAACTGTCGGCAGCGAAGAAATCCGGTTCGGCGCGGGCGAACAGAAAGCCCTGCACATAGCGTGCACCGCACTCCAGGGCAAAATGCAGCTCGGCCTCGGTCTCGACACCTTCGGCAATGATCCAGCAGCCGGTTTTTTCGGCCATCTGCGCCAGCGCACGTACCACATCGCTGCTCGGGCCACCGCGGGCCGCCGCCTGAAACAGACGCATGTCGAGCTTGAGAATGTCCGGCTGCAGGGCCAGCACCCGATCCAGCTGCGAATAGCCGGCACCAAAGTCGTCGATGGCGATCCGTGCCCCGGCTTCGCGGTAGCGCCTGACGACCTCGCTCAGGCGCTGGATATCACCGCCCAGTTCGGTGATTTCAAACACGATCCGTTGCGCCGCCACGCCATGGCGCTGCAACTGCTCAAGGCTTGGCAGTGGCGCGCCGGGTGTCAGGCTGCTGATCCAGCGCGGCGACATGTTCAGGCTCAGAAACCAGTCCTGCGGCGCCAGATGCAAGCGGCTCAGCGCATCATCACGAATCAGTCGGTCCAGTTGGCGCAGGCTGTCGGCCGATTGGGCGGGGTCATTGAACAGTGGCCCTACCGAATGCAGTTGGCCTTGCTCATCGCGCAGCCGACCCAGTGCTTCGATACCGGCGATTCGCCCCGTAGCGGTGTCGATGAAGGGCTGGAAGCAGGCAATGGGTTGCCCCGTGATCACATGACACTCCTTGCGCACATAATAAAAAACCGCGCGGTGCAGATGCTGCGCAGCGCGGTCAATGTGATCGTGTGTTGCAAGACAGAGGCCAAACAGCCATCAGGGCTTGCGGGTACGGCTCTGGATCGCCAGTTTGATCAATGGCATCAGGGTTACCCCTAGACGTATCAGCCGAGCCAGGCCGCCGCCACCTTGGCGGGGTGGCTTGTTGGCGCCGCGACCGCCGAGAAACCCCAGCAGCGCGACGGCGCCCACGCCCCATAACGGCGCATGGCGAATCCCCAACGAGCCCGGCAACCCTTGAGCCATGCCGCGCACCCGGCGCAGCGGTTGCAGGACCTGTGTCGACTCGTGGCGGATTTCCTGACGATGCATTTCCATGCGCAGGCGTACCAGTGCCTTGCGCAGTTCCCGGCGGGTATTGCCTTGATGAGACTTCGGTTCACTCATGGCAGCAATCGCTCACGGTCGTTGGCCAGCTCTTCGAGGGTTGCGCTGAACGGCGAGGACTCGTCGAAGATCGCCGCGCGCAGGCGCAAGCCACAGAACACGGCGGCCAGGAAATAAAACACGCACAGGCCGATGATACCGACCAAGCGATAACTGTCCCATAGCACGATCAACAGCAGCGCCGAGAGACCGGTGAGCAGCAGCAGGCCGAATACCAGGGCGAGACCGGCAAACAGCAGCAGGCTCACCGTGCGGGCTTTCTGCTCTTGCAGCTCGATGCCGAACAGCTCGACATGACTGTGCAGCAAGCCTAGAAACGCGGCGCCCAGGCGCCGTGGCGCAGACCCCGGTTGCTCGGCCTGGGCGGCGGATTCGTTTTGCCCGTGCATGGCCTTAACGCCTGGAGGCCAGCAGGCCGATCAGAAAACCGACCCCGGCGGCGATGCCCACCGACTGCCAGGGATTGTTTTGCACATAATCTTCGGTCGCCTGCACCGCCGCTTCACCGCGCTGACGCAGCGAGTCCTCGGTCAGTTGCAGGGTTTCACGGGCGCGCTCAAGGCTGTCCTTAATCTGGTCACGCAATTGGTCGGCCTGTTCACCGGCCAGCGAGGCGGTGTGGTCAAGGAGTTTTTCGGTGTCGGCAACCAGGGTCTGGAAGTCGGCCAGCAGGATTTCCTGGGCGGTCTGGGCAGTACGGCGGGCCATGGTGTTCTCCGTGAAATGGCGTGTCTGGGTTCAGAGTATGGCGTGTTGCAGAAGGTTCATTTGAATTGAATCAGTGTGTTTTTCATAGCGGCTGGTACAGCTTTTGCTTCGTCATGGTGCGTCAACGCCGCTGGCTGCGCCAGATAGGCGCGCCTGCCAGGCGCAAACCTTACGCCAAACTTTAATAACCGGGAAACATCCTGAGCTTTTTTCGTTTCGTGCTCGTTATCAGAGCACGGCCTATGGATCGGGGAGTCCGTGCGCTGCTCCAGTTCGGTGCGCGCGGATGCAGAACGTCTCGCTTTGGTGCTTCCAAGAACTTGCAGGTCTGCCTTCGCAATGGAAAATTTGCACAGCGCCGTGGACACTCTGGTCCATAGTTCCAACACCTTGTTTCTGTTGCTCGGGGCCGTCATGGTCCTGGCCATGCATGCCGGGTTCGCCTTTCTTGAAGTCGGTACGGTCCGGCAGAAGAATCAGGTCAATGCCCTGTCGAAAATCCTCAGCGATTTCGCGGTATCGGCGGTGGCGTATTTCTTTATCGGCTACTGGATCTCCTACGGCGTGACCTTCATGCAGCCGGCGGCGGTGATCAATGCCGACCATGGTTACGGGCTGGTCAAATTCTTTTTCCTGCTGACCTTTGCCGCTGCGATACCGGCCATCATTTCCGGCGGCATTGCCGAACGTGCGCGGTTCGTCCCGCAGCTGTGCGCCACTGCGTTGATCGTGGCGTTCGTCTATCCGTTCTTCGAAGGCATGATCTGGAACGGCAACTATGGCCTGCAGGCCTGGTTACAAGCCAGCTTCGGTGCCAGCTTCCATGATTTTGCCGGCTCTGTGGTGGTGCACGCCATGGGTGGCTGGCTGGCGCTGGCGGCGGTGTTGCTGCTGGGTTCGCGTAACGGCCGCTATCGCGACGGTCGCCTGGTGGCTTACCCGCCGTCGAGCATTCCGTTTCTGGCCCTGGGTTCGTGGATCCTCATCGTCGGCTGGTTTGGTTTTAACGTGATGAGTGCCCAGACCCTGCCTGCAGTCAGTGGTCTGGTGGCGGTCAATTCATTGATGGCGATGGTCGGCGGCACCCTGGCGGCCTTGATCGTTGGCCGCAATGACCCGGGCTTTTTGCACAACGGCCCGTTGGCCGGGCTGGTGGCGATCTGTGCCGGCTCTGACCTGATGCACCCGGTTGGCGCACTGGTCACCGGCGCGATTGCTGGCGCGATGTTCGTCTGGTGCTTCACCGCCGCCCAGGTGCGCTGGAAGATCGACGATGTGCTGGGTGTCTGGCCGCTGCACGGCATCTGCGGCGTCTGGGGCGGTATCGCTTGCGGAATCTTTGGCCAGCAGGCACTCGGCGGGCTGGGCGGCGTCAGCCTGATCAGCCAGTTGATCGGCAGCCTGCTCGGTGTCGTGGTGGCGCTGGCCGGCGGCTTTGCCGTGTATGGCCTGCTCCGGTTCACCGTCGGCCTGCGCCTGAACCAGGAGCAGGAGTACTACGGCGCCGACCTGTCGATCCACAAGATCGGTGCGGTCAGCCAGGACTGAAACCGGCAATAGCTGCCAGCCTTGCTATGCTCTAGCCGCAAGATGAGGAGCGATCCTCGGCGAATCGGGTAGTGCATGAGGTGGGCATGGAGCGGCTGTTTTCCCTGCAAGGGCTCAGGGGCCTGGCAGTACTGGGCGTTGTGCTGTTTCACATGACCTCGGTCGAGGCCAAATACGCCGGTGGTGATCGTCTGCTGCCGGCGTGGCTGGATTTTTTCCAGTTGGGCGTTGACCTGTTTTTCGTGATCAGCGGCTTTGTGATGGTGATCGTCAGCCGCGGACGCTTTCAGGACCGTGTGCAGGCCCAGCGCTTTGTCTTCAACCGCGTGTCGCGGATCTACCCGACCTACTGGCTGTACTACTTCCTGACCCTGGCGGTGTTTCTCGCGCAGCCAGGCATGGTCAATAGCAGCCACGGTGAGTCCAACCTGCTGCTGTCGTTCTTGCTGCTGCCCAGTGACAAGGTGCTGCTGGTCATGGTCGCCTGGTCGCTGGTGTTCGAGCTTTGGTTCTATCTGGTGTTCAGCGCGTTGCTGCCCTTGCGCGAACGCTGGCTGCCCGCCGCACTGGCGGTCTGGGCGCTGATTCTGTTGGTGTTCAACAGCCTGCAGGACTGGCGGGACTACTCGCCGGCGGTACAAATCATGCTGCACCCGCATGCGCTGGAATTCATCGCTGGTGCAGCGCTGGCGCTGTTCTTTTACAGCCCGCACAGTGCGCGGCTGCCGGATCGACTGGTCTGGGCAATGCTGCTGCTGGCCACGCTGGTGGGCATGCCGCTTGTTGGCTATTGGCACCTTTACCAGAGTCATGGCCTGCCACGCATGCTGGCTGTAGCGCTGGTGTTCGGTGCGCTGGTGTTGAGTATGGTGCTGCTGGAGCGCCGTGCTCATTTGCGCTTGAGCACAGCGCTGGTGGCGGTTGGGGATATGTCCTACACCATTTACCTGTCGCACCTGCTGGTGCTCGGGGTGATCGGCCGACTGTGGGCGTGGCTGGGGCCGTGGCCGGGCAGCTATCTCGACAACGTCGGTTTTGCGCTGCTGATGATGGCGGCGGTGCTGTGTTATGGCTGGGTCGGCTATCGGTTGTTTGAAAAGCCGATCCTGGATCGGGCCAATGCGTACTGCAAAAAGCGTTTTGCGAGGCGGGCGCCGGTGGCTTCGGTTTAGCGGCAACTTCACTGATTATGGTGATCGTTCGGCCGCCTTTGGGCGCTTGCTCTGTCGATGTGCCACAGCATTCGTTGGCTTGCCGGGGTGCCGGACCACAGCGAAGACGGCGGCACATTCACAGCAGATGCTCGCCCCGCCAACCTCGACGCGTTCCCGGACCCGGCATAGAATAACGCTGTTCGCCGTATATCTTGCTGCTTGCAGGTACCTGTCATGCCTCCCGAATGTCAATTTTTAAGCACCCTCGGCTGCCACCTGTGCGAACTGGCCGAAGCCGAGCTGATGCCGTTGGTCGAGCACGGCCTGTTGGTCGAACTGCTGGACATTGCCGATGACCCGCAACTGGTCGAGCGCTACGGTCTGCGCATCCCGGTACTGCGCCGGATCGATACCGGCGCCGAACTGGACTGGCCCTTCGACACCGAGCAGATCGCCTTTTTCCTCAGCCGGCCGGCGTCGCGGTGAACATCGACACGCGGATCAAATACCGCCATCTGGTCTGTTTTCTCGAAGTCGCCCGCCAGGGCAGCCTGGCCAAAGCTGCCGATCAGTTGGCGATCAGTCAACCGGCGCTGTCCAAGGCACTCAAGGAGCTGGAAGGGCTGCTCGATGCCACGCTGTTTCTGCGCGGCAAGCATGGCGCCACGCTGACCGAGGCCGGGGTGGCCTTCATGCGTTTTGCCGGGCCCAGCGTCCAGGCGCTGCGCGAAGGGGTCAACAGCCTGCGCTCTGGCGAGCATGAAACCGCGACCGTGCGGCTGGGGGTATTGTCCACCGCTGAAAGCCTGCTGATGCCCGAAGTCATCGCTCGTCTGCATGAGCAGCACCCGGCCTTGATCGTCAGTGTCATGACCGGGCCCAGTGCCTACCTGCTGGCGCAGCTGCGGGTCGGTGAACTGGACCTGGTGGTCGGGCGGATGACCGATAGCCCGCAGATTCATGGCCTCAGTTTCGAGCATCTGTATAACGAGTCCATGACCCTGGTGGCGCGCCCGGCGCATCCATTGCTGGCGGCGCCGCTGCGCCGGGAAAGCCTGCAGGATTATCCGCTGGTGCTGCCTTTGGCCGGCACCACCATTCGCGCCTTTGCCGACAGCCTGTTCGTGCAGTACGGCATCCAGCCGCCGCGCCAGCGTCTGGAAACCCTGTCGTTGACCTTGAGCCGCTGCTACGTGGAGCGCAGCAATGCGATCTGGATCGCGCCGCTGGATGCGGTCTTGCAGGAACTGCGCAACGGCACGCTGGTGGAACTGGACCTGGGCATTCGCGAGCCGGGCGGCTCGGTGGGAATGTGCAGTAATCCGGCCGTGCCGCTGTCACGGGCGGCGCTGTGGTGCGTCGAGCAACTGCGGCAGGTCGGCGGGGCATACCGTGACGGGCTTTACGCCTGATTATCCATAACCAAAAGGTTATGGATTGCCCCAGACTTTTCAATTTTCGCAACCTTCGAATCGCGTGACACTGCGCCCAGCCTGATGCGCAGCCCATGGTTGTGCGTCCGATAACAACAACTTCAAGGACCCAAGCCATGTCTGTTGCCGACAACAGCCGCTTCGTCATTCGCGATCGAAACTGGCACCCCAAAGCTCTGACCCCTGACTACAAAACCTCCGTGCTGCGCTCGCCGCGCCAGGCCCTGGTGAGCATCGGCCAGTCGATCTCGGAAACCACCGGCCCGGATTTCTCCCATCTGATTCTCGGCCGTCACGACAATGATCTGCTGCTCAACTTCGACCATGGCGGCCTGCCGATTGGCGAGCGCATCATCGTCGCCGGCCGGGTGATCGATCAGTATGGCAAGCCGGTGCCCAACACCCTGGTGGAGATCTGGCAGGCCAACGCCGGTGGTCGCTATCGGCACAAGCGTGACAGCTACCTGGCGCCGATCGACCCGAACTTCGGCGGTGTCGGCCGGACCCTGACCGACCGCGATGGCAACTACAGTTTCAGGACCATCAAGCCAGGCCCGTACCCGTGGCGCAACGGTCCCAACGACTGGCGTCCGGCGCATATCCATGTCTCGGTCAGTGGTCCGTCGATTGCCACCCGGCTGATTACCCAGTTGTATTTCGAAGGCGACCCGTTGATCCCGCTGTGCCCGATCGTCAAGTCGATTGCCAATCCTGAGGCTGTGCAGAGCCTGGTGGCGCGGCTGGACATGGGCATGGGCAACCCGATGGATTGCCTGGCCTACCGTTTTGACATCGTGCTGCGCGGCCAGCGCCAGACCCACTTCGAGAATCGCTGAGGAGCTTGTCATGCCTGTTCAATTACTGCCGGAAACCCCGTCGCAAACGGCTGGCCCTTATGTGCATATCGGCCTGGCCCTGGAAGTGGCCGGCAACCCGACCCGCGAGCTGGAAATCTGGAACCAGATGGCCCGTCCCGGTGCTGCCGGCGAACACATTCTGCTGCTGGGGACGGTGCTCGATGGCAATGGCCAGTTGATGCGTGATTCCTATCTTGAATTCTGGCAGGCCGACCATCAGGGGCAGTATCACCGGACCTATGATCCGGCCCGGCCGTTCAACGGTTTTGGCCGCACCGCCACCGGTGATGACGGGGTCTGGCACCTGAAAACTGTCAAGCCGGGTGTGGTCAACAATGCCGCCGGGGTGCCGATGGCGCCGCACATCAACGTGTCGCTGTTCGCGCGCGGTATCAACATTCACTTGCACACCCGCCTGTACTTCGATGATGAAGCCGCCGCCAATGCCAATGACCCGGTGATCAACCTGGTCGAGCAGGTGCAGCGCCGCGATACCCTGGTGGCCAAGCGGTGCACGGTCGACGGGCAACTGGCGTACCGCTTTGACATCCGGGTACAGGGCGAGGGCGAGACGGTGTTTTTCGACTTCTAAAACCATCCTGCGTGCCTGACGCCTCCGCGTTCATTGAACCCGGAGGCTTTCCCATATAAGAACAAAAGGGAACTCATATGACGCTTGGTAAAAGCGCGAGCGGGGGCCAGACCCTCGATGTACAACGCTTCATCAATGACCAGCCGCTGTCGGCCTTCCAGTGGCGGGTGGTGATCCTGTGTTTTCTGATCGTGTTTCTCGATGGCCTGGACACTGCCGCGATGGGCTTTATCGCCCCGGCGCTGAGCCAGGAGTGGGGCATCGAACGCGCCAGCCTTGGCCCGGTGATGAGCGCCGCGTTGATCGGCATGGTCTTCGGCGCGCTGGGCTCCGGTCCCTTGGCCGACCGCTTCGGGCGCAAGCTGGTGCTGGTGGCTGCGGTGTTTCTGTTCGGGCTGTTCAGCCTGTTGTCGGCTTACAGCAGCAACCTCGATCAGTTGCTGATCCTGCGCCTGCTGACCGGTATCGGCCTGGGCGCGGCGATGCCCAACGCCACCACCTTGCTGTCTGAATACACCCCGGAGCGGCTCAAGTCGTTGCTGGTGACCAGCATGTTCTGCGGCTTCAACCTGGGCATGGCTTGTGGCGGCTTCGTCTCGGCGAAACTGATCCCGGCGCTGGGCTGGCACAGCCTTTTGCTGATCGGTGGCCTGCTGCCGCTGCTGTTGGTCCCGGCGCTGATGCTGTGGCTGCCCGAGTCGGCGCGGTTTCTGGTGGTGCGCAACCGCGGTAGCGCCAAGGTGCGCAAAGTGCTGGAGCCCATCGCCCCGGCCGCGCTGGTCGGTGTTACTGACTTCAGTGTGCCGGAGCAAAGCACCGTGAGCAGCCGCAACGTGTTCAAGGTGATCTTTTCCGGGACCTACAGTACCGGCACCTTGCTGCTGTGGCTGACCTATTTCATGGGCCTGGTGATCGTCTATCTGCTGACCAGTTGGCTGCCGACCCTGTTGCGTGACAGTGGCGCGAGCCTGGAGCAGTCGGCAGTGATTGGCGCGCTGTTCCAGTTGGGCGGGGTGCTCAGCGCAGTGGGGGTCGGCTGGGCCATGGACCGTTACAACCCGCACTGGGTGATCGGCATTGCCTACGGGCTGGCCGGGGTGTTTGCCTGGCTGGTGGGCAAGAGCCTTGACAGCGTGTTGCTGCTCGCCAGTCTGGTGCTGGTGGCCGGCATGTGCATCAACGGCGCGCAGTCGGCGATGCCGTCGCTGGCCGCACGCTTCTACCCGACCCAGGGCCGCGCCACCGGCGTGTCATGGATGCTCGGTATCGGCCGCTTCGGCGCGATTCTCGGCGCCTGGGCCGGCGCCACCCTGCTGGGGCTGGGCTGGAACTTCGAGCAGGTACTGACCGCCCTGATCGTGCCAGCCAGCCTGGCGGCGCTGGCGATCCTGCTCAAGGGCCGGGTCAGCCATGCTGATGCAACCTGATCTTTACCGGAGCGCTGAAATGAGCACCGCAAGCAATCAACTGTTCGATACCTACTTCACCCAGGCGCAGATGCGCGAGGTGTTTTCCGACACCGGTCGGGTGCAGGGCATGCTGGATTTTGAGGCCGCGCTGGCGCGGGCCGAGGCACGGGTCGGACTGCTGCCTCAGGCACTGCTGACGGATATCCAGAGCCAGTGCCGCGCCGAGCTGTTTGACTTCGACGCGCTGGCCATCGCCATCGGCAGCGCGGGCAACTCGGCGATCCCGCTGGTCAAGGCGCTGGGCAAGCGCATCGCGGCGGTCAATCCTGAGGCCGAGCGCTATGTGCATATGGGCGCAACCAGCCAGGACGCCATGGACTCGGGTCTGGTCCTGCAACTGCGTCGCGCCATCGAATTGCTGGAAGAAGATTTACAACAGTTGGGCGAAGCGCTGGCCGTTCAGGCCCAGCGCCATGCCGCCACGCCGTTGGCCGGGCGTACCTGGTTGCAACAGGCGACACCGGTCACGCTGGGCATGAAAATCGCCGGCTGGCTGGGCGCTTTGACCCGCCATCGCCAGCGCCTCGCTGAACTCAGGCCGCGTTTGCTGTGCCTGCAGTTCGGGGGGGCGTCCGGCAGCCTGGCGGCGCTGGGCGGGCAGGCGTTCGAGGTGGCTCAGGCGCTGGCTCAAGAGCTGGATCTGCAATTGCCCGAACAGCCCTGGCACACCCAGCGCGACCGCCTGGTGGAGTTCGCCAGCCTGCTGGGCATGTTGGCCGGTAGCCTCGGCAAGCTGGGCCGCGATATCAGCTTGCTGATGCAGACCGAAGTCGGCGAGGTGTTCGAACCTTCGGCGCCGGGCAAGGGCGGCTCCTCGACCATGCCGCACAAGCGCAACCCGGTGGGCGCTGCCGTGCTGATTGGCGCGGCAACCCGTGCGCCGGGGCTGGTGGCGACGATGCTCAGCGCGATGCCGCAAGAGCACGAGCGCAGCCTGGGCCTGTGGCATGCCGAGTGGGAAACCCTGCCGGATCTGTGCTGCCTGGTTTCCGGCGCCTTGCAGCAAGCATTGCTGATGGTGCCGCAGCTGCAAGTGGATGCGGCGCGGATGCGCACCAATCTTGATGCCACCCAAGGGCTGCTGTTGGCCGAGGCGGTGAGCATCGCGCTGGCGCGCTGCATGGGCCGTGATGCGGCCCATCACCTGATCGAACAAAGCTGCCGCCGGGCGGTGGAGCAGGGCGTGCATCTGCGCCAGGTGCTGGGCGACGACCCGCAGGTCAGCCACCACTTGTCGGCGGCGGACCTCGACCGGCTGCTCGACCCGGCGCACTACCTCGGCCAGGCCAGCCATTGGGTCGAACGCGCCGTCGCGCAACACACTACTTTCACTGAATCAAGGAACTGCAAATGAACGAGCAAGACCGTTACGACGCCGGCATGCAGGTGCGCCGCGCTGTGCTGGGTGATACCCACGTCGACAACAGCCTGAAAAAACTCACGCCGTTCAATGAAGAGTTTCAGGAAATGATCACCCGCCATGCCTGGGGCGACATCTGGACCCGCCCTGGCCTGCCGCGTCACACCCGCAGCCTGATCACCATTGCCATGCTGATCGGCATGAACCGCGAAGGTGAGTTGCGCCTGCATCTGCGCGCCGCCAAAAACAATGGCGTGACTCGCGACCAGATCAAGGAAGTGCTGATGCAGAGCGCGATTTATTGCGGCATTCCGGCGGCCAATGCGACCTTTCACATGGCCGAAGAGGTGTGGGACGAGTTGGGTGTCGAGTCGCTGGATCAGTAAGCGTGGATCAGTAAGCGTTGCTCAGGGCGCTTGCTGTACGGCGCGGATCACCGTGTTGAGCTGGCCGGCCAGCGCTTTGTCTTTGACCGAACTGCCCACCGCTTGCAACGCCAGGCGAGTGATATCCAGTTGCTCAGTGTTGCCACTGAGCATCGAGGACACCAGCTCGATGGCAATGTCATTGCCCACATTGGCTTTGATACCGCCGACACCCAGCAGGCTGCCGGCCAGTGAGCCGCCGCCTGGCTGAGCGGCGTCCAGGCCGCCACGGGTCACGGTGGTGGCGACTTCACCCAGGATCGACAGCGCGTAAAGCCAGCGCTTGCGCGACGCCTGCTCATCGAATTCTTCGCCGGCAATCTCCAGGTCGCGGCGCCGCTTGTTCTCCAGAATCGCCAGGTAGCCGGGGTCGGCTTTGAAGAACGTGACTTTCATCGCCGCTGCCGACTCACTGCTGACGTACAGCCCGTGTTCGCTCTCGTTTTCTTCCTCGTCCACCCGGTCGCCATAGAACACCCAGTAGCCATGGGTCCAGTGCCCGGCAGCCACACCCCGCGAGGGCAGGTACTGAAACCGGCCGCGGTACTGGATGCCGGTGCCGGTGTCGTACACGCCCTGGTCGATGACCGCCACGACACTGCGCACGAACGGATGCTCGATGCGTTTGTACGTGCCGCTGAAGCTGGGTACCACCTGGCCAATAACCCCAAGGCTGAGCGGGCTGTCGCCGCTGTCGAGCAGGCCATCGGCGCCATAGCGCTGGACAAACTGGCGCTCAGGCACCCTGGGCAGGGTCACGCTGTAGGTTTCTCCGGCAATCGTGCCGGCGTTCGACCAGCGCCCGCGCAGATCGACCCCCAGCAGGTTGTCACGCACGATGCCCTGACCCATGCGGCAGTCGCCCTGCAGGCAGCTGTAACGCTGCGGGTCACTGATGTCTTTGGCCACCGCTAGCTGGCTGAGCAGGCACAGCACTGTCCAGATAAGAGGCTTCATGTTCAGTTCGCCGGGCAGGGTGAGATCATGACCATCTGGCCATTCTGGAAACACTGGCGTTTTTCAATCAGGTCAACCCCGTTAAGGGTGACCTCTCTGGCGTTTTCCATGCCGGGAATTTTGTCCAGTTTCAGGTTGCTCTTTTTCGCAAAGTTGTCCATGTAGGTGATTTGCTCGCCGTGCGGCAGGCCTTCGCGGGTTGGCGTGATTGTCGTGAGTTTTTGATCGAGGTAGTTGCTGTGGCGGCCGCTCTGTTCAGTGGGATTTACGATGAACGAACTGAGTAACTGGATGCCGGCCGGGCCCGTGTTCATTTCTGTGAACGAGGCCAGCGTGCCGAATGCGCCCATGTAATTGACGCTGATGGTGGTCGACGGCTCGGGGTTCTTGAAGCCGAGCTTTTTGCTCATGGCGTCCATTTGCGGGTTGTCGTTGTCGGTGGTGATGATGGTCGTTGTGCGCGTGAAGTGGGCCGCCGCAAGGTTGTCCTTGCTGGCGTCGACCCGCTGCTCACTGCGTTTGACCACCTGCGAGCGGATGCGCGAAACCTGATTGCCACTGGCGGCGGCTATCCGGGTCTCCATCAGGCTGTCATAGGCGACCAGCAGCACCAGCTCACCGGACAGTTTGCCGGCGCTGCATTGCGCCTTGACCGGCACGATGCGGATGTTGCTATAGGTCGTCACCGGGATGCTGTCGGGCGACATGCCCTGGGCGCGGAACAGCTTGCGGGTCTGTTTTTCGATGTCCTTGCTCAGTTCAGGATGCGCCATGTTCAGCCCGGCCAGGCGGTACTGCTCGATCTGCGGCACCTCACATGGCCAGGCCGGTGTGCTGGCCGGAAAGGCGAACAGGTCGGGCGATGCCAGGCGCGGCCGGTCCTGCTTGTAACGAGCGATATAAAACTGCTCCAGCGGATCGCTGGTTTGCGGGAAGTCTATGGCGAATGCGTTCGCTGCCATCAGGCAGCCGATCATCACGGTCAGAGTGCGCATCAAGGTGGTGCTCCAGGGTGTGCGGCGGCGCAGGAAACCTTCTTGTGGGTGTTCGCTGCGAGGCGCCAAGTGTTGGGTCTGTCACATGGCCAGTATTTTTCCGGGGCAGTGGATTGCGCGCATCACCACAATTGGCTAAATGGTGGGGCGGATCGCTACCTCGGGGGGAGGTGGTCGATAGCCGCTCATCCGCTCAGGGGCTTACATGACAGACAGCAACGCGCAGGATCTGGGCGCGATGATCGGCAGCATCTATGAAGCTGCACTGGACAGTCGGCGCTGGAATCAGTTTCTGGCCATGTTCGCGGCGCGGCTCGGCTCGCATGCGGCGATGATCTGGGGCCATGACTTCAGTGATCGCAGTGCGCAGATCGACGGGCGCAGCGGCTCGATCGCCACTCATTACGGTATTGATCCGGCGGCCATGGAGTCGTTTGCCGAGTATTACTGCCAGCGCAATGTGTGGATGGACGACCCGCTGCGGCACAAGGAGGGGCAGATCGTCACCTCGGCCAGCCTGTACCCGGACGAGTTGCTCAAACGCACCGAGTACTACAACGACTGGTTGCGTCCGCAAAATATCTTCAACTCATCGGCGGCGATTGTCGCCCGGCAGGACGATCGCTCGCTGAATGTCACGGTGGTACGCAGTGAACAGGCCGGCTCTTACAGCCGCGAGGAGTTGCAGGTTATCGAGATATTGATGCCGCATTTGCAGGCCGCGTTCGCCCTGCATCGGCGCCTGCATCGGCTGGAGGTGTTGTCCGGCGCAACCATCGCCGCCCTGGAGGCCAGTCCGTTCGGGGTGGTGCTGATTGATGAAAAGTCCCGGGTGCTACACGCCAACAGCCTGGCCGAGCGCTTGACCGCGCGTTCGCCGCTGCTGCGCCTGGCCAGCCAGAACCGCCTGCAAGCGGTGTCGGTGCTGGACGATGCGGCCTTGCAGCGCTGCCTGGATAGCGCCGTGCAAACCGGGCGCGGGCAACCGGCGCAAGGTGCCGGTGCCGGCCTGCGGTTGCGCGGGCTCGATGGGGCCTGCCTGGAACTGGTCGTCGCGCCCTTGCCGGGTTGGGCCTCGCCGTTTGGTGAGCACACCGCTGCGGCCGTGTTCATCAGTAACCCGGATGCTGCGCCGGCCCCGCTCAGTGCCATGCTGCGCAGCCTGTACGGCATGACCCCGGCCGAAGCCCGGCTGACCGAAGCGCTGGTGCATGGCCTGACCCCGCAGGAGTATGCCGAGCGCCAGCAGTTGTCGCTGCATACGGTGCGGGTGCAATTCAAGGCGGCGGCGCACAAGGCCGGTACCAGCCGTCAGGCCGATCTGGTACGGATCGTCCTGACCGGCCCGGCGGTTTTGGGGGCGGGATATCGCTGGTAATCAGAGGATCGACAGCGGATAGCTGACGATCAGCCGGTTCTCGTCGAACTGATTGGTGCTGAAGTCGCGGCGCATGGTGGAGTTGCGCCACTTGATGCTCAGGCTCTTGAAACTGCCTTGCTGCACCACATAGGCCAGTTCCGATTCGCGTGCCCATTCCTTGCCGTCGGTGATGGCCCCGGTGTGCACGTTGTCGCCCTTGATGTAGCGGTTCATCAGGGTCAGGCCGGGTACGCCGAGGGCGCTGAAGTCGTAGTCATGGCGCAATTGCCAGGAGTGTTCCTTGGCGTTGTCGAAGCTTGAGTTGTAGCTGTCGTTGGCCAGCGTCCCGCCGCTGGTGCCATTGACCCGCATCCACAGGCTGTCGCCGCTGACTTTCTGCAGGCCGACATAGAAGGTGCTGGCCCCGTAACGCGCCGAAAGCATGGCTGAGGCGGTCTTGTTATCCAGGTTACCGGCCAGCGACTGGCCGTCATCCTTGCCCACGAAGTAGCCCAGGTTGGCGCCCAGGGTCCAGTCGCCCAGCGGTTGGCTGTGGACCAGGTTGTAATACTGCTGCTGGTAGATATCTTCGAGCTGCGCGTACCAGACCCCGACCAGGGTGCGTTTGTCATTGAAGCTGTATTCACCGGCGGCAAAATTGAACCGGTCGGAGGTGATGCCTGCCCGGCCGTTCATGTTCATGTCTTCCATGCTGGCGTCGTTACGCGGGCTGTTGCCACGGAACTGGCCGCCATACAGGGTCACCCCGTCGATTTCTTTCGAGGTGAGTTGTGCGCCCTGGAAGGTCTGCGGCAGCGAGCGACCGTCGTCGGAGCGCAGGATCGGCAGCACCGGCATCCACTCACCGACTTTCAGCTCGGTCTTCGAAAAGCGTGCCTTGCCCGCCACGGCCAGACGGCCGAAGTCATCGGCAGGCCGGCCGTCGCTGTGGATCGGCAGCAATTGGGTGCCGCCCGACCCGCCACCCCCATCGAGCTTGATCGAATACATGCCTAATACATCGACACCGAAACCGACCGTGCCCTGAGTAAAGCCGGAGCGGGCGTCGAGGATAAAGTTTTGCGTCCACTCCTGGGCACCGCTCTGGGCGTTGGCCGGATCGACGAAGTTACGATTGATGAAGAAGTTGCGCAGGTTCAGATTGACCTTGGCATCGTCGACCAAGCCGGCAGCCTGGCTGGTGGAAGGTACCAGGACAGTGGCGGTGACGAGCGCACAGAAGCTGCCCAGCGGAACGCGAGGATTGGAAAAGCGCATGGCGAATGCCTTTTTGTAGTTATTGGTTGAATGCGATACGTGCGATGTAACGCTTTGAAATAGTGCGGCGCATGTACGGGGTCTGCAATTGAGCGGAGGGGATAAAGGGCGATTATCGCACATTAATTAACCAGTTAGAACATTATTGGTTTGGTGGCTATCCGGCATCCGCGCTGCTTGCGGCAAGATACAAAGAAAACGGACTTGCAAGCAGGCCGCCGCTGGCCTGACCATGACCCAGCCAGTCGCTGACCGAATAAGGAAGCCCGATGAGCACGACCAGCACGCCCCTGTCCGGCGTCAATCATCCCCTGAAGGGGATCAGCTTCATCCTCCTGGCCACATTGTTGTTTGCCAGCCACGACACCCTGTCGAAGTACCTGTCGGGTTTCTACCCGGTGATGTTTGTGGTCTGGGCGCGGTATCTGGTGCATACCCTGCTGATGAGCTGCATCTTCATGCCATCGGCGGGGTTGCGCGTGTTGCGCACCAAACGTCCGCTGCTGCAAGTGCTGCGGGCGCTGGCATTGCTGGGCACCAGCCTGCTGTTCACCAGCAGCCTGCTGTTCATTCCCCAGGCCGAGGCCACCGCTGTCAACTTCCTCGCGCCGCTACTGGTCACGGCACTGTCGGTGCCGTTGTTGCGCGAGCATGTCACCCGTGGCCAATGGTGCGCGGTGATCGTCGGTTTTTCCGGGGTGCTGATCATCATCCACCCTGGCGGTGAGCTGTTTACCCCGGCGATTCTGCTGCCGCTGTCCTCGGCCCTGTGTTTTGCCCTGTATCAGCTGCTGACCCGGCTGGTCAGCCCCTACGACAGCCCGACCACCAGCAACTTTTTTGCCGGGCTGTTCAACACTCTGGTGATGAGCGCGCTGATGCCGTTCTTCTGGGTGACCCCGGAAATTCAGCACTGGCCGTTCCTGCTGATGCTCGGTGGTTGCGGGATGGCGGCGCACTTGCTGCTGACCCAGGCGTTTCGCTACACGGCACCGGCGATTCTGGCGCCGTTCAGCTATTGCCAGATCGTCTTTGCCGGCCTGTTGGGCTGGCTGGTGTTCAACCATGTACCGGCGCTGGATGCGCAGATCGGCATCGCGATCATCTGCCTCAGTGGCCTGGCAGCGGCCTGGCAGCAGCGCAAGCGCTGACAGGCATTACCTCGTAGGACTAATGCCGATCAGTTAAGGATCAACGCGGTCCGGTGGGATTTTGCCGACGAATGCTGCGGTACATCCACAGCAGATATGCCGGTTTTACTGGCCCTTTCGGGGTGCTCCCCCTCCCACCGGGACCGAGTTGAGCCGGATAATCGCTTAACTGATCGGCATTACCTCGTAGGAGCGGCTTTAGCCGCGAAAGGCTTCCTTCTGGCTTGCCGCTTGCCGCTGCTTAAAGACAAAGGCCCGGTGACGTGAGTCACCGGGCCTTTGCGTTGCTACCCTGGTCAGGCAGTCACTGCTTCAGATCAGGCACCTGGCGTGGCGCCATGAAGTACATCCAGGTCAGGGCGATGAAGTACATCGCTGGGATCAGCATGAACAGGATGCTGTAGTTGTTATTGGTCGCGGTCAGGATCGCGCCGACGATTTGGGTCATGAACATGCCGCCAATCGCTGCGCACATGCCGCCAAAGCCGAACACCGTGCTCATCAGGTGTTTGGGCGTGTAGTCCATCACCAGGCTCCAGATATTGGCCGTCCAGGCCTGGTGCGCACCGACGGCCACCGAGATGGCCAGTACCGCCACCCACAGGCCGCTGGCATTGGCGGCGAACACCACGCTGCAGATGGTCAGGGCGAAAATCAGCATCGACACCAGGCGTGCCTTGCTGGCCTTCATGCCGCGACCGATCAGCCAGGACGACAACACGCCGCCGCCAATGCTGCCGAAGTCGGCGGTCAGCCAGATCAGAATCAGCGGGATACCCATCTGGGTCACGCTGATGCCCAGGCTGTATTGCTGGTTGAGGAATGGCGGCAGCCAGTACAGGTAGAACCAGAACACCGGGGCCGTGATCGAGTAGGCCAGGGCAAAGGCCCAGGTGCCGCGCATTTTCAGGATGTGCGAGAAGGGCACCTTGACAGGCTCAGGCTCCGGGTCCTGGTTGATGTAGTCCAGTTCGGTTTTCTTGACGCTGGGGTGCTCTTCGGGGTTGTGGTAGTTGATCTGCCACATGACCAGCCAGAACAGGCCCAACAGACCCATGGCGATGAACGCCGCCTGCCAGCCCCAGACACTGAGGATCAGCGGCAGCAGGGCCGGGGTGATCATTGCACCGACGTTGGTGCCGGCATTGAAGATGCCGGTGGCCACGGCGCGCTCGCCGGCCGGGAACCACAGCCGGGTAGTCTTGACGCACGCCGGGTAGTTGGCCGCTTCGGTCAGGCCGAGAATGAACCGGCAGACCATGAAGCCCACCGCCGAGGTGGCCAGACCATGCGCGCCGGTGGCTAGGCTCCACAGCAGCACGGCGAGAAAGAACGCGCGCTTGACGCCGACCTTGTCGATGAAGCGCCCCTGCAGAATGAAGCCGACCGCGTAACCGACCTGAAACCAGAAGTTGATGTTCGCGTAATCCATCGTCGTCCAGCCCATTTCCTTGGCCAGGATGGGCTGCATGACGCCAAGGGCGGCGCGGTCGATGTAGTTCAGGGTAGTGGCCAGGAACACCAGGGCAAGCATGCCCCAGCGAGTCTTGCCCACTGCCATGGCGCCACGGATCTTGTCGCCGATGCCGGCGCGTGCGGCGCTGGCCAGAGGATTGGTTTGGGTGTTGAGCATGATGGTTCGATCATCCGTTCCAGGACTGCGCCAAGGGCGTCAGCCGGACTGAGTAACTACCCGCCGCAGCAAGAGTGTCAGGGGCATTCGCGGCGTTGCAGGCACAGGCATGCAAGGCGAGGCGCGGATTCTGACAGATTCGGATGCAGGTGGGCGTGCTTTGGGGTATCAGGCCACTTGAGTCCGCCCGGTCAAATGACCGAACAGGTTCGTTTGCTCGAAGTCCCAGTCCTGGAAAGCGTGCGTGCAGGAGATTCAGTGAAGGCGCGCATGAGTCGTTATCCTGTTTTTGAAATTGTTATTTAGGTTCATCAGTCTTAGCGACAGACAAGGCAGTTAAGGCGGACGCGTATTGTGGAATGTTTCGGCCTTGCAGAACAGATGGTGTGCGTTGAACAAAACCTCGTCAATCGAGCGAAATGAGTTTTGTGCGATAAACGAACGAAAAACTAACCAGTTCGTACATAACTGGTTGCCTGGACGCGCGTCCGGGGAAATACTGAGATCATGCCCACCCTGTACTTGAATCCTGCGCACAGGGCGGCGATTTCGCGGCGTCAAATAGCCGCGCTCGTCCAGGAGTACAATAATATGCAGCGTTCCATTGCCACCGTTTGCCTGAGCGGCACTCTGCCAGAAAAGCTCGAAGCCATCGCCGCCGCCGGCTTTGATGGGGTCGAGATTTTCGAAAATGACCTGCTTTATTACGACGGCAGCCCGCGTAACGTCCGGCAGATGTGTGCCGACCTGGGGCTGGCGATCACGCTGTTCCAGCCGTTTCGGGACTTTGAAGGCTGTCGGCGCGAGCGTCTGCAGCGCAACCTTGATCGCGCCGAGCGCAAGTTTGACCTGATGCAGGAATTGGGCACCGACCTGGTGCTGGTGTGCAGTAACGTGGCCGCCGACTCGCTGGGCGAACGCAACATCTTGCGCGATGACCTGAACCTGCTCGCCGAGCGTGCCGGGGCGCGCAAGCTGCGCATAGGCTATGAAGCGCTGGCCTGGGGGCGGCACGTCAATACCTGGCAGCAGGTCTGGGATCTGGTGCGTGAGGTCGATCATCCGGCGCTGGGCGTATTGCTCGACAGTTTCCATACCCTGTCGCTCAAGGGCGACCCGAGCGCGATTGCCGATATTCCGGGCGACAAGATCTTCTTTGTGCAGATGGCCGACGCGCCGCTGCTGGCCATGGATGTACTGGAGTGGAGCCGACATTTCCGCTGCTTCCCGGGCCAGGGCGAGTTCGACCTGCCGGGATTCCTGGCGCCGATCCTGCGCAGCGGTTACACCGGCCCGCTGTCGCTGGAGGTGTTCAACGATGGTTTCCGCGCCGCGCCGACCCGCGCCAATGCTGCCGATGGCCTGCGCTCGCTGTTGTATCTGGAAGAAAAGACCCGTGAGCTGATGGCCCGCGAGAATCAGCCTGTGGCGCCCGAGCTACTGTTCAATCCGCCGGCCGCCAGCCAGTTCGATGGGGTCGAATTTCTTGAATTTGCCGTGGACGAGAGCCATGGCGCCCGGTTGGGCAACTGGCTGGAGCGACTGGGCTTTGCCCGCCTGGGCACGCACCGCTCCAAGGCGGTCAGCCTGATGGGGCAGGGCGATATCCGCATCGTGCTCAATGCCGAACCCTATTCATTTGCCCATGGTTTTTTCGAGGCCCATGGCCCGTCGCTGTGTGCCACCGCATTGCGGGTCGATGACGCACAGCAGGCGCTGGAGCGTGCCCGGACCTTCAAGGGCCAGCCTTATCGCGGCCTGGTCGGCCCCAACGAGCGGGAAGTGCCGGCGGTGCGTGCGCCGGATGGCAGCCTGATCTACTTGGTGCAAGGCGCCGAGCCTGGCCAGTCGATCTATGACAGCGACTTCGTCATTGACCCGCAGGCAGTGGCCAGCGGCAGCCTGCAACGCATCGACCACATGGCCATGGCCTTGCCGGCCGACAGCCTGGACAGCTGGGTGCTGTTCTACAAGGGCTTGCTGGACTTCGAAGCCGATGACGAAGTGGTGCTGCCCGACCCTTATGGCCTGGTCAAAAGCCGCGCCTTGCGTAGCCGTTGCAGCAGCGTGCGGCTGCCGCTGAACATCTCGGAAAACCGCAACACGGCGATTTCCCATGCGTTGTCAACGTATCGCGGCTCGGGCGTGCACCACATCGCGTTTGCCTGTGAGGACATCTTCGCCGAGGTGCGCCGGGCCAAGGAAGCGGGGGTGCCATTGCTGGAAATTCCGCTGAACTACTACGATGACCTGGCGGCGCGGATGGACTTCGATGACGAATTCCTCAGCGAACTGGCTTACTACAACGTGCTTTACGACCGTGACAGCCAGGGTGGCGAACTGTTTCACGTGTACACCGAGGCGTTCGACGGGCGCTTCTTTTTCGAGATCATCCAGCGCAAGAATGGCTACGCTGGCTACGGCGCAGCCAACGTGCCGGTACGTCTGGCGGCGATGGCCAAGGCGCGCAGCGGCGCCGCACCGAAGGCGCGTCTGTAGCCGCAGTACGAGCAGTCAGTGAAACCGGATCGTCGTTTGCCGTTGCCGTGCATGCCTAGATGGCACAGACGACACGAATCGCGACTTGGGCGCTGGCCGAGGGTAGGCGTCGATTCGGGGGAGAAACCGACAGGGAAGTCGGTTTCAGGTGCGCTGGGCAGGGATGCCCATCGCGCCGACCCCCGAATCGATGCCGGACGGAGGGAAGTTCGCCCGCAGGGCGGACCCAAGCCAGGAGCAAATGCCTTTGCCTACTTTGGGCAAAACCAAAGTAGGTCGCCCAGCAGGGCGAAACCTGCATATCAAATCACGCGATGAAGGATTTTCCATTGCTCGAAAGGGCGTAGCGAACAGTTGCTCCCTTCCATCGTGCCGCCGCTGGGCCTCATAATTGGCGGTTCAACCGTGCTCGTGAGCCAACAATGAATACAATGACCGACTCTCCTGCGCTGCAGCCTGAAAAAACACTGCGCAAGAGCCGCAAGAACAACCCGGAAAAGACCCGCGACGACATCCTCCAGGCCGCCATCGCCGAGTTCGTGGCCCACGGCCTGTCCGGGGCGCGGGTCGATGCCATCGCCGAGCGCACCCATACCTCCAAGCGCATGATCTATTACTACTTCGGCAGCAAGGAGCAGTTGTACGTCGAGGTGCTGGAGAAACTCTACGGCGATATCCGCAATACCGAAGACCAGCTGCATCTGGTCGATCTGGAGCCCCACGCAGCGATCCGCCGGCTGGTGGAATTTACCTTCGATCACCACGACCGTAATGTCGATTTCGTGCGCATCGTGTGCAACGAAAACATCCTTAACGGCGAGAACGTCAAACAGTCCGAAAGCATCAGCGCCAAGAGTGAAAACATCATCAAGACGCTGGATGCCATTTTGCGTCGTGGCGAAACCAGCGGGGTGTTCCGTCAGGGCGTCGACGCTGTGGACCTGCACATGCTGATGACCTCGTTCTGCTTCCACCGGGTCTCGAACCGCCACACCCTGGGGGCGATTTTCAAGATCGATCTGGCTGACGAGCAGGTCAAGCAACGCCACAAGCTGATGATTTGCGATTCAGTGCTGCGCTACTTGCAGCGCTGAGCGAGGCCGACGATTCAGCATCTGGCTGAATCGTCACCCCGCCTGAGCTTCAGGCCGGCAGGCTGTGAAAGTGCGCCATCATGCGTTCGGCATCAGCACGCTGGCCGCTGAACAGTTCGAAGGCCTTGACCGCCTGGAACACGGCCATGGTGGTGCCGTCCAGGGTCCGGCAACCCAGGCTGCGGGCCTGGCGTAGCAGTTCGGTTTCCAGCGGGAAGTAAATGATATCTGCCACCCATAGCCCGCCATGCAGATATTCGGCCGGCAGCGGCAGGCCTGGCAGCTTGGCCATGCCCACCGGGGTGGTGTTGACCAGACCATCGGCCTCAGCCACTGCACCTGCCAGATCCAGCCCCAGCTGCGCGCGGCCGGCGCCGAAATGAGCATTGAGGTTGTCGACCAGAGCCTGGGCACGCTGCGCCTCGACTTCAAAAATCACCAGGCGCTCGACCCCGGCGTCCAGCAACGCATGGGCCACCGCAGCGCCGGCACCGCCGGCGCCCATTTGCACCACATAGCGGCGCGCAGCGCCTTGCAGGCCACGGGTGAAGCCTTCGGCAAAACCCAGGCAGTCGGTGTTGTGGCCGATACGCCTGCCGTCCTTGAACACCACGGTGTTGACCGCGCCAATGCCCCGCGCTTCGGCCGACAGCTCGTCGAGCAAGGGAATCACTGCCTGTTTGCACGGAAAGGTGATGTTCAAGCCGGTAAAGCCGCTGCTTTGTGCGCCGTCAAGCAGCCGTGGCAGGGCGCTGGGGTCAAGCCCGAGGGCGTCGATATCGATCAGACGGTACAGGTAGCGCAGGCCCTGAGCGTCACCTTCGTGTTCGTGCAGGGCGGGGGTACGGGAAGCCTGGATACCGGAGCCGATCAGGCCGGCGAGCACGGAAGGTCGTTGAGTCTGGGTCATCGGGAAATCTCTTGTTGTTGTGATGCGGGACGCTGTCGTGAAATGTACCAGATGGTTCAAAGTGCTGCATGAGCTGTTCCAGACGCTGCGCCTGAATGTGTTCGATGATCGCCCGGCGGCAGCCAGGTGAAACAGGCAGGTCGCGCCCGCTCCTGGGTTCGGGGATAATCCGTGTTTTTCAGTGGCCGAACCGCGCATGACCGAATCGTCTTTCAATCCTGCTCAGCATCAGGCCAGTACCCTTTGCCTGCCGCCCGGCGCCTGGACGACAGTGCTCCAGTGCCTGTGTGCGCGCTTTCCGGCGATCAGCCGCGAACAATGGCTGGACCGCATCAATCGTGGCCGGGTGCTCAACGCTGAGGGGCAGCCGATCAGTGTCGATCTGGCCTACCGCGAAGGCCTGCGTATTCACTATTTCCGTGAAGTGCCCAACGAGACACCGATTCCGGTGCTCGAAACCATCGTGCACATCGATGAGCATCTGGTGGTCGCTGACAAGCCGCATTTCTTGCCGGTGATTCCTACCGGTGAATACGTTGAGCAGACCCTGCTGCGCCGCCTGATTCAGCGCCTGGACAACCCGCATCTGGTGCCGCTGCACCGGATTGACCGGCACACTGCCGGGCTGGTGCTGTTTTCCGCCAACCCGGCCAGCCGTTCGGCTTACCAGGCGCTGTTTCGCAACCGCAGCATCGACAAGTTTTACGAAGCCATTGCCCCGGCGCTGCCGCAACTGGCGTTTCCCCGCGATCACGCCAGCCGGCTGGTCGATGGCGTACCGTTTTTTCGCATGCAGGAAGGTGAGGGCGCCGCCAACACCCTGACCCGGCTTGAGGTGCTGGAGCGGCAGGGCGATCTATGGCGTTATGGACTGTCGCCGGTGACCGGCAAGAAGCATCAGTTACGGGTCCACATGGCCGCGCTGGGGGCGCCGATCTGCAATGATCCGTTCTATCCCGAGGTCGTGGCTTCAGCGCCGGACGACTATCAGAAGCCGTTGCAATTGCTGGCGCGTGGGCTGCGCTTCAATGATCCGCTCAGTGGCGAGTCGAGGGCGTTCGAAAGTGCTTTGCGGCTGACGTTCAGCATGGCCGGCCAGTGACAGGCGGGCGCGAGGCTAGCGAAGCGCCGTATAGCGCGCTTCGCCATGGGTAACGCGGATTACAGGTCTTTGACGGTACGAACCTGATCCTTGTTCACGCGGGCTTTCTTGCCGTCGAGCTGTTCGAACTCGTAGAAGCCGGCGTCTTCGTCATATTCAGGGGTGTCGACGGTCTGGATTTCGCGGCCATCGTTAAGGGTGATCACTGTAGGTGAAGAGCAACCGGCCAGCGAGGCGAGGCCCAGAGCAAGCAGGAAGGCGGCAGGAAGTGTCTTGTGTTTCATGGCAGTGGCTCCGATGGATACTGATTACTGACGTCTAAGACGTGCAGCGTAGACGCAAGTTCCCCAAGCGGCTAATGGCCGGCGTGGGGATTGATCTGGCTCAACAACTCGGGGGTATTGAGGTTGGCCAGGCGCGGGTCACCCGCCAAACATTGCAGCGCCACCGGGTCCAGAGGCTGCAGGGCACGTCGCGGGCTGCGCTCGCCCTGTTGCCAGGCGGCTTCCAGCAGCGCGGCATGTTGCACTGGGATCACGCACAACAAGGGCTGCCAGTATTCGCCTTCGCGCACCATCACCGGTCGGCCGGGGTGCTGTACGGCGCAGTCGAGCAGCTCATTGAGCAATTGCGCCTCGAGCAGCGGAGTATCGCAGGGCAGCACCAGCAGGTAATCATGCTTCGCAATCGCCAGGGCAGCACGAATGCCCGCCAGCGGCCCCGGGAAATCACGGTCGTCATCCTCGACCAGGCGGTCGGCGTAAGCGGCGTAGCGGGCCTGATTACGGTTGCAGGAAATGATCAGGTCGTCGGTCAATGGCCGCAGCAGTGCATGCAAGGTGGCTACCAGCGGCTGGCCGCGCCACTCCAGCAGGCCCTTGTCGCGCCCGCCCATGCGCCGGCCCTGGCCGCCGGCCAGCAACAGGATCGAACAAGGAGGCAAGGGCGCTGTGGCAGGCATGTCGGTCTCAATAAGGTGGAACAAAGCGGGGCTGTGATATAACACCGGCCTGCCTCATTTCACAACCGGATCAAAGCCCATGAGCGTCAAACCTGATACTCCCTTCGTGCCCTTGAACATCGCCGTGCTGACGGTCAGCGACACCCGCACTCTGGAAACCGACAGCTCCGGGCAGATGTTCGTCGACCGCCTCAGTGCTGCCGGTCATGGCCTGATTGCCCGGGTATTGCTCAAGGATGATCTGTACCGGATCCGTGCCCAGGTCGCGACCTGGATTGCCGACGACGATGTGCAGGTGGTGCTGATTACCGGCGGCACCGGCTTCACCGGCCGTGACAGCACCCCCGAAGCGGTGGCCTGCCTGCTGGACAAGCAGGTCGACGGGTTTGGCGAGTTGTTCCGGCAAATTTCAGTCGCGGATATCGGCACCTCGACCATTCAGTCGCGGGCCCTGGCCGGCCTGGCCAATGGCACGCTGGTGTGCTGCCTGCCGGGTTCGACCAACGCGGTGCGCACCGGCTGGGACGGCATTCTGGCCCAGCAACTCGATTCGCGCTTCCGGCCTTGCAATTTTGTTGCCCACCTGAAAAAAGCCGAACCTTGCGGCACGCGGGGCTGACTGTCGATGATCGCTCTGGAACAAGCCCTGACCCGGCTGCTCGACAGCGCCGCGAGCACTCCGATTCTCGATCATGAGCAGGTCACTCTGGCCGATGCCAAAGGCCGGGTGCTGGCCGAAGACATCATCGCCAGCCTTGACCTGCCGCCCTGGCCCAACAGCGCCATGGACGGCTATGCCTTGCGCGTCGCTGACTGGAATGGTGAGCCGCTGAGCGTCAGCCAGCGGATTTTCGCAGGCCAGGCGCCACAGCCACTGCAGCCAGGCACTTGCGCCCGGATCTTTACCGGTGCGCCAGTGCCGGCCGGTGCCGATTGCGTCGAGATGCAGGAAAACGCCGAGCTGCTGGACGATGGCCGGGTGCGGTTCACCCAAGCGCTGAGCGCGCAGCAGAACATTCGCCCGCAAGGCCAGGAAACCCGTAAGGGTGAGACGGTATTGCAGGCCGGCACCCGGCTCAGCCCGGTCGAGCTGGGCCTGGCGGCATCGCTGGGCGTGGCGCAATTGCGCGTGGTGCGGCGGCCACGGGTGGCCGTGCTGTCCACTGGCGACGAACTGGTCGAGCCCGGTTTGCCGCTCGGGCCGGGGCAGATCTACAACAGCAACCGGGTGCTGCTGTGCAGCTGGCTGCAGGCATTGGAATGTGAGGTGGTGGACGCCGGCATTCTGGTCGATGACCTGCAGCAGACCCGCGCTGCCCTGGCGCGGTTGAGCCGGGTGGACCTGATCGTTTCCACCGGCGGCGTTTCGGTGGGCGAGGCGGATTTTCTCGGCCAGGTGCTGCGCGAAGAAGGTGAACTGGCGCTCTGGAAGCTGGCGATCAAACCCGGCAAGCCGCTGACCTTCGGCCATTACCAGGGCACCCCGGTGATTGGCCTGCCGGGTAATCCGGCTTCGACCCTGGTGACCTTTGCACTGCTGGCCCGGCCATACCTGTTGCGCCGTCAGGGCGTTGCGGCCGTCGCGCCGTTGCAGTTCCAGGTGCCGGCCGGTTTTGCCTGGAGCAAGGCCGGCAAGCGCCGCGAGTACCTGCGTGGCCGCCTGGAAAATGGCCGCGCCGTCCCTTACGCCAACCAGAGCTCCGGGGTGTTGCACAGCGCGGCTTGGGCGCATGGTTTGATCGAGGTACGCGAAGACCGGACCCTGGCCGAGGGCGAACTGGTGAACTTCATCCCGTTGAGCGAAGTGCTGGGCTGAATGGTTGAGTCGCACGGCATGAGCTACCCTCAGAGGCGATAACGAGTTGAGCGATGGATTACGCTCTGGAGTATTGTTATGCCGTCTTTGCGTGTGGCTTGTGTCATCCCGACTTATAACGGACGCCGGGACCTTGAGCGTCTGCTTGATTCGTTGCTTCACCAGAATGCCGCTTTCGATACCCTGATCGTCGACTCCAGTTCCACCGATGGCACCGGTGAGCTGGCCCAGGCGCGCTGCGCCAATGTGCTGGTCATCGACAGCAAGGACTTCAACCACGGTGGCACCCGACAGATGATGGTCGAGCGCTTCCCTGACTACGACGTCTATGTGTACCTGACCCAGGATGCCTACCTGGAACAGAGCGACGCGATTGCCAATATTCTCCTGCCGTTCGCCGACCCGAAAGTCGCTGCGGTCTGTGGTCGCCAGTTACCACACAAGGACGCCAACCTGCTGGCTCAGCATGCCCGGTTGTTCAACTACCCGCCGGTGTCGCGGATCAAGACCCTGGCCGATGCCGACAGCCTGGGCATCAAGACCCCGTTCATGTCCAACTCGTTCGCGGCCTACCGCCGCGAGGCGCTGCTGGCAGTGGGCGGTTTTCCCCGTCATGTGATTCTCTCGGAAGACATGTACGTGGCGGCGAAGATGCTGCTCGACGGCTGGAAAGTCGCCTACGAAGGCTCGGCGGTGTGTCGTCACTCGCATAACTACAGCCTGGTCGAAGAGTTTCGCCGTTACTTCGATATTGGCGTATTCCAATGCCGTGAGGCCTGGATCTACGACAGCTTTGGTGGCATCGCCGGGGAGGGCATGCGCTACGTGAAATCCGAGCTGGCCTACATCGGCCCGCGGCGCTGGTGGTGGTGGCCGATGTCGATTGTGCGCAATGCCTTGAAGCTGCTGGCCTACAAGCTCAGCCGTCAGGAAAAGCGCTTGCCGACCCGCTGGAAAAAGCGCTTGGGCATGTACAAGCGTTACTGGGATAGCCCCTATGCCTGAAATAACGCCAAGAGCAATCCGCGGGCTGTTACACATGCGTCTGATGCACTAATAAGCTGCCTAAATGTAAATTTTCTTTACCAGGCCGGCTGCTTAGACTTTTCCGGGTATTGAATGCCCGGATTGTTTGTTGATGACCTCCCTCGCTTCTCCTGCTGCGGCTGCGCCCGTTCAGCCAGCCGCTCCGGCATTCGGCCTTGAGCGGATCATCGGCCTGTTGGGCGTATTGCTCGCTGTGCTGGTTGCCGGTATCAACGATGGGGTGACCCGCATTGCCATGGCCGATATTCGCGGCGCGATGTTCATCGGTGCGGATGAAGCCAGTTGGTTGATCGCCTGCTACTCGGCCAGCTCCGTCGCGGCCATGGCCTTCGCACCCTGGTTTGCGGTCACCCTGTCGTTACGGCGGTTTACGCTCGGCGCGATTGCCGTCTTTGTCCTGCTGGCGCTGCTCTGCCCATTGGCACCCAATTACCCGAGCCTGCTGCTGTTGCGGGTACTGCAAGGGCTGGCGGCCGGTTGTCTGCCGCCGATGCTAATGACCGTCGCGCTGCGCTTTCTGCCGCCCTCGATCAAGATCTTTGGCCTGGCTGGCTATGCCTTGACCGCCACTTTCGGGCCGGGGCTGGGCACGCCACTGGCGGCGTTGTGGACCGAGTATTTCAGTTGGCAGTGGACCTTCTGGCAGGTGATCCCGCCGTGTCTGGTGGCGATGATCGCCATCGCCCATGGCATCGTCCAGGATGCCCCGCGCCTGGAGCGTTTCCGCACTTTTAACTGGCGCGGCCTGTTGCTGGGGCTGCCGGCGATTGTCATGACGGTCGCAGGCTTGCTGGAAGGCAACCGGCTGGACTGGTTTGAATCGTCGCTGATCTGCTTTTTGCTGGTTGGCGGGCTGCTGTTACTGGTGGCGTTTCTGGTCAGCGAATGGTTCGTCGAGGTGCCGTTCTTCAAGCTGCAACTGCTGGCCGGGCGCAATTTGTCCCACGCCTTGCTGACCCTTGGCGGGGTGCTGGTGGTGCTCACTGCCGTGGCCTCGATTCCTTCGGCCTACCTGGCCCAGGTGCATGGTTATCGGCCGTTGCAGACCGCGCCGCTGATGCTGCTGGTGGCCGTGCCGCAGTTGCTGGTGCTGCCGCTGCTTGCGCTGCTGTGCAACATCCGTCGGGTCGACTGCCGCTGGGTGCTGACCCTTGGTTTGCTGCTGCTGGCGGTGCATTGCGCGCTGGCCACGCAGATGACCTCGGCCTGGATCCGCGACAACTTTTACCTGCTGCAGGTGTTGCAGGTGTTCGGCCAGCCCATGGCGGTGCTGCCGTTGCTGATTCAGTCCACCAGCGGCATCGCCCCGCCGGACGGCCCCTTCGCTTCGGCCTGGTTCAATACCGTGCGCGGTCTGGCCACGGTGGTTGCCACGGCGGTCGTGGAGGCCCTGACCACGGCCCGTCAGCATTTTCACTCCAACACCCTGGTCGACCGGTTAGGCAATTCACCCTGGCTGAGCGACGGCGCCGAACCGGCCGCCTTGAGCCATCGCCTGCATGAGCAGGTCGTGGTGCTGACCAGTGCCGATCTTTATTACTGCATGGGCTGGCTCGCTGTGGCCCTGATTGTGTTGATTCCGATCATGCCGACGCGGGTTTATCCGCCGCGGGCATTGTCCTGATTTTCCGGAGAACAACGTTCATGAACATGACCTCGAAACAGACCCTGGCGCTGTGCGGCGCGGCGCTGTTGCTCGCCGCGATCGGGCTGTACGCACTGGCCGGTCAGGGCGATCGGCAGAGCACCGATGACGCCTTCATTGCGGCCGATTACTCGGTGGTCGCGCCCAAGGTCTCGGGCTTTATCAGTGAGGTACTGGTGGACGATAACCAACAGGTCAAGGCCGGGCAGTTGTTGGCGCGAATCGATGACCGTGATCTGCAGACGGCCGTTACCGCTGCCGAGGCCGAGGTGCAGGCGGCCACCGCCCGGCGCGATGAGGCCAGCGCCCTGTTGCAGCGCCAGGACTCAGTGATCGCCAAGGCCCGCGCCGCGTTACTGGCCAGCCAAGCGGCGCTGACCTTTGCCGGCCAGGAACGTACCCGCTATGAGCATCTGGCCGGCAGCGGCGCCGGCACTGTGCAAAATGCCCAGCAGGCACGCACCCGGATCGAAACCGCCAATGCCCAGCACAGCAGTGCAGTGGCATCGCTGGCTGCCGAGCATAAACAGGTCGACATCCTCCTCGCCCAGCAACACAGCGCTGAAGCCGCCTTGCTGCGCGCGACTGCGGCGCTGGAGCAGGCGCGCCTGCAATTGTCATACACCCACATCGTCGCACCGATTGACGGCACGGTGGGCGAGCGGGCCTTGCGGGTCGGTAATTACGTGGTGCCGGGCAGCCGCCTGCTGTCGCTGGTGCCGTTGCAGCAGGCGTATGTTGTCGGCAACTTTCAGGAGACCCAGTTGACCCACGTGAGCATCGGCCAGCCGGTGCAGGTGCGTGTCGACACTTATCCGGACCAGCTACTCAAGGGCCATGTCGACAGCATCGCGCCGGCCACCGGGGTGACCTTTGCCCTGATTAAACCCGATAACGCCACCGGCAACTTCACCAAGGTCGTGCAGCGCATCCCGGTGAAAATCGTCCTTGAGCCGGGTCAGCCACTGGCCCGGCAACTGCGGGTCGGCATGTCGGTACAGGCCAGCATCGATACCGAGGCGTTGCACGCCGCTGAGCAGGTGACGACGCGATGACCGGGTTACGAATCTGCGCGTTGGGTGTGATCGCTTGTGCGGTTTTGAGTGGCTGCCAGGTGGGCAAGGATTTTCAGCGGCCAGAGAGCGACAGCCGCATCGAATGGTTGCCGGTCAGTGGTGAGGCGGCGCCCAGCCAGCCGGTTGCTGCGCCGATCAATGCGCGCTGGTGGGAGGTGTTCAACGACCCGCTGCTGTCGTCGCTGATCGACCGCGCAACGCAGGCGAGCCTTGATCTGCGTATTGCCGCCACGCGTCTGGAGCAAAGCCGGGCGGCGTATCGGGTGAGCACTGGTGAGCAGTTGCCGCAGCTCGATGGCACTCTCGGCTACCAGCGCAAGCGCAACAGTGGCAAGGGCTTGAACGATCCATCCGGCCAGCAGGGCAGGGCGCCGTTTGAGCAGTGGGACAGCGGCCTGAGCGCCAGTTGGGAGCTCGATTTCTGGGGCCGGGTACGCCGCGAAGTCGAGGCTGCCGGCGCCCGGGTCGAGATGGCTGAGAGCGATCAGCGCGCGGCCTTGCTGGCCTTACAGGCCGAGGTGGCGCGCCAGTATCTGGCCCTGCGTGGCGTGCAGAGCTGCCATGAGGTGACCCGCCAGAATCTGGCGCTGGCGCGCAGCAGCCTTGAGCTGTCTCGCGAGCGGCTGCGCAACGGCGTCGCCACCGAGCTGGATGTGGCTGAAGCGGCGGCGCAAGTCGCGGCGGTGGAATCGCGCTTGCCGGTGCTGGAGCAGCGTCAGGCGCAGTTGATCAACGCCTTGGGCCTGCTGCTGGCGCAAGCCCCGCGGGCCTTGCAGCGCGAGCTGGAGCAGCCGGTACAAATGGCCGCCGTGCCGTTGCAGGTTCCGGTCGGCTTGCCATCGGAGCTGGCCGAACGGCGTCCGGACATCCGCCGCGCCGCCGCCCACCTGCATGCCGCGACGGCCAGCACGGGCGTGGCGCAAGGTGATTTCTACCCGCGCATCACCCTGTCAGGCAATGTCGGTCTGCAAGCGTTGCAGTTGTCCGACCTGGGCAGTTGGGGGGCGCGGCAATTCGCGTTCGGGCCGCAGCTCAGTCTGCCGATTTTCAATGGCGGGCGCTTGCGCGGCATGTTGCAACTGCGTGAGGCCCAAGAACAGGAGGCGGCGCTGGCCTACCAGCAGACCGTGCTGCGAGCCTGGCAGGAAATCGACGATGGCATGAGCCTGTACAACGCCAGCCAGTTGCAGCAGCGCAAGCTCCAGGAGGCGGTGCAACATAACCGGATGGCTCTGGCCGCCGCCAAACGCCAGTACGTCGAGGGTGTGGTGGACTTTCTCAATGTGCTGTCGGTGCAGCGGGCGTTGCTCAGTACCCAGCAGCAGTGGGTCCAAAGCTCCACCACCCAGGCCCAGGCCTTGGTCAGCCTGTATGCAGCGCTGGGCGGTGGCTGGTGAGGCCGCCACCGCCCACCACGCTCAGGGTTTGAGCGCAGCCTGCTCTTCCAGGCGGTCGGTTTCGAACAGTTGCTCAAGTTCCTTGCGCGCCTCGCGGGCGGTCTGCAGAACCTTGGCAGCGTCGTCGTAGACCTTGTGCTGTTCGGCCAGCACTGCTTCGTCATGGCACTTGAAGCGCTGGATGCGCGCCTGGGCCTGGCTTTCCGAGAGGCCCAGGCCAAGCAGGGTCTGGCGGCCCATTTCCAGGCTTGAGTGGAAGGTTTCGCGCACCGCATGGGCACCGACGTCGATCAGCCGGTGCACGTGCTGGCGGTTGCGCGCCCGGGCGATGATCTTCATGTGCGGGTAGAGCTTGCGCACCAGTTCGGCGGTCTTGATGTTGGTGTCCGGGTCGTCGGTGGCGATGACAAAGAATTCGGCGTCCTGGACCCTGGCGGCGCGCAGGATTTCCGGGCGCAGCGGGTCGCCGTAAAACACCGGCACATTGCCGAAGCTGCGGGTGAACTCGATGGTTTCCACCGACATGTCCAGGGCCACGAAAGGGATCTGCTGGGCACGCAGGATCCGCGCGACGATCTGCCCCATGCGGCCCATGCCGGCAATCACTACCCGCGGGTTGTCGCTGTGGATCTCACTGTACTCCTCGGGCACCGGGGCGGCGGCTTTGGGGCGCGGCTTGATCCAGCGTGCCACGGCCATGAACAGCAACGGGGTCATGGCCATCGACAAGGTGATGGTCAGCACCAGAATGTCGTAGACCCGTGGCTCGAACAGGCCATTGCTGCTGCCGAGCTTGAACACCACGAAGGCAAACTCGCCACCGGCAGCCAATACCAGCCCTAACTGAAATGCACTCTGGCGCTCCAGCCCGGCAGCCATGCGGCCGATGAACATCAGCAGCGGCAGTTTCAGGGCAATCAGCAGCAGGGTCAGGCCCAGCACAGTAACCGGAGCACTGAGCAGCAGGCTCAGGTTGGCACCCATGCCGACGCTGATGAAAAACAGGCCCAGCAGCAGGCCCTTGAACGGCTCGATCTGCGCTTCGAGCTCATGGCGGTATTCGGAATCAGCCAGCAGCAGGCCGGCCAGAAACGCGCCCAGGGCCATCGACACACCGACCAGCTCCATCAGCCAGGCGGTGCCGATCACCACCAACAGGGCGGTGGCGGTGGACACTTCCTGGATCTTGGTCCGTGCCACGATGCGAAACACCGGACGCAGCAGGTAACGCCCGCCAATCACCACGATCGCGATGCTGCCGACCACTTCCAGGGCGTGGGTCAGGCTTGCACCAGGGGCGAGGTCCTGATTGGCACCGGCCAGCACTGGCACCAGGGCAATCAGCGGGATGGCGGCGATGTCCTGAAACAACAGAATGGCAAATGCAGTGCGCCCGTGCGGGCTGTTGAGTTCTTTACGCTCGGCCAGGCTTTGCAAGCCGAACGCCGTTGAAGACAGTGCTAGGCCCAGGCCGAGCACGATCGCGGTGTTCAACGGCTGGTCGAACGCCAGCAGGGCGATGCCGCCAATCACCACGCCGCACAGCAGCACCTGCAGCATGCCGACCCCGAACACCGCTTTGCGCATGACCCACAAGCGCTTGGGCGACAGCTCCAGGCCAATGATGAACAGTAGTAATACCACCCCAAGTTCCGAGATGTGGCTGACACTCTCTGGATTCCCTATCAGGCCCAGCACCGAGGGGCCGATGATCACACCGGCGAACAGGTAACCCAGCACCGAGCCCAGTTGCAGGCGCTTGGCCAGCGGAACGGTGAGGACGGCGGCGAACAGGAAAACGACAGCGGCCTGCAGCAGGCTGCCTTCATGGGGCATGGTCAAACTCCTTTGCATAACAGCAGCATCAGGCCGTGCGCCTGAGCAGAGCGGCATTAAACACAGGCATTGTTGACAGGGCAATGTCGGCGGCGTTGCATCGCGCTCGCACAGGCGCCAGAGAAGGGCGCTGGATGGTTTATTGCGGTGCTGCTCTGCGCGTAACATAGGCGCGCCTGGCTGCTGCAATCGGGCAGCCCATGTTGAATTGACAGGAACCCTCATGAGTAACAAACAACGCTTGATCTATTCGCTGCTGATTGCCTTGGGCGTGCTGGCAATCATGCTTGGATTCACCCGTTTACAGGATACCGGTGTGATCAGCGAAAAAACCTTCCAGTACATTGCCATCGCGGTGGCGGTGCTGGTGGTGGTTCTCAACGGCATCATGCGCCGCAAGGTCAAGCGTTGAGCATTGCTGGTATCCGGTTCACTGGACTGGCTGGTCATCTTCCGTGTTCAGCCATTGCAGTGCCTTGGGATGCAAGGAGTAGGTCTTGTCGCTGGCCAGTACAATCACGCCTTCGTCACACAGCCGCTTGAGCACTTCGCGCACGCTGAGAAACGACAGCGGCACATCCAGGCGCAACAAGTGGCTGTGAATGCCGCGAACCCCCATGGGCTGACCTTCTTCGCCAGCAGCCAGCAGGGTGTCGAGTACTTTGAGCCGAACCAGGCTGGTACGCAGCCCGAAAGCTTTGAGCAAGGCTCTGATCTGTTCGTTGCCGCCCCGTTCGTGGTCGGCCGGCGCGGCGCTGGCCTGGGCGGCCATGGCCGTCTGCTTCAGGATGGAACGGGTGGTGATTCCTTGGCGGTTGAGCATGCGCAAACTCCCTTTCAGGCTTCAATTTTCTCGGTTTCCATCTACTAAGACGGATGAGCGCGAAAAAACCTCATCTGCCGGGCGAAATAATTTGCCGGCAGGCACTGTCGGGATGCTCAAAAAGCTCTCGCAGACCTTTATATCCGTGGCCTGCAAGGGATCATGAAGATTTTTTAAGGTTGCGTGTCGGGAGGTGAGCCCGATCAACTGCGCGGAGGCGTGGCGGGCTGGCGATACAGCACCGGGTTGCCCTGGGCGTTGGGGATGATCTGCACCGGCAGTACCTGTGGCAGTGCATTGACCAGTGCCGACATCTCTCGGGTGTTGTAATTGAGGCCCAGGCGCAGATCGCCGGTTGCACTGTCGGCGAGCATCACCGGTGTGCTCAGGTAGCGGTTGATCAGCGGCAGTGCCAGGCGCAGCGGCAGGTCATTGAACACCAGCTTGCCGTAACGCCAGGCCAGGCTGGTGTCGGCCGTGCGGGAGTGGCTGATGGTCGGTTGCGTATCACCGGCCTGGTAACCCGCCTGCATACCGGGCCTGAGCTGCACGCTGTGCTCGGGGTGGGCGCGGTCACTGACCACCTGGACCGAACCCTCGACCAGCATGACCTGCACCTGCTGCTGGTACAGCCATACGTTGAAGCGCGTGCCGGTGGCCTCGATGCTGCCCTGGCCGGCCTGCACGATGAAGGGATGCAGGGCATCGCGCGCCACTTCAAAGAACGCTTCGCCTTTATCCAGGCTGATGATGCGTCGGTCCCGGTAGCCGGTATAGGTCAGACGGGTATTGATATTGAGTTCCACCCGGCTGCCGTCGGGCAGTGTGACAATGCGCGTGTTTTTGTCGGCTTGCTGACTCTCGTACTGGCTCGGTATCCAGCCTTGGTGCCAGCCGACCAGTAATGCCATGGCACTGGCAGCGGCAAACAAAAAGACCTGCCGGTGACGTCTTGGTCGGCTGCCGGGGGGCGCGGCGTTGTCGGCCACAGGCGAGACTGGCGCTGTGATTGCGGGCTTGAGTCCTTCGCAGGCGGCCCAGGTGCCGCCCATGGCCTGGTACTCGCGGGCATGGCGTGGATCAGCGGCCAGCCACTGGGTGAACTGATGGCGCTCGACGTCCGTGCAATCGTCTTCCTGCAGGCGCATGAACCACTGCGCAGCGGTCTCGATGATCGCGTCGTCGCTGACTTGACTGGACGTTGTCTGGTGCATGGGTTCTCCGCTGTCGCCAGAAAGGATTCTACCTCTGGCTATTGACGAGTGAGAACCATGGATAACCAGTCAGGCTCATATCTGGTTGCATTTTTCTGTAAATGTCACACGCTCTCATTCATTTAGTCGAAAACGTGGTTTTTCTGGCGTCAGAAACGCTCTGGAGCGGCTTCTTCAGCTGTCACCTGCACCAATGTGGATGAATCTGCTGCCTGCGGTTCAGGCGGGGCGAAGATGATTCGCCGGTCGGCATCATGGGGGGCACACGCTACCGTTCGTCGTGGTCAGGCTTGCGGGGTTGTCATTATCCTAATACTGTACGCCCATACAGTATTTCGAGGTTGACGATCATGTTGATGGAGTCCGTGCAGAACAGCGTAGCGAATGTAGTGCGTCCTGGCGCCATGTTCGAAGAAATGCAGCGTGAGGATTTCCTGGCTCTGGCAGCTGCCTTGCGCCAGTTCAATCTCTACCAGCCGTTGGCGGCCGAGCGGGAGGTAACCTCCTGTTTCGATCGAGAGCCACGCCTGGCCTTGGTCATGGAATCCTGAGCGCGGGACATCCGTCACACTGGCAAAATAGGGTTTATGGTATGAGTGTCGACCTGGTTTGGGGGCACTCACATGGATACGTTTGCAACCCGTTTGAAACAAGAGCGCAAGACTCTAGGGCTGACCCAGCAGCAGTTTGCGAGCCTGGGCGGTGTGGAGGTTAATGCACAGGCGATGTATGAAAGCGGCGTGCGGGTTCCGCGATCTGCGTACCTGGTTGAACTATGGCAAAACGGCGTTGATGTTCTTTACCTGATTTCAGGCAGGCGCACGGCGCTTGACCTCGACAGGTTGTCTGCAACCGAGCGCGAGGTGATCACCAGTTTTCGTGCCATGGCGCCGGAAGACCGAGAGTCGATCAGTGCGCTGACGGCCTCTCTGTCTGAGCGCATGCGCAAACAGTAAATCAGGGCATGGCTTGTTTGTGAGTATATGAAACATATATGCTTCGTATATTCAACGCAGAGGGGCAAGCATGGGCCTGGTAAAAATTTCTGAACACATGCACGCCAATGTGCGTGCTGCCAGTGCGGCGCTAAGCCGCTCGATCAACGCGCAAGCCGAACACTGGATGCGGGTTGGGATGTTGGCTGAACTCAATCCGGCACTGACCTACAGCGAAATCTGCCAGTTGCTGCTCAAGGCTGAAAGTAATGGCGGCGCAGCGCTGGGTGTGCAGGTTCTGGACCTGCCAGCGGTCGAGAAGGTGGCTTCATGAGCCGTGGCATTACCATTAAAACTGCGCAGGATATCGAAGCGCTGCGCGTTTCCGGTCGGCTTGCGGCTGACGTGCTGGCGATGATCGCACCTTATGTCAAAGCGGGCGTCAGTACCGAGGCGCTGGATGACATCTGTAATCAGTACATCGTCAATGAGCTTAAGGTGATTCCTGCCAACGTCGGTTATCACGGCTTCACCAAGACCACCTGCATTTCTCCCAATGCCGTGGTTTGCCATGGTATTCCTTCGGCATCGGACATCCTCAAGGACGGTGATATCGTCAATATCGATGTGGCGGTGATCAAGGATGGCTGGTTTGGCGATACCAGCCGCATGTATCTGGTGGGTGAAGTCAGCCCGCTGGCCAGGAAACTGGTCGAGACCACCTATGAAGCGACCTGCGCCGGCATTCGTGCGGTTCGCCCCGGCGCGACGCTGGGTGATATCGGCCACGCCATCCAGACCGTTGCCCATCGTGATGGCTTCAGTGTTGTGCGTGAGTACTGCGGTCATGGTATCGGCCGGGTGTATCACGAAGAGCCTCAGGTTCTGCATTACGGCACGCCGGGCAAGGGGCTGCGGCTCAAGCCTGGCATGGTGTTCACCATTGAGCCGATGATCAATGCCGGCAAACCGGGGACCAAGACCCTGGCTGATGGCTGGACGGTGTTGACCCGTGATCTATCGTTGTCGGCGCAATGGGAGCACATGGTGGCGGTCACGGATGACGGCTTTGAGGTATTGACGCCCTGGCCTGATGGTCCGGGTGATTATCCCGCCATTTGAACCCGGCGGCCCGGTCTTTGACCGGGCTATTTGCGTGCCCGGCAGGCGTTCAGATTGACCGGCCCGACGAACTCGTTGCCACGGCCTGTTACACAGGCAATAAGCTGGTTACGCTGACGCTCCCACTCTTGAACCGGATAAGTCTTGTTCCAGGCCTGGAACAATTGCTGGTCCTGGCGCGACAGGCGCAGTTGGTAGCGTTTGCTCATGTACAAATGAGTGCGGGCGACCATGCCGCGAACTTGGGTGCGCGGCATGACCTTGCGGGCCTTGAAGTCTATCTGGGTCTGGCATGCGCCATACTGGCTCTGCCGCGTCGGCAGCCAGGCAAAGCTGAAGTTACTGCGGTCGGCGTTCACTTCGCCGATGGCAGGCACCAGATTGTGCAGGTCGGCTTCGGCAAGCTGAAACCGCCTGTCGTTGCGTGAGCAGTTGGCGCGGCCGCCGTTTTGCCAACACAGTCGTTGATGACCGATTTGCCAGGCCGACACGATATGCTCCCATTCGACGCGCCTGGCACGCTGCGGATTCTTGCGAGGTATGTACCCGCAACTGGCCAGGTCGATACGATTGCCCCTGTACTTGCAGCCACAGTAGAACTCGGTGGACTGCGCAGCATAGAGCGTTCTGGCGACTTTCTTGGCCTCGCTGAAGGTTCGCGGCGCTGCGGCCTGGGTCTGTAACGACAGGCCCACCAGCAGCACCGCACACCAGCCCGTGTAAAATCTGCCAGGCATGCCGTCAGTCTTCTTTCGGTACGGTCCAGAACAACTGCACACCGCCATCGTCGCGCCAGGCGAGGGTGACGTTGTCATTTTCGGAGATTTCTTCGAGCAGACGTGCCCAGTCCTCGTTCAGCTCGCCGGCCTGAGGCAGCAGCAGGGCGGTACGGGCTTTTTGCGCTGCCGGGGCATTGATGATTTTCTGGATGCGCATACCGAGACGCTCGTAAGTGCCGGGTGAGGCGGGCGCTGCATTTTGTTTTGCCACCTGAAGCATTCCTTGTTTTGCTGTATGCGCATACAGTATTTTAACTGGCGCGCTTTCGCAACAGGCGTGGCGATAGCGTAAATGACAATTCATTACCCGTTGTGCCCGGCCCAACGGTATTGAAGAAATGCCGGAACTGGCCGATTCCCTGTCAGCGATCTGAATTGAACAGGGAGGGAGCATGTCATTGTCAATCGCAATGGCTGGTGCATCGGTCAGGTTTGCCGGGGTGGCCAGCACGCCGACTGATGTCGCGGCCAGTGAGGCTGAGCGCGAAGAAGCGTTGGCCGGGTTACAGGTGCCTGATGATCTTTCGCCCAAGGCCGGCAAGAAGAGCGGCTCGGGGCAGGGGCAAGTGGTCGATACCTTGCTTGACCGGTTGTCAGAGCTGCATGAGCGTCTGCGGCGTTTGCGTCAGGAACTGCGTGCTGCGGTCAATTCGCCCAATCCGGACATCGTACGCTTGCCGCGTATCCTCAGCCTGCAGCGGCAGATCATGGTGACTAACGGCGACATCCAATTGGTATCGGGCCTGCTGATCAACGCATTGAACAGAACCACCGGCAGTGGCGTCAGTACCCAGGCTTGATGGCGATAGGTCATCAGGTTGACAAACCTTGAATGGTTTTCGATAGTGAGTGTCTCGCAAACGTTTGCGCGCCGCACAATAATCACAAGATCGGAGATGCATTCATGAAGCTGCCCTTTGCTGGCCGTCTGCTCGCTGTCGCTGTATTTGCCTCGCTCACCAGCCTTGTCCCCTTGTCATCGGCTTACGCTCAAACGGAACAAAAGCCCAAAGTCGCTCTGGTCATGAAGTCGTTGGCCAATGAATTCTTCCTGACCATGGAAGACGGCGCCAAGGCTTACCAGAAAGAGCATGCCGGCGATTTCGATCTGATCTCCAATGGCATCAAGGATGAATCCGATACCGCCAGCCAGATTCGTATCGTCGAGCAGATGATCGTCTCGAAAGTCGATGCGCTGGTCATTGCGCCGGCTGATTCCAAAGCGCTGGTGCCGGTGATCAAGAAAGCCGTGGATGCGGGTATCAAGGTCGTCAATATCGACAACCAGCTCGATGCCGCAGTGCTCAAGAGCAAGAATATCGAAGTACCTTTCGTCGGACCTGACAACCGCAAGGGCGCGCAACTGGTCGGCGATTACCTGACCGGGCAACTGCAAGCGGGGGATGAAGTCGGCATTATCGAAGGCGTGCCGACCACCACCAATGCCCAGCAACGCACGGCAGGCTTCCAGGATGCCATGCAGGCAGCGCAGATCAAGGTGGTTTCCGTGCAGTCCGGCAACTGGGAGATCGACAAGGGCAACGCCGTCGCGGCGGCAATGCTCAATGAATACCCCAACCTCAAGGCGCTGCTGGCCGGCAATGACAGCATGGCGCTGGGCGCGGTTTCGGCGGTGCGTGCGGCGGGCAAGGCCGGTAAGGTCAAAGTGGTCGGCTACGACAACATCAACGCCATCAAGCCGATGCTCAAGGACGGTCGTATCCTCGCCACAGCCGACCAGTTCGCTGCACGTCAGGCGGTATTCGGTATTGAGGCCGCGCTCAAGTCCCTCAAGGGCGAGCCGCTGGGCAGCGTCAACGGCGTGATCCAGACCCCGGTGGAACTGGTTACCCAGGCCAGGTAAGAGGTACAACCTATGTCAGCCTCTACAGAGGTCGTGCTCTCGGTGCACGGTATCGGCAAGCACTATGCTCAGCCGGTGCTCGCTGATATCGACCTGACTCTGCTGCGCGGCGAGGTATTGGCCCTGACCGGCGAGAACGGCGCAGGCAAAAGCACCTTGTCGAAGATCATCGGCGGGTTGGTGGTGCCTGGCACCGGGCAGATGCAGTTCATGGGGCAGGCTTATCAGCCGGCCAGCCGGACCCAGGCCGAGCAGCTCGGGGTGCGGATGGTCATGCAGGAGCTCAACCTGCTGCCGACCCTGACTGTGGCGGAAAACCTGTTTCTCGACAAGTTGCCGCGTCGCGCCGGCTGGATTGACCGCAAGCGGCTGCGCGCCATGGCCCGTGAGGCCATGGCGCGGGTCGGCCTGCAAGCGATCGATCCTGACACCCTGGTTGCCGAATTGGGCGTCGGCCATCAACAGATGGTCGAGATCGCTCGCAACCTGATCGGCGATTGTCGGGTGCTGATTCTTGACGAGCCCACGGCCATGCTCAGCGCGCGGGAGGTCGGCTTGCTGTTCGAGCAGATCGCCCGTTTGCAGGCACGCGGCGTGTCGATCATCTATATCTCGCATCGTCTCGAAGAACTGGCACGGATCGCTCAGCGCATTGCGGTGTTACGCGATGGCAGGCTGGTGTGTGTCGAGCCCATGAGTCGCTACGACAGCCAGCAACTGGTGGCGCTGATGGTGGGGCGCGAGTTGGGTGAACAGTTCGACATGGGACAACGGCACATCGGCGAAGTCGCGTTGGCAGTGCGCGGCCTGGGGCGCAAGGGCAAGGTCGACAATGTGTCATTTGAAGTACGCCAGGGCGAGATTCTCGGCATTTGCGGGCTGGTCGGCGCCGGTCGCACTGAGCTGCTGCGCCTGATCTACGGTGCTGACCGCGCCGACGCCGGGCAGATCGAGGTGGGCCAGCCATTGCGTGTGGTAAGCATTGACTCACCCAGTGATGCGGTGCGCCATGGCATTGCACTGATCAGCGAGGACCGCAAAGGAGAAGGGCTGCTGTTGTCGCAAAGCGTCAGTGCCAATATCGCTCTGGGCAATATGCCGGCCATCGCCCGTGGCAGCATCGTCAGTGCAGCGCGTGAGCGAGCCTTGGCGCTGCGTCAGGTCGAAGCGCTGCGGGTTCGCTGCTCCGGACCTGACCAGCAAGTCGGGCAGTTATCGGGCGGCAATCAGCAGAAAGTGGTAATCGGTCGCTGGCTGGAGCGCGACTGCCCGGTGATGCTGTTTGATGAGCCGACCCGAGGTATCGATATTGGTGCCAAATTTGATATCTACGCGCTGCTGGGCGAACTGACCCGCAAGGGGCGGGCGCTGGTGGTCGTGTCCAGCGACCTGCGCGAGTTGATGCTGATCTGCGACCGCATCGCCGTGCTTTGCGCCGGGCGCCTGATCGATACCTTTGAGCGTGCCACCTGGACCCAGGACCAACTGCTGGCGGCTGCGTTTGCCGGTTATCAGACCTCTACTGCGCAGCCCGTCGAGAGCGCTGCGGGGATTAACCAATGAATTCTTCAACCGATACTTCGGCCACATCGCTGGCGGCCCGCCGTGGCGCCCACTATTTCGGGCTGGGCACCTATCTGGGCCTGGCGGGCGCGTTGCTGGCGATGGTTGTGCTGTTCTCACTGCTCAGCGAACACTTTTTGTCTTGCCAGACCTTCAGCACCCTGGCCAACCAGATTCCTGATCTGATGGTTCTGGCCGTGGGCATGACCCTGGTACTGATCATTGGCGGTATCGACCTGTCCGTCGGGTCGGTGCTGGCCCTGGCCGCCTCGGCGGTCAGTGTCGCGATCCTCGGTTGGGGCTGGAGTGTTGTGCCCGCCGCGTTGCTGGGTATGGCGTGTGCAACCCTGGCAGGGGCGGTGACGGGTTCGATTACCGTGGCCTGGCGCATTCCGTCGTTCATCGTTTCGTTGGGCGTACTGGAAATGGCCCGTGGCCTGGCCTATCAGATGACCAACTCGCGCACGGCTTATATTGGCGACGCATTCGCCTGGTTTTCCAATCCGATCGCCTTTGGGGTCGCGCCGTCGTTTCTGATCGCGCTGTCAGTGATTTTCGTGGCTCAGGCGGTGTTGACGCGCACCGTGTTCGGTCGTTACCTGATTGGCATTGGCACCAACGAAGAGGCGGTGCGGCTGGCGGGCATCAACCCCAAACCTTACAAAATCATGGTGTTCGCTCTTATGGGGCTGCTCGCCGGGCTGGCGGCGCTGTTTCAGATTTCCCGTCTCGAAGCGGCCGACCCCAATGCTGGCGCGGGTCTTGAGCTGCAAGTCATTGCTGCGGTAGTTATCGGTGGCACCAGCCTGATGGGCGGGCGCGGGTCGATCATCAGCACCTTCTTTGGTGTGCTGATCATCTCGGTGCTGGCCGCCGGGTTGGCGCAGATTGGCGCCAGTGAACCGACCAAACGCATCATTACCGGTGCGGTGATTGTGATTGCCGTGGTGCTCGACACCTACCGCAGTCATCGCGCCAAACGGCAGGGCTGAAATGGCAACTATCAAAGACGTGGCCGCCCTTGCGGGCATTTCCTACACAACCGTGTCTCACGTGTTGAATAACAGCCGACCGGTCAGTGAGGCGGTGCGTCTCAAGGTCGAGGCGGCCATCGTTCAGCTCGACTACGTACCCAGTGCCGTGGCCCGCTCACTCAAGGCTCAGGCCACTGCAACCATCGGGCTGCTGGTGCCTAACGGCATGAACCCGTATTTTGCCGAGCTGGCCAGAGGCATCGAGGATCACTGCGAGCGTAACGGCTTCTGTGTGATTCTCTGCAACTCCGACGACGACCCGCAGAAACAGCGCAATTACCTGCGCGTACTGCAGGAAAAGCGCGTCGACGGCCTGATCGTTTCTTCCGTGGATGGCGATGCGGGAATTGCCGGCGGGTTAGCGGCGGTGCGCACTCCGACGGTGATTGTCGACCGTGAGCTGGCAGGCGTGGATGCCGATCTGGTTCGCATCGATCACGAGCAGGGTGCGTGGCTGGCGACCCGTCATTTGCTGGCGCTGGGGCATCGACAGATTGCTTGCATTGCCGGCCCGCAACACGCCGCCGTTACCGCCATGCGCCTGGCCGGTTACCGGCGCGCCTTGCAGCAGGCAGGTGTATCGGCCCGGCAGGAATGGGCGCTGTACAGCGACTTCACCAGCCCGGCGGGGCACCAGGCAGCCGCCGCCTTGCTGGCGGGTGAACGACCCACGGCGATTTTCGCCGGTAACGACATGATTGGCATCGGTGTTCTGCGTGCCGCGGCCGAGCGAGGTATCAGCGTGCCGCAAGCGCTGTCGGTCATCGGCTTTGACGATGTACAACTCAGTCGGTTCGTGTACCCGGCCCTGACCACGGTCGGCCAGTCGATCATGCAGTTGGGCGAGGCCGCTGCGCAGCGGCTGTTGCGGCGCATCGCCAACCCCGGTGAGCCTGTTGAAAAACTGCTGATCAGGCCTGACGTGGTGGTGCGGGAGTCCACCGCGCCAGTCGCTGCGCTTTAAATCTATCCGGTCAGCCGTTGCAGGCTGGCCAGCACAACAATCCGGTTTGGATGAGAGGCCAAGGCCACAATCATGCAAGAACAAGTAGTGGTAATCGGCAGCCTGAACATGGACCTGGTGGTGCGTACGCCGCGTCTGCCGCGTCCGGGCGAGACGTTGACCGGTCGTTCGTTTGTCACCGTAGCGGGTGGCAAGGGTGCCAATCAGGCGGTTGCTGCAGCGCGGTTGGGCAGTCAGGTGGCAATGATCGGCTGCGTTGGTGATGATGGTTATGGCAAGCAATTGCGCGATGCGCTGCTGGACGAAGGGATCGACTGTCAGGGCGTCTGTTGTGCGCCAGGGGTCAATACCGGCATCGCGTCAATCCTGGTTGATGAGCATGGCCAGAACGCGATTGTGATCGTGGCGGGCGGCAACGGCGAATTGCTCCCGGCCTCGGTTGAGCGTTTCGATGCTCTGCTGGCCTCGGCCAAGGTCGTTGTCTGCCAATTGGAAGTCCCGCTAGCCACTGTTGAGTACAGCCTGCGACGTGCGCGTGAGCTGGGCTGTACGGTGATTCTCAACCCCGCCCCGGCCAGTGAGCCGCTGCCTGCGCACTGGTACGGTCTGATCGACTACCTGATCCCCAACGAAAGCGAGGCTCAGGCGCTGAGCGGCTTGCCGGTTAGCTCGGTAGCCGAGGCCGAGGCCGCAGCAGGTGTTCTGCTGAGCGCGGGGGTGGCGAACGTGATTGTCACGCTCGGTGGGCAAGGGGTGTTGTGGGTCAACGAGTCTGGCGTGCAGCAGAGTGCCGCCCACCGCGTGTCGGCCGTGGATACCACGGCGGCGGGCGATACCTTTGTCGGTGGTTTTGCCGCTGCCCTGGCGCGGGGGCAGGCGCCGGAGCAGGCATTGCGTCTGGCGCAGGCGGCTGCAGCGCTGTCGGTGACCCGTGAGGGAGCCCAACCTTCGATTCCTGTGCTGGATGAAGTGAAGAGGTTCATGGCGTCATGAAGAAAACTCCATTGCTCAATATTGCCCTGTCACGGGTGATTGCGTCGCTGGGGCATGGCGATGTGCTGCTGATTGTCGATGCAGGCATGCCGGTGCCGCCAGGCGTTGAACTGATCGATCTGGCGCTGACCCGCGGCGTTCCGGACTTTATCGCCGCGCTGGATGTGGTGCTTAGCGAAATGCAGGTCGAGAGCCATGTGCTGGCACGGGAAATGATCGAGGTCCAGCCGCCGGCCTTGCAGGTCATCGAGACCTTGCAGATCGACGGCCAACTGGGTCGGCAGAGCTGGGTCAGCCATGAGGAGCTGAAAGTCTTGAGCCGCACGGCCAAGGCGATCGTGCGTACCGGCGAATGCCAGCCCTACAGCAATGTGGCGCTGGTCGCGGGTGTTGTTTTCTAGTGAACAAATGAGGAGTGATGCATGACAGGGATTTCAAGGTTCAAACAACTGATTGCAGGAGTAGCAATGCTGGCCATGCTCGGGGTAACCACTGCCCAGGCGGCAGAAAAGCGTGATTTGATCATCGACACCGACCCGGGCGCCGATGACGTGGTTGCGCTGTTGCTGGCTCTGGCGTCGCCTGAAGAACTCAACTTGCTGGCTATCACCACCGTGGCGGGCAATGTGCGGCTCGACAAAACCTCGCGCAATGCCCGGTTGGCCAGGGAGTGGGGCGGCCGCGAAAGTGTCCCGGTGTATGCCGGGGCGCCACGGCCGTTGGTGCGCCCGCCAATCTACGCAGAAAACGTTCATGGCCAGGAAGGCCTGCCCGGGGTTGAGGTTTATGAGCCGCAGGCCAAACTGGCCGAGGGCAATGCTGTCGATTACCTGATTCGCACGCTGAGCAACGCCGCGCCGCACAGTATCACCATTGCCATGCTCGGGCCGCAGACCAATCTGGCGCTGGCGTTGACCCAGGCGCCGGAAATTACGCAGGGCATCAAGGAAGTGGTCATCATGGGTGGGGCGCACTTTAATGGCGGCAATATCACCCCGGTGGCCGAATTCAATCTGTTTGCCGACCCCCATGCCGCACAGGTAGTGTTGGCTAGCGGCGTGAAGCTGACTTACATTCCGCTGGATGTCACCCACAAGATTCTCACCAGTGACGCGCGTATTGCTCGTATTGGCGGCCTGGGTAACCGGGCGGGCAAGCTGGTCAAGGATATTCTGCAAGCCTACGTGAAGCTCGACATGGAGCATTACGGCTTGCCCGGCGGGCCTGTGCACGATGCCAGCGTGATTGCCTGGTTGCTTAAACCGGAATTGTTTTCGGGCAGGCCTGTCAACCTGGCTATCGACAGCCGCGAGGGGCTTGGCTTTGGCCAGACCGTGGCAGACTGGTACGGCACCCTCAAGCAACCCGACAACGTGTTCTGGGTTGCTGATGGCGATGCTCAAGGGTTTTTCGACTTGCTCAGCGAGCGTCTGGCGCGCCTGAAGTGAATGCCGGTTTCAGGCTTCTATGGCCGGTGCAGCGTAGCGACTCAAGACCTGGCCGATAAAGGCTTGAGCGTTTTCGGTGCCCAGTTCCTTGATCAGCAAGTCGATGGCAATGATTGCCAGTTCTTCTGCGGAGCCGGGGCTGTGTGCGCACTGCCCCTGCGGCCAGCGGGCCTTGATGTCCGCTTCGATGGATACGATTGACATGTTTCTATGGTCCTGTGTGGTGTCCAGCTATTTGCAGCCCGTTCTGTTGGCTGAAAACGGGCGCGTGCAGTAAACCACTACCGCGCCTCTTTGGCACTTCGACTTACGCAGCGGATGACGGGTCACCACAAAGCACCTATTAACGTTTTGTGACGATTTGTCGACCCCGGTAAACTCTCGACTGGGGCAGACTCCCGCCCCACGGACGGCTATGTGCAACCAATACGCTTACGTGTGGTCGCAGAAGGTCTGATCCTGTTCATCGGTAAAGGAGGCTGTAATGCCCTGGAAATTCGCAACACTTGGTTTTGTCGCAGTGACATCGCTACTGGCAGGCTGCAGCACGACATCCGCGCCCGAGTCGCCATCCCAAGCGCCGAAGGCCGCTGAAGCGCCAGCGCGTCCAGCCGGTGATGGCCGTTGCGATGCCGGTGGCGCGCAGTCGGCGGTCGGCAAACAGGCCTCGCTCGAATTGCTCAATCAGGTTCGCAGCCAGTCCGGTGCGATGGATGCGCGCATCCTGGGCCCTAACGACATGGTCACGCTGGAGTACCGCTCGGAACGGGTCAACGTCAATACCGATGCCACTGGCAAGGTGATTCGCGTCAACTGCGGCTGAGCAGACGCTTCTCCAGGCATAAAAAAACCCCGTCAACATCAACGGGGTTTTTTATGCGGTGCCAAATCAGACAATAGTGACTTCTTCAGCTTGCATGCCTTTCTGGCCCCGTGCAGCGATGAACGAGACTGTCTGTCCTTCCTTCAGGCTCTTGAAGCCTTCCGCCTTGATCGCTTTGAAGTGTACGAACAGATCGTCGCCGCCGCCTTGAGGGGTGATAAAGCCGAAGCCTTTTTCATCGTTGAACCACTTGACGGTGCCGGTTTGGCGATTGGACATGGTGCATCTCCGGAAACATGAATTTCAGTAACGTGTCGCTCAGCCTGCTGGGCACACGCTGTCATGATAGTTCAATTGAGCGCGCCGGGGTGTTTTTCAAAACCGCCTGTAGCGATCACCGGTGCAGATTTTTGACCTGCATCACGGCGATCGTTCCTTTTGCAGGCGCGATGAGTCAGTTCTTTTTCGCGACACAGTTTTCGGCGACCAAGGTACGCAGCTTTTGGGTCAGCTGCGGGTCCGGGGTCTCGCCAGAGTTATTGAGCTTGGTGATCTCCGCCTGGCTGAAATGCCCATCGACCTGTTTGGCGCCGCAGTCGCAGTGAGCCTTGGCCGACTTCTCATCCAGATTCTGCGCCTTGGCAGCACTGACGCATTCGTTGATGAACGTGCTACGGGTCGTGTTGTCCATGGCCGCTTGCGCGCCCAGCGGGGCTGCCAGGGCGATGCAGGCGAGGAGGGCAGACGGGCTTGGAAGCTTCATGGTGTTCTCCTTGGTCAGACTTTTTACTGGCTTGCGTCTTGTGAGACGGTTTGAGGCGGCGGCGGTTCAGCCTGATAGAAGAAAAGGATCTAATTTCATGTCGGCAGGTATCACGCGCGCGGGTTGTGCTAGGATGCCGCTCCTGTCGCAATGGCGGCTTTCTCTATAAGCCCCCTGCAGGCAGACGTTTCGTACAATCCAGTTATCGGGTTCGGTCCGGTTGGCCTGAGGGCTCCTGCCACTGTGAGGCAGGCATACCACCGAATCGCTACTGGCTCATCCCAACCCACGTGACCTTTGGTAGGGGTCACCACTAGGAGAGGAGGCGCCATGCCCATCATTACTCTTCCCGACGGCAGTCAACGTTCTTTCGATAATCCGGTATCGGTCTACGATGTCGCACTGTCCATTGGTGCCGGTCTTGCCAAGGCTACCGTGGCCGGCAAGGTCGACGGCAAGCTGGTCGACGCATGTGATCTGATCAGCACTGATGCCAGCCTGCAGATCATCACCCCGAAAGATCAGGAAGGCGTGGAGATCATTCGTCACTCCTGTGCGCACCTGGTCGGCCACGCGGTCAAGCAACTGTATCCGACCGCCAAAATGGTGATCGGTCCGGTGATCGACGAAGGCTTCTATTACGACATCGCTTACGAGCGGCCTTTCACCCCGGATGACCTGGCGGCCATCGAACAGCGCATGCAACAGCTGATCGACACTGACTACGACGTTATCAAGAAGGTGACCCCGCGCGCCGAAGTGATCGAAGTTTTCTCTGCCCGCCAGGAAGACTACAAGTTGCGTCTGGTCGAAGACATGCCGGACGAGCAGGCCATGGGTCTGTACTATCACGAAGAATACGTCGACATGTGCCGTGGTCCGCACGTGCCGAACACCCGCTTCCTCAAGGCATTCAAGCTGACCAAGCTGTCCGGCGCCTACTGGCGCGGCGATGCCAAGAATGAGCAGCTGCAGCGCGTCTACGGTACTGCCTGGGCTGACAAGAAGCAGCTGGCGGCTTACGTGCAGCGCATCGAAGAAGCTGAAAAGCGCGATCACCGCAAGATCGGCAAGCGTCTGGGCCTGTTTCACACCCAGGAAGAAGCACCGGGCATGGTGTTCTGGCATCCGCAGGGCTGGACCCTGTATCAGGTGCTTGAGCAGTACATGCGCAAAGTGCAGCGTGACAATGGCTACCTGGAAATCAAAACGCCACAGGTGGTTGATCGCAGCCTGTGGGAGAAGTCCGGGCACTGGGCCAACTACGCCGACAACATGTTCACCACTGAGTCGGAAAGCCGCGACTACGCCATTAAGCCGATGAACTGCCCGTGCCACGTGCAGGTGTTCAATCAGGGCCTGAAGAGCTACCGCGAGCTGCCGCTGCGTCTGGCCGAGTTTGGTGCCTGCCATCGTAACGAGCCGTCCGGTGCGTTGCATGGCATCATGCGGGTGCGTGGTTTCACTCAGGACGATGCACACATTTTCTGCACCGAAGAGCAGATGCAGTCCGAGTCGGCGGCATTTATCAAGCTGACTCTCGACGTTTACGCCGATTTCGGCTTCAAGGATATCGAGCTCAAGCTGTCCACTCGTCCGGAAAAGCGCGTCGGTTCCGACGAACTGTGGGATCGTGCCGAGGCTGCGCTGGCATCGGCGCTCGACAGTGCCGGCCTGCCGTACCAGTTGCAGCCGGGCGAGGGCGCCTTCTACGGTCCGAAGATCGAATTCTCCCTGAAAGACTGCCTGGGGCGTGTCTGGCAGTGCGGTACCCTGCAGCTGGACTTCAACCTGCCGATCCGCCTGAGCGCCGAGTATGTGTCCGAAGATAACGGCCGCAAACACCCGGTCATGCTGCACCGCGCGATCCTGGGCTCGTTCGAGCGTTTCATCGGCATCCTGATCGAGCACTACGAGGGATCGTTCCCGGCGTGGCTGGCTCCGACCCAGGCGGTGATCATGAATATCACCGACAAACAGGCCGATTTTGCCCAGCAGGTCGAAAAAACTCTGCTCGAAAGCGGGTTCCGTGCCAAGTCCGACTTGAGAAATGAGAAAATCGGCTTTAAAATCCGCGAGCATACCTTGCTCAAGGTTCCTTATCTCCTCGTTATCGGAGATCGGGAAGTCGAAACGCAAACTGTCGCTGTGCGTACTCGCGAAGGCGCCGACCTAGGTTCGATGCCGGTCGCCCAATTCGCTGAATTCCTTACGCAAGCGGTTTCCCGGCGTGGTCGCCAAGATTCGGAGTAATTATTATTAAGCGTGATATGAGACAAGATAAACGAACTGCACCAAAGGCCCCGATCAATGAGAATATCTCGGCGCGCGAGGTTCGGTTAATTGGCGCTGATGGCGAGCAGATTGGCATCGTCTCTATTGATGAAGCGCTTCGTATCGCCGATGAGGCGAAACTGGATCTGGTAGAAATTTCTGCCGACGCAGTGCCCCCGGTTTGCCGTATCATGGATTACGGCAAATCGCTCTTCGAAAAGAAGAAGCAGGTCGCTGCAGCGAAGAAAAACCAGAAGCAGATTCAGGTTAAAGAAATCAAGTTTCGTCCAGGGACGGAGGAAGGGGATTACCAGGTAAAACTACGCAACCTGGTACGTTTCCTTAGTGACGGGGACAGGGCCAAGGTTTCCTTGCGATTCCGCGGCCGTGAGATGGCTCACCAGGAGCTGGGGATGGAACTGTTGAAGCGGGTCGAAGCTGACCTCGTGGAATACGGGACTGTCGAGCAGCATCCGAAGATGGAAGGACGCCAGCTTATCATGGTCATCGCCCCGAAAAAGAAGAAGTAACCACCAGGGCACGGCAGGCCTTGCGGTTATGTTTATCAATTGAATGCGGAGTATCCGAACATGCCAAAAATGAAAACCAAAAGCGGTGCAGCCAAGCGGTTTCTGAAAACCGCCAACGGCATCAAGCACAAGCACGCTTTCAAGAGCCACATCCTGACCAAAATGTCGACCAAGCGTAAGCGTCAACTGCGCGGTGCCAGCTTGCTGCACCCGTCTGACGTGCAAAAAGTCGAGCGCATGCTGCGCCTGCGTTAATTTTGATCAAGATTAAGAGGAAGTAACTCATGGCTCGTGTAAAGCGTGGCGTCATTGCCCGTAAGCGTCACAAAAAGATTCTGAAACTTGCTAAAGGCTACTACGGTGCGCGTTCACGCGTATTCCGCGTCGCCAAGCAAGCGGTTATCAAGGCAGGCCAGTACGCCTACCGCGACCGCCGTCAGAAGAAGCGTCAGTTCCGCGCTCTGTGGATCGCCCGTATCAACGCCGGTGCTCGTACCAACGGTCTGTCTTACAGCCGTCTGATCGCTGGCCTGAAAAAGGCTTCCATCGAGATCGACCGTAAGGTACTGGCCGATCTGGCAGTGAACGAAAAAGCGGCGTTTGCTGCGATTGTCGAGAAAGCTAAAGCCTCTTTGGCCTAAGTCCCCGACAGTCACTGGCCCGGATTTTCCGGGCTGGTATTGAACGTCATAAATAGGGGAAGAGCCTGGGCTCTTCCCCTATTTCGTATCTGGAGTCTGTACATGGAAAACCTGGACGCGCTGGTCTCCCAAGCTCTTGAGGCTGTGCAAAGCGCCGAAGATATCAATGCCCTGGAGCAAATCCGGGTTCACTACCTCGGCAAAAAAGGCGAGCTGACTCAGGTGATGAAGACCCTGGGCAACCTGCCGGCAGAGGAGCGCCCCAAAGTCGGCGCCCTGATCAACGATGCCAAGGAGCGTGTCACAGAGGTTCTCAATGCCCGCAAGGCGTCGTTCGAGCAAGCGGAACTGTCCGCCAAGCTCGCCGCCGAGTGCATTGACGTGACCCTGCCGGGCCGCGGCCAGACCACCGGTGGTCTGCACCCGATCACCCGCACTCTGGAACGTATCGAGCAGTTCTTTACCCATATTGGCTACGGCATTGCCGAAGGCCCGGAAGTCGAAGACGACTACCACAATTTCGAGGCGCTCAACATCCCGGGCCACCACCCAGCCCGTTCGATGCATGACACCTTCTATTTCAATGCCAACATGCTGTTGCGCACCCACACCTCACCGGTTCAGGTCCGCTCCATGGAGGCGCAGCAGCCGCCAATCCGTATTGTTTGCCCAGGTCGGGTGTATCGCAGCGACTCCGATATCACCCATTCGCCGATGTTCCACCAGATCGAAGGCCTGCTGGTCGATCGCGACATCAACTTCGCAGACCTCAAAGGCACCATCGAAGAGTTCCTGCGGGTGTTCTTCGAGAAAGAGCTGGCCGTACGCTTCCGCCCTTCGTACTTCCCGTTCACCGAGCCATCGGCGGAAGTCGACATGGAGTGCGTGATGTGCAGCGGCAACGGCTGCCGGGTCTGCAAGCAGACCGGCTGGCTGGAAGTCATGGGCTGCGGCATGGTGCATCCTAACGTGCTGCGCATGTCCGGTATCGATCCGGAGCAGTTCCAGGGCTTCGCCTTCGGCATGGGCGTCGAGCGTCTGGCCATGCTGCGTTATGGCGTCAACGATTTGCGCCTGTTCTTCGACAACGATTTGCGCTTCCTCGCGCAATTTCGCTAGGTCGTGCCGGTAAAGAATCTTTCAGGAGAACAGGATGAAATTCAGTGAACAATGGCTGCGTGGCTGGGTAAGCCCGCAGGTCTCCCGCGACGAGCTGGTGGCCCGTCTGTCGATGGCCGGTCTGGAAGTCGACAGCGTGGCGCTGGTCGCCGGTGTATTTTCCGGTGTTGTGGTTGGTGAAGTGCTCAGCACCGAGCAGCACCCTGACGCTGACAAACTGCGGGTTTGCCAGGTCAGCAGCGGTAGCGAAACCTTTCAGGTGGTGTGTGGCGCCCCTAACGTGCGCCCCGGCCTGAAAATTCCGTTCGCCATGATCGGTGCGCAACTGCCTGGCGACTTCAAGATCAAGAAGGCCAAGCTGCGCGGCGTCGAGTCCAACGGCATGCTGTGCTCGGCCGCTGAACTGGAACTGGGTGAAGGCAATGACGGCCTGCTGGAACTGGCAGCCGATGCGCCGGTGGGCGAAGACCTGCGCGTGTACCTGCAACTGGACGATGCCAGCATCGAGGTCGACCTGACCCCTAACCGTGGCGACTGCCTGTCGCTCGCGGGGCTAGCCCGTGAAGTGGGCGCGCTGTACGACGCGCCGGTCACTCGTGTGCAAGTGCCTGCCGTTGCGGCCAGCCATGATGAAGTACGCCCGGTCGACGTGCTGGCACCGCAGGCCTGCCCACGCTATCTGGGTCGGGTAATCCGTAATGTTGACCTGTCGCGTCCGACCCCGTTGTGGATGGTCGAGCGCCTGCGTCGCTCGGATATCCGCAGCATCGACGCTGCCGTGGACATTACCAACTACGTGATGATCGAACTGGGTCAGCCGCTGCATGCGTTTGATCTTGCCGAAATCAACGGTGGCATTCGGGTGCGGATGGCCGAGGAGGGCGAGAAACTGGTCCTGCTCGACGGCCAGGAAGTCACCCTGCGTGCCGACACCCTGGTCATCGCTGACCACCAGCGCGCCCTGGCGATCGCCGGCGTGATGGGCGGCGAACACAGTGGTGTGACCGCCAAGACCCAGGATATCTTCCTGGAAAGCGCATTCTTCGACACCATCTCGGTGGCGGGCAAGGCGCGTTCCTACGGTCTGCACACTGACGCTTCGCACCGCTACGAGCGCGGCGTTGACTCGCAACTGGCCCGTGAAGCCATGGAGCGGGCCACCGGCCTGTTGCTGGAAATCACCGGCGGTGAGGCGGGACCGATCATCGAGGCGGCCAGCGAACAGCACCTGCCGAAAGTCGAGCCGATCACTCTACGTGCTGCTCGTGTCGAGCAGATGCTGGGCCTGGCCATCGATGCGGCGCAGATCGAGCGCCTGCTCACAGGTTTGGGCCTTACCCCAAGCGCTGAAGGTGAAGGCCAGTGGCGTGTCGAAGTGCCAAGCCACCGCTTCGATATCAGTCTGGAAGTCGACCTGATCGAAGAACTGGCGCGCCTGTATGGCTACAATCACCTGCCGGTTCGCTACCCGCAAGCCCGACTGGCGCCTCAGGCCAAAGCCGAAGCGCGTGGCGATCTGCCGGAGCTGCGCCGTCTGCTGGTGGCCCGTGGTTACCAGGAAGCGATCACCTACAGCTTCATCGATCCTAAATGGTTTGAACTGTTCAGCCCAGGCGTACAGCCACTGCTGCTGGCCAACCCGATCTCCAACGACATGGCGGCGATGCGCTCCTCGCTGTGGCCGGGCCTGGTCAAGGCGTTGCAACACAACCTCAACCGCCAGCAGGACCGTGTGCGCCTGTTCGAAAGCGGCCTGCGTTTCGTCGGTCAGCTCGATGGCCTGAAGCAACAGCCGATGCTGGCCGGTGTGGTGTGCGGCAGTCGCCTGCCTGAAGGCTGGGCGCAGGCTCGTGATGCAGTGGACTTCTTCGACGTGAAGGCGGATGTTGAAGCGGTGTTGGGCTTCGCGGGGGCGTTGAACGCCTTTACTTTCAAAGCAGGCAAACACCCGGCACTGCATCCTGGCCAGACCGCGCTGATCGAGCGCGACGGTCGCGAAGTCGGCTACCTGGGCGCTCTGCACCCTGAGTTGGCCAAGCAGTTGGGCCTGGATCGCCCGGTGTTCGTGTTCGAGCTGGTTCTGGCTGAAGTTGCCGAAGGCCGTCTGCCGAAGTTCAGCGAGCTGTCGCGCTTCCCTGAAGTGCGCCGTGACCTGGCGTTGCTGGCTGATCGCGATGTTGCCGCCAGCGCGGTTCTCGATGTGATCCGCGAAAATGCCGGTGAATGGCTCACCGATCTCAGGCTGTTCGATGTGTATCAAGGTAAAGGTATTGATCCGCATAGAAAAAGCCTCGCTGTCGGCTTGACCTGGCAGCATCCATCGCGCACTCTTAATGACGATGAGGTCAACGCAACGACGCTTGCAATCCTCACCTCGCTTGAGGAGAGGTTAAACACCACGTTAAGGAAATGACGTATGGGGGCTCTGACGAAAGCTGAGATGGCCGAGCGTCTCTATGACGAACTGGGCCTGAACAAACGCGAAGCCAAGGAATTGGTCGAGCTGTTTTTTGAGGAAATAAGGCACGCGCTGGAAGACAACGAACAGGTGAAATTGTCCGGTTTCGGCAATTTCGATCTGCGCGACAAACGCCAGCGACCGGGCCGAAATCCGAAAACCGGGGAAGAAATCCCTATTACAGCCCGCCGTGTAGTCACCTTTCGTCCAGGGCAGAAGTTGAAAGCCCGAGTTGAAGCTTATGCTGGAACCAAGCCATAACCATGAGCTACCGCCCATTCCGGGCAAACGCTACTTCACCATTGGTGAAGTGAGCGAGCTTTGCGCGGTAAAACCGCATGTTCTGCGCTATTGGGAACAGGAGTTTCCTCAGCTCAACCCCGTCAAACGACGCGGGAACCGCCGGTATTATCAGCGCCAGGATGTGCTGATGATCCGGCAGATCCGTGGTCTGCTATACGATCAGGGCTTTACCATTGGCGGGGCGCGTCTGCGCCTCACCAGCGGCGAGCCTCAGGATGACACCCAGCAGTACAAGCAGATGATTCAGCAGATGATTGCCGAGCTGGAGGATGTTCTGGTGTTGCTCAAGTCCTGAGAAACAAAAAACCCAGAATGCTTCCATAATTCAAAAGCTTAGGGTATATTCCTCACCACTTCCGCAGCAGTGGAAGTGTTTCACCACCGGAGTCGGGGCGTAGCGCAGCCCGGTAGCGCACTTGCATGGGGTGCAAGGGGTCGAGTGTTCGAATCACTCCGTCCCGACCATTAAATCCCTAAAATCCAGTCACTTAGCGGTGGCTGGATTTTTTTATGGGCGAGTAATTTTGGCAATTTTGAAATTTGCCCCACTTTTTGCCCCACTATATTTCATCTGCTAATTTGCGCGTCACTTAGCGTTCTGTGCCGCTTAGCTGTGCGACGTTTTTCGAAGCTTTGGTGCCAGACCAGAGCCTATCCTCGCCCCTTCGCAGATTTCTGAGTCAGCTTCTAGGCTAAATTCAGGTTGCGATCAGTGGAAGGGGAATGCTTCCAGTCTCATTGCAAGGGTTGTCTGTGGCTATCAAGAAATCCGACCTTTACTCTTCCCTCTGGGCTTCGTGCGACGAGTTGCGCGGCGGGATGGATGCCAGCCAGTACAAGGATTACGTCCTGTTCATGCTGTTCATCAAGTACATCTCCGACAAGTACGGCAACTCGGATGACTTTGCGCCACCGGTGGCCATCCCGTCTGGTGCCAGCTTCAAGGACATGGTCGCCCTCAAGGGCAAGCCCAATATAGGCGACAAGATCAATACGCAGATCATCCAGCCTCTGATCGATGCCAACGCACGGCTGGCCCGCACTGACTTCCCCGACTTCAACGACCCGAGCAAGCTCGGCGAAGGGAAGGACATGGTGGAACGGCTCAGCAATCTGGTGGCCATCTTCGAAAAGCCCGAGCTGGATTTCTCGAAGAACCGCGCCGACAACGACGACATCCTCGGCGACGCCTACGAATATCTGATGCGCCATTTCGCCAGTGAAAGCGGCAAGAGCAAAGGGCAGTTCTACACCCCCTCCGAGGTCAGCCGCGTTATTGCCAAGATCATTGGTATCACGCCGGCCAATTCGGTCGGCGCCACCACGGTATATGACCCGACCTGCGGCTCCGGTTCGTTGCTGTTGAAGGTGGCCGACCAGGCTGGCAAGCCGATCACCCTGGAAGGCCAGGAAATGGACGTGACCACGGCCGGTCTCGCCCGTATGAACATGATTCTGCACGGCTTCCCGACCGCCAACATCCTGCAGGGCAGCACGCTGTCCTCGCCCAAGTTCAAGGACGGTGAACAGCTACGCACTTACGACTACGTGGTGGCCAATCCGCCGTTCTCGGTCAAGACCTGGAGCGTTGGCGTAACGCCCGGCAACGATCCCTACCAGCGCTTTGCCTGGGGCGAGCCGCCGGCCAAGCAAGGCGACTATGCCTTTTTGCTGCACATCATCCGTTCCATGAAAAACAGCGGAAAAGCCGCCTGCATCCTGCCCCACGGCGTGCTGTTTCGTGGCAATGCCGAGGCCGTAATTCGCGAGAAACTGGTGCGCTCCGGCTACCTCAAGGCCATCATCGGTCTGCCGGCCAACCTGTTTTATGGCACCGGCATTCCCGCCTGCATCCTGGTGCTGGATAAGGAAAACGCCGCCGCGCGCAAAGGCATCTTCATGATCGATGCCGCCAAAGGCTTTATCAAAGACGGCCCAAAAAACCGCCTGCGCGACCAGGACGTACACAAGATCGTCGATACCTATACGCGCATGGTCGATGTGCCGCGTTACGCGCGCATGGTCGGCTTCGACGAGATCAGCGACCCGAAGAACGGCTTCAACCTCAACCTGCCGCGCTATATCGACAGCACCGAGCCGGAGGATATTCAGGACATCGTCGGCCACCTGCGCGGCGGCATCCCCGAGCGGGATATTGATGCTCTGGGGCGTTACTGGTATGTGATGCCTGAGCTGCGTGCGGCGCTGTTCAAACCCGCCGGCCACCCCGGCTACTTCGAGCTGGTCAATCGCGACGTGAAGCCGGTGATCTTCGGCCATCCGCAGTTCTCGGCGTTCAAGGCCGAGGTGGACGTACTGTTCAAACAATGGCTGGCCAGCAGCACGCCGCTGCTCAAGGGCTTTGCGGCCGATGCCGCCAGTAGCCACCCCAAGGAGCTGATCTACAAACTCTCCGAAGACCTGCTCAGCGCCTTTGCCAAGGCGCCCTTGCTCGACCATTACGACATCTACCAGCACCTGATGGACTACTGGGCCGAGGCCATGCAAGACGACTGCTACCTGATCAGCGCCGACGGCTGGAAGGCGGGCGCGTCGGTACGTGAGCTGCATAAGGTGAAGGATAAGAATGGCAAGCTGGTCTGGGCCGAGAAACACGACTACAGCCAAGGCAAGCGCCGCTTCAAGTCCGACCTGATTCCGGTCGAGCTGCTGGTTGCCCGCTACTTCAGCGCTGAGCGTGAGGCCATTGCAGAGCTGGAAGCGCAACTGGCCAGCATCGAGCAAAGCCTGAGCGAACTGCTCGAAGAGCACAGCGGCGAAGATGGCTCGCTCAGCGAAGTGGTCGAAGGCGAAGGCGACAAGCAGAAAGTCACCGCCAAAGCCATCAAGACCCGCCAGCGCGAGATCGATAACGACCCGGACTATGAGGATGAACTCAAGGTACTGGCCGACTATGCCAAGCTGCTCGACCGGCAAAGCGCCCTCAAAGCCAAGCTGAAAAAGGCCGAGGAAGACCTCGGCAACGAGATCCACGGCAAATACCCGCAACTGAGCGAAGCCGAAATCAAAACCCTGGTGGTGGACGATAAGTGGCTGGCCACCCTGACCGTCGCCGTACAGGGCGAACTGGATCGTTTGTCGCAAACCCTGACTGGGCGTATTCGTGAGCTGAGTGAGCGCTATGCCACGCCGTTGCCGCAGCTTGTTGATGAAGTCGCCGTGCTGGCCAGCCGTGTGGACGAACATCTGAAAAAGATGGGGGCGGTATGGGAGTGAGGCCGGGCTATAAACAGACGGAGGTGGGATCTATTCCGGGGGATTGGAAGGTGAAGAGCCTGGATGCGATTACGGAGCAGCAGCGACCTATCTCGTACGGCATTGTGCAAACAGGTCCAAACGTCATGAACGGCATTCCATGTCTGCGCGTCTTGGATATCAACGACGGAAAAATCAATCGTTCCGACCTCATTACGACATCTAAACAAATCTCGGATGCATACAAGCGCACGGTCTTGAAGGAAGGAGACCTCGTAATGCCGCTGCGAGGCAAAGTTGGCGATGTAGGGATCATTGATCGTGGACTCGAAGGTGCAAATCTGACTAGGGGCGTTGCGCTAATTGCAGTCCAATCAGCATGGAGCGCTCCATTTTTCCGTCAGCTCATTTCTTGGTCAGCCACTCGAAGGCGGTTAGAGCAGACGATGAACGGTTCGGCGTTGCAGGAGATTCCCATCGCATCGCTGCGCTCATTTAAAGTTGGAATGCCTCCATCTCTCTCAGAGCAACGCGCCATAGCGACGGTGCTGAGTGATGTGGATGCGCTGCTGGATGCGCTGGAGCGGTTTATCGCCAAGAAGCGCGACTTCAAACAGGCCACCATGCAACAACTCCTCACCAGCCAAACTCGTCTCCCCGGCTTCCACGGTGAGTGGGAGGTGAAACGGTTGGGGGACATTTTGACTGTGAGGCATGGAAAGAGTCAGCACGAAATCATCGCGTCGGACGGTAGGTATCCAATCCTCGCGTCCGGCGGAGAAATCGGGAGAACTAACAACTTTATCTATGACAAGCCCTCTGTCCTTATCGGCAGAAAGGGGACGATTGATTCTCCGCAGTATGTGGATTCGCCCTTCTGGACAGTGGACACGCTGTTCTTCACCGAAATCGCAGACGAGGCTGACGCTAAATTCGTGTTTTACAAGTTCACGATGATTCGTTGGCGCAGTTACAACGAGGCTTCTGGTGTACCAAGTCTCAACGCCAAGACGATTGAGAACATCGAAATACCAATCCCACGTCTCCCGGAACAAACCGCCATCGCCACCGTACTGTCCGATATGGACGCCGAGCTAGCCGCACTGGAACAACGCTTGGCCAAAACCCGCGCCCTCAAGCAAGGCATGATGCAAGAACTGCTTACTGGAAGGACGCGTCTGGTATGACCGATCTGAGCATGGACGCCACTCAACGACCGCAGACGACCAAACTCTCCAGCACCATCATTAGCGTATATGACCTGCTCGCGGATCAGGCGCTGGAGATTCCCCAATACCAGCGCCCGTACAAGTGGACGGGCAAACATATCAACCAACTGTTCTCCGATATCTCCATCCATAAGGACAAGTCCGCTTACCGCCTGGGTACCATCGTGTTTCACCGGGAGGGTGAGAAAAAGAACATCGTCGATGGCCAGCAGCGCACTATCAGTCTGTTGCTGGCGGCGCGTGCGCTGATTCAGCGGTGCAAGGCGCAAGCGCTGGAGTGCCACGACCTGCACGAGCGCTTGATCGCGCTTGAGCCGCTAATGGTTGACCCCCGTTTTACCAGCGAGATTTCGCAGAAGAACATCCACAGTAATTACCTTGAGGTGGCGCGCATCGTCAGCCGTGCGGACTTTACCGAGGCGCATATCGACTTCTTTCTGCACCAGTGCCAGGTGGTGGCGGTGGAGCTGGCGGATGTGTCGGAGGCCTTCCAATTCTTCGACTCGCAAAACGCGCGGGGCCGTGATCTGGAACCGCATGATCTGCTCAAGGCTTACCACCTGCGCGAGTTCAGCCCGCGTGACGAGCATTTGAAGGTCACCACGGTGGCGCGCTGGGAAAGCACCAAGACCCAGGAGTTGGCCACACTATTTGCGCAGTACCTGTACCGCATCCGCAATTGGTCGAAAGGGGCGTCGGCGCGTTATTTCAGCAAGGACGACAGCGACCTGTTCAAGGGCGTGAATCTCGATACGGTAGCCAGCTACCCCTATGTGGAGCAGTTGCGCATTGCCCACCATTTTGTCGACCACTACAACGGCCAGTACGAGCGCAAGATTGACTCGCGGGAGATGGCTTTTCCCTTCCATCTGGATCAAATCATCATTAACGGTCGGCGCTTCTTCGAGCTGATCAGCCACTACCAGAACGAGGTGGCGCGGATCAGCGCCAAGTCCTGGAATGGGCATGAGCGAGTGAGGGATTCAGCGCTCGATGGCTACGCGGCCAAGATCATGGCTGTGCTCGACAGCTACCCGGCGAGAACCCGTACAGGTGATCGCTACGTGCGGGCGATGTTCGATTGTCTGTTGATCTACTATATCGACAAGTTCGGCCACGCCGAGCTGTCGCGGGCCATCGAGAAGATCTTTATCTGGGCTTACAGCCTGCGTTTGCAGATGCAGGTGGTGCAGCTTGCGAGCATGGATAACTACGTGCTGGCGAACAATCTATTCAGGTTGATCAAGGACGCTACTCGCCCGGCGGACGTTATCAATCAACCGCTGAAACCACTCACCAGCAGCAGTTCGACCAAGACCGAGGCAATCGAGGCGCTATTCAGGGAGATGAAATACCGTGAGTGAGGCCATCACCCAGCTTTCCATCAGGCAGCTACTCGGCGGCCGTGATGATTACGTTATCCCCATGTATCAGCGTAATTACGCCTGGGAGGAGGGTGAGATCACCCAATTGATCCAGGATGTAGTCGACTACCTGCCTGAGCCAGATAAGCCCGCGCGCAATTACTACATCGGCAGCCTGGTGGTGTATGAGCGAGCGGACGGCAAAACGCCCGTCTTCGAGACCATCGATGGTCAGCAGCGGCTGACAACGCTGTCGTTGCTGACCTCCTATCTGAAGAACAGCAAGGCTGTTGACCTCGATTGGTATGCAAACCTGAGTATCCACTTCGATAGCCGCGAGCATTCGCGGGCGACCTTTGCGGCGATCTTCGAGGGCCGTTTCAAGGATGACCCTGCCGAGGTGCTGGCTGAAAAGCAGATCAATACCGGCATCCTCAATGGCTATCGGCTGATCCATAAGGTCTTGCCGCACAAACTCAAAGAGAACGGGGTTTCAGCGCAGCAGTTCGCGGATTTCCTGTTTCGTTACGTGCAGATCATGCGCGTGAAGGTGCCGGCGGATACGGACCTGAACCATTACTTCGAGATCATGAATAACCGCAGTGAGCAGCTAGAGAAGCACGAGGTGCTCAAGGCACGGATGATGGAGACGTTGCAGGGCTGCCCGCATATCCAGAACTGTCTGCACACCGTATGGGAAGCCTGCTCGAATATGGAGCGCTACGTGCAGATGGGCTTTACGCCTAGCCAGCGCAGCAGCGTTTTTGCTGAGAAGAATTGGGGCCGGTTGGTGCCCGAGAACTTCGATGAGCTGACTGCTGCGCTGCAAAGTACGCAGGAGGTGGGCTACAAGGCGGGGGCCGAGTTGTCCCTCACGGACATCATCGGCAGGCCGCCGGTCACTGCGGAAAAAACCGATAACGGTGAAGAAGCGCCCGAGCGCTTCAATACGGTGATCAACTTCCCCAACTTTTTGCTGCATGTGCTGCGTGTCGATACGCAGGCGGATATTCCTCTGGATGACAAACGCCTGCTCGATCTCTTTGAAACCCATGTTCTGAAGCAGCAAGACCCGGCTACGGCAGTGAAGCGCTTTACCTTCAGCCTGCTGCGCTGCAAGTACCTGTATGACCAATACGTGATCAAGCGCGAGTTCAGCCAGGCCGCCGATGGTTGGAGCTTAAAACGCTTCAAGTGGAACGATGGCGGCAAAGCGGGTGGTGCGGGGCGTGGCAGTTATGTGAATACCTTCGGCGAGGAGGAGGGCAGTGAGGGCATCAATCGGCGTATCTTGATGCTGCTCTCGGCGTTGCATGTGTCCACGCCTACGCTGGTTTACAAGCACTGGCTCAATGCCGCGCTGCATTACCTGTTTCACGCCGAGCAGGTCGAGGCTCATGTCTATCTGCAGCAGATGGAGTCAGTCGCCAAGACCTTTGTTTTTGATCGTTTTCTGGCTGCCGAGGCGGGCTTGGAATACTTTAAGATCATCTACGGGAACAAGGGCGTCTGCCAGACCCGTCGTGAAGACGTCACCGCTGAGACGCTTTTGCCGCGCCTGCGCTTCGGCAATATCGAAAACAACCTAGTGTTCAACTTCCTGGATTACCTGCTGTGGCTTGAGCACGGTAAGAGTGAGCCGGTGAAGTCTTACGAATTTACCTTCCGCAGTTCGGTGGAACATTACTATCCGCAGAAGCCACTGCCAGGCATCGACCAACTGGCTGACGACGATCTCCACTCGTTCGGTAATCTTTGCCTGATCAGCCACGAGAAGAACTCACGCTTGAGCAATTTCACACCTGAGCAAAAAAAGGCGTTCTACCTGAAGAACACCCTCGACAGCGTGAAGCAGCACTTGATGATGCAGCCTGATACTTGGGATGTTCCCGCGATACGTAAGCATCACCAGCAAATGATCGACGTGCTGCTCAATAGCCTCCCCAGCCAGTATGAGACCGAGTGAAGACCGCAGGATGCCACAGATGACTCAACAACCTCGCTCCGAACGCCATACCCAGAACCGAGTGGTGGCGCTGTTTACCGACAAAACGCGGCCTGACTGCCTCGGTTACGACTATCTGGGCGAGTGGAGCAAGCGCGGGCACAACCGCAACATTGAAGCTGAGCTGTTGCAAGCCAACCTGAAGCAGCGTGGTTACAGCGATGTGCAGATATCGGCGGCGCTGCAAAAACTGATGGCTGCGGCGGATGCCACGGGCATCACGTTGTATCAGGCCAACCTGCGTACCTATCAGTTGCTGCGTTACGGCGTGCCGGTGCAGATGGCTGTTGGTCAGGCCCATGAGACGGTGCATCTGATCGATTGGGAAAATACTGATGCTAACCACTTCGCCATCGCCGAAGAAGTGACCTTGCGCGGGGGGCATGAGCGCCGCCCGGATCTGGTTATTTACCTCAATGGCATCGCCATCGGGGTGCTTGAACTGAAGCGCAGTTCGGTGGATGTGGCCGATGGTATCCATCAACTGATCAGCAACCAGGAGGCAATCTTCAACCTGGGGTTCTTCAGTACGGTGCAGATGGTGTTTGCTGGCAGCGATTCCCAGGGCTTGCGCTATGGCACTGCCACCACGCGCGCCGAGTTCTTTGTGGAGTGGAAGGCGGAGGGGGTAAAAGCCGAGTCGGTTGAGTTGAATCGTCTGCGTGAGATCCCGGCGAATTATCACGTTTTACCTGGGGCGGAGCTGGGGCAATCGGGTTATTTGCTGGATAACCCGTTGGCACAGATGTGCGAGAAGTCGCGCCTGCTGGACTTGACCCGCAATTTCATCATCTTCGATGCGGGTATCAAAAAGATGCCGCGTGCCCATCAATATGCCGCAGTGAAGGCCGCGCAGGAGCGAGTACGGCGTAAAGAGGGTGGGGTGATTTGGCATACCCAGGGCAGCGGCAAGAGCATCCTGATGGTGTTGATCGCCAAGTGGCTGCTGGAGCATGATCCGGACGCACGCATTCTGGTGATTACGGATCGCGACGAGTTGGACAAGCAAATCTCCGGGGTGATGCGCAATGCCGGGGTTATCGGCCCCGATTCACCTTCGCCGCGTATCACCTCTCGCGCTGATTTCGTGCAGAAGCTGTCTGCCACTACGCCGCGTTTGCTGTGCGCGTTGCTTCACAAGTTCGAGCCGGATCTGAGTGTGCCGCCGCCTGCCATGCATGGGCGGTTTTATGTCTTTGTAGACGAGTGCCACCGGACTCAGGGTGGCGATATGAACAGGCAGATGAAGCAGTGGTTGGCGGGGGCGCTGTTCATTGGCTTTACCGGCACGCCGCTTCTGCGCAAGGATAAACAAACCACCCGCGATGTGTTCGGTACCTATATCCACACCTATAAATTCCACGAGGCCGTCGCGGACAAGGTAGTGCTGGATCTGAAGTATGAGGCGCGTGATGTGCCGCAGCGTTTGACTTCGCGAAAAGCCATCGATGCCTGGTTCGAGCAGAGAACCAGGGGGCTGAACAATTACCAGAAGTCGATCCTGCGTAAGCGCTGGGCCACGATGGAGGCATTGATGAGTGCTGGTGAGCGCAAGCAGCGCATCATTGCCAGCATCATCGAAGACTTCAGTTTGAAGCCTCGGCTGAACAATGATCGGGGTACGGCCATTCTGGTGGCGGCGAGCATCTACGATGCCTGTCATTACTTTCGCTTGTTTCAAACCACCTTGTTCGGCACTTACTGCGGCATCGTCACTTCGTACGAGCCGAACCATAACGCCATCTCCCGTGAGCCGGCGCAGAGTGATGAGCGCTACAAGTTCGATACCTACACGCAGTACGTGCTCAAACAAGGCCAGAGCACTTCTGCTTACGAAGAAGAGACCAAGCGACGCCAGAGCACTTCTGCTTACGAAGAAGAGACCAAGCGACGCTTTATCGAGGAGCCTGCCAACCTCAAACTGCTCATCGTTGTCAGCAAACTGCTAACCGGTTTCGACGCGCCCAGTTGTTCGTATGTCTACCTGGATAACGAGCTGCGTGACCATAACCTGTTCCAGGCGATTTGCCGCACCAACCGACTCGACGGTGATGACAAAGACTTTGGCTATATCGTCGATTTCAAGGAGCTGTTTGGTGATGTTCAGGATGCCATTTCGGTCTACACTTCCGACGAGTTGGATGTCGATACGGGTAACGGTGGCAGCAATAACGTCGAGTTGAAGAACTGGCTGGTTGAGGGCAATAAGCAGTTGGATGCAGCTCGTGAGGCATTGAGTTATCTGTGTGCCCCGGTGGCTCCGCCGCGTGAGATTGAGCAATTCATCTATTACTTCTGCGGCATGGCTGCCGATGCCAATGGCCTGGATGAGAGCGAGCCGCTGCGGATTTCCTTCTACAAGGCCGTGGCCTCATTCGTGCGGACGTTTGCGGACTTGGCGCAGCATTTGACCGAGGCCGGTTACTCTGAGGCTGAAGCGGGTAGGCTGCAGACCGAAGTAAAGTTTTATGCCGAGTTACGTGAGGCAATCAAAAAGCACGCAGGTGAAGAACTGGATATCAAGCCATTCGAGGCGGATATGCGGCACTTGCTCAACACCTATATCCAGGCAGACCCCGCTGATCCTTTGAGTACCGTCGATAACTTCTCGCTGGTTGAGTTGATCATCCAGACGGGCGTTCACGATGCCATTGCCAAGAAACTCAATGCAAAGGGCAAGCTCTCCAAGGATGCGATTGCCGAAGGCATCATCAATAACGTACGTAAGACCATCATCCGTGAGCAATTGACCGACCCCAGGTTTTACGAGGGGATGTCGCGCTTGCTGGAGGATCTGATCAAGCAGAGTCGTGATGATGCAGCTGCTTATGAAGAGTTTCTGCGCAAGGCCGAAGCGCTGGTGCGGCAAATTGCACAGAAGGGCTCAGGTGGTTCCCCGACGGGCCTTAACGGTCGTCGCGAGGCGACTGTGCTGTTCAACAACCTCGATAGAATTGCCGCGACGACCTTTCAGTGCCCACACGATGAGGCAGAAAAAGTGCAGTTGGCTTTGGCGATTGATACTGCCATGCGCGGCTCGGCCCCGGCCGCCTGGCGCGGTGATCCTGCTCGTGAGGCGCAGGTGTTAAATGCGCTGTTCCCGCTGCTGGGGCGCGACCGTGAGGCAACCTTGGCCATTTTTGAAATCATCAAGAACCAATCGGGCTATTGATGCACGAGATAATTGAGCTGGGCGATATTTCCATTTCGGTGACCCGTAAGGACATCAAGAATGTTCACCTGACTGTGCACCCACCGCAGGGCCGGGTCACGCTAGTCGCGCCAGTCAACACGCGGCTAGAGGTTGCGCGGGCTTACGCAATTTCAAAACTGGGCTGGATTCGTGATCAGCAGAGTAAGTTGGACGCACAGGCCCGCGAGGAGCCGCGCCAGTTTGTGGAAAGAGAGAGCCACTACATCTGGGGGCGACGCTACCTGATGGTGGTGAACTACCAAGATGCCAAGCCAGCAGTGAAGCTCGATCACAAACGTATAACCTTAATGGTGCGTCCCGGTAGCGACATACTTAAACGCGCAGAGGTGATGCATGAATGGCACAAACAACAGTTGCATACTGTGGTACCTGCGCTGATTAAGAAGTGGGAACGCAAGCTACAGGTCAAGGTGGCTGGTTATTATCTTCAACGAATGAAAACCAAGTGGGGGAGCTGTAACCACAAAGCGGGCAACATTCGTTTGAATACTGAGCTGATCAAGAAGCCGAAAGATCTTCTTGAATACGTGATCGCTCATGAGATGGTTCATTTGCTCGAGCCCACCCACAATGAACGCTTTGTCTCCATCCTAGGAGAGTATTTTCCAACTTGGCGTGAGGCTCGAATTGAATTGAATGAGCTTCCACTAACAGCAGAAACTTGGAAATGATAGACGTGTGAGGCAGGCCTCGGGTCCTACTTTATCTGCTGCTTGCTATGACCCACGTAGCTCCTCCAGTCGAGCACGCCCGGCATCGGTGATCGCATGCTCCCCCTTATCACTGAGTCGATAGCGTCCCGATTCCAGGCGTGTGATTGTGATCCTTACCAAGCCGCTCCGGGAAAGGGCGTCACCGACTTCAAAGCTCATTGCGCGCTCCAGATCAAGAATCCTTAACTCTCCGATCTTGTAGCGGTAGAAGGCAATCAACGCTGCGTCTATCGCTTGCTGGTTGACCGCTTGACCATCTTGCATTTGACCTCCCAGGTCTGACTGCTTACTCCATGAGGTGCCGGGTCAAATCTGACTGAGCCAGTCTTGCCCTCGATTGGCGCCATTGTGCCTTTGATTGCCTCGCTGAGCGCAAATCCGAACGGCATTCGGATGCCGGTTAGCGCCCAAATATCTGTCTTGATCATCGGCCCGGCGGCATGACCGGTTGCTGGTCAATTGCGCTACCATTAGCGTTGTCTATAGTGGTCTGACGAGAAATCAGACAAGGAAAGCCCATGTATTCGAAAACCGAGTTGCAGCGTGTTCTTGAAACCGCCTTTCTGCCCAGCAAGTGCGAGTGCGGCCTGGCTCCCAATGACAGCCTGTCGGTGAAACTCATCAACCCGTCTTCGGGCGAGATCGAGCTGTATGTGGCAAGCATCCCTGTGTCTGACCTGAGCACCAGCCGAGCGATTGCCCAGGTCGTTCTTTCACTGAAAGAGCAACGGGATCTGATGGCGCAGATGACGCTGTCCATGCGGCGGCTGGCTTAGACCAGCCGCTTGAGCCCGGCCTGGTTGCGGGCGGCCGGCGCTTACCTTCCTTTTACGGCCCGGTTATGCCCCGGCCGTCTTGAACCCTGTCTGAAGCCCTACAGTCCTTGCGCAGAAAACCCGCGCAAAAGGCTGGTTAGCCATCGCTGAGCCTGCGCTACCGCGCTTCTTTACACATTCTTTATGCCCGCCGGGCTTCTTCGATCTCGTTCCTTTACGCCCCCCTTGCTGACAATTCACTCACGCGGCCTTTGCCGCCTGACTGTGGTCCGAGGGGAAATCAATGAGCGTTCTGGATGGGGTTTCACTGCTGCTGGGCATCGGCCTGATCGTTTACCTGCTGGTCGCGCTGCTGCGCGCCGATCGCCAGTAAGGAGCGGCCATGCACAGCTATGACTATCTGTTGATCGGCGCCTTTTTGCTGCTGTTGCTCGGCAGCGCGCCGCTGCTGGGACGGTTCTGGTACCGGGTAATGGAGGGCGAGCGCACCTGGCTTTCACCATTGCTGGGGCCGTTGGAGCGCGGCTGCTATCGGCTCGGCGGTGTCGACCCCAAGGCCGGGCAAGACTGGAAAACCTATGCGCTGGCCTTGCTGGCATTCAACGCCGCCGGCTTTGTGCTGCTGTTTGCCTTGCTGATGCTGCAAGGTGCACTGCCACTCAATCCGCAGCAACTGCCGGGCCTGGAGTGGACCCTGGCGTTCAACACCGCCATGAGCTTTGTTGCCAACACCAACTGGCAGGCCTACAGCGGCGAAGCATCGCTGAGCTACCTGAGCCAGATGCTCGGCCTGACCGTACAGAACTTCGTCAGCGCCGCCACCGGCATTGCCGTGCTGGCCGTGTTGTGCCGGGGCATTGCGCGGCGCTCGACCAATGACCTGGGCAACTTCTGGACCGACCTGACCCGCGCCACCTTGTATGGCCTGTTGCCGATCAGCCTACTGCTGGCGCTGCTGCTGGCGTGGCAGGGCGTGCCGCAGAACTTCGCCCATTATGTCGATGCCCTGACCATGCAAGGCAGTCAGCAGAGCCTGCCGATGGGGCCGGCGGCCAGCCAGATTGCGATCAAGCAACTGGGCACCAACGGCGGTGGCTTTTTCGGCGTGAACTCGGCGCATCCGTTCGAGAATCCTACGGCGCTGAGCAACCTGCTGGAATTGGTGGCAATCCTGCTGATACCGGCCGCATTGGTGTTCAGCTTCGGCCATTACGTCAAGGACCTGCGCCAGAGCCGGGCGATCCTGGCCTGCATGCTGCTGTTGCTGGCGATTGGCTCGGCGCTGGCGTTGTGGGCCGAGTATCAGCCCAACCCAACCCTGGCGTTCAGCGGCGTGGAACAGGCGCCGTCGCTGGAGGGTAAAGAGGCACGCTTTGGCGTGACCGGCACCACCTTGTGGGCGGTGGCGACCACCGCTGCTTCCAACGGTTCGGTCAACGGCATGCACGACAGCCTCAACCCGCTGACCGGGATGGTCGCGCTGATCAACATGATGGTCGGCGAGGTGATCTTCGGCGGCGTCGGGGTGGGCCTCAATGGCATGCTGCTCAACGTGTTGATCGCCGTGTTCCTGGCCGGCTTGATGATCGGCCGTACCCCGGAATACCTGGGCAAGAAATTGCAGGCTCGGGAAGTCAAGCTACTGGTCGCCAGCTTGCTGGTCATGCCGCTGGGCGTGCTGGTGCTGGGGGCCATCGCGGCGAGCGTGCCAGGCGCGGCCAGTGCGGTCAGCAACCCTGGCCCGCATGGTTTCAGCCAGTTGCTGTACGCCTACACCTCGGCCACCGCCAACAACGGTTCGGCGTTCGGCGGCTTCAGTGCCAACACCCCGTTCCATAACCTGATGCTCAGTCTGGCGATGTTCATTGGCCGCTTCGGCTACATCCTGCCGGTGCTGGCGCTGGCAGGCAGTCTGGCGCTGAAGCAGAGCGCGCCGCAGGGCAGCGACAGTTTCCCGACCCACGGCCCGCTGTTCGTGGCTTTGCTGACCGTGACCATCTTGCTGGTGGGCGGCCTGACCTTTTTGCCGACCCTGGCGCTGGGGCCGATTGCCGACCATATGAGCCTGGGTTTCTGACTGCGGCCTTCTGAGGATTGAACATGAATATGCTCACTGACAACCATCCGCCGGTCCAGGCCCATAACCTGCCTGCCGCGACCAGCCTGTCGGCCTTGTGGCGCCCGGCGCTGCGCCAGGCATTTATCAAGCTCGACCCGCGTCAACTGGTGCGCTCGCCGGTGATGCTGGTGGTGGAACTGACCGCCGTGCTTACCACCGTGCTGTGCCTGATCCCCGATGCGCAGGTGCCCACCGGTATTGCAGTACAAATCGCTCTGTGGCTGTGGTTCACCGTGCTGTTTGCCAACTTTGCTGAGGCGCTGGCCGAGGGGCGGGGCAAGGCCCGTGCTGATAGCCTCAAGGCCGGCAGCGAAGGGCTCAAGGCCCGCTTGAGGGACGAAGACGGCCAATGGCGGCTGGTGGATGCCGGCACCCTGCGCAAGGGCGATGTCGTGCGGGTCGAAGCCGGGGAGATGATTCCCGGTGACGGTGAGGTGATCGAAGGCATCGCGGCGGTCAACGAGGCGGCGATCACTGGTGAGTCGGCGCCGGTGATTCGTGAATCCGGCGGCGACCGCTCGGCGGTCACCGGCAACACCCGGCTGGTCTCCGACTGGCTGCTGGTGCGCATCCAGGTCAACCCCGGCGAATCGACCCTCGACCGCATGATTGCCTTGGTGGAGGGGGCCAAACGGCAAAAGACCCCCAACGAAATCGCCCTGGACATCCTGCTGATCGGCCTGACCCTGATCTTTTTGCTGGTGGTCATGACCCTGCAGCCCTTCGCCCGGTTTGCCGGCGGCAGCCTGCCGCTGGTGTTTCTGGTGGCGCTGCTGGTAACCCTGATTCCGACCACCATTGGCGGGCTGCTGTCGGCCATCGGCATCGCCGGTATGGACCGGCTGGTGCGCCTCAATGTCATTGCCCGTTCGGGGCGGGCGGTGGAAGCGGCGGGGGATGTGCATGTGCTGCTGCTCGACAAGACCGGCACCATCACCTTCGGTAATCGTCGTTGCGCCGGCCTGTACGCGGCGCCCGGTGTCAGCCCGCAGCAACTGGCTCAGGCCGGCTTGTTGGCGTCACTGACCGACGACACTGCCGAGGGTAAATCGATTGTCGAGTACCTGCGTAACCTGCACCCGATTCAGGCCCCGGCGCTGAGTGAAGTCACCGGCGTGCCGTTCAGTGCCGAGACCCGGCTGTCAGGGGTGGACTACCAGGGCAAGGTGTATCGCAAAGGTGCGGTGGATTCGCTGCTGATGTTTCTCGGCCAGACCCGCGCCGACCTGCCCGCGCCGCTGGTGCGGGAAATCGAGCGCATTGCCAAGTCCGGCGGCACGCCGTTGCTGCTGTGCGGCGATGGTCGCCTGCTGGGTGCAATCCATCTCAAGGACGTGGTCAAGCCCGGCATTCGTGAGCGCTTCGACGAGTTGCGCAAGCTGGGCATCCGTACGGTGATGGTCACCGGCGACAACCCGCTGACCGCCGCCGCCATCGCCGCCGAAGCCGGGGTCGATGATGTACTGGCCGAAGCCACACCAGAGAAAAAGCTTGAGCGGATCCGCTTTGAGCAGGCGCAGGGCCGGCTGGTGGCGATGTGCGGCGACGGCGCCAACGATGCGCCGGCGCTGGCCCAGGCCGATGTCGGGGTGGCGATGAACGACGGCACCCAGGCGGCTCGCGAAGCGGCCAACATGGTCGACCTCGACAGCGACCCGACCAAGCTGCTGGATGTGGTGCAGGTCGGCAAAGAACTGCTGGTGACCCGTGGTGCGCTGACGACCTTTTCCATTGCCAACGATGTGGCCAAGTATTTTGCTGTGCTGCCGGCACTGTTCGCCGCGATCTACCCGCAACTGGGCGTGCTCAACATCATGCAACTGGCCAGCCCGCAGAGCGCCATCGTCTCGGCCATCGTGTTCAATGCGCTGATCATCGTCGCACTGATCCCGTTGGCCCTGCGTGGCGTGCGCGTCCAGGCTGCCAGCGCTGCCCACCTGCTGCGCCGCAACCTGCTGATTTTCGGCGTCGGCGGGCTGATTGTGCCGTTTGTGGGGATCAAGCTGATCGATTTGTTGCTTGGTGCACTGAATCTGGTGTGACACAGCCTGACGGCGACTATGTATTTGTTGCTTCGGGGCTCAAGCCCCTCCTACAGGTAGTCAATTTTGCGAGGAGATGTACATGACAACCATCCTGCGCCCGGCGCTGAGCCTGTTGCTGTTGATGACCCTGGTCACTGGTGTGGCCTATCCGCTGGCGGTTACCGGCGTTGCGCAACTGGCGTTTGCCGAACAGGCCAATGGCAGCCTGGTGCGTGATGCCAGCGGCCAGGTCCGCGGTTCGGCGCTGATTGCCCAGCCTTTCGATGGCCCGCAGTGGTTCCAGCCACGCCCTTCGGCCGGTGCGTTTGCCACGGTGGCCAGCAGCGCCAGCAACCTGTCCGCCGCTAACCCGGCATTGGCCAGCCGGGTGGCTGAAACCGCCACACTGTTGAAAAGCCAAGGGCAGGGCGCAGTGCCAATCGCCCTGCTGACCACCTCCGGCAGCGGCCTGGACCCGCACCTGCCGCCTGACGCCGCCGATTGGCAGGTCGGTCGTGTGGCGGCTGCGCGTAATCTGCCCGAGCAACAACTGCGTGCGCTGATCGAGGCCCATACTGACCGGCCGTTGTTCGGCCCGCCGGTGGTCAATGTGCTGGCGCTCAATCGCAGCCTTGACGCCCAGGCCCGCGTGGCAAAAATGTAACTTTTGTGGTGATGTCTTCGCGATCACCCTCAATTGACCCTGACCGAGCAAGCCGACACGTGAGTGACTCCAGCCGAGCTGATGCCATCCTGGCCCAACTGCCCCGCGACGGTCGCGGGCGTCTGAAAATTTTTCTCGGTGCAGCGCCGGGGGTGGGCAAGACCTACGCCATGCTGCAAGCCGCCCACAGCCGCATGCGCCAAGGGGTGAACCTGCTCGCCGCCGTGGTGCAAACCCACGGTCGGGCCGAGACCGAAGCGCTGCTGGTCGGGCTGCCGCAATTGCCGATGCTGCGCCGCGAATACCGGGGCATGACCCTTGAAGAAATGGACCTCGACGGCGTGTTGCGGGCGGCGCCAGCGCTGGTGCTGGTTGATGAACTGGCGCACAGCAACGTGCCGGGCAGCCGCCATGACAAGCGCTGGCAGGATGTGCACGAACTGCTTGCCGCAGGCATTGATGTGTACACCACGGTCAATGTCCAGCACCTGGAAAGCCTCAACGACCAGGTACGCGCCATCACCGGCGTCCAGGTCCGCGAAACCCTGCCGGACTGGGTGTTGCAGGAAGCCTTCGAGCTGGTGCTGATCGACCTGCCGCCGCGAGAGCTGCTGGAGCGGCTACGCGACGGCAAGGTGTATGTGCCGGAGCAGGCACGGGCAGCCATCGATGCGTTTTTCAGCCAGACCAACCTCACCGCCTTGCGCGAACTGGCGATGCAGACCGCCGCCGCGCAGGTGGACAACGATCTGGCCCAGGGGTATCGGCAACGCGGCGAACAGGCACCGGCGGTGCGTGGCCGGCTGTTGGTCGGGATTGACGGCGATATCCAGGCCGACCTGTTGGTGCGCCATGCCAGCCGGGTCGCTGAACGTCGTCACCTGCCCTGGAGCCTGGTGCATGTCGACGCCGACCGGCCACTGGATGAGCAGGGCCGGGCTTACTTGCAGGGCGCCCAGCAACTGGCCGAGCGCCTGGGCGGCGAGGTGGTGACCCTGCGCGCCGGTGAGGTGGCCCGGACCCTGTTGCAGCATGCCGTCGAGCGTCGGGCCAGCGTGGTGATGGTCGGTCAGTCACGACACCTGTGGCGGCGGCGGCTGTTCGGTGGCGGGGTGGCCGGGCGTTTGTTGCGTGAGGCCCACGGTCTGGAAATCAGCGTGCTGGACAGCCAGGCCTTGCCCGACCGGCCTCGTCAGCGCGCCCCGATCAAGGGGCTGGACTACGCGCTGGCGGTGCTCGCGACCGCGCTGGCCAGTGGTGTGGCCTGGGGGATTGCCGGGATTCTGGCGTTACCCAATATCTCGCTGATCTTCCTCATGGCGGTGCTGCTGGTGGCGGTGCGCAGCAGTGTCGGGCCGGCCCTGTTCTGTGCATTACTGTCGTTTCTGGCTTATGACTTCCTGTTCATGCCGCCCAACTTTTCGTTGAGTATCCAGCGCGAGGAAGACGTACTGACGCTGGTGTTCTTTCTGCTCATGGCGGCACTCACCGGCCAGCTTGCCAGCCGCCAGCGCCGTCAGTTCAAGGCCTTGCGCGCCACTCAGGAGCAAACCAGTACGGTGCTCGACCTGTCGCGCAAGCTTACTGCCGCCACTGACCGTCAGGCGGTGCTCAGCGCCGCCGAGCAACACCTCAGTGGCTGGCCGGAGCTGCAACTGTGCCTGCTCGGCCGTGACCAGGACGCCAGTTGGGTGGTGGAGCTGGGCGGCCCGCTGACCTTCAGCGAGGCCGAGCGAGTAGCGGCTGATTGGGCCTGGCAGCACGATCAGGCAGCCGGGCTGGACACCGGTACTTTGCCGTCCGGACGCTGGTGGTGGTGGCCGGTGTCGGCTGAAGAAGGGCCGCTGGCGCTGCTTGGCGTCTGCCCTCGGCCAGGCCATCGCTTCACGGCCCAGCACCGGCGTTTGCTCAGCGCCCTCAGCCAGCCGCTGGCCCAGGCGCTGGCCCGTGCGCAACTGGTGCAGGATCTGGAATCGGCGCGCCTGCATGGTGAAACCGAACAACTGCGCAGCGCCTTGCTGGCCTCGGTGTCGCATGATCTGCGCACGCCGTTGACCGCTATGCGCGGCAGCATCGATAGCCTGTTGGCGCTGGGCGAAGCGATCCCGCTGGATGACCGCCGCGAGCTGCTTGAAGGCACCCGCGACGAGGCCGAACGGCTGGACCGCTATATCCAGAACCTGCTGGACATGACCCGCCTGGGCCATGGTTCACTGAAACTGGCTCGCGATTGGGTGGCCCCGGCCGACATCGTCGGCAGCGCGCTGGGCCGCTTGCGTGCGGTGTTGGCGCCGTTGCAGGTCGAGGTGCAGATGGCCGCTGAACTGCCGCTGTTGTACGTGCACGCGGCACTGATCGAGCAGGCGCTGGTCAATGTGCTGGAGAATGCGGCACGCTTTTCGCCAGTCGGCGCGGTGCTGCGCGTGCACAGCCGGGTCAGTGAGGGCGAGTTGCAGTTGCTGGTCAGCGATCAGGGGCCTGGGATTCCCGAAGCCGAGCGGGCGAAAATCTTCGACATGTTTTACACCGCAGCACGCGGTGATCGCGGTGGCCCCGGCACCGGCCTGGGACTGGCGATCTGTCAGGGCATGGTCGGCGCCCATGGCGGGAGGGTCACAGTGGCCGAGGGCATCGACGGGCTCGGCACTTGCATGACCTTGCATTTACCCTTGCCAGCCCAACCCCAGGCAGACTCAGAATGAGCGCGTATCCCCCACGAGATTACAGCCGGTGAGCACCCAGCAGACAGCGACCATTCTGGTCATCGACGACGAGCCGCAGATCCGCAAGTTCTTGCGCATCAGCCTGGCATCCCAGGGCTACAAGGTGCTGGAGGCGGGCGATGGCGCCGAAGGTCTGAACCAGGCGGCGCTCAACCGCCCGGACCTGGTGGTGCTCGATCTGGGCTTGCCCGACATGGACGGCCAGCAATTACTGGTCGAGCTGCGCGAGTGGCTGCGGGTCCCGGTGATGGTGCTCTCGGTGCGCGCCAGTGAGGCGCAGAAGGTCCAGGCCCTCGATGCCGGGGCCAACGACTACGTGACCAAGCCGTTTGGCATTCAGGAGTTTCTCGCCCGTATTCGTGCGTTGCTGCGTCAGCCTGCCGACACTCAGCAGGCCCAGGCAGTGCTGACCCTCGGCCCGCTGAGCATTGATCTGGCGGCTCGCCGTGTGCAACTGGACGGCCAGGACGTCGCGCTGACCCGCAAGGAGTACGCGGTGTTGGCCGCGCTGGCCCGCCATCCCGGCCGGGTCATCACCCAGCAACAGCTGCTCAGGGACATCTGGGGGCCGACCCACACCCAGGACAGCCACTACCTGCGCATCGTGGTCGGCCACCTGCGCCAGAAACTGGCCGATGAGCCGACCGCGCCGAGGTACATCATCACCGAGGCGGGCGTCGGCTATCGGCTCGCTAGCGATTAATCCTCAAGGTCTTCTTCATGCTTCAGCGCGGCGCGGGCGACCAGTTCCGCGAAGCTCGCCTGCACCACCTCGCTGTTGTCGCGGATTGTCGCCAAATGTTCATGGATGCGCGCCAGGCTGTGCGGGTCGCCTTGCTGGTCGATCCACAGGGCGATGTCCTCGACGGTCGCGACCAGCGCCGAGTTGTTCTGAATGAGCCGGTCCAGCAGCTTGACCAGCGGATCGTCGGGCAGATTCTCAGACATGGCAGTGACTCCTCAGATAGTCATCCTGAGCCTAGTTGAGGATTGACCGCTGCTGGCGTGTTGCTACATAAACGCTTACACATCTACCAGGCCGAATACAGGCACCTCACACTGCGCACCCGCTCGCCGCCCGGCCGGTCAGACGAATATGACCCCATGCGCCATTTTGCCGCACAGACACGCACGCCCGGCCAGCAGGCGCTTTGCTCCGGCTACCGGACACCGGTGACGCAATGAAGGTGTTCCCCCAGCCTGCGCAGTGGTAAATTCGCCGCCATGAAATTCGTCCGCACTCATCGCTTGCCGCTGGCCGTCCTGCTTGCCGGTCTGGTCCTTCTCGGCGCCCTGGCCTGCAGCATCGGCCACGGGCAGATGCTCAGTGCCTTCATGCCTGTTGCCATGAGCGATATCTGCGGCCCGGACGAGTCCGCCGCGCACAGTCCTGCCGCACACAGTCAGGACCAGACCGGCCACGGTCTGCTCATGCAACTGGCGCTGTTCGACTGCGCTTACGCCAGCAAACTGACCAGCGCATTGCTCGGCTTCGCAGCCCTGGGCTGGCTGGTGCGAACCCTGCGCCGCCGCGCCCTGATGCCCGAACGCCTGAGCTGGACATCGCTGCGCCACTGTTCACCGGGCCGTGTCGCTCAGGCGCCCTGATACCACCGCGTGGCATCTTTGTGCGGCCCACCGTGTACACGGTGCGCGCTGTCTGACAGTACGGGAGTGATCCCGTCCCGATCCTCTAAACAGGACCGCAGTGCATGAGTCATCACTTTTCCCGCCGCCAGGTGGTCGCCGGCCTGTCCATGCTGAGCATGGGCGGCCTGCTGGCCGGATGCGGCAACTCCAACGTCCTGCCGTTCAAGCACGGCAAGGACATGAGCAACCAGATCATCGGGCGCAATTTCAAATTGCGTGACGTCGACGGTAACCTCAAGACCGTGTCGAGCTTTCGCGGTTACATGCCGATGGTGTTCTTCGGCTTCACCCAATGCCCGGCGATCTGCCCGACCGCGCTGGCCCGTGCGGCGCAGATCAAGAAACTGATGGGCGCCGATGCGCCGATTTTCCAGGTGATCTTCATCACCCTGGACCCGGAGCGCGACACGCCGCAGATCATCGACAAGTACGTCAAGGCTTTCGATCCCGAGTTTGTGGCGCTGTCTGGCACCCTCGAAGAAACCGCCGCTACCGCCAAAGAGTTCGGCGTGTTCTTTGAGAAAGTCCCGCTGGGCGACAGCTACACCATTTCCCATACCGCAACCAGCTACGTGTACGACAGCCGCGGCGTGCTGCGCCTGAGCCTGGGCCACAAACTGACCGCCCAGCAATGCACCGAAGACCTGCTCACCCTTATGGAAGTCTGCTGATGAATACGCTGATGGTTAAATCGTTGAAGGTCGTTGGCTCCTGCGCGCTGTTGCTGGGCCTGAGCCTGCCTGCCCATGCCGAGACCCAGGTCAAGGATGCCTGGGTGCGCGCCACCGTCGCCGGTCAGCCGGCCACCGGTGCGTTCATGCAATTGACTGCCAGCAGCGACAGCAAGCTGGTCGGTGTCGCCTCGCCTGCGGCCAAGACCGTGGAAATCCACGAGATGAGCATGAAAGGCGAGGTCATGAGCATGAAACCGGTCAGCAGCGTCGAGCTGCCAGCCGGCAAGACCGTGACGTTCAGCGCCGAGGGCTACCATGTGATGCTGATTGGTCTGGTGGCTCAGGCCAAGGAAGGCGACCAGATCCCGCTGACCCTCACGGTGCAGGACGCCAAGGGCGAGCGCCAGAGCGTTGAAGTACAGGCCCAGGTCCGCGCGCTGAACACCAGTGACCATGATGCGCATGCCGGGCACGGTGCACACAGCGGTCATTGATCGGCGGTGGTGGGCCGCAGAGTCTGCAATGTGCCGAACGGTCCTGTCATGCAGCCTTCAGAGGTGTAAGGTAAATGATGCAACACACCCGTATCTCTGGAGGTGAACATGAGTACTGCGATGCTGCACAAGGTGCAAGTCAACGGCTACCAGGTGATCAGTGTGAACAACGGCCCCTGGCGGGTCTGCACCGACCACGACCGTCTGGCCATTTTCAACACCCGCGATGAGGCCATGGCCTATGCCGTGTGCCTGCCCACCCGGACCAGCAAGCCCGCCACCCACCATTGACCCCGCTCTTCAGGGCCGCACGAGGCGGCCCTGAATCTGTCGTGCGTTTCAGCCGTCTTTGAACAGGAAACTATAGGCATTGATCGCCGGCACGCCGCCCAGATGTGCATACAGTACGCGCGAGCCCTCCGGGAATTCGTTATTGCGCACCATCTCGATCATCCCGTGCATCGATTTGCCTTCGTAGACCGGGTCGGTCAGTACCCCTTCGAGCCTGGCGCACAGGCGGATCGCTTGCAGCGTACCGTCACTGGGCAGGCCGTATTCAGGACCGCCAAAGCGAGTGTCGAGTACCACGTCGTCGTCGTTGATTTCCCGACCCAGTTCGACCAGCTCTGCGGTATGCCGGGCGATGCGCAGGATCTGCTCGCGGGTCTGTTGCGGCTTGGCCGAGGCGTCGATGCCGATCACCCGCTGGGCGCGACCATCGACGGCGAAGCCTGCGATCATGCCGGCCTGGGTGCTGCCGGTCACCGAGCAGACCACGATGTAGTCGAACTTGAAGCCGAGTTGTTCTTCCTGTTGCCGCACTTCATCGGCAAAGCGTGCGAAGCCCAGGCCGCCGTACGGGTGTTCCGAGCAACCGGCCGGAATCGGGTAAGGCTTGCCGCCCTTGGCCTCAACGTCGGCCAGGGCGTTTTCCCAACTGGGGCGGATGCCGATGTCGAAGCCTGCGCTGTCCAGGCGCACATCAGCGCCCATGATCCGCGACATCTCGATATTGCCGACCCGGTCATACACCGCATCGGAGTAATTCACCCAGTTTTCCTGGACCAGCACGCACTTCATGCCCAGATGGGCGGCCACCGCCGCGACCTGCCGGGTCTGGTTGGACTGGATACCGCCGATCGACACCAGCGTGTCGTAGCCGCCTTCAATGGCTTCAGGAATCAGGTATTCAAGCTTGCGCGTCTTGTTGCCGCCGAAGGCAAGGCCGCTGTTGCAGTCTTCGCGTTTGGCGTACAGCTCGACCTTGCCGCCCAGGTGCTCACTCAGGCGTTTGAGTGGGGTGATCGGCGAGGGGCCGAAGGTCAGCGGGTAACGTTTGAATTTTCCCAGATTCATGGTGAGGCTCCATCAGTGCTCGAACGATGGACTCATCTTAAGAAAAGCGTGGAAATGACGGGTTGCAAAGAATGATCAGTTGACGAACTCAATGTTCGTGATTTCTATTTGAAGATCATTTTATTTCGTGAAATGGACCATGAAAGCAATAAATGAACACAGCAAAACCCGCCAGCCTGGCTCGCCACCGGTTCTCGACCGGATCGACAAGGCGATCCTGCGCAGCTTGCAGCGCGATGCGTCGATTTCCAATGTGGCGCTGGCCGAGAAGGTCAGCCTCAGCCCGCCGGCCTGCCTGCGCCGGGTCGAGCGGCTCAAGGAGGCGGGGATCATCAAGGGGATCGTCGCGTTGCTCGACGGCGAGGCACTGGAGGCGGGGATGGTGGTGCTGATTGGCGTGGTGCTGGACCGTTCGACGCCGGAGTCGTTTGCCCAGTTTGAAGCCGCCGCTCAGAAAATCTCCGGCTGCATGGAGGTGCATGTGGTTACCGGCGAGTTCGACTACTTCATGCTGCTGCGCACCCGTGACAGCCACAGTTTCAACAAACTGCACGCCGAGCAGTTGTTGTACCTGCCCGGGGTCAGGCAGATACGCTCGTTCATGGGCCTGCGCCAAGTGCTGTCGACCACCCAACTGGTGTTTTAGCCGGTCATCATGCTGCCGTGCCTGAGACACGGGACTTTGTAGGAGCGACCTTGGTCTGGGCGGCAGACCGACGAAGGCGGCGTGAAACCGATCGCTAATGTGCTGATTTCCGGCCCTTTCGCGAGCAAGCTCGCCTCTACAGATTTAGCGCATCATGGGGCTTGAGTGATCGGCATTATTGCTACGCCGGCGAAAGAAAGTGGTCCTGCAGATAGCCTCTGACCAGTTGCCCGGTGGTGTCGAGAATCTCCTCGATCTGGATATCCATTACGGCTTGCGCCTGTTCGGCGGCGTCCAGACCGAAAAAGTGCAGGCGGTGCCCGTACACCGATCCCAGCCAGGTCAGGTGCACGCTGTGCAGCATTTCGACGTCCAGCAAATGGCAGTTCTTGGGGATCTGGCCGAGCAACTCGCTGGCAACGCAGCGCGTTTGCTGGTGCGCATCGGGGTTGCTGGCTTCGGCGGCCAGCCATTGATGCTCCAGTTGCACCGGGTACGGGATATACAGGCACGCGACCTGGTCCCAATCGCTGATCCGGGCGACAAGGGTGTCAACCAGGTAGCAGGGCAGGTCACCGCTGCAAACGATGATGACCCCGGTGTCCTGAGTGGCAGGCTTGATCCAGCCGTGCAGTTCTGAATCCTTCAGCATGAACAGCTCCTTCTTGGTTCTGCACCGCAGGTGAGCGGGTGCGATGAGTAATGGCTATTCGCTCTGCGTTGTCAAAGCGCTTTTTGCCAGCGGCTGTGCAACGGCCTTGGCACAGGGCTCTGCGGACCGGCGCAGTATCCATTGGCTAAAAACTGCATATTTCTTTTGTGAATAAACAACGAACTAAATATTCCTTTCTGGCGTATAGGGTTTCGTAGATGATTGCCCTCAGCGAAAACCACTTTGAAGAAGGGTGACTGATACCAACAGAACCTGGATTTTTTTACCGAAAAAATGCAGGAGTGAATCAATGGGCAATGTCCAGACCGCTGCCAGTGCACATGAGGTGCCTTGGCGCCAGGCACCAAGCGGCGAGTTGGTCGACCTGGGCCGTCCTTACCGTGGCCCCTTGGCGCTGTCGCGTTTGCACAGCACGCCCAAGCGGGTTCTGGGCCGCCGGGAAGGCATTCTGTTGGGCGCCTTCGCCCTGGTGTTGCACGGCGCAGTGATCTACTGGGTCAGCCAGACACCAACCCCCGCGTTGCCGGTCGTACCGCCGGAAATTCCGCCGATGACCATCGAATTTTCCGCCCCGACGCCACCAGTGGTCGAGCCTCCGCCGCCGGAGCCGATCCCTGAGCCGGTGGTTCAGGAGCCGCCGCCACCGGTTGAAGACGAACTGGCGGTCAAGCCGCCGCCGCCCAAGCCCAAGCCGAAACCGGTGGTCAAGCCTGCGCCAAAACCTGTGCCCAAGCCGGTCGAGCAGCCACCAGCGCCAACGCCGCCGCCACAACCGGTCGCCGCGCCGGCACCGCCGGCACCACCCGCGCCTGCGCCGGTGACGCCGCCATCGGCCAGTGCCGGTTACCTGCGTAATCCGGCGCCGGAATACCCGTCGCTGGCCATGCGCCGCGGTTGGGAAGGCACCGTGTTACTGCGAGTGCATGTACTGGCCAGTGGTCGTCCGGGCGATATCCAGGTTCAGAAGAGCAGCGGCCGCGACCAGCTCGATGAAGCCGCCGTGACCGCCGTCAAGCGCTGGAGCTTTGTACCCGGCAAGCAGGGCGACAAACCGGTCGATGGCTGGGTCAGCGTACCGATCGATTTCAAGCTCAAGTAACGGCTTTATCCGGTTTTCTAACCAAAAATTGCGCTTTACCCCATTTCAGCGGGCGACCTGACAAAAGGAGCATCGCACACCCGACCTGATGCATCTGCACGAGAGTACCGAACATGAACCTACTGGCATCTCCATTCGAATCTGTTGAACACGCGGTCATCTGGCTGCTGATTGGCTTCTCCGTCGTGACCTGGGGCCTGGCCCTGCTCAAGGGCGTGCAGTTCTCACGCCTGAAGGGCCAGGACAAGGCCTTCCACAAGAAATTCTGGGCCGCCTCCAGTCTCGACTCCGCAGCCGAGCTGGCGCACAACAACCCAGGCTCCGCTGCCCGTGTCGCCCAGGCCGGTTACGCGGCCATCCAGGTACAGGAAAACGCCCAGAACGACCTGAGCCAGTCGATCAACCACCAGGACCGTCTGGAGCGCGCCCTGCGCCAGCAGATCGTCCGTGAGCGCCGCTCGCTGGAAACCGGCCTGGCGGTACTGGCCAGTATCGGCAGCACCTCGCCGTTCATCGGTCTGTTTGGCACCGTGTGGGGCATCATGTCAGCGCTCAAAGGTATCAGTGCGGCCGGTTCGGCCAGCCTGGAAACCGTCGCCGGGCCAATCGGTGCGGCACTGGTCGCAACCGGTGTCGGTATCGCCGTCGCGGTGCCAGCGGTACTGGTTTACAACTACTTCCTGCGTCGCCTGAAGCTGACCGCTGCCGACCTGGACGATTTCGCCCATGACTTCTACAGCCTGGCCCAGAAGCATTCGTTCCGCGTCCTGCTGCACCCGGTGCTCAAGTCCGGCGCCACTGCCAGTGGCCAGAAAGTGAAGGAGGCGTCCTGATATGGCGTTCTCGACCCAAGACAGTGATGAAGTGCTCAGCGAGATCAACGTAACCCCGTTGGTGGACGTGATGCTGGTACTGCTGGTGGTGTTCATCGTCACCGCACCGCTGCTGACCAATTCGATCCCGATCAACCTGCCCAAGACCGAAGCAGTAGCACCGGCCGAGCAGAAAGACCCGTTGGTGGTCAGTATCGACGGGCAGGGCAAGGTGTTTATCAATAAGGATGAGATCCAGCCTGATCTGCTGGAAACCAACCTGCAGGCGGCCAAGGCCAAGGACGACAAGGTTCGGGTGCAACTGCAGGCCGATAATGGCGTGAACTACGGCGAAGTGGCGCGGGCCATGGCCTCCATCGAACGCGCCGGTATTACCAAGTTGTCAGTGATTACCGCGAAATAGCAACTGCCCCTTCAAGACAGTGAGCTTCGGGTCATCCCGCCAAGGCATGGGGATGGCCCTTTTTTTGCTTGTACGGTGCCGCTCAACTGCAGGCTTCAGCCGCGATGTAGTAAGCCGTCGAATCTTCCACCACCGGCAACATGCCGCTCAATGGCTTGGCACTGTCCAGGCCTTCCAGGTTCTCAGCGGTACCCAGGAGCGAGACCGTGGCACGTTCGCAGTTGTAGACGTGCCGGGAGTACAACACACCCAGCGTGCCTTCACGTCGGGTCACTACCACGCGCTGCTGGGGGTGGCCGGACTTTTTCACCAGCGCGTGCTGAGCGCCCGGATCGTGCGGAATGTTGATCGGCTTTTCCGCAGCATGGACTGCCAGTGTGGGGGCCAAAAGGGCCAGCGCGAGTATCAGGGTTTTCATCAGTGCCTCCTGCGGATGATGCGACGCGCCTTGCGTACCTGCTCAAATTATGAAATCCAAAAGTGCTGGCATATAGCCGCCTGTCGGCTTGCACAGCCTTATTCCAGTGCCGATGCCGCACCTGTTACACATCTTGTTAGGGGTCAGGTACTTGCGGACGAGGCGTTGCTGTGCGCATGCCCATGACGGCGGTTTGTCGTCAGGCCGTTTCCGACCGGCGGTCTTGTCCGCTCGGCATGCCCGATGCCGACCATTCGTCAGGGCCGCCGATGACTGTGTTGAACACTAGGCGGTGCATGGGGGACACACAAAGACATCCCATGCAGAGGAAACCCTTCATGACTGACTATCCACGCCCACCGTTTCCTAAACAGACCCAGCCGGTGCCCGGCAGCCAGGGCCGCATGGACCCTTACCCCGACTGCGGCGAAGAAAGCTACACCGGATCGGGCCGCTTGCAGGGCAAGGTGGCGCTGATCACGGGGGCCGACAGCGGTATCGGTCGTGCGGTGGCAATCGCCTTTGCCCGTGAAGGTGCTGATGTGGCAGTGGCCTATCTGGATGAGCATGATGACGCTCAGGAAACCGCACGCTGGGTCGAGCGCGCGGGGCGCCAGTGTCTGTTGCTGCCCGGTGACCTTGCTGAAAAAGCCATGTGCAAGGAGATCGTCGACAAGACCGTGGCGCAATTCGGGCGCCTCGATGTGCTGGTCAATAACGCGGCATTCCAGATGACCCACCAGCGCTTTGAAGATATCCCGGACGAGGAGTGGGTGCGCACCTTCGATATCAACATCACCGCGATGTTCCGCATCTGCCAGGCGGCGGTTCCGCACATGCAGGCCGGTGCCTCCATCATCAACACCAGTTCGGTCAATTCCGACATGCCCAAACCGACGCTGCTGCCTTACGCGACCACCAAGGGTGCGATCGCCAACTTCACCGGTGGGCTGGCGCAGTTGCTGGGTGAGCGGGGTATTCGGGTCAACAGCGTTGCACCGGGGCCGATCTGGACGCCGCTGATTCCGGCGACGATGCCGGCAGAGGAGGTCGAGCAGTTCGGCAGCAACACACCGCTAGGTCGCCCCGGTCAGCCGGTCGAGGTTGCGCCGCTGTATGTACTGCTGGCCAGTGACGAAGGCAGCTACCTGTCAGGCGAACGCTTTGGTGTCACTGGCGGACGGCCGATTTTGTAATGCCGTGGTTGATCTGCGCGCAGACAGCCCCATGTAACCCATAGAGAGAAACGACAGACGGTTTTTATTCTAAGTTAGCCAATGGAGAGTCACGATGTATCCAGATGTGCAACTGTATATCGACGGTCAATGGCGCGCCGCACGTGACGGCCGCTCACAGCCGGTGCTGAACCCTGCCACTGGCCAGACCATCGGTCAGGTCGCCCACGCCGATATCGCCGACCTGGACGAAGCCTTGGCCGCCGCCGAGCGCGGTTTTGCGACCTGGCGGGTGACGCCGGCATTCGAGCGCTACAAGATCATGCGTCAGGCTGCGGTGCTGGTTCGCGAGCGAGCCGATACCATTGCCCGGATCATGACCCAAGAGCAAGGCAAACCGTTGGCCGAAGCCCGTGCCGAGGCACTGTCGGCCGCCGATATCATCGACTGGCTGGCTGAAGAGGGGCGCCGCAGCTACGGCCGCCTGGTGCCGTCGCGTAACGTGCATGTCGAGCAGAAAGTCATCAAGGAACCGGTCGGCCCGGTCGCGGCGTTCACACCGTGGAATTTTCCAATCAACCAGGTGGTGCGCAAACTGTCTTCGGCGCTGGCCGCCGGTTGCTCGATCATCGTCAAGGCCCCGGAAGAAACCCCGGCATCGCCGGCCGAACTGATCCGCGCCTTCCACGACGCCGGCGTACCGGCGGGTGTGATCGGCCTGGTTTACGGCGACCCCGCGCAGATTTCCGGCTACCTGATCCCGCACCCGGTGATCCGCAAGGTCACGTTCACCGGCTCGACACCCGTCGGCAAGCAACTGGCAGCGCTGGCCGGCCAGCATATGAAGCGCGCCACCATGGAGCTGGGCGGTCATGCTCCGGCGCTGGTGTTTGCCGATGCTGACCTGGATCTTGCCGCCCGCACCCTGGCGGCCAGCAAATTTCGCAACGCCGGGCAAGTGTGTGTCTCGCCGACCCGGATTCTGGTGCAGCGTGAGGTGTTCGATGAGTTCACTGAGCGATTCGTCGGCCTGACCCGCGAGGTCAAGGTCGGTTCCGGGCTGGACGCAGGCACCACCATGGGGCCGTTGGCCAACCCACGCCGGGTCCCGGCGCTACGGGAACTGGTTGACGATGCCGTCAGCCATGGTGCCCGTCTGGAAACCGGTGGCAAGGCGATTGAAGGCGACGGCTGGTTCTTCGAGCCCACCGTGCTGAGCGGCCTGACTACAGCCATGCGCATCATGAACGACGAGCCGTTTGGGCCGGTGGCCTTGCTGGTGCCGTTTGACAGTGTCGAAGAGGCGATCGCCGAATCCAACCGGGTGCCTTACGGCCTGGCATCGTATGCCTTCACCACCTCGATCAAGACTGCCCAGGCGCTGAGTTACGGTATCGAAGCCGGCATGCTGAGCATCAACCACCAAGGCATCGGCCTGCCGGAGGTGCCGTTTGGCGGCATCAAGGACTCCGGTTACGGTTCTGAAGGGGGCACCGAGGCCATCGAGGCTTACCTGAACACCAAACTGGTCACCCAGTTCGGTTGAGTCGCAATGCTCTCTGGTTGATGGTGGGAGCGAGCTTGCTCGCGAAGAGGGCGGTCAAACAGCACATTTGTTGTGAGTGTCACGCCATCTTCGCGACCAAGGTCGCTCCTACAGGGGTACGTCAGGCGCGCAATTACTCCTTGGCCTGTTGCAGGCCATTTTGCTTGATTGCCAGATTCTTCTCTTTCTTGTACTGCAATGCCACCGCGGGTACCGGGCCGCTCTGGCCGGTTTCCAGCCATTTGCGCAGCCGGCTGGCGTCGGCAAAGTGCGTCTGCTTGCCGAAGGCATCAAGAATCACCACCGACACCGGCCGCTTGGCCATGGTGGTCAGCAGCACCAGGCAGTGCCCGGCCTGATTGGTAAAGCCGGTCTTGGTCAGGCGAATATCCCAATTCTCCCGATGCACCAGATGATCGGTGTTGCGAAAGCCGAGGGTGTAATTGGGCTTGCTGAAGCGCACGGTCTTTTCTTCGGTCGCGCTCAACTCGCTGAGCAATGGATATTTACGTGCTTCCATCAACAGTTTGGTCAGGTCGCGCGCCGTCGATACGTTAAACACCGACAAGCCGGTCGGTTCCAGGAACGCCGTATGGCTCATGCCCAGCGCCTTGGCCTTGGCATTCATGGCTTTGATAAACGCCGGATAACCTCCTGGGTGACTGTGGGCCAGGCTGGCTGCCGCACGGTTTTCCGAAGACATCAGGGTAATCAGCAACATGTCACGACGATTAAGCTGGCTGCCCAGTTTGACCCGCGAGAACACCCCTTTCATTTCTTTGGTTTGGGAAATATCGACCGGGATCAGTTCGTCCATCGACAGCTTGGCGTCCAGCACGACCATGGCAGTCATCAGTTTGGTGACCGAGGCAATCGGCACCACCACATCCGGGTTATTGGCGTAGATGACTTTATTGGTTTGCAGGTCGACAACCATGGTGCTGCCGGAGGCCAGGTGCAGATTGGCCGGGTCACGATTGAACGGGGCAGGCTCATTGGCCAGTGCCTGAGTACCGATCAGCGAGCCTGTAAGTGCAACTAAAAGGCCCAGCGTACAAAGACGGATTTTCAAGAACAGTACTCACTCAATGGAAGGTGCGTCGGCACACGACAAAACAGGAAAAACAGCGCATTTTAGAAGCAGTTTTTGCCTAAAGTCGATGGGGCGAGTGGCGCATTTGTGCATTAAGTCGAGCCATTGGATATTTGTTCAGAGAGGGTTAAGTGACAAAACGGTATTGCCCGTAATATTCGTGGTATCTGTCACCTACACCGATTAGCATCCCACGTCATTCGAATGTCACGGGTTCAAGGAGTCAGGCAATGCCCAAGGGGTTGATCGGCAAGGATTACCTGTTACTGGTTGTCGTTGCTGCGGTAATTACAGTGGTTATGCTGGGCGCCGGTTTTCTGGCCAAGCCAGTAGACTGGGCCGGCTGGGTGCAGGCCACCGGGGTCATCGTGGCGTTGTTGCTGGCGGTGGCGGTGCCGGCCATCCAGCGCAGCCAGCAGGCGCGTGAAGCGCAGCGGCAATTGCGCGAGCGCGAAGTGGGCTACGCACGGCGCATCCAGTACCTGTGCGGTGAATTGAGCGAAATGCAGGGGCGCATCAGCCTTAATCTGTTGCACCTGCGCGCCAATGACCGGCATCGTCTGAAATTCACCTTGCAGGACTACCTGCACCGGTTGTTCGAGTCGCACAAGCATGACCTGAATGACGACCGGATCGTGGTCGTCCATGAACTGCGCCAAATCGCCAATGATGTAATCGATGAACTGGACAGCGGTCGCACTGATCGGGCGGTGTATACGGTTATTGAACGACGTTTGCAAAAGCTGGCGCAGCGTTGTCAGATCATCGTAGTGATCGCTGAGCGTCTTTGAGCAGCGGCTTCAGCCATTGAGCCTGGGCTTTTCCAATTGCTGGTACAGCGCCTGGGCGGCGGGCAGCGAGGTCAGCGGGCCGCTGACCGCCTCACCGTCGCGCATCAGATACCAGCACGCCAGCAGCCCTTGCTCGCGCAATTGCGCCGGGACTGCACTGCCTACCACCGACATGATATTGACCTTGTTCATGACTGCCTCCGTAACCGATGCAGTTCACTTTACTCACGCCCGGTGGCTGACAGAAATCAACGCTTTCGATAGTGGTCATTGATACCAAGGCCATAAACGACAACCCCGCCGTGGGGGCGGGGTTGGGTAAGTCTTACCAGCGGCCGCGCGGTGGGCCGTAGTACACCGGTTGTGGCGGTGGACCGTAGTGACGGTAGTAGCCTGGTGGTGGGCCGGGGTAGCGCTCGACCACTTCATAAACCGGTGCCGGGCGGTAATAAACCGGTGGCGGTGGTGGCGCGTAATACACGTTGCGTGGCTGCACGTACACGGGCTCACGCTGGATGTAGACCGGCTCGCGCTCTACATAAACGGTCCGGTCGCGGCTGCCGGCCACGGCGGCGCCCACCACGGCGGCACCGACTATTGCACCCGCTATCGCCGGACCTCCCCAGCCATGGCCACCGGCATTGGCTTGACCTGCCAGCGCCAGGGCACCTGCAAACAGGGCGATCTTGGAAAAATGACGAATCATGACGGTTGTTCCTCGGCTTTCGACCCGTTGTCGCAGGGCACCGTCTTTCAGTGCTGCCACGGGGTTAATACTAAGACAGCGGTTTTGTTCAAACTGCGAAGCCGCTGGGTAAAGTTTGTGTAAGGTGGAAGCCCTGACGACAGACGGCACTTTTCGAGCATTTGTCTGTCGCAACAAGTTTACGCCTGTTGTCCAGATTTTAGCCAATACCGTTCAGGAGATTCGCATGTCCATTACTGCCAGTCGGGACACCGTGTTATGCATGTCCCTGGCCGCCCGCCCCGGAAACTTCGGCGTGCGCTTTCACAACTATCTGTACCGTGAACTGGGCCTGAACTTCTACTACAAGGCTTTTGCCCCCAATGACCTGATCGGCGCCGTCACTGGCATGCGCGCGCTGGGCATTCGCGGTTGCGGTGTATCGATGCCGTTCAAGGAAGACTGCATTGCCCTGGTCGATGAGCTGGATGCGTCGGCGGCGGCCATTGAGTCGATCAATACCATCGTCAACACGGACGGCCACCTCAAGGCTTATAACACCGACTACATCGCCGTCGCGCAGTTGCTCGACAGCCACGCCGTGCCGCGTACTGCTTTTGCCTTGCGTGGCAGTGGCGGGATGGCCAAGGCGGTGGCCTGTGCGATGCGTGATGCCGGCTTTAGCGACGGGGTGATCGTGGCCCGCAACCGGCAGGCCGGCGAGCAGCTTGCGGCCACCTGCGGCTGGCGCTGGGTGCCGGAGTTGGGGGCTGAGAGGCCGGCCTTGCTGGTCAATGTCACGCCGCTGGGCATGACAGGCGCCCAGGCTGATGAACTGGCGTTCGACCGGGCGGCCATCGAGACGGCCCAAACCCTGTTCGACGTGGTCGCCACCCCGGCCGAAACGCCGCTGATCCAGGCCGGGCGCCAGCTCGGCAAACAGTTGATCACCGGCGATCAGGTGGCGGCGATCCAGGCGCTGGAGCAGTTCGTGCTGTACACCGGGGTGCGGCCCAGCGATGAGCAATACCAGCGGGCGGCTGCATTTGCCCGTGGCTGATCAGCCTTCCAGTTGCGCCAGCCGCGCTTCCAGCGCGGCGATACGCGCTTCGAGTTCATCGAGCCGGTCGCTGGAGGTCGAAGCGCTGCGTTCTGGCGCTTGCTGGCGGCTGTCGAGCAGGGCTTGCAGGTCGGCTTCGTTGCCCAGTTTGTGCATGTAGCGGTCTTCACGCTGACTGCCCTGGCGCGGCAGCAGTGACACCAGGCCGCGGGCGATCAGGCGTTCGAGCGTGTGCAGCACTTGCTCGGCGTCTTCGAAGTCATGCATGCGGTTGCTGCGGGTCAGCAGTTCATTGATGGTCTGCGGGCCGCGCAGCAGTAACAGGCCGGTGAGGATCAACTGCGCGGGGACCAGTTCCAGGTGTCTGTCGACCTTGTGTTCCCAACGGTCGGCGCGACTGCCCATCACCAGCTTGGCCAGCCCCAGGTTTTCCAGGCTGCGCAGGCTCTGGCCGATCTGGCCCTGGGTGAGGTTCATTATTGGCTCGCGGCTGGTCTTCTGATTGCAGGCCAGCATCAAGGCATTGAGGGTCAGGGGATAGCTTTCCGGGCTGGTGGCCTGTTTTTCAATCAGGCTGCCGAGAATCCGTACCTGCGTGGCATCGAGCAGCAGGGCTGAGGATTCATTGCTGGATTCGGGGGTGTCGGTCATGGTGTGCTCCCTGGACAATGGCAGGCGGCCAGACTAGGGCTTGTCAGGCACAATTGCCAGTGGGTAGGGACTGTTACCGGTTCATCACAATCGCGCCGAGGTCTGTTTTGTCGGCCTGTATAGGCTTCACCTGTTGGAATACGTGCGACAAAACAGCCACGGCCCTGCGGGTTGCGCCCCAAATCGCGCCATGCGTCGTTGAAGGACTTGAAAAGGGAGCGACCATTTCCTGCGCCCTTCGCCTCGCCTGACACGATTTGGCACTGCAACGCGGCCTGCGCTGAAACGGCAACAGCCCCTAGCGCAAAACCCGCAACAACATGCCAGCCCCGGCTGTCTATAATTGCCGCGCCTTTGTGAATCGCCGCATCTTTATGTCAGAGGCTTTTCGGCTTCTGTTTCACCCGACGGCCCGCATGCGGGGCGTATCGTTGTTGGAGTGTTCTGATGTTAGCTGTCTATCTGTTGTCTGCCGCCGGCTTCACGGTGGTGACCACGGAGTTTTTGATTGTCGGTTTGTTGCCTGCCATGGCCCGCGATTTGGGCGTTTCGATTTCTCAAGCCGGCCTGCTGGTGACCCTGTTCGCGTTTACTGTGGCAGCCCTTGGGCCATTTCTGACCGCTTGGTTTACGCGCTTCGAGCGGCGCCGGCTGTTTATAGGCGTGCTGGTGCTGTTCGGCCTGGCCAATGGTTTGGCCGCCGTGGCGCCCAATTATGGCGTGATGGCCCTGGCGCGGCTGCTGCCGGCGCTGGCCTTGCCGGTGTTCTGGTCGCTGGCCAGCGAGACCGTGGTCAATCTTGCAGGCCCGGAACACGCGGGCAGGGCGGTGGCGCGTTTCGGGGTCGGGATCATCCTGGCCATGGTGTTCGGCATTCCGGTCGGCACCCTGATCAGCGATGCGTTTGGCTGGCGCATGGCGTTCGCCGTGGTGGCGGGTCTGGCACTGCTCAAGGCTTTGTTGTTGTTCATCTGGTTGCCGGCCAGCCGCCCCGCTCACGCCGTATCGATGCGCGAGCAACTGGGCATTCTGCGCAGCCCGTTGATGCTGGGCCATGTGCTGCTCTCGGTGTTGGTGTTCAGCGGCATGTTCACCGCCTACACCTACCTGGCCGACATGCTTGAGCGTCTGGCAGGTTTCGACGGTACGGTGGTGGGCTGGTGTCTGATGGGCTTTGGCGCAGTGGGCCTGATTGGCAATGCACTGGGCGGGCGTATGGTTGATCGTCACCCGTTAGTGGCCAGCCTGACATTCTGTACCTTGCTCAGCGTCGGCATGCTGGCGGTGGTGCCCAGCGTGGGCTCGATTGCCGCGCTGATGGCGGCCCTGATCGTCTGGGGCATCAACCAGGCGGCGCTGTTTCTGGTCTGCCATGTGCGCTTGATGAAGGCCGCGCCCCAGGCGCCGGCCTTCGCCGCGTCGCTGAACGTGGCGGGCGGTAACCTGGGTATCGGCCTGGGGGCAATGATCGGTGGACGGGTGATCGACAGCCTGGGGCTGACCTATCTCGGCGTGGCCGCTGCCGCCATCGTCGGCCTGGCGATCCTGCTGGCCCTGGCGATGCTCAGGTTCGATCCGCTGCCGACCGCAGTCAGTCGCTGAACAGCTTGCTGCGTGCGCCCTCGGTGATGGCCACCACGCCTGGATGGCGGACCTTGCGCTCGACGGTAATGGCGTAGAACGACTCGGTCACCGCCTCGGTCTGGCCAATCAGGCGTACGCCATATTGCTCCTGGACCTCGTGGGCAATCACGCTGGGGGCGACGAATACACCGCTGCCGGAGCGCCCGAAGGCCTTCATCAAGGCACTGTCATCAAATTCACCGATGATCCGCGGGCGGATTTTCTGCTCGGCAAACCAGCGCATCAGCCTGGCGCGTACCACGGTGTCCTGGCCGGGAATCAGCAGCGGAGCGCCGTCCAGCGCCTGTGGAAACTCCATGGTCAGACGCTGCGCCACTTCTTCAGTGGCAAAAAAGCTGACCCCGCATTCGCCCAGTTTCTGGCTGTAGCCACGGATGTCGAGGTGCGGCGGCATGGGGCTGTCAGACACCACCATGTCCAGGCGCTGGATGGCCAGGTCGGCGAGCAGGCGTTCAAGTTTGTCTTCGCGGCAGGTGATGCGGATTGGCTCGTTGAGCTCCATGGTCGGAGCGATCAGGCGATAGACAATCGACTTGGGCACCACGTCGGCCACGCCGATCCTGAACAGCGTGTGCTGTTCACCGGGTTGTGAGCGCAGCACGCTTTCCAGTTCGTTACCGAGCTGGAACATTTGCTCGGCGTAGGGCAAGGCCAGCCGGCCTGCCTCGGTCAATTCCAATTGGCGACCGACGCGCTGGAACAGATCCACGCCCAGGCTGTCTTCCAACAGGCTGATTTGCCCGCTGATGGTTTGTGCAGTGAGGTTCAATTGCTCACCGGCACGCACGATGCTGCCGGTACGGGCCACCACCCAGAAATAGTGCAATTGTCGATAATTGAGCATAGCGATCGCATAGTTCGTAAAAACCGAAGTATATAACTTGTAAATACGAATTTTCCGGATGTTTCAGAGTCATTAGAATGCTTCCCAACGCCGGGCACATTTGAAGTTGCCGGCATCGCTCATTGAGGGAATCATGAAAAGCGCTATGTATGCTGCACTCTTGACCTGTTCGCTGGTTGTCATCAGTGGTTGTGATCAGGTTGAATCATCCGGCAAGCAATTGCTCGATACTGCGGCCAACTCGGCCAAACAAGCCATCGACGACACTCACAAGGCGGCCACCAAGGCGCTGGAAGAGGCCAAAGACGAATTGTCAGTGATAGAGCCAGCGCCCAAGCCCAAGGCTGAAAGCGAAAAAAACGGCCAGGAAATCTGATCTCATTAACTCTTGTATAAGCAGGGCATGACTATGGAATACCTGTTGGAACTTGCGACCAGCCCGGCGGCCTGGATCGCATTGGCAACGCTGGTGGTGATGGAAGTCGTGCTGGGTATCGATAACCTGATCTTCATTTCGATTCTGACCAACAAGTTGCCCGAGCATCAGCGCGAGAAGGCGCGCCGTCTGGGTATCGGCATGGCGTTGATCATGCGTCTGGGCCTGCTCGGTACGGTGGCCTGGATCGTGCAGTTGACCGAGCCGGTCATCGAGGTGTTGGGTCAGGCGTTCTCCTGGAAAGACATGATCCTGATTGCCGGTGGTCTGTTCCTGGTCTGGAAGGCGACCACGGAAATCCACCACAGCATGGACCATGCCGAGGAGAAAGAGGCGACTGTTGGCGGTAAGGTAGCGTTGAGCATGGGCGCGGCCATTGCGCAGATCCTGTTGCTCGACCTGGTGTTCTCCATCGACAGTATCATTACTGCGGTGGGCATGACCGAACACCTGCCGATCATGATCATCGCGGTAGTGACTGCGGTGGTGGTGATGCTGGTCGCTGCTGAACCGCTGGCCAAGTTTATCAACGATAACCCGACGGTGGTGATGCTGGCCCTGGGCTTCCTGATCATGATCGGTATGACCCTGATCGCCGAAGGCTTCGGTGCCCACGTACCGAAAGGCTACGTGTACGCCGCCATGACCTTCTCGGCGCTGATCGAGATGCTGAACATGATGGCCCGTCGCGCCAAACGCAAGAAAGCCGCTGCTGCCCAGTAACGGCGCTGCGGATAAAGCCAACGGCCGATCCCTGTGAGGGGATCGGCCGTTGGTTTTTGTGGCTTGGCAATGGCGGATGCAGCAGTGGCCGGGGCTCAGTGTGCGGCGGCAGGCTGGCTCTTGTGCTTGGCAAGCGGCTGTGACGGCAGGGCTGCCGGTCGGACTTGAGGTGGCTGGCGTAGCGGCTGATGATGGCGGCGGGCGATGCGCATGACGCCCCATAGCATGGCGCATGCAACGGCCAGCCAGGCGGCGATCAGCATCACGATGGTCATTTCCGGGCTCATGGTGTGCCTCCACGTATTCTCTAGTGCTCTCTAGATAACCGACAGTCTAGTCCGGGAAGTGTTGCGCCAAGTTGACCAATGGCGTTGTGCTTCGACCGTTTTGATCTATTGACCGCCGCAGACTGCGCCACCGGGCTATACCGACGCAGGGCAGGGCTCTATGATCGGCGTTCCCGTCAGGTCAGCGGTTGCCTGGCGTTCGAAAAAGTGAGGGAACATGCTGTCGGTATCTTTTCCATTGCAGGCGGCCAGGGGCGTGCTGGCCGTGCTCATGCTGTCGCTGCTGGCTGGCTGTGGCGCTTCAGCACATCGTCTGGCGGCGATACCGCCGGACCCACAAGGCTTGCCCGATCGGGTCGAACTCAAGGCCGTGCCGGTGTTTCGTGGCAATGCCTACCAGAGCGGGCCGGGCGCGCTGGCCAGCATGTTGGCCAATCATAAGGTTGGTACGACGCCGGGGTTGCTGGAAAAGAATCTGCAACTGCCGGGTGCCGAGGCGCAACTTGAACAGAACCTGCAGCGGGTCGCCCGCGAGTACGGATTTGTGGTCTACCCGCTGGACCAGAACTTTCGCGCGTTAATGACTCAGGTCGCGGCGGGCTATCCGGTGCTGGTGCGCTTCAGCGAGGGCGCGGTGCTGTGGAAGGAGCCGCGCTATGCCGTGCTCAAAGGCTACGACCGTTACCGCGACGTGGTGATTCTCCAGGCGGGCATGAACCCGCGTCAGACCATGAGCTTCAGCAGCTTCACTTCCGCCTGGGCAGATGCTGGCCACTGGGCGGTGCTGGTGCAGGGCGCACGGCAACTGCCGGCCAGGGTCGATCAGCAGCGCTGGTTGCAAGCCGCTGATGAGTTATCCCGAGCGGGCCAGGAGCAGGCCGCCGGTGAGGCGCGCAAGGCGCTGACCCGCCAGGCAGGGCAGTAACTGCCGCACGTGGGCGGGTCAACTTGGGCGGGTCAAAAGCCGAGCTTGTCGCGCAGGCTGTAATACCAGGCGCCGAGTGCCGTCAACGGAGTGCGCAGCATCTGGCCGCCAGGGAAGGGGTAATGCGGCAGGCCGGCAAACGCATCGAAGCGTTCGGCCTGCCCGCGCAGGGCTTCAGCCAGCACCTTGCCGGCCAGATGGGTATAGGTCACGCCATGGCCGCTGCAACCCTGGGAATAATAGATGTTGTCGCCCAGCCGACCGACCTGCGGCAGGCGCGACAGGGTCAGTAGGAAGTTGCCGGTCCAGGCGTAGTCAATCTTCACGTCTTTGAGCTGCGGGAATACCTTGAGCATCTTGGGCCGGATAATGGCTTCGATGTTGGCCGGATCGCGCGCGCCGTAGACCACGCCGCCACCAAAAATCAGACGCTTGTCGGCGCTCAGGCGGTAGTAGTCGAGCAGGTAATTGCAGTCTTCGACGCAGTAGTCATCGGGCAGCAGCGAACGGGCCAGCTCTTCATTCAATGGTTCGGTGGTGATCACCTGAGTGCCGCACGGCATGGACTTGGCGGCCAGCTCCGGCACCAGGTTGCCCAGGTAGGCATTACCGGCAACGATGACGAATTTGGCCCGCACCCGGCCCTGAGCGGTGTGCACGACCGGGTTGGCGCCGCGCTCAATGCGGGTGGCCGCTGATTGTTCATGGATTACCCCGCCCAATGCCAGCACTGCAGCGGCTTCGCCCAGCGCCAGGTTCAATGGGTGAATATGCCCGCCGCTCATGTCCAGCATGCCGCCGACATACTGGTCGCAGGCCACGACCTGGCGCATGCGCGATGCATCCAGCAGTTCAAGCTGGTTATGCCCGTAGCGTTCCCAGAGACGCTTTTGCGCTTCCAGATGGCCCATCTGCCGTGGGTTCAGTGCGGCGAACACGCCGCCGTCTTTGAGGTCGCAGTCGATGCCGTAGCGTGCCACCCGATCACGAATGATTCGTGCCCCCTCGAAGGCCATGTCCCCCAATAGCCGCGCCTGGTCGGCCGGCATGCTGCGTTCGATCACGTCGATGTCGCGGCTATAGCTGTTGACGATCTGGCCACCGTTGCGCCCTGAGGCGCCGAAGCCGACCCTGGCGGCTTCCAGTACCGTGACCTTGAAGCCGTGCTCCAGCAGGAACAACGCACTGGAAAGTCCGGTGTAGCCGGCGCCAATGATGCATACATCGGTCTGTGCCTCGCCTTGCAGGGCGGCATGTACGGGCGCAGGATTGGCTGAAGCGGCATAAAACGACTGAGGGTATGTGATGTTCGCCATTCGAGGGTTCCGTTTAAAATTATTGACGAATGAGCTGATCCTACCCGAGATTTTTGACACGCAACACCGGTTGCCCATAAAAAGTTTTCGATTTCAGTACGTTAGCGAAAAAAAACCGTTGACAGGGTTATGGTTATCCGTAGAATGCGCCCCACAGCAGGCACGTAGCTCAGTTGGTTAGAGCACCACCTTGACATGGTGGGGGTCGTTGGTTCGAGTCCAATCGTGCCTACCACATCAAATCCGCCCCTGCTGGCGGTATCAAAAAGGGTAACCCACTCGGGTTGCCCTTTTTGTTTTGTGCTTTTGATAATGTTCGTTTGATTCATGACTGTTCGCGCAAAGAGCATCATTGGCGTCCCTAGGGGCTGTTGACGTTTCAGCGCAGGCCGCGTTGCAGCGCCAAACCGTGTCAGGCGAGGCGAAGGACGCAGGAAATGGTCGCTCCCTTTTCAAGTCCTTCAACGAGCGGAGCGCCGCCCGAGCTGGCGCGATTTGGGGCGCAACCCGCAGGGCCGTGGCTGTTTTGTCACACACACTTCAGCAGAGTGAAGCCTATGCAGGCCGACAAAATAGACCTCGGCGCGGTTGTGATGAAACGTAAACGCCCCTAACGACCGTCCGGCGGCGCACTTTTAATTGCAGTACCTTTGACATCCTCCCCGGCCTGAAGGCCGGAGATTCCTACGGCGCTCAGGCGCGGCATCGGGCCGCCCCCGAGTCGCTTCGGTGGGTTCCTGCTGCTGGCGCCATGACCTCTGCGCTCACTTCACAGGCTAACCGGGCGTGTCCCGCCCTTAGTACATTGATCGCGCCAACCACATCGGCGTTGCCTTCGAAACCACATCCCACGCACCTGAACAGCGCTTGCGTCTGGCGGTTGGCCGCCGACACATGGTCGCAACAGGGGCACGTGCGGCTGGTATTTTGCGGCGGTACGGCAATCAGCCAGCCGCTGCGCCACGCCAGCTTGTAGTCCAGTTGCCGACGGAACTCGAACCAGCCCTGATCGAGGATGGCCCTGTTCAGGCCAGACTTGGCCCGAACGTTTCTTCCCGGCGCCTCGGCCGTACCTGCCGCCGACCTGGACATATTGCGTACCTGCAAGTCCTCGATACACACCATCGCGTGGTTTTGGCTGATCGTGGTGGAGCACTTGTGCAGGTAGTCGCGGCGGGCATTGCCGATTCGGGAATGAATGCGCTGGATGCGGGCTTTCACCTTCTTCCAGTTGCGGCTGAATCTGACCTTGCGGCTCATCGCCTGCTGCGCTTTGCACAGCGCGGTCTCATGGCGTTTGAAGCTGTTGAGGGGTGCGTAGAACGAACCATCCGAAAGCGTGGCGAACCGGGCAATGCCCATGTCGATGCCGACTGCCGCACCCTGCGCCGTGGGCTGCTCATCGATCTCGCGTTCGGTCTGGATACTCACGAACCACTTGCCACACGACTGGCTCACGGTGATGTTCTTCACCGTGCCAGGCACCTCGCGGCTGTTGCGGTAGCGCAGCCAGCCCAGCTTGGGCAGAAACAGGCGACTGTTGGTCTGGTCGAGCTTGATCTGTTTCGGGGCGGGATAGCGGAAACTATCGCGCTGCCCCTTCTTCTTGAGTCGGGGAAAGTCGGCTCGTCTGGCGAAAAAGTTGGCGTAGGCCCGCTCCAGATCCTTGAGGCCCTGTTGCAATGGGTGAACAGGCGCATCGGCCAGCCATGCGGTTTGCGGGCTATTGCGCCATTCGGTCAGCAACTTGCACAGGCCCGCATAGCCGAGCTTCTTCTCGCCTTGCTCGTGGCGTTCCTTCTGCAACGCCAGCGCCTTGTTGAAGACGAAGCGACAGGAGCCCGCAAAGCGGCGCATTTGCCGCTCCTGCCGGCCGTCTGGCATGAGTTCGTACTTGAAGGCTTGAAGTCGTTGCATGCTGCTCTTGAGCCATGAGCAATGAAGACGCCATTAGGCGCGGACGGCACGGTGCTTTCAAGGTGCATGCCCATGGGGTCTTTGTAACGAAATACCGCCGTAGAAGGGTATCTGTGTCGCCATGTTACTTCGCATAATCCTGTGGCGGTGCGTCCATCGAGCAGCAGCAGACACCCCACGGTAACCAGGGACGGCTACGCCGTCCGCGCTATCCTTCCCCGCCCTGAACGGCGGGGCTTGTCGCGCGCCCGATGGTCAGGCTTGCCATTGCGACAACAGTTGGCCAAGCTGAACGCGCATTTGCTTTCAGGTATTCAAGTGAAACGTGATCTTCACCTCGCCGTGGTGCTGTTATGTGTGGTGTGTTTTGCACTGACCTTCATTACCGGTTGGAAAGTGTTCACGGCACGTAAAGCGGCGCTCAATAATGTCTATGTCAACGGTGCGAATCTCGCGCAGGCACTGATCACTTATTCCGATGGTGTGGTGCGGCAGAGTTCAATGCTGCTCAACGGTCTGGTCGAGCGTCTCGAAACAGAGGGGTTTGGCGAGCATCAACTGGATCGCCTGGATAAATTGCTGCATGCCCAGCAGCAGGTCATGCCGCAACTCAACGGTTTGACCATTTACGATCATCAGGGTAACTGGCTGTTGTCTTCCACCGGCTTGCATGCACAAGGCCTTAACAGCGCTGACCGGGCGTACTTCATTCATCACCAGCGCAGTGCCTCCAGCGAAATATTCATTGGTCCGCCCATCCAGAATCGCTCGACCGATGTCTGGGTCATTACCATCAGTCGCCGGGTCAATGATTCGCAGGGTCAGTTCGCCGGCGTGGTGGCCGCTACATTGGGCATCAAAAACTTTCTCGACCTGTTTGGCAAAATTGATGTGGGTGACAACGGTACGATTTCACTGGCGTTTACCCACGGCCAATTACTGGTGCGTTATCCATTTCGCGAAGAAGAAATGGGGCGCGATTTTTCCCAGTCGCCCATTTATAAAAAATACTTCATGGGTCGCTCCTCGGGGAATGCGACATTTACTTCCAGTCTGGATGGTGTAGAGCGGATCTCGACCTTTCGCCAAAGTGACACGTTGCCGTTGTTGGTCAGTGTCGCCCGGGAGAAGAGTGAAGTTCTGCGCAACTGGCGTTTTGAAGCGCTGCTGTCATTGGCGGTATTGGCGGTGTTGATCGTTTTTGTCGTGGCTGCCGGCCTGGTCTTGTTACGGCATATCAAACGGCGCATTGAAAGCGAATCGGAGTTGCTGATTGCTCGGCAACAGTTATTGAGCAGTAATGAGAAGCTTGAACAATTAGCGTTGCAGGATCCATTGACGGGTCTGGCCAATCGACGCTGCTTTGATGAGCGTCTGCTCATGGAGTCTTCCCGCGCACAGAGAAATGGCACGACACTGGGTCTGTTGCTGGTCGATATCGACTTTTTCAAGCGTTTCAACGATAGCCTGGGGCATGTGGCGGGTGACCAGTGCCTGCAAGCGGTTGGCCAGACGATCGGCGGGTGCGTCAGGCGCGCCACTGACCTGGCTGCTCGTTATGGCGGCGAAGAGCTGGCGTTGATTCTGCCTGATACCGACAGCCAAGGCGTGTCGGAGGTGGCGGCCTTGATACTGCAGCGTCTGGAGGCGCTGAGTATCCCTCACCCTGCCAGCCCCTATGGGCGGGTCAGTGTGAGTATCGGCATGGCGTGCTTCAACGGCCAGCAATTGGCGGATGGTTCCATCGTCGAAGCGGCCGATGAGGCCCTGTACCGGGCCAAGGCGCAGGGGCGTAACCGGCTTGAGGCGTAAGCCTTGCGCTCAGGGGCGCTTGAGCAGGCTCGGGCTTGCCAGCAAGTTGGTCAGCCGGTCTGCATAGAGTGCAAGTTGCGAATAATCCATGGCCAGCTCGCCGCTGTCGTCCGGGGTGTTGCTGTCCATGCGGTTCATGCGGGTCGTGATTGCAAGCAGGGTGGCCTGCACGGTGGCCGAAGAGAAGTCCGTCTCGTCGATACCCAATGTCATTAGTGAAACCATGGCGGACCTCTACTAAAGTGTTAATACCATATGATGGCATTCTGGCGTCAAAAGCAAGACGCCCGATGATTATTCCATCGGATGTCATGTGCTTCTTTGAGCCGCTTGAGGCGCGAAGGGTTCACACAGAGGATTATAAAAATCCATCTTTTCAGTGGCTTAGTGAAAAAAACTGATTGACAGGGTTATGGATATCCGTAGAATGCGCCCCACAGCAGGCACGTAGCTCAGTTGGTTAGAGCACCACCTTGACATGGTGGGGGTCGTTGGTTCGAGTCCAATCGTGCCTACCAAATCAAATCCGCTTCTGCTGGCGGTAACAAAAAGGGCAATCCGCAAGGGTTGCCCTTTTTGTTTTGCGCTTGTTTCAGTTGTCGGTCATATGGCTTGCCAGCGATGGCTTATCTGAAAATCAGCACCGCCGCGCCGGCAATCACTAGCACCACGCCAAAGATCATCCGCGCAATCCATGGAGCGGTCAGCCACACACCCGTCGCACCGGCAATCTGGCCGATATTCTTTTCGCTGAGCAGGCGATTGCCCGGGCCTGCATTCATCGGGTTGCCGCACTGTGGGCAGGCATAGGCTTTATCGGAAATCCGCGCATTGCATTCAGGGCAGTCGATCAGGCTCATGGTTTTTCCGGCATCGGTTGTTTTCAATGCCGGTAAGACCTCGTCACCAAGGCGCGGTTCGCGCAGGGTTGTGAAGTTGTGCACTGCTTGGCAGTTGCTTTGCTGGATCAGTGGCGACGGGCAAGGTACTGGATGATGCGCCGGGTCGCATTGCTGGCCTTGCGTTGGCCTATTTCACTGTCGGCCAGCCATTGGCAATCGCTGATTTCATTGAGCGGGCGGGGTGTTTCGTGCTGTGGCACTTCGGTGATGAACACGTAATGCAGCACTTGATTGCCGGGATATTGAGCCAGATAGCGCAGGTCGAGGTCGTGCAGTCCGGTTTCTTCGCAGAGTTCCCGGATCGCGGCTTGTTGCGGGGTTTCATCGGCTTCTATCTTGCCACCGGGCAACGCCCAGCGGGATTTGGGTTTGCGTACGTACAGAATCTGGTTATCGCGCTTGCAGATAACGGTCGCTCTGGCTTTCATCGTTCTTACAGTTCCTGTCTGCGACGGATCGCTCCATTGCAGGCTTTGTCCCGTTTGTAGCGATAAAGGTTCAGAGTTTTCTGAACGTATGAAAAAGCCCGGCATGCCGGGCTCTTTCAACAATAATCAGAAATCCCCGGTCCCAGAGGCTGTGCTGACTTGCTGCGCCATTGCGCGATAGGTTCCGTCGTCCGTAGCGCCCAGCAATGCCCGGCCATCCTTGAGCGTCGCCAGAAAGGTGATTTCCTTTCCTTCGCCGCCCAGCATCATGCCTGCTGCTGCGCCCACCGCACCCAACACCAGCGCGCCGGCCAAGCCGCGTCCGAGAGTGCCTTCAAGGCTTCTATTATGTCCCTGGCTGGCGATTTCTACCGATTTGATGTCGCTGTGCCGAAAGCTGATACCCGGCCATGGAAACAACGGGGTGACAAGTGTGATGGTGCCCGAGCGATATTCGCCATCACCTTGAAGAAAATCCCCCGCTAAAACGTTGATCTTAGCCATGTTCATTTCTCCATTGTTTCAACCGGATAACCATTGCGCGCGCCTGTGAGCCGCGTGTCAACGGCCAGGAGACGAGCAGGCGGGTGCCCGTCGGCCGGCCTTGGCCATTTATGGCTATGTGCGATCAGTGGCGGTCGCTTAGAATAGCCAGCTTTTCTCCCAGCAGGATGCGGGACCTGACTCCACGTTTATGGATGTGCTGCTTTCATGAATGTTCCCATAGTGATCCACGATGCCCATCGCTCGCTGCATGACCCGTTGGCCAGGGCTGGCAGCCATCGTTCGGCGGCCATTACTGAGCTGCTTGACGCACTGAGAGCGGCGCATCCCGGGCAGCGCTGGGCGGCCTATCTGGCCGGTGAGCACAAGCATCTGCTCGGCTGCGATGGTCAGGGTTACGATTGGCCCGAGCGCATTGCCGGTAGCGATGTCGAGGCATTCTGTCGCGCCAGAGGCCTGCAGCGCCGGGTCGCCGGTATGGGCGAGGAACCTCTGGGCTGGGTGCTGGCTTGCGCATCGTGTGCTAACACTCCGTGGCTGGCGGATCTGGCGCTGCATCTGGGGTCGCTGTTACAGAGCGCGGCATTGATTCGCGCCCAGACCACCCAGCGAGTGCTATACGAAATCAGCTCGCTGGCCAGCTCCACTCGTGATCGCGGCACCTTCATCAAAGGCGTACACCAGCAACTGACGACATTGATCGACGCCGAGAATTTTTCTCTGGCGCTGTACGACCGCCTGCGGGCCAAGATTACCTTCCCTTACTACATCGACAACACTGACGAGCATGCGCCCGCCGCAGACAGCTATGAGTTTCTTGATCCAAAGCGGATAACCCTGACCGGGCATGTGCTGACCCGCGGCCAGTCATTGTTCGTCGATGCTCATGACATTGAGTTGGGCGAGGCGCAGGGGCGGTTCTTCTGCGCCGGCAAACGTCCCGAGTTCTGGATGGGGGCGCCGCTGAAAAACGCCGCCGACGAGGTGTTCGGCATGCTGGCGATGCAGGTCTACGACGCTTCGCGAATTTACAGCACAGAAGACCGCACGTTGTTCCAGGTGGTCGCGCAGCATGTGGGCATGGCGCTGGAGCGGCTGCTGCATCGCACCGACCTTGAGCAGACCGTGCTGCTGCGCACTCAGCAGTTGTCGGCGGCCAATCATGCATTGCGTCAGGAAGTGGTCGATCGTGAACGTGCCGAACATCTGCAGAGTGCCTTGTTCCAGATCACCGAGCTGGCCAGCCAGCAGGGTGATATGGATGCGCTGTTTCATGGCCTGCATGTGATTGTCGGTGAGTTGCTTGAGGCGCAGAACTTCTACATTGCTCTGTATGACAACGCGACCGGTGAAGTGGCGTTTCCGTATTTTGTCGATGAACGCACTGCGCGTCCCGGCACCCGGCGTGGCCAGCGGGGTTTTACCGAGTATGTCATCCGTCAACAGCGTCCTTGCCTGATTGATCGGGAACAAGCCCTGCGCCTGGAGGCCCAGGGCGAGATCGAGGCCCAGAAAGAGTCGCATCGTTCCTGGTCCTGGCTGGGCATCCCGCTGTTCGAGGGGGAGCAAGTACGCGGCATCCTGGTGGTGCAGAGCTACTCGCCCGAGGTGGGTTACACCTTGCGCGACCAAGAGCTGCTGACCTTCGTATCGCGGCACATCGATACCGCGCTGTCACGGCGCAGCGCCGCCGAAGCCATCCATACCGCCAACCTGCAGCTCGAAGCCAGGGTTAATGACCGTACCCGTGAGCTGGACCTGGCCAATGCCCAGTTGCAGTACGAGAACTCCCACGATGCGCTGACCGGTCTGGCCAACCGCAGCCATCTGCAGCAACGCCTGCAGGCGGCCTGGCAGCAGTTTTGCGACGACGACCGGCAGTTGATCGTGATGTTCATCGACCTGGACCGTTTCAAGCTGGTCAATGACACCCTCGGCCATCACTGCGGCGACGATCTGCTGATCCAGGCCGCTGAGCGCCTGCGCAGTTGCATGCGCAGTAACGATTTGTTGGCAAGGCTCGGCGGCGATGAGTTCGCGGTGCTGGCGCAAGGCGCGTCGCTGGAGATGGGCAGCGTGATTGCCGAGCGGATTCTGGTGGCCTTTGACTTGCCGTTTCAGATCGACGGCCATACGGTGTTTTCGTCGTGCAGCATCGGCGTGGTGGGGGCTGACCGGCAGTTCCATAAAGAACCTGACGACTTGCTGCGCGATGCCGATATCGCCATGTATCGGGTCAAGAACGCCGGGCGTGACAGTTTTGCGGTGTTCAACCAGCAGTTGCGTCGCGAAGTGTCTGATCAGATCGAGCAGGAAGGCGCGCTGCGCAATGCGCTCAAGCGTACTGACGAGCTGGTGCCGTATTTCCAGCCCATCGTCTGTGTGACCAGTGGCAAGCTATTGGCCCTGGAAGCACTGATTCGCTGGCATCAACCGGACGGTCGGGTGATTGCACCGGGCAACTTCCTGTCAGCGCTGGAAGGCTTGCGGCTGATCGGTCGTCTGGACCTGTACATGTTGCAGCGGGTGATCGAGATCCTCGCGTTACCGGAAAATGCGCACTGGCCAGCCGTGCATGTCAATTGTTCGGCCTACAGCATCACACGGGCGGAGTTCGCCGCCGAAGTGCTGGCGTTGTTGGCTGACCATGGCGTAGCGCCGTCGCGGATTTGTCTTGAGCTGACTGAAGGGGCTTTGGTGGCTGAGCCCGAGCGTGCCCGGCAGACCATGAAGCAACTGGCGGACAACGGTGTGTCGGTGGTTCTCGACGACTTTGGCGCGGGCTTCTCATCCTTGAGTTACGTGCACCAGTACCATTTCAGTGGCTTGAAGATCGACAAGTCGTTCATTTTTGAACTCAGTAGCAGTGCGCGAAGCCGGGCCATCGTCCGCGCCATTGTGCGCATGGCCGAATCACTGGATCTGACGGTAGTGGCCGAAGGTGTCGAAGATCCGGTCACCCTGGATCTGCTACGTGAGATCGGTGCAGGGCAGGCGCAGGGCTACCATTTTTCCAGACCGATGCCTGAAGCCAGTCTGATGCTGCCACTGACCAACTGATCGGCAAAGGCTTGCCGGGTCTGGCAAGCCATGGCCGAGCGGGGCGCAAGCTGAATCGCGTGCGCATTGGCCGACACCTTGTTATTCAAGGCCTCGCGGCAGTGGCACTTATCTTGCTGAACCTTCATCGGGGCCACAAAGCCCGCAACGGCAGGAGATCAATCATGTTTGTCAGCAACAATACGCTCGAAGGCCTGGCCTCCAGGTTCGTCAACGGGCGCAGAACGCTGGACGACCTGTCTCAGGAGTTTGGCGCCTTTGTGCCGACGATTACGCAGGCAGCGGCGGCGACGCTCAGCTCCGGCTCAGGCAGTGCCGCCTCACAAGGTAATGCTCAGGGCGACACCGGCTATAACGAGTCATTTGCCCGGATGATGCTCAACCTGAAGACTCAGGGGCAGTCATCGCTGTCCGCCTCTGTCGCCGACGGTGACAACGGAGTGTCGACCGAGCAGGGGTCGAACCTGACCTCGACGCAGCAGGCCTTCCTTGACTATATGCAGCAGCCGGCCAGCGAGCGCTTGCGTGAGCAATTGACGGGTGTCAGCAAGCAGCAGTACGAGGCGATGAGTCCTGAGCAGCAGAAGGCGGTCGATCAGAAGTTTACCGAGGCACTGAAGCAACAGCAGGAAATTGCCCAGCAAGACATCAACACCCGGATCAAGGCACTCAAGGCAGGACTGATCGCCTGATCCGCTCTACGACGCCTTCGGGCGTCGCTTTTTTTCCAGCCAGCACTCAAGGGCTGGCAGCGGCGGCCTGCTCGTTGGCTGGCTGCAGCGCGGCGCACCACTGATCTCGTCCACGATGCTTGGCGGCGTACAGAAATGCGTCGGCGCTTTTGATCATCAGCTGCGCAGTGATGTCTTCGCGGCGCGGTGCGTGGACTGTCAGGCCGGCGCTGGCGGTGACCTGACCGGCCGGGTGGTCGAGGTGTTCGATCGCCAGGCCGCGAATTGCCTCCAGCAGGTCACTGACGATCTTCGCCGCCGCTGCCGGCGACGTATCGGGTAACAGAATGGTGAATTCTTCGCCGCCGTAGCGCACTGCCAGGTCGGTTTCGCGCTGCAAGGTGCCTGCAATGGCCTGGCCGACCTGGCGCAGGCACTCATCGCCAGCCGAGTGCCCGTAGCGGTCATTGAAGCGCTTGAAGTAATCGACATCCAGCATGATCAGCGCCAGGCTGGTGTTCTGCCGCCGGGCCAGGGCAATCTCTTCGGCCAGTGCCAGATCCAGTCGGCGCCGGTTGCCCAGGCCGGTCAGGCTGTCGGTCAGGGCCATGTCCCGGACCAGCCCGTGTACCCGGCGCAGCTCGGTCTCCATGCTCATGCGTGCGCGCAACTGGCGGATCACGATAACCCCAAAACCGGCCAGTCCGGCAATCAGCAGCAACAGAATGAGGCCGGTCTTGAACAGGTCCTGGCGCCAGGGGGCGATGATCGAGCTACGCGAGATGCCGGCCTCGACCACCAGCGGGTAGCGGCTCAGTGCCCGGTAGCCATATAGGCGCCAGGTGCCGTCGACCACCGCGCGGACCTCGGCCACCCCGGCACTGGACCAGGGCAGATAGCGGGTGAATATTTCACTTTGCGACAGGCTCTTGCCGATGGTCGCGGCGACGAAGGGGCGGCGCACCAGAATTGTCCCGTCACGGATTGCCAGCACCAGAGCGCCTTTATCGTCGATCTTGAAGTCGCCGTAATAGTCGACGAAGTAACTGACCCGGACGGTGCCGAGCATGACCCCGGCAAATGAGCCGTCACGATTGTTGAGGCGGCGCGAGACAGGAATGATCAGTTCCTGGGTCGAGCGGCTACTGACCACCCGGCTGACCAGCACCGCACGGTCGGTATGGGTGCGGTGGTAGATAAAGTAATCGCGGTCGGCATTATTGGCTGAGTCAGGGGTAGCGGTCTTGTCGGTGACAATCCATTTGCCGTCGGCATCGTAGACAAACAGCCCGTGCAACTGCGGCATGATGCGGGTCTGCTCGATCATCAGCGCGTGCATTCTGCCCACGTCGATATTTTCCAGGCCATCACCTTCGATACGTTCGGCCAGCAATGAGGTCAGGATGTCGACCTGGCGAATGGCGTCTTCGGCGTGCTGGGCCGTCGCACGGGCCAGATTGTTCACCGAATTCTCGGCCGCTGCGAACGCCTGGCGGTAATCGCGCCAGGCGCGCCAGCCTTCGACAGCCATGAAGGTGCTGATCACCAGCAGCATGAATATGACGGTCAGGCGCAGCAGTTGGGTGGCGCGCTCACGGTCCTCTGGCAACGGGCCGGCGGCGGCACTGCTTGAATCGCGTGATGGACGTCCCTGCATTGAAATCTCTTCCCGTTCGACGCTGCTCAGCATACAGACAGTGATGGCCATTTGGCTTGCATAACAAGTGGCCGCCGCGGGCAGATCCGCCAGAGCCTCCTATGCTTGCCCGGCAGGTTCAGAACCTATACCCAGAGCGCACCGGAGGCTATCGGCAACGGCGTTAAAACCTTTGAACTTTCCATATGCAGGTCGTTCGGAATCTTTGCGGCCGCTGTCGCGCAGGTCCTGTTCAAGAGCGCAGCTAATTCAACTTCCACGGAGCGTCCCAGAGGCGTAAGGAGAGAGGCTCGATGAATCAACAGTCTTACGGTCCGGATGCCCAGGCCTTTGTCGTTTCGCAAGTCAATCGGCCGCTGTCACTGACCCAGGCGCTGCAACTGCCCAGGGTGGTGATTGAAGACACCGCGCCGGTGCTCGAAGCGGGGCGCTTCGCCGTCAAGGCTATTGTCGGCCAGCCGGTCCATGTGACCAGCAAGGTCTACGCCGACGGCCATGACAAGCTGGCGGTGCAATTGAGCTGGCGTGCCGAGGGCGATGAGCAGTGGCACAGCGTGCGCATGCGGGAGGTGGGTAACGATAGCTGGCAGGGGCGCTTTACCCCAGGCTCGGTCGACCGCTATGTGTTTCGGCTCGAAGCCTGGATCGATCAGTTCGCCAGCTATCGCTACGAGCTGGAAAAAAAGCATGCAGCCGGGGTGCCGGTCGAGCTTGAACTGGAAGAGGGGCGTATTCATCTGCAACACGCCGCTGAACGCAGCCAGGGCGCCTTGCGCGAACAGCTTCAGGCGCTGCTGCAGCGCTTGGAGGGCCAGGATGCGCAGCACCGGGTTGAGCTGTTTCTGCACAGTGAGACAGCGGCGCTGATGGCCCAGGCAGATAACCGTGGCTACCTGAGTATCAGCCCGCAATTTCCACTGGATGTGGAACGTGAGTTGGCGCAGTTTGCCAGCTGGTACGAGCTGTTTCCCCGTTCGATCACCGATGACCCACAGCGCCACGGGACATTCAATGACGTGCATTCGCGGCTGCCGATGATCCGTGACATGGGCTTCGACGTGCTGTATTTCCCGCCCATTCACCCGATCGGCCGCGCGCATCGAAAGGGACCGAACAACTCGCTGACCGCAGGCCCCGATGATCCGGGCAGCCCGTACGCCATCGGCAGCCCCGATGGCGGCCACGAAGCGATTCATCCGCAACTGGGCAGCCGCGAGGACTTTCGCGCTCTGGTCGCTGCGGCGGCAGAGCACGGGCTGGAAATCGCCCTGGATTTCGCCATTCAGTGTTCCCAGGATCACCCGTGGCTTGAGCAGCATCCTGGCTGGTTCAGCTGGCGCCCGGACGGCACCATTCGCTATGCGGAAAACCCGCCGAAGAAATACCAGGACATCGTCAACGTCGATTTCTACGCACCAGACGCCATTCCTGCGCTGTGGCTGGAACTGCGCGACATTATTCTTGGCTGGGTCGCGGAAGGTGTGAAGATCTACCGCGTGGATAACCCGCACACCAAGCCGCTGCCGTTCTGGGAATGGCTGATCGATGATGTGCGCCGCAAGCACCCCGACGTCATGTTCCTCGCCGAGGCCTTCACCAAGCCTGCGATGATGGCGCGGCTGGGCAAGGTCGGCTATTCGCAGAGCTACACCTATTTCACCTGGCGCAATAACAAGGCCGAGCTGTCGGAGTATTTCACTCAGCTCAACCAAGCGCCGTTGCGCGATTGCTACCGGCCGAACTTCTTCGTCAACACACCGGACATCAACCCGCATTTCCTGCATCACTCCGGGCGCGCCGGGTTTTTGATCCGCGCTGCGCTGGCCACCATGGGCTCGGGGTTGTGGGGCATGTACTCGGGGTTCGAACTGTGCGAGTCGGCGCCGCTGCCTGGCAAGGAGGAATACCTCGATTCGGAGAAGTATCAGATCCGCGTTCGTGACTTCAGCGCGCCGGGCAACATCATCGCCGAGATTGCCCAGCTCAACCGGATTCGTCGGCACAACCCGGCCTTGCAGACCCATCTGGGCCTGAAGCTGTATACCGCCTGGAACGACAACATCCTGTATTTCGGCAAGCGCACCGAGGACGGCAGCAACTTCATCCTGGTTGCGGTCAGCCTCGATCCGTACAACGTCCAGGAAGCGCATTTCGAGTTGCCGCTCTGGGAAATGGGGCTGCCTGACACTGCCGAAACCCAAGGCGAAGACTTGATGAACGGCCACCGCTGGACCTGGTACGGCAAGGTGCAATGGATGCGCATTGATCCTCACTATCAGCCGTTCGGTATCTGGCGGATCAGCGCGACGTAGTTCAAAGGGAGTTCGCCATGCCGAAGTCGAAGTCAAAGTCGCAGAAACCGCGGTCCGCCAGCTTTATCAACGACCCGCTCTGGTACAAGGATGCGGTGATCTACCAGGTGCACGTCAAGTCGTTCTTCGACTCCAACGATGACGGCATCGGGGACTTTCCAGGCCTGATCGCCAAGCTCGATTACATCGCCGGGCTGGGGGTCAATACCCTGTGGGTGTTGCCGTTCTATCCTTCGCCGCGGCGCGATGACGGCTACGACATTGCCGAGTATCGGGCTGTGCATCCTGACTACGGCAGCATGGCCGATGCCAAGCGTTTTATCAGTGAGGCGCACAAGCGCGGGCTGCGGGTGATCACCGAACTGGTGATCAACCACACCTCCGATCAGCATCCGTGGTTCCAGCGCGCCCGGCATGCCAAGCCCGGCTCCAAAGCGCGCAACTTCTATGTGTGGTCCGACACTGACCAGAAGTACGAGGGCACGCGGATCATCTTTCTCGACACCGAGAAATCCAACTGGACCTGGGACCCGGTGGCCGGTCAGTACTTCTGGCACCGCTTTTATTCTCATCAGCCAGACCTGAATTTCGATAACCCGCAAGTGATGGACGCGGTGCTCGGGGTGATGCGCTTCTGGCTCGACCTGGGTGTGGACGGCTTGCGCCTGGACGCCATCCCGTACCTGATCGAGCGCGATGGCACTAACAACGAAAATCTGCCCGAGACCCACCAGGTGCTCAAGCGCATCCGCGCTGAAATCGACGCCAATTATCCCGACCGGATGCTGCTGGCCGAGGCCAATCAGTGGCCTGAAGACACGCAGATGTATTTCGGTGATATCAAGGGCGGTGACGTGAAGGGCGGTGATATCAAGGGCGGTGACGTAAAGGGCGGCGACAGCAACGGCGCCGACGGCGATGAGTGCCATATGGCCTTTCATTTCCCGCTGATGCCGCGCATGTACATGGCGCTGGCTCAGGAAGACCGCTTCCCGATCACCGACATCCTCAGCCAGACGCCGGCGATTCCTGCCAACTGTCAGTGGGCAATCTTCCTGCGCAATCACGATGAGCTGACCCTGGAGATGGTCACCGACCGCGAACGCGACTACCTGTGGAACCACTATGCCGCTGACCGCCGGGCACGGATCAACCTGGGCATTCGGCGGCGCCTTGCGCCACTGGTGGAGCGCGACCGGCGGCGGATCGAGCTGCTCAACAGCATGCTGTTGTCAATGCCGGGCACACCGACCCTGTATTACGGTGATGAGCTGGGCATGGGTGACAATATCTATCTGGGCGACCGCGACGGGGTGCGTACCCCCATGCAGTGGTCGATTGACCGCAATGGCGGCTTTTCCCGCGCCGACCCGGCCAGCCTGGTATTGCCGCCCATCATGGATCCGCTGTACGGCTTTCAGTCGGTCAATGTCGAGACTCAGGACCGTGACCCGCATTCATTGCTGAACTGGACCCGGCGCATGCTGGCAGTACGCAAACAACAAAAAGCCTTCGGCCGTGGTGCGCTGAACCTGTTGTCGCCCAACAACCGACGGATTCTGGCCTACACCCGTGAATACACCGGCACCGACGGACACACCGAGATCATCCTGTGCGTTGCCAACATGTCCAGCGCCGCCCAGGCGGTGGAGCTGGACTTGTCGGCCTACGCCGGCATGGTGCCGGTGGAAATGCTCGGCGGCAGTGCGTTTCCGCCCATTGGCCAGCTCACTTACCTGCTGACCTTTGCCCCCTACGGGTTTCATTGGTTTCTACTCGCTGCGGAGAATCAAATGCCCAGTTGGCACGTTGAACCGGCGCAGAGCATGCCGGACTTCCCGACCCTGGTACTCAAGAAACGACTGGAAGAGCTGCTCGAACAACCGCTGCGCGGCACCATCGAAAACACTTCGCTGGCGGTCTACTTGCCCAAGCGGCGCTGGTTCGCCAGCAAAGACAAGCCCATCGACAAGGTCAATATCGCCCATGCGGTGCGCTTCTCTGACGGGCTGCGGCCGGTGCTGCTCAGTGAAATCGAGGTGACTGCTGGCGGCCAGACCGAGCGCTACCAGTTGCCGTTCGGCCTGTTGGCCGAGGACGACATCAGCAGCGCCTTGCCCCAGCAATTGGCCCTGGCTCGGGTGCGGCGCGGTGCTCAGGTCGGCCTGATCACCGATGCCTTTACCCTGGAGCCCTTCATCCGTAACTTGGTTCAGGCGATGCAGGACGGCACCGTGATCGACAGCGGCGAGGGCGACTTGCAGTTCAAGGCCACCGCCCGGCTTGAGCCGCTGGGCCTTGATCAGGAGTCGACCGTGCGCTATTTGTCGGCCGAGCAATCCAACAGCTCGGTGGTGGTGGGCGAGGCGTTGGTGCTGAAGATGATCCGCAAGGTCAGCGCCGGTGTTCACCCGGAACTGGAAATGGGCGCCTACTTGACGGCCGCTGGCTACCCGAACATTTCACCGCTGCTCGGCTCGCTGCAGCGCATCGGCACGGAGGGTCAGCCACACCTGCTGATGATCGCCCAAGGCTATCTGGACAATCAGGGCGATGCCTGGGAATGGACCCAGAACAACCTGGAGCGTGCGGTGCGCGACGAGCTGACGCGGCGCACCGCCAGCCAGGAGCAGGCTTATAACGCCTTGGCCGAACTGGCCGATTTTTCCCGTACCCTGGGTCAGCGACTCGGCGAGATGCATCAGGTGTTGGCGGCGCCGACTGACAACCCCGATTTCGCCACCGAAAACACGGGCACCAAAGAAGCGCAGGCCACAGCCAAACGGGTGCAGGCCCAACTCGACCATGCCCTGAAATTACTCGAGCAGCGCCGCGAAAGTTTGCAACCTGCCGATTGGCTGTTGGTCGAACAGCTGCTCACCCGTCGTAAAGCGCTGGATAAACACGTCCAGACCCTGGCCAAGGCCTCTGTGGGCGGGCTGCGCATGCGGGTCCACGGCGACCTGCATCTGGGTCAGGTGCTGGTGGTAAAAGGAGATGCATACCTGATCGACTTTGAAGGCGAGCCGGTGCGTGCGCTGGATGAGCGCCGTGGCAAATACAGCCCTTTCAAGGATGTTGGCGGCGTACTGCGTTCGTTCGACTACGCTGCGGCGATGGCCGTGCGCAGCGCGCAGAGCGCGGACACCTCGGCAGAGGCGATTGCGGCGCGTGAGCATGTGGCGAGTGAGTATCTGCGTCAGGCCCGCGAGTCGTTTCTTGAGGGCTATCGCAAGGCGACCCAAGGCCTGGCGCATGCCTGGCAAGACCCGCAGGGAGAGGCGGCAGCGCTGGAACTGTTTACGCTGGAAAAAACTGCATACGAAGTGATCTACGAAGCCGAGAATCGCCCGGATTGGTTGGCCGTACCTTTGCAAGGGTTATGGCAAGGGCTACGTGGGTTGCTGGAATTGAACGATGGAGAGTCGAAATGAATGCGTCTGACAAAAGCGGCGCGGGCCGCCAACCAATGCCCGCTGCCGTCGACACGGAAGCTTTGATCCGTGCCGAGCACCACGATCCGTTCGCCATTCTCGGCCCCCATGACGACGGCAAGGGCGGGCAGTTCATTCGTGCCTACCTGCCCGGCGCCCTGAGTGTCCGAGTGCTGGCCCGCGGCACTGAGCAAGAGCTGGGCGAGTTGCACATGGGCGAAGTGCCTGGCCTGTTCGTTGGCCAGTTCGCTGAAAAGCAGCCGTATCTGCTGAAAGTGCAGTGGGCCGGCGGCGAACACATCACCGAAGACCCGTACAGCTTTGGCCCGCAACTGGGCGAGATGGACATCTACCTGTTCTCGGAAGGCAACCACCGCGATCTTGGCGCCTGCCTGGGTGCTCAGGTAGTCAACGTTGATGGCGTACAAGGCGTGCGCTTTGCGGTCTGGGCACCCAATGCCCGGCGCGTGTCGGTGGTTGGCGACTTCAACAACTGGGATGGCCGCCGGCACCCGATGCGCGTGCGTCATCCGTCGGGCATCTGGGAGATCTTTATTCCGCGCCTGCAGCCTGGCGATGTCTACAAATACGAGATCCTCGGTGCCCACGGCATTCTGCCGCTCAAATGCGACCCGGTGGCGCGCGCCACCACTTTGCCGCCAGACACCGCCTCGAAAGTTGCCGCGCCGCTGCAATTTGACTGGCAGGACCACGATTGGCTGGCCAGCCGCGCCGATCGCCACTCGCCGGCTGCGCCACTGTCGATCTACGAGCTGCATGCCGGTTCCTGGCAGATGGAGCAGAACGAGGACGGCACGGCCTGGCGGCAATACAACTGGCGGGAACTGGCCGACCGCTTGATCCCTTACGTCAAGGAACTGGGCTTCAGCCATATCGAGCTGATGCCGATCATGGAGCATCCATTCGGCGGTTCCTGGGGCTATCAACTGCTGGCGCAGTTTGCGCCCACTGCGCGCTATGGATCGCCAGAAGACTTCGCGGCGTTCGTCAACGCCTGCCACCAGGCCGAAATCGGCGTGATTCTCGACTGGGTACCGGCGCATTTTCCTACCGACGAACACGGCCTGGCGCAATTTGACGGCACCGCGCTGTACGAGTACGGCAACCCGCAAGAGGGCTTTCACCAGGACTGGGACACGCTGATCTACAACCTGGGCCGTACCGAAGTGCACGGCTTCATGCTGGCTTCGGCGCTGCACTGGCTCAAGCAGTTCCATATCGACGGCCTGCGGGTCGATGCGGTGGCCTCGATGCTGTACCGCGACTATTCCCGCAAGGCCGGGGAGTGGGTACCGAACCGTTATGGCGGTCGGGAAAACCTGGAAGCCATCGACTTTTTACGCCACCTCAACGATGTGGTCGCAGTCGAGGCCCCCGGTGCGCTGGTCATCGCCGAAGAATCCACGGCCTGGCCCGGCGTTACCCAACACACCGAGCAAGGTGGCCTGGGTTTCAACTACAAGTGGAACATGGGCTGGATGCACGACTCGCTGCATTACATTCAGCAAGATCCGGTGCACCGCTCACACCACCATAACGAACTGAGTTTCGGTCTGGTGTACGCGTGGTCGGAGCGTTTCATCCTGCCGATCTCCCACGACGAAGTGGTACACGGCAAGCGCTCGCTGATTGACAAGATGCCTGGCGACCGCTGGCAGAAGTTCGCCAACCTGCGCGCCTACCTGGCCTTCATGTGGACCCATCCGGGCAAGAAGCTGTTGTTCATGGGCTGTGAGTTCGGCCAATGGCGCGAATGGAATCACGACGAGCAACTGGACTGGTATCTGCTGCAATACGCCGAGCATATCGGGGTGAAGAAGCTCGTCAGCGACCTCAACCGGCTGTACCGCGAAGAAAAGGCGCTACACGAGCGCGACGCCGAACCGATGGGTTTTCAGTGGCTGATCGGCGATGACCACGCCAACAGCGTCTACGCCTGGCTGCGCTGGAGCAAAGGTGGTGAGCCGCTGCTGGTGGTCTGCAACCTGACCCCTGTACCACGCGAGGGCTACCGGGTTGGCGTACCGTTCGAGGGGGCATGGCAAGAACTGCTCAACAGCGACTCGCAAATCTACGCCGGCTCCAATGTCGGCAACGCCGGCGAGGTTCAGGCTCAAGCGCAGGTCAGCCACGGCCAGGCGGCATCGCTGCTGCTCAACCTGCCGCCGCTCGGTGTAGTGGTGCTCAAGCCTCGCGGATAATTCGGGGGCTTTGCACTTGTAGCAGCGGCTTCAGCCGCGAACGCAGCACCAGGCGTTCGTGGCTGAAGCGGATGGTTGTGTAGCAGCGCCTGTCAGACCCGCCGCGACAGCCACCAGGTCAGTCCCAGCGCCAGCAGCGAGAGCAGGGCGCTGTAGAAGAAGATCAAACCATAGCCCTGGCCCAGGGCTATGGCCCCCATCACCGGGCCGGCGACCGCCATGGCCAGATCGAAAAACACGGCATAGGCACTCAGCCCCGCTGAACGGCTGGTGGCCGGCACGCGCTTGATCGCTTCAACCCCGAGCGCCGGATACACCAGTGACAGCCCCAGGCCGGTCAGGCCGGCGCCTGCCAGCGCAAAACCGGTATTGGGTGCCAGCCACAACAGGCCAAGGCCGACCACTTCCACGCCCATGCACAGCATCGCCGCCAGAAAGCCGCCCAGACGATTGATTGCGCCGATGAACAATAGCCGCGAAAGGATGAAGCACACGCCAAACAACGTCAGACACCAGGCCGCCCCCTCCCAGCCACGGCTGATGTAGAACAGCGTAATGAACGTCGTCAGGGTGCCGTAACCGATGGACGCCAGGGTCAGTGCCAGCCCATAGGGCGAAATACGGCTGAACACCGACCAGTAGGGCAGCCGTTCACCCTTGATGACCGGCACCGAGGGCTTGTGGCGAATCAGCAGCAAACCACTACCGGCCAGGACCAACAGCGCCACCCCCAGACTGTGAATACCGACCTGATCAATCATCAATACGCCCAGCGGAGCGCCAATGGCGATGGCACCGTACGACGCAATACCGTTCCAGGAAATCGAGCGGGCCGTGTGCTCGACGCCGACTTTGGCAATTGACCAACTGATGGTGCCCACGCCGATAAAACCCTGCGCCACCCCCATGATCATCCGCGCCACGATCAGCAGGCTCAGGCTGAGTGCTGGAATCGACTGGCTCAGCGTGCCGAACAGGGTCAGTGCGCCGCCGAGCACGAACCCCGCCAGGCCGTAGACGATGGTCCGCTTGCTGCCCAGATTGTCGGTAATACGCCCGGCCAGCGGGCGGCTCATCAGGGTGGTCAGGTATTGCGCACCAATCGCCAGCCCCGCGACGACGGCGCTGAAACCCAACTGGTCATGGACATAGCCGGGCAAGATTGCGATGGGCAGCCCAACGCATAGGAACGCGATGAAGGTGTACAGCACGATGCTGACGATTTGCAGGGTGACGGGCAGGGTGCCGGTTTGTGCGGGGGTTACAGGCATGAGACGGCTTCGCTGGCGGCTGGGTGGGCGTGGTTCATCATGGCGTGGGCAGGTGGCAAAGGAAAGCACCCTAACTATTTCATCAAAAGGGGATTGCCGTTGGTTGATACTTGGTCATAGGATGACTGATAACAATCAAAACAACAAAGGCGCCTTTCATGATCAAACCCCTGTTGTTCGCTATTGCAGCCGGCTTGAGCCTCAATGCCCATGCCGCGACTTTCGCCTATATCTCCAGCCCGGCTGATGGCCTGATCTCTCAATATCGCCTTGATGAAAGCAATGGCGCCTTGAGTCTGGTGCAGCAGATTCGCGCCGGTGAACAGGTCAATCCACTGGCCGCCTCACTCGATGGCAGCCGTCTGTACGCTGCCTTGCGCGCCAAGCCCTTCAAGGTGCTGGGCTACCAGATCGAGCCGGGCAGCGGCCACTTGAAAACGCTCTCTGAAGCCCCGTTGGCTGACAGCCTTGCTTACCTGTCACTGGACCACACCGGCCGCTACCTGCTGGGTGCCTCCTACGGTGCTGATCTGGTGAGCATCCAGCCGGTTGATAGCACAGATGCCGCGCAGATCAAGACTTACAAAACCGGCCTGCATGCCCATTCGCTGCGCAGCGACCCGAGCAATCGGTTTGCCTACGCTGGCAACCTGGGAGTCGATCATGTGTTGCAGTACCGTCTTGATACCGCGCAAGGCAGCCTGGTGCCCATCGGCAGCGGACAGGTCGATGCCAGCGTCAATAGCGGGCCTCGCCACATGGCATTCTCGCCAGATGGCAAGTTCGTTTATGTCGTTGGCGAAATGAGTGGCAGCGTTACCAGCTATGCGATTGATCAGACCAGCGGGGCGCTGAGCCTGATCAACGAAGCGGCAGGCATCCCCGAGCGGCTGAAGCTGGCCCACGGTGAAGTGCGCGACGCGCGTAATAACGACCTGAAGGACGACCCGACGCCGCGCATCTGGGCGGCCGACATCCGCATCACGCCGCAGGGCAACCTGTTGTTTATCAGCGAACGGGCCAGCAGCTCGGTTTCGGTATTCAAGGTCGACACCGCCACTGGCCGGGTCAGCTTCCTGGAAAACTACGCCGTGCAGGAAAAGCAGCCACGCAATATCGCCGTGTCGCCTAATGGACAATGGTTGCTGGTCAGCGGGGAAAAAAGTGACACGGTGGGCAGTTATGCAATTGGCCAGGAGGGCGAATTGAAGCGGGTCAGCGAAGCCCCATCGGGCAAAGGAGCGGTGTGGATCGAGATGGTTCGCGTCCCGCAGGCCTGAGCCTGTAACGCGGCGTTGAAATCTGGCGGCAGGGGCTGAACCGGACCTGCCGCCAGATGCTTCAAGGCTCCTTTTAGATGACTACACCCTGGCTGCGCAGATAATCATCGTAAGTGCCGCTGAAGTCGATCACGCCATCGGCTGACAACTCGATGATCCGCGTGGCCAGCGACGAGACGAACTCGCGGTCGTGGCTGACGAACAGCAGCGTGCCCGGATAGTTTTCCAGCGCCAGGTTCAGCGCCTCGATCGATTCCATGTCCAGGTGGTTGGTCGGTTCGTCCATCACCAGCACGTTAGGCTTTTGCAGGATCAGCTTGCCGAACAGCATGCGGCCCTGCTCACCACCGGAAATCACCTTCACCGACTTCTGGATTTCGTCGTTGGAGAACAGCATCCGGCCAAGGGTGCCACGCACCAGTTGCTCGCCGCCTTGAGTCCACTGACCCATCCAGTCGAACAGGGTGACGTCGTCTTCGAAGTCGTGGGCGTGGTCCTGGGCGTAGTAGCCAATCTCTGCCGAGTCGGTCCACTTGATGCTGCCGGCATCCGGCGTCAGCTCGTTGACCAGGGTGCGCAGCAAGGTGGTCTTGCCGATACCGTTGGGGCCGATGATCGCAACGCGCTCGCCGGCTTCGACGGTGAAGCTGAAATCCTTGAACAGAGTCTTGCCATCGAAACCCTTGGCCATGCGCTCGACCGTGACTGCCTGGCGGTGCAGCTTCTTGGTCTGGTCGAAACGAATGAACGGGCTGACCCGGCTCGACGGCTTGACCTCGGCCAGCTGGATCTTGTCGATCTGCTTGGCCCGTGAAGTGGCTTGCTTGGCCTTGGAGGCGTTGGCCGAGAAGCGGCTGACGAAGGTTTGCAGCTCGGCGATCTGTGCCTTCTTCTTGGCGTTGTCGGCCAGCAACTGCTCACGCGACTGGGTCGCAGCGGTCATGTATTCATCATAGTTGCCCGGGAACAGGCGCAGCTCACCGTAATCCAGGTCAGCCATGTGGGTGCACACGCTGTTGAGGAAGTGACGGTCGTGGGAAATGATGATCATCAGGCTGTTACGCTGGGTCAGGATGTTCTCCAGCCAGCGAATGGTGTTGATGTCCAGGTGGTTGGTCGGCTCGTCGAGCAGCAACACTTCCGGGTCCGAGAACAACGCCTGGGCCAGCAACACCCGCAGCTTCCAGCCTGGCGCGACTTCGGTCATCGGCCCGTTGTGCAGCTCGATACCGATACCCAGACCCAGCAACAGCTCACCGGCGCGCGATTCGGCGGTGTAGCCATCCATCTCGGCGAACTCGGTCTCAAGCTCCGCCACGGCCATGCCGTCTGCTTCGCTCATCTCCGGCAGCGAATAGATCCGATCACGCTCGGCCTTGACCTTCCACAGCTCTTCATGACCCATGATCACGGTGTCGAGCACAGTGAATTCTTCATAGGCGAACTGATCCTGACGCAGCTTGCCCAGACGCACGTTAGGTTCGAGCATCACCTGACCGCCCGAAGGCTCCAGATCGCCACCGAGGATCTTCATGAAGGTGGACTTGCCGCAGCCGTTGGCGCCGATCAGGCCGTAACGGTTACCGGCACCAAACTTGACCGAGACGTTCTCGAACAGAGGTTTGGGTCCGAATTGTTGGGTGATGTTTGCTGTAGAGATCAAGTGCCTTACCTATCAATAACTTAGCTATGTCCTGAAGCAGCCGATACCGATTTGATACCAATATCCAGCTTTTCCAGTTCGCTCCAGTCGGAGCTTGAATTAATCCAGCGGGCATACGTCGACAGCAGCATCTGCACGCTATGGCCGAGCTGCTGGGCTATAAATGCGGGGTTCATGCCAGACATTAAACATATTGTCGCATACGTGTGACGACAGTTGTATGGGGGGCGGTAGCCTATACCGAGATTACTAAGGGGTGGCTTTCAGGCCAAGCGTGCGAAGGGCACCATCATCATGCCCCAATAAAGTTGACCCGCCATCCATGCAAAGCTATACAAGCCGCCCAGCTAACAACTGAGTAAGCCCGCCATGCCCGCCGATGAAGATTACAAGCACGAGCCCGAACACGATCACCTGCTTGATCACGAGTTCGCCACGGATTCATTTGAGGAGGAGCAAGAGGGTGACGACGAATACGATCACGACCCGTTCGCCGACGAGATCGAGGACGATGAGTAGATCCTCGCCCATCGAGCGACCGCGCTAACCCATCAGGCCAATACCTCGGCATGCGGATAAAGCGCAGAGGGCTCGGCCCTCTGGCTTTCATCGATCCGCAGTGCCGCGCTACGCAGTGCCTGGGCCGATGACTCAATGGCTGCAATATGACCTCGCACGTCCAGCCCATCGACGTGCCCGCCACGCTGATTAAGGAAGATCAGGTGCCCGCTCATGGCAATGGAAAGACTCTCCAGATGCGTTGCGGTCTGTTCAAGATCACTCTTGATGGTATCCAGAGATTCCAGCATTGCTCGGCGCCTTGGTTGTGGGTGCGATCCAATCTTCACGACTGCAAAAGTCGTCAAATCCGTTTGTGTCCATTCCTGGCTAAGTGTGGTGCGAGATCACGAAGTCGCGTCTGTGCGTGACACGTTTCTGGCGTCGGATTTTTGCTGCCAAGCCCCGTAAATAAAGGCTCACAGCTTGGAATAACGGACAGGCAAAGTAAAGCGCGGTGACGTAAAAGCAGGAGATCGCGTCGTCCTTTGGTTGATAATGATTCCCGTTTGTGATGTTATGTTGTTGCATTTAAAGCCGAGGGTATATCTTATGAAAGTGTTGTCATCGCTCAAGGAAGCCAAAGCCCGTCACCGCGACTGCCAGATCGTCAAACGCCGCGGGCGAATCTATGTGATCTGCAAGTCCAATCCGCGTTTCAAGGCGCGTCAGGGCAACGCGAAAAACCGTAATAAGGGTTGATTGAGAAATAAAGACGGGCACCGGTTTTAGATCCGTTGCCCGTCAAGTCCTCATTCGACGCTGCAGATCCAGCGCTGATGATGTCGATAAGGCGCGCGAATAAAGGTGATATCCGCGATTCGTTCCAGACCTTGCTGCTGCAGAGCCAGGGTCAGTTGCACGAGGGTATCTGCTTCGATAGTCATTGCTGTCTCCTTGTCAGATGCTTCATTGCACAAGGAGTGTGACCGCAGACAAAAACGCCTTATTCAGTTTTTATCAGCAGCCACTTGCCCAGCGGTCACGACCGGTTTTTTCGCCCCGAGTTGCAAGAAAATCGCTGGCCGTTCAATCACATATCTTGTTCCTGCCTGCGTTCAATCAGCTGGACGACAATTTCATCAGCACCAGACCGCTGACAATCAGTACCGCTGCCAGTATCCGCAGGAAGGTCATCGGCTCGCCCAGCACGGTGATGCCAACCACGAACGCGCCTACCGCGCCGATGCCGGTCCAGATGGTGTAGGCGGTGCCCAGCGGCAGGCTGCGCATCGAGATCGATAGCAACACGATACTGGCGATCATGGCCGCTGCGGTGATGAGGGTAGGGGTGAGTTTGCTGAAACCTTCTGACTGTTTCATCGTAAAGGCCCAGACAATTTCCAGAATGCCCGCCAATACGAGGTATATCCAGGCCATGCCCGGTTCTCCTGTTCAAAGAATCGGGCCGTCCCGAAATGCTGTCCCGTCATGGGTGAGGGCGTCCTCAAGAGCCTCGCTTTATAACTCAAGAGCGAGCGCTACGAAAACGCTCGTCGTCATGCAGCCATCGAAGTGACCGCTTGCAGCTTCGCTTTGAACTGAGCGCACGCCGCAGCGGTCTAGCCACTGACTACCTTTTTCATTGGTCAGGAGTATTGCCCTTGAACATCTTCGAAGCGCTGCGCGAAAGCCACGATCGTCAACGCCGTTATGCCGATGCCATGGTTCAGACCCAAGGTGCCAGTGAAGAGCGGGCCGAAGCTTACCGGCTGCTCAAAGACGAATTGCAGGCGCATGAAACCGCTGAAGAGCGGCACTTCTACGTGCCGCTGATGCAGCACGACAATGGCGTAGACCTGAGCCGTCATGCGATTGCCGAGCATCACGAAATGGATGAGCTGATGGAAGAGCTGGACGCCACGGACATGTCCAGCCCGAGCTGGCTGGTCTCGGCGAAAAAGCTCAGCCACAAGGTGCATCACCATCTTAAGGAGGAAGAACAGAAATTCTTCCAGATGGCCGGCAAACTGCTGGACGACAAACAGAAGGAAGCGTTGGCGGGCAAATACGTGAAAGAGTTTGAAGAGCAATTGGCCGAGGATTGAAACCGGCTGGCAGTGTTAGACTCGGCGTTTTTCAGGGATAAGGGCCCGTCATGAAATACGCGATTCTGGTAATGGCGACCGTGCTGCTGGCCGGTTGCGCCGCGCCGTCGAATTCGGCGCGCTCCGATGGGCCGTTGAAAACGCTGGCCAGCGAGAAAACCAGCGCCGAGGTGGCCCAGTGCATTCAGGTGGCCTGGCAAGACGTCAAGCTGTTCGGCGATTCGGCAGATGTCTTTCTGGACCGCCAGGGTGACGGCAACTTTACGGTATTTACCACCCAGACCCGTTACTTTGCCGATGTCCTGCGCCAGGGCGGTGGTAGTGAAGTGCGTTTTTACGCGCACAAGGGCGGCGACCAGATTCAGTTGCGGGCTGCGGCAATCGCCACCTGCCTCTGAATCTTGAGTCAGTCGCGGTAGAACACCTGCACCAGGTGATAGCCGAACTTGCTTTTCACCGGCCCGTGTATGGTGCGCAGCGGCTTCTTGAAGATGATCTGGTCAATGGCACCGACCATCTGGCCGGGTCGCACCTCGCCCAAATCGCCGCCGCGTTTGCCGGAGGGGCAGATCGAGTGTTTGCGGGCCAATACATCGAAGGCTTCGCCCTTGGCCAGCTGCAGCTTCAAGCGCTCGGCTTCTTCGGCGGTCTTGACCAGGATGTGGCGGGCTTGGGCTTTCATGAGGCGCTGCTACCTGTCGCAAAAGGCTGTCATTATGCCTGTCTACTACGCTCAGCAGTGTAGCGGCCTTACTTTTTACCCCTGCGGTGTCGATTATGGATTTTCAGGCATTACTCAAGACCCTGGCCACTCAGGACGGCTCGGACCTTTATCTGTCTACTGGCGCGCCACCCTGCGCCAAGTTCAACGGCGTGTTGCGGCCATTGGGTACTGAAACGCTCAAGCCCGGTGAAGTGGCCAAGGTCGCCGATGCGATCATGGATGACGAGCAGAAAACCGCCTTCGAGCGTGAGCTGGAAATGAACCTGGCCGTGTCCCTGGCCGGGGTCGGGCGGTTTCGGATCAATATCTTCAAGCAGCGCAACGAAGTGTCGATCGTGGCGCGCAACATCAAGCTGGATATCCCCAAATTCGAAGACCTGCACCTGCCGCCAGTGCTGCTTGATGTGGTGATGGAAAAGCATGGGCTGGTGCTGTTTGTCGGCGCCACCGGTTCAGGCAAATCGACGTCTTTGGCGGCACTGATCGACTATCGCAACCGCAATGCCAGCGGGCATATCATCACCATCGAAGACCCGGTGGAATTCATTCACCGGCACAAGAAGTCGATCATCAACCAGCGTGAGGTCGGAGTCGATACCCGCAGCTTTCATAACGCGCTGAAGAACACCCTGCGCCAGGCACCGGATGTGATTCTGATCGGCGAGATCCGCGACCGGGAAACCATGGAGCATGCGCTGGCGTTTGCTGACACCGGGCATTTGGCCATTTCGACCTTGCACGCCAACAACGCCAACCAGGCGCTGGACCGGATCATCAACTTTTTCCCTGAAGAGCGCCGTGCGCAACTGCTGCATGACTTGGGCAATAACCTCAAAGCGTTCGTTTCCCAGCGTCTGGTGCGCACCCCGGACGGCAAGCGGCGCGCGGCGGTCGAGGTGATGATGGGCTCACCGACCATCCGCGATCTGATTCAGCGCAACGAGCTGACCGAGCTGAAAAGCATCATGGAGAAGTCCGGCAACCTGGGCATGCAGACCTTCGATTCGGCATTGTTCAATCTGGTGGTGGAGGGTGCGATCAGCGAAGAAGAAGCCATCAAGCATGCTGACTCGAAGAACAATGTGCGCTTGCGTCTCAAGTTGCATGGTGAGGGCGGCGTGACTGCCGCGCCGACCGCAGCGCCAGCGGCGCCGGTGGGGGTCGCCAGCCCGAGCATGACTCAGTGGGGCCTGGTGGAGGATGACGACGAATCCGGCACGACCCAGTCCTGAGCGAGCAAGGCCCCGCTTCAACCAGCGGGCGGGGCCGACACCGTGAACCACTGCACCAGCAGCACACCGACGAACATCACGGTGATACCGGCCAGGCGCCCCACGTTCGCCTCCTTGACGGCTAAGCCCATCAGGCCGAAATGGTCGATCAGCAGCGAGCTGAGCATCTGCCCGGCAATCACGCAGGCAATGAAGCCGGTTGCCCCCAGGCGAGGTGTCAGCAGCAGGGCGCAGGTGATGTAGACGACCCCCGCCACACCGCCCAACCACGCCCAAAGTGGTAGCGCCGCGGCCTGGCTCAAGGCGGGCAAGGGTGGCCGCGCGGCCAGCAGCGCTGGCACGACGACCAGCACGCTGATCAATAAAGACGCGACTGTCGCCCATAGTGGATGGCCCAGTGCGCGGCCCAGTGCGGCATTGCTGCCAGCCTGAAAGGGTATAAGCGCACCTGCCGCCAACGCAGTGGTGGCCAGCAGCGCTGCGGTCAATGACAGCGAACCATTCATGCTCGTCTCCTGGTTAATCCAGCTTGTGTCGGAGCAGAATCTTGATTAATTAGTTAGCTGAATGGAAATTCGGATTCAGGATAGGGTTCATTCTTGTGGTGAATAATCTGCGACGTATTGATCTGAACCTGCTGGTGACCCTGCACGCGCTGTTGATCGAGAAGCATATCTCTCGCGCCGCCTTACGCTTGCACAAGAGCCAGCCTGCGGTCAGTCATGCTTTGGCTCACTTGCGCCAGTTGTTCGATGACCCGTTGCTGGTCCGGCGCGGTGGCAAGCTGGAACTGACCTCCCGTGCTGCGGAGCTGTTTCAGCCGCTGACCGAGGCATTGGGCCAGCTCGGCACGTTGCTTGATACGCCGCAGTTCGATCCGTCCAGTACCCAGCGGGTGTTTCGCCTGGCGATGTCGGATTACGGTGCGCGGGTGGTGTTGCCTGGGCTGGTGCCGGAGTTGCGCGCTGCTGCCCCCGGCGTCGAGCTACGGATCAGTCAGTCCAGTCGTGAGGCAATGCTGGCTGATGTGATGGAGGGCCAGGTCGACATGGCGCTTGGCGTCTTCGCTGATCACGCACCCTCTGAGGTACATCGCCACACACTGTTTCGCGAGCATTTTGCCTGCCTGGCCGACGCTTCGACAGTGCCGGCATGCAGTGCGTTGAGCCTGCCTGACTGGCTGGCTCGACCTCACGTGATGCTGGCGATGCGATCAACAGCCGATAACGAGGTCGATCAGGCACTGGCTCGCGCCGGTCATCAGCGGCAGATTGCTGTGCAACTGCCGCATTGGGGCGTGGCAAGCGATTTGATTGCCGGCACCGATCTGATTCTGACCGTCGCCCGGCGCAGCCTGGACGCCGTCGCCCGCGACCCACGGTTATGCATCTTCGAGCCGCCGCTGTGCATCGAGCCCTTTGACTTCTCGTTGATCTGGCATCGACGCCGGGATGGCGATCAGGCTCACGGCTGGCTGCGACAGCTACTCATGGTTCATGCCGCCCGTTAATCGCCAGACCCGCTTATCCGGTGTGCGCGGCCGCCAGTAGCTCGCGGGTATAGGGGTGTTGTGGGGCATTGAACAGCGTTTCACTGCTGCCGTACTCCACCACGCGCCCATCTTTGAGCACCAGTACGTCGTGGGCCAGCGCGCGGACCACGCTCAGGTCGTGGCTGATGAACAGATAGGTGAGGTCATGTTTTTCTTGCAGGTCACGCAACAGGCTCACCACCTGCTTCTGGACTGTGCGATCCAGTGCCGAAGTCGGCTCGTCGAGCAGAATGAACGCCGGCTTGAGCACCAACGCGCGGGCGATGGCGATGCGTTGGCGCTGGCCACCGGAAAACTCATGAGGGTAGCGATGCCGGCTGGCCGGGTCGATCCCCACTTCCTGCAAGGCCCGGATCACCTGCTGGTCGCACTGCTCAGGGTCGAGTTGGGTGTGGGCTTCAAGGCCTTCAGCAATGATCTGCGCGACTGACAGGCGTGGGCTGAGGCTGCCGTAAGGGTCTTGAAACACCACCTGCATTTGCTTGCGCCACGGCCGCATCTGTTTATGGCCCAAGCCATCCAGGGTCTGGCCGCGAAACCGGATCGTGCCGCTGGAGTCGAGCAGGCGCAAAATAGCCTGGCCGAGGGTGGACTTGCCTGAGCCGGATTCGCCCACGATGCCCAGGGTCTTGCCGCGTTCGACGCTCAGGCTGATGTCGTCCACGGCCTTGAGGTATTCCTTATGACGGCCGAACCAGCCGCCGGCCAGCGAGAACCACACGCGCAGGTTTTCGACCTCCAGCAATGGTTCGCGAGCGGGGCGGGTGACGGGTAAACCTGCCGGCTCGGCGTCCAGCAACAGGCGGCTATAAGGGTGCTGCGGCTGCTTGAACAGGCTCTGGCATTCATTGTGTTCGACAATCTGCCCGGCCTGCATCACGCACACCCGCTGGGCCACGCTGTGGACCAGGTTCAGGTCATGGCTGATCAGCAGCAGCGACATGTTCAGGCGTTGCTGCAGGTCTTTGAGCAACAGCAGGATCTTGCGCTGGACGGTGACGTCCAGCGCGGTGGTGGGCTCATCGGCAATCAGCAGCTCCGGTTCACAGGCCAGCGCCATGGCAATCATCACCCGCTGACGCTGCCCGCCGGACAGCTCATGCGGGTAGGCCTTGAGGCGTTTCTGCGGCTCGCGGATGCCGACCAGTTCCAGTAGCTCAACGATCCTCTGCTGCGCCTCGCGTCCGCTGATGCCGCGGTGCAGCAGCAGGGTTTCGCCAATCTGTTTGGCTACGGTGTGCAACGGATTGAGCGATGTCATCGGCTCCTGGAAGATCATTGCGATGCGGTTGCCGCGCAACTGGCGCAGGGTTTTGGCGTCGGCGCCCAGCAACTGCTGGCCACGGTAGCGAATGCTGCCGCTGCACTGGGTGTCGGCTTGCGGCAGCAATTGCAGGATTGAATGGGCAGTGACCGACTTGCCCGAACCGGACTCACCGACCAGCGCCAGACACTCGCCGGGGCGGATATCCAGACTGAGGTTATGCACCGCTGGCTGGCCGTTAAAGGCGATGTTCAGGTCGCGGATTTCGATCAGATTATCCGGCATATCAAGACCTCGGGTCGAAGGCATCGCGGAGCGCTTCGCCAATGAACACCAGCAAGCTGAGGATCAGCGCCAGAGCAAAGAAAGCGGTCAGCCCCAGCCAGGGTGCTTGCAGGTTGGTTTTGCTCTGGGCAATCAGTTCGCCCAGCGATGCACTGCCGGCCGGCATGCCGAAACCGAGAAAGTCCAGGGCCGTGAGGGTGGTGATGGCGCCGGTAAGAATGAACGGCAGGTAACTCAGGGTGGCGCTCATGGCGTTGGGCAGGATATGCCGCACGATCACTCGCCGGTCGCTGAGCCCCAGGGCGCGGGCGGCCTTCACATATTCCAGCTTGCGCCCACGCAAGAACTCGGCCCGCACCACATCCACCAGCGCCAGCCAGGAAAACAGCGCCATGATTCCCAGCAGCCACCAGAAGCCCGGCTCGACGAAACCGGACAGAATGATCAGCAGGTAAAGCACCGGTAAGCCTGACCAGACCTCCTGCAGACGCTGGCCGATCAGGTCGGTCCAGCCCCCGTAATAGCCTTGCAGCGCGCCGGCAGCGATGCCAATCACCGCGCTGATCAGGGTCAGCGCCAAGGCGAACAGGATCGAAATCCGGGCACCAAAGATCACCCTGGCCAATACGTCGCGCGACTGATCATCGGTGCCCAGCCAGTTCTGCGCTGACGGTGGGCTTGGGGCCGGAACGCTCAGGTCATAATTGGGTGTGTCGGCGCCGAACGGGATGGGCGGGAACAGCATCCAGCCGTCGCCCTTGGCGATTTGTTGTTGCACGTACTGACTGCGGTAATCAGGCTGAAACGGCAACTCGCCGCCAAATGCCTGCTCGGTATAACGCTTGAATACCGGGAAATACAGCGAGCCTTTATAGCTGAGCACCAGCGGCTTGTCGTTGGCAATAAGTTCGCCGCCCAGGGTCAGCATGAACAGCCCGCAGAACAGCCACAGCGACCACCAGCCGCGACGGTTGGCGCGAAACCGCGCCAGCCGGCGTCGGGCCACAGGGGACAGGCGCTGCATCAGACAGTCCTCGCACTGAAGTCGATGCGCGGATCGACCAAGGTGTAGCAGATATCACCGGCCAGTTTGATCAGCAGGCCAAACAGGGTGAAGATGAACAGCGTGCCGAACACCACCGGATAATCGCGCGCCACCGCCGCCTCGTAGCTCATGCGGCCCAGGCCATCAAGCGAGAAAATGACTTCGATCAGCAGCGCGCCGGAAAAAAACACCGTGATCAGCGCCTGCGGGATGCCGGCCACCACCAGCAACATGGCATTGCGAAATACATGGCCATACAGCACGCGCCGTTCGCTCATGCCTTTGGCTCTGGCGGTGGTCACATACTGGCGGGTGACTTCGTTGAGAAAGGCGTTCTTGGTCAACAGGGTCAGGGCGGCAAAACCGCCGATCACCAGCGACGTGACCGGCAGCGCCAGGTGCCAGAAGTAGTCGGCGATCTTGCCGGTCAGCGATAGCTCGGCGAAGTTCTCCGAGACCAGCCCGCGCACCGGAAACCAGTGCAGCGCGGTGCCGCCGCAGAACAGCACCACCAGCAGCATGGCGACCAGAAAGGCCGGCAGGGCGTAGCCGATGATGATCAGCGTGCTGCTCCAGACATCGAAGTGGCTGCCGTGCCTGACCGCCTTGCGAATCCCCAGCGGGATCGACACTAGATAGGTCAGCAGGGTCGCCCACAGTCCTAGCGACAATGACACCGGCAACTTCTGCATGATCAGTTCAGTGACTGAGGCTCCGCGAAAGAAGCTGTTGCCGAAATCCAGCCGGGCATAGTGACCCAGCATCAGCCACAGCCGCTCATGCAGCGGTTTGTCAAAGCCATACTGGCGCTCGATTTCCTCGATCAGCTTCGGGTCCAGCCCCCGGGAGGCGCGGGATTGGCCGCTGTGCACCGATTCGACCGAGGTGCTGCCCACACTGCCGCCGCTAACCCCTTGCAGGCGTGCGATGGTTTGCTCCACCGGCCCGCCCGGTGCGGCTTGGACAATGAAAAAATTGACCAGCAGGATGCACAGCAGGGTCGGGATGATCAGCAGCAGGCGACGCAGGATATAGCCCGGCATTTACTGCATCTCCTTGACCAGCGCCGAAGCACCACGTCGTGCGGCGAATTCCTCGTCGGTCAGCGCCGTAGGGCTGACTTCCCACCAGGTTTCAATGGCTTCGCTGTTACGCGCCTGGATTTTGGGAATGCCGAAGCGGTTCCACCACACTGTAGAGCTGCCGGGCGGATAGTAGTTGGGAATCCAGTAGTAGCCCCACTGCAATACCCGGTCCAGGCTGCGGGCATAAGCGCTCATGTCAGCCTGGGTGGTGGCCTTGACCAGGCCATCGATCAGGCTGTCTACCGCCGGGTTCTGCAGCACCATGTAGTTGCTGGAGCCAGCATCGCGGGCCACCTTGGAGCCAAAGCTGTTGTACAGCTCCATCCCCGGCGAGTTGCTCACGGTATAGCCGATCACAATCATGTCATAGTCGCGGGCCATGACTCGGTTCAGGTACTGCGCGGCGTCGATGCGGCGGATCTCGAAGCGGATGCCGATCTGCGCCAGGGTACGCTTGTAAGGCAGCAGCAGGCGCTCCATCCCTGATTGGGCGTTGAGAAACGTGAAACTCAGCGGCTCGCCTTGGGCATTGACCAGTTGGTCGCCCTTCGGCTCCCAGCCCGCCTGCTTGAGCAAACTCAGGGCCTGCAGTTGTTTGTCGCGGATCAGGCCGCTGCCATCGGTGCGCGGTGGCTGGAATACCTGAGTGAATACTTCATCAGGCACCTGGCCGCGCAACGGCTCAAGAATTTCCAGCTCGCGAGGCGAGGGCAGTTGAGTGGCCGCCAGGGGCGAGTTGGAAAAGTAGCTGCTCTGGCGGATGTACATGTTGCGCATCATCTGCCGATTGGTCCATTCGAAATCCCACAGCATGGCCAGTGCCTGACGCACTCGCCGGTCCTGGAACATTGGTCGATCCAGGTTGAAAACAAACCCCTGGGAGTTCTGGATCGCGTCGCTGGCCAGATGCGCCTTTTGCAGGCGACCCTCACTCAAGGCCTGGCCGTTATAGCGAATGGTGTAGCCGGTGGCGGAGTATTCACGGTTGTAATCGTAACCGCCGCCGAGCAATACCTGACGCGCCACATCGGTGTCGCCGAAATACTCGATGCGAAACGAATCGAAGTTGTACAGGCCGCGACTGACCGGCTTGTCACGTCCCCACCACTGCGGGTCGCGCTCGAACGTAATGCTGCGCCCTGCATCGACCTTGCCGATCTTGTACGGCCCACTGCCGGGCGGCACTTCAAAGCCGGCGCCGCCAGCAAAGTCGCGGGTCTTCCACCAATGTTCGGGCAGTACCGGCAGCGACGCCAGTTCCAGTGGCAGGGTACGGCTTTCGTTGTTGCTGAAATCGAAACGCACTTGGCCGGGTGACTCGACTTGCACCCCCTTGACCGCCTCAAAGCGGGTCCGGTAATCGAGCTTGCCTTTGCTCATGAACAACTCGAAGGTGTACTTCACGTCATTGGCAGTGATCGGCGTGCCGTCGGCGAAGCGGGCATCAGGGTCAATATAGAAGCGCAGCGATAGTCCGTCGGCACTGCGTTCCATTTGTCGTGCTACCAGGCCATAGACGGTGAAGGGTTCATCCAGCGAGCGCACGGCCAGCGGCGCATACAGCAACTTGTCGACCTGCTCGACGCCCATGCCTTTGTCGACATACGGGATCAAATGATCGAACTGGCCGATTTCCTGCGCCGAGCGTCGCATACTGCCGCCTTTGGGGGCATCGGGGTTAACGTAATCGAAGTGCAGGAAGCCCGCTGGGTAACGCGGCGCTTCACCATAAACGGTCAGTGCATGCTGCGGCGCAGCCCACGTTGATTGCACGGTGCTCAGTAGGGCCAGTGATGCGGCAAACAGTGATAAACGAAGCAAACCCATGAGCGAACCACAAGCCAGAAACTGTTGTGTCGTTCTACAGGGAAAGCGCTACAGCGCCAAGGGCCAAAGCTACAAGTTTCGGCTCGTTAGAATGCAAACGGCCCATCATCAGGATGGGCCGTTTACCAGAATCAACTGCGCAGGATCAATCCTGACGGCTGGTCACTTCCAGCAGGTGGTAGCCGAACTGGGTCTTGACCGGACCCTGTACCACGTTGATCGGGGCGCTGAATACCACGGTGTCGAACTCCTTGACCATCTGGCCTGGACCGAACGAGCCCAGGTCACCGCCCTGACGGCTCGACGGGCAGCTTGAATTGGCCTTGGCGATTTCCGCGAAATCAGCGCCGCCTTCGATCTGGGCTTTCAGTTCGTTGCACTTCTCTTCGCTGGAAACCAGGATGTGGCGGGCAGTGGCTTTTGCCATGGGAACAGTACTCCTGTTGAAAAATACCAAGCCTACCGTAATGTGAAGGGCGCTGCCTGATTAAGTTCATGACCCTTGACTAATGCCGTGCGGCGCTGACCGGCCCGGCAATAGCGCGTAGACCGGCTTCGGCCGGGAAACGCAGCGACGCGGTCCCGGCCAAGGCCGATGTTCGCGCTGAGGTGATGGCTCAGCGGTAGCGCAGCCGCTCAACCGCCCCGCGCAGCAGCGCCTCGGTGCCGGACCAGCCCAAGCATGCATCGGTCACCGATACCCCGTATTTCAATGAAGGCCCCAGAGCCTGGCAGCCGTCGAACAGATGGCTTTCGATCATCATGCCCATCAGCGCGGTGTTGCCCTGCAGGCGCTGCTCCAGCACATCGTTGAACACCAATGGCTGACGGGCCGGGTCTTTGCCGCTGTTGGCATGGCTGCAATCGACCATGATCCGCGGGTTGGCCTGTTGTTTATCAAGCGCGGCACTGACCTTGGCGACCTGTTCGGCGCTGTAGTTGGGGCCGTGGTGGCCGCCGCGCAGCACGATATGGGTGTCGAGGTTGCCTGCCGTCTCGATAATGGCCGGATGTCCGTGCCGGTCCATGCCGAAATGCCGGTGCGGGTGAGCCGCCGAACGCATGGCGTCGCAAGCCACGGCGACGCCGCCATCGGTGCCGTTCTTGAAGCCGACCGGGATGCCCAGGCCGCTGGCCATTTCTCGATGGATCTGCGATTCAGTCGTACGGGCGCCGATCGCCACCCAGCTCAACACGTCATCAAAGTAACCGGCCGCCATTGGCTGCAGTACTTCAGTCGCGACAGGCAGGCCCAGTTCGAGCGTGTCACGCATCAGTTGCCGTGACAGGCTCAGTCCGCTCGCCATGTCATCACTGCCATCCAGATGCGGATCGTAGGCCAGGCCTTTCCAGCCGACGGTGGTGCGAGGCTTTTCGATGTAGGCACGCATCACCAGCAGCATTTGGTCGCTGACTTCACTGGCCAGCTCGGCCAGCCGCGCTGCGTATTCAAGTGCTGATTGTGGGTCGTGTAATGAACAGGGGCCGACCACCACCAGCAGGCGGGAGTCGCTGCCATCGAGAATCGCGCGAATGGCGCGTCGATGCGCTGCGACCTGACTGGTCAGGGAGGCATTCAACGGCAGGCGCTGTTTGAGCTCGACGGTGGTCGGCAGTCTTTGCGGATGGGATGCAGGGTCCAGACGGGTGACGGTGCTGGACGACAGTTCGGTGTTTTTCAGAGTGGCAGGCGCGTTCATGTTCTGGCTTCCTGGGCGGCGGGTTTTTCCCGCTCACGCCCTATAGGGGTGTTCGACAAGGTTGTGTAATAGACAAATTGCCACCAGGCAGTGACCGGACGGAGGCGGCAGGCTGTCCCGAACGGAGGCTGGTAAATCGCCAGGCGTAGACGTAGTTGCAGTAATCGGTGAAGTGGGTCATGTGCTGTGTCCTCTGGAAATCTGTTGTGCGTCGTTAAAGGTGCTTAAAAACAAAACCCCCGGTCGGGGAGCCGACCGGGGGTTGAGAATTCTCTGGTGGGCGTCCCGTGAGTCAGGGCGCCGATGTAGGGGTATCAGCGCCTGTGGCTAAACCAATACCCATAATAAAAATCGACCGGCAGACAGGCATTGGCCAAAACCCTTTCGCCAGCATGCGTCGCTACCTGGCACTCAAGGCCGGCAGGGCGAACACATTGGAGGGTGAGGGTAAGCGACATATGATGTCTCCGTGGAATGTTGCCGAGCATACTTCAGGCAGTTTTTAAAAACTACCCGTCTTGCGATTGATTGCGTTGCTCAAGTCAAATCGGTTTTTTAGGGGGGAGCAAGTCACCAGCGGTTGAGGCAGAATTTTATCGGGGGAGGTGCCGACGCGAATTGTCAGAAAAGGCGATTTGATCACTCAGATCAAACCTGCAACGGTGGACAGAACTATTCTTTACCTTGGCCGCTCAGCAGTGCTGTCAAACAACGTCAGAGGCTGGCGGGTTCTCCGGCGTGGAGATGATCCCGACCTTCATGCCCAGCAAAACCGCCACTTTATGGGCTTCGCCACGGCGACCTTTCTTGCGGCCGGCTAAAACCTGATAGGTCGTTGCAGCATCCACGTTGTTTTCACGAGCAAATTGTTGAACGGATTTTCCCTGTTGATCGAGCCAAGCCTTGGCTTGTGCAGCAGTGCGGATTACGGGCATAGTTTAAAACCGTTCAAATCAGTTTAATTTTGTCAGGATTTTACCATTCGTTAGAATGGGGTCAACAGGGTTGCGCATTCAAATGAGTGGAATTGGATACCGTCTAAGAAAAGAACGCGAGCGTCTGGGCTTGTCTCAGCGAGCTTTCGGGGAAATCGGTGGCGTGGAAGCCAATGCCCAAGGCAAGTATGAAAGCGGTGATCGTGCTCCCAAGGCCGATTACCTGGCTGCGGTCTCTGCCAAAGGGGTTGACGTATTGTACGTGCTCACAGGAAAAGCTACGCCAATCCCGCTCGATAATCTCAGCCTGGCCGAAGAAAAAGTGCTGGGCAGCTACAGGACCCTGCACAAGGAGGATCAGGACGCGATCCGGCGGTTGACTACCAGCATGGCGGAACTGTCCGCGTCGTCATTGATAGGCAGCAAGCTCTTTTCCAGCCCGTCCATCAGCGATGAGTCATCAGTTGAAGAGAGCTGATGGCGGTCGTCCTTTGGGTATATTTGTGAGTCGGCGCACATTTTTTTCTGGCACTGAATTCTATGAGTGATAGCGTGTGGTTAACGCTGTCCACCCAACAGCATTGAGTCAGAAACCGGGGGCGTGCCTGATTGAATTACCCGTATTGGCCATGGGATCTTGGGCATTGCCTTGCGAATCATGCTATAGCAGTCATTGAGGGCTGCTAGGTCGCGGTTCTCTGAGCTTCAGGGCGGCGCTCGACACTGTGTGACGAGTTCAAAGACCCTAGGTCTGGCTCCCTGTTTTTGTTATCGTGACACGCATTGCTATGACTGTTTCGCGAGGTGTCTCCTTGATTAAGGTGCTAGTTGTCGACGACCACGATCTCGTGCGCACAGGCATAACCCGCATGCTCGCCGACATCGATGGCCTGCAGGTCATCGGTCAGGCCGATTGTGGCGAAGAATCCCTGAAGAAAGCCCGTGAACTCAAACCTGATGTCGTGCTTATGGACGTCAAAATGCCGGGTATTGGTGGCCTTGAAGCCACCCGCAAGTTGTTGCGCAGCCACCCCGACATGAAAGTCGTGGCGGTGACCGCCTGTGAGGAAGATCCGTTTCCGACCCGACTGCTGCAAGCCGGGGCGGCAGGTTATATGACCAAGGGCGCCGGCCTGACCGAAATGGTCCAGGCCATTCGCATGGTGTTTGCCGGTCAGCGATACATCAGCCCGCAGATCGCTCAGCAACTGGCGCTCAAGTCGTTTCAGCCCGAGCAGAGTAACTCGCCGTTCGATCTGTTGTCCGAACGAGAAATCCAGATCGCCTTGATGATCGTTGGCTGTCAGAAGGTCCAGACTATTTCGGACAAACTGTGCTTGTCGCCGAAAACCGTCAACACCTACCGTTATCGTATTTTCGAGAAGCTTTCGATCAGCAGTGATGTCGAACTGGCACTGCTGGCGGTTCGTCACGGCATGGTCGATGCCAGCGCCTGAACATGACTGAAACCTTTGATCACAGTGCTTTTCTGGCCACTTGCAGTGGCCGACCCGGTGTCTACCGGATGTTCGATGAGCAGGGGCTGCTGCTCTATGTCGGCAAGGCCAAGAACCTCAAGAAGCGTCTGGCCAGCTACTTTCGCAAGACTGGCCATGCGCCCAAGACCGGTGCGCTGGTGGCGCGAATCGCGCAGATCGAAACCACCATCACTGCCAATGAAACCGAAGCGCTGCTGTTGGAGCAGACCCTCATCAAAGAGAGTCGGCCGCCCTATAACATCCTGCTGCGCGACGACAAATCCTACCCGTATGTGTTTCTTTCGGACGGTGCCTTCCCGCGGCTGAGCATTCATCGTGGAGCGAAGAGGGCCAAAGGGCGTTATTTCGGGCCTTATCCCAGCGCCGGGGCCATTCGCGAAAGCCTCAGCTTGTTGCAGAAGACCTTTCTTGTGCGTCAGTGCGAGGACAGCTACTACCGCAACCGCACCCGGCCTTGCCTGCAGTACCAGATAAAACGCTGCAAAGCGCCCTGTGTCGGCCTGGTCGAGCCTGAAGTTTACGCTGAGGACGTGCGCCATTCGGTGATGTTCCTTGAAGGGCGCAGCAACGCTCTCAGTGATGAACTCAATGCGGCGATGGAGCAGGCAGCCATGGCGCTGGAGTTTGAGCGCGCGGCCGAGCTTCGCGATCAGGTTTCCCTGTTACGGCGTGTCCAGGACCAACAGAGCATGGAAGGCGGCACCGGCGATGTGGATGTTGTCGCTGCCTTCGTCAATCCGGGCGGTGCATGCGTTCATTTGATCAGCGTGCGCGGCGGACGAGTGCTGGGCAGCAAGAATTTCTTCCCTCAGGTGGGTATAGAAGAAGAGGTCGGCGAAGTGATGTCGGCGTTCCTCGCCCAGTATTTCCTGGGGGGTGTTGATCGTGAGCTGCCCGGCGAGGTTATCGTCAACGTGATCAACGACGACTTTGCGAGCCTGATCGATGCGATTCATGAATTGCGCGGTCGTGAGCTGACCATTAGTCATCGGGTGCGAGGCACCCGGGCGCGCTGGCAGCAGTTGGCGGTCACCAATGCCGAGCAGGCCCTCGGCGCCAGGTTGGCCAGCCGGCAACATGTGGCGTCGCGTTTTGAAGCGCTGGCTCGTGAACTCAAACTTGATGAGCCACCGCAGCGCCTTGAATGCTACGACATCAGCCACTCCAGCGGCGAAGCCACGGTGGCCTCATGTGTGGTGTTCGGCCCGGAAGGGCCGATCAAATCCGATTATCGGCGCTACAACATCGAAGGCGTCACTGCAGGCGATGACTATGCGGCCATGCACCAGGCACTGACGCGGCGCTTCAGCAAGATCAAGGACGGCGAGGGCAAGTTGCCGGACATCCTGCTGGTGGATGGTGGCAAGGGGCAGTTGAATATGGCCCGCGACGTTCTCAATGAGTTGGCGGTGCCTGACCTCATTTTGCTGGGGGTGGCCAAGGGCGTGACCCGCAAGGCCGGTTTCGAGACCTTGTACCTCAACGATGTTAACCATGAGTTTACCTTGCCTGGCGACTCGCCGGCCTTGCACCTGATTCAGCAGATCCGCGACGAAGCGCACCGGTTCGCGATCACCGGCCACCGGGCACGTCGCGGCAAGACCCGGCGTACCTCGACCCTGGAAGGCGTGGCGGGCGTGGGGCCTACCCGGCGCCGCGACTTGCTCAAGCACTTTGGCGGTTTGCAGGAGTTGTCGCGCGCCAGCATCGAAGAAATCGCCAAAGCACCCGGTATCAGTAAAAAGCTTGCAGAGTCGATTTATGCGAACCTGCATAGCGAGTAGAATGCCCGCTCACCTCGTAGCCAGTTGTGCCGATGAATATCCCTAATCTGATCACCGTTTTACGCGTTCTCCTGATTCCGATCTTCATTCTGTTGTTCTATGTGCCTTATCACTGGAGCTACGCAGCGGCTAGCGTGGTGTTTGCGTTCGCGGCCGCTACTGACTGGCTGGACGGTTATCTGGCGCGCAAACTGCAGCAAAGCACTCCGTTTGGGGCCTTTCTCGATCCGGTGGCAGACAAACTCATGGTCGCGGTGGCGCTGGTTATGCTGGTGCAGACCCATGCCAACTTCTGGCTTACCCTGCCAGCGATGGTCATCATCGGCCGAGAGATCGTCATTTCCGCACTGCGCGAATGGATGGCCGAGATCGGTGCCCGCGCTCAGGTGGCGGTATCGAACATGGGCAAATGGAAAACCGCCGCGCAGATGCTCGCCCTGGTGATCCTGCTGGCCAATCCGGTGCAACTCAGCTTCTGGGTGGTCACGGGCTACGCGCTGCTGCTGGTTGCCGCTGGCTTGACCCTGTGGTCGATGATCCAATACCTCAAGGCCGCATGGCCTCATTTGAAAACCACTGTAGATAAAAAATAAGTTTTTTAGAATCAAGGGGTTGACGGATAGATTTGAATGTATAGAATGGCGCACATCAAATGACGCGGGAATAGCTCAGTTGGTAGAGCACGACCTTGCCAAGGTCGGGGTCGCGAGTTCGAGTCTCGTTTCCCGCTCCAATTTGATTGCGCAAGATGTTGTTAAGTGCAGCGTCAAGCGTTTTGAGGCCGAGTAGCAAAATGGTTATGCAGCGGATTGCAAATCCGTTAACGCCGGTTCGATTCCGACCTCGGCCTCCACATTCGAAAGCCCCGTAGATCAAGGTCTACGGGGCTTTTTTGTTGTGCTGAGAAAGGTGGATCATTTCCGCATCTATGGGTATCGTTTCCGCAACTAGTCGGTTGTTTCGGTCGGATTGACCACCTCGCCACGGCGTCGATATACCTGTTTGGTGATCTTTTCAGATGAGTGCCCGAGCAACTTCGCAGCCTGGCCAACATCCTCTATATCTGACGCAGCTCGCGGCCTTATGTCCATAAACCTGAACTCTCGAATCTTTGCGGCCAGGTCCTGATCACCTTGGAGTACTGCCTCGGTAATTGCCTGCTCCCGCGCTTCATTCCATCTGTTCGTGAGCATGGGTAAGCTCATCCGCATTCCGGAGGCGTTTGTGATCAAGCGCGTGCCGCGAATACCTGCAATGCGCCTGCGCTCAAGGAGCCCTTCAACGAACTTGCCAAGACTGGTGGGTTCCTCGCCGATGTAGAGCCGAATACGCAACTTCTTGTCGGTTTTCCCCTGCCTGAACTCAAGGAAGCCGCCGACAATGTCTGTAGCGCTGGCCTTAAGTGTGTCAGCGGGCCGCTGGCCGCACAGATATGCCAGGTCCATTGCATCACGTAGTTCCGGGACAGCGTGTTTGTAAACTGCATTCCAGACGCCCTCTGTGGCATAAAAGTCCCGAGGCTTTTCCTTGTTCCGACGCAGTCCAAAGCACGGGTTGGCCTTCTCTGTCAGGCCCCATTCCCGAGCGATTGTGAAAACATGAGAGAGCAGGGCAATCTCCCTATTGGCCCGCACCTTGGCCGTCCGGGCGTCGCGGTACTGGGCAACGATGGGGGTTGTGATGGAATCTATTGGCGCCTCCCCGAAGGCCTTTCTCAATATCTCCAGTTCCTTGAGGTTGTCCCGCTGGGTCCGCGGCGCTTTGGTGGGGATGATCGCGTCGCGGTATCGGTCAAACACCTCGCCCATCAGGCAGGCTGCCTTCGGTAGGCTGGTGCGCTCAAGTCGCGCCCACTCAACCCGGGCTTCGTTGAGGTCCGTGCCCAGCGGTATCTCCTTGCGTTTGCCGCCTTCATCCCTCCCGTCGTAGTAATAGCCCACCCAAACCTTGCCGCTTTTCAATGCCCGAACCCGCCGCAGCATTCGCGGCGGCAGGTCTCGGTTCGCTCCCTTCTTGCTGCGCATCAATTACCCCACGCGCGATAGGTCTAGTGTCCAGGTCTCCGCGACTGCGTTCGTAGCACTCGGCTTGACCCCTGCGAGTTTCAGGCGGGCGTACACCCGGCCCACTACTGGCCGGCGTGCTCCGGTAAGCGCGTATTGCCAACCGTTGCGAGCCAGCCAAGCGACTTGCTTGCTGGGCATCTGGTAGCCCGTGATTGCTGCTATTTCGTCTTCATCCAAGGTTTCGGTTTGGATTTCCATGATCATCTCCGGGCCGCGCACGGCGGCTGGGGCTAGGGAGGGATTAATCGACTTGGTAGTAGACGTAGCAGTCCACACCCTGGTCCTTGAGTGATTTGTGCATGGCCTGGACGCCGGCGCTGTGCCGGTTACCCTGGCCAGGCCACGGCGCGTCGAGGTGAATGCCTTGCCGGTGGTAGCCGTGCCGCTTTTGCAGATAGCCAGGCAGTCCATGGTCGGCGTCTGAGCGCATGCCCGGCACCGGGATCACCACGCGGTCGAGGTTTGCACTGCCGCCGTCGTTGTTGCACGACGCCGCTGCGGCTTTGCCAGCCTCGATGGCAATACGAACCTTCGGTGCTAGGGCAGCCAGTTCTTCTTTCGTCATGACAATAGTTCTCCACGCCCGCCGTGTGGCAGGCTGAGTTAAAAGAGGGAGGGATACCGGGTTGAGTCAGATCAATTCGGCGCGAAGTGCGTCGACCAGGCCAGGGCTGACCATTGTGATGGGCAGGGCATCCTGGCTCTGGCCGTCACTGATGATGATCCAGCCGTCATTGCGCAAGGTGCAGGTGTTGCCGCCCCACTGGATCTTTGCGATCGGCAGGCCGGGGAAGGGCAGCAGCCTATTCAGGCGGTAGATGAGGCGCATCATGGCTGCACTCCTTCCAGATATTGCTTGAATGTTTGCGCGGTAACGATGTGCTCCAGGTTGCCTTGGGCATTTGTGCAGAACTCACCCTTGGGAAGGAATACACGCTCAAACTCGCCGTGCCATCTGCCAATGTCCGGGTCGCATGCTGAACACAGCATCCAGGGTAGGCTGGGCACCCCGCGCCACTGGCCAGCCACGCGCCGCAAGGCAAAATTGGAGGTAGCCGTATTCTCTCGGCAGCCGCAGGCGTAGCACTGGAAAAGACTCATAGTGACACTCCTTTCATTTCGCCCTGCAGGGTTGCGGTTTCCTTCATATCCATAAGCATTGCTGCCGCATGCTCGGTGGAGATGGCGTACAGATAGCCGCAGAACACCCCGTCAGGTGTCTGGTAGTCGAACGTGAAGAGTCGCCAAGTACTGGAGCCGACTTGGCAACTGATCGGCAGCTCAACCTTTTTGACGAGATCGCTCACATCGAATACCTCTCATCAACACGCCGATCCGGCGCCTGGGTCTGTTTCGCGGATGGCTCAGGCTTGAGCTGGCTGTCCGGTACGCAGCTGATCCCGCTCTGGTTCATGCCATTGGAGTACACCCAGCAGGTCACATCGCGCCTGTCGTCGTGAATGACCGTGACGCCGGCGCCAAAGGTCATTCGTTCGATTTCCAAGCGCTTAATATCGGCATCAGGGGTTTCGGCTGCGCCGGCACCGGTGGCCAGCAGCATGAGGGTGAGGGCGAGGCGCGTCATGGCGTCACCACTCGGCGACCCCACCAGCACACTGGGCCGTCGTCACTGTCGTGGATGGCAAGACAGAACCAGCCCTCACCATCCGGCCGATCCGGCTCCCAGTAGCTGCAGTCCGGGGCCTCGGATTCGAAGTAACGGTCAGCGACGGCCTGGTCGCTGTGGTATTCGAGCTCGACCTTGGTAACTTCCAGTCCCTGCTCAGCGATCCAGGCCTTGCAGCGTTCGCCGTCGCCTTCGTCAAAGTCAGGCAGGTCGGGGTGCTGGAACATACCGTTTTCATCGCGCACAACAGGCGCCGGCTGGATCAGCTTCATTTCTTGAGGCATAGCAATTCCTTTGCCGCCGTCGCGGGCAGCATCAATAGAGGGGAGAGGGGTTAGATCAGCTCTGCATCAATAGCAGCGTCTGCGTCGTCGCCGGTGAGGACCGGGCAGTCATCGTAGGAATGGGCGAAGTGGACGATCTTGAGGTCGCTTTGGCCGGTGCGTAGATGCCGATACCGGGCAGCCTCAAGACGGATCTGCTGCTCGCTGCGCTGCTCGGCAGACTGCTCGACTGCGCGATCAACGCAGGCTTCAAGCTCGGTCCAGGTGCCGGGTGTGAGCTTCATGCCCTCACGGATCTGCTCGATTACCCACATCGGGAGGGTGACCGGCGTGGTATTCATGACTCTGGACCGACAGGCTGCGCGTTGAGCTGGGCTACTGCGTCAGATAGCGTCTCTGCAAGCAGCTCAATCTCATCACGCCCAACGGCTACTGTCTCGCCATCCGGCGTGAGTGCATCAATAAGCGGGAATGCCTCACCGTCATCGCCTTCCGTAAAGCTCAGACGGTGCACAGCCAGCGCCCCGAGGATAGCGTTTTGAATTGCGGCTTGGTCAGGCAGCCTCACCGCCCGTACCGGCGCAGCAAGAAACACAGGAAACGGCTTTTCCCACAAATCAGGTCGTTGCGATTGCTCGCATTCTGGCCCGTCAACCTCAATGAGTTGTCCGGCGCACGAACCTTTTAACACTCGCGAGTACCAGCGGAACGGCTCCTGCTCGCTCTGCACAGACTCAAGGGATGGCTTGCTGGGAATGCACAGGCATTGCCCATCTTGTACACACGCACAGTCAGGACAGTCTGGTATTGTGAAGCTCTGCACAGGCGCAGCGATGGCGGCGCGGGCAAGCCAGCCGGAAAGCCGCAGGTTTAGGTCGCTGGCGTCGGTTTCCTCGATGGAGCGACCATTCATTGACCTGTACCCCTTGCGGTCGCCGGAGTAGAAGACGCCTTCCTGCACCACAAAAGCGCGCTCAAACTTCGCCATCTCCGCATCTTCGTCCACCGCCTGGGCGGCAGTGTGCTCGCAGGTCCCGAGTGGCTGTTTGCAAATCCTGCACTGCGCATACTTACTCATACTCTTTGCCCTCGACCAGTGCTGCTTCGATGCGCTTTGCAACAGGGCCGCTCCGGCATACCAATTCCTCATGAGCCTCGCGCAGCAGCCCCTCAAGCTCAGCAGTGCGCCGGTTCAGCCTTGAGCACTCCTTTCCGAGCTCGGCATTGTCTTCAAAGTGCTTGGCGACCTCGGCCTGTAGCGCCTTCCGTGTTTCCTCGGCTGCTTCCATGAAGTCGTTCTTGTGCTGGCGCAATTGCGACACCTCGGCCTGTAGCCGGGTTACGTGAGCGCGAACAACATTACGGGTTTCTTCCACCTGCTCTTTAGTGCAACCTCGATAATCACTTTTGCCGTATCTAAAGCAATTCCACATGGCCTGTTCAACAGCGGCTAATACTTCCGGCTCCCCGCCAAGCGCTGGCGGCACTGGGGCTGCGGCGAGCATCAAAGCGTGGCGGCGGCGCACATCTGCCCCGTAAAGCTCCTTGTAGCTCTCCATGCTGGCGTGGTAGCAATCCGCTTTCTTTGCGGCTTCCCACATTTCCTCGGTCGGCTCGACCGGCACCAACTTCCACTTTTGTTCACTCATGTCGCTTTCTCCGCGCTCTGCGCATGTAGGGCCTGGCGCCGCTTCGAGCAGGCCCGGTGGTTTCCGTGGGATCTTGCTTGCCCGCACTGGTCGCAGATGCTTTTGATCGCATGCCAAGAGCAGGGGATCGGACTGTCTGAGGTGCTGCGGCTGTGGCCCTTCATGCGGCACGCTCGCCAATTGCTCGCACATCGTCGATGACGCCCTGCACGCCGCGGGCGAATGACGCAGGCTTGCCGCGCAGGCCGCGCTCCAGGTACGCGATCAACTGGCGGTGCTTGTCGTTCTTGCCCGCCAACTCACGAAGCTGGCCGATTGAATCCAAGGCCCACTGGCGGCCTTCACGTTCGAGAACCTTGCACATTGGAATGCTCCGGGCCGGGGTGTGCCCGGCGGTGAGTTGGTTATGCGGCTGCCAGAAGCGCTTCGATGATTCGCTGGCCGGCGAGGGGTGGAACTGCGTTGCCGGCCATGTGCATGGTCAGCCGGTGGCTTTCAGGTCGCAGGGTGTCGGCCGGGAATGACATTGCAGCCAAGGCTTCGCCGGCACTGAGCATGCGCATTTCATCGCCACGAACCAGCGCCCAGCGATCACGGGTAGTGATCGTGCCAATCGGGCGCTCGATAGAACGGCCGGTAAGCCCCGAGCCCTTTCCGTAATAAGGCATTACGAACTGATCCCCGAATCTCTGGCGACCGTTTCGAATGCGATTGAGGGTTGCCGGGGCGCGTCCAGGCCTTACGATTGGCGACCACTTTCCTGCATTGAAGTCGAGGAAACTTCTCGCTGGTACGTGCTGACGCTTATGCAACTCAAGCATCAGAGGAGCTCGGCTGCGTGTGATGACCAGGAACAGACGGACCCGATGCTGCGGCACTCCAAGATCCGCACAATCAACTATGTGAGGCGCGACTTGGTAGCCGAGAGCTTGAATTGCTGCCACCCAGGCTGGATAGAGCGCCCATTCAACGAACTCAGGCACGTTCTCTACCAGCCCGCCATCCGGGCGGTGAAACTCTAGCGCTGAGACTACTGCCCAGGCGGTGGAGCGCGATGAGTCATGCTGGGGATTGCCACTTGCCTTGCCTCTTGCTCTTGAGTGGCCCTGGCAACAAGGCGAAGCCAGCAGCAGGTCGTGCGCCGGAACATTCTCCCAGCGCGCTTGATGCAGATCCTGGCAGACGTGCTCAGTGTTGCGGTGATTGGCTGCGTGCCATTTCACGGCCTCTGGCCAGTGGTTGGCGGCCCATAGAACTTGTACGCCTGCCTCTGTTGCACCGGTAGTCCATCCGCCGTATCCGGCGAACAAATCAATTGCTGTAGTCATAAAGGGGCCTCGCAGCCGCAGTTGCCTGGGCCGACATGATTTTGAAATTGGGTGGTCAGAAGGCGGCGGACCCATGCAGGCCCGCCTGGTCAGTCAATTGGGGCGCATGTGCAGGTAAATGATGAAAATCAGAGCGAACAGGATGATTCGGCCGATCAGCATGATGGAATGTCTCCTTTATTTGAGCTGAATTGCTCATATTTATAGTGGGAGGCGCGAGGGCACTGATTTGGCGGTTTTGTAGCGGAAGAACTGTTTTTTTCTCAATCGCCGCAGAAGCAGTCGATAGTCTCATCAACCTCTGCAAACAGGTCGTACTGCAGCTCTGCGTAGTCGATCATCTGCTGGTAGCTTGGGCGATCTTTACGGAAGCGGGCGCCGTCTCCGGCGAACATGCCAGTAGATTCGGTGCCGGCCTCCATCGCTGCCCACCATTCTCCCTTGTCGCGGTCAGTGGCGATGATTGAGTAGACCTGGTTCATCGGCTTAAGGAAGCAGAGGTCGCAGTTGCCTTCGAGTGTTCGGCCGTTGACCGTGGGTAGTTGAAGGTTGAACGGCTGCGATAGCCAGAAAGCCCCTACGTCATGAACTGAAACCCCGGACTCTGCGAGCGGCATAAGCATGTGCTCCTTCGGGGTTTCAGTGCTGGTGCCCCGGGCGCGTATCTTGCTGACTCGGCGCTGCTCATCGGCTCGCAGGCCGACCATCTGGTCCCATTCGCCATCCTCGTTTGTCCAGCCGATGTGCTTGAGGTAGCGGTGCATGGTTCTGATTTTCAGCTCCACGGTACAGAATCTGGTAACCGGGTTGGGCAGATACTTGCGCTTTCGGATTACCGCTTCGAACGGCTCGCCATTCCGACTACAGGTGTCGAAGTCGACGACGGCAAACCCAGGTTCGGTATCGCGGTACTCAACCCAGGTGATAGGCACGGACCAGTTTTCCGCGCATGCGCGGACAAATTCCAGAGTAGCAGGGTGTTCTTTACCAGTGTTTGCGAACAGCACCAGAAGGTCGCTGCGATCTTCGTTCGCATCCAGCACCTGGCGCAGCATGTAGGCGCTGGTCCGACCGCCTGAAAAGCTCAGTACGGTTTTCCCGCGCAGGCGGTAGGGGTTCATAAATGCTCCAGGCAGCCGGGCATTGCCGGGCTGGCGTGATTTGAAAGTGGGGAGGGTGGGTCAGGCTGTTACGGGCGGTTGTCTGCGCCGCAGTTGCGGCAATTGGATATGAACCGACCTTCATCGCTGATGAACCGGCCGCAGCCGTGGCAGTTGAACATCATCATGCGCGGGCGCTTGGGCTTCGGCAGCTTGATGCCGGTGCCTCGCAGGGCTTCTTTGATGTTCACGTCATCACGCTCGACCAGGCGCCGACTGTGCGTGTCGATGTAGGCGCAGGGCCAGGCGATGCAGCCGGTCTGGCCGCAACGTCCGATCATGTTGATGGTGTCTGCCCGGGCGACGCGCACAGCCTTGCTCAGGTCGCTCGTGAAGCCGCCATCGGCCTTCAGCCAGATCAAGTTGTTTCCGTTCCAGGCCTTCGGCTTCTGCATGTAGAACTCAGAAGCGTCAGGATGCTGGTCCAGCGCCTCTCGGATCTCGACATACTGGCAATCGACGCCGATCCGCACCCTGGCATCGACGTAGTCCTTCGGCCAGGGAATGTCGGTCTCTCGGTGACCGGCGGCCTGCTCCAGGGTGAACAGCTCGGCTTTGGCCAGATCGGTGACGTAGCCTGCGCCTTTGACGCCCCAGAACGAAAGGCCGTCGCCGACGTAGGCGTGGTCGCGGCTGTCTTGCAGATAAAACTGGCTCATGGCGTTTCTCCATGCATGCACCACCCTCCGCTATCCGTGGTGGCAAATTGGTTGTAGGTGGGCTATAGATGGTGGCCGGCATGGGGCCGGGTCAAAGGAGTGCTATATGGCTCAAAGTCTGAACATGTTCATGGATGATTACCGCGACCACTCATTTGCAGTGGACTTCACCCAGCATCAGCACGGAATCACCATTCGATACCGGATTGATGATCTACCTTGGCGCGCCGACAGCGACCATTCTTGGCTTGACTATGAGCAGGCAAAAAAGGCGGGCATCGCGACTTGCAAAGCGATCATCGACAGAATGGCGAGATAACCTCATCCCCCGGATCCTGCTGAATCATCAGCAGGCTCTTTCGATCAAAAGCCAGCGCCACATTTCGCGACAGTACGATTTCGTGGCGCGGCACCTCAAGAAACCGCATGGCGCCGCTCGGCCCCAGCGCGTGCAAATGGTGAATCATCAACGTCATGGCCTCGCCCTGTTCTTCGATTCCTGCCCAATCCATCAGCTCGGCCAGGGCCTGATTGGTGCCAGGCCTGACCCGTAGCCTCAGTTCCTTTTCGCCTGCCGCCTTGCGCTTTGCTGCTGTTTTGGCTGATCGGTCCTGCTGCGAGGCGGCCATCACAGATCCCCATTCCGCAGAAATCGCTCGCCCGGGTAGATGCTTTGCAGATCGCACACGCGATCAATGATGCGTAGGGCTACATCGAACACCGAGGCATCATCTTTTTCGCGGCTCAGGCGACGCATGCTCGGCTGATGCTCCAGGCACACCTTCTCAACCAGCTCATGAGCCAGTCTGCGAAGCTTGTCCGCGCTATCGTGCTCCCGGAGGCTAAGCGCGAATGCAAGCGCAACATCGTCAGGCCGGTATTGGCCGCCGCTCCGGGTGTTGTAGAGCTTCTTTACGGCTGTCATCCAGCTCGGCAGGGTGACGTGCCCCGATGGCATCTTGTTCATCTTTGGATTCCTGCAGGCCGCTGGGCGGCAGGTGGAATTGTTCGGCCCGCCTGCGCTGGCGGACCAGGTTGTTGATGCGCTTCATGCAGCGCCGGCCATTTCCAGCTCTTGGTCGATATCGGCCATTTGCTGGGTGAGGTTTTCGATGGTGGCTGCGCCGCGGGTGCGATCTGAACGGCTCCAGGTGTCGCTGCGCTCGTAGAGCAGGTCCAGACTTTCGGCCAGTTCATTGCGTCGCTGCAGGAGCTCGTCTGTGGTCATGAATGTCATGTCAGGCTCCAGAGCTTTGCTTGTTGAGAGCCTTGCGCAGATACGGATCAATGTTGTCCTGGCGCAGAAGCCAGGATTTGTAGTCTGCAGGGATGTCGGCAATTGCTGAGCCGGCGTGTTTTCCGAAACGGATGATGCGCGGCAGGCGGGCATCTTCGGACAACTCCCATAGCTCATCCCAGCTTGCGACTTGACGACCCAGGCGAGCTGCCAACGCATCCATGATCTTGATCAGCAGCAGGCGGCAGTTCTGAACATCGTCCAGCGCTGCATGAGCGTTGCGGAGGAGACCTGGCGCCTCGGAGCGGTAGTGCAGATAGATCATGGCCGATTGCGAGTGACTGTCGGCGGTCGGCCAGAGCAGGCTGCTGAGGGCCTTGGTGCAGATCCGCTTGATGTCAGGCTGACCAATTACGCCCCAGTCATAGTCGACGTTATGCCCGATCAGATACTGGATGTCGGCTGGAAGGGCGAAAGAGTCGTGCGGCGGGCAGTCGGCCAGTTCCTCATCAAGGATGTGGCTCGTCGCCAATGCGCCCAGCTCGATCGGTTTGGCCGGCTTGTAGCGGGCCAGAAATTCATGGGTGACTTCGAGGGTGCCGATATCGGCGAGGCGGAGCCAGGCGGCCTCGACCAGTTGCGGATCGTTGAGTCCAGTGGTCTCGGAATCAAAAATGTAAGCGGTCATCGCGTGCATCCATCTGCAAGTTGAGGGCGGCGACCCGCTGTCAGGCCGCCGGCGAAAATTAATCAGTCGAAAGGGATGTCGTCCGAGAAGTCGGGCGGCGCGCCGTAGTCGTAGTTGTCTGCCTGGTAGGGCGCAGCGGCGCCCTGGGCTGATTTTGGGCGCCTGTCATAGATAGGCTTCTTCATCAGTTGCTGGACCATCTTTTCCAGCTTTGCCGGGGCAGTGCAACGCGGATCGAGGATCTCGGAAGCTGTCTTCTCCGACTCGGCGCTGAACGGTGCGTAGATGGTTGGGCGGGGCATCCCGTTCTGGCTGTCCTTCTCGATCTCCATCTGGATCAGGAGGCCGATGGGCTTCTTCAGCAGCTCAGGAAATCCAGGTGCGGTGACCTGCTCACGCTGGCGGGTTTCACTGTTCCACTTTTCGAATTTGATCGGCTGTGGCGCCCCTACGGTGCGTAGCTGCAGGCAGGCCATGATGGCGTTCATCATTGCGTAGCCGCCTTCGTTGCGGGTGCCATGCTGGTAAGTCAGGTTGAGGTAAAAGCTGGCCTCTGCGCCGTCGCGAGTTTTGAAGGTCAGGCCGATACCGGTTGAGCCGGTATCCTTCTTTTCCATGTATTCGGCTCGCTGGAACTCGCCAATGCACTTGCCAGCCTCGTCGATGAAGGCTGATTTATTGTCGGCGGACCGAGCCGCGTTTGCGTCCAGATTGAACATACAGAAGGCTCCTATGCGGCCTGGGTGGTGTCGGTGAGGTCGTAGTACGCGCAGATCGCGGCGTCTACCGATGCGAGGTCGTTGTCGATCAGCGCCTCGTTGAACATGCCCATCGGGGCTTTGGTGGTGTCCGAACCATTGTTTCTGGTACTGAACAGGTGCTGGCCATCGCTCACAACCGAGCGCAGAACGATGGTCACCATGCCTTCCAGCGTGATCTTCTCGTCCAGCATCTTGCCGATCGTCTTCATCTTGATCTGGCCGCCTTCCGTCTCCTCGGTGTGGCTGAGGACGTAGACCCGGACGTCATCAGGAAGCCCGAGCAGGGCCTCGAAGATGTTCCAGGTGTGCCGGCCGATCTCGGTGAACTTGTCGAAGCCCTTTTCCTCGCTCCGGCGCATAAACTCGTTGGCCAGGATGTACTGGAAGTCGTCGATGACGATCACCTTGCGCCGGGTCTGACGGCAGGCGCCGATGACCTTGACCCAGTTGTCAGTGACGTACGATTTCCAGGCCTTGGAGCCAGGGAAGGGCAGTGGCTTCTTGATGACCTGCACCAAGGCCACGTCATCAGGTTTGAAATTGCGCAGTGAAGCGCTCTTTCCAGCCCCGGACTTGCCGAGGATCAGGGTCACGGTTGCCATCTGGCACCTCAGTCCGGTTGGTTGTCCCATTGCCGCTCAATGCGTGCGGCTTCGGCTTCGTACTCGCGGCGCTGGTCGCCCTGCAGTTGCTCAGGGTCGAAGGCGCCGATGGCTGCCCAGTCTTGCTGGGCCAGTTCTTGCGGGGAGATGTTCATGGGTTCGACCTTTGGCAGGTAGGTGATCTGACCGGCATAGGAACTGGCGAGAATCCACAGTGCAGAAAGCAAGAGGGTGACAGCGGCGCCTCGCCAGATGCCGACGCGCCGCGCGCGCTGATAACGGCTCACCCCCAGTTACCTATCGGCTTACGCTTGAGCCATGCGGCGCGCACCGGATGCTTGAGGTCGCACACCTTCATGTCGCGCGGGAAGGTGAATGTTCCCTGCACCTGAGCAGCAGGCTGGGTGTCCTGCGGGCGCTGGGCAGTCTGAATGCTCATGCTGCGCTCTCCTTGGGCGGACAGATCCGCTCCATCTGCGTGATTGCGATTCCGATCCGGCGGGCCAGACTTTTGCGCCCTGCGGCCTCCCGAGCTTTCCGAGCTGCCACGTCGATTGGGTTGTCGTAGTTGTGCACGAAGTCGGTGATTGGCCGAATGGGGTTGCCCCAAGCATCAGTCGGAGCTGACTGGCGCCTGACCGACTGCATGCCTTGGTAGCTGTCCTGGTATCGTTCAAGGTCAAGATCGGTCATGCGCAGGACCTCACCGGCTCGGTGTAGAGCTTCTTGATGCACTCAGCACGAGCTGCATCGATGTGGCGATGTAGGATCTTGTGCTGGTCATGCGTGATATCACCCGCGAGGAAGGCATAAGCCAAGATTCCAGAGGCGACGCCAAGCTCGGCTTCGACGCCAATCTGGCGGTTTGCTGGCATGGCTAGAGCAGCCTTGATGCGGCCAGTAAAGAACTCTTCTGCTCGTTCATTCAGCATGGTCGCCTCCTGGGCTATTCGGTGGGTGGCGCGGGAAGTGGCTGCCAATGAGTTGGTTTGATCTTGTGGCCCCGGCCAACGGTGACGTACCAAATTTCGTCGAAGTCCGTGCTTGCCGGGTCGGAGCAGCGCTTCTGGTGATTAAGCTCTGCTGTGGTGATCTGCTGGGTCTTGAGCACAGTCTCAAAGCACACCAGCACGTTCTGGTTGTACTCGGGCAGCCTGTCGCTGCACTTGATCCAGACACCGACCTTGGCCTGTTCCAGTTCAACCTCAAACCGTGCGATGGTCGAGTAGGCCATCTCTTCGCGCTGCGTGAGCTTCTTCATGGCTTCACTCGTGCGGCGAGCATTGCGTCGGCCAGCTTGTAAGCTGTGCTGGCGGTTTCGTTCTCGCATCCACCCATGCCCAGGAGGCACGGAGCGCCTGCGGTTGATATGAGGCCCTGCAACGCCTTGGCGGCGAAGTAATCGCGCAGGCTCATGCCGTTGAAGTCTTCATCGTGTTGCAGGCCGGGAATGGGGAATGCTGGGCCGCCGTGTAATCCTGTGTGCATGATTGATCCTCTGGACCGCATTAGTCAGATGCCAGGCACCGGTGACCAAGCCGGGCGTGAAAAGCCAGCCTGGCACCTGCTGATGCGGTCGAAATTGAAGGGAAGGGGATGCAGGCGCCGGGAGCTGCCCCGGTGAGCATCTGGACTGACCGGGTAGGTCCCGGATTCGCCTGCGGTTGAAGCGATGCAGATGGCCGGTCGCTACTCCGGCTATCCTCATTAGGCCGACAAAGCCTTTCTCTCAAGTTCCGGCTCTAGCCCCAGCAGGCATACCGGACGTCGCTCAAAGTGGCTGGTACTGCAGGCAGTTTTTCAGGTGGGCGCCTATCCGTTGCCCTGCGTGTCTGCTTTCCACGCCGCATCTGCATCGGTAGAGCGCCTGCCTGACGTTTGCCGGTCCATTGCTCTCGCGCTGGACGACGGTACTCAGGCGCTCTCCGATGAAGACGAAACCCGCATGTGCGGGAATGCCCGGGGCGCGGCTTAAGCCGCTGGGCGTCGTGTAACGGATGCAGGGGGCCGCGTTGCGCGGTGCAGAAGTCGTCCGCATCGGAAGTGGCAATCCAGGCCGCACCGGTGATCGCCTTTCGGCTTGCGGAATCGAACCGCTCAGCGGGATTGCCACCTCCGATGCGGCCTGCGATTGCGCCGCAGGGCATCGGGCAGTTAACGACAGGCTGTCGCTGGCGCTGGTTGTTCAGTTCGAGAGATTCCTGTCATCGCCGCCGTGCGACAGGAACTCATCGATCTTGTCGAGACCGATATGCTCCAAGGTGTCGTCCGGATCGCTATTGGATAGCAGCCACGTGCGCACTTCCTCTTCGCCGATTTGCTCCAGCAAAGTGGTCGCGCCTACTTCGCTGACTATGTCTACCGGGTCGAGGTCGTGAAGGCGGTCATCCAGATCAAGCTGGGCGGCGATCTCTCGGCCGTTGCCGACCACCGTGATGCTGATTCCGCTGCTGTGATAGCTGCTGTCGATGCTGACGCTATCTGCTGGAAAGGTGATTTCCATGCTGTGACTCCTGTGTGATTTCCCGATGCCACCTCGCGGAAGTGGCATGAGGAAAGCGTCAGGCGGCGCGGTCCAGCTCAATTTGAGCCAGAAGCTCAGTCACAGCCTCGGCCGGTGTGCAGCCATCGGCGTAAAAGTCATGCAGGTCGCTTTCTTCCTGCGAGCCCAGCGCGACCTGATGGCCGAGCAGCTCGGAAGCCTTGTCGATCCAGCGGTAGTAGGTGCGCTCTTCTGCGTCTGCGCGGCATTCATCAGCCGCCATGGTTGCCATGTTGAACATTGCGATGCCCTCCGGGCAGTTGGTTTTCCGGATGCCCCTCGCAAGAAGGGCACCGAGAAAATCTGGTGTTGTGGTCACTTCAAGCGCCTATAGATGCCCTTTTGTCTGGACCTTTCAGGGAGACGGTTTGAAGCGCAACCCTCGGTCCGTCTTGCGCGGCCAACCCTGTGTTCCCTGGCTGACTGGCGTTCGTCGTGACGTTGAGCAGGCGAAGGCTCACTTCGCAGTAGCCAGTTCCAGAGCTGGCATGGAGATCGAAATTTGTGTTTCGCGCTGTACCCGTTGCCGGGGATCGATCCGCGAAGATTCCTCACTGTTAAAGAGCGGTCAGGCCCGTTTGAGGCCCTGTCCGGCTTGCTTGTGTTTCTAATGCAAGTCGGCTTGCATTAATAAAAGCATGCTTGTGATTCGAGTGCAAGCAAGCTTGTGAAAAAATATCGATACTGTATGGATATCCAGTAACAAAAATGAGACTGCTATGACAGGGAAATCGAAGAAGGAAGCGAAGACAGATGCACAGCCAATGACCGGCGTAGAGCGCTTGGGGCTACGCATCTCGAACATGATCAATTCGCCGAGGGCACAGGAAAGATGCTCAGCACTGATTCATCAGCTCGACACGGACACGGACGAAGCTTGGGATGAGGTCATGGGGATGCTTGGCGATACAGACGGGTTCACCCTGACGTTCCAGGATGAGGGGGATGTGTTGGTCGAGTGGGAGAGGCCCACTGATGAGGACAGGGTGCTGGAGACGGGGGAGATTGAAACTGTCGAAGAGGAAGCATCGCTCTGATCGAAAGCGCGGGCAGCTCATGGTGAGGTGGATGATTCCGGGGCTGATAGGGCAAACGAGACCACCTCAAGAGTGGACAGCCGGACATCAATGCCTCTGTCACCGGTCCGTATCTGCTTGTTTATTGACTTCTTGGGGTTTTCAATGGTGAAGCGGTTCCAGTCAGGTGCTGAGTTTTTGGGGCTTCTGAACAAGTTGGTGAGGCGTCATGGAACGTATGGATCAAGAATGCTATAGCTGCACTCTGGTTGCAGTATTTTCTGCCGCGCTTAAGCTTGGACTAAGTCCTGACGCCTTGGCTGACAACGCTAAGAAAGAGCTTGAGGTTTTTTCTAAGATTCACTCGACTCAACTTCGAAAGATTGAAAGTGTGATTGATGAGTCTTTGCGTATTGCGAGGATTCTGCATCCCTATCATTAGAATGCAATCCTCTTTATCTGGAGAGGTTTCATGCAGGGCTTATACTTGATTGCAGTGCTTGTTGCCTTGCTGGGGCTTGCTATTTTTCTATCTCAGCATGCGTACTGATTCCTTGGTGTTTTAGGGTGGTTCACTGTCTAAAAGTGATATGGATACATCAATAAGATTGTCGTCATGATCCATCGTGTCCAGTATTCCCTTTACAGTCTCCGCCGTTTTTCGAGATCCGATCGTCTCTGCCCATAATGCCAATTCGTCTATAGCAGCTGCAATGGCTATCTGATTTCTGTGTAATGCTTTTAGTATCGATAGCTCTAAGTCACCGGTTTTCATTGTGATCACCATGGTGAAAAAAACAGAGGACCCTCAGGGATTAAAGGCCCTCTGCATATTGCCAGACAGCGCTCTTGGCAATTATTTTTGAGGTGCTTCGACATGATTTCCGATACGTCGATAAACACTTTCATCGGCAATACAGGTCAAAACCCTTCCGTCTCTGAAGCGTGCCGTGAATGTGGTCTTCCGCTCCAGGGGCGATAGACCTGCAAGAGCTAGATCATGGTCATCGCCAGCGGTTTCTAATTTTTCAATGTCACTCGCCGAGAGGTCCAGACCCGGCCAAGGGTAAAGGGACGTCTCGATATGGATTAATCCTTGCCTGTAGCAGCCTTCTCCTTTATGAAAGTCACCTGCCAAAATCTGGAGTATGGCCATTCAAAAAATCCTGACTGATAGCGGTGTGACGGTGAAATTGCGCGCTTTAAGTTTATTTGAGTCAACCGTTCTTCGACAAAGGGTCGTATTGAACAAGAAATTAGATAGAAGTGTTAGGTGAGTGAAACACCGCGTGCCGTAGGTCTGTTTTTTGAGGGTTTTTTGGAATCAGTCCTTGAACTGCCTAGGTGCCTGTACTTGACTCATGTGGCTGCCATCTTGGCAAAAATCAAAGGGAAGGTTTGGGTTGTAAAAACTACATGGAAGAAGCTATGTCAACTATCACTGAAAGTGTCTACTCGAATATTATTGTCGCGATGTTTGAGGCCGCATTCAAGCTTGGGTTTGATCCGTATGCTCTCGCGCTCCAAGCAAAACTTGATGTGGCGCGACACATGGACTCTCCACTGGAAGACTATGCTGCTCGCGCCGAACAAACGATCAATGAATCACTACTTGTCGCAAAGCTGATAAGCCGAAGTAGGTCTGATTTACTCTCAGGGGCCCAGGATGAACAATATGACCGAAGCGCACAGTCTGGTGATGATGGCGCTACTGGCCGGGGCAGCGCTCATTGGATTGGCGGCGCTCCTAATCCAAGACGATGAATAGGGCGTAGGTATGAAAAAAGCCCGGCGCTGGGCCGGGCTGAGTGACTTGGTGCGGCGGAACTTTGAAGCTCGCTTTTCACCAAGGCAGATTGGATATGGTGTATCTGGGTCGGCCTTTACCTACGGTTCGAGCGCTCACTTTTATCGTGAAAGTACGGTTCAAGTGCGCATTGATTATTGCCGGGTCTTCGATGTCGGCAGAGATCCGCCCATGAATGACCATGCCGTCCTGCGTCATGAATTCAAATCTTCGCTCCGCTGGGAAAGCCCCTAGGAACTGGCCGGTGAAATCTACGTTTTTCTCACTGATATTTTCTATGCTCAAACGCGAACGGCTTATGCGAACCTGGTCCACGCTTGAGAAAGAGAAGGTGTGGCTGCCCGTAGAGACCGAGCAAAACGCTTCGTAGGCAATCAACTTATCCAGGTATTCAGAAACCATGGTAATGGCCCGCGTTCCCAGCCTTGAAGCGGGCTCAGAAAGCTCCTCATCGCTTTTGGTTGACGCCTCGAGCAGTTCGGCAACGAGCTCAAATGCTTGAGAAACAGCCGTGGTCCCATCCAGTGGGAGCTGCGCCTCGGCGCTTGGCGCCTCTTCAAATTCAAAGCCAAAGGATCCCAGCGCGGTTCCCGTTATCAATATCTGATTCTGGGACTTATTAGGAATGGGGCCGAAATCGTTCAGCACTCCACTGATCGATGCAGCTACGGCGGCAACCGCATCTGAGAATTTTGCCGTAGCCACTGAGCCAAACTCGGCGACGATCCCGTGCACTCCGCGCACAGGAGCGCCACGGTAAGTGACGATCGCTTTCGCGGGGGAGTAGGCTCCTCTGCCAGGATCTCGCAGGCCCGCGTTTACCTGATTCTTGCGTGATTGCAGCGAGAGGCGAGCGAGATTGCTCAAGCCAGGCTTTTGCGCAATACGATCCAGAAAGCCGATTTCTGCCTGAGCATGGGTGAATTCAGTTCTGTTCATTCTGGATCTCCTGCCTGCGAATCCTCAAAAGGTCCGATGCTTCTTGGTCGAACGCCGGCTCGAGTCTTACGCTAAGAAAGCCTTTCCACTGTAGAGACCTTCTATGTGACCACATACTGTACCAGTAAGCCGATAACTCAATTAAAGTTTCCGGTGGCTCCGACAGGGTGAAAGCGTAGAAATCCACCTTGTAGTTCGCTTTGATCCATGGATTATCCACCAGAATCTGAATATCCAGGGGCTGAAGGGCTTGCTCTACGACGGGCGGTACGTCGGCAAACATCACAACATCCATATCATTCGGCGCGCGGCCAAGCAGCATTTCCACATCTTCCATGAAGCTTCCATCAAGCCACTGGAAGCCTGTGTTTATTCCCATTCTGTGGATTTCGGCGCGGTGCTTAAGAAACCCTTCCAAAATATCGCACCTTTCGATGGTCGTAGCGTATCGGTCCACGACCTGCCTGACATCGGTAGGGTAGGGCGAGCGAACCGGGGACGTCGGGTCACTCTCATCTATCGGCGGAATGATTCCTTGGTGACTCCAAAGCGGTATCAAAACCACCTCCATGTGGGTAAATGTTAGATTTGTACAGGCTATGAATCCTCACGACATTGTCAGTGCGTGTGCAATGACGCAGTGTCGCCTCAAGCCTTCCGCGCATTCCAGATCAGCAGCACCTTGGCGTGAATCGTCACATCGCCCACCGGCACAACCCGGTCCTTGTGATTTGGATGATCCGAAATTATGTCGAAGTGCTCGGCGTCATGCATTTGCAGGCGCTTGATGTACAGCATGTCGTGCCAGGTGATCACGTATACGCCGTCGCCGATGAACTCGTTCACTCCGCGATCCACGATCACTGGGTCTTTGTCGTTGATCGTGCCTTCCATGCTCTGGCCCCAGCCGGTGATCATCGCCAGAGAATGAGGGGAGGTGTAGGTCACGCCTTTTTCGCGTAGCACGTCCTCACGAATGATCAGGTTTCGGATCACGTCGTTGTAGTCAGCTGGAACTTGGCCGTGCCCCATTGAGGCGCGAATGTCGTACTGGCGGATCACGATCTCATCGGGTTTGGCTTTGAGGCTGGAGAAGTCAGCCTGGATCACCTTGCCCTGAGCCTCGCCGGCCGCCGTGAGAGCTGCAGCGGCGATCTTCTCCTGAGCATCAGTGTCCAGGCTCTTGCCCGCATGCTTGCGAATCATCTCCATAACCTTTTCGGCAGCGCTGCTGCTGACTGCCACCTCTGCTGGCGTGCTTAAGCCATTCCTTCGCGGCGGCTCGCCCTTGCCAGACAGTAGCCAGTCCACCGTCGTGTCGTACTTGTCGGCCAGCAAAACCAGATTTTCATTCTTAATATTGCCGGTATCACCGGCATACCACTGGCGCACAGCTTCGTAGCTGATGCCGCAGGTAGTAGCGATATCGCGCTTCAAGCCGCGTGCGCCGACTTCTGGCTTTCTCGCCAGAACCAGTTTTGAGATTCGATCAGTGATTTTCATGCGAGCAATCTACAAGAGAGCTTGTCAAGCATGCTTGCCTTGCAAATACAAGCATGCTTGAATATGTTCTAAGCAAAGGAGGTCGACATGACCAAATCACAAGCAATCCAGCATTTCGGTTCGGTCTCGGCGCTGGCAAAAGCTCTGGGGCTGACCTACGAAGCGGTCCGCCAATGGAGCGTCGTGCCCGAGTTGCGCCAGTACCAGATCGAGAAGATCACCAAGGGTGCGTTGAGGGTTGAGCAACCTCAAGTCGCTTAGCCATGTCGCGCCTCCACCAAATCAAAACTCATCAGCCACAAGGAAGACCCCTATGGGATTCAAAGATCCGCTCACGCAGCGCCGCGACCTGGCCCGCAAGGTCCGCCTTTACCCGCTGCTTGATCGACAACTCCAGCGCGCAGCCCACAAGGCTCGCCGGGAGTACGCGACCTACCTCTTCGAAATGCTGGAGTGGGCCGCAGTAAACGGCGGGATTGAAGCCCTGATGCCCGAAGACATGAAGGATATCGCGGGCTAGAGGCCCTCAGGAGGGCACGATGGAATTTTGTGAAGAAAACGTGCCGCCAGATACCAGAGCCAAGATTCACCGCCTCATGGAAGCCCGAGGCTGGACATTCGAGGAGGCCGTAAACGAGGTCTTGCTTGAAGCAATTACGTCCGGTGCAACGGTGTTCGTAGGAAGGCGGAAGGCCCCGGTTCTGGAGCTGGTGGGACTGAAGAGACCCTCTACCGGATAAGTGAGGGTCTCACACAGGGCCTGAAGAGGCCCTCAAAACGCAGACACAAAAAAGCCGGTGGCTAGACCGGCTTCTTCAACAGCATTCAACGAGAACGATTATGGCAGCCCTACATGCGATAAGCAAAGGTCGGTTGAGGATGCAGCTCACAGAGTTGGCAGGTAGCGCTGTTGCCGTGTATCCGGCATTCAGGCGCGTATTGGGCCTGAGCGCTGCTGCGGCTCAGTTTCTTTCCCAGGCGGTGTATTGGACCGAGAAGACCGAAGATGGCTGGTTCTACAAGACGGAGAACGAGTGGCTTTCCGAGGTCGGCCTTGCTGCTGACGAAGTGCGCGACTCTCGCAAAAACCTTAAGGCAATAGGCGTGCTGGACGAACAGCGCAAGGGTATTCCGGCAAAGATGTTCTACCGCATCAACGTCGAAACCCTGTTCGAGGCGCTTGAGGGCAACATCCAGGCAATCACGCTGGAACAGCTTTTCGACCTGTACACCCCCAAGCTCGGGCAGCTTTCAAAGGCCGGACTGATGCGGGCCAAGAAGGCCGGTGTTGAATGCGAGTTCGTGGATTATGCCGAAGTCGTCAGAAAGCATGGCCTGGTGTGTGGCTGCTGCGGAGGCGTGATTGATCGAGGTCCAGGGAAAACAGGCACCCACTTGTCATTCGATCACATCAAGCCTTTGGCCGCAGGCGGATCTCATGTATTCGAGAACCTCCAGCCAGCGCATGCGAGCTGCAATGCCGCCAAAGGCGCATGCGTGACTTACCAAAAGCCAGCAAGTCCTCTGGCTGTAGAAGGGGCAAGAGTCCTTTCTGTAATTTCAACAAGTTCTCTTAGCAAAGAACAACTGGTGCCTTTAGCCAAAGACAACCAGTGCGTCACGGACAAGACAACTATTACAGAGACTACACAAGAGACTACGCAGAAGACTACGACAGTGGTGCAGCTCGCTCCGGCCAAGCCGAAGCGCGCCGCCAAGCCGAAGGACGAGACCGAGCAGGCCAAGCAGGAAGCCTGCCGAGGAATCTGGTCTGCCTACTTCGCCGCCTACCAGCACCGCTACGGCACCGCCCCAGTCCGTAACGCCAAGGTCAACAAGCAGGTTGTGGATCTGTGGAAGCGCCTAGGCCAGGAGGCCGCCCCGGTGGCTGCCTACTTCGTCAAGATCGACGACAGCTACCTGATCCGCAACTGCCACGACTTCGGCTCCCTGCTGACCAAGGCTGAGGCCTATCGCACCCAGTGGGCCACCAATCGCCAGATGAACGCCACGACTGCCCAGCAGATTGAGCGCAAGCAGGCGAACAGGTCCGCCGGCCAAGAGGCCGCCGACCGTATTCGCAGCCGTGAGGGGAGGGCGAAGAATGAATTCCTCTGACCGCATGGACCCCGAGCAAGTGGCCCGGCTGGCCTTGGCCATCTGCGCCACCGCCGAATCGCTGGGCTACACCCTGAGCGCTGACGCCGCCGAACTGATGGCTGATGACCTGTCCAGCTTCCCGGCCCATGTCGTGGCTGGCGCCCTGAAATCCTGCCGCCTGGAGCTGACCGGCAAGCTGACCACTGGCGCGATTATGCAGCGCATCCACGCCGCCGATGGCCGCCCAGGCAAGGACGAAGCATGGTCAATTGCCTTGGCCGCTGGCGACGAGAGCGACACCGTGGTGATGACCGCCGAGATTCGCCAGGCCATGACCGCCGCGCAGCCGATTCTGGCTGGCCGTGACAAAGTGGGTGCTCGCATGGCGTTCCTGAGCGCTTACGAACGACTGGTTGCTCAGGCCCGCGCCGAAGCTCGCCCTGTGAGCTGGAGCGTGTCGCTTGGGTTCGATTCTGGTCGCCGGGTGGCAGCCATCGAATCCGCCGTCCGCTCGAAGCTGATCACCCAAGAGGCCGGTCAGCAGTACCTGGCTGACCTGCGTATCGCCCCCATCGGCCAAGACGGCCAAGCCATTGCCGGGTTGCTGACTGGAGCTGTCGTGCAGCCCTCCGAAGCCAACCGCGCCCGCTGGCAGCAACTTCGGGCTGATCTGCAGCAGAGTCGCCGCGACAAAGAGGCCAAGCGCCTGCGCGAAGCCCGCGCCGAGCGCCGCCACCTCAAAGGCCTGAAGCTTGTTCACAGCGCCAAGGCAGAAGAACTGATTCGCAAGGAGTCCGCGGAATGACCGATGCTCAGCGCATTACCGTAAACCGGCTGATCGATGCCGGATTCAAGATCGTTGCTCAGTCCTCTGAGATCGTTCGCGTAACCCGTGGCTCAGACCGCCGCATCGTGATGGCTGATGGCAGCCAGAAGCGTGCGCACCACCAGGAGGCTGCCCAATGACCAGCTCCCGCCAGCAGTTTGAAGCCCGCTACCCAATCCCTACAGGAGTTGAGTGGAGCGAGGAAGAGGGTCGTTACCAGCCTGTCGATGGAAAGTACGTCGCAGGTTTCTCGATTCGCCAGTACGAGGCGCACATCGGTGCCTGGGGCGTGTGGAAGGCGAGTCGGGAGGATGTGGTGGTGAAGCTGCCAGAGCCGCAATCCTGCGACGACGGATGGGGCTGGATCGACTACGAAGATGCGTGCACTGCGGTGCAGGCTGCCGGCCTGAGGGTTTCGCCATGACCGACACCAACAAAATGCGCGGTGAGTTTGAGGCTTGGGTAAACAAAAACATCGGCCATGGCTGGCTTCGCCGTCACGACAGCAGAGGCGATGAGTATCTTGATAACAACATTCAGATCCTGTGGGAGTGCTGGCAGGCCAGCCGCCAGGCCGTTGTTGTTGAGTTGCCCGATACCGTGGCGAACACCGGAACGCTGACCAGTAACGCTGTGCTGAGCTACAAGCGCGAATGCAAGGAAGCCATCGAGGCCGCCGGCCTGCGCTGCGAGGTGAAGCTTTGAAAACTCATTATTGCCCGCGCCCGCAAGATGATGAATGCGAGGAACAGGCCGCTTGCGGCACTTGGCTTGGTGAGAGCAGCAGCCTGTCCGGTGACTGGGCTCTTGTGGACTGTCGGCGCTGCATCAAGGGCAAAGAAAAAATCACTCAGTCAGTCGCCACAGAGGAAGCTGCAATCGTTCAGCAGATGGGTGATATGGCGAATTTCATGCGCGAGGTGAAGCCATGACCATCGACAAGAACCGACTCAAGGCGCTGGCTGAGGCCGCTACTCCGGGTCGCCATTACGATCGCCTCGACTCTGCTGGTGGTGGCATCAAGTACGAGTGCAAAGGCGACGATGGCTCTCTGGTGCTCAAGGTTGACCACAAGAACGACGAGTTCGGCTTTGTTGGCGACAACGGCGAGGCTGATGAGGCGTTTTTCCTTGCGTGCACCCCGGCCAAAATCCTGGCCCTGCTGGGTGAGATAGAGCGGCTGGAGCGCAAGAACGCCAATCAGGTGGAGAGCATCCGCGAGTATCAAGACCTGGCCGCAGGCGGCGAACGACTTGGCGAGCTACGCGCTGACCTTCGTGTGACGAAGGGGGAGCGTGACGAGCTCAAGGCCGAGAACGAAAAGTTCGATGAGGGCATGCGTTCGCTTGCCTTCCAGCTCAGCGCCGGCGGCTACAACGCAGAAACCCTGACCGCCGAGCAACTGGTGGGCAAGGTCACTGATGGCCTGGCTTCGTTCGCTGAGTCTTCCGGGCGCTTGCTGGATCAGGTGCGAGCTGAGCGCGACGCCCTGCGCAGCCAAGTCGCAACCTTGCAGGCCGAGCCGAACAGCTACCAGTCAGGCTATGACGCCGGGCGAGCAGCAGAGAAGGCGCATGCCGATAACTGGCGAGCCGAGGCTGAGGGGATGCGGAAGGATGCGGAGCGGTATCGGGCTCTACGCGTGCCGACAGCCGAGAAGATTGGGGTTTCGTCGCCGTTCGTTCTTGACGCACTGGTCGATGCGGCAATTGCCAGGGAGCAGAGCCATGACTGACGTTATCGCAAAACCTCGACACTTCTGGTCATCCGGCCCGAGCCGTGTCCGTGAGGTATGCCGCCTGGCGTACCTCTTCGCCACTGAGCTGGCCGTGGTCGGCGCAATCGAGATCATCGTCCGCCCGGTCAAGTCCCGTCGCACGCTGGAGCAGAACGCAAAGCTGTGGGCAATGCTGGCCGACATTTCCCGCCAGGTGGAATGGCCGGTCAACGGAGTCATGCAGAAGCTCGACAGCGAGGACTGGAAAGCACTCATGACTGCTGCTGCCCGCCAGGAGGTGCGCATGGCTTCCGGCATCAATGGCGGAGTGGTGATGCTGGGTGTCAGCACCCGGCGCATGACCGTGGCTGAGCTGGGCGACGTGATCGAGTGCATGTATGTGTTCGGTGCCGAGCGTGGCGTCCGCTGGAGCGAGCCGAAAGGGCAGATGCCTGAGCAGTGGGAGGCGGCAGCATGAGCCATCAATTCAAGCCGGGCGATTTTGCGCTGATCACTGGAAGCAAGAGCGGGAGCAGTCCGAACGTGGGTCGCTGTGTTGAGCTTGTCACGCTTCTCAACCCCGGTGAAATAACTGTATCGCCAACCGGGCACAGGCTCTTTCAATCGACAGATGAACCAAAATGGATCGTTCAGTCTCAGGGCCTGCTGATTAATACCGAGCAAAATGGCTGGGTGGATAGGGGTGGCATCGCAATGGTCAGTCCGCGATACCTGATGCCCCTGCGCGGCGACTTCACCCCTGAGCAGCAGAAGTCGAAGGCGGTGCCAGCATGAAGCGAACGCCAATCCAGCGCAAAACCCCGCTCAAGCCACGATCCGAACGAAAGAAGCGCTGCCCATCGTGCCGGGCGCTATTCGCGCCGCTGCGCCCATCACAGGCCGTCTGCGGCGATATTGAATGCGCGCTCGCGCATGGCAAGTCGGAGCAGGGGCAGGAGAAGGCCCGCAAGGCGCTGGCCGATATCGAGCGCCAGGCGATCAAGGTCCGCAAGGAGAAGCTGAAAAGCCGTTCGGACCACCTCAAAGATGCCCAGGCCGCGATCAACGAGTTCGTCCGCCTGCGTGACGCGCACCTGCCGTGCATCAGCTGCGACTCGGCTCCGAACGATTCGGACTTGCTGACCGGCAGCCGCTGGGACGCCGGCCATTACCGATCCGTAGGTGCCTGTCCCGAGCTGCGGTTCGAGCCGCTGAACATCCACCGGCAGTGCGTGAAGTGCAATCGGAACCTTTCCGGCAACGCTGTCGAGTACCGCATTCGTTTGGTCCAGCGCATCGGCGCCGATCAGGTGGCCTGGCTGGAAGGGCCTCATCAGCCCCGCAAGTACACGGTCGACGAAATCAAAGCCATCACGGCGCACTACCGGGCCAAGGTCCGAGAACTGAAGAGGACAGCAGCATGATGAAACTCAACAGCGCCCGTGCTGCCTGGCACGACGCCCTGTACACCGCACGCGACAGCCAGGGCGCAGTGATGCAGGAAATGGGCATGCTGGGTCGGATGATCCAGAAGACCGAGCGGTCCACAAATGCCCGACACGCGGCGCACCAAGCAATCGCCGGCCGGGTGCAGCAGGCCATTGACAAGTTGCCGGCCAGTCTCCGGGCGTTCGGCAACTGGATGTACAGCCCCATTGCGAGCGTCGATGAGAAGGAAGAGGCCGAAGAGCTGGTGTTTCTGGCTGCCTACAAGGCTGGTCCGAAGATGTACGCCAAGAAGTTTGAGAAGGCCCGCCATGTTGCCGCTGGCGTGCTGTACCGGTATCGCCGCATGCACCAGGGCGGGCAGAGCGAAGGGGTTGATCCGTGCCTGACGCCTGAGTCGTTCCGGGTGTGGCTTGATGCGATCTATGGCCTTGAACTGCAATCGACCCAGTGGACCAGAGAGTGGGGCGAGTTCATCGACGCCTGCTTTGCAGCGTGCAATGATCTAGACCGGCAGGCATTAGTTCCTGTCAGCCAAATGATCAGAATAATGAAGGAGGCTGCATGAGCAGGGTTGGAGTTTTGCTTGAGGCACTAAGAATCTCGATGGCAGAGCGCGCGCCGGCTATACCGGACAAGATCATTGTTACCAGTGAATACTTCAGGTTGTCCTGTGAGCCGGATTTTCGCACACATACAACGATGCCTCCGGGCGGTTCAGGGCTGCTATTCGCGGGCGTACCGATTGAGTCGGTGAGCGGAGGCGAGGAAGGGTTTTCGTTCAGAATTGAATATTCTGAGCAGCAGGAATAACGCTTTATTATTCCGCTTGACCAAATGTCCGGGTGAAGGCATCATTTCGCCATGTTTAGAGTTTTGCCTTCGGCAAACTTATATAACGATACAGACTTTTCAGCGTTTTTTTGCATGAGGCAATTGCTTTGGAAAGCCCGGAAATTACTGAGAATGACATCGGCATGATGCGCGATATGCTTAGATTTATGGAAAGCATGTCAAAAATGCCTGTTGGAAAGTTCTTGGATCATCTCTATCCAAAAAGACATGAAGATTCTGAGGCGGCTAAGTTTTCAGATCAGTTTCTGGCGCTCATGCAGAGCGAGCATGGGGAGGCCTTGTTTCGAATGGACACGCCCGTGACCGAGAGCTCTACTATCTACGGCATGACCGATCAAGGGCTGACCTTCTACAGTCTCACGCTGAACTCCCTGAGAGCCGGGGCGCGATTCAGTCTCTGAAAGCTCGGGTGATCCACCCAGGTGAACGCCTGAAGCGATAATGCCCGCCCGTATCGATAATCCACTGCAACGGGCGGTTCGGCATCAAACCCAGCTCTCAAGGCTGGGTTTTTTATTGCCAGCCTGAAAGACATTAAGCACGGCTATCTATGCATATTCGTGCTTGATGCGCATGGAATATTGATGTACTGTTTATTCATACAGCTATGGCGGAGCTTAACCCGCCACTGATAGGACGAGAGCCTCTAGCTGCAGATTGCCTTTGAGCGACGTGAATGCGGAATCCTCCGCGACCAATCATTCGACTTAAAAGGTAATGCCCATGGCAATTTACTATCCTGAGAATCCTCAATATTTCACCAGCGTTGGATCTCCATATCTGCCTCCGCTACAAGTGATGACTCCGGGTCAGTTCCTTCTGTCTCCAAATGGCAATTACAAGTTGCTGCTTCAGGATGATGGGAACCTGGCCATCTACGATCAAACCAATGGGGCCACTGCCTGGATCGCTGACACCAACCAGCCTTATAGCACCACCGGGTCGCTGAGGGATTTCCCGACGCATGTACTGATGAATGCCGGGCTGTATCTGTATGACCCGTCGCGCGGCCGGGTCTGGTATACAAACAATCCCGCCATTCCTGCCAACGTGGAGAGCATGCATCTGTCGCTCCAGAATGACGGGAACCTCGTAGTCATTGATGTAAAAGCGCTCTGGTCGAGCGACACGGGTGCAAATTTCACTCCGGTAGCTGCTGATGCGACTGTGCTGAACCCGGACCAGGCTATGGTTGTAGGTGCCTCCTACCCGGCCGGTGCTTATCAGCTGATTTTCCAGGCTGACGGTAACCTGGTCGTCTACGATCAGAGCATGACCGCTGTCTGGCACTCTCACACATTCAACAGTGGCGCGACCCAGGCAGTTATGCAGGCCGATGGCAACTTCGTTCTTTACAACGCTGCTGGCGAGGCGGTTTGGAACACTGGCACTTATGGCAACCCTGGAGCCTATGCACAGCTGCAGGCTAATGGCGCGTTTGTCATTGTGAAAAACACGCCAGTCTGGGCGCGCTTCGGGTGGCAACCTACTCCGGTTCGTCCGCCTCGTCGTGTGTTTTACCCTGATCACAGCAAGGGGCCGCTGCCGCTTTTCGGCGGAATCGGTTGGGATTTCTAATAAGTGGTGATGATGGCCCGGCTTAGATGCCGGGCTTTCTTTAGCGGGTGGCGCAGGTCTCTATTTAGTTATCCAGGCTGATGATCCGGGTTCGACCCCCAGCATCCGCACCATATCCGCCTCCACATGCCAGCGGGTCAGACTGCTGGCCCTTTTATTCAATGGCTCGCCCGAATGGCGGGCCTTTTTTTGCTCAACGGAGTCGAGCGCATGGATTCATTTCACCGCTGGCTCACTAACGCTGAGTGGGCCATCGCCGGCTTGATTGGCGCCGTGGTTGCAAGTTGGTGGCACCGGGACGACCTGACAAGCGTCAGGGCCTGGGTCATTTTCTTGGTGACCGGGGTTGCCTGCGCCGTGTACCTCACAGGTATGGTCAGTAACTACCTGGCCATCACTGAGCCGAATAACGTGGCCGGGGTAGGGTTCCTTCTTGGCGCATTCGGCGGCTCGCTGATGGCCGCCATTCACAGAGCGATCAAAGCCGCTGATCTGTGGGCTCTGATCCGGCAACGCTTCGGGGGTAACCCATGAGCAGCCTTCAACTTGTAAGCACAGTCAGCATTGGGATCATCACAGCGTGGGCCTTGTGGTCGATGCTGAGCTTCCGGGTCAACGACGGGATTGTGGGGAAGGTCATCTACTTCACGATTGCGGTAGCCGGGTACGCGATGGCCACACGAGGCGAGTGGCCCTATGTCACGCCCACGGTTGCCGGGGTCACCTTCCACGTTGCGCTGGCCTGCGCTGGCGTCCGGCACTGGTTCGTGCGGACCTATTGGATGCAGGTCAAGACCTGGCTGTGCCGGCACCTGCACTGCGAGCACTGCCTGACCGATCCGCGATTCGGCTCAGATCCGGGCAAGACAGACCGCCGCCGCTCCTGAGGCGAAGGATTACCGCTGTTGCTCGATAAAGTGGCGCAGATGCTGGTTCTGTGAATGGGCCTCGGCCCAGACTGGATAGTCCGCAAGGATCATCGGGAAGTACTGGTTGGGGCCACATGACCGGCCATGACTTGAGAAGTCGTCAGGAGCCTGGAAACTCCGGCCCAGAGACGCAAGCTGGAACTTGCCGTGTTCGTTGTCATTGCCGATTGATCCGTTTTCGATCCTGTAGCCTGTTTCTGACACTCGCTTGGCCATCTCAAGGTTCTCGCCAGCAAGGGCAAGCTCTTCCGGCGTGGCCTTGTCAGGGTTGGCCATCACGAATGACGCAGCCACATAAGTCGCCAGCATCTTATCCACCCATTGAAAATTGATCACTGGCCTTACTCCTTAGGGAAAGCGGCGAGTGTGTGCCAAGCGGCATGACCTTACAAGTTGCCGCCACAAAATCGATAGCTGCCATTTCGTGGCGCGAACAACCCAGGCCCCGGCATCCGCTGGGGCTTTTGCATTCTGGAGAAAGCTATGGACAACCAGCACAAGAAGATCACCGGCTACCGCGACCTGAGCCAGTCCGAGATCGACGGTATGAACTCGATCAAGGCCTTGGAGGCTGATGCGGGCGAGCTGTTCAAGCAAATCGGACAGATCGAAGGCGTTGACCCGCGCCTGTTGGCTCTGGCCAAGACCAACTTGCAACAGGGTTTCATGTGGTTCGTGCGCTCGATTGCCCAGCCTGCAGACCCTTTCAGTTGAAAAAGTCCTGGCTTGTCCATGCGCCTGGCTACCCGCCGTTCCCCATGATCCATCACGAAGACCTGACCCCGGTTGATGCGCTCGCTCTGGTCCGGGGTATCTGGCCTCTCGCAATCGTAGAGTGACAGCCGATGAAAGTCGTCGAGTTCAAGCGCGAAGGGTGGCGTGATGCCGCCGCAACGCTGCGCAAGGTGGCGGATCAACTGGAGTCGGGAGAGCTGGAGCCCTGTGCGATAGGCGTCCTTGCTCTGCGATCACAAAACGGCAGAGTCGAGGCTTTCGCGTTCGGACCTGCCGCTGATGACCTCCAGGCGCTCGCCCTGTTCAGGCTGGGTGAGCGGAAGCTGGTGGATGTGCTGCTTGATATCGACTGAGGTGCTCCATGGTCCGGCCAGTGCCGCCAGCAAGCCTGCTTGAATCGGTATTCCTCACGCTCACCCCGGCCCCCGAGGTCTGGGAATGGATATCCACCGAGATCCTTGCCGACACCGGCAGCATCCACAACGAAGACCACGCCCACCTGATAGGCGCCAACATCGGCGTCCTCTGGGCATCCGAGTCGTTCGCCAAGCGGGGAAGGGTAGTCCTTGGCCAGGCCGAACAGGTCATGCACCGCGCAGGTGGCTGGCATAAGGCCCGGATGGAGCAGCAGATGCGTGACTGGTTCGGGGACGAGCCCGAATTCATCATCACGCTGGCCGCTGACTACTGTGCCCAGTGCAGCGATGCCGAATTCTGTTCGCTTGTCGAACATGAGCTCTATCACGTAGCCCACAAGCCAGACAAATACGGTGCCCCAGCCTTCACCAAGGAAGGGGTGCCCAAGCTTGAGATGCGCTCACACGACGTAGAAGAGTTTATCGGCGTGGTCCGCCGCTACGGTGCCAGTCAGGACGTTCAAGCACTGATCGACGCAGCAAGCAAGCCGCCAGCGGTGGCAAGAATCAACATTTCGAGGGCGTGCGGGACCTGTCTGCTCAAGTCTGCCTAAACCCTGACAGACCCAAGACGGAAGAATCCCTATGGCGACCCTGAATAACGAGGTGCGAGCGTTCATCGTTCAGGCTCTGGCCTGCTTCGATACGCCCAGCCAGGTTGCAGCGTCTGTCAAAGAGGAATTCGGCCTTGAGCTGACCCGCCAGAAGTGTGAGGCGCATGACCCGACCAAGCGTGCCGGGCGCGACCTGGCCGCCAAGTGGGTGACCCTGTTCCACGACACCCGAAAACGCTTCCGCGAGGAAACTGCCGAGATCCCCATCGCCAACCGTGCGTACCGTCTCCGTGCGCTAGGCCGCATGGCTGAGAAGGCAGAGACGATGCGAAACATGGCTCTGGCCGTGCAGATCCTTGAGCAGGCGGCGAAGGAGTGCGGCGATGCGTATGTGAACCGCAAGGTGGAGCCTGATAAGTCCCTCGACGACGAAATCAAGCGCCTGAACATCCAGAAGCTGCAACGGGAGTTGGCCGACCCTGATAAGGATGTGCCCGAGCCCAAGCAAGTGATCATCGGGGTTGAAGATGCAAGCGACCCTGAAGCTGAATAAGCCGCAGTTCGAGTTCATCAGTCACCCCAAGAAGTTCTCAGCGTTCGTTGGCGGCTACCGGAGCGGCAAGACGTTCGTTGGTTGCGTCCGGCTTTGCATCAACGCCCTGGAGCACCCGCGCATCCCTCAGGGCTACTTTGCCCCGACGTACCCGCACATCGCGGACATTTTCTACGACACCATCCCGGTGGTGGCTGAGGCGTTCGGCCTAGTGGCTGATATCGTGCCCAGCAACAAGCGGGTGCACCTGCGAGACCGGCGCGGACGGCTTCTGTCGACGATCATCTGTAAGAGCATGGAGCACCCCCACAAAATCGTGGGTTTCAACATCGCCCACGCCTTGGTCGATGAAATCGACTGCATGCCGATCAAGAAAGCGGACAGCGCCTGGAAAAAGATCATCGCGCGGATGTCGACGGTCTGGCCAAGTCGACCTGAAAACACTATCGATGTGACGACCACGCCTGAGGGCTTCAATTGGGTCTACCGCAAGTTTGTGAAGGAGCTGGCCAGCCACCCGGCGCAGAAGGAGTTCTACGGCATCGTCCACGCTTCGACGCGGCAGAATGCCAAGAACCTGCCTAAGGACTACATCCCGTCCCTGCGCAGATCGTACCCGGCCAACCTGGTTGAGGCCTACATCGACGGTTTGTTCGTCAACCTGACCTCCGGCAGCGTGTACCCGAATTTCAACCGGTTTGCGTGCCACACCAATGAGACGATTCGGCCGGGCGAGCCGCTGCACGTCGGCATGGACTTCAACATCAACCGCATGGCAGCGACGATCCACGTCATCCGGGACGGCCAGCCGTTACTGCTGGAAGAGGCGACCGGCCTGTTTGATACGCCAGCCATGATTGTTGAGCTGAAGCGCCGCTTCCCTGGCCGTCAGATCATTGTTTACCCCGACGCCAGCGGCAAAAACCGCAAGAGCGTCAACGGTAGTGAGTCAGACCATGCCTTGCTGCGGGCCGCAGGCTTCATCGTCATGGTCAACCCGTCCAGCCCACTGGTTCGTGACCGGGTCCTGGCGGTGAATGCCATGCTCCTCAACGGTGAGGGTCAGCGGCGGTATCTGGTCAACACCGACAACTGCCCGGTCACCACCCAGGTGCTGGAGCAGCAGGCATACACGGACAAGGGTGAGCCGAACAAGGACGGCACGGAAGACCCTGTAGATGCGTTGGGCTATTTCATTGTCCAGCGCTATCCGATCAACCAGAAAATCTCCACCAGCACACCTCTCAGGATGTAACCCATGGCCACAAACGACAGCCCGGACGTTGTGCTTGGCGCAATCGCGCTCATGCAGGACGACTGGACCCTGGTGTCAGCGCTGCTCGGCGGTACCAAGGCGATGCGCGCCGCTGGCGTGGCGTATCTCCCCAAATGGCCGAAGGAAGAACCTGATAGCTATCAAGATCGATTGAACCTGTCCACGTTGCTGCCGGCCTACGCCGAGACGGTGAAGAACATGACAGGCAGGGTATTCGCTCGCCCGATTACGCTAGGGGACGAGGTGCCTGACGATATCGCAGCCTGGTGCAATGATGACGTTGACCTGCGCGGCAATAATCTGGATGTGTTCGCGTCCGAGTGGTTCAGGATTGGGCTGGGGTATGGCCTTGCTCACTGCCTGGTGGACTTTCCACGTGCTGAGGGCATAAAGACCAAGGCTCAGGAGAAAGACGCTGGGGTCAGGCCTTATGCGGTCATGGTCAAGCCGACCCAGGTGCTTGGTTTTCGGTATCGCTTCGTAAATGGTCGGCCAATCCTGACCCAGTTCCGCTACATCGAGCAGATCGAAGAGGAGAGCGGAGAGTTCGGCACAGAGCTGATCCAGCAGATTCGCGTCATCGAGGAAAAGCGCTGGCGCATCTACCGCAAGACCGAAGGATCTGGCTGGGTCATTCATGAGGATGGCGTCAACACCCTTGGCAAGGTGCCGGTGGTGACCTTCTACACCGGCCAGACCGGAGTGATGACTGCGAAGCCGCCGTTGCTGGAGCTGGCGCACCTCAACGTCACGCACTGGCAGTCTCAGAGTGATCAGCGCAACCTGCTCCACGTTGCCCGGGTGCCGATTCTGGTGGCGATCAACGCAGGCGACTCGCTTGGCCCGGACGGAATGCCTGTGCCGTGGGAAATGACGGTTGGCAGTTCGGCGGCAACCCGACTTCAGGGCGAAGGCGCCGATCTCAAGTACGTTGAGCATGGCGGCCAAGCGATCAATGCTGGTCGTCAGGACCTGCAAGACCTGCTTGAAGAGATGCGCATGGCTGGCGCTCGGCTGCTTAGCCGGGTTGATCAGGCGGTGAAAACGGCAGCCCAGGCCAATGAGGAAGCGGCCGAGAAGATCAGCGCCTTGGAGGCGATGGGGAATAACTTCGAGGATGCCGTTGATCAAGTGCTGCAACTGTTCGCTGACTGGACCAAGCAAGCGACCGGCGGGTTCGCCACCATAGAAGGCAACTACGACGCGGACTACGCGCCAGAGGTGAGTCTTCCAGTCCTCAAGCAGATGGCAGACGCAGGTTTCCTGAGCCAGGAAACACTGTTCAACGAGGTCAAGCGCCGGGGCGTCATCAGCGACTCGCTCAAGTGGGTAGACGAGAAGGCCCGGATCGAAGAGCAGCGGGGCAGGATCGACGCCCAGGTGCTGGCGCAGCTCATGGTGGCCAAGGCTGGTAAGAACATCAGCGAGCAGAGCCTGTGGGACTACATCAGCAACGGTCGCATCCCAGGCGTTCCGTGGCTCACTGAGGCCGCAGGAATCGACGGTGCGATAACCGGTGACCTGAATGGCGACGAATGAGCAGAAGAAGGCCGAGGCGGCCCTGGTTGATGCCTTCGGGCAGCACAAAAGCTACCTTTACCGCCTCAGCACTGCGGCAGCGTCCGAACTGACCAGCGAAGCCGACAAGGTGGCGCTGGCGCTCTGGAGGCAGCTCGGCGAAATGCTCGACGGTCTGAGCGATGCGGAAAAGGCATCGTTCTCGGCCGGCAAGTACAACACGCCAGAACTGCGCGAGATGCGTGACGCGATCACTGCCGCGACAAGTCAGATCGGCGCCGTTGTTGCGACTGGCTTTGCCGTTGGCGCTGCGTCACTGGCCGCTTACGAGACTGGCTACGCAGCCGCGGCTGTATCGAAGATGATGGACGTTAAGCCGGCGTCGATCAGTTCGGAAAAGATGCTCAAGCAGGCTCTCAATAGCCCGTTGGCTGGTGGTCGCCTGGTGCACGAGATGCTCGACAGCATCGCGCCTGACACCAAAGATAAGATCCTGCTCACTATACGGGCCGGGATTGCCAGTGATAACAGCAACTCGCAGATCATCCGCGCACTCCGTGGCACCAAGGCGCTTGAGTACCAAGACGGCATCATGCAGGCCACCAAGGTCGAGATCGAGCGGGTCGTCAGGACGGCAAGAAACCACGTCAGTGGCGTGGTCTATGAAGAGACCTATGAGGCTCTAGGCGTGCCGTACGTGATTCGCTCTGCGGCGCTGGAAGGTCGAACCTGCGTGGTTTGCGCCTCCCTAGACGGCAAGGTTTACAAGATTGGCCAGCCCAGGCCACCGGCCACGCTGCACTACAACTGCCGTTGCCAGTACATCCCAAGCATGACTGGCGAGCTTATGGGTGAGCGGCCCTTTTCGATCAGTCTCAAGGTCAAGGGGCGCGACGGCGAGTCGACTTTCCGTAGTGTCGGCGACATGACCAAGAATCAGCGCGAGAAGGCCGACCTCAAGCAGGGGCGGGTGAAGGCTGATACGTCGTTCTCGACCTTCTTTGCCCGCCAGGATGAAGCCTTCAAGCAGCAATGGCTCGGGCCTTCCCGGTACAAGCTGTATGCCGAGGGAAAGCTGAGCCTTGACCGGTTCGTCGACCCCCAGAACAAGATGTACACGCTTGACGAGTTGCGGTTGCGGGACGCCGAGACGTTCCGAGCGCTGTTCGGAGAGTAGCGCCAAAAATCAAACAGGCCGCCCCAGGCAACTCGGGCGGCTTTTTCATGCCCGCAGCTCGGACGAGCAGGGCGCCAATGGCTGGATAGCCAGTAGCGGGGCGGATGCCCAGGAGAAGCACCTTGAAACTCAAGCTCGACGACAACGGAAACGTAGTTTTGCAAGACGGCCATCCGGTCTACATCCACGCTGACGGTAAAGAGTCACCATTCGACGCCGCCGCTGCCGTGACCAAGATTTCAGCGCTGAACCGTGAGGCACAGGGTCATCGCGAGGCGAAGGAAGTGGCTGAGGCGCGCTCCAAGCTGTTCGAGGGCATTGAAGACCCCGAGTCCGCTATCAAGGCTCTGGAGACCGTGAAGAACCTCAAGGAAGGCGATCTGGTCACCGCCGGCAAGGTGGAGGAGATCAAGTCTGCCGCCAAGCGCGCGGCGGAAGATCAGGTTGCTGCCGCAGCCAAAGCCGCCGCCGAGCGTGAAAAAACGTTGCAGGGCGATCTGGAAAAGCTCCAGGGACAACTGCACAGCGAGCTGATTGGCGGCAGCTTCAGTCGCTCCAAGCTCATCTCTGACAAGTTCGCAATCCCGGGGGACCTGGTACAGGCCCGCTTCGGTCAGGCATTCAAGATCGAAGAGGGCAAGGTCGTCGCCTACGACCAGGCCGGCAACAAGATTTTCAGCCGCGCCCGTCCTGGAGAGCTGGCTGACTTCGATGAAGCGCTGGAAACCCTGGTTGACCAGTACCCGTACAAAGATCAGATCCTCAAAAGCAACGGCCAGTCTGGCGGGGGTGCGACCAATGGTGGCAACCCATCCGGCGGCAACCAGCCCAAGGGCAACTTCGGCGGCTCCCGCGATGATCGCGTAGCGGCGATTCGCTCTCAATTCCCCGACTTGGCCAACGGCTGATCGCGGTCTAGCTGTACTCCCGGATGGGACGCGGCGCACTGAGGCGGATGCCTCGAAAACCATTACTTTCCCGCCCGTCCGGGCAACAGTTATAGGAGTTCCACCATGGCGCTTTCCGATATGGAAGTGTTCAATACCTACTTCATGCCAGCGACCATCGAGACGCTTGCCCAGATGGTCGAAAAATTCAACGCTGCAAGCGGTGGGGCGATCCTGCTGACCACTGACGGTTTCGATGGCGACTTCCTGCAAACCAGTTTCTACGCTGGCCTTGCTGGTGCTCGCCGCCGCGTTGACCGCTACGGCCCCAACAACACCGTGACGCCTGTCGACCTGACCCAGATCAAGCACAATACAGTCAAGGTGGCTGGCGGCTTCGGTCCTGTGCGTTACGAGCCGGGCCAGATGACTTGGCTGCGCAAGCCGACTGCCGAGGGTATCGAGGTGGCCTCGCGCTACTTCGCTGAATCCCTGCTGCAAGACCAGCTCAACACCGCGATTGCTGCGCTGGTAGCAGCGATCAGCAACCAGGGCGCGTCTGCAACTGTAGACGTGTCTGGCAGCAAGAAGGTTGACTACATCGCCGTCAACGACAGCCATGCGCTGTTCGGCGATAACTCCAGTCGTTTGATTGCCCAGGTAATGGATGGCGCTCAGTTCCACGCCTTCGTGGGCCAGAACCTGACCAATGCTGAGCAACTGTTCAAGTCTGACAGCGTTCGGGTGGTCGACATCCTTGGTCGCCTGGTGGTGGTTACTGACGCCCCCGCACTGTACAGCGCCGCCACCACCACTCCGACTGCCCCGGCCAAACGTCGAGTCCTGTCGCTGACTCAGGGCGCAGCCACCGTGCATGACACCCGTGACCTGATCTCGAACATCGACACCAGTAACGGCGGTGAGCGCATTTCGACCACGCTGCAGATCGATTACACCTTCGGTGTTGGTCTGCGCGGTTACGCCTGGGACACCGCCAATGGCGGCGCGTCCCCGACCGATGCGGCACTGGCCACCGGCTCGAACTGGGACAAGGTGGTCGATTCGGTCAAGCACACAGCCGGCGTCTTGGCTATCGGTCAGGCCTGATCCAGTCCGGGGCGTCCATGGCGCCCCGGCTCATCATTCCAAGAGGACAAGGCGATGTCGAAAGACCGCGAAGTGATTTACGAGCTGCACCCGGTAACCCCGGAGCGCAAGAAGGAACTGGTAAGCCAGGGCTATCGCATCATCGATGTGCAGTTCGCGCCCGAGGCCTACAAGGCAGCCATGGCTGACGCGACAGATCCGCGGGGCCGTGAGGCGCTTGATATTGCCCTGGCTGCGCTGCCCGGCGACCAGAACGACCCTGATTACGTTGTTAGCAGCATGCGCATCCACTTCGGCGACCTGTTCACCCAGGAAGACGAGGATCGCGTGCTGGAACTGGTCAAGGCTCCGGCCAAGAAGCCATCGCACGGCCTACGCATCGACGACATCAAGGCCAAGCTGGCCGAGAAGGGCGTCGAGTTCAATCCCGAAGCAGAGCGCGGCGAGCTGGCCAAGCTGCTGGACGACACCCAGGAGTAACCCATGAAGGTCTACATCACCGCAGAGCAGGTGGACGGCCTGCAGGGCGCTGACTGGGCGCCAGAAGACAAGAAGCCGCGAGCGGTGATGATGGCCAACGTGTGGATGACCAACCGCAAGCTTCCCGACATCGATCCGATGCCGGTGGAATGGGAGCAGGCCGCCTCCGAAATCGCTATAGATGCAGCCAATGGCCGACTGTACGGCGCCCGGGAAACCGGCGTAACCAGTAAGTCGGTCAAGGCTGGTGAGGTGTCCAGCAGCAAGACCTTCCGGGACGGCGCAACAACCTACACCTCTGGCGAGTCATTTGCCTTAGCCCTGCTGTCGCCATGGCTTCAGCCTGCTGGCGGCGGCATGAGTCAGTTCAAGATGGTCAGGGGGTGACATGGGGCTGCGAGATGACCTGCAGGCCGATCTGGCTGACGCATTCGACACCGACCTAGCTGATGCTGTAACCCAATTCACCGGCGCCAGAGTTGTAGGGCAGGGGCCTTACGATCCGATTACCGAAACCCGGCCAACCACCACCGAGACCTACACCGGTCGGGGTGTGTTCGGCAGCTTCAGTCTGCGCCTGGTGGACGGTATCAACATCCTGGCAACTGACATAAAGCTGACCGCGCTGCAATCCGAAGTAACCGACACCCCGAGAGTCGATGACGCAATCAATGGCTACCGGGTGATCGGACCAATCTCGCAAGACCCCGCGAAAGCGACTTGGGTCATTCAGCTCAGGAAGGTGTGACATGGCCGGAGGATGGAGTAACGGGCCGCTGGAGTTCATCAAGGTGTTCGAGGCGGACCTTGTGAAGCATCGAAACGAGATAGCCGCAGACGCCCTGCAGATGGTAGTCCACGGATCGCCGGTTGATACCGGGGCTTACAAGGGCAGTCACCGGATCAGCGTCAATCACGAAGACCTATCGGCGCCGATCACGCCCGACACTGGTGGGGCCAAGACCATTGCCGCTGGCATGAAGATCATTGCCTCGGCCAAGCAGCCTTTCTCGATGATCCTGATCCAGACCAACCTGCCTTATTCGGAAAGTCTGGAGAACGGCCATTCCGGGCAGGCTCCTGCCGGCAATTACGGCCCTGCATTCGCCTCGCTCGTTGCCAAGTATGGGGGTGGCTGATGACTTTCGAGCAGATCCGGCTGGCCATCGTTGATCGGATGAATGCCTTCCAGGGCATCGCACAGGACCGGATTGAGTACCCGAATCCTGATGAGATCTTCCAGAAACCGTCCGAAGGCGTCTGGTGCCGACTCAGTATTCAGGGCGGCACCGCTTTTTTTGCTGGGGTGGGCGACAAGCCGCATGCCCGCCGGCCTGGCCAAGCCGTTATCCAGTGCTTCGACCGTAAGGGCGTAGGCACCGGCGCGGTCACGCGGCTTGCTGATGCGCTGTCCGACCACTTCCAGTTCTGGAGGCAAGGCGACCTTGAGTGCTGGGAAGCATCGATGCATGGTGCCGGCGAGAGCGGCGGATTCATTCAATTCAACGTCGTCATCCGGTACGTAGCCGGGTAAACGAGCAATACCCCGACCCACCCGCCTTGAGCGGGTTTTTTTATGCCCGCACAAGGAGGCTCTCATGAGTTCCGGCGCCAAGATCGTTACGCACTACATCAAGGAGGTCACGCCTGGCGTCACCCCCGCAAGCCCTGCCGCTGGCGCGTGGAAGACCGCACGCCTGACCGGCAATACCCTGTCCCCGACACCAGACACGGAAGTGTCGGACGAGATCACCGATAGCCGCATCAGTCAGGGCTCGGTTGTCACTGGCCTGACCATCGGCGGTGACCTGACCGGCGAGCTGTCATTCGGCACATTCGATGACTGGCTGGAGGCTCTGTTTTACGGATCCTGGACCAACAACGTCCTGACTGTTGGCGATGTCCGCAGCACATTCAGTGTGCAGAAAGGCTTTACCGATGTCAGCGTGTACTCGCTGTTCAAGGGTGTTCATGCTGCAACCGGCTCTATTGACGTGCCGGAGCAGGGCAAGGTCATCCTGACCATCGGCGCCCAGTGCCTGGACTACGAGGATGCCGAAACCAGCTTCGTGACCGGCGCCGCGGCTCCGACCACCGCCCCATTCATGTCCAGCCTGGCAATCGGCGACATTCTGGTCGATGGCGTCTCGCTGGTCGGCCAAGCCTGTGTGTCGGCCATCAATATCGCTATCGACAACACCGTGCAGGTCCAGCGCTGCTTGGGCAACGGTAAGCTCGGCCCCGGCGCGATCATCGCTACCGAGGCGGCAATCACCGGAACTCTGACGCTGGCGTGGTCCAAAGCGGCATGGCTGATCTGGAAAGAGCAGCTGACCCGCAAGCCATTTCAGGTGCAGTTCCCGATCAAGGACAGCCTGGGTAACCAGTACCAGTTCGACTTCCCTAGTATCGAGGTGGATGGCGAGCTGCCTAATGGTGGAAAGCGTGATCTGGTGCAGGTGACTTTGAACTTCACCGTGGCAAAGGTCGCACCGACCATCACCCGTGTGCCATTCGTGCCGGTGACCAGCGTTTCTGTGGCCCCGACCACTGCCTCCATCGCCGTTTCTGCAACCCGCCAGCTTACCGCCAGCGCCCTGCCGGCCGAGGCTGCACAGAACGTCACCTGGTCCAGTTCGGCTCCTGGCATCGCCACTGTATCAGGCTCTGGCCTGGTCACCGGCGTTGCTGCTGGTTCTGCAGTTATCACCGCAACCAGCGTCTCCGACACAACCAAGACCGCTACGTCGAGTATCACTGTCACGGCGTAACACCGCATCGCTCCTTTGGGTCGCTCCGGAAATAACGTCGTCCGGAGCGGCCATTTTTATGACGTGACGTGAGGATTCAACAATGGCTTTGAAAAAACAGAAGCAGGTCAAGCACACCGACGCAAAGTGGGTCGACTTCGACGAGGACACCAAGATCCAGATCGCATCCATCGACAACCCGGCGTATCAAGTGGCCCTGGCCCGCGCTCGTCGCGAGATCAACCGCAACGACTCGAACTTCGGTATCAGCGCCCCCGGCATCATTGAAGGCGAGAAAGCAGAATATGATGTTCAGTGCCGCCTTGTCGGGCATCACATCATCCGTGACTGGTCCGGTGTATTGGATGAGGACGGAAACCCACTGCCTTTCAGTCTCGACAACGCCGAAGCACTGCTACTTGGCACGCCGGAAGCCTTCCTGTTCGTGTTCAAGGCTGCGCAAGAGTACGCCACCGAACTGCGCGGCGAGCTGGAAGAGACGCTGGGGAAGTCGTCGCCCGCTGGGAGTGGCAAGCCGAGTTCGGCGGCGAAAAAGCCGACAAGCAAAGGCTGATCTACCAAGCGTTGCGCATGGCCGTGCCGGATGAGCCTGAGCTTGATCCGGTAACGGCGTATTTGCTGAACGTGTTTCGCAACGTTTGCCGAGGCAGACAGTACATCGCATCCGTGTCTGGAGCATTTCCAATGAGGCTGGGCTACCGGGAGATCAACGACTTCCTGGCGGCCCACCCATCGCCATTGCCAAGGCATTTTGTGGATGAGGTAGTGTTTGCGCTGGATGACATCGTGATGACCGAAGAGCGGGAGAAGTGACTATGAGTGCGGACGAAGCGGAAAGGGCTGTGGGTAGCGGCAGCGGAAGACATATGGATGTTGCTGCCGAGCTTAAAGGTCACCTGGGCGCTGTTAAGGCGCATATGGAAGATCTTTGTCGTCGAACTGGCGAGATGTCGGCCAGGCTTGGCCAGGCCGAACGGGGCGCAACTAATCCTGCTCGCCTGCGATATTGAGCAGTGCTTGCATGGCATTCTGACCAGTCTCGGATCGTGAAAGCTGGCCCTCCAACGGGCCGGCAGCAAGATGCTTCAGCTCTTTGGCAAACACCTCACAATCAAGAGCGCCCGATCTGCGCATGGCTGTCAAAAGAGCCACAAGACCTGCATGAGTAACCATCGCTATGTTGGAGGTCTCTTTCGCCAGCTCAACCAGCTCGTTATCTAAAGCGTCCATTTATGCATCTCCTGGGTAACTGCGGCGACTGAAGGTATCGGCGCCAAAAAAAGGGCAGGGCAATTCAGCTCACTTTGTCTGCGTCATAACGATGAGCTGCCACAGCACTTCGACTGCGCCGTCACTATGCTGGTGCTTGTTTTGAGGAGGGAATGGATCGCGCGCGTTGGACGTTATTTCGTGTCCGCACCCTTGGCATCGATAGATCCCGGAGACAGGCACTTTGTCTCCGATCTCATAAAGGGTGTTCCAGTGCTCGTTGCCGGGCTGGCTTGTGGCTTTTATGAACCGTCTTGTCGAATCAGTGACCAGAGCCATTTCTCATTCCTTGGATTGGGCTTCATGAAGGCGCAACGCTACTACGGTTCGCCTTGAGGTATGAACTGAGCATTTCACCAGGCTGTACGGCTGGACAGTCTCAAGCTGTCCGGACCTTTTTTGTGTAGATCTTGGCCTGTCGTAAACCGCTGCTACGCTCCTGATGTGGCTATCTGCCACTCACAACAGGGAGTTGAGCATGAAACAGATATTTCTCGCCGTTATGGCAATGGGGCTGGTCGGGTGTTCGGGGCACGTGGTTACGTATCAGGGTGAGAGGCAAGCTTGTAAGGACGGAAAGTGTGAGGGAATCCCATTTCGTAAAGTGGAGCCGGCTATCGCGCAGCGGACCCTAAACACCATTCCTGCAAGCGCTGACAGCAAAGCACGATATTCGAATAAGACTGGGGATGAAGGCTGCGTCGAAGTGCTTGACGTCACGATTGTTAATGCTGCGTCAAAAGACGTCAGCTATATCAGCTATCAGCCGGGTCTTTTTGAGTACGCGGAGTTCAGTGTCGACCTAAATCCAAATGGAACGCTCTCTAAGGTGGGCGTTGTCCCTGTTGCAGGTCTTAAGGAGGCTGCAGAGTCGGTAGCCTCGATTGCATCGGCGTACAAACTAGTCAATGAGGCGAATGCTCTTAGCGTGAAGAGCGCCGGCCTTCCGAAATGCACTCACGTCAATTCATGAGTCTCAAAACCATCTGAGGCATGGCATCTCCGCTGTGATGCTCAGGCTCTAATTTTTACTACTTAAGCTCTGGACGCACCCGCGATCCGGGGCTTTTTGTTTCTGCCGCAAGGCAAACCCTACACGCAGCCTAGACCCGTACAGTCGAACGGTGGATGTTCGTTCATCCGTCCGCCCCGGCTGCGTACCTTTTCGCCTGATGGACGAGATAACGCCCATGAACGCAAGCAATGTGATTCCCTTTCATTACCAAGGCCAGCCAGTGCGCTTTAACAGCGACGGCTGGATTAACGCTACTGACGTCGCCAGCCGGTTTGGCAAACGACCGGTGGACTGGCTAAAGCAGGCGGAAACAAAGCAATACCTTGCCGTCCTGGCCGAAGCTCTCGGGCTGGACACCAAAGTGACTCAGGATCACTTTGGTCTGGTGCGCACCGCTCGTGGCGGCAAATCGCCGGGGACGTGGCTTCATCCGAAACTGGCGGTAGTTTTTGCTCGATGGCTGGATGTGAAGTTCTCGGTCTGGTGTGACTTGCACATCGACGCACTGTTGCGCGGCGAGCTGGACGAGAAACTCCAGTTTGACCGGGCCTACCAGAACATGGATCGTTCGCAATCCGAAGCCAGCCAGGGCGCCAGGAAGATGGGTCAGCATCGCTGGGCAAAGCCGCGACTGCAGGAGCAGGTCGAATATTGGCGCGGGCAATTGCAGATGACTCTGGGGTTGGATGATCCGCTTGATGCAAGGGTGGCATCAAACTGATGCACCCTTTGCTTGGGCGGGTAAACGAAAACCCGCTGATGTGGATAGGCAGATCCGGTGCCGGGTGGCGCATGAAGAGTGGCGCGTAAGGATTGACTGAAACGATCTCCGAAGCGGCTTGTGAAAACGATGCCGAATTCCGACGTGAAAAATGCGGTGAAGAAAACCGGCGGTAAGAAAACGGGTTCGAAAATCGTTAGGCCGTTGATCAAATATGAGCAACGCTTATACACTTATAGTGTGTTAGCAAAATGCTAGCTCTTTTCTCGCACCGTTTTTGGTGCCGCATAGGAGTGCAAATGAAAATGCTCAGCTTCAAAACCGTGCGACTGGTGCTTTCGGGTGCGTTGCTTGGCGTGGCTGCGGCAAACGCATTTTTCGGCGTGAATTTCCCTGGCGAAATTGTTGCTGGTGTATTGGGGGCTGGCGGTGCGTTGGCTCTGATGAAATTGACTGCAATCGTCTAAGTGGTCACCGTTTACGGGCATACGCTCGGTTTCGAAGGTATTACGATCATCCTTGCTGCTGTCTGCGTTGCTATCAATGCAGTGCAACAGTGGTGTCACAGGCGTCGGGTCCGCAGCGGCGATCTGGTCATGGCGCTTTTGAACGGGGCTTCGATTTTTCCGTTTTGCGCCATGGCAGGAGCTGTTTTCTCCGAAGAGCTTCTCAAAGCGGCGTCATCGTCAACGTCATCTCTGGCATTGGCTGGATGCGTCGGGCTGGTATTCGTGACCGGGGAGGTCTGCTCGCCTTCAGGTCTGAAGAAATCATCGGACCATGATTAGATGGTTCATGAAGCAAGCCCAGCTACCCGCTGGGCTTTTTGCTTTCTGGACGCCTTCGTTCTGTAGCTTAAGCTATGGTCGTTTCCTCAAGGTCAGGGCTCGACGTTAGCTCAAGCAGCATCTGGTCATGCTGGTCTCGTGTAGCTAGGTAGAACATTCCTTTGCCGAGCAGGAAGGTCTTCATCGTTTTCGCTGAGGTGATCTGTCTTGGAGTGACCGAGATGCGCTGCGTGTTGTCGCTGCGGGTCTCTGTGGCCTCCAAGTGGAAGAGTTTGATGAGGCCATCTTCGCCCTTGGTGACACCAAGGCGTTTGAACGTGACGGTTGGTTCTTGCATTGCAGGCTCCGAGGAGGGCGGAAGGTGTATGCAATTTCCCGCATTCTATCCCGTATAGAATGGGGAAATGCGTATGTGCGCCTGAGCAAAGTGATCGGCCCGGGCTGTCAGGAGGGCGGCGATGTTCTGGAGGGATGCTCAGCCAAGGCGGCCAGAACGTATTCCTTGAGGGTCAGGCCGCTCTCGTCGAATTCGGAAAGAAAAACGACTTTCCCGCCAGCCTTGTAGGCGTCTTGTATAGGTCCTTTCTTGGCGTCTAACGTGAGTACAACGTTGTGCAGAGATCGTGCGGCGATCGCTTTGTCAGCCTCGCCTCGGTAGAGTCTAGTTTTTTCGTTGAGCCGCTTGCCGAGCGGGGTGCGCTGCAGTTTTGCGAACTCGATCATTTCTTCGCTTGCAAAAGAACCGCGATCAAACCCGGCGACGCGCTGCTCGCCTGGAGGTAGGTCAGGGTTCCCGAAGCCGAAAAGCGCAACGGTGACGACCCCCTCTTTGATCGTGCGATCGATGTATGCCTTGAGTTCGGCCTTGTCGTCCGGGATGGGCGGGATCTCAAACTCTGCCTCGCGCGTCATGGCTAGGCAGAATTCCGGCTTTGGAAGCTCTTCGTGAAGCTCCAGCCCTCGCTCGAACAGGAAGTCCCAAACGTTGTTGTCTATATAGACGCCGATCATGAACGAAGCTCCTTGCTGCCGAGAGCGATCAAGAGAAAGCCCGCTGATGCGGGCTTTGTTGTGCGCGGGCCTTCAGCTCTGATGAGACCAGCGGTTCGCCAATTCAGTTAGTCAAGCTTGGACTTCAGCATAGTGAGCATGCTCGCCTTGGCCCGTGCGACGAATTCATCTTCGGACTCGTCCGTATTTGGAAGACCGATCTCGGACTCCAGCTCGTTCATGAAATCATCGCTAGTCACAAGGGTGGCTGCGCTATTAGAAAATTTCTGAGATTTCGTTGCGCCTAGAGTCGCCCCGAGAACAGCCGCGGTGGCCACACCCATCTGCACCCTGGTGGTTGACGCGATGGATTTGCTTGGCTCGCCTTCATGAAGCAGATCTATCAGCTTTTTCATTGGGCGGCTCCAGAATTGGCACGGTAATACGCACGAAACAGACCATCCATGAGATCAACAAAGGCTTTGCAGATTTGATATTTCTGCTCATCTGAAAGCGACGAGAAAATCATGACTAATGATTTGAGGATATTGAAAAGCATTTCAAACATTGTTGATTCCTACCTGAATATGGCTGAGCGGGAGGCTGTTGTTCGCAGCGCATAAACTACTCAGAAGAGGCGGCTGCTGGGAGTCGCTCATGAGTTCAAGGATCTGGTCCTAGACCATGCGGCCGCTTTTGCGTTTGATTTTGCCTCTGAGCTTAAGAAGCAGAGTCACATTCGAGGATGCGTTGAGCCAGGCAAACTCCAGAACCAGCATCGGAATGCCAGTGAACGACATGTAGAGCGCTGATGCGAGCTTGTCTTGGTGGATGACCGGCGGGGCGAACGCTAGACTTGCTGGCATGGCACCAATACTCACGATGAACAGGCCGAGCAGACAGTAGCTCAGCGCAATCTTTCGATAGATCTGAGCACTATCAAATCTGATAGCCTTTGCTGCCTTCAATGCTTTGTAGCGCCGCCCTCTGGCAAACTCTTTGATTCGCCCTTTGGCGCCGGATAGAAGCTTGTACACCGGAGCTTTGGCTCTAGCCAATAGAAATGTGATAGCCATCCCTACCAGGCCAGACACAATGCTGCTGGCCCAGAACTGGGAACTGTTGATCCAATCATCCATTGATAAATTATTCCTTCGGGCAGCGCTTGCGGGGCGGAGGTGGTCAGACTTCGCTGCTCACACAGTCGCCGTAAAAGGTTTGAGTGTCGTTATCCCGTGCGCCTACCAAGACGCTGATTGGCATCCTGAATGAGAAGATGAAGCTTTGAGCTCCAATGGTAGCGTTCATCAGGCTGGACCCAATGTAGAGAGGCACAGGCTTCGCGTCACCCACTTGGAGCGTGTTGTCTGATGCGCCCATGCCGCCCCGGGCAACCAGCAGCATCAGCGGAAGTCGCTCGAATTTGCAGGCTGTGACGGTGGCAGCACTCGCTGGCGCAGACGACATCATCAGGCTGGCAGTGGCGGCCACGGGCAAGAAAATCCTGATCAGGCTCATTTTCATCCTTGAATCTGTAGGTGACGGTCAGTCGTGTTGCTTGGGGTGGCGCTTGCGGGGCTTGGGGCCGGTATTGTCGCCGCTGATCAATACTCCAGAGTGAGAGAATGTGTGCCGTCTTGGGCCACCTTGTACCCCCTCTCTTCTAGTCGCCTGACGATGCGGTCCATGACCTCCATGTGCTCGGGGCGGTCGTAGATTAGCCCGAGCCCGAGCAGAGATACGAAAATCGGCGAATGACCTTCAATGGCTCCGTGAGCGATTGAGCGCTGAATCAGGTCATGAACCTTCTTCTCGATATTGGTGTCTGCCAGTGTCGCTAATTCTCGTGCCTGCTCGGCGCTAATGAAGTCCCTGCTCCTGTCGTCAGCAACCAAGCTCAATTCAAGCCGGGTGACTATCTCTGCATTAAGGGAGCGCTTGCTATCCCGCGCGGACTCTTCTACCGCCTCTCTGAGGCTGGCAGGCATACGTAACTTGAATTGGGAATCTTCTCGGCTCATCCGCAAATAATGGACCACCGTGGTATTGACGACAATGGGACCACCGTGGTTTTATGTGGGCATGGATCACGGTGATCCCGAAAGGAGCAATCGATGCGCAACTACCCCCAAGTCAAATACCGCTTGCCGGAGGAGCTCAAGGCATGGCTGGAAGAGCAGGCGAAGAAAAACCACCGGTCCAATACGGCCGAATTGATTCACAGGCTTTCGGAAGACAAGAAGCGGGAAGAGCAGGCGGCAGCCTAAAAACGAAGAAACCCCAGTGCGGGAACACTGAGGCTTCGGGAAACGAGATCAACTTCGGAGAAGAAATCGTCATGAGCAAGAATACCACAGCAGTATCGAATGTCATCCCGTTCCGCTCGGCCAAGCTGTTGCTGGTCGACTTTGGAGGTCAGCCGTTTGTGCCGATGAAGCCAATCGTTGACGGCATGGGCTTGGACTGGAAAGGTCAGTACGACAAGCTTCAGTCGGGCCGCTTCAATTCAACCATGGTGATTATCCCCACGGTTGCCTTGGACGGGAAAGTGCGCGATATGTCCTGCCTACCGCTGCGCAAGCTGCCGGGCTGGCTGATGTCCATCCATGCGAGCAAAGTCCGCCCTGAGTGCCGCGAGGACGTTCTCGCTTATCAGAACGAGTGCGACGACGCACTGTGGGCGTACTGGAATGACGGCGTGGCGACTCGCAAGCACGACCGTGACCTGTTGAGTGTTGTAGGCGAACTGGTCGGCGTCACCGAGTTGATCGTGCTCAAGGGCTTGATCCGCGATAAGGCCAAGGCTGTTCCAGCGGAGCAGCGCCAGAGCTTCCAGCTCACCATGCACAAGCGGCTCCATACCCGCTTCAACGTACCGCGCACCGAATTGATTCCTGCTGGCGAGTTTGATGCAGCGTGCAACTTCATCGGCGCCTATGCGTTGGAAGGTGAGTTTCTTGGCCGGGAAGAACCAAAGCCGCAAGGTTTGAACATCCACTGCCCGGTTGAGGCGCTGGCCAAGCGTCGACATGGGATGCTAACTGACGGAGGGCCTTACAAGTCCTGGCTGGACGTGACACTGGACGACTTGAGAGATATTCGCGGCGAAGGTACGCCTTGCGAGGAAATCCTTTGGGAGCTGGATCGCGCCGGCTATCAGGTCGAAGGAGCTCTCTGTGAATTGCGCACCTATCGCAACAAGCTCCGTGAGTTTCAGTCCTGGGCTGCAGGACTGGGGGTCATGCTGACTGGGCCGAAGCGTTATGCGGTCAAGTTGGGGGATGCGGCATGAGCGTAGTGATCCCGTTTGATTACGAAGGGCAGCCGGTTCAGTTCAATGCTGACGGCTGGCTCAACGCAACCCGGATCGCTTCCAGGCTAGGAAAGGAGCCGACAGCCTGGCTTCGCCAGATTGACACCCTGGAGTACATCTCCTTCATGGCCGAGGCTCTTGGGCTCAATTCTGTCCCCAGGACAGAATTAGATGAGATCAAGGCCTTGGGCACTTCGGCTCCAGGCATCAAGAATCGAATCCTGACTCTCGCGAAAAGCACCGGCCTGGTCAAAAGCCGGGTTGGTGCCGGCGGCGGGACATGGCTGCATCCAAAATTGGCCGTTGTCTTTGCTCGCTGGCTCGATACCAAGTTCGCCGTGTGGTGCGACCTCAAGATTGACTCGATCCTGCATGGAGACATGAGTGTTCGCGAGCAGCTAGAGCAAGCGCTGAAGACCCTTTCCGGTCGCAAGGCCTTGGCCAGCGAACACGGCAAAGGTCTTTCTGCATGGCGCTGGGATAAGCCAGTGCTGGAGAACAGTGTTCAGTTCTGGATCGGCCAAGTTCAGTTGTCGCTTGGCTTCGACGAGGCGGCGTAGGGGAAGGGCATGAGTGATGTTGTTTCTATCCGGCAGCGCAGGCCTGGCGGAGCGGTAACTCCTGAGATTGTCGCTATGGAGCGGGTTCATGCGGGAAATGCCTGCGAGCAGGTGCTGGCGCTGAACCAAAATGCGCTTGAGGCCATCCGTTCGTCTCTGGACAGTCTTCTGGATGCTGCTATGGCGCGCCGAAGCCTGGCGGATAACACCATGGATCAGATCGAGGCGCTGGGCGGCCTGGATCATGAGTCGGTGTTTGATTTGGCGTTTACTGTGCACTTCGAGATCAGCGCCGCGATTGAGGCGACAAGGCTATTGCGCACGGTCGTCATCCCGAAGCGTGGATAGCCATGGGCCGCAAACGGCACAGATAGGCACCTTCGGGTGCCTTTTCTCGTTACGGCTTGCACGCCTTCTGCAGGATAGCTTCTGCCTTGGGCAGAGAAATCTTCAATGCTCGCGATAGCTGCATTGGTGTCTTCGGCCCCGTCAGTGAGATCAGTTTCTCTGCTTCGAACAGGAGGATCGCATCTTGATCTTCCACCACCGGAACAGGTGGCGGCGCCCGGTCGACGACCACGGCATCTGGCAGTCTGTTGTGGGCCTCTTGAATTTCTCGGCTCCTCTCGGCCCAGTATTTCGCCGGGTCAGCTTGCTGCCTCCTGCGATCAGCAGCCTTCATTGCGAGCCGGATCGCCAGGCATAGTGCTGGAATGCCCACCAAGGCGACCAACAGCCACGGCGCTTTTGCTGCCAGGAAGACGAAGGCAACAACGAATAGGATAATGACAAGCCCCAGTAGTGCGTCCTTGAGGGTGGCCTCTGGGGCGGCTTGGCTGGAGCCGGCACTGCCAGCCTTGAACAAGTGAGAGGCTGATAGCCCAGTCCCAGGCAGTCCGACAGTTACGCGAGTGCCTCTTTTGCTTACGTTGATCATTGCTCCTCTGCGACCTATGGAGGCACTGACTCCTTTGGTGCTGATGTTCAAGCGAAGCCCTGGTGCAATTTTCACGCTTTTTCGAAAGCGAATAGCCATATCAAATCCCTTTGGCGTGCGGCGAAGACTACAAACATAGCTCTTTGCCCTCATGGGTGGAACTGGCGGCATGTACAGCCCGTAGCTACCCCGCTTTGCCATCGAATGTTAGATTGCCGGCACAAATCGCTGGAGATTTAGCCAATGGCACGAAGCAAGGAAGAAATCGAAGAGCTGGCCAGGATTGCGGCAGAGCAGTTTATGGCTGATTTGTCGGCCACTGGGGCAGGGGGCGGTGATCTTAAGGCCGTATCCCGCAGGCATTCCTCTATACATGAGGAGCTGCTGAGCGGCTGGAGCAGCGAAGATTGCATCATATTTCACCGCCGATACTCGGATGACGTTGAAAGGCTGGTCGATTCGCCGAGCGAGCAGCCGAGCGGATATCTTTACCTGCTTCCGGCTCAGGCAGGATCCAAGATTGATCGCGCCGCAATCAGGGAATATGTGCGCCGTGATGGAGAGGCGCTACTCGCGGCAGCCAAGAAGGGCCTGAACGTTCATCAACTGGCACTGGATCAAAAGGACATTGTCGATGGGCATGTCGTGTCACTGCCGCCAGAGCAACTGGATGCGTTCAACAGGATCTATCTTGAAGAGATGGAAGCCAGCACTAAATTCATGAATTCAGAGACTGAAAAAGCCTTACGGAAAGCCGAGGCCTCAACTCAGCCCGCCGGTTCGGTAGGAAAGATCGGCGGAGTTTTCATTTTCATCTGCCTAATTATTATCTTGATGGCGTTCCTTAAAAAATAGCGCATAGCTTTCAGCATCCACACCAACCCGCTTCGGCGGGTTTTTTATTGCCCGGAGAAAAGTCATGGCGATGACCTCGCGCCTTTCAATCGAAATCGATAGCCGCAGTGCGGAGCAAAAAGCCGAAGACATGCGCCGCGCGCTTCAAGGACTCAGCGATGCCGGGCTGCGGGTTAATCCGGCGATGGGTAGCGCGGCCGGAGGCATGAACTCAGCCGGTCAAGGCGCTCGCTCTGCGCAGACCCAGGTACAGGCTCTTGAGCGCCAGATCAAATCCTTGGCAGGAATGGCCATGGGCGTGGCTGGACCGCTGGCTGCAGCATTCAGCGCCAAGGCTCTCTATGACGCGGCCGAGGCGTACACCTCGCTCAACAGCCGCATGAAGCTGGTAACTGAGACTGGTGCGCAACTTGCCGAAGCCCAGCAAGCTGTGTTCCAGATTGCGCAGAGCTCGTATCAACCCCTCGCAGCAATGGGCGAGTTGTATCAGCGAATCGCGCAAAACCAGAAAGAGCTGGGCATCAGCAGCAAACAGGTTGTCGGTGTGGTTGGGACCATCTCCAAGTCCCTTGCCGTGTCCGGCGCATCCGCATCCGCTGCCAATGCCGCGCTTGTTCAGCTTGGCCAGGCATTCGCATCCGGGACCTTGCGCGGCGAAGAGCTGAATTCGGTCATGGAGCAGGCCCCGGCGCTCGCTCAGGCCATCGCAAGAGGTATGGGCATCGGCGTCGGCCAACTCCGTATGCTTGGCCAGGAGGGTAAGCTGACCGCCGAGGCTGTCATCAAGGCCCTTGAGTCGCAGGAGAAGGCTGTAGCCGATCTTTTCGACAAGACCAACGTCACGATCGGCAACAGCTTGACCTCGCTGGGCAACTCCGCCACCCGATTCATTGGCGAGATGGATCAGTTCACTGGTACAAGCGCCGCGCTGTCCGCTCAGATCGTCTCTCTATCGAAGTCCATCGATTCCGCGCTGCCTGGTGCCCTAGACACAGTGGCAAGTAGCTCAAGCACACTTGAGCAGATCATGACTACCGGCCTGTACGCGGCTATCGGTCGGGTCGTCGGCGGGCTTGCTCAGCAGGCTGGGAGCGCTGGATATGCTGCTGCACAGAGCCAAAAGCTCGCCAGCGAGACGGCAAAAACTGCGTCCACCTTCAGCGCGTATGCTGATCGCGAGCGTGAAGCAGCGAAGGCCGACCTCGAAAAGGCAAGAGCGGGAGTTTCTGCTGCTGAAATGCAGGGCGCGGCGAATAACAAGGCGGCAGCCGATGAACTCAAGCGCCGGCAGGCAACTTTGCAAAGCATTGAGGCAGAGCGCGCCCAAGCGCAGCAGCGCGTCCGCAATGCATTGAGCGAAGAGGGGCGCATTAACGCCCAAGCCAAGCTTGACGATGTAAATCGCCGCCGAGTTGCAGCTATATCTCAGGTAACCCTTGCCGAGCAAAACCTAGCTAGGGTGACCCAAGCCAGCACCGCTCAGATTCAGGCCTCACTTGATCAAAGGAAGCTTGCAGCAGGCTCATACGCTTCTACCGTGTCGGCTGCAAATCTATCTGCTGCAGCCTCAGAGAAAGCTGCCGCTGGCGCCAGCGCCTTCGCAAGATCAGCAGCTGCAATGAGGGCGGGAGTTCTCTCTCTGACCGCAGCGTTGGGCGGCCCTGTCGGTCTAATCATCACGGCCGCTGCGGTTGGCGCGTCGTTCATCGATTTCGGCAGCACGGCGGACCAGGCCACCAAAGCACTTGACCAACAGGGTCTAACCGTCGACGAGATTGTCAGAAAGTACGATGCCCTGAACGCATCGCAGCAGAGGATCAAGCGCCTAGAGTGGATTGATGAGCAGAAGTCATCGCTTGCATCTGCCAGCCAGGCCTTGAGTGAGTACATCGACCGAATTAACAACAGCACTCTTCAGGGCGCATTTGCGGCCAAGGGTATTGGTGATCTATCCGGCGAATTCAATAAAATGATCGCAGAAGTGAAGGCCGGTCAGCGCGATCTAGACAGCGTGAACCAGTGGCTCAAGGAATCGATTGAGCTAACCCCGCAGCACGAAAAGATCCTCGCCAAGACATCTGCTGAGTACACAAGGAATGCCCAGCGCAGCAAAGAGCTTGAGCAGGTCCTCGGCCTGGTAAACAAAACCCAGAAAGAGGCAGCTGTAAGCGCCGGAGCTCTGGCTGCCGCTCAAGAGGGTAGCGGCAAGCAAACCAAGGCCCAGACAGCCGAAATCGACAAGTATCTGACCAAGCTGCGCGAGCAGGTAACCCTCTACGGCGCCAGCAAGCAGAGGCTTGCCGAGTACGAAGCTTCAAAGCTGAACATGAATGATCAGCAGCGTGAAGAGGCTCGCATTCTTGGGCAGATCCAGGACAAGCAGGAGGAGTACCGGGAAGCGCTCAAAAAGAACGACAAGGCGCGGATGGAGTCGCTCAAGGTAGAGCTGACGGCGCTTTTCACCCAAAAGGACGCGAGCGAGGAATTTGCCAGGAAGTCGGTAGAGACGGCTCAAAAGGCCGTTACCTCTATCGAGAAGATCCACTGGGCCTCTGATCAGGCGATGGGCGAGAGCTTTAAGCGCCGGACGCAGGAGCTGGTAGCTTTCTCCAATCTAGCCACGACGCTTCAGGCAAAGCCGAACTTCCTGACCGGTGAGAGTGGAAATCCGCTGAGCCTGCAGGGCAACAGCATGCGCTTGCCTGAGTCATGGAAACCAAAGGGCTATGTCGAGCCGGTGTCTGTAGTGGCGCCGATAAAGAAAACCGTGGCCCAGCAAGTTGCTGACGCTATTGGTCAGATAACTGAAACAACTGACGCCGCGAACAGGGCGGCGAAGGCCTACACCGAGTCGGCCGGCCAGAAGATGCTTAATCAGGCCAGCGAACAGGCAGCCGTACTGCGCGAGCAGAGCCTGATCTACGACAAACAGGTCGGACAAGTCGAGAAGATCGGACCAGAGCAGCAAAAGCTGATCAAGTGGGAGCAGGAGCTGGCGGACATCAAGTCCAAACAGACCCTGACCGCTGATCAGAAGTCGCTGCTGGCGAATCAGGAGCAGATCACCGCGGCTCTCAAGGCCAATGCCGCAGAAGAGAAGCGCATCCAGACCAAAGAGCGCCTGTACGAGCTGGACAAGAAGTCGGCCGAGATGTTGAAGAACATCAATGCCGAGCTTGCGCTGTCGCAGCAGGAGCTGAACAACGACTTGGCCGGTATTGGTCTGGGCCAGGAAGGCCGCCGCCGCTTGCAGGAAGATCTGAAAATCCGTCAGGACCATCAGAAAAAGGTCAACGACCTGCAGGACCAGCTCAACAAGGGGGAAATCGACAAGGCGACCTACGACAAGCAGACCGGCTACCTGGCTGATGCTCTGGGCCAGCGCCTGAAGATGCAGCAGGACTACTACCGCCAGCTCGAAATCCAGCAGGCGGACTGGTCCAACGGAGCGAATGCCGCCTGGCAGGACTACGTCGAGTCGGCGCGGGATGTTGCCGGGCAGACCTATGACCTGTTCAGCAACGCATTCCAGGGCATGGAAGACGCCCTTGTCGATTTCGTGATGACCGGCAAGCTTAGCTTTAAAGAGCTGGCTAACTCGATCATTGCGGATATAGCGCGAATCCTGATCCGCACCAAGGTTGTTACACCGATCCTGAATTCGCTGTTCGGCGGGGCTGGCGGTGGCGGCGGAATTGCCTCTGCGGTTGCTGGCGGCGGCTCTGGTGGAGGTTTCAACCTTGAATCCGCCTGGAACACAGTCAGCGGCGCCTACAGCGTCGCCACGTCAGGATTCGGCTCTGCGGTGAGTGCCGGCTGGACTGCCGGGGAGGGATTTCTTGGCGGTGTGCAGGGCGCTTTCAAGGCTGGGGCTGGCTATCTCAGTTCAAGCATCGGCGGCCTGTTCGCCGGGTCGAGCGGAACTATGGTAAATGGCGTTTACCAGTTGGGGGCAAGCGCAGCGCCTGCCACTGTGGACCTTATCAGCAACACCGTCACAAACAGCGCAACAGGGGCCGTAACAGGAACTGCAACGGGTGCGACTACTGCTGCAACAAGCGGCTTGGCCGCCTCCAGTGCGCTGATGTATGGCATCGGTGGAGCTATCCAGGGCTACCTCAAGGCGGGCGTCAAAGGCGCTGTAGCGGGTGCTGGTGGCGCGGTGGCAGGGGCATATGCTGGCGCCGCAATTGGCTCCGCAGTTCCGATCATTGGCAACGTGATCGGCGCTGCTATCGGTGCCGTGCTGGGCGGCCTGTTCGGTTCGTCGTTGTTCGGCGGAGACTGGATCACCAAGGATGAAGGCTTCCAGCTCGGCGTAACCGATGGCGATCTTGAATCCTACAGCTTCGAGTACCAGAAGAAGAAAGGCGGGCTGTTCAGCAGCAACAAGAAACGCACCCGCCTGACCGCAATGGACGAGGAGATGCAGGCAGCCCTGGACTCAACGTACGCAACTACGCTCGGCTCGGTAATCGGGCTCTTCGACAGTCTGGACGTAACCCTCAATGATGCAGTGCTGGACGGGCTGAACGTTGCGGCCACCCAGATCAGCACCAGGGATAAGACCGCAGAAGAGATCCAGAAGGAGATCGCTGACTGGTTCACCGTTCTTGCAGATGCGGCCGTGGGTGAAGTAAACAAGGTTACCGGCTCAGGCCTTGATGGCTTCAACTTCGAGAGCCTGACCACCTTTGTCAGCAACCTGTACAGCGTAAATACCTCGCTCGATATGATCGGCGTGAAGATGGTCGACTTCAATATTGCGGGCGGCCGGGCGGTTGAGAATCTGGTTTCACTTGCCGGAGGCATTGAAAACCTCAATAAGAACATGACCACGTTCTACGACAACTTCACGACAGACACTCAGAAGTCCGCCGATGTTCTTGATGGGGTGCGCGCTCAGTTTTTGTCTATGGGACTGACGCTTCCTGCCACGCGAGAGGCTTTTGCTGAGGCCGTGAAAGGTCTCGACATGACGTCAGAAGCTGAACGAAAAATCTTCAACTCGATGACGGCCAATGCCGAGCAGGCTGCTGCGGCATACACGATCCTGGAGGCTCGCCAGCAGGCTTACTACTCGGCGTTCTACAGTGAAGCCGAGAACACTGCTCGCTCACTGAATGCAACCATTGCCCAGATTGAGGCGCTCGGTATCACATTGCCTGCGACCCGCGCCGGGTTCCGGAAGATGGTTGAGGCCCTGGATCTCACAACCGAAAAGGGCCGGTCAACGCATGACTCGCTCATGAGTCTTGCCGGCGCGGTGGGGGCCGTGTACGACAGCGCTGAGCAGCAATTGCTTGGCAACGCGAACGCCGCTTTCGCAGCAGTACAGCGCTCTGTCAACGCTCAGAAAACGTCGATCAACGACATGATCACGACTGCGCGTGAAAGCGCCTCGGATCTGACGTCGATCAGCAACGCGCTGAGTAATGCGATGAAGGTTCTGCGCGGCGACAGCGATGAAGCGGTGAAAATGCTTCGCGCCCAGGCGCAGGCAACAGTCGTATCTGCTCTTGCAATTGCCAAGGCTGGCGGGTCGCTCAGCGGCTTTGAAGGGCTTGAGGATGCCCTGTCGGTAATCAGCGACAACGACACCTCGCTCTATGGAAGCCTGGAGGACTTCAACAGGGAGCAGGGCCGCAACGCGAACCTTGTTGCAGAGCTGAACGGCCTGACTGGCAAGCAGCTCACGGCGTCCGACAAGACAATCAAGGCACTGGAGGATCAGCTCAAGGGACTGGATGAGCAGCTTCTGTTTGCGCAGTCGCAGCTCGATGCCCTGAACGGTGTGGACAACAGCGTCAAGACCGTCGCTCAGGCCATCGCGGACATGAATGCCGCAGTCGTCGCTGCAATCTCGACGATCAGCGGCAAGTCCACTCCAGCCAACGCCGGGGTTCTGGTCGACAGCATCTACAAGGATGTGCTCGGCCGGGACGCTGACACCGGGGGCAAGCAGTACTGGGTGGATCAACTGGCCAGCGGTGCGCTTAACAACCAGAACATCGTTGGTGCCATCACGAACGCGGCAGCAATCGAAGCCGCTTACAAAGCAGCGGGCATCGCCATGAATGATGGCGCCTCGTACTGGGCTACCCAGCTCACCACCGGCGCACTCACGCTCTCGCAGTTGCAAGAGGCTGTTCGTAACGCTGCCGGTGCAAACAAATCGGTCCCGGCATTTGCCATGGGCGGCATGCACACGGGCGGCATCCGCTTGGTAGGTGAGAAGGGGCCAGAGCTGGAAGTTACCGGCCCGGCCCGGATCTTTAACGCAAGCCAGACTGCAGCAATGCTGAAAGGCGGCGGAGGTTCGGCCGAGGTCGTTGCAGCTATTCAGTTGGTCCAGCAGTTGCTTTGGCAGATCAGCAAAAACACCGGCAACTCGGACACAACCCTGCGGAGGGTCGTTGACTCCGGCGTGCCGATCGTTGGAACGGTTCAGGTCTCTGGCACCGTTAAAACCGAAGGAGCTACAGCATGAAGGTCGTCCCGCCAGTCGAGATAACCCAGGCAAGGATCGTCAGCTACAACGTGCCAGAGAATGACTACCCGGAGTGGGCGGCAGGCACGTTAACCAAGGGCACGAAGCGGATTATCGCGGCCAATCACCTTATTTATGAGGTGCTGGCCGAGTCGACCGCTGACAGCCCAACGGACGGACTCGCCAAGGCGACGCCCACATGGATGATCGTCAGCCCAACCAACCGCTGGAAGATGTTCAACAAGCGCCGTGGCAATACATGGATGATTGGCACGGCGACAACCAACCCGGAAAGCATCGACATTACCCTTCGGCCAGGCCAGCGGATCAACTCCATTGGTCTTGTCGGAGTTGTCGCCGCAACCCTGCGAATCCAGATGATTGTGGATGGCCAGGTGGTCTATGACGAAACCCAGATAATGTCGAACAAGGACAGCGGGTCGTCCTGGTACCAGTATTACTTCGGCCCGTTCCTCACCCGCGACAACTTCGCTCGGTTCGATCTGCCGGCATACGCCAACGCCGATATCCGGGTGCTGGCAAGCTCGCCGGGCGGAACAGTGCAGATCGGCATGCTGGTTATCGGCTGGGCCAGGGATATCGGCTGGGCGAGGTGGGGCACAAGCCTGGGTTTCGACAGCTACTCATCCGTCAAAGAAGACGACTTCGGAAACATCACGATCACCCCGCGTGGCGGGCGTGATTCCGTCGATTTTGACGTGGCCGTCTTCAACACCCAGGTATCAAGTACGAAGCGAGTTCTCGCAGAACTCAAAGACACAGCCGCGCTGTATATCGGCAGCGAGGATGTGGACTCAACAATCATTGTTGGCAGGTTTGACCGGTTCCAGCTGGTACTGCCCAACGTCACTTTTTCCGAGTATTCGCTCGAAGTCAGGAGCCTCATGTAATGGCAGTCACAGCCCCAGTTATTACGCCGTTGCCGAACCCGCCATTACCGACCGATCCGCCTGCCACGTTCGACACAAAGGCGGGCGCCTCGCTACTTGCCCAGCAGGCAATGGTCCTGGAGCTAAATCTCTCGCTGACGTGGATCGAGACGCAAACCAACGCCACGGAAGGCTATAAGAACGCAGCAGCTACAAGCGCGAGCAGCGCTGCGAACTCCGCGACGTCGGCGGACCAGTCCCGGACTGCGGCCCAGGCTGCTGCTGCGGCTGCCGGATCGTCTGCCGGGTTGCCGAGCCTTGCGGGTAACGCTCGTCGGCCGCTTGGTGTTCTTGCAAACGAATCAGGCGTGTCCTGGCTCACACAGATCAAGTCCCTGTTCATCGAGCCACTGCTGAAAACGAACGTTACTGGCTCATATGCGCTGGGCGTAGGCACATCTGGCTTCTTCAATCTGACGCTCACCGGCAACACCACGCTGAGCTTTTCCGGCACCCCGACCTTGTCGGCTACTGAGGCTTTGGTGTTGGTGGTCAGAATCAATCAGGGCGCAACGGCCTACAGCCTCACGTTCCCGGCCTCGATCATCTGGGTGTCGTCTGGCGGAATCTCACCCGGTGCGCCTGCCGCAAACAAGACCATCGAATACCTGTTCACGTTCGAAGGCTCGCAAATCTTCGGCCGCAAGGGATCTGGCACATGACAATCAAAAAGATGCTGCTCAGCTCAGAAGAGATGCAGGCGGTCGGGCAGACGACGCTCACCAGCACCCAGACCTGGATCGTGCCGAACGATGTGTATTCGATCTCGGTGCTTGGCGTTGAGCCTGGCCAGAACGGCACGAACGGTGCCGGACAGAGCAATACCGGATCTGGCGGCCCCGGAGGTCTTGGAGGGAGCGTCCGCTATCTGAACGACATCGCCGTTGTGCCTGGCCAGGCGATATCGGTCAGCATCGGTTCTGGCACATTCTCCTTCGGTAGCGTTCTGACTGGTACGACTGGCGGCGTTTCGCTGGGCCGCGCAGGCGCGGGCGGAACAGGCGGAACAGGCGGTAACTTAGGTGGCGCTGGTGGTGGCAGCGGAGGTGGGGCGCTAAGCATCTCTACACCTTCTCGTCTAACGCCGGGGCAGAATGGCATCAATGGATCAGGCCTCGGACCTACTACCTCGGGCGGACCTGGGGGCGCAGGCATGTTCCCCGGCGGAGGCGGCGGCGGAGGCGGCGGGTCTGGCTCTGATGGGACTGCGGCACCCGGTCCTGGCGGGCAGGGCGGCCTAGGCGGTGGTGGCTGCGTACGGATCATCTGGCCGGGTACCCAACGATCATTTCCATCGATCAGAACGGCAGATGAAGTGCCTGGTGAAATTTCTTGGAGCTTAATAGACAACCCGCTCGGCTCAATTGCTGGCACGCCTGCGGCGCTGGTTACTGATGGGGCTGGTATCTGGCTGATGCTTAGGCCTCAATCCGAAACAACTGATTTCTTTCTAAGCACTGACAACGGAAGAACATTCACCACCAAATCTTTCGGGGTTTCCACTCAAGGGACCATTAACTGCGCCGTGCATTGCGACGGTGTATTCATTGTTGGAACTCAGAACGGAACAATTCTGAGAAGTACTGATGGCTGTCAAACGTGGACAGTGGTCAACGTACTAGCAAGCAACCAAGTCAGAACTATGACATATAGTTCTGGCGTTCTTATTCTTGGCCTTGGAAAGACGATACGTCGAAGCCTCGACAAAGGACTTACTTTTACAACTCCAACTTTTCCATCGATATCTGGGTTTACTCTAAACTCGGCTTCTGGGAATGGGGTCATCTTGGTATCAGACAGCACTGGATACCCCAAGAGGAGCGTGGACGGCGGAGCAACTTTCACATCGCCAAGCATTGGGCAGCCTGGGGCTATTGTCGATATTATTCCTACCTTCGCTGGTGGTATATTTCTTGCCGCAGAAGGTAGGGCTACTGGAGCGGGGGTGTATGTCAGTAATTCCGATGCCAGTATTTTTACGCAGCGTCCGCTACCAAATGTAGCTGGCGCGACAGTGAGAAAGATGAGCAGAACTGCCGGTAGAAATCTGATAGCAACTGCCATGTCCAGATTCTTTGAAATGAAAGACAGCACAACAGACTGGGTTGTGCCGTCTACGATTACCAACAATCTTGTAAATCCTAACCTCAACGTGGCTCTAGTTGAGCATGACGGCTTCGGAATAACCTTGGTTGTCGGCAACTACGGACTGATGATGCGTGGAGAACTTAAATGACTGTACTTGTTAATACTGAGACTCTTGTCGCTCTAACTCTAGATGAAGTGAAAGCCCGCAATCCCGGCTGGTCGCCGCCCATCCCGCCGAGCCCTGAAAGTCTGGAGGACAGCGGCTGGGCAATTCTTGAGTACGACCCGGCTCCGGCTGGTGAGTATGTTCCCGGCGACATTCGCGAAGAGGATGGCAAGTACATCCAAGGCTGGCGCGCTGCCGAGCTTTCGCCTGAGCGCTGGGCGGATCTGATCGCTACTCGACGCTACCAGGCCGAGACAGCAGGCATCACAGTCAACGACATGGCCGTGGCCACCGACGACCGCAGCCAGGCCCTGATCACCGGTGCAGCACTGCAAGCGCTGATCGATCCTGAGTACAGCTTGCAGTGGAAGACGGCCGCAGGCTTCGTGCAGCTCACCGGGCAGCAGATCCTTGCGCTGGCCTCGACCGTTCGCGCGCATGTGCAGGCCTGCTTTGACCGCGAGGCCGAATTGCAGGCCGCCGTGGCTGACGGCTCGATCAACGCCGAACTGTTGGAGCAGGGCTGGCCCTGATACACGGCGAACGGAAATATTTCCTACAGGTATGCTGTGATGGCAGAATGAATCTCCATCCAATCAGCAGCACCAAGGAAGGCTTCATGGCTACTCTCGATAATTCCCAATCCATTACCGCACTCTACATTGCTGCTTTCGGCCGAGCGCCTGACAAAGGCGGCCTGGCCTACTGGACTGCGCAGATGGAAGCGGGGCTGTCTTTCGATAGCGTAATCAGCAGCTTCCTGAACAGTCAGGAAGCCGCGTCCCTTGTTGGCCAAGGGGTGAGTGATCAGGCCTTTTTGAACACGTTGTATAGCAATGTGCTGAACCGTGCCCCTGATACTGGCGGCGCGCAATACTGGCAGGGTCGCCTGGATAATCTTGAAGATCGAGCTGCTTTGGTGAAGGAATACATCTCCTCTATCAGTGACAGTACTGGTAACGATACCAAGTTGCTGCAGAACAAGATCGTGATTGGGCAGAAGTTCGCGGCTTCGGTATCAGGCGATAATACTATTTACGCCAAAGCGATGATGACTTATGTGACTAGCGAGACTGATGCTACGGTTCTGGGTCAGAGCTTGAACGATATCTTCGATGGTCAACAGCCTGTTCAATCACCGGTAGTCATTACGCCAAAATATGTTCTGCATGAGGACACTGGCGTGTCAGCGACCGATGGCATCACCAAGAACGGCGTCATTGATGTCACAATTCCCACTGGCGCGACTTGGGAATATACCTTCGATGGCGGACAGATTTGGCAAGCTGGGACCGGGAGTAGCTTTGAGCTAAGCGAAAATACTTACAGTGCAGGATCGGTAAACGTCCGATATACGAAGGGTGGAGCCACGACTGAGATCGGGGAGACCGAATATACGATCGTGGTTGATCATACTGCACCAACGGTAACAAACTTCACCACTGGCGGCGGAGGATTTGGTCCTAATGGCCATATGTACTTCGCTTCTGCGCAATTCAGCGAGAAGATTGCAGAGAACGGAGCCTATATTGGTGTAGATCCGTCGTTTGAGTATCAATCGCAGTCCTCTCCCATCGCCATTAACTTTGTTTCCAATACTAATGCTTCTCTGGAAGTTGATTTTCCAAGTGGTGGGCAAAAAGTCGGAAGCGTTATCTTGCCTGTAGGCGTATTCATTGACCTTGCTGGTAATGAATCTGAAGCCTATACAAATAACAACGTAACACTTACAGATCCTTTCTAAGGTTAGTTTTATTAGTACGCATAGACAAACTTAAAGTACTTGTAGCCCAGCCAAGCGCTGGGCTTTTTTTCGCCCAAAGGAAAGTGAAATGGCACGAATCGATGCAACACAGGCTGGCGGCAAGAACGTCCTGGCCTTCCTTGACATGTTGGCGTGGAGCGAAGGCACGTCCACGATCAAAGCCTCTGACGACGGCTACAACGTGCTGGTCGGCGGCAAGCTGTTCAGCGATTACAGCGCGCACCCGCGCGTGCTTGTTGACCTGCCGCGCTACAAGATCAAATCCACCGCGGCTGGCCGGTACCAGTTTCTGGCACGCACCTGGGACGCGATCGTGAAGAACTACGGCTTCAAGGGCCGGTTCATTCCCGAGGCCCAAGACCTGGCCGCGATCAAGCTGCTGATCGAGTGCGGCGCGATGCCGTTCATCAAGGCCGGTGATATCAAGGCGGCTATCCAGAAAGCGGCGCCGATCTGGGCCAGCCTGCCCGGTGCCGGTTATGGCCAACGTGAACACAAGCTGGCCAACCTGCTGGAGATCTACGCGGCGGAGCGTGCCCAGGAAGAGGTGCCCGAGCCAGACCTGCTTGCCATGTACTCTGCTTGCGGCGGGGTGATGGCATGAAGCGCCTGGCCCTGATGATCTGCATCGCCGGGCTGCTCCAGGGCTGCGCAGTGCAAGCCCTGAGCTACGCGGCCAACGCCTATTGCTCGGTGCCGGAACCGGCACGCCTGGCGAACCGCATCTTGGTCAACGCCTCAATCGCGCCCAACCGGGCTGAAGTGACGTGCGGCGGCGCGCCATGACCGGCCGCTTCCCTGATCCTTTGGTACTCCAGGCCTACGCCAGAGGCGAGTGGGTGCTGATGCAGGACTTCCGCTACCAGTCGGCTGACGGCGAGACCTACACAGCGCCGAAATACTTCATCACCGATCTGGCGTCCACACCCTGGATTGTCAGGCCATTGCTGACCGGAATTGAAGATCGTGCATGCGGTGTGATCCATGATCTTCTTTATTGCGTAAATCAGTTGTCCCGAGCTGTATGCGATGCACTTTTTTACGAAATGCTGCTCGTGGCCGGTGCCGATCAGCGTCGGGCGGGCCTGATGCACTGGGGATTGAGGGTCGGCGGGGGGGCGCGCTATAGCGCTTGCGCAGGCGGGATGAAAGTTGAGGATCTGGCGTTTGAGCTGATGAGCGAGGCTGAGAGGATGGCGTGGCGGGCGAGGCTCAAACCGAAAGACATGAGAGCCCCAGGTTGATACTGGCGAAATGGAGTTAAAAAATTATCGCGGTGTCAGGCTAATGCTATAGCGTGCGTTCGATAGGGGGCAGATAATTTTCGTTCCTGACAGCGCGTCGTATTATTCCGCCCCCTCGCAGCGTCGAAGCTCGGATAACATGGAGATTTTGTATGGATACTTCCCTTGTAGGCATGAATGCATACGGGACGAACGGCGTGCATCTTGGGCAAATGTGCAGTGATAGATGCATACGCAAGGATGGTGTTGTGATCTTCAGAATCATTGATTTTAAGGTCTATTCGATGCATTCCCAGTGCCTGGGACGTTACGCAAACGGAGTTGGAACGCATTGGGGAGGGGCTGTGATTTTCTCGCTTTTGGAGGATGACGATCTGAACAGCAATGCCGGCTGGTCATAAAATCAGCTCATTCTCCGAAAAAAGATGGCAACCAGCTATCTATCAGATAATTTGATGCCCAAATGTATCGCAAGGTGAGCGGCATGAACGGCATCGGCAGGCGATTGAAATATGAGCGCATCAGGCTTGGTTTTACTCAGGCCCAATTCGGGTCTGTCGGTGGTGTGGCAACTAATGCACAAGCGCACTACGAAAGCGGTGTGAGGGTACCTCGAGCAGACTATTTTGCGGGTGTCGCGGCAGCGGGCGCGGATGTCATGTATGTGTTATCAGGCGGCCGCTCCAGGCCCTGCGGGGTACCTCTGCCTGAGCATGAGCGCTTTTTCATCGAAAGCTATAGATCGCTGCCTGGTAGTGGGAAGCATCTGATTCACCAGATGCTTGAGATGCTTCGTGATGAGCGTCTCGTTCGGTGCTTGATGTGTCATGTCCAGCACGTTGGCTCTTGTGGGTATGACACTCAAAATGCAATGTCGCCTGACTGATTTTTTTGAGGGGGTTTTGTGTCGGCAGAACGCCGGTGAAAGGCCCGAAATCACTTCCGCAACCTTTGAGTGGGTGCCCGGTTTTCAAGGGCTGTAGTGAGGGTGATACGAGAAGATAGCGGAAACTATTTTAAGATAACTCATTGAAAATTAAGGATGTTATCAAGGGATTGCAAATCCGTTAACGCCGGTTCGATTCCGACCTCGGCCTCCACATTCGAAAGCCCCGTAGATTAACCTCTACGGGGCTTTTTTGTTCGTCTACCGGATTTTTCAAATCGTGCATTTGGGGCAAATTTGGGACGCCGCAAAAATTGCATGTCCAAGTGCCCACGGCAAAATCCGGTGCATGGCTACTTTCGAACAGCGCCCTAATGGCGTTCGCGCCCTGAGCGCTGGCGACGGGCTCGACTACCGCAAACGCACCACCGAACTGATCACCCAGGCCCGCCTCGACGCCGGGCTGGCGCTGCTGGCCGACGACGATGACGATGATTCACCGCTGCCCGTCGGCTTTTCGGCCGCCGCACTAAACGCCTTCGTCCTGATCCGCATCCTACCTACACAATGCACCGAGATGATCGCTTATCGACGTTGCGCCTTATTGTCTTCAACAGTTGAAGTCATCCGTCGTAATGCCCGTACCCGCGGGCCTTTTTCCGTCCGCGCATGCCCACACACGAGCTCAGCAGGGTGTTACTTGAAGACTTGAAGCTGCTCGCTCAAAACGGCGGTGACTCAGAGTAAGTCTGTTTTGTGAATGCCTCATCGAAGTGATTTTGGGTGGCTTGTTCAATTTCAAAATCCATGGGGTTATTGAGGGTTGAGTCGATGGTTGAGTTGTGACTGGCAAACCACTTGTATGCGATGGGTATGGCTGACCAATTTGTCGTAGAGAAAAATTTTTTCCGGGCATCAATGGCTTGATCTTTGAGCGCTCTGTTGATGTCCCGAGTAAATTCTGCCACTTCACGCTCGAGCTCTACGAGCAAGGTGGGTTGAAGGATGGATATACCTTTTTTGTAGTTTTCGGCAGCCTCGGCCAAAGTGTTATGAACTGTTTTTTTTCTTTAAGGCAAATGCGTCAAGCATACTTTTCGCAGTATCACAGTAAAGTGTTATGTTCGCTGAGGTTATGCATGGAGTATTTGATGTGTTTGAAAACGTATGGTGGTGCATGTTTCGATGCACTTGGTCAATGACTTTATCAGGGCCAAGGTTGATGGGCTGTGGTAGCCAACGAGTGTCCCGACAAAAACTAACGCATCTTGAGTACAGCTCATTCATGATTGGGTCGTATGTGCCGAGTCTCTCGCACGTACTGGTGAAACCCTTGGCGAGACCTAAATTGTTCATGTGGGCGGCATCCATGCTGTCCCACCCTGTCGCACTTAAATCGTCTGGCTGAACCGAGTCTTTCTCAAATGGGTTGCCAGTCTTCAGCCGGGCACCCGTATCAACCTGATGGGTGGCGTGATCTACGATGGCTGAATTAGGATCGATGAATTCGCCGTGAACCTCTGCCAGATAATCACAGGCAATTTTGATATGAAAGCAGAACATAAAATAATAACGCATGCGGTCTGCAGAGTGTCTTAGCAGAAGCATGTTCAGCGCGCCGCTTTCCATAGGAGCCGTAGGAGAACGATCTGACATCTGTCGAATATTTTTTCTTCCGCTGAATGAGCATGGATATGAGCGCGTGCCTTCAGCAAGGCCATGTCAGCCGCTATTGGAGCGTCAATTTTTTCAAAGGGTTCGTGGTGCTGGCGCTTTACAGCTCTGGCCGTGCTGGCTCAAGTCGGCATCGCCGGGTCTGGCGACACAAAATTGCTCCGTAACCACACTCAGTATCAGACGCGTACACTGAGGAATTTAGTAAAACTTTGTCCAGCTCATTTATCAAAGGTCGCTGTGCCTATGCCATAACAGCTTTACGATTTTCTAACCTGTCCCGGGTTTATTTTATCTGCTCTCAGCTTGTCGAGAGGCAGCCAATAACCGCAGAAACGCGTTCCCATCAAAAGTTTTCGGATATCTAGCATCCTGCGGACGGAAGATCGGCTATCGAACAAACTTTTCTTGCGCAGGGTAAAGACATACGGCGATGTGCAGTACGCCAGCGGGCTTTGGAAAAGCATAAGAAAGGCAGGCAATGTTCAGGAAGAATTTCAGTTTTTGGTCACGCCGGACGAATCGATATTTGAAGGCTCTTTTATCGGTTCGTCCTACTTACATGTGATGCTGCACACCTCTAATCCGCCGCTTCAATCTTTCCCTGATGCCTCATCAGGCCAAAGAGGTCCTAGGACTACTGCCTCTGAGACTAGGCTTGAGGCTTTCCAGTCGAGGATCGCACGGGCACGACAAGGGGGCTGGCAGAGTTGGCGACCAATCCCTCTTGGGATTTGCCATGGCCATACGACAAAATAACTAGCCGGGGGCAAGCGAAGTGCCGCTTCGGCAGGACCCCGGAAATGGGCTGCGTATCGATTCCGACCTCGGCCTCCACATTCGAAAGCCCCGTAGACTAACGTTTACGGGGCTGTCTGGTTATCCAGTCGAACAGGCGTCGGGCTGTTGGTGAAATACCCCGTGTATTGCTTAAAAATCTCCAGCCGTTGTGCAGATTCTTCTTCCTCTAGAACGCCATGGCGCAAGATCGCATCGACACGCTTAACGCAAGACCCTGTCAATTTGCCGCATCAACCCGCTGCAACTTTTTCTCATCTGGTGATAAAGTCGCCGCCATGAAAATGGCCCGCACAGACCGAACCCTGATTGCATGGATGCTTTACGCCAGCGTCCTGTTCAGTCTGTTCGCCTGCAGCATCCACCACGGCCAGATGGCCGGGTTGGCGCTGAGCGGTTTGAGCGGTGGTTACTGCGCCATGGATGCCAGCGGCGGCATGGGGCAGGGCAGTGACGATGCGGGTCAGATGCAGAATGCTGCGGCGCAGTTTTCCTGCCCGCTGTGTTCGACCTCCGGTATGGCCCTGGTGATCAGTTCCATGGGCTGGCAAGTTCCGGTCATGGCGCAAGGAGCGCTGTCGCCGGTCGTGCAGCGCAGTTGGGCGCAGCCACCGCCGCGCTATCTATGGCCCTCACTCAATCCCCGCGCTTCCCCCTCCTTTTTCCCCGCAGTGAATCCAACCGTCTGATTCCGTCAGGCTGCGCGCTTTTGCAGTCGGAATCGGCTTCACTTGTTCGCGTGGAAACCGTTGCACATGAAAATTCGAAACACCTCACTGGTGCTGCTGTTGGGCACCTGCAATTTGTCTTGGGCGCAGGATGCGGCGCTGCAAATCGACCCCCTGACGATCCAGGCCGATCAGGAGCAGCCATCCGGTTTGAGCCTCGACCAGCCGATCAAGACCGCAAGCCAGCTTGGCCTGAGCGCGCGCGAAACGCCCGCCTCGGTGAGCGTGGCCGACCGGCAGGTCATAGAGGCTCGTGGTGCCAGGGACACTCAGGACATCATCAACGGCATGACCGGTGTAAACGCCTCGGCTAACCCCGGCTATGGCGGCTTTGTGGCTTATCGGGGCTTTACCCAGAATCAGGTCACGCAGCTCTACAACGGCATCAATCTGGGTTACAGCAGCGCGACACGCCCGGTGGATGCCTGGTTGGTCGACCGGGTGGAACTGATCGGCGGCCCTTCGAGTTTCCTGTCGGGGGCCGGCGCCGTTGGCGGATCGATCAACACCATCAGCAAACTGGCCAGCCGCGATGCGCAGTTGTTTGAAGGCCGGTTGCGTTACGGCAGCTTCGATGAGTCGGAAGTCGCGCTGGGCTTCAATCAGGCGTTGGGGCGGCCGGGCGCTGATGTCGGGCACTATCTGCGCATGGACTTCAGTCGCGGTGGCAGTAATGGCTATATCGATCGCAATAAACGCGAAACCAATAGTTTTGCGCTGTCCCTACTCAGTGATCTGAGCCCCGACCTCAGCCATACCCTGGCGCTTGAGTACCTCCAAGACCAGGAAGACAGTCCTTACTGGGGCTCACCGATTCTCAACCCGGTTGGCAGCACCATGAAGATCGACAAGCGCCGCCGTTTTGAGAATTACAACTCGGCCGATGGCCGTTATGAGCAACGGGTGCGTTGGCTGCGCTCGATCCTCGACTACCGGCTCACAGCAGACACCAGCCTGCAGAACACGCTGTATCACTACGACGCGCAACGCGACTACCGCAACCTGGAGAACTACCGCTACAACGCCAGCAATACCCAGGTCATTCGGTCGGCTCCCTACCTGCAGCGCCATGAGCAACAGGTCTTGGGTAACCGCCTGCAATTGCGCCACGACCAGGCGTTGCTTGGCCTGCCGAGCCAGTGGGCAATGGGCCTGGATTATTCGGTGATGCGTCAGGATGTCTACCCTACCAGCGGCTCGGCCTCCGATAGCGTCGATCCGGATCAGTTCGATGCCGGCAGTTTCTACGCGATTGCAGGCATGGGCGCAGGGCTCAAGAAGCAGCGCAAACATGAAATCAGTACGCGTTCGGTGTTTGTCGAAAACCGCCTCGAACTGACCGAAAAACTGGCGCTGCTCACCGGCCTGCGCTACGACCATCTGGACATGGAGGTCACCAACTACGGCGCAGTCTCGGCCACCAGCCCGGCCTGGTTCGAGCGTCGCTGGGAACCGCTCAGCGGCCGGGTAGGGCTGTTATATGCCTTCAGCCCCAGCGCCAATGTGTACCTGCAATACAGCACCAGCGCTGACTTGCCGGCTGGATCACTGGCCGCCGCCACCTATTCCAATGTCGGCTTGTTCGACCTGTCCAAGGGCGAGCAATGGGAGTTGGGCAGCAAGTTTGATTTCCTCGACGGGCGAGGCTCGGCAACGGCGGCGTTGTATCAGATCGTGCGCCGGGATTTTGCCGTACGCGACTCGGTCAACCCCAACCTGACCGTACAGGCCGGGCAGCAAACCTCACGCGGTATTGAACTGGCAGGCAAGCTGCAAATCACGCCGCAGTTGCTGGCAGAAGCCAATTACACCTACGTGGATGCCAAATACGATGAATTCAACGAAGCGGCAGGTGGCGTTTCGGTTTCCCGCAAGGGCAATAACCCGATCAATGTCCCGGACAGCGTTGCCAACCTGTGGCTGACCTGGAGTCTTGACGAAGGCTGGCAGGTCGGTGCCGACAGTCGCTATGTAGCCTCGGTGTATGCCGATAACGCCAATACCCTCAAGGCTCCGGCCTACACGCTGTTCGGCGCGTTTGTGCGTTATCGGCTGGACCGGCAGACCAGCGTCACCGCACGACTGCGCAACCTGACTGACGAGGTCTACGCCAAGCAGGCTTATTCAAGCCAGTACTACATGGGCGCGCCACGAACCTTCGATGTGACCCTGGACGTACGTTTCTGATCGCCTGCCGCCCGGCAGGTGCCGGGTTGGCTACCGCTGCATTTCTCAAGGACTTTACAATGCCTGTCTACGCTTCTGAATACACGCTCAACACCCGCTTGCGTCTGCTTGACGTGCGCAGTCGCCCGCTGCTGATATCCGCTCTGTTTGCCCTGTCACCCTTGAATCAGGCGCTGGCTGATGCCTCGACTGCCGGTGCGTCACTGGTCACCCTCGGCGCCGTGACGGTGACCGGTGATCAGGCCGGCCCGCTGGCCAGTCGCAGCATCCTCAGCTCGGTGGATGTGGTCGGTGCCGACCTTCTGGAAAAGCAACCCGTGCAATACAGCTGGGAGCTGTTCAACAAGGTGCCGGGGGTGATGCTCACTCAATTCAACCAGGGCACGACCTCAGGCAAGTTGTCGTTCCGTGGTTTCAATGGTGAGGGTGAGGTCAACGCGGTCAAGCTGTTGATCGACGGCATCCCGAGCAACACCAATGACGGCAACATGCCGTTTATCGACATGGTTTTTCCGCTGGAAATCGACAGTATCGAAGTGGTGCGCGGCACCAACGACCCGCGCTACGGCCTGCACAACATTGCCGGCAACGCCACGATCAACACCCGCCAGGGCGGTAACGACGGCAAGCTGCGCGTGCGCTACGGCAATTTCGATACCCGTGAGGTGCAACTGGTCAAAGGCATCGAGTCCGGTAATTGGAGCCAGAACTACGCCATCAGCTATCAGGGCAGTAATGGCTATCGCAGCCATGCCGATGCTGAACGCATGAGCTTTGCCGGCAAGTGGTTTTACACCGCTGATGACGGTGCCTGGCGTGCGGGCCTGATTGCCCGGCATTACAAGGTCGATGCCGACGAGGCCGGTTACCTGAGCCGCACCGACAGCCGCGACCGGCCGCGCCAGTCCTATGCCAATAACGCCACCGACACCGGCGAGCGGGAAATGAACCAGCTCAGCCTGCACCTGGATGCCAGCCTCACAGAAGACCTGAGTTGGGCAACCAAGGCGTATGTGAACACCTTCGAAGACCGTCGCTGGACTCAGTACTGGCGCACCAGTGCGCAGCAAGAGCGTTATAGCGATGAAACCCAGTACGGCGCCTTGAGCAGCCTGACCTGGCGGCCCCAGGTCGATGTGCTGCACGGCTTTGCCCTGGAAGGCGGGGCCGAGGTGCAGCGCCAGGAAAACCAAAGCCTGCGCTATCGTACCTTGCTGCGCAGCCGCACAGCGCAGACCCGTGATCAGCAGTTCGATCTCAACATTTATGGCGCTTATGTACAGGCGGTGATCGAGCCGATCGAATCACTGAAGATCATTCCGGCCTATCGGGTCGACAAACTCTACGGTGGCTACGTCAACGGCCTGAGCGGCGAGCATGCTGACGTCAACGACTATGGCTTGATTCGTCAGCCCAAGATCAGCGTGGTCTGGTCGCCCTGGGAGCAGGCCAGCCTGTACGCCAACTGGGGGCGCAGCTATCAGGTGGGTGTCGGTTCTGCGGCTTATCGTCTGGCGACTCAGGCCGATGACCTCAAACCCTCGATCAACGACGGTTGGGAAACCGGCATCAAATTCCGCCCGGCGGCCTGGATCGACGGGCGTATTGCCTACTGGGAGCAGAAGGCGTCTGATGAGGTGCAGCGCAAACTCAACGACGCGGTGGGCGACGCCGAGAACGTCGGCCAGACCCTGCGTAAAGGCTGGGATGTGCAGGTCAATTTGTATCCCACCGAGACCACCAGCCTGTGGCTGGCGTACTCGCGGCAGTTCTCCGAGATCCTCAAGCCCAACCCGAACCTGCCCGCCAGCAAGGGGCAGGAAATGGACCATGTGCCACATCACCTGTACTCCGCCGGCTCGACCTGGCAGGTCACCCCGAAGCTGCAGCTGTCGGCTTGGGCCAACGGCCAGAGTGACTACTACCTGGAGCGTACCAACAGCACCGGCACGTTCGGCGCCTACACCTTGTTCAACCTGGGTGCGAGCTACCAGATCACGCCAACCCTGAGTGTTGATCTGCAAGCCAAGAACATCACTGATCGCTACTACGAATACGCCTGGTACGACGACAGTGCCGGCGTTCGGCAGTCGCTGCACGCCCCGGGTGATGCTCGTTCACTCTATGCCGGCCTGACGCTGGATTTCTGACCCTGTATGTCCACCGCGCGCTGCGCGGTGGACGACCATGATTCAGATGACCGTAAACTTCATCTGTCAGACATCGGCACTCGCCATCACTGGGCCGCGAGGTAATCGTCCACAGATTTGACCCTGGCGTAACCGAACTCAAAGGCCGCCATCATTGCCGCGTGGGTTTGTGCTGCTGGCACGGTTACACCGCCAAAGGTCAGGTCCAGCGTGGCGCAGGCATCATGCAGCACGGTCACTGGATACCCCATGTCGGCGGCTGCGCGCACCACAGCATCGATGCACATATGACTCATCGCACCGATGACCAGCACTTCCTGCACGTTCGCGGCGTCCAGTTGCTGTTTGAGATTCGTCTCTCTGAAGGCGTTGATGTGGTGTTTAACAATGACCGGTTCATCGCCTTCAGGGGCGACCGCCGACTGGATCTGCACGCCATTGGAGCCCTCGGCGAAGATGGGAGAGGCCTCATCCTCGGACTCGTGCCTTACGTGAAAAATCGCAATACCTATATCACGTGCATGGCTGATGACCCGCCCGGCATTGGCGACAGCGGCTTCGATACCGGTCAAAGGCAACTTGCCGGTGGGCAGGTATTCGTTTTGCAGATCAACGACTATAAGGCCTTTTTTCATGAGCTGGCTCCGGCAGGATGGTCAGGGTGACGCTGTTGTCAGTGGCATCATTGTTGATCAGCCCCTTGGCGGTGCCCAGTGGCCTGAATGACATTAATCGATATAATCGGGCCAATCTGTTACCCGGCATGCCTGTGTAGAAGCGGCTCTAGCCGCAATACATTCACTTAGGTGCTTTATGCCTCGGTGGGAGCGAGCTTGCTCGCGAAGAGGCCGGTAAAGTCACAGCATCTGCTGCCAAGCATCGATGAGAGGAAAACATGCAATCGATCCGTGTTGCCGTTCTGGCATTTGATGGCGTGAGCCTGTTCCATCTCTCAGTGCCGGGAATCGTGCTGGGCACCGCTCAAAGTGCCGTGGGTGAAGCTGGTTACGAGGTTCGTTACTGCGCAGAGAAGCCAGGCATGGTGAATACCGATCAAGGCGTTGGCCTGGCGGTCGCTCATGGTCTGGAGCTGATGGAGACTTCTGAGGTCATTGTGATTCCGGCATGGAGCGATCAAGCGGTCGCAGCCTCGGCAGCACTTGTCAGCGCGCTGCAACGTGCCGATACCGAAGGCAAGCTCATCATCGGACTCTGTCTTGGCGCCTTCGTGCTCGCAGAAGCCGGCCTGCTCGATGGCAAAGAAGCAACCACTCACTGGGCGTGGCGCGACGAGTTTGCGCGGCGTTTTCCTGAGGTTCGGTTCAGGCCCGAAGTGCTATATGTCAGTGCCGACAACATCCTGACCTCCGCAGGAACCGTGGCTGCAATTGACTGCTGCCTGCATTTGATCCGCCAGCGTCTTGGGGCCGATGTGGCTAACCGCACCGCGAAAATGCTGGTCACGCCGCCACACAGGCAGGGCGGCCAGGCGCAGTACGTTGAGCATCCTGTGCCGCAACTGCCCAGCGAGACTCATTTGTCTGACGTATTGGCCTGGGCGCGAACGAACCTGAGCAGTGATCTGTCACTCGATGCGTTGGCCGGGCGGGCGAGAATGAGCCGGCGCACCTTTACTCGCAAGTTCAGGGAGGCGACTGGCAGTACCGTTTCTAAATGGCTGAACGCCGAGCGGGTTGCCAGAGCGCAAGAGCTGCTGGAAACCACTGACTTGTCTATTGAGTGCGTGGCCGGTGACTCTGGCTTTGGAACGCCGTTATCACTGCGGCAGCAATTCGCTATTCATCTCGGTACGTCGCCTTCTGAGTATCGGCGTGCGTTTTTTCGCGAGATGCATCCGGGACGTGAGGTTAACGCCGGTTAGTCAGTAAACGGTTAGCGGGCGCTGGCCTTGACGAACGAGGCACGAATTTCAGGCAAAGAAAAGCCCGCGATGGGGGAGCGGGCTTAAAAGAACACACTTGGATTCGCAGTTACTGTAACCGGGGGGTTGTGAAAAACCTGTGAACGCGATGAGGCACTGAGCGATTATTTGGAGCAACGAGCTGGAAGATAGAGATTGGCAGAACGCCGGAGGAGGGGTAAAAACTGGAATTGCGGCACGATCTCAGAATTGCGGCAATTTTCTTTCCGTTGCAGATCAGAAAATTATGCCTGAAACCCTTGTGTTATCTATGGTGCCCCGAGCCGGGGTCGAACCGGCACGTCCAAAGAACGAGGGATTTTAAGTCCCTTGCGTCTACCAATTTCGCCATCGGGGCATAACGACAAGAGCAGGGAATATATACATCAAGGCCCTGCGAAGCAAGCCTGTCGGGTGCCGAGATGGCACAAGATGTTGCATTTCAGGCAAATTAAAAAATCTCGACAAATCATGGGCCTACAAAACAACGCTGAAATACGGCTTTAGCGTTCGGACGGTCTCACAGGCGTCTGAACGTGATCACCCACACCAGCGGGTTATCGCTCCAGGATTGCTCTCGGTGTGAAACCTGCCACCAACTGGCGAAGGCGATCACCGGGGTGGGACTGAGACCGGTGTGCGGGGCGGGCAAATGATTGGCGAAGTACACCTGGATACTGTCATTCACAGGGTAAAAACCTTCAGCCTGTGCCTGCTCATCGGTGATGTCGTGCAGTTGCTCGGTACTGATACTGATGACTTCTATCAGGCCGCGTGAAGCTTGGCGGGGCATCGAGCGGCTGGGGAGGTGCCACCAGGCGGGATGGTCGGCGGGCGCTGCTGCGCTATTGAACGCCTCGGGAGGTGTGTGCTGATAGCTCTGCCCGGATTGCAGGGTCATGTCCACGAAGTGTTTGAGTTGACGATGCCTTGTCAGGCTGTATCTCGATTCCCAGAGGCCATAGGCGTAACAATCCTCTTTGAGCCACAAGCGTGTGCCGGGCGGCCCGTAGGGGCAGGCCGGTGGGGAGCGGGCGGTGATCGTGCGACGAGTGACCGTCTTTCTGTCTGCCAGAATGGCATCGACCATTGTTGTGCTGAATAAAATAGAGCGTTCCATGACAATTAGCCTCACTGAATCGAATGTTCACCTCATTACAACACAGCCCGAGGCCAAGGCGAGGCCTGTCAATGGGCTTCAAGTGCCTAACCGATGAAGCGTCGTCAGGAACGGCTCCGGCATTCAGTAAAGACAGCCGCAGCCCCGAATTATCGAGGCTGCGGCAATCATTTAGAACGAGTAGTTGGCCGACAGAATGGCCGCGCGCGAATCACCGTATTCGATGGCTGACGAACGCGCAGCAGTACCGTTCTGCTGACGCACGCGCTCTACATAGTCTTCGTCGAACAGGTTGTTGACGTTGAGTTGCAGGTCGAAGTTCTTGTTGACCTGATAGGCCAGCATTGCGTTGTGCACCCAGTAATCATCCAGCTTGGCTGTAGTGCTGGAGCTGACGTTACGCTCGCTGACATAGCGGGCACCGTAGCCGACAGTGAAGCCTGCTGGCAGTTTGTAGGTGGTCCACAGGTTGAGCGAGCGCGGCGGGGTGTTGCCCAGCGCCTGGCCTTCACGGGCAATACCGGCAGCGGTGTCGGCGGCCTTGAGGGTTTCGCTGCTGAGGATGGTGTAGTTGGCGAACACATCCCACTCTTTGCTGATGTGGCCAGTCACGCCGAACTCGATACCGTCTACACGCTGCTCGCCAGCCAGTTGCGTCGAGCCATCAGCCATGGTTTCCCGGGCGTTGCTCTTCTCGACGCGAAAAATGGCGGCATCGAGTTGCAGGCGCTTGTCGAGCAGTTCCCACTTGGTGCCCAGTTCCCAGGTTTCGTTCTTTTCCGGGTCCAGATTCTCGGTGGTGGCGCTCAGGCCGCCGCCGCTGGAGGCCAGGCTTTCAGCCGACGGGTTGAAAGAGTTTCCCCAGGCCAGGTAAATGCGACCGTTTTCGACGGGTTTGTAGACCAGGCCTGCACGGCTGCTGACTTTGTCGTCGCTCGATTTGAAGCGGCTGGTGCGGACCTTGGCGGGCGAGAAACCGTCGGCTTCGCCTTCAAAGTGATCGTAGCGCACACCCAGGTTCAGGTCCCACTGCTCGTGCAGCGCGATGGTGTCGAAGGCATACAGCGCGTGGTTGGTCAGCTCGGTTTCGGTGTAGGCCGTAGTGGCCTTGGCGGTTGGGCCGGCCCAGTAGCCCGGCGGGTTGCTCAGCGAGTAACCGGCGGCCGGGTAGTTGCCAATGCCGTAGTTGTAGGTCTTCAGATCCAGCGTCTCGCGAGAGATCTCGGCACCGGTCACCAGGTCGTGGCGCATGCCCAGCAGGTTGAAGTTGCTGATCAGGTTGGTCTGGTTGATCCACATTTCGGTGCTGGCGTGGCGGCCATAGGCTTGCGGGCCGGCTGGCAGGTAGCGACCGGCAGGCAGCCCGGCAGTGTTGACGTGGGACGCCGAGACTGTGGTGTCACGGGTGATGTGACTGAACCGGGTCAGGTTCTGCAGGCGCAGATTGTCGTTGAAGTCGTGCTCGAAATTGGCGGTGAAGGCGTTCTGCTCGATCTTCTCTTTATCGAGGTTTCTCCAGCCGAAATAATCTTCACGGCTGACCCCGGCCAGCTTCTTGCCATCAAGCGCCGGCACGCCGTAGTCCGGGGTGTTGTCGTCGGTCTGGTGGAACGCGCTGAGGGTCAGGCGCGTGGAGTCGCTCAGGCCCAGGCGTAGCGACGGCGCGATGCCCCAGCGTTCACGCTCGATCACGTCGCGGCCGGCCACGTCATTCTTGTGGCCCATCAGGTTCAGGCGAAACGCGCTGTCGGTGCCCACCCCTTCCAGCGGCTGGTTGGTGTCGACAGTGGCGCGGTAGTAGCTGTCGGTGCCGAGACTGCCGCCCAGACGGGTGAAGGCACGATCCATTGGCTGCTTGCTGATGATGTTGATGCTGCCACCGGTGGTGCCGGCGCCGCCGAATACTGAGTTCGGGCCTTTGATGACCTCGACCTGATCGATGTTGAACGTATCGGTACGGCTGGTCTGGGCGCTGTCACGCAGGCCGTCGATCTGGATGTTGCTGTTGGCCGAGAAGCCGCGAATGTTGATGCTGTCGCCGGAACCGCCGCCGCCTTCACCGGCGTTGAAGGTGATGCCGGACACGTTGGACAGCACCTGGCGCAGGCTGAGGGCTTGCTGCTCCTGGATCACCTGGGCGGGAACCACGGTGATGGTCTGTGGGGTGTCGACCAGTTGCGTGGTGATCTTGCTGGACGCCGAACGTTCGGTCTTGTAAGCGCCTTCGCCGGCAGCATCGACATTGATGTTGTCCAGTTGGACAGCCTTGTCGCGGGGTTGCTCGGCCAGCGCGTGTCCGGCGCAGGAAGCAACAGCCAGGCCAAGGGCGGAGAGCATCAGCGGGTTGGCTGAGCGGGTAGGGGTAAGCTTGCTAGTCATGAACAACGCTACCTTTGAGAATCCAAGTCGTGTTTTTTTTGATAGTTATTTGCATTTCTGCGGCCGCGAATATTGCTGATAATCATTGTTATTTACAATAGTTTGTAATGAAATGTTTTCTGTGTAAGCTTTTCATTACAAATGAGCGGTTTTCCCGGCGCCGATCTGGCAAAGCAGAACGGACAGTTTCGGCAATCCCGCGGAGGGAGGCAGTCAGGCCCAGGCTCCGCGATGGCCAGAGCCTGACGACAAAATGTGCAGGAAAAGGCCGTCAGGCCAGTACGGCGACGCTCTTGATCTGCGCCCACAGCGGCTGACCGGGCTGCAGTTGCAGCAGGTCGCGGGAGTAGCGGGTGATCCGCGCCAGCAGCAAGGTGCCACCGGCATCAAGCTGGACCATGACATGCGCCGGGTGGTCCGCCGCGACCTCTTTGATCACCACCACCGGCAGGCGGTTGAGGATGCTGCTGTGTTCGTCGGGTTGCCGGGTCAGGCTCACGTCGCGGGCCTGCACCTTGAACCGCAGGCGGCTGCCGACCGCCTGCGGGGCATGGGCGATGCGCATTGTCTGGTTGCTGCCGGGCAGGTTCAGGGTCAGCAACTGGTACTCAGGGTCATAACCGCCAGTTACGCCCTCAATCACTACCCCGGCATCCGCTTGCATGGCGATCGGCAAGTCAAGACGCGCCAGGGTTTGCTGCAACGGGCCGCTGGCGATGGCCTGGCCTTCGCTCATCAGTACCAGATGGTCAGCCAGCCGCGCGACTTCGTCTTGAGAGTGGCTGACGTACAGCATCGGGATGCGCAGTTCGCTGTGCAGGCGCTCCAGATACGGCAGGATCTCCGCCTTGCGCTTGCCATCGAGCGCCGCCAGTGGCTCATCGAGCAGTAACAAGCGCGGGCTGGTCAACAGGGCGCGGGTAATCCCCACCCTTTGCCGTTCACCGCCAGACAGTTTGTCCGGTTGCCGGTCCAGCAAGTGACCGATGCCCATCAGTTCGACTGCCTGGTCCATCTGCACGACGCGCTGCGTGGTCGCCACGCGTTTCTGGCCAAATTCCAGATTGCCGCGCACGCTCAAATGAGCGAACAGGCTGGCCTCCTGAAACACATAACCCAGCGCGCGTTTGTAGGTGGGCACGAAAGTGCGCCGTGCCGTGTCGTGCCAGACCTCGCCATTGACCTGGATGAACGCGCTGGCGGCCTGTTCCAGGCCGGCCACGCAACGCAGGCAGGTGGTCTTGCCCGAGCCTGAATGCCCGAACAGTGCGGTAACGCCCTGGCCAGGCAGGTCGAGGTCTACATCCAGGGCGAAGTCGCTAAACGCCAGCTTCAGGCGAATCTGCAAGCCGTCGCTCATCAATCAACTCCAGACGCTTTTGTTCTTGCCGCTGGAGTAAAGCGCCAACAGAACCAGGAAAGAAAACACCAGCATGATACCCGCCAGCCAGTGGGCCTGTTCATAAGCCATGGATTCGACATGATCGAAAATCTGTACCGATACGACACGGGTCTTGTCCGGAATATTACCGCCGATCATTAATACCACCCCGAACTCTCCAACCGTATGCGCGAATCCTAAAATTGCGCCCGTCAGGTAACCGGGTTTGGCCAGTGGCAGGATAACGTGAAAGAACGTGTCCCACGGCCCGGCGCGCAGCGTCGCGGCCACTTCCAGAGGGCGTTTGCCCATGGCTGAAAACGCATTCTGTAGCGGTTGCACGACAAAGGGCAGCGAATACACCACCGAGCCGGCCAGCAGACCGGCAAAACTGAAGGTCAGGGTGCCAAGCCCCAGGCTCTGGGTCAGTTGCCCGACATAGCCGTGCGGGCCCATCAGCAATAGCAGATAAAAGCCGATCACCGTGGGTGGCAGCACCAGAGGCAGGGCCACCACAGCACCGATCGGGCCCTTGAGCCACGAGCGGGTATGCGTCAGCCACAGTGCGATGGGCGTGCCGACCACCATAAGAATCAGGGTGGTCAGCGAGGCCAGCTTGAAGGTCAGCCAGATCGCGCCCAGATCGCTGCTGTCTAGCGGCATTTACAGCTCATATCCGAATGATTTGATCACCGCTGCGGCTTTCGGGCCTTTTAGGTACTCGACCAGCGCCTTGGCGGCGGCGTTGTCCCGGCCTTTGGTGAGGATCACCGCATCCTGTTTGATCGGCTCATGCAGGTTGGCCGGTACGATCCATGCCGAGCCGCTGCTCAGCTTGCCATCCTTGTAGATCTGCGACAGCGCGACGAAACCGATCTCGGCATTGCCGGTGGAAACGAACTGATAAGCCTGGGTGATGTTCTGGCCTTCGACCAGTTTGGCTTTGGTCGATTCGCTCAGGTTCAGCTTGGCCAGGACCTGGGTGGCCGCCAGGCCATAAGGAGCCGTTTTCGGGTTGGCGATGGACAGGTGTTGCCAGCTATTGGCCTTGAGAATATCGCCCTTGGCATCGACGTAACCTTCCTTGGCCGACCACAGTGCCAGGGTGCCGATTGCATAGGTGAAGCGCGAGCCTGTGACGATGTCGCCTTCTTGCTCAAGTTTTGCCGGGGTGCTGTCGTCGGCGGCCAGGAACACCTCGAACGGCGCGCCGTTTTTGATTTGGGTGTAGAACTGGCCGGTGGAACCGAAGGCCGCAACCAGCTTGTGCCCGGTGTCTTTTTCGAAATCCTTGGCGATCGCCTGGATCGGAGCGGTGAAGTTGGCGGCGACCGCTACCTGGACTTCATCGGCGTAGGCCGGCATCGCGCCCCAGACTACAGCGGCCACAGCAAGGGACTTGAACGCGACGCGCAACGCAAATGCACTCATCAAACAGCTCCGGCAAAAAGTAGTGTGGGTGTGGCTCGAATCAGTTCAGGGTTTTCGCTATAAGCAGAAATATATAGCGATAACTCATAGGCAGGGAAGTGCTGATTTCAAAGTGACAGCTCAGCAAATGCTCTCGAAACAACCTGATTGACTTTTAAAACGCTCAGTCTAATATCTATTCTCATGAACGAACCCATCATCAAGCCCCGGCGTCCGGGGCGTCCGCCCAAGCTCGATCGCGATAACCTCGAAACCCGCGAGGTCTTGATCCGTCGCGGTCTTGAGGTGCTCACCGAGCAGGGCTTTACCGCCACGGGGCTGGACTTTCTGCTCAAGCAGGTTGCCATTCCCAAGGGCTCTTTCTATAACTACTTCCCCAGCAAGGAAGCGTTTGTCCTCGTGGTGCTTGAACACTACGCCGACTATTTCGCCCACCTGCTCGATCAGCACTTGCTCAACGATGCCTTGTCACCCTTGGAGCGGCTGGTCAGTTTTGTCCAGGCCGCCAAGGCCGGCATGGCGCGTCACGATTACCGGCGAGGCTGCATGGTCGGTAACCTCGGTCAGGAAATCAGCGTGCTGCCCGAGAGCTTCCGGCCGCTGCTGGAGCAGATTCAACTGGATTGGCAGGCTCGCCTTGCGACGTGCCTGCGCAGTGCACAAACGGCCGGTGAGTTGCCGCGCAGTGCCAATTGCGACGAGCTGGCGGCGTTTTTCTGGATCGGCTGGGAAGGTGCGGTACTGCGCGCCCGGCTGGTAAAAGGCGACGCACCCTTGAACACCTTCATTGCCGGGTTCCTGCGCGGCTTGCCGCAGTGACCCTTCGACGTATTTAAAACGTTCGGTCTAATTCGGAGGCGACATGGCAGATGAATCATTCAAAGGCATCCTGATCGACAAGGATGACACCGGCTACCACGTCAGCCTCCGCGAGCTGCATGAGCAGGCGTTGCCTGAGGGGGATGTGACGCTGCAGGTCTCCCATAGCACCCTGAACTATAAAGACGCCCTGGCCCTGACCGGCAGCAGCCCGATCATCAAGCGTTTCCCGATGGTGCCGGGTGTAGACCTTGCCGGTAGCGTGATTGCCAGCGACAGCCCGGACTTCAAGCCGGGCGACAAGGTGCTGCTCAATGGCTGGGGCGTCGGTGAAAGCCATTGGGGCGGTCTGGCTCAGCGTGCGCGGCTCAAGGGTGACTGGCTGATTGCATTGCCTGAGGCCTTTACCTGCGCTCAGGCGATGGCGATCGGTACCGCCGGCTATACCGCGATGCTCAGTGTGATTGCCTTGGAGAAACACGGCGTTAAACCCGCCGATGGTGAAGTGCTGGTCACCGGCGCCAACGGTGGCGTGGGCAGTTTCGCGGTGGCGCTGCTGGCCCGGCTGGGCTATCAGGTGGTGGCCTCCACAGGGCGGCCGCAAGAAAGCGACTACCTCCAGCAACTGGGCGCCGCCGCGATCATCGACCGCAACGAACTCAATCAGCCGGGGCGGCCGCTGCTCAAAGAGCGCTGGGCGGCGGTGGTCGACTCGTTGGGCAGCCATACTCTGGTCAACGCCTGCGCCGCGACGCGTTATCGCGGCATCGTCGCGGCATGTGGTCTGGCCCAAGGCATGGATTTTCCCGGCAGCGTCGCACCGTTCATCTTGCGCGGCGTCACCCTGGCCGGTATCGACAGCGTCAATCGCCCCAAACAAGACCGGATCGAAGCCTGGTCACGGCTGGCCCGCGACCTGGACCCGACGCTGCTGCCGCTGATCAGTCATGAAGTGGGCCTGAGCGAAGTCATCGACCTGGCGCCGCGGCTGATCGCTGGTGAAGTGCGTGGTCGGGTGGTGGTCGATGTGAATCGTTGAAAGTGCTAAACCCTTTTCCAGTGGGCGATCGCCCGCCGCCTCGGCGCCGCGCTGTCGCGCAGCAAACACGGAACCCCGTAGGACCGGCTTCGGCCGGGAAGCCTTCGCGGCTGAAGCCGCTCCTACGGTGTACTCCTTGCAAATCAAAAGGTTGTGGCCTTGTTTGACGAGCGTTGGCTTGCCAACGAATGCAGGCAAAGCAGCTTCCGTGACCTTGCAGGTGAGCGACATCCACCAGAAAACCATTGTGAAATAAAAGAAGACTTCAGCCGTGACCGACCAGCCTGCTACCTCCCTTGCGCTGCCTGACATCAGCAATCCGCTGCGTCTGTACATGGCACGCCTGGCTCCGTCGAGCCGGCAAACCATGCGCTACGTGCTGCAGGACGCTGCTGACCGGCTGGGGCTGACCGACGCCGACATCTTCGAAGTGCCCTGGCACACCTTGCAGCCAGGGCACATCACCGCCCTGGTAGCGACCCTGCGTGACGATGACTACGCGCCCAATACCACCTCGCTATACGTCAATGCCATTCGCGGGGTGATGAACGAGGCCTGGCGCCAGGACTTGATCAGCCATGATCAGTTGCTGAAAATCCGCTCGGTCAAACCCATGGCCGGCAGCCGCCTGAGCCGCGGCAGCAACATCCGCCGTAATCTGATTCGCGAGTTGATGGACGTCTGCGCCGCCGACCCGCGCCCGCAAGGTCGGCGCGATGCGGCAATCATCGCCATTCTGTATGGCTCGGGGATGCGCAAGTCAGAGTCGGTGAACATCGACCTCAACCAGGTGGACTTTGAGCAGCGTTGCCTGCGCGTGCAAGGCAAAGGCAACAAGCAACTGATCAAGTACGCCCCGGCCTGGGCCTTCGAGGCGCTGCAAGGCTGGCTGGCACTGCGCCGCGAGCAACTGCCGGCCGGCCAGGCAGACGACGCCTTTCTGTTCAACCGCATCCGCCGTGGCAGCCACATCACCCGCGAGCGCATCACCAAGCACGCCATTTACTTCATCGCCCGCCAGCGCGGTCGGCAGGTGGGCGTGAACATCATGCCCCACGACTTCCGGCGCTCGTTCATCACCCGGGTCATCGAAGAGTTCGACCTGTCCATCGCCCAGAAACTCGCCCACCACACCCACATCGCGACCACCGCCAGTTACGACATGCGCAGCGATAACGAGCGGCGGCGGGTGGTGGATCATCTGGAGCTGTAGTCTGCTTTTTTGCAGGCAAAAAAAGACCACCGCACTCAAGGTGAGGTGGCCGAACAGATCTAACCAAAGGATGATGAATGGAGCACGCGCCCGCCGCCGGAGCTGGCGACGGGCCGTAAATCATCGGGGCGCACGGTAGCATCCTCACGCGCGAAAGCATCATCGCTATTATCAATAGTGACTATCGTTACGCATTGTTTGGCGCCGCAAGCCGCTGCGGGCGCGACTTTCAGTCCTGTAACGGACCCACAGAAGGCTCTAGGTCGGCTGTTTTCACAAGTCTTGAGCTGGCTTGGCAAACTGCCCGCTAGCAGAACTACTGGCGAAAATGTGTCCGCTATGTCAGGAACTCCAGCGTAATTGTCCCGTGCCGACAGGGCAGTGAAGATAACCGCCCGTCTTCGATCTGACCCAGGCACGCCCGATATGACGTCATCTACCGCTGCTACCAGCAATACCCAAGCTGCCGACCGACTGCCGCTCGGTTCGCTGCTGGCCCTGGCCGGGTTTATCACCATCCTTACCGAAGCCTTGCCTGCCGGGCTGTTGCTTGAGCGGGTGGGCACCGGCAGCTTTGCCCCGGCGATGCTGGGGTTGTTGCTGATTACCCTGGTTGCCGCGTGGCCTCGTCGGGATGGCTATTGAGGTTGAGCGTACAGACGCGACTAGTGCTTGGCTGGCCGCTGGTTGACCGGGTTGGGCGTTGACGTAAAATCGCCGCCCCGGAAAAACGGCGTGTACTGCGAGAGGGAGCTTCGATGCAGCGGGTGATGATTATTGGCCAGCCTGGATCGGGCAAAAGCACGTTGGCGCGTAAGCTCGGCCTGCTCACAGGCTTGCCTGTCGTTCATATAGACACTATCCACTGGCAGCCCGGGTGGGTTGAACGAAGCCCGGACCAGAAGACCCGGCTTTGTCATGAGGTCGAGGCCCGTGAGCGCTGGATATTCGAAGGGGGCCATTCAGCTACTTGGGAAAATCGGATAGCCCGCGCCGATCTATTGATATGGATTGATCGCTCGGCGACGCTTCGATTCTGGCGCGTGCTGCTAAGAACGCTGCTCCAGCGCGGCCGGTCTCGTCCCGACTTGCCGGAGAACTGCCCTGACCTGTTGGCGAAGCTGCCAGAGTTTTTCGGGTTCATGTGGCGTACGAAAAAAACAGCGCGGATGAAGATGCAGCAACTCGTGGCGACTGCACCCTCAACATGTCGCGTCGTTCGGCTGCGCTCCAACCGGGATACCAGGGTTTTTCTGACGAGCATTGGGTATCTATCTGCCCAAGCTCGGCGAGATTGATCAAACGTTGGCTGCTTCGGGCGTAAACGGCTGACCAGGCGGCAACGATCAACGCAGAACCTTAAGCCCCACGCTACGTGGTCATGCCGATCAGTTGAGGCGGTTTAGATACGTTTCACTGTCTTGTTGCCGCCCTGTGGGGGCGAGCTTGCTCGCGAAAGGGCCAGTAAAAACTCTACATCTGCTGTGAATGTGCCGCCGTCTTCACCAGCAACCGGCGCTCGGGTTGCTCGCGCAAAGAAAGACTGCACCTGCCTCAACCATGCGACGAGCAGGTCTCACTCAACCGTTTGTAGTGCAACTCATGCTCCACGCCCTGGCTGTCCATGTAAACCATGCTCGCCACCACCGGCTCACACAGGTCGGACTCGGGTGCCTCAATGCTCACGACTTTTTTGATATCCAGATTCTGGCCATAGCCATATTGCTGAACAACCGGCTGCTCGACAGCAGCAGTCTGGTCATTGGCTGAGGCCATCAGGCTGGCCAGCGACAGGGCGGCAAACAGAACGTATTTCATGACAATCTCCACACTTATCAGGTTGCAAAGTCGCGAATGCGCTTTGCCTATGGCCATCATTTTAAGGAGGCCCCCTGATTCCCGGAAATGGTGGCTGTCGATACACAGAATCAACGAAACCGATGGCGTTCAGTACTGGCGACCGAAGGCTATCAATCAAATTCATTGATGCGTCGCCCCTGAGCTATCCGGCGATCCGATAGCGGCTTTGCGCCAGCAATTTCATGCTTGACCCACTTCAAACAGGCGGGTCAGCGCATGGAAACCTTCGACATTTACCGGAAAACCCGATTTGACGCCCTCGTGCACGAATACGGCCTGGACGGCAGCCGGTTGCTGCCCTGGGCAGGCTATCCGATGCCGTTTGGCGGCGGCTGGTGCGTGGTGCGCCCCGGCACCACTACGCAAACCCACACGCAAATCGATCAGGAGCTGTTCATCGCCATCGAGGGCAGCGCCCGGCTGGTGATCGGTGACCAGCAGATGCCGTTCAGCAAGGGTGACATCGCGGCCATCCCGAAACACACCCACCACTACGTAATCAACGACTCGGCCGAGGACTTTCATTTCTACGTGATCTGGTGGGACCTGAATCACGTAAACAACTTCCTTGCCCAGCACAACGACACCACCGGGTGCCTGGCATGAGCCGCTTCATCGTCACCATCACCCCGCCAACGCCCAATGGCGACCTGCACATCGGCCATATCGCCGGCCCATTTCTGGGCGCCGACGTGTTCACTCGGGTCCAGCGCCAGCGCGGTCATGATTGTGTGCTGCTGTCTTATTCCGACGACTACCAGTCCTACATGCTGCGCAAGGGCCTGGAGCAGGGCGTCGACCCCGTGGAACTGGCGCGGCGCAACAGCGACCGTATCGAGGCGTCGCTGGCGGCAGTGAATATCCAGCCGGATAACTGGATGCGTCCGTATGACAATCGGTTTTTCAGGCAGGCGGTCAGCGAGGTATTTGCCAAGCTGCAACAGGCCGGCGCCATCGAATTTCGTGATAGCCAGGAGGCGTACTGCCCGGACTGCGACAAATGGGGCTATGAAGCCTTCGCCCGCGGCCTGTGCAATTACTGCGGCCATGACTCGGACCCCAGTCAGTGCGAGCAGTGTGCCCAGGCGCCGGATGCCGTACTGATGAGCGGGCTTTACTGCAAGCTGTGCCACAAGGCGCCGCAGTTCAGGAGCACCCACCGGGCGTTTCTCAAACTGGCCGACTTCAAGGCGCCGCTGCGTGACAGCCTGCTGGGCCGACAGTGGCGTGCGCCGCTCAACGCCTGGCTGCGCGACACCCTTGAACACTTGCACGACTGGGGCGTGACCCGGCCCCACGACGCCGGGCTGGACCTGGCCGCCGACGGCTCATGCCGGGTGCACACCTGGTTCATGGGCCTGGCCGGCTACATCGCGGCGTTTCGCGAGTATGCCGAGCGCATTGGCCAGCCGGAGCTGTTCAACCAGTACTGGCGTTCGGGGCAGGGCACGCTGGTGAATTTTCTAGGCTTCGACTGTGTCTTCAGCCATTGCATCGTTTACCCGGTGCAACTGGCGGTGCATGACGAGTTGCGGGTCCGTCAGCACTTCATGCCCAACCAGTTTCTCAAGCTCGACGGGCTCAACCTGTCCACCAGCCGCAACCACGCAATCTGGGTCGGCGATCTGGTGCGCCAGGCCTGTGCCGACAGTGTGCGCTTGTACCTCGCCAGCGTTGCGCCGGAGCAGAGCGAAGGCGACTTTCGCCTGCAGCACTTTCAGCGCTGGCGCCAGGATGTGTTCCTGGACTTTGTCCCGGCGCTGCTGCAAGCCGGTCCCGATCAGCGTGAGCACGGCTGGAACGGCTTTAACGGCGCCGATGCCGGGCTGCTCGAAGCGCTGCGCCTGCAATGGTGCAAGGCCACCGAGCTCAAGCAGTTTTCGATCCGTGGCATGGCTCAGGTGCTACTCGACACCATCGCGATTACCCGTACGCGGCTGGAGGCGGGCCGCCCGGTCAGTCACTTCGCCGCGCTGATTGCGGTGTTCGGCAAGGCGCTGGTCCCGCAAACCGCCGCCGACATCGTCAATGCCTACGCACTGCCCGAAGCACGGCTGAACGCTGTCGTGTTCGGCGGTCCGGCCCCTGACTATTCGATCTGAGCGGCCAGCGCATGAACATGGATTATCAAGCCGCGGTGATCGGTGCCGGCATTGTCGGCGCGAGTATCGCCGCCCGCTTGCTGCACCTGGGCCTGAGCGTGGTGCTGCTGGAGCAGGGCAGCGTCGCCAGCCTCGGTGCCAGCGCCTGTTCCGGCGGGTTGCTGCGTTTGTACGACGCGGACCCACTGTTGATGCAACTGACTGCGCATTCGCTACGGGTCATGGCTGAGGCGCCGTTTGCCGACACCTACACCCGAGCGCTGCGGCGTAGCGGCGTGCTGTATCGCGCCGATATCGCGCATGAGAGTGCACTGGAGGCAGCGATCGAGCGCTACGCCAGCGCGGAGTATCCGCTGCGCAGAGTCCAGGGTTTCGGTCCCTGGTCGGCACGTGCGGATCGCGCTGAGCTCTACGAACCGCATGCCTGCGTCGGCGATGTGCGCGGTGCCACCGCGCGGTTGTGCCAGCGTGTGCGCCGCGACGGGCTGCTGATCGAGCATTGCCGGGTCGAGCTCATCGACTGGCAGGCCGATGGTTCGGCCCACATTCAACTGGGAGAAGCGCGCCTGGATTGCCAGACCGTGGTGCTGGCCAGTGGCGCGTGGACGCATCGGTTGTTACCGGAGCTGGCGCTGCAAAGCCGCGCGATTCCGTTGGCCAGGGTCCAGACCGAGGCCGCCTGGCCGCTGCCGTTGATCGACGCGGTCAGCGGCAGTTATGCCATCCCGCTGGGGCCACATCTCGTGCAGAGCGGTTGCGGGCTGCGTGACCGGGCGCTGTTGCCGGAGCGACTGGCGCGGCCGGATGCCCGGCATATCGAGGATGCCCGGCAACGGGTCAGCCAACTGGCCGGCGGCGGGCGGGTCAGGGTGCTGGATGTGGTGCCGGGCTTTGACAGCTACAGCGCCGATGGCCGGCCACTATTAGGCTTCGTGGATGAGCCGCGCGGTTTGTACGTGGCTTGTGGGCTGTCCGGGGTGGGCTTCAAATTCGCGCCGGGTATTGCCGACCTTGCCGCCCGGCAGATTCAAGGCTACTTGCATGACGGGCAGCGGTCGGTTGACCCGCATTGGGCCGGGCTGGACGCGCGACGGGGTATGCCGTCATGACGCCAACCGCCATGAAAGTCGGGATCAGCGCGGTGTTCGACCCGGCTGTCACTCCCCATGCACGGACCTTTCTGCGCGCGTTGGCAGCAGGCCGCAACCTGATACCGGGGCTGGCCGGCGTGCAGTGGCACTGGCTCGACGACGGGGCCGACCCCCGGCAGGCCGCCATGGTGGCGCAACAGATGGTCGAGTGGGGCGCCGATCTGGTGCTGGGCCATTTTTCGTCCGACGCCGCGCTGGCCGCCGCGCCGCTGTATGCCCGCCACCAGATTGCGCTGCTGACACCGGCGGCTACGCTGCAAGACTTGACCCGATTCCCCACCGTGCTGCGCGGTTGCCCGTCGGATCGGCAACTGGCCGGCGAGCTGTTGGCCTGGGCCATCAGCCGCTTGTGGCAACGCCTGTATGTGCAGGCTGATGACAGCGCACACGGCCAGGCACTGGCGGCGGCGATCCGGCACAGTGCGCTGGCCCATGGTCTGCAACCGGTAACCGACCGCGAGCAAGCCGACGCCGAGGTGTTTGCCGGGCGCCTGAAATCCAGCTGCGCCTACCTGCAGGCTCGACGCCGGGCCGGTTGCAGCCGACCGCTGATGTTTACCGATGACGCCGTTTCACCGTCTTTCGGCACTGGCCAGCCGGTTGGCGACCAACCGCAAGCCACTTGGGTCATCGGCTTTCACCCAGGCCCCGAGGATTGCCCGGCGGCCCGCCAGCACCGGCAGTGGTTCGCCAGCCCGGCGCAGACCTATTACCGCGAGAGCCTGCGCCTGCTGCATGGCATCGGCGCGCTCGCCCAGCGCCACTGGCCGAGTCGCCGTGCCTTGCTCGACGCCTTGTGCAACGAGGCGTTGGCCACCCCGCTGGGGCCGCTGGCTTTCTCGCAGAACGAAATACGCGATGCCACCACCCAGCTCTGGCACCTCGGGCCGCACGGCCTGCAACCGGTCACCCCGACCTTTTAACCCCGCTATTCAATCAAGGACAGATTCCTGATGAGTCTTGCAACCACCACCGTCGATGCGCTGTGCATCGGTTTCGGCCCTGCCGGGATTGCCCTGGCCTGCGCTTTCGAAGATGCCCGCGAACAGGGCCTGCCATTGGGCCGCGTGGACATGCGCTTTGTCGAGGCAGCCGCCGACAGTCAATGGCACCCTGAGCTGTTGCTGGCCGGCACCGACATCAATCACCACGTGTTCCGTGATCTAGTGACGCCGCGCAACCCGCGCAGCCGTTTCTCGTTCGCCATGTACCTCAAGGACAAGGGTCGGTTGTTTGATTTCGGCCTGCTCGGGCGCCCGGCCAGCCGTCATGAGTGGTCCGATTACCTGGGCTGGGTCTCACGCCAGGTCGATGCACGCACCTGCTTCGATACGCGTATTGACGAGGTGCTACCGGTGATTCGTCATGGTCGGTTGTGTGAGCTGCGGGTCGAGACGGCGCACGGCGCGTTCGAAACCCGCAACCTGGTGCTCTCCAGCGGTAGCGCCGCGTACATACCGGAACTGTTCCAGCCCCTGCTGGGGCCGAAGGTGTTTCATACCTCAGGCTTTGTCAGCCATATGCAAGCCTTCGCCAGTGAGCGGCCCAAGCGCTGGCTGGTGCTCGGCTCCGGGCAAAGCGCCAGTGAGTCGGTGCTGGAACTGATCGGCCGCGATCGGCAGGTCGAGATTCACTCGGTGCACCGCACCGCCGGCTTCAAACTCACTCAATTGGGGCAATTCCCCAACCGGGTCTTCGGCCCCGAGCATGTCGATTACTTCCATAGCTTGGACGCTGGCGCCCGCCAGCAGTTTCTCGCCTATAGCCGCGCCACCAACTACGCCGGCATCGACCCGGATGAAAGCCAGAAGCTGTTCTCGCTGATCTACGAAGACACCGTTGCCGGTCGTCAGCAGCTTCACACCCATCACTACCAGCACGTCACTGGCGTGCAGCTGTGTGGTGATGCGTATCAGGTCACCCTGACCGACCGTTTCAGCCAGCAGACCCGGCAACTGGAGGTGGAAGGCATCGTCCTGGCCACCGGCTATCAGCAGTACCGCGTGCCGCCGCTGCTCGCCGGCCTGCAGCCATGGCTGGCCGCCGATGAGCAAGGCGCGCTGGTGGTCGATCGCGATTACCGCATCCACACCCAGGGCGCCTGCGACGTGCAGCTATGGAGCAACGGCTTGTCCGAACGCAGCCATGGCATCAGCGACAGCCAGTCGTTCTCGATGCTGGCCCTGCGCGCCGGGCGGATAGCCAGCGCCTTGCACCAGGCATCGACCCGCCCGGTCACAGCTGCCGGCTGCAAAACTACCCTGGCCTTGAGCGAGTGACCGGTATGTATGACAGCATCGGCGACATCATTCATGACCAGACCTTCCTCAAAGTCAGCGGCCTGGGCGCGGACTTTCATCTGAAGATGGAATCGCTCAACTCGGCCGGTTCGATCAAGCTCAAGACCGCCCGCGGGTTGATCGACGACCTGCAGGCGCGGGGCCTGATCCAGCCCGACTCGATCCTCATCGAGTCGTCATCCGGCAACCTTGGTGTGGCACTGGCCATGCTCTGCGCCGCCCGCGGCCTGCGCTTTACCTGCGTGGTCGACCCCAACACCGCCAGCCATAACCTGCGCCTGATGCGCAGCTATGGCGCCGAGGTCATGCAGGTAGAACTGCCCGATGCCAACGGCGGCTTTCTCGGCACGCGCATCGAGTTGATCCGCCAGTTGCAGGCCAGCGACCCGCGTTACCTGTGGCTTAACCAATACGCCAATGCCGCCAACCCCAAGGCCCATGCCCGGACCACGGCCCGCGCCATCGCTGAACACTTTGCCCAGGTCGATTATCTGTTCGTCGGGGCCGGGACCACCGGCACCCTGATGGGCTGCGTTGAGTATTTTCGTCAGCACAGCCCGCGCACCAGAATCATCGCCGTCGACAGCGTCGGTTCGGTGACCTTCGGCACGCCGGCCAGTCGGCGTTTCATTCCAGGTCTGGGCACCAGCCAGCGCCCGCCGATCTTCGACGCCGAAGGCATTCATGCGCTGGAAATGGTCCCCGAGGCCCACACGGTGGTCATGGCTCGGCTGCTGGCGCGCAGTCGCGGGCTGCTGGTGGGCGGCTCGACGGCCACGGTGATCAGCGCCGTGCATGCCTGGCGCGAGCGTATCGAACCTGGGGCGGTGGTGGTGGCGGTGTCGCCGGACTGGGGCGAGCGTTACCTCGACACCCTGTATGACGACACGTGGGTTGAGCAGCGCTTTGGTCGCGAGGTGCTGGCGATGACCCTGGCGGACCTGGGACGCGAGCCTGCACGCACCACCTGGTTGCCCACCCCACAGGCGGATTTTCATGTGCTCGACGGGCAATGTGTGGCGCAGATTCTGGCGGCTGACCCGCTGGCCTGTATCGATGACGTGCGCCAGGCCTATCTGGATCACGAAGCCGGGCTCAGCATCAACCCGGACAGCTATTTTCTGCGTTTTCCCAGGCAACCGGCCAACCGCATCATTGCCTTGCCGGCCAGCCTGGAGGGTGAGCAGCCGGTCACCGGAATCAAGTGGATTTCCAGTTTCCCGGCCAATATCGACAACGGCCTGCAACGGGCTTCGGCGGTATTGCTGCTCAACCGGCCCGACACCGGCTATGCCTATGCCTGCCTGGAAGCCTCACGGATCAGCGCCATGCGCACCGCGGCCTCGGCGGTGCTGGGCGCCTGGTGGAGCAATGGCCAGCGGCGTACAGCCGACCATCTGGCGCTGGTCGGCGCAGGGTTTATTGCCCGCAGCATTGTCGACCTGTTGCTTGCCGATGGCTGGCGCTTCCAACGCATCACGGTGCATGACCCGCATGCGCCGTCGGCAGCGGCCTTGGTCGGCCATCTGGCCGAACAGCACGGGCTGCAAGCCGAGCAGGTCGAGCTGGCGGCCAGTCTGAGCGCCGACCTGTTGGTGTTTGCCACCACCGCGCCGACGCCTTACGTGCATGAGCCGCTGCTGCGTGCCGGTCAGGTGGTGCTGAATATCTCGCTGCGTGACCTGGGGCCAGCAGTGATCGCCCAGGCCAACAACCTGTTCGATGACGTCGAGCACTGCCTGAAGGCCGGCACCTCGCCGCAACTGGCGGTCGAGCACTATCAGCAGCGCTCGTTCATCAGCGGCAGCCTGGCGCAATTGATGCTCGGCCAGATCAGCCTTGATCCGGCCAAACCGACCATCTTCTCGCCATTTGGCCTCGGCGTGCTGGACCTGGCGGTAGGCCGGCGCGTGTATCGCCGGGCGCTGGAGCAGGGCCGAGCCTTGCCGGTGCCGAACTTTTTCTTTGAATCCAATCGCTGGTGACGACCATGTACACAATCGCCATTGTCGGTATGGGCTCGCGCGGGCTGAGCCTGCTGGAGCAGTTCATTGCCCTGAGCCGCGCCAACCCGCATCTGCCGCTGCAACTGGACCTGTTCGATCCCGGTACTCCGGGCAGTGGCCTGCACCTGAGTGACCAGCCCGATTACCTGATGCTCAACACCATGGCCGGGCAGATCTCTGCGTTCTGCACCGCCCACCCGGCCACCCAACCGCCGGGGCCGAGCTTCCTGCAGTGGTGCCAAGCGCGAGATCTGCGCCTCGACGCCCGCGGCCATGTCGACCCCAGCGGGCAGGGCCGGCCGCTGGCCTTCGCTGACTTCGTGCCGCGTCGTTTGCTGGGGCTGTACTTGCAAGACAGCTACCGCTGGCTGCTGGGGCATTGCCCGGCACAGTTGCAGGTGCGTCACTACCCGCAGCGGGTGAGCCGTGCCCTGCCTGCGGCCGGTGGTTCGGGGTGGCAACTGACCACCCAAGAGGGCACTTGTCATCACTACCACGGATTGTTCATCACCAGCGGCCATGCGCCGGCCACGCCGCTGCCGGCCGAACCCGGCGCACGGGTGGCGATCGAGGGCCTGGGCCTGAGCGCCATGGATTGCATCGCCGAACTGACCCAAGGCCGTGGCGGCCGCTACGTGGCTGATAACGGCCTGGCCGGTTGGCGCTACCTGCCCAGCGGCCGCGAGCCGCAAATCTACCTGTATTCACGCAGTGGCTTGCCGTTTCATGCCCGGCCAAGCGGTTTTGACGCGCCGTGCCAGCCCTGGCCACGGCTGTTCTTCACCGCCGAGGCCATCGAACGGCTGCGCGCAGAGTCTGGTTGCGCGCAGCTGGACTTCGCCCGCGATCTGCTGCCGTTGATCACCGATGAAATGCGCGCGGTGTTCTATCAGGCCAGCGTCAGCCTGGCCGAGCCGCAAGGGTTGCCCGCAGTCCAGCAGGCCTTGCGCGAGACAGCGCAGCGCGATGAGTTGTTTGCGCAACTGGCCCGGCAGTGGGGGGCTTTCGAGCCGCTGCACTGGATGCCGATGCAGCCGTGGACGGGCGACGATTACCCGCAGTGGCTGCGCCGCTGGCTTGAGCAAGACCTGATTCGCAGCCGCCTGGGCCGCCGCGCCAGCCCACTGACCCAGGCTCTGGAAGTCTGGCGTGACTACCGCGACCTGCTGCGCCTGGCGGTTGACCACGACGGCCTGCTGGCGCACTCACGGGTGGATTTTTACCGCCGTTTTGCCGGGCTCTCCAACCGTCTGGTCGGCGGCCCGCAGCAAGAGCGCTACGAAGACCTGCTGGCGTTGCTCGACGCCGGCGTGGTGCACCTGCTGGCCCCAGGTCAGGTGCCTGCGCAACTGGACTGCATCGTTCGGGCACGCAATGCCCACAGCGGCCTGAGCCTCAATGCCAGCGGTTTGCTCGGCGACCTGCAACGTCAGGGCCTGATCCGAGCCGCTCAGGCGTTTCCCGCCGACGGCGTGTTGGTCAACGACCAACACCGCGCCATCCGCGCTGATGGCTGCGCACATTCGCGGCTATGGCTGCTGGGGCCAGTGGTGGAAGGCAGCACCTTTTACAACCACTACGTACCGACCCCCGACCCGCATTGCCTGGCGCCGCTCCAGGCGCGCCGGGCGGTGCAGGACTGCCTGGGCGCATTGGCCTCGCCGTGCGCCGTGGCCTGTTGACCCCGTTTTCTCACTGACAAGGACCGACCCCATGTACTCGATACCCTACGAACTGACCCTGCTCACCGCGCTGGCCGGCGCCTTTATCGTGCTGATCATCAGCCCGGGACCGAATTTTCTGGTCATCACCCAATTGTCCTGCAGCCAGTCGCGCCAGCAAGGCATCTGTGCCGGTCTTGGCGTGGCCTCGGGCAGTATCATCTGGGCGCTGCTGGCCGTCACCGGCCTGGGCCTGATGTTCCAGCAGTTGCCTTGGCTGCAGCCGGCCCTGCAACTGCTTGGCGGCGTTTATCTGGGCTGGCTGGGAATCAAAAGCCTGCGCAGCGCCGGCAACCCGCCGGCCCCTCGCGATATCAACACACTGGGCATTGCCAGCCTGAGCCGCGCCTACCGCTTCGGCCTGCTCACCAACCTGACCAACCCCAAGGCGTTGGCGTTCTATACCAGCGTGTTCACCACCGTCGCTGCACCGGGCCTGCCCATCTGGGTGCGCAGCGCCGGGGTATCGATCATCGCGGTGTTGGCCATCTCTTGGTTCGTACTGCTCGCCACCCTGTTCTCGATCCCGGCCATCCAGGCCCGCTACCAGCGCATGAAAAAAGCCATCGACATCATCACCGGGCTGTTCATGGTCGGTTTTGGCCTGCGTTTGCTGGTGGGGTTGCTCTGATTCTCTCCAAATCTCTGATTGTTAATGAATATCTCGTAGGAGCGGTCGGGCGGCGATCCGCTTTAGCCGCGAAGGCTTTTACTGATGCAGGAGAGCACCATGCACACCAGCAACTGGCATTACCCCACCTCCATCCGCGTCGGCGCCGGGCGCGTCCGTGAGCTTGCCGACGCCTGCCGCAGCGCCGGCATCCAGCGTCCGCTGTTGATCACCGACCGCGACCTGGGCAGCCAGCCGATGATCCAGCAAGCCCTAGACGACTGCCGCCGCGAACTCGGCCAGTGCGTACTGTTCGACCAGGTCAAGGGCAACCCCACCGGCAGCAACGTCGCCGCAGGCCTTGAGCGCTACAAAGCCGGCCAGCACGACGGGGTGATCGCCTTCGGTGGCGGCTCGGCACTAGACGCCGCCAAGGCCGTGGCTCTGATGTCCGGCCAGCACCGCCCGCTGTGGGATTTTGAAGACATCGGCACCAACCACCTGCGTGCCGACCCCGACGGCATTGCGCCGCTGATTGCCGTGCCGACCACCGCCGGCACCGGTTCGGAAGTCGGTCGCGCCGCGGTCATCACCGACGAAGCGGCACGGGTCAAACGCACCATCCTGCACCTGCGGATGATGCCCAAAGTGGCGATTCTCGATGCCCGGCTGACCCTCAGCCTGCCACCGGCACTGACCGCCGCCACCGGCATGGACGCGCTGACCCACTGCTTCGAAGCCTGGTGCTCGCCGGTCTGGCACCCGATGGCCGAAGCCGTGGCGGTCAAGGGCCTGCAGATGATCCGCCAGCACCTGCCACGGGTGGTGCGCGACGGCCAGGACCTTGAGGCCCGCGAGCAAATGCTGGTCGCCTCCTGCCTCGGCGCAGCGGCGTTTCAGCGCGGGCTGGGTGGCGTACATGCCATTGCCCAGTCGCTGGGCGCGCTCTACGACCATCACCACGGGCTGCTCAACGCAATCGTGTTGCCCTATGTGCTGCTGGCCAACGAGGCGGCGCTGCATCAACCCATGAACGAGCTGGCCCATGACCTGCGTTTGCCCAAACCGGGCTTCAATGGGGTCATGGACTGGTTACTGCAATTGCGCCACGACTGCGGCATCCCGCACACACTGGCGGCATTGGCTATTGATGAGCGTGATGCCGAATTGATCGGCCGGATGGCCTTCAAGGATGGCTGCTCGCACACCAACCCGGTGCGTCACAGTGCCGAGGGCTATCAACGGATTTTCAGCCATGCCGTGCAGGGGATGTGAGGGTGCAGCAGCTCAATGACTTCTGGCTGCGGCAGGTCGACAGCGGGCGGATTGTCGGTGGGGTGTTGTTGCTGGCCGAGGCCGGTGAACTGCGCTATGCCAGTGCTTGTGGCTGGGCTGACCGCGAGGCGCAACGACCCATGCAGCGCGACACCGCCATGCGCCTGGCGTCGCTGAGCAAATTGCTGACTTCGGTCGCCGTGCTGCATCTGTGCGAAACGGGCGTACTGGACCTGAACGGGCCTGTCAGTGACTGGCTGGGGTATTTTCGCCCACGCCTCACCGATGGTCGCGAGGCAGTGATAACCCTGCGCCAGTTGCTGTGCCATACTGCGGGGCTGGGCTACGGTTTTGAATTAGCGCCGGGCAACGCCTACCAACGGGCCGGGGTGTCCGACGGGCTGGATGACCCAAGCCACAGCCTGCAAGACAACCTGCGGCGTCTGGCACAGGTGCCGTTGTTGTTCGAGCCGGGTACGGCGTGGCGCTACTCGCTGGGCACCGATGTGCTGGGGGCGGTCATCGAGGTGGCCTGCGGTCTGAATCTGGCTGAGGCGATCAACCGCTATGTCACAGGTCCATTGCAGATGCGCAGCACCGGCTTTACTGCCTGCGACTCTCTGGCCCGCGCCTACAAGGACGCCCCGACGCTGCCACAACCGATCAGCGATCATGATCGTCTGCCGCTGGATGGCGGGGTGGCACTGCTCAGTGCCCGCCGGGCGTTCAACCGCCAGGCTTACGCCTCAGCCGGCGCCGGGTTGGTCGGCACCGCCGATGATTACCTGCGCTTGCTTGAGTGCTTGCGCCTGGGCGGTGCGCCGCTGCTCAGCCCGGTCAGTTGCGCGTTACTGACCGCCAACGCGTTGGGCGAGCTGCCCATGACCAGTCGCGGCGCTGGCTGGGGCTTTGGCCTGGGGCCGGCGGTGCTGCTTGACCCTGTGGCTGCCGGCCAGCCGCAAGGGGCGGGTAGCTGGGGCTGGTGCGGGTTGTATGGTTGCCACTATTGGGTCGACCCGCAGGCCCAGCGCAGCCTGGTGGTGCTGACCAATACCGCAGTGGCCGGCGCCTGGGGCGAGCTGGCAGACGGGATCGTGCAGCACATCTATTGATGAGCGGCCACAGGGTATGGCTAATGAACGCGGCGGTTCTGGCTAGCGTTGGCGTTTGTTTGCCGGTTTGCTGCGTACCGGTTGCGCCGGCATCGGCGCAAAGATCGCCCTGATGCCCCTGCATTGCGGATAGTCCGCACAGCCCCAGAAGTTGTCGCCAGCCTTGGCGCCGCTACGCGCCACTTTCATGACCATGGTCTTGCGGCAATGCGGGCAGGCCGGGGCATGTGTCTTCGCATCGGGCGGCGGGGCGGCAGGCTTGGCTTTTCTGGCCTTGGGCCGGGCGGTTGTGGTTTTGCTGGTCGGCGCGGGCCGCGCCTCTTGGGCCACCGGCGGTGCGGTGTCTGGCAGACTGTCGGGGTCTGCCAGTCGCTTGCGCTCGGCAAGTGCCGTGACAAGTACGCTGATAAAAGGCAGCTTTCTGGTGAGCCTGAGCAGCAGGGAAGGCGATTGGTGTGTCATGGGGGCTGTCGTAAAAGTGAACCGCGTGGACGCCATGCAGGTGGCGGCCGGAGTCTGATGTTAGCGCAACCCTAGCGTGGTGATTGACAGGTGTCAGGCTGCTGGGCAGTCTGATGGCCTTACGACATTTGGGATGAGGGGCATCATGGACAACGAAGCACTCAGAAACAAGCTCAACGTCATGATTGCCGAGCAACTGGGCATTTCAGAGCAGGAGGTCAGCCGCGGCTATGGCGGTTACGGTCACACCCTGGAAAATCTGGGTGCAGATGAGTACGACATCATCAGCCTGCTGATGGCGCTGTCTGGCGAGTTTGGCATCAGCATCTCGGATGAAGACGCACAGACTCTGGATACGCCGAAAGCGATTTACGAGTACATACTCAAGCAGACTAAGGGCTGACCTGAATACTGTTCACTCAAGCACTTTATGCCCCAGGTGGGAGCGAGCTTGCTCGCGAAGAGGCCCGTAGAGCCACAGCATCTATTGCGAATGTGCCGCCTTCGCGAGCAACCGGAGCGCCGGCCGGTTGCTCCCACCGATCCGCACGTTGCGCGTGATCGGTGAGCAAAGCGGCCACAAATTTACTGAGCATTGATCCAGATGGTCTTAAGCTCGGTGTACTGATCATGCGCCCACTGCGACTTGTCGCGACCGCCAAAGCCTGACTCGCCGTAGCCTCCGAACGGCGTCGAAGCGTCGCCTTCACCGAAGCAGTTCACAGTCACAATACCGGCGCGAATCTCCCGGGATAGACGGATCGCGTTGCGCAGGTTGCTGGTGTAGGCCGAGGCCGCCAGGCCGTAAACGGTGTCGTTGGCCAGGGCAATGGCTTCATCAATGGTGTTGAAGGTGGTGACGCTCAACACCGGGCCGAAGATCTCTTCGACGAACAGTTTGTCGCCGGCGTTGACGCCATCAACAATGGTCGGCTCGATGAACACGCCATCACGGGTGTTGCCGCCTTCGACCACTTTAAGTTGCGCCTCGACGGCGTGTTCCAGGTACGAGCGAACCTTCTCGAAATGCGCTTTGCTGACCATTGCGCCCAGGCGGTTGGCCGGGTCCAGCGGGTCGCCCAGTTGCCAGTCGCGCACGTGCACCTTGATGCGCTCGAGCAGCTTGTCTTTGACGTCGCTGTGCACGATCAGCCGCGAGGAGGCCGAGCAGTTCTCGCCCATGTTCCAGAACGCACCGGCCACCAGGTACTGGGCCACTTCGTCGAGGTCTTCGACGTCGTTCATCACCACCGCCGGGTTCTTGCCACCCAGCTCCAGCACCACACGTTTGATGTTCGACTCGGCCGAGTACTTGAGGAACAGCCGGCCGGTGTCGGTCGAGCCGGTGAAGCTCACCGCCGCGATGTCCATGTGCCGGCCAATCGGCTCGCCGACTTCGCGGCCGCCGCCAGGCACGATATTGAACACGCCCGCCGGCACGCCGGCCTGATGCGCCAGTTCTGCAACGCGCAGGGCGGTCAGGGTGGTTTCCTTGGCCGGCTTGACCACGATCGAGCAACCGGCGGCCAGCGACGGGCCGATTTTCCAGGCCAGCATCAGCAGCGGGAAGTTCCACGGCAGCACCAGACCGACCACCCCGATGGCTTCACGCACCACGGTGGTTACCGCATCGGCGCCGGTCGGGGCGCTGAAGTCGTAAATCTTGTCGATCAGCTCGGCATGCCAGCGCAGGGTGTGGATGGTCTCCGGCACGTCGACGTTCTGGCATTCGCTGACCGGCTTGCCGCTGTCCAGGCTTTCCAGCACCGCCAGTTCATGGGCGTGGTCTTCCAGCAGTTGGGCAAAATCCAGCAGGATGTGCTTGCGCGCCGCCGGCGCCAGCTTGCTCCAGCGACCGTCTGCGAAAGACTCTTTAGCGGCTTTGACCGCCAGATCGACGTCGTCGCTGTTACCGGCGGCGATGTTGGCCAGCAACTCGCCAGTGGCCGGGTTAGTGGTGGCGAAGGTATTGCCCGACAGCGCATCGCGGAATTCACCGTTGATGAATGCCTGGGTCGGGAATTTCAATTCAGCGGCCAGCGCCTTGTATTGGTCTTTGCTCAGCAGTTCAGCCATTGGCGTGTCCTTGATGATGGGTTCAGGGGGAGTGGAGGCGAATCAGACTTCATGCCGGACTTCACGCGACGGCGGATAACCGAACACGTCGCTGTAGCACTTGCTGAAATGGCTGCCTGACACAAAGCCGCAGGCAATCGCCACTTCGAGCATCGAAAAGGTTGAGTTCTGAATCAGCCGGCGTGATTCGTTCAGTCGCAGTTGCAGGTAATACTTTTGCGGCGAAGTCCCCAGTTGCTCGCGGAACAGCCGCTGGATCTGGCGCTTCGACAGGCCGGCATAGTGCGCCAGTTGCTCCGGCTCCAGCGGCTCTTCAAGGTTGGCTTGCATCAGCGTGATCAGTTCGCGCAACGGCTTGCAGAGCTTGCGGCGCGGTGACTCACTGGTGCGCTGAAAACGGCTATGGTCGTAGTCGAGCAGGCTGGTCACCGCCTCGGCCAGGTCCGGTTCGCAGGCCTTGGCCAGCCACTTGCGCATCACCTCGAAGGCACCGGCCGGGGTGGCGGCAGTGAGGCGGTCACGGTCGAACACCATGCTATCAAGGCTTACATTGGCATTGGGCGAGCGTTCCGAAAGGGCAGTACGCTGTTCGGAGTGAATCGCGCACCGGTAACCATCGAGCAGCCCGGCCCGGCCCAGATACCAGGCGCCGTTCCACAGCCCGCCCAGAGTTATGGGAAAACCGGCGAGCTTTTTCAGCAGGCTGACCAGCCAGTCCGGCACCTGGCGCGGGGTGCGCAGGCCGCCACAGACCATCATCAGGTCGAGATCGGCGATGCGGATGTCGGTCAGTGGCGTGTTGGGCCGGATTGGAATGGCCAAGTCGCTCATGACCTCGCTGTTGCGGTAGCCGAACGTATGGACCTTGACTGAACCAGGGCGGATCAGGTTCGCGGTGGTCAGCACGTCCAGCGCCTGGGTGAAACAGGGCAGGGAGAAATTGTCCAGCAACAGAAAGCCTATGTTCGCGGTTCGCTGGGCCGCGTGCGTTGCAGGTCGGTGCTGCGCTGCCGACGTTGCAATCGTCTCGCACCAGCCATTGTCTATCGCCGTGGTCATGATGGGCATTGTTGCGTGCCAGTGTCTGAAAGAAAGCTGTCCTCAAACGGATAATGGGTCAGCAGCTCATAACCGGTGTCGGTCACCAGCAGTTGGTTCTCCAGCTTGATACCGTCACGTCCGCCGACTTCCCCTACATACGCCTCCACGCACAGCGCCATCCCCGGCTCCAGCACGCCTTCGTAGCCGTAGGACTCCAGGTCTTCCGGATAACGGATGCACGGGTACTCGTCGCACAGGCCGACACCGTGGAACATCACCCCGTAACGCTGCGCACGGCAGCTCTCAGGCAGGCGGTGGCCGCGGCTGGTCAGCTCGGTAAAGCGCACGCCGGGTTTGACCATCTCGATATTGCGGGTGATGTGCTCATGGGCGATACGGTACAGGCGCTTTTGTTCAGCGGTCGGTTCGAGGTCGCCACAAATCCAGCTGCGCGACATGTCGACACACATGCCATAGACGCCGATCAGGTCGGTGTCGAAACTCAGCAGATCACCGTCGCTCAGTACCCGCGGGCCCGATTCCTGAAACCAGGGGTTGGTGCGCGGCCCGGAGCTGAGAATGCGCGTTTCGATCCATTCACCGCCACGGCGGATATTGCCGGCATGCAGAGCGGCCCAAACGTCGTTCTCGGTGGCGCCAGCACGCATCGCCAGGCGCATCTCGGCAATCGAGGCCTCGCAAGAGGCCACCGCGCAGCGCATGGCGAGGATCTCGTCCGGGCCTTTGATGGCACGGGCGAACTCGGTGACTTCCTGACCACTGCACACTTGCACGCCAAGGGCATCAAGGGCGCGCAGCCCGGCCACTTCGATGCGATCCACCGCCAGCCGGCGATTGCTGCCAGCATGGCTGCGCAGCAGCTCATCGACTTGCCCGGCGAAGCGGCGGGCGTGCTGTTCGGTGTGTTCACCGGTCTCGAAGTAGAAAAACGAAGCGCCGCTGCGCAGCTCGCTGACCAGCGGCAGGTGCGCCGACAGGTGATCGCAGCCGTGAAAATCCCACAGCACCACATGGCCACTGGCGGCGACGAAACAGGCGCGGGCCGGGTTGTGGGTGGTCCATAACTGCATGTTGGTGGTGTCGGTGGCGTAGCGGATGTTCAGCGGGTCGAACAGCAGGATGCCGCCCAGGTCGCGCTTGACCAGTTGTTCGCAAATCCGTTGCAGGCGGTATTGGCGCATGCTCGGCAGGTGCGGGGCTGGCAGCCCCAGGCTGGCCCATTCGGCGAAGGCCAGCGGGGTGGGGCCGATCTCGACGCGATCGTTATTGTCCTCTGAACCATCGGCTTTGAGGGCGGCCCGTGGTCGGGCCGGGTCGATGCGGCGGGCGTGGCTGGGGATGGAAAAAGGGCTGCTCATGACGGTCCGGGCTCACGGTTATTGTTATGAAACAGGCTGCTGTACGGCTGTAGGAGCAGCAGGAACCTTTGCAAAAGCTTCGCAGCTGAAGCTGCTCCTACGGGCCAATGCCGATCAGGAAGTCTTCGCGGCTAAAGCCGCTCCTACGGGGCCGGCAAGCAGGCTTATTGTTTGGCGGCGTCGCGTGAGGCCTGCAGCCACTGGTCGAACTGCGCACGGTGCGCGGCGACCCATTCCTTGGCGTGGCGGGTGACGTCTTTGGCCTTGTTCTCGCCTTGCTGCATTTTCAGGTTCTGGGTGCTCTCGTCATCGGTGCTGATTTGCACCAGCGACAGGAACTTAAGTGCTGCGGGGTTCTTGGCGGCGAAGTCCTTGTTGACCACGGCAACCACCTTGTCCACGGCAAAGCCCAGATTCTTGCCCTGGTACATCGTATCTACGCTGTTGTTGCCGCCGGGCAGGTCGGTCTTGGGCACCGGCAGCCAGACCACGTCCTTGCCTTCGACCAATACGCCCGAGATCCACTGCGGTACCCAGGTGTAATAGAGGATCGGTTTACCGGCCTTGTAGCGGGTGATGGTGTCGGCCATCAGGGCGAAGTACGAGCCGCGGTTGACGTTGACGGTCTTCTCCAGACCATAGGCTTTCATGTGGTGATCGATGGTCAGCTCGCAGCCCCAGCCGGGGTTGCAGCCGGTCAGGTCGGCCTTGCCGTCACCGTCTACATCAAACAGCTTGGCGATTTCCGGCTTTTGCAGGTCGGTCAGGCTGGTGATGTTGTGGGCTTCGGCGGTCTTCTTGTCGATCAGGTAACCCTGCAGCACGCCGGGCAGAATGTCGCCTGCCTTGACCAGGGTCTTGTCGCCACCGGCCTTCTGGTAGAAGGTGTCGTGCAGGGTGTTCCATAGGTGGACGGTGAAGTCGGCATCGCCGTTGGCCAGGGCAACCATCATCACGGCATATTCGGTTTCCTTGGGCTCCTGGATCTTGTAGCCCAGCTCACGCAGGCCTTCCATGGCCACTTCGCCGCGAAAACGCTCCTCGGCAATCGGCGGGAAGATCGGTGTGACCTTGACGCCATCGCCGGGTTTCTCGGCAGAGGCCGAGGCACACAGCGAGGCGATGGCCAGCGACAGCGCGGTCGCACACTGCACAAAACGCCGGGAAACGTGGATCTTGTTCATCGTTGCTTACCTTCTTCTGGTTTTTATCCAAGGGCGGCAGATCAAAAAGAGCGAGTCATCAGGCGGTCTTGCGCCGACCTGTAGAAGGGTTGGAACCCAATATTCGCAGCACCAGGCCGACCGGGCCGGTATGGAACCAGCGCCGGCCAGGCTCGGCGGCGGTTCTTTCACCCATCGCCTGGGTCAGGCGGTCGAGGAAGATCGCCAGCAGTACCAGGCCGACCCCGCCGACGGTGGCCAGGCCCATGTCCAGCCGGCCGATGCCGCGCAGGACCATCTGGCCCAGGCCGCCGACGGAAATCATCGAGGCGATGACCACCATCGACAGCGACAGCATCAGGGTCTGGTTCATGCCGGCCATGATCGTCGAGGTCGCCAGCGGCAACTGGACGCGGGTCAGCATCTGCCGGGGCGTGCAGCCAAAGGCGCGGGCGGCTTCGATCTTGTCTTCCGGCACCTGGCGAATACCCAGGTTGGTCAGCCGCACCAGCGGCGGCAGGGCAAACACAATGGTGACCAGCACGCCAGGCACGTTACCGATGCCGAACAGCATCACCACCGGCACCAGGTACACAAAGGCGGGCAGGGTCTGCATGGCATCGAGTGCCGGACGAATGATCTTTTCCAGCCGGTCACTGCGGGCGCAGAGGATGCCCAGCGGAATACCGATCACCGCACAGAAAAACACCGCCGTCAGCACCAGCGCCAGGGTGGTCATCGATTCTGACCACACGCCGATCAAGCCCAGCAGGGTCAGGGTGACAAAGCACAACAGGGCCATGCGCTTGCCCGCCAGTTGCCAGCCGAGCAATGACGACAACAGGATGCCGATGCTCGGCGGGATGCTTTGCAGGATGTATTCGGTGCCGTTGAGCACCTGATCGATGGGCCAGCGGATGGCGCGGAACACTTCGCGGAAGTTTTGTACCAGGTAATTGAGAGCGGCTTCTACCCAGTCACCCAAGGGAATGGTGATCGACTGGAATGGATCGAGAAGGCTGAATTCGGACATGGGGGCTACCTCTTTTTGGCGTGGGCGCTTAGTCGCGGCTCAGGGTCTGGAGCAACAGGGTCTTGGAAATCGTGCCCTTGAACGCACCGCCACGGTCCAGTACCGGAACCGGGTAGGGCAGGCGGGCGACGATGCCGAGCACTTCGTGCAGCGGGGTGTCGGTGTACACCGGGTTCTGCTTGTGCTGGTCATGGCTGGAACCGGCAACGTGGGGGCTTACCGCGCCCGAGGCATCGATATCGACGACGCCAAGTAACTGGCCTTTCTCGTCCACCAGATAACCGTACGAACCGCCGCTGCTGAATTGGGCGGCTTTGCCGTTGACCTTGCACACGCTGGCCGGATCGAATTTCGCCACGTCACCGGCCTTGAGCACCCGCGAGCTGTCGAAGCCCTTGAAAAAGGTCCGTACGTAGTCGTTGGCCGGCTGATTGATCAGCTCTTGCGGGGTGCCGATCTGCACCACCCGACCGCCTTCCATGATCGCGATGCGGTGGCCGATCCGAATGGCTTCTTCGATGTCATGAGAGATGAAAATGATGGTGCGTTGCTGCTCGGCCTGCAGGCGGATCAGTTCACCCTGCATCTCGTGACGAATCAACGGGTCGAGGGCCGAGAAGGCCTCGTCCATCAGCAGGATCGCCGGGTCGTTGGCCAGCGCGCGGGCCAGGCCGACCCGTTGTTGCATACCGCCAGACAGTTGATGCGGGTAACTGTATTCGTGACCGGCCAGGCCCACCTGACGCAGCGCTTCACTGGCCCGGGCATGGCGCTCTTGCTCGGATACGCCGGAAATTTCCAGGCCGAAGGCGGTGTTTTCCAGCACACTCATGTGCGGCATCAGGGCAAAGGATTGAAACACCATGCCCATGTCCTTGCGGCGCACGTTAAGCAGGTCCTTGTCCGACAGCCCGGTGATTTCCTTGCCGTTGAGATGAATGCTGCCGGAGGTGGGTTCGATCAGCCGGTTGAACAGCCGCACCATGGTCGACTTGCCCGAGCCGGACAGGCCCATGATCACGAAGATCTCGCCACGCTTGACTGAAAAGCTGGCATCGAAGACCCCGACCACGTGGCCGGTCTTGTTGAAAATCTCATTCTTGTCGGCGCCCTGGCGCAGCATGTCCATGGCCATGTTCGGGTTGGGACCGAACACCTTGAATATATTGTTGACCGAAAGAATTTCGTCCGCTTGGCTCATACGACCCTCTTGTTATCGTTATGACCAATTAATCAAACATGCGCAGGAAGATCCTTTCGCACACTCAGGTAAATTGGCAGTCCGTTCAAATTGAACGTGAGTCAGTTCGGTACGCAGATACTTCTGTTGTAAGGGAAGTGGATCCCTTCACAGCTACGCACCGGGGCTAATATTGTAGTTATTGGGTGATGCGTTATTGCCTGATTCCAATCGTCTCATCGCCCGTAGGAGCGGCTTAGGTATGGCTCAGACGATACGGTTGTTACCCGCTTCGCTCAGGCGGCGGATCATCAGTTCGCTGTACCAGTCGACGAACTGGCAGACGCCGTTTTCCACCAAGGGCGAATACGGGCCGGGCTGATAAGCCGGGGAGGTCACGCCGACCTGCGCGCCTTCCACCAACATGCGATCCTGGTCATTGGTCGCCATCCAGACTTTGGTCAACCGCTCGATCTCGTAGTCCACGCCCTCCACGGCGTCTTTGGGCACCAGCCATTTGGTGGTCACCACGGTCTCACCAGGCCCCAGCGGCAGCACCCGGAAGCTCAGCGCGTGGTCACCCAGGAAGTGGTTCCAGGTGGAGGGGTAGTTGAAGTACAGCAGCGCACCGATGTTGTTCACCCCACTGCGATCCAGGCGCCGGGCCACGGCCGGTTTGCCGTCCATGGTGTAGCTGCTGGCGCCATGATTGAGCGGAATGCGGGTCATGCGGAACTGGCCATTGGGGTCCATATTGATCCGGCTGGCCAGGCCTGCGGCTTCACAGGTGTTCCAGTGTTCGGCCAGTTCCAGATCCTCTTCGCCGCCCAGACCCTGGACCGAAACGTTCTCAACGAAAGAGTTGAGCAGTTCCGGGTGGGTGCCGTCGCAGTGGTAGCACTCGCGGTTGTTTTCGAAGACCAGCTTCCAGTTGCCTTTTTCCACCAGACTGGCTTCGAAAGCGACCTTGCAGTCTTCCAGGTAGTGCGGGCCAATGAACGGCGAAACGGCACTGCGGAATTTTTCGAAATCCGGCGCGACCTTGGCCACGCATACATAGATATAGCTGTGCACCACCTCGCAGTGCGCCGGGTTCAAATGGTGATCAGCGGGGTTGAAGTCCGGGCCCATGTGGCCGGCGTACAGCAGCTTGCCGTCCAGCTCGAAGGTCCACTTGTGATAGGGGCAGACCATTTTGGCGACCTTGCCCTTGGCCTCGGTGCAGACCTTCGAGCCGCGATGGCGACAGGCGTTATGGAAGGCCCGGATTTCGCCATCTTTGCCGCGAATGACCACGATCGGATAGCTGCCAATCTGCAGGGTCAGGTACTGGCCGGGTTTTTCCAGTTCGAAGGTATGCCCGGCAAAGATCCATTCACGGTGCCAGATTTGCTCAAGATCTTGCTCATAAACAGCCGGGTCGTTATAAACCGCACCAGGGAGTGCATGTTGCGCCTTGCGTTGTTTGATCAGGTCTAATACAGCGTTGATGCGGGACATTATTATGTGCACTCCAAATAAGCTGAGGCTCTTATTGCGTGGGCCGTTTATTGCACGCAGGGCGGATTCCTGAATTAATCTGTTCAAGGTTTCAGGTAATTGAGCTAGGCTCTGGCGAAATCTTGCGCTGCTATCGCTGCTGCTTGCGATCAGTCTAGGGCGAGGCATCAGGTATAAAAATCAAATTTTTCTATAGTCAATTGATTACCTAAGGTTATGGTCAAACACACCGAGCCCGATCAGGCACTGATCAAAATGCCCTCCCTGCGGGCGGTCAAAGCCTTTGTGGCAGCGGCCAAGTATCAGAGCTTTACCCGTGCCGCCGAGGCGCTGTGCGTGACCCAGGCGGCGATCAGCCGACAGATCCGCGAGCTGGAAGAACACCTGGGCGCCGCGCTGTTCAATCGCGCCGGGCGCACCGTGGAACTCACCGCAGCCGGGGCGATTTTCTTCGATGCGGTGCAGTTGTCGTTTACCAATATTTCCCAGGCCGCTGACCGCATTCGCAGCAGCGAGAACCCCAAGCAGGTGGTAACGCTGTGTTGTTCTTCGGCCTTTGCCAATTTCTGGCTCGGTCCACGCTTGCCGGCGTTTTTCGAGGCTTACCCGGAAATCGACATCAATCTGGTGGTGACCCAGAACTTTCTGGTGATGGAGAACGGCGTCAACCCGGACATCATCATCTGCAAGATCGCCAAGACCCACGAGGGCTATTACAGCCAGCCGCTGGTCTGTGATGTCATCTACCCGGTGTGCACCCCGCAATACCTTGAACAACACCCGCAACTGCGCAGCCTGACCGGCATTCGCGATGGCGCGCTGTTAAACCTCAGTCCGTTCGGCCGTTCGCAGATTGCCGAACATGTCGACTGGGGCGTGTGGTTCGCCTACCAGAGCATCGATATCAAGACCCGCGCCAGCGATGCGCCGCATTACTTCAACTCCAACGACTACAACCTGCTGATCCAGTTGGCCCTGGCCCATCAGGGCGTGGCCCTGGGCTGGAACTATCTGGTCGAGCCGTATCTGCAAAAGGGTCTGCTGGTGCGCCCGGTGGCTGAACAATTGGTGCACCGTGAAACCCGGCATTACCTGAGTTTCAACGAGGCCAAAAGCCGCGACCTCAGTTGTTGCGTGTTACGCGACTGGCTGCTGGAACAGTTCGCCAGTGATAGGCCAGACGAGTTTATTGAAGCCAATGCATAACGCCAGCTCATCAATTGATGGGCATAAATGTCGCTGTAACCCTCTGCTGTTCGTAATTACTCTTTAACTCAGCCCGCGCAGGCCATTTACTTGCTGAAGCGGGGTTATTTGCAACTTCCTCACCTGCGTTATCGAGGCTCAGCCACCAGGTTTGCAACGGGCATTGTCGATCTCTCGACAGCGTCTGCTGGCTGCCTGCGGCCTGGTTTTGGCTGACCTGCAACGACATCACGAACAACAAGAGGCGCGACTCAATGTCTGCATTCCAGTTTTCCGGTATCAACCTGGCCATCACCACTCCATTCGATGCTCAGGGCAAGATTGACTATGCCCGTTTCGAGCAACTGATCGAGCGCTATCTCGCGGCAGGTATTCAGGGTTTCGTGCTTAGTTCCGGTACCGGCATGCATGTGTATCTGAGCAAGGATGAGTCCAGGGAACTGGTAGCGTTTGGCGCCAGGGTCATCAATGGCCGTGCCCGCATCATTGCCCAGACCTCCGCACTGCTGGCTGACGAGGTGGTCGAGCGCACCCGGCACGCGGCCAGCGTCGGCGCTAATGGCGTGATGGTCTTGCCGCCGTTTTTCGAAGGCCCGACCGATGACCAGGGCATTATCGATTTCTACTCCACCGTCAGTGAGGCCGGGCTGCCGATCATTGGCTACAACGTGCCACAGGCGGTGGGTGTGGAAGTGACGCCTTCGCTGTTCAAACAACTGAGCGAAATCCCCAACTTTGTCTCGGTCAAGGACAGCAGCGGTGACCTGGCGGCCCAGGCGGCGCTGATCCGCACCGGTCTGCCGACCATGAACGGTGCTGACCCGCTGGTGCCCTACGCGCTATATGCCGGTGCGGCCGGGCTGATCTGGGGCGGAGCCAATATTGCGCCGCGCACCTGTGTGGCGCTGGTCAATGCTGCGCTGGAAAAACAATGGGACCGCGCGCGGGAAATCTGGCGTGAGCTGGAGCCGCTCATGTCGCTGATCTGGCAGGGTGATTATGTGCAGTCGGTGTATGCCGCCGCCGAAATCACCGGTTACGCCGCTGGTAACCCGCGCCGTCCGCTGGCCCGTTTGTCGGCCGACAAGCTGCAGCACCTGCAGGCGGTGGTCGCACCGCTGGCCGCTTATGAAACCAGCCTGGCCTGACCGTCGCGGAGCAGCAGCTATGTACGTGGCATCGAAGTTTCCCAAGCACAACAGCCTGTCGGGCTGGGTCGCCATGCTCGCGCAGCGCAAGCCGGCTCCGTCGTTGAGCAGCGTGGTCAGTGTCGATGTGGCGATCATCGGCGCCGGCTTTGCTGGCCTGTCTGCCGCCCGGCGCCTGTCACAACTGGACCCGACCCTCAAGGTCGCGGTGCTGGAAGCCGGTGTGGTCGGCGAGGGCGCCACCGGGCGCAACTCGGGGTTCATCATCGACCTGCCTCACGAAGTCAGTTCCGAAGACTTCGGTGACACCTCCACCGAGCGCGCCCGGCGCGACATTTTCCTGTACCGCACGGCCATTGGGCTGGCCACCGACATGGCCGACGAGTTTGGCTGGGGACGTGAGGTTCTCGACCGCTGCGGTCGCTACAGCGTGGCGATCAGCGCCAAGGGCGATGAGCACATCCGCAGCTACGCCAGACAGCTCGACGGCCTGGGCGAGGCGCACCGCATTCTCGACGGCGACCAGATCCATGAGGTCACCGGCTGCCCGATGTACACCTCAGGGCTGTTCATGCCTGGCACCGTGATGGTTCAGCCGGCAGCGTATATCCGGGCGGTGGCCGATGGGCTGCGCGCGCCGGTGAGCGTGTACGAGAATACCCCGGTGCAGCGTTTCGAGAAGACCGGCAGCACCTGGCAATTGAAGACCCCGCAAGGCACGGTCAGCGCTGGCAAGATCATTCTGGCCAACAACGGTCATGCCGAGAGCTTCGGGTTGTTCAAGGGCACGTTGCTGCACGTGTTCACCTACGCGTCGCTGAGCGAACCGTTCGATCCCAGGCGCCTCAGTGGCCAGCGTGACTGGGCCGCCACACCAGCCTTGCCGATGGGCACCACGGTGCGGCGGATCAGCAGCGAGCAGGGCGACCGGCTGCTGATTCGCTCGCGGTATTCGTACCACGCGGGGCTGGAAATCAGCGAAAGGCACATTCGCGCGGCGGGCAGGGTCCACGACCAGAAGTTCGCCACACGCTTTGCGGGCCTGCCGGATGTGCAGATGCAATACCGCTGGGGTGGGCCGATGGCGCTGACCGTCAACAGCGTGCCGGTGTTTGGCGAGGTCGAAAACGGCTTGTACGCCGCCATAGCCTGCAACGGCCTGGGTGCGTCGAAATCCACCGCGGCCGGTATTGCGGCGGCAGAGAATGTGCTGGGTCTGGATTCGCGGATGGTGCAGATCCTCAGCGGTTACGAGCAGCCGAAGAAACTGCCGCCCCAGCCGCTATTGAGCATCGGTGCCAAGGCCAACCTGCGCCTGCGCGAGTGGCGCGCCGGACGGGAGTAGGGCGGTCGTGGCCGGTAAAATCGGTCATCGGCCATTGGCCCATTTGCCATACAGCGCCTAACCTGATTCATGAGCCCCCGCAACGGGGGCTCTTCCACACGAGGGTGGGCAACAGCCCTACCAGGGATCAGGAGGCGTCGATGTCCAGACACAACGTAATCGAGAGTCTGTACGCATGGCTGATGATTGTGGCGATCATCAGTGTCTTCAATATCCAGTACCTGATAAACGCGCTGCTGATCGGGGTCCTGATCAGCCTGGCGTACTTGCCGGCCTACAAGTTTCTCGGCGACAGCGTGCGTTCGGTGAATCGCAATGTCCTGCTGCGCTTTGTCGGCATCGGCTTTGCCATGGCGCTGGCGGCGCTGTGCGTGCTGGGCGACGAGTCCAAGGGCAACGCCATGGTCGCGGCGATCCTCGGTTACGTGGCCGCTCGCCCGGCACGGATGATGGTCAGCACCTACCTGGTGGCTGAAGACTGACCGACAGCAGGCCGGGCCGGACAACCGCCCGGCCTGCCAGATCGTCGGAAACGACCTGTGCATACCTGATTGCGTCCGATGTCCGCCATAGACAATTGGCTATCCGTTGCCTGGCTTATACCTGCGGCATCTTTCGACTGGATGCAGCCACCCTCATGCTCACCACCGCTGACAACCCGCCTGTCAACCGCACCCGCCTGGGGATCGCCCTGTGCCTGTTATCGATGCTGATCTTCGCCAGCCAGGACGGTATTACCAAGCTGCTGATCCGCGACCTGCCCGCTGCGCAACTGGTGATGATGCGTTATTGGGTCTTCGTGCTGCTGGCACTGGTGCTTGCCTGGCGACAAGGTGGGCTGCGGGTGGCCGCCCGCAGCAGCCATCGGGGCTTTCAGATACTGCGCAGTCTGCTGGGCGTTATTGAACTGGCCCTGTTTGCCCTGGCCCTGCGCTACCTGGGCCTGGCGGAAACTCATGCGTTGTATGCAGTATTCCCGCTACTGGCCATCGCCCTTGCGGTGATCTTCCTGCGCGAGCGGGTCAGCCGCCGCCAGATCGTCGCGGCGGTGATCGGCTTTGCCGGCACCCTGGTGATTCTGCGCCCTGGCGCTGCTGCCTTTGATCTGGCCGGGCTGATCCCGCTGGCCGCGGCGTTGTGTTTTGCGGTGTTCAACGTGCTCAGCCGCAAGATCGGCGGCACTGACAGTTTTGCGACCAACACCCTGTACATGGGCGTGGTCGGCGCACTGGCCTCCAGCGGTTTCGGCCTGGCCAACTGGGTTGAACCCAGCCCTGTGCAGTGGAGCCTGATCGGCGTGCTGTGCGTCACTGGCGTCAGCGCGCAACTGCTACTCATCCAGTCGCTTAAATACGCCGAAGCCTCGACCCTGCAACCGTTCAACTACTCCTTGCTGGTGTTTGCCACTCTGGTGGGCGTGTTCGCTTTTGCCGAAGTGCCGGACAGGTGGGTCGTGGGTGGATCGATCATGGTCGTGCTGGGCGGGATGCTGGCGTTCAAGAGCGGCAAAAGATGATGGTCTGCGCCACTTGCCGGGCCGGCCTCAGGTCCGAGCATGCAGAATATTCAGCAAATACCGGCAGCCCCGAGCATCAGACGCTACAAAGCTCACCGGCTGATCCACCGCGAAATCCAGGTGATCACCGCTTTGCAATTGATAGACCTGCTCGCCATAGGTGACCTGCAGTTCACCTTCCAGCAGCCATAGCCGCTGCCGATACGCATTGGCCTGCCAGCGCGGATAGTCGATGCGGCTGCCGGCCGGCAGGTCGATCTCGACCAGTTCACTGCCGCTGGCCTCATCAAGCTCCGCTACCTGTCGGCGCAGATAGCCGGTGGACGGATCGCGCCAGGTTTCCTGCTCGTCGCGCCGCCTTAGCCGCGATGCATCATCGGGCGTGTCGTCGGCCAGCAATTCGGTCAGGGCTATGCCCAGCCCGGCGGCCAGCTTGCCCAGCACCACGGCGGTGGGGCTGCTTTCCAGGCGTTCGATTTTGGAAATCATCGCCTTGCTGACGCCGGAACGTTCTGCCAATTGCGCCAGGCTCAGCCGTTGTTGCGTGCGCAGGTGAGCAATACGCCGGGCGATCAGATCATCAATGCTGGGTGGGCTGGCCGTCATCTTGGCGTCTCGGTTGGGCTTCTCATGATTTAAAATCCACTATAGGATACGAATCGTCTCTAATTGTGTTTTAGCCGGGAAGCGTCATAAATGCAAATGATCGATTGCACAGAACAGCACCATGCGCAGGCCATCCTGGACATCTTCAACCACGAAATTCGCCATTCTACTGCGCTCTACGACTACCAGCCCTGGGATATCAGCGTCATGAAGGCGTGGTTCGAAACCAAGCGCGCCGGCAACTTTCCGGTCATCGGTGTGCAAGGCGAGCAAGGTCAACTGCTGGGCTTTGCCACCTACGGCACCTTCCGCACCCGCGCCGCGTACAAGTACAGCGTCGAACACTCGGTGTACATCCACCCGGATCATCGCGGTGCCGGGTTGGGTAAATACCTGTTGGGCAGCCTGATCGAACAGGCACGCTCACGCGGTGTGCATACGCTGGTTGGCGGTATCGATCTGGGTAACCAGGCGAGCATTCACTTGCATGAGCGGATGGGCTTTGAACGCAGCGGAGTGATCCGCGAGGCGGCTTACAAGTTTGGCCAGTGGCTGGATCTAGTGTTTTATCAGAAGGTGCTGGATACGCCGCTGGTGCCGAACGAGGATTGATGCTGTTTGGACTAGCGAAAAAACGTACATGGCGGCATACCGACGTGCCTGTTGGCGCCATTGGCCGAAGGTCATGCCGATACTTCTGCAGCGTATAACCAGTGTGCGCCTTGACCATCGAGGCGCGACAAGCCCCGCCGTTCAGGGCGGGGAAGGATAGCGCGGACGGCGTAGCCGTCCTCGGTCGCAGTGGGGGCTGCTGCTGTTCGATGGATGCACCGCCACAGGATGATGCGCAGTAATACGGCGACACAGTATGCCCCTCTACAGCGATCTTTCGTTACAAAGACCCCATGGGCATGCATCTTGAAAACACCGTGCCGTCCGCGCCTAATGTCGTCTTCATTGCTCATGGCTCAAGAGCAGCATGCAACGACTTCAAGCCTTCAAGTACGAACTCATGCCAGACGGCCGGCAGGAGCGGCAAATGCGCCGCTTTGCGGGTTCCTGTCGCTTCGTCTTCAACAAGGCGCTGGCGTTGCAGAAGGAACGTCACGAGCAAGGCGAGAACAAGCTCGGCTATGCGGGCCTGTGCAAGTTGCTGACCGAGTGGCGCCATAGCACGCAAACCGCATGGCTGGCCGATGCGCCCGTTCACCCATTGCAACAGAGCCTCAAGGATCTGGAACGGGCCTATACCAATTTCTTCGCCAAGCGAGCCGACTTTCCCCGGTTCAAGAAGAAGGGGCAGCGCGATAGTTTCCGCTATCCCGACCCGAAACAGATCAAGCTCGACCAGACCAACAGTCGCCTGTTTCTGCCCAAGCTGGGCTGGCTGCGCTACCGCAACAGCCGCGAGACGCTGGGTACTGTGAAGAACATCACCGTGAGCCAGTCGTGTGGCAAGTGGTTCGTGAGCATCCAGACCGAACGCCAGATCGATGAGCAGCCCACGGCGCAGGGTGCGGCAGTCGGCATCGACATGGGCATTGCCCGGTTCGCCACGCTTTCGGATGGTTCGTTCTACGCACCCCTGAACAGCTTCAAACGCCATGAAACCGCGCTGTGCAAAGCGCAGCAGGCGATGAGCCGCAAGGTCAGATTCAGCCGCAACTGGAAGAAGGCGAAAGCCTGCATCCAGCGCATTCACTCGCGCATCGGCAATGCCCGCCGTGACTATCTGCACAAGTGCTCCACCACGATCAGCCAAAACCACGCGATGGTGTGTATCGAGGACTTGCAGGTACGCAATATGTCCAGGTCGGCGGCGGGCACGGCCGAGGCACCGGGAAGAAACGTTCGGGCCAAGTCTGGCCTGAACAGGGCCATCCTCGATCAGGGCTGGTTCGAGTTCCGCCGCCAACTGGACTACAAGCTGGCGTGGCGCGGCGGCTGGCTGATTGCCGTGCCGCCGCGAGATACCAGCCGCACGTGCCCGTGTTGCGGCCATGTGTCGGCGGCCAACCGCCAGACGCAGGCGCTGTTCAGGTGTGTGGGATGTGGTTTTGAAGGCAACGCCGATGTGGTCGGGGCGATCAATGTACTAAGGGCGGGACACGCCCGGTTAGCCTGTGAAGTGAGCGCAGAGGTCATGGCGCCAGCAGCAGGAACCCACCGAAGCGACTCAGGGGCGGCTCGATGCCGCGCCTGAGCGCCGTAGGAATCTCCGGCCTTCAGGCCGGGGAGGATGTCAAGAGTATGCGCAGCAGGAGGGCGCCTATGCCCAGAACCTGATGATTGCTTTGTGGTATCTGCTGTCGTTCGCTCATGAGCCAGACCCCGAGCTTTTACAGGCGGCGGCCAATGCTGCGCTAAATAATGTCGACCTGCTGAACCATGAACTGGACGAGCATTACGACGAGCCTGCGGTGGTAGCTCGGGAAGTAGTGGTCGTCAGGCAGATGCTGCGCCGCATGCGCGCGGGCGCTGCCTGCTCAGGGGATGTTGCGGTGGATATTGCAGATTTGGCTGGCGGTCTGGCGCTTTGAGCGCTGCATTGGTGGATTGTTGCATCCAGCTTGCTCGACTGAAGACTTTGATATTGAACTCAAAAATGGCCATCGGCATCACTGGCGGCTTGAGCAATCAAATCGTGAGTCTCAACGGTTACCGCAGGCTCACCTTGCCGAGACTTCACAATTTCAGCAAGACGCATATTGTCGATCAACTCCAGCATGGCTGCGTAGCGAGCTGGGGGCACAGCGTAAAACGCTGGTTTGTTTCGGTTGAGAATGACAGTGCAGATAAGCACCGCCGCCCCGGAGAGAGTGGCCGCTCGGCGCTCCGTTTGTCGGAGTGCTGAGCCACAACGAAGAGGGCGGCACATTTGCAATAGATGCAAGAACATTACCGGCCTCTTCGCTACCAAGGTAGCTCCCACAGAGGTATGCAGGGTGTCACCGAACAGTATTGGGCTTAGCGACGGTCATCAGACCGCAATGACCCGAGCACCCAGTTCCATAAGCCGGGCTTGCGGACGGGCAGGTGAGGCAGCACCTGCGGCATATCTTCCCAGCGCACCCAGGACTTGTCGCGCCAGTGCAGCATCAGCAGCGAGCTGCCCAGCCAGTTCAGGCGGGTCAGGCACGGTTCGTCACCCGAGCCGTCATCCAGGCGGCGCAGTTGCGGCAGCACTTCATGGGCCAGCCATTGGCGCAAGGCGCGGTTTTCGGGGATGTAGTGGTGAATCAGCAGGGCATAGACGCCCGATTCGCTGACCAGTACGCACTTCTCCAGACGGCCATGGGCCTCTACCCAGCCCATGCGGCGCTGGTCGGGATCAAGCTTGACGGTAGCCCGCTCATCCAGCCGGGCGCCCATCATTCGCGAGATATCGGGCAGACAGAACCACGCCTGGGCATCGCGGTAGACGGCGCGCAGCAGACGGTGGTGGCGGAAGAAGAGGACGGCTTCGAAATGGTCATGGCACGGGGCCATGGGATCTAACGTATGCATTAGTAAGCTCTCATTTATTCAGTTGGAGAGCCACCGCCTACCGTCGCCAAACAATAAGGGTGGCAGCTGTGTGAGGGTTGGCGAACCGGGGCAAATGAGAAACCCGGCAGACCCGAAGGCCTCCCGCACACAGCCGCCATAACGCATGGCAACGCGCGCAACAAGACACCGACATGTCTCATGCCGGTGTTGTTGAATCTCAAATGCTTGAAGGGTCGCCAAACCCGACTCACCGATTTGGCGGCGAGCGGCGCGCAGGTTAGCTAAACACGAGGGATAAGAGCAAGTGCTGGCCAAGTGGGCCGGCCAAGGTATCGCTGCTGAAACCAATCCTGACGGGATAAGGACCGCGCACCCGTCGGCAAGCCAACCCCCACCGAGTACGCGTGATACTCCAGTAGTGGCTAATACGCCGATTTGGTGAGCGTCGTCGGCCAGTGCTCCGTTACCCAGCGAGGGCTATGGCATGCCCACAGACAAACCGAACGACTTGCAGGGCCCCATGGAGCCGCCTACCGGCCTACCGAACAGTTTTATGTTTAAACCTCAAGCCCGCGCAAACTGCTTCCTGTAACTGGTCGGGCTGACCCCGACCAGGTTGCGAAAATGCCGTCTGAACGACTCTTCCGATCCAAACCCGGTCTTTTCCACCACTTCACTGAGCCGCACCCGCGATGACTCCAGCAGTTCCTTGGCATACGCCACGCGCTCGCCCAACAGCCAGTCATACGGGGTCAGGCCGGTGCAGTCCATGAAGCTGCGGTGCAGGGTGCGGGTGCTGACCGCGGCTTTGTCGGCCATGTCTTTAATGGTGATGGGGCGTTGCAGGTCGCTGCGGATCCAGTCCATCAGGTTGGAGATCGGCGCGTCGCTGGTGCTGACCAGTTGCCGGGTGGCGTACTGTGACTGGCCACCCTCGCGGTGTGGCGGGATGACCATGCGCTGGGCGACCATGTTGGCGACCTTGGCGCCGTGGTCCTTGCGGACCAGGTGCAGCATCATGTCCAGGCCAGCCGCAGAGCCGGCGGCGGTGACGATGCTTTCTTCGTCGACATACAGCTCGTTGGGCTGGATGGTCAGTTCCGGGTACATGCTGGCCAGCAGATCGGTAAAACGCCAGTGGGTGGTGACCCGGTGGCCGTCGAGCAAGCCTGCAGCGGCCAGCACGAAGGCGCCGGTACAGATCGAGCAGATCCGCGCGCCGCGCGCATGGGCGGCCTGCAACTGGTCGATGAGCTTTTGTGGCACTTCGGACTCAACCCCGCGCCAGCCGGGCACGATGATGGTGTCGGCATTTTCCAGCAACACATCGCCCGCCGTCGGCGTGATGGTGATACCGCCAGCAGCGGTGATCGGCCCTTCGTCCACGGCGTAGGTGGCGAACTCGTACCAGGTTACGCCCAGCTCCGGGCGCTTGAGGGCGAAAACCTCAACCGTGCAGCCGAATTCGAAGGTGCACAGCTGGTTATAGATGAGTGCGACGACGAGATGATTCTTCATGGCGCGATGTGACCGGATATTGGCGTTACCGACAGTAGTTGCGTCTGATGCTACTCAGTAATCTGGCCCCTGTCACTGCTGTGCAGTTTTTACCAAGGGAGCCCGCCTCACATGACACTCAATATCGGCATCTACGTGTTCGACGACGTCGAAGTCCTGGACTTTGCCGGTCCCTACGAAGTGTTTACCACCGCGACCCGCATGCATAGCCGCAACAGCCGCGACGACAAGCCGCTGTTCAACGTGTTCACCGTCGGTCGCAGCACCGCGCCGGTGCGTGCCAGGGCAGGGCTGAAGGTCGACCCGGACTACTCGATCCATGATCACCCCGGCATGGACTGCCTGATCGTGCCAGGCGGGGTCATCACCGCTGAGCTGGACAAGAAAGACGTGATCAACTGGATCAGCGATCAGGCGATTCCCAGCCGCCTGGTGGCGTCGGTGTGTACCGGTGCATTTCTGTTGGCACAGACGGGCAAGCTGAACGGTCGGCAGGTTACCACCCATTGGGAAGATATCGCTGACCTCAAGGAAATGTTTCCTGCCGTCGATGTACTCAGCACCCTGCGCTGGGTCGATGAAGGCGCGTTCATTACCTCGGCCGGTATTTCTGCCGGTATCGATATGAGCCTGCACCTGGTTGAGCGCCTGCACAACCGTGCCCTGGCCGAGCGTACTGCGCTGCAGATGGATTTCGACTGGACCGAGAACGACTGAAACGCTCACTTCCTGCCCGGCGCCGCCGGGCAAGCTCGCGCCATCTGCTACAGACTCTCGCGGATTAAGCTCGCACGCTCTGGCCTGCTCGCCGTTGTCACGACTTCGTCCGGGGCGCGGGTCACTCAGCCAGCTTCCTTACCCATTGCCTGATTACAGGCCTGCGTCCCCTTGCCATGCAGAGTGCAGGAACCATGAAAACCCATTTCTTCAAGATCGTCCAAACCGTCGCGCAGCATGGCTCGTTCTCGGAAGCCGCCGCTATCCTCGGTTGCAGCCAGTCGAACATCAGCTACGCCATCAAGGAAGTCGAAGACTACTTCGAGAAACGCCTGTTCATTCGCAGCCGCACCGGCTGCACCCTGACCCCGGAAGGGCAGATCATCACCCAGAACCTGAGCAATATGCTGGCGACTCTGGAGCAGCTAAAAAAAATGGAGTCAGTGGCCGTGTAGCCATCCATTACAGCACCCATGTCCAGGAGACCAACCTCGGCGCATCTCTGGATTTTCTCGCCCGCAACTACCCCGATATCCAGTTGAGCGTGTTGCATAGCAACGACCCGCATCCCAGCCTTGACCCCTTGCAGCGTGAGCTGGCCGATATCCTGATTCTGCCCAGCACCGTGCTTGACGAGCAGCACATCGAACACCATCGCTGGTCCGACCACTACGTGCTGGTCATCGCCCGCCACCTGTGTAAAACCGCGCCGCCCTTGAGCGATCTGGCGCGCTCGGTGCGCTATGTCGCCTGGCGCCATCCCGGCCAGGAGCGGCTGCACAGCCAGATGGCCAGCGCGCAGTTACGCCTGAGCCATCGCGGCGAACTAAGCTGCCTAGACACGTTGCTGGATCTGGTGATCAAGGGCCACTGCCTGACCGTCTTGCCCAGTGCGCTATTGCCGGTGCCCAACCCCGGCCTTGAATACCTGACCTTGCCGGTGCCGGTCACGCGGCGAATCAGCGTGGTGGCGCGGCCCACCTCATTGCTGTCCAGCGCGGCGACAGTGGTGATCGACGCATTGAAAAAGTCTTCGGTGTTTCAGGCGCGCGGCAAGCAGACGGCAGACGCGGTCTGACAAACCCGATGCAACGAATACTGCCGACAGGGCTCATACACAGTAGGCAAGATTTCATGGGGCCGACGGCCCTGGTCATACCACTTTGAACGGACCAATGGACGCCATGACGAAACCGGACAAGCAGTATGTGGACTGGCTGGTCGACCAATCGATGCTCAATGCGGCACGCCAACGGGCCAAGACCTATGGCGGTCAGGGCCGGCTCTGGCAGCGGCCGTTTGCCCAGGCCCGGCCACGCGACGCCACGGCGATTGCTTCAGTATGGTTCACCGCCTATCCGGCCTCGATGATCACTCGCGACGGCGGTTCAGTGCTTGAAGCCTTAGGCGATGAGTCGTTGTGGCGGGCGTTGTCGGAGATCGGTATTCAGGGCGTGCATAACGGGCCGTTGAAGTTGTCGGGGGGCTTGCAGGGTTATGAGCGCACCCCGAGTGTCGATGGCAACTTCGACCGTATCAGCTTCGGTATCGACCCGGACCTGGGCGATGAAGCGCAATTGCTCAATCTCAGCCGTATTGCCGCCGCGCACAATGCCGTGGTGGTCGATGATGTGATTCCATCGCACACCGGCAAAGGCGCGGACTTTCGGCTGGCCGAGATGGCCTACGAGGATTATCCCGGCCTTTACCACATGGTCGAAATACGCGAAGAGGACTGGCCGCTGCTGCCCGACGTGCCTCAGGGCCGTGATGCAGTCAACCTACTGCCCGAAACCGTCGATCTGTTACGTGACAAGCATTACATCGTTGGTCAGTTACAACGGGTGATCTTCTTCGAACCGGGGGTCAAGGAAACCGACTGGAGCGCCACTGATGTGGTGGTCGGGGTCGACGGCAAGGCCCGGCGCTGGGTGTACCTGCACTACTTCAAGGAAGGCCAGCCATCACTGAACTGGCTTGACCCAAGCTTTGCCGCGCAGCAAATGATTATCGGCGATGCGCTGCACGCCATCGATGTGATGGGCGCGCGGGTGTTGCGGCTGGATGCCAACGGTTTTCTCGGGGTAGAGCGCAAGCTTGAAGGCGGGGCCTGGTCGGAAAGCCATCCGCTGTCGATCACCGGTAACCAATTGCTCGGCGGCGCGATCCGCAAGGCCGGCGGTTTCAGCTTTCAGGAACTGAACCTGACCGTCGATGACATTGCGGCGATGTCCCATGGCGGCGCCGACCTGTCTTACGACTTCATCAACCGCCCGGCCTACCAGCATGCCTTGCTGACCGGCAGTACCGAATTCCTGCGTCTGATGCTGCGCCAGGTGCATGCGTTCGGCATCGACCCGGCCTCGCTGATTCATGCCTTGCAAAACCACGATGAGCTGACTCTGGAGCTGGTGCATTTCTGGACCCTGCACGCCCACGACACCTACCACTATCAGGGCCAGACCTTTCCGGGCAACATCCTGCGTGAGCACATCCGTGAAGAGATGTATGAGCGCCTGGCGGGTGAGCATGCGCCGTACAACCTCAAGTTCGTCACCAACGGTGTGTCCTGCACCACGGCGAGCATCATCACCGCGGCGCTGGGCATTCGGGATCTTGAAACCATCAGCGAGGACGATATTCGCCAGATCCAGCACATCCATCTGCTGCTGGTGATGTTCAATGCCATGCAGCCCGGCGTATTTGCGCTGTCAGGCTGGGACCTGGTCGGCGCGCTGCCGCTGGCTGCCGAACAGGTCGAACACCTGATGCGCGATGGTGATACCCGCTGGATTCATCGTGGCGCCTATGACCTGGTGGACCTTGACCCGCAGGCCGAGCAGTCGCGGGGCGGGATGCCCAAGGCGCGGACCTTGTACGGCAGCCTGGCCGAGCAATTGCAACGGCCAGACTCGTTTGCTTCGCAACTGAAAAAAATCCTCGCGGTGCGCCGCGCCTACGACATTGCGGCCAGCAAGCAGATTCTGATTCCCGATGTCGAACACCCCGGCTTGCTGGTCATGGTCCACGAACTGCCCGCCGCCAAGGGCACCCAGATCACGGCGCTGAACTTCAGCAACCAGCCGATCACCGAAACCCTGCACCTGCCGGCAGATATCATTCCTGGACCGGTGGTGGACATCATCAACGAGCGGGTCGAAGGCGACCTGACCGAGCAGGGCGAGTTCACCATCAATCTGGATGCCTATGAAGGTCTGGCACTGCGGGTGGTGAGCAATCTGGTATGAGGATGCGGTGCAGCCGGGGATTCGTGATTTAATACCCGGCTCTGATCAATTGTTTCCAGAAAAGGCGGTTATGGACACAGGCGCACGACTCAAGCTGGTTCGCGAAAGCCACAAACTGTCACAACGCGAGCTCGCCAGACGCAGCGGCGTGACCAACGCGACCATCTCGCTGATCGAGCAGAACCGCGTCAGCCCCTCGGTCAGTTCACTGAAAAAACTGCTCGAAGGCATTCCCATGAGCCTGGCGGAGTTCTTCACCTTCGATCAGCCGCCGGGGCAGGTCAACGAGCGTTATGTGTTCCGCGCCGGTGACCAGCCCGACCTGGGCCGCGACGGCCTGCGTTTGCTGTTGATCGGCGCCACCCTGCCAGAGCGGCAAATGCGCCTGCTGCGCGAACTCTACGCGCCCGGCGCAGACTCCGGTGACGAACCGATCGTGCATGCCGAAGGCGAAGAGTGCGGCCTGGTAACCCGCGGCACCATCGAGCTGACCATTGACGGCCAGATCCACACCCTCGGCCCCGGTGACGGCTACTACATCCCGACCACCTTGCCCCATCGGTTTCGCAACATCGGTCAGGACGAGGCCGAAATCATCAGCGCCAACACGCCGGCGAATTTCTGATTTCTGGTTTTCCAGCGGACGTGTGCCGTGCTCAAAAAGCAGCTACGACGCCAGCTCGCCGGGAGATCACCCGTCGCCCGGCGCCGCGCTGTCGCGCAGCACAATCAGATCGAGGGGCTTTCCCTGAACCATCGATCCATTTCCATTTGCCAGCCTCCTGTCGGCTGGTTACTGTGCAGCCATCCAGTGTCTCCTGACCGCCCCGCACTCCGGTAGCCGCGCTTGAATTCCGCCGTATCTCCAGCAAATCCTGTTCCCGCCAGCAGCACTCGCTACAGCGTCGCGGTACGTGCCTTGTGTGAATTCACCGCCAAGACCGGAGACTTGGACCTGCGCTTCACACCATCACCCACCGCCCAGGAAGGGATTGTCGGCCATCAGAAAGTAGCCGCCCGGCGCGGCGATCGCTATCAGACCGAACTGAGCCTGAGCGGCGACTACGGCGCGCTTACAGTACGCGGCCGCGCCGATGGCTATGACCCGGTGCTGCGTCAGCTCGAAGAGGTCAAGACCTACCGTGGTGATCTCGCCGCCATGCCCGATAACCACCGGCAATTGCACTGGGCCCAGGCCAAAGTGTACGGCTGGCTGCTGTGCCAGCAACTCGACCTGCAGCAGGTCACGGTGGTGCTGGTGTACTTCAACGTGGTCAGCGAAAAAGAAACCCCGATCCGTCAGGTAATCAAGCGCAAAGAGCTGCAGGCGTTCTTTGAGCACCAGTGCCAGTTGTTCATCGCCTGGGCCGAACAGGAGCTCCGGCATACGGCCACCCGCAATGCGGCACTGACCGCGCTGACCTTTCCTCATGCCGAGTTTCGCGCCGGGCAGCGGGTATTGGCCGAGTCGGTCTATAAAGCCGTGAGCACTGGCCGCTGCCTGATGGCCCAGGCGCCTACCGGCATTGGCAAGACGCTGGGCACACTGTTCCCGCTGCTCAAGGCGATGCCCGGCTGCGGCACTGAAAAACGCGGGCTGGACAAGCTCTTGTTCCTCACCGCCAAGACCCCCGGCCGGCAGTTGGCGCTGGACGCGCTCAATACCTTGCAACGGCACACGCCGCAGTTACCGCTGCGGGTGCTGGAACTGGTGGCCCGCGACAAAGCCTGCGAGCACCCGGACAAAGCCTGTCATGGCGAGGCCTGCCCGTTGGCCAAAGGCTTCTATGACCGGCTGCCTGATGCGCGGCATGACGCACTGCAACAGCCGTGGCTGGATCAGGCCGGGGTGAGGGCGGTGGCGCTGGCGCATCAGGTTTGTCCCTATTACCTGAGCCAGGAACTGGCGCGCTGGGCCGATGCGGTGATCGCCGACTATAACTACTGGTTCGACCTCAATGCTCTGCTGTTCGGCCTGGCCCAGCTCAATGGCTGGCAGGTGGCGGTGCTGGTGGACGAAGCTCATAACATGGTCGAGCGTAGCCGGGGCATGTACAGCGCCAGCCTGGACCAACACATGCTGGCCGAGGTGACGTCGAGCGCGCCGGACAAGGTCAAAAAAGCCCTGCAACGGCTCAACCGTCAATGGAATGCCTTGAACAAGGACCAGCTCGCCGCGTACCAGGCCTATGAGCAACCCCCGGTGAAGTTTCTCACCAGCCTGACTGGTTGTATCACCGCCCTGAGCGAGCACTTCAACGACAACCCGCAACTGGCGGTCGACGCTAAGTTACAGAACCTTTATCTGGAGCTGATTGGCTTTGCACGTATCGCCGAGCTGTTCGATGAGCACTTTCTGTTCGATATCACCCGCCGTGACATTGGTCGCCAGCGCAGCCGCTCGCGACTGAGTTTGCGTAACGTGGTGCCGGCGCGCTTCATTGGCCCGCGCTTGCAGGCGCCGCGCAGCACGGTGATGTTTTCTGCAACCCTCAGGCCGCAGTCGTTCTATAGCGACCTATTGGGTTTGCCGACCGGGACGGTGTGGATCGACGTCGAGTCGCCATTCGACCCCGACCAGTTGCAGGTGCAGATCGTCAGCCGCATTTCCACCCGCTACAACCATCGCCAGGCATCACTGGCGCCGATCGTCGAGCTGCTGGCCGAGCAGTATCGGGCACGGCCTGGCAATTACCTGGCGTTCTTCAGCAGTTTCGACTACCTGCAACAGGTGCTCGAGCTGCTGCGCACGCTTCATCCGCAGTTGCCGGTGTGGAGCCAGGCCAAGGGCATGAGCGAGGCCGAGCGTCAGGCTTTTGTGCAACGCTTCACCCCGCACAGCCAGGGCATCGGTTTTGCCGTGCTCGGTGGCGCGTTCGGTGAAGGCATCGACCTGCCAGGGGCACGCCTGATTGGCGCCTTTATCGCCACCTTGGGGCTGGCCCAGCTCAACCCGGTCAACGAGCAGTTCAAACAGCGCATGGCTGCCTTGTTCGGCGCGGGCTACGATTACACCTACCTGTATCCGGGGCTGCAAAAGGTTGTGCAGGCGGCCGGGCGGGTGATCCGCACCCGTGACGACCGCGGCGTGGTGATGCTGATCGACGACCGCTTTGCCGAGCCCCGCGTGCAACGGTTACTGCCGGATTGGTGGCGGCTCAATTAACTCAACGGTTTGGTGAATCAAAACCGAGCAAGCCAGTCAAAGTGCCAGTAAACTGCCGCTTGCTATTGTTACTGCGGCACCTTGTAGGACCGGCTTTAGCCGGGAAGGCTTCGCAGATGAAACACATCCCCTAGTCGCTCCTACAAAATTGCAGATATCTACCCTTTGGAGGTTGCATGAGTATCAGTCCACTCGCCGGCAAGCTGGCGCCCGAGCACCTGCTGGTCGATATCCCGCGGCTGGTCACGGCCTATTACACCGGCCAGCCAGATGCCTCGGTAGCCACCCAGCGCGTGGCCTTCGGCACCTCCGGGCACCGCGGCAGCTCCTTTGAACTGAGCTTCAACGAATGGCACGTTCTGGCCATCAGCCAGGCGATCTGTCTGTACAGGCAGAGCAAGGGCATTGACGGCCCGCTGTTCCTTGGCGCTGACACCCACGCACTGTCGACCCCGGCCGCTGCCACGGCGCTGGAAGTGCTGGCCGCCAACGGCGTGCAGGTGATGATCTCGCACAACGACGAATACACCCCGACGCCAGCGGTGTCCCACGCGATTCTTTGCTACAACCGCGGGCGCAGCAGCGGCCTGGCTGACGGCATCGTCATCACCCCGTCGCACAACCCGCCGCAGAGCGGCGGCTTCAAGTACAACCCGCCCAATGGCGGGCCGGCCGACAGCGACGTGACCAAGTGGATCGAAAACAAGGCCAACGAGCTGCTCGCCGAGCGGGTGGTGGGGGTGTCGCGCATCAGCCATGAGCAGGCACTGCGCGCCGACACGACCCATCGCCATGACTACGTCAACACCTACGTGGCGGACCTGAGCAGCGTTATCGACCTGCAAGCCATCCGCGATGCCGGTCTGAAGCTGGGCGTTGACCCGTTGGGCGGCGCTGGCGTGCGTTACTGGCAGGCGATTGCCGAGCATTACCAACTTGATCTGGACGTGGTCAATCCGCATGTGGACGCGACCTTCCGTTTCATGAGCGTCGACTGGGACGGCCAGATTCGTATGGACCCGTCGTCCAGCCACGCGATGCAGAGCCTGATCGGCCTCAAGGACCGTTATCAGATCGCGTTCGCCTGCGACCCGGACCACGACCGCCACGGCATCGTGACCCCGACGGGCGGCCTGATGACCCCCAACAGCTATCTGGCCGTGGCCATCGACTACCTGTACCAGAACCGTCCGCAATGGCGCGCGGATGCCGCCGTGGGCAAGACGGTGGTCAGCAGCGGCCTGATCGACCGGGTGACGGCACGTCTGGGCCGCCAACTGTACGAAGTGCCGGTGGGCTTCAAGTATTTCGCTGACGGTCTGTTCAACGGCAGCCTGGGCTTTGGCGGCGAAGAGAGCGCCGGCGCGTCGTTCCTGCGCCGTGACGGCAGCGTCTGGAGCACCGACAAGGATGGTCTGATTCCGGCCTTGCTGGCCGCCGAAATGACCGCCCGCAGCGGCCTGGACCCGAGCCAGCGTTACGCGGCGCTTACCGCTGAGCTGGGTGAGCCGTTCTCGACCCGCGTCGACGCCAAGGCCAATCCGCAGCAAAAAGCCGCGCTGGGCAAGCTGGCACCCGAGCAGGTCAAGTCGACCGAGCTGGCCGGCGAGCCGATCCAGCAGGTCCTCAGCCATGCGCCGGGCAACAACCAGGCCATCGGCGGCCTCAAGGTCATGACCGCCAACGGCTGGTTTGCGGCACGCCCGTCGGGCACTGAAGACATCTACAAAATCTACGCCGAAAGCTTCATCGGTAACGATCACCTGCAGCGTCTGGTCGGCGAAGCCCAGGCCTTGGTCGACGAGGCCATCGCTGTACGATGAGGTGAAGTTCGGGCGGTGCGGCCCATACCGGGCCGCCCGCCAGACATTCATTCAGTGCATCAACCCCCACAAGGCCAGCAACGGTGCGTCTTCCGACTGCATCGAATGCACCACCGACGGGGCATTCCATAGCATCCCGCCCATTCCGGGCTGCCACCAGCCATCGCCCTGGCGATACCATTGCCCTTCAGACAGCACGATGTAGAACTCCTGCGGCGGATGCTGATGAAAGGGGTAGCGGGTTTCGGGCGCCATGACGGCCAGGCCCAGGGTCAGGGTCGGGCACGCCACCGGGCTGCCGTTGCCCAGCAGCAGCGCATGACGAGGGCGTTCGACAAATGCGGGGTCTTCGCCATGCGCCGCGCTGCGTTTGATCCAGCGGGCATGCGCCAGCAGCGCTTGCAGGGCGTCCAACAACGGATGGTCAACTGCCGGGTTGTGCCTGGCCAGCGCCAGGCTGGTGGCCAGCCAATGCTCAATGACGCCAGGGTCTTCCTGCTCAGGCACAGGCCGGCGCGCCAGGCTCAGTTGCGCATCGGCCGTGAGCTGGCCGCTGGCCTTGATCTGCTCGGCATGCCGCTCGCCCTGATAGCCGGTCAGCAGCCGGCTGATGGCGAATGTGAGCGCTGCTGCGTGGGTCAGGATTTCAGAGTCATGCATGGCGTCGGTTCCTATGCTTAGATGAGCCGAGTCTGACGCCGGACCGTTGAGCCTGCCATCCCAGGAGCGACACATAACGTACTGAGTAGTGGCACACAGCCAAGGCTGGAGCTTGCGCGTGTTTTTAGCCACCATAGGCGGCATTTTAGCCACCCCACGGAAAACCGCGTGTCTGACCACCTGCCTTCTGCAATGCCCCCGCAACTGGATATCGACCTGCAAGCCTGTGAGCGGTTGCCCTGGCTCAAGCGTGTCTTGGCCCGCGCCCTGGGCCGTGGCCTGAACGGTCTGGGTGCGCAACACCAGGCGTCCTGGGCGCAGGGGCATACCGACGGTTACCTGGCCGGGCACGGCGAAGGGGTCAATGAAGGCTACGCCGAGGGGCATCTGGACGGGATCGAGAAGGGCCGGCGCATGCTGTTGATCCGCGATACCCGGCCTGAAGCGCATCGCGGCCCGCAGGTCGAGGATCACCTGTTTGAAGATTGGCGCTTACCGCTGAGCGCCGAGCTGATCAAGCGCATCAAGGCCGACGTGGCGCAAAAGCTGCCGAGCCACGCCCAGCCCAGCGCCGCCCAGTGGAAGATGATCCTCAGCGATACCCCGGCGACTTGCGTGATCGCCGGCGCCGGGGCAGGCAAGTCGACCTCACTGGTGCTGCGCATTGTGCTGCTCACCCACTACCTGGGTTTTGAGCTGGACAGCATGACCGTGGTGACCTTCACCCGTGAGTCGCGCAAGGACTTCATGACGCGGCTGATCGACGTCATGGCGCTCTGGGGCCATGCGCTGACTGCCCGTCAGGCGCGCGAGCTGGTCCGCACCTTTCATTCACGCATCCTGCCGCTGGTGCGCAGCCTGCCAGGCTTCGAGCATCTGCAAGCCTTCGAGACGCTGGGCAGCCAGAGTTCTGGCGTTGAAGAGATCGATAGCAACCCGTTTGATCTGCGCATCAACGATGCCCAGCGCGAGCAACTGAACCTGTGCTATCGCGACCTCTACGCTGCTGAGCCGCGCTTTCGTGAGGTCATCGCGCCGTTGTGTCGCCAGGCCCGGCAACTGAAAGAGATCGACCGCGACCACCCGGATGTGCAGAAGCGCGCCGCAGTGACCGAGCTGTCGGCCAAGCGTGACAAGGACTGGTGCGACACTGTCGAGACACAATGGCGGCGTGCCGGCGCCTGGCCGATTGCGGGGATCACACCGCAGCGCGAGAGCCTGCAGGTCAACGGCCATGCCTTTCACGTGCATGGTTACGCCGCCGAGCTGGACGCCTGGGTGATACTCGGTTGCGATGAGCGCGAAGATCGCGACTTCAAACGCCCCGGTGCCAAGCTGCCGCTGTGGGCCGAGGGAGTGATCAAGCGCACGCTGTTTCAGGCGTTTTGCAGCAAACCGGTGATCTGGCTCGAGAGTTATCAGGCGGGCAGCCAGTTATTGCACAACCTCACTGGCAGCGCGTTGGCCGGGCCGGGGTTTGAGTACAAGGTCAAGGGTGAGCTGGCCAGCGCACCGCTGCTCGACTGTTTTGTGCTGGTCGCCGGTTTCATCGAAAACCTCGGGCTTGACGTGTCGGCGGCAGTGGCGCAGATGAGTTTTGCCAGTCATGACCCGGACCGGTTTTTCTTCGAGGCCCTGAGTCTGTTCTGGAAACGCTTCGAGTCGCAGTTGCTGGACCAGACCCCGCCGGTGATGACTTACAACCGAATGTTCGCGCTGTTCGGCGAAACTGCGCCGGAGAATCTTGCGCAACTGGACGACGAAGCGCTGCGCCCGCTGTCGCACCTGATGATCGACGAGTTCCAGGATGTGTCGCCGCAGATCGTCTCCTGGCTGCGTGCCAGTTTGCGTGAAATCCGTCGGCGTGGCCCGGCCATGCATGTGGGGCGCCGGGCCCATCATGCCTCGCTGCTGTGTGTCGGCGATGACTGGCAGTCGATCTACGGCTGGCGCGGCAGTTCACCGCATTACTTCATGGCGTTCAACGAGGAGTTTTCATCGCCGGCCAGCACTCGGGTAATGCTCAGCGAAAACTACCGCAGCCATCAGCACATCATTGATGCCGCCGAACACATCGTCCGCGCCGCGCCGGCGATTGCCGGCAAAAAAGCCAAGGCCAGCGGTAACCAGCAAACACTGTGGCCGGTGGTCGTGCTCGAGCGCGATGACCAGGTCCTGTTCGAACGGGTTCAGGCTCACCAGCAGCAGGGCGACAGCATCCTGCTGCTGTACCGCAAGGGCAGCGAGCGTCAGCGGATGTCGGAGCAACTGCTGGCATTGCTGCAGGCCGATGCCGCGCAAACGCGGCAGATCAAAACCCTGAGTTACCACAGTGCCAAGGGCTTGCAGGCTGATGCCGTGTTTTTGCTCGGTGATTGCCAGCACCTGACTCAGTCGCCGGCCAAAAACCAGCTGTACCGGATTGCCGGACTGGGTGATAAGGGCGAACCGCAGGCGTACGACAAGGCCCAGCAGGACGAGGTGCTGCGGCTGGCGTATGTGGCGATTACCCGTGCAGTACGCCAGTGCTACTGGTTTATCGATAGCCAGGACCAAGGCAACGGCCCGAAAGCCTCGGACCGGGTGGCCGCCGACCAGGCGTACTTCGACGACCAGCGGCTGGGCAAAGTGTGATCAGGCCCGGCGGTTGCTCAAGATAGCTGCGAGGTCATGACCGGCAGGCTGAACAGCTCCATTTCTGCTTCGATGGCTTCGATGATGATTTCCACGTCACGGGCGTTCATGACCGTGGCGCAAGGCAGGCCGGCAATGGCCACGAAGGTCTGGCCGCTGGCGCGATCGAACAGGCGGGCGATCATACTGCTGGGCGCGTCCATGGTGGCTTCAAAACCGACCGGATGGAAATGCCAGCGCATGAGCTGGCAGGCGTTGGGGAACGTGACCTTGTTCATGGGACCCACCTGTATCATGCGCGCATCATCGATGCAGCGAGTGGCAGGGCAAGACATGGCTGAGCAAGCACTTATCCGAGGTGCTGTCGGAATTTTCCGGCACAATTGTCAGGCTTGTCTTGGTGAATAATGAAGATAGCACCGCCATATGAAACAAGCCGAAATATTTATCCCGAGGTTACAAAAAGTTCGATTTTTTTGACGTGAATCATGCTTGGGTGGGCTTGCGTACCGTCGGTCCGGTTTGCGCCGTTCGCTGGCCGCGTTGATGCTCTGTGCGGCGGTACTTTTTTCGTTGCTGTGCAGGTCGATAGAAGGCAAGCTGACAGCATGACGTCGAAGGGGTGCGCCATGTTCAAGTACACCATGCTGGGATTGCTGATGGCGGCCTCGGCCTCGCATGCAGCCGGGACGGTTAATGTCCACAACTGGACCGACTACATCGCCGACGATACCCTCAAGAACTTCCAGGCCAGCACCGGCATCAAGCCCATTTACACCACCTTCGAAAGCAACGAAGAACTCAACGGCAAGTTGCTGGCCAAGGGCTCGGGGTACGACGTGGTGTTTCCCTCGGTGCATTTCATGGCCCAGCAGATTAACGCCGGTGCGCTCAAGAAGCTCGACCTCAGCCAGTTGCCCAACTGGAAGAACCTCAACCCGGTGCTGCTCAAGGCTCTGCGGGTCAACGATCCGGGCAACACTCACGGCTTCCCTTACCTGTGGGGCAGCACCGGCATCGGCTATGACCGTGAGCAGATCGTTGCGGTGCTGGGCGAGAATCCGCCGGTGAACTCCTGGGATCTGCTGTTCAAGCCCGAGTACCTCAAGAAGGTCGCCCAGTGCGGCGTGGCGATCATCGACAACGCGCCGGAAATGCTGCCGATTGCCCTGAACTACCTGAACCTGCCGCCGCACAGCGATGTGCCGGCAGATTACGCCAAGGCCGAGGCTTTGCTGACCAGCGTGCGACCTTATGTGCGCTACTTTCATCTCAACAATTACATTCGCGACCTCGCGGCTGGAAAAATCTGTGTGGCAGTGGGTTTCTCCGGCGACATCGATCAGGCTCAGGACATCGCGGAAAAGGCCGGGCACAAGGACATTCTCTATTCGGTGCCTATGGAAGGGGCGCCGATGTGGTTCGACATGGTCGCCATGCCGGTGGATGCGCCCAATGAAAAGGCGGCCTACGCGTACATGAACTACCTGTTGCGCCCGGAGGTGATTGCCGCGATCACCAACCAGATGCATTACGCCAACGGCAACGAGAAAGCCGATGCGTTGATCGTGCGTGAGGTATGGTCTGACAAGACGGTGTACCCCGACGATGAGACCATCAGCCGGATGTTTGTTCTCGAGCCGGTCAATCCGGAGATTGACGCGCTGCGCAATCAGATCTGGGACCGGATTAAAAACCTCAAGTAAGCGGCCCGCATTCAGCATGGGTAGTCATATTTACTGACAACTGGGGCTGGTTTTTTTCGTCCGTTGTGCAACACAACGGCATTTTCCGACTCCCATAGAGGCTTATCGAGTCTGTCCGGGGGCAATGTTGCCCATGCCCCCGCTCATTCTTCATTGTGCAACATCTCCCGATTAGCCTTGGTAACAGGCTGTGCGAGGGATCGCGCACCGGCCTTCGAACGGACTCGTGAACCCGCCAGGTCTGGCAAATTTGCCGCAGTGACTGGACAGATTGCACCCGACTAACCTGTATCGGATTCAGAGAATATGACCCGTTTCAACTCATTGCTGACCAACGTGCGACAGCGCCGCTGGCTGGCGCTGCCAGCCGTTCTGACGGCCTCGGCAATTTTCTGGTTTTCCATCGGCGACGGCGTGCTGGCCGAACCCAAGAATGGCACCCAGACCCTGGTATTTCTGCGTCACGCCGAAAAACCTGCCATGGGCCTGGGGCAACTGAACTGCCAGGGTCTGAACCGCGCCCTGGACCTGGCCGAGCTGTTGCCCAATGAGTTCGGCAAGGCCGATTTCATCTTTGCGGCTGACCCTGGTCGGCATGTGGAAGAGGGCGAGGGCGATCATTCCTACAGTTACGTGCGCCCGTTGATGACCATCGGCCCGAGTGCTATCAAACTGGGCCTGCCGGTGAATATCGATTTTGGCGCCAATGACACCAGCGACCTCGCTCATGAACTGATGGACGTCAAATACCACGACGCGACGATTTATACCGCCTGGTCCCACGGTTATCTGCCGGAGCTGGTCAACAAGGTCGCCGAAGAGGCCTCCGGCAAGAAGATGAACCTGATCGACGACTGGACGGGTACCGACTTTGACTCGCTATTGGTCATGACTCTGGAATGGACCAACGGTAAAGCCAGCATGGAGTATCAGGTGGTCAAGCAGAACCTCAACAACGGTGCCGCGAGCTGTCCGGGCAGGGCATGAAACACTGGCTTTAGCGGGGCCGGGTCGCTAGTGTGTGCGGCCATCCGCTCAGCCGTCTTGAGCGGGGTTGTCGCGGACCCTTCATGAATGTTTTGAACGCCCTGTGCCTGTCGGCCGTCTGCCTGTTGGCGGGCTGCATCGGCCCGCCCGTGCCGCTTACCGAACAGACCCGCACCCAGTTGAGCCAGCAGGCGCCAGTGCGCTTTGTGCTGACCTTCGACGACGGTCCCAGCGGCTCGGGCTGGTGGAACCCGACCGCACGAATCCTGGATGATCTGGCTGATAACCCGGTGATGCCCGGGATCAAGGCCGTGTTTTTTGTCCAGACCGGGGCAATCGGTGGCGGTGGCAGCGACACGGGCCGGGAACTGCTGCGCCGTGAAGGCCGTGAGCTGCATATTCTCGGTTTTCACAGTGCTACGCCACGACACACCAACCACCGCTCGTTGAGCCCTGAGCAACTGGAGCAGTCGTTACGCGACGGGCTGCGGATCATCGCTGAGCAAAGTGGTCAGCAGGCCACGTTGCTGCGCCCGCCGTTCTGGAACTATGACCATCGTACATTCGCGGCTTACCGGGCGAAGGGGCTGCGAGTGCTGCTCACCGACCTGAGTGCCAACGATGGCAAGATCTACGGCTTCAACATGAGCCCGCGCCGCCGCGCAAACCTGCTACTGCAAGTCTCGCAAGTGCGCGAGCGGATCGCCAGGGGCGAGTTGCCCACGGTGGATGGCGCGACTCCGGTGGTGGTCACCTTCCATGACGTCAACCGTTATACGGCGCGGCATATCCATGAGTACTTGCAGATCCTGATCGACAGCGCCAGGGCCGATGGCTTGCCGCTGGCGGCCAAGCCGTTCTACGACGACCAGGCCCAATTACTGCGCGCCGCCACCGCCCGCACCGTACCTGATGATGGACGGGGCGTGCACCTGCCGGGGATCTGGGACTGGCTGTGGGACCATAACGGGCATTGAAACACTCGTTTCGACCGCGTCTGAGGTGTCGCAGCTAAAGCCAATACTGTTCAGATAAGCACTGCATGCCTTTGTGGGAGCCAACTGTCTTTCATCATCCCCCGATGAATGGGCATTTTATAATGCCATCGCGGATAGATTCCGCGATGGCGGGCAAAGCCCGCCCCCCATTCAAACCACGTGATCACGCCATGGTGTTCCGTCGCGCACCATGGCGTTCAGACGTATCAGCAGCACCCGCATGCAGGCCACCAGGGCCACTTTCGCGCACTTGCCTTTGGCACGCAGCCTCGCATAGCGCTCCTTGAAATCGGCGTTGTAGCGCACCATCACCAGCGCACACATGTAGGTCGCACGGCGCAGTTTCGTCCTCCCACCGTAGATCTGCCGCTTGCCGGCCTTGCTACCGCTGTCGTTGTTATACGGTGCCACACCGGCCAACGCTGCGATTTGTCCACGACTCAGATCACCCAGCTCTGGCAGGTAGCAGAACAGGCTGGCGATTGTCACTGGGCCTACGCCCTTTACGGCATGCAGCCGCTGCAGCAGTTCTGAGTCGACCTTGCGCGCTTGTGCATCGACAAGTTGATCTACCGCTTTGATCTGCACTTTGAGGCTGGCTTCCAACGCGAGGTAGATGTCCACCACGCTGGGCACTATGGTCTGTTTGATACGGCGCCGGTTGTCGTCACGTTGTTGAAGCAGATTGTTGCGCAAGTTGACCAGCTCAAGCAGGACTTCGCGCTCCTCGTCAGGCTTTGCGAAGCCCTTTGCCTCCAGGCTGGAGGCGAACATGGCCAGCATTTGCGCGTCGATTGGATCGGTCTTGGCACGCTTGCCCATGGCCAGAGCGAACTGACGTGAACGAACAGGGTTAATACGCTGGATCTTGAACCCGGCATTAGCCAGAAGCTTTACCGACAGTTTCTCGTAACCACCGGTGGCTTCAACAAGAACTCGTTCAACCTGATGGGCGCTGAGGTACTCAGCGATGCTGGCGAGACCTTCTTCAGTATTAGGCACACACAGCTCATCGGCTTTGGGAAACAGCGCAACCTGCAGCGTGGCCTTGGAAACATCAATACCGGCATAGGCGGACATGAGTAAAACCTCTAGGATAAAGAGTGAGAGGCGCTTTGGCCTGACTCACGCTTGTTGTTCGAGGTCGGACTCAGTCAACTGTTCGAGCTTTGAGCCAAAGCGGGAAGAGTGGATGGCAGCTTGGCTCCCACACGTGCTCTAGGCACCGCGATTTGTCAGCTTGCCATCCACCCCTCTCACCCCAGACTTTACCTTGATCAAAGACACAAGCGAGCTTGCTCGCGAAGAGGCCAGTAAAAGCACTAAATCTGCTGCGAATGTACCGCCGTCTTCGCCGGGAGGCCGGACCACAGCAACCGGAGTGCCGGCCGGCTGCTCCCACCAGTCTAATTGAACATTCTCGCCATCAGGCTTTATCCCGCCCGCCATGGGTCGCGCGCGCCTGGGCGAAGATTGCGTCCATGCGCCAGTGCTGGTTCTGGTAGTGCGGGTCTTCGGCCCATTCGTGCCAGCCTGAATCACGGCGGTACTGCCCGAGCAGGCCGCTGTGGCGAATCTGCCCGGCGTCCAGAACTTGTGGCTGGCTGCAATCGGGATCGACGTACAGCGCATCGCGGGTGCAGTACAACTCACACATGAAGCAGGTCTGGCAGGCCGACTGGTCGCCAATCGCTGGCAGGCCGTCGGCGTCCAGGGTCAAGGTGTTGGTCGGGCACACCTGCACGCAGGTGCCGCAGCCGTCGCACAGGTCTTTGAAGATGAGTTCAATCATGCCGGGGCTCCTTGCGCGCAGTGCGGTGTCGCAGGCTGGGGTTGCAGGGCATCGAAGCGATGCCAGTTGTGGTCCAGGCCGCCGATGCGCAAGTGCGCGTCGAAGCGCGCCAGTTGGGCAGGGCAGTCGCTGCGCTGGTGCATGCCACGGCTTTCCTGGCGTTGTTCGGCGGCCCGGTAGCACCAGCGTGCGGTGGCCGCCATGGCGGCCAGCTCACGGGCGCGCAGCGGGTTGCCGAGCGGGCTGGCAGTCGCATGGCGGAGCTGGTCCCAGACGTTGTCCAGTGCCTGCAAGGAGCGTTGAATCTGTGCGCCGCTACGAAACAGGTTCTTGTCCAGCGGATGAACTTCGTCCTGAATACCGCGGATCACGGCCTGGCTGTCCTGAACGGTCGTATTCAGGCCCAGGCCGGCAAAGCCCAGCAGCGCACCGCCAGCGCGGCCATGCTGCATGGCGTGCCGGGCGGCGGCGCGGCCGGCCCATTGTCCGGTCGACAGCGCCCAGGCCGAATTCTGCGCGCCACCGCCGGAGGTCGCCCCGGCAATCGGCTCACGGCTGGCGGCGTCTCCGGCGGCGTACAGGCCCGCCACGCTGGTCTGGCAATCCTCGTTGATCAAGCGCAAACCGCCCACGCCACGGATGGTGCCTTCCGGATGCAGGGTCACCGCAAAGCGCTGGCGGTACGGGTCGATGCCGCGACGGTCGAAGGGCAGCATCAGGTTGGGCTGGATGGTCGGCAACTGTTGGCGGATGTCGTGTGGCACCCGATGCAGGCGGCAGTACACCGGGCCGTTGAGTAACGCACGGGCCAGTTGTTCGGTAAAACCCGGTCCCTGGCTGATCGGCAGTTCCCCGTCATGGGCGTCATAGTACTGGCCGAAGCTGTAGACCATCGAACGGGTCATGCTGCTGCCCGCCGCTGCGATGCAGTAATAGTTGGAGAACTCCATGCCTGACAGTTCGGCACCGGCTTCGGCGCCCATCAGGTAGCCATCGCCGGTATTGTTGTGACTGCCCAGCAGGCTGGACAGAAACGCGCAGCCGCCGCTGGCCAGTACCACCGCTGGCGCCTGCACCTGCCAGTGACCGCCGGCCTGGCGCCGCCAGCCGCGCGCGCCGGCCAGGGTGCCGTGGGCATCGCGCAGTAGTTCCAGGGCCGGGCTGTGGTCGAGGACCGTGACGCCGCTATCCAGCGCCAGGCGGCGCATGCCGCGCATGTATTCCGGGCCGCGCAGGCCCCGGTAATGGGTCACGCCTTGGGCGTCGGTGGGGAAGTGGTAGTAACCCTGCAGGCCCGGCAGGCTGGTCCAGGTGGTGTCGATGGCGCGGGCCATCCAGTGCGGATCTGCCAGGCCAAACGCGGTGGCCAGGCGCTTGTCGATGGCCGCTTGACGCAACCCTGCATCCGGCGCCACCCACCAGTGGCCGGGGCCAGCGGTGGCCGTTACACCGCTGGTACCGCAGTAGCCCTTGTCGACCAACACCACCCGTGCACCTTCGCGTGCTGCCGCGACGCCCGCCCAGGTGCCGGCCAGGCCGCCGCCGATAATCAGCACGTCGGTTTGCAGTTCAAGGTCGGCAGAGGGGGGCAAGGGTGTGCTCATCAATGGCTCCAGGCAGCTCAGGATCAGGGCCTCCGCCTGGCAAGGGGTCGGTATCGCTGCGAATCTAAGCATAAAGATTATTTTTAATATTCTATTTTTTAATGATTAGCTTAGAAGAAAATGTGCTTTTTAAAGATCGCGTTATACGCATAGTCTGGGTGGCACGTGCTTCACGCAGCCATTTCAGGAGTTTCACCATGAGCAATGTCAGTGCCCTGCCGGTTCAGCCACCTTCCGCGTCGTCTGAAAGCAGCGTGCGCGAGCGGGTGTCTGCCGAAGAGTGGGAAGTGCGGGTCAAACTGGCCGCTGCCTACCGCCTCGCGGCACTCAAGCGCTGGACCGACCACATTTACACGCATTTCTCGGCGCGGGTGCCGGGCCCTGAAGAACACTTTCTGATCAACGCCTTCGGCTTGCTATTCGATGAAATCACCGCGTCGAACCTGGTCAAGGTCGACATTGACGGCACCATCGTCGACGACCCTACCGGGCTGGGCATCAATTACGCCGGCTATGTGATCCACAGTGCGATCCACGGTGCACGCCCGGACCTGCAGGCTGTGCTGCACACTCACACCCGCGACGGCATTGCCGTGTCGGCGCAAAAGAGCGGCCTGTTGCCGATCTCGCAACATGCATTGGGTTTCTCCGGGCGTGTGGCCTACCACGACTATGAAGGCGTGGCACTGGAGCTGGACGAGCGCGGGCGGTTGATCGCCGACCTGGGTGACAAGGATGTGATGATTCTGCGTAACCACGGCCTGCTGACCGCCGGGGTCAGTGTCGAACACGCCTTTCAGCAACTTCAGGGGCTGGAGTACGCCTGCAACATTCAGATCGCCGCGCAATCGGCTGGCAATGACGAGTTGATCCTGCCGCCGCCCCAGGTGGTGGCCAAGGTCGAGGAGCAGGCCAAGGTGTTCAAGGACGGTAACGGACCGGGTGTGCAGCGACACTGGAAAGCGCTGATTCGTGAACTGGATCGTCACGGCACCGATTACCAGCATTGAGCGGTGTTTTAACTTCGCGCCTTGGTGTAGTGTGCGCTCCCAAAAACACGGGGCGCCCTGCATGCAAGAGCTGTTGAACGAAATCCTCGAAGAAGTCCGTCCGCTGATCGGTCAGGGCAAGGTTGCCAATTACATCCCGGCACTGGAGCTGGTGCGGCCCGATCAACTCGGTATTGCGGTGTACGCCAACAGCGGCGAGATCTATCAGGCCGGCGATGCGATGACACCGTTTTCGGTGCAGAGCATCTCCAAGGTGTTCAGCCTGGTGCAGGCCATCAGTCACTCGGGCGAGGCGATCTGGGAGCGGGTCGGTTATGAGCCATCCGGCCAGCCGTTCAACTCGCTGGTGCAGCTTGAGTTCGAGCGCGGCAAACCACGCAACCCGTTTATCAATGCCGGCGCCCTGGTGATTTGTGATATCAATCAGGGCCGTTTTGCCGCGCCTGCCTTGTCGATGCGCGACTTCGTGCGCCGCTTGTGCGGCAACCGCACCATCGTCTCCGATGCCAAGGTCGCCGAGTCCGAGTATCAGCACCGCTCACGCAATGCGGCGGCGGCCTGGCTGATGAAGTCATTCGGCAACTTCAATGGTGAAGTCGAAGATGTACTGCGCAGCTATTTTCATCACTGTGCGCTGAGCATGACCTGTGTCGACCTGGCCAAGGCCTTTGGTTTTCTGGCCAACGAAGGGTTCTGCACCCACAGTGGCGAGCAGATTCTCAGTGCCCGCCAGACCACTCAGTTGAATTCGATCATGGCCACCAGCGGGCTGTACGATGAGGCCGGTAACTTCGCCTATCGGGTCGGATTGCCCGGCAAGAGCGGGGTAGGTGGGGGCATTATCGCTGTGGTGCCGGGACGTTTTTCGGTGTGCGTATGGTCCCCGGAATTGAACGCGGCCGGCAATTCGCTGGTCGGAATGGCGGCGCTGGAACGATTGAGCGCGCGGATCGACTGGTCGGTGTTCTAACCCTCGCCTTGATCCGCTTACCCATTTAAGGAGCAAGATCAAGGTGAACTCAAGCCTGCTGTCGAGTCTGCTGCTGGCCAGCCTCCTGCTTGGGGGGTGCGCCAGCCGCCCGTCAGGGCCGCCACCGTTAAGCCCTGAGCAGGCCCGCGAGCGCGTCCAGGCACTGTTGCCGGCCAGTGTGATCGACCGCCAGGGCTGGGCTGCTGATATCCAGACGGCGTTGACCACCCAGAACATCGCTGCGACCCCTGAAAACATCTGCGCGGTACTGGCGGTAACCGAACAGGAGTCAACCTTTCAGGCCGACCCGCCGGTGCCGGGGCTGGCGCGCATTGCCCGCGAAGAGATTGACCGCCGCGCGGCCCGCTTGCGGGTGCCCGCCAGCCTGGTGGATGCAGCGCTGGGGATTCGTTCGCCAGATGGCAAAACCTATAAACAGCGCTTGGCGGCTGCGCGCACCGAGAAGCAACTGAGCGCGATCTTCGATGATTTCACCGGCATGGTGCCGTTGGGCCAGACCCTGTTCGGGCGGTTCAATCCAGTGCACACCGGCGGCCCGATGCAGGTCAGCATCGCCTTTGCCGAGCAGCATGCAGGCAGCTACCCCTATGCCGTGGATGGCAGCATTCGCCGCGAAGTCTTCAGCCGCCGTGGCGGCATGTACTTCGGCACCAGGCACCTGCTGGGTTATCCGGCTGACTACCCCGAGCCGCTGTACCGCTTCGCCGATTTCAATGCCGGCTGGTACGCCAGTCGCAACGCGGCGTTTCAAAGCGCGCTCAGCCGCCTGACCGGTATCGGGCTCGCCCTCGATGGCGACCTGATCATCCACGACTCGCTGGCCACCGGCGCCACCGAGCGTGCGGTACGCAGCCTGGGGCCGCGGCTGGGGCTGAATAACCCGGCCATTTACAACCAGTTGAAAAAGGCCGACGGGCCGGATTTCGAAGACACCAAGGTGTACCGTCAAGTGTTCGAACTGGCCGAGCAGACAGCCGGTAAACAGCTACCCCGCGCCATACTGCCGGGTATCACCCTGCAAAGCCCGAAGATCACCCGTAAACTGACCACCGCCTGGTTTGCCAAGCGGGTTAATGAACGCTACCTGCGCTGCATGCAGCGTAACTGAAGGGTACCTCTAAAAACGTAAGCGATGGCAACGCAGGTAGTTTTTAGAGGTGCCCTGAACTGCTATTCATCACTCGATAAAAGGGAGTCATCGATGCAATTTCGTTCACTCGGCAAGACTGATATCTCGGTCAGCGCCATCTGCCTGGGCACCATGACCTGGGGCGAGCAGAACACTCAAGCGCAGGCCTTCGAGCAGATTCGCCTGGCCAAGGACGCGGCGGTCAACTTCATCGACACCGCCGAGATGTACCCGGTCCCGCCACGTGGCGAGACCTACACCCGCACTGAAAGCATCATCGGCGAGTACTTCAAGCAGTACGGTGATCGTCAGGATTGGGTACTGGCCAGCAAGGTGGCCGGGCCGGGCCGTATGGAGCACATCCGCGACGGCAATCCGCGCCTGGACCGGCGCAATATCACTGCCGCTCTGGAAGGCAGCCTCAAGCGCCTGAACACCGATTACCTGGACCTGTACCAGTTGCACTGGCCGGACCGCAAAACCAATTTCTTCGGCGTGCTGGGCTACCAGCATGATGCTGACGATCAGTCCACCGCCATTGAAGAAACCCTGGACGTGCTCGATGAGCTGGTCAAAGCGGGCAAGGTGCGCCATGTCGGCCTGTCCAACGAGACCCCGTGGGGCACTCAGCGTTTCCTGAATCTGGCCCAGACCCGTGGTCAGACCCGCGCCGTGTCGATCCAGAACCCCTACAGCCTGCTCAACCGAACCTTTGAAGTGGGGCTGGCCGAAATCGCCATTCGCGAGCAGATCGGCCTGCTGGCCTATTCGCCGCTGGCGTTCGGGGTACTGGCCGGCAAATACCTCAATGGCGCCCGTCCGGCCGATGGCCGCCTGACCCTGTTCGATCGCTTCCAGCGCTACAACAACCCGCAAGCGGTCAGTGCCACCGCCCAGTACGTGGCGCTGGCCCGTGAACATGGCCTGGACCCTGCGCAGATGGCCCTGGCTTATGTCACCAGCCGGCCGTTCGTGACCAGCAACATCATCGGCGCGACTACCCTGGAACAACTGACCAGCAACCTGGCGAGCATTGATCTGGTGTTGTCCGACGAAGCGATCGCCGGCATTGAGGCGATCCACGTCAAACAGCCGAATCCGGCGCCGTAACAAAACCAGGGTTCATCAGGCGGCAGGTTGCGGTCATAATGACCGCAACCTGACCGCCTGCCTGTGGAGCCTTGATGCCTCATCCTTTGCTGCGTTCGCTGTTGCCGCTGGTAGCCGACTTGTCGCGTGAGCTGCCTGACGAAGAACGTTATCGGCGCCTGCTGCATTCGCTGCGTCAGTTGTTGCCCTGCGATGCGGTGGCTTTGCTCAAGCTTGAAGACGACATGCTGGTCCCGCTGGCGGTGGATGGTTTGAGTCCGGACACCCTGGGGCGGCGTTTTCGGGTCAGTGAGCATCCGCGGCTGGAAATCCTCTTGTACAGCGGCAAGCCAGTGCGCTTTGCTTCGGACTGTGAACTGCCCGATCCCTACGACGGCCTGCTTGATGGTCATGGGCATCTGGAAGTCCACGACTGCCTCGGCTGCCCATTGATTATCCAGGGCGCGCCGTGGGGGCTGATTACCCTTGATTCACTGGACCCGGCCAGCTTCGGCAGTGTCGATCTCGACACCTTGCAAGGCTTTGCCAGCCTGGCTGCGGCCACGGTCATGGCCAGTGAGCGCATCAAGCAACTGGTGCGCGGCTTCGAGGACCAGCGGCAACTGCTTGAAGTCTACAAACACGTTGCCGGCGGCCATGCGCCCCGCGAGCTGGTTGGCCAAAGCCCGGCGCACAAGCGCATGGGGCAGGAAATCCAGCTGGTGGCCAACAGTCCGCTGACGGTGCTGATTACCGGTGAAACCGGGGTCGGCAAGGAATTGGTCGCCGAGTCGATCCATCTGCATTCACCCAGGGCGCACAAGCCGCTGATCAGCATCAACTGCGCTGCACTGCCGGAAACCCTGGTGGAGAGTGAGCTGTTCGGCCATGTCAAAGGTGCATTTTCCGGCGCACTCAACGGCCGCAGCGGCAAGTTTGAACTGGCCGATGGCGGCACGCTGTTTCTCGATGAGGTCGGCGAATTGCCGTTACCGGTGCAGTCCAAGCTGTTGCGGGTGCTGCAGAGTGGCCAATTGCAGCGTCTGGGGTCGGATCAGGAACATCATGTGGATGTGCGCATCATCGCCGCGACCAACCGCGATCTGGCCCAAGAGGTACGCCTGGGGCATTTTCGGGCGGACCTTTATCACCGCTTGAGCGTCTACCCGCTGAACGTGCCGCCACTGCGTGAGCGCGGCCGTGACGTGCTGTTGCTGGCCGGTTATTTTCTCGAAGAAAACCGCGTGCGCATGGGCCTGCGCAGTCTGCGCCTGAACACCGATGCCCAGCAGTTGCTGGTGGCCTGGCACTGGCCCGGCAATGTCCGGGAGCTGGAGCACCTGATCAGCCGGGCGGTGCTCAAAGCGATCTCGGCACATGCCGAGCGGCCCAGGGTGTTGACCATCGAGGCCTCGATGCTCGGACTCGAAAGTGAGCTGGCTGCTGCTACTTTGCTCCAGGTGCCGGACGACGAGCCACTGTTGCCTGCCCAGGCAGGACTCAAAGCGTCGGTGGACGGCTTCCAGCGTCGGCTGATCGAGCAGGCTTTGCAGCGCCATGACGGCAAATGGGCGCAGGTGGCACGCGAGCTGGACGTTGACCGCGCCAACCTCAGTCGGCTGGCCAGAAGGCTGGGGATTCGCTGAACAGACGGCTCGCCATACGACCGTTGGGAAAAAAAACGGAATCTTTCCTTTGGTGTGTGTGTCCCTTTATTCGCAGTGTCCGATTATTGCCAGGCTATTGCAGTGTCAAGGCAAAGCGTTGCGCACCGGGCACGGGGATTATTCAGACAAGGGAGGCAATGCCGTTAATGGCTCAGGAAAAACACTACCGGATCGACTACCTGTTGAACGGTGCATTTAAAAGCTTCTACATCCGATCTGTGCACATGGACAATGCCGAGGCCTGGCATTACGCAAGCGTCGATGCAGGCCTGGCACGCATTCCCAAGTACCGTCTGGAGAAGGTGGCGCGAGTGTCCAAACCCTACGCCGAACATTTTGGGATTACCAATGTGGAGTGGGCGCAGGCTTGAGGCGTCAGCCTGATCAGTCGCCGTCGTACGGGAACTCTTGCAGCGCCTCCAGCAGGGGACGGTCACCCGGCCCCTGCAGGTTGTCCAGAACCCAGCACTGCGAGGTCGGGTTCTTCGCCATCAGCAGCCGGGTGGTCTGTTCGACACCCTGCTGTCCGGGGGCATTCTTGTAACCCAGCAAATAGCTCATCTCGACGACCACCTGGCCGTCACTGTTGGACACCTGCTTCCAGGTGACCGGCTGTTGCACTTCGCCGTCCTGAGCGTCAGTCCACGGGTTGGCGGTGATGGCGCAGACATCCCCGCCGCCCTGGCAGGCCCAATCCTTCTTCAGCCACTCCAGTAACGTTGCCGACAGGTATTGCGGCCCGCCCTTGCCCTTGACGTAGAAATCAGCGTGCTGAGTGTAGATCCAGCGTGCGGTATCGGTAGGCGTCGGCGCGGGGCAGGCGGCCAGCGCGGTTGTGCAAAAACTGAAGGCAACGACGCAAGCGATGGCTTTGTACATGGGCTGAACTCGATAAAAATGAAGATAATGGCTAAGGGCTGCCTTATAACTGGCATTTGTAGAGTTAAACAGCAAAAAAGCAAGAGCGCAGGCGCATTTCTGTGCTGTGGCCGCGAGTGAGGGTAATTTCCTTCAATACAGCTGTACGGACCTGTCACTACCTTGGCGCAGTCATTTCGATTGTGTGTGAGGTAGGCATGAGTGTCCTGATTTCCATGGCGACGTTTGCGCTGGCATCGTCCATTACCCCTGGGCCGGTCAATATCGTTGCGCTCAGCGCCGCGGTGCGCTTTGGTTTTGCGGCCAGCATGCGGCATGTGCTGGGGGCAACCCTGGGCTTTACCCTGTTGCTGGTGCTGATCGGCTTCGGCCTGCATGAAACCCTGCAACACTGGCCGTTCCTGACCCGGATGATCCAGTGGGGCGGGGTCGCCTTTCTGTTGTACATGGCCTGGAAACTGGCTGCTGATAATGGTGAATTCAGCGTCGAGCAGTCCCAGGCCCGGCCGACCCTGCTGCACGGAGCGATGATGCAATGGCTCAACCCCAAGGCCTGGCTGGCGTCCATTGCCGGCATGGGCGCCTTCGTCGCCGACGGCCAGGCCAGCCTGATCTGGCAGTTTGCCGGGCTTTACCTGGTGATTTGCTACCTGTCGCTGGGCTGCTGGGCCTATGCGGGCGCACGGTTGAGCCACTACCTGGGCAGCGCCGCCAGAATGCGGCTGTTCAACCGAACCATGGCCGCGCTGCTGGTGGGCTGTGCGGTGTATCTATTGGTCCCATAGGAGGTAATGCCGTAGGAGGGGCTTTAGCCGCGAAGGCTTAGCCGCACAAGCTTTGCTCCTGCAACCGATACTGCCCAGGCGTCGCGGCCAGGTGTTTCTTGAATTCGCGCTGCAGGTGCGCCTGGTCGGCAAAGCCGGTTTCACACGCCACATCGGCGATCAACCGGCCACTGCGCAACTGGCTGTGCGCATGCTGAATGCGCCGGTTGAGCAGGTAGGCGTGCGGGGTCATGTGGTAGCGCTGTTCAAAGGCGCGGATCAGGTAAGACGGCGACAGCCCCACAGCGCGACAGATATCGTCCAGGCGCACGGCGTCTTTGAAATGGGCGTTGATGTAGTCAGCCGCCTGTTCGACCCGTGGTGCCGGCTTGCCCGCCTGCGGCCGTGCACCGCCGAGCAGATCCTGCATCAGGCCAAAAAACGCCACCGCCGTGCATTGCTTGTGCAGCAGCGAAGCGTCGCTATCCAGCAACGTGGCGTACAACCCCAGCAAACCTGCAAACAGCTGAGGGTCATGGCTGTGCGACGGGGCCAGCGGCGCAAAGCCGGTGGCAGTGTCATGCGAGATAGCGGCCAGCCACTGTGGGTCGACATACAGCATGATGTACGACCAGGGCTGGTCATCGATGGGGTTGCAGGCATGCACCTGGCCGGGATTCATCAGCACCACGGTCCCGGCGGCGATGCGCAGGGTGGATTTTTCCAGCAGGTAGGTACTGCAACCGGCGGTGATCGCACCGATGGAAAACACCTCATGGGAGTGCGGGGCGTAACACACCTGACGACCATCGGCCACCGAGCGGGCTTCGATGAACGGCAGGTCGGCGTGGCGCCAGAACAAGGGCCTGGCGGTGTGCTGAGGCTTGATTGCGCAGTCCATGTCCAGTGCTCCACCCACCCGATTATCCAGAGCGGGCAGGGTAGCCTGATTGGCGCCGCGATACCATGCCATTGGGCGCCTCAAGACTGGCCCGGGTCGTTGCGCAACCGCCACAACAACGCTTGCCGCGCATGGGCGACCCGTGGCTGGCGCAGTGCACTGGGTGTCCATAGCAAATAGTAATTGAGTTGCGTGCGGCCCTGCGGGGCGGCAATCTCCATCAGTTCGCCGCTGGCGATCTGGTGCTGGCACAGGTACTGCGGCAAGACGCTCCAGCCCATCCCCTTGACCAGCACATTGCGCAGGGTGCGCAGGTCCTGGCCGACCATCGCCGGTCGCAGCGTCGGCAGTTGCAGGCGGTTGCGCTCCAGCCAGTGGTTGATCAGCGGCAATTCCAGGTTGTAGGCCAGCAGCGGTTGGTCAAGCAGCGCCGCCGCCAGTTGCCTGGCGGCGTTCAGGCGCTGTACGACGCTGGGCGCTGCCACCGCCAGCACGTCGGTGGTCAGAATAAGCTCGCTTTTCAGGCGCTTGTCGGTAGCGCCAAAAGCCGAGATACCCAGATCGCAGTGACCTTCGAGCAGCATCTGGGTGATCAGGTCAGCGCTGCCGGTATGCAGGTGCACCCGGATGCCGGCCTGCAGCAACGGCGGCAACTGATCGACGATCACCTCGGCGAGAAAATCGGCATGGCCGATGATCTGCAGCACCCCCGAAACGTCCTGCGAGCGTGCCCGCGCCGCCGATAACGCGGCCTCGGCGGCATCGAGCCGGTCACCGACATCGGCGGCCAAGTCATCAGCGGCGCTGGTCGGCTGGACGCCATTGCTCAGCCGCTCGAACAACTGTCGGCCGACCGCGACTTCCAGCCCGGCGATGTGCTGCGAGACCGCCGGCTGGGTCAGGTTGAGCGCCCGCGCTGCGCCGCTGATCGAACCCTGGCGGTAGACCTCGATAAAAGTACGTAAGCGAACCAGTGACACGCCAAACCCCATAAATATATTTATGCCTGTCGCAAAATAGCCTTGTTAGCGCGTTCAGGCCAGCCTCCGTAACCTGTTGGCAACAGTAATTGACCCCTTACGGAGGGATCCGACATGTGTGATCAACCCACCGCCGCCGAACTGCAATGCCGTCTGCGCGCCATGCAACAGGCGCACTTGCGGGCCGGGCCGGCAAGCGCCCAATTGCGTCGGGATCGTTTGCAGCGCAGTGCGCGACTGATTCGTGAAAATCATCAGGCACTGAGTCAGGCATTGAGCGAAGACTTCGGTCATCGCAGCCACTATCAATCGCTGGTGGTCGACATGCTGACCACGGTGAAGATGCTTGAAGAGTCTGCCGAGCAACTGGAGCAGTGGATGCAGCCTGAGGTCGTCGCGACTCCCGCAGCGGGCATGCAGGCCTGGATTGAGCAGCAGGCGCTGGGCGTGGTGGGGGTGATCAGCCCGTGGAATTTCCCGATCAATCTGGCCTTCGGTCCGCTGGCCGGTATCTTTGCTGCCGGTAATACCGCCATGCTCAAGCCTTCGGAACTGACCCCGGCCACCTCGCAGTTGCTGGCCGAACTGATCGCCCGTTACTTTGACCCCAACGAGCTGGCCGTGGTGCTCGGCGATGCCAGTGTCGGCCAGGCCTTCAGTGCCCTGCCTTTCGATCACCTGGTCTTTACCGGCAGTACCAGCGTCGGTCGCCATGTAATGCGCGCTGCGGCCGAGAATCTGGTGCCGGTCACCCTGGAACTGGGCGGCAAATCACCGGTGGTGATCGACAGCGATGCCGACATTGCCCAAGCGGTGCAGCGCACGCTGACCATCAAAACCTTCAATGCCGGGCAGATCTGCCTGTCGCCGGATTATGTATTGATGCCCGAAGCCGCAGCCCAGGCGTTTGTCGACGCGGCCAAGGGCTTCATGGCCAGCAGCTTTGCCACGCTGCAGGACAACCCGGACTACACCGCGATCATCAGCCCGCGGCATTATCAGCGGCTGGTTGGCCTGCTGGACGACGCCGTCAGCAAAGGCGCGACGGTGGTGAGCCTGGCGCCCCATGGCGAGCTCGCCTACGACCCTGACACGCGCAAGATCGCGCCGCATCTGGTGCTGGGTGCCACCGATGACATGGCCATCATGCAGGAAGAAATCTTTGGTCCGTTGCTGCCAATCAAAGCGGTTCAGGATCTCAACGAGGCCATCGGCTACATCAACGCTCAACCCCGGCCACTGGCGGCTTACTACTTCGGTGCTGATCCGGCACGCCAGGCTCAATTCAATCAGCGGACCACGTCCGGCGCCCTGGTGATCAACGATGTGATGACCCATGCGGCCATCGACACACTGCCGTTCGGCGGGGTCGGGGCTTCAGGAATGGGCGCCTACCATGGGGTGCATGGTTTCCGGCGCTTTACCCATGCCAAGGCGGTGGTGGTGCAGAGCACCGATGGCGCCTCGAACCTTCGACTGCGCGCGCCGTATGGTGAAAAACATAACGAACTTGTGGCCCTGCTCAAGGCCTGAATACCTATTCACATGGAGAATGCTATGAAAATCCTGATGGTTCTGACCTCTCACAATCAACTGGGCAACACAGGCAACAAAACCGGTTTCTGGCTGGAGGAGTTTGCCGCGCCTTATTACACCTTCAAGGACGCAGGTGCCGAAGTGGTGCTGGCATCGCCGGCCGGCGGTCAGCCGCCGCTGGACCCGAAAAGCGCAGAGGCTGATTTTCAGACCGAACTGACCCACCGGTTCAATGCCGACCCGGCCGCGCAACAGGCGCTGGCCAACACCGTGCGCCTTGATAGCGTCAAGGCTGACGACTTCGATACGGTGTTCTACCCAGGCGGTCATGGTCCGCTGTGGGACCTGGCCGAATCAAAAGACTCGATTGCCCTGATCGAAGCCTTCGAGCGCGCCGGCAAGCCCGTCGGCTTTGTTTGCCATGCGCCGGGTGTACTGCGTCACGTCAAGGCTGCCGATGGCCAGCCGTTGATCAAGGGCCGTCGGGTGACCGGCTTCACCAACGGCGAAGAGGCTGACGTACAGCTCACCGACGTGGTGCCGTTTTTGATCGAGGATGAATTCATTCGCCTGGGTGGCGTGTACCAGAAAGGCCCGAACTGGGCACCTTATGTGGTCGAGGATGGCAAGCTGATTACCGGGCAGAACCCGGCCAGCTCCGAAGAGGTCGCCAAAGTATTGCTCAAGCAACTGGCCTGAGCCGGATGCAGGGGCGTGGCTGCCACGCCCCTGCATGACTTCAGCGTTTTTTGACGTCGACGATTTCCATGATCCGGTTGTTAGTGATCTGCACTCGCAGGTACTTGTCTTCTACCTGAACCCACTGGCTTTCCTTGTCTGGCTCGGGCAGGCCTTTGGCCTTCCAGTCGATGGCGGCGGCAGGGCGGTCCGAATCACCGGGCGCTTTTTCGCCTACCTTGATCGGTGACGGATGCAGGACACCGCCCTTGGCTTCGGTTTGCGGCTGGGGTTGTTGTGCGTTGACCGCCAGGCTGGTGCCGCACAGGGCACCGGCCAGGGCCAGGGCCGCGATCAATGAGGTGCTTTTCATGCGTCTCTCCCTATTCAATCAGCAAAGTGGCGGCTGTATGCCATGCCTGATTAATGGGACAGAGCGGCGAGCAAATCATTCAGCGAATTTTCCCGAGCCTTATTTCAAGGCATATGGGTACCTCTAAAAACGTAGGCGAGGCAGTCAGCGCAAGGCGAAAACAGGCGAGGAAGCGGAGTTTACGGGTTGTAAATGAGCATTCTGAGCCTGTTTTCAACGCAGCGATGACAACGCAGGTAGTTTTTAGAGGAGCCCATCCGCTAGGGTTTGCTGCCACGCAGTGGTCGGCCGCCCGATCAACTGGCTCAACTGCTTGCCCTCTTCGAACAGTCCGCCTTGCGCGGCACCGTTGTCGGAGTCAGACAGCAGATCGGCATAGATCAGCGGCAGACCGGCCTTGAGCAGCGCGGCCTGATAGTCGGCTGGCGACAGGTTGACGTAGGGCAGTGGCTGACCGGCCAGCTCGGCAGCCTTGGCAGCAAACTCGGCCAGCGTGTAGCTACTGTCGCCCGCCAGCTCATAGACCTTGCCGGCCTGGTCATTGGCGGCCAGCAACACCGCCACCGCCGCAGCGGCATAGTCGGCGCGGCTGGCCGAGCTGATCCGGCCTTCGCCGGCGGCGCCATACAGGGTGCCCAACTGCAGTGCACTGTCGATGGCGGAGACGTAGTTCTCGGTGTACCAGCCATTGCGCAGCACCACGAACGGCACGCCGCTGCTGCGCAGGTAGGCTTCGGTTTGGTGATGCTCGGTGCCCAGCGCCAGCGGTGTGCTGTCGGCACGCAACAGGCTGGTGTAGGCAAGCAATTTGACCCCGGCACGCTGGGCGGCGTCGATAACGGCACGATGCTGAGCGGTACGCTGACCCACTTCGCTGGATGATACCAGCAGTACCTTTTCGGCCCCGGCCAGGGCGCTGTCCAGGGTAGCCGGCTGGTTGTAGTCGGCCTGCCGCACCTGCACGCCCAGCGCCTTCAGGTCGCTGGCTTTTTCCGGGCTGCGTACGGCAGCGACAATCTGTGCGGCAGGGATTTTTTCCAGCAGTTGTTCGATAACCAGGCGGCCAAGTTGGCCAGTAGCACCGGTGACGACGATCATGATGATTTCCTTGCGTCTGATTGAAGATGAACTGAGCCTAAACCTTGTGCTAACTTTTAGTAAGTACGTACTAAAAGGTTAGTGTCATGTCAGATATTCCGGCTGTTCCCTCGGTCTTCAGCCAGTCCGTTTTTACCCGCCCTGGTGAATTGATGGCCAGCGAATGCCCGTCACGCTCGGTGCTGACTCATGTCTGCAGCCGCTGGGGCGTGCTGGTGCTGGTGGTGTTGCGTGGCGGTATGCACCGCTTCAGCGAATTGCGCCGCAAGATCGGCGGGGTCAGTGAAAAAATGCTGTCGCAGACCCTGCAGAATCTGGAGCACGACGGCTTCGTCGAGCGCCGCTCGCTGCCGGTGGTGCCGCCCCATGTCGAGTACCGTTTGACGCCGATGGGCGAGGAGGTCGCCGCACAGGTCGATGGCCTGGCCAGCTGGATCGAGCTCAACCTGCCGCGCATCCTTGAAGCGCGAGAAGCGTGCAGCGAGCCTGCGGCAGTCTGAAATGAGCGTGGCAGTTTTTCTGAACTGCCAGTGCAGGGCAGCGGTCGACCACAGCAGACCTTCAGCTTCGAGCTTTCAGTTTCGATAAGGAACCCTGCATGTCCAAGACCATTGCCGACCATCTTGCGCTCAGTCTCGCCGCTTCCGGTGTCACCGATATCTGGGGCGTTTCCGGCGACAGCCTCAACGGCCTGTCCGACAGCCTGCGGCGGTTGGGCAAAATCCACTGGCGCCACACCCGTCATGAAGAATCCGCAGCCTTTGCTGCCGGTGCCCAGGCTGCGGCCAGTGGCCGCTTGGCGGTGTGCGCCGGCAGTTGCGGGCCGGGCAATCTGCACCTGATCAACGGCCTGTACGATTGCCATCGCAGCCGGGTGCCGGTGCTGGCGATAGCTGCGCATATCCCGTCCTCGGAAATCGGCCTGGACTACTTCCAGGAAACCCACCCGCAGGAACTGTTTCGCGAGTGCAGCCACTTCGTCGAACTGGTCAGCAGCGCCGAGCAGTTCCCCCGGGTGCTGGAACGCGCCATGCGCGCGGCAGTCAGCCAGAAGGGCGTGGCGGTGATCGTGGTGCCCGGTGATATCGCCTTGCAGGACGCCCCCGAAGCGCCGTTGAGCAAGGTCGAACCTATCGAGGCCAATGTCGTGCCGGGCGAAGCCGGCCTGCAAGCCCTGGCTGATCGTCTCGATGCCAGCAAGGCGGTCACTCTGCTGTGCGGCGCCGGTTGTGCCGGTGCCCATGAACAGGTGCTGGCGCTGGCCGAGCGGCTCAATGCGCCGATTGTCCATGCGCTGCGCGGCAAGCAGCATATCGAATACGACAACCCCTATGACGTGGGCATGACCGGGCTGATCGGCTTCAGCTCCGGTTACCACGCCATGCTGGGCTGCGACACGCTGGTGATCCTCGGCAGCAGCTTTCCCTATCGCAACTTTTATCCGCCAAAGGCCAAGGTGGTGCAGATCGACCTGGACCCGACCCAGATCGGCCGCCGGGTGCCGGTGGACCTCGGCCTGGTGGGCGGCGTCCGCGAGACCCTCGATGCGCTGTTGCCGCGCCTCAAGCCGCACAGTGACCGGCGCTTTCTCGACAAGGCACTCAAACACTACGCCAAATCCCGTGCCGAACTGGATGAACTGGCGACCCCAAGCCCGGCGGGCGAGCCGATTCACCCGCAGTACCTGACCCGGATGGTCGATCAACTGGCCGACCCCGATGCGGTGTTCAGCGTCGATGTCGGCACCCCGACCCTGTGGGCGGCGCGTTACCTGCACATGAACGGCCAGCGCGGTTTGCTCGGCTCGTTCAGCCACGGCTCGATGGCCAACGCCATGCCCCAGGCGCTGGGTGCCCAGGTCGAGTTTCCTGAGCGGCAGGTAGTGGCACTGTGTGGCGATGGCGGATTGTCGATGCTGCTCGGCGACCTGTTGACCGTGCGCCAGTTGAACCTGCCGATCAAGATGATCGTGTTCAACAACAGTTCGCTGGGCTTCGTTGACATGGAGATGAAGGCCGGCGGGTATGTGCCGTTTGGCACCGACTTCAGCGAGATGCACTACGCCGGCATCGCGCTGGGCGCGGGCATTCTCGGCATTCGCGTAGAAAACGCCAGCGAGCTGCCGGCCGCCTTGCGCCGGGCCTTCGATCACCCTGGGCCGGTGCTGCTTGATGTGGTGGTGGCCAAACAGGAACTGGCGATCCCGCCGAAGATCAAGCTGGCCCAAGCCAAGGGCTTTAGCCTGTACATGCTCAAGGCGGTGCTGAGCGGGCGGGGCAGCGAGGTGCTGGAGCTGGCGAAAACCAACTTGCGTTAGCTGCGAGTTGCCAGGGTTTACCAAGCTGGCGCGAAAAGCCCCTTCCTTCAGGTAGGGGATGAAAGCGGCACCGCGAAGCGGTCATAGGGGTTAAGATCCACAAAACCGCCTTATCCTGTGTTTCATGACTGAAATGAAAGCGACCAAAACCCTCAAGATTCGAGTGCGAGACAAGCACGCAGCGCAGCTGCGTGAAGCGTCTCGTGCTGTGAATTTTGTGTGGAACTACGTAAACGAGTTGAGCAGTCGCTCGATTCGTGAGCGTGGTCGTTTTCTGTCGGCGTTCGACATTCACAAGTACACCAACGGGGCCGGCAAAGACCTGGGACTGCACAGCCAATCGGTGCAGGCTGTTGCCGACGAATATGTCACACGGCGCAAGCAGTTCAAAAAGCACCAGCTCCGCTGGCGCTGCTCGGGCGGCGCTCGGCGCAGCCTGGGCTGGGTGCCCCTCAAGGCCGGCGCTGCTGTCTGGAAAAACGGCCAGGTCGTCTTCAACAAACAGCACTTCAAGGTCTGGGACAGCTACGGCCTGGCGGGTTTTAAATTCAGATCCGGTAGCTTCAACGAGGACAGCCGTGGACGCTGGTATTTCAACGTCGTGGTCGAGGTCGACCGGCAGTTATCGCCAGGCCAGGACGCGGTGGGTATCGACCTCGGACTGAAAACCACGGCCACCTGCAGCGACGGTGATCGCCTTGAAAGCGGCAGGTTCTACCGGGATCTGGAGAGCGCCCTGGGCACGGCCCAGCGCGCCGGCAAGAAAGCCCGTGTACGGGCGATTCACGCCAAAATTGCGAACCGCCGCAAGGATTGCCTGCATAAGTTCAGCAACGCGCTGGTCGCGCGTTGTGGCGTCATTGTGGTGGGCGATGTGAACTCACTGAAACTCGCGAAAACCAGGATGGCCAAGTCAGTGCTGGACGCCGGCTGGGGTCAATTGAAAACCATGCTGGAATACAAATGCGATCACGCAGGCACGGTTTTCAAGGTTGTTAGCGAGAGAAACACCACCCAAACCTGTTCGAGCTGCAAGCAATTGCCGGACTCGAGGCCGAGAGGTATCGCAGGGCTTGGAATAAGGGAATGGACTTGTTGTGGGTGTGGTGTCACCCACGACCGCGACGTCAACGCCGCAAAGAACATTCTCGCGCTCGGGCATGAGCGTCCAATTGTGGGAATCCCCGCCCTTTAGGGCGGGGAGGATGTCAAGGCTAACAGCGGGCGACTGATGTTTCAGTTAAGGCTGGAGAATGCGCTTAAAGAATACTGGCTAATTGCTAACTAGTGGCCTGTAACCGCAGGGAGGCGGTTACAGAAAATCTTGAATTTCAGCGTTGTGGCCGACGCTGATAATGAACAGATTAACCCGGCATTCAGTGCCAACTAATCGGGCGCAGGCCCCGGCCTGTCTAGTTCGGCGTGGGGCATTGAATCGATGCCTTTAAAGATGGATTAGCGCGCTGATCAAGAGTGTGAAAAGTCTGGTAACAGGTTTTTCATTGAGCTGGATCCGTTGGATCGCTTAAAAAGCCACCCGCAAATCAGAATCGCTCAACATGGAAGTAAGCTTTTGCAGGATGCAGTTAAAGGACCTACTGCCGAGGTCCCGTTGTTTCGTCCCGAGGCCATGGCCTCGACGCAGGTGAACCGGTTCGGTCGCGTACTCATTCAGCAACCCTTGGGTTATACGGTTTCGGCGCTGCTGGCGGTGGCGTTGATTGCGCTGATCGCTGCATTCGCCTACTTCGGCACCTACACTCGAAAAGCGACAGTGACCGGTCTGCTGATGCCGGAGCAGGGCATCTTTCGCCTGGCTTCAAGCGGGGCGGGTTACATCGCCCAAGTCAAGGTAAAAGAAGGTCAGGCCGTTGAGCCAGGTGACGTTCTTTTTGTCGTCTCCGGCGAACGATTGAGCGCGGCCGGCGCGACTCAGCAACTAATCTCTGAACAACTTGACCAGCGCCAGTTATTGCTACAGCGCAACAGAACGCTGGCTGATGAACGAACTAATGGCCAGTTGCGCATGCTGGACGCGCGGCTGCGTTCTGTTGAGGAAGAGCAGGCTCGGTTGAGTGAAGAAGTGCAGTTGCTGGGGCGGCGCGTTGAACTCTCCCACGCCCACTTGAAGCGCCAACAGGAACTGGTGGCGGCCAATTTTATTTCGCTTGCCCAACTTCAGCAGAGCGAGGCGGACCTGCTCGCGCTGCAGGGGCAGCAGCAGAGCCTGAGACGTACCCAGGCCAATCTGCGGCGTGAACGCACGGACCTGCTGGCGCAGCGGCAGGACACCGAGCATCGTCATCAGGGCGAAATTTCCGACATTGACAGCAGCGTAGCCGTGATCCGCCAGGAACAGGCCGAAAACGAGGTGCGTGGCGAACAGATCATTGCTGCGCCGTTCAGTGGCGTGGTGACCGGCTTGAGTGTTCAGCCCGGCCAGCAGGTGGCGGCCGGCGCGTTGCTGGCCAGTGTCATCCCTCGCCAGGTCAAACTGGCTGCCCATGTCTATGTCGCGGCGCGTCAGGCTGGGTTTGTCGAGCCGGGGCAAACGGCGCTGATGCGTTATGCGGCCTATCCGTACCAGAAATTCGGATCGGCCCGTGCCACGGTGCAGGACATTGTCCGCAGCCCCTATGCCCTGCAGGAATTGCCCGCGCACATCGCCAGCGTGTTGCAAAGCGCAGAGGGGGCCACGCAATTGTTCTACCGCGTGAGCCTGGCTATCGAGGCGCAGGACCTGTTGGTCTACGGCCAGCGCCAGCCGCTGCAGGTGGGCATGCTGCTCGAAGCAGACATCATTCAGGACAAGCGCCGCATCTATGAGTGGGCTCTGGAGCCTATCTACTCAGTGACTGGAAAGTGGTCCACTCAATAAACAAGGATTGTCATGGTGCGTTTTATCGTTTCGGCGTGGCTGGTGCTGGTGGCCATGCCGGGTCTGGTGCAGGCCGATACCCGGCAACCGGTGATGGCCGTCGAGCACATTGCCGAGTACCGGCTGGCCAACGGGCTGACCGTCATCCTCGCCCCCGATAGCTCGGTCGGTACGCTTAACGTCGATCTGGTCTACCGAAGCGGCTCGCTGGCTGACCCGCAGGGCCGCAGCGGTACTGCACACCTGCTTGAACACCTGATGTTCAAAGGCACACCCCAGCGCAGCGGCGAACAACTGACCGATGGTTTGCGCCAGCGTGGCATCCAGTTCAATGCCACCACCAGCTACGATCGCACCCGCTACTCGGCGGTGCTGAGTGACGACCCTCAAGCACTGGATTACCTGCTGGCGCTGGAGGCCGAGCGCATGACGGCGCTGCGCTTCGAGCCTGCGGCCTTGCAGGCGGAAACCGAGGTTGTTCTGCGTGAAATGGAGCGTGCGCAGGGCCAGGCGTTACCGGCCTTGACTCAACAGTTGCTGGCCGCCAGTTGGCAGGACCAGGGCTATGGCCGTCCAGTGCTGGGGCACCGTGATGAACTGCGGCGCATCAGCCTGGATGAGTTACGCCGTTTTCACGCGCTTCATTACCACCCCGCCAATGCCGTTCTGGTGCTAACCGGCAAGTTCGACAGGGCGGCTGCACTGGCGACCATCGACCAGCATTTTGCGCCGCTGCGCTCAACAGCCGAGGCCCCCGCGCCGGTACTTGCCGAACCTGCGGCAGCGCAAGCCCCGGTCACGGTCGAGCTCAAACAGGGCAAGCAGTGGGTGGTTGCCTTGAGCTACCCACTGCCGGCCGCTGCCGACGAGCGCAACCTGGCTGTTTCGGTGCTGGCCGATGCGCTGGCGGGCGAGCCGCATGGCCGTCTTTATCAGGCACTGGTGGTGCCGGGGCATGCGAGTGCTGTGTATGCCGTGCAACAGGTCTTTGGCCGGGGTGGACACTACCTGTTCGGTGCGTTGCTGGAGCATGAAGCGTCCCGTGAGACGGTGCAGCGCATCTTGCTTGAGCAGGTCAAGTTGCTGGCGACCCAGCCGCTGTCTGCCGCCGAACTGCAGCGTTCGAAAACCGTGGCTGCGCACAGCAAAGCACAGTGGTTGAGCAATCCGGCGCTGTTGTCCAGCGTACTGGCAGAGTCGGCGGTGGCGGGCGGCTGGTCTCTGCCGTTCCAGCGCCTGGAGCGCCTGGCACAACTGGATGTGCAGACGGTGAGCGTGCAAAACCGGGCATTGCTGGCCGAGGCCGTGCCGGTGATCGGGCACCTGGCTGCCGGCAGCGGCGCAGCTGTGGCTGTAAGTGAGCCGCCGCCGCGCCCGGTCGCACCGGCCGCCAGCACCGCAGCCGCGACTGAACCGGCGCAGCCCTTGGCGGGCGTGGATGTGCCAGCGTTCAATCAACGCATCATGGCGATTGAAAACGGTATCACGCGTGGCAGCCTGAACAACGGCATGAAGGTGGCACTGCGACCGTTGCCGGGTTCTGCGCGACCGGTGCAGGGCACCCTGAACCTGCGCTTTGGCGATCTTGAAAGCCTGTGGGGCCAGCGTGCGGTGGCCGAACTGGCTGGCACCTTACTGATACGTGGCAGTCAGCATTCCAGCTATCAGCAGATCGTCGATCGGGTTAACCAGCTGGGCGCGGGCTTGTCTGTGGTGCCGCATGGCGGGGTACTGACGGTGCGTTTCCAGAGCCCGAAACAGAACCTGCCCGAGCTTCTGGCCCTGCTGGCCGAAGTGCTGCGCCAGCCGTCTTTTCCTGCCGAGGGTTTCGACCAGATCAAACGCCAGCGCCTGCAAGCCTTGCGCTCGCCCGCCGAGCCACCTGCGGCTGCCGCAAGCCGGGCATTGCGCCAGCACACTGAGCGTTACGCCCCCGGGGATATCCGCCACCATCCCGCGCCTGACCAGATGTATCAGGCGGTCGAGGCCGTCAGCCGCGATCAGGTACTGGCCTTCTACCAGAAATTCTACGGCACCCAGCACGGTGAACTGGCGCTCAGCGGCGACTTCGATGCCGAGCAGGTGCAGGCGCAACTGAACACCCTGTTTGGTGACTGGCTCAGCCAGGCTCCCTACCAGCGCATCGTCCCGCGTCATGAACCGGTCGCGGCGCTGCGTCAGCACGTGAAGTCCGATCCGGCACCGAGCGGGCATTTTATTGGCCGGCTGCATTTTGCCGCCAATGGCAGCGACGAAGACGCCGCCGCGCTGTTCGTCATCGAGCATATTCTGGGCCGTCATCCGCTGGCCTCGCGGCTGGGCAAGCGCCTGCGCGAGCGGGAGCAACTGAGCTACGACCTGCGCTCTTCAATCCGTATTCCGGCTGCCGGTGACGCCGCCTGGCTCAGCATCCAGGGTGACTACCCGGCCGGCCAGGGTGCCCGGCTGGCCGATATTGTTGCCGAGGAAGTACGGCTGCTGGCGACCAGTGGCATTTCCCAGGCCGAGCTGAGCCTGGCCAAACAGACCATTCTCGGCGAGCGCCAACGCGTGATGGCCGATGATCAGAGCATTCATAACCTGTTGGTCGGCCAGATGAGCGAAAACGTGACGCTGGCGGCCTGGGTGACACGCAACGACGCGTTTGCAGCGATGACCCAGGAGCAGGTCAACACGCTCGCCCGTCGTTACCTTGAAGTGCCCCGGATGACTGAAATCATGGCTGACGCCAAGCCTGAAAGTACCTCAAGCCATTGAACAGGCGATTGAATGTGTCCCTCTTATAAGGGTTTGATGACAGTTGGTCTTTTTCTGCTATTTGCCACGTTGTTGCAACTGGCTTATCGGTTGTTTTTACACCTGAACAAACGCCCTTATAACAGGCGTAAAACAGACCCGCTGGTGCTGATGGCGCAGATGATGCTGGCTTGGCTATTTGCCAATACGTGGGTCGGTCTGTTTCTTGATGAGTGACATAACCAGACCGTTTTCTGGTTTTTTGCAGCCGTGCCGGTTTTCAATATCAGCCGAGCCGGTTGCCTGTTTCAAAGACTGCAGCGGTCCAAGGTGTGCAATGGATCCTATGAAGATTAAGTATCAGGGCGTTGTTTTTCGTAGCGGAGGCACGAACGTAAATGGGTTTCTTTAGTGAGCTGCTGTTGACTGTGTTAGTGATGGGGTTGACCTATGGCGTGCTGTACGGTGGTTACCGGGCGTTGAAGGTTGTGACCGGGCGCCGGCAAGACAAGAAGTTGGGGCATATTGAAGCTATTGTTTTGATCGTATTGGCGGTTGTGATCGGCAATATGATTATGTCGTTGGCCGTTAAAGGCTGATTTAAACCAGAAAAGGGAATGTAATAATGCGTGAATTGTCCATGAAGGATATGCAGATGGTGGCCGGTGCAGTCGGCCCGGTGGGCGCGGCCATTGGCGCTGCCAGCGCAGCGTCGATGTACTACGGATACTCTGCTACCTCCGGTTCAGGAAGTATGGCCGGATTCGTGGGAAGCGTTGTTGCCGGTGGCGTTGCAGGCTTTTTCACCGGCCCCGCCGTGACCGGTGTTCTGCAGGGCGGGGCTGCCACGATCCTGGGTACCCAGGCCGGTTTCTATGGTGGCATGGCGGGAGGGATGGTCGAAAGCGGGATCAACTCGGCGGGCACCGACTATGCCGGTACAGGTTATCAGTAACAGCGTTGTCAATTGCTCGCGTCTGAAAGTAGCGACCCTCAGTGGATGAGCGTTGCTATTCATGACGCCTGACACGTGTGCTTGTTAATCCATCGCCCAGCGATGGTTAATGTGAGTTTAATTCGACCGTGAGAGTAGGGCGGTGGCCGGTTTATTAACCGGCCACCGCCTGTCAACGCCATCAATGAATATGAATTTTGGTTTGTCCGCTGCCGAGTTTGCCGCGCAGTATCAGGAAAAGAAGCCGCTGCTGATAAAGGGTGCCGTTGAACCTGGCCTGTTTGACTGGGATGAGGTCAATCAGATTTTCGAGCGTAGTGATGTGGCGTCCCATGACTTCAAGTTGTCCTGTGACGGTATCCGGCCCAAACATGAGTACGTCGAAAGTTACTGGGATATCGGGACGCTGCGTCAGCGTCTGATCAAACCGGTGGTCTATGATTATTTACGCCAGGGCGCAACCCTGATTGCCAACAAGATTGCCAATGAGCCGCGCATCAATCATTTTTCCCGGCAGGTTGCCCAGTTTACCGGCAGGCAAGTGGTCAACAGTGCCTACGCCGCGTTTGGCACCCGCGATTCGTTTCGGGCGCATTGGGATACCCGCGACGTATTTGCCATTCAACTGATTGGCCGCAAGCGCTGGATTGTTTACGAGCCGACATTTGCAGCGCCGCTGTTCACTCAGCAGAGCAAGGATTACGAGCATCTTTATCCGTGCCCGGAAACACCGTACATGGATTTTGTGATGGAAGCCGGTGATGTGTTTTATCTGCCGCGTGGCTGGTGGCATAACCCGCTGCCGCTGGGCGAGCCGACGTTTCATCTGGCGCTGGGAACCTTCCCGGCCTACACCATGGATTACCTTGGCTGGGTCATGCAGCAACTGCCGCAGTTCGTGCAGGCCAGGCAGTCATTAAGCGATTGGTCGAACGATCAGCCTGCACTGGCCGATGTGGGTCGGCTCATCGACGGATTCATCAAGGATCCCCACAACTACCAGCGCTTCATGGACGAGTTCACCGGGGCGCTGCGGGTTGAGTCGCCATTGGCCATCGAGGTGTTTGGCGATCCGGCCAACCTTCAGCTCGATGACCAGGCGCGCCTGCGTCTGAGTGCCCAGCGGGTTCAGGGGCTGGGTGAGGGTTATGTGATTGCCAACGGTGCCCGGCTGGTGCTGGACGAGCAGGGTGTGCAGCTGATTCGCTCGATCATCGAGCATCCCGGTATCAGCCTGGCGCAACTGCGCGCCGCCCATCACGGCACCGATGCCGCACGGTTGCACAGGCTGGTTGCCGATCTTTGCCAGCAGGATGTGCTGGAGCGTGTACGTGACTGACCGGGCGATCTCATGAAGGCTGTATTGCAAGCAGAAAGCCAGGAGTGTGGGCTGGCCTGTCTGGCAATGATCGCCAGTTACCACGGGCTGTACCTTGATTTGCAGGACTTGCGCCGACGCTTTTCGATTTCGCTCAAGGGCACCAACTTGGCGCAACTGGTGCGGTATGCGCAGAATCTGGACTTCAATTGCCGGCCCTTGCGGCTGGAGCTTGAGGAGATGGGCAAGCTGAGGCTGCCTTGTATCCTGCACTGGAACATGAACCACTTTGTGGTGCTGGAAAAGGTTCAGCGCAACCGTTTGCATGTTGTCGATCCGGCTGGCGGCAGGCGGGTACTGACGCTGGCCGAAGCCTCGCGGCACTTCACTGGCGTGGCCCTGGAACTGAGCCCGAATTCCACCTTCCAGCCTGCCGAGCGAAAACCGCGGATTCGTCTGCGTGATCTCACCGGGCGGGCAACCGGACTCAAGCGTGCGCTAGGCAACATCTTCATATTGGCGCTGGCGCTGGAGGTGGTGGCCTTGCTGGCCCCGCAGGTGACCCAGTGGGTGGTCGATGGTGCGCTGGTCTCGGCAGATCGCGATCTGTTGCTGCTCGCCGTGCTGGGTGGCTGCCTGCTGATGCTGATCGATTTTGTCCTGCGCATGGCGCGCGGCTGGATGGGCTTGCGGCTCAACCAGCAACTGACCTTGCAGTGGTCGGGCAACCTGTTCAGTCATTTGCTGCGGTTGCCCTGGCCATTTTTCGAGAAGCGCCAACTGGGCGACATCACCGCGCGCTTCCAGTCGCTGGCGGCCATTCGCGGGGTGCTGACCAACGGCGCGATCATGGTGGTGCTCGATGGTCTGGTGACACTCATTACCCTGGGCATGATGCTGCTCTACAGCACCACGCTCAGCGCCGTTGTACTGGTGGCCTTGCTGTTGTACGCCATCTTGCGGGCCGTGTTCTACCAGCCGCTGCGCACGGCCTCGGAAGAGCGCATCGTGCTGGCCGCCCGCGAGAACTCCTACTTTCTTGAAACGATCCGCGCGGCGCAGCCGCTCAAACTGTTCAATATCGCCTCACTGCGCCTGGCCACCTGGCAAAACCTGCTGGCCGATGTGCAGAACCGGGACGTCGCCACGCAGAGGCTGCTGCTGGTGTTCGCCAGCCTCAATACCCTGATCTTTGGCCTGGAAGGCATGTTGTTGCTCTATGTGGGCGGGATCGCGGTACTGGAGCGTGAGCTGTCGCTGGGCATGCTGCTGGCCTTTATTGCCTACAAGAGCCAGTTCACCAGCCGGGCCAGCCAACTGATCGATCTGGGCGTGGAGATCCGCATGTTGTCGTTGCATGCCGAACGGCTGGCGGACATCGCGCTGGAACCCGCCGAGCCGGAAAGCAACCTGGAAACCGACCTGATGCGCATCGAGCCGCGCCTGGAGCTGCGGGATGTGTCATTTCGTTATGCCGAGGGTGAACCCTGGGTGCTGCGTAACCTGTCGTTGAGCATCGACGCTGGCGACAGCGTGGCGATCGTCGGCCGCTCCGGGTGTGGCAAAAGTACGTTATTCAAGTTGCTGCTGGGGCTGTTGGTGCCTAACGAGGGCGATATTCTGGTTGGCGGTATTCCCGTGCGTCAGTTGGGACCGCAAGCGTTGCGAAACCTGGTGGGGGCGGTCATGCAGGAAGATCAACTGCTGGCCGGTTCCCTGGCGCAAAACATTGCCGCGTTCGATCCGGACGCGGATCAGCAGCGGGTCGAGGAGGCGGCGCGCCAGGCGCATATTCACCAGGCCATCATCAACATGCCAATGGGCTACCAGACGCTGGTCGCGGAAATGGGTAGCGGTCTTTCCGGTGGCCAGAAGCAACGCTTGCTGCTGGCCCGTGCGCTCTACAAGCAGCCACGTATTCTGGCCTTGGACGAGGCGACCAGCCACCTTGATCTGCACAGTGAGCAGCATGTCGTGCAGGCCTTGCACCAGATGCCGGTAACCCGAATCACCATTGCCCACCGCCGCGAGACGATCGCTTTTGCCAGGCGGCTGGTCTGCCTGGAAAACGGCAACGTGGTTGAGGACGTGCGTCTCGATCAGCAGCAGGCAATCAGCTGATGGCCGGGCTAGTCGCGCAGTGCCTGACCGTAAGCCTGATGATGCTGAGCTTGCCGCTGATGGCCCAGACCAGCGATCTGCTGGGCGTCTACCGCCAGGCGCTGGACAACGATGCGCAGTACGCTGCGGCCCAGGCGCAGCGGCGGGCCGGGCAGGAGCGTGAGCTACAGGGCCGGGCCGGCTTGCTGCCGCAGATATCCTTCGATGCCCAGACCAGTTGGAGCGAGACCGAGTATGAAGTGGTCAATGGCCGTCTGGAGCAGCGCCGCCAGAACCGCAGCTACGGCATTCAATTGGTGCAGCCGCTGTTTCGCTGGCAGAACTGGATCGAGTACCGCCAGGGCGGGCTGCACAAGGCGCTGGCCGAGCTACGCGCGCGCAGTGCCGAGCAGGCGTTGATTCTGCGAGTGGCGCAAGCCTACTTCGAGGTCTTGCATACTCAGGACGTGATTGCCGCCATGCTGCAGTTGCAGGCCGCTGATCTGGAACAACTGGCCAGTGCGCGCAAGAATTTCGAGCTGGGCAACGCCAATATCGTCGATGTGCATGAGGCGCAGATGAGCTACGACAGCACTCGCGCACAGTTGATCAAGGCCCGCAGCGATCTGGGCGTGGCGCGTCATGCGTTGGCGCGGCTGACTGGCCTGCCGGCGCAGGAACTCAGTGCGCTGGGCGAACAGATCAACCTGGTGTCGCCCGAACCGGGCGATGTCGAAACCTGGGTCCGGGCGGCCGAGCACAGCAGCCTTGAGGTGCAGATCCAGGAACTGACCACCGAAGTGGCTGAAAATGAAGTGCGCAGTCGCAAGGCAGAGCATCTGCCCAGCATCGACATGGTGCTTAGCCAGAACATGCAGCAGAACCCCAATGCCAACACCCAGCGCAGTGAGTCGGCGGCTATTGGCTTGCGGCTGAGCTTGCCGCTTTACAGCGGTGGGCGACTGACGTCCTCGGCACGCGAGGCCGTGGCGCTGCACCAGCAGGCTCAATACCAATTGCTCGATACCCGGCGCGCCGCTGCGCTGGCCACCCGTGAGGCCTGGGCGGGTGTGACCGATGGCATGGCGCAAATCAAGGCTCTGGAGGTGGCGCGGGTTTCGGCCCAGTCTGCGGTTGACTCCAATCGTTTGGGTTATCGCGTCGGGGTGCGCGTTGGTGCCGATGTGCTGGAGGTGCAGAGCCAGCTCAGCGAGATCGTGCGTCAGTTGGCGAAGGCCCGTTACGATGCCTTGCTTGCCCAGTTGCAACTCAAGGCGGCGATTGGTGCGCTGGGTGAAGGTGATCTGGCTGACATCAATGCCTTTTTGCAATGAACGCCAGTCTGATGTTCAAAGCACCAGAGCGGCCTGCGCACATCCGTACAAGCGCTGGCTGCTGGTTTCATGCCTACTGATGCAAAGTCTTGCCTTGCCCATCAGAGTCCGAACTCATGAACCGTAACGACCTGCGCCGTGTCGACCTCAACCTGCTGGTGATTTTTGAAGCGCTGATGTTCGAGCGCAACCTGACCCGGGTGGCGGAGAAGCTGTTCATTGGCCAGCCGGCGGTCAGTGCGGCGCTGGGACGTCTGCGCGATCTGTTCGATGATCCGTTGCTGCTGCGCAATGGCCGGGTCATGGAGCCGACGGCGCGGGCGCTGGATATTCTTCAGGAGATTCGGCCGGCGCTGGATACGATTTCCGGCGCCGTGAGCCGCGCCAAGGACTTCAACCCGGCCAGCAGCACCGAGGTGTTTCGCATCGGCCTGTCGGACGATGCCGAGTTCGGTCTGTTGCCGCCGCTGATGGCGCAGTTGCGCGAGGAGGCGCCGGGTATCGTCGTGGTGATCCGCCGGGCCAATTACCTGCTGTTGCCCGCGCTGCTGGCCTCGGGAGAAATCTCGGTGGGGGTGAGCTGGACCGTGGACCTGCCGGCCAACGCCAAGCGCAAGAAACTGCGTGACATCCCGTGCAAGGTGATTCGCGGCGATGCGCGGCCTGAGCCGCTGACTCTCGACGACTACTGCCGACGGCCGCATGCCATGGTGTCGTTCTCCGGGGACCTGTGCGGCAATATCGATATGGACCTGGCGCGGGTCGGCCGGACCCGCAAGGTGGTGCTGGCGGTGCCGCAGTTCCATGGTTTGCGCGCGCTGCTGGCCGGCACCGAGATGATTGCCACGGTGCCTGACTACGCCGCTTGCCCATTGGTCGAAGGCACTGCCCTGCGGGCTGAAGATCCGCCATTCCCGATCGATCCGGCCGAGTTGTCGATGGTCTGGAGCGGCGTCCATGACAACGACCCGGCCGAGCGCTGGTTGCGCGAGCGGATTGCCCACTATATGAGCAGGGCGCTGCCGATTGGTTGAGCGATATGCTGCTTATTCGGCGGTCTTGCTGGCGCAGCTTTTGCAGCAGCCAGTTATTACGCCGAACATCAAACTGGCCCAGGCAAAGGCTTTGGCCTGAACATGCTCAAGGCTGTGCTGGGCGGGCGGGGCAGTGAAGTGCGGAGTGGGTGAAGCGCCATCACTCCTACGGGCCGCTTCAGGGTGCCAGGGCAATGAACGACCCTGGCTCCCTGAAGTTGCCTATGGCAGGAACTTTTGAGGAACGTAATTATAGCCGGTTACCTTGTACACCAAGAGCTTCTCGTTGGCGGCAAAGCTTCGGGCGAGTTGCTGGGTCGATGCCTGCCCGCCCTTGGCCACTTGATTGAAAATTGCGCCCATACTTTTTGGCTCGAAGTTGATGGTGACGGGGCCGAGAAAACCTTTGACAGGTTTGTTAATAATGGCTGCGAACTGTGCAGCGAAGGAATTGGCTCCGCCATTCGCCGAGTAGCAAGTGAGCAAGCGGATGTTGTCATATATCGTGGGGTCAATGTTTTTACCATTGAGAATCTGCAGCAAGTCAGATGCTGAGCGCTCGGCATTATTCCAGACGGCCATGGTCGGTTTGAGTGCCAGCTCCTCGGCTTTTGTCAGGTCTCTACCATGGACGACAATATTCAGCCGATTGGCACTCTTGTAAGTGTCAACAAAGGTATAGAGTTCGTTATTGACCTGCCTCAGCGTCTTCATCGTACCGCCCATGGTGACGATTTTTCCGGAGGATGCAGTGCCACTCTTAACCGCACTGAGCACCCGGCGCTCCGAGTTCATGGCAGCGCCCATTCCCGAAGCACCGGCGTAACGGCTGACTTTGCTGACGGCGCCCAGCCCGGTCAGCGCGCCCGCTATTCCGGTGGCAAGTGACAGCACTCCAAGTGCTTTGGCAGCCTGTGGGTCGCGTTCCAACAGCAGCGCCGCCGCGATACCGAACGCGCCCGAGGTGATTTCCAGGCCCAGTGCGGCAATGGCAAAACCCGATCCCAGACCGCCAGTGGCCAGGCTGAGCCCGACCCCGATTGCCATATTCATGCCGGCCTGCACGACTTTGTTCTGCGCCAGTGCCTCGTGGGTCACTGTGCGGTAGTGCGTGAGCTCCTCATAGTGTCCGGTGGGGTCACTGAAGTTCACCGGGTCGTTGCTGCAATAGGCATAGCCATTGGGGCCACCGTCACCGAACGGGCTGAGGCTGTCAGGGGTCTGGAACGCTTGCAGGGCAGTGTTGTAGACCCGGGCGCCGTTGCCCAGCAAATAGTGGCCGGTGGGCCTGTCCAGCGGCTGGCCATTGAAGCCCAGCCAGTGGCGTTGGGTTTTATCGTCGGGGCGGTAGCCGAAGGGCGTGTAGCTGAACAGGGTCAGGGCCTTGGGACTGGCGGTCAGATCGTAACTGGCGATAACTGAACCTGAGGCATTCTTGAGCTCGAAACTGCGCGTGGTGATATCGCTGCCGCCCTGCGGCTTGAGCGTCTGCAGCATCAGGACGCAGGCTGGGCTCTGGTTGGCCAGCAGCGAGAAGCGGTTGTGGTAAAGGTTTTTGATCATCACCCAGCCTTTGCGGGCATATTGCTGATCGTCACGGTAGTAAAAGCTGTCCTCGCAATCGTTGCCATAGCACGACCGTAATTTGCCTTCCTGGTCATACAGATAGTTGTATTCGCTGAACCCACCGTCGGTACGGAACATCTGGCTCAGTAGCCCGCTGCTGTTGTAGTCCAGCGTATAGCCTGATTCGTTCTTCTTCAGTCGCCCCAAGGCATCGTAATCGAGCTTGGCGGTGGCGATGCCTGCTGCGCTATGGCTGATCGAACGGAGTTGGGTCTGATCAACTGTATCGCAGGTGTAGGTGGCCGTGTCCTGGCCGCCGTCAAAGACACTGACGCAGCTGCTGATGTTGCCCAGCGTCGTATAGGTGAAGGTTTGCTTGCTGAGCTTTTTGCCATGCACATCCACCGGCCGTTGCGTGCCGCTGCATTGATACACCGCCAACTGGCCAATGGGGGTGTAAGTAAAGCTTTCCTGGGAGGTTTCGGTGCCGTCACGCAGGACCTTGACGCTGGCCAGCCGGCCATCGGCGTCGAACGCCTGGCGCACAACCAGGGTCGACAACCCGCTGGCGCTGAATGTGCGTTCGGTTTCGCGGTCCTGGGCATCGTACTTGTAGGTGATGGTCATGGAGGTCTTGCCGACCTCGTCGGTGACAGTTTCCTCAGTCAGGCGCTCATTAGTGTCGTAGCTCAGGCGGGTGCTGACCCCCGGTGCCGAGGTCTTGACCAGGCGGCCGAGCAGATCATGGCTGTAGAGGGTCTTGTTGCCGAAGTCGTCGCGGTGCTCCAGCAGCAAGCCGCGCATGGAAAACACCGAGGTCGCGTTTGTGGTTGTTCCGCCACGGTCGGTGGTCGTCAGGTTGACGCCGGTAGTCGCGGCGTCATACCCGCGCTGGGTGCTGACCTGACCGGCAAGGTTGACCGGTGGGGGAACGGGGCTGGCAAGCAGGCCCCAGTCGTTGCTGCCGTTATAGCTGTAGGTTTTCTTGCGGCCGGCCACTTGTTCGGCAGTGACCCGTTCGAGGCCGTCGAAGGTGCGGCTGCCCCATTCATAATTGAACGTGTCCGCCGGTTTGCTGATCACCAGGCGTGATGCCTGGGCCGAGGCGATGTGCGCCGGGTACTCGATAATGCGCTCGATACCTTCGCTGCTCAGCTTGACCAACCGGTCGAAGCTGTCCCAGGCAAATTGCTGGACCGAGCCCTTGAGTGGGGTTTGCCTGATGACCCGTCCGGCGTTGTCGTACAGGTATTGCAGTGACTGATATTCGCTGCCACTTGCATCGCGCCAGGCCTGTTTTTCAATGCGCCCCAGTGCGTTGTAGTGGGTGGTCTGGCTGAGGTAGGACGCAGCCTGATACTGCTGTTTCTCCACCATGCTCCGGGTGACGGGATCGTATTCGCGGTATTGCGCCATACCGCCCACCACCAGAGATTTGCAGGGCTGCCCCCAGTTATCGTAGAACTGCTCCAGTTGTCGTTTGACGATGGCAGTGGTTGCATCGGCGGCGGGTTGGTAATCGTACTCGGTGGTGAGCTTTTCCCGGCCCAGACCATCGTAGCTTGTGCTCGATAGCTGTTTCCAGGCCACGCCGGCGGCATTCGAGCGGCGCGCCTCGGTGCTGGCGATGCGGTTGTGGGCGTCACGGATTTCACGGTATTGCTCGCCCCCCGCAAAGGTCGTGATGACCGCGGGGCAGCCTTTGCTCAGCGAATACTCATAGCGGGTCTGTTTGGCACTGGTGGCTTCTTGTTCCTGTTCTTGCTTGCTGAGCATCTGGCCATAGACATCGTAACTGTAGGCCACGCTATTGCCCTTCTGGTCCCTGGAGACCAGCAGTTGCTGGGTGCGCATGGAGTGCGTGACTTCGCTCGTGTCCTGGGTTTTTTCGGACGACTCGAAGGTTGTGGTGGTGGTCAGCTTGTCGCCTTGCAGCGTATAGGCGTAGCGGGTTTTCTGGATGGACAAGGCAATGTCTTGGCCGGTCGAATCGAGCAGCCGCTGGCTCAGGGATTTTATCCGGCCGAACGAGTCTGTATCGGTCTGGGTGTAGTACTCGGTTTCCTGAACAACCAGGCAGCTGTTACGCCAGTTCTTCAGACGGATACCGTCGTCGGACTGTGGGTCATGGATGACCAGTTTCAGCGAAGGTTTTACGGCGCCGCCCCGGACTGTAGTGCTTTTTACCGGGATTTCGGTATAGCCATAATAAGTCCAGCTCAGCTCTACCCGTTTGCCATCCACCATCCGGTAGCATTTTTCCGACTCCACATTGACCCGAAAGTAGTTGGGGTCGCCGGGGTGGCTGATGCTGACCGGCAAGTTATAGAGATATTTGCCGCCATCGGTCGGCACCGGCTCGCGTATGACTGTGCGCTCCTCCAGTGTGCCCCAGGTCATTCCCTGTTTGCCGAACAGCTGCATCGCCCAACCAGCCGGGTGACCGTAGTCTATCCAGAACCCAAGTTTTCCATGGAAGCCCGAAGTGTCCGAGTAGGTGGATGTGTTGGTGACGATGGTCGAGTCAACAGACTGACCCTTGTAGTAGGTGTACTCGGTGGTGACGTCGCCTTGCACTTGCTTGATCAGGTTGCCGGCGGCCTCGTAGACCTGCAGCTCGGTTTCGGTTCGCTGCGCGCCGCCTTTGCTGTAGGTGGTCAGGGTTTGCTGGCTGTACTGCTGGGCTTTGCTATCGAACTCTCGTTTGAATTGCCGGGTTGTGACGCAATCGCCCTGGCTGGTGAGCTGTTTGCTCAACACGTCGTTGATGTCGTACTGCAGCTCGTTCACCAATGTGGTGCCGTCGAAGGTTCTGGTCTGCCTGGCGGAGCTGGAGGTGAAGGTGTAGTCCTCCACCAGGTCCGATGAGGCATTGCTGCCGCTCAGGCTGTAGCGCGCAATACGACCGTCTGCCGTGTAGCTGATGGTCTCTTTCAAACCACGTGAGGACTCGATGGCAGTGAGTTGCTTGTTGGTGTACGTGAACTCCTGGGATTCGGCGGCGCTTGCGTTGAACCATTCATGCCTGACCAGGCGGTTGTCTTTGAGGTAAAGGTTGCAGCGTTTGACCGGCTCTTTGTCGGGGTATTCGGTGAAGTCGAGGGTATCGAGTTCGACTTCCTTGCCGGCGAATGTGGTCTTCTTCTTGAGTACCGCGGTCCTCAGTAATACCTGACGGTCATCCGCGACTTCGCTCAGGGTCACGTTCTGGCCGCTTCTTTCTGGCAACCCTTCATGTAACAAGATGCCGGGATCTATTCGCCATTTTAGGTACAGAGAGTGGCCCAGGCTGTTGGTGATCTGCGTAGGTAGTACATAAAGCGCCGAGCCGACACTCGGGGCCTCCTGGTCAGGCGCGGGTTCAAAGGCTTGGGTCATGCATTCTACGGTTCCATCCTTATGGATGATCTTTGCCTGCGCCTCAATCCCGTGAGTCGCTCTGAAGGTACTGAAACTGCTGATATAAAGACCTGGCATTGGCGAGTAGGGCACCAATACCTGCTCGACGGTGATGGCCTCGCCGCTGTACATGTGTAATTTAAGTACGCCGCCGGCATAGAGCGCGAAGTAACTGAAACGTGGCGCCCAGCCACCTTTGGTGAATGCGACATCGGGTGAATAGTAGTAATTGAGCGGCAGTACCGGGCCCATGCCGGCATTGCCGATCAGCGTGGTAATGGGCAGAAAGGCATTGAATTCGCCGGTCTGGATATTACCGCCATTATTCTCGGGGGCGCTGGTATTGAAAATAGCCTGGTGGCCCAGCATTAAGGGATAGCTACAGCCGTGCAGGCTGTACTCGATAGACAGAATATTGTCAGTGTTGAGAACCGTATTTTTGTTATAGACCGTGTTGAGTATGGTCAGCGTCTTGTTGGGAATGTCGAGGCTGACCAGGTTGCCCTTCTCCAGGGTGGAAGATAACGAGCCAAAGTTTCCCTGTATTCTCAGTCCGGTGTTCCTGGGTAACTGGTCAAGCTGCTTCAGAAGTATCTTTTCCATGATCTGCTCCGCAACCCGATTGGCTGCCCTGCTTCTTGTCCTTGAGAATTGCTGGCCCGTAAGAGGGTGTCTACAAAATGGTTGCACTCGGCAATGCTGCGTTGAAATCGACCTGGATCGCCAGCCCGGTCAAAATGCTCATGTACTTATGCACACTGCGCTTTTTCGCCCGTTTCGCCTTGTCTTGCCTTCGTTCGCCTATTTTGTAAGCACCCTCTAAGCCCATACCCTGTGAGTTTCAGGCGTCAGGCGCGGGGGTGTCTGCTAGCAGAGTTATTGGGTGGCCAGGGTTGCAGGAGGCTTCGCACTCATTGTGTTAGCGCGGGGAGGGAGGGGAGGTCGAGCGTTGCGCCCAGGATTTAAGCTGGCTGTTGCAGCATCGCGCCTTTGATCAGCAGCGTTTCAAAGCATTAACTGTAACGACCTGCGTCGTTGCCGATCAATCCGGCCGAGTTGTTGATGGTCTGGAGCGGCGACCATGACAACGACCCGGCCGAGCGCTGGCTGCGCGAGCGGATTGCCCACTACCTGAGCCGGGCGCTGCCGATTGGCTGATTGATGCGCTGCTTAATCGGCGATCTTGCTGGCGGAGCTTTGCAGCAGCCAGTTCTTGCGCTGCGGCATCAGTAGACCCTCAAGGACCGACACACGGTGGTCACGTTGTGAAATACGCTCTTGCTCGAACACCTCGTTGATCATGCTCAGCAGGTTGCGTGACTCGGTGACCGAAGCCGGAGTCTGCAGGTCACGGGTCAGGTCGCCATTGACGTAGGTGCGGACCCGCTCGTTCTGGGTGGACTGTTGAGTGGCGCTGGCCTCGATCAGCCTGCCCTTATGGTAAGCGATGCGGGTGCTGCTGCTGGCCTGGTCATTGATCTCGTAGTAGCGATAGTTCTGAGATTCACGCTCGCTGCTCAAGGTCAGCGCGACCAGTGGATTGAGGCTCTGGTGGTAAGACGCCTTGAGTGCGCTTTGCTGTTGTTGCTGTACATCCAGCTCCAGCGGTTTTTCATCGTTGACGCTGCTGGTTTGCGAAACAGTGTAGCTAAAGCGCTCGGCTTCCAGCGGCCGCATCGGGTTGTTGTAGCGCTCGGTCTCGTTAATCGAGGCGCTGAAGTCGGCCAGGCCGCTGAGCAAGGTGCGGTCCTTCTCGCTCAGCCGATCTTCGGCTGCTGCGCTGCGCTGGTCGTCAGCGCTGTTGAGCTGAACGAAGGCGTCCTTGAACAGGCTGATCAGATCCTTGTCACCCTGGCCGCGTTTTTGTGCGGCATCGAACTGTTCAAGGTAGCTGTTGATCGCTGACTGGCGCTGAGTGACGTTGCCGAGCAACTGAAGGTTGCTGGCATCAAGCTCCAGTTTCAGCTCGCCACTGGGACCTTGCAGGCTGACGCTGCGGGATTTTTCATCCAGGCGCAATTCGAAAAGCTGGTCGCCGTCCGGGGTCTGTAATTTGGCATTGAGCTGCAGTGAGGTGAACAGCTTTGGATCTAGTTGGGTCAGTTCGCCCAATTGCAGTTTGGGCGGCACTTGGCTCAGGCCATCAATGGCGGACTGGAAAGAACTGGCCAGAGCGCTGAGGCCCTTGAGTTCGCTTGCGCTCAGCTCACCGCCCAGTACCTCGGCATTGACCGCCAGGCCTTGATCGTTACTGGCCAGAGACAACTGCACCGTGGCGCCGGAAGCGGTTGTCAGACTAAACGTCAGGCTATTGTTCGGGTGTGCGCGTAGATCGTCCTGTAGCGGCTTGAGTGCAGCAGGTCCGCTGATCTCGGATCCAGAGGCAAACACGGATTGGGAAATGGCTTTACCGCCATTGGCTGCCAGTTGTTCAAGCAACGCCGCGCCCAAACCCTGAAAACGGGCACCGTTCGGGCCTGATTTGAGTTGCGCAAGTATCAGGGCGCTGAGCGAGTCTGTGGCATCCGCTTCCCAGCTGTAATGGGTTTGCGCACCAGGCATTTGGCCCTGACGTGAATAGGTCTGCGAGTCACTGACACTGTTGTCCTGGCCGAGGATGACGCTGGTCGCCGGCAGGCTGGTATCGGCCGAAGTCTGGCCGGCGGGCTGCACGGGCAGTGTGGTGCTCAGCTGGGTTTTGTACAGCGGGCTCAGCGGGGTGAGGCCTGTAATAGCGTTCATAAACGGCTTCCAATGTCGTTATGCGCAGGTTATCGGCCGTACAACGGAAATCAGTAGCGATATCTGAGGATTTGTATCGGGTCTGTAGCCAACACAGCACATGCATCCAATTCTCGTCTGGCAATCAGCGGCACCATCGCACTCTCATCGAAGCCGGGCTTGAGCAGTTCGACGCCCGCTTCTCAATCCGTGCCTTGGAGCGCCGAGCATGTCCGACACCCTTCACCCCGACGCAGCGGCGGGCGAGTCAGCTCGTGAAGTCGTGACCCTGGTGATCCGCCACCGGATCAAGACCGGCCTGGAAGTGCAGTACGAACAGTGGTTGCGGCGCATTGTCAGCATTGCCGCCGAGCAGCAGGGCCATCTGGGCGTGGATGTGATGCGTGGGCGCAGCGACGGGCTGCAGACCTTTACCTCGGTTTTGCGCTTTGCTTGCACTCAGAGCCTGCAGCAATGGCTGGACTCGCAGCAGCGGCGCGAGCTGGTGCGTGAGGCCGAGCCGATGCTGGCCGATGGCGATCAGACTCAGGTCACGGCCCATAACGAATTCTGGTTCAACTCAAGCGTTGAAGAGGCGCGCCAGCCGCCGCGCTGGAAACAGGCGGTGGTGTCTTACCTGGTGATTCTGCCGTTGAGCCTGCTGGTGCCGCTGCTGTGGGGGCCGGTGCTGGGCCTGAGCCCGCTGCTGTCAGGTTATGTGATGAGCAACGTGCTGATCACCCTGACCATTGTCCTGTTGGTGGTGTATCTGATGATGCCTGCCGCCACGCGATTGTTCGCTGCCTGGCTGAATGCTCCAGCCTCAGACAAAGGGAGTAACTGATCCATGAGTGATGACAACAACACCGATCTGCAGCGCCGGCGCTTTATCGCCAACAGCTCGTTGCTCAGCGCTGCCGCGGCGATCCTCCCGGCCTTTTCCTTCGCCGGCCAGGCCGGCACTTCTCAATCTTCAGTCAAAGGTACTGCTATGAATACTGTCGAGCTGATCCTGTTCAACGGCAAATTCCACACCGTCGACCGCGAAAAGCCCCAGGCCAGCGCGGTAGCGATCAGCGCCGGGCGTTTCGTGGCCGTTGGCAGCGAGGCCGAAGTCATGGCCCTGCGCGGCAGCGCCACTCAGGTCATCGACCTCAAGGGCCGTACGGTGATTCCGGGGCTTAACGACTCGCACTTGCACCTGATCCGTGGCGGCCTGAATTACAACCTGGAACTGCGCTGGGAAGGCGTGCCATCGGTGGCCGACGCACTGCGCATGCTCAAGGACCAGGCCGCGCGCACGCCCACCCCGCAGTGGGTACGCGTGGTCGGTGGCTGGAACGAATTCCAGTTCGCTGAAAAACGCATGCCGACCCTGGAAGAAATCAACCAGGCCGCCCCGGACACCCCGGTGTTTCTGCTGCACCTTTACGATCGCGCCTTGCTCAATCGTGCCGCGTTGCGGGTCGCCGGTTACACCCGCGATACGCCGAACCCGCCGGGTGGCGAGATCGTGCGTGACAGCAGCGGTAACCCGACCGGCATGCTGGTCGCCAAACCCAACGCAATGATTCTCTACGCGACGCTGGCCAAGGGGCCGAAGCTGCCACTGGAGTATCAGGTCAACTCGACCCGTCAGTTCATGCGCGAACTCAACCGGCTGGGCATCACCAGTTGCATCGATGCCGGTGGTGGTTTCCAGAACTACCCCGATGACTACCAGGTGATCGAGCAACTGAACAAAGACAATCAGTTGACGGTGCGCATCGCTTATAACCTGTTCACCCAGAAGCCCAAGGAAGAACTGGCCGACTTCAAGAATTGGACCAGTTCGGTGAAGCTTCACCAGGGCAATGACTTCCTGCGGCACAACGGGGCAGGGGAGATGCTGACGTTCTCCGCCGCCGACTTCGAAGACTTCCGCGAGCCGCGCCCGGACCTGGTCCCGGACATGGAAAGCGATCTGGAACCGGTGGTGCGCCATCTGGTCGAGCAGCGCTGGCCGTTCCGCCTGCATGCCACCTATGACGAATCGATCAGCCGCATGCTGGATGTGTTCGAGAAGGTCAATCGTGAGATCCCGTTCAACGGCCTGCCATGGTTCTTCGACCATTGCGAAACCATCACCCCGCGCAACATCGAGCGCGTGCGGGCGCTGGGCGGCGGCATCGCGATCCAGGACCGTATGGCTTTCCAGGGCGAGTACTTCGTCGAGCGTTACGGCGCCAAGGCCGCCGAGGCCACGCCGCCGATCAAGCGCATGCTCGCTGAAGGCGTACCGGTGGGCGCCGGCACCGATGCCACCCGGGTATCGAGCTACAATCCCTGGACCTCGCTGTACTGGATGGTTAGCGGTCGCACGGTGGGCGGGCTGGAGCTGTACCCGGAAGGTTTGCCGCGTGCGACCGCGCTTGAGCTGTTTACCCACGGCAGCGCCTGGTTCTCTTCCGAGCAAGGCAAGAAAGGTCAGATTCGCGTCGGTCAACTGGCTGACCTGGTGGCACTGTCGGCAGACTTCTTCAGCGTCGATCAGGAAGCCATCAAATGGATCGAGTCGGTGCTGACGGTGGTCGACGGCAAGGTGGTGTACGGCGCCGACGACTTCGAGCCGCTGGCACCCAAACCTATTGCGGTGCTGCCAGACTGGTCGCCCGTGGCCAAGGTTCAGGGCCACTGGCGCCCGTCCTCACCGGTACTGGCAGCGGTTCACCAGTGCAGTGGTCCGTGCGCCGTGCATTCCCATAGCCATGAAAAAGCCCGCCTCTCCAATGCCCCGGTCAGCGACTTCCAGGGGTTCTGGGGCGCGTTTGGCTGTTCGTGCTTTGCGTTCTGATTCTGCCTGTTCTGATGTGTGTCACCTGCGTGCAACCGCCGGGTCGTCCTGACCCGGCTTTACTCGAAAAATGGAGTCAATCATGAGCACTAACCCGTACAAGCGTTTGAACAAAGATGATGCTGTCGTACTGCTGATCGACCACCAGACCGGCCTGATTTCTCTGGTCCAGGATTTCTCGCCGAACGAGTTCAAGAACAATGTGCTGGCCCTTGGCGATCTGGCGAAATTCTTCAACCTGCCCACCATCCTGACCACCAGCTTTGAGCAAGGCCCGAACGGCCCGTTGGTGCCAGAGCTCAAAGAGCAGTTCCCGGATGCGCCGTACATCGCCCGTCCCGGCCAGATCAACGCCTGGGACAACGAAGACTTCGTCAAGGCGGTAAAAGCCACGGGTCGCAAGCAACTGATCATCGCCGGGGTGGTGACCGATGTCTGTGTCGCGTTCCCGACCCTGTCGGCACTGGCTGAAGGCTTCGAAGTGTTTGTAGTGACCGACGCCTCCGGCACCTTCAACGAAACCGTGCAACAGGCTGCCTGGGCGCGCATGAGCGCTGCCGGTGCGCAACTGGTCAACTGGTTCGCAGTGGCCTGCGAGCTGCACCGCGACTGGCGCAACGACATCGAAGGGCTGGGTAACCTGTTGTCCCAGCGGATCCCCAACTACCGCAACCTGATCAACAGCTACAGCGCATTTACCCAGTAAGGCGACGCTGCTGCGCGATCCTGCGTAGCAGTGGTCGGGCGGCGATCCGCTTGAGCCGCGAACAAGGCTATTCGCGGCTCAAGCTGCTCTCGTTAAACAAAATGCAAGCTATTGATTTTTAATGGATATCTCCTAGGAGCGGTTTTAGCCGCGAAGGCTTCGCGGCTAAAGCCGCTCCTGCAAAGTCTCGTGTTTGCTGCGCGACAGTGCGGTGCCAGTCGATTCTCCAGTGGTTTGTAAAGATATGTAGTGACTTTAAAAAATCACTACATAACTGTTGACGCATGCCTTTCGATTAAGCATGATGAGGCCATCTCCCCGATCGGGAGTGCTGAAAAAGGTGTACAGAACAGGCCCGACAAGCCGTCGGGATGTTCCAGGATGTAGGCTGCCCACAAGGCAGATTGACGAAGATGACCCGGCCCGCGTCGTTACAGGACCAAGAGCTGGCGAACCGACTTCATGACGTGCTTGTGGCTGATCTGTTCCCGATCGCCCGTCGAGTTTTCGGCTTTCGCTATTTCGCCTCCCGGATTCGATGCTGTGTTGTAGCGGCTTCCCGTCAAGGCTACCTGCATTTCCTTCAAGTCCGAATGTCACCTGACGAATGCTGCGTACCGCAGTTTCCCGGTCATTCCAGAAGTGTCCGTAGTCGATGTATCAAGCCTATTGAACAGTGCACGAGCGAAGGAGCATCAACATGACTATCCACAACCTGACCATTGATGAGCTGGCTCGTCTGTTTGCCGCCCGTAAGGATACTCTCGACAGCCATATGCTGTGGGTTACCCATGGCGGTGAAGTGCGCCTGGATCCGATGAGGGCCTGTTCCGAAGAGCAGGAGTTCCGCGCCGCCCACCCGCAACTGTGTGTTGCACTGAAAATGTTCCGCCGTGGGCAAGGCTATGTTGGCAAGAAGGCTGCTGCGGACCTGTCGTTCGTTGAAGAGCAGCTGGGGCTGTTGCGTAACGAGTGGCACAAGGCTCATGCCCGTGCCCGGGTGGCCTGACAAAACCGTTTGAAACAGGCCAATTGAAACCGGTATGCAGTCTCTCGGGAGCCTGTGTACCGGTTTTTTGTGCTGCGTCGATCATCCGCAAATGGCCCGAAGAATCTGTCATGGGCGTGTTACATATTTCAGACAAGTTATTTCACTGAATATACAAGTTCTGCCGGGTGGTATAGGTTATGTATCAAAGAGCCAGTGGGTGGCGCTGATTTGGCCCACTGAGGTCTAGACCATTCCGCTGGCTCTTTTCTCATCTTGTGCCGGTCATCGATTGACGACCTCTTTTGAGGGCTGCTCCATGAACGCGTTACGCTGGTTATCACTGGCTTTGGTGTTAGCCTGCGCCAATGCAATGGCCGACTGGCGTGAAGCGCTCCCAAGTGCCCGGATGGTAGGAGCCGGCGACCTGCGGCTCTGGGGTTTCAATATCTACACCGCGCGCCTGTTCAGCCCGGTGGTGCCTTTTAAGGTGGGCGCGCCGTTGGCGCTGGAACTGACTTACCACCGCGCCATTTCACGCGATGATCTGATCCGCGTCAGCCTTGAGGAGATCCAGCAAACCTCAGGTGCACGGGTCAATGCCGAGCAGTTGGCCGTGTGGCGTAAGGAAATGCAGCAGGCATTCATTGATGTCGAACCCGGCATGACCATCACTGGCGTTTATGTGCCGGGACGCGAAGCACGCTTTTACCTTGGCAAGCGTTTGCTGCATGTCATTGGCGACGCTCAATTTGCCGAGGCGTTTTTCGCCATCTGGCTTGACCCTTCGACCAGTAACCCGGACCTGCGCGCCAAATTGTTGGGCAAGTCATAAGACCCGCGCTAATCAGCCGCCGGTCATATTCATGAAGCGCACCACCTGCACCTCATCGTCCAGGCGAAAATCATGGCTCCAGGGCTTGAGTTGCATCGCCTGAATAATCGCTTCGCGTAACACCTCGGGTTGCTCAGGGTGATCGCGCAGGACCTGTTTGAGATCAGCCGAATGCTCATTGCCCAGGCACAGTAACAGTCGGCCTTCGACGGTCAAGCGTACCCGGTTGCAGGTCGCGCAAAAATTATGGCTGTGCGGCGAGATAAAGCCGATCCGGATCTGCGGGGCTTCAGCCAGGCGCCAATAGCGCGACGGTCCTTGGGTCGAGTCGGTGGAGGGCAGCAGGGTATAGCGTTCGGCGATTCGCTCGCGGACCTGCTCGCTGGAGTAGAACGCCTCCTTGCGACTGTGCTCGCTGATTGCCCCCAAGGGCATCTCCTCGATAAAGGTGATGTCCAGTTGGCGGTCGATGGCGAAGGCCACCAGGTCGTTGATCTCGTGGTCATTGCGGCCGCGCATCACCACGCAATTGAGTTTGGTGTGGGTAAAGCCGGCGGCGTTGGCCGCATCGATGCCCTCGATCACCTGGTGCAGGTGGCCGGTGCGGGTCAGTTCGTGAAAGCGCTGTGCGTCGAGGCTGTCGAGGCTGACATTCAGGCGTTTGACCCCGGCCTTGAACAGCGGTGCTGCCAGCTTGCCCAGTTGCGAGCCGTTGGTGGTCAGGCACAGTTCGCGCAGGCCGGGCAGGGCGGCAATCCGCTCACACAGGCCCACGATGCCCTGGCGCACCAGTGGCTCACCACCGGTCAGGCGGATCTTGCGGGTGCCGAGCGCGACAAAGCCCTGAGCGACCTGAAACAACTCTTCAAGGCTCAGGATCTGCTGGCGCGGCAGAAACGTCATGTCTTCGGCCATGCAATACACACAGCGGAAATCGCAGCGATCTGTCACCGACAGTCGCAGGTAATCGACCTTGCGTGCAAAGCGGTCCATCAGGACGGAATCAGCCATTTCACCCTCACAACTCATGACAGGCGCAAGCTTGCGTGTGTCGCCCGCCACAGTCCAATCGGTTGTGACAATAGCATGATCGAGCCGCTCTATGCGGGTCGCTTGCCATTAGTCCTGGCGGACCTCGGGCCGGCTCAGTTGGCGTTCATAACGGTCCAGCAGCGGCTGGGTACTCAGGCCGTGCAGGATGATGCTCAAACCTACCACCGAGAGGGTCAGGCCCGTGACGCCTTGGGCGATCTGTGGCTGCAAGCCATGACCGAGCGCATAAAAAAGGTAGTAAAGGCTGCCGATCCCGCGGATGCCAAACCAGCCCACCAAGGCTTTCTGCCTGGCATCAAACAGCTTGCGGCCGAGTAGCAGCCACACGCTGGCCGGCCGGATAATGCAGAACAGCGCCAGGCCCAGTGGTATGGCGCGCCAGTCCCAGTACAGTGCCAACGAAGCGCCGAGCAGGGTGATCAGCAGCACTTCCATGGCCCGCTCGATGAGGTTACCGAACAGCAGCATATCGCCCATCATCACCCCGGCGGCCAGTTGTGAGTCGCTGAGTTCTTCGATCTGCGTCACCGTGGCCCGCTCCCGCTCGACTCTGGTGTGCGCCAGGACCGGCTGCGCCACGTGTTCTGAGGGCAGCTCTGAATGGGTGATGCGGGCCTCGGCCTGGCGCAGACCGAAGCCGGCGGCAAACACCGCCAGAAAGCCGAAGGCGCCGAGTGCCTGCGCGGTAACGTAGGACAGGGCGATCAGCGCCAGAGCGAGAAAGTCATTGGGCGATGTGGTGCTGTCCGCGTTGCGGATACGCAGATGAATCATCAACTGCCCGACCCCGCGGCCCATGCCATAGCCCAGCAAAAGGCCGGCCGGCACGCCCCACAGCAGGTGTTTGAGGACCCAGGCGCCAAGCCAGTCCTGCACGGCGCCCTCCTGGGTCAGAAGCAGCAGAGCCAGGATCACGAAGGGAAAGGCCGTGCCGTCGTTCAGCCCGGCTTCACCGGACAGCCCGAAGCGCAGCCGATCCTGATCCTGGGCATCATTGACCTGCACCAGGCTGGCCAGCACCGGGTCGGTCGGTGACAGCACTGCGCCGAGCAACACCGCCAGCCCCCAGGACAACGCCAGCAGGTAATGGGCAACCAGCGCCATGCCAACGATGCTGGCCAGCATCACCGGGCCGGCCAGCCAATAGGCCGAGTGCCAGGCGCTGGCACGCAAGGGCAGGCGCAGCTTGATGCCGGTGTTGAACAGCGAGAACAACACCGCCACTTCGGTCAGCCGCTCCAGCCATTCATGCGACCGCTGAACATCCAGGGTAATCAGTTGCAGGCCCGCCGGGCCGATGGCAAAACCGAACAGCAGGCACAGCGCCGAGGTGGTGACCGGCAGCCAGCGCAGCCAGGAAGAGGTCAGGGCCAGCAGCATCAGCAAGACGCCAAGCACGCCCACATACACCATGAAGCTCATCGCTCGATCCTCGCCGGCCATCCCTTATGGGTATGACTGCTGATCAAGCAGGATGTTTTCAGTTTTGCGCAGGCGCATCCTCACGAAACTGCAGCACATTGCCCTCCGGGTCGAAGCCGTCGCAGGCACTGAAGTTGCGCGCTTGCCATTGCTGGTCGAGCGGATTGAGGCCACCGCCCAGTTCGCTGGCCTGTTGCCGTACCAGAGCAAGACTGGCCACCGGCAAGACCAGCTTGAGCTGCAGGTCAGTGCGCAGCTTTGGCGGGCTATCGATTACCAAGCTGGCGCGAAAAGCCCTTCCTTCAGGTGGGGGATGAAGGCGCCACCGCGAAGCGGTCATAGGGGTTAAAATCTACAAAACCGCCCCTATTCTGTATTTCATGACTGAAATGAAAGCGACCAAAACCCTCAAGATTCGAGTGCGAGACAAGCACGCACCGCAGCTGCGTGAAGCTTCTCGTGCTGTGAATTTTGTGTGGAACTACGTAAACGAGTTGAGCCGTCGCTCGATTCGTGAGCGTGGTCGTTTTCTGTCGGCGTTCGACATTCACAAGTACACCAACGGGGCCGGCAAAGACCTGGGACTGCACAGCCAATCGGTGCAGGCTGTTGCCGACGAATATGTCACACGGCGCAAGCAGTTCAAAAAGCGCCAGCTACGCTGGCGGCGCTCGGGCGGTACTCGGCGCAGCCTGGGCTGGGTGCCCCTCAAGGCCGGCGCTGCTGTCTGGAAAAACGGCCAGGTCGTCTTCAACAGACAGCACTTCAAGGTCTGGGACAGCTACGGCCTGGCGGGCTTTAAATTCAGATCCGGTAGCTTCAACGAGGACAGCCGTGGACGTTGGTATTTCAACGTCGTGGTCGAGGTCGACCGCCAGTTATCGCCAGGCCAGGACGCAGTGGGTATCGACCTCGGACTGAAAACCACGGCCACCTGCAGCGACGGTGATCGCCTTGAAAGCGGCAGGTTCTACCGGGATCTGGAGAGCGCGCTGGGCACGGCCCAGCGTGCCGGCAAGAAGGCTCGTGTGCGGGCGATTCACGCCAAAATTGCGAACCGCCGCAAGGATGCCCTGCATAAGTTCAGCAACGCGCTGGTAGCGCGTTGTGGCGTCATTGTGGTGGGCGATGTGAACTCACTGAAACTCGCGAAAACCAGGATGGCCAAGTCAGTGCTGGACGCCGGCTGGGGCCAATTGAAAACCATGCTGGAATACAAATGCGATCACGCAGGCACGGTTTTCAAGGTTGTCAGCGAGAGAAACACCACCCAAACCTGTTCGAGCTGCAAGCAATTGCCGGACTCGAGGCCGAGAGGTATCGCAGAGCTTGGAATAAGGGAATGGACTTGTTGTGGGTGCGGTGCCACCCACGACCGCGACGTCAACGCCGCAAAAAACATTCTCGCGCTCGGGCATGAGCGTCCAGTTGTGGGAATCCCGGCCCTTTAGGGCGGGGAGGATGTCAACAGCTTTTTCGCTACCGCCGGCGGCAGGGCGTGCAGCACCAGCTGAAACGAATCGGACTCCAGTACCATCAGCCGGTTCTCTTCCAGGGTGATGCTCAGGTTGGCGAGCTGCGAGTAAAACCGCGCCAGACGCGCCAGATCTTTGCCGAACAGCACGGCGCCGGGCTTGGGGTGTAGCGGCATGATCAACCTCCTCAATTATCCAGCGTGAACACCAGTGCCTTCAGCCCGCCTTCGGCACTGGCATCGGCAAACTCCGGCGGGTTGTCCAGCCGTTCGACAAAGCGCAGCGCCGGGGCTTCACGGGCCGTCTGTTCGATCAGAAATTGCGACGCGACCAACGGATCGTTCATGCAGGCCAGCACCTGACCGCCGGGGCTGAGCAACTGCGGCAGGCGGCGCAGCACCCGCTGGTAGTCCTTGTCCAGCACAAAGCTGCCTTTCTGAAACGACGGCGGGTCGATGATGATCAGCTCATAGGGGCCGCTGCGGGTCACCTTGCCCCAGGAATTGAACAGGTCGTGGCCAAGAAAACTTACCCGGTGCATTTCGTGGCCATTGAGCTTGTGATTCTCCCGACCACGATTCAGCGGCCCTTTGGCCATGTCCAGGTTCACCACCTGTTCAGCACCGCCGGCAATCGCCGCCACCGAAAAGCCACAGGTGTAGGCGAACAGGTTCAGCACTCGCTTGCCACTGGCCTGGGCCCGTACCCAGTCGCGGCCGTAGCGCATGTCGAGAAACAGCCCGGTATTCTGGTTGCGGCCGAAATCGAGCTTGTAGCGTAGGCCGCTCTCGGTGATCAGCCAGTGATCCCGGTGTTCACCGAGCAGCCACTCGGTATCGCTGTGCGCCGTATAACGGTGTTGCAGCAGCAGGCTATGGGCCTTGCTGTTGCGCCATGCCTGGCTATTGGTCAGTTCCTGCAGCAGTTGTTTGAGCGCAGCAAGCTCCTCGGCCGCCGGCTCGCGGAACAGCGCCACCAGCACCACCCCCTGCATCCAGTCCACGGTGAGGTGTTCAAGCCCCGGCCAGACCCGCCCGCGGCCGTGAAACAAGCGACGGGTTTCAGCCGGGGCGGGGTCCAGGGCGGTGAGCAGATGCTGGTGCAGGGTGGCGAGTGCTTCGGAATTCATGGCGCGAGTCGTTGATCAAAGGGCGTGTATGGTAGCAGCCCCGGATCAGGCCGGTTAAATGCAAACGGGGAAGCCAATGGCTTCCCCGTCGGGTCCTGCAACCTGCCGGCTCAGAGGTTCTGCGAGCTGGCAATCATGGCCTGGGCCATCTGTTCTTTCTGTGCGTCGGTCATGGTGTCCCAGATCTGGGTCTTGGCGTAGTAACCCAGGCCGCCCAGGCAATAGCAGCTCAGCGCGACGACCAGCAGGATCGACTTCAGGCTCCAGCTTTGTTCGCGTTCGGTTTCACGGGTGAAATCGCGCGAATAGGGCTGGTCAGCATGATGGCGAGGGTCCTGTTCCGAAGAGAAGCGTTTGAGCCATTGGAACAGGTGGGATACAACGTACCGCAGCATGGGAAAAAACCTCAATTTCATCGAATGGGTTGGCCGGTCAGCGCTTGCGCAGCGCACCGGCAGATCAGGCAATGCAAATACTGAAAACGAAAAAAGCCCGTCATAGGACGGGCTTTCTTTTTATTAGGAGATCAAGTCGAGGGGATGTCGCAATCGACCTTCAAGAAGCACTGCCGCTTGAGGCTTGGACATTACGCTTGTCTGTGTTGCAACATCTTAGTACAAAAAATGCTCGAAACTCCAGTAGTAATCTGCTGTTGTCAGACAACTGGCACTCTCTTGGGTGCGGTCAATTGTCACAGCGCATGGCTGCAGGCACGATGATTTCGAAATGCCGTCAAGCTTTGTAATAAATATTCTGCATGGTAATTGTGACTCGTTGTTGTACGCTTCTGTCCCGCATTCAATTTCAGGATTTTATGAACACCCTCCAGGAACCCCCCAGTCGCTGTGCACACGCCTTTGCACATTCACCCTTCTGCGACCCGCCTCAACGCAAACTCCTTCGGCCCGGCGTCCTGCCAAGCCTTCCCCGTGTCAGCGCTTCTTCCTTTGAGCAAAGCCCGGCTGTCCAACGCCGTTTGCTGACGTTTGCCCTTTATTTTTCCAAGAAAAAGAACTGACCTCATGGAATGGATTGCTGACCCCACGGCCTGGCTGGGCCTGCTGACCCTTATCATTCTGGAACTGGTACTGGGTATCGATAACCTGGTGTTCATCGCCATTCTGGCCGACAAGCTGCCGCCACATCAGCGTGACAAGGCGCGAATCATCGGCCTGACCCTCGCACTGCTGATGCGTCTGGGCCTGCTGGCGAGTATCTCGTGGATGGTGACTCTGACCGCGCCGCTGTTCGAGGTGTTCGGCAAGAGCTTCTCTGGCCGTGACCTGATCATGCTGTTCGGCGGTGTGTTCCTGTTGTTCAAGGCCACCATGGAACTGCACGAACGTCTGGAAGGCCATGTCAGCCAGCGCGCCACCACCGGCACCTATGCGTTGTTCTGGCCGATCGTTGCCCAGATTGTGGTACTCGATGCGGTGTTCTCGCTCGATGCGGTCATCACCGCAGTCGGTATGGTTGAGCACCTGTCGGTCATGATGATCGCGGTCATCATCTCGATCGGTGTGATGATTGTTGCCAGCAAGCCGCTGACCACCTTCGTCAACCGGCACCCGACCGTGATCATGCTGTGTCTGGGCTTTTTGATGATGATCGGTTTCAGCCTGACCGCCGAAGGTCTGGGCTTCCACATCCCGAAAGGCTACCTGTACGCGGCGATCGGCTTCTCGATCCTGATCGAGGTGTTCAACCAGGTTGCCCGCAAGCGGCGCAAGGCGTCCGCACATGGCAGCCTGCCGCGTCGTGAACGCGCTGCCCATGCGGTGATGCGCCTGCTGGGTGGCCGCCAACTCGAAGAGGGCTCTGTCGATGAAGAAATCAGCGACATGGTTGACTCTGCCGGCGGCACCGAAGCGGTGTTCGATCGTCGTGAGCGGGTGATGATCAGTGGCGTGCTGCAGTTGGCCGAACGGCCGATCCGCACAGTGATGACGGCACGTGCAGAGGTGGAATACATCGACCTCAAGGACGACGCCGACAAGATCCGCCTCAAGCTGATGCATTCATCGGTGTCGCGTCTGCCGCTGGTGGGCGAGGCCGGGATCGATGAGCCGCTGGGCTATGTGCACAAGAAAGAACTGCTGCGTGAGCTGCTGGCCGGCAACCAACCGGACATGGCGCTGATGGCCCGCAAGGCGATCAACCTGCTGGAGAACTTTTCGATCCTCAATGCGCTGGAGCAAATGCGTAAAGAGTCGACGCACATTGCTTTTGTGGTCAATGAGTTCGGCGACTTCATCGGTATCCTCAGCATGACCGACATCCTGGAGTCGATCGCTGGCCAGTTGCCGGACGCCAGTGAAATGGCCGGGCCGGATATCGTCACCCAGGGCGAGGACTTCGTTGTTTCCGGTGCCCTGAACCTCAGCCTGATCCGCGAGCGCACCGGCTTCCAGGCCCGCGTCACCGAGGACTACCAGACGCTGGCCGGCCTGGTGATGAGCCTGCTGGATCGTCTGCCAGTGATCGGTGACCAGCTGGAGCATCAAGGCTGGTCGTTGAAGGTGACCGGTGTCGAAGAGCGGCGGGTGACCAAAGTGTTGCTGCAACGCCAGCAGCAAGCCACCGGCAAGTAACCCGCCTCAAGCTGCGGTTTGCTGACCGTCAGGCTGCCATCGACGCGCCAAATGCGTCGATGGCATGCAACTGGTCGGCTCGATTCAACAAGATCGAATAAGGCTGGTCTATCCTGCCTCACTCCCGTGGCTTCAACCTGCAGTCAGCCACTCCACCTCCCGGAGCCTGCCATGACTGCTGCTTCTTTGTTCAATCCCAACCTGACCTATGACGTGATCTCGACCCGCAAGGCCTATCCGGTCTGGCGCATCCGCGAGCGCAAGGTATATGCCTACCTTGAGCATGACCCGCGCCGTGACTGGAGCGGGGAGATCGGCTTCTTGAGTCTGGGAACGCCCCAGCGGCTGGTCGACCATGATGGTCAGACCATCGCCTGGATCGTTGGCAATGAGGTTCGCGATACCAAAGGGCAACGCTTCGCCCTCAGCCAGGTCAAGGATTGACCGATTCGGACGGTACATGGCTTTGTGGCAGCGACCTTGGTCTGGGCGGCATTGCGACGAATGGGCCGGTAAAACCACGGCAAATGCAGTGACTTTGCTGGCCTCTTCGCTACCAAGGTAGCGCCCACAGAGGTACATAGGGCCTAAACGATCAGGTTCAACGCCGACGCGGCCGTGATACCACCGACTCGATATTTTTCCGGCCGATCAACAGTGGGCGCTCTGGCTCAGCTGTAACAGCCGGTTGTTCGCCCAGCCATTTGTACATCACCAGACAATCCACCAGGCCCAGCCGGGCGTGACGGTAGGCGCGTGGCAGGCGGCCGACGGTGTCGAAGCCCAGCTTGCCCCACAGCGCGACGGCCACTTCGTTGCTGGCCACTACCGAGTTGAACTGCATGGCCAGAAAACCGCTTTGCCTTGCCAACTGCTGCGAGTGCTCGCACATCAGCCGGGCCACGCCACGGCCACGCGCAGCCTCGGTGACCATATAGCCGCAGTTGCTGACATGGCCACCGGGACCTGCGGCATTGGCCTTGAGGTAGTAACTGCCCAGCAGCACGCCGTGTTCTTCAGCGACCAACGTGTGCAGCGGATAATTCAGCCACAGCTCGCGGGCCTGCTCAAAGGTCAGGGCCGGGTCATAGGCGTAGGTTTCCCGGGCGCTGACAACGGCCTGAAAGGTTGGCCAGAAGCCGTCGAAGTCGGCGGCGGTCATGGGGCGGATCTGGATCATGTCGGTCCTTGCGGTGTACGGCGTGAGGCGCACCTTATGTGTTCAGGCCAACGATCTGCAAGTCTGGCTTGCCGAGCAGCAACCAATGGCGGTATATGCTCAGCCCGGTATCTGGCCAATTTCAAGGAAGTCCATGCCCAGCCCTATTTTTGCTGACCTGAAATCTACCCAGTCATCCATGAGCCATGTGTTCTGGCTCACCGGCCTGCCTGCTGCCGGCAAGACCACCCTGGCCAAAGCGCTTGAACAGCGCCTGAAGGCTGTGGGCCGCCAGGCACTGGTGCTCGACGGTGACGAGCTGCGCCGCGGCTTGTGCGCCGATCTGGGCATGAGCGATGCCGACCGCCGGGAAAACATTCGCCGGGCCGGTGAGGTCGCTGCGTTGTTGCAGCGTTCAGGGTTGGATGTGATCTGCGCTTTCGTCTCGCCCTTCAATGAAGACCGCCAGCGGGTACGCCAGCTGTTCGCCACCGGGCAGTTCACCGAGGTGCATGTCAGCACCAGCCTGCAGGTGTGCATGCAGCGCGACCCCAAAGGCCTGTACGCCCGCGCACAACGAGGCGAGCTGCACAATCTGACCGGTTGGGATGCGCCTTTTGAGGTGCCCCTGGCGGCCGAATTCAGCTTCGACAGCCATACCATGAGCACTGAACATTTGCTTGATGCGCTGTGTGAACGTGCAGTGCAGTCGGGTTAAATCTGCTCCATGCCCCACAACTGCAGCGCGTATTCGACAAAACTGCGCAGTTTCGGCAACCGATAGCGGTCTTGCGGGTAGATCAGGTGCATGGGCCTGCCCGGCAGGCGGTACTCGGGGAGCAAGGCCATCAGCCGTCCCTCTTGCAGGTCCTGTTCGACCAGCGCGTCGGGCAGCATCACGATGCCCATACCGGCCTTGGCGGCCTGATACAGGCCCGCTGAAGAATTGATCATCAACGGTCCGTTGACCGGCACCGAGACCTCGCCGTCTGGTCCGTTGAGTCGCCAGTGTTTTTCGGTGGAGCTCCAGTCGTCGCCCGCCAGATAAGCGAATGCAAGGCAGTCGTGCTGTTGCAGGTCCTGGGGATGCCGGGGCGTGCCGCGCCGCGCCAGGTATTGCGGCGCGGCGCAGATGGTCAGGGTGTAGTTCTGCAAGGGGCGGGCGATCAGGCGCGTCGAGGTAGCCAGTTCGCCCATGCGGATGCCTACGTCGAAACCGTGGTCGAGCAGGTCCATGCGCTGGTTGGTCAGCACGACATCCAGGCGAATCTGTGGGTAGCGCCGGGAAAACTCGCTCAGGGCCGGGGCCAGACGCTCCGAGCCGAAGGTCAGCGGCGCGGTGATGCGCAAGGTGCCCAACGGTTCGCCCAGCGCCTGTTCAGCCAACTGTTCGGAATCGACCACCAGCCCCAGAACTTCCACGCAACGCTGGTAGTACGCTTCGCCAAATTCGGTCAGGCGCTGGCGGCGAGTGGTGCGCTTGAGCAGGCTGACGCCCAGGCGCTGCTCCAGTGCACGCAAATGGTTACCGACCATGGTCGTGGAAATTGCGCATTCGCGGGCGGCGGCCGTCATGCTGCCGGATTCGACGACCTTTACGAACACCGACATTGCCTGGAACAGATCCATTATCAATCCATGCTTGAAAATGTTTGAAGTTACAGCCGGTTTATCCAGCGAAAGGGGTTAACGATACTGCAAACCGTCCCTGACCACTATGGAGCCGCCGACCATGACCAGCGCTTGCCTGATGCACACCTACCAGCCGTTACCTTTGAGCTTTGTGCGCGGCCTGAACACCCGCGTATGGGACCAGGACGGGCGCGAATACCTCGATGCAGTGGCCGGTGTGGCAGTGACCAATGTCGGCCATGCCCATCCGGCGCTGGTGGCGGCCATCAGCGAACAGGCCGGGTTACTGTTACATACCTCCAATCTCTACAACATTGACTGGCAGCAACGTCTGGCACAGGCGCTGACCGGGCTGTCGGGCCTTGAGCGGGTGTTTTTCAACAACTCCGGCGCCGAGGCCAACGAGACCGCACTCAAACTGGCCCGCTTGCATGGCTGGCACAAAGGCATTGAGCAGCCGCTGGTGGTGGTCATGGACAATGCGTTTCATGGCCGGACCCTGGGAACGCTGGCCGCCAGTGACGGCCCGGCGGTGCGGCTTGGGTTTGCCGGTTTGCCGGGTGATGTGCTGCGCATCGCGTTCGGCGACCTGGCAGCCTTCGAGCAGGCCTGTGCCAGCCATGGCTCGCGGATCGCGGCGGTACTGCTTGAGCCGGTGCAGGGCGAGGGCGGGATTCGGGTCGCGCCGGCCGGCTATTTGAAGGCATTGCATGAGCGTTGCCGGCAGCGTGACTGGTTGTTGATGTTCGATGAAATCCAGAGCGGCATCGGCCGTACCGGGCGCTGGTTCGCTTGCCAGCATGAGGGCATCGTGCCGGATGTCATGACCCTGGCCAAAGGTCTGGGCAACGGCATCCCGATTGGTGCTTGCCTGGCGCGCGGCAAAGCGGCAGGGCTGTTCACTCCTGGCAGTCATGGCAGCACGTTTGGCGGCAACCCGTTGGCCTGTCGGGTCGGCTGCACGGTGCTGGAGATCATCGAGCGGCAACAATTGGTAAATAATGCCCGGCTGCTGGGCGATTATCTGATGGAGCGTCTGGGTCAGGCGCTGCACGACAACCCCAAGGTCGTCGCGATTCGCGGTCGCGGGCTGATGATCGGCATTGAGTTGCAGCAACCGATTGCCGATCTGAGTCTGATGGCCGCCCGGCATTACGGGGTTCTGATCAATGTGACGCGCGGCCGGACCATCCGCTTGCTGCCGCCATTGACCCTCAATCACGACGAGGCCGATACCATTGTGCAGGCGCTGCACAGCCTGCTTGAGTAACCGGTTTGATGGGGGCGAGTAAATTTTGGGCTATACCGGAAAGATACAGTTACGGTAGAAACACACATGGGAATTGCGAATCAAAGCAATATGCCGACCCACCGATTAACAAGGAGCCCCCCATGCCTATCCGGTCACTGACCCTTGCTACTCTGCTGCTCGTCGCTGCCCCGGTGTTTGCCGCCGACAGTGATGCACCGCTGGCACAGGAACGCGGCAAGGCCAGGCCTTTGGTCATCATTGCCCCTAGCCAAAGCGACCAGACGCTGGTCAGCTTGAAAAAAGCGCTTGAAGAACCCGCCAACCGCAAGGCCTTTACCGAGCGCAACATGGTGCTCTACACCGTGGTCAATACGCTTGGCCAGCGTGACGGCAAAAATCTGGATGCGCAGACCAGCATGGCGCTGATCCGCGAGTTGAAGCTGGGCGCCGGGGGCAAGACCCGGGTCATCCTGATTGGCAAGGATGGCGAGAAGAAGCTCGAAACCGAGAGCATTCAGGTTCAGGAAATCTTCGCCACCATCGACCAGATGCCCATGCGTGAAAAAGAGGCCAGCGCACCGGCAGCGGCGCCCGCCAGCAGTACCGCTCCACCGCCGGAAAAAGCGCCAAAGGCCGGCAAGGGCGGGGCGCCGACCCTCGACGACTGAGGGGCATCAGCCGTGCAAATAAAAAGCCCGCTGCAGCGTGTTCTGCAGCGGGCTTTGGCTTTTGCGCCAACCCGCCAGGGTTCACTCGCCGCGAATGTACTGTTCCAGCTGTTGAATCAGGCTCGCCTGTTCAGCGATGGCTTCCTTGACCAGGTCACCGATCGACAGCAGACCGAGCAGCTCGCCATTGTCGACCACCGGCAGGTGGCGCAAGTGGCCGTCGGTCATGATGTTCATGCAGTCTTCGACGCTGCGTGAGGAGTCAACGGTGATGACCTTGCTACTCATGATCGTGCTCACTGGCGTGCCGGCCGAAGAGCGGCCAAGCAGGACCATCTTGCGGGCATAGTCGCGTTCGCTGACCACGCCGACGACCGCGCCGTTTTCGACCACGGCCAGAGCACCGATATTCTTCTCGGCCATCAGTTTCAAGGCGTCCAGCACCAGCGCGCCGGGTGCAATAGTGTGAACCTGACGGTGTTGTTCAGGCTTGAGTTTGAGCAATTGAGCTACGGTTTTCATGGCGCTCTCCAGTGGCGAGACCTTGTTATCAGGGACCCTTCTGCGGGGTGGTTAAAGCATCCGGCAAGCCATGAGCTGCCGCAAGCTTGAAAGCGCCTTGCAAGGGTGCGAAAGCGTCAAACATCCAGTGCGTGCACATTTTGCCCTTCGATTGCCTGAAGCAGCGCTGCCAAGGGCATCGGCCGGTTCAGGAAATAACCTTGAGCTTCGTCACAGGTCAAGTCCTGCAAGTGTTGCAGTTGCTGCCCGGTTTCCACGCCTTCGGCGGTGATCGTCAAGGATAGCGCACGTCCCAGATCAATGATTGCCCGCACAATGGCACGTCCCTGGGCGCTGTGCTCGATTTCGCTGATGAAACTGCGGTCGATCTTCAGGGTGTCGAACGGCAGGTCCTTGAGGTAGCTCAGCGACGAGTAACCGGTGCCAAAGTCATCCATCGCCAGCCTGACCCCCAGGCGCTTGAGGGCCGTCATCAATTCCAGGCAGGAGGGTGCGTCCTCGATCACCACCCGCTCGGTCAGCTCCAGTTCCAGCCGCTGCGGTGGCAGCCCGGTGGCCGCCAGTACCGAGCGAATGCGTTCGACCAGGCCGCCGAGGCGAAACTCGATGGCTGAAATATTCACCGAGACCAGAACGTCGTCACCCCATTGCATCGCATCGCTACAGGCCCTGCGCAACACCCAGTCACTGAGCGCTACGATCAGGCCGTTCTCTTCGGCCAGGCTGATGAACTGATCCGGCATGCACAGCCCAAGCTGCGGATGCTCCCAGCGAATCAGAGCCTCGGCACCGCAGATCCGTCCGCTGCTCACCGCATGACGGGGTTGGTAACGCAGGCTGAACTGGCCGTGCCTGAGGGCGATATGCAGGTCTCTTTCCAGTTCACGGCGCTGCTGCATACGCTCGGTCATCTGTGGCTCATAGAAGCGCCAGGTGTTACGCCCATTGTGCTTGGCCTGATACAGCGCCAGGTCAGAAAAACGCAGCAGATCATCCGGCTCGACGCCGTCTGTGGGGGCACAGGCGATGCCGATGCTCAAACCGATCGTGATCTCTTGGCCATTGAGTATAAAAGGCTGGCAGATGCTGGCGATCAGCGTCAGGCACAGCTGTTCCACCGCGTGTCGGCTGGCCAGTGCCGGGGCAACCATGATGAATTCGTCACCGCCCTGGCGGGCCAGCAAGGCGCCTTGCGGCAGGCAGCGCGCCAGACGCCGGGCCACCTCGCGCAGCACGCTGTCGCCGCCGCTATGGCCGTACAGGTCGTTGACCGGCTTGAAGTGATCGAGGTCGAGGCTGAGCAGGGTCAGCGGCATGCCTTGGTGAGGCAGTTGCTGCTGCAACTGCGCTTCAAGAAATTCCCGCAACTGGCTGCGATTGGCCAGTCCGGTCAGGGCGTCGTGCCATGACAGTTGGCGCAGCCGTTGTTCAACCGCCACTTCCCGGGTGATGTCCGAGGCGCTGCCCTGATAACCGACGATCTGCCCGTCGTGCAGGATCGGCTTGACTGCAATCAGGCTGGTCAGGGTCTGCCCGTCGGGCGCTTGATGGGTACAACGGATCACCGAGCGGGTCGCGCTGGCGTGCTGAGCGTGGATCCATTGATCGAGCCGTTGCTCGGGGCAATCGAGCATTTCATCCAGACGGCGGCCCAGCCAGTCTTGCGCTGCCTGTCCGGTGACGGCGGTGAAGCGTTCGGACAGGTAAGTGATGCGCAGGTCCGAAGCGGTTTCCCAGAACCAGTCCGATGCGGCCTCGGCGACATTGCGAAAGCGCGCTTCGCTGCTGGCCAGGGCGCTGCGGCTGGCGCTGATCATGGCGTACTGCTGGTCCATCAGTTGCGCGTTGTTCAGCGCTCGCCGACGGATGCCGCGACTCACCAGCAGCAGCGCGCCAAGCAACAGCAGCAGGATCGGCAACAGCACCCGCAGCAAGCGATGACCGGGCCGCTCTGGATCCCAGCGCAACAGCAACTGCGGGTCGATCTGCAATTGCGGCTGGCGGGTTGCATCTTGCTGGTCGAGCGGGATGCGTAAATGGGCGATTTCGTAGCTGTTGCCCAGATGCTTGAGCTTTGGCGGACTCAAACGGTACGCCAGCACCAGTACCGACTGCACACCGGCCAGGCGTTGTACCGCCGGGTCGGTGCCAGGGGTCAGGCGGGCGGCGCTGACAAACACCGGTTGACCCTGCACATTGAGGATCCGGGTGGCGACGTGTTCCTCGTCCTCGCTGTTGCGCGCATCTTCTATCAGGCTGGCCGGAAAGCTGCCGAGCCAGCTCTGCAGCGTGGTGTCGCTCAGGTTACCCTGGTCCAGGGCGTAGGTTGTCTGGTTTTGCCCATTGATCACGAAAACCCCTTCGAAGTGAAAGGTCTTGAACAGTGAAGCCCCCAGATTATCCCGGTCATAGGCCCACTCTGTGTCGTGTTGCAGGTGCAGGGCGCGATAGGCCTCACCCCAAAAGGCGTAGTCGCGTGTGGTGGTGATCAGTTGCTGGTGGGTTGCTCGCCAGAGTTTGTCCACCAGCCGTTGGCTGTGGTTGCTGGCATCGCGATTCAATTGCAGGGCAATCAGCAGCAGGGCGGCGACCATTACCAGTGAAATCGCCGCCAGCAGCCCTAGCAAGGCAGACAGGGTGCGCCTGGCAAACCAGACATTGCGTGGGTCGGACTCAGGTGTCCTGGGTGCTGGGGGCATCGGGGCTGGCTCCATCACACGACTACTGATCATTTATAGACCCGGCAACGCGACCCTGCGCGCGTGGACCGCGTAGAATGCCTGCGGTTTGCAGATGGGTGAGGCGAGAGCGTTGGATTTACAGCGGGGTTTCATACTCAGTCGGCACTGGCGCGACACGTCGGCGGGCGTTGAAGTCGAGTTGTGGCTGGCGACCGAGCACGGGCCGCAGCACATTCGCCTGCCTGCCCTGCCGGCAGTGGCCTTCATGCCGGCTGTCCAGCGTGAACGCGCAGAGGCCTTGCTGCGCGGCGAGCAGGGTGTGCAACTGCGCGAGCTGGAGCTGCGCGACTTTCGTCATCGGCCGGTGTTGGGTATTTACTGCAATCAGTATTGGCAGTTGCTGAACATCGAAAGGACCCTGCGCAAGGGTAACCTGGACGTCTATGAAGCTGACATCCGGCCGCCGGACCGGTACCTGATGGAGCGTTTCATCACCGCGCCAGTGCTGTTCGGCGGCACACCGCAGGCCGACGCAACGCTGATTGAGGCGCATATCCGCCCGGACCCGGACTACCGGCCAGCACTAAGGCTGGCCTCGCTGGACATCGAAACCACCGAGCACGGCGAGCTTTACTGCATCGGCCTGGAAGGCTGCGGCCAGCGTCAGGTGTACATGCTCGGGCCGGCCAATGGCGATGCCAGCGGCGTGGATTTCAACTTGCAGTACTGCGCCAGCCGCGCCGAGCTGCTGCAGGCCCTGAACCACTGGATGGCGAAGCACGACCCGGACGCGATCATCGGCTGGAATCTGGTGCAGTTTGACCTGCGGGTGCTGCAAGAGCACTCCAAACGCCTGGGCATCCCGCTGTTGTTGGGCCGTGGCGGTCAGGCGCTGGGCTGGCGTGAGCACGGCAGCCGTCAGCACTTTTTTGCTGAAGCCGCCGGCCGGCTGATCATCGATGGCATCGAAGCGCTGCGCTCGGCGACCTGGAGTTTTCCGTCGTTCAGCCTGGAATCCGTCGCCCAGACCTTGCTCGGTGAGGGCAAGGCCATCGACACGCCGTACCAGCGCATGGACGAGATCAACCGCCTGTTTGCCGAGGACAAGCCGGCGCTGGCGCGCTATAACCTCAAGGACTGTGAACTGGTCACGCGGATCTTCGCCAAGACCCAATTGCTCACCTTCCTGCTGGAGCGCGCCACGGTAACGGGCCTGTCGGCCGATCGCAGCGGCGGTTCGGTCGCAGCGTTCTATCACCTGTACATCCCGCTGATGCACCGCACCGGCTTTGTCGCGCCGAATCTGGGCGAGCGCATGCCCGAGGCCAGCCCCGGCGGTTTTGTGATGGACTCGCAGCCGGGCCTGTATGAGTCGGTGCTGGTGCTCGATTACAAGAGCCTGTACCCCTCGATCATCCGGACCTTTCTGATCGACCCGGTCGGGCTGATCGAAGGGCTGCGTGAGCCGGGCGATGAACACTCGGTCGCAGGCTTTCGTGGCGCGCGCTTTTCCCGCACCCGGCACAGCCTGCCGAGTATTGTCGAGAGGGTCTGGCAAGGCCGCGAACAGGCCAAGCGTGACGGCAACGCGCCGTTGTCCCAGGCCCTGAAAATCATCATGAACGCGTTTTACGGTGTGCTGGGCTCCAGTGGCTGCCGGTTCTTCGACACCCGCCTGGCTTCATCAATCACCCTGCGCGGCCATGAAATCATGCAGAAGACCCGTGAGTTGATCGAGGCGCGTGGCTATCAGGTGATCTACGGCGATACCGATTCAACCTTTGTCTGGCTTGGCAAACCGCACGCTGAACCTGACGCTGCAGCCATCGGGCGGGGCCTGGTCGAGGAGGTCAACCAATGGTGGCAGAGTCATTTGCAAGCGCAGTACGGGCTGTCCAGTGCTCTGGAGTTGCAATACGAGATCCACTATTCGCGCTTTCTGATGCCGACCATTCGCGGTGCGCAAGAGGGGAGCAAGAAGCGCTACGCCGGGTTGGTCACGCGCAGCGATGGCCGCGAAGAAATGGTCTACAAGGGGCTGGAGTCGGTACGCACCGACTGGTCGCCGCTGGCCCGGGAATTTCAGCAGCAACTGTATCTGCTGATTTTCCAGCGCCAGCCTTATCAGGCGTTTGTCCGTGAATATGTGCGCCGGACCCTGGCCGGTGAACAGGATGAGTTGCTGGTATATCGCAAGCGTCTGCGCCGCCGACTCGACGACTACGAGCGCAATGTCCCGCCGCATGTGCGTGCTGCGCGTCTGGCCGACAACTGCAACCAGCGTCTGGGGCGACCGTTGCAATACCAGCGTGGCGGCTGGATCAGTTACGTGATCTCCACCAACGGCCCTGAACCCCTTGAAGCCCGCCAGGCGCCCATCGATTACGATCACTACGTCACCCGCCAGCTACAACCGATTGCCGACGCGATCCTGCCGTTCGTGAATGATGAGTTCGCCACGCTGATTGGCGGGCAACTGGACCTGTTCTAGCGGCAAAACTGTTCAATTAGGTGCTAAAAGTCTCTGCGGGAGCAGCCGGCCGGCGCTCTGGTTGCTCGTGAAGAGGTCGGTGAAGTCACAGCATCTGCTGCGAGTTTGTCGCCGTCTTCGCGAGCAAGCTCGCTCACCGGGGACATAAAGCACTTAACTGAACAGTATTGGTTCTGGCGACAACCCTGTAGGAGCGACTTTAGTCGCGAAAATCGCGAAAGTCGCGCAAGCCAGGAGGCTCTGCCAGGCGCATAACCAACTGCGGCAATAGCTCTTCACAAGGATCATCGAATTTCGCCGTCAACAGCTCATCGGCGCGGGTAATGCCTTGATTGATGGCCAGGATCGGCTTGCCTTGCTCAGCCATGGCCTTGCACAGCCGAAAGGCCGACCAGGCCATCAGCGAGGAGCCCACCACCAGCACGCCTGCCGCTTCAGTGGCCAGCGCCGTGGCGTCTGCGGCGGTCTGGCGGGCGACATTCTCGCCAAAGAACACCACATCCGGCTTCAGCCGCACGCCTTCACAATGCGCGCAGGAGGGGACCTGAAAACCGCCGATGCGGGCGTCATCAAGCAGCGTGTCGCCGTCCGGTGCCTGCATGGCCTCGACCTGCTGCATGTGCGGGTTATCGGCTTGCATCTGCGTCTGGATAACCGCCCGATCGTACTGCGCCTGGCAATCAAGGCAGCGTACCCGGTGCAGGCTGCCGTGCAATTCAATGGCTGCACTGCCAGCGCGCTGGTGCAGGCCATCGACGTTCTGGGTAATCAGGCCGCTGATTCGTCCTGCGCTTTGCAGCTCGGCCAAGGCCAGGTGCGCGGCGTTGGGTTGTGCCTGGAGGATTCTCGGCCAACCGAGCATGGCCCTGGCCCAGTAACGCTGACGCGCCGCCGGGTCGACAATGAACGTCTGATACATCATCGGCTGGCTGCCACGGCGCACACCTTGGCGGTCCCGATAATCCGGAATACCGGAAGCGGTGCTGATGCCGGCGCCGGTAATCACCAGCAGCGGGCGTTGCAGATACTCATAAAGCCTATCGAGGGACATACCGAACTCCAGACAACGTCATCTACCCAGTCTAATGATTATTGTGCTTTACCTCGGTTCAATCGCTATGCCACCCTCGCCAGCTTTAGTTTGGAAAGGATGCCCAGCGTGCGCCGCCACCCATTTCAGCAACTCGACGTATTCACTGACCAACCCCTGCAAGGCAACCCGCTGGCGGTAGTGCTGGAGGCCGATGATTTGGATGAGCAGCGCATGGCCGCGCTGGCCAACTGGACCAACCTCAGCGAAACCGCATTCCTGATGCAACCCACTGATCCGCGGGCGGACTATCGGGTGCGGATCTTCACCACCCTCAAGGAATTGCCGTTTGCCGGGCACCCGACGCTGGGCGCCTGCCATGCCTGGCTGCAGAGCGGCGGGGTGGCCAAAGGCAAGGAAATCATTCAACAGTGCGGTATCGGCCTGGTGCGCATTCGCCGTGACGGCGAGCTTCTGGCCTTTACGGCGCCGCCACTGTTGCGCGCCGGGCCGCTGGAGCCGGCACTGCTGGAGCACCTGATTGCCGCGCTGGGGCTTACGGATGATCAAGTGCTGGATGCTCGCTGGGTCGACAACGGCGCGGGCTGGGTTGCACTGCGACTGGCCAGCCGCGAGCAGGTGCTGGCGGTTACTCCGGACTTTTCCCGGATCCTCGGCATGGCCGTGGGTGTTTTTGCCGCATGGCAGGCCGAAAGCGCTGAAGGCCCGGCCAGCTTTGAAGTCCGCGCCTTTGTCGGCGGCGACGGCATGCCGGAAGATCCGGTCACCGGCAGCCTGAATGCAGGCATTGCCCGCTGGTTGCTGGAGGAAGGGCTGGCACCTGATCGTTACCTGGTCAGCCAGGGCACAGCCCTGGGTCGCAATGGCCGGGTGCATGTGCAACGTATCGGTGAAGATATCTGGGTCGGCGGTGCCTGTGTGACCTGTATCGAGGGCCAGATCAGCCTTTAATTTGCCGGCCGGATTCTTTTGCCGGGCAGGGCGGCAACGCTGCTGGCCTGGCCGTCGCGTTGCTTGCCGGTGCGGGCCTGGCTAATCAGCTCCGGAATCAGCGGGCCTTCGGGCAGGTTCTTCCAGAACCGCGCGGGCAGATGGCCCTGCATGACCTTGGGGTTGAGCCGCGCCGGGTTGAAGATGTTCTGGTAATAGGTCAGCCACAGCGCACCTTCAGGGTCTTGCGGCTGGCGTGCCAGCGCTCGCCAGGCATCCGGGCACTGACGATGGTGGATCAGGCGACTGGCGTCGTAGAACACCGCATCCTTGGGCGTTGCAATCAGCCAGCGGTGGCGGCCCATGCGGCCGATAAAATGCGTGCTGGCACTGGCCAGGATATCGTGGGCCGGCTCATGCCAGGCGATGTAGTCCGGCACGTTGTCGTCTGGCCATGAGGTGCCTGACGGCACGGCGACGAACCGCAGGAAGGCATGCAGGTGATGGGCTTCGCGACTGACCTGCTTGAGCCGGCGCTGCAGTTCGCTGCCCAGTTGATCGCCGGCCAGCATGGCGCTGCGATCGCCATGGCTGACCCGCCATAACACTTCATACAACAGGCTCCAGCGCTGCTCGCCGCAATATTGCGAGGCGGCGCGCAGTTGCTCCAGCAGCGCCAGCGGCACCCGTGCCTGGAACGGGCCAAGGCCATCTGGCAACGCTTCGTCGCTGCCGAACAGGTCCGCTTCTCGCTCGCCTTGCCAACTGACCCGGCTCGGATCAATGCCGTGGCTGAGCAGCCAGCGGGCCTGTTGCCGCCAGACCTCGAACAGGTCGTCGCACTCCAGGCAAATCACGCCCAGAGCCCCAACTGTTGCGGTTGCGGACGGTCACGCAACTGCTGGTGCAGGCGCTCGCTGGGCGTTTCGGCCTGGGACGGCCGGTAATCGCTGGTGATGATGAACGGCCGGGCCTTGGCCAGCACACAGCGCATCCGCGCCAGGTCTTCATAGCGGATACGGCGCAACCGGCGCAGTTCGACCAGCCGCTGAGCGGTGCGCAGGCCAATGCCCGGGATGCGCGCGATCAGGCTGGGCTCGGCGCGGTTCAGGTCCAGTGGAAACACCTCCCGGTTATTCAAGGCCCAGGCCAGCTTGGGGTCGATGTCCAGCGCCAGATCCCCCGGCCCGTTGAGCAGCTCATTGGCCTTGAAGCCATAACCGCGCAACAGAAAGTCGGCCTGATACAGCCGATGTTCACGCAGCAGAGGCGGGGCGGCCAACGGTACGCTGCTCGGGCTGTTGGGAATCGGGCTGAACGCCGAGTAGTAAACCCGCCGCAGTTTGTAATGGCTGTACATGGACTGGGCGCTGCGCAGGATGGTGCTGTCGTCGGTGCTGTCGGCGCCGACGATCATCTGAGTGCTTTGCCCGGCAGGGGCGAAGCGAGGCGCCCGTGGCTCGCCCTGAACGTTCTGCTCGGCGCTGTGGATGGTGTGCATGGCCCGGCGAATCGAGCTGACGTTTTTCTCCGGGGCGAGGATTTGCAGGCTGCTGTCGGTCGGCAGCTCGATATTGACGCTGAGGCGATCGGCATATTGACCGGCCAGCGCAATCAATGCCGGGTCGGCGTCCGGGATGGTCTTGAGGTGAATGTAGCCGCGGAACTCGTGTTTCTCGCGCAGCAGACGGGCGACCTCTACCAGTTGCTCCATGGTGTAATCCGAAGAGCGGATGATCCCTGAGCTGAGAAACAGCCCGCTGACACAATTACGCCGGTAGAAGTCCAGAGTCAGGCGCACCACTTCTTCGGGGCTGAAGCGCGCGCGCGGTACATCGCTGGAGCGGCGATTGACGCAATACTGGCAGTCGTACAGGCAGAAGTTGGTGAGCAATACCTTGAGCAGCGAAACGCAGCGGCCGTCGGGGGTATAGCTGTGGCAGATGCCCATGCCATTGGTCGAACCCAGTCCGGCCTTGCCGGCCGAACTGCGTTTGGGCGCGCCGCTGCTGGCGCAGGAGGCATCGTATTTGGCGGCGTCGGCCAGAATGCTCAGCTTTTCAATCAACTGCATGAAAAAACCCGATACTGTTTTTACATACAGTATCGGGCTTCGCCCTGAGGCTCAAGTGCCGCTGGTAAGACCGGTGCAGGATCAGTGCTGCTGGTAGGCCGTCGCGTAACGCCGGTTGATGCTCACGCAATCGGCATAGACCTTGAGCGATTTACGGTATTCATTGCCGGAACTGGCCGACGACGCGGATTCTTCTGTCTGTCCTTCCCAGAACGGGCTGAAGTCGCTCTCGGCGCTGCCTTCGGTCTTGATGGTCTCGATGAACTCATCGAGGGTGAACCACTGCGGCTGGCCATTGCTGTAGCTCATGATCCGGCTGTCCGGGTGCATGGCGCGGCGCAACAGCGCCTCATCGGCGAAGACCATGCCTGCAACATAGTTACCGACGGCCTGTTCGATGTAATCGTCTTCTGGCGGAGTCATCATGTTTTTAGTCCTTTAAGGTGCAGAGCATTGCTGAAATGGGTAAGAAATTGATGTCGCACGCGACCAGCCAAGCTTAGTCGGCCTGTCTCGATTGACAGGGTTGTGCGACAAATGGCCCCAATCGGGAAAAATTCCGATTGGCGGAAGGGTTCGAGTTAAATAGAATTATTCTCATTTCTTGAGTCGAACCCAAAGAGTGCTCCGCGCATGACCGATGCCGCTCAACCCATGCAGGCTGGCCTGGACAGTTTTTATCGCGAACACAGCAGTTGGCTGGAGTCCTGGCTGCGTCGGCGGCTGGGCAATGGCTGGGATGCCGCCGACCTGAGCCAGGAGACCTTTCTGCGGGTGTTGGCCAGCCCTGGCGGCGAACCGTTGGCGGCCTTGCGCGAGCCGCGTGCGTACCTGGTGACAGTCGGCAAGCGCCTGCTGCTCAACCATCAGCGGCGCCGGCAACTGGAGCAAGCCTATCTTGACGCACTGAGCCAGTTGCCTGAAGCCGTGACGCCGTCGGCAGAGCAGCGCTGGATCGTCCTGCAAACCCTGCAAGCGCTGGATGATCTGCTCGATGGGCTGGCACCGGCGGTGCGCCGGGCGTTCCTTTGGGCGCAGCTTGAGGGGTTGAGCTACGCGCAGATTGCCGAGCGGCTGCAGGTCTCGCAGCGCACCGTCAAACGCTATATGGCGCAAGCCTATGAGCACTGCCTGGTGGCTGATCTGTGAGCGGCGACAGTCAGGATCAGGCGCGCCAGCTGGCGCATGCAGCAGCCTATTGGCTGGCGTTGATCGAATCGGGCAGCGCCAGCGCCGAGGATCACGCACGCTTGCGTCACTGGCGCGAACAGTCGCATCACCATGAGCAGATGTGGCAGAAGGCCCAGGGGCTGCGCCAGCGCTTTGCCGAGGTGCCTGCCCAGCTTGCGCTGGCCAGCCTCGACCGGCCCGGCCCTGACCTGCAACGACGCGCCGTGCTCAAGCGGGCGCTGGTGATGGCGGCATTGTTGCCGACGGGCTGGCTGCTGAGCCGGCAACTGCCGCTGGCCAACTGGAGTGCCGACTTGCGGACCGCCACCGGTGAGCGGCGTATGGTCAGCTTGCCCGATGGCAGTCAATTGCAGCTCAACACCGCCACAGCGGTGGATCTGGAATGGCAGGCCGGCCAGCACCAGTTGCGACTGATCGACGGTGAACTGGCACTGAACATGGCCGCTGATGCGCAGCAGGTGAGCATTCAAACCCGTCTTGGGCAGATCAGTGCCAGTGCCGCCGAGCTGTGTGTTCGTCAGGATGCCCGGCGCTGCCGGGTGTCGGTCAGCCGCGGCAGTGTCGAGTTGCGCTTGGCCAGCGGTGCTATCGAGCGCCTGCAGGCCGGGCAGCGCGCTTCGTTGAATATCGACGGCATCACGCCGATAGAACGCTTCGACGCCCGTCAGCCGGATTGGCGCATGGGCGTGCTGAGTGTCGAAAATCGCCCGTTGGGCAGCTTCCTGACCGAGCTTGGCCGTTACCGGCCGGGCATCTTGCGTTGGGAGCCTGGCCTGGAGCAGTTGGCCGTGACTGGCTCCTTCCGGTTGGACGACACCGAACAGATCCTCGACCTGCTGGCCGCCAGCCTGCCGCTTCAGGTACAGCGCCGGACGCGCTACTGGGTCACCCTGGTCGCGCGCCCGAAAGTCGTCTGAGCCGCTCAGCGCCGCACGATCACCACTTCAAGATATTCCGCCGGGACGATCAGCGATTCGCTACCGGCCCGGTTCATGCGTTGCAGCAGGTCGCTCAAGTCCTGTTGCAAGCGCTGCGCGTCGTTCGCGGACAAACTGGCAAAGGCCATGTGCAGTGGCCCGTACCAAGCGCGGAAGGTGTCGATAAAGTGCTGCGCAGAGCGATAACGCATATTGAACAGTCGCGGTGTCACCCGCACCTCGCTGGCGGTGGCGGCAAACAAGTCGTCCAGGCAACTTCTGTTACCCCACTGCAACGGTGAGCGTATGCCTTCAGGTGGCGGTACATGCCTGGCAAGAGCCTTGAACATCTGTCCGACAAAACCGTCCGGCGTCCAGCAGGCCAGGCCAATGCGCCCGCCGGGCCGGCAGACCCTGGCCAGTTCAGCTGCAGCGCGAGGCTGGTCAGGGGTGAACATCACACCAAAGGTCGACAGCACCGCGTCGAAGCTGGCATCGGCAAACGGCAGGGCTTCGGCATCGGCTTCCAGAAAACTGATGTCGAAGCGCTCGGCCCTTGCCCGTTCGCGCCCGCGCTCAAGCAGCGCGCCGACAAAGTCGGTGGAGGTTACCACGCAGCCGCGCCGGGCGGCGGCAAGGCTGGCGTTGCCGTTACCGGCGGCAACGTCCAGCACGGTTTCGTCGTAGCGCAAGTCGCAGGCTTCGGCAAGCAGTTCAGCCGTGAGCAGCAGTCCGGTGCCGATCACGGCGTAGTCGCCGCTGCTCCAGACCTGGTTATGGCGCTTTTTGAGTTGTTGCAGATCCACGGGGGCTTTCATCAGGGGTCACCTGTCGGCGGGATGCAGGTAGAGGGCGGGAAACCCCGATGAGCGAAGAAAGGTAACGGCTTGCAGACCCGGCTTTGTCTCTGGGCTGGTAAGCGTATGCCAGCCGGTGGAGTCTCTCGATGCAGGAGTGATCAGCATAGTCAGTGCGCTGACTATGCTGGGCAAGAGTCGCCATATGGCTGGATGAATGGTCCTGGAGGGTGTAGCAAAACTGCCTGCGCTCGCCGACTTTCTCTAAAAGCCTAAACGAGCCGCGCGGTGGTGTAGATCAGCCGCAGCGCCGCCAGGCTGATGGATTCAGCCTCATTGCACAGCGCGTCGAGCGAACAGGCACCGTCAGGCTCGGTATGCTGGGTTCTGGCTTCCAGCATACGGGTCATCTGGTACAGGTTGCGGCTCATGCCATGCAGGCTTTCATGCAGGGCGGCGATGACCTGCTCCAGATTTTCGCTCGGCTGCGCAGACGATGCGTCATTGGCGGGAGGTGGGCGAGATTGCCCGGTGACCACATAGCTGACATCAACGCCAACTTCCGATACCCGTGAGAGGTAATCGGCCCTGGGGTATCTCATGCCGTTTTCATAATTGCCCTGGGCGTTGGTTTCAACGCCACCAATGGCCCCCAGCGCGCTCTGGGAAAGTTTCAGGCGTACACGTTCACGCTTCAGGCGTGGACCAATCCCGGTCATCCGTTTGTCCTCGATCAATCTTTCGCGCAGGCGTAAACCCGGCGAAGGCATAGTGATTTGAAGAGCGAACAGACCTGCTGCCCGGACGGGCAGCAACTGAAGGTCATCCGAAAAGTTCGCGGACCATATGATTTGGTGCGCGCACGATACCCGGAAATACCCCGGTGGAGTAGTGGCCATTAGTACTTTTTTGTACGAAGTGAAACGTTTTGATGTTAAGCATTGTTAAAAAAATAACAGGTATAAACCGGGTTGAATTTTGTTCCGGTTTATCCAGAAAGTGCGTTTGTAGAGTGCCTTATGCGGCAGGCAAGCAGCGGCTCATTCAGGCCGCAGCAAAGCCCGTCAGTACGCACTGACGGGCATGGCCGCTGTCAAGGGCAGCCGGCACTACGCTGCTGCGACCAGTTACGGCCTGTCTGGGCAATCTGCTCGGCCAGGCGGCTCACGGCGCGTTGATGGGCCAGCACCAGGTTTTCCATGCTGGCTGCGGCATTTTCGCGGATCACGCTGCTGCAGGTCAGGTTCTCGCGCTTGCTGCCGCTCGGGCCGCTACGCAAGCTCAGATTCCATACCACGTCGATCAGCGCAAACTGGCCGGGCACCGATTCAAAGCGGCGTACGTCAGCGCGCAGTGACAGCAGCGGCTCATCGCTGTTTTTGGGCAGCCCCGCCACATCGCGGCGATTCCACAGCCGTTCGAGCTGGGCGGTCAGAGCGTCATGAAACTCATCGCCCAGCGGCGCGCCCCAGCGCTCAGTGTCGAGTATCGCCAGGCTGCCATCGCCTTGGCGCACGACCAGCGGCGGCTGGTCGACCTGCACCGGCAGCAGCACCGGGAGCATTTCAAACTGGAACGGCGCCGGTGCGCTGCGTTGCGGCGGTGCGGAGTCGATGGGCGCGACCAGGGTGTAGTAGCGCAGGGTCGGTGACGAGCAGGCGGCCAGACCGAAAACGGCGGCCAGAACAGCAAACTTGCGGCGCAGGGTCATTCTTGTGGCTCCACATTCTTGTTACGCGACGACGAGCTTTTGAACGAGGCCGGTGCAGCATCGCTGCTGCGGCCCCGAATCAGCGATTCGGGCTGGCGACCGAGGAAGTCGGTCAGCACCCGCACCGAGCGGGCGGCGCGTTGTACTTCATCCAGTGCCTGACCAAGCTGCTGGCGGCCAGGAGAGTCTTCGCCCAAGGTGTCGTTGGCGCTGGCCAGGGTTTTCTCGGCCTGTTGCAGGGTGCCACGCATTTGCGGCAATACGCTGCCGTTGACGGTTTTCAGGGTTTTTTGCAGCTCGCTCAGGCTGCCATTGAGGTTGGTCGCCAGCTCGTCGATCGGCAGGCGGCTGAGTTTGTCGACAAAGGCCTGCAACTGCTCCTGTAGCTTGTCGAAGCTGCCGGCCACGGTCGGGATCTCCAGCGGCCGGGCACGTTGATCGAAAGCCACTTTCGGTGCCTTGGGGTCGAATTCCATGGCAATGTACAACTGGCCGGTGAGCAGGTTGCCGGTGCGTACCTGGGCGCGCAGGCCATTGCTGACGAAGGCGCCGAGAATCCGCGCCGATTGCTCGTCTTCATCGCCATTGCCCGCCAGCTTCTGGAGTTTTTCCTCGGCGGCGCCGAGGCGCTTGGGATAGATCACCGCACCCACTACGCCGGGGAAGGTCTTGGTGTCGCCGTCGTAGTCGAGGTCGACCGACACCACTTTGCCGATATTGACGCCCAGAAAGTCCACCGGCGCATTGACCGCCAGGCCGCGCAGCGACTGTTTGAAGCGCATGCGGATATAGCGCGGCTCGCCATCTGGTGGGGCCAGGGCGGTGGCCTGATCGTCGAAGATGCGGAACTCGGCATACTCGTCAGCAGGTTTGGCATCCGGGCTCCAGTTCGGCTCACGGAAGGCGATACCGCCGGAGACGATCGACGCCAGCGACTGGGTATCGATTTTCAGGCCCGCTGCGCCCACGGTGACGTCCACGCCGCTGGCGTTCCAGAAGCGCGTGTCGGTGGTGATGTACTTGTCGTTGGGCGAATTGATGAAAATCTGCACGTCGACGCCTTTGCCGTTGTCAGACAGGTTATAGCCCACCACCTGGCCGACCTGGATGCGCCGGTAATAGATCGGCGAGCCGATATCCAGCGATCCAAGGTCATCGGTACGCAGCACGAAGCGCTTGCCCTTTTCACCGAAGGTCACCGGCGGCGGGGTTTCCAGGCCGGTGAAATGATCTTTGGTCTGCTCGGCATTGCCTGCATCGGCGTTGATGAACGCGCCGGAGAGCAGGGTGTCGACCCCGGACACGCCGTGTGCACCGATGCGCGGGCGCACCACCCAGTATTGGCTGTCGACCCGGGTGAAGGGCGTGGCGCTATTGTTCAGCTCGATGGTGGCCAGGATGTGGGTACGATCCTCGCTCAGGTCGATGGCAGTGACCGTACCGATCACCACGTTCTTGTATTTGACCTGGGTCTTGTTGGCTTCCAGGCCTTCTGCGGTCTGGAAACTGACCTTGATCTTCGGGCCGATGTTCATCCAGTCGTGGGCGGCCATGGACAGGCCGATCAGGCCGGCCACGATCGGCACCAGCCAGACCAGCGAGATCCTCGCCCGGCGCGGTTTGATCTCCGGGCGGGTAGGGACTGCCGCGGACGTAGGGGGGGTGTTATCGGACATCTTCAACCTCTGCATCCCAGATGAGCCGGGGATCAAAACTCATGGCGGCGAACATTGTCATCACCACGACCAAACCAAAGAACAGGATGCCGATGCGCGGCTCGATGCTGCTGAGTTCGCGAAACTGCACCAGTGACGCCACCAGGGCCACGACCAACACGTCGAGCATCGACCAATAGCCGATCAGCTCGATGAAACGATACAGCCGGGTACGCTCGACCATCGCCCACTGACTGCGCCGCTGGCAGGTCACCAGCAACATGCCCAGCACCGCGAACTTCAGGCACGGCACCAGAACGCTGGCGATAAAGATCAGCAGCGCGATGTCCCACGAGCCGTGGTGCACAAAATCGATGACGCCGGCCATGATCGTACTTTCGCTGCTATTGCCGAGCATGTTGGTGTACATCACCGGCAAGACATTGGCTGGAATATAGAAAATCAGCCCGGCGATCAGAAACGCCCAGGTGCGCGTGAGGCTGTTGGGTTTACGGCGATGCACCGGTGAATCACAGCGTGGGCAACAGTGCAGCTCTTGTGCGCAGGCGTAGCCACAGATGTGGCACAGGTTGAGTTGATGCTCATGGGCATAAGGGATGTGGCTCATGAAGGCTTCACCTCAAGGATGTCCCATAGCCGGCGAATGTTGCGATTGGCGATCAGCAGGATCAGCACCATTAACATGCCCATCGCCCACAGGCCTATCCCTGGATGTACATCAAGCATGCCCGACAGTTTGATGATTGCCACCAGGATGCCAAGCATGCAGACCTCAAGCATGCTCCACGGCCGCAGATGCTCAAGGGCGCGCATGCATGCCTTGAAGCCGGGCGCAACAATGCCGCGCTGGGCATGCAGCAAGACCCAGAGCAGCAGCGCGATCTGCAGCAGCGGGGCAAAGATGATCGACAGACCGGCGACCAGCGCAATCAGGGTGATACGTCCCTGAGCCAGGGCTTCGACTGACTGCCAGAGCGTGACTTCGTTGCTCAGGCCTTTCATGCTGATGCTGATCACCGGAAAGATATTGGCCAGCAGAAACAGCATGGCGGCCGTCACGGTCAGGGCCAGCCATTGCTCCAGTGACATGCGTTGACCGCAGCCAAGCAGCGCGCGACAACGCAAGCAGTAAGCGGACTCGCCTGCGCGCAAGGGATGAATTTCATACAGCGAGTCGCAGTGCTCGCAAATAATCAGGGCCGGCTGTGGCTGGCTGGACGTTTCAGTGCTCATCGATGCCGTGGCTGCTGGTTCTGGAAAAGGCTACAACGCAAGGTGCAGGAAGATACCTGTTTGCTGCCGCTGAGGCTTGTATTTATGCACATTGATTGAGGCGAAAGTGGCTCAAGGATGGACCACAGGGGCAGATTGACGTTCCCATGTCACAGAGCCATTATTTCACGGATTTACCCTGTAAATGTGGCCGGTTGCGCTGAGTCCTCTCATCGGCGGGACGCTGGCCTCGCGGGGCTGATATTTCGTGAAATATCTGATTACATGATCAAAAAACAGCACAGGTGGCCCGGTCGCTGCTGCAAACGCCCGGCTGCTGGCGCTATGACGGCATCCAGCAGTGGCCGGTTGATCGAGCACTTGGCTGCGTCACCTTAGCGCAACCGGTCGCTGAAGCGGTGCACAGTGATAGACTCCTGCCTCGATCAGTCAGGAGCAGTTCGACGTGCGCAAGATGGTAATGATAATGGCGGCACTGGCGTTGACCGCATGTGATGCCGGCAAGTCCCCGACGCCAGCCCATGAGTCTGCTGCCAGTGCCCAAGTGCAGGCGCCGCAGGTCAGTCAGCCTAAGTGGTACATCCAGATGAACACCCGTGAGGCGATCAGCGACACCAGCGCGTGGCTGCTGGAGCGTCATTATGCGCCGGTGATCGTCAATCTCGATGGCAAGCAGCAGATCCTGCTGGGGCCTTACGAGTCGCAGGAGCAAGGCCAGGAACAGCTGACCGGGCTGGAAGCCAAAGTGGCCAAATCGCACCGCTTTGCCAAGCCTGCACTGGTCAATCGCGCCCTTTAAGGCGCTGCTATGTGGCTGGAACCGGCACTCTGTCGAGCCGGTTCCAGCGACAATGATTTTTAGCGACGGCCCAGCAAAAGGCCGACAACCAGCCCGAACCCTGCCGATATCGCAACGGTCTGCCATGGGTGGCCGCCGATGTAGGTCTCGGTCGCCTCGACGGCCGGGCGCGCACGCTCACGCACGCTGGTCACCGCTTCCAACGCCTGATTGAGCTTCAGGCTCAATTGCGCTTTCAGCGTCTCGGCGTCTTCTCCGACCAGCGCGGCGCTGTCTTTGAGCAGCTTTTCCGATTCTTCGATCAGCGACTGCAATTCGCTGAAAGCCTGATCCTTGATCTGGTCAGCAGGGTTTTGCGCGGCGGTTTTGCGGGCCATGGTGGTTTCCTTTCAGTGGATGGCATTTGAACCATTGAGTACCGGGCGGCGGCAAAAGTTGCAAGTTGTTCAATCGGCTGTTCGGCGTCATGGTCCTGGCCGTGTAAGATTGCCCCCGGTTTTTGTAAGAGGTAACCGCCATGAGTTTCAATCTCGCCAACCTTTCCCAGGCCGAACGTGCCGAGATCGAAGACGAAAAATCGCGTCTGTTCGAGCTATGGCAGAGCAATCTGGGCAAGGCCAAGGGTGATGCCGCGCGTCTGATCGGCGAAAAATCCAAACGCAAGGGCAAGTGGGCCGAATGGGTACGTGGCGAACTGGATGCCATGAGCCCGCCGGAGTACGCCAACATGGTGCGCAGTGAGGTCAATCGTTTGATGGCCGCTGCCCGATAGCAATGATGCCGATCAGTCAAGGGATTTTGGGGCTTGGCCAGGTTCTTGTGGGAGCGACCTTGGTCGCGAAAGGGCCAGTAAAACCGGTAAATGTTCTGTGAATGTAATGCCGTCTTCACGAGCAAGCTCGTTCCCACAGAGGTCGCATCGACCTTAACTGATCGGCATTACCAAATGGCAAGGGTTTCAACTCCATCAGTTGCCGGTGGCCGGCAGGCTCAAGGTGCCGCTGCTTCTGAAGCGTTGGGTACCGAACGGGCCGCCACCGAACTTGCCGTGCAAGGTGTACGGCAACCCGTCTAATGGCCGACCGCGTGCCTGCGCCTCGCTGAGCCCCAGGGTCTGGCGCAGTACAGAGAACGCCGTGATGCTCACCGGCACCGTGATCAGTGCCTGCGAATAGCTGGCCACCCGGCCATGCTGGTCACTGACCCCGGAAGCCAGCAAGCGGTCGTTGACCTCCAGGCGCAGGGCCACGCCGTTGTAGTGGATCTCGCTGTCGTTGGGGTTCTGAACCCGCAACTTCACGGCCATGCGCACTTCCAGGCCCTCGCCGGGTAGTGGCTCGATGCCTGCCACTTCGATCACCAGTGGATCACGATCCGGTAACCACGCGCAGGCGCCCAGTGCGCAGAACAGTGAGACAAGCAGCAGGCGACGTGTATGGCGCAACATGGCGGGCTCCAGAAAGGCAACACAGAATCTGACCATCGAGGCCGGCAGATATTCGCCGCACCGGTCGCCTGGGTTTTTCCACTAAGCTCAAGACTGTATGGCGGGTGCCACCATCGCGTTGGGCACCTGGCCGAGCAATCTTGTGTTCAGGAGGAGAGTTCCATGACCGTTCAGAGTCATCAGGACCCGGTGGTTATCGTCAGCGCAGCGCGCACGCCGATGGGCGGCTTTCAGGGTGAATTGCGCAGCCTGAGCGCCCCGCAATTGGGGAGTGCAGCCATCGCTGCGGCCGTCGCCCGGGCCGGTATCGAGCCGCAGGCGGTCGAGGAGGTGCTGTTTGGTTGCGTGCTGCCGGCCGGGCTGGGTCAGGCACCGGCCCGGCAGGCTGCACTGGGCGCCGGGCTGAGCATGGCGACGCGCTGCACGACCGTGAACAAGATGTGCGGCTCTGGCATGCAGACGGTGATCCAGGCGCATGAGCTGCTGCTGGCCGGCAGCGCCACGGTCGTGCTGGCCGGTGGCATGGAAAGCATGTCCAACGCGCCTTACCTGCTGGACCGGGCGCGTGAGGGGTATCGCATGGGCCATGGTCGGGTGTTGGATCACATGTTTTACGACGGCCTGGAGGATGCCTTCGAGCCCGGTCGGCTGATGGGCACCTACGCCGAGGAGTGCGCGCAATCGCACGGCTTCACTCGCGAAGACCAGGACGCATTTGCCCTGGCATCGCTGAGTCGCGCTCAACATGCCATGGCCAATGGCTGGTTCGAAGAAGAAATCGTCCCGCTTGAGGTCAGCGTCGGGAAAGAGCGCAAGCGTATCAGCCAGGATGAGCAGCCACCCAAGGCCCGGCCGGACCGGATCGGCTCGCTCAAACCGGCATTTGTCGATGGCGGAACGGTAACGGCGGCCAATTCCAGTTCCATTTCCGACGGTGCCGCTGCGCTGCTGTTGATGCGCCGCTCCGAGGCCGAGCGCCGTGGCCTGAGCGCGCTGGCCGTGATCCATGGTCACGCTGCCTATGCCGATAACCCAGGCCTGTTCACCACCGCGCCGATTGGCGCGATTGAGGCGCTGTGGTCGAAAACCGGCTGGTCAGCCGATCAGGTTGATCTGTTCGAAATCAACGAGGCTTTTGCGGTGGTGACGCTGGTGGCGATGAGCAAACTGGGGCTGGATCATGCACGGGTCAATGTCCACGGCGGCGCCTGTGCGCTGGGGCATCCGGTGGGCGCCTCGGGGGCGAGGATTCTGGTGACCTTGCTGGCGGCGCTGCGGCGTCACGGCAAGCGCCGTGGGGTGGCGGCGATCTGCATCGGTGGCGGTGAGGCTACGGCCATGGCTGTTGAGTTAATAAGATGAGGATAATCAAGAGATTATGATTGGATATGAATGTTGATTGTTCAATTTGGTGTTAACCGCCCGTTTTAAATAAAAAGGATAAAAAACAATGGCTTATAGCGAAATCCTTACCGAGGTCAGAGACAGGGTTGCGCTCATCACACTCAACCGTCCGCAGGCATTGAATGCCCTTAATGCCCAATTGATCGATGAGTTGAACCACGCGCTGGATCAGTTCGAGGCCGATTCGCAGATCGGCTGCATTGTGCTCACCGGCTCACAGAAAGCGTTTGCCGCCGGTGCAGACATCAAGGAAATGGCCGAGCTGACTTACCCGCAGATCTACCTGGACGATCTGTTCAGCGAAAGCGACCGGGTCGCCGGGCGGCGCAAGCCAATTATCGCTGCAGTGGCTGGTTTTGCCCTTGGCGGTGGTTGTGAGCTGGCATTGATGTGCGACTTTATTCTGGCCGCCGACAACGCCCGTTTTGGTCAGCCGGAAATCAATCTGGGGGTGTTGCCCGGGATGGGCGGCACACAACGCCTGAGCCGGGCGGTAGGCAAGGCCAAGGCCATGGAAATGTGCCTTACCGGGCGTCTGATGGATGCCCATGAAGCCGAACGCGCCGGGCTGGTGTCGCGGGTGGTCGCCACAGAACGGCTGCTCGATGAGGCCCTTGAGGCCGCCGCGGCCATCGCTGCCAAATCGCTGCCGGTGGCGATGATGGTCAAGGAAAGCGTCAATCGTGCATTCGAGGTCAGCCTGGCCGAAGGCATCCGCTTTGAGCGACGGGTGTTTCATGCGGTGTTCGCCAGCCAGGACCAGAAAGAAGGCATGGCGGCATTTGTAGCCAAGCGCCCGCCGCAGTTCAGGGGGCGTTAATCTGTTTGCGGCGCGGCGGCGGCATCGAGCAACGCCTGATGCAGGGCATCATTGCTGCTCTGGCGCAGATAGTGATGCAGCGTGACACAGTGGCCGGGGTGCAGCAGGCACAGCGTCTGCGCACCCCGGGCATATTCCATGGCCAACCGGCGCCGCTGCTCGGCAGTCATGCCCAGATAGCCCTGATCGTCCGTGCGGCCCTCGAATAACACATGCTCCGGGTCAAGCAGAGACAGATTTTCCAGCCCCGGCTTGTCCATGTGGACGATATACCAGACGCAATCGCGCAGCGGCGTGCCTTGCACGACCAGGCGTAGATCCTGCAGTGGCTGTTGTTGCCTGCGTCGGGTCAATTGCAGCCTGGCTGCGCTGACCTCGATGCCCTGGTGCCCGAGCCGAATGCTGGCCAGCGCGCCGCTCAGGCTCAGCGCTTGGGTGGCGCAGATCTGCAAGTATTGACCGCGTTGGACCGCCAGTTGTTCTGTGCCCGGCTCAATCGGGCAGCCATCAAGGCTCAAGCGCAGCGGCCCTGCAGCGATGCTGCCAGGCAACAGGGCGCAGATCGTCGGCCGGTCCGGGTCGCCGTCCAGATAGGCCACCAGAACCCGGCTGCCGGGCAGCAGCGGTTGATCGGCGGGCAAGCGACCGGGGATTAGCTGCGCCTGTACCGGAGCGCTGCCGGTTGTCTGCCAGTCGAGCCGGATCTTCAGGCTGGCCTGGCGATTGGCTGTGCTGTCGATCAGCGTTGCCGCATGCAGCCCGTTGATTCGGGGTTTTGGATGGCGCAAGGCCGGGCGAAACGGCTGGGTCCAGGGTATGACCGCAAAGTTGTTGCCGTATCCGGGATCGCTGTGCTCGCCCAGATCCAACAGCGGGGCGTTGAGCGCCCAGTCATGAGTATCGGCAGCGGCAAGGTTGCGCACGATCGTGGCAATCTCGTGGGGGTCTTGCCCTTCGAATACGCCCATCTGCCTGCCGTAGTGATGCACGCGGGTCACCAGCCAGTGGTCGTTGTAACGCTGCTCGGGGTGTCTGGCAATGCGTATGACCTGCCCGCAGCGCAGCGCCGCATCGCGGCTCTGCCCGCTGAGCTGACGAGCACCGCAGCGCAGTCGTTCCAGGTCACGGCTGCGCTGCTGTAATTGCCAGGCTTGCGGGTGGGACGGCGTGGCACCGTGGGTTGCCTGGCGCAGCGTCGGGGTGACGGGTTGTAAACCGCGAAATTCACAGAGCTGATCAAGCAGGCCGCTCCGGTCGCAGGGCAGGTGGGCCAGCAACGGCTCCAGGCGCTCGGTAAAACTCGCCGGGTCATCCGAGAACACCAGTTGCTGACCGTCGAAGTGAAAGTGAATACCTTCTTCTTCACACACCCGCTGCAGCAGATGCAGGTCGCTCTCTTGATACTGAATGCATTGATTGCGGACCGGATACACGCCGTGCAGGTGTTCGAGGCGCAGCTCTGTTGGGTCGTACCCGTTTTCACTCAGTAGACGTTCGATGAGCTGCAGGCTGCTCTGGCCGCTGAACAATCGTTGCCTTGGGGGGCTGGTCATGCGTTGCAGGCGCGGCGCCAGACTGATGCGGTAATGGCTCAGGCAGGTGCCGGCGTACAGCTGGCAGGCGTCAATGATTTCACCGTCGACAGCAGGATGCCCGGCGCGGGCGATGAAACTCGCCGCTCGGCCGTGCAGCCTGGCAAGCTCCAGGCCTGGATCGCGGCTGATCAGATCGATCGTATACCGCCACGGCTCGTTCAAGGCTTCCTGGCCGCTAAAGGCGGCAACCCTGAAGTCCATCGGCAGGCCTGGGATTTTCAGGCTGATCGGGCAGGCAGAATCATTGAGCATGCACAGATGCTCCCTCCTCAGGGGGTTAAGGCTGCGAAGGGTACGAAAAGCCGGAGCGCAAAGGCATAGTTGCCGGTTATTTCAGAAATGGCCTACAGCCCTGTAGGGCTCTGGGGTAATTGTCGGACAGCCGTTATGAAATTGTTGGAGGGGTTCCATCTATACGTCGGGCGTATAGAATGCTCGCCCTGTGTTCGGAGTATTCCGGGCGATACCTTTTTCAGCGTTCTGTCATCTTGTCGTGGCGGGACGCCAGTGAAGCGAGAGAGAGCAGCAGACATGGGCGCACAGTGGAAAGTCAAACATAAAGAAGCGGCCGCCAATGCCAGGGGCAAGATCTTCGGCAAGCTGTCCAAGGAAATCATGGTTGCCGCCCGCGGCGGTGCTGACCCTGACATGAACTCGCGCCTGCGCCTGGTGGTCGAGCAGGCCAAAAAGGCCTCGATGCCGCGTGACACGCTGGAGCGCGCGATCAAAAAGGGCGCCGGCCTGCTGGGTGAAACCGTCAGCTTCGAGCGGGTCACCTATGAAGGCTTCGCGCCGCACCGGGTGCCGGTGATCGTCGAATGCCTGACCGACAACGTCAACCGCACCGTCGCGGAAATCCGCGTGCTGTTTCGCAAGGGCCAGTTGGGCGCTTCGGGCTCGGTGTCCTGGGACTTCGCTTATCAGGGCATGATCGAAGCGGTCGCCAATTCGGCGGATATCGACCCTGAAGAGGCTGCCATCGAAGCCGGCGCCCAGGATTGCGAGCCAGGCGAGGAGGGCGTGACCCTGTTCCTCACCGAGCCGACTGACCTGGACCTGGTGTGCAAGGCATTGCCCGAGCAGGGTTTTACCGTGCAGTCGGCGAAACTGGGTTATCGCCCCAAGAACACCGTCGACGGCCTGACTGATGAGCAGATGGCTGAAGTCGAGGCGTTCCTGGAAGCGCTCGACAACAACGATGACGTACAAGACATGTACGTCGGGCTGGCGGGCTGATTCAGCCAGTGAGGGCTTGCAGGCAGTCATGGACTTCCTGCATCCCTGGCCTCAGCGCCACAGCCGGCTGTACGCAACGTGCAGCCAGTCGTGCCAGCGCCGGGCAGGAGTCACTGTCCGGACAGTGACTCAGCAGCTCTTCGAGCAAAATTCCGAATGCCCGTACTTCGATGCGCTCCAGCGCAGCGCTGACGCTGGCATGCGGATGAAAGGCGGCGGCGCCAAAGTCGCCCAGCAGGCACTGGCCGTCTGCTTGCCAGAGGATGTTATGCCCATACAGGTCGCCATGAGTGATGCCGATCGCGTGCAGATGGGCCACCACTGACGCGATACCGGTTGCCAGGCGCAGCACCACCGGCACGCTCAGTACGGTGTCTGGCGGGTAGATATCCCGGCTGCAGGAGGCCAGGCTCGGCGGGCCGGCCAGGTTGCGCAGTGCAGGATCAATCAGGCCCATGACCAGGCCACGACGCTGATCGGGGTGGCCGTCGACCTCGCCGATGACCTCAATCAATTGTGGATGCGCCCCGGCGGCCATGCACGCGAGCATTTCATCCTGTGGCGAGCCATCGCTGGTCAGCTCGCCCTTGTACAGTTTGATCGCCACCGCTCGGCTGCCTTCAGCGCTGCGCCATAGCCCTTGCTGGATGACCCCCGAAGCCCCTTCGCCAAGCCGTTGCTGCAGCTGCAGTTGCGCCCAGGGGATGCGATCGATTGTCGGCTGCTCAGGGCTGCGACTGAACGGGTTGCCGGAGTGTGCCAGCCAGGCCAGGGCCGGCATTTGCATCAGCCAGTCAGGCAGCGCCGGCAGTTGGTTGGCGGACAGGCGCAGCAATTCCAGCTGCTGACAGTTCGCAAGGCTTGCTGGCAGGCTTTGCAGGCGGTTACCGGCGAGCATCAGTTTCTGCAGCATCGGGCACCGGCCAAGCTGCTCCGGCAAGGTCTCCAGGCGGTTATCGGTAAGGATCAGCCAGCGCAGCCGCGGCGGCAGCGACTCGGCGGGCACGTGTTCGATGCGGTTGGCCTTGAAGCCGATCATGCTCAGCCGTTCGCAGCGCCCGAGTACGGCTGGCAGCTCGGTGAACAGGTTGTCAGAAACAAACAGCACTTCGAGTTTTGTCAGGCGGTGCAAATCATCCGGCAGGCTGCTCAAGGCGTTGCCGCTCAGGTTGAGGACTTCCAGCGAGTCGGCCAGGTCAAAGATTTCCTGCGGGAAGTGCTCCAGGCCGCAGCCCAGATCAAGGCGACGGATGCCGGCCAGTTTGCCGGCGCGCAGGTCTGCAAGAGAATGCATGGGTCGGGATTATCCAGGTTACCGGTGTGGTAGGGGAGATTCAGCGTAACGCCTGAACCATTTGCGCCAGAGCACCGAGCACGTCACGGCCCAGCGCCTTTGAGCGTTGCCCGGACCAGCCGGTGTGCGGGTTCGGGGCGTTGTCGTGATCCTTGAAGGGCATCTCCAGGGTCAGTGCCAGGCATTGGTAGCGTTCACCGACACTGTTACAGGCCAGGCTCATATTGGCCTGCCCAGGCGCGCTGCGGGGGTAGCCGTGCAGGCTCCGGAAGTCCGGAGTGATACCCTCCAGGGTGCTGCGAAACTGCGCCTCAAGCGCGGCCTGCCTGGGGCTGTAACCCGGATTGCCTTCGCAGGCGGCGGTGAAGACATAAGGGATGTCTTCGTCGCCATGGGCATCGATAAAGGCATCCACGCCATACTGTTCCATTTGTTGCTGGATGAAGAACACCTCCGGCGTGTCCTGGGCATTGCTGTCTTGCCAGGCGCGGTTAAGGTCTTTGCCGCGCGCATTGGTGCGTAGATGGCCATGAAAGGCGCCGTCCGGGTTCATGTTCGGCACCAGATACAGGTCGGCGGCGGCGAGCAAGGTCTGCAACGCGGCGTCGGCAGGCTCCTGTAAACGCTCGATGATGCCTTCGATAAACCACTCGGCCATATGCTCGCCCGGATGCTGTTGGGCGATGATCCAGATCTTGCGCTTGCCGGGCGCGCCGTCGCCTTTGCGCAGCAAGGCAATATCGCGGCCTTCGACGCTGTGTCCGGTGGCCAGCAACTGGCAGCCGGCATTGCTTAGCGCCTGTTCGATCAGGCGCGTATGGCGCTCACGGCTATAGGGTTCGAAATAGGCAAACCAGGCCTGGCGGTGACTGGCTTCGAAACGGAAACTCAGCGCCTGGCCGTCGAAGCTGGAGGGCACGCGAAACCAGCTCTGGTGGTCAGTGGATGCCACCGCGTTGTAGCCGTGCCAGGCATGCCCGTAGCTTGCGCCGGCAGCATTGCCGAGCCTGAAGTGGTAGTGCTGGCCGGGAATCAGGCCATCGACCTTGAAGTGGAACCACTGGTAATGCGGGCTGTTGCTGTCGGGGCGGATCGCCAGTTCGATGCGCTGGCTGTCGCTGGCATCGATGACCTCAATATTGCCGCTGTCAAAATCGGCGCTGATGTTCAGACTCACGGTGTCTCCCTGTATGCGCAAGTGCCGGGGTGTGGCAATTACTTTACAGGGATCTTGACGGGCTTTTCAGTCGTCGATCGGTCATTAGTGATCAGCTGAAGGCTTCGGCAGTCACCATCAGGCTGCCAATGAACGCCGTCAGCAGGTACCAGCCCAGGTAGCCGCGGCGTTTGCGTCGGTGCCAGCCAGAGGCGCCCAGAAGTGCAGCCGCCGGTTGCAATTGCCGCCAGAGCCGCTCGCTGGCCTGGAACGCCGCCAGATTGGCCGGATCGGCGTCGATCCAGTGACGAAACTCGATACGCTGGCTGGCAGTCGCCGCTGGGCTTTGCAAGTGGATATACCAGGCGTCGGCCTGATCGTGGGTCGCCAATGGCGCGTGGGTGTCCGCCAGGTCACGGTGCGCGTGATGCATGACCCGCAACATGGCGCGTTCGACCTTGTCGGTGGCAATCCCCATGAAGCTGGCGATCTCGGTGTGCGAGAGCTGTTCCAGGCGGCTAAGCAGAAATACCTGGCGGATATGCCGCGGCAGTTTGCCCAGGCGTCGGGTCAGTTCGAGCGTTTGCGTAGTGGCCTCAGCGTCGGTCCGGATGGGCATATGCAGTAAAGATGAGAGTTGGCTACTCATGTTCTACGCTCGCTGATCTTGCGTGGAGGGCGGGGACGTCCTTGGTTCAGGGATGTCACCCGTGACATGCGTACAGATTAGTGAGGTCGAGAATCATTCTCAAGTGAAAAGTGTCAACAATTGCCAATTTTCATAGAGGTATGAGTTAAAAACTATGACGCAGTTCAATATCGCTTTGCTATGATGCCGCCCATGAGCAACAGCAAAGACTTCATTAGCCTGAAGCAGCGAGAAAAAACCAAAAAAAAAGACCCGGCAAAAAGCCGGGTCAAAAACCGTGATTAGCCTGATGAGGAGATAATCCTGGAGTCGACCTAAGACTCCTGGGTTATCCGCCGGTCTCGCGACCAGCTGATGAAATAATAATCATTATCATTTTTAGGTCAACGCTTTTTTGCCCCTCATTGAAATTTACAATCCATTGCCCCGCACTGATGGATTTTCTCTAGGGTATACGACTCTTCTTGCTGCCCGCTTGGTCGCACTTCATTTCAGATCAGAATTGGGGTGGGAACGACCGGGCGGAGATCCGTTCTGGTCGTGAAGGGGCGGGTATGAGCCCGGAATCTGCTGTGCATGTGCCATTGTCTTCACGAGCGAGCTCGTTCCCACTTTGTTTCAAGTCAGAATCGGGGCGGGGGCGGCCGGGCGGCGATCCGTGCTGGTCGTGAAAGGGGCGGTAAGGGCTGTGCATGGGCAGTGGCTGTACCGCACACAGCACGAAGGGGAGCCTGGGCTCCCCTTCAAGGTTTCTTGGTATGCTCTTTTTATTGTTCGGGTGGCCTGTTGTTGTTTTTGGTGACCGTACCCGTTACCGCTTTGGCGATCCCCATACGGGATCAAGAGCAAACGTATTTTTTTGAGCGCTGATCAGCTTTCATCAAACGATCCAACCAGTCGGGCAGCTGCCTTGGGCAGTCTTGTTGTTCTTTGACGGGTTGCGAGGACAAAGCCCCGGAAAACTATCGACTCCAAAAAAATCTGTTGGCTGCGCCTCTGTGCGTGTTGTTCTTGTTATGTCAGAGCCGTACATCTTGTTTTTATTGGTTTGTCGCGTTTTTTTGTTCTTGTTGTACTGGAATATATAGCAGAAGCCGTGCCAACTTTTTAAAAGCCCCGTAATCCGGGGATTTCATCCGTGCATCGTCCTGCTGTAGGCCGAGTCACTCAATTGAAATGTTTCCGTGCTACCCGAATCCTGATGCATTCATCAACAAGGGTAACACTGTGTGACAAGGTGTCGCACGTGCTGCCCGACGCGCGTGCTGCTGTCAAGCGCAAACCCTGTTACCCAGCGCTTCAGGTGGGCTATTCCAGCCACATCGCCAGGCAAAGCTCGATCAGCTGTTCGCGCATCCAGCGGTTGGCCGGGTCATGGTCGGTGCTTTCATGCCAGTAAAGGTGGGTTTCCAGTAAGGCGGGTTGTTCGACCGGCAGATTGACCCAATGCAGAGCGTGCTGACGAGCGAAGTGTTCCGGCACAGTCATGATCAGGTCGGTCTGTTGCAGGGCGTGCCAGGCCATCAGGTAATTGCGCGAGCGCAGGCCAATACGTCGTTGCCGGCCAAGTCTGGCCAGTGCCAGATCGACGCTATGAGGTTTGTCACGCGGGTGGGCCACCAGAATCTGCGGCTGCGCCAGGTACTGCTCAAGCTCCAGAGTGCCGTGCTGCGCCAGCGGATGTTGCTTGCGCATCGCGCACACGTAGCGGTCTTCCAGGAGTTTGAGGTGGTGGATCTGCGCATCGCCCGGCGCGGGCGCGTCGATTGCCAGATCAAGGTGTCCTGCCGCTAGGGCCTGGGGAATTTCGTGGTGGCGGCTGCCAAAACTTTCGATGCACAGGTCCGGCGCCAGTTGCTGCAGGCGTTGCAGCAGCCTGGGCAGCAATAAAACCTCACTGAGGTCGTTCATGCTGATGCGCAAGGTTCTGTTGCTCAGCAACGGATCGAAACCCCGGCTTTGTTGCACCGACACCTGTAGCAGTGACAGCGCATTACGGATCGGGCCGACAATCCGCCGGGCCATCGGGGTGGGGATCATGCCGTGCGCGGTGCGCAGGAACAATGGGTCATTGAGGGTTTCGCGCAGCCGCGCCAGCGCATTGGAAACGGCCGGCTGAGTGATACCGATATTTTGCCCGGCGCGGGTCAGGCTGGACTCGGTGTAAATGGCATCGAACACCACGAACAGATTCAGATCGACTTTATGCAGCGTCATCGTGCAGGCGCCTCTTGTCGTGGCCCACGGCCATGTTCAAATTGATCATAGCCGTGCCTGCAGCAACTGCACGCCACCCTGCTGGTCAGTGCACCCAGACCTCCACCCGGCGATTGCGGATTCGCCCTTGCGCTGTGTCGTCATCGGCGACCGGCATGTCCTCACCCTGGCCCAGCACGTCGCGCAGGATCACATCATGGCGCAGCAGCTCACGGCGCACCGCCATGGCCCGCAGGCGCGACAGCAGCAGGGCGCGTTGCGGGTCGTCCTTGGCATCGCCAAACCCCACCAGGGTGACCTGGCGATCGAGCTTGTCATGGGCGCTCAGGTAATCCACCAGGCGCTGCACATCAAACAGTGCCTTGTTGTCCAGCCGGGCGCTGCCCTGCTCAAAGCGAAAGTTCACTGATAACCGCTGCGCCTGGCGGCTCAATGTCTGGTATTGACTGCTCATCTGTAGGTCGGGGCGCGTCTGTATGGTCTGGATCTGCTGTGCCACGAAACCACTGGCGGCAACAATCGCCTGCCCCTGGCGACTTTGGGCAAACCGCACCAGAGCCTGCGCCCAGGGATTTTGCAGGTGCGGCGGCAGATACAAGTAAAGCCGCCGCGTCAGCGGATAGTCTTCCGTGGCAATCGATTCGATCGTCGGCAGCAGCGGTTGCGCGTCGCCGTCAGCAATGGCCAGCGCGCGGGCGCGGCGGACCCAAGGCAGACCGATGAAACCGATGGCGTTGGGCGTGCGACTGACTTCGTCGGCCAGTTGCTCGCTCGACTCCAGTCGTCGCGCCCCGGCTGACAGCGCTTTGGCATGCGCGGTCAACACCAGCTCACGAAACGTTTCCCAAGTCCCGGATTGCTCATCGCGGGCACACAGCACTATTCGCCCAGGGGTGCCGCCAATGGTCTGCCAGTCGCTGATTTCGCCGCTGAAAATACGCGCCAGGGTCTGAGTGTCGAGCTGGCGCAGCGGGTTGCCCGGATGCACGATCACCGCGACGCCATCAATGCCAATCACGTGCTCGGCCTGCTGGCTGCGCAGATCCCCCAGGCTGGCCAAAGCCTGCAACTCCTGGTGCTTGATCGGTCGCGACGAAGCGGCGACATCGGTCAGGCCGCCTTGCAATGCCTTGAAACCGGTGCTGGAACCATGCGCGGCGACCTGTGCCTGCCAGATGCTGGCGTTGACATCCTGGCCGGTGACACGTTGTTCATTGGTCACTGCGCTGGCACGGGTCTGTATCTGCTGCAGGCCTTGTTCGCGCATCAGGCCTTCGATCAACCTCGGGCCTAGCTGAGCGTTGATGGTATTGGAGCCTTGCAGGCGCAAGACCGGCGCCGGGCTGTCCGGCGCGATCTGCGCCGCCACGGACAGCATTGAACCTGCCAGCAGCAGCGCAAACAGCAGCGCACGAAACATCGACATCACCTTGAAGCATGCAAGTGCCGCAAGATTAAGACACAAATATGACGGCGCGATGACGCCGGGACGCCAGACGTCGCCAGCGCCGATGGCTCAGCTCAGTTCCAGCCAGATCGGCGCATGGTCCGAGGGTTTTTCCATGCCGCGCAGGTCGTAATCGATCCCTGCCGCCTTGACCCGTGGCAGTAAGCCCTGAGTGGTCATGATCAGGTCGATGCGCAGGCCGCGTTTGGGTTCATCCTCAAAACCGCGGCTGCGGTAATCGAACCAGCTGAAGCGGTCACTGACCTCGGGGTTCAGGTGCCGGAAGCTGTCGACCAGCCCCCAGTTTTTCAGGCGTTCCATCCACTCGCGCTCTTCAGGTAAAAAGCTGCATTTGCCGGTTTTCAGCCAGCGCTTGGCGTTGTCGGCGCCGATGCCGATATCGCAATCCTGCGGGGAGATATTCACATCGCCCATCACCACCAGCGCCTGCTGGTTGCTGAAGCGGCTTTCCAGCAGTGCCTGCAAGTCGCTGTAGAAGCGCTGCTTGGCCGGGAACTTGGTGGGGTGGTCGCGGCTTTCGCCCTGCGGGAAGTAGCCGTTCATGATGGTCACCGGCTGGCCGTTGTGGTCGGCATAGGTGCCCCAGATGAAACGCTTCTGGGCCTCTTCATCATCTGTATCGAAGCCTTTATGCAGCGCCAGCGGCATGTTCTTCGACAGCAGCGCGACGCCGTAATGGCCTTTTTGCCCGTGGTAATGCACGTGGTAACCCAGCGCCTCGATCTCGGCATGGGGGAACTGTTCGTCAGCGACCTTGGTTTCCTGCAGGCCGATCACATCCGGCTGGTACTTCTCGATCAGCGCCGCCAACTGGTGGGGACGGGCACGCAGGCCATTGATGTTGAACGAGACAATTTTCATGACATGCAGGTCCTGGCAAAAACGAAACCGCGATGCTAACCAACCTGTGAGTTCGGGGCCAGCCTTGTAAACGGCTGTTACACGGCCTGAATTTTGTTGGAACTGTCGCAGATGGCCATGACTCTGACCCAGTGCATCCCGAGCGTTGCCGTATCTGCGCCGCCCTTTATCACGAGGTCCGTTGTATGCCTGACTCTACTGCCCCCCAGATCGATATCCGTCAACTCGACAGCGGTTACAGTCGTGAAACCCGTAATCTGCTGTTTCAGGCCTATCGCAACGATCCGAATTTCTCTTACGTATTCAACGCCCAGCGGGCGGGTTACGAGCAACGGGTCAAGGCCACGGTCAGGGAACTGGTCAAGCAGCACTTTTTACAGGACTTGCCGGCGCTGGGACTGTTTGTCGAGGACAGGCTGGCGGGCGTGGCGTTGATCGCGCCGCCGCAGCGCCGGCTGGGGGTGACCGAAAGCTGGGCGTGGCGGTTGCGCATGGTGCTCAGTACCGGCCTGAGCTGCACCCAGCGTTATCTGGACTACTACAATGCGGTGCTCGCTTGCCTGCCGACCCAGGCGGTGCATGTGCTGCCGCTGGTCGGTCTGGACCCCGCCTATCAGGGCCAGGTGCTGGGTCAGCGGCTGTCCGAACGGCTGCTGCAGGCGCTGCATGACTGGTGCGCAGTTGATGAGCATTCACGTGGCGTGGTCCTCGACACTGGAAATCCCCGCTATCTTGAATTCTATAAACAGCAGGGCTACGAGCAAATCGGTGAAGTGGCGGTAGGACCGATTCGTGAGCATGTGTTCTTTCACCCAAGTCCACGGGCTTTGGCGCAACCTGCTACCTAAGGGATTGAAACTTCGACGCTTTGTCCGCTCATGGGCGTGACACTGAGTCGTGTTAGCATCGGGACCCATGAAGCTTTCCAGATTATTCAGCAGCTTGTTCGTTATCTCCATGAGCGCCACGGTCCAGGCCCAGGCGCGTCTGGAGGTGGATGTCAGTCCCGCCAATGCGGCGCTCAAGGAGAACGTTGAAGGTTACATCGGCAGTCTGGGCGATCGTGATGCCCAGGCGCTGGAGCAGTTTCGCCTGGGCGCGGTACAGCAGGCGCAGACCGCTGCGCAGGCGCTGGGCTATTACCAGGCCAGGATCGATACCGAGGTTCGCGATGGCAAACAGCCGCAGCTGATTATCCGGATCGAGCCGGGCGAGCCGGTGCGCTTGCGCAATGTCACCGTACGGGTTGAAGGCCCGGCTGCTCAAATGGCGGCGTTCAAGGTGCCCAGAAGTGAAGCGCTGCAACCCGGCAAACCGCTCAACCATGGCCTCTATGAAGACGCCAAGAAGCTGATCCAGAACCAGGCCTCACGCTATGGGTTCTTCAGTGGCCGCTTCAGCCGCCAGCAACTGCGGGTCGACCCGCAGGGCGCCGTGGCGGATATCGAGCTGGTGTATGACAGTGGCCCGCGCTACGTGCTGGGGCCGGTCAGTTTCGGCGGCGACACACCGCTGGACCCGGACCTGCTGCGCCGCATGGTGCCGTTCAAGGAAAACACCCCCTACGATTCACAACTGATCGCCGAACTCAATCAGGCCATGCAATCGAGTGGCTATTTTGAAGGCGTGCGGGTCGATGCGGCGCCGACCGCCGCGCAAGGCCAGGTCATCCCGGTCACGGTGCAGCTTGAAACCCGCAAGCCCCGGACCATGGGCCTGGGGCTGGGCTTTTCCACCGACGTCGGGCCGCGCGGCAAAGCCAACTGGACCCGCCACTGGGCCAACCCCCAAGGGCACAGTTATGGCTTCGAATCGGAATTGTCGGCGCCCCGGCAGAACATCGGTCTGTACTACGATGTGCCGCTCGACCCGCCGCTGACCGACAAGTTGCGGTATGCCGGTGGTTATCAGTACGAAGAGATCGCCGGCACTGACACCCTCAGCAAGCTGCTGACCCTTGGCCCGGAGTGGCACAGCAAGTTGCCCAGCGGCTGGGAGCGGGTGGTGTCGTTGAAATGGCAGCGCGAAGAGTATCGGCTTGGCGATGATTCCGGGCTCAGCACGTTGCTGATGCCCGGTGTCAGCTATTCATTCCTGCGCAGCGATAACCGGATTGACCCACACAACGGTTATCGGTTGCAGTTCGATGCTCAGGTCGCGGCCGAGGGTATGTTGTCCGATACCAACCTGCTGCGCGGCAGCGCCATGGCCAAGGGCCTGACCACCCTGGGCCAGAATCACCGCTTTCTGGGCCGGGTGCAGATCGGCGGCAACTGGACCAATGGCTATTCCTCGATTCCGCCGTCACTGCGCTTCTTTGCCGGTGGTGACCAGAGCGTCCGGGGTTATGACTACCAGACCCTGTCACCGACCAACTCCGATGGTGACCGGATCGGTGGCCGCTACATGGTCGCTGCCAGCGCTGAATACCAGTATTCGATTGCCGAAAAGTGGCGCCTTGCGGCATTCGTCGACCAAGGTAACGCCTTCAATAATCTGGACCTGCCGAGCCTGAAGACCGGGGTCGGCTTTGGTGTGCGCTGGGTGTCGCCGGTCGGTCCGTTGCGCCTTGACCTGGCCCATCCGCTCGATGGCGATGGTGGCGTACGCCTGCACTTTTCCATGGGGCCGGAACTATGAATACTCGCCGCATCGGACGTGGCCTGATGATCGCCGCGCTCAGCCTGCTGGCTGTGATTATTGTTCTGCTGCTGGTCCTGTCCGGTCTGCTCGGCACTCAGGCTGGCAGCCAATGGCTGCTGCGCCAGGTGCCGGGTTTGCAGGTCGAGCAGTTCAGTGGCCGGCTGGGTGGGCATTGGCAGGCCGAAAAACTGCACTGGCAACAGGGGCAGCAGCAGGTGCTGGTCGTCAATCCCGAGCTCGACTGGTCGCCCGCTTGTCTGTGGCGCATGACGCTGTGCATTGAAAGTCTGCATAGCGGCCCGATCAGTCTGCAATTGCCGGCCAGCGAAGCTGACACGCCAAGCGGACCGCTGCAATTGCCAAACCTGAGCCTGCCATTGAGCATCGAGGTTCAGGACATCCAGATCGCCAGCTTGCAGATCGACGGCGTGCAGCAACTTCAAGACTTGCAACTGGCCGCACACTGGACCGCCGCAGGGCTGCAGATCGACCGGATTCACCTGCAACGTGATGATCTGCAAGTGGACGTGTCCGGGCTGTTGCAGCCGGTCGGTGACTGGCCGCTGAACATTCAGGGCCAGGTCCAACTGCCGCCGCAAGGCGAGCAAAGCTGGACGTTGGCGCTGGATATTCAAGGTGAGCTGCTCAAGACCCTGCAATTGCAAGGGCAAAGCAGCGGTTATCTGGACGCGCTGCTCAGCGCTGAGCTGCAGCCGTTGGCCGAGCAGTTGCCGGCACGCTTGAACATCACCAGCGAGGCATTCAAGGCCAGTGCCGATCTGCCCGACACCTTGACCCTGGAAAAGCTGCAGCTGACCGCCGAGGGCAATCTGCAGCAGGGCTATCAGGTGCAGGGCAACGCCAGCCTGCCGGCGGAAAAAGGCCCGGTGGCAATGCGTCTGGAGGGCAAGGTGGATGCGGCCGGTGCACAGATCGCCGGGCTGGAGTTGACCGCCAGCGAGCAGCAACGCGTCACCCTCAAGGGCACGCTGGGCTGGGCTGAAGGCCTTAAAGCCGATGCCAGCCTGGACTGGCTGGACTTCCCTTGGCAGCGCCTGTACCCGGCAGTCGCCGAGCCGCCGGTGGCGGTGCGTCAGTTCAAGGCCGTGGTGTCGTACACCGACGGCAAGTACCTGGGCAACTTCAGCGCCAAGGCTGATGGCCCGGCCGGTGCGTTCAGCCTGCAAAGCCCGTTCAGTGGCGATCTGCAAGCGGTCTATCTGCCACAGCTTGAACTGGAGGCGGGGCAGGGCAAGGCCAGCGGCTACCTGAATCTGGCGTTTGCCGAGGGCGTGGGGTGGGACACCGATCTGAAACTCAGCGCTCTGAACCCGGCCTACTGGGTCGCGCAGCTGCCCGGCACCTTGGGCGGTCAGTTGCGCAGCAAGGGCAGCATGCAAGGCGACACGCTCGATCTGCTGGCTGATCTGGACCTTACCGGTCGTCTGCGTGGCCAGCCGGCGATATTGCAGGCCAAGGCGGCGGGCGATGGTCAGCAATGGCAACTCGACAGTCTGCTGGTGCGGCTGGGCGACAACCGGATCCAGGGTAAAGGCGGGCTCGATCAGCGCCTGCGCGGGCAGTTGAATCTTGACCTGCCGCGTCTGGCGCAGCTGTGGCCGGGGCTGCAAGGTCAGGCCAAGGGACAACTGGAGGTGTCCGGTACGCTGCAAGCTCCGCAAGGTCTGGTCAAGCTCTCAGGGAGTGGCCTGGGCTTTGAGGATAATCGGCTGCAACGCCTGAACCTGGATGGCAAGCTCGATCAGGCGCAGCGCGCGACCCTGAGCCTCAAGGGCGATGGCATCCAGAGTGGCGACACGCGGCTGGGCACGCTGCAGGCTGACGCCCAAGGCACGTTAAGCAGCCAGCAACTGAAAGTCGACCTGCAAGGGCCGTTGTTGAAACTGGCGCTGGCGCTGGACGGCAAGCTGGATCAAGGCAACTGGCGCGGGCGGCTGGCCAGCGGTGAGGTACAAAGCGGTGGTCAGCAGTGGCGCCTGCAAGCGCCGGCGCGCCTGGAATACCTTGCCAGCGGCACGCTCAATTTCGGCGCGCATTGCTGGTTGTCGGGCAACGCCAGCCTGTGTGGCGAAAACCAGCGGCTGATGCCCGATCCGCGCTTGCGCTACCAACTGAAGAATTTCCCTATCGACAGCCTGGCGCAATGGATGCCCAAGGACTTCGCCTGGCGCGGCATCCTAAATGCCGATGTGGCCCTGGACCTGCCGGCCGCAGGTCCCACGGGCCAGATCAGTGTGGATGCCGGCGGTGGGACCTTGCGTATTCGCGACCAGCAGCAATGGCTGGATTTCCCTTACCGTACCCTGCAACTGACCAGCAAGCTGACCCCCAAACGCATCGACTCGCGGCTGGAGTTCGACGGTGACCGGCTCGGACGTTTGCTGCTCAATACGCGGATTGATCCGCTGGCGCGCAACAAGCCGATCAGCGGCGACTTTTCGCTGAGCGGCCTGGATGTTGCCGTGGCGCGGCCGTTTGCGCCCATGGTGCAGACTCTGGCAGGGCGCCTCAGTGGCAGCGGGCGGATTTCCGGCGGGCTGCTGGCGCCGCTGGTCAACGGCAATCTGAGCCTGGAAGGCGCTGAAGTCAGCGGGCCTGAGTTACCCTTGCAGATTAAGGATCTGCGTCTGAATGCGCAGATCGCCGGCGAGAACGTGCAGCTCAGCGGCGGCTGGAAAAGCGGCGATGCCGGCCAGGGTAACGTGAGTGGTCAGCTGGCCTGGGGCGACGCCCTGGCCGTGGATGTGCGGGTGCGCGGCACGCGCCTGCCAATTGTGGTCCAGCCCTATGCGGAGCTTGAAGCCGCACCAGACCTGAACATCACCCTGCAAGGCGGCCAATTGAAAATCGCCGGGACCGTACAGGTGCCCAAAGGGCGGATCACGGTACGCGAGTTGCCGCCCTCAACCGTCAAGGTCTCCGGCGACACGGTTATCGTCGGCCAGCAGACCGAGCAGGGCGCGCCGCCATTGGCCATGGCCATGGATATCAATGTGCTGGTCGGGCAAGAGCAATTGGCCTTTTCCGGTTTTGGTCTGACCGCCAACCTGGCCGGTCGTGTGCACATCGGTGACAACCTCGACACCCGTGGCGAACTGAACCTCAACGATGGCCGCTACCGCGCCTACGGCCAGCGCCTGACCATTCGTAAGGCACGGCTGTTCTTCGTCGGGCCGATCGACCAGCCGTATCTGGATATCGAAGCGATTCGTCAGGTCGATGAAGTGGTGGCCGGGATCCGCCTGAGCGGCAGTGCCGAACAACCGACCACCACGGTGTTCTCTGAGCCGGCCATGAGCCAGGAGCAGGCGCTGTCCTATCTGGTCATGGGCCGCCCGCTGAGCACCAACAGCGAAGACAACAATATGGTTGCCCAGGCGGCATTGGCTCTGGGGGTGGCGGGGAGCGCCGGAACCACCGGCAAGCTGGCCAGTAACCTTGGGATCAAGGACTTTGAGCTCGATACGGCTGGCACCGGCAATCAGACCAGTGTGGTGGCCAGCGGCAAGATCACCGACAAGCTCAGCTTGCGTTATGGCGTTGGAGTTTTTGAGCCGGCCAATACCATCGCGCTGCGTTATCTGCTGAGTAAACGGGTGTATCTGGAGGCAGCCAGTGGCCTGGCCAGCTCACTGGATATCTTCTATAAGCGGGATTTCTGAGGCGGCCAGTAGACAAGTGGCATGGATCAGTTGAGAATCATTCGCCTTTATGGGTCGGCTGGACCGATCAGAGCGTGCTTTAAGGTGTCTTGTAGCCTCTAGGTCATATGACTGATTCATGCTTAACTGCCGATCCCATCCAGATCATCTTGAACAAGGATCCTGTTTCATGGCTCAAGTAACTCTCAAAGGCAACCCGGTCAGCATCAACGGCGAACTGCCTGCCACCGGCAGCACTGCCCCGGCGTTTACCCTGGTCGGCGCTGGCCTGGCCGAGGTTTCGCTGGCTGACCTGGCCGGCAAGCGCAAAGTGCTGAACATCTTCCCAAGCGTCGACACGCCGACCTGCGCCACCTCGGTGCGCAAGTTCAACGCCCAGGCCAACGAACTGGCCAACACCGTGGTGTTGTGCATCTCGGCTGACCTGCCATTCGCCCAGGCACGCTTCTGCGGCGCCGAAGGTCTGGAAAACGTCAAGAGCCTGTCAACGTTCCGCGCTGCCGGCTTCGCCAGCCAGTACGGTGTTGCGATTGCCGATGGCCCGCTGGCCGGCCTGACCGCTCGCGCTGTGGTCGTGCTCGACGAGAACGACAAGGTCCTGCACACCGAGCTGGTGGGCGAGATCGCTGAAGAGCCTAATTATGATGCGGCGCTTTCCGTCCTCAAATAACACCTCGCGCTGCCTGACGGCCTGAGAATCGGCCGGCGCTGTTTCGTTTCATCAACGAAATTTCGCCGGTCTGTGATCCAGGCCGTTTTCATTTGCGTATCAGATGGTTAGCGAAGGTAAGCGCTTGGTAAAGGCGCTTTGCTTGAATCTCATCTGTGCTTATTGTTCAGCCTTCGAAAAAGCCCCCACCTGCAATGGTTGATTTATTCATGCAATCGTCTGGTCCCCGTAACTCTCGTCGCTGGTTGGTTAGTCTGTTGGTCCTGCTGGCGATCATCGGCCTGTGCTGGTGGTTCTGGCCGGCCTCCACGCCGCACAAGACCGCCGAGGCGGGCCATTCAGGCGGGCGTGGCGGCATGGCCCGCCCCGGTTTCGGTGGCTCGACCCAGGCAGTGCCGGTGCGGGTTGCTCCCGCCACTCAGGCGGACTTCCCGATCTATTACAAGGCGCTGGGTACGGTCACAGCGACCAACACCATCAACGTGCGCAGCCGGGTGGCCGGTGAGCTGATCAAGATCCACTTCCAGGAAGGCCAGATGGTCAAGGCCGGTGACCTGCTGGCGGAAATCGACCCGCGTACTTACCAGATTGCCCTGCAACAGGCTGAAGGCACGCTGGCGACCAATCAGGCATTGCTGCGTAACGCCGAGCTCGATGTGCAGCGCTACCGCGATCTGTACCGCGAAGACAGCATTGCCAAGCAGACCCTCGATACCGCCGAGTCGCTGGTCAACCAGTACAAGGGCACGATCAAGACCAATCAGGCCGCGGTCAACGAAGCGCGGCTGAATCTGGATTTCACTAAAATCCGTGCCCCGATTGGCGGTCGGGTAGGCCTCAAACAACTCGATCTGGGCAACCTGGTCGCGGCCAACGACACCACCGCACTAGTGGTGATCACTCAGACCCAGCCAATCTCGGTGGCCTTCACCTTGCCGGAAACCGACGTGCCGGCGGTCATCGAGCGCTATCGCAGTGGCGACAAGCTGCCGGTCGAGGCCTGGGACCGGGGTGATCAGAAGCAGCAGGGCAGTGGCGTGCTGGCCAGTCTCGACAACCAGATTGACGCCACCACTGGCACCCTGAAATTCAAGGCACGCTTTGATAATCGCGATGAATCGCTGTTGCCTAACCAGTTCGTCAACGTGCGGCTGCTGGCCAACACCCTCAAGCAGGCCGTGCTGGTGCCCACCGCTGCGGTGCAGTACGGCACCAAAGGAACCTTTGTTTACTCGCTGGGCGATGACAAGAAGGTCAAGATCAGCCTGCTCAAGACTGGCCCGAGCAATGAGACCTACACCGTGGTGACTGAAGGCCTGGCGGCCGGCACCCAAGTGGTGCTCGAAGGCACCGACCGGCTGCGCGAGGGTACTGAGGTCGAGATCGTCTCCGACAGCAAGGACGTGCCGGCCACGCCGAGCCAGAAACTGCAGGGCAAGCCCGGCAAAGCCGGTGAAGGCTCGGCTTCTGCCGGCGCGGTGGAAAACAGCCAAGCATGAATATCTCCCGCCTGTTCATCCTGCGCCCGGTCGCCACCACGCTGAGCATGCTGGCGATTTTGCTGGCCGGCCTGATCGCCTACACCCTGCTGCCGGTTTCGGCCTTGCCGCAGGTGGATTATCCGACCATCCGGGTGATCACGCTGTACCCCGGTGCCAGCCCGCAGGTGATGACCAGTGCGGTGACCGCGCCGCTGGAGCGCCAGTTCGGGCAGATGCCCGGCTTGACCCAGATGGCCTCCAACAGCTCCGGTGGCGCCTCGGTGATTACCTTGCGTTTCAGCCTTGAGCTGTCGATGGATGTTGCCGAGCAGGAAGTCCAGGCCGCGATCAATGCTGCCAGTAACCTGCTGCCTAGCGATCTGCCGGCACCGCCGGTGTACAACAAGGTCAATCCGGCCGACACCCCGATACTGACCATCGCGGTCAGCTCCAAGACCATGCCGTTGCCGCAGCTCAACGAGTTGATCGACACCCGCATGGCGCAGAAGATTTCCCAGGTCACCGGCGTGGGCATGGTCAGTATTGCCGGCGGCCAGCGCCAGGCGGTGCGTATCAAGGTCAACCCGCAGGCCTTGGCGGCCAATGGCCTGAACCTGGCCGACATCCGCACCCTGATCAGCGCGTCCAACGTCAACCAGCCCAAGGGCAACTTCGACGGTCCGATTCTGACCTCGATGCTCGACGCCAATGACCAGCTCAAGTCCGCCGCCGAATACGCCAACCTGATCGTCGCCTACAAAAACGGTGCACCCTTGCGCCTGAAGGACGTTGCACAGATCGTCGACGGTGCCGAGAACGACCGCCTGGCGGCCTGGGCCAACCAGAATCAGGCAGTGCTGGTGAACATCCAGCGTCAGCCAGGGGCCAACGTCATCGAGGTGGTCGACCGGATCAAGGCGATGCTGCCGGAGATCACCGACAACCTGCCGGCCGGTCTGGAAGTGGTGGTGCTCACTGACCGGACCCAGACCATTCGTGCCGCCGTCACCGACGTGCAGCATGAGTTGATGTTCGCGGTGATTCTGGTGGTCATGGTGACCTTCCTGTTCCTGCGCCGGATCAGCGCCACGATCATTCCGTCAATCGTGGTGCCGCTGTCACTGATCGGCACCTTTGGCGTGATGTACCTGGCCGGTTTCTCGATCAACAACCTGACGCTGATGGCGCTGACCATCGCCACCGGTTTTGTGGTGGACGATGCGATTGTGATGCTGGAGAACATCTCCCGTCATATCGAGGAGGGCGAGACGCCGTTTCAGGCCGCGCTCAAGGGCGCCCGGCAAATCGGCTTCACCCTGGTGTCGCTGACCCTGTCGCTGATCGCCGTGTTGATTCCGCTGCTGTTCATGGCTGACGTGGTGGGCCGGTTGTTCCGCGAGTTTGCCATCACTCTGGCGGTGGCGATCCTGATTTCGCTGGTGGTGTCGCTGACCCTGACGCCGATGATGTGTGCCCGCCTGCTCAAGCGCGAACCCAAGGAAGAAGAACAGAGCAAGTTCTACCGCGCCAGCGGCGCCTGGCTGGACTGGCTGATCGAAGCCTACGAGCATAAGTTGCGCTGGGTGCTCAATCATCAGGCACTGACCATGCTGGTCGCGATCGGCACCATGGCGCTGACCGTGGTGCTGTATATGGTGGTGCCCAAGGGCTTCTTCCCGGTGCAGGACACCGGGGTGATCCAGGGCATCAGCGAGGGGCCGCAATCGGTGTCGTTCACTTCCATGAGTGAGCGTCAGCAGGCCCTGGCGGCGATTATTCTCAAGGACCCGGCGGTGCAGAGCCTGTCGTCGTATATCGGCGTGGATGGTGATAACGCCACGCTCAACAGCGGGCGCATGCTGATCAACCTCAAGCCACACAGTGAGCGTGACCTGACCGCCGCCCAGGTGATTCAGCGTCTGCAACCGCAACTGGACCAGTTGGCCGACATCCGGCTGTTCCTGCAACCGGTGCAGGATCTGACCATCGAAGACCGGGTCAGCCGCACTCAGTATCAGTTCAGCATGTCGTCACCGGACTCTGAACTGCTGGGCGAGTGGAGCGAGCGCCTGCTGCAGGCGCTCAAGCAGCGCCCTGAACTGATCGACGTGGCCAGCGACCTGCAGGACAAAGGCTTGCAGGTGTACCTGGCCATTGACCGCGATGCTGCCAGCCGTCTCGGGGTGACCACCGCCAACATTACCGATGCGTTGTACGACGCCTTCGGTCAGCGGCAGATTTCGACCATTTATACCCAGGCCAGTCAGTACCGGGTGGTGCTGCAGTCGGCGTACTCCAACGAGCTGGGTCCCCAGGCGCTGGAGCAGATCTACGTCAAGACCACCGATGATCGCCAGGTCAAACTGTCCAGCCTGGCGCGGGTAGAACAGCGTCAGGCGCAATTGTCGATCGGCCACCTTGGCCAGTTCCCGGCGGTGATGATGTCGTTCAACCTGGCGCCGGACGTCTCGCTGGGCCAAGCGGTGCAAGTCATCGAACAGGTCCAGAAAGACATCGGCGTGCCGCTGGGCGTGCAGACCCGCTTCCAGGGCGCTGCCGAAGCCTTCCAGGCCTCGCTGTCGAGTACCCTGTTGCTGATCCTGGCGGCCGTGGTGACCATGTACATCGTGCTCGGGGTGCTTTACGAGAGTTACATTCACCCGATCACCATCCTGTCGACCTTGCCGTCGGCGGCGGTGGGTGCGTTGCTGGCGTTGATCCTCAGTGACAATGATCTGGGCATGATCGCGATCATCGGCATCATTTTGCTGATCGGCATTGTCAAAAAGAACGCGATCATGATGATCGACTTCGCCCTGGATGCCGAACGCAACCGCGGGCTGGACAGCCGCACGGCCATCTATGAAGCGGCGCTGCTGCGGTTTCGGCCGATCCTGATGACCACCCTGGCGGCATTGTTTGGTGCCTTGCCGCTGATGCTGGCCACCGGTTCAGGTGCCGAGCTGCGCCAGCCGCTGGGGCTGGTGATGGTTGGCGGGTTGCTGGTCAGCCAGATCCTGACCCTGTTCACCACCCCAGTGATCTACCTGTACTTCGACCGCCTGGGGCGTCGCTGGGGCCGTAAGCCTGACACCGCGCACGCTGCGCCACAGGCCGACGCATGAACCTGTCGGCGCCTTTTATAAAACGACCGGTCGCAACCATGCTGCTGAGCCTGGCGATCATGCTGATCGGCGGGTTTGCCTTTCGCCTGATGCCGGTCGCGCCGCTGCCGAACATGGACTTTCCGGTGATCGTGGTATCGGCCAGCCTGGCCGGCGCCAGCCCGGAAATCATGGCGTCGAGCGTCGCCACGCCGCTGGAGCGCACCCTGGGTACGATTGCCGGGGTCAGCTCGATGAGCAGCAATTCCAGCCAGGGTTCGACCCGGGTGGTGCTGGCGTTCGATCAGGGCACCGACATCAATGGCGCGGCCCGCGAGGTTCAGGCTGCTATCAATGCGTCGCGCAATCTGCTGCCCAGCGGGATGCGCAGCATGCCGACCTACAAGAAGGTCAACCCGTCGCAGATGCCGATCATGGTGCTGTCACTGACCAGCGAGGTGCTGAGCAAGGGCCAGCTCTACGACCTGGCCTCGACCATCCTGTCCCAGAGCCTGTCGCAGGTGCAGGGCGTCGGTGAGGTGCGCATCGGGGGCAGTTCACTGCCGGCGGTGCGGGTCGAAGTCGAACCGCACCTGCTTGAGCAGTACGGGGTGTCGCTGGACGATGTGCGCAACACCATTACTGCGGCCAACGTACGCCGCCCCAAAGGCTTTGTCGAAAACGACCAGCACAACTGGCAGGTACAGGCCAACGACCAACTGAGCAAGGCCAAGGATTACGCACCGCTGATCATCCGTTACCAGGATGGTTCGGTATTGCGCCTGGCGGATGTAGCCAAAGTTCGCGACGACGTCGAGAGCCGTTACAACAGCGGTTTCTTCAACGATGAGAAGGCGGTACTGCTGGTGATCAATCGCCAGGCAGGGGCCAATATCATCGAAACCGTGCAGCAGATCCAGGACCGCCTGCCGTCCCTGCGGGCGGTCATGCCGGCCAGTGTCAAACTGGGGGTGGCCCAGGACCGCTCGCTGGTGATCAAGGCCACCCTGCATGAAGCGGAGCTGACCTTGCTGATCGCGGTGGTGCTGGTGATCATGGTGGTGTTCCTGTTTCTCGGTAACCTGCGCGCCTCGCTGATCCCGACCCTGGCGGTGCCGATCTCGCTGGTGGGCTCGTTCTCGATCATGTACCTGTGCGGGTTTTCCCTGAACAACCTGTCGCTGATGGCGCTGATTCTCGCCACCGGGCTGGTGGTGGACGACGCTATTGTGGTGCTGGAGAACATTTCCCGGCACATCCACGAAGGCAAGTCGCCGCTACAGGCCGCGTTTGTCGGCGCCAAAGAGGTGGGCTTCACCCTGCTGGCGATGAACGTGTCGCTGGTGGCGGTGTTCATCTCGATTCTGTTCATGGGCGGCATGATCGAGAACCTGTTCCGTGAGTTTTCCATCACCCTCTCGGTGGCGATCCTGGTGTCGTTGGTGGTGTCGCTGACGTTGACGCCGATGCTCTGCGCGCGCTGGCTCAAGCCTGAAGTCGAGCATGAGCGCACGCGTTTTCAGCGCTGGAGCGACCGGGTCAACGCCCGCATGGTGGTGGCCTATGACCGCAGCCTGAGCTGGGTACTGCGCCATCCGCGCCTGACCCTGGCCAGCCTGTTGCTGACCATCGCCGGTAATGTCGGGTTGTTCGTGATCGTGCCCAAGACCTTCCTACCGCAGCAGGATACCGGCCAGATCATGGCGTTCATCCGCGGCGATGACGGCCTGTCGTTCAGGGGCATGCAGCCGAAGATGGAAATCTTCCGGCGCGCGGTGCTGGCTGACCCTGCGGTGCAGAGCGTGGCCGGTTTTATTGGCGGTGACGGCGGGATCAACAACGCGTTCATGATCGTGCGCCTCAAACCCATCAGCGAGCGCAAGCTCTCGGCAGACAAAGTGGTCGAGCGGATTCGCAAGAACCTGCCGCCGGTGCCGGGTGGGCGATTGTTTTTGCAGGCCGAGCAGGACATCCAGGTCGGCGGCGTGCGCGAACAGGCCAGCTCCCAGTACCAGTACGTGTTGCAGAGCGGCAATCTGGCCCTGCTGCGTGAGTGGTATCCGAAAGTGGTCGCGGCGTTTCGCGGACTGCCGGAGTTGACCGCCATCGATGCCCGGGAAGGCCGGGGTGCACAACAGACCACGCTGATCGTCGACCGTGATCGGGCCAAGAGTCTGGGCATCGATATGGAAATGGTCACTGCGGTGTTGAACAACGCCTACAGCCAGCGCCAGGTTTCGACCATCTATGACACCCTCAACCAGTACAAGGTGGTCATGGAGGTCAATCCCAAGTATGCCCAGGACCCCACTACGCTTGAGCAGATCCGGGTGATCACCGCCGACGGCCAGCGCGTGCCGCTGTCGACCATTGCCCATTACGAGCGCAGCCTGGAAAATGACCGGGTCTCTCACGAAGGGCTGTTTGCTTCGGAAGATATCTCGTTCGATCTGGCCGAAGGCGTTAGCCTGGACACTGCCACCATGGCCATCGAGCGTGCCGTGGCCGGTCTGGGTCTGCCCACCGATGTGATCTCGAAGATGGGCGGCACCGGCGATGCCTTCGCCAAGGCCCAGAAGAACCAGCCGTTCATGATTCTCGGTGCGCTGGTGCTGGTCTATCTGGTGCTGGGCATTCTCTACGAGAGTTACATACACCCATTGACCATCCTATCGACCTTGCCGTCGGCGGGGGTAGGTGCCCTGTTGAGCATCTATGTGGTCGGTTCGCAGTTCAGCCTGATTTCGCTGCTCGGTCTGTTCCTGCTGATCGGCATCGTCAAGAAGAACGCGATCATGATGATCGACCTGGCGCTGCAACTTGAGCGTGACAACGGCATGAGCCCGCAGGAGTCGATCCATCAGGCGTGCCTGCAGCGTTTGCGGCCGATCCTGATGACCACCATCGCGGCCATCCTTGGCGCACTGCCGCTGCTGCTGAGCACCGCCGAAGGTTCGGAAATGCGCCAGCCACTGGCGCTGACCATCATCGGCGGCCTGGTGTTCAGTCAGGTCCTGACCCTTTACACCACTCCGGTGGTTTACCTCTATCTCGATCGTCTGCGCCATCGTTTCAACGACTGGCGCGGCGTGCGTACTGATGCTGCCCTGGAAACTCCGCTATGACTCATTGCCCGGCCACTCCATCCTTGCGCCTGCGTCCGCTGGCGGCCTGCCTGTGCGCGCTGTTGCTCAGTGGCTGTGCCGTCGGCCCCGATTATCAGGTGCCGCAGCTCATTGCCACGGCGCAGTTCAAGGCTACCGAAGGCTGGCGTCAGGCGGCGCCGAGCGACGCGCTGGCGCGTGGCGCCTGGTGGGAAATCTACCAGGACCCGCAGCTCAACCAACTGGTCGAGCGCCTCAATACCTCCAACCAGACCGTCGCCCAGTACGAGGCTCAGTACCGCCAGGCTCAGGCGCTGGTGCGCAGTTCCCGGGCTTCGCTGTTTCCGACCCTGAACCTGACCACCGGCAAGAACCGTTCGGCGCAGGGCACCGGTAGCAGCAGTTCGAGCCTGTCGAACAACAGCAGCGGCATTCGTGACACCTATAACGCGCAACTGGGGGTGAGCTGGGAGGCCGATGTGTGGGGCAAGTTGCGTCGCGGCCTGGAGGCGGGTGAGGCCAACGCCGAGGCCAGCGAGGCCGACCTGGCCGCGATGCGCCTGAGCCAGCAGTCGGAGTTGGTGCAGAATTACCTGCAACTGCGGGTGATCGATGAGCAAAAGCGTCTGCTTGAAGCGACGCTCCAGGCTTACCAGCGCTCGCTGAAACTCACCGAAAACCAGTACCGCGCCGGGGTTTCCGGACCCGATGCGGTGGCGCAGGCTCGCACCCAGCTCAAGAGCACCGAGGCAGACCTGATCGATCTGGCCTGGCAGCGTGCCCAGTTTGAAAATGCCATTGCCGTGCTGATGGGCATGGCCCCGGCCGAGTTCAATCTGGCGGCGACCGATGACATCCCGCCATTGCCGGCCATTCCGGTGGGCGTGCCCTCGACCCTGCTGGAACGGCGTCCCGACATCGCTGCCGCCGAGCGTTCGGTGATGGCGGCCAACGCCAATATCGGCGTTGCCAAGGCCGCTTATTTTCCCGACCTGACCCTGAGCCTCAGTGGCGGTTACAGCAGCAGCTCGTTCTCCAACTGGATCAGCCTGCCCAACCGCTTCTGGTCGGTGGGGCCGCAACTGGCCCTGACCCTGTTCGATGCCGGCAAGCGCTCGGCAGAAGTCGACCGGGTCGAAGCGGTCTATGATCAGACCGTCGCTCAGTACCGCCAGACCGTGCTGACCGGCTTTCAGGAGGTCGAGAACTACATGGTCCAGCTCAAGGTATATGAACAGGAGGCGGGCGTGCGTGACGAAGCATTGGCGGCTGCGCGTGAGTCGCTGCGCCTGACCGACAATCAGTACAAGGCCGGCCTGATCGGCTATCTGGACGTGGTCAATGTCCAGGCTACGGCGCTGAGCAACGAGCGCAGTGTGCTGAATGTGCTGCAAAGCCGGCTGGTGGCCAGCGTGCAACTGATCGCGGCGCTGGGCGGCGGCTGGCAGGGCCTGGAGTCTTCCCGGGCGCAATGATCACGGCTTGACCGAGAAACGGCATTTTTTCTGGCTATTTGCCACTTTTTGTCGGGGCAAGCCTATCGGTTGGCGTGGAAGCGGGTAGAATCACCCCCATTGTGATTGGCATGGATGCGCTTACCCGGTCTACGTCATGAGGCATTCCCCGTGATTGGCAGCTACGTTCCCTCGCTGGTCATTATCTCCATCCTGGTCGCAGTCCTGGCGTCCTATACGGCGCTGGATCTGGCCGGTCGTGTGGCCACTGCCAAAGGCCGTAGTGCCTACCTGTGGATGATCGGCGGCGCGTTCGCGATGGGCATCGGTATCTGGTCGATGCACTTCATCGGCATGCTGGCCTTCGTGCTGCCCATCGAGCTGGGTTATGACGTACTGCTGACACTGGGTTCGCTGCTGATCGCCATGCTTTCATCGGGCTTTGCGCTGTGGCTGGTCAGCCAGCCAACGTTGCCATTCTCGCACCTGGCCCTCGGTGCTTTGCTGATGGGGGCAGGCATCAGTTGCATGCATTACCTGGGCATGGCCGCGCTGCACATGCAGCCGATGATCAACTACGATCCGCTGCTGTTCGGCCTGTCGCTGGTGATTGCCGTGGCCGCTTCAGCCGCGGCGTTGTGGATCGCGTTCAGTCTGCGGCAAAACACCCCGTATGTTTACCTGGCACGTTGCGCGGCCGCGCTGGTCATGGGCCTGGCGATCGTCGGCATGCACTACACCGGCATGGCGGCAGCCAGCTTTGCCGACGGCAGTTTCTGCGCTGCGCTGACTGACGGCCTGAAGACCGATGGCCTGGACAAGCTGGTGCTGGTCACCACTCTGGCGGTGCTGAGCATTGCTTTGCTGACCTCGGTACTGGATGCCCGGCTTGAAGCACGCACGGCCATCCTTGCCAATTCACTGTCCAGAGCCAATCAGGAACTGACCCACCTGGCGTTGCACGACAATCTGACCGGGCTGCCGAACCGGGTGCTGCTCACCGACCGTATCGATCAGGCCATGCGCGCCGCGCAGAAAAACCACAGCAGTTTTGCCCTGATGTTCATGGACCTGGATGGCTTCAAGCCGGTAAACGATGCCTTTGGCCATTATATTGGTGATCAACTGCTGCGCGATGTTGCCCAGCGCCTGCGCGCCAATCTGCATCGCCAGGACACCCTGGCGCGCATCGGCGGTGACGAGTTTGTGTTGCTCATGGAACTGGATGATGTTGGCGAAGCGGTGGCCGTGGCTTCGCGGCTGGTCGAGGTCATTTCCCAGCCGTTCGATGTCAATGCGCACACCTTGCACGTCTCGGTGAGCATCGGTATCTGCCTTTACCCCGGTAATGGCGCCGATCAGCACGAGCTGCTGATGAACGCCGATGCCGCCATGTATCACGCCAAGGCCAATGGCAAGAACGGTTACAGCTTTTTCGAGGCGTCGATGAACACCGACGCCCGCAATCAGTTGCAATTGCTTCAGGAGCTGCGAGTGGCGATCAGGGAGCGGCAATTCTGCCTGTATTACCAGCCCAAGTTCGATGCGCTGAGCGGCCTGCCGGTGGGCGCCGAGGCGTTGCTGCGCTGGAACCATCCGCAACACGGCTTGCTGGCTCCGGATCGGTTTATCGGCCTGGCGGAAAAGACCGGGTTGATCATTCCTCTTGGCGAGTGGGTGCTGGATGAGGCCTGCCGGCAAATGAGCCTGTGGCTGGCACGCGGTTACCAGCATTGGCGGATCGCGGTGAACCTGTCGGCCTTGCAGTTCTGTCATGCCGGGCTGGTGGATGTGGTCAGCGATACGCTGGCGCGGCATCGGCTGCCGGCCAATTGCCTGACCCTGGAAATCACCGAAAGCACGGCCATGAATGACGCCGATGCGAGCATGGCCGTGCTCAACAAGCTGTCTGAAATGGGCGTGGACCTGTCGATCGACGATTTTGGCACCGGTTATTCCAGCCTGATGTACCTCAAGCGTCTGCCTGCCAACGAGATCAAGATCGACCGTGGCTTTGTCCACGACCTTGAGCACGACAGTGACGACGCGGCCATTGTGTCGGCGATTGTGGCGTTGGGCCAGGCGCTGGACCTGCGGATCGTTGCCGAGGGGGTCGAGACCGATGTTCAGCAGAGTTTCCTGACCCGCCTGGGTTGTGATTCGCTGCAAGGCTATCTGCTGGGCCAACCGTTGCCGGCTCAGCGCTTTCTCGAAGAAGTCCAGGCGTCTGAGCAACGCGTGCGGGCTGCAGAGCTGCCGACAATTTGATACCCGCCGATTGCCAGTACGGCTCAGGCAGTCGGGTACTCCCGTTTTCAATCGGACCACAAGAAAAAAATATGGAAAAAGTGCTTCTCGTCACCGGCGGTTCTCGTGGCATCGGTGCCGCCACCGCATTGCTGGCTGCCACTGAAGGCTATCGAATCTGTATCAACTATCTCTCTGATCACAGTGCTGCCGAGCAGGTCTGTAGCCAGGTCCGCGCACTGGGCGCGCAGGCGATTGCCGTGCAGGCCGATGTCAGTAACGAGGACGAGATCATTCGCCTCTATTCCCGGATCGATACCGAACTGGGGCCGGTCACCCACCTGGTTAACAATGCGGCAAGCATCTCCCACGCCTCGCGGGTCGAAGACATGTCGGAGTTTCGTCTGCTCAAGATCATGATGAGCAACGTGGTCGGCCCGATCCTGTGCAGCAAACACGCACTGCTGCGCATGTCGCCGGAGCAAGGCGGGCAGGGCGGCAGTATCGTCAATGTCAGCTCCGTGGCCTCACGGCTGGGGGCGGCGAACGAGTACGTCGACTATGCGGCGTCCAAGGGCGCGCTGGATACCTTTACCATTGGCCTGGCCAAAGAGGTTGCCGGGCAGGGCATTCGGGTCAACGCGGTGCGTCCGGGCTATATCTTTACCGACTTTCACGTTCACTCGGGCGACCCGTTCCGGGTCAGCAAGCTCGAAGGCGACCTGCCGATGTGCCGTGGCGGAACCGCGCAGGAAGTGGCCGAGGCGATCATTTGGCTGCTCTCGGACAAGGCGTCCTATGCGACCGGCACGTTTATTGATGTCGGCGGCGGGCGCTGAATTGAAAGCCACTGATTTTTAATGGGTATCGCGTAGGAGATCGCCCGCCGCCTCGGCGTCGCGCTGTCGCGCAGCAAACATGGAGCCCCGTAGGACCGGCTTTAGCCGCAATACTCTTCAATTAGTCACTAACACACCTCGGTGAGCGACCTTGGTCTGGGTGGCATTCCGACGAAGAGGCCAGTAAAAACACTACATCTGCTGTGACTTTACCGGCCTCTTCGCGAGCAGAGCTTGCTCCCACAAAGGCATGCAGTGCTTATCTGAACAGTATTGGCTTCAGCCGCGCAGGCTTCGCAGCTGAAGCTGCTCCTACGGGGATCAATAACCGGCCACGCAGGTTTGGCAGATTTGCATGGCTGGCCGACAACCCCTAATGTGACCGCGATAAACCCACGCCAAGGAGCGGTCATGAATTCGTGGTGGCAACAGGTACTGGCAACCGTACAATCCGAGTTTGCCGACGTCACTGACATAGAACAGCTGACACGCGTGACACTGCGCCTGGTCACCGCTGCGATCCTTGGCGGGATCCTCGGTTTCGAACGTGAGCATCGCGGCAAGGCCGCCGGTGTTCGCACCCACATGCTGGTCAGCATGGGTGCCGCCTTGTTCGTTCTTGCCCCGGACATGGCCGGTGCCGACGACACTGCCTTGAGCCGGGTCATCCAGGGTATCGTCGCCGGCATCGGCTTTCTTGGTGCCGGTACCATCCTCAAGGAGCATGCCAAAAACATCTCCCAGGTCAAGGGCCTGACCACCGCTGCAGGATTGTGGATGACCGCCGCGATCGGCGTGGCCGCCGGCATGGGCCGGGAGGTCATGGCGATTCTCAGCACCTTGCTGGCACTGGCCATCCTCAGCCTGGTGCCGCATGTCGTGGACCGTCATGAACCTAAACAAAAGAATCATGGCGACGGGGCTGAGTCAGGCAATGAGCATGCCGACCGCCAGGAAGTGTCCTGAGAAGCTGTCTACACAGTGTCTGGACGGAGGCTGGCAGTCAGCCTCCGCTGCGCTCATAGTTTCGCCGGTGCTTCTTCGCTGGGTGGGTCGCCTATCGGTGTGCCCTTGTCGGCAGGCGGGGCAATGGGCGGTGGATCCTCTTCGGTTGGCGGAACAGGAATAACCGGATCGTCGATATTCGGATCCGGTGCTTCAGGCGGGATTGGAATGTTCATCGGGCTCTCCTGGCGGGGGAATGTCTATCGTTCGATTTGCCGCTGCGGGCAAAATTCCCGCGGATTCACGCCAGCCGATTCTTGGCCTCGATCCATTGCGCCATGTACTGGGTACTTTTGTGCTGATGGTGGCGCAACATGGCCCCGGTGAAGTTATTCAGGCGATGGCGTGGCAAGTCATTGCGCAACTGCTCGATGCGTCCGATCAGGCTCGCGCAATGTGTCTGGTAGCGATAGCGGGCTTGCAGCAACTGCCAGCCGTCGCGCTGCGCCTGCTCCCAGCTCGGCTGGTTTCGGTACAGCTGCACGGCTGCGTCGGCAATGGCCTGCGCCGTTTCAGCGATCATGCCGGGCCAGGGCAGGGTGCCGTGCATGGCTTCACTGCCGATCGGAGTGGTCACTGACGGCGTGCCACAGAGCATGGCATCGATCAGCTTGCCTTTGATGCCAGCCCCGAAGCGCAGTGGTGCCAGGGACACCCGGGCTGCCGCCATGACCTGCAAGGCATCCTCGGCCCAGTCCTTGACCAGAAAACCCTGCGCCGCATTGTGCAGCGCGGTGGCTTTGGGCGGCGTGTAAGCGCCATAGACATGCAACTGTGCTTCAGGCAGTTGTTTGCGGATCAGCGGCCATACGGCATTTTTCATCCACAGCACTGCGTCCCAGTTCGGCGCGTGGCGAAAGTTGCCGATGCTCAGAAAGTGCGCTCGCTCGGCAAACCCGGCCTGGCTGGCCGGGCTGCCTTCGAGCATCAACGGGCACCAGTGCAGTAGTTGCGCCGCAAAGCCAAAATGCTCGTTGAGCAGTTTTATCTCAACGTCAGAGGTCATCAGGTTCAGGTCGCAACGGTACAGCGCGGCGATCTCGCGCTGAGCCAGGTCGCTGGCGGCCATACGGGTAAATAACCCGTCGTGATCCGGCTTGAAAAGCTCGGTTAAATCAGCGCCTTGTGCATCAGCCTTGAGGATATCTCGCAGGATTGCCTGGCGCGCATGGCGCAGGCTCTGCAAGTCCGAGGTCTCAAGGATGCGCAGTGCATCAGGGCACTGCTTTTCGACCCGCCAACCGAATTGCTCCTCGATCATGAATTGATCGAACACCACGATGTGCGGGTCAAGTTCGCTGATAAAGCTGTCGAAACTGCTGTTATTGAGCTCGATACTGCATTCATCGATCCCCAGGCTGCGCAAGTCGGCCTTGTGCGGCCCTTCAGTGGCCGGGCTGGCGAAGGTGATCTGCCAGCCTTGTTCGATGAAGCATTGCAGCAGTTGCATCACGTGGCCGCTGGCGGCAGAAGAGCGCGGTTCGGGCCAGACGTAACCGATAAACAACAGGCGGGTCAGTTGTCCGTCGCGGTGGTGCAGATCATGGGTTGCCAAGAATGTGTTTTACCTTGTCGCGTAACTGGTCGATGGAGAAGGGCTTGCCGATTGAATGCATGCCTTCGGGAATATCGATGATTTCTGCATAGCCGCTGGCGAACAATACCGGCACCTGCGGGCGGATCTGCCGCGCCTGGCCGGCCAGCTCGGTGCCTTTCATGTCAGGCAGGCCCTGATCGGTCATCAGCAGATCAATATGTATTGCGCTGTCAGACAGCGTTTTCAGGGCTGCAGCGCCGTCTTCGGCTTCCAGCACGGCGTACTCGAGTTCTTCCAGAACATCGACAATCAGCATGCGCACGATGTCGTCATCTTCGACCACGAGAATGGTGCTGGTCTGGGCAGGCATGGGTAACTCCCTAAAAAATGGCATTGAAAGCCGCACTGCGGTGGCTCCCTATGTCTGTAAGTAAAACACCCTCAGAAGTTCCCTTAATGGCTCTGCGCCATAGTACTGCTCCGGTTGCTTGTCGCCATTCTGTGATGCAGGCGACTTATTGCCAATTTATGTCTGAAATTTCAATCCCGTATGGGCGAAAACGGAATCTTTTTGTTAAGTTTGCGTCACACTGTGTCATTTCACCGGGCCATCAGGGATTTTTCATGAATCGTCTGTCCACTGTCGATGAGCAGCGCTTTCGCAAATTACTCGGACGTAACGTCAGCCTGCCGCTGGGTGTCGGCGTGCTCAGCGCGGTGTTTTTCATCATTCTGATCAACTACCTGCTGGCCGCGATCCAGTGGGTCGAGCACACCGATCGGGTGATCAACAACACCAACCGCTCGCTGAAACTGTCGATTGATATGGAAACCGGCCTGCGTGGTTACCTGCTCACCGGCGACGCGCAGTTTCTCGACCCCTATGAGGTCGCCCGGCCGCTGCTCAAGGCCGAGCTGCAAGGTTTGCAGACGCTGGTCAGCGACAATGCGACGCAACTGGACCGCTTCCGCCGCCTGTCGACCCTGCAGGATGAGTGGGACAGCTTTGCCCAGGAGATGATCCAGTTGCGCCGCAGCGCGGGTGATTTCCTGACCCCGACGCGTAATGGGCGTGGCAAGCGGATCACCGATCAGATCCGTGGCGAGTACGACCAGGCGGTGGCCATGGAGCAGCAGCTGCGCCTCAATCGCAACGCTGACGTTACGCGTATCACCATTCTTTCGGTGACGCTCTACCTGGTCTTCGTACTCAGTGTCAGTGCCATCCTGGCCTGGATGGGGCGTCGCGATTTACTCACCTTGTCAAACACTTACGGCACCAATCTGAAGCTGCAGGAAGACAATGCCGAGCGTCTGGAGAAGGTCGCCTGGCTGCGTAACGGTCAGAGTGAGCTGGCCGAGCAGGTGATCGGTCAGTTGACCCTCAATCTGGTCGGCCGCAATGTGCTGCAGTTCTTTGCCCGCTACATGGGCGCTGCGGTGGCGGCGGTGTACGTGCGCCAGGAGCACGGCGGTCTGGTCCGGGTGGCCGCTTACGGTTTTTCTCGCGAGCAGGAACAACACGAGCAATCGCTGTACGCCGGTGAAGGGGTTATTGGTCAGGCGGTCGATGAACAACGGATCCTGACCCTCGATTCGCTGCCCACCGACTATTTCAAGATCAGTTCCGGGCTGGGCACTGGCAACCCGTCCAGCGTGGTGATTGTGCCGACCCGCAATGACGAGCAGGTCAACGGCGTCATTGAGCTGGGCTTTCTGCGTCCTCTGGCTGAGCGTGACATCGAGTTTCTTGAATTGGTGGCCGGCAATGTCGGTACCTCCATCGAAGCGGCGCGTTATCGGCAGCGGCTGCAAGAGGTGCTGAGCGAGACCCAGCAGCTCAATGAAGAGCTGCAGGTGCAGCAGGAAGAATTGCGCACCGCCAATGAAGAGCTGGAAGAGCAATCACGGATCCTCAAGGAATCCCAGGCACATCTGGAAACCCAGCAGGCTGAACTGGAGCAGACCAATGTGCAGTTGGCTGAGCAGGCCCAGGCGCTGGCCGAGCAGCGTGATGCTCTGGACCGCAACAATGACGAACTGAGCAATGCGCAGATCGAATTGCAGGCACGTGCCGACCAATTGCAGCGCTCCAGCCGCTACAAGTCAGAGTTCCTGGCCAACATGTCCCATGAGCTGCGTACGCCGCTCAACAGTTCGCTGATTCTCGCCAAGCTGCTGGCGGAGAACCCGACCCGCAACCTCAGTGACGAACAGGTCAAATTTGCCGAGTCGATCTATTCGGCGGGCAATGATTTGCTCAACCTGATCAACGATATCCTCGATATCGCCAAGGTCGAGGCCGGCAAACTTGAGGTGCGGCCGGAAAACTGCAGCCTGGAGCGACTGCTCGAAGGGCTTGAACGGATGTTCCAGCCACTGGCCCGCCAGAAGCAGCTGCAATTGAGTGTCGAGCTGCAACCCGGTACGCCTGCGCTGTTGCACACCGACGCGTTGCGCCTGGAGCAGATTCTCAAGAACTTGCTGTCCAACGCAGTCAAGTTCACCGAGCGGGGCAGCGTCAGCCTGATCGCTTCGGCGCGGCCTGAGGGCGGCGTGGCGTTTGCTGTCTGTGACTCCGGGATCGGGATCGCCGCTGATCAGCAGCTCAGTGTCTTCGAGGCATTCCATCAGGCTGATGGCACCACCAATCGTAAATATGGCGGCACCGGGCTGGGGCTGTCGATTTCCCGTGATCTGGCCGCCCTGTTGGGTGGTTCGATCAGCGTCTCGAGTACGTTGGGCAAAGGCAGCGTGTTCACCCTGTTGATGCCCCAGGTCTGGGTCGCCTCCGGCGAGGGCAGTGAGCACGTCATTAGTCCGGTGGTCAGCACACCCTCGGCGGGTTTCAGCGCTGCAGCCTTGCCGGTCAGCACCCCGCAACCGGCGCTCGCACCGCCAGAGCCGGGCGAGCCAGCGCTGCCGGCATTCGCCGATGATCGTGAGCTGGCACCCTTTGTGGGGCGTTGCATTCTGGTGATCGAGGACGACGTGACGTTCGCGCAGATCCTCTTCGACCTGGCGCACGAACTGGGTTACCGCTGCCTGGTCGCCCATGCGGCCGATGAAGGGTTTGATCTGGCGGTGCAATACTCGCCCGATGCGATCCTGCTCGACATGCGCCTGCCGGATCACTCTGGCCTGACCGTGTTGCAGCGCCTCAAGGAACAGCCCGGCACCCGGCATATTCCGGTTCATGTGATTTCTGTCGAGGACCGTCAGGAAGCGGCGCTGCATATGGGCGCCATTGGCTATGCGGTCAAACCCACCACCCGTGAAGAACTCAAGGATGTGTTTGCCAAGCTTGAGGCCAAGCTGACCCAGAAGCTCAAGCGTGTGCTGCTGGTCGAGGACGATGCGTTGCAGCGCGACAGCATTGCCCGACTGATCGGTGATGACGACGTGGAGATCACCGCGGTGGGCTTTGCCCAGGAGGCGCTGGACCTGCTGCGCGAGCACGTCTACGACTGCATGATCATCGACCTGAAGCTGCCGGACATGCTCGGCAACGAACTGCTCAAACGCATGGCCGGCGAAGGCATTCGGTCGTTCCCGCCGGTGATTGTCTACACCGGGCGCAATATGACCCGGGATGAAGAAGCCGAGCTGATGAAGTATTCGCGTTCGATCATCATCAAAGGCGCACGCTCGCCGGAACGGCTGCTCGATGAAGTGACGCTGTTCCTGCACAAGGTCGAGTCGCAGTTGTCCAACGAACGGCAGAAGATGCTGCTGACCGCCCGCAGCCGCGACAAGGTGTTCGAGGCGCGGCGCATCCTGGTGGTCGATGACGATGTGCGCAATATCTTCGCCCTGACCAGCGCCCTGGAACATAAGGGCGCGGTGGTGGAAGTGGCGCGCAATGGCCTGGAAGCCATCGACCGTCTTAACGAGGTTCCGGATATCGACCTGGTGCTGATGGATGTGATGATGCCGGAGATGGACGGCTTCGAAGCCACCGCGCAGATTCGCAAGGATCCGCGCTGGCGCAAACTGCCGGTCATTGCGGTCACCGCCAAGGCGATGAAGGACGATCAGGAGCGTTGCTTGCAGGCCGGGGCCAATGATTATCTGGCCAAACCTATTGATCTGGACCGGCTGTTTTCGCTGATCAGGGTATGGCTGCCGAAAATGGAACGTATTTAAGTGCGTGCGGCCAAAGCAGCACGCTGATTTACCTGCTCAGGTTTGTACATGTCCTATGACAAAAACGTCGATATCGAGCTGCGCTTGTTGATTGAGGCGATTTACCTCAAATACAGCTACGATTTTCGCGAGTATTCCGGTGCTTCGATCAAACGCAGGGTGCAACATGCCCTGCGTCAGTTCGAGTGCGGCACCATCTCGGCCTTGCAAGAGCGGGTGCTGCACGACCCGGCCGCGTTCATGCAACTGCTGCAATGGCTGACCATCCCGGTCAGTGAGATGTTTCGTGACCCGTCACACTTTCTGGCGATCCGTCAGGAAGTGGTGCCGCTGCTGCGCACTTACCCATCGCTGAAAATCTGGATTGCCGGTTGCAGCACGGGTGAGGAGGTCTACTCCATGGCCATTTTGCTGCGTGAAGAGGGTCTGCTGGAGCGCGCCATTATTTACGCTACCGATATCAATCCCTATTCGCTGGACAAGGCCAAGCAAGGCATCTTCTCGCTGGACAGCGTAAGCGGCTGGGCGCAGAACTACCGACTGGCCGGCGGTCAGGGCGAGCTGTCGGACTACTACACCTCGGCCTACGATTACGCGATCTTCGACAAGAGCCTGCGCGAGAACGTCACCTTCGCTGACCATAGCCTGGCGACCGACAGCGTATTTTCCGAGACGCACCTGATCTCTTGTCGCAATGTGCTGATTTATTTCAACAAGAAGCTCCAGGATCGGGCGTTCGGGCTGTTCCATGATTCGCTGTGTCATCGCGGTTTCCTGTCGCTGGGCAGCAAGGAAACACTGGATTTCTCGGCCTACAGCGACGTGTTCGAGACGTTGATCAAGCCGGAACGGATCTACCGCAAGTCATGAAAACCCTCTTCGATGAGCACGCTGCTGGCGGGCTGCCGGTTGTGCAGGCGGTGGTGATCGGGGCGTCAGCGGGTGGGGTCGAGGCTTTGCTCACACTTACCGAGGGCATCGCGGCCGACTTTCGGCTGCCGATTCTGGTGGTGCTGCATTTGCCGGAACAACGCAGCAGCCAGCTGGCTCAGGTATTCCAGAACCGGTTGCCGATTGCGGTCCATGAGGCGCGGGACAAGGAAACTATTGTTGCCGGCACCCTGTATTTCGCGCCGGCGGGCTATCACTTGTCGGTGGAGGATGATCTGAGTCTGTCGTTGAGCCAGGAAGACAAAGTGTTTCACTCGCGCCCCAGTATCGACATCCTGTTCGAGTCGGCAGCCGATGCCTATGGCCCAGGGCTTGCCGGTGTGTTGCTGACCGGTGCCAATGACGACGGTGCCCGCGGGCTTGCGCGGATCAGGGCGCTTGGCGGCCTGACCGTGATCCAGAACCCGCAGACCGCCGTAGCGCGGACCATGCCTGAAGCCGGGCTGCGTTTGCAGACCCCCGATTACTTGTTGTCCTTGCCCGAGATCAGGGCCTTGCTGACCCAATTGGAACGAATTGCATGCTGAGTCAGATCCAGGCAAAACTGCTGATCGTCGACGACCTGCCGGAGAACTTGCTGGCCCTCGAAGCGTTGATCCGCCGTGAAGACCGCATCGTCTATAAGGCGCTGTCGGCCGATGCCGCGTTGTCGCTGCTGTTGCAACATGAGTTCGCCCTGGCGATTCTCGATGTGCAGATGCCGGGCATGAACGGTTTCGAGCTGGCCGAGATGATGCGCGGCACAGAAAAGACCAAGAGTATTCCCATCGTGTTCGTCACCGCTGCCGGTCGCGAGATGAACTATGCGTTCAAGGGCTATGAAAGTGGTGCGGTGGACTTCCTGCACAAGCCGCTGGACATCCATGCGGTCAAGAGCAAGGTTAATGTGTTCGTCGAGCTGTACCGCCAGCGCAAGGCCATGAAGCAACAGGTCGAGGCGCTTGAACAGGCCCGCCAGGAACAGCAGGTGCTGCTGGAGCAACTGCAGAGCGCCCAGGCCGACCTGCAGCGCGCTGTGAGCATGCGCGACGACTTCATGTCGATTGTCTCTCACGAAGTGCGTACGCCGCTCAACGGACTGATTCTGGAAACCCAGCTGCGCAAACTGCATCTGGCCAAGAACAACGAAGCGGCGTTCAGCATGGACAAGCTGCGCGGCATGGTCGAGCGGGACGAGCGGCAGATTCAGAGCCTGATCCGGCTGATCGAAGACATGCTCGATGTCTCGCGGATCCGCACCGGCAAACTGTCGATTCGCACCAGCGCGTTCGATCTCGGTGAACTGGTCGGTAACTTGCTGGAAAATTTTGCCGCGCAAGTGGCGGCAGCCGGTTGCAGCCTGCAGTTGACCACCTGTGAGGCGGTCATTGGCGTGTGGGATGAGTTCCGTATCGAACAGGTGCTGGCCAACCTGCTGACCAACGCGTTGCGCTATGGTGCCGGCAAGCCGATTGCCGTCAGGGTCTACGTCGACAGCCGCCGCAACCAGGCGCGGGTCGACGTGACTGATCAGGGCATTGGTATTTCTGCCGAGAACCAGGCGCGGATCTTCCAGCAATTCGAACGCGTCAACGCCGGCCATGCAGTCGCCGGGCTGGGGCTGGGGCTATTTATTTCCGAACAGATCGTCATGGCCCACGGCGGCGAGATACTGGTTGAGAGCGAAGAGGGCAAGGGCTCGACGTTCAGCCTCTGCCTGCCGTTGCAGCCGGTCGTTTAACAGGCGGTTATATGCGTTGGTGGTGCGCAGGGTCATAGTCCTGTCGCAGGCGTGACAGGCGGGGGCCGGTTTTTTCACGGCAATCGCAAATTGTCAGGCAATCTTCGCAACCTCCGTCGTGCACCGTGGTCGTATTGGCAGCTATTTGAAGATTGAAGGCCGTTCCATGAGCGTTGATGCGCAAGACGTTGTACTGATCGTCGAAGACGAACCCCTGATCATGATGCTGCTGGCCGATTATTTGTCCGGCGAGGGCTATCGTGTATTGCAGGCCGAGAATGGCGAGCAGGCGTTCGAGATTCTCGCCACCCGGCCACACCTTGACCTGATGATCACTGACTACCGCCTGCCGGGCGGTATTTCCGGGGTGATGATTGCCGAGCCAGCGGTCAAGCTGCGCCCGGATCTGAAGGTTATTTTCATCAGTGGCTACCCGGCGGAAATCGCCGAGTCCGGCAGCCCGATCGCTACCCGGGCGCCGATTCTGGCCAAGCCGTTCACGATGGAAACCCTGCATACGCAGATCGAGAAGCTGCTGGCCTGAGCCGGCCAGCAGAGACCGGCGACGGTCTCGGGCTGGCACGGGGGTCAGGCCTCGATCATCTCGCGCACTTTGGCGGTCAGGTGGTCGAAGGCGAAGGGCTTACTGATCATCTGCATATCACTGCCAAGAAACTCGCCCCTGACTGCCGCATGTTCGGCATAACCGGTAATAAACAGCACCTTGAGGCCAGGACGTAGCTGGCGGGCAACTTCCGCCAGTTGGCGGCCGTTCATGCCCGGCAAGCCGACGTCACTGATCAACAGATCAATACGCGTCTCTGACTCCAGCAGCGGCAGTGCCGAAGGCGCGTCTGCGGCCTCGACGAAGGCATAGCCCAATTCGCTGAGGACCTCGCTGACCAGCCGCCGTACGGCCGGGTCGTCCTCGACAATCAGCACGGTTTCGCCGGCCCTGGCATAGCTGGCGGCGCTTTGGAATGTCAGTTGATCGTCCTCTTGCTGGCCTCTGTAGCGCGGCAGGAACAGTTTCACCGTGGTGCCACGGCCAACTTCGCTGTCGATGGCAACATGACCGCGTGATTGCTTGCAGAAGCCATAGATCATCGACAAGCCCAGGCCGGTGCCTTGGCCGATGGGCTTGGTGGTGAAAAACGGGTCGAAGGCGCGGTTGACGATGTGCTCGGGCATGCCACTGCCGCTGTCACTGACGCTGAGTAATACATAGTCACCGGGCAACAGGTTTTCATGGGCATCGGTGAAGCGCCGCTCCAGGCGCTGGTTGCGCGTTTCAATGCGCAACCGGCCGCCGTTCGGCATGGCATCGCGGGCATTGAGCACCAGATTGAGCAGTGCACTTTCCAGCTGATTCGGGTCGGCCTCGGCGGTCCATAACCGGGGTTCAAACTGCATATCGAGCTGAATGCTTTCGCTGACGCTGCGCTGGATCAATTCATCCATGGCCTTGATCAGATGATTCATCTCAACCGGTTTGGCGTCCAGCGACTGGCGCCTTGAGAATGCCAGTAAGCGGTGGGTGAGGGCGGCGGCGCGATTGGCCGACGTCACCCCCAGATCGATCAGGCCGCCGAGATCATCGGTGCGCCCGCGAGCAATACGCCGACGCAGCAGTTCCAGGCTGCCGATGATGCCGGTGAGCATGTTATTGAAATCATGGGCAATGCCGCCGGTGAGCTGGCCGACCGCTTCCATTTTCTGCGACTGGCGCAGCGCTTCTTCATTCTGGCGAAGCTGGACGGTGCGTTCTTCGATCTGTTGTTCAAGGGTCTCGTTTAGGCGCCGCAGTTGTACTTCGGCCTGCTTGCGTTCGCTGATATCAGAGGTGACGCCGACCAGCGCGGTGATCTGGCCATTCTTGCCGCGGATCGCCCGGGCCCGCACATCGACCCAGTTCAGTGAGCCGTCTGGCCACAGGTTGCGATACTCGATAATGAAGTCGGCGCCGGTATCGAGACTGCGCTGCAAGGCTGATTGCATGCGTGGCTGGTCTTCGGCATAGACCGCATCGAGCCAGTCGTCATAGCTGAACAGGGTGTGCTCGTGACGACCGTAATGCGCCAGGCTGATCGCCGAGCAACTGAGTTGCAGAAACTCGGTCTCCAGTTGCCAGGAGCCCAGACGGCCTGCGGTCAAGGCGTTCTGCAAGCGCTTTTCGCTTTCCAGCAGATCATCCATGCGGCCCCTGGCCTCGTACTGGCGGCGGCGCCCGCGTATGGCGGTGGTCACCAGGCTGACCAGGGTCATGGGGTGAAAGGGCCGTTCGAGAAAGCTGACGTTGCCCAACTGGGTGCCCAGCCGGGTCGAGGGGTTTTGCTCCGGGCCGCCATGACGGGTCAGCAATACCACCGGCAAGTCCGACCAGGGCGGCTGTCTGGCCAGCAGCCCGAGCAACGGGTTGAGATCGGCGCCGCGCAGCGCCTCGTCGGCGATAATCGCCAGCCCCGCACCAAGGTTCAGTTCAGTGGCCAGCTCGTTGAGATCCTGCACCGCTTTGGCGAGTAAACCCGCCTCGTTGAGGATGTTTATCGCTATCTGGCTGTCGCGCCCGTTGGGCGCCAGGATGATCGCACGTTCGGAAAAGGCCGGGATCACGTCTGGTCATCCTGCAACAGCGGATGGTTGTCGCCAAAGTAGCTGGGTACGCCGCGCAGTACGCCTTGAAACGCATGCAGGGGAGTGCCGATGCGCAGGCCGGTCTGGCCGATCTTGTATTCACGGATCGTTGACTCATGGGTGCCGGTGCGTTTTTTGATAATGGAAATCGCCCGGCGCACCTCGCCCATGGCTTCGAAGTAACGCAGCAGGATGACCGTATCGGCCAGATAGGTGATATCAACAGGGGTGCGCATATCGCCGACCAGGCCATGTTGGGCAACGGTCATGAACGTCGAGGCACCCTGACGATTGAGATACAGCAACAGCTCGTGCATGTGCAGCACCAGCGCGTTCTCTTCCGGCATCGCTGCCTGATAACCGTTGAGGCTGTCGATGATGACCGTCTTGATCTGCTGCTGATCAACGCAGCGGCGTACCCGATGAGAGAACTCACCGGGCGACAGCTCTGCAGCATCCACCTGTTCGACCCATAAACGATCCTGGTCCTGGAACGCCTGCAGGTCGATGCCCATGGCACGCATGCGTTCGTACAACAAGCCTAGCTCTTCATCGAAAATGAACAAGCCGACGCGCTCGCCGCGCGCCATGGCCTGCACGGCGAACACCAGCGAGATCAGCGACTTGCCGGTGCCGGCCGGCCCCAGAATCAGGGTGCTGGAGCCGCTGTCGATGCCGCCACCGAGCAAGTCGTCGAGTTCCTGAATGCCGCTGGTGTACTGCTGGCGCTGGTAATCACTGCGGTGTTCGGCCGCCACCAGGCGTGGGAACACCTGGATGCCGCCCTGGGCAATGGTGAAGTCATGAAAGCCGCCACGGTATTTCTGGCCGCGGTATTTGATCACTTTGAGTCGACGCCGCTCGGCACCGTAGGCCGGGGTCAGTTCCTGCAGGCGAATCACACCATGGGCAACACTGTGCACGGTCTTGTCCAGTGTGTCAGTGGTCAGGTCGTCAAGCAGCAGCACCGTAGTATCGAAACGGGCGAAATAATGCTTCATGGCCAGTACCTGGCGCCGGTAACGCAGCGAGCTCTGGGCCAGCAGGCGGATTTCAGAGAGGCTGTCGATCACCACACGCGACGGTTTTATCCGCTCGACGGCTGCAAACACCTGAGCCACGGTTTCACCCAGCTCCAGGTCCGAGGAATACAACAGGCTTTGATGTTGCTCGGCACTGAGCAGGCTTTCTGGCGGGGTCAGCTCGAAGACCGCGATCGATCCGTCCAGCTCCCAGCCATGGGAGCGGGCGCTGTCGCGCAGCTCACCCTCGGTTTCCGAGAGCGTGATGTACAGCGAGGTCTCGCCGGCCTGCGCACCGGCCAGCAGAAACTGCAACGCCACGGTGGTCTTGCCGGTGCCGGGTTCGCCTTCGAGCAGAAACACATGCCCGCGGGAAAGTCCGCCGCTGAGGATGTTGTCCAGACCATCAATGCCGGTTGCTGCCTTGGATGTACTCAATGAATGCCCTCTCGATACTCGGCGCGTTCAGCCACTATCTGGCCAGTTTAGCTGCGTAGTCTCTGGACACCAGGCGCGGGTACGGGTTCCGGGCAGTCGCCAGGTTGTTTTGGGTGAGGCGCTTGAAGCGGTCCGGCAAATGGCACAAGCGTCGCCTTACGACGGTCATGGCTGCCTTGTTATAGTCCGGCGACGTTGCCTAGCCCGCCAGAGGTTCATTCATGTCTGACTATCAAGCTTTCAATGTCCAGCTCGTTGATAAGGTCGCTCACCTGCAGATCAATCGGCCAGACAAGCTCAATGCGATGAATGCGGCGTTCTGGCGCGAGATCGTCGAGATCTTCCACTGGATCGATGAACACGATGAAATCCGCGCGGTGGTGATCAGTGGCGCCGGCAAGCACTTTTCTTCCGGTATTGATCTGGCGCTGCTGGGCGCAGTGGCGGGTGAGCTGGGCGCTGACGCCGGGCGTAACGCACGGCTGCTGCGGCGCAAGATCGAGCAGTTGCAGGCGTCGTTCACGGCTGTGGCCGAATGCCGCAAACCGGTACTGGCGGCTATTCAGGGCTATTGCCTGGGCGGTGCCATCGACCTGATCGCTGCCTGTGACATGCGCTACGCGGCGCAGGACGCGCAATTTGCCATCCGCGAGATCGACATGGGCATGGCCGCCGACGTCGGCACCTTGCAGCGTTTGCCGCGCATCATCGGCGATGGCCTGTTGCGCGAGCTGGCTTACACCGGGCGCACCGTCGATGCTACCGAGGCCGAGCGTATTGGCCTGGTGAACCGGGTTTTTACCGACCCAGCGCAATTGCTTGAAGAAGTCATGGCCCTGGCCCGACAGATTGCGCAAAAATCGCCGATTGCCATTGAAGGCACCAAACGCATGATCGATTACATGCGCGATCACCGGATCAATGATGGCCTGGAACACGTTGCCATCTGGAACGCGTCCATGCTGCAATCGCCCGATCTCAAGCTGGCCATGCTGGCGCAGATGAACAAGCAAAAGCCGGTGTTCGACGATTGAACCCGGCCTGGACAGGAGTGTGTTGATGACCCGCCGTTGGACCACCGCCGTGCTCGACCCGCAATTGCCTGACGGGCGTGCCGTGGTATGCAGCCCGCAGGGCTTTTTACTGAGTGAAGAGGGCGTGCTGTTTTCCCGGCAATGGCTGGCCGGCCTGCAATTACCCTTGCTCTGTGAACATGGCATCGGCCATTTCGACGGTGAGCCGGTGTATGTCTGGGTGCTGCAGCGCGCCGTAGAGGTCGAAGGACTGGCCTGGCAAGGTCTGCGCCAGTTTATGCTGGAGGGCGATTTTGCGGTCTACCAGAAGCTGGGGTACGCCGCGCAGATCGCTACCTGGGCTCGCGAGCACCGCTTCTGCGGCGCCTGTGGCAAGCCCACCGTGCAGGTGTCCGGCGAGCGCGCGATGTACTGCGCCGATGATGAGCTGCGCTTCTATCCGCGTATCGCGCCGAGCATGATCGTGCTGATCACCCGCGGCGATGAAGTGTTGCTGGCCCGCTCGCCGCGTTTCGTCAGCGGCGTCTACAGCACCCTGGCCGGGTTTGCCGAACCGGGCGAGTCTGCCGAGGACTGCGTGCGCCGTGAGGTGATGGAGGAGGTGCAGGTCAAGGTGCGCAACATTCAGTACGTGGGCAGCCAGTGCTGGCCGTTTCCGCACTCGATGATGCTCGGCTTTCATGCCGAATACGAAAGCGGCGAGATTGTCTCGCAGCCCGACGAGATCGAAGATGCCCGCTGGTTCAGCATCTTTGATCTGCCGCCGCTACCGGCCAGCCGCTCGATTGCCCGCCACCTGATCGAGCTGTACCTGGCGCGCCGCTCAGGCGCCGCCGAACCAGTGCTGCCAGGCTAGCCGCACGGTCAGCGCCAGGACCATGATGATGAATACCGGGCGGATGAATTTGGCACCGCCCTTGATTGCCGTGCCAGCGCCAAAGTAAGCACCGGCCATGACCGCCAGGCCCATCAGCACACCAAGAATCACATCCACCTGGCCGGAGACGGCAAACACTGTCAGGGCCATGGCGTTGCTGACGAAGTTCATGCTGCGTGCCACGCCACTGGCCTTGACCAGGTCGATGGGGTAAGCCATCAGCGTGCTGACCGTCCAGAACGCACCGGTGCCGGGGCCGGCCACACCATCGTAAAAGCCCAGGCCCAGCCCTTGCGGGATCTGGCGCAGTTGTTTGATCGGCGCGTTGCTGTCGGTCGGCGCTTTGGGCGTACCGCCGAACAGCAGGTACAGGCCACAGCCGAAGACGATCAGCGGCAGCATCTGGTTGATCCACTCGGCAGGCAGGTAATGGGCGATTACCGCACCCAGCAGTGCGCCGATGGCGGTGCTGATCAACGCCAGCTTCCATTGCGAGGGATCGAACAGCTTGCGCCGGAAATAGGTGAAGCTGGCGGTGGCCGAGCCGAAGGTGGCACACAGCTTGTTGGTGCCGAGCACCATATGCGGCGGCAGGCCGGCGGTCATTAACGCAGGCGTGGTAAGCAATCCGCCGCCGCCGGCAATGGCATCGATGAAACCGGCCACAAAAGCCACGACGGCGAGCACGGCAAGCGTGAGGGGGTCAACACTGAGTTCAAAAGGCATGGCAAGGACTTGTCGGCAGAAGGGCGCAATGGCTGCCCTGAAGGGCCGACATTCTACCTCTCATCACCGGCCGCTGTCAGATTGACGTCAGTTATTGCACCCCGATCAGGACAGAAACCCACCATCGACATTCAGTATCGCGCCAGTGGTATAGCTTGACCCGGCGCTGGCCAGATACAGCACCGCACCGGCCATTTCATCAGGCGCGGCCACACGCTTGAGCGGGATATGACCCAGCGCCTGGTCGAGAATCGCCGGGTTGCTGACCAATGCCGAGGCGAAGCGGGTGTCAGTCAGGCCTGGTAGCAGGGCATTGCAGCGGATGCCAAACGCCGCACACTCCTTGGCGAACACCTTGGTCATATTGATCACCGCCGCCTTGGTGATCGAATAGATACCCTGGAACTCACCGGGCGAAACACCATTGATTGAGGCCACGTTGATAATGCTGCCGCCGCCGTGCTCGCGCATCAGCTTGCCGGCCTGCACCGACATGAAGAAATAGCCGCGAATGTTGACGTCGACGGTTTTCTGAAAGGCAGCAGGGTCAGTGTCCAGTACATGGCAGAACTGCGGGTTGGTGGCGGCGTTGTTGACCAGGATGTCCAGTCGCCCGAAGCGTTCGCGAATCATGGCGAACAGTTGCTCGATCTGCTCCGGTTCGCCAATGTGGCAGGCCAGCGCAGTAGCCATGCCGCCGTCGGCGATGATGCTCGCGGCTACCTGCTGACAGCCTTCCAGGCGCCGGCTGCTGACAATGACATGAGCGCCCTGGCTGGCCAGCAGCCGGGCGATCGCCTCACCGATACCCCGGCTGGCCCCGGAGACCAGAGCAATCTTGCCGTCGAGATCGAACAGGGTGGTTCTGGCCATGGTTACTCCCGGATTTCAGCGATTGTGTGGATGCGCGTAATAGTGCGTAGGAGCGACTTTAGTCGCGAACCACCATTTGCGCATCCTTCGCGGCTGAAGCCGCTCCTACGGGCGAACTGCTCTTCATGCCCGTTAAGCAGGCATAAAAAAACCGAAGCGCGCAGGCTTCGGTTTTTTGTTTTCCCGGCCAAATTATTGCGGGAACAGCTCGCTGAGCTTCATCGACAGCATCATGTCGCCTTCAATGCGCAGCTTGCCGCCCATGAACGCCTGCATGCCGTCGGTCTCGCCGCTGACGATGCCTTTGAGGGTTTCGCTGTCCATGATCAGGGTGACGTTGGCGTCAGGGTTTTCGCCTTCCTGCAATTGGCAGGTGCTGTCCTTGATGATCAGGGCAAAGTGTTTGTCTTCGTCGGTGACGTTGAAACCGAAGATCAGATCCAGGCCTTTGGCGGCGTCAGGATTGAACTTGGCGTGCATTTTCTGGACTGCATCGGCTACTGAGGTCATGTGTCGATCCTTATTGGAAGTGGGCTGCGCTCGTGCGAGCGGCTGCCATCGGTATCGTCCCGCAATGTGCAGGTGCAGGCGAGGTTAGGGGCATGGCACGGGCCTGTCAACCTGAAATCATACAGCTGTTTGAATTAGCTGTTTCAATGTTTGCACACGTTTGTCGGCTGGTGGTTGATCGGCCTGCTCGGTATGCTTGTTCATCGCGTGCCCGCTATAGAGAGCGCGCCAGCAATCAAGGAGTCGCCGTGGATTTTTTTGCCGATTACGCCAGCTTTCTGGCCAAGACCGTCACGTTGGTGGTTGCCATTGTGGTGGTACTGGTTGCCATCGCTTCGCTGCGCAGTAAAGGGCGTGGCAAGACGGCCGGGCAGTTGCAGGTCACCCGGCTCAATGATTTTTACAAGGGGCTGCGTGAGCGTCTGGAGCATTTGCTGCTCGACAAGGCCCGGCTCAAGGCATTGCGCAAAGAGCAGAGCAAAGCGCTGAAGAAGGAAAAGAAGCAGCCCGAGGCCAAGTCGCGGGTCTATGTGCTGGACTTCAATGGCGATATCAAGGCCTCGGCCACCGAGAGCCTGCGTCATGAAATCACCGCACTGCTGAGCCTGGCCACTGACAAGGATGAAGTTGTCCTGCGTCTGGAAAGCGGCGGCGGTCTGGTGCACAGCTACGGTCTGGCATCTTCGCAACTGGCGCGGGTGCGTCAGGCCGGCATCCCACTGACTATCTGCATCGATAAGGTCGCGGCCAGCGGCGGCTATATGATGGCCTGCATCGGCACCCGGATCATCAGCGCGCCCTTCGCTATCCTCGGCTCCATCGGTGTGGTGGCGCAACTGCCCAACGTCAACCGCCTGCTGAAAAAACACGACATCGACTTCGAGGTGCTGACCGCCGGTGAATACAAGCGCACCCTGACCGTGTTTGGCGAAAACACCGAAAAGGGCCGGGAGAAGTTCCAGCAGGACCTGGAAATCACCCACGAACTGTTCAAGGGCTTTGTCGCCAGCTACCGCCCGCAACTGGACATCGATGAAGTGGCCACCGGCGAGGTCTGGCTGGGGATGGCGGCGCTGGACAAACAACTGGTCGACGAACTCAAGACCAGCGACGAGTACCTGGCCGACAAGGCCAAGGATGCCGAGGTCTTCCACCTGCATTACGCCCAGCGCAAGAGCCTGCAAGAGCGGGTCGGCATGGCGGCGGCGGTTTCGCTGGATGGCATTGCGCTGCGCTGGTGGGAGCGGTTGAGCCAGCAGCGGTTTTGGTCCTGACTTATAGGTGGATGGTGTTGGTGTTGGTGTTGGTGTACATCCTCCACATTGATGTTGGTCTTTAGTCAGCTTTCCACTTTTACAGCGGGTCACTTTTGGTTTCTTTGAGCACAGATGGCACAGACGACGCCAATCGCGACTTGGGCGCTGGCCGAGTGGAGGTGTCGATTTGGTGGGAAAACCGGCAGGGAAGCCGGTTTTAGGCGCGCTGGGCAGGGATGCCCATCGTGCCGACCGCCAAATCGGCACCGGAGCGAGGGAACCCGAAGGGCCAAGCCAGGAGCAGGCGGTTTTGCCTACTTTTTCCAAGAAAAAAGTAGGTCGCCCAGCAGGGCGAAACCTGCCGCCCAGACGCCGCGAAAAGGGATTTTCCATCGCTCGAAATGGCAAGAGTGCTTCGCCAGCAGAGCTGCCTCCCACAACAGCAAAACACCCAACAAAAAAGCCCGGCCCCTTCAACAGGGGCCGGGCTTTTGCAGTACAGCAACAGCAATCAGCGACGACGGAACAGCGGCAGCGGCTCGTCGGTGGCGGCCTGATAGGTCACCGAGAAGTCCTTCAGACTCTCCAGCGCCTCATAGGGGTCTTTGTCCGGGCGGATGGCAAAGGCATCGAAGCCGCAGCGGCGCAGATAGAACAACTGGTCACGCAGCACATCGCCGATGGCGCGCAGTTCACCCTTGAAACCATAGCGATCGCGCAACAGTCGGGCATTGGAATAGCTGCGTCCGTCGGTAAAGGCCGGGAAGTTCAGGGCGATGACCTGGAAGTGCTGCACGTCATCACCGATTTCCTCGGCTTCTTCATCGCTGTCCAGCCACACGCCCAGGCCGCCGTCGCGGGCTTTGAGGGCATGGCCGTGCTCACGCCACAGCACCAGCGGTACGATCAGATCGTCGCAGTTCGACAGGCTGTCAAAGGTCGTGTCCTTGGGTAGCAGGTGCCAGGTTTCATCGACGACTTCGTTGTTCTTAATGATTCGCTGCATAGACGCGCTCCTTGAAAGGGTCGATGCCAATACGGTTGTAAGTGTCGATAAAGCGCTCGTCTTCGGTACGTTTTTCGATGTACACGTTGATCAGCTTCTCGATCACGTCAGGCATGACTTCCTGGGCGAAAGACGGGCCAAGGATCTTGCCCAGGCTGGCGTCACGGCTGGCGCTGCCACCGAGCGACACCTGGTAGAACTCTTCGCCTTTCTTGTCCACGCCCAGGATGCCGATATGACCCACGTGGTGGTGACCACAGGCATTCATGCAGCCGGAGATGTTCAGGTCCAGTTCGCCGATGTCGAACAGGTAGTCCAGATTGTCGAAACGGCTCTGGATCGATTCGGCGATCGGGATCGACTTGGCGTTGGCCAGCGAGCAGAAATCACCGCCCGGGCAGCAGATCATGTCGGTGAGCAAGCCGATGTTCGGCGTTGCGAAGCCGTTTTCGCGCAGCACGTTCCACAGCTCGAACAGGCGCGATTGTTCAACGTCAGCGAGAATGATGTTCTGCTCGTGGGAGGTGCGCAGGAAACCGAAGCTGTACTGGTCGGCCAGGTCGGCGATGGTGTCGAGCTGCTTGTCGGTGACATCACCTGGTGCTACGCCGGTAGGCTTGAGCGACAGCGTAACAGCCACATAGCCGGGTTTCTTGTGCGCGAGGGTGTTGCGTACGCGCCAGCGGGCAAAGCCCGGATGCTCGGCTTCCAGTGCGGCCAGTTCCGCATCCTGGTTAGTCAGCGTTTTATAGGCCGGGTCGACGAAATGTTTGGCAACGCGCTGCAGTTCGGCTTCGGTCAGGGTGGTCTGGCCGCCACGCAGGTGGGCCATTTCGGCCTCGACCTTCTCGGCGAACACTTCAGGCGTCAGCGCCTTGACCAGGATCTTGATCCGCGCCTTGTACTTGTTGTCGCGACGGCCATAGCGGTTGTAGACCCGCAGGATGGCGTCCAGGTAACTCAACAGGTCCTGCCACGGCAGGAATTCGTTGATGAACGCGCCGATCACCGGGGTGCGGCCCAGGCCGCCACCCACCAGTACCCGGAAGCCCAGCTCACCGGCTTCGTTGCGCACCGGCTCCAGGCCGATGTCGTGCATCTCGATCACGGCGCGGTCGCTGGCTGCGCCATTGATGGCAATTTTGAATTTGCGCGGCAGGTAGGCGAACTCAGGGTGGAAGGTGGTCCACTGGCGCACGATCTCACACCAGGGGCGCGGGTCGATGACTTCATCGGCCGCCACACCGGCGAACTGGTCGGTGGTCACGTTGCGCAGGCAGTTACCGCTGGTCTGGATGGCGTGCATCTGCACGGTGGCCAGCTCTTCGAGAATATCCGGGATGTCTTCCAGTGCCGGCCAGTTGTACTGCACGTTCTGGCGGGTGCTGATGTGGGCGTAGCCCTTGTCGTAGTCACGGGCGATCTTGGCCAGCATGCGCGCCTGGCGCGAGTTCAGCTGACCATAAGGAACCGCCACGCGCAGCATCGGCGCGAAACGCTGGACATACAGGCCGTTCTGCAGCCGCAGTGGCCGAAACTCTTCTTCGCTCAGCTCACCGGCCAGGTAGCGGCGGGTCTGGTCACGGAACTGCTTGACGCGGTCCTCGACGATTCGCTGATCGTACTCATCGTATACGTACATATAGGTCCTGCTCTCAGGCTTCAATAATGCTGCGCGGTGGCCGGTCACGTCCCATTCGGGTGGGGCTGCTCCGGGTCCGGCACCATCTGGACAATTCTGCTTCTGCGCGCACGGTCGCGCACTCCATGCGGAGCGGTGGCGAAGATACCAGCTTGCTGATATCGGTAAAAGTGATGTTTATATATATGCAAATCGCTAAAAGCGATATGCATCACGCCATCGGTCATGCCCGCACTTGAAGTATGGTTAAAGGACGTCTTAACTGCACCTATCTCTTATTTTTCCATCTGCATTCCTCCACAAGACCGATAAAAGGCGATGCGATGAGCAACCCACACAAAGCTGGAAAATCCGACAGTTCAGTCGATGCCTGGGCGATCTTCTTTCTTATATTGCTGGTAGCGGGGGCGGGAGTCTTCTGGGTCAGTGGTCAGTAGCGCGCCGGCTCTGCTACCGCCGCTCTCAGCTTTTGCCGCGCCCCGCCGATAACCAGGGTTCAACCCCCCGTGGAGCGGACGGCCACCCTTGGTAAAGGATTTATCGGCGGTCAAGGTTTCAACAGCGAGAGCGGGCTGGCTGGCCCGCTCACTGGCGATGCTGTGCGCGCTGGGTTGTGGCTCTGGCTGGGCGGCGTCAGTGGTATTTCTAAGCCCCGGCCCTGCGTCAGATGGCTATTGGAACAGCTACGCGCGAGTCATGCAGGCCGCTGCGGATGCAACCGGTATGGCATTGCGCGTGGAGTTCTCCGACCGCGACACACGCACCCAGGTCGATCTGGCGCGGCAGACCCTCAAAGGCGATCAGCGCCCCGATTATCTGGTGTTTTCCAACGAATTGAACGTGGCACCGGAAATCCTGCGTCTGGCCGAAGGCAGCGGGGTGAAGTTGTTGCTGGTCAACAACACCCTGAGCCTCGATCAGCGGCGGATTCTCGGTGATTTGTCGCAGCGTTACCCGGACCTGCTCGGCAGCCTGCTCGGTAACGACGAGCAAGGCGGGTATCTGACGGCCAAGCGTCTGATCAAACAACTTGGCCCGCTGACGCCAGGGCAGAGCGTCGACATGCTGGCCTTCTCCGGCACCAATGCCACCCCGGTGTCACTGTTGCGTGAAAAAGGCATGCGTAGGGCAGTGGCTGAACACCCTGAAGTGAACCTGCGTCAGGTGGTGCTGGGTGTCTGGCGCCGCGAGCGGGCGCTGGAGCAGGCGCGCATGCTGTTCAAGCGCTATCCGGACACCCGGCTGGTGTGGGCCGCGAACGAGCAAATGGCCTATGGCGCCATGGACGCTCTGGCAGAGATCGGCGGCGTCGCCGGCCGAGACGTGTTGTTCAGTGCGATCAACGGCACTCCCGAATCATTGCAGGCGTTGCTCGATGGTCGCCTGTCGGCAGTGGCCAGTGGGCACTTCACCCTGGGAGGCTGGGCGCTGGTGTTGCTCAGTGACTATGATCGCCAGCGGGTGGGCGGGCCAATGCCACTGGGTGAGCGTGAGATTGATGTCCTGCAACTGGTGGAGCCAGGCGAAACCGTGCGTCTGCTGGAGGCGGCCAGAGGCGACAGTTACCGGGTCGACCCGCAGGTGTTTACCAGGCCCGCCACGCCCGGCGATTCGCCATTCGCCTTGCGGCATATGCTGCCTGCCAGTCAGGCCCCGACGAAATAAAGCACCAGCCGCGCAATCAACAACAACCCCAAGACAAACACCAGCGTGAAGCCGGCACCGAGCACGATAAAGTGCCAGGGCTTGTCGTGGGCGAAGTCGCGCTCGCGGTTGCGGTTGCTTTGCACGCCGAAGGCCGCGGCCAGAACGCTTTGCAGCATCTGCCAGAAGCCGGGCGGGTCGGGTTTTTCAGGTGGCGGAGTCTGGAGGTGCATAGAGAGGTACATGGGATTGCCCTGCGCAGGCATGTGTCAGGCAGGGTAGTCGCGCAAAGGAGGTATTGCCGGGGCAGGCGACGTACAACCGCTGCCGGATGCCCGACGGTAACAAACCGTACCACTTCGATACCTGCGATGCGGGCAGGAAGGGAACGAAATCAAAGTGCCACTAGTCTTAAGGGTTGCAGAAACCACAGGATCGGCCGATACGATCCCATGAGGGCAGAGTTCAGTCCTGCTCGATCCAGGCTGGAAAGGATCATCCGCTCGGTTATTTATCTGGCTGTATTTTCAGAGCGTCGCCTGATGAAAAAAACACTGCTGGGCGTGCGAGCGTTGATGTCCGTACCCAAGGACAACCCTGGTCTGGTCAAGGCGCAGTACATCGCGCTGTCTCGCCAGTTGCCCATGATGTATTTCATCCTGCTGATCAACACCCTGATGCTGGCCGGCACTCACTTTGCGGTCGCGCCGCGCTGGTTGGTGGTGTATTGCCCGTTGATCATGACCTTGTTCGGCGTGGTTCGTGCGGCGCAATGGATATGCACGCGCAAGCGCACCTGCAGCCCGGCGCAGATGCTGACGGCGCTCAAGCGCACCAATATGCTCGCGCCGTTTGTCGCCGTGGCGTTTACCGCCTGGTCGCTGGCGCTGTTTCCCTATGGCGACAGCTATACCCAGGCGCATGTCGCCTTTTATATGGCGATCACCGTCATCGGCTGCATTTTTTGCATGATGCACCTGCTGCCAGCCGCGCTGGCCACCACGGCAGTGGTCAACACAGCGTTCGTGGTGTTCTTCGCGTCCACCAATATCATTACCTTCATTGCCACTGCGATTGACGTCCTGCTGGTGTCGATCGCCATGCTGGTCATTCTCAAGGCGCAGTACGCCGACTTCACCCGGCTGGTGAACATGCAGGCGCATACGGCAAAACTCAGCGAGGAAAACCTTCACTTGGCCAATCAGGACAGCCTGACCGGGCTGGCCAATCGGCGGCAGTTCTTTTCCCGCCTTGATACGCTGCTGTCCCGTGCCCGCGAGCAGGAGATTCGTCTGGCCGTGGGGCTGATCGATCTGGATGGCTTCAAACCGGTCAATGATCTGTATGGCCATAGCATCGGTGACAAGCTGCTCTATCAGGTTGGCCAGCGCCTGACCGGGCTACTCGACGAAGAGGTGCACCTGGCCCGGCTGGGCGGTGACGAGTTCGGTCTGATCTTCACTCAGGCCATGAGCGACGAGCAGTTGCTTGGGGTTGGCGAAACCATTTGCGCCAGCATGCGCGAGCCGTTTCTGCTGGTCGACATTCCGATTCAGATCAGTGCTTCACTGGGCATTGCGACGTTCCCGGATCACGCAACCTGCGCCACGCAAGTGTATGAGTACGCCGACTACGCCCTGTATCAGAGCAAGCGCCACCGCCCCGGCACGGTCTGCCTGTTCAGCGCAGCCCATCGCCAGCAGCTCAATCGCGAAGGGCTGACCGAGCAGGCCCTGCGCAGGGCCGATCTGGAGGGTGAGTTTTACGTGGTGTTCCAGCCCATCGTGGACATTCGCCGTGAGCAAACCGTCGCGTTCGAGGCCCTGGCACGCTGGGAAAGCCCGGAGTTGGGTAACGTGCCGCCCGGCGATTTCATCCCGATTGCCGAGCGCGTCGGCATGGTCAATCGCCTCACGCTGCCGTTGCTCAGCAAGGCGCTGGAGGCGGCCGCGAGCTGGCCTGCGGGCATGCGCCTGTCATTTAACCTGTCCGCCCACGACTGTGGTTCCGAGGACGCCGCCCAGCAGATCGTCGAGCTGATCAGCAACAGCGGCTTCGACCCGGCCTGTCTCGATCTGGAAATCACCGAAACCGCGGTCATCCAGGACCTGGCGCAGACCCAGCGAGCGATCAGCCGGTTTCGTGAACTGGGCTGCGGTATTTCTCTCGACGACTTCGGCACTGGTTATTCCAGCCTGAGCCAGATCCACGCGCTGTCGCTGACCAAACTGAAGGTCGACCGCACCTTCGTCACCAACATCCACCTCGACCCGGCCAGCTTCAAGATCGTCAAGTCGCTGATTGCCCTGTGCCAGGACATGCAGCTCGAATGCATCGTCGAAGGCGTGGAAACCGCCGCAGAACTTGATGCCCTGAAAAACCTTGGCTGCGCCTGGGCCCAAGGCTACCTGTTCTCCAGACCCATGCGCGCCAGCGACATCGGCGCCTGGCTTGACGGCGAGCAACTGGCCAGGGTCCAGGCGGTTTGATCCGCCGCCCCGGCGCCACGCTGTCGTGCAACAAACCCGCAACCCCCGTAGGACCGGCTTTAGCCGGGAAGCCTTCGCGGCTAAAGCGGATCGCCGCCCGGCCGCTCCTACGGGTTATTCGTCATAGCCAAGGTTCGGTGCCAGCCAGCGCTCGGTGACTTCCAGCGATTGCTGCTTGCGGGCGGTGTAGCTTTCGACCTGATCCTTGTCGACCTTGCCCACGGCAAAATATTGCGCATCCGGATGGGCGAAGTACCAGCCGCTGACCGCCGCGGCCGGGAACATGGCGTAGTGTTCGGTGAGGAACACCCCGCTTTTGCCAGCCGTGTGGATCGGCGTGCCGGCCGGCAACGGGTCGAGCAGGTTGAACAGGCTGCTCTTCTCGGTGTGGTCCGGGCAGGCCGGGTAGCCGGGGGCAGGGCGGATACCGCGGTACTGCTCGCGGATCAGCGCTTCGTTATCGAGTTGCTCGTCGGCGGCATAGCCCCAGTACTCTTTACGCACCCGCTCGTGCAGCCACTCGGCGCAGGCCTCGGCCAGTCGGTCGGCCAGGGCCTTGACCATGATCGCGTTGTAGTCGTCGCCATTGTCCTGATAGGCCTTGGCCACTTCTTCGGCACCGATGCCGGCGGTGGTGATGAACCCGCCCATGTAATCGGTCACGCCGCTGCTTTTCGGTGCCACGTAGTCAGCCAGCGAGAGGTTCGGTTTGTCATCGGGCTTGATGGTTTGCTGGCGCAGGTGATGCAGGGTCGCCAGAGTCCGGCCATCGTCAGCGTAGACTTCCAGGTCGTCATCGTTGATCTGGTTGGCCGGCCAGAAGCCGAACACCGCGCGCGCGCTGATCAGCTGTTCGTCGATCAGTTTACGCAGCAGTTGCTGCGCATCGTCGAACAGAACGGTGGCCGCTTCGCCGACCACTTCGTCGGTGAGGATGCGCGGGTACTTGCCGGCCAGGTCCCAGGAAATGAAGAACGGCGTCCAGTCGATGTACTCGGCCAGCACATTGAGGTCGATGTTTTCCAGCACCCGGGTGCCGGTGAACGTCGGCACTGCCGGGGTGTAGCCGGCCCAGTCAAACTTCGGCTTCTTGGCCACGGCGGCGGCGTAGGGCAGGCGCTCGGTGCGGCTGCTGCGCGCTGCGGTGCGCTCACGCACCTGGACATATTCTTCGCGGGTTTTCTCGACAAAGCCCGGCTTCAGCTCTTTGGACAGCAACTGGGTGGCCACGCCGACGGCGCGTGAGGCGTCGGTGACGTAGATCACCGCGTCGTTACTGTAACGCGGCTCGATCTTCACCGCGGTGTGCGCCTTGGAGGTGGTGGCGCCGCCGATCAGCAGCGGCAGGTGGAAGTCCTGGCGTTGCATTTCACGGGCGACGTGGACCATCTCGTCCAGCGACGGGGTGATCAGCCCGGACAGGCCGATGATGTCGCACTTCTGCTCTTTGGCGACCTGCAGGATCTTCTCGGCCGGCACCATCACCCCAAGGTCGACGATGTCGTAGCCGTTACAGCCCAGCACCACGCCGACAATATTCTTGCCGATGTCATGCACGTCACCCTTGACCGTGGCCATCAGGATTTTGCCCTTGGCTTCGGGCTTGTCGCCTTTCTCGGCTTCGATAAAGGGGATCAGGTGGGCCACGGCCTGTTTCATTACCCGGGCGGATTTCACCACTTGGGGCAGGAACATCTTGCCTGAGCCGAACAGGTCACCGACGGTGTTCATGCCGGCCATCAACGGGCCTTCGATCACCTCGATCGGCCGATTGAACGACAGCCGCGACTCTTCGGTGTCTTCCACGATAAACGCGGTGATGCCTTTGACCAGGGCGTGCTCCAGGCGCTGGTTGACCGGCCAGCCGCGCCACTCTTCGGTTTCAGCTTCTTTGGTGCTGCCGTCGCCACGGTAGTCATCGGCGATGGCCAGTAGCGCGTCGGTGCCTTCCGGGGTGCGGTTGAGCACCACGTCTTCGACCTTCTCACGCAACGCCGCCGGGATCTCGTCATAGATCTCCAACTGGCCGGCATTGACGATGCCCATGGTCAGGCCGTTCTGGATGGCGTGATACAAAAACACCGAGTGGATGGCTTCGCGCACCGGGTTATTGCCGCGGAACGAGAACGACACGTTGGAGACCCCGCCACTCGACAGGGCGAATGGCAGATGGTCGCGGATGTAGGCGCAGGCTTCGATGAAGTCAACGGCGTAGTTGTTGTGTTCTTCGATGCCGGTGGCCACGGCAAAGATGTTCGGGTCGAAAATGATGTCTTCCGGCGGGAAGCCCACTTCATTGACCAGAATGTCGTAGCTGCGCTGGCAGATCTCGCGCTTGCGTGCGGCGGTATCGGCCTGGCCGACTTCGTCGAAGGCCATCACCACCACGGCAGCGCCGTAGCGCTTGCACAGCCGGGCGTGATGCTTGAATGCCTCGACGCCTTCTTTCATCGAAATCGAGTTGACGATGCCCTTGCCCTGGATGCATTTGAGGCCGGCCTCGATGACTTCCCATTTCGAGGAGTCGATCATGATCGGCACTCGCGAGATATCCGGCTCACCAGCGATCAGGTTGAGGAACCGGACCATGGCCGCCTGGGAGTCGAGCATCCCTTCGTCCATGTTGATGTCGATCACCTGGGCACCGGCTTCGACCTGTTGCAGGGCCACTTCCAGTGCTTCGGTGTAGTTCTCTTCACGGATCAGCCGGGCGAACTTCGCCGAGCCGGTGATGTTGGTCCGCTCACCGACGTTGACGAACAACGACTGGCGATCGATGGTGAACGGCTCAAGGCCCGAAAGGCGGCAGGCTTTGGGAATCTCGGGGATCACGCGCGGCGGATGCTTGGCCACGGCCTCGGCGATCGCCTTGATGTGCGCAGGCGTACTGCCACAGCAACCGCCGATGATGTTCAAAAAGCCGCTGGCGGCGAACTCTTCGACCACTTCGGCCATCTGTGCCGGGGTTTCGTCGTATTCACCGAACGCGTTTGGCAAGCCGGCGTTAGGGTGCGCCGAGACGTGGGTGTCGGCTTTGTTCGACAGCTCTTCGAGGTACGGACGCAGGTCCTTGGCGCCCAGCGCGCAGTTCAGGCCGACACTGATCGGGTTGGCATGGCGCACCGAGTTCCAGAATGCTTCAGTGGTCTGGCCTGACAGGGTGCGGCCCGAGGCGTCGGTGATGGTGCCGGAAATCATGATCGGCAGTTCAACGCCGTCTTCTTCGAACACCTGCTGCACGGCGAAGATTGCCGCCTTGGCGTTGAGGGTGTCGAAGATGGTCTCGATCAGGATCAGGTCGGCGCCGCCTTCGATCAGGCCACGGGTGGCCTCGGTGTAGTTATCGACCAGTTCGTCGAAGGTGACGTTGCGATAGCCGGGGTCGTTGACGTCCGGTGAAATCGAGCAGGTGCGGCTGGTCGGGCCGAGGACGCCGGCGACGAAGCGCGGGCGGTCCGGGGTTTCGAGGGTTTTCGCATCGGCCACCTGGCGGGCGATACGTGCGCCTTCTACGTTGATCTCGTAGACCAGCGCTTCCATGCCGTAGTCGGCCTGGGACACTTTGGTGGCGTTGAAGGTGTTGGTTTCAAGGATGTCGGCACCGGCATCCAGATAAGCCTTCTCGATGGCACCAATCACGTCCGGGCGGGTCAGAAGCAGCAGGTCGTTGTTACCTTTGACGTCGCTGGGCCAGTCGGCAAAGCGCGCGCCGCGATAATCCTGCTCTTCGAGCCGGTAGCTCTGGATCATGGTGCCCATGCCGCCATCGAGGATCAGGATCCTCTGTTGTAGAGCATTCAGGAGAGCTTGATGGCGGGCGCTGCGATCAGACATTGAGGGCTACCTAGCAAAGGCCACAGATGAAAAGGCCGTATAAAGAAAGGCCGAAATAATACCAAAGCACGACCGTTTTAGCGTTGCTCGGGCATTTACATGAAAATTGCTCATCTTGGCGACCTTGAACCGTTATAGACTGATGGCCATTGGCCTTGGGGAATCAACCGGATATGCCGTACCGTCTGCTGGCAGGACTTGCCTTGTTGCTGTCATGCTGCACGCTCCAGGCGCGTGATTTGCCTGTACCTGCTGCCTCACCTGTTTCCTACACCCGTGATATCCAGCCGATCCTCACCGACAAGTGTGTGGCCTGCCACGCCTGCAACGATGCGCCGTGCCAGCTTAATCTGGGCAGCGGCGAGGGCGTGTTGCGCGGGGCCAATAAAGTGCCGGTGTATCAGGGCGAGCGCTCTCGGGCGGTTGACCCGACCCGGCTGTTTTACGATGCCAATGGCACGGCGGCCTGGCAGCGCAAGGGCTTTTATTCGGTGCTTGAGGCACACGGCGGGCAAGCGGCGTTGATGACCCGGATGCTGGAGTTGGGTCAACAAAAGCCGTTGCCGCCCAACAGCAAGATTCCGGATGACATCGTGTTGGGCCTGAACCGCGAAAACCTTTGCCCGTCGCCGGAGGAGTTCAACGGCTACGCTGGCGCGCACCCGACCCAGGGCATGCCCCTGGCGGTGACCGGCCTGACCGCCACTGAGCACCAGACCCTGCAACGCTGGCTGGCGGCCGGCGCGCCGATAGACCAGCAGCCGCTGCAGGCCAATGCCGTGGAAGCGGCGCAGATCAAAGAGTGGGAAGCGCTGCTCAACCGCCCCGGTGCCAGCCAGGCGCTGGTCGGCCGCTGGCTGTATGAGCATCTGTTTCTGGCGCACATTTACTTCGACAATGGCGACCCCGGACATTTCTTTCAGTGGGTGCGCTCGCGCACCCCAAGCGGCAAACCGGTGGACATCATCGCTACCCGGCGGCCCAACGACGATCCTGGTCGCACCGAGTTCTACTACCGTCTGGTGCCGGTGCAGGGTGTGATCGTCCACAAGACCCACATCACCTACGCGCTGAGTGCGCAGAAGCTCAAGCGTGTGCAGGAGCTGTTCTATAACAACGACTGGCACGCCAGCGCTGTGCCGGGTTACGGCCCAGGGCATCGGGCCAATCCGTTCCTGACCTTCGAGGCAATTCCGGCCAGGGCGCGCTATCAGTTCATGCTCGATAACGCCCAATACTTTGTGAACAGCTTCATTCGCGGGCCAGTATGCCGGGGGCAGATCGCCACCGATGTGATCCGCGACCACTTCTGGGTGCTGTTCCAGGAGCCGGCCAGCGACCTGTACGTCGACGATGCCCGTTATCAGGGGCAAGCTACACCGCTGCTGGCCATGCCGGGGCAGAACGATGACGTCGGCAGTGTTCTGAGTCTGTGGCTGTCCTACAAGGATCGGCGTAACGACTATGAAAACCTGCGGCGCGATCACTACGCCGATGCGCCGCCGGCCGATTGGTCGACGCTGTGGAAGGGTAACGACAATGCCTTGTTGACGGTGTTTCGCCACTTCGACAGTGCCACGGTAAGCAAGGGCCTGATTGGCGATGTGCCCAAGTCCACCTGGCTGTTCGACTATCCGCTGCTGGAGCGCACCTATTACCAGTTGGTGGTCAACTTCGATGTGTACGGCAATATCGCCCATCAGGCCCAGACCCGGCTGTATTTCGATCTGATCCGCAACGGCGCGGAAATCAACTTCCTGCGCCTGATGCCGGCCAACCGGCGTGAAGCGTTGCTCAGCGACCTGTATCAGGATTCGGGCAAGATCAAGATGTGGCTCGATTACCAGCGCATCGATGACGACACGCCGAGCCGTCTGCAACTCGATGAAAAGCACACGGTGCGCGACTTTGCCCGGCAATTGATCCAGCGCATGGGGCCGCTGAATGCGGCTGCGGACCCGATCAACCGTTGCCCGGCTTCCGGTGCCTGTGTGCGTGCCGGGCTGGCACCGCAACTGGCCCATGCCGAGCAGGTGCTGAGCCGGCTGGCGGCAAAACCTGCGGGGCAACTGAAGGTCATCGAGTGGATGCCCGAGGCCACCATGCTGCGGGTGGCCGACAGCAGCGGCCAGCGCGAGGTGTACAGCGTACTGCGTAACCGCGCCCACAGTAATGTGGCGTTCCTGCTGGGGGAATCGTATCGCTATCAACCCAGGCTCGACACCCTGACGGTCTACCCCGGGGTGCTGAGCAGCTACCCGAACTTCATGTTCAACGTGCCGGCCGGCGAGGTTGAGGCCTTTGTCGAGGCGATGCGCCAGGTCAGCGATCAGCCAGGCTTCGAGAGGCTGGTCGAGCGTTGGGGTGTCAGGCGTACCCACCCGCAGTTCTGGAGCCTGTTCCATGACCTGAGCCGCTACATTCAGGAGCATGACCCGCGAGAGTTCGGGGTGCTGGATATGAATCGTTACGAGAACCTCTGAGGTCCGGTTCTGATCGCTGGTTTTCAGCTGCAGGCCTTGCCAGACATGGCCTGCAGCCATTATCGATTGACCGGCGGTACGGGTTTTTCAAGACCTTTTGTGATTTGCGGCTGTCAGTAAACCTGCGTGTCCCGCCAACCCGGTGCGGACGATTCAGTGAGAGCACAGCGCACACACGAGGTTCAGGAATGCTGATTTCGGTTCAGGCCCTGCGGGCAGTCGCGGCATGGGTAGTGGTATGTCATCACTTCATGCAGATCTTTTTTGATTTCAAGGCCAGCGGGCCGATCGGCGAGTTTTTCGTCGCCAAGGGCGCGGTAGGCGTCGATATCTTTTTTGTCATCAGCGGCTTGGTCATCTACCTGTCGACCCACGAGCGGGACATGCCTGCCTCGCGCTTCATTGCCTTGCGCCTGTTACGTATCGTGCCGGCCTATTGGTTGTACACCCTGGCCATGGGCCTGTTATTGCTGTTCGCTGCGCCGTGGCTGCCGCATCAGGTGATCGGCTGGCAGAACTTTCTGCTGTCGCTGTTTTTCATTCCTTCGGAAAACCCCGGCGGCTACGGCCTGTATCCGACCCTCAATGTCGGCTGGACGCTGAATTACGAGATGCTGTTCTACCTGTTGTTCTCGATGGTGTTCCTGTTCGAGCGTCGCCATCGGCCACTGATCATTGCCAGTGCGTTGTTCGTGGTGACCGAGGTGCTGGCGCGCAGCGGTCTGATCAGCCGCTTCTACGGCAACGACATCGTTTATGAATTTCTGCTGGGTATCGGTATTGGCATGGCCTATCAGCGTGGCTGGATTCGCCAGGCGGTGTGGCTGCCGCTGGCCGGTGTGGCGCTGGGGCTGTTGCTGATCCAGAACCTCGACAATAGCCAGCGCCTGCTGCACTGGGGGCTGCCGAGTGCCTTGATCGTACTGTGTTGCGTATCGCTCGAACCGCTGTTTCGCGGCAGCAAGCTGCTCAAGAGCCTGGGCGACTGTTCCTATTCGGTCTACTTGCTGCACGTGTTGGTGCTGTATGGCGGGCTGCTGTTGGCCCAGCGTTACAGCCTCAACCCGTACATGGTGTTTGCCTGCTGCGTGCCGGTGATTGCGGTGGGGGCCTGGCTGAGCTACGAGTGGGTCGAGAAGGGCCTGTATCAGCGCATGCGCGCCAGGCTGGATGCACGGCGCAGCGGGCGCCAGGCGCAGGCGGTTTGATGAATTGGTGCTTTCCTGACAACAGCACTAGGTTTTGTGCGCCGCCCTCGATTGGCGTAAACTCCCGGCAAGTCTGCGAGGAATGTTCATGACCGCCATAACCATAACTGATGCTGCCCACGACTACCTGGCTGATCTGCTGGAAAAGCAGAATACCCCCGGTATAGGCATCCGTGTTTTCATCACCCAGCCCGGCACTCAATATGCCGAGACCTGCATCGCCTACTGCAAGCCCGGCGAAGAGAAGCCAGAAGACAAGGCTCTGGGCCTCAAGCGCTTCACCGCCTGGATTGACGGCTTCAGCGAAGCCTTTCTGGACGACGCGGTGGTCGATTACGCCACCGACCGCATGGGCGGCCAGCTGACCATCAAGGCGCCCAACGCCAAGGTGCCGATGGTCAATGCCGACAGCCCGATCAACGAGCGCATCAACTACTACCTGCAAACCGAGATCAACCCGGGGCTCGCCAGCCACGGCGGTCAGGTCAGCCTGATCGACGTGGTGGAAGAGGGCGAGCAGAACATTGCCGTGCTGCAATTCGGCGGTGGCTGCCAGGGCTGTGGCCAGGCGGACGTAACCCTCAAGGAAGGTATCGAGCGCACCTTGCTCGAGCGCATTCCCGAGCTGCACGGCGTGCGCGACGTGACCGACCACACCCAGAAAGAAAACGCCTACTACTGATTGTTGTCTGGTGTTTCCCATGCTCGTAGGAGCGGCTTCAGCCGCGAAGCATTAAGCATGTTTTCGCTGCTAAAGCAGCTCCTACGTCAGCCTCAATACAGTTCGCTTAAGCACTGAATGCCCCCGGCGGCTCCCACCGGTCCAAATAAACAGTATTGACGTTACTTCCGTGCCCTCAAGGCCGGTACAGATGCGCATGCCCGGCCCGATACAGCGCCGACTCTGCAAAGTTGTCTGCCGCCAGCACCCGCCCCACAACGATCAATGCGGTGCGCCGAAAGCCTTTGGCCTGCACCTTTGCCTCGATATCGGCCAGCGTGCCGCGCACCCAGTCCTGGTCCGGCCAGCTGGCGCGGTGCACCACTGCAATCGGGCAGTCGACGCCATAATGCGGTAATAGCTCTTCAACAATCCGCCCGATATTCTTGATCCCCAGGTGGATCGCCATGGTCGTGCCGTGGCGTGCCAGGTCGGCCAACGCTTCGCCGGCCGGCATCGGTGAGGTGTCGGCGTAGCGGGTCAGGATCACGCTTTGGGCGATGTCCGGCAGCGTCAGTTCGGTTTCCAGCAACGCCGCGCAGGCGGCGGTGGCGGTGACGCCGGGGATGATTTCGAATGGAATCTGCAGTTCGCGCAGGCAACGAATCTGCTCGCCGATCGCGCCATACAGGCTCGGGTCGCCGGAGTGCACGCGGGCCACATCCTGGCCCTGTGCATGAGCAGATTTCATCAAGGCAATGATCTGTTCGAGGTGTAATTCGGCGCTGTTGACCACTTGGCTGGCGCCATGCCCCTCCAGGACCGCCACCGGCACCAGCGAGCCGGCATAAATAATGACCGGGCAGCTACGAATCAAACGCTGGCCTTTGACGGTAATCAGCTCCGGATCGCCGGGGCCGGCGCCGATGAAATAGACAGTCAATCGTTACTCCAGAACAAGACGGCGAGTGCTTTGTGGGAGCGAGCTCTGCTCGCAAAAGGGCCCTCACAGGCTATAGAAATTCAAGGGTGCTGGTCAAAGGCGCTAATCGCCAAGGCAAATGTCGCCTGGCGAGTCTTGCGGTACTCGATCAACAGCCGCGCAGGGGCATTGCCTAGCTGGTTGGCAAGGGCCAGCGCCGCGCTTTCAGCCACCCCATAACAGCCGGTATGGGTCAAAGTCAGCGCCGAGCGATGAGTCAACTGCGGCTCGAACGCCTGCAATTGCGCAGCGCTGAAAAACACCAGTGGCAACTGCAACTGCCCGGCCAATTGCAATAAGCCTGGGGTCTGGCGGCGTTTGTCGATTGAAGCCAGGCCGCTGACGGCGTCCAGGGTCAGGCCGTGTTGCGCCAGGCTGGCTTCAATCAACGCCAGCAGCGCCTCGGCCGGGCAGTCCTGATGACAGCCCAGCCCGATCGCCATGCAGCTGTCAGGACTGGCGGGCATGGCTGCGGCGGAACAGCCAGGCACTGACGGTGCCCAGGGCAACCCAGAACACTACGTTGGTCACCAGCGAGGCGATGATGAACTGCGATTCCAGCGCCTCGGGTGCCAGGCTCGAATGCTCGACCGGCTGCGGCGCACCGAACAGATGCGGGGCGATCAGCCAGGCAGCGCCCAGCAGTTTCAGCCATAGGCTTTGGCCAAACACCATCAGTGCCAGACCCGCGGCCGTGGCGGCAGCGGTGGAAATCCACCAGGTCTGGCGCTGGCCCAGTTCGGCCGCCGCGGTGCCCGGCAATTCAGGCGGCAGGCCGAGGGTCGGGGCCAGGACGAACACGGCAAAGCCGGCCAGTCCCCAGAACGCGCCCTGCGCCGTGCTGTTCGGCGCGCGCAGGGTATACAGGCCTGCCAGCATCAGGGCAAACCCGACCGCCACCACCAGATTACCGCCGGTGGTCGACAGCAGCCGCTGCCAGCCGTCTTCAGGCTCCCAGGCTTTGGCGTCGTGCTCGTGGCTATGGGCCGCCCCTGGTTCGCCCGCATGGCTGTGCTCTTGGGCGGCTGGGGCTTGCTCGAAGGTTTCTGCCTCAAGAATCAGCGGCGTGACCCACAGGCTTTGCACCAGGGTCAGCAGCAGGGCGGCGAGCAGGCCGCTGAAACCTGCGGTGTGCAGGATGCGCTTGAACATGACGGGCTCTCGATCAATGGCACGGGAAGGCGGCGCTGTGGCGCGTATCGTGGGCGGCGTTGTGCACCGCATCGATATGCGAGAAACCGGCGAAATACACCAGGCTGCAACCGATGACGACAGCGCCGATGGCGGCTGTCAGGCGCTGGCTGAGAGTGGCGGGGGTGGTGACCGACTGGCTGCTGCTGATGCTCGACATGACACTGGCCTCTTGTTGTGAAACGGGCAGGCATGCGCACCAACCCCACCATGAAAATGGCAGGCATCGACGGCGCCCGCCCACCGCGGGGTTGTCCAATAAAGTGATTGCGGGCCGGTCTCCGGGCTTGCGAGGGACACACAGGGTGTCTGACAAAGATCGCCTTCCCGCGCGTATGCACAGTGGATAGACCTTTCGCTCGCTTACCGTTGCGGGGGCAGCACCGGACTTTGTCTGGTCAATGGACCTGAGCAGCACCGGTTTCCCGTTTCACCCCGTGAGGGGCACCCGTAACAAGGTGTGTAGCAGAGCATGGGCGTTCAGTAACGTCAATCTCGGCGTTGACCTGTCGGTGCCCACTGCGTAGCCTTGCGGCCTTGAGGTTCCTTACGCGAGTGAGGCTAAGACGGGAATGCGGTCCCAGATCTGGAAAGTCCGCAGCTGCCCCCGCAACTGTAAGCGGTCATGTTCGCTGCCGTGCCACTGCTCAACGAGCGGGAAGGCGCAGTGAATGCCTTGAAGTTCAAGGCTCCCCGCAAGCCAGGAGACCTGCCTCTAAGCATTCTCACTACAACCGGGCGGGGTGATCCGGTGGCGATCTCCAGCGAGCCATGCGCCGCTGTCGTCCTGCTTGCCCGCCGTATTGCCAAAGGGCATCCGATGAAAACACTGGCCAAGCTCCCCGTCACCATCGTTACCGGCTTTCTCGGCTCGGGTAAAACCACCTTGCTGCGGCATATGCTCGACAACGCCGAAGGGCGCCGTATCGCGGTGATCGTCAACGAATTTGGCGAGTTGGGCATCGACGGTGAAATCCTCAAGCAGTGCACCATCGGTTGTACCGAAGAAGAAGCCAGCGGTCGGGTTTACGAACTGGCCAATGGCTGCCTGTGCTGCACCGTGCAGGAAGAGTTCTTCCCGGTGATGCGCGAACTGGTCGAGCGGCGTGGCGATCTGGACCATATCCTGATCGAAACCAGCGGCCTGGCGCTGCCCAAGCCGTTGGTACAAGCTTTCCAGTGGCCGGAAATCCGCAACGCCTGCACCGTTGACGCGGTGATCACCGTGGTCGACAGCCCGGCGGTCAAGGCCGGCACTTTTGCCGCCTACCCCGATCAGGTCGATGCGCAGCGCAAGCTCGACCCTAACCTGGACCATGAGTCGCCGCTGCACGAGCTGTTTGCCGACCAACTGGCCAGCGCTGATCTGGTCATCCTCAACAAGGCCGACATGATCGACGCTGACGGTCTGGCCGCCGTGCGCGCCGAAGTGGCTGAAGAACTGCCGCCGGCGGTCAAGGTCATCGAAGCCAGCAACGGCCGCCTGCCGCTCAACGTTCTGCTGGGGGTTGGCGCCGAGTCTGAACTGCACATTGACGGGCGCAAGACTCACCATGATTCTCACCATGACGGTGAGGAGGATGACGATCACGATCACGACGCTTTCGATTCGATCTCCATCAAGCTGCCGCAAGCCGAAGAGGCTGTGTTGCTCAGTGCCCTTAATCAACTGGTGGTCGAATACGGCATCCTGCGCGTCAAGGGCTTCGCGGCCATCCCTGGCAAACCGATGCGCTTGCTGATTCAGGGCGTGGGTACGCGCTTTGACAAACACTTCGACCGCGCTTGGCGAGCCGATGAAGAGCGCGCCACGCAACTGGTGCTGATCGGTCAGGAACTGGACGCCGCTCAGCTTGAAGCGCGTCTGAACGCGGCACTGGCCGGCTGACCCATGCACCTGCTGCGAACCCAGCCCGGCGGCTTTGTACCCGACGACAGCATTGCCGATCTCGGCCAGACCCCCGCCGAGCTGGTGATTCTCTGCAGCGGCGACTCCAGCCTCGCGCTGCTGGCCGAAGCCGCCCGGCAACTGCCGGATGACTACCCAAGCCTGCGCCTGGCCAACCCGATGCAGGTCCAGAACCATGCGTCGGTCGATCTGTATGTCGAAGACGTGCTGCAGCATGCACGGTTGATCCTGATCTCGCTGCACGGCGGCATTGGCTACTGGCGCTACGGCGTCGAGCGGCTGATGGAGCTGGCCGGGCGCGGCGTGCAGGTGATCCTGGTGCCCGGTGATGATCGCCCGGACCCTGAGCTTGCCGATCTTTCCACGGTGCCGGCCGCCGAGCGTGACCGACTCTGGCAGTACCTGCGTCAAGGTGGGCTGGATAACGCGCTGAACCTGTTCCATTGCGTGGCCAGCCACTGGTTGCAGCGCCGTTACCCTTGGCAGGAACCGCAGGCCTTGCCGCGCACCGCGATTTATCATCCGCAGCACGGCACCACCGAGCTTGCCGGTTGGCAAGCCGACTGGGACAGCGCCGCGCCGGTGGCGGCGCTGCTGTTCTACCGCTCGCACTTGCAGGCAGCCAATACCGGTTTTATCGACCTGTTTTGCGCCCGTTTACAGGCCCAGGGCCTGAATCCGCTGCCGATTGCCGTCGCCAGCCTGAAGGAGCCTGGCTGCCTGAGCGTGGTCGAAGACTGGCTGGACCAAGTCGATGCCGCGCTGATTCTGAATACCACCGGCTTTGCCCAGTCCAGCCCGGAAGCGCCGCATCTGCGCCCGTTTCGCCGCAATATCCCGGTGATCCAGGCCATTTGCGCACAAGACAACGAGCCGGCCTGGCAGGCCAGCGAGCTGGGCCTGGGGTCCCGTGACCTGGCCATGCACATCGCCTTGCCGGAACTGGACGGGCGCATCATCAGCCGACCGATCAGTTTCAAGGACCTGGCCTGGCGCAGTGAGCGCAGCCAGTCTGATGTGGTCTGCTACCGCGCCCAGCCAGAGCGCATGGACTTTGTCGCTGCCCTGGCGCACAACTGGGCGCAACTGGCCCGGCTGGCCAATGCCGACAAGCGTGTTGCACTGATTCTGGCCAACTACCCGACCCGCGATGGGCGTATCGGCAACGGTGTCGGCCTGGATACCCCGGCGGCGGCGCTGAATATTTTGCGCGCCATGCAGCAGCAGGGCTATCCGGTGCAGGACCTGCCCGCCAGCGGTACCGAACTGATCCAGCAGTTGCTCGGTGGCGTGACCAACGACCTGGAAACCCTGGACCTGCGCCCCTGCCAGCAAAGCATGGCGCTGGACGAGTACCTGCAGGCCTTTGCGCAACTGTCGAGCGCCAATCAGGCGGCCGTGACTGAGCGCTGGGGCGCGCCGCAGGCTGACCCGATGTTTCGCAGCGGACGTATGATGATCGCCGGCATCCGCCTGGGCCTGACCTTCGTCGGTATTCAGCCGGCGCGGGGTTATCAGGTCGATCCGAGCGCCGTTTACCACGACCCCGACCTGACACCGCCGCATGGTTATCTGGCGTTCTACTTCTGGCTGCGCAAGGCCTATGGCATGCATGCGGTCATTCATGTCGGCAAACACGGCAACCTGGAATGGCTGCCGGGTAAAGGCGTAGGGCTGTCGGCCGAGTGTTGGCCTGATGCGATTCTTGGCCCTACGCCCAATATCTATCCGTTCATCGTCAATGATCCGGGCGAGGGCGCCCAGGCCAAGCGGCGTACCCAGGCGGTGATCATCGATCACCTGATGCCGCCATTGACCCGCGCCGAGACCTACGGACCGTTGCGCGACCTTGAGCTGCTGGCTGACGAATACTACGAAGCGCAACTGCTCGACCCGCGCCGTGCCCGCGAGCTGCAAAAGCAGATTCTGCAACGGGTGCGCGACACCCGGCTGGATCAGGAATTGGGGCTGGAGGCGTCGAGCAACGCCGAAGAGGATGCCGCGCTGTGGTTGCCGCGGCTGGACACTTATCTGTGTGACTTGAAGGAGTCGCAGATCCGCGACGGCCTGCATGTGTTTGGCGAGTCGCCCAGTGGCCGCCTGCGGACTGACACTTTACTGGCTTTGCTGCGCATCCCGCGGGGTGACGGTCGCGGCGCACGCTCGAGCCTGTTGCGCGCCTTGGCCAAGGCCTTCGGCCTGGGCTTTGACCCGCTCGACTGTGCGTTGGCCGAACCGTGCGAGCATCCGCGCCCGGCCGCCTTGCTGACGCTCAGTGATGATCCATGGCGCACCTTGGGTGACAGTCGCGAGCGGCTCGAATTGTACGCCGCCGGCCTGATCGAACGGGTTAGCGCCGGCCAGGCGCTGCTTGATGTGCCGCAGCACGAAGACCTGCAGTTGATTCTGGAGCACCTGCGCGAGCTGGTGGCGCCGCGCCTGGATGCTTGCGGGCCGGCCGAGATGCAAGGGCTGCTCGACGCCCTGGCCGGGCGTTTCGTGCCGGCCGGCCCTAGCGGTGCGCCGAGCCGCGGGCGGCTGGACGTACTGCCGACCGGGCGCAATTTCTTCAGTGTCGACGTGCGCAATCTGCCGACCCCGACCGCCTGGCGCATCGGCTTTCAGTCCGCCAGCCTGTTGCTGGAGCGGCATCTGCAAGACCATGGCGACTACCTGCGCCAACTGGGCCTGTCGGTATGGGGCACGGCGACCATGCGCACCGGTGGCGACGACATCGCCCAGGCCATGGCCCTGATGGGCGTACGTCCGGTGTGGGCGACCGGCAGCCAGCGGGTCGATGACTTCGAAATCCTGCCGCTGAGCTTGCTTGATCGGCCGCGGGTGGATGTGACCCTGCGGGTATCGGGGTTCTTTCGCGATGCGTTCGCCAGCCTGATCAAGCTGTTCGATGCCGCCGTGCAGGCGGTGGCGGCGCTGGATGAGCCTGACGACATGAACCCGCTCGCTGCCCGGGTGCGCCAGGAGCGTCTTGAGCTGCAAGCCAGCGGCATGGATGCCGAGCAGGCTGCACGTCAGGCCGGCTGGCGGATTTTCGGCGCCAAGCCCGGCGCTTATGGGGCAGGCGTGCAGGGTGCTATTGACGGTCGCCTGTGGCAGAGCCGTGACGACCTGGCCGAGGTATACCTGAACTGGGGCGGTTACGCCTACGGCGCCAGTGATGACGGCACGCCGGCCCGCCAGGATTTTGCCCGACGCCTGTCGCAGGTCGAGGCGGTGCTGCAAAATCAGGACAATCGCGAGCATGACTTGCTCGATTCCAATGACTATTACCAGTTCCAGGGCGGCATGCTCGCCGCCGCCGACACCCTGCGCGGCGCCAAGACTGCCAGCTACCACGGCGATCATAGCCAGCCCGACTTGCCGAAGATCCGTACCCTCAAAGAGGAGCTGAACCGGGTGATCCGTTCTCGGGCGGCTAACCCGAAGTGGATCGACGGCGTGAAGCGCCACGGTTATAAAGGCGCCTTCGAGATGGCTGCGACCCTGGATTTCCTGTTCGGTTTCGATGCCACCACTGAACTGATCGACGACCACCAGTACGAGTTGCTGGCCGACGCTTATCTGCTGGACGGCGCAACCCGTGAGTTCATTCAGCAGCACAACCCTGACGCGCTGCGCGACATGACCGAGCGCATGCTCGAAGCCCAGCAGCGCGGCCTGTGGCAGGCGCCGGGCGACTATCGTGAAGCGCTGGAAACCTTGCTGCTGGATATTGAAGAGAATTGAATCGTGCTTAATACCACCCCTATTGATCTGGCCGATGTCGCCCCACACTTCCCGCTGGCGGCGGTGGTTGGGGCCGATCAGCTCAAGCTGGCTTTGTGTCTGACCGCCATCGACCCGAAAATCGGCGGGGTCCTCATCGAAGGCCCACGGGGCATGGCCAAATCGACCCTGGCCCGTGGCCTGGCCGACCTGCTGGCAGGCGGTGCGTTTGTCACGCTGCCGCTGGGCGCCAGTGAAGAGCGTCTGGTCGGCACCCTCGACCTGGATGCGGCGCTGGGCCAGGGCAGGGCGCAGTTCTCTGCTGGTGTATTGGCCAAGGCCGATGGCGGGGTGCTGTATGTCGATGAGGTCAACCTGCTGGCCGATCACCTGGTGGATTTACTGCTCGACGTCGCGGCCAGTGGCACCAACCTGGTGGAGCGTGACGGCATTTCCCATCGCCACGCAGCGCGCTTCATCCTGATCGGTACGATGAACCCGGAGGAGGGCGAGTTGCGTCCGCAACTGCTCGACCGCTTTGGCCTTAACGTAGCCCTCAGTGGCCAGACGCCACCGACCGAGCGTGGGCAGATCATCCGCCGCCGTTTGCAGTTCGACAGCGACCCGCAGGCTTTCTGCGCTCAATGGCAAGGCGAGCAACAGGCGCTGCAACAACGCTGTGCAACGGCCCGTGAGCGGCTCAACCGCATTGAGCTGGACGAACAGAGCCTGAACCAGATTAACCAACGGTGTTTTGCTGCCGGGGTCGATGGCTTGCGGGCCGACCTGGTCTGGCTGCGCGCTGCCCGCGCTCACGCCGCCTGGCGCGGCGGCGAGGCGATTAGCGAGGAAGATATCGACGCAGTGGCCGAGTTTGCCTTGCGTCATCGTCGTCGTAATACCACCCCTATCGAAGATTCTGCTACCGAGTCCAGATCGCATTCCAACCCCTGTAATCAGCCAGAACAGCAGGATTCAGGCCAGGGCAGTTGGGGTGAATTACCGGCGCAGAATGTGCCCACCGCGCAGCGCCGGCAAGTGCCGAGCTGGCCAAAAAAGCCCTAGGCATTCGTCCCCGCCAGGCCAAGGGGGCGGATGCCAGCCCCAGGCGCGGCACACTGGCCGGTGGCCGACTTGGCGCCGCACGGGCAGGGCAGCATGGGCCAATTGCCTGGCTGCCGACGTTGCTGCGCGGCCGGCCCAAAGCCGCCCGCGACCTGATCCGCCAGCCGCGCAGCCAGCGCCCGCAAGAGCTGCTGCTGGTGGTGGTCGACGCCTCCGCCTCGACCCGGCGCAATCAGGGGCTGAGCCTGGCCAAAGGCGTCCTGGCACAGACCTTCGACGATGCCTACCGCCGCCGGGCTCGCCTGGCATTGCTTACCGCCAGCGGCAGTCAGCCACGCTGGCAGCATCAAGGGCTCAAGGCTTCACGCGCTTTGCAACCCTGGCTCGACAGCCTGGGCGCGGGCGGCGGTACCCCGCTGGCTGAAGCGCTACACCAAGCGGCGCAGTGGCTGAGCCAACGGCGCAAGCGTCATCCTGCAGAGCAGCAACGGTTGTTGGTGCTGACCGATGGACGTCTCGCGCAGTTGCCAGCCTTGCCGGTGTTCGATTGCCCGGGGTTGCTGGTGGATATCGAAACCGGGCCGATCCGGCTGGGGCGGGCAAGGGCGCTGGCGGATGGATTGAGGGTCGAGTACCGGCACGTAGAGGATCTGCGATATGCCTGATACCGCGTCTTCGTATATCAGATAGTGCACATGTGGGAGCGACTTTGGTCGCGAAGGGGTCATGACATTCACAGCAAATGTCCTGGTTTTACTGGCCTTTGCGTCGGAGTGCCGCCACACCAAGGTCCATCCCCGCGTTCACGCCGGCCACTGCCACGCCGGCCCATCCAGCAAACCATGCTGCCCTTGCACTCGGGTCTGGCCCAGCTCCTTTTCCAGCACCAGACTGACACAATCCGGCGATTGCTCCAGCGCCTCTACCAGGCGGCTGGAGTGCGACACCACCCAGACCTGACTGCGCGTCGCCGCTTGAGCGATCAGCCGGGCCAATGCTGGAAGCAAGTCCGGATGCAGGCTGCTTTCCGGTTCGTTGAGCACCATTAGCGCGGGCGGGCGCGGGGTGAGCAGGGCGGCGACCAGCAGCAGATAACGCAGGGTGCCGTCGGAAAGCTCACTGACCAGCAGCGGACGCAGCATGCCCGGTTGTTGCAACGCGAGGATGAACAGACCATCGCGCACCTGGATTTGCATGGTGGAGCCGGGAAACGCATCGTCGATGGCGGCATCCAGCGCTTGCGGATCGCCAATCTCACGAATGGTCTGCAGCGCTGCGGCCAGATCGCGGCCACTGTGGTGCAACACCGGGGTGCGGGTGCCCACCTGTGGCTGGCGGGCCGGCGCCGCGTTGTCGGTGCGGAAATGATCGTAGAAACGCCAGTCGCGCAGCTGATTGCGCAGGGCTTCGATCTCCGGGCAGTCCAGGCTGCCACCGGTATCGAACAGGCTGTAAAACTCTGGCAGGCGGTTGCTCAAGCTGCGCCATTCGCGGTTGTCACGCATCCGCACGTTCGGGCCTTTGCGCTCCACCAGTACGGCGGCCGGGCGATACACGGGACCTGCCCAGATCACCTCGCGCTTGATCTGTGGGTCGCGGCTGAACAGTGACGGGCTGAGACGGCCTTCGCCGGAATTGGACTCCGGCAGACCCAGGCTTAGCGCGTAACTGAAGTCCTCACCGGCAAACCCCAGGCGCATGCGTTGTGGCGTGCGGCGGTGCAGGCCTTGCACCGGAGCCTCACCGCGTAATACGGCCTTGGAAAACGTCTCCGGTCCCGCCCAGAAACATGAATCCAGCCCACCCTCGCGAGCAATACCTTGCACCACCCCGTCCTGGGCGGTCTCTGCCAGCAAGCGCAGGGCGCGATACAGGTTGGACTTGCCGCTGCCGTTGGCTCCGGTGACCACCGTCAATTTGCCCAGCGAGAGTTGCAGGCTGTGCAGGGAGCGATAGTTTTCGATGGCGAGGGTATGTAACAAGGGCGTCAGACCGGCGAGTTGGTGTTGTGTGCTGCGCGGATAGCGTTAGCCTTATCGATGATTTGCTGCTGCTCAGCCGCGGCACGACGCTGCACCTCGGCATAAAACGCTTCGCGCTCGGCATGAGAGGTGTATTTGTAAAACTGTGCCAGTCGGGCAAGTGGTTTTTCAGTCGGCTTCTGCATCATCGCCGTGCTCTGACGGTGAGGACCTTCATAAGGTGCTTCTCACTGTAGGGCTCAGGGATAAGCAGGTCAATCAAGCCGCCAATGCGCGATCCAACAGGTTTTGAGTGTTGGCAGTGGATTGTCTTGCAAAAGCTGGCTGTTGCTGGATGGGATGAGATCCGAGGATACGCAATGATTGCAGCGCACCTTTGATGGTGCGCTGGCAGATAAGACGTCTTGGGTGAAGCGATTCAAGTTCGCCCTGTTTTGCGTTGTTGCACGCAGGCAGTCCTGATCAAAAATCGTAACGCAGACTCACCGTCGCGCTGCGTGGTTCGCCTCAGGTATAAGTGCTGTCGATGATGGGGGGGGACTTTTTGTCCAGCAATGTGCTGTTTGATGGCGCGTAAACGTGGCACTAAAAGTGGCGTTTGATCATTGCCAAACGCCACTTTTAAAGTAACCGAGTCGTCAGTTACTTGAACTTCAGGCTGGCATGGTCCAAGGCTGAAGTGCGTGGCCATCGCGGCTTAGTTCTTCACGAGCCTGTTGCAAGGCATTGGCCAGTTGCACGGGATCGGAGTAGGTGCCGCGTGGAAGTTGTTGGCGTCCGATACGTGCGCTGAAGCGGTCGAGCACGGTCAGGCTGATTTCGCCGCTGCCATCTTGCGGGCCCCAGGCCACGCATTTGAAGGGATGGAAGGCTTTGCCAGCAATCAACAGTGCATCATTAAAGCGCAGTGGGGCGTTCATGGTCTATTCCTCAAAAGAGCCCAATCAGTCCAATGCAGTCTCGTCGGTGGGCTCACCAATCGGCTGCTTATTGATGTTGATGTCTGTCGAACATCACAAGTCACACATCTCGCGATTTATTTTCAGATTTTTTACGTGAGTAGCGTCATGTAGTAATCCTACGCAATTTTATCGCTTGTGCTGGCGCAACTAAGACTGTGGCTATCGCGCAAGGTTCCCCGCCGCACAAGTGTATAAGCGCACAAACAGTCGCTGGTTATGAGGCTTAGATCCAAACGGTACAAGGCACTGTCAAATTTTTGCTAATGTAACAATCCAAAGCTTCAACATCCTGTTTACAAAGCGAATTTTGATAAATCTCAGCGACGCCGCGCGCCAAGGAATACACCCCATGAATGAACCGGCCCCTACGCGACGTCTGTTGATCGTAGATCCCTGTGACGATTGTCATCAGCTGATTCCCGTGCTGCACGCGGCGGGCTGGGCGGTTGACAGCAGTTCACTGGAGTCTGCGCTGAACCTGGGTTGTGATGTCGGCCTGATCCGCCTGATGCCTTATCACTTTGAACATCCTGAAGCCGTGCGGGAGCTGATTACCCGCAGCAATACCGAATGGATCGCGGTGCTGACCGCCGAAGATCTGCGCCGCGAGAAGGTCGGTGATTTTGTCTGTGAATGGTTTTTCGACTTCCACACCCTGCCGTTCGACATTACCCGGATGCAGGTTACCTTGGGGCGGGCATACGGGATGGCCCGCTTGCGTGCTCAGGGCGCGGCGCAGGTTCAGGTTTCTGACCAGGAAATGCTTGGCGAAAGCCGGCCGATTCGCGAGTTGCGGCGGCTGCTCGGCAAGCTGGCACCGACCGACTCTCCGGTGCTGGTGCGCGGTGAGCGCGGGACCGGCAAGGAGCTGGTGGCGCGAACCCTGCACAACCAGTCACAACGCCGTAACCAGCCGTTTGTGGCCGTGCATTGCGGGGCGATTGCCGAGCATCTGGTGCATGCCGAACTGTTCGGCCACGAGAAGGGCGCCTTCAACGGCGCTCAAGAGCGCAAGATCGGCAAGATCGAGTCGGCCAATGGCGGCACGCTGTTTCTGGATGAAATTGGCGACCTGCCGCTTGAGGCGCAGGGGCAGTTGCTGCGTTTTCTTCAGGACCGGCAGATCGAGCGGATAGGTGCCAGCGAACCGGTCGCGGTGGATGTCCGAGTGATTGCCGCTACCCATGTCGACCTGGAAGCCGCGATTCGCAAGAAGCGCTTTCGCGAAGATCTCTACTACCGGCTCAATGTGCTGCAGGTCGGCACCGCGCCGTTGCGCGAGCGGCATGGCGATCTGGCGATGCTGGCCAACTACTTTGCGCACTTCTACAGCCAGGAAACCGGGCGTCGGGCGCGTAACTTCAGTCAGGACGCATTGATCGCGATGGGCAAGCATGACTGGCCGGGCAATGTTCGTGAGCTGGCCAACCGGGTGCGACGGGGTCTGGTGCTGGCCGAAGGGCGGCAGGTAGAGGCCAGCGACCTGGGGCTGCTGGGCGAGGAAGAGATCTCCAGCACCATGGGCACCCTTGATGATTACAAGTCACGGGCCGAGCGTCAGGCGCTGTGCGATGTGCTGACCCGCCACAGTGACAATCTCAGCGTGGCGGCCAAGGTGTTGGGCATTTCGCGACCGACCTTCTACCGGTTGCTGCACAAGCACCAGATTCGCTGATCAGCGTCCCAGCAGTTCGCTGACGGCCTGCATGACCCGCTCATGGCGCAGTTGCCAGTCACCTTCAATCACTTGATAACGCTGGTCGTTGGCGTGCAGCCACTGGCGGCTGGCCTCGAAGAATGCCAGGCGCTCGTTCAGGTCGGGCTGGCAGCGCTGACCATCGTCACACCAGGGCACATCCTTGGGGCTGAGCAGCAGGTGCAGATCGTACTGGCGGGCCAGCAGTTGAGCTTCCAGCCAGGCCGGGCAGTCATTGAAGATCGTGCGGCTCCAGAGCATGTTGCTCAGCAGGTGGGTGTCGAGAATCAACAGCGCCGGGGCACTGGCGCGGGCGGCATCCTCCCAGGCCAGCTGGCCTTGCGCGATGGGCGTGATGTCGGCATAAACCGTGTCACGGCCTTCGCGGTCGATGAAGTGGCGCACGTACTCGCCCACCTGTACACCGCCGAAACGCGCGTGAATTTCACCGGCCAGCCAGCTTTTGCCGCTGGACTCGGGGCCTGCCAATACCAGAACCTTCATCGCGCCGGCACCATCGCAGTGCGCCACTCACGCCAGCCCTGGATGGCCAGCAAGGTAAACAGTGCGTACAGCGCTGCGGTCAGGTACAGCGCTTTATAAAGGAACAAACCAACGAAAATGACATCAAGGACGATCCACAATGGCCAGCATTGCAGGCGCTTCTGGGCCATCCACACTTGTGCCACCAGGCTGAAGCCGGTGAGCGCAGCGTCCAGCCACGGCTGGGCAGCGTCGGTAAAGTGGGCCATGCCGGCGCCGAGTGCGGCGCTGATCAACGCCCCGATTGCCAAGCCCGTCCACACGGCGCCATTACCCAGCGCAGTGACTGCACGCACCGGCAGCCCCTCGCCATGCCGGGTCCATTGCCAGAACCCATACACCTGAAGTACGGCGTACACCAGTTGCAAAAGCATGTCCGAGTACAGCTTCACATCGAAAAAGATCCAGCTGTAGATAAGCACCATCACCAGGCCGATCGGCCAGCACAGCGGGTTTTGCCGCACGGTCAGCCAGACCGCAAGCGCGCCCAGTGCGGCAGCGAACAGTTCAATCCCGGACATGCAGGCTCCTTGCAGAAGGCGGGTAAATGGAAACGGGCGGCGATTGTAAGCCGTTGTCAGACTTTGAGGGAGCCTGCCGCACCCAAATGTGTGGTAACAGTCGTACAGCCAGCCGACAGGCGAACTGATTCAGCCTCTGCTAGGATTTGCCCGCTTTGCGCGCCGCCGGCCATGGCAGTCCGGCGCTCGCCTATTGCTTACCAACCACAAGACTGACCGGCGTGCCGACAGGCGGCGCCGCTATGGGGGAATGATGGATGTATGGGCCGCCGTCCAGGCGTTGATTCTGGGCATTGTGGAAGGTTTGACGGAATTTTTGCCGATCTCAAGTACCGGTCACCAGATCATTGTGGCTGACCTGATCGGCTTCGGTGGTGAACGGGCCATGGCGTTCAACATCATCATCCAGCTCGGTGCGATTCTGGCGGTGGTCTGGGAGTTTCGCAGCAAGATCTTCGAGGTGGTTCTCGGCCTGCCGCGTCAGCGCCAGGCGCAGCGCTTCACCGGCAACCTGCTGATTGCTTTCATGCCAGCGGTGGTGCTGGGCGTGCTGTTTGCCGACCTGATCCATCACTACCTGTTCAACCCGATTACCGTGGCCGTGGCGCTGGTGCTTGGCGGGATCGTCATGCTCTGGGCCGAACGCCGTGAGCATGTGATCAAGGTCGAGCAGGTCGATGACATGAAATGGACCGACGCACTGAAGATCGGCTGTGCCCAGTGTCTGGCGATGATCCCCGGCACCTCGCGGTCCGGCTCGACCATCATCGGCGGCCTGCTGTTTGGCCTGTCGCGCAAGGCTGCCACCGAGTTCTCGTTCTTCCTGGCCATGCCGACCATGGTCGGTGCGGCGGTGTATTCAGGCTACAAGTACCGTGACCTGTTCCAGCCGGCTGATTTTCCGGTGTTCGCCATCGGTTTCGTGGTGTCGTTCATCTTCGCCATGATCGCCGTGCGCGGTCTGTTGAAGTTCATCGCCACTCACAGCTACGCGCTGTTCGCCTGGTACCGGATCGCCTTTGGTCTGCTGATCCTGGCCACCTGGCTGTTCGGCTGGGTCGACTGGTCCACGGCGCAAGGCTGATGAGCCGCACACGCAGCCCGGCGCCTGCGCGTCAGCAACCACGCCAACAGCCCCACCAGCCAGTGCGTGCGCTACGCATCAAACTGCTGGTGGGGCTGGGGTTGTGTGCGCTGCCGGTGGCAGGCATCGCCGGCAGGTGGCCGCAAAGTGCCATGCTGGTCTGCGCGGCGCTGTACCTGCTGATGAGCCTGCTTGCCTTGCTGCTGTATCGGCACGACAAGCGTCAGGCCGGGCAGGGCGGTCAGCGCGTTGCCGAAAATACCTTGCACCTCATTGAACTGCTCGGTGGCTGGCCCGGTGCGTTGCTGGCCCAGCAGCTGTATCGACACAAGACCCGCAAACTGTCCTTCCAGATCGTATTCTGGCTGATCGTGATCGCGCACCAGATCTTCTGGGTTGACTGGGTATTGCTGGAGCGGCAGCTGTCGGCGTTTTTGCTGGTCTGAAGCCGATTGACCTGCCAGGCGTCGAAGCTGTTCGATAGTCGCACGAATAATCGCCCCGTGGATTGTCTCAGCCCGGTGCCCTCGCTAGTGTGCAGCTTTTGACTGATCTGGAGCCGCGAATGTCTGCCGTGCAACTTGCCGATGGCGAACTCAACTACCTGCTCGAAGGCCCGGCCAATGCCCCGGTGCTGGTGCTGTCCAATTCACTGGGCACTGACCTGCACATGTGGGACAACCAGATCGCGGCGTTCACCGAGCACTTTCGCGTGTTGCGCTACGACACTCGTGGGCACGGCCGTTCGCTGGTCACCGAAGGCCCGTACAGCATCGAGCAGAACGGCCGTGACGTACTGGCCTTGCTTGACGCGCTGGATATCCGCCAGGTGTATTTCTGTGGCCTGTCGATGGGCGGCCTGATTGGCCAATGGCTGGCGATCAACGCCCCGCAGCGCCTGCACCGGGTGGTGCTGTGCAACACCGCAGCGAAGATCGGCAGTGCCGAGATCTGGGATCCGCGTATCGAGACAGTGTTGCGCGACGGACCTGCGGCCATGGTTGCGCTACGTGATGCCTCGATTGCCCGCTGGTTCACCGCGCCATTTGCCAGCCGTGAGCCGGGCAAGGTCGAACCGGTGGTCGGCATGCTGGCCCAGACCTCGCCGCAGGGTTACGCCGCCAACTGCGCGGCGGTACGCGACGCCGATTACCGTGAGCAGATCGCCTCGATCAGGTTGCCGGTGCTGGTGGTCTGTGGCACTCAGGATGCAGTGACCACCCCTGAACATGGCCGCTTCATGAGCGAGCGCATCGTCGGTGCGCAGCAGGTCGACCTGCATGCCGCGCACCTGTCCAGCGTCGAAGCCGGTGCGGCATTCAGTGAGCCGGTGCTGGCGTTCCTCACCGCGCAGTGAACGCGCGCGCCAGGCCTGCCTGTCCGGGCAGGCCGCTGGCATAATGGCCGCTTCGACCTGTTCAAGGTGCTGCGGTGTTCGATCTCAACGATCTCTACTATTTCGTCCAGGTGGTCGACTGCCAGGGCTTTGCCGCTGCCAGCCGCAAGCTGGGCATTCCCAAATCCAGGCTTAGCCGGCGCATTGCCGGGCTGGAAGAGCGCCTGGGTGTACGTCTGATCCAGCGCTCCACGCGCAAGTTCGCGGTCACCGAGAGTGGCCGCAGTTATCACGCCCATTGCCTGGCGATGCTGGTCGAAGCCGAGGCGGCCGAAGAGTCGATCATGCGCTCGCGCGCCGAGCCACAGGGGCGGGTAAACATCAGTTGCCCGCCAATGCTGGCAACCATCGGGGTCAATCAGGCGATTGCGCGCTTTATGGCCGAACATCCCAAAGTCGAGGTCCATGTCGAAAGCACTAACCGGCGCGTCGATCTGCTCGCTGAGCAGGTGGATATCGCGCTGCGCGCCATTGGAGGACGACGGGCTGGTGGTCAAGACCCTCGGCCACAGCGGCCAGGCGCTGGTCGCTCATCCGGATCTGGCCGCCCGGCTGGCGGCCGATGCGGGCATTGAGGCGTTGTCCGGGTTACCCAGTTTGACATCCTCCCCGGCCTGAAGGCCGGAGATTCCTACGGCGCTCAGGCGCGGCTTCGAGCCGCCCCCGAGTCGCTTCGGTGGGTTCCTGCTGCTGGCGCCATGACCTCTGCGCTCACTTCACAGGCTAACCGGGCGTGTCCCGCCCTTAGTACATTGATCGCCCCGACCACATCAGCGTTGCCTTCGGAACCACATCCCACGCACCTGAACAGCGCTTGCGTCTGGCGGTTGGCCGCCGACACATGGCCGCAACAAGGGCACGTGCGGCTGGTATTTTGCGGCGGCACGGCAATCAGCCAGCCGCCGCGCCACGCCAGCTTGTAGTCCAGCTGGCGGCGGAACTCGAACCAGCCCTGATCGAGGATGGCCCTGTTCAGGCCAGACTTGGCCCGAACGTTTCTTCCCGGCGCCTCGGCCGTACCTGCCGCCGACCTGGACATATTGCGTACCTGCAAGTCCTCGATACACACCATCGCGTGGTTTTGGCTGATCGTGGTGGAGCACTTGTGCAGGTAGTCGCGGCGGGCATTGCCGATGCGCGAGTGAATGCGCTGGACGCGGGCTTTCGCTTTCTTCCAGTTGCGGCTGAATCTGACCTTGCGGCTCATCGCCTGCTGCGCTTTGCACAGCGCGGTTTCATGGCGTTTGAAGCTGTTCAGTGGTGCGTAGAACGAACCATCCGAAAGCGTGGCGAAGCGGGCAATGCCCATGTCGATGCCAACTGCCGCACCCTGTGCCGTGGGCTGCTCATCGATCTGGCGTTCGGTCTGGATACTCACGAACCACTTGCCACACGACTGGCTCACGGTGATGTTCTTCACAGTACCCAGCGTCTCGCGGCTGTTGCGGTAGCGCAGCCAGCCCAGCTTGGGCAAGAACAGGCGGCTGTTGGTCTGGTCGAGCTTGATCTGTTTCGGGTCGGGATAGCGGAAACTGTCACGCTGCCCCTTCTTCTTGAACCGGGGAAAGTCGGCTCGCTTGGCGAAGAAGTTGGTGTAGGCCCGTTCCAGATCCTTGAGGCTCTGTTGCAATGGGTGAACAGGCGCATCGGCCAGCCATGCGGTTTGCGGGCTATGGCGCCACTCGGTCAGCAACTTGCACAGGCCCGCATAGCCGAGCTTGTTCTCGCCTTGCTCGTGGCGCTCCTTCTGCAACGCCAGCGCCTTGTTGAAGACGAAGCGACAGGAGCCCGCAAAGCGGCGCATTTGCCGCTCCTGCTGACCGTCTGGCATGAGTTCGTACTTGAAGGCTTGAAGTCGTTGCATCCTGCTCTTGAGCCATGAGCAATGAAGACGACATTAGGCGCGGACGGCACGGTGTTTTCAAGGTGCATGACCATGGGGTCTTTGTAACGAAATACCGCCGTATAAGGGCATCTGTGTCGCCGTGTTACTGCGCATCATCCTGTGGCGGTGCGTACATCGAACAGCAGCAGAGACCCCACTGCAACCAGGGACGGCTACGCCGTCCGCTCTATCCCTCCCCGCCCTGAACGGCGGGGCTTGTCGCGCTCCCGATGGGTCAGTCAGGGCGCAGCCAGCCATGAGTATTGCTGGCGGCTGCAGACCGGACCAGGCCGGTACCGCGAGGTGCGACATAGCCCGCGGCTGGTCAGCTCGGACCTGAATATCCTGCGCGATGCGGCTTTGCAGGGGGTGGGCATCGCCCAGTTGCCGCAAGTCATGATCGAACAAGACATTGAGCAAGGGCGCTTGGTGGAGTTGTTTGCCGATCATCCACCTGCCTGCGGCGTCGTGCATGCCGTATTCGCTTCCCGACGCGGCTTGCTGCCAGCCGTTCGGGGGCTGCTGGATGCCTTTGCCCAAGTGTTTGCCGATATCCAGGTTGATTGTTCCGGCAGTAGAACGAAGCGTCGCATTTACCCCGACTAATCAATTATTGTTACTGCCGCTAGGATGCTGCCCACGTATCGCCATCAGGCGAATTTCATTCCGGAGGCATCATGACTATTCTGCACATCGATTCGAGCATCCTCGGCGAGCACTCGGCTTCTCGCCAGCTCAGCCTGCGTGTCGCCCAGGCAATTCAGGCCGCTGAGCCTGACAGCCAGCTGGTGTACCGCGATCTGGCCCGTGATGAACTGGGGCATTTCTCCGCTGCCAGCCTGGCCGCCGCCGGTACCCCTGAGCAAAGCCGTAGCGCGGCGCAGCAACAAGAGGCCGCGCACAATCAGGCGATTCTCGACGAGTTCCTCGGCGCCGACGTGCTGGTGGTCGGTGCGCCGATGTACAACTTCACCATCCCCAGCCAGCTCAAGGCCTGGTTCGACCGCATCATGGTGGCGGGCAAGACCTTTCGTTACAGCGAGAGCGGGCCTGAAGGTCTGTGCACCGGCAAAAAGGTGATCGTGGTTTCTACCGCCGGCGGTCTGCATGTCGGCCAACCCACCGGCGTCGGCCATGAAGAACTGCTCAAGGCGCTGTTTGGCTTCATTGGCATTACAGAGGTGAAGTTCGTCCGTGCCCATGGCCTGGCTTACGGTGATGAACCGCGCGCGCAGGCGTTGCACGCGGCGCAGCAAGACATTGAAGAGACGCTGCTGGCCTGATGTCACTGGGCGCGAAAACGCAGGGTCGCTGACGGCAACTCACCGTAGCGCTTGCGGTACTCCTGCGAGAAGCGTCCCAGATGGGCGAAGCCCCATTTCATCGCAATATCGGTCACTGATGCCTCATGGTTGGCGCACAGTTCACTGTGCACCCGCTCCATGCGCACATCGCGCAGGTACGCCATGGGGCTGGTGCCGGTGAACTCGCGAAAGCCGGCGAACAGGCTGCGCACGCTGACCTGCGCCTGGTCGGCCAGTTGCTCGATGCTCAACGGCTCGTGGGCATGGGCGCGGATGAACTCCTCGGTGCGCTTGACGAACCAGGGCGACACCCGGCGCCGGTCGCCCGGCGTCTCCAGGCTGCGCAGGTTGTTTGGCTGGCCATAGATCAGGGCATTGAGCAGGGTCGACTCGAACTGCTTGAGCACCAGTGGCTGGTGGATCGGGTGGGCGTCACAACTGAGCGCCTCGATCAGGGTCGCGAGCAATTGCAGAAAGTAACTGCCCCCCGGTGTGTCCAGGCACATTTGCGGGGCAAACTGCAGCGGGCGATCGAGGTGGTGGCCCAGGTGCTGGCGGCAATGGCGTTCCAGGTCGCTGCGCTCCAGGCGCAAGGTCAATTGCGGTGAGTCCGCTGCCCAGCGCATCTGCACCGGGCTGTCTGGCGATATCAGCGAAGCACAGGCGGGCGATGAGGTGAAGGTCTGGCCTTCACAGTGAATCTCGGCGCTGCCACGCATCGGCATCTGCAGTAAAAAGAAGCTCTCCAGCCGACCGGGGTCGATGATGACCTGCGCGCCGTATTCCAGGCGGCTAAGCGACAGGCTACCGCGCCGCAGGTGGTGCATCGAGGCGCTGATTGCCTGTGACGCCCTGGCCGAGCGCAATTCATGGGCCTTGAACACGGTGCTGACGTTATTGCGGATGCTGTCGGCATCATTAAGCAGAAACAGCCTGTTCGCCGGGGTGAACAGCCGGGTGTCTGCAAAACGATCGCTGCCGGTCGCCAATCGGGTCTCGGAGTTCATGGGGTACCTCTCGCACGCACGGTATGCGAGCAGAGTGTGCAACCCTGTTACCGGGCTTTTGCACTATCCGGATACTGCATGCAGCCAGCGGACAGCGGTGCACTTCTGCTGTTTCTTATGACCACTTGAAGCGGCCTTTACACCAGAATTAGCAATAGCTGCGCCAGTTTTGCCGGGGTTCGTGCATTTTCAGTTTCCTGCACGCAGCGGACAGCCCTGCGCTGGGTGGATAGTTAGCCGCAGCCGCCCGCCGCAAGAATGTTTCCAACTTCCCCATGTTGGAGACATGCACATGAAAGGTCGCTATATCGAGATCAGCGCATCAGGCGGCGAAAGGTTCAGTGGTTACCTGGCGCCTGCGGTGGGCGGTAAAGGTCCGGGTGTGGTGCTGTGCCAGGAGATTTTCGGCGTCAACCTGGCCATGCGTGAAGTGGCCGATCAGTTGGCCGAAGAGGGCTATACGGTGCTGGTGCCGGACCTGTACTGGCGGCAGGTGCCGGGCATCGAGCTGGGTTACACCGACAAAGACTTCGCCATTGCCTACTCGCTGTACCAGGGCTTTGCTGAAAACCTTGGTGTTGACGATATCGCCAGCAGCCTGGCGGCCCTGGTGCAGTTGCCGGAGTGCACGCCGGGCGCCCAAGCGGTGGTCGGTTACTGCCTGGGCGGCAAGCTGGCCTATCTGGCCGCCTGCCGCTTGCCGCAAGTGGCCTGCGCAGTGGGTTACTACGGGGTCGGCATCGAAAATGCCCTGGCTGAACTCGAAGGCTTGCAAGGCCGGCGGCTGGTGCTGCACCTGGCCGGCAATGATCAGTTTTGCCCGCCAGCGGCGCAGGCACAGATCCAGGCTGCGGCTGCCCAGACAACCGGCCTGACCTGCCACCTGTACCCCGGCGTCGACCATGCGTTTGCCCGGCCTGCCGGTCATCACTTCGACAAGGGCGCGGCGCAGATCGCCCACGAGCGTACCGTGGCGGCGCTGCGCCTGAGCATCGGCCCGGATTACGACCTGTCGGCGCTGTGGGAAGAGCACATTCGCCATGAGTTCGATACCCGCGACGTGCCCGCGACCATGGCCACTATGGTTGCTGAACCCTATGTCAACCATATTCCAACCATGACCGGCGGGGTGGGTTACGCCCAGCTCAGCCGCTTCTACCAGCACCATTTTGTGCACGGTAACCCCGCCGACATGGCCCTGACGCCGATCTCGCGCACCGTCGGCCAGACCCAGATCGTCGATGAGTTCATCATGACCTTCACCCACGACAGCGTCATCGACTGGATGCTGCCCGGCGTGCCGCCCACCGGGCGCAAGGTCGAGATCCCGATGCTGGGCGTGGTGCGGTTTCGCGGGCCGAAACTGTGCCATGAGCACATCTATTGGGACCAGGCCAGCGTGCTGGTCCAGATTGGCCTGCTGGACCCCGCCGGGTTGCCGGTGGCCGGACGCGAGACCGCCGACAAATTGCGCGACGAGCGCCTGCCGTCCAACACCCTGATGCCCAATTGGGCCGCCAGTGTGGAGGCCTGAGATGAGCGAGTTCATTCGTAACGACGCCCTCAACGGCAAGCTGGCACTGGTCAGTGGCGGCGCAACCCTGATCGGCATGGCCGTGGCCCGCGCACTGATCGACGCCGGTGCCAGAGTGGTACTGCTGGACATCGATGCCGGCGCCGGTGAGCGAGCGGCCGAGCTGTTGGGCGAGGGCGGCGCATTTGTGGCCCTGGACATCACCGATGATGCTGCGCTGGCCCGTGCCACCGCAGATATCCGTGAACGCTTTGGCACGGTGGACCTGCTGATCAATCTGGCCTGCACCTATCTGGACGACGGCTTTGCTTCGCCGCGTCAGGACTGGTTGCGCGCCCTGGACGTCAATCTGGTTTCGGCCGTGGCGCTGGCGCAGGCACTGCACTCGGACCTCAAGGCGCGCCGCGGTGCCATCGTCAACTTCAGCTCGATCTCGGCCAGTTGCGCGCAGACCGGGCGCTGGATCTACCCGGTGTCCAAGGCCGCGATGCGTCAGCTGACCCGCAGCATGGCCATGGATTTTGCCGCGGACGGTATCCGGGTCAACTCAGTGTCGCCGGGCTGGACCTGGTCGCGAGTCATCGCCGAGGTCAGTGGTGGCGAGCGCAGCAAGGCCGACCGTGTCGCGGCCGACTACCACCTGCTGGGCCGGCTCGGCGAGCCGCAGGAGGTCGCCAGTGTCGTGGCGTTCCTGTGTTCGCCTGCGGCCAGCTTCGTCACCGGTGCCGATTACGCCGTCGATGGTGGTTACTCGGTGATGGGCCCGGAACAGAACCGCCCGGCCATCGCGCGCCTGGCTATGTAGGAGCGGCTTGAGCCGCGAACAGCAGCCGCAAACAGCAACAGCGGCGCCCGTCAGCGCCGTCCCAATAAGCCGTGGAGAATAACAATGCGTCGAATCGCTATCGTCGGAGCCGGCCAGGCCGGGCTGCAACTTGCCTTGGGTCTGTTGGCCAAGGGATATCAGGTAACCCTGGCCACCAATCGCACGGCTGAGCAAATCCAGGCCGGCAAAGTGATGTCCAGCCAGTGCATGTTCAACACCGCGCTGCAGACCGAGCGCGACCTGGGTATCAACTTTTGGGAAGAGCAATGCCCTGCGGTAGAAGGCATTGGCCTCAACGTGCTCAACCCCGAGGTGCCGGGCCAGTCGTTGTTCAGCTGGAGTGCGCGGCTGGAGCGCTACGCGCAATCGGTGGACCAGCGTCTGAAGATGCCGGTGTGGATGGACACGTTCGTCAAGCGTGGCGGCGAGTTGCTGATCGAAGACGTCGGCATCACTGAGCTGGAGCGCCTGTCGGCCAGCCACGACCTGGTACTGCTGGCGGCGGGCAAGGGTGAGGTGGTCAACCTGTTCGCCAAGGACCCGCAGCGCACCGCATTCAGCACCCCGCAGCGGGCGCTGGCACTGACCTACGTGCAAGGCATGACCCCGGTGTCGCCGTACTCGCGGGTGGCGTTCAACCTTATTCCGGGGGTCGGTGAATACTTTGTGTTCCCGGCCCTGACCGTCAATGGCCCCTGCGAAATCATGGTGTTCGAGGGCATTCCCGGCGGCCCGCTGGATTGCTGGCAGGGCATCAACGACCCCGACCAGCATCTGCAAAAGAGCCTGGAGCTGGTACGCCGTTACCTGCCGTGGGAAGCCGAACGCTGCGCCAACTTACGCCTGACCGACGACAACGGCTTTCTGGCCGGACGCTTCACGCCGATGGTGCGCCGCCCGGTGCTGACCTTGCCGTCCGGTCGCCAGGTGTTCGGCATGGCCGATGCGCTGGTGGTCAACGACCCGATTACCGGCCAGGGCGCCAACAATGCCGCCAAGTGCAGCAAGGTGTATCTGGACGCAATTCTTGCCCAGGGTAGCCAGCCGTTCAGCGGCCAGTGGATGGAGCAGACCTTCGAGCAGTACTGGAGCTACGCCCGCCACGTCGTGGAGTGGACCAACAGCATGCTGCAACCGCCAGCGCCGCACCTGCTGCAACTGCTCGGCGCGGCCAGCGCGGTGCAGCCGCTGGCCAGCGCCATCACCAACGGTTTTGACGACCCACGCCGGTTCGCGCCCTGGTGGTTCGACGCCAGCCAGTGCCAGCACTTTATCCAGAGCATGAGCCAGCAGGCCGCTTGATCAATACAACGATAACAACGAGGAGCACCGACCATGAATGCAGCCGCCACCACCCCTGCTGAACTCACTGAAGTGCAGGGCCGCGATGTGCGCGAATTGCGCAACCTGCTGGGCCAGTTCGCCACCGGCGTGACCGTGATCACCACCCGCACCGCCGACGGGCGCAACGTCGGCATGACCGCCAATTCGTTTTCCTCGGTGTCGCTGGACCCGCCGCTGGTGCTCTGGAGCCTGGCGCGTTCGGCCTTGAGCATGAATGACTTTCTGGGCGCCAGCCACTTCGCCATCAACATCCTCGGTGCCGACCAGCACGAGATATCCGGCCAGTTCGCCAGGCCCGCCACTGACAAGTTCGCCGGCGTGCCCTACGCCCTGGGCAAGGCCGACATGCCGGTACTCGACGACGTAGTCGCGGTGCTGGTGTGCCGTAACGTCACCCAATATGAAGGCGGCGATCATCTGATTTTCATTGGTGAAATCGAGCAATACCGATACAGCGGCGCAGAACCGCTGGTCTTTCACGCTGGCAGGTATCGGGTCGCCTCAGTGCATCCGACGCTGGGTCAGTGAAGCACTGCCTCCATTTTCAGCTGTAACGGGACGCCAATGATGAGCAGAACAACCCTTTCGACCTGTGTAATGGCTGTCGGCCTGGCCAGCGCTCCGCTGGCCGGTGCCTACGACTTGCCGGCCCTCAACCTGGGCCTGACCAGCTTCATGGACGGCGGCCTGCCGGCCGGCGGTGGCTGGTACTTGCAGCAGTACTTCCAGAACTATTCGGCCAACCACCTGCGCGACCAGAACGGCAAGGACCTGGGCCTGCCCAAGCATGCCGTGGACTACCAACTGTGGCTGACCCAACTGAGTTACCTGTCTGATCTGCGCCTGGGCAACGGCAATCTGGGCCTTAACCTGGTGCTGCCAGTGATTACCCGGATGAAGGTCGACGACGGCCTGGACAATCTGGCGCTCAAGGGCCAGAGCGGGGTAGGTGACCTGCTGGTCGGGCCGTTCATTCAGTTCGATCCGATCATGGGCGACAACGGTCCGCGCTTCGTGCACCGCATCGAACTGCAGGTCAACCTGCCCACCGGCGAGTACGACCGCGACCGCGACATCAACCCCGGCAACAATGCCTGGTCGTTCAACCCCTACTGGGCCGCCACTTATTGGTTCACCCCCAAGTGGACCGCCTCGTTGCGGGCGCACTACCTGTACAACGGCAAGAACAGCGACCCGCTGCGTTCGCTGGGGGATATCGACGATGTCCAGGCCGGCCAGGCGCTGCACGCCAACTTCACTACCGAGTATGCGGTCACCGAGCACCTGCGCCTGGGCATCAACGGCTATTGGCTCAAGCAGATCAGCGACAGTCGTTTAGACGGCCACGACGTCTCCGGTCGGCGGGAGAAAGTCTGGGCCATCGGGCCGGGTGTGATGTACAGCTTTTCGCCCCATGACCATTTGTTCGCCAACGCCTATTTCGAGCAGGACGTGGAAAACCGCCCCGAGGGCAGCCGTCTGCAAGTGCGTTACGTGCACCACTTCTGACCGATCGGTCGTTATACCGCTCCCTTGGTTTGCCCGCCTTCGTGGCGGGCTTTTTTGTTCAGGCGAAGTACTGTGAGGAGCACCGTGATGAATACCGAACCCGCAGCAACGGCGCTGATCTGCCGCGTTGATCTTGCCGGCAATATCGTCCAGTGCAGCGATGACTTTGCCCAGGCCCATGGCCGCACGGCGGCGGACTTGCAGGGCCAGCCCTTGAGCCGGCTGCAGCATGCCGACATGCCCGCGCAGGTTGTCGCCAGCTTGTGGACGACGCTACGCCAGACGCGCCCGTGGATGGGCCTGGTGTGTAATCACGATGCGCGAGGTAAAGCGCTGTGGTTCAACCTGTATGTAAAACCGGTTTATGGTGCTGAGGCGGTACAGGCCTATGGCGCGGTATTCCTGCCGGCAACCGCCGCCCAGGCCGAACGTGCCGCCCGGCTCTATGGCCGCTGGCAGGTGGCGGGCAGACCGTTGGGCCTGTGCAGTCGGTTGCTGCGGTTTGCCAGGGCGCAGTGGCCGTTATTGTGTCTCGGCGCCGGGCTGGCACTGGCATTGCCTTGGGTCAACGCAGGCGGGTGGCAGGCGGCGCTGGTGCTGGGCGGCGTGCTCGGCGCGACCGTGATTGATCGCTGGCGCCAGCGGCAGGCGGTCGATGCACTGCTGGCCGCGCACCCCAAGACCTTCGCCCGGCTTGACCTGGCGCACGCCTATGCCGGTGCCGAGCACCTTGATCCGCGGCTGAACATGGCGCTGATCAGCAGTGAGGCAAGGCTGCAGACCGCGCTGTCGCGCATTGGCAGTGGCAGCCACAGCATCGAAGGGCATATGGCTGATCTGGTGGCCTTGATCGCCACCGAAGCCGGGCGTCTGGAGCGTCAGCGCAGTGAGTCGGACCAGTCGGTGGTGGCCCTTACCGAGATGGCCGCGACTATTCAGGAGGTGTCACGCAACCTGCATGACAGTGCCGCCGCGACGGCTGCGGCGGCAACGCTCTCTGCCCAGGGCCAGCAATTGTCGGCTCAGAGCCTGCAGTCGATGCAACACTTGGGCAGCTCAGTGGCGGATATCAGCGCGGCCGCCGGGCAGATGGCTGCGGCCACCGAGGCCATCGGGGCGATGACCGGGATCATCAGTTCGATCGCCGCGCAGACTAACCTGCTGGCGCTCAATGCTGCCATTGAGGCGGCAAGGGCCGGTGACGCCGGGCGCGGTTTCAGTGTGGTCGCCGATGAGGTCCGGCAACTGGCCAGTCGCACCCAGCGGGCCACTGAAGATATCCAGCCGCTGCTGCACAGCTTTCGGCAGAGCACCGAACTCAGCGTCCGTCTGACCCATGAGGGGCAACGGCTGGCCGGGCAGAGCACCGCTGCGGTGGGTTCGGTGAACGACAGCTTCAGCGGTGTCAACCACGCGCTGGAGCAGATCGCGGCGATGAGCGCGCAGATCGCCAGTGCCATAGAGCAGCAGGGCCAGGTGGCCGATGCTCTCAACCAACAGGTGATGAACGTGGCCGAACTGTCACGCCACAGCGCCGCCAAGGCCGTCGACGGTCAGCGGATCAGCCAACAGATCGGCCAACAGCTGCTGGCCCTGCGCAGTCTGGCCGAGCGCTTCGATCGCTGACCGGCTACTGACCCAGGCTGCAGGCGCCAGGGCCGGATTGGTGTCGTTGCGCCTGCCTAGCGAAACTTGCCCGGCGTCAGGCCGACAACCTTGCGAAAGGCCCGATTCATGTGGCTCTGGTCGCAGAACCCGCAGGCCGCTGAGGCCTGCGCCAGACTCAGGCCGGCCCGTAGCAGCGTCTGGACCCGGCCCACGCGCTTCTGGATCTGGTAACTGTGCGGCGATACGCCGGTGTGTTTTTTGAATACCCGAATCAGGTAGAGCGGATCGAGCCCGACCAGCGCAGCCAGATCCGCCAGGCTGATGTCCTGGGCAAAGTCGGCGTCAAGCTTGTGCCGGACCTGGCTGACCGCCCAGGGCTCGGCAGCGTTGGCGGCTGCTTGAACAGGCTGGACGCCGTTGCGTTCGAACAGCTGGCTGAGCAGGTCGAGCAGGGCTGTTTCGCGCTCCAGCGGGTTGTCTGACTGCTCCAGCAGGCGGTGCTGCTGGACGAAATGCCGGGCCAGTGCGGGCGCGTGTTGCATGGCGCTGGTGAACAGGTGAATGGCTTGGCCGGATCCGGCGTCATTCAACAGGTGCCGACTGACCCAGGCGGGGTCCAGATACAGCATCCGGTAGGCCCAGCCGCTATCGTGGCCCGGCAGCCCATCATGGATCTCGCCGGGGCTCAGGGTTACCACGCTACCGGGCCCGCCCAGTGCATAAGCGCCCCGGTAAAACAGCTTTTCCGCACCGCTGCTGATCACCCCGAATGCGTAATAGTCGTGTGAGTGCCGGCCAAAGGCCTGGCGGCTGAAACGGGCCGACAGCAATTCGCAGCCACCCTCGGGGAGGCGTTGGAAATGCATGAAATCCTTCGCGGCGCTCGGTTGCGCCTGAGCGCAGAGGTCATCCATCAACAGTCCAGTTTTGTCCAATACGCCTCAAGGCCAGCGCGATACGCTGGCCCGGCATTGATACGGACTTTTCGGCTTTTGATCAACATGAGGTTTCACATGTCCAGCACCCGCAACCGGGCCATTATCGAACTTGCCCTTGGCGGGCTGATGCTCAGCCTCTCGGCCCTGGCCGTCGCATTCGCCAATATCGGCGCCGGCGGGGCGGGCTTCTACCGCATGCTGATTGCCTCGGTACTGTTTTACATCCTGCTCAAATGGCGGCGCATGCCGGCCCGCCTGGCCAACCCCAGAGCGCGTCTGTATACCGCGCTGGCCGGGGTCTTTCTGGCCATCGACCTGGCCCTGTGGCACGAAAGTATCTACATCGTCGGCCCGGGCATTGGCTCGATCCTGACCAACTGCCAGGTATTTTTCATGACCCTGTTGGGGTTCTTGCTGTTGCGTGAAAAACCGTCGGGGTTGTTTGTGCTGTCGATGCTGCTGGCCTTCACTGGACTGTACCTGTTGTTGCTGCCGGAAATGGCCAGCGCTGCCGGTGTCAAAGGCGTGGTGTACGGCGTGCTCTCGGGCCTTGCCTATGCCGTATGCGTGTATTTCCTGAAAGTCAGCCGGGAGCTGGCCGACGGCGGCGGTGATTCAATCGCGCAGGTGCTCAATCTCAGTCTCTGGGCGGCCCTGGTGCTGTTGGCCTATGCGCTGGTCAACGGTGAAAGCCTGGCAATCGTCGATACCCAGACTCTGGTGATGCTGATCATCTATGGCGTGCTGGTGCAGTTCATCGGTTGGCTGCTGGTCAACCGCTCGATCGGTGCGCTGAGCCTGGGGCTGGCCGGGTTGATCCTGCTGCTGGAACCGGTGATCACCTACTTCATCGACATTACCCTGCTGGGCAAGGCAAGCACGCTGTTGCAGATCAGCGGCGCGCTGCTGACGGTGCTGGCGGTGTACATCGGCTCACTCAAGGCCCCGCAAACCAAACCAGCAGTGCCGGGCGATAACCACCGTGTTGCACCTTCAGGACCTGCGTTGTGACCGCATCGCGCTGAGCGGACGCTGCTGGTCGCGGCCAGGTCGCTGGCGATCAAGCCGATCTGGCCCGTCTTGTGCACTATCTTCGCTATTGAGTGTCTTAATGACACGTTTTGCCGTCTATATCGGCGGTGAGGGCGGGTACGTGCCACGAGGGGGGAGTTCACCATGCTGCGTCTGTGTGCAGTAATGCTGCTGTGTCTGCTCGATGGCCTCGTTGCGGTGCAGGTCAGGGCTGACAGCGACTGGAGTGTGGGCTTTCACGTGCTGACCATCGCTGACCCGCTCGACGAGCAGGCGATGCAGGCCATCGCGTTTTACCCCTCCAGTGCGGACGACCAGGTCAGCCCGGTGCGTGGCTACCAACTTCAGGCCAGCAAGGATGCGCCGGTCGCCATGGGGCGGTTTCCGCTGCTGATGCTGTCGCATGGCAATACCGGCACGCCACTGGCGATGCATGACCTGGCCACAGCGCTGGCGCGCCAGGGCTTTGTGGTGGTCGCGGTGGTGCACCCTGGCGACAACGACCGCGACCATAGCCGCCTGGGCAGCCTGAGCAATCTGTACGGTCGCCCGTTGCAGATTTCTGCGGCGATTACCGCCACCCTCGACGACCCGTTGCTGTCGCCTTATCTGAGCGCCGAGCAGGTTGGGGTGATTGGCTATTCTGCCGGTGGTGAAACCGCGCTGATTCTGGCCGGTGCCCGCCCGGACCCGCAACGCTTGCGCACCTATTGCCTCGAACGCCCGGATGATCAGGATGCCTGCCGCACCCAGGGCTGGCTGGTGGCGGACCGTGACGACCTGCAAGCCGAGGCCGATCCGCGGGTCGGTGCGTTGATGCTGATGGCGCCGTTGAGCCTGATGTTCGGCCGCCAGACCCTCAGCGACGTCCATGTGCCGGTGTTGATGTATGCCGGCGAAGAGGACCGCCTGTTGCCGCTGGACAAGAACGCTGAAGCGCTGGCGCGCAAGCTGCCCACTGCGCCGGATTACAAGCGCCTGGCCGGTGCCGGGCATTTCGTGTTCATGGCGCCGTGCACCGATGAGCAACGCGCGACCACGCCGGTGCTGTGCAACGACCCCGACGGGGTCGATCGCGAGGGTATCCATCGCACCCTGAGTGCCGAGGCCGGGAAGTTCTTCAGCGATGTACTGGGCGCGGCAAACAGTGACAGCTCCGGAATGCAGACCGCACGGCACCAATAATCATCAAATGCCCGTAGGAGCAGCTTTAGCTGCGAATTCGCCGCTTCGCAGCTGAAGCTGCTCCTACGCGGATGTTTCCAATGACCGCAGATAGTCGCCGAACCCGCCTTGGGCACGGGGATCGAGGCGGGCGCTGGTGGTCACTCTGGGGCGGCAGCTCCAGGCGATCCGGGCGCCGCTGAGCTCCAGTTCGCGGACCAGATGCACATCTTCATGGCAGGCCAGCGCGGGAAAGCCACCGGCCCGCTGATAGGCCTGCGCGCTGACTCCCAGATTGGCGCCGTGTACATGACGGTGACCTTCACGGTGCTGATAGCGGCGGTGGTACTCGATCCTGGCGGCTTCACAATAGCCTTCAGACCACTGACCCAGCGTCACCGTGCCGCAGACCGCATCGGCCTGTAACGCCAGTTGCTGGTAAAGCCAGTCCTCGGCGACATTGCTGTCGCCGTCGGTGCAGGCCAGCCAGCGCGAGCCCAGGCCGATCAGTTGCCGCGCACCGGCAGCGCGGGCCTGGCCGACATTACGGGCTTGCAATTCAAGGATCATCACCCCGCGGTCACGGGCGATCTGTGCCGAGCCATCGGTGCAGCTGTCGAGCACCACAATGATGCTCACCGGCTCATGTTCAAGCCCCGGATGGCGAGCCGCTTGCTGGATCGTTGCCAGGCACTGGTCCAGATGCTGCTCTTCATTGTGGACGGGAATCAGCACGCCGATCATGGTCAAACTCCTGTTGGGCAATTGAATCCTGCCGGCGAGCGAACACTTCCAGCACAAAATCCGTTTCGCGGTGCAGGCAAACGCGCTGCAACGGCAGTTGCTCAGCTACCAGGCGGTGGACTTGCTCAGCATCCAGCGGGCAGCCATCGATAACCGGGCGCCAGTGGCAGGCGAGCAAGTGGCCGTTGTCACTGAGCGAGTCGTCCATGCGCTTTATGCAGGTGCGCAAGTCGGCTTCATCAAGGTAGTAACCCACCTCGCTGAACACGATCAGATCGAATTTTTCTGATGGCCAGTCTTGCGGCAGGCGACCGTGCATGACAGTCGCATGCGGGCTGTCCTGCAGGCGCTGACGAGCCAGGGTTACCGCACGGGCCGACGTGTCGCAGGCCAGCAAGCGGTCACAGCGGGTCGCGAGCAGGGCGCTCAACTCGCCATTGGCGCAGCCGGGCTCGAAGATCGACCGGTAGTGCTGGAGCGGCAATGCGGCGAGAGTCAGGGCGCGCTTGCGTTGTTCGTACCAGCGTTGGCGAAATGCCCAAGGGTCGTCATTGCCTTCAAACAGGTGCTCAAAGTAGTCGTCGGTCACGCTCATATGAACACCAGTTCGAAAGGTTGCAGCAGCCGCTGCAAGGCCCAGTCCGGCAGGATGGGCGCAAGTCCCACGGCCGGATCGCCCTGCAGTTGACTGACGAACGCGCCGACAGCATCGCGTTTGCGTTGCAGGGTGGCCGGGTCGAGTAATACCTTGCGGGCCCGCTCCCAGGGCAGGCGCTGATCGTCCGGTTCAGCCCAGTGCCAGGCCCAGATCGGCACTTCAACCAAGCGGGCGCCACTTTGCAGGCAGGCGGCTGCGCAGGCGCGACCCACTGCCTCATGGTCGCCGTGACCGTCGCCACGCCAGGTGCTGAACACCACATCGGTGGTATGCAACCGATCGGTCAAAAACCTCGTCAGGTCGGCTTCTTGCTCGGCCACAGCGGTGTCGCTGATGCCCAGCCGCTGCCAGTCCAGATCGGCGGGCAAGTCCAGGCGAGCCAGGGCCTGGACGCTTTCCTGAGGGCGTTCAACGGCCAGGCGCTGGGCCGACCAGTTGGAGGAGCCGGGATGGCTGGCGGTGCCGTCGGTAACCGAGACCAGCAAAAGGTCACGCTGCAATTGATGCAACTGGCTCAACAGCCCGCCGCAGCCCAGCACCTCGTCATCCGGGTGGGGCGCGACGATCACGGCGCGATGGGCGAAGGGCACCAGCAGGTCGGCACTGATCGCCGCCACGGCGGCCAGTTTCTCCGAGGCTTGCCAGGCGTGCAGCGCAGTGCCACGGCCCTGGGCGTCATCGCTGACCACAAATCCGTCATTCATATCCGCCACCCGCGGTGCGCTCTGGTCTGTACAACCTGTTCACCCAGTGTTGCCAGATCACGTTCAGCATGGCTTTGGCGGATGAATACCGGCAAATCGGCGGCCATCCGGGCAAACCCGGCGTCCTTGCAGTAAGGGCCGGCACCCAGCGCCCGGCCCACATGCTGGATCACGGTCTCGACCGTGTTTTCCACACTGGCCCGGCTACGGCGGGCCAGCAGTTCGTAATTATTGACCGTTCGGTCGTCAAGCTGTTTGGCGGCGTCTTGCAGAACTAGGCTGGCACTGGACAATGCGGCATCTACCGCGCCCAGATGTGCCAACCCGTGGGGCTCGGGGCGCTTGCTCAACTGCGCTGGCAGCGACAACGCCAGCGCACTGGCCGCGCCATACCAACACGCGGCGATGCCAATCGCACCCTGCCAGAAACCGGGGCGTTGCAGATAATCACCCGGCCCGCCAACCGCCCAGCCGCTGGCCTGGTCGAAGCGCACCTCGACACTTGCTGTTGCCGCCATGCCGACCGCATGCCAGCCATCGTCAGTGACCTGCACGCCAGTTTGCGCCAGCGGCACGGCCACCAGTTGCTGGCGACCTTGTTCATCCCAGGCGGTCACCAGTGCATGGCTGAGCACCGCAGCGCCGCTGCACCAGGCTTTCAGGCCGTCGACCCGCAACCCGGCGCCGGCAGCGCTGACCCGCAAGCGGGCCTGCGGTGGTTCGGCCGCCCACATGCCCCAGGTGCTGCCGTTAGGCACCGCAGGGGCATCCAGCTCCTGGATGATTGCAAGCGCGTCGGTATGCCCTTCATACAGCTTGCACAGACCCAGGCTATGGCCCGCCACCTCGGCCAGTGCCTGCCAGCGAGCCAGCGTCTGGCCGCTGGCAGGCAAGGGCAGTTGATCCAGCCCTTGGCTGACCATCGCTCGCAGGCACTCGCCCAGCCCGGCACTGCCGGCTCGGGCGAGTGCCTGCTGGCTGAGCAAACGCTCCAGCGTGTCGATCATTCCTGATCTTCACGCTGCAGGCCGAACAGCAACAGCGACCGCGCGGCGACGCCATACTGCGTACCGAACTCCAGACGTTGTTTGCGCGGTGCATCGTCCTGGCGGGTATCGATCAGGCAGGTGTAGTGGGTGCCTTGCGGGACCTCGGGCAGGGTAAAGTCCACATCTTCGTGATGGGCGTTGACCACCAGCAGCAGGGTGTCGTCGGCGCCAGGGCGGCGGATACCGGTCTCTTGGGCACGACCGTCCATAAGCATGCCCAGGCAGCGACCATGGCGGTCATGCCACTGCTCGATGCTCATCTCACTGCCATCCGGTGCCAGCCAAGTGACGTCCTTGACCCCGATCTCCTCGTTGTAATCACCAACCAGGAACCGGCTACGACGCAGGATCGGATAGCTCTGGCGCAATTTGATCAGGCGCTTGACGAACTTGAGCAAGGCCTCGCCATCACTGTCGAGGTTCCAGTTTACCCAGCCGATTTCGCTGTCCTGGCAATAGGCATTGTTGTTGCCGTGCTGGGTACGGGCGAACTCGTCACCGGCGACCATCATCGGCGTGCCCTGGGCCAGCAGCAGGGTGGCAAAGAAGTTGCGCATCTGGCGCAGACGCAGGGTGTTGATGTCCTGATCGTCAGTCGGGCCTTCCACGCCATGGTTCCAGGACAGGTTGTTGTTGCTGCCGTCCTGATTGTTTTCGTCGTTGGCTTCGTTGTGTTTGTCGTTGTACGACACCAGGTCGTGCAAAGTGAAACCATCGTGGGCAGTGATAAAGTTTACCGACGCCTGTGGCCGCCGACCGCGCTGGTTGAACATGTTGCCCGATGCGGTCAGGCGTGCGGCGAAGTCTGCCAACTGGCCTTCATCGCCTTTCCAGAAGGCCCGTACCGTGTCGCGGAACTTGTCGTTCCATTCCATCCAGCCCGGCGGGAAACCACCGACCTGATAGCCGCCCGGCCCGCAGTCCCAAGGCTCGGCGATCAGTTTGACCTGGCGCAGCACCGGGTCCTGGCGGCAGGCGACCAGGAAGCTGTGACGCTCGTCGAAACCGTCGTGGTAACGGCCCAGAATGGTTGCCAGATCGAAGCGGAAGCCGTCGACATGCATGTCCGACGCCCAATAGCGCAGCGAGTCGGTAACCATTTGCAGCACGCAAGGGTGGCTGAGATCCAGGGTGTTACCGGTGCCGGAGTCGTTGATGTAGAAGCGCTTGTCGTCCGGCATCAGACGGTAGTACGAAGCGTTGTCGATGCCGCGCATCGACAGGGTCGGGCCAAGTTCGTTGCCTTCGGCGGTGTGGTTGTAGACCACGTCAAGAATCACTTCCAGGCCGGCTTTGTGATAGTGGGCGACCATTTCCTTGAACTCGGCAATCTTGCCGTGGGCCAGGTAGCGCGGGTCCGGGGCGAAAAAGGCGATGCTGTTGTAGCCCCAGTAGTTGGTCATGCCTTTTTGCAGCAGGTGCTGGTCGTTGACGAACGCATGGATGGGCAGCAACTCCACGGAGGTCACGCCCAGCTTGCGCACGTGATCGATGACCTCCGGGACCTTGAGGCCCAGGAAGGTGCCCTTGAGGTCGTCCGGGACCGCCGGGTGCAGTTTGGTGTAGCCGCGCACGTGGGTCTCATAGAGGATGGTCTTGTCCCACGGGGTGCTGACCCGCTGGTCGCGGCCCCAGGTGTAGGCCGGGTCGATGACCTTGCTCTTGGGCACGAACGGCGCGCTGTCGCGCTCGTCGAAGCTCAGGTCGCCATCGGGATGGCCGATGGTGTAGCCAAACAGTGATTCAGACCATTTCAGTTCGCCGACCAATTGCTTGGCGTAGGGGTCGATCAGCAGCTTGTTGTGGTTGAAACGATGACCGTTGCCTGGGTCATAAGGACCGTAGACCCGATAGCCATAGACCAGCCCGGGGTGCGCGTCGGGCAGGTAGCCGTGGTAGATCTCGTCGGTGTACTCGGGCAGTTCGATGCGTTCGAGTTCGACCTCGCCGCTGGAGTCGAACAGGCACAGCTCGACCTTGGTGGCGTTGGCCGAGAACAGGGCAAAGTTGACCCCCAGGCCGTCCCAGTTGGCGCCCAGAGGGAAGGGCAGGCCTTCGCGGATGCGTGGGCCCAGTGGTTTGTACTCGCTGCTGTCAGGGGCGGATTTATTCGACGACGTGCTCATGGTTGTTTCCTGAAAACGTTGATTTGCGGGCGATCAGTGCCGCTACCGCAACCAGAAGCTGCGATACGCGTGAAAATGTCGGGGTTATCGGGTGTAGCCGAGGCTGCGCAGGCGTCGAGCAACCGTGGTGGTGCTCGACGCTGCGCGCCATGGGCTTATGAAGCGGCCGGCTTGCGCGGCTTTTTCACGGCGGCGGGCTTGCTGGCAGGCTCGCTTTGCGGCGTCGCCGTAGTAGCGGCGGGTGCTGGCTTGGGTGCTGGTTTGGCTGCGGGCTTGGCAGCAGCGGGTTTGCCAGCCTTGGGCGCAGGTTTAGCAGCCGGCTTGCTCGCTGGCGTTGCTTTGCCCGACGCTTTGCCGGCCGGCTTGGCATCTGCCTTGGCATCCAGAGCACCGTCGATTTTGGGCAACCTCGGTTTGCTGGCACTGCGTGCAGCGGTTTTGTCAGGCGCCAAGGCTTCGGCTTCGGCCAGCTTGCGAGCCATTTCCCAATGGCGCTGGTCATTGCCGTTGGGCCGGCCCTCGGACTCCCAGATCTGATAGGCAAACTCGCGGATTCTTTTTTCGTCGGCACTCATTCTTCGACACTCCCGGCTTTTACTAATTTTGAACAAACAAATTTACGGAAAATTCCTTGAGCGCTGTACTGACTGGCAGTTGCTTGCCATCCAGTGTCAGGCTTTCGCCAAACAGGCCTTGCCAGGTCTGACCGGGCTCGGCAAACGGCAGGGTGATCCGCGTGTCGCTCCAATCACCGGCTTGTATGAATGGAGTTGGTGCGGTCCCCAATAGTTCAGAGAAGATGCGCGGCACGACGACAATCGCACGCACCCCGTCCAGTTCGCGAACAAAAGCCACCACCCGATCCGCCTGCTGGCCACTGACCGGCAAGGCTTGATAAGTCCCTCTGGCAAACAGTGCCGAGTGCTGGCGGCGAACCTCCAGCACCCTGGCGATCAGTGCCTGTTTGAGGCGACCGTCACGCCAGTTGAGCAGCAAATCACTGATGCCAGGCTGCTGCGTCAATGCCCGGCTTCGTGCAGCGTAGTCCACCGGACGACGGTTGTCGGGGTCGACCAGGCTGAAGTCCCAGAACTCGGCGCCCTGATACAAATCAGGCACACCTGGAACGCTCAGGCGCAGCAGCACTTGGGCAAGGCTGTTCAGCGCGCCGGCGGGGGCGATGCGCAGGGCAGTGGCACCCAGCGACTGGCGCAGCGGCTGCGCCTCGTCAGCCAGTAGCAGGCGTTCGAGGAAGCTCCGGCAGGCACTCTCATACGCCTGGTTGGGCGCGGCCCAGCTGCTTTGCAGTTTGGCTTCGCGCAGGGCTTTTTCCTGCCAGCGTTTCAGCCGTTCAAGGTACTGAGCGGTTGCCTCTTCGCCTTCCAGATCCAGCGGCCAACTGCCGAGCAGTGCCTGATAGAGCATCAACTCGTCGCCGCCACTGATCACGCTCTCGCCGTCCTTGAGCGGCTGCGCCAGTTGCCGCCAGCGCTCTACCTGTTCGGCGTACCAGCCGGAACACTCGCTCAGGACCGCCAGACGGGTCCGGCTGTCTTCACCGCGTTTGTGGTCGTGGGTGGCCGTGGCCAGCAGGTTGTCGGGGAAGAATTGGTGACGTTGCTGGCAGGCCTGGTGGAAGTCTTGCGGCGGCGCGCTGAAATGGCCCGGATGAAAGCCCACATCATTGCGCGACAGCAGCACTGCCGAGCGATAGAACGAGGTGTCCTCGACAGACTTGGCGGCCACCGGTGAGGTCAACTGCTGAAAGCGTACACAGGCATTGCGGTACAGCTTGCGCAGCTTGCCACGCGGTAGTGAACGCCACGCGGTGCCGCCCAGCCAGCGTTGCAGCCAGTCAAGCACCGGCCAGTCAGCTTCGTTCAGGCTGCTGCGTGCGCCTTGCATCGCTTGCTCGAAGAAGCGCTCGTCTTCAGCACTGCGCCCGCAAACGCTGATGTAGGTGCGGTACACCGGAAAGTGGCAGATGAGCGCCAGCAGCGCGCGGCGGATCGCGCCCAGGGTCAGGTCACGGCTCATCAGGTCGCTGCGGGCCAGTTGCAGCAGGCCTTGGGCGAGATTTTCAAAGTCGCCGGCCAGGCTGCCGTGCAGCACCAGGTCACGGGCTTGGCGCTCTTCGTCGGCAAATACCGCGCTACGTTCGCTGATCCGGCTCCAGAGCTCGGCCAGCGGCTGCGCGCCGGCAGGATCATGTTGCAGCAGTGACACCTGGTTCATGAACTCATAGCCGGTGGTGCCGTCGACGCTCCAGTCATGGCGCAGTTGCTCATCGGCCCCCAGGATCTTCTCGACAAAGATCGGCAGGTGTTCAAGGGGCGCATGGGCGGGCCGCTGCGCCAACAAGCCCTGTACCCGGCGGTGCAGCTTGCGGCAGTAGCCGCGTGGGTCGGCCAGGCCGTCGACGTGGTCGATACGCAGGCCGTCTACCAGCCCCTCGGCAATCAACTGGAAAATCTTGCCATGGGTGGCTTCGAACACCGCCGGGCGCTCAACACGCAGGCCGCCCAGTTCATTGATGTCGAAGAAGCGCCGCCAGTTGATGTCGTCACCGGCGGTGCGCCAACTGGCCAACCGGTAGTGCTGGTCTTCAAGCAGCGCGTGCAAACGCGCAAAACCATCAGGCTGAGTCGAGTCGAAGGCTTTCAGCGCCTTGTGGATGGTTTTGAGCAGGGACTGATCAGCCACCAGCTCAACCAGTTGCGCACGCAGTTGCCGGGCACGCTCGTAAGCCTGAGGGTACTGCGCAAGTTTGGCGAAGCGCTCGCTGAGTTCTTCCAGGCGCGGATCCTGGGCATGCTGCAAAATCGCGTCATAGCTGGTCGGGCAGATCGGGAAGTGGTGCTGGTAATGCTCGATATAGAAGCGCCCATCAGTTTCATCGAAGCGCAGTGGAATTTCCCCACCTTGCAGCGCTGGGCCGTAGTCATTGCCCAGAAATGGCAGCAACAGCTGGCCCTTGAGCAGCGGATCTGGCGAATGCCACTGGATATCGAAAAAAATCGCGTACGGGCTGCCGCGCCCCCATTCCAGCAGGTCCAGCCACCAGGGATTGTCGGCGCCGCCGACAGCCATGTGGTTGGAAACGATGTCGAGGATCAGGCCCATCTGGTGTTCACGTAACGTGGCAACCAGTCGCCGCAAGGCCGGTTCACCGCCCAGCTCGGGGTTGATGACAGTCGGGTCGACCACATCGTAACCGTGCATCGAGCCTGCCCGGGCCTTGAGCAGCGGTGATGCGTAGATATGGCTGATGCCCAGGCGGGCGAAATAGGGCACCAGGGCAATCGCGTCATCAAGGGTGAAATCTTTGTGGAACTGCAAGCGTTGGGTAGCACGCAGGGGAATCGGGTGGTTCATCGGTCACGCTCCGCAGCTTGCTGACGCGCCTGGGATAACAGTTCAAGGCGGCGTGCAGCGTCTTGCTGGTCCAGCAATTGATTACTGAGCGGCTCCAGCCGACGTCGCCAGTTGGGGTGGCTGTCGATGGTGCCAGGCAGGTTGGCCTGTTCGAGCACGCCCAGCGCGTCTTCCACAGGAAGCAGTACCAGTGGTGCGCGGGTATGGCCCAGGTAACGGATACTGGCGTCGATAATCAGGCCGCTGTCGTCAGTGTCTGGCGCAAAATTGTGATTGTTCTGGCTCAAGGCTTGGCGCAGACCGTCGTATTCGCGGCCACGCTCCTCGCGCCAGTGATGTTCTGCCTGCTCATCGACATGGCCCACGCGGCTGTGCCATTCGATATCCAGCTCGTTGATCCAGCCGGCCAGGGTCGGCAGGTCATGAGTGCTGGTGGTGGCCAGCGCGTCTGGCGACCAATCGAGAATTGGCTTGAATTGGCCGTTGTGCTGTTCGAACAACAGCACCCGCATGCCCAGAATGGCCCGCGCTGACAGCTTGTCGGACAGCCCCTCAGGGACAGTACCCAAGTCTTCACCGAGCACGATTGCCTGGTGCCGTACCGACTCCAGGCACAGCAGGCGCAGCAGGTCGTCTAGCGGGAAGTTGAGGTACGCACCTTCTTTGGGCGAGGCGCCGAGCGGGATGACCCACAGGCGTTGCAAGCCCATCACGTGGTCGATGCGCAGGCCGCCTGCGTGGGCAAAGTTGGCACGCAGCATTTCGATAAAGGCCCGAAAACCGTTGCGCTTGAGGCCCTCCGGCGAGAAGGCAGAAATGCCCCAGCTCTGGCCGGCACGGTTGAGAATGTCGGGTGGTGCGCCCACGGTCAGCGCCGACAGCAGTTCATCCTGACGGCTCCAGGCCTGGCTGCCCGCGCCATCGGCGCCGACCGCCAGGTCGGCAATCAGGCCGATGCGCATGCCTGCGCTTTTGGCCGCGACCTGGGCACGCTCCAGACCCCTTGCCACCAGCCACTGGGTGAACGCATGAAAGCTGATGTCATGGGCGTGGGCCGCGGCAAACAAGGCCACTGCCTGGCTGCGCGGCTGCTTGAAATCTTCTGGCCACTCGTGCCAGTTGGCGCTGATGCCCAGTTGCGCGGATGCTTCGCGGATCGCCTCGAAGCGGCAGTGATTCTCCAGCGCTTCACCGCCGGCATGGCGAAAACTGTTGAAGTCTTCCTGCAGCGGATGATCACCGGCACTGAAGCCTTCAAAGAGCTTGCGCAGCACCTGCCACTTGGCCTTCGCCGCCGCTGGCCAGTCGATCAGCGTGAGTTGCTCAAGCTGCTCCAGGGTTTCACGCTGGCCGCTGTCTTCAATGGCTTGGCGCCAGGCGCGCTCGCCCAACAGCAAGGCGGGAGAGGCATACAGGCTGTTGAAAAACAGCCGGCTGGACGGCGAGTAGGGGCTATAACGCTGCGGGTCATCGGCAAACATGGCGTGCAGCGGGCTGATCGCCAGCGCATCGGCGCCACGTTCGCCGGCGGTGCGGGCCAGGCCTTCCAGTGCCTGGGTGTCACCAAAACCGCCATCACCCTCGCGGCGCAGGCTGTACACCTGAGTGGTCAGCCCCCAAGCGCGCGGCACCTCATTCTGGCAGGCCATGGCCATGCTGTAGCAGGTCAACGGCGCAACCGCGATCGTCAGCTGTTGGCCGACGATATCGAGCTGCTGATAGCCCACCGGGGTAATGGCCGGCAGGTTGGCATCCGCATCCAGGCAGGACTGGATCGAGGTACCATCTTCCAGATGCAGGGTAAAAGGGGTCTCGGGCTCGAACCAGGCCGAGAGGTCCAGCGGCCTGTCGACATCAACCGTCAATAACGGCGGTGCCTGACGACCATGGTGTTCGGTCTGCACCCGCAGCAGGCTGGCATCAATGGCCTCGCGGCTATGCGCCGGGTAACCAAGGGCGTCGAGTACCTTGCGCAACACCTCGGGGCTGACGGTCTGTGGCCTGGCATTGGCGTCGACCCAATGCACCGACAGGCCGACTTCGGTTGCCAATTTTTCCAGTTGCTCATTGCTCATCCTGAATCTCCGCAACGTCATGGGCTGACAGGCTGACAATGGCTGTCCAGGGTTCGAGGCTGCCGTTATGCCAAGGTTCGATCGACGTTGGGGTGCTGGCGAAAATCAGCTCGGCAGGGCTGGCCGGTGGCAGCTCGACCGGCTGTTCAGCAAGGTTCAGGTCGATGCGCAGGATCTGACCGTCTGCCATTTTCCAGCGTGCACTGACCACCCCGTCGGCCAGCACTTCAGCGCCCAGAGCAAAGGCACCGGGCAGACGTGGCACGATCTCGCGGTGGCGGGTTTCCAGCAGTTGTTGATAGAAAGCCAGCCATTGGCGGTGTTCCAGCCCTTGCTCGGTGTCCAGCTCCAGGGCCGCCAGAGCCGGTCTGGAGGCCTCGAAGGTCTGCGCGTCGTTCGGGTCCGGAATCCGTTCGCGATGATGCGGGTCGGCAAACGCGGCAAAGTCAGCAAACTCGTTGCGTCGGCCTTCACGCACCGCATCGGCCAGCTCGCCATGATGGCTGGTGAAAAACAGGAACGGCTCGCGCGCGGCCCACTCATCCCCCATGAACAGCAGCGGAATCATCGGCGACAGCAACAACAGCACGGTGGCGGCGCGCAGCGCCGGGGCAGGGGCCAGGCGTGGCAGGCGCTCACCCAGGGCGCGGTTGCCGATCTGATCGTGGTTCTGCAAGAACAGCACGAAGGCGCTGGGCGGCAGGTGCGCGCTGGCTTCGCCGCGCGCGGCACCGTGCCGGTTGGTCTGGCCCTGATAGACAAAGCCCTCACTGAGCAGGCGTGCCAGTTTGTGGGTCGGCTGTTCGGCGAAATCCTGATAGTAGGCATCGGTCTCGCCGGTCAGCAGCACATGCAGGGTATTGTGCCCGTCGTCGTTCCATTGTGCATCAAAGCCCTGTTCAAGCAGGCTGGCCTGGTTGAACTCGTTTTCCAGATTCAGCCAGACATGCCGGCCCGGTTCGATACCGGCGCGCACCTGGCGAGCGAAGTCTTGAAGAAAGTCCGGGTCGTTGATGGCATGCACTGCATCCATGCGCAGGCCGTCGAAGCGGTACTCGTTAAGCCACATCAGTGCATTGTCGATGAAAAAGCTGCGCACCTCGGGACGACGAAAATCGATGGCCGCGCCCCACGGTGTGTGCACGTCCTCGCGGAAGAATGCTTTGGCGTATTGCCCCAGGTAATTACCGTCCGGGCCAAAGTGGTTGTACACCACGTCAAGGATGACCATCAGGCCGTAGCCGTGGGCGGCATCGATCAGCCGTTTGAGCTGTTCGGGCGTGCCGTAGGAGGCCTGCGGGGCATACGGCAGCACGCCGTCGTAGCCCCAGTTGCGATCACCGGGGAACTGCGCCAGCGGCATCAGTTCAATGGCGGTCACTCCCAGCTCTACCAGGCGTGGCAGGTGTTTTTCGACGCCGGCATAGCCACCGAGTGCACCCACGTGCAGTTCATAGATGACCGCCTCGTGCCACGGGCGGCCTTGCCAGCCGGCGTGTTGCCAATGATAGGCAGCCGGGTCGACGACCCGGCTGGAGGTGTGCACGTCACCGTTCTGGGCGCGCGATGCCGGGTCGGGCACCTGCAGTTGATTGTCGATCAGGTAGTGGTAACCGGTGCCGGCAGGACAGGCCGTCTCCAGTACGAACCAGCCATCGCCCTGCGCCGGCATTGCCAGCGCCTGAGCGTTGTCCAGCAGCAGGGAAACGTTTTGTGCATCCGGTGCCCAGAGGGCGAATCGTGTGTGTTGCCGGTCCTGCATAACGGCGCCGTGGCGCCAGGCAGGTTCTGTACGCAAAGGCATCCGCGACCTCATTTCTCAGTAGTGCAGGGCAACGCCCAGATTTTTCTTCAACAGGTCCTGATAAAGCTCAGCATAGGGTTCGACCGCCTGCTGCCAGTTGAACGGCGCGGCCATGGCGCGGCAGCGCATCGCGTTGAGCAGGGTGGTGTTTTCAAAGACTTTGAAGGCCCGGGTCAGGGCTTCGGTGTAGCTTTCAACCGTGGATTCGTTGAACAGAAAACCCGTTACGCCGTCTTCGATGGTGTCAGCCAGGCCGCCGGTGTTGCGCGCCACCGGCAGCGAACCGAAGCGTTGCGCGTACATCTGGCTCAGGCCGCAAGGTTCGTACCGCGACGGCATCAGCAAGAAATCGCTGCCGGCAAACATGCGCCGGGCATCGGTCTCGTTAAAGCCCACCCGGACACTGACCCGGCCGGGGAAGCGTGCCGCCAGATCACGCATGGCCTGTTCTTCTTCCGGCTCGCCACGGCCGATGATTGCGATCTGCCCGCCGTTGGCGACGATGTGTTCGGCCACACCAATGGTCAGGTCCAGACCCTTCTGGTAAACCAGCCGGGAGACCACGGCAAACAGCGGGCCTTTGGAGGGTTCCAGCTCAAACAGCTCGCGCACGTAGTCGGCGTTGATTTCCTTGCGCAGCCATTCATTGGGTGCGAAGTGGCAGATCAGGTGTTTGTCGGTGGCGGCATCCCAGCTCGAATCGATCCCGTTCGGGATGCCGCTGAGCTTGCCCTGTTCAGCCTTGCTCTGCAGGAAACCTTCCAGCCCGCAACCGAAGTCGGCCGTGGTGATCTCTTTGGCATAGGTGGCGCTGACCGTGGTGATGTGGCTGGCATAAGCCATACCGGCCTTGATGAACGACAGCTTCCCGTAGAACTCCATGCCTTCGGGGGTCAGTGCCTGTTCGGGCAAACCCAGCTCGCGTGCCGTGGTCGGGCTGACCGTGCCCTGGTAGGCCAGATTATGGATGGTGAAAATGCTTGGCGTGGTTTGTCCGCGCCAGCGCATGTAGGCCGGCGCCAGGCCTGCCGGCCAGTCGTGGGCATGCACCAGTTCCGGGCACCATTGGGTCTTGACCGAGCCGGCCGCAAAATCGGCGGCTGCCAGGCCCAGGCGGGCAAAGCGGATGTGGTTATCGGACCAGTCGCGGCCGTTGACGTCGCCGTAGGGCGTGCCTTCGCGCTCGTACAGTTCGGGGCAGATCAACACATAGATGACCAAGCCATCTTTCATGTCCATGCGCCCGACCTTGCAAGGCGGCAGTGCCGCATAGCCGCCCAGTTCACTGATGATATGGATCGGGTTGCCGCTATTGATCACTTGCGGATAGCCGGGAATCAGCACACGGACATCGTGCAGGTGACGCATGGCCCTCGGCAGTGCCGCTGAAACATCGCCCAGGCCGCCGGTCTTGACCAGATCAGCCAGTTCCGAGGTGACAAACAGCACCTTGCGGCGGTTGACCTGGGAAATGGTGTGCTGAGGCAATGCTGGCGTGGTCGGCAAATGCAGTACCGGCATCTGCGACCGGCTCAGAACCGGATGATTCAGCTCGCTGGCCGGCTGACCAAAACTCTCTCCCTGCTGGGTTTTTACAGCGGCGCTTATCATCGTGTTCTCCCAATTAATACAGTATCGGTGCAGTTCTGAAGTTGCTCCGGACCATGTCCTGCGGCCGGACGCACAAGTTCACGCAAGATCAGTACCCATTTACTGTCTGACGCAGCTTCAAGGACAGGGTGATGACGCCGTTTATGAGGTCATTGCTCAGCATAGGCGGGTCTTATCAGATGACCCGGCCGTTTTTCAGAAGTTTCGACTTTTTTACCGGGAAATGTCTGGACCGAGGCTGCGGCGCATTCAGATTGACGACATCTTTGGCATTGAGAGGGGAAAAACTGATTGGCCAGACGCCCGGATGTTGAGAAACAGAGGCTTGTTACCGGTCGTCGGATAGTTGCTGGCGCACCGCGCGCTGCCTGCTAACAGGGCGTTTTCGGACCCTGTTTGCACCGTCAGGAACCCGAATGCCAAATGAGGGTGCGCTGTTTAATTCACTTTGGTGCAGTTGAACAGGCGTGCTGTTGAAGTCCTGTTGCTGGAGGCACATCTGGCGCCGAAATCGGCCTGCGAGAACATTGTCTGAAAATTCCTGCATACCGATTGAACGACTTTCATCTACGAAGCGGTAGAATCCCCGGCTACGTCTGTCAGACGCGAACGATTGTTTTAACGAGGATGCCAATGCAAACCCCAGAGGTCCTGGTCCTGCAAGCAAGCTATACCAATCCGGTTCATGCCGAAGCGCTCGGCACGCTGCTTAATCACTACGCCGAAGATGTCATGGGCGGTGGTGAATCCTTGTCTCTCGACACCCGTCAGCAACTGGCCAGTGAACTGGCCAAGCGTCCCCATGCCTTCAGTGTGTTGGCGTTCATTGCCGGTGAGCCGGTAGGGCTGGTCAATTGCTTCGAGGGTTTCTCCACCTTCGTCTGCCGCCCGCTGGTGAACATTCATGATGTGGTGGTGCTGTCTTCACATCGTGGCCTGGGCATCAGCCAGAAAATGCTTGCCAAGGTCGAGGAGATTGCCCGGCAGCGCGGCTGCTGCAAGCTGACGCTCGAAGTGCTGGAAGGCAATGAGGTGGCGAAGGCCGCTTACCAGAAGCAGGGTTTTGACGGGTATCAGCTCGATCCGCAGATGGGGCGTGCGATGTTCTGGCAAAAGGTGCTGTAACGGATGTCTTTCGGGTTGCCAGGCTGTCTGCAAACCCGGAGACTTGCGCGCCTTGCTGGCAGGGCTGGGTGAGGCAGAGGCGGGCAGTGCTTCAGTGGCAGATCAACGCAGGGGATCTGCCACCGCGACAGCGGGTCAGCGATCAGGCGATCTGCTTGCCCTGGCCGCCAAACTGGGCCTGCTCCAGCAAACGGGTCATTTGCGCCAGCTTGTGCTGCAATTGGGCGCGTTCTTCTTTCAGGGCGCGAAGCTCGTCGCGACGGATAGTGACGTACAGGGTTTGTGGTGCAAGTGTTTGAAGTACAGTGCCCATTGCTCACCTCGCAAATGGCGGATTCAACGTCAGAAAGGCTTGTGGCAATGACTGTCGAACTCCCTGATCCGCCCTTGCCTGACACCTTTGTCGGCCGGGATTCTGATTTCTTTTGCGTGTGATTGGAACTTTTTTATTTTTGATTGTCGCGTGACTTTTACCGCTATTGGCACCAACCCCAATGACTACGCCGCTAAGCCCGGCTTTTTGATTGGCGGGAACCGATACATCAGCCTGTAACACTAAGTTGCATGCCTCGAAGCTTCGTATAACGTGAAGCATTCTTACTTTGAATTTGTATCAGGAGCAGCACCTCATGCAACTCGGGATCGTGGGTTTGGGCCGCATGGGCGGCAATATCGCCAGACGTTTGATGAAAAATGGCCACAGCACCGTGGTCTACGACCGTGACGAGGCCTCGCGCGTGACCCTGGCCGCCGAAGGCGCCAGCGCAGCGGCCGACCTGGCCGGCCTGGTGGCGGGCTTGCAGGCACCACGTGCGGTCTGGGTCATGCTGCCAGCCGGTGACGCTACGGAGCAGACCATTGAAGCCCTGAGCCAGTTGCTCGAACCCGATGATGTGATCATTGATGGCGGCAACACGTTCTATAAAGACGACATTCGTCGCGCCGCCAGCCTGGCCCTCAAGGACCTGCACTACGTGGACGTCGGTACCTCCGGCGGCGTATGGGGGCTGGAGCGTGGTTACTGCATGATGATCGGCGGCGAGAAAGCCATCGTCGACCGGCTCGACCCGCTGTTCGCCACCCTGGCACCGGGTATTGGCGATATCCCGCGCACCCGCGACCGCAAGGCTGAGGACCATCGCGCCGAGCAAGGCTATATCCATGCCGGGCCGGCCGGTTCCGGGCACTTTGTGAAGATGATTCACAACGGTATCGAATACGGAATGATGCAGGCCTTTGCCGAAGGCTTCGATATCCTCAAGCAGAAGAACTCCGAGCAACTGCCTGAAGAGCAGCGCTTTGACCTTAACGTGGCTGACATTGCCGAAGTCTGGCGGCGCGGCAGCGTGGTTTCGTCCTGGCTGCTGGACCTGACGGCCGACGCATTGGCCAGTGATCCGAACCTGGACGCCTACTCAGGCTCGGTCGCTGACAGCGGTGAAGGGCGCTGGACCATTGAGGCCGCCATTGAGCAGGCGGTACCGGCCCCGGTACTGACCAGCGCCTTGTTCGCGCGCTTCCGTTCGCGTCAGCAAGCCACTTATGGCGACAAGATGCTGTCTGCCATGCGCTTTGGTTTTGGTGGTCACAAGGAGGTCAAGTAAATGGGTTTGACGCAGCGTTCCGAGGCCGAGAAGACTCCGCAAGTCGCACCGCCAACCACGCTGTTTCTGTTTGGTGCCCATGGTGACCTGGTCAAGCGCCTGCTGATGCCGGCGCTGTATAACCTGACCCGTGACGGGCTGGTGGATGACAACCTGCACATCGTCGGCGTTGACCACAACGCCGCGACCGATCAGCAGTACACCGCCAAGCTCGAAGCCTTCATCCGTGAAGAAGGCGCGAAAAAAAATGCCGAGGGCGGCGAGGTCCTTGACCCGCAACTGTGGGGGCGGCTTGCCGGGCGCATCAGTTACATTCAGGGTGACTTCCTGGACGACGCCACCTACCGCGATATCGCCAGCAAGATCGAGAGTACCGGGACCGGCAACGCGGCGTTCTACCTGGCGACGGCGCCGCGCTTTTTCAGCGAGGTGGCGCAGCGCCTTGGCGCAGCCGGGCTGCTTGACGAGCGTGAAGGCGCGTTTCGCCGGGTGGTGATCGAAAAGCCCTTTGGCTCGGATCTGGCCAGCGCCGTGGCGCTGAACGAATGCCTGCTCAAGGTCATGGGCGAAAAGCAGATCTACCGCATCGACCATTACCTGGGCAAGGAAACCGTCCAGAACATCCTGGTCAGTCGGTTTTCCAACGGCCTGTTCGAATCGTTCTGGAACAACCATTACATCGACCACGTGCAGATCACCGCCGCTGAAACGGTCGGGGTCGGCACCCGGGCCGGCTTCTACGAGAACACCGGCGCACTGCGCGACATGGTGCCCAATCACCTGTTTCAGCTACTGGCGATGGTGGCCATGGAGCCGCCGGCCGCGTTCGGCGCCGATGCGGTGCGTGGTGAAAAGGCCAAAGTGGTCGGCGCTATCCGGCCCTGGAGCGAGATGGAGGCATTGGCCAACTCGGTGCGCGGTCAGTACACCGCCAACAAGAGTGCTGACCTGGTCGGTTACCGCGAAGAAGAGCGTATCGAGCCGGACAGCAACACCGAAACCTACGTTGCCCTCAAGGTGATGATCGACAACTGGCGCTGGGTGGGCGTGCCGTTTTACCTGCGTACCGGCAAGCGTTTGAGCACCCGCAGCACCGAGATCGCGATCTGCTTCAAGCCGGCGCCTTACGCGCAGTTCCGCGACACCGACGTCGACCGCCTGCGGCCCAATTTCCTGCGGATTCAGATCCAGCCCAACGAGGGCATGTGGTTTGACCTGTTCGCCAAGCGTCCCGGGCCGACGCTGGACATGGAAGACATCGCGTTGGGCTTTGCCTACAAGGATTTCTTCGAGATGCACCCGTCCACTGGCTACGAGACGCTGATCTACGACTGCCTGACCGGTGACCAGACCCTGTTCCAGCGTGCTGACAACATTGAAAACGGCTGGCGTGCGGTGCAGCCGTTCCTTGATGCCTGGAACAAGCACCCGGAAGTGCAGCCTTACATTGCCGGCGGCAGCGGGCCTGAAGCGGCGGATGAGCTGCTGCGCAACGATGGTCGTGAATGGCGGCAGATCGATGGCTGAAGACCTTCAGCCAGCAATCCGCCTGCTGCTCAGTGACCTGGATGGCACCTTGTTGCAGCCTGACCACCGCCCGAGTGCCGCGACCATCGCGGCGATCGTACGTCTGCGCCAGGCTGAGATTGCCTTTAGTGTGGCCAGCAGCCGTCCGCCACGGGCCATGCGCGAGATCGTCGAGATGCTCGGCATCGACGTGCCTTATGCCGGCTTCAATGGCGGCACCCTGATCGATACGGACGGTCGCGTGCTTGCCGCGCATCATATTGACCCTGATGCGGTACGCACTTGCTTGCAGGTATTTGCCGGGGCCTGCGTGGATGTCTGGGTGTTTGCTGACGACCAATGGCTGCTGCGCGACCTCAACGGCAGCTATGTCGGGCACGAGCGCAGCGCATTGGGCTATGACCCGGTCCCGGTCGACAGCTTCGAGCCCTTCCTGCCTCGCATCGACAAAATGGTCGCTTCAAGCGCTGATTTCGAGCTGCTCAAGGCTCTTGAACACCAGCTTGGCGAATTGTTGCAAGGCCAGGCGTTGGCCGCGCGGTCACAGGACTACTACCTCGATATCACGGCCATACAGGCCAATAAGGGTCAGGCCTTGCAGAGCCTGGCTGCGCACATTGGGGTGAACATCGAGCAAACCGCAGCGATTGGCGATGGTCATAACGATGTGGCCATGTTTCGTGTGGCCGGTTTGTCGATTGCGATGGGCCAGGCGCGAGAGGATGTCCGTATTCAGGCTGACCGGGTCACCGGCAGTAATACAGAAGAGGGCGTGGTGCAGGCGATTGATCGCTATCTGCTGCCAGGCCGCTGACAGGAGTGCTCCGGCTGTGGAGCCTCCGGTCAGCAAGACGGGGGAAAACCATGGCTGCGCTGATCGAAGACTACGCCTTGTTGGGCAACTGCAAGACGGCGGCATTGGTGTCGCGGGATGGTTCACTGGACTGGTTGTGTTTTCCGCGTTTCGACGCCGGTGCCTGCTTCGCCGCGTTGCTGGGCGACAGCGACAACGGTTGCTGGAAAATTGCGCCGGTTGAAGCGGTGTCAGGCGTCGAGCGGCGTTACCAGGACGGTACTTTGATCCTGGAGACCGAGTTCCGCACCGCCAGCGGCCGCGCCAAGCTGGTCGATTTCATGCCTATGGACACCACCGGCCATGTGGTGCGCAGTGTGGTGGGGCTCGAAGGAACGCTGGAGTTTGTCATGGATCTGGCGATCCGCTTCGACTATGGCAGTACCGTGCCGTGGGTTGAAAAGCGTGAGCCGCATACGCTGACCGCGGTTGCCGGCCCGGAAATGCTGGTGCTGCGCAGCCCGGTCGATCTGCACCCCAGGGATCATCACACCGGCAGCCGGTTTGCCGTCACTGAGGGAGAGGTCCTGACCTTTTGCCTGGGCTGGCAGCCCTCTAACGAAAGCCTGTACCCGGCGCTCGATACCCAGCAGGCTCTGGAGGCCACCACACGCTTCTGGCGTGATTTTTCCGGGCACTGCCCTGACGTTGGTCCATGGAGTGAACAGGTCAAGCGCTCGCTGATCACTCTTAAAGCCATGACTTACGCACCTACCGGCGGCATCGTTGCGGCGGTTACCACCTCGCTGCCCGAAGAACTGGGCGGTGAACGTAACTGGGACTACCGCTACTGCTGGTTGCGTGATGCGACCATGACCCTGCTGGCCTTTATCAACCTCGGTTACCTTGAAGAAGCCACCGCCTGGCGTGACTGGCTATTGCGCTCGATTGCCGGTAACCCGGAGCAGATCCAGATCATGTACGGTCTGGGCGGTGAGCGGCGTCTTCAGGAGTATGAGTTGCCCTGGCTGGCAGGTTATGAAGGTTCGCGGCCGGTGCGGGTCGGAAATGGTGCGGCCACTCAAATGCAGCTCGACGTCTACGGCGAGGTGGCCGACGCCATGACCCAGGCGGCGGCCAGCGGCATGGCGCAACACCCGCGTGGTGTCGGTATTTCCAGGCTGGTGATGCCGTACCTGGAAAAGATCTGGCGCCAGCCTGATGCCGGTATTTGGGAAATCCGTTGCGAGCCACGCCACTTCACCCATTCCAAAGTCATGGCCTGGGTGGCGTTCGACCGTAACGCCCGGCAATTGGCCGACACCGCGACCAGCGAACGCGACCGCCGGCTGGCGACCCGCTGCCGGGAAGTCGCTGATCAAATCCATGCCGATGTCTGCAGCAATGGCTTTGATAAGCAACTCAACAGCTTTGTGCAGTCATACGGTGCCAAGGAGGTCGACGCCAGCTTGTTGCAGATCGCCCTGACCGGCTTTTTGCCTGCTGACGACCCGCGCGTTATAGGCACCGTGCGCGAGATCGAGAACAAGCTGCTGCAAGACGGCTTATTGTTGCGCTACGACAGTGAGCGGGCGGCCGATGGGGTCAAGGGCGGCGAGGGCACCTTCCTGGTCTGCTCGTTCTGGCTGGCCGATGTGTATGTGTTGCAAGGCCGGGTTGATGAGGCCAGGGTATTGTTCGAGCGGCTGTGTGGGTTGTGCAATGACGTCGGCCTGCTGGCTGAGCAATACGACGTCAAAGACCGGCGCATGCTGGGTAATTTCCCGCAGGCGTTCAGCCATATCGGCATCATCAACACCGCATTGAATTTGCACCGTGCTGCCAGCCGTTGCCCGATCAAGGCGCGTAGCTGTGCGCAGGTGGTGTAGCTGTAAAGCTGGCTCCCACCGGTCCAACTGAACAGTCTTGGTGTCAGCCCGCCTTGCGAAACGTCAGGTTTATCCGCTGCGCGCCCAGCAGCGGATGTTCGCCCTCGGCAATCGGCAGGATGCCATGAAAGCGCAGGCGGTCTGCACCGCCCCAGACCAGCACGTCGCCATGAAAGAGCGGCACGCGCAGGGGCTTGTCACTGCGCTTCAGGCCACCGAACTGGAACACTGCGGGTAACCCCAGCGAGACCGAAACCACCGGCCAGCGGTGGTCGCGCTCATCTTTGTCCTGATGCAGCGACATTTTCGCCCCGGGCACATAGCGATTGATCAGGCAGGCATCCGGCTCGAAACCGGCAAAGCCTGCCTGTGCGGCGGCTTCACGGGCCAGAATGCGCCAGGCGTCGGGCATCGTCGGCCAGGCTTGACCGGTCAACGGGTCGACCGCGGTGTAGCGATAGCCATGCTGATCGGTCACCCAGCCCAGTGTACCGCAGCAAGTCATCGCCGCTGACATCCGGTAGCCGCCAGGGGTGGACATGTGCCGAAGCGGGGCGGCAGCCTGAAGTTGCTTCAGCAGTGCCAGGCAGCTCTGCACTTCAGGCAAAGCGAAGCCGCGCAACACCACGGCGGACGGGCCGATGGTTTCGCGGCCCTTGGGTGTGTCGTCGGCAAACAGATCGAAATTCATCGCAGGATCCTGGCGCCAGCGCCGGGCGGCATGGCCGCTGATCTTTGCAGGTTCGCGGCCGGTCTGGCATCCGCCAGACTGACCTGGTGCACGCTGGCTTTGATGCCGGTCAGAGCGCCTTGCTGACCTTGACGTCGCTGATTACGTCGCCGCTCTGGTCGTGCATTTTTTCCAGTGCCGCACGGGCTTCGTCCACGCAGGCAGACTGTAGATAGGCGAATTCAAAGCGGCGCTCGCCATTGAGTTTGTAGCTGATGGCGAACTTGATGGTCGGGGCAGGGCTGGTCACGGTGACTCCTGGGCGGATCTGGGTTCAGCGCAGCTGTGAAGGCGAGCGGCGCACAATCTTGATCGAGTGGCTAAATGTCGGCTTGTGGCCCGGGTCTTTGTCGGGTTTGCGCCCGACGGTGTCGATGGTGATGTTCCAGAAGCCGCTGCTCGGTACGGTAATCTTGGCCGGGAACCGGTCGAAGGCGCCGCCATGATAGGTGTGCCGACCGCCATTCTTGAAGCTGCGAAAGTTCGCATCGTTCATCAGGCGGATGTTGCAGGTACGCGAACATTCAATGACGACCAGATCGTCTTCATTGAGGTGTTCACGCTGGTGTACGAACTTCATGGGTGTCTCCGGAACAGGCGGCATCGCAAAAGCGAGACGATAACACGACCCGGCAAAGGTTTTGAGCAGTGGCGCACAGTTATTTGCCTATGATGGCAAAAAGTTTTCGTGCTCGGGATCTTATTCGCTCCGTGCTGGTCATAGCGGCTTTATTTTGGAGAAAAAAGCATGAAACTGGCCGTGGTAATCCTGGCCCTGGCGACATTGGCCGGGTGCGCAACAGTCGAGGATATCGAGCATTCACCCGCGACCCTGAGCGTTATTTCCGGCAAAAAGCCTGACCAATACGCCGATTGCTTTATCGACAAGCTGGGTGACAGCCGTCAGCCGCCGATGAAAGAAGCCCGTAACGACGGTGTGCGCCTGATCGTTGCACAAAAGCTCAGCGATGCGCCGGCGGCGATTGTCGACATTGACGAACGTTCCAGCGGCAGCTCGATCAAGGTTCATGAACACCTCAACAACCTGCCGATCCGTGGCGGTGTCGTGCAAAAGGCCGCTGAGGCGTGCATCTCCGGTTAAGGCAATACTTGTATCTCTGTGGGAGCGAGCTCTGCTCGCGAAGAGGCCAATAAATACGCTACATCTGCTGCGGATGTACCGCCCTCTTCGCGACCAAGGTCGCTCCTACTTGCAGACCACCAGCACGCTGCGGTGCTTGAAGTTACCCACGTCCATGCCCAAGGTCTTTTCTTCAGCGTCAAGCTGTGGAGTGCCGTCGGTGCCGACGATTTCGTAACCGGTGCCAGCGCAAGAGTCCTCGGCTTTTTCATAGCACTTGGCCCACGACATCGCTTCGCCGGAACAGTCGATGCTTAGCCCCTGTTGGCCGTTTTTCATGTAGGTCGGGGAGGCAGTGGCGCACGCGGTAAGGCCCAGTACAGCGATAAGGGGCAGCAGTCTGATCATGATGGTCGCTTCGGCTATTGGCTCTGGAAGGAGTGGTTTCAGTTGCGGCGCCTTGCCTCGAATGCGCAGTGCTTGAGGTCTGGGGCGCGCTAAAAACCGGATAATGCACTTGGACTGAGGTGCGGTGCCATCGTTCCGCCATAAATTACCGGGTTGTCGGCGGTCACAGGGCTGTCTTGTGCCCGTCACGATGCTGCAACCGGCTGACGGTGCAATTGTCGCAAATCTTGTCAGGAGACACGACTATGCGACTCTGCATCATCGGTGCCGGCTATGTCGGGCTGGTCAGCGCGGCCTGTTTTGCCGAAATGGGCAACCATGTGATCTGCGTCGAGCATCAGCCGGCTCGTTTGGCGGCCTTGCAACGCGGAGAATGCCCGATTCACGAGCCAGGCCTGCAAGTGATGCTCAAAGAGCACGCTGGCAGTGGTCAGTTGAGTTTCACTGGCAGTCTCGTCGAGGGCGTGCGCCAGGCAGACATCGTGTTCATTGCCGTCGGTACGCCCAGCCAGGAAGATGGTTCGGCCGATCTGCGCCATGTGCTGGCAGTGGCCGATCAGTTGGGGCAGTGCCTTGCTCGTCCATGCCTGGTGGTCAACAAGTCCACGGTGCCGGTGGGCACCTGTGAAAAAATTGCCCAGCGTATCAATCAGCGCTTGGTCCGGCGCGGCATGAAGCTGCGCATCCCGGTGGCGAGCAACCCGGAGTTTCTCAAGGAGGGGGCGGCCATCGACGACTTCATGAGACCGGACAGAGTGATCGTTGGTGCAGCCGAGATGCAGTCGGCCGAGTTGTTGCAACGGCTGTACAGCCCGTTCTTGCGCAACCGCGAGCGTGTCCTGGTGATGGGCTTGCGCGCCGCAGAGTTCAGCAAGTACGCGGCCAACGCCTTCCTGGCCACCAAGATTTCGTTCATCAACGAAATGGCCGGGCTGTGCGCCGCGCTGGACGTGGATATCGAGCAGGTTCGACGCGCGATTGGCAGTGATCAGCGGATCGGTACGCATTTTATTTATGCCGGTTGCGGCTACGGTGGCTCCTGTTTCCCCAAGGATGTGCGGGCGTTGATCAAGACCGCCGAGCAGCAAGGCTTCGAGGCGCAGATTCTCAAAGCCGTGCAGGCGCGCAATGCGACCCAGAAAACCCTGTTGTTCAGCGCCTTGCGTCAGCATTTCGGTGGCTACCTGCAAGGCCGGGTGGTCGGCGTCTGGGGGCTGGCCTTCAAACCGGGCACCGACGATATTCGCGAGGCCCCCAGCCTGGTGTTGATCGACGCGCTGTTGGCTGCCGGTGTCCAGGTCCAGGCCACTGATCCTGCCGCGATGGTTGCGGTGGCCGAGCGTTATGTCGATGCAATCGGCCGCGGTCAGCTACGCTTGTGCGAGTCGCTTTACGGCTGTGCGCAGGGCGCCGATGCGGTGGTGCTGGTCACCGAATGGAAGCAGTTTCGCCAGCCCGATTTCCTGCGAATTCGCGCATCGATGCGCATGCCGGTGTTGTTCGATGGTCGCAATATCTACGACAGCGCGGAACTATCTGCCCAAGGATTCCTCTACCATGGCATCGGAAGGCCAGTGGTGGGGCATTGTAAGGTGACCGCCGCCTGATTAGACTGCGCCGACAATGCCCCAGCCCTTAACTAAGGACTTATATGATCAAGAAATGCTTGTTCCCTGCAGCCGGTTACGGCACTCGCTTTTTGCCAGCGACCAAAGCCATGCCCAAAGAGATGCTGCCAGTGGTCAACAAGCCACTGATTCAATACGGTGTGGAAGAAGCACTTGAAGCGGGCTTGAACCAGATCTCCATCGTCACCGGTCGCGGCAAGCGCGCGCTGGAAGATCACTTCGACATCAGCTACGAGCTGGAGCACCAGATCAAAGGCACCGACAAGGAAAAATACCTGGTCGGCATCCGCCGCCTGATCGACGAGTGCAGCTTCTCGTACACCCGTCAGACTGAAATGAAAGGCCTGGGCCACGCAATCCTCAGCGGTCGCCCGTTGATCGGCAACGAGCCGTTCGCCGTGGTGCTGGCCGACGACCTGTGCGTCAACCTCGAAGGCGACGGCGTGCTGCAACAGATGGTCAAGCTGTTCAAACTGTATCGCTGCTCGATCGTTGCCATTCAGGAAGTCGATCCGCAGGAAACCAACAAGTACGGTGTGATTGCCGGTGAGGAAATCAAGCCGGGTCTGTTCCGTGTCAACGACATGGTCGAGAAGCCGAAGCCTGAAGACGCACCGTCGAACCTGGCCATCATCGGTCGTTACATCCTGACGCCGGACATTTTCGAGCTGATCGAACAGACCGAGCCAGGCAAAGGCGGCGAGATCCAGATCACTGACGCATTGATGAAGCAGGCTGCCCAAGGCAACGTGCTGGCTTACAAGTTCAAAGGCCAGCGTTTCGACTGCGGCGGCGCCGAGGGTTACATCGACGCGACCAACTTCTGCTTCGAAAACTTCTACAAGACCGGCAAAGCGTTCTGACTTCACCTGCCTGTCCACCCAAAGCCATCCCGGTGTTCGCACCGGGGTGGCTTTTTCATTTCTGCGGGGTTCGCATAGCCGTTATGCTGAGCACCTATTCATGGAGGCAGTAATGGCTTACGACTTCGATCTTTTTGTCATCGGCGCCGGTTCCGGTGGTGTACGGGCAGCGCGCTTTGCTGCGGGTTTCGGGGCGCGGGTTGCGGTTGTGGAAAGCCGTTATCTGGGCGGTACGTGTGTCAACGTGGGCTGTGTGCCGAAAAAACTGCTGGTGTACGGTGCGCACTTTGCCGATGACTTCGACAATGCCAAAGGCTTTGGCTGGAATGTAGGGCAGCCCGAGTTCAACTGGGCCACCCTGATCGGCAACAAAGACAAGGAGATCCAGCGTCTTAACGGTATTTACCGCAAGCTGCTGGTCGACAGTGGCGTGACCCTGCTCGAAGGGCATGGGCGGATCACCGGCCCGCATACTGTGCAGGTCGATGGCACGTCATACACCGCCGAACGCATCCTGATCGCCACCGGTGGCTGGCCACAAGTGCCCGATGTACCGGGGCGTGAGAATGCGATCACCTCTAACGAGGCTTTCCATCTGGCCGAGTTGCCCAAACGCATCATCGTGGTGGGCGGCGGCTACATTGCGGTCGAGTTCGCTTCGATCTTCAACGGCCTGGGTGCGCAGACCACCCTGGCGTACCGTGGCGAGCTGTTCCTGCGCGGCTTTGACGGCGGGGTGCGCAAGCACTTGCATGAAGAATTGCTCAAGCATGGCATGGATGTGCGTTTCAATTGCGATATCTCAAGGATCGACAAGCAGCCAGACGGTAGTCTGAAGGTCAGTCTCAAGGATGGCGGCACGCTGGACACCGATTGCGTGTTCTATGCCACTGGCCGGCGACCGATGCTCGACAATTTGGGGCTGGAGACTGTCGACGTCAAACTCGACAAGCAGGGCTATATCCAGGTCGATGAGCATTATCAGAGCAGCGAGCCGTCGATTCTTGCGTTGGGCGATGTCATTGGTGGTGTTCAACTGACGCCTGTGGCGCTGGCAGAAGGCATGGCGGTGGCCCGTCGTCTGTTCAAGCCCGAGCAGTTTCGCCCGGTAGACTACAATCACATCCCGACAGCCGTTTTCAGTCTGCCGAACATTGGCACCGTGGGCCTTACCGAAGAGCAAGCCATTGAAGAGGGCTACTCGGTACAGGTGTTCGAAAGCCGTTTCAGGCCAATGAAACTGACCCTGACCGATGATCAGGAGCGGACTTTCATGAAGCTGATCGTCGACAGCGCCAGTGACCGGGTGCTCGGTTGCCATATGGTCGGCCCGGATGCCGGTGAGATCGTGCAAAGCCTGGCGGTCGCGCTCAAGGCCGGTGCGACCAAGCAGGTGTTCGACGATACCCTGGGCGTGCATCCGACGGCGGCGGAGGAGTTCGTCACCATGCGCAGTCCGGTGGCGCGCTAACGGTTGTTACCATGCCCGGTATTCAGGATGAGAACCGGGCAAAATCCGCATTCAAGGATGGAGTCCTGTGTTGAGCAAGCAGACCCCGACGCCGGTCATGCCACTGAGTTGCATGCCGCCCGACAATAACGCCCTGCGGCAGATCGATGCGCTGCGTGAAAGCGAGCGACAGTTTCGCACGCTGGCCGACAACATGAGTCAGCTGGCCTGGACGGCTGACCCCGAGGGCTGTATCCGCTGGTACAACGAGCGCTGGTATGACTATACCGGCGCGTCGCTGGAGTCGATGCAGGCGTTGGGTTGGCGAGCGGTGCATCATCAGGATCATTATCAGCGGGTCACTGCGCGACTCAAACATTGCTTCTCCACGGGCTCGGTCTGGGAAGACACCTTTCCGCTGCGCAGCAAGGACGGCACATTCAATTGGTTTTTGTGTCGGGCATTGCCGATTCGTGATGATCAGGGCCATATCACCCACTGGCTTGGTACTCACACCGACATCACCGCACAGGTCAATGCCGAAGAGGCGTTGCGCGAACTCAATGACAGTCTGGAGTTGCGGGTGGCCGAGCGTACCCGCGAGCTGGCCGAAGCCAATCAGCGCCTGCAGGTGGAGATCGCCGAGCGCGCCCAGGCCGAAGAAGCACTGCGCCACGCGCAGAAGATGGACGCCATTGGCCAATTGACCGGAGGCATTGCCCACGACTTCAACAACATGCTGACCGGTGTGCTCGGGGCGCTGGACCTTACGCGGCGGCGGATTGCCGCCGGGCGTGTGGCTGAGGTTGACAAGTACATTGATGCAGCCACGACCGCAGCCAATCGCGCTGCGGCCCTGACTCAGCGCTTATTGACGTTTGCCCGGCGTCAGTCGTTGAGCAACAGCATCATGCCCGTCAATCCGATGGTGCTGTCCATGGAGGAGCTGTTGCGTCGCACGATTGGCGAGAGCATTCAGTTGCAGATCGAGCTTGAAGAGCATGACAGGGTCATTTGTACGGATGAGCACCAGTTGGAAAATGCGTTACTCAATCTGGTGATCAATGCGCGGGACGCCATGCCTGAAGGGGGGCGTTTGCGGGTGCGCAGCCAGGTCACGACCATCGACACCCTGCATCAGGACCTGGCGCCAGGCGAGTATGTGCAGTTGAGCGTCGAGGACAGTGGTTGCGGTATTCCTGCCCATGTCATTGAAAAGGTCTTCGACCCATTTTTCACCACCAAACCAGTAGGTCAGGGTACGGGTTTGGGATTGTCGATGGTCTACGGCTTCATGAAGCAGACCGGCGGCCATGTGCGGGTCGATAGTCGTGAGGGCGAGGGCACCTGCATCCGGCTGTATCTGCCTTGTGTGGCTCAGGTCAGCCAGCGGGTGGCCGATGTCAGTGATGCCCGGCAGGCGCCTCGCGCTGTTGCGGGGGAGTGCGTGCTGGTGGTTGAGGATGAAAGCGCGGTGCGGATGCTGGTGGTCGATGCGTTGCGCGATCTTGGTTACTCAACCCTGGAGTCCGGCGATGCTGCAGGCGCTATCAAACGTCTGCAGGGCTCGGCTCGTATCGACTTGCTGATTACCGATGTCGGCCTGCCGGGCCTCAATGGTCGTCAGCTGGCCGGGATTGCCCGTCAGTTCCGGCCGGCGCTCAACGTGCTGTTCATGACGGGCTATGCCGGCAGTCCTCAGATCGACGAGGTGTCACAGGCGGTCGAAAAAGACGTGCTGACCAAGCCGTTCAATGTCGATGAGCTGGCGGCGCGGGTGCGCTGGATGCTTGAAAGGGCCGCTTGAATACTGTTGTTGTGTAGGGCTGATACAGATCAGTCAGGTCGGTTAGGTGAGAGCTGGCTTGCCAGCGAAGACGGCGGCACATTCGCAGCAGATGCAGTGACTTTGCCGGCCTCTTCGCGACCAAGGTCGCTCCCACCGAGGGCATACAGTACCTAAATGAACAGTATTGCGGCTAAAGCCGCTCCTGCGGGGTGGGCGAGTCGTGTTCGGCAATTTGCGCCTGCAGGGTTTCCAGGGCGGCTTCCTTTCTGCTCAGCAGTAATTCGAGCATGCGGTTTTGTTGCGTGGCTTCGCTCAGGCTGTGCTTGAGTGCAGCGCTTTGCTGCTGGGTGGTTTGCAGGCGTACTTCCAGTTGGGCGCTGCGATTGATGGCTTTGTGTTGTTCGGCGCTGGCTTTTTCAGCCTGCTTGGTGGTTTTGTCCAGTTGCGTCTGGCAAGCATGCAGTTCTCGGGCGGTGCCGCGTTGCTCAGCCAGCAAGCGCTCGTTATCGCGGTTGAGCAGGGTGATCGATTCCTGGTGCAAGGCCAGGGTTTGCCGCGACTGCCGCAGCTCCATTTGCAACTGTTGGAGTTGCCCCTCGTAGCGCTGCTGGTCCTGGTCGCGCTGTTCTTTCACCGAGTTGCGGTAGTGCTCCAGGGCGTCGCGGGCGTGGCGATGCTTTTCTTCCAGCGATTCGAGATGCCGGTCGCGATCTTGCAGGCGTGATTGCAGGTCTTGGTTGGCCTGATTCAGCCGAGTGTTCTCGGTTTTGGCCTGCTGCAGAGCGTCTTTGGTTTGCTCCAGCGCCTGGGTTTCTTTGCTCAACACTTCTTTTTGCAAATCAAAGCGGGTTTGCCATTGCTCCAGTTGCTGCTGCACGCCTGCGAGTTCTGCGCGCATAGCCTGGCACTGCTGACTTGCGTGTTGCTCGGCTTCATCAATGCGCTCCTGAGCCTGGCCTTGCAGTCGCTCAGCCAACACCGCGACCAGTTCGGCCAGCTCTTCATTAAGGCTTGGGGCAGGGCTGTCGTGCCCCTCCAGCTCTTTGAGATAGCGATGAATGGTGGTTTTAGAGCCGGTATTGCCCATTTCAACGCGTACTGCGTCGATGCTCGGGTTGTCGCCGCGCGCCAGCAGCGCCTGTCTGGCTTTGTGCACCAGGGCCTTATTGATTCCGCCGCGCGCCATGGCTGCTCCTACGATTTCGTACTGTGGTATGTATCCTGTAATTACATACTAAATAGTACGATCTTCATAGGGTAAATATCATCTTATTTAACACGGGATATTGGCGTATTATCCCGTGTCAGTCGTTGTCAGGCGGCTTTTTACGGTTCAGTACGGTATGAAACCCTCATGAGCGAGATTGATCGTTACATCGCTGCCGCCACGCGCTACAACACACGGCGCAGCTACCGGGCGGCCATCGAACATTTCGAAGTGACGTTTGGCGGTTTTCTGCCGGCCACCAGCGACAGCGTGGCGCGCTACCTGGCCAGTTACGCTGGCGTGCTGTCGATCAATACGCTGAAGCTGCGCCTTTCGGCATTAGCGCAGTGGCACACCAGCCAGGGCTTCGTCGATCCGACCAAGGCGCCGGTGGTGCGTCAGGTGCTCAAGGGCATTCGCGCTGTGCACCCGGCCCAGGAAAAGCAGGCCGAGCCTTTGCAGCTGGGAGACTTGCAACAGGTGGTCGACAGCCTCGACCAGCAGGCGCGTCAGGCCGCCCAGGTGCAGGATCATGGGCAGGTGATGCGTTGTCGGCGTGACGCGGCGTTGATCCTGCTGGGTTTCTGGCGCGGCTTTCGCAGTGACGAGCTGTGCCGCCTGCAGGTTGAGCATGTCAAGGCCGTGAGCGGAGTCGGGATTACCCTGTACCTGCCGCGCAGCAAAAGTGATCGGGATTTCACCGGGCGCAGTTTCCAGACGCCGGCGCTGCTGCGTTTGTGCCCAGTGCAGGCGTACCTTGACTGGATTGACTGCGCCGCACTGGAGCACGGGCCGGTGTTTCGCAGTATTGACCGCTGGGGCAATCTGGGCGAGGAGGGGTTGCACGCCAACAGCATCATCACCTTGCTACGCCAGGCGTTCGAGCGCGCCGCAATCAAGGCGGATGCCTACAGCAGCCACTCGCTGCGGCGCGGCTTCGCCACCTGGGCGCAGCACAATGGCTGGGATCTGAAGTCGCTGATGAGTTATGTCGGCTGGAAGGACATGAAGTCAGCCATGCGCTACATTGAAACCTCACCGTTCGGCAAGGCAGCAGTGCCTGTCACCGAATTGAAGATTTCTTCTATTAATAATGATCCGCCATAGTCAAAAGCAATCAGCAGCATCGACTTTACCAATGAGCCTGGTGCGCCGATTGTGGGTAAGCTTCTTTCCATCGAATCCAAACTCATTCGATTCACTCACCATGGAGATTCATCGATGCCTATCATCAACAGCCAAGTCAAACCGTTCAAAGCGACTGCCTACAAAGAAGGCAAATTCGTTGACGTCTCGGACGCCGACCTGAAAGGCAAGTGGTCTGTGGTGTTCTTCTACCCAGCCGACTTCACCTTCGTCTGCCCGACCGAACTGGAAGACCTGGCTGACAACTACGCAGAATTCCAGAAGCTGGGCGTAGAAATCTACAGCGTTTCGACCGACACCCATTTCGCCCACGCTGCCTGGCACAACACCTCGCCAGCCATCGGCAAGATCAAATACACCATGATCGGCGACCCAACCCTGACCATCTCGCGCAACTTCGACGTGCTGATCGAAGAAGCCGGTCTGGCTGACCGTGGCACTTTCGTAATCAACCCGGAAGGCCAGATCAAGATCGTTGAGCTCAACGACGGCGGCGTAGGCCGTGACGCCTCCGAGCTGCTGCGCAAGATCAAGGCCGCTCAGTACGTTGCTGCTCACCCAGGCGAAGTCTGCCCAGCCAAATGGCAGGAAGGCGAGGCCACTCTGGCTCCGTCCCTGGACCTGGTCGGCAAGATCTGATCCGCATGCCGCAAACGATCGGGGCGCCGCACGCGTAAGTCTGTAAACCGCATCGCCCCATCAAACGCCCGGGCGGTCATCGCCTGGGCGTTTTTATTTCAAGGTTTTGTACGAAAGGTGGCCCAGGTTGCCGACTTTTCATACAAATCCTGTTACCTGAAAAAAGGAAAGCCAAACCATGTTGGACGCCAATCTTAAAGCCCAGTTGAAATCCTATCTGGAGCGGGCCACTCGCCCCATCGAGATCCAGGCCTCCCTCGACGACGGCGCCAAGTCTCAGGAAATGCTCGCGCTGCTGCAAGATGTAGTCAGCGTCGGCAAAGACATTACCCTGGCCACTGACGGTAACGATGCGCGCAGGCCGTCGTTCACCCTCAATAGCCCAGGCCAGGACATCAGCTTGCGGTTTGCCGGTATCCCGATGGGGCACGAATTCACCTCGCTGGTTCTGGCGCTGCTGCAAGCAGGCGGCTACCCGCCCAAAGTCAGTGATGAGGTCATCGAACAAGTGCGCGCCCTGCAAGGCGAGTTCAGTTTCGAAACCTATTTTTCCCAGTCCTGCCAGAACTGCCCGGACGTGGTCCAGGCACTGAACCTGATGGCTGTGCTCAACCCGAACATCAAGCACGTCGCCATCGACGGCGCACTGTTCCAGGATGAAGTCACCGAGCGCAAAGTCATGTCGGTGCCGAGCATTTACCTCAACGGTGAGCTGTTTGGTCAGGGCCGTATGGGCCTGGAAGAGATTCTCGCCAAAATCGACACCGGTGCCGGTGCGCGCCAGGCCGAGAAGCTCAACGCCAAACAAGCCTTCGACGTGCTGGTGATTGGTGGTGGCCCGGCTGGCTCCGCCGCAGCGGTCTACTCGGCACGTAAAGGCATTCGTACCGGCGTTGCCGCCGAGCGTTTCGGCGGTCAGGTGCTCGACACCATGGCGATCGAAAACTTTATCTCGGTCCAGCACACCGAAGGCCCGAAGCTGGCGGTTGCCCTCGAAGAGCACGTCAAGCAGTACGAAGTCGACATCATGAACCTGCAACGCGCTGACCAGCTGATTCCAGGCAAGGACGGCGCGCTGCACGAGGTGAAGTTTGCCAGTGGTGCGAGCCTCAAAGCCAAGACCCTGATCCTGGCGACCGGTGCGCGCTGGCGGGAAATGAACGTCCCCGGCGAGAAGGAGTATCGCAACAAGGGCGTGGCGTACTGCCCGCACTGTGACGGTCCACTGTTCAAGGGCAAGCGTGTGGCAGTGATCGGTGGGGGCAACTCCGGTGTGGAAGCGGCCATCGACCTGGCCGGTATCGTCTCCCACGTAACGCTGTTGGAGTTTGACAGCCAGCTGCGAGCTGACGCGGTGCTGCAACGCAAGCTCAATAGTTTGCCCAACGTCACCGTGCTGACCAGTGCACAGACCACTGAAGTGACCGGCGACGGCGAGAAGGTCAATGGCCTGCGCTACAAGGACCGGGTCAGCGGCGAAGAGCGTGCGGTGGAACTGGAAGGGATCTTTGTACAGATCGGTCTGCTGCCTAACAGCGAGTGGCTCAAAGGCGTGATCGAGCTGTCGCCACGCGGCGAGATCGTGGTCGATGCCCGCGGTGAAACCTCGGTGCCGGGTATTTTTGCGGCCGGTGACGTCACTGTCACGCCGTACAAGCAGATCATCATCGCCCTGGGCGAAGGTGCCAAAGCGTCGCTGAGTGCTTTCGATCACCTGATCCGCACCAGCGCGCCAGCCTGATTCGCAGCACCAACAAAAAGCCCCGGCTGCTCACGCAGTCGGGGCTTTTTTGCGGGCTTGAGCCGCGAATCTGCGCGCTTACAGCGGTGTTGGCTGGATGATCTCTACCCAGTAGCCATCCGGGTCCTTGACGAACGCCAGGTGGTTCATGCGGCCGTCTTGCAGGCGCTTCTGGAACGGCACATTCAGTTGCTCAAAACGGGCGCAGGCAGCGACCACGTCAGGCACCGACACACAGATATGGCCGAAGCCGCGCGGATCAGTGTTGCCGTTGTGGTAAGAGAACCCGGCGTCGTTCTCGGTGCCGTGGTTGTGGGTCAGTTCCAGCACGCCAGGGATGGACTTCATCCACTGATGGCGAGCAGCGTCGTCTTGCGGAATCTGCGCCTTGTCGACCAGGGCCAGGAAATACAGGCTGAACTCGGCTTCAGGAAAATCACGCTTGTCGACCAGATGAAAGCCCAGGACGCGGGTGTAGAAATCCAGCGAGGCGGTGATGTCCTTGACGCGCAGCATGGTGTGGTTGAACACAAAACCCTGGGTGGCGGCGTCAGGTTCGGCAGTCACGCCCGGGAAAGTGTTGAGTTCGTGCAGGCTCATGAAAGTCTCCGGCTTGAATGGGCAAAGACGGTCAATGATACGGGGCAGGGCGGTCGATGCAACCCGGCATTTGCCTATTGTTGCCAGAAAGCCGCAGACTCATGTTCTGGATCTTTATTCTCTGCTGCGGTGCTCATGCCGATGATTCGCTATCCCTTGCTCCCTGTTGCTGCTTTGCTGCTGACCGCCGCTACTGCACAGGCCGACGACACCATGATCCTCTGGCCCCCCGGCTGGGAGGTGCAGTCATTGCCGACGGTTGAAGGCGCATCAGGGCAGCCTTCGGTGCAACTGCGCCAGCGCGCCATCAAGAACGATGCCGCAGGCGAGCCAAGCATGGTGGTGGAGTTGACCCGCTCCCAACTGGTTGCCGGTCATGAAGTCAATGTGCAAGGTGTGCTGATGGCGATGCGCAAAGCCGTGCAGGTCAATTTCGCGCGCAGCGGCCTGCAAAGCGCATGCACTCATGTGCGAGAAGTCAGTCTGGGTGGTGTGCCGGGCATGGAGAGCACCTGCACGGTGACCCAGAACGGCGTGCATGTCATGACCCAGACCCTGGTGGCGGCGGCCAATGCCCGGCAGGCCTGGTCGCTTTCGTATGCGGGCTCGGCAGAAGGCTATGCAGCCAACAGGCAGCAGGTGCAGCAGATTCGTGACGGGCTGAAGCTCGACACGGCGCCCTGAGCTTTCCTGTGGGCAAAATAAAGCCCGCGTGTGCGGGCATGGGGTGCTAGTCCTTTAGCTGTGTGTAGCTTGAAACATCCTGCGTGAAAAAAATGTGAAGCCCAGCGGCTTTTTTTCGTCGTGCTTTCGGGTCGTGCGGGCACTGCCGGTGAGCAAAATTCGGAAACAGCCTACAGGCGACGACTAATTATCTGACTGTAATTTTTCAGAATAATAAGCTGGGACTTGCTGAAGTATGGGGTCATGTATCCCGATAGTGGCAATGTGATTTTATTGGCGTCAGTATTCTTACGCTGTCAGATCTGTGACGGGTTCGACATTCTTGCCGGATGTAGTTGTATATCGACGAACGGAGTTGCAGGCCAACCGGCACCTCTAAGAACTCCTTGCATTGCCATCGTCGGGTTGAAACAGACTGGAAGCCAGCCGGGTCAAAATGGTCAGTTACAAGCTGTAAATCCAAGCGCGATTGCGAACGTTTTTCGCCTTGTGCGGACGGCCTCGTTTAGCTGTTTACAGGTTGCTGACTATACTTTCGGGCGGCAATAAAAAAGCCCTGCAGAGCAGGGCTTTTGTGAACTGTCACGTCTCAGGCACGAACCCAGGATTCGACGGTGTCTGCACCGTACTGTTCTTTCCAGGCTTTCAGGCCACGGTGATTGCCACCTTTGGTCTCGATCAGTTCACCGGTGTGCGGGTTCTGGTAAACCTTGACGACACGGGCGCGGCGGCGCTTTGGACCCGCAGGCGCAGCAACCAGGGTGGTTGCGCTGTTAGGGTCGAGGATGGCGATGACATCACGCAGGCTCTTGCCATAGCTAGCCATCAGCTCCTTGAGCTTCTGCTCGAATTCGATCTCTTTCTGAAGGCCTGCGTCTTTCTTCAAGGCTTCCAGCTGAGCCAGTTGTTCTTGAAGGGCTTTTTCTGCGGCGCGAAACTCAGCAAGTCTGGACAAAAAACATACTCCGACAGTGTATTGGCTGTTACCAGCCGAACAAAGCGACAAGACAAAAAACTTTGACCGATTCGCTCATTCCGTTTTCTGCTCGATGATGCGATGGGGAATTAACCGTTTCAGCCATCACTACCTGATCAGCGAGCAGTTTTAAATCGGTAGCGGATTAATAATGCCCGTTTTTTTTCAATTAGAAAACCATCTTGTGCAATTGTTTAATGTGCGCTGCACTTGGTGAGGGTCGGCAGAGTGTTATTGGTGTATGGATTTTTAAAGTTGCGAGTAACGCGCTGACGTATCCGCCGACGCCGTCTTACAGTAGCTGAGGGCGAGTATCAGAGACCTTGTTGCAGGGCCGGATCGTCCGGATTCTGTTGTTCAAGTTGCGCCAGCAAGACCTGAACATTCTGTAGTTGACCACTTTCGCGGGCGTACTGAATCAACAGCACTCTGGCCCGTCGGTTGGCCGGTTGGTTCTGCAGAATCTGCTGCAGTTGCTTCTGTGCCGGCTCCAGTTGTTCCAGCGTGTGCAGCGTCACGGCCAGGTCATACCGATAGTCATTGTTATCCGCCGCCAGTTCCGCCGCACGGGCCAGGCTGAGCAGGGCGAACTCGGCCTGGCCGTGATCGCGCAACCAGATGCCCAGAGCATGCTGCAGCAGGGCGGAGTCGGGGTGTTTTTCGAGCAACTGCCGCATGAGTTGTCGGGCCTGGTCTGCCTGCTGGTTATCATCAAGCTGCTCTATACGCGCCAGGGCGGCCAGCAAGTTGTCCGGCGCCAGCTTCACGGCTTCTTGCAGCGCATTGAGCGCCAAGGCGTTATCGCCGGTCTGGCGATAGAGCCTGCCCAGTTGCATGCGGTTCTGAACACTGGGAGGCTGTTGCGCCAGGTCGTGCTGAAACGCTTCGGCGCTGTGTTGCAGGGCTGCGAAATACAGCCCCAGTTCATCCGGTGACAAACGGGTCAGGGCCAAGGTCGCGTTGAGGCGTAACGCCGGTTCATCGGCATTGAGCAAGGGGCCGAGCACCACGGCCAGATGATGACCGGGCAGCAGCCGTACCGCACTTTCAACCGCCGCCAGGCTGACCGCCGGCGACTCATGGTCAAGTTGAGCCTTGAGCAGTTTCAGCGCTTGCGGGCTAGGGTAGTTGGGCAGTTCGGCCAGCAACGCAATGCGCCGCTCGTCGGCCAGGTCGTCACGGGCCAACTGTTGATACAGCAGGCGCGCGGCACCCGGCTTGCCGTCGCGGGCCAGTTCCAGTGTTTGCGAGTAGCTCTGGCTGGGACGTACCGGTGCGGCGGGGCGGCTGGTTTCGCTGCGCCAGGCCCATAAAGCCAGGACCAGAACGCCGACCAGCGAACCGATGATCAGGGCCTGGCGCCCGCGGCGGGTGGGCTGAGGTGAGTCGTTGGGCATTACGGTATCCAGTGCTTGACGCCATGCAGCTTCGAAGAGACTGAGGCGTCTGTCAAATCTGCCATCATCGTTGTCAGCGCTCGCGCAACGCCTCCCGGGCCCGGTTCAATGGTTTGAGCAGGTAGTCCAGTACGGTTTTCTCACCGGTACGGATATCCACGCTGGCCACCATGCCCGGCACAATGGCAAAGGCTTTGCCGGCCTTGTTGTACAGGGCGTCGGCATCGGTGCGGATGTACACGCGGTAGTAGAACACCTCCGGTTTTACTTCATCCTGAATGGTGTCCGGTGAGATGGTTACGACCTGGCCGTCGAGGCTGCCATAGACCGAATAGTCGTAGGCGGTGATTTTGACCTTGGCGGCCTGCTCGGGATGAATGAAGGCGATGTCTCGAGGCGAGATGCGGGTTTCGATCAGCAACTGCTCATCCATCGGCACGATCTGCATCAATTGCCCATTGGGCGGGATCACGCCGCCGATGGTGGTGACTTCGATGTCTTTGACGATGCCGCGCACCGGGGAGCGTAGCGTCAGCCGTGACAGTGAGTCGGCACGGCCGCGCACCACTTCGGCCAGCGAGTCGGCTTCGGCGCTGGCCTTGGCCAGTTCCTGACGGGCCTGGACCATGTACTCTGAGCGCGCTTCGGTGGCCTTGAGCTCCAGTTCGGCGCGTTGCCGGTTGAGGCGGATGACCTCGACACGGCTGGACGCGCCGGCACGGGCCAGATTCTCGGTGATGGTCAGTTCGCTGCGAACCAGCCTGAGCGAGCGCTCAATACCAGTGAGCGTGTCTTGAAGACCTTTTTTACGGGTTTCGTACAGCGCGGTTTCAGCGCGCACCAGCTCCGGCGACTGATCAAGGGCTGCGTCGAACTGCAAGGGTTGGCCGCTGACCTCTGCTTGCAGGCGGCTGACGCTGGCCAGCGCGGCGCGGTACTTGGCCTCGCTTTCACCGACGTTGGACTGGGTCTTGATCGGGTCGAGCCGGGCGAGCACGTCGCCACGTTCGACCCGCGAGCCTTCGCTGACATTCATCTGGGTGATGATCCCGCCTTCGAGCGACTGGATCACCTGTTCCCGCGAGCTGGGCACCACCTTGCCGGTGCCGTTGGAGACTTCGACCACCTCGAAACACGCTGCCCACAGCAGAAAGCAGCCAACCATCAAGGCGCAGATCCAGACCACTCGCGAGGCCCGTACCACCTCTGTCTCGTCGGCACCGTCCAGGTAGGAAGCCGGTGCAGAGGGCATACCAATGGCGACATTCTGACTCATGACGGTGCTCCATCGGCGGGCAGCGCACCGGGCGGCGTAGCGGCCGCTGGCTGGCGTAGCTGGGCCAGGGCGATCTCACGGGGGGCATCAATCACTATCCGGCCGTTGTCCAGCACGATAATGCGCTGCATGCGTTGCAGCACACTGAGGCGATGGGTGGCCATCACCAAGGTGCGGCCTTCGCACCAGCGCAGCAGCTCCTCGAGCAGGCGTTTTTCGGTGACGTCATCCAGCGCTGCGGTGGGCTCGTCAAGCAACAGGACCTGCGGTTGACGCAGCAGCAGGCGCGCCAGCAACAGGCTTTGCCGCTGGCCGCCGGACAGCCCCAGACCGCCTTCGAGAATCAGATGGTCGAGGCCTTTTGGCAGGCGCCGGACGAATTCCAGTGCACCACTGATCGACAGTGCCGCGAGCAGTTCCTGATCGCTGGCGCGCCCGGCCCCCAGCACCATGTTGTCGCGCAAGGTGCCGTGAAACAGCCGCGCGTGTTGCTGCAACAGCCCGACATCGCGGCGCAGGTCGGCCGGGTCTATATGGCTCAAGGCAACACCATCCAGGCTCAGTTCGCCGGTAGCCAGGTCCATGCTGCCGGCCAGTGCCTGGAGCAGGGTCGACTTGCCTGCGCCGTTGCGGCCCAGAATCGCAATGTGCTCACCGGGTTGAATGCGCAGCTCGCTGAGGGTCAGCACCGGCGACGCTTCAGCGCTGTAGCGGAAACTGGCGTCCCTGAAATGAAAGTCGCCGCCGATGGCCGGCAGATGCACACGCTTGCTGCCCTCGGGGTGATCCACCGGTTGCTGCATCAGGGTATTGAGGCCTTTGAGGGCCACTTTGGCCTGTTGCCAGCGAGTCAGCACATGATTGAGCTGGGCCATCGGCGCCATCATCCGTGAGGCCAGCATGGAGGCCGCGACCAGCGTACCGGTGGTCAGGTCGCCAGCAATGACCATGGGCGCGCCGAACACGATGACCACGGCAAACACGGCGGTCTGGACGGTCTGGGTCCAGGTCACCAGGCCGTTGGTCAGCGTGCGCAGACGCAGGCTGGTGTCGGCAGTGCTGGCATTGTAGCGGTTCCATTGTTCCTGGAAGCGCAGTTCGGCCTGCAGCGCCTTGATGTCATCCAGGCCCTGAATGCTTTCGACCAGCATCGCATTGCGCAGTGCTGATTCACGCATGTTGGCATTGGCCAGCACCGCCAGTTTGCGCTGGTACAACAGCCCCGGCAGGAGCATGACCACCAGCGCGACCAGCGGGATGGCCACCAGCGGCCCGCCGATCAACCAGAACACCAGCAGGAACAGCAAGAAAAACGGCAGGTCGGCCAGCGCAGTCGCGGTACTGGAGGTCACTAGGTCGCGGACCTGTTCCAGCTCGCGCAGTTGCGAGATGAACGAACCGGTGGACTTGGGGCGTACCGAGCTGCGCAGGCGCAAGGCATGGCCGTAGACCAGATCGGAAACCCGCAGGTCGGCGCGTTTGCCCAGCAGGTCGGTGATGCGCAAACGCATGATGCGCAGGGTGAAGTCGAACAGCACCGCCAGCAGCACGCCACCGAACAGCACGTACAGGGTCGGCAGCGACTCGGCGGGGATGACCCGGTCGTAGACCTGCATGGAGAACAGCACCCCGGCCATTGCCAGCAGGTTGGCAACCAGTGACGCGAGCATGACATGGCTGTAGGGCCGCAGGTCGCGCAGCACGATGCGCCGGAACCAGTGTTCGTCATAGGGCTGCACATAGTCGTCAGTGCGCACGTCTGATAATGGCCGCGCCGGGCGCAGAATCACGGTGCGGCGCAGGCGTTTATCCAGTTCGGCCAACGGCAAGCGATGTTGCAGCCCCTGGTCACCGGACAGGGCGACACCGAGTTGTTCGCCATTGACGCTTTGCACCACGCCGACCTGACCGTCCTCCAGCTCAACCACCAAAGGGGTCCGCCAGTGGTTCAGCTCCGCCACCGAACAGCCGCCGAACTTGATGGTCAGCCCGGCCTGGCGGGCCATCTGCCGCACCACGTCTTCGACGTCGCGGTCCGGACGATCGCCGGCCAGCCGGATGGTCTGTTCGGACACTTCCAGGTGGTAGTGCCGGGCCACCAGTAAAATGGCCTGCATCCATTGGCTGTAGTCCGGTGGCGGCGCGCTCTGGTCAGCCTGGGGCGGGGTAACGGTTACGGCGTCGTTCATGGCAGCACCCTCACGCCCTGCAGTGCACGGTCTTCGAGGCCGAAGGCGTGACGCAACTGGCCGCTGTTGTACAGGCAGTCGATTTGCAGGCGCTGCAGGTCGGCACGGGTGCCGGCCAGCTCGAAGCGCGACTGATGGATTTCCTGCTCGGCATTGAGCAGGTCGAGCAGTGGCCGGGTACCCAGGTCCAGATACTGGCGGCCGTACAGTTCACGCGCTTCACTGATGCTGCCCTGGCGCCGCTCCAGCGAGCGTTGGCGCAGATTGAGGCTGGTGGTCTGCACCCGCGCCTCGGCCAGCGCCTGGGTCGCTTGCAGGCGCGCCGTGTCTTCGGCGGCGTCGGCTGCACTCAGCGCGTGGCCGGCAGCCCGGCTGCGGGCGCTGATCGCGCCGCCCTGATAGATCGGCACCTCGACATTCAGGTAAATCCCGGCCTGGGTGCGGTCCATGGCCGGATTGGTGTCTCGGTAACCGCTGTCCAGATAGTGATTGACGGTGGGTTGCAGTGACAGGGTCGGATAGGCCTCGGCCCTTGAGCGGGCCAGCTCTGCCTGCGCCTCGCTGCGCTGGGCCAGCGCCATCAGCACTGCTGGCAAGGCGTCGGTCGCGGTGTCGGAGCGCTCGCAGGCGCCGCCAGAGGAGGGCGTAACGTCATCGCTCACATCAGTGCCCTGGCTACGCCCCGTCAAATGGCTGAGCGCCGCCTGCCAGCGTGCGTATTGCGCCTTGTAGTCCTGCAGCGTGGCCATTGCACCTTCGGCACGCGACTGGGCCTGGACCAGGTCAGAGCGGGTGCTGGCGCCCAGGTCGCTGCGCTGGCGGGCCAGTTCGACAATGCTGCCCACACCGCTGATTTGCTGACGGGCAATGTCTATCAGGTTGCGGTAGCGCTGCACCTCGATCCAGGCATTGGCGGTGTCGCGGCCGATACGGTCGATCACCAGCAGGATTTCGGCCTGGCTGCGGGCGACTCTGGCTCGGGCGGCCTGCACGCTGTTGTCGACCTTGCCGAAGTCGTAAAGCATTTGCTTGACCGAAAGGCTCAAGGCGCGGCTGGCATTGTCGCGACCATAGCCGGTCTCGAAGCCACCACGAATGCCAGCACTGACTTGCGGATAGTAGCCAGCCTCGGCGACGTTGACGCCTTCACCTTGCTGATACAGCGTCGACACCGCCTGAGCGATGTCCGGGTGCCAGGCCACCGCCTGACGCACCGCCTCATCGAGGCTCAGGCGAGCGGCACTGGCCGAAGACCGCCCTGCGTGAGGGCTGCGAGGCTGGCGCGGCGGTTGCTGTTGCAACTGACTGGGGCTGAGCTGGCCAAGACCGGCGGCGCCTGGCGCTTGATCAGCACTGACCGCCGTGGGGAGCAACACCGCCGCTGCTGCCGCCAGGACGACAGCGACGGAGCGGGTGACGCAGACATCAACTTGTTTCACAGGTATCCCTTACCGTTATTGCTATCCAGACGTCAAACCACCTGTATGCCGTTCTGCACCCAAAGATGATGGGTCGGGTCCTCCTGAGGGGTGTATTGATTGAATTCAAGACCATCAGCGAGCAGTCTGCCATCCATAACCCAGTCGCCGCTCATGTGCACGCTGTCCTGCTCGCCACCTTTGATCTGCAGTGTGCTGGTGTCGCTGACTGCCACCAGGTCGGCCAGATCAAGGGTCAGGTGCACACTGCTGCGGTCGGCGCCATTCAGGTCGATGATGTCGATGTTGCTCAAGCGGCCCTGGACATTGCCCAGATCGATGGAGGCATCGCCGCCGGCCCAGAGCAACGTGTCAGTGCCGCTGCCGCCGTCCACCGCGGCGAAGTTCAGGTCGCTGATGACCAAGGTGTCGTCACCCGCACCGCCATGCAGGCTGACTGCACCGCCTTGCGAGCCATCGAGGGTGTCGTGTCCGTCTGTGCCGGTCTGCACCTGCGCCGTAGCCGCCAGCGCCAGGGCGTTGCTGGCCTGGTCACTGTCGTCGCTGGCCAGTGCCATCCGCGCACCGGCGGCCTGATTGAGGTTGATGGTCAGGGTCGCCGTATCACTGCTGCCGTTGGGGTGGGTCAGCTTGTAGGTGAACTGGTCGGCATTGCCGATGGCGCTGGAGGTCAGGCCGGACTTGAGCGTATAGGTGTAGCTGCCATCGGGCCGTACCAACAGATTGCCGTAGGTGCCGGTCAGGGTTGTGCCGTTGTAGCCCGGCTGCACGAAGCTATTGGCCGCCGTCATTACACTGAGCACGGTGAGCGCCGAGCCGAGCACGTCAGCGCCGCCACCGGCGGTGTCGGTCAGCAGGTTGCCGACCACCGGTGTGGAGCCAGTGACCACCTGCTGGTTGGTGGCCGTTGCGCTGTTGACCAGGCTCACGGTTACGGTGTTGAGCAGGCCGACGCCGGTGATGCGCAGGTTGACCCGGTAACTGCCAGGCGTCTGGTCGTCCAGGGTCAGGCCGTACTGACCACCGCCCAGATTGAGCACGCTGCTGCCCGATACGGTCTTGACCAGTGCGTACTGGTTGGTGCTGGTGTTGAGTTTGTAGACCTCCAGCGTGGTGTTGCCCAGCAGCGCCAGCAAGTTGGTTGAGCTCAGCAGCACGGTCAGGTCGCTGACTGTGTTGTTCGCGACACTGAAAGTGTAGGCGCCGTTGATGCCTCCCAGCAGGGTCGAGGCAGAGCCCAGCGTGGTGGTTTCGGTGGTGACCAGGTTACCCAGGCTCAGGCTGCTGCTGGCGACATCATTGGTGGCGTCGAGCAGCAATGCCGGGGCCGCCAGGTTGGTACTGCTCCAGACCTCGGTGGCCTGCGGGCTGTCGATACGTACATACAGCACCGCCGGATCACTCAGCCCGTTAGGGTGCATCAGTTGATAGTTGAACACATCGACCTTGCCGACACTGCTGGCGGTGCCGTTGGCACGGTAGCTGTAGTTACCCTGGGCATCGATGGTCAGGTTGCCGTACAAGCCCTGCACCACAGTACCGGTGCCGGCATTCACATAACCGGCGCCGCCGTTCTGGATACGCACCACCGCGCCGTTGTCGGGACCGGTGGTGTCGACACTGCCGTCCGGGCCGGGGTCGGTCACCACGTTGCCGGTCACGGCAGCGCCTGCCGTGCCGGTGAACTGGGTCAGGCTGTTGATATCCAGTTGCAGATTGCTGTTGATGGTGGTCAACACCGTGAGGCTGTTGCTTTGTAAAGTCAGGCGGTACTCGCCGGCCGACAGGCTCGGGCCTTGCAACCGCACCCCGCTGCTGGCCAGTACATCGAGGTTGATCAACGCGCCGCTGCCGGCCGTGCCGAGGGTCACCCAGGCACCACTGGCATCTTTGACTTGCAAGGTGAAGACCGCACGGGTACCCAGCGACAGCAGGCCGCCGTCGATCAGGGTCAGGGTCGGCGCTGCGGTGGTACCGTTGGCCACGTTGAAGTTGAACGTGTGGCTAAAGCCAAGGCCCAGTACCGACGGAAAACTGTCCGTGGCATTGGTGCGGGTCGCCACGGCGGCCAGATTGACGGTGGCGGTGGCCAGGTTGTCGTTGGCAATCACTGGCCGGTCCACGTCGATATCCGCAGCGGTGAGGGTCACGCTTGGCGACAGGTTGCCAGCCCGGTCGGTGACGCTGATGCTCAGCACCTCGCCGTTGATCTGCGCCGCATTGAGCGGCACGCTGAAGCTGCCATCGCTCTGCACGGTGGCCGTACCCAGGGTCACACCCGCAGCACTTTTTACCGTGATTGTGGCACCGGCCTCGGCGCTGCCGCTGAGGGTCAGGCCGTTAGTGGCAAGTGTCAGGCCGGTGGCCGCCCCAGGCGGGGTGAGGTCCGGGGCGGTCACCGGCAGGGCCGAAGACACGTTGCCCGCCAGGTCAAGCTGGGTAACCTGCAAGAGCTGGCTGTTGATTTGCGGCGGATTGAGCACCACCGACCAGGCGCCATTGACGCCCACCACGGCGGTGCCTACCTGAGTGCCTGCCGGGTCACGTACCACGATGCGCTCACCGATGATCCCGGTGCCGGTCATCAGGGTGCCGCTGGCGTTGATCATCGCCGTCGCCGGGGCGATGGGGGGGGTAAGATCGGGGGCAGTGACGGTCGCGACGTCGGAAGTGTTGTTGCGGCCATCAGTGAGGCGCACGCTCAGCAGCTCGCCGTCGATCTGCGCCGGAGCGATCGACACGCTGAACTGGCCGTTGTTGCCTACCACGCCGCTGCCCACAATCTGATTGGCGGCATTGCGCACCGTGACGGCTGCACCCACCTCGCCGAAGCCGCTCAGGCTGGCGCCGCCAGCCGCCACGCTCAGGCCGCTGGCAATGGCCGGGGCGGTGATGTCGGGCGCGTTGACCGTGGCGACCCCTGAAGCATTACCGGCCGGGTCAGTCTGGCTGACCCGCAGCGCCTCGAAATTCAGCTGGGCACTGGATAACTGCACGGTAAAACTGCCGTTGGCAGCGACCAGTGCGTTGCCCAGCGCCACGCCGGTCGGGCTGCTGACATAGACCCTGGCACCGGCCTCACCAAGACCGGTCAGCACCAGGCCTGCGGTATTGACGGCCAGGTTGGTGGGTGCCAGCGGCGCAGTGCTGTCCGGCGCCGCGACACTGGCGGGTAACGAGACATTGAGGGCTGTGTCGCGCAAGGTGACGGTTAGGGCCTGGCCGTTGAGCTGAGCGCTGCTCAAAGTAACGTTGAAGGTGCCATTGCTGGCGACCACGGCGGTGCCCAGCTCAGTGCCGGCCGCGTTGCTGACACGCACCTGGGCACCCGCTTCACCGGTGCCACTGACGATTGTGCCGCCCGCATTGACCTGCAGGTTGCCGGCTGCCAGCGGCGCGGTAATGTCGCGGGCGCTTAGCGCCACAGCCTCGGAGGCATTACCGGAAGCATCGGTCTGCACTGCACTGAGCGTCTGCCCATTGAGTTGCGGGCTGCTCAGGGTAATGCTGAATACACCGCCGGCTGACACCACGCCACTGCCCAGTTCCACGCCTGTGCTGTTGGTGATCGAAACCCTGGCACCGGCTTCACCCGTGCCGGTGACCAGCACGCCCTCGCTATTGAGCAGCAGATTGGCCAGTGGCGCGGGAGCGGTACTGTCGTCAGCGGTCAGGTAGACCGCAATTGAAGGGCTGGCCGGTGGCAGGCTGGCGCTCACCGAGAGCACTTCGCCATTGGTCTGGGCGCTGCCCAGTGCCACGCTGAAGGTGCCGTCGGACAATACCTGGGCGGTGCCCAGCGAGTCACCGTTCAGCGCCCTGACGGTAATGGTCGCGTTGACCGGCCCTTGGCCGCTCAGCGTTGTACCGCCGGCTGAAAGGTCCAGATTGGTGGGCGCTTCGGTGGGCGGCTGGGCCGGCACGTCAATGCTGGCCACCGGCGAGTCGTTACCCGCCGCATCGGTCTGGATCAGGTCCAGATCATCACCGGCACTGACCGGTCCGCTCAGAAGCACGCTGAATGTGCCATTGGCGGCGACCAGCGCTGAACCCAAGGGGCTGCCGCCCAGGCTGACCTGCACGGTCGCGCCGGGTTCACCGACGCCAGACAGCACGGTGAGCGCGCTGTTGAAGGTCAGGGTGGCAGGGTCGATGGGCGCTGGCGGGGTGCTGTCCAGCCCGGCGATGGTCAGGGCCGGCGAGGCATTGCCGGCCGCATCACTGGCCACCACGCTCAAGGGCGCGCCGCTGGTCTGGTCGGCATTGAGCGTGACGCTGTAGTCGCCCCCTGTTGCGGTTTGTGCGGTTCCCAGCAGCGTGCCGTCGGCAGCCCGCACAGTGATAGTGCTGCCAGGTTCGGCCGTGCCGGTCAGAAGGCGCGGGTCGACCATCGGGTTGGCAGTTGGCTGTGCTGGCGCGATCAGGTCCGGCGCTGTCAGGTTGGACGGCGCAGATGGAATATTGGACTGATCGGTCTGCACCACGCTCAGCACTTCGCCGTTCAACTGCGCATCGCTGAGCGGCACAGAGAAACTGCCATCGGCGTTGACGGTGGTGCTACCTGATAAAACACCGCCAACCCGGACCTGAACCTCGGCCCCGGCCTGACCTTTGCCGGTCAACAGCAGACCGTTGGTACTGAGAGCCAAATCGCTGACCGGCGCCGCAGGCGTTACATCATCAGCCTCAAAAGGCTCATCGGCCGAGGCCACACCGGCCGGGCTGGTCTGGCGCACGGTCAGGATTTCACCGTTGAGCTGTGCGGTATCGAGGGTCACGCGAAAGCTGCCATCCGGATCCACAGTGGCCGAGCCGAGCAGGCTGGCGCTGGCGCTGAAGACCTGCACGGTGGCGCCGGCCAGGCCGGTGCCGGTCAAGACCAGGCCGTCGGTATCCAGCAGCAGATTGGCGGGCACTGCGGGCACACTCAGGTCCGGCGCAACCAGTGTCTGGGCTGATGACTGATTGCCGGCGGCGTCGGTCTGAATCACGCTGAAGGTCTGGCCTTCGAGCTCCAGCGCACTCACGTCAATCGTGAAGCGGCCATCGGCCTGCACCTGAGCAGTGCCCACCGGCGTGCCACCGACGCTTACTTGTACAGTGGCGCCGACCTCACCGGACCCGCTCAGCAAGCCGCTGAGCGGATCGAGTTGCAGATTGGTAACCGCTGACGGCGCAACCCGATCGACAGTGGCCAGGTCGACCGCTGGCGACATATTGGCCGCCGGGTCGATGAGCATCACCGTCAGGCTGCTGCCATCGGATGAGCCCGCCGCCAGGCTGACGCTGAAGCTGCCATCAGGGTTGACCGTGGCGCTGCCGGCCAGGGTGCCGTCGGCACGGTTGACGCGCACCTCGGTATTGGCTTCCCCGCGACCGGTCAGCAGGTCACCGCTGGCATTGATTTGCAGATTGGTCGGTGCTGCCGGCGGGGTCAGGTCCGGGGCAGTGACCGGGCGGGCCGGGCCGATATTGCCGGCGGCATCGGTCTGGCGGACGCTGAGCACTTCAAGGTTGATCTGGGCACTGCTCAGGTTGACGCTGAAGCTGCCATCGGCCAGCACTTGTGCACTGCCCAGCGGCGTACCGCCTGCGCTGCTGACCGTGACTGTGGCACCCGGTTCGCCGCTACCGGTGACCAGGGTGCCGAGGCTGTTGATCTGCACAGTGGCGAGGAGCGCCGGTGGGGTGGCATCGGGGGCCGTGAGGGTGCCTGCCGGGGAGACATTCCCGGCCAGGTCGGTCTGGGTAAGGGTCAGCCGTTGCGAGTCGATCTGCGGCGTGCTCAGGGTCAGGCTGAAGCTGCCGGTCGGCCCTATGACCACCGAACCCAACGGATTGCCCTGGTTGTCCAATACCCTGACCGTAGCATTGGCTTCGCCGCGCCCGGTAATGGTCAGGCCATTGCCGGCAATCGCCAGCTCGGTCAGCGGCAGCGGGGCGGTGGTGTCAGTGGTGGGCAGGGACGCTGGCGGCGACACGTTGCCTGCGCCATCCCTGAGATTGACCGCCAGCAATTGCCCGTCGAGCTGGGCACTGGACAGCAGCACCTGGAAGCTGCCGTCAGCCATCACCACATCGCTGCCCAGCACGGTTCCGGCGGCATTGGTCACTGTGACCGTGCTACCGGCTTCGCCTTTACCGGACAAGACCGTGCCGGTGTCGTTGATCGCAAGGTCAGTTGCCGCCAGCGGTGCCACCCGGTCTGGAGCGGTCAAGGTCACCGCGAGCGACGGGTTGCCGGCCGCGTCGGTCTGGATCAGGCTCAATGGCTGGCCGGCGGTCTGCGCCGTACCGAGTTGAGTGCTGAAGGTGCCGTCGGGGTTGACCAGCGCACTGCCCAGCAGGGTGCCATCCTCCGCGCGGACCTGCACCGTGGCACCGGCTTCGCCGCGCCCGGTCAGGGTCAGGCCGTCGGCGGCCAGGCGGTAATCGGTGAGTGCAGCCGGCGCGGTGACGTCATCAGCGGTCAGGACCGCAGCGGCGGAGTTCAAGCCATTGCTCTGGGCGCTGATACTCAAGGTCTGGCCATTGAGCTGGGCACTGCTCAAGGTCACGCTAAAGCTGCCGTCGCCGTTGACCGCCGCGGTACCCAATACATTCCCCCCCGGCCCGCGTACGGTCACCGTAGAGCCCACACTGCCGGTGCCGGCCAGGCTCAGGCCATCTGTGCCGAGCAGCAGATTGGCCGGTACATCCGGCGCCAGGTTGCCAGGTGCCGTGACGCTGGCCGTTGGCGACAGGTTGCCTGCGGCATCGGCCTGCGCCACGCTGAGTACATTACCGGCAGTGGCGGCCGGGCTCAGGCCTACGCTGAATGTACTGTCAGCATTGACCGTGGTACTGCCCAGCAAGGTGCCGCTGGCGTTGCGTACTTCTACGCGGGCGCCGACTTCACCGATACCGCTCAGGCTGGTGCCGTCACTGCTGACACTCAAGGCCGTGACCTGCGCCGGTGGGGTACGGTCGCTGGCGGTCAGCAGCGTGGCAGTCGAAACGTTACCGGCCCCGTCGCGGGCAGTGACGCTCAGCGCCTGGCCGTCGAGTTGCGGGGCATCCAGATTGAGCAGGAAGCTGCCATCGGCGGCGGCCACGCCGCTGCCGACCACTTGACCGGCGGCATTGCTTACCGTCACGGTGCTGCCGGCCTCGGCATTGCCGCTCAGTTGAATGCCGCTGACATTCAGTGCCAGAGCCGTGGGCGCCAGCGGGGCTGTGAGGTCCGGTGCGGTAATGTCCACCGACGGACCCTCGTTGCCGGGCGGGTCCTCCTGATTGACCGTGAGGGTCTGCGCGTTGATCTGCGCGGTATCGAGGCTCACGCTGAACGCGCCGTTAGCGGCCACCAGTGCACTGCCCAGCACGCTGCCGTCCGCTGCCCGCACATACACGGTGGCGCCGGGTTCACCGTTGCCGGTGACGGTCTGGCCGTCGCGGTTGATCACCACGTTGCTCAGCGGGTCCGGCGCACTGATATCACCGGCGGCGACCGTCACTGCCGGTGAGGTATTACCCGCCGCATCGACCTGTACCACCGCCAGGGCCTGACCATTATTGGGCGCTGGATTGAGAATCACGCTGAACAGGCCGTTGTCGGCCACCAGGCCGCTGCCCAGTAGCGTGCCATCCGGGCCGCGCACCTGGACCGTGGCGCCGGCCTCGCCCTGGCCGGTCAGTTGCGAACCGTCCGGGCTGAGCCCGGTGGCGCTGACCGGGGCGGGCGGGGTGCGGTCCAGGGTCGCCAGATTGACCGCCGGTGAGGCGTTATTGGCGCTGTCGAGCAATTGCACCTGCAAGGGCGCACCGCTGAGTTGCGCCTGAGGCAGACTGACCTGGAAGGTGCCTGCCGGTAACACGGTGCTGAATGCCAGCAGCGCACCTTGCGCATCGAGAACCTGGACGATGCTGCCCGGTTCTCCTTTGCCGCTGACCACGGTGCCTGCGGCGTTTATCACCACCTCAAGCGGTGCGGCAGGCGGCAGCAGGTCTGGCGCGTTGACGGTCGCGGCTTGCGAGGTGTTGCCGGCTGCATCGGTCGCGGTCACCGACAGACGTTGGTCGTCACGCTGTGGAGTATCGAGGGCGACGCTGAACAGCCCGGCACTGTTGACCGTGGCAAAGCCGATTTCCACCCCGTTACTGTCCTTGACCGAGATCCTTGCACCGGCTTCAGCGCGCCCGCTGACTGCGCTGCCATCGCCACTGACCAGCACCTGAACGGGCGTGCCGGGCGCTGTGGTGTCAGCGGCGGTCAAGGTGCCGGGCACCGACTCTGCGCCGCCGCTGTCGACGGCGACCACATGCAGGGTCTGGCCGTTGTTCTGCACAGGATTCAGTTGCACGCTGAAGCTGCCGTCGGCACCGACGACTGCCGAGCTGCCCAGGTTCTGCCCGGCGTCATTGCTGACCCTTACCGTGCTGCCCGGTGTGGCCAGGCCACTGACCTCACTGCCATCGGCCGACAGCACCAGGCTGGCAGGGGGCGCGATGGTGCTGGGGTCGGGGCCGGCAAGAGCAGCACTCGCGGAGACCTCGCTGCCTTTGGCGGCGACCAATGCCAGGGTGTCGCTGCTCAGCGCCGCAGTATTCAACTGGACGACGAATACGCCGTCAGCGCCTGCCACCGCGCTACCCAGCTCGGTTCCATTGCGGCTGACCGTGACCGTGCTGCCGGTTTCTGCGATCCCGGACACCAGCAGACCGTCAGGGCTGATCAGCAGATTGGTCGGGGCGGGCAGAGGCAAGGTATCGGGCACGTTATAAGCCAGTGGCGGCGAGCTGCGACCATCGTTGCCAATCACCACCAGTTCGAGAAGCTCGCCATTGAGCAGCGGCGCGCCCAGGTTGGCGCTGAAGGTGCCATCGGGGTTTACCTGCGCTGAATCGAGCAAGCTGCCGTCGGCTGACCTGACTTCAACGCTGGCACCGCCTGGCGCGTTACCGGTAAGCACCTGCCCGGTGGCATCGACGGCCAGCCCGGTGGGTTGCCCCAGCGCGCTGAGGTCCGGGGCGCGGGTATCCAGGGCATCGGCGGCATTGCCGCTGGCATCGGTCTGCACCACGCTGAGCAATTGCCCATTGACCTGCGCCGGGCTGAGATTGACGGTGAAGCTGCCATCGGTAGCCACCACGGCAGTGCCGAGCACGCTGTTGTCGGCCGCCGTGACCCTGACGGTGCTGCCGGCTTCACCGGTCCCGGTGAGGCGGGTGCCGTTGCTGTTGACCTGCAGATTGTCCACCGGGTCCGGAGCGGTGCTGTCCGGTGCGGTCAGCAAGGCCGGCGCCGAGGTCAGGTTCGGGCCGACCTGTACCACCTGCAAACGCTCGCCATTGAGCTGCGGACTGTCCAGCTCGAAGCTGAAGCGGCCATCGGGCGCGACGATGCCTTGGCCAACCTGCAGCCCCGCAGCATCGCGCACGCTGATCTGCGCCCCGGCAGTGCCATTACCGCTCAGGGCCAGGCCATCGTCGCCCAGGCTGACATCCGTGGGCGCCGGCAGTGGCTGGATATCGGGCGCGGTAATGTTGAAGGCTGGCGAAGGATTACCGGCGGCATCGGTCTGTACCACGGTCAAGGCCTGGCCGTTGACCTGTGCCGTGTTCAGGTTGAACTCAAAGCGGCCGTTGGCGGCGACCTCACCGCTGCCCACCACGGCATTCTGCGCATTGCGCACGGTCACGGTGGCACCGGGCTCGCCATTGCCGCTTAACTGGCTGCCGTTGGCCGAGAGCACTACGTTGGTCAATGCGTCCGGCGGGGTATTGTCCTGCGCGCCAGTGGTCAACGGTGGCGAGACATTGCCGGCCGGGTCGGCCTGCACCACTGCCAGGGTCTGACTGGCATCAGGCACTGGCGCCAGCGTCACGCTGAAACTGCCGTCCGGGTTGACCGGCGCGCTACCCAGCACTACGGCATTGGCACCGCGCACGGTGACGGTCGCACCCGGTTCACCGTTGCCGGTAACCGTGGCGCGATCGCTACTCAATTGCAGGTCGGTGACTGCCGCGGGTGGCTGGGTATCAGGCGCTTCAAGGGTAACCGGTTGGGAGGTTTGCCCGGCGTTGCTGGCCACCACACTCAGTTCCTGGCCATTTTTCTGCGCCGCACTCAGGGTGACGGTGAAGCGTCCGTCGGCCGCCACCAGCGCCGTGCCCAGCACCGTGCCATCTGGCCCGTTTACGGTAACGGTCGAGCCTGCCTGGCCATTGCCGCTGAGCACCAAACCGGTGCTGTCCAGGCTCAGCCCGGACGGTTGCAGGTTGCCCAGATTGCTCGGTGCGGTGACCGCCAGCGCAGTGGAGTCATTGCCCGCCGCATCGGTCAGGGTCACTTGCAGGATTTGCCCTTGGGTCTGGGCGCTGGACAGCGCTACGGAAAATGTTCCGGTCGCCCCGACCTGGGCGGTGCCGAGGGTCAGGCCCTGGGCATCGCTGACGGTCACTGCCGCGCCGGGCTCGCCTGTGCCGCTGAGCAGCAGCCCGTTAGGGTTGATTGCCACAGCGCCCGGTTGGTCCGGCGCGGTGCTGTCGATGGCCGTCAGCGGCGCGGGAATCGACTCGCTGCCGTTCGCGCCAATGACCACCACGCTCAGAGCCTGGCCATTGGTTTGCGGGGTGTTCAGCGGCACGGTGTAAGTGCCGTCGTTGGCTACCGCCGAGCTGCCGAGCAGATTGCCCTGGGCATCACGCACCTCAATGGTGGTGCCGGCCACCCCGGAGCCGCTGACCTGGGTGCCCTGCAGATTGATCTGCGGGTTTTGCACAGCCACCGGGCCGGAGTCGTCAGGGGCCGTGACGGGCGCGGCCACGGAGGATTGGCCGGATGCCTCGGTCTGAATCACCGCGAGCTCTGTGCCTTGGGTTACTGGCGGGCTCAGGGTGATTACGAAGGTGCCATTGGCGGCAACCACTCCACCTGCCAGTGGCGCGCCATTGAGCGTGACGCTGACGTTGGCACCCGCCTGACCGCGACCGGACAGCCGGGCGCCGTCGGGGCTGATCACGAGGTCGGTGACCTGATCGGGCACCGAGGTGTCTGGTGCAAGGATCACCTCATTGGCGGTGCTGTTACCGGCCGCATCGACGGCAACCACGTCCAGCGCCTGGCCATCGGTCTGGCCTGGATCGAGGGCGACCGTAAAGGCGCCGTCGCTGGCAATGACCGCCGACCCCAATGTGCGTCCGGCGCTGCGCACGAACACTCGCAGGCCTGCGCTGCCGCGCCCGGTTACCGTCAGGCCGTCGCTGGCAACTTCCACATTGCTCAGCCCCTCGGGCTGTGGTGTTGCGACGGGCGCGCTGACGGGCGTGTTGAGCGATACATTGCCTGCCGAGTCGGTCAGGCTAACATTCAGGGTTTCGCCCGCGCCAGGGGCTGGACTCAACCTCAGGTTGAACTGCCCATCAAGGCCAACGACCCCTCTGCCGATCAGGTTGCCCTGGGCATCGAGCACTTCGACCCGGGCGCCCACTTCGCCACGACCGCTCAACTGGACGCCATCGCTGCTGATGACCAGGTTGCTGGCGGCGGCAGGTGGGGTGTTATCGGTCGGGCTGGGCACGATCAGCGGGTCGCTGGCGCTGGTGTTGCCGGCCCGGTCGCTGACGCTGATGCCCAGCGTTTCACCTGTTGCCACAGGTGTGCTGAATTCGATGTTGAATGTCCCGTCAGGGCTGACCACGGCGCTGCCCAATTCAGTGCCGTTTGAACTGCGCACCGTCACGCGGCTGCCCGGCTCGGCACGGCCGCTGAGCTGACTGCCGTCGGCACTGAACGCCAGGCTTGCCGGGGCGTCTGGCGCGGTAACATCATTGGCACTCAGGCTGGCTGCCGGGGAGGTGCGGCCTTGGGCATCGGTTTGCGTTACTGCCAGGCTTTCACCATTGAGCTGGGCACTGCTCAGGGCGACGCTGAACGTTCCGTCGGGGTTGGCCACGGCACTGCCCAGTACGGCGCCGTTGGCGCCCCGCACGGTGATCCGGGCACCCGCCAGGGCGCTGCCGCTCAGGGTCTGGCCATCGGCACTCAGGCTCAGGTTGCCCGGTGCGCCAGGCTGGGTTGGATCCACCGGATTGGCCGGAACCGGCAGTGAAGTGTTGCCAGCGGCATCCGTCTGGCTGACTGACAGACTGGCGCCCGGCAACTGGGCACTGCTGAGCGGCACACTGAAGGTTCCATCGGCGGCGACCAGTGCAGTACCCAGTAACGTACCGTTGGCGGCGCGCACGCTGACCGTCGCGCCGGCTTCACCGCGCCCGCTGAGGGTCAGACCGTCGGCAGACAATTGCAGGCTGCCCGGCGCGGCAGGCGCCGTGACGTCGGCGGCAGTCAGTGCCGCCAGGCTTGAAGCTTGTCCGTCGCTGGCCACCTGGCCGACCGACAGCGTCTCACCATTGAGTTGGGCGCTGCTGAGCGTCACGCTGAAATTGCCATCAGTGCCCACCAGGGCGCTACCCAGTACCGCGCCAGCAGCGCCCCGGACCGTTACCGTGGCACCCGCCTGGCCGGTTCCGCTGAGGGTCAGGCCGTTTGCGCTGAGGCTTAGATTGGCCGGGGCGGCGAGGGCGTCAGGATTGCTCACTTCGAATGCTGTTTGAGCCGACACATTGCCGGCGGCGTCCACTTGCTCGGCAAGCAGGCGGGTGCCAGGCAATTGCGCACTGCTCAAGGCCACGCTGAACGTACCGTCATCGGCCACCACGGCCGAGCCCAATACGCTGCCGTCTGCAGCGCGAATGATTACGCTGGCACCGACGTCACCTGTACCGCTCAGGGTCAGGCCATCGCTGCTCAACAGCAGATCACCCGGTGCGTCAGGTGCAGTGGTATCCGGGGCACTGACCGGTGCCTGTCCCGATGAGTTGCCCGCCGGGTCAACCTGATCCACCAGCAGCGGTTCGCCATTGGTCTGCGGCGGGTCGAGCTCCACGCTGAAATTGCCGTCTGCACCGACCTGGCCGGAACCCAGCAGATTACCGTTGGCGTCCCAGACACTGACCGTCGCGCCGGACATGCCGGTTCCGCTCAGGGTAGCGCCGTCATCGGAGAGGCTGAGATTGTCGGGCGAGGCGGGTGGGGCGGTGCTGCCATCCGATCCACCGCCGCCCCCACTGCCACTGCTGCCAGCCGCCGCAGCCGCGCCACCGGCACCCAGCACGCCAAGGCCGGCAATCGCAAAGGTCTGGGTGGCACCGCTGACCACCCCGGCGCTGGCGACCAGGGTGTCAATGGATGAGAGTTCGGTGAAGGTGAAGCCATTGAAGTTCTGCGCACTGTAGTTGGCTTGCCAGAGGCCACCGTCTTCACCCTGAAACACGATGTCGCTGCCCACACCTTCGGCAGTGGTCGCAAAGAAGTTGCCGATGGTGATCTGTTCGCCGGATTTAAGCGTGAGGACCAGATCCTGACCATTGCGCGCCACCGATGCCACTTGGCCAGGGGCGACGGGCATCTGTACGACGCCGGGTCTGGGAAGCTGCAGGTTGCCCCACTGCTGAGCGGAAAGGGTGGATGAGGCTTTATCGGCGACTACGATATTGTCCATGACAGATCCTGCCTTCCTTTGACTGCACAACCTACGGCCTCGGCGGGTCAGTGCCGCAGGCCCGGCATGTAGAACGAATGTGTGTAGCTTTTACAGGTGGCCCAAGGTGGCCGTTCTCCTTGTGATTTAGTTGGGTATAGCAAAGAAATGGATCCCGTTCGGATGACGAGCGGTCGCTGGAGGGTAGCCAAGGCAGGTGTAAAAGCTGACGAAAGTGTCAAAGTGCCGAGAAAACCGTAGCAAGCTGGCGATCTGACCGCTGGTCGGTTTTAGTTGGGCGAAGTGATGGTGTGGACAGGTGAAACGATTCAAGGCGAGGCTTCTGGATTGTGCCCTGCAGAGAGTTTGCAGGGCACCTTGGCGGTCAGGCCACTGGCATTAGCTTAAGTGCTTTATGGCCACGGTAGGAGCGACCTTGGTCGCGAAGAGGTCGGTAAAGTCAAAGCATTTGCTGCGAATGTGCCACCGTCTTCGTTGTGGTCCGGCACCCCGGAAAGCCAGCTCCCACCGGTCTAATTAACCAGTGTTGGTATTAGCCTGGTAGGGGGTCCTTCAGAACGGCGCATCCCCCAGAATCGTGGCGCGATGCATGATGCGGCGTTGTGGGCGGTAGTCGTCGATGGCGAAGTGCTGGGTGATCCGGTTGTCCCAGAACGCCACGTCGTCCTTCTGCCATTGCCAGCGCACGGTGTATTGCGGCTGGGTGGCGTGGCTGAACAGCAACCTGAGGATGGCGTCGCCTTCAAGCTCAGGCAGCTCGTTGATCCGCGTGGTGAACCCCTCATTGACGAACAGCCCCTTGCGGCCGGTGACCGGGTGGGTACGCACCACCGGATGGCTGCTGGGCGGGTTGCGCCGCTTGGCTTCTTCGAAGCGCGACCGCTCCTCATCGGTCACGGCAAAGCGCGATTCAGGGAATGATTTGCTCAGGTCGTGGGTGGCGGTCAGGCCGTCGAGCAAGCGCTTGAGTGGCTCAGACAGCCCGTCATACGCCGCGCTGCTGCTGGCCCAAAGTGTGTCGCCACCGTAGGGCGGCACCTGTTTGGCACTGAGCACGGCACCGAGCGCCGGCGTTTTGAGAAAGCTGACGTCCGAATGCCAGAGCGCATTGTCACGCAGGTCGTTGCGCTCGGTGTCGAGGATCAGCACTTCAGGTTGCTCAGGCACATTGGGGTAGATCGGGTGGATATGCAGGTCACCGAAGTACGCGGCCAGCCGCGCCTGGGAAGCCGGCTGCAGCGGCGGATTACGGAAAAACAGCACCTGATGCTCAAGCAATGCCTGATGCAGCTGCTGGTGGTGGTCGGCGCTCAATGGCAAGCTCAGGTCGACACCGGTGACGCGGGCGCCCAGGGCCGGGCTGATGGGGGTGATTTGCAGGCTCATGCCGGTTCTCTCGTTCAATGCCCGCGCCCATGCCAGGGCACCAGCTTGCGTTGCAGGGCGCGCAGGCCCAGTTCCATGGCGAAAGCGATCAGGGCGATCACCAGAATGCCCAGCACCACCACTTCCGTGACCAGAAACTGCGCGGCCGACTGGACCATGAAACCCAGCCCGTTGGTGGCAGCAATCAGCTCGGCGGCCACCAGCGTCGACCAGCCGACTCCCAGGCCAATCCGGATGCCGATCAGGATGTCCGGCAAGGCGGCCGGGAGGATCACATGGCGGATCAACTGCCGGCGGGTTGCGCCCAGCGACTGTGCCGCACGCACTTTGGTCTGATCGACGTTGCGCACGCCGGTGGCCGTGGCAATGGCGATTGGCGCGAAGATCGCCAGGTAAATCAGCAAAACCTTGGAAAACTCGCCGATACCGAACCAGATCACGATCAGCGGCAGGTAAGCCAGTGGCGGAATAGGCCGGTAGAACTCGATCAACGGATCGAGAATGCCCTGCGCCACACGGTTATGGCCGATGGCGATGCCCACCGGGATGGCAAACACCACCGCTGCCACCAGCGCCAGGCCGATACGTTGCAGGCTGGCGCCCAGATGCTGCCAGAGCGTTGACTCCATGTATCCCTCGGTGGCCAGCAACCAGGCCTTTTGCAGCACGGCAGCAGGAGAGGGTAAAAACAGCGGCTCGATCCACTGTGCGGCAGTGACCGCCCACCAAAGCGCCAACAACGCGCCGAAGGTCAGCGCCGAAATGCTCCGGATGCCCAGTCTTGCCCGTGCGCGGGGCGGACTGTCTGCCGACTGTGTGGATGCTCGGGCCAGGCTTTGCTGGCTGATCTGTGCGCCACTCATGCGACCTCCTTGCGCCCGCTGGCGCTGCGTTGCGAAAACACCCGCTCAAGCACGTGCTCGCGGGTGGCGATGAAGGCTGGGTCGGACTTGATCGCCCGGGCCGGCTCGCCAGCGGCGTAGCGCTGGCCAAAATCGAGTTTCAGATGTTCATCGATCCGGCCAGGCGAAGGCGCCAGCAGAATCAGGTCAGTGGCGAGGAACACCGCTTCTTCGATGTCATGGGTGATCAGAAACACCGGCTTATGGGTGCGTTGCCAGATGGTCAATAGCAGTTCCTGAACCTGTTCGCGGGTGAACGCATCGAGGGCACCGAATGGCTCGTCCATCAGCAACACGCGTGGATCGGCCGCCAATGCCCGCGCCAGGCCGACGCGCTGACGTTGACCGCCGGACAACTCCCAGATCTGCCGCGACTCGAAACCGGCCAGGTCCACCAGGGCCAGCATCTGCCGGGCGGTCTGCTCGCGCTGGCTGCGCTCCACACCGGCCAGTTGCAGACCAAAGCCGACATTGGCCAGCACATCGAGCCAGGGCAGCAGGGCGTCATCCTGGAACACCACACCGCGTTCGGCGCCGGGGCCTTGTACCGGAACGCCATCGAGCGTGATCCGCCCGCTGCTGGGCGCTACGAAACCGGCGATCAGGTTCAGCAGGGACGTCTTGCCACTGCCCGACGGCCCAAGGGCCACCAGCAATTGCTGAGGACCGAGGGTGAGCGAGATGTCGGCCAGCACCGGCTCGGCGGCGCCAGGGTAATGAGCGCTGACGCGTTCAAGTTGCAGCAGGGCCATGGGGCCTCCCGTTTGATCGACTGGTTTGGCAGCTAGAGCTTCTTAGCTAAAGCTTCCCGGCTAAAGCCAATACTGTTCATTTAAGTACTGTATGCCCCCGGTGGGAGCGACCTTGGTCGCGAAGAGGCCAGTAAAAACACTACATCTGCTGTGAATATGCCGCCGTCTTCGCCAGCAAGCTGGCTCCCACCGGTCTAACTGACCAGTATTGCGGCTAAAGCCGGTCCTACTGGATGTATTTGTCGCTGACGTAAGGGCTGTAGTCGCTGAGTACGGTTTCAACCTTGCCTTGTTCTTTGAGGAACGCGGCGGTCTTGGCTACGGCGTCGACCGTGCCGCCACTGAGCAGAGTGGCAGAGCGCTGGGTCTGGGCGTCGGCGTATTCAGAGCCGGCCAGCAGATCAGGCACGTCTTCGGCGTTGGAACCGGTCAGTTTGGCGATCTTTTTCACCTGCTCTGAATCGGCGGTCCACTTGGCCTTGTTGGCGGCGTAGTCAGCGAAAGAGTCGAGGGTAACCTTGGCAAACTTGGCTACCACCTCTGGGTGTTTTTCGGCGTAGTCCTTGCGCGCCACCCATACTTCGAAGGTCGGTGCGCCCCAACGGCCGACTTCTGCGGCATCGGTCAGTACCTTGCCGGTCTTGCGAATTTCACCAAGGGCCGGCGACCAGACAAAGGCACCGTCGATGTCGCCACGTTTCCAGGCGGCGGCGATTTGCAGAGGTTGCAGGTTGACCACTTTGACCTTGCCTTCCAGGCCCCATTGCTTGAGGGCGGCCAGCAGGCTGTAGTGCGAGGTGGACACGAACGGGGTGGCGATGGTCTTGCCGACCAGTTCTTGCGGGTTATTGATGCCGCTGCCATTGCGTACGACCAGAGCCTCGGCGGAGTTGATCTGTGCCGAGACGATAAACGCCACGATCGGCAGCTTGCGCGAAGCGGCGGCAGCCAGCGGGCTGGAGCCCAGGTTGCCGATCTGGACGTCGCCGGAGGCCAGCGCGGTCACCACTTCCGGGCCGCTGTTGAAACGCCGCCAGTCGATTTTCTCGCCAATGGCTTTTTCATAGGCGCCGTCAGCCTGCGGCACTTTGCTGGGGTCAACGCCGGTCTGGTAACCGACCACCAATGGAGCTGCCTGGACATTCAAGGCCAGCAGAGAAGCTGCCAGCGCGGTGAGCAAAGGACGAATGAACGCTTTATGGGCCATGACGAGTCTTCTTCAATAAGTCATAAATTTGGCTGGCGCCGTTGCATGTAAAGATGAAATGCAGGGCAGTCACGCAAGCCAGGCAACGCGGCTGAGGTCCGCTGAAGAGATATTGAAGTTATAAAAAAGGCCAATCCAATAATTAATTGGCATTAGCTTAGGAAGTTCAGCAGGCCAGGCTCTGGCTCGCGTCTGTCAGACCGCGAGGCTGTGATAAAGGCCCGGCTAATAGCCAGAATCATCACGTTTATTTATCATTGCAGGCTTTATATATTGGGTCTTGTTATAACCTTGAGTGCTAAGGATATAGCCGGATGATCTTGGTCAGATCGCTGCGGAACACTTATGAGTCATACCCCCAAACAGATGCGCCTGGGTTTGTTTATCCAGGCTGCCGGTCATCATGCCTCCGGCTGGCGTTACCCTGGCGCGCAGAGCGGCAGCGAAAATTTCGCGCTGGTTCGGCGCCTGACCGAAAGCGCCGAGCGGGCCTGCCTGGACCTGGTGTTTTTCGGTGACAAGCTGGTCACCGGCCCGCAGGAACCGCCGTCAATGATCGTGCGCTTCGAGCCGCTGACCCTGCTCGGGGCGCTGGCAACGGTCACCGAGCGTATTGGCCTGGTCGCCACCGCCTCCACGACCTACGGCGAGCCTTACAATATTGCCCGGCAGTTCGGCACGCTGGACCATATTTCCAACGGCCGGGCCGGCTGGAACGTGGTGACCACCGGCTACGACAGCGCGGCGAACTTCAGCCTGGGCAAGCACCCTGACCATGAGCGGCGTTATGCCCAGGCCGAAGAGTTCGTTGATGTGGTGCGCGGCTTGTGGGACAGCTTCGAGGACGAAGCCTATGTGCGCGATGCGCAAAGCGGTGTGTACCTGGACAGCGAAAAGATGCACCGCCTGGATCACCAGGGCGAGTTCTTCAATATTGCGGGTCCGTTGAACCTGACCCGTGCGCCGCAGGGCCATCCGGTGCTGGTTCAGGCCGGCTCGTCGGGGCCGGGCATGGCGCTGGCCTCGCGAATTGCCGAGGTGGTGTTCACCGCCCAGCAAGACTTGCCCAGCGCCCAGGCCTTTTACCGCGACCTTAAACGCCTCGCGGCCGGGCAGGGTCGTGACCCGGCACATTGCCTGGTGATGCCCGGCATCATGCCGATCATCGGCCGTACCATGAGTGAGGCGCTGGAGCATTTCGAGCGTCTGCAGCAGTGGAATGACCTGGACGCCGCGCTGGCGCTGGTCAGTGATCGTTTGGGGCATGACGTACGCGGCTTCGACCTGGACCAACCGCTACCGGAGCTGCCGCTACCGGAAAACATGAAAAGCCGTGCGCAGTTGCTGCTCGACATGAGCCACAAGGACAGTCTGACCCTGCGTCAGGTCTGTCACCTGGCTGCCGGGGCGCGTGGGCATCGGATTGTGGTGGGCACCGCTCAGCAAGTGGCGGATGAGATGATCGCCTGGTTCGAGAACGAAGCCGCCGACGGTTTCAATCTGATGCCGGCGCATTTTCCTGAAGGGCTGGATGCTTTTGTCGAAGGGGTGCTGCCGATCCTGCGCCAGCGCGGGCTGTTCCGCGAGCGCTATGAAGGGCGGACGTTACGCGAGCATCTGGGATTGCCACGGCCACAGTGGCGTAGACATCCTGTGAGCGACATTGGTCTGGGCGGCATACCGTTCCCGTAGGAGCAGCTTCAGCTGCGAAGCCTTTCGCAGCTGAAGCTGCTCCTGCGGGGTTTATTGGGTAACCGGCTCTGGCGCTACAACAGCTTCCTGCACTGCTTCCAGTGCCGGGATGCCGTCGGTGTGTTCAGTCTTGCGCATTGGCGCGCGACGTACCGGAGCACCATTGGCCTTGAAGTATTTGGCATGACTGCGTGGCAGCGGCTGACGACCACGGATGCGATCGGCGATCTTCTCGGCGAGCATGATGGTGGTGGCGTTGAGGTTGCCGGTGATGATCTCCGGCATGATCGACGCATCGACGACCCGCAGGCCTTGCAGGCCGTGGACACGGCCCTGACCATCGACCACTGCCATATCGTCGGTGCCCATCTTGCACGAGCAGGACGGGTGGAACGCGGTTTCGGCGTGCTCACGCACGAACGCATCGAGCTGCTCGTCGGTCTTGACCTCCAGGCCCGGGCTGATCTCGCGGCCACGGTAAGCGTCCAGTGCCGGCTGGGCAATGATCTCGCGGGTAATCCGGATCGCATCACGAAATTCCTGCCAGTCCTGCTCGGTCGCCATGTAGTTGAACAGGATGCTTGGATGCTCGTGCGGGTCTTTGGACTTGATCTGCACCCGGCCACGGCTCAGCGAGCGCATCGAGCCGACATGAGCCTGGAAGCCATGTTCCTTGACGCCATTGGTGCCGTTGTAATTGATCGCGACGGGCAGGAAGTGGTACTGGATGTTCGGCCATTCGAACTCGGGACGGGTACGGATAAAACCGCCGGCCTCGAACTGGTTGCTGGCGCCGATACCGGTGCCGTTGAACAGCCATTCGGCACCAATGGCCGGCTGGTTCCACCACAACAGCGAAGGGTACAGCGAGACCGGCTGGGTGCAGGCGTACTGGATGTACATTTCCAGGTGGTCTTGCAGGTTTTCGCCGACCCCCGGCAAGTCGTGGACCACCGGTACATTGTGTTTTTCCAGCAGTTCGGCCGGGCCGACACCGGAGCGCTGCAGGATCTGCGGTGAGGCAATCGCGCCAGCGCACAGCAGCACTTCCTTGCGTGCCCAGGCTTCATGCACAGCGCTGCTGTCGCCGATCAGGTAACGCACGCCACTGGCGCGTTTGCCGTTGAACACGATGCGGTCGGTCATGGCGTGGGTGACGATGGTCAGGCTGTCGCGCTGTTTGGCGGTGTCCAGATAGCCACGGGCGGTGCTGGCACGACGACCTTTCGGGGTCACGGTACGGTCCATCGGACCGAAGCCTTCCTGCTGGTAGCCGTTGAGGTCTTCGGTGCGCGGGTAACCCGCTTGCACGCCGGCTTCGACCATCGCGGCGAATAGCGGGTTGTTGTTGGCCTTGGGCGTCGCCACGCTGACCGGACCTTCACCACCGTGCCAGTCGTTGGCGCCGATGTCGCGGGTTTCGGCCTTGCGGTAGTAGGGCAGGCAGTCCAGGTAGCTCCAGTCTTCCAGGCCCGGCAACTGAGCCCAGCCGTCGAGGTCCATGGCGTTACCGCGGATATAGCACATGCCATTGATCAGCGACGAGCCGCCAAGGCCCTTGCCGCGACCGCACTCCATGCGCCGGTTATTCATGTGCGGCTCAGGATCGGTTTCATAGGCCCAGTTGTAGCGGCGGCCCTGCAGCGGAAAGGCCAGTGCTGCCGGCATCTGGGTGCGGAAGTCGAGGCGGTAGTCAGGGCCGCCGGCTTCAAGCAGCAGCACCGTGACACCAGGGTCTTCGGTCAGGCGCGCGGCGAGGGTGTTACCGGCCGAGCCGGCACCGATGATGATGTAATCGTATTCTTGGGACATAAAATGCGTCCTCTATCATGGGGCAATTGTAGGAGCGAGCTTGCTCGCGAAGGCGGACTTGAAGGCGCTAAAGATGTAGCGCCTGATACGGCCCCTTCGCGACCAAGGTCGCTCCTACCGCGTTTACTCAATATCGCGTTGTTCAGAAAACGGAGGCGTAGTCGCCCAGCTCGACCTGTACGGACTTGATGCGGGTGTACTGCGCCAGCGACGAAATGCCGTTTTCACGGCCGACGCCAGACTGCTTGTAGCCACCGACCGGCATTTGCGCGGCCGACTCACCCCAGGCGTTGATCCAGCAAATACCGGCTTCCAGCTGGTGAATCACGCGGTGGGCGCGGGTCAGGTCCTGGGTGACGATACCGGCAGCCAGGCCGTAGTCGGTGTCGTTGGCGCGGCGGATGACTTCTTCTTCGCTGTCGTAGGTCAGGATGCTCATCACCGGGCCGAAGATTTCTTCGCGCACGATGGTCATCTCGTCGGTGCAGTCGGTGAATACCGTCGGCGCCACGTAGGCACCTTGTGCCAGTGCACCTTCAGTCAGGCGCTCGCCGCCAATCAGCAGCCGTGCGCCTTGTTCTTTACCCTTGGCGATGTAGCCCAGCACGCTTTCCATGTGCGCGAAGCTGACCAGCGGGCCGAAGTTGGTGGTCTCGATGGTCGGATCGCCAACCCGGATGCGTTTGACGCGCTCGACGATCTTCGCTTCGAACTCGGCCTTCAGCGCGGTCGGTACAAATACGCGAGTACCGTTGGTGCACACCTGACCGGAGCTGTAGAAGTTGGCCATCATTGCGATGTCGGCGGCCTTGTCCAGGTCGGCGTCGGCGAAAATGATCAGTGGCGACTTGCCGCCCAGTTCCATGGTCACTTCCTTGAGGCTCGAAGCCGACGCGCTGGCCATGACTTTTTTACCGGTGCTGGTGCCACCGGTGAACGAGACCTTCTCGATCTGCGGGTGTTCGGTCAGTGCGCTACCGACATCCCGGCCGCTGCCGGTCAGGACGTTGAACACGCCATCGGGCAGGCCGGCCTGGGTGAAGATCTCGGCCAGTTTCAGGGTGGTCAGGGAGGTGACTTCACTCGGTTTGAAGATCATCGCGTTGCCGGCGGCCAGGGCCGGGGCCGACTTCCACAGGGCGATCTGGATCGGGTAGTTCCATGCACCGATACCGGCGGTGATGCCCAGTGGCTCGCGGCGGGTATAGACAAAGGATGTGTCACGCAGCGGGATTTGCTCACCTTCAATGGCGACCGCCAGGCCTGCGTAGTACTCCAGCACATCGGCACCGGTGACGATGTCGACGTAGCGGGTTTCCGAATAGGCCTTGCCGGTGTCCAGGGTTTCGAGCTGAGCCAGCTCGTCGTTGCGCTCACGCAGGATGTCCACGGCGCGGCGCAGAATCCGCGAGCGTTCGGTCGCGGTCATCGCAGCCCAGACTTTCTGGCCTTTCTCGGCGCTCTTCACCGCGCGGTCAACGTCAGCGGCAGTGGCGCGCTGCACCTTGGCCAGGACTTCACCGTTGGCTGGGTTGATGGCGTCAAAGGTCTCGGTGCCGCTGGCGTCGACATAACCGCCATCGATATAGAGTTTTTGCGTTTCAAAACGGGCCATAGGGTTCTCGCAAGGCAAATGGTTGATTGGCGATTCGCATCCTGATCCAGATGCAAGGAGCCAGGACTCAGGCGCGATTTCTCATTCGTGCGGTGCGGTGCACCGGCGCATAGGGCCGCCAAAGGTCGGGCCATGGCTGGCCGTGATAACGAAATTCAGCCTACCTTTTTTATATTGAACAATCAATCAATAACAAATAAGCTCTGCGACAATCTGCCGCTGTTGGCTGTTTCCTTGAACAGTCAAGCGGTCGCAGAGAGGCATTCCGTAAAGTTTGTGACAGGGCATGACGCCAGACGTTCGCGATATTTCGCTGCACGTTCGCTCAAGTCCTGCAGCGGCTCCCGATTCACGATACTTGCGCAGACAGGTGGGAGCCGTGCGCCGCCTGATGCGCCCTGACTCATGGATGCCGGCACACATGGGCTGCCGGCTTTAGCCTGCGGCGTTATTCACCTCGCTCTGCCTTGGAGCCGTGCAATGAGTTCTGCCTCCCTGATAAAGGCTTCCACCGAGAAGCCAAGGGTCAACCGCGTGGTGTTCTTCACTTCGGCGCTGTTGGTCCTGCTATTGACTGCCTTGCTGATCGCTGCACCCGAAACCGCTGGCCGTGTGCTGGGGCAGGCCCAGGCCTGGCTGTCGCGCAATTTCGGCTGGTACTACATGTTGATGATTGCCGCCTACCTGGTGTTCGTGATCGGTATCGCGTTCAGCTCGTTCGGTAAACTCAAACTGGGCAGCAAGGATGATCAGCCCGATTTCAGCTACGGCGCCTGGGCCGGCATGCTGTTCTCTTCCGGCATCGGCATTTCATTGTTGTACTTCGGCGCTTCCGAGCCGCTGGACCATTACTTCAATCCGCCCGAGGGCCCTGCGGCCAGCCTGGAGGCGGCGCGGCAGGGGCTGCAATTGACCTTTCTGCACTGGGGGCTGCATGGCTGGGCGATCTACGCGCTGGTCGGGCTGGCGGTGGCGTACTTCGCCTACCGGCACAACCAGCCGCTGGCACTGCGCTCGGCGCTGTACCCGCTGATGGGGGAACGTTGGGTCAAGGGCGTGGCGGGAGACACCGTCGACATCTTCGGCATGTTCGTGACCCTGCTGGGCCTGGTCACCAACCTGGGCATCGGTTCGATGCAGGTGGCCTCAGGGCTGGAGTATCTGTTTGGCATTGAGCACAGCAACAGCAACCTGCTGATCGTCATTCTGGTGATGAGCACTGTGGCGACCATTGCGGCGGTTTCCGGTGTCGAAAACGGTATTCGCCGCCTGTCGAACCTGAACATCGTGCTGTTCAGCAGCCTGTTGTTGTTCGTGCTGTTGGCCGGCCCCACCCAGTACCTGCTCAACGGCTTTGTGCAGAATATCGGCGACTACCTCAATGGCCTGGTGCTGAAGACCTTCGATCTCTACGTGTACGAGAACGCCGCCGCGCGCTCGGAGCGCTGGCTGGGGCTGTGGACCGTGTTCTATTGGGCGTGGTGGATTTCCTGGGGGCCATTCGTGGGCATGTTCATCGCCCGAATCTCCCGTGGCCGCACGGTGCGCGAGCTGGTCGCCGGCGTGCTGTTGATCCCGCTGGGCTTCACCCTGGCCTGGCTGTCGATTTTCGGTAATACCGCACTGGACCTGGTGATCAACGGCGGCGCTGCGGAGCTGGGCAAGATCGCCGTGGAACAGCCGGCCATGTCGATCTATAAACTGCTGGAGTACTTCCCGGCCGCCAAGGTGGTGGTCGGGGTGGCAATTTTCGTCGGCTTCGTGCTGTTCCTGACCCCGGCCGATTCCGGTGCGGTGATGATGGCCAACCTTTCCTGCAAGGGCGGCGATGTGGACGAAGACGCACCGCACTGGATGCGCATCGTCTGGTCGGCGATCATCACTCTGGTGACCATCGGGCTGTTGCTGGCGGGTAACTTCGAGGCGATGCAGACCATGGTCGTGCTGGCGGGGCTGCCGTTCTCGGTGGTACTGGCGGTGTTTATGTATGGTTTGTACAAGGCCATGCAGCAGGACCAGTTGCAGGAACAGACCAAAGCCGAACTGGCCGCTCGCGGGCGGCGCGGTTTTGCCGAGCGGTTGGGCCAGATGGACCTGCAACCTAACCAGGCCACGGTGCAGCGCTTCATGGATCAACACGTCAGTCCCGCGCTGAAGGACGCCGTGCTGCAATTGCAGGAGCGGGGTTTTGAGGTGGTCAGCCGGGTAGGGCAGTCGCGCTCGATGATGGGTTTGCGCATTGATCTGGAGGAGGGCAACCCGTTCGTTTACGAAGTCAGCCTGGACGGTTATCTGGCGGCACCGAATGACCTCGGCAGTGACGGCGACAGTGAGCCACGCAGGCGTTTCTACCGGGCCGAGGTGTATCTGTTTACCGGCAGCCAGGAGTACGACCTGATGGGCTTTACCCAGGAGCAGATCACCCAGGACGTACTCGATCAGTTCGACACCCACCAACATCGCCTGGACCGGGTGTATACCTGATCTTCAGTAGATTTCTCGTAGGAGCGGCTTCAGCCGCGAAGGCTTCAAAGCTCAAGCGTGTAGCCGCCTGGCCGCTCCTACGAGGTGGCGCCAATCATTTGATGGAAATCAAATGATCAATCATTCGCATGATTTGGAATTAGATTATGTCCAAAGCGAATTTCACACGATCCCGGCAAGTGGTTAGCTTATAACCATATCGGTTATTCAGAGCGATCCAATAGATCGCCAGACGCAAGGGATCGGACACAATGAGCAAGCGACAGATCAAACTCGGCGCCCTGACCATGGGTTGCGGCGGGCCGGGCAAGCACAACCTGTGGCTTGATCCGCAGTTGCCGGCCGATGCCAGTGTGAACATCGACTGGTACATCGACATCGCCCGCCAGGCGGAAGCCGCACTGTTTGATCTGATTTTCATCGTCGACAGCCAGTTCATCACTCCCGGCTCGCCCTCGCATTACCTCAACCGGCTGGAACCGCTGACCCTGTTATCAGCGCTGGCGGTCAGCACCAGACACATCGGCCTGGTCGGCACCCTGACCACTTCCTATAACGCGCCGTTCAACGTCGCCCGGCGTCTGGCGTCGCTGGACCTGATCAGCAAGGGCCGCGCTGGCTGGAATGTGGTCACCAGCGGCGACGCCGGCACCTCAGGCAACTATGGGCTGGACGAGCACTACGACTACGACACCCGCTACAGCCGCGCCCAAGAGCACGTCGAGGTGGTGCAAAAACTGTGGCACTCCTATGAGGACGATGCCTTCACCCGTGACCGCAGCACAGGCGAGTTTCTCGACACCAGCAAGCTGCACGCCCTGCATCACAAAGGCGAACATTTCTCGGTGGCCGGACCGCTGAACATCCAGCGTTCGCCGCAGGGCCAGCCGGTGATTTTCCAGGCCGGTGACTCGCAGCAGGGCCGCGAGCTGGGCGCCGCCACGGCGGATGTGATTTTCACCCACGCCGCCAGCATCGAGCAGGGCCAGGCGTTCTACCGCGATATAAAAGAACGTGCCCGGCGCCTGGGGCGTGACCCCGAGCAGATCCTGATTCTGCCGGGCGCGGAGATTTACGTGGGCGATACCGACCAACACGCCCGGGAAATCGAGCGCCACTACCATCAGCAAGACCACAGCTTCGAACTGGCGCTCAAAGAGTTCGGGCGTAACTTCGGCTGGTACGATTTCAGCCAATACGACCTGGACGCGCCATTCCCGCAAGAGAGCCTGGAATATGCGCGTAGCAGCTTCTTCACCAACGCCAAACGCATTGCCGATCAGGCGCGGGAAAAGGGCTTCAGCTTGCGCCAGGCTGTGGAGTTTGGCCGACAACTGCGGCCAGGGGCGTTTGTTGGCTCGGCTGAAACCGTGGCGGCGAAATTGACCGAATGGTTCGAGGCGCGTGCGGTGGATGGCTACAACATCTATATCGGCCATCCGGGACAGTTCAAGCGCTTCACTCAGGAGGTGATTCCGCTGTTGCAGGAGCGCGGGGTGTATCGCCGCGAATATGAAGGCAGCACATTACGCGAAAGCCTGGGGCTGGAAATTCCGCGGTTCAGTCGCAGATCATAAGCACTGCACCGCTGTGGCAGCGACCCTGATCGCGAAAGGGCCAGTAAGGGATAAAAATCCTCCGCCGATGGTCAGCATGTCACTGACATTTTCGAAGGAACAGTCTCATGACGATCTACCTGGCTGGCGAAAGCACCTTGCAGGTTGGAACCCCTTTGGTCCTTGAAGCGCCAGCGCAGGAGGGGCCGTACGTGGTGGTATTTGAAGACGATGAGGACACAGGCTACTTCTACGCCTTGGACACCAGTGCTGACGGCAATCCGATTCAGGATGCCTTGCATATCTATAACGTCAGCAATGTATCTGACCGTAATCAGCCATCGACAGTGAAAATCGGCTGGTCCACCGACCATCGCAAGGCGGTGCTGCTGGTCAATGATTATCCTCACGCGATTTTCGATTTCGACAGCAAACAGGGCTATTGCCGCAGCGGTTTCCCGGAGCCGGCGGGTAACGGTTGGTCGCAGAAGGGTCACGATTGGGATGACGAGGCGCTGAATCTTTTTGCCTGATCTTTTTTGCCTGGGGCCCGGCGTCGCCGGACCATTCAAAGCCGGAAACGCATCACGCTTGCCTGCATCCCCTCAGCAATATTGCCCAGCCGCTGGGCAGCGGCAGCCAGGTCATTCATGACCTGGTTGTTGTCGTGCGCCATGCGGGCGATCAATTCGACCTGTTGCGCAACCTCCTGACTGGCCTTGGATTGTTCGGTGATGGTCTGGGAGATTTCTTCGACCACCGTCGCCGACTGGCGCGCGCCCTGACGAATCTGCCTGATCGAATCGCCTGCCTGCGTGGCCAGTTCCACACCTTCACGTACCCGAGAGACGCCGGTCTGCATGCTGTCGACCGCCTGGCCGGTGCTTTGCCGGATACGTTCGATCATTGCGGTGATTTCCCGGGTCGATTGCGCGGTACGTGCAGCCAGACCGCGAACTTCGTCAGCCACCACGGCAAAGCCTCTGCCGGCTTCACCGGCGCGGGCCGCTTCGATGGCGGCATTGAGCGCGAGCAGGTTGGTCTGTTCGGCGATGCTGTTGATCACCTGGATGATCGAGTGAATCTCTTCCGAACTCTGGCCCAGCGCCGTGATGGTTTCTGAAGAGCGGTTGACCGCCACGTCGATACCCTGCATGCCTTCCACCACGTTGAGGATCACATCGCCGCCGTCACTGGCCAGGCGTTCAGACTGGCTGGAGAACGACTGTGCATCCCGGGCATGCTCGGCGATCCTGGCGATGTTGGTGATCATCTGTTCGGTCGCGGCGGCCATGCTCGAGGCGCTTTGCGATTGCTGGCTGGCGCGCTGTACCAGGCTGGTAGAAGACTGTCCCAACTCCTGGACGACACTGTGCAGCAGCTGGTTTTCCTGCTGAATCGCCTGAATCATCCGTCGCAGGTTATCGCGCATTTCAGCCAATGCACGCAGCAGCCGTCCGGTTTCATCGCGGTCGTGCGCGTCAATCTCGCCGGTGAGGTCGCCCTGAGCGATGCGTTCGGCAATACGCATGGTGCTGCCCAGTGGCCGCAGCACCGAACGCAATAGTTGTAGCGTACACAGCAGCATCACCACGCTGACCAGCGCGATGCCGCCGCCCAGTACCGTAACGCTCTGCTGCAGAGCCGCGCGGCTTTGCTCGCGAGTGGCTTCGGCATTGTTGCTGATCAGGTCGCTGAGCGCCGAATTGCGCTCTTCAAGCACCTTGAATTTGTCCAGAAACGCCGGCAACTGCGCGCGCGCCTGGTCAGGCGACTCCAGCGCCAGGCCTATGATCGACGTGGCGCTGCTTATATAGGCTTCCAGAACCGGTTGCAGGTCACCGATAGCCTGCTTCAGGTCGGCATCAAGGGGCAGGGCGAGGTTGTTCTGGACCACGCTACGGAACCACTTTGCATGCTCATCGAGGTCGGTCAGCAACTGATCCACTTCGGCCTTGTCCTGACGATCGACCAGCAGCGCCGCGAGCACATCGGCACGCAGGGCATCGTGCATCATGTCGCCCTCCATATGATTACGAATCGCGGTCAGGCTGTCGTCATTACGGGTCAGGGCGGTGTTCTGGGCATGTTGCCCGAGCAGCCCGGCGGCACCGAGTAACCAGACGGCGAGGGTGCCGACCAGACCGAAACCGATAATCTTCTGGCGAATATTCATGATGCGACATCCCTGATTCAGCAGTGTGAGCCAAGCATAGATTGTGATGGGCGGTATTGTCTTGTAGCGCGGCGCAGCACTCAGGCCAGGCAACGCCCTAATGGAGTGCGGTGCGCCCCACACGAGCGCACAGGCCCTGCGTGATCGCTTGCCAGAAAACCGCGCAGCGACGCTCGTGTTGGCCCGTGAGGGCCGACTGGCAAGGCTGCCAGGCTGATCAAAGCGCCTGCCCGACATGTTGGCACGCCTCTGGCATTAGCCTTGGTGTGCGGGAGTAGCGCGAGCTATAGCACCAAAATCTGAAAATGGTTGGCTAGGGTTCCGGCTTGCGAAAGCGAGCGTCAGGTCCGAGAGCTGACGACCTCCAGTTGAGGTTACACGGCGGGATAAAAGCCCGGGAGACAGACCACCTGATGCAACGGGTGTCGCGCTGCTCCTTGTCCGTCCACAGTCAACTGGAGTCCCTCCATGCGAAAGTCATTTGTTAGCGCTGTCCTGGCCGCAAGCCTTGTGCTGTTCGCCAGCCCTCATTCCAAAGCCGCGGTCAAAACCGACTTCGACATCTGCTGGACGATCTATGCAGGCTGGATGCCTTGGGAATACGCCGCCTCTGAGGGCATCATCAAAAAGTGGGCCGACAAATACGGCATCCAGATCAAGCTCACTCAGGTCAACGATTACGTAGAGTCGATCAACCAGTACACGGCTGGCCAGTTCGATGGCTGCTCGATGACCAATATGGACGCATTGACCATTCCGGCCGCGGGCGGCGTTGACAGCACCGCGCTGATCGTCGGCGACTATTCCAACGGTAACGACGGTGTGGTGCTCAAGGGCAAGGGCAAGACGCTGCAAGACCTCAAGGGCATGAACGTCAACCTGGTCGAGTTGTCGGTTTCCCATTATCTGTTGGCCCGGGGCCTGGACACTGTCGGGCTCAAGGAGCGTGACCTGAAGGTCATCAATACCTCCGATGCCGACATTGCCGCCGCCTTCGATACCCGCGATGTGCAGGCGGTGACCACCTGGAATCCGATGCTGGCCGAGATCACCGCCAAGCCGGATGTCACCCAGGTGTTCGATTCCAGCAAGATCCCCGGCGAGATTCTTGACCTGTTGGTCGTCAATACCCAGACCCTGCAAGACAACCCCGCGCTGGGCAAGGCCCTTACCGGCGCCTGGTATGAAGTCATGGCCTTGATGGCCAGCCAGTCAGCAGAGCAGCAACGCGCCCTGGAACACATGGCCAAAGCCTCCGGCACCAGCCTGGACGGCTTCAAGAGCCAGCTTGCCACCACCCACTTGTTCGCCACCCCCCAGTCGGCCCTGGCATTCGTGCGCAGTCCGGAACTCGCCAACACCATGCACAAGGTTGCTGCATTCTCCTTTGACCATGGTTTGCTGGGCGACGGCGCCGCAGACAGCGGCGCCGTGGGGATGAGCTTTGCCAGCGGCCAGGTGCTTGGCAACCAGGCCAACCTCAAGCTGAGGTTCGATCCGGCCTACGTGCAGATGGCTGCTGACGGTTCGCTTTGAAAAGGGGCACATCATGCGTTTGATCAATCGCCACCCGGACCGCCCCTCACGCATGCTGCTGATGCTGCTGCCTTTCGTGTTGGTGCTGTTTGCCTATTTTGTCAGTTCAGCCCAGCGGCTGGCTGACAATCCCAATGACAAATTACTGCCTGGCGCAGCGCAGATGGGCGCAGCGATCGAGCGGGTGGCTTTTGTCGAGGACAAACGCAGCGGTGAGTACCTGCTCTGGCAGGACACCGGTTCAAGCCTCAAGCGGCTGGCCACGGGCCTGGCGATCAGTGCGGCGCTGGGGCTGTGCCTGGGGATTGCCTCCGGGGCCTTGCCCATCTTCGGCGCATCGTTGTCGCCGCTGCTGGTGGTGCTGTCGATGGTGCCACCGCTGGCGATCCTGCCGATCCTGTTCATTGTCTTTGGCCTGGGCGAGCTGTCGAAGGTGATGCTGATCGTGATCGGCATCACCCCGATCCTGCCCGGGATCTGGAGCAGCGGGTCCGCGAAATCCCGGCGGAGCTACTGATCAAGGCGCAAACCCTGGGGGCGACCAGCTGGACGCTGATCCTGCGAGTGGTCTTGCCGCAACTGTTACCCCGGCTGCTCATTTCGCTGCGGCTGGTACTGGGCTCGGCCTGGCTGTTTCTGATCGCCGCTGAAGCGATCGCCTCGGAAGATGGCCTGGGTTACCGGATTTTTCTGGTACGGCGCTACCTGGCGATGGACGTGATTTTGCCCTACGTGGTGTGGATCACGCTGCTGGCCTGGCTGACCGACTGGCTGCTCAAGACCCTCACACGCCGGGCTTTCCCTTGGTATGAAGGGGCACGCCCATGAGCTTTATCGAAGTCAGCAATGTCTGGCAGCAATACGGTGAGCATGTCGTGCTCGAAGGCCTGAACCTCAGTATTGCCGAAGGTGAGTTCTGCACCATGGTGGGCGCCTCGGGCTGTGGCAAGTCGACCTTCCTGCGCATGCTGCTGGGCCAGGAACGGCCGAGCCGGGGGCAGATCCTGCTCAACGGCCAACCGCTGGTGGCCGAACCCGATTCCAGCCGGGGCGTGGTTTTCCAGCGCTATTCGGTGTTCCCGCATCTGAGTGTGCTGGACAACGTGGCGCTGGGCCTTGAGCTGCCCCGTGCGCCCTGGCTGGGCCGCCTGCTGGGGCGGGCAAAGCGTGAAGCCCGTGAGCAGGCTGCGCAACTGCTGGCCAGGGTGGGGCTGGCTCAGGCGCAAGACAAGTACCCCAGCCAGTTGTCCGGCGGCATGCAGCAGCGTCTGGCGATTGCCCAGGCGCTGATCATGAAACCCAAGGTGCTGCTGCTCGACGAGCCGTTCGGCGCGCTGGACCCAGGCATTCGCAAGGACATGCATGCCTTGCTGCTGGAGCTGTGGCAAGAGACCGGGCTGACGGTGTTTATGGTGACCCATGACCTGAGTGAAGGGTTCAGCCTCGGCACCCGCCTGCTGGTCTTTGACAAGGTGCGTCTGGACCCACATGCGCCCACGGCCTTCGGCTCGCGGGTGACGTATGACCTGCCGCTTAACAGCCAACGCACCAGCGCCATGTCGGGCTTTATCCCTGAATCCTTATCGCTGCACACAGGAAGCTAATCATGTCTTACACACAGACCATCGCAGAAGACCTGCTGCCAGGCGGCGGGCATCTGTCATTTGTGCTCAAACGCGGGCAAGTCGTGCGGTTTACCGACCTTGAGGGTGGCGCCAATGTCAGCCTGATGCTGTTCAACGCCCATGAGAAAAGCGAGCGGCTGAACCTGCCCGATTCCCTCAAATGCCAGCACACCGCAAAGCTGACCCGCGGCCATTGCCTGTATTCAGACATGGGCCGGGTACTGGCGGCGATCACTCAGGACAGCACCGGCTGGAGCGACAGCATCGGTGGCGTGCTCAACGCAGACGAGGTGCAAGAGAAATATGGCGTCGGCCGCTACCAGGAACTGCGTAACGGTTTTTACCGCAACGGGACCGACAACCTGCTGGTGGAAATGGGCAAATGGGACCTGCAACTGACCGATCTGACCATGCCGCTGAACCTGTTCAGTCGTGTTGAGGTGGACGAGCAGGGCGGGTTGCACTTCGCCCAAGGGCATTCGCAAGCCGGCGATGTCATCGAGCTGTATGCGCCCATGGACACGCTGTTTGTGGTGACCGCCTTGCAACACCCAATGGACCCGGCACCTGTGTACGCGCCCAAGCCGGTCCAGCTCACGTTCGCCAACGCTGACGAGTCGGTGGCCGAGCATTGCCGCACCTCGCGTCCAGAGAACGAGCGCGGCTTTATCAATACCCATCGCCTGTTTGCTTGAGGACTTGCCATGACCCGTAACCTGCAACCCGACACCGCTGCTTTCAGGGCAACCATTGCGGCCGGTGAGCCATGGCTTGGCGAAGTCAAGGCCGGGCAGACCCTGCGCATTCTTGACCTGGAAGGCAATCAGGCAATCGATACGCTGTTCTACAGTACGGCCAACCCCCGCGAGCGCTACGACGTGCAGCGCACGCTGCGCAAGCAGGCAAACGTCTATCTGGGCGAGGGCAGCGTGCTCTACTCCAACCTGGGCCGGCCGATGCTGACCATCACCCAGGACAACTGCGGTCGCCACGATACCCTTGGCGGCGCCTGCGCCCAAGAGAGCAACACGGTGCGCTATGCCCTGGAAAAACGCCACATGCACAGTTGCCGCGACAACTACCTGCGTGCTTGCTGCCACGATGGCCGGCTTGGCAAGCGCGACATCGCGCCGAACATCAACTTCTTCATGAACGTGCCGGTGACACCTGACGGTGGCCTGACGTTTGAAGACGGCATCTCGGGGGCAGGCAAGTACGTGCAACTGACGGCGCAAATGGATGTGATGGTGCTGATTTCCAACTGCCCGCAGCTCAACAACCCCTGCAACGGCTACAACCCGACCCCTGCGCAGGTGCTGATATGGAACTGAAGCCACTGCTTGAGCGTATCCGCCAGTGGCTGTTCAAGGCCTGTGAGATCCGCGCCGGCCAGTATCGAGGCGAGCCGCCCAAGGCCCCCGACAACCATCGCTGAGTGGCTAAAGACCTTCTGTCCGGGGACGACCCCAGGACTTCTTACAACTGCGGGACGGCCCGCAACCCAGTCGAGGCGCTTATGGACCTCCAGGGGACGTTGTCATGTTCGAATCGTTGCTCATCGCCAACCGTGGCGCCATCGCTTGCCGTATCCTGCGCACCTTGCGTGAACTGAATGTCAAAGGCGTCGCTGTCTATTCAGAGGCTGACCTCGCCAGCCGCCATGTATTGGAGGCTGACCAGACCTTGAGCCTGGGGGAGGGCGCAGCGGCCACTACTTATCTGGCCGTCGATAAAATCCTGGCGGCCGCGCAGGCGAGTGGCGCCACCGCGATCCACCCCGGTTACGGTTTTCTTTCCGAAAATGCCGCCTTCGCCGAAGCCTGCGAAGCGGCTGGCATTGCCTTTGTAGGGCCGACGCCTGAGCAATTGCGGCTGTTCGGCCTCAAGCACACCGCACGTGCGCTGGCACGCGAACAGGGCGTGCCGCTGCTCGAAGGCACCGAACTGCTGGACACGCTGGAGCAGGCACTGCTTGAGGCGCAGGCGGTTGGCTACCCGGTCATGCTCAAAAGCACCGCCGGTGGCGGCGGCATCGGTATGCGTGTGTGCCGCGACAGCCAGCAACTGAGCGAGGCGTTCGAGACAGTCAAACGCCTGGGCCAGAACAATTTCAGTGACGCCGGTGTGTTCCTTGAAAAATACATCGAGCGTGCGCGGCACCTTGAGGTTCAGGTGTTCGGTGACGGTCAGGGTGATGTGCTGACCCTGGGGGTGCGTGACTGCTCCATTCAGCGCCGCAACCAGAAAGTCATCGAAGAAACCCCGGCGCCCAACCTGCCGCAGGGCATGGAGCAGGCACTGTGTGAAGCCGCTGCGCAACTGGCCAAGGCCGTTAACTACCGCAGTGCCGGCACGGTTGAGTTCGTCTATGACAGCGATGCCGGCTGCTTCTACTTTCTGGAGGTCAATACCCGGCTGCAGGTCGAGCATGGCGTCACCGAGCAAGTATGGGGCATCGACCTGGTGAGCTGGATGGTGCAACTGGCCGCCGGCGAACTGCCGCCCCTGAGCGAACTGCGCGAGCAACTGACGCCGACCGGGCACGCCATTCAGGCAAGGTTGTATGCCGAAGATCCTGGCAAAGACTTTCAGCCAAGCCCTGGCTTGCTCACCTCGGTGGCCTTTCCTGCGGCGCACGGGCGCGCCTTGCGGATCGACACCTGGGTCGAGGCTGGCTGCGAAATCCCGCCGTTTTTCGACCCCATGATTGCCAAACTCATCGCCTGGGCCCCGGACCGCGAACAGGCACGTACCGGCCTGCAACGTGCGCTCGGCGATACCCGCCTGTATGGGGTAGAAACCAACTGTGGCTATCTGGGCGAAATCCTCGCCAGCCGGCCGTTTGTGACGGGCCAGCCATGGACGCGATGCCTGGAAGCGCTTGTTTACCACCCGCACACCTTCGAAGTGATGGTCGGCGGTACCCAGACCAGCGTGCAGGACTATCCCGGCCGGCTGGGCTATGGGGCGGTGGGCGTGCCGCCTTCCGGTCCGATGGACAGCCGCGCCTTGCGCCTTGGCAACCGCCTGCTCGGCAACCCGGAGGGGCTGGCAGGTCTGGAGATCACCATCAATGGCCCGGTACTGCGCTTCAACACCGAGGCGGTGGTGGCCGTCACTGGCGCGCCACTGCCGGTTACCCTGGATGGCGAAGCGGCGCCGATGAACACGACCATCCATGTCAAGGCCGGCGCGGTGCTGACCCTGGGCGCCGTCAGCGGGGCGGGCGCGCGCAGCTACCTGACCCTGCGCGGCGGAATTGACGTGCCGGACTACCTGGGCAGCAAAAGTACCTTCACCCTCGGCCAGTTTGGCGGCCACGGGGGGCGTGCGTTGCGGGCAGGGGATGTACTGCACATCACGGAGCTGAGCGACTCCAGTGCCGGCGCGTCTCTGCCGCGACAACCCGCCTTGCCTGCGGTCCGTGCCATCCGGGTGATCTATGGTCCGCATGGGGCGCCGGAGTACTTCACCGAGTCGTACATGGACCGGTTCTTCGCCACCGACTGGGAAGTGCACTTCAACTCCAGCCGCACCGGCGTACGCCTGATCGGCCCCAAGCCTGAATGGGTGCGCAGCGACGGCGGCGAAGCGGGCCTGCACCCCTCCAATATCCACGACAACCCATATGCCATCGGCGCAGTGGACTTCACCGGCGACATGCCGGTGATCCTCGGCCCGGACGGTCCGAGCCTGGGTGGCTTCGTCTGCCCGGTGACCGTCATCGAAGCTGACCTCTGGCAACTCGGCCAGCTCAAGGCCGGTGACAAGCTGCGTTTCATCCCGACCGACGTTGTGCAGGCCCGCCAGCTGGCAACCCGCGAATTGCTGGAGGTGCCGCCGGCCGTTATCGGCGAGGTGGCGACCGCCGTGCTGGCATCGCCGATTGTGCTCGACATTGGTGAGTCCGACACCCGCCTGGTCGCCCGGCTGGCCGGCGATACCCATCTGCTGCTGGAAATCGGCGGCCCGGAACTCAATCTGGTATTGCGCTTTCGCGGCCATGCGCTGATGCAGGCACTTGAAAGCCTGGCGCTGGATGGTGTGATCGATCTCACCCCCGGTATCCGTTCACTGCAAGTGCACTACCAGCCAGAGCAGGTAAGCCTGGAGCAACTGCTGAGTGCAGTGGCTGGCGAGTGGGACGCGGTCTGCGCCGCTGACGACCTGCAAGTGCCCTCGCGCGTTGTGCATCTGCCGCTGTCCTGGGATGACCCGGCGTGCCAGCTGGCCATCGAGAAATACATGACCACGGTGCGCAAGGACGCCCCATGGTGCCCCAGCAACCTGGAATTCATCCGCCGCATAAACGACCTGCCGGATCTGGACGCCGTGCAGCGTACAGTCTTCGAGGCCAGTTACCTGGTCATGGGCTTGGGCGATGTGTACCTCGGCGCGCCGGTAGCCACACCGCTGGACCCACGTCACCGGCTGGTGACCACCAAATACAACCCGGCCCGCACCTGGACCGCCGAAAACTCGGTCGGAATCGGCGGTGCCTATATGTGTGTGTACGGCATGGAAGGGCCGGGGGGCTATCAGTTCGTCGGGCGAACCCTGCAGATGTGGAACCGCTACCGGCAAGTCGCAGCGTTCAACGGCAAGCCCTGGCTGCTGCGCTTCTTTGACCAGATTCGCTTTTACCCGGTCACGGCTGACGAGTTGCTCACCATCCGGCGTGACTTCCCGCTCGGCAGGTTTGACCTGCAGATCGAAGAAGGGGAGCTGCGCCTGTCGGATTACCAGGACTTCCTGGCGAAAGAGGCCGACGGCATTGAAGCGTTCCGCGAGCAACAACAGGCCGCCTTCCGCGCCGAGCGCGAACGCTGGATCGCCAGCGGCCAGGCGCATTTCGACAGCCAGGAGGAGGTGGCCGAACTCACTCAGGACGACGTCCTGGAGCAAGGCTGCTCAGGCGTCGAAAGCCCGATAGCCGGCAACCTCTGGCAAGTGCAAGCCACACCGGGAACGCACGTGGAAGCAGGGGACGTGCTGGTGATTCTGGAGTCGATGAAAATGGAAATACCGGTGCTGGCAAGCTGCGCCGGAATCGTGCGGGAGGTGCTGGTGAGCCCTGGTAGTGCGATCCGTGCCGGCCAGCGAGTGGTGGTGATTCAGGAGGCTGAGGCTGGAAAAGTGCCTGAAAGCGCTTGAGTTGGACGGCGTATGAGGAGTAGAGGACAGACTCGAAACTCATCGCTGAATGCTGCTTAATATAACTCAACTAAATGTTTCTTTAGTTGAGTTATGTGTCGTACGCATATTTTCAGAGGGCAGGGGGGCAACCCCCTGCATCTGTCGATCTTACTTGCCAAACAGCCTTTCGTGAACCCAGCCATTGTTGGTCAAGATAAACGCACGGGTCTCCTTGATCGGCGTGTCTTTGCTCGAAACCATCGGGCCCAGCTCGCGATTCGTCTCGACAACAGCCTGATCACTCGCCCATTTGGGCAGATCGTCCACCCGGTAGGTATAAGTCACGCGGGAGATCTTCTGGCCCATCATGTCGCCTGGCTCGCTGAACTGCTCGATCTTGGTGACTTTGGCCTTGCCAATACACAGGCCAGGGGCCGTGGAGCCATCACGCAGCTTCTGGGCATCAGCCTTGTAGTACTTGCGACCTTCGTCGGTCAGATCATAGGAGTATTGCACCTGGGTACGCGCCGACTGAAAGATCGAGGCTGGAATCTCTTTGCGGGATAACTCAACTTCCTTGAGCACGCCAGCGCCCGCCAGTGCATGCAACATCTTATTGCTGTTGCCGATATCGAACTCCTTGGACTCGGTCGGGAATGCCGACATCAGAAAGCACTTCGGATACGCCGTATCGAGCCAGGCCTGTGTGGCTTTCTCGAAGTTGCTCTCGGATGCTTTCTTGGGATCAGAACAGCCGACCAGTGCAGTGGCCAAAATTACCAAGGGGAAAATTTTTCTGTGCATCGAATTGCGTCCTTAAAAACTTGAACAGACGGCATCCATCCGAAATTGGAACTGCCGAGCCGGTTTCGATTCGATCAAGCGCGATTGGTTCGATGGCAGATGAGGTGATGCTGGTGATTGTGGAGACAGGCAGCTGTCTGGGGGGCTCGCAAGGTTGGTGACTGGAAACGGTGTTCAGGCGAAGGTATCCGATTTCGCTGTGGTGGATTGTGCTGGGGACTTGGTTACAAGGGGTAATTCATTATTACGCATAATGTATATTATGTTAAATTCTGTGCATTGGTAAGCGCTTGTTGCCTGTCACCAGCCCCCGAAAACCAGACTTTGCCTGAATTGATCATACACCCGTCGAACCAATCCGTTACGTTCCATCTCTCCAGTACCTCCTAAGCTTCACCAGCCCCGCCATACCTGATTGCCCGGTTTGAAAACCATAATTCACAGGCTGCGAGATTAGATCGCTTACAGGCAGCCGCAGCCGCTGACCCTGACCACGTTGCGTGACTAGTGGCCTCAGCGTGTTTACGGCCACCGCTACAATTAAAGCAGCCCTTCAACAGTCGCTCACCCGGCGGCTAATGATGTCCGCGCGCGGCTCGATACCCTAGACCCCGCACTGGAAGTATTTCAAACCTGACGCCTCGGCATCGACTTTCTGGCCAAGCAGTGCCAACGGCCGGAGTTCACCCCGAGGCACTACAAGATCGTGTGCCCAGTGCTCGAGACGATTCGGGTCTTTCCCCGCAAAGCCCGCTGCTGCCTTTGATGGATGGTAGTGCTGGTTACGCGAGCCATACCATGATCGATCTATTCAGCAGGTTCACGACCACCATTTTGACGCGACTGCAGCAAAGTCCGTTGGCTGCGAAGGCCCACTGGCGCGACTGCGGTAATCTTAAGGCTGGAGCCTCGATCACATTCCTTGAGTTGAGGGAGTCGGCCAAAAAGGCCGGGTGGGCCTCCAAGGCAGTGAGTATCGCTATGCCACATCATGATGAAGAGGTTTGGCCGGACATTGGAATCCGAAAGCATATGCCGGCGTCCCAGTGGCTGCGTAAGCATGCAGGTGGGCCGTCGCTCTGACGCCACCGGTGACATCACACGCAGGACATCAGGCTGGGCACGGCCTGCGGCACAGCGGTCGTGAACCAAGCCCCGACTGAGTCGGGGTCTTGGCCCTGCGGGCTTCCATCCTCGTGCCTACGGCCAAAGGCCTGTGCGCTCCGCTTGCAACTGCCCTCCCCGGCATTAATGGCAGCTTCGGGCATCGCGTTTCGTTGGCGGCGACCGGATTAATAGCTCACGCGGCTATCAGCAAAATTTCCCGCGCCTCGGTCGCATGCTGAAGCAGCCCAGGATGTTTCACTTCAAGCTCAATGAGATCAGCTTGGTAGGTCAGAGACGGCGTCATCTGGGTTCCGTCCTGCAGGAAACGAGTCAGACTAGCGAATTGCTCATGAGTGATCGTTGACGCAACACTGCGATCGTTGGACAAAGCCTTTACCCGAGAAGCGTTGAGGCTGGCGATGTCGGTAGCAAGCTCCGTCAGGCTTTGTCGGGCGTACTTGTGAGAACCAGCCTTCAACTGAACGTGGGACATCATCAAACCAAGATTTACTAATCGGTTTTGCAGCAGTGAAACCTGGCCAAAATATGCAACGTTGCTGGTAGCCATCCGCGAATGCCGTTCTAGGAGAAGCCTGGTGAACTCATACTGCTCATTGAACGATCCAATCAATATCCTGAGCTGCTGAGCATCGCCTTCTTCGCAGAACTGTATTGCGGTGCGTAGTAGACCTCGAAAGCGAGCTTCATCAGCTAGTAGGTACCGTTCGTGAGCCTCGCTCACCAGCTGCCAGGTCTCTGCGATCGTTTTTGATTGTTTCTCCATTTCCCGGCTAATTTTGTCGAGTTTTTTGCACACAATGACAAAGCCCACGGTAGTCACCGCGAGGTTGAGCCCACTCATTAAGAGATTGGCCGACTGTAGTCCCTGGAGCACATTCATGCTCTGCTGCACTTGATCCATGCCAGTTTGAAGCGACCCCAGGCCACTGGATAGAGTGGATTGCAGGTTCTTTAGGCTCTCTTGGACATGCCCTGAGTCGCCCGGAAAAAGGAGATGCCCGACGATCTGGCCAGCCTTCTCGGTTCCCTTTGAGTGTCGGACTACGCCACCCCAAAGCGTGTAATCTCCGCTATGCAGTTTGGCCAGGACATCTGGGATATCAGGCAATGAGCGTACAAGCGCGTCAACGTTTACAAACATGCTTTCAGTTTCTCCGTGTAGGCCTCGAAGTCCTGGTCGTAACGTGCGCGCCGCAGCTTGGCGATTTGCAGCACGGCAGGAATGGTGATCCGGAACGCCGGCGACGATGCCTGGTAAATCGCGAGTCCTGCGGCTCCGATAGCAAGCGGCGCTGCCACCATTGAGAGCACCCGGCCTCCTAATGCGCTGGCAAAGCCCGCCCCGCCACCAGTAGCAGCCATACCGCCCAGGCTACCGGCAGACAACATCAGCGTTTTCACCATTTCATTGATATAGCCAGCGAGATTTCCGCCGCTCAGATAGTCCTTGAGCGCTTCGTCTCCCATGTATTTGTCCATGGCTTGGCGGATGATGATTTCCTCAATGGCGAAGATGTCATCTTGCGCGGAGGGTTTTCCGTCCAGCTTTTTGGCGACATCCGTCGCGACCTCGAGGTAGTCGATGCTCTCCGATTTGATTGCGGAAACAATGGTGTTGCTTCCGAAAGCACAAATTTCCTTTTCAAGCAGGCCCGAAATAGATTGCAAACGGCCCTGCACCTTCCGGGTCATGATGGTTGCCCTCACGTCGCTGTTGAGGGCAATCCTGCCCTTGCCATTGTCGGTGATCAGGTCGGCCAAGACTTCCAAATCCGCTGATGCGGCACGCGATAAGAGATCGGATATCGACCGGTCTCTCGGAACAACTGACTCCATGTATCCCCCTGTAAGCATTCCTAAAGTGGCCGATCATCAATGCAATGATTGCCTATGGCCAGTACGGGCGTGCTGATTTTAGCCACAAGACCCACGCGTGTCTTCCCGCTGGAGAATCAGGCTGGGGCTCACTGAATGAGGAATGCAGAGCAGACGCCATGCAACGCATTGCAGCGACGCTTGCTCCATGAGCATCATGAAATCAAACAACAACAATAAAGGCAGACCAAAGCTCGCTGGCCGAACAGGCCTTGCGCTACATCCAGCTGCTGTACGAACTCGAAAGTGAAATAAAACACCTGCCGCTGGATTTACGCCGCCGAATACGGCAGGAAAAGGCCGTATCGCTAATGGATGCGCTGCAGGCCTGGATGCTTGCCCAGCGCGATATCGTGCACAACGGTTCGGCCATCGGCAAAGCCCTGGATTACAGCCTCAAACGCTGGGCGGCGCTGTCGCGCTATCTCGATGATGGGGCTGTCCCCATCGACAACAACTGGTGTGAAAACCAGATACGCCCGTGGGCGCTCGGTCGCAAGAACTGGCTCTTTGCAGGATCACTGCGCAGTGGCAAACGCGCGGCTGCGATCATGAGCTTGATCCAGTCGGCCCGGAACAACGGCACGATCCGTATGCCTATCTAAAGGATGTGCTGACGCGCCTGCCGACGCAGCGGGCGAGTGAGATTACGGAGTTGTTGCCGCATCGGTGGCGTCCGGCTTCGTCACACAAGACGAGTTGGCTGGACGCTTACACTGAATCTCAGCCTGACGCCCAAAAGAGAGCGGTTTAAAGCCGCTCCGCTCTGCCAGCCCCAGACTCATGCCCCTAAGCCCGGGGCATCCTGGCTATCAGCCTTTCTCTGCCTTGCGCTTGATTCCATCTGAGCGCGATACAGCACGGTGCCCCACAACTTTCCAGAACGGGTCATCCGCTACGATATGACGACTCGCCTTCTCATACGCTGGTACTTTTTCATCCCATGTGATGTACCAGTAGCAGAACTTTATCGCCCTAGTGATCGCAACATAGGCAGTCCGCAGCGCCTCATGCTGCTGAGCTGTATCATAACCGCATGGATCGCCTGGGCTGCCCATGCCAGCCTGGGCGTAGAAATCATTCTTCGAGGGTGACGAATTCGTGACCTCACAATCGCCGAGTAGAAAGACGGCATCCGCTTGGAGGCCCTTCGACGAGTGATAGGTTAAAAGCTTGATTCTCTTCTTCTGCTTTTCATCATGGGCTCGCTGAAGAATCTCTTCGAGGGCTTCCTCTACATCCTTTTTTGTGGCTCGCTTGCGGTAAAGCACCAAGATAGTATGGCCGGCCTCGTAATGATGTTCCACCATATCAACTAGGTGCTTTTCGTCGAACTCACCCACCTCCACCGGCACTTGGTTGCCGACCACAGCCTTGTTAACCGCAATACCATGTTTGTTCTCGAAGCCAGGCGTTTTTTTAGCGATCGACTCGGCAGCGTCCACAACCATCTGGTGCGAGCGATGGTTTTCTTGCATAAATACTTCGGTGTGAGCCGGAGATTTGAACTCCTTGTCGAACTCCATCAGGAATCGCGGAGAGCTACCACGCCACCCGTAGATGCTTTGCCAGTCGTCACCGACCACCATCAGCGATGCATGCGCCGGAGCACCAAAAGTCTTCACGTTCAAACCGCGCCGCTCAATTTCTCTGAACGTGGCTCTGACCCAAGAGATGGTGTTCGCCCCGACGTCTTGGAACTCATCAATGAGTAGGGTCGACATCGGGCGCAGAACGCTGTCCGGCACCGCCCAGAAATTTTTGTAACCCCGTTCGCTGAACATCGCGAACATGCTGTTGAAGGTCATGACGGGCGGGCTCATACCCAGCAGGCGCCGGTTGAATGCGGCCCAGTAAATACCCAAGGCATAGAAGAAAGCAGCATCAGGATCACCGGGATACAGGCTCATTTTTTTGACCGCGCTGACCGTATCCAGGCCCAGGTTTTCAATAAAGGAACCTGTAGAGTAAAACGCCTCCATGATATGGGAAGAGCTGATTTCCCCTCGAACCTTGTACCAAAATGCCGGACATGCGATCGCGCGACCACAGAGTGCGTCTACCGTTTGTGCTGCCTGCTGGTAGCTTTTCAGGTACACGACCCTGCTGCTACAAAAGGCTTGGAAAATTGTCCGCTTATCGCGCACATGCCGGCGCAGATATGAGCCGTAGGGGATATCCAATTTGAGATCGTCCGGCTCTGAATCATCCACCCCAAGGATCACATAGGTTTTGTACTCGGGGATGTATCCATTGACGTGGAAGTCTTTCCCCAGTATTCGGATTTTCTTGTTCGTCTGCACAATACCGTCGATTGGCCAATACCCGGCAGCGCTCCAGAGGCCTTCAAGCGTCGAACATAATGCCACGTCATTCTTCGACATGGCCCAAGCCCAATCTTTGCGCTCTTGGACATCTGGATGCTCCTTGTCCATATCGTCCAGCAACAGCGAGCGCTGATACAGTTCCCCTATCAGCTTCCGGAAAGTCTCATCGCCTTCGTAAAGTTCTTGGTAAAGCGCATTCATCAGATCGAGCTGAATCTCACCCAGCTTCATATTCAGCGCCGAGCCGTCCTTCTCCTCTTCGTTGAGATTCTTGTCCAGAAACTCGAAGGCTTTTACGTCGCTCAAACCATTGATGCTTTTAGCGAACGAAAGGATCCGAGAATGGAAGGTACGCACAATCTCCAGCGACCTCTCCTGGCTGACCTCGTAGCCCCACAGGTCAAACACTTCACGTACTTTTTTTGCGAAGTCCAGCTTGGACTCCTTGGTGAACGTGACAACTGTCAGGCTCGCGAGGTCGATTTTCAAATAGTGGTAGAGTACGATAAGCCGCAACACCATGGTCGTGGATTTGCCGCTGCCGGCTCCCGCGACGACCGCAGTAGTTGGAGTCGTCGACAGAATCATCTTCCACTGATCATCCGACGGACGCTGGCCAGGAAGATAATGAGCGACATCCCGGCGAATCTCCTCTTCCATCTCCGGGGTGATGGCAAATCTCCAGTCCTTGAATAGCGCGAGCTCCTTCGTTGCCGGTGCACCAGGCTCTTCAGCAACCCCAGGGCGCAGCTCAACGATCAGCTTTCCTTCATCAAGCCCTAGACTATGACCTTCGGAAAAACCCTCTTCCAAACCCTCAGCCCTACCCGCCAGATGCCCCGCGGCTCGCCCTTGTGCATGCCCCAGTTTCAGCCCATGGTCACGTCCTGACTCATAGCCTTCGCCCACGCCGATCAGATGCCCAGACTTCCAGGCTGAGCGCTGTTCGAAACCTATGGCATCAAGAATCCAGTTGGTAAGACCACCTGCAAAGCCACTCCTAGCAGGCGCAGTCTGTTTTTCAGGTGAAGGCGCTTTTCCGTCTGCTGAGGCATGAGGCCGGGACGATGGTGAATTGGAATCGGTCGTTGGTGAATCCACTAGCTAAGGGCTCCCTGCTGTCCTGGAGCGTGCCTTGCAGAGCGGGCACGTCTCTATGGCGAAAGGCCAGAGGGTATCATTATCTTGATGGCGCAAGGCCTCTGTTGTGCATCTCTACCTCGGCTTCTAGCTCCGTGACGTACACCAGTCATGGCATCCTGCGCTTCGTAGATTGGTTTTGAGATCGCCCCCCGGCTTGAGCCTTGAGGTATCGCTTCAATCAACAGCTGCGCAGGAGGTTGCCCAAGTTGCTCACAATCTGACTCGCGACTATTCCCGGATCGAGCTCCTTGAGCGAAGCAATCGCCTGAATCACATCGCTAACATCTCGAGGGACTAACGGCCTTCCTCCCGCCAGCACAAATGGCCCATCGGTTTCGGTGAGCATACGATCAAGTGGCAGCGATGCTACGAGCGCCCGGTGCTTCGTGGACTTCAACATTTCAATGTTGATTGAAAAGTAGCACCCAAGATGCAGAGCCCGCCTGGCCTCGGTCGCACTGCCTGTGAACCAGTGCAGCACTACCCTCCCGCGATCGGGTGGAAGGAGGCGCTCAATGTGTCCTAGCACCTTTGCGGCGGTACGAACGCTGTGCACGGTGAGGATCTTGCCGCCCTGCTCAGAACACACCGACAAGATCCGAGAGAAAACGCGCTCTTGTGCCTCGAAACTGGAGTAGAACTTGGGCCCAGCATCGAGGCCGATCTCTCCGACGTATCGCGTTCCTTCCAGCAAGCGCTCGAACAGCGCGAGCTCCCCTTCCCGCTCCGCCACCAGTTGCGGGTGCAAACCCAAGGCAACCCGTACATGCTTAGAAGTACTCGCCAGTTCCTGGTTTCGAGCCCAAGCCTTTGGGGTGGTAGTGACGGCGAGCGTGGCTACCCCTTCATGATCGCACTCACGAATCAAGGCTTCATGGTTGGAATAGAGATCCAGGTGGCAGTGAAAATCCACCCATTTCGGACGCTCGCGCACTGCTTGGCTCATAGGGGTTGCGCCCTGACTCCGGTCAAATATCGATCTACTTCATTGAGGCCGTCGACATACACCTGCTCATACGCCTGATAGTCGTCCGGATGGTCGATCAAGGGGCCTGGAATGTGAATGTCGAACCTCGGACTGTTCGGCGCCCGCTGCAGTCGGCGGATAGCGATCTGGAATGAACGCACATGTGCTCCGTCAGCCTTGTTCGTGTTCAAAACATCCGCGTGCAAGTCTGGAATCACATACGGGGTTCTATCATCGCCGCATCCATGGGCAATGGAGGCCCGCCGGATGATACAAGGAACGCAGAAGCCGCAGTGCTTGGGTTGCCGGTTGGTCGGATCCTTTTGGTACCGTGCCTTGCCAGGTGAAGAGCACGACATGGTTTTGTGCACGTTCGCACGGAGAAATTCACCATCAGCGCACTGCTCGGCCATCTGCCCCTTAGTGCGATGTCCATACATGTTGTGCAACCGCATACGAAGCCCAAGGCCAGCAAAGAGCTCGTTCACACGAGCCATGTAGTAGGGGTGTGTCGTCCGCGTGCTCAGAGCGCCCAACCGCAGCGGATCCAGCGGGACATTCAGGGAGATCAGGCCGTTCTCAGGAACATGGATCACCATCTCCTCGCTCGTTGAATCAGCCGCCAACGCCGCCAAGGCGAAGAACAGGAATGATCTTCCTCGCAGCGTGTCTTCCCCCTTGGTGTTGGCCACAAGCCCCTGCGGGAAACCCACCCTGGCCTGTACTTGGTGGATTGCACTGTCTGGGTATCGCTCCTGGAGAGCTACCAGGCATTGATCCTGATACTTGCTGGTGCTGTTGGAGTCCCAGTAGTGGCTCACCAGCAGCGGAGACTCACCTTGGGCCAGTAAATCAATCGCGCCAATGAAGCTGTCCATACCACCTGAGAACAGACACACGCTTGTGGGTGTCGCGCTCCGAAAGAGTTCCACGATGGGTGCCAGCTCCTCCACGCCTTCAGGCCGGGCGCGGAAGAAGATCCGCCATCGATCGCCAGTTAGGAAATGCAAGGTCGAGGCAAGCAGCGCAGACATTGAAGTCCACAACGCAGGATCTGCCACAGGCACGTAAAGGTCGATCTCACGCGTCCAGGCATTCTGGGATTCGGTCTTCCGGGATATCCGGGTATCAGCGGCTGTAAGCGCTCCGGCTACGAGGGCCAAGTCGATTGAAGTCTCGCTGGGGCGCATGCCCTTGCTCGCGAGTTGATCGATCGCTTGGCCGATACCAAAGCTCAGACGCTGGTAGCCATCTAGGAATGAGATTGAGGTTTCACGACTTCCTGGGCGCTGAATCTCGATCGGGTCAATATCACCGGCGCCGAGCCTGCAGATAATGCTGTGGTGTCTCATTGTGCCGCCTCCCCTGCAACGGCAATGATCTCAAACGCCGACTCGTATATTCGGCTGATCACGCCCTGGATGTCCTGGTCAGTCAGCCTTGGCAATCCCTCCAGTCGATCGGATAGCCGTCCACGCGTGGCGCCCGTAATGAAGTCGTTAAGCTCGGTCTGCATACGCTCGACTGCGTCAACATCATCCGGAATGGTTACGCCTCGCTGACCAAGGTCGGCCATCACCATCCCCTCGATCGACTGCGACACGAAATCCAGGAAGAAGTCGTTCATCTGCTCGGGTGTCATCTCGTCGAACGTGGTTTCGCCGGAATCAGCGAGCGCGATGACATTCTCGAGCATAGCCTGACGTGCCACCGCTTCGTCGATCGCTCCGCCAGCGGGACATACAAACTCAACAAGGGCCATGAATACTTCAGAAGATGGGCGCCCTGCCAGGCCATTCAGATTCAGCCGACGCAACACCTCGGCCGCACCAAAGCGCTGCACATCTCTGATGACGCCAAGCAGGCGACCAGCCGCTGCGCGGGACGCTCCCATTCGCCGAGCCGCACGTCCAGCTCCGCCCGTTCCGCTTCTGACATAGCCAGAGAGTGCCCTACCCAGCGCGCTGCGGCTCCCAGTTCTAGCAAAGCGGGTGAACTGTGTTCGAGCCGGCTGGAGCTTGGCCGTGCCACTGTTGTCTATGGGACGCTGCCCTGACTGACCTCCTTGCCCTGGCTGATTGGGATTGTTTGGATCGCTGGAAGGATTTGAGGGCTGTCCAGCATCACCGGATTGATCCGGAGTAGTTGCGGGCGCCATATCATCCACCCAAGACGGAACCAGCCCAGAAACAGATCCCCCGTAACCTTTTGATGTATCCATACTGCATTCCTTAGCGTTTCGGGCCGAGTTCCAACATTTGCTCAGCGGCTACTTTGAGTTTTTTGTTCTCGACCTGTGCCGCCCACTGTTCTTGAACAGCCTGGAGCGCTGATTTTGCGCCTGGCTCAACCAAACACTCGCTCCAAGAGGACGCCGCCCAGCCACCCAGTCGCTCGACAGGAAGTCCCCGTATGAATTCGAGCAGTCGGTTTTGAAGCCGTGGCTGTTCTTTGACTAGGCCAACCAGACCGTCGATACCCTGAGGGCGCTTATCGAAAATGTCTCCCTGGAGGATACGATCGCGAATCGCATCGAAGGCCTCTTCAGAATCAGGAGCGGACAGCTCGCGCATGCTGTTGAGCACAGGTGCGCTCTTCAACTTCATGCGCGGGCCCATCAGGATCTCTACCAACGCTTCAAGCTGACTGGTAGCGACGAAGCCTGCGAGGGAACTGCGCTTGTCCCTGGTGACAAAGACATAAGGTCTCAGATCAACACCGGCGAGTGTCGGGTCGATCCGTGCCCAGTTGAGCGCCCAGTCACTTTTAAGCCATTGCTGGAGCTCAGCACCGATGGCCACGGCCGCCTCGGATTTAGCCTTTAGCCCCCCCGTACCCTGCTCGTCATCCTCGACTTCCTGAGGCGCGGCCCTCGCCCGCTTTTCGAGCCCGGCAAGTGCCTCTGGCTCACCATCCTGCGCCAAAGACGCGAGCCTTGCGATCTGCTCGTAGAAATCGCTGTAGAAGCGCTCAGCCAACATTATCTTCGCCAGGATTGGCCGACTGATCTCGTTGCCAAACCCACGTTCCTCAGCGATCGCCTGTCGGAGCATCATGGAGTTCAGGAATCGCTTGATCTGGCGTGGGTTACCGCGCGTACCTTCGCTTAGGATCTTGGTGACATGGGCGCTGATGGTGATCGCCTGACTGACTTCCTCGGTCAGCGTGCCTCCCATCGCCGTTTGCACAACGCTGCGTTCGAGCCCCTTGCTCTTCCACGGCCGCTTCATGTCCTCCCGGGCGATATCCAGCAAGTTTTGGAACTTGGGGTCATTGGCACCCAAGGCATTCTCAAGCTGCAGCAAGGTGATGTAAACACGCGTCTCGGCCAAGCCAAGCGCCGGGATGCGGAACGGAACCTGGATCAACTTCTCTAGGTAATTGCGGGCGTAGTTCGACGGGCCTGAGCTCTGCGGGAGGTCAGGGAAATGCTCACGCACTGCATATTCGATCATAGCTTCGTCAGCGCCGATGACGAACGCGGTGCGCTCAACGAACAAGAACAACCGGATCGCTTCCAACGTTTCGATGGCCGTTTTCGGCAAGCACCGGTCGAGGTCGTCCACGATGACAACAAGCTGGTCGATGTCGGCGGCGTCCAACAGTTCTTTGAATTCTTCTCTGAATTTATGGATGTGCTCAGGGAGCTTCTCGGAGTCGTCACCGCCCTCTTTGAGGAAGTCACCGATCTTCTCGGCAGCGCCCTTCAGATCATCCTTGCTCACATGATCCGATGGATTGGTGACCACGGACGTGACCAGGTCATACACCCCCTTCAACTGATCCATGGTGGGGATGCCGGTCATGGCAGTGAACGCGAAGCCGCCGGCTTTGCGCGCGACCTTCAGCCAATCAACACGCTTGAGCACCTTGGACGCAGCGGCTTTCACTTTTGCTGAGTCTGGCCTGGCTCGCCTCAACTCATCGACGATCGTCTCAATGACTACCGTTTTCGCGTCTTCAAACCCTTCGAACGTCCAGCCGTTGAACCAGATGCAGCAGACACGATCGTTGGCTTTGAGCTCATCCTGGGTCATGCGCAGGACGCTGGACTTACCGGCACCCCAGTCCCCGTGCACACCAATGGTAATGGGGGTGTCAGGGGTATCCTTGATGAGCCTCACAACCGTTTTGGAGATCGCGCTGTAGTACAGCAAGTCCGTTGCGGTTTCCTGATCGTTTAAAAACACTGCGCTTCCCTCGCCTGCAATCTGCTGATTGGGTGTAGTTATACAGGCAATGGGCCATTAATCGCTAATGGCTCGACTTTTGGAAGCGGCCGGAGCATGACGGCCGGCCGGTGATTTGGCAGATTGCGGCTCGTCGAAGCACCTATAAACACTTGAACAAACGCAGCGTGCTCTACAAAGCCAGACGCAAGATTGAGAAGGTCAAAGCGCCGGCGCGAGCGAAGGTCGAACATCCATTCCGTGTGATCAAGCGCCAATTCGGCTATGTGAAAACCCGCTTCCGTGGCTCGGCCAAGAACACGGCGCAACTGACCACGCTTTTTGCCCTGTCGAATCTGTGGATGGTGCGCCGGCAATTATTGCCTGGAGCGGGAGAGGTGCGCCCGTGAGGGCAGAAAACCAAGGCTGTGCCTTGGTTACCCAATAATCAGCGGCTGAAAATCGGGCTTTTCGGCATCCTCAAGCCGTCCATTTCCGGCTGATGGGCAACTTGATCGGAGGATCCCTAAGCTTCAGCAGGCTCCGCCATCCTTGGGTTCGTTTACATCGCAAGGAATCCAGTGAGTAATTTTGCGGCATCGTATATTAGGGCTTTCAAAACCTTCTGCGGTTCGCTGTCGAAAAATTGTCATCAAATCCATAACGACAACTGGAAGCCATTCGTACTTGACGGTAGGTACCTCTACTCTGAGCTCTCATTCAATTGGTTTTGGACACAGTCCTAGGCGACGTCTAATAGCGTTTAGATCGCCTTCTGCTAGTAGCATGTCGTCCGCAAACTGTGCAGTTTGCCCCTTGTACCGCTTCCAAATTTCTCTCTGATCAGGCGTCATCTGATTAATACCAATCTCAATTAGGTCTATAGCTGCTGCCAACCCACGAAATGATGCAGCACGCGTCGATGACTCACCGGGTCATGTATGTCAATTTCGCCTCCCTGCGCAAACAGGCGCGGGCAGCGTTACGTTTTTACCGGGTCATCCACCCAAGGAAGAAACTGTCCGCAAGCAGTTGATCACTCCGGCCATTGAGCGGCTTCGAGAGAAGTCATTTATCACGGTTTATGTTTTCGTACCTAGAACGGTTTATACAGCCGTTGAACACTATAGTATTGGATTACGGAAAATGTTTATTTCTGCCTTCTTTAACCACTATACTTCTCGAGTGGCAACTTGATATCTTGGATTAATCTCGGTACTGCAGCGGCTTCGAGGAGGTACAACTGGTTCACGAGCATGAGTTCGCGAACTGCGTCATGATTACTCATCTTTACTTCTCGGTGAGCCCGTGGGTTGCGGTAAGCCATCGTCACAGACTTGAATAAGTTACATTTGCCCGCTTGTTCACCGGCGTCCTGATCATCCCAATGCAGTACCGAACGACTTCCTTCGAATGCGTGTGTGAAAAGCTGGGTGCTGCTTTTATCGTAGACCCCGATCCGGGTCCGAACAATATCTTCTAATCTCCGGAAAGCCGTTGTGATGGCGGAGTCTGGGTTGTCAAAAAAACCAATGGATAGATCGACCAGTCGCTCGTCAAGCAGACCCAGATTCAGCACGGGCGGGAATTCTTCAAGAAGATGAAACACATCTGTCCTAGCACGATAGGAGGGGCACTCGATGTATTCGTAATACCGCATAGGCCGGACAGGCATGGCTTGAGTCAGGCTTTTCAGATCAGATGAAAGTAGGCAACCGGCTTCGCAACGACGATGAAGTTCCTCATCAATATCGTACTCTTCAATATCCACTTTAAACAACTGAAGTAATTCAATGGCAGTAGAAAACCCTGTCGGCCCAGTTCCTGAATATCCTGACCTGAATCCAGATTTAATCAATATTCTCAAACAGGGCGAAAGAGTTAGCAGGATACTGTGCTCGCCTATTTTTCCGTCGAACCATGAAAGAATCCAAGCTGCTTGTACATGCTCTCCTGCCCCCAAGATATTTTTTAGTGCGTCAATGCACCTTTGGGTAACTCCGGGAGTACCATGATATTCGATACCCGCTAGCTTGCTCATGTCGATTTTTTTTACCATCACTGTCGTCCTTGCCATTTATGCCGCCGTTGAATCGCGACCTTCTTCAGTGCTGCAAGGTACATCGCGCTGTTCCTTAAGTCAGGCGCTTGTGTGAATCTAGACTTGCCAGCCATACGCAGCGTTAGTGGCTGTATGCCATAATTTGGTGGGGCACGCTACCCCTACCCCACAGCCAGTTACACATTCACAAGCGCACTACAGCCAAATCACCCCAAGCCTGTAGGACGCTTCTGAATTTTCGCGTTATCCTCCGCCCCCGCTTGTGACGGTGTCCATCGGTCGCTAATGTCCTGTCCGTCGCTCATCGCAGCGATGGGGTTTAGTCGCTCCGTACCGAACAAGCAAGTCCCATGACCGTTATGCGCCGTAGGTGCTATGACGTCGTTTTATGGTGGCTGTGCACGGAGTGCTTTCGGGCGCACCGGGTCCTCGGTACCGGCGACTAAACCGTGCATGGCTACCACCCCTTTGTTTAGTCGCGAGGTGTGCGGGCCACTCATCCACATCGAGGACTATCTATCATGATCTTATCTACACCCCACCCACCGCCAATACCCACCCTCGCCCTGCCCTTACCCTTGGCCGGCCCCGGCCTGTTCAGCGTCAACCCCGGTATCCACGCCGAGGATGCGCTGATCGCCGCTGCCGATTATCTGGAGTGCGCCTCGGCCGCTGCTGATGAAGTCGCCAACAGCCAAAGTATTGAGTGCCGGGCAATGGCGCGTTCGGTGGTTCATCAACTGGATATGGCGCGGATATTGATCGAAGCGACGCTGGCGGCGCTGCAGCAGACTGAGGTTGCAACGCGCAAGGGCTGATGATTTGGGACATGCGGCGGCGGTGAGAGGTCCCGCATTGTTCTGGCAAGGGCCATACGGGCCTCACTTACCCGGCACCCTGAAGTCAATTAAACATAGGCCGCCTCAAACGCGGTCCTGCAGCCTCTTGATGTGTTGCCACATAAGCGTTGGGTTGGAATACATCGGAAAGTGGCCGCAATCCGGAATGCACGCCAGATCGACACCTTGCGCAGCGATGTCGGCAAGGTAAGACAGGTGGGAGTTGCTGACGCCGTACATGTATTGCCGCGCAAATGGCAGCGCCAGGAACTTGCTCATCAGCCCCGCATTGTCAGACAGTTCGACCATTGATTCGAAGATCCCGCGCACCGCCCCAGGTCGCACTTTATGTGCAAGGCTGGCGGCGTAAAGTGCGCTGGCCGGGTCAGACGCCAAACGGGTGCGCTCAATGAAGTCATGGAAAAAGCGCTCGTCATCCTCGCGCGGGTGGTCGTGGATCTGGCGGCTGAGAAAGCAGTCCTCAGGCGCAATATTACCTTCGATATTTACGAAACTGAGCACTCGCCCAGGCTCATTATGCGCAAGCATCAAACCGGTCAGGCCCCCCATTGAGTGCCCTACCAGGTGAAACCGGTCGATATCGAAATGTTTCAGTACCACTTCGGCCGTTCTGACCAACAACGCAATGCCGACGCGCGAGAGATCGTGGCACTCTGTCGCGCCGCAACCAGGCGCATCGTAGGCAATGAAGGGATGGCCTTCGAACGCGGGTTGCAAAGTGATATCTGCATAATCTTCCTTGGTAGAGCCAAAACCGTGCAGGAACAGGATCGGCGCTTTGGGCCCCGATCGGTGTATGACCGCTAAATCAATCTGCACACCGTCGACGTCCAGCGGTAATTTTTCGTGAGTGAAACGAGCGGAATAAGCCACGGTCATTGTTCCTGTTTATAGACCGGCTCATAGTGAACCCGACCGGCTATTTGTAAAATACGAAAACAGGAACTCTGTCATATCCTCAAGCTATGGCTGAACGTTGCCTGGCCAGATCAATGACCGCCTCAACTAACGGGTTGTTATGCCCGGCGTGCCAGGCAATAGCGGTTGTAACCACTTTAACTTCCGGGTCGAGGGGGCGAACCAGCACGTTGTTGGGGGCAAGTTTGCCCATTGACGCGGGCACCAATGCAACGCCCTGACCACAACTGACAAACGCTACCTGAGTAGCAACAGAACGAACTTGATGCACAATGCGCGGAGCAAACCCACTGGCTTTGCACAGCCCTACCAGATAGTCAAAATACACCGGGCTCACATCCCTTGAAGCCATGACCAGTGTTTCGTCAGCCAGTGCCGACAGCCCGATTGCTTCGTGCGCAGCGAGCGGATGATCGTTAGGTAACGCCACTGCCAGCCGCTCTTCAGCCAACGGTATCGACTGTAGATGCCGGCCCAGATTTCCTTCCAGACGTGCCAAAGCGACGTCAATGTCCCCCGCCTCCAACGCTGGAACGGCATCGGCACTGTCAATCTCGCGTATCGATACGGTGATCAACGGATGATCTTGCTTGAACCGCTCGATTAAAGGCGGCAGCACGTCAATCATTGCCGAGGTGATGGCGCCAATTGTGAGCACCCCAGCGTGCCCGGCGACGGCTTCATGGACTGCAAGCTCGAGTCGTTCCAGCTGCTCCGCAAATTTGCGGACGGCAGGAAGGATTGCACTTCCGGCAGCAGTCAATTGTGCGCCGCGACGAGAACGGGTGAACAACTGCACGCGCAACGACTGCTCAAGTGCCTGGATCTGCTCGGTCAAGGGCGGCTGTGACATGCCCAGACGTTTGGCGGCGCGGCTGAAATTCTGGTCCTCGGCAACGGCCAGGAACAACCACAAATGGCGTATCAGACGGAAGTTGATCACGGTTAGCTTCCATAGGTTTTGGATATGACAAGGTTAGCTTCTTAGTAATATACGTATGAAAAAGGTTTGCTGATACTCGTGTCTCACCTACACGAGGTCTGCAACCGATGAGCTTGAAAGCCCCGCTTGATCGCCTGGCAGCGTTGGATACCAACACGATTTCCGATGCTCTGGATTTTTTGAACCTGCCCGGCGCTACCAACGGCCTGCACGCCCTGTGGAACTGCCCGAAAATCGTTGGCCGTGCCAGTACCGTGCAACTGGGTCCGAAGCAGGACAGTGCACCTACCGTTCACTTGATTACCCCGGTTATCGAGAAAGTCACCACTGACGACCGCGTCTTGGTGATTGCCGGTGGGGTCGCCGGCATTTCGAGCTGGGGCGACATCCTGGCCAATGCCGCCCAGCGCAAAGGGATCCGTGGTTCGGTCATCGATGGGTTCAGCCGTGACATCCGGGGCAGTGCCGATATTGGTTATCCGGTCTTTGGTCGTGGGATCACCATGATCAGTGCCCGCAATCGACTGATCCAGACTGACGCGGCTGTCAAAGTGCGCATGGCCGGGGTGGACGTCGACGAAGGCGATTATGTGATTGCTGATGAATGCGGCACGGTATTCATCCCGGCAGCGGCCATCGAAAAGGTACTGGAACTGGCCGAACGCATTGACCGACGCCAGGCCGGCATGGTCGAGGCCGTCCGCGCAGGCCGTTCTGTGGAAGAAGTCTTGCATGACACCCAATTCGAAGCCATCAAGGTGGAGCACTGATATGAGCCTGACAGATAAAGAACTTGTGGCCTTGTTCGAAGGCCTGGACACCCCTGGCGTATCCGACGCCATGGACAAACTGGGACTTGCAGGTCAAGCATTCGATATTGCCCCGCTGGCCAACTACCCCCAGGTCATAGTGGGGCCGGCATTCACGGTGCAGTACGTCAGTGCCAGCACGCCCCCAGGCACGGTGGGCGACTTCATTGATGACGTTGCCCCTGGGGATGTTGTGGTGATTGCCAATGAAGGGCGTACCGACTGCACCGTGTGGGGCGACATCATGACCCAGTACGCCTTGGCTCGCAGTATTGCCGGTACGGTCATTGATGGTGTGTGCCGAGACGTCAATAAGGCGCTCAGTGAAGGCTACCCATTGTTCAGCAAGGGCCGCTTTATGCGTACCGGAAAAGACCGTGTGGAAGTCGTTGCGCTCAACCAGCCGATTTCGGTGGGTAACGCACGGGTGTGTGCCCGCGATATCGTCGTGGCGGACGCTAACGGCGTTGTTATCGTGCCGCGCGCACGTTGCCAGGAGGTTGCTGAAACCGCTCGCCGCATCGAACACATCGAAGCGCAGATCCGCGACCAGATCGCTGATGGCAAAAGTCTGAAAGAGGCTCGTGCCGCACTCGGTTACCACACGCTGCAGAGCAAACAACAATGAGCCTTCCACACCACTACCAGAACCTGACCAAGACCCTGAGCACTTCTCGCTCGTACCAGGCTTGGGACCTGCCCTGCGCTGTTGACCCGAATATCCGTGCTGTCTGGAGCCTGGCATGAACATTGAGACCTTGAACCACAGGCTCGAAGCGGCGAAACCCTCGGCCACCTATAAGATCATCGACCGTGTGGCCGAACGCCGTGGCGAAGGCGCCACAATCATTTCACTGTGTGCCGGTGAGCCGGACTTCGATACGCCCGAGCACATTCGTGCTGCTGCGATCAACGCCATCAACGACGGCCACACTCGCTATACGCAGGTCGCAGGACTGCGTGCCCTTCGCGAAGCGATTGCACGCAAATACCGGTGCGAAAATGGCCTGGCCGTCGAGTGGAACGATACTCTGGTGTGCAGTGGCGGCAAGCAGGTCATCTTCAATGCCTTGGCTGCGACCCTGAACGAGGGTGATGAAGTCATCATTCCCGCACCTTACTGGGTCAGTTACCCGGAGATGGTTCAGCTGTGCGGTGGTGAATCACGAGTCGTCGCTTGCGGTGCAGAGTCCGGCTTCAAGCTGACCCCGCAGGCGCTGGCGCAGTCCATCGGACCGAACACTCGCTGGCTGATCCTCAATTCGCCGTCCAACCCTACTGGCGCAGTCTATGACCAACATGAGTTGCAGGGTTTGGCTGAGGTGCTGCTGGCCCATCCGCAGGTGCTGGTGCTGGCTGATGACATCTATGAGCACCTGATATTCGATGGTCGCCAGTTTCAGACGCTGGCTCAAGTCGAGCCACGTCTTGCCGCACGTACGCTGACCATGAACGGGGTCTCCAAAGCCTACGCCATGACTGGCTGGCGCATCGGCTTCGCCACCGGCCCGCGCTGGCTACTTGAAGCAATGGAAAAACTGCAGGGCCAGCAAATCTCCGGTGCCTGCTCTATCTCCCAGCACGCCGCCATCGCTGCACTGGACGGGCCGAAGGAGTTCATCGCCCACAGCCAGAAAGTCTTTCAGCGTCGCCGCGACTTCATGGTGGATCTGCTCAATCAGATACCGGGTATCCGTTGCCAATCTCCAGGCGGTGCTTTTTACGCGTTCGCCGACTGCACAGGGCTGATTGGCAAACGCTCGCAGGGCGGGCGTGAGTTGGTCGATGATGAAGCGGTAGCGCTCGCGCTACTGGAAGAGGCCAATGTGGCCGTGGTACATGGCAGTGCGTTCGGCCTGGCCGGATACCTGCGGATTGCCTACGCACTTGATGACCAATCGCTGCGTCAGGCTTGTCAGGCAGTTGGCAGTTTCTGCGAGAACGCACGGTAGCGGGTTTACCGGCGCGATCAATTCAATACCGGTCGCCAGACTCTTCAAAGCATGTGCCCTGCCCAGATTCCTTCACCCACCAGTTCGGCTGCTATATCGATGAAAGTCTGCCCCACGTAGCGGGTTGCAGGACTCACGTGGCGGTCCGCAGGCGTCACCAGCACCAACTTGCGCATGGGCGTCGGATCATTCAGCGGTGCTGCGCACAAAGCACCGCTTTTCAAATGGGCATAGATCGACGCCAGCGGCAGCGCAGTGAAGCCGAAACCATTTCGTACCAGGTCGATCATCGCGCCGAAGGAATCGGCCTCGACGCTGGTGGTTATCTTGAAACCGCGCTCCAGGGCACACTGGTCCATGATCTTGCGCAGCCCGTGGCGCGGGCTGGGCAACACCATCTGGCGCTGGGCGAGCTCGATGAAAGGCACTGCCGTGTCGGCATCAAGGCCCGCTTCGGGGGGGCCGACCAGCACCAGATTCTCCATCATGACCGGCTCGATGCGCAAAGTGGGTAACGGTTGCGGGTCATAGGAAATCGCCATTTCCAACTCGCCACGCTGCAACCAGTCGAGCAGATAACCACTAAAGGCAGATGAGAAACGGATGGACAGATCGGCGTGGGTGTCACGGATGCGCTTGACCAGCGGCACGGTGACAATCTCGGCAATCGTGGGGGTGGTGCCGATGGCGACCATGCCTCGGAACTCTGCCCGCCCGCCGGCGACGGAAGTACGGATAGACTCGATCTCGTCCATGATCCGGGTGGCGCGCTCCAGCACCTCCAGCCCGGCAGCGGTGATCTCCATACCGCGTCCATGCCGCTCGAATAAATAAACCCCAAGCTCCTTCTCAAGTTGGCGGATCTGGCGGCTCAACGCGGGTTGCGCCACGTGCAATCGGTCCGAGGCTTTGCTCAGGCTGCCGAGCTCGGCCACATGAATGAGGGTTTTAAGCTGCACTACGTCCATTGACGGCCCACTGAGAAAGGAAAGGGGTTTGAAAACAAACGTCTGCGAACAGTTTAAACAGCGCTGTCGAGCATCATCTATAGAATTTGGGCATATCAGATAGTGCATTTACGCACCATCAGGGTATTCGATACGCCACCGCCAGGGTTATGCCCGCTCGCTATAACAGCAGACCGATACCCCATTGATGAGCTAAATCCGGTATCCCTAGGCCGCCCCGAAAGCCAGGTTCCACGCCAAGCGCAAGCTATGCTTTTTGGGCATATCTCAAAGAGAAAAACGGTAGTCGTTCTCCGGGCTAACCCACTCCATGATGTGGGAAAACAAAAGCAGCATTGCCCCGGGAGATACCCATGTCATCGCAAGAAGCCGAACAACACTGGCAAGAGGACGTGTTTCGCGTTCTCAAGGCCCACGATGTCAAACACGTTGTATTCGTACCGGATGCGGGCCATTCGGCCGCGATCCGCATGTCCTATGCAGACCCCGATATCAAGGCGGTGGTCCTCACGACTGAAGAAGAAGGCATCGGTTATCTGGCCGGCGCCTGGCTGGGGGGCGAGCGCGGTGCCCTGCTGATGCAGTCCAGTGGTGTAGGCAACTGCATCAATACGCTGGCCCTGCAGAACTGCGCAGCCTTTCCTTTGCTGATGGTCGTGACCATGCGTGGCGACTGGGCGGAGTTCAACGCCTGGCAGAACCCTATGGGCCAGGCCACCGAAGCCTCGCTGAAGCTGATGAAAGTCATGACCTGGCGTGCCGACAAGCCCGAAGACGTTGCGCCCCTGCTCCATGGTGCCGCCACCATGGCTTTTAATGGTGATGCCGCCACTGCCTTGCTGCTCGGTCAGCGCCTGATCGGAGAAAAGAAATGGGTCAAGTAAGCGCAAACCACGTGCTGTGCCGCCGCGAAGTGGTACGTACCCTGCTCGCCGACCGCCAGGACGTGCTGGTGGTCACCGGCCTGGGCTCCGCCTCCTATGACGTAATGGCCGCTGGCGACCATGACGGCAATTACTACCTCTGGGCGGCGATGGGCAGCGCCATCACAGTCGGCCTCGGTCTGGCCAACGCCCAGCCGGACAAGAGCGTCGTTGTGATCACCGGTGATGGCGAGCTGCTGATGGGCTTTGGCGCCTTGGCGACCGTATCGCTGCAACAGCCCAGGAACCTGACGATCGTTGTGCTCGACAACGGTCACTTTGGTGAGACCGGCATGCAGGTCAGCCACGCAGGCTTTGGCATCAAGCTTGATCAGGTCGCCAACACTTGCGGCTTCGCCTGGACCGATGAAATTCGCGACATGGACGGCGTCCACAGCCTGCGCGAACGGTTCGCCAATCGCGACGGCGTCAAGCTGGCCACTGTGAAAATCAAGGCAGAAAACCCGCCAAGAGTGCTGCCGCCACGCGACGGCCCTTACATCAAGAACCGCTTCCGAGCCGCTTTGGGCTTCAAGCCTCTCTGACCGAGTGTTTGGGTGGGGCTGGTGGCGAACCCACGATGACGCCACGGGTCCCGCTCGCCCAGGAGACCAGTAATGACTGACGATTACAACAACCAGGAACTCAGTGCCATTCGTGAAGGCGTTCGCGCCCTTTGCAGCGATTTTCCTGCCGAATACTGGCGCAAGATCGACGAAGAAAAGGGCTTCCCCGAAACCTTCGTCAAAGCCATGACCGACGCCGGTTGGCTGTCGGCGATGATCCCCGAGGCGTTTGGCGGGTCTGGCCTTGGGCTTGCCGAAGCATCGGTGATTCTCGAAGAAGTGAACGCCTGCGGCGGCAACTCGGGCACCATCCATGGCCAGATGTACAACATGTTCACTCTGCTGCGTAACGGCACTGACGAGCAAAAACGCTACTACCTGCCGAAGCTGGCCAGCGGTGAGCTGCGGCTGCAATCGATGGGCGTGACCGAGCCGACCACCGGCACCGACACTACCAAGATCAAGACCACTGCCGTGCGCCGGGGCGACAAGTATGTGATCAATGGCCAGAAGGTCTGGATTTCGCGAGTCCAGCATTCGGACCTGATGATTCTGCTGGCGCGCACCACGCCTCTGGCCGAGGTCAAGAAAAAGTCCGAAGGCATGTCGATCTTCCTGGTCGACCTGCGCGAAGCCATCGGCAATGGCCTGACGGTCCAGCCGATTGCCAACATGGTCAACCATGAAACCAATGAGTTGTTCTTCGACAACCTGGAAATCCCGGCCAGCAGCCTGATCGGCGAGGAAGGCAAAGGTTTTCGCTACATTCTCGACGGCTTGAACGCCGAGCGCACCCTGATCGCAGCCGAGTGCATCGGTGACGGTCGCTGGTTCATCGAGAAATCCAGCCAGTATGCCCGCGACCGCGTCGTGTTTGGCCGCCCGATCGGCCAGAACCAGGGCGTGCAATTCCCGATCGCTGAAGCCCACATCGAAATCGAAGCCGCCGACCTGATGCGCTGGCGCGCCTGCGCCGAATACGACAGCGGCCGTAATGCCGGTGCGGCAGCCAACATGGCCAAGTACCTGGCGGCCAAAGCCAGCTGGGAAGCAGCCAACGCCTGCCTGCAAACCCATGGCGGCTTCGGCTTCGCCAATGAATACGATGTGGAGCGCAAGTTTCGTGAAACCCGGCTGTACCAGGTGGCGCCTATCTCCACCAACCTGATCCTGTCCTACGTGGCTGAACACCTGCTGGAACTGCCGCGTTCGTTCTGATCCAGCTTGTCCCTCGAAGCGCCAGATCGGGGGCTTGCCATGACAAGAGAGATAACAACCATGAGCCAGTCCACGGCTGTTCGTCCCCTCGACGGTATCACCGTCATCAGTCTGGAACACGCGATTGCCGCACCGTTCTGCACCCGCCAGCTCGCTGATCTCGGCGCGCGGGTGATCAAGGTCGAAAGGCCGGGCGTCGGAGACTTCGCCCGCGGCTACGATCAGCGGGTCAACGGCCTCGCCTCCCACTTCGTATGGACCAACCGCTCCAAGGAAAGCCTTACCCTGGACCTCAAGCAAGAGGTCGCAGGGACTGTTCTCGAACAACTGCTTGAGCAGGCCGATGTGCTGGTGCAGAACCTGGCGCCCGGTGCCGCCGCCCGCCTGGGCTTGAGTTTTAAAGCGCTGCACGAGCGTTTTCCGCGGCTGATCGTGTGCGATATCTCTGGCTACGGTGCCGGTGGCCCTTACGAGCAGAAAAAAGCCTACGACCTGCTTATCCAGAGCGAAGGCGGCTTTCTTTCGGTGACCGGTGGCCCCGGCGATGAACAGATGGCCAAGGCCGGCAACTCCATCGCCGACATTGCGGCCGGCATGTACGCCTACACGGGCATCCTCTCGGCGCTATTGCTGCGGAAAAGAACCGGCATTGGCAGCCACGTCGAGGTATCGATGCTCGAAAGCCTGGTCGAGTGGATGAATTACCCGCTGTATTACGCCTATGAAGGCGCTCCCCCGCCGCCGCGCGCCGGTGCCGCCCATGCGACCATTTACCCCTATGGCCCGTTTCCGGTCGGCGACGGCAACACGGTGATGCTGGGATTACAGAATGACCGCGAATGGCGTCTGTTCTGTGAACGAGTTTTGCAGCAGCCCGAGTTGGCCGACGATGAGCGTTTCTCGGCGAATTTCAAGCGGGTCGCCAACCGCGACAGCTTGCGTGAGCTGATCGTAGCGTCCTTCGCAAGGCTGGACTTTGACACCGTCATCCGGCGCCTGGAGAGTGCCAATATCGCTAACGCCAGGGTCAACAATATGCAGGGGGTATGGCAGCACCCGCAACTCAAGGCCCGCGACCGCTTCAGAACGGTGCAAACCGCTGCCGGTAGCATCCCCGGCCTGCTGCCGCCTGCCAGCAGCAATGCCTACACGCCGCGCATGGACCCGGTACCGGCCTTGGGCGAGCACAGTGAACAGATCCTCGGCCAATTGGGGCTATCGAGCGAACGTATCGAGCAACTGCGCGCATCAGGGACTATCTGAACCCTGATATCGCACGCTGTCACGCATAACCAATGAGTGAAACTGCCATGAAAGTGCTTGTCGCTATCAAACGTGTAATCGACTACAACGTCAAAGTTCGCGTCAAGGCGGACGGCTCCGGGGTCGACCTTGCAAACGTCAAGATGTCCATCAACCCCTTTTGCGAAATAGCCGTGGAAGAAGCCGTACGCCTGAAAGAGCAAGGCATTGCCAGCGAAGTCGTGGTGGTCTGCGTAGGGCTGGCTGCGGCCCAAGAGCAACTGCGTACCGCCATGGCCCTGGGTGCCGACCGTGCCATCCTGGTCGAAGCCGCCGACGGGCTGGGTTCGCTGGCGGTGGCCAAAGCCATGCAAGGTGTGGTCGAGAGAGAGCAGCCGCAACTGATTATCCTCGGCAAGCAGGCCATCGACAGCGACAACAACCAAACTGGCCAGATGCTCGCCGCGCTGACCGGCTACGCACAGGGCACTTTCGCTTCCAGGCTTGAGGTGGCTGGCGATACGGCTCGGGTCACCCGGGAAATAGATGGCGGCCTGCAGACCGTCGCTCTGAATCTGCCCGCCATCGTCACTACCGATCTGCGCCTGAACGAACCCCGCTACGCATCGTTGCCGAACATCATGAAGGCCAAGAAAAAGCCGCTGCAGACCATCACCCCGCAGGCGCTGGGTGTGTCCCTCACCGCCACGAATACAACCATCAGGGTAGAAGCGCCGACAGCCCGCAGCGCCGGTATCAAGGTCGGCTCGGTGGCCGAACTGGTCGAAAAACTCAAAAACGAGGTGAAGGTCATCTGATGAGCATTCTGGTACTTGCAGATCACAACAATCACTCCCTCGCCCTGGCGACCCTGAATACCTTATCTGCGGCCCGGCAGATCGGCGGCGAAACCGTGCTGCTGGTGGCCGGTCATGATGTTGCACTGCTCGCCCAGGCGGCCGCGCAGATCATCGGCGTGAGCAAGGTGCTGGTCGCCGATGACCCAGCCTACGCGCACCCGTTGCCTGAGAACGTAGCGCCGCTGATTGCTGAGCTGGGCCGCGATTTCAGTCATGTCCTGGCGCCAGCCACCAGCAACGGCAAGAACATCCTGCCGCGGGTTGCCGCGCTGCTGGACGTCGACCAGATCTCCGAGATCATCGCGGTTGAGTCGGCAGATACGTTCAAGCGCCCGATCTATGCCGGCAATGCCATCGCCACGGTACAGTCAAGTGCGGCGGTCAAGGTCATCACGGTGCGTTCCACCGGCTTCGACCCCGTGGCTGCCGAAGGTGGCTCGGCGACCATCGAACACCTGGCAGCGTCCCGAGTTGCCGGGGTTTCGGCATTCATCAGCGAAGAGCTGGCCAGCTCCGAACGCCCCGAACTGACCGCCGCCAGCATCGTCGTATCCGGCGGTCGCGGGATGGGCAATGGTGAAAATTTCAGCCACCTGTACGAGTTGGCTGACAAGCTCGGTGCCGGCGTCGGAGCCTCGCGCGCAGCCGTCGACGCAGGTTTCGTACCCAACGACATGCAAGTTGGCCAGACCGGCAAGATCGTTGCCCCGCAGCTGTATATTGCCGTCGGTATCTCCGGTGCCATTCAGCACCTGGCCGGCATGAAGGACTCCAAAGTGATCGTTGCCATCAATAAGGATGAAGACGCGCCGATTTTCCAGGTGGCCGACTACGGGATTGTCGCTGACCTGTTCGAGACCGTACCTGCGCTGACCAGCGCCCTTTAAGACGAGGACCAGCCCAATGCCAAGCCCTGCCCTCAGTACCTGGATCGGCCGTAGCGAGACCACTCATGACCAGCTCAGCCATAACCTGGTCAAACGGATCGCCGCCTCCTTGAGCGAACCGACACCGGCATCCGGTGACGCCCTGCCACTGCTGTGGCACTGGGCATTTTTTCAGGAACCCCTGCAAGCAAACGGCCTGGGTGCCGACGGCCACCCTGCCCGCGGTGGCTTCCTGCCCCCGGCGGACAACCGCAATCGCATGTGGGCCGGTAGCCGTCTGCAGTTCATCGGCTCACTGCGCGTCGACGCCAGGGTGTCGCGCTGCTCGACCATCCTCAACGTTGAGGAAAAACACGGACGTACCGGCTCGCTGTTGTTCGTTACCGTACAGCACGACTACCAGCAGGACGGCCAGCGGGTTCTGCTTGAAGAGCAGGATATTGTCTACCGCGAGCCCACACCACCGAAGCTCGGCGGTACTGAGGCGCTGCCCGAAGCCCACTGGCAGGAACCGGTGCAGCCGACCTCTACCCTGTTGTTTCGCTACTCGGCAGTGACCTTCAATGGCCACCGCATCCACTACGACTGGCCTTATGCGACCGAGACTGAAGGCTATCCGGGGCTGGTGGTGCACGGGCCGCTGATCGCAACGCTCAACCTGCGCGCCTTCATGCGGGCCAACCCGCACGCCAAGGTGCAGCGCTTCGGCTTTCGTGGCCTGCGGCCGTTGATCTGCCCGGATGCATTTCTGGTCGGCGGCCAATTGGTTGACGCAACCACGGCCAGGGTCTGGGCCGGCAACCAGGCTGGGCAGGCACAGATCGGTGAAATTCAGTTTATCCAGGAGGCTCGCTCATGAACCCCGGCGTCGTGCGCAGCGCCCTGTTCGTGCCAGCCACCCGGCCGGAGCGGATCCCCAAGGCACTCGCCAGTGGCGCGGACCGGGTAATCGTTGATCTTGAGGACGCGGTCGAAGAGTCACTCAAGGAGCAAGCCCGCGACAACCTTGAGCAGTTCCTGCGAGAACAACCCGAGGCCCGGGTTCTGGTACGGGTCAACGCTGCAGAGCATTGGGCGCATGAAGCGGACCTCGCAACGTGCCAGCGCTGGCCAGGAGTCATCGGTATTCTGCTACCCAAGGCCGAAACCGTTGCCCAGATCACACGGGCCTACGCCACCGGCAAAGCGGTATGGCCGATCATCGAAAGTGCCAAGGGCCTGGCCGCTCTAGCCGAACTGGCAGCAGCCGGAGGTGTTGATCGTCTATCGTTCGGCAGCCTCGATCTGGGGCTGGATATGGGCCTCAGAACAGGCAGCGAAGCAGCCGATCTGGTTCTCGGTCATGCTCGCTATGCGGTGCTGCTGCACAGTCGTGTGGCAGGTCTGGCGGCGCCGCTGGACGGTGTCTATCCGGCAATTCAGGACATTCAGGGGCTGCAGCGCCACATCCAATTTGCGCGGGACATGGGTTTTGGCGGTGCGCTCTGTATCCATCCTGGCCAGGTGCAGATCATTCATGACGCGCTGAAACCTTCCGCGCAAGAGCTGGACTGGGCCAGGCGGGTGCTGGCCATGGCCGAGACCAGTACCGGAGTCTTCACCCTCGACGGTCAGATGGTCGACGCACCGGTAATCCTGCGGGCCCGCGTCACTGTGCAGCAGGCAGGCTGACGCTGTTCACATCCCTGCCTTGATGTCACCGACCCCGTCTGTTCTGACAGACCGGTCAGGTGACATCGGGGCATCTCTGAGTTGATATCACACATGCTCATTAACTCGTCTGAATGCAGACGCCGCTGCAAGCGTGCGATCTGTAGCGTACTGCGCGCCTTATCCAGGATGCCGGCTTATGGCTGAAGCTAGCGGTTCGGGTTCTTCTGTGCTGCTACAAGCAGCCCGCCATCTGATCGCAGAAAACGGCTATACAGCGATGACCATGCGCCAACTGGCAGGCCGGATGGGGCTGCTGCCCGGCAGTCTCTACCACCATGTCAGCTGCAAACAGGATCTTCTGCTGAGCGTATTGCTCGAGATCGTCGAGCAACGCATCGCAGGTTGGGAACAGGGAAGCTTTAGCAATGACCTGAAAGGCTTCATCGGATATTTACTCCAGCGTCAGCGTGCGCATCCTGACGAAGAGTTGCTGCTGCGCCATGAGCTACGCCACCTTGACCCCTGCCAACGCAGTTGGCTGAACAAGTCGCTCGCCCGGTTTGAACAACCCTTGCTGCACATCATCCAACAGAGTCATCCAAGCACACGTTTCGCCGCGCACGATGCCAGCAGAGTCTGTGCCGCCATTTTTGCCGTGGTCGAAGCGGCCGACAGCCTGCGGCAGCGCGGTATCGATGAAGCCTGGATCGAGACGCGAACCCATCATATGTGCAGCGTGCTGCTCGCCTCCCCGTGCAAGGCTTTGTCGTGACTCACCGATGCCTGCGCACTCAGCTGAGTGGCTCGGCACAAACAACGAGCAGGCGCGAAGATCCACAATGCAAAACCGGGCCTTAAGGCCCGGTCATAAACGAGGGAAAACAGCTCAGGCAAGGCCGTGGTCGGTGGCACGCAACCGTTGCGAGAAACGTGCGAACACTTCGGGGTTGACCATGCGCGCAGCCTCTTGGCCGGCCAGTACCTGCAAGATCTGCTCGGCGGCCCAGCGCCCCATACGCCAGCGCGCCTCAAGGGTCACCCCGGCAGTGTGATAGAGGCCCACCACGTTAGCCAGGCTGAGCAACGGGTGATCGAGCGCAGGCGGCTCTTCGTCCCAGACATCCAGTCCTGCGCCACCGAGATGGCCGCTCGCCAGAGCTGCGTACAACGCAGACTCATCATGCAAACCACCCCGTGCGGTGTTGATGAACACAGCACCTTTACGCATACCCGCGAAGCGCTCGGCATTCATCAGGTTGCGGGTGGCAGCGCTGCGTGGGCAATGCAGCGACACCACATCGCTTTGTTCCAGCAGTTGCATCAGCGGCAGCGCAGAAGCGCCCCGACGTTGTATTTCCCCGGCGTCGAGCAACGGATCATGAGCAATCACGCGCATACCCAACGCCTGGGCAATGCGCGCAACCCGCATACCGATTTGACCCAGGCCGATGATGCCAAGGGTTTTCTCATAGACTTCGGTGCCCATCAGGTCTTCACGGGAAAAACCGCGTACCGAACGCAGTCTGCGGTCGGATTCACTGATGCGCCTGGCGCAGTCAAGCATCAGGCCAATGGTTGCCTCTGCCACCGACTGCGCATTGGCACCGGATTGGTTGACCACCAGCACCCCGGCCCGGGTGCAGGCATCGACATCCACCGTGTCGTAGCCGGCCCCATTGGTCGACACACATAACAGCCTGGGCAACTGCTCCAACAGCTGCCCGGTAACGTGCCAGGGCGACGGCAGCTCATCTCGGGCAGACGGCACCTGATAGACATGACTGGCCTGCAACGCGTTCAGAATAACGTGGTGACTGGCGCTGCGCGCCACCGTCTGCAACGCCACCCCACCCGCCTCGGCAAACGTCTGCGCCATGATCGGGTGGTACCAGACGTCAAACCGCGTGATCGTTTTTATCTCGGCATTCATTCAAACACTCCGGTTCAGTGACCAACCTGGTTGGGTACCGACCTGCGGCCGATGAACTTGCGTATGCCGATGTTTTCTTCAACCTTGCCGTCGCCATCGAGATAACCATGCTTGGTCAAATCCGGCATCAGCAAAGCGGAGATCAAGGTAACCGCGCCAATCAGCGATACATAGACATAGAAGTGCTCTTCCATGCCCATTGAGCGGAAGGTCAGCGCCACGTACTCAGCCGAGCCACCGAACATCGCCGCTCCGACGGCGTATGGCAGGCCGACACCCAAGGCACGTACGGTCGGTGGGTAGAAATCGGCCTTCAGCACACCGGTAACCGGGGTATAGAACGCCGCAATGATCAGCCCGGCCACTACCAGCGCGAAAGCGCTATAGGGGTCGTGCACGGCCTTGATGGCAGACAGCAACGGAATGACCAGAAACGTCGAGAGCAAACCAAAGATGATCATGTTACGGCGTACGCCAATCCTGTCAGCAAGCAGACCGAAAATCGGCTGACACAGCATGAAGATCACCAAGGCCGAAGCCATCAGGATGCTCACCGTCGGCGCTGGCAGACCTACGCTGACGACCAGGAATTTCTGCATGTAAGCCGTGAAGGTGTAGAAGTAAAGCGAGCAACCAATGGTAATGGTGAAGGTCAGCAGCACCGCTTTCTTGTGTTGCATCAATGCCTTGATCGACCCGGACTCCTTGCGCTTCATATCCGCTTCAGTGGCGGTTTCACGCATGGTGCGGCGCAGGTAAACAACCACGATTGATGCCAGCGCACCGATCATGAACGGCACACGCCAGCCCCACTCCTTCAGATCCTGCTCGCTGAGCAGCAACTGCAACAGCGCGACGGTCAGCAACGCCAGCAGTTGGCCGGCAATGATGGTCATGTACTGGAACGAGCCATAGAACGAGCGCCGCCCTGCCCTGGATACCTCGCTGATGTAGGTCGCGCCGGTGCCGTATTCAGCCCCGACCGACAGCCCTTGCATCAGCCGCGCAATGATCAGCAATGTCGGCGCGGCGACCCCGATCGACGCATAGGTCGGCATGACGGCGATCATCAACGAGCCGCCGCACATCATGAACACCGAGATGATCATCGAGATCTTGCGTCCACGGGTATCGGCGATATAGCCGAAGATCCAGCCGCCAAGCGGACGCATGAAGAAGCCGACAGCAAATATGCCTGCCGTGGCAAGCAACTGGCTGGTCTGGTCGCCGGAGGGGAAAAACAGTGAAGCGAAGTAAATCGAGGTGTAGGCGTAGATGAAAAAGTCATACCACTCCACCAGATTGCCGGAACAGACGCCGACGATTGCGGTGGTGCGCTCTTTGCGAGTCAACGGCTGTGCCGTGCCCATATCTGCATTCATGTTAGTACCCTGTTGTTATTGTTTTACTGACTCGGGTACAGCTTTGCACAGCGTGATTTTCGCGGAAGCCCCGCCAGCGATCTATCAGTTATGCCCGTCCGGCATGTCCAGAACCTCGAATGTCTGCGCCCGACTTTGCTCAAGGTACGCCGCCACCTGACCCGCAGCAGCGTCCAGGCACCCTTTGAAAAAGTGATCCGCCCCTGCAAATACCGAAACAGCGCGGTGATCAGCAGCAGCCCAGTTCATCAGGTTGGCCAACGGCGCCATTTCATCGCGCTCCCCGTGCAATAGCAGACAGTCTTGGGGCAAGGGCAACGGCTCGTAGTAGCGCTTGCCCGGCACGTCCCCAACCGGAAGTCCAAGCAGCACGACAGCCCGCAACTGTTCCCGGAGCGTGCAGGCGACTCTGGCAAAAACATGCGCCCCGAACGAAAACCCGACCAGTGCTACAGACAGCTGTGGCAACTCCTGCGAGATATAGCGAATCACAGCCAGGGTGTCCTGGGCCTCACCGATGCCGTGATCATGTACCCCCTCCGTCTGGTCAACACCGCGAAAACTCGGCCGTACCACTAACCAGCCGGCGGCACTCAGATGACGGGCCAGGGTCAGCGGCACAATATGCCGCGGGCTACCGCCCAGCAGTGGCTGAGGATGGCTGAGCAGAACCACACCCTTGGGCGTTTTGCAGGGATGATCGATCGTCAACTGGATGTGCCCCACCGGACCATCGATAAGGATTTGCTTGCGTTCGCTGTCTGACATGGCTGCCCCTTCTGAAAACTTAACTGAACAGTATTGCGGCAAGCCCCGTATCAAGGATGGTTTTGCGGCTGCGCGAAAGTCTAAAGAGCCAGTGTCAACGCCGCTATAGAATCGCGGCATTTCAGCTATGCCGATACGGCTGACGAAGCCGCCGTTCGCAGCCCACATGAATTCCTCCCGCCAAACCTTGACAGCCTCTCCGTGCGCAACAAATAATTTGTAAGAATTTATGTGCATGACCCTGTAACAAGGTCAGTCGGTAGATGAATGCTCAACCCAGCGGTACTCGCGCGCTTGTATGTCCTTTTTCCTCCATTCGTCCGGAGCAATCCGGGCTGTTGCGGTAACCGTTTCTATCCCCGCTCTTGCGTCCCTGCACATGACCAGGCCGGTGGCCTTGCCACAAGGGCGATGCTCTTTTGCAGGCTGCGACGCCCTCCCCCTGCCTATTGATGCTGAGTGCAGCTTGCGCACCAGCCCAACCGAGATCTTTTCATGACCCCGTTAGATATTCAGCTCTTGATGACCGCACTGGTCAGTGTTCTGGTGCTGGTGGCACTCATTGTTTCGCGCTTGAAGATGCATCCGCTGCTGGCTCTGCTGGTGGTTTCCGTGGGTGTTGGATTTGCCACCGGCATGGAGCCCGGCTCGATCGTGTCACATGTGGTTGCCGGTGCTGGCAAAACCCTGGGTGCCGTAGGTGTGGTGATCGCGCTGGGGGCAATGCTGGGCAAGATCCTGGCTGACGCAGGCGTTACCGAGCAGGTCGCCGGGGTCATCCTCAAACGCACCCCGGATCGCCTGATTCCCTGGGCGATGATGCTGGTGGCGTTCGTCATTGGCATCCCGATGTTCTTCGAGGTCGGCCTGGTGATCATGCTGCCGCTGATTTTCAGTGTGGCCCGCAAGCTCGAAGGCCAGGCTCGCTTCAAGGGCTCTGCCTATGTCTACGTGGGCGTGCCGGTGATTTCCGCGCTGGCCGCCATGCACGGTATGGTGCCGCCGCACCCCGGCCCGCTGACCGCTATCGCCGCGCTCAAGACCTCGGTCGGGCCGACCATGCTCTACGGTTTCCTTGCCGCTGTCCCGGCGATGATTCTGGGCGGCCCGCTGTATGGCATGTTCATCGCACCGCGTATGACCACCCGGCCAGATCAGGCGTTGCTCGACCAGTTCACCCTCACGGAAAAAATCGATGGCAAGCCTCTGCCCAGTATCTGGATCGGCGTGCTGGCGGCCTTGCTGCCGGCGATTTTGATGCTGGTGCACGCGGTCGCCGAGATGCTGTTGCCCAAGGGTAATGCAATGTTGCAGATGGCGGCGTTTGTGGGCAACCCGCTGATTGCCATGCTGCTGGGCGTGCTGTTCGCCGGTACCAGCCTGGTGCTGTTGCGCGGCGGCGACACCGACAAGCTGCGCGCGGCGCTGGGCAAGAGCCTCATGCCCATCGCCTCGATCATCATGATCATTGCCGGCGGCGGTGCTTTCCAGGAGCTGCTGACCAGTGCCAAGGTCGGCGACGCCATTGTTCACCTGACCCAGCAGTCGGCCATCCCGCCGCTGTTGCTCGGCTGGTTGATCGCGATGCTGCTGTCGGTGTCAACTGGTTCGGCTACTGTCGGTATCGTCGGCGCTGCCGGCCTGCTGGCGCCCCTTGCCGGTGCTGACCCTACTCTAAACCTGCCGTTGCTGGCGCTGTCCATCGGCTGCGGTTCGCTGTTTTTCAACTATGCCAACCATGCGGGCTTCTGGATGGTTAAAGAGTCGTTCGGTATGACCATGGGCGAAGCCACCAAAACCATCTCGGTGGTGCAATCCATCGTCTCCTTGGTGGGTTTGATCATGGTGTTGATTCTGAACGCCGTCATCCCGGTGACTTGAACCGGGATACCGCTACCCAGAGGCATTTATTGCAGCACTGGCAGGAAGCGACCTGTCAGTGCAGCTGCCTTCGTAAACCATGAACCTTTCCTCCCTGTCGCTTTCCTAGAAGCACACCATTTTGGAGAAGCCCATGACTCATCTGGCATTGATCGTCGGCGCCAGCGGCATCGTCGGCAGCGCAACCACCCAGCTTCTGTTGGAGAACGGCTGGCAGGTCGCCGCCCTTTCCCGTAACCCCGCCAGGCAGGAAGGGGTGATACCCGTGGCGGCCGATCTGCAGGATCCGGCGTCCGTCACGGCCGCGCTGAAAGACCTCAAACCCACTCACGTGTTCATCACCACCTGGTCACGGCAGGCCACCGAGGCCGAAAACATCAAGGTCAATTCGGCGATGGTGCGCAATGTGCTGGATGCCCTGCGCCCGGCTGGCAGCGTAAAACACGTGGCCCTGGTGACAGGCCTGAAGCACTACCTGGGCCCGTTCGAGGCCTATGGCAAAGGCAGCCTGCCGCAGACGCCGTTCCGTGAGCAACAGGGTCGTCTGGACGTCGAGAACTTCTATTACGCGCAGGAAGACGAAGTGTTCGCCGCGGCGGACAAAGACGGCTTCACCTGGAGCGTCCACCGCCCGCATACGGTCACCGGCGTTGCGGTGGGTAACGCGATGAACATGGCCACCACGCTTGCGGTTTACGCCACGGTTTGCAAACACACCGGTCGGCCATTCGTATTTCCCGGCTCCAGGGTGCAGTGGGACAGCCTCACCGACATGACCGATGCCCGGCAGTTGGCCAGGCAGCAACTGTGGGCGGCCACCACGCCAGCGGCGGCCAACCAGGCGTTCAACATCACCAACGGCGATATCTTTCGCTGGAAGTGGATGTGGGGGCGGATTGCCGAGTACTTCGGCCTTGAAGCCGCTGACTTCCCCGCTTCGCCCGCGCCACTGGAGTCACAGATGGCCGACGACCAGAAGGTCTGGAGCCAGATCGTGGCCGAGCACGGCCTGCAAGAGGCGGACATTGATCGGCTGATTTCGCCATGGCATACCGACGCCGATCTCGGGCGTCCCATCGAAGTGGTCACCGACATGTCGAAAAGCCGGCTCATGGGCTTTAACGCCTATCAGGCCAGCGATCAGGCGTTTTTCGATGTGTTCGACAAATTGCGGGCTGATCGGCTGATCCCCTGAGGCTCAGACCCACGCAAGGCAAAAGGCCCATGAAGTTCATGGGCCTTTTTTCATGACTTGGTTTTTAGCCGCTGGCGCGGCACCATCGTCCAGGCTTTGTAAACCCACAGGTCTGCCCGATGCTGCACTCCACCCTCACTACCCTGAACGCGGTGTCGCTGATCCTCGAAACCTTGCGTGAGGAGGGTATTGCTGCCAGCGAGCTTCTGGCCGGCAGTGGCATCGAGGAAGCCGACCTGATTCGTCCCGACCCACGCATTACCACAGCCCAGGAGGCAAGGGTGTGCGCCAATGCCCTGGCATTGCGCGAGACGTTCGGTCTGCAATTGGGCCAGCGGATGCACGTATCCGCGTATGGCCTGCTCGGTTACGCCATGTTGCTCAGCGATACACTGGGTGCTGCCCTGGAGCTGGCGCTGCGTTACCCGGCGTTGCTTGGCACCCTCTTCGATCTGCGCCTGGAGGTGCGTGGCGACGTCGCCTGGCTGCTGGCCACGCAGTACCATTCGCGCCCCGAGCTGGCCGTGTTCAATGCCGAGCTGTGCCTGGGATCATTGAAGGTGATCTGCGACGACCTGCTGGGCCGTCCCCTGCCCTTGCTGCAAGCCTGCTTCGCCCATCCGGCGCCCACCTACAGCAAGCGCTATCGGCGCAACTTTCCGTGCCCGGTGCGTTTCGAGGCGCTGGAACACGGCTTTGCCTTTGCTGCGCACATGCTGGAGCAGCCCCTGCCGCTGGCCGACCGGCTGACGCACCGGATCATGGCCGAGCGCTGCCGTCAGCAAAACGCCGAGTTCAGCGGCCGCCAGGCCTGGCTGGGGCGTATTCGCCAATACCTGGCCGAGCATCTGGCCAATCCTCCGGGGCTTGAAGGGCTGGCCCGGCAGATGAACTGCTCAGCGCGCAGCCTGCGCCGGCACCTGCATGACATGGGCAGCAGTTATCAGCAGTTGCTTGATGCCCTGCGTTTCGAGCGGGCCAAGGTGCTATTGGTCGAACAACAGTGGCCGGTCCAGCAGGTTGCCGAAGCCCTGGGTTATAGCGAAACCGCCAGCTTTCGCCATGCATTTATTCGCTGGAGCGGGGTTGCGCCCAGCCAGTACCGCACCTGAAGCGTGCAGCGCGCCCTTAAAAAGGGCGAAATTCGGTCAAATCTATTGGCCATATCTATCCCCTTCTGGCCGTTCATAACGTTCTCCAGCAGGCGTTTCTGGCGAAACAATGCCAGTCGTCACGCCACACGGAGCACGACCATGCTGACTGTCTATACCGATGACCATCACCTGCACCACGGCCGCTGCGAGCTGATCAACGGGCAACTCATGCCCTGTTTTGAGATGCCCTCGCGCGCTGATCACGTCCTGGCCAGGGTCAAGGCTCGTGAGCTTGGGCCAGTGCAGCCGCCACGTGATCATGGCTTGGCCCCCATTGCCCGAGTGCACAGCGCTGACTACCTGGCGTTCTTCAAAGGCGCCTGGGCGCGTTGGCAAACCATGGGCCAGGACGGTGACCTGTTGCCCTTCACTTGGCCGGCGCGCACGCTGCGCCGCTTGAAGCCCCAAGGGTTGCACGGTGAGCTGGGCTACTACAGCTTCGACGCGGGCGCCCCCATCACCGCCGGCACCTGGCAGGCCGCCTACAGCGCAGCACAAGTGGCGCTCACCGCCCAGGCCGAGATACAGAGCGGTGCCGACAGCGCCTTTGCGCTGTGCCGGCCGCCAGGGCACCATGCCGCCAGCGACCTCATGGGCGGCTATTGCTACCTGAACAATGCGGCCATTGCCAGCCAGGCGTTTCTCGACCAGGGCCGCCAGCGCGTGGCGATCCTCGATGTCGACTATCACCATGGCAACGGCACCCAGGCGATTTTCTACGACCGCAGTGATGTGTTTTTCACCTCCATCCATGGCGACCCGGCCAACGAGTTTCCGTTCTTCCTGGGTTATGCCGATGAAACCGGCGAAGGCCAGGGTGAGGGTTGCAACCTCAACCTGCCCTTGCCCCACGGCAGCGGCTGGGCGCAATGGAGCCAGGCGCTGGAAACCGCCTGCGCAGCCATCGACGCCTACGCCGCCGAGGTACTGGTGGTGTCGCTGGGGGTGGACACCTTCAAGCAAGACCCGATCTCGCAGTTCACCCTCGACAGTGGCGACTACCTGGCCATGGGCGCGCGCATCGCGGCGCTCGGCCTGCCCACGCTGTTTGTGATGGAAGGCGGTTATGCCAATGAAGACGACATTAGGCGCGGACGGGACGGTGTTTTCAAGCTGCATGACCATGGGGTCTTTGTAACGAAATACCGCCGTAGAAGGGCATCTGTGTCGCCGTGTTACTGCGCATCATCCTGTGGCGGTGCGTCCATCGAACAGCAGCAGACACCCCACGGCAACCAGGGACGGCTACGCCGTCCACGCTATCCTTCCCCGCCCTGAACGGCGGGGCTTGATGGTCAAATCGCTCAAGCACACGCTGGCCGCCGCCCTATGCGCGGGCCTGGCCTGTAGTCTGGCCGCTGGTCTGGTGCAGGCCGACGAACCGCGCACTCTCAAGGTGTACAACTGGTTTGACTACATCACTCCACAGACCCTCACCGACTTCAAGCAACAGACCAAGGTGAATTTGATCTATGACATCTTCGATACCAACGAGGCGCTGGAAGCCAAGCTGCTGACCGGTCACTCAGGCTACGACGTGGTGGTGCCGTCGAACATATTTCTTGCCAAGCAGATCGAAGCGGGTGTGTTCCAGCCGCTGGATCGCAGCAAGCTGCCGAACTGGCAGCATCTAGACCCAAAACTGATGAAGCTGCTGGATGCCAACGACCCCGGTAACAAGTTTGCGGTGCCTTACATGTACGGCACCATCCTGATCGGTTTCAACCCGGCCAAAGTCAAGGCTGCACTTGGTGACAACGCTCCGGTCAACAGCTGGGACCTGATCTTCAAGCCCGAGAACCTCAGCAAGCTCAAGCAGTGCGGCGTGGCGATGCTCGACTCGCCCTCGGAAATCATGCCGCTGGCCCTGCAGTACCTGGGCCTGGATCCAAACTCCAGCAAGTCGGCCGACTATCAGAAAGCCGAACAATTGATGCTGAAGATTCGGCCGAACATCACTTACCAAGCTGGCGCGAAAAGCCCCTTCCTTCAGGTGGGGGATGAAAGCGCCACCGCGAAGCGGTCATAGGGGTTAATATCTATAAAACCGCCCTATCCTGTGTTTCATGACTGAAATGAAAGCGACCAAAACCCTCAAGATTCGAGTGCGAGACAAGCACGCAGCGCAGTTGCGTGAAGCGTCTCGCGCTGTGAATTTTGTATGGAACTACGTAAACGAGTTGAGCCGTCGCTCGATTCGTGAGCGTGGTCGTTTTCTGTCGGCGTTCGACATTCACAAGTACACCAACGGGGCCGGCAAAGACCTGGGGCTGCACAGCCAATCGGTGCAGGCTGTTGCCGACGAATATGTCACACGGCGCAAGCAGTTCAAAAAGCGCCAGTTACGCTGGCGCTGCTCGGGCGGCGCTCGGCGCAGCCTGGGCTGGGTGCCCCTCAAGGCCGGCGCTGCTGTCTGGAAAAACGGCCAGGTCGTCTTCAACAGACAGCACTTCAAGGTCTGGGACAGCTACGGCCTGGCGGGCTTTAAATTCAGATCCGGTAGCTTCAACGAGGACAGCCGTGGACGCTGGTATTTCAACGTCGTGGTCGAGGTCGACCGCCAGTTATCGCCAGGCCAGGACGCGGTGGGTATCGACCTCGGACTGAAAACCACGGCCACCTGCAGCGACGGTCATCGCCTTGAAAGCGGCAGGTTCTACCGGGATCTGGAGAGCGCCCTGGGCACGGCCCAGCGTGCCGGCAAGAAGGCTCGTGTGCGGGCGATTCACGCCAGGATTGCGAACCGCCGCAAGGATGCCCTGCATAAGTTCAGCAACGCGCTGGTAGCGCGTTGTGGCGTCATTGTGGTGGGCGATGTGAACTCACTGAAACTCGCGAAAACCAGGATGGCCAAGTCGGTGCTGGACGCCGGCTGGGGTCAATTGAAAACCATGCTGGAATACAAATGCGATCACGCAGGCACGGTTTTCAAGGTTGTTAGCGAGAGAAACACCACCCAAACCTGTTCGAGCTGCAAGCAATTGCCGGACTCGAGGCCGAGAGGTATCGCAGGGCTTGGAATAAGGGAATGGACTTGTTGTGGGTGTGGTGCCACCCACGACCGCGACGTCAACGCCGCCAAGAACATTCTCGCGCTCGGGCATGAGCGTCCAGTTGTGGGAATCCCCGCCCTTTAGGGCGGGGAGGATGTCAATTTCACTCCTCCAAGTACATGGCTGACATCGCCAACGGCGATATCTGCGTCGCCGTGGGTTACTCGGGCAGCTTCTCCCAGGCCGCCAACCGTGCCAAGGAAGCTAAAAATGGCGTCGTGGTCGAGATGCGCCTGCCCAAGGAAGGTGCGCCGATCTGGTTCGATATGTTGGCCATTCCCAAGGGCGCGGCCAACCCGGAAGATGCCCATGCCTTCATCAACTACCTGCTGCGCCCGGAAGTGATCGCCCCGATCAGCGACTTCGTGGGTTATCCGAACCCGAACAAGGACGCCACCGACAAGGTCGCCCCAGAGATTCGCAACAACCCGGACCTGTACCCCACCGAAGCTGCGATGACCACGCTGTATACGCTCAAGCCGCTCAACCGCGAAGGTGAACGGACCCGAACCCGCACCTGGACGCGGATCAAGTCGGGAACCTGAGTTCAGCCGGCCTGCTGCCTTGCTCAAGCCCGCGACTGTCGGGCTTGGGTAATGACAAAGAGCTAAGCTGCCTCAGCACCCCATCAACGCCCACCCCCCGGAAACAGGTTCGTATCCCCAAACCTTTCCAATAAAAAGTCATACACCAGCCTGATTCGCTTTGGCACCGCTCCGGATCGCGTCCGGTACAACACCAGGTCCAGCGCTGGCGGCGCCCATTCAGGCAGCACTTCCACCAGCGCCCCCCGCGCTAAATGCGCCTGCGCCAGATACAACGGCACCTGAGCAATCACAGCGCCCTGCAACACCATCTCCAGCTCGGTTTCCGGGTCGTCGCAGATAAAACCCGGCTGCTCGGGTATGAAACTCTGATCATCGGCAAACATCCACGGCCAGCCGCGACCGGAGCGGCGATCCAGCAACAATGACAGCGGCAGCTCTTTCAGTTCGGCCACATTTGCAGGTGTACCCAGGCTGGCAATCAGCGCCGGCGCGGCAACGACGACCAACGGAACACTGGCAACCGTTCTGGCGATAAACCGGCGGTCGCGCACCGTACCTACCCGAATGCCGATATCAATCCTGGATACCACCGCGTCGGTCAGCTCATCGTCCAGGCATAAATCGATGATGAGTTTCGGATACTGCTTGCGAAACTCGGCCAGATAACCCGCCAGATACAACTTGCCGATCGCCTGCGGTGCCGTCAGCCCTACCCGGCCCGTGATGCCCTCCCCGCTGGCTTGATCCGCCCTGTCGAACAGCTGGTCGAAGCGCTCTACCGCCAGGCGGGCATCGAGGGCAAGTTGTGCGCCGAAATCGGTGATCTTCATCTGTCGGGTGCTGCGATGAAACAGCGGCTCGCCGATGAGCCGTTCAAGCTCTTGTACCGCCCGGGTGACTTTCTGCGGCGAAGTGCCGATCTGGTTCGCCGCCTCTCTAAACGAAGCGCAGTCAGCAACCGTGAGAAAGACACGGACCATTTCAAGCCTGTTCAACATCGCCTTGTTCCGATTTATGGAATTTTCAAATCCTGAATATTCCATTCTCCGAGACAAAATCACAACTCATAATCGGTCCCATCACCACCCACTGAGGTAAACGAAATGAGCAAGAATATTGAAGGCAAAGTTGTTGTGATCACTGGCGCCAGCAGCGGTCTTGGCGAGTCGACTGCACGGCACCTGGCGAGCCTGGGCGCATCAGTGGTACTGGCTGCACGCCGGGAAGATCGCTTGAATGCGATTGTGCAAGACATCACTGCCGCAGGCGGCAAGGCCACAGCCCTTGTTGCGGACGTCACCCGCCGCGAGGACCTGGAGAACTTGATCCAGCACGCCGTGGCCAGCTTTGGCCGGGTGGACGTGATGATCAACAACGCGGGCCTTATGGCGATCTCGCCGATCGCCGAATTGCGGGTGGACGAATGGGACCGGATGATCGACATCAACATTAAAGGCGTGATGTACGGCATTGCCGCTGCTCTGCCGGTGTTCCAGAAACAGAACTCCGGTCACTTCATCAATATTTCTTCGGTCGCCGGCATCAAGGTGTTCAGCCCGGGAGGCTCGGTCTACAGCGGCACCAAGTACGCCGTACGGGCGATTTCCGATGGTTTGCGTCACGAGGTCGGCAAAAGCATTCGCACCACGACGATTGAACCGGGTGCCGTTGATTCAGAGTTGAAGTTTGGCAGCGGCCATGAGGCCAGCTCGCAGGCGGTGCAGGAGTTCTACAAGAGCGCCATCCCGGCCGAGTCGGTTGCGCGTGCTATCGCATTCGCCATCGAGCAGCCTGCAGATGTCGATATCAACGAAATCGTACTGCGGCCGACCTCTCAAGACTTCTGACAATGGGTATAGCGGAGCGCGATCTGACTACGGATCGCGTTCCGTTTGGTCAGCCGTACCGTTAAACTGCGCGCCCCGAAAAATTCAGCAAGGAAGCTTTGCATGCGTTCGCTCCTTAACGGCGCGCTCCTCGCCATGAGTCTGGCCACTCCGGCGCTGGCCGCACCGCTCTCGTATGCAGTTACCGACCCCAGTGGCCAGTATCTGGTTGAGGCCCTGTTTCCGGAGGTGCCGCAGCGTCAGGGTGAACTTGCGCACGCGCTGATCACCTTGCGTGACAAGAACAGCCTCGAACCCCTGCAGCAATTTCAGACCCCGGCAGGAAATGTACCGCCCAACCGCGATGCATGGTTGCTCGGTCCGTCAGGGCTGGTGTACATCGCCGACTTCAATTCCGATGGTCGCCTTGATGTGGCGATTCGTAATGGCACGGACACCGTCACTGATAAGTCGCAGTTCGATATCTACGTGCAAGGCCCGGATAAGCCTCAATGGACCTTGAACCGTGCCTTGACGGATCTGGCCAGAGACGCTTTCACAGGCATGTTTTCGCTCAATCCTGCCGATGGTACGTTGCACACGCAAACCGATCGCGGCTGTTGCTGGACGCGCATGTCGCAATGGAAAGTGCGCGACGGCGAGCTGGTATTGCTGCACTCTTACACCCAGGAACAGGTTCCGGCGACCCCGTTCGGCGAGAACAACAGCATGCCCCGCGGGTATATGCTGCGTACCACGGGCGATTGGAAAGATGGCGTCTGGCAAGAAACACCGAGCCTGGAAGGACCGGTCCATGAAGACCCGGAGTTACTCGCCGGAACCCTCAGCGGCAAGATTGCGGTAGAGATCTGGTTTCAGGAACAAGGCTCGGTCCTGATCGGCGAACTGCGCTATATCAAAAGTGGCAACGTTGAACCGATCAAACTGATCGGTTCCCGTGAGGATTATGACGAGCAAAGCCACGTCTACCTTCACGAATATGCCAATGACGGTAGTCGGACCGGCATCTGGCGGATGACCCGAGAGCGCGCCGAGCCGTATGGCTACACCGGCACTTGGGTATCCGGCGCGGTGGGCGACAAGCGTGAACTGCCCATTCGGTTGCGCCATGAAGATCGTGAAATCGACCTGCGCAAACTCGATGATGTTTCCCGTGACCTGCGCAGCGGCCATTATCAGATGCGCCGTGATTTCCTTGATCGTGACGGCGACCTGGACTTGAAAATCCTGCCCGAGCGCGATGCCCAAGGCCGGGAAATCGCAGAACTGACCGTGACGCTCAAGGATGCCAAGAGCAAACAGGTCATTGTTACCGAGCATCACGTCGTGCCCATGGAAACCGCCAATCTGATCATCATCCGTGAACCGCAGGCACCGGCCAAAAATGGGCCCTATCACCTGCGCCTGGTGAAAGACTTCGTCGTCCTCGACTACAACTACGGCACGGACTCGCAAGACATGCTGACCGGCGTGTATCGCAAGCAGTAAAAAGCGCCTGAGTATGTGCAGCGCTGCTGCTGAGGCAACGCTGTACCATTTAATCCTATGTCGAGGTCATCGGCAGTCGAAAACGCGGCTGATTTTCGAGGGGATGAGAAATACCGCGGCAGGTTGAGGTTGTTCCCCTACCCCGGCCGGCCAGCAGGCGCCAAACGTAACAGGCTCCCATTCGGACCATCGGTCAATACATAAATCAGGCCGTCAGGGCCTACTTTTACATCGCGCACCCGCTCGTTGCGATCTGACAGCAACAGTTGCTGGCCGACGATTTTGCCCTGCTCGCGAATCACCCGCCTGAGCGAGCGTTCCTTGAGGGCGGGCACCAGCATGTCGCCTTGCCATTCGGGGAAGGCGTCGCCGCGATAGATCGCCAGGCCCGCCGGAGCGATTGACGGCGTCCAGACCAGCACCGGGTCCTCAAAGCCTGGCAACTGGCGAAAAGGCGAAACGCTGGCAAAGGGGTAGTCGATGCCACGGGTCACCAGCGGCCAGCCATAGTTACCGGCCGGCACCACACGATTGATTTCATCACCGCCGCGCGGGCCGTGTTCGGTTACATACAGCTCATTGTTGGCGGGGTCCACAGCGATGCCTTGCGCATTGCGATGCCCCAGGCTGTAGACCTGCGGTGCGGCACCGGGCCGGTTAACCAACGGGTTGTCGGACGGCACTCTGCCGTCGCGATCCAGCCTGACCACCGTGCCCAGGTGGTTGCCAGGATTCTGCGCTTCTTCGCGCCGAGTGTTGCCGTCGCCCACCGTCAGCACCAGCGTCCCGTCCGCCAGAAACGCTATTCTGCCGCCGTTGTTGCCCAGGCCAGGTTTGGGGCTGGAACTGAATAGGACCCGGATGTCTTCAAGCCGGTTGTCTACCAGGCGAGCGCGCACCAGCCGGGTGCCGTTGGCATCGGGCTCGCCATAACCCATCGACAGAAATAGCGTCTGGTTGCGTTCGAAGTCGGGGTCCACCGCCACTTCCATCAAGCCGATGATCCCGCCGCTATGCAGCACTGGCGGTACATCATTCATGGCAACCGGCTGCACGACGCCTTTAACGGCCACAGACAACAGACGCCCGCCCATTTCGGTGACCAGCAGCCGACCATCAGGCAGCACTGCCACTGACCAGGGTCTATTCAGGCCACTGGCAACGGTTTGTACTTGCAGGTGGTCCGCAGGCAGCAAGGGCGGCCGGGGATCGGCAGGCGGCAGCATGGCAATAAAAGAGCTTGTCGGGATCGCCAGGCAGGCAAACACCAGTGCAGCGTACTGCCACTGTGGGGCCGGCCTGTTAGCGGCGCGTCGGGTTAGCCAGTGAAAGACTGCGGCGCCCAATACGCCGGTCAGTGTCATGAGCGCATAGCCCGACAGGCTTCGGGTGCCGGCCAAAGCCGGCATCGGAATCACCGAGCGCATCAGCCAGAACGCAGTGCCCATGCCCACCACCGCGGCAATCATCAGCAGCGGCAACCTGGCCGTCGCTGACACACGCCTGGCCAGCCAATGCGCGCATGACAAGGCGGGCAGCAATACCAAAAATGCCATGACCACCGAGACAGGCCCGTAACGTGCGAGGTCTTCGGCGGCGGTGAGCCAGCGCAGGCTTGCCGCGACCGGTGCACCCAGTTGCATCACCTCTGTGAGGACGATCTGAGTCTGTACCAGCGAGGCAGCAGCGCCAGTGGCCAGTGCCGCGATCAGTAAGGCGGACAGGTTACGGAGAAACGGGGTCATCGGTACGTCCTTGCTTCTGCCAAAGCGAGTCTGTGCTGTGTGACAGCGCGGCGCCGAGACGGCGGCTGATCGACTACACCACCGCTCGAAGGTAGCCCTTGATCACCTGCAACGGTGGCTCCAGCGAGTCAAGTGTCTGCGCCGCATGAAACTCGGTGGATACACGCTGCAGCTCACGTCCGAGCGGCTTTTCAGCTCCGCCCATGGCGTCAAGGGCCAGCAGCAGGCACTCGTTGATCTTGTGCTGGATCATCGCCACATCGCCTCTGGCGATCAAGAGTTCGAAGATGTCCCGCTGATAGTCACTCATCATCAGGTCATCGCGCAGAATCGGGCTTTGATCTTCCGTTTCGTAAGCCAGCTTGTGGCAAAAAAGAGCGACGGTTTCCAGTGCCGACTTCATGAGCCAGGTCCTTGGGAAAATTTTCTTGAGTTGGAGTAGACGCTTGAAGATCTTAACGGCCAGTTACATTGACTTGACCGACACGACTTCCACATAGCGAAATTTCTTGCGCGCAGCCTTGGTGGCCTCTTGTTCAGCCAGCAGCGTGCTCAGCGTATCGGCTTCGTGAGTGATCTCGTGCATTTCTCCTTCAAACTCATTGCCCACCCGCAGTATTACCCGCATGCGAGGCGTGAACGCTTTGGCAGCCTTCTTCCTCGGGGCGGGCGCTGGCGGCTTGGCGAGCACGACCTCTGGGGCCGGTTGTGGTGCAACGGGGGCGTTGAGGTGCTCAGCGGGGGCAGGAGCACCAAACAATGCCAGGCGCATTTCTTCTTCAGTCAGATCAGGGGTCATGCATTCTCTCGGAGGGGGCCGTAGTCAGCTGGGGAGATTCTACCAGCATGTCTGGTTGCATCGGTTAGCGATGAGTTGCTATGGGGCTACGCTGCTGATTTCGGCACTGCCCGGATCAGTGGCAAACTGGCTGCCACACCACTGCCCAAGGACCATCATGGACAACCTGCCGCCCTTGCGCGCCCTACAAGTCTTCGACACGCTCGGCCGGTGCGGCAGCATTGCCGAAGCGGCGAAACGACTGGGTATTTCCGCTGGCGCGGTGAGTCAGCAAATGAGGCTTCTGGAAGATACGCTTGGTATTACCCTACTGGTCAAGGAAGGCAAACGTAACCGCCTGACCGCCGCAGGAAGTCGCTTTCATGAGCAGTGCTCTGATGCATTCGAGCGCCTGCGCATTGCCCATGCGGAAGTTGTATTGTCGCGCGACACCAGCCATTTGCGCGTCAGCGCCCTGCCCTCATTGATGTCCAGATGGCTGGCGCCGCTGGTCTTCGAATGGCAGCAAGCGAACCAGGCCGTCAATGTCTACCTCGATGGCAGCCATGCCGAGCCGCTGGCCAACGGTTACGAGATCGACTTTCGCGTCACTTATAGTGATCGGGCCATTGATGCCGAGAACAGCATCGAGCTGTTGCGCGACTGCGTAGTACCGGTCTGCAGCCCGGAACTGTTGGGCGGTGACAGGTCAAGCCTGCAGCCAAATGAGTTGCTGAACTATCCGCTGCTTGCCATCGACTGGCTGCCCAAGTTCGCCTCGCCACCGTCCTGGCGAGACTGGTTCGAAAGCACCGGGGTTGACCTGGCCCGTTTGCAGGATGCTCGCCGGGTCTTCTCGCTTTCAGCCATGGCCATCGAAGCAGCGCTTGCAGGCCAAGGCTTTGTTCTGGCGCAGTACTCCATGGTCGCCAACGACCTGGAGGCCGGCCGCCTGCTCATGCCTGTCAGGCATGCCCTGCCGCTGCCGGCCGCCTATTACCTGACCTGGACCAAAAGCGCTTTCGACAAAGAGCATTGCCGCCGATTCCACCGCTGGCTATTGGCTCGTGGCAAAGAGCAGAGTCATGGCATTGAGGCATTGCTGGCTGCAAGCTCCAGCGTCGTTGTTTCGTGAGCGCGCGGCTCAGCCCAGATCCACGACCACTGAGCCCAGCGGGCGTGAACAGCACAGCAGCATCGCACCTTGGGCTGGCGGCTCAAGAGGCTCTTCGAAGTACTCCACCTGCCCTTGTCTCAGACCCACCTGGCATGTGCCGCATATCCCGGCCCGGCAATTGAATACCGGGGCCAGGCCGGCTTGCTCGGCGAGATCCAGCAACGAGTGACAGTCAGGGTTCCAGGCGATGCTGATCCCGGAGGGCAAAAACTTCACGGTTGATTCCTGTGCGGCTGAATCATCGACGTGTAGCGGCGTTGCAGGCTCGGCCACTGTCGGCTGGGACAGGTGTTGCTGCTCATCGCGCAGAACCGTCGCCGGCCCAAAGAACTCGTAGTGAATGCGCTCTGCGCTTATTCCCAGCTCACGCAACAGTCGCCAGTTGGCCTGCATGAATTGCGGCGGTCCACAGAGGTAGACCTCGTATTGACATCCTCCCCGGCCTGAAGGCCAGAGATTCCTACGGCGCTCAGGCGCGGCACCGAGCCGCCCCCGAGTCGCTTCGGTGGGTTCCTGCTGCTGGCGCCATGACCTCTGCGTTCACTTCACAGGCTAACCGGGCGTGTCCCGCCCTTAGTACATTGATCGCCCCGACCACATCGGCGTTGCCTTCGAAACCACATCCCACGCACCTGAACAGCGCTTGCGTCTGGCGGTTGGCCGCCGACACATGGCCGCAACAGGGGCACGTGCGGCTGGTATTTTGCGGCGGCACGGCAATCAGCCAGCCGCCGCGCCACGCCAGCTTGTAGTCCAGTTGGCGGCGTAACTCGAACCAGCCCTGATCGAGGATGGCCCTGTTCAGGCCAGACTTGGCCCGAACGTTTCTTCCCGGTGCCTCGGCCGTGCCTGCCGCCGACCTGGACATATTGCGTACCTGCAAGTCCTCGATACACACCATCGCGTGGTTTTGGCTGATCGTGGTGGAGCACTTGTGCAGGTAGTCGCGGCGGGCATTGCCGATTCGGGAATGAATGCGCTGGACGCGGGCTTTCGCCTTCTTCCAGTTGCGGCTGAATCTGACCTTGCGGCTCATCGCCTGCTGTGCTTTGCACAGCGCGGTTTCATGGCGTTTGAAGCTGTTCAATGGTGCGTAGAACGAGCCATCCGAAAGCGTGGCGAACCGGGCAATGCCCATGTCGATGCCGACTGCCGCCCCCTGTGCCGTGGGCTGCTCATCGATCTCGCGTTCGGTCTGGATGCTTACGAACCACTTGCCACACGACTGGCTCACGGTGATGTTCTTCACAGTACCCAGCGTCTCGCGGCTGTTGCGGTAGCGCAACCAGCCCAGCTTTGGCAGAAACAGGCGGCTGTTGGTCTGGTCGAGCTTGATCTGTTTCGGGTCGGGATAACGCAAGCTGTTGTTCTGACCCTTCTTCTTGAACCGGGGAAAGTCGGCTCGCTTGGCGAAGAAGTTGGTGTAGGCCCGCTCCAGATCCTTGAGGCTCTGTTGCAACGGGTGAACAGGCGCATCGGCCAGCCATGCGGTTTGCGGGCTATTGCGCCACTCGGTCAGCAACTTGCACAGCCCCGCATAGCCGAGCTTGTTCTCGCCTTGCTCGTGGCGCTGCTTCTGCAACGCCAGCGCCTTGTTGAAGACGAAGCGACAGGAGCCCGCAAAGCGGCGCATTTGCCGCTCCTGCCGGCCGTCTGGCATGAGTTCGTACTTGAAGGCTTGAAGTCGTTGCATGCTGCTCTTGAGCCATGAGCAATGAAGACGACATTAGGCGCGGACGGCACGGTGTTTTCAAGGTGCATGCCCATGGGGTCTTTGTAACGAAATACCGCCGTATAAGGGCATCTGTGTCGCCATGTTACTTCGCATCATCCTGTGGCGGTGCATCCATCGAACAGCAGCAGCCACCCACGGCAACCAGGGACGGCTACGCCGTCCGCGCTATCCTTCCCCGCCCTGAACGGCGGGGAAGGATAGCGCCCCGATAGTCATCCAGCGGCAACAACGCCTGCAAGGTCTGGCGGCCGATCAATCCCTGGCTGTGGTTCCCGGGGTCGCCTGACAGGCTGTAGTTGCGTATCACGCTGACGCCTTCGTGGTCGGCCAGACGAAGGGTCAGAAATTGGCCCGGAATGAAAACCGCAGCGGCGCCCTGTTCGACGGGTTGCAAACCAAACGAGGTGATGACCGCACTTTCCTGCGTTTTGGCAACAACCCGGTAACCCCTGAATCCCTTGGATTGTTCCATCTCAGCCCCCCACTGCGCTGACCACAGGTGGCTGATGCGTAATCAAGCCGTTGTCCTGTTCCTGGGCAATCAGCCTGGCCAGATTGCGGCGAAACCGTAGCGGCCCAGCATCACTGGCCAGGTCAATGTTCGGGCTGCGCTTGTTGGTCATGCCCTGGTGAACAGCCGTCAGAACCACTCGGTCTTCGGCAAAGGCATGCCGCACATCCTCATCAAACTGCCGCGAGACCTCGGCATTGTCGGTATCGAAGTTGCGCACCTGAAACCAGTAATAACGGGTGTTCGCCTCGTCGATCGGGGTCATGAAATTATAGGAGTTCATCAGAAATACCTGCTCATGCAGGACGCCGTCATCAGTCCCGGTTCCTGCCGGCGTGAACACCGCCTTGATAATGGCCTGCGACGGATAGCGGACTTCATAGTGCTGCTTGCGATCACAGTTGCCGCTGAATTTGACGAACTTGGCGTAGAACGGCGCGACCTCGACATCACGCATCCAGCGCGACACGATCACCCCGTCATCAGTGACCGTGGTTTTGAGCGGCTCGCTGGCGCAGGCAGCGTTGCCGAACGAACTCTGATGCACCCAGGCAACATGCGCAGGATCAAGCAGGTTGTCAGTCACGTATAGATAGTTGCACGACACCACCATGCTATCGCCGCGGTTGAGCCCCCATTGCGGATCGCCCCATTCCGGCACGTCGCAGATCTTCGCCTGGTCGGCCTGCTCGATATCGCCCATCCAGATCCAGATCAGCCCGTAGCGCAGCGCCAGCGGGTAGCTGTGAACCCGCGCACCTTTGGGAATGTGCGTGCTGCCGGGCGCCTTTACGCAACTGCCAGAGCAGTCGAAGGTCAGGCCGTGGTAGCCGCACTCAAGCTGGTCCCCGATGCGCCGGCCCATGGACAACGGCAACTTGCGGTGCGGGCAGGCATCTTCAAGGGCGACGGGAGTGCCATCGCTCTTGCGATACAGCACCACCGGTTCGCCCAGAATGGTCAGTGCCAGCAATTGCTCGCCCAGCTCCGTTTCGCTGGCCGCTACATACCAGGCATTACGCAGAAACATGGATAAGCCCTCATCTTTACGGTTATGGCAACTGCCACCCTATCAGTAGATGAGCGTTAAAAAATTAAGGGATGCTTTAGTTTTTCTAAAGCTTTTTTGCCCTGTGGCCGAGCGATTGTCCAAGGTGTTTGAGGCAATGGTTGACTGATTTTTTAGCCTGTAGGTCGCCTTGGACTTTTCGAACACCCACAACAATCAAGGCGCGCGCGGTCCGGTGGTATGCCCCGGTGGGAGCGACCTTGGTCGCGAAGGCGGCGCTGAGACCCACCGCGATGTGCTGATTTTTCCGGCCCTTTCGCGAGCCAGCTCGCTCCTGCAATTTAAACGTGCCCATAAGCCTCGGGCCTGGCTTCAGTACATGCCAATCGACCTACACGATAGATTTTAAAGTCCAGCAATACCGCGCCGATGCCTACAAGGATATTCACAATGTGTAGGTGAACGATGAGCAATGTATTTTCCAGGCAACTCTGTATCGGGTTGGCTGTTGGTCTCTGCACCGTGTTTTCTGTGTCTCCGGCATTCGCGTTGTCAGACGGCTGTGCGGCTGTTAACGATTTATCGGGCGCCACCTCATTGTCACTTGCTAAAAATAGATACCCGGCATCGGATTTTTTAGCTGGAGATACTCTGACCTTAACGTTCACTGACAGTGGACAAGCCCACGGCGGGGACCCGGTGAATGCCGACAGCGTCAGTCTTGCCCGCTACAATTTTTCCGGTTTCCAGACGTACAACGCTGCCCACACCAACAGCAGCACACCGCATCAGATCACTATTAGCGTTCCGGCTGGCAGTCTGGAGGCTAATGGCCTTGTGGTACGGGCCAGTACGTCTCACGGTCAGATCAGCAATCTGGTGTTCAACTGCCAGCGCACACGGAATTTCGATTAGCGTGTCATCAATCACACCGGGCTGATAACGCCTGGCGGCAAACTGTTCATAACACGCTTGGCGCTGTAGCAGGGTCACCAAAGCGCCCAAGCGGTTTGTTTGACGAGAATAAATGATCAGCGAACCGGCGGACCGTACTGCAGGCCGCCCTGGGTCCATAGCGCATTGAGTCCACGCTTGATTTTAAGCTCACTGCCCTGCCCCAGGCTTCGCTCGAATGACTCGCCGTAGTTACCCACCTGGGCAACGATTTTCACCACCCAGTCATTCGGCAAATTCAAATCCTTGCCCAGTGCCCCTTCGACGCCCAGCAGGCGCGCCACGTCAGGGTTCTTGGTGGTCCTGGCCAGTTCATTGACATTCTTCGAAGTGACACCCAGCTCCTCGGCGTTCAGCCAGGCAATCTGGGTCCAGCGCACGACCGAGTACCACTCTTCGTCACCACGCCGCACAGCGGTGGTCAGCGGCTCTTTGGAGATGACTTCAGGCAGGACCACGAAATCATCAGGCGCAGCGAGTTTCAGACGCTGACCATAGAGCTGTGACTGGTCGGCAGTGAGTACATCGCAGCGCCCGGACTCCAGGGCTTTAAACGACTCATCGGAGGTGTCGAAAGAGATGGGCGTGTATTTCAAGCCGTTGGCGCGGAAGTAATCAGCCAGATTGAGTTCCGTCACAGTGCCGGCCTGAATACAGAAGGTCGCGCCATCCAGCTCCTTGGCACTTTTTACGCCGAGCTTCTTGTGGACCAGAAAACCCTGGCCATCGTAGTAAGCCACGCCGGCAAACAGGATGCCCATCGAGCCGTCCCGCGAGGATGTCCAGGTGGTGCTGCGCGACAGCATGTCCACCTCACCCGATTGCAAGGCCGTAAAACGCTCCTTGGCCGTCAACTGGGTGTACTTGACCTTGTTTGCATCACCAAACACCGCCGCCGCCACGGCCCGGCATACATCCACATCAAAACCCTGGAAGTTGCCTTTGCTGTCAGCGGCAGAAAAACCGGGCAGCCCGTCACTGATACCACACTGCACAAAGCCCTTTTTCTTGATGTTGTCCAGAGTGACGCCCGCCATGGCGTCCAGCGACAATATCGACAGCAGGCCAATACCTGCCAGTGACGAAGCGCGTTTCAAGATCTTGTAGTGTTTTTTTCATTTTTAGTGCCCTGTTTGAAAACAGCATGATGCTTCCAGCCCGGCGCTAAACCACCCGGCAGATAGAAACCCAAACTCATTTGCAGCGGCAGAAAACAATAGACAGGCTGTTATGGCCCGAAGACAACATTACGAACGGACAATGAATGTGGCATCTGTGGCCCTATTATTATTTTCAGCAACACGTGTTACTTAACGGCCCGTCCTGCATCCAGCGTCGTTAGTTGTCCGACCGGACAAACAACGGGCTGAATAACGGACCTGCTAAAACCCTAGCGTTAGTTGAATCAGATAAAAAGCGAATAATTCTTCAGGGGTACATAAGCAGGGCTTACCGATTGGTGCTCATTGGAACGCCTGGGCGTGTTCCTTGAGGCAGCGGATGAACACCTGCAGTGCCGGGCTTTTCTTTTCGCCGCGCCGGTAGGCGATGGAAATCCGCCGGCGAATCTCCGGAACCAGCCGGCAGACCCGTACCCCTTGCATATCGAAGCGGGAGCGCAGCCCAGGAACGATCGCAATGGCGCAGCCCTCGCGAATCAGCGCACTGGTAACCTCGTAACCTTTGCAGCGGGCCATGATCTTGGGGCTGTAGCCCGAGCGCTGGCAGGCATCGGTGAGCATCCGCGTATAGGTCGACGAGGCGGTGTCCATGACCCAGAGTTCGTGTTCAAGATCCGCCCAGGTCACCTGCTCCAGCCCGGCCAGCCGATGGTCCGGCGACATCATCACGTCGAACACGTCTTCGATCAGCGGGGTAATCTCGATACCGGGGTCCAGCAAGCCGGCAGGCACGTTCAAATCGTCGATTATCGCGATGTCGGTTTGCCAGCTGCGCAGGGCATTCATCCCCTCTTCCGGCTCCATCTCCTCGAACAGCACTTCAAGCATCGGATAGCTTGCGTGCAGCCGCTTGATCGCTTTGGGCATCAGGGCTGCCGCTACCGAAGGAAAAGCCGCTACCCGGATATCGCCAGCAACGACTTTCTTCAACTCGGCCATGTCAGCCCGCGCCGATTCAAGCTCTTCGAAAATCCGGTTGGCCGTTTCGACCAACTTCCTGCCGGCGATGGTCAGTTCCACACCGCGCCCGCGCCGCTCAATAAGATCGATACTTAATTCTTGTTCAAGCATCGAGATTTGTTGCGAAACCGCTGAGGGCGAAACATGCAGGGCTTCGGCCACGGCGGCCATGGTCTTACGCACGGCCAGTTCGCGAAGTGCACCCAGTTTGTTGATGTCCATGAACCTTCCACCCTGTCAGATACAGGCAGCAGATCATTAAGTTCTGCTTATGTATCACTGAAATATTATTCGCTTTTTTTGATTATGCACCGCTTGTAGGCTGGAAAACACCCCGATCCTTTAAACAAAAAAGGTGCCGCCGTAATGACCCATTCCTACTTCAATGACACTCTCGCCAAACGCGATCCACTGGTATTCAAAGCTCTGGCCGATGAAAAAAAACGCCAGCAGGGCCAGATCGAACTGATCGCTTCCGAGAACTCGGTCAGCCTGGCTTCGCTTGAAGCGCTGGGTTCGGTGATTACCAACAAGACCGTCGAAGGCTACCCAGGCAAGCGTTTCCACGGCGGCGCCGAGTTTGCCGACGTTATCGAGCAGGCCGCGATCGACCGTGCCAAGCAGTTGTTCGACGTGGGCTATGTGAATGTCCAGCCGCACTCGGGTACTCAGGCCAACCAGGCGGTATTTTTTGCCCTGCTGCAACCGGGTGATGTGGTGCTGAGCCTGGATCTGGCATCCGGCGGTCACCTGAGCCACGGCGCCAAGCCTAACCAGTCGGGCCGTTGGTTCAGCATTGTGTCGTACGGTGTGGACCGTGAAAGCGGCCGCATTGACTACGACAACGTCGAAGCCCTGGCGCTGGAGCACAAGCCCAAACTGATCATCTGCGGCGGTTCTTCATATCCACGGGAAATCGATTTTGCCCGTATGCGCCAGATTGCCGACAAGGCAGGCGCGACCTATCTGGTCGACATGGCCCACTTCGCCGGTCTGGTGGCGGCCGGTGTGCACCCTTCGCCAATTCCGCATGCCGACATCGTCACCTGCACCACCACCAAGACCCTGCGCGGTGCGCGTGGCGGGCTGGTGATGACCAATCGCGAAGACCTGTTCAAGAAGATCCAGCCGGCCGTGTTCCCAGGTGTACAGGGCAGCGCCCACCTGGCGACCATCGCAGGCAAGGCGGTCTGCCTGGGGGAAGCCTTGACGGATGAGTTCAAGACCTACGGCGCCAACGTCAAGGCCAATGCCCGGCTGTTGGCTGAGGTGCTGCAAAAACGCGGCGTGCGCATTGTCAGCGGCGGCACCGATACCCATGTGGTGCTGGTCGATGTTTCTTCCAAGGACCTGACTGGCCAGGCCGCTCAGGATGCGCTGTCGAGCATCAACATCACCTCCAACAAGAACCCGATCCCGTTCGACAGTGCCAAACCATCGGAGTGGAAAGGCCTGCGCCTTGGCTCTTCCGCCGGCACCACTCGCGGTTTTGGTGCCAAGGAGTTCGAAGCCATCGGCCATTTGATCGCCGACATTTTCGAGGCCCAAAGTGCCGACGAAGCCACCCGCGCAGCGCTGATCGAAAAGAGCAAACAGGTAGTGACCGGCCTGTGCGCCGAGTTCCCTATCTACCCTTGAGCATCACTTGGCGGGCCAGGTGCCTTCTGGCCCGCAAATACTTCAAGTCGCAGGAATACAACAATGACAATCCAGCTTCCCAATGATCCGGCACGCGACGATGTGCTGGCTGGCCGTCCAGCGCTGTGGCTCAACCCGGACCTGACAGCCGATGGTATCGCTCAGGCACAGCTGCCGGTGCGTGCCAGTCAGGTCAAGGATGCCGAGGCCAACTGGCGACTGTTGGCGCCGCTGCTGCAACACTGTTTTCCCGATCTGGCCCAGGCCCAGGGCCGTATTCAATCGCAGTTGATCGAAGCCAAAGACTTGCGCGCTGCAATCGGCTACTCAGCCGCCAAGTACGGCCGGCTGTTCGTCAAGGCCGATGGCGACCTGCCGGTGGCCGGCTCGATCAAGGCCCGTGGCGGCGTGTATGAAGTGTTCATGCACGCCAAAAAGATGGCCGAACAGCGTGGGATTCTCACGCCGGGCGGCGACATCACCGTATTGGCCGGCGAGCAGGCCCGCCACCTGTTCGCGCAGCACACGATTGCCGTAGGCAGCACCGGTAACCTGGGCCTGAGCGTCGGTATAGCCGCCAGGGCCCTGGGTTTTCGCGCCGTGGTGCACATGTCGGCAGACGCCAAGCAGTGGAAGGTTGAACGCCTGACCCGGCTGGGCGTGGAAGTGGTTCAGCACCAGGCGGACTACACCACCGCGGTGGAGCACGCCCGCATTGATGCCGAGGCCGACCCGAGCATCTACTTCGTCGACGACGAGCGCTCGCAAGTGCTGTTTTTCGGCTATAGCGCTGCGGCCAGTGAACTGGCCGCTCAACTGCAGGCAGCCGGTGTGAGCGTTGATGCTGAACACCCGCTTTTCATCTACCTGCCTTGTGGCATCGGTGGTGCACCCGGTGGCGTGGCTTACGGGCTGAAAGCGATCTTCGGCGACGCCGCCCACCCGTTTTTCGTCGAGCCAGTGCAGTCGCCTTGCGCGCTGGTGCACATGATGAGCGGCTCCAAGGAATTGGTGTCGGTCTATGACGTGGGCCTGACCAACAAGACCGAAGCGGACGGCATGGCCGTGGCACGTATGTCCGAGTTTGTTGCTCAGGTGATGAAACCGCTGTTGTCCGGTGTGTTCACCGTGGCCGATGACGATCTGTTTCGCTGGCTGTGGCAGGCCCAGACCACCCAGGGCATTCGCCTTGAGCCATCGGCCACCGCCGGTTTTGCGGGGCCGGCCTTCATTGTCGACAGCGAACAGGGCCGTGCCTACCAGCACGCTCATGGCCTTGGCGACAGACTGGCCCAAGCCACCCACGTGATCTGGACCACTGGCGGTGCCTTTGTGCCTGAAGCGCAATTCGGGCAGTTCATGGCGCACGGCGCCTCGCTGGTCGCAGCCAGTTGAGAGTAGGAGCGCCAGAGCCCGCGCAGACAAGCGCCGCCACACGCCTGGCGGTTGCGGTTTGACGCCGCCAATACCCCACGCCCAGTTTCAGAGGTAATAGCGCCATGAACACAGCACTCCTGGCAGAGCGCATAGACGGGAAAGGGTTTGCAGCCACCCTTGTCAATCAACTCACCGATGAGGTGAATGACATCAAGGCAGCTACCGGACTGACCCCAGGCCTTGCGGTCGTGCTGGTCGGTGAAGACCCGGCCAGTTCGGTCTACGTAAGTGCCAAACACCGCCAGACCCTGGCAATCGGTATGCAGTCTTTCGTGCACAGATTGCCTGCCGATACGGCCCAGGCAGACCTGATGACGCTGCTTGACGCGCTCAATGCGGCCAGTGAAGTCAACGGCATTCTGGTCCAGTTGCCATTGCCTGCGCATCTGGACACGCATGCCGTGATCAATGCCATTGACCCCGACAAAGATGTCGATGGCTTCCATATCCTCAATGCCGGTCGCCTGGCGACCGGGCAGGACGCTCTGGTGCCTTGCACCCCGTTGGGTTGCCTGATGATGCTCAAGGATCGGCTGGGCAACCTGGAGGGCCTCAATGCCGTGGTGGTCGGCAAGTCCAACATTGTCGGCAAACCCATGGCCCAGTTGCTGATGGCCGAGAACTGCACCGTGTCAGTGGCTCACTCCAAGAGCCGGGACGTGCCTGCGCTGTGCCGTAGCGCCGATATTCTGGTGGTCGCGGCAGGTTGTCCGGAGCTGGTCAAGGGGGACTGGATCAAGCCCGGCGCAGTGGTCATCGATGTGGGCATCAACCGTATCGAGCGCGATGGGCGTTCAAGAATCGTCGGTGATGTCGCCTTCGACGAAGCCGGCCACGCGGCCGCCATCACGCCGGTGCCTGGCGGTGTCGGACCGATGACCATCGCTTGCCTGCTGGCCAATACGGTCACTGCGTTCAAACGCCAACATCATCACGTAACAACAAAGGCCGTCGTTGCCGTTTAAGGTGATTTCAGATGAACACGATCAAAAACAATTACGTACTTTGCGTTACCTGCCCGTCGATCCGCGGCGTGACGGCGGACCTCACTGCTTTTCTGTCGAGCCGCGGCTGCAACATTCGCGACAGCGCCCAGTTCGACGACGAAAGCACCAACCGTTATTTCATGCGCCTGACTTTCCGCTCCGAAGAAGGTCGCTCGTTGCAGGATCTGGAGAAGGAATTTCAGCCGCTGGTTGAGAAGTACAAGATGCACCACGAATTCTTCGATGAGCGCACCAAGCGCAAAGTCATTCTCATGGTCTCGCGCTTCGGCCACTGCCTGAACGACCTGTTGTACCGCTGGGGCATCGGTGCACTGCCAATCGACATTGTCGGGGTGATCTCCAATCACCTGGACTTCCAGAAAGTCGTCGAAGGTCATGGCATTCCCTATCACCACATCAAGGTGACCCCGCAAAACAAGGCCCAGGCCGAAGCCGAGCAGATGCGCATCGTGCGGGAAACCGGGGCGGAACTGATCGTGCTGGCGCGCTACATGCAGATCCTTTCGGATCAGATGTGCCAGCAGATGTCAGGGCGCATCATCAATATCCACCACTCGTTCCTGCCTTCGTTCAAAGGTGCAAGCCCGTACAAGCAGGCGTTTGACCGTGGTGTGAAGCTGATTGGCGCCACCTCGCATTTCGTCACTGCCGACCTTGATGAAGGGCCGATCATCGAGCAGGACATCGTACGTATCAACCATGCGATGAGCCCTGACGATTACGTCTCACTGGGCCGCGACGTTGAGAGCCAGGTGCTGGCCCGGGCTATTCACGCCTACGTGCATGGCCGGGTATTTCTGAACCGGAACAAGACCATCGTGTTTGCGCCTTCGGCTGACTCCTACAGCGCTGAGCACATCGGCTGATAGCCCCTTTCAAACCTCCCGGCTGCCGCTGGCAGCGCTACACCCTCTGTGCCTGGGGCCCCGTTGCCAACGGCCCGGTGTGGATCCCGGCTGCCTGCAATCTGCGGTGGCCGGGCCATTCGCGGCACCGATAAAACAACAAGATGCGAGACATACAATGCAAGAAACTAGCTGGTTGTTAGGGGTTTTGTTCGCCTCCATTGCGCTGATCATTTTCCTGATCATGAAAGTGCGACTGCATGCGTTCATCGCGTTGATCATTGCCTGTTTCGTGGTCGGGTTCGGCTCGGGGATGCCGGCAGCCAGGATCGTCGCTTCGCTGGAAGCCGGTATCGGCGGGACGCTGGGCTTTCTTATTGCGATTATCGGCCTGGGCGGGATCCTCGGCAAAATGCTGGAGGAGTCCGGCGGTGCCGAGCGCCTGGCCAAGACCCTGCTGGACAACCTCGGGCCGCAACGCGCCCACTGGGTCATGGCCATTGTCGGGGCGGTTGCAGGTATTCCGGTGTTCTTCGAAGTCGGCTTCGTGCTGCTGATTGCGCTGGTGTATGTGGTCGCCCGTGAAACCCGGATCAACTTGATGTACCTGGGTATCCCGCTGGCCATCTCGCTGCTCACCATCCACTGCATTCTGCCGCCCCACCCCGCCGCCATGGCGATTACCGGAATGCTGCATGCCGACGTGGGCAAGGTGATTCTTTACGGCCTGCTGATCGCTGTGCCAACCATTATCATCGCGGGCCCCATCTGGGTCAGGCTGTTCTGTAGCCGCAGCGCCAGTGATCATCAGCAAGCCTTTCTTGCCTCCCACGGCGGATCCGCGCAAGTGCAGCGCGTGCTGCCCGGCATGGGCATCACCCTGTTCACCATCGCCCTGCCCTTGCTGCTGATGGTCGGCAAAACCGCAGCCGCCGGCTTGCCAAGCGACTCGCCCGTGCAACATGTGGCGCAGTTCGTGGGCAATCCGCTTACCAAGCTGGCGCGAAAAGCCCTTTCCTTCAGGTGGGGGATGAAAGCGCCACCGCGAAGCGGTCATAGGGGTTAAGATCCATAAAACCGCCCCCATTCTGTATTTCATGACTGAAATGAAAGCGACCAAAACCCTCAAGATTCGAGTGCGAGACAAGCATGCAGCGCAACTGCGTGAAGCTTCTCGTGCTGTGAATTTTGTGTGGAACTACGTAAACGAGTTGAGCAGTCGCTCGATTCGTGAGCGTGGTCGTTTTCTGTCGGCGTTCGACATTCACAAGTACACCAACGGGGCCGGCAAGGACCTGGGGCTGCACAGCCAATCGGTGCAGGCTGTTGCCGACGAATATGTCACACGGCGCAAGCAGTTCAAAAAGCGCCAGCTCCGCTGGCGCTGCTCGGGCGGCGCCCGGCGCAGTCTGGGCTGGGTGCCCTTCAAGGTCGGCGCTGCTGTCTGGAAAAACGGCCAGGTCGTCTTCAACAAACAGCACTTCAAGGTCTGGGACAGCTACGGCTTGGCGGGCTTTAAATTCAGATCCGGTAGCTTCAACGAGGACAGCCGTGGACGCTGGTATTTCAACGTCGTGGTCGAGGTCGACCGCCAGTTATCGCCAGGCCAGGACGCGGTGGGTATCGACCTCGGACTGAAAACCACGGCCACCTGCAGCGACGGTGATCGCCTTGAAAGCGGCAGGTTCTACCGGGATCTGGAGAGCGCCCTGGGCACGGCCCAGCGCGCCGGCAAGAAGGCTCGTGTGCGGGCGATTCACGCCAAGGTTGCGAACCGCCGCAAGGATTGCCTGCATAAGTTCAGCAACGCGCTGGTAGCGCGTTGTGGCGTCATTGTGGTGGGCGATGTGAGCTCACTGAAACTCGCGAAAACCAGGATGGCCAAGTCGGTGCTGGACGCCGGCTGGGGCCAATTGAAAACCATGCTGGAATACAAATGCGATCACGCAGGCACGGTTTTCAAGGTTGTTAGCGAGAGAAACACCACCCAAACCTGTTCGAGCTGCAAGCAATTGCCGGACTCGAGGCCGAGAGGTATCGCAGGGCTTGGAATAAGGGAATGGACTTGTTGTGGGTGCGGTGCCACCCACGACCGCGACGTCAACGCCGCCAAGAACATTCTCGCGCTCGGGCATGAGCGTCCAGTTGTGGGAATCCGCGCCCTTTAGGGCGGGGAGGATGTCAACGGTGCAACCCTGGTCGCCTCGCTGGTGGCCTTGCTGGCGACCCTGACCCTGAATTACTTCGTCGGCTGAATAACGGGCCAGGGAAGGCATTAGCTCACTGCGCCGAGTACGTGTTCTACGGCCATGGAAGGATTTTTGAGAACTACGGTCCTGGCCGTGAATGACATGACCCCGTCAGCTCAGACCTCATCCTGAGCCAGCAAATGCTCCAGATAATGAATATTCACCGCCCCTTTCAGGAACCCCGGATCGCGGGTCAGGCGGCAATGCAGTGGGATATTGGTCTTGATCCCGTCCACCACCATCTCTTCCAGCGCATTGCGCATACGCGCCATGGCTCCATCGCGGGTCGGCGCATGGCTGATGACCTTGCCGATCAGTGAATCGTAGTTCGGTGGCACGCGGTAACCGCTGTACAGGTGGGAGTCAACGCGAATGCCGTTGCCGCCGGGTGGGTGGTACTGCTGCACCTTGCCGGGGCTGGGCATGAAGGTGTCGGGGTCTTCGGCATTGATCCGGCATTCCAGGGCATGGCCGAGCACCTTTACATCGGTTTGCCGGATCGACAACGGATTGCCCGCCGCGATGCTGAGCATCTCCCTGACGATATCCACGCCGGTAATCATCTCGGTCACGGGATGTTCGACCTGCACCCGGGTGTTCATCTCGATGAAGTAAAAGCGGTCATCTTCATAGAGAAACTCGAAGGTCCCGGCGCCCCGATAGCCGATCTCGATGCAGGCCTCGACACAGCGTTGCAGCACCTGCGCCCTCGCCTGTTCATCGATATCCGGCGCAGGCGCTTCTTCCAGCACTTTCTGGTGGCGGCGTTGCAACGAACAGTCGCGGTCATGCAGATGCACCGCATTGCCCTGCCCGTCCGAGAGCACCTGTACTTCAACGTGGCGTGGGTTGCCGAGGAATTTCTCCAGGTAGACCATCGGGTTGCCAAATGCCGCGCCGGCCTCGCTGCGGGTCAGTTTTGCCGATTTAATCAGGTCATCTTCGTGGTGCACCACGCGCATACCACGGCCGCCTCCGCCTCCCGCTGCTTTGATGATCACCGGGTAACCCACCTCACGGGCAATCGCCAACGCCTGTTGCTCATCCTCCGGCAGAGGACCGTCCGAGCCGGGCACCGTGGGCACCCCGGCGCGTTTCATAGCGGCCTTGGCGGAAACCTTGTCCCCCATCAGGCGAATGGTCTCTGCCTTGGGGCCGATGAAGGTGAAGCCCGATTGCTCGACCTGCTCGGCAAAATCCGCGCTCTCGGCGAGAAAGCCATAGCCAGGATGAATCGCAGTCGCGCCAGTCACCTCGGCGGCGGCGATGATCGCCGGCACGCTGAGGTACGACTTGGCCGAAGGTGCCGGGCCGATACAGACGGTCTCGTCGGCCAGGCCCAAGTGCATCAGTTCGCTGTCGGCGGTGGAGTACACCGCCACGGTTTTGATGCCCATTTCCTTACAGGCCCGGACGATGCGCAGGGCGATTTCGCCACGGTTGGCGATGAGGACTTTATGCAGCGTTTTGCTCGACATGCTGCGCACCTCAGACGATGGAAAACAGTGGCTGGTTGAACTCCACCGGTTGGCCATCTTCAACCAGGATCGACTCAATGGTGCCGCTGGCCTGAGCCTCGATGTGGTTCATCATTTTCATCGCTTCGATCAGGCACAGCGTGTCGCCCTTCTTCACCATCTGGCCAACCTCGGCAAACGCAGGGGCATCCGGCGAGCTCTTGCGGTAGAACGTACCGACCATGGGCGCAAGCAGAACATTGCCTTTGAGTGTTGGGTGCGCAGACTCAGGTTCGCTGGTTGGGGTTACCGGGGTTGCGGCTACGGGCGCGGCGGAACTGTTGTGGTAATGCTGCACCGGGGTCCGGTTATGCCGGCTGACCCGAATCGAGTTGTCGCCTTCCTTGATTTCGAGTTCGTCCACATCAGACTTTTCCAGGATGGAAATCAGCGTATTGAGCTTTTGAAGGTCCATGGGCTTTTATTCTTTGAGAAATGGATAGAAAAGGGTCAGGTCAATTGCGGGGCACGCACGGTTACGCCCTCGCGGATCAGCGCCTGGCGGATGGCCTGGGCAAAGCCGGCTGCGCCAGGCTGGTCACCGTGAATGCATAGGGTGTCGGCGCGCACCGGCACTTTGCTGCCGTCGACGGCCAGCACATAACCTTCGCGCAGCATGCACAGCACCTGGGCCACAGCCTGCCCGGCATCGGTGATCATCGCGTTGGCCTGACTGCGTGGGGTCAGTGAACCATCGGGCTGGTAAGTGCGGTCGCCGAATACTTCGTGCCGTACCGGCAAGCCCACGGCTTGCGCGGCATCGGTGAGTGCGCTGTTGGCCAGGCCGTAGAGATACAGTGCCGGGTTGAAGTCGCGCACCGCCTCGCAAATGGCCCTGGCCAGTAGCGGGTCGGCCGCCGCCTGGTTGTACAAGGCGCCATGGGGCTTTACATGCTGCAAGGTCGTGCCCTGGGCCGAGACGAAAGCGCTCAGGGCGCCGATCTGAAACAGCACGCATTCATAGGCTTCATCGGGGCTCAGGCTCATCTTGCGTCGGCCGAAGCCCTGCAGGTCAGCAAAGCCCGGATGGGCGCCGATGGCGACCCCGTTTTGTACGGCAGCAGCGACTGTCTGGCGCATGATCCGCGGGTCGCCGGCATGAAAGCCGCAGGCGATGTTGGCGGAGGTGATCTGCGCCAGCACCGCCTGATCATCGCCGGCCTGGTACAGGCCGAAGCCTTCGCCCAGGTCACTGTTGAAGTCGATCTCAGGCATGCGCGTGCTCCAGTTGGGTCAGTAGCCGGGCGTGCTTCACCGCAAGGCTCTGCGCCGCTTGTATTGTGGTCAGTTCAAAGCGCACCGCATCGCCGGGCAAGCGCTGGGCCAGCAATGGCAGGTCGACGCTGATGACATTGGCGATGCGCGGGTAGCCACCGGTGGTTTGCCGGTCCGCCATCAGCACAATGGGCTGGCCGCTGGGCGGCACCTGTAGCGTGCCGAAGCTCACCGCCTCGGAGAGCAGTTCCAGGGGATGCTCAAGCGTCAAGGGATCACCTTGCAGGCGATAGCCCATTCGCTCCGAGTCATTGCCGATGCGGTACGGGCTGTTAAGCAGGTTGTGCCGGGCTTGCTCTGTGAAGTGTTGCCACTCACCACCGGCAATCACCCTGATGGCCCGCTCGGCTTCACGCTCAACCGAGCGTGTCAGCGCTGCTGGCAGCACAATCCGTGGGGCGTTGCGAAAGCTTGATGCAAAGCCCAGCCGATCCCCCGCCAGCAATGCCCTGCCCAGCACACCGGCATAGGCGCCGCGCCGATAGGTGCTGACACTGCCGAGTATGGGCTCGACAATGAATCCACCTGCGACCGCCAGGTAGGCCCGTGCACCGAACCGGCGCTGACCAAACTCCAGCAATGCCCCTGGCCTGGCCACGACCGCCTGATTGGGTAGCAATGCCTGGCCATTGAGCCTGGCCCCCAGATCAGCGCCGGCAAGCGCAATCAGGGCTCTGGCATCGAAGCGCAGCACCGGCCCTTGCAGGGTCATTTCCAGCGTACCGCTGTCCAGCCGGTTGCCCACCAGCAGGTTCGCCAGTTGCTGGGCCTGGGCATCCATGGGGCCGTTGACCGGCACGCCAATATGTTGATAGCCGCTACGGCCTGCATCCTGAAAGGTGGTGCAAAGGCCCGGTTTGAGTACTTCAAGGCTCATCGCTGGCGCTCCTGTGTCTGGATCGACTCAAAGGTCGCAGGCGCAATGGGCACGAACCTGATCTTGTCGCCACTTTGCAATAGACAAGGCTCGCCCCGGCAGACATCGAACATCGTCAGCGGTGTGCGGCCAATCAGGTTCCAGCCCCCAGGCAACTCCAGCGGGTAGATCACCGACTGGCGGTTGGCCAGGCCGATGCTGCCAGCCGCCACTTTGGTGCGGGGCGTGGTTCTGCGCTGCGGGTTCAGTTGCTCGTCCAGCACGCCGATGTACGGATGGCCCGGCGCAAAGCCGAGCATCAACACATCCAGCAACTGCCCCGAATGCAGCTCGATCACCGCTTGCGCAGTCAGCTTCAGCGAGGCTGCGACCTCGTCAAGGTCCGGGCCATAGTCACCGCCGTAGCACACCGGAATCTCTATCAACCGTGGCTCGTACATCTGGCTTGTCGAGGCTTTGCGCAGCAGCGCTTCGAGCTGCGCCTTGAGTGCATCAAAGGGGCTTTCATCAGCCTGGCAGTGCACCCGCTCCGGGCGGTAATGCACGCCTACCGAGATCATTGCCGGGACGATATCGGTGACCCCGACCAGTTCCTGCTTCATTACTGCGTCGTTGAGTTGTCTGGCACATTGCGCGACCAGGCGGTTGGCCTGGTTGCTCAACACCTCGCCAAACTTCAGGATCAGGCAGCTATCACCGGCCGGGAACAGCTGCCACTGCCCGGCAGCTGCGCTGTCGAGGGGGGCGGTCATCTCTAATAGGCTCATTTCGATTATCGCTCAAGCTGGTGGCCGGCGGTTTCCTTGAGAAACAGCAAGGACAACAGACTCAGCAGTGCAGCACCGGCGAGGAAGTAGCCAGGCATCAATAGATTGTCGGTGGCGCTGATCAATGCCGATGACATGAACGGCGCCAGGCCGCCCCCCATGATCGCACCGAGGTTGATGGCAATCGCCATACCGGTGTAGCGGATGCGGGTCGGGAATTGTTCGGCGTAGGTGGGGTAACCGACTGACTGAATGATCGGCATTGGCAGTGTGGCGACCAGCAAGGCCAGTGCCGCTAGCCATACCGGGGCACCGTTCATCAACATCATCATCGGAATGACCAGCACGATATAGCCGGTAAAACCGATCGCCAGGGTACGACGGCGGCCCAGGCGATCCGAAACCCCGCCCCAGAACGGCATCATCGCGGCGACGATGAAGCTGATGCTGGCGATCATCCAGTAGACGTGGGATTTCTCGAACTTCAGGTAAGTGGTCAGGTAGATGTTCATGAACACGATACCGATGAAGTAACCGACGTTCTGCCCGAACGCCAGAATCACCACCCGTGCCACCTTGCCCAGATGCTTGCTCAGCACCTCACGCACCGGCGCGGCCGGCGGTTGGTCTTTTTTCAGAAACTCCTGATACTCGGGCGTTTCTTCGACGTTGTGGCGCATCTTGCAGGACAGCAGCACCAGCGGGATGCACAAAAAGAACGGAATCCGCCAACCCCAGGCTTGCAGGGCTTCGGGGCTGAGCAGCAGCGTGACGATCCCGCAGACACAGGCCGCCGTACCGCCGCCAAGCGCCACACCAACTGGTGTAAAGGAACCAAAGAACCCTCGCCGGTGCGCTGGTGCCGACTCTGCAACAAAGGCCGCAGCGCCAACCACTTCCGCCCCGGCAAAAAAGCCTTGGGCGAGCCGGATCAACACCAGCAGGATGGGCGCAATGATCCCGGCCTGCGCGGCGGTTGGCAGAAAGCCGATCAGGGCGGTAGAAACCCCCATGCCAATCACGGTGGTCAGCAACACCCCCCGACGGCCGATGCGGTCGCCCAGCCGACCGAGGATGATTCCGCCCAGCGGGCGGGTCAGAAACGCACTGCCAAACACGGCCAGCGAGGCCAGTAACGCGGCGGTGGGGTTACCACCTGGAAAGAACAGCGGTGCGATAACCGCCGCCATGTAGCCGTACACACCGAACTCGTAGTACTCAACGGCAGTACCGGTGCAGGCAGCGATCGCCGCTTTGCGGCTGACCGCCGGGTTTTCAGCGGTTTCAGGGGGCGAATCAGAGCCGGCAGCAGCCACAGCGGCTGCTCCCTCTTGGGATATCACGCGAGACATAGGTCACCATTCACTAAACCAACGGATTGTTAGCAAGGCGGTCAGGCCGCCTGTTTTATATGTTTGCGGGGACGCAAACCGGTTGTGATGGGCAGTAATCAATGTGCCGACAAAGGCGCTCGGCTGTTTCTTGTTCTGGTGCAGCAGCGGCACTGGCTGTGCAGTCCAGTGCCGTCTCATCGCTTACTTGGCGAACAGCAGGCTCATGTCCTTGAACGCTTTGAACTCCAGGGCATTACCGCACGGGTCAAACAGGAACATGGTGGCCTGCTCGCCGACCTGGCCTTTGAAGCGCACGTAAGGTTCGATCACGAATTGGGTTTCGCGCGCTTTAAGGCGGTCAGCCAGCGCTTCCCATTCATCCCAGCTCAGGATGATGCCGAAGTGCGGCACCGGTACGTCATGGCCATCGACCGGGTTGGTGTGAACAGACTCCTGGCTTGCGGTCTTGGGATGCTCGTGAATCACCAGTTGGTGGCCATAGAAATCGAAGTCGACCCAGGTCGCCGCCGAGCGGCCTTCAGGCAAGCCAAATGTTTCGCCATAAAACGCGCGTGCCGCAGGAAGGTCGTAAACAGGAATCGCGAGGTGGAAAGGAGAAAGGCTCATCAGTGACTCCGGACTTTATCGTTTTATTGGACGCTTCAGGCCGCGCGGGCCTGGCGCCCGACTGCATGCCGTGAATTCATCATAGGGCTAGCCGGAAAACAAAAAAAACAATATATTTTTTGGAAATCAACAAAGAATATTTATCAATGATCCGCGAGCTCAAGACCCTGATTGCCGTATCCCGTGAAGGCACATTTGCCGCTGCGGCGCACAAGATCGGCCTCACCCAGGCTGCCGTGAGCGCCCAGATTGCGCGCCTGGAGTCTGAGCTGGGCCTGGAGTTATTCGATCGCAGCGGGCGTAGCGCCCAGCTCAACGCAGTGGGTTACCAAACCCTGCAACAGGCGCACGAGCTGATCCGCATGTACAACAACCTCGGCTCCCCTGCCCCGGAAACCCAGGCGCCGCAGCGGGTGACCATGGGCGCCATCGCCTCGATACAACGCATGCTGCTGCCCAGTGCCCTGGCCAGTTTTCATCATCAATGGCCGAATTTCCGCAGTCGAATCCTGCCTGGGCTGTCGATGGAACTGCTCGACCAGGTCGATGCCGGCGAGATTGATCTGGCGGTGATCATCCAACCGGCGTTCTCATTGCAGAGTGACCTGAAATGGGTGCCGCTGGCCAAGGAGCCCTACCGTCTGCTGGTGCCGGAAAATACGCCTAACGATGACTGGGCCGAGTTGATCACCTCGCAGGCTTTCATCCGCTACGACCGCACCTCTTTCGGTGGGCGGCAAGTGGATCGCTTCCTGCGCAAGATGCATTTCACTCCGCGTGAAGTGAGCGAACTGGATGAACTCGATGCGATCGTGAAACTGGTGGCCAATGGCGTCGGTGTGGCCCTGGTTCCGGAAACACTCGGGCATGTGGCCTGGCCGCAAGGTGTACGCGGCCTGGATCTGGGCGAACACACGTTCTACCGAAACATCGGCCTGGTGCATCACCACAATCGCAACATGAACGAACCGGTAATGATTCTGGCCGGACAGATTGAAGCGCTGGCCCGGCAGATTGCGCCTGGCACTTCACCAGCAGCTTGAGTGTTAAAACGCCGGGGGGCGTTTGGTTCGCTGTGCACGTTTACGATCGGCGCGCAGCGCCGCTGCAAACGAGCCTTGCGCCCAGCGTACAGCGTCATGGGGATCTTCCATCAGGTGATCCGGCGCCCGGTAGTAAGACAGCCCGACGAGTTTGCCTTGCCGGGCGTAAGTAAACTGCTCAAGCCCTTGCTGTTCGAAGGCGGCGACATTTTCTGCATCGGCCTTCAGGTACAGCGTGCCGTCAAACACCAGGCCGAACATCACCCCATCGCGAAAGATCCCGTGCCCGCCGAACATCCGGCGCAGGGATACAGGCCCGAACAGAGCGAAAACGTCTTCGATGTAGGCGGCGAGTTCGTTCATGTTCGAGCGCTCCTGATGATGTGTGCAACCACCTGCCTGGTCGCCTCCTCGATTGTCCCCTCATTACGGCACAACACCCAGCCATGCTCGTCAACCGCACGCTCGAACGCTTCGGTGCAGGCCGCATGCTCGTCGAGCCGATGAATCACCGTGCTGCTCAGCCCCCGTGTACGTGCCGCCGCCCTCGCCCATGAAATTTCCGGCGCGGTGACAACCCCGATATGCAGGTCCGGGATTTGCACGCCACGTTCGATATTCAACCGCAGAATCTGATCAAACGGCACGTTGCGGCGAAATGCGGCGTCGGACGGGTACCAGCGATCAATCAGGATGATGCTGTTTGCGGGTTGCTCTGGCAGCACGTTAAGAGAAATCCAGGCGCGGCTGTCGGCCAGGCGTTCACAGACCTGCCATTCCAGGTCCGGGCACGGGTTTCTGGCCAGCGTGTTCACCAGCGCCATGATTTCGCCCCGATGGGGATCGAGGTTTCTTTCAGACAGGCGAATGACTTTTTTACCGTCAGCCCGCAGGGCTTTGGTCACGGCTTCCAGCAAGGTGGTCTTGCCGGTGCCCTTCGGCCCATCCATTGAAATAAACAGCGAGCGGTTCATTGTGCAAGGCTCAGGTCGCGGATCAATTCAGAGAGCGCCTGGCATTCACGAGGCGTTCTCGCGAATGACCCGGTGATTGGCCACGACTTCGTCGATCACGCCCCTGAACAGTTTTTGCGTAAGGTCAACATCAACGCCATAACGTTCGGCCAATGCGCTGTAACGCTGCGCTTGCGCGGCTTCACGGGCCGGGTCTATTGCCTCCAGGCTCTGTGCTGCCTTGATCACGCCAACCTTGCCAGTGGCGATGAAACGCTGCCCCAGGAGTTTGATGATCTGCTCATCCAGATCATCGATCTCTGCTCTTAATTGTCCGAGTTCATGGCTGCTCACGCAGGTTGCCTCCAGGTTGTTAGTAGATTGACGGCCAGAATCGGACACACCCTACACCAGAAGGCCCTTAGCGCATTGCGACTTTGTGCCTGCGACTGCACAAACACCTGCTCAAGCGTCATGTGCAGCCCAGCCGTAATCAGGTCAATTGGTGCAGGCTCGATTTGCGCTGGCGGTGAGAGGTCGCACATTGCTCCTGATTTGCCCTGCCTTAGTCGAGTTTCCTGCCGCGCCACGCTTGAGCCAGTTCCCGCTCCAGGCTCAGTTTCGAGGCGCGGATAATCGCATCGGCATCCTTGGGCAAGTCATGCTCGACCACATACACCGGTCTGGCCCGTTGCTGCGCCACGCTGACAATCTCGTCCCAGGCCAGCAAGCCTTCCCCCACAGGGGCAAAATTCATCTCGTCGTCGCGCAGGCCGATGCCTGAGTTGTCCTTGGCATGCAGGGCAAACAGGCGGTCTGCATAACGGTGGATCAGCCTGACCGGGTCCTGACCACCACGGAACACCCAGGCGGCATCGATCTCCAGCGCCAGGTTTTCTGCGCGGGTGGCGTCCACCATCAGCTCAAAGCCGGTCCTGCCACGAAAGGTTTTCATTTCGAAATCGTGGTTGTGATATGCCAGCCGCAGGCCGCTTTTGCGCAAGGTGCTGCCCAGCGCGTTGAGTTCTTTACCGAGCCTCTTCCAGCCCGCCGCGTCGCTCGGGCGATCGGCCGGTTGCAGGTAAGGCACCACCAGCACCTTGTTGCCAATCGCCTGATTGAAAGCAATGGTCTGAGCCATCTGGCTGCGCAAGGCGTCCAGTTGTACGTGTGCGGAAGTGACTGAGAGGTTGTACTGGGCCAGCAGCCGGTTCAGCTCGGCACTGCTGACGCCTTGATCGCCAACCAGCTCCACCGCCGTGAACCCGGCATTACGAGCCATCAGAAACTGCTGGTCGAGCGTGCCGACATTGCGCAGGGTGTACATCTGCAGGGCAATTTTGCTATCTGCGCCAGGTGACGCCATAAGCGGGCAGCCATTGAGCAGGCTGCTGGCAACCACAGTGACCAGCGCCAGTTTCTTGATCAAACGCATCGCAACTTCCTTTTGAGTGACAGGGAATCCGTTTCCGCGTGTAACCGGTTACACGCCTCAATGGCAGGAATTTATGCGTTGCCAAGCAAGGCTGTCAATTGCGTGATGGCCCGTTATCGGGTGCGGCTGCGGTTGGCGTTCATTCGGATCATTCGCTACGGTTCCCAGACACCCGTGGTAGAGCCTTCGCTCAGATTGCTCCTTGCATGAAAGCCCATGCGAACGCACTGCTTCGGGGCCTGTCTGCTTTTAGGCTGCCCTTCTCTTTTTTGCTGAACAAGGACCGTGCCTGTGAAATCACCGATCGCCGCTGTGCTGTTGCTGTTGTTTACGTTGTGCCAGTCCGCCATGGCTCAGGACTCACCCGAGGCCGTGCTGATTCACGGCGGTCGGGTGATGACCATGGATCCGGCACTGGGCGATCTTGATAACGGTGAAGTGCTGATCCGTGACGGTCGTATCGTTGCCGTAGGCCGTGACCTGCAAGCCGGAAATGCCCGGCGTATCGATGCCCGCGGGCAAGTGGTACTGCCAGGCTTTGTCGATGCGCATAACCATCTTTATGTAACGCTGATGCGTGGGCAGTTTCGTAACCAGCAGGGGCAGTTTTTTCCGGTCAGCTCCCGACTGGCAGCTGCGATGACGCCTGAGGATACCTATGCTGCGATGCGTCTGGGTGCGCTGGAACTGCTCCACGGCGGCATTACCGCCACAGGGGATTTTTTCGATAACGTGCGCTCGCCGGCCCATGGCGAGGCCGGGTTAAGGGCGCTGCAGGATGCAGGTATCCGGGCGACGATGTTCTACGGCGGGCCGGACAAGACCACCAGACAGCCCATCGACCTGCAACAACTACAAAACCTGGCCAGACGCCAAGGCAGCGAAGCACGGGTACAGCTTGGCCTCGCCTGGCGTCTGCCGCGTGACCGTGGCGATGCGGCTAACTGGACCATGCGCCAAGCCGAATACGACACAGCGCGACGCCTGGGCCTGCCGATCCAGGTGCATGTCAGCGGCGAGCCAGGGCCGATGTTCGACGCGTTGATCAAGCGCGGTTATCTGTATCCCGGGCTGACAATCGTGCATGCCACCGACGCCACTGCCGCGCAATTGCAGGCGCTGGAAAAAGCCGGCGGCAGTCTGGCCCTGACGCCTTTGAGCGAACACCGTGTCGGCTATGGCCTGACCGCGCTGGACCGGTTCGCTGCCGTGCGGCGTCAGGGCCTGGGCATTGATGGCAACTCGTTGGCGGGCAGTGCCGACATGTTCGCCACCCTGCGCCTGGTCGCTCTGACCTGGAGCGGCAGCCAGCGCGACGAGCGCGCCCCGGACCCGCGCAGCCTGCTGGCAATGGCGACCCGCGGTGGTGCTGAATCCCTCGGGCTGGAGAAGCAGACCGGTACCCTGACACCGGGCAAACGGGCTGATGTACAGATCATCGACCTGACGGCGCTGAACCTGGCCGGTTTTGCAGGCGGTGATCCCGCCGCGTTGCTGGTCTACTCGGCGCGGCCTGAAAACGTCAGCACGGTGTTGGTAGATGGCCGCGTGATCAAGCAACACGGCCGGCTGGAGGGGGTGGATATGCCGCAGCTGTTGCGGGAGTCCGCCGAGGCCGCTCGTGGTCTGGTAGAGCGCAGTCAGTAAGGTGCAATCAGCGCGGTTGGCGCCTGGATTGTGCGCTACAGCTGTGTATTGCCTGACTGATCGTTATCTTTTACCGACGCGTTTCACTCAAAGACCCGCCCAGCAGGTACAGCGCGCCCCCGACAATCAGAAAACCTGCCAGCACATAGAACATCATCGGCGCCGGCCAGACGGCGAGCACCAGACCGCAGACAATCGGCCCCAGTGCCCCGCCAAGGTTGGACAGGTTCTGTGCCGCGAAGTACATGCCGCGCAGCGACGCCGGGGCGATACGGTCGATGAACATGTACTCGGCAGGGAACACAATGATTTCGCCAAGGGTAAACAGCAGCATGGCAAAGGCCCAGGCGGTCAGGCTCTGGGCCATGGAGAAACCGGCCAAACCTGCGAGAAACAGTGCCAGCCCGGCCATCAGCCAACGGGTCAGGTGTTGCGAGTCGATGCGTTTGCCGACCCAGTATTGCAAGGTAATTACCCCGCACGCATTGACCGCCAGCAAGGTGGTGATCACCGAATAAACCCGCTGCGGGTCGCTGGTCACCACCAGGTATTGCGACAAATAGGCACTGAACTGACCGAACACCACGGCGCTGAGAATGCCGCCCAGGGTGAAGCACACCAGGCGCCGGTCGTTGAGCAGCACCTTGCCGACCTGGGCGAAGGAAAATGGCGTGGTCTGGGCCGGCGCGCAGCCCAGCTCGCGGTCGCCGTAGCGGATGTACAGCCAGAAGAACCCCGCGCCGAGCGCTGCCGACAGCACAAACGGCAGGCTCATGTTAACCCCCGCCAACGCCGCACCGATGAATGGACCGACGGCGTAGGCCATGTTGATCAGGGTATAGCGCAACGAAAATACCCGGCTCTGCTCATGGCTGGGCAGCAGCCGCCCAAAAGCAGCCTTGGCAGTAATGTCGATCACCGAATAGGCAAAGTTGAACAGCACCAGCGCCAGAAAGAACAGGATCAGGTTCGAGGTCACACACATGCCGATGAATGCAGCGACAAAGCAGCCGGTAAAACCCAGAATCAGCGGATAGGGTTTGAGACGGTCGGTCAAATAACCGCCGTACAGGCTCAGCAAGGACCCGGCCACCAGCGCGCAACCCACCGTGGTGCCTACCGCAGCGATACTCAACTGGTAGTGTTTGCTCAGGTAGAGCACCAGATACGGTAGCGTGATCGCCCGCCCCAGAGTCAGTACGAAGGCACTGGCCAGCAGCAGGTTAACGCCTGAGGGGTACTGCTTGAGTACGGTGAGCATATGCTGTCCTTGTGTAGCAGCCCGCGGGGCGCTGGCTATTGCCCCGCGTTACAACAACGGCAAACCTCAGTCCGCCTTATACCCAACCTTTGCGTGCGCTGTATTCTGACGACGCACCCGGTACGCCACGCCTAACACCACAAACCACACCGGCGTCACCAGCAGCGCCTGACGGGTGTCGGCTTGCAGCGCCAGCAATACCAGGATGAAGGCAAAAAACGCCAGGCACACCCAGCACATGAACACGCCACCAGGCATGCGGAATTTCGAGGCCTGATGCAGATGCCCCCGCTGGTTGCGGTAGGCCATGTACGACAGCAGGATCATCGACCAGACAAACATGAACAGCAGCGCCGACACCGTAGTGATCAGGGTGAACGCTTCGATCATGCTCGGCATCAGGTAGATCACCACTGCGCCAAAGGTCAGGCAGATGCAGGAGAAGATCAGGCCGTTGGACGGCACGGCGCTGCGCGATAGCGTACCGAAGCGCTTCGGGGCATCACCTTCCATGGCCAGGCCGTAGAGCATGCGGCTGGTGGAAAATACCCCACTGTTGGCCGACGACGCAGCGGAAGTCAGAACCACGAAGTTGATCACCGCAGCGGCCGCCGGCAGCCCGGCCAACACGAACAATTCAACGAACGGGCTCTTGTTGGGCACCACGTCACGCCACGGCGTCACCGCCATGATGGTGATCAGCGCCAGCACGTAAAACACGATGATCCGGATCGGGATCGAGTTGATCGCCCGTGGCAGGTTGCGCTCCGGGTTGCGGGTTTCGGCGGCGGTGGTGCCCACCAGTTCGATACCGACAAAAGCAAACACCGCGATCTGGAAACCGGCGAAAAAGCCCATCAAACCATGCGGGAACATGCCGCCGTCGTTCCACAGGTTGCTCAACGACGCCACATCGCCACTCGGCGACTGGTAGCTGGCAATCACCATGTACAGGCCGGTGCAGATCAGCGCGCAAATGGCGACGATCTTGATCATCGCGAACCAGAACTCCAGCTCGCCGAACATTTTCACTGTCAGCAGGTTCAGCGACAGCAACAGGGCTACGCAGGCCAGCGCCGGTATCCAAGGCTGCACCTCCGGGAACCAGAACTGGGTATAGGCGGCAATGGCGATGACATCGGCGATGCCGGTCACGATCCAGCAGAACCAGTAAGTCCAGCCAGTGAAAAAGCCCGCCCACGGACCGAGCAGGTCGGTAGAAAAGTCGATGAAGGACTTGTAGTTGAGGTTCGACAGCAGCAACTCGCCCATTGCGCGCATGACGAAGAACAGCATGAAGCCGATGATCATGTAGACGAAAATGATCGACGGGCCGGCCAGGCTGATGGTCTTGCCCGAGCCCATGAACAGGCCGGTACCAATGGCGCCGCCAATGGCTATCAACTGGATATGGCGATTGGAAAGGTTGCGTTTGAGGGCGTGTTCGTCAGGTTCTTGAGCGGGGTGATCGTGAAGCGGGGTTGTCATGAATTCTTTCCTTGTGTTTCGAATTGTTTTTATACCATCAATGACACCCCCTTTCTTGACATTCTCCCCGCCCTAAAGGGCGGGGAGGATGTCAATATCTTTGCGCGTGTGCTTTCCAGGGTTCAGGTGATTTTTTTGAAAGGAAGAGAGGGTGGATCAAGGCCGTCTCAAGAGCATCAAAAGCGTATTGTCGACCAATCAAATATAGGTATTCATCAGAGGGGGAGAAAATTCCGATGACCGAAGAGCTTATGATTTCTGCTATTTGCTGGGAACTGCAGGGTAATGTGTCTGTTGAGTTTGCTCACGAGAATGACTTGTATTTTTTCTGCCCCGATCAGCGTTGTCTCGCAGAAGTCATACCGGCAAAGAAAAAGAACTATTTCTTTCGCGCTCCCCAGTCTCATGCATCAGGATGCCGGAACGAAAAGAAGAAGACCGAATCAGGCTCCCTCTCTGGTGTGCGTAAGCAGTTTGCAGCAGATGAGCCAGTTTCAGTTGTTCCTAGTCATTTGGGGAAGCTACCGAAGCAAGACAAAAAATCCAGGCCGTCAGTCGAACAAATGCGGACGTTAGCCATACAGGTGCGTACGTCACCAATCCAGCATCCAGGTACGCTTGAGGAAGTGATTGATGCTTGGCACAGGATGAGCATCAACAAGCGTCACTCCACACCATTGGATATTGGTGGGCAGGCGCTCAATTATTTCAGTGCCTTTGCAGCTTTCAGTACATTGACAGACGACGTTGACAAACTGACAACCGGGCCGCATATCGCATTCGGCGATGCGAAGGTTAATCTTTTCAAAGGGGATTACTACGTTAAAAGCCTGTGCAAATTCAAAGACCATACGCCTGCGAAACCTTTGATTTTCAGAGTGAGACAGGGGCACTCCCTGTTCAACGAGCTAAAAGACGGTCAAACGGTATCCTTATTTGTTCGGGGGCCGGTGAGCATCAGAAGTGCTGAGCGTAACTCTGTCGACCTGCAATGCCGCGATGCTTACAGCGGTATTGTGGTACGCCCCAAGAACTGAATGGCCGTTAGCCCCCATAGACCGGTGGGAGCTGGCTTGCCAGCGAAGACGGCGGCACATTCGCAGCAGATGCTGTGACTTTACTGGCCTCTTCGCGAGCAAGCTCGCTCCCACTGGGGGCATAGAGTACCTAAGTGACCAGTATTGGCGTTAGCCCAGATCCTCGGCGATGTACAGGTCTGTCTATGCGTGAAAACCTTTCCCTAGCCGCTCACGCAGATAACTGACCAGCGCCCCCACCGCCTTGGGCACGTGCGGTGAATACGGGCGGATCAGGTGAATTTCGCCCGCAAATGCCCCTTTGAGCGTCCAGTCTGGCAGCACCCGTTGCAGCGAGCCCTGGGCCAGCGCTGCCTGAGCGCTGAAGTCGGGTAACAGGGCAATCCCGGTGTCCTGCAAGGCGGCATCGCGCAGGGCTTCACTGTTATTGGTGGCGAAGTTGCCGGTGATCGGCACGCTAAGGCGCTCTGGCTCAGTGCTACCCCGCTTGGCGCGTTCGAAAGTCCACACCGGTTGATCACCGCCACGCGGGTAAAACAGGCAGTTATGGCTGGCCAGTTGCTCCGGGCTGTGTGGTTCCCCATGGCGTGCAATGTAGCCCTGACTGGCCACCAGCACTGAAGCGGTGTCGCACAGCTTCCAGGCCACATGGGTATCGGGGATCTGAAAACTGTGGCGGATCGCCAGGTCGAAGCCTTCGGCGGCGATAGAGGTCAATGCGTCGGAGACTTCCAGTTGCACCCGCACTTGCGGGTAGCGTTCGAGAAACGCCGGCAGCAGCGGCACCAGTTGCTGGCGGGCAAAGGCCACTGGAGCGGTGAGGCGCAGCAAGCCACGCAGCGTGCCGGATGATTCGCGTACCGCCGAGAAGCTGCGGGCGATCTGCGCGTAGGCGTCGCGCACCTCGCGGGTCAGGGCTTCACCGGCCTGGGTCAGACGCACACTGCGGGTGGTACGGTTTACCAGTTGCGTACCGGTGGCCTTTTCCAGTTCCGCAATTCGCTGGCTGACCACCGACTTGCTGACCCCCAGGCGCGTCGCTGCGGCGGTATAAGTGCCCTGCTCTTCCAGTACAGCCAGCCAGCGGATATGGGTCCAGAGGCCTTCGATTTCTGTATGTTCCATTGAGCACCTCTAAAATGACCTTCGTTGCCATCGCTTGCGTTAAAACCGGATCCGACGATGCCTATTGTTCGCTATTCAAAACAATGAGTTCGCTATTATGGTCTGGTCGCGAACAAATTCAAGGGTTATCGTGAATCCATCTTGCGAACAACAACCAAGAGGTACTCATGAGCCAGACCATCGAACATTACATCAATGACGCCCGTGTCAGCCGCGACGACCGCTATCAGGACGTTTACAACCCGGCTACCGGTGAAGTGACCGGCAAAGTCGCGCTCGGCAGCCGCAAGACGGTCGACGAAGCCGTTGCTGCGGCCAAGGCGGCATTCGCTGAATGGAGCGAGACGCCGCCAATCCGTCGCGCCCGGGTACTGTTCCGTTACCTGCAATTGCTGCAGGAACGTAAAGATGATCTGGCGCGCATCATCACCGCCGAGCACGGCAAGGTATTCACTGATGCCCAGGGCGAAGTCGAGCGCGGTATCGACATTCTCGAATTCGCCTGTGGTATTCCGCACCTGATGAAGGGCGACCATACCGACCAGGTCTCCCGGGGTATTGATAACTGGACCGTACGCCAACCACTGGGCGTGGTGGCCGGTGTAACGCCGTTCAACTTCCCTGTGATGGTCCCGATGTGGATGTACCCGATCGCCCTGGCGGCCGGTAACACCTTCGTCCTCAAGCCAAGCCCGACCGACCCGAGCGCGTCGCTGTTCATGGCTGAGCTGCTGCGTGAGGCCGGTCTGCCCAAAGGCGTGTTCAACGTGGTGCAAGGCGACAAGGAGTCGGTCGACGCGCTGCTGGAACACCCGGACGTCAAGGCGCTGAGCTTCGTCGGCTCGACACCGATTGCCCAATACATCTACGAGACCGGCGCTCGCAATGGCAAGCGTGTCCAGGGCCTGGGCGGTGCCAAGAACCACATGGTGGTGATGCCCGACGCCGATATCGAGAAAACCGTCGATGCCTTGATGGGCGCCGCTTACGGCAGTGCGGGTGAGCGCTGCATGGCGATCTCGGTGGCCGTATTGGTCGGTGATGTGGCCGACAAGATCGTCCCGGCCCTGATCGAGCGCGCCAAGCAACTGCGCGTCACCGATGGCCGTGACCTGAAAGCCGAAATGGGCCCGATCGTCACTGATGTGGCCCGCAAGCGCATCACCGGCTACATCGAACAAGGTGTGGCTGCCGGTGCCAAGCTGCTGCTTGATGGCCGCGACTTCAAACCTGCCGAAGCCGGTCTGGAAAACGGTTTCTGGCTTGGCGCGACACTGTTCGACCATGTCACCCCGGAAATGACCATCTACCGCGAAGAGATTTTCGGCCCGGTGTTGAGCTGCGTGCGCGTGGATGACTTCGGTCAGGCAGTGGAACTGGTCAACAACCACGAGTTCGGCAACGGCGTCAGCCTGTTCACCGCCGACGGCAACATCGCCCGTGAGTTCGGTCGCCGCATTGAAGTCGGCATGGTCGGTATCAACGTACCGATTCCAGTACCAATGGCCTGGCACGGTTTCGGCGGCTGGAAAAAGAGCCTGTTTGGCGACATGCACGCCTATGGCAGCGAAGGCGTACGCTTCTACACCAAACAGAAGTCGATCATGCAGCGCTGGCCGGAAAGCATCGAAAAAGGCGCTGAGTTCGCCATGCCGGTTGCCAAGTAATCTGCTTTCGCGGCTGAAGCGGATCGCCGCTTCAGCCGCGAAAAACCGCAACTTGTTCTACCCCTCCAACACCCGCAACAACCTCGACAAGCTGGCATCCAGCTCAGCCAGCACATCGGCCGGCAATGTCTCCAGCAGGCGCCGCTCATTCTCCACATGGCTTTCAACTGCCCGATCAATCAACGCCAGGCCCTGCGCCGTCAACTGCACCAGCAGGCTGCGCGCGTCATCGGGGTTGGCCACGCGCTCGATCAACTGACGGGTTTCCAGACGCTTTAACCGGTGGGTCATGGTTCCGGAGGTCACCATCAGGGTCGAGAACAACGCCGTGGGGCTCAGGCAATACGGCGCGCCGGAGCGACGCAGGGTGGCGAGCATGTCGAACTCCCAGACGCTCAGGTCGTAAGCGGCATAACCTGCTTCCAGGCGCGGGGTCAGCAGCGCTGCGCAGCGATTGATCCGCCCGATCGGCCCCATGGGCGTGGTATCCAGCTCGGGGCGTTCGCGGTGCCACTGTTCCAGGATGGTGTCCACCGCATCGCGGGGTCGTTGCTTGGCCGAATCTGTCATTTATCTTGACTTCAAGGTAGTTGTTGAGCAACGATCATATTACCTTGAGTTGAAGATAAAATCATGACCGCAACCCATACTCACCCACAATGGCGCGATATCCTGCTGACCGCTCTGGCACCCGCCATCTGGGGCTCGACCTATATCGTGACTTCAGAAATCCTGCCGCCTGACCGGCCCTTCACCGCAGCGCTCATCCGGGTATTGCCGGCGGGTCTGTTGTTGCTGCTCTACACCCGGCAAATGCCCTCCCGGCAAAACGTCTGGCGCCTGCTGGTGCTGGGTGCGCTGAATATCGGGGTGTTCCAGGCCCTGCTGTTCGTCGCAGCCTATCGCTTGCCGGGTGGTTTGGCGGCGGTATTGGGTGCGATCCAACCGTTACTGGTCATGCTGCTGGCCTGGGCGGTGGAGCGCCGTTCACCCGCGTTGGCGACCTTGTGTTCGGCGCTGCTCGGCGTCATGGGCATGGCTGTACTGCTGCTGTCGCCGCAGACGATCTTTGAACCGGTGGGTATGGCCGCTGCCTTGCTGGGCGCCACGTGTATGGCGCTGGGGGTATGGCTGACCCGGCGCTGGCAGTTGCAGATGCCAGTCCTGGCCCTCACCGGCTGGCAACTGGTGATTGGCGGCGTACTGCTGGCACCGGTCGCCTGGCTGGCCGATGCCCCTCTGCCGCCGTTGACCCTCGCGCAATACGCGGCCTACGCCTACCTCAGCCTGGCCGGTAGTCTGCTCGGTTATGTGCTGTGGTTTCGCGGGGTAATCCGCCTGCCGACCGTGGCGGTGGCATCACTGGGCCTGCTGAGCCCATTGTCCGCAGTGTTGCTGGGCTGGGCACTGCTTGGCCAGTCAATGACCGGCAGCGCCCTGATCGGCCTGGTCATCGTGCTGGCCAGTGTGTTTGCGGTGCAATGGACGGCGGCACGGGGGCGTTAAACCTGCCTTTTATCAGACGCATACTGCCGCCGGGTGCGCCAACTGTCAGCAGTCGCCATCATGGCAATTTGTCGCTTGCGGCTTGACCTGGACCGGGGCTAAGACAAATACTGTATGTAAATACAGTATCCGGGTTTTCCACCACCATGCCCTCAGTTGTCTCACTTGAAAGTCTCTTCGACAGCCGTCGTATCTGGCGCGGGCAGACCAGCGACAGTGCGGCGTCGGCTTGTCCATCGACCGGCCATGCGGCGCTGGATAACCTGTTGCCCGGCGGCGGCTGGCCGGTCGCGGCGTTGAGTGAACTGCTGGTGGCGGCCCAGGGCATCGGTGAGTTGCGCCTGCTCTGGCCCACCCTCGCCCGGCTGACCCAACGCGCTGAACGGGTGGTGCTGGTTGGCCCGCCACATTTGCCTTACCCCCGCGCCTGGGCGGCGGCCGGTATCGAGCTGGGTTACCTGAGCCTGGTGCAGGCCCAGGGGCGTGACGCGTTGTGGGCTGCCGAGCAAAGCCTGCGCTCGGGCAGTTGTGGTGCGGTTGTGTGCTGGTTGCGTCAGGCCGACGACCGCTCATTGCGGCGCTTGCAGGTGGCGGCAGAAACCGGACAGACCCTGGCGTTTGCCTATCGGCCACTGGAAGAGGCCATCAACCCCTCCCCGGCGGCCTTGCGCCTGGCGGTAGAGGCTGCGCCTGATCAACTGCGGGTGCTCAAGTGCCGTGGGGGTATCGCGCCACCCAAGCCGATCCCGTTGAGTTCTCTAGCATTGGCCTGGCAGTAAGCGGTCATGCTCTGGGCCTGCATTCTGTTCCCGCAACTGGCCATGGACGGCGTGCTACGCCAACGTGCCGATAGCGATCAGCCGCTGGTGCTGCTCAGTGGGCCTGCGCAGCGCCGGGTGCTGCAAGCGGTCAACCCGGCAGCGCGGGCTCTGGGCTTGCGAGCGGGCCAGTCACTGACCGCCGCGCAAAGCCTGGCCAGCGGCTTTGCCATGGCCGATTACGATGTGTCACAGATTGAAGCTTCGCAGCAATTTCTGGCGGCCTGGGCCTATGGTTTCAGTGCGCAGGTCAGCCTGCATTATCCGCGTTGCCTGCTGCTGGAAGTGCAGTCGAGCCTGGGTCTGTTCGGCCCCTGGCCAAAACTGCAAGCGCGCCTGCGTGAAGAGCTGGTTGCGTTGGGTTTTGTCCATCGCATAAGTGCCGCGCCCAACCCGGCCGCCGCCCGAGTACTGGCCAATGGCCGAGACGGTCTGGCGGTTTTGGACGCACAACGGCTGGCGCAGACCCTCGACCCGCTGCCCATAGAGCGCGTCGGCCTGCCCATTGATGCCGCCAATACCCTCGCGCGCATGGGGTTGCGCCAGCTTCGTCAGGTGCTGGCCTTGCCGCGTGACGGCTTGGCCCGCCGTTTTGCCCCCGAGGTGCTGCAGCAACTCGACCGGCTAAGCGGTCGGCGCGCCCTGGCCTTGACCTTCTATAGCCCCCCGGATGTGTTCGATGCGCGCATCGAGTTGAATTTCGAGGTCGACTCCCATCAGGCCTTGCTGTTCCCGTTACGCCGCCTGACCGGTGACCTGGCGGCCTATCTTGCCGGTCGCGACTGTGGCGTGCAGCGCTTCGTACTGCATCTTGAGCATCGCAGCCACCCGGCTACACCGGTGCCGGTCGGTTTGCTCAGTGCCGAACGCGACGCAGGCATGCTCTTCGAGCTGACCCGTGGCCGGCTGGAGCAGCAACGGCTACCCGCCGCGGTGCTGGCGGTGCGTTTGCTGGCCGAACAATTGCCGACATTTACCCCGCAACATCAGCCGCTGTTCAACGAGCGGCCCCAGCAGTTGCAAGCCTGGGAGCCCTTGCGCGAGCGGCTACGGGCGCGGCTTGGCGACGGCTCGGTACGGGAGCTGCACCCGCGCGCCGATCATCGTCCCGAGCATGCCTGGTCTGTCGAACCGGGCGCCCTGCCCTCAGCCATTGATGCGCCGCGTCCTGGCTGGCTGCTTAGCGAACCCTCAACCCTGAACGATGACAGCGTGCAGATCCTGGCCGGCCCTGAACGTATCGAGTCCGGCTGGTGGGACGGCGGCGATGTGCGCCGCGACTATTACGTGGTGCAAACCCGCGATGGCCAGCGTGGCTGGGCTTTTCGTGACGCAGGCTGTGAGGGGCCGCTGCAACTGCACGGCTGGTTTTCATGAGCCGCTATGCCGAGCTGCACTGCCTGTCCAACTTCAGCTTTCAGCGTGGCGCTTCCACTGCCAAAGAGCTGTTCGAGCGGGCTGCCCAGCTTGGTTACCAGGCCCTGGCCATCACCGATGAGTGTTCACTGGCCGGTATTGTGCGTGCCTGGCAGGCGGCCAAAGCCAGTGGCGTGCAGTTAATCACCGGCATCGAAGTGCAACTCAGCGAAGGCATCAAACTTGTGCTGCTGGCCCGTGACCTGACCGGTTACCAGAACATCTGCAAGCTGGTCACGCTGGCCCGGCGGCGTAGCCGCAAGGGCTGCTATGCACTGGGCCAGGCCGATTTTGCCGCGACCACTGAGGGCATCATTGCGCTGTGGGTGCCAGGCCCGCGGGCCTGTGAGGCACACGGACGATGGGTCGCGTCGATGTTTCCTGACGCTTGCTGGATCAGTGTGCAACTGCACCACGGCGCAGATGATGCGCGGCAACTGGCCGACCTGCAGCAGTTGGGGGCGCGACTGCAACTGCCGCTGGTGGCCAGCGGCGATGTGCATATGCATGCCCGCGGCCGGCGGGCGCTGCAAGACACCCTGACTGCCATCGGCCAGCACTGTACGGTCAGCGAGGCCGGCTATCGGCTGTTCCCGAATGGCGAACGCCACCTGCGGGCAGTACCGGTGCTGCAGAGTCTTTACCCTCAGGCATTATTGGACGAGTCGGTCAAAATCGCCGCGCAGTGCACTTTTCAGCTCGATGAGCTGCGTTACGAATATCCCCATGAAGTGGTGCCGCAGGGCAAGACCGCTGCCAGTTGGTTACGCGAGCTGACCTGGAACGGCTGTCAATGGCGTTGGCCAGCCGGCGTACCTGAACCGATCAGTCAACAGATCGACAAAGAACTCGAGCTGATCATCGAACTGCAATACGAGAGTTACTTTCTCACGGTGCACGACATTGTTCACTTTGCCCGTGGCCAGAACATTCTCTGCCAGGGGCGTGGCTCGGCGGCCAACTCGGCGGTCTGTTACGCCTTGGGCATCACCGAACTGGACCCCACGCGCATGGAGATGCTGTTCGAGCGGTTCATCTCCCGCGAGCGCAATGAACCGCCGGATATCGACGTGGATTTCGAGCACGAACGCCGCGAAGAGGTGATCCAGTACGTGTTCAATCGCTACGGCCGCGAACGCGCCGCCCTCACCGCCGTGGCCAGCACTTACCATGTCACCGGAGCCATTCGGGATGTGGCCAAGGCGCTGGGCTGGCCTGCCGATCAGATCGCCGCCTTGGCTAAATGCTGCAGCCGCTGGAGTGACAGCCTGCCGCCGCTGGAGCGCTTCATTGAGGCCGGCTTCGACCCGCAGAACCGCCAGGTGCGCATGGTCCTGGCATTGACCGAACAACTGATCGGTTTTCCTCGGCACCTGTCGCAGCATCCGGGCGGCTTTGTGATCTCGCAGCAGCCACTCTCGACGCTGGTGCCGGTGGAAAATGCGGCAATGCCCGACCGGACCATCATCCAGTGGGACAAGGATGACATCGACGCCCTGGGGCTGATGAAAGTCGATGTACTGGCGCTGGGTATGCTCAGTGCGATTCGCCGTTGCCTGGAATTGCTGCATCGTCATCAACGTCATGATCTGACGCTGGCGACGATTCCAAAGGAAGACCCGGCAACCTACGACATGATCAGCCGCGCTGACACGTTGGGCGTGTTCCAGATCGAGTCACGGGCGCAGATGGCTATGCTGCCGCGTCTGCGGCCACGCAAGTTCTATGACCTGGTGATTCAGGTAGCGATCGTGCGACCGGGACCGATCCAGGGCGATATGGTGCATCCCTATCTGCGTCGGCGTCACAAAAAGGAAAAAGTCACCTATCCCAAACCCGAATTGATACCCGTGTTTGAACGCACCCTGGGCGTGCCGCTGTTCCAGGAACAGGTCATGAGCCTGGCTATCGTTGCCGCCGGCTACACCCCCGGCGAGGCCGATGAACTGCGCCGTTCCATGGCCGCCTGGAAACGCCATGGCGGGCTGGAGCCGCACCAGATACGGTTGCGTGAAGGGATGCTCAACAATGGCTATACCGAAGAATTCGCCGCACGCATCTTCGAGCAGATCAAGGGCTTTGGCAGTTACGGCTTTCCCGAGTCCCACGCCGCCAGCTTTGCCCTGCTTACCTACGCCAGTTGCTGGCTCAAGTGTCATGAACCGGCGGCCTACGCCTGCGCCCTGATCAATAGCTGGCCGATGGGGTTTTATTCACCTGACCAGGTGCTGCAAGACGCCCGCCGCCACGGCATTGAAGTACGTCCGGTGGATGTCACGGTCAGCAGTTGGGATTGCAGCCTTGAACAACTTGACCAGCCGCAACCCGCAATTCGGCTGGGCTTGCGTATGGTGCGCGGCCTGCCAGAACCCGTCGCCCGGCAGATCGAACAGGCTCGCAAGGCCAGCGCCTTCAGGGATATCAGCGACCTGTGCCTGCGCGCCCAGCTGGATCACAAGGCCCGCCAATGCCTGGCCGAAGCCAACGCCTTGCGCCAGTTGGCCGACAACCGCCACCTGGCGCTCTGGGCTATTGCCGCCGTGCAACCCTCACTGCCGCTGTTCGACAGTCCGGTGCCGGAGGACCCTGTGGTCATTCCGGCCCCCAGTGTGGTGCAGAACATGTACGCCGACTACGCCCGCACCGGCACCACCCTCGGCCCGCACCCACTGGCGCTGCTGCGCGATACCTTGCGTAGCCTGCGGGCCAGAAGCTCCCGCGACCTGAGCCACACAGAGCCCAGCAGCCATGTCACCGTGATCGGCATCGTCACCGGCCGCCAACGCCCCGGCACCGCTTCGGGGGTGACCTTCGTGACTCTGGAAGACGAGTTCGGCATGGTCAATGTGCTGGTCTGGCGCGACCTGGCCGAGCGCTACCGGACCGCGCTGGTCCATTCGCGGTTGCTGCAGGTCAAGGGCAGGCTTGAAGTGGAATCCGGAGTTCGGCATCTGATTGCCGGGCATTTGCTGGACCGGAGCGATTTGCTCGAAGGACTCGATGTCCGCAGCCGCGACTTCCATTGAAATGGGCACCGGCAGCGCCCTCTCGAGTCTACTCGTAGATGATCTAATGAAGCTTTAATGCTCAAGATTCCCGCCAGCTTGTAGGGCAAATCTGAATTTCTCCGATATTCCTTGGCCTGCTTGTAAGCGAGATGCTGGATATGCGGTATATCGTGGTCAACGATCCCGATCCTGGAGCACGTCGGGCTTATCAGACAGAGGGCTTTCACTTCATCCCGGGCATAGGTCTTGCCTACGACCTGACCCGGGAATACGATGGCCACAACCGGGAGGCAGATTCATATGAGCAATAATGTCAATCTCAAAATCAGGGACGAAGCGCTTGCCAGACTTGAGCGCATCCAGCGCTCTGGCAATTTCCGCGATTTCTTCGATGCAGCAGCCATCGAGGCTTTCAGCGAGGTGGAAAGCCCGGTGCTTGCAGGCAAGCCTCGTAAACGCAAGCCAGATGCCAAAGTGTCTTGAAGTAATCCGGCTTCAGTCTTCAGGATCAGCACGGCGACCTGAAAACCAGCCGGTTCGCACCCACGATGATGCAGTAGCCATCATGGCTGCAAGAGAAGGTCAAGGCACCCTCGGCAACGCTCGCTTGTGCGCGGTACGCCTGAAGGCTGTCTCGATAATCCCACGGGTGTCAGCACTGACCTCTTCGCCCATCAAATAAGCATCAATCTCGGCATAGCTACAGCCATACGCCGCTTCATCCAGCCTGCCCGGCTGCAAGTCTTCCAGATCCGCTGTCGGCGCCTTGAACACCAGTGCCTCTGGCGCTCCCAGTGCTTTGGCTACTTGTCTGACCTGGCCTTTGGTCAGGCCAGACAGCGGCGCCAGGTCGCAGGCACCATCGCCGAACTTGGTGAAAAAGCCCATCAGTGCCTCGGCGGCGTGATCCGTGCCGACCACCAGACCGTTGCAGAAGTTGGCAATCGCGTATTGCGCCACCATCCGTGTTCGAGCCTTGACGTTGCCTTTGGTGAAGTCGGTCTGCTCCGGGGTCGGCTGCAAGCCTTCAATGCTGATCGAGTCCATCAGGCCATCGACCGCAGCAGCGATATTGCTGGTGGTGATCTGATCCGGACGGATGAAGTCCAGCGCGGCCTGAGCATCACGCTCGTCGGCCTGGCTGCGGTATGGCAGGCGCACGGCGATAAACCGGGCGTCAACGCCCTCCTCGCGCAGTTGCTCCACCGCCAACTGGCACAAGCGCCCGGCGGTCAGCGAGTCGACACCGCCACTGATCCCCAGCACCAGAGTCTTGCAGCCCGACTCGCGCAGCACCTGCTTGATGAATCCGGTGCGCCGGGTGATCTCACTGGCTTCGGTGCCAGGCTGCCATTGCCGGTCGATATCCAGTTGCAGGGCAATGTCGCGTTGCAGTTGCGTGCTCATCAAAGATTCTCCTGCTTTGACTGATTGTTCAGGTCGACGTTGAACACCTGCGCTGCGTATTGCAGGAACGAGGCGTCTTCGCAGACGTTCTTCACCGGGTCGTCGGAAAACTTCACCACCGGTTCGCCATGCACCCGCACCAGTTTCATGACAATGCTCAGTGGCTCTACGCCTTCAACATCACACGCCAGGCTGGTGCCCATGCCGAAGCTGACTTTGGCCTTGCCCCGCACGTGGCGCAGGATCGGCAGGCATTTTTCGAAATTCAGCCCGTCGGAGAACATCAGGTCTTTGCTGCGCGGGTCGATGCCCAGTTCCTGGTAGCGCGCCAGCACCTTGTCGGCCCAGACGATGGGGTTGCCGGAGTCCTGGCGCAGGCCGTCGTACAGCTTGGCGAAGTACAGGTCGAAGTCCTTGAGGAAAAAGTCGGTGCTGATGCAGTCAGTCAGCGCGATCCCCAACCGGCCACGGTATTCACGCACCCAGTTTTCCAGCGCCGCGCTCTGGCTCTCGCGCAACCGGCCCATTTGCTGGTGGACCATCAGCCACTGGTGAGCCATGGTGCCGATCAGCGGCAGGTCGAATTCATAAGCCAGGTGCGCGTTGCTGGTCCCGACAAATACCCCCGGAAAGTCGCGGCGCATGATGTCGACCATTTCTCGCTGGGCACGGAACGACAAGCGCCGCCGGGTCGAAAAGTCTGAAACCCGAAGTTCGGCCAGCTCATCGGCGCTGGCATTTTTCTCCAGCCACTCGAATTTCTGATAGAGCCGACGGGTAACGTCTTCCAGCTCGACATCCGGGTATTTGTCGCGGTTGCGCAGTTCGCTGACCATCGCCAGCACCGGTTGCTCGAACATGATGCAGTGCAGCATCGGCCCGCGAACCCGGATATTCAGTTGGCCATCAACCTCCGAGACATGGATGTAGCGCAGGTTGAAGCGAAACAGGCCCAGGAACTGCTCGAAGTCCGGGGTCAGGTATTCACGAAAGCGCCGGTTGAACAGAAAGCGCTGCTCGCCCTCACGCATCTGCAGATCGGCCAGACGCTCCAGTTCGACGCGGATCTCGGGGATCAGGTGGCCGAGTTTTTCCTGCGAGCGAACAATAAACAGGTATTCCACATCCACATTGGGGTGCTGGTGCAGCACCGCCTGCATCATGGTGAAGGTGTAGTAGTCAGTGTCCAGCAGGCTCTGGATGACACCGGTGTCGCGGTCAAATGCGCTGTCCATGATCGTGCTCCTTATTCGCTGGCCAGTCTGGCGGTCTGTTCCCGGGTGGTGCCGATGGCAATGCCCGCTTGTTGCATCTCGTGGATCGCTTGCGCAGCACCCGCCTCACTGATAGCGCGGCAGGCCGGCAGGTGAATGATCACCTTGAAGCCGGCAGCGACCAGTTGCAGCGCGGTGGTCTTGACGCAGAAGTCCAGAGCCAGGCCACCGACAATCACTTGTTTGATCCCCCGGCTGTCCAGGTACTGCGCCACCCCGGTGGACAGTTTGCCGTGCAGGTCGTGGTACAGCGCGCCGTACGGGTGAAAGTCCGGCTCCACGCCCTTCCAGACGAAGTAGTCGTAGTCATAGGGCGCGGGCAGTTCGTCGAGCAAGTCAAAACCTTCAGTGCCCGGTACGCAGTGGCTGACCCAAGTCAGGTCGGCATGCGCAAGCCCCGTGGGTTGCAGCATCTGCTCATGGCCGCTAACCACCCAAGGGGCGTTGGGGCTGTGTGCATCCTTGCTGCCGACCCGCACGCTGGCCAGGGTTGCGATGAAGTTCAGATCGCTGGCGATCTGATCACCACCGGCTACCGGTAGTTCAGCGGGGCAAAGCGGCGTGAAGCCCTTCTGGGCGTCAACATCGAAAGAAGCGGTAGTGCTGAAGGAGCGGTTCATGTCGTGTACCTCCTGTTCGTGAAACCAAAGGTACACGTCATGTACTCTTGATGCAATCCGTTTTTTTCATCCACCGCAGTCTTGGCGTACGAAACACTCCATTCTGAGGCAGGATTCTCATTTCATCCGCCTGGCTTACGCAGCGCGTGAAACTGCTATAAGGTATATGACGTGTACTCACAAAAGGTAACCAGGCATGTACGAGATCGCAGTCTATGGCGGCGCCTTCAACCCGCCTCACATCGGCCATGTAAACGTCATGCTGGAAGCCGCGCGTCTGGCGCGCCGGGTGTTGGTGGTGCCCAGCTTCAGGCACCCGGATGGCAAGCAGATGGCCGATCACGCATTGCGCGTGGACTGGCTGCAGCGCATCGTCACGCATTTGCAGGCAGCGGCAATCAGCGTCAGCGACGTGGAGCAGCAACTGGCAGCCGATCAACCAGGGCTGGTCTACAGCTATGCGTTACTCGACCACCTGGCCGCCAGCCTGGGCGTCGCTGACCGGCAACTGGCCCTGGTGGTCGGCCCGGATGTGCTGCAACAACTGCCCCGTTTCTACCAGGGCGAAGCCTTACTGCGCAGGTTTGCAGTGATCAGCATTGCCGAACAGGCCCCGGTGCGCAGCAGCCTTCTGCGTGAACGCCTGCTGCAAGGAGAAGCATTGCCTGAACACTGGCTGGCCCCCGGCCTCAATCCGTTAAACTATCGCCACTACGCCGTTGCCGGACATTGACATGCAAGCCCCTACCCCCCCAAGAGCCGCTTACCTGCACACCATCGACCTGTGTGTGCTGCGCTACTGTCGCACCAGCCAGACCTTGCAGATCCTGCTCAATCAGCGCGACAACGAACCCTACGCCGGGCACTGGGCGCTGCCCGGTATCGTGGTCAATGGCGATGTCGAAGACCGCACTCTGGACGATGCGCTGGAGCGTCTGCGCAGCTCCAGCAAGGTCGCCATGCCGCTGGCCTGGAGTGAACAGGTCGGCACCGTGGGCGATGCGTTTCGTGATCCGCGTTGCTGGTCTTCATCGACTTACTATCTGGCGATTGTCAGCAGCAGCGTTGAACCGGGCGAAGGGCAACGCTTTGTGTCGTTGCAAGAGGCTGCCTCCGGGGTCTTCAAACTGCCTTTTGACCACAACAGGCTGGTTGCCGGCTGTCATGAGCGGCTGTTGTCCAAATCGATGTACAGCAGCCTGCCGCTGATGTTTCTGGGGGCGGAATTCAGCGCGCCGGAGGCGGTGAACATTTTCTCGCTGGTGCTGCAACGCCCGGTGCTCAAGACCAGCATCCGCCAGCGTTTGCTGAAAATGACTGAGGCCGGTTACCTGCGTGAATCAGGGCGCAAAAAGAACGGCGACGGCGGTCGGCCGCAGGCGACCCTGGACAATCTCAGGCCCGAGAGTCTGTACCTGTTTGATCGCAGCTTTTTGGACTGATCGGTCGCTCAGGCATCGCCACGGCATCTGTAGGAGCCGCTTTAGCGGCGAAGCGTATGCGAAACCGTTCGCAGCTAAAGCCAATACGGGTCACTTGGGCACTGTATGCCCCCGGTGGGAGCTTGCTCGCGAAGACGGCGGCGCATTCGCTACAAATGCTGTGACTTTACCGGCCTCTTCACGAGCAAGCTCGTTCCCACAGAGATTTGCGGCGCCTAATTGAACAGTATTGGCTTTAGCCGGGAAGCGTTGATCGGATGTTTCGCTGCTGAAGCTGCTAGGAGCCAATCAACTCGCGTACCCGTGTGGCCAGGGCTTCGGTGGTGAAGGGTTTGGTCAGGACCAGCCGGCCTTCGCCCAGATCCCCGCAGCCAATCGCGGCGCTTTCGGCGTAGCCGGTGATGAACAAGGTCTTGAGGCCTGCACGTACCTCCTGCCCGGCGTCGGCCATTTGCCGGCCGTTCATCCCGCCGGGCAGGCCCACGTCGGTAATCAACAGATCGATGCGCATATCCGAGCGCAGCAGTTTCAGCCCGGCCATGCTGTCGTTGGCTTCAATGACCGTATAGCCCAGTTCGCCAAGCACATCGGCCAGCAGCATGCGCACGGTGGGTTCGTCATCGACGATCAGAATCGCCTCGTCGGATGAGGCAGTGGCCGTGAACTCGCGTTCGGCATCGCCCTCCTCCTTTTGCGCCTCGCCCAGATGCCTGGGCAGGTACAAGCGCACCGTGGCGCCTTGTCCGGGTACCGAGTAAATCCGCGCCTGGCCGCCAGACTGCCTGGCAAAGCCGTAGATCATCGACAGGCCAAGGCCGGTGCCCTGGCCAATCGGCTTGGTGGTAAAGAATGGATCGAAAGCCTTGGCGATCACTTCCGGCGGCATGCCGGTACCGGTGTCGGTGACGCTGAGGGCGACATAGTCGCCTGCGCCAACCTCATAGGCAGCGGCCGTGACGGCATCAAGCTCACGGTTGGCCGTTTCGATGGTAATCCGCCCGCCATCGGGCATCGCATCGCGGGCGTTGATGCACAGATTGAGCAAGGCATTCTCAAGCTGACTGATATCCACCAGGGTCGGCCAAAGTTCATCCTGGCCCAAGGCTTCGATCTCGATGCCCGGCCCGACGGTGCGCTGGATCATCTCGGTCATACCGGCCACCAGCGTGTTGATATCGGTAGGCCGCGGGTCGAGGGTCTGACGCCGCGAGAAGGCAAGCAGCCGGTGGGTCAGTGAGGCCGCACGCTTGGCTGCACCCTGAGCGGCGCTGATGTACTTGCTGACATCCTTGAGCCGCCCCTGGGCGATGCGCATGTCCATCAGCTCCAGCGCGCCGGAGATACCGGCCAGCAGGTTATTGAAGTCGTGAGCCAGGCCACCGGTCAATTGACCGACCGCCTCCATCTTCTGCGACTGACGCAGCTTTTCTTCGGCTTGCATCAGTTCTGCGGTGCGTTCGGCCACGCGCAATTCCAGCGTGTCGTTGATGGCCCGCAAAGCGGCGGTGGCGCGATCACGCTCGGCCTCTACCGTGCGCCGCTCCTGCACGTCGATAAGCACACCGGGGAAACTCAGCGGCGTGCCGTCCGCTGCATGGTCGACCCGGCCATTGGCTTCGATCCAGTAATATTTGCCGTCAGCGCGGCGCACCCGGTACTGATGGGCATAAGCCCCGCCGCGAGCGACCACTTCGTTGATTGCCTCGATCAGCCCGTCAGTGTCGTCCGGGTGCACGGTGTCGATTATCTGACGCAGGCTCAGCCCGACCCGGCCCAGCGCCGGATCAAGGCCAAAGCCCTTGGCAAACCCTTCGTCGACCGTGAACCGATCGGTGGGCAAGTCCCAGTGCCAGGTGCCAATGATGGCCCCGGCAGCCAGAGCCAGTTGCACGCGCTCGACGTTTTCCCGTGCCACCGCTTCACTGAGCCGCAGCCGTTCCTGGGCAGTGCGGCGCGCGGTGACATCGCTGAAAAAGATCCCGATCTGGCGCTGCGCAGGGTCACCGACCCGCACCGCACGTACGTCGAACCAACGCTGGAAGGCTTCGGCGAAGTTCTCGAAGTTGGCCGGCTCACCGGTTTTGGCCACATGGCCGTAGGTTTGAAACCAGAACGGCTCAAGGTTCGGCGCGAATTCGGTCACCCACTTGCCGCGCAGGTTGACGCCGGCCTGACGTTCGAAGGCCGCGTTGACCTCGACGAAGCGATAGTCCACCGGTTGGTCCTGCTCGTTGAACTTCACCTGGACGATGGCAAAGGCCGCTTCGATGGTTTCCAGAATGGTCCGGTAGCGCTCTTCGCTCTCGCGCAAGGCGGTTTCGGCGCTGCGCATATGGCTCAGGTCGAGCATCGCGCCAATCATCCGCGTGGCCTGGCCGTCAGCATTCCGGATCACATGACCACGATCGAGCACTTCGGCGTACGAGCCATCGGCGCGGACAAAACGGTATTCATCGGTCCAGGAGGTTGCGCTGCCGTCGATCACCGCATGGATCGAGTGATCAATGCGCTGGCGGTCATCGGGGTGGATCTGCGCAATCCACCACTCGCCGGTCATGTCGTCAGGCCCAGGGCAATGGCCATAGGCTTGTTGCAGTGCGTCGTTCCACTGCACGTGGTTGCCCTGCAGGTCCCAGTCCCAGATTGCGTCGTTGGTGGCCTTGGCCACCAGCCGGTAGCGCTCCTGAGTCTCTTCGATGGCACGCGCGGTCGCGCAGCTTTCGGACTTGCGCGCGCCTGCGCAAGCACCCGGGGCGTGAAGGCCAGCTTCGGCCAGGGCCGCCCGCAGGCGCATCACCTCGGCTTCCAGCGCTGTACGGTCAAGATCTTTCAGGATTGCAACTACCTATGCAGGGTGTTTTGGACGATCAGGCACCGTTCGGGCACGGGTACAACAAGTGCGTTTGACAGGAACGATGCACAATCGTGCCATTCGATGCTGGCAAATGGCTGCCGCCATGCATTATCTTCCGGCTCAACAAGGACCACCACTCATATTCAACGGGACGGCACATGGACGCGCAACAACCGGCTTCGCCTGAGCAGCAAGCGCAATTCAACGCCGAGCACGCGCGCATCACCGAGCGCCGCCGCCTGCTGGGCCTGGCGCCGAAAAACGGCCGCTACTGGGCGCTGGCCCTGTCCGGTGGCGGGATCCGTAGCGCGACATTCAACCTTGGCGTGCTGCAAGCCCTGGCCAGGGCCAAGGCGCCCGATGCTTCGCCAGGCCAACCAGACGCTGGCAAACGCCTGCTGAGCCGCTTCGATTACTTGTCGACGGTCAGCGGCGGCGGCTATCTGGGCTCGTTCTTTGGCAGTCTGTTCGTGCCGGGCCGCCTGCGTGGCAACGAGGCGCCTGAAGCCTCTGCCAACCCGCCAGTCACAGCGGCCGAACAGGCTTATGAGGTACTGGACTACGAACCGCCAGGGCGTATTCATACCAGCACCGATTATGCCCGTGCGCCGGCAGGTGCAGCGCCGCTGGCCTGGCTGCGGGAAAACGGCCGTTACCTGACCCCTACCGGGGCCGGTGACCTGTTCTATTTGCTGGGCATCTCGCTGCGCAACCTGATGGCCGTGCATCTGGTCATCGGCATGCCGTTGCTGTTTGCCCTGGCCATAGCGACGCTGCTACAGGTCGCCGTGGCCGGAAGTTCGTTGTGCGCTGCCAATAGCGTCTTGAGCGCAGTGCTTTGCAATTCGCTCTGGTGGTTGCCGGCCGGGTCCGTGCTGCTTGCGGTGATACCGCTGATGCTGGCGTTCTGGATGGTCTACGCCCGCGACAATCAAAACGACCCGGTAAATCTGTGCAATTGGGCGGTTCTCGCCACGCTGGGTGCCGGTGCGTTGCTGCTGGGCCTGGGATTGCTCGCGCCAGGCCTTGCGCCGCCGTTGTCGGCGGTTCTGCTCGGCAGTGGCGGGCTGTCCTGGCTGGGTGTCGTGATGTGTGTTGCAGTCGCACTGCATCTGCGCTGCAAGCGCAACAAAGACCCGGCTTTACCGGTCTGGGGCAGCGTGGGCACCTATCGGGTGATGGTCACCCGTTACCTGGCTCAAACCTTGATCCTGACCCTGGCGCTGGGCTTTCTCGCGCTGGTGCCGTGGCTGGCTCAGGCGCTGTATGACAGCGAGTACCGCGCCTCGTTGATGGTGTTGCCGGCACTGATTGCCGCCGTTCGCGGGTTGGCCGGGCTGTTGGACGGCAAAGCCGTGCTGGGCTGGCTGAGCCGTCTGCCACTGGGGCTGATCGCGGGCGTGGCCGGCCTTGAGATTTTTCTACTGGTAGCGCTGATCTGGGGCTTGCTGGTGGAATTCGTACGAGCCGAAGGTCCAGCGTCCGGGACTCTGCTGCGCCTGACCGGGCTGGCCGCCGTCGCCTTGGTCTTGAGCCTGGTGGCCGGGCGGTTTGTCGGTTTTCTCAACCAGTCTTCGTTGCAGTCGTTCTATAGCAGCCGCCTGGCGCGGGCCTACCTTGGCGCCTCCAACGGCCTGCGTTTTGCCGGCGCAAGCGGCAAGATTCGCCGCCAGCGCCTCAGTGTTGCCGAAGCACTGCCCGGTGACGATATCGCTATCGAGGACTATTACAGCACCACCACCTGCGCGCCGGTGCACCTGATCAACGTGACCATGAACCTCACTGTCGACCCGGCCGAGCAGTTGGTACAGCGTGACCGCAAAGGCATGCCGCTGTGCCTGGCGCCGAGCGGGCGCGCAGGTGCCGACAGTGTCAGTTATGTGCTCGACGGCTACCCGCGTGCCCGCTCGCAGCAGAGCCGTTGGGGCAGCGAGATCCAGCAGCCGTTGGGCCTGGCGTACTGGGTGGCGACCTCGGGGGCGGCGGTCTCCACCGGCCTGGGCCGGGCCACGACACTGGGCACCTCGTTGTGTCTGGGCTTGAGCAACCTGCGGCTGGGCACCTGGTGGTCGAGCAACTTCCTTGAACCCGGCGAACAGCCCAGGGATGACCGCGTCTGGCGTGACAAGGGCTGGAGCCGCGTGTTTGCGACCCAGACCTACCTGTTCTACGAGCTGAGCGCGCATTTTCATGGCGTACGTCGCGATTACCAGTATCTGTCTGACGGCGGCCATTTTGAGAACACTGCAACCTACGAGCTGATCCGCGAAGGGCGTGATATCGAGCTGATTGTGACCTGTGACTGCGGCGCTGATCCGGACTTCGCGTTCAATGACCTGGCCAACCTGATCCGCCTGGCCCGCATCGATCAGGCGCTGGAAATCGTCGAGGACCAAGGCGTGCACGGGGTCGCTGCGCTGGCGCCCTACTTCGGCCATGCCGGCAGCTTCGCCAGCACGGCACCTGAAGACAGCCGCCGCTGCGCGATGCTGTTCAATGTGCTCGACCAAAAGGGCGTTACCAGCGCACGCATCCTGCTGCTCAAACCCAGAGTCATTACTGGCCTGCCGGTGGATGTGTTCAATTACGCCAACGCGCATCCGACCTTTCCCAACGAAAGCACCGCGGACCAGTTCTTCAACGAAGCGCAGTTCGAAAGCTATCGGCAACTGGGCCTGCAGATCGGCCAAACCCTGTTCGGTAACGGCCAGCCGAGCGACGTGAGTGATGCGCTGTGGCGTTATTTGCAGCAATGATCCACCCGCACAGCCCGGTGTCCTGACTCTGGATACCGGGTTCTGACGCTTTGGCGCAAGGAAATCGCATCGACGGTCACCCTAGCGCCGCGAGCTGCGTATAATCGCGCGCCCATTCTTCTGCCCGGTGCCGATAAACGCCCATGAAAAAACTGCTTCTGCTGTTGAGTCTTGTCCTGTCCTGCAATGCGCCCGCCCTGGCCGCGCCACCTTCGAACTTCTCCGAGGCCAAAGTCGTGGCCAAGGAAAAGATCTACAACGACCAGGCCAATAGCGCCCTTGGCGAACTGTATTGCGGTTGCCAGTGGGAGTGGGAAGGCAAGTCCGGTGGCAAACTCAATCCGAAAGCGTGCGGCTACCAGCCACGCAACCAGAACGAACGTGCCGAACGCACCGAGTGGGAGCACATCGTCCCCGCCTGGACCTTCGGCCATCAGCGCCAGTGCTGGCAGAAAGGCGGCCGCGAGTTTTGTGAAAAGGACGACCCGGTGTTCCGTGTCATGGAAGCCAACCTGTTCAACCTCTACCCCGCAGTGGGTGAAGTGAACGGCGACCGCGGCAACTTCAGCTACGGTATGGTCACCTCGAAAAAACCGCAGTACGGCCAGTGCCAGACCAAAGTGGACTTCGCCCAGAAAGTCGCCGAACCCCGTGATGAGGTCAAGGGGCTGGTAGCCCGGACCACTTTCTATATGTTCGATCGCTACAACCTGAACATGTCGCGCCAGCAGCAGCAACTGCTGATGGCCTGGAACAAAGAGCACCCGGTCAAACCTTGGGAAAAGCTGCGCGATCAACGCATCGCAGCGATCATGGGCCACAACAATCCATTCGTGACCGGCGAGCGTGTCTGGACAGACGGCTACAAACCGGTGGGTGATGGCGTGGTCAGTGCTATTGCTGCAAAGCCTGCCACTGTCAGTCAGCCGGCTGCGGCAACAGCCAGCACTGCAGGCGCGATCATCGCCAGCAAGAACGGCAATAGCTATCACTTGCCCGAAGGCTGCCCAAGCTATAGCGCGATCAAGGAAAAAAATCGGGTCTATTTCGAAACCGAAGCGCAAGCCTTGGCCGCGGGTTACAAGAAAGCCGGCAACTGCAAGTAACGCTGGGAACTCTAGCGCTGCTGAAGCTGGCTGGCGTGTTTAAGCTCGATCTGCGACACGCCCTTGTAACGCTCAAGCATGCCAATCGCGCAAACCACCTTGCCTTCGAGTGTCGAGGACAACTGTGAACCGAATGCTTCGCGGTCCGGACCCCAGACAATCAGCACCAACCGCGAGCTGTTCGGGTAGGCGGCCCCTACTTCAATCCAGGTTGGCTGGCCTTTCACGTTGTCCTTTTGAGTAACGCGGATGACCGGCCCGGTGATGGCGGCGACCTGACCGATATTGTCGGAAGCCGCTCGCCAGTCTAACGGGCTATCACAGGTAGCCCCTGAGGGCGAGCCCAGCGCAGGAGCTGCCTGGCTGACCGCTACGGCACGAGCTTCGGAGCCGCTGTCCTTGAAAAAAAACGCCAACATGAACACACCCACCAGGACCGTGAGCGACGTGATTGAGTACTTCATGATCGAGGTTTCCCTTGCAAGCGTGTCTATTTCACTTTTCTGAGCCGCCGCCAGGGTTTCAAGCCTGCGGTGTTCCTCAGCGTTCAATGTTTCGTCCCTGGCCTTTGCCCGCTGGCGCTTGAGCAAGAGACCAATGTGCTCGGCACAGCGGCCTGGCTGGTCACGGACATCCCGATTGGCGAATCGCAAGACGAACCAGCCCTGCGACGTCAGGGATGACTGGCGTCGCTGCCAGTCCACAAACTCAGCATGCGACATCCCCGAACCGGTGCCGCGCTTGTCATACCCGTCCACTTCAATCGCGATGCGAACATCGCCATCTTCCTCGATCACGAAATCGCAAAATCGCGGCTTGCCGTTGCTGTCTTTGAACGGGAACTGAACGTTGATGGTCGAGAAATCAATGCCGGGAACCAAGGGAAGAACGCTGTGCGCGAACAATTGTTCAAATTGCCCGCCGAATGCCGCTTCGTGTTTTTTCAACCAATCCTGGTGGGTCATAGCGCCTGCCTGGCTATGCAAAATCAGCGAGATAGGTTTGACGCAAAAGGCGATGGAGCAACCTTTGCAGCAATAACTCGGCCGTTTCGTGCGTAATATCAAAATGAATCGCCAATTCTGGCCAAGTCTGTAGGAAAAGTCGACTTACGCTGTATGTATCAGAGCTATTGAGTTCTGGTTATCAGGGTTTTGCATGCCGCCGGCAGCGCTCGGAGCAATACTTCACATCATCCCAGCAACGCTCCCAGCGCTTGCGCCAACTGAACGGTCTGCCGCACACGACACAGATTTTGTGCGGCAGGTCAGCTTTGCTGACCCCTTTCATAACGCCTCCCCGGCATCCAGCCTGGCCAGCAGATTTTCGCCGCGCTGCCAGAGCCGCTGCTTGCATGTCTCGTCCATGTCATCGAGATTGCGGTAGATGACCGCCATGCGCGGATTGCTGGCGAACTGCGCCTGATGACGCATCAGAAAATGCCAGTACAGCGCATTGAACGGACAGCCATCCTCTTCAACGCTGCGCTCTACCGAGTACTGGCAAGCCCCGCAGTAGTCAGACATGCGCTGAATATAGCGGCCACTGGCGCAGTACGGTTTGGAGCCCAGGTAGCCGCCGTCGGCGTGCATCACCATGCCCAGCGTGTTGGGCAGTTCCACCCAGTCGAAGGCGTCCATGTACACCGCCAGATACCACTGGCAGATGGCTGACGGGGCAATGCCGGCCAGTAACGCGAAGTTGCCGGTAATCATCAGCCGCTGGATGTGATGCGCGTAACCCAGCTCCAGGGTCTGGCCGATGGTCTGGGCCATGCAGCGCATGCCGGTGGCGGCGGTCCAGTAGAAGTCTGGCAAAGCGCGCTGATTGCCCAGCGCATTGAGCCCGGCGTATTCGGGCATGCGCAGCCAGTAGATGCCGCGCACGTATTCACGCCAGCCGATCAACTGGCGAATGAAGCCCTCGGCGGCGTTGAGCGGTACCCGGCCCTGGCGGTAGGCCTGTTCGACGTCATCGCACAACTGGCGCACATCGAGCAGGCCGATGTTCAGCGCCGCGCTGATCCGCGCATGAAACAGAAACGGCTCGCCTTCGGCCATGGCGTCCTGGTAGTCGCCGAAAGCGGCCAGGGCAAAATCCATGAAGTGCTGCCACAGTTCCTGCGCCTGGCCGTGAGTGACGGGATAATCGAACCCCTCGACGCTGCCGTAGTGGTCAGTGAAATGCTCGCGCACCAGGCCAATGACCTCAGCGGTCATGCGGTCGTGGGCAAACCGCGCGGCAAAGGGGCCGCGTAGCCCTCGGGGGAGCGACTTGCGATTGTCGCTGTCGAAATTCCACGCCCCGCCTGTCGGGCTGCCGTCGGGTTCCAGCAACCAGCCGCCACGCTGACGCATCAGCCGGTAGAACGACTCCATGCGCAACTGGCTGCGGCCTGCCGCCCAACCGGCGAAGTAGTGCCGCGAGCAGAGAAAACGCCGGTCCTTGTGCCAGACCAGCGGCAGGCCGCTGTCGTGCAGCGCCTGTTCCAGCCGCCATTCACCGCACTCGGTGACATGCACCTGGCTGGCATTGAGGTGCGCCTGCCAGCGCAGCAGTTCGCCGGCAATGCTGCCGCTGTTGTCGGCATCGTCCAGCTTCACGTACACCAGTTGCCAGCCGCGCTGACGCAGCGCTTCGGCAAAATGGCGCATGGCGCTGAAAATCAGCACGATCTTTTGCGGGTGATGCGGCACGTAACGGGTCTCGTCACGCACTTCAGCCATCAGCAGCACGTCACGGCGCCGGTCCAGGGTCTGCAACAGATCAAGCTCGAAGGACAACTGATCGCCCAGAATCAGACCCAGCTTCGGGTGCGCCGTGGTATGAGGCGCCTCTACCACTGGCGCTCCAGGTTCAATGGCAGGCGCAAGGGCTCGACCGGACCGTCGCGGCGTCCACACATTTCGTCATGCACCACATGCTGGATCAGCACACAGGGCAGCGGCGGTAACTGGTGGTCATGCAACAAATCACGCAAATGCGTGGTGGAACGCAAATGCATGACCCGGCCCTGGCCGTCGAGCAAGTCGTGACTGCCCAACTGCGATTTGACCCGCAACATGTAAATGCCACCCTCCAGCGAGTACAGCTCCAGTTCATCGACCTCGCCAGCCTTGGCCAGGCTGACCAACGTGTTCAGGTTCATGGAGAAAGCTCCGCAAAGTTGTACAGCCAATAGAGCTTGTACAGGAATTTTAATTCCATACTCAAGTTCGCGCTAACTTTTGGCCGATTAGCGACTCCGATACTTAACAGGCCGTTGAAAAACGTTGGCGAGGCAGCCAGTGCAAGGCAAAAACAGGCGAAAAACGGTCGGAGTCGCGCTCGACTTTACAAGTTGTAAATGAGCATTTTGACCGGGCTGGCGTTCCAGCCTGTTTTTAACGCAGCAATGGCGCGCGTAGCGCCGAAGGCGCCCAGCCAGCAGATAGTTTTGCAACAGCCTGTTAGACCCGCTCTGATCAATCAAGGAGACTCCCATGACCCTGCGCACCACCCTGCTCTGCTCCTGCCTGTTGCTGACCCTGACCGGTTGCGCGGGGTCCGGCGATGAACAGCACAATGCGCCTGCGACCATGCAGGTTGATCTGCAGCGCTACCAGGGCACCTGGTATGAACTGGCGCGCCTGCCGATGTTCTTCCAGCGCAACTGCGTACAGTCCCAAGCCCAGTATGGCTTGCGGGCCGATGGCAAGATCGATGTCACCAATAGCTGCACCGACGCCGATGGCCAGTCGCAACAGGTCCAAGGCGTTGCCGAGCCGCAGGTTGCCGGCAAGACCGACAAACTCTGGGTGACTTTCGATAACTGGTTCAGCCGGCTGTTCCCCAGCGTAAGCCGCGGCCAGTATTGGGTGCTGTACCACGACAAGGACTATCGCGTGGCGCTGGTGGGCCATCCCGACCGCGACTACCTGTGGCTGTTGTCACGTACCCCGGCAGTGACTGACGAGACCCGCAATCATTTGCTGGAGATCGCCCGCCAACAGGGCTATGACACCCGCGAACTGGTCTGGCGCCAGGAACCTTGAAGCATCCAGACAGTTGTGATGAATAATCCGGACAAGGCCATTGATATGCTTCCACATAGCCGACAAGGTCAGGGCTCTCCTGCTCTGGTTCTCATGCATTTTCTCGGTGGCTCACACCGTACTTGGTCAGCGGCTTTGCCGTTTCTCGACCGTCACCATCATTGTGTTGCCCTCGATACCCCAGGCTTTGGTGATGCCGCCGAGGTCAGCGGCTACAGCGTGAGCGAGATGGCCGATCATCTGGATGCCACGATACGCAGCCTGGGGTTGCAACGCTGCATTCTGGTCGGCCATTCGATGACCGGCAAAGTGGCGGTGGTGCTGGCTTCACGGCGGCCGGCGTATCTCGCCGGGCTGATTCTGGTCGCGCCCTCACCGCCCGGCCCGCAGCCAATGAGCGAGCAGGACCGCGATCGCCAGCGTGGCTATCAGTGCACACGCCAGCAGGCAGAAGCCTTCATCGATGAGTCCAGCGCGCACCGGTTACCCGATGCCTTGCGCGAGGTGGCAATTGCCGACGCCCGGCAGGTCAACCTGGACGCCTGGCGCGCCTGGGTCGACCATGGCAGCCGCGAAGACTGGAGCGACCTGATCGGCAACCTGGCCTACCCGGTGCTGCTGGTATGCGGTGCTGATGACCAGCAGGTGCCGGGGCCGCAGGAACAGGCACGGACCACCCTCGCGCATTTTCCTGACAGCCGTATTGAGGTGATGCCCGGCGCCGGGCATCTGATGCCTTTGCAGACACCCCAGGCACTGGCGGAACTGATGCTGGGGTTTGCTGCGTCATTGCGGGTTTGATTGATCCGGCGCTCAAGATTGCCTCTACAAAGGGCATTATGAGTCGACAGCTCATGCATCAGTTACCCAACGCCTTGCCGAGGGTTTCGATGTTGTGTTGGTACATGCCCAGATAGGTCGACGCCGGGCCATGGGCAGCCAGTGCATCGGAATACAGAATACCGCCGATCCGCGCCCCGCTCTCTTCGGCGATCTGCTTGAGCAGCCGGCCATCCTTGATGTTCTCGACAAATAGCGCCTTGATGTTTTCGGCGCGAATCTGACGGATCAGCGTGGCCACTTCTGCCGCCGACGGTTCACGCTCGGTCGACAGCCCTTGCGGCGCCGAGAAGCGAATGCCATAGGCCTGGCCCAGATAAGCGAAAGCGTCATGAGAGGTCACTACATGGCGGCTGCCGGGCGGCAGCTTGTCGAAGGTCTGGCGGGCCACGACCAGCAGCGCTTCGATCTTGCCGATGTACGCCTGGTAGTTACGCTCGTAGGCCTCGCTGTTGTCCGGGTCGGCCTGTAACAAGGCACGCTTGATGTTGGACGCGTAGATCTTGGCATTGGCCAGATTGTTCCAGGCGTGCGGGTCGGCAATCAACTGCCCGTCTTCGTCCATGCTGCGCGGGATAACCCCGTCACTGGCGCGGATAACCAGTGCCTTGGTCTGTGTGCTGCTAATCAGCCGGTCAAGCCAGGGCTCAAAATGCAGACCGTTACTGATTACCAGTGCCGCGCGCTGGATGTGCCGCGCATCTTCAGGCGTGGGTTCGAAGGTATGCGCATCGGCATCCGGGCCGACGATATTGCTCAACTCAATATGCTGACCGCCGATCTGCCGGGTCATATCAGCCAGGATACTGAAGCTGGTCACCACCTTGATTGGCTCAGCGGCATTGAGGGTCAGAGGTAAAAACAGGCAGAGCCAGAAAATCAGGCGCACGAACATCTCCTTTAAACAGGCACAGGCGAGGTGGAATGCCGTAGCAGGCCATGAACCGGCCCGACGACCACAGAAAACAGATAAGCCACACCGGCGGCGGCAACGATGGCCGGCCCGCTGGGCAGTGCGGCGTAATAGGAAACCAGTAGCCCGCTGTACACCGCTGCCGCGCCGATGGCGGCGGCGCAGAGCAACTGGCTGAGCAATCGGCGACTCCAGAAGCGTGCTGCAGCGGCCGGCAACATCATCAGGCCGACCATCATCAGTGCGCCTATAGCCTGAAAGCCGACCACCAGATTGAGCACCACCAAGGCCAGAAACACACCGTGGGCCAACGGGCCGACGCGGCTGACGCTGCGCAAAAAGGCAGCGTCCAGGCAGTCGAGCCACAGTGCCCGGTAAATCACCGCCAGCAGCACGGTACTGAGCAAGGCCACGCCGAGCATGGCGTTGAGGGTGGTCTGGTCCACCGCCAGTGCTGAACCGAACAACAACCCCAGCAAGTCCAGACGCCGCCCCGCCAACCCCAGCAGCAACACCCCACACGCCAGAGAAATCGGATACAACGCCGCCAGGCTGGCGTCTTCGCGCAGGCCGGTCTTGCGGGTGATCCACGCCGATAAGCCAGCGACGCCGAGCCCGGCGCTCAGGCCACCGAGGGTCAATGCCGGCAGCGACAAACCGGCGATCCAGAAGCCCACGGCTGCGCCAGGCAAAATGCCATGGGCGATCGCATCACCAATCAGGCTCATGCGCCGCAGAATCAGAAATACCCCCAGCGGCGCGGCACTGGCCGCCAGCAGCATGCCGCCGAGCAAGGCGCGGCGCATGAAAGCGAACTCGACAAAAGGCTGCCACAGCAGATCTAGCATGCCAGCCTCCGCTGAGAAACCTGAGCATCGGTATCTGCCTGCCAGCTACAGCCCTGAGGATTGATGATCAGGCAGCGGTCAGTGTGGTCGCGCACTTTCGCCAGGTCATGGCAGACCAGCAACAGGGTTTTGCCGGCGGTTTGCCAGCCGCGGATCTGCTGCCAGAGCAGCTGTTGGCCGGCCTGATCCAGCGAAGCGTCCGGCTCGTCGAGCAGCAACAGCGGTGCATCCAGCAGACTCAGGCGCGCCAGCAGCGCCCGTTGCAGTTGTCCGCCTGACAGCTCACTGAGGCTGTAACCGGCCAGGCTTTCCAGGTGCCAGGTCGCCAATGCCGCGTCGAGCCGTTCCCGCCGCGCAGTACCTGACAAGCGCGCGCCCCAACAACCGGTCTGCACCAACTGCGCGAGGTTGATCGGAAACTGCCGGTCGATCGCCTGTTGCTGTTGAACAAACCCGACCGGCGTGCGCCGCGGCAGGTTGACGGTGACCGTTCCCGACAATGGCTTTTGCACACCGGCAATTACCCGTAGCAGGCTGGTTTTACCCACGCCGTTGCCGCCCACAATGGCGGTCAGCGAGCCGTAAGCAACCTCCAGGTCAAGCGGCGCCGTCAACGGGCGACCCTGTGGCCCCCATTGCAAGGCTCGACAACAGATTACGGTGGACAGCGCAGGAGCAAATTTCATGTACGAGTCATGGCCTGGACAGTGAACCCAAGTGTTACATTATAACAATTCAATGTCACTAGTCCTTTTTACCCAGGCCCCACGCCATGCAACGACGCCACCTCCTGCAACTGCTGCTGGCCAGCATCACCCTGCCCTTGAGTCTGAGCGCGCAAGCCTCGCAACAACTGTTGGCCGCCCGCGTCGAATCGGGTCTGGACAGTCTGCGCCTGGCATTCGAACTCAGCGGCCCGAGTCGCTATCGGACCTTCAGCCTGCAAGCGCCGCAGCGGCTGATCATCGACCTGGAGCAGACGCAACTGGCGACCCGGCTCGATGACTTGCCGCTGCCCAACACCTTGCTCAAAGCCATACGCAGTGGTGCACAGGGCCAAGGCATGCGTCTGGTGCTGGACCTGCAGGACGCCGTTGAACTGCACAGCATCACCTTGCAACCAGGGCCGGGTAATCGTCAGTCGTTGCAACTGGAACTGCGCAGCCTGGCAGTGCCAGGCCTCAAGCAACCGGCCATGGCTGGCAAATCAGTCAGCCGCGACATTGTGGTGGTGATCGATCCTGGGCACGGCGGCAAAGACCCCGGCGCACTGGGACCCAAAGGCGAGCAGGAAAAGCAGGTGGCGCTGGCCATCGCCCGGTTACTGGCGCAAAAGCTCAATCGCCAGGCCGGCTTCAAAGCCCATCTGGTGCGCAATGACGATGTGTTCATCCCGCTGCGCAAACGTGTCGAGGTCGCGCGCAAACGCAATGCCGACATGTTCATTTCGGTGCATGCCGACGCCGCGCCGCGCAAGACCGCCTCAGGCGCTTCGGTATTTGCCCTGTCGCAAAACGGCGCCACCTCGACCACCGCGCGGTGGCTGGCCGACCGGGAAAACCAGGCTGACCTGATCGGCGCCCGCGACCTGCTGAGCCTCAAGGACAAAGACCCGATGCTCGCCGGGGTGATCCTGGATATGTCGCTGACCTCAACCATTACCAGCAGCCTGAGCCTGGGCAAAACCATCCTCGATAACGTTGGCCAGGTAGCCGGTACTCATCAGAAACGCGTTGAACAGGCCGGCTTTGCCGTGCTCAAGTCACCGGACATTCCGTCGATTCTGGTAGAGACCGGGTTTATCTCCAACCCCAACGACTGCCGCCAGTTGTGTGACCCGCGTCATCAGAACCGGGTGGCCCAGGCCATCTACGAGGGCATCCAGCAGCACTTCAAGAACAACCGATTGGCCTGACGGAGCCTGTATTCAACGCTGCATCACCGAGCGCGGTCGTTATCGCCCAGACTCAACGCCGGGCCATTTCATGGCGCAGACAGCCCTGATAGTAGGTGTCCTTGATTTCCTTGGGGTTCATCCGGCTGCGGCTGGCGAAGGTCTGTTCGGTGATGCCCACCGCCATTTTCTTCATCCAGGGTCTGGAATACTGGCGGTTCTCGATTGCTTTGCGCGTGCTGTACAGGGTCTTGCCGGAAAGCTTGAACTGCTGGGCATTCTTCGCCACCTCCGAACCCCAGCGGCACATCTGCGCCTGGTTCTGGGTCACCGGCCTGGCCTGCGCCGTTGTGGCCAATCCCATCAATACTCCAACCATCATCAACAAAGGGGCACACCGCATAACGCTCAGCTTCCAGGCTCAAAATGGCGAGCATCATAGGGAGCGTTATCCGTTCAGGGGGCCAGTATCCTGCCATACCTGCATCTCTTCAGCGCTCAGGCCAAACGCTCGAAGCGGTACGGCGCCGGGTCGATGAACGGTGTGTGCCCCGACAGCAAATCCGCCGCCAGTTGCCCCGCCGCCGGTGAGGTACCGAAGCCATGCCCGGAAAAGCCGCTGGCCAGGGCCAGGCCGGGAAGCCTGGCCACCGGACCGATCACCGGGTTGGAGTCCGGTGTCACATCAATAGTACCGGCCCAGGCCTGAGCGATTTGCGCGTTTTTGAACATCGGCCAGGCAGCGCTCAGATTACGCAACGCATCGTTATTGAGCTCGTTGTTGGCCGCCGGGTCCTGGACCCGCACCTTCTCGAACGGGCTGACCGAATCGGCGCGCCAGCGACGCCCCAGCTTCAGGTCATCGAAGAAGTGCTTGCCCAGCGAAATGCGCAAAAAGTCCCGCTGCGCCTTGAGCTGCGGCAAGAACCGGGTGCCCAGCAGCGCATGATCCAGGGTCAGGAAGGCATCGAGCTTGCCGCGCTGGGTGATGATGAACCCGCCATCGATGTGCTTGCGAAACGAAAAGTCCGGCGCGCCTACTGCGATATCGGTCGGCCCCTCCATCGGCGTGGTGCGCAGCACCGAACAGGTCAGCGGCAATGTCGGCAGGTTGACGCCATGGTTGCCAAGCAAGCGCCGTGACCACAGCCCGCCAGCCAACAGCACCTGCTCACAGCGCAGCTCGCCGCGCTCGGTCACCACCCCGCTGACCCGCCCGGCGCTGGTGGTCAGGCCTCGCACGGCGCAGTTCTCCAGGATCACCGCGCCCTTGGCGATGGCGGCATTGGCAATCGCGCTACAGGCCAGCGTCGGCTCGGCACGACCGTCCGATGGGGTATAGATGCCGCCCTGCCAGTCGCCCTGCCCGTGCGGCACATGGCGGGCAATCTGCTGCTTGCTCAGCAGCTGCGAATCCAGCCCCACAGACTCGACGCTTTTCAGCCAGTTCTCGTGCATCGCCAGTTGCGCTTCAGTGCGAGCAATGAACATGATCCCGGCCTGCCGGTAACCCACATCCACGCCAACCCGCTCAGCCATTTGTGCCCACAGCCGGTCGGCGGCCTGGGCCATCGGCAAATCGGCGGCGTGCCGATTGGTTTTGCGAATCCAGCCCAGATTACGTGACGACTGCTCGCCGCCAACCCGGCCCTTTTCCAGCACCACCACCGGAATCTTGCGCTCCGCCAGCGTCAGGGCGGCGGTCAGGCCGATAATGCCAGCGCCGATGATCACCACCGTGGTCGATGCTGGAAGCTCAGTGAAAGTACGCACGGGTGCAATAGTGGGAGCCATGGCAAGAAATTCGCTTGAAGTGAAAGACACCGGTCACCGGGACTGGGTAATGCGTTGCTGTTGTGCACTGGCTGCGCCGCGAAACGCAGTCACTTCCAGCTCCACCTTATAGACCGTGGAGCCCAACGGCGGGCAGGTCACGGTGGTTGCCGGGTCGATACCGCGGAATTTCTCACCGACGATGCCCATCACCGTTTCGACATCCTTGGGCTCCTGCACGTAAACGCGCGAGAACACCACGTCGGCCAAGCTGGAGTCGACCGCCGCCAGGGCTGCTTCGATGTTGGCGAACACTTGGTGGGTCTGCTCGGTCAGGTCTTCGGCAATCAGCTTGGTCTGCGGATTGCGGCCGGCGGTATTGGACACGTAGATCCAGTTGTCTACCGCGACCAGTCGCGAGTAGCTGCCCATTTCTTCGAATTTCGAACCGGTTTTGAGCTTGATGATTTGTGTCATGGGTATTCCTTAATGAACCGGGTACGGGAAATCCCGGCAGGAGCAGCTTTAGCTGCGAATATTCGTTAGCCGGTTTTCAGCTCAGCACCGGGGTATCCCACAGGTTGAGCTTCACGCCGATGCCGCGCGCGATGGCGTTGCGGTACACCACGGTGCCCCAGGCCACGTCTTCGACCGGCATGCCGCCCACCGACATCAGGATGATCTCTGCATCATCGAGGCGGCCAGGCGCGTCACCGGCGATGATCTTGCCGATGTCCTCGACCTGCTCAGGCCTGAGCAGCCCCTCGGCGATCATGTCCATAAATCGCACGCCGATTACCGGCACGCAGTGGTGCGCAGGTTTAGGCAACTCGTGGAACCAGGCCTGGTACAGGCCGGTGTTGTCGACGACCTTGCGCACATCGGCCTGCTCCATGCCTGCATCGATATTGCAGGCCGCCGGCATGGCCAGAAATGCACCCGGTTTGACCCACTCGCGCTTGACCATCGGGTACAGCGCCGGGTCGCCCACCTCGCCCGAACTGCAATAGGTCACCAGGTCCGAACCGCGCACCACCTCTTCGAGGGTCTCGACCACCTGGATGTTGACGATCTGGGGGAAGGTCACTTGCACCCAAGTGATGAAGTCATCCAGGCTCTTTTGCCCACGGCCCTTGATCTTGATCGTGTCAATCTGCGGACACACGGCCATGAACGCGGCGACCGAAGTCTTGCCCATCACCCCTGGCCCCAACAGGCCGATGACCTTCGAGTCCTTACGCGCCAGGTGCCGTGCGCCGACGCCAGGAATGGCCCCGGTGCGGTAGGCCGACAGCAGGTTGGCCGACATGTGGGCCAAAGGGGCACCGGTGTCGGCGTCGTTGAGGGTGAACATCAGGATCGAACGCGGCAGGCCCTTGTCGCGGTTGGCGATGTTGGAGCCGTACCACTTGACCCCGGCGGTGCAGAAGTTGCCACCCAGATAGGCCGGCATGGCCATCATGCGTCGGTCGGCGGTGGGCTTGGGCATGTTCGGAAAGGGCGAGTTTTCCGGGAAGGTCACCATGGCGCCATGGGAGTCGTTGTTCGGCCCGGCCATCCGATAGTCGCCCTGATACAGCAGGCCGAACATCTCTTCCATGGTATCGACGCAGGACGGCATGTCGGTGACGCCAGCGCGAATCATGTCCGGCTCAGACAAGTAAATGAAATCGATCTTCGTATTATTGGTCATGTTGATCTCGAAGCACGGCGACAAAGTGGCTTCGAGTCTAGGGAGCGGGTTCAAGGGCGTATTGTAAAAATCGGACAGGCCCGGTCCTGACAGCAGACTTGTCTGAGTAGCATCAATGACGACCACCACCAGCACCTGCGAGCAACCCTGGTTCGTCCTCAACTCATCGGGCTATTGGGTGATGCGTGACGCGCATTCGGCGATCTCGCACTTTTATGCGCTGGAGGTGGACCAGCCGGCCGACCTGACCTACGCGGTGCCCGACGGCTGCGTCGATATCCTCTTTGATTGCGACAGCCATCGGCCCACCGCAAGGGTCTGCGGCACGCCACTGCGCGCCAAGCGGGTCGAGTTATTGAACCGGCATCGTTACTTCGGCGTGCGTTTTCAGCCCGGTGTGATTCCCGGCTTCGTCGCCAGTCTGACCGGGGAACTGGCGGAGCAGGAAGTGGATCTGTGTGATGTGTTGCCCTGCGCCCAACAACTGATCGAGCAGATTGCCCAGGCCACGGCATTGGGCAACCAGGCCGACGTCTTCAGCCGCCTCGCCGGCCAGTCCCTGGCCCGGCGAACCTCAGGGCTGAGCGGCAAGCTGGTCGAGTTCATCATCGCCCGACGCGGCGATATCCGCGTCCACCAGCTTGAAGCCATGAGTGGCTACACAAGCCGGACCTTACAGCGTCAGTTCCGTGAAGACACCGGCATTGCCCCGAAGACCTTCTGCCGCATCATTCGCTGCCAGGCGGCGCTAAGCAGCCTGACAGCGGACGGCACATTGCCGTGTTCGGAGCTGGCGCTGGAGTTGGGGTTTACCGATCAGTCGCACTTTATGCGCGACTTCAAGGCACTGGTCAGCACCACGCCCAATGACTATCAAAGGCGGGTAACTCAGGGGGCGTACAACGGCAGGATCCGGGTACTTGGAAGAAATGACGCGTCCCTCAAAGAAGCGCTACATAACGCTTGATTCTAATCAGCATATTGAAATTCATTGTCCCTTCATGAGTAAACCGCGCTTGGGTACAGCGGATCGTAAACTGCGCAACGAATGACCGGCCCTTACGTAAAAATTTCTGCTTTTACCCTGCTAAAGGCCATATCACGTGACGCCACCCGGTGCGCAACCGCCTGCACGGCAGAACGCAACAAGCTGCGCGATTGTTGCGGATTTTTTGCACAAAAATTCTGTAAAGCCCTAGCGTTAATGATCTATCTACCTGATAAATAAGAAAAATATTATTTACGGCACATTCTTTGGTTTGTCTGCCCCACTGCCTGGCGCGATTTGCCGGGCCAAGGACCGGACAGATGAATCAGAAACTCGGCACCCCACGCCAGCGCTGCGCCAACGAATTTTCCAGAACCCCGCTCAGCGGCACCAGCCTCTGCCCGTTCAAGGGGCCGGAAATTGCCATCGTGCCGGTGCGCTATGCCCTGGATCGCTCGCGCTATGACGTTAATCCCAATGTGCTGAAACCGCTGGCCCGGAACGCTCGATGGGCACGCCTGCCGCCGCTGAAAAGCCGCAGTTACACCTTGCGCCAGTTGCACGAGGGTTTTGTCTACGTATTCGACGAGACCGCACGCACGCTGCACGAGTACGCCTACAGCGCACACAATGCACACCTGCAACGCATCAAGTGGACCAGCGCCCACATAGGCCAGAACGAGCGCAGCGGCAGCGATGCCGGGCAGCCCTACCTCTCCTACCCGCGCGACCATGTGCTGCACATTGCCTTTGCGCCAATCCAATGGACCTGGCGCATCTGCGAGCATCTGCGCTCGCACGAGGACAGCCGCAAGCGCTGGATGAAGCGCCTGGACCTGGGCAGTTACAGCCTCACCATGAATGAGCCGGGTACCCTGCCGCTGGCTGAGCTGGCCACCGCCGTGGCGGATATCGATGCCGGCCAGGTCACCGATGACGGGCGCTTTGACGACACGGCCATTCCTTCCCGAGAACCCGATCGCACACCTGAAGAACCGACCCAGGACGAGTGGGTGACGCTGGGCGCGGACGTGCATTGGCTGGGCAACGTTCCGGACAAGGACAGCGCCCTGCTGATTGCCCTGGACGATCCGCTGACACTGGTCCGTGATCTGGGCATGCAGATGGCGGGCGACATCGCCGCCTTGCAGCACTGGGAGGCGGAGTATGAGCATCGGTTGAAGATTGCCAGAGAGGTCGTAAATCTCTGCGGCAGTACTGCGACATTATCAGAAGCGAAGGGGATCAATGAGAAGCAAGAAAAGGTAGATCCATTTTTGGCGCAGCAATATCTGATGGATGCCGAAGACTACCTGGAGCAGTACGATCAGGAAGAACGCCTGTTCGAAGACAACCCTACCCTCGCGCCCGAAGCACCACCGATTCTGAGCGAGCGTCATCGCTACGAGAGGCAAAGCGACAACCTGCGTCGGGACCTGATAGAAAAATATGGCAAAGCGCCGAATCAGACAGACATTGACTCATGGCTGGAGCGCAGCAAGTGGCGCCGCGAGATTGACCTCAAGGCAGCACGCCAGTGCCTGCAACAGCAGCAGCCCGTGCATGAGCAACTGCTGCAGCGAGTGCACGACTCGCGCATGGATATTCAAAACTGGGCACTACATATTGGCCTTGAACCAGACGCCCTGTTCATGGATACCGGTTATCCAAAGACCCTGCTGTACCTGCAAACCATCAAGGAAAACCTCACCACCATCCTGGAGCAAGACAAGGAGACCCTCAAATGGCTTACCGCACAGGAAAATAAAGCCACGACCCTGTTTGGCACCCAGCGCTACGGCTTCTCCCCCGCGATCAAGGCGGCTCTGGACACCGAGGCCAACAAGCTGCTCGCCGGCATGGGCGATGTGACCAACCTCGGTACGCGCATTGGCGAACTCAACAACGCCCTCAACCACCGGGATTTTGCCAACAGCGCCTGGTACAAAGCGCTCGATGCCACTGCCCAGGCGACGCTCAAGGCCATGCGAGAGTTGGCCAGTGGCGCTGGCAAAGCCATCGCCCAAGGCATGCTCAGCGCCGCCATGATCACCAACACCCGGTTGTCCAAAAAAGAGCCCACGACCCTGGCGATTTTGTTACGCAACCTGCTCATCGGCCAACTGCTGGGCAACACCCCGGAAGGACTGTCGATCAACCGGCAGTTCGTGACCCATCTTAAAGAATGGAAGCGCCTGGAGGCCTTGCATGCTCAGCAACTGCGCAGCATGCGAAACGCTTGGTCTCAACCTGTCTACCGTCATGACCGACGTAACATGGGCCTTCAGTTGCAAGCACAGGAGGATCGCATCCGCGCCCACGCTATGAAGCTGCCTGACTTGCTGGACTTCAAAAACCAACGCCATGCCGAGCAGTTCAAGCAAGAGATGTACAGTTTTTTTCAGTCCGGCAAGAACGTCGTCAAAGACTGGAGCAAGCACGTGCGCCAGTGGAGCCAGCGCCTGGGCATCCATGGCGCCGGTATCAGCTGGACAGTGATCACCTTGAATCTGTTCAACACCGCCTTTGTCTGGAGCGATATCACCCGCGACGGAAAGATTGACGGTAAAGACCTGAGAAAACTGGGTTACAACCTGGGGTATAGCCTCAATCTGATGATGGTGCTTTATCTGGAGGCGCCTTGGCAGGTGGTCAGGAATGCCAAGCCGATCACTATTTATACGAAAAGCATATCCATAATGAGCAGGTCGGCTGCGTATTGGAAAGTGCAGGGCAAACCCGATTGGGCTACTGCGGTTCGTGGTTTTCGTGTTCGGGCTTTTGCAGCAGGTGTCGTTGGCGGCCTGGGTGCTTTTCTAGAAGTATGGGAGTTAAGAGATGATATCGAGAACGCCAAAACCTCGTTAGAAAAAGACCTTTTGCGAGTCAAGTCTTTCGGCGCAGTTTTAATGGGGATCATCATGACTGCACCCGTCTTATCAGCACTATTTACAGGAAATTTTGCAATAGGTGCCGCAGCACTGGCTCTTGGCGGCTGGGCGGCAGTAGGCGTCGCCATAGGTGGACTTATTTATCTAATAGCCAGCAAACTTCTAAATAATCTAAAGCAAGATAACATTGGCGTTTGGCTCCGCCGCTGCTGCTGGTCATTCACCTCCGAAAATCGCTATGCCGATACAGCAGCAGGCCAGGCAGAAGAAATACGCGCCTTTATGGAAGTCCAATTATGCCCACAGATTCTGGTGAAAAGCACTCACTCAACCGAATTCATCTACACGGGCAAAAACCATGTTCCGGTCAATACACAAAACGGAGCGTGGGTACAAATCCGGTTTCCCGAACAGGTCAGAGGCAGCAGTGTGCTCTTCGAGGTCATTAGCAGTAAAAAACAATTCCATTTCTTTACTGCGATAAAAGTAGATACCTCAATCCGGGAAAACTTCAAGAGTAATGGTGTTTACAAACCGATTAGCGAATGGGGAAACATTACCACCCAGCGCCCCTCCCATGACTATCCGCCACCATTTATACCCGAAATAAAAGATGAACAGGATATTCTCTGGCACACCTGGATACCTCTCGCCTCCGACGCAAGCTATCTAGAACTGCAAATCTGGTATCCGAACGATGTCGTTCATCCATCACCGTCGGATGCAGGATACCTTTACCAAATCGAACTCGACAGTTCTGGCACAGAGAGCATGGACGGGTTGAGCAAAGTCGAGTTACTGGTTAAAAACTCAAATCGAGACAAAGCCGGGCAACTATTTTTCACAACTTAAACATCCCCAATCATTAAATATCACAATCTATAAAACCATACAAAGCCACTCATATTGAGTTTGCCAAACATGCCAACAAAAACCGAAGATTACATCCCCACCCTCAACATCCCACCCGCTAATCGGCAGGAAAACAGCCAGCCTCTTTTCCAATGGACGATAAAAAAGATAAATCTTCGACGAAAAACTATCTGGCTGACCCCTTTGATACTTTCAATATGGCCAGTCTCGCTAGGCATTTTAGCGTGGGACTTTCTAGACGCTGACCCAACAAGCTTCTATTGGTTCACGGGTGCAGGGATCATCGGCGAAATCTACTGCCTATATTTCATACTTCGGACGTCTATCTTTAACTATCGCATCTATCCGGAATACGGAGAAGTTGACGTCCAGCTTTATTATCCGAAATATACAAGGCACGTATTCAAGGGTATCGGTATCGTTATTATCGTCACTATTATCGGACTGGGAATTTCCGTCGGCTCGTGGCTTTTCTTTCTGGGCCCAGTGGCACTTATGGTCATGTCTGGCCTGAACATCATGGAATGGAAGCCACCGCCCTGCGAACTGGAAACCAGTATGGTTTGGGAGAAACACAACGCCGTCACCGTAGACCGCTGCTACCGCATCATCGTGATCCACAGAACAGACCTGAGCATAGGCTTCGAAGCCCGCCTGCCAAACAAGGCGCTGTTCGAGCAGTACCTGGCGTTCTTACGCACGGTCCTGCCTGAGATAACAACGTACCGGGAGGAAGTCTGGAAGTGGTGACGAACACCTGCCAGTTATCAAATCTGAACCGGCACAATTACCAAAGCTTAATCGCCGACCCTCTTGAGGCAGGGAGTTTCACTTCTTCCGCCAAATACTCACACTCGATATTGATACCAAACCCCATAAGCATGCCACCAGAACCTGACGACTACGCGCCAATCATCGGTACCACTCCCGTTCTGCGACAGGGAAACAGTGACCCCGTTTTCAAGTGGACAGTAAAACGAATCAACCTTCCCAGAAAAAATATATGGCTAATCCCGCTCATCTTGTCAATATGGCCCGTTTCTTTAGGAGTTCTTGCCCGGGATTCCTTTCATACTGACCCAATTACTTTTTACTGCGTTTTAGGAGGCGCACTTACAGCAGAGTTTTACTATCTATACTTCATGCTACGCCCCTCAATATTAAATTACCGTATCTATCCAGAATGCGGAGAAGTAGACGTTCAGCCTTACTACGCAAAATACACAAAACACGTATTTAACGGCGTTGCGATAATAGCCATCATCGTTCTACTCGGATTGGCAGCCTTCGTCGGCTCATTACTATTTCTACTGGGGCCAGTGGCCCTCATGATCATATCTGCCCTGAACATCATGGAATGGAAGCCACCGCCCTGCGAACTGGAAACCAGTATGGTTTGGGAGAAATACAACGCCGTCACCGTAGACCGCCGCTACCGCATCATCGTGATCCACAGAACAGACCTGACCATAGGCTTCGAAGCCCGCCTGCCAAACAAGGCGCTGTTCGAGCAGTACCTGGCGTTCTTGCGCACTGTACTGCCTGAGGTAACAACGTACCGGGAAGAAGTCTGGAAATGGTGACGGACACCATAGGGCTTGGCCGCTGCGCAGATCTGGGAATGCATCATCCGGCGTCGCTTATCTAGCTGGCAAAAAATATTGCGCCTGCGCAGTTAGTCACATCAACGCCGCCAGCACCACCGGCAACCATGCAAATGACAGCACGGTCGAACACATCACCAGGTTCGCCACCTTCTCCGGCGACTGGTTGGCGCGCATTGCCAACAGGTAGTTGAACACTGCAACCGGCATCGAGCATTGGGCGACCAGCACCGCGTGGGCCAGTGGCTGCATGCCCAGCGCCAGACCGATTAGCCAGCCCACCGCCGCACCCAGCACAATTCGTAGACCACCCTGCAGCATGCCACTGGCTACGTGATGCAAGCGGATGCTGGCCAGCGACACCCCCAGGGTCAGCAGCATCAACGGGATGGTCATGCCGCCGAGCAGATCGACGGTGTTGATCAGCCAGCGCGGCAGTTGCAGGCCAAAGAAAATGATCGGCATGGCCAGCGCCAGGCTGATGATGATCGGATTGCGCAGCAGGTCTTTGAATGAAGCGGCGCCCCCTGATAGCGCCAGCCCCAACGTGAACTGAAACAACGACAGGGTCAGGAAGAACGCCACTGCCAGCGCCAGGCCCTGGTCGCCAAACGCATACAGGCTGATCGGCAGGCCCATGTTGCCGGTGTTGGGAAACATGAACGCCGGGACCAGTACGCGCCAATGCTGGCGAAACACCTTGCTCAGCAGCAGACCGATCATGGCCATGGCAAACATGCTCAATACGCAGGCCAGCGCCATGCTGGTAAAGGCTGCCGGGTCAAGCTGGGTCCGGCTCAGGGTCGACAGCACCAGCGCTGGCGTGCCGATGGTCATCACCACCCGGGCGATAAAGTCGGTCGGATAGTTATGCCCTTTGCGCGCCCAACCATAGCCGATGGCCGCAACGATAAACACTGGGGCCAATACCGCAAACAGCGAAGCGAGCATGAAGGGTTCCTCCTTGAAAAGGCGTTCATGCTAGGGCTTGTACCGGTTGACCCGCAACCGCGCTTGCCCTGCATCCGCAAAATGAACGAATCAGTCACGGCCAAAGCGATATTTTGATTGAAAAAATACTTTTAAGCGCTGAATTTTGCGTATAGGATCGCCATTAATGATCGATTCAATCATTCAATGATGATGACAAGACCAATAACATGGAGATCACCGATGAAGTTCACTGGAATCGTTCCAGCCCTCGTGACCCCCTTCGATGCCCGTCAGCAAATCGACGAGCAGGCCTTGGGCAACTTGATCGAAAGCCTGATTGACGCCGGTGTTCACGGGCTTTTTGTGCTGGGCACCAATGGTGAGTTCTTTGCCCTGAGCGAGGCCGAGAAAGTCCGCATCGCCCGGCTCACCGTGGAAGCGGCCCGCGGCCGGGTACCGGTGATTGCCGGGACCGGCGCCTTCGCCACCCGCGATGTGATTGAACTGAACAAAAAAATGACTGATGTGGGCGTTCAGGCCCTGTCGGTCATTACGCCGTTTTTCAATGCGGTCAGCCAGGCCGAACTGATCAACCACTACAGCGCGATTGGTGATGCTTCGCCACTGCCGATCATGCTTTACAACATCCCGGCCAAAACCGGCATGTCGATCGGCATCCCGGCAGTCGCCACCCTGTCGCAGCATCCGCAAATCAAGGGCATCAAAGACAGCGCCGGCAACTTCGACAGCCTGGTGCAGATGCTGCGCTACCGCAGTGACGACTTCGCCGTGTTTGCCGGCACCGACTCACTGATCTACTGGAACCTGCTGGCCGGTGGCGACGGTGCGGTGGCAGCCACCGCCAACGCGGTACCGCAGGTGGTGATGGATATCTGGAATCGCTTCCAGGCCGGCGACCACGATGGCGCCCGCGCGGCCCAGGAAGCCCTGCGGCCACTGCGCGATGCTTTTGCGCTGGGGACCATGCCTTCGGTGCTGAAAAAGGCCACCGACCTGCTCAACGTGCGCGTCGGCCCATGCCGCGCCCCAACTGCCGAACTCGATGCGCAGACCGTGCACAAGCTCGAAGGTCTGCTGTCTGTCTACCGCGCCTGAGCCGGAGGATCACCATGTACCACTTTCAAACCGTCAAGCATGTCATCCACGGCCCTGACAGCCTGGCCAGCCTGGGCGAGCGCCTGCACCTGCTCGACACCCCGCTCAAGCGCGTGGTGCTGGTCACCCAGGACGCCATGCACCGCCTGGGCGTCACCGAACGGGTGGTCGCGCAACTGCAAGCGCAGTCGATTGCGGTCACCGTGATCGATAACGTCGAGATTGAGCCGACCCTGGAGAACATCGAAGGGGTGTTCCGCAGCACCATCGCCCCTGCGGCGCCGGATGCGCTGATCGCCATTGGCGGCGGCAGTGTGCTGGATGCCGCCAAGCTGTTTTCAGTGATGCTCAGCAACGACACCCCGCTCAAGGACATGCTCGGCATCGACAAGGTTGCCCACCCCGGCAGGCCGACCGTGCTGGTCCCCACCACCTCCGGGACCGGCTCGGAAGTCACCCCTAATGCCATCGTCACCCTGCCCGACGAAGAACTGAAAATCGGCGTGGTCAGCCGTCATCTGCTGCCAACCCTGGTGATTCTCGATGCCAACCTGACCCTGGGCCTGCCCAAGCCGATTACCGCTGCGACCGGTATGGACGCTTTTACCCATGCGCTGGAGTCGTTTATCTCGACCAAGGCCAACCCGATCAGCGACGCCTTTGCTCTGGAGTCGATGCGGCTGATCGCCGGCAGCATCGTCGAGGCCTATCAGCAGCCTGGCTCGGTGCAGGCGCGCAGCGACATGCTGCTTGGCTCGATGTACGGCGGCCTGGCGTTGACCGCGGCCGGCACTGCGGCGGTGCATGCACTGGCCTATCCGCTGGGCGGCAAGTTCCATGTCACCCACGGGGTGGCCAATGCCATGCTGTTGCCGCATGTCATGGCGTTCAACATGGACAGCTGCGCAGCACGCCTGAAGCGGGCGGCCTGCGTGTGCGACATCGCGCAACCCGGCGACAGCGACACGCTCGCGGCCGGCAAGCTGATCGAGCAGATCAAGCAATGGACCCGGGTCCTGGAGATTCCGCAGAACCTGCGCGACTTCGGGGTGGCCGAAGAGCATCTGGCCGACATGGCGGTCGCTGCCTCAAAAGTCACCCGGTTGATGATCAATAACCCCAAGGCCCTGAGCCTGGATGATATTGAGCAGTTGTACCGATGCCTGCTGCCATGAGTGCCGAAGCTCGCCAGGCCGGGCTATTGGTCATCGCCGACGATCTGTCCGGTGCGGCCGATTGCGCCGCCGGCTTCGCCCGCCACCTGCCGACCCGCGTGTTGCTCGAGCAGACCGCCGATCATTCAGGCTGCCCGGTCATTGCGCTGGACCTCGACACCCGCCGCCTGGCGCCGCAGCCCGCTGCCCGGCTCAATCGCTCGGTACTCGGCAACCCGGCCCTGCGCGGTCGTTACCTTTACAAGAAAATTGACTCGACCCTGCGCGGCAACCTGGCGAGCGAGGTCAGCGCCCTGCTGGAACATGGCATGGCTCTGGTAGCACCGGCGTTCCCGGCGCTGCGCAGGACCACCCGCGACAGTATTCAGTACCTCGACGGTGTACCGGTCAACGATAGTGATGTGTGGCGCAACGAGGGTCTGACCGGCACCGCCAACCTGCTGGAGCTGTTCAGCGGTGAGGGTCTGAACTGTGCGGCTCTGGATTTGCTGCAGGTGCGTGGCGGTAATCTGGCCGGGCAGCTGCACCAGCACTTGCTCGACGGTACCCAGGTGCTGATCTGCGATGCCGAGCAGGATGCTGACCTGCACAGCCTGGCACTGGCTTCGGCCGCTTTCGCCGACCGGTTGTTCTGGGTCGGCTCGGCCGGGCTGGCCCTGCACCTGCCTGCCGCCCTCGGGTTACCCGCCGCAGGCGAGCCTTGCCGGCCGCAGGCAGCACAAGGCGGGCCGATCCTGACCGTGGTCGGCAGCATGTCGCGTCACTCCCAGGCCCAGGCAGCTTTGCTGGCCGAGCGTACCGGGCAACGCTGGGCGCGGGTCGAACCACGGCTGCTGCTCGATGGCAGTGCCCACAGTGAACGGCAGGCGCTGGCAATTCATCTGGCCAGTGTGCTGGACAGCGGCAGCGACCTGCTGGTCAGCCTTGATCAGGCGCAGCGTGCCCCTGAACAGGCCGCGCAGCTCAGCCAGGCGCTGGCCGGGCTGTTGGCTGCCCTGCCCGCCAAGGCCGCTGCGCTGATCGCCACCGGCGGTGAAACCGCCCGCGCCCTGCTGACTGTCGCTGAGCTCAATGCGCTGCAACTGCATGGCGAACTGGCGCCTGGGGTGGTGTTGTCCAGCGCCCTCCATCAGGGCCGCACGTTACCTGTCGTCACCAAGGCCGGCGGCTTCGGCCAGCCCGACACCCTCTATCAGGCCTGGGCGCATCTGTGCCAGGCCCGCGACTCACGCTCTGAGCCCACACCACCTAATAACGAGGAACCCCAGCATGTCTGAGCGTCCTGTGATCGGCATCACCATGGGTGATGCGGCCGGCGTCGGTCCGGAAATCATCATGAAATCCCTGCAACACGACAGCGTCTATGCCATGTGCCGGCCGCTGGTGATTGGCGATGCCAAGCGGCTGGTCGATGCCAATCGGATCGTCGCTGGCACGCTGCAAGTCAACGCCATCGAACAGCCCGAGCAGGCCCGCTTTCAGCCAGGCGTGGTGGATTGTATCGATCTGGGGCTGATCCCCCATGACCTGCCCTACGGCCAGTTGTCGGCGGTGGCCGGTGATGCGGCCTTTCGTTATATCGAGCGCACCGTGCAACTGACCGAGGCCGGTGCCCTGGACGCGATATGCACCGCGCCACTGAACAAGGAAGCACTGCACGCCGGCGGGCATATCTTCCCCGGCCACACCGAAATGCTCGCGCACCTGACCGGCATCGAAGAGGTGTCGATGATGCTCATGACCCCGACGCTGCGGGTCATTCATGTCACGACCCACATCGGCATCATCGACGCCATTGCGCGCATCGAGCCAGGTCTGGTGCGCCGCACCATCGAACGTGCCCATGAAACCCTGAGCCGCGCCGGGATCGACAACCCGTTGATCGCGGTGTGCGGCATCAACCCGCATGCCGGTGAAAACGGCCTGTTCGGCTACGGCGAAGAGGCGACCAAGATCCAGCCGGCGATTGACGAGCTGCGCGCCCGTGGCTGGCGCGTCGAAGGCCCGCTGCCGGCCGACACGCTGTTTTTCCGCGCCGGGCGCGGCGACTTCGATGCGGTGGTGGCCATGTATCACGACCAGGGCCACGGCCCGGTCAAGGTCATGGGGCTGGAAGCCGGGGTCAACGTCACGGTCGGCCTGCCGGTGATCCGCACCTCCGTGGACCACGGCACCGCTTTCGATATCGCCGGCAAGGGCATTGCCGACGAGCGCAGCCTGATCGAGGCACTGCGTCAGGCGGTCGAGCTGGCGACCCGCAAACGCACCCTGGAGCAACCCGCGCACGCCTGAACCTCAATGCATCTTTTCCTCAAGCAAGCCCTGAATAACAACAATTGGAGCGAATGATGGAAACTTTTGACTCTCAAGCGACGTTAATCATCGTCGGGATGGTTGTCGTCTACGTCCTGTTCACCACCTGGCTGACCCTGCGCATGCGCAGCAAGAACAGCGAGCAGTACATGGTGGCGGCGCGCAGCATGCCGGCGTTTATCGTTGGCGTGCTGATGATGTCCGAATACATCGGTGCCAAGTCCACCATCGGCACCGCGCAGGCCGCCTTCGAAAGTGGCATGGCCGCTGCCTGGGCGGTGGTGGCGGCGGCGATCGGCTTTCCGCTGTTCGGCATCCTGATGGCGAGAAAGCTCTACAGCTCAGGCGAATACACCATCTCCGGGTTCATTGAGCGCAAATACGGCTACTCGGCCAAACTGATGGTCTCGATCATCATGATCTACGCCCTGCTGCTGGTGAACGTCGGCAACTACATCAGCGGCGCGGCGGCGATCTCCACGGTGATGCACATCAACCTGCCCACCGCAGCCTTTATCACTGCCGTGGTCAGTACCCTTTACTACGCCTTTGGCGGCCTCAAGAGCGTGGCTTACATCAGTGTCCTGCACACCGTGGTCAAGTATGCCGGGGTGATGATCGTACTGTGGGTGGCAGTCAAGCTCGCCGGCGGTTTCGACAAGGTCCATCAGGGCCTGCCAGAGCACTACTTCACCTGGACCGGCGCCATCGGCGGCTCCAAGGTCATGGCCTGGATCATCGGTACGGTGGGCGCGATCTTCTCCACCCAGTACATCATGCAGGCGATCAGTTCGACCAAAAACCCCAATGCGGCGCGCAATTCAGCATTGTGGGCGGGCCTGCTGTGCCTGCCGATCTCGATTGCTCTGGGGCTGATCGGCGTCGTCGCCAAGTACCTGCACCCCGATATGAACAGCCTGTATGCGATGCCGGTGTTCCTGCATTCGATGAGCCCTTGGCTGGCCGGTGTCGTGACCATCTCGCTGGTGGCTTCGGTGTTCGTCGGCGTCAGCGCGGTGGCCCTGGCGATCACCTCGCTGGTGGTGCGCGACTTCTATGTACCGCTGTGCAAACCTTCGGCTGAACGCGAATTCAAGATGACCAAGCTCATCAGCCTGGTGATCGGTTTCCTGCCGCTGGTGTTCGTCTTTGCCGTGCCGGAAATCCTCAGCCTGTCGTTCTTCACCCGCGCCCTGCGCCTGTCGATCACCGTGATTGCCCTGGTCGCCATCTACCTGCCGCTGTTCGCCACCGGTCGCGGTGCCACCTGGGGGCTGGGCGCGGCGACCGTGACCACCAGCCTGTGGTATGTACTGGGTAACCCGTACGGTATCGACAACATGTACATCGCCTTGGTGACCCCTGCCCTGGTCATCTGCATCGAACGTCTGCTGCCACGCAGCAACAAGCCCGCTACCCAGTCTTCGGAGGCCAGCAATGTCAACAATTGAGCAACGCCAGGACGCCTACCTGCCGACCCCTTACGCGCAGAATCACGCCGCCAACCTGCATGAACTGGCTGATGGCACGTTGCTGTGCACCTGGTTTGCCGGCACCCAGGAAGGCATGGCCGACATCTTCGTGCTGCTGTCACGCCGCGACCCGCACAGCGGTGTCTGGAGCGAGGCCGAGCAACTGTCGGATGACCCTGGCCGCTCCGAGCAGAACCCGATCCTGTTCCAGGCCCCCGATGGCCCACTGTGGCTGATCTGGACCGCGCAGATTTCCGGTAATCAGGAAACCGCCGTGGTACGCCGCCGCCTGTCTGAGGATGGCGGCAATACCTGGGGGCCAATCGCTGACCTATTTGAAGAGGCCGGTACTTTCGTGCGCCATCCGCCCGAAGTGCTCAGCAATGGCGACTGGGTATTGCCGGTCTGGTATTGCATCACCCTGCCTGGCGAAAAATGGGTCGGCACCCATGACGTCAGCGCGGTGATGATCAGCAGCGACCATGGCCGCACCTGGAGCCGTCACGACGTGCCGCACAGCACCGGCTGCGTGCACATGAACGTCCATGAACTGGCCGACGGCAGCCTGCTGGGGCTGTTCCGCAGCCGCTGGGCCGATCATGTTTATTCCAGCCGTTCCACCGATCAGGGCCGGAGCTGGAGCGCGCCGACACCGACCGAGCTACCCAACAACAACTCATCGATCCAGTACGTGCGCCTGGCCAGCGGTGAACTGGCGCTGGTCTACAACCCGATCAACGCCGAAGGCATCGAGCAGCGGCGGCTGTCGCTGTACGACGAAATCGAGGACGAAGGTGATGAGCGTGTCACCCCCGGCGCCAACGCCGACGGGCGCAGCGCGGTGTGGGGCATCCCCAGGGCGCCGATGAGCCTGGCGATTTCTCGCGATGAAGGCCGCAGTTGGCCGCTGCGCCTGGATATCGAGCTGGGCGACGGCTTTTGCATGACCAACAACTCCAAAGAGAAGCTCAATCGCGAGTACTCCTACCCGAGTATCATCCAGGCCCGTGACGGCAGTCTGCATGTCGCGTTCACTTACTTCCGGCAGAAGATCAAGCACGTGCACATCCCGCTGGCGGCGATCCGCTGAAGCAGACCCGGAGGTCTAAACCGCCGTAGGAGCTGCTTCAGCAGCGATGCTTTTCGCGGCTAAAGCCGCTCCTACGGGGTAATGCCGATCAGTTAAGAGCATTGAGATCTTTGTGGGAGGCAGCTCTGCTGGCGAATACAGAAGTACATCCACAACAGATGTGCCGGTTTTACTGGCCCTGTCGCGAGCAGACCGGGGCGCCGGCCGGCCCCTCCCACGGGGCCCAACCAGACCCACTAATCGCTTAACTGATCGGCATTGCTCCTACGGGGCAGTGCGTCTGGCCAACTTTATGGAGAACCCTTCAATGCCTGAAAATTCCCCCATCGCCCTGGTCACCGGGGTCAGCTCCGGTATCGGTGAGGCCATTGCCAGCCGTCTGCTGGACGATGGCTGGCAGGTCATAGGTCTGAGCCGTAGCCGTCCTGCACTGGAGCATCCGCAACTGCGCTGGGTCGCTGCTGACATGGCTGACAATCAAGCACTTGAGCACGCCCTTGAACAGGTCGGTGAACTGGACGCCATCGTGCATGCTGCAGGTTTCATGCGCACTGCACCGCTGGGTGAGCTACTGGCCGAAGACGGCGCGGCCATGTGGCAGGTGCATGTCGCCGCCGCCACGCAACTGGTCGACAGCCTGCTCGGACGCCTGCGGGTGCCCGGACGCATTGTGCTGATCGGCAGCCGAACCATGAACGGCGCCAGTGGGCGTAGCCAATACGCAGCGACCAAGGCCGCGCTGGTCGGGCTGGTGCGTTCCTGGGCCATCGAACTGGCACCGCAAGGCATCACCGTCAATCTGGTCGCCCCCGGCGCCACCGCGACACCGATGCTCAGCGCCCCCGGCCGGCAAGGCACGCCGCCGCGCAAACCACCGATCGGCCGCTTCATTCAACCCGAGGAAGTTGGCGCGATGACCGCGTTCCTGCTCGGCCCGCAGGCCGGGGCCATTACCGGCCAGAGCCTGGTGATCTGCGGAGGGGCGTCGTTGTAAGCCGTTGCCGAGCGCCCAAAGATGATTCAATGGGCCCCCGGCAACAAATGCTAAAGTGTCGCCTCACCCCCTGAAGGATCGCCATGAAAGTCGCCAAACGCCGCCAGGCCATTCTGGAGCTGGTGCTTGCCAACCACGGCAATATGAACGTCGAGAGTCTGTGCTCGATCATGCAGGTCTCCGAAGCCACGGTACGCCGTGACCTCACCGCGCTGGCCGAGCAAGGCATGATCATGCGTACCTATGGCGGTGCAACGCATATCGGCAAGCAGGCGCCAGAGACCTCGCTGGAAGAACGCAGCATCCAGTCCGGTCCGGAAAAAAGCCGGATTGCCCGCACCGCACTGGCGCACATCCAGGATAACGACACCATCGTACTGGACAGCGGCACCACCACCGCGACCCTGGCGCAACTGCTCAAGGAGCGGCGCGGCCTGCATGTGATCACCAACAACATTCTTGCCCTGCCGGCCTTGCGCGAGCTGCCCGAAGGGCGGGTTACCCTGCTCGGCGGCGACCTGCGCCCCGGCAGCATGGCCACCTTCGGCGCCGCGGCCCTCGCCGCTCTGGAGCGGTTGACTGCCAACAAGGTGTTCGTCAGCGCCGACGGCGTGGTCGCCGGGCGCGGTTTGTGCGAAGCCAATGCCGACCAGGCCTGGCTGAAAGAAAAAATGCTGCAGCAGGCTGCCGAAGTGTTCGTGCTGGCCGACGCCAGCAAGATCGGTCGCGATCAGCAGCAACACTGGACACCGCTCAACACGCACTGGACCTTGATCACCACCGCACGCCGTGAAGCACTGCTGGAGTTCGAGGCCGATACCCGCATCACCCTGCTCCAGGCCGACTGAGCGGTCTTGTTTGACCTGCGCCAGCACATGGCGCACCCTCAGGGCCCCTCAGTTGCAGATCGCTCGCGTTCATGGATCAGAAACTTCTCAGACTGCCCCGCAACACAAAGGGCCGAGACCTGGTGGTCGGCGATATCCACTTCAAACTGCAGGAATTGTTCGAAGGTCTTGAAGCGCTGGACTTCAATCCAGAGCGCGACCGCCTGATCAGTGTGGGCGACCTGATCGACCGCGGCCCTGGCGTGCTGCAAGGACTCAGGCTGCTGGGCGAGCCCTGGTTCTACATGGTGCAAGGCAACCATGAGCGCATGCTCATCGACGCCTGGCTGCGCAACCCCCACGCGCCCTACTCGGCCCACGGTGCCGAGTGGTGGCTGTATATCGATGACGACTCAAAAGCAATGATCGTGCGCAAGCTGCAAAGCCTGCCGATTGTGATCGAGATCGACACCGTCAACGGGATGGTCGGCGTCCTGCATGCCGACGTGCCGGCGCAACTGAGCTGGCAAGCCTTTACCGGCGCCCTGGATGCACCACGGGTCAGCGAGACCGCGCTGTGGGGCCGCGAGCGCATCCGCCGTGGCAACCACCATGGCGTGACCGGGGTCTGGCGGGTGTGCACCGGGCATACCCGGGTCGACACGCCGCAGCGACTGGGCAACGTGCTGGCTCTGGACTGTACGGGGGGGGGGGGCGGGCCCGCTGGCTTATTACTGTGCGCAAGACGATACCCTGCACTACGCTGATACCCGACGATCCCCTACGACCAAAGCATGAACATTGGCGCCTGCCATACTTCGTAAAACCCTACTAATATGTGTAGATTGATGCCAAAGTGACATCGCCTATTGTCAGCACTTCTGCCCCCCCACACCTTCAGCCTCAATTCGTCGCCTGACGAGGTCGGCCATGAACGACAAGACTATCAGCCTGCGGCATTGGATGTGGAAGGCATTGGCCAGTACTGCCCTGATCCCATTGATCGCCGTGGAGCTGGTATTGATCGGCATCTATCTGTTTACCAACCAGTCGATCCGCAACACGCAGATCGACTACCTGCATGAAACCGCCGTTAGCGACCTGACCGAATCAGTCGGGCAAAATACCCACATTATCAATACCGAACTCAGCCAGCTGGGCAACGACGCCAACCTGTTTGCCCGGCTGACCGAACACGCCCTGCAGGGCGAGCAGCACGCCCCTGCAATCCTCGCCACCTCGGCAGACGGTGTGCGCTATGACAACGGTGCTGATGATCAGGTGGCATCGTTCTATTCCAGCCATACCCCGCTGGCCAGCCAAGACCTTGGCAAGGTCACACGCCTGGCGACACTGGACCCATTGATCAAGCAACTCAAAGACCGCAACCCGCTGATCGCCAGCGTTTACTTCAACAGTTGGGACAGCTACAACAGAATCTATCCGGGCTTCGATATCCTGCAACAGTACCCCCACAACATGAATATCCCGGAGTACAACTTCTATTACCTGGCCGATGCCAGCAATAACCCGCAGCGCAGTAGCCGCTGGACCGAGGTTTATCTGGACCCGGCCGGTAACGGCTGGATGATGTCGGCCATCGCCCCGGTGTATAGCGGCGATTTTCTCGAGGGTGTGGTCGGTCTGGACATCACGGTCAGCGGCATCCTCAAGCAGATCGGCGAACTCAAGGTGCCTTGGGATGGCTACCTGATGCTTGTGGCCCCGGACCTGACCATCATGGTCATGCCTGAGGCCGGTGAGCATGATTTCAAACTCATTGAGTTGACCGCGCATGCCTACACCCAGGCCGTGTCCAACGAGATGCTCAAGCCGCAGACCTTCAACCTGCGTTATAACGACGCCCATGACGCCCTGGCCAACGCTATCGAAAGCCAACCACGTGGCGTGCTGACCACCCGCTTCGAGGGGCGTGCGCATCTGGTGGCCTGGGATACGGTGGCCAACACAGGCTGGCATTTGCTGGCAGTGGTAGATGAAGCTGCGATTACGGCCACCACCGATACCTTGGCCACCCATTATCGCCAAGTGGGTTATTGGCTCATTGGCGGTCTGGTGATCTTTTATCTGGGTTTTTTCCTGTTCATCTGGTGGCGGGTCAAGCACCTCAGCCAGGCCCTGGTTCACCCCCTGGCCGGGGTTTCGCAGATGATGGCGCAGATCGGCCAGGGGCACTGGCAACCCGACAGGCCGCAGACCGACATCGACGAACTGGCCAGTATGGCGCGAAGCGCCAGCTCGATGGGTGAGCAGCTCAATGAAGCACAAGACTCACGTCAGGTGGCCCAGCAACGTCTAACGGTGGTAATGGAAAGTTCCACTGAAGGGCTGTGGGAGTTCGATGTTGCAAAGCGCGAACTGAACCTGCGCGGCAGCCTGTGTCATCGCTTTAACCTGCCGGAAAAAATCAGCGACCACCGGCTGCTGCATGATCGCCTGCAGCCAGCCGACAGCGAGGCCTTGATCCGTTTTATCAAGGACCTGGAAAAGGGCCGATATCACAACGGATGCGAGTTGCGCCTTGTCGATCATCACGGCAAAACCGTATGGCTGCAGTGCCGCGGGCGAGTGTTGGCACGTGATCCAGACAACGGCAAGCCACTGTTGCTGGCCGGCACCTGCATGGACATCAACGGTCTGAAGAACGTCGAAACCGACCTGCGGCTCAAGACGCTGGAGGCTGAGACCGCCAGCCTGGCCAAGTCACGCTTCATTTCCAGCATGACCCATGAGCTCAAGACACCGCTCAATGCCATTCATGGCTTCGCCCAGTTGCTCAGCTACAACAACCCAGGTAGCGCCGGGCCGGTCGATGAAATCATCCGCGCCAGCAATCACCTGTGCCAATTGGTCAACGATCTGCTGAGCTGGTCGAGCGTGCAGGCCGAGCAGGCGCGCTTGCAACTGGCACCTATCGATACCACGCAACTGCTACGCGAATGCGTTGACATGGTCAGCCGCGATGCTCAAGAGGCAGAGCTGACGTTAAGTCTGGGAGAAATTCAGGTCGGCCCCGGGATCATTGCCGATGCACGGCGGCTGCGTCAGGTGATACTCAACCTGCTATCGAATGCCATCAAATACAACCGGCCTGGCGGCGCGGTCACCGTGAGTTGCCGCCATGAGCACGGCCGTGCTCGCATCTATGTCGAGGACAGCGGGCTCGGCATCGACAGCCAGGCCCGTACACGGCTGTTCGAGCCCTTTCAGCGCCTGGGCCAGGAAAATACCGCGATCCCCGGCACCGGCATCGGACTTGCGCTGTGCAAGGAACTGGCGCAACGGATGAACGGCGAAATCGGAGTCACCAGTACCTTGGGTAGCGGCAGCCTGTTCTGGATTGAACTGCCTTGCGCGCAAAGCGAGCCAACTGCTGCTGCCAGCAATCGCCAGGCCAGCGTGCTGTGCCTGCAACAGGACAACGCCGAGCGCGCGCTGATCAGGCAGGCATTCAAGAACATCGCCAGTGTGCGCATAGTGGACGAGGACCGTCTGGTGCTTGAACAAATGAGTCAGGCACCGGTGCAACTGCTGCTTATTGATCTGGACTGCATCGGCTCAGCTATTCAGGCACTGCTGGTCAGCCTGCAGGAGCTCTATGAAGCGCGCTGTCCACCCGTGATCGTGATGAGTTCCCAAGAGATTCCGCGTTACCTGTTGAACCTCAACTGCCAAGGCCTGTTGAGCAAGCCTGTCGATCCAGACGAACTCAGAGAACTGGCTGCCGTTTTCCTGTGCGAGGATATCCAACGTGTTCCGTAACCTTCAGCTAAAAGCGCCGATCGTCATCATCGATGACGTTGCGGCCAATGTCCGTTTGCTCGGCTCGACTCTCAAGGCATTCGGTATCAAGCAGATTGTCACCTTTACCGACCCGCAGGCTGGCCTGCACTGGCTTGAACACAACCCTTGGGACATTCTGCTGCTGGACCTGGACATGCCTGCGCCCAATGGTTATGACATTCTCCAGGCATTGGGGCAGCGCAACAGAATCGAACAGCCAGTGATCATCGTCACTGCCCTGAATGACCCGCAGAGCCGCCGCCAAGGGCTGGAACTGGGGGCCAATGATTACATCTGCAAGCCCATTGACTTGGCCGAGGTGATGCTGCGGGTCCAGAACTGCCTGCTTCTCAAACAAGCCACCGAGCAGTTGAAGCAGGTCAACAGCCAACTCGAAGCCAGGGTCCGGGAACGCACCGAGCAACTGGCTGAAAGCTACACAGCGCTGATTCGCGCGCTGGGTCGCGCCGCGTCTTATCGCGACGATGACACCGGCGAGCATATCTACCGCATCGGTACATTTGCCGGCATGCTGGCTCATGGTATGGGGATGCCACCAGAGTGGTGCGACCTGATCCGCCAGGCAGCACCTATGCATGATGTCGGCAAAATCGGCATCCCCGACGAAATCCTGCTCAAACCTGGCGCCCTGACCCCTGAAGAGCGTACCCGCATGCAAGCCCATGCACACATTGGCCACGCCATCCTGCAAGACCCGGCCAACAACGAACTGACTGACATGGCGGCACAAATTGCCCTGGCGCACCATGAAAAGTGGGATGGCAGCGGCTACCCCAACGGCCTTGCTGCCGAAGCCATTCCCTTGGCAGCACGTATCGTGGCCCTGTGCGATGTCTACGATGCGCTGCGCCAAAGGCGCCCATACAAGCAGGCATGGGATCGCCAACGCGCACTGGGGCATGTCCGCGAACAAAGCGGCCGACACTTCGACCCGAACGTGGTCAAGGTCTTCGAAGGCTTTATCGACGAGATCGAGGCCATCATCGAACATGGTCTACCGAAAGCCGATCGACGCCCATCGCTGATGGATTCAGCCTTATTGCACCCTAAGGTTTTGGGCTGAGCGCCACAAGCTGAGCAGCTCGCGAGCCTCGCCACAAAAACACCAGCACCGCCAGAGCGCCAACCAGGCCCGGCAACGCGAACGCCAGGAAGCTGGCCTGCAAGGGTAACCCCGAAGCATGCAGCGCCCCGCCCAACAGCGGGCCGATAATCGCCCCGGTCCGGCCGATGCCCATCGCCCAGCCGAGGCCCGTGGAGCGCACTTGGGCCGGGTAATACTGCACCGCGCAGGCGTTGGCCAGGATCTGGGTGCCGATGGTGCAGGCACCAGCCATTGCCACCAGCAGGTACAACACCGCCAGCGGCGCCTTGAAAGCCAACAGGCTCAAGGCCAACGCGCCACAGATGAAGAAGCCGAACAGCACCTTGCCCAGGCCCACCCGGTCCCCCAGCCAACCGCCGCCAATAGCGCCGATAATCGCTCCGGCGTTGAGCACCAGCAAGAAGCTCAGGCTCGAATCCAGGCCGTAACCGGCACTGTTCATCAGTTTCGGCAGCCAGGAACTCAAGGCATAGACCATCAGCAGGCAGCAAAAAAACGCCAGCCACAGCATCAAGGTGCTGAGCGTACGGCCTTCGCGAAACAGCTCGGCAATCGACACGCTGGCCCGCGCCGCACCACCCTGCTGCAGTTGCTCGTCGGCAGCCGGACGATAACCGGGCGCGGCCTGGGCGAGGATGCGCTGCGCCCGTGCGGTCTGGCCGCTGCGCAGCAGGTAGTCCATCGACTCGGGCAATTGGCGAATCAGCAGCGGCAACAGCAGCAAAGGAATCGCCGCGACATAGAACACCGACTGCCAGCCCCATTGTGGAATCAGCACAATACCCAGGCCCGCCGAGAGCATGCCGCCCAGTGAATAGCCGCTGAACATCACCGCCACCAGGGTGCTGCGCGAGCGCTGCGGCGAGTATTCGTTCATCAGCGCCACCACGTTGGGCATCACTCCGCCGATGCCCAATCCGGCAATGAAGCGGCACAGGCCGAACATTTCCGGGCTGCTGGCCAAGCCGTTGAGCGCTGTGACACCGCTGAACAGCGTCACACAGAAGGCAATGGTCTTGCGCCGCCCGATGCGATCGGAAATCGACCCGAAAAACAGCGCGCCAATCATCATCCCCACCAGTGCGCAACTGCCCAGCGCGCCGGCCTGCAGGGCACTGAGCCTCCACTCGGCCATCAGCGAGGGCAGCACCACGCCGTAGATCACCAGGTCGTAGCCGTCGAAGATGATGATCAGCGCGCACCACAGCAGCACGCGGGCATGAAAGGCATTGAAACGGGCCCCGTCCAGCAGGGCGGTAACGTTAGTCTTATGCATGGCATGACTCTTTTTATTGTCGTTATTGTCGTTCAAGGCAGCTCAGGCTGGTTGCAGCCAGCCCAGGCGACTTTTGGCCTGCTGCAGATCGGCCGCAAGGTCGTGATTCCACAGCCAGTCGAAACGCTGGGCCAGGGTCTGGCCCAGGCGTGCTTGATCGGCGGCCGTTGCCGGATCACGCAACTCGTAGAGTTCGCCGGCCTGGCGCGAGGTGCGCTGGACCTGGCAGGCTCGGGGCCGACGCACTGCATCGTAGGCGGCCAGCATAAGCGGCACCTCAGCATCCAGCAGTTGCGGGTCGCCCAGTAGCCTGGCCAACAGCCAGGCATCTTCAAGCCCCTGGCCGGCGCCAGCGCCTTGGTGCGGCAACATCGCGTGGGCGGCATCGCCGATCAGCGCCACGCGGCCATGCACGTAACCGGGTAACTCCGCCAGATCGTGCAAGGCCCACAGGCTCGGCGTCGGGATGCATTCGAGCAGCACCTGCGCCGCCTCGCTCCAGCCACTGAAAGCGTCGAGCATTTCGGCCTGACTGGCCTGACGCACCCAAGGCTGGTCGGCCGGCCATTGCGGATCGGGCCGGCTGCGGTCGGTCGTGAACGCCACGACATTGATCAACCGGCCGTGCTTGACCGGGAAGGTCAGGATATGGGCGTCCAGGCCCAGATACATCTGCGGCACGTCGATCAGATGCTCGTCCAGACCGCGCTCACGGTAGGCGCCGCGCAGGATTTCGCTATCGATCAGCCCGCGATAGGCACAGGTGCCGCTGAACTGCGGTGCAGCCGGCGGCTGGCCCAACCCTTGGAGCACGTGATCACGGATTGATGACTTGATGCCGTCGGCACCGATCAGCAGATCGCATTCATGCTCAGTGCCGTCACTGAAGCGGATCTGCAGCCGCTCAGCCTGCTGGGTGACCTGCACGGCGCGCTTGCCGAAACAGGCAATACCGTCTGGCAGGCGGCTGGCCAAGGCATCGAGAAAGTCTGCACGATGCACCGAAGACTGGCCCACACCCGGCGCGACGCTGGCGCTCAGGTAGCCGGCGTCGACTCCCCGGCGCCATTCGAACCAGACATCCTGCCAGGGTGCCGGGGTCTGGTCGGCGATCTGCCGATAAGGTTCGCCAAGCCCCAGGCCGGCAATGGCCCGTACTGCATTGGCGCCAAACGACACGCCCGCGCCCACCTCACCGAAAGCAGCAGCGGATTCGAACAGTTGCACCTGAAGATGAGCATGGCGGCACAGGTCCAGGGCCAGGGCGACGCCGGCGATACCGCCGCCGACGATTGCGATACGCAAGGGAGATTTGCTCTGCATGTAAGACACCCCATCGGGCTGGTTGTTATTGGAATGTCTGTATCTTGCGGCGCACGGTTGTATTGATAAATAACGCAGATCGCATAGGATCTATCACCACTGTGAATAGCGCTTCATCCACGGCGACGGAGCCCCCATGAACCTGCGCGACCTTGATCTGAACCTGCTGCTGGTGCTGCACCAGCTACTCATCGACCGTCAGGTGTCCAGTGCCGCCGACAATCTCGGGCTGACCCAGCCGGCAATGAGTAACGCTCTGAAACGCTTGCGCAGCACCTTGAACGACGAGCTGTTCGTGCGCAGCGGACGCAGCATGCAACCCACGCCCTACGCCGAACAGCTGGCACAACCCGTGGCCCAGGCCATCGCCCTGCTCCACCAGGCGCTGCAACGACCTGCGGCGTTCGACCCGGCCAGCAGCCGGCGACGCTTTACCCTGGCGATGACCGATATTGGTGAGATCTACTTCATGCCCCAGTTGATCGACACCCTGCTGCAACGTGCGCCGGGGCTGTCGGTGACGACCGTGCGCAGCGACGCTCAGCTGTCCGAAGCACTGGCCAGCGGCGCGATCGATCTGGCTGTGGGTCTGCAACCCAACCTGCAGAGCGGCTTTTACCAGCGAAGGCTGTTTGTGCATCGCTATGTGGTGCTGTGCCGTCACGGCCACCCGCTGGCCGGGCAAGCGATGACCGCGCAAGCGTTTGCCCGGCAGAGTCACGTCCACGTGGCCGCCGCCAGCACCGGCCACGGTGAAGTCGAACAGTATCTGCGCCGCGCCGGCCTGCAGCGTGATATCCGCCTGGAAGTGCCGCACTTTGTGGCCGTCGGGCATATCCTCCAGCGCAGTGACCTGGTCGCCACCGTACCGGAGCGCTTTGCCTCGACCTGCCTGCAACCGTTCGGCCTGGTTGCGCTGCCATTGCCGGTGCCGCTGCCGGAAATCACCATCAACCTGTTCTGGCATGCACGCTTTCACAAAGAGCCGGCCAACCAGTGGTTTCGGGATTTGATGTTCGAGTTGTTCAGCGATTGAGCAACCGTTCGTCGCGCCCGACAAACTTCTCCCGGCGTTCACGTGCCGTACCTGTAATGGGCGAAGATTGAGCGCTGCGCGCTTTCGGTCACCCCTTGATCTTGCTAACCCTGTTTTTGATAACAAGAGGTGTCTCATGAAAACTTCACTGAGCAACCTGTTCGCGATTGCCGGGCTGGCCTGCATGCTGAGCGTGCCGGCCCTTGCTGCATCAACTGTAACCCCAGGCGATGGTCAGTCATCGTCAATTCCTCACACTGAAACCGCACCCGCGGGCAGCGCCTTGCCGCCAGGCAGTCCGATGCCCACCGACCCCGCGATGGGCAACGGCATGGACGCTTCAGGCAGCAGCGTACGGCCACCGACCCAGATCAGCCCGGACATTCATGAGCAGGAAAGCAAAGACCGTGATGCGCGGCAGAAAACCCTCCGTGAACAAGACCGTGGCCAGGAAGCTCGCGATCAGGCCCCGGCAAAACCCTGAGCCTTGCGGCCCGGCATTCGCCTGCGGTGATTGCCGGGCTGTGGCATAACCAAAAGGTATCGGCGCCTCAAAAAGCCGGATTGGTCTTGCATGGGTCGTTGTCGCTAGACTGGGCCAAGTGAAGCAGTTCATGACCCCAGAGAATGCCCTCAGATGATCATTTCGGCCTGCACCGATTATCGCGCTGTAGCCCAGCGCCGCCTGCCGCCCTTTCTGTTCCATTACATTGATGGTGGTGCCTACGCCGAGCATACGCTGCGGCGTAACGTCAGTGACCTGGCCGACATCGCCCTGCGCCAGCGGGTATTGCGCAACATGTCGGATTTGAGCCTGAAAACCTCGCTGCTCGGTGAACAACTGGCCCTGCCGGTGGTGCTGGCCCCGGTCGGGCTGACCGGCATGTATGCGCGCCGGGGTGAAGTCCAGGCCGCGCAGGCGGCGGATGCCAAGGGCATTCCCTTTACCCTCTCGACAGTTTCAGTCTGCCCGATTGAAGAAGTCGCTCCGGCGATCAACCGCCCCATGTGGTTCCAGTTGTATGTGCTCAAAGACCGCGGTTTCATGAAAAACGCCCTGGAGCGCGCCAAAGCGGCGGGCGTCACCACCCTGGTGTTCACCGTGGACATGCCGGTGCCTGGCGCCCGCTACCGGGATGCACATTCCGGCATGAGCGGCCCGAACGCTGCGTTCAGGCGCATGCTGCAAGCCTTTACCCACCCGGCCTGGGCCTGGGATGTCGGGCTCAATGGCAAGCCGCACGACCTGGGCAATATCTCGGCTTACCGTGGTCACCCGACCGGGCTGGCCGACTATATCGGTTGGCTGGGCGCCAATTTCGACCCGTCGATTTGCTGGAAAGACCTGGAGTGGATCCGCGAATTCTGGCAAGGGCCGATGATCATCAAGGGCATTCTGGATGCCGAGGATGCCCGCGACGCGGTGAGCTTTGGTGCCGACGGCATTGTGGTCTCCAACCATGGCGGTCGGCAGCTTGATGGCGTCTTATCGACCGCGCGGGCCCTGCCAGCGATCGCCGATGCGGTCAAAGGCCAGTTGGCGATCCTCGCTGACTCGGGCATCCGCAATGGTCTGGATGTGGTGCGCATGATTGCCCTGGGCGCTGACAGCGTGATGCTCGGTCGCGCGTTTATCTATGCCCTGGCTGCCGCCGGTGGCCAGGGCGTGACGCACCTGCTGGAGCTGATCGAGAAGGAAATGCGGGTGGCCATGGTACTGACCGGTGCCCGCTCGATCAGCGAGATCGGCCGTGAATCACTGGTTTGCGCCTGAGACCGGCTCACGGCGTTCACGCAGCAAGTCGATGAACAACTGCAACTCGCGACTGACCGGCTCGCCCTTGCGGCGCAGCAGGCCGAACGGCGCCATCTGCGCGTCGATGGTCAGCGGCAGGGCCTTGACCAGGCCCATTTTCAGGTAGTCGCGCATCGCTGATTCGGACAGCACCATGACCGCGTCGGTCAACTGCACCAGTTGCTGCATGGAGTACACCGAGCTGCACTCGATGATGTCTGCCGGCATCGGCAGTTGCTGGCGCAGCAACGCCTGATCGAAGGCGATACGCGCAGGGCTTGATTGCGGCTGGAGGATCCACGGCCAGTCCCTGACCAGTTCGTCCCATTGCAGGGTTTCGCGGTCGGCCAACGGGTGGCCGCTGTGCACCACGGCAATCAGTTCTTCGTTACCCAGCGCCTCGAATTGGTATTGCTCGCGATCATTGTCAATATTGCGCCGGGTCACGGCGATATCCACCCGGCCCTGCTCCAGCAATTGCACGACCTGATCACTGGTATCGCCCATGATCCGCAGCCGCAACTGTGGGTTGAGCGCCTTGATCTGCGCCACCGCCTGCATCACCAGGTCCGGCGCGGCGCCCATGATGGTGCCAATCGACAAATAGCCGTAACCGCCCTGTTGCCGAGCCGTCAGGTCCGCAGCGCAGCGCTCAAGGCCGCTCAACGCTGCCTCGGCAAAGCGCAGCAGCTCGCGGCCCAACGCCGTAGGTTGCATGCCGCGTGGCAGACGCTCGAACAGTTCGCAGCCAAACAGGTCTTCAATTTCCTGCAGCATGCGGCTGGCAGCAGGCTGCGACATGTTCATGCTGACCGAGGCGCGGTGCAGGTTGCGGCTGGCGCCCAGCATCACCAGCATCTGCAGATGCTTGTAGCGCAGGCGGCCAAACAGGTGGTGTTCGTTCATCGCATGACCTTCTGAAGCTGCCCTTTAGACCGATACCCTTAAAGTATCAGCCAACAGCTAATTTCGATTAGTCAGGCATCATAAGGGCGCAGTAGAGTCAGTGCCACAACAAAACACCCGGTTGTTGCTCAGTTCGATAACTCCAAAAAGGAAACTGACGTGAACACTCTCCCTGCCTCTGTGGTGGCCAAGGTCTCTTGGCGCCTGCTGCCATTTCTGCTGTTGATGTACATCATGGCGTTTCTCGACCGCGCCAACGTGGGCTTTGCCAAGCAGACGTTCCAAGCCGATACCGGTATCAGTGACGCGGCCTTTGCCTTCGGTGCCGGGGTGTTCTTCGTCGGCTACGCGCTACTGGAAGTGCCCAGCAACCTGATCATGCACCGGGTCGGTGCCCGGCTGTGGATGTGCCGGATCATGGTCACTTGGGGGCTGGTGTCAGCGGCCATGATGTTTGCCCACGATGAAATGACTTTCTATGTGCTGCGTTTTCTGCTGGGGGTGGCCGAGGCCGGGTTCTTTCCCGGGGTAATTCTGTACCTCACCTACTGGTTCCCCAGTGCGGTGCGCGGCAAGGCCATGGGGTTCTTCTACTTTGGCGCGCCGCTGGCGTTCATTTTCGGCAGCCCGCTGTCGGGCTTGTTACTGGAACTCGATGGTGTACTCGGCGGCCGTGGCTGGCAGTGGCTGTTCGCGGTAGAAGGTCTGCTGGCCAGTGCCGTGGGCATCTGGGCCTACTTTTACCTGGATAACCGCCCTGCCGATGCCAAGTGGCTGACGGCTGAGGAGCGCACCCAACTGCAGAATGTGCTCGATGCCGAGGATCGCGATAAACAACGCCACGGCAGCCTGCTCAAAATCCTTTGCCAGCCGGCAGTCCTGTACCTGTGCCTGATCTACCTGCTGATCCAGGCCAGCGTCTACGGCGTGGTGTTCTACCTGCCCAGCCAGGTGGCCGGGCTGCTGGGCACTAAAGTCGGGCTGATGGTCGGCATCGTCAGCGCGATCCCGTGGCTGTGCGCCCTGCTCGCGGCCTGGAAAGTACCCGGTATTGCCGACCGCAGCGGCCAGCGCCGCTCAGTGGCGGCCCTGACGCTGGTGATTTCCGGTCTGGGCATTGCCGCCTCGGTCAGCGTCTCCAGCCCGGTACTGGGCATCTTGGCCCTGTGTTTTGCAGCGTCGGGGTTCATTGCCGTGCAGCCGGTGTTCTGGACCTTTCCTGGCAGCTTCCTGGCCGGCTCCGCCGCAGCCGGCGCCATCGCCCTGATCAACTCGTTCGGCGCGCTGGGCGGTTTTATCGCACCGATCATCAAAAACCAGGCCGAGACCCTGTTCCAGTCACCGGCGGCCGGCCTTTACGTGCTCTCGGTGACCACCCTGATCGCTGCAGCGCTGATCCTGGGCATTCGCTCACCTGGCAGTGCGCAGCCGCACAAGCAAGCGAGCTTTCAACACTGTTTTTTTCAATAACGACTCTTTTTGTACTGACCAAGAGGCATTATCCATGGCCATTCCTGTCATCAAACACGTGCGCGCCTATGTGCTGCGCGGCGGCGGCGCCGACTATCACGACCAGGGCGACGGGCACTGGATCGACGATCATATCGCCACGCCCATGAGCAAGTACCCCGAGTATCGCCAGAGCCGGCGCAGCTTCGGCATCAACGTGCTGGGCACGCTGGTGGTCGAGGTCGAGGACAGCGACGGCAATGTCGGCTTTGCGGTGACCACCGGCGGCGAACCTGCGGCCTATATCGTCGAAAAACATCTGGCGCGCTTCGTCGAGGGTGCCAGGGTTACCGATATCGAGCGCATCTGGGACCAGATGTATCTGTCGTCGCAGTACTACGGCCGTAAAGGCCTGGTGATCAATACCATTTCCGGAATTGACCTGGCGCTGTGGGACTTGCTTGGCAAGGTCCGTCAGGAGCCGGTCCACCAGTTGCTGGGGGGCGCGGTGCGTGACGAACTGCAGTTCTACGCCACCGGCGCGCGCCCGGACCTGGCGCAGCAGATGGGTTTTATCGGCGGCAAACTGCCGTTGCATCACGGCCCGGCCGAGGGCGAACAGGGCCTGCGCAAAAACCTCGAAGAGCTGGCGGTGATGCGCGAGCGGGTCGGCAAGGACTTCTGGCTGATGCTCGATTGCTGGATGAGCCTGGACCTCAACTACGCCACGCGGCTGGCCCACGGTGCTCAGGAGTTCGGCCTGAAGTGGATCGAAGAGGCGCTGTCGCCGGATGACTACTGGGGTTACGCCGCGCTACGCAAGAACGTCCCCACCGGCATGCTGGTAACCACCGGCGAACACGAAGCGACCCGCTGGGGTTTTCGGATGCTGCTGGAGATGGGCTGCTGCGACATCATCCAGCCCGATGTCGGCTGGTGTGGCGGCATCACCGAGCTGATCAAGATCTCTGCGCTGGCCGATGCGCATAACGCGATGGTCGTGCCCCACGGCTCCTCCGTGTACAGCTACCACTTTGTCGCCACCCGCACCAACAGCCCGTTCGCCGAGTTTCTGATGATGGCGCCCAAGGCTGACCAGGTGGTGCCGATGTTCCACCCGCAACTGCTCGGTGAACCGGTGCCGGAGAACGGCCGCATGCGCCTGTCGAGACTGGACAAGCCGGGGTTTGGCGTCGAACTGAACCCCGAGTGCCAGTTGCACCGGCCCTATCAGCACTGACTCTGCGAGGAACCCTTCATGAACATGCCTATCAACCGCTTCAAGGCCGCTTTGGCCAGCGGCGCTCCGCAGTACGGCATCTGGGCCGGGTTTGCCAGCGGCTATGCCGCCGAAATCACCGCCGGTTTCGGTTATGACTGGATGCTGATCGACGGCGAACATGCGCCTAACACCGTGCCTTCAATCCTCGCCCAGTTGCAGGCCGTTGCGCCCTACTCAAGCGCACCGGTGGTGCGGGCCGTGAGCCATGACCCGGTGCTGATCAAGCAGTTGCTTGATATCGGCGTGCAGACCCTGATGATTCCCATGGTCGAAAGCGCCGAGCAGGCCCGTGCCCTGGTGCAGGCTACCCGTTACCCGCCGCATGGTATTCGCGGCGTGGGTGGCGGCCTGACCCGCGCCACCCGTTGGGATGCGGTGCCGGATTACATCAATACCGCGCACCAGCAGTTATGCCTGATCGTGCAGGTCGAATCGCGCGCCGGCATCGAAAACGCCGCCGCCATTGCAGCGGTCGACGGGGTGGACGCGGTGTTCATCGGCCCGGCTGACCTGTCGACCGGGCTGGGCCATGTCGGCAATCCTTCGCACCCTGAGGTGCAGGAAAAAATCCGCTCGGCCATCGACGCCACCCGGGCGGCCGGCAAGCTCAGCGGCATCCTGGCCCCGGCTGAACAAGACGCCCGACGCTATCAGGACTGGGGCTGCCAGTTCATTGCCGTGGGCATCGACATCAGCCTGATGCGCCAGGCCGCACTGGCCAACCTGGCGCGCTATCGCCAGAGCGCCGAGCCACACACGGCCTCAAAGACCTATTGAACTCACGCCAAAGGATTTGCTCATGACTTCCCTGCCTGTCTATGAGAACTACATCAACGGCCAGTTCATCGCCAGCGGCGAGCATCTGGACGTCTTCAACCCCGCCACCGGCGCGTTGCTGGCCAAGGTCCCGGCCGCCGACGCCGGCCAGGTCGAAGCGGCGCTCGCTGCGGCCCGCGCCGCGCAAAAAGGCTGGGCGCGACGCACCGCCAATGAACGCGCCGGCTACTTGCGCAAGATCGCCAGCCGGATCCGCGAGAACGTGGCGCATCTGGCCCGTACCATTACCCTGGAGCAAGGCAAGATCAGTGCGCTGGCCGAAGTGGAGGTCAACTTTACCGCTGACTATCTGGACTACATGGCCGAATGGGCGCGGCGCATTGAAGGCGAGATCATCACCAGCGACCGTCCCGGCGAGAACATTTTTGTGTTTCGCAAACCTCTGGGGGTGGTGGCCGGCATTTTGCCGTGGAACTTCCCGTTCTTCCTGATCGCCCGCAAGATGGCCCCGGCGCTGTTGACCGGCAACACCATCGTGATCAAGCCCAGCGAAGAAACCCCGAACAACTGCTTTGAATTCGCCAGGCTGGTGGCTGAAACCGACCTGCCGCCAGGCGTGTTCAACGTGGTCTGCGGGGCGGGTCAAGTCGGTGCGGCGCTGAGTGCGCATACCAATGTCGACATGATCAGCTTCACCGGCAGCGTCGAGACCGGCTCGCGGATCATGGCTGCCGCAGCCGGTAATATCACCAAGCTCAATCTGGAACTGGGCGGCAAAGCCCCGGCGATTGTGCTGGCCGACGCCAACCTGGAACTGGCGGTCAAGGCGATTCGCGATTCGCGGATCATCAACAGCGGCCAGGTGTGCAACTGCGCCGAACGGGTTTACGTGGAGCGCCCGGTGGCCGACCGATTCATCGAGCAGATCAGCGCTGCCATGGCCGCCACTCGCTACGGCGATCCGCTGGCCGACAGGGACGTGGAAATGGGGCCGCTGATCAACCGCCAGGGACTCGACAGCGTGGCCGCCAAGGTCCGCACGGCGCAGTCTCAAGGCGCCCAGTTGATTACCGGCGGGAGCATTGCCGATCTCGGCCAGGGTTACCATTACCAACCCACCGTGCTGGCCGGTTGCAGCGCGGACATGGAAATCATGCGCAAGGAAATCTTTGGTCCGGTGCTGCCGATCCAGATCGTCGACGACCTGGATGAAGCCATTGCCCTGGCCAATGACTGCGAATACGGCCTGACCTCATCGCTGTATACCCAGGATTTGAACAAAGCCATGTACGCCATGCGTGAGATCGATTTCGGCGAAACCTACATCAACCGCGAGAACTTCGAGGCGATGCAAGGCTTCCATGCCGGCGTGCGCAAATCCGGGATCGGCGGCGCCGACGGCAAGCATGGGTTGTACGAGTACACCCATACTCACGTCGTTTACTTGCAGGCGTAGGATTTCCGGCGTTTTCTACCCTAGGGGCGGGGTGCGTGGCGGGATCTGGCGGCGCTTGCCGGTGGCTTCGAAGGCCGCCGCCAGGCGCAGCAGGTTGTTGTCATCGTAGGCCCGGCCGGCGAAGGTCAGGCCCACCGGCATGCCAATGTCGGCCATCACGCCCATCGGCACGGTGACGGTAGGCACGCCCAGGTGGCGGATGGCGAGGTTGCCGTTGGCCACCCAGATGCCGTTGCTCCAGGCTATGTCGTTGGACGCCGGGTTGATGTCGGCATCGGCCGGCGCCACATCGGCCACGGTCGGGAACAGTACGGCGTCCAGGCCCTGGTGCTGCATCCATTGTTCCAGATCGATACGCCGCGTCTGCTCCAGACCGCGCAAGCCGTCAGGCAGCGTGGCGATCCGGTCCCAGGGCGTGATGCCGCGCTTGGCCATGTTCACGTATTCGTCCATGCCGGCGGCCAGTTCATCCTCACGGTTAGGCAAAGTGCCGGGGTCATGGGGGAATATCTGCGGGCCGTCGACATCGGCCAGTTGGTTGAGTTGCGGATCGCCATTGGCACGCAAAAAGTCATCGAACGCCCAGCCTGACAGCTCCCACAACTCATCGTGCAGGAACTCCTTGCTGACCAGACCGCGATTGAACACCGTCGGTGCACCCGGGCGGTCGCCTTCGCAATTGGACACCAGCGGAAAATCGGTCTCGACCACCTCGGCCCCGGCCGCCTCAAGTGCCCGGCGCGCCTGCTGCCAGAGCTCGATCACGCTGGCACGGGTATGAATCTGCTGGCCGGTTGGCCCGCCAATGCCCGGTGCTTCACTGCTGCCCATCTGCGGGTCCTGGTTGATGAACATTTTCGGCACGCCAAAGCGCTTGCCGGCCAGTGCAGCGGGCGCCGCCTGCAGGTCAAGATAAGACGCCGGGCGCACGCTGGAAGCCTTGGGAATCGGCACCCAGGGCTGCAGCCGCCACAAGTCGCCACGGTTGTCGGGGTCGTCGGCGACCACCACATCGAGCACTTCAAGCAAGTCGGCCATGGTCCGGGCGTAGGGCACCACCACATCCATGGTCGGCGTCAACGGCCAGTTACCGCGTACCGAAATCACCCCGCGTGACGGCGTATAGGCGCACAGGCCATTATTGGACGCAGGGCCACGACCGCTGGACCAGGTCTCCTCAGCCAGGCCGAATGCCGCGAAGCTCGCCGCGGTGGCGGTGCCGGCACCGTTGGACGAGCCCGAGGCAAAGGGGGCAGTCAGGTAGTCGGCGTTATAGGGGCTTTCAGCGCGGCCATACACGCCGCGTTGCATACCACCATTGGCCATCGGCGGCATGTTGGTCTTGCCCAGGCAGATCGCGCCACCGGCACGCAGGCGCTCGACGGTGAATGCATCCTTTTGAGCAACCAGATCCTTGAATGCCGGGCTGCCCGACGCGGCGGTCAGGCCTTTGACCAGATAACTGTCTTTGGCGGTATAGGGAATACCATCGAGCGGTCCGAGGGTCTGGCCACGGGCACGCCGGGCATCGCTGGCACGGGCCTCTTCGAGCGCATCGGGGTTACGCACCACCACGGCATTGAGCGCGGTGGCCGTGCCTGCGACGTCATAGGCATCGATGCGCGCCAGGTAGGCCTGGACCAGCTCAACGGCGGTGGTTTGCCCGCTTTGCAGGGCCTGGCGCAACTCGGCGATGGAGACTTCGGTGACTTCGATCATGGACGTGTTCACTCTGATTCGGATCAAGACGCAGCCCGCCATCATACAGCAGCCGTATTCGACGGGCGGCGGGCACGGCAGAGTGTGGTGTGTGCGGCGCAGGCGTCAATAGGCGTGGCTGCACTGACTGATTGCCCGAAGGCTCAGACATTGGCTTATTGTCTTGCTGCAACCGCTCAATGATTTCAGGCTGTAACACCCGGCCTTGAGCCGCTAAGCTGTGGCCCTCCCGGCACCGCCGACGCACCCTGTTGCTTTCCCAAGGACCCCGTTTGAATACCGTTACCGCCGTACCGCCGCCCAGCTACGCGAAAATAATCCTGCTCGGCCTGCTGCAGATCCTCTCCTGGGGCGGCTCGTTCTATCTGCTGGGGGTGCTGGCCACGCCGATTGCCGCCGACACCGGCTGGTCGCATCAATGGGTACTGGGCGCGGCCTCGCTGGGCTTGCTGGTCGCAGCGCTGCTGTCGCCGTGGTGCGGGCGGATGATCGCCAAAGTCGGCGGCCGGCAGGTGCTCAGTGCCCACAGCCTGATTCTTGCGGCGGGTCTGGTCATGATGGCGCTGGCCCCTTCGCTGCCCGTGTTCCTGCTGGCCTGGGTGGTGCTTGGCGCAGCGATGGCCACCGGACTGTACGACGCGCTGTTCACGGCATTGGGGGCACTTTACGGCATGAAGGCGCGCCCGGTGATTGTCGGTATCACGCTGATTTCCGGGTTCTGCACCACGGTTATCTGGCCACTGCTGGCGATATGGAACACAGCATGGGCTGGCGCATGACCTGCGGGGTATTGGGCGTAGTCTCGCTGTGCACGCTGTTTCCGCTGTATCGCTATGCACTGGAGCGCCACACCCCGACGATTAGCGCGACGAAAGCTGCGCAAGGTAACGATCAATCACTGGCGCCCTCGCTGTACTGGGCGATGACCCTGCTGTTTGCCATCGCCGCAGCGCTGATGACCTGCGTCTCGATCGTGCTGATCACTGTGCTGCAGGATCGCGGCCACAGCCTGGCCTCGGCGATCGCGCTGGGAGCGATGATTGGTCCGGCCCAGGTGCTGTGCCGGGTAGTGGATCTGTTGGCCAAGCGCCAAGCGCCGCTGTTCACCGCCCTGCTGTCCAGCGGCATGACCGCTCTGGGTCTGTTAATGGTGGACTTTTCCCCGGACCTGGTGGTGCTGGGTCTGCTTTGCTATGGCGTAGGCAATGGCTTGCGCGCAATGGTCAAAAGCACCCTGCCGATGGTGGTGGTCAACCCAGCCCATTACGCGGTGGTGTCCGGGCGCATGGCCCGCCCCGCGCTACTGGCCCAGGCGGCGGCGCCACTGGCCTGCGGCTACGTGATTTCCTCCTTTGGCAGCAATGCGATGCTGCATCTGCTCAATGCACTGGCGTTGCTGGCTTTCGGCCTGTGCCTGTGGCTGGTGTATCTGATCAGGCAAGCCAAGGCTGTTGATCACGCCTGATAGGCCCTTCTGGGCACCTCTAAAAACTACCTGCGTTGTCAGCGCTGCGTTAAAAACAAGCGCGCAATGCTCATTTACCACTCGTAAACTGCGCTTGCTTGCCTGTTTTTGCCTTGCGCTGACTGCCTCGCCTACGTTTTTAGAGGCATCCTTCTGCAACGACCTGCGCCGCATAATCGGCCGCATCCCTGCCGCGCTGCCCTACAGCGCGGCCACTCGCCAAATGACCGCCAGATAATCGCCCCGGCATGCATTCGCCTGCCGGGTTGAGAATTACTTGCATCGTTAATTGTTATATTATAACGTTTTGTGACTGACGTGCGGCGACTTACCTGCCGCTGCTTCAGTCAGCCCTCAAGGCTGCTCGCACCAGGACGGCGCTGTTTCATTTCGTTGTCGGAGTTCGTGCAGCCACCCCTTCATGATTCCGATACGAAAAAGGTAGCGTCATGCGTGCGCAAGGCAGTGCTGTGCAAATCAACAAGGACTTACTGGCCAGCCTGGTGCTGGCGGCTTGCGGATGCACGCCTGCATTCGCGGAGACCTTCAAACCGGGGCAAGTGACCGAACTCGAAGCAGTGTCCGTCACCGCCCGACCGCTTAACGATGCCTACCAGGTCAATGCCGGGGCCTTCGGCGCCAAGGACACCCTGGAGCTGCCCTTGGCCATTCAGAGTTATGACGCCAGTGTGCTCAAGCGCACCTCACCGCGTTCGGTACGCGATGTGCTGGCGCTCGACCCTTCGGTTCAGAGTTCTTCCTACGGGGGCGGCTTCGACAATTTCCGCTTGCGCGGTTTTGCGATGGACAATTTCAACACCATCCGCCGTGACGGCCTGGCCCTGGCGCCGCATTACGACATGCCCATGGAGCTGATCGAACGGGTGGATGTGCTCAAGGGGCCATCCGGGTTTCTGTATGGTTTCAATTCGCCGGGCGGGACCATCAATTACATCCCTAAACGTCCGACCTTCAAGCCGTTCACGGATGTCACCCTGCAAGGCAGTTCGCTGCTGGGCCGATACATCGCGGTAGACACCAGCGATGCTCTGGCCGATGGCGCGGTGGGTTATCGGCTCAATGCCGGCTTCGAGAAGATCGGCGATTTCGACCATCAGGGCGATCTGGAACGCAAGTTCGTCGGCCTGGCCAGCGATTTTCGCCTCAGCGACCGTGCGCTGTTGCAGCTCAATGTCGACTGGACCTCGAAAAGTGCGATGTCCGATCCGTTGCTGCGGGCCGATCAAAGTGGCCGCGCCGACCCACTCGACCCGTCGAGCTATGTGCTGCCGCCGAAAGTCGACCGGCGCGATGCGCTGTCGCCCTCCTGGTACCGGCACAAGACCGAGGCCTGGAACCTCGAAGCCAAGTACGACTATCAATTGAACGAGCAGTGGACTTCCATCACCCAGGGCAACTTTTCCAGAGTCGAACGCCACGGCGGTTACGTTGATCTGTTCAATATCCAGCCCAACGGCGACATCGGTTATGCCGACCTGTACCAGTCGCGCGGTGAGGTGTTCAGCACCTGGTCGCTGCAGTCTTACCTGGCCGGCAAGCTGCAAACCGGAGCTATTGATCACGACCTGTTCGTCGGCGCCTCGCACCGTCAGTTTCGCGACAAGAGTCCGTTCTGGGACTTTGTCGAGAGCGCCGGCACCATCAGTGTTGCCGACATTTCGGTGGGTAATATCCGCAACCCGGTGCAACCGCCGCACTGGCATTTCGGCGATGAACTGGACACCGACTTCCACTCCAGCATCAAAGAAAGCTCGCTGTTCGCCAGCGACCTGATTTCCCTCAATGAACAGTTTCAGGTGCTGCTGGGTGGCCGTTACATCGTCTACCGCGCGCGTAATCTGTCGGCTACCGCAGCCCCTCAGGACGAAAACGCATTCGTGCCCACCGGCGCGTTGATCTACCGCCCCACTGCCAGCGTCATGACCTACCTGAGTTACTCGCGTGGTCTGGAAAAAGGCGACTACGCGCCCTTCACCGCCAACAACGCCAACCAGCCGACCAACGCCATCGAGTCCGAGCAATATGAGCTGGGGTTCAAGGCCGACCTCAATGAACAGGTGAATCTGGGCGTCGCATTGTTCGACATCAAGCGCGATGCCTCCTACCTGAACAGTACCAATGACTATGTCAGCGACGGGCGTTTTCATCATCGCGGTATCGAGGTCAACGCTGTCGCTCGCCTCAACGAACAACTGACCCTGCTGGGCAATGCGGCCTATCTGGACACCGAACTCGAATCGGTGAGCGACGCCGCGACATTGGGCAAACGCAGCGAAGGCGCACCACGCTGGAAAGGCATGCTGGGTGCCCGCTACAACCTGGCTGCAGTCCCTGGCCTGTCGCTTGACAGCACCTTGAGCTACGTGGGCGAACGCCCGGTGGATGCCCAGAACAGCGGCTTCATTCCCGCCTATACGCTGTGGGATGCGGGCATCAGCTACCAGACAAAACTGGGCGACACCCCGACCACCTTACGTTTGCAGGCGAAAAACCTGACCGACAAGTATTACTACGCCGGGGTGTACTACAGCGGCGGCCTGGAAGTGGGTCGTGGTCGTGAAGTCGTGCTGTCGACCCGTTTCAGTTTCTGAGGTGCCGGGCATGGACGCTCTCACGACACCCGGCACCGGGCTGGCACTTGCGGCCCATCGCCATCCGCTGACTGACGCCCTGCTGACCCGGCATGTCCGGGCCTTGCAGGCGTTGAGCGGTGGTCTGGGCTCGCCGCTGCATGTACTGCTGCCCCAGGTGTTTGCTGAAAACCTGGGGCAGTTCAAAGCGCTGTTCGCTGACTACGGCATCGACGCTAGCCTGTTGTTCGCCAAAAAAGCCAACAAGGCGGCCTGCTTCGCCCGCAGTTGCGCCGAGCAAGGTATGGGGGTGGATGTGGCCAGCCGTGAGGAACTGGTCAAAGCGCTGGCCGCCGGTATCAAGGGCGAGCAGATCGGTGTCACAGGCCCGCAAAAGACCGCCGGGCTGTTGACCCTCGCGCTGCAACAGCGCTGCCTGATCGCAATCGATTCAGCGGACGAGCTGCGCCACCTTGTGGCGCTGGCCAGCCAATGGCGTCAGCCTGCGCGGGTATTGTTGCGCCTGCGCATCGACAGCCAGCCGCACAGCCGCTTCGGTCTGAATGAACAGCAATGTCAGGCCGCCCTCGCCTTGTGCCTGGCTCACACCGATGTGATTGATCTGCACGGTTTTGCTTTCCACCTGAGCGGTTACGCCATTGCAGAGCGAGCCGCAGCCGCCAGTGCGCTGATCGACCGCTGCCTGCACGCCAGAGCACTTGGCTTGCAGAACTGCCGCCATTTGAATATCGGCGGTGGTCTGCCGGTGCAGTATGTCGATCCAGAACAGTGGCAACGCTTTCTGGCCCAGGACGTACCGGCGCATTACCAGGCCGGCAAAACCTTCTCTGGCTTTTATCCCTACGGCGTGAGCCGCGCCGGGGCGCACGCCTTGCGCGATCTGCTCGATCACCGGCTCGACGATGGCCAGAGCCTGGCGCGCAGGCTGCGTGAGCATGGGCTCGGGCTGATCGTCGAACCGGGGCGTGCGCTGCTCGACCAGGCCGGTTTCAGCCTGTTCACGGTTCAGGGCGTAAAAGACCGTCCTTTGCCTGAAGGTGCTGTCGTCACGGTGCAGGGCAGCAGCCTGAGCCTGTCCGAACAGTGGTTCAACAGCGAGTTTCTGCCTGACCCGGTGCTGCTCGGCGAGGAAACGGGCAGCCCACTGTTTTACGCCAGTGTCGGCGCCGCGACATGCCTGGAAAGCGACATGCTGACCTGGCGGCGCATCGGCTTTACCCGCCCGCTCAAAGTCGGCGACCGGCTGGTTTACCTGAATACCGCCGGTTATCAGATGGACTCCAACGAGTCGTCGTTTCACGAAGCAGCGATTCCGGAAAAGGTCGTGATCCGGCTGGCGAACGACGAGCTGCGCTGGCAACTGGACCGGCTTGACACGGATTTGACCCATGACCACTGAAGGTACTGCTATGGATGCCTCACCGCCACGTAACGGACAGCCCGGCGAACTCCGGATACTGTCCCAACCTGATCTGGAAGACCTGGGCGTCAGTTATGCCCAGGTGCTGCGCATCGTTGAGCAGGCGTTTATTGCCTTGCGCAACGGCGACTCGCACAACCCGCTCAAGACCATCGTGCAACCTGCCGATCAACGCTCGATTGCCTACTCGATGGTTGGCCGCGACGGCGCCAGCGAAACAACAGGCTTCAAGGTGGTGCATGAATTCGATCCGCAGCGTACTCGTGATGCGTATCGCTTTCACTCGTTCATCTTTCTCTGCGATGACCTGACCGGCCAGCCCATCGCCCTGATGGACGTGGTCAAACTCGGACCATTACGAACCTCTGCAAGCTCGGCGCTGCTGGCCCGCGCGGCCTGCCCCGAGGCGCGCAGCGCGTTAGTGGTGGGCACCGGGGTTCAGGGCCGGATTGCCCTGCCGATGCTGCTGGCCGCCATCCCGCAACTCGAACGCTTGATGGTTTACGGGCAGCATCCCGAGGGCCTGCAGGCCGTACGTGATGAGCTGTTGCGTTTGCACCCGCAGCGCGAGGTCGAGATCGTCAGTGATCTGCAACAGGCCGCCGGCCAGGCTGACATCGTCATTGGCGCCAGCGGCCTGACCGCTCGCCAACAGGTCAGGCGGGCCTGGCTCAAGCCTGGCGCGGTGGCCGTGCTGCTGGGCTATGGCATTGATGCCGACGTGTTGCACGGTGCCAATTACCGCATCGCGACCGACACTGAGCAGATGCAGGTGACCTGTACCGACCTTGCCGACGCCAACGGCCATATTCCTCCGATTGATGCTCAACTGCCGGACATCCTGCTGGGCAATGCGTTGGCGCGGCGCCAGCGCGATGATGTGGTGTTTGCCTATAACAGCGGCATGGTGGTCACCGACGTGGCGTTGGGACGTTATCTCGCTGACCTGGCGCTGGCGGCCAACCGCGGAACGAGGGTCAAGCTATGGTGAGCCATACCCACAGCGACGCTGCGCCAAACCAGGCATGGTCCGTCGAGGCGCGGGCGATGCTGCTGCTGGCCCTGCCGCTGATCCTGACCAACTTTGCCTATGTGGCGCTGACCACGATCGACATCGTGGTGCTGGGCCAGCTCGGCACTGCCGAAATTGCCGCCGGTGGCCTGGCCATTGCACTGTTCAACCAGCTGCGCACCACCGGCTCCGGTTTGCTCACCAGCGTCAGTAACCTGGTCGCCGAGGCACAGGCTCAGGGTAATCAGCAGCGCGTACGCGATCTGCTGGTGGCCGGCTTTTTCTGGGCAACGCTGTGCGGCCTGGTGTTCAGCGCGCTGCTGCTACTGCTCGAACGGCCGTTGATCTGGCTGGGAGTCGATGCCCGGCTGGCCGGCATGGCGGTCGACTTTCTGCTGCTTGCTGCGCCCGGCCTGTTGCCGTGCCTGTGGCTACAGACCTTGCGCCACTTCACCACCGGGCTCAAATACCCGGGGCCGCTGCTGGTCATCACGCTGATCTCGATCGCCCTGACCGTGGGCCTGAACTACGCGCTGGTGTTCGGTCATTTCGGTTTGCCGGCTCTGGGCATGCAGGGCGTGGCCCTGACCACCACGCTGGTGTTTGTGCTGGCTTTTGTGATGTTTCTGCTGGTGGTACTGAACAACCGCGTCCTGGCACCCTGGTTCAAAGCTTCGGGCCTGCGCTTTTCAGCCGATGCCATCGCTTCGGTCTGGAAGCTGGGACTGCCGATTGCCGGCACTTATGCCTCGGAGGCCGGTTTCTTCAGTGTCCTGACCTTGCTGATCGGCACCCTGGGCGTGGAGGCGCTGGCCGCGCAGACCGTGCTCAACCAGATCATCTACATCGTGTTCATGATCTCTGCGGGCATTTCTCACGCGGCATCCATTCATATCAGCGAAGCCTGTGGCGCCGCCGATTACCAGCGCGCCCGGCGCCTGGGGTTTGTCGCACTGGCGCTGGGTGTGGCGGCGATGTTGCTGGTGGCGGTGCCCTATGTACTGATGCCAGACGCCATCGTCGCGCTGTTCATCAGTGCCGAGCAAAGCAGTAACAGCAAAACCCTGGCGCTGGCCGCCTCAGGCCTGTTGATCGCCGTGGTACTGCAAGTCTTCGATGCCAGCCAGAACGTCGGCAACGGCATTTTGCGCGGTGTCGGCGACACCGCCGGCCCGTTCAGGATCTCCCTGTTCGGCTATTGGCTGGTGGGCTTGCCGGCCGCCTGGTTGCTGGGCATTGCCGCACAGCTGGACATTTACGGGGTGTGGATCGGCCAGACCATTGGCCTGGCGGTAACCGCCGCGCTGCTGGTCGTGGCGTTTCGCAAGCGCCTGGCACACCTGGATCGACCGACTGCCATGGAGACTCGCCATGCACAGTGAAACGCTGCAACGCTTGATAAGGCCGCAGGTGGCCGGGCTGCCGGTCTATGACCCTGGCGCAGACCCCGCCGCAGTGATGCGCCAGTATGGTGTGAGCCGGGTGATCAAGCTGTCGAACAACGAAAACCCGCTGGGCATGTCACCCAAGGCAGCAAGGGCGATAGAGCAGTGCCTGGCGCACGGTCTGGGCCGTTACCCGGACCCGGCCGGCAAGGCATTATGTCTGGCCCTGGCCGAGCGGCATGATCTGCCCCCGGAAAACATCATCCTCGGCAACGGCTCGGAAAATATTCTTGAACTGTTGTGCCAGGCGTATCTGAACCCCGGTGACAGGGTCGTCACCCAGACACCCTGCTTTGGCCTGCATGAAATCTTCCCGGCGATGATGGGCGCGCGGCTGACCAAGGTCGCCCCTGCCCCGGCATTCGGTTGCGATCTGGATGGCTGGCGTACGGCGCTGCAAGAGCCACTCAAGCTGTTACTGATCAGCCAGCCATCCAACCCGGTCGGCACTGCATTGAACCGCGATGAACTGCACGCCATCGTCCAGGCCTGCCCCGCTGACTGCCTGCTGGTGATTGACGAAGCCTACTATGAGTACGCCGTCAGCGACCCTGACTATCCGGATGCCCTGCAGGTGCTGCGCCAACAGCAGCGTCCGTGGATCGTGTTGCGCACATTTTCCAAGGCCCATGGGCTGGCCAGCCTGAGAGTCGGCTACGGCCTGGCCTCGCATGCCAGCCTTGTCGAGGCCTTGCATCGGGTACGCACGCCCTACAACGTCAACCAACTGGCCCAAGCCGCCGCGCTGGCCGCCCTGGACGACAGCGAACACCTTCAGCGCAGCGTAACGCTGGTCACTGGCGAGCGTGACCGCGTCAGTAGCGCGCTGCGCACCGCCGGTTATCAGGTGGCGTCCTCATTGGCCAATTTCCTGTTCATCGAGACTGACACGGCTGCCAGCGTGACCGTGCAGCGCCTGCTGCGCAGCGGCGTGATCGTCAAAGCCTGGCGAGAACCGCAGTTTCTGCGGTTTATCCGGATGTCCCTGGCCCTGCCGGCCGACAACGACCAGTTCCTGCATGCCTTGACGGCAGCAGACTGAAAGCCATTCATTTACAAGGAGCGTGACAGATGCATGCAATCAAGTCGCAATCGCCTATCAAGACCCGAGTATCTGAGCTGATCGGCGGCGCACCGCTGCTGGCGCTGCCGGTGCTGCCTGGTAGTGGCCGGGTGTTGCTCAAGCTGGAGCAGTTCAACCCGACCGGCACCGCCAAGATTCGCATGGCCCGGCAAATGATCGATGAAGCCGAAGCCCAGGGCAAACTTAAACCCGGCGGCTGGATCGTCGAATCGACCTCGGGCAATACCGGCCAGGGGCTGGCACTGATCGCTGCTGAACGCGGCTATCGTTTTACCGCCGTCGTCGATCATCACGCCAGCCTCGACAAGCTGCGCGCCATGCAGGCCTATGGTGCAGAACTGGTGCAGGTCAGCAGCGCCGGGGGCGGTCTGGCCACCGCCGACCGCGATGCCACAGCGGCGCGGATCGCCGCCGAACACGGTGCCTACTGGACCCAGCAACATAACAACCCTGGCAACGCCAATGGCTACAAGGCCTTGGCGGACGAACTGCGTCATGCGCTGGGCAACGGCATTGATGTGCTGTTTGGCGCGGTGGGCACTGGCGGCTCGCTGTGCGGTACCGGGCGCGCCCTGCGTGCCCACTTGCCACAACTGCGTATCGTCGGTGTCGAGCCCGAAGGTTCGGTGATCTTTGGCGGTCAAGGCAGTGCCTATCATCAGTCCGGCACCGGCACCCCGGCCGGCGCGGAAATCGGCGTGTTGATCGATTACGCGCTGATCGACGCAGGCTTGAAAGTGTCTGACGCCCAGGCCTTCGAAACCGCACGCTACCTTGCCCGACGCCACGGGCTACTGATCGGCGGATCGGCCGGGGGTGTGATCTACAAGGCCTTGCAACACGCCCGCGAGCTTGGCCCGGACAGCACCACCGTGGTGTTGGTCTGTGATGGCGGGGAAAAATACCTGGACACGGTATTCAATGATCAATGGATGAACAGCCATGGGCTGCTCAGTGATGCGGTGATTGGCGAGCTGGACGGGCTGCTGCGAGGCAATCAAATGCAAACGCACGACCCGGCGCCTGCGCAGCAACGCCAGTACGCCCTGTAAATGCACACATTGGCGGGCGATGCCTTAACTGCGTCGCTGCCAGTGAAAGCCGGCCACATCGATCCGCTGCTTCTGGGTGCCATCCCATTGCACCGCAAACCCGGCCGCCTCCAGCGCCTGGACAAGACGCCGGGCAACGCTCATGGCGATGTCCGGGTCGTCGTTCAGCGCGCCGAAGGCGAGCATCAGGCCGCCTTCCTGAATCGACCGTTCCACGTCCTGACCGTGATAGAAGCAATAACCGTGATAATGCCCGTCAGGTGCCTGGTGGATGGCTTCGGCCACTTCCGTGAATCCGTCAGACATGGTGTAGCCGGCATTGCCCAAGGCGCAGATGCCCTCTTCGTGTAACTGATAGAACACCGCGTCCAGCCGGTCGCAATCGGTCTGCTGCGCCCAGCTGTGCTGCGCTTCGCGCTTGCGTTGCAGTTCAGGTTCGATCAACGCCTTGAGCATTGCCTCATCACAGCCATCTTCAAGAATATCGTCGACCATCTCGTGCATTTCTTCGGCCGTGTAATACCCGGACCACACCCACAGATGGATGCTGTCGGCGATGTATTGTTCATCCTCGTTCATGCGCTGTTTCTCTCTGCTTTAATGTGGGCGGTGACATGCAGACCGGGCGGCATGGTGGCGGTTCCTTGACGCCAATCAGGGGTTCTATATTTCCTGTGCAAATAATGAAATTATTCCCAACTATTTCTGACAGTTAGTGTCTGTCAACGCACACCGGTCATCTATGGGAAGCCGGTGTATTTAATACTCAGGAGCATGGCACATGGCGGTACTGCAGATCGGCACCATCGAGGCGATCCGTAACAAAAAGACGCAGCTTTTGGATAACTGGATCAAAGGCCTGCAAGCCAGTGGCGCAACACGCAATCTCAAAGAACACGACTTGCAGCAACAGACGTCTGAATTTATCAATCTGCTGAGCGCGGGCCTGGAAAACGGTAATGGCTCCTCCCTTGCGATCAGTGGCTGGACCGATATCCGCCAGTTTCTGGAAAGACTCTCGGCCAGCCGCGCCCTGTTAGGCCATGACTCGCAACAGACCGCCAGTTTTATCTTCGCGTTCAAAGGGCCGTTGTTTGGCTTGCTGCAAGAGCACTACCGTAACGAGCCGGAGCAACTGGCCGAACAGCTCTGGGAGGTCTCCGAACTGCTCGATGCGTTGGGCATGCACACCATTGCCACCTTCCAGAAGTCCCGTGAGGCGGTGATCAAGCGTCAGCAGGAAGAACTGCTGGAACTGTCCACCCCGGTGGTCAAGCTCTGGGATGGCGTGTTGGCCTTGCCAATGATCGGCACCCTGGATTCGCAACGCACCCAGATGGTCATGGAGTCGCTGCTGCAGCGCATCGTCGACACCGGTTCGGAAATCGCCATCATCGATATTACCGGCGTGCCAACCGTCGATACCCTGGTGGCCCAGCACCTGCTCAAGACCGTCACCGCCATCCGCCTGATGGGCGCCGACTGCATCATCAGTGGCGTACGGCCGCAGATCGCCCAGACCATCGTCCATCTGGGCCTGGACCTGCAAGGCGTGGTGACCAAAGCCAACCTGTCCGACGCCCTGAAACTGGCCTTGACCCGCCTGGGTGTTTCTGTCGAAAAAGCGGTCTGAAACCATGGACAGAATTCCGATCCTGCGCATGGGTGAGTTTTTGCTGGTCACCATTCAGGTCGACATGCACGACCAGCTCGCCCTGACCCTGCAGAACGACCTGGCCGAGCTGATCAGCAAGACCTCGGCCCGTGGCGTGCTTATCGATATCTCGGCGCTGGACATGGTCGATTCGTTCATCGGCCGGATGATCGGCACCATTTCCGGCCTGTCGCGCATCATGGATGCTGAAACCATGCTGGTCGGCATGCAGCCGGCGGTGGCCATTACCCTGGTCGAGCTGGGCATGACCCTGCCCGGCGTCAGCACCGCGCTCAATGTCGAGCGCGGGATGCAGTTGCTGCGTGAACGAGTGACGCGCCGATGATCCTGCGCAGCAGCGGCACCCAACCGATCACCATCGAGCAGGATGTGGTTCTGGCCCGGCAAACCGCCCGCAAGCTGGCCACCGAGTGCGGCATGCGTCTGGTCGACCTGACCAAGATGGTCACAGCCGTCAGTGAACTGGCGCGCAATACCGTGGTGTATGGCGGCGGCGGTGACATGGACTGGCAAATTCTCGAAGAAAACACCCGGGTCGGCCTGCGCCTGACCTTCCGTGATCAAGGCCCCGGCATCCCGGACACCAAACTGGCGCTCACCGACGGCTGGACCTCCGGCAACGGGCTGGGCCTGGGCTTGACCGGCGCCCGTCGACTGGTCGACGAATTTGAACTGGACACGGCCGCCGGCCAGGGAACGCGAGTCACGATCACCCGATGGACATGAATATCAGCGGCAGCCTCACCGAGGTGTTGCCGATCGAAGACCAGAGTCAGGTGGGGCACGCCCGGCGCACCACACAAAAGCTCGCTCAGCAGCACGGGTTCGATGAAACCGATGCCGGTCGGGTTGCCCTGGTCACGACCGAGCTGGCCAGCAACCTGCTCAAGCACGCCGGGCATGGTGAGCTTCATCTGCGTGTCCTGCCGCGAGCGCAGAGTTGCGGGATCGAAATTCTGGCCGTGGATCGTGGCCCAGGCTTCGATGTGCAGACCGCTCTGACCGACGGCTTTTCCACTGGCGGCACCCAGGGCATCGGCCTCGGCGCAATCAGTCGTATGGCCGACGTCTTCGACGTGCAGGCCGACCCGCGCGGTTCGGTGGTGCTGGCCCGCTTCTACCCGCGCGGTGACAGTACGCCAGACCTGGCGCTGGGCGTGAGCCAGCACTCATTGCACAACGATCCAGCCTGCGGCGATAGCTGGCATCTGGTGTTGCACCCACAAGGTTTCAATGCGCTGGTCATCGATGGCCTGGGGCATGGCGTGGAGGCCGAACAGGCCGCTCGCGCCGGCGAGGCGGCCTTTGCGCGGGCGAGTTGCAGCGCGCCTGCCATACTGATGGACGACTTGCATCAAGCCATGCTCGGCACTCGCGGCGGCGCTGCTGGCTTTGCCCAGTACCGGGCAGGCGATCAGGGCGGTCACCTGAGTTTCACCGGCATCGGCAATATCAGCGCCAGCCTGGTCACTGCCGAGCGCTCACGAGGGCTGGCCTCGCATCCCGGTATCGTTGGCGCGCAGTACCGCAAGGCAAAAGCGTTCGACTACCCTCACGTACAGGGACATCTTTTGATCATGCATAGCGACGGCTTGCAGTCACGCTGGAATCTTCAGCACTACCCCGGTCTGGTTTATCGCCACCCTGCCGTGATCGCGACGGTTCTGTACCGTGACTTCTGCCGTGGCCGCGACGATGTCACGGTGCTGGTCGTGGCACTGGAGAACCGCCATGAGTGACCTCATCGAACAGGCGTCGCTGCTCGCCCGCCTGCAAAGCGAAAATGAAGCACTGCGCGCCGAGCTTGAAGAAACCAATCAAGGGGTACTGGCCCTGTACGCCGAACTCGACACCCAGGCCGAACAACTGCGCCAGACCTCGGACCTGAAAAGCCGCTTTCTGTCGTACATGAGCCATGAGTTCCGCACCCCGCTGGGCTCGATCCTGAGCATTACCAGCCTGCTCAGCGACGAACTGGACGGCCCGCTGAGCCCTGAGCAACACAAGCAGGTGGCATTTGTCAGCACTGCCACGCGTGAGCTGAGCGACATGGTCGATGACCTGCTTGACCTTGCCAAGATCGAGGCCGGACGCATCAGCATCTCACCGGCCTGGTTCGACATGTTCGATCTGTTCGCAGCCCTGCGCGGCATGTTCCGGCCTATCGTGGACCGCGGCCAGGTCGACCTGATTTTCGATGAACCGGTAGGTTTGCCGCGCCTGTTCACCGATGACAAGAAACTCGCGCAGATCCTGCGCAACTTCATTTCCAACTCATTGAAGTTCACCGCTCAGGGTGAAGTGCGGGTTTCTGCGAAGCTTGAGGGCGATAGCCACATTCGCTTCGCGGTGACCGACACCGGAATCGGCATCGACCCGCAGTTGCATGACACGCTGTTCGAGGACTTTTCCCAGGTCGACTCACCGCTGCAGAAACGCCTGCGCGGCACCGGCCTTGGTCTGTCGCTGTGCAAACGCTTTGCCGCGCTGCTGGGCGGTCGGGTGGGCGTACAAAGCACGCCAGGGGTGGGTTCAAGTTTCTTCGTTGTCATTCCGCTGGCAGTGGCTGCGGAGTCTGTCGATGAAAACTGATATCCGCCTGTTGGTCGTCGACGATAATGAGGCCACGCGCTATGCCCTGCGCCGCCGCCTGGAGCGTCACGGCTATCAAGTGCATGAAGCCGGCACCGGCGGCGAAGGGCTCGCACTGATTGCCAGTGAACTGCCTGACGCGCTGATTCTTGACGTCAACCTGCCAGACATGAGCGGCTTCGATATTGTTCGGCGCTTGCGTGCCGACCCGCTCACGGCACTGCTGCCAGTCATCCACGTGTCGGCGGCCTCGATTCAGACCGGCGATATCATCACCGGTCTTGATGCCGGGGCGGATGCCTACCTGATCCATCCGGTGGATCCCGATGTCTTGCTGGCGACCCTGCGCACCCTGCTGCGTGTACGCGAAACGGAAAACGCCCTGCGCGAAAGCGAGGCGCGCTTTCGCGAGATCTTCGTCAATGTTTCGGCACCGATCGCCGTGCTGGACGCTGATCTCAAGGTGCACGAGTGCAACCGCGCCTTCACCCAGCTGATTGAAGACAACCGCAATGCGCAGCGACTCGAAGAGTGCTTTGCTGACGACCAGCAAGCGATGCTCGATGAGTTGCGCTTGCGCCTGGTGGCCGGCGAACGCTGGCAAGGCCTGCTCAACATGCGGGTTCATGGCCAGTTGCGCGAAACCGAATGGCAGTTGTCGCCATACCGTGCTGCCGGATTGAGCCTGGTGTTCGTCGAAGACGTCACCGAGCACCGCCATCGGGAACGCTCACACCTTGCGCAGCTCAATGACGCCACCAGCCAGTTGGCCCGCACCGAAGCGCAGTTGCTGCAGGTGCAGAAAATGGATGCGCTGGGCAACCTGACCGGCGGCATCGCTCACGACTTCAACAACCTGCTGACCGGGATCATCACCAGCCTGGAGCTGATTCACAAGCGGGTCAACGACTCACGTCTGGACAAGGTTCAGTTTTACGCAGAAGCCGCACTCAATTCCGCAATGAGCGCCTCCTCGCTGACCCATCGTTTGCTGGCGTTTGCCCGTAAACAGCCGCTGGATACCCGGCCGGTGGATGTCAACGAACGGATCAGCTCACTGGAAGAACTGCTGATGCGTACCATGGGCGAGCGCATTGCGCTGAAGCTTGAGCTGACCAGCCACCCGGCCATCGCCATGGTTGACCCCAGCCAGCTTGAGAGCGCCGTACTCAACCTGGTGATCAATGCCCGCGATGCCCTGCCCCATGGCGGGCACGTATGGATCACCACCTACATGGCGCGCTCCAGCGGCGATCCGAATCTGGCAGACGGCGCCTATGTGGCGCTGGCCGTGCGCGATGACGGCACCGGCATCGAGCACACCCTGATCGATAAGGTGTTCGACCCGTTCTTTACCACCAAGCCGCTGGGTCAGGGCACCGGCCTTGGGCTGTCGAGCATTTACGGTTTTGCCCGCCAGTCCGGCGGCAACGCGAGTATTCGCAGCGTGGCCGGGCGCGGCACCGAAGTCACCATCATGTTGCCCGCCAGCAGTGATCCGGTAAGCGCCGAGGCCTCAAGCATTGCCGTGGACCTGGAGGGCGCAGGCGAGCACGTACTGCTGGTCGAGGACATTGCTTCGGTGCGCATGTTCGTGACCGAGGTTCTGGAAGATGCAGGCTATCGTTGCACTCAGTGCAGTGATGTTGAAACCGCGCAAATGCACCTGCAGGAAGGCGCACGCTTCGACTTGCTGCTGACCGACATTGGCCTGCCGTACATGGATGGCCGGGAACTGGCGCGACAAGCCCGTATTCAGCACCCGACGCTGCCGGTTCTGTTGATGACCGGCTACGCGGCAGGCGTCATCAACCGTCAGCTGTTTCTCGACGACAGCATGGACATCCTGCTCAAGCCATTCCAGATTCATGAGCTGCTGGAGAAGGTACGGCGCACGCTGACCGGTGCCCAGTAAGCGCGCGGGTGAAAAAAAGTCGAACTCCTGTGCATGAGAACTCTCAACATTCTTACATGCACGGGAGGTATTACCATGAACGACAACAGCAAACTCGAACGTAATGCAGGTGCAGACACCGCAGGCCGCGCCGTGGATGCCCAAGGCAAACCGGTGGATGTGGTACGCCGCGACCTTGAGGATCCGTCTGGCAAAACCCGAGCGGTGGATGAAGTGCTGACCCCGACGACGATCCGCACCAAAGAGCAGGAAGCCGAAGAGCTGAAGCGTCAAGTCGACAAGATCGAGCGCGACGTTGCCGATGGCCGAGCGTGACGGCAGGCGATGCAACCTCCCTAGCCACAATACTGTTCAATTAAGTACACAAATCTCGGTGGGAGGCAGCTCTGCTGGCGAAGACGGCGGCACGTTCACAGCAGATGTAGTGTTTTTACTGGCCTCTTCGCGAGCAGAGCTCGCTCCCACCGAGGGCATACAGTGCTTAAGTGAACAGTATTGTCCCTAGCCACGATACTGTTCGGATAAGCGGCGCATACCTTTGTGGGAGCAGCCGGTCTAACCGAACAGTATTGGCCTTAGCCATAAAGGTTGGCCGCGACCGGGGTGATTCTAGGAACCGTTGCCGTTACGGTTCTGGCAAATCATTGGCATGCACAAAGCACAGCTTGTTGCCCTCCGGGTCGCGGCAGTACGCGCCGTAATAATCGGGCGCGTAGTGCGCGCGGATCCCGGGCTCCCCTTCGCTGACAGCCCCCAGCGCCACGGCCGCCTCCCAGGCATCCCGCACCTGCTGCTGTGAAGCCGCCGCAAAGCTGACCTGCACGCCGTTGCCCCAGGTCGCCGGCAAACCATTGAACGGCAATTGCACATAAAAAAACGGCCAGCCGCTACCGGGTTTATGCCAGCCGGCCCCCGGTGGTCCGTTATCGTCGGCGTCAGGGGCGCGAACCAGCCCGAGTGGAGCGAGGACTGCGTCGTAGAAGGCGATCATCCTCGGCAAGTCACGGGCGCCGATCTGGATATGGCTGAACATGCGACCTCCTGTTGTTATGGGGCGCTCGAATCGACCCAGCACAAGTCAGCGGCTGGCCCGCTCAGCCAATCACCAACTGCGGCTCACAGGTCACCGGAAAATTCACCGAACGGGCAATGAAGCATGTTTCATGGGCCGCATGGTGCAGCTCCAGGGCTTTGTCCAGATCACTGCCCGGCGCCAGGGTTACCGTGGGTCGCAGCACTACCGAGGTGAATTGCCCGGCACCGTCGGCCTGCTCCAGCATCACGCCCTCAGCGTTGTCTTCATACGCCTGGACCACAATGCCGGCGCTGGCGCACAAGCCCAGGTACCAGAGTTTATGGCAGGCCGACAACGAGGCGACCAACAAGTCCTCAGGGTTCCAGCGCGCCGGATCGCCGCGAAAGGCCGGGTCAGAAGAGCCGTCGATGTCACTGAGCTTGCCAGCCGCTTCGATCCGGTGATCGCGGCTGTAGCTGCGGTGAGCAGAGGTTCCAGTGCCCTGATTACCGGTCCAGGTCACTTTGACTTGGTACTGATGTTGTTTGTCGGCCATTAGCGGACTCCTTGTATAGAGAATGCACAGGGTGGCTGTTTCCGGCCGATCCAACAAGAGGCTGACTCAACCCTGCCTTGTCAGCCTCCCAACCCGCTCTTGAGCCAGCTATATAAATTCACCCCCTCCCTGGACAACTGCCCGTCCGCCCGCCGACACAGGCAATAGGCTCGCCCGTCATCGAGTGTCAGATCCGACAGCTTGACCAGTTCCCCGCTATCACGCAGCCCGGTAATCAGTGGCTCGCGCAACAACGCGCAGCCCAGGCCGTTCTGCGCCGCGCTCAACGCCAGCTGGCCATCCTCGAACAGCAGCCCTTGCAAAGCCGCCGGATGCTTCACGCCAGCACGGTGAAACCATTGCGCCCAGGTCCCGCGCTCTTCGTCGTGCAGCAGCGGTAATTCGCTAAGCGCCTGCAGCGAATCGAACGGGCCATGGCGCTGGTAGAACTCGCGGCTGCACCAGGGCGTCACCGCGCCGGACATCATCGGCTCACTGTGATAGCCCGGCCAGTGGCCGGTGCCGAAACGAATGGAAATATCGGCCGCATCGCTCGGGTAACTACGGTGGTTGGCGTAGGTGACATTGACGTCCACCCCTGGGTTATCGGCAAGAAACTGCGCCAATCGCGGAATGAACAGGTTGATGCCGAACATCGGGATCAAACTGATAGTCACCTGGCGAGCGCTCGATTGCTCTCGAACATGATCGGTGGCGCTGCGCAGCACCGCGAACGCCGAGCGAATGGCGCGGTAATACTCGCGGCCATCATCAGTGAGAATCAGGTTACGGCCCTGCCGCGAGGTCAGCGGCTGGCCGAGAAACTCTTCGAGCAGACGCAACTGGTGGCTGATGGCCGAAGGCGAAATGTCCAGCTCGCGGGCGGCGGCGTTGACCCCGCCATGGCGGGCGAAGGCTTCGAAAGTTCGCACTGCACGCAGTGGAGGGTCATTATCAAACTGTTCTAATTTATTCATGTATTGAGCTTAACCCGATTCAACCTGCTTGTGAACACTCAATATTTACTGAGATAAATCGATAATTGATTCCATATCGAAATCACTTATAACCATATGAGTTTTAGATATTTGATAAATTTAGAATAATTACCTACTGTGCCGCCTTCGCTCTCCCGCGCTTGAACCAAAGGCTTTTCGCTCTTCATGGATACCTTCATCCAGCAACTGCTCAACGGCCTGGTGCTTGGCAGCCTGTATGCGTTGATCGCACTGGGCTACACCATGGTCTACGGAATTTTACGCATCATCAATTTCGCCCATGGCGATCTGTTGATGATTGGCGCGCTGGTCGGCCTGTCAGCCATTCACCTATTGCAGGCCATACTGCCCGGCTGCCCGGACCTGCTGGTGCTGGCTATCGCCACGGTGGCGGCCATGGCAGTCTGCGCGGTGCTGGCCGGGCTGATTGAGCGCGTTGCCTACCGCCGCCTGCGCAACGCGCCACGGCTGGCACCACTGATCAGCGGCCTGGGCGTGTCGTTGCTATTGCAGACCGTCGCCATGCTGATCTGGAGCCGCAACCCGCTGATGTTCCCTCAGCTCTTGCCGCTGGACCCGATTGAGCTCACCGCCGGCAGTGAAGACAGCGCCCCGGCAATCACCAACCTCACGGCGATTGCCACTGTGGCCATCGCCGCGACGGTGATGGGCGCCCTGCTGTTGCTGGTCAACCGCACCCGCCTGGGCCGTGCCATGCGCGCCGTGGCAGAAAATCCACAAGTCGCCAGCCTGATGGGCATCAACCCCAACACCGTGATCGTGCTGACGTTCGCAATAGGCGGTGCGCTGGCCGCTCTGGCCGGCGTGATGATGGCCAGCAATTACGGCAATGCACATTTTTATATGGGCTTTCTGCCGGGACTCAAAGCGTTTACCGCCGCCGTACTCGGCGGTATCGGCAACATCAAGGGCGCGATGCTCGGCGGCATTCTGCTGGGGCTGATCGAAGCGTTGGGCACCGGCTACCTCGGTGAACTTACCAATGGTGTATTTGGCAGCAACTATCAGGACGTGTTCGCGTTCATGGTGCTGATCGCCGTGCTGGTGCTGCGCCCCAGCGGCCTGCTCGGTGAGCGGCTGGCGGTGCGCGCATGAGCCCGATCATCAGCCGCGTGATCAACTTGCCACGGCGCGCCAGCCCACACCTGGGTGTGGTGCTGTTCGCCACTGCCCTGCTGCTGGCGCCCTGGCTGGCCGGGTATGCCGGTGGCAACGCCTGGGTGCGCACGCTGGACTTCGCCCTGCTGTACATCATGCTCGCCCTGGGCCTGAACATCGTGGTCGGCTACGCCGGCTTGCTGGATCTGGGCTTTATTGCCTTTTACGCGCTGGGCGCCTATCTGGCAGCGCTGTTGTCTTCGCCGCACTTGCTGACCCAGTTCCCGGCGCTGGCGGCCGCCTTGCCGGACGGCCTGCATACCTCAATCTGGCTGATCGTGCCGTTGGCCGCGTTACTCGCCGCGGGGCTGGGTATCGTGCTTGGCGCGCCGACCCTGCGCCTGCGCGGTGACTACCTGGCTATTGTGACGCTGGGCTTTGGCGAGATCATCCGCATCTTCATGCGCAATCTTGACCGGCCGGTAAACATCACCAATGGCCCGAAAGGCATCGCCTCCATCGAGCCGATCCAGTTGTTCGGCATGAACCTGGCGCGCACCCAGGAAATATTCGGTTGGCGTGTGCCATCGGTGCACCTGTATTACTACCTGTTCGCGGCGCTGGCGGTTCTGATCATGCTGGCCTGCCTGCGCTTGCAGGATTCGCGGATCGGTCGCGCCTGGGTGGCGATTCGAGAGGACGAAGACGCAGCAGCGGCCATGGGCCTTGACACCAAACGCCTGAAATTGCTGGCCTTCGCCATCGGCGCTGCGTTCGGCGGCATTGGCGGCGCACTGTTCGCCTCATTCCAGGGCTTCGTCTCGCCAGAGTCATTCACCCTCAACGAGTCGGTGGCGGTGCTGGCCATGGTCGTGCTTGGCGGCATGGGTCATGTGCCTGGGGTGATCCTTGGCTGCGTGCTGCTGGCCGCCCTGCCGGAGGTGCTGCGCTCGACCATGGGCAGCTTGCAGATGAGCCTGTTTGGTGAAGTGCTGATCGATCCGGAAATCATCCGTCAGTTGTTCTATGGCCTGGCGCTGATCCTGGTGATGCATTTCAGACCGACCGGTCTATGGCCAGCCCAACGGGAGGTCAGTCGATGAGCAAACCACTGCTGGAGCTGCGCCATGTCAGTAAACACTTTGGCGGCGTGACCGCCGTGCAGGATGTCAGCCTGGCGATTCAGGCGGGCGAAGTGCACGGCCTGATTGGCCCCAATGGCGCAGGCAAAACCACCTTTTTCAATCTGATGACCGGCTTGTACCGCGCCGACAGCGGTCAGTTCAGTCTCGACGGTGAACGTTACGAGCCGTCATCGGTGCACAAGGTGGCGCAGGCTGGCATCGCCCGAACCTTCCAGAACATCCGCCTGTTCGGTTCGATGACTGCGCTGGAGAACGTTATGGTTGGCCGCCACGTGCGCACCCGCAACGGCGTGCTCGCCGCCCTGCTACGCCATCGCCGCGCCCGCCAGGAAGAAGCCGAGACCCGCGCCATTGCCCGTGACTGGCTGGCTTACGTCGGCATCGGCGAACTGGCCGAGCGCCGCGCTGACACCCTCTCCTATGGTCACCAGCGGCGCCTGGAAATCGCCCGTGCGCTGGCCACCGAGCCACGCCTGCTGGCACTGGACGAACCGGCGGCAGGGATGAACCTCTCGGAAAAGCAGCAACTGCGCGAGCTGCTGGACAAGATCCGCCGCGACGGCCGCACCCTGCTGCTGATTGAGCACGACGTAAAACTGGTGATGGGCCTGTGCGACCGCATCACTGTTCTCGACCACGGCCAAGTGATCGCCCGCGGCACGCCGCAACAGGTGCGTGAAAATCCGGCAGTGATCGAGGCCTACCTGGGAGCCGGCAGCCATGCCTGAAGCCTTGCTGCAAATTCGTGACCTGTCGGTGCACTACGGCGCCATTGAAGCGGTCAACGCGCTGAGCCTGAACGTGGCTGAGGGCGAACACGTGACCCTGATCGGCGCCAATGGTGCAGGCAAGACTTCGACCCTCAAGGCGCTGACCGGCCTGCTGACAGCGAGTGCGGGCACCATTCATTTCGACGGCCAGCCGCTGCACAGCCTGGGCGCCCACCAGCGCCTGCAACGCGGGTTGGCCATGGTGCCGGAAGGTCGAGGCGTGTTTGCGCGCATGAGCGTGCTGGAAAATCTCCACACCGGCGCCTACCTGCGCCGCGATACGACAGCCATAGCCGACCAGATCGAACGCATCCTCGACTGGTTCCCGCACCTGCGCAGGCGCCTGGAGCAACCGGCCGGGCTGCTGTCCGGCGGCGAACAACAGATGCTCGCCCTGGGCCGCGCACTGATGTCGCGCCCGCGCCTGCTGGTGCTGGACGAACCGTCCATGGGCCTGGCGCCGGTGATGGTCGAAAAGATCTTCGCAGTGATCTCTGAAGTGTGCCGCAGCGGCATGACCCTGCTGCTGGTGGAGCAGAACGCCCGGCTGGCGCTGCAAGTGACCGAACGCGGCTACGTGATGGACAGCGGGCGTATCACCCTTCAAGGCGCCTCCCGCGAACTGCTCGAAGACCCGCAGGTGCGCGCCGCCTACCTTGGAGAATGATGATGCTTGTAGGAGCCAGCTTGCTGGCGAAAAGGTCAGCAAGGTCACAGCACCTATATCGCCTGACCCGCCGTCTTCGCGAGCAAGCTCGCTCCTACATAAACACGCGCTCAAGATTGAATTAAAACCCGCGCTACCGGGCAGCCGGCGTGTACCTAACGGCAATGATCAAAGGAACTTCACCCATGCAGTACTCGACCCTTTTCAAACGCGCCACCGCTGCCGGTCTGTTACTCGGCAGCCTGACCTCAGCTATCGCCCAGGCTGACCAGACCGTCCTGATCGGTCTGGCCGGCCCGCTAACCGGCCCGTCGGCGCGGATCGGCAAGGACCTGGAAAACGGCGCGCAACTGGCCATCGACGCGGCCAACGCGCGCAAGCCGAAAATCGCCGGCGAAGCGGTGACCTACAAGCTGGTCTCCGAAGACGACCAGTCCGACCCGCGCACCGCGGTCACCGTCGCCCAGCGTCTGGTCGATGCCGGCGTGGTCGGTGTGGTTGGCCACTGGAACACCGGCACCAGCATCCCGGCAGCCCGCGTGTATCACGATGCAGGCATCGCCCAGGTGGCACCGGTCGCCACCGGCCACGGCTATACCCTGCAAGGCTTCGACACCAGCTTCCGGGTCATGGGCCATGACGATGACGGCGGTCAGGTCGCCGGCCAATATGCCCTGCAAAACCTCAAGGCCAAGCGCATCGCCGTGCTCGACGACCGCACCGCCTTTGGCCAGGGCCTGGCCGATCAATTCGTCAAGTCGGTTGAAGCCGGCGGTGGCAACGTGGTGGCCCGCGAGTTCGTCGACGACAAGACCGTCGACTTCAGCGCCGTGCTGACCAGCATCCGCAGCAAGAACCCGGACCTGGTGTTCTTCGGCGGCGTCGACGCCCAGGCCGCCAGCCTGGCACGTCGTCTCAAGCAACTGGGTATCAAGGCGACCCTGATGGGCGCTGGCGGCTTCGTCAGCCAGACCTTCCTCAACCTGGCGCAAAAAGACGGCGAAGGCGTCACCGCCCTGGAGCCGGGTCTGGCCGTCGAGCAAATGCCCGGCGGCAAGGATTTCGATCAAAGCTACAAGCAACGTTACAAGCAGCCGATCGAGCTGCACGCACCGTTCGCCTATGACGGCGTTGGTGTGCTGATCAATGCCCTGGAAAAAGCCGATTCCCTTGATCCAAAGAAATACCTGCCGGTGCTGCGCGCCAGCGAGTATCAGGGCGTAACCGGCACCATCGCGTTCGATGCACAGGGCAACCTGAAAAACCCGACCTTTACCGTTTACCAGGTGAAGGGCAACAAGTGGGAACCGGTCAGCGTAGCCGGCGGCAAGTAAAAACTGCTGCGCTCGGCCAGGCGGCGTTGAAAACCGGCTCGCAATGCTCAGGTACTTCAGTACATTGCGCTTGCTCGTCGGTTTTCGCCTTGCCTGACCTTCGCTCGCTACGTTTGTACCCTGTAATACCGTGAAGAGGAGAACCACTATGAGCGCTGCACAAGGCGAAATGGGCATTCTGGCCCGGCGCCGGATCGAAGCCGAGATCATCAAGCCAATCTACGAAATCCTGGTCCGCGACTACGGCAAGGACAAGGCCCAGGCGGTGATTGGCGAGGCGGTTGGCCAGGCGGCGGTCAAGGCCGGCCAGCATTTTGCGGCCAAGGAACCCAACGGCCCGGACCTGGCCGGTTTCGTCGCCCTGCAAACGCTGTGGGAGCAGGACGACGCCTTGAAGGTTGATGTGATTGCCAGCGATGCGACCCATTACGACTATGACGTGCACCGCTGCCGCTACGCCGAGATGTACCACGAGATGGGCCTGGGCGAGATCGGCCACCTGCTGTCGTGTGCCCGTGATGAATTGTTCATCGTAGGCTATGACCCCAATGTCGAGCTGACCCGCACCCAGACCATTATGCAGGGCTCGTCGCATTGCAATTTCCGCTACAAGGTAAAAGACCAATGAGCCAGGCACCGCGTATCAACGGCCAACGCCTGTGGGACTCGCTGATGGAAATGGCGCAGATCGGCGCCACGCCCAAGGGCGGCGTATCACGCCTGGCATTGACCGAAGAAGACCGCATTGGCCGCGACCTGTTCAAGCAATGGGCCATCGAGGCCGGCTGCACCGTCAAGGTCGACGCCATGGGCAATATGTTTGCCCGCCGCCCCGGCCGTGACGACAGCCTGCCCCCGGTAGTGACTGGCTCGCACGGTGACTCGCAACCGGCTGGCGGCAAGTTCGACGGCATCTACGGCGTGCTGGCCGGGCTGGAGGTGGTGCGCAGCCTCAACGATCATGGCATCGCCACTGAACGCAGCATCGAAGTGATCAACTGGACCAACGAAGAAGGCTCGCGCTTTGCCCCGGCGATGATTGCTTCGGGGGTTTATACCGGGGTATTTGACCTCGAATACGGCCTGTCGCGCACAGACGCCCAAGGCGTAAGCATCGGCCAGGCGCTGCAGCAAATCGGCTACGCGGGCAACGAACCCATGGGCGGGCGCGACATCCATGCCGCGTTCGAGCTGCATATCGAACAAGGCCCGATTCTGGAAGCCGAAGACATCACCATTGGCGTGGTCAGCGGCGCGCAGGGCCAGCGCTGGTACGAAATAGAACTGCACGGGCGCAGCGCCCACGCCGGCACTACACCGATGAACCATCGCCTCGACGCCCTGCTCGGTGTGGCGCGCATCGTCGAAGCGGTCAACGCCATGGGCCTGGCCCAAGGCGATGAAGGTCGCGCCACCGTGGGCTGGGTGCAGGTTTACCCGAACTCGCGCAACGTAGTGCCGGGGCGCGCGTTGTTCAGCGTCGAATTCCGCCACCCGGACGAAGCGGTGCTGGAGCAGCTGGACGCGCAATTGCGCAAGGAAGTCGCCGATATCGCCGCAGCCACCGGCCTGGGCCATGAGCTCAAGCAGATCTTCCAGTACGCGCCGATTGCCTTTGACGCGGCTTGCGTCGATCAGGTGCAGCGCGCAGCAGTGGAACTGGGCTACAGCCACAAGCGAATGATTTCCGGGGCCGGCCACGACGCCTGTTACCTGAGCCGGGTGGCACCGACCGCGATGATCTTTGTCCCTTGTGTCGATGGGCTGAGCCATAACGAGGCTGAGCATATTCATCCGCACTGGTCCGAGGCCGGGGCGAATGTGCTGTTGCAGGCGGTGTTAGCCAAAGCCAACGAGCATTAAGACTCTGGCAGCGCTTTGCGCTATCGCGCAGGAAACACAGAACCCTGTAGGAGCAGCTTTAGCGGCGAAGCTTTCGCGGCTAAAGCCGCTCCTACAATGCCGATCAACCCTGCCAGTTGCCGCCTTCGACAATCACGTCTTCAGGTTTGGTGTCTTCAGCCAGTTCCTTGCGCACATACTGGTCGTACAGTTTCAGCAGGTACTTGTCCTGGCCGAGTTTGGCAAGTTCGGCATTGACCCAGTCACGCAGTTCGATATTGCCTTTTTTCACCGCCGGAGCAATCGGTGCTTCGCCGCCGAGCTTTTCCGGCAGGGTCCGGTAGCCGGGGTTCTGTTTGGCCCAGCTGAACAGCACCAGGTTGTCTTGCGCATAAGCGTCACCACGACCGTTGGCCAGGGCTTGCAGCGACTCGGAGTTTTTCTCGAACTTGAGCAGCTTCCAGTCCGGATGGTTCTTGGTCAGCCACACGTCAGCGGTGGTGCCAGTGGTGACGATGATGGTCTTGTCGGCCAGGTCATCGAGCTTTTGCACCGGGCTGTTATCCGGCACCAACGCCTGCACCGCGACCTTGAGGTTCGGGTTGGTGAAGTCCACCGCTTGCTTGCGCTCCGGGGTCACGGTCATATTGGCAAGGATGATGTCGACCTTGTCGCTTTGCAGGAACGGAATCCGGCTGGCCGGCTCGACCGCAACGAATTCGACCTTGTTTTCATCACCGAGCAGTGACTTGGCAAACTGGCGGCCGATATCGGTATCGAAACCAACGTACTTGCCCTTCTCATCGACAAAACCGAATGGCGGCTTGTCGGTGAACACGCCGACGATCAGTTTGTCGCGAGCCTTGATCTTGTCCAGGTAACTGGCCGGTGCCGCAGCAGCCGCCTGGGCCGGTGCTGCCGCAGCGGGCTTGGCCGGTTTGTCGCCATTGCCGCAACCGGCTAACAGGCCCAGGCTTAGCAATGGCAACAGCAGTAAAGAACGCGCAGATTTGAATGTGGCAGTGCTCATAAGGATGTCCCTTTATCTAGGCAGCTTTTAGATAGCCTCTGCGCGGGCATGGCTGGCCTTGCCCGGCAGGGATTCAACGTAAGAGAACTTCTCCAGAAACTGCTGCGCACGTGCGCTCGAAGGATGGGTGAAGAAAGACTCCGGATCACGCTGTTCAAGGATGCGCCCGGCCTCCATGAACACGATGCGGTCGGCCACAGCGCGGGCAAAGCCCATTTCGTGAGTGACGATCAGCATGGTCATGCCGCCCCGTGCCAGGTCGAGGATCACCTCCAGCACTTCCTTGACCATTTCCGGGTCAAGGGCGGCGGTGACTTCATCGAACAGCATGACCTTGGGGTTCATGCACAACGAACGGACAATCGCGATGCGTTGCTGCTGGCCGCCGGAGAGCTGCCTTGGATAAGCATCACGCTTGTCAGCCAGGCCCACTCGCTGCAACAGGGCCTCGGCTTGGGCCCGCGCTTCTTTACGCTCGCGGCGCTGTACTTTCAGCGGGCCGAGCAGGATGTTGTCGAGCACGGTCATGTGCGGGAACAGGTGATAACTCTGGAACACCATGCCGATGTCCTGGCGCACCTTGCGCCAGTCGGTGCCCGCTGCCAGCAACTGCTGACCGGCAAAATGCAGCTCGCCGCCCTGCGCCTGCTCCAGGCCATTGAGGCAACGCAGCAAGGTGCTTTTGCCGCAGCCGCTGGGCCCGAGCACCACAATGACTTCGCCGGAGGCGACCTGCAGGTCAACCTCTTTGAGCACCTGGTTGCTGCCGAAAAACTTGTTGAAGCCCTTGAACTCGATCAGTGCGCTCATGCTTGTGTCCAGCGCCGCTCCAGCACGCGCGAGGCGACCGACAGCGGGTAACAGATAAAGAAGAAAAATAGAAACAGCGCGCCGTAGATCAGCACCGACTCATAGGTACGCTCGATGATCTGCTGGCCGACCTTGATGACGTCGACCACACCGATCAACACCGCCAGTGAGCTGGTCTTGATGATCCGCGTATAGATGTTGATGGTCGGCGGGGTCATGCGCTTGAGCGCCTGGGGCAGCAGCACATGGCCGTAAAGCTGCACCGCAGACAAGCCAATCGACAGCCCGGCCTCACGCTGACCTTTAGGCAGCGATTTAAGGGCGCCACGCGCCACCTCACCCACCTCGCTGGCACCCCAAAGGCTCAGCACCAGCACTGCGCACCAGAAGCTCGGAATGCTCAGGCCGAAGAAGATCGGCAAGCCAAAGAACAGCAGATACAACCAGACCAGCACCGGGATGGCGCGAAACAGCTCCAGGTAAATGCGCAGCAAAACGTTCAGCCAGCCGATCCCCAAGGTCGTCAGCGAGCCGTAAAGCACGCCGCCAGCGGTACTCAATACAATGCTCAACGCCGAGATCGACAGGGTTCGCGCCGCGCCTTCAGCCAGCAGCGGCAGCGACACCCACAGCAACTCAAGACCCGAACTGGCCATGTTGCAGCCTCCGTTCCAGGTAGCTGAGCAGCAATGACAGCGGCAGGAATAGCAGTATGCAGATCAGGGTCAGTACCGTGAGCATCTCGTAGGTCTTGTAGTACAGGGCGATGTAGCTCTTGGTGGTGTAGAGAATCTCCGGCACCGCCACGGCAGACACCACCGTGGTTTCCTTGAGCAGGAAAATGAAATTGGCGAACAGCGCCGGCAGGCTGAGGATTCCGGCCTGGGGCAGGATCACGTGGCGCAGCAATTGCCAATCCGACAGGCCGATGGAGCGCCCCGACTCCAGTTGCGCCGCCGGCACCGCCTCGATGCCAGCGCGCAGCACCTCAGTGAGGTAGGCGCCGCCAAGAAAGGTCATGGTGATGATCGCCGCAGCAAAACCGGACACCTTGAAGCCCAGGGTCGGCAGTGCGAAATAAATGAAGAACAGCTGGATCAGCAACGGCGTGTTACGCGCCAGTTCCACATACAGACCGATCAGACGGCACAGCACCGGGGTGCGGAACATCAGAATCACGGTGTTGAGCAGGGCCACCAGCAGCGAGGTGCAGATGGCGATCAGACCGACCTGGAGGGTCACGCCAACAGCTTTCAGAAACGCCGGTAGCGTACTGAGAATAAATGCATAGTCGAGGGTCATTGCGAGGACTTATAAGCGAGCAGTATTGGCTTGTGGCCAGTTGCTTATAGCCTATAGGCACAAATAGCCTGCCTGGAAATAACGTTATCGACTAAGCATAGGCACAAAAATCTGCCATTCGTCGCCAAAAGCGAGGTGCGAGCGTGCAGCTTTCGCTAAGTCCAAAAAGGAATTAACACATATAAATTCAGTATTTCTGGGTCTAACTGAAAGTCGCTACTGTAGCCCCACTTACCTCGCACTGAGTACGCACCATGCAAGCCACCGCTACCGTCATCGACTTCACCCTCCATCGCAAACGCCGTGAAGCACGCCGTAACGCCGAGTTGATGTGGAAGATGTATGCCGCGTGCTCCGGGCTCAACGCATGGACCCAGATGATGGCGCAACAGGATGTGCAGATCGGCAAGGCACGGCCATGAGCCTGCTGCGCAGCGCAGTGGCCGCGCAGGAAGCGCCGCCGCTGTCGACTGAATATGCGCCTGCCGACGAGGACCTGATCGGCGAGCGGGTGGCCCTTAACCTGCAACGTCTGCGCAGCAAACGGTATCTGTCACTCGACGCTCTGGCGCGCTTGAGCGGGGTCAGCCGCGCCATGCTGGCGCAGATTGAGTCCGGGCGCAGCGTGCCGTCGATCAAAGTACTGTGCAAGATTGCCAAAGGCTTGAAAGTCTCGGTGGCGGCGTTTCTCGAAACACGCGCCTTCGAGGGAGTCGAGCTGCTACCGGCCCGCGACAGCAAACGGCTGGTCAGCCCCGGCGGCCACTTTGTCAGCCGTGCGCTGTTCCCGTTCGACCGTTCACGCCAGACCGAATTCTATGAAATCCGCCTCAGCCCCCTGGCTGAAGAAAGCTCGCAGGGTCATGCCGCCGGCGTACAAGAGAACCTGGTGGTGACTCAAGGCGTGCTGGAAATCAGCGTCAATGAGGAGCGCTACCTGCTCTCCCCTGGCGATTCGATTCTGTTCTATGCCGACCAGCCGCACCGCTATCGCAACCCGGCAGACAGCGAAGCGGTGGCGTATCTGGTGATCAGCCATCCCGAGCAACTGGACTAATCCTGATGGAGCTTGCCCGCTGCCACGGCGCCACTGGAGCAGCCTTAGCTGCGAAAGGCTTCGCAGCTAAAGCCGCTCCTACGGGCCATATTCGGGTATCTAACCCTCGCCCTTGAAAGCCGTCATGTCCTGCAGGACCATGCTCAACAGGCGGCTGGCACCCACGCTCAACTGACGGCCCAGGCGGCTGATCAGGTGAGTTTCCGGGCTGCTGAAGATCTCGCTCTCCAGCGGCAACGCCACCAACTGACCGTTGCGGATCTCGTCTTCCATGACAAAGATCGGCATCAAGGTCACTCCACCACGCATCGAAAACCGCTTGAGCATGGCGAAGGTGCTGCAAGTCAGCGTCGGCGTCAGGGTTAACCCCAGGCGGTGTTCGGCCTGGGTGACGATCTGGCGGATCCCGTATGACACCCCAGGCAACGCCAACCGATAGCTGTCCAGCCCCTTGAGCGGCAATGGCTCGGTTTGCTGCGCCAAGGGATGCTCCGGGCTGACCGCGACGCACACCGGCTGGCGGGTATGTGCATGGGAGCGGATCTTGGGGTCGGTGGGCGGGTTGAATACCAGGCCCAGGTGAGCTTCATCCTCGACGACCTGGCGAATCACTTCGTTAGTGCCACACACGTTGACCTGCAGGTCGATGCGCGGGTACTGCTCGGAGAACCGGCTCAGCGGCGTGACCAGGCCATCAATAAAACCCTCGCCGATCGCCAGCACCACCGAACCGCTCTGCAAGCCACGCAATGCCTGCAGTGAATCGAGCAACACCTCCTGTTGCGAGAGCCGCTGACGGTAGTAAAGCAAGACCCGTTCACCGGCCTCGGTGGGCTTTACTCCGCGCCGATGGCGCTCCAGCAGCGGGCTGCCCAGTTCGTGTTCAAGCTGGGCGATCTGGCGGCTGACCGCCGAGGCCGCCACGTCGAGAAAGTCCGCAGCGGCGCGCACGCTGCCCAGCCGTACGGCCTCGAAGAAATACAGAATGCGCCGATCCTGAACCAGACTCATAAGGCTCCTGTGTTGCTATAAAGGCAACAGAATTGGGTTTGACCGATTATTGCTGCGATGACTGAGGGCTGTCCATACTCGACCCATTGGCTTCATTCACTTCATTCATGATTTCGAATAACAGCGAGCGTGCAGACATGACATTCAAGGTGGGCGTAATCGGGCTGGGCAACATGGGCGGCGGCATGGCGGCCACACTGGCCGGCAAAGGATTCGATGTAAGCGGCTTTGACCTGTCGCCAGCCGCATTGGCCCAGGCGCAGGACAAAGGCGTCAAGCCGGTTGCGGCACGTGACGAGTTGATCAAGGCCGTTGACGTGCTGATTCTGTCGTTGCCAAAGGCCGAGCATGTCGAAGCGGTGTGCCTGGGAGAGCAAGGCATCATCGAGCTGGGCCGCGAAGGTCTGGTGGTGATCGACACCACCACCTCAACGCCGGAGGCCAGCCGCAACGTGGCGGCGGCGCTGCGCGAAAAAGGCATCGCGTTCATGGATGCGCCGGTATCTGGCGGCCCCAAAGGTGCAGCCAGCGGCAGCATGTCGATGGTCATCGGCGGCGACGAAGCAGACCTGGCCAAGGTCATGCCGGTGCTCGAAGCCATGAGCGGCAGCCGTGTGCACATTGGTAGCTGCGGCGCCGGCAACGTGGCCAAGATCGCCAACAACATGCTCGCCGCCGCGCACCTGATTACCACCGCCGAAGCCGTGAGCATGGCCGCCAAGGCCGGTGTCGACCCGGAAAAACTCCTCCAGGGCCTCAATGCCGGCTCCGGGCGCAGTGGCGCCAGCCAGGTGATGTTTCCGACCTGGGTGCTGAACAAAGCCTATGACTCAGGTTTCAGCATGGGCCTGATGCGCAAGGATGTGGGGCTGGCCAGCGATCTTGCAGCAAGTATGGATCTCGACCTGCCGCTGGCACGCACCGTTGCGCAGCTATGGCAAGACAGCAGCGCCACCCTGCCCGACGGCGCAGACTTCTGCTGCATCGTGCAACGCACCGATAACGCCCTGTTTGGCCGTGAGGAATAAACCATGAGCATGCACAAGATTATCGAGTTGATGCAGCCGTTCTGGGGCGATCGTCAGGTCATCGCCAGCTATGTTGGCGGTGAGTTCATTGCGGGCCACGGCACCCCGATTGAAGTGCGCAACGCCCACGACGACAGCCTGATGCTGAGCTACCCCGATGCCGATCAGTCACTGGTCGAGGTCGCCAGCAAGGCCGCCGGCACCGCTCAGCAACAATGGTGGGCAATGACCGCCCAGGCCCGTGGCCGCGCCATGTACCAGGTCGGCGCGCAGATTCGCCAGCACAGCGAGGCGTTGGCACAGATCGAGTCGTTGAGCGCCAACAAGCCGATCCGGGACGCGCAGGTCGAAGTGGCCAAGGTCGCCGAGATGTTCGAGTACTACGCCGGCTGGGCCGACAAACTGCACGGTGAAGTGATTCCGGTGCCGACCTCGCACCTCAACTACGTCACCTATGAACCACTTGGCACGGTACTGCAGATCACCCCATGGAATGCGCCGGTGTTCACCTGCGGCTGGCAGGTCGCGCCGGCAATCGCCGCCGGTAACGCGGTGATCCTCAAGCCTTCGGAACTGACCGTGCTGTCGTCGCTGGTCATCGGCGTGCTGGTCGAGCGTGCCGGTGTTCCCAAGGGCCTGGTCAACGTGGTGGCCGGTTTCGGCCATAGCATCGGTCAGCAATTGATTGCCGGCGCCGATATCCGCAAGGTGGTGTTCGTCGGCTCGCCGGCCACCGGCCGCCACATTGCCAGCGCCGCTGCACAGCGCTGCATCCCGGCGGTGCTGGAGCTGGGCGGCAAGTCAGCCAATATCGTATTCGCCGACGCCGACCTCGACGTGGCGCTGCGTGGCGCCCAGGCAGCGATCTTCTCCGGCGCCGGGCAAAGCTGCGTGTCCGGCTCGCGACTGCTGGTCCAGGCCTCGATCTTCGACAAGTTCACCCAGGCGCTGGCCAGTGCCGCGCAGCAATTTGTGGTCGGTGACCCGAGCGATCCGCAGACCCAGATCGGCCCGATCAATAACCCCAAGCAGTACAGCCATGTGAAAACCATGGTCGAGCGTGCCTTGCAAGACGGCGCACAGTTGGTGGGCGAAGGTGCCGAACCGGTTCCTGCAAAAGCCGGCTACTACATCAACCCCACGGTATTGGCAGGTCACAACGCCCTGCACTGCGCCCGGGAAGAAATCTTTGGCCCGGTGGTGGTAGCGATTCCCTTCGCAGACGAGGCCGAGGCCATCCGCATCGCCAACGACAGCCGTTTCGGCCTCGCTGGCGCGGTCTGGACCCGCGATGTCGGGCGCGCCCACCGCGTGGCAAAACAGGTCCGGGCTGGCACGTTCTGGATCAACGGCTACAAGACCATCCATGTCAGCTCGCCGTTTGGTGGCTATGGTGAAAGCGGCTATGGTCGCTCTTCGGGGCTGGATGCCTTGCGCGAATACAGTGAAGTGAAAAGCGTCTGGGTCGAAACCGCTGCCATCCCGGCGGCCAGTTTCGGCTACGGCGCGAGCCTGGAGTAACTGCAATGACTATTTCAGCCAAATTGATCGACGACGCCACCGTGTGGCGGCGTCAGTTTCATGCCGCGCCCGAACTGGGCTTTCATGAAGTGCAGACCAGCGAGCGGGTCGCCAGCCTGCTGGAGAGTTTCGGGATCGAGGTGCATCGTGGCCTGGGTGGCACCGGGGTGGTCGGCGTGCTGCGCAACGGTGAAGGGCCGGCGATTGGCATTCGCGCCGACATGGACGCCTTGCCGATCCAGGAACTGGGCCAGTGCGCACACCGCTCGACCCATCAGGGCTGCATGCATGCCTGCGGCCATGACGGGCATACCGCGATCCTGCTGGCCACCGCCCGGCACTTGAGCGAGACGCGCCGCTTCAGCGGCACTGTTTATCTGGTGTTCCAGCCGGCTGAAGAGAACCTGGGCGGCGCCCAGAAGATGATCGAAGACGGCCTGTTCGAGCGTTTTCCGATGCAAGCCATTTATGGCCTGCACAACTGGCCCGGGGTGCCGGCCGGCAAGGTGCTGGTCAATCCGGGGCCGATGATGGCCTCGCTGGATACCTTTGAAATTGTCCTGACCGGCAAGGGCTCGCATGCGGCAATGCCCGACCGCGGCTTCGATCCGATTGTCGCGGCGGCCGAACTGATTCTCGGCTTACAGACCATCACCTCCCGGCGCCTGTCACCGCTGGACAGTGCGGTGATCAGTGTCACCCAGATCAATGCGGGTGAAGCGATCAACGTGCTGCCGGAAACCGCCACGCTGCGTGGAACCGTACGCTGCCTGCAAACCCCGGTGCGTGAAAAGGTCCAGCAACTGATTGGCGAATTCGTCGAGCAGTTGCCGGCAGCGTTTGGCGTACGCGGTGCGCTGAGCTACAACGTCGGGTACCCGGTCACCGAAAACCACCCGGCCGAGGCACGGATCGTCTGCCAGGCAGCGCAGTCTGCGTTGGGCGAAAGCAACGTACAGTTTGGTTGCAACCCTTCAATGGCCTCGGAAGACTTCGCCTTCATGCTACAAGCCTGCCCCGGTGCTTACATCTGGATGGGCGTCGATGGTCAACAGCCTTCAGCCGCCCTGCATAACCCCTACTACGACTTCAACGACCAGGTCATCGAACCCGGCGTTGCGGTCTGGACCGCCCTGGTCGAACAGAACCTGCCGGCTCGCTGAGCCACTGCGCGGGGGCCGACCGGCCCCCGCTTGCCCTTCCCTGTCTCCATGTCCCCGGTAGGAGCGGCTTTAGCCGCGAAAGCTTCCCGGCTAAAGCCGGTCGTCACCCGGCCAATCCGCGGCAGCGGCTGAGCGTCTGCGCCTGACCTTTGTGCGTTCTGTTTTAGGCAACAACAAATGAAATTCAGAATATTGGAGTGCGCCCAGGTGCTGGCCATACTGAGGACGCCCCGCCACTTGCGGTGCACATAAGAAGATCAATCGCGACACTCCATGCCTGACATGGATTTGCTTTCTGCCCTGAGTGCCGCAAGGCGCTCCCTGACAACACAACAACTATTGGGTCATCCTCACCGGTGCCCAGCAGGCAAGGGGATTCATATGCATCACGCCAACACGCTCGCCGTGCGCGAGCACAATGCCGTCTCAGCCACGGTCAAGCTGTACATCTGGGCTGCAATCATCCTCATCATCGCCGAAGTGATCGGCGCCCTGAGCATTCCGCTGGGGCCCGGCAAGGTCGTGCTGCTGCCCATGGTCTGGGCGTTGCTGATCGGTGCGGCGATCGGTATCGCCAGTCACCGCCTGCCTGGCACCCTGGCCATCGACAAACGCGCCCAGGCCCGGGCCGCAGCCATCCTGCAACCGGCGCTGCTGGTGTTTATCGCCAAGCTGGGGCTGGTGGTCGGTGGCTCGTTGCCGGTGGTCATGGCGTCTGGCTGGGCGCTGGTGTTCCAGGAGTTCGGGCATTTTGTCGGCACGGTGATTCTCGGCCTGCCAGTGGCGCTGCTGCTGGGTATCAAGCGTGAAGCGATCGGTGCGACCTTCTCGGTAGGTCGCGAGCCGAGCCTGGCGATCATCGGTGAGCGTTATGGCATGGATTCGCCGGAGGGCCGTGGCGTACTGGCGGAATACCTGACCGGTACGTTGTTTGGTGCGTTGTTCATTGCCATCGTCGCCGGCTTCATCACCAGCCTGGGGATTTTCGACCCTAAATCACTGGCCATGGGTTCGGGCATTGGCTCGGGCAGCATGATGGCCGCCGCAGCAGGCGCCATCGCAGCGCAACAGACGCCGGAAGTGGCCAAGGAAGTCATGGCCCTGGCGGCCGCTGCCAACCTGATCACCACCACGCTGGGCACCTACTTCACCCTGTTCATCTCGCTGCCACTGGCGGTCTGGGGTTACCGGGTTCTGGAGCCGCTGATCGGTCGTACCACCAAGGCCTCGGTGTTCGACAATGGTCCAGCCAGCAACGAAGTGTCGCTGGAGACCCCAGACCTGGGCTGGCTGGGTCGTATCAGTGCCTGGTTCGCTGCCGGTGGCTTGGCATTGCTGGCCAACTATGTCGGCTACAAAGTGCTGTCACCCGATGCGTTTGCCGGTATGGCGATCATGATTGGTGCAGTATTTGTCGGTGAACTGCTCTGCTCGCTGCTGCGCCGCAAGATCCCGGCGGTGTGCACCGTCTCTGTGGTCGCCATGCTGCTGACTTCACCGCTGTGCCCATGGGCGGCAGAGATTTCCCGGCTGGTGGGTTCGATCAACATGCTGGCGGTGATCACACCCATGCTGGCCTTCGCCGGTCTGTCGATCGCCAAAGACCTGCCAGCGTTCCGGCGCCTGGGCTGGCGCATCGTGCTGGTCTCGTTTCTGGCCAACTTCGGCACCTTTATTGGCGCGGTGCTGATTGCCGAGTTCTTCCACTGATCGACAAATGTTCATGAAAAAAGCCCGCCAGTGCGAACTGGCGGGCTTTTTTCATTCAGCGGTTCGAATCAGCAAGTGCAGCACATCATCGGCATACCATTGCAGCTCATCATCATTGGCATGCTGCAGTCGTTCATCATCTTGTTCATCAGCATGCAGCAGTTGTTCATCATCTCCATGCTCATGCCTGGCATCGGCATCATCATGCACTTCATGCAGTCGGCTTCGATGGTGCAGGTCATCATGCACTTCATCATCGGCATGGGCATGCCCATCGGCATCATCATTGGCATGTTCATGCCGGCCATCATGTTCATCATGTTCATGCCGTTCTCGGACATGCACATCATCGCCATGTTGCCGCAATGCATCATCATCGGCATGCCGCAGTTCATCATCATCGCCATCATTTCGGCGTTGTTCTTGAACATGGCCATGTCCATGCCGGCCGCAGGCTTCATGGTGCACATCATGGCGTCGGCCATCATTTCGCACTTCATGGTCGCCATCATCATCGGCATGCCCATCATCGGCATCATTGGCATGGAAGTGTTCATCGGCATCTGCATTGCGTTCATCATGATCGAAACTCCGTTATCGATAAGCGTGAATAACTGCTTGATGGCGCCGATTCTAAGAATTTGCCGGGCAGGCACAAGATGGCGAAACAGCAGCATCCAGTGAGGCACACAACCGGGAAAAGGCCGTGTACGCGCATGAATTACTGGTTATAGCAGAGGTTTGGATGCTATCGCCCACCTACAAACCCTCATAACAACGATAACGCTGCAATGGATATCCCTTATTGATCTATCTACCTTTGATTAATGAATAAACGTTCTAAAAGCGCCAAATATTTCTCAATACCTAAGCGGTCATCTTCGGTACTTCGCAAAAATGACGTAAATCTGCCACTCACGCCAACAACTGTGCTGCGGCCAGTTCTCGCAACTGGATAATGTCGCGTTTGGGTGCAATGCCAAACAATCGCCCATACTCGCGGCTAAATTGCGAAGGGCTTTCATAACCCACCTTGAATGCGGCACTGGAGACGTCCAGATGCTCGTTGAGCATCAGCCGCCGGGCTTCGGTCAGGCGCAGCCACTTCTGGTACTGCAACGGGCTCATGGCGGTGAGTTGGCGAAAATGATGATGGAAAGTCGGCGAACTCATCTGCACCCGCGCCGCCAGTTCTTCGACTCGCAGCGCCTTGGCGTAGTTGAGTTTCAGCCAGTCAATCGCCCGCGCGATCCGGTGCCCCTGACTGTCGACACTGACGATCTGGCGCAGTTTGGCGCCTTGGTCGCCGCATAGCAGCCGGTAATGAATCTCGCGCTGGACCATCGGCGCCAGCACCGCAATGGCCTCGGGCTCATCGAGCAATTCCAGCAAGCGCACCATCGGCGTCAGGATCGCCGGGGTGGCGGTGCCGATGCCGACACTCTTGCCGGGGGTTTTGTCACGACTGAGCGCCAGGCCGCCCAACGCAATCAGCTCCGCCATGACCCGCAGGTCCAGTTTGAACACCAACCCCAGGCACGGCTGTTCAGGACTGGCCTGGGTCACTTCTGAGTTGGCCGGCAGGTCAAGCGAGGTGACCAGAAACCGCGAACTGTCGTAAGCAAAGCCCTCACCGCCCGCCCAGAGCTGCTTGGCGCCCTGAGCGACCAACACGATGCTGGGCGGCACCATGCAGCTTTGGGGCGGCGCCAGCTCGTTACGCCGGTACAGGGTCAGCCCGCTGATGGCCGTTTCAAGGTCTCCCGGTTCGGCAACCTGCCGAGCGATCAGGCGGGCCAGTGAAGCTTGTGGGGTGGTCATGGGCGAGCGAACCTGCAGGCTATTTGCTTGAGATATGCAGAATAATTCGGGCGCCAGAGTGCTCCTACTGAAAATGTGCACAGCCAGCGGATCAGGCAAGAAATCCAGCGAAATACGTTAGCCGGTTCTGGTCGTTACCCGGAAAAATGTTGATCACGACCAACCGCCTGGAGTTTTCCCATGACCATCCATGCTTACGGCGCCCATGCTGGCGACCAGCCGCTCGTCCCGTTGCAAATCACCCGCCGCGCGCCTGGCGCCGACGATGTGCAGATCGACATCGCCTTCTGCGGTATCTGCCACTCCGACCTGCATCAGGTGCGTGCTGAATGGGCCGGCACTCAGTTTCCCTGTGTGCCCGGTCACGAAATCGTCGGTCGGGTTACCGCCAAGGGCGCGCATGTTGCAGCGTTTGAAGTCGGTGATCTGGTCGGCGTCGGTTGCATCGTTGACAGTTGCCAGCACTGTGAAGACTGCGACCAAGGGCTGGAAAACTACTGCGACGGCATGATCGGCACCTACAACTTCCCGACCCCGGACGCCCCTGGCCACACCCTTGGCGGCTACTCGCAGCAGATTGTGGTGCACCAGCGTTATGTATTGCGCATTCGCCATCCGCAAGCACAACTGGCCGCCGTGGCGCCGCTGCTGTGTGCCGGCATCACGACTTGGTCGCCGCTGCGCCACTGGAACATCGGCCCGGGTAAGAAAGTCGGCATTGTTGGTATCGGTGGCCTGGGGCACATGGGCATCAAGCTGGCCCACGCCTTGGGCGCCCATGTGGTGGCCTTCACCACTTCCGAGTCCAAGCGTGAAGCGGCGCGGCAGCTGGGTGCCGATGAAGTGGTGGTGACCGGTAATCCGGACGAACTGGCCGCCCACCGCAAGAGTTTCGATTTGATCCTCAACACCGTGGCGGCGCCCCACGACCTTGATGCCCTGCTGATACTACTCAAGCGCGATGCCTGCATGACCCTGGTCGGCGCGCCAGCTTCGCCGCATCCTTCGCCGAACGTGTTCAATCTGATCACCAAACGCCGCACCCTGGCCGGTTCGATGATCGGCGGCATCGCTGAAACCCAGGAAATGCTCGACTTCTGCGCCGAACACAACATCGTCTCGGACATCGAGCTGATCGCTGCCGAACAGATCAACCAATCCTACGAGCGGATGCTCAAGGGGGACGTCAAGTATCGCTTTGTGATCGACAACGCCACCCTGGCGCCCTGAGCTATCCCTGGCTTGCCGGTGATTGCTCCGGGGCCGCACCGGCTCGCGGTTTTGCTGTTACGCTGAGTGCCCAGATAGTCCTCATATGGTGAAGCTCATGTCTCTGCCCGACCTGCTGATACCCGATGCTGTGAAGACCGAAGCCATTCAGATTCTGGCCGATATCGAACGCGCCGACGGGGTGCTGGAAATGTCCCGGCTCGCCGGGGTTGCCGAGGGCTTTACCCTCGGCCTGGCCTGTTCTCAAGGCTTGGCGCAGGCCGAGCTGGACACCCTGGAGCGGGTGTTCAGCTCGTCGGTCAGCCGCAGGATGGCTGTGCTGCGCAGCCAGGCCTGAGCGCTGGCTGACGACGACTTGACATCCTCCCCGGCCTGAAGGCCGGAGATTCCTACGGCGTTCAGGCGCGGCATCGAGCCGCCCCTGAGTCGCTTCGGTGGGTTCCTGCTGCTGGCGCCATGACCTCTGCGCTCACTTCACAGGCTAACCGGGCGTGTCCCGCCCTTAGTACATTGATCGCCCCGACCACATCGGCGTTGCCTTCAAAACCACATCCCACACACCTGAACAGCGCCTGCGTCTGGCGGTTGGCCGCCGACACATGGCCGCAACACGGGCACGTGCGGCTGGTATCTCGCGGCGGCACGGCAATCAGCCAGCCGCCGCGCCACGCCAGCTTGTAGTCCAGTTGGCGGCGGAACTCGAACCAGCCCTGATCGAGGATGGCCCTGTTCAGGCCAGACTTGGCCCGAACGTTTCTTCCCGGTGCCTCGGCCGTGCCCGCCGCCGACCTGGACATATTTCGTACCTGCAAGTCCTCGATACACACCATCGCGTGGTTTTGGCTGATCGTGGTGGAGCACTTGTGCAGGTAGTCGCGGCGGGCATTGCCGATTCGGGAATGAATGCGCTGGACGCAAGCTTTCGCCTTCTTCCAGTTGCGGCTGAATCTGACCTTGCGGCTCATCGCCTGCTGCGCTTTGCACAGCGCGGTTTCATGGCGTTTGAAGCTGTTCAGGGGTGCGTAGAACGAGCCATCCGAAAGCGTGGCGAACCGGGCAATGCCCATGTCGATGCCGATTGCCGCACCCTGTGCCGTGGGCTGCTCATCAATCTCGCGTTCGGTCTGGATGCTCACGAACCACTTGCCACACGACTGGCTCACGGTGATGTTCTTCACAGTACCCAGCGTCTCGCGGCTGTTGCGGTAGCGCAGCCAGCCCAGCTTGGGCAGAAACAGGCGGCTGTTGGTCTGGTCGAGCTTGATCTGTTTCGGGTCGGGATAGCGCAAGCTGTTGTTCTGCCCCTTCTTCTTGAACCGGGGAAAGTCGGCTCGCTTGGCGAAGAAGTTGGTGTAGGCCCGTTCCAGATCCTTGAGGCTCTGTTGCAACGGGTGAACAGGCGCATCGGCCAGCCATGCGGTTGGCGGGCTATTGCGCCACCCGGTCAGCAACTTGCACAGGCCCGCATAGCCGAGCTTGTTCTCGCCTTGCTCGTGGCGTTCTTTCTGCAACGCCAGCGCCTTGTTGAAGACGAAGCGACAGGAGCCCGCAAAGCGGCGCATTTGCCGCTCCTGGTGGCCGTCTGGCATGAGTTCGTACTTGAAGGCTTGAAGTCGTTGCATGCTGCTCTTGAGCCATGAGCAATGAAGACGACATTAGGCGCGGACGGCACGGTGTTTTCAAGGTGCATGCCCATGGGGTCTTTGTAACGAAATACCGCCGTAGAAGGGCATCTGTGTCGCCATGTTACTTCGCATAATCCTGTGGTGGTGCGTCCATCGAACAGCAGCAGCCATCCCACAGCAACCAGGGACGGCTACGCCGTCCGCGCTATCCTTCCCCGCCCTGAACGGCGGGGCTTGTCGCGCCCCGATGGTCAAATCCTGCGTTTGCGGTTCAGGCTCGGGATGGTGGTCGCCGGAATGACCTGTGGCTGCTGCGCCTCATGCCGGGTGTGCAGCGCCAGATCCGCCAGGGTCGGATGGCTGAACAGCGCGCGGGCATCCGCGTGCAGGCCGGCCTGGCGCATCCGTGCCACCAGGGTCACGGCCAGCAACGAGTGACCGCCCAACTCGAAGAAGTTGTCGTCGCGCCCTACCCGCTCGACCCCCAGCAATTGCGCCCAGATCCGCGCCAGGGTGGTCTGGGTGTCGCCTTCCGGCGCCCGATAGTCACGGCTGAGCACCGCGTCCTGGCCGGGTTCGGGCAGCGCCTTGCGCTCGACCTTGCCGTTGGGGCTGAGCGGCATGACCGGCAGGCAGACGAACGCCGAAGGGGTCATGTAATCCGGCAGCTGTTCAAGCACATGGGCGCGCAGAGCTTCGATACCCGGAGCGCAATGCCCCGCCAGCAGGGTGAAATAGGCCACCAGACGCTGTTCACGCAGCAGCACCACCACCTCGTGCAGCGCCACATGCTGCATCAGCCGCGCTTCGATCTCGCCCAGCTCCAGGCGCAAGCCATGCAGCTTGACCTGGAAGTCATTGCGGCCGAGAAACACCAGATTACCGTCTGCCTCCATGCGCACCAGATCGCCCGTTCGATACAGCCGGTCACCGGCCACAAAGGGGCTGGCGATAAAGCGCTCGGCGTTATGTTGACTCAGGCCTTTATAGCCACGCGCAACGCCTACCCCGCCAACATGCAACTGGCCGCTCACGCCTTGCGGCACCGGCCGGTCATGGGCATCGAGCACGTAGGCACGGGTATTGGGCAAGGGACAACCAATCGGTAGCGCATTGTCCGGCAGCGGCATGTGCGGCTCCAGCGTGAAGGCGCTGCTGTCTACGGTGGCCTCGGTGGGGCCATAGACGTTGTGCAGCCGCACCTGCGGCAAGCGCTCACGAACCTGACGGGCCAGCGAGGCCGTCAGCTCGCCGCCGCCACACACCACATCGATCAGGCTGGTGCACTGCTCGACACCCTCGGCATCGAGAAACTGCTGCAACAGCGCCGGCACGAACTTGACCACACTGATGCGCCGCTGGCGAACCTCACGCACCAGATAGTCCGGGTCGCGATGCCCGTCCGGCGCGGCCAGCACCAGCCGCAGCCCGGCGGTCAGCGGCCAGAAGAACTCCCACACCGAACCGTCGAAGCTGAACGGCGCCTTTTGCAGTAATGCCGCATCCGGACGCGGCGGGATCAGTTGCGAGCCCCAGTGCACCAGGTTGCATAAACCGCGATGCTCGATCATCACCCCCTTGGGGGTGCCGGTAGAGCCTGAGGTGTAGATCATGTACGCCAGGTTGGCGGCGCTGAAACCGACAGGCTGCGGGTTGCTGTCGGGATGTTGCTGCCAGTCGCACTGGTCGAAATCAAGCCGCGGGAGCTCATGCAGGCTCAGTTGCGCGCGGGTCGCGGCATGCACCAGTAGCGCCACCGGCGCGCTGTCGCGCAGCATGTAGTCCAGACGTTCGGCCGGGTAGCCGGGGTCCAGCGGCACATAGGCGCCGCCGGCCTTGAGAATGCCCAGCAAACCGACGACCAGCTCCACACCGCGCTCCACGCACAAGGCCACTCGCTGATCAGGTTTGACCCCGAGGGCAATCAACCGATGCGCCAGGCGGTTGGCTTCAACGTTGAGCTGGGCATAGCTCAGGCTGCGGTCTGCGGCTTGCAGGGCGATGGCCTCAGGCGTGCGCCGCACCTGAGCCTCGAACAGGGTTTGCACGCCCTGCTCGATGGGCCAGTCGGTAGCGGTTGCGTTGTAGTCCAGCCACCAGCGCCGGACTTCGTGATCAGGGGTGACCGCCACCTGATGTAAAGGTTTATGCGGCTCGCACTCCAGTGCCTGAACCAGCCCCTCGATGGCGGTGCGCAGATAGTCCAGAACCCGTTGCGCGCCGATCTGGCGCGGCACCCGCGCGCTGAGCCGGAAGCCGCCGTCCGTGTCGTCGACTGCCAGCATCAGGGCGTAGCTAACCACTTCAGTGCTGCTCAATAGCTCGATACCCGGCAGTTTTGCTTCATCCTGATTTGCTGCATGCCGGTAATTGAGCAGGCTGTTGAACAGCGGCGTACTGCCCGTCAGCGCGCTGCACCGCAGCACCTGCGCCAGCGGCGCATGCTCATGGGCCAGCAGCGCGGCCAGCCGCCCATGCACATCAACAGCAGCGCGGCTGACACTCTGGCCGGCGAGCTTGACCCGCAGCGGCAAGGTATTGATGAACATGCCCATGGCCCGGTCGGCACCGTCGCCGGCCAGCAGACGGCCGAGCAGTACCGTACCGAACACCACATCGTCGCGCCCGGCCAGCAGGCTCAGCACCTGGGCCCAGGCCAAGTGATAGAGGCTGGCCGGGCTGACACCCCAATGCCGCGCCTCATGACGCAAGCGCTCGGCCAGGCGCTGGTCCAGCCAGGCCCGCGCCTCTTGATGGTCACGGTCGTCGAGCGGGCGCTCACGCAGGTCGAAGGCCAGGGTCGGCTCGTCAATATCTCCCAGCCATTCACGGAAGAACACCTCATGCCCGGCCTGATGATTGCCCGCCCCGGCCTGGGCCACATAATTGCGATACGGCACCGGTGCGCTCAGGGTCGCACCGGCCCCCTGCAACAGGGCATGAATTTCGGCCATCAGCACCGCCGTGGAGGTGGCGTCGTTGATCAGGTGGTGGAACTGCAACAGCCCCAGCCAACGCCCTTGCTGCACATCTTCAGCACCGGCCAGCGCCATCATCGGTGCGCGGCAAATATCCAGCGGGCGCCGCGCGGCATCGAAACGCTCGCGCAATTGCTGCTGCGCATCGCCCTGCCGGGCATCCAGGCTCAGGTTTTCAACGCTTAGGCGGGCCTCACGCCAGACCACCTGCACCGGTTGCTCAAGCCCCTCCCAGAACAGGCTGGTGCGCAGAATGTCGTGACGATCAATCACCTGCTGCAGGGCCGCCGCAAACGCCTCGAAACACTCGCGGCTGGCAAACGCGAACAGCGCATGCTGTTGATAGGGATCGCGCTCACCGGCGGTCATATGGTGATAGAGCAAGCCTTCCTGCAGCGGCGCCAGCGGGTAGATTTCCTGCACATTGCGCGCCCCGCCCGGTACTGTGGCGACGATCCGCTCAATGTTGGCCTGGTCCAGTTGCAGCAGCGCCAGCATGTCACCGGTGATGTGTTCACAATCGGCCGGCACGCGATTGGCCGCCACGCTCACTTCACGGTTACGGCCCACCGCAGCGGCGAGGTTGGCCAGGGTCGGCTGGCCGAACAGCACCTGCACATCGGCGCTCAGGCCCTGCTGGCGCATGCGTTCGATCAGTTTCACGGCCAGCAGCGAATGCCCGCCCAGCTCAAAGAAATGATCCTGACGGCCCACCTGCTCAACCCCCAGCAGCTCGGCCCACAATGCCGCCAGAACGGTTTCGGTTTCGCCTTCGGGCGCCTGATACTCGCGACGCAACAGGGCCTCGGCGTCGGGTGCAGGCAAGGCGCGGCGGTCCAGCTTGCCGTTGGCAGTCAGCGGCCATTGCGCCATGCGTACATAAGCGTTCGGCAGCAAGGCCGCCGGCAGACACAACTTGAGATGCTCGTGCAGAGCGCCGGGATCGACCGGCGAAAGCTCGGTGAACCAGGTCAACAGTTGCCCGTCATGCACCTGCGCCACCGCATCCTTGACGGCCGCATGGCTGCTCAGCGCGGCTTCAATCTCGCCCAGCTCGACCCGCACACCGCGGATCTTCACCTGGTCGTCATTACGGCCCAGATATTCGAGATTGCCATCGGCCAGCCAGCGCACCAGGTCGCCGGTGCGGTACATCCGCCCGCCATTGAACGGGTCAGTCAAAAAACGCTCAGCGGTGAGGTCTTCACGGTTCAGATAACCGCGAGCCACACCGGCACCGCCGATATACAGCTCACCGACCACACCGATTGGCACCGGCTGTTGCTGCTCGTCCAGCACGTAAGCTTTGGCATTGGCCATCGGCTTGCCGATATGCAGCAGCTCACCCACCTGCATGACGCCAGAGGTCGCCACCACCGTGGCTTCGGTCGGGCCGTAGTTATTGACCACCGCAAAGCCTGGATCACGCAGGAACTGGCGCAGCCGGTCACCGCCGATTAACAGGGTCTTTAGCGTCGGATGCGGCTGTTGCTGGCTAAAGGCGTATTCGGCAACAGGCGTGGGCAGGAAGCTGACGTCCAGCGGCTGAGCCCGCCACCAGTCGAGCAAGGCTTCGATATCCTGTTCGCCGTCCTGAGTCGGGGCCAGATGCAGGGTCGCGCCACTGCACAGTGCCGGCCAGATTTCCCAGGCCATGGCGTCGAAACCGAAGCCCGCCAGGCTGGAGGTGTGTTTGCCCACGCCAAGCTCGAAGGCTTGGCAGTGCCAGTCCACCAGGTTGTTAAGGGTCTGGTGCTCGACCATTACACCTTTGGGCAAACCGGTGGAGCCGGAGGTGTAGATCACGTAGGCCAGGTTATTGACCGTGGCCCTTTGAGTCAGCTCGCCGTTCAGCTGCGCTACAGGCAGACGGTCCAGCTCAATCACCGGCACCGACAACACCGGCAGCCGGCCAACCAGCTCGCTCAAGGTCAGCACCACCTTCGGCTGGCTGTCACTGAGCAGGTAAGCCAGCCGCTCGGCCGGGTGCGCCGGGTCGACCGGCACGTATGCGCCACCGGCTTTAAGCACCGCCAGCAACCCCACCAGGGTGTCGAGGCCACGGCGGGCCACCACGGCCACCCGCTCATCGGGCTGCACGCCCTGCGCCAGCAGCTGGGCCGCCAGGCCGTTGGCGCGCTGTTCCAGTTGCCCATAGCTCAGGCTCTGGCCCTGATACACGGCGGCTACGGCGTCGGGCCGTTCGGCAGCCTGCGCGGCCACGCGCTGGTCAATGGTCAGGCCCTGTGGGTAACAGGCCTCGCTGCGATTCCAGGCATCCAGTTGAGCCTGCTCGGCCGGGGTGGTGATGCTCAGTTCGGCCACTTTCGCGGCAGGGTTGTCCAGGGCCTGCTCCAGCACATGCATCAACCGCTCAGCCAATGCCTCGATGTCGGCGGCCTGGAAATACGCCTCGTTGTACACGTAATGAATCCACACCCGGTCGTTGTAGCGGTTGCTGCGCAGGTGGATGGCCAGCGGCGTCGGTTCATGGCGGTTGGAGACCTTGACGGTATGGGCCAATGCGTCGCCATAACGGTAGTCGTGGTCGTCCTGCTCATAAGACACCGTAACCTCGAACAACTGCGCACGGTCCTCACGCAGCAGACCCAAGGCACGATTGAGCTCACTCAGTGGCAGGCGCTGGTGGCGGAAATCCTGGCGTAACTCGTCACGTATGCCCTTGAGCAGCTCAACAAAACTCAGCTCGCGGCCAAACGGCATGAGAATCGGGCTGACCTGGGCAAACAGGCCCACAGTCGACTTGAAGCGCGCCCCGGCGCGATTGAGGATCGGCATGCCCACCACCCACTCGTCGCGTTGTTCGGTGCGGGTGAAATACACATGCAACATCGCCAGCAGCACATGAAAAGCCGATGCCTGAGACTCGCCGGCCAATTGTTTCATGCGCTCGTGCAGCCCCGCGCTGAAGGGCTGCACCAGGCTTTGTCCCGGCAATGTCGGTGCTTCGCGATAACGCGGGGTCAGCAGCGGTGCCGGGATACTGCGATATTTATCCAGCCACCAGTCAAGGTCACGGGCATGACGTGGCGAACCTTGATACACGGCATCGTCTTCAACGAACGTGGCATAGGCTGGCGCGGCTTGCGGGGCTGGCTGCCCGGCGAGCAATGCACTGTAGATTTCCCCCAGCGACTTGAGCATCTGGCCAAAGCCCCAGCCGTCAAGAATCAGGTGATGCGCCTGGGTCGCCAGAAAGTGTCGCTGCTCGTTGAGCCGGATAAGAAAGAAGCGAAACAGCGGCCCGCCATCAAGTGCATAGCTGCGGCGCATCTGTTCCTGGATCAGCGCCTGGGCCGCACTGTCGGGGTCATCGAACTGCGAACAGTCATACTGCGGCAGGTGCACGGCTGCGTGGCCGGCAAAGTGCTGCATCGGCAAGCCGTCGGCACCGGCACCGGGCAACAGCACGGTACGCAACGCATCGTGTCGGGCCACCAGTTGTTCAATCGCGCGCTGCAGCAGTTCCGGCGCCAGACTGCCCTCAAGCTCGACATACCCGCCGATGTTATACAGCGGTGAATCACCCCGGCTCAGTTGATCGAGCCAGATATCACGCTGGGCACAGGTCAAGGCGAAGGTTTCGGTACAGGCAGGCCCAAGGGCTTGGGCAGCGGCGCAGGTGGAGTTCATAAGATCCGTCTCAGCTGATTCTGCGCGGTATTCAAGCACTGCCCTGTTGGGCTGCCTGCCCCCTTAAACCCGGACAACTAGTTGATGCGCGCCAAAGCCACACTTGTGCCGACTGTTAGTTCACCGCCGCAGCGCCTAAATTCGTGTAGGAAATAAGATATAGATGCTGCACGTGATTGCCGCATCAAGCTTATCGTCACGCAAGATTTCTCATGTAATCAATCGCTTGCAGAACGCTGAAAACTACCCGCAGGCACTCGTCAAACAGATATCCCCTTAAGAAACTGCAACTCAAATCGTCTGATTAATTGACAGGAGTTGTCCCCGGTTCCCACTACAGACGCTGACCGTTACATGGGCTTAAATCCAGAGCGAGTCAGCTCTCAACCGAGCACGTGCAGAGGATGCCACCCGACTTGGTTCCAGGAAGGCAAAAAAGATGAACATCACCGACAGTATGCAAACTAGCCACAGCCCACACCTGTACTTTCATCTGGGCGAACTGATTTCCAGTACCGGCGATGATGACTTCGCGGCCATGATGTTCCGGCTCATCGAACCGCTGGTGCCCCTCGACGGCCTGCAACTAAGCGAATGGACCCTGGACCAGCCCCAGACTGACGCGGTGCAGATCAGGCCGCTCGGCAGCCAGGGTCAGGCACCCGCAACCGCCCAGCCCGAACACCAGCAGACACTGCTGCAGCATATGCGGGTCATGACTGATGCCCTGCTGATTCAGCCGCGTGCGCCCCTGAGGCGGCGCCTGGGGCCAAACGCCGCGCACCACTGCAGCCTGGTTTCACATGCTGGTAACCGCCGTTGGGTCATCACCCTGCTGCGTCAGCCTGGGCAACGCTTGTTTTCCCTGGCCGAACTGTCGTTCCTTAAAAGCCTGTCCGACACCTTGTTGCCGTTGGTCGAACGACACGCGCAGGCCAGCAGGCTCTGCCTGCTGCGCCGCCCGGAATCAAACGCCAGCGAGCAGCCGGTGCGGCCCTTGCGCCAAGCATTCAGTGAGCGGCTGGCGCTGGGCGAGATCACCTTGTCGGCCCGCGAGCAGGAGGTCTGCCTCGGCCTGTTGACCGGTGGCACCGTCCCGCAGTTGGCCGAGAGGCTCAAGGTCAAAAACAGTTCGGTGGAAACCTACCTGAAACGGGCGGCCGCCAAGCTCGGGGTCAGCGGCCGCCACGGCCTGGCCAGATGGATGGCCGGCACCTGAATAACGGCAAGCCGATGCTCAGCGCCGCGCCTGACGCAATACCCCGGCGAGTTGCTCAAGGGCCGCCGGCACATCCTGGGTCCAGTCCAGCGCATAGCTGATGCGTAGCTGCTGGCGGTGCAAGCCGCTGAGGCTGAACAGCTCGCCAGGGGCAATCACCAAGCGCTGACTCAGTAGAGTGTCGAATACCTGGCGCAGGTCCACACCCTGTTGGGTCTGCGTCCAGATACCACTGCCGCCAGCAGGTAATTCATAGCGCAACCAACAACCCAGGTGCTTGTCGAGCAGTTCACCCATGCCTTGCATGCGCTGCTCAAGCAGGTGACGCAAGTCCGCCAGGTGCTGGTCCAGGCGGCCGCTGTTACACAGCCGGGCAACGGCCTTCTGGCGAATCGGCGGCAAGTCAAAGGCGCGCAGCAGAAAGTACTCCTGCCAGCGCTGGTCGAACTGTTTACACAGCAGATAACCATAGGGCGCTTCAGGGCCCAGCGCCTTGTCGAAACTGCCAAGGATCAACAGCCGTTGCGGGTCGATCAACTCGCGCAGCGGCGGGCCATTGCGCTCAAAGGCCAGTTCGCCATGGCTGTCGTTCTCCAGTACCCATATCCGATAGCGATTGAGCAATTGCGCCATGGCCCTGCGGTTGTCGCCAGGTTGCAGCGTGCCCCTGACCGGATTGATCGTCGAAGGCAGAATCGCCAGGCTGACCGAATGCTCCAGCAACAGGTGATCCAGATCGGTCAGGTTCACCCGGCCGTCGTCGGCCAGCGGCATTTCCAGTACCTGGACGTTCAGCGACTGCAACAGCCGCAACAGCGTCCAGGTGCACGGTGACTCAACCAGCACCGTGCTGCCGCCCAGCTGCAGCACCTGAACGACCGCCTTGAGCATGCCGAGCAAGTCCGGGCCGATATAAACCTGCTCGGCGTGCCAGCAATCCCGAGTGTCCCGGGTGTAGCGGGCCGCCAGGGCGCTGCGCAGTTCCAGATCACCAAACGGTTGAAAACCGCTGTCCAGGGGGCGCGGGTACTGACGCACCAACTCGCGCTCCATGGTTTGCAGCGCGCTTTCCAGCGACAACAACAGATGCGGCTCATCACCCGAAAGCATGGTGCAGCCGGGCCGCCGCACATTACGGTACAGGCGTTCAAGCACGCTATGGCCTTCGCCGGCCAGTTCATCTTCAAAACTGCCCGGCACCGCGTAATAGCCTGACTTGGGCACCGAGCAAATGCGCCCTTCCTGCTCCAGCAGCGCATAGGCACTCTGGATGGTCGAAATCGACACCCGCAGGCGCCGGGCCAACTGGCGCAGCGACGGCAATTTGAGCGTCGAGTCGGTTTGTACCTCATTAATCAGGCGTACGAGATAGCGATACACCGCCTGATAGGCGAAATCGTCTTTTTCTTTCATGACAGGCCTTCCGGCAAAGGGATTGAATCAGGCTGAGCGAACGCGTCGCCGTTCAGGATCGGCCGCGCGTACGCGAGCGATGATCGAGTCGGCGGCAGCGAAATTGACCCGCGACTTGCCGTACAGGCTTTGCAGTTGCGCCAGGGTCAGGCCGCTGATATCCAACAACCACTGCACCACCTGATCGGCAGCAGGCTGGCCGGACAGTGCTCGATGCAGGTCAGCCACCGCCACCAGCATGCCGGGATGGCAAGTGCGCAGAAACACTTCCAGGCCCAGGCCTTTGTCAGTGAACGGCGAGAACAGCATGCACACCAGTTGCGCCTCGTTCAGCCCGTACGCCTGTTGGGCAAACTCAGCGGCCAGCACACGCCGCGCCTCGATACGTGATTCGCCGTGATAGGCACTGAGCGCCTGATCGATCAGACGTGCCGGCACCTGTTTGTTGCGCATCTGGCGTTGCGCGTGCTGTAAGTAGCCTGCAATACCATCGGCATAGTCACGATGCTCGACAAACTGCGCACGTAGGCCCTGCATATGCGCCATCAGCAAGGGGTTGGCGCAGTCCGACTCACTGAAACTGAACGCCAGGTCATCGAAGCGAAACTCTAGAAACTCGGTAAGCAAGTTCCAGTGCTCATCGGCCCTGCCGGGAAACAGGTCGTTGAGCGGCACCAGCACCGGCGCCAATGGCTTGTCTGGTGGTGTCAGCGGCTCAATTGCGTGTGGCTCGCCATGCAACGCTTCGCGCCAGTCCTGACCAAGACCGTGCAGGCTGCGCATGACACTCTGAAAAGTCTGGTTGCGCCAATGCCCGGTGTGTTCGCCGCGGCCTTGCGCCAGACGCATCAGCCAGGTGATGTACTGCTTCTGCTCTTTGCGTGGATCGCCGCTGGCCACCGCGCCCACGCCCTCCCCCCAGGTCAGGGCGCGCGACAGCGAGTCCGCCAGGTTCAGGTGGCAACTGTCGCAGAAGGTGCTGCGCCCCTCGCCCGCCGACAAATGCCCGGCCAGCAGCATATCGGTACGGTTTTGCTCGCGACCGGCGCTGGAGAACGGCAGGTCCGGCTCAAAGGCGTGCACATACTGGTTATCAAACACCAGCATCTCGACGCGCGGATCATCGTAGAGAAACAGCGCCGAATAGGTACGGTGAATATTGCCCAGCACATCGCTGCTCAAACCGCTGTGGCGCATGGTCGCCACGCGCAGATTGAACGTGCCCGGCGCCCGGGTGCAGATACTCAATTGCGCGGCGCGCAACAGTGCCAGGCTGTAGGCGCTGTCTTTGCCGCCACTGAACGGCAGCAGAATCCTGAACTGGCTGATCTGCTCCAGCCCGCCCGCGGCAACAATCAGGCGCTGGATCAGCAACTGCAGGGCTGTGCGCTCGGCGCGGGTCATGTAACCGAGCAGGCGCTGCAACACCTGCTGGTAGACATAATTCATCGCTTGCTCGTGAATGTCGCTCATCATCATTGTCCCGCGCTCCAGGAGATTGAAACACGAAGCTGCTGACTGTTGGTCTTGTTATCAAACATGGCTCGTTCCCTGAGTAATAATTCTCAACTCATTATCGGGATCGTCTGCACGATTACAAGCAACACTGTTTTATCCAAAGATGGACAACCCGCGACTATTAAACGATACAAATAAACAACAAGCATTTATAGCGCGCGTTTGTTATTCATTTAAACATGATCAGCAGCACATGCCACAAGCCGCGCCGCTCAAGCGCCTGACGGCCAAGCCGGCAGATCTCTGGAGCAGGTGGACTGGATTATCGATGATCGCCAGACAGGCAAAGGAGTTTAAGCGCGACAGACAATGACAGAAACATGCCTGATTGCGTAGCGAACTTTCCTACAACAAGACATGTAACCCGTAGGAGCTGCTTTAGCAGCGAAAGATTCTCAACGATATCTTCGCAGCTGAAGCTGCTCCTACAAACAAGAGAGGGGAAAGATTCAAGCGTCAGCCAACTCCAGTACCGCACGGCCACCAATCGGACAGCCATCCATATAACGGTGCGCCTGGGCCACCTGCTCGAATGGGAATGGACGGACCGCCAGCGGTGTCAGCACACCATCGGCCGTCAACTGGTTGATATCACGCAGCGCACGCTGCAGCGCCTCATTATCCGGATCGATGCCCAGTGCCGGCTTGCCAGTGAAGTTGCCCAGGCAATGCAGATAGAACTGGATGTTCTTCTGGAACGCCGCACACGCGGGGAATGGCGTCTGGTTGCCGCCCTGCAGCCCATAAAGAATCAGGCTGCCGCGTGGCGCGAGGACATCGCCCATGATCGACATCTGCGGGCCGCCCATGCCGTCGAACACCACATTGACACCTTTATTGTCGGTGTACTTGTTGACCGCCATGAGCAAGTCCTGCTCTTCGGTGACCACCACCTTGTCGGCACCCAGCGCCAGCAGATACTCGCGAGCATCTTCGGTCTTGGTCGCGGCAATCACCCTGGCACCGAGGGCTTTGCCCAATTGCACGAAGCACGGCCCGGCACAGTGGCTGGCATCGGTGACCAGTACGGTCTGACCCGGCTTGATACGCGCCAGATCCACATAGGCAAAATAGGCAATCAGCAGAGGCGTGTAGTGCACGCTGGCCTGCACCGGGGTCAGCACATCGGGATACCGGACCAGGGCCGAGCGCGGCAGGACAATCACCTCGCCATACACTGGATGCTGATTAGGGTCGGCGGATGGAAAGCTTGCCACCGCATCGCCCAGCGCGAGGTCTTCAACCCCTTCACCGAGGGCAGTGACCACACCGGCCATTTCCTGGCCGATCCCGGCCGGTAGCCGCGCCGGAGTACACGCCAGATTCTGCCGCCAGAGAACGTCGTACCAGCTAATGCCGATGGCCTGGACACGCACCTGCACTTCACCGGGCGCAGGCAACGGGTCCGGGTGCTCTTCAATCTTGAGCACCTCGGCCGGGCCGAACTGGTTGAAACGGATCGTGCGGGACATTGAGAACCTCGCCTTATGAACCTGAATGCCCTGCACTTTATCCGGGCTTTTCCGGCAGGACCAGTCAGTGGCTATTAATAGTCGACATGCCTGTCATTGATTCGTCATTGGACCGCATGATGCAGCGGATGACTCAAAGGCGGTCATTGTGGCATCCAAATGCCACATTGCAACCGCCTGCACAGTTGATTCTTGCCACACCGACAATAATCCAAGGCTTACCTGATGATGGCTTTTACCCTTACTATGCGCACCACAGCATGTTTGCCCGACGCCCCGCACCGGGTACATCGACCACCGTTCCGAGCCCCCACGTATGAACCGCAACGACCTGCGCCGCGTCGACCTCAACCTGCTGATTGTCTTCGAAACCCTGATGCACGAACGCAGCGTGACCCGCGCCGCGGAAAAACTGTTTCTCGGTCAACCGGCGATCAGCGCCGCCTTGTCGCGTCTGCGCGGGCTGTTCGACGATCCGCTGTTCGTCCGCACCGGGCGCAGCATGGAGCCCACCGCCAGGGCCTCGGAAATCTTCGCCCTGCTGTCACCGGCCCTGGACTCCATCTCAACCGCGGTCAGCCGCGCTTCGGAATTCGACCCGGCCACCAGCAACGCGGTGTTCCGGATCGGCTTGTCCGATGAAGTGGAGTTCGCCCTGCTGCCGTCACTGCTCAAGCGCCTGCGCTCCGAGGCGCCCGGCATCGTGCTGGTGATCCGGCGGGTCAACTACTTGTTGATGCCGGCATTGCTGGCTTCAGGGGAAATATCTGTCGGGGTCAGCTACACCAGCGACCTGCCGGCCAACGCCAAACGCAAAATCCTGCGCAAAAGCCGCCCGCAACTGCTGCGCGCCGACTCCGTGCCTGGCCCGCTAAGCCTGGACGACTTCTGCGCCCGACCGCACGCTCTGGTATCGATCGCCGGCGACCTGACCGGTTTTATTGACGAGCACCTGGAGAAACTGGGCCGCAAACGCCATGTGGTACTGGCCGTGCCACAGTTCAACGGGCTGTCTACCCTGCTGGCCGGCACCGACATCATTGCCACCGTGCCGGATTATGCGGCCGAAGTGCTGACGGCCAGTGGCGGGGTACGGGCCGAGGATCTGCCGCTGGAGTGCCAGACCTTTGAACTGCACATGGCCTGGCGCGGCGCGCAGGATAATGATCCGGCGGAGAGATGGTTGAGGTCGCGGATTCAGATGTTTTTTGGGGATCCGGATAGTCTTTAGGCGTCGTAAGGCAGGCTGTTTAGCTGATCATTTCTGCCTTTCCACAAACCATGGAGATCCATTCACTTCCAGTGGATTGCTACATTGGGGGCACATGTGAGGGCATGCTTGGGATGGTTTGAAAAGGATGCCCCCAGCCTGAGGCCAAGCAAGCTATTGATGAGGATGGGTGGACTGAGGGAGATATGAACCCTCGGCCCTACCCCGTATCAATGGCCGAGCCGTAGTGAGCGCACCACCCACCACGCTAGACAAATGCGTGCAAATGTAAAAAATTATGATGGCACAATGCCTCGGAAACCGGCAATATCCACACGTTCCCAACGGATTTGAAGGAGCGCTTCCGATGACATGGCCAGTCACGCTGAAACTCGACAGCGCAGCCTACCCGCTCAGCGTGGTGCAACGCGCCGCTTATTCCCTGGCCAACACTGTCGCGATCCAGGTCGGTATTGAAACCAATCAGATAAGCCTCACGGCCCACCCCGCTGAAGCAAGGCTAACGCTTTCCCCGGAGCAGGCTCACTCGCTGATCCTCCAGCATCTGAACGACTTCGCCCTACGCGACCATATCAACCGCGAAACAGCAGGGTTGCGCGAAGTCCTGGCCCGAGCCGCGCTCGCTGGATGTGGGGTTTCGCAGTGACACTGATAGCGACAGACGCCAAGCACTACCGCTTGCTGCCTTTTCGATTCATGCGCATGAACACGGGACATGACCGTGACATCCTACTCACCTCTGATACCGGTGAGTACATGCACGTGAACGACGCGCAATTACGAGCCCTCAGCTACTTCGACGTTCAAGCAAGTACGCCTTTTTACAAGGACCTGCTGGCCCGCCACTTCATCTACGAACCAGGCCAACACGACCCGTTCCCGGAAATGGCTGCGCAGTATCGCAGCCGCAAGGACTTCCTCTTCCAGGGCCCAGCACTGCACTTGTTCGTAGTTACATTGCGCTGCAACCACACCTGCCAATACTGCCAGGTGTCGCGGGCTCCTCTGGGAGGATCCGGCCACGACCTGTCGGAAGAGGATGCACAGGCGGCGATCGATCGCCTGTTCGAATCGAACGCTCCCGCCCTGACTGTGGAGTTTCAGGGTGGCGAGCCGCTTCTGGCCTTCGAGCGCGTCCGCCAGATTGTCGAATGGATCGTTGAACGGAACGTGGTCGAACAACGGGATATTCAGTTCGTCATCACCACCACGCTGCACCACCTGACGGAGGAAATACTCGACTTCGCAGAACAAAATCACATCCAGTTTTCGACCTCGCTCGATGGGCCGGCGCCCTTGCACAATGCGAACCGCCCTACCCCGTCACGAGACTCCTACGAACGCACTGTAAAAGGCATCCAATGGGTCCGTGAGCGCCTTGGCCATGATGCAGTTTCCGCGTTGACCACGCTGACTTCAAGAAGCCTCGAACAACCTGAAGCAATCATCGATGAGTATGTAAGCCAGTGCTTCTCCAGCATCTCGCTTCGGCCTCTGAGCCCTTATGGATTTGCCACCAAGAGTGTCCATCGACTTGATTACCCTATTGAGCGATACCTGGCCTTCTACAAGAAGGCACTGGCCTACTTGCTGCATATCAACCAACAGGGCGTTTACCTCTCAGAGAGTTATACGAGCTTGTTGCTGAAGAATATTCTGACACCCTTCTCCTCCGGCTATGTAGACCTGCGCTCCCCCGCTGGCGCAGGCACTGCGGCGCTGGTCTACAACTATGACGGTTACGTCTATCCCTCGGACGAAGCCCGAATGTTGCTGGAGATGGGTGAAGACGGCTTGAGGCTCGGCACCGTGCAGCAACCCTTGTCTGAATTACTCGCATCGCCCGTTATGAATGCGTTGCTCGCCAGTGGTGTAGCAGAAGCGCTGCCGGGCTGCTCCGACTGCGCACTTGTTCCGTACTGTGGTGCTGACCCCGTCGAACACTATGCCCGCCAAGCTGACCCGATCGGACACCGAGTGTTCAGCAGCTTCTGCAAGAAGAACATGGGGCTGCTGAAGCATCTTTTCGGCCTGCTTTGCGATGGTGACGACAACGTGCAGAGAGTGCTGTTGTCTTGGTTGAACAGGCGCTCTTACAACGATGTCCCGCTCCCGGGTTACAGGGGCTGATGGCGATGCTGCGCAAAGATACCCACTTTGAAATCCATCACCTGAATGAGCCGAAATTGCTCAAGGTCATCACTCTGGATGAGTTCATCGAACAAGGCTTGGTTGTTTGTGCCGGAAGCGCTGAGTTCGGTGACCTGCTGCTTTGGCTGCCAAACGAAGAACGGCTACGGAGCCCGCATCTGCTCTCATTACCAGTGGGAGGATTCCTGATCCCGGAGCCAGTGATCGGCGACTTCGACAGCGCGCGGCCATACCTGCACACCCCCAAAGATGCGGATGTCGTGCAGCCCGGCGATGTCATTGCCATCACACCAGGCAGCACGTTGGTGCGAGTGCTCTATCGACGAGGCTCAGACAGCAACCTGCTGTTCATGACCGATCGTTGCAACAGCCTCTGCCTGATGTGCTCGCAGCCGCCCAAAGATATCGATGACCGTTGGCACATCGAGGAGAACCTACGGCTGATCGACCTGATGGACTCGGGCGAGGAAAATCTGGGAATCAGCGGCGGAGAACCAACACTTTATCGCGACGGCCTGCTTGAAATCCTGGCCAAGTGCAAAGCCGTTTTGCCACAGAAATCCATTCATGTACTCAGCAACGGGCGTCTGTTCCAAGACCCGAGCTGGATCGCAGCGCTCTCTGCCATCAGCCACCCTCAGTTGAGCTGGGGCATCCCCCTGTATGCCGACAATGCCGAAGACCATGACCATGTCGTGCAGGCTCCAGGCGCGTTCAGCGAAACCCTGCAAGGTCTTTACAACCTGGCGCGCGCCAACCAGATCATCGAGATACGCGTGGTACTCAATCGCCTGACCACGCCACGCTTGCCCGAGCTCGCCCACTACGTGTTCAGGAACCTGCCCTTCGTGCGGCATGTTGCGCTGATGGGTATCGAAAGCACCGGCCTGGCCAGGAAAAACTACGAAGAACTGTGGATTGACCCGCTGGACTATCAAGAGTCGTTGAGCCAAGCCGTGTATTTCCTGTTCAACCGCGGAGTGCCGGTTTCGATCTACAACTTGCCCCTGTGCCTGATCCCGGCCCACCTCTCGCGTTTCGCCCGCCAGAGCATCTCGGACTGGAAGAATCTGTTCATCGATACCTGCCAGCAATGTGCTGCCGTCAAACATTGCTCTGGCTTCTTCAAATCCCACACCGACCGCTGGCAGAGCCGCGGCGTACAACTACTATCGACCGAGGCCTTTAGCGCCTATGCAAGGAGTGCACAGTGAAATTGCTCGACCGCTGGAAAGTCCTGATCAGTGGGATCAGCCTGCTGCCAATAGCAGGTACCACCCTGGCACAATCGGGCCATCTGCCACTCGCCGATGCAAACTGGCAACCCAACGACAAGCTACAGCCTCCGGTATTTGCCGATACGCTCAATGCGCCAAACACCGTCAACATCTATGCGGCGCATCGCTCGCACAGTTCTCACCGGTCCCACAGCTCGCACAGTTCTCACTACAGCGGCTCAGGTGGCTATAGCGCACCTCGCTACTACAGCCCACCCGCTACTAGTACCCGAGGCTACAGCGCGCCGAGTGCTTCGAGCAGCCCTCCAAGCAGCAACAGCATTTATCAGTCGTCTGGCACTACCAGCGGGATAAGTTCGAGCACTTCTAAGAGTCGCGCGACCAATGAGCAGAAAAGCAATCTGGTCACCCGTGTGCAGACCGCGCTTATGGTGCGCCAGTATTACCAAGGCTCCATTGATGGGGTGATGGGCAAAGCAACACGTGGGGCGTTAATGGCCTTTCAGATGGACAGTGGGCTGACCGTGAATGGCCGGATGGATACACCATCGCTGAATGCGTTGGGTATCAAGATTCCATAAGTCGATTCAGGTTAAAGCTCGCGCCCGTTCAGCAACGAAGGAACTATCCATGCAGCACATCACTCAAGTCGACAACACTCTCTGGGCATTGATCAGCCGCCTGCAAGGCAAGGAACTGCAAACACCGTCGCGTAGCGCCCGTTTCCGTATCACGACCGTTGACGCAAATCGCGTTGTGATTGAGACCGGATCGAAAGACTCGCAGTTGGCGCTGACTCGAACAGCTTTCCAGCAAACGCTGGACTACCTCGCCGGTAACAATCATTTCGGCCAAGCACAAGCTGTGGAAATCAGCTCCAACCATACGTACGAAAACGCCGGTCCACTTTGCCAGGCGGCTCGTTACAGAGCAGAAGGCAAGCCGGGCCGTACCAACATCACCTACATTCTGCCGATTCTGGAGCAGTGCCAGGCAGTCGGCATCCGGTCAACCACCCCAAACAGCACTTGGCTGCTGCCCTGAGCCGCTCCTGATATCTTTACAAGGACGCCAACATGTACGCCAAAATGGACACCTTCCGCCCCAGCAGTGCCGCGTCGTTCGATCAACCCTGCAAGGTTACGATCGACATCGAGTTTATCACCGTCTCCTATGACGACGCGGGGCAGACCTGGCAATACCGAGGCCAGGCAAAAGGCCCGGGGCATTACGAACTGCAAGCAGAAGGCTTCGACGGCAGAGCAACGCTGCACCGCTTTGAAGGCTCGAATGTGCTGGACGGCACTTGGGTCGAAGACGGAGTACGCGGGATGTGGCGAATTGTCTGCCAGCCGATTGATTCGCCATTCGTGCCCACATAAATAAGCTGAACTCGTGGTGGTTTGATGGGCCGCCACGGGGTCATCCACCTCAACTGGCAAAACAAGACGTACATCAAGGTGGCCAAGCATTGCTATCCGCATGGATTTTAGAAGCACTGAAAAAAGTTCAAGGATGAAAATGATAGCTCTGAAAGCAAAACTGCTCACCAAATTCCTGCAATATTCCGTATCCCAGCGGTTCTATCTCGCCTCGGTAGTTACGTACCTCATCACGATTGCAGCTTCCCTATACACGGGCACATCCGCGCTTACCATCGGGACGACGGTCGCGGCTGCATTGATAATCTGCGGATTCATTGCCTGGTGCATCCCTTTCGCCCGCTGGCTCCATACAGCATGGGATAAGCCATTCACCAAAACGCCCATCATCATTATGCATCTGCTTGCACTGCTGGTATCGACAGCATGCGCGCGTTTCGCGGTTGCCGAGACGTTAGGGCTGCCCCCTCAAAGTTTTGATCTGACAGTCGGCTTTCTCGCGTTGCTGTTCTACATTCCATCGTGGCTGCTTGTGGTGGCAATACTCCTTGGTCTGACAGCAGTGCTGATCATGGTCATCGCGATGATCAGCCTGCCATTTGAAGCAGCCTGGCAACATATAACCCGCTTGGCCGCGCTCCTCGGCTTTCAAGCTAAATTCAAGCAATCGCGCAGTATGATCATGTTCCATGGTGCAGGAGCACTGATCATTAGCGTGCCATTTGCCATGAGCTACGGCTACCTTACCGACAACTTCAATCCGGCCTTCAAGGCCGTGACCAAAGTCATTGCACTACGAAGTGATTTCCACAAGACCCCTAACTATCCCGACGTGCGGACTGGAGAATATGTGCATCCATTGGAGAATGGCTTTATCGCTTACGCCCGCGAACTAGAAGACAAAAGTGTCATCATTGGCGTTCGTCTACAGCCTGCCGAGAATTATGATGTCGTCGTGTCAACTATTCCGCCTCTCAAGGTTGCAATAGCAACCATGGCAGAACACGTCAAGCAATCCCCAGCGCTGATTTGGCTGCTCAGTAACACTGCTTCAGAAACTAAGTCTGACTCGATGCTGCGTTAGGCCTGGTTGCCGAGCCAGCAGGACAGCAGCTTGAGACATCAGTGGATGAGTCAAGGCGCATCAGTTGCTCTCCACCGATCCATTTCTTACAGGGGCATAGAAGAGCTTAAGCGACGGAATCTGCATCTTCCAGCCCTGAATCTCCAAAACCCAAAAAACCGCCAATACAGATAAACGGCTTCAAAAAGACAGTGGAGGAAAGGCTTTGATCTGGTACGGACTACCAATAGGACAAATTAAGACGTTGCGGCGAATGATGATGCATCCGCTCGACTTTGACCCAATAAGTTACATTGAGAAAACCCTTCATGAACCTGACTCTCATCCCTCGAAGGAAACGCTGATTCTGGCTAGTGAGTTCAACAGGCTTAGAGAAAAGTTACTGCCTTCACTGGGCCAGATTCATTCCGATCTAGCGAATAGCGGACCATTAAACCTTGAAAACACCACAGCAAAGCCTAGGCCACTAGAATACAAATTCTTAAAGACCAGCCTTTCAGAACCACTCAAACAAGCGCTAACCATTAAAGCTTGCGATGGCATCAACATGCAACTAGACAGGATCTCTGACTCTCTTAAAATAAATGAATATCACGGCACAAAGCCGAATGAAGGCCTATATGACATTATTAGGCTTTACTTTCTTAGCGAGGTGCTTTTTCTTCTGCTATCAAAAACCGCATCCGCGACAAAGCAGGGTAACTCAATCGAAGTCAGACCATCCTCCCATGAAGTCACGAAGCAATTGCATCGAAAGTGGTTTGCTAATCAATGGGAGCAAAATAGCTGCGCAGCCAACATAGCTTATCTTGACATGATTCCTTTAGGCTTCGATAAGCATTCCATGTTCCCTTTGATTATAAAGGCGCCGGGCGAAAAACTTACAGACAAAATATTTTTTGTTCCCGAAGGGGAACTACCATATAAAATTCAAAACCTTCCAAGCATACAATGGGCTAGAAAGCTTTGTAAGCTTGCAGTTCTTTGCTCATGGTGTCAGATCAAGAACGAATTGAATTACGCACCCAATCAGCTCATCAGCAAGATAGGTATAACAACAGACGAAATTCAAAAAATCGAAGAGTTCTCGGAAAAACAGCCAAGACCTGACCGGGTGTTCGATGTCACCAGCAAAGGAATATCCATTAATAACCCCAGCATTACAATACAGCTTCGGCATACAATCAATTATCTCGCCAACAAGATTTCTGACGAGAAATTAAACCATGAAATTGGAATATTTTTCGAAAAAAGGTGTGTGTTTGACTATTTTTTCCGTGAAGACATCAAGAAAAATTACTGCGCATTTGAAGGCTTTGTACCTCATGAACTCGGTGAGAAAAATCTTAACCCTGACGTAGACCTGATAATCAAAGACATAAAGCGAAATCAATATTATTTTACTCAGGTTAAATATCTTCGAACAGGCGGCAGAGCCTATATTCTTGGGGATAGTGACCACCTCGTTACCGACAAAATAAATAAAGGCCTTCGACAGCTGACTGACGCTAGACTTGCACTAAAGGAAGGAAAACTCGACGAAATACTTAAAAGAAAAGGAATATACGACTGCACCAACGAGAACTCACACCTCCTTCTAATTCATAATATTTTTAACTTTGACTTCACAATATGGCCACAAGGCGTGATTTCGTACGAATGGAATACGCTCAGGAACGTATTAAATAATGGAATGGTACGATTTAGCCATAGCCAACAAGCTTTAAAAACTTGGCAGCATGCAAATGTTCTTCCACTTGAAGACCCTGATCAGCTTATAATGCACTACATTAAAAACTCCCCTGCACAAATTGCATGTTCCATCGGCACAATTTTTGATGCTGACAATATTGTAGTGCAAACGGAGATTAATGGAATCGAAATTCGTTGCAGAGGCCTCGGGCTTTGACTCAACCACGACAGCCAAGCATTGCCTGGCTTTTATTGATCGTAAGCGTTCCATAAACCCCAGCGTGTAAACGATGAGGCGGTGCGTCAGCGATGTTTCAATGGTTTTTCTGAAGCACCACACTAAGTGTTCAGTCTCTGAGAGTTATGAGTCCACCTTCGTGTTACGCACTGGTTACGACCCGGACATCTGAACCGGACACGTTCTTAATATAAGAGTAACTGGTGCCGAGGACAGCAAGCTGATCAGCGGAGATTTTCGCTGCTGAAATGGCGGGCTGTACGATCACGAATCTGAAAATCATCTCGTGGTCGTGGCACTTGTTGCGAAGCAGCTCCAAATCCATTGGGTCACCCTTGAGGATTCTGTCGAACCCTTTCGGCAGCGATTGCTGGTACCGTCCCATCAATCGATTGAAGAATTTTTCCTCGGTGTGCAGCCACTTCACCGATCGTGAGGCCTGGCCGCAGACCTCATAGACATCGTTCACACGAGCGCCAGGTCGAGCCTCTCCATCTTTTTGGGGGCAATACTTGCAGTGGTAAAGGTCGACAAAGATTGCGTCTTTGCTCTCTTTGATTGCCACCAAATCCGCAATCTCACCTGCGCTATCATCGTTGAAAATGAATGCATAGTCGTCCTCGATTCGGCTGTAGGTGAACCCTTGGACGGTGTCCATGTTACGAGTTGCTCTCATGGACTCGCTGTGAATCTGAGTGGTCCCCCAGTCCCAAGCCTCAATCAGCGCTATCGGAAGCTTCAAGTCCAAACTATTGGGTGTGTAGAACCGGTAATTGCCCTCGATCATCGAGCCGTCCACGGCTAGCAGGACCAAAGGGTTCATATCCAGGTACTGCTCGAACGAGCTCTCTTCGGCGAAAATGATCTTGACCCCAGGGCAGGAGACTTTGTAGCTGTCGTTCAGTAACCGTATCGTGATGTCAGGCAACAGACGCTCCGTGCCATCTACTGCAATGGCGATGAGGGGCACTTCTAGTGTCGGGTCATCTCTTCGCCGAGGCTTGCCAAGCTCGACATCAAGCAGGTTGAAAATCTCACCGTTGAACGCTAGCGAAATTTTCTGCTCGTTTTCGATCGCAATGGACTCTGGCCAATCAGCATAGAAAAGTCCCGTTGGCCAAGCCCCTTCGATCTTCTCCGAGCGAATCACATCCTTGAGCACTTCAGAAGGGTTGATCGAGGCATCGTTGAGTTTTTGCGAGGCACGTTTGCACCACTCAATCCAGTAAATGATGCTGGAAGAGTTCATCTCCCAGATCTTCCCTTTGTGAGAGCAGCCAACGGTGGTGCGCTGTCCATCTTCATAGCCCGTTGCGAAGATGTTGGACTTTTTCGCAGTGCCGTTCTCGATTTCACTGATGACGGTATTGATGTCCCGCCCGACGTGCATCGTGAATCTCAGATCCTTGCGTGTCCTGGACAGCCCCACGTTCTGCAGCTTCATGAGCTTGATGTCGTGCAGGGTTCGGAAGGTAGACTCACCGTTGATTCGCCTGGCATCCTTGGCAATCAAATTCAAAAAACGCGTCGCTTGCGACTCATCACCAGAGGAGTGAATGAAGAGCGTCTTGTCGGGCGCGTGGTAGTACGCCAGGTACAGAATCCAGTTCGTGTCCACAATCGCCGAGGTCTGAGCCCATCCGACGGGTGTTTCTCGTCGGGTCACCATGATGATGGTGTCTGAATCGTCGTTGATAGAAAGGAACTGCAGCGGTTCTTTCTTCTGGGAGAAGTGATCCGCTTTTTCTGGCCGCCAATGGTCGCGCTCCACATGGTAGGCGATCGCACTGATCTTCGGGTTTGGGTTCAACCCGAAGATCTCCTCGGAGTCGGCATCATCCGGGAACTGTTCAGTGAACGCCTCTTTTTCGATTTCGCGGGCGATCTTGTCTTGGCTCACATCTCGAATCACGGCGCTCCAGTCGGCACTTTCCTTGTAAAGCACTGCCATCTGGTAATCGACTTTCTGGTTGGCAATGTTTGAGACGAATTTGGCGTCGCCTAGCGTGTCATCAACCCGGGTTAGCCGACCGATGAACTGTAGCGTGACGGCCGGACTGCGATGCTGGTCGTGAATAGCCGCGATTTTCAGCTCTGGCAGGTCGAAGCCTTCGCCCAGCATGTCCACGCATACGATGATCTTGTATTTCTTCTCGACAATTTCACCCAGCAGTTTGACCCGATTCGGCACCTTGCTGTGGATGAGAATGGGTGAGAGGTCTTCATGCTTTTTGTAGAGCTCAAATAGGGCTTCAGCACGTTTTTGCGATCGTGCACGTACCATCAGTAGGTGGTTAAAGCCTTGCTCTCGATCGCCTCGCAACAACTCTACCGCCTTATCAGCAACCACTTGGTCAGCCAACTCGAGGTTGTATTCGCGCACTGGGTGAAATTCGATCGACTTGAAGTAGCCATCGATCTGCGCATCCTTCAACGGGTAGTTGTAGATAATCTTGCCTTCAAGGGGCTGATTGTCCTCCCTGAAAGGCGTGGCAGTGAACTGCAGGCATGGCTTCTCTTTAAACGCGGTTTTCACCCGCCCCCATGTCATGGCGGCCACATGATGGCTTTCATCGATGATCAGGTGGCTGCAGAGCTCAGCCAAGGCTTGGAGGGACTCTGTGTCGAATCGCTGCAATGCTTGCGGGGTAGCGACAATTACATTCGCCTCGGCAAGCTGTTGGACATCTTCAGCCGACATTCCTGAGCCGATCGCCCTAACCACAGGGTTAAGTGCTGTGGCAGAAACAGCACCGATCTCCCGAAGTTTTTTCAGCCCGAGGCATTTTTCGACAAGCTGGGAACGCAAGGCATCTGACGGGACGAGCACCAATGTCCTTGCCAACCGCCCTGCGATAAGCAGACCAAGCATGGTATCGGTCTTGCCGGTACCCGTTGGCATCACGATCGTTGCCGTCGTGGCCGGAGACATCACCAAGTGGCCCAGTGAAGCGTATAGGGCGGCAAGCTGAGGCTTACGCAAACCCGGCGTATTGGTATCCCGGACTGCCAGGTTGAAGTTGAAGAGGTGTTGCTGCCAGCTTTGATATACGTCTAAGTACTTCCCTGTAGCATCGACCATTGCGCTCACCAAATTGAATGTGAGAATCAGCACCGATTATTAAATGGCTACATGCTATCAGTGAACATCATTTCAGGTGTCCCCCGAAAAGCAGTGCTCAAACGCGCCACGCCCTCTGCCTTCACCAACCGACTATCGATGCCAAACAGTCCAATCTGAGATGAAGGTACACTGAAAGCCATCCGAATCCATCTTGGTCTATTTAAGAAATCGCCATTCGCGATCACTCGCAAAACTGATGCCATTGGGGGCAAAATTGGGGACATATTTGATATTTTTCCGCCTAAAAATACCGTCCTAGAGCCTAGTCAAAATGTTTTTTGGGGATCCAGATAGTCTCTGACCTACACCTCCCTGCCATCAAACGTTGCCCACCTGGATCACGAACACGCCGTACCCTTCCGGCGGTCGTATCGAACAGGTGTCCGTGCTGTGTAGCTCAACCTGGCAACGACTTGAGGCGTACCTGGTGAGACGTCGTATCGTTGCCGGGTTAACTCCTGATCACGGACGGGATCAAGACGATTTGGCAAACCGGATCAAAGATGCAACGCAGGCTTGGGCTGGCCAACGCCATGGCCAGATGGAACCCGGACCCGCAGCGCAATCAGCAGCGCGGCCAGCAGCATCAGCACGGCCGCTGCGACGAATACGCCTGCGCTGCCACCGAGGCTGAATACTGCACCGCCAGCGGCGGCGCCTGTTGCGATGGCGGACTGCACAGATGCCACCACCATGCCCCCGGCGCTTTCCGCCTGATCAGGGACTGCACTGGCAACCCAGTTCGACCACGCCACCGGCACACCGCCGAATGCCAGGCCCCAGACCGCCAAGAGTATCGCCTGCCCCGCCACCGAGGCCGGTAACAGCACCAACGCCAGTGCTGCAATACCGACCAGCGCGGGCATCAATACGAGCGTGGCCAGCGGGTGGCGCTCCAGCAGCTTCCCGGCCAACAGCGTGCCGGCGAAGTTCGCCACACCGAAGCCCAGCAGCATCAGTGACAGCCCTTGCGGGCCGATGCCGGTAGTCCCTTCAAGCAATGGCCGAACATAGGTGAACATCGCAAAGTGGCCGCTGTGCACCAGCACGCAACCGAACATGCCCATGGCAATGCCCGGACGCTGCAACACCTCGAGTACGGTGCGCAGACGTGCCGGCCGGCGCGGCGCAAGGGGCGGTAGAGTGAACAACTGGAACGCCAAGGTCACCATGCCAACCGCCGCCGCTGCAAAGAACGCGCTGCGCCAGCCATACAACCCGCCCAGATAGCTGCCCAGCGGCACGGCAACGACTGTCCCGATGGCAATGCCGCTAAAAATGATCGACAGCGCCCGTGGCAACAAAGCGCTCGGTACCAAGCGCATCGCGACCGCCGCCGCCATGCTCCAGAACCCGCCAAGGGCAATGCCCAGCAAGATGCGCATCAACAACAGCACCGCGAAGCTGGAGGAAACGGCAACCAACAGATTGGAGGCTACCATCAACGTGGAAAAACCCAGCAACACCCAACGCCGGTCGATGCCACGGGTCAGGCCTGGCACCAACAGGCCGGCGAACAGCGCGACGACTGCTGTCACCGTTACCGCCTGGCCAGCCAGCGCTTCGGACACGCCAAGGTCAGTCGCCATCAGCGTCAACAAACTGGCCGGAAGGTACTCAGCGGTCAGTAACCCGAATACCCCCATTGCCAACGAAAAGACCGCCAGCCACGCGGGGGTCGCAGGCTCCACCTCCAAGTCGACGCCAGGATGGCGGTCGGGTACGGCATTACATACACAGTCAGTCATCGTACGGATCTCCCAATCTTCATTACGAGCCGAAGTCTAGGCCTCCGAATCCGGATGATCTATGATTGAAAATCTCTATTTTTTGACCAAAACACCTGAATGATGCCTGCAGATCAGTTTGCTCTTTCTTCGGACCTCATTAACGAACTGTTGCGCGGCATGCGCCTGCGCGGCGTCGAATACCGACGTATTCAGGCAGGTCCTACCTTCGGCTTGGGCTTCACGGAAAAACCTGGGCACGCCTGGTTCCACTTCATAGCCGTCGGCAATGCGGTGCTGCAAATGGAGGATGGCACCCACTACGCGCTGTCTGCCGGCAACGCCGTATTCATCTCCCATGGCGCAGCCCATCAACTGCTTTCCCACCCTGGCGCGCCGGTTCTAGACATCAACCGCCTGGACGGCGCCCCGCTCGGTGACACCGTCAGCGCAGTGGATACCGGAGCCGATGCCAGCCCCACGCCAAGCACTACGTTGTTCAGTGGTTGTATGGAGTTTGAACTGGGCAGCATCCATGGCCTTGGCCAGCTGATGCCGGGCGTGATGCTGATTGATGCCGGCGGCCAGCGTTACCCCGGTTTGGTACCGATCCTGGCAACCATGGAGCGCGAGGTTAGCAGCGCACGGGTCGGCTTCGCCGGTATCCTTGCGCGTTTGGCCGACGTGGTGGCTGCGATGGTCGTTCGCGGCTGGGTGGAATGCGCCTGCGGCAATGCTTCAGGTCTGGTCGCCGCCTTGCGGGATCCGCGCCTGGCCGGTGCACTGCTTGCGCTCCATCAACAGCCAGGCCGCGACTGGACCGTTGCGCAGTTGGCAGCGCACTGTAATACCTCACGCTCGGTGTTCGCGGAGCGCTTCCAGGTGACAATTGGCATGGCCCCGCTGCGCTATGTCACCGAACTGCGAATGCGGCTTGCGAGCCAGTGGCTGACCCTCGAAAGGCTGCCGATTGAAGAGGTAGCGCAGCGTTTGGGCTACACATCGCAGGCCGCATTCAGTCGTGCCTTCAAGCGCATTACCGGCAAAACCCCTGGATTAAGTCGTAAGGTGAGGCAACCCGCTGTTACTCGCAACCGAGCGCAAGTCGTTGATGATCCATGCCTATGACCCATTCACGACTCCAAATCCAGAGTGATTGTCCGCGCATGGATCAACGATGAGAACACCTGAGGTCAACTGACGGCCGGATTGGGGTTTCTGCGAAAAAATCACAAACTGATAGTTTTTGCGAATATCACTGCCCTCATTGAACCTGTACCGTTGCCACTGAAGTTTCGCCCTCCTCGCCAGCCACCTTATTGGCGTCAAAAAATAGAACTAAATATCTCCTCAACAATTCCCGAAGGCCTGCCGATAGAAGTAACAAGGTGTTACGAGCGCAGATCCTCTTGTCTAAACGCTGGTTTAACAAGGCAGGATCCTACAGGGCAGGTTGCGACGTAACGGTTAGAGCATGAAGCGCTTTTGCTGTTTACTTCACTGAGAAAAATTTATGTCTATAAGAAACATGAATATCGCTCCACGAGCGTTTCTTGGTTTTGCGTTCATTGCTCTATTGGTCGTCGCGCTGGGGCTTTTTGCGCTGAACCGCATGAGCCTGATCCGCCAGGCCACGGTCGACATGGAAACCAACACCATGCCGAGCATCACGCTGCTAGGCAACGTCAATGAATCGGTGCTGCGCCTTAGGGTCTTTTCATTACGCCTGCTGGTCAATCGCGAGCCTGAAATGCTGCAGGAGACCGATCAGCGGATTGCTGAAATAACCACCCAATTGCAAACGGCCAAGTCTGCTTATAGTGCGCTACCGGCCGAGGCGCAAGAGAGAGCTACTTATCAACAGTTCGATACAACACTGACTCAGTATCTTGGGTTACTCAATCAGGCACTGCAGCTGTCGCGTGAGAACAAGACCGAAGAAACCCGGACCATGATTAACACGGGTATGCGACAAACTTCTGACTTGATGACCAAACAACTCAAGGATCTGGTTGATATCAACCGAGCCGCTGCTATTGCAGGCTCTCACATAGCTGGGCAGCAATATGACGGTGCAACGGTTGCCATTATTGCCGTGGCGATAATTGCATCAATGATGACGGTCCTGCTCGCCTGGTTACTGACCCGCAGTATTGTGACGCCTTTGTCGCGAGCGGTTAGCGTTGCTCAGGCAATCGCGGCGGGCAACCTGACCAAACACATTGAAGTCGATGGCAAGGACGAACCGGCGCGCTTGCTTGAAGCGTTGGTGGTCATGCAGCAGAACCTTCGTACGACTATCCAGATGATTTCAGGGTCGGCCACGCAATTGGCCTCGGCAGCAGAAGAGTTGAGCGCAGTCACTGAAGAGTCGTCCCGCGGCTTGCAAAAGCAAAACGATGAAATTGAACAGGCAGCGACTGCCGTGAACGAAATGACCGCCGCTGTCGAGGAAGTTGCGCGCAATGCCGTGTCCACCTCCCAAGCTTCAGAGCAGTCAACGGATACAGCGCGTCAGGGTCGCGACAAGGTCGTGCAGACCGTACAAGCGATTCAGGCCATGACCCAGGATGTGCAGACCACCTCCAACCTGATTGAAGGCCTGGCAGAACAGGGCCGCGATATCGGCAAGGTGCTGGATGTGATTCGCTCCATTGCCGAGCAAACCAACTTGCTGGCATTGAACGCGGCAATCGAAGCTGCAAGGGCTGGCGAAGCAGGTCGTGGCTTTGCGGTGGTGGCCGATGAGGTTCGGGCTTTGGCCCACCGTACGGCGCAGTCGACTCGAGAGATCGAACAGATGGTCGCCGGTATTCAAAGCGGAACCGGCAATGCCGTGCAGTCGATGAGTTTGAACACCAGCCGCACGCTCACCACGCTGGAGCTTGCCCGGGCTGCCGGAGAAGCGCTTGAGCAGATCACCGAAGCCATTTCGAAAATAAACGAACGCAACCTGGTGATCGCCAGCGCCTCGGAAGAGCAGGCCCAAGTGTCTCGCGAAGTGGACCGTAATCTGGTGAACATTCGTGACCTGGCCACTCAGTCGGCAGCCGGGGCCAATCAGACCAGTGCCGCCAGTCATGAGTTGTCGAGATTGGCAGTGGCCCTGAACGGCATGGTGGCACGCTTTGTGTTTTGATTAGCGCTTGACTGAACAAGTGCGGCTGTAGTCATGAGTCTGATGCAGTCCGCACTTCAATCAGCACACTGTAGATCAAGCCTGCAAACCCGTGCGGCATGAGGCTAACCCGCTTTGGCCGCCGTTTCGATCGACTGCCACGCCGCCCGCCCCAGCATGTCCCGATAGTGCCTGGGGCTATTAACCACACGTTTCGATAGCCAGGCCCGTGAATAATTTTCTGCCTGACCAATGATCAGCGACGGCAATAACTCGGCAGGCACGTGCGCAAAATGCTCGGCGATGCCTTGCGCGGTCATCCATTCCAGCAACTTCTTGTTGCGCTGCTTGTTGCGGGCGGCGAGTTCTTCCTTGAACGGACCGGTGGCCACGGCAAAGCGCCCCTGCAGGACAAATCGTGCCCAGTCCGGTTGCGCGTCCACCCAGTCGACATAGCTGTGCACCAGCGCAAGTACCCCGGCCTTGGCGTCACCTGCGTGTTGCAGGTAGGCGTCGCGCAGCCGTTCCTGGTCATCAAGCGCTGCAAAAAACAGCGCCGCCACCAGCCCTTCCTTGCTTTGAAAGTGGTGGTAAATCGCCCCCACGCTGGTGTCGCATTCGGCACGAATGGCCTCGATGGTAGTGGCTTCAATACCCATATCGTTAAAGGAGCGCAAAGCCTGGCGCAGGATGGCGCGTTTAAGGTCGCCGCGTCTCCCGGGAAAAACACGGTCTAGCAGATCAGATTCCATGCGGGTGCGCCTGAAAAAGACGAATGGTACGACGACCACGGGGGCTGCAGGAAGCGGCGCTTGACACCTGTCAAATACAGAATTATGTTCTGTAACAGAGCAATATTCTGCAACCAACAAGAAGGTCGTGTTCCATGAGCCAAGCCCTGAGCATGTTCAACAGCGTCGGATCATCTGCATTCAGCAACATGGTCTGCCAGACGGCCCCTTACTTCAGCACTATTACCCCGGAAGTGGCTGAGCTGAGGCCCGGTTATGCGCTGGTTAAAGTGCCGTTTCGCAAAGAAATCACCAATCACTTGGCATCAGTGCATGCCATTGCCTTGTGCAACGCCGCTGAACTGGCGGGCGGCATGCTGACGGACGTATCCATTCCCGCGGGCGGCAAGTGGATTCCGAAGGGCATGACCGTTGAGTACCTGGCAAAAGCCAAAACCGGCATCCGCGCAATTGCCGATGGCAGTGGCGTTGACTGGAACAGCGCAGGCGACAAGATCGTCTCGGTGGATATTTTTGATGAGGCGGATGTGAAAGTGTTTACGGCCAAAATCACCATGAATGTGAAGTCAGCTTGAGCTGAGCGAGGCGCCTCGGGCAACCCTGTGGCGCTCATTGCGCCATTGACCGGGGGCCACCCCGGTTGCGGCCTTGAACGCGCGACTGAGGGCCACATCCGAGCCGTAGCCCGTCTGCTCAGCCGCTATCGCAATCGAGTGCCCCGCCGCCAGCAGTAGCTTGGCCTGATAAATCCGCCAGGTCGCAATGTAGGCCAACGGCGGTATGCCGATAACCGACTTGAACAACGCCGCGAACGCCGAACGGGACATGGCCGCATCACGCGCCAACTGCTCCAGCGTCCAGGGATGGGCGAGGTCTGCGTGAATACGCCGCAGGGTTTTCGCCAACTGCCGGTGACTCAGGCCGGCCAGCCAGCCATCGGCCATGTTGCCTTCGGATGCCGCCCACACCCGAATCGCCTGAATGAACAGAATGTCCAGCAACCGACTGACGATATAGGGCGTGCCCAACCCATCCTGGGCCTCCTCCAGGCCGATCTGTTCAAGAACCGAAAGCATGCGCCCGGTATCAGAATCGCTCATGGCAACGTGCACTACATCAGGCAGCAAGGCTGACAGCGGCTCGCCGGCGGCATGGTCGAAGCTGAACAGGGTCGAGAAAAACTCACAGGCCGGCCCTTCACCGCCAAAGGTGACCCGATGGCCTGTCACGTGATCCGCCACCTCCCAGCAGGAGATGGCGACGGTGTCCGGTGTGTCGCCCAACACGCCGTCCACGCTCTGCTTGATGATCAGGCAGTCACCAGCCCTGATCTCGACAGGCGCCTGCCCTATGCGGGTGAACCAGCACTGGCCGCTGGCAACAACCAACAGCCGAGCCTGCCCCCCACTGTCAAACGAAATCGCCCACGGCGCCTGCCCACGCAAACGAACAAACAGGGAGCTTTCCAGGTGCATGGCATTGAGTACGGAGTCGAAGGGGTGCATGGCGCCGACTTTGGACGATGGGTTAAGACTTCGATACTCCAGGCAATGGGCCATCCAGTCAAGCAAGGCCACCATAGGCCTTATTCAGGCCATTGGGACCTGATCGACCGAGGTGACGCATGAAGGTTTACCGTTTACAGAAAATCGGATCCATCGAAGGCCTGGAGCTATGTGAGGAGCCCATCCCGACACCAGGGCCAGGTGAGGTTCTGGTGCGCATTGTGGCCACCTCCCTCAACTACCGAGACTTGGCGATTCTCAATGGCTCATTGCCGTTCGGCGCGCAGGACGGTCGAGTACCGCTGTCGGACGCATCCGGCATTGTCGAGGCAGTGGGCGCCGGTGTGAGCCGGTTTGCGGTGGGCGATCGAGTGGTCAACGCGTTCGTTCCCGGCTGGGTGTCGGGGCCTTTTCGTGAGTTTGCCCCGCAATACGGTCTGCAGCTCGATGGCTGGTCCAGCGAATATCGCACTATTGACCAACAAGAGCTGGTAGCGTTACCCGACTCGATCAGTTTCGAGGCCGCAGCCACCCTGCCCTGCGCCGCCGTTACCGCTTGGTCAGCACTCAAAGGCATCGGCCCGCATCAACGGGTACTGACCCAAGGCACCGGCGGCGTGTCACTGTTCGCCGTGCAACTGGCCAAAGCCGCTGGCGCGCAGGTCATCGCTACCACGTCCTCGGAACAGAAAGCCGCACAATTGCGCGACCTGGGCGCCGATCACGTCATCAATTACCTTGAGCACCCGAACTGGAGCGAGGCCGTTCGGGCACTGACCAACGGTCGTGGCGTGGACCGTGTGGTCGAAGTCGGCGGCCCCGGCACCTTGATGCAATCGGTCAAAGCGGTCGCCATTGGCGGGCAAGTGTCACTGGTGGGCATATTGGCGGCCGGCGAAATGCCAGGGTTCATGGATATTTTCCTGAGCCAGGCACGCTTGCAACCGATTGCCACCGGTAACAGACAGGACCTGGAAGATCTCATCGCCACCGTGGCCCGGCATGATCTCAAACCGGTGATCGACAGCCGCTATGCTTTTGATGATGCGTCCAGTGCGTGGCGACGCTTTGCGGCACGCAATCTGTTTGGCAAGGTGGTGATCACCCAAAACCTGTGACCCAACGTCCGGTACCCAGGCCCTGCCATCGGTGCATTCCTGGGTTTGCTGGAGCAAGGCAAAAACAAGTGAAGAAGCGGCCAGGGCGGACTCGCGCACAAGCCTGTTTTTAACACGGCTATGGCAACACAGTTAGTTTTAGAGGTGCCCGGATATCTAGCCAGGGATTACCACGCAGCCGTTCTTCAACCGCGGTACAACAATTTCAAGAAAATAGACGTCCAGCGGCCAACTAAAGAACTCGTCCTGCCCTGCGAAAATCACATCATGAAGAACCCGCTCGATACGCGAAACCCGATTGATGGGGCGTTCGACTTTCCAGGCATCCGGTTTAAGCAGACGCGCTTCAGCGATCCGCGACATCTGACCGGGCAGTATATTGGCCGCATGCCTTCGGCTCTTGGCCACATTGTCCGTATAGCATTTGCCGCAATTCTTCGCCGCCTGCCAGCCAATAGCGCAGATATCTGCCAGCGACAGTGTCTCAAGCATCGTACGCAGCACTTTTCTTGTGGCAGCCTCGCAAGAGAGCTCCAGCCCCGCCTTGTGCATCTCTAATTCGATGTAAACATATGCTGCGTCTTCTACCAGTTCCCTGATCATGGCGACCAATATCGGTTCATCGCTTGTCTGCAGATTGTTATCCAGGTCAGTGAACAGACACTCGACCAGTTCGGCTGCCGGCACTGCCGCCTCATCGCCCTGCTCTGCGCTCACATTGCTCGACCAGCCGTACTCTTCTGGCATGTAGACCCATTCTGAACGATGGTCCGAGGTGCGCCAGGCGGGAGCGCGGCTCAGCACGATGACGCCCGCATCCCATAGCTCATTGATAAATGATTCGGCACTGCTGGAGCCAGGAGCGAAAGGTCCGAGTTCACGGGCTCTCTTCGTACCTGCCACTTCGTCACGCTGCGTAACAAGCAGCGCACTCAAGAGAATCTTTTGTCTAAGGCCCAATTGTGAGTATGGGAGCCGCGTGGCGGCCCATTCCCGATTGGCACTTTGCAGCCGCTGATGATAGCAGTACCGGCATAGGCAACTTTGGGTCTGCTCATGGCCACAGGGTTTACAGAATGCTGACTGCAATCTGTAAGACCTTGTTGGCCATTTTTTTCGCATCGGTGCGCTGCAACCCGGACATGGCTGATCGTTGAGAATCTGCAGCGGTAACAGCGACGCCAACTGGTTCTGTTTGTACTCGATTCGGTACTCGGCCAAAAGGCTCTGCACGGTCGCACCGTCCATATAGCGCGCGTGCATTTCGCTGATTTGCTCGATTGAAAGGTGCGAGAGTGCTGGATGTAGAGGAGCGTACGAGATAGATGCTGACATCTGTGCCTGTGTTCTATAGCCGACCATTGGGGCCAGCGAGAATAGGGGCAGGTATCTGCTCGACGTTGAAAAACCTGTAACAAACTCTAATGCCTATATCAATGACGACACAGCCCAGAGCCCCGGAATTCATGTGAGTGTCGATTGACCATACAGGCGACGTTGAAAATTCACGTTACATTTTCTCAATGCTTGGCAAGCCACAAGTAATACGCAGCGACGTGCAAATACCTTCCCGCTCAAACCCGCCCGTTTACCCGGCTGAGCGTAATCCCAATACTGCTCTATTAGACTGGAGGAAGTTTGCTTGCTGGCGAAGGCGACGACACATTCACCACAAATGCTGTGATTTCAATGGCCTCTTCGCGAGCAAGCTCGCTCCCACAGAGATTTGCGATGCTTAATCGAACAGTATTGGGCGTAATTCCAATACTGTTCACTTAAGCAAAAATGGGTACTTGACTACATGGCCGATTGAGGGGCTGTCCTCGTCGTCGGACGGGATAGCCGCTCATCTTGCGCTTAACGCCTCGCGGATTGGCCTTGCCTCGACTGCTGATGCACTTGCCGCGCAAGATCTCTTTCAAAACCGATTCACGCCAAAGTTCGACGTGCTCAGGGGGGAAAAGCTGCCGCTTGCGGCAGCTTCCTTCTGACTACCCACACGGCGTTCGTAAAACCCAGCCTGTCCGGGTCGATCGCTGCCTTATCAGCCGCCTGGATCATCAACTGGCGGATTGCAAAATGTGCCAGTAGAAAACCCCACATCTCTTGCTTGACCAGTTCGGGCTTCTTGCTGCGCAGTACCGTGCTGGCTCCGCGCAAATGGGTTTTGAGTTCATCGAAGACGTTTTCGACCTCCCAGCGCTCGTGATACAAGGCGGCCAACTCTGCTGCAGGAGCTTCCTCAGGCACTAGCAGGTTGGTCACCAGTCGGTAGCGCTCACCCAGTTGCCCCTCCTCATCCACCAGAGTGAACTCCACGACCCGTACGCGATGGCTGTTTTTTCGGTTTCGGCCATGGAGTTCGTACGTCGTACTCAAATACGAGCCATCACTGAGGCATTCTTCGACTGGCAGCTTGACGGTACTTTTGACTCGCCAAAGCAATTTACCTCCACACTGAGTCGCCAAACTCCAAAGCTTGAAGCTGTAGAAGCCCCGGTCGGCCATCAGTAACTCGTCAGATCGAAGATGTTCGGGCAACAATCGCTCTGCCAGGGTTTGCTCGCTCTGGCGGCAATTCCCAAGCTGGGCCGCCGTGATGACATGGGTTCCGCACTCGACCAGGTTGACGAGCCGCAGTTGTGGAAACGCACTGCTACCTCTCGATGAAGGCGGGTAGCCAAAGTAGTCGGCGTTGGCTTGCTCGTCAGCCACGTCGAGGACGGTGCCATCAAGGCCCATCAAGCGCCAACCACGATACCAGGCACCTCGGGTCTCGGGCGTGGCCAGCGGGCGTAGCACCCGTTGTGCGAGACCCTGCATGACTTTGGCACCTAGCCGGTTGCGGGCGGCCGAAATCGCCGATTTGGTGGGTAGTTGGAGGTTGTGAGGATGAGCTCCGGCGCCAATATTGAGCCAGTTCGCGCCCTCACAGACGATCCGTAAAACCTCTTCGAGCGGAGCGTCACGCCAAAGCGCCATGGCCATTACGTAATAGACAACGGTGGGGGCAGTTAACAGACGTTCACGTTGGCTGCCGCGTCCTGTTTGTTTGAGAACTTCGTCGATCAAGGTACGAGGACAGCTGTTTATCAACACACCTGCACTGATCAAATGAGCCAGATCGAGGGAGTCTGGAAGGCATTTGCGTGTCCGAGCCACAGGCGTGTCCTCCTGAGCCATTTACAGGAGGATAGCTCGGCCAGCATTCACTTCGTCTAACTGAACAGTATTGGGCGTAATTCCGAACCTGCAATGATTGTTTACCAAGCTGGCGCGAAAAGCCCCTTCCTTCAGGTGGGGGATGAAAGCGCCACCGCGAAGCGATCATAGGGGTTAAAACCCCAAAAACCGCCCCTATTCTGTGTTTCATGACTGAAATGAAAGCGACCAAAACCCTCAGGATTCGAGTGCGAGACAAGCATGCAGCGCAGCTGCGTGAAGCTTCTCGTGCTGTGAATTTTGTGTGGAACTACGTAAACGAGTTGAGCAGTCGCTCGATTCGTGAGCGTGGCCGTTTTCTGTCGGCGTTCGACATTCACAAGTACACCAACGGGGCCAGCAAAGACCTGGGACTGCACAGCCAATCGGTGCAGGCTGTTGCCGACGAATATGTCACACGGCGCAAGCAGTTCAAAAAGCGCCAGCTCCGCTGGCGCTGCTCGGGCGGCGCCCGGCGCAGCTTGGGCTGGGTGCCCTTCAAGGTCGGCGCTGCTGTCTGGAAAAACGGCCAGGTCGTCTTCAACAGACAGCACTTCAAGGTCTGGGACAGCTACGGCCTGGCGGGCTTTAAATTCAGATCCGGCAGCTTCAACGAAGACACCCGTGGACGTTGGTATTTCAACGTCGTGGTCGAGGTCGACCGCCAGTTATCGCCAGGCCAGGACGCGGTGGGTATCGACCTCGGACTGAAAACCACGGCCACCTGCAGCGACGGTGATCGCCTTGAAAGCGGCAGGTTCTACCGGGATCTGGAGAGCGCCCTGGGCACGGCCCAGCGCGCCGGCAAGAAAGCCCGTGTGCGGGCGATTCACGCCAGGATTGCGAACCGCCGCAAGGATTGCCTGCATAAGTTCAGCAACGCGCTGGTCGCACGTTGTGGCGTCATTGTGGTGGGCGATGTGAACTCACTGAAACTCGCGAAAACCAGGATGGCCAAGTCGGTGCTGGACGCCGGCTGGGGCCAATTGAAAACCATGCTGGAATACAAATGCGATCACGCAGGCACGGTTTTCAAGGTTGTCAGCGAGAGAAACACCACCCAAACCTGTTCGAGCTGCAAGCAATTGCCGGACTCGAGGCCGAGAGGTATCGCAGGGCTTGGAATAAGGGAATGGACTTGTTGTGGGTGCGGTGTCACCCACGACCGCGACGTCAACGCCGCAAAGAACATTCTCGCGCTCGGGCATGAGCGTCCAATTGTGGGAATCCCGGCCCTTTAGGGCGGGGAGGATGTCAATCTTTGCTCAAATCCACCAACGGCACCTGGCGTACTTCGGTCGCACGGCCGTTCTGGATCGTTTTGATCTGCTGCAGTGCCTGGTCCACCGCCGGTTTATCGGCCAGCAAGGCGTAGCTGATGCTGAACTGACGCTGTTGTTCAGGACCAATAGTCGGCACCAGATTCAGCGGTCGCTGGTAACGCCGGTTGTACGAGAAACTGGTGCCAGGCTCCAACCCGGTGACGTAGCCCTGGCCGCGGGTGTCAGTGTTTTTCCATAGCGAGAACACTGGCAACTGCTGGATATTGAAGCCCACTGCAACGCCGAGGCTGGCGGCTTTGTTGTGCAGCACCGTCAGCGTGTTGCCTTGGTCGTCGCCGTAAGGCACCACGTTGTACACGGTTTCATCGTAGTCAGGGGTCGGCCCGCGATAGGTCTGCCAGTCGCTCAGGTCGGCTTTGGCTTTATCGTTGAAAGGCGACACTTGCTTGACCGGCGCGGCAAAGCGCGCGCCCTCCTCCAAAAACGGCGTACTGAAGTTGCTGTGGTACAGCGCCTGGTATTCCTTTGGATAGTCGCCATTGTTGGTCAGGGTGTCATTGAGCACGAACCGCGCCGTACCTGGCTCAGTCACCAGTTCGGTCTGCACACTGAAGTCCACTTTCTTGAACGCCTGCTCTTTCAACTCACCACGCACCCGAATGGCATACGGCGGGGTTTGGTCGATATGCACGGTGACCTTGCTGGCCGGAATATTCGCTGCGCGGCCATGCAGGGTCAGCAACTCGCCATTGTCGATGCCCGGATGACCGACCCATTCGTAACCGCAGCGGGTGACCAGTTCGTTGAAACCTTCCAGCCAGCCCAGACCACCGCGCCCGTTAAGCTCAATGAAGGCCGGGTTGACCACTTCATTGACCGGCGAATCCCAGCCCATCCTGGCCTCGCCGACCTGAGCATTGAGTACGTTCATGCCACGGGTCGGCACCAGCGTCAGCTTCATCGTGCCGTTATCAATATCAATCAGGCTCACACCTTCCTGACGCCCGCCATGCAGGGTGCGCATGCTGATGGAAAAAGGCTTGTCGAGCTTGACCCCAAGCTGCTCGCTGGTGATCCGCATATTGCTGGCGGGCTTGTCGCTGTCGAGCAGCACGAAGTCCCAGGCAAGGGCCTGGGTGCTAAGAGAAAGAGCGGCAATGGCGCAGGAAATCAGAGGCATTTTCATGGGCGGTTCCTTTCTTGGAATTATGATTCGCTTAAACAGATGAAACGTTTCAGCGACAGGTCCAGTCTAGTCCCATTTACAGCGCCGGTGTAGCCACCCATGGCCTGGCCACCTGTCTGCGACCGGGTCGAGACTCATGACTTTGCCAGCGCGCGCTCGCGCCTGACGAAGTGAATCTTCTCTGGGAAAAATCGTCCAGAGATCACTCAAGACAATCACACAGTGGCAAAATCGCGCTAACTTGAACACTTCGGAGACCCCGATGCTTCGCATTTTTGAACGCTGGCTTGACCCTTTTCCGCCCGACGAGACGCCGCCACCGCCCATGGGCCTGGCGCGTTTTCTGTGGGCCTGCACCCGCGGTGCGCGTGGCTACATCCTCATGTTTGCGCTGCTCAGCGCCGCCGTCTCGATCTACGAAGCCTGGCTGTTTTCGTTCCTTGGGCAAGTCGTGGACCTGCTGTCGACCTGGCAGGCCGGCGGTGCGGTGAGCGCCGAAGAAAGCGGTGTGCTGTGGGGCATCGGCATTGTGCTGCTGGTCAGTATCGTGCTGGTGGCGCTGCGCACCATGGTTCAGCATCAGGTGTTGGCAATCAACCTGCCGCTGCGGCTGCGCTGGGATTTTCACCGGCTGATGCTGCGCCAGAGCCTGTCGTTCTTTTCCGATGAGTTTTCCGGGCGGGTCACCACCAAGGTGATGCAGACCGCGCTGGGCGTACGTGAAGTGCTGTTTACCCTGATCGAGATCATTCCCGGTATCGGTGTGTACTTCATCGCGATCATCGCCCTGGCCGGCGGCTTTGCCCTCAAGCTGATGCTGCCGTTCATTGCCTGGATCGTGTTGTTTGGCCTGGCCATGCTGTATTTCGTGCCGCGTCTGGGCCAGGTCGGTCAGGAACAGGCCAATGCGCGCTCCTCGATGACCGGCCGGATCTCCGACGCCTACACCAACATCACCACGGTCAAGCTGTTCTCGCACTCCAAACGCGAGGCGCATTTTGCCCGCGCGGCGATGGAAGACTTCAAGCAGACCGGCTTTCGCCAGATGCGGCTGGTCAGCCAGTTCGAGATCGTCAACCAGACCCTGGTGGTCGCGCTGATCATCGGTGCCGGCGGCTATGCCCTGTGGCTGTGGCACCAGGGTGACGTCGGCACCGGTGCAGTGGCGGCAATCACCGCCATGGCCTTGCGTATCAACGGTATGTCGCACTGGATCATGTGGCAGATGACCTCGCTGTTCGAGAGCATCGGCACCGTGCAGGACGGCATGGAAACCCTGGCCAAGGGGCCCAAGGTCCAGGACGCGCCGAATGCCACGGAGCTTGCGACCACCGGCGGCGCCGTGACCTTCGACAACGTGAGTTTCAACTATAACGGCGAGCGCCAGGTACTCGACGGCCTGACGCTGAACATCCGCGCGGGTGAAAAAGTCGGCCTGGTGGGCCGCTCCGGGGCCGGCAAGTCCACCCTGATCAACCTGCTGCTGCGCTTTTATGACGTCGACCAAGGCGAGATTCGGGTTGATGGCCAGAACGTCGCCAAGGTCACGCAGGACAGCCTGCGCAGTGCCATTGGCATGGTCACTCAGGACACTTCGCTGCTGCACCGTTCGATCCGCGACAACATCGCCTACGGCCGCCCGGATGCCAGCGACGAGCAGGTCCGGCGCGCCGCCATCAACGCCCAGGCCGACGGCTTCATCCGTCAGTTGAGCGACAAGCATGGCCGCAGTGGCTATGACACCCAGGTTGGCGAGCGCGGCATCAAGCTGTCCGGCGGCCAGCGGCAACGCATCGCCATCGCTCGGGTGATGCTCAAGAACGCACCGATCCTGCTGCTCGACGAAGCCACCAGCGCCCTGGACTCGGAGGTCGAAGTGGCGATCCAGGAAAGCCTGGATGAAATGATGGTCGGCAAAACCGTTATCGCCATCGCCCATCGACTGTCGACCATCGCCGCCATGGACCGACTGATCGTCATGGACGATGGACGGATCATCGAACAGGGCACGCATACCGAGTTGCTGGCGAAAAACGGCGTTTATGCAAGATTGTGGCAGCACCAGAGTGGCGGGTTTCTGGGAGAGGATCAGGGCGTGGTTGAGGCCGTGGAATAACCGCGCAGCATTAACCTGCAGGAGCGGCTTTAGCCGCGAAAGACTTCGCAGCTAAAGCTGCTCCTGCTCATGCGGTATCAGTGCACTGCGCTCCAGATCCTGCATCAGTTCGGTCAGCATCTGCCGCCGGTTTTCGGTAATCGGCGGCGGGACGTACCAGGTGGCCACGCTCATGCCTTCGCGCTTGTAGGTGAAAGTGCGCAGTAACTGGCCGTCCTTGTAGACCTTGCCCTCAAGGTTATGCAGGTAGCTGTAAGGCACCGGCAAGGTCAGCAGGGTCAGGGCGTTGAGCGCCACCAGCACGCCTGCGCCCTCGCCCGGCGGCTGGCTGATGACCAGCCCATAGCCCTTGCGTGAGAAACCGTGGTCAACGAACGAGAACGCGCCCGATGACTTGACCGCCTCGGTCAGTTCGTTGCGTTCCTGCATGTCATGGCGCGTATAACCTTGCGGCACCACCATCAGGCTCATCGGCACATAGCGCTGTTGCGCGTGATAGCCCAGCGGCTTCATTGACGGGTTGCATCCGCCCAGCAACAGCAGCCCGCCAGCCGCTATTGATATCTTGACCAAGCGGTTCATCGTGGTGCATCCAGCGGCTGGTCGGCCAGGCTCGCGGTCTGCATGTCACGGGCAAAAGCGCGGGCAATACGCCGGATGTTTTCCTGCCGCTCTGGCACCCCGAGATCAAACAGCCAGGAATACTTGCCCATGTAGTTTTCGTAGTGATAACGCTTGAGCACCTTGCCGTCGCGCATCACGGTGAAGTCGGCCTTGGAGTCCATGTCGTTTTGCAGCGGCAACAGGAACAGTGTCGCAGCGCTTAGAAACAGCAGCGGCGTGGGCGCCAGTTCGCGTTTGACGTTCAGGTTGACCATCACCTGGGTTTCCCCGGCCTTGGCGCTGCCATTTTCGACCTTGCTGAACACCCCGCTTTCGCGCAGGTAATTGCGCAACTCGGCGCCATGCTCCAGTGAATCAACCATCACCGTGATCGGCGGCAGATAATCGCGCCCCGCCTCGATCTGTGGATCGGGCAGCGTCTGGGTGCCGGCGCAGCCGCCCAGCAGCACGCTGGCAGCAAAGACCATCGGTTTGTTCATGGTGTGTTCCTTGGGGTGGTTGATTGCGCGTCGGTTCGCCCCTGCGCTGGCATTGGCAGGACGAAGGGATAGGCAGGTTTCAGGTCCAGGTTCATGGGCTGCAATACCGGTAAACCGGGGCTATAGCGCCGGGCGATTTGCTCATCGCGGGGTTGCTGATTGGCATGCAGGAACATGCACACCGACATACCGATGCAGCGCGAGCGAAATTCACCGAGGTAATAGGCCTTGCCGGCCTCCAGACGCAGCGGCACCACGAACTGCTCGCGCGCCTGCAAAGAACGGAAGCTGCTGTTGGCGCCAGTCCAGAAAAACTGGAAGTCATACAGCTCGTAATCGCCCGGCTTGAGCGGCATGACGAACACACTGGCCTGGCCAGGCAGGGCCTTTTCATCGGCGCTGCGCGAGTCTTCGATGTCCTTGGGGGTATGCGCCACCTCGGCATGGCCCCACCAGGCTGCCGCACCGTCTTGCGAACCGCGCTTGCGCAGCAGAATGCGCTGATTGGTAAAAGCGCTGTCGCGCCCCTGCGGGCCGATGCTGCCGACCAGCCAAGCCACCGGGCTACCGGCCGCCGGTTGCAACGGCTCGCTGACGAACACGGGCGACTTGGCGGCGCAGCCGGTAATCAGGGCGATAGGTAGAAGACGTGCGAATGCACGGATAAATCCAGACATGAGGGGTCCTTTGGATGAGTCGCGTTCCATCGGTGGCAAGCGGCTGACAACTGTTGCAGGTTTGCGGGGTGTCACGAGGATTGCCGCCTCAGGCAGTCTCTGACCAGCGGCTGCGCGTCTGATCGTTTTAAACCGCGAAGGTTCCCCCAGAGGGCCGGCTCATGTGGCGAGGGCGCCTGGCGGATTGCAATCAAACGGCCTTCCCGGCATCATTTGATAACAATTTCCATTAGCTTTTGAGCCATGCCACCATCCACGTCTGACGCCGCGCAATTGAACGTCCGCAATCGTGTTCTGCATCAGTTGTTCGGCGATCACCACAGCTGGCTGCTCGGCCGCCTGCGCGCACGCCTGGGCTGCCCGGCAGAAGCCGCAGACATGGCTTCGGAAACCTTCGTTCAGGTGGTCGCTGCGCCTTGCCCGCTGGCAATTCGTGAGCCGCGTGCGCTGCTGACCACCATCGCCAAGCGTCTAGTGTTTGCCAGTTGGCGACGCCGTGACCTGGAACGCGCCTATCTGGAAAGCCTGGCGCAGCAACCCGAAGTTTACGCCCCGTCAGCCGAAGAACAGGCCCAGGCACTGCAAGCCTTGGTGGCGCTGGATCGGCTGCTCGAAGGCCTGTCACCGATCGGCCGCAGCGCCTTTCTGTACAGCCAGCTGGACAACCTGACCTACGCCGAAATCGGCCAGCGCCTGGGCATTTCTGCGCCACGGGTTCATCAGTACGTGGCCAAGGCGCTGGCGCTTTGTTATCTGGCGCTGGAGCCGGCATGAAAGCCCGCCAACTGCCGCCCGCTGTAGCCCAGGCCGTCGAATGGCTGGCCTTGCAACGCTCCGGAACGATGAGTGACGGCCACCGGCAACGCTTCGAACACTGGCTGCACGCCAGTCCTGAACACAGCCTGGCCTGGCAGCAGTTGCAGCAGCGAATTGGCCAGGTGTTCAGCGGCACACCGCAAAGCTCGCGAGAAATGCTTGATCGTGCCGGCAACAGCCGTCGCCACCTGTTACGCGGCGCATTGGGGCTGAGCGGAGTGGGTTTGGCTGGCTGGTGGCTGCAAGGCCAGGGACTGCTGCCCGGCCTGGGCGCCGATCTGCAAACCGCAATCGCCCAACGCCAGCGCTTCGACCTGGCCGATGGCAGCCGGGTGCTGCTCAATGCCGATAGCCGCGTCGATCTGCTGTTCGACGGGCGCCAGCGCACGTTGCTGCTGAGTCAGGGCGCGCTGAATATCGAGGTGGCGCGCGACCCTGAGCGGCCATTGGTGGTGCGTACCGCGTTTGGCGAGGCGCGGGCGCTGGGCACCCGCTTCAGCGTGGCGCTGCACGAGCAATCGGCGCAGGTCTGGGTGCAACAGTCGCACGTGCTGGTCTCGGTGCCTGGCGCGACGCCCTTGCAACTGCGCGCAGGCCAGGGCGCGCAGCTCGACGGTCGCCGGGTGCAGGCGCTGGATCCGCAACTGGCCCGCGCTGCGGCCTGGGAAGATGGCCGCCTGGAAGTCCATGACCGCCCCCTGAGTGAAGTGATCGAAGCCTTGCGCGCCTATCATCCCGGCTGGCTGCGGATCAGCGCCGAGGCTGCGGCCTTGCGGGTGACCGGCATCTTCCCGCTGGACGACAGCACCCAGGCACTGCGCATCCTCCAGGAGGTGTTGCCAGTGCGGGTCGAGCGCCCGCTGAGCTGGTGGACCCAGGTGAGCCTGCGCTGAGCCTGAATTATTTTTTCATTGCCCCCTTAATAACCACCCCGCTCACGTCACAAGGCAGGCATCCACCTCATCAGGAACCCGCCGCCATGCATTATCCGTTGCCCTTCTCACCTATCGCCCTGGCCTTGGCGCTGGCTTTCGGCTCCAGCCTGGCCAGTGCCGACAGCCTGGCTGCGCCTGCTGATATCAGTCACGCATCATTCGACTTCGACCTGCCAGCCGGCCCGCTGGATGCCACCCTGACCGCCATTGCCCGCCAGAGCGGGCGCAATATCGCCTTCAGCGCGTCTTTGACCCGTGGCCTGAACAGCCCCGCGCTGCGCGGTCGCTACAGCGCCGAGCAAGCAGTACAGCAGGCCTTGCAAGGGCTGGCCCTGCAACTGGGCATCACCCCCAGCGGCACCTTGAGCATCGAGCCGCGTAGCGACGCCGCCGTACAACTGGCGCCCATCGACATTGCCGCCGCCAGCCACGCGCAGAATGCCTGGGGACCGGCGTACAGCCGCGTGGCGACCCACAGTGCCAGTGCCACCAAGACCGACACCCCGCTGCTGGAAACGCCACAATCGGTCTCGATCATCACCCGCGAAGAAATGACCGCCCGCCAGCACACTAGCCTGGCCGACGTACTCAACTACACCCCCGGCGTGATCGCCCAACCCAACGGCTACAGCCGGGTGGCCGATGACTACCGGATGCGCGGTTTCGACATCGGCCCGCGCACCGGCAGCGTGCTGCGCGACGGCATGAAGATGCAGAGCACTCAATTCGAAGGCGGCCAGGAGCCTTACGGCCTGGAGCGCGTTGAAGTGCTCAAAGGCGCCTCCTCGGTGCTTTACGGGCAACTGGCGCCGGGCGGGCTGGTCAACACGGTAAGCAAACGCCCGACCCTGACGCCGCTGCATGAGCTGAATCTGGAGTATGGCAATCACCAGCGCATGCAGTTGTCTACCGACCACGCTGGGGCACTGGATGAGCAAGGTCGCCTGAGCTATCGCCTGACTGCGCTCAGCCGTGACAGCGGCACCCAGTATTCGGCCATTGACGACGACAAGCACTACATTGCCCCGGCGCTGACCTGGCAGATCAGCGACGACAGCCGCCTGACCCTGCTCGCCAGCCAGCAGCGCACCCGCACCACCCTCACCCCGCCGATGCGTTATGACCTGACCGTGTATAGCCGCACACCCGGTTACAAGGTGCCGTATGACCTGTTTGCCGGCGAGCCGGATTACGATCGTTATGACGGCAACCTGCATACCGCAGGCTACCTGTTCGAACATCGCGTCAATGAGCACCTGCAACTGCGCCAGGCCGTGCGCTATTTCGAGTCCAGAGCCGACTACGACTACATTACCCTCAACACCAGCCGGGTCAGCGGCGCCAATCTCTCGCAACTGTCGCGCAGTTATAACAGCCGCGAAGACATCGCCACCGGCTGGACCAGCGACAACAGCCTGCAACTGGACCTGGAACACGGGCGCTGGCAACACACCGTGCTGGCCGGCGTGGACTATTACCACAAGACCTACGACAGCCATCGCTTCAGCGGTAACGCGCCGGTGCTGGACCTGGCCAATCCGGTGTACGGTAACCTGCCCAATGTTGACCGCTCAGTCGATCGCGGCTCAGACCTGCACGCCCGACAACTGGGTCTTTACCTGCAAGAACAGCTTAAGTTTGATGAGCACTGGGTCGGCGTGTTCGGCTTGCGTCAGGACTGGGCCGACAGCACGACCCGCACCTACCGCGAAGGCGCACGCAGCACTACCGACGACAGCCAGCTTACCGGCCGGGTCGGGGTGGTCTACCTCGCAGGCAACGGCCTGGCCGCCTACGCCAGCTACAGCCAGTCATTTCTGCCGGCCAGCGGCAGCGGCGCCGACGGCAAACCGTTCAAACCCACCGAAGGTGAACAGTACGAGATCGGCCTGCGTTATCAGCCAGCCGACCGCGAATGGCTGCTCAGTGCAGCGCTGTATCAACTGACCCAGCGCAACGTCACCAGCTCGATTCCCGGCTCCGATTTCGACGAGCAGACCGGCAAGGAACGCAGCAAGGGCCTGGAGCTCGAAGCCAAGGCGCAGTTGACCGATAACCTGGCGTTCAGCGCCGGCTACGCCTACACCGACGCCCATGTGATCGCCGACAACGACCCGCAACTGGAAGGCTCGCGCATAGAGGGCACGCCCTACCACAGTGCTTCGCTGTGGCTGGACTACCGCCTCGCCGCATTGGGTCTGCACGGCGTCAGCGTCGGGGCCGGAGCGCGCTACAACGGCACCACCCATACCCTGCCGAGCATCAGCGACCGCAAGATCCCGGCCTACACCCTGTTCGACGCACGGCTCAGCTACGCACTGGACGACCATTGGCAACTGGCCGTCCGCGCGCAGAACCTGACCAACCAGCGCTACCTGTACTGCGCCAACTCATGCCGCTATGGCGATGAACGCAGCCTGGTGGGTTCAGTCAGCTACAACTGGTAACGGCTAGGCAGATGGCTGCACAGCTAGAACTTGTGCAGCCAGTTCAGCACCAGCTTGTCGCCCTCGGTGCGGTTCTCGGCGCCCTGTTCGAAGTACAGGTTGACCGACAGCACGTCCTCTTTGCTGAACGCGTAGAGCATCCCCGGCCCCGCTGCCCAGACCTTTTCGCGGCGGCCGCTGACCGCGTGGCCATCGACTTTGGTGTCGGTGAACTGCTTGAGCCAGTAGCCGTTCAGACCCACGCTAAACGCCTGGCTGACCGCGTATTGCAAGGTCAGGTTAGCGTGCAGCGCCTGACCGGCCTGGGTGTCGGAGACATCACCGAAGCCGGCCTGCGGGTCGTTGTTCTTGCCGTTCCACAGGTACATGAAACGGCCGCTGGCCGACCATTTTGGCGTGAACCAGTAGGTGGCCGCGTAGTACGGGTTGAACGACCAGAAGTTGCTGCCCGGATTGATCGAGCGCTCACGGTCATAGGCGCCCACCGGGATCGACACATCAGCTTCAATGCGCTGGGTCAGCAGCGGGCTGCCGTCGGCGCGGGTCAGGGTCGGCAATTGCAAGAACGCGCCGAGCACCAGATCGCCCAGCCCGGCACGCGAGCTGAGCGCCGCGTTGTTCAGACCGTCATCGACATCCACATGGGCCAGTGATGTGTTGATCAGGGTAAAGCCCGGCATTGCGCCATTGGCCCATGGCTGGCCGAGGTAGATGATTTGCGTGGTCGGCGCGAATACCTCCAGATCCTGCCGGGGCAAGCCCAGCTTGTCGCCATTGGCATCATTGAAGCGGCTGGCCCGTGAGTAGGTCAGGTACTCTTCCAGGTACCAGCCAGGCCCGGCTGGGGCCGGCGAGCCATCATAGAAACTGGTGGAGCCCAGATTGAGTCCGGGCAAGTCGTAACCGTGGGCAGTCGAGCACAGCGCAACACAAAGCATGGCCGCAACCGGCCGCAAGAATGGCTTGGGCATCTTGTAAGTCCTGTATTGTTTTTATTGTTCAGAACCCCGCCGCCTCAGGGCTGGCGGGGGGGCAAGCGCTCAAACGTAAGTGGCTGCCAGGCCGCCATCCACCGGCAGGTTTACGCCATTGACCCAGCGCGCCGCATCCGAGCAGAAAAAGGCAATCACCGCCGCCACCTCGTCGGCCAATGCCGGGCGGGTCATGCGCTGGCTGTCGCGGGCCACCCGCTCCGGGCCGAGCATGCTGACGAAATCACCGAGGATCGGCGTGAATACCGGGCCGGGCGCGACGCAATTGAGGCGCACGCCATGGTCACGGAACCACGCCTGCGATTGCTGAAAGCTCCAGACAATCAGCGCCTCCTTGAAGTATTGATAGCAATCGCTGTGCTGTACCGGGTTGGCGTCCAGCCAGGCGCGGCCTGCCGCGTAGCTGTCAGTGCCGGCCAGCGCCTTGTGCTGCTCCACGCGCAGCGGCCATTGCGCGCCCAACACCGACGCCACGTTGACGATGCTGCCGCCACCGGCCAGGCGCGGCAGCAGCGCGGTAGACAACTGCCGCACGCCCAGATAGTTGACCGCCGCCACCACGTCGAGCGGCGCGGTGCCGGGCACCCCGGCAATGTTGCACAAGGCATCGACCCGGGCCGGCAGGCGCTCGACCAGCGCGTCAATGCTGGCAGGGTCGCCCAGGTCGGTTTGAAAAAAACCGTCCAGGCTCAGTTGCGCCTCGTGGCGGTCCACACCGATAACCCTGGCGCCTTGAAGGCGCGCCAGCCTTGCCACCTCGGCACCGATGCCCGACGCAACGCCGGTGACCAGCAGGGTTTTGTTGTACAGATTCATGTTCAAGCCCTCTTATTGTTGTGTAGGCATGCCGCGATAAATCGATCACTCAAAACGGGTACTGCGGCGCGGTGTTTTTCACCGTCACCCATTGCCACTGGCTGTATTCATCCCAGTCCGCCGGGCCGCCGACGCTGCCGCCGTTGCCCGAGGCGCCGCGGCCGCCAAATGGGTTACTGCATTCATCTGCCACGGTCTGGTCGTTGATGTGCAGCAGACCGCAGTTCAGCCGCTCGCCGATGGCCATGGCGCGGCCCACCGAAGCCGAGATCACCGCCGCCGACAGGCCGTACTCGGTGCGATTGGCCAGCTCGACTGCCTCCTCATCGGTCGCAAAACTCACCACCGCCGCCACCGGGCCGAACAGTTCTTCCTCGAACACGCGCATGCCCGGCCGCACCCCGCTGAGCACCGTGGGGCGGTAGAACAGTTGTTCATACTCACCGCCCGCCTCCAATCGTGCCCCGGCCTGCAGGCTGTCGCTGACGATGGCGTGCAGGCGCTGCAATTGGCGCGGGTTGATCAGCGGCCCCAACACCGCTTCACCACGCGCCGCATTGCCGACGCTCAGCGCCCTGGCCTTGTCGGCCAGCTTGCGGGTCAGGCTGGCGGCGATGGACTCGTGCGCCAGAATCAACCCGCTGGCCATGCAGATCTGCCCCTGATGCAACCAGGCGCCCCAGGCGGCATTGCTCGCGGCAAGGTCCAGATCAGCGTCTTCGAGGATGATCAACGGGTTCTTGCCGCCCAGTTCCAGAGCGACCTTTTTCAGGTGCTCACCGGCCACAGCGGCGACCTTGCGCCCGGCGCCGGTAGAGCCGGTGAAGGCGATCATTCGTACATCCGGGTGCCGACACAGCGCCTCGCCCGCGTCAGCGCGCCCCGGCAGCACATGCAGCAAGCCTTTGGGCAGGCCGGCCTCTTCGAGCAGCCGAGCGATGAGAAAGCCGCCGCTGACCGGGGTCTGCGGGTCGGGCTTGAGCACCACCGCATTACCCACCGCCAGCGCCGGAGCCACCGAGCGCAGCGACAGAATCAATGGAAAATTGAACGGCGAAATCACCCCCACCACCCCATGGGGCTGGCGCCGCGCATACGACAGCCGCCCGGCCGCGCTGGGCAGCACCAGACCGTGGGGTTGCGACAACAGGCCGGCCGCCTGATGCAACAGGACAATCGCCTCACGTACTTCATGCTCGCCTTTGAACAACGCCCCGCCAGTCTCCCGCGCCACATACAGCGCCAGTTCAGAGAAATTGCCTTCGGCCACCTCCGCAGCCTTGCGAAAGATCTGCGCCCGCTCGCGAGGCCCGAGTGCCGCCCAGGCCGGCTGCGCCAAGGCAGCGCTGCGACAGGCAGCGGCGACATCATCGGCATCGGCCATGGCGCAGTACATCAGCGGCTCGCCAGTGGCCGGCTCGACAACCGGATCAACCAGACCGGACCCGCGAATCCAGTCACCGTTGAACAGGCATCCGGGCACCAGCGCCGGTTGCAGCAAAGAGGGGGTGTGTGACTCTGACATGGCAACTCCTGATTCTTATGATTGTGTTCGGCTGCGCCGCACCAGGGTCAGAGCAAGGGCTGTGCCGTGTTGCTCAGCACCTTCACGTATAAATGCCCAAAGGCTCTGCACCAAGGCTTTGCATGCAGCGGCCCTGCTGCACAGTGCAAAGCGGCTGCCGGGGCATCAGCGCGCGGACTTGTTCATTTGATAAAGTTATGTTTAATAACTATCTGCGTAGTTGCTCATATCAAGCACTCAGCCATCCAGGGGCATAACAATGACTAATCCCCGCAGCGCCCAACCCGTTACTGCTCCACCGCGTGGTGACAGCCGCCAGTTAAGCGCCAGCAGTTCGCCCACTCCAGCGGAGCTGACCGATTGTTTGTTTTTCTGCCCTGAAGACGGACGGATCTGGCTCAATGACCAGCGCATGCTGTTGCTGCACAGTTCCTCGTTCGGCGCGCTGCGCAGCGAGGTGATCGCCCGGTTGGGGCTGGAGCAGGCGCGTGGGCTGTTCACCCGCACCGGCTATGCCTCGGGCCTGCGCGATGCCCGGTTGATCCGCGAACGCTGGCCACAGGCCGATGCCGCTGCGGTGTTCCGTGCCGGCACCCACCTGCACACCCTGGAAGGCATGACCAAGGTCGAACCGCTGTATTTCAAATTCGACGCCGAATCGGGTTTCTACGAAGGCGAGTTTCTTTGGCACCACTGCTGCGAAGCCGATGAACACCTGGCTGTGCACGGTGTCGCCCAGGATCCGGTGTGCTGGACTGAAACCGGCTACGCCATGGGTTTTGTCAGTGGCTTGTTCGGGCAAATGGTGATTTTCCGCGAGGTGCAGTGCCGCGGCATGGGCCACGCCAGCTGCCGGGTGGTCGGCAAGACCGCTGCCCAGTGGAACGATGCCGGGCAAGACCTCAGCTACCTGAATGTGTCGTCGAGCTTGAGCCATCCTGATCCGGCCCCGGCGCCTGTGCCACACGCCGCGGTCGGCCCGCACCCGCCGCTGATCGGCGCCAGCGCGGCCTTCAATGCTGCCACCCAGGCTCTGCAGCGGGTCGCCAAAACCCCGGCCAGTGTGCTGATCAGCGGTGAGTCGGGGGTGGGCAAGGAGTTGTTCGCCCGTCAGTTGCACCAACTCAGCCAGCGTCGCAACGGCCCGTTCGTGGCGCTGAACTGCGCAGCGATTCCGGATAACCTGATCGAAGCCGAGCTGTTTGGTGTCGAACGCGGCGCCTACACCGGCGCCACCCATTCAAGACCCGGACGCTTTGAACGGGCCGCCGGCGGCACGTTGTTTCTCGATGAAATCACCTGCCTGAGCCTGGCCGGCCAGAGCAAGCTGCTGCGCGCCCTGCAAGAGCGGGAGATCGAACGAGTCGGTGGCGTGCACGGCATCCGGGTCGATGTGCGCGTCGTTGCCGCGACCAATATCGATCTGCGCAAGGCTGTGGCTGACGGCAGCTTTCGTGAAGACCTGTTCTACCGATTGAACGTCTACCCGATCGCGTTGCCGCCATTACGCGAGCGCCGCGATGACATTGCGCTGCTGATCGACGCCTTCCTGACCCGCTTCTGCCGGGACTATGAGCGCACCCCGGCGGGGCTGACCATGCGTGCCCTCAAGGTCCTGCTGCGCTACGACTTTCCCGGCAATGTGCGAGAGCTGCAAAACCTCATCGAGCGCGGCCTGATTGCCAGCGATGAGGGGCAGCCCATTGATCTGGTGCATCTGTTTCGCAATGAGCCGCTGCCCGGCGACCCGTATGGGGTGGATGATCACGGCAGCCTGTCCAACAGCATGCCACCTGCCCCAACAGCAGCAGCTGCCCCGCCGCTGCTGGAAACCCTTGGCCAACTGGACCCGGCTTTTACCCTGCACGGCCTCGAATCACGGCTGATCAACGAGGCCTTGCAGCGCAGTGCAGGCAATCTGGCGGCAGCGGCCAGGCAATTGGGCCTGAGCCGGGCGCAGTTTGCCTATCGTTTGAAAAAGCATCAGCCAGCGGCTGATTGAGCGCTCAGCGTGTTGCTTGCGCGCTGTTGGCTTCAGGGCTGCCAGGCTCACGGCCCTTGAACACCAGCAAAAAGCACACCAGCACCAGCGTCGCAAAGGCCGCCGGGAACAGCCAGATGCCCTGCCAGTCATGGCTGCCAGCGCCGGTGGCGTAGTGATCGGTCACTCGCCCGGCGACCCAGAAGCCGATCAGCATGCCGAATCCATAGGTGGCCATCGTAATCAGGCCTTGGGCGGAGCTTCTGAACCGCTGCGGTGCTCTGGCGTCGGTGTAGATCTGCCCGCAAACAAAGAAGAAGTCGTAGCAGATGCCGTGCAAGGCGATGCCGATGAACAGCATGAAGGCCAGCTCACCGTTATTGCCGTAAGCGAACAACAAGTAGCGCAATGACCAGGCCAGCATCCCCACCAGTAGCGCAAGCTTGATCCCGAAGCGCTGGATGAACAACGGCAGCAACAGCATGAACAGCACTTCCGAGACCTGCCCGATCGCCATCTTCGCGGTCGGGTTGGCCATGCCGGTCTGGGCCAGGAACGGGTTGGCGTTCTGGTAATAGAACGCCAACGGAATGCAGATCAGGATCGAAGCGATGAAGAACACCAGGTAATTACGGTCCTTGAGCAGGCTCAAGGCGTCCAGCCCCAGGTTCTGCCGCACGCCGGCATTGCCTGCCGTGGCCTGCACCGGCGGCGTGCTCGGCAAACTCAGGCTGTACAGGCCCAGCAACAGCGAGGCGAGTGCCGACATCAGGAAGGTGTTGCGCAGCGCGCCGGACGCAATCGCGCTCTGCGCGTCCCAGGCGAACACAAAGCTGATCAGCAGACCGGCCACGATCCAGCCGACCGTGCCCCATACCCGAATGCGCGAGAACTCCAGCGCCGGGTCGCGCATCTGGCGCAAGGCAACCGAGTTGACCAGCGCCAGGGTCGGCATATAGACCATCATGTAGGCCAGCACATACGGGTAGAAGCTGCTGAAGTCCTCGGCCCGGTAGAGCTGCAACAGCAGCACCGCGCCAAGCAGATGCAGCACCGCAAGGATCCGTTCGGCATTGAACAACCGGTCGGCGACCAGGCCGATCACAAAGGGCGCGATGATCGCGCCCCAGGACTGGGTGGCAAACGCCATGCCGATCTGCCCGCCCGAAGCCCCAAGGCTGCTGCCCAAAAAGGTGCCCAGGGTGACGAACCAGGCGCCCCAGATAAAGAACTGCAAGAACATCATTACGCTCAGTCGCGCATTCATTCTGGTCATGACAGTACCGCCTTATTGTTGTTGTAGGTTTGCCAACCAGCGTGCCGGCCTCAGGCCTCGGGCAAGCCCAGCAGGCGCCGATTGGACGCCGCATCAGCCGACACGCCGGCAAAGTCGTCGAACGCCTTGCGGGTCTTTTCAATCATGTGCCGCTCGATGAAGGCCACCCCCTCGGCAGCGCCCTGGCGGGCGTCCTTCAGGCAGCACTCCCACTCCAGTACCGCCCAGCCGTTGTAGCCGTACTGAGTCAGTTTGCTGAAGATCGATTTAAAGTCGATCTGCCCATCGCCCAGTGACCGAAACCGCCCCGGCCGCTGCACCCAGTCCTGATAGCCGCCATACACCCCGGAGCAGGCATCGGGGCGGAACTCGGCATCCTTGACGTGGAACATGCGAATCCGTGGGTGGTAACGGTCGATAAAGCCCAGATAGTCCATCTGCTGCAGCAGCAAGTGGCTGGGGTCATAGAGGATCGCCGCCCGCGGGTGGTGATTGACCGCCTCCAGAAAGCGCTCAAATGACGCGCCGTCGTGCAGGTCTTCGCCGGGGTGAATCTCGTAGCACAAATCGACCCCGGCCTGCTCGAAACAGTTGAGGATCGGCAGCCAGCGTTTGGCCAGTTCGGCAAAGCCCAGCTCGACCAGCCCGGCCGGGCGTTGCGGCCAGGGGTAAACAAACGGCCAGACCAATGCCCCAGAAAATGTCGCGTGAGCGGTCAGGCCCAGGCGCTGGCTGGCGCGGGCGGCCAGTTTCAGTTGCTCAATGGCCCAGGCCGTGCGCTCGGCCGGTTTGCCGCGCAAGTGGGCCGGGGCAAAGTCATCAAACAGCTCATCGAAGGCCGGATGCACCGCCACCAGTTGGCCCTGCAAATGAGTCGACAACTCGCTGATCTCGACACCGGCCTCGGCACACACGGCCTTGAGTTCATCGCAATAGGCCTGGCTTTCGGCGGCGCGCTGCAAATCGATGAAACGCGCATCCAGGGTCGGCAACTGAATCGCTTTGTAGCCCAGTGAAGCCGCCCACTGCGCGATATTGGCCAGATTGTCGAACGGCGCTTGATCGGCGATGAACTGCGCAAGAAAAATTCCCGGCCCGCGCAGGCCGCCAGAGGTTTTGAGTGAATCAGTCATGGTGTGCTCCGTTGCGGCAGCTCGCTCCACTTGGCCGTGCCGTGATGGTTGGTGATAGCGGTCTCGATAAAGGCCATGCCGCGCAGGCCGACCTCGATACCCGGCACACCGGGTACCTGGTGACCGCTCACGTGGCTACGAATCGCCGTGGCGAAGTCGCCGTACAAATTGGCCATGGCTTCGAGATAGCCTTCCGGGTGCCCGGCCGGCAGGCGCATGCGCTGCAACGCCGCTGCGCACAACCATGGCTGGCCAAGGCCAGCGCGCAGAACGCGCATGGGTTGCTCCAGCGAGCGGTGAATCAGGCTGGCCGGGGTTTCCTGCTGCCACTCCAGACCGCCCAGCTCGCCGTAGACGCGGATTTTCAGCGGGTTCTCTTCGCCGGCGCAGACCTGGCTGGCGATCAACACGCCGCTGGCGCCATCGGCCATGCGAAACAGTATCGCGGCGTCATCGTCCAGTTGCCGGCCTTCAATGTGGCTGCCGAGCATCGCGCTCAACTGACGGATTGGCTGGTCAGCAACAAACTCGGCCAGCGCAAAAGCGTGGGTGCCGATGTCGCCAATGCAGCCGCCCAGCCCGGAGTGCTCCGGCTGGTCGCGCCAGGCCGCCTGCTTGTTACCCTGCCCGGCTACATCCTGACTGAGCCAGCCTTGCGGGTACTCGACCAGCACCTTGCGGACTTTACCGATAGCCCCGCTGCGCACCATCTCCCGCGCCTGCCAGACCATCGGGTAACCCAAGTAGGTATGCGCCAGGCCGTACAGACGGTTGCTGCGTTCGGCCACCTGCTTGAGCGCCAGCAACTCGTCGAGGTTCAGCGCGGCGGGCTTTTCACTGAACACATGAAAGCCCGCCTGCAGCGCCTGGCTGGCGATTGGCGCGTGCAAGTGGTTAGGGGTGACGATCACCAGCAGCTCCATGCGCTGCTCGGCAGGCAACGCCTGTTCGGCCTGGAGCATCTGCTGCCATTGGTCGTAGCACCGCGCAGCCGCCACCCCCAACACCGCGCCAGTGGCCTGATTGTTGGCCGGGTCGCGGCTGAATGCACCGCACACCAGTTCGAAACGGCCATCGAGCCCGGCAGCCTGACGATGCGCCTGTGCGATGAACGCCCCGACACCGCCACCGACAAAACCCATTCTTACTTTCGGCACTGCAGTATTCATCCATTCTCCATTTGCAGGGTCGTGGCTAGACTATTGAGCTCGCGACGCACAGAATGTAACCGGTTACATTGATGCAGAAATCTAGGCCCGTCATGCCGGTCTGTCAATGCTCGCCTTAACGACCTGAGCGTTTCAGGCTAAAGGCCAGCTGCGGTAAGCTCGCAGGCTACGCGTTCTGAAAGAGGTGCTCTTGTCCAATATCCGTGAAGTCGCCCGGCTCGCCGGGGTCTCTGTCGCCACCGTGTCCAGAACCCTGAAATACCCCGAGCGCGTGCTCGCCCAGACCCGTGACAAGGTCAACGCGGCAGTCAAACAGGCCGGCTACCGGCCCAACCAGATGGCAGTGCAATTTCGTTCACGCAAGACCGGCAATCTGGTGATTCTGGTGCCGACCATCGCCAACACCTTCTTTGCCCGGGTCATCAGCGGCGCACAACAGGCGGCCCAAGCGGCCAACTACCGCTTGTTGCTGTGCGACACCCAGGGCCGCGAGGCCGTCGAACGCGAGTTCGCCGAGCTGGTGTACGCCCACCAGGCCGACGGGGTGATTCAGTTGCGCGCCTACGATCCCTATCAACAGCCACTGCTCGGTGTCGAATTACCGCCCATCGTCAATGCCTGTGAAGTCGACGCCCAGGGGCGTCATCCGACCATCAGCCTGGACAATCGCGCCGCCGCCAGGGCCGTAACCCAACACCTGATCGAGCTGGGCCACCGGCGCATCGGCCTGATCAAGGGGCCAAAAAGCAGCCCGCTGACCCGCGAACGTGTGGCCGGTTATCAGGATGCCGTGCACCAGGCCGGCATCGCGCCAGACCCGGCGCTGATCTGTCATGGCAACTTCAGCCTGCAGGCCGGCTATGACGGCGCGGCGAACCTGCTGCAACTGGCCGAGCGCCCGACCGCGCTGTTCTGTGAAAACGACGAAATGGCGATTGGCGCGCTCAAGCAGATCAAACAACACGGCCTGCGCGTACCCGAAGACATCTCGCTGGTGGGTTTCGACGACATCCCGTTCGCGGCCTACTGCGACCCGCCGCTGACCACCATCGCGCAACCGGCAGAAGCCTTCGGCCAACTGGCGGTCGAAATGCTCATCGCCCTGATCGAGAAGAAGCCGCTGGCCGCCCAGCACGTAACCCTGCCGTTCGAGCTGACACTGCGGCAAAGCACAGCGCCGCCTTCAAACTGAACGAAGCGGGTCGAGAATGCTCTAGAACAAGCATCTACATCCGGGTGCCTCTAAAAACGTAGGCGAGGCAGTCAGCGCTAGGCGAAATCAGGCGAGCAACGGTCGGAGTCGCGCACGACTTTACGGGTTGTAAATGAGCATTTTGAGCCTGATTTCAACAACGCGATGGCAACGCAGGTAGTTTTTAGAGGTGCCCACATGACGGTGCGGGCCTGATGCCGTATGGTGCCCGGCCTCGCTGTCTTGCGTACCACCGTTGTAATGAGGTTCATCCGTGTCAACAAGCAATGAAAACACCCCCTCCTCCGGCATGCGCCTGCTGATTCTGATCGCCCTGTCGATGGGCAGTTTCGCCATCGGCACCAGCGAATTCGTGATTATGGGCTTGCTGCCGGAAGTCGCCCGGGGGCTGGCCATCACCGAGCAACAGGTCGGCCATCTGATCAGCGCCTATGCCTTGGGCGTGGTGATCGGCGCCCCGGTGCTGGCGATTCTCGGCAGCCGCCTGAAACGCAAGACCCTGCTGGTGGCGCTGATGCTGTTTTACGGCGTCGCCAACCTGGCCAGCGCGATGGTCAGCGATTACCACGGCGCGCTGCTGGCGCGCTTTATCAGTGGCCTGCCACATGGCGCCTATTTTGGCGTCGCCGCCCTGGCTGCAGCGGCCATCAGCCCATTGCACAAACGCGGCGCGGCGGTCAGTGCAGTGATGATGGGCCTGACCCTGGCGATCCTGATCGGCAACCCGCTGGCCACTTGGCTGGGGCAGATCCTCGACTGGCGCTACGCCTTTGTGGTGGTGGCGGTAATTGCCGGGCTGACCAGCATGCTGGTGTACGCCCTGCTGCCGGGTGGGCCGAAGCCTGAAGCCAGCAGCGTGCGCGGTGAACTCAAAGCGTTCTTCCAGCCACAGATTGGCGTCTTGCTGCTGATCGCCTCGGTCGGCTTTGCCGGCATGTTCTGCGTGTTCAGCTACCTGGCGCCCACCTTGCTGCAGGTCACCGGCGCTTCGCCAAACTGGATTCCGGCAGCATTGGCCAGTTTCGGCGCCGGCGCGGTGCTGGGCAATATCGTCGGCGGGCGGTTGTTCGACCGCTACGGCGTGCAGGCGATCGGCATCGTACTGGTCTGGTCGATCGTGGTGATGCTGGCTTTCCCGTTGGCGGCGCAGTCGATCTGGACCCTGCTGCCGGGCATTGCCTGTGTCGGCACCATGATCGCCCTCGGTCCGGTGCTGCAAACCCGGCTGATGGACATCGCCAAGGGCGCGCAAACCCTCGCTGCGGCCTCCAACCATGCCGCGTTCAACCTGGCCAACGCGCTGGGGCCGTGGCTGGGCGGCATGGCCATCGCCGCCGGCTGGGGCTGGACCTCGACCGGCTTCGTCGGCGCCACCACCGCGCTGCTGGGCTTGCTGGTGTATGTGGCGGCGGTACGCGGCAAGACGGCCGGCTAAGGGGGAGTTGACGACACCGCTCATGGCCGCGACCATGAGCGGCTTGCCAGCGTTGATATTCAGCGTAACGATTCATCGTCTGGCAACTTTCCAACCCCGCAGCGGAAGACCCGGCAATGACCACCTCACACACCTGCGACCTCTCCTCGCCCACCCAGGCGGCAATCATCGACGGCAAGCGCTTTGCCGAGCAGGTGCGTCAGGAAGTCGCCGAGGGTGCCCGAGCGTTTCGTGACACTTACCAGCGAGGACCGGGCCTGGCCGTGGTGCTGGTTGGTGACGACCCGGCCAGCCAGGTTTATGTAAAAACCAAAATGAAAAAGGCCGCCGAGCTGGGCATTGAGTCGTTCCCTCACCTGTTGCCGGGCAGCACGCCTCAGCAAGAGTTGCTGGCACTGATCGACATCCTCAACCATGACCGCAGCGTGCACGGCATTCTGGTGCAATTGCCGCTGCCCGCCCATATCGATGAAGCCCGAGTGATCGCCGCCATCGCTCCGGCCAAGGACGTCGACGGCTTTCACCCGGTCAACGTTGGCCGCCTGGCGCAGGGCAAACCCGGCCTGACGCCCTGCACACCGTTGGGCTGCCTGATGCTGCTCAAGGACCGACTCGGCGACCTGACCGGCAAAAAAGCCGTGGTGGTCGGGCGCTCGAACATCGTCGGTAAACCCATGGCCAGCCTGCTGTTGCAGGAAAACTGCACGGTGACCATCGTTCACTCGCGCACCCAGGACCTCAATGCCGAGTGCCGTCAGGCCGATATCCTGGTAGTCGCCACCGGCCACGCCGAACTGCTCGGTGCCGAGGCCATCAAGCCTGGCGCTGTGGTGATCGACGTCGGTATCAACCGCATCGAACGCAACGGCGCGCCGGTACTGGTAGGCGATGTGGACTTTGCGGCTGCCAGCCAGGTGGCCTCGGCCATCACCCCGGTGCCAGGCGGCGTCGGGCCGATGACCGTGGCCTGCCTGATGAAAAATACTCTGACGGCAGCGCTGGCGATTGAGGCGGCCGTTTAAGATTGATGCTGGTCAGTAGCGCTAATACCAGATCTTTCGGCCGAGCTTGGTTCTAGTGGGAGGGGCCGGCCGGCTCCCTCCCACCGAGTCCGCAGTGCTTATCTGAACAGTAGTCGGTAAACATCAATCAGATCGATATTAACCTTCGTCCCATTCGATTCGTTAATAGTCCGCGCGCACAACAGAATCCGCCCCATCACCCTTTTTACCTGCGGCGGATTCTCCATGGCTCAGTCACTTCACTTTTTGCGCTACCCCTTAACCGCACTGGCCATGGTGGTACTCACCGCCTGTGGTCGCGCCCCGGAAGCCACTCAGGCGCCAGCCGCCCCCAAGGTCAGTGTGGCCAAGGTGCTGGAGCAGCCGATCAACGAGTGGGACGAATTCACCGGGCGGCTCGAAGCGCCGGAAACCGTTGAGGTCCGTCCACGAGTCTCCGGCCAGATTGATCAGGTGGCCTTCACCGACGGCGCGCTGGTCAAGAAAGGCGACCTGCTGTTCCAGATCGACCCGCGTCCGTTCCAGGCTGAAGTGCGCCGTCTCGAAGCCCAACTGCAACAGGCCCGGGCCGTGGCCAGCCGTAGCGAGAACGAAGCCGAGCGTGGCGACCGGCTGCGCGCCAACAACGCGATTTCTGCCGAACTGGCTGATTCGCGGACCACTTCGGCACAGGAAGCCAAGGCCGGCGTGGCAGCGATTCAGGCGCAACTGGACCTGGCGCGCCTGAACCTGAGCTTCACCAAGGTTACCGCACCGATCAGTGGCCGGGTCAGCCGCGCCGAGATCACCAGTGGCAACATCGTCACCGCCGACGTCACGGCCCTGACCAGCGTCGTTTCCACCGATAAGGTCTATGCCTACTTCGACGCCGACGAACGCGTATTCCTCAAGTACAACGAACTGGCCCGTCAGGGTCAGCGCGGCCAGAGCACCCCGGTGTATCTGGGCCTGTCCAACGAAGCGGATAACCCGCACCTGGGCCAGATGAACTTCGTCGATAACCAGGTCAACCCGCGCACCGGCACCATTCGTGGCCGGGCAGTGTTCGACAACACTGACGGGCGCTTCACCCCTGGCCTGTATGCGCGCCTGAAGCTGGTGGGCAGCGGCACCTACTCGGCAGTGCTGATCCAGGACGAAGCGGTCGGCACCGACCTGGGCAAGAAGTTCGTGCTGGTCATGGACCAGAACAACACCCCGGCTTACCGCGCCGTGGAGCTGGGTCCGAAGCTTGAAGGCCTGCGCATCGTGCGCAGCGGCCTGGCCAAGACCGACACCATCGTGGTCAAGGGCCTGCAACGTGTGCGTCCCGGCCAGCCGGTGGACCCGCAGGTCACGCCGATGGCCAGCGACCAGACCCTCGCCGCCCTGCGCCAACAACGTGAGGCGCTGGAAGCCAGCAACATGGCGCCTGTCAGCACCAAGACCACCGTCAAACTCGCCAGCGTCACAGCGCCACGCGGTTAAGGGATACGACCGATGAACTTCTCGACATTCTTTATATCCCGGCCGATCTTCGCCGCCGTGTTATCGCTGCTGATCCTGATCGCCGGTTCCATCTCGCTGTTCCAGTTACCGATCAGCGAATACCCGGAAGTGGTGCCGCCCACCGTGGTGGTGCGCGCCAACTTCCCCGGTGCCAACCCCAAAGTGATCGGCGAAACCGTGGCCTCGCCACTGGAGCAAGCCATCACCGGCGTGGAAAACATGCTCTACATGTCCTCCCAGGCCACCGCCGACGGCAAGCTGACCCTGACCATCACCTTCGCGCTGGGCACCGACCTGGACAACGCCCAGGTGCAGGTGCAAAACCGCGTGACCCGCACCGAGCCCAAGCTGCCCGAGGAAGTGACGCGCATCGGGATCACGGTGGACAAGGCCTCGCCCGACCTGACCATGGTCGTGCACTTGACCTCGCCGGATGACCGCTACGACATGCTCTACCTGTCGAACTACGCGGTGCTCAACATCAAGGACGAGCTGGCGCGCCTCAATGGCGTGGGCGATGTGCAGTTGTTCGGTATGGGTGACTACTCGCTGCGGGTCTGGCTGGACCCGAACAAGACCGCTTCGCGCAACCTGACCGCCACTGACGTGGTCAACGCGATCCGTGAACAGAACCGCCAGGTCGCCGCCGGCCAGTTGGGCGCGCCACCGTCGCCGAATGCCACCAGCTTCCAGATGTCGATCAACACCCAAGGCCGCCTGGTCAGCGAGGAAGAGTTCGAGAACATCGTCATCCGCTCCGGTGCCAACGGTGAAATCACTCGCCTCAAGGATGTGGCGCGCATCGAGCTGGGTTCGAGTCAGTACGCGCTGCGCTCACTGCTCAACAACAAACCTGCTGTCGCCTTGCCGATCATGCAGCGCCCCGGCTCCAACGCCATCGACATTTCCAACCAGGTCCGGGCCCGCATGGCCGAACTGAAGAAGGAATTCCCGCAGGGCATGGACTACGAGATCGTCTATGACCCGACCATCTTCGTCCGCGGTTCCATCGAGGCAGTGATCCACACCCTGTTTGAAGCGCTGATTCTGGTGGTGCTGGTGGTGATCCTGTTCCTGCAGACCTGGCGCGCTTCGATCATCCCGCTGGCGGCCGTGCCGGTGTCGCTGATCGGCACCTTTGCGGTCATGCACATGTTCGGCTTCTCGTTCAACGCCCTGTCGCTGTTCGGCCTGGTGCTGGCGATCGGGATCGTGGTCGACGACGCCATCGTGGTGGTAGAGAACGTCGAACGTAACATCGAGCTGGGCCTGGAACCGGTGGCTGCCACCCACAAAGCCATGGGCGAAGTGACCGGGCCGATCATCGCCACGGCGCTGGTACTGTGCGCGGTGTTCGTGCCGGCGGCGTTCATTTCCGGGCTGACCGGCCAGTTCTACAAACAGTTCGCCCTGACCATCGCGATTTCCACAGTGATCTCGGCATTCAACTCGCTGACCCTGTCGCCGGCCCTGGCGGCGGTACTGCTCAAAGGTCACAACGCACCGAAAGACCGCTTCTCGCGCCTGCTTGATCGTCTGCTGGGCGGCTGGCTGTTCAAGCCGTTCAACCGGGTGTTCGAAAAAGCCAGCCATGGCTACGTGGGCACTGTGGCGCGGGTGATCCGGCGCAGCGGCATTGCCATGGTCGTGTATGCCGGGCTCATGGCCCTGACCTGGCTGGGCTTCTCGACCACCCCGACCGGCTTCGTGCCCAGCCAGGACAAGCAATACCTGGTGGCCTTCGCGCAACTGCCGGACGCAGCGAGCCTGGACCGCACCGAAGAGGTGATCAAACGCATGTCCGATATGGCCCTCAAGCAACCTGGGGTGGCCAATGCCGTGGCCTTCCCCGGCCTGTCGATCAACGGCTTCACCAACAGCCCGAACAGCGGCATCGTATTCGTGACCCTGAAGCCCTTTGATGAACGCAAGGACCCGAGCCAATCGGCCAACGCCATTGCCGGTGCGCTGAACGGCCAGTTTGCCTCGATCCAGGAAGCCTACATGGCGATCTTCCCGCCACCACCGGTGATGGGCCTGGGCACCATTGGCGGCTTCCGCCTGCAGATTCAGGACCGTGGCAACCTCGGCTATGACGAGCTGTACAAAGAAACCCAGAACGTCATCGCCAAGAGCCGCAGCGTGCCGGAACTGGCCGGGCTGTTCACCAGCTACACGGTGAACGTGCCGCAGGTCGATGCCGCCATCGACCGTGAGAAAGCCAAGACCCACGGCGTGGCGATCAGCGATATCTTCGACACCCTGCAGGTTTACCTGGGGTCGCTGTATGCCAACGACTTCAACCGGTTCGGCCGTACCTATCAGGTCAACGTCCAGGCTGAACAGCAGTTCCGTCAGGATGCCGAGCAGATCGGTCAGCTCAAGGTCCGCAACAACCTGGGCGAAATGATCCCGCTGGCGACCTTCGTCAAGGTCAGCGACACCGCAGGTCCCGACCGGGTGATGCACTACAACGGCTTTATCACCGCTGAAATCAACGGCGCGGCCGCCCCCGGCTACAGCTCCGGCCAGGCCGAAGCGGCGATGAACAAGCTGCTGCGCGCAGAACTGCCCAACGGCATGACCTACGAGTGGACCGACCTGACCTATCAGCAGATCCTGGCCGGCAACACCGCGCTGTTCGTGTTCCCGCTGTGCGTGCTGCTCGCGTTCCTGGTACTGGCGGCACAATACGAGAGCTGGAGCCTGCCGCTGGCGGTGATCCTGATCGTACCGATGACCCTGCTGTCGGCGATTGCCGGGGTGATCATTGCAGGGAGTGATAACAACATCTTCACCCAGATCGGCTTGATCGTACTGGTCGGCCTGGCGTGCAAGAACGCAATCCTGATCGTCGAGTTCGCCAAGGACAAACAGGAAGAAGGCCTCAGCCCGCTGGACGCGGTACTGGAAGCCTGCCGCCTGCGGCTGCGGCCGATCCTGATGACCTCCTTCGCGTTCATCATGGGCGTGGTGCCGCTGGTGCTGTCCAGCGGCGCCGGTGCCGAAATGCGTCATGCCATGGGCGTGGCGGTGTTCTCCGGGATGCTCGGGGTGACCTTCTTCGGCCTGTTGCTGACCCCGGTGTTCTACGTGCTGATCCGTAACTTCGTCGAGCGTCGCGAGGCCCGCAAGGCGGCCCGCATCGCCCAACAACCGACTCACTCCGTGGAGGCGCATTGATGAGTGCCCTGAAACTCTTCGCCCCTTCCTTGCTGGTGCTGGCGCTGGCGGCCTGCGCCGTCGGCCCGGACTACAAGGCCCCGACCACAGCTGACGCCAGCGCCCAGGCCGCTGGCGCCCAGGCGGCCTATGACCGCAGCCGCAGCGCCGCCAACTGGTGGCAACAGTTCGACGATGCGACCCTGAACAAACTGGTCGAGCAGTCTCTGGCCGGCAACCGTGACCTGCGGGTGGCGTTCGCGCGCCTCAAGGCCGCCCGGGCGATCCGCGATGACGTCAGCAACGACGCCATGCCGGTGATCACCAGCCGCGCCAGCAGCCAGATCGGCAAGGGCCAGGTCCCCGGCCAGACCGAAGACCGGGTTAACAGCGAACGCTACGATCTGGGCCTGGACATGGCTTGGGAAGTCGACCTGTTCGGTCGCATTCAGCGCCAACTGCAAGCCAGCGATGCCGACCAGCAGGCGGCCGAAGCCGAGCTGTACCAGTTGCAAGTGACCCTGATCGCTGATGTGGTCGATGCCTATGGCCGCCTGCGCGGTGCCCAGCTGCGTGAAGCCATTGCCCGCGACAACCTGAAAAACCAGCAGGACTCGCGCAACGTCACCACCCAACTGCGTGACGCCGGGGTGGGAAATGAACTGGACGTGGTGCGCGCCGATGCGCGCCTGGCCGCAGTCGAGGCCAGCGTGCCGCAACTGCAGGCCGAACAGGTGCGCCAGCGCAACCGCATCGCGACCCTGCTGGGCGAACGCCCCGATGCACTGAGTGTCGATCTGAGCCCGGCCGGGCTGCCAGCGATCAGTAAAACCCTGGCCGTCGGTGATCCGACCCAGGTGTTGCGCCAGCGGCCTGACGTCTGGGCCGCCGAACGGCAACTGGCGGCGTCCACCGCACGCATTGGCGTAGCCACTGCCGACCTGTTCCCACGGGTCAGCCTCAGCGGTTTCCTGGGGTTTACCGCCGGGCGCGGTTCGCAGATCGGCTCCCAGGCGGCCAAGGCCTGGAGCCTGGGCCCGAGCATCACCTGGGCGGCCTTCGACCTGGGCAGCGTCCGCGCCCGGATTCGCGGTGCCGACGCCGACGCCGAAGGCGCGCTGGCCAGCTACGAGCAGCAGGTATTGCTGGCCCTTGAAGAGTCGCAGAATGCGTTCAGCGATTACGACAAACGCCAACAGCGCCTGCTCGCCCTGCTGCGCCAGAGCAACGCCAGCCGCGAGGCGGCCCGTCTGGCCTCGGTGCAGTACCGCGAAGGCACGGCGGATTTTCTGGTGCTGCTCGACGCCGAGCGTGAGCGCCTGGCTGCCGAAGACGCCCAGGCTCAAGCGCAGATCGAGTTGTATGAAGGGATCGTCGCCATCTACAAAGCCCTGGGCGGCGGCTGGCAACGGGCCTGATGGCCCGGCTTCTTGTTTTTGCTGCTCGAACCGAGATAGTACTGACACCGCCGAACGCGACTTGGGTGCAGGCCGAGGGTAGGCGTCGATTCGGGGGAGAAACCGACATGGATGTCGGTTTCAGGTGCGCTGGGCAGGACGCCCATCGCGCCGGCCCCCGAATCGGCGCCGGACGGAGGGAAGTCTGCCCGCAGGGCAGACCCAAACCAGGAGCAAGCGGTTTTCCCCTATTTTGCCAAGCACAAAATAGGGTCGCCCGTCGGGGCGAAACCCGCAGTTCAGACAACCGCGGCAACGATCCTTACATTGGACCCAGCCATTGGCACGAAAAGCCACACGGTGGCTTACCGCGCCGCCGTCAAACCCACCGGCGCCGGCACCGCTCTGGCCTTGGCCTGCAACTGGGTCTGAAAGCGCTGCCATTCGCGGTTGATTTCCGAGTACGGCAGGAAAATGCTGACCTGGGCTTGCGCCGGCAAGTCGGCACGTTTGAGCATCTGCAGGTCGTCGCCTTCCAGATAGGCCACGCTGATGCCCACCGCCTGACCATCGGCGGCAAACACCGGTCCGCCCGACATCCCCTTGACGGTAGGGCCATTGTGGGTGGCGTACATCACTCCCCCATCATTGGCATCCAGACGCACCATGGCACTGAGCGCATGGCCCTGCCCCTGAGTCGGGAGATACATCGAGTTGAAACCCACCGCGGTGACTTGCTCACCCGGTTTGTACTGGCGCCATACCGGCGCCTGTTCAGCCTTGTGGCGGAAAAACTGCACATCGCCACGGCCCTGGAATACCGCGCCCGGTAAATACGGCAAGTGTTTTACCGTAACGGCATAGTCATCGTTCCACTGCACTGCGGTACCGATCATCAATAATGACAACGGCCCGCCAGCATGGACGAGAAATGCCTGTTCTTGAATGGGATCCTTGGTTAACGCGGTGGACATTCCATTGCAACCACCCAGCAGCATGAATGCTGCCAATAGAGGCTTGCAGGAAATCATTTTGACTCACGGCAGGAGATGAAGACGGCGCAAATATGTCACTGTGCTACTATCAAATCAATATGCCATCACGCGCCGCTGGTCGGCTGTGCCAATTGCCGTCTGGCCTCATCAGGCAAACCGCCGGGGCCACTGGTACCGCGCTCTGGCGGGTGCGTGGCAGCTTACAAAAAATGACTGAAAAGGCGACAAACGGTAAGCCGGACACTGTGCCCGGACGTCATCCGGGGCTTTCCTGGAGTATCAGGTTCACCAACATAAATCGGTAATGCACTTTACTGTAAGGTGTAATAACCCCAACTAAACATGGAAAATTACAGCCACCCACTAAAACTAGCCAAGACCAAAAACGCTATGCTTAGAACCTTTAAATGAGTAATACCGACCCAGAAACGGTTATGCTGTTGTTCTGCGGCATTAGCACTTACCCCCCCTGTTAGAAGGACCTGCCTATGTATCCTCTGCCCGAGAAGTCTCTGGCCCTGCATGACGTCGTGCCCCGCCCCGCCTGTTCCCAATCTACGCGCATGGGCCAGGCTGATCGCGCGCACTAATCACGACACTTGTAACTCAGGGATGAAACGATGAATTCACGTGCGCTGTTCCCTCACCTCGGCAAGGTCATTGCCAGTACCGGCAGCCGGCATTTTCCGCGCATGCTGCATGATCTGATCCACAGTCATCTGGCCATCGATGCCACGCACATTCGCCGCCTGCCACTGGACCCGGTGCAACAGGCCAGCTCCCCCGACGAAATCGACTTCTGCGCTTCGGCCCATGCCGAGCAGACGCCAACCGCGTCGCACACAGAGGCCGCGCAACTGCATCTGAGCCGCCACAAGGACGGTTTCCGCTACGAAATTTCCTTGTACCGCAGCCGCGAGCCGCAGGGCTTTTCGGCCCAGGAGCGCACGCTGCTGCAGGATATCTCGCCGCTGTTGCTGCCCATGGTCGAAAAACACATCAGCGCCGTGCAACCGGCCGATACTCAAGCGCCAGTCGATGACAGCAGTGAACCGCAAACGCTGCGCCTGCGCTTCATCGAACGCCTGCAGCAAAGCGGCCTGAAACTGTCGGCCCGCGAGATGGAAGTCTGTGTCGGCCTGCTGGCCGGGCGCACCGCACCGGAGCTGGCTGTTCAGCTGGACCTGAAGGTCAATACCATCGAAAGCTATCTTAAACGCGCCTCGATCAAACTGGGCATCAGTGGCCGGCATTCACTCAAACGCTGGATGTACTCGGCAGACGACACACCGCTCGCTGGTGAGCCGTACGTTCAATAACGCTGCCGCCTCTGCGCCGCGCTCTCGCGCAGCAAACACGGACCCCGTAGGACCGGCCGGGCGGCGATCCGCTTTAGCCGGGAAGCCTTCGTTGCTGAAGCAGCTCCTACGGAATAACCATTAAAAATCAATGGTTTGTAATGTTGTTTGATGAGAGCCGCTTTAGCGGCGAAGCTTTCGCGGCCAAAGCGGATCGCCGCTTGGCCGCTTCTGCCAAACAGCATTCGATCAATCCCGCGCCAGCGCATCAATCGGATCCAGGCGCGCCGCGTTGCGCGCCGGGACGAAGCCGAACACCACACCAATCAGGGTCGAACAGGCCACGGCGGTGATGATTGCCCCGCCCGAAAACACCATCTCCCACTCCTTGATGAACACCGTAAACAGATGCCCGAGCCCGTAGGACAGCGAGATCCCAATCGCCCCGCCCAACAGGCAGACCATCACCGCTTCGACCAGAAACTGCTGGCGGATGTCTGACTGACGCGCGCCGACTGCCATCCGAATGCCGATTTCCCGGGTCCGCTCGGTCACCGACACCAGCATGATGTTCATCACCCCGATACCGCCCACCAGCAATGAGATCACCGCAATCAGCGACAACAGCAGCGCCAGTGAGCGGCTGGTTTTCTCCACGGTCTGCATGATGCTGTCGAGGTTATTGGTGAAGAAATCCTTGGTGCCGTGGCGCTGCTGCAGCAATTCGGTGACTTTCTCTTCGACCAGCTTGCTTGGCTGACCATCGCGGATGCGCACGCTGATGCTGTCCAGGTGGCGCTGGCCCAGCAGCCGGCCGGCGGCGGTCTGGTAAGGCACCCAGACGTTCAGGGCCTTGCTGGCGGCGAACATGTTCTTGTTGTCGGCGGTGACGCCGATCACCGTCACCGGCAAGTTGTCGATCAGGATCACCTGACCCAAGGGGTCGATCGTGTTGCCGAACAACCGCTGGCGCGCGTTGTGATCAATCACGACCACCTGGGCCTGACGCCGGGCATCGCTTTCACTGAAGGTGATACCCGCCTCCATCTTGATCCCGCGCACCTGGAAATAACTGTCGCTGACCCCGTTGACCTGGGCATCGAGGTCGATATTGCGATAGCGCAGCAGCAGGTTGCGGTTGACCACTGGCGTTGCGCTGTCCACGTAATACAACTGCCCCAGCGCCTGCACGTCCGAAAGCTGCAAGGTCTCGATGGCCGCCGCCCGGCTGTCGCCAAAGCTGGCGCCGGGGTACACATCAATGGTGTTGCTGCCGATCGCCTGAATGTCCTTGAGCACGTAGCGCTTGGCACCTTCGCCGATGGCCGAGATCGACACCACCGAGGTGATGCCGATAACGATGCCGAGCATGGTCAGCAAGGTGCGCATGCGATGCGAGATCAGCGCCACCCAGGCCATGCGGAACGCTTCCTTGAACAAACCGACGCTGGCCACCATGCGCCGTGCAACCCCCGCCGCTGGCTGCTCGGTCGCCGGTTTGTCATGCGCCGAAAGCTGAGCATCGTTGCGCCGGTCGCTGATGATCACCCCGTCGCTGACCTCAATGATCCGCTCGGCATTGGCGGCCACCTTGGGGTCGTGGGTCACCAGAATGACCGTGTGCCCGGCAGCATGCAGCTCCTGGAGGATCGTCATGACCTCCTTGCCGCTGGTGGTGTCCAGTGCGCCAGTGGGTTCGTCCGCCAGGATCACCTCCCCGCCGTTGACCAGCGCCCGGGCGATACTCACCCGCTGCTGCTGGCCGCCGGACAGCTGGCTGGGGCGATGATGCACATGGCCGCTCAGGCCCAGTCGTTCGAGCAACCGCCGGGCCCGGCTGTGCCGTTCTTCGGGCGCGGTGCCGGCATAGATCGCTGGCATTTCGACGTTGTGCATCGCGCTCAGGTGCGGCAACAGGTGATAGCGCTGGAAGATGAAACCGAAGTAGTCACGGCGCAATTCGGCCAGTGCCTGATCATCGAGCTCACGGGTTTCCTGGCCATTGATCCGGTAGCTGCCGGCGCTGGGTTGGTCCAGGCAGCCGAGGATGTTCATCAGCGTCGATTTACCCGACCCCGAGGCACCGATGATGGCGACCATTTCGCCGGCATGGATGCTCAGGTCGATGCCCTTGAGGGCAATGAACTCACGGTCGCCGGCCATGAAGCTGCGGGTGATGCCTTTGAGGTGCAGCAAAGGTTGCTTGCCGTGCGCCATGCTCAGGTGTCCTTGTTGGCGTTGATCGGGTCGCCAATGACCACCCGATCGCCTTCAGCCAGGCCGGATTTGATCTCGACCCTGACGTTGTTATTGATGCCGGTCTGGACGCTGCGGCTCTGGGCCAGGCCTTTGCCGTCCAGCACCCGCACGTTGTAGCTGCCATCGGCGCTGCGCGCTCCGAGGGCGGCCACCGGCACGTTGAGTACCGCCTTGGCGGTGTCGAGCACGATATGCACCTGGGCAGTCATGGCGATGCGCAGGCGGTGGCCGGGGTTGGGCACGTCGAACAGGGCGTTGTAGAACACCGCGACGTTCTGTTTGGCGCTCTCGCTGTCGGCCTTCTGGAAGTCCTGCGGGGCCGGTTCGATACCGCGCAAGGTGGCGTAGTAGCGTTTGTCTTCACCAAGAATGGTGAAGTACACCTGCTGGCCGGGGCTGATGTGGATGACGTCAGCCTCGGAGACCTGAGCCTTGACGGTCATGGTGTCGAGGTCAGCGAGTTTGAGCAGGACCGGTGCCAGTTGGTTGGCAATGACGGTCTGGCCTTCCTGGGTGACGATCGCGACAACATCGCCGTCGATGGGCGCGTTGATGCGGGTGTAAGCCAGGTTGATTTTGGCCGTATCGATCTGGATCCGCGCATCTTTGATCTGGGCCTTGAGCGATTGCAGGTTGGCCTGCTGCACTTCGTGGTCGGATTCGGCGTTCTCGAATTCCTGGCGAGAGATGGACGAGCCGCTTTCAAGAATGGTGTAGCGTTCAAAAATGCGTCGGGTTTTCTTCAGTTGCGCTTCGGTCGCGCGCAGTTGGGCCTGGAGGTTTTCTTCGGCAATCTGCGCTTGCTGCAGGGTATTGCGCAGGATCTGTGGGTCGATTTCAGCGAGCCACTGGCCTTTCTGGACTTTGTCGCCGAGTTTGACCTTGAGGGACTTGAGCTGGCCGGAGACCTGGGCGCCGACGTCAACCTGTTTGATGCCTTCAAGGGTGCCGCTGGCCAGCACGGCGTTTTCGATGTCGCTGCGTTCGACCGGGGCGCTGAGGTATTGAGGGGCGTCGGCAGGTGCTTGTATGGCGTACAGAGCCAGGCCAGCCGCTACGGCAAGGGCCAGGCCAAGCGCGGTTTTGCGCAATGTTGAGGTTTGCATAGATCACTACCGTTCCAGGCTTTGCATGGGTGTTGCTGAGGTGTTGTGGGTTTGTTTGCTGATTGCTGATTGGTGGTCTTGCGGTCTTGTGATTGATCCGAAATACCGGTGCCTGAACCTCGGGTTCCGCCCCGACGGGCGGGTTACTTTGTTGCGGCAAAGTAACCAAACCGCTTGCTCCGGGTTTGGCCCCTTCGGGGTTCCCTCGCGCAGGCGCCATTCCAGGGGGCCGCCGCAATGGGCCATCCATGGCCCGGTGCGGCTAAACCGGCATCCATGCCGGTTTTCCCCCTTCCATGACACCTGCACTCGGCCAGCACCAACGTCGCGTTCGGCGGCGTCTGTGAGATCCCGGTTCGACGAGCAAGAGCTGGCGTCAACACTGTCCGAATAAACACCGCGAACCCGGTGGGAGCGAGCTCTGCTCGCGAAGGGGCCAGCAAAAGCGGCACATCTGCTGTGGATGTCACCCTGTATCGGTCGTGGTCCGGCATCCCGGCAAGCCAACTCCCATCGGGCTACCAGAACAATGCTGGAGCAAGAATGGATTCGCACTCCAGGTTTCATGACAACACCTCTCCTTCGGTGACGGTCTGTCCGTCGTGCCACCAAGCGGCGAGGCTATAGACGTTGGGGGTTTTGAGGATGGTGAAATGATTGCCGGGGCCGTACCAGACGGCCAGTTCCGGAGTGAGTTTTTCCCAGCCGTTGAGCATGTTGGTTTGTTCGCGCTGGTTGCCGGCGCTGTCCAGCACCGGGTCATCGACCAGCACCAGGCGCAGCGGGCCGTCGTAGCGTTGGGTCGGGCGGTAGCGGGTTCGCAAAGCGGTGGCGTAGGTGCGCGCAGGTCCGTGCATGGCGTCGGGAGCCGAGTGGCGCGACAGCACGCCAGCGCTGACCAGGCCCTGGTGCAAGAGCTGCAACTGGCTGGCGTCGTCGGCGTCGGCAAACACCTGCGGGTCAATGCCCAGCGACTTGCCCGAGGCCAGTTGCAAGGCTTCGATCAACCGCTGCAAGGCGGCGGTGGTGGTGTAGGACCGCCCCGCCACACCGCTGCTGCCGGGCGCTTCGCTGTCGATCAGGGTCAGCGAGGTGATTTCCCGGCCACGGCGTTGAAGTTCGGCCGCCATTGCGTAAGCCACCCAGCCGCCGAATGAATGCCCGACCAGGTTCAGCGGCCCGTGCGGGTAGACCTGTTCGATGGCTTGCACGTAGAAGCGCGCGGCCGCTTCGACCCGGCTGTGGGGCACCGAGGTACCGTCCAGGCCACGCGGTTGCAGACCGTGGATCGGCCATTCCGGACCCAGCGCTTCGCTCAGGCCAATAAAGCTGGTGATGCTGTCGCCGGCGCCCGGCACGCAGAACACCGGTGCATGGCTTGGCTGGCCGCTCTGGATGGTGACCAACGGCTGGTACGCCGCAGCCTGTGGCTGCCCGGCCCGCGCCTGCTGCGCCCGGCTCATGGCAGCGCTCAGCGCCTGGCCCAGCACCTGCACATGGGGTGCCTGCATCATGCTCTGGTGATCGCCCGGCACCTCGATGCAGCACAATTGCCCGGCCGCCAGTTGGGTTTCCCAGCCCAGGCTCGGGCTGCGCTGCGACAGCGGGGTCGGCCGCTCGGCGGCGCAGAATAGGTGGACCGGCAGGTTGATCGGGTTGATCCGGTAATGCGCCAGCGCATGCCCGTGGGCCACTTCCCGGGCCATGAACTGTTGCAGGTCCGCTGCACTGGCAGCGGCCAGGTCCGGATACAGCAACTGCTGGTCGCGGCAGCGTTGCAGCAGTTCGTTGAACTCAAGCCCCGCCGGTAACCGATCAAGGTCCTGCAACGGCTGCCGGCCAGCCTCGCCCTGGCTCAGCCAATGCATGCGGCAGTGCAGCAGCAGTTGTTGTTGCAGCACATCGACGCCGGACCAGCGCGCCTTGCCCTGGTCGGTCCAGCGCGGCACATAGGTGTCGAGCAGGCCGAGGAACTCGACCTGCTGGTCCATGCCCAGCAGTTGCAGGGCGACCTCAAAGGCCAGCACCCCACCGAATGACCAGCCGGCCAGACGATAAGGCCCTTCAGGCTGGGCGCTGCGGATCACCGTCACCAGCCGTGCGGCCAGGCATTCCATGGTCTGCAGTTGCGGCTGGCCCAACGCGATACCCGGCAGGCCGTAGATCGGGAAGTCGCCGTCGATGTGCCGGCCCAGCGCCGGGAAATACACATCCAGGCCGCTGAACTCATGAACCAGAAATAACGGCGTGCCGCTGCCCCCGCCGCGCACGGTAATCAGCGCCTGATTCTGCTCCGGCAAGCCGCTGCGTTGCGCCAGCAAGGCGGCCACAGACTCGACACTGACGTGCTGGAACAGCTCGGCCAGGGTGATACTCAGCCCGGCCTGCTGCAATTGGTTGACCAGCCGCACGGCCAGCAATGAATGACCGCCCAGCTCGAAGAAACTGTCATGGCGGCCCACTTGCGGCACCTGCAACACTTCGCGCCAACAGGCCGCCAGTTGCTGCTCCAGCTCGCCTTGCGGGGCCTCGAAAACGCGGCTGACAAAGGCTTCCGGGGACGGCATCGGCAATGCCTTGCGGTCAACCTTGCCGTTGTTGGTCAGCGGCAACTGGCTCATCCGCACCCAGGCGGCCGGCACCATGTACTCCGGCAGACGCGCCTGCAGCCAGGCCCGCAGCGCAGCGTTATCAGGGCATGCGCCGGGCTGCTCGGCCACGGTGTACCAGGCAACCAGCCGCAGGGTGCCAGGTTCGATCTGGCGGGCCAGCACCACCACGTTCTTGACGCCCGGACAGGCGGCCAGGCGTGCTTCGATTTCGCCCAGCTCGACACGGAAACCACGAATCTTGACCTGATCGTCATGCCGACCGATGTATTCCAGCTGGCCGCTCTCCAGCCAGCGGACCTGGTCGCCCGTGCGGTACATCAGCGCGTCGGCCTGTGGGCTGAATGGGTCACGGAGGAATTTCTCGGCGGTCAGCTCAGGGCGGTTCAGGTAACCGCGCGCCACCCCGTCGCCGCCGATATACAACTCACCGGGCACCCCCAACGGCACCGGCTGCTGCCGCGCATCCAGAACATAGACCGTGCTGTTGGCAATCGGCCCGCCGATCGGTACGCCCTGGGCGTGCTCATCCACCGCCTGCACCTCGTAGGTGGTGGCGTAGGTGGTGGTCTCGGTCGGCCCATAGCAATGCACCAGTCGCAGCTTCGGCGCCACGGCCAGCAGCCGCCTGAACATCGCCGGCTCGGCCCGTTCACCGCCACACAGCAGAATCCGCAGCCCGGCCAGTACCTCGGGCATCAACTGCACGTACTGATTGAACAACGCGGTGGTGACGAACAGGATGCTGACTTGCTGCTCGCGCAGGCAATCGGCGAAGCGTTGCGGGTCGAGCAAGGTGGCGTGGTCGACCACCACCACGCAGCCGCCGTTGAGCAACGCCCCCCATACGTCCATGGTGCTGGCGTCGAATGCCGGGTTGGAGGCGAAGGCCACCCGGTCTTGGGCGTTGAAGTCGGCATAGTTGCTGTTGAGCACCAGCCGGGTGATGCCGCGATGGGCGATCAGCACGCCCTTGGGCGTGCCGGTGGAGCCGGAGGTGTACATGATGTACACCGGCGCAGCGGCGTCCTGCGCCAGTTGCGGGTTATGGACCGATTGGTCGGCAAGTGGCAACTGGTCCAGATCCAGGCGCCGGGCCGGGTACTCCAGCGCGGTGTCGCTGCGGGTCAGCAACGCCACGGCCTGGCTGTCCTGGACGATAAACGCCTGGCGCTCGGCCGGCGCATGAATGTCCAGCGGCACATACACCGCCGCGCATTTGCTGATCGCCAACTGGCTGACCAGCAAGTCGATGCTGCGTGGCAACAGGATTGCCAGATGATCGCCGGGTTTGACTCCGATACCGATCAGGTAATGCGCCAGGCGGTTGGCACGGGCGTTGAGTTGCTCGTAGCTTAAGGTCTGCGACCCGTCCACCACCGCCGTGGCCTGCGGTTGCTGCGCGACCTGCCGTTCAAACGCCGCATGGGCCGTCAGTTCGCGTGGGTAGTCACGGGCGCTGGCATTGAAATCCACCAGCAAGCGTTGGCGTTCAGCCGCTGGCAGCGGATCCAGCGCCAGCAGCGCAGACTGCGGCGCCTGCTCCAGCGCCAGTGTCAGTTGCTGCAAGACCTCAGCCATTGCCCCGCACACCCGGCTGGCATTGATGCCCGACGTGGTCAGGGCGGTCAGGCTCAAGCCGCTGCCCAGATCATCGACACTCAAGGTCAGCGGGTAGTTGGTGCGTTCCTCACTGTGCAGCACTTCAATGCCTTGCCAGGCCTGCCGGCCCTGGCTGGCCGCATCGGCCGGCTCGGCGCTGTGCCGGTAGTTGAGCAAGGCGCTGAACAGCGGCGTGCCGGCGGCCAGGCCGCTGCAGCGCTGGGCCAGCGCCAACGGCGCGTGTTCGTGGCGCAGCAAGCGGGTCAGCCCGGCGTGTACTGCGCGGGCGGCGACCTCGACGCTATCCTCGGCAAGCCTGACGCGCAGCGGCAGGGTATTGATGAACACCCCCAGCGCCCGTTCGGCACCCTCGCCGCCCTGCAGACGCCCCAGCAACACGGTGCCAAACAGCACATCATCACGCCCCGCTAGCTGCCCCAGCAGCCGCGCCCAGGCCAGATGCACCAGGCTGGCGGTGCTGACGCCCAGCCGCCGGGCCTGCTCGCGCAGGCGCACACTCAAGGCGTCGTCGACCCGCTGCTGTGCCCGGCCGGTCGGCCCGGCGGCAAGCTGCGCGATACCAAACGGCAAGGTCGGCTCATCGACATCAGCGAGCATCTCGCTGAACAGCGCACGGTGTTGTTCCTCGCCCAGCCCCTGACGGCTGAGCGCGACGTAAGTGCGATACGGCACCGGGGCCGGCAGGCTCGCTTGCTCGTGCACCAACAGCGCCTGCATTTCATGGCGCAACACCTCCAGCGCCACGTGGTCCATGACCAGATGATGGAATAGCAGCAAGGCCACTACTCGCTGGCTGCCCGGCTCTTGCGCCTGCACCAGGCGCAGCAGCGGCGCCTGATCCAGCGGCATGCGGTAGCTATGGCTGGCGTAACGGGCCTGCAACTGTTGCAACAGCCCGGCCTCGCCCGGCGCGGCGTGGAATGTTTCACGGATCAGCGTGGCCTGGCGCCAGACCACCTGCACCGGCTCCGCCAGCGCGTCCCAGAACATCGAACTGCGCAGGATATCGTGGCGATCAATCACCGCCTGCAAGGCCTGGGCAAACGCATCGAGACGCTGCGGATCGGCAAACGCGAACTGCGCCTGCAACACATAGGGGTCGCCCTCACCGGCGGCCAGGTGATGGTAGAGAATCCCGGCCTGCAACGGCGCCAGCGGATAGATGTCCTGCACATTGGCAGCGCCGCCAGGGACGCTGGCAACGATGCGGTTGATATCGCTCTGTTGCAGCGCCAGCAGTGGTAACAACTCAGGGGTGATCTGGGTGCAACCTGCCGGGATCCGATTGGCCGGTACATCAGCCTGCGGGCCACGGCTCAGGGTCGCCGCCAGCGCCGCCAGGGTCGGCTGGCCAAACAACACCTGCACATCCGTGGCCAGCCCCAACCGGCGCAGGCGCGCCACCAGGGTCACGGCCAACAGCGAATGCCCGCCCAGCTCAAAGAAGTGATCCTGCCGTCCAACCCGCTCCACCCCCAGCAGCTCGGCCCACAGCCCGGCCAGGGTGATTTCCAGCTCGCCCTGTGGCGGCTGGTATTCACGCACCGCCAGCGATTGCGCATCCGGCGCCGGCAGGGCCTTGCGGTCCAGCTTGCCGTTGGGGCTCAGCGGCAAGGCCGCCAAGTGCACGAACTGCGCCGGGACCATGAACTCCGGCAGGCTTGCCAGCAGGTGCGCCCTCAAGGTGGCGATTTCCAGGGCATGGGCAGCGGTGTAGTACGCCACCAGACGCTTGTCGCCCGGCACGTCTTCGCGGGCAACCACGACTGCTTCATTAATTTCAGACTGATCGGTCAGGGATGACTGAATCTCGCCCAGCTCGATCCGCAGACCACGGATCTTCACCTGGTCGTCATTACGTCCCAGATACTCAATCGTGCCATCGGCCAGATAGCGTGCGACGTCGCCGGTACGGTACATGCGGCCGTCCGCAAACGGGTCATTGAGGAAACGTTCGGCATTCAGCTCCGGGCGGTTCAGGTAACCGCGCGCCACCTGCACGCCACCGATGTACAGCTCACCGACCACACCCAGTGGCACCGGTTGTTGCTGGCTGTCGAGGATGTACATGCGGGTATTGGCAATCGGCTGGCCGATCGGCGTGTTGTCCGGGGTCTGCTCCAGCGGCCCGGCGCAATCCCAGGCGGTGACGTCCACTGCCGCTTCGGTGGGGCCATACAGGTTGTGCAGTTCGCTGTGCGGCAACTGCGTCTTGAAGCGCCGCACCAGGTGGCCCGGCAGGGCTTCACCGCTGCACACCACGCGCTTGAGCGACGTGCAATCGCCCGCCTCGCCATGGGCCAGGAACACCTCCAGCATCGAGGGCACGAAATGCAGGGTGGTGATCTGCTGCTGATCGATGATCCGCTTCAAATAGGCCGGGTCTTTATGGCCCTCCGGCTTGGCCATGACCAGTTGCGCGCCAGTGATCAACGGCCAGAAGAACTCCCACACCGAGACGTCGAAGCTGAACGGGGTCTTTTGCAAGATCCGGTCTTGCGCCGTCAGGCCATAGGCGTCCTGCATCCACAGCAGGCGGTTGACCACCGCAGCGTGCTCGTTCATCACCCCTTTGGGCTTGCCGGTAGAACCGGAGGTGTAGATCACATAGGCCAGATTTGAGGCCGATGCATTCGCGAGCAAGCTAGCGCCTACAGGTGCTCCAGCGACAATTGTCTCCAGATTGATGACCGGGATGCCGCTGACGGGCAACAGGTTGCGGGTCGCTTGATGCACCAGCAACACCACCGGCTCGCTGTCTTCAAGCATGTGCTGCAGGCGCTCCAGCGGATACGCCGGGTCCAGCGGCACGTAGGCACCGCCAGCCTTGAGAATGCCCAGCAGGCCGACCACCATCTCGACACTGCGCTCGACACAGATCGCCACCCGCGCATCGGGCTGTACGCCCTGCTCAATCAGCACCTGAGCCAGAGCATCGGCCCGTGCCTCCAGTTGTGCGTAGCTGAGCACCTGCTCACCGGCCTGCAATGCCGTAGCATTCGGGGTGCGCTGCACCTGGGCAGAGAAAAGCCCGTGCAGGGTCTGCTCAAGATCGTAAGGTACCGCGGTGGCGTTGAAGCCTTCCAGCAACTGCCAGCGTTCCTCGGCCGTGAGAATGTCGGCATATTCCAGCGCAGCCTGCTCGGCATCCAGCATGGCCTGCAGGGTGCGCTGCAAGTAGCCGGCATAACGCTCGATGGTCGTGGCATCAAACAAGGCGCTGGCGTATTCCAGATTGCCGCCAATACCGCTGGCGGTTTCGCCCAGGTTCAGTGACAGGTCGAACTTGGCCACCTGGCTGTGCTGGGCAATACCTTGCAGATGCAACTCGCCCAGCATCGGCTGGCCATCGGCGCTACCGTCCAGCCCGCCATCCAGCCCCGAGTCCCAGCTCAGCAAGGTCTGGAAGATCGGGCTGTAAGCCAGGCTGCGGGCCGGGCGCACAGCCTCGACCACCTGCTCGAACGGCAATGCCTGATGCGCCTGGGCCTGCAATACCCGGTCCTTGACCCGTGCCAGCAGGGTCCGGGTGTCAGGCGCGTCGCTGATGTCGATGCGCAGGGCCACGGTATTGACGAACAACCCGATCAGGTTATCGATTTGTGCAGGATCACGGTTGGCCACCGGCGAGCCGATCACCACCTCTTGCTGACCGGACAAGCGCCCAAGCAACTGTGCCCAGGCACTGAGCATGACCATATACAGGGTCACCCCGTGACGCCGGGCCAGGGCCTTGAGCCCGGCGCTCAGCCGGGCATTGAGTTCGAACGGCACACTGGCGCCGCTGTAGTCCTGCTGCGCCGGGCGTGGGCGGTCGGTGGGCAGCAGCAGTTGCGCCGCAGCCCCGGCCAGGGTCTGACGCCAGTAGTCGGCCTGCTGGCTGAGCACTTCACCGCTGAGCCAGCGCCGTTGCCACACGGCGTAGTCACCATATTGCAGCGCCAGAGGCGGCAACGGGTCGGCCGCCCCCTGGCTGAAGGCTTGATACAAGGCGGCCAGTTCACGGGTCAGCACGCCCATCGACCAGCCGTCAGCGATGATGTGGTGCAAGGTCAACAACAGCACATGCTGGTCGTCGGCAATGCGCAGCAGCTGACCACGAATCAGTGCGTCGTGCTGCAAATCGAAAGGCCGCGCCGCCTCCTCACGCATCAGCGCATCGATATCCAGCCCCTGCGCGTCACTGACGCGCAGCAGCGCCCCGCCTTCGGCCGGGCTGATGTGCACCCGCGGTTCATCGTCATGGGCGACAAACCGGCTGCGCAACGTCTCATGGCGGGCCACGATACGGCTCAGCGCGCGTTGCAGGGCATGCTCATCGAGCCGGCCACTCAGGCGCAGCCGTACGGCAATGTTGTAGGCCGCACTGGCGCCCTGCATCTGGGCGAGGAACCACAGCCGCTGCTGGGCAAACGACAACGGCAGCGGCTCATTGCGCGCCACCGGCATAATCTCTGGCTGGCTGCTGCGGCTGGCGCGGCTCAGCGATTGGGCCACGGCAGCAAGCTCGCCATTGGCGAATAGCTCGCCCAGGCTCAGCTCCACCCCCAGCCGCTGGCGCACCTGGGCGGCCAGACGCATGGCCAGCAGCGAATGCCCGCCCAGTTCGAAGAAGCGGTCATGGCGGCTCACTCGCTCCACGCCGAGCAACTCGCCCCAGATCTGCGCCAGCGCGGTTTCCAGTTCGCCCTGCGGCGCCTGGTAACCGTGGCTGAACAAGGCACTGCGCTGCGGACGCGGCAAGGCGCGGCGATCGACCTTGCCGTTGGCGGTCAGCGGCAGCGCGTCAAGGCTGACAAACGCCACCGGCACCATGTACTCCGGCAATACGCCGAGCAGTTGCTCACGCAACACAGGCGGCTCCATGACCTGGGCAGCGGTGAACCAGGCCACCAGCCGGCTCTGGCCGGGCTCGTCTTCCAGCGCCAGCACCACCGCCTCTTTGATGCCCGGTACGTGCGCCAATGCGCTTTCAATCTCGCCCAGCTCGATGCGCACACCGCGGATCTTCACCTGGTCGTCATTACGGCCCAGATATTCGAGGTTGCCATCGGCCAGCCAGCGCACCAGGTCGCCGGTGCGGTACATCCGCCCGCCATTGAACGGGTCAGTCAAAAAGCGCTCGGCGGTGAGGTCTTCACGGTTCAGATAACCCCGCGCCACACCGGCGCCGCCGACATACAACTCACCGACCACACCGATTGGCACCGGCTGCTGTTGCTCGTCCAGCACGTAAGCCCTGGAATTGGCCATCGGCTTGCCGATATGCAGCAAACCGTCGACCTGCATGACCCCGGAGGTCGCTACCACGGTGGCTTCGGTCGGGCCGTAGTTATTGACCACCGCAAAGCCTGGATCACGCTGGAACTGGCGCAGCCGGTCACCGCCGATCAACAGGGTCTTTAGCGTCGGATGCGGCTGTTGCTGGCTAAAGGCGTATTCGGCAACAGGCGTGGGCAGGAAGCTGACGTCCAGCGGCTGAGCCCGCCACCAGTCGAGCAAGGCTTCGATGTCCTGTTCGCCGTCCTGAGTCGGGGCCAGATGCAGGGTCGCGCCACTGCACAGTGCCGGCCAGATTTCCCAGGCCATGGCGTCGAAACCGAAGCCGGCCAGGCTGGAGGTGTGTTTGCCCGCGCCAAGCTCGAAGGCTTGACAGTGCCAGTCCACCAGATTGTTCAGGGTCTGGTGCTCGACCATTACACCTTTGGGCAAACCGGTGGAGCCGGAGGTGTAGATCACGTAGGCCAGGTTATTGACCGTGGCCCGTTGAGTCAGCTCGACGTTTAGCTGGGCTAAAGGCAGACGGTCCAGTTCGATCACCGGCACTGACAACACCGGTAGCCGGCCAACCAGCTCGCTCAAGGTCAGCACCACCTTGGGCTGGCTGTCACTGAGCAGGTAAGCCAGCCGCTCGGCCGGGTGCGCCGGGTCGACCGGCACGTATGCGCCGCCGGCTTTGAGCACCGCCAGCAACCCCACCAGGGTGTCGAGGCCACGGCGGGCCACCACGGCCACCCGCTCATCGGGCTGGACGCCCTGCGCCAGCAATTGAGCCGCCAGGCCGTTGGCGCGCTGCTCCAGTTGCCCATAGCTCAGGCTCTGGCCCTGATACACGGCGGCTACGGCGTCGGGCCGTTCGGCAGCCTGCGCGGCCACGCGCTGATCAATGGTCAGGTGCTGCGGATAATCCGCGGCCGTGGCGTTGAAGCCGTTCAATAGCTGGCGGCGCTCAGCCGCCGGCAGGATCGGCAAGCTATCAATGGCGATCTGCGGGGTCAGCTCCAGCGCCTGGACCAGTTGCTCCACGGCGCAGAGCATGTACTGGCAGACTCGCGGGCCGTCGATGCCCGCCGTGCTCAGCAGGCTGAGACTGAACTCACGACCCAGGTCATCGACGCTCAGGGTCAGCGGGAAATTGGTGCGCTCGCGGCCATGACGGGTGTCGATGCCCTCCCAGGCCGCCAGCGCCTCGGCATTGGCGCCGGCCACGGTGCCGCTGGCGCTGTGTCGGTAGTTGAGCAACGCGCTGAACAACGGCGCCGGAGCCGCCACGCCGCTGCAGCGTTGGGCCAGGGCCAGCGGTGCGTGCTCGTGGCGCATCAGGCTGATCAGCCGGGCATGGGTGGCTTTCAATGCCTGGTCGGTGGCCGCGCCGTCGATATCCACCCGCAATGGCAAGGTATTGATGAAAATGCCCAGCGCCCGGTCAGTGGCTTCGGCGCCTTGCAGGCGGCCCATCAACACCGTGCCGAACACCACCCGGGCCTGGCCGCTGAGCACGCTCAACACCCGCGCCCAGGCCAGATGGAACAGGCTGGCGGCGCTGATGCCCTGCTGGCGCGCCTGTTCACGCAAGCGCAGGCTCAGTGGCGGCGGCAGGTTCAGGCCGGTCTCGCGGGTCGCGCTGCCGTCGCCCTGCACATCATGCAAACCAAACGGCAAGGTCGGCTCGTGGACCGCACCGAGCATGTCGCGGAAAAACGCTTCGTGATCGGCCTCGCTGGTGCCCAGCCGGGCCTGGGCCACGTAATTGCGAAATGGCACCGGCTTGCCCAGTTTGCCGCCCTGGCCACTGAGAAACGCCTGCATTTCATGGCGCACGACATCCAGTGCACTGTGGTCCAGTGCCATATGGTGAAACAGCAGCACCGCGCTGATCGTGCCGTTTTCTGGGTGACGGCTGAAGCCCAGTTGCAGCAGCGGCGCCCGGCTGACGTCCAGCCGCAAACGGGTCGGGTCAAAGTGTTGTTGCAGCGCCGATTGGGGCGTCTGGCCGGGCGCAGCGAGCACTTCCTGCTGAATCAGAAAGGCCTGGCGCCAGACCACTTGCACGGGTGCTGGCAGGCCCTGCCAGAGCACCGCGCTGCGCAGAATGTCGTGGCGGTCGATCACCGCCTGCAAGGCCAGCACAAAGGCGTCCAGGCGTTGTTCGCTGGCAAACACAAACTGCGCCTGCAGCACATAAGGGTCACCGCCACTGGCGCTGACATGGTGATAAAGAATGCCCTCCTGCAGCGGTGCCAGCGGGTAGATGTCCTGCACATTGGCCGCCCCGCCCGGCACCGTGGCGACGATGGCGTCGATCTGGGCCTGGTCCAGGCTTACCAGGTTAAGCATCGCCGGGGTGATCCGGGTGGTTGCTTCGGTAATGGCATTGGCCGGCACCGTGACCTGGCCGGTGTTGCCGGGGTCGTATAGCCCTGCGCGAATCAGCTCCAGCAACGCCGGCTTGTGCGCGCGCAATATCGCCAGCATGCCCGGCTCGCTGAGCGCCTGCCGGTTGCCTTGCACCACCAGTTGGTCATCCTTGAGCGCCAACTGGATGTCCTTGGCCTTCAGGGCCGCCAATACGTCATTCAGGCTCACAGGACGATCTCCATTCTTTCCGTAATTGCCGCGTAGCCGGCCAGGGTCGGTTGCTCGAACAACGCCCTGACATCGGCCTCGATTCCTTGCTGTTGCAGACGGCCGATCAGGGTCACGGCCAATAACGAATGCCCGCCCAGCTCAAAGAAGTGATCCTGCCGTCCGACCCGCTCCACCCCAAGCAGCTCGGCCCACAGCCCGGCCAGGGTGATTTCCAGCTCGCCCTGTGGCGCCTGGTATTCACGCACCGCCAGCGATTGCGCATCCGGCGCCGGCAGGGCCTTGCGGTCCAGTTTGCCGTTGGGGCTCAGCGGCAAGGCCGGCAGATGGACAAACTGCGCCGGGACCATGAACTCCGGCAGGCTTGCCAGCAGGTGCGCCCTCAAGGTGGCGATTTCCAGGGCATGGGCAGCGGTGTAGTACGCCACCAGACGCTTGTCGCCCGGCACGTCTTCGCGGGCAACCACTACTGCTTCATTAATTTCAGACTGATCGGTCAGGCGTGACTGAATCTCGCCCAGCTCAATTCGCAGACCACGGATCTTCACCTGGTCGTCATTACGCCCCAGATATTCGATGGTGCCATCGGCCAGATAGCGTGCGACGTCGCCGGTACGGTACATGCGGCCGTCAACAAACGGGTCATTGAGGAAACGTTCGGCATTCAGCTCCGGGCGGTTCAGGTAACCGCGCGCCACCTGCACGCCACCGATGTACAGCTCACCGACCACACCCAGTGGCACCGGTTGTTGCTGGCTGTCGAGGATGTACATGCGGGTATTGGCAATCGGCTGGCCGATCGGCGTGTTGTCCGGGGTCTGCTCCAGCGGCCCGGCGCAATCCCAGGCGGTGACGTCCACTGCTGCTTCGGTGGGGCCATACAGGTTGTGCAGTTCGCTGTGCGGCAACAGCGTCTTGAAGCGCCGCACCAGGTGGCCCGGCAGGGCTTCACCGCTGCACACCACGCGCTTGAGCGACGTGCAATCGCCCGCCTCGCCATGGGCCAGGAACACCTCCAGCATCGAGGGCACGAAATGCAGGGTGGTGATCTGCTGCTGATCGATGATCCGTTTCAAATAGGCCGGGTCTTTATGGCCCTCCGGCTTGGCCATGACCAGTTGCGCGCCAGTGATCAACGGCCAGAAGAACTCCCACACCGAGACGTCGAAGCTGAACGGGGTCTTTTGCAAGATCCGGTCTTGCGCCGTCAGGCCATAGGCGTCCTGCATCCACAGCAGGCGGTTGACCACCGCAGCGTGCTCGTTCATCACCCCTTTGGGCTTGCCGGTAGAACCGGAGGTGTAGATCACATAGGCCAGATTTGAGGCCGATGCATTCGCGAGCAAGCTCGCGCCTACAGGTGCTCCAGCGACAATTGTCTCCAGATTGATGACCGGGATGCCGCTGACGGGCAACAGATTGCGGGTCGCTTGATGCACCAGCAACACCACCGGCTTGCTGTCTTCGAGCATGTGCTGCAGGCGCTCCAGCGGATACGCCGGGTCCAGCGGCACATAGGCACCGCCAGCCTTGAGGATGCCCAGCAAGCCGACCACCATCTCGACACTGCGCTCGACACAGATCGCCACCCGAGCATCGGGCTGTACGCCCTGCTCAATCAGCACCTGAGCCAGGGCATCGGCCCGTGCCTCCAGTTGTGCGTAGCTGAGCACCTGCTCACCGGCCTGCAATGCCGTAGCATTCGGGGTGCGCTGCACCTGGGCAGAGAAAAGCCCGTGCAGGGTCTGCTCAAGATCGTAAGGTACGGCGGTGGCGTTGAAGCCTTCCAGCAGTTGCTGACGTTCTTCGTTGTCCAGCACCGGCAGGGTATTGACCGGCCGCCGCGGCTGCTGCTCCAGAGCCTCGACCAGCTCGCTCAGAGCCTGCTGCATGTAGCCGCACAGGCGCTCGGCACCGATGCTGGCCGGCGTCAAGACAGTCAGTCTAAAACCATCACCCAAATCGTCGGCATTCAGGGTCAGCGGGTAGTTGGTGCGCCCTTCATGCTTGAGGGTGACGATGCCTTGCAAGGCTTGTTGCTGGCTGGCGTGGTTCTCGCTGTGACGGAAGTTGAGCATCGCGCTGAACAGCGGTAGCGGCGCGGCCACCCCGCTGCAACGCTGGGCCAGGGCTAACGGCGCGTGTTCATGCACCAATAGCGCACTGAGCCGGGCATGGGTGCTTTTGAGCGCGTCACGCACACCGGCACCGTCAAGGTCGACCCGCAGCGGCAAGGTATTGATGAACATCCCCAGGCCGCGATCAGCGCCGGCACCGCCTTGCAGGCGGCCAAGCAACACGGTGCCGAACACCACGCTGTCCTTGCCGCTGGTGGCGCCCAGCACCCGTGCCCAGGCCAGGTGGAACAGGCTCGCCGCACTGACCCCGGCCTGTTGCGCCTGACTGCGCAGGCGGCTGGCCAGGCTGGTCGCCAGCTCCAGCTGGAATTGTTCGATATCGGCGCCGTCACCCTGCACGTCACGCAGGCCAAACGGCAGGGTTGGCTCGTCGATGTCGCCAAGCATGTCGCGGAAAAACCCTTCATGCTCCTGCTCACTGACCCCATGGCGAGCCTGCACCACATAGTTGCGATAGGGAATTGCCTGGCCCAGCGAGGCGTCCAGGCCCAGCAGGCTGACCTGCATTTCCTGGCGTACCACCTCCAGCGCGGTATGGTCCAGCGCCAAGTGATGGAACAGCAGGATCGCGACCACCCGCTGATTGGCCGGATCATTGGCCAGCACCAACTGGACCAGCGGCGCCTGGCTGATGTCCAGGCGGTAATCGCGGGCGTCGAAGCGCGCTTGCAACTGGGTCAGCACATCGCCGGCGGCCAGGTCGAGCTGCACTTCCAGCAACGGCAAGGGCGCCTGGCGCCAGACCACCTGCACCGGGGTCGGCAGCCCCTGCCAGAGCACCGCAGTGCGCAGGATGTCATGCCGGGCGATGACCGCGCGCAGCGCGTCAGCAAAGGCCAGCAGGCGTTCATGGCTGTCGAAGGCCAGGCACGATTGCAGCAGGTACGGGTCACCCTGGCGGGCACTGATGTGGTGATAGAGGATGCCTTCCTGCAACGGCGCCAGCGGGTAAATATCCTGCACATTGGCCACGCCGCCCGGCACGCTGGCGACAATATGGTCGATGGCTGACTGATCGAGCTGCACCAGCGGCAGCAGGTCGGGGGTGATGCGTTGCGTATCAAGCGTGATCAGGTTGGCCGGCACCGCCACTTCACGGCTGTTGCCCACGGCGGCGGCCAGCGCGGCCAGGGTCGGCTGGTTGAACAGCACCCGCACATCGCTGGCCAGCCCGGCCTGGCGCATGCGCTCGACCAGCGTGACCGCCAGCAACGAATGCCCGCCCAGTTCGAAGAAATGATCGAAACGCCCGACCCGCGGCACCTTGAGCACCTCAGCCCAGATCGCTGCCAGGGCCGTTTCGGTCTCGCCTTGCGGCGCCTGGTACTCACGGCTGAGCAACGCCTCCTGATCCGGGTCCGGCAGCGCCTTGCGGTCGAGCTTGCCATTGACGGTCAGCGGCAGGCTGTCGAGCTGTACCCAGGCTGCCGGTATCAGGTAATCGGCCAACCGGCCTTGCAGGTAATCACGCAGCGCCTGCAGGTCCACAGGCTGTGTGGCACTGAACCAGACCACCAGTTGCCCGCCGCGTACCAGCGCCACCGCATCCTTGACGGCCGCATGGCTGCTCAGCGCGGCTTCAATCTCGCCCAGCTCGACCCGCACACCGCGGATCTTCACCTGGTCGTCATTACGGCCCAGATATTCGAGGTTGCCATCGGCCAGCCAGCGCACCAGGTCGCCGGTGCGGTACATCCGCCCGCCATTGAACGGGTCAGTCAAAAAGCGTTCGGCGGTCAGGTCTTCACGGTTCAGGTAGCCGCGTGCCACACCGGCACCGCCGACATACAGCTCACCGACCACACCGATTGGCACCGGCTGCTGTTGCTCGTCCAGCACGTAAGCTTTGGCATTGGCCATCGGCTTGCCGATATGCAGCAGCTCACCCACCTGCATGACGCCAGAGGTCGCCACCACCGTGGCTTCGGTCGGGCCGTAGTTATTGACCACCGCAAAGCCTGGATCACGCAGGAACTGGCGCAGCCGGTCACCGCCGATCAACAGGGTCTTGAGGGTCGGGTGCGGCTGTTGCTGGCTAAAGGCGTATTCCGCTACCGGGGTCGGCAAGAAGCTGACGTCCAGCGGCTGAGCCCGCCACCAGTCGAGCAAGGCTTCGATGTCCTGCTCGCCGTCCTGGGTCGGGGCCAGATGCAGGGTCGCACCGCTGCACAGCGCCGGCCAGACTTCCCAGGCCATGGCATCGAAACCGAAGCCGGCCAGGCTGGAGGTGTGCTTGCCCACGCCCAGATCGAAAGCCTCGCAGTGCCAGTCCACCAGGTTGTTCAGGGTCTGGTGCTCGACCATTACACCTTTGGGCAAACCGGTGGAGCCGGAGGTGTAGATCACGTAGGCCAGGTTATTGACCGTGGCCCGTTGAGTCAGCTCGCCGTTCAACTGCGCTAAAGGCAGACGGTCCAGTTCGATCACTGGCACTGACAACACCGGTAGCCGGCCAACCAGCTCGCTCAAGGTCAGCACCACCTTGGGCTGGCTGTCGCTGAGCAGGTAAGCCAGCCGCTCGGCCGGGTGCGCCGGGTCGACCGGCACGTATGCACCACCGGCCTTGAGCACCGCCAGCAAACCCACCAGGGTGTCGAGGCCACGGCGGGCCACCACGGCCACCCGCTCATCGGGCTGCACGCCCTGCGCCAGCAGCTGGGCCGCCAGGCCGTTGGCGCGTTGCTCCAGTTGCCCGTAGCTCAGGCTCTGGCCCTGATACACGGCGGCTACGGCGTCGGGCCGTTCGGCAGCCTGCGCGGCCACGCGCTGGTCAATGGTCAGGCCTTGCGGGTAGTCAGCAGCCGTGGCGTTGAAACCGTCCAGCAGCTGTTGGCGCTCAGCGGCCGGCAAAATCGGCAACTGCTCCAGCGTCTGCGCCGGATCAGCCCGCAGCGCCTCGCTCAATTGCTGTACGGCCGCCTGCATATAGCCGCAGATGCGCTCGGCGCCGATGCTGCTGGCGGCCAGCACGGTCAGGGCAAAGTCTTCGCCCAGGTCATCGACACTCAAGGTCAGCGGGTAATTGCTGCGCTCTTCACCCCCCAGCAGTTGCACGCCTTCCCAGATCCCCTGGCCGTCGCGCGGCTGGTGTTCGACGGCGCTGTGGCGGTAGTTAAGCAAGGCGCTGAACAGCGGCGAGCCCTTGGCCACGCCGCTGCAACGCTGGGCCAGCGCCAGCGAGGCATGTTCGTGACCGAGCAAGGCGGTCAGGCGTTGATGGGTGGTCTTGACCCCGTCACGCAGCGCCGCACGGGTGTCGACCCGCAGCGGCAGGGTATTGATGAACACCCCCAGCGCCCGGTCGGCGCCCTCGCCGCCCTGCATGCGGCCGAGCAATACGGTGCCGAACACCACGTCACGCCGGTTGGCCAGAACCCCCAATACCCGCGCCCAGGCCAGGTGCATCAGGCTCGCGGCACTGACCCCGAGCTGACGGGCCTGCTCGCGCAGTTGGCGGCTCAAGGCCGGCGCCAACGGCAGGCGCGCCTCCTCGATGCCACGCCCGTCGCCTTGCACGTCCTGCAAGCCAAACGGCAGGGTCGGCTCGTCGATATCGCCCAACAGCTCACGGAAGAACAGCTCATGCTCCTGCTCGCTGGCGCCAAGCCGGGCCTGGGCCACGTAATTGCGGTATGGCACCGGCTGGCTCAGCGACTGGGCCTGGCCGAACATCAGCGCCTGCATTTCCTGACCGACCACCTCCATGGCGGTATGGTCCAGGATCAGGTGGTGGAACAGCAGAATCGCGACCACCCGCTGGTTGACCGGGTCATCGGCGTAAACAATGCGCAACAGCGGCGCCTGGCTCAGGTCGAGCCGGTAGTGGCGGGCGTCGAAACGCGCCTGCAACTGGTTGAGCACATCACCGTCCTGCGCCGCCAGCGGCACGTGCTGCACCGGCAGCTCGGCGTGGCGCCAGACCACTTGCTGGGCGGCGGGCAAGTCCTGCCAGAGCACCGCAGTGCGCAGAATGTCATGGCGGTCGATGACCTGCTGCAACGTCGCGGCGAAGGCCTGTAGACGTTCGACACTGTCAAACGCCAGACGCGACTGCAACAGGTACGGATCGCCGCGTTCGGCGCTGATGTGGTGGTACAGAATGCCTTCCTGCAGCGGTGCCAGGCCGTAGATGTCCTGCACATTGGCCGCACCGCCCGGCACGCTGCTGACGATCCGGTCGATCGACGGCTGGTCCAGCACGGTCAGCGACAACTGCTCCGGGCTGATATGTTCAGCGCCGCGCGCAATCAAGTTGTCCGGCACCAGAACTTCCCGGCCACTGCCCACCGCTGCCGCCAGCGCCGCCAGGCTTGGCTGGCTGAACAGCGCACGCACGTCGCAGCTCAGGCCGATCTGGCGCATGCGCTCGATCAGCGTCACGGCCAGCAGCGAATGCCCGCCCAGCTCGAAGAAGTGATCGAAGCGCCCGACCTGCTCGACCTTGAGCAACTCGCTCCAGATCGCCGCCAGGGCAATCTCGGTATCGCCCTGAGGCGGCACGAACGCGCGGCTGACCAGCGCCTGCTGGTCCGGGGCCGGCAAGGCGCGGCGGTCGAGCTTGCCGTTGCGGGTCAGTGGCAGGCTATCGAGCTGCACATAGGCAGCCGGCACCATGTAATCGGGCAACTGGCTGTGCAGATGCTCATGCAGTTCGGCCAGCAATGGCGCAGGCGCGCCGGCCTGAACAGTGAAGTACGCCACCAGGCGTTTGTCTCCCGGCGCGTCCTCGCGCACCAGCACCGCCACGTCGCGCAATGCCGGCAGCGCCGCCAGCCGCGCTTCGATCTCACCCGGCTCGATACGGAACCCGCGAATCTTCACCTGCTGGTCGTTACGGCCCAGATACAGCAGGGTGCCATCGGCCTGCCAACTGACCAGATCGCCGGTGCGGTACAGCTTTGCCTGGGGCTGGTCGCTGAACGGGTCGGCAATGAAACGCTCGTCAGTCAGTTGCGGCTGGTTCAGGTAGCCCTTGGCTACGCCGTCGCCGCCCACGTACAGCTCGCCCACCGCACCGACCGGCAACAACTGCTGGCGCGCGTCGAGCACATAAACCCGGGTGTTACCAATCGGCCGACCAATCGGGATGCTGCCCGGCCCGGCCTGGGTGATGAGCTCAGTGGTGGTAAAGGTAGTGGCCTCGGTCGGGCCATAGCCGTTGAGCAGGTGCTGCGGCGCGCCGTCGCGCAGGACCCGGGCGATCACCGCCGGGTCGAGCACGTCACCACCGACCATCAGGTAGCGCAACCGGCTGAACGCTGGCAGCAAGTCTGCGGCGTATTGATGAAACAGCCCGGCGGTCAGCCACAGGACACTGATGGCCTGCTGCTCCAGCAACGCGGCAAAGTCCTGGCGCGACAGCACGGTGTCCTGGCCGACCACCACCACACAACCGCCGTTGAGCAGCGGCGCCCAGACTTCCAGGGTGCTGGCGTCGAACGCCGGGTTGGAGGCAAAGGCCACCCGGTCCTGCGCGTTGAATTCGGCAAAGCCGTTATTGATCACCAGCCGGCTGATGGCCCGGTGCGGCACCAGCACCCCTTTGGGCGTGCCGGTGGAACCGGAGGTGTACATGATGTAAGCCACGCCTTCGGCTGATTGCATCAGATGCGGATCGTGGGCCGGGTAATCGTGCAGCACCTGCTCGTCGAGATTCAGGCGCCGCGCCGGGTAATCCACGGGCTGGCCGCTCTCGGTCAGCAACAGCACCGCCTGGCTGTCCTGAACCATGAATGCCTGGCGTTCGGCCGGGGCGTTGACATCCAGCGGCACGTACACCGCCGCGCACTTGCTGATTGCCAGTTGCGCCACCAGCAGCGGCAACGAACGCTCCAGCAACACCGCCACGCTGTGCCCGGACTGCACGCCCAGGCCGAGCAGATGATAGGCCAGGCGGTTGGCCTGCTCATTGAGCTCGCGATAGCTCAACTGCTGCGCGCCATGCACCGCCGCCACCGCCTGCGGCTGGCGGGCAGCCTGCAGCTCGAACAGCCGGTGCACGGTTTGCTCGCGGGGATAGTCACGCCCGGTCAGGTTGAAACCGCTCACCACCCGCTCGCGCTCGGCCGCCGACAGCACCGAAACCTTGTGCACGGCACGGTGCGGGGCCTGCTCCAGAGCCAGAACCAGGTTGTCCAGCGCCGCATGCAAGGCTTCGCAGACCCGCACCCCGTCCACGCTGGCCAGCGCTTGCACGGTCAGGCGCAGGCCGCTGCCGAAATCATCGACGTTGACCACCAGCGGGTAGTTGCTGCGCTCCCGGGAGCTGAGTACGTCAATGCCTTGCCAACCGGCCGCGCCGCTGTCGGGCGTGGTGTTGTGGCGATAATTGAGCAAGGTGCCAAACAGCGGCTGGGCCGCCGGCACCGCGCTGCAACGCAGCGCCTGGGCCAAGGATGCCTGCTCATGACCGAGTAACTCGGCCAGGCTTTGATGGGTGCTGCGCAGCGCCTGCAATACCGGGGCGGCATTGACATCAATGCGCAGCGGCAAGGTGTTGATAAACATGCCCAGTGCCCGGTCCGCGCCCTCGCCGCCCTGCAAACGGCCCAGCAGCACGGTGCCAAACACCACCTGCTCGCGCCCGGACAGGCGCGCCAGCACCAGTGCCCAGGCTTGATGCACCAGGCTCGCGATACTGATGCCCAGGTGCCGGGCCTGCTGACGCAGGCGTGTATCCAGTGCAGCATCGACCGGCAGGTGGCTGTCGACAATGGCACTGCCGTCGCCGTGAACATCCTGCAAGCCATAGGCCAGGGTCGGTTCGTCGATGTCACCGAGCATGGCCCGGAAGAACGCTTCATGAGCCTGCTCATTGGCACCCAGTCGTGCCTGGGCCACGTAGTTGCGGTATTGCGCTGGCGGCGCCAGCGGCTGGGCAACCCCGGCAAGCGCCGCGCTGATTTCGGTAACCAGGGTTTCGAGCGCCGTGTGGTCGAGGATGATGTGATGCAGCAGCAAAATCCCGACCCAGCGCCGGTTGGCCGGGTCGCGGGTATAAGCCAGCCGCAGCAGCGGCGCCCGGCTCAGGTCCAGGCGGTAATGACGGGGGTCGAAACGCGCCTGCAATTGCGTCAGTACATCACCCTGCAAAAGCGCTTCGTCGATTCGCTCAAGGGCCAGTGGCGCACTGCGCCATACCACTTGCACCGCTTCTTCGAGCCCTTCCCAGACCACGCTGCTGCGCAGAATGTCATGACGGGCAATCACCGTGTTCAGAGCGGCGACAAAGGCTTTGATCCGCTCGATATCGGCAAACGCGAACTGCACCTGCAACACGTAAGGGTCACCGGCAGCGCTGGCAAGGTGGTGGTAAAGAACCCCCGCCTGCAACGGCGCCAGGGCGTAGATGTCTTGCACATTGGCCGCGCCGCCCGGCACGGTGGCCAGCACTTGGTCGATCTGGGCCTGGCTCAGGCTGGCCAGCGGCAGCAGGTCCGGGGTGATGTGCTGCGCATCGGCGGCAATGCGATTGGCCGGCACCGCGACCTGCGGCGCAGCGTACTGTGAATCCCCCACCGCCGCTGCCAGCGCAGCCACATTCGGTTGGCCGAACAGCACCCGCACATCGGCGTGCAATTCGTGCTGGCGCATGCGCTCGACCAGCTTGACCGCCAATAACGAGTGACCGCCCAGCTCAAAGAAGTTGTCATGCCGCCCGACCCGCTCGATCTGCAGCAGGTCCTGCCAGAGCCCGGCGATCAGTTGCTCGACCTCACCTTGCGGGGCCTCGAACTGCTGGCGGGCAAACGCTTCGCTGTCCGGGCGCGGCAGCGCCTTGCGGTCGAGCTTGCCGTTGGTGGTCAATGGCAAGGCATCCAGGCGCACAAACGCACCGGGCACCATGTAGTCGGCAAGGTTTGCCAGCAATTGCTCGCGCAGTTCAGCGACCGTCGGCGCTGCACCCTCGGCGGCGATCCAGTAAGCCACCAGACGCTGGTCGCCGGGATTGTCCTGGCGCGCGATCACCACCGCGTCACGCACGCCGGCACAGGCGGCCAGCCGCGCCTGGATTTCGCCCAGTTCGATACGGAAACCGCGAATCTTTACCTGATCGTCATTGCGACCCAGATAGTCCAGGTCGCCCTCGGCATTCCAGCGCGCCAGGTCGCCGGTCCGGTACAAGCGGGCCTGCGGGTCGCTGCTGAACGGATCGTTGATAAACCGCTCGGCACTCAGTTGTTCGCGGTTCAGGTAGCCGCGGGCCACCCCGGCACCGCCGACGTACAGCTCGCCCACCACGCCGACCGGCAGCGGCTGGCGTTGCTCGTCCAGCACATACAGTTGCAGGTCGGGAATCGCCCGACCGATCGGGCTGACCCCGATCAGTTGCGCGTCGGCCGCCTGCAACGGCCGGTAGGTAACATGCACGGTGGTCTCGGTGATGCCGTACATGTTCACCAGCCGCGTGCCGGCATTGCTCAGATTGGCGTACCAAGGCTTGAGCATGCCCGGTTCCAGCGCCTCGCCACCGAAGATCACCTCACGCAGCGAATGCTTGAACGGGCTGCCCTGCTGGGCGGCGATCAGCTGGCGGAACGCGCTGGGGGTCTGGTTCAGCACGCTGACGCCGGCCTCGCAGAGCAAGGCGTAACACGCCTGCGGCTCACGGCTGATACGTTGCGGCACGATCAGCAACTGACCGCCGTAGGCCAATGCCCCCCAGATTTCCCAGACCGAAAAGTCGAAAGCAAAAGAATGGAACAGCGCCCAGACATCCTGCTGGTTGAAGTCGAACCACTCACGGGTGGCCGAGAACAGCCGGGTGACGTTGCGGTGTTCGACCATCACCCCTTTGGGCAGGCCGGTGGAGCCAGAGGTATAGATGACGTAGGCCAGATGCTGGCGGCCCAGGCCGACGACCTGCGGATTACTGGTGGGCTGGCTGGCAAGCCCGGCATCGCCCAGCTCAATGATCGGCAGGCCGGCTGAGGTGACTCGCTCACGGCTGTCGCCCTGGACCAGCACTGCCAGCGGCGCGCTGTCTTGCAGGGTGAAGACGATGCGTTCCTGCGGGTAAGCCGGATCGATGGGCACATAGCCAGCGCCGGCCTTGAGCACCCCCAGCAGGCCGACGATCATTTCCACGCCACGCTCGACACAGATCGCCACCCGTTGATCCGGCCCGGCGCCCAGCGCCAGCAGATGATGGGCCAACTGATTGGCGCGGCTGTTCAATTGGCCATAACTGAGCCGCTGCCCCTCGAAAATCAGCGCCGTGGCCTGCGGCCGGGCTGCGGCGTGGGCTTCGAACTGCTGATGGATCAGTGGCAGGTCGGCAAACTGCTGCGGTGCCGGGTTCAGACCGTGCAGCAAATGCTGGCGCTCTTGGGCCGGCAGAATGTCCAGGTCATGCAGCGCGCTGTCCGGCTGCTGCTCAAGGGCCTGGCTCAGTCTGTGCAGCGCGGTCTCCAGGTAATGGGTGAACCGCTCGGCGCCAATGCGGGTATCGGCCATGGCGGTGATGCGCAAGTCTTCGCCAAGGTCGTCGATGTTCACCGTCAGCGGGTAATTGGTGCGCTCTTGGGCCCCGAGAATCTGGATGCCTGGGGCGACGTCGATGATCTGCGCGCCGTCGACGGCATCGCTGTGCCGGTAGTTGAAAATCGCGCCGAACAACGGGGTCGGCACGTTCACCGCACTGCAACGCTGGGCCAGCGCCAGCGATGCCTGTTCATGGCCGAGCAAGGCGGTCAGCCGCTGATGGGTGGCCAACACCGCGTCGCGCACGCCCTGCCCGCCAACATCAACCCGCAGCGGCAGGGTGTTAATAAACATGCCCAACGCCTGCTCGGCACCGGCGCCGGCGTCCATGCGGCCAAGCAGCACGGTGCCGAACACCACCGCCTCGCGGCCGGACACCACGCCCAGCACCCGGGCCATGGCCAGGTGCATAAGGCTTGCCACACTCACCCCGGCCTGGCGAGCTTGCGCACGCAGCGTGCGGCTCAGGCCGGCGTCGAGCATCAGCCTGGATTCTTCGATGTCCTTTACATCCGCTTCCTGCAAACCGAACGGCAAGGTCGGTGCATCAATGTCGCCGAGCATGGCAGTGAAAAATTGCTCTTGGGCGCCAATGTCGTTATTGAGCCGCACTCGAGCCAAGGCATCGCGAAACGGCACGGCCGCCGGCAACTGATCGGCCTGGCCGGCGAGCACCGCCTGAATCTCGCGCCGCACCACGTCCAGCGCGGTGTGATCCATAACCATATGGTGGAACAGCAACAAGGCCACCACCCGCTGATTGGCCGGGTCCTCGGCAGACACCAGCCGCAGCAGCGGCGCCTGGCGAACATCCAGACGCAACTGCCGCGAGTCATGCCGGGTGCGCAGTTGCTGCAATACATCGCCGTCAGTGGCCAGGCTCAGCGTCTCAAAAGCCAGGGTTGCCCGGCGCCAGACCACCTGCAGCGGCTCGTCGAGCCGGTCCCAGACGATGGCGGTGCGCAGGATATCGTGGCGATCGATCACCCATTGCAGCGCCTGGGCAAAGGCTTGCAGGTGCTCGGCACTGGCAAAGGCGAACTGCGCCTGCAGCACGTAAGGGTCGCCCTGCCCGGCAGCCAGGTGGTGATAAAGCATGCCCTCCTGCAACGGCGCCAGCGGGTAGATGTCTTGCAGGTTGGCCACACCACCGGGCACCGTCGCGACAATGCGGTCGATGGCCGCCTGATCCAGCTGCACCAGCGGTAGCATGTCCGGGGTGATCCGGTAGGCCGGGCTCAGCCAGTTGCCACCGCGCAGGGCGAGCATGTCCAGCAGCCCGGCCTTATGTTCGGCCAGGCTGTCCCACAGCGCATCGTCTAGCGTTTCATCGTTGCCCAGCAACATCAGATCGGCGCCTTCACGTTGCAGACCGATCGCGTGGGTGGAAAGAACAGCCATTAATTCGCGCAAATGCATGGGAAGAACCTGCCGTGAAATCGTTGACGGAAACAGCCGGGCGGGCGTTTTCCAACTGCAAAGCCAACGCGAGCCTTCCTGGCCCGCTACCGGGGGAGAAAACTAAAGCATCCGGCAGTGGCACTCTGACAGGGGAAGCAGGGACAAACCGCAGGATTGGGTTGAACGCATCGGGCCAGAGCGGTTCGTGGCCTTTGGGGCGGCATGGGCGGCGGGTGATTGGCCGCGAAAAAAAGCCCGCCATCAAGGCGGGCAAGCTCGCACATCCGTTCGGCTTACTTTTTATTGGCCATCTTGGCGGCCTGAGCAGCACCTTGTTCGGCAATCACGGTGAGCTTTTCGTCGGCGCCCTTTTCCTCGACCAGAGTGTCCTTAAGCAGCTTTGCCGCCTCGTCGAACCCCAGTTGCCTGGCCATGGCGATCAAGGTGCCGTAGCTGGCGATCTCGTAATGCTCGACCTTCTGCGCCGCGCCGATCAGGGCGGCATCGAGTACTTCGCCCTTCTCGATTTCTTCGAGCAGGTCTTTACTCTCTTCAACCAGCCCTTCCATCGCGACGCACTTGATGCGCTTGAGCTTGAGCCCGGTGACCTCGACCAGTTGATCGATCCGTTCGATCTGGCCACGGGTTTCTTCCAGGTGCGTTTCAAAGGCCTCTGCCAGTAACGGGTTTGTGCAAGCGCGTGCCAGGCGTGGCAGCGCTTTGGTGATCTGTTTTTCTGCGCTGTAAACATCGGAAAGTTCGTGCACAAACAGATCCTGAACCGTAGTACGGGTAGCTTTAGACATGACAATTCTCCAATAAAAATACGATACAACCGATAAACACCGGCTCACCTTAGTTACAAATACTCAGCCACTGCCAATAAAACACCTGACAGCCCATCACTGTTTAGCGCGTGCATCAACACCGGGTTTAGCCGCAAAAAAAACAAGTACACGGGCTCAGTAGAAGTGCCGTCAAAAAAGCCAGGCGAGGCAAGCATTGCAAGGTAAATACTGGCCGCAATGGACTACCTGAATTCGCTCACACGCAATGCGCTGTGTTTAGTTACGACCGAAGCTGACCGGCGAATCGTTCATCTTTCGATATTTATAATGACGGACGGCAAGACAAGCGGCGCCTTGGTCAATTGAACAGTGTCCAGTGGCAAAAGCCCACTAACCAACAACTGTCTATTTCAACTTTAATAACGGCCTGAAAGCCTGAAAAAAGTTAAGCGGACAGCCCGGTTGGTTACGGATTGAATACCCCCGGCTCAGCTTTCCTTGCGCCAGTTCTCCAGGGTTCCGTGATGCTGTTGAGTCAGCTCCTGCTTGAGCTGGAACACCAGATCCACGATGGCCCGACTGGTGGTCAGACTGGAGGCGTCAATCTCATGGGCAATGAACGATGGGTGGCCCTTGCCCGACTGGTAGACCGAAACGGTCATTTTCTGGTTGTTGTCGATGGTGCAGATACACCTCAACGGAAGAAAGCCAGACTCGATGATCTGGCGAAGCTCTAGGGGCGACATCACGGCTGCTCTCCCGGACGGGTGGATGATCCATAAGCAGTCGAAAGGAAATGTGCAGTGTTTGTTCCATGAACTGGACGAGCGGGCGCTGATCGCAGCAAACACCGGATGTAGGACCGACTTTAGTCGCAATACTGTTCAGTTAGGTACTGTATACCCCCGGTGGGAGCTACCTTGGTAGCGAAGAGGCCGGTAAAGTCATAGCATTTGCTGCGAATGTGCGGCAATCTTCGCGACCAAGGTCGCTCCCACAAAGAAGCCGCTCCTACCCGGCCCGGCACCCCGGCGCGAGCACGCTCAGGACGGAAACCGCCCGCTGCAATACGCGCCGAGCATGTCACGCAGCCAAGGTGTCATCACCTGCTTGCCCAGCGCATCACCCAGCAAGCCCATGTCATCGGACACGCAGGCAGCGATCTCGGCATTGCGGGTTACCCGAAAACAGCGTTTGAACACGTACTCGCGCAGTTGCCTGACCTGCTCGGCCGCCGTCGACGAAACATGCTCATGGCAATCGACCATGGTGCAGGTCTGCACCCAGCGGCTGTCGAACGACTCACTGTCACGCCGTTCCAGCAGCGTATCCCAGTCATCGATATGGCCCAGCAGGCGCTGGAAAAAATCGTCCTGGCGCACGACAGCCGTGAGCTCGGCAAGGCTTTGCATAATCAGTGCATCGCTCCATCAGAGGGCAGGATTCAGCCCTTGCCCGCCAGCAACTCCAGCACCTGCGCGTGCAGCGCCGGATCACCGCAAGCCACCACCGGGCCGCCATGCTGCGCCGTGCCGCCGGTCCAGCTGGTCATCACGCCACCCGCGCCTTCGATGATCGGCATCAGTGCCTGCACGTCATAAGGTTTGAGGCTCGCTTCGATGATCACATCGACATACCCGCTGGCCAGCATGCAGTACGCATAGCAGTCACCGCCCCAACGCATCAGGCGGGTCTGGCTGGCGATCCGATCAAAGGCTGCACGCTGCGCTTGATCGAACATGTCTGGCGTCGTCGCCATCAGCGTCGCTTGCGACAGGCTCGCGCAACGGCGGGTCTTCAGCGGCGCGCCATTGCACCAGGCGGCGTCGCGGGTGCCGACATAACGCTCGCGGGTGAACGGCTGGTTCATGACGCCCAGCACCGGCTGCTCGCCGTCATTCAACGCAATCAGCGTGCCCCACAGCGGCAGCCCGGTAATAAAGGCACGGGTGCCGTCGATCGGGTCCAGCACCCAGGTCAGGCCGCTGCTGCCGGCCACCGCCTCTTCTTCTTCACCGAGAATGCCGTCGTGCGGGTAACGGGCCTGGATCAGCTCGCGCATCACCCGCTCTGCCGCCTTGTCGCCCTCGGTCACCGGATCGAACAACGCCCCGCCCTTGTCTTGCACCGCCAGCGGCGCACGAAACCACGGCAAAATCGCCAGGCCCGAGGCATTGGCCAGTTGGTGGGCGAAAGTCAGGTACTCCTGGAGTTTTTCTTGCGGCAAAGACATGAGCGATTCCCGGGCTTGATGCGAATAACGGGGGCAGATTCAGACACGCCCGCCATGACAGGCGCGCATCATAGCCCGAGCGCATCAGGAATGCAGGCCCGGCGTCTTATCCGAGCGGTTCCACGGATACCCCTTGGCCATCAGCAGCATCTCTTTGGCCTGATCGAGAAAATCACTGATCAGCCACGGCTTGGGCATGAACCGCGCATTGGCCGGCAACTCGTCATTGCGCACGGCGCGATGCCCGGATGTCACCAACACCGGAATCTGCGGCCAGCATTCAGAAATCAGCCAGGCCAGCTCGAACCCGTCGATCTTGCCCGGCATCTTGATGTCGGTGATGACCAGCCCGATGTCGGGGTGCTCCTGAAGAATCTTGAACGCTTGGTCGGCATTGGGCGCACCCAGTGCCTTGATCTCTCCAAGCTCAAGAATCTCCTGGGCCAGTTCCAATAACACCGGCTCGTCTTCCACTACTAATACGTACTGTTCCATAGACTCGGCTCCATCAGTTGTTACCCATGTGAAGCCTTGACTGGACAAACGGTTCAGAGAATTTTGCCGAACGGTCGTGACCGTGGGTTTGGGCAAAGGTGGTGGTGGCGGGGGTGGATTCCGATGAGTGGATAATGGCCTGATGCCTGGTCTTTGAGATGCTCAATCATGCCTGAACAGTCCCGATGGTTCCTGTCGGCAAGAACCATCGGCCGTCACGCGCCTTGACTAGAACGCATACACCAGTGTGGCCGTGGCGCTGCGCGGCGTGCCATACCAGCCACGTGAACCAATCGCGGTGTAGTATTTCTCGTCAAACAGATTATTGAGGTTGAGCGAAACACGGGTTTGCGCGGTGAACGCGTATTGCGCCATGACGTCGACAATGCTGTAGGCATCCTGGCCGAATGTTTCGTCATTGGGGCCGGCGCCCTTGTAGTACTCCGCCCCTTGCCAGCGCACCCCGCCACCCACTTTCAGTTGTGGCATCGACTGCAAGCGATAGCTGGTGAACAGCTTGAGGGTATCCCTGGGCACCTCAGTGCGCAGGCGCTGGTCATCCGAGTCCTCAATCACCGCGTAGGTGTAGCTGGCAGACACTTGCCAGTCAGGAAGGATTTCGCCAGCCATTTCCATCTCGAAACCACGGGTCTTGGTACCAGACTCGGCACGGTAGGCCTGATTGCCGTCCGGCGCCAGGTTGCTGCCGTCGGCCACCGCGAGGTTGTCCTGGCGGACCTCGAACACACTCAAGCCTGCGGTCAGACGCTTGTCCCAGAACTCGCTCTTGAGACCCAGCTCGTAATTCACGCCCTCTTCCGGATCAAGGTAGCTGCCAGTGACCGTCCTGTTGCTTTGAGGCTTGAAGATCGTGGTGTAACTGGCGTAGGCCGACCAGTTTTCGGACAGGTCATAGACCAGCCCCAGATAAGGCGTGACCACCCCGCTTTCGCCACGTGAAGTGCGGGTGACACTGCCGGTCGACAAGCGTTGGGAGAGGTCGTCACGTTGCCAGTCGATCACCCGTGCTCCGGTAATCAACGCTAGATCATCGGCCAGGCTCCAACGCACTGAAGCCACCAGCCCGGTCTGGGTTTCGTCCTGCGCCGTGCGCGAAGAGCGGGTATGGATCGCGCTCGGGGTCGCCAGCGAACCGTCCCATGTATAGATGTTGTCGATGGTCTGAAACGACCACAGCGGGTAACCGTAACTACGATAGTAGGCTTTGTAGTGGCTGGCTCCGAGGTAGAGCTGATGCTCGCGGGACAACAACTGGAACGGGCCGGACGCCGACAGTTCGAATGAGGTCTGGCGCGGCTCCCCTGCCCAGCGGCCAGTCCAGGTACTGATGCCGCTGCCATCGGGGTTGACAGTACCGCTGGCAGCGGTGGCAAAGGCATCGTCATAGCTGCGGCGGCTATGCTCGGCGTTGAGTTTCAACTGCCAGCCATTTCCGAGCTCATGGTCCAGGCTGGTGAACAACGTCTTGCTCCGACGTTTGTGGTAGCTCCAGTCCGACGCCGAGTTGAACGAGCGCGAAGGCTTGAAATGACTGCCATCAGTGTTGTACATCGGGAAGCCGTGATTGCCAGCGCCTTCGTTGTCCATTTCCTGGTATTCAGCCCCCACGGTCAGCATCGTGCTGTCAGTCAGGTCCCACTCCACCACCCCGTAAGCCACCTGCTTTTCCAGGGACTGGCGGTCGACATGGCTCTGGCCATCGCTGGCCGAGGCAACCAGGCGCCCGCGCACATGACCGCTGTCCGATAGCTTGCCGGACAGGTCCAGCTCAGTGCGGTAGGTGTCCCAGGAACCGGCTTTAAGGGTCAGCGAACGCTGCGGTTCGAAGGTCGGCTTCTTGCGAATCAGGTTGACCGTCGCGCCGGGGTCCCCGGTGCCGGACATCAGCCCGGTGGCCCCACGCACCACCTCGACCCGGTCATAGCTGACCATGTCGGCAAGGTCGTCGCGAAATCCGAAGGTATCCGGGCGGTTGAAACCGTCAACCTGAATACTGCCGACCTCAAAGCCGCGCACATAGATATGGTTGGCGTCGCTGCCAGCCGGCCCCATGCTGTCGACGACCACACCGGGCGTCTGCTCCAGTACCTGAGTAACATCGGTCAGGTTCTGGTCGTCAATCTGCTGGCGGGTGACCACACTCACCGACTGCGGTGTCTCGCGTGCCGACAGGCGCAGCCCAGTCGCGGTATTGGCAGAACCTGTGGTGTAACTACCAGTGCCTTCAGTGGTGGCCCCTAACTGCACGCTCGATACAGTGGTCGCGCCCAGCTCCAGCGCCCCTGGCTGTGCGGGTTGGGCCAACAGGTAACGCTTGTCTGCGGCGCGCTGCATCTGCAGCCCACTGCCCTGCAGCAGGCGCGCCAACCCTTGCTCGGGCTCGTAACGGCCCTGCAACCCCTGACTGCGCAGGCCGGCGGTTTGTTCGTTGCTGAAGCTGACCGTCACCCCGCTGACGGTGGCGAACTGGTTGATGGCAGTGGCCAGCGAACCCGCCGGGATGCTGTAGGCGACCGGGCCTGCCCAGGCATTGGCCCCCACCAGCATCGCACCTGAAAGGCCCGCTGCCAGGGTGGCCTGACGAACACTGATGGCGAGGGGAGAAAAACAAGCGGACATCCATTGACTCCTGTTCCGTGGACATTCGATTACCAATGCGAAACGAATCGATAACGAGAATCCTTCGTATGAAAGGGGCGCAATGTTCTGTAATGTTTTGCTGGTTTGTCAACTGGCGATCAGGATTTTGCCACTTGGCAATATGCCACCACGAAGTGTCTGGTTCGGGGTTATCGCAGACTCCGGCGACCGTTACTGCTGACCTATGCGGTCCAGCTCGTGCTTGAGTTTCTCCGCTGTGAGGGCCGAATGATCCAGGCGCAAGAATGCTTCTAAACGCTTTTTGATCTGGTCGACTGTCGCGTCAAATGCGGCCTGAACCTCGCTGTCTGATCCTTGCACGGTAGAAGGATCGGCAAGGCCCCAGTGGCTTTTGACAGCGGCTGCGAAATAGACCGGGCATGGTTCGCCTGCGGCCTGGTCACACACGGTGATCACCACATCCGGTGGTGAATCCGAAAAAACCTCTGAGCCTTTGCTGTAAAGATCGGTGGTGTCGATACCCAGCGCCTGTAGCGTGCTGACAGCGCGAGGATTGAGCTGGCCGCTTGGCAAGCTGCCTGAACTGACCGCAGTCAATCCACTCGGAGCCAGGTGGTTGAACAGCCCTTGCGACAGAACACTGCGGCAACTGTTGGCCGTGCACATAAACAACACTTTCATGGCTTTCTCCTAGGGGATGCTCAGCCGCAACGCCAGTGCCGCGAGCGTTACCAGCAAGATAGGGAGGGTGAGGATGCTGCCAACTTTGAAGTAGTAGCTCCAGCTGATACGGATGTTCTTTTGCGCCAGGACATGAAGCCACAGCAGTGTGGCCAAGCTGCCGATGGGGGTGATCTTCGGACCCAGATCGCAACCGATGACGTTGGCGTAGATCATGGCCTCACGCACCAGCCCCGTAGCGTTGCTGCCCTGGATGGACAGAGCACCGATGAGCACACTCGGCATGTTGTTCATGATCGACGACAGCAGCGCAGCGGTAATGCCCGTGCCCAAGGTGGCCGCCCACAGTCCATGCCCGGCGAACGTATCAAGCAACCCGGTGAGGGCGTCAGTGAGTCCTGCATTGCGCAGGCCATAGACCACCAGGTACATGCCCAGTGAAAACACCACGATCTGCCAGGGCGCGTGCCTGATGACTTTTTTTGTCGAGATGATGTGGCCTCTTGCAGCGATAGCCAGCAGGATTACCGCACACCCTGCAGCGACGGCGCTGATGGGGATGCCTGATGGCTCCAGGGCGAACAGCCCGAGCAACAGCAGGCCAAGCACCCACCAGCCAGCAATGAAGGTCGCCCGGTCACGAATAACCGCCTCTGGTGCCTCAAGCTGACCCACGTCGTAGCGGGCGGGGATGTCCTTGCGATAGAACATCCAGAGCATCACCAGCGTCGCCGCCACCGCCACTAGATTCACCGGCCACATGACTGACGCGTACTCTGCGAAACCCACGCCAAAGAAGTCGGACGAAACGATGTTGACCAGATTGGACACCACCATGGGCAGACTGGCGGTATCGGCGATAAAGCCTGCGGCCATCACAAACGCGAGGGTCGATGCAGGACTAAAACGCAGCGCCGTCAGCATCGCTATAACGATGGGGGTGAGGATCAGTGCGGCGCCATCGTTGGCAAACAATGCCGAGACGCTTGCCCCGAGCAGGATCATCAGCGCAAACAGACGCCCGCCTCTGCCGCCCCCCCAGCGGGCGACGTGAAGCGCTGCCCATTTGAAAAAGCCTGCCTCATCAAGCAGCAGACTGATGATGATCACGGCAATGAAGGTCGCGGTGGCGTTCCAGACGATGTGCCATACAACCGGCACATCCTCCCAACTGACCACACCCGTCAGCAATGCCAGACAGGCACCCGCAGCTGCGCTCCAGCCGACGCCCAAGCCCCTTGGTTGCCAGATGACGAGCACCAGCGTAACTACAAAAATCGATGCAGCGATAAACATGGGGATGTTCCAGATCAAGAGGTCAGCAGCAGGAGGTTTGGCGTACGGGCCTGTCGTGCATCGAAGCCAGCCGTCCTTGCTGGTCTTTGACCCAGCGCTGGTGGGCGTGCGTTGTGACCTTCAGAACATCCAGCGCCCACTGTTCAAGCTCAGGGTGCAGCCGGTAGTAAACCCACTGACCCTGCCTGCGGTCTGCGAGCAAGCCACAGGCACGGAGTTGGGCCAGGTGCCTGGATACCTTCGGCTGATTGTCATCCAGCGCCCAGATCAGCTCGCACACGCACAGCTCACCCTCAGCGCAAAGCATCAGCATGATCCGCGCGCGGGTTTCATCCCCCAGGCATTTGAAGAACGTGTGTGGTGCAAGAGTCATCGGCGAGCGGCCTGCATATACGGATAAACGAATATGCGGATGTAATCATATTTGACCCGTTTGTACAAATGCCTGGCGAAGATAATTATCGGCCACGTCCGGGATGCTCGGTCAGGCCAGCATTGAGACTGGCTACAACGCTTATAACCGGTGCGACTCGTCACTCTCCTTTGCCAACCGCGCTGCCCCGGCCCTTTCCATCACGGCCAGCCCGAGCACAGCGATCGAAAACACAATCAACAACCACACGACAGAGTTTTCAATCGATTGAAAAGGCGATTCGAGCAGTTCCATGGCGTTATTCCTGTTCCAGGGCTGGGGTATTGCGACGCGCCTTGGTTCAGGTAGCCCGCGAAGTGAGATGTACGGCGACGGCTCAAATAGAGCCTTCAGGCCACCGGACCCGGCCATGATGACCAACTCCGTATATTTCCAAAAAGAATTATTGGTTATTTTTAAATAACCGAAATTTACTCACCGCAGTAAATCCGAAATGGCATAAAAATCCAATTTTTGATTCTTTTTCAAATTTTCCCGCATCAGGCACAGTACTTCCCCACTCTTCTTGTTACCCGCCAGGAGCCGCCCTGCCCCATGCATCTGGATCTGCGTCAATTGCGTCATTTCATCGCTCTGGTCGAACACCGTAACTTCGGCCTGGCCGCGCAGGCGTCGAATATCTCGCAGTCGGCGTTCAGCCGCAGTATTCAGGGGCTGGAGCAGAGTTTCGGGGCGCGGTTGATTGATCGCACGCGCAATCTGGAGCCGACCAAGAAGGGCATGATTGTGCTGGAGCATGCGCGGTTGATGGTGGGCAATGCCCATGATCTGCTCAATGCCGTGCGTCAGTTCAATGAGCGTGAGGCCGGTGAGTTGTCGTTTGCCTGCGGCCCGGCGCCGGCGGCGTGGTTGATGCCGCAGGCGCTGGGGTTGTTTACCCGGCGGCTGCCGAAGGTGCGGCTGCGTTTTCATGTCGATAACTGGCAGGCGCTGGGGCAGCGGTTGCTGGCGGAGGAATGCGAGTTTTTCGTCGCCGATGCGCGTAATTTCGAGCATGACCCGGATTACCGGGTGGAGCTGCTCAGTTCGCATCGCTGGGGCTTTTGCTGCCGCAGCGATCATCCGCTGGCGGCGTTCGAGCAGGTAACGGTGGAGCAGTTGTTCAGTTATCCGCTGGCAGGTTCGGTGCGCCCGCCCAACCTGCGCAAGGCGCTGGTGGAATTGAGCGGGCGGCCGGATTTTCAGACCAGTATCGAGTGCGACAACGGCTATAGCCTGATCAGTGTGATTCAGCATTCCGATGCCATTGGCACCACCAATGTCAGCAAGAGCAATCCGTACCTGCGCCAGGGCTTGAAGATTCTCGATGTGCAGGGGCTGGATCCGCAGTTGCCGGAGTTTTATACCCACTACGGGATCGTCAGCCGGGCCGGTTACAAGCTGTCGTTTCTGGCCCAGACCTTGATCGAGTGTTTCCATGAGGCCGATCAGGCGATGCAGGCGCTGGAGGCACAGGATCTGTGCCTGGAGCATTGAGCAGATGGTGCGCAGTGTCAGTGCCGGCCTCTTCGCGAGCAGAGCTCGCTCCCACAGGGTTTGTGGTGATTACAGCGCTGTCACCCTGAAGCGGCTGATGGCCTGGCGTGACCAGACCGAGCGAAAGCCGAAGTAGCCGTCTGTGGATCGCCCGTCCAGCGCTTGCTGGAACATCAGCCGGTCATCGACCCAATAGGCGGTCTGGTCGGCGCTGACTTCAACCCGAATGCGGTAAATGCGTCCGGCTTCGAGCAGGTATTCGGGTTGCAGGTGTTCGCCCAGCAAGTGACGCTCGCCGCTGCCGTCGTACCAGCGAAAGCGCGTGGTGCTGTTGCCGTTGCCGCCCATGCCCACGTACCAGCTGGCCATGTTGTCGTAGGCTTCCAGCACGCCGTTGCGTCGCGCCAGGCGCAAGTGCCCGTCTGGCAGGTCCGGTTCGTGGGCGCCCCAGAACAGGTTCATGTCACTGAGGCGGTCGTTGGCCTGGCCGGCCACCAGCACCTGGCGCAGAAATTCGATGCGGTAGGCACCGCGCAGCGGCCGGTCGAGCCAGACGGTCATGCCGGCGCGGGTGTCCATGATCAGCCGTTGTTGCTCGACGTATACCGCCGAGCCGGCCGGATCCTGGGTTTCGATGCGCCAGCGCTGGGGGTCCAGTGCGCTGAAGTCATCCTGCTCGATGGCCGGGGCCGGTTGAGCGATCTGGGAAAGCATGGTTACGCCCTCTGAACGGGTAGATGGGTCAGGCATCGTGGTTAAAGGCCAGCAGGGCCATGGCGGTAAGACCCCATTGCGCCACGGCATTGGTCGACAGGTTGGCCGCTGCGGAGGTGCCAGCCTGTTCGTCGATCCGCGACACCGGGTCCGGTTCATCGAGCGGGTACAGGTAGGCCGGCACCTCGACGCGGTTCAGGCGTTCGTTGGGTCTGGGGATGCCGCCTGAGCCGGCGAAAAACTCCTTCCAGGCCCGCTCACGCAGGCCGCTATCGTTGAGCCGCCAGCCAGCGAACGCGGTCAGCCGGGCATGCCCTTGGGCCAGGTTGAGGTTGGCCAATGGCTGGCCGAGCGCCTTTTGCTTGTCAGCCGGTGCCGCGTTGTAGAGCCGGCAGTAGTCGAGCCAGGCTTTTTCGAAGCCGGCCGAGGGCAGCAGTTGCAGTAGTTCGCTGCAGATTTCTGCCAGGCCGAACACGGCTGACAGGTGCGAGACGCTGAGCTTGCCAGTGGTGTTGGGCTCGAAGCGGCCACTGTCGAGGTGCATGCTCGCCACGCCGGTAAAAAACCCGTGGGGCTGGGCGGCGATCGATTCCATGCTGGTGAGCAGGCGTTTGCCGATGGCCGGGTCGCCGCTGCGCTCCCACTCGGTGAGCCAGGCGGCGGCGATGGCGCCCCAGTCGGTGCCAAAGCTGATGCTGGCGTAGCCTTCGCGCGGCTCCGCCTGCTGACCAATCTTGCGCCCGGGCACCACTTCGCGCAGGGTGCGCAGCGCCTCGTTCTGCTCACGCAGCAGGTCACCGACCCGCTCGTCAGCGGTCAGGTAATAAAGAAAACGCCGGTTGGCGGCGGTGGAAATGCGCAGTTGCTTGGCGCTGTCGCCCCAATGCTGGACGTTGTGCCGCGAGCCCAGTGGTGCGAAGCGGCCCAGGTGGTGCACATCGACTTCACCGGTGTGGCGGGTCATGGCTTCGGCCATGCGGAACACGTCGTGGCGGCCGCTGCGCAAAAAGTAGTACCACAACCACAGGTCGGTGCTCAGTTCCGAGTTGTCCCAGGCGTAGCCGCCGACGTCGTAGCGCCACACGTGGCGATGCTCGTCGTAGGTGTGCATGACATCGCCGTAGTCCCAGAAGCCGTACCATTTGCGCTGTTCGACTTCGTTTTTGTAGAAGTCGAAGTACCAGCCCAGTTGCGACTCAAGCTGTTGCTCGCGTGCCCCGCCCTTGCCCGCCGGCGCCCAGCCGGGGCCGAACACCTGTGCGGCGTGCAAGTGCTGCGGGCTGGCCAGCAGTAACGGCGGCTCCTGAATACGCCGGGCGATCTGCTGCAGTTGGCGGTTGCTGGGGGTGGCAGCGACCAGTTGCAGTTCCAGCTCACTGGTGCGCGCCACGCCCAGTGGCGTGTTAAAGCCCGGTTCGTAGTCTTCGTAAGTGATTTCCAGTGCTTCACGCTGTTTGACGAAGCTGTCCTGGCCCAGGCCGTCGTGGTACGGGCGCAGGTCCATGGCGCTGGCCTGAGGCGCCCACAGCCAGAGGGTGATCTGCGCCTGGTCGGTGTGCGCGTCATTGATGTCCAGTTGTGCCGGGTAGCTCTGCCAGAAGTTGCGCAGGCCGAACACCACCCCGCCGCTCGGCGAGCCGAGGTAACCGACCCCTGCAGCACGCTGGCCACTGGCGCTGTGCAGCCAGCTGTGACCGCTGGCGGTGCGTTTGCTGATCTGGAAGCCGTCCGGGTGCGCCTGTACCAGCCGGTAGCTGCCGAACGCCGGAATGTAGTGCAGACGGTTGCCGACCTCCGGGGCGAACTGCTCCACCGGGCCGGTGCTGCGCCCTTCGACCTGGGCGCGCAAGATCGCCTCGCCCGCGTCGCGGCGCAGGCCGGTGAGGCCCCGCACCGCTTCGCTGAACACCCCGCCGTTGGCACCGACAAAGCGCACGTGGCGGTCATGCAGCGGCGCTTGCTGAGGGCTGTCGAAACGCAGCCCCACGCCCTTGATGAAGTCCTGTTGCGCATCGCCGTCGAACACCTGGGTGTGCAGGATGCGCAGGCTGTCACTGTTGGCGTAGGCATACAGGCGCACCACGAACGGCAGCAGGCTGCCCTCGCCGCCCTGTAGTTGATGGGTGCCGTGCAGCGCGACGACGGTGCGCAGCGGGCCGTTCTGCTCCAGCAGCACGCGCTGCACCCGGCTGCGGTAGTGACGCAGCGCGCCGCCGGGCTGGTCCGGGTCGCCCTGCACTTGCAGCAGCAGATGGCCGTTGCGCAGCAGGGTCTGGCCATGGCGTTGCACGCTGTCGAGCAGCACGTCGCCCTGGCGCGGGATGACGCAACGTAACAGGCCGGTGTCGATCACGATGCTGCCCGGCTGCTCATCGGCCAGTGGTTTACCGGACGGAGCAGCACGGGCCGGGCGCAGCTCGAACTGCTCAGCCAGTGGTACGCCGGGTGCCAGGGCATGGGCGGTCCATTTCAGGCTGCCATCCGGCCAGTAAGCCAGCGGCCAGCTCTGTACAGCGGTCGAGCCACTGCCGTGAGCGTGCAAGGCGAACTGGCTACCGGCCGGCACTTGCCCACGCGCCCACGGCGTGCCCCAGGTCACCCCGGCAAAGGCGTCCGGGCGCTGGCCGCCCAGCCAGGCCAATGGCGCCGACGCGGGCGCCAGCGCCGGGTTGGCAGCCTGCGCCTGAGCAAGCAACGGTGCGGCGCCGGCCAGTATCGCGCTGGCCTGGATGAAGCGGCGGCGGTCAATCAGCGGGCCGCGCATCAGAAGTCATAACCTACGGTCACACCCAGGGTGCGCGGCTCGCCGACCACACCAAAGGCCGAGCCATAGTCACCGGCGCTCATGCTGCGGTAGTAGCGCTTGTCGGTGAGGTTGTTGGCCCACAGTGAGGCACTCCAGGTGCCGTCGGCGTACTTGCCAGACAACCCGGTAGACAGGTTGAGCAGGCCGTAGCCGGGAATCCGGGTGAACGCCGAGTTGTCCACCGAGCCGTAAGCCCAACTGCGGTACGACCAGCGCGCCTGGGCGAACGCCTGCAGGGCGGCGAAGGTCTGCCACTCGTAGCGGCTGGTCAGGTTGTAGGTGACCTTGGGCGAGCGGAATACCCGTTCGCCGTTCATGTTGCACGAGGACGGCGCATTGGGTGCCAGGGTGATTTCCGCCGAGCAACGGCCGTCCGCGAAGTCCAGGTACTTGTTGTCCAGCAACGTGCCGTTGAAGTTGAGGCTCAGGCCGTCCAGCGGCTTAAGGGTGATGTTGGTCTCCAGCCCGCGCGAGCGCATGGTGCCGGCGTTGATCAGGTAGCTGCTCTGACTTTCCAGGTCATAGGCGGTGGTCTGGAACTGCTCGACCTGCGACCAGAACAACGCCGCATCGATGCTCAGGCGCTGGTCCAGCCACTGGCTCTTGAACCCCAACTCCGCGCCGCGAGTGCTTTCCGGTTCCAGCAGCAGGCTGTCGAAACCGGCTCTGGCCGCCGCGCCCGACGACACGTTCATGCCGGGGGATTTCTCGGCGTAGGCCAGCGTGGCGTAACCCTGCAGGGTCGGGGTGAAGTAGTAGGTGGCGTTGAGCATCGCTGCGGGCAGAACTTCGTACTGATTCAACTCGCCAGAGTCGAAGTCGTTCTTGTTGACCCGGCGGAACGAGCCGGATTTTTTCTCATAGGTGGCGCGTAACCCGGCGGTCACATCCAGTTTGGGGCTCAGGTGCCAGGTGCCCTGGCCAAATACCGAGAACATCGTGTCGTCGATCTGGCCCCAGCGCTGCACCAGCTTGCCGGTATTGCTGGTGTTGCCGTAGTACTGGGTGACCTGAGCGCTGCTGCCATAGTAGTCGTGGGCGTAGGTGTCGAGGTTTTCGCCCCAGTACACCGCGCCCAGGGCGTAGTCGAAGAACTCGCCCTTGGGTGAGTCCAGACGAATCTCCTGCGACCACACCCGGTCGCGCACATCGGCACCGCTGCCGGCATACAGCTTGATGTCGGTGCCGTCGGTGTTGTTCGGCTGGTAGCCGAAATAGCGGTAAGCGGTGGTCGAGCGCAGGTTGTAGCCGCCATCGAGCTTCCAGTTGGCCTCGACCGACAACCCGCCCTGATTGACGTAGGCGCGGTTCTCGTCGTCGGTATTGACCCGATAGCCGCCGCCCACCACCCGTGCGCCGACCAGGTTGGTGCGGGTGATGTAAGGCACGCTGCCGTTGATGCTGTGCGCCGCATCGAGCACCTGCACCGGGTAGCTGGTGGCCTTGTTGTAGTCGGCGATCACCCGCAGGCTGAAATCATCGCTTGGCACCCACAGCAACTGGCCGCGCGCGCCGTCTTGGTTGCTGCCGCCCAACTGGTGGCCGCTGTACTCGTTCTTGATGTAGCCGCCCTTCTCGGTGTGCGACACGTTGATGCGCCCGGCCAGGGTTTCGCTCAGGGGACCTGAGAACATCCCCTGGGTCTGGGTGTAACCACGCTGGCCGAGGGACTGACGAATCGAACCCTCGGGGCTAAAGGTCGGTTTGCGGGTATGAATGTCCACCGCGCCGCCGGTGGTATTGAAGCCGCGCAGGGTGCCTTGCGGGCCGCTCATCACCTCGGCGCTTTCGATGTCCAGCAGGTCATTGGAGAGCATGCCGGGGCGGCTCAGGTACACGTTATCGAGAAACAGCCCGACACTGCTGGGCATGCCGATGTTGATCTCGCTGCCGCCGCCATCGCCGACGCCGCGAATGGTCATGCGCGTGTCGAAGGCGTCGACAGTCGCCACGTCCAGGCCGGAGGCCACCTGCTGCAGGTCTTCAAGGCGATAGACGCCCTGCTGCTCCAGGGTCTTGCCGCTGAGTTTGCGCACCGAAGCCGGCGGTTGCTGAGCGTCGGCCTGGCGCTCGCCCTCCACCTGTACGGTCGACAGCGTGACCGGCTCGGCCAGGGTCAAGGCCGGGGCCAGCACCAGCGCGCTAAGCCAGGGAAGGTGTTTGTACTGCGGTAGAAGGTTCATGGCGGTTTCCAGAGGACGAGTTCAGGCCAGCCGGCCGCTCGGGGCGCCGGCACAGGAATGACGAAACTATTGGGCGGAGCTGTTCAAAAAGCGTGGCTCAAGCCACTGCTGCAGATCGATATCGCGACGAATCAGGCGCGCTTCTTTGGCACTGTCGATGGCCTGGCGCAGTTGCGCGACGAAGGCCGGATCCAGCTCCGGCGACAACAACTGCGAAAGCGGCGGCGCACCCTCCAGGTCACTGCGCAACAGGTCGATGGGGTAACCGGCCTGTTCGCTGAGCAGTTGCAGGTAAGCTTCGCGATGGTCCGGGGTACTGGCCCAGGTGGCGGCCTCACGCTGCACCTGGACGATGCTCTGCACCCAGTCGGGGTGTTTTTCCAGCAAGCGCCCGGAGACCAGCACCAGCCCGGCCAGCTCACCGGCGCCACCGAGGCTGCGGGTCGACACCGGTATCTCGGCCAGGCCGCGCCGTTTGAGGGCCAACACGTTGGCGCCGCCCCAAGTGGCGTCGATCTGCCTGGCCGCCAGGGCCGCGCTGGCGGCGGCGAAGTCCAGGTTCACCACTTTAAGGTCCTGCTCGGTCAGCCCGGCGGTGTGCAGTGCGCCAATCAACGACAGTTGGGCGGCGGTGCCGCGAAATACTGCGACGCGCTTGCCCTTCAAGTCCGCCAGCGCATGAATGTCCGAACCCGGCGCCACTGCCAGGTGATGCGCGATGCCGCGCGCCGCAACCGCCACCACACGGGTGTCCAGCCCGCCGGACTTGCCGACGATGCTGCCCAGGTCACCGAGGTACGCCATGTCGATCTGGCCGTTGGCGAACGACTCGTTGATCAGTGGTGCGGCGCCCTTGATGAAGTGCCATTTGATCTGCACGCCCTTGGGCGCCAGAGCCTTTTCCAGGCGTTGTTGGGCATGGATCACATCCACCAGCGCGCCGCCGGCCGGCTTGCCGCCGGCACCGATATCGGACACCGCAACATTGAGCTGCAGGGCTTCAGCCATGGCGGCTGGACTGCTCAGGCCAAGGCTGAACATGAGGGTCAGGGCTATGCGGAAAACAACAGACATCTTCGGCTCCGGATTCAATCGCCAGCACACAGGCTGGCTGCACGGCGCCTTTTAATCACGGCGCAATGCCTGCCGCTAAATACCTAAAGCGCCCTTGCTTATGCCCTGATGGCATAAACGGCTTAATCCGTGGTGCGCAGCGGTTATGTGCAAAGCGCAAAAAAATCTTGATGAAAACGCATTGGCCGTCCGTACAAGAAGCAGGTTTACTGCGCAGCCCTCGTGCCCAATGGACGCCGCGTACACGCCAGGCAGTTGCTGCTGTGTTGAACCCCGTCGCGGGCGAACGGTGCTGCTCACATTTAGGCTCGTCGCCTTTTTCATCTGATGATCAATCGCCCATGACCGCACTGCCTGCCTTGACCCAGCCCGCCAACCGCGTCTCCCCGCTGCTGATCACCATCGCCATGGCTCATGCCATCAACGACCTGTTCCAGGCCGTGCTGCCATCGCTGTATCCAGTGCTGCAGAGTCAGTACGGCCTGAGTTACACGCAACTTGGGCTGCTGACGCTGATGTTTCATCTCATCGGCTCGTTTTGCCAGCCGCTGGTAGGCTGGCACACCGACCGCCGCCCCTGCGCCTGGCTGCTGCCCTGCGCCATGTTGTGCATGGGCGCGGGCATGGTGCTGCTGGCCTACGCCGAGGGCTTTACCGGCTTCATGCTGGCGGCGGCCCTGGTCGGCCTGGGCTCATCGATCTTCCACCCCGAAGGCTCCCGCGCTGCACGGGCCGTTTGCGCTGGCCGGCCGGGACTTTCGCAGTCGGTGTTCCAGTTGGGCGGCAACCTTGGCTCGGCGGCCGCGCCACTGTTGCTGGCCACAGTCCTGCTGATGCCGATTGCTCAGTTAGGTTGGTGGATGGCCGCCCTGGCGGTGGCCGGCTGGTTGCTGTTGCGCAGCGTGGTGCGCAGCAATAGCAATGCCCGCCTGATGCCGGTAAGCCCACCCTCGCCACTGGGGTTGCTGCCAGCCAGACGCAAGGTTCAGGCGCTGAGTTTGCTGGTGGTGTTGGTGCTGTCCAAATATGTTTACCTGGCCTGCATCGCCAACTTCTATACCTTCTTTCTCATCGAGCGCTTCGCCATGGACATTCGCCAGGCGCAGCTGTACCTGTTCGCCTTTCTGGCCGCCATCACCCTCGGCAGCCTGCTCGGCGGGCCGCTGGTGGATCGTCTGGGCCGGCGCCGGGTGATTGTGCTGTCGATACTGGGCGCCTGCCCCTTCGCCTTGGGCCTGCCCTTGGCCACGCCAGGGCTGGTACTTGGCCTGTCGCTGCTGATCGGCTTGATCATTGCCTCCGCCTTCGCCGCCATTTTGCTGATGGCCCAGGACCTGCTGCCCGGCCGCATCGGCATGGTAGCGGGCGCGTTCTTCGGCCTGACCTTCGGCATCAGCGGCATCGGTGCAGCGGGGCTGGGGGTGATGGCTGACCGCTGGGGAGTGATTGCCATCTTCGGTTACGCCAGTTGCCTGCCACTGCTCGGCCTGCTGGCTCTGGGCTTGCCCAGAGACGACGATAAAAAACCGCCTCGGATATTCCGGGATGGAATCAGCTAGACCGCTAAAGCCTTTCACCCTGCCATCAAGGCTGGTTATAAAAAATGCTGTTAATACCCTTGGCAATTATCGGGAGCCTGTAACCATGACCCTGCAGCTCTACGTAGTACGCCACGGCCAGACGTGGGCCAACCGTGAAGGGCGCTACCTCGGCGCACTGGATGCAGAATTGACTGAAGACGGCCGTCAGCAGGCCGAGGCCTTGCGCAACGCGTTACCCGCGCAGATTGACGTGTTGGTCAGTTCGCCGCTGTTGCGGGCACGGCAAACCGCCGAGATCCTCAACCAGTCGCTGAACCTGCCTCTGGTTGTCGATAAGCATTTTCGTGAGCGTAACGTCGGCGTATTCGAAGGGCTGACCCAGGCTGAGGCCCGGACCCGCTATCCGCAGTTGTGGGCGCGCAATATCACCCGGCAATGGCAGCAAGCACCCGATGGCGGCGAGACCATTGCCGAGGTGGTCGAGCGGGTACGGCTGGGCCTGAATGGACTGGTCGAGCGCCATGCGGGCAGCACCGTGGTGCTGGTGGCCCATGGCTTTGTGGGCAAGACCGTGCGGGCACTGGTGCGCGGGGACTTCTCGGACTTCTTCGACTGGCAGCTTGAAAATGGGCAGCTGCTGGCCTTGGAAAATGTGGGCGGTATTGCTTTGCCCACTTCAGCGGTCATTTGAAATCGACTGAGTGGTGTTGCAGCCCATTCGCCAGCAAAGCTGCCTCCCACAGATCAGATCCGGGCCTGGATCTTGTGCACCTCCCATCAGCCAGCCGCCAGGCCCCACTCTTGTAACTGATCGACTTTATGCCGTGCGGCTATAATTGACATCCTCCCCGGCCTGAAGGCCGGAGATTCCTGCGGCGCTCAGGCGCGGCATCGAGCCGCCCCCGAGTCGCTTCGGTGGGTTCCTGCTGCTGGCGCCATGACCTCTGCGCTCACTTCACAGGCTAACCGGGCGTGTCCCGCCCTTAGTACATTGATCGCGCCGACCACATCGGCGTTGCCTTCGAAACCACATCCCACACACCTGAACAGCGCTTGCGTCTGGCGGTTGGCCGCCGACACATGGCCGCAACAGGGGCACCGAAGTGCGGCTGGTATCTCGCGGCGGTACGGCAATCAGCCAGCCGCCGCGCCACGCCAGCTTGTAGTCAAGTTGGCGGCGGAACTCGAACCAGCCCTGATCGAGGATGGCCCTGTTCAGGCCAGACTTGGCCCGAACGTTTCTTCCCGGCGCCTCGGCCGTGCCTGCCGCCGACCTGGACATATTGCGTACCTGCAAGTCCTCGATACACACCATCGCGTGGTTTTGGCTGATCGTGGTGGAGCACTTGTGCAGGTAGTCGCGGCGGGCATTGCCGATGCGCGAGTGAATGCGCTGGACGCGGGCTTTCGCCTTCTTCCAGTTGCGGCTGAATCTGACCTTGCGGCTCATCGCCTGCTGCGCTTTGCACAGCGCGGTTTCATGGCGTTTGAAGCTGTTGAGGGGTGCGTAGAACGAACCATCCGAAAGCGTGGCGAAGCGGGCAATGCCCATGTCGATGCCGACTGCCGCACCCTGTGCCGTGGGCTGCTCATCGATCTCGCGTTCGGTCTGGATGCTCACGAACCACTTGCCACACGACTGGCTCACGGTGATGTTCTTCACCGTGCCAGGCACCTCGCGGCTGTTGCGGTAGCGCAGCCAGCCCAGCTTGGGCAAGAACAGGCGGCTGTTGGTCTGGTCGAGCTTGATCTGTTTCGGGTCGGGGTAGCGGAAACTGTCGCGCTGCCCCTTCTTCTTGAGTCGGGGAAAGTCGGCTCGCTTGGCGAAAAAGTTGGTGTAGGCCCGCTCCAGATCCTTGAGGCTCTGTTGCAATGGGTGAACAGGCGCATCGGCCAGCCATGCGGTTGGCGGGCTATTGCGCCACTCGGTCAGCAACTTGCACAGGCCCGCATAGCCGAGCTTCTTCTCGCCTTGCTCGTGGCGCTCCTTCTGCAACGCCAGCGCCTTGTTGAAGACGAAGCTACAGGAGCCTGCAAAGCGGCGCATTTGCCCCTCCTGCTGGCCGTCTGGCATGAGCTCGTACTTGAAGGCTTGAAGTCGTTGCATGCTGCTCTTGAGCCATGAGCAATGAAGACGCCATTAGGCGCGGACGGCACGGTGTTTTCAAGCTGCATGACCATGGGGTCTTTGTAACGAAATACCGCCGTAGAAGGGCATCTGTGTCGCCGTATTACGTCGCATCATCCTGTGGCGGTGCGTCCATCGAGCAGCAGCAGACACCCCACGGCAACCAGGGACGGCTACGCCGTCCGCGCTATCCTTCCCCGCCCTGAACGGCGGGGCTTGTCGCGCGCCCGATGGTCAGGCAATCCCGTTCGGCCCATCCAGCACCTGCCGGACCTTGCGCGCCAGGTCGTGGGGCATACACGGTTTGGACACCACATCGAACTCCGAGCCGCCAATGTCGGTGCGCTCGATGGAGTTTTCCGCGTAGCCGGTGGTGAGCAGGACCTTCACCCCCGGATAACGACGCCGCACCTCACGGGCCAGCATCACACCGTTCATGCCGCCGGGCATGATCAGGTCGGTAAACAGCAGATCATAGCGGGCGCCGGCTTCGAATTTATTCAGTGCTTCGCGGGCGTTGTAGACGATTTCGGTGGTGTAGCCGTAGTCGTCCAGCACCATACGCGCCAGTTCTGCCACGTCCGGGCGGTCCTCGACGATCAGGATGCGTTCACTGCCCTGGCGCCGCTCGGGCACGTAATGGACTTCATGGTGAGCGACACTGGCCTCATCGACCGGGAAGTACAGACGCAAGGTGGTGCCAACGCCCTCTTCGGTGTAGATGCGCGCGGCACCGCCGGACTGTTTGGCAAAGCCATAGACCATCGACAGGCCGAGGCCCGAACCCTTGCCTTCGTCCTTGGTGGTAAAAAACGGGTCCATGACCCGCTCACGGATGCTGGCCGGCATGCCGATGCCGTTGTCGGTGATCGCAATGCTCACGTAATGCCCCGGCAGCAGACCGTCATGGGACATGCCGGCCAGGTCATGAATTTCCAGGTTGCGGGTTTCGATGAAGATTTTCGGCTCAGGCCTGCCGACCAGCGCGTCGCGGGCATTGGCGAAGATGTTGAGCAACGCGACTTCGGCCTGGGTGGGGTCGATCCGGCAGTTGCCCAAGGTCGGGTCAAGATCGGTTTCCACCTGCACATCGGCACTGAAGGTGCGCTCGATCATCGGTTGCATGGCGCCCACCAGACCATTGAGGTTGAGCACCCGTCCATGCAGTTTCTGCTTGCGAGCGAAGGCCAGCAGTTGCTTGGTCAGGGTGCTGGCGCGCTCCACGGCGGCCTTGGCGTGGTAGACGCTGCGCTGCACGCGCTGGCTGTCAATCTGCGGTTTCTCGGCAGCGCTGCCGATCAGATCGATATAGCCGCCCATGACCTGCAGCAGGTTATTGAAGTCGTGAGCAATACCGCCGGTGAGTTGCCCGAGGGCTTCCATTTTCTGGGACTGGCGCAGCGCGTCTTCGGCATCACGGCGGCGGCTGACATCCAGTTGCGAGGCGAAGAAATAGATCAGGTCGCCGTTCTCGTTAAAGATCGGCGAAATAAACAATGCGTTCCAGAAACTCGAACCGTCTTTGCGGTAGTTGAGAATCTCGGTCGACACGTCCTTGCGCTGAGCAATCGCCTCGCGCACGCTGCGGACCATTTCAGGGTCGGTTTCAGGCCCCTGCAGGAAGCGGCAGTTGTGCCCCAGCACCTCCTCGCTGCTGTAGCCGGTCATGTTCAGGAAGGCTTTGTTGGCAAACAGGATCGGATTGTCCGGCCGGTTCGGGTCAGTGACGATCATCGGCATGCGGGTGGTTTCCACGGCAGCGAAGAAGATGTTCTTGCCCAGCTGGGATATGTCCCCGGTGGCCGCATTGTCGACCCGTATCTTGTTGTCCGCCACGCTGTGTTTCCCCGATGTCTGTTCGTCTTACTGGCTACGACTTGTCGAGCAGTAAAAGAGTTCGCTCAAGTGCCAGCATGACGTGACGCCAGCCGCCGGCCCGGCATCGAATGACCACCCCTTTTTAGTTTATTGCCCCAAGGAACCCTGCGATGCGTGTGCAGCCTGCCCTTCCCCTTGCGCTCAGCGCCACGTTGCTTGGCGCGCCTTGCGCACTGGCGGCAGAGGGTGCCGTGACCCTGTCGGGCATTGCCGTCAATGCCACGGCCGCCAGCCCCGTCGAAACCGCCCAGGAGCAATTGCGCCAGGTGGCGGGCGCCACCAATGTGGTGGACATGAGCCAGGTCGATCAGGGCCGGGTCAGCAGCAGCGAAGATGTGTTCCGCTATCAGCCGGGCATCTATGCGCGCACTGCACATAACGAAGGTAGCAAGATTTCCATTCGTGGCTCGGGCCTGAACCGAGCCCCTGGCGGCCATGCCTCGGGGCTGTTCGAGATGCTCGACGGTCTGCCGCTGACCGGCCCCGGCGGCACCCCTTATGAACTCAAGGAACCGCTGTGGCTGAGCCGGGTCGAGGTGTATCGCGGCGCCAACGGTTTCGACCAGGGCGCGCTGTCGCTGGGCGGTGCGATCAACTATGTAACCCGCACTGGCCGTGATGCTTCGCCGCTGCAACTGCGCTACGAAGTTGGCAGCCATGGCTACAGCAAACGGCAGATCAGCTCCGGTCAGGTGCTGGGCGATCTGGATTACTACGTCAGCCTGACCGACTCCAGCACGGACGGTTTTCAGGACCAGACCGCAGGTGGCAGCAAGGGCATCGCCGCCAACCTCGGCTACCGGCTCAGCCCGAACCTGGAAACCCGGTTTTATTTCCGTTACCGGGAAAACGACTATGAGACGCCAGGCCGTCTGACCCGCGAGCAGATCCGTCACGACAGCCGCGCGGCCAGCCCGCTTAATGTCGCCCGCGACAACAAACGTATTCAGCCGGGCAGCACCTGGCTGGCCAACAAGACCACCTATTACATCGATGACAGCTCACGCATCGAGGCCGGGCTGGTCTATCACGACTACCCCATGGACCTGCGCGAAGGCACCAACCGCCTCAAGGTGGCCTACACCGACATCAGCGGCACCCTGAACTATGTACGCCAGGACACGCTGCTGGGCATGGCCAGCCAGACCACCGTCGGCCTGCGCCATACCAAAGGCCTGCCGAACAATGGCAGCTCGGAGTTCGTGCGCATCCCCACCGGCAATACCGCCGGCTACGCACCGGGCACACGCACCCGCGACTTTAGCTATCTGGGCTCGGACACCACGCTGCACATCGCCAATGAGCTGGAACTGGCACCGGACCTGTGGCTGAGCACCGGGGTTGCCGCGCTGTACACCCGCCGCGAGACCGAAGTCACCTACCCCGACGCCCGCGACCCGCTGAGCATGAGCGAGTGGGACTACGCCGCACGGCTCGGCCTGCGTTACCAGATCAACCCGGACCTGCAGGTGTACGGCAACCTGAGCCGCTCGGTGGAGCCGCCGCACGCCTGGTCGATGATCTGGGGCTCGAACAAGTACTTCCCGGCCGGCAGCGGCGCCTCGACCGGCCTGCAAAGCGGCGGCGTGAAGCTCGACAACCAGACCGCGACCACTCTGGAACTGGGCAGCCGCGGCGACAGCCGGTTCGGCCAGTGGGACCTGGCCTGGTACTACTCGCAGGTTCGTCATGAACTGCTCAGCGTCGAGATTCAGGCGGCGACCCAGACCACCTCGTCGATCATTGCCGAGAACAACGCCAGCCCGACCGTGCACCAAGGCATTGAGCTGGGCCTGCACAGCCCGCTGTGGCAAGGTCCGGCCGGCAAGGTCGAACTGCGTCAGGCCTACACCTGGAACGACTTCCGCTACCGTGATGACCCGCGGTTCGGCGACAACCGCCTGCCGGGCATCCCACAGCACTACTACCAGGCCGAAGTGCGCTACACCCACTCCAGCGGCGTGTATGTCGGGCTGAACACTGAGCATGCGGCGAAAGTGGCGGTGGACTATGCCAACTCGTTCTACGCCGATCGCTACACCCTGATTGGCGCGACGCTGGGCTACAACTCGCCGGACCAGAAATGGCAGACCTGGCTGGACCTGCGCAACCTGACCAACCAGCGCTACGCCACGACCGTGACGCCAGGCTACGACGATCGCGGGCTTGATACCGCCCGCTCGACGCCGGGCGAAGGCGCCGGGGTTTATGCCGGGGTTTCGTGGAGTTTGTAGACCGGCCGGGCGGCGATCCGCTTTAGCCGCAATACTGTTCAGATAAGCACTGCGGACCAAGGTGGGAGATTCTATGGTCCTGTGCAAGCCCGTTATTTCAGTTGTGAACGCAACATCGCATTCGTCGGCTGACCGGGGCGCCGGCCAGCCACTCCCACCGAGGTGGCGTGATGCCTGATACTTGAGCACGACGCAAACCCGGTGGGAGCGAGCTTGCTCGCGAAGAGGCCAGTAAAAGCAATACATCTGCTACGAGTGGTGGCCGATTACCTGATCGAACTGTTCGAGTAGCGTGTATCGAACTCGATCCGGCCCATTAAGCGTTGACATCCTCCCCGGCCTGAAGGCCGGAGCTTCCTACGGCGCTCAGGCGCGGCATCGAGCCGCCCCCGAGTCGCTTCGGTGGGTTCCTGCTGCTGGCGCCATGACCTCTGCGCTCACTTCACAGGCTAACCGGGCGTGTCCCGCCCTTAGTACATTAATCGCGCCAACCACATCGGCGTTGCCTTCAAAACCACATCCCACACACCGGAACAGGGCTTGCGTCTGGCGGTTGGCCGCCGACACATGGCCGCAACACGGGCACATGCGGCTGGTATTCTGCGGCGGCACGGCAATCAGCCAGCCGCCGCGCCACGCCAGCTTGTAGTCCAGTTGGCGGCGGAACTCGAACCAGCCCTGATCGAGGATGGCCCTGTTCAGGCCAGATTTGGCACGGACGTTTCTTCCCGGTGCCTCGGCCGTGCCTACCGCCGACCTGGACATATTGCGTACCTGCAAGTCCTCGATACACACCATCGCGTGGTTTTGGCTGATCGTGGTGGAGCACTTGTGCAGGTAGTCGCGGCGGGCATTGCCGATGCGCGAGTGAATGCGCTGGACGCGGGCTTTCGCCTTCTTCCAGTTGCGGCTGAATCTGACCTTGCGGCTCATCGCCTGCTGCGCTTTGCACAGCGCGGTTTCATGGCGTTTGAAGCTGTTCAGGGGTGCGTAGAACGAGCCATCCGAAAGCGTGGCGAACCGGGCAATGCCCATGTCGATGCCGACTGCCGCACCCTGTGCCGTGGGCTGCTCATCGATCTGGCGTTCGGTCTGGATACTCACGAACCACTTGCCACACGACTGGCTCACGGTGATGTTCTTCACAGTACCCAGCGTCTCGCGGCTGTTGCGGTAGCGCAGCCAGCCCAGCTTGGGCAAGAACAGGCGGCTGTTGGTCTGGTCGAGCTTGATCTGTTTCGGGTCGGGATAGCGCAAGCTGTTGTTCTGCCCCTTCTTCTTGAACCGGGGAAAGTCGGCTCGCTTGGTGAAGAAATTGGTGTAGGCCCGTTCCAGATCCTTGAGGCTCTGTTGCAACGGGTGAACAGGCGCATCGGCCAGCCATGCGGTTTGCGGGCTATTGCGCCACCCGGTCAGCAACTTGCACAGGCCCGCATAGCCGAGCTTGTTCTCGCCTTGCTCGTGGCGTTCTTTCTGCAACGCCAGCGCCTTGTTGAAGACGAAGCGACAGGAGCCCGCAAAGCGGCGCATTTGCCACTCCTGCCGGCCATCTGGCATGAGTTCGTACTTGAAGGCTTGAAGTCGTTGCATGCTGCTCTTGAACCATGAGCGATCAAGACGACATTAGGCGCGGACGGCACGGTGTTTTCAAGCTGCATGCCCATGGGGTCTTTGTAACGAAATACCGCCGTAGAAGGGCATCTGTGTCGCCATGTTACTTCGCATCATCCTGCGGCGGTGCATCCATCGAACAGCAGCAGCCCCTCACGGCAACCAGGGACGGCTACGCCGTCCGCGCTATCCTTCCCCGCCCTGAACGGCGGGGCTTGTCGCGCCCCGATGGTCAATCAGCCAGCCACTCCTGCAGCAACTGCGTGGTGCGCTCAGGATGTTCCAGCGGCGGTAGATGCCCACACTCGGCAAGTGTCACCAACCGTGAGCCGGCGATTTGTTCATGGATGAACTGTGCCTCAGCCGGCGGAGTGATCTGGTCGTCCTCGCCCACGACCACCAGGGTCGGCACCTTAATGTGCGCCAGTAACCCTGAATAGTCGGCACGCTCGATGATCGCCTGCTGCTGGCGAATGAAGCCGTCGCGGCCAACCTGTTGCGCCATGTCCCTGACCTGTTGCGCGGCAGCTGTACCCAGACTGTTGCGGTGGATCAGTTTGGGCAGCAACTGCGGCGTGACGCCCTTGAAGGTGCCCATCTGCGCCAGCTCCAGCAAGCCGCGACGCACCCTGGCCCGGTCGGCGCTGTCGGGGCGTGCCATGGTGTCGAACAGCGCCAGACGCGCCACGCGCTGCGGCGCCTGACGGATGATTTCCATAGCCACATAACCGCCCATGGACAACGCCGCCAGGGCGAATTGCGGTGGCGCCGCTTGCAGCACCCGTGCGGCCATCGCCGCAATCGAAGTGTCCTGGGTCAGGTCGGGGATCTGCACATGGCGGTCGCGAGCGATCAGCGCCTGCTGCTGCGCCCACAGGCGGGCATCGTTGAGCAGGCCGGGGAGCATGACGAGAGGGAGAATCAAAGGAGCAGTCCAGTTGGGCGAAGGGCCACAGTTTAAACCGCCTGTGCAACAGAGCAACCGTCTGGCCTGCCCTTTTCAGCGCCTTTGAGCAGGCACGCAGAAAAGACCCTTGATTGCTCAAGAGCCTTTTGCGCAATTGAATTGACGCGGCTTACAGCGGCGGCGGGATGGTCGCCAACAAGCCGATCAAAATGGTCACCGCCAAGAACCCAAGCATGAAAAACGCCATCTTGCCCATCAGATTGCTCCCATAGCCCTAAAAGATCATGGGGCCATGATGCAGCAGGCACTGATCCGGTTACAGATTCAGAAACCTGAATAAAAACCGGATCAGACGGCCGACTGTTCTGCGGCCAGCTCCTGTTGGTCGATATAACGGTTGCCGATTCGCGCATGGGGCCGGCCACCATCGGCGGCGCCCAGCACCACCACGATTTCGTCGGCGCGTGGCGCGTCGTCGATGCGCAACTCCAGGGTCAGATAGTGGGAGCGCAAGCCCTCATCGTCCTTGTGCATCATCGGCACCTGAATGGAGGTGCCCGCCCCGCCGCGCTTGTTGGTGAACACCAGGTAACTCTTGGCGTCCACCGCCTCACGAAAGTGATTGCCGAAGCGCAAGGTGTGGATCACCGCCGAGGCATGCTCGATTTCGCCCGCCTCCCCAACCACTGCGGCCTTGCCATAAGCCTCAATGCGCGCAGCACCACCGATGGCCTGGGCCAGTTGCGCAACGATCAGTTGCCCAAGGTCCGAACAATGCTCACGAATCTGCGGTTTGAAGTCCTCGACAAAGCCGCGACCGTGCCAGGGGTTAGTGATGATTGCCGCCACCGCGACCATGTTCAGTGGCGTCTGCACTGCTTTGCCACCTTCGATGAAGATCTGTTCTTTATACGTGACGAGTTTGCGGATCTGAAATGCCATGGAGCCTCCGATTTATGAACACCGTATTACGGTATACCAATGTTCTGTAATCCATAGGCACGGATAACAGGCTCAGATCCGGGCGTTTTTTGCAGAGCAGCGTCTTCAATGCCTCCGATTCAGCTTCATGCCAAACAAGTCATCTGATCCGTAAATAAATATCGAAAATGCATCTGGTGTCGTTTTTTTCCCGCAGGCATGCTGACGCCTCGATCCGCATGACACGACCTGCCCATGAAGCGCTACGAACAACTTGCCGAAGACATCGCCCAGATGATCCGCAACCGGACCCTCAAGGGCGGTGAGAAGCTGCCATCGGTGCGGGTCGCCAGCCAGCGCTTTGCGGTCAGCCCCTCAACCGTGTTCCAGGCCTATTACCGGCTTGAAGACCGCGGGCTGATCCAGGCGCGGGAGCGTTCGGGCTATTACGTGCGTGAACATGCCAGCCGCTCGCTGAGCGAACCGGCCATTCATCTGAGCCCTTCACTGGGCACCGAGGTGGATGTCAGCGAGCTGGTGTTTTCGGTGCTGGGCAGCTTGCAGGACCCGCAAACCGTGCCGTTTGGTTCGGCGTTTCCCAGCCCGGACCTGTTCCCCCTGCCGCGCCTGGCCCGCTCCATGGCCCACAGCGTGCGCGGGCTGCTGCCCCATGCGGTGATCGCCGACATGACCAGCGGCAACCAGGAACTGCGGCGCCAGATCGCGCTGCGCTACCTCAACAGCGGCGTGCACCCGGAACGCGAAGAACTGGTCATCACCAATGGCGCGATGGAAGCCCTGAGCCTGTGCCTGCAAACCGTGACCCAGCCGGGCGACCTGGTGGCTATCGAGGCTCCGGCGTTTTATGCCTGTTTGCAGATGCTCGAACGCCTCAAGCTCAAGGCCGTGGAAATTCCGGTGCACCCGCGTGACGGCGTGGACCTTGAGCAACTGGCCGACCGCCTCGGACAATTGCCGATCAAGGCCTGCTGGTTCATGAGCAGCCTGCAGAACCCGCTGGGCGCGAGCATGCCCGATGCCAACAAACAGGCGCTGTACGAGTTGCTCAAGACCCATCAGGTGCCATTGATCGAAGACGATGTCTATGCCGAGCTTTATTACGGCAGCCGTGCGCCACGCCCGGTCAAGAGCCTGGATACCGAAGGCCTGGTGATGCACTGCGGCTCGTTTTCCAAATGCCTGGCACCGGGTTACCGGGTCGGCTGGGTGGCGGGCGGACGCTATGCGCAAAAAATCAGCCGCCTGAAACTGATGACCAGCATTTCGCCCTCGGTGCCCGCGCAAGCGGCCATTGCCGATTACCTGCAACACGGCGGTTTCGACCGGCACCTGCGCAAATTGCGCCATACCCTGGAGATGCAACAAGGTGCGATGCTCGCCTCGGCGGCCCGGCACTTTCCGGAACAAACCCGGGTCACCCGGCCAGCCGGCGGATACTTTCTGTGGTTTGAGTTTCCCGAACGGGTCGACTCGCTGAAGCTTTACCAAATGGCGCTGGCGCAGGGCATCAGCATCGCGCCAGGGCCAATGTTCTCGGCGCAGCGCGGCTTCAGCCATTGTGCGCGGCTCAACCATGGCTACCCGTGGACCCCGCAGCGCGAAGCGGCGATGGGGGTACTGGGGCGCATTCTGCAGGCGTTCTGAGCTGATTTTTTATGCGTTGAGCATGCCTTCGACCTGCGCCAGGCTGACCTTGGGAATCACCCGCTCGGGGATTCGCGAGCGTGGCGACAGGTTGTACACCGCAAAGTCCTCGCCCACCACCTTGTCAGCCATGATCTGCAACGACGGCAAAATTCGCCGCTGAAAATGCTGGTCCAGGCCGCAGGGTGAATTGGCCGGATCGTTCGGGCTGGCCTCGTAAAAGCGCCCGACCGACTGATCCAGATCCACGCCCACCAGAAAGACCTTGCGAAACCCCGAGTGATAGGCGATTTGCAGGGCCAGATACGCCACCGTGCGCGCATCAAAAAAGCCTTGCGACAGGTCCTTGCTGAACCCCAGCGAGCGGGCACGACGGCTCCAGAAGGCACCGCTGCGCACCAGGTTGCGCTCGCGGCGCAGCAACGTGCGCAACAGCGACGGCGGCCCGGCCTTCTTCAAAGGCAGGACTTTATCTGCCGACAGCGCAGGCAGGTCGTCCAGCAGTTCGTCCCATACAGCCAGACGCTGGCTACGCTGAACGGCCTCGTTGAACAACTGCGGTTGCTGGCGTGGAAAATCCTTGTCGGTGCAGGCGTAACAGAACGGCCGGATAGCGGTGCGAGTGAACATCGAGATCGCGCCGTTCATGGTAATCATCGGCACCTTGGCAAAACGCTCAATGGGAAAATCCCGCGCCGAAGGCCCGGAGGCGACGATAAATACGGCGTTATGCTCGCCGCTGCCTGTGCTACGCCGTACAAGCGGGTGGTTGCTGGCCAATGGCACGATGCTGCTCCCTGGTCTGGCCGGATACCCGACGCTTCAAATCTGGCCGACAGGTATAAACGCCATTCTTTTCCGGGCAATCGCCGCTTGGTAGTGCTCTGCTACACAGCTGACACATTCGCTGATCTACCTGCGCGACCGACCTCACAGGAGCGGCTTTAGCCGCGAAAAGCTTCGCTGCTAAAGCAGCTCCTACGAATGAAGCGCTACCCGGTCCCAAGGAGCAACATCGCCGCCAAATCGCTCGGCCAGAAACTCGATAAGCAAGCGCAGCGGTAACGGCTGGTGGCGCCGCGACAGGTAGACGGCGTGGATATTCATGGTATCGAGTGCATAGTCGGGCAACACCACCTGCAGTGTGCCGCAGGCCAGCGCCTCGCCCACGTAATAGGTCGGCAGCATCGCAATCCCCGCACCCGCCAGTGCGGCGGCCAACACGATGGAGGTTTCGTTCGCCGTCAGGCTGCCTCGCGCTTGTACGACTGTCAGTTGCTCGCCCTTGCGCAGGTTGTAACTGGTCGCAAAGCCATGGCTGTGCAGAATGCTTTTGTGCGCAGCCAGATCCTCGGGGCTTACAGGCGTACCGACCCTGGCCAGATAAGCCGGCGACGCGCACAGGACCGAGCGGCAGACCGCCAGACGCCGTGCAACCAGTTCCTCATCGATGCGCTGGCTGAGGCGAATGGCCAGATCGATGCGGTCCTGGACCAGATCGACCGTCCGGTCGACCATCACCAGGTCAATCTCGACCTTGGGGTGCAGGGCCTGAAACTCCACCACCGCTGCGGTCAATTGCGCCTGCGCGAACGACGGCGCCGAGCTCAGCCGCAGCCGCCCCTGCACCTCGCCGGCCTGACTGGCTTGCGAAACAATGTCGCCGGCCAGGCTGACCATTTCCCGGCAGCTCTTGAGCGCCTGCTCACCGGCATCGGTCAGCGCCAGCCTGCGTGTGGTGCGGTGCAGCAGGCGCACGCCCAGCCAGGCTTCCAGCCCTTCAAGGTAGCGGCTGGTCATGGCCCTGGACATGTCCAAAGCCTCGGCGGCAGCGCTCATACTGCCCCGTTCGACAATCTCTACAAACACCCGCATGGCGGTAAGACGATCCATTGATATGCTCGATCTGGTTGACAAACCATTGCCTGAAGCGAAGTTTATCTGCGCCTATTGAATCAATACAGTGCTCTCCACCCGCAGCAGCCGCTGCAATCCAATCTGGAGAACACCTTTTGATGACGATCCCGCGCCTTTTCACCCGTCTGGCTGCCGTCGCCGCACTCTCGCTGTCGGCCGCCGCGGTCGCTCAAGCCGACCCGCTGGACCTCAAGGTCTACCATGCCGATGCCAACAGCTTTAACGTCAACGCCGTGCTGGTCACCGGCAAGACTGACGCGCTGCTGGTCGACACCGGTTTCACCCGCGCTGACGCGCTGCGCATCTCGGCCATGGTGCTCGACAGCGGCAAGACCCTGAAGACCATCTACATCAGCCAGCCTGACCCGGACTACTACTTCGGCATTGATATCCTCAAAGGCTACTTTCCGGATGCCCAAGTAGTTGCCACTGCGCCAACGATCAAAAAGATTGAGGCGACCCTGCCGACCAAGCTGAGCTTCTGGCCCGCGAAAATGGGCGCCAATGCCCCCGCACATGTCAGCCTGCCTGCCGTGCTTGAAGCCAACGCGCTGACGCTGGAAGGCCATACCCTGGAAATCCGTGGCGCCGACGGCCGCCTGCCGCATCGCAGCTATGTGTGGATTCCCTCGATCAAAGCCGTGGTCGGCGGGGTCAATGTGTACGCCGGGCTGCATGCCTGGACCGCCGACGCTGCCAGCGCTGAAGACCGCGCGGCCTGGTCGGCCAAGCTTGCGGACATCGCCGCCCTGAAACCGGCCATCGTGGTGCCAGGGCACGCCGCACCGGGCGCCACGCAGGACGTTTCGCAAGTGACCTACACCCAGCAGTACCTGCAACGCTGGGACACTGAGCTTAAGAAAGCCAAAGACAGCGCCACGCTGATCAAGGCCATGCAAACCGCTTATCCCGATGCCGGGCTGGGCATCGCGCTGGATATCGGCGCCAAGGTCGCTACCGGCGAAATGAAGTGGTAAGGGAGCGCGCATCACGCGCCAGCCAAGCGTTGGCGCTTAACCGACGCGGCTGTATATCGATGGCAATCCCGCCCCCCTTGCCGGGCACCGGCGCGACGCTGGCAGAGCTTGATTCGCAGCTAGACGCAATACTGTTCTATTAAACCTGTGGGAGCTAGCTTGCCGGGGTGCCGGACCACAGCGAAGGCGGCGGCACATTCGCAGCAGATGCTGTGACTTTCCTGGCCCTTTCGTCGGAGTGCCGCCCAGACCAAGGTCGCTCCCCCAGAGATCTGTGGTGCTTGTCTGAACAGTATTGCAGCTAGACGCGCATTCGGTGGGAGGCAGCTCAGCTGGCGAATCCAGTCCATTGCCCGGCCAAGCCGCCCCTCGTGTCAATCGCGGATGATGGCCAGCGCATCGGGCTCCGGCCCGGCCTTCCAGCGCTGCTGAATAGTCCATGTAGCGGTGTCGATCACCGCCACATGGTCACCGCCACTGACCGCCACAAAGGCGCGTTTGCCATCGGGAGCAACAATCGCACCGATCGGCAATGCCGCTTCACCGAGCATGGTCTTGCGGTAGCTCACGCCCTCCTGGGCCAGGGCGATGCGCTTGATCTCCTTTTTCTGCGCGACATCGATAACCGACAGTTCAGCCGAACGCGCATTGGTGACCAGCGCGTGTTTGCCATCCGGGGTCATGACGATACGGATCGGAAACTGGCCGGTCTTGATCCGCTCGGTGACCTTCAGACTCTGCGTATCAACAAACACCACTTCATCGGCTTCGCGGTTGCTGACCAGCACTTCGCGGCCATCCTTGCTGATCGCAATACCTTCACTGCCTTTGCCGGTCTCGACCTCGGCGATCTTCTGGTACTGCTCAAGATCCACCACCGACAGGCGGCCGCCGTCAACGTGGGTCACATAAGCACGGGTCTCATCCGGCGACAGCTCGACCATGTGCGGCTTGCCACCGCCAATGGCGATGCGCTGCACCACCTTGCCCTGTTTCAGGTCCACCAGCAGCAGGCGCTCGCTGCCCTCGGTGGTGACTGCAATGCGCTGGTTATCCGGCAGAAAGCGGATGCCGTGAGGAAAGGTGTCTTCGCCCAGGTCCACAGTGCGCAGCACCTTGCGCGTCGGCCAGTCGATCACCGTCAGGCTGTTGTTGGGCTTGCCCGGCGCACCGTAATTGCCAACCACAGCCAGTTTATTGTCACGCGACACGATGACCTCATGAGGACCGGTGCCCACCGGCAGACGCAACAGTTCCTTGCCATCGGCCATGCTCAGCGCCGAGACGCTGGCGCCGTCCTTGTTGCCGACCAACAGCACCTCGGCAGCCTGGGCCAGTGGCGCACCCAGCAACAGGCCGGCCAGGCAGGCACGGCGCAGGAAGGGGGGATTGAATGCAACATCGACAGTCTCCTTGCAGCGGTGAAATTCCATGATTGAAAAGCCGGATTTCGACTCGCTGCCTGCACTGTGAGTTCGCGACTAGAGCGTTTGCGGATGTTGCAGAGGTTGACATCCTCCCCGCCCTAAAGGGCGGGGATTCCCACAATTGGACGCTCATGCCCGAGCGCGAGAATGTTCTTGGCGGCGTTGACGTCGCGGTCGTGGGTGGCACCACACCCACAACAAGTCCATTCCCTTATTCCAAGCCCTGCGATACCTCTCGGCCTCGAGTCCGGCAATTGCTTGCAGCTCGAACAGGTTTGGGTGGTGTTTCTCTCGCTGACAACCTTGAAAACCGTGCCTGCGTGATCGCATTTGTATTCCAGCATGGTTTTCAATTGACCCCAGCCGGCGTCCAGCACCGACTTGGCCATCCTGGTTTTCGCGAGTTTCAGTGAGTTCACATCGCCCACCACAATGACGCCACAACGCGCGACCAGCGCGTTGCTGAACTTGTGCAGGGCATCCTTGCGGCGGTTCGCAATTTTGGCGTGAATCGCCCGCACACGGGCCTTCTTGCCGGCGCGCTGGGCCGTGCCCAGCGACTTTTCAAGGTCTCGGTAGAAGCGTCCGCTTTCGAGCCTGTCACCGTCGCTGCAAGTGGCCGTGGTTTTCAACCCAAGGTCGATACCCACGGCATCCTGGCCCGGCGACAGCTGGCGGTCGACCTCGACCACGACGTTGAAATACCAGCGTCCACGGGTGTCTTCGTTGAAGCTACCGGATCTGAATTTAAAACCCGCCAGGCCGTAGCTGTCCCAGACCTTGAAGTGCTGTTTGTTGAAGACGACCAGGCCGTTTTTCCAGACAGCAGCGCCGGCCTTGAGGGGCACCCAGCCCAGGCTGCGCCGAGCGCCGCCCGAGCAGCGCCAGCGGAGCTGGCGCTTTTTGAACTGCTTGCGCCGTGTGACATATTCGTCGGCAACAGCCTGCACCGATTGGCTGTGCAGTCCCAGGTCTTTGCCGGCCCCGTTGATGTACTTGTGAATGTCGAACGCCGACAGAAAACGACCACGCTCACGAATCGTGCGACTGCTCAACTCGTTTACGTAGTTCCACACAAAATTCACAGCGCGAGACGCTTCACGCAGCTGCGCTGCATGCTTGTCTCGCACTCGAATCTTGAGGGTTCTGGTCGCTTTCATTTCAGTCATGAAACACAGGATGGGGCGGTTTTATGGATGTTAACCCCTATGACCGCTTCGCGGTGGCGCTTTCATCCCCCACCTGAAGGAAGGGGCTTTTCGCGCCAGCTTGGTAAGCCCTCATTCTTCGAAAGCACGACGAAGTATGGCAACGACCTGCTCACGCCCTGGCCCGACAACCGGTGGTTTGGTCGGGTTCTCCCCAAACTCGCGCCAGATGAACAGGGTCAGTTCGGCACCGTCGGTCGTCGGGCTGGCAGCGGGAGGGTAATCGAACGCTCTGAGCGCCCGGTAGCGCTCATCCTTCCAGAACAGTTCTTCGACCCAGGCATAGACAGGGATGCAATGAAAATGAATAGGCCAGCCCGCCTCATGACCGTAACGGCTGATATACAACTGCTCAGGTTGCAACTCGCTCTGCATGATTCGCTGAACCTTGGCGAGCAGCACACCCAGTTCAGCCTGGGCGATCTCAGGCAAATCGCCCAAGGCACCTGCAGTTTTGGCACCGAGCATCAGATAGCCTGGCAGCGCAGAAGCCATGTGATGGTTGAGAACCCAGTGCCCGGTTTCAAAAATGATCAGGTGTTCAGGAATGTGCATCGCGGACCAGAAGGAGCTATGGGGTTGGCAGGATATCAGCAGTTGTTAGAGGGATGATGCCCAGCCGCATCGAACTGCCCCAGCCACCAGCGCAACCGCCAGGGTATGATTTGCACCTCGGCGCGAATGCCCGCTTTGGCGTAAGGATCTTCTGCCTCGAAGCGTTCAGCCTCTTGCCGATCTTCGGTGTCGATCAACGAAGCACCGCCTATGATCCGGGTGCCAGTCTCATCCAGCAGCGCGCCGGATGACAGCAACTTGCGGCCATAGGTCGCCAAGTACTGGCGGTGCGCGTCACGCACCTGCTCACGTGCCTGGTCCTTGCCCGGATGGTCATAAGCGATGATCAAGTACGGCATACCGTCCTCCATTTCGTTGCGGCTGATTCGCCCGCTCAGGCACTGCGCCTGTTACGGCCAGCGTTGAGCAGCAAGCCAGCCAACCAGGCGGCCCCCAGCAGCGGCCAGAGCATGAACAACTGCCCGGTGATGACCAACAAGATCACACTGCACAGCGTACCGCTGAGCAAACCGGCCCAGGCCCATTTGGACCACCGCGGATACCCGAATGATTTTAAAAAATGATAGTAAAGCCGCCAGCCCGTTACGATGCCGAACCAGCCGCCACCGAGCAAAACCGCCAGCCCCACGCGGCGGAGCATGTCCTCGATAGACAGCACAGCCTCTTCAACGACAAAGGACACCAGCAGACCCAGTGCCAGCAGGCCATAGACCCCGGCCAACAGCGTCACCGGCAGCATGACCACAATGGCCACGACTCGCAGCATCAGCACGGTGAAAACCGAGCGTTGCCTCATGAAGCCAGCAACGCCACCAGCCGCGCCTCGATACCCGAATCCAACACCTCCAGCAGCGCCACGGTCACCGGCAATTTGAAGCGTCGCGGCCCGGCACTGCCGGGGTTAAGGAATAGCCGCTCGCCGCGCCAGTCAATCAAGGGTTTGTGCGAGTGGCCGGTGATGACCAGTTTTATCGCCGGATCAAGCGGCGCAGGCACATCAGCGACATCGTGAACCAGCAACACCTGCCACGGCCCCAGATCGAACAGTGATTGATCCGGCAGGTTCTGCGCCCAGGCAAACTCCAGGTCGTTATTGCCGCGCACCACATGCAAGGGTGCGATACGCGCCAAGTGTTCCAGCACTTCGGGCTTGCCGATATCCCCGGCGTGGATGATCCGCTCACAGCCCTGCAAGGCCGCCACGGCCTCGGGACGCAGCAGGCCGTGGGTATCGGAAATGACGCCGATTTTCATGGGTTCTCCATCATCAGGATCAACCGCGCCAGACCTCACGTTTGGCCAGGGCACACTTGAATTGTATATGGGTCTCATCAGGCCATTCAAAGCCCAGCTGGTCAAGTTGGCGCATGGTGGCATTTATGAAAGCCTGCCCTTCAACACCGGTGCGACACACCCAGTTCAGGCCAATCACACGGGTGACCTTGCCTTCGTCGTTCACGCTGATGCGGTAGTCAGCCTCAACATCGCCACCAAACTCGGCCTTGAGGCGCAGGTTGAGCCGCTCGACTGTTGCACGGTCGGGCAGGCTGTTCGAAAACTGCTGGTAGCCGGTGTACATTCTCCAAGGGTACGACCAGTCGAGCCGGGTCCCAACGGCAAACAGTGCCACCGGCACCAGAAGGGTCAGTAAAAAGCGCGTCCTGCGGGGTATAACGAAGCCTCCATGACAAAGGCCACGCTGTATAGGCTTCAGCGAATGGCGCTTGAGCGCTTCGGCATTTCATGACCAGGCTACAGAAACAGGCTATCTTCACACCTCCTTCCATTGCTGACAGGCAGCGTCGCTCTCTATGTCATCCATTCTGAAAAAACCGGCATTCGCCATCGTTGCCGGTGTCCTGTTCGTGCTGTTCGACCAGTGGGTCAAACTTGTCGCCCTCGCCCGCCTGCCCTACGAGAACTTTCGCTACGGCTCCGACAGCCTCTGGCTGGACGTCGCCCTGAGCCTTAACCCCGGCGCCTTTCTGAGCCTGGGCGCCAGTCTGCCGCCGATGGTCAAACAAGGCATTTTCATCGTCGGCGTGGGTGTGGTGGTGGCCTGTGCGCTCTGGTGGGCGTTGTCACGCTGGCAGGCTTCACCTGCCAAAGCCGCAGCGGTGTACCTGATTGCTCTGGGCGGTGCTTCGAACCTGTTCGACCGCGCCTGGCGCGACGGCCATGTGGTGGATTACCTGGTGCTGAACGTTGGCAGCCTGCATACCGGCGTGTTCAATATCGCCGACATGGCGATCATGGCCGGTGCGCTGTATCTGCTATTTGAAGGTTTCGGCAAACCCCGCACGGCCTGAGTCAGGAAACCCCGTACACCCTGGGCCCAGCCTGGCAGACCCGGTTTCTGCCCTGCTGCTTGGCCTGGTACAGCAATTGATCGGCGCTGGCCAGCAACTGGGCAGCGTTGCTGGCCTGAAGACTGTCGCTGCTGACCACACCGGCACTGATCGAGACATGACCGAGCGGGCTGGCAGCGTGTTCCAGGCAATCGGCAGCAATCGCTGCGCGAACCCGCTCGGCGACAGCAGCGGCATCGGCCAGTGCGCTGCCGGGCAGCAGGATCACAAACTCTTCACCGCCGTAACGCGCCGCCATATGATCGGGGCGTTCAAGGTTGTCACGCAGCAGGCGGGCGACCCGTTTCAGGCACTCATCGCCTTGCAGATGGCCGTAGCGATCGTTGTACTGCTTGAACCAGTCGATATCCAGCAGGATGACACCCAGCGGCAGCCGGTTGATCCTGGCATGAGCCCACTCGCGCTCCAGCGCCAGGTCGAACGAGCGGCGGTTGGCAATGCTGGTCAGGCCGTCGGTGCGGGCAATCTGTTCCAGTTCACGGTGCGCAGCACTGAGGCTGTGCTCGGCACGCAACAGCCGCTGAATCTGTTGCCAGATCAGGTAGCCGAGCAAAGCCACTACCGTCACCATCAAACCGGTCAGGGCGAAGGAACGCCACACATAGTTCCACCACTGGGCGTATACCGCATCGAGCGACAGGCCCGCAGCCGTTACCAGCGGCAAGCCGGGAATACGCTGATAGGCATACAGCCGCTCGACCCCGTCAACCACGGAAGTAACCACGGCGCTGCCATGATCAGCCAGCGGCAAGTACCTGCTGAAGATCTCGCCCTTGGCGATATTGGTACTGATGATCTTTTCCAGCGTCGGGCGACGTGCCAGCAGGTCGCCATTTGCCAGGGCCAGGAAAATCACGCCCTTGCCATCAACGTCCAGGCGTTCAAAGAAGCTCTGGAAATACGCCACCGGTACAGTGGCCAGAACCACGCCGGCAAAGCTGCCATCGTCATGATTGAGGCGTCGGCTGATCGGTACGATCAGATCGCCTGTCGTGCGGCTCGCCACAATCGAGCCGATATGGACCGCCGCACTGGGGTTGTCCCGGTGCCAGATGAAGTAGTCGCGGTCGCTGTTGTTGCGGCTGCTCTGGGTCTGGGTGAACGAGTTGGCGATCCAGTTGCCGTGTTCGTCATAGATGAACAGCCCCTGCACGCCCTCCACGTCCACCACGTTGCGGGCCATCAGTTGCGAAAGACGCAGCCGCTGCGGCGCCCCCCAGCCATCGACCTCGATGCGTTCAGCAATGTTCTTCAGAGTGCTGTCAGCCTGGCGCACGGTGTCGGTCGCGTGTTGCTCGGCCGCCCGGACGATGTTGAACACCGCACTGCGGGCATTGGCCAGACGCTCATCCGCCGACTGTTTGACCTGCCAGAGCGTGGCCAATAGCAGCGAGACACAGACCAGGCAGATGAAGACCACGATCCACATCGACAGCGCTTTGGGCGTCAGGCGTCCAGACAGGAAGGCAGTTGGGTTCATAAATCGTCGTCAACGTTCTGGCAGTTACGCTACGCACTGCAGGTTTCATACCCTGCGGCATCTGAACGAAGAAAAATCTGCACATGCATACGTGCCTGTTGGCGGCTGCTGTGCTGACGACTTCAAGAGCGATTATTTAGAGATTCGGCCCGGCTGAGCCTGAGAGAAAATGGCAGGGGCGGCTGGATTCGAACCAACGCATGGCAGGATCAAAACCTGCTGCCTTACCGCTTGGCGACGCCCCTGTAGCGACGAGTGCGAACACTCTGCTGAAGATTCCTGCAAGCCTGTTTGGCGGGCTGTGCTGGAATGAGCGGCAATTTACCAACATTATTTACGTCTGTGAAGCCCTTTGTTTAAAAAAATTACTTTTAAAACAGCTGGTTACTGTTTAACCAGCTGTATGCACAGGCTTTCACAGGAATTTGGCCGCTGCGACCAGGCCAATCGCCCTTCAACTGACAGCGGGCGCCAGGGTCTTCTCGAACACCGCGACCCCGTCCAGATCCCTCAGGGTTACGGTCAGCGCGGCGCTTTGCCCGTCAATATTGACCTCACCGAAAAACTGAAAGCCGGCAAACGGCGAGGTGTTCTGCGCTGGCGGGGCCTTGTGGAATACCAGTTCCGGGCCAAAGGTCTTGTCCAGCGGGTTGGGGCCGAAGCTGCCAGCGTTCAGGGGACCGGCGACAAACTCCCAGAACGGGTCGAAATCCTGGAACACCGCGCGCTCAGGCTGGTAATGGTGAGCCGCGCAGTAATGCACGTCGGCGGTCAGCCATACGCAATCGCGAACCTGCTGGGCCTTGAGAAAGCCAAGCAGTTCGGCGATTTCCAGCTCCCGCCCGGCCGGTGCACCGTCCTGGCCGTTGGCAATGGCTTCCCAGCGCGGTACACCGGGGCTGACTTCGCCGTCCGGCACACCCAGCCCAATGGGCATGTCGGCCGCAATGATCTTCCACTGCGCTTTAGAGGCTTTGAGTTCGCGCTTGAGCCAGTCCAGTTGCTCGCGCCCTAAAAAAGCCGTGCCGGGGCCAGGCTTTTCGCTCAGGTTGGCGTCGTTGGCATCACGGTAACTGCGCATGTCCAGCACGAACACATCAAGCATCGGGCCATAGCCAATCTTGCGATAGACCCGCCCGCCGTTGTCAGCCTGCTGCAGGCGCATCGGCGCGTATTCGAGAAACGCCTGACGACCGCGCGCCGCCAGCAGCTTGATGTCCTTGACCTTGTAGCGGTCATCGAGCTGCTTGCCCGGTGACCAGTTGTTGGTCACCTCATGATCGTCCCACTGCCAGATCTGCGGCACCTGGGCATTGAAGCGGCGCAGGTTTTCATCGATCAGGTTGTAACGATAATTGCCGCGGTACTCGTCGAGGGTCTCGGCCACCTTGCTTTTCGCCTCGGTGGTGATGTTGCGCCAGATCTGCCCGCCTTCGGTACTCAGTTGCGCCGGCACCGGACCGTCGGCGTAAATGGTGTCGCCGCTGTGAATAAAGAAATCCGGCAGACGCAGGCGCATCGCTTCATAGATACGCATGCCGCCGATGTCCGGGTTGATACCAAACCCCTGCCCCACCGTGTCGCCACTCCAGACAAAACGCAGGTTGCGCCGTTGCTGCGGGGTGCTGCGCAAGTGGCCAAACTCCGGCTCGCTCAGCACACCGGACTGTGCATCCTCGAACTGCACGCGATAGAAGACCGCCTGATCGGCCGGCAATTCGCTCAGATCGACCCTGGCGGTGAAGTCACTGCGCGCATCGGCCAGCGCCGAGACCAACCGGCGCGGGTTGCTGAACATGCTGCGGGTGTCCCATTCCACAACCAGCCGCGCAGGCCGGTCGCAACGACTCCAGACCACGGCACGGTCGCCGGAAATGTCGCCGGACTGCACGCCATCGGTGATCTTCGGTCGGTCCCGATTCGAAGCGATCACTGCCGGTGCCAGGCCCGGCAAGAGCAGACCGGCACCGGCCACTTGAATGATGCGACGGCGTGTGGGGTCGAACAGGGTCATGGAGAAGCCTCTTGCAGATGTGAGGCTTCACGCTAACAGCCAGGCTTGGCAGGGATGTGACAGTGTTTCGTTGCGCTCTGGCCTACAGGCAATACTGCTCAGATAAGCGCCGCAGCCCTTGTGGGAGCTAGCTTGCTAGCGAAGACGGCGGCGTGTTCGCAGCAGATGCTGTGACTTTACCGGCCTCTTCACGTGCGACCGGAACGCCGGCCGGCTGCTCCCACAGAGACTTGCAGTGCCTAAACGCCCTCCCACAAGACCGCGCTCCCGACAATTATTCCGTCGGCATCTCGGTGTCGATCATCTCCGGCACCTTGGCCAGCGGGAACTGCCGCGCCTGGCCGGGTTGTGGTCCGCGCCTGGCCGGCAACGGCTCCAGCACCTGTGGGTGCCCGGTCTGCAAGGCGCGCTCGATGGCCGCGACCACCCGAACATCGCGCCAGCCTTCCTGGCCATCGGCCTCCGGTACTTCGTTGTTAAGTATGCAGTCAGAAAAATACGCAGTTTCACCGGCAAACTGATCCACCACCGGATGGGTGACCCTGCGGCTCTCGTCCTGCAAATGGGCACGGTAAGCAATGCCGACCCCTTCGCCGTAACCGAAACAAGGTGAAGCCTCGACCTCGCCTTCGCTACCGATCAGCTGGAAGCGCTCGCTGTCCGGCAGGCTGTAGCTGACCGTGAACTGCGCCAGGCGCTCATCCGGAAAGCGCAATGAAACGGTCACCGTGTCCCAGGTGCCGATATCACGGCCCGGCGTCTTGACGCCCACTGCACTGACCTCAATCGGCTCGGCCGCGAACAACTGGCGCACCATGTTCAGCGGGTACGGCCCCATATCCGGCACGGGACCTGCGCTAAAGCCATGTTGGGTACGGTGATTACTGAGTTTGACGGTCTGGGTGAAGGTCGAGGTAAACAGCCGAGGCACACCGAACTCCCCTGCCCGCACCCGCTCGATGATCTCCAGCGTGCCCGGCTCGCTGTGCAGCCGGTATGCGATCATCAGCTTGCTGCCAGTACGGTTGGCCGCTTCGATCATCGTGTGGCAGTCAGTCTCATTGGTGGCCATGGGCTTTTCCAGCAGCACATGGATGCCCGCCTCCAGAGCCGGCAGCACAAACTCCAGATGGCGAAAGTTGGGGGTGGCCACGTAGACCGCATCAATCTCGCCGGACTTGAGCAGCTTGCCATAGTCCTCATAACGGTAGGCCTTGATGCCATACAGCGTCGCCAGTCGATCAGCCTTGTCCGGGTCACCGGTCACCAGCGCCGTCAGCGTCGAATTACCGGTCTGGCCGACACCGGGCATGAATGCCCCTTGAGAAATCGAGCCGCCACCTACCACACCGTAGCGAATCTTGCCGTCTTCACTTGGCATCCTGACTCTCCTGGATCGCGGGCAGCCGGTTGGTTGCCCTCTCTTGAATGGGGCCAGTGATGGGCGGGGAAGTTCAGAGAATCTTGTCGGCGGCTGGATACGCGGCGATCACAGCATTTCAATCAGAAGCCTGCGAACAGCCAGGTTCACAGGCTTCCGCTCAAGTCATCAGGCATCGAGGCGCTTGGCCTGCTCCACCCCGGCACTGCTCAGTTTGATAGGAAAGGTGATCTGCGGCTCGTCCTGTTCGGACGTGACCGGCTGACCATGGATCAGGTTACGTGCCTGCAAATCCTTGAGGGTTTGGGCGACGACCTTCTCACCCCGGTAGTTGTCCAGAATTTCCTTGCCCAGCCCGGCCGGGTGGGCGTGCAGTAAACGGGTAAGAACTTCGCGCTCCAGTTCGTTATTGCTCATAGCGACCTCTCTGGTTGCAATCGACGTTTGTACACCTTTGATGATCGGGTGCCACATCAGGTCTGACCCGACCGACCAACAGAGATTCAGACAGATTGCCGCAGGTTTGCCGTACACAGAAAAACGCCCGCAAATGCGGGCGTTTTCAAAGGCTCGGTTTCCGTTACCGGGTATTGCTGCCACGCAAATGCGCCAGCAGCACCTGCAGCGGATGCAGTACCACCTTGCCATCCTGGCGCTTGACCTGGCTGCGGCACGAGTAGCCGTCGGCGACCAGCCCGCCATCTTCGCCGTGTTTGGCGACCAGTGGCTGCCAGGACTGTTGGTAGATGATCGCGGAGGTCTGCACGTTACGGGTTTCGTGGCCGTAGGTGCCCGACATGCCGCAGCAGCCGCTGGGCAGTACATCGAGCTTCAGGCCCAGCCGGCTATAGGCTTTCTGCCACAGACCGACGCTACCCGGTTCGTTGGTTTTCTCGGTGCAGTGCGGCAGGAAGCGGAACACCTGGCCTGAAGCTTCACGCTCCGGCAGTTGAGCATCGACCAGCCACTCCTGAGGCAGCAATACCGTGGGCGCCTGTTCGCCGAGGGTTTTGCTGTATTCCTGGCGATAGACCAGGGTCATCGCCGGGTCCAGTCCGACCAGCGGGATGCCGTAGGCCTGCAAGGTCCGCAGCGACTGGCTGTTGTAGGCAGCGGCTTTTTCGAAGGCGGCCATGAAACCCTGCACCTGCAGCGGCTTGCCGTTCGGCGCGAACGGCGCCAGGTACACCTGATAACCCAGACGGCTGATCAGTTCCAGCCAGTCGGCGGCCAGGTGAGTTTCGAAATACCGGGTGAAAGCATCCTGCACCACAATCACGGTGCGCTGGCGCTGTGCATCGCTCAGCCGGGCCAAGCGTTCAGGGGTGGCGATGGCCACATTCCAGCGCGCGCAGGCGGCGCGAAAATCCATCAGGCTCAGCAGCGGGCTGTCGACCATGCCGGCCAAGCGTTCCAGCAGGTAACGGACCGGTTTGGCGGCCATGATGGCGTTGTACAGCTTGGGGAAGCGCGCCATGTACGGAATGGTGAATTCCAGCGAACCGATCAGGTAGTCCTTGAGCGGGCGCAGGTAGCGGGTGTGGTACAGCTCCAGAAACCGCGAGCGGAAGTCAGGCACGTTGACCTTGATCGGGCACTGCCCTGCGCAGGATTTGCACGCCAGGCAACCGGCCATGGCCTCGTACACCTCGTGAGAGAAGTCCTGCTCGCCACGGCGCCGGCCCAGGCTGTTGCGCACCTTGCTGGTCAGCCCGGTGAAGAAACTGGCCGACCGCGCCCGCACGCTGGCCGCCAGCACGTCGATGTTTTGTTCGCCTTGCAGGCGCAGCCATTCGCGGATCAGCGAGGCGCGGCCCTTGGGCGAGTGGATGCGGTTGCGGGTAGCCTTCCACGACGGGCACATGGCGTCGTTGGGGTCGTAGTTGTAGCAGGCACCGTTGCCGTTGCAGTGCACGGCGCTCTCGTAGTGCTGCCAGACCCGCTCGTCGATGGTGCGGTCCAGGTCGCCACGCAGTTGCACTTCGTCAACCAGAGTCAGTTGCGCTTCGGGGCGCGTGGCCGGGGTCGCGATCTTGCCGGGGTTGAGCTGGTTGTGCGGGTCAAAGGCCGCCTTGAGCGCCTGCAACGACGGGTAAAGCTCGCCGAAGTAACCCGGCACATACTGCGAGCGCAGGCCCTTGCCGTGCTCGCCCCACAACAGGCCGCCGTGTTTCTGGGTGAGTGCGGCAACCTGATCGGAAATCGGCCGGATCAGGGCCGCCTGGGCCTGGTCTTTCATGTCGAGGATCGGCCGCACGTGCAGCACCCCGGCATCAACATGGCCAAACATGCCGTATTGCAGGCCGAAGCTGTCGAGCAGGTCGCGAAATTCCTGAATGAAATCGGCGAGGTTTTCCGGCGGCACGGCGGTGTCTTCCACGAACGGCTGCGGGCGTGCTTCGCCCTTGACGTTCCCCAGCAGGCCCACCGCACGTTTACGCATGGCATACACGCGGTTCACCGCCGCGCTGCCCACCGCCAGGGTGTGGCCGAGGCGCACCACCGAGGTATCCGTTTGCAGGTGTTCGATGAACTCGTGTACGCGGCGCTCGACGTCGTCCAGCTCATCACCACTGAACTCGATCAGGTTGATGCCCAGCGTCGGGGTGTCCGGGTCAGCCGGGAAGTATTCAGCCACGCCGTGCCAGACGATGTCTTGCATGGCCAGCATCAAAACCTTGGAGTCCACGGTTTCGATCGACAGCGGCTTGTGCGCCATCAGCGCCTTGGCATCGCGCAGCGCTTCCATGAAGCCGGCATAACGCACGTTGACCAGAATCGAGTGCTTGGGAATCGGCAGCACGTTCAGGCGCGCCTCAACGATGAAGCCCAGCGAGCCTTCCGAACCACACAGCACGCTATTGAGGTTGAAGCGGCCATCCTGCTCACGCAGGTGCGCCAGATCGTAGCCGGTCAGGCAACGGTTGAGCGGCGGGAAAATGTCCTTGATCAGTTGCGCCTTTTCATCGGCGATACCCTGGGCGCAGCGGTACACCTCGGCGGCACGGCCGCTGCCGGCTTTGGCGGTGTTGAGGGTGTCTTCGTCGATCACATGGCTGTACACCGAGCCGCCGCCGAGCAGGACGGTGTCCAGGTCCAGCACGTGGTCACGGGTCTTGCCATAGGTGCAACTGCCCTGACCGCTGGCGTCGGTGTTGATCATGCCGCCGATAGTGGCGCGGTTGGAGGTCGACAGCTCCGGGGCGAAGAACAGCCCGTGGGGCTTGAGCGCCGCGTTGAGCTGGTCTTTGACCACCCCGGTCTGGACCCGTACCCAGCGCTCTTCGACGTTGATTTCCAGAATCCGGTTCATGTGCCGCGACAGGTCGACCACCAGCCCGTCGGTCAATGACTGGCCGTTGGTGCCGGTGCCGCCACCGCGTGGGGTGAGGACGATCTGCTGGAATTCCGGGCTGCCGGCCAGGCGGGCAACGATCTCGACGTCATCGCGATCACGGGGAAATACCGCTGCCTGGGGCAGGCGCTGATAGATCGAGTTGTCAGTGCCCAGTACGGTGCGTGAGCCATGATCCCTGGCAATTTCTCCGGCAAAGCCTGACTGGCCAAGGGCGGTAAGGAAGCGCTCGTAGAGATCGGCCTGTCCGGTGACGGGTTTGAGCTGGGCAATCATGGCGGTAGTTCCTGATGCTAAGACTTTTTATATGCAGAACACGTAGCCCGGGACCAAGCCCGGATACGCTGCTATTCACGGTTAGCCGCGATTTTGCGTAAGATCCATGCGCACGGCAAATGTAAATCCTGGCCGTTTTGCATGACTTTTATGAATGAGCCCTGTGCATGAATCCGCGTCGTCTTACCCCGTCCATGTCATTGCTGATCGCTTTCGAGGCGGCGGCCCGGCATGGCAGCTTCACCAAGGCCGCCGATGAGCTGGCGCTGACCCAGAGTGCGGTCAGCCGTCAGGTTCAGGCACTGGAGGCGCAGCTGGAGGTCGAGCTGTTCAAGCGCGATGGCCGGCGCATCGAACTGACCACCGCAGGCGCGTTGTACCAGCATGAACTGGCTGCAGCACTGGGGCGCATCCGCAGCGCCACCTTGCAGACCATCGCCCACAAGTCGCAAAGCGGCACCTTGAGCCTGGCAGTGCTACCGACCTTTGGCTCGCGCTGGCTGCTGCCGCAGATGCATGACTTTTATGCCCGGCATCCCGGCTCGGTGGTGCATATCCATTCGCGCATTGCCTCAGGCGACCTGAGCGCCGCTTCGGCGGATATGAATGCACTGATTTGCGTCGGTAACGGCAGTTGGCCGGGGTACATTGCGCATCCGCTGATGGCCGAGGAACTGCTGGTGATTGCCAGCCCGAGTGCCCTGCCCGACCATGCCGGCATGCGCCCTGCGGATGTCGCCCAGCGTTCGCTGCTAAGCGTGGTATCGCGGCCCAACGCCTGGTCGGACTGGTTCGAGCATCATGGGCTGGACCACCACATCATGCGCCCGGGGCCGAGTTTTGAGGTGACCTCGCATTTGATTCAGGCGGTAGCGGCCGGGATTGGCATTGCGCTGGTGCCCAGTGTGCTGGTGCGCGATGAGCTGGCACGTGGCGAGCTGGTCAGTCTGTTTGCACCGATGGACAGCGGACGCCGCTATTACCTGGCCTATCCGACCCGCTTCCAGAACCTGCCGGCGTTGGTGGTGTTTCGGGATTGGCTGTTGAATAGTTTGTAGGAGCGAGTCTGTCTGTTTTCAGTACCCACGCTCAAAATCCACTACATCACCCAGCGGCTGGTCTTTGTGATACCGCAGCAGGTTGGCGACGAAGTGTTCGACGATGTTGTGCCAGATCACGCCGCTGGCCGGGGATACGTGGGGCGACAGGCGCACTTTGGGGTGTTTGTAGAAGGGGTGGTCAGCCGGGGTCGGTTCTACGGCGGTGACGTCGAGGGTGGCGCGGCTGAGCTGGCCGGCGTCCAGCGCGTCGAGCAGCGCGGCTTCGTCGATCAGGCTGCCGCGGGCGATATTGACCAGGTGCAGGCCCGGTTTGGCGTGGCTGAGCAGGGCCTTGTCGACCAGTTGCCGGGTGGATGAGGTGGCCGGCGCGGCCAGTACCACGTGGTCGGATTCGACGAACAGTTGCTCCAGGCTCTCGGCGCGCTCGACTCCCGGTACGTCGAAGGGTTTGCCCGAACGGTTCACCGCGATCACCTTGACCCCAAGCGCTTGAGCCCGCACCGCCAGGTCACGGCCAATGGCCCCAAAGCCGACGATGCCCAGCGTGCTGCCGCTCAATTGCTGCAACGGAAAGCGCTGCCACTGCTCGGCGCTGTCGATCCAGACCTGCGGGAACTGTTTGACCTGGGCGAGGATCGCCGCCAGGGCGAATTCGGCCACCGCCACCGAGGCGGTGCCGCGCGCCGACGACACCGGCAATTGATCGAACAGCCAGGCCGGGTAGCCGTCGATGCCCGACGAGGTCAGTTGGACCCACTTGAGGTTGAACGGCCAGCCCGCCGGCTGCTCCGGCAGTTCCTGAGTGAGAAAGTTACCGAAGAACGGCCGGGTCAGCAGAATGCTCGCCTCGGGCGGCACCTGCGGCGCGCCCTGGCCGATGGCAACGATGGTGTACTCCGGCAGGCGCTGGCGCAGCAGCGCGTTGATTTCTTCATCGTGCTGGCTGGCGATCACGGTGTGGGACATGGATCAGTTCCTGTTTGATTTGCTTGATAAAGCGATGCTAGCAATCCGCGCGTGATGCCGAAAATGAATTAAAAATCTAAGCTAATATGCATTTCCATAATTAAGCGCCAACGCAGCTTCAGGTACTTGAGTATCGAGCCAGAGCCTTCCCGGCACATCAGCCAGCAACTTCGCGGTGTAGTCGGACGACGGCGCCTGAAACACCTGCTCGCAGGCGCCCTGCTCCACCACCTTACCGTCGCGCATCACCACGACATGATCGGAAATCTGCCGCACCACGGCCAGGTCATGGGAGATGAACAGATAACTCAGGCCCAGACGCTGCTGCAATTGCCCCAGCAGCTTGAGGATCTGCGCCTGCACCGAGGCATCCAGCGCCGACAGCGCTTCGTCGAGCACCAGCAGCTCCGGCTCCAGCGCCAGGGCACGGGCAATCGCCACGCGCTGGCGCTGACCGCCAGACAACTCGCCGGGCTTGCGCTGCAACAGATGGGCCGGCAGTTCGACCTGCTCCAGCAGACTCGCCGCACGCGCCCGGCGTGCAGCGCGCTCGCCAATGGCAAACGCATGCAGCGGCTCGCTGATGATCTGCTCCAGGGTCCAGCGCGGGTCAAGTGACGCGTAAGGGTTCTGGTAGACGATCTGAATGCGCTGGCGCAGGGGCTGCCAGGCGCGCCGCGACAGGCGGCTCAGGTCTTGCCCGGCAAACAGCAGCTGGCCACGGTCGGCCCGCTCCAGGCCGAGAATCAGCCGCGCCGTGGTCGACTTGCCCGACCCCGACTCGCCCACCAGGCTGGTGGTGCCATGGCGTAGCACATTGAAAGACACCTCATCGACCGCTGCGCGCCCCGGCTGGCGCCAGCTGGAGAAATCCTTGCGCAGCAGATGCACCTGCAACAGCGGCTCGGCACGCAACACCCTGTCACGGCGCGCTTGCGGTGCATCGCTCAGGGTCGGTGCCGCATCGAGCAATTGCCGGGTATAGGCATGCGCCGGGTGCTGAAAAATCTGCTGCGCCGGGCCGCTTTCAACGATGCGCCCGCGCTGCATCACGATCAGCCGGTCAGCGCGATCCAGCGCCACCCCAAGGTCGTGGGTAATCAGCAATACCGCTGTGCCGCGCTGGCGGGCCAGGGTTTGCAGACGATCAAGCACCTGGCGCTGCACCCCGACGTCCAGCGCACTGGTGGGCTCATCGGCAATGATCAGCGGTGGGTCGTTGGCCAGCGCAATGGCGATCAGAATGCGCTGGCGCATGCCGCCCGACAACTGATGCGGATAGCTGCGCGCCACCCGCTCGACTTCATTGAGGCCAACCTGCGCCAGCAACGCTGGCACCCGTGCGCGGGCCTCGCGGCGCGATACACCGTGTACGGTCATGGCCTCGCTGAGTTGCTGGTCGATGCGTTTTACCGGGTCCAGCGACAGGCCGGGGTCTTGCGGCACAAAGCCCACCAGCCGGCCGCGGCGCTGACGCCACTGGCGCTCGCCCAGGCCGACCAGCTCTTCGCCGGCCAGGCGAATACTGCCGGCTTCAATCACCGCGTTACTGGCCAACAGGCCAATCAGCGCCCCGGCCGTGGTGGACTTGCCCGAACCGGACTCGCCAACCACTGCGACGATTTCCCCCGGATGGATGGCAAAACCCACCTGATCAATGCCCTCGACCCGCCCGGCGGTGCTGCAGTAACCGATGCGCAGACCTTCAACCTGCAAGATTGGCTGGCTCATGGGTGTTCTCCCTGAATGTCCTGAATGGCCCGCGCCAACTGGTTGGCCGCCAGCACCACCGAAGCCAGCACCAGCCCCGGCAGCGTGGTGTACCACCAGGCCGCGACCATATAGTTGCGTCCTTCGGAAATCAGCAGCCCCCACTCCGGTTGCGGCGGCGGCGCGCCAAAGCCGAGAAAGCTCAAGGCCGACACCGACAGCACTGCCGCACCAAACTCCAGCGCCGCCAGGGCCAGTACCGGCGCGGCGGCATGGGCAAGGATATGCCCACGAATGATCCCCCATGGCCCGACCCCGCTGACCAGCGCCGCCTCGACAAACAACCGGCTGCGCCAGTGCAGCACTTCGCCGCGTACCAGCCGGGCAAAGGTCGCCACTGACGACAGGCCCACCGCCAGGGCGATGTTCAGGGTGCCGAAGCCCAGTACGGTGATGATCGCCATGGCCAGCAACAGCGACGGAATAGCCATCAACACCTCGACCATGCGCATCAACAAGGCATCCAGCCGACCACCGAAATAGCCGGCAACTGTGCCCAGTACGATGCCCACCAACAAGGCGATCAGCACCGCCAGCGCGGTGGCTTGCAGCGACAACGCCGCCCCATGCACAGCGCGGCTGTACAGATCGCGGCCCAGATGGTCAGTGCCGAACCAGTGCTGCGCGCTGGGTGGTTGCAGCGCTTCGGCCGGCAGCCCCAGCAGCGGGTCCTGGGTGCTGAATAAAGTCGGCCAGAGCGCCCAGGCCAGGGCCAGGCTCAGCACGATGATGCCCAACGGCAGCAACGGCCGTTTGCGCAGCACCGGCCGCACGCGGGCCAGCCAGCCGGTGCCGTTTGCGGCATATAGAACGGTGGTAGTCATGGGGCACCTGCGCGGATACGTGGATCAAGCAACGGATACAGCAGGTCCACCAGCAGGTTGACCAGAATGAAGATCACCGCAGCGAGCAGCACCACGCCTTGCACCATGGGAATGTCCTGATTGCTCACCGCCGCCTGGGCCAAGCGCCCGACGCCCTCACGGGAGAACACGGTTTCGGTGACCACCGACCCCGCCAGCAGATTGCCCACCAACACCCCGGACAGGCTCAGCACCGGCACCGCCGCGTTGTGCAGCAGGTGCACGAACAATAAGCGCCGGCGGCTTAGCCCCTTCGCCAACAGGCTCTCGGCGAACGGCTGGCGCGAAACGTTGGCCAGTGAGCGCAGCAGCACCTGGGCAATCACCGCCGCGGTGGGAATGGCCAGGGTCAAAGCTGGCAACACCAGCGCAGCAAAACCCTGGTTACCCATGGCCGGAAACCAGTGCAGCTTGAACGAGAAACCCTGCAACAGCAGCAGCCCGACCCAGAACGTGGGCAACGACACCGACAACGCCGGCAGCCCGAGCAAGGCGTCGCGCAGCCAGCGCCAACGCACCAGGCTCGCAGCCAGCGCCAGACCGATACCGCCCAGTAACGCCAGGCCCAGCGCCAGCAGGCTCAACTGTGCGGTGGCAGGCAATGCCTGGAGCAAGGCCGCCGCCACCGGCTCGCCACTCTGGATTGAATGGCCGAAGTCCAGTTGCAGGGCTTTGTACAGGGCAATGCCGTACTGCACCGCCAGCGGCTCGTCCAGATGGTATTCGGCGCGCAACGCCAGAACCTGCGCCTGATCCGCCGCCGACGGTTCGCCACTCTGGTTAAGCATGATGCTTACCGGGTCACTGGGCAGCGCATACAGAATCACGAACGAAACCGTGAACGCCGCCCACAGCACCACTGCGCTCTGCCACAAGCGGTGCAGCGCGGCGGTTACGGTCTGGCGCCAATACAACCCCTGGCCTGGCGCGCCAGGGGTGGCGGTTATCGTTGAAAGGTCTGTCATTGGGTTACCTATTGGAGAGCCGTGGCCCGTTCGCTGCTGAAGCAGCTCCCACAGAGGCGCGTACGGCGTTCATGGCTTCTGCAGCCAGGTATCGAAGAACTGCAAGCGCGACGAAGCCTCGTAATGCAGGCCATGTACCCGTTTTCCATGGGCGATCACCGTGGCCAGTTCGATCAGCGGAATCACCTGGCCCTGTTCGATCAACTCACGGCTCACCGCGTCGACCCGTTGCTGGCGCAGCGCCGGGTCGAGGGTGGCCGCCGGGGCTTCGAGCTGTTTGTCCAGCTCGCCTGGCTGACGCTTGCCATAGTTACGCCCGTTCACATGAAACAGCGTGCGCAGCACATCCGGGTCAGCGCGGGTCAGGTTGTAGAAATGCAGGCTGATATCGCCGCTGTTCATCAGTGCGGTGACCTGGCTGATGGTGGTACGGTTCAGCCGCAGCTCAACCCCGACGCTTTTCAGTTGCTGCTGGATAAGCTCCAGAATCGGCGTGTTCTGCCAGTAATCGACCTTCAAGCTCAGGCGCTGGCCGTCTTTTTGCCGGATGCCGTCAACACCCGGCAGCCAGCCGGCCTCATCGAGCAGCCGCTTCGCGCCGTCAGGGTCATAAGTCAGCAGCGCGGAAAAGTCCGTGTAGAACGGCGTACTGCTGGCCAGCACCGAGGTCGCCGGGCGCTGGTAACGGGAAATGATGCTGCGCAGTTGCTCGCGATCAATCGCCTTGATCAGCGCCTGACGCACCCGCAGGTCGCGGTACAACGGGTTGTTCAGGTCGGGGGTGAGGTTGTACACCACCCCAGGGTTGGCGCGGGTCAGCAAGGGGATGTCCTGAGCCTCCAGGGTTTTCTCGTTCTGCGCCACCACCCCGGTATCGACGTCGATCTGCCCGGACAACAGGCTGCCCAGCCGCACCCCGGACTCAGGCACGATGATGAACTCGATGCCGTCCAGCCGGGCCTTGCCGGTGTGCGCCGCCAGCGACGAGCCCCAGTTGTAGTCGTCACGGCGTGACAGGCTGACCTTCTGGTTGTGCACAAAACTGTCGAGTTTGAACGGCCCGCTGCCAATCAACTTGCCCTGGCAACGCTCGGCCGGGTCGCTGGCCAGCGTGGCCGGTGCCAGCAACCCCAGGCTCATGGTCGAGGTGGCCTGCAGGAACTGCGCATTGGGTTGTTTGAACTCAATGACCAGGGTACGGCTGTCGGGGGTGTCGATGCGCTGCAGGCCCGCCAGATACGTACCGGCCAGGATCGAGCGGGCGCTCAGGGCGATGATCTTCTCGAAGTTGGCCTTGACCGCCTGGGCATCCAGTGGCGAGCCATCGCTGAAGCTCACCCCGTCGCGCAGGTAAAAGGTAAAGCGCCGGGACTCGGCGTCGATCTCCCAGCGGCTGGCCAGCCACGGCACGATCTCGCCAGTCTGCGGGTCCTGGTCGGTCAGCGAATCGACCAGTTGCCGACCGACATTCAACGCGGTGTTATTGCCGGCCTGATGCGGATCGACACAGTTGGGGTCGCCATCCAGCGCGACCTTCAGCACCCCGCCACTGACCGGCGTGCCGACCGCCGCCTGGCTGGCAGGCGGCGACGACTCGCCACAGCCGGCCAGCAGCAAGGCCAATACCAGCGCGGCGGGCTTGAACAACGTTTGCACCGGTTTGCTCATGCCACCTGCCCCGCTGTATGACGGTTGCGAATGTACGGCAAGCCCAGATTGTCGCGCAGGGTCTGGCCTTGGTATTCGGTGCGAAACAGCCCGCGGCGCTGCAACTCCGGCACCACCTCTTTGGCGAAGCCTTCGATGCCTTGGTGCAACCCGGAAAACATCACATTGAAGCCGTCGGCAGCATCGGCCTCGAACCAGCCTTGCAGGTCGTCGGCGATGCTCTGGGCGGTGCCGATCAGAATCCGGTGGCCGCCGGCGGTGAGCTTGTTGAACAGCTCACGCACGGTGGGCCGTTCACGGCGAATCAGCTCGAACACCAGTTTCTGCCGGCTCTTGTGAGTATTGGTGTCGAACTGCTCCGGCGGCAGCGGCACCACTTCGTCGAACGGCAGCTCGGACAAATCAAAGCCCAGGCTGGCGAACTTCGAGATGCTGCGCAGAAAGGTTTTCGGTTCCAGCAGTTCCTGCAACTGGTCATAGCGGGCCTGCGCCTCAGCCTGGGTCTTGCCGACCACCGGAGAAACGCCGGGCAGGATCTTCAAGTGATCGGGGTCGCGGCCGAATTCTGCCGCCCGCGCCTTGATCTCGCGGTAGAACGCCTGGCCCTGCTCGATGGTGTGTTGGGCGGTGAAAATCAGCTCACCGGCCCGCGCCGCCAAGGCACGCCCGGAGTCCGACGAGCCGGCCTGGGCGATCACCGGATAACCCTGCACGGGACGTGCGGCATTGAGCGGGCCACGGACCTGAAAGTGCTTGCCGTGGTGGTCGAGCACATGCAGCTTGGCGGTGTCGAGAAAGCGCCCGCTGGCCTTGTCTTGCACAAAGGCATCATCGGCGTAGCTGTCCCACAGGCCGGTGACCACGTCATAGAACTCTTCGGCGCGCTGGTAACGGTCAGCGTGCAGCACATGGGCGTCGAGATTGAAATTTTCACCGCCGCCCAGCGACGTCACCAGATTCCAGCCGACCCGGCCACCGCTGAGGTGGTCGATATTGGCCAGCTTGCGGGCCACGTTGTAAGGCTCGTTATAAGTGGTGCTGGCGGTGCCGATCAGGCCGATATGCCGGGTGACCAGGGCCAGTGCCGGGAGCAGGATCAACGGGTCCCAGCGCACGCTGTTGGGGCCGCGCTCCAGCACCGCCAGGTCCGGTTCGACATTGACCGTGTCATTGAAGAACAGCGCGTGAAAACGGGCGGCTTCGAGGGTCTCGGCGATCCAGCGAAAGTGCCCGAAGTCGCGAAACGAGTCAGGTGCGGCGCTCTCGTGGCGCCAGCTTGAACCCATGATGCCGGCGCTGGGGATGAAGGCGCCCAGCAATAGTTGTTTCTGCGTTGTGCTCATGAAAGCTCCTACAGATCAGAAGTCATAGCTCAGGCGCGTGTACCAGAAGCCGCCATAAGGGTTGAACGGTGAGGCGTTGCCGAATTTCGGGAAGCCGTTGACGTCACCGGCCGGGTAGCCGTTGTTGTCGGCACGCACGTCGAACAGGTTGTTGGCGCCCACAGCCACGCCCAGCTGGTCGGTGACCGCATAGGCGACTTCCAGGTCGGTGATCCACTTGGCGCCAAAGGTCGAGTCGAAGTTGGGGTTGGCATCGCGCACCGTGACCTTGTCGTAACGGGTCACGCCGAGGTTGATGTCGAAACGGTCGATCTTCCACTGCCCGCTGAGAATCAGCTTGGTCTCGGGGTTGGCCACGGTCAGGTAACCCTGGGCAACCCGGTCGAACAGCTCCAGCCCACTGCCGGATAACGCCGCCGGCGTCGACTTGATGCTGTCCAGCTCGGTCTTGTTGTAGTTGAACGCCACGCCGTACTTGACGCTGCCAAAGCGCCCGTAATCGACCCGATAGTCGGTAACCAGATCCACGCCACGGGTGGTGGTGTCTGCGGCGTTGGTGAAGTACTTGACCCGGTAACCGGGCGTATAACCCAGTTGCTGCAGCACCTGGTTGACCCCGCTGCCAAACAGAAAGCCGGTCAGCGCCACCCGGTCCTTGATCTCGATCTGGTAGGCATCGAGGGTCACGTTGGCTTGCGGCAATGGCTTCCAGGTCAGGCCCAGGCTGATGTTGCGCGACTTTTCCGGGTCGAGGTCTTCGGCGCCCAGGGCGCGGGCCAGCGGCGAGTCGACCCGTGCGGTTTTGGCTTCAACGAACTGCGCCACGCCGTTGACCAGGGTGTACTGGTTAGAGGTCTGGGCATAGGTCGATTGCGACAGCGACGGCGCCCGAAAGCCATTGCTCAGCGTGCCGCGCAGGGCGAACTCCGGGGTGAAGTCGTAGCGCACCGAAACCTTGCCGCTGGCGGTGTTGCCCGAGCTGTCGTCATATTTTTCGAAGCGCCCGGCCAGGCCCAGGTACAGCTTGTCAGTGGGGTTGATGCCCAGGTCCAGGTAAGTGGCGTAGCTGTTGCGGCTGTTCTGCCCGGCGTCTTCCGGGGTCAGGGTGATCGCGCCTTGGGCACCCACGGCGGCAGGCTGGCCGGCCAGCGGCCCGCTCGGGTAGACATAGCCACCGTTGATCCAGGCTTCGACATCTTCGGACTGGGTCTTGTAGCGCTCGTGACGATGCTCGGCGCCCCACGACACTTGCAGCGGCTTGGCGAGCCCCACATCAAAGGCGCGGGTCAGGTCGAGGTTGCTGGTCCACTGATCGAAGGTGTTGGTGTAACTGTCGAAGCGGGTCGGGCTGCCGGGGCCCAGCGAGGCGTTAAGGCTTTCGTCCGAGCCGGCCAGCGACTTGGCGCGGCCAAAGGTCGAACTCAGGTCCCAGTTCCACTCGGCGAGCTGGCCCTTGGCGCCGGCAGCGGCCTGAAAGTCGGTCTCGTCCAGGGTGTAGAACGGTGCGGTGCCGTCCGGGTAAATCTGCGGGATGATGTTGGTCGAGTTGGGCCGCCGGAAGTTCTGCCCGCCCCTGGCATCGCGCTGGCTGTAGGTCGAGAACGAGTACAGGGTCAGGTCGTCATTGACCGGCAGTTCGGCGTTATAGCTGAGGTTGTAGCCCTTGATCTTCGGCAGACCGTTGCGCTGCGGCTGGCGGTCGGCGCCGGCCTCGCGTGCATCGCCGGGAAAGTAGAAGTTACCGGTCGCGTCCCTGGAGCGCACCGCCGTCTGTTGCGATTTGGCATCCACCGAGACGTTGAAAAAGCCATCGTTGGGCAAGGCAAAGCCGGAGTTGACCGCACTGCGAATCGTCCCGCCGTCGCCGCCTTCGTAGTATTCGCCATACTGGGTGCTGACCGAGCCGCCATGGTCGGTCTGTTTGAGGATGATGTTGATCACCCCCGCGATGGCATCGGAGCCGTACTGCGCCGAGGCACCGTCGCGCAGCACTTCCACATGGTCGATGGCGCTGACCGGAATCAGGTCCAGGTCCACCGGGTTGGTGCCATAGGCGGCAGTGGAATCGAGGTTGATCACCGAGCTGTTGTGGCGCCGCTTGCCATTGACCAGCACCAGCACGTTGGAACCGTTCAGGCCGCGCAGGCTGTAGGGCCGGGCAATGCTGTCGTTGGAGCTACCCGACGGCCGCTGACTGAACGACGGCAAAGCTTTTTCCAGCGCGCCGCGCAGGCTGGCCTGGCCGGTTTTTTCCAGTTGCGCGCCGCTGACCACATCAATAGGCGCCGGGCTGCTGGTCACGGTGCGGGCTTCACTGCCGCGTGAGCCGGTGACCACTACGGTTTCCAGGCTTTCAACAGGTTCGGCGGCATGCACCGGCAACAGCGTGAAGCCAGCCAGCAGCATCGGTGCCAGCGCCAGGGAGGGCTGAGGGAACGTCAGTTTCATAAGGGATCAGGCTTCCAGAATGGTTTTAAAATCGTCGCGCCACAGCGGTCGTACATCGACGCGCTGGCGAATCAGGCGATGCTCGAAAAAGCTGTCAGCGACCTGCTGCGCCGAGACGATGGCCGGCTCGCTGATCGGTGCCAGACGCACCGGCTGGCCACGCTCACGGAACTGGCGCAGGTACAACTCGGCACTGATGCCGGTCAGTTCACTGCTGCGCTGTGCCCAGGCTTCGGGGTTGGCCGCCACCCAGGCCCAGATGGCGCGTTCGCGGCGCAGAAAGTCGGCGATCTGCGCCCGCTTGGCCGGGTCATCCAGAGCATCACGCCGCGTCGCAATCACCGTATTGCCCACGAACGGGCTGGCGTTTTCCAGACGCGCCCCTTGCTTTTGCTCAGTGGCCTGCAAGGCGCTGATACCACCGGCCACCAGCGCATCCAGGTGCCCGCTGCGAAAGGCGATCAGCGCTTCCTGCATGGGCATGGGCACCGGCTTGATGTCTTGCAGAGTCAAGCCGTGGCGGCTAAGCAGATCGAGCAGGTAATACTGGGTATTGGTGCCGCGCACATAGCTGACGCTACGACCTTTGAGGTCGGCGACTTGGGCGATGCCACTGCCCGCCCCCACCACCAGGCCAAGGTCCTGGCGGTCACCGGGCAACAGCGCGACCACTGCCAGCGGCACTTGGGCCAACGAGGCAAAAATCGGCGGCACGTCGCTCATCTGGGTGTAATCCAGACTGCCGCTGCGCAGCGCCTCCAGCACGATATTGCCCCCGGCAATGTCGACCCACTGCACCGGGTACGGCGTGTCAGCCTGGCCGGCCAGCTCGATGAACGACGCCGCCGAGCCCTTATAGCGCCAGACCCGCAGCGGTTCCTGCGTAGCCGCCAGTGCCGGAGCCAGCAGCCCGGCGGCGCCCAGCGCGGCCGCGCCACGCAGCAGCTTGCGTCGTGTCAGGTCGGTCATGATCAACCGCCTCAGTCGAGCAAGTCAGGCTGTTGGGCGATGATCTCGTCCCACAGCGGCTGGAAGTTCAGCCACGAAAACAGCTCGTTGCGGGCGCGGCTTTGCGCGGTGACCGGGTCGGTTTGCGGCACCACCGGCACACCGGCAGCACGGGCCAGCAAATGCGAGCGCGCCACGTCCTCGGCCAGAATGAAGCGCCAGGCGGCACTCTCGACGCTCTCGCCCACTGTCCAGACCCCGTGGTTTTGCCAGAACAACAGATTGTTGTTGGCAAAGCTGTCGACAAAGGCTGCGGTCACCCGATCACGGTCGTTGTCGAGGCGGCCGTCGCCGCTGCGCAGCTCATGGCGGCGGAAGATCGCCTGATCGTCAACAAAGGCACCGGCCTCGGCGGTAATGGGCTCGAACAACTGGCCAAGCGCTGACCAGGTGCGGCCATAAAAGCCGTGCAAGTGGGCGATGCCGACCACCTCAGGGCGCGCATTCTGGATACCGTCGTGCAGCTCCAGCGCGCTGGTGTTAAGCAGGCCTTCGCCCTCCACCACCTGCCCCTCACGGTTGACCCGCAACAGGCTCGATACGCTGATTTGCGAGAACGGCACACCCAACGGGTTGATCCAGTAATGCTCCGGTTCGATCGGGTCGCGGGCAGTGAAATGCCCGGCCAGCCCGACTTCGAACCCGTAGCGGGCAAACAATCGATAAGACGCCGCCAGACGCTGCTTGCGGTGCAGGCGCTCCAGCTGCAGGTCGTCGTGGTGCGGCACCGCCTCAAGGTTCAAGCGGTTATTGCCATGGGGCAGGCTCAGCAAGCTGTTGGAATAAGGTTGTCTCTGGCTCATGCCGGTTACTCGTGCTGGCGCTCGGCTTGGCGAGCTTTATTCAGAGCGAACACAGGCGCAAAGCGCCGTGCTGGGCTCAGGTTCGGGTTCGGACTCGGGGTCGATAAGGAGGATCTACGTCTGGGGCGACGGATCGGCAGGCAGTGTCAGGTGCTCATGTACAGGAACCCTCGCATGGAATCGATATGGCTACAGCTCTCCTCCACCGTGCGAGGGGTCGGGTCGAGCGCGATCTTGCTGGGCCGGAATGTCAAAAACGGCCTGGTGACCAGAGTGCGTGGCGATCCTGCCACGCGGCAAACGCACATCCATGCTGTGGCCGAGGATGCAGGGGAGCGTCATGAGCGGCCATGGCTAGAACATAAACGCAGGTTGATTGATCTGTAAAATTCCTTAATCGCATAACCTAATATTAATATTTGTTATTTATCGTTAATTTATTTATCTGAAAAGCGCATAAGAAAGCGCACTCGCCCGGCAGCGCTTCGAAACTATCGTTATTCAATATCGATATTTAAAAAATATTTTTAATACCTATAAGATCCATGCATCGAATGCCACCATTGCCGAACACCGGAGCATGCATGAACAAATCCACCCGCTTTCCTCGCCTCAGCCGCCTGGCCACCACCCTGGGCCTGTGCACCAGCCTGCTGGCCGGCGCAGCCATGGTGCCTGCCACCGCCCAGGCTGAAGGCGAGATTCGCATCGCCGAACAGTTCGGCATTGTTTACCTGCTGCTCAACGTGGTGCGTGACCAGAACCTGATCGAGAAACACGGCAAGGCTGACGGCCTGGAGATCAAGGTCGACTGGACCCAGTTGTCTGGCGGCTCGGCGGTCAACGACGCGCTGCTGTCTGGCTCGATCGACATTGCCGGTGCCGGTGTCGGCCCGCTGCTGACCATCTGGGACCGCACCAAGGACCGCCAGAACGTCAAGGCCGTAGCCTCGCTGGGCAACTTCCCGTACTACCTGCTCAGCAGCAACCCCAACGTGAAGACCATCGCTGACTTCACTGAAAAAGACCGCATCGCCGTACCGGCAGTCGGCGTCTCGGTGCAGTCGCGTTACCTGCAATACGCCGCCGCGCAACTGTGGGGCGACAAGGAATTCAACCGCCTGGACAAATACACCGTCAGCCTGCCGCACCCGGACGCCACCGCCAGCCTGATTGCCGGCGGCACCGAACTGAACGGCCACTTCTCCAACCCGCCGTTCCAGGATCAGGCACTGGCGAAAAACAAAGACGTGCACGTGGTGCTCGACACCTACAAACTGCTCGGCCCCAACTCGCCGACCGTGCTGTTCGCCACCGAAAAATTCCGCGCCGAGAACCCCAAGACCTACAAGGCGTTCATCGAAGCACTGGGTGAGGCCGAGGCCTACATCAAGAAAGACATCAGCGGCGCCGCCGACACCTACATCCGGGTCAGCAAGGCCAAGATCGACAAGGCCGAACTGCTGAAGATCATCGACAAACCCGAGTTCCAGTTCACCACCACCCCGAAGAACACCTACCCGCTGGCTGAATTCCTGTTCCGCGTGGGCGCGATCAAGAACAAACCGGCCTCATGGCAGGACTACTTCTTCCAGGACTCGTTCAAGCCGTTGCAGGGCAGTTGATGGCGGGTTAGCGATAGAAAAAGCGCAGCCTGTGGTGAGCAGGCTGCGCTTTTTTATATTTGCTCGATATAGCCCACGATCTACAGTTTATTTCGTTCCAGGGTTTAGAAGCATTTCAAGATCTATCGCCTTTCCCATCGCCTGATAACCTGCTCTGTTCGGATGGACTCCGTCGCCCGGGCCGCCGATCGTGCTGTCTGGCACGAATTGCTTTTGCAATTTTCCCGAGGCGGGATCGCGGGTAGCCAGGTCAAAATCAACATAGCCGTCGAATAACTGACTCGACCGGATAAAGTCGTTTAACGCTTTGCGTTTATTGTCTTGCTCGAGACTTCCATGGGCTGCGCTGGTACTGCCGTAAGCCGTCGTGAGGGTTGCACCTATGATGCGAACACCGCTTACCCACTCACGCAATTTTGCAATCGCGCCCGTCATTCCTTGGATAACGTCATCTAGCGAGGCCCTGCCGTTCTCGCTAAAGTCATTTATACCTTGCATCCAGATCACCGTCGAAACGCCAGACAGCTTGACAATGTCCGTATCAATTCGTGATACAGCGGCCGGTCCACCCCGAAAGGCCTGCTGCGCAGTATAGACACTTGGGCCAATGATCTGATTGCCACCCATCCCAAGGTTTACAACCGAAAATTTATCGCCGTAGGCGGCATGTAAGCGCTGGTTCAGAACATCCGGCCAGCGATCATCACCATTTAACGTTGACCCCACACCGTCGGTGATTGAGTCACCCAATGCGACGACAACTTGTGCATCGCCAGGCATACGCATATCCACAACATCAAGAAAGTAAGTGGATATCGTGCTGTAAGGCAGCTCCAGCCCGGCGTCATCATTCGCAGACGCAACGGTGTTGGGGTTGCTTAGATAGGAAGTGCTCAGCGACTTGGCATGCCATGTCATCGGCCCACTCGAACCTACGACAGCGAAACTGACGGCTATTTTCCTTCCCTCCAGCAGAGGGAATGCCTGTTTATGAATCGGCAGCTCAACAGCATCGCTCCAGACAGACTCCCCGGCGGGAATGATCACTTTACTTTGGCCCGCGAACAAAACCGGTCGACTGCTGCCTGCCACGATTGAAGACCCGTAAGCATGCAAGCCGACAGAGACTCCCTCAAATACCACCGACTGTGTACCAAATGAGTTTGATAGTCGAATACGGGCATGTGAGCCCCAGCGACTGGGCCGAACGATGAGGCGGAAACTCTGGTTGTTCGCCCCGCTCGCCTCATCTGGAAACGCATACTGTAAATCAGGCTGAGCGGCAGGATTTCCAACCGGATAAGGGCCCTGCTCGGCTGCCGCCCATACGGAAATCCATTTGCTGTCAGGGTCCGGACTTGAGTGAGCGCCAGGGCTCAACATATTGCTTGGTAAGATCATGGCCATCCTTGTTATGTTTATTCGGCGTATATCATTGACCTGGTTTTTCGAGCAGACCGAGGCCGCGATGCAGGTACGCGCCCAGATCCTCGCCAGCCTGCTCTTCAAGCAAGCCAAGCGTAACCGCTATCCCCGCTTGCTGAAGAATCGCGATACCCGCGCCAGCATTGCGCGGGTCAGGGTCCAGCATCGCGACATGCACGCGCTTGATCCCCGAACTGACCAGAGCCAGCGCACAGGAAGGCGTGCGCCCCGCGAACGAGCAAGGCTCCAGCGTCACATAGGCCGTCAGCTCATCGAGGCCTGGCGCCAACCGGGACAGCGCCATCGCCTCCGCATGATGCTGCCCCGGCGGCTGCGTGTAGCCGCTGGCGACAACAACGCCATGGCGCACGATGACGCAACCCACCGGCGGGTTCGGCTGGCAGCCGGGCAATGCGCGCCGGCCCTGCTCCAGTGCCTGATTCATGAACAGCCGGTCTGATTCCGAGAATATAGAGTGCTCAGCGGTTAGCGACATGGCTGAATCCTTGTGTTGCGGGATGGAGGTGTTTGGGGGATTGGATACTGAACCCCGATTGCACACGTTCGCGGCGTCCAAACAAAGCTTGCGCCCACGAGGCACATCCGCTGTTCATATTCTTTTTTCTAGCGAAAAAGTATACGTGAGAACGGTACAGTCTGTTTAATCATCAACACACTCTTCACGCAAATATGCAGAGATTTGCCAGGAGGTGCTTCGATGGTAAGCCTTGCATCTCGTGTTACGGAGTGTTGGAAATCAACGGAAGGCACAGTCGCTGCACTGTCTACTGGCTATCGAAGATTTTCTGAGCGAAGTTCACATCAAAGCAATCTCTCCATGCAGTGATCTAATCGCCTCCAAGCTCCAATATACCCATTACTTTCGTGGCTCCAATCTCGCTGCCATCAGCGCGCTCGAACTTATCGAGTCGTTCGATGAGCACTCTGTTACCGCCTGCAGCAATGGTGAGTATTTCAAAACTTACCTTTCGACTTTGGCGTCGGGACGCATCATGGCCAAGGCTGCGGAAATAATTCGGGAGCCCAGCATCAGGCTTCTGCTTGGCGGTTTGAATGTGGGGATCGTGGATCACTTACGATCTGAGGTTCTATTTAGCGAATAAAACCTGAGACTATCGCCTGCTGCTTAACCAAGTGCTGTTGAAATAACTCAGCATAATCGTCCCGCACAGCAGAAACCACACTCGGCCTGTTTGCCAGCGAACCCCGCCACGCTGTGACGCGAGGAAGGTTGTTGAAGATCCGCTGGGAGACGACTGGGCTCAGCACGTCGAAGTAACGAAAAAGTGGTGCAAACACTACATCGACCATGCTGAACGCTGATCCGGAAAAATAGGGCACTTGATCTAGCTCGTTTTCAAGCCGCTGCAGTTTGCTTCGAAAGACAGCTTTCTTGTTCTCAGCGATTTCAAGGTCTTGGGCGTTGAGAAACTGCCAGGCATCTGCAAGCGCCGCGGCGCCAAACTCTATCCAGGCACGCTGTTGCGCACGTGAGAGTGCGTTGTTGGAATAGAGACTGACGCCACCCTGCGTTTCATTGAGGTATTCGCAGATGGCCATGCTCTCGAACAGTATCGTGTCTGCCCTATTTGGCCGCTCCACCTTAAGCAAAGGCACCTTTCCTGTCGACGATAGCGCCAGCAACCAATCTGGCTTGTAGACGAGGTCGACATCGACTCTCTCGAAGGACACATTTTTTTCCAGCAAGACAATCGCCGCTCGCTGCACAAACGGGCACAACGGATGGCTGATGAGTGTAAGTCGGGCGTTCGACATGGTGATCTCTCGGCAAGGCTGCGACGGGATGGGAGTCGATGCGGCTATCGCTACAGCAATTGCCCGCCGGAAATGTCAAAAGTCGTCCCATTGGCCCAAGCCATGTCATCGGACAGGATCGCGGCTACCGCACCACCGATATCGTCTGGCAGACCGACACGGCCAAGCGCGATGCCCTGTGCCACGTATGCGTTCACCTCCTTGTTGTCACGTACCGCACCACCGCCGAAGTCGGTTGCGATGGCACCTGGGGCAATTGCATTGACCCGAATTTGGCGCGAGCCAAGCTCTACGGCCAAGTAACGGGTTAGAACTTCGATCGCGGCCTTTACTGCTGCATACACGCTGTAGCCCGGCAGGGTAAAACGCACGAAGCCGGACGATACGTTCAGGACACGACCGCCATCTTCCATGATTGGCAACAGTTTCTGGGTCAGAAAAATTGGCCCACGAAGGTGAGTGGCAACCAATGAGTCAAACTGGACTTCGGTTGCGTCAACAAAGTTCGAGAAGAGCCCATTACCGGCATTGTTGATGAGGAAGTCGAAGCGTTCACGGCCGAAGTCGTTCTGCAGCGTACTGGTCACCGCCCTTACGAAAGCGGGATAGCTGCTGGTCACGGTGATCTCGAGCGGCAGCATCAAGGCTTTGCCGCCCAAAGCTTCGATCTCCTGTTTCAATGTCTCGGCCTCTGCAGAGCTACTGCGATAGGTACCGATGACATGGACGCCGCGCTTGGCGAGATGAAGCGCCATATTGCGGCCAAGGCCACGGCTGGCGCCGGTGATGAGTGCGATCTGATTGGTCATGGGATATCTCTGTAGGTTAAGCGCGCCCTGCGGCGCTTTCTTGACCAGATCAAGATAGGCGTTGACCGTTTTTCAACACACGTCCAATAAGCTCAGTTCATTGCCTGATTGTCTCAAGTGTCTTGCGCACTCGCGAGGCGTTGGCATAATCGCCGCATGACCGACGATCTTGCCCCGCACCTCGATATAGCCCTGCGCCACGCGCCACCGGGTTTGACCATCACCCAGATCCCCCGTGTGGATATCTGCGTGGGTCAGGGCTCTACCGACAAGGCGCCCTGTCTGTACCGTTCAATGATTTGCTTCATCCTGCAAGGCTCGAAACGCGTTGCGATCAACGACAATCTGCTGAGTTACAACAGCGAGCAATATCTTATCAGCGCCTTGGATCTACCTTTGATCGGGCAAATTCTTGATGCTGAAGGAGGGCGGCCTTATGTGGCACTATCGATCGTGCTGGATCCGGCCATATTGGCTGAATTGGCCGCAGCGATGCCGCCGGTACGCGAGAGCGAGCAAAAGGGCATTGGCATCGCGATAAACCCAATGACCGCTCCGCTTCGAGGCACCCTACTTCGTTTGCTGTCGCTACTCGATACACCTGACGATATCCCGATTCTCGGCCCCATGGTCGAACGGGAATTGCTTTATCGTCTCTTGCAAGGGCCGCAGGGAAGGCTCCTGCGGCAGATCGCTCAACCTGAGGGCCCCCTGGGTAGCATTCGGCGTGCCGTTGCCTGGATCAGGGATCATTACAATACCCGGCTTCGCATCGAGGCGTTGTGCGATGCAAGCGGTATGAGCCGGGCGAGCCTGCATCGCCATTTTCTGTCGATGACCGGTCTTAGTCCTGTCCAGTATCAAAAACAGCTCAGATTGCAGGAAGCTCGCCAGCTCTTGCTTGCTGGCGAGCATCGAGCGGCTGACGTGGCGTTCGCTGTCGGCTATGAAAGCTCATCGCAGTTCAGCCGCGAATATTTGCGCCAATTCGGCGCATCGCCTGCACGTGATGTACGCGAGATCCGGCAGGCAATAGGCAATCCAATCAGGGTGTAGATGGCAGATCAAGATGAGAACCAGACAGGCAGTGACAGTGCAGTTATCCAACGCCTGAGAGGCGACTTGGCGCAGAACACCTGAGCCGTTTTTCCGCCCTCAGGGCGTCCATGAACGGCCCATCAATGCGCAATGATCACCTGACCGGCCTGCCGGTGCCCCTTCGCAAACCCATGCACACTCGCCCGCCATGCAATGACCAGGCTCAGCAGTAACAACACCACCAAAACCCATGCAAAAGAACTGACGCCCCATTGACCGAGCAGCACGCCGCCGAGTAGCCCGGCAGCGGCGATGGCACTGTTCCAGACCACCACGTTCATGGACAGCGCGACATCAGCGCCCTCACCTGCCGAGTCGGCCAGCGCGGTCTGCAACAGGGTGGCGGCGCCGCCAAAGGTCAGGCCCCAGATGAACGCGCCGACGTAAATCGCCAGCGCCGACGCTGAAAACAGGCCGAACAGAACCGCAACCGCTGCGAAGGTCGCCAGGCTGGCCAGCACAGCCTTACGCAGGTGACGGTCAACCAGCTGCCCTGTGATCCAGATGCCTGCCAGCGCCGCAACACCAAATGCCAGCAAGACCAGATCGACGTCATTGGCCAGCCCGGCGTTGGCAACAAACGGCGCGACATAGGTATAAAGAATGTTGTGTGCCAGCATCCAGGTGAACACCACAGCCAGCACCGAACGCACACCGGGCGTGAGGAAAACCTGACGCAGTGCCATACGCTGCGAGGCCGCCTGGCCAGGGTAGTCAGGTACTTTGACCAGCACCCAGACGATGAGCAGCAGGGTCATTGCGGACATCAGCCCGAACGCCATACGCCAGCCCATGAGCCCACCCAGCCAGGTGCCCAGCGGCACGCCCAGTGACAAGGCGACAGGTGCGCCCAGCATCGCCACCGCCAGCGCACGGCCCTGCAAGTGCGGAGCAACCATGCGCCGTGCATAACCGGCAATCAGGCTCCAGGCCAGACCTGCCGAGACTCCCGCAAAAAACCTCGCCACCAGGGTCAGCCAGTAGCTGGACGACAACGCCGTGACCGTGTTGAACAGCAGAAAGCCGACCACCGTCAGCAACAACACCGTTCTGCGCCGCCAGCCTTGCGTGGCGATGGTCAGCGGAATGGCCGCCAGCAACGAACCCAGCGCATAAACCGTCACCATCTGCCCTGCAAGCGATGCCGAAACGTCCAGGCCATTACTGATCTCAGGCAGCAAGCCGGCAGGCAACGTCTCGGTCACGATGCAGATAAAACCGGCCATCGCCAGTGCCAGTAACGCCCCAAGCGGCAGCTTCTCGCTGTGTTTCTCATCGGTAACCATTTAACACCTCAATTTATATACTGATCGATACAGATGTTAGGCGTGATCCGGGCGGGTGGTCAACGACTTATGTATCGACTAGTATTTAAATCATTCTGCATGAGGATTTGACATGGCACAGATGGGTCGGCCACGCACGTTTGATCGTGACCTGGCAATCACTCAGGCGCTGCACCTGTTTTGGGAGCATGGCTATGACGCGACCTCGCTCAGCCAACTCAAGGCCGGGATGGGCGGCGGTATTAGCGCGCCGAGTTTTTACGCCGCGTTTGGCTCGAAACAGGCGCTGTTCAATGAAGTGGTCGAGCGCTATCTCGACACCCACGGCCGGGTCACCGACAGCCTGTTCGATACAACCCTGCCGCCCCGAGAAGCCATTGAAACCGCCCTGCGCCGCTCGGCGAAAATGCAATGCGAGCCCGATCATCCCAAGGGGTGCCTGGTGTCGCTAGGGTTGATGAGCGCGTGCTCAGAAGAGAGCAAGGCCATCGCCGAACCGCTGATGCGCACCCGAATCCTCAACCGTACCGCCATGGCTGCATGCGTCGAACGCGCTGTCGCGGCAGGTGAATTGCCCGCGACGGTGATCCCCGAGACGCTTGCTGCTGCCTTCGACAGCTTTCTGCTTGGCTTGTCGACCTTGGCACGCGATGGCGTGGCGCATGAAACGCTGGACGCTGCGGTAACGCAGATGATGGGAATGTGGGATGGCTTGCGCGCTGCCGGGCATTGAATACAGGCGTCAGGTCGATGCGGTCTCTGTGGGAACGAGCTCGCTCGTGAAGACGGCATTACATTCACAGTAAATACGCCGGGTTTACTGGCACTTTCGTCGGTATGCCGTCCAGATCAAGGTCGCGTCCACAGGTATCTGGCCAAGCCCCAAAGTCTTTTAACTGATCGGCATTAGCGTGTAGGAGCTTCAGCAGCGAAGGCTTCGAGGCTAAAGCGCATCGCCGCCCAGCCGCCCCTGCGGATTTCGCTTTACTCAGCTAGAAAAAAGCCCGCAACCCCGAATTCATCCGGGTCTGCGGGCTTTTTCAACGGTATCACTTACCAGCTATACGCCACCTGCGCATAGTAGAACGCACCGCTGTACCCATAAGGCGAGTAGGTGCTGTACGCCAGGTTGCCGCCGCTGTTGGCGAAGCTGTTGAGCTTCTCCGGGTATTGGTCGGTGACGTTGTCGCCGCCCACGGTGAAGGTCCAGTTGTTCCAGTTGTAGTCCACCGACAGGTCCAGCAGCCAGGCGGCGCTGAAGGTCTGGTCGTTGACCGGGTCGGCCTGGTAGCTGGTGAACTCACCGTAACGCACCAGGTTGGAATGCAGTGCCCAGTTGCCGAAGGTAAAGTCGTTGCCGAAGCTCAGCTTGTGCTTGGGCGTGGTGTCGCCCAGCAAGCCGATGCGCTCGCGGCGGTCGACGCGCACCAGATCGACGCCCAACTGGCTGAGCACGCCGGGGTTGGCTTTGACGTCGGTGACTTTGGTGTGGCTGTAGTTGTAGCCCAGGGTGCTGTTCCAGCGCACGCCGTTGTCGAACCGGTAACGGTAGTTGGCAACCAGATCGACGCCGTCGGTGCTGGTGTCGGTGGCGTTGGTGAAGTAGCGCACCGAGGTGTAGTTGATGTCCCCTACCCCGTTGGCCCGCAGGTAGTTGGCCGCGGCGTTGTTGAGCACCAGGTTGGACGACAGCGAGATGCGGTCCTTGATGTCGATGCGGTACACATCGGCGGTCACAGTCAGGTTGTCCAGCGGTTCGAGCACCAGACCCAGGCTGTAGTTACGCGACTTTTCCGCTTCCAGGTCTTCAGCACCCAGCAGTTGCGCCACGCGGCTGCTGGCCGGGAAGGTGCCGGCTTCCTGGATGCTGTTGCCGATCAGTTGCGAGGAGGTGAAGGCAAAGTTTTGCTGGGCCAGCGACGGTGCACGGAAGCCGGTGGAGACGCTGCCGCGCAACGCGACCTGCGGGGTGAAGTCGTAACGGGCCGATATCGCCCCGCTGACGTTGGAGCCGAAATCACTGTAGTCCTCATGGCGCACCGCAGCCGAGGCGCTGAGTTTGTCGGTGAAGTTGGTTTCCAGGTCCAGGTACTGGGCGAAGTTATGCCGTGAGGTGCTACCGGCGTCCGAAGCGCGGAAGCCTGCCAGCCCCGAGCTGCCGCTCTGGAAGTACGATTCAGCCTGGCCGGCAGCAATCTGATAACCCTGGCGCAGGTATTCAGTACCGAACGCCACCGACACCGGGTTGGGCAGCCAGGACGCGCTGAACTCGCGAGACAGATCGAGGCTGAGCTGCTTCTGGTCGTTGGTCAGGGTGCCGTTATAGAACGAACGCGGCGTGGCCAGGCCGAGCGAGGTGTTGATGGTCTTGGTGTGGATTTCGTAGCTGTTTTTGCCGTAGTTGGCCGACAGGTCGTAGTGCCAGTCGTAAGCCAGTTCGCCACGCAGACCGGCCACCAGGGTGGTGTCTTCCAGGGTGCCGCGAATCAGAGGCAGGTAGCCGTTGGGGAAAATTGCCGGGTTGTTGTTCGACGCGTTGCTGGCCCGGTAGAAGGCAGCAGTTTCGCCACGACGCTTGCTGTAACCGCCGAAGCTGTAGAACTCGGCCGCATCGTTGAAGCTGTACTCGCTGTTGAACTGGATCTTGCCCTCTTCACTGGCCGGCTCACCCTGACGGAATACATGCTGGCCGTAGGTGGTCGAGCCGATGCTCGCGGCGCGGAAATCATCACCGGCGCGGTCGGTGTAGTCGTTGTTGGCGCCTTCGGCGGACAGGTTGATAAAGCCGTTCTCACCCAGTGCAAAACCGGTATTGCCGGCCACCTGGCGCTGGATGCCATCGCCTTTTTTGTACTGGCCGAAGCGGGTCGAGACCGTACCGCCGTTGTCCGCGCTTTTCAGAATGACGTTGATCACCCCGGCAATCGCATCGGAGCCATAACGCGCCGAAGCCCCGTCACGCAGCACTTCGATACGCTCGATGGCCGACAGCGGGATGGCGTTCAGATCCGCCGGTGCCGAACCGCGCCCCACCGCGCCGCCCAGGTTAATGAACGCCGACGTGTGGCGGCGCTTGCCGTTGACCAGCACCAACACCTGGTCCGGCGACAGCCCGCGCAACTGCGCCGGGCGGGTCAGCTCGGCGCCGTCCACCAGGCTGGGGCGTGGAAAGTTGATCGATGGAATCAGCTTGGCCAACACCGCGCCCAACTCGGCGGAGCCGGTGCTGCGCAGGGCATCGCCGCTGATCACATCAATCGGTGACAGCGACGCGCTGGCGGTGCGCTCCTGAGCGCGGGTACCGGTGACGATCACCGTGCTCAGGGTCGAAGACTCCTGCGCCGCTTCCTCTGCCCCCGCAAAGGTGCTGACGCCCAACAGATTGGCCGAAACGATTGCCGTGGCCAACAAATGACGCTTGAAACTCCTCATACCGCTCCCCTTGAATCCCTTTACCGAGGCAGGCAGCCCCAGCCGTGACGAGCGATCCGTGCGGCGGACGGTGGCGATCATCTGGTCATTATGATTTGAATAACGGTGGCCCGATGACATATATCCTAACGCGATTTAAATGTGGTTTTTAAATACGACTTAGAAATATGCAAGTGCAATTGGGTTTGGATTCACAGGCCGCGCAGCACGCCATTCTGTTCAGACGCGCAACTCCCGCAACACCTCCAGCACATGGGTTGTGGCGCGTTCACAGCGGGCGGCGCGATGGGCAATCCCCAACTGGCGCCATAACGGCGGCTGCAAGGGCCGCATCACGATGCGCGGGTCAGGCGCCGGGGTGGCCGCCTCATGGGGCAGCAGCGTGGCACCGTAGCCCGCCGCCACCAGGCTTTTTATCGCATCGTTGTAGTTAAGCTCGATACGCGCCACGGGATGACACTCATCAGCGGCAAACCACTCGCTGGTCAGGCGCGCCAGTCGGGTGCTGCTGTCATTGAGAATCAGCGGCTGACGGGCCAGCCAGGCTGGTGTGATGATCTCGGGGCATTGCCAACGGGCCGGCAGAAAAGCCATGACCGGATCACGCCGCCACGGCTCGATGCACAACCCCTTGGCTGGCGCCTGCGGCAAAGCGACCAAACCAATGTCCAGCGCCCCGCAGGCCAACCGATGCAAGGTTTCCTGAGAGGTCAGCACCGCAACCTGGACGTCGATAGACGGATGCCGCTCACCGAGAATTTCCAGGGCCTGAGGCATCAACTGCGCAATTGCACCGGTGGATGCGCCCAGCCGTACCCGTCCGGCCAGCCCTTGGACCTGACGTTGCACTTCCTCCAGCGCCTGGTCGGCTTCGGCCAGCAGGTTGCGGGCCCGCACGATCAGCGTTTCACCGATGGCGGTAGGCTGCACCTGCCCGCGGGTACGCGACAGCAGTGCAGCGCCCACCCGCGCCTCAAGGTCGGCAATGTGCAGGCTGACCGTCGGCGCGGCGAGGTTGAGCGCCCGCGCCGCTTGAGCGAACGACCCCAGGTCGGCAATCGTCACCAGGGTACGCAGACGGTCGAGGCTGACTTCACGCATGGCACAGCACTCATTCAGAAAAACTGAATGAAAGCATTTTTAAATTCAACTTTCACTATCTTAGGTATCAACCGAATATTCGCCGGGTTGATTCCTCACGCGAGAACAGCTTCATGAGTACACCCCTGATCTTCATCGATGGCGACCAAGGCACCACCGGGCTGCAAATCCAGCAGCGTCTGCAAGGGCGCACCGGCCTGCAGTTGCTGACCCTGCCAGCCGAGCGGCGCAAAGACCCGCTGCTGCGTGCCGAGGCCCTGAATGCTTGCGACATCGCCATTTTATGCCTGCCGGATGACGCCGCCCGCGACGCCGTCGCGATGATTGAAAACCCTGCGGTACGAGTGATTGATGCCAGCTCTGCGCACCGCACCAGCGCCGGCTGGACCTATGGCTTTGCCCAGATGCACGCCGGGCAGGCCGAACAGATTGCCAAGGCCCGGCGCGTGAGCAACCCTGGCTGCTACCCCACCGGGGCGATTGGCTTGTTGCGGCCGTTGCTGGATGCCGGCCTGCTGCCTGCCGATTACCCGCTCAGTATTAATGCCGTGTCGGGCTACTCCGGCAAAGGCCGCGCCGGCATCGAGCAGTACGAGGGCGCACATGCCGCCGACGCGCCGGCCTTTCAGGTTTATGGATTGGGGCTGACGCACAAGCACGTACCGGAAATCCAGCAGCACAGCGGGCTGAACCAACGGCCGCTGTTCATCCCGGCCTACGGCGCTTTCCGCCAAGGGATCGTGCTCACCGTGCCGCTGCAGCTGCGGCTGCTGCCCTCGCGGCAGGCGAACCAACGCACCCGCGCCGCCGATCTGCACGCCTGCCTGGCGCAGCATTACGCTGCCAGCGACTACGTGCAGGTGATGCCGCTGCAACAGTCTGCGGCACTGAGCCACCTCGACCCACAGGCGCTCAATGGCACCGATGCGCTGCGCCTGATGGTTTTCGAACATGACGAGCACGCCTTGCTGGCAGCAGTGTTCGACAACCTCGGCAAAGGCGCAGCGGGTGCCGCGGTACAGAATCTGGATCTGATGCTCAGCGGCGCCTGACAAGAAAAATGGCCGTCACCATGTTCTAATCGCCGGCCACTCCAAACACAGGGACCGTTGTAGATTGAACAGGGAAATCATCCTCATGCGCCACGGCCAGCCCGCGTTGGCCAGTGTCGCAAAGCTTTCACCCGCTGCCATGCGCGGCTGGATTGCCGACTACGAAGCTGCCTCGATCACCGCCCAGCCACCTTCCCAGGCCAGCCTGGAGCTGGCCGGTCGGGCCAGGCGGGTCATTTCCAGCAGCGCGCCGAGGGCGCTCGCTTCACTGGCTGCGCTAGGCCTAGAGCCGCAACTGAGCGAAAGCCTGTTTTGCGAGGCTCAATTACCCCATGGACGCTGGCCCCTGCCACGTCTGTCGCCGTTCACCTGGGCGTTCATTCTGCGCATGCGCTGGCTGTGCGGTTTCAACGGCCAGGTCGAGTCCGCCGATCAGGCCCGGGCGCGCGCAGCCCAGGCCGCCTCGCGCTTGCAATCAATGGCCGACGAAGGCCCGCTGCTGTTGATGGGTCACGGCTTCATGAATCGTCTGATCGGCAAGCAACTGCAAGCCCAAGGCTGGACCCGTCACTCCCGTGACGGCCAGGGCTATTGGAGTGCGGCGGTGTACAGGCTGCCCGCAAGCAGCGTGTGACCTGACCCGCCTGAGGTCAGTCCAACCCGGTCCGGCGCATGACCACCTGCTGCCTTGTTGAAAACAATCGCAGCTCAGCGTGCGCCTGTTGATCTCCGATTCTCTTGATGGATGCAGTAATGAAAACAACCCTGGCTTCGTCACTTTTCACCATTGGCCTGCTTGGCTCTACAAGCGCCGTGGCCCAGAGCCCGTTGCTGTGGCATGACGAAAGCATCACTTACCTGTACGGCAAGAACTTCAAGATCGACCCGGCGATCCAGCAGACCATCACCCTGGAACATGCCAGCGCCTGGACCTGGGGCGATCTGTTTGTGTTTGTCGATAACATCTGGTTCAACGGTGCGAAGTCGGGCAACGGCCACCACAACATGTATGGCGAAATCAGCCCGCGACTGAGCGCTGGCAAGCTGTTCAACACCGACCTGTCGTTCGGCCCTATCAAGGACGTGCTGCTAGCCAGCACCTGGGAGTTCGGCGATGACGATGTGGATGCTTACCTGCTTGGTCCGGGTTTCGACCTGGCGGTTCCCGGCTTTGACTATTTCCAGCTGAACTTCTACTACCGCCAGCCTGACGGTGACCGGGTGCGTGCCGGTGCCTGGCAGATCACCCCGGCCTGGTCGTACACCCTGCCATTGGGCAACTCGAACCTGGTGATCGACGGCTTCATCGACTGGGTGGTCAATAACAAGTCCAGCAGCGGCGGCAAGCAGAGCGACTACCATGCCAACTTGCACTTCAACCCGCAGATCAAGTACGACCTGGGCAAGAGCCTGGGTTACGAGGCCAAACATCTGTATGTCGGCGTGGAGTATGATTACTGGTCGGACAAATACGGGATTAAAGACAGCCAGGTGTTTGCGACCGACCAGAACACCACCAGCCTGCTGGTCAAATACCACTTCTGAGCCAGCGCTGTTTGACTGGGTGTTTGCCGCGCTGTCGCACGGCAAACACGGGACTCCGTAGACCGGCCGGTCGGCGATCCGCTTTAGCCGGGAAGCCTTCGCTGCTGAAGCAGCTCCTACGAGCGAGAACGGTCGCGCACTGGCTTCAGCTCTTTTCAGTCTTGGGCGCACCCTGCGCTTCAACCGTCGACACCTTGCCGTTATCCAGCGCGGCGATCTCGCGCTTTGCCGTAGCCAGATCAAAGGCGTTGTCCCACTTGGCAATCGCGATGGTGCCGATGCCATTGCCGATCAGGTTGGTCACGGCCCGCGCCTCATTGAGGAAGCGGTCGATACCCAACAACAGCACCAGCCCCACCAGTGGAATGGTGTGAATGGTGGTCAGGGTTGCGGCCAGGGTCACAAAACCCGCACCGGCGACACCCGCCGAGCCTTTCGAGGTCAGCAGCAGTACACCCAGTAAGACGCACTGGTCCATGACCGTCAGCGGCGTGTTGGTGGCTTGGGCAACGAAAATCGCGGCCATGGTCAGGTAGATGCAGGTGCCGTCAGCATTGAAGGTGAACCCGGTGGGCAACACCATGCCGACCACCGATTTCTGGCAACCGAGTTTTTCCAGCTTGGCCATCATCCGCGGCAGCACCGACTCAGTGGAACAGGTGCCGAGCACGATCAGGATTTCATCCTTGAAGTAGCGCAGGAACTGCATCAACGGCAGGCCAGACCAGCGCGCCACCGCGCCGAGAATGATCAGGATGAACAGCAAGGTGGTGACATACAGCGCGATCAGCAGTTGCCCCAACGACAGCAAGGTGCCGATACCGTACTTGCCGATGGTGAACGCCATGCCTGCACCGGCACCGATAGGTGCCAGGCGCATGACCATCGCCACGATTTTGAACAACCCTTGCAGCAACAGATCAATGATGTTGATCAACGGTTTGGCGACCGGCCCCATCTGCACCAGCGCCACGCCCATCAGCACCGACAGCAGGATCACCTGCAGCATCGAACCTTTGGCGAAAGCATCGACAAAGGTGTTGGGAATAATGCCAAGGAAGAAGTCCACCGTACCGCCCTGCTCATGCGCGACCTGGGTGTACTTGCTGATGGTGCTGCCATCGAGCTTGCTGGAGTCAATATTCATGCCCTCGCCGGGCTTGAGGATATTGACCACCACCAGGCCGATGACCAGGGCAATGGTAGAGAGGATTTCAAAGTAGATCAGCGCTTTGACACCAATGCGCCCGACCTCCTTGATGCTGCCCATCTTGGCCATACCAACCACCACCGTGCCGAAGATGATCGGCGCCAGCAGCATCTTGATCAGCTTGATGAAACCATCGGCCAGCGGTTGCAGTTTGGCGCCGAAGCCAGGTTCGAAGTAACCCAGCAGACCACCGATGACGATGCCGATCAGCACCTGCACATAGAGCTGGCTGTACCAGCGGGAACCGGACTTTTCCATGTTGTCGCACCTCGTCTTGTTCTTGTTGGGAGGGCATGCAGAAGGGCACCTCTAAAAACTACCTGCGTGGCCATCGCGTTGTTGAAATCAGGCTCAAAATGCTCATTTACAACCCGTAAAATCCGCTTTCTCGCCTGATTTCGCCTAGCGCTGCCTGCCTCGCCTACGTTTTTAGAGGCACCCCGGCAGCGGCCGCCACACCAGACGGCCGCTGCGGGGCATCAACGTTCGCCCAGCTCGCGCATCACCTCATACAGCGCGGCCTTGGCTTCGAAACCCACCCCCGGAATGTCCGGCAGGCCGACGTAGCCGTTTTCGACGCGGATGCCGTCGGCAAAGCCGCCAAACGGCTGGAACACGTCCGGGTAGGACTCGTTACCGCCCAGGTGCAGACCGGCAGCAATGTTCAGCGACATCTGATGCCCGCCGTGCGGCACCACGCGCCGCGACGACCAGCCCAGCTCCTGCATCACGTCGAGGGTGCGCAGGTACTCCACCAAGCCGTAAGACAGTGCGCAGTCGAACTGCACGAAGTCGCGGTCCGGGCGCATGCCGCCGTGGCGCAGCAGGTTGCGCGCATCCTGGTGGGAGAACAGGTTTTCACCAGTGGCCATCGGCAGGTCATAGTGGTTGGCCAATTCGGCTTGCAGGGCGTAGTCCAGCGGATCACCGGCTTCCTCATACCAGAACAGGTCGTATGGCTTGAGCGCTTCGGCGTAGGCAATCGCGGTTTTCAAGTCGAAGCGGCCGTTGGCGTCTACCGCCAGGCGCTTGCCACTGCCGACCACATCCAGCACCGCTTCGATGCGCGACAAATCTTCGGCCAGCGGCACGGCACCAATTTTCATCTTCACCACGTCGTAGCCACGGTCCAGATAGCTCTGCATTTCGGCCTTGAGCTGGGTGTGGTCCTTACCGGGGTAGTAGTAACCGCCGGCGGCGTAGACCCAGACCTTGTCGTCGGCTACGCCATTGCGGTAACGGTCGGCCAGCAGCCGGTACAGCGGCTTGCCTTCGATCTTGGCTACCGCGTCCCAGACCGCCATGTCGATGGTGCCCACCGCCACCGAGCGCTCACCATGACCGCCGGGCTTCTCGTTGGTCATCAGGGTTTTCCAGATGGCGAACGGGTCGAGGTTGTCGTTGGCCTGATCGATCAGCGATTCGGGGCTGGCTTCGCTGATCCGCGCCAGGAAGCGGTCGCGCATCAGCGCGCCCTGACCATAACGGCCATTGGAGTTGAAGCCGTAACCGATCACCGGCTTGCCGTCGCGGATCACATCGGTGACCACCGCGACCACCGAGCAGGTCATCTTCGAAAAGTCGATGTAAGCGTTGGCAATGGGCGAGGCAATGGAGACGGTTTTTTCGCGGATATCAACGATGCGCATGGCGCTGTCCTCTTGTTGTGTTGAGCACAACGTTAGGCGCATCCCGCCGTGGCGAATAATGCCGTTATCGCGCCGGGCAATGCCGAAACAGCATTGCCCGAACTTGGCTGGGTACGAAATATTTGCTTTAGGCGTGCTATAACGGTTCACCCCCATGCACAGGCAGCATCACTATGGAACTGGTCTGGCTCGAAGACTTCATCGCCCTGGCCGAACACGGCGGCTTTATTCGCGCAGCGCAAACCCGGCATGTGACCCAACCGGCATTCAGCCGACGCATTCGTGCGCTGGAGCAATGGATGGGGGTCGAGCTGTTCCAGCGTTCGGCTCAGGGCGCAACCTTGACGCCGGCCGGCGAGCATGTGCTGGCCAGTGTTCAGGATGCCGCAGCACGCCTGTACCGCATCCGCGAAGAAGCCCGTGAGGTGGCCGGCACGGCGGCCAAGAGTCTCCGGTTCTCGGCGACCCATTCGTTGTCGTTCACGTTTTTTCCGAAATGGATCCGCCAGCTCGGGCGTGGCGCCCCGATTGAGGCGGTGCGCCTGCAGTCCGACAGCATGGCCGAGTGTGAGCGGCTGCTGATGCACGGCCAGGTGCAGTTTCTGATCAGCCATCGGCACCCGCAGGTGCCACCGAAGCTGCCGCCGGGCCAGTACCTGAGCAAGGCCATCGGTGAGGACAGCCTGATTCCGCTGATGGGCGCCGACGCCGGGTTCAGCGCCGACCTGCAAACTCTGCCCTACCTGGCTTACAGCAAAGAGTCAGGGCTGGGGCGGATCATCGACCATCACCTGCAAGACAAGGCCGGTTACCTGCACCTGCAACCGTCGTTCAGCAGTCATCTGGCCGCGGTGCTCACCTCCATGGCGCTTGAAAACAAAGGCGTGGCCTGGCTGCCCAACAGCCTCACCGAGCAGGAGCGGGCCGACGGCAAGCTGGTGCGGGCGCTGGATGACAGCTGGGACATTCCGCTGCAAATCCACCTGACCCGCCCGCTGGCACCCTTGCCGCCGTTTGCCGAAGCGTTCTGGGCCGGGCTGGACTGAACAGTTTTCAGTTACCTGATCGGCCCAGTCGCTTGGCCACCGGTCTATAACCCGAACGGATGCACCAGCGGCCGGTGTCGCTCGATTTTCACCGGTGCCTCGGCCAGCGGCCACTGGGCCAGGGGTTCATACTTGCCCTTGTAGGACTCATACAGGACAAACTCGCGGGCGCTCAGGTGAAACTCGGTGCCCAACGGCGCCTCCGGCACCTCGCCACGGTAGTCGCGCAGCAGGGTCACGTGGGGCTGAAACTCGCGAGGGTCGACGGCAAAGCCCAATGGCAGCATGGCCTGCTGCAGTTCATACACCCAACGCAAAAAGGCCGCTTGCGGGTACTCCGGCACCAGCACCAGGGCCTGGCTGCGCCGCCAGACCTGCAGTTGGTCGAGCACAATCGACGGCGACGCAGCCAGCGGGCGCAAGCGCGCAGCCGCCTCGGTGATCGCTGGCAGCTGTGACACGCCGACATCGCCCAGAAACATCAGGGTCAGGTGAAAATTCGCCGCCGGTACCGGACGGCCGCCGCGCAGTTTCAAGTCCGAGCGCCAGCGTGAAATGGCCTTGGTTTGCGCACCATCGCAAGGCAAGGCGAAGAACAACCGCTTGAAGGGCTCGTTGGGGGTGAAGTCGTTGCTGCTCATCGGGCGTTCCTCCATGCAGTAATCGGTACCAACATACCCTATTGCGATGGAGGGTTGCCAAGCGGTTGAAGTTCACAGAATTGAACGCCGGTGAACGGAGAACGCGACTCAAGCCCGATAGTGTTCGGTTAAACGCTGCACACTTCTATCGGAGCTACCTTGGTATGGGCGGCACTCCGACGAAGAGCCCGACAAAGCCACCACCGATGCAATGCAGCGAATGTGCCGCCGCCCTCGCGAGCAAGCTCGCGCCTACAGGCCTTGCCACTCCTGCACCAGCAACTCAACCAGTTCGCGGGCCGGCAGCTGGCGGGCCAGCGGTGCGCCCTGCCCGGCCCAATGCGCAGCAAACTCATCGCTGCCGGTCCTGGCCGCTGCGCCATTGAGCTGCTTGGCCGCATCATAGGCCAGAGGATAAGCCGCAGGCTGCACACCGCCCCGCTCGGCATGCTCGATAAACCGATTGACGATGCCCCGCGCCGGACGCCCGGACAGCGTGGCGGTCAGCCGGGTCACAGCCGCGCGCGGGCTTTTCAGATTGGCGCGATAACCCTGGTTGGCCGCCGACTCGGGGCAGAGGATAAAAGCCGTACCCAGTTGCGCGGCAGCCGCCCCTAGATCCAGCGCAGCCCGAATCCCCTGGCCGTCCATGATGCCGCCAGCGGCAATGATCGGCAGGTCGATGTGCTTGACCAGCAGCCGCACCAGCACCGAAGTGCTCAACCGCTCATCAACCGCCTGCGGGTCGAACATCCCGCGGTGCCCGCCGGCCTCAATGCCTTGAGCAACGATGCCATCAAAGCCCAGCTGTTGGATCTGCAGTGCCTCGGGCAGATTGGTGGCACTGGCCAATGTGTAAATCCCGGCCTGTTTGAACGCTTGCAGTTGCGCCCCAGACGGCAGGCCGAAATGAAAACTGACCACCGCCGGGCGTGTGTCGAGCAACATCTCGAACAGTTGATCATCGGCGGCAAAGCTCTTGTAAATCTCTGCCAGGGCTGCCGGCGGCTCGGCTGCAAATTCATCGAACAATGGCTGCAAGTGCCTGAGCCAGGCCTGCTCGCGCGCAGCATCGCGCACGGCGGGCGCATGACAGAACACATTGACGTTGAATGGCCGGTCGGTCAGTGCTTGGGTCTGCTCGATCATCTGCCGGGCCTGGGCCACCGTGCTGGCGCCGATGCCCAACGAGCCCAGCGCACCTGCATTCGATACCGCCGCTGCCAGTTCAGACGTGGCAACTCCGGCCATGGGTGCCTGGATGATCGGATGGGTGCCCAGCCGGGCAGTAAATGCGTTAGCAAAACTCATGATCGGCTCCAGCGGATACTCAAGTAAAACGGCGATTGATAATTATCATATTGAGAATAATATAATCACATTATTCTTCAATGGTGAATTTAATTGGATCTGGAAAGCCTGCGCATTTTCGACGCTGTGGCCGCCGAGCTGAGCATCACTCGCGCCGCCGCGCGCCTGGGTCGAGCGGCCTCGAATGTCACCACGCGCATCCAGCAACTGGAAGCAGAGCTTGCCACCGAGCTGTTCATTCGCAGTGGTAAACGCATCGCCCTGTCGCCGGCCGGCCAGCAGTTCCTGAGCTACGCCCGGCGCATGCTGGCGCTGGAGGATGAAGCACGGCAGATGCTCAACGGCAGCGCCGAGGGCGGCAGCCTGCGGGTCGGCAGCATGGAAAGCACCGCCGCCAGTCGCTTGCCTGAGCCGCTGGCCGCCTACAGCCTGGCTTATCCGCAAACCCGTTTACTGATCAGCACCGGCCCCTCGGTGGTGCTGCTCGAACAGCTTCGTCAGGGCTTGCTCGACTGCGCCTTCGTGGCCTTGCCCGAAGATTTGAACGATGAACTGGCGATGGCCACCAGCGGCTTGCAAGGCATGCAACTCTGGCAAGAACAACTGCTGCTCCTGCTGCCAGCCAGCGAGGCTGAAGTGCAAAAACCTGCTCAGGTACGCACTCGCACCTTGGCGGCGTTCAAATCCGGTTGCACGTATCGGGCGCTGGCCGAGCAGGCGCTGCAAACGGCCAATGATCCGCGCTGGCAGTTTCAGGAATTGGGCTCTTATCACGCCATGCTGGCCTGTGTGGCCGCAGGTGCGGCGGTGACGGTGTTGCCGCGCAGCGTCTTGCAACTGTGCCAATATCCGGTGCAGTTGCCGACTCTGGACCTCGGCAACCGCACGACCTGGCTGGTGTGGCGAAGGGGCTATGCCACACCGGCATTTGAACGTTTTGCCGAAATAATTCGGCACCATGCAGGAGCGGCTTCAGCCGCGAACAGAGTGCAACCGCTTCATGACTAGGGTCGCGAAAGCGCTGTATCAGTCTTCGCAGAACCTCAACCGGTTACCGAACGGGTCATGCACTTCCAGCAGCCGCCCCCAGGCCTGCTCGACGATTTGCGGGCGTCCGTAGCCGTATTGCTTGGCGTGCAGCTCATCGCGCAGCGCCTCGACACCCTGCATCGGAATGAAAATGGTCGCGCCGGGGCTGGCATCGCCATGGTGTTCGGACAAGTGCAGTTGCAGGCCATCGCGTACGATACCCAGGTACAGCGGCAGGCCTGGCTCGAAGCGGTGTTCGAACTCGACACTGAAACCCAGGAAATCCAGATAGAACTCCCGCGCCTTGGCTTCGTCGAAGCTGCGCAGGATCGGGATTGGTTTGGCGAAGCTGATCGCGGCCGGTGCAGACTGCTCGGGCAGCCGCGCTGCCGCAACATTCCAGTCCTTGTAACCCAACTGTTGGGCGACCAGTTCCAGCGCGGCGCTATGCGAAAGTACGCTATCGGGCAACGCAGCGCGCAAGCGCTTGGCCATTTGTTTGGCCTGTTCAATGGTGATCATCACAGCTCTCCGGTCAAGGCAGTCCGGTGCCCGCATTGCCAAGCCTCGACGCTTGAAAGCAGCGATAGGGTTGGGTGTGTACAGCGATGCTTTCACCTTCCTGGCCGGTAGAGGACGCAGGGCGAGCGGCGGGCAGCGTCAGACCGGTGCTGATGCTACACACCGGCCCGTACTGTCAGCAAGCGCAGTACTCAGAACTGCCTGAACATGGCCTGGACCTGCGCCGGATCCTGGCTTACGGTCAGGGCCAGCATCAACAGGATGCGCGCCTTCTGCGGATTGAGGTTGTCGCCCAACAGGCCCGGATAGGCGTCATCGGCAGGAATGTAACCGCCGCCGGTACGCGATGAACGCACCACGATCACCCCTTGCTCGATGGCCTTGCGGATCGACGGGATCACAAAGTTCGATTCGCTGCCTGCGCCGACCCCAGCCACCACGATGCCCTTGGCCTGATGCGCCACCGCAGCGTCGTACATGTAGCCGTTGTCATTCTGATAACCGTAAATGATGTCGACTTTGGGCAAGCTCTCCAGTTTCGACACGTCGAACGGCGTCTGCAGCGTATGCTGTCGGGCCACGCGGTTGTCGAAGTACGGCTGCTGGTTGACCAATCGTCCCAACGCCCCGGCGCCAAACGATTTGAAGGTATCCAGGGAATTGGCGTCGGTCTTGCTGGTGAAACGCGCCGCACCGATCTGGTCATTGAGCACGATCATTACCCCGCGCCCCTTGGCCTCGGGCGATGCCGCCACGCTCACCGCCTGGAGGATATTGCTCGGCCCATCAGCGCCGATGGCGGTCGCCGGGCGCATGGAACCGGTGACCACTACCGGCTTGTCGCTCTTGACCACCAGATTGAGAAAGTAGGCGGTTTCTTCGAGGGTGTCGGTGCCATGGGTGATGACCACACCCGATACATCCTTGTCCTGCAACAGCGTATTGACCCGTTTGGCCAGCTTGAGCAGCAGGCTGTTGTCCATATTGTCGCTGCCGACGTTGGCAACCTGCTCAGCGTTGATGCGGGCCACTTTGTCCAGCGCCGGTACCGAGGCGACCAGCGCTTGAGCCGAGAGCACGCCCGGCTTGTAGCCGGTGGTCTGGCTGGCCTGCTCGGCGGTACCTGCGATGGTGCCGCCAGTGGCCAGGACGGCCACGGTGGGAAGCGGCTGTTGAGCCATGACGGATGTACCGGAAATGAACGTCAGAACGACGGCTGCAATGCCTGCATGGATTGTTTTCATTATTTGGCTCTGCACTGTAAGGGGAAAGTGGCCAGACGCTCCTGATCATCTGGCCGATTGGACGGCTATCTCAGGCTTCGAACACCGGGTGCGAGGCTTTTTCAATGGCCGTCATGGCTTCGGCACGGGTCATGACCCCGGACTCTTCCATGATTGCCAACAGCGTGCGGCCTTCCTGTACCGACTGACGCGCCAGCTTGCTGACCTTGGCATAGCCCAGTTCCGGCACCAGCGCGGTGGCCACCGCCATGGAATCGGTGAGGTGCGCCAGATTACGGGCTTCATCGGCCTGGATGCCGGCCACGCACTTTTCCCGAAAGCGCTGAATGCCACGGGTCAACAGGGTGATGCTGTCGAACACCCGGGATGCGACCACCGGCTCGAAATGGTTGATTTCCAGCTCACCGGCCTGCGCCGCCTGGGCCACCGCAACATCGTTGCCAATCACCGCAAAACTCAGCTGGATCATTGCCATCGGCAGCACCGGGTTGACCTTGCCGGGCATGATCGACGAGCCGGCCTGGGCTTCGGGCAGCTTCAACTCACCAATGCCGCCCACCGGGCCGGACGACAACTTCGTCAGGTCGGTGGCGATTTTCGCCAGCGAGGCCGAACAGGTACGCAACTCACCGGATACGCGGCTGAACACATCCATGTTCTGCATGGCATCGAAGGCATTGTCCGGAGCCTGATAGTCGACACCGGTGATCACACCCAGATGGCGGTAAACCGCCTTGCGGTAGGCGGCCGGCGCGCCAAAGCCGGTGCCAATTGCGGTGCCGCCCAGTGGCAGGGTGCGCAATTTATCACGCACCGTGGCCAGCTCGACCGCCAGCCGATGGGTCAGCGAGGCGTAGCCGGAGAACAGCTGGCCCAGACGCATTGGTTGGGCGTCCTGCAGGCAGGTACGGCCCAGGTGCAGGATGTCGGCGAACTGCCCGGCCTTGGCGTCGAATTGCAAGGCCAGTTTTTCCACTTCCGCAATCAGCCCACCGAGCATTGCGTAGGTGGCGATCTTCAGTGCCGCCGGGTATACGTCGTTGGTCGACTGCGAGATGTTCACGTGATCATTGGGATGCACGCTTTCATAAGCACCGGGGGCGTGGCCGAGAAACTGCTGGGCACGGTTGGCGATGACTTCGTTGAAGTTCATGTTGGTCGACGTACCGCCGGAGCCCTCCAGCAGGTCGACGATCAGCGAATCATCGCAGTGCCCGGCGATCACCTCACGGCAAGCAGAGACAATGGCCTCACACTGCGTGGCGGCCAGTACGCCGCTGTCCAGGTTGGCCAGCGCTGCGACCCATTTGCACTGAGCAAAGGCATCGCGAAACGCCGGGTAATGGGCCACGGTCAATGGTGAAATGCTCAGGTTGTCGAAACCGCGCACCGAGTTCACGCCATACAGCTTGTCGGCCGGAATCTGCACCGTACCGACGTAATCCTGTTCAACTCTCACATCCAGACGATCAAAAGTACTCACGGGTGTCTCCCTCATCCAATCTGACCAAGGCCTCGACACCTTTGCCCAGGGCTGCAAGCCTCGGCACAAAGGAGTTGAGGATGACTTCACGCGCCGACTCGCAGGCATCTGCGAAGAAGGCGCTGTATTCGTTACGCCGGGCCACCAGGTACAACGAGCGTTCCAGGCCCAGCTCCGGGGTTAAGTGGGCAGTGACGTTCTCCACCCAGGCCGAGGCCTGCAGGAAGCACATCGGGCTGGTGACCGCCCAGCCGATGCCCTCGGCTACCATGGCGGTCAGGGCATCAGCGTTATCCAGCTCCAGCCGGTTCGGCACCCGCACATTCAGGCCGCGCAGATGCCGCTCGATCTGCAGACCGACCTGGGACTGGCGGTTGAAACGCACCACCGGCAACACATTGGCCAACGCCCTGATGTCGTCCAGACTGCTCAGCTGTTTGTTCAGCGCCTTCGGGGTAATGGCGAAGTAACGCTCGGAAAACAGCCGGTAGCGGATCAGGTCGTTGGCATCCATCAACGGATCGCTGCTGACGATCAGGTCCAGATCACGACGCAGCAGCGACTCGCCCTGCTGCGGGCTGAGGCCGGTGCGCACCGAAAGCTGCGCCACCTTGCCGAGCATCTGCCGGGTGAACATCGAGCCGCAGGTCGAGGCAAACGAGTCCACCAGGCCGATCCGCAGGTCCGGCTTCACGCCCCGTCCGGCGTCCAGCACCTGGGCCTTGAGGTTGCTGATTTCCTCGTTGAGGATCGAACCGCGGTTGCGCAGCGCCAGGCCGAACGGGGTCAGGCTCAGAGGCCGGGTGGTACGGTCGACCAGTACCACGCCCAGTTCGTCCTCCAGTTGCCGGACCATTTGCGATACCCCGGACTGTGAGATTCCCATGCGGTTTGCCGCGGCAGACATGCTGCCCTCCTCGGCTACAGCGATGAACACCTGTACCGCGTACATGTCGATGAATCGGGTGCCAGTCATGGGAATCCTCACGTGATCGGGTCGATGGTTAACCAGCGATCATTTTCCTTCAGGGCTTGGCGCCTGTACCGTGAAACTGCCGTCCGGGCTGCCAGCCAGCGGCTTGACCCCGGCCAGGTCTTGCTGGCTGGTTTCCGGCGCAAAGGCGTGGCAGAACAGCCCACCGAACAGCAGCACGCCGACACACACGCCCAGCGCGGTCTGCACGCCCAGTTGTTGCACGGCGATCGGCAGCAGGAAGGTGGCAAAGGCCGAACCGAAGCGGCTGGCAGCCACCGCCATGCCGATCCCGGAAGCCCGCAGGTGGGTCGGGAACAGTTCTGGGGGGTAGACGAACTCCAGGTTCACCGCAGCGGCCAGCACACAGGCGAAGAAACCGAAGGCAATGATGGTGCCCAGCGGCCCGAACCCGGCGTAGGCCAGTACTCCCAGACCCAGGGCGCTGAGATAGAAGGTCCCGACCAGAAAGGCCCGCCGCGAAATCTTGTCGATGATCATCAGGCCCAGCAGTGCGCCGGTCATCAGCAGCACGTTGTAGACCAGCCCGCCGACGAACTTGTCCTGCACGTTGAGCGCTTCCAGTACCCGTGGCGAGAAAGTGCCCAGGGCGAAGAACGGGATCACCTGGCAGGTGTAGAACACACAGCCCACCAAGGTGTTCTTGCGCCAGCGCTTGCTGAACAGCTCACCCAGGCTGCCGCGGTTCTTCTGCGTGGCCGGTGCTGCCGCTGGCAAGGTCACGTGCGGACCGAACCTGGCCTGCACGATTGCCATGGCTTCGGCTGTGCGACCACGAGCCATCAGCCAGATCGGCGACTCGGGTACTCCCAGACGAAACGGCAGGATCAACAACGCCGGCACCCCGCTCAGAGCCAGCATCAGACGCCAGGCATCCGGACCGATATCGCGGATGGCAAAACCCACCAGATAAGCCGCTACATAACCCGCCGCCCAGGCGGCCGCCAATACACTTAACAGCCGCCCGCGATACTGGCGCGGCGCAAACTCGGTCACCAGTGATTTACTGACGACATAGTCGAAGCCCAACACCAGCCCTAACAATAAGCGCAGGACCAGAAGTTGCTCCGCTGAAGTAACAAAGAACTGCGAGGCGGAAATAATTGCAAACAGCAACATGTCCCAGGCGAAGATGCTGCGGCGACCGAACTTGTCGGCCAGCGGGCCGGCAAACAGGCTGCCGATAAACAGCCCCGCCAATGAGGCAGCACCCAGCAGCCCCATCCATAAAGCCGTGAGTTGCAAGGGGCCTGCCGCCATGCTGACGGCAATGCCGATGATGCCCAATACGAATCCGTCGCTGAACTGTCCTCCCGTGCCGCTGAATACCGTTCTGATATGAAAACGGCTCAGCGGAAGATCTTCGAACGAAACTGAATGACTCATTCGTGTCTCCACTTGCTTCTTATAGTTGTGGGACCGGTATTAACCACCGGGGTACGAGTGAGTGTACGGCTGCTTGTTCAGGGAAACAGCATGTGCAATTGCAGTATCAGCAATACTGATACTAGCCTGCTTAATTGTTGATGACGGAGGTTTAGAACACACTCGCAGGGCCCGGACAAAACAGCAGTAACTATCGACGCTTTCGCTTTGCCGCCCGATGCCCTACCATGCCGCTCGCCGGTTTCCACCAGGAATTAATAGGGAATCCGTCGCTCGCCAGGCGGCTCAAGCACCTGACCCGCGAACCGGAACTGCCCCCGCAACTGTAGGTGCCGAGCCTGCTCCACGATGCCACTGGGTCGAATGATCCGGGAAGGCCGGAGCCGGGCCAGGACGCACCAGTCAGGAGACCTGCCGGCAAAAAATCAACCAACCGGCGGGGTGTCCGGGATGGACATCCGCGCCCGGCTCCGGGTGCAGCCCTGTGCTTATGGGGCTTATCGATGCCTGTCCGGGCGCCTGCCTTTGTGCAGCTTCGACAGGAGTACCGCAGCATGCTCGCTCGCCTTATCACCCTGGCCGCCACGTTCAGCCTTGCCGGTCTGGCCCAGGCCGCCGCCACCCAGTACCCGTTGACCATCGATAACTGTGGCAAGCCACAGACTTTCGCCCAGGCTCCCGAGCGCGCCGTCACCATCGGCCAGGCCGGCACGGAAATTCTTTATTCGCTGGGGCTGGGCGACAAACTGGTGGGCACCTCGTTGTGGTTCAACAATGTGCTGCCGGAGTTCAAGGCGCAGAACGACAAGGTCGAGCGCCTGGCCGACAACGATCCGAGCTTCGAGGCGGTGATCGGCAAGCGGCCGCAACTGCTGACCGTGCAGTTCGAGTGGATGGTCGGCCCCCAAGGCGTGGTCGGAACCCGTGAGCAATTCAGCGACCTGAAGATCCCCACCTACCTGCTGCCCTCGGACTGTGAGGGCAAGGACAACCTGGTCGGTGCCGACGGCACCCGCACCCAGAACTTCCAGATCGATACCATCTACAAAAGCGTCAGCCAGTTGGCCGAGATTTTCGACGTGCAGGAGCGTGGCCAGCAGTTGAACGCCGAGCTGAAGGGACGCCTGGACAACGCCACCCGCAAACTGGCCGGCAAGGACCTGAGCAACACCAGTGCGGTGTTCTGGTTCTCCAGCGCCGACCTGGAAATCGACCCCTACGTTGCCGGCCGCCAGGGTGTTGCCGACTTCATGCTGCAAACCCTGGGCGTGCGCAACGTGGTCGAGTCCAGTGAAGAATGGCCGACCGTGGGCTGGGAAACCCTGGCCAAGGCCAACCCGACCTGGATCATCATCGCGCGCATGGACCGTCGGCGCTTCCCGGCGGACGACTTCCAGAAGAAGCTGGAATTTCTCCACCAAGACCCGGTGACCAAAAACATGGACGCGGTAAAAAACAACCGCATCATCATCCTCGACGCTGATGCGATGCAGGCTGGTGTGCGCCTGTTCCGTGGCCTGGAAACCCTGGCCAGCGCGTTTGCCAGTGGCAAGGCCGAACAGCCATGAGACGTTTGGCCTGCTGGCTGCTGCTCGGTATCGCACTGCCAGCGACAGCAGAAGTCTGGGAAGTCAAAATGCTCACCCGTGGCGCCGAGGGCGCCATGGTCTATGAACCGGATCACCTGCACATCGCTGCCGGTGATACGGTGCGATTTCTGCCCACCCAGAGCGGCCATAACGCGGCCAGCCTGACGGGCCTGCTACCGCAGGGCGCCGATGCCTTCAAAAGCCCGTTGAACAAGCCGTTCGAACACACTTTCAGCGTGCCGGGACTGTACGGCGTGCAGTGCATTCCGCATCTGGCTATGGGCATGGTCATGCTGATTCAGGTGGGTGAAGCAAATAGCCAGGCGGGTCTGCCAGATGACCTGCCGGCGCGGGCCAAAGAGCGTTTTGCTACGCAACTGCAGAATTTGCGGGCTTCACGCTAAGTTGGTGGACGCGCCATTCCACCGGGCCGCGCCGCCCTTAACTGATCGGCATTATCCCGTAGGAGCGGCTTTAGCCGCGAAGGCTTCCCGGCTAAAGCGGATCGCCGCCCGGCCGGTCATTCAGGCCGTTTGAGCAGGCAGGTGTCCATGATCCAGCCATTGGCTGCCCTCGCCTGCTCACGCAGCCGCTCGATGTCTTCTGCCACATCGCGCAGCTTGCCTGAAACGAGGATTTCATCTTCCGTGCCCAGGTAAGCGCCCCAGTAGACCTCCAGATCCTGGTCAACCAGGCTGCGCAAGCCATTCCCGGCATCGAGCATCACCACCACACTGTCGACATTATCGGCAAAGCCTTCGGCCACAAGCCGCCCGGGGGTGATCGCGATCGAGCGACCGATATTGTTGAGTGCCACCTTGTGCTGTGCGGCCAGGGCCTGGACGCTGCTGATGCCGGGAATCACCTGATAATCCAGCGCGTGACGCTCGCTCCGGCTGATGGCCTCGATGATACGGATCGTGCTGTCATACAACGACGGATCGCCCCAGACCAGAAACGCCCCGCACTGCCCGTCTTGCAGCTCTTCGTCAATCAGCCGCTCGAAGACCAACTGTTTGGCCGCATTGAGTTCAGCGACGCTCTGCCGGTAATCCTCAGCGTCACCTGCCCGTGACGGGCTCGGCGCTTCGACCATGCGGTAGTCACGGTCCTTGATGTAACGCTGGCAGATGTCCCGACGTAGCTGATTAAGCTTGCCCTTGCTCAGGCCTTTATCCATCAGGAAGAACACATCCACCTGATTCAGCGCGTTGACCGCCTGGACAGTGAGGTAGTCCGGGTTGCCGGCACCGATGCCAATGATCAGGATGGTTTTCATGACACCTCCAGCCAGCACAACCACCGGAACCTTTGGGCTTCAAGCGGCCACGCTTAGGCCGCGCAGCTCTGTGCCGGGGTCGCGGTGACAGACTCTGGCCAGTTGAGCGCCTTGGCCAGCACGGCAACCTCAGCGCACTTTTGCACGGCGCTGGCCAGCCCGCCGTGCCGTCCGGCATCAGGCAGGCCATCACCGGCTGCGGCGGCCGGACCGTGCAGCAATGAGCACGATGGCGCGACCCACAGGCGTTCACCAAGCCTTTCGTGAGCATGGCGCAACAGCGCCAGCGCCCGGTCCAGATCGCAGCGCTGCGGCTGGCGAGCGTCGACCAGCCCCAGCGACAGGATCTTGTAAGCCGGCAAGCGGTCGAGAATCACCGGGTAACGGGCCGGGGCGCAAGCCAGGTCGATGTGCAGGCCATCGACCGGTAATCCGGCGGCCAGGCCAAGGTTGTCTTCCAGGCCACCGAAATAAGTGGCGACCAGCTTCTTCAGCGGTTCGCGCTGCAGCAGGTTGTAGACGCGCTCATAGGCATTTTTCCACTCCTGCGGCAGGTCGAGCACCAGGATCGGCTCATCGATCTGCACCCACTCGACACCCTGGGCAGCCAGGCGCTGAAAGATCTGGCCATACAGCGGCAGCAGGCGGTCGACCAGTTCCAGTTTGTTGAACGCCTGGTCCTTGGCCTTGCCCAGCCACAGGTAAGTCAGCGGGCCGATCACCACCGGTTTGACCGCATACCCCAGCGCATGGGCTTCGTCGACTTCTTCGAACAACTGCTCCCAGCTCAGGGAAAACGCTTGATCGGCGCTGAACTCAGGGACCAGATAGTGCTCCTGAGTGTCAAACCACCGGCTCATGTCGTCGGCAGTGGCGTCACGGGCCATGCTGAACAGCGTCTGTAACGTCGGCCCGAATTCGCCTTTGCTACGTACATGCGGCGCGACCACGCCGAACATCAGCGAGTGGCTCAGCACCTGGTCGTACCAGGCGAAATCACCCACTGGCAACAACTCGATGCCGGCCCCCTTTTGCATTTGCCAGTGCGCGCTACGCAACTCGCGGCCTTTGGCACGCAACCCGGCTTCGTCGAGCTCGCCGTTACAGAAGGCCTCACGCGCCTTGTTCAGTTCATGGTCGCGGCCAGAGCGCGGAAAACCCAGATTATGTGCCAGGGCCATGGTGCAATCCTTCGGTGCAGATAGTCGATGGCCAATTGTCGGCAAGCGCAGCGACTGAGACAAACTCATATAATTTGAGATGAACTAGAGTTTTTCTCATATTCGCATTTATCCCCTGCTCAATCGCCGCTTGGCCGTTCTCGCCATGTCGCTCTCAGACAACAGGCACCCACGCCACCAGTCGACAATAAGCGCCTTGCCCCACCGGTAGCGACATGATGATCAGCCTCAAGCAGGCCCTTAACGAGCAGCCTTTCGTTTGCCTCGTCGAATTCGTGCCCAAGCCCACCGCGAAAAGCTTCGAATCGTTCGAGACGCTGATGCAGCGCGGCGATTTCTGCGGCTGGCCGTTGCTCGGCACGATTGCCGACCGGGTCGGCAGCCGTTTCGACCTGACGCCGCTGGATGCCTACAGCCGCCTGTCGCGTCCGGTGCCGGCGCTGGTGCATTTTTCCGGCAAGGACCGCGAGCGCGCTGACCTACTCGGTCAGCTCGAACGCATCGACAATCTGGGTCTTGAGCAGTTGTTCATCGTCACCGGCGACCGGCTGCCCGGCCATGAGCCGGGCCAGCAGCCGGTGCGTTACCTGGAATCGGTATCGGCCTTGATGATCGCCCGGCAGGCGCGCCCGCACTGGCTGCTGGGCGCGGCGCTGAACCCGTTCAAGTACCGCGAAGAAGAAAGCGGCGCGCAGTATTTCAAGGCTGAGAAAAAGCTCAAGGCCGGTGCGGATTTTCTCAGCCTGCAACTGGGCTTCGATGCGCAAAAGCATCTCGAAGCCCTGGCCTGGATGCGCCGCCAACCCTCGCCCAAGCCAATGCTGGCCTGTGTCATGGCCTTGACGGCAGGCCGGGCCAGAATGCTCGAGCATGTGGCCGGGACGGTGGTCAGCCCCTCGATGCTGGAGGCGGTGAACGCCGAGGCCGAAGTCTCGAAAGCGTTCGCTCAACAGCGCAGTATCAGCCGCCTGGGGTTGCAGATTGTCGGCCTGAAACTGATGGGCTATGCCGCAGTGGAGCTCTCTGGCGTACACGACGCCACGCAAATGCACGCGCTGGAGCAGGCGGTCAACGACTGGCAGGCGCAGATTACCGACCTTGAACAATGGTCCAGCGCCTGGCAGGCCAGTTGGCAGATGCCAGGGCTGGCACCGGTGAGCTTTCAGCCGGCCGGCGAAACCTGGCAACCGGGTCAATCGCAGGCCAGAGCCAGCAACAAAGAGCAGCTGCGTTACCACCTGATGGACGCCCTGCATCACCAGCTGTTTAGCCGCACCACCTGGCTGAGCCGTGCGTTTGGCTGGGCCGTGCGACGGCCAGTGTGCGCGACGGCGGGTGGTGCGCGCCTGTTGCACCGCCTGGAGCGCAGTGCCAAACGCCCTATTGTTGGCTGCGATAGCTGTGGCCGCTGCCGCCTGCAAGACACCCTCTACGTGTGCCCCGAGACTTGCCCCAAAGGCCTGGCCAACGGGCCATGCGGCGGCACAAAGCTCAACCGCTGCGAATTTGGCGACCGCGAATGCATCCACAGCATCAAGTACCGCATCGCCAAGACCGTGCAGCAAACCGACATGCTGAGCGACCGGCTGATTGCCTGCATCCCGGTCGAGACCCGGCATCGCAGCTCCTGGCCGCAGTGGTTTGAGGATGCAGTGCCCTCGGTGCAAAGCCCCCAGTTGATAGAAACCCGGCGCTCGCAAGAGCCGGTCGACGCTCCGGTTGCTAGCAAATAAAGCGGTACATTCGCAGCAAATGCTGTGACTTTACCGGCCTCTTCACGACCAAGGTCGTTCCCACCTTATTTCAGATTAGAATTGAGGTGGGAACGACCTTGGTCGTGAAGGGGCCGGGCCAGACACTAAAGATTTAGATGGTCACTAGCCCCCGCACCCCTTGCGCCTCCATGTGCTCGCCCCGGCCCTGCTGGACAATCTCACCGCGCGACATGACCAGATACTGGTCGGCCAGCTCGGCGGCAAAGTCGTAGAACTGCTCGACCAGCACAATGGCCATGTCGCCCCGCTCGGCCAGGCGCTTGATGACTGCGCCGATCTCCTTGATCACCGATGGCTGGATGCCTTCGGTGGGCTCGTCGAGGATCAACAGCCGCGGGCGGCTGGCCAGGGCACGGCCGATGGCCAGTTGCTGTTGCTGGCCGCCAGACAAATCGCCGCCACGGCGCTGCTTCATTTGCAGCAGCACCGGGAACAGTTCGTAGATAAAGGCCGGGACCTCTTTGGCCTCGCTGCCGGGAAAACGCGACAGGCCCATCAACAGGTTTTCCTCGACCGTCAGCCGGGCGAAGATTTCCCGGCCCTGCGGCACATAGGCAATCCCGGCCTGGACTCGCTGGTGCGGTTTGAGGCTGTTGATGTTCTGCCCCTCCCATTGCACCGCGCCTTCGCGGGCTGGCAACAGACCCATCAGCACCTTGAGCAGGGTGGTCTTGCCAACGCCGTTGCGGCCCAGCAGGCAGGTCACTTCGCCGACGTTGGCCTGGAACGACAGGCCGCGCAGGATATGGCTGCCGCCGTAGTATTGATGCAAGTCGCTTACTTGGAGCATGTGGATTCCTCGAAATTGCAGCGGCAAGTCTCTGCTTGAAGCCGGCGCGTCAGCGCCCCAGATAAACCTCGATCACCCGCTCGTCAGCCTGTACATCGGCCAGCGAGCCTTCGGCCAGCACGCTGCCTTGATGCAACACCGTGACGTGGTCGGCAATCGCGCCGACAAAACCCATGTCGTGCTCGACCACCATCAGCGAGTGCTTGCCGGCCAGACTCTTGAACAGCTCGGCGGTGAATTCGGTTTCGGCATCGGTCATGCCCGCCACCGGTTCATCGAGCAATAGCAGTTGCGGGTCCTGGACCAGCAACATGCCGATTTCGAGAAACTGCTTCTGGCCATGGGACAACAAGCCCGCCGGGCGATCCCGGGAGGCGCTCAGGCGAATGGTGTCCAGCACCTCATCAATGCGCGTGCGCTGCTCGCCATTCAAACGGGCCCTGAGGCTGGCCCACACCGACTTGTCGGTCTTGAGCGCCAGCTCCAGGTTCTCGAACACGCTCAGCGCTTCGAACACCGTGGGTTTCTGGAACTTGCGGCCGATGCCGGCCTGGGCGATCTGCACCTCGCTCATGCGGGTCAGGTCCAGAGTTTCGCCAAACCAGGCCACGCCATGGCTAGGCCGGGTCTTGCCGGTGATGACGTCCATCAAGGTGGTTTTGCCCGCGCCGTTAGGGCCGATGATGCAGCGCAGTTCACCGACCCCGATGTACAGGTTGAGATTATTCAGCGCCTTGAAGCCATCGAAGCTGACGCTGATGTCTTCCAGGGTCAGGATCGTACCGTGCCGGGTATTGAGGCCGGGGCCGGCACTGTTACCCAGACCCAGTGCGTCTCGGCCAGTGCCGGCGTCGCTGTTGGGGTCCAGAATCGGCTCCAGCATGAAGGCCGGGTTTGCGTGGCTGGCAATCATGATTCGCTCCTTTTCTTCAGCAGACCGATCACGCCCTTGGGCAGGTACAGGGTGACGACGATGAACAGCGCGCCCAGGCAGAACAGCCAGTATTCCGGGAAGGCCACGGTGAACCAGCTCTTCATGCCGTTGACCAGCCCGGCACCGAGCAGTGGCCCGATCAGGGTGCCGCGCCCGCCCAATGCCACCCACACCGCCGCCTCGATCGAGTTGGTCGGTGACATTTCGCTGGGGTTGATGATCCCCACTTGCGGCACGTACAAGGCCCCGGCCAGCCCGCACATCACCGCGCTGAGCACCCAGATGAACAGCTTGAAACCGCGCGGGTCGTAACCGCAGAACATCAGCCGGTTTTCCGCATCGCGCAGCGCGGTCAGCACCCGACCGAACTTGCTCTGCGCCAGCCGCCAGCCCACATACAGGCAGCCGGCCAGCAGCAACACGGTGGCCAGGAACAGCACCGCACGGGTTCCCGGCGCGCTGATCGAAAAGCCCAGGATGCTGCGAAAGCTGGTAAAGCCGTTATTGCCGCCAAAGCCGGTCTCGTTACGAAAAAACAACAGCATGCCGGCGAAGGTCAGCGCCTGGGTCATGATCGAGAAGTACACGCCCTTGATCCGCGAACGAAAGGCGAAGAAACCGAACACCAATGCCAACAGGCCGGGGGCCAGAACCACCAGGCACAGGGCCCAGAGAAAGTTATCGGTACCGGCCCAGTACCAGGGCAGTTCGGTCCATGACAAGAAGGTCATGAACGCCGGCAGGCCATCACCGGCCGCTTCGCGCATCAAATACATGCCCATCGCGTAGCCGCCCAGCGCGAAGAACAATCCGTGGCCCAGCGACAGCATTCCTGCATACCCCCACACCAGGTCCAGCGCCAGGGCGACAATGGCGTAGCAAAGGATCTTGCCGACCAGGGTCAGGGTGTAAGCCGAAACCTGCAACGGGTGTTCGGCAGGCAATAGCGACAGCAGCGGCATGGCCAGCAGCACCGCCAGCAGCACGCCGCCGATCAGCAGGGTGAGTTTCGGGCCGGCCTTCTGCGCGGCGGTCATCATCAATGGCTGGTTCATCAGTCGATCACCCTTCCCTTGAGCGCGAAGAGGCCTTGCGGACGCTTCTGGATAAACAGAATGATCAGCGCCAGGATCAGGATCTTGCCCAGCACGGCGCCAATCTGCGGTTCGAGAATCTTGTTGAGCACACCCAGGCCAAACGCGGCGCTGACACTGCCAGCCAGTTGCCCGACCCCGCCAAGCACCACCACCAGGAACGAGTCGATGATGTAGCCCTGGCCAAGGTCCGGACCAACGTTACCGATCTGGCTGAGCGCCACGCCGCCGAGCCCTGCGATCCCCGAGCCCAGGCCAAAGGCGAGCATGTCCACCCGCCCGGTGGGCACGCCGCAGCAGGCCGCCATGTTGCGATTCTGGGTCACAGCGCGCACGTTCAGGCCCAGCCGGGTCTTGTTCAGCAACAGCCAGGTCAGCGCGACCACGCATAGCGCAAAGCCGATGATCACGATCCGGTTGTACGGCAGCACCAGGTTGGGCAACACCTGAATCCCGCCCGACAGCCAGCCGGGGTTGGCAACTTCGACGTTCTGCGCGCCGAAAATCAGACGTACCGCCTGGATCAGCATCAGGCTGATGCCCCAGGTCGCCAGCAGGGTTTCCAGCGGGCGGCCATACAGATGACGGATCACCGTGCGCTCCAGAGCCATGCCGATCAACGCCGTGACACAGAAGGCCGCTGGCAGTGCCAGCAACGGGTAATACGCCAGCGCATCGGGCGCGTACTGCTGGAACAGCACCTGCACACAGTAGGTGGTATAGGCACCGAGCATGAGCATCTCGCCGTGGGCCATGTTGATCACCCCCAACAAACCGAAGGTGATCGCCAGGCCCAATGCGGCCAGCAGCAGGATCGAACCCAGCGACAACCCGGTAAACGCCTGGCCAAGCAGGTCGCCCATCAACAGCTTGCGCTTGACCTGCGCCAGGCTGGTCTGCGCAGCAATGCGTACGCTGGCGTCGGGCTCCACGCCCGGTTCCAGCAGCGCCTCAAGCCGGGTGCGCGCCAGCGGCTCACCGGTTTCGCCCAACAGCCGCACCGCCGCCAGCCGCACGGTGGGGCTGCTATCGGTCAATTGCAGGTTGGCCAGCGCCAGGTTCAGGGCGTTCCATACCTGACTGTCGGACTCGCGGGTCAGGCTCTGGCTGAGCAACGCCAGTTGTGCCGGGCGGGCATTGCGTTGCAGATGCTGCGCAGCGGCCAGCCGCACTGCGGCATCGTTACTCATCAGTTGATGACTGGCCAGCGCGGTGTCGACCAGCCCGCGCAGGCGATTGTTCAGGCGCAGTTTACGCGGCTCGTCGGCCGCTGCCGGACCGCCGTCCACGGCGCTGTACTGGCCGTCGTTGTCGATAAATGCGCGCTTGCTGCTGTCGGCCGCCACCCGGCCGTCACGCAAGGCTTCAAGCCAGGGCAGTCGCTCACCGAGCGGTTGCACTGACCAGGCTTCGAGCAGGTCGGCCTGCGCGGCGGAGTTGCCGGCAACAAAGTCGTCGGCCTCCCCGGCCTGCGCGCCCAAGGGCAGCAGCAGTGCACAGATCAGCATCAAGCGGTGAAAGAAGTTGGGCATGATAAGTGACCTGTAGATTGGACAGGGCTGTGTAGGAGCCGCTTTAGCGGCGAAGCCTTGAAAGCTTCGCGACCGAGGTCGCTCCCACAAGTACCGGCGTGTATCAGTTGCTCTTCACCGCGTGGTCAGGCTTCTTGTCGTTGCCGGGAATGTACGGGCTCCATGGCTGGGCGCGGATCGGCTCCTGGGTCTGCCAGACCACACTGAACTGGCCGTTATCCTCGACCTCGCCGATCATCACCGGCTTGTGCAGGTGGTGGTTGGTCTTGTCCATGGTCAGGGTGAAGCCCGACGGCGCAGCGAAGGTCTGCCCGGCCATGGCTTCACGCACCTTGTCGACATCGGTGGATTTGGCTTTTTCCACCGCCTGTGCCCACATGTGAATACCCACGTAGGTGGCTTCCATAGGGTCGTTGGTCACCGCTTTGTCGGCGCCCGGCAGGTTTTTCTTCTTCGCGTAGGCCTGCCAGTCGGCAACAAACTTCTTGTTCACCGGGTTATCAACCGACTGGAAGTAGTTCCAGGCTGCCAGGTGGCCAACCAGCGGTTTGGTATCGATGCCGCGCAGCTCTTCTTCGCCCACCGAGAACGCCACCACCGGCACGTCGGTGGCTTTCAGGCCCTGGTTGGCCAGTTCTTTGTAGAACGGCACGTTGGAGTCGCCGTTGACCGTGGAGATCACGGCGGTCTTGCCGCCGGCGGAGAACTTCTTGATGTTGGCGACAATGGTCTGGTAATCGCTATGGCCGAACGGGGTGTAGACCTCTTCGATATCGCTGTCTTTGACGCCTTTGGAATGCAGGAAAGCGCGCAGAATCTTGTTGGTGGTGCGCGGGTAGACGTAGTCGGTGCCGAGCAGGAAGTAACGCTTGGCCGCCCCGCCGTCTTCGCTCATCAGGTACTCGACTGCCGGAATCGCCTGCTGGTTTGGCGCGGCACCGGTGTAGAACACGTTGGGCGACATTTCTTCGCCTTCGTATTGCACCGGGTAGAACAGCAACCCGTTGAGCTCCTCGAACACCGGCAACACCGATTTGCGCGACACCGAGGTCCAGCAGCCGAACACCACCGCGACCTTGTCCTGGGTCAGCAACTGGCGGCCCTTCTCGGCGAACAGCGGCCAGTTCGAGGCCGGGTCGACGACCACGGCTTCGAGTTGCTTGCCGTTGACACCGCCTTTGGCGTTGATCTCGTCGATGGTCATCAGGGCCATGTCCTTGAGCGAGGTCTCGGAGATCGCCATGGTTCCGGACAACGAATGCAGGATACCGACCTTGATGGTTTCGGCGGCTTGTACAGTCCAGCTCAGGCCCATGGCGGCAATAGATGCAGACAAGGTAAAGGCTTTGATCAGGCTACGACGACGCATGGATGAATCCCCCATCATATTGTTGAGTCAACAGTTGGCTTGCGGGCACCTCTAAAAACTACCTACGTTGCCAGCGCTGCGTTAAAACCAGGCTCACAATGCTCATTTACAACCCGTAAACTGCGCTTGCTCGCCTGCTTTCGCCTTGCTCTGGCTGCCTCGCCTACGTTTTTAGAGGCTCCCTAAGGTGGGCAGACGCGAAATGTTCTTGCTTGCTACCTGCCGCCAGCGAACGCTGGCGGGCGGTGTGCAACATATGCAGAGTGACCTTGCGGACCTCGGCCTTGCTGACCTCTATGTGGGTCTTCAATAACGATTGCGCCTGCTCGCAGCGGCGCTTGAGGATCGCCTCCAGAATCAGTGCATGTTCCTGATAGGTCAGCTCGATGCGCGGCCCCTGGGTGAAATCCAGCCGGCGAATGATGCGAATTTTCTCGCTGACCTGGGCATGAATCCGCGCCATCTCGCGATTGCCGGCCGCCTCCAGCAAGTGGCAGTGAAACTGCTCGTCCAGCCGCGACACGGCGCTCCCGTCAGTCAGGCGCTGATCGGCCGCGACCATCCAGGTCTCGGCCAGTTGCGCCAGCAGTGGCGGTAGCTCTGCACGCGGCCAGTCACACAGGCGCTTGACCGCTTCGAGTTCCAGCACGATGCGCAGATCGTAAAGCTCTTCGAAATGCTCGAAATCAAACGGCCGCACCTGCCAGCCGCTGCGGAAATACACCTCCAGGTAACCTTCGCGCTCCAGGCGATACAGCGCCTGGCGCACCGGGGTGCGGCTGACCGCCATGCGCTCGGCGACTTCGCCTTCGGAAAAGCGGTCACCCGGCAGCAGGCGAAACTCGAAGATGTCGTCCTTGAGCTGCGCATAGATCCGCTCGGCCAGATTCTCCGGGCGTTCCTTGCTGCGCATGACGGTGCTGGACAATTGCATGTCAGGCCGCCTCACCCGGTTCCAGCCACACCAGCGCATCGCCCGGCGTGATCGCCTTGCCGGGCTGGCAACGCACGGCCTTGACCACTCCGGACACCGGTGCGATCACCGACAGCTCCATCTTCATCGCCTCGACCACCAGCAGGGGCGTACCGGCCTCGACGTGCTGACCCGGCTCGACCAACACCTTCCAGACACTGCCGCACATTTCGGCGCTGACCAGATGGCCTTCATAGTCCTGCGCATCAGCCTCGCTGTCGGCCGCCGCTCGGAGTACCGGCGGCTCATCGTCGTGCCACAGCTGCGCCTCGCTGTCGAACGCCGCCTTCTGTCGGCTCTGGAACTCGGCAATGCTCTCGGCGTTGTCGGCCAGCAAGCGCTGGTACTCGGCGAAGTCGAATTCGCTGTGCTCGATGCGGATCTGGCCACGGCCTTCACGAAACGCCTCGCGCTGTTCATTGAGTTCAGCTTCGCTGACCGGGTAGAAACGCACCTGGTCAAAGAAGTGCAGCAACCATGGCTGGCCGTTGGCGAACTGCGGGTTCTTCACGTACTTGTTCCAGATCGGCAGGGTACGGCCCACCAGCTGATAGCCGCCGGGCGAGTCCATGCCGTAGATGCACATGTACATGCCGCCGATGCCCACCGTGCCCTCGGCGGTGAAGGTCCGCGCCGGGTTGTACTTGGAGCTGAGCAACCGGTGGCGCGGGTCCAGCGGCACCGCACAGGGGGCGTCGAGGTACACGTCGCCCAGCCCCAGAATCAGGTAGCTGGCCTGGAACAGGATGTCACGCACCTGCTCGCGGCTGTCCAGGCCATTGATGCGCTGCAAGAAGTCCACGTTATTCGGTAACCACGGTGCTTCACTGCGCACCGTCTCGCGGTAGCGCTGGACGGCGCCGAGGGTCGCGCTGTCTTCGAAGGCCATCGGCAGATGAATGATCCGGGTCGGCACCTTGAGCTGCGAGACGTCGCCCAGCCCCTCTTCGAGCATCAGCAGGTGCTCCAGCAGGCTCTTCTGGTGCAGCACGCGGCTGTCGTAGCGCAGTTGCAACGAACGCACGCCGGGCGCCAGCTCTTCCAGGCCCTTGAGCGGCCGGGCCTTGAGGGCTTCCATCAACAGGTGCACGCGCAGCCGCAGCGCCAGGTCCAGCACGTTGTCGCCGTATTCGAGCAGAATGTAGGCGTCACCGGCCTGGCGATACACCGCCCGTGGCCGTGAGCCGCTGGCCGGCAGCTCGGCGAGAATGGTCGCCGACGCGGTGTCGGCCGGTTGCAGGGCCGGGGCTGGCAACGGCACGGCGCTGATCGCGGCCAGGGCTTCGAGGCTGCCCAATTGTGCCTGCTCCAAACTCTGCGCCTGCTGAAAACCGATGGGTTTGAAGCGCAGCTTGTCGCCGGGTTTGACCTGGCCGATCTTCCACAGCTCGGCCTTGGCGATGGTCACCGGGCAGACAAACCCGCCCAGGCTCGGGCCATCCTTGGTGAGGATCACCGGGAAGTCACCGGTGAAGTTGATCGCGCCGATCGCGTACTCGCAGTCATGCACGTTAGAGGGATGCAGGCCCGCCTCGCCGCCATCGCTGCGCGCCCAGTCGGGCTTGGGACCGGACAGCCGCACGCCAAGACGGTTGGAGTTGTAATGCACCTCCCACTCGGCGGCGAAGAACGCCTCGATCGATTGTGCGGTAAAGAAATCCGGCGCTCCGTGCGGGCCATAGAGCACGCCGATTTCCCACTCATTGCCGTAGTGCGGAATCAGGCTGGCATGCACTGCCTGCGGCGCACTGATCGGCGCCGGGGTGGTGCAGGCGGCCAGTTCCGGCTGCGAGATGGCCAGCATGTCGGCGGTGCGCAGCGTGCGCCCGGCATGCCCGCCGAACTGGCCCAGCGCGAAGGTCGAGCGGCTGCCCAGATACAGCGGTACATCCAGACCGTTGCGCACGGCCAGATACGTGCGGCAACCCGATTGCGCACGCCCAAGCTTGAGCACCTGGCCGGCCTGTACGGAAACCGGCTGCCAGTAGGCGACCGGCTCGCCGTCCAGCGTCGCCGGGCAATCGGCACCGGTCAGGGCGATCAGGGCTGCGCTGTGAAAGCGCAAGGTCGGCCCTTGCAGAGTGAACTCCAGCGCCGCGGCACTGACATGGTTGCCGACAATCCGGTTGGCCAGGCGAAACGCCTGATCGTCCATGGGCCCTGACGGCGGCACGCCAATGTCCCAGTAGCCCAGCCGCCCTGGATAGTCCTGAACACTGGAATAGGTGCCCGGCTCCAGCACTTCAATGACACTGGCCTTGAAAGTGAAATCGTCGAGCAGCCGGGTCCAGACATCACCACGGGCAAACCGCGGGTCGGCCACCACCTGGCGCAGATAGTCGAGGTTGCTGGCAATGCCGTGCAGCCGGGTCGCGGCCAGTGCAGCTTGCATCCGCGCCATGGCATCGGCGCGGTCCTCGCCCCTGACGATCAGCTTGGCAATCATCGGGTCATAGAACGCCGACACTTCACTGCCGGTGCTGACCCAGCCATCGACCCGCACATCGTCCGGAAAGTACACGTCGGTCAATACACCGGGGCTCGGCTGAAAGTTCTTCAGCGGGTCTTCGGCGTACAGCCGCACTTCAATGGCTGCACCTTGCGGAGCGCGTCGCAGCGCTGCCCAATCCAGCGGGCTGCCGGCGGCGACTTGCAGCATGCATTCGATCAGGTCAAGGCCGGTGACCATCTCGGTGATCGGGTGCTCGACCTGCAGGCGGGTGTTGACCTCCAGAAAGTAGAAATCGTCCCGCGCAGGGTCATAAATGAACTCTACGGTGCCGGCACTGCGATAAGCCACTGACTGCCCCAGTTGCACGGCGGCGGCATGCAGGCGCTCGCGGGTGGCCTGGGGCAAGTTGGGCGCGGGGGTCTCTTCCACCACTTTCTGGTTGCGCCGTTGCAGCGAGCAATCGCGCTCGCCGAGGGCCACCACCTGCCCCTGACCATCACCAAAAATCTGCACTTCGACATGCCGGGCCTTATCGACGAAGCGCTCAAGGAACACCCCGGCATCACTGAAAAACTGCTCGCCCATGCGTTTGACGCTGTCATAGGCGCTGCGCAGCGCTGGCTCATCAGCACAGCGAGTCAGGCCAATACCACCGCCGCCGGCAGTGGTCTTGAGCATTACCGGGTAACCGATCTGCTCAGCCGCTTGCACCGCCTGCTCCAGGCTGTCGAGCAGACCGGTGCCGGGGGCCATTGGCACCTGGGCTTGGCCGGCCAGCTCACGGGCACGGTGCTTGAGGCCAAACTCACGGATCTGGCCGGCGGTCGGACCGACAAAGGCAATCCCGGCCTGCTCGCAGGCGTCAGCAAACTCGGCGCTCTCAGACAGAAAACCGTAACCCGGATAGATCGCCTGGGCACCGGTTTGCTTGGCGGCGGCGAGAATCTTGTCGATACGCAGGTAGCTGTCGGCAGGTTTGTCGCCGCCCAAGGCAATCGCCACATCGGCGTCGCGCACATGCGCCGCATTGCGGTCGGCATCGGCGTACACCGCCACGCTCTTGATGCCCAGACGCTTGAGGGTGCGGATGGCACGTACAGCGATTTCGCCACGGTTGGCGATCAATACGGTATTGAACATGACAGGCGCCTCAGACGTTGGGGGTGGGTGTGCTGTTGCGGCTGGCAATGAATGCCCGCCATCCGCCGAGTTCGGTAATGTCGGTAGCGCTGTGCAGCGCCAGCGGTTCGCAGATGAAGCCCTTGACCCAACGGCCATCAGCCAGTTGCAGGTTGCCAATGCCCAGCGGCGGCGGAATTTCGGCGACGAACTCGCCAAAGCGCGCCAGCGGGATGTCCCACAGCTCGACGATGATCGGTGCACCGCTGGCAGAGCGCGCCAGCCCAGGCTTGGGCGGTACGGTGCCGGGCAACGCATACAGCCGGTAATCGCTGGCGGTCAGGGTCTGCTCGACCAGCACCGCGTTGCGCTGGGTGAGCTGGAAGTTCAGCGGCATGCCGGTCAGGTGCGCACCGACCACTGCCAGACGCACACAGCCCGGCGCTTGCAGGGCTGGTGCAGGCGCAGGCTTCGCAGCGCCAGTGGCGCCCAAGGTAAGGTCTTGGGCCTGCTGCCAGCGCTTGCCCAGGCTGACCAGCGCCAGGTCGTGCCAGGCCGGCGCCAGCAAGGTGATACCGGCCGGCAAGCCGTCATCGCGCAGCCCGGCAGGCAGGGCCAGCGCCGAGAGGTCGGCCAGGTTGGTGAAGTTGGTGTAGGTGCCGAACTGGCTGTTGAACAGCACCGGCTCCTCGGCCATCTCGGCGATACGGCGGATGGTCGGCGCGGTCGGAACCACCAGCGCATCGAAGCCGGCCAGGCTATCGTTGATCTGCCGCGACAGCTCGGCGCGCAGGTACTCAGCCTTGTAGGCGTCGCAGGCACTGTAGCGTTTGCCGCCCTCGACAATACCGCGTACCACCGGGTCGATTGCCGCAGGATCCACGCCTTCAACCGCGACGGTTCGCTCAGCCACCCACGGGCCCAGATACAACTGCTCGGCCAACCGGCTAAATGGGGTGAAGTCGATTTCGCTGATTTCGGCACCTGACTGGCGAAGCCGGTCCAGCGCTTGCTGGAACTGCACCCTGCTCTGCTCGTCGCTAAAGAACTCCAGGGTTGCCGGGACTGCCAGCTTGGGCCTGGCGCCGATTGCGACTGGCGCGCTGTTGGGGTTGTGCCGACTGTAGGGGTCGGCGGCGTCATAACCGCTGGCCAGTTTGAGCACGGTTTCGGCGTCATCGACGGTCAGGGCGAAGATCGAGATGCAGTCGACAGTGCGGCAAGCCGGCACCAAACCGGTGTTGGGCAGCAGACCCTTGGTCGGTTTGAGACCGACAATGTTATTGAAGCCCGCCGGCACCCGACCAGAACCTGCGGTGTCAGTCCCCAGCGAAAACGCCACCAGGCCACGGGCAACCACGCTGGCAGAGCCCGAGCTCGAACCACCGCTGACGTAGTCCGGATCAAAACTGTTGGGCACCGCGCCATAGGGCGAACGGGTGCCGACCAGACCGGTGGCAAACTGATCCAGATTGGTCTTGCCCATCAACACCGCACCGGCAGCGCGCAACCGCGCCACAACCGTGGCATCGGTTTGCGCAGCATAGGCAAACTCTGGGCACGCGGCGGTGGTCGGCCAACCGGCCGCATCGATGTTGTCCTTGATGGCGAACGGCACGCCGTACAACGGCAGCGCACTACGATCCCCACCCGCGGCCTCCAGCCGGGCCTGCAACTGATCGAGTTGCGCATCGAGCTGTTCGGCACTGACCCGGCTGATCCACGCCGTGTCGTCTTCACTCAAGCGGTTGCGCAGCTCATGCAGCAAGGCGCCGGGTTGCAGAGCGTCGCGATAGGCCTGTTGCCAATCAGCCAAGGTGTAAAGCGCAGAAGCCTGGGACATATGCTGAGATTCCATCTTGTATCCAAGTTTGGATCTGTATTGCAACGTGAGTGCCAGGTCTTATAAACGCTTTAAGTTCAGCCACTTAGCTTTATAACAAGGGGAATTTTGGATTTTCTGCACGGGCCAGTCGCACGCTTATTGCGCAGCCTGCCTGCTCGTGGTGCAGCGGCCTTGTAGTTAACCTGCGGGAGCTAGCTGAGCTGCCGCTCAAGCGCTTGCTCTGTGGCACTCCTTCCCCACCCTGAACGGCGGGGCTTGTCGCGCCCCGATGGTCACGGCCTCAAACGGCGCTGAACCGCTGCGCCAGCCCCTGCGCCTTGAACCGCTCCAGCAGAAAATCGACGAACGCGCGGGTCTTGCCCGGCAACAGTTTGTGCTCGGCGTAGTACAGGGAAATATTGCCATCGTCGACATACCAGTCTGGCAGTACCCGTACCAGACGCTGACGTTCCAGGTACGGCAAGGCAAACGGCAGGCTCACCAGCGCGATGCCAAGGCCCTGCTCGGCGGCGGCGCAGGCGGCTTCGGAATCGCTCAGGGTCATGCGCGGCTTCAGGCGTAGCGGGCATTGCTCCTGATCGCGGTGAGTCAGCGGCCAACTGCGTACCCGGCCAGTCTGTGGCGAGCGAATCAGGATGCCGGCGGCGTTTTCCAGATCATCCGGGTGTTCGACCGGGTTCTGGCGCAGATACTCCGGGGCGGCGACCAGAATGCGGTGGGCCGGCCCCAGCTTGCGCGCCACCACACCAGGCGGCAGTTCGAATCCTCCACCGATGGCGGCATCGAAGCCCTGGCCGATCAGGTCGACCTGACGGTTATCGAAATGCCAGTCAGCGACAATCGCCGGGTACTGCTGCAAAAACTCACCCAGCAGCGGCAGCACATAAAGCCGCCCGAACATCAGGCCCATGCTCACTTTGAGCGTACCGGCGGGCTGGCCTTCGGCGCTGGCCAGGTTAGCCACGGCATTCTGGATCACACCAAAACTGCCACCGACCTCATCAAGAAAGCGTCGCCCTGCTTCGGTCAGGGTCAGTCGGCGGGTGCTGCGCAGAAACAGCCGCACGCCCAGCCGCGCTTCCAGCCCAGCGACATTCTTGCCCACTGCGGCGGAAGTGAGCCCCAGCCGCCGCGCGGCCTCGGCGAAACTGCCGGCTTCGGCACTCCGGATAAAGCTCTCGATGCTGCCAAAGGTTTCCATGGCCGATCCTTGCAGAAGACAAACACGGCCTGATCATAAACTTCTGGTTTACTCAGAGCATGCGATTAATGGTCTACCGGGCTGGTAATTCACCCGCAATACTTGACTCACTGCGGGGCGCATCGCCCTGACCCTTTCAGGAGAACAACCATGACTAATTGCCCTTCACTCGCCGGCAAAGTCGCTCTGGTTCAAGGCGGCTCACGCGGCATCGGCGCAGCCATCGTCAAACGCCTCGCCGCCGAGGGCGCCAGCGTCGCCTTCACCTACGTCAGCTCGGCCAGCAAAGCCCAGGCGCTGGAGGACGAAATCATTGCCGCTGGCGGCAAAGCGCTAGCCATCCAGGCTGACAGCGCCGACGCCGAAGCGGTGATTGAGGCGGTCGCACAAACAGCAGAAGCCTTTGGCCGGATCGACATTCTGGTCAACAACGCAGGTGTACTGGCCTTGGGCTCGGTCGAAGAGCTGCCGCTGGCCGACTTCGACCGCACCCTGGCGATCAACGTACGCAGCGTGTTTGTCGCCAGCCAGGCGGCGCTGCAACATATGGGCACTGGCGGGCGAATCATCAATATTGGCAGCACCAATGCCGAGCGCGTGCCCTTCGCAGGGGGGGCCACCTACGCCATGAGCAAGTCGGCGCTTATCGGTCTGGTCAAAGGCATGGCCCGTGATCTGGGGTCACGGGGCATCACCGTCAATAACGTACAACCCGGCCCGGTGGACACCGACATGAACCCCGCCAACGGTGAAATGGCGCCAGGCCTGCTGGGCCTGATGGCACTGGACCGCTACGGCAGCGCCGAAGAGATCGCCGGGTTTGTCGCCTACCTGGCCGGGCCGGAAGCGGGCTATATCACCGGTGCCAACCTGACCATTGATGGTGGCTTTGCGGCCTGAAACAGAGGTGCGCCATGCGCGCTGAGCCGTTACTATCGCGCCCCGCTTCTTATTGGCCGCCGATACAAGGACGCAGCATGGCACTCACCAGCACCATTACCCCCTACGACGATCGCTGGCCAGCGCTGTTTAAGGCAACCCTTGAACAGCTTGCTGCAGCCTTCGGTACTGAGCATGTTGCCACCCACCATGTGGGCAGCACCGCCGTCGAAGGGCTGGCTGCCAAGCCGGAAATCGACGTACTGATCGAAGTCCGTGAACACTGTAACGAAGCTCAGCGTGATGCCGTGTTGGCCGGGTTCGGCTATGTACGCGGCAGCGACCTTACACCGGGGCATCATTTTTATCGGCGCAATGTCGACGGTGTGCGCACTCACAAATTGCACATCTGCGTAACCGGTCATCCGCAGATTGAACGGGTGCTGCGGTTTCGCGACCTGTTGCGTGCGGACGCGGTACTGCGCCAGCGTTATCAAGCGCTCAAGCTCGAACTCGAAGCGAGTAACACGGCCGGTATGGGCCAATACCTGGCCGGCAAGGCGCCGTTCATTGAGATGCTATTGGACAAGCCGGGCAAGGCTTGCCCGGTGCTGTTGCGGCGCCAGGGCGAACAAGTGCAGATCCTTGCGTTCCGGCACCCGCTGGCCGGCTACCAACTGGTGAAAGGCAGTATTGAACCTGATGAGTCAGCAGCCCAGGCGGCCGTGCGCGAACTCGCGGAAGAATCGGGGCTTACCGGCGCCCGAATCAAATGCGACCTGGGCGTCTGGCCTTGCGGCGTTGATGGGCAACTGTGGTCTTTGCAGTGCTGCGAAGCTGTCGGGCCAGTGCCGGAGCACTGGCGCTTTACCACCGCGGACGATGGCGGCCGGGTTTTTGAGTTTTTCTGGCAACCACTGGAGCAAGATCTGCCTGAACCCTGCCACCCGGTGTACCAGCGAGCCCTGCAACAGATCAGGAGCAGGACCGCTGCCCTGCCCGACTGAAGCTGTTTGACCGGTTTCAGATCCGGGGCTTGAGGTCCAGTTGCGCCAGCACATCAGCCAGACGCTCCCGCGTCGCCACTGAACAGCCTTGCATCGGCGCACGCAAGTCAGGCACCAGCAAACCTTGCAATGCCAGTGCCGCTTTGACCGGCGCCGGGTTCGGTTCGCAGAACGCGGCCTGCATCCACTCGCGCAGACGGTAGAAGGTCGCGCGGGCGGCGGCCAGTTCGCCGTTGTCGACCTGACGCTGCATCTGCACATACAGGTCGGCACGAATATGCGCTGACACCGAGATCGCACCAGCACCGCCCAGGCACAGGTTGTTGAAGATCTGCAGGTCTTCGCCGGTGAGAATCTCGGCATTGCCATCGGCGATCAGTGCAGTGGTGGTGTCCAGGTCGCCGCCACAATCCTTGACCGCTGCAATACGCGGATGGCGCACGATCCGCCGGATCGTCTCGCGCTCGATACGCACGCCAGTGCGATAAGGAATGTCGTAAAGCACCACCGGCACCGTGGCAGCATCGGCCACGGTCTGGAAGAACGACTCCAGCCCGGCCTGGGACGGACGAATGTAATACGGCGCCGGCACCAGCAGGCCAGCCAGCGCCCGTTGCTGGATCTGTTGTTGAAAAGCCAGTAACTCGCGCTGGTTATTACCGGCCAGGCCCATGATGACCTGATCGGCCGGCACCCGCTCAAGCACCGCATCGAGCACCGCCAGTTGCTCGGCATGGCTGAGCGCTGCGGCCTCGCCGGAAGTGCCGCAGACCACCAGACCACGAACTCCGTCGTCGAGCAGCTTGCCAGCCAGGTGCTGCAGGGCAGGAAAATCGATTTCATCGTCACGAAACGGCGTGACCAGCGCGACCCAGATACCACGAAAAGCTGACATGCAAAATCTCCTTGAGTAGACCGGCGGGTCTCGTCAGGAGGGTGCGGGAGCGGGTGCTGGGAGGGTATCTGCCTGGCGCCTTGGTGTCCTGTCAGCCCATCTGACGGGACAGCGCGCCCCGGTCAAATGAGCGACTGTTTCTTGGATTTATTGGCAACGGACACGCACACGCACGCCGCGAGACAGAGGTCCCGGGAAAGCGGCGAATGGTCAAGGCTAGTAGGCATTGGTAGTCCGTGGCGCAGTGATTGCCCGGCGATCATGCGCGGGCAAGCTAAACAAAGTCAATAGAGCGAATCGAAATAATTAACTCTCACCCAAAACATGACAAGGTGCGGCCAGAAATGGGATTAACAACTTTAGACCCCCGGATCCTGACCGCCTGAAACCACCTCTGTCTGATAGCGCAGCACGAGCATGTCAAGGAGCAGCAAGTACACTTAATCTCTTCGCCATGCGTGCGCTGGCCAAGTATCGAACGATCATCAAGACAACCAGAAAAAACGCAGTACCCAAGACCCAGCCCATGATCTGCTGTTCCCGCAGTATGCTCTTCACCTCATCAGAAACCGCGGCATTTAGGCTGGAGCAGATAACCTCCAGATCTTCTTTGGTGACACCGTCTATTTCCAACCCCGGCTGCTGACAATCGGACCTGAGTACAATGAAATCGTGTGTGCTCCAGTCAAGCGCAAAATCTGTCGCCTTCAAACCATCTGTCCAGAACATTGTTCCGGTTTTCTTGACTGATAGTAACGCCTCTGTCTGAGCCCCGAATGACATCATGAGAAATCCTACTACCCAGAAAAAACCGATACCCGTATAAATCAGGTACTTCCAGGTGCTCAGTTCAGGATCTTTTACTTTCCAAGGTTCATCACCTATCCAAGCTTTCGCGAATGACAGGTCACTGATGTTCATACGGTGACTTTCAAGCCACTTCAGGGTCTTGAGGAACGCCTCCTTCGAAGAAAAATTGATGCCTGTTCTGAATCTGAAACCTTCCATGTCCTTGACAACCGCCCATGCACTGACCAGATCCCCATCACTTGTCGCCCCCCCTCCGATGAATCGCCAGAGTCTGTCAAAGAGAAAGTGTGCAGATCTGGCGCGGATGATGGCCCAAGTCATTATGCCCACAGTGAACGCTAGCCCTAACCATGGATTCCACTCGCTTATCAGACTGGTTGCCTGCTCCATTACTTTTGCCTGAGCCTCTTCGCTTGACACCGGTGTACTCCCTATTAAAAAGTTTCTATTTTCAAATGAAATCCCCCATTAAACGCATCCGCAGAAAGCCTATTTACCTTCTGAAGTCCATGGCAAGACCTGATGCACCTAACGTGTTCGCCTGTTGCTCGCCATATACTGTCAGACAAGGACAGGCCGGGCGGCAATTTCATGCAGCGAGGACGATTCCGGATCTTACCTGCGTACTCCAGTGCGGGGTACGAGAGCTAGCTCTTCCAAAGAGCCCATCCAATACTGAAGACTGACGACGGCACGAAAAGCGATTTTACACAAGTTAACGTCATTAACTAATAGTCTGACTTTTCTCCAGCAGATCAACACGTGAAAATAAGACAGTCACGTAAGCGACTGCATATTTTCTGCTCTCTACGCTTTTGAACTACCCCTTATGACTAATGCCGATCAGTTAAGCGATTTCGGATCGTACTCAGTCTCGGTGGGAGGGAGTTCTACTCGCGACAGTGCCAGTAAAGCCGGCACATCTGCTGTGGATGCACCGCAGCATTCGCCAGCAGACCGGGGCCCCGGCCGGCTCCTCCCATAAGACCGCGTTGTCCTTAACTGATCGGCATTACCCCTTATGACCCACCATCTCCACCACCCACTCGATGAACATCCGCAGCTTGGCACTGACGTGCCGGTTCGGCGGCCAGGCGATGTACATCGGCATCGAATCGAGCTGCCAGTCGCTGAACAGCTGCATCAGCTCACCACTTTGCACATGCGCTGTCGCCATGTACTCCGGCAGCCAGAGAATACCCAGCCCGGCCAGGCCGGCGGCCAGATAGGCATTCCCGTCATCGACCGCCAGTGCGTGATGGCCGTGGACCTTGAGGCTTTCGTTGCCCCGCTGCATGGCATAGGGCAAGGGTTTACCGGTGCGGGCCCAGAGATAACCGACGATCCGGTGGCGGCTATCTTCCAGCTCACGGGGGTGCGCCGGGGTGCCGAAGCGCTGCAAATAAGCCGGCGCGGCGTAGACGCCCAGCCGCAAGTCAGCGAGTCGTCGCGCGATTAGCGACTGATCGGTCAATTCTCCGCCGCGCACCACGCAGTCAACGTTTTCGTCGATCAGGTCGACCTTGCGATCACTGACGCCCATGTCCAGTTGAATGTCCGGGTAACGGGCGTAGAAGCCTGGCAAGGCCGGGATCAACACCTTGGCCGCCAGCGGGCTGGGCACATCGATCCGCAGCCGTCCACGTGGCACTGCAGCGGCGCTCGACAGGCTGGTTTCGGCATCGTCCATATCGGCCAGCAGCCGCACCACGCGCTCGTAATAGGCCGCGCCATCGGCGGTGACATTGACCTTGCGCGTGGTGCGGTTGAGCAAGCGCACCCGCAAGCGCGCCTCAAGCTGCTGGATCAGTTGGGTCACGCTGGTCTTGCTCAGGTGCAGGGTGTCGGCAGCCTTGGTGAAGCTGCCGGTTTCCACTACGCGGGCAAAGGCCAGCATCGCGTCGAAACGGTCCATCAGCGCTCCTGATTGTTTGCGATTTACAAACAGTGATGGGTGAGTTTGCGAGTTTATCCGCACCGGGGCGCCACCTAAAGTGGCCTTCAGCACATCGCTTTCCGGCTCATCCCCAGGAGTTTCCCATGACCCAACGTGACGTTGTTTTCCCCGCTGGCCGCCAGGCCCTTTATGAGCGCAACCGCTACTCGCCGGCCGTTCGTTCCAATGGTTTTCTGTTCGTGTCCGGCCAGGTCGGCAGCCGTGAAGACGGCTCGCCGGAACCCGGTTTGCAGAATCAGGTACGCCGGGCCTTTGACAACCTCAATGCCATTCTTGAGGCCGCGGGTGGCAGCTTCGAGGACGTGGTGGATGTCACCGTGTTCATGGTCGATCCGCAATCGACCTTCGAAACCATCTGGCAGGTGGTGCCCGAATACTGGGGCGAGGCGCCCTACCCGACCATCACCGCCGTTGGTGTGACCTGGTTGTACGGGTTCGACTTTGAAATCAAGGTCATTGCCAAGGCCCCGACAAGCGCCAATAACGGCGCATGATCGCCGACATTCGCTGGTTACTCGCGACCCTTGGCGGGCAGGAACTGCCCGCCGAGGTTTCCCGATCTGATTAATTGAGGCCAACAATTAGGGGTGGTATTACGCTCAAGAAAAAACATTTTGTAAAAATTTCGTTAGGGGGCACTTGTAAAATCAATTCAAATGTAAATAATTCGCATCCGAAAACAATTAGCACTCACATTCGGATCTCTCCCATGCTCCCTCCCCGCTCCTTCCAGCGTACGTCCCTGCACCTGTCTGTCTGCCTGGCCCTGAGCAGCATGCTGCTGCACGGCCCGCTACAGGCCGAAACACTGCCCGTCGACACTCATGACAGCGCTTCGGGCGTGGAGCTGGCGGCCACCAACATCGAGGGCCAGGCCCTGGGTGAAAGCACCGAGAACACCGGCAGCTATGCGCCCGGCACCACCGCCATGGGCGGCAAAAGTGCGCAAAAGCTCAAGGACATCGCCCAGTCGGTGACCGTAATCACCAGCCAGCGCCTGGAAGACCAGCAGCTAAAGAGCATGGATCAGGTGATGAACCAGATGACCGGCATCTCGCGCCAGGAGGCCTGGGCGAAGAACACCTACCTGTCCCGTGGTTTCGCGATCAATGACGTGCGCTATCAGGGTGGCGCGACCTCTACCCTGCTCGACAGCGCCCGTTATGAAGACCTTGCGCAGTTCGACAGCGTCGGCGTGCTGCGCGGCGCCGATGGCCTGTACGGTGGTGGCGAGCCTGGCGGCGTACTGAACCTGATGTACAAGCGGCCGCTGGCTTTCAACCAGGTAAAATTGCAGACCTCGGCGGGCAGTTGGGACAACTACCGTGGCGAGATTGACGTTACCGGCCCCCTGGGCCTGGACGGCCGCCTGCGTGGCCGCTATGTCGCGGCACTGGAAGACAAGCGCAACTTCGTCAACTACGATCACAAGAAGCGCAACCTCAACTACGCCTCGTTCGAATTCGATGCCACCGACGACACCCTGCTGCTGGCCGGTTTCAGCCATCAGCGCGATGACCTCAATGGCGTGCGCAACACCATCGGCCGCTACGCCGACGGCGGCGACCTGGGCCTGTCGCGGCGCACCAACATGACCACGCCCTGGAGCTGGAACGATATCGAGAACACCACACTGTTCGTGCGTCTCGACCAGCAACTGAGCGACAACTGGAAGGCAGTGGCCAACCTGCGCCACAACATCAACCAGAATGACCAGAACGTGGTCGAGCTGGAAAACCCCATCGATCGTGCTACCGGCACCGGCGGCGACTGGTGGAACAACCAGCACAGCTACCGCAACACCCAGACCACCTTCGACCTAAACCTGCAGGGCTCTTTCGAGCTGCTGGGTCACAGCCACGACCTGACCGTCGGTGTCGATGCGACCAAGATCAAAAGCCGCGGCGGCAGCTACTGGAACTACCTGTACTCGGATACGATTTTTGCGCCGACCCTGCCGGCCTACTTCCCGACCGCCGAGAGCTTCCCGGACACCTCGACCGACATCCGCAAGGTCGGTTCGTACACCTCGTTGCGGATTCGCCCGACCGACGAGTTATCGCTGATCGTCGGCGGCCGCTACACCCTCAAGGAAGACACCGAGTACGTCGGCGCCACCGGCCAGAAACTGTCGTCGCTGGACGTCGACAGCCAGTTCGTTCCTTATTACGGCATCGTCTACGAACTGACCCCGAGCGTCAGCCTGTACGCCAGCCATGCCGAAATCTACAAGACCCAGTCCACCCTGCTGCAAGGCCCGCCGCCAGGCAGCAAGGCGCTGGAGCCGATGACCGGCACCAACTACGAGATCGGCATCAAGAGCGAAATGGCCGACGGCAAACTGCTTGGCAGCTTCGCCCTGTACCGCATCGAGAAGAAAGGCGAAGGCCAGCAAGACACCAGCTACCCACGCCAGTGGGGCAGCGTGACCTCGTGCTGCTACATCGGTAATGGCTACCAGTTGAGCCAGGGCTTTGAAGTGGAACTCAACGGCGAAGTGCTGCCGGGCTTGCAGGTCGCCATGGGCTACACCTACAACGCCAACGAGAACAAGCGCGAAGGCGACGCGCGTTTCAGCAGCCACACCCCACGGCACCTGTTCAAGCTGTGGAGCGACTACCGCTTGCAGAGCCTGCCCAAACTCAGCATCGGCGCCGGGGTCCTGGCCCAGAGCGCGCAAAGCGAGGCCGGCAGCGTCGTGCCGCTGGGTGGCACACAGTCGCTGGACTACTCCTACGTCGAAGGCGGCTATACGATCTACTCAGCGCGCGCGGCCTACAAGCTCGACGAGCACTGGACGCTGGCCCTGAACGGCAACAACCTGTTCGACAAGACCTATTACAGCACCGTCTCGTCCAGTGGCTACGGCAACCTGTATGGTGAGCCGCGCAACTTCGTGCTGAGTCTCAAAGGCCAGTTCTGATCCCGACGGTTTGCAGGAGCGGATTTATCCGCGAAGGGCCCTGAAAGCTTCAGGGCTTAAAGCTTCGGGGCTAAAGCCAATACTGTTCAATTAAGCGCCGCAAACCTCTGTGGGAACGAGCTTGCTCGTGAAGAGGCCATTAAAGTCACAGCATTTGTAGCGAATGTGCCGCCGTCTTCGCGAGCAAGGTCGCTCCCACCGGGGGCATACAGTGGCTGCACGACCCATTCCCGAGTCCCGGCAACACGGCCGGGGCGCCCTTGGGCGGGATGATCCACTCAGTCGTTGTACCGCAACCGTGCAGCCCGACTGGCTTCGCTTTTACTGCGCGTGGCCAGGCAGTAATACAGCGGCGCAGTGACCACCAGACCGACCAGCCACGACAGGTCGGCGCCTTCGATGTAGTTGGCATATGGGCCGACGTACAGCGAGGTGTTGGCGAATGGCAGTTGCACCAGGATGCCGATGGCGTAAGCGATGATCGCGTGGGGGTTGAAGCGCCCATAGATGCCGCCGTCATTGCGGAAGATCGACTCGATCTCGTACACGCCGCGCTTGATCAGGTAGAAGTCGATGATGTTGATCGCCGCCCACGGCACCAGCACGATCAGCAGTGCCAGGATCAGGCCGATGAACTTGCTGATAAAGTCGCCCGAGGCGCTGACCGCCACCAGGCAGCAACCCACCAGAATGATCGTCGACAACACCACGCGCAGCTTGATGCTCGGCGTCCACTGCGCAGCGAAGGTCTGGATCGAGGTGACGATGGACAGCACCGCGCCATACAGATTCAAGGCGTTGTGGCTGATGATGTTGAGCAGAAACAGCACCATCAGGATCGGCCCCAGCCAGCCGGTGGATTGCTTGACCGCCGCCATGGCTTCGGTGCCTTGCGGGGTGGCCAATGCTGCGACCATGCCGAAGCTGAACGAGGCGATAGTGCCCAGGCTGGCACCGAAGTAGGTAGCCCAGAACGGTTTGCCGATGCCGATTTCCTTGGGCAGGTAGCGCGAGTAATCCGAGGTATATGGCGAGAAGCTGATTTGCCAGATGATGCCCAGCGACAAGGTGGCGATCCAGCCGGCGGCATCGAAGCCGCCACGAATGAAGAAGTCATCCGGCAACTCTTGCAGGAAGATCATGCTGAAGCCGGCCAACAGCGCCGCGCCCATCACCCAGGTGCCGATCCGGTTGAGGGTGTGAATGAACCGATAGCCGATCACGCCGATGGCGGTAGCGCTCAGTGCGCCGATCAGGATGCCGGTGGGCATCGACACTGACGGTGCCAGGCCCTGGATCGACTTGCCCGACAGGACGATGTTGGAGATAAAGAAGCCGACGTAGATCAGCGCGGTGATGAACACGATCAGCAACGCGCCGTAACGACCGAACTGGCCCCGGCTCTGGACCATTTGCGGGATGCCCAGTTGCGGGCCCTGCGCCGAAGCCAGACCGATGACCACGCTGCCGATCAGGTTACCCAGCACAATCGCCAGCAGCCCCCAGAAAAAGTCGAGGTTAAACACCTGCACGGCCATCGCGCCGGTGACGATCGGCAGTGGCGCAATATTGGTACTGAACCACAGGGTGAACAGGTCGCGGGCCTTGCCGTGGCGCTCTGCCGGGGGAACGTAATCAACGGTGTGGTTTTCGATCAGCGGCGCGCTGCCGCTGTCATGTGGGTTTTGCTGGGGCGTGTTGTGCTTGGACATAGTCGCTATCTCGAAACCGATGGCCGACGCCGTGGCGGGCGCCAGATGACAAACCCATCAGGCCCTGCGGCTTTTTCCGGACGAGCCGGGCCACGACCTGCGCATGGCGGGCCGGCGAGGCTCAATCATCCGGGCTTAGAAAAGCGGCAGGCCCGACGCCTTACGCACTGAAGGTGCGCAGACTCTTGGCAGTTGAGAAATCCGTTACGAATCGAATAACGCTGGGCAGCGTGGTGACCGGCACCATTGGGTAAAAGTGAAGAAACATCGTCTCGCCTGAATTTGTTGTTGTGCAGAGCCAAACCATGCAGCGCCCTGCTTGAACAGGGCCGGAATGAGTGTGAGGCAATGAAGGTGTCATTCGTGCCATTCATTGCGCTGATAACACCATATTATGGTATGCCACATACACACAACCCCCTACCGGCCATCTTTCGGCCCCTCAACAGGCGCCTGTCAAGCGTCAGAAGCGGCCGCAAACAACGGTGCAGGTCAGAAATATCAAGGCATACAGCCCAATTGCAGCGTCAGGCTCAGACAAGCGATGCAACAAAAACACTTGCGAATTAAGTATTACGGTATACCATCAGACAGACAACAATCTGCTTCGGCTCCGTCCACACCAGCGCGCCCCCAGCGGTCTCCAACGAGAGGTATCCAATGATCGACCCGAATGTCTACAAGAACGTCATGGGCTCCTTCCCGTCCGGCGTTACCGTCATCACCACCCTGGATGATGATGGCCAAGTGGTCGGGCTGACTGCCAGCGCCTTCAGCGCGCTGTCCCTGGAACCGGCCCTGGTGTTGTTCTGCCCCAATTACAGCTCCGACTCCTATCCTGTACTGATCAAGAACAAACGCTTTGCCATTCACCTGCTCGGCAGCGAGCAGAAAACCGAAGCTTATGCCTTCGCGCGCAAGGGCAAAGACAAGGCTGAAGGCATCGAGTGGAGCTTGAGCGAACTGGGCAATCCATTGCTGGCCGGTGCTACGGCGATCATTGAATGCGAGCTGTGGCGCGAATACGAAGGTGGCGATCACGCGATCATGGTTGGCGCAGTGAAGAACCTGATCCTGCCTGAGCAGCCCGTCGCACCGATGGTGTATTGCCTGGGCAAAATGGGTGCCCTGCCCACGGCGGCTTGATCTGCGTCAGCATTCGATATTACGGTATACCAAAAAATACAGACCCGCCCTTCCCCACTCACTGTCGGGCGCCAAGACCGAGGTAACGTCATGAAATTTTCGTTGTTCGTGCATATGGAACGCTGGGACGAGCAAGTCAGCCACCGGCAGCTGTTCGATGACCTGACCGAGCTGACCCTGCTGGCCGAAAAAGGCGGTTTCAGCACCGTCTGGGTAGGCGAACACCACGCCATGGAATACACCATCTCGCCAAGCCCGATGCCGATCCTCGCGTATCTGGCAGCCCGCACCACGACCATCCACCTGGGCGCCGGCACCATCATCGCGCCGTTCTGGCACCCGATCCGGGTGGCCGGTGAGTGCGCCCTGCTCGACGTGATCAGCAACGGCCGCATGGAAGTGGGCCTGGCCCGTGGCGCCTATCAGGTCGAGTTCGACCGCCTGGCCAACGGCATGCCCGCCACCGAAGGCGGCAAGGCCCTGCGCGAGATGGTTCCGGTGGTCAAGGCCCTGTGGCAAGGCGACTACGCCCACGACGGCGAGATCTGGAAATTCCCGACCTCCACCAGCATCCCCAAGCCGATCAACACCCCACCGGTGTGGATCGCCGCCCGCGACCCGGACTCGCACAACTTCGCGGTTGCCAATGGCTGCAACGTGATGGTCACGCCGCTGATGAAAGGCGACGAAGAAGTCCTGGACCTGAAAAACAAATTCCAGGCCGCGCTGGACAACAACCCGGACGTGCCACGCCCGCAACTGATGGTGCTGCGCCACACCCACGTGCACAGCGCAGATGACCCGGACGGCTGGAAAGTCGGCGCCGCCGCGATCAACAAGTTCTACCGCACCTTTGACGCCTGGTTCGGTAACAAGACCGTACCGGTCAACGGCTTTCTGGAGCCAAGCCCGGAATCGAAATTCGCCGAGCGCCCGGAGTTCGAACTGGAGAACATCCGCAAAAACACCATGATCGGCACCCCGGAAGAAATCATCAAACGTATTCGTTACTACCAGGAACTGGGTGTCGACGAGTTCAGCTTCTGGTGCGACAACAGCCTGCCGCACGCCGAGAAGAAGAAATCGCTGGAGCTGTTCATCCAGCACGTGGTGCCGGCGTTTCGTTGAGATACGCTAAGTGACGCAAAAGCCGGGCGCGATGCCCGGCTTTTTTGTGGGAGGCTGAGCGCCGTACGCCCTCAGCCAGCAGGTCGTTTTTCAACAGCCTGTCGAGCGTCTAACGTTGACAGAGATGCCCCGACCTCATCAAGGCTGATGTAGAATTGCATCATTATTGATGACAGATGCGAGCTTGATCATGAGAACGACCGTTACGATTGATGACGCCTTGTATGAACGTGCCCTTGAAGTCGCAGACCCTAACATGGACAAGGCCGAGCTTTTTCGTGAGGCCGTGCAGATGTTTGTCCGTATTCAGGCAGCAAAGCGTTTGGCAGCCCTTGGCTCTGCAATGCCCTCAATGGAGGATATCCCCCGTCGAAGTGATGCATCCGAATGATGGATGTGCTTGTCGATACCTCTATCTGGGTGGCTCACTTTCGCAGCTACACCCCGGGCCTTTCGAACTTGCTTCAACAGGACCGGGTGCTGATCCACCCCATGGTTATGGGTGAACTGGCGTGCGGTACACCACCTGAGCGGACTCGAACGCTGGCAGATCTGTCCAGTTTGAAGCACTGCCAGCAACCCACATGGACCGAAGTAATGACTTTCGTGGAGCAGCACAAGCTCTACGGTTTGGGGTGCGGGCTGGTGGACATGACACTGCTGGCATCAGCCTTGATCACTCGGGCGCATTTGTGGACGCTGGACAAACGACTGGCCAGCCTGGCCACACGCTTGCAGATCAACCACCAGCCCGACTGAGTACTGACTCCTGGTCTGTTGCCGTTTCATCACAACCGCGCCGAGGCCCTGCGGGTTGCGCCCCAAAATCGCGCCAGCGCGGGCGGCGTTCCACTCGTTGAAGGACTTGAAAAGGAGAACCTGGCCGCCTTGCATGGGTGCAAGGCGGCTATCCCTGAACTCAGTGGTTATACGCCCGCTCGTTATGCTCGCCCAGATCCAGGCCCAGCTCTTCGGTCGAGTCATCGGCGCGCAAACCGACCAGTGCCTTGACCACCTTGAGGATCGCCCAGCTGACCACGAAGCAATACACCACAGTCAGCGCCACGCCTTTTATCTGTGCGATCACTTGATCGAGCATGTTGGCGTCCGGCACCAAACCGCCCAGTGCCGGCACGCAGAACACCCCGGTCAGCACCGCGCCGACAATCCCGCCAATGCCATGCAGGCCGAAGACGTCGAGGCTGTCGTCGTAGCCGAGGCGTTTCTTCAGCACGGTGACGCCCAGGTAGCAGCACACGCCGCACAGCAGGCCAATCACCAGCGCACCGCCCACGCCGACGTAGGCGCAGGCCGGGGTGATGCCGACCAGGCCCGCCAGCGCGCCGCAGGCCAGCCCTTGCGCGCTGGGTTTGCCGGCTTTGAGCCACTCGCTGAACATCCAGCCAATGATCCCGGCGCACGCACCGACCTGCGTGTTGATCATCACCATCCCGGACAACCCGGAAAGGCCGCCGCCGGAGCCGATATTAAAGCCGAACCAGCCGACCCAGAGCATCGCCGCGCCGGCCATGGTCAGGCTCAGGTTGTGTGCCGGCATGGGTTCATTCTTGTAGCCTTTGCGTTTGCCCAGTGCCAGGCAGGCCGCCAGTGCCGCGACCCCGGCGTTGATGTGCACAGCGGTGCCACCGGCGTAATCAAGCACGCCCCAGTTGTGCATCACCGCCCCGCCGCCGCCCCAGACCATGTGCGCCACCGGGGCGTAAACCAGGGTGAACCACAGCGCCATGAACAGCAGCGCGGCGGAGAATTTCATGCGCTCGGCAAAGGCCCCGGCGATCAGCGCCGGGGTGATGATGGCGAAGGTCATCTGGAAGGTGATGAAGACACCTTCGGGGATTTCGCCGACCAGGCTGTCGGGGGTCAGGCCGGCCAGAAAAGCGCGGTTCAGGCTGCCGACGAAGCTATTAAAGGTCACCTCCCCGGCGACCATATTGGTGGTGTCCAGCACCAGGCTGTAGCCGTAAAGCACCCACAACACACCGACCAGCCCGGCGATGCCAAAGCACTGGGTGAACAGCGAGAGCATGTTCTTGGCGCGTACCAGCCCGCCGTAGAACAGGGCAAGACCGGGCAGGCACATGAATAGCACCAGCACCGCGGCGGTGATCATCCACGCGGTGCTGCCGGTATTGAGGGTCGGGGTTTCGGCCGCCTGGGCCAAAGGAATACAGGCGCCCAGCGCCAGTGCTGCAAGAAGGGATTTGCCAGGTAGACGATTAACCATCTTCAACGCTCCTGCGGGGTAATGGAAAGTGTCTGGCAGCGGGGAATGTTGTTTGGAAAACGGGCCTTTGCGGCCTCTCGGGATGTGATGCCGATCATCGGTAGGAGCGAGCTTGCTCGCTCCCACAGAGGGATCACCGAATCAATACTGCGAGCCTGGAATCCAGCTGGTGCCGGCCAGCGGTACGCGGGCCATGGCCGCCGATTCGACGGTCAGGGCCACCAGGTCCTCGGGGTCGAGGTTGTGCAGGTGGCTCTTGCCGCAGGCGCGGGCCATGGTCTGGGCTTCGAGCACCAATACACGCAAATAGTTTGCCAGGCGGCGCCCGCCCTCGACCGGATCCAGACGTTTGGCCAGTTCCGGGTCTTGGGTGGTGATACCGGCAGGGTCGCGGCCGTTCTGCCAGTCGTCGTAGAAACCGGCGGCCGAGCCGATCTTTTTCAGCTCTTCGTCCAGCCGCGGATGGTTGTCACCCAGCGCCACCAGTGCAGCCGTACCAATCGCTACCGCATCAGCGCCCAGGGCCATGGCCTTGGCCACGTCTGCACCATTACGAATCCCGCCGGAGACGATCAATTGCACTTTGCGGTGCATGCCCATTTCCTGCAGGGCCTGAACCGCTTGCGGGATGGCCGGCAGGATCGGGATACCGACGTGTTCGATAAACACTTCCTGAGTCGCAGCGGTGCCGCCTTGCATGCCGTCGAGCACGATCACATCGGCACCGGCTTTGACTGCCAGTTTCACATCGTAGTAAGGACGGCTGGCGCCGATTTTCACGTAGATGGGTTTTTCCCAGTCGGTGATTTCACGAATCTCGGCGATCTTGATCGCCAGATCGTCCGGGCCGGTCCAGTCCGGGTGACGGCAGGCCGAGCGCTGGTCGACGCCGATCGGCAGGGTACGCATGCCCGCGACTCGCTCGGTGACTTTCATGCCCAGCAGCATGCCGCCGCCGCCCGGCTTGGCGCCCTGCCCCAGAACGATCTCGATGGCATCGGCCTTGCGCAGGTCATCCGGGTTCATGCCGTAGCGCGACGGCAGGTACTGGTAAACCAGGTGCTGCGACTGGCCGCGCTCTTCCGGGGTCATGCCGCCGTCGCCGGTGGTGGTGCTGGTGCCGGCGATGCTGGCACCACGGCCCAGCGCTTCCTTGGCATTGGCCGACAGTGCGCCGAAACTCATGCCGGCAATGGTCACCGGAATCTTCAGGTGCAACGGCTTCTTGGCGAAACGGTTACCGAGGATCACGTCGGTGCCGCATTTCTCGCGATAGCCTTCCAGCGGATAACGCGACACGCTGGCGCCGAGCAGCAACAGGTCATCGAAGTGCGGCAGCTTGCGCTTGGTGCCGCCGCCGCGAATGTCATAGATGCCGGTTTCGGCGGCGCGCTGGATTTCCTGGATGGTCAGGCGATCGAAGGTGGCCGACTCGCGCAGGACCGGAGCCTGGGCTTTGGAATTGGAAAACTCGGTCATGGTTAGTGCTCCTGATCAGTACGCGCTGGCGTTGTCGACTTTGAAGTTGTACAGCTGGCGCGCCGAGCCGTAGCGTTTGAAATCGGCGGCGTTCTCCTTGAAACCGGCGCGGTTGAGCAGCGCCTGCAACTCTTCGATATGCTCGGCGCGCATCTCTTTCTCGATGCAGTCAGAGCCCAGTGACTCGACGCTGCCTTTGACGAAGATTTTGGTTTCATACAACGAGTCGCCCAGCGCATCACCGGCATCGCCGCATACCACCAGGCGCCCGGCCTGGCCCATGAAGCAGCTCATGTGGCCGATGCTGCCACCGACCACGATGTCGATGCCCTTCATGGAAATCCCGCAACGCGCGCCGGCATCGCCTTCGATGACCAGCAGCCCGCCGTGGGCGGTGGCACCGGCTGCCTGGGAGGCGCTGCCTTTGACCCGCACGTAGCCGCTCATCATGTTCTCGGCGCAGCCGACGCCAACATTGCCGTGCACGGTGACCGAGGCTTTCTGGTTCATCCCGGCGCAGTAATAGCCGGCGTGGCCCTGGATATCGATGGAGATGGCTTCGTTGACGCCCACCGCCAGGTTATGCGCGCCGTTGGGATGAGTCACCAGCCACTCGCGCTCTTCGACAGTTTTGGCCTGGTCATGCAGAGCCTGGTTCAGATCACGCACGCTGGCGCTGGACAGATCGATGGTTTTCATAATGCGTGCTCCTTAAGCCGACTCGCGTTCCCAGATGTACATGGTGGCGGGAACAGGTTCCCAGACCTTGGCGTTTTCGATCCCCGGCAGGCTCGACAGCGCCTGATACTCCGAAGCCATGGCCACGTAGTCCTCGGTTTCGGCGAGGATCGCGGGCTTGCAGGCAATCGGATCACGGATCACGGCAAAGCCGTTGCGGGTGCCGATGGCGAAGGTAAAGAAACCGTCGAGGGCTTCCAGCGAGTTATCCAAGGCCTGTTTCAGGGAATCGCCCTGTTGCAGGCGCCAGGCCAGGTAACCGGCGGCCACTTCGGTGTCGTTCTCGGTCTCGAAGTTGATGCCTTCACGGCGCAGCTCCTGGCGCAGACGGAAGTGGTTGGACAACGAACCGTTGTGCACCAGACACAGGTCAGCACCGGTGGAGAACGGGTGGCTGCCCTCCATGGTCACCGCACTTTCAGTGGCCATGCGAGTGTGGCCGATGATGTGGCTACCCTTCATGGCGGCCAGGCCGAAGCGCTCGGAAATCTCCTGCGGCAAGCCCATGCCCTTGAGGATCTCGATGCTCTGCCCGGCGCTCATGATGCGCACGCTCGGCGCCAGCTCGGCCAGTACGGTACGTACTGCGGCTTCTTCAGCCTTGATTTTCAGCACGATGGCGCTGGCGTTCTGAAACCAGTCCAGCTCGGCATCCAATTTGCTCTTCACGCCATCGACCAACGCGGCGAAGTCATAGCCTTCGGTGGTGGCTTGCAAGGTCAGCTTGACCCAGCCATCAACCACTTCATCGCCATAAATGGCAAAACCTGCACTGTCGGGGCCGCGATCGGTCATGGCTTCGAGCATCGGCTCGAAGAGCTTGCCGAGCTGCGATTCCAGCGCCGGGTTCTTCAAATACAAACCAACAATTCCACACATAAGGCAGGCCTCACTTTGTTCGGCAGTGGCTAGCTTTAAGCTGCAAGCTTCGAGCTGACCGTGTTGATAGAAAATCGTGTACTCACCGCAACTCTGCTTTTGCTTGCAGCTTGCGGCTTGAAACGTGTCGCTTAAAAAAACTCGGTGTAGCGCTTCACTTCCCAGTCGCTGACGTGGCGGCTGTATTCCACCCATTCCATGCGCTTGAGCTTGATGAACTCGCCGACGATTTCCGGGCCCAGCACTTCGGCAAACAGCGGGTCGGCCTCCAGCGCGTCGCAGGCTTCCTTGAGCGATTGCGGCAGGGTCTTGATGCCGCGTGCAGCGATCTCTTCAAGGCCCAGCTTGTAGAGGTTTTCGTTGCACACCATCGGGACTTCCAACTGCCGATCGATACCGTCCAGGCCAGCGGCAATGATTGCGGCGCTGACCAGATACGGGTTGCAGCCAGCATCCGGCAGGCGGAACTCCAGGCGCCCATAAGGCACGCGAACCATGGCCGAGCGGTTGTTGGAGCCAAAGGCAATGAACGCCGGCGCCCAGGTCGCGCCCGACAGCGAGTTGCCAACCACAAGCCGCTTGTAGGAGTTGACTGTGGGGGCCGCAAACGCGCACAGCGCGGGACCGTGGGCCAGCAGGCCGGCGGCGAAGTGGTAGGCCATTTTCGACAGGCCCATGCCACTTGGGTCACTGGCGTCGTGGAACAGGTTCTTGTTGGTTGCGCTGCTGATCGACAGGTGAAAGTGCATGCCGTTACCGGCCCGTTTGGGGTCCGGCTTGGGCATGAACGAGCAGATCATGCCCATGTCGTTGGCGATCTCGCCGGCGGCCATGCGGAAGAAGGTGAAGCGATCGGCCGACTCCATGGCGTCGCTGTAGGTGTAGTTGATCTCGAACTGGCCGTTGGCGTCTTCGTGGTCGATCTGGTAGATATCAAAGCCCACCGGTTGCAGGGCTTCGGTCAGACGTTCGAGAAATTCGCGTGAACGCGACAGGCCTTTGTAGTCATAGCAAGGCTTGTCGAGGTTATCGCTGGCATCGACCAGTTGCAGGTGGCCGGCAGCATCGCGCTTGAACAGGCTGAACTCAGGCTCCAGCCCGGTGTTGAGGGTCCAGCCACGCTGGCTCAGACGCTCGACCTGCTGTTGCAGTACATAGCGGCTGTCGTAAGGCCAGGGTTTACCTTCAACATGACCGATGCACACCACGCGGCCATAACCGGGCTGCCATGGCACCGGTACCAGTGACGACAGGTCGCCACGGGCCATGAAGTCGGGACCGTGCGGCTCCATGCCCATACCGGTGATGGCGAACCCGGCGAAACCGGCGCCACTCTCGGCTACCATTTCCAGGCCGCTGACCGGCACCGATTTGGTCTTGGACGAACCGTGAATATCGACGAACTGAGCCAGCACGTACTTGATGCCGTGCTCCTGGATCAGACGCTGTGTTTCTGTTGGCAACATAGAGCGTGACTCCTGTGACGAAAGCGGCTTGAAAGAAGAACCCCTGTTTCGCTGCCGGAAGCACTTATTCCGATCAGGAAACTTACTTTCATTACAGGAATGCAATGCCCTTGCCAGTTTTTCAAGCAGGGCTAAAAAACCTTTGATCAAGCCTTTTGTTCTGTATATATGGGAAACTTGTTTTCCCAGCGCGAATATTTCACCGGCAAAACAGCCATACGAACGTCGCTGCACATTCTCAGTGCGAAATAAAAATTATTGAACGGAAACCGTGCACAGCCTATGACTCAATCGGACACCCCCAAGCTCAAGCTGGAGCAGTACATCGGCATTCAGATCAAACGCCAGCGCCAGGCCCAGGAACTCAAGCTGGCGGATGTGGCGCGCATCGCCGGCATCAGCCAAGGGATGTTGAGCAAGATCGAGAATGCGCAGGTGTCGACCAGCCTGGATAACCTGGGCCGTTTATGCGATGTGCTGGGCATGCCGATGTCGAAACTGTTCAGCCAGTACGATCAGCAGGGCAGTACGGCGTTGCTGGTCAAAAAGGATGAAGGGCTGGAGGTGGTGCGCCGCGGTACGGAGAAGGGCCATACCTATCATCTGCTCAACCACACCCGTGGGCCGAAGAAGAGTTTCGAGGCGTATATGGTGAGCATGGATGACGCCAGCGAAGAGTTTCCGACCTTCTCGCATCCGGGCACGGAGTTTTTGCATCTGCTGGAGGGCGAGCTGATTTACCGGCATGGCAATCAGTTGTACCGGATGGAAGCCGGCGACAGCCTGACCTTCGACGGTGAGGTGCCGCATGGGCCGGAGCAACTGGTGCAAGTGCCGATCCGCTTGCTGTCGATCATGAACTATGGGGCGCAGGGCGAGTAAGCCGCTCGCCTCTGTGTAGGAGATCGCCCGCCGCCTCGGCGCCGCGCTGTCGCGCAGCAGACACGGACCCGGTGGGAAGAGCCGGCCGGCCAGCGCCCAAGTCGCGATTGGCGTCGTCTGGACCATCTCGGTTCGAAGAGCAAAAGCAAATGGAGCCTGGCTTAGGCTTTTTTCTTGCCGCTTGAAGCTTACCGCTTGCCGCCCGCGCCCACGGCGCGACTTTCCCCACAAGAAATATTCTTTCCAGATTTCTCTGGACGGCCCGTCCGCTTTCACCTATAAATTCGCCACAACGAATATTTAATTCCCATCGGGAATTTTTATTCATCCTTAAAACCAGAATTTACTGCTGAATTTTTTCGCTCTGCGTTGAGCTGCCGCCATTTTCCGAGGACGTGCCATGCACCACGAAAAGAACCATTTCATCCTGAAGATCAGCTGTCCGGCGACGTCCGGGATTGTCGCGGCGGTGACGTCGTATCTGGCGGGTAACGCTTGCTACATCGGTGAAATGGCACAGTTTGATGATGAGTTCAGCGGGCGTTTTTTCATGCGCGCGGTGTTTCGCTTCAACGAGGGTCACGCCGGTGACATCGAGCAGCTCAAGGCCGGTTTCAGCGATGTAGCGGCCAGCTTTGACATGGACTGGGAGCTGCATGACAGCAGCCGGCCGATGCGGGTGCTGCTGATGGTCAGCAAGTTCGATCATTGCCTGACCGACCTTTTGTATCGCTATCACAAGGGCGAGATGCACATGACCATCACCGCCATTGTCTCCAATCACCTCGATCTGCGGCCGATGGCCGAGCGTGAGGGCATCCGGTTTATCTACCTGCCGGTGACCAAAGACACCAAAGCTGCTCAGGAGGCGGCGCTGATGCAGGTGGTCAACGAAACCGGTACTGAACTGGTGGTGCTGGCGCGCTACATGCAGATCCTCTCCGATGATCTGTGCAAGCAACTTTCAGGCCGCGCCATCAATATCCACCACTCGTTCCTGCCGGGCTTCAAAGGTGCCAAGCCGTATCACCAGGCTTATGAGCGTGGCGTGAAGCTGATCGGCGCCACCGCGCATTACGTGACCAGCGACCTGGACGAGGGGCCGATCATCGAGCAGGAAGTACAGCGGGTCGACCACGCCTATTTGCCTGATGACCTGGTCGCCATCGGCCGTGATACAGAAACCGTGGCGCTGTCCAAGGCGGTCCGTTATCACCTTGAACACCGGGTCTTTCTCAACACTGACAGAACGGTGATCTTCCGGTGAATAGCTCAAAACTGATCGACGGCAAGGCCGCTGCCGCCCGGGTGCTGCAGCAAGTCAAACAGGACGTGCTGATGCTCAAGGCCGATCACATCCAGCCAGCGCTGGCGGTGATTCTGGTCGGTGAAGACCCGGCCAGCCAGGTGTATGTGCGCAACAAGATTCTGCGCGCCGAGGAATGCGGAATTCGCTCCATCGAGTACCGGCTGGCAGCCGATTGCCCGCAGGCCCGGCTGCTGGACTTGATCGCCGAGCTGAACCACGACGCTTCAGTCAACGGCATCCTGCTGCAACTGCCGTTACCCGGACACATTGAAGAAACCCGCGCCTTGCAGGCGATTGATCCGGGCAAGGATGTCGACGGTTTTCATAGCGAGAACGTCGGCGGCCTGAGCCAGGGCCGTGACGTACTCACGCCCTGCACCCCCACCGGCTGCATGTACCTGCTGGAGCAGACCCTCGGCGACCTGAGCGGCAAGCACGCGGTGGTGATTGGCCGTTCGAACATCGTCGGCAAGCCGATGGCGGCCTTGCTGCTCAAGGCCCACTGCTCGGTGACGGTGGTGCATTCGCGCAGCCAGGATGCCAAGGCGCTGTGCCAACTGGCCGACATCGTGGTCGCGGCAGTCGGTCGGCCGCGGATGATCGATGCCAGTTGGCTGAAACCCGGCGCGGTGGTGATCGATGTGGGCATCAACCGTATTCAGGACCACGACCGCAGCCGGCTGGTCGGTGATGTCGACTTTGACGCCGCCCTGCCCCAGGTCTCGGCCATCACCCCGGTGCCCGGCGGGGTCGGGCCGATGACCATCGCCTTTCTGATGAAAAACACCCTGATCGCCGCGCAACAGCAGGCGCATGCCCACAGCAGCCAGCAGGAGGCCATATGCCTTTAGGTCTATTGAAGTACGGGCTCAGCTCGGAGTACCCGGTGGAAGTCGACTTGCCGGCCCCCAAGGAACTCAAGCCGGCCTATGACGTGGTGATCATCGGCGGAGGCGGCCACGGCCTGGCCACCGCGTATTACCTGTCCAAGTACCACGGCATCAACAATATTGCGGTGCTGGAAAAAGGCTACCTGGGCGGCGGCAACACCGCGCGCAACACGGCGGTGATCCGCTCCAACTACCTGACCAGCGAAGGGGTGAAGTTCTACGCTGAATCGGTACGGATGTTCGAAGGGCTGTCCAATGAATTCGACTTCAACATCATGTACTCGCACCGGGGTCAGTTGACCCTGGCGCACACCGACGCCACGGTGCGTTCATTCCGCCAGCGCGCCGAGGTCAACAAGCACTTTGGCGGGCGCACCGAGATGATCGACCGCCAGCAGATCCGCGAGTTGGTGCCGAGCCTGAACCTTGATCCGGGGCATATTCCGGTGCTCGCCGGGCTCTGGCACATCGACGGGGCGACAGCGCGGCACGATGCGGTGGCCTGGGGCTACGCCAAGCAGGCCGCCAAGCGCGGGGTCGAGATTCATCAACTGACCGAAGTTCAGGAACTGGTGATCGAAAACGGCGCCATCACGGCGGTCAAGACCAACCGGGGCACGGTGCGTTGTGGCTGCGCGGTGCAGGCGGTGGCCGGCATGAGTTCGCAAATGATGAAAAAGGCCGGCATCCGCTCGCCGATCCAGACCTTCCCGCTGCAGGCGATGGTCACCCAGCCGTTCAAGCCGTTTCTCGACCCGCTGGTGAGTTCTTCGGCGCTGCACTGTTACGTGCAGCAGACCAGCCGTGGCGAGGTGGTGTTCGGCGGTGGCTCGGATCCCTACCCGCTGTTCAACACTCGCTCAACGCTCGACTTGAAAGAAAGCCTGCTCTCGCACGCCATCGAGATGTTCCCGTTTCTGGCCAACGCCAAGCTGATGCGCCAGTGGGCCGGGATCACCGACATGACCCCCGATTACAGCCCCATCATGGGCCTGTCGCCGGTCAAGAACTACTACCTGGACGCCGGCTGGGGCACCTGGGGTTTCAAGGCCACACCGATCTGCGGCAAGACCATGGCCGAGCTGGTCGCCAGTGGCGGCAAGGTCCCGGAGCTGATCAAGCCATTTGGCCTGGAGCGTTTCTCGACCTTCCAGCAAGTCAACGAAATGGGCGCCACGGCGGCCAGCCACTAAGCGGAGAGCGACACATGAAAGTCATGACATGCCCGCTCAACGGGCCGCGCAACATCAGCGAATTCACCTACGGCGGCGAATTCAAACCCATGCCCGACCCGCAGACCTGCAGCGATGCCCAGTGGGCCGACTACGTGTTCAACAGCGAAGACACTCTGGGGGTGGTTCGCGAGTGGTGGATGCACACGCCATCGAGTTACTGGTTTCTGGCCGAGCGCCACACCGGCAGTGACGAGATTGTGCGCACCTTCGATGCCCGCGAGCTGTTCAACAGCCGGGTCGAATTCACCCAACAGACTCAGGAGATCGCAGGATGAGTACCGCCAACCGCCTGCCCGCCCCGATGGGCCTGCTGATCGACCGCAGCAAGCCGCTGACCTTCAGCTTCGATGGCAAGGCCTATGAAGGCCTGCAAGGCGACAGCATTGCCAGCGCCCTGCTCGCCAGCGGCCGTCATCTGCTGTCGCGCTCGTTCAAGTACCACCGCCCGCGCGGCCCGCTGAGCATGGCCGGGCAAGACGCCAATACCCTGGTGCAACTGCCCCGCGAGCCCAACGTGCTGGCCGATACGTTTGCCCTGGAAAATGGCCTGCGGGTCAGCGGCCAGAACTACAACGGCTCACTGGACAACGACAAGGACGCCCTGCTCGGCAAGTTCTCCAAATTCATGCCGGTGGGGTTCTACTACCGCTCCTTCTATAAGCCCAAGGGCATGTGGAAAGTCTGGGAGCCGGTGATCCGCAAAAAAGCCGGCCTGGGTGTGCTGGACCTCGGCTTCAAGCCCGAGTACTACGACAAGGCGTATCTGTTTACCGACCTGGCAGTGATCGGCGCCGGTCCCGCCGGCCTGCAAGCGGCGCTGACCGCCGCCAATGCCGGCGCCAAGGTGCTGCTGATCGAGCAGCAGCCGATTCTGGGCGGCTCGCTGACGTATGCGCGCTTTGACCTTGAAGGTCAGCGGGCCGGGCAACTGCGCACCGAACTGGTGGCGGCCGTAGAAGGCCACGCCAATATCCGGATTCTGCACAGCGCCACCTGCAACGCCTGGTTCACCGACAACTACCTGCCGGTGATTCAAGGCAAACGCCTGTATAAAGTGCGCGCGACGCAGTGCCTGATCACCAGCGGCTCGTTCGACCAGCCGGTGATTTTCCGCAACAACGACCTGCCCGGCATCATGCTGACCAGCGCGGCGCAACGGCTGATGAAGCTGTATGCGGTCAAGCCCGGCCAACGCGCCGTGGTACTCACCGGTAACGATGACGGTTATCTGGCCGCGCTGGATCTGCATGATCAGGGCGTGCAGGTGGCCGCTGTGGTGGATATGCGTAACCAGCCAGCCGACCGCCGCCTGTTGATCGAGCTGGAAAAACGCGGCATCACTTGCCACGCCAGCACCACCGTGTATGAAGCACTGCACGAAAAGGGCATGCGCCACATCAATGGCGTCGAACTGCGCAAAATCACCGGCCAGGGTCAGGTGGCCAGTGCGGGCATGACGCTGGACTGCGACCTGCTGTGTATGTCAGGCGGCTATATGCCGGTTTATCAATTGCTGTGCCAGGCCGGTGGCAAGCTCGCCTATGACGAACAAAGCGCCGGGTTCAACCTCAGCGGCCTGCCGGCCAATCTGAACATTGCCGGTTCCGTAAACGGCCAGCACAGTCTGGACAACGTACTGGCAGACGCCACCCGCGCCGCCCTCGACATCATTGCCAGCCTTGGCCTGCACACCACCCAGCAGGCCGCGCCGCTCAAAGGCGAGGCACAGGTGAATTTCCCCTGGCCGATTTTCCCGCATCCCAAAGGCAAGGATTTCGTCGACTTTGACGAAGACCTGCAGGTGCGCGATATCGTCAATGCCACGCGCATCGGTTACCGCGATGTGCAACTGGTCAAGCGTTACTCCACGGTGGGCATGGGTCCATCTCAGGGCCGTCACTCGGCGCTGCCGACCGCACGCCTGGTCGCCGCTGCGACCCAGCGCAGCATCAGTGAAACCGGGGTCACCACCGCGCGCCCGCCGTTCGAGGCGGAAAAACTTGCGCACGTCGCCGGGCGCGGCTTCGACCCGTACCGCCAGACCCCGATGCACAGCCGGCATATAAAAGCAGGCGCGAAAATGATGCCCGCCGGTATCTGGCAGCGCCCGGCCTTCTATGGCCAGCCCGCCCAACGCGATGCCTGCATGCAGGCCGAAGCCAAGCATGTGCGCAGCAAGGTCGGAATCATCGACGTCTCGACCCTGGGCGGCCTGGACATCCGCGGACCGGACGCCGCCGAGCTGCTGAACCGGATGTACACCTTTGCCTTTATCAAGCAGCCGGTGGGCCGTTCGCGCTATGCGTTGATGACCAACGAACAGGGCGCGGTGATCGACGACGGCGTATGCGCACGCTTTGCCGAGCAGCACTTCTACGTCACCGCCACCACCAGCGGCGTGGACCGTATCTATCAGCAAATGCTCAAGTGGAATGCCCAGTGGCGGCTGAACGTCGATATCGCCAACGTCACCGCCGCGATCAGTGCGGTCAACGTCGCCGGCCCCGACTCGCGCAAGGTGCTGGAGAAAGTCTGCAGTGACATTGACCTGTCGCCTGAAGGTTTTCCGTATCTGGGCGTACGCCAGGGCACGGTCGCCGGGATCAAGGCGCGGCTGCTGAGGGTCGGCTTTGTCGGTGAGCTGGGCTATGAGATCCATGTGCCGGCCCGCCATGCCGTGCAGCTCTGGGATGCGCTGATCGAGGCCGGCAAGCAATACGATATCAAGCCATTCGGGGTCGAGACCCAGCGCCTGCTGCGCCTGGAAAAAGGCCACGTGATCATCAGCCAGGACACCGACGGGATGACCCATCCCGGCGAAATCGATATGAATTGGGCGGTCAGCCGCAACAAGCCGTTTTTTGTCGGCCGCCGCTCGATAGACATCCTCCAGGCCCAGCCGCAAAAACGCAAACTGGTCGGTTTTACCCTGCCAGCGGGCAGCCCGCAGCCGCTCGAAGGCCATCTGGTGCTCAGCGGCCCGGACATCAGTGGCAACGTGACGTCCTGCGAGTACTCGCAAACCCTCGGCAAGATCATCGGCCTGGCCTATGCAGGCTTTGATCAGAGCCAGCCCGGCCAGCAGATCCCGATTCGCGTCGAGGGCGGCGTGATGGTCCAGGCCACCGTGGTGCAACTGCCTTTCTTCGACCCTGAAAACCAGCGTCAGGAGCTTTGAACATGTCCAGCCTTCTTGTTGAAAATGTCACCACCCGGCGCCCGATAAACGCCGATAGCCTGGCGTTGTGCAGCCTGAGCGACCTGACCGACCTGCCGCGGGTTGGCTTTCGCGGCACACAGAGCGCTGAGTACCTGGCGGCGCGCGGTTTTCAACTGCCAGACGCACCCAACCGTGCCGTGACCCAGGCCGATGGCAGCCATGTGGTGCGGCTGTCGCAAACTGAATACCTGCTGCTGGGCAGCCCCGCCGATCAGGGCGAGCGGATTGCCGATGAAGAGGCCCGCTGGGAACTGGATCACCACGCCAACTACCTGCTGCCACGCCAGGACAGCCACGCCTGGCTGCAACTGTCGGGCAGCGCGGTCAGTGAGGTGATGGCCAAGCTGTGCGGCGTCGACCTGCGGCCCCAGGCTTTCGGCCCCGGCGCCGTGGCCCAGACCTCGGCAGCGCGGATCAGCGTGATCGTGATCAATGTCGGTGCCACGCACACCGCGTGTTTGCAGATTCTCTTTGATCGCTGCTCGCTGGAGTATTTCAAGGCGGCGTTGCTCGATGCGATGGGCGAATTTTCCTGAGCAGGGCCGATCGCGCAGCAAACACAGGACTTGGGAGCTGCTTTAGCTGCGAAGCCTTCGCTGCTAAAGCTGCTCCTACGGTCCAATGCATCACCCTGGAGATTGCATGATCGAACCTCTGGACAAAGACGTCGATTACCTGGTCCCGGCCCTGGCCCGGGGTTTGAGCGTGCTGGGCCTGTTCAACGCCCAGGTGCGGGCGTTGAGCATTCAGGAGATCGCCGAGCGGCTGCAGGTCAGCACCTCGGCGATCTACCGGATTCTGGTCACGCTGACGCACATGGGGTATCTGAACAAGCTCAACAGCCACTATGAACTCGGTGCGCGGGTGGTCAGCGACGGCTTCAGCTATCTGGCCAGCCGGGACATCGTCGATGTCGCCATGCCGGCGCTCAATGCCCTGCGCGACCGCACTTCACTGTCGTGTCATCTGAGCATCCGTGAACACACCGACAGCCTTTATCTGTATCGCGCGTTTGCCGCCCAGCGCCTGTCGGTGAACATTCCGGTGGGTACACGCATTGCCTGCCATTGCACTGCCATGGGGCGCATGTTGCTGACCGCACTGGATGATGCCCGGCTTGGGGCACTGTACCAGCACATTCGCCTGGACGATTACCCGCCACCCGCGCCGCGGACATTACCCGAACTGCAAAGCATGATCCGCCAGGACCGCGAGCGCGGCTGGGTCGTGCATCGCTCCGATTACTCCACCGCGATTGCCACGGTAATCCGCGATCACACCGGGCAGGTGACGGCGGCGATCAACCTGTCCGGGCCCGATGCCGTGATGGACCCTGAAGGCGCAACGGAGCGTTTTCAGACCCTGCTGCTGGAAACCAGCGCCTGTATCAGCCGTGAACTGGGTTACCGGGACACACGCCCGCTGGCTTAAACATTTAAGCGCAATCAGCCACTCAAGAATTCCACCGCAACGCCGACGTTACTAGCGTGTACTTCTGCTTTGACCGGTTTTGCTGGCACCGGCACGCAGCGTGCATCAGCGGTTGCTCAATTGCGATGTATAAAAATAATCCGGAGCCAAAATGAATATCAAACAGAAGCTGACAGGGGCGTTCGCGGTTATCGCGTGCTTGCCCATTGTTGTTGTCGCCAGCATCGTTATCGTCAACCTGCGCACAGAGGCCACGGATGATTTTGTCGACAACAGCGGACGGGAAATCCGCCAGGTCGAGAATGCAATGCAGTTGTTCTTCGACGGTATCAGCCAGAATATCGATTACCTGGCCGCCAACCCGCTGATCAACACCGCCGGCAACGGTTTGAAAAGCTACATGACACCGGAGCAGAAGGCGCTGCCCGACAGCGAGGCCGACAAGGCGATCTTCGCCCTGTTCGATCGCATGGGCACTTCACACCCCTCTTACTCATACATTTCCTACGGGATGGCCAACGGCACTTACGCCTCCTGGCCAGCAGGCCAGAAATTCGACAACTACGACCCGCGTGTGCGTCCCTGGTACAAGACCGCGCTGGCCAACCCCGGCAAGACCGTGCGCACCGACGCTTACTACTGGCCAGCCGATGATGCGGTTATGGTCGCCACCGTCCGCGCTGTTCCCAATGCACTGGGTAATCCGGGCGGGGTCGTCAGCGTCGACGTGACGCTCAAGGCGCTGACCAATATCGTCAAGCAGATCAAGCTGGGCCAAAGCGGTTACCTGATGCTGCTGGAAAACAACGGCAACGTTCTGGTCGACCCGAACAAACCGGAAAACAACTTCAAAAAGCTCGGCGAACTGGGCGGCGGCTACAGTGAGCTGGCCAAGGCCGGCAAGGGCCTGGTCAAGGTCGAGCTGAACGGCGAGCGCTACATGGCCAACGTCTATCCGGCTGACAAACTGGGCTGGAGCTTCATCGGCCTGATCAAGCAGGACGAAGTCATGGCCTCGGCCAATAGCCTGACCTGGCTGATCGGCATTATTGCTGCCGTGCTGGCCGTGGTGTTCGCCCTGGTGGGGGCCAGCTTCGCCAGCCTTATCGTGCGGCCGATCAACGGCGTATCCAGCGGCCTGGAAGGCATTGCCCAGGGTGAAGGTGATCTGACCGTGACCCTACCGGTGCGCGGCAATGACGAAACCGCCAAACTGGCCGGCTGGTTCAACCAGTTCCTGGGCGCCATCCGCAGTCTGATCCAGCACATCACCAATGCTGCGCACAGCATTCTCGATGCCTCCCAGAGCGCAACCCGGGTCTCGGGCAACATGGCCGACGCCGCCAATCGCCAGCGCGAAGCGGTGGACATGGTCTCTACCGCCTTCCACGAAATGGTCGCCACCGCCAACGAAGTCGCCCGCTCCTGCAGCCAGGCCGCCGAGTCGGCCGACACCAGCCAGCAACAGGCCCGCGACGGTCAACGGCAGATCGACGACGCGGTGCACAGTGTCGACCAGCTCAGCGAGGAAATCGCTCGCTCGGCCAAGGACATGAGCCAGCTGGAAAAAGACAGCAACGACATTCAGTCGATTCTCGACACCATCCGTTCGATTGCCGAGCAAACCAACCTGCTGGCGCTCAACGCCGCCATCGAAGCGGCGCGGGCCGGTGAACAGGGCCGTGGTTTTGCCGTGGTGGCCGACGAAGTCCGGGCGCTGGCCAAACGCACGGCCGACTCCACCGCAGAAATCGACACCCTGCTCGGCAATCTGGCCCGCCGTACGGCCTCGGTCGCCCAGCAGATGCATTCAAGCCTGGAAGTGTCGCAGCAGTCAGTCAGCAAGATCGGCCAGGCACGCACCAGTTTCGGCCAGATCCGCGAATCGGTGGATGTGATCCGCGACATGAACACCCAGATCGCGACCGCCGCCGAAGAGCAGCATCAGGTCGCCGAGGACATCAACCGGCACATCAGCCAGATCCATGGCGATGCACAGCTGGTGGTGGAACTGGCTCAATCGGCACGGGTGGATTCGCAAAGCCTGGCGTCGCTGTCCAATGAACTCGATACCCTGGTGCGCAAGTTCCGCACCTGATTGCTACCCTGCTCAAGCAAAAGGCGGCTTAGGCCGCCTTGTTGTTTTCTGGCCTCCCCGCTCGCTCAGTTTTCGCCTAAACCCCTCTAGTTCAAGCATTGCCAATGATCCCCGATAGAAAGAATTGGCATACCATCAGACAAAAAAGCTAAAGAATCGCACTTATTGGCCGAGACCCTGACGGTTACTTGCCAAGCCCCGGTTTTCTGGCGGCTAGACCCACCCTGCGTGCACAGCGGCGGTCGCATCCCGGTCCTAATAACAATCTGGAGCCTGAATGAACATCAAACAAAAGCTGACCGGTGCCTTCGCGGTTATCGCGTGCCTCCCCATCGTGGTGGTGGCCAGCATCGTTATTCTCAATTTGCGTAGTGAAGCGACCGACACCTTCACCGACAGCAGTGGCCGGGAAATCCGCCAGGTCGAGAACGCCATGCAGCTGTTTTTCGAAGGCATCAGCCAGAACGTTGATAACCTGGCCAGCCACCCGCTGCTGCTCAATGCCGGCAACGATGTGAAGAGCTACGTCAGCGCCGATGCTCAGAGCGTGGCTGCCTCGGACACCGACCGGCAACTGACCGACCTGTTCAGCCGCCTGATCAAGAGCCACCCGGCCTATGCCTATGTGCAGTTTGGCCTGAGCAATGGCAGCTATGCGATCGGTCCGGGCGAGCCCGACCTGAAAAGCTATGACCCGCGTACTCGCCCCTGGTACAGCCTGGCGATGGCCAGCCCGAACAAGACGCTGCGCACCGAAGCGCATTACTGGGCAGCCGACGACGCGGTACTGGTCAGCACCGTCCGGGCGATCCCCACCGCCTTGGGCAATCCGGGCGGAGTGATCAACATTGATGTGTCACTCAAACAACTGACCACCATCGTCAAGCAGATCAAGCTGGGCAACAGCGGCTACCTGATGCTGGTGGAAAACAACGGCAATGTGCTGGTCGACCCGAGCAAGCCGGAACACAACTTCAAAAAGCTCGCGGAGCTGGGCGACGGCTACAGCGAACTGGCCAAGGCCAGCCAGGGCCTGCGCGAAGTGCAGCTCAATGGCGAGCGCTACATGGCCAACGTTTACCCGTCGACGCAACTGGGCTGGAGCTTTATCGGCCTGATCAAGCGTGACGAAGTCATGGCCTCGGCCAATAACCTGACCTGGCTGATCGGGGTGATTGCCGCCGTATTGGCCGTGGTCTTTGCGCTGATCGGCACCAGCTTCGCCAGCCTGATCGTACGCCCCATCAATGATGTATCCAGCGGGCTGGAAAGCATTGCCCAGGGCGAAGGTGACCTGACCGTGACCCTGGCGGTACGTGGCAATGACGAAACCGCCAGACTGGCCGGCTGGTTCAACCAGTTCCTGGGCGCGATTCGCAGCCTGATCCAGCACATCGCCGGCGCCGCCAGCAGTATTCTGGCGGCCTCACGCAGCGCCACCCAAGTGTCAGGTGACATGGCCGACGCCGCCAATCGTCAGCGTGAGGCAGTGGATATGGTCTCTACCGCCTTCCACGAAATGGTCGCCACCGCCAACGAAGTCGCCCGCTCCTGCAGCCAGGCCGCCGAATCGGCCGACACCAGCCAGCAACAGGCCCGCGACGGCCAGCGGCAGATCGACGACGCGGTGCACAGTGTCGATCGGCTCAGCGAAGAAATCTCTCGCTCGGCCAAGGACATGAGCCAGCTGGAAAAAGACAGCAACGACATTCAGTCGATTCTCGACACCATCCGCTCGATTGCCGAGCAAACCAACCTGCTGGCGCTCAACGCCGCCATCGAAGCCGCGCGCGCCGGTGAGCAAGGCCGTGGGTTTGCCGTGGTGGCCGACGAAGTCCGGGCGCTGGCCAAACGCACCGCCGACTCCACCGCCGAGATCGACACCCTGCTCGGCAACCTGGCCAGCCGCACCGCCTCGGTCGCGCAACAAATGCATTCGAGCCTGCAGGTGTCGCAGCAGTCGGTGAGCAAGATCGGCCAGGCACGCAGCAGCTTCAGCCTGATCCGCGAGTCGGTGGATGTAATCCGGGACATGAACACCCAGATCGCCACCGCTGCCGAAGAGCAGCATCAGGTCGCCGAAGACATCAACCGGCATATCAGCCAGATCCATGGCGATGCGCAGTTGGTGGTCGAGCTTGCGCAGTCGGCAAGGTCCGACTCGCAGAGCCTGGCGTCGTTGTCTGACGAACTCGACGCACTGGTACGGCGCTTTCGCACCTGATTGGCGCCGCGCCGCGCACATCAACAGTGCGCGGCGCTGACCGTCGGCCTATCAGGAACGCACTCCTGATTGCGCATCGTTAACACCCGCAGTTTTCTTCCCCCCTAATTGGCGTGAAATAACCTGAATACGGGTGTCGCTCAATTACCCCCACGTGAAATAATGGCAATGCGCTAGCCAGCATGCTTGCGCACCATTAAAGTGCAGTACGCACACCCTGCCCTTACCCTGGACGATATGTGTAGCAATGACACTGGTAGCTGAAAACACGGATGTGATGTATCGCCTGCTGGTGCAGAGCGTTGTGGGTTATGCCATCTATATGCTGACCCCGGAGGGAGTAGTCGCCAACTGGAACAGCGGCGCCGAACGGGCCAAGCAGTACAAGGCTGAAGAAATCGTCGGTCAGCATTTTTCGTTGTTTTATAGCGAAGACGAACGTGCCCGTGACGTCCCCATGCACGGCCTGAACATTGCTCGTCAGACCGGCCGGTTCGAGGCTGAAGGCTGGCGCCTGCGCAAAGACGGCAGTACCTTCTGGGCGCACGTGATCATCGACGCGATTCGTGCTGATGACGGTACGCTGATCGGTTTCGCCAAAGTCACCCGTGACGGGACGGCGCAACGGCAGGCCTTGATGGCCCAGCGCGAACAGGAACGGCGCTTTCGTCTGCTGGTGCAGGGGGTTCCTGACTACGCGATCTACATGCTTGACCCGGACGGCCATGTCGTGAACTGGAACTCCGGAGCGCAGCGCACCAAGGGTTATCTGGCCGAAGAAATCGTCGGTCAGCACTTCTCGCTGTTCTACACCGCCGAGGACCGCGCCAAAGGCCTGCCGGATCGGGGCCTGGCCACCGCACTGCGTGACGGCCGGTTCGAGGCCGAGGGCGTGCGCCAGCGCAAGGATGGCAGCACCTTCTGGACTCACGTGCTGATCGTCCCCATGCATGACGAAGACGGTCTGTTGATCGGCTTCTCCAAGATTACCCGGGATATCACCGAGCGCCGCGAGGCCGAGCTGCAGGTGCTGGCCGCCAAAGAACTGGCCGAGCGCTACAGCGAAAAAATGGCAGCCCTGTCACGCTTTCTCGACTCGGTGATCGGCAGCATTCCGGCCGGGGTTATCGTGCAGGACGCCAGTACCCGCGAGGTGTTGCTGGCCAACGAGCAGGCGCAGCGAATTTTTGGCAGCGCACAGTCAATGGTCGGCCGTCGCGTGCATGAGTGCCTGCCTGCCAACCTGGCCGACTATATTCGCGAACAGACTAATCAATGCCTGAACGGCGCCGGCATGCGGCTGGCCGAAGATCGTTTGCGGACCGCCATCGGCCCGCGGGTGCTACGCACCAAGAGCCTGCGCCGCATTGATGTCGATGCGCACTCGGACTATGTGCTGCTGATTACCGAAGACGTCACTGACGAGATCGCCGCCCGCGAGCAGATCCATCATATGGCGCACCACGACTCATTGACCGGTCTGGCCAACCGCACCTTGCTGCACGAAGAGCTACAAGCGGCGCTGCACAATTGCGCCATGAATCAACGCATGGTCGCCACCCTGTGCCTTGATCTGGACAAGTTCAAGAACGTCAACGACGCTTTCGGCCATGCCTTTGGCGACAAGCTGTTACGCGCGGTGGCCGAACGGCTGCACGGGGTACTGCGCGACGAAGACACCCTGGCGCGGCTGGGCGGCGATGAATTTGCCATTGTCCTGCCGCGCATCGATCGCCCTGAAGACGCTTTGCGTACTGCGCAGCGCATCATCGATTGCATCGCCCCGGCGTTTCTCATGGACGGCCATAACTTCCTGATCGGCGTGAGTATCGGTATCGCTTTTACTCGCAATCCGCACGAGCACGCCGAACTGCTACTCGGTCATGCCGACATGGCGCTGTACGAAGCCAAGCGCAATGGTCGCAACCGCTATGAGGTGTTCCACGAGGACATGGCCGAGGCTGCCCAGCGCCGTCGGCTGATGGAAATCGATCTGCGCAAGGCGCTGCACCTTGGCCAGTTGCACCTGTATTACCAGCCCATCATTGGCATGGACACAAGCTGCATCACCGGCTACGAAGCCCTGATGCGCTGGCAACACCCGTCAAAGGGGCTGGTGATGCCGCTGGAGTTCATTCCGGTTGCCGAGGAGACCGGCCTGATTCACGAGGTCGGCGCCCGGGCCTTGAACCTGGCCTGCCAAGAGGCGTGCACCTGGGGCACTGAGCAGAGTGTGGCGGTGAACCTGTCGCCGGCGCAGTTCAAGAACCGCGAGCTGGTCAGTATCGTCAAGCTGGCGCTGGATGACTCGGGCCTGGCGCCACATCGTCTGGAGCTGGAGATCACCGAGTCGGTGTTGCTGGAAAATAACGAAGAGAACCTTGAGACCTTGCGTGCACTCAAGGCCTTGGGGGTCGGTATTGCGCTGGATGACTTTGGTACCGGCTATTCGTCGCTGGGCTACTTGCGTTCCTTCCCGTTCGACCGGATCAAGATTGACAAGTCATTCGTGCATGAGATGGAAGAAAGCCGTGAGGCGATGTCGATCATTCGGGCGATTACCGGGATCAGCAGCAGCTTGTTGATCAAGACTACGGCTGAAGGGGTCGAAACCGAAGAGCAGTATGCGCGGCTGCGGGCCGAGGGCTGCTCGCACCTGCAGGGGTATCTGTTTGGCAGGCCGTCGCCGACGCATGAGCGCAAGAAGAAGATGTGATGTGGCGGTAGGAGCGGCTTTAGCCGCAATACTGTTCAGTTAGACGAAGTGAATGCTGGCCGAGCTATCCTCCTGTAAATGGCTCAGGAGGACACGCCTGTGGCTCGGACACGCAAATGCCTTCCAGACTCCCTCGATCTGGCTCATTTGATCAGTGCAGGTGTGTTGATAAACAGCTGTCCTCGTACCTTGATCGACGAAGTTCTCAAACAAACAGGACGCGGCAGCCAACGTGAACGTCTGTTAACTGCCCCCACCGTTGTCTATTACGTAATGGCCATGGCGCTTTGGCGTGACGCTCCGCTCGAAGAGGTTTTACGGATCGTCTGTGAGGGCGCGAACTGGCTCAATATTGGCGCCGGAGCTCATCCTCACAACCTCCAACTACCCACCAAATCGGCGATTTCGGCCGCCCGCAACCGGCTAGGTGCCAAAGTCATGCAGGGTCTCGCACAACGGGTGCTACGCCCGCTGGCCACGCCCGAGACCCGAGGTGCCTGGTATCGTGGTTGGCGCTTGATGGGCCTTGATGGCACCGTCCTCGACGTGGCTGACGAGCAAGCCAACGCCGACTACTTTGGCTACCCGCCTTCATCGAGAGGTAGCAGTGCGTTTCCACAACTGCGGCTCGTCAACCTGGTCGAGTGCGGAACCCATGTCATCACGGCGGCCCAGCTTGGGAATTGCCGCCAGAGCGAGCAAACCCTGGCAGAGCGATTGTTGCCCGAACATCTTCGATCTGACGAGTTACTGATGGCCGACCGGGGCTTCTACAGCTTCAAGCTTTGGAGTTTGGCGACTCAGTGTGGAGGTAAATTGCTTTGGCGAGTCAAAAGTACCGTCAAGCTGCCAGTCGAAGAATGCCTCAGTGATGGCTCGTATTTGAGTACGACGTACGAACTCCATGGCCGAAACCGAAAAAACAGCCATCGCGTACGGGTCGTGGAGTTCACTCTGGTGGATGAGGAGGGGCAACTGGGTGAGCGCTACCGACTGGTGACCAACCTGCTAGTGCCTGAGGAAGCTCCTGCAGCAGAGTTGGCCGCCTTGTATCACGAGCGCTGGGAGGTCGAAAACGTCTTCGATGAACTCAAAACCCATTTGCGCGGAGCCAGCACGGTACTGCGCAGCAAGAAGCCCGAACTGGTCAAGCAAGAGATGTGGGGTTTTCTACTGGCACATTTTGCAATCCGCCAGTTGATGATCCAGGCGGCTGATAAGGCAGCGATCGACCCGGACAGGCTGGGTTTTACGAACGCCGTGTGGGTAGTCAGAAGGAAGCTGCCGCAAGCGGCAGCTTTTCCCCCCTGAGCACGTCGAACTTTGGCGTGAATCGGTTTTGAAAGAGATCTTGCGCGGCAAGTGCATCAGCAGTCGAGGCAAGGCCAATCCGCGAGGCGTTAAGCGCAAGATGAGCGGCTATCCCGTCCGACGACGAGGACAGCCCCTCAATCGGCCATGTAGTCAAGTACCCATTTTTGCTTAAGTGAACAGTATTGGCTTTAGCCGCAATACTGTTCAATTAGGCGCCGCAAATCTCTGTGGGAACGAGCTTGCTCGTGAAGAGGCTGTTAAGTCACAGCATTTGTAGTGAATGTGCCGCCGTCTTCGCGAGCAACCGTAGCGCCGGCCGGCTCTTACCACCGGGGGCATGCAGTTCCTAAGTGAACAGCGTTGGCTTTAGCCGCGAACGGTTTGGTTCGTTGCAAGGATCATTGCCGCGGTTGTCTGTGCGTTGGGTTCCGCTCTTTACGAGCGGGTTACTTTGGGGCGCCAAAGTAACCAAAGCGCTAGCTCCGGTCTTGGCCCCCTGCGGGGGTCCCCTCGCTCCGGTGCCGATTTGGCGGTCGGCGCGATGGGCGTCCTGCCCAGCGCACCTAAAGCCGGCTTCCCTGCCGGCTTTCCCACCAAATCGACACCTACGCTCGGCCAGCGCCAATCGTCGCGATTGGCGTCGTCTGTGCCATCTCGGCTCGAAGAGCAAGATCAACGGCAACGGCAATGGCAATGGCAATGGCAATGGCAATGGCAATGGCAATGGCAACAGAGCTTTCGAGCCGGGCGCGTTTTTTTGGAATGCGATCTTGCAGACGCCGACAATCGCGACCATTGGTGCTGGCACGGAGCAAAAGGTCAATTCGCAACTGAAGCGAAGCGCTGAGCGCCTACAGCAGTTTCCATGTATAGCTAAGAATCAGCCGGTTTTCGTCGATATCACTGCGGTAGTTGGAACGTGCCGCAACGTTACGCACGCGAATGCCCAGGCCTTGCAAGGTGCCGCTCTGCACCACATAGCCGATGTCCAGATCGCGCTCGCGGTCTTTGCCTTCATAACCGGCCCCGGTGGTGACGTTGTCGCCGCTGATGTAGCGCACGGTGGTGGTCAGGCCGGGTACGCCCAGGGCGCTGAAGTCATAGTCATAACGCACTTGCCAGGAGCGCTCGTCGGTGTAGGCGAACTCGTAGGTCGGCACTTCGTTGCCCAGCGGGGTGACGTTGGCAAATACCCTGGGGAACGGGCTGTCGCCGTACATGGCCTGGTAGCCAACATAAAAGGTGTGCCCGCCGCGCTTGGCCGACAGCAGCGAGAAGAACGCCTGGTTGTCGATAGTGCCAAGCAACTTGTCGCCATCTTCTTTGGCGCTGTAGTAACCCAGGTTGGCGCCCAGCACCCAGTTGCCCACTGGCTGGCTGTGTTTGAGGCCGACGAAGCCTTGCGCATAGATGTCTTCAAGCTGGCCGTACCACAGGCTCAATGAGCTGCGTTTGTCGTTGAAGCTGTAGTCGCCGCCCAGGTAGTTGAAGGCATCGGCAGCCGCCTGGCGTTGCGGCACATGGCCAAGCATGGCGTTGAGTTTGTCGTCGCCGGCTTCGTTGCGCAGGTGGGTGCTGTTGAGGTGACCGGCCTGCAGGGTCAGCCCGCTGATTTCGCTGGAGCTGAGCGCCACACCCTGGTAGCTCGGCGGCAACAGGCGAATATCACTGAAGCTCAGCACCGGCAGGTTGGGTTGCAGTTCGCCAACTTTGAGTTCGGTCTTCGATAGCCGCGCCTTGAAGGTCGCCGCGACCCGGCTGTACTCATCGGCTGCCCGGCCATCGCCGTGGGTAGGCAGCAAGCCGGTGTTGACCCGATCCGGGCTGCTGTCGAGTTTGATACCCAGCAGCCCGGTAACGTCCAGGCCGAACCCGATCACACCTGGGGTGTAGCCGGACTTCACATTGAGGATGAAGCCCTGCGCCCACTCCTCCTGCTTTGACTGCCGGTTGGCGCCGACAATGTCAGAGAAATCACGGCTGAAGTAGTAATTGCGCGCTTGTAAGGTGGCACTGGCGCCGTCGATAAAGCCCTCTTTCTCCGCCGCGCCGGCGGTTAACGCGGTCAGCGGCAGGCTCAGGCTGACCAGGCTGATGAGGTGACGCTTGGCGATCTGCTGTTGGCTCATGGTTGTTCTCTTGTTGTTATGAATAAGTGAAGCCTCAGCGCGCCGAAACCGGCACAGCCTGCGCTGAGGGGCAACGCTTTCAGGTTTTTTCGCCAGGCAAGGCCGCCACCGATGACGGCCGTCGTGCCTGCATCGCGACGTGCACGATCACCCCCGCCAGCAAGCCCCAAAAGGCCGCCGACAAGCCGAGCAATGACACCCCCGAGGCGGTCACCAGAAAGGTGAACAGCCCGGCGTCGCGCTCAGCGGGTTGCGCACTGCTGCGGCTCAGTGCCTCGCTGATTGCACCGAACAGCGCAAGCCCGGCCAGTGCAGCGATCAGTTCTTTGGGAAAGGCAGCAAACAGCGACACCAGGGTGGTCCCGGCAATGCCCAGAATCAGGTACAGCAGGCTGCCAGACAGCGCCGCGATGTAACGCCGCCTGGGGCTTTCATGGGCTTCGCGGCCGGTACACAGGCTGGCGGTGACCGCCGCCAGGTTTAGGCCATGGCAACCGAACGGCGCCAACAAGGCGCTGCCTAGGGCGCTGGCGCTGATCAGCGGGCTGGCCGGGGTCTGGTAACCGGCGTTGCGCAGTACCGCCATACCCGGCATGAATTGCCCGGTCAGCGCCACCAGTACCAGCGGCAAGGCCAGATTCAGGGTCGCTTCAACGCTGAACTCAGGCGTGATCAGGGTCGGTGTGGCCAGCCCCAGCACCAGCGCATCGCCCTTGAAATCACCGTTCAGCCAGGTCATCAGCGCACCCACCAGCAGCACCGCCATCACCGCGTAACGTGGCAACAGGCGCCGCATCGACACATAGGTGGCGAACATTGCCAGCACCAGCCAGGGCTTGGCCGGCAGTGACTCGAACAGCGCCGTGCCGAAGCTGAACAGAATCCCGGCTTGCAGCCCCGCAGCGATCGAACCCGGCAAGCGGGCAATGATTCGGTCGAAGGCGCCACTCAGACCAACCACCCCGATGATCAGGCTGGCGACCAAATAAGCGCCCACCGCCTGGTTGAGCCCCAACTGCGGCAATTGCGACACCAGCAACGCACTGCCCGGAATGGACCAGGCAATCACCACCGGCACCTTGTAGCGCAGACTGAGCAAGCCGCCCAACAACGCGCTACCGATGGAAATGGCCCAGATCCACGACGACAGTTGGGCATTGGACAACTGCGCCGAGTCAGCCGCCTGGAAGATAATCACCAGCGGCCCGGCATAGGAAATCACCGTGGCAATGCAGCCGGCCAGCACCGCAGACAGGGACGCATCCTTGAACAGGTCGTTCATGGGACCTCGCAAGACGTAGCATTTTTATAAGCGAGCGGAGCCTCTGCGCGAGCGCCAGGCCGCTCGCTCGCGCAGATGGATTTCAGGCTTGCCTGGCCAGCAGCGGCGCACTGGCGCTCGTCTGGCGTTGCGCGCTGATGGCGAACACGGTCATGGCAATCGCCGCGATGGCACCGGGGATGGCGAAGGCCATGAAGTTCAGTTGCAGCGGCAGGTTGATGCCCATCAGCGCGCCGCCGAGCAGCGGGCCGACGATGGCGCCGTTGCGGCCGATGCCCGAGGCCCAGCCAAGACCTGTGGAGCGCATCGACAGGCCGTACAGCTGCGCCGCGCCGGCATACAGCAGAATCTGGGTACCGATGGTGGTGGCCCCGGCGATGAAGATCAGCAGGTACAGCACTGGCATCGGGCTGTTGAAGCCCAGCAGGCTGATCGACACGGCACCCAGAATGAAGAAGCCTACAGTGACTTTGGTCAGGTTCAGACGGTCACCCAGCCAGCCGCCGAAGATCGCCCCGAACATCCCGCCGAAGTTCAGCGCCAGCAAGAACGACAAGCTCGAGCCCAGGCTATAGCCGGCATTGGCCATCAGTTTCGGCAGCCAGGAGCTGAGCGCATACACCATCAGCAGGCAGCAGAAGAACGCCACCCACAACGCCAGCGTGCGCACCGCACGGCCCTCGCGAAACAGCTCCAGAACCGCCACGCCTTTGCCTTTGGCATCGCTTACAACCAGTACGTCATCGGTCGTGAGGTTGTGGCTGGCATCGAGCCGATTGAGCAGTTTGCGCGCTTCATCACTGCGGCCCTGGCGCACCAGAAAACCGATTGACTCGGGCAGGTAGTAGAGGATCGCTGGCAGCAGCAACAGCGGCAGTGCGGCGACCAAGAACATCGACTCCCAACCGAAGCGCGGCAGCATGAAGATGCCCACCCCGGCCGCGAGCATGCCACCGAGTGAATAACCGCTGAACATCACCGCCACCAGGGTGCTGCGCATACGCTTGGGGGCGTATTCGTTCATCAGTGCCACGGCGTTGGGCATCAGGCCGCCACAGCCTAACCCTGCGATAAAGCGGCAGATACCAAACTCGGTGGGGCTGCTGGCGAAGCCGTTGACGATGGTTGCGCCGCTGAACAGCGCAAAGCAGATGGCAATGCCCTTTTTGCGCCCGATCCGGTCAGCCAGGCTGCCGAACGCCAAGGCACCGAACATCATCCCAAACAGCGCGTAGCTGCCCAGTGCACCGGCCTGCAGCGGGGTCAGCCCCCACTCTTTCATGATCGCAGGCAATACCACGCCATAAATGAACAGGTCATAGCCGTCGAAGATCAACAGCAAGGCACACCAGCTCATCACCATCCAGTGGAAGCGGCCGAACCGCGCGTTGTCGATAATTGCGTGTACGTCGATGTTTCGCATGGCATCAATCTCTTGTTTTTGTTGTGGAGAGCATTGCTGCGTATAAGCTTTTTCAGACAGTGCCACGCACTGCATTGGTCGGCACTCCGGTTGCCAACCAATGCAGCGCACAGCGCTGCCCTACCCCAGATCCCCGCCGCCTACCGGCAACGTCACGCCGGTGATGTACGAAGCCTCGTCCGAGGCCAGGAACAGAATGGCGCCAACCTGCTCATCAAGGCTGCCGTAGCGTTTCATCAGGCTGCTGCCCAGGGTCTGGTCGACGATCTGCTGATACCAGACTTGCTCCTGCTCGCTCTGGGGCGCAGCGTTGCGCGCAATGCGCCGCGGTGGCGCTTGGGTGCCGCCCGGTGCAGTGGCATTGACGCGGATCCCGCGCCCGGCGGTTTCGAACGCCAGGCAGGCGGTCAGCGCGTTGACCCCACCTTTGGCCGCGCCGTAGGGCACGCGATTAACGCCACGGGTGGCAATCGACGACACGTTGACGATCGCGCCGCTGCCCTGCTCCAGCATGTACGGCAGTGCGGCATGACAGCACCACAGGGTCGGGAACAACGAGCGACGCACCTCCGCTTCAATTTCCTGTGCCTGATAGTGCTCGAAGGGCTTGGCCCAGATGGTCCCGCCCACGTTATTGATCAGCACATCCAGCCGACCAAAGCGCTCAACGGCCGCCGCCATGACCCGCTGCGCGTCTTCGCAGCGCTCAAGGTCAGCGGTCAGCGCCAGGCATTGGTCGTCCAGGCTGTCGGCCAGCTCGAACACCAGCTCGCTACGGTCCACCGCCACCAGCCATGCGCCTTCGCTCAGCAACCGCTCGGCGAGCCGTCGGCCAATGCCTTGCGCGGCACCGGTGACCAGCACCACTTTGTCTGCAAATCGCTTGCTCATCACAGCCTCCCTGGCTCAGGCCGCACTGGCGGCGAATTTTTCGAAATAGAAGTTCGCCGGCGTGATGCCCTGCTCGCGAATGAACTGGCTGACCGCCTCGACCATCGGCGGCGGGCCGCACAGGTAGACATCAACGTCGCCGTCGTTGAGATGCTTGGGCTCGATGTGATGGGTGACAAAGCCCTTGTGCGGGTAACTGCTGTCCGGGCTGGACACACAGGCGCTGTAGCTGAAGTCGGGAATCCGCGTGGCGAAATCGGCCAGCACGTCCATCTCCACCAGGTCGCTGTCATGGGTCACCCCATAGATCAGATGCAGTGGGTGCTCGCTGCCCTGCTCCACTATTTTCTCCAGCATCGCGGTGAACGGCGCCAGCCCCGTACCACCAGCCAGCAGCAACAGCGGCCGCTTGATGTCACGCAGGTAGAAACTGCCCAACGGGCCGGCCAGGGTCATGCTGTCGCCGGCCTTGGCCATACCGGTCAGGAAGCTACTCATCAACCCGCCCGGCACATTGCGGATCAGAAAGCTGACCTCGCCGTTTTTCTGCAATGAGCTGAACGAGTAGGCGCGGCTTTGCTCGCTGCCCGGCACCTTGAGGTTGACGTACTGACCAGGCAGAAACGCCAGCTGGCTCAGCGACTCACCTTTGATTTTCAGGGCGATGGTGCTGTCGGAGAGCTTCTCGACCTGGCTGATCGCCGCCTCAAAACTGGCCTGGCGGGTCTTGCACACATCCGAGGACGCCGGGATACGGATCACGCAGTCACTTTCAGCGCGCATCTGGCAGGTCAGTACATAGCCTTGTGCGGCTTCGTCTTCAGTCAATGCGTCTTCGATATAGTCCTCGCCCAGCTCGTAGCGGCCGGCTTCGGCGAAACACTTGCAGGTGCCGCAAGCGCCGTCACGGCAATCGAGCGGGATATTGATACCTTGCCGATAGGCCGCATCAGCAACCGTCTCGGTGGCAGCGGCGTCGATGAAACGGGTCACGCCGTCTTCGAAATTCAGGGCAATCTTGTGCATGACGCACCTCGCAGCAGCAGTCGGCCAGTCATCCAGCCACGCCGATTCAGATGTGATAAACGTCGATCAGCTGACGTACGTAGTCGTTCTTGAGCACCACTTTCTTGGCCCTGATCAAGGGCTGCCCACCGCGGATATCGAGGGTGTAGAAGCTGGTGCCGAAATAGCTGTCGACGGTCTTGTAGCGAAAGCTCAGGGTGTGCCAGTTGAAACGCACCTTGCACTGCCCGTCGTCCTGCTCCAGCACTTCGATGTTGCTGATGTTGTGCGAGGTGCGGGTGTCGGGAATGGTTGCGCTGGAGCGTTCGGTCTTGATCCGGAACACCCGGTCTTCCAGGCCGCCACGGTTGCCGTACCAGATCAGCGAGATTTCCTTTTGCGGGTCTTGGGTCAGCTCGTCGTTATCGTCCCAGGCCGGCATCCAGAAGGTCGCGTCGCTGCTGTACAGTTCCAGCCAGTTGTCCCAGTCGGCGTCATCCAGGTAGCGCGCCTCGCGGTACAGAAAATCCCGCACGGTTTCATACAGGGCGCTCATCACACAGCCTCCACAGGGATCAGTTGCGGTTCGTCAGCTACGGCCTTGAGCATGGTTTGCTGCCAATACTTGTGTTGCAGCACGAACAGACCCTCGTCTTCAGTGCGCACCCCGGACAGCAACGGTTTGAGTTCGATCTCCTGGGCGGCGGCATCAGCGCCCTCGATCCAGTGCGCGGCACCGCGCGACATGTCGTTCCAGCCCCGTGAACCCTGGTAGCCCATCTGGCACGAGCGGAATTCTTCCAGGTCGTCCGGGGTGGCCATGCCGCTGACGTTGAAAAAGTCTTCGTACTGACGAATGCGCTTGGCCCGGGCCTCGCTGCTCTCACCCTTGGGGGCGATGCAGTAGATGGTGATCTCGGTCTTGTCCACCGCAATCGGCCGGGCGATGCGGATCTGCGAGCTGAACTGGTCCATCAGGTACACATTGGGGTACAGGCACAGGTTGCGCGAGTTCTGGATCATCCAGTCGGCACGGGCCTGGCCGAAGTCCTTGGCCAGTTCGTCGCGGCGCTCGAACAGCGGCCGGTCTTCCGGGTTGGCCCAACGGGTCCAAAGCAGCAGGTGGCCCTTGTCGAAGGAGTAGAACCCGCCACCGGTCTTGCCCCAACTGCCGGCGCTCATGGTCTTGATCTCTTCACCGGCTTCACGCAGCTTGCGCTGGTTCTGGGTGGCAGCGTAGTTCCAGTGCACGGCGCTGACGTGGTAGCCATCGGCGCCGTTTTCGGCGGTCAGCTTCCAGTTGCCTTCGTAGATATAACTGCTGGAACCACGCAGCACTTCCAGGCCCTCAGGCGACTGATCGACGATCATGTCGATGATCTTCGCCGACTCGCCCAGGTGCTCGACCAACGGCAGCACATCGGCATTCAGGCTGCCGAACAGAAAGCCCCGGTAAGACTCGAACCGCGCCACGCGGGTCAGGTCATGGGAGCCTTCGCAGTTGAAGCTTGCCGGATAACCGGCGTCCTTGGGGTCCTTGACCTTGAGCAGTTTGCCGTTGGTATTGAACGTCCAGCCATGGAACGGGCAGGTATAGGAGGATTTGTTGCCGCGCTTGTGCCGGCACAGCATCGCGCCGCGATGGCTGCAGGCATTGAGAAAGGCGTTGAGTTCGCCGTCCTTGTTGCGGGCAATGAAGATCGGCTGGCGACCGATGCTGGTGGTCAGAAAATCATTGACCTCAGGGATCTGGCTCTCGTGGGCCAGGTAGATCCAGTTGCCTTCGAAGATGTGCTTCATCTCCAGATCGAACAGGCGCGCATCGGTGAACATCTCACGCTTGCAGCGGAAGATGCCCTGCTCCTTGTCTTCCTGGAGCAGTGAGTTCAGGTAGTCGAATCCCAGGGACATGGCCAGGGCCTCCATTGTTATTGTTCAGGCCGGGTCAGGTTAGGGTCAGGGCGGGATGGGCAATATCCGGTTCTTGCAGATCGCTATCCGTTTTCTGCAAAGCGGGGGTTGGCCAGGGGCATTTGTGGGAGCGGCTTTAGCCGCGAAGATCTTTCGGTTTATGCAAAGGTCATTGCCGCAGTTGCCTGTGCCTCGGGTTCAGCCCCGACGGGCGGGTCACTTTGGTTTCGCCCAAAGTAACCAAAGGCATTGCTCCTGGCTTGGCCCCGCCCTTTGCGGGCGGGGTTCGCTCACTCCGGTGCCGATTTGGCGGTCGGCCAGCGCCAAAGTCGCGTTCGGCGGCGTCTGTGATATCTCGGCTCGAAAAGCAGAAGCAGCGGGAGCAGCGGCGCAGAGAATCTGCCGCCCGGTAGTGCCTACCGAGCCAGCAGGCGTTACAGCTGTCGGCGCTTAAGGGTATCGGAGGGCAGTTCGCCGAAGCGCTGGCGGTAGCTTTCCGAGAAGCGCCCCAGGTGCAAAAAGCCATGGTCCATGGCAATTTCGGTGAGGCTGCGCACGGTGCAATTGGGGTCTTTGAGGCAGGCATGGATGCGTTCAAGCCTGCGCTGGCGCACGTAGAGTTTGGGCGTGACGCCCAGATGCCGCTCGAACAGCCCGTACAGGCTGCGCAGGCTGACCCCAGCCTGGATGGCCAGGGCATCGAGGTCGATATCGTGTTTGAGGTTGCGCTCGATGTAATCGAGCAGCCGTTCGAACACTGCCGGCTGCCCGGCGAGGTTCTCGCGGCTGACGTTGGTCTTCATCAGGGTCAGCATCTTGCTGGCGACAATCTGCGCGTAGTGCTCCTCGACCTTGAGCATCCGCTCGTCAGCCTCAGCCTCCTGACAGACCATGGCCAGCAGATTGACGAAGCCATCGAGGCCCGGCAACTGATAGCGATTTTCGGTAAACCGCACCCCGTCACGCGGGTGCTGCCAACGCTGCTGTTCGCACACCGACTCGATCAGGCTCACTGGCATTTTGAGGATGAACTTCTCGCAATCATCCGAATAGGTCAGGTCCACCGGGTCATCAGGGTTGATCAGCAGCAGCTCACCGGGGGCGAAGTAATGCTCCTGACGATGCCCACGCCACAGGCAGTGGCCACTCAACAGGATCTGCAAATGGAAGATGGTTTCCAGCGACTGGGAGATGACCCTGACACTGCCGCCATAGCTGATGCGGCACAGGTCAAGGTTGGCGAACTGGCGATGGTTGAGGCTGGCCAATGGACGGCCTGCTGCCGGCATACGAATATTATGGGTACCGACATGCTGGTTCACATAGCCCGATACGAGATGCGGGTCGGCACGGTCGAACACCCGACTGCGCTCACTGAGCAGACGACTATCCATAAGGCAAGGCACTCTTGTAATTATTCTTGTCGGGCTGCCGTGGCGTGGTCGCACCAGGCAGAGGCTAATCGGCGGTGCTCTGACGGCCCACTCATCGGTCACTGGCCTTCAGAGTAAGGTCGCCGCGCGACAAGCGTCAATCAGCCTTCAGTGCTATCCGGGCGATAATCGAACGGGACCGTCAGGCCGTACTTGACAGGAGCGTCTGGAACGCGGCTTGTAGCTGATCCGTCGCGAACGGATATTCACATTTGGATACGAGTGAGTATGCTGCAACCATGAGCACGAGCCCGCTTCGCCATCCCTGCCCGCCCGGCGCCTGTGATTGTCGGCGTGAACAATTGCACGCACCCGGCACCGACCAGCGCATCCTGCTGCTGACCCGCGAGCAGGAAAAGCGCTTGCTCGAACGCCTGGAAAACGTCGAAAGCCTGGCGCAACTGGAACATCTGCAAAAGCGGATCTTCGAACAACTGGGGGTTCGGGTGCACATCGCCCCCGGTTTTAATGAAGTGCGCAGCATGCGCGGTATCGGCATTCACCTGGACGACCTGCCCGGCTTATGCCGCAAGACTCGCCAGGCGATCCCGGCGGCGATCCGCCGGGGCCTGGAAAAGCGCCCGCACATCGCCTGGGACCTGCTTAACGCCAACGACCTGCTACGCGATACCTGAATGGCTGGCGCCGCAGGTTCAGCCCCGCGACAACATACGCTTGAGAATCAACCCGACCCCGACAGCGACCAGCGCAGCCTTGCCCGGATTGGCGCGGGCGAACGCCTTGGCCTGTTCCAGCTTCGACGGGCCGGCGCTGACCGGCTTGGGTCGTTTGGGCGAAAGCAGAGCGTCAGCGCGGTCGAGCAGTTGACCTAGCAGATGGCGCGACTGCGGTCCGCGATTAGCGCCAATGGCGTGACCGCGTTTGATCAAGGCATCGGCCTGATCAAGAAAGCTGTCGAGTTCCGAACGGGTCTTGTCGTGCAGGTCGCGAGCGAGCTTGTCGGAAATATCACGGGCCATGAACTGTACCTTTTTAGGTGGGGGATACAGCGTTGACTGCGTGGCGAGCGGCTTCGTTCCCGGCATCATGAGCGCTATCTGCCACTTGCATGACTGCCGTGCCCTCACTAGCATTGGGAACCTTTCTCAAATGCTAGCCATTCACGCCATGAGTGATGTCCCACCAGCGACTTCCGCGGCCCACCTGAGCATGATCGAAGCCTTGTACAGCAGCCATCACAGCTGGCTGTACAGCATGCTGCGCAACAAGCTGGGCAATGCCATGGATGCGGCAGATCTGGCTCAGGATACCTTCACCCGGATCCTGGCCTCACGCGTGACCCGCATCGAACAGCCGCGTGCTTACCTGCACTGTGTGGCCAAGGGCATTCTGGTCAACTGGTATCAGCGCAAGGCGCTGGAGCGCGCCTACCTTGAGGCGCTTGCGCAGCTGCCTGAGCCAGAGGTGCCATCGCCCGAGGTGCGGCTGATGGTGCTGGAGACGCTGCATGACATCGACGCCATGCTCGATGCGCTGCCGCCGCTGGTGAAGCGCACCTTCCTGCTCTCGCAGATCGCCGGCCTCAAGTATCAGGACATCGCCACCGAATTGAACATCTCGCTGATCAGCGTCAAACGCTACATGAAGCAGGCCTTCGTCCAGTGCCTGTTGCTGGTCGAATGATGTCTGCAACCGGTGAGCATCAGGCCCTGGAAGAAGCCGCTGAATGGCTGATGCGCTTGAACGAGGGCGGGCTGAATGAGCATGAGCGGGTCGAGTGGCTGGCCTGGCAGGCCAGTAGCCCGGCGCGTGCGCACGCCTGGCAGCGCGCGCAACTGTTGCAAAGCAAGCTTGGCGGTTTGCCGCCGACACTGGCCATGGCGGCGCTGGATCGCCCGGCCAGCCGCGAGCGTCGGGCGCTGGTCGGCAAGCTGGCCGTGCTGCTGGCGGTGCTGCCGACCGGTTGGGCGGGCTGGAAGGTTTTCGACACCGGGCATTGGTCGGCGGACTACCGCAGCGCTGTGGGTGAGCGCCGCGAGCTGACCCTGGCTGATGGCTCACAGCTCACTCTCAATACCGACACGGCCATTGATGTGCGCTTTGATGACCAGCAGCGCCTGATCCGCATGCTGGCCGGTGAACTGCTGGTGCAGACCGCCAGCGACCGGCGACCGTTGCGGGTCAGCACGGCGCAAGGCCGGATGCAGGCGCTCGGGACGCGGTTCATCGTGCGGGTGCTCAAGGCCAGTACCCGCTTGCAGGTGCTCGAAGGCGCGGTGCAGGTCCAGCTCAATGATGCGCAGGCAGGCGCTGCGAGGCGGGTCAATGCCGGGCAGAGTGTGCAATTCACCAGCCGCGAATATACCGTGCCTCTGGCACTCGACCCGGCAGCCGGCGCCTGGACCCGCGGCATGTTGCTGGCCGATAACCAGCGCCTTGACGACTTTATCGCTGAGCTGGGCCGCTATCGCCCCGGCGTGCTGCGCTGTGACCCGGCGATTGCCGGGCTGCGGGTGGCCGGCGCCTTCCCGCTGCAAGACACCCGACGCGCCTTGCAGATGCTGGCGCAAACCTACTCACTGACGGTCAGCGAGCATCTGGGCGGCTACTGGACAACGTTGTCAGCGACGTAGGCCGGATTATTTCCCGGCAGGCCTGATACTTTTTTCGTTCCTGGCTGGCAAGGACATAAACCCTGCCATCTTCGCCAACAAGGTTCCTGCATGTCCGCCACTCCTTTCCCGCCTCGTGCACTCTTCCTGGCTGTTCGCAATACCCTTATCGGATGCTCATTGAGCGCGGTCATCGGCGCATTGCCGGTCGTTGCCGCCAGCCCCGACGGCACCAGCCATGCGTACCGGATTGCTCCGGGGCCGCTGGGTGCGACCCTGTCCAGCTTTGCCGTTGAGGCCGGAGTGGCCTTGTCGTTTCAGCCGGCGCTTACCGAAGGCTTGAACAGTCCGGGGCTAACCGGTGACTTCACCGCCCGGCAAGCCCTGACCCGGCTGCTGGCCGGTAGCGGGCTGGTGCTGGTCGAGCGCGGCGATGGCAGTTACAGCCTGGCCCCACAACCGCCCAGCAGCGGCCTGACCCTTGACAGCACCACAATCAGCGCCAGCTCAAGTCACCCTGGCAGCCTGCCCGAAGCCTACGCCGGCGGTCAGGTTGCCAGGGGCGGACGTGTGGGCCTGCTGGGTAACCGCGACATCATGGATACCCCGTTCAGCGTCAGCCAATACACCGCAAAGATGATCAGCGACCAGCAGGCGGTGACGGTTGCCGATGCCCTTGAACGCGACTCATCGGTGCGCTCTACCGGGCAGACCGGCGGGATCGTCGACTCGTTCTTCATTCGCGGTTTTCCGGTAGGCGAAGGCAACCTCGGCGAGCTGGCCTTCGATGGCGTGTATGGCGTGGCCCCCAACTATCGGGTGTTTACCGAGTACGCCGAACGCATTGAAGTGCTCAAAGGCCCTGCCGCCCTGCTCTACGGCATGTCACCCAACAGCGGCGTCGGCGGGGTGATCAATATCGTGCCCAAGCGCGCTCTGGATGAAGACCTGAACCGCTTTACGGCCAGCTATGCCAGTGACTCGCAACTCGGCGGGCGCATGGACCTCAGCCGCCGCTTTGGCGAGTCGCGCCAGTTCGGCGTGCGGTTCAATGGCAGTACCCAGCAAGGTGATACGCGCATCGACAAACAACAACGCGAGGTGAATATTGGTGCGCTGTCGCTCGATTATCAGGGCGAACGGCTGCGCACCTCACTGGACCTGATCAGCCAGGCCGAACACTTCGACGCGGCATCGCGGCCGTTCCTGATTGCCGCAGGCCAGCCGATACCCTCAGCCAGCAACGGCCGCAAAAACGTCTCGCAAGCCTGGGGCTGGTCAGAAACCCGTGACAAAACCGCCCTGCTCAGTGGCGAGTACGATCTGAGCGACTCGCTGACCCTGTTCGCCCACGCCGGTGGCGGTCGTTCGCAAGTCAATCGCCTGTCGGATCAGACGCCCACCCTGCTTAACCGCGCAGGCGACACCAGTTCGGTGCCCGGTTACTACCGCTTCGAAGTTGAGCGTTATACCGTCGATGCCGGTGCGCGCTGGAGTTTCGACACTGGAGCGGTGAGCCATAGCGCCACATTACAGGCCACGCGCTACCGGGACGAGCTGTCGCGCGGCATCATTTCCGGCGCTGCATTACGCTCAAACCTGTATCACCCGCAAGACAGTGCCAAGCCTTCGATCGCCCGCCCCGACCCGGCAAAAGTCTCGCAAACCGAGCTGTCGGGTTTGGCCTTGGCCGATACCCTGTCAATGGTCGACGAGCGGCTGCAGGTCACCGCCGGTCTGCGCCAGCAGAGCATCAAATCGGATAACTTCAATGCCGCTGGCGCGGTGACCTCGCGTTATGACGAAAGCAAAACCACGCCGTTGTTTGGCGTGGTCATCAAACCCTGGGAACACGTCTCGCTGTACTACAACTACATCGAAGGCCTGAGCAAAGGCGATGTGGCACCGGCGACGGCAAGCAACGCCGGAGAAATCTTCGCACCCTATATCAGCCGTCAGCACGAAGTCGGCATCAAGGCCGATTATGGGACATTCTCATCGACCCTCAGCCTGTTTCAGATCAAAAAACCCAGCGGCGAGTTGAGCAATGGTGTGTACGCGGTGCAAGGCGAGCAACGCAATCGGGGGGTGGAGCTCAATCTGTTCGGCGAAGTCACGCGCGGTACGCGCCTGCTTGGCGGCCTGACCTTGCTGGACGCCGAACTGACCGAGACCGCCACAGCGGCCAATCGCGGCAACACTCCGGTAGGCGTGCCGAAGGTCCAGGCCAACCTGTGGGCCGAATGGGACACCCCCGCCATCGAGGGCCTGACCCTGACCAGCGGTGCGATCTATACCGGCAAACAATACGTCGACCAGGCCAACAACCAGGCGCTCGACCCGTGGACCCGTATCGATCTGGGCGCGCGCTATACGACCCGAATCGCTCAACGCCCGACCACGTTCAGGGCCAGCGTACAAAACGTGTTCGATAAACAGTATTGGTCGGGCGTCGCCTCCTACGGGGCGTTCTCCCTGGGCTCACCCCGCACGCTGCAGCTGTCGGCCACGGTCGACTTTTAAAGCAAGCCCGATCCAGCCCGGCGCCAGCGCCGGGCGGGTTGTTCTGGGCAGATTCACAGCAGATGCGGTGACTTGACCGGCCTCTTCGTCGCAATGCCGCCCAGACCAAGGTCGCTCCCACCGGGGGCATACAGTACTTAGTGAATGTATGTTGGCATTAAGGCTTGATGCCAAAACACCATCAAAAATGATAATATTTCTCACTGACGGAGCGGACTGGGACTTGCGGGCAAGCGAATGCTGGACAAGTATGAAATTCATTACTTGACATCCTCCCCGCCCTAAAGGGCGGGGATTCCCACAACTGGACGCTCATGCCCGAGCGCGAGAATGTTTTTTGCGGCGTTGACGTCGCGGTCGTGGGTGGCACCGCACCCACAACAAGTCCATTCCCTTATTCCAAGCTCTGCGATACCTCTCGGCCTCGAGTCCGGCAATTGCTTGCAGCTCGAACAGGTTTGGGTGGTGTTTCTCTCGCTAACAACCTTGAAAACCGTGCCTGCGTGATCGCATTTGTATTCCAGCATGGTTTTCAATTGGCCCCAGCCGGCGTCCAGCACTGACTTGGCCATCCTGGTTTTCGCGAGTTTCAGTGAGTTCACATCGCCCACCACAATGACGCCACAACGCGCTACCAGCGCGTTGCTGAACTTATGCAGGGCATCCTTGCGGCGGTTCGCAATTTTGGCGTGAATCGCCCGCACACGAGCCTTCTTGCCGGCACGCTGGGCCGTGCCCAGCGCGCTCTCCAGATCCCGGTAGAACCTGCCGCTTTCAAGGCGATCACCGTCGCTGCAGGTGGCCGTGGTTTTCAGTCCGAGGTCGATACCCACCGCGTCCTGGCCTGGCGATAACTGCCGGTCGACCTCGACCACGACGTTGAAATACCAGCGTCCACGGCTGTCCTCGTTGAAGCTACCGGATCTGAATTTAAAACCCGCCAGGCCGTAGCTGTCCCAGACCTTGAAGTGCTGTCTGTTGAAGACGACCTGGCCGTTTTTCCAGACAGCAGCGCCGACCTTGAAGGGCAGCCAACCCAGACTGCGCCGAGCGCCGCCCGAGCAGCGCCAGCGGAGCTGGCGCTTTTTGAACTGCTTGCGCCGTGTGACATATTCGTCGGCAACAGCCTGCACCGATTGGCTGTGCAGGCTCAGGTCTTTGCTGGCCCCGTTGGTGTACTTGTGAATGTCGAACGCCGACAGAAAACGACCACGCTCACGAATCGTGCGACTGCTCAACTCGTTTACGTAGTTCCACACAAAATTCACGGCACGAGAAGCTTCACGCAGCTGCGCTGCGTGCTTGTCTCGCACTCGAACCTGAGGGTTTTGGTCGCTTTCATTTCAGTCATGAAATACAGAATAGGGGCGGTTTTGTGGATTTTAACCCCTATGACCGCTTCGCGGTGGCGCTTTCATCCCCCACCTGAAGGAAGGGGCTTTTCGCGCCAGCTTGGTAAAACACGGCCTCAAGAAAGTCGTGGTCCGTGACTGCAACGCCATGAACGAATTCGATGCCTGGAAATCGGCGCTGCTCGCCGATGGCGAATGCGTGGGTACCACGGTGTCGCTGCGTAACCTCAGCGATGCAATGCGCAAGGCTGGCGCCAACGGGATCGCCAAGGTCCGTTGGAACAAGGCCAGTCATGTGGTCACCTGGAGTGAACGCGCCAGGCAGAGCCAGAACACCCTGCCGCTCAGGCGCGTCGATTGACGAGCACCCTGGCTACACCAGCAGCGGCTCCAGCTCACCGCTGAGAAATTGCTGCACATAATCCGAGGCCGGTGCTGAACGCAGCGTGGCCGGATACGACCATTGTTCGAGCCGGCCGTCGCGCATGACGCCAATCCGGTCGGCCATGGCAAACGCCTCATCCTGGTTGTGGGTCACGATGATTGCCGTGTGGTCGGTCGCCTTGATGATCTCGCGCACCTCACTGGCCAACCGTTCGCGGGTATTCACATCCAGGTTGGAGAACGGCTCGTCGAGCAGCAGGATCTCCGGCGCGGGCGCCAATGCCCGGGCCAGCGCAACCCGTTGCTGCTGCCCCCCGGACAGCTCATGCGGATAGCGGCTGGCGACATCCGGCAGGCGCACCGCTTCAAGCATCTGCTGCACCCGCAGCAGGCGCGCCTGCTTGCTGACGCCGCGCACGCCGAAGCCGACGTTCTCGCCAACGCTCAGATGCGGGAACAAGGCGTAGTCCTGAAACATCATACCGATGCGCCGCTCTTCCGGGGCAACGTGCACCTGTGCCGACGACAGCAGCCGACCGTCCAGACTCAGTGCGCCTGCAAGCACCGGTTCGAAACCGGCAATCGAGCGCAGCACTGTCGACTTTCCGCAACCGGACGATCCAAGCAGGCAACCGACCTGGCCCCTGTCCAGCGTCAGAGAGAAGTCATGGATGACATTCACCCGGCCACGCGGCGTGTCATAAGCGACCCGAACCCCGGCAAGATCCAGATAGGGACGACTGGAAAGATCTTGCGCCACGCCAGAGGATTGATAAACAGGCATCAGTCAGTGTCCATAAGAGAGTTTGGTGCGGGCCAACAGCATCACAGGCAACAAGCCCGCCAGGACGATCAGGATGGCGGCGATCGCGCCTTCTTCATAAGTGCCGCGTGAGGCCTCGGCGTACAGCCGGGTGGCAAGCGTGTCGAAATCAAGCGGCCGCAGTAACAGCGTGGCCGAGAGCTCTTTCATCGTATCGACGAACACCAGCAGTGCGCTGGCCGCCAGGGCCGGGCGCAACAGCGGCAGATGGACCCGCCGCAAGGTGGCGCCGGGGCGCTCGCCCAAGGTTCGTGCGGCATGCTCGATGGACGCAGGCACCCGGGTCAGGCCGGCTTCGACAGCACCGATCGGGATGGCCAGAAAACGAATGCAATACGCGATGATCAGCAACCCGGTCGAGCCCATCAAAAACAGCTTCTGGGTTCCCAGCAGGCCGCCGACCAGGTTCTCGATCAACATCGCCGGGGTCATCAGGCCAATGGCCAATACTGTACCGGGCAGCGCGTAGCCCAGGCTGCCGACCCTGGCGAACCCTCTGGCCGGCTGGCGCCAGGCACTTTCGCGCAGGGTTCTGCCGGCCCAGGCGATCATCAGCCCGACGGCCACGGTGATCAGCGTCGCCAGCGACGCGACCAGCAGTGTGTTGTGAAGGCTGTCGAGCAATGCACGCGACACCCCGGCCGAATGGTTAAGGCGTTTCCAGGCTTGCACACACAGGTAGGCTGCCGGGATCACAAAACCGATCAGCACCGGAACCAGGCCCAGCGACAAGGCCATCAGCGCGGCAGGCCCATGCAAGGTGCGCGGGCGCATCGGTTGCATTTTCTGGGTGTTGGCGAAGCGCTGACGAGCACGACCTTTGCGCTCGATCAGGATCAGCCCAATGATCACCACCAGCATGGTCAGGGCAATCTGCGCCGCCGCAGCCAGGTCAGAACGCGCGGTCCAGGCGGTATACACCGATACGGTAAGGGTTTTAACCCCCAGAAAACTCGACGCACCGATGTCGTTGAGGGTTTCGAGCAAGGCCAGGCTCAAGCCCACCGCCCAGGCGGGCCGCGCCAGCGGCAGGACAATACGCAGGAACACTTCCTGACGCCTGGCCCCCAGGGTTCGCGCCGCCTCGATCAGGTTGGCCGCCTGGGTCAGGAACATCGCGCGCATGGTCAGATAGACATACGGGTAAAGCACAAAGCCCAGAATCAGAATCGCGCCGGTCATGTTGCGCACGTCGGGCAAGCGCCATTCGCGCGGACTGCTGTAGCCCAGCAACGCCCTGATCGATGATTGCACAGGGCCAATCGGGTGCAGCAGATCCAGGTAAGCGTACGCCATGATGTAGGTCGGCACTGCCAGCGGCAGCAAGAGCGCCCAGCCAAGCAGGGCCTTGCCTGGAAAATCATACGCGCTCAGTAACCAGGCACTGCCGACACCGAGCACGGTCACCACCACGCCGACCCCGGCCAGCAAAATCAGCGTGTCGCGCAGGGCCACAGGCACCACGTTATTGAGCAGATGCTGCCAATGGGCAACATCGCCGGCAAACGCGTGCCACAGCAGCGCGGCGACCGGAGCAATGACTATCAAGGCTGCCAGTAATGAGCCTGTCGGTGCCCACAAGCCACGTACGGCGCGGGAAAAACGCAAAGAGTAGAAATTCATCGGTCACGAGGGTATCTGAAGGGCACCTCTAAAAACTACCTGCTGGCTGGGCGCCTGCGGCGTTACGCGCGCCATCGCCGCGTTGAAAACAGGCTCACAATGCTCATTGACAGCCAGTCAACTCCGCTTGCTCGCCTTTTTTCGCCTTGCGCTGGCTGCCTCGCTTACGTTTTTAGAGATACCCTGAAGGCGACACTCACTGTTTTGAGCACCGCGTATAACAAACGCCCCTCGCCAGCCAGAAAACGGCCAGCGAGGGGCGCTGCAAACGATTACGTCAGTTGTCGAAACCGACTTTATCGACCAGTTCACTGGCCTGCTTGCGATACTTGGCCACTTCAGCCACGTTCAGCGTATCGGCTTTCAATGGTCCCAATGCAGCGATGACCGGATCGACCGCTACGCCCTCGCGAACCGGGTACTCGTAGTTGGCCTTGGCATACAGCGCCTGAGCGTCTGCCGACACCAGGTACTCAAGGAAACTGACCGCGTTATCACGGTTAGGGGCACTTTTGGCGACCGAAGCGCCGCTGATGTTAACGTGGGTACCGCCATTGGGATTGCTGGCAAAGGTCGGACGCACGACCTTGATGGCATCGCCCCAGGCGCGGTCTTCGCTGCCCGGCTTGGCGTTTTTCATGTGGCCCACGTAGTAGGCGTTGGCAATCCCCAGGTCGCAGATGCCGCCGAGGATGTCGCGCGCGACGTTGCGGTCGCCGCCGGCAGCAGGACGCGCCAGGTTCTTCTTCACCCCTTCGAGCCAGGCTTGAGTGGCGGGCACGCCGTCATGGGCAATCTTGGCCGCAATCAGCGCGGTGTTGTACGGATGCTGACCGGCGCGGATGCAGACCTTGCCTTGCCACTTAGGATCGGCCAGCTCTTCATAGGTGAACGAGGTGATCGGCAGATCCTTGTCGGCGTACAGCACCCGATCGCGCATCGACAGCGTGAACCACTGACCATCAGCGCCGCGCAGGTTGGCCGGGATCACCTGTTCCAGGGTTTTGGACTTGACCGGCTGGGTCACGCCACCTTCGACCAGGTCCATCAGGTTGCCAATGTCGACCGTCATCAGCACGTCAGCCGGCGAACGCTCGCCTTCGGCCTTGACCCGCTCCAGCAAGCCCTCAGAAACAAAAATGGTCTTCACCTGCACGCCGCTCTGCTGGGTGTAGGCATCGAGCAATGGCTGGATCAGCTTGGGCTCACGGGTGGTGTAAAGGTTAAGCTCTTTGGCAAACGCGCTACCCGTCGCGCCCATCGCCGCCGTGACAGCAAATACGGAGGCTGCGAGTTTTAGCACTGGGAACTTCTTGGACGACATTTTTATTTCCTTTTGTATGAAGTCTGAAACGCGTGGCATCCGCTGGCAGCGTCCGGTATGAGGCGCGTGCTGACAGGCTCCTGGCCCCCTCAAAAGGTTCGCCCGGATCGTTTTAAGAGCAAATTATAAGCATTAGCGGTTCAACCCACGGCTGGCGAATGTGTGTCAATTCATGAGTGGCCAGGCGCAACAAGCGCTTTGGCGATGAGGCTGGAAATACGGACAAAAAAAATGCCCCGAACCTTACGGTCCGGGGCATTTTTTTGAACCAGGCTGCCAGGCAGCCGGTCCGGTAGAGGTCAGGCTATTACTTGGCCTGGGCTTCTACTTGAGCTTCTACGCGACGGTTGACTGCACGGCCAGACTCGGTGGCGTTGTCAGCAACAGGGCGCGATTCGCCGTAACCAACGGACTGAACGCGGTTAGCGCCAACACCGTACTGGTTGACCAGGACCTGTTTAACAGCGCCAGCGCGACGCTCGGACAGTTTCTGGTTGTAAGCGTCAGTACCAACGGAGTCGGTGTGACCTTCAACAGTAGTGGTGGTTTGTGGGTACTGCTGCATGAAGTCAGCCAGGTTCTTGATGTCGCCGTAGCTGTCAGGCTTGACAACCGACTTGTCGAAATCGAACTTCACGTCCAGCTCAACGCGAACGACTTCGGCAACAGCCGGGCAGCCATCAGCGTCAACAGTAACGTTGGCAGGAGTGTCTGGGCACTTGTCGACGTTGTCGCAAACGCCGTCGTTGTCGCTGTCGGAGCAGACTTCAGCAACTGGTGCTGGAGCAGGTGCTGCGGCTGGCTTGCTGCCGCCACCGAAGTTCACACCGATACCGACGCTTGGTGCCCACTCGGTGTCACCCTGGTCGATGTTGTACTGAGCTTCAACGCCGGCACGGGCGTAGAAGTTGTCAGTGAAGTACAGCTTGGCACCAGCGCCCAGGTTGGCGAAGGTGGAGCCGTTACGACCACCACGGCCGGTCTGGCCGATGCTCTGGTCGGAGAAACCTGCCGAAACGTAAGGACGCAGCATGTCGCCTGGGTTGTTGAAGTGGTACAGAGCGTCCAGGGCGGTGTTGGAGCCCTTGATGTTCTTGCCATCTTCGCCACGAACGTTGTGAACTTCGTCGTAGCCCAGACGCAGTTCAACGTCGTCGGTCAGGAAGTAACCGATCGAGCCGCCGAACAGGTTGCCGTCATTTTTGAAGTCACGCTGGCTGTCGTAATATTCTTTTTTGGCAAAGCCTTCGATTTCGACTGCGCCTTGACCCTGTGCCAGCGCGCCGAACGAAGTTGCGGCAACGATAGTACCAATGGCCAAGCCCAAGGTGTTTTTCAGTTTCATCCGTTAAATCCCCATCTGGTGATGTGTGAAGCGACCCCATAAAATCGGGGACAATTCGTAGGCAAGTCTATCAGAACATGCCGGTTTGTTAGAGGTATTTGCGCCGGGTTAAGTTTCGGCAATACCTGCAAATTTTTCACGAAGCTTATCCAAAGCCCGCTTGTAGCGCATTTTCGTTGCGCTCAAGCCCATGTGCATGATGTCTGCGATCTCCTGGAATTCCAGCTCTGCGACAAAGCGCAGCACCAGAATTTCCCGATCGATCGGGTTGACGTGCACAAGCCAGCGATCGAGCCCGCCCTTTTCTTCGGTCTTCGGCGTCTTGTCTTCCGACGCTTCCTCGACCGGGTCCAGGCTCAAGGCGTCCATCAAGCGACGCTTACGCCGTTCCTTGCGGTACTGAGTGATGCATTCGTTATAGGTGATGCTGTAGAGCCAGGTTTTGAATTTCGATTTACCTTCGAAATTTTTCAAGCCATACAACACCTTAAGCATCACCTCCTGACAGACATCGTCCGCGTCGCGATCGTTCCCTAAATATCGTGCGCATACGTTAAAAAGTGTCCGCTGGTAGCGACGCATCAGTTCTTCGTAGGCTCGCGTCACGTGAAACAGTTCATCATGGGCGCGCGCGACCAGCTCCTCGTCGGAGAGATCCCGTGGTTCATAGCGCAGCGATAGCGGAGAGGGTGTATTCAAAACGAGTCGTGCCGACAGTCAGGTCATAGGCCGCCATCGCCTGCGCAGGTGCAGACGATTTTTGGGCGGCACATATTAGCAAATCAGCCGCTTAACGGCTGCTTACTCGTTGTTCAAGAAGAATACGGTTGGAGAACGACACCAGCTCGCCATCATCGGTCAGCAGGGTAGTTTTCGCGGTGCCGATTTCCTCGATTTGCCCCTCGATATCGCCGACCTGAATGAACTGGCCAACCTGATAGAGCTCACGCACATAGATACCCGCCAGGATCTGCCCGGCGATTTCCCGGCTGCCCAGGCCCATCGCCAATGCTACCGCCAGACCCACCGTGATCAACACAATGACAATCACGTGGTTGAGCAGGTCGGTTTTCACTTCCAGCTGACTGATGGCAACCGAGATACTGATGATGATCACCAGACCCTGGGCAACGCGTCCCAGCCCTGCAGCATAGTCGACACCTACGCCTTCTGCTGCGCCACGTACCAGACCATTGGCCAATTGTGCCAATAAAACCCCTACCAGCAGCACCAATGCTGCGCCAAATACCTTCGGCAGGTACAGCGCAAGCATGTCCAGTGTCGCGGAAACCCGCTGCAGGCCCAGCGATTCTGCAGCCGAAACCAGAAAAATCAACAGCACGAACCAGTAGACGATTTTGCCGATCAGGGTCGAAATCGGCACTTTTACGCCGGCCCGGCTGATCAGCTTGGTCAGCCCGGTGCCGCCCATCAGGCGATCCAGACCCAACTTGGCCAGCAGCCGTGACAGTAGCGCGTCCAGCAGTTTGGCAACCACAAAGCCCAACAGCACGACAACCAGCGCGCCGAACAGGTTAGGTATGAAGTTAGCGATTTTGGTCCACAACGCAGTCATTGCGGTCACGAGACTCTGGGTCCAGAGATCCAATTCCATGTTCAATCAGCCTTATCGACAGGGCGAGCATTAGGTTTGGCACGACGCGAAACCGGGGAAACGTGGGCACTGCCGCTGTTCACGGCAATCATCATGGCTTGCGTCCAGCGGCCCAGCAGACCGAACAGCACGCCCGCACCGACCTGGCGGTTGGCGGTTTTCAGGACACGGCCCAGACAGGCATCGTCGTCGCGCACGGAGGACGACGCCTTGAGCATGTCACGCAGTGATTCTTCGAACGGATCGTGCATCGGACACCTCATCGCAATGTCACACAGAGACGAGACCTTGGGTCAACGAGTCACAAACCGCTTGCAGGCCACATCCGGCCGCTGCAACTGGCAACTACCCTACCCCAGGCTTGCTGACCGCCGGCTGCCGGCAACACCGATATTACCGGCTGCCCGTCACAACCAGCGAAGACGCCGGTACAGCCACCACTGCCCCACCGCCAGCGCCACGATCAGTGCGCAGGCAATCAGAAACCCCTGCGAATTGTCCGCCCCTGGAATGCCACCGACGTTGATGCCGAGCAGGCCGGTCAGAAAACTCAGCGGCAGAAAGATTCCGGTGATCACCCCGAAGCGGTACATGGTGCGGTTCATTCGCTCGCTCAAACGCCGGTCTTCGGCATCAAGCAGCAGCCCGACGCGCTCACGGGTCAGCTCCAGTTCCTCAAGATAGCGGGTCATGCTGTTGTTCAGCTCGTTCCAGTAGTCGGCATCGTCGTCGACGAACCACGGCAATTTGCTACGCGACAGCTGGCCGAAGATATCCCGCTGAGGGGCCAGAAAACGCCGCAAACCGGCCGCCCGACGGCGAATCTGCAACAATTTGCCGTGGTCGGGGTTATAGCACTCGTCGGCGTCGTTCTTTTCTTCTTCCTCGTCGGTCGCCTCGCTCAGGTCGGTCACCAGGTCCTGCAACTTGTCGGTCATAAACTGCGACAACCACAGAATCAGCTCTGAAGCGGTCCGCGGGCCACGCCCCTCGAGCAACTGCTCGATCAGTTCGTCCGTGGCCCGTAGCGGTCGCAGACGCAGGGAGATGACCCGCTGAGCCGCCGCAAAAATGCGCACCGAGACCATGTCTTCCGGTTCAGCGCCTGGGTTGAGATTGACCCCGCGCAAAAACAGCAACAACTCCTGATCCGGCAACGACAACAGACGCGGCCGGGTGTTTTCTTCAAGTAACAGGTTGCAGTTGAACTCCGACAGGCCACTATCCTGGCGCAACCAGGCGTGGGTCTGCGGATGACCACGATCCCAGTGCAGCCACAGGCTTTGTTGCGGTTGTAACTGCAAGTCGTCAAGTTCGGTGCGGGCGATCAGCCGCGCACCGCCCTGACCATCCAGCACGAGGGCATGCACCAGCCCCCACTGCGCGTTGGCTTCATCAAACATGGAGGTTCGCTTACTCGGGCATTTGCAAGGCAGAGGCAGAAATGATCACGCCGTTGTTGTCGGCATAGAGATAGTGTCCTGGGCGGAAGGTCACACCAGCGAAAGTCACCGGCACATCGACATCGCCAACCCCACGACGTGTCGACCTCATCGGATGACTGGCCAACGCCTGAACACCCACGTCGGTCTGGGCAACCACATCGACGTCACGAATACAGCCGTAGATCAGCAACCCTTCCCAGCCGTTTTTGGCCGCCTGCTCGGCGAGCATGTCACCCAGCAGCGCACAACGCAGCGAGCCACCACCGTCAACCACCATCACCTTGCCTTTGCCATCCTGGGCCACCAGTTCCTTGACCCGCGAGTTGTCCTCAAAGCACTTGACGGTGACAATCTGGCCGCCGAACGAATCGCGGCCGCCAAAATTACTGAACATCGGTTCCAGCGCGGTGACCTGTTCAGGGTAGGCATCGCACAGGTCGGGGGTGATGTAGTGCATGGGGTAACTCCTGTCAGTGGAACAGCTATGGGCACCTCTAAAAACTACCTGCTGGCTGGGCGCCTGCGGCGTTACGCGCGCCATCGCTGCGTTAAAAACAGGCTCACAATGCTCATTTACAATCCGTAAACTCCGCTTGCTCGCCTGTTTTTGCCTTACGCTGGCTGCCTCGCCTACGTTTTTAGAGCCACCCTATCAGGATCAGAGCGGCAAGCTGCCGCCCTGACACGACCGTACCCAGCCGGGTGCGGTTGTGCAAGCGCCGCCAACCTTTCAGACCTGTTGCGCGACCACTTCGTGCCCTGCCACAGGCAACGACTCGCCCACCGGTTGGCGTTGCAGCCACTGCAGCACCTGCGGCCAGACTTGCTCCTGGGCCGCCTTGCTGACAACCATGCGCACGTGATCGAAGTCTTCCGTGAACCCCTGCTCGCGGCTCAGGCACAGAAACTGCCGCTGCGCTGAACCAAAACGCTCCAGCAGCAAACGGCAGGCCCAGGGCGGATCCTGATGATCGCCAGCGGCGGCCACGGCCAGCACCGGCACGCGCACCTCAGCCAGGCCGCTCCACCAGTTATTGTTGCGTTCGCCAAAACGGCCGAACAAGCCGTGCCAGCGCATGCTTTCCAGCGCCACGCCAATTGGCTCATCCTCCGGGCCACGCTTGAAACGTGAACCGGAAATGTGTTCGAACGGTTTGAGCAGCAGCCTTCCGGACCACTGCACCGGTGGCAGTTTCAGCGGCCAGTAAGTACGGCTGACCTGACTGCCGAACAGCGCCACCGAGGCCGCACTGTCCTGATCCAGATACTGCCCGCCAAGGGCCGCCGCCAGGGTCGTGCCGCCCAGCGAGTGACCGATCCAGTGCGGTATCTGAGCACTGAGTTCCTTGACGAAGCTGGCGATCGCCGGCAGGTCATAGCGGGCGTAATCCGCGACCCGGTTGTAGCGGTAGCGCTGGTTGCGTACCGACAACCCGTGACCGCGCATTTCCGGAATCCACACATCAAAACCGGCCCGTGCCAGATAAGGCCCAAGACCAACCCCCTTGGGCGAATACCAGAAGCGTCGGTTGGAAAAGCTGCCATGGAGCAGAATCACCGGTGTGCCCCGCACCTCGGGGCCATCGACCCGCCCCAGCCGGGTCACGACCAGTTCCACACTGGAGTCGGGGCTGTTGCCCGGTTTGAGCCGATAGACGTCCTCGACCAGATCGCCACGACGCTCGGCGCTCATCAGGGCAACGGGAAAAAGAGAGCTGCTGCTTTGCATAATGTTCTTGATCGGTGAGACAAAATGACGGGAAAAGCGATCGTAAAAAAAGGCGGCCTCCGAGAGCACCGCCTTTTCCCAACGAGTCCTGAACCAGATAGACGGCTCAGTGGCTCATCGCATCACATCATCAGGCCTGATCCTGACCTTCCGCGAGGAAGAACCAGGTCTCCAGTACCGAATCAGGGTTGAGCGAAACACTCTCGATGCCCTGCTCCATCAGCCAGCGGGCCAGATCCGGGTGGTCCGAAGGACCCTGACCGCAGATGCCGATGTACTTGCCAGCCTTGTTACAGGCCTGGATAGCATTGGACAGCAGCTTCTTGACCGCCGGGTTGCGCTCGTCGAACAGGTGCGCGATGACGCCGGAGTCACGGTCCAGGCCCAGGGTCAACTGGGTCAGGTCGTTGGAGCCGATCGAGAAACCATCGAAATACTCAAGAAACTCCTCGGCAAGAATGGCGTTGGATGGCAGCTCGCACATCATGATGATGCGCAGGCCGTTCTCGCCACGCTTGAGGCCATTGGCCGCCAGCAGCTCGATCACCTGGCTGGCTTCGCCCAGGGTACGGACGAACGGCACCATGATCTCGACGTTGGTCAGGCCCATGTCTTCACGCACGCGCTTGAGGGCACGGCACTCCAGCTCGAAGCAGTCGCGGAAGTTCTCGCTGATGTAGCGCGAAGCACCACGGAAGCCCAGCATCGGGTTCTCTTCTTCAGGCTCGTAAAGCTTGCCGCCGATCAGGTTGGCGTACTCGTTGGACTTGAAGTCCGACAGGCGCACGATGACCTTTTTCGGGGTAAAGGCGGCGGCCAGGGTGCTGATGCCTTCAACCAGCTTGTCGACGTAGAAGCTCACCGGGTCGCTGTAGCCCGCTACCCGCTTGTCGACGCTGTCCTTGATGTCGGCCGGCAGGTCGGCATAGTTGAGCAATGCCTTGGGGTGCACGCCGATCATGCGGTTGATGATGAACTCCAGACGCGCCAGGCCCACACCTTCGTTAGGCAACTGAGCGAAGTCAAAGGCACGGTCGGGGTTACCGACGTTCATCATGATCTTGAACGGCAGCTCAGGCATGGCATCGACCGAGTTGGTCTTGATGTCAAAGCCCAGTTCGCCTTCGAAGATAAAGCCGGTATCGCCCTCGGCGCAGGAAACGGTCACGCCCTGGCCTTCCTTGAGCAGTTGGGTCGCGTTGCCGCAACCGACCACTGCCGGAATACCCAGCTCACGAGCGATGATCGCCGCGTGGCAGGTACGGCCACCACGGTTGGTGACGATGGCGCTGGCGCGCTTCATCACCGGCTCCCAGTCCGGGTCGGTCATGTCGGAAACCAGCACGTCACCGACCTGAACCCGATCCATCTCGGAGACATCCTTGATGATCCGCACCTTGCCGGCACCGATGCGCTGGCCAATGGCACGGCCTTCGACCAGCACGTTGCCTTTTTCCTGAAGCAGGTAGCGCTCCATGACGTTGGCGTTGCTGCGGCTCTTCACGGTCTCGGGACGCGCCTGGACGATATACAGCTTGCCGTCGTCACCGTCCTTGGCCCACTCGATGTCCATCGGCGCCTTGTAGTGCTTCTCGATGATCACCGCCTGTTTGGCCAGCTCGGTGACTTCGGCTTCGGTCAGGCAGAAACGGGCACGATCAGCGGCATCGACGTCAACGGTTTTCACCGAACGGCCGGCCTTGGCTTCATCGCCGTAGACCATCTTGATCGCTTTGCTGCCCAGATTGCGGCGCAGCAACGCAGGCCGGCCAGCGGCCAGGGTGTCTTTGTGGACGTAGAACTCGTCAGGGTTGACCGCCCCCTGCACCACGGTTTCACCCAGGCCGTAAGCGCCGGTAATGAACACCACGTCACGGAATCCGGATTCGGTATCGAGGGTGAACATCACCCCGGCGGTACCGGTTTCCGAACGGACCATGCGCTGCACGCCCGCCGACAGGGCAACCAGCTTGTGGTCGAAGCCCTGGTGAACACGGTAGGAAATGGCCCGGTCGTTGAACAGCGAGGCAAAAACTTCCTTGGCCGCACGGATCACGTTGTCCACGCCACGGATGTTGAGGAAGGTTTCCTGCTGGCCGGCGAACGACGCGTCAGGCAAGTCTTCAGCGGTGGCCGAAGAACGCACGGCCACGGCCAGGTTGGGGTTACCGGCCGACAGGGCAGCGAAAGCCTCACGGATTTCAGTGTTCAGGCGCTCGGGGAATTCGGCTTCCATGATCCATTGGCGAATCTGGGCACCAGTTTTGGCCAGGGCATTGACGTCATCGACGTCCAAAGCATCCAGAGCAGCGTGGATCTGATCGTTCAGACCACTCTGCTCAAGGAAATCACGGTAGGCCTGGGCCGTGGTGGCAAAGCCACCAGGTACCGAAACGCCAGCACCGGCGAGGTTGCTGATCATTTCGCCTAGGGATGCGTTCTTGCCTCCCACGTGCTCCACATCATGGACGCCGAGCTTATCGAGGGAAACTACGTACTCTACCAAGGTGATCTCTCCACTAACTGTTATGCGTTGTTCGGAAAAGCTCATGTGCCCGGGCGCTTGTGGCCCAAGCCTGGAAAAAGCGAGAATGCGGGCCATCAGGGCCAGCAAACGCGCCTATCATATCCAAGAATCGTCATCAGCTTAAGGCTAACGTCGCAAATGAAACGATCCGCGTTCTTTATCTCCGACGGCACAGGCATCACCGCCGAGACCCTGGGGCAAAGCCTGTTGGCGCAATTTGAAAACACGCCGTTCAACAAGTTCACCCGGCCGTACATCGACAGCGTCGAAAAAGCCCGGGCCATGGTCCTGCAAATCAATCAGGCCGCTGAACGCGACGAAGCCCGACCGATCATTTTCGACACCATCGTCAACCAGGAAATACGCGAGATTCTGGCCACCTCAAATGGCTTCATGATCGACATTTTCTCGACCTTTCTCGCCCCGCTGGAACAAGAGCTTAGTTCACACTCCTCGTACTCGGTGGGCAAGTCGCACTCCATTGGTCAACACTCCAATTACATGGAACGCATCGAGGCGGTGAACTTCGCGCTCGACAACGACGACGGCGCCCGCACGCATTATTACGACAAGGCCGACATCATTCTGGTGGGCGTGTCGCGCTGCGGTAAAACCCCGACGTGCCTGTACATGGCCATGCAGTTCGGTATCCGCGCAGCCAACTATCCGCTGACCGAAGACGACATGGAGCGCCTGCAACTGCCCGCCGCACTGAAGAACCATCGCAACAAGCTGTTCGGCCTGACCATCGACCCTGACCGGCTGACTGCAATCCGCCATGAACGCAAACCCAACAGCCGTTATGCCAGCTACGCACAGTGCGAGTTTGAAGTGCGCGAAGTCGAGAACCTGTTCCGCCGTGAAAACATCCCGAACCTCAACTCCACGCACTTCTCTGTGGAAGAGATCTCGGCCAAGGTGCTGGTGGAAAAAGGCGTTGAAAGACGCTTCAAGTAAGCAATGGGTGCGACACTATGCCGCAACCGGCGAGTCACTCTGATATTCCTGCCAGGAATGGCGGCATAGAAATTCAGAATTTTATTTATAGGTGACGCTCGCTTAGTGTGGACTCCCAAGTCATAAGGAGATGCCCCGTGAGCAACGACCACCTGCTGCTATATGTCGACAGCCATTACACCAGCCCATGGGCTTTGGCTGTTTTCGTGACATTGCGTGAGAAGCACCTGCCCTTCTCGTTGCGTCCGCTCGATTTGGACCGCGGCGATCATCAGGCGCCAGACTACATAGACCTGTCGCTGACCCGCCGCGTCCCGACGCTGGTGCAGGGCGATTTTGCGCTCTCGGAATCCTCGGCAGTCATTGAGTACCTGGAAGACAGCTTCGCTGAACGCCCGGTATTGCCCACCGATCGTCAGTTGCGTGCCAAGGCACGGCAGATTCAGGCCTGGCTGCGCAGTGACCTGCTGCCCATTCGCCAGGAGCGCTCAACCCTGGTGGTGTTCTACAGCCAGAAAGTCGCCGCCCCGTTGTCAGCCAATGCGCAGGCTGCGGCCGACAAGCTGATCAAGGCCGCCCAGAGCCTGCTGGCCGATGGCCGGGAGTACCTGTTCGGAAACTGGTCGATTGTCGACGTGGAACTGGCGGTCACCCTCAACCGCCTGATCCTTAACGGCGACCCGGTGCCTCAGGCGCTGGTGGAGTACACCAGCCGCCAGTGGCAGCATCCGGCTGTGCAGGAGTGGCTCAACCTGCAGCGGCCCGCGCTGTAGCGGCTGCCAGGCTTGCGCGACTTAAGCCGCTCCCGCCGGCACCCGCACCCAGCCTTCCATCAACACCCTCGCGCTGCGGCTCATGATGGCCTTGGTCACCTGCCACTGGCCGTCGACCTCGACAGCCTCGGCACCGACCCGCAAGGTGCCGGACGGATGACCGAAACGCACCGCCTGGCGCGGCTGGCCGCCGGCGGCCAGGTTCACCAGGGTGCCGGGCACCGCCGCTGCGGTGCCGATGGCCACGGCCGCAGTGCCCATCATCGCGTGGTGCAGCTTGCCCATCGACACGGCCCGCACCAGCAGGTCGATGTCCTGGGCGCGGACGGTTTTACCACTGGAGGCGCTGTAGTCCGCCGGCGGTGCCACGAAAGCCACCTTGGGGGTGTGCTGGCGCTGCGCCGCTTCGCTGAGCTGACTGATCAGGCCCATGCGCAGCGCGCCTTCGGCACGGATGCTTTCCAGCAACGCCAGAGCCTTGGGGTCAGCGTTGATATCGACCTGCAACTCGGTGCCGCTGTAGCCCAGATCCTGGGCATTGATGAACACCGTGGGAATACCGGCGTTGATCAAGGTGGCGTTAAGACTGCCCAGCCCCGGAATCTGCAACTCGTCGACCCGGTTACCGGTGGGAAACATCGAACCGCCCTCGCCGTCTTCATCGGCGGCCGGATCGAGAAACTCGAGCTGCACCTCAGCCGCCGGGAAGGTTACCCCGTCGAGTTCGAAGTCACCGGTTTCCTGCACCAGGCCTGCGCTGATCGGAATATGGGCAATGATGGTCTTGCCAATATTGGCCTGCCAGATCCGCACGATGGCCACGCCGTCATGGGGGATACGGCCCGGCTCGACCAGCCCGCTGCTGATCGCGAAGGCCCCCACCGCAGCAGAAAGATTGCCGCAGTTACCGCTCCAGTCGACGAAGGGTTTGTCGATCGCCACCTGACCGAACAGGTAATCGACGTCGTGGCCCTCGCGCTGGCTGCGCGAGAGGATCACCGTCTTGCTGGTGCTGGAGGTCGCCCCGCCCATGCCGTCGATCTGTTTTTCATAGGGGTCGGGGCTGCCGATTACCCGCAGCAGCAGCGCGTCGCGGGCCGGCCCTGCCACCTGCGCCGCTTGCGGCAGGTCATCAAGGACGAAAAACACCCCCTTGCTGGTGCCGCCGCGCATGTAGGTGGCGGGAATTCTGAGTTGCGCCGGATGAGCCATCAACAGGTCTCCTGAAATCGTGGCGGATTTGTCCGCGAAACATTACAACCGGGCATCAAGCCACCTCGCCGGCCAGGAAATCCTGGGCAAAACGCTGCAATACCCCGCCTGCCTCGTAGATCGACACTTCTTCAGCGGTATCCAGACGACAGGTCATCGGCACCTCAAGGCGCTCGCCGTTACGCCGGGTAATCACCAGGGTAAGGGTCGCCCGCGGCGTACGCTCACCCACCACGTCGAACACTTCAGAACCGTCGATGCCCAGGGTCAGACGGTTGGTGCCGGGTTTGAACTCCAGCGGCAGCACCCCCATGCCCACCAGGTTGGTGCGGTGGATACGCTCGAAACCCTCGGCTGCGATGGCCTCGACGCCAGCCAGGCGCACCCCCTTGGCGGCCCAGTCGCGAGACGAGCCCTGACCATAGTCGGCGCCGGCGATGATGATCAACGGCTGCTTGCGCTGCATGTAGGTTTCGATGGCCTCCCACATGCGGGTGACCTGGCCTTGCGGCTCGATACGCGCCAGCGAGCCTTTCTGGACCTTGCCGTCCACCACCGCCATTTCGTTGACCAGTTGCGGGTTGGCGAACGTTGCCCGCTGCGCGGTCAGGTGATCGCCGCGGTGCGTCGCATAAGAGTTGAAGTCCTCTTCCGGCAGGCCCATTTTCGCCAGATATTCACCCGCCGCGCTGCTGGCCATAATGGCGTTGGACGGCGACAGGTGGTCGGTGGTGATGTTGTCAGGCAACACCGCCAGCGGGCGCATGCCCTTGAGGGTGCGTTCGCCGGCCAGCGCCCCCTCCCAGTAAGGCGGGCGACGAATATAGGTACTCATCGGCCGCCAGTCGTACAACGGCGCGACTGCGGTTTGATCCGCCTCAATGGCGAACATCGGGATGTAGACCTGGCGGAACTGCTCGGGTTTGACCGAGGCGCGCACCACAGCGTCGATTTCCTCGTCGCTGGGCCAGATGTCCTTGAGGCGAATGTCCTTGCCGTCGGCCACCCCCAGCACGTCGTTCTCGATATCGAAACGGATCGTCCCGGCGATGGCATAGGCAACCACCAGCGGCGGCGACGCCAGAAAGGCCTGCTTTGCGTAAGGGTGGATACGCCCGTCAAAGTTGCGATTGCCGGACAACACCGCCGTGGCATACAGGTCACGGTCAATGATTTCCTGCTGGATCTGCGGCTCCAGCGCACCGGACATACCATTGCAAGTGGTGCAGGCAAACGCCACCACGCCAAAACCGAGTTGCTCCAGTTCGGATGTGAGCCCGGCCTCGTCCAGATACAGCGCCACTGTTTTGGAGCCCGGCGCCAGGGAGGATTTGACCCACGGTTTGCGGGTCAGCCCCAGCCGGTTGGCGTTACGCGCCAGCAGCCCGGCCGCGATGACATTGCGCGGGTTGCTGGTATTGGTGCAACTGGTGATCGCGGCGATGATCACCGCGCCATCGGGCATCTGCCCCGGCACTTGCTGCCAGGCACTGGCAATCCCCTTGGCGGCCAGATCAGTGGTCGCAACCCGCGCATGAGGGTTGGAGGGGCCGGCCATGCTGCGCACCACACTGGACAAATCGAAGCTCAATACCCGCTCGTACTGCACCTCGGCCAGGCTGTCGGACCACAGGCCGGCAATCTTCGCGTAGTGCTCGACCAGTTGCACTTGCTGTTCTTCACGCCCCGTGAGGCGCAAATAGTCCAGCGTCTGCTGATCGATGGAGAACATCGCAGCGGTGGCGCCATATTCCGGTGCCATATTGGAGATGGTCGCGCGGTCGCCCAGCGTCAGGCTGGAGGCACCGGCGCCGTAAAATTCCAGGTACGCACCGACCACCTTTTGCTGGCGCAGGTATTGGGTCAGGGCCAGCACCACATCGGTGGCAGTAATGCCCGGCTGACGGCTGCCAGTCAGTTCGACACCGATGATGTCCGGCAAGCGCATCCATGACGCACGGCCCAGCATCACATTCTCGGCCTCCAGACCACCGACGCCAATGGCGATCACCCCCAGGGCATCGACGTGCGGCGTGTGGCTGTCGGTGCCGACCAGGGTGTCGGGGAACGCCACACCGTCAAGCACCTGCACCACTGGCGACATTTTCTCCAGATTGATCTGGTGCATGATGCCGTTGCCGGGCGGGATCACCTCGACGTTCTTGAACGCCTTTTTGGTCCAGTCAATGAAGTGGAAGCGATCCTCGTTGCGGCGGTCCTCGATGGCACGGTTCTTTTCGAACGCCTGCGGGTCATAGCCGCCGCATTCCACGGCCAGCGAATGGTCGACGATCAGTTGCACCGGCACCACCGGGTTGACCCGCGCCGGGTCGCCGCCCTGATCAGCGATCGCATCGCGCAGCCCGGCCAGATCCACCAGTGCGGTCTGGCCGAGGATGTCATGACACACCACCCGTGCCGGGAACCACGGGAAATCCAGGTCGCGGCGACGCTCGATCAATTGGCTCAATGACGCACGGAGGCTGGCTGGCGCGCAGCGGCGCAGCAGGTTTTCTGCCAGCACCCGCGAGGTGTATGGCAGCCCCGCCCAGGCACCGGGGCTGATGGCCTCCACCGCTTCACGGGCATCGAAATACTCGAGCGCGGTGCCAGGCAGAGGTTTGCGGTATTGAAGATTCATGGGGCGCAGACTCGGTCACGGTAGGATTTAAAGGTGGGAGGCTCATGGTTGGCCTCCCTGCCCGTTCAGCGTTGCTCCAGCGCCACGAAAGGCCGCTGCGCGACGCCGGTATATTCCGCGCTGGGGCGAATGATGCGGTTATTGGCCCGCTGCTCGAACACATGCGCGGCCCAGCCAGTCAGCCGCGAGCAGACGAAGATCGGCGTGAACAGCTTGGTCGGGATACCCATGAAGTGGTACGCCGAAGCATGGTAGAAGTCGGCGTTGGGGAACAGCTTCTTCTCGTCCCACATGACCTTGTCAATGGCCTCGGACACCGGGAACAGCACGGTATCGCCTGCTTGCGCGGCCAGTTGCCGTGACCAGTCCTTGATCACCTCGTTGCGCGGATCCGAATCACGGTAGATCGCATGGCCAAAGCCCATGATCTTTTCTTTACGGGCCAGCATGCCGAGCGTGCCTTCAGTGGCCTCTTCTGCCGAGCCAAAGCGCTGGATCATTTCCATTGCTGCTTCGTTGGCACCGCCATGCAGCGGGCCACGCAACGTGCCGATCGCAGCCGTGACACAGGAGAACAGGTCCGACAGGGTCGAGGCACACACCCGAGCGGTAAAGGTCGAGGCATTGAATTCATGCTCGGCGTACAGAATCAACGAGACGTTCATCACTTTGCGATGCAGCTCGCTGGGGCTCTTGCCCGAGAGCAGACGCAGGAAATGGCTGGCCAGGTCCGGCTCATCGCTGCTGCAGTCGATGCGTTGAGCGTCGTGACTGAAGCGATACCAGTAGCACATGATCGCCGGAAAGGCCGCCAGCAGGCGGTCGGTGGCGGCGCGTTGCTGGTCGAAACTCTGCTCCGGCTCAAGGGTGCCGAGCATCGACGCGCCCGTGCGCATCACATCCATCGGATGGGTGCTGGCCGGGATACGCTCAAGCACTTCTTTCAAGGCTTGCGGCAGGTCGCGCAGTGTTTTCAGGCGCTGCTGGTAATCGGCCAACTGCGCCTGAGTCGGCAGTTCACCGTCCAGCAGCAGGTAAGCGACTTCCTCGAAACTGGCGCCTGCGGCCAGTTCACGTACATCGTAACCACGGTAGGTGAGCCCGGCGCCGGACTGGCCGACGGTGGACAGGGCAGTCTGGCCGGCGACCTGACCACGCAGGCCGGCGCCACTCAATACTTTTGCTTCAGCCATGACATTCTCCGGTTATCTGTTTTTTCTGGGAATGGGCAATCTTTTCGGGTTGTTCACAGTCTTGCGACGATCATCTGCAGGAGCGAGCTTGCTCGCGAAGGGGCCTCGAAAGCCACAGCATCTGCTGCATATGTGCCGCAGTCTTGGCTAGCATGCCAGCTCCCACCGACGTACAGACGCCTGACCGAGCTGTACCTGGTTCAGCCCTTCTTCTGGGCAAACAGCGCATCAAGCTTTTGCTCGAAGCGGTGGTAATCGATCGCGTCGTACAGCTCCATGCGGGTTTGCATGGTGTCGATCACGTTCTTCTGCGTGCCGTCGCGGCGGATGGCGTTAAATACGTTTTCTGCGGCCTTGTTCATCGCGCGGAACGCCGACAGCGGATAAAGCACCAGGCCTACGCCCACCTCACGCAACTCGTCAGTGCTGAACAGCGGCGTGGCACCGAATTCGGTGATATTGGCCAGGATCGGCACGCCGACCCGGCTGGCGAACTGCTGATACATGGAAAGCTCGGTGATCGCCTCCGGAAACACCATGTCGGCCCCGGCTTCAATGCAGGCCGCCGCGCGTTCCAGCGCCGCATCCAGGCCTTCAACCGCCAGCGCGTCGGTGCGTGCCATGATCACAAAGCCAGGATCGGTACGGGCATCCACTGCGGCCTTGATGCGGTCGACCATCTCCTGCTGGGAGACGATTTCCTTGTTGGGCCGGTGGCCGCAACGCTTGGCGCCGACCTGGTCCTCGATATGAATGCCGGCGGCACCGGCCTTGATCATCGAGCGTACGGTCCGCGCCACATTGAAGGCCGACGAGCCGAAGCCGGTGTCGGCATCCACCAGCAGCGGCAGATCGCAGACATCGGTGATACGCCGCACATCGATCAGCACGTCTTCAAGACCCGAAATCCCCAGATCCGGCAAGCCCAGCGAACCTGCCGCTACCCCGCCACCTGACAGATAAATAGCCTTGAACCCGGCGCGCTGGGCCAACAGGGCGTGGTTGGCGTTAATGGTGCCCACCACTTGCAGGGGCTGCTCGCTGGCCACTGCATCGCGCAGGCGCTGGCCGGGACTGGTATGGACGTGACTCATGCTTCACCTCGGTCGGGGGCGGCCTGGTAATGCCGCTCGATATTGCGTCGGGAGGCGCCGATATGGCGGCGCATCAAAAGTTCGGCCAGCTCGCCATCACGGTCGGCGATCGCATCGAGAATGCGATGATGCTCGGCAAAGGCCTGGCGGGGACGATTGGGTGTCGTGGAGAACTGAATGCGGTACATGCGCACCAACTGATACAGCTCGCCGCACAGCATCTGGCTCAGGGTCTGGTTGCCGCTGCCCTGAATGATCCGGTAGTGGAAATCAAAATCGCCCTCCTGCTGGTAGTAGCCCAGCCCGGCCTGGAACGCTGCGTCGTGCTCATGGGTATGCAGCACGTCGCGCAATTGCTGGATCTGCGCCTCGCTCATCCGCTCGGCCGCCAGCCGACAAGCCAACCCTTCCAGCGACTCACGGATCTGGTACAGCTCGATCATCTGCGCATGGGTAAGCGACACTACCCGCGCCCCGACGTGCGGCACCCGCACGACCAGGCGCTGGCCTTCGAGCCTGTGAATTGCCTCACGCAGCGGACCACGACTGATGCCGTAGGTGCGCGCCAGCTCCGGTTCAGAGATTTTGCTGCCGGGGGCGATTTCGCCGCTGACAATAGCGGCCTGGATACGCCGGAACACATTCTCGGAAAGTGTTTCAGTTTCTTGCCCGGCAGGTACGCCGGCTGGCGGCAACGGCTCAACCACATCCAGCATATTGTCGACACCTTTGATTTCACATACCCGACAATCTAGCCAACGACAGGAAATACGTCAAAACAAATACATGGATTGTCGACAATCGTCTAATACCGGACGAAACAATGATAGCTGGCAGTTGGCTGGCGTCATAAAGGCTTCATGTTAGAATGCCCGGCGTTTTTTGCCCCTCTTTACATGACCTGCGAACCCATAGCCCCGCTGCGGGTCTGAGGCTGTCACCGTTTTTCTCCGATGTACCAGGACCCAATGACCCGCTTTTTTCTGTTCTGCCTGCTGATACTGCCCCTACCCGCACTCGCTGCCGACCGATCGGTCTACGGCCTGAGCGAATACGCCCGGCTACCGGAAATCGACCTTGATGTGCCCGCCAAGCTCGACACCGGTGCTGTCACCGCCTCACTGAGCGCCCGTGACATCTCGTATTTCACCCGTGACGGGCAACGCTGGGTGCGCTTCTACCTGGCCATCGACAAGGCTCATGCCCACCCCATCGAGAAACCGCTGCTGCGGGTCGGCCAGATCAAGCGCCGCGCCGATGATATGGGCGCCAATAAAGAACAGCAGTACAGCGCCAGGCCGGTGATCAGCCTGGACGTCTGCCTGGGTGAAGATTTACGTCACCTGGAAGTGAACTTGACCGACCGCCGCGCTTTCCAATACCCGCTTTTGATTGGCGCCGACGCGCTCAAACGCTTCAACGCGATGGTCGACCCCAGCTTGAAATACGCCGCCGGCAAACCTGCCTGTGCCGCCAAAATCGCTCAACACGCAGAGTAATCCCATGCGCGCTCTTACCCTTCACCTGAAAATCCTGATCGGCGTCCTGGTCACCTTGGGCCTGGCGATCACGGCCTGGCAGGTATTGGTGCTCGGCATCCCGATGACCGAAGACGAAACCGACGACCTGTGGAATATCGACGCCAAGATCGAATTCCTCGCCAACGCCAAAGAGTCGGTCAAAGTGCAGATGTTCGTTCCGCCACTGAACCAGGACTACATCAGCCTCAACGAGAGCTTCATCGCCAATAACTATGGGGTCAGCGTCAATCGCGTCGACGGCAACCGCAAGGCCACCTGGTCATCGCGCCGCGCCAACGGTAACCAGACCCTGTACTACCGGCTGGTGCTGACCAAACGCTACAGCGCTGACAAACCCAAGCCCAAAGGCCCGATTTTCCGCGACAGCCTGCCGGTAGAAGGGGCCGAGAAGATCGCCGCCGACGCCCTGCTGGCCCCCATACGCCAGCACTCGGCGGATGTCGAAACCTTCGTCAGCGAGGCGATCAAGCGGGTCAACAACAGCAACGACGATAACGCCAAGTTGCTGCTCGGAGGCGATCCGTCGCCGGCCCGCAAGGCCCAGGTGGTCGACCTGCTGCTGTCGATCGCGCATGTGCCAATGGAGAAGGTACACACCATTCGCCTCGAAGCAGGCACCCCGCAGACTCCGGAACTGTGGCTGCGCAGCTTCAACGGCAAGGATTGGCTGTATTTCAACCCACTGACCGGTGAGTCCGGCCTGCCGGGCGATCGCCTGCTGTGGTGGACTGGCGACGAGCCGCTGGTCAGCGTGGATGGCGCCCGCAAGGCCACGGTGAGCTTCACCCTGAGCAACAGCGAGATGAACGCCATCCGCCTGGCCCAGCTCACCGATGAAAACACCGACGCCGACTTTCTTTCCTACTCGCTGTACGGCCTGCCGCTACAAACCCAGCAGAGCTTCATGATCATGGTCATGATCCCCATCGGCGTGCTGGTGATTCTGGTGCTGCGCAACCTGATCGGCCTGCAGACCCTGGGCACCTTCACACCGGTCCTGATCGCCCTGGCCTTTCGCGAGACCCAGCTGGACTTCGGCATCCTGCTGTTTACCGTGATCACCGCGCTGGGCCTGTCACTGCGCTCTTACCTTGAGCATCTCAAGCTACAGATGCTGCCGCGCCTGTCGGTGGTGCTGACCTTCGTGGTGGTACTGATCGCGGTCATCAGCGTGTTCAGTCACAAGCTGGGCATCGAACGCGGCCTGTCGGTATCGCTGTTCCCGATGGTGATCCTGACCATGACCATCGAACGGCTGTCGATCACCTGGGAAGAGCGCGGCGCCAGCCATGCCATGAAAGTCGGGGTGGGCACCCTGTTCGCCGCCTCGCTGGCCTACCTGATCATGACCGTGCCGGAGCTGACCTACTTTGTGTTCACCTTCCCGGCCATCCTGCTGGTACTGGTCGGCTTCATGCTTGCCATGGGTCGCTACCGCGGTTATCGCCTGACCGAGCTGGTTCGTTTTCGCGCCTTCCTCAAAGAGGAAGACGCCAAATGATTGGCTGGTGGAAGACCTGGAAGGAACTGCAAGCGCGCGGCATCATGGGCATCAACCGGCGTAACGCCGACTACGTGCTCAAGTACAACAAGCGCAGCCTGTACCCGATTGTCGATGACAAGATCATCACCAAGGAGCGCGCCATCAGCGCCGGCATTCATGTGCCGCAGATGTACGGCGTGATCTCCACCGAGAAGGAAATCGACCGTCTGGACGAGATCATCGGTGGCCATGATGATTTCGTTATCAAGCCGGCCCAAGGTGCCGGTGGCGACGGCATCATGGTCATCGCCGACCGTTTCGAGGACAGCTTTCGCAGTGTCTCCGGGCGACTGGTCAGCCGTTCGGAGATCGAGCACCAGATTTCCAGCATCCTCACCGGCCTGTATTCGCTGGGCGGCCATCGCGACCGGGCGCTGATCGAATACCGGGTAATTCCCGACACCATCTTCAAGAGCATCAGCTATGAAGGTGTGCCCGACATTCGCATCATCGTGCTAATGGGCTATCCGGTGATGGCCATGCTGCGTTTGCCGACCCGTCAGTCCGGCGGCAAGGCCAACCTGCACCAGGGTGCCATCGGCGTGGGCGTCGACCTGGCCACCGGCATCACCCTCAAAGGCACCTGGCTGAACCGCATCATCAGCAAACACCCCGACACCGCCAATGCGGTGGATGGGGTGCAACTGCCCTATTGGGACGGGTTCATGAAGCTGGCGGCCGAATGTTACGAGCTGTGCGGCCTGGGCTATATCGGCGTCGACATGGTGCTGGACCAGGAAAAAGGCCCGTTGATTCTCGAACTCAATGCCCGCCCCGGCCTGAACATCCAGATTGCCAATGACTGCGGCCTGACTCTGCGCACCCATGCCATTGAAGCGCATCTGGAAAAGCTGGCGCTCAACGATGAACAACAAACCCCGGAGCAACGGGTTAGGTTCGTTCAGCAGCTGTTTGGCCACGTGCCCGCCTGACCCGCATACTTCGCACGCCAGCCAGACAACGACAGGGGTCTGTCCTGATGGGGCGCCGGTGATTACAATCAGCGCCTTTCCGTCGTTGATCGTAGTCACGCATGCCAACCTGCACGCTGCACCCTTTGCCGTACTCCCCTGATCCGGGTGTCTATTTCGCCAGGATTCGCCAGGCGCCCGGCGCCGTGTTGCTCGACAGTGGTCGGCCGACGGCGCAGCGCGGCCGCTTTGACCTGTGCAGCGCCTGGCCATTGGAAACCCTGCAATGCCAACAGCAGGAAAGCGGCGAGGCATTCCTGCAACGCCTGCGCCAGGCATTGACCCAACTTGGCAGCGCCGACCTGCCGACAGGCTGCGAGCTGCCTTTCGCAGGCGGCTTGATGGGCTACCTGGGCTATGACTTCGGCCGTCGTCTGGAAACCCTGCCGGGCCAGTCGGTGGACGACCTGCAACTGGCAGACGCCCAAATAGGGCTGTATGCCTGGGCACTGATCAGCGACCATCAGGCCACTACCAGCCAGTTGATGTTTCATCCCGCCCTGGCCAGCACCGAGCGCCAGCGGCTGATCGAGCTATTCAGCCAACCGGGCGATAACCGTGTTGACACCTTCCGGCTGCACAGCCCGTTTGCCGCCAACCTCAGCGCCGACCAGTACCGCGCAGCGTTTACCCGCCTGCAGCACTACATTCAGGCAGGCGACTGCTATCAGGTCAACCTGACCCAACGCTTCCAGGCCACCTGCTCGGGTGATCCGTGGGCGGCCTATACCGCTCTACGCGAAGCCTGCCCGACGCCCTTCTCGGGCTATATACCGTTAGCCGAAGGTGCTGCGCTGCTGAGCGTATCGCCGGAGCGCTTCGTTCAGGTGCACCAAGGCCAGGTTGAAACCCGCCCCATCAAAGGCACCCGGCCACGCAGCCTGGACGCTGACGAAGACCAGCGGCTGGCCGATGAGTTGCTGGCCAGCCCGAAGGATCGTGCAGAAAACCTGATGATCGTCGACCTGCTGCGCAACGACATGGGCCGCAACTGCCGGACCGGCTCGGTGCGGGTGCCGGAGCTGTTCAGCATCGAAAGCTACCCCAACGTGCACCACCTGGTCAGCAGCATCACCGGCGAACTGGCCGCCGACCGTGACGCCCTGGATTTGCTCGGCGGCAGCTTTCCCGGCGGCTCCATCACCGGCGCCCCCAAGATCCGGGCCATGCAGATCATCGATGAACTGGAACCACAGCGCCGCGCCCTGTACTGCGGCTCGCTGCTGTATCTGGACGTGCGCGGCGAAATGGACAGCTCGATTGCCATCCGCAGCCTGCTGGTCAAGGATGGCAAGGTGTCCTGCTGGGCCGGCGGCGGCATCGTTGCCGACTCGCAATGCGAGGCGGAATATCAGGAATGCTTTACCAAAGTCGGTGTGCTACTGCGTACTCTGGAGAGCCTGTAGGAGCCGCTTCTGCGGCGAAAGCTTGCGCCGCTGAAGAAGCCCGGCGGTGCCCGCCCTACAGGCTCAACTCACGATTCGACGCCTTGATGAACTCTTTCTTCAAGTCCTCAAAGCTATGCACCGCCGGGAACTGCGGGAATTCGCGAATCACGTTGTCCGGCGCATGGAACAGAATTCCGGCGTCGGCTTCTCCTAACATGGTGGTGTCGTTGTACGAATCGCCGGCCGCGATCACTCGGTAGTACAGGCTCTTGAAGGCCAGTACCGACTGGCGCTTGGGGTCTTTCTGGCGCAATTGATAGCTGATCACCCGATCCGTCTCGTCAGTGATCAGGCGGTGGCACAGCAGGGTCGGGAAGCCCAGTTGACGCATCAGCGGCTGCGAGAACTCGTAGAAGGTATCCGAGAGGATGACCACCTGAAAGCGCTCGCGCAGCCAATCGACGAACTCCACGGCGCCGTCGAGCGGCTTGAGGGTGCCGATCACTGCCTGAATATCGGACAGCTTCAGGCCATGCTCGTCAAGAATGCGCAGGCGCTGCTTCATCAGCACGTCGTAGTCGGGAATGTCCCGAGTGGTTGCCCGCAGGGCTTCGATACCGGTTTTTTCGGCAAAGGCGATCCAGATTTCCGGAACCAGCACACCTTCCAGGTCGAGACAGGCAATTTCCACAGAACACTCCTTGAATGGATCTTGAGAGAAGCGGCACTTTAGAGGCTAATGTCGCCACAGCGCAAGCTGACGTCGCATCTGGAAAAAACCTCGCCACTGTCAGGCTCCACGCGGGGGCAACGCGCTCACACTCAGACAGTTTTTGTTACCATGGCCGCCACCACGAGCGCTTAAGCGCCACCTCAGTACTAGGAACACACCTGATGAGCCAACCATTCGACGTTGCCGAACTGGCCGCGGCGTACGCCAACAAATCCCCCCAGGACATCCTTAAACTGGCCTTTACTCACTTCGGCGATGAACTGTGGATCTCGTTCAGCGGTGCCGAAGACGTGGTGCTGGTGGACATGGCCTGGAAGATCAACAAGAACGTCAAGGTCTTCAGCCTCGACACCGGCCGTCTGCATCCGGAAACCTACCGTTTCATCGACAAGGTGCGCGAGACCTACGCCATCGACATCGATATCATTTCGCCGGATCACAGCAAGCTTGAGCCTTTCGTACGCGAAAAGGGCCTGTTCAGCTTTTACAAGGATGGCCACGGTGAATGCTGCGGTGTGCGCAAGATCGAACCGCTGCGCCGCAAGCTGAGCACAGTGAAAGCCTGGGCCACCGGCCAGCGCCGCGATCAGAGCCCGGGCACCCGCAGCCAGGTTGCCGCCCTGGAAATCGACGGTGCGTTCTCGACCCCAGAGCGCCCACTGTACAAGTTCAACCCGCTGGCACAGATGAGCAGTGAAGAAGTGTGGGGCTATATCCGCATGCTGGAACTGCCCTACAACAGCCTGCACGAACGCGGCTTCATCAGCATCGGCTGCGAACCCTGCACCCGCCCGGTGCTGCCGAACCAGCACGAGCGCGAAGGCCGCTGGTGGTGGGAAGAGTCGACCCAGAAAGAATGCGGGCTGCACGCTGGCAATTTGATCAGCAAGGCTTGAGCAAGCTGCCGTAGGAGCGACCTTGGTCGCGAAGATTGGCCAGACGCCGCAAATGCGGAGGCTGTATCGGCTCTTTCGCGACCGAGGTCGCTCCTACAGTTGTTCACTTTGGTATTTGTCAGTGAACAGGCAATTCCACGCCGGCGAACAGCTCTTCAAGCTCTTGCTTGTTATGGCAATGAATGGCCTTGGCCATCATTTCACGGGTCAGGTGCGGGGCGAATTTTTCGATAAAGTCGCACATGAAGCCGCGCAGGAAGGTACCGCGACGGAAGGCGATCTTGGTCACGCTCGATTCGAACAGATGGCTGGCATCCAGCGCCACCAGATCCTTGTCCAGCTCCTCATCGACCGCCATGTGCGCGACGATCCCCACCCCCAGGTTCAGCCGCACATAGGTTTTGATGACGTCGGCGTCAGCCGCAGTGAACACAACCTTGGGCACCAGGCCACGATTGCTGAATGCTTCGTCGAGCTTTGAACGGCCAGTGAAGCCGAACACGTAGGTTACGATCGGGTACTCGGCAAGCAATTCCAGGGTCAGTTTCGGCGCCTTGGTCAGCGGATGCCCCTGCGGCACTACCACACAACGGTTCCAGCGATAGCACGGCATCATAATCAGATCACCGAACTGCTCCAGCGCTTCGGTGGCAATCGCAAAGTCCACCGTACCATCAGAAGCCATCTCGGCGATCTGTGTCGGTGAACCCTGGTGCATGTGCAAGGCCACATCCGGATACTGCTTGATGAAACTGCCAATGATCGGCGGCAGGGCATAGCGCGCCTGGGTATGGGTCGTGGCAATCGACAGGGTGCCTTTCTTCTCGTTGGAGAATTCCTGGGCAATCTGTTTGATGCTCTCGACCTTGCGCAGAATTTCGCCTGCGGTCGTGATGATCCGCTCGCCAGCCGGGGTGACCCGGGTCAGGTGCTTGCCGCTGCGGGCAAAGACTTCCACGCCCAGCTCGTCTTCGAGCAGGCGAATCTGTTTACTGATCCCCGGCTGGGAGGTGTACAGGCTCTGGGCCGTCGCCGAAACGTTGAGGTCGTGGTGCGCCACTTCCCAGATATAGCGCAGTTGTTGAAGCTTCATAGGTATCCCTCAAGCAGATGGGCATCAGCGACGGTATATAACTGTATTAATGGTCTGAGTTAGAAAGCTAGAACTTTTTATCACCTTTACGCGGTAATGGCACGCGCGATTTCACTTCAGACCATCAATTTTTTCATCACTGCCCGCTCTGCATCATGGGCACCATGTAAACCGGTACAACCGAATACTGCAAAACCCGGGCAACGGTACGCCCGATCGGCGCGCCCTCCCCGACCATTCGGCTCTGACTGCCGATGACCAGCAGGTCTACAGCCAGTTCACGTGCCTGTTCGAGAATCACATTGGAAGGATCGCCCTGCACGACTCGCACCGTGCGGATGAAGGACAGGTCCTGATGCCCTTCGCCCAGCTCTTCACGAAACCCGTCGAGCATCCGTTGCTCTATGCCTTCCATGAATGTACTCACGCCTTTGCCGTGCAACTGCCGGAGTGCTTCATCACCCAGATAGCTCTGTAGCACCGACTCGGCGAACAGCCCCAGCGGCTCGACAACATGGATGACGTGCAGCCGCGCATTGAAGGTTCGAGCCAGTGCCAACGCATGTTGCGTCACGTAAGGCGCGTACAGACCGAGATCTGTGGCATACAGCATCGAACGAATCATACGGCCTCCCGGACTGCCAGAAATGGCGGAGATTGATTGAGCTTAGCAGCGCCCTACCAATGCGGCGGCGAACCTGGCACCGGTCCGCCATGCCCGTATCAGCTTATGCCAGGGCGGCTGGCACATCCGCCCGTTGACGACGATCGATGAATGTCAGCGCCTGATACAGCATGCGCACCTGTGGCATGTCACATCCGGCGGCACGGGCTGCGTTCAGCGGTGCTTCGTAAATGGCCTGTAGCTCCAGCGGGCGCCGCTCACGGTAATCGAGGTACATGCTCGGCCAGTAGTCGGGCATTTTTTCGGTAAAGCTGAACAGGGTCTGGGCATACTGCTCCGGCAGCACATGGCCACAGGCAGCAGCGCCCTGAATCACTTCATTCATCAGGCTCACAATCAGCTCGCGAACAGCCGGGTCATTCATCAGTGCCCCGGTACCCGCCTGCAGCACCACCGACAACCCGTTATAAGGCACATTCCAGACCAGCTTCTGCCAGCGCGCCTGCTGCAGATCTGCCATGGCCTGGCTGTCCACCCCGGCAGCGCGCAGTAATGCTGCGCCCTCCTCGACCACCGCCTGACGCTGCGCCGACTCGCTTGCCGGACCACTGTGATAGCCCAGGTTGACCGCACCACCGGACTGATGCACGACGACACCGGGCGCCTGGCGGTACACCGCGATGAAACACAGCCCGCCAAGAATATGCAGGGTCTCGGGCAGCAAGGCACGTAATTGGTCTTCGACACCGAGACCGTTCTGCAACAGCACAATCCGCGCGCCAGGCGCGGCGGCCTGGGCGATCAACGGAGCCAGGTCAGCGTTAGAGGTCGATTTGGCGCCGACCAGCAACCAGTCGCAGGGCGGCATGTCGGCAACGCTGCGGTGGGCATTGACCGGTGCAAGCAGCAAGGGGCCGTGTACCTGGCTGTCGACCCGCAACCCCTGCCGGCACACGGCAGCGAATTCGCTACGCAGTAAAAAATGCACGTCGAAGCCGGCGCGCGCCAGCATCAAGCCATAAAAACCGCCGATCGCACCGGTACCGATGATGCCGATGCGCGGGCGTTGAGTCGTTAAGGTCATTGGCACAGATCCTTGTTGTCAGGCTCAGGGCAGCTCGTCAGGCTGCTGGGCGAAGGCCTTCTCAAGCGCCTGAGTGAGCATTACCCGGTTCAGGGAGGAGCGTATCGCACCATAAAACTGGCCGTCACACACCACAAACAAGGCCGGCAAATGAAACACTTCATAACGCGCCACCGCACCGCCGTTACGTTCAGCGTCGATCCAGCACAACCGTTCAAGCGGCAAGCTCATGTGTGGCAGTTGCTCGTAAGCCCACCGGCAACTGGCACAGCCTTGTCCGGTGAACAGCAACAGTGAGCGGCCTGGCAAATCCAATAGCTGACGGTCAATATCAAGGTCAGTGAGCTGCAATTGCTCCACGCGGTACGCTCCAGAACGACAAGGCATGAGTTTATCGAGATTTGCGTCACTGTTCATATGCCGCTCATGGGCGGCGCAGATTGGCCAGCGCACGGTAACGCCAGCTTGTAGAAACACGCGCTAACGCGATAAGGTTCGGCACCCGCAACGCTCAATATGCTGGGACCGCCCGCCGGCGGCCAGCCACCGTGACCAGATGAGTAAACCGATGGCCGATTTACCGATTGACGACCTTAACGTCGCTTCCAACGAGACACTGATCACCCCGGATCAGCTCAAGCGCGAGATCCCCCTGACTGCTGCGGCGCTCAAGACCGTAAGCGAAGGCCGTGAGGTGATCCGCAACATTCTCGATGGCAAGGATCACCGCCTGTTCATCGTGATCGGCCCCTGCTCGATCCACGATCTGAAGGCAGCCAAAGAATACGCCGAGCGCCTCAAGGCGCTGTCCGCTGAAGTGTCGGACACGCTCTATCTGGTCATGCGCGTGTATTTCGAAAAGCCGCGCACCACCGTGGGCTGGAAAGGCTTGATCAACGACCCGTACCTGGACGACTCGTTCAAGATCCAGGACGGCCTGCACATTGGTCGGCAACTGCTGCTGGATCTGGCCGAGATGGGCCTGCCTACCGCCACCGAGGCGCTGGATCCAATCTCGCCGCAGTACCTGCAGGACCTGATCAGCTGGTCGGCCATCGGCGCCCGCACCACCGAATCGCAGACCCACCGGGAAATGGCCTCGGGCCTGTCTTCGGCGGTAGGTTTCAAGAACGGCACCGATGGCGGCCTGACCGTAGCAATCAATGCCCTGCAGTCGGTTTCCAAGCCGCACCGTTTCCTGGGCATCAACCAGGAAGGCGGCGTGTCAATCGTCACAACCAAAGGCAATGCCTATGGCCACGTGGTGTTGCGTGGCGGCAACGGCAAGCCCAACTATGATTCGGTCAGCGTCGCCTTGTGCGAGCAAGACCTCAACAAGGCCAAGATCCGCCCGAACATCATGGTCGATTGCAGCCACGCCAACTCCAACAAGGACCCGGGCCTGCAGCCACTGGTCATGGAGAACGTGGCCAACCAGATTCTCGAAGGCAACCAGTCGATTATCGGTTTGATGGTTGAAAGTCACCTTAACTGGGGTTGCCAGTCGATTCCGAAAGACCTGGCAGAGCTGCAATACGGCGTATCAATCACCGACGCCTGCATTGACTGGTCGGCGACTGAAAAGACCCTGCGCAGCATGCACGCCAAGCTCAAGGACGTATTGCCGGCGCGTAACCGCGGCTGAGGCTCAGCGCCAGGCCACAAGCACAATGCAAAACGCCGGGCAAAGCCCGGCGTTTTCAATTCTGGGTGACCGATCAGCCAATCACATCCTGGGCGCCGCTACGGCGCTGATGGCGCTCCATGTAACGCTCGACATACGAGCACGATGGAATCACGGTATAGCCGCCCTGGTCAGCAAAGGCCAGCGCATGCTCAGTCAGCGCTGCCGCAACACCGCGACCGCGCAGGGCATCAGGCACGAAGGTGCGATAGAAATCCAGGGTCTGCTTGCCCAGGTCCATGTAGGTCAAATAGGCGCGATGGCCGTCGATCTCGACTGCAAACTGATGTTTGGCCTGATCATGTTCAATGGACAACGCCTCGCTCATCATTACTCCTAGCGGGTCTTGGAATTGGACCCCTACCTTACCGATGTTTTTCCGGCGAAGGAACCTCTATGCCGCCCTGTGTTGTACAGGTAACGACCGACACATCGCCTATCAACCTGAACAGCACTACCAAATAGTAGGCGTGATTGTCCAATCTACTCAAGCAAACCGTCCGTTAAAAATCAGACCCCGCAATCTGCTGTTTGATAATGGAACCTGACACTCTTGCAAGTTGTCCATTGAGACGCCTTGATGACCGCTAAAGTCACTGTGACATCACGCCACAGGCTGCCCAGGCTTTTGCAAAGACCCTGAACAGCAATCAACAACAGCTCGTCCGTCAGGCCGAAGTGGATAGTTTTCATACAATCCACTTGAGAAGTATGACGAAAGACTTTCAGCGACAAGAATTTTGTGGGTATCTTGCGCTTCGTCCGTTTACTTACTACAAACAATGAGTACTATGTACGCCAGTCATTTTCTCACTTTCGAGAGATGACGAATTTGAAATAAGTCCTTGAAGGGGAACACGATGAACAACGTTCTGAAATTCTCTGCTCTGGCTCTGGCCGCCGTTCTGGCCACCGGTTGCAGCAGCGTCTCCAAAGAAACCGAAGCTCGTCTGACTGCTACTGAAGATGCAGCCGCACGTGCACAAGCTCGTGCTGACGAAGCCTACCGTAAGGCTGACGAAGCTCTGGCTGCTGCTCAGAAAGCTCAGCAAACTGCCGACGAAGCCAACGAGCGTGCTCTGCGCATGCTGGACAAGGCTAGCCGCAAGTAATAGTCCCTTCGGGATTGTGAAAAGGCCGACCCGCTCGCGGGTCGGCCTTTTTTATTGCCTGGGGAACCGGCGGCGCAGGAGCGGCTTCAGCCGCGAACGGTACAATTTAGCGCAATAGGCTTCCCTGCCCAGCGCTTTCATCAATTACTGAAACACCGCCTGCACATTGTCCTGCACAGGCACCGCCGGGGTATTGGCGGCCGGCACGGCGATTTCGGTCGGGATGCCGTCTTCCGCCGCTACGACGTCACGCACCAGATCCCAGTTGGTGCGCATGTTGTTGGCCAGGTCTTCGTGCTTGAGCAAGCTATTGATCACCGCAGTGTGCTTGTCGACGACCGAAGGGTTGCCTTGCTCATCGAGCGGGGTGTGGGCTTCAAGGTAGACCTTGCCGCCGCTGACACCGAATTTGTAAGGTTCGTTGATGATGCGCACCGAGGTGCCAACCGGGGCCATGTCAGCCAGGGTCAGGACGTCGTTGTTGTACATCCGAAAGCAGCCGTGGCTGGTGCGCATGCCGATGCCGAACTTTTTGTTCGAGCCGTGGATCAGGTAGCCAGACATACCCAGGCCGAACTTGAACGGTCCTAGCGGGTTGTCAGGGCCGGCAGGCACTACGGCGGGCAGGATATCGCCATCGGCCGCATGTTCGGCGCGGATCGACGCTGGCGGTGTCCAGGTCGGGTTCGGTGTTTTGGCAACGATGCGGGTATTGCCGATTGGCGACCCCCAGCCCTCGCGACCGATGCCCAAGGCGTAGGTGTAGACCACATTCTTGCCCTTGGGGTAGTAATACAGGCGGTATTCGGCCAGGTTGATCACGATGCCTTCACGCGGGCCGGGTGGCAGGATGAAGCGGGTTGGCAGCGTGACCCTGGTACCGGCGCCAGGCAGCCAGGCATCGACGCCGGGGTTGGCGGCGATCATTTCCAGGTAGCCCAGGCCATAGCGGGTGCCCAGATCGGCGAAGGTGTCTTCGTACCTCGCATCGATGACCTGCACCTGGCCGACGATATCCTCGCCTGGCGGCGGCAAGGGCAGTTCGGTGGCCTGGGCAGAACAGGCGACCCACAGGGCGGCAAGCGACAGACAGCGGGCAACGACAGGAATGCGCGACAACATCCGGTGAAATCCTTCGGCTAAACACGGTAGAAATCGCAGTGTACACCCGGCTTGACGCGACCGGGAGCCTGCTGGCTCGCGCCGCTTACAGTTCAGGCCAGATCGGGTGCATGCCACGCCGCTGCGCGTCAAGGATGGCCTTGCACAGCGGGCACAGGCGCTCTTGCTGAAGTATTTGTGTCTCAACCTGTAACAGGCGCGGCTGAGCCGGCAGCAACGTACCGCACAGCGTCCGGTCGGCGGTGCCTCCCAGCACCAGTTGCCGGGCGATCAAATGGACCCTGGCTTCCTGGCAGGCGAACAGATCGAGCTGTTCGTCAGGTTCGATCATCTGATAAGCAAAAAGGGACCAGGCAGGGCGCGGCATGGAGGGCTCCAGTGAGGGGGGCGCAACATTAGCCGAAAGCGCCCCGCTGGAAAAGCCTCAAAGCAAGGGTTTCAGGGTCGGCCAGACGTTTTCCAGCAACGTGTTCTGGGCCGCGGCGGCAGGGTGGATGCCATCAGCCTGCATCAGCGCAGGCACCCCGCCTACCCCTTCCAGGAAAAACGGCACGAACGGCAACTGTTTCTCCCTGGCCAGATCAACATAGGCGGCTTCGAATGCCTGGGTATAGCGCGGCCCGTAGTTAGGCGGGATCCGCATGCCCAGCAACAGCACCTTGGCACCGGCCTTTTGTGACTGATCTACCATGCTGGTCAAGTTTTGTTGCAATTGCGCGGGCAGTTGTCCACGCAGGCCATCGTTACCGCCCAACTCAAGCACCACCAGTTGCGGTTTATGCTCTGCAAGCAGCGCAGGCAGCCGCGCGAGCCCGCCGGCGCTGGTGTCGCCACTGATCGACGCATTGACCACCTTGCTGTCGAAACCCTGCTCCTGCATGCGTTTTTGCAACAGACTCACCCAGCCCACACGGGTATCCAGGCCGAAAGCCGCGCTGATACTATCCCCAACGATCAACACTGTGCCCGCCGCTGCGCCCTGTGACAGCAGCAACAACGACCCCAGAGCAGCATTCAATAACCACGCACGCATCGGATTCTCCATGAGTGAAAGTATTCTCAGTGCCCAAAACCTCAGCAAAGTGGTCCCCAGCACCGAAGGTGACCTGACTATCCTGCACGAACTCTCCCTTGAACTGAACAAGGGTGACACCCTGGCCATTGTCGGCGCTTCGGGTTCAGGCAAATCCACCCTGCTCGGCCTGCTGGCCGGCCTTGACCTGCCAAGCGCCGGCAGCGTGGTTCTTTCGGGCCGCAATCTGAGCCAGCTGGACGAAGACGAACGCGCCAGGGTTCGCGCCGAGCACGTCGGTTTTGTCTTCCAGTCGTTTCAATTGCTCGACAGCCTCAATGCCCTGGAAAACGTCATGCTGCCGATGGAGCTCGAAGGCCGCAAGGACGCCCGCGAACAGGCCCGGACCCTGCTGGAGCGGGTCGGCCTTGGCAAGCGCCTGACCCATACCCCACGCCAACTGTCCGGCGGTGAGCAGCAACGGGTCGCCATTGCCCGGGCCTTTGCTGCCGACCCGGACGTGCTGTTTGCCGACGAGCCGACCGGCAACCTCGACAGCCACACCGGTGAACGGATCAGCGACCTGTTGTTCGAACTGAACAAGGAACGCAACACCACCCTGGTGCTGGTCACCCACGACGAGCGCCTGGCACACCGTTGCCGCCGCCTGATCCGTCTTGAAGCCGGGCGCCAGGTCGCCCCTCTGGAGCCTTGATGGCACGTATGCCCCTGACGCGTCTGTTCAGCCTTGCACTGCGCCAGTTACAGCGCGATGCCCGCGCCGGTGAACTGCGCGTACTGTTCTTTGCCCTGATGGTGGCGGTGGCCGCCAGTACCGCCATCGGTTACTTCGGCGCCCGGCTCAATGCTGCCATGCTGCTGCGCGCCACCGAGTTTCTTGGCGCCGATCTGATTCTGGAAGGCTCCAGCCCTGCCACTGACGAGCAGCGCGCTGCCGGCTTGCAGGCGGGACTCAAGCACGGCCAGATCGTGATTTTCTCCAGCGTGATCGCCACCGACGACGGCATTCAGCTGTCGAGCATCAAGGCCGTCGACGACGCCTACCCGTTGCGCGGCGAGCTGAAAAGCGCACCTGACCTCTACCAGGCCGACCAAGCCAGTAAAGGCCCCGCTCCCGGCGAGGCCTGGGCCGAAGCGCGGTTGCTGCCGGCAGTCAACATGAAAGTCGGCGATACCATTGATGTCGGGGCCAAGCCATTGAAGCTGACCCGCATCCTGACCTATGAACCGGACCGCGCCGGCAACTTCTACAGCCTCACCCCCCGCGTGATGATCAACCTGCAAGACCTGCAGGCCACCGGCGTGGTCCAGCCCGGCAGCCGGGTGACATACCGCGAGATGTGGACCGGCTCGCCCCAGTCGCTGGCCGCCTACCGCCAGGCCATCGAGCCGGGCCTGCAACCGCACCAGGAAATCAAGGACGCCCGCGACGGCAGCCAACAGATCGGCGGAGCTTTGGGCAAGGCTGAGCGCTATCTGAATATGGCCAGCCTGGTGGCGGTGTTGCTTGCCGGGGTCGCCGTGGCGATGTCGGCAGCGCGCTTTGCGGCCCGGCGTTTCGATGCCAGCGCCCTGTTGCGCTGCCTGGGCCTGTCACGCCGCGAAGCACTGCTGCTGTTTGGTATGCAACTGGCGGTCATCGGCCTGGCGGCCAGTGCCAGCGGCGCATTGATCGGCTGGCTGGCACAGCTGGGCCTGTTCAGCCTGCTGCATAACCTGCTGCCGGCCACCGTGCCACCCGGCGGAGTGATTCCGGCCCTGGCAGGGATTGGCACAGGCCTGGTGGCCCTTGCCGGCTTCGCCCTGCCGCCGCTGGCGGCACTGGGCCGGGTCCCGCCGCTGCGGGTCCTGCGCCGCGACATGCTGCCGGTACCGGCCAGTTCCTGGCTGGTCTATGGCGCGGCCATCGTCGCGCTGGGGCTGATCATGTGGCGCCTGAGCCTCGACCTGGTGCTGACCTTCGCATTGCTGGGTGGCGGTATTCTCGCTGCCGTGGTGTTCGGTGCTCTGCTGCTGATCGGCCTCAACAGCCTGCGCCGGCTGTTGGCCGGGGCGCCACTGCCCTGGCGCCTGGGCCTAGGCCAGCTGTTGCGCCACCCGCTGGCGGCCGCCGGACAGTCGCTGGCCTTCGGGTTGATTCTGTTGGCGATGGGCTTGATCGCCTTGTTGCGCGGTGAACTGCTCGACACCTGGCAGAATCAGTTGCCTGAAGATGCTCCGAACTACTTCGTCCTCAATGTCCTGCCTGCCGACAAGGATCGCTTCAGTCAGACCCTCACCGGCCTGTCGAGCCACGCAGCGCCCCTGTACCCAGTGGTGCCGGGACGCTTGATGACGATCAACAGCGAGCCGGTCGGCCAGTTCGTCACCAAAGACTCGCGGGGCGAAAACGCCACCCGCCGCGACCTGAACCTGACCTGGGCCGCTGCCATGCCCGAGGGCAACAGCATCACGGCCGGCCGCTGGTGGGACAGCAACGCCCCGGCACCGGCCACCGATGCCGTGCCCGGTGTCTCGGTGGAAGCCAAGCTGGCCGACAGCCTGAACATCAAGCTTGGCGACCGTCTGGGTTTCAACGTCGGCGGCCTGACCCGCGAAACCGTGGTCACCAGTCTGCGCGATGTCAACTGGGACACCTTCCAGCCGAACTTCTTCATCATCTTCCAGCCCGGCACCCTCACCGACCTGCCGACCACCTACATGACCAGTTTCTATGTGCCGTCGGGTCATGACCGGCAGATCGTCGAGCTGTCGCGCGCCTTCCCGTCAATCAGCATCCTCGGCGTCGAGGCACTGCTGGCACAGGTGCGCAGCATTCTCGATCAGGTGACCCTGGCCGTGCAGTTCGTCTTGCTGTTCGTGTTGGCGGCGGGCGTGGCGGTGCTGTTCTCCGGCTTGCAGGCGACTCTGGACGAACGCATTCGCCAAGGTGCATTGCTGCGCGCACTGGGCGCCGGCCGGGCCCTGCTGATCAAGTCACGACGCATCGAGTTCGGTCTGCTGGGCGCCGCCAGCGGCCTGCTGGCCGCGCTGGGCTGTGAACTGGTGAGCTTTGCCTTGTACCGCTTTGCCTTCGACCTGCAATGGGCACCGCACCCGTGGCTGCTGGTACTGCCGTTGATCGGTGCCGTGCTGGTCGGGGGCGCCGGGGTCTACGGCACGCGCCGGGCACTCAACGCCAGCCCGCTGAGCGTGTTGCGCGAGGGTTGAGTCACCGCGCCGGCCGGTCTGTAACGACCGGCCGGCACCACGCGGGTGTCAGATATTCGCCTTGGCGATCCACTCGGACGGCTTGTCTCTGCTCCCAATCGCATCGTGCACCACCCCATCGACCATGAAAGTCGGCGATACGTGAATGCTGTTCTGGCGGGAGTATTTGCAGTGCCATTTGATGGCATGTTCCAGTTGCGGCTGAGCGAACGCCTCGGCCAGCTTCACACCGCTATAGCCTTCGAGCCGGGCAATGATCTGATTAGGCGTGGCGTCCATGTTCGGGCCGCTGGCATGGTGATCGAACTCGAACTCCTCACGGTGCGCAGCAATTGCCGCCATCACCCTTCTGGCCGTGTCCTTGCCGCCAGGCAAGGTCGAGGCGGCCAGGATGCAACGCACCAGCACCCCGGAAAACATATGCCAGGGCTGCGAATGCAGGCGGATTTTAAGGGTTACCCGGTCCTCACCCGCTTCGGCGAGAAAGTCATCGAGCTTGTTCAGGGCCCTTATCGAAAACGGGCACGTCGGCTCCAGAAACACTTCGAACGTACGCGGACCGTGGCCCCAGATCAGGGGATCGGCATTCCAGACAGCAGTTTCCATGATTTCTCCATGATGGATCGGCTTGATCGGTATCGACCGCAGGCGGCCGACGGGTGTTCAGAACTGCACGCCACGGCTCAGGCCACCATCGACCAGCAAGGTGGTGCCGGTAATGAAACTGGCGGCAGGACTGGCGAGAAACACGGCAGCCCGTGCCACCTCCTCCGGCCGGCCCATGCGCCCAAACGGGTTGGCCGCCAGGCATTGGGCGAAGGTCTCTGGCTGCTCGCGCTCAATGGTGCCCCAGACACCGTCCGAAAAATACACATTGCCCGGCGAAACGGTGTTGACCCGGATGCCCTCCCCGGCATGCCGCGCCGACAAGGTCTTGCCGTAATGCGTCAACGCCGCCTTGAGCACCCCGTAAGGCTCAGCGAACTGATCGACTTCGCGTCCTGAAACGCTGGAAATCAGCACCACCGCGCCCGCCCGAGACGTCCTCAACCAGGGCAGCGCGGCGCTGACCAGGCTGACCGTACCCAGCAGGTCGGTGTCGAATGCCTTGCGCCACACCTCAGCCTCGCTGCCAGCCGCCAATGCGCTGACGTTGGGCACCACGATATCGATACCCCCCAGCCGTTGGGCGCTGCTGGCGACCCAGTCGGCCACCTGCGCGGGCCTGGTGATATCCAGCGCGAAGCCACAACAATCCCGCCCAAGCGCAGCTTCGGCGGCCCGCACCTCGTCTTTGTTCCTGGCACAGAACGAAACCTGTGCGCCTTCAGCCAGAAAGCTTTCCACGATCGCCCTGCCGATACCACGGGTGCCGCCGCTGACCAATACCCGCTTGCCTGTGAGTTGAAGATCCATAATCTGCTCCAGCAAAATGAAAACGCAGGTACTCTATCGAGCCTCACGCACTGCTCGTGAGGTTGCTCAAGCAAAACAGGGAAATTCCGGCAATGCCGAAAAATACGCCAGAGGACAGCAGGCCGAACCCGCGAAATCGCGCTATCCAGTCGCTGGAGCGCGGCATGAGCCTGCTCGAACAGCTCAAGATCAAGCCTCAGGGTGCGCGTCTGCAGGAGCTGTGCGCCGCCACCGGGCTGTCCTGCAGCACCGGCCACGGGCTACTCGACACACTGGTCGAGCTGGGCTACGTGAACCGCTGCGGCACGCACTACAGTCTGGGCCTGCGTATGGGGGCACTGGCCGAGTCCGGCACCGCGCCTGCCAGCCGCCTGCGCGAACTGTTCAATCCTGCGCTGCGTGCCTTTAACGAACTGTGCGAAGAAAATTGTGTTTTGGCCGTACCTGGCGGCACCCGCAACTACCTGGCGCTGGCGGCCCTGGACCGTCACGGCAGGCCACTGGAGTGGAGCGCCGATGCACGCCGCGACAGGCTGACCACCTCCGCAGTGGGCAAGGTATTTCTCGCCAACGACCCGGCGTTGCTGCGCAGAATAAGACGCAAGCAGGCACTGGGCCCGGTACTGGAGCAGGAACTGGCGCAGATTGGCAAAAGCGGGTTTGCGCTGGACCTGCAAAACTCCGAACAGGGCCTGCATTGCATGGCAATCCCGCTGCGCCTGAACGGCAGACTGGTCGGCGCGCTGGGCACCGGCGCACCGGCCGGACGCTTGCAATCGGCGGTGATGAGCCGCCTGGCCCGGCGGGCGATGCGCGATCTGCTGCATTTGGCCAGCGCCTGAACGGCCAGTTCAGGCGCGAACCCAGACTCAGACGTTGAAGCGCCCCAGCAAGCGACCCTGCTCGCCCACCTGCTCAACCATCAGCGCACATTGACGCACCTGCTCCTCGGCACCGGCAGCCACTTCGTGGCTGATATCGCGGATATTGGTGGTGTTGCGATTGATCTCCTCAGTGGTCGCGCTCTGCTCTTCGGCTGCGGTGGCGATCTGGGTGTTCATGTCGTTGATGTGCACGATGGCCTGGCGAATACGCGCCAGCATCTCGTTGGCTGCGCCTGCTTCCTCGGCGGTCTTGCTGGCGCTGTCGCGGCTTTTTTGCATACGCGACTCGGCCTGACGCACGCCGGCCTGCAACTGATCGATCATCTGGCGGATTTCCTGGGTCGACTGCTGAGTGCGCGAAGCCAGGGTGCGCACCTCATCGGCCACCACGGCAAACCCGCGCCCTGACTCACCGGCCCGCGCCGCCTCGATGGCAGCGTTCAACGCCAGCAGGTTGGTCTGCTCGGCAATGCTGGTGATCACCCCCAGAATCGACTCAATGTTATCGCTGAACTGCGCCAGCTCCAGAACCGCCTGCCCGGCATCTTCCATTTCACCTGCCAGCCGCTTGATCGCCTCTGTCGAGCGCAACACCACCCGCTCGCCGCTTTCGGCCTCCTGGTTGGCCGCCAGCGCCGCCTGGGCCGCCACCTGGGCATTGCGCGCGACGTCCTCGGCAGTCGACGACATTTCCTGCATGGCAGTGGCCAGTTGATCGAGTTCCTGCAACTGACGCTGCAGCCGCTCATCGGCCTGGGTGGCCTCGTGGGAGGTGGCGGCAGTGCTGGTCCGTACCTGGCTGGAGGTGCCGAGAATCTGGCTGATCAGGCTCTGCAGGCTTTGCAGGAAGTCGTTGAACTCTCTGGACACGGTCGCCACTTCATCTGTGCCGTTGGCCGGCAGTCGGCGGGTCAGGTCACCCTCGCCGCTATTGACCTCCTTGATCGAACGTTGCAGCAGATCCAGCGGTTTGAGCAGATGGCTCATGAACGTGCCGAGCACCAGCAGGCTGAGGACCACGCCCAGCACGGTGGCGATGATGGCGCGCCACGTCAGGCTGTCGGCCTCGGCCATGACGATCTTCTCGTCAAGCACCACACCAATGTACCAGTCGGCGCCGCGCAGATTGCTCAACGGCGTGAAAGACACCAGCAGATCCTTGTCGCCGGCATGAATATCCTGCAAGCCGCCGGTCAGCGTTGGCTGCTGGCCGGCAAACAGTTCGCTGTAGTTCTTGCCGTTCATCTCGGCCTTGGGGTGAGAAATGATCGTACCGTTTTTGCTCAACAGGAAGGCGTAGCCGGCCTTGTTGAAGTCCAGGGTATTGACCGCATCGACTACCACTTTCAGGCGCAGGTCACCGCCCAGCACGCCCATGAACTGCCCGCCATTGCGGATCGGGGTGACCGCAGAAATCAGGTTCTCGCCGGTGATGCCATCGACATAGGGCTCTGTGAGCACCGTCTTGTCAGCGGCCTTGCCCTGGGCATACCAGGGCCGCACACGACCGTCCCAGTCCGGCTTGGGCTGCCAGGAATCGAGGTTCTTGAGGGTTTTGCCGTCGGCGTCCAGCGAGCCGAAGATCATGATGAACTCATCTTTGAGCACTTGGCTGTTAATGCTCAGGTTGATCTGCTCAAGGCTGTAACTGGCCGCGATATTCTGCGCCATCAGGTCCATCAGCCTGAGTTTGGCATTGAGCCAGTTCTCGATCTGCCGGGCCAGCGCACTGCTGGACTCGCCGATGCTTGCAGAGGTTTGCTTATACAGGGTGTCGCGCACCTGAGTGATCTGCGACAACGATAACAGGCTGGTCGTAAGAAACAGCACGGCAGCCGCGGCCAGGCTGACCTTTCGCACGATTTTCACAGGCACGCTCCAGAATAATTTGTAAGAATATTTTTACAGTTACTGCAATAGCTAAATGACGGCACATCAAGCCAATACGCCATTTGTATCGTTGTTTCTCATGGTTTCTGAAGCCTTTTCGGCCAAAAGAGTAGTAAATAATTTACACCTTCTTTCCATGTACCTTCCCGTCCCCCGACACGGCCCGTTATATTCAGCGCCTGTCCCTGGCTGGGCGCCGTCCAGCCCTTGATCAACCTGCCAACGGAGGCGGCTTGGCGACCAACATCATCACCCGCGAAGGCCACGACAAGCTCAAGGCCGAACTCGATCACCTGTGGCGGGTTTATCGCCCGGAAATCACCCAGAAAGTCTCCTGGGCGGCGTCACTGGGCGACCGCAGCGAAAACGCCGACTACCAGTACAACAAGAAATTGTTGCGCGAAATCGATCGCCGCGTGCGCTATCTGCGCAAATGTCTGGAAGATGTAAAAGTCGTGGATTACTCGCCGCAGCAGGAGGGCAAAGTGTTCTTCGGCGCCTGGGTCGAAGTCGAAAACGATGACGGGCAGACCATGAAGTTTCGCATTGTCGGCCACGACGAGATCTACGGCCGCAGCGACTACATCTCCATCGACTCGCCCATGGCACGGGCGCTGCTCAAGAAAGAGCAAGACGACGAGGTGGTGGTGCAGATCCCCGATGGCCAGGCGACCTGGTACATCAACAGCATTGCTTATCGGCTGGCGGATCAAGGCAACTGATCCGCCCGCGCAACCTTCAGCCCAGGGTAATAAGCCCCTGGCGGGCAATCCGGGTCAGGTCGCGGATCACCGCCGGCGCACTATCGGCATCCGGGGCATGGATCACCGCCAGATCGAACTGGTCATTGGCGTAGCCGGACAACGGCTGGCGGGTATCGACGAACTGCAACAGAAAGGCACTGGCCTTGCCGCCTTTACGCGGCCAGCCGTCCAGATAACGCAGCAGGGTCGGTTGATGCACACCACCGAGCAGGATCCGCGGGTTCTTGCGGCCGATATAGGCGGTGACGGGGGAAATACGCAGGGGGCGGCGCTGGGTCTGGCTCATGCTCTGGGTCTCTGCCTCACTGATTCCGCTGGGCAGCGGTGGGAGGCAACACCGAACCAACGTTTTAGCGGTATTTCGGCTTGAGCCGGGCGCCCCGCAAGTAGTTGTTAAATCGGCGCAGGTGGCCATCTTAGGGCCAGTAGTGAGGGCAACGCAAGCGCAGTAACGCCCAAGACCGTGCAATGCACGGTCCTGGCAGCGTCGATCAATTCAGTGGCTTCAGACTCGCGCGGCAATCGCCCGGTCAACCGACAGCTTGCCTGCCCCTTCGATCAGCACAGCCACCGCGCCGCCCAGCAGCGCCAGGGCAAATTCGTAGCCGTTGTTGGCCATGAACAGGCCGTTGGCCAAATGCACACTGATGATCGCCACACCCAGCAGGAAGATCAGCACCGCGGCGGCCGGACGGGCCAGCAGACCGATGACGAAGGCCACACCGCCGAAGAATTCGGCACTGCCAGACAACAGCGCCATCAGGTAGCCAGGTGTCAGGCCAATGCTTTCCATCCACTGGCCGGTGCCTTCCAGACCGTAGCCACCGAAGGCGCCAAACAGCTTCTGGCTGCCGTGGGCGATGAAGATAATACCGACGATGACGCGGATGACCGTGATGCCCAGGCCGGCACGGGTAGACACAACAGTGTTGATCAGGTTTTTCATTTCGGTGATTCCAATTGAGTGATAAGCGGGAATGGCGCCATCATAATCGAATCAATAAATATGAAAATCGCAAAAAACTTGGCATTAAAATCGAATTATTCGATCAATTGCGCGTGACGTACTTTCTTGCACCCGGCCCACGCTCCAGCGCGTCGCGTTGCCGGTCAAAAGCCAGGTAGTACTTGTTGACGCTATTGACGAACGTCACCACGCCGGCGCCCTTCTGTTCCATGGCGATGCGTTCGGTCTGGAAGAACCACTGGTTGGGGTTCAGGCCGCGTTTGCGCGCTTCCTGGCGCATGCTCTGGACCCGCTCCGGCCCCAGGTTGTAGGCGGCAAGCACAAACGCCATGCGCTCGCGCTCGTTGATTTGCGGGCTGGCAAAGAATTTGCGCTGAATCAGCGCCATATAGCGCGCTGCCGCCTGCACGTTGCCATCGGCGGTGTGAATGTTATTGACCCCGACCCGCCGTGCAGCCGACGGGGTGATCTGCAGCAGCCCGGTAGCGCCGCCGCTGCCTTTGGCCGTGGTATCGAGCTTGGACTCCTTGAACGCCAGCGCGGCCAGGTCCAGCCAGTCAATGCCGTGAGCATCGCCATGGCGTTGCAGGATCGGCCGCAGTTCGTGCAGGCGTTGCAGGTTGCTGCGCGCCAATGGGTTATTGACCCGGTACATTTTTTTGAAGGCTTTTTCGAACACCAGATCCTGGTTGGCCGGCGCTTTGTAGGTGGCCAGAAAACCATTGATGCTGGCCTGCAACAGCGGCGCGTCTTCACGGACGAACCAGCCGATATTGCCGTGGCTTTCAAGCTTGAGGTTGCGCTCGACGCGCAGCTTGGGCATGACCCGCGCCCAGCGCTCGGCAATCGGCTGTTCGACCAGGGTCAGCGGATAAATCCCGGCCTGGACCATCTCCAGCACATCCTCTACCGACAGGCTGGGGTCGACCCACTCGATGTGCACCGGGGCCAGCTTGCGCTGCGCCAGGCGCAGGTTGAGGTCATGCACCGCCGCATCGGCCACACTGCCGGCCGGCAGGCTCAGGGTACGCCCGGATAACTGCTCGATGTGCTTGAAACTGCGCTGGCCACGGCCAGTGACCACCACCAGCGCTACGTCGGCAACGATCGGCCGGCTGGCGCTCACGCCTTTGCCAGCAGTTTCAAGCAGCTCACCCGGCGCAATAAGGTCACCTTCGCCGCGCAGCAACGCGGCCAGCAACTGACTCTTGGCCTTGGGAATGATTTTGAACGTGACCTTGCCGCCACGCTGACCATTGAGGTGCTTTTCAAAGGCTTGCAAACGTTCGTACTCGACGCCGACTTCCTGCCCCTTGATATCTCCAGAGCTGTTGCGGCTTTGGTTGACCAGTACGCGCAACACCTTGCTGCTGCGAATGGCCGGCAGGTCGCGAACCTGGGCCCGTTTTTGCACCGCCTGGGGACCGTTGTGGGCGACCTTGCGCGGCTCAGCCGATAACGGCGCGGCAAACGCCAGACAAACAATGGACAATAGCGCGGCTCGGATCATTCGCTCTCCGTGGGGCATTCTGGATCAGCCAAAAAGCCAGGTAAGACAGACAGAAAAAGGTCCCTTATGACCCGTACGGTGACGGTAAGGTCCCTTCAGGTGTTGCCAAAAGCGTTGAACCGCGAGGTCCAAGGTATTGAATGCACAGCGTTTTCGGGTACTGCGACAGGCTCTGTTATGCTCAGCGGCATCAGGCCAGAGGTGGAACCATGCAATTGATCGACATCGGCGTCAACTTGACTAACGCCAGCTTCACGTCCGACCGACAGGCGGTATTGCAACGCGCGTTCGACGCCGGCGTCACCCAATTGGTGCTCACCGGCACCGATCTGGCGTGCAGCGAACAGAGCCTCCAGCTCTGCCACGAACTGGATGAAAGCGGCCAGCAACTGTTCTGCACCGCCGGTTTTCACCCCCATCATGCCAGCGACTGGGGCCATGAAAGCGAGCGGCAACTGAGCGCCCTGCTGCGCGAGCCACGGGTGCGCGCCGTCGGTGAATGCGGCCTGGACTTCAACCGCGACTTTTCACCCAGGCCGCAGCAAGAGCGGGTGCTGCATGCACAACTGGCTCTGGCTGCGCAGTTGCAACGCCCGGTTTTTCTCCACGAGCGCGACGCCAGTGAACGGTTGCTGGCTATTTTGCGCGACTACCGCGATCACCTGCCGGCCGCCGTGGTGCATTGCTTCACCGGTGACAAGCAGGCGTTGTATCGCTACCTGGACATGGACCTGCACATCGGCATCACCGGCTGGATCTGCGACGAGCGTCGTGGCACCCACCTGCACCCGTTGATGCGTGACATTGCTCGCGGCCGCTTGATGCTCGAAAGCGACGCACCATGGTTGCTGCCGCGTACATTGCGGCCCAAGCCGAAAAATGGCCGCAACGAGCCGGCCTTTCTGCCCGAAGTGCTGCGCGAAGTGGCACTGCACCGTGGCGAAAGCACCGACGACCTGGCCAAGCATACCAGCGAGTGCGCACGCAGCTTCTTTGGTCTGCCAGTGCTAGCGGGAGATGAAACCTCGGATTTTGTTGACACAAATCAACGGCCCCGGGGATGAATAAGGCAAGGTGATATCACCTTGCTGAATACCTTCCACTACGACCATAAAGAAGACCACTCATGGGCTCATGGCTTAGCAACCTCTCTTTGAAGTACAAGTTCTGGGCCGTCAACACGGTGGCCTTCTTCACCACCTTGATGCTGGTGCTGTACGCCCTGCAACTGGAGCAACAGAGCCGCCAGCTCAGCGCCCAGCAGGCCGCGCAAAGTCAGGCCCGGTTGCTGACAGCGTGGCCGGCCGGGCAGCCGCTGCCGACCGGCATCGATGTGGTGGCGTACCCGGCCGGCCAGACGCCTTCGGTGAATGGTCAGGCGCTGCCAGCCCTGGCGTCAGGGCGTGGCTGGGTCGAGCTTGATCTGCCGCTCAACGAACGCACCTTGTATGGTGCCCAAGTGGTCGAGCGCAATGACAGCCAGCGCCTGGCCGTGCTCGCTTATGCACCGCACTTCAAGGCCGTGCTGCTTGAGCGCTTTGGCCAGTACGCCATTGCGGTATTTCTGTTGATGACCCTGATGCTCTGCGCTTCGCAATTGCTGATCCGGTTTCTGCTCAGCCAGCTCAACGCCCTCAAGGATGTGATGCTGCATGTCGAGCGCAGCGGAGACCTCTCGGTACGCGCCCCCAGTGGCGGTGAAGATGAGGTCGGGCAGATGGCAAAGGCCTTCAATGCCATGCAGGCCGGCTATCAGCGCGTCGTCAATACCGTGTCGCAGACCGCCGCACGGCTGGATGCCGGTGCCGCCAATCTGGCCAGCGGGATGAGCGAAGTGCGCCACGGCATGCTCGGCCAGCAGAGTGAAACCGATCAGGTCGCCACCGCGATCAACGAGATGTCAGCCACTGTCCACCATATCGCCCAGCACGCCAGCACCACCCGCGACCAGTCGCAGACTGCTGACACCTTGGCCGGCAGCGGCAAGCAGGTGGTGGATCGGGTCCAGGTGTCGATTGCCGGCCTGTCCAGCGGCGTGCAGCAGACCGCCGAGATGATTCAACGCCTGGCCGAAGACAGCCAGAAGATCAGCGGCGTGGTCAATGTGATCCACAGCATTGCCGAACAGACCAACCTGCTGGCCCTCAACGCGGCCATCGAAGCGGCACGGGCCGGCGAGATGGGTCGTGGTTTTGCGGTAGTCGCCGACGAAGTGCGCAACCTGGCAAAGCGCGTGCAGACCTCCACCGACGAGATCACCAATATGATCGAAGCCCTGCAATCTGGCACCCGCGACGCGGTGGACTTCATGCAGGACAGTTCGTTCAAGGCCGACGAATGCGTGCAGCAGGCCCAGGAAGCCGGTCAGGCGCTGGCCGCCATCGCCGATGCCGTAGCGCAGATGCGCGAGAGCAACACCCAGATTGCCGTGGCGGCGCAGCAGCAAAGCCAGGTGGCCGAGGAGATGAACCGTGCGGTGGTGAGCATTCGCGACGTGACCGAACGCACTGTGACCCAGACCGTCGATTCGGCCTCCACCAGCAGCGATCTGGCGACCCTGGCCGGTGAACTGAACAGGTCGATTGGGCAGTTGAAGTTGTAAGCGCAGCGGGTCGCCCCTGGCAGCCCGCTATGAGGCCGATAGTCAGCCTCGATTCGCCGCCTGCCGTTGGTCAGCCTAGACTTCAGACACTGGACCGCAGTTGCCGCTGCGGTGATGTTTCTGAACAGGAGCGCCACATGGCCAAGCGACTTCCCAACCTGCACAGCTGGCAATGGCGTGGCTATGCGGCCACGCACCGCCATCCGACCAACCTGACTCTGCACCTGCTTGCCGTACCACTGTTCATACTCGCGGCGCTGTTGCTGCTGGACGGGGTGTTGTCCTGGAGCCTGACCTCCATCGCCATCGGCGTGATTGGCCTGGTGGCGGCGCTGGGCCTGCAACGGCATGGGCACCGGCTGGAAAAACAGGCGCCAGAACCTTTCGCCAATCGCAGTGATGCGGTCAGTCGGCTGGTGATGGAGCAATTCGTGACCTTTCCGCGCTTTGTGTTCAGTGGCGCCTGGTGGCGCGCCTGGAAGGACCGGCATCGGCATTGATCGGCCCCTTGCAAAGTCCCCACCCCGACCCTGACCTGAAATACAGTGGGAACGAGCTCGCTCGTGAAGAGGCCAGACCAGACACACCCGGCACCATAGCCTTCGCAGCTAAAGCTGCTCCTACGGGGGTTAGCCAAACACGGTCACGGTCTGGCGGCTGATGGCGATCAGCTCGCCGTCCGGCGCGCGTAGCGTGGCGGCCACATGGCCGTAGCCGGCCGCCGCCTGTTCAACCTGTGCATGGTAATGGCACCAGTCCAGTGTGGTGATTTGCGGTTGCGGGTGGATGAACTCGATGGTCCAGGTCAGTGAGCTGTGCGGCGCCGGTTTGCTCAGCCAGCCGAGCAGGCCGGGCGGCCATGCATCGACCAGTGCCAGAATATGGGCTTCGGTCAGTGGCTGTGGCTGAGCATCGCGCAGCCGTACGTAACCACCAATGGCCGGTGCCGGGGTGCCGCTGTACGGCAACCCGCCCAACCCCCACTGGATGTCCAGGTGCTGGAAGAAATCCGGCATGACGCCTTTGATAAATGGCAGCGCGGTGCAACGTTTGAGCGGCGGCACGTCGGTGCTCATCGGGGCCGGCGCGAAGCTTACTATCGAGTCGCGTGCAGCGCCGAAGCTGCCCTGAATCAGGGTCGTGACTGCGCCGTTTTGCACGGTGCGGCCCAGCACCTGGGTGACTGCTGAGCCTTGACGCAGGATGTCTGTTTCAAATGCGACCGGCACGTCAGGGGCCACCGGGGCGACAAAGGTGATTGCCAGCGAGCGCAGTTGTCGGCTGGCCTCGACCTGGGTGCGCATGGCCTGGTACTGCAGCGCTGCCACCAGGCCGCCAAAGCTGGCCCGGCCTTGCGCCCAGTGCCCGGGGATGGTCAGCGAATGAGGGTTATCGGCTACGGCGGCGAGCAATTGGGCAAAGGTCATGGAGGCTCCGTTCAGGTTCAGGATTTACAGATCGCCGCAGGCCCCGTGCCGACAGGTCTGGGCTGGCACCGAGATGTGTGTACTTAACAGAACAGGGTTGGATCTGGCGCAAGGCAGCCCGGCCAGCTTACTCAGTTCTGCAGGCCCGGGAAAAAGGCATTTGCGCCATAGAGCCGGTCGATATGCCTTATTCCGGGAAGCATGCCTGGGTCAGTCGCTGCAAGGCCGATTCGCCTTTGCTTTCGGCGCGGCTTATGCCGGTCTGCCATAGCGCTACACAGGGCGTCAGGTCCGCGTGCTGGTCGGCCAGCGCCAGCCATTGCAGGTGATCGTGCCAGTCGCCCAGCGCGCCTTGGGCGTCTTTGAGGCGTTTGCTCATGCCCTTGGGCTGGTGACTGAGGTCGGGATAGACCTCGGCGGCGTAGCGCACCCGTTTGATCAACAGGCGCAGGTGGTGGCGATCGTGTTCAGGGTCGGCAATGGCGTCGCGCAGTTTGCGCCACTGTTTATCCATGACTTTCTCGATGCTGCGGCGCAGACCGCGCACCAGCCCGGCGCGCTGCTGCTCTCGCAGTTGCTCCGGGAATTTGCCCAGCCGCTCGAACAACCGCTTGAGTTGCGGACTGCCCGCCACCCGTGGGCAGGCATCGTCCAGAAACGCTTCGCGGGGTCGGGCCAGGGCATGCCAACCGTTGTCGTGCAGTTGCGCGCACAGCACTTGCTGATCACGCAGTGGCGTGGTCAGGCGGCCGACTTCCCGGGCCGCATCTTCCAGCTCGTCGACCCCGCGAATCCCGCGCAATGGCCGCAGCAGGCTGCGCAGGCGCCTCACTGTGGTACGCAGGTCGTGCAGCGCCTCGCTGTCGGTGGATACCGCCAGGCGCGCCTGACAGGCATACAGCCGCACTTCCAGCGCCAGTACTTCGGCAATCAGATGGCTTACCATCGATGTCATGGTTGTTCCCCAGAGTCACGGATGTCGGTTCTTCGCGCTCGCCAGACGCCAGGGCAACTGACGACGCAGATTCTTCAAGGCGCGGCGCAAGCCATGCAACGAGGTCGAAGGTGCAGCATAGCGCTGGGCGATAAACTGCACGATGAAATCCTCGATGGCCAACGCCTGCTGCGGAAACCGCAGCGCGGCACGCTCACCGAATGCCTGAGCCCCCTCGCCCGGCAAGCGTCGCAGCCCATGGCGCGCCAATAACCGTTCGAACGCATTGAACAGACGAAGTTGCGCATCGCTTTCGCGCTGCCAGGGCTTGAGTACCCACAACACCCCCAGCGCCAATGCCAGCAGCAAGGCAACCACGAACGCCGGCACCTGCCAACCCGAGAACCAGCGATCGAGCACTTGCAACTGCTGCTGGCCCTGATAGCCCAACACCCAGCGCTGCCAGCCGTAGTTGAGGTTGTCCCAGCCCAGACGCAAATCGTTGAGCCACGGTACATGACGGTAGCGCAGCGCCGACATCGGTGCGTCAGCCAGAAACGCTTCATCGGCGGCCAGGGCCTGCTCCAGCCCTTGCTCGATACGCTGTGGCGCCACCGCAGCAGTCGGGTCGACAGAGCGCCAGCCGATTTCTGGCTGCCAATATTCGACCCAGGCGTGGGCATCGTACTGGCGCACGGTCAGGTACTCCCCAGCGGGGTTGAATTCGCCGCCCTGATAGCCGGCCACTACCCGGGCCGGAATGCCCGCCGCGCGCAGCACGAAAACCATCGCGCCCGCGTAGTGCGCGCAAAAGCCTTGACGGCTGGCAAACAGAAAGTCGTCGACACTGTCGGGCCCCAGCACCGGTGGCTTGAGCGTGTAATGAAAGGCCTGCTCACTGAACTCCCGCAGCACCGCCTCGGCCAGCCTGTCTGGCTGCCGGTAGCGACGCTGCAAGTCAGCCGCCCATTGCCGGGCCTGCGGGTTGCCCTTGGCAGGCAACTGCAGGGCCTGTAGCTGCAGGTAGGCATTGGGCTGCACGTCGCGCAACGCCTGCGGCCAGGCCTGGGCGGCGTACATCAACGACTGGCTGACCGGGCGGCGCCGCTGCAGGCGAAAGTCGCTCATCAGGCGCACATCGCCCTGATCGCTCTGGCTGACGTCCAGGCTGGGTAACCAGGGCTTGCCGCTCGGCTCCATCACGATGCTGTAACCCAGCGGCTCGCCCTGCTTTTGCCACTGCGCCAGTTGCACGCCTTGGGTCGGTGCCGACTGCGACCAGCGCCGGCCATCGAACTGATCGAGGGTCAGGCTGCGCCAGTACAGGCGGTTACGCGCCGGCAGCTCGCCGTCGAAGCTGGCGCGAAACACCAGTGCTGGCGAGCGACTCAGCTCAGCCATGTCCCCCGGCGCCATATTGTCTGAAAGCCCTGTCATGCCTTTGTTGCCCGGCTGTGGCAGCGACCAGATCGGCTCCAGCCGTGGAAAGAACAGGAACAGCACCAGCATCAGCGGTACGGCCTGGAGCATCAGCTTGCCGGCCAGACGCAACGTCGCGCCCGGATTGCTCTGCGGGTCACTCTGGTTCAGGCCAATCAGCGCCGCCAGCAAGGCGCCGACCGGCAACAGGGTGAACAGCCCCCAGAACAGGTTGCTCTCAAACAGGTAGCCCACCACCACACAGAAGAACCCAAGCAGAATCAGTACCAGCGCATCGCGCCGGGTGTGCATTTCCAGCATTTTCAACACAAAGGCGGCAATCAGCAGCGCCGCACCGGCTTCCAGCCCTATCAGGGTGCCTCGCGCCAGATAAACGCCGCCCGCCGTGCCAATCAACAGCGCAACCTTGACCCAGGCACTGGGTATCCGCGCGCGCATGCGAAATACCTGGATGCGCCACAACGTGCACACCAGCCACAGGCCGATCAATGGCGGCGGCACATGCATGACAAAGGGCACGATGATCAGCGCCTGGGCCAATAACAGCCAGGTCAGGGCGATGCGGCTGATGGGCAGGGAAAGCTCGGCTTTGCTCATCAGCGCACTCCGTACAGTGCCAGGGCGCGCAAGCAGGTCTCGCGATGACCATCACCGCTGTCGATGGCCACTTCAAAGCCGGGCAGGCGCATGGCAAACGGCTGCTGCCGCTGTGACAATTCCAGCACCCAATAACACAGCCGCGACAGCCGCTGCTCGATATCACCATCAAGCACGGTGAAATCCAGGCACAGGTCATGGCCGCTGAGGTCATTGAAATCCTTGACCAGCAACCCCTGCCCCCGCGACCAGGCTTTCCAGTGCAGACGCCGCAGGTTATCGCCGGGCTGGTAGCTGCGCAGGCCCTGATAATCATCCACCCCCTGGCCGCGGGTCAGTTGACCATCGTCTTCGGCATGCGGCTGTACCCCGGCCTGCAACGGCATGCGCCCGGCGACCGGCTGCGGGTAGATCAGCACCGTCTGCTCCAGGTCGAGCCAGGTCCAGGCACGCAACAAACCCAATGGAAACACGCTCTCGACCCGCAACCGCGGCGCGCGCAGCCAACCGCGGGCCTGGGCCGGCAGGCTTAACTCCAGCTCGCTGTTGCCGGCGGCGGGCACATTGCTTCTCAATAGGCTCAGCGCATCCCAGCCCACGCCAATGCACTGGTGGGCCGGACCGGCGCTGTCCAGGCGCAGGCGCAGTAACACGGTCTCACCGACAAATACCGCACGGGCGGCGCCAGCGCTGATGACCAGGCCACTGAGGTTGCGATAGGTATGGACGATGCCCAGCAGCCCCACCGACAACAGCAGGAACGTCAGGCCATAGGCCAGGCTGTTCTGATAATTGATGCCCACCAGCAGCATCAACAGCAATAGCCCGGCAAACGCCGCGCCATTACGGGTCGGCAGGATAAAAATACGCCGGTGATCGAGCACGATGCGCGTCGCCGCCGGAATGCGCCGCACCAACCAGCGTTGCCAGACAGGCTTGAAGCGTTCGATCACAGCGCTGGCACCTCACGCAGCAACCACTGCACCAACGCATTACCACCATGCCCGGTCGGGTCACTGCGCTCACGCAGCCGATGGCCGACCACCGCAGGCAATACTGCCTGGACATCTTCCGGAATCACATAATCGCGGCCCGCGATCAGCGCCCAGGCCCGCGCTGCCGCCAGCAAGGCCAGGCTGGCACGGGGCGACAGGCCAAAAGCGAACTGTGGCTGGCTGCGCGTGGCATCGACCAGCCGCAGGACGTAATCGACCAACGCATCACTGACCCGTATCTGGCGCGCCTGAGCCTGCAACAAACCCAGCTCGGCATGATCAAGCAGTGGCTGGATCTGCGGCAACAACAGACGCCGCGACTGCCCCAGCAGCAAGGCTTTTTCGGCTGTACGGGCCGGATAGCCCATCGAAATACGCATCAGGAACCGGTCCAGTTGCGACTCCGGCAAGGCGAAGGTGCCGCCGGAACTGAACGGGTTCTGGGTCGCGATGACAAAAAACGGGTCAGGCAGCAGCCGCGTGGCGCCTTCGATAGACACCTGCCCCTCTTCCATGGCTTCAAGCAGCGCGCTCTGGCTTTTCGGGGTGGCGCGGTTGATTTCATCGGCCAGCACCAATTCGGTGAAGATCGGCCCCGGATGAAAGGTGAACTGCCCGGTTTCACGGTCGAACACCGAGGTGCCAAGGATGTCGCCCGGCAGCAGGTCGGAGGTGAACTGAATACGTTGATAGCTCAGACCAAGCACCCTGGCCAGGGTATGGCTCAGGGTGGTCTTGCCCATTCCGGGAAGGTCTTCGATCAGCAGATGGCCGCCTGCCAACAGACAGGTAACAGCCATTCGAACCTGGGCTTCCTTGCCCAGCACGACCTCATTGATCGCGCTCAGACAGGCATCGAGTTTTCTCCCCATCACACAACCTCTCTTGACAGCTGATGGCCATTGCTGTGCCACAAGTAAGACACACTACGAGTAGCGTAGGTCTTTTCAGCATAGAGATGGTTTGATTCAAATGTTTTCTGTTAATTGGCGACTCAGGGCACCTCTAAAAACGTAGGCGAGGCAGCCAGCGCAAGGCAAAAACAGGCGAGCAAGCGGAGTTTACGGGTTGTAAATGAGCATTGTGAGCCTGTTTTTAACGCAGCGATGGCAACGCAGGTAGGTTTTAGAGGTGCCCGTCAGCGACCTGCACGCGACTCACGGATATAGAACCGGGCTTTCTCGGCCTTTTCAGTGCAGCCTTCGAAGGCTTCGAACTGTTGCTGGGTCTTGGCACCGGTCAACAATGACAGCGCCTTGGAGTAACTGACAGTGCCGGCAAAACCTTCGGCCTTGGCCAGATCCAGCTCTTTCCAGGCGGCGTCGAGCTGGTTGCCACAACTGGCCCGATAGCTGGTCTTGCCTGCACAGCCAGCCAGCGCCACGATAATCAAGGGCAGACAGATCCAGGCTTTCATGGGATGTTTCCTCAAACGTATTAGGGGGTAGCTGTTGGACGATGCCGTGCAGTGAAAGTGCCATGACCATCTCTCGAAAGCGTAACCGTTTTTGTAGTCATTTGAGACCACAGAGGGTGTTGTCATGAGCAAAAGAATCGCGCTGGTACTGGGCTCCGGTGGCGCACGAGGTTATGCCCACATTGGGGTCATCGAAGAACTGGAACGCCGCGGCTATGAGATCGCCTGCATTGCCGGCTGCTCCATGGGCGCGGTGGTCGGCGGCATCTACGCGGCCGGCAAGCTGGGTCATTATCGCGACTGGATCGAAAGCCTCGATTACCTCGACGTGCTGCGGCTGGTGGATGTGAGCTTTCGGCTGGGCGCAATTCGCGGCGAGAAAGTCTTCGGACAGATTCGCGAGATCGTCGGTGACATCAACATCGAAGACCTGGCGATCCCCTATACCGCCGTCGCCACCGACCTGACCAACCAGCAGGAAATCTGGTTTCAGGAAGGCTGCCTGCATCAGGCGATGCGCGCCTCGGCGGCGATCCCCAGCCTGTTTACCCCGGTCATGCAGGGCTCGCGCATGCTGGTCGACGGCGGCCTGCTCAACCCGCTGCCCATCGTGCCGGTGGTATCGAGCCATTGTGACCTGATTGTGGCGGTCAACCTCAACGCCACCCACCAGCAGCCTTACAGCCTGCCGGTCATCGAGCGCCCGCCAGCGGTGAAAAAACGCTTCGACCTGCTGCTCGGTTCAATCGGTTCGCGCCTGCCGTTTCGGCGTCGCCTCGAAGGCAACGAGCAGCCGCTGGCTGGCGAGGACCAACCCCAGCCATTCAACCCATGGCTGAATGAATCCAGTGCCGACCCGCAGGGCCAGCAGGCCGCAGCGGCCCCGGAAAAACCCGGCGCGCCGAAGTCCGCGACCGGCGCAATTGTCATCGACAACGTCGGCCCGGCGTCGCTGCTCGACCTGATCAACCAGAGCTTCGAGGTGATGCAGACCTCACTGGCGCAGTACAAGATCGCCGGTTACCCGCCGGATATCCTGATCAACGTGCCCAAGCGGGTGTGCCGCTTTTTCGAGTTCTACAAGGCCCCGGAACTGATCGCGCTGGGCCGGCAAATCGCCCGCGACACGCTGGATCGCTATGAGGGTGAGGGGCGCTGAAATAGTGATTTCAGGCCTTGCCTGCACCTTCGAGAAAGAACTTCAGCAATACCCCCGGCATCGCCGCACGGGCCACCCGGCCACGCCGCTCGGATTCGACCAGGCCGAAGATCATTGAACAGAACAGCTCGGCCAGCACCGGCGCACTGATGTCGATACGAAACACCCCGGCATGCTGGCCACGCAAAAAGAACGCATCCAGCGCATCGGAGTACGGCATCCAGCGGCGCATCTCGGCATCTTCCTGCATGCAGTCGGGGCGCCATTCGGCCATCATGAAGATCAGCATTTCCCGGTGGGTCAGATGCCCCTCGATCAGACGTTGCAAGGCCGTCAGGGGCGGTGCGTTTTGCAGGTCGGCATCGACAGTGGTCTGCAACATCAGCCTGGAACTGTGCTCGTGTAGCATTTCGACAAGATTTGCCCGAGTGCCGCAGAAGCGATTGAGGGTCGCCTTGCTGACCCCGGCGGCCTGAGCAATGTCTTTGAACGTGCCACTCTGATGATCGACCACGGCAACCGCCAGGGCCTTTAAAAACTTGGTGTCTGAAGCAGGTAGATCCATGAGACGGGACTTCACTCGGCAAGAACAGCGTGGGCGCCATTGTGCAGAAATGGCTCACAATCACAATGAATATTGCAAAATTGCTCACACAAGCATCACATGAGTCAATATTGACTCATATAGCACAAAGCTAGATCATTGCCAGCTTATTGAAAAGGACTATGGGCACTGCCCCGGGTGAGTAATGAGCAAAATGCACAGAGGGCGGATCGCTACGGCGGTGGCGCTGGTGGCCGTGTTGGGCCTGAGCGGATGTGATCAACAGCCAGCGGAACAGGCGCCGGGTGCAGGCGGGCCGCGCGAGGTCGAGGCCCTGACAGTCAAGGCAGAACCGTTCACGGTCATCAGTGAACTGCCCGGCCGGGTCGAACCGGTGCGGGTCGCTCAGGTGCGGGCCCGGGTCGCCGGTATTGTGCTGAGCCGCAACTTCACCGAAGGCAGTGACGTCAAGGCCGGTCAGGTGCTGTTCCAGATCGACCCGGCGCCATTCAAGGCCGCGCTGTCCAAAGCCCAGGGCGACCTGGCGCGTAGCGAAGCGACCCTGTATGACGCCCAGGCCACCCTTAAGCGTTACGAGCCGCTGGTGAAGATCGAAGCGGTCAGCCAGCAAGCCTTTGATACCGCCAAAGCCGCCATGCAGAATGCCCAGGCGGCGCGCCGGGCAGCCCAGGCCGATGTCGAGACCGCGCAGTTGAACCTTGGCTATGCGACGGTCAAGGCACCGATTTCCGGACGGGTCGGGCGTGCCGCCGTGACCGAAGGCGCGCTGGTCGGCCAGAACGAAGTCACACTGCTGGCCACTATCCAGCAACTGGACCCGGTGCATGTCGACTTTACCCAACCGGTCGCCGATGCCCTGCGCATGCGTGCAGCCATGCAGGACGGCCGGCTGCCCAAAGGCGGTGAAGAGGCCTTGACCCTGAGGGTCGAGGGCACTGACTACCAGAGCCGCGGCACCTTGCTGTTCACCGATGTGGATGTCGAGCGCAATACCGGCCAGGTGGCCTTGCGAGCGCGCTTCAACAACCCGGACGGCCTGCTGCTGCCAGGCATGTTCGTGCGGGTTCAGGCCCCGCAAAGCGTCGAGCCGCAGGCCATTCTGGTGCCGCAGCGAGCCGTGCAACGCAGCGCCGACGGCAATGCTCGGGTGATGGTGATTGGTACTGACGGCACTGCCCAGGCGCGCCCGGTACAGACCGGCGCGATGCAGGATTCACGCTGGCAGATCACCGCCGGCCTGCAGGCCGGTGAGCAGGTCATTGTCGGCGCCATGAACGGCCTCAACCCCGGTGACAAAGTGAGCGTCAAGGCACCCGATCACGTGCAAGCACAGGCCCAGCCTGCCGCCCGCTAAGCCTGACTACGAGGAACCGTCATGTCAGAGTTTTTCATCAAGCGGCCCAACTTCGCCTGGGTCGTCGCCATCTTCATCCTGCTGGCGGGGTTGATCGCCCTGCCCTCGCTGCCCGTGGCCCAATACCCCAACGTGGCACCGCCGCAGATCACCATTACCGCGACCTACCCTGGCGCCTCTGCCAAGGTGCTGGTCGACTCGGTGACCAGCGTGGTCGAGGAAGAGCTCAACGGCGCCAAGGGCCTGCTGTACTACAACTCGACCAGCAACGCCAACGGCATTGCCGAGATCAACGTGAGCTTCCAGCCCGGTGTCGACCCGGACCTGGCTCAGGTCGAAGTTCAGAACCGCATCAAAAAGGCCGAAGCGCGTCTACCCCAGGCGGTATTGACCCAGGGCCTGCAGGTCGAACAGGCCAGCGCCGGCTTTTTGCTGATCTACGCCTTGAACTACAAGGGTGATACCGCAGGCCGCAGCACCGTGGCGCTGGCCGACTACGCCGCGCGCAACGTCAATAACGAGCTGCGCCGGGTTCCCGGTGTCGGCAAGCTGCAGTTTTTTGCCTCTGAAGCGGCCATGCGGGTATGGATCGACCCGCAGAAGCTGGTCGGCTATGGGCTGTCGATCAGTGACGTGACCGCCGCGATCAGTGCCCAGAACGTCCAGGTGCCGGCTGGCAGCTTCGGCTCCAGCCCCGGTGCGCAAGGCCAGGAACTGACCGGCGTACTGGCCGTGAAAGGCACCCTGGACAACCCGGACGAGTTTGCCCGGATCGTGCTGCGCGCCAACCCGGACGGCTCCAACGTCACCCTTGGCGAGGTCGCGCGCCTGGCCGTTGGCAGCCAGGATTACAACTTCGACGCGCGCATGAACGGCAAGCTGGCAGTGGCCGGCGCGGTGCAACTGTCGCCGGGCGCCAACGCTATCGCCACCGCCGAAGCGGTCAAGCAGCGCCTGCAAGAACTGTCGGCCAGCTTCCCGGAAGACGTGGAATTCTCGATTCCCTACGACACCTCCAAGTTCGTCGATGTAGCCATCCAGAAAGTGATCTACACCCTGGTCGAGGCCATGGTCCTGGTGTTTCTGGTGATGTTCCTGTTTCTGCAGAATATCCGCTACACCCTGATCCCCAGCATCGTGGTGCCGGTGTGTCTGGCCGGCACCCTGGCAATCATGTACCTGCTGGGCTTCTCGGTGAACATGATGACCATGTTCGGCATGGTCCTGGCCATCGGCATTCTGGTCGATGACGCCATCGTGGTGGTCGAGAACGTCGAGCGGATCATGGCCGAAGAAGGCCTGTCGCCGGCCGCAGCTACGGTCAAGGCCATGGGCCAGGTGTCTGGCGCGATTGTCGGCATCACCCTGGTGCTGTCGGCGGTGTTCCTGCCGCTGGCGTTCATGGGCGGTTCGGTGGGCGTGATTTACCAGCAGTTCTCGCTGTCGCTGGCGGTGTCGATCCTGTTCTCGGGCTTCCTGGCCCTGACCTTCACCCCGGCGCTGTGCGCTACCCTGCTCAAGCCCATTGCCAAGGGCCATCATGAAAAAACCGGTTTCTTCGGTGGCTTCAACCGCCGCTTCGGGCGCCTGACCGAGCGCTATACGGCGCTCAATTCGAGCCTGCTGCAACGCGCCGGGCGCTACATGCTGATCTATGTCGGCATCGTCGCCCTGCTGGGTTTCTTCTACCTGCGCCTGCCGGAGTCCTTCGTGCCCATCGAAGACCAGGGCTACACCATCGTCGATGTCCAGTTACCGCCCGGCGCGACACGGGCACGTACCGACGCGACCGCCCAGCAACTGGAACAGTGGCTGATGAATCGCGAAGCCACCGATGCGGTGACCATGATTCTTGGTTTCAGCTTCTCTGGTATGGGCGAGAACGCCGCGCTGGCCTTCCCGACCCTCAAGGACTGGTCAGTGCGGGGCGACGGCCAGTCAGCCGCCGATGAAGCCGCTGCCTTCAATCAGGCGTTTGCCAGCATCAACGACGGCGCGGTCATGGCGGTCACGCCGCCGCCCATCGAAGGCCTGGGCACCTCCGGCGGTTTCTCGTTGCGCCTGCAGGACCGTGGCGGTCTTGGCCGTGAAGCACTGATCCAGGCACGCAACCAGTTGCTTGGTCAGGCCAACGGTAACCCGCTGATTCTCTACGCGATGATGGAAGGTCTGGCCGAGGCACCACAGTTGCGTCTGGATATCGACCGGGAAAAAGCCCGCACGCTGGGGGTGAGCTTCGAGTCGATCAGCAATGCACTGTCCACCGCCTTCGGCTCGGCCACGGTTGGCGATTTCGCCAATGCCGGACGCCAGCAACGGGTGGTGGTGCAGGCCGAATCCGCCTCGCGGATGACCCCGGAGAGCGTACTCAAGCTGTTCGTGCCCAACAGCAGCGGTACACCGGTGCCGATGGGCGCGTTCATCACCACACGCTGGGAAGAAGGCCCGGTGCAGATCGCCCGCTACAACGGTTACCCGTCGTTCTCGATTGCCGGTGACGCTGCGCCCGGCGTCAGCACCGGTGCCGCGATGGCGGAGCTGGAGCGGATCATGGCGCAGTTGCCCGAGGGCATCGGCTATGAATGGACGGGCCTTTCGTACCAGGAGAAGATCGCCAGCGGCCAGGCGACGACGCTGTTCGTACTGGCGCTGCTGGTGGTCTTTCTGCTGATGGTGGCGCTGTATGAAAGCTGGGCGATTCCGCTGGTGGTCATGCTTATCGTACCGGTCGGTGCCTTGGGTGCGGTGCTGGCGGTGACTGCGGTCGGGCTGCCTAACGACGTGTACTTCAAGGTCGGCCTGATCACCATCATCGGTCTGGCGGCGAAGAACGCCATCCTGATCGTGGAATTTGCCAAGGAAGAGTGGGAAAAAGGCAAGCCGCTGCGTGAAGCAGCGCTGGAAGCGGCACGCCTGCGCTTCCGACCGATCGTGATGACCTCGCTGGCGTTCATTCTCGGCGTGGTGCCGCTGACGCTGGCGACCGGTGCCGGGGCCGCCAGCCAGCGGGCGCTGGGTACCGGAGTGATCGGCGGGATGCTCAGCGCGACCTTGCTGGGAGTGATTCTGGTGCCGATCTTCTTTGTCTGGGTGCTGTCAGTGCTGCGGCGCAAGCCGCATGGGCATGAAGAGCGTCAGGAGGCGTAGCCGCCCAGCCAGCACCGGACCTTTTGGGAGCGGCCGGGCTGCGATCCGCTTCAGCCGCGAAATGTTCGCGGCTGAAACCAATACTGGTCAGATACGCACCGAGGACCCTGTGGCAAGAGCCGGCCGGCGCCCCGGTCTGCTCGCGAAGAGGCCAGTAAAATCACAGCATCTGCTGCGAATGTGCTGCCGTCTTCGCGAGCAAGCTCGCTCCCACAGAGAATTTGCGAGGCCGTGATATCAGCGAGGCTGACTGCCCATGGCATTGACCGGCGGCACCCGGCCGCGCCATGGGCGGGCGCGTTCGAGTTGGGCGGCCAGGGACAACAGCAATGACTCTTCGCCAAACCGGCCCATGAAATGCGCCCCCAGCGGTAACCCGCTCGGGCTCCAGTACAACGGCACCGACATCGCTGGCTGGCCGCTGGCGTTGCACAGGGCGGTGTACGGCGAGTAGCTGTGGAAATGCTCGATCAGTTGCTGCAGCGACCAGCGGTCGCTCTCGACCTGTAGCTCACCGAGGCGTGGCGGCAGGCGGGCCAGGGTCGGGGTAAGGATCACATCGTAGTTCTGCATGAACCCCGCCATACGCCGGCCAAACGCATGAATCCACTCTACCGCGCCGGCATATTGGGCACCGGTTACTTCGCCTTTATCACGCAGGATGATCCGGGTACGGGCTTCGACTTCGTCGAGGCTGACCGGCGCGCCGCGCATTTGCCCCAATACATCGAGGTAGTTGCGGGTGCTGGCGCCGATGATGGTGAATACCTGATCGAGAAACGCCTCAAGGTCCACCGGCAGGCTTTCCTGCACCACCCGATGCCCCAGCGACTCGCAGAGCGTGGCTGCATCGCGCAGCGCTGCCTGACTGTCAGCAGACACCGGCCACGGACCGACCTGTTCGACCAGTGCGATGCGCAGCGGCGCCGGCTCGTCGAGCACTGCCAGCCGATAGGGCCGCGCCGCCAGCGGTGCGGCATAGGGTGCGCCCAGGTCAGTGCCAGCGGTAGCATCAAGCAGGGCGGCGCTGTCGCGCACGCTCAGGGTGATCGCGTGACCGGTGCCCATGCCCGCCCAGCCTTCGCCCACGATCGGCCCGGACGGCAGCAAGCCACGACTGGGCTTGAAGCCAAACACCCCGCAGCACGACGCCGGCACCCGCAGTGAGCCGCCGCCATCATTACCGTGGGCAAAAGGCACCACCCGTGCCGCGACCAAGGCCGCCGCCCCGCCGCTGGAGCCGCCGCTGCTGTGCTCCAGGCTCCATGGGTTGCCGGTGGCGCCGAAGCGCTGAGATTCGGTGGTGTACGAGGTGCCGAACTCCGGCGAGGTGCTGGTGCCCATCAACAGGCACCCGCTGCGCCGCAGGCGGCTGACCAGTTCGCCGTCGAAATCCGGCCGCGCCAGGCCCAGGGCATGGGAGCCATTGCTCATCAATGCGCCGGCCAGCGGCGAGAACAGGTCCTTGACCAGCGTCGGCACGCCCGCGAATGGCCCCAGCCGACTGGCCGGTTGTCGGGCGGCTGCACGGGCATCGTCATACAGCCGCTCGACCACCGCGTTAAGCTGCGGCTCGACCCGCTCCAGGCGCACGATGGCCGCCTCCAGCAGTTCAGCGGGGTGTAGCTCGGCATTGCGCACCCGGGTGGCCAGGCCGGTGCCGTCTTCCTGATCGAACAAATTGTGGATGTCTTGCATGTCGGTCATTCCTGATGATTCAAAGAAGAAGCCGCTGGCGCAATGCCCTGGCGACGCTGTACAGCAATCAGGGCGCAGAGCAGTGCCACGCCGAACCCGGCCAGCGCCAGGCAGAAGATCGCCTGAGGGATGCCGCCGGCCTGGGCGGCCACCGCCAGCACGACGATGGGGCTGATGAACTGGCCCAGATACAGGCACGCGGTAAAGCCACCCAGGCCACGACCCCGAGTGCGCGCGGTCAGCGCATTCATCACCGGGGCCATGACGTTAGGCACCAGCAGCCCGGCCCCAAGGCCGTGAATGAACACCGCCAACAGCACAGCGTTGTAGCTTTGTGCGCGCATCAGCAGCCACAGCCCCAGGCCCATCAGGCACAGCAAGGCCGCATTGCAACCCGGCACCCCGAGGCGACGGCGCAGCAACGGCCAGCCCAGCGAGCCGAACAGGGTCGAGAGCAGCCCCAGACCTGCCGACAGCCCGATCAGGGTGCTCGACGTCACGCCCATGGCCACCAGCAGGCCGGGCGTCTGGATCGGCACCACGAAGGTCAGGATCATGCCGCCGAGCACCAGCGCATAGCCGATCAACACGCCCGCCAGAGACACCCGGGCGCCCTCTTCGCCCGCCACCTGAGCGACTTGCCGGTTCGGCTCCCAGAGCCAGCGGGCCATCAATGGCAGCAGCAGTAACGGCAACAGATACAGCGCGAACGGCCAGCGCCACGAGTGTTCGCCCAGCGCCCCACCGGCGACGAAAAACAGCGCGCCAACCAGGCCGATGGTCACCACCTGGCGGTTGACGTAGCGCAGCCGTTCTTCGCCATGCCAATAGTCGGCGATCAAGGCGGCGCAGCAGGTCATCACCGCCGCCTCAGCGCAGCCGAACAACATGCGCACCGCAACAATCGCCCGCAAGTCATCGAGCAGCAGCGGCAAGGCGCCCAGCAGCGCATAGAGCAAGGTACCGAGCACGAGCAGGTTCTTGCGCCCCAGTCGGTCGGCCAGCCAGCCGGCCAGGGGCGCAAACAGCGCGATGGCCAGCGCCGGACCGGTCACCGCCAGCGGCACCAGCACCTCGGCATGGGCGGTGGTCGGGCCGAATTCGGCGCCGATACGCGGCAGCACCGGCGCGATCATCACCGAACCCATAATGGTCAGGCTCGAACCCAACATCAGTAACACGCCCTCACGGCGCCCACGGGCAACCCGGAGGCTGCCCTCATGTGCAGTAGTCATGCTGAAGTCCTCAGAAACTGTGGGCGATGCGCAAGGCGACGGTGTAGCCCTCGGCCCGGTTGCGGGCGTCGAACTCTTTGTAGGCATGCAGCCAGACTGGCGGCAGGCCCGGCTTGAAGTAACTCAGCGCCGGCCCTACCGCCATGACCCGGGCACGGTTGCCGGTGGTCAGGTTCGGTGCGTCGTCGTCACTGAACTGGCGGTAGTAGTAGCCGCCGATGCCCGCTGTCCATGGCCCGAAGTGCTGGCCCACGGCAAACTCGTGGCGGTACTCGACGCCGTTTTTGTAATCGGTGGCGTTGTTGCGGGTGTTGACGTCGACCTCGAAGCTAGACGACACCTCAAAGCCGCTGTCACTGATCCAGGTGCCATTAACGATCGGCGAGAAGGTCCAGTGATTGAGGCCGGGAGAAATCAGGCGGTTTTTATCGTAGTCGCCGGTCGGTGCCTGAATCTGGAATTGCGCGTTGACGAACAGGTTCGGCGACAGGTTCCACTGCAGGATCAGCGGGGTTATTTGCACGTCAGCCAAGCGAAACGGATCGGCCTCGAACTCCAGCCGCCCGACCGGTGTGTCGATGCCGAGTTCGGCGTCCATTTTGAAGAACGGCACCACCGTACTGAAGCCGTAATTGGCACCGAACAGTTGGTAGTCGGTCATGCGAATGTAGGCCAGCCCCAACGACAGCACACTCAGGGAAAAGTCATTGTTGACGTCGTTGCCGCGGCGGTCTTTCTGCACCTTGGCCGAATAAAAGGAAGTGCGCAGGCCCAGCGTACCGTTGGGGGTGACCGGCGGTGTCATCCCGGCACCGAAGTCATAAACCCCGACAGCGGTGGTGGGTGCACCGTTCTCGGTCGCCAGGGCGGTCCCGCACAGCCCTGCCAGCGTGGCCAGTAACAAAACCCGCGCGTTGTTGTTTTTATGGTTCATGGGATGCCCCTTGTTTAGTGTCAGGGACATCCTCGACGGTAGCGGCCAAAGGCCGTTATCCGTTTTCAGCACAACCGCTGCGGCGCAGGGTTTGTGACGGCAACTCGCCGAACATCTGCCGGTATTCACCCGAAAAACGGCTCAGATGCCAGAAGCCCCAGCGCGCCGCCACGTCCTGCACCGAGGTCGCGGCACTGCCACGCAACAGCTCACGACGCACCGCATTGAGGCGCACCGCACGCAAGTAAGCCAGCGGGTTGAGGCCCAGAGCCTCCTGGAAGCAGTACTGCAATTTGCGCCGGCTGGCACCGATGTTGTTGCACAGGTCCAGCAGGGTGAAGGGTTGGTCGAGGTGGGTCAGTGCGTACTCCCTGGCCCGGTCGACCATGCGCTTGCGGGCCGTGGCATTCAGGTGCTCGCCATCCGGGGCCACCTGATCGAGCAATTGCAGCATGATCGCGTCGCGCAGCGCATGGCGAATCGACTCATAGTTGAGGGTCTGCGCGTCAGTGCTGAACAAGTCATCGAGCACCCCGCGCAGTTCAAGGTGTAACCCGGTCTCCTCCAGCCGGTAACAGGTGGGAAAAGAGGTAATCTGCAATTCACGGTTCTGGCGCTGCAGTATGTCTTGCAATGCGTCGCGCTCCACGGCGATGCACAGCAGGTCCAGCGGGCCTGGGGTGCGCACTTGCGGCAGGTCATCGGCTTGCGCCACCAACAGGCTGGGGCGACTGATGGTGTGCCCGGCGCAATACACATCGTCATGTTCGGCCAGCGGCAGGCTGAACGTCAGCGCCCCCTGCCAGGCCTGGCCGCTCTTGATCATGGCCTGATTAGAGCGGTCGCGCACCAACTGCATCCAGCCGCAGCGCAGCTCGGTGAGCTCGCCCGCGAAGCGTCCCGGGGTCAATTGGTCGTAGCTGAGCTGCCAACTGGACAGGTTATGCGCATGCTCGTCGATATCGGTGGCCTGGCAACGGCGCAGGCCGGAAAAATCCAGTGCGGGCGTATCGCCCGCTACAGTGAAATGGTTCATCGCCTGTCACTCCCGACGCAGTCGTCGGCACTGAGGCAAGTTCCGTTCCGGGCGCCTGGGTGCGGGCAATATTGTGCCGAAACTGGATAGTGCTGACGTCGCCGGTCACGGTCCGGGCAGGCCCGAGCGGCTTTTTTTCACCGGCTTTATAGAAAGGACTTGCGCGGACAATCTTATGGTATACCATCATACCAAATACAACGACCCACCTATGGGAGTCCTCCATGAGCTTCGAAATTCGCAAGATCGTCACCTACACCGAAGAAACCCTGATTGAAGGTGGCAAAGCCACTGACAAGCCGGTGACCATGGTCGGCCTGGCCGCCGTGATCAAGAACCCGTGGGCGGGTCGTGGTTTCGTGGAAGACCTCAAGCCTGAAATCCGTGCCTGGTGTTCCGACCTGGGTGCGCTGATGGTTGAGCGCCTGACCGCCGCCATCGGTGGTGCCGACAAGATCGAAGCTTACGGCAAGGCCGCTGTGGTCGGCGCTGATGGCGAAATCGAGCACGCTTCTGCGGTAATCCACACCCTGCGCTTTGGCAACCACTACCGCGAAGCGGTCAAGGCCAAGAGCTACCTGAGCTTCACCAACAAGCGTGGCGGCCCGGGCACTTCGATCCAGGTGCCAATGATGCACAAGGATGACGAAGGTCTGCGTTCGCACTACATCACTCTGGAATTCCAGATCGAAGATGCGCCACGTGCCGACGAAATCGTCGTGGTACTGGGCGCAGCCAACGGCGGCCGCCTGCACCCGCGCATCGGCAACCGCTACATCGACCTGGAAGAACTGGCTGCCGAGAAAGCGGCTCAGTAATTTCATTCCGGATCTGTGCGAAAGGATGGCGCGTGCAGGCCAGGATGGCCGCGCAGTGCCCCTTTCGCTACAGAGTCTGATACGCCTGTGTAGGAGCAATCCATGATTCGGCTCACCGCTGAACGCACCCCGGCCGGCACCAGTTATCTGGCGACCGGCCAAGGCCACCCCGTGGTGTTGATTCACGGGGTGGGACTCAACAAAGAAATGTGGGGCGGGCAGATCGTCGGTCTGTCGACCGGCTACCAGGTCATTGCCTATGACATGCTCGGCCATGGTGCCAGCCCGCGTCCGGACCCGGACACCGGCCTGCCAGGCTATGCCGAACAACTGCTGGAACTGCTCGACCACCTGGGCCTGGAACACGCCACGGTGATCGGATTCTCAATGGGCGGTCTGGTGGCACGTGCCTTCGCACTGCATCATCCGCAGCGTCTGGCCGGCCTGGTGGTGCTCAACAGCGTGTTCAACCGCTCTCCCGAACAGAGTGCCAGCGTTATTGCCCGTACCACTCAGGTCGCCGAACACGGCCCGGATGCCAATGCCAGCGAAGCGCTGGCGCGCTGGTTCAGCCGTGAATACCAGGCGGCCAACCCGGCGCAGATCGCCGCGATTCGCCAAGACCTGGCCAATAACGACCTGCAGGGTTACCTGACCACTTATAAACTGTTCGCCACCCAGGACATGTACCGCGCCGAAGACCTGGGCAGCATCAATGTGCCGACCCTGATCGCCACCGGCGAGCTGGACCCAGGCTCGACCCCGGACATGGCTCGCCAACTGGCGATGCGCATCAAGGGCGCCGAAGTGGCCATCCTGCCTGAACAGCGCCACATGATGCCGGTCGAGTCGCCACGCCTGGTCAACCAGGTGCTGCTCGACTTCCTCGACAAATCCGCGGCCTTACACAACCCGATCAAAGGGGATGTTGCATGACCCTCACTCGTTTTCAGATGTGCATCGACGGCCAATGGGTCGATGCCCTCTCCGGCAAGACTTTCGACAGCCTCAACCCGGCGCTGGCCGAGCCTTGGGCGCAGTTGCCCGATGCCGATGAAGCCGACGTCGAACGTGCCGTACAGTCGGCGCAGACCGCCTTCGAAAGCCCGGCCTGGCGCGGTTTGACTGCCACCGCACGGGGCAAGCTGCTGCGTCGGCTGGGCGATCTGATTGCCGAGAACAAAGAACACCTGGCCCAGCTGGAAAGCCGTGACAACGGCAAGCTGATCCGCGAAACCCGCGGCCAGGTCGGCTACCTGCCCGAGTTTTTTCACTACACCGCAGGGCTTGCCGACAAGCTCGAAGGCGGCACCCTGCCGCTGGACAAGCCTGACCTGTTTGCCTACACCGTGCACGAGCCGATGGGCGTGGTCGCCGGGATCATCCCGTGGAACAGCCCGCTGTACCTGACCGCGATCAAACTGGCCCCTGCCCTGGCGGCCGGCAACACCATCGTGCTCAAGCCTTCCGAGCACGCCTCGGCGACCATTCTGGAGCTGGCGCGCCTGGCGCTGGAAGCGGGCTTCCCGCCGGGTGTGGTCAACGTGGTCACCGGCTACGGCCCAAGCACCGGCGCCGCGCTGACCCGCCACCCGCTGATTCGCAAGATCGCCTTCACCGGCGGCGCCGCCACCGCGCGCCATGTGGTGCGTAGCAGCGCCGAGAACTTCGCCAAGCTGTCGCTGGAACTGGGCGGCAAGTCGCCGAACATCATCTTCGCCGACGCCGATCTGGACAGCGCCATCAATGGCGTGGTCGCCGGCATCTACGCCGCCTCGGGGCAAAGCTGTGTGGCCGGCTCGCGGCTGCTGGTGCAGGACGAGATCTTCGATGAATTCGTCGAGCGTCTGGTCGAACGCGCCAAGCGCATCCGGATCGGCAACCCGCAAGACGAAACCACCGAGATGGGCCCGATGGCCACCGCCCAGCAACTGGCAGTCGTCGAAGGCCTGGTGGCCGACGCCGTCGCTGAAGGCGCACGCCTGCGCCTGGGTGGCAAACGCCCGGCAAACGCCGAGGCCGGCTGGTTCTATGAGCCGACCCTGTTCGAGTGCGACAGCAACTCGATGAAGATCATGCAGGAAGAAGTGTTTGGCCCGGTGGCCTCGGTGATTCGCTTCAAGGACGAGGCCGAGGCGCTGGCGATCGCCAACGACTCGCAGTTCGGCCTGGCGGCCGGCATCTGGACCCGTGATCTTGGCCGCGCACACCGGCTGGCTCGCGACGTGCGTTCCGGTATCATCTGGGTCAATACCTACCGCGCGGTATCGGCCATGGCGCCGATCGGCGGTTTCAAGAACAGCGGCTACGGTCGCGAGAGCGGCATCGACTCGGTGCTGGCCTATACCGAACTGAAAACGGTATGGATCAATCTCTCGCAAGCACCGATGCCCGATCCTTTCGTGATGCGTTAACCGAGGCTGCAACAAATGATCGAACCCGGTATCTACAAAGAAGTCATGGGCTCCTTTCCGTCAGGGGTGACCATCGTCACCACCCTGGACGCCGAAGGCAACCTGGTAGGCATCACGGCCAGTGCGTTCAGCGCGCTGTCCATCGATCCGGCGCTGGTGCTGTTCTGCCCCAACTACGCCTCGGACACCTACCCGGTGCTGCGTGACAGCAAGCGCTTCGCCATTCACCTGCTCGGTGCCGACCAGCAAGCCGAAGCCTACGCCTTTGCCGGCAAAGGCAAAGACAAGGCCAAAGGCATCGAGTTCACCCTGAGCGAACTGGGCAACCCGTTGCTGGCCAAGGCTACAGCGATCATCGAGTGTGAACTGTGGCGCGAGTACGACGGCGGCGACCACGCCATCATCGTCGGCGCGGTGAAGAACCTGATCCTGCCGCCAGAGCCGGTCACCCCGATGATCTATCATCGCGGCAAGCTCGGCGCCCTGCCCGCGTTCGGCTAAGACTGATCGTCATGGGTGGCCTTGTTGGTTCGGGGCAACTGCGTGATAAACTCGGTAAAAGTCCGGGCACCCTTGGGGTGCGCGGGCTTTTGCGTTAGTCCAGTCATTTACTGGCTTCGGCAGGCTATCAGCGTTCGTGTAAGAGGGTGTTTACAAAATCGACGAGCGAAGGCAAGACAAGGCGAATTGGCCGAACAAGCGCAATGTACATTGAGTACATGAGCATTTTGAGGTCGATTTCAACGCCGTATTGCCGAGCGCAGCCATTTTGGAGCTACCCTCTGATGAACCGATCCTTGCCAGCAGCCAGCCATACTCCGAGCCGAACCGATGAAACGCCTGCCACTCGATGACACCTTCAAGGTCAACCGCAATCCCGTCACCCTGCGGGAAATCGTGTTGGACAAACTGCGCAGCGCGATCATGAATTTCCAGCTGTTGCCGGGCGACCGCCTGGTCGAGCGCGACCTGTGCGACCGCCTCGGGGTCAGCCGTACCTCGGTGCGCGAAGCCCTGCGTCACCTGGAGTCCGAAGGCCTGGTGGAATTCGCCGACGCCAAAGGCCCACGGGTGGCGATCATCACCCTCGAAGACGCCTGCGACATCTACGAGCTGCGCTGCGTACTCGAAGGCCTGATCGTGCAGCTGTTCACCCTGCGCGCCAAACCCCGCGACATCCGCGCCCTGGAGGCGGCCCTGGAAGAAAACCGCCAGGCCCTCAAGGACGGCGAGCTGCAACAGGTGATCGATTCGGTACAAGGCTTCTACGACGTGCTGCTCGAAGGCTCGGGCAACCACGTGGCCGCCACCCAGTTGCGCCAGTTGCAGGCCCGTATCAGCTACCTGCGCGCCACCTCCGTGTCGCAAGAAAACCGCCGCGGCGCCAGCAACCAGGAAATGGAACGGATGGTCGAGGCGATCAAGAGCGGCGACCCGCTGACCGCCCACCAGGCCTCGGTCGACCACGTGCGCAACGCCGCCCGCGTGGCCCTGGAGTACCTGCAATCGAAACAGGACGACGGCACCGAAGCACGCGACATCGTGCAGCCCGTTGCACTCAAAGACCCTCGCATAGGCCGCTGATCATGCCGCTGCCGCGTTACTGCCCGCAATGCGGCAGCACAGACCTCACCCACCGCTCGCCAGCCGGCGACACCCACCAACGGCTGATGTGCGGGGCCTGCCAGTACATCCACTACATCAACCCGAAGATCATTGCCGGCTGCATCATCGAGCAAGACGGCAAATACCTGCTGTGCCAACGCGCCATCCCCCCGCGCCCCGGCACCTGGACCCTGCCGGCCGGCTTCATGGAAGGCGGCGAAACCACCGAACAGGCCGCCCTGCGTGAAGTCTGGGAAGAATCAGGCGTACGCGCCGAAATCATCTCGCCCTACTCGATCTTCAGCGTGCCGAAGATCAGCGAGGTGTACATCATCTTCCGCGCCATCGCCCTGGAAGTGACCGACCAATATGGGCCGGAGACCATGGACTACCGGTTTTTTGCCCCCGAAGAGATTCCTTGGGAGAGTATTTACTACCCGGCGATACGGCAGATTCTGGAGCGGTATATCGAGGAGCGGCAGGCGGGGGTGTATGGGATTTATATTGGCAATGATGACAGTGGGAAGGTGCATTTTATTCGGTGAGTTGGGCCGGCGTGGTGGTGGCGAGTAAAGACGGGTGGGGATGGGCTTGCCAGACCACAACGAAGGCGGCGACATATTCGCAGCAGATGCTGAGACTTTACTCTTCCTTGTAGACACAAGCTCTGCTGGCGAATGCAGCGCATCCATAAAAAATGTACCGCAGCAGTCGCCAGCAAAGCTGAACTGGCGCCGGGACCCGTTGCCAATCGCCCCGAGCTTCGCCGCGTTCGGCAAGCTGCTGGCAGCATTGGCACAGGCAAATCACGACAACGTGCACTCTCAGCAACAGCAATAAAGGCCAAGAGGTCACGACTTAGCGCCTCTGCTCCACTGCCATACGTACGGCCAAGCCCATCAGTACCGTGCCCATTATCCAGCGCTGCGCGGTTTGCCAGACGGGCCTGTTCACGAAGAAGTGCGCGATGGAGCCGGCCGTGATAGCAATCAGCGCATTGACGCTGACGCTGATTACGATCTGGGTAAAGCCAAGCACCAATGATTGCGTCAGCACGCTGCCATGGTCTGCAGGGCTAATAAACTGGGGCAGCAATGATAAATACATCACTGCAATTTTCGGGTTCAGGAGGTTGGTGACAAAGCCCATCATGAACAGTCTGCGAGGGCTGTCTTTGGGCAGATCCTGCACCTGGAACGCAGAGCGACCGCCAGGTTTGATGGCCTGCCAGGCAAGATAAAGCAGATACAGCGCGCCGCCGATTATCAGGGCGTCATAGGCATAGGGAACCGCCATTAACAAGGCGGTGATACCCAGTGCGGCGCAGAGCATATAGAAGACGAAACCCAACGCCACGCCGCCCAGCGAGATTAACCCGGCCTTGCGCCCTTGGCAAATCGACCGCGAGATGAGGTAGATCATGTTTGGTCCGGGCGTCAAAACCATGCCCAGCGAGATCAAGCCATAGGCCAATAAATTGGATAACTCGGGCATGGTATTACTCCTGAAAACTCGACTCGATTGACTTAGCAGACATGCCACAAGAGTTTGAGATGTGCATGGCTGGCGGCACGATAATAGGGCGCTGGATCTGAGGCCGTTAGATACAGATCGACCGAAAAAACGTCATACACAAAAAACCTGCTGGGGAATGTCTGAGTGGGTCTCCAGCAGAGCTTGCCTCCCACAAGAATTGTGCTGATTCTTGATTAATCGGCATTACTGTTTAAGGACGCCATTGATCCATGCTTTCGCTTCCCGAAACCCTCCAGGCGTTCCTGACCGACCCCGTCATCGTCGGTGACGCATACTTACCCACGCACTACCCTGCCCCAGATCGCCTCGATGATTTCCAGATAGGCTTTCGCACCCACGGCCTTACCGGCGAAAGCCTGGCCAGCGAAGCCAACGGCGCCTGGCATCCCGCCTGGTATGTCATCGCTTTGACCGGGCTGGACGACCCCATTTTCATCTCCACAGCCGAGGCGCAAAGCGGTTATCCGGTGTATTACGCACCTCACGGTGCCGGGCGCTGGGACGCGACGCAGATTGCCCCGAGCCTCGCCGCTTTCGCTCGGCTGCTGGCCGCATTGGCGCAGGTGAATGAAGACAACGCTGAGTTTGAGCGTTTGATCGTCGAGGCGACGGGCTCGTCGAATAGATTCTGGCGGGAGATTCTCGATGCGCGCCGGGATGGTGGGGATCTGGAAGAGTCATCGCTTGATGGCGCTGACTTCGATCCGGCTGACTATCAAAGCGGCGAGTTGATCGTGAGTGATCTGGGTCCGCACAAGCTCAAGGTTGTTCAGGTGATCAGCAAGAGCCGAAAAATGTCGTTGAAAGAAACATTAGCATTGGCTGAGGCGCCGCCATTTACAGCGGCAAGCGGTGTAAAGCTGCAACTTCGCCGCTTGAGTGAGCAGCTTGAAGTGCTGGGGGCGACGGTCAAATTCCGATCTGAGTGAACGGGACAGGCTGACCGGGAAAAGCGTGAAGGGCCGGTACATTCGCAGCATCTGCCGCGAATGCACTGACCTCTTCGCGACCAAGGTCGCTCCTACAATGATGTGAGGCGTCTGGCCGAGCAGTGTTTCAGCAAGACACAACGCCTCGCCTTTCAAATCCCCTCAACAATCACAATCTCAGCCTTCGCCACACCCTCACGATGCCCCGCCGCTTCCTGATACTCGGGCGAGTTGTAGCAGGCAATGGCCTGTTCGTAAGAATCGAATTCGATTACTACACTGCGTTGCGGGGTGTCACGGCCTTCGATGGCTTCAGAGCGGCCGCCGCGTGCCAGGAATTTGCCACCAAATAATTTGAACGCAGCAGGCGCGCGCTGGGTATATTCGGTGTACTGCTGTGGGTCGGTCACATCGACGTGGGCAATCCAGTAGGCTTTCATCTTGATCTCGCTGTTTTCAATGGATGGTTTGCAATGGAAAGCAATCTGCGAAACTCTTCGTATTATGGTATACCAGCATGGAGCACCGTAACCATAACACCGAGATCCTGATAATGCCGTTCGATCGTATAGAAGACATCATTGACGACTACCGCCAGGGCAAGATGGTCTTGCTGGTCGATGACGAAGACCGGGAAAACGAAGGCGATCTGCTGCTCGCCGCCGACCGTTGCACGCCGCAGGCCATCAGCTTCATGGCTTGCGAAGCACGCGGCCTGATCTGTCTGACCCTGACCGATGAACACTGCGAACGCCTGGGCCTGGAACAAATGGTGCCCAGCAATGGCAGCGTGTTCGCCACCGCCTTTACCGTATCGATTGAAGCCGCGACCGGAGTCACTACCGGCATCAGCGCCGCCGACCGCGCACGCACGGTGCAGGCCGCGGTGGCCGCCGACGCCAAGGCCGAAGACCTGGTGCAACCGGGCCATATTTTCCCGTTGCGCGCCCGTGAAGGCGGCGTACTGACCCGCGCCGGGCACACTGAAGCCGGTTGCGACCTGGCGCGCCTGGCCGGTTTCAGCCCGGCCTCGGTGATTGTTGAAGTCATGAACGACGACGGCACCATGGCCCGCCGCCCGGACCTGGAAAAATTTGCCGCCAAACACGGTATCCGCATCGGCACCATCGCTGATCTGATCCACTACCGGCTGAGCAACGAGCACACGGTCGAGCGCATCGGTGAACGCGAGCTGCCCACTGTGCATGGCACCTTTCGCCTGTTTACCTATGAAGACCGCATCGAAGGTGGGGTGCACATGGCCATGGTCATGGGCGATATCAAACGTGAGCAGCCGACTCTGGTACGGGTGCATGTCGTCGACCCGCTGCGCGACCTGGTCGGCGCCGAGTACACCGGCCCGGCCAACTGGACGCTGTGGGCCGCGCTGCAACGGGTTGCGCAAGAAGGCCATGGCGTGGTGGTGGTGCTGGCCAACCACGAGTCCTCGCAAGCGCTGCTCGAACGCGTACCGCAGCTGACCAAACCGCCCCGCCAGTACACCCGCTCACAATCGCGCATCTATTCCGAAGTCGGCACCGGGGCCCAGATCCTGCAGGACCTGGGTGTCGGCAAGCTGCGTCACCTCGGCCCGCCGCTCAAATATGCAGGTCTGACCGGTTACGACCTCGAGGTGGTCGAAAGCATCCCGTTCACTGGACCCATCGAGTGAAACACTCGGCCACTACCCTTACAGAATAAAAGCGACGAGGAGGTGAATCAGGGCAGGCAAAACGCTTGCAGAAAGTTTGGAATACCATAATATGATATCCCGTAGACCGAAGATTTTCGTCAGGTGCGCCCGCAAGGGATAGCCAAAAAAACAGCCTCCTGGCCCGGTCGCCAGTTTCAAAGGGTCCGCTTGGATCCACTGCTCCGATATAAGCGGGCACAAAACACAGGCCCGCTCAAAACACAACAAATGAGGGCGTGAAAATGGTGTTGAACAAACGTGCAACTGCAGTCCTGGCTGCTGGCGTGTTGGCATTCTCGAGTGCTGCAGCCATGGCCGCTGAAAGCGTGAACTTTGTCAGTTGGGGGGGCTCGACTCAGGATGCGCAGAAGCAGTCCTGGGCCGTACCTTTCACCAAGTCGAGCGGGATCACCGTCGTGCAGGACGGCCCCACCGACTACGGCAAGCTCAAGGCCATGGTGGAAAGCGGCAACGTCCAGTGGGACGTGGTCGACGTAGAGGCTGACTTTGCCCTGCGTGCCGCCAGTGAAGGCCTGCTGGAGCCGCTGGATTTCAACACGATCAAGCGCGACCGGATTGATCCGCGATTCGTTTCCGACCATGGTGCTGGCTCATTCTTCTTCTCCTTCGTGCTGGGTTACAACGAAGGCAAGGTCGGCGGCAAGAATCCGGAAAACTGGTCGGCGATGTTCGACACCAAAACCTACCCTGGCAAACGCGCCCTGTACAAATGGCCGAGCCCCGGCGTGCTGGAACTGGCCTTGCTCGCCGATGGCGTAGAAAAGGACAAGCTCTATCCGCTGGACCTGGACCGCGCCTTCAAAAAACTCGACACCATCAAGAAAGACATCGTCTGGTGGGGCGGCGGTGCCCAGTCCCAGCAACTGCTGGCCTCGGGTGAAGCGTCCATGGGCCAGATGTGGAACGGCCGGGTTTATGCGCTGCAGCAAGACGGCGCACCGGTGGGCGTGAGCTGGAAACAGAACCTGGTCATGGCTGACTTCCTGGTTGTGCCAAAAGGCGCGAAAAACAAGGAAGCTGCGATGAAGTTCATTGCCGAAGCCACCAGCGCCAAAGGCCAGGCCGACTTCTCCAACCTCAGCGCCTACGCGCCGGTCAACCTCGACAGCCAGGCCCGCCTGGACTCGACCCTGGCCAAGAACCTGCCGACTGCCTACCCGGATGAGCAGATCACCCTGGACTTCGCCTACTGGGCCAAGAACGGTGGTGATATCGCCAAGCGGTGGAACGAATGGCTGGTCAAGTAAAGATGCCGGCCGGGACTCTCGGCCAACCCTCTGTGTCCGGTGGTGCGTCCAGCACCGCCGGCGCGGTTCACGCCCCGCTAGCGAACACGAGAGCGAGCATGACAATCAAGCCTTCACTGTCACAACGCTGGCGTGGCAGCCGCAACCTGCTGCCCGCCCTGCTCTTTCTGGGGCTGTTCTTCTTCGCACCGCTGATCGGCCTGTTGCTGCGCGGTGTCCTGGAACCCACCCCGGGGCTGGGCAATTATCAGGAACTGTTTGCCAACTCGGCCTATGCCAGGGTGTTGTTCAACACCTTCTCGGTCGCCGGGCTGGTCACCCTGTTCAGCCTGCTGCTGGGCTTCCCGCTGGCCTGGGCGATTACCCTGGTGCCACGCGGCTGGGGCCGCTGGATGCTGAACATCGTGCTGCTGTCGATGTGGACCAGCCTGCTGGCCCGCACCTACTCCTGGCTGGTGCTGCTGCAAGCCTCCGGGGTGGTCAACAAATTCCTGATGGCCATGGGCATCATCGATCAGCCGCTGGAAATGGTGCATAACCTGACCGGCGTGGTGATCGGCATGACCTACATCATGATCCCGTTCATCGTCCTGCCCTTGCAGGCGACCATGCAGGCGATCGACCCGATGGTGTTGCAGGCCGGCTCCATCTGCGGTGCCAGCCCGTGGACCAACTTCTTCCGGGTGTTCCTGCCGCTGTGCCGTCCGGGGCTGTTCTCCGGTGGCCTGATGGTGTTCGTGATGTCTTTGGGGTACTACGTCACCCCGGCGCTGCTCGGCGGTGCCCAGAACATGATGCTGCCCGAATTCATCGTTCAGCAGGTGCAATCGTTCCTCAACTGGGGCCTGGCCAGTGCGGCCGCCGCATTGCTGATCGTGATCACCCTGACGCTGTTCTACTTCTACCTGAAGCTCCAGCCGGAATCCCCGGTCGGCGCCAGTAACGCGAGGTAAGCGACCATGCTTCTGTCACCCAATGCCATGGGCCCGCGGCTGAAGACCGGTCTGTACACCGTCACTGCACTGATCGCCCTGTTCCTGCTGCTGCCGATCCTGTTCATCGTGCTGCTGTCGTTCGGTTCCTCGCAGTGGCTGGTGTTCCCGCCACCGGGCTGGACGCTGAAGTGGTATCAGCAGTTTTTCTCTAACCCTGACTGGATGGACGCGGCCCTGGCCAGTTTCAAGGTCGCCATCCTGACCACCATCTGCGCGGTCGCGCTGGGCTTGCCAACAGCCTTCGCGCTGGTCCGCGGGCGGTTTCCGGGCCGCGACTTTCTGTATGGGCTGTTCACCCTGCCGATGATCGTGCCGCTGGTGATCATCGCCGTGGCGGTCTATGCGCTGTTTCTGAAACTGGGCTACACCGGCACGCTGTTCGCCTTCGTGGTCAGCCACGTGATCGTCGCCCTGCCGTTCACCATCATCTCGATCATCAACTCGTTGAAGCTGTTCGACCAGTCGATTGAAGATGCGGCGGTGATCTGTGGCGCCTCGCGCCTGCAGGCGATCTACAAGGTGACCTTTCCCGGCATTCGCCCCGGGATGATTGCCGGTGCACTGTTTGCCTTCCTGGTCTCGTGGGACGAGGTGGTGCTCAGTGTGATGATGGCCAGCCCCACCCTGCAAACCTTGCCCGTGAAAATGTGGACCACCCTGCGTCAGGACCTGACCCCCGTGATCGCCGTCGCCTCGACGCTGCTGATCGGTCTGTCGGTGCTGGTCATGTTCATCGCCGCGACCCTGCGTCGCCGTAACGAAGCCCGGAGTACCTCATGAGCGCTGTGATCAAAGATTCCGCCCACAGCGGCCAGCCACTGGTCCGCCTGAGCAACCTGAACAAGCACTACGGCGACTTCGCTGCGGTGGACAACATCAATCTGGACATCCAGGACGGCGAGTTCTTGACCTTCCTGGGTTCCAGCGGCTCGGGCAAGAGCACCACCCTGTCGATGCTGGCCGGTTTCGAGACCGTCAGCAGCGGCGAGATCCTGGTCAATGGCAAATCGCTGGTCAACGTACCGCCGCATAAACGCGGGATCGGCATGGTGTTCCAGCGCTACTCACTGTTCCCGCACCTGAACGTGCGCGACAACATCGCCTTCCCGCTCAACATCCGCAAGATGGATGCCGCCGAGCGTGACAAGAAAGTCGATGCCATGCTCAAACTGGTGCAGCTGGAAAAGTTCGCCCACCGCCGCCCCGCGCAACTCTCTGGCGGCCAGCAACAACGGGTAGCGATTGCCAGGGCACTGGTGTACGAGCCACGCATCCTGCTGATGGACGAACCGCTTGGGGCACTGGACAAAAAACTGCGTGAGGACTTGCAGGACGAGCTGCGTCAGCTGCATCGCCGGCTGGGCATCACCATCGTCTACGTGACCCACGACCAGGAAGAGGCCATGCGCCTGAGCCAGCGCATTGCAATCTTCAGCCACGGCAAGATCGTCGGTCTGGGCAGCGGTTACGACCTGTACCAGAACCCGCCCAATGCCTTTGTCGCCTCGTTCCTGGGCAACTCCAACTTCCTGCGCGCCAAGGCACAAGGCAACGCGGTGGCAACCTTCGAAGGCCAGCCACTGTCGATCCGCCTGACCGCGGGCCTGAAGACCGATCAGGACATCCTGCTGATGGTCCGCCCGGAAAAAGCCCAGGCACTGAGCGTCGACCAGGCCCAGACCCAGCCGCTGGCCGAAGGCTGGAACGAAGTCACTGCCAAGGTGACCGAAGTGCTGTTTCTGGGCGAGAGCCAGACCTGCGCAGTCGTCACCCAAGGCGGCACAGCGATGACCGTCAAAGCGCTCTCGGCCACCGGCATGCCGCTCAAAGCCGGTGACCCGGTAAAAGTCCGCTGGGCCACTGCCGATGCCTGCATCTACACCGAATGGGCCGAAGAGGACCTGAACAAGGCCGCTGGCGCGCATTGACTCAACGCTCAACGCAAGACCGACAATGCCCTCGCAAGAGGGCATTGTCGTTTGTGCTGCGCCGCTCAGGCGTGAATCAGCGCTGCGGTTGTTGACGCCCTTCGGCGACCCAAGTGTTGAGCAGGCTGTAGGCCACCGCCAGCAGGGTCGGGCCGATGAACAGGCCGATAAAGCCGAATGCCAGCAGGCCGCCGAACACACCCAGTAGCACGATCACCAGCGGCAGGTTGCCGCCGCGGCTGATCAGGTACGGCTTGAGCACGTTATCCACCCCGCTGATGACGAAGGTGCCCCACAGGCCAAGAAACACCGCCATGCCATAGCTCTCTTGAAAAATCAGCCAGGCGGTGGCCGGGATCCATACCAGTGGCGGCCCCATGGGAATCAGACTGAACACGAAGGTCAGAATGCCCAACACCAGCGCCCCCGGAATACCGGCGATCAGAAATCCGATCAGGGCCAGAATGCCCTGCGCAGCGGCCGTACCGATCACCCCGTTGACCACTCGTTGCACCGTACCGGCAACCAGATCCAGGTAAAACTGCGCACGCTCGCCGATCAAGCGTTCCAGCAAGCGCAGCACAAAGGCGGCCAGCCGCGGGCCATCGCGATAGAAAAACCAGGCAAAGACAATGCTCAGGGTCAGTTCCAGAATGCCGCCGCCGATTTGCGCGCTGCGGGCCAGCAGCCAGTTACCGACCTGACCGAAATAAGGCTTGATGTTGGCCAGCAACGCCGCGCCCTGTTCATCGATGGTGTTCCAGAAGCCCACCAGCCGCTCGCCCACCAGCGGAATGCCGGCCAGCCACTCGGGCGGGTCTGGCAAGCCATCAACCTGCACGTCACGGATGAAGTTGGTGGCATCGCGCACATGATCGGCCAGGTTGAAGCCAAGCCACACCAGCGGCGCGGCGACCAGTACCAGCCAGCACAGACACATCAGGCTCGCCGCCAGGGTTTCATTGCCGCGACAGGCCCGGGTCAACAGGCGCATCAACGGCCAGCTGGCGAACGCCAGCACCGCGCCCCAGACCAGCGCCGACCAGAACGGCGCCATCACCCAGAAACAGGCACCCAACAGTGCCAGGAGCAGAATCTGCACCAGCAGACGATCGTTATTGAGCATGACGTTGTCCAGCAGAGAGAAGAATTAGCGGTCGAGCATAGTGGCCGGGCATGACAATCGGCAGCCAATCATCACGCCCGCTACACCTTAACGAATCACGTTGACCAGCAGGCCGGGCTGCTCGGCAGCGCTGATTTCCAGACGCGCAGCACGCACGCCCTTGGCAATCAACGCATCACGCCAGGCCTGGGCCTGACTGCCTGCAACTGTGACACGCAAGCTGCTGTCGAGGTTCAGGCCACGGGCCAGAACCGTGACCCAGTTGTCTTGCGGCTCGCCCTTGAGCCGCGCCAGCTCCAGGCTGCCGCTGGTCTTGAGTTGGCGCAATAACGTGGAAGGACTCGGCAGCAGGTCGCCCAGCGGCGCCTGGGCAGCCAGTTGCTCGACATGCAGGTAGGCGCGGCGGTTGCCACGGGTAATGGCGTACAACGCCACCAGAGTGTCTTGCTCAGGTTCGACCAGGCGCAACAGCAGATAGGCCTGACGGTCGTCGGCCCCGTACAGCCGGGCGTTGCCGAACACCTGATTGGCCCACAGGCTGCTCTCGCCGCAATCACGGGCCTGACACCAGAACAGCAATTCGGCGTGGCGCGCCTGCAACGCTTCGCGGGCAGCGGTAAAGGCGGCATCGGAGCTATGGCCTGCGGGCAGCTCATAAGTGACCGCCTGCAACGGGCCACGGGCCGTGACCGGATTATCGTAGCGCAACTGGCCGCTGATCTTGCGAACGGCGCCGAGCGGATAAGTACGCTCCTGTTCGGCAGGCGCCCGATAATCGACAATTTCGGTGTCGACCGGACGCGGCACGATATCCAGATCGCGGCTGCCGGCGATGTCTGCGGCCATTGCCGTCGCCGGCAAGGCCAGCCACAGGCACAGCCAAGGCGCGCCGAATGAACGTAAGCGGCGGTTCATAGGCACAGCGCCGGACGGGAAAGACAAAGACTGGAATTAAAGACTGCGGGGTGATCCATCATGATTGACTCCTGTTTCAACCTGCCCAGCCTCGGTAGTTGACCGGCGCAAGTCAAGAAATGGAGAACAGCCGATTGAAACAGTCTGCGACAGCATGTGTCCCGGTGACATCATCAAGGTGCAGATGATGACCGCCTGGCAGGCTGTGAATGCTAATCGGCAAGTCCTCCAGCAAGGCCCGATGAGCACTGAGCAAGCCGTCCTCAGCCAGCACCAGCAGGCTCGGACAACGGATGCGCCGGGCAAAAGCCAGCGCCTGTTCAGGTGTGAAACGCACTGCGGTGGGCAGCGTCAGACGGCTGTCACTGCGCCAGGTGTAACCGCCCGGTACCGCCATCAAGCCACGTTGGGCGAGCAATTGGGCCGCTTCGCGGCTGACCGGCAAGCGGCCACTCATGCGTGCCTGAATGGCCCGCTCCGGATCGCTGTACACCGGTTTTTTCTTGTCGCCCAGAGCCAGTCGCGCAAGCAGCGCTTCGCCCAGCCGCTCAGGGGCCTGCCCGGCTTCGTCGGTCAGTGGCAACAGGCCGTCGATCAACGCCAGGCGCTCGACACGCTCGGGCAAGGCGCCGGCCAGCAATACCGAAATGATCGCCCCCAACGAATGCCCCAACAGCGAGAAGCGCTGCCAGCCCAGTTGCCCGGCGACCAGCAAGACGTCTTGCACGTAGTCTGCCAGGTGATACCCGACCCCGGCCGGCCGGTGATCAGAGTGGCCATGCCCGGCCAGGTCTAGGGCGACGATGCGCAGCCCCGGCAAGGCCGGCGCCAGCCGCGCAAAGCTGTTGGCGTTGTCCAGCCAGCCATGCACGGCAATCACCGGCTGGCCATCTTCGGGACCGAACAGGTGCGCGGCCAGCTCGATATGGCCGAGGTTGATGCGTATTTCTTCGACGAGCGGGTTCATGGCTGGCCTGCGTCGTGGTTATTCCAGCGGGTAAACAGGGTTTTTAGCATGTGCGCCGTCTGATCAGGGTGTTCAAGGGGAAACATGTGCCCACCGGGCATCGACAGGTATTCACCGTGGCGCAGCCGGCGGACCTGCAGGCCATGGCGCGGCATGACCACCCTGCTCTGTTGGCCGCGGACCATCGCCAGCGGCACTTCAAGCTGGCGCGTAGGCCGCGGGCTGGTGTGCGGGATGCTGCGGTAGATACTGATCTCGGTGGCCGGATCGAAACGCAGGGTCAACTTTTCGCCGTCAGCGCGCAAACCATGGCGCAGGTAAGCTTCGAAACACTCGGGGTCGAAACGGCGGAACAGACTTTTGCTAGCGAAGTAGGCACGTGCGGCCTCCAGACTGTCAAAGTCCTCGCGTCGCCCCAGGGTGCGACCAGCGGGCGTGATCCGGTCGATGAACCCCAGCCGCTTGGCGGCGCGGATCATCCATTGATCGGCCAGGCCCAGCACTGGCGAATCGAGCATCACCACGCCACGGTACAGCTCGGGGCTGCGTAACGCGGCATGAAAGTGCAACAGGCCGCCCAGTGAATGGCCAACACCCCAGACCGGTCCCGGCTGCTCGCGCAGATGATGCAGCAGCTCATCAACCAGGTTCAGCCAGTTTTCATTGACCGGAAAACGCGGATCATGGGCATGCTGTTCAAGATGGGCTACGGCGAACTCTGGCGCCAGGGCGGCGAACAGCTTGCCATAGGTGGCCGAGGGAAAGCCGTTGGCGTGGGCGAAGAACACCTGTTGCGACATGTCAGCACACTCGTGGCCGGGTCAATGGCGATGATTTTGCGCAGCGCTGCAGTGGCCGGGCAATGATCGTAAGTGACATCACCAAGGGTACTTTGGCCACTGTTCAAACAAGCTGAATCATTGCCCTGTACGGCAGACACACATTTCAGCGTGCCGGCGGCTCCTGACCATGAGGCACCACGGCAACGGTCAGACGCGAAATGCAGCACAGCTTGCCTTCATCGTTACTCAGACGAATGTCCCAGACGTGAGTGGTGCGACCAATGTGTACCGGACGCACCACGCCGGTCACCCGGCCGCTGCGCACACCCCGCACGTGGTTGGCATTGACCTCAAGGCCGACGCAGAAGAACTTCGCCGTGTCGATCACCAGATAACTGGCCATCGACCCCAGGGTTTCTGCCAGCACCACTGAAGCACCGCCGTGCAACAGGCCGAACGGCTGATGAGTGCGATGATCCACCACCATGCTGGCGGTCAGCGTGTCATCAGTGAAGGCTTCAAAGCGGATATCCAGCGACGTGGCGATGGTGTTGGCACCGGCGGCATTGATCCGGTCGATCTGGGGCGTTTCACGCCATAGGCTCATGGTTGCTCCTTGCTTGGTAAGGGATCTGACGCACTCAGACGTGGTGGACGTTGCGCAACTGCAGAGCACCGGCCAGGACGAACTCACCATCCAGTTGCGCCAGGCTGGCCGTGTTCATCGGCTCGGCGTCCTGCACGCTGCCGTGCACCAGCAAACCGATCAGGCTACCCACCAGCGGCTGATGACTAACCAGCAGCACCTCGTCCAGCTCCAGCGCGGCGATCTGACGCAAGGCTTCATCAGGACGAACATCGGGGGTCAGCCAATCGACGGTAACACGCGGGATGTCCGCCGTGAGGACACCTTGCAGCACATCGGCGGTCTGTTGGGCACGCACATACGGGCTGACCAGAATACGCTGCAGCCCCCGCCCCTCAAGATGGCGGGCACTGCTGCGCACCTGCTGGCGGCCTTCGGCAGTCAGCTCGCGCTCGGCATCGCTACGGGCCTGATGCTGAGCCTGGCCGTGGCGCAAGACCCACAGCTTCATAGTTTCGGTTCCTCATCGCGAACCGGATGAGCAGCGGCCGGAACCTTGTGCGGGGCCTCGCCTTCAGGCGCACGCGGGGTTGGCCAGTCAGCGAACGGCCAGGGCTTCTGGTCGCTGTGGAAGGTGCCAAACCGGCCGATCTGGGCAAGGAACTGACTCAGGCTGTCGCCGAAATCCATCAGGCTGGCGCTCGGTGCACCGTAGAATAGCCGGTAGCCCAATTGCAGCAACACCACCCCGGCCAGCACGATCTCGGCCAGTTGCCAGACCACCAGATACACCAGCATCCACAGCACACGCAGTGCGATGGATTCACGTTTGAAATTGGATTCGCTCAAGACCTTCTCCCTGATCAGTATGGATTTCAATTGAAACCGGTTGTGGAAATGAAGTCGACATCGGTCTTTGGCTCGCCGCGCATCAACACTTCGATCACCTGCGCCAGGGTCCGCCCCTCGAACAGGATGGCATGCAGGCCGGCCACCAGCGGCATGTAGACCTTTACTTCCTGAGACTTGGCCTTGAGCACCTTGAGGGTATTGACCCCTTCGGCCACTTCGCCCAGGCGGCTGACCGCCTCGTCAAGGCTCAGGCCTTGACCCAGGGCAAAACCGACCTGGTAGTTACGGCTCTTGGGCGAGGAACAGGTGACGATCAGGTCGCCCACCCCGGCCAGGCCCAGAAAGGTCATCGGGTTGGCACCCTGGCTGACCGCAAAGCGGGTCATCTCGGCCAGCGCGCGGGTGATCAGCATACTCTTGGTGTTTTCACCCATGCCCAGCGCCACGGCCATGCCGGAAACAATGGCATAAACGTTTTTCAGCGCCCCGCCCAACTCTACGCCAAACCGGTCGTTGCTGGCATAGACGCGGAACGTCGGCCCGTGCAGGGCAGCCTGGACCTCCTGACACAAGGCTTCGTCTTCGCTGGCCACCACCGTGGCGGTCAGCGCGTGCTCAGCGATTTCCCGGGCCAGGTTAGGGCCAGACAACACGCCAATGCGGGCTTTGGGCACGATTTCTTCGAGAATCTGGCTCATCAGCTTGAATGTCTGAGCTTCGATGCCCTTGGTCAGGCTGACCAGCATCTTGCCAGTCAGGCGCTCGACATGTTCGGCCAGTACCGAACGCAGGGCGCTGGAAGGCAAAGCGACAAAGATCAGCTCGCTGCCTTCCAGGGTTGCGGTCAGGTCGGTGACCGGCTCGACACCCGGCAACACCTTGATGCCTTTGAGGTAGCGCGGGTTCTCACGGTGCAGGCGGATCGCCTCGGCCTGCTCGGGATCACGCATCCACTGACGGACCTGATGACCGTTCTGCGCCAACAGATTTGCGATGGCGGTGCCGAAGCTGCCGCCACCAAGAACCGCTACAGGTTGCAGTGTGCTCATAAACCAATCCATCCAGGGCCATTGATCTGGCGATGGGGCATTATACGGAGCGTTACCGTGGCGGCCAGCGCCAAACAAGGCAAAGCATCGGCCGCTACTGCCCCGGTTGAGACATCAGCACAGCACAAGTTCCATGAAAAGCCTGTGAATCTTGGTTACCATGCGCGCAACGCACGGAGATCGCGGCAACAGGCCAGTATGTTGTCGGCAAGGCATGGGGTAAATGGACGCGTCACAAGAGTTTGCAACGCCTCAAGGGCGTCGGTCATGAAATTGCATCAGTGGGATATCAACACCCGTACCCAGGTCATCAGCCTGGGGCCGGCCCTGTTGTTGACGGTGCTGCTGACTGCGTTCTTCACCTTCGTGCGCTTGCAGGACTTGCGCGAAGAGCTCAATCACACCGGCCAGTTGATCGCCAATCAGCTGGCGCCCGCCGCCGAACGTGGCGTATTGAATGACGACGAAGAATCGCTCAAGGCACTGACCCGTGCCACTTTGTCGATGCCCAGCGTGCAGTACGTCGAGATTCAGGACAGCAGCAACAATCCGCTGACCCACGTCCAGCAAGCCGAAGACCCGACGGGCAACAAGCGTCAGCTGGAGATTTTTCAGGCCCCGATTCATTTCACCGCGCCCAGTGCCGCCATTGACGCCAAGCCGGTGTTTACCGCTGGCAACGAGGGGTATCTGGGCCGGGTGCTGGTAGGGATGTCCCGCGACACCTTCAACCAACGCCAGCAGGAGATTTTGTTCAAGGCCGGTTTGCTGGCGTTCGCCGCGCTGCTGTTCACGTTCTTGCTGGCCCGCGGCCTGGCGCTGAGCCTGTCGCGCCCGATCAGCGAAATGGGCGAAGTCGTCAAGGCCATCCAGAAGGGCGACTATCACACGCCACTGCCGGTCACCGACGACGCTGAACTCGGGGCCCTGGCCCGGCACATCAACAACCTGGCCGCCAACCTGGAACAAGCCAGCCTGGAGCAACAACACTCCATGGCGCAGCTGATTCATACTCGCGAGCAGGCCGAGCAAGCCAACAAGGCCAAGTCGGACTTCCTGGCGATGATGAGCCACGAGTTGCGCACCCCCATGAACGGTGTCCTGGGCATGCTGCAATTGATGGAGACCACGACGATGACCGCCGAGCAGGCCGAATATACGACACTGGCCGCCGAGTCCACCGAGCACCTGCTCAAGGTCATCAACGACATTCTCGACTTCTCGCGTATCGAGCGCGACGCCCTGCAAATCGAAGGTATCGCCTTCAACATCGCCGAGCTGATCCAATCCTCGACCCAAGCCTTCAACCCCACCGCCCAGCAACAGGGGCTGGTCCTTGATCTGCAACTGCAAGCGGGCATCGAACAGCTGGAGGTGCTCGGTGATCCGACCCGCATCCGCCAGATTCTGGTCAACCTGATTGGCAATGCGCTGAAATTCACCGAGATCGGCGGGGTGCGCGTAGAAGCTGGCTGGCGGGCTCTGGACGGTGACCAAGTGCGGATAATCTGTACGGTGCACGACAGCGGTATAGGTATTCGCGCCGACCGGCTTGAGTCGATGTTCAATGCCTTTCAGCAGGCCGACAGTTCCATCTCCCGTCGTTATGGCGGTACCGGCCTGGGGTTGTCGATCGCCCGGACCCTGGCCGAGCGCATGGGTGGCAGCCTGCATGCCCATAGCGAAGAAGGCGCAGGTTCCGTGTTTACCCTGGAATTGAACCTGCCGCGCACCACCGGCAGTCAGGCGCAGCACTCCCCCACCGTGGTCAACACCGCAGAACTGAACGGCGAACGCTGCGTATTGCTGGTTGAAGACAACCCGGTCAATCGCACGGTAGTCGAGGCGATGCTGCACAGCCTGGGCTTCAGTGTCGACGTCGCGGTGGATGGCGCCGAGGCGGTGTACAAAGCCCAGGCCGCTCATCACGCCGTGATTCTCATGGACTGCCGGCTGCCGATCATGGACGGTTACGAAGCCACCCGTCGGATTCGTCAGATCGAGGGTCTTGAACAGGTGCCAATCATCGCCCTGACCGCTAACGCATTGCACGGTGATCGCGATGCGTGCCTGCAGGCCGGGATGAATGACTACTTGTCGAAACCGTTCAAACAGGCTGATTTGCACCAGGTTTTACTGCGTTGGCAAGCCTTTCAACCACTTGCGACTGGCGATAAATGATAAATTGCGGCAGTCTTGGCAGCTTGTTCGGCAATGGATATCGGTCGGACGAAGATTTTCAGTGTACAGGTGTACATTCATCGCACCGGCACTGTGACTTTCATTACAACGCAACAGTCTATGACTAGGCTGCCGGACAATGTCCTGGCGAAAACGTCCGTCAGGACTGGCGCGTGGGCCCGATCGGCCAGCGTCGCAAGTGAACATTTTGAGGAGCTCGCATGACCAAACAACACGCCTTTACCCGGGAAGACCTGCTGCGCTGCAGTCGTGGCGAGCTGTTTGGCCCAGGTAACGCGCAACTGCCCGCCCCCAACATGCTGATGGTCGATCGTATTACCCACATCAGTGAAGAAGGCGGCAAGTACGGCAAGGGTGAGTTGGTCGCCGAGCTGGATATCACCCCCGACCTGTGGTTCTTTGCCTGCCATTTCGAAGGTGATCCGGTGATGCCTGGCTGCCTGGGTCTTGACGCCATGTGGCAGTTGGTTGGCTTCTATCTGGGCTGGCAGGGCAATCCTGGCCGTGGTCGTGCCCTGGGTTCTGGCGAAGTGAAGTTCTTCGGCCAGGTTCTGCCGACTGCCAAGAAGGTCACCTACAACATTCACATCAAGCGCACCATGCGCGGCAAGCTGGTTCTGGCAATCGCCGACGGCACCGTGAGCGTTGATGGTCGCGAAATCTACAGCGCCGAAGGTTTGCGTGTCGGCCTGTTCACCTCTACTGACAACTTCTAAGGGTACCCGCATGCGCCGCGTCGTTATCACTGGTCTGGGCATCGTTTCGTGCTTGGGCAATGACAAAGACACCGTCTCCGCCAACCTGCGTGCTAACCGCCCTGGCATCCGATTCAACCCGGAATATGCCGAAATGGGTCTGCGTAGCCAGGTTTCCGGCTCCATCGACCTCAACCTCGAAGAACTGATCGACCGCAAGGTATTCCGCTTCGTGGGCCACGCTGCTGCCTACGCCTACCTGGCCATGGCCGACGCCATCAAGGACTCGGGCCTGACCGAAGAGCAGGTTTCCAACCCGCGCACCGGTCTGATCGCAGGTTCCGGCGGTGCTTCGACCCTGAACCAGATGGAAGCACTGGATATCCTGCGCGAGAAAGGCGTCAAGCGTGTAGGTCCGTACCGCGTGACCCGCACCATGAGCAGCACCGTTTCGGCGTGCCTGGCCACACCGTTCAAGATCAAGGGCCTGAACTACTCGATCGCCTCGGCCTGCGCCACCAGCGCCCACTGCATCGGGACTGCCATGGAGCAGATCCAGATGGGCAAGCAGGACATCGTGTTCGCCGGCGGCGGTGAAGAAGAGCACTGGAGCCAGTCGTTCCTGTTCGACGCCATGGGCGCATTGTCCAGCAAGCGTAACGACACCCCGGAAAAAGCCTCGCGCGCCTATGACAACGACCGTGATGGCTTCGTCATCGCTGGCGGTGGCGGCATGGTCGTGGTCGAAGAGCTGGAGCACGCTCTGGCCCGTGGCGCCAAGATTTACGCCGAAATCGTTGGCTACGGCGCCACTTCCGATGGTTACGACATGGTTGCCCCGAGCGGCGAAGGCGCGATCCGCTGCATGCAGCAGGCGCTGTCGACCGTCGACACCCCGATCGACTATCTCAACACCCACGGCACCTCGACTCCGGTCGGCGACGTTGCCGAGATCAAGGGTGTGCGTGAAGTGTTCGGCGACAAGGCTCCGGCCATCAGTTCGACCAAGAGCCTGTCGGGCCACTCGCTGGGCGCCGCTGGCGTTCACGAAGCGATCTACTGCATGCTGATGATGGAAGGCAACTTCATTGCCGGCTCCGCCAACATCGACGAGCTGGACCCGGCGGTCGCTGACCTGCCGATCCTGCGCGAGACTCGCGAAAACGCGAAGATCGACACCGTGATGAGCAACAGCTTCGGCTTTGGCGGCACCAACGCCACGCTGGTACTGAAACGCTGGCAGGGCAAGTGATCGTCTAAGTTGCACGCAACATGAACAAGGCCAGTCACTGACTGGCCTTTTTCTTTGCCGAAAATGTTAAGCGCCGCACACCCGGCGGGAGCAGCCGGTCTAATTGGACAGTATTGGCTTTAGCCGCAATACCGTTCAGTTAAGTACTGCATGCCTTTGTAGGAGCGACCTTGGTCGCGAAGAGGGCGGCACATTCGCAGCAGATGTAGTGTTTTTACTGGCCTCTTCGCTAGCAAGCTAGCTCCCACAAAGGCATGCGGCGCTTATCTGAACAGTATTGGCTTTAGCCGCCAAGCTTGCGCGCCAGGTATTCGCGTAGAAACTCAACCGTGACCCTGACCTTGGCCGAGTTGATCAGTGGCGAGGTATACACCGCCCAGATATCGGCATCCTGCCGGTAGCCCGGCAATACCTGCAGCAACCGGCCGGCTTCCAGATCGGCCTGCACATCCCACATTGAGCGCAGCAGGATACCGCGGCCATCCAGGCACCATTGGCGGGCGATTTCGCCGTGGTTGGTGGACAGGCTGCCAGTGACCTTGACGGTTTGCGCGCCTTGCGGGCCTTGCAGATGCCAGATCCCGAACGGTCGGTCGCGCTCTTTGATCAGCAGGCAGTCATGGTTGGTCAATTCTGCCAGGCTGCCCGGCGTGCCTTGACGCTCCAGGTAGGTCGGGCTGGCGCACAGCACCCGCCAGTTACGAGCCAGATGCCGGGCACGCAGGTGCGGGGCAATCTGGTCGCCAACGCGAATGTCCAGGTCCACCCCCTCATCGATCAGGTCCACCAAACGATCCTGGATGTCCAGGCGAATATCCAGTTGCCGATAGCGCGCCGCCAGTTCCGACAACGCCGGGGCCACCAGCCGCCGGCCAAAGCCTTGGCTACTGATCACCCGCAGCACGCCACTGGGCTCTGCGTGCCGGACAGCGACCTCTTCACTCATCTGCTGCACCGACTCAAGAATAGTCCTGGCCCAGTCATAGACCCGTTCGCCATCCTCGGTGATCGACACCTGACGTGTCGAGCGATGCAGCAATTGCACGCCCATGCCCTGCTCCAGCAGCTTGATGCGCTTGCTTACATAGGCTGGCGACATGCCCAGTTCACTGGCTGCCGCTATAAAGCTGGCGCGCCGGGCAACATGGACAAACACGTTCAGGTCATCAAGTGCGGGCAGATTATTCACAGCTCGTGTTCCTTCAATTCATATCTACGCGGATTATCACCTATTCGTAAGCCGATAGGATGAGCCCATTCCCTCAAACCTGGAGAGCGACATGAATAACAAGACTCTGCGCATTGCTGCGATCGCTGGCGACGGCATCGGCCTGGAAGTGCTACCCGAAGGTGTACGCGCGGTACAGGCAGCGGCTGACCGGTATGGTATCGCCCTGCAGTTCGAGTATTTTGAGTGGGCCAGCTGCGATTACTACCTGGCCCACGGCCAGATGATGCCGGACGACTGGCGTGAACAACTGTCCGGCTTCGATGCGATCTTCTTCGGCGCGGTGGGCTGGCCTGACAAAGTCCCGGACCACATTTCGCTGTGGGGCTCGTTGCTCAAGTTCCGCCGCGAGTTCGATCAGTACGTCAACTTGCGCCCGGTGCGCTTGTTCCCCGGTGTCCCCTGCCCGCTGGCTGGCCGCCAGGCCGGTGAGATCGACTTCATGGTGGTGCGCGAGAACACCGAGGGCGAGTATTCATCGCTGGGCGGCATCATGTTCGAAAACACCGCTAACGAGTTCGTTATCCAGGAATCGGTGTTCACCCGCCGCGGCAGCGATCGCATTCTCAAGTACGCCTTCGAACTGGCCAGCCAGCGACCGCGCAAACACGTCACCTCAGCGACCAAGTCCAACGGCATGGCGATCAGCATGCCGTACTGGGACAAACGCACTGAAGCCATGGCCAGCCATTATCCCCACGTCAGCTGGGACAAACAGCATATCGACATCCTCTGCGCACGCTTTGTGCTGCAACCGGAGCGCTTCGATGTGGTGGTAGCCACCAACCTGTTCGGTGACATCCTCAGCGACCTGGGCCCCGCGTGCACCGGCACCATCGGCATCGCACCGTCGGCCAACCTCAACCCTGAGCGGCATTTCCCGTCGCTGTTCGAACCGGTACACGGCTCGGCCCCGGACATTGCCGGGCGCAACATTGCCAACCCGGTGGCGATGATCTGGTCCGGCGCATTGATGCTCGATTTCCTGGGCCACCGTCAGGCTCATGACGATATCCTGCGGGCCATCGAACAGGTGATCGCCAGCGGCGAAGTGACCCCGGACCTGGGCGGTACGGCCTCGACCCAGCAGATGGGCAATGCCGTGGTGCGGGCGCTGGGCTGAGCTTCAGCTCGACATACAGTGGGCTTGTAAATGGCGGCAGCCGTTGCTGCGCGATTGATGACGCGATCGACGTCAGTCCCGAGCCCCCAGCAGGGCACTGACACTTGAGGTCAGTGCCTGCAAGGCAAAGGGTTTGGTCAGCACTGCCGTGGCCGTCGTCAGCGGGCTGTCACCCAGCACATGAGGCAGCGTATAGCCGGTCATGAACAGCACGGGCAACGCTGGTCGAACCTTGCGCCCGGCTTCGGCCATCTGCCGGCCATCCAGCCCGCCGGGCAGGCCGATGTCGGTGACCAGCAAATCGATGCGCGTGTCAGAGCGCAGCAGCTGCAAGCCGGCGAGGCTGTCCGCCGCTTCGATCACCACATACCCATGACTGCCAAGGATCTCGCTGACGAACAGCCGTACCGAGGACTCATCATCAACCACCAGCACGGTCTGGCCGGCACCGGCCAGCGGCACTTCATCGCTCACCGGTGGATGACCTGGCGCCTCGGCCTGGGCGGCGCAGCCGGGCAATTGCAGATAGACCCGGGTGCCCTTGCCCTGCTCTGACTGGATGCGCACCTGCCCACCGGACTGCTTGGCGAACCCATAGACCATCGACAGGCCGAGGCCCGTTCCGGCACCGACCGGTTTAGTGGTGAAAAACGGCTCGAACGCCTTGGACAGGGTTTGCTCACTCATCCCGACCCCGTTGTCTGCCACACAGATGGTCAGGTAGGTACCCGGCACCAATTCTGCGTCCAGCTCGGCACCGGACTCCAGCACCTGATTGAAGGTCTTGATCGAGATGACGCCGCTACCGCTCGGCATGGCATCGCGGGCGTTGATGCACAGGTTCAGCAGGGCATTCTCCACCTGCGCAGGGTCAACCATGCAGGTCTTCAAGGCGGCTGCCAGCTCGACCTTGAGCTTGATCGAAGGCCCGGCGGTGCGCCGAATCAACTCTTCCATGCCACTGATCAAACCGTTCACATCGGTGTGCACCGGCACCAGCGTCTGGCGCCGGGAAAAAGCCAGCAACCGATGGGTCAAGGCCGCGGCACGCTGGGCCGCGCCCTGGGCGACAGACAGATAGCGCTCCAGATCGGCGCTGCGTCCCTGGCTCAGGCGCAGTTTCATCAAGTCCAGGCTGCCGCTGATGCCGGCCAGCAGGTTATTGAAATCGTGGGCGATGCCGCCGGTCAATTGGCCGACCGCTTCCATTTTCTGGGCCTGACGCAATGCCTCTTCAGCCGCCTCACGCTCGGCAATCGCCTGACTGACGCGCGCCTCCAGCGTGCGATTGAGTTCCAGCAATGCCGACTCGGCGTTCTTTCTTGCGGTGACATCCATCGACGAGCCGATCAGGCCGATCACCTCACCGTCATCATTGAGCAGCGGCGCCTTGATCGACAGCCAGAACGTCGCCGAGCCATCGGGCATGTCGACCTGCTCTTCGATCTGCTCAACCCGCCGGCCGTGCATGATGCGCTGATCGGTGGCCATCACCTGTCGCGCCTGGTCTTGGTCTTCGAGCACCTCCAGGTCAGTCTTGCCGAGATAGAACTCTGGCGGCTTGCCGATCAATTGCGTGGCACCGTGGTTGGCGACCAGCAACCGCCCCTCAAGGTCCTTGGCATACACCACCCCAGGTACCGCAGCGGCGAAGGTACGCAACAAGGCCGACATCCGGTCACGCTCGGCCTCGGCGGCGCGGCGCGACTCAATATCCATCAACACCCCCGGAAAGCGCACTGCCTGCCCTTGAGGGTCAAGCTCGGCGCGGCCGTTGGCCTCGACCCAGCGATAGCAGCCATCGTCCTGGCGGACCCGATACTCACAACGGAACGCGCCGCCACGAGCCATCGCGGCCTCGATGTCAGCCGATACCCGCTCCCGATCCTGCGGATGAATCGAGGAAAACGCCTCGGTAATCGCGATGCCTGCGGCGCAGCGCTCGGCAGCCAGCCCGAATGTGCGGGCAAAACGCTCATCGGCGGTTACACAGTCGTTGGGAATGTCCCAGACCCAGGTGCCAATAATCGCCCCGGCATCCAGTGCCAATTGCAGGCGTTCAGCCGCATCGGCAGGAAATCCGCGCCTTACCGGCGGTGCGGCCGGGAGTGCTTCAGGGGGTGGCGGTCGGCGGGTCTGATCCATAAGGGTCTCGATGATCACGTGCACATCGGGTTTTGGGCGTCATTCAAGCAACATTGACAGCAATATCAACGAAATGTCCGCTCAGTCGGCGCGCAGATTACACGCAGTAGCGCATTGGGTCGCCCTTGTAGCTGCTTGCGCCCAGAAATGCTCCAATAGCAGGCTTGTCAATCGCACTGCCAAGGACACCCTCTTTAATGTCACAAGCCACTGACAACGACTTCTATGACCGCGCCGACGCGCATATCAACCTTTCCAACGAACAACTCGGCGCCTGTGACAATCCCGGCGCGGTGAGCGCATCGATGATGTTCGCCGCCACGCGCTTCAACACCTGGGTCAGCGCACGCGGGTTCAAATCCGGCGAAGAAATGGCCCAGGCCCGCGAGCAAATGCTCAAGTACTTCTGCGAGCAGTACCAGATGATGCTCGAAGACAACCTCGATGATTACATCAATAACTTTGATCACTACATGGCCGGGCAAAAAACCTGACAGGCTTTATGTTTCGTGCCTCGCTATCGGCTATCGATACCGGACCTCGATAGCCCCTTAACGGCCGATGACGGCGGCAACAGCCTCAGATCGGCAACGGCCGCCCGGCAATCACCTGCTTCATCACCAGGGTCGACATCACCCGCTGCACATTGGGCAGCGAGGTGAGTTGCTCGTCATAGAGTCTCTGGAACGCGGGCAAGTCGCGGGTGATGACGTGCAGCAGGTAATCCGGATCACCGAACAGCCGCTGCGCCTCGACCACCTGAACAATGTCCAGCAGCGCTGTCTCAAACGCCGCAACGGCTTCGCGCGTGCCTTCCCTGATGGTTACGAACACCAGCGCCGAGAAATTCAGCCCTACCGTCTCCGGTGCCAAGTGGGCGCGATAGCCCTTGATCACGCCACTGTCTTCCAGGGCTTTGACGCGTCGATGACAAGGCGACAGGCTCAACCCTACGCGGTCGGCCAGTTCCGTGACCGACAAACGCCCATCGCCTTGCAGCTCGGCAAGAATATTCCGATCAATACGATCCATCCGGAAGGATCTCCCCTAAAGAGTCGATAGTAATAGAAGATTCGAAAGATAATGCCCGCAGCCTGTCTTTATTCTTCTCTCCAGTCAACCAAGCTCATTACTGGAGATAACCCATGAGCATGCATCTGCTGGCAACCTTCTGGGTCGTGTCCTTTCTGCTGATCATCACCCCCGGCATGGATTGGGCATACATGATCGGTGCCGGCATTCGTGGCAAAGGGGTGGTGCCCGCCGCCACCGGACTGGTGTCCGGGCATCTGGTGGCAACCTTGCTGGTGGCCGCCGGTATCGGTGCGCTGGTGGCCAGCCAGCCGGGGGCCATGACCACCCTGACCCTGGCGGGTGCCGCTTATTTACTCTGGCTGGGCGCGAACATGCTGCTCAAGCCGCCGGTGCCACAGGGCGCCCAGGCCGATGGCCGTTATTCGTGGCTGGGCTGTCTGCTCAAGGGCGCCGGCATCAGCGGCCTGAACCCCAAGGTATTGCTGCTGTTCGTCGCCCTGCTGCCGCAGTTCACCGACCCGACGGGCAGCCTGTCGATCACCACGCAGATACTGCTGATGGGGCTGGTGCATTTGATTGGCTGTGCAGTGGTCTATCTGCTGGTCGGCTTTGCCAGCCAACGGGTACTCAAGGCCAGGCCCGCCGCCGCCCGCTGGGTGGGGCGACTCTCCGGGCTGGCGATGCTGGCAATCGCCGCAGGATTGCTGTTAGAGCGGCTGACAGCCTCTTGAGCCCGCTGTGCTATCGAGCCTGCTGCTTTTCACAGGTCCCTCTCAAACTGCCGTGGCCAGTCCTTGCGGGTAAACACCTGGCCATGGTCGCGCAGGCGCCGTACCTCATCCAGATCCAGCTCACAGATCAGCCACTGGCTCGCTGACGGGCACAACGCTTCGCTCTCGGCGATCACGCCATTGGCCGGCATGCCGTAATCGGACGGCACGTACAACGCTGCGCGGCCGATGTTTTCGTCAAGCGCCGGCGACCAGGGCGCCAGGCCGACGGTGGGTGCTTGCAGTACCGCGATCTGGTTCTCCAGCGCCCGCGCCTGGGCGCCGATGCGCACCCGAAAAAAGCCCGCTTCGGTGTCGGTGCAGCTCGGCGCCAGGATCAGGTCGGCACCGGCTTCGGCCAGGCTGCGCGCCAGCAGCGGGAACTCGTTGTCATAGCAGATCAGGATGCCGAGCTTGCCCAGTGCGGTATCGAACACTTTAAGGCCCGAGCCGGCGCTGATGTTCCATTGTTCGCGCTCGAAGCGGGTCATCATCAGTTTGTCCTGGCTGCCCAGGCAACCGTACGGGCCGAACAGCCAGGCACGATTACGGTACTGGCCGTCCTCGTCCAGCACCGCCACGCTGCCCGGTTGCAGGTAGACATTCAGGCGCCGGGCGAGGCTTTCGCACAGTTCCAGCCAGCGTGGTAATAGCGGCTGGATGTCAGCGATCGAGGCATGCAGGTCGCTGCGTTGCGCAGCGGGTAATTGCCCGGACAACACCAGCCCGGCGTACTCGGGCAACAGCAGGAACTGCGCGCCCTGCCCGGCTGCAGCTTCGCAGAGTTCGGTGAGGTGGGCGGCATAGGCATCCCAGCTTTGCAGCAGGTCAATATGGTACTGGCAGGCAGCAACCTTGATCATCAGACAAGCTCCTTCAACCAGAACGACATGGGTTTGCCCGATTCCTCGGTTTCATCCAGGTCGCGCCAGTGATATTCAGTGTGCAGCTCAGGGTGATGGCGGTAGCCACGCCGGGTCCAGAAAGCGTCCAGCGGCTGATAGCCGGCCGGGCGCCGGGGGTGATCCTGCGGACGCTGCACAGCGCAGAACGCGCACCATTCAAACAACCCCAGCCGCCGGGCATGGGCTTCGCGCTCCTGGAAGAACCGCACCCCCAGGCCGCGACCGCGCCAGCCCGGCAACACCACCGACTCGGCGCAGTAGAAAATCTGCCCGGTGTTCCAGCCCGCCGCCACGAACGGCCGCTGAAACTGCTCGGTCTCATCCGCCAGCGGCAAGCCCGTCGACGCGCCGACTACCTGCCCCTGGTCACGTACCAGTACGCAGACACTGTCGGGGCTGCGCAGGTAGGTCGACAGGTACTCGGCCTCGTAAGCCAGGTCGCCGTCATACAGGTACGGAAACTCGCGAAATACGCTGATGCGCAGTTGCGCCAGCTCTTCGATGCACGGCTCTAGCTGCGGCCCTTTGAGCAATTGAATGTCCATGCTGAGCGTTGGCCACCAAGAAAGTGACGCTGACAGATATGCCAGCGCAGGGCGCAGAACTTATCATGAGCCCCGCTGCCCCCGTCAACGCACCCTATAAGGAACAGCCCGATGAACACCACCGAACTGATTCAGGCCTACTACGCCGCTTTCAACGCCGGCGACATGCCTGCTTTTCTGGACCTGCTGGCCGAAGACGTGGTGCATGACATCAATCAGGGCGAGCGGCAGATGGGCAAAGCCACCTTTGCCACGTTCATGAACAAGATGAACCGTTGCTACCGCGAGCGCCTGAGCGACATCGTGGTCATGGTCAACCACGACGGCAGCCGCGCTGCTGCCGAGTTCGTGGTGCACGGTGAGTACCTGGCCGACGACGAAGGCCTGCCACCGGCCAACGGTCAGAAATACGTGTTGCCGGCCGGTGCATTTTTCTACATCAAGGCCGGCAAAGTGGCGCGGATCAGTAACTACTACAACCTTAATGACTGGATCGAACAGGTTGGCTGAAGCCAGCACTGCGGTGCGTTGGTCGTAGGGATTGGCGTACCGCGCAACTAACCAGAAGCGCCTGTTAATCAGGTCGCCAGTGGCACACCGACATAACTTTGGCGTCAGAATTGAAGATCGGTTAGTTGACTAACGATTAAACGATCCAGCATTGAAGAGTATCGGCCTGGTACTTCTCTTGGAGAAAATAAAGTTGCGCTGACAGGCACGCCAAGGATAAATTCAAAAGCCTGTCCCCCCCACAAAACACCTGCAATCAGGAGCCCCCATGCATCAACCTGTACCTCCTGTGCAGTACACCCCACCGGGCCTCGACTGGCTTGAACTGCAGGCGATCAACGAAGTGGAGGGCCTGAGCAATGTATTGCAACTGGTGCTCTTGCTCACCGGCCTGAAGTTTGCCGCGATTGGCAAGTTCAATGAGGAAAACTGGGTCGCCTATATCGTTAACGATGAAATGCACCTGGGCCTGGAGCCCGGTTCCACCATCCCAAACGAAGTTGCCATCTGCACTAAGGTGATGCAGGAGCATACCCCGCTGATCATGCCACGCATCAGCGACGACCCGGCTTACCGCTCGCACCCCAATGTCATCAAATTCGGCCTGCAAGCGTATATATCGATGCCGATCTTCCTTATCAACGGCGAGTTCTTCGGCACTTTGTGCGCGACCGCGCCCTATCCCGCCGATGTTCTTGGCAACGAAAAAACCCTGGACTCGATGAAACTGTTCTCACGTCTGGCCGGCCAGTTGCTATCGCTCAACCCAAGCCATCTTCAATAGATGCCGGAGCTAAGCAGCACCGCTAACCAGCAGCTTCGGCAGCGACAGGCCGATCAACAACCCGCCTGACAAGGTCAGCAAACCCAGCACCAGACGGCGAAAAAGCTGGTCGCTCATCCCCCGGTACAAACGCACGCCAAGCAGCGTCGGCACCAGCACCGCCAGCACCACCACCGGAAACAGCCCCAGCGCCTGGGCGGTCACTGTACCGCTCAGCAGATAAGTGAGCATCGTGCTGGCCTGCATCGCCAGATTAAAGCCCTGAATCACTGAGCGCTGGGTAGCCCGGTCCCAGTTGTTGAGCACGGCCCACAATGCCGGGGCCGGACCACTCAAGCCCCCCAGCCCGCCCATGATGCCGCCGACCAGGCCAACACCGGCATCGGCGCGGCGGCTATTGCCAGCCAGGCGTGGCAAGTGCGCCGAGAACAGCATCAACGGGCACCACAGCACCAGCACAATCCCGACCAACAGGCGAAACCATACGGGATCGACCTGATGCAACAACAGCACGCCCAACGGCACGCCAAGTACGCCGCCGGCAACCATCGGCCAGAGCCTGGGCAGATCGAGCTGCTTGCGCAGCGCCCCGGCGGCCAGCAGTTGCCCGGTCAGCGAGCCACAGACCACCAGCGGTCCGGTCAGGGTCGGGTCGAGCGCCCAGGCCCAGACAGCCATGGCCACCAGACCGAAGTTGGAGCCTGACAGCCCTTGGACAAAGCCGGCCAGAGCAGCGCCAAGGATGACGATCAGGATCAGCGAGTCCACCGAGTTAAAGCACCATGATCATTTCATGCCAGGCCATGCCGCCATGATCGGACTGCGAAGGCTGCACATAGCGATACCCCATATGCTCATAAAGGCCGACATGGCGGTCTTTGCACATCAGGTGGATGGTCTGTTTATGCATGGCGCGCATGCGGCCGATGAACTCGTTCATCAATTGCAGGGCGTAGCCTTTGCCCTGATGCAACGGATCGACGACCACTGACATGATGACCACGTTAGGCGCATCACTGCTGTGGCCGACCAGTTCCTTGAAAGCTTCGTCGGACATCTGCACCACATGGGCACAGCCACAGTTGATGAAACCGATGATCTGGCCGTCAGTTTCCGCAATCAGGAAACCCTCGGGGTATTGGGCGATACGCGTGGCGATCTTTTCCAGAGTTGCAGCTTCATCGCCTTCGTAGGCACCGATCTCGATCTCGTAGCAACGGCGGGCGTCGGCGGGTGTGGCGTTACGCAAATGCAGGCTGGACATGGGTGTTCCTGAACACATCGGACAAAAGCCTGCATGGTAGAGAAAAACCGCCATGCAGGGTAATCCCAATGCTATTCAGTCAGGCTCGGTAGGAGCGACCTTGGTCGCGAAGGCGGCATGAAACTCACCATAGATTTGACGACTTTACTGGCCTCTTCACGACCAAGGTCGTTCCCACCGTATTTCCAAGTCAGAATCGAGGTGGGACCGACCAGCACCAGTTACAGCCAGGCCTTGATCTGCTGGCTGACCGCTGCGGTGGAAATCCCGTAGCGGTCATGCAGGGTCGGCAAGGCGCCGGCGTCGAGGAAGGCATCCGGCAAGGCGATCTGGCGGAAGGTAGGCGTCACGCCGTTGCGCAGCAGCACGCCGGCCACCGCTTCACCCAGGCCGCCGATGATCGAATGGTTCTCCGCCGTGACCACCAGCCGCCCCGGTTTGCGACATTCGGCCAGGATGGTCTGCTCATCCAGTGGCTTGATGGTCGGTACGTGCAGGACCGCCACGCTGACGCCATCGGCCTGGAGTTTTTCGGCCGCTTCCAGAGCGCGCATGGTCATCAACCCCGAGGCGATAACCAGCACTTCGTTACCGGGGCGGATTACCTGGGCTTTGCCAAGCTGGAACTTGTAATCATAGCGGTCCAGCACCAGCGGCACATTGCCGCGCAGCAAGCGCATGTACACCGGGCCTTGGTGTTCTGCGATGGCCACGGTGGCCTGTTCGATTTCCAGCGCATCGCAGGGGTCAACAATGGTCAGGTTGGGCATCGCACGAAAGATCGCCAGGTCGTCGGTGGCCTGGTGGCTGGGGCCGTAGCCGGTGGTCAGGCCCGGCAGGCCGCAGACGATCTTGACGTTGAGGTTCTCTTCGGCAATCGCCATGCAGATGAAGTCATAGGCGCGCCGCGAAGCGAACACCGCATAAGTGGTAGCGAACGGCACGCAGCCTTCGCGAGCCATACCGGCAGCGGCGCTCATCAGCAGTTGCTCGGCCATGCCCATCTGATAGAAGCGCTCCGGGAACGCCTTGGCGAAGATGTGCAGGTCGGTGTACTTGGACAAATCGGCGCTCAGGCCGACGATCTCCGGACGCTGGGCCGCCAGTGCTGCCAGCGCGTGACCAAAGGGTGCCGGGCGGGTCGGCTGACCTTCGGCGGCAATCGAGGCGATCATCGCGGAGGTGGTCAGGCGTTTCTTGCCGGTCTCGGTGGTGTTCTTGACGGTACTCATACGTTGCTCCCGGCGTCCAGATTCTGCAGTGCAATATCCCATTCGTGTTCATCGACCCGGATGAAATGGGTCTTCTCGCGGCTTTCCAGAAACGGCACGCCCTTGCCCATCCGGGTGTCACAAATGATCACCCGTGGCTGCGCACCAGGGTGCTGGCGGGCGGCATCGAACGCCTGGACCAGCGCGTCGAGGTCGTTGCCATCGACGCGCTGGGTGAACCAGCCGAATGCCTGCCAACGGTCGACAATAGGCTCAAAGGCCAGCACTTCACTGGAGTGGCCGTCGGCCTGCTGGTTATTGACGTCGACGATGGCGATCAGGTTGTCGAGTTTCCAGTGCGAGGCGGACATCACCGCTTCCCAGGTCGAACCCTCGTTGAGTTCGCCGTCCGACAGCAGGTTGTAGACGAACGACGCACTGTTCTTGCGTTTCAGCCCCAGGCAGGCACCCACCGCGATGCCCAGGCCATGGCCCAGCGAGCCGCCGGTGATCTCCATGCCCGGCGTGTAGGCGGCCATGCCCGACATCGGCAGCCGGCTGTCGTCGGCGCCGTAGGTTTCCAGCTCGTCCAGCGGGATGATTTGCGCCTCGATCAATGCCGCATACAGGGCAATCGCGTAATGACCGATGGACAGGTAGAAGCGGTCGCGGCCTTCCCACTCCGGCTCAGCCGGGCGCAGGTTCATGGCGTGGAAGTAGGCCACGGCCAGCAGGTCGGCGGCGCCAAGGGCCTGGCCGACATAGCCCTGACCCTGGACCTGACCCATGCGCAGGGCATGGCGGCGAATATTGTGGGCACGTTCGCCCAGGCTTGTAGCAGGTGCGGATGACAGGTTAGCGCTCATTGCGTAACTCCTTGAATCAACGATTGACCAGTGCGGCAGGCACTCGCAGCACCAGGGTGGCGCCGAACAGCAGCACCCCGGTGATCAGGTACATGCCCAGCGCACTGGAGCCGGTATTGGTGGTGATCCAGCCGATCAGGTAAGGCGAGCAGAAACCGGCCAGGTTGGCGAAGCTGTTCACCGCGGCGATACCGGCCGCAGCCGAGACCCCGCCGAGTAAGGTGGTGGGCAGCATCCAGAACAGTGACGAGGCCGAGAGAATGCCGGCGGCGGCCAGGCACAGGCTCATGACCGAGAGCAGCAGGTTGCCGCCCAGTACCGCTGCCAGGCTCAGACCCATGGCGCCAAGGATCATCGGAATTACCAGGTGCCAGCGGCGCTCCTGATGCTTGTCGCCGCTGCGCCCGGCCAGCAGCATGGCGACGATGGCGCACAGGTATGGCAGGCTGGTCATCATGCCGATGTGCAGCGGGTCGGAGAGCCCGGCGTTGCGGATCAGGGTTGGCAGCCAGAAAGTGATCGCGTACTGGCCCATGACCACGCAGAAGTAGATCCCGGCCAGCAGCCACAGGCGCCGGTCACGAATGAACTCGCCCACGGAGGCATGAGTAACCTTCTGCCGGTTGTCCTCTTCCAGTTCCTTTTGCACCAGCTCCTTTTCCTCGGCAGTCAACCAGGTGGCCTGATGGACACCGTCCTTGAGGTAACCGAGCACCATCAGGCCAACCACCACGGTGGGAATCGCCTCGATGACAAACATCCACTGCCAGCCGGCCCAGCCATGCACACCAGCGAAGGCGTTCATGATCCAGCCCGACAGCGGCCCGCCGATCATCCCAGACAACGGAATGGCAACAAACCACAGCACGGTCATCTTGGCCCGGCGGTAGGACGGGAACCAATAGGTGAGGTACAGCAGCAGACCCGGTGCCAGCCCCGCTTCGGCAACCCCGAGCAGAAAGCGCAGCACGTAGAACTGCCAGGCGGTTTCAACGAAGGCGAACAGGCCGGAGATGATGCCCCAGGTAATCATGATCCGGGCGATCCACACCCGCGCACCGACCCGGTGCAGAATCATGTTGCTAGGCACTTCACAGAGGAAATAGCCGATGAAAAACATGCCCGCGCCCAGGCCGTAAACCGCCTCGCTAAGGGCCAGGTCGTTCATCATCTGCAGTTTGGCAAAACCGACATTGACCCGGTCCAGGTAGGCACACAGGTAGCAGAGCATCAGAAACGGCATCAACCGCCACGCGGTCTTGCGATAAGCATTGGCGCGTACGTTGGACGCCGCTTCCAGTGACAGGGTAGTCATGATGGTCTTCTCTTTATTGTTATGACCGCCCTACTGTGTACAGATCAGGTGACAAGGATTGCTCGTCGCCACACTCTGTACGGCAGGGCTGAATATTCATGGCGGGCCGCCAGGCCCGCTGCGCTCATCAATGAATCAGCATGCCACCGTTAACGTCCAGAGTGATGCCGGTCAGGTAAGCCGACAGGTCACTGGCCAGAAACAGCGCGGCATTACCGACATCTTGCGCCTGGCCCAGACGGCCCAGCGGAATGCCGTCGATGATCGCGTGGCGGCGTTCATCCTGCATCAGGCCGCCGGTGATGTCGGTCTGGATCAGGCCGGGGGCGATGGAGTTGACTCGCACATTGTCCGGACCCAGTTCGCGGGCCATGGCGCGGGCCAGGCCCAGTACGCCGGCCTTGGCAGCACTGTAGTGCGGGCCGCCAAAGATGCCACCACCGCGCTGGGCAGATACCGACGACATACACACGATGCTGCCGGACTTCTGCTCACGCATGGCCGGAATCACCGCTTGCGACATTAACAGTGTGCCGCGCAGGCTGACATCCAGCACTTTGTCGTAATCGCTGTGACCAATGTCGAGGGTTTTCAGGGGTTGGGTGATGCCGGCGTTGTTGACCAGCACATCGATGCGCCCGAAGCGTTCGAGCACAGTGGCTACGGCAGCGTTGACCTGGGCTTTATCGGCAACGTTGGCGGCCAGACCCAGATGGCCTTCGCCTAGGGCGGCAGCGGCGTCGCGAGCGGCAGACTCGTCAAGGTCAAGGATGACCACCCGGGCACCTTGACGCGCAAAAATTTCAGCAGTGGCCCGGCCAATACCGCGTGCCGAAGCGGCGCCAGTGATGATTGCAATCTTGTCTTGCAGCAGCATGGGGCGTTCTCCCGTTTGTTTTTATGAACTCGATTTGCAATAAATCGTGGACACAGCTTGTGCCCCACCCTGCGCCTGAGCAATAACGTGAAATTCAGCAAGTGCTGAAAAAAATTCAGCACTCAGAACCAACATCACCGATATTTTGCCGTACCCCTGTGGGAGCGAGCTCGCTCGCGAAAGGGCCAGTGAAGCTGCACATCTGCTGTGAATGTGCCGTCTTCGCGACCAGGACGGATGGCTGCCCTGTCGCTCCCACCTCACTGGACATAACACCCGATTACTACTGATTACTGGAAAATCCACCCATGCCCACCCCCACCGATGCCTCTCTAAACCTGCCGCCGCTCAAGGCCATCCAGGCCTTCGAGCAGACCGCCCGCTTCGGTAACGTGGCACGCGCCGCCGAGCAGTTGAACCTCACCCCCTCGGCGGTCAGCCATCAGTTGGCCAAGCTCGAAGCCATGATCGGTCGCCAGCTGTTCCTGCGTAACGCCCGTGGCGTGACCCTGACGCCAGTGGGTGAGCAATACCTGGCTGATGTCTCTGGCATCCTGAACAGCTTTGCCGTGGCCACCGAACGCGCCAGCAGCGATGTCAGCCTCGATTGCCTGCGCCTGCACGCATCACCGAGTTTCGGATTTCTGTGGTTGATGCCGCGCATCGAGCAGTTTCGCCAGAGCCACCCGGATATCCAGATCAACCTGTCGTGCTCGTACGAGTCGCTGCATTTCAGCCGCGACAAGATCGACGTGGATATCCGCCATGGCCAGCCCAACTGGCCGACGCTGGAAGTGCGCAGCGTACCCAACGAGCATCTGGCAGTGATGGCCTCACCGGCACTGCTGGCGAAGAGCCCGGTGTCTAGCCCAGAGGACTTACTGCACCGCCCGCTGGTGTTGTCTGAAGCCACTCTGGTTAACTGGCCACAGTGGTTTGCCCAGCACGGCCTGTCACGGCCCGACAGCCCCTACCCGCTGAGTTTCGACCGCTCGTATATGGCCCTCGAAGCGGCGCGCCTAGGGCTGGGTTTTGCGCTGGAAAGCACCCTGCTGGCCAGAGAATTCCTGAGCCGCGGCGAGCTGCTGGTGATCGCGCCCGAACGCCTGAGCGTGCCGGTCAGCGCCCACCACCTGGTGTTTCCCAAGGCGCATGCCGGCTTTCCAAGGGTGCGGCGCTTCTTGCAGTGGATGCAGCAGGAGCTGGGGCGGGATTTCAGCTACTGAGGGCGGTGCCTGCACGGGCAACGGTGCGCTGTGGGCAATACAGCAACCAGCGATAACAACCCAGACAAATCAGCCAGTCGATCAGCAGAGTCCACAGGTTGTGCGACAGAAAATGCGCGCCCTGCATCATCCGCCCCAAAGAGAACAGCGCCCCCAGTGCGATGGCGAACACCAGCGCGACCCGGGCGGCACCAGGTTTGCGGTCGCGCAACGCGAAAAACAGCGCCAGCAGCGAGAAGCCGGTGGCCGCGTGCCCGCCCGGCCAGCACAGTCCCGGTTTGAGACTCGGCGCGCGGTGGCTGAGCAGTGGCGTATGGGTCTCGACGCCGCCAAAATCACTCAGGCTCCAGGGGCATTGCACCTGGGTCAGGTTCTTCAAGGGCGTGATCACTGCGGTAGACAAGCCCATGGCCAGGACGATGTAACCCAGGGTCCGGCGCCAGGGCCGCAGCGCAGCCACCTTCCAGCTCAGCGCGAAGGCCACGGCAAAACCGAGTGCCAGTGCAATCACCAACTGCTTGGCGCGATCATGCAGAATCGTTTCCAGCCAATAACTGTGTGCACCGATGAAGCCCTCGCCGGGGATATAAAACAATCGGGCCAGAAAGTAATCCAGTGCAGTCGGATCGAAAATCAATAACAACGCCATGAGTGCAACAGGAAGACCTGCGGCCAGACGAAAGTTGAAAGGACGTGATGCCGGGACCGTTAATACATCGGCCATGAAAGATGCTCCGCAATGAGGCCAGCCATGAAAGTCCACAGCTTATAACCGGCTTCTTGCCTTTCAGGTAAAGAACCCATCAGAAAGTTGTTCGTCAGACAGCCTGCCGACAGCAAGCAAGCGGACCAGCCGCAGTTTTGACATTTTTCTCACAAACCGTTGACGCCGTGCAGACTGATTGCCGTCTAGTCTTCTCCCTGCCAACTTCCGAACGATAGCCGTAGCCACGGCGGACTGCGCATAACACAACCGACAATGAAAATATTAGTAATCGAAGATAACCGTGATATTCACGACAACCTGGTGGAGTTTCTGCAACTCAAGGGGCATCAGGTCGAAAGCGCGCTCGACGGCCTGAGCGGGCTGCATCTGGCAGCGACCAAGGCGTTCGATGCGATCATTCTCGACATCATGCTGCCTGGCATCGACGGCAACCGCATCTGCCATAGCCTGCGCCAGCACTCGCGCTCTGATGTCACCATCCTGATGCTCAGTGCCCGCGACACGCTGGAAGACCGCCTGGTGGGGTTCTCGGCCGGCGCCGATGATTACGTGACCAAGCCCTTTGCCATGGCCGAAGTGCTGGCGCGCCTGGAAGCCATCACCGCCCGCCGCCAAGGCACTGGCAACCGGGTTTTGAGCGTGGCCGACCTGACCTACGACCTCGACACCCTGGAGGTGTCACGCGCCAACGCCGTGCTGAAACTCAACCCGACCCACTTGAAACTGCTGGAGCTACTGATGCGCCGCAGCCCGCATCTGGTCCCGCGCAAAGAGCTGGAACTGGTCCTGTGGGGCAACGACACGCCCAAGGGTGGCAGCTTGCGCAGCAACATTCATATTCTGCGCCGCACACTCGATGGCGGGTTCGACACCGAACTGCTACAGACCGTGCACGGCCTGGGTTACAAGCTGTGCGCCGCGCCCGCGCGGGCAAGCTGAACGAATGCTTTCTGAATCGTCGCAAATCGGCCCGGCCCGCTGAGTTTCATTGGCGGGCGGGCAACAAAGATTCGATACTTTTCTGACCGCCAGCCACACGACGGAGCGCCACGCTTAACGCGTGACGTGCTCTCTGCCCACCCTATTAGTGAAGTAACCCGCATGCCGAACATCAAAGCCGTTCGCCCTGAAGTTGTGACCGTGCTCGCCACTTTTTACTTGTTACTGGCGTTTAACAAGAGCCTTTGGCAGCATGTTTTCAGTTTGACTGCCGCTGACCATACCGGGTTTATTCTAAGTGTCGCCTTTGCGGCGCTGATCGCGATCATCTTCAATCTTTTTCTCACCCTGATCGCGTTCAAACGGGTCCTTAAACCGGTACTGATCACCCTGTTCATGCTCGGTTCGGGCATTGTTTATTTCATGAACGAGTACGGCATCATCTTTGACGCGGCAATGTTGCGCAATGTTGCCGAAACCAACCCGACCGAGGCGTTGGGTCTGCTCTCCGGCAAGCTGTTTCTGTATATCGCTGCGCTGGGCGTGCTGCCGTCATGGTTACTGTGGAAGACGCCGATCAACTACCGCCGCTGGCCAGCCGAAGTGCTCAGTAAAGCGCTGATCAGTGTCGGCTGCGTGGCGCTGCTGGGCGGGGTCGCACTGGTCAACTACCAAGGGTTGGCCTCATTGTTTCGCAACCATCACGAACTGCGCCTGATGGTGGTGCCGAGCAACCTGATCGGCGCTGGCTGGAGCTATCTGCATGAGCAGGTCCTCGCCGCTAAAACCACCTTTCGCCCGACCGCCAGCGATGCCCTGCGCGAACCGCCTTCCAGCTCCCATCCGCGCCAGTCACTGACGGTACTGGTGGTCGGCGAAAGTGCCCGGGCCGAGAACTTCGGGCTGCTCGGCTACACCCGCGACACCACGCCCCGGCTCAAGGCTGAAGGCGATGTGATTGCGTTCAGTGATGTCTGGTCATGCGGCACCGAGACGGCCGTGTCAGTGCCGTGCATGTTTTCCGACCTGGGCCGCAAGCGCTACAACGCGGCCACGGCGAAGACCCAGGAAGGCTTGCTGGATGTACTCAAGCGGGTCGGTTACAACGTGATCTGGCGTGACAACCAGGCCGGTTGCAAAGGCACCTGTGACCGGGTGACCTTCATCGACCTGAGCAATGACAAGGACCCTGGCCTGTGCGCCGACCATGAATGCCGCGACGCCATCCTGCTGCGCGACCTGCAGGCCGATATCGACAACCTCAAGACTGACACGGTTGTGGTGCTGCACCAGATGGGCAGCCATGGTCCCGAATACTTCAAACGCTACCCGGCCGAATTCGAGAAATTCACCCCGGTGTGCAAAAGCAATGCGCTGAACAACTGCTCACGCGAGAGCATCGTCAACGGTTATGACAACACCTTGCTGTACACCGACCATGTGCTGGCCAGCCTGATCGACATTTTGCGCAGCAACCAGGACAAGGTCGACACCGCCATGCTTTACCTGTCGGACCACGGTGAATCACTGGGCGAGTACAACCTGTTCCTGCACGGCACGCCCTACATGGTGGCGCCCGAACAGCAGCGGCATATTCCGATGGTGGCATGGTTCTCTGAGGGTTATCGACAGTCGTTCGGCGTCGATACTGACTGCCTGCAAGCCACGCGCAACCAGCCGCTCAGCCAGGACAACCTGTTTCACTCGATGCTGGGCCTGCTCAACGTAAAAACCAGCGACTACAGTCAGCCGCTGGATATGTTTGCCAAGTGCAGGCATCGCTGAATCCTGCCGGACCGGCCGGGCGGCGATCCGCTTTAGCCGCAATACTGTTCGTTTAGGCGCTGCATGCCTTTGTGGGAGCTACCTTGGTAGCTCCCACCGGACCGCGTTGGCCTTGACCGGTCGGCATGACGCCTACGGGATATCCATTAAAAATCAATAGATTGTCAGGCCTCCAACGCCCGCACCCGCTCGCGGCGTGCCTGCTCGGCGGCCTGTTCGGTGGATTGCAATGCGAAATCGAACTCGATTTCGGCAAAGCGGCCTGATACGCCACGCTGCGCGGCGCGCTCGGCGTCGTCGATGAAATGGATCTGGGCGATCAGTTCATCCCGGGTGGCGTAGGCAAAGTCGTCATGCAGGTACGGATCGCCTGCCAGGTTGATCTGGGTGGTCAGGTGCCGATGGCCGGGGGCAGAGATGAAGAAGTGCACATGTGCCGGACGCTGGCCGTGGCGGCCCAACTGGTCGAGCAGGCCCTGGGTCGGACCATCGGGTGGGCAGCCGTAGCCGGACGGCACGATGCTCTGGAAGCGGTAACGGCCCTGGGCGTCGGTCTGAATGCGGCGGCGCAGGTTGAATTCCGATTGAGTCGGGTCGAAGTACGAGTAGGTGCCGCCCGTGTTGGCGTGCCAGACATCAACGGTGGCGTTGGCCAGCGGCTGGCCGTCGACATCGCGGACCTGGCCGTGCATGAACAGCGGCGTGCCAGCGTCAGTGCCGTCATCCAGGCGTGCTTCGTACTGACTCAGCGGTGCGCCAGCCACGTACAGCGGGCCTTCGATGGTCCGTGGGGTGCCGCCGACCTGACCGTTCTGCTCGTCTTCAGCGTCCAGCAACAGGTCCAGGTAGTGCTCCAGCCCCAGGCCGGCCACCAGCAGACCGGCTTCCTGACGGGCACCGAGTTCGTTGAAGTAGTTCACCGCTTTCCAGAACTCTTCCGGAGAGATCTGCAGGTCTTCGATGATCTTGATTGCGTCGGTGAGGATCCGGTGGACCACGGTTTTCATCCGTGGGTTGCCGGCGTCCTCGTCGAAGCCCGAGGCATTCTCGAAGAATTTCTGGACGTCAGCGGTGTGGGAAATACGTACGGTCATGGTGGCGTGTCCTCGTCATTATTCTTGTTCAGGCTTGCTGCGTATTGATTGTCGGGTTCAGGGCTCAGCGATCATCGGCATGGATCGACGAAGGGTGCCTGCACAGCGGCGTCACTTCGATATCCATATACGGGTACAACGGCAATTGCATCAAGGTGTCGTGCAATGCCTGATTATCCGCCACATCGAAAATGCTGAAGTTGGCGTACAACCCGGCGATGCGCCACAGGTGGCGCCAGACACCCTCGCGTTGCAGGCGCTGGGCCAGTTCCTTTTCGTCGGCCTTGAGCCGGGCAGCCTGCTCGGCGGGCATGTCGGCCGGCAGTCTGACAGTCATGCGTACGTGAAAAAGCATCGTGCAGTTCCTTGTCGATCAGGGGTCAGCGGCGGGCAAAGCGCGCCAGGCGTTGTTCGTCCAGCTCCAGGCCCAGGCCTGGCGCGGTCGGAATCAGCAGCTGGAAATCACGGTACAGCGGCGGCTCGACCAGGATGTCTTCGGTCAGCAGCAACGGGCCGAACAGTTCGGTGTGCCATTCCAGTTTGTCGAGGGTCGCGAAGGCATGAGCGGAGGCCAGGGTGCCAACGCTGCCTTCGAGCATGGTGCCACCGTACAGGCCGATACCGGCCGCCTCGGCAATCGCCGCCGTGCGCAATACCGCACGCGGGCCGCCGGTCTTGGCGATCTTTAACGCGAAAATCGGCGCCACGCCGGACTGCGCCAAGGCAAAGCTGTCCTGTACCGACTCGATGGCTTCGTCAGCCATCAGCGGGATCGGGCTGTGGGCATTGAGGCGCACCATGCCGGCGCGGTCAAACCGCGACAGCGGCTGCTCGATCAGCTCTACCCCGGCCTCGGCCAAGCGCCGGCTGGCATTGATCGCCACCGCTTCGCTCCAGGCCTGGTTGATATCAACCCGCACACTGGCGCGCTCACCCAGCGCTTTTTTGATCGCCCCCACGTGGGCGATATCGCGGGCCACATCGCCCGCGCCAATCTTCAATTTGAAATGCCGATGGCGACGCCGATCGAGCATCTGCTCGGCTTCGTCGATGTCGCGGCCGGTGTCGCCACTGGCCAGGGTCCAGGCCACCTCGACACCGTCACGAACCCGCCCGCCGAGCACCTCGGCCACCGGCAGCCCGAGGCGCTTGCCCTGGGCATCAAGCAGAGCCGTTTCCACAGCACTGCGCGCAAAGGTATTGCCCCGGATGCCGCGATCAACCCGCTGCATGGCAGCATTGAGGTTGCGTGCATCCTGACCGATCAACAGCGGCGCGAACCAGGTGTCGAGGTTGACCTTGATGCTTTCGGGGCTTTCGCCGGCGTAGGCCAGGCCGCCAATGGTGGTGGCCTCACCAACCCCGACGATACCGTCGCTGCAACGAATGCGCAGAATCACCAGCGTCTGGCCATACATGGTATGCATCGCCAGCTTGTGCGGGCGGATGGTCGGCAGGTCGACGATCAGGGTTTCAAAGCTTTGGATGGTTATTGCATCGCTCATGAAGCTATCCGGCAGGTCAGGTGTGCTTGAGGCCAAGATTGACGCTCGACAGCCGGGCGGTCCAATATTGATTAAGTCTCGCTTCATACCCAGGAGGTATCGTGGAGCTGCGTCATTTGCGTTATTTCCGGGTCGTGGCCCAGACCCTCAACTTCACTCGTGCCGCCGAGCAGTTGAACATCGCCCAGCCGCCCTTGAGCCGGCAGATCCAGCAGCTGGAAGATGAACTGGGCGTAGAGCTGCTGGAGCGCAGCCGACCACTGCGGCTGACCGAGGCCGGGCGGTTTTTCTATGAGCACTCTTCACAACTGCTGGAGCAACTCAAGCGCATCAGCGACGATACCCGCCGGGTTGCCAGTGGCAGCAAGCGCTGGCTGGGCATCGGCTTTGCGCCCTCGACGCTGTACGGGCAACTGCCGGAACTGATCCGCCGGTTGCGCGGTTTTGGCGATGTGGAACTGGGCTTGTCCGAGTTGATCACCCTGCAGCAGGTCGAGGCACTGAAAAGCGGCCGTATCGATATCGGTTTTGGCCGCATGCTGTTCGATGACCCGGCCATCACTCAAGAGGTGCTGCGCGAAGACCCGTTGGTGGCCGCCCTGCCCGCCGGCCACCCGCTGCTGGCCGGGCCGGTGAGCCTCGAACGCCTGGCCGCCGAGCCATTTGTGCTATACCCCGGCAACCCGCGGCCCAGCTACGCCGACCATGTGCTGGGCATCTTCAACCGCCAGGGCCTGAAGATTCATGTGGCACAAATGGCCAACGAACTGCAGACCGCCATCGGCCTGGTGGCGGCCGGTATCGGCATCACCCTGGTGCCCGCCTCGGTACAACGTCTGCACCGTGACGACATCGGCTACAGCGAACTGCTCGACCGCCACGCCACCTCACCGATCGTGATCAGCTATCGCAGCGGCGACGGGTCAGAGTTGCTGAGGCAGTGCCTGCGGGAGGTCAAGGCAATGTAAGGCGTGCCAGAGGGCCGTCATAGACGATTGGAACCACTGCCACGAATATGCGCCATCGCATCTTCACGGGCGATGTAGTACCAGGTCTTGCCCTCACGGCTCTTGCCCAGCAACTTCAGTTGATAGAGCTTTTCCAGATCGGTCCTGGCCGTATTTTCGGAAATGTCGAAGTCATTCTTGACCTCTTTGGCAGTAAACAACCGACCCGGATTGCGCAGCAGCTTTTTGAGCAAGTGGATCTGTCTGAAATTCAGGGTCTTGTTGAAACCGGACTCGTTGACATCCTCCCCGGCCTGAGGCCGGAGATTCCTACGGCGCTCAGGCGCGGCATCGAGCCGCCCCTGAGTCGCTTCGGTGGGTTCCTGCTGCTGGCGCCATGACCTCTGCGCTCACTTCACAGGCTAACCGGGCGTGTCCCGCCCTTAGTACATTGATCGCCCCGACCACATCGGCGTTGCCTTCAAAACCACATCCCACACACCTGAACAGCGCCTGCGTCTGGCGGTTGGCCGCCGACACATGGCCGCAACACGGGCACGTGCGGCTGGTATCTCGCGGCGGCACGGCAATCAGCCAGCCGCCGCGCCACGCCAGCTTGTAGTCCAGTTGGCGGCGGAACTCGAACCAGCCCTGATCGAGGATGGCCCTGTTCAGGCCAGACTTGGCCCGAACGTTTCTTCCCGGTGCCTCGGCCGTGCCCGCCGCCGACCTGGACATATTGCGTACCTGCAAGTCCTCGATACACACCATCGCGTGGTTTTGGCTGATCGTGGTGGAGCACTTGTGCAGGTAGTCGCGGCGGGCATTGCCGATTCGGGAATGAATGCGCTGGACGCAAGCTTTCGCCTTCTTCCAGTTGCGGCTGAATCTGACCTTGCGGCTCATCGCCTGCTGCGCTTTGCACAGCGCGGTTTCATGGCGTTTGAAGCTGTTGAGGGGGGCGTAGAACGAGCCATCCGAAAGCGTGGCGAACCGGGCAATGCCCATGTCGATGCCGACTGCCGCACCCTGTGCCGTGGGCTGCTCATCGATCTCGCGTTCGGTCTGGATACTCACGAACCACTTGCCACACGACTGGCTCACGGTGATGCTCTTCACCGTGCCAGGCACCTCGCGGCTGTTGCGGTAGCGCAGCCAGCCCAGCTTGGGCAGAAACAGGCGGCTGTTGGTCCGGTCGAGCTTGATCTGTTTCGGGTCGGAATAGCGGAAACTGTCGCGCTGCCCCTTCTTCTTGAACCGGGGAAAGTCGGCTCGCTTGGCGAAGAAGTTGGTGTAGGCCCGCTCCAGATCCTTGAGGCTCTGTTGCAACGGGTGAACAGGCGCATCGGCCAGCCATGCGGTTTGCGGGCTATGGCGCCACTCGGTCAGCAACTTGCACAGGCCCGCATAGCCGAGCTTCTTCTCGCCTTGCTCGTGGCGTTCTTTCTGCAACGCCAGCGCCTTGTTGAAGACGAAGCGACAGGAGCCGGCAAAGCGGCGCATTTGCCGCTCCTGTCGGCCGTCTGGCATGAGTTCGTACTTGAAGGCTTGAAGTCGTTGCATGCTGCTCTTGAGCCATGAGCAATGAAGACGCCATTAGGCGCGGACGGCACGGTGTTTTCAAAGTGCAGGCCCATGGGGTCTTTGTAACGAAAGATCGCCATAGAAGGCATACTGTGTCGCCGTGTTACTGCGCATCATCCTGTGGCTGTGCATCCATCGAACAGCAGCAGACACCCCACGGCAACCAGGGACGGCTACGCCGTCCGCGCTATCCTTCCCCGCCCTGAACGGCGGGGCTTGTCGCGCCTTGATGGTCATGCCAATGCAGATAACGGCCCTTCTGATCGACCGCCCGAAACTGCGGCATCAGCTTGACCACCGCCTCGGCGCTGTATGCCAGTGTCTCAAGATGAGACTTCGGTTTTTTGATGGATGCCATCTTCAAATAAATTTATTGAAAATTGAGTTGATGTTATAGAGCAGCCCTGTAATCGGCGTCAACCGGGCAATATTGCCCCGCAGAACACCTCAGGCTGTCAGTTGAAAATCAATTTTCGCTTTGCTGCGCAGTTCATGCGCTGCAAGCGGTTTCGGACCTTCAAAAAAATACCCCGAACCAGTCGGGGTATTGTTCACTTGGGCACCTCAAGTCTTTGAGGGAACGAGCGGGCGGCGATCCGCTTTAGCCGCGCTCTTCCCGGCTAAAGCCGGTCCTACTCAAAGGGTCCATTTCAGCGAGAACATCAGGTTGCGCGGGTCGCCATAGGTGCCGCTGCCCGAACCGGTAGGGATGCCCTGCCAGTATTTCTCGTCGGTGACGTTGTTCAGGTTGACCCGGCCATCCCAGTGCTCGTTGAAGCGGTAGCCGGCCATCAGGCCCAGTACCGCGTAGGCGTCCTGAGTGGCGTAGCCGCTGCCGACCACGTTGAAGGTCTCGCTCTGGGCGAACACATCAGCGCCCACGCGCCACTTGCTCAGGTTGCCCGGCAGGTTGTACGAGGTAGCCACCTTGAACAGGTGCTTGGGCTGGTTCGGCGCGAACAACCGGCCTTCGTTACGCTGGTTGGCGTCCTTGATGTACTGGCTCAGGACATAGGTGTACGACGCCGAGAACTGCCAGTCAGCGGTCAGCGCACCGGTCAGTTCAGCGTCGATACCACGGCTGCGCACTTCACCGGCTGCTTCATAGCAGGTGCGGTTCTGTGCACGACAGGCATCAGGCTGCGAGGTCAGCGCGTAGGCACGGTTTTCCTGGGTCATGTCGAACAGCGCGACGGAGGCGTTCAGGCCGCCGTTGAAATACTCGCCCTTGAGGCCGATTTCATAGCTTTCGCCAGTCATCGGATCCAGCACGGTACCCGATACATTCTGCTCGCTTTGCGGCTTGAAGATCTGCGTGTAGCTGGCGTACACCGAGTAGGTGTCGTTCAGGTCGTAGATCACACCGGCATACGGCGTGACTTCCTGGGTGACTTTATAGGTGTCGCCGCTGACGCGGTTTTCGTAGTCGTACCAGCTCAGCCGGCTGCCGATGATCACGTGCAGCGGGTCGATCGGGTTCAGCCGCGCGGCGGCGTAAACGCTCTTCTCGATGCTGGTGTTGCGCCCGGCATAGGGGTTGCGGTCGCTGGACGACGGCTTGGCGATCACGCTGTGGTTGAAGTTGTAAGGATCGATGGGCGTGGCCTGCCCCCACCAGCCGCCGGACTGGTCGAACTTTTCTTCACGACGGCTGGCACCGAACACCAGCTCGTGCTCACGACCGGCCAACTGGAACGGCCCGGACAGCGTGGCGTCAAGGTTGGTCTGGTCATCGGTGTTGAAATACTGCCCCGAGTATTGCTCCAGGGTCGGGCCGTTGTAGCTCAGGTAGCTGGAGAACGTATCGGCCTCGGCCCAGATCTTCTGCGCCGCCAGCTTGCCGGTCCAGCCGTTGTTGAAGCGGTGGGTAATGTCGGAGAACAGCGTGTAGTTGTCCTTGTCCCAGTACGACCAGTCGTTGCTCAGGAAGGTCGAACGTGACAGGTGCAGGTCTTCACCGTTCGGGCCGCTGGGCAGGCTGCCCCAGTCGGAGGTGTTGTCATCGCGCTGCTTGGAGGCGCCGATGGTCCAGGTGGTGGCGTCGCTCAGATCGGCTTCGATGATGCCGTAGAAGGTCTGGCGCTGGCTTTCACGCACATCCTGGAAGCTTTTCTTGTCCTCGTAAGCGGTCACTACCCGCCCACGCAGGGTGCCGGATTCGTTGAGCTTATTAGAGGCATCGACCTCAAGACGGTAACGGTCCCAGCTACCGGCGCTGGTGGTCACGCTGACCTGCGGGGTGTCGGTCGGGCGCTTGCGCACCAGGTTCAGGGTCGCTGACGGACTGCCGGCGCCGGTCATCAGGCCGGTGGCGCCACGCACCACTTCAATGCGGTCGTACATCGCCAGGTCAGCCGCCGAGATGGTGTCCTGAGTGAAGCTGCCCACGGTGGTCGGCAGGCCGTCGTACATCAGGTTGTCGATCTTGAAGCCGCGCGACAGGTATTCCAGACGGTCCGAGCCGTACTTGCGAAAGGTAATGCCAGGGGCGTACTTGACCAGATCATTGAGGTCGTTCATGCCCTGGTCTTCCATGCGCTGACGGGTAATGACGCTGACCGACTGCGGGGTTTCACGGATCGACAGCGGCAGCTTGGTCGCCGTGCTCATGGAACCTGTGGTGTAAGAGCGGGTGCCTTCCGTGGTGGCCGCATCAGTGGTGCCTTGTTCGGCATTGATATTCACGTTGTCCAGAGTCACCGTGCCGTCGGCTGCAGGAGCCGCCAGTAGCGAAGCGGACAGGCTCAGCGTCATGACACCGGCCAGTGTGGGGAAGGCAAGACGAAACATCGAAGGATTCCTGGGCTGGAGAGGAAAATCATTGCGCGCACTTCTGAGGTCGGGCAGCCGAAGCTGCCGACACAGTCAGAAACAGCAGGTCGCAAAAATTAACACAAATTAACAAAGCTAATAATAATGATTTGTAATTCCAGACATACATTTTTGATGCAAATGGATGAACCTTGGCGAGCTAGAGCGCTCAAAGCGTGGTTATGCTCAAGCAAACGCAACGTTTATGCTCGTCTCTTTGCCAACCGTTGAAATATCTTGTTTCAAAAAACTTTTCCTCAGCGCTGGTGCCGAGTCAGTCAAGTGATTGATGTGCCGATCGGCGCTCAGGTTGCCGGGGCGCCGGACCACAGCGGCAAAACCGGCCCATCTGCTGCGGCTGTAGCGCAGCATTCGTCGGCTGAGCCGACTCCCACCGGACCGCGGTGCCCTTGACCAATCATCAATACCAAGAGCAAAGGGCGTATTGCCTTGGAACAAGCAGAGGCACCACACTGCCAATGTCTTTGTGGCGATACACGCCTTAACCTAACAGCCATAGCGCCATCACGAAGTGAGTATCCATGGCCACAGAAGTCAGCCCAGCCCGTTACCCCTACTCCACCGCCGTTTTCATCAAGGCCACGTTTGCCAGTGGCGACGTCTACATTGGCAGCGGTTCGGTGGTTGGACGCAACGACATACTCACCGCCACGCACGTGGTCTACGACCCGGACCTGGGTGGCTATGCCACCCGCCTGGAGTTCTACGTGGGGGCTGACTACAACTTCCGGACCGGCCGGTTCGACAGTACGCCGCTGGTCTCGCTCACTGACGCAGACTGGCAGGTCCTGGCCTACCCCGATCAGGTGTTCCAGAACAGCAACAACAACACCCTGACCCAGGCCGAGTCGCAATACGATGTGGCGTTGATCGGCCTTGATGTAGCAGTGGGTGACCAGGTGGGCTACATGGGTCTGGCATCGGGCTACAACCAGTCGATCTGGGCCAATTCGTTCGGCTATCCTGGCGGCAGCACCGGGCTGATGTACGGCTCTGCCTATATTCACCACGACGCACGTTATTCGACCTACACCGCCTACGCCTATGAGGGCAGCGATATCCTCGACAGGGGCAGCTCTGGCGGCCCGCTGTATGTCACTGACAGCACTGGCTCATATGTAATCGGAGTCAAGAGCTCAGGCAGCTCGACCGTGGATGTGTGGGCAGATATCGGCCTGGTGTACGACGATCTGATCGGTTTCATTCCCAGCAATGACGCCATGCTCGCAACCACCACTGCCGCCGTGCAGACCGGCACTACCGGCAACGACGTCTTTTTCGCCAGCCCGGCGGCCGATCATTTTCAAGGTTTGGATGGGCTGGACAGCGTTAGCTATAACGGGCTGCGCAGCAGCTACGAAGTGTCGCGCAACGACACCCTGACCAACGTGACCCGTCTCGCCGCCACCGAAGACCGGGACACGCTGACCGGTATCGAACGGTTGAAGTTTCAGGATGGGACTCTGGCACTGGACACCGGAGCCGGGCAAACCGCAGGCAGTGCTTACCGCCTGTATCAGGCTGCACTCGACCGCACACCAGACACAGGCGGCCTGCGCTACTGGGTTACGTCGATCGACAACGGAGAAAGCCTGTTGTCGGTGGCCAACGGTTTCATGGCCAGCGAAGAGTTCCGCACCCTCTACGGCGCCAGCCAGACTCAAAGCGAACTGCTCACAGCCTTCTATCGCAACGTACTCAACCGCGAGCCGGACGCCGGTGGGTTCAACTACTGGATCAACGAACTGAACAGCGGGCTGAGCATTCAAGGGATGCTGGTGTCGTTCTCGGAAAGCAGTGAAAACATCGCCAATCTGGCCGGCAACATGAGCCAGGGCATCTGGCTCGGGTGACCTCGATACTGTTCGTTTAGGCATTAAAAACCTCTGTAGGAGGCCGCTCTGCTGGCGAATACAGGGGTACATCCACATCGGACACGTTGCAAAACCATTTCCAGCACCTCGAAAAGCACAGCCCGTTAACCCGGCCGGCAGATCGGTGCGCGGTGCTTTTTTCAGAGCATCGCGCAGGCTCCTGTGCGCGTCTTGCAAGCCAGGTTTAAGCGGGCCCAGCCGCATCTGACGCTCCGCGCTTCGCTTTATTCAGCAAGCCCGCCGGACGGCGGCCGTTCGCCCGCCCCACTAAATCAGATATTTGCATAATGTTAGCCAGCAACATTCTATTTGTTTAACATTAGCTTATTCCTAAAAAGAATTTTCCACGCTTTTTTTATAAATATACGATTCAACCCATAGCCACTTAATGACCTAACCGGGCGGCCCCCGGACAGTTGCACGACCCGAGCGACCTCACCACCACCGCATCGCTCCAGACCATCGACACGCATCGCGCCGCTAACTGGCAATGCGCAATAGCCAACAGGGTACGCCGTCGCCAACCGGCCAAGCCCCCGCTGTCATCTGGAACTGCATACATGACTCCATCGTTTTCACGCCACGCCCGCCACGTCTTGCGTACCGCCCCGGCCCGCGCCGGCCTGGCTCTCTCGAGCCTGACCCTGGCCTGCCTGCTGGCCCCACAGACCCAGGCCGCAAACAGCGAAGACGCACGCCTCGATACCGTGACCGTGATTTCCACCGGCGTACGCGGCGCGCAGCGCACCGTGGCCGACAGCCCGACACCGATCGATATCATCAACAGTGAGCAACTGCTCAAGACCGGTCGTGCCGAACTGTCGGAGGCGATTTCCAAACTGCTGCCGTCGTTCAACTTCGGCGCCAACACCTCAGGCTTTCAGTCCACTACCCGGCCGCTGACCAATCGCGGCCTCGGCCCGGCCTACACCCTGGTGCTGGTCAACGGCAAACGCCGGCATAACGGCGCCATGCCCTCGGGCGGCAATGTCGACACCAGCGGCGCCAACGCGGTGGATATCGACCTGATCCCGATCAGCGCCGTCGAGCGCATTGAGGTGCTTAAAGACAGCGCCGCTGCGCAATACGGCTCTGACGCGGTGGCCGGGGTGATCAACGTGATCCTCAAATCGGGCGCCAGCGGCGGGCATCTGGAAGCCAGCTACGGCCAGTTGGGCAGCGGCCAGGGCGAAAACATCAAGTTCGCAGGCAATAAAGGCTTCGCCTTGGGCGATGGCGGCTTTGTGCAAATCTCCGCCGATGCGCGCAAACGCGATCAGGCATTTCTGTATGACAAGGCCGATGCCAACTACCGTGGCTACGCGCCGGGTGACGCGCGGCAAGACAGCTGGGACCACCGCGCCCTGAAAAACGGCGACCCGGACCTGGAAGCCTTCAACCTTGGTTACAACGCCGAACTGCCGCTGAGCGACAGCACCAAGCTGTATTCCTACGCCACCTACGGCGAGCGCGACGCGATCATCTACAACAACAAGCGCCTGGCCTACAGCACCGCCTCGATCCCTGAGCTGTTCCCGGACGGTTACGATCCGCTGAACAACATCAAAGACACCGACTATCAATGGCTGATCGGCGGCAAGGGCGAATTGGGCGCGTGGAACTGGGACCTGTCGAGCACCTACGGGCGCAACAAGAACGAGCACTCCAGCGACCTGACCATCAACCCGACCTATGGCCCGGCCTCGCGGACGTCGTTCGGTAACCTGGCAACCTTGCAGTTCGACCAGTGGGTCAACAACCTCGACGTGACCCGCCATTTTGAAAGCCTGCCGCTACTGCCCTTCCCGGTACAGGTCTCGGCCGGTCTTGAGCATCGCTGGGAACGCTTCCAGACCTTCGCCGGCAGCGCCGATGCCTACTCGGTGGGCAACTACCGCTACCCGCAAACCCTGGCCAACGGCGCGCGCAATCCGCTGTATGACCTGAGCGTGGCCAGCGGCCTGAACGGCGGGCCGAGTCGGGGTGCGCAGGCGGCGCTGGTGATCCGCCCGGAAGACGAAGCCGACCTGGATCGCAACAACTTTGCCGGCTATCTGGACTTCGGCCTCAACCCCAGCGAGCGCTGGTACATCGGCGTAGCCGGGCGGGTCGAACACTACGACGATATCAAGAAGAACACCTTCGCCCTCAAGCTCAACTCGCGCTACGAACTGACCGACACCCTGGCGGTGCGCGGCACCGTGGGCACCGGTTTCCGCGCCCCGTCACTGACCCAGTTGGGCTACTCGGTGGCCGACAACCGCACCGGGGTCAACGCCGACGGCGTGGTGGTGCCGGCGCTGCGTTACACCGCCACACCGGGCAGCGCCCTGGCCAAGGCATTCGGCGCCAGTGAACTGGACCCGGAAAAATCACGCAACATCGGCCTGGGCCTGACCTGGCAACCGGCGCGGCGCACCAGCGTGACCCTGGACGCCTATGTGGTGGACATCGACGACCGTATCGTGCTGTCGCAGGACATCTATGACCGCGGCAACGGCCTGATCAACAACACCCTGCGCTCGCTGGGTGTGGCCGAAGGGTCGTGGGTGACCTACTACACCAATGCCTTCGACACCCGCACCCGCGGCCTGGACCTGGTGCTCGACCACCTGACCCCGCTGGGCGGCTTTGGCGATGTGCGCTGGAGCGCGGCGTTCAACTGGAACAAGACCACCGTAGAAGGCCGCCGCGATTCGCCGGCAGACCTGACCGCCTCGGGCATTTCGGTGGTTGGCCATGCCGCCGAGGGCAATCTGGTGGCCGCCTCACCGAAAACCAAATGGGTGTTGGGCGCCAACTGGAGCATCGACAAATGGGTGGTCAGCCTACAGACGACCCGCTACGGCAAGGTCGAGACCTGGGCCCAGAACGCCAGCGCCGACCGCAGCTTCGAAGCCAAGTGGATCACCGATCTGGATATCGCCTACTCGGTCACCGACAACCTCACCGCAAGCATCGGCGGCACCAACATCTTCAACGAATACCCCGACCGCAACGGCGTGGTCGCCCTGCCCTCCAACGGCGGCCAGGGCATCTATGGCAACCCGCCGTTCAGCCCCAATGGCGGGTTCTGGTACACCAAATTGGCTTATGACTTCTGATCTATCCATGTGATTCGCGGCTGAAGCCGCTCCTACGGCGGTAAACCGTAGGAGCGGCTTCAGCCGCGAAGCAGACCGCCTTAGCAGACAGTATTGATACAAGGACACCACCATGACCCAAGCTGTTTTCCCCGGCCGCCTGCTGGCCTCTGTCGCGCTGACTCTGGCGCTGACCGGTTGCTCGCCATCCGGCGACCAAGCCGCCAGCAAGACCCTGAACATCGCCTTCTGGGGTGACAACACCACCCTGGTCAGCGTCGACCCCTTCCAGGTCTATTGGCTGGAGCACCGGGTACTGCTGCGCAACGTCGCTGAATCGCTCACTGACCAGGACCCGGACACCGGCAAGATCATCCCCTGGCTGGCGAAAAGCTGGGAGGTCAGCGACGACGCTCTGACCTACACCTTCAAGCTGCGTGACGACGTGACCTTCAGTAACGGCGAGCGCTTCGATGCCCATGCCGTGAAGACTGCTTTCGACAGCAACAAGGCGTTCGCCACCGAGTTGCCGGCGACCTTCGGCGCCACCTACCTGGCCGGTTATGACCATGCTGAAGTGGTCGATGACTTTACCCTCAAGCTGGTGCTGTCCAAGCCCAACGCCGGCTTCCTGCAAGCCACCTCCACCACCAACCTGGCGATCCTCGCCCCGGCCTCGTACAAGCTGACCGCCAAGGAGCGCTCGCTGGGCAAGATCATCGGCACCGGCCCGTTCACCCTAGAACACTACACCCCGGAAAGCGGCGCAAAGCTGGTCAAGCGCAAGGGCTACCACTGGGCCTCGGCCAACGTGAAAAATCAGGGTGAAGCACACCTCGACACCGTCGAGATCAGCTACATCCCGGAAGAAAGCGTACGCAACGGGCTGTTTTTACAAGGCAAGGCCGACATCCTCTGGCCGCGCAACCCGTTCTCGGAAGTCGACCTGAAGCTGTTCCAGTCCAAGGGCGCGACCATCCAGAGCCGTTCACTGCCCGGCCCGGCACTCAACCTGTTCCCCAACACCCGTGGCGAGCGCCTGCTCAGCGACAAGCAAGTGCGCCTGGCCCTGCAAAAAGCCATCGACCGCAAGACCTACGCCAGCGCCGTATACAACGCCGAGTTCCCGGTGGTGACCGGGATCTTCGACGTCACCACCCCGTACTTCAAGAGCCAGGCCGCCAAGCTGGCCTACGACCCGGCCGGCGCCGAGCAGTTGCTCGACAGCGCCGGCTGGGCCAAAGGCACCGACGGTTATCGCTACAAGGACGGCAAACGCCTGAGCCTGAGCTACAACATCAGCCCGGCAGAAACCGCCGGCGACGTGCTGATTCAAGACCAACTGCGCAAAGTCGGCGTGGACCTGAAACTCAGTGTCGTGACCCGCGCCGAGTGGGTTGCCAACAACGCCTCGGGCAACTACGACCTGAGCATCAACTACATGACCCGCGCCGACCCGATCATCCTGCAGACGATTCTTGACCCCCGCGCCGCCAACAGTGCGGCACTGGCCACCAACATCTACGAGCCGCAAACCCTGGAAAAAGCCAAGGCCCTGTTCGATGCCGGCATCACTGCCACCCAGAGCGAGCAACGCGCCGCCGCCTATGGCGAACTGCAAGACCTGCTGGTCGACGAAGGCTCGGCATTCCCGGTGTACGAGCGGGTCTGGCAGGCCGCCACCGCCGCCAAAGTGAAGAATTTCCGCTGGACCGCAGAGGGCTTCGCCCTGCTCAGCGACATTGAACTGGCAGGCAACCAAGAGGCGAAAAAATGAACCGCTACCTGATCGGCCGCGTGGGCCAGGCCCTGCTGGTGTTGTGGGGGGCTTACACCATCACCTACTTCATCCTCTATATGCTGCCCGGCGACACCTTGTCGATCATGCTCAGCGCCTCGGGCCTGGAGGCCGATGCGCTGAGCCCCGAAGACCTTGCCAAAGCCCGGGCCTATTACGGCCTGGACAAAGGCATCTTCGAGCAATATTTCGACCTGCTGTGGCGGGCCATACAAGGTGACTTCGGCCAGTCACTGTCGCTGAACCGCCCGGTCAACGAACTGCTCGCCGAGCGCCTGCCGCAAACCCTCGCCCTCGCGGGGCTGGCCATCGTGCTGTCGCTGATCGGCGGCATCGGCCTGGCTTACCTGGCGTCCTATATTCGCTGGCAACCGCTGAAAGTCGCCCTGGCACGCCTGCCGTCGCTGGGCTTTTCGGTGCCAGTGTTCTGGATGGGCCTGCTGCTGATCCAGGTCTTTGCGTTCAGCCTGGGCTGGTTTCCGGCCACTGGCAGCAAGGGCTTTGAAAGCCTGATCCTGCCGGCCGTCACCCTGGCGATTCCCAGTGCAGCGGTATACGCCCAAGTGCTGCAACGCGGCTTTCAAGGCGTGTGGCAGGAACCCTATATCGCCACCGCCTACGCCAAAGGCTTGAGCCGTGGCCAGGTGCAACTGCGCCACGGCTTCAAGAACGCCGCGCTGCCGATCCTCACCCTGATCGGCCTGCAGGTCGGCAACACCGTGTCTGGCGCGGTACTGGTCGAAACCATCTTTACCCGCAACGGCGTTGGCCGCCTGGCCCAGGAAGCGGTGCTACGCCAGGACATTCCGGTGGTACTGGGGATCGTCGCCGCCTCGGCAGCGGCTTTTGTGCTGATCAACCTGCTGGTCGACCTGCTCTACCCCTACCTTGACCCACGCATCACTCACCAACCGAAGGTGTCCTGACCATGAGCACCGATAGCCGCCTGTTACGCGATAACTCGATCACCACTGCCGCGCCGCTCTGGCGCCGCCGCAGCCGCCTGCAACGCCTGGGCACGGCGCTGCTGCCGTTGCTGCGCAAACCCGGCTTCAGCCTGGCGCTGCTGATCGTCGGCTTCGCCCTGCTCGCCGCGCTGGCGCCGCACCTGCTGACCAGCTTCGACCCCTACGCCACCGCCCCCAGCGTCAAGCTCACCGCGCCAAACCTGACCCACTGGTTCGGCACCGACGAGCTGGGCCGCGACCTGTATACCCGGCTGGTGTATGGCTCCAGCCTGTCGATCCAGGCTGCGCTGCTGGCGGTGGGCATTGCCCTGGTCGGCGGCCTGGGGCTGGGCGTGCTGGCGGGTTTTGCCGGCGGCCGGATCGACGCGCTGATCATGCGCTTTGTCGATGTGCTGCTGGCCCTGCCCGGCCTGCTGCTGGCGCTGGCCATCGTCACCGCGATCGGCTTTGGCACCGTACCGGTGGCGATTGCCGTGGGGGTCGGGATCATCCCAGGCTTCGCCCGCACCACACGGGCCGAAGTCCTAAGGGTCAAGACCCTGCCTTACGTTGAAGCCGCACGCCTGGGCGGCGCCAGTTGGGGACGGACCCTGGTGCGGCATATCCTGCCCAACGCCTGGGGCCCGGTGGCGGTGCTCGCCACGCTGGACTTCGGTGCGGCCATTCTCGCCACTGCCGGCTTGAGTTTTCTCGGCTTTGGCGCCGCGCCACCGGCTGCCGAGTGGGGCACGCTGATCGCCAACGGCCGACACTTTCTGATCACCGCCCCGTGGGTCTCGCTGCTGCCCGGCCTGTTCGTGGTGGCCGTGGTGTTCAGCCTCAACCATATCGCCCGCACCTTCGAGGAGAACCCGCGATGAGCACGCCAACGCCTTTGATCGACGTTCAGCAACTGGCTGTGACCTACGCCTCTGCCGGGCAACTCACCCATGCGGTGCGCAATGTTTCGTTCAGCGTCAGCCAGGGCGAAACCGTGGCCATCGTCGGCGAGTCGGGCTCTGGCAAATCAACAATGGCCAACGCGATTCTCGGCCTGCTGCCAGACAACGCGAAAATCACCGGCGGCCAACTGCGGGTCGACGGCACCGACCTGGCCCACGCCAGCGAACGCCAGAAACGTCAGTTGCGTGGCCGAGTGATCGGCCTGGTGCCGCAAGACCCGATGGTCAGCCTCAACCCGACCCTGCGCATCGGCCAGCAGATCGGCGAAGCGCTGATCCTCGCCCATGGCCGCCGCTACCCGAGCGTCGATGCCGACATCATCGAACTGCTGCAACAGGTCGGCCTCGACAACCCGCAACTGCGCGCCCGCCAGTACCCCCATGAGCTGTCCGGCGGCATGCGTCAGCGCGTGTTGATCGCCATCGCCCTGGCCGGCAACCCGCGGCTGATCATTGCCGATGAACCGACCAGCGCGCTGGACGTGACCGTGCAGCGCAAAATCCTCGACCACCTGCAACAACTGGTCAGCGAACGCGGCATCTCGTTGCTGATCATCACCCACGATCTGGGCGTGGCCAGCGACCGCGCCGACCGCCTGCTGGTGATGAAACAGGGCGAACTGGTCGAACAGGGCGCGCCGCAAACCATCCTCGCCCAGCCACAACACGACTACACCCGCGCCCTGCTCGCAGCAGCCCCGGCGTTCAGCCAGCGTCGCCCGCTGTCGCAGCGGCCTGTTGCGCCTGACGACAAAGCGCCAATCCTTAGCCTGCGCAATGTAGGCAAAGTCTTCGACCTGCCGAAAATCAAAGGCCAGGAGGCGCAGTTCACTGCCTTGCAAGACTTGACCCTCAACGTCTATCCCGGCCAAACCCTGGCCATCGTTGGCGAATCCGGCTCGGGCAAAAGCACCGCGCTGCGGATCGCCCTGGGCCTGGAAAAGCCCAGCAGCGGCCGAGTGCTGTTTGAGCAACAGGACGTCACCGACCTGAACTGGCGCGACTTCCGCCCGCTGCGCAAGCGCATGCAACTGGTCCAGCAAAACCCCTTCGCCGCCCTCGACCCCCGCTTCACCATCTTCGACAGCATCGTCGAACCGCTGGTGTCGTTCGGCCTGCTAAAAGGCGCGGCACTGGAGCAGGCGGCACGCGAGTTGATCAGCCGCGTGCACTTGCCGGTCAGCTACCTCGACCGGTTGCCTCGTGAGTTGTCAGGCGGGCAACGCCAACGGGTGGCCATCGCCCGCGCACTGGCCTTGCAGCCGGACCTGTTACTCCTGGACGAGCCGGTCAGTGCGCTGGATGTATCAGTGCAGGCGCAGATCCTCGACCTGCTCGAAGAGCTGCAACGTGAACTGGGCATCGCCTACGTACTGGTGTCCCACGACCTGGCGGTGGTCGCCAATGTCGCGCACCAGGTGCTGGTGCTCAAGCAAGGGCAAGTGGTCGAATATGGCAGCGTGGACACGGTGTTTGGCGAGCCGCAGGCGCAGTACACGCGGGAATTGATTGGCGCGATACCGGGGCGCAAGGCCGAGCGGGCGGCGGCTTGACGGGGCCGGCACGATGTCCCTCCCCGACCGAGGCGCTGGCTATCGCGCAGCACATCCTTGACAGCCGCTACCCCGAAGCCGCCTATGCGTTCGTCGCTGGCTCCATCATGCGCGGCCAGGGCACCTATCTGTCCGACATTGATCTGGTGGTGATCTATCCGCGCCTGGCAGCCGGTCGCCGCGAATCATTCATCGACCGGGGCGTGCCGGTCGAAGCGTTCGTCCACGACCCCGGCACCCTGGTCTGGTTCATCGATGCAGACGTCAAACGCGGTCGACCTTCGCTGTTGAACATGATCAAGGAAGGCCTGTTGATCGGCCCGGCTCAAGAGGCCGCCGAGCTGCTGCGCAGTGAAGTGATTCAGCGACTGGCCCAAGGACCCGAACCACTTTCGGCAGATGCCCTGAACGTGCTGCGCTACGAAATTACCGACGCAATAGATGACCTGCGTGGCGAACGCTCGGCCAGCGAAATATTGGCGATTGGCGCAATGCTGTATCCGAAGCTGGTGGAACTGGCATTGCGCGGGCGTGGCCGCTGGTACGGAACAGGAAAATGGGCGCCACGGTTACTGGCTGAAGTGAATGCGGAATTGGCGCAACGTTTCGATGAGGCGTTTCGCAGGTTGTTTGCAGAGGCAGATACTCAGACCGTGATTGAACTGGCCGAAGGTGAGCTGGCGCCGCATGGCGGTCTGCTGTTTGAGGGGGATCGTCGAGTGGCGCCGGGGCAATGGAGGGTTTGAATTCATTGAGCCACCCTCACATTGCCTCGCCTACCACGCCTAGCCCGGCTGCGCCGCCAGGCTGTTACTGACGCCCCGGCCCAACACCAGCACCGTCACAAATCCGCAGCCCACCAGCGCCGTGGCCAGGCTCAACAGCACCGAGGTGCCCAACTGGTCGACGATCTGCCCGCCGAAGAACGAACCCAAGGCAATGATCACCTGGAACATCGCCACGAACAGTGGCATGCCGCGCTCGACATCCTTGGGTGCGACGATAAACATCCAGATGCTGGAACAGGCCGGGAAGGCACCGAACGCGAAGCCCCACAAGGCGATGAGCATCACTGCGCCGGTCATGCCGGTGGCAAAGTACGGGAACAACGCGGTGCTGATGCCGATCATCAACGCGACCAGCATCAGGGTATGGCGCACACTGCGGTTGGCGGCAAAGCCTGCAAAGATGTTGCCCGCGACCCCGGCGATGCCATAGAGCAGCAGCAATGAGCCAATGGTCGGCCCGTCGAAGCCGGAGCTTTGTTTGAAGAAAGGCGCGACATAGGTGTACGCCGCAAAGTGCGCCAGGCCAATCAGCAATACCGCAATCAAGCCCACCCGCGCCTGCGGGTTGATGAACAGCGCCGGCAGGTCACTGACCCGGATCGCCTTGTCTGGCGCCAGCCGTGGCAGCAGGAAGATCTGCGCCAATAGCACCGGCACGCCCACCAGCGCGGTCACCAGAAAAGTCATGCGCCAGCCCATCAGGCCGCTCAGCCAGGTGCCAACGGGTACGCCCAACACCGTGGCGAGGGTCACACCGACCATGATGATCGAGGTCGCTTGCGCCACCCCGACCCCTTTAGGTGCCAGGCGGCCACTGAGGGCAATGGCGGTCGCCCAGAAGCCGCCGATACTAATACCCAGCAGCACGCGGCCGAACAGCAGCAGGTTGAAGTCGGCGGCGTAGGCCACCACCGCGTTGGCGATGATCATCAGCAGCGTCAGGCTGATCAGCAAATAGCGCCGATCCAGCGCACCAATGCCCACCGACAGCAACGGCGCGGCCAGCGCGGCCATGATGCCGGGCAAGGTCACCATCAGCCCGGCGTGGCCGGCGCTGATACCGAGGTCGCTGGCGACATCGTTGAGCACGCCGACCGGGAGAAACTCGCTGGTCACCAGCGCAAAGGCGCCAACGGCGACCGAGAGAATCGCCAGCCACTGCTGGACGACGCTCTGTTGATTGTGTTCGGGAATGTTATGAGGGGCCTGACTGGCACTTGGCATGGGGCTGGGTTCCATGGGTAAGGTCGCCTGAAGCAGGCGTAGAAAGCGGAGGGAAATGGCAGGCGATTATAGGAGTCGGCTGTGAAAGGCAGACAGGCGAGCGTTTCGATAGTAATCATCAGCGGGATCGATGAGGCGCCCTGAGTAGAGCGTCTGAAGCCTGGATACTCTACGAAGCGCGAGTCGTGGTAAGCCTTTGATTGTCGCGCTGCAAACACAGGGCCCCGTAGGAGCCGCTTCAGCCGCGAAAACCGCGATTCTTGTGGTGACCCTGGTCTGGGCGGCATACCGACCAGAGTGTGTAAAAAGAGAGCGCCGGGCAGCCGATGCCCAAGCATCGGCTGTTATTCATTCGTCAACTAGTGTGGTGTTTCACAAGTACCAATGAAAATATGGTCTATGCTCATTTGAAACCCACTCGTGAGAGCTGAGCATTTATATGGGCCGACCAGCGAAGCCGAAAAAGCCGAGCTTCTACGCCGCGTTAAACAGCGTAAGGGCGCGCAGGATGCCTGCGTTCGTGCCGAAATTATCCTGGCATGCGCAGAGGGCGAATCTGGAAATGCCATTGCCCAGCGCCTCAACGTCAGCAAGGACGTAGTCTCGCGGTGGCGGACGCGCTTTTCAAAATGGGGGCTGATTGGCCTGAATGATGAGCATCGTTCGGGCCGTCCGCGCACAATCAGTGATGAACAAGTGCAGAAGGTGGTTGATCAGGTTCTGAAGAGCAAACCCGAAGACGCCAGCCATTGGAGTACCCGGCAAATGAGTCGGGAAACAGGAATATCTCCGGCTAGCGTGATGCGTATCTGGCATGCCTTCGGGATCAAACCTCACCTGTAGAAAACCTTCAAGCTTTCTACCGATCCGCTTTTCGTCGACAAAGTGCAGGACATCGTGGGCCTTTATTTGAACCCGCCTGAGAGAGCACTGGTGTTATGTGTTGATGAGAAAAGTCAGATCCAGGCGTTGAACCGCACACAACCAGGGCTGCCTTTAGCGCTTGGAAATCCTGCGACACGCACGCACGATTACAAGCGCCATGGGACGACTTCTCTGTTTGCGGCTCTGGATGTAGCAACGGGCGAAGTCATTGGTCGGTTAAAGCGCCAACATCGCAGTGTCGAATTTCTATCGTTTCTCAAAGAGGTAGATGCCTCGGTACCGAGCGATGTGCCGATCCATCTGATTATGGACAACTACGCAACGCACAAGACCGACAAGGTCAAAGCGTGGCTGGCCGCACGTCCTCGTTACAGCATCCATTTCACCCCCACGTCTGCCTCATGGATGAATCTGGTGGAGCGTTTCTTCTCAACACTGAGCGAGAAATGGATCAAGCGCCAGGCTCATGTCAGCGTGAAGGATTTAGAGGCCTCAATCGAGTACTACCTGGAAACCTACAACCAGAATCCGAAGCCATTTCGCTGGCACAAAAAAGCGAACGAGATCCTGGGTTCCGTAGCGCGTGCAGCAAAAGCATTGGGTAAGTAGTTTTTCGCCCTACTTGTGAAACACCACACTAACATCCCCCGCATCACCTGATAATCCCATTTGGTGACGGAATGCAGTTACACCGGTAGACCACACATACATCATAGCTCCCAGAAGAAGAAGAAAGCCGATGAAGGTGGCCGCCCTTACCTTTCTAACTTTATTAGTAATCACACTTAGTCCTCTTTCTTGTGTTTATGGAGGATCGTGCGGCTGCACGTAGTGCGCGGCGTATTCAGAACCGTCCTATTAGACAGTTACCATTCCGACGCGAAAAGTCTGCAATCTACCCTCAGCGATCAAGCGCCAAAGTAGAAAAGCGTGACATCCTTCCGGTTGAGATGGCAGTAAGAAGTACGCCCCTGCTTTTTATATTTATAGGCAAAACCAGGGGAAATAAAGGGCCTCATTGTTGGTGTATCACCTCCATCTTGATTAATCCTACCAAAGCTCAGAAACTAGCCATCAGATTTGAAAACACCACACCCACGGTAATTTCAGAGCAAGTTCCCTGCCAACAATGGCAAACACCTCTAACACGCGGGAAAATGACCGCTCGAAAGAAAACCAAAATGCATTATTGCGAAAATCCATAGCGAGTTCGCATTTTGGCGACAGACTAAAGACTCACCAAAGCTAATCCTAATTTCAAAATTCATATAAACCGCCAAAATTTATCCCTCGTCCTGGCTAATAAAATCTTCTACCCCTCCAGACGCTGCACCGCTCTGAAGCACTGACCGGTCTTGAGATATGCTCAATCGGGCACCCGATCCCCAGCACCTGGGCATAGCGCTGGTGCCCAGCGTGATCAAGGATCGGAAGGCAGACGCACCAAAATTCATCTTCCCGTTGATGCTTAGCTGGAAACCCCATAAGATGAGCTCAATGATATATCTGAATCTAGACAAGCCATGCACAATCAAGAAAACTTTCAAGAAAACCTGAAAATGCTATGTGAACAGGTTGGCACAGTTTCAGAGATGTGCCGGCGCATAGGCGTCAATCGGCAGCAATTCAATAAGTACTTAGCTGGAACACATCAACCTTCAAAATCAAACTTACGCTCAATAGCTAATTTTTTCGGCCTTAGCAACGATGTGCTTTTCAGCAATCCGAATGACTTTCGATCAATGATCGAGGGCGGTCACTTTCATCTATTTAGAAACCTAATCCAAACCCCAAAGATGCTCATGTTCGTTAATGAACTATTACAAGCCAACAACTCCAACCTAGGAGAACTAACCGGCGTTTATGAGCGATACCATCACTCTTCTATCTATAAGGGGAAAATTGTTAGATCCGTTTTTTGCATTTATGAAAAAAATGGAATGCTCATGCATTATTACATCGAACGTTTTCCTAACCAGGACGGCAGTGGCAAGATTGATTATCACTTCAAGTATCATGGCTTGACTTTCTTGATATCCAGTCGAATCTTTTGCGTAGATTTTGAAAGCATTCAGAAGAACGAAATCACCTTCACCAACCTTGCAGCTGTAAGCAGAAACTCTAGGAAATTCGTTTTTGGTGTTTCTAGCGGCATCGCAGCAACCATGGTACGCCAGCCTGTCGCCACAAAGGTTGCAATGCATTTCGTCACCAAAGGCCTCATGAAGAAAGAACACATTCGCCGTGCAACCGTTCTCTCCCCTGATGATCCTTCCATCCCCAAGGAGGTCGTAGATTATTTAGGGGCCGGCACTTCCTCGATCGATCCCGTCTGAATAAAGACCAACACATTTCAGGCCAATGCGTCAAATATCTTAACAAAATGCGTCACATTGCGTCATTAGTTGTTCATTTGAGAAATTGTTTGCGTCATCGATCAACGGTAATTTGATTCAAGCAGCTCGATACTCGAAACCGTAGCAGATCGCATTAAGCAACTCCTGCTAAGCGGCAACCGCGCTCGAGTGCTGCCCAATAATCCTAATACTGTGTACGCCCGATAGAGGTGATGTGATGGCTGAGTGGATCAAAAAGGCTAAACCTACTGAACAACAGGTTGATCGCAACGAGCAGGTGAAGTCTGATGTCTCCCGCATCCTGCTGGACATCGAAAAACGCGGCGATGCCGCTGTCCGTGAGCTCTCGATTAAGTTCGATGGCTGGGATCGCACCGACTACCGTCTGACCGATGCCGAAGTCAAAGAATGTGTATCCAGGCTCACCGAGCGTGAATACAACGACATTCTGTTCGCTCAAGAGCAGGTGCGCCGCTTCGCTGATGCTCAGCGTAAATCCCTCCTGGATGTTGAAATTGAGAGCATTCCAGGTGTCATCCTCGGCCACAAGCACATCCCTGTGAATGCAGCTGGCTGCTACGTGCCAGGTGGCAAGTACCCACTGCTGGCATCGGCCCACATGTCGATCGTTACCGCAAAATCGGCTGGCGTGAAGAACATCACCACAGCTGCCCCGCCCTTCCAAGGCAAGCCGGCGCCTTACATCGTTGCTGCACAGGCGCTGGGCGGTGCTGACGCCATCTACAGCCTGGGTGGCATTCAGGCAGTTGCGGCGATGGCGATCGGTACTGACTCGATCAGCCCAGTAGATATCATTGTTGGCCCAGGCAACGCTTATGTTGCCGAAGCAAAGCGTCAACTCTTCGGGCGTGTTGGCATCGATCTGTTCGCAGGCCCAACCGAAACACTGCTCATCACCGATGACTCGGTAGACGGCGAACTGTGTGCGACCGATTTGCTGGGCCAAGCCGAGCACGGTGTGGACTCCCCAGCTGTCATGCTGACCACTTCTCGCGAGTTGGCAGTGGAAACGCTGAAAGAGATCGAACGCTTGCTGGTCAAGCTGCCTACCCAGAAAATCGCCCGTGAGGCGTGGGATAACTTCGGCGAGATCATCCTCTGCGAAAACTACGAGGAAATGGTCAAGCTCTCGGATGAATACGCATCTGAGCACGTTCAGATCATGACTCACGATGACGATTACTTCGTGAAGAACCTGACTAACTTCGGCGCTCTGTTCGTAGGTGCCCGCACCAACGTTTCCTACGGTGACAAAGTGATCGGCACCAACCACACCCTGCCGACCAACAAAGCCGCTCGCTACACCGGTGGTTTGTGGGTTGGTAAGTACATCAAGACCTGCACCTATCAGCGTATCCTGACCGACGAAGCCTCTTCGCTTATCGGCGAATACTGCTCGCGCCTGTGCTTGATGGAAGGTTTTGTCGGCCACGCTGAGCAGGCGAACATCCGTGTTCGTCGCTATGGCAAGAAAGAAGTAGGCTTCGGCGAACCCGCAATGTAAATCCACTGGCTCAAAAAATGCCAGCTCACTTGGTGGGCTGGCATTTTTATTGGCCAGGTGAAAATCAAACCTCAAGGCTGCTTCACGACAGTCCTTGAGGTAGCAATGACAAACACCAGAAGGATTCCAGTCAGCAGCAGTGCGATACTCAATGTGGTCAAGTGAGCCACAAACCCTATGACTGCTGGCCCCATCAGGATGCCCAAATAGCCAATTGCATTGACTGTTGAGAGCGCCATGGCTACCGGCATAGCGCCCTGCTTGCCCGCTGCAGAGCAATACACTGGGACTAGGTTAGCGATACCAGCCCCAATCAGGACGAAACCTGCCAACGTGACAAAGGGGTTGTCGACCAAAATGGCGATCATGACCCCTACCAGCGCCACGCACCCGCCACCTAAGAGCACAACCCGCTCCGTCAGTTTCGGAACCAACCAGTCCCCAGAAAGCCTCCCGATTGCCATCGTAACGGAGAAGAGTGCGAAACCAATCCCAGAATGACTGATATCCATGCCCCTGACGGTATTCAAGAATACTGCACTCCAGTCGAGCATTGACCCTTCAACAAGAAAGGCAATCAGGCAGAGCACACCCAAGAGCAGCACGTAGGGTGTTGGCTTGACGAACATTGAACCTCCGCCACCCTCTCCATAAGGAAGCATATGTCGACCTACGCCAAGTAACAGAGCTATAACCAATACTACGAGAGCAAAGACAGCCGCCATCGGTGACAGCCCGCACCACAAGAGCCCAGAAACGACCAGGGCGCTGACAATATTCCCAACGCTGAACAAACCATGAAAGCCGGACATCATCGAACGTCCTAGACCTCTCTCGACGATGGAACCTTGCAGGTTCATCGTCACGTCGGCTGTCCCCAAGCAAGCACCGAAGATCAGCAGAAATACGACAAGCAGCGAAAACTGAGAAACGCTAGCTAGAAACATCAAACTGGTGATAGCGCCCAGAAGAGCCGTGATCATTGTCGCCCTGCACCCTACTTTGCTGACGATCTTTGCAACGAACGGCATCATGCATAGAGAGCCAGTCCCTAAGCAGAGCAGCAAGATACCCAGTTCCCCATCACCAATTCCAGCCCGCTCCCTGGCAAACGGCACGAGTGGCGCCCATGCGCCCATCGCCACCCCAGGAAGGAAAAAGGCAGTTCGGCATGCAACCAAGTTCCTCCTGCTAATCGTGTAAAAATCATCGGTTAACGCATTCATAAATTACCCCAAAAAAAACGCCCATCAGGAGATGGGCAAAGTTTGGTGAGCACCGCACACAACAAATCTAAAGATCGCTATTCACCTGTCTCTCTTTTGAAGGATCACGCCAATGATGACCAACGCCAGTGTGAGTATTGAAGACACAAGCAGTTCCGTTTGGTGGCCCGGCACGACAGCCATCAGAATTAAGAAGGAGACGATTGCAGCGATGGTTACGTAGGACAGCGCCGGGAATAAGGGAAAACTCACCAGCAGCGCCCTCCCCTGAGCAATGGCACGCTTACGCAAGACCACTTGGCTCACCGCGATGACCAAGTACATTACAAGAGCAATCGTACCGATCGTGGCAATCAAGGGTACCAGCACGGCTTGCGGCAACGTGTAGTTGGCCACCAGAAGAACAAGAGCTCCCGCGCTCGCATAGAAAATCGACACCTTCGGAACACCGTTGGCGGTCGTCTGAGCCCAAGACTGAGGCGCATCTCTACGCACGGCAAGCGAATATCCCATACGAGACGCAGTGAAAATCGCAGAGTTGAGGGTGCTCGCAACGCCCACCAGGATCACTGCCTGAATGATGCCGGCAGCACCTGGGATACCCATCACCTCCAGCGCCGACTGGAAAGAGCCGACCTCCAGACGAGGAGAATTCCAAGCTACCAAGGCAACAATTACAAAAATGGAGCCAAAGTAGAAAATCAGCATTCGCCAAACCACAGAGCGAATTGCCCTTCGAATGTTTGCTCGGGGGTCTTCAGATTCAGCTGCAGCGATGGTCACAATTTCCATGCCGGTGAAGCTGAACAGCGCCAGAACCAGCGCTGATGCAATTCCCGGGAGCCCTGTGGGCGCAAAGCCGCCGTCTTGCCAGAGGTGACCAAATCCACTAGCCGTGCTGGTAGGGAGCACCCCGGACATCGCAGATACGCCCAGGCCAATGAAGGCCAAAATGGAGACGACCTTGATGAGAGACAACCAGTACTCAAGCGTACCGAAGTTCTTCACGCTGAGTATATTGGTCAGAGTGAGGCCGACGATAAGCGCCACACCAATCGCCATTGACGGGATTCCAAGCCAGCCGCCGAGAATATCGGAGGCCACGATAGCCTCTAGTGGTATGACGAGCACATAGAACCACCAGTACAACCAGCCGATAGAGAAGCCCGCCCAGCGCCCCATCGCTTGCTGTGCGTAGGTGGAAAATGAACCTGTATCTGGGTTTGCGGTTGCGAGTTCGGCAAGCATGCCCATCACAAGTACAACCAGTACCGCAGCAATAGCGAAGGAGACCAATACCGCTGGCCCAGCAGCGCTAATGGCGCTCGCGGAGCCCACGAAAAAGCCCGCACCAACTACACCACCAATAGAGATCATGGTGATCTGGCGACTGCTCAAGCCCTTAGACAACGCCCCATGAGACACCGCCTTCTCACAGGGAGAATCTATTTGATATTCCATGCCTAGCCCCATCAGGCACTTCTACCTACCGCCCTAAGCGGTACAGCCTGGAGGCAGACGGAAGTGAGTTTCACAGTTATTTTTAGAAACCGCCGCATTGCGATCTCAGATTATGTTGTGAAACTCACTGGGCCAATTTCTCAATCAAACACAAAGTGACGCAGACTGACGCACAGAGCTACAGTCGGCGCGTAGTGGTTCGTACGACAAGCGATGTTTCGAAGATCTTGACTATCGGCTGTAGGGGCTCCGACGCCTCTAGTTCATCGAGCAGAATACGAGCAGCACACTCTCCCTTACCAATGATGGACTGTCGGATGGTGGTCAGGCCTCTCGGTGCCGCATCAGGGACGTCGTCAAACCCGATAACCGATAGCTGTCCGGGAACGGCAACACCCTCTTCTTCCGCTTTTGACAGACACGCTAAAGCCATCACATCAGAGCTCGCTACAACAGCCGTGACGCCGGACTCACGTAGCAGTGTGGACGCCGCCTCCCGACCGAGCGCATCGGTAAATCCGCCTGCTTCGATAATCACCAACTCGTCGTAAGCAATGCCGTGCCTTTCTGCAGTCTCGACGTAGGCCGTAAGCCGCTCTCTAGCGATTCTCTCCGTCGACTGCCTAAAGCGCTTTTGGCTAACCCGCCCCCTCTTCCCATCGGGGATCAAGCGCTCGACCAGAATCGCGATCTTGGTATGACCAAGGCCTAGAATGTGCTCCATTTGATCCGTTGCAGCTTGCCAATCGTCGATCCCGACAAAATGCACCCCCTCAAGTCTGGGCGAGTCGATAATCACCGCTGGTATGTTGCGTTTCACGATGAACTGGGTGATTGGATGATCGTCAGGCAATGTGGAGATGATCAGGCCGTCGACCAGCCCCCTTACGGCCAGGTTGGAATCATCTTCCTGATCACCCTCAAGTTTTTTGCTCTTCAACGGGAAGAGGGTCAATGCGACGTTGGCGAGTTCGTTGACCTTGGCTATTCCTTTCAGAAGAGACATCGCCCAAGGGTCATCAAACGCATAGGACAACTGATCCATTACGACAAGGCCAATAGCACCGACTCGACCCGAACGCAGGCTTCTCCCGCGAAGGTTCGGCCCTGGATATCCCAAGCTCGCAGCGACTGAAAGAATGTGCTCCCGCTGGCTGGCTGAGACCTTACTCGAGCCGCTGTAGGCATAGGAAACCGCTGGCTGAGAAACGCCCGCTGCTTTTGCCACATCTTTCATCGAAACCATCTGAAGATCTGCCCTATATTTATTTCTATGACATGCAGGAATTGCTCTGCATACGCTGATTGCAGAGCTAGTTAGGATAACGGCTCGAGGTCTGGGAGGATAACTATTTTCCCTGGCGCCGTTGCTGCCACACACCTAGCTCGAGCCCCTGTCCAACACAGAAAAAAATCGTACTGGTGCATTTTTTTTGGCTCGCTATTGGCCTAGCGACAAAGAAAAATGAGACCAAAATCGCTGATCATCATCTCCCTTGATGCCGCAAACCACGCGGCTTCCAACCACAAATTTGATGCTTCACTGCTAGAGGTATGCGCCCAATCGAGGCCCCGACCTTTTGTCGTGTGCGGGTATTGACAACCTCAAAACGCGTGTTACCTTGTGCTCACAGGTTATACGAATAACCACCCAAACAAGAAAAGAGGCTGCTTATGTCTAGCGCCCAAACGCTGAACGTACTAGCTCAGCGAAATCATCAAGCGAGATGCATGCCGTCACTAGCTCTTCGGCTCACATCCCAGCTATTTCTTAGATTCACTGCCCATAAAGCCCGAAATGCGTCGATGCGTCGGAGCCATAGTGCCGAGACCCAGACCAACTCAGCTGTATTAACGGCTAGGAACGCCTTTACCTGGAGTTTAAGTGCGCAGTGAAATCATCGTTAGATAAACCCCCTACTTTGAACGCAAGATACACAGCAATCATTTCGCTCGCTGTGACAATGTAGGCAGGTAAAGGCTCACCCGAAGTTATCCCTCGAATTTGTTTCGATGACTTCGTGCAGCCGCAATAAAGGCAAGTCAATAGCTGAGAATTCTGTCGATGTTTCATCGACGGCTGCTCTTCGTCAAAAAATAAATACTGGAGGTATAACCGTGACTCGTGCTCTCTATCTTTACGGCGGCTGGCCTGGACATTACCCATACGAAATCGCTGGCTGGGCTCGCGAGCTCTTCAAGGAGTTGGACGTTGAGGTGGAAGAGTCCACCGATATCTTCACCCTGGATCGTGACCTGAAGAGTTATGACCTGATCATCATCGGATGGAACAACGCTGTTACCACCGAAACCCTGACAGCTTCGCAGGAAAAGCATCTCTCGGAAGCAGTCGAAAGCGGCGTGGGCCTTGTTGGCTGGCACGGCGCAGGAGCGGCATTCCGCGCAAGTCTGAAATATCACTTCATGCTGGGCGGCTCCTTCCTTGAGCATCCGGCTGGCGAAGGTTACCCACACCCGTACATGGTCAATTTCATCGACCGTGATCACGAGGTGACCCAAGGCGTTGAAGATTTTGAGGTTCGCTCCGAGCAGTACTACATGCAGGTAGACCCAAACATACACGTCCTGGCTGAAACCACTTTTGATGGCAACCCCATGCCATGGCTTAAAGGTCACCGAAGCCCAGTTGCTTGGGTTCGTAACTGGGGCGAGGGCCGAGTGTTCTATCACTCGATCGGCCACGACACCAGCAATCTCGCCGACCCAAATATTCGTCGCCTCACTAAGCAGGGCTTGGTGTGGGCAGCGCGTAAGTAAGTACCTGACCGGTAATTCGAGATCTTCAGGGTTACTCCACGCGGTTTCCCTGAAGAGCGTTTAGTGAAACCCTCCAACTAGGAGCGATGCAACATGCCTAAACTCACAGGCAGCCAAGTGGTTGCCCAAACACTAAAAAATTACGGCGTCGAGTACGTTGCCGGCATTCCTGGGCACGGCATCTGGACGTTGATGGACGCCTTCATGGAAGAGGAGTCCAAACTCCGCTTCATTCAGGTTTTCCATGAACAAAGTGCCGTGCACCTAGCCGACGGCTTCTACCGTGTTTCGGGCAAACCAATGGCTGCAATCACATCGATTGGCGCCGGTGCGAGCAACACCGTCATCGGTATGGCGACCGCCTACACCGACTCGACCAGTTGCATGCTGATCACCGGTGGCCCACCCACTCACATGCGTGGCCATGGCTTGCTGCAGGAGTTGGAGCGCTACACGGACAACGACTTCCCGAAAATCGCCGAAGCAGTATCCAAGCGGCACTGGGTTGCCACTCGCACCGAAGAGATGCCGTTCATCATGCACCGGGCTTTCAGCTCTATGCTGACCGGTCGTCCCGGCCCTGTTCACATCGAAATCCCGATGGACGTACAGGCTGAAGCGGCTGAAGTGACTCTGCACGACCTGCAAGAGCGCATTCCCGTTGGTAAGGTCTACCCAGATCCGAAAGCCATCAAGCGCGCGGCCGAAGTGCTGCGAGAGGCTAAGCGTCCAATGATCGTTATCGGTGGCGGCGTTATCACTGCCGAAGCATTTGACGAAGTTGTAGCACTGGCTGAAACCTGGAAAATCCCAGTCGTTACGACTTGGAACGGTAAAGGTGGCTTCCCAGAAGACCACGCGCTGTTCGCAGGTAGTGTTGGCCAGACCGGCACGCTCTGCGGCAACAAGATGGCATCGAGTGCTGACGTGATCCTGGCAGTAGGCTGCCGATTCACTGACTGGTCGTCTTCGAGCTACGCCCAAGGCGTAACATTCTCGATCCCACCAGGACGCCTGATTCACATCGATATCGATCCGCATGAGATCGGCAAAAACTACCCAGTTGCTGTCGGTATCGTTTCGGACGCGAAGTACGCTCTGGCGCACATTGTTGAAGAGCTGAAAGACGAAACTGTTGATCGCACCGAGTACCTGCAAGATCTGAAAGAGAATCAGGACTTGTGGGAAGCCAAGCTGGCTACCCGACGCGACTCTGATCGCTTCCCGTTCACCTCACAGCGTCCTCTGGGCGCTCTGCGTAAGATCTTCCCGCGTGACACCATCGTTGTGGTGGGTTCCGGCAATGCGCAGGGCGCAGTGAAGCAGACCTTCCCTGTTTACTCTCCGCGCACCCACCTAACCTCGGGTGGCTTCTCCTCGATGGGTTGGGCTGTACCTGCAGCAATCGGCGCCAAATTGGCAGCTCCGAATCAGCCAGTTGTGTGCATTCTGGGTGACGGCGACTTCCTGATGAACTCTCAAGAAATCGCCATCTGCAAAACCAACGACATCCCTGTTGTTTTCATCATTCAGAACAACGCAGGCTACATGTCGATTCGTGGCGGCCAGCGCAAGCAGACGGATCGACACATCGGTAGCGAGTTCAACACCCCTGATGGCAAGCCTTACTCCCCGGACTACGAGGCATTGGGCAAGGCGTTCGGCCTGAAGTCCTTCTGCGTTCGCAGCAACGATGAGCTGGAGCCAATCCTTCAAGAAGCCTTGGAGTCCAATGAGGCTGTTCTGATCGAGATTCCAACCGACCGTGACGCGGCAGGCCCGTGGGTACCAGGCTGGTGGGACTTCCCAGTTCCAGAGTACATCACCGACGAACGTCAGGATGAGTACTGGGAACTGCGCAACAAAGAACAGCACCTGTAACTAAAACTGAGGCATGCAGGAAATGAGTACTGAAGTGTTAAACACTCATTCAGAGCAAGCCCGTTTGGAAGGAGCGCCGGCCCGCCGGCGCTCCAATCCAACCGTGAAGCCTGATGAAAATGGTGTAGTGACCTGCGATGTGCTGATCATCGGATCCGGCATGGGAGGCTCCACATTTGCTCATGCTCTGATCAAGAAAGGGCTCGATGTCCTGGTCGTAGAGCGCGGAGATTTCCTTCCTCGTGAAACCGAAAACTGGAGTGCGGAAGCTGTTTTCGGTGAAGGCCGCTACAGGAACGCGGAACAGTGGCTGGACAGAGATAACAAGCCTTTCTCGCCAGGCGTATTCTATTACGTAGGTGGCAATACCAAATTTTATGGCGCAATGCTGCCGCGCTTCCGGGAGGTAGACTTCTCGGATGTGAAGCATGCAGAAGGTGTCGCGCCAGGCTGGCCAATCAGCTACGCGGAATTGGAGCCATACTATTGCCAAGCCGAGCAGCTCTATAAAGTGCACGGTAATGCAGGCCAAGACCCCAGCGAGCCATGGCGGTCGCAACCATACCCTTGGCCAGGACTTCAGCACGATCCTGCACTGCTCTCGCTAGAGAAAGTGATGAAAGATGACGGACTGTCGCCTTTCGTAATGCCGGCTGCTGTTGACTACGGCGAGGATCGCGCCTGCGTGCTCTGCTCTACGTGCGACGGTTACCCATGCTTGCTTGAAGCCAAAGGCGACGCCGAGATTTCGACCTTGCGTCCAGCGTTGGAGTCAGGCGCCAGGCTGATGGTAGGCACCAAAATCGACAAGCTCGTGACCAGTAAAGACGGAAAGCGGGTTACTGAAGCTTTAGGTATCCAGGACGGTCAACCGGTCAGAATTCTGGCTAATCGTATCGCGCTCGCATGTGGCGCGGTTAACAGCGCAGCCCTGCTTTTCCGTTCAAAGACCGAGCAGCATCCTACCGGCCTTGGTAATAGCTCTGACCAACTAGGTCGGAACTACATGGTGCATAACAGCACGTTCATGATCGCTGTTGACCCACTGCACACCAACAAGGTGAAGTTCCAAAAAACCCTGGCTATTAACGATTGGTACTCGGCAGGCCGTCACAACACATTCCCGTTGGGGAATGTGCAAATGCTCGGCAAGATTCGAGAGCCAATGATCACGCCAATGCGGCCATGGATTCCGAAGATTGTCTCTCGGTTCATCACCGGCCACAGCGTTGACCTTTATCTGACCTCTGAAGATATTCCAACACAGGACAATCGCGTGGAATACGATGAAAAACGTGATTCCATCAAGGTTCATTGGACGCCTAACAATCTCAGTGCTCATGATCAGCTGGTTGAAAAAACCACTGCAATCATGAAAAAAGCTGGTTTCCCAGTTGTACTGACCGAGCGTATGGGCATCGCGACAAACTCTCACCAATGTGGTACTGCGGTAATGGGTACTGACCCGAAGAAAAGTGTTCTTGACCCTAACTGCAAAATGCATGACCTGGACAACGTATGGATCGTTGACAGCTCATCATTCCCCTCTTCAGCAGCAGTTAACCCTGCGCTGACAATTGCGGCAAATGCGCTAAGGATAGCGGATAAATTTTAATAAAAATGCCATCCATTTTTTACAAACGGATGACACCCCGACCTTAACCGACAGGAACGTGTTAAAAAATGAATAACATGAACAATAGCCTTGTCACCCCTCGAATTAGAAGGGCTCGTGTTGCTACCGTTGCGGGCTTTATGATTCTTGGGGCCATGATGTACATCTGGTCTACTGGCGTATCAGCATTTCGTCACCACATGGGACTTAATGGTGACCTCGGCGACGCCAACTTTGGCATGATCGCGTTTGGTATTGGTGTTGGCAGTGCGGTTGGTTCGTTCATCGTTGGCATGTTCCTGGACAGGTTTGGTGCCAAAAAAGTTATCCTTACAACCGCAATTGCGTACCCGCTCTCGATCATCCCGATGGGCTACGCCACCGACGTTTACTTTGCGTTGAGCTTCGGGGTTGTCTTGGGATTGCTTCGTGGTGCTGCAGACACTGCGTACAACACCCATGGTGTGCAGGTAGAGCGTTTCTACCAGCGCTCGATCATGACCACATTCCACGCGGCCTACTCCTTAGGTGGCTTCGTTCTCGGCATGGCGGGTAGTGGGTTTGCGGCACGTTACACCGAAAGTGCCGCCGTCCCATTCACTGTTCTGGGCGTGCTGTTACTCGCAATCGGCATCATTTCCAGCGTCTTCATGCTCGATCAGCATGAGGTAGTTCCAGAGGCAGCTACTGATGCGAAGGGAGCCAAACCGGCCAGCTCCGCTTCGCTTGGCGTGATCGCGCTGATGGTGGGGTTCGGTATCCTGTTGCTCGGCAGCATGGTTGGTGAAGGGGCTGTCGCCGACTGGGGCCAAGAGTATGGACGTCGTGTTCTTGGTGTCACCGCTGCCGATGCTGGTGTTGCCGTTTCGGTCTTCATCGGGGCGCAGTTCATTGGTCGAGTGATTGGCGACCGTCTCGCAGCGCTGATCGGCGCAGTTCGTCTCGTATTCCTGAGCGCTGTCATCGCCATCGCTGGTCTGATTCTGATCGTAGTCGTCAATACAGAGTTCGCGGGCCTAGTTGGCTTTGCAATGTTCGGCCTGGGTCTTGCCAGCATCGCACCGCTCATGCTGTCCAGCGCTGGTCGTAAAGACCCGGCCAACGCAGGACGCAACATCGGCATCGTGAACTGCATTGGTTATTCAGGCATGCTTATCGGGCCGGCAGCCATTGCTCTCGTTGTCAGTACCTTCGGCATCGACAAACTGCTCTACTTCCCGATTGTCCTCCTCATCCCGCTCGCCGTATTCGGCCCAGCATTGATGAAACAAGGTCGCTCGAGCAATTCCTCGCTTCAAACCCCCATCAGCGAACACAAAGTAAGCTGATTCTTTGGGGCTGCCTGCTCGGGCAGCCCCTTTTCCTACACCATCTAATCAATAAAAGCAGTAGTCAAACGAATTCCTGAACAATCACTACCTGCCATAAAACATATAATAAAGGAAACATTCATGCTCAATAGCAAGAAGCTAGGGCTTTCGGCTGCACTCAGTATATTATCTCCGCTTGCAGCAGAAGCACTCGAGTTTAATGGTTATCTTCGTAGTGGTATTGGCGGTGCGACCTCTGGCGGAACTCAGTCATGTTTTCAGTTGCCAGGTGCACCCACAAAATACCGTTTAGGTAACGAATGCGAGCAGTACGCCGAATTCGGAGTCCGCCACGACCTTGCCACACTAGATGATGGGTCGGTTCTTAGCGTCGAGGGGATGGCCGCCCTACAAAATCAGTATGGGCACACTCCGAAGTTTTCAGATGACTACGGATACGCTCGGATAGTTCAAGCCTACGCCGAGTGGAGCAAAGTCCCACAACTCAATAATGGTTCCTTGTGGGCGGGCCGTCGCTTTTACAAGCGCAATGATATACACATCTCAGATTTTTACTATTGGGATCAAAGTGGCACCGGCGCAGGCATTGAAGATTTCGAACTCGGCGGCCTAAAATACAGTTACGCATTCTCCAGGAAGGATAACGTCTTTCAAAAGGACTACACCAACCGACACGACTTCAATATAGGCGGTATCAACACAAACCCCGGCGGCGAGCTTGAGTTTGGCGTAAGCTATATCGAAGATCCGGATCGTGGTGATACCCACAGCGGATGGGCGGTCACTGTCCAGCATCGCCAGAGCGATGTACTCGGTGGAAAAGCCAACACCGTAGCAATCCAGCATGGCCAGGGCCCAGGCACCAGTTTAGGTTACACAGGGAACGTGGAGCTCGAGCGCAGCAACCGAAGCTGGCGAGCCTTGGATTATTTTGACTGGCAAATCACTCCTCGGTTCGGCGGCCAGTTCCAGGTTGTAGCTCAGCGAGATTATCGCGACGGTGGGGAAAAACAGGATTGGGTATCAGTGGGCGTCAGACCTGTTTATGCGATCTCCGATCAGTTAAAGCTCATTGCGGAAATCGGCCACGACCAGATTGATGCCGCCGATGGCACTCGGAAGCTGAGCAAATTCACCGTGGCCCCTACCTGGTCTCCCAAAGGGTCTGGTTTCTGGGATAGACCAGAAATCCGACTGTACTACACCTACGCGAAGTGGAACCGAGCCGCCCAACAGGCTGCAAATGAAATGGATGAAGGATCTGCACTTTCGTCTACTGGAGCGTTCAATAGCTCCCGCCACGGCAGCAATTTTGGTGTTCAGGTTGAATACTGGTGGGAATGAACGATGCGGTTCAATTTGGTGCCCGCACCTTCACCACCCTGATATAAACGCCAACTACGCGGAAAATAGATATGCATTCATCAATCGCTCAACTTATTGTTCAACGGACTGAAGCAATTGCAAGCCGCAGTGGCCACCAAGTGTGCATCTCGGTGGTGGATGCGTCGGGTCTTCAAGCTGCATTTCTTCGTATGGACGATGCCATCCCTGGTGCTATCGACATAGCTGTAAAAAAGGCCCGCACTGCAGCCCTGTTTCGGACAGATAGTACGTCCATCGGTCGAGAGGCTCGTCCAGATGGGGCAATCTATACCCTCGAGGCAACGAATGGCGGCCTCATAAGCTTTGGTGGGGGCGTTGTAATACTAGACGAGCAAGGAAGGACTATAGGGGGGCTTGGCGTTTCTGGGGCACCTGTTGAAGTTGACCAAGCAATTGCTCTGGAAGCTGTAGGCAGACAGTGACGTTTCTGCGGTTAACCATGAGAGACCAGGTTAATCTCCTGGTCTTCTCCACGTATCATAGTACCGCATGCAACGAGGCATTCTCGGATAGACTTCAACCGTTACCCATCCGAAGATTTTTCGCTAATTCATGAACGGCTTCAACGTGAATGCTCTTCAACAACGAGCCATTGAATAGTGACGCAAGCACTTCAGTGCCAGCCGACCTCGCCGCCTCCACCGAGCTTGAGACCCGCTAGCACCAGTGCCCAATGCTTCTCGATTAGCTCCGCGAAGCCGGGGCAGACATCCGGAAACAGAAAGCGACACACGCCCCCCTAGTGTGGTGTTTCACAAGTAGGGCGAAAAACTACTTACCCAATGCTTTTGCTGCACGCGCTACGGAACCCAGGATCTCGTTCGCTTTTTTGTGCCAGCGAAATGGCTTCGGATTCTGGTTGTAGGTTTCCAGGTAGTACTCGATTGAGGCCTCTAAATCCTTCACGCTGACATGAGCCTGGCGCTTGATCCATTTCTCGCTCAGTGTTGAGAAGAAACGCTCCACCAGATTCATCCATGAGGCAGACGTGGGGGTGAAATGGATGCTGTAACGAGGACGTGCGGCCAGCCACGCTTTGACCTTGTCGGTCTTGTGCGTTGCGTAGTTGTCCATAATCAGATGGATCGGCACATCGCTCGGTACCGAGGCATCTACCTCTTTGAGAAACGATAGAAATTCGACACTGCGATGTTGGCGCTTTAACCGACCAATGACTTCGCCCGTTGCTACATCCAGAGCCGCAAACAGAGAAGTCGTCCCATGGCGCTTGTAATCGTGCGTGCGTGTCGCAGGATTTCCAAGCGCTAAAGGCAGCCCTGGTTGTGTGCGGTTCAACGCCTGGATCTGACTTTTCTCATCAACACATAACACCAGTGCTCTCTCAGGCGGGTTCAAATAAAGGCCCACGATGTCCTGCACTTTGTCGACGAAAAGCGGATCGGTAGAAAGCTTGAAGGTTTTCTACAGGTGAGGTTTGATCCCGAAGGCATGCCAGATACGCATCACGCTAGCCGGAGATATTCCTGTTTCCCGACTCATTTGCCGGGTACTCCAATGGCTGGCGTCTTCGGGTTTGCTCTTCAGAACCTGATCAACCACCTTCTGCACTTGTTCATCACTGATTGTGCGCGGACGGCCCGAACGATGCTCATCATTCAGGCCAATCAGCCCCCATTTTGAAAAGCGCGTCCGCCACCGCGAGACTACGTCCTTGCTGACGTTGAGGCGCTGGGCAATGGCATTTCCAGATTCGCCCTCTGCGCATGCCAGGATAATTTCGGCACGAACGCAGGCATCCTGCGCGCCCTTACGCTGTTTAACGCGGCGTAGAAGCTCGGCTTTTTCGGCTTCAGACAAGACAATGACAGTCGCTGGTCGGCCCATATAAATGCTCAGCTCTCACGAGTGGGTTTCAAATGAGCATAGACCATATTTTCATTGGTACTTGTGAAACACCACACTAAGGCTGAGCCAGCGTCGGTGAATGCGCCTCCAGAAACTCATCCGCCGCAATCGGCCGCCCGAACAGATAACCCTGGAACACCTCGCAGCCCAGTGCTCTCAAGCATTCACTTTGCGGCCGGGTTTCGACCCCTTCAGCGATGGTCGATGCGCCAAGAATTCCCGCAATTTCGATAATCTTTCTCACCAATTCTCGCTTGCTTGGGTCCTTCTCAATGTCATGGACAAATAACTGATCAATTTTCAACTCATCCAGTGGCAGCGCTTGCAGCAATGACAGTGAAGAAAAGCCCGTGCCGAAATCGTCCAGCGACCAGCTAATGCCATCGTCGCGCAGCGCGTTCATTTTTGCAGCGATCAACCCAAGGTCGCCGGTAAACACCGACTCGGTAATTTCCAGGCACAGCCGGTTGGCTGGGACACCGACCTTGTGCAAGACAGCCCTCACATCTGCAACGAACGATTTGGACGTCAGTTGCAAGGGGCTGACATTGACCGACAGCGTCCACTGATCGACACCCGGCAGCCTGGACCAGGCTTTCAAGTGCCAACAGGCCTGCTCCAGAACCATCAACCCCATTTCATGAATAAGGCCGGTTTCTTCTGCCAGGCGGATAAAGGTAGCGGGCGACTGGATGCCGTGGCCGGGCCGGTCCCAGCGCAACAGCACTTCCGCGCCGATCACGCGCCCATCGGATGACACCTGGGGTTGCAAGTAAGCACACAGCTCGCGCTGCGCAACCGCTCGGGCCAGCGCCGTGTATTGGTCGACCTTCGCGCCAAGGTCCTCACGAAAGATCGTCAGGACACCCACCGTCAGCACCATGGCAGTCAGGGTGTTCAGGTCATGGCCCAGTTGACGGATAGTGGCGGGTAACAGCTCAAGGTCCTGACCAAAGCTCACCTCACTGAGTTCCAGAACAGCGAGCGCGCTAAAGCAGGCGCCCGGAAACAGCCAGCGCAGGTAAAAGCGCTCACTGCGAAACAGGAAGAACGTTGCAATGCCGATCGGCATGAAGAACAGGTGCGTAGACCTGCCGACCGCAGTTGTTGGCGCATCGGCAAAGCTGGCGAACAGGGTCAGGACCAGCAGCACATGAACAACGATGCCTAGCGACACGTGCTCGGGCGTCTTCGCCAGATACAGACACGCCAACCCTAGCGCCATTAGAGCAAACAAGACCACGGCCAACACGCTCATGCCCTGGGTTGAGTAATAGCTCCCCCACGCCAGGCCATGCAGCACACACGCACCACCACCGAAGCGCAAAAGCCGCTGGATACGCGGCCATTGAGCGGTATCTGGAAACTTTGGCTTCGCCAGCTCGCTATTTGACCTCAAGCGAATATCTTTCACACCGGCCCCTTGTCACTGTAATGCAATTGGCACACCCCATCTTCTGCCAGAAAAATAGTAGTCGTAATCAGCACCAGCAAGTAAAACCCGGCAGCATATCCGCCTGCACAGCGGTGCTGCCTGTTCATCCTGGCAATAGCCGTGTGGCCATTTTGATTTGTCGGTTCATTGTTCGACTCTTCAGACTGAGCGGCATGGACGTGCCAACGGGTTCGGTCACGGCTCTGTGAGCCAGAAAGCTCGACGCCAGGCATTACATATATGTGCCTGCAACGTGACAGAGAGGTTTATCCAGGATTAAACACTCCACATGGACCGCAGCCATCGCCAAATTGCACTGTTGCCCATGCAGGCTGTCAGCACCTGCGTATGCCGTTGCATAAGCGCAGGACAGCACGTCCCAGCCGCTGTTGGGCGGGTCTTCCAAGCAGATCAGGGCCGGGCCGGAATCAGACTGCGGAGTTGATGCAGGTGGCTCGGGTATACGCTTTTTCATGCTCAATCTCCGCAATCAGGTGCTATCACCAACCTCTCGCGGCCAAGCAATGAGGTGACAACTGTACAAGGGTTGGCCGACCGGGATGCGGAAGAACCCGGCACACCGAAGAGCGTACGGTGTACAGCGGGCGTAATGTGCAGGCCATGGCCGATAACACCCGCGCCAACATTCACGCACTGTCGTTGCGCAAATCAAGGCGTCCAAGCCCCGTACCGATCTGCGCGACGGGAGCCAGCCTAGTGAGCGAATCGGGCAGGCGCAAGCGGTCGGCATTCTCTCGGAAATTTCACTCAAACAAAAGAGAGACCTCTTGCAATCAAGCTGCAGATTCGACAGAAATCGCCACGTAGCTGACCGCGTTTTCCGGATTGGAAGCCACAGTGCCTTAGTGGATCTTCGCCTATCTCAAGGATGTATGGACGCGGTTGCCAACACACAAGGCCAGTGCGATTGGCCTGTGACTACCCCTCAATGGGCACAGGGCATCTAAAAAGCGCTGAGCAATACTTAGTCAGATGCCTCTGGGTCTGGCACTGCCGGTGTTGGTATTTGCCATGCGGGCTTTTTTTCACCCTGACTATCGAAAATACGCCGTGCCTTGCGAAAATCCTCAACGTTCTCGACAACCCAAGTCCAGATAGGGGACATGCGAATCAACAGCCCCCTACCCAGCGGCGTCAGCTCATACTCGACACGTGGCGGAACTTCACCGAACTCCCGCCGAACCACCAGGCCATCGCGCTCCATCGAGCGTAACGTCTTGGTCAACATCCGTTGGGTCACCCCGCTCATCTGCCTCTTTATTTCGGCATGACGCATGGTGCCATACACCCCCAAGGCATGCAGAATACCTAACGACCAGCGGCTACCTGCGTGAGCAAGCACTTCCCGCCTGACGCCATCATCGTCTTCTCTAAGCGTGCGGCAGATAGTCTCTGCCTGGCGAAGAGCTTCCTGATCGGACAATTCTATTTCTGGTATCACAGGTGTGCCTTCTTACGAGCGTTGCCTAATCGTGCAAGCATTTGGTCATCTTACAGGCAACAAGTCTCAGGAGAAATCATGACCGGAGTGACCCAGTTCCCCCCCCAATCCATTCTCGTTCTAGGCGCCGGTGAGCTTGGGCTGCCGGTTTTGCGTAATCTTGCGCGAGTAGCCGAGCGAGCGCCCGGTTCCACAATCAGCGTCCTGCTCAGGGATTCGACCATCAGCACTCAGGTGCCCGAGAAAAAGGCCGAAATCGATGAGCTTCGGGCCCTCGGCGTCCAGATGGTGGCCGCTGACCTCGTAAATGACTCAATCGATCAACTGTCTGAAGTATTCGCACGTTTCGATACCGTAATAGGCTGTGCAGGTATGGTTGCAGGCCGGGAAACACCGATGAAGCTGGCTACCGCTGCACTCAAGTCCGGTGTGAAGCGCTACTTCCCGTGGCAGTTTGGTGTCGACTTCGAGGTAATCGGTCGGGGCAGTCCTCAGGACCTGTTCGATGCTCAGCTTGATGTACGCGAATTGCTTCGAGGCCAGGATAAAACTGAATGGGTAATCATCTCGACAGGTATGTTCACCAGTTTCCTTTTCGAGCCTGTATTCGAGGTGGTTGACTTCGAAAACGACACCGTGAACGCGCTGGGCAGTCTTGAGACCAGCGTGACGCTTACGACCCCGGAAGACATTGGTGCATTGACAGCGGAAATCGTTTTCTTCGAACCTCGCTTGCGCAATCAGATTGTGTACCTCTCGGGAGATACAGTGACGTACGCAGAGGTTGCGAGCCTCCTTGAACGTGTATTGGGCCGCCCGTTTAAACGTAACGTATGGACTGTTGCGTACTTGCTCCAGGAATTGGAGAAAGACCCAACGCATCACATCAAAAAGTACCGCGCTGTATTCGCTCAGGGCAGAGGTGTGGCTTGGCCTAAAACAGGCACCTTCAATGCACGACAGTCGATTCAAGTCACGACTGCTGAGGAGTGGGCGCGGACCAATCTGCCAACCTCTTCGGCCTAACGGCAATCGCTGAATGAACGCTCGCGCGCTGAGAGTTGACCCGCTAAAACGACTATCAGTCTGATAAAGGCGCTGATGAGCGAAACAAAAACGCGGGTCTCGGGGCGGGTAACCCGCAACGGCCGGATCTTATCCGCTCCACTTACCGAGGTCTGAGGCGCTCCAAAACCGCCCACTATCGAGTTTGCTCAGCGCAAAGGGCGAGCCAAAGCGCGTTAATCAAACGCTTGCCATGGACTCGCGCCCGAGCCGGTTTTCAACGCAGCGATGGCAACGCAGGTAGTTTTTAGAGATGCCTGAAGATCACTACCTTGCGGCTGAGATGCTGCCCCCGTCGCGCACCTGCATCAGTGCAAAACCCAGCAGGTTCAACCCTTTCCATAGGTTTGGATTGTTCGCATCCGCGTTGTCCTGTGCAAGCCCTATACCCCAGATGTTATCAACCGGGCTGGCTTCGACAATAACGCGCGACCCCGTTTGCAGAAGATATTCCATTAACTGCGAATTCTGAGAAAACTTGGCCTGGTTTGCTCGAACGACGATGTCGTATCGGTGTTGCAGCCAAACCTCATTACCAAACCCGCGCACCTTACGGCCTAGTGCTTTGGCGGCATTGGGAGTAGGCGCGTTCAGCACCTGCTCAAGAATGTCCTGATCGTCGAACAGGGTCGCTTTCTCGGCCATCATGAAGTGTTCGGCCGTTGGATAATATTGGCCTTCGACCGTAAACCCGGCCTCGAACCATTGGCTGAAGCACGAAGCCGTGACGGCAGCTTTGCTGCGCTGGTGCCCCCAGAAAAACAAAAAGCTCAGGGGCTCTCCCGAGTTGAAACGGACGCACAGTTCTTTCAGATGTTCAGAGTCGTTCAATGAGATAACCTCGCCAACTGAAGATCGAAGCTACACTTTTTTCACCACCGCGTCGCGCTCACTTGTTTTGGACGGGAAACGAGCCTGAATCATAGGCATGGCATTCGTTGGCTGGCTGGCGATATGCGCTCGATCTTCGAGGCCCTCTACAACGCCTGAAGCAGCCGCCGCGATGAAGAACGTCGACAATGAAATAGCTGACGCTCGTGACCTGAGCCCCCACTACCGCTCAAGTTGAGACAAACTTAATGCAAGCTCGTCTTTGCGAAATGGCTTGGTCAGTCGCGGAAGGCCGGGATCGAGCCCCTCTCTTTCGGCATAACCCGAAACAAGCAGGATCGACACTCCAGGCCTGATGTCGCGGATCAAACCGGCCAACACGGTGCCGCTAATACCGGGCATGAGGTGATCGGTTACGAGCAGATCCAGTGGCTGCCCAGTTGAAACCAATTCCATCGCTTCCTCGCCAGACGCGGCCTCAATTACGCGGTAGCCAAGCTCGGCCAGCATGTACGAAGTGCTTGCACGCACCACGTCTTCGTCATCTACCAACAGCGCGATCCCGCGTGTCGATCGTGGCTCCGAAGTTTCGATGATACGCACCGTTGTTGTCGGCACTGTCATGCTGCGTGGAAGCCACAACTCTACGTTCGTCCCAAAGCCTGGCGAGCTGCGCAGAGTCAGCGCACCGTTCAACTGTAATGCCAGTCCGTGCACCATTGAAAGCCCTAGGCCAGTCCCTTTGCCGACGCCCTTGGTGGAAAAGAACGGTTCAACCGCCCGGGCGAGTGTTGCTGCATCCATGCCGATGCCGGTGTCCGCCACGGACAGACACAAGTACTCGCCTGTCGCCAGTCTGGAGCGATGCCCCGGCTCGACCCATTCGGTGCTGGCCGAGATACGCATCGTTCCGCCCTCCAACATCGCGTCGCGCGCATTGACGGAAAGATTGAGGAGTGCCATTTCCAGCTGGTTCAGATCTGCAATCGCTGCCGGGAGATTCTCCGGTGAATCCACGACGACTTTGATTTGAGGGCCAGTGGTACTGGACACAAGATCGCCCATATCGCGCACCAACTTCGCCACGTCGACTGGAACCGGTTGCAAGGGTTGACGGCGGGCGAATGCAAGCAACCTTTGCACTAGCGTCTTGGCGCGCTCGGCTGATTGCATCGCCCCAGCGATGAGCCGTTTCTCACGCTCGCCCCCTTCACCTCGTCGTTGGAGCAAGTCGAGCGTACCGACAATCGGTGTAAGCAGGTTGTTGAAGTCATGGGCGACACCGCCAGTAAGCTGACCCATCGCCTCCATCTTCTGACTCTGCCGCAGCGCCTTCTGAGCTTCTTCGCGCTCGGCGATGGCCTGAGAGACCCGCCCTTCGAGGGTGGCATTGAGCTCGCGCAGTTCTTCCTCGGCAGCCTTGCGGTCGGTGATCTCGATAGCCGTGCCGGTCACGCGCAGACAGCGCCCGGCTGCATCGAACACGCCCCGACCTTTTGCCGCTACCCAGCGAACAATGCCGTCCTCCCGACCAACCGTACGGTAGTCAACGTCGTAAAGCGCGCGATGCTCAGGATCGATAGCGGCGGTAAAAGCTTCAATCGTCGCGTCACGATCCTCGGGGTGCAAGCCATCGTAGAAGTCCTGCAGCGTGACGGGGACGTCAGCCGATATGCCGAACATCGCTTTGGTCTGCGAAGGCCAGACCAGCGTGTTCTGCACGAAATCCACGTCCCAGAACCCCACGTCGGCGTGGTCAACCGCGAGTCGCAGCCTGGCCTCACTGCGGCGAGTCTCGGCATCCGCACGAGCACGATGCACGACGAGTGCGACTGTCTGTGCGACGAAGTCGATGATTTCAGTGTCGCCGGGCGTTGGCTCACGCATCTCGGGGTGGTGCATGACGAAAGCACCGAGTAGTGCGCCCTGCGCGGAGCGGATCGGAATTGACCAGCAGACTTGCAGACCTTGTTTCATGGCCAACGCGCGAAGCTCGACCCAGAGCGGCCCACTCGATATTTCGGGAAGGTTAGTCAGTGGGTCGAACAACGCGTCGGCAGTGCAGGCGTTCGTATGTGCTTTGAGGGTAATGTCTTTAACGCTTTCGTTATAAGCGCCAGGAAGGCTAGGCCCTGCCCAGTGTTCCAACTGCTGGCCAGCTTCATCCAGCAGCATGATGCTTCCCAGGAACCGGGCTGAAGACAGCGCTTCCATCTCGCGGACAATGGCATCCAGCGTGATGCTGAGTGCAGTGTCTTCGACAGCCAGTTCCAGAATGCGGGTTTGCGCAGCCCCGATGGCCATCGCGCGGTTACGCGCCTGGGTAAGCCGAGCATTCTCGATGGCAATTGTTGCAAGGCGCGCCAAACTCTCCAGCCGCATAACGGTGTCGCCACCATGGTCACCGACCGCCGACCAATATGCTCCGAGCGCCGCGACCGGAACAGGCCTGCCTATGGGCACCATGACCAGGCTGCGGACAAACGTCGGCGCATAAGCATCTTGCGGGATGCGCGGATCATCCCAGACGTCACGAATCGCGACAGTCTCACCGTGATGCATAACCCAACCCGAAATACAGTGGTCGGCCTGGAAGGTCTGACCTTGCCAAAGCGGGGAGTCCGCATCTTCCGCAACATAGGAACAACGCCCTGCGTCTTCAATAACAACCGCGATGCCTTCTGCCCCTACCGCCGCGCGTGCGGTGTCTCGCAGTACGGCTACAACTTCGTCCACTGACCGTGCCGTGCTCAGTCGCTCACTTGCATTGAGCAAGTGGGAGAGACGGCCCTCATTGTTTTTATCCACTGAAACGGTCGACAAGCAGATCTCCCAACGTAGGCCACAGAGACATTTCCGTGGGTGAATCCAAGATGCAGTTGATCCAAGAGGTGCTACAGGGCGAACCTCTGATCGGAGTCCAATTGAGTGTCTCAGAAATGTTACGGTTTGCCATGACTGTCTATCGGAACATCTCAACTTTATGCCATATGCCTGGAGATAAAGCCTCAAGCCTATTCACGGCCCCACGTCTGGATGACTGAAGTAGTGGATCTTCGCCGTGGCCGAATAAGAGCTACTTGGTGCACGAAAGCACCTATGAAAGTCAGGGCGATCCACTGATGGGCAGATGCGCTAATGGCCACCATGGACAAGATAAACCGTAGATGGGGAATGGCCTCAGGCTACATAGGATTCCAGCGCGCCCAGCGGGATATGTAGCAACTGATCGTCGGCCAGTGCCTCCAGCAGGTAGTCCAAGGTGGCGCGGACGCGCGGGGCAATCAGCGCACGGTGGGGATACTGGATCGCCAGCTCGTAGCCACCTGGATGATGGTAGCGATGCAATAGAATCTTCAGGCGACCCTCTTGCAGGCTGCGCCATGCGAGGTGCACGGCTACTTGAGCGATGCCGATGCCATCGCACGCAGCCTGAACGATTGCTTCCGGCGCGGAGAGCGTGGCCACCGCCGAATCCGCAGGGTCGAAGGTGACGACACTGTTGTCATCGGCGCGCAAAGGCCAGGGCGAAACGCATCCACCCAGAAAGCGCCTTGCGATCAGCCGGTGTTCTCTGAGTTCCTCGGGCGATCGAGGCACTCCATGCCGAGCGAGATACTCAGGTGAAGCAGCGATGGCGACATTCAGGCGGCAGATTGGTCGTGATATCAGCGCCGAGTCCGGAAGGTTACCGCCTCGGATCGCGAGGTCATAACCATCACGGACAAGATCAATGACCCGGTCGTCGAAATCTACGTCGACCGACAGACCTGGGTGTCGTGCCAACAGGCCAGGCAGCACTGGCAACACGTGGCCGCGACCGAACGCCGAGCTGGTCGATAGGCGAACCCGTCCGTTCGGCCCCAGACGCTGGGAGGCGACGGTTTCCACCGCAGTGTCGAGCGCTTCGAGGGCAACGCGTGCCTGTCGGAGAAAGGCAGTACCTTCGTCAGTGAGCTGTAGCGTGCGCGTGGTGCGGTTCATCAGGCGCACGCATAGGTCCTTCTCGAGGTTTGCCACGTTCTTACTGATCGCCGCCGAGCTTACGCCCAGCAACCGGCCTGCCGCCGAAAAACTGCCGGCGTCGACCGCGTGCACGAATGACAGGATCGCGCGAACGCGTTGAGAAGAGTCCATATATCCTCGCTTCAGCTAGCGACATCCTACACAGATTATCAACTCCCAGTTGAAGACCCTTCAACCCTGGCCTGGGTTTTTGTTATGACTGAGGCTCGCCAGAATGGCCTTCATCAATAGAGCAGAAGGATGATCGCCAATGTCGGCAGCTCTTGTGAGCATCGTTTATGACAGCGGATTCGGTCACCCGCGCAAGACTGTGGCCAAGGATGTTGACCGAGTTTCCGGCTTGACGGCACAGCTGAGCACCGCCGGTGGAGACACTCCTTGCAGGTGTCGGCCAAGAGCCACTCGATCATTTTCAATTCGGCGCGCACCTCTCCCGCGCCATTCTCGATGGGTGAGCCGCAGTAGTTTGTCCCGAAGCTGCGTTGTTGACGAAGGTAAACCCACATGAATCTCAGCAGAGCACTATTGACCATGACAACGATGCTGACGGCACAGATCGCGCTCGCACATCCTGTGGTGCATATGTCGGAACTCAGGATCGATGCTGCACAAGCACAGGCATTTGATGCGGCCGGACGGCACAACATGCTGCACTCGCTGCGCGAGGAGCCTGGCGTGCTGGCGATGCATGCCGTTGCAAGCCTGGATCGACCAGGGGTGGTGTATATGTTTGAGGTCTACAGCGGTGAGGCCGCCTACAAGCACCACGTCGAAACCATGCATTACAAGGGTTTCGTCGACACGACCTGGTCATTGGTCGGCAGCCAGCAATCAATCGCAACCGAGCCAGTGTTCCTTGTGGAGAAGCCTGCATCGTTATCAGTGGTGCAGCGTGGTCGGACGCCAGAAACCCGCATCGTTGAAGTTACGGTCAGGCGCGAGAACCTTGATGCGTTCCGTCGCATCGTGACCGCGGGGATGCGCGAGTCGATGAAGGTCGAGCCTGGCGTGCTGGCGATGTACGCCGTAACTCGCAAAGATCACCCAGAGCAGTGGATATTCTTCGAGATCTACGCCAGTGCCGATGCCTATGCGTCGCATCGAAAAACGCCGCACTTCATGGAATACCTGCGCCTGACTGGTGACATGCTGGTCGACAAGGGGCATATCGAGGTTGAGAACATCGCGCTGCATAGCCGCGGCGGTTTGCACGTCGACTCAACGGCGCCGAACAAGTAGACGCCAGATGACCTGACACATAGAGGACTCGCTATGCTCTTGCAGAATGAACACCCACACCGCAGACCTGCATCTCCCTCTCGCAGGGTTCGCGCACGTGCCTTCACGCTCGCATCGTTGGCCTGCTTGACGCTTGCTTCGATACAGGCCAGCGCAAAGCCCCCCCACCACCCAGGATGAATCTGCGCCCGCCTACTATGTTGCCGAGTTCGAAGCGACTGATCCTGACGGTATCAAGCCCTATAGTGCGCAAGTCGAGAAAACGTTCACCCCTTTCGGTGGCAGCTTCGTCATCCGCGCAGGAGTACTAGATGTGAAAGAAGGTTTCGGCGCGCAGGGACGTCTGGTTGCGATTCGTTTTCCGAGCCTGGCGCAAGCTCAGGCTTGGTACGAATCCCCGTCCTACCAGGCCATTATTCCGATCCGCCACCGCTCCGGAAACACGAGGACTTACATCGTCGAAGGATTACCCGGCTCCAGGTAACGGCAGCGTTCCTGTCCCGGACGCAGTGGCCACTGGCAATGGTCGCTGGCCGAATCTCACATTGAACGAATAGAGGAAGAAGCATGAACCAACAGACTTACAAGGTGGTGCTTTGTACTGCCGTTCTTTATCTCGGAGCAGCCAGTGCCGATAGCGATGCCCAACGTGTGCAGCAAATCATCCGGGGTGGTGAGCAAACGTCCATCGCCGGATCTGAGCAGTTTTTCACCGGCCGGGTTCGGATTGATCCCATTTGGCCAGCCGACGAGCACATCAGTGCATCCGGTGCTTTGGTTACGTTCGAGCCGGGTGCCAGGTCGGCTTGGCATACCCATCCGGCGGGACAAAGACTGGTGGTGTCCTCTGGCGTAGGCCTGACCCAGGAGTGGGGCAAGCCGATTCAGGTCGTTCGTCCCGGAGATGTGGTTTGGTGTCCGCCTGGCGTCAAGCATTGGCATGGGGCTGCGCCGACGACAGCCATGTCGCACATCGCAGTGACCGCCACATTGAATGGCCAAAACGTCGACTGGATGGAGAAGGTAAGCGATGAGCAGTATGGCCAGCCCCGTGAAGATTAAATTCGGCGTACTCGTCGCGGTATTGACTACCGCATTGACGGCAAGTGCCTCAGTTCAAATCGCTATCGCTCAGGAGAATAAAAGTATGAGCTCGCCTACCACGGCCAACGTCAGTGAAGCCCTCAGCGTGCACCAGCAGGCCATCGTTGCCGTTGCGGCGTTTGCCGCCTTGGGCGACATCTCCCGTCTCGGCACGTCTCTCAATGCCGGGCTGGATGCCGGCTTGACCATTAGCGATGCCCGTGAGGTGTTGGTGCAGTTATATGCCTATGCCGGCTTTCCGCGCAGCCTGAATGCACTTGCCGAGCTGAAGAGGGTTGTGGATGAGCGCAAGGCTAATGGCAAAAAGGATGCTCTGGGCCGCGAACCGAGCAAGCCCGCGCTTAAAGGTGACGCCCTGATTGCTGCAGGGACCGTGAACCAGACGGCGCTTTCTGGCGCGCCAGTTGAAGGACCTCTGTTCGACTTTGCCCCAGTTGCCAACGAGTACCTGAGAGCACACCTTTTCGGGGACATTTTTGAGCGAGACAACCTCGACTGGCAGAGCCGTGAGCTCGCGACAGTCAGCATGCTCTCCACCTTGCCCGGTGCCGAGTCGCAGTTACAGGCACACATGCGCATGAGCATGAATACCGGCGTAAGCGCAGCTCAGCTACGCGAACTCGTCCAGGTGCTGGCAGCGAAGGTGAGTGACGAAACATCTCAGAGAGCACTCCAGGCCTTGGAGCAGCACCTTGCCAGTAGAACGCCTTGACGGTGCCTGCTAGGTGACGGTCTGGTGCTGCCTGCCGTATAGGGCTTACCGCCTCTTGTGGCCGCTCTTGGCCATGAACTGCCTCCACCAACGGCAGTTTCGGGTCGAAAGCGGCCTATCGCCAATGACCGCTAACGACCCGAAGCGCACGGTCGCTGATGTCGGGTATCGGCCAGAAACGATCTAATGTAAGTCAAGTCCCAGCGCCAAACCTTTGGTTTTTATACAATTGTGAGAACTAAAAACGGGTTACTCTAATTCATTCACAGGCTCATCCTCACCTTCCTCAAACTCATGATGAACAACCTGATCAAGAATCCGCAGCACTTCACAGCCGCCTTGATAGCATTCAATTGTTTCTTCTATTTCGACATTTGGGGATCCGCCGTGAGCAAATTCATTCCTTGCTTTAACCAACTTGTTCAATGCTGTGTTAAATTTTGGCTTATCGCTTAAGCCTATCAATTCTTCAAATTTTTTTCGCCACCTCAAGTCAAAATCTGAAAGTATATTTTCTATTTGTCCAAGACGAGGATTGAATGAGCTATCACGAATCTTCTTCTTCACAAAGTTTCTAGCCTGTATAGCGCACTCTGCATCAACTTTGTCTGCGATTATTTTCTTAAATCCGACTTCAATAGCTCCCGACGCTCTAATTACGGCATAGCGTCGCATGTAAGGTGTTGGGTTGGCGCCCGCCCCCATCCCTACCAAAAGCTGCCTGATCCCCTCAAGTTCTTGACTGCATAATTCAAGTTGGTGCAATACCTCCTGATTTATCATCGAGGTGCTCCTTTGAAAAGCTCTCCATACATTTTCCAGACTCTATTACGAATAGTCTCAGTCCGCATGGTTTCAAAAGAAAGATAGGTTTGAAGTGCTTTGTCTTGTAGCGCTTTTTTACGTCGAGCAGACAAATTTTCTGTATGGCTGTGCGCGATGTTCTTTCTCAATCCCCAGTCAACAGCGATCATCACTGAATCGAAAACGGTTGCGCTAAATGCAGGGACCACGCGATCAGGATTGCTAGGTGATAGATTGTGAAAGGCTTCGACGCCTAAATTATCGTGAATGTAGCGTGTCGCCAACAGGAACCTATTGCGGAATGCATCGCAAAAGTCGACGCGATTATGCAGTCCCATGTACTGATTAAGATATTTTTTTAGCGAAACTCTAGAAGGAGCTTTTTTAGAATCCAGAAGTGCCAAGTCAGAGATAGCGAAGAAGCGTAGAATACACTCCATATCCCGCATTCTAGAATCAGTCTCCTCCCTCCCCCATAACTGTCGCCAAATTGGGTCTGTGTTCAATTCAAATAACAGAGAGTTGAATGGGCCTTGGTATACACAGTTGCGTATCTCTTGAGGCAACAAAGATCGACCGCCGGAATTGATGCGCTCGAAAACTTGAAACAGACTAGTATCTCCATCAGTTGGAGATTTTTGCATAAATACGATGGCGTGAATGGTCGTATTTCTAATCTTACGCTGTTCCTCCGGCTGAAGCTCTAAGAAAGCCTTCCCCTTCCAACGCTCATGAATTTTATCGCTTTTTGATAGTTTGAATACGGATCCATCTTTTGTAAAAATCCCTTTTACATAATCGCGCACGGTCATCAATCTTTGATAACCATCTATTATCAAAAGTTTTTCATCATTGGTTTTTGCTAAGAAAATACTTGGCACAGGAAGCCCAAGCAAAATGGAGTCAATGAACCTTGAGGCTTCCGACTTATCCCAGACGTAATTTCTTTGAAGTTCTGGCTTTACAAGTTCGTTATCATCATAACGACTTATTAGTTCGCGAAAGCTTAGGTCTGCCCCCCATGATGAAATTTCAAATAAGTCATCATCGCTATAAAAATCCTCATTTTCTTCTGAAGGCACATCTAGAACTACGTTGCTTTCTTCAGCGCTCATGTTTAGCGTCCTGTGCGTCATGATGGCTAGGTGCCACGATCCCAGCAAAATAGCTTAGCTTTGCGTGATTCGCAACTGAAAGCGTTACTAGAAAAACCTGCATGACTTTTGACAGCGCAGACCCAATAGAGTGGCCGCTTTGGGCCGGTTAGAGACCGTGGCTCTGGTTAGCCATCCCTATCCTTTCACACGTGGAGGACGTGTCATGAGTATCATCGCTACCCACAGCCGTCAGTCCTGGAACAAAGGAAAATTGGTCGGGCAAAAAAAAACGCTACCACTGAGAGATATCTGGGCTATCCGAGTAAGGCTTCAAATTGCAGAAAGAACTCGATATCTGGCTCTCTTCGATATTGATATCTACAGCAAGCTTCGGGCTTGCCACTTAACTAAGCTCCGCGTGCGCGACGTCGCCCATGGCGAGCACGTATTATCACGAGCCTTGGTGATGCGACAGAAAACGCAGCGGCCTGTGCAGTTCGAGATTACTGAACAAACACGGTCCGCTCTCGCGGCCTGGATACATCGGCCCCAGTTACGCAGCGAGAACTACCTTTTCCCTAGCCGGCTGCATACTTCAGACCATCTATCCACTCGGCAGTACGCTCGCATCGTCAAAGGCTGGGTGGAGGCCGTTGGGTTTGATCCAGCCATGTGTGGCATCCATACGATGAGACGTACGAAGGCCTCACTGATCTATCGCAGGACGAAGAACCTACGGGCGGTGCAGTTGCTGCTCGGCCATACGAGGCTGGAGAGCACTGTTCGATACCTGGGGATTGAGGTCGATGACGCCCTGAAGATGGCGGAGCAGACTGAGGTTTGATCATGTGTAGCGGCGGTCGGAGTCAGACCGTCGCTAACCGACCCATACCGGCCCGTCAGTTCTGGCAGATACCCGCAAATACGAATTACGAGACAGACCCTGGCTGTGTGTGAGGCATTTCGCTAATGCCCGTTTGATGGGAACTTGATATTATTTTTCGACATACGCTTATTGGCACGCCCCCGGAACTCTAAACGGCGAGGCTCTAACGAAAATATCGATGTCCTTCTGAGGCAGCGCCTTCAGAAAGGTATCGCCAATTCGCTTCAGTCGCGAGACCAGTTCAACAAAGTTGCTTGGATGCTGAATGAACGATCACACCACGAAGCTATACGAAATCTCCGACCTTATAGAACTGGCATTGACGATTGCCGATGAGGTTAAAGATAGGCTGTGCCGTCAGTGGTACACCGCCGCTGAGGTCGAATTGAGTATCAGCTGGATCGCTACTAATGACATACGTGCGGTGGCAACGGTTGAGCCATCGCTGGAAAATGTTCAGCGCCACGTCATCGCCTTGAGCTATGGGATGCTAACCCAGATCTATTCAAGTGCTTTAGAATTTGCGCGCTTCTCTCAACCTGGCCCGGATGGCGGGACTATAAACGGAACGCAGCCGCTTCCCAGGCGATTCGACATGCTGCATGCCGCTGAGCTGATGTTCATCTCAGGTGTTAGCTTTGTGATTTACCACGAGTTGGGCCATCTCAACCAAAATCACGGGGCTACACGCGCAAGGTATGGAGCAGGTTCAGCCGCCAGCATCAGCGAATTCCAAGTTGCAGGGGCGGCAACGCTCTTAGGGGATCAGGCTGCTATCTCGCATGCTACTGAACTTGCTGCGGACTTCGAGGCATTGGACTGGTTGGCGATGAGGCTTGCCCCATACAAGGGCGAAGAATTTCTGGACCACGCTTACCTACAATGTGCGATTGTAAGCTGCGTTATGCTTATGTTTCATGGCGGACGGCCTGCTCGAATGGATATGACGCCCTCAGGTACTCACCCGCCTTCAATCCTAAGAATGGATTTTTGGGTTCGTGCGTATGTGGAGCGCATTGCCTTGTTCTCACCGCAGCTTGGCTTAACGAAAGGACGCCAAGAGATACTGAATTTTTTGGACGACACTTCGTTTCTAGCGCTCCTGAGCTGCCTGAATCGACTAGGTTGTATGGACGACCCTGAGTATCAAGACTTCTGCATAGGCTCTACGACTCATCCAAACTACAAGAGCTATATGAAGAGCGTCATCAATATCTGGAGCCAGCACGACGATGAGTCCCGATCCTCACGCCGTTTTGGTGGAGTAGGTTCAGTGCTGTACTTCTCTGATGAACATAGGGTGATGGTAGGCGCTGTTCCCAACAGAGATTCGTGGAGTGAGCATCTCAAACTGACTAAGAGCTTTTTGCAAGCATCCCTGGCTAGTACATGACTCATATTAGTAGCGCGACCAAAATATATTTTTTCAAAAAATAAACGACCAGAGGTAATATTAAAGTGCTTATAGGGTTGATGAAGTGGAATTGCTTTTTGAGGAGGAAAGGGGTGGAAGCAGAAGGGGCAGAAAAGGCTGTAAGCAGCCCTGAGTTCAGCTTGACTGGCTGGAACGCATTTTGGCAGCGGACTATGGAGGATTGGCTTTCCATACCCTTTTTCTGCCTGTGGGCTATACCTCTTTGCGTAGCAATTCAGTATTCGAGCGACGAGAAAGTTAATGATTTTTTCGTGAATACGCATGGGGAAGGAATTGCGATTAAAAGTATGGGTATGCTGCTGGCTACCTCTTTATTCCCCGCAGGCTTAGCTCTGGTGTTGCACCCGAACCCAAACGGAAACTGGGTCAGGCTGCTGCGCTCACCAGCCAGAGCCGGGCGTTCCATGAGTATGACTACGTTTGCATTCATGCTTGGCGCTGCATTTGTGTTGGGTATTGCGGAAGGCTCGTCGCGCATGTACTCCCTGATGACTTTTCCACTTGCTGGTTGCGTCCTAATTTGGGCAATGCTATTCGCACTTGACTCCTTTATTTTGCAGGCCAAGAGTTGGAGCACTATGAAACTACACGGATTAGCAACTGCCTTGGGGTGGTCGCTGGTAATTACAGGGATCGTTGCGCCTATGTATTTGTATTCTCAAATAACTCATGGGGTATTTTTCCCGGCTGCAAGTTAAAATCCACGCTAACTTCGGCGACAGCATGGTTATTTGCGAAGTCATAAGAAAGCTGGTTGATCTACTGCGCACAGAGTCGACCACCTAATAGTTCTCGGAGGATTTCATCCTACTCGAGTGTCTGCTTCTGGCCGATAACAGCCATTTCTCATCAAGCATTTCAAAAAATCCCTACTGGCAAACACTCCCCGCGAAACGCTCCTGCACGCCAGGATGTTGCCTAGATATCTTCATCAACCAGCAGGAGCCCGAACCACTTCGAGCCCCTGCCGCACAATCGCAACCTCTAAACCTCAGCCACCCTCACCCACTCCAACCCCCTTCGGCAAATGCTCGATCATCTGCTCAAGCATCGCCTGGGCCTGCGCCACCAGATGCACCGCAGCCATCGCCAGGTTGCGCTGTTGCCCATGCAGGCTGTCGCCACATTCATAGGCTGTTGCATAGGCGCAGGACAGCACGTCCCAGGCACTGTTGAGCTGGTCTTCAAAAGAGATCAGGGTCGGGCCAGAGTCAGGCCGGGTGGTTGATGCAGGTGGGTCGGGTACAAGCTTCATAGTCATGGTGTATCTCCAGTTCATAAGTGAGATCACCACCAGTGCCGCGGCCAAGCGGATTGGGTGGCAACAGTACAAGGGTTGGCCGACCGGATGAGCTGGCAAATCCGGCACACCCGAAGGTGTCCCTTGCACAGTTGCCATAAAACGCGAGCACGGACGACCAGCATCCGCACGACATCTCAAGCGACTGCAACCAGACTCAATCCAACAATGGGCGGCCAAGCCCTGCCGCATATCTGTGCGACGGGAAGCAGCCTAGTGAGCGAATCGAGCTGGCGCAAGCGGTCGGGATTCTCTCGGAAATTTCACTCAAACAAAAGGGAGGCGTCTTGCAATCAGCTTGCAGATCCGACTGAAATCGCCCTACAGATCACGACTTTTCGCACAGGTGCAGTCAACCGCCCCAACCTGCCCCTTATAGCCATCAGTCATCTACCCATTCGAAATCGGCGGTTGACCCATCCGGGCTCAATGCCTACCGTGAAGTGCCTTTTTCCTGTCTGAGCAGTCAATGATTCACCGTCCAAAACTCCCCTCTACTGTCTACCTGCTGGCCTTGACGATCTTTTCGCTGGTCACCGCCGAATTCATGATCGCCGGGATGATGCCCGCGCTGGCGCAGGCCTTCTCGGTCAGCCTTGCCCAGGTTGGCAACCTGATCGCCTTCTATGCCCTGGGCATGGCGCTGGGTGGGCCGCCGGTCACGGTGTTGCTGCTCAGCCGCGGCTTCAGCAACAAACGCGCCCTCACCGGCTTGCTCGGTGTGTATGTGGCCGCCGGTGTTCTCGCGGCCACGGCGCAAAGTTACGAAGTGCTGGTGCTGGCGCGGGTGATCATGGGCGTGTCCAGTGCGGTGTGTATTGGTTTGTGCATGACGGTCTGCGCCGAGCTGGTCGAGGTGTCGGAGCGTGGCCGGGCCGTGGCAGTGGTGCTGGCCGGGTTGATGCTTTCACCGGTCGCCGGCGTGCCAATGACCGCCTGGGTCGAGCAGCATCATGGCTGGCGCGCCAGTTCGTGGGCGGTGGTGGTGCTGGCGTTGTTGTGCACGGCGCTGGCGGCGGTGCGATTGCCGCACAGCCAACCGGGCAGCGAATCGGGCCTGGCGCAGCAGTGGGCGACGCTGCATAACCGCAGTTTATGGGGCGCGTACATCACCAGTGGCTTGATCATCGGCGCGACCTTTGCGGCGTTCAGTTACTGCACGCCGATCCTGATCGAGGAAGTGGGTATTGCCCCTGGGCATGTCGCGCCGTTGCTGGCGCTGTACGGGGTGGCCAATTTAGTGGGCAATATGATTGTCGGGCGGCTGGCGGATCGTTACACGCTGCCTACCCTGGGCTGGGGCCTGGCCTTGATGGTGTTGGCACTGGGAGGTTTTGCGCTGGCGGGCGATCAGCTGTGGCTGAACCTGGGCTGTTTCATCCTGCTGGGGCTGACCGGTGTGGCGCTTAACCCGGCGATGGTGGCGCGGGTGATGCGCGCCGCCGAGCCGGGGGCGCTGGTCAATACGCTGCATACCTCGGTGATTACCGCAGGGTTGGCGTTTGGCAGTTGGGCGGGCGGCGTGGCGATTGATGGCGGTTATGGGCTGCGCGCACCGCTGTGGGTCGGTGCGCTGATGGCTTGCCTTGGCTTGCTGAGCCTGGTGCGGCCGTTTGTGGGGTATCGGCAGGCGAAGCTGTGTTCGTGAAGCTTCGTGGTCGCTAACCGAACCCGCCAGCATGCCCCATTGATCGGCATGCTGGCGACGGTCGTAGGGCCGTCAGACGCCCCGGCAGTGTCGATAAGACTCAACGAATGCTTGCCCGAACCTTGTCCCTGAAATCGTTCTCCATCGCTTCCTGGACCTTGAGTTTGTCGGCAAGTGTGGCAAGCACAGAGCGACCTATGACGATAACGCCATCTTTGTCTCCTAAAATCGCGTCGCCCGGGTTGCAGACAACATGACCGCAGGCCACCGGCGAACCCACTTGGCCTGGGCCGTATTTCGAAGGGCCGGCCGGGTTCACGGCCCGTGCGTAGGTCGGCAGTCCCATAACGCTCAGTTCCTCCACGTCGCGCACCGCGCCGTCGATCACCACCGCCGCCACCTGCCGGGCAAGGCACACTTCTCCTAGCAGGTCACCAAACACCGCACGGTTGGTTTCACCGTGGCCATTAATCACTAGAACGTCACCCGGGCGGGCGTCATCCAATGCCCTGTGGATGGCCAGGTTGTCACCTTCTCTGGTCTGGATCGGCAGGACCGTGCCAAAGAATGATGGCCGGCCTGCCACATGCTGAATGGCCGAAGCCATCATGCCGGTACGCTGCAACACGTCGCCGATCAGCGCGACCGGGTAGCGGGATATTTCTTCAATCTGTTGCAGCGATGCGCGTTCCCAGGCGTCGCTCACAGTAATGTTTTCAGCAGATGCATTGATAAACATGATTACCTCGGCGTGAATTCGTTTTACCCGTTACCCGTTGAAGGCCCTGGGTAGCGGTTTGTTTACGGGGTGCTGGGGGGCTTCGCCGCGCAAGACGGCGGCAATCGCCTCTGCTGCGCTCATGCCGACGCGCAGCAGTGACTCGTTGGTTTGCCCCGCAACATGGGGGGTGACCAACAGATTGGGCAGTTCCGAGACCGGGAAGGTGTTACAGCTGAACGGCGCAATCATGTCGGTGTTTTCAGCCGCCAGCACATCCACACCAACGCCACCCAGCTTGCCGCTGCGCAGGGCGTCGGCAACGGCCGCTTCATCGATCACGCCACCGCGACTGGTGTTGATCAAGATGGCGCCGGTTTTCATTTTTTCGATTTCCAGACCACCTATCAGGTTCTGGGTACTGACTTGCAGGGGCACATGGAGACTCACCACATCCGCCTCGGCGAGCAGCGTATCGAAGCTCACCAGGCGCTTGTCAGCGCTTGAATCATAGGCAGGGTCGGTGGCCAGAACCCGCATGCCGAACGCCTCTGCAACCGGTGCCACGTGCCGACCGATATCACCAAAACCGACCAGGCCCAAGGTCCGACCTTCCAGTTCGATGCCTGTCAGCGACAGGCGATCGGCCGCCCAGATGCCTTGGCGGGTCTGGTCGGTCGCCAGCTGTATTTTTCGACTCAGGCCCAGCAACAAGGCGAATACGTGCTCGACGACGCTGCGACGGTTTTCGCCGGGCGTATTGGTGACCCAGACGCCAAGCTCTGCTGCAGCTTCATGGTCCACATTGTCATAGCCGGCGCCATGACGGGCGATGATGCGCAGGTTCGCAGACGCGGCGATCATCGCGGCTGAGAAATGGCCACCGCGCAAAAATACGGCATCTACCTGACTCTGGATGTCGCCATATGAGACGGCGTTCGGGCCATAGCCCAGTTTTACGCGGCCTACCTTTGAGAGTGCCTTGAGTACATCTGGATGGATCGGGCTGGTTACGTAAATCAGGGGCATGATCGGCACCTTATGAAAATTGGTGGGTATTGGCGTCGTCGGTCGCCGTCGCTGCATTTTTACGAACCGTCGCGATGATGATCAGCCCCAGCAGGCCTGATGCGCACAAGATGAACGCGGGGGTTGACTGGTTGCCGGTTGCACCGATCAGCCAGGTGGCCAGGAACGGTCCTGAACCGCCGCCGATAACCGCACCGACGCTGTGACCGAATGCAACGCCGGTATGGCGGATGTGCACCGGGAAAAATTCCGGCATCACTGAATAGGTGCCGGCCTGACAGAGGGCATACGGAATCATGCCCAATGCCAGCCCGACCATGGCCAAGCTGACCGAGCCTTGCTGCATCAACATAAAAGACAGGATAGAGATCAGCGCGTACGCGAGGTAGGAGTAGCGCAGGACATTTTTTCCGCCGCGCTCGGAGGCGATCTGGCCCGCCAGCGGGATCAGGAACGCGGCAAGAATGACGGCCAGCAAGACAATGGTGGACGCCTGCCCTTTCGAGTAACCCAGAATCGAACTGAAATAGGCCGCGATGAACACCGTACCGATGTAAGTACCGATGTTCTGCACCATTGCGATCATGATCACCTTGACCAAAGGCTTGCGGTAGTCGCGAAGCAACTCGGCGAAGGGTTGGCCCTGTTTGACTTCAGCCGCCTCTTTTTTGGACGCGAACTCCGGGCTGTCTTCAATGCTCAGGCGCATGTACAGGCCGATGATGCCCAGTGGCAAGGCCAACAGAAACGGAATGCGCCAGCCCCACGAAAGCATCTCTGGATCAGTGAGGGTCGCAGCAGCCAGCCCTGCTATCGCCGCCGCCAGGCCTTTACCAAACTGGGCAATGGAAGGCAGGAACGAGATGTAAAGCGCGCGGCGTTTTGGTGGTGCCCATTCGCGTATGTAACTGGCAGCGCCGCCGATTTCGCCACCGGCAGAAAACCCCTGAAGCATCCGCAAGACCACCAGAAGTATCGGAGCCCACACTCCGATCTGGGCATAGCCGGGCAGCAAACCAATCAGCGTAGCCGCAGCGCCCATCAAGGTGATGCTGGCGATCAGACTGAAGCGCCGACCTACTTTGTCACCCAGCCAGCCGAACGCGACGGCCCCCAGTGGACGCACCAGAAATGCAGAACCGAACACCAGAAAGGTATTGAGCAAGCCGGTAGTCGGGTCGTCTGACGGGAAAAACACCATCGCCAGGGTGGCCGCAACGTAGCCGTAAACGCTGAAGTCGTAATACTCGACAAACGTTCCGAATACAGCAGCCCTCGTGGCTTTCTTGGCTTTGCGTGTCTGCTCGGTGTCTTGGACGGCCTGCGCGACCGGCTCGGCCATAACGTTATTGTTGTTCATGGGCACCTCAGGTTATCGAACGCCGCACCAATTCAAAAAATGGGACAGTGTCCTGCTTTTGTTTTAATTAGAATCTAGAACGTTGAGCGACTTGTCAACAGCATCACGTCATTTGCGATATGACGCCCTTAGACGCCAGAATGGGGACCCGACATGCCGGCTTAACTCGTGATGGCTCAAACACAATCGCTTCCCAACGCAGCGCCAACGACCTCCCCTGCCTCCAGTCACACGCGCTTGATCGAGGTGCTCGACGCGCTTGTCAGCCGCGCTGGCGGCGAACCCTGGGGCGTTCGGGAACTGGCGGCACAGCTTATGGAGAGTCGCAGCACCGTCAACCGGATCCTGGGCTCACTGGTTGATCGAGGCTTGGCGGTGGAGGCAGGGACCGGCAAGTACAGCCTTGGGCCGCGTATCAACGTCCTGCTCCAGAAGCTACGCGACTCGAATGTCCTGCTTGGTTGCCACAGCAACGCGCTGAGTGAGCTGGCGGACGCCACCCAAAGCACCGCGCTGGTCTGCATTTATTGCCCCGTCAGTGGAGGCTATTTCGTGGCCGCTTGCAGTGAGGCCAAAGCCACTCTTACATTCAGGCCACAGCTAGGCACGCTCTATCCGCTAAGCTTCGGCGACATTGGTCGCTGTTTTGCCGAGTTTCTGGCCGCCGATCGACACCTGCCGCAGGCCTGTGATGTAGCCGACAACTCGGGCAAGGTCAGCAAAGTTCCGGATGCTCACGAGGTTTTTTCAGAAGCCGAATTCCCCAAGGCATCGTCAACAGCATTAAGGCGGCTGAACAATGGGCTGCTCATTGCTGTTTCGGTGCACTCTGTCAGCGACCCGCAGCCAGCCATTATCACGCGAGCACAAGCCGGGGTAATGGGCTTGATTGAAGAAATCGTCGCGCTCACCGAGGCAGCTGAAACCGGTTCGCGGCAAGCGCCCGTTATCAGCACAGAAGAGGCCAAATCCACCCTTACCCGCCTTGAGCGACTGCTGCTGCTGGCGTGTGCCTTTCCTGCCGGTTTAAAAAACAGCGTAGGGCTTCATGAGCAAATGCTGTGCAATGAGGCAACGGCCAAGCGGCTCATCCAGTCAGCGATGCAGACAGGCATCGTGAATTTTCAGGATACAGGCCTGTATCCGGGTGCAAAGCTGTATCAGTGGGCCGCCAGAACGGGTTCAGGCTGTGAGAACCTTGCTCAGCTGACCCGGCCGATTCTGCTTGATCTGGTGCAGGAAACCGGCGAGACCATTGCGTTTCTTTCTTACGAAAAAACAACGGGGCGTGCTGAGTTTCTTGAGGTCATTCACGGTTGGCGCCCTATTCAATACACGCTGCAAACACATACCCAAGTCCCCCTCTATGCCGGCGCGGCCGGTAAAGCGGTACTGGCTTACTGTGATCAAAGCAGCGTCGAGTCGATCAAGCTTGAAAAGATCACCGACACCACGATTACCTCCCATGAAGTACTCATGGCTGAACTGAGCAACATTCGAAACAGGGGCTGGGCAACCGGTGACGGTGAACGGGTACTGGGCGCTTTCGGGGTGGCTGTACCCTTCTTCGTCGACGGCACTGTCAGGGGGTCGATCTCGGCAACGATCCCGCAATATCGTAAAGACGAGCGCGACCTGACGCAGTTGACCACATTGATGCGCCAAGCCACTGCAAAAATTGAGCGTCTGTTGTCGCTGGGCATTGCTGCTCCTTGCACAACAGGCATTTGAGCACGGCTCGCCGGCGACAGCCTGACTGCAAGATATTCAAACAGGTCTGTCGGCCACCCTCGCATTCCACTGTTCCCGGTAGCGTTCGCGCCAGCCGGGGTTGCCTTTGTCGAGCCACTCCAGGGTGGCTTCGATGCTGGTTTCGCTGATCAGGAAGTTGTCGATATGGTCGGCGATGCGCTCTTCGCTCAGGTGCAGTAAATCCAGGTAGCCGTTGAACGAGTCCGCCAGCACCACGTATTCATCGCCTTGCTGGCGGCGGCCGGTCCAGGCCGGCAAGCCGGCGACCATCGCGCCCACCTCCTGACGCCCGTCGCGCAGATCGAGCAGCAACACGCTGGCCCCGCCGTCACGCCCGATGGGCAGCAGGCCGGTGGGTGGATAGCCGTCCTGTTCGCGTAGCTGTTCGAGTTCAAAGGGGTTGGACTCGTATTGCTCGGCGGGGTCCAGGCCGTATAGCGCGAAGCTCATCAGTTCTTTGTCGCCATTGCTCAGGGTGGCGACGACGTCGTATTCCAGATAGCCGCCGTTGCAGGTTTTCAGGAACTGGCGGTAGTCGTCGGGCAGGCGGGCGCCAAGACTGCTTTCCAGTTGGGCGATGGCGTCGTCGGTCGCGCCTTCGCGGGTGTCGTCAAGGATGAGGCCGCGGTACTCGGTCATAGGTGGGCTCGTTATGAGTGTTATATGGATTTTGATGCCGCCTTCGCGAGCTCGCTCCCACAAAGTACGCTGCCGCAAGAACGGCCAAAACCGGTTATGCCAGGCGAAACGGTGCCGTGTCGATCTGCGCAGGCTGGCCAGTCACCAGGCTCGCGGTCAATTCAGCACTGGCGCAGGCCAGGGTGAAGCCCAGTGCGCCGTGGCCAACATTGAGCCACAGATTGCTCAGCGGCCCTGCCCGGTCGATGATCGGTTTACTGCCAGGGGTCGCCGGTCGCAGGCCGGCCCAAGGGCTGGCAGCGGCCAGGTCAAGTGCCGGGAAGACCTCCAGCGCCTGGCGCTTGAGCTGTGCGATGCGTTTGGGGTCGACCACCGCGCCGGGTTGCCCCATGTCGACCATCGCGGCGATGCGCAGTTCATCGCCAAGCGGTGCGTAGACCACCTTGCGTTCGGCGTCGGTCACGCTCAATTCGGGGCGTTTGCACCCGGCTGGCAGAGCACACGTCAGGCTGTAGCCGCGCAGGCCGTAAAGCGGCAGCGACAGCCCCAAGGGCGCGGTGAGGCGCAGGCTGTCCAGGCCGGCGGCGATGACAAAAGCGTCGGCTTCGACATCCCCGACAGGCAGACACACCGCGGCAATCCCGGCGCCGCGACGGACCAGATTCAGGATCGGCTGGCCCAACAGTACCTGCACATTGGGCAGGCCCTGCAGCATCGCGAACAGGCTTTCACAGAACAGGCGGCAATCGCCGGTGGCTTCGGTGGGCGTGTAGATGCCGCCCGCGATGGAGGACGCCACAGCGGCCAGCGCCGGTTCCAGCGCCAGGCACTCGGCCGCGTTCAGCAGGCGTTGGTCGCTGCCCAGTGAACGCTGGTACTCGACGCCCCTGGCGGCGGCAGCAAGGCTGCTGGCAGTGCGGTGCATCACCAGTTTGCCGGTGCGCTTGAGTTTGAATGGCAGGTCGTGTTGTGCCAGCAGCTCATCCAGCAACTGGCGGCTGTGCATCGACAGCTGGAGCATTTCCCAAGTGGTCTGCGCCACCTGGCGGCGGTTGCAAGCCTTGAGAAAGGCGTAGCACCAGCGCCATTGGTCCGGGTCCAGCCGGGGCCGAAAACGCAGCGGCGAATCGGCGTTGAGCAGCCAGCCCGGCAGCTTGGGCAGCACCGCCGGGTCGGCCAGTGGGGTCACGAAGTCATAACTTAACTGGCCGCCATTGGCGAAGCTGGTTTCCCGCGCCACCTGTGGCTGGCGGTCGATCAGGGTCACTTGCACGCCTTGGCGGGCGAGATACCAGGCGCTGGTCAGGCCCACTACGCCGGCGCCGATGATGATTACGTGCATGTCTCACCTCCTGTTATGACCCGGCCGATTGTGAGCCGATGGCATGCCCCGGCGCCAAGGCGTATAACGGCAGCATCCATAACCTTTGGTAATACGCGTGCGAACACGTCACATCGAGATTTTCCGGGCAGCACATCGCACCGGGTCACTGACCAAGGCCGCCGAGTGGCTGTGTATCTCCCAGCCGGCGGCCAGCAAACTGCTCGCCCATGCCGAAGCGAGTTTGGGCTTTCGGCTGCTTGATCGGGTCAAGGGGCGCCTGCAACTGACCCGTGAAGGTGAGGCGCTGGTGCCTGCGGTTGAGCGGATGTACCGCGAACTCGAAGAAATCAAACGCCTGTCACGCAGCCTGCGCGCCAACCCACAAGGCCAGCTCAAGCTCGGTTGTATCCCGACCCTGGGCCTGAAGGTGCTGCCGCGCACCCTGGCCGCCACTCAACAGGCCAACCCCGGCGTAACGCTGGAGCTGACCACCGCGCACAGCGAGCAACTCGCCCAGGCGCTGCTGACCCGCGAAATGTCCATGGCGGTGGTGTTCAACCCGCGCCCCTACCCTGGCTTGAAGGCCATTGAAGTGGGCAGCATCGAGCTGGTCTGCGTCGATGGTACGAATGCCAGAACGCCGGTCGCGCTGGATCAGCTCGACCCCGCCAGAGTGATCGCCCTGCCGGCAGAAGACCCGCTGGGCACTCTGGTCCAGACCCTGCTCCCCGAACAAAACAGCGCGTTCAAGGTGCAGACCTATTACGTGGCCTGCGCCCTCGCCCAGTCCGGGGCCGGTGTGGCAATCATCGATGAACTGACCGCCCAGGCGTTGCTGGAGCCGGATCAGCATGCGCGGGCGCTGCTGCCGTCAGTCCGTATCAGCGTGGCGGTGCTGGTGCATGAAGCGGCAGTGCTGTCGGTGCTGGAAACGCAGGTTCTGGACCGGCTCAGGGCCGTACTGCAAGCGCGAGACTGATAAATCCAGCCGTTACCTCTGTCGACACACACATTCACCCAAAAATGTATAGAACCAATGTGCCATCACTTGGTCTGTGTTGAGTCTCCAGCGCCAGCAAAGCGCCATTACCGCAATGATCAGGCTTGAGGCGGTGTTGTGCCTGCTGCCAGGCGCGGCGCAGGACATTGAGCGTCATGAACGCCTATTCGATAAGAAACCGCTCTGCCACCCCGTTAAACCTTCAGGGGTTTGCACTCCGGGCTCCATTCAGGAAATCAACATGCAAGATAAACGCTCGAATTTTCTAAGTGACATCAGCGTCAGGTCCAAACTGGTCTTGGGTTTTTCGCTGCTCATGTGCATGATCCTGTTGATGACCTACACCGGTTGGTATGCCACCGACACCCTGCGCGACCGCAGCGAGCGGATGATCGATATCGCCACGTTCAGCACTGCGACCCGCGATATGCGCATTGAGCGGCTGGTCTACCTCACCAAAGCCGATGACGTGCAGGCCGCAAAGTGGCAAGCCAAGATCGACGAAACCACTCGCCACCTCACCAGCATCGCGCCGAACTTCCAGTCGCCGGCCAATATTCAGTTGCTGGCCGACGCAGATGGCAACCTCAATCGCTATCGCGGCTTTTACAACCAGGCGGTCGCCGCGACCCGCGAGCGCGAGGCGTCACGCATGGCGGCTACCGGGTTGGCAGAGGCGGTCAATGCCGAACTCAAGCGTCTTGCAGCCATCGCCAATGCCGAAACCGGCACGCCACAAAGCCGTGCGGCGCTGACCGAGACCTTTCTCGCCACGCAGAAGATGCTCGCAAGCTTTAGCAGCTATACCGCACTCCCCAGCCCGGCGACGGACGCCGAGGCACACAAGGCAATCGCTGAAGTGATGGCCTTGGTCAACAGCCTCACCGGCGCCGCCATACCGGCCCGCGACGTGCAGCAGCTAAGCGCTGAACTGCAACGGTACGAGGCGCAGCTCAACACCATGGTGGCGACCCAGGCCCGTATCGACCAGGCCCAGGCGGGGATTACGCTGACTGTCAGTAATCTGCTGGACATCGCCGGCAAGATGACCGCCATACAGCGGCAGAACCGCGAAGACGATGTCGCCAGCGTCAGGCAGATGCTGGGGCTGTGGATGGTCCTGGCATTGATCTGCGGCATCGTGGCCGCCTGGCTGATTACCCGCTCGATCGTGACCCCGCTCAAGGAGACTGTCGCCATCGCCGAGAAGGTGGCAGACGGTGATTTCACCGCCACGGTGGTGGTCAACCGCAAGGACGAACTGGGCGCACTGCAGTCATCCATGCAGCGCATGACCGTGGCCCTGCGCGGGCTGGTCAGCGAGGTCAAACACGGCATCATTCAACTGGCCAGCGCTGCCGAGGAGCTGTCGGCGGTGACCGAGCAAACCAGCGCCGGGGTCAACTCGCAAAAGGTGGCAACCGATCAGATCGCCACGGCCATGCAGCAGATGACCGCCACCACCCACGACGTGGCGCATAACGCCAGCCAGGCGGCCAAGTCCGCTGTCAGCGCCAGTGACAAGGCCGCGCAGGGCGACAAGGTGGTCAGTCAGGCCGTCGAACAGATCGAAACCCTGTCCAGTGATATGCAAGTGACCAAGGAGGCAATGACTGAGCTGCGCGCCAACACCGAGAGCATCGGCGGCGTGCTGGACGTGATCAAGGCGGTGTCTGACCAGACCAACCTGCTGGCCTTGAACGCCGCCATCGAGGCCGCGCGCGCCGGGGAAGCCGGCCGCGGCTTTGCGGTGGTCGCTGACGAGGTTCGCGGGCTGGCGTTGCGCACGCGGACCTCAGCCGACGAAATCGCTCAGCTCATCGAACGCCTGCAAGCCAGCACGCATCAGATGACATCGGCGCTGGAGCAGAACATCGCGCTGACCGGTAAAAGCGTCGAGCACTCCCGCGATGCGCGCACCATGCTTGGCAGCATCATCGAGTCGGTCAGGGATATCGAGCGGATGAACGAGCAGATTGCTTGCGCCTCGGAACAACAAAGCTCGGCTGGCGCAGAAATAGCCCGCAGCGTGACCGAAGTACGGGACATCTCGGATCAGACCGCAGCGGCCAGCGAAGAAACCGCCTCCTCCAGCATGGAGCTGGCAAGAATCGGCGTACAACTGCAAGCGATGGTCGAGCGCTTCAAGGTGTAATGGCTGGCAACCATGGGACCTGCAGGAGCGGATTTATTCGCGAAGCTTCAGCCGCTAATTCGCCGCTAAAGCGGCTCCTGCAGGTCCTGATGGCCAACCATCACCGCCCGCTTCAGAGGCCGGTCGGCCCCGGCATCAGCTCATATGGATGCTGCCAGCCCGGCAGCTCCTGAATGCGCTTTTTCCAGGCCTGGATATGCGGATAAGCCTCCATCGACAGCCCGGTTTCTTCAGGCATGAACACATAACCGGCCAGCGACAGGTCAGCGATGGTCACACGCTCGCCGACCAGCCATGGCGTCTTGCTCAGGTGGGTATCAACCACCTGATAGGCCGCTGCAGCGCGGTCACGCAGAAAACGCGTCACTTCAGTGTCACCGGTTTTCTGGATGCCATACAAAAAGCGCAGCGTGGCGTAGTAGCTGGTAAATTTGTGATTGTCGAAAAGCATCCAGCGCCAGATTTCCTGTTTTTCTTCCGCCGTGCGGCCGCCAAACTGGCCGGTGTAATCGGCCAGGTAGTCGAGAATCAGCGCCGACTGGGTGAGGCTTTTGCCCTGATGCTCCAGTACCGGGACTTCGCCCTGTTCGTTGACCGTATCGCGCCACTGCCGGGTGCGGGTCTGGCCGTTGAGAAAGTCGACGAACACCGGTTGCCAGGTCTGCCGGGACAGCGCCAGAAACAGCGCGACCTTATAAGCGTTGCCTGATAGGGCAAAGCAGTGCAGTTTGAATTCGGACATTTTCCCGCCTTATCGTTATTGATCCCTGAGCATTGCATAACAATGCCAGCACAGTATCAGGGCTATAAAGACTACAGACCAGCACCAAGCCGTAACCACACTAATCACTGCCTGCGCCCGACCAGCGCCGCTCCCGCACAGGCCGCGGCAATCGCCGCCACTCCGGCACACTGCAACAGGCTCAAGGCCTCGCCCAACACCAGCCAGCCGGCCAGCGCCGCCATGGCCGGTGAGGCACTGAGCAGAATGCCGAACACCTGCGCCGGCAAATGGCGCATGGCGTACATGTCCAGCAGGTAAGGCACCATGCTCGACAACAGCGCCACACTCAGGCCAATCGCCAATACCCAAGGTTGCAATAGCTGCTCACCCGCCTGCACCACGCCCAGCGGCGCACCAAACAGCGCCGCCACCAGCATGCCCGAAGCCACCGCCTGCTTGCCGTGGATGGCCACCCGGGTGCCAAGCTTCACATACAACCCCCAGGCCGCCGCCGCGCCCAAGGCGTAGGCAATGCCACGCGGATCAAGCCCTTGCTGGCCACTGCCCCAAGGCAGCAACACCAGGCCGAGCAGCGACAGGCCGATCCAGAGTAAATCGATCCGCCGCCGCGACGCCAGCAAGGCCACCGCCAGCGGCCCGACCACTTCGATGGACACCGCCACGCCCACCGGAATGTAGAGCATGGCGCGGTAGATCAGCAGGTTCATCGCCCCCATCATCACCCCGTAGCCGATCAGGCCCGGCAGGTTCGCGGGTTGCCAGATCCGCCAGGGCCGCAGCAGCACCAGCATGACCAGCGCCGAGATCCCCAGGCGCAGTGCCGCGACACCTTCCGGACCGACCAGGGTGAAAATGGATTTGCCCACCGCCGCGCCGGTCTGGACCGAAATGATCCCCAGCATGGCGGCAAGAATGGAAGTGCTTTGCAGGTTCACGGAAAACTCCAGCCCAAGTGCGTGGCAGGATTCTAGGCTTTGCCGTGCGGGCGGTTTGCTGTATACCGCTGCGCAGGACGAGTGAATTGCTTGATTTAGGCCGTAAAAATGAATGAATCACCCAAGCGTGCGCTGGACAGCTTCGATCAGGCAATCCTGCGCATGCTGCAACAGGACAACAAGACCTCCCAACGCGCGATTGCCGAAGCCATCGGCCTGTCGACCCCGGCAGTGCAACGGCGCATCGCGCAACTGGAAGACAGCGGCGTGATTGTCAGCAACACCGCCGTGATCGCCCCGGAGAGCGTCGGCCAGCAGATCACCGCGATTGTCGAGTCACGCCTGTGCGACGACCGCGCCGTGGTGATGAACCGCGCCAAACGCTACTTCGCCGGGGTAAGTGAGGTGCAGCAGTGCTATTTCGTCAGCGGCGGGGTGTCGTTCATCATCGTCATGCTGGCCCGGGACATCGCGCATTTCGATCAACTGGTGCAGCAGCATTTTGCCGGGAATGAGGATATTCACACCTACCGCACCTTGATCGTGCTGGACAAGGTCAAGGTGGGGCTGACGGTGCCGGTGTAACAACGGCCGATTCTTGCAGGAGCTGCTTCAGCTGCGAAAGTTTGGCGGCTAAAGCCAATACTGTTCGTTTAGGTGCTTTATGCCTCGGTGGGAAGAGCCGGCCGGCGCTCCGGTTGCTCGCGAAGAGGCCGGTAAGGTCACAGCCTCTGTTGTGAATGTCACGCCGCCTTCGCGACCAAGGTCGCTCCTACAGGTTGAACACCCTCAAGGTTTCAGATCCGGATCGCTGTCCTGATTGTCCTGCCCCAACGGGTCGATATCGTCCGGATTGCGTGGATCCTGGCGCGTGTCGATGCCCGGTGCCGGGGCCAGTTGCAAGACCTCGTTGGTGTAGGCCCAAGTCTTTTGCACCTCATCGGGGCGGTCGTTCAGGTGAAAACCATACGAGGGGATAATCTGTTTGATCTTGCTCTGCCAGGCCGGGGTGGCGAGCTGGTCCTTGAACACTTTGCCCAGCAGGTCGAGCATGATCGGCGGTGCAGTGGAGGCTCCTGGCGAGGCGCCCAGCAGGCCGGCGATACTGCGGTCAGCCGAGACCACCACTTCGGTGCCGAGTTTGAGTACCCCGCCCAGGTCTTGATCCTTCTTGATGATCTGCACCCGCTGGCCAGCCTGCCACAGGCGCCAGTCTTCCTTCTTCGCCTGCGGAAAGTAGGTTTGCAACGCGGCAAAGCGATCATCGTCGGACTGGATGACCTGGCCGATCAGGTATTGCACCAGGTCAAACTCACGTACGCCGACCCGCACCATCGGCCAGGTGTTATGCAGGTTCATGCTGCCGACCAGGTCAAATAGTGAACCTTGCTTGAGAAACTTGGTGGAAAAGGTCGCAAAGGGTCCAAACAGAATCATGCGCTTACCGTCCAGCACGCGGGTGTCAAGGTGCGGCACAGACATCGGCGGTGCGCCGGTAGCGGCGATGCCGTAGGCCTTGGCCATGTGCTGCTGGGCGATGGTCGGGTTGTCGGTCACCAGAAACGAGCCACCCACCGGGAAACCGGCATAGGCTTTGGCTTCTTCGATACCGGACGCTTGCAACAGCGGCAAGGCTGCACCGCCCGCCCCGACGAACAAAAACTTCGCGTCGGTGGCGCCGCTAGTACCGTCCTTGAGGTTTTTGTACTCCACGTGCCAGGAGCCATCGGCGTTGCGGGTGATGTCACGCACTTCGGTCGACAGCTTCAGGTCGAAGTTGGGTCGGCTCTGTAAGTAGCCCACATACTGGCGGGTGATTTCACCGAAATTGACGTCAGTGCCAATCGGCGTCCAGGTCGCGGCCAGCTTCTGGCTCGGATCGCGGCCTTCCATCATCAGCGGCACCCATTGGCGAATCTGCGCCGGGTCTTCGGAATACTGCATGGGCCGGAACAGCGGGCTGGCTTGCAGCGCCTCGTAGCGTTTCTTGAGAAAACGGATGTTGTCGTCCCCCCATACGAAACTCATGTGCGGCGTGCTGTTGATGAACGAACGCGGGTTCTTCAACACGCCCTGCCTGACCTGCCAGGCCAGGAACTGCCGGGTGATCTGGAACGATTCGTTGATCTCCACCGCCTTGGTGATGTCGATCTTGCCGTCCTTTTCAGGCGTGTAATTCAGCTCGGCCAACGCCGAATGCCCGGTGCCGGCGTTGTTCCAGCCGTTGGAGCTTTCCTCGGCGACCTTGTCGAGGCGCTCGACCATTTCCATCGACCAGCCCGGCTCCAGTTCATTGAGCCACACGGCCAGGGTCGAACTCATGATCCCGCCACCCACCAACAGCACATCCACACGCCGGGTCTCGGCGGCTTGTGCACTGAGCAGGCAACATGCGAGTGCGGTCAATGCCCACTTCAGCCCGGTTTGGTACTTCATATCTGCTCCCGCGAGGCCTTCGCCCCTGTCTGAATACTCCGCCAGCCACGAGGCGGCTGGCTGATGAGCCAGGACACGACATCGGGCGCCAGCACGGGCTGCTGACAAGCAATCAGTGCACATCGGGCCAGCCCTCGCTTGATGGTTCGAGGCACAAAGGCGATCGCAGTTCAACCCGTCGGCCAAGCGGGCGCTTAACGGCACCTGGTTGTATCAGCCAAGTAACACGGCGCGTACCGCAGACCATTTATCCGCCGGGCGATAAGCCGGTTGAACCTCTGCGCCGGCGCAATGGCCTTCTGTTTTGTGAGCGGCAACAGCAATATTTCGGAGGCCACATGAACAACACTCCCCGGGAACCGCGTCAGGATTCCAAGCAACCTGAACATACCGGCGAAGCCGAACGCGACAACGACGCCCTGCGTCCGGACGGCTCGACCGGCACGCAGCACGACTCGACCGCGCAGAAAGCTGCACGCGGCAAGGGCAAGCCGCCGGGTACTCGTTGAACCCGATGAGCCTTTGACCGTCTTATCAGGGCGACCCAACTGCCTTTGTGGAGGCCCTGATGAAGTGTTTGAGCGCCGTATTATTGGCATGTCTGAGCAGCGCTGCGCTGGCCGCCCCACCCGCGCTGGACCTGCCCAGCTGCAACCTGGTCGAGCAACGCGCTTTGCCTGGGGAAACCGGTGGCTCGGTAAAAGATGTCGGCCACGCACATATCTCGGAGCGCGCCAATGTGCTGGTGGCCGACATAGGTACTTCGCGCAAGGCCCGGCACATTACCCAGGACCAGGCGGCGAAGCTGACCAAACGGATTGAATCAGTGCGTGCGCAGACCGAAGGGTTCGTCAAGCAACAGGGGTTTCTCAGTGCAGGAGAACGGGCCAGTTTTGACCGGGAATTTGATGCGATAGCCCACAAGCTGTGCAAGCCTGCGTGATCGCAGACACCCGCAAGAGCGGCTTTAGCCGCGAAGATTCAGCGTCAGAAACCTTTCGCAGCCAAAGCCAACACTATGCCCATGTGGGAGCGAGCTCTGCTCGCGAAGAGGCCAGTAAAAACATTATATCTGCTGTGAATGTGCCGCCGTCTTCGCCAGCAGAGCTGCCTCTCACCGAGATGTGTGTACTTAACCGAACAGTCTTGAAGCTAAAGCGGCTCCTACAAGGTAATACCCCGGCCTAGCCCACCTTGAACATCGCGACCTTCTCGCTCAGGCGGCTGGCCAGTTCGGCCAGTTCGCTGCTGGCCGAGGCCACTTGCGACGAACCGCTGGCGGTGTGGACGGTCAGTTCGTGAATACGGCTGATGTTCTTCGAAACGTCCTCGGCGACGCTGCTTTGTTGTACCGCCGCACTGGCGATCTGCGCGTTCATGTCGTTGATCGCGCCTACCTCATGGCTCACTTTGGCCAGCGCCGCCTGGGCGTTACGGGTCTGCTCCACGGTGCGGGTGGCCAGTTCGCAGCTGTTGCGCATGTTCTGCGCGGCGGCCTCGGTGCCGCTTTGCAGGGTGCTGATCATTTCACGGATTTCCTGGGTCGACTGCTGGGTGCGGTTGGCCAGCGAGCGCACTTCATCGGCCACCACCGCAAAGCCGCGACCGTGCTCGCCAGCCCGCGCCGCTTCAATGGCAGCATTGAGGGCCAGCAGGTTGGTCTGCGCGGCAATCGAATTGATCACCTCAATCACCGACTCAATGTTTTCACTGTCGCGCGATACCTGCTCGACCGTGTCGGTGGTCTGGGTCAGGGTGACTGCCAATTGCTCGATCGATTGTGAGGTATCAGTCACCAGGCGGTTACCGCTCTCCACCCCGACATCCGCCTGTTTGGTCGCACTGGCGGCCTGCACGGCGTAGCCAGAGACCTCATTGACGGTCGAGGCCATTTGCGTGATGGCGGTGGCAATCTGCTCGGCTTCGCGGGTCTGGCGACTGATGTGTTCGTTGTTCTGTGCCGAGGTGGCGGTCAGTTGCGCCGACGCATGACTGACCTCGTGGGCGGCGGCACGCACTTGGATAATGGTCTGCGACAAACGCGCCAGCGCAGACTTAAGCACGCCCATGACGCTGGCCGGGTACCGGGTGGTCAGCTTTTGCTGCAAATCACCGGCCGCCAGGCGCTCGATGGCTTGCGCCACCTCGGTCGGTTCGGCGCCGAGGGTCGAAGTCACATAGCCGATGATCTGCCGGGCCAGCAGAATACTCAGCAACAAGGCCACACCGCTGGCCAGCAGCATCAGGCCACGAAACGAACTGGCGGTGTCCTGCACGTCGTTGAGCTTGGCCCTGATCAACACTTCTTCCGAGTCGATCAGCGCGTTGACGCGCTTGAGCCACTCGCTGTACAGGCCAGCAGTGCGTTGCAGCAACAGCGCCTGACTGGCGGCGATATCACCGCTGCGGCGCAGCTCGATCAGGGTTTTGGCCGAGGCCTGGGTCTGCTGTTCGATGTCCTTGATCGCCGCCAGCAGCTTGCGCTCCTCCGGGGTCACGTCGCGGGTGCTGAACAACTGATCCATGCTGACTGCAGCGTCAGCGTAGGCCTTTTCCAGACGGCTGATTTCGGCCAGATGCAGCTCCAGACTCTGGTTGTTATCGACCAGCACCGCATCGCGGATGGCAATCGCCCGATCGTGCACGCTGCCCCGGAAATTGATCGCATAACGCTGCACCATTGCGGCGTTGTCGCTGACATTGGCCAGGGTGCTGTCGATGTAGCCGACGCGCTGAATCCCCACCGCGGTAATCATCAGCAGCAGCGAGACAATCGCGCCGAAACCGAGGCCGATGCGGGTCGAGAGGGCAAGAGGTTTTTTCATTCGCAGGACTCGGCTGGGCGTCAGGGGAGAAAGATCACGTATATCAGAGTGACATCACTCTACCAAGCGACCATAGCCGATAGCGAAAAGAAATCTGTCATTAATATTTCTTAATGACCCCATAGCTGAACTTGACCTGCCCTGGCATGCATCGGTCGGCGGCGGCCGTAATGATCAGAACTGCGTCACCACCGTCACCCCGGCAGTTTCAAAGCGGTCCATATTGACCAGCGCGTCAATCGACTGCTCCAGGCTGATGGTCTTGCCCACCAGTTTTTCGGGGGCCAGTTTGCCGGAGTTGATCATGTCGAGCATCGCGCCGTAGCGGTGCGCCTGCATGCCGTGGCTGCCATAGATTTCCAGCTCATGGGCGATCACCTTGCTCATCGGGATGGCCGGCGTGCTGTGGTCGGCGAGCATCAGCCCGACCTGCACGTGCTTGCCGCGGCGGCGCAGGTTGTTGATGGAGTTGAAACAGGTGGTCGGGTGGCCTAGGGCATCGAGTGACACATGCACGCCGCCGCCGCTGATGTCCTGCACCGCTTCGGTGACGTTGGCCACCTGCCGGGCATTGACCGTGGCCACCGCCCCCAGCGAACGCGCCAGGGCCAGTTTGTGGTCGGCAATGTCGATGGCAATCACGTTGGCACCAATCGCGTGAGCGATCATCACCGCCGACAGCCCCACCCCGCCACAACCATGCACCGCCACCCATTGCCCGGCGCTGACCTTGCCCTGATCGACCACCGCGCGGAACGAGGTGACAAACCGGCAGCCAAGGCTGGCTGCGGTGGCGAAATCCATGCTCTCTGGCAGCGCCACCAGGTTCAGGTCGGCCTGATGAATACCGACATATTCGGCAAACGACCCCCAGTGGGTGAAGCCCGGCTGGAACTGGCTGTAGCACACTTGCTGGTTGCCGCTGTTGCACTCCGGGCACGCGCCGCAGCCGCCCACGAACGGCACAGTGACGCGATCACCGACTTTCCAGCGGGTCACGTGCCGGCCCACTGCCGCGATGACACCGGCCAGCTCGTGGCCGGGGATGTGCGGCAACTGGATATCCGGGTCGTGGCCCTTCCAGCCGTGCCAGTCGCTGCGGCATACACCCGTGCCGAGCACTTGCACCACGACACCGTGCGCCTCAGGCGTCGGGTCATCGACCGTCATCAGCCGCGGGGCGGCGTTAAAGGCTTCATAGACAACAGCTTTCATGGCAATTCCTCAAGCGGGTGACAGGTCATGACGACGCGAAGAATTATGACCAAACGGCCTGAAATTACTTTGCAGATTACCGTTGACGGTGGCGCACTACTGAAAATAGCCTTCATTCAACCGAACAAAAATGAAGAGTTACTCCATGCTGAACCCCCTCGACAAGCTGGATCTTGCAATCACTGACCGCCTGCAACGTGATGGTCGATTATCGAACGTCAAACTCGCCGAGCAGTTGGCAATGAGCGAAGCCTCGTGCTGGCGCAAGCAGAAGCGCCTTGAAGACAGCGGGGTGATCGAGGGTTATCAGGCAATCCTCAATCGCAAGAAACTCGGCCTCGGCGTCATGGCCTTCGTGCAGATTTCCTGCGCCGACCACAGCGAAGAAACCACCGCGCAGTTCGAAAAAATCATTGAGTCGGCCCCGCAGGTGCTGGCCTGCCACAACACCACCGGCGAAGCGGACTTTCTGTTGCAGGTGGTGGCCCGTGACCTGGACCACTACAGCCGCTTCGTCGAAAAGGTGCTGCGCAAACTGCCGGGGGTGACCAGCATTCGTTCGAACCTGTCGCTGCGCGAGCTGAAAACCACCAATCGCTTGCCGGTGACTGACCTGCTGAACATCTGAACAGCACCGCAAGATCGTTCAAGACAGCGCCGTGAGCTCTATAGCACCATCGCTGCCCCGCCCGCTTTGAAGGTTGTGATACACGTGTTGAATACGATGCTGGTTGATTGCAACGCCAACCGGGCGTTCTACAAAGGCGCGATGGCGGTGCTGCCACTGTCGTTTGCCTGCGCCCCCTGGGGTTTGCTGGTCGGCTCGCTGGCCATCGGTGCCGGTTTCAGCCCGCTGCAAGGCCAGAGCTTCTCGCTGATTGTGTTTGCCGGCGCGGCGCAACTGGTGGCGATCGGCATGATCAAGAGCGGCGCCAGCTTGCTGTCGATCCTGATCACCACCCTGCTGCTCACCTCGCAGCATCTGCTGTATGCCCTGCATATGCGCCCGAGCATCGCCCCCCTGTCGCCACGCTGGCGACTGGGCCTGGGCTTTCTGCTGACCGATGAGTTCTTTGCCCTCAACAGCCAGCCACGCAGCGTGGCCTTTGACCGCTGGTATGCCCTCGGGGCGGGTTTTACCTTCTACGTGGCGTGGAACATCTTCACCCTGATTGGCCTGCTGTTGGGCCGCAGCATTCCAGACCTTGAGTCGCTGGGCCTGGAGTTTTCGATTGCCGCGACCTTTGTCGCGCTGGTCACCCCCTTGGTCAAATCGGTGCCGGTGGTGGTCTGCGTGGCGGTGTCGCTGATGTGTTCGGTGTGGTTTTCCTGGCTGGGCTGGCAATCGGCACTGGTGCTGTCGGGGCTGGCCGGGATGCTGGCCGGCTTCAGCGTCAAATGCCTGATGCAGGACACGACGGAGCGTCAGCCATGATCTGGGTGGTGATTGTGGGCATGGGTGCGATTGTGTTCTTCAACCGCTATGTGTTTCTTGAACCGCGCCTGCCGCTGCGGCTGGGCAAACACACTCGCGACTTTCTCGGTTTCGCGGTCCCGGGGATGCTCACTGCGATCTGCGGCCCGCTGATTTTCATGCCCGGCCAGCAACTGGACCTGTCGCTGTTCAACCCGTACCTTGTCGGCAGCCTGTGCGCGATCATCTGCATGCTCTGCACACGCCGGGTACTGACCAGCGTGGTGTTGAGCATGGGCGTGTTTTACTTGCTGCGCTGGCTGGGCTGACAGGATCTGTATGACGCTAAACGCTGAACAGACACGCTTCTGGCAATCCCCGGTACTGGGCGGGGTCGAGCTGCTACGCGCGCAGTATGTGCAGCAGAAATTCGCCCCCCATGTGCATGACAGCTTCGTTTTCACGGTCATCGAGTCCGGGGCCCAGCGGTTCAGGCATCGTGGCGCTGACCACCTGGTGAGCACCGGCGGTATGGTGCTGATCAACCCGGATGAAACCCATACCGGCGCCACCGCCCATGAACAGGGCTGGCGCTATCGGGGCTTCTACCCGCAGCAGGTGCAACTGGCCGGGATCCTCGCGGAGCTGGACATTGCCTGCCCTGGCACGGCGGGGTTTGCATCGAGCGTCGTGATGGACACCGACGTGGCTGCGGCGTTTTTGCAGGTTCATCGGCTGGCTGAACAGCAGGCCAGCGCCCTGCAGTTACAAACGCTATGGCGCGAAGCGGTGTTCAGCTTGTTCAAGCGCCATGCCCGCCTCGGTTCGGCCTTGCAGCCTGGCAAAGAACCGCTGGCAGTGCGCCGTGCCCAAGAACTGTTGCTGGCCCGCCTGGCCGACCCGCCGTCGCTGCAAGCGCTGGCCGCAGAGGTCAACCTGTCGCCGTTTCACTTTGCCAGGGTGTTCAGCGCCGCCACGGGCGTCAGCCCGCACCATTGGCTGATGCAGCAACGCCTGGCCGGTGCACTGAGCCTGCTCAGAAGCGGCGCGCTGCCAGCGGTGGTGGCGGCCGAACTGGGCTTTGCCGACCAGAGCCACTTGACCCGCCAGTTCAAACGCGCCTACGGCATCGGGCCGGGCGCATTTCGGGCCGGGCTGGCCGGCACACGTTAGCCTTGCGGCAAGCGGTATGGGTCAGAACAGGTTGACCGGATAATCGATGATCACCCGATACTCATCGGTGTCACGCTGCATGTCGGTGCGAAACACGCCATAACGCAGTTGGGTGTTCAGCCCCTTGGCCGGGCCGCTCTGTACCACGTAGCCCAGGGTTGCGTCGCGGGCCCATTCCTGCCTGTCGCCGGTGGCGGTCTTGATGTGATCGCCATTGTAGTAGGTCGTACGGAACGTCAGCCCCGGCACGCCCAACCCGGAGAAGTCATAGGCATAGCGCACTTGCCAGGAACGCTCGCCGGCCCGCTGGAACTTGCCCGACATGGTTTCGGTGATGAAGTTACTGGTGGTGCCGGCCCCTTCGTTGACCCACACCGCATCGCTGTCACCGTTGACCTGCTGATAACCGGCACCAAACAGATGACCGCCCAGTGCGTAGGTGAACAAGATACTGCTCAAGCGGCTGTCAACTTCACCACGAGTGCGACCATTACCGTAATAACCGCTGCTGTAGTAATCCGGGTCATTGCCATTGGCGCCGGACGAGCTGTTATTGTAATGACGAATATCGGTGGTCAAACGACCCGGCCCCAGCGGCACGGTATAAACGGCACCGAGAAAGTGCTGATTATAAAAATCTTCCAGTTGCGCGAGGTAATACTGCAGGCTCAGATCCGGTGTCGCTTTATAAGTACCACCGGCATACAGAAACTGGTTTACATGGGTGCTGCGGGCAGTGTTGATACCGGGATTGACCGGGTCGACGGTGGCGTTGGAGCCGGCGATCGACAGCCCTTCCCAGTCGGTCGAACCACGTTCCTTGACATGGTCGATGCGCCCTGCTGTGAGGGTCAGTTTGTCGATGTCTTTCGACTCCACCTGAAAGCCATTGAAGGTCTGAAACACCAGGCGATCACTGGCGATCAGAATCGGCAGGCGGGGCTGCAACGTACCGTAGCGGAACTCGGTCTTGCCGATGCGCGCCTTGAGCGTCGGGCCCAGGCTGGCGAAGTCGTCCACCGCCCGGCCGTCGCTGTCGGTGGGGAAAATATTGCCGTTGCTGGCACTGCTGGTGGGGTTGTAATGACGGCCCTTGCCCGAGTCCAGACGAATGCCGAGCATGCCCACCGCATCAAGACCAAAACCGATCGGCCCTTCGGTAAAACCGGAGCTGTAGTTGAGCACGAAGCCCTGCCCCCATTCCTGGGTGTAGTTGGGATCGGCCGCACCATCGCGATTATCGACCTGGCTGAAAAAGTTGCGCACCAACAACGTGGCGTGACTGTCGTCGATAAACCCTGCTGCCTGGCTTTGTTGTGCAATACATAATGCCAATAAACCCAACGAATATTTTTTCATCGTGGACTCCCCGCCCCATTATAAGAAGTTTGTACTGGCAGGCTGCGCGAACGCAGCAAAGTGGAAATATCCGCCTGTTATGTAATAGGTAAGTGGCCGGTTGGTCCTGGCTTGTCAGCGGTATTTACACGCTACTCAGGCCGGCACCGGCAGCGTTAAGACAAAGTTCTTCTGATTGGATAGGAAACACTTATGACCCGAAAACCGCGAATGTCATAAGTCGTGCTTATCACCCCACCTGCAAAGCCTCTTGGCCCTGCCCGCTGCGCGCTGGATAGAGTGGCGTCATTCCTGCATTTTTGCGCCAGCCGCCAAAGGGCCCAACGATGGATCAACACCGTATCAAAGACCTGATCGACCTTATTGGTGCGTCAGACCTGACCGAACTGAGTCTCAGCGAAGGCGGCAGCCACCTGCACCTGGCGCGCCACGGCCGCCGGGCTGAAACCCGCAGCGCGCCGCTGCACTCATCCACCGCCGCCCCTCAACCCACCCAGGCCCCGAGCGCCTGCTCGGGCACTGAGGCCACGCCGCAGCCCCCCATCGCCGCCACCCACGAAGAGGTGCGCTCGCCCCTGTATGGCGTGCTGCACCTGACGCCCTCGCCTGATGAACCGGCGTTCGTTCAGCCGGGCGATACCGTCAGCGCCGGCCAGACCCTGTGCATTGTCGAGGCCATGAAAATGTTCCATCAGGTCAGCGCGCCGGCGGCCGGCACGGTTAAAACGGTGCTGGGGCAGTCCGGCACGGAAGTCGAACGCGGCCAGCCGCTGTTTCACATCGCCAAGGCGGGGTAACCGACATGTTCGATACCGTTCTGATCGCCAACCGGGGCGAAATCGCCCTGCGCATTCAGCGCGCCTGTCATCAACTGGGCCTGAAGACCGTGATGGTCTACTCCCAGGGCGATGCCGGCGCGGCCTATCTGCAACATGCCGACCAGGCGCTGTGCATCGGTCCTGCGGCCCCCGGACAAAGCTATCTGGACAGTCGGGCTGTTATTTATGCCGCGCTGGCCAGTGGTGCCCAGGCCGTGCATCCGGGCTATGGCTTTTTGTCGGAGAACGCCGCCTTCAGCCAGGCCGTGAGCGATGCCGGCCTGACCTTCATCGGCCCGGACGCCGCGTGCATCCGGCGCATGGGCGACAAGGTGGCGGCCAAACGCGCCATGCTTGAGGCCGGCGTACCCTGCGTACCCGGCCCACAAGGGGCGCTGCCCGAGGAGCGCGAGCGCATTGAAACGATTGCCCTGGAGATCGGCTACCCGGTGATCATCAAGGCTGCCGGCGGCGGTGGTGGCCGGGGCATGCGTGTGGTGCACAGTGCCGCCGAGCTGCTGCCTGCCGTCAGCCTGACCCGCGAAGAAGCCCGCCGCGCCTTTGGCAACCCCGAGCTGTACATGGAGAAATTTCTCGGCCACCCGCGCCATGTCGAGATCCAGGTGTTGTGCGACCGCCACGGTAACGGTGTGTGGCTGGGCAGCCGCGACTGCTCGCTGCAACGTCGTCACCAGAAGGTGCTGGAAGAGGCACCGGCACCGGGTATCGATGCCCAGGCACTGGCGCAGGTGGGCCAGCGCTGCGTTGAAGCCTGCCGCCTGATCGGCTATCAGGGTGTGGGCACCTTCGAGTTTCTCTATGAAGACGGCGAGTTCTTTTTCATCGAGATGAACACCCGCCTGCAGGTCGAACACCCGGTCACCGAGATGACCACCGGCATCGACATCGTCGAACAGCAACTGCGCGTGGCCAAGGGTGAAGTACTCAGCCTGCGCCAATCCGACATCGTCACCCAGGGGCACGCTCTGGAATGCCGGATCAACGCCGAAGACCCGCAAACCTTCATCCCGACCCCCGGCACGGTGACCCGCTGGGACCTGCCGGGGGGTATCGGCGTGCGTATCGACTCGCATGTGTGCGCAGGCTACAAGGTGCCGCCCTACTACGACTCGATGATCGCCAAGGTCATTACCCACGGCGCCACCCGCGAACAGGCGCTGGCCCGCATGCGTACCGCCCTGGCGCAGTTTGCGGTCGAGGGCATCAGCACCAACCTGCCGCTGCACCGGCAGATCGTCACCGACAACGCCTTTGTCGCCGGTAGCGTGGACATTCATCACCTGGAGCGCTGGCTGAGTACACGCCAGGCGGAGAGCTGAAATGCGCATTGAGACAATCCGCCAACTGGCCGGCTGGATGAGCCAGGCCGGGCTGAGCAGCCTGGAGTTCAAGCAAGACGGTTTCGAGTTGCGTCTGGTACGCCCGGCCAGCCAACCGGCCCTGGCCGCCAATCCGCCCATCAGCGACGCGCCAGCCGCTGCGCCGATAGCGGCTGCAGCCAAGCCTGAAGTGGCCGCCATGGCGACCCTGTGCGGGCACTTCCACGCCCGTCATCCGGCCCGCGAGCAGCCACTGGTGACGCCCGGACAAACCGTGAACGTCGGCGACACCGTCGGCGTGATCGCGGTCGGCAGCCTGTTGCTGCCGGTGACCGTACAGCACGCCGGCATTGCCGGCGATTACCTGATCGAAGATGGCGAGCGGGTGGAATACGCCACCCCGGTGCTCGCCCTGGCGGGAGAGTGACTTCATGAAAATCGACTTGAATGCAGACCTGGGCGAAGGCTTCGGCCCCTGGACAATGGGCGAAGACGATGCCCTGATGGAGATCATCTCGTCCGCCAATGTCGCCTGCGGCTTTCACGCCGGCGACCCGCTGATCATGGACAAGACCGCGCGCCGGGCGCTGGCCGCAGGCATCGACCTGGGAGCCCACGTCGGCTACCCCGACCTGCTCGGCTTCGGTCGCCGGCCGATCCAGGTCGACACTGCTGAATTGCAAACCTGGGTGACCTACCAATTGGCCGCCCTGGCGGGCATGGCGAGGGTTGCCGGGCACCGGATGACCCACATGAGTTTCCACGGCGCACTGGGCAACCGGGTGGCCGCCGACGCGGCCCTGGCCGACGCCCTGCTGGGCACAGTGGCCGCCTTCGACCGCGAGCTGATCGTCAGTTCCTCGACCAGCGTGGCCATGCAACAGGCTGCCGACCGCCATGGCCTGCGCCTTGCACTGACCTTTCTGGCCGACCGCGCCTGCGACAAGGACGGCCTGCTGGTGCCCCGCGCCCTGCCCGACGCGGTGATCAAGGACCCGCAGCGCGTGCGCGAACGGGTCCGGCAATTTCTCCAGCAAGGCACCGTCACCTGTTACACCGGTGAAATCATTGAGGTCCCGGCCTGTTCGATCCTGCTGCACGGCGACACCGCCAACGCCCTTGAGCTGGCGCGCAGCATCCGCACCGAAATCGAGCATGCCGGCGGGGTGATTGCCCCGATTTCGCACCTGATGGCGTGACAGGCCGGTAACGATAAGAAAGCCTTATCACCCAACAGCCAAACCCTCTTGGCGCCCGTTTCAGCAGCTCCTTACAGTCACTGCATGCCCATTGGCAGTGACCCAGACAATTATTCGATGAGGAACCGGCCATGCCATTTTCCGACTACACCACTGCGCTGGTCACCGGCGCATCTTCCGGCATCGGCGCCGCCACGGTCGAGCGCCTGAGCCGCGAAGGTATCAAGGTGCATGCACTGGCCCGCAGTGCCGACAAACTGGCCGAACTGGCCGAGCGCACCGGCTGTGTCGTCCACGCCGTGGACGTCGCCGACCTGGATGCGCTAACCCGTACTGTCGAAGGCCTGCAGATCGATATTCTGGTCAACAACGCCGGTGTCGACCGGCCCGGCTCGATTCTCAATGCGACCGCCGAGGGTATTGACGCGCTGATCGACGTCAACCTGCGCGCCGTACTGCACTTGACCCGCCTGCTGGTGCCGGGCATGGCCGAGCGTGACCGGGGCCATGTGATCAACATCAGCTCGATTGCGGCGGCCTACAATTTCGGCGGCAACAGCACCTACCACGCCACCAAGGCCGCCGTGAGCATGCTGTCGCGCAACCTGCGCATCGACCTGTTCGGCAAGCGCGTGCGGGTCACCGAGATCTGCCCCGGCCGGGTCGCCACCGACATCTTCGAACACGTGCACGGCAACGCCGCCGAAACCCGCGCCAAGTTCATTGACGGCTTCGAGTTACCGGTGGCCGAGGACATTGCCGGGGCGATTGCCTTCGCCATTGCCGCACCGGTTGCGATGAACGTCGGGCACATGGAAATCACCCCAACGCTGCAAGTACCAGGCGGCCTGCAAACCACCCGCCCGCAGCACTGAAACCCGCGCCATTACCGGACAAGAGCGGCCACCTTGAGTGAGCCGCCACCCCACCGGTGAAGAATTCGCTTACTGCCCCGGACCCGACTGGGTGACCTTTATGATGAAAGACTTCGACCTGGGGCCAATCCTGACGGGCGAGTACGCCGAGCTGCTGCTCAAGGGCGCGGCCATGACCCTGCAGTTGATGCTGTATGCCTGGTTGCTGGCGATGTCGCTGGCGTTTGTACTGGTAGTGATCCGCCTGACCGGCAAGGCGCTGCCCGAACGCCTGGTGGCCGGCTACGTGTCGTACCACCGCAACGTGCCGACCCTGGTGCAACTGATGCTCTGGTACTTCGGCGTGCCGACCCTGCTGCCTGAATCAACCCAACTGTGGCTGGCCAATTTCAGCACCGAGTTCATCTTTGCGGTGATTGCGCTGGGCCTGTGCCAGGCAGCGTACTTCTGTGAAGACCTGCGCGCCGGACTGCGCGCCATTCCAGACGGCCAGAATGAAGCGGCTCGTGCACTGGGCATGGGCTACCTGCGCTCGATGCGCTACGTGATCCTGCCGCAAGGGGTGCGCAACGCCCTGCCCTCGCTGATCAACCACACCGTACTGCTGTTCAAGAACACCAGCCTGGCCATGGCCATCGGCGTCGTTGAACTGACCTACGCGACCCGCGAGGTCGAGAACTACACCTTCCGCACCTTCGAATCCTTCCTGGTCGCCACCCTGGGCTACCTGGCGGTGTCGCTGTTGCTAATGGGTATCGGCGCGCTGATCGCGCGGCGTTTCGATCTGGCCAAGGCGAGGTAATCCGGCATGTTCGAGGTATTCAAAATCGTTCACGAGCACTGGGAACTGCTGCTCATCGGCCAGTACCCGCACGGCCCGATCGGCGGCCTGGTCAATACCCTGATGCTCTCGGCGCTGGCCCTGCTGCTGGCGTTTCCGTTGGGCATCGTGCTGGCCATCGCACGCATCTCGCCGTTCGCCTGGCTGCGTGCGCCGGCCACCGTGTGGGTTTACGTGCTGCGCGGCATCCCGCTGATCATGGTGATCTTCTGGACCTACTTTCTGGTGCCCTTGCTGATCGGCCACAACATCAGCGGCTTCGCCACCATGCTGTGCACCCTGGTGATCTACCAGAGCGCCTACCTGGCGGAGATCGTGCGCGCCGGGATCGAGGGCCTGCCAAAGGGCCAGTTCGAGGCTTCGCGGGCCCTGGGCATGGGCTATTTCCGCACGCTGGGCTGGGTGATCCTGCCACAGGCGCTGTACAACGCCTTGCCCAGCCTGATCAGCCAATTCGTGTCGATCATCAAGGAAACCACCCTGGGCTACATGATCAACGTGCAGGAGATGACCTTCGCCGCCAACCAGATCAACAACCAATTACTGACCAAGCCGTTCCAGGTCTACGCGATTCTGGCGGTCACCTACTACTGCCTGTGCTACAGCCTGACCCGCCTGGCCACCCATGTGGAGCGACGCATCGAACGCAAGCGCCAGGGCGACCGTGGCCAGACACCCGGCGCCGCGCTCAGCACTGCGCTGCCTTCTTCCCAAGCTTCGAGATAACCGCCATGAAACCACTGATCATGTTTGCCAATGTCGACAAGTGGTACGGCGAGTACCGCGCGCTGACCACCATCAACGCCGAAATCCGCCAGGGTGAAGTGGTGGTGGTGTGCGGCCCGTCCGGGTCGGGCAAGTCGACGCTGATCCGCACCGTCAACCGTCTGGAAGCCATCCAGAGCGGCCAGATTCTGTTCGAAGGCCACGACATCCATGGCACCGACGCCAACCTCAACCGGCTGCGCAGCCGCATCGGTTTTGTGTTCCAGAGCTTCAACCTGTTCCCGCACCTGTCGGTGCTCGACAACATCATCCTCGCCCCGACCAAGGTCAAGGGCCTCAAGGGTGCAGCCGCCAGACAGCGGGCCATGCAACTGCTCGACCGGGTCGGTATGGCGCACAAGGCCGGCAGTTATCCGGGCCAGTTGTCCGGCGGCCAGCAGCAACGGGTGGCGATCGCCCGGGCGCTGGCCATGGAGCCGCCGGTGATGCTGTTCGACGAGCCGACCAGCGCGCTGGACCCGGAAATGGTCGGTGAAGTGCTGCAGGTCATGCGCGGCCTGGCCAAGGACGGCATGACCATGATGTGCGTGACCCACGAGATGAACTTCGCCCGCGAGGTCGCCGACACCATCTGGTTCATGGACGCCGGCCAGATCCTGGAGCGCGCCACCCCCGAGGTGTTTTTCAGCAAACCGCAACATCCACGGGCGCAGCGCTTTATCAGCGACCTGCGCGCTCACTGAGTTCCCCGAGTCGCCACAGAGCGACCACGCCCTACCCCCACTGCCGGCCATTGTCTTATTCGAGGATCATTGCGATGCGTATCAAACAAGCCCCGTTGGCCCTGATGTTGCTCCCCCTGCTGGCCGCCACCGCCCACGCCGACCAATGGGCCGATATCCAGGCCAAACAGTCGATCAGCTGTGGCGTGTACTCCGACGTGCCGCCCTTTGCCTCGCCCAACCCGCAAAGCCGTGCACTGGAAGGCATGGATGTCGACCTGTGCACTGCGCTGGCCAAACACCTGGGCGTCAAACTGGAGCTCAAGCCGCTGTCGGGTGAAGCCCGGGTGCCTGAGGTGAAGATGGGCCGCGTCGATGTGGTGATCGCCAACCTGGCCTACACCAAGACCCGCGCCCAGCAGATCCAGTACTCCGACCCCTACTACGTGGCCAAGGAAGTGCTGGTGGTCAAGGCGCCGCTGGCTGACAAGCCGCGTTCGTACTTTGCCGGCAAGCGCATCAGCGCCACCAAGGGTTCGACCTCGGAGCAATCGATTCGCCTGGCCGACGCGGTACCGGTGACCTTCCAGGACACCGGCTCCGCCTACCTGGCAGTGCAGCAGAACAAGGTGCTGGGCGTGGTGACCAACACCATGTCGGCGAAAAAACTGGTGAGCCAGGCCAAGGCCGGCGGGGTCGACCTGGGCATCGTTGCCGAGCCGATGGCCCTGGAGCCGGTGGGCGTGGGCATGAAGCTCGAAGAGCCGGCGCTGCTGGCCAAGGTCAACGATGCGTTGTACGCCATGGACAAGGCCGGCGAGATCGACCAGATCTGGAGCAAATGGATCGGCCCGGCCACCGAGTACAACATGGTCCGTGAAGAGCGCGTGCAGAAGCTCGCCGACATGCAGTTCCAGGCCCTGGAATAACCCCGCCCAGCTCCGACACCCCGGCGCAAGGCCGGGGGTGTTTGCTGTTGGCGACCTGCACACAGCCATCCAGAAATCTTATGACCCGACAACAAAGCGCTATTGGAGCCTGCCGACAGGCCGCTCTTATGCTGTGCCTTGCCCGTTAACCCCCTCAAGAAGCCGCCCATGCCCACTTTTGCCGATCGTTTGAAAAACGTCTCTGTGTCCGCCTCTGTCGCCATGACCCAGAAAGCCCGTGAACTCACCGCCCAGGGCGTCAAGGTCATCAGCCTGTCGTCGGGCGAGCCAGACTTCCCCACCCCGCCCCACGCCATTGCGGCCGCCCATGCTGCCGCGCTGGCCGGTGACACCAAATACCCGGCCATCGAAGGGACCCCGGCGCTGAAAATGGCCATCCAGCGCAAGTTCCAGCGTGATAACCAACTGACCTATGAGCCGAACCAGATCCTCGTCGCCGGGGGCGGCAAGCAGGTGATCTTCAATGCCATGCTCGCCACCCTCAACCCCGGCGATGAAGTGGTGATCCCGACCCCGGCGTGGATCAGCTACGCCGACATCGTCAAGTTCGCCGGTGGGGTACCGGTGCCGGTGCCGTGCAGCCAGGCCAACAACTTCAAACTGCAGCCTGAAGACCTCAACGCCGCCATCACCCCACGCACCAAGTGGCTGCTACTCAACTACCCAAGCAACCCCACCGGCTCCGCCTGCTCGCGCGCCGAAATGGCCGCCATCGCCGAGGTCATGCTGCACCACCCCGAGGTGTGGATCATGACTGACGACATGTACGAGCACTTGATCTACGACGGCTTCGAGTTCTGCACCATCGCCGCTGTCGAGCCGCGCCTGTATGAACGCACCCTGACCGTCAACGGCGTGTCCAAGGCCTATGCCATGACTGGCTGGCGGATGGGCTACTGTGGCGGCCCGCAAGAACTGATTCGCGCCGTAAGTAACGTCAACACGCAAAACAGCGGCGGCGTCTGCACCCTGACCCAGGCCGCTGCCACCGCAGTGCTCAACGGCCCACAGGAGCTACTGGCCGAGCGCGCCGGGGTCTACCAGCAACGTCGCGACTACGTGCTGGGCCGCCTGGCTGACATCCAGGGCCTGAGCTGCCACAAGCCCGAAGGGGCGTTCTACCTGTTCCCCAACATCGCCGAATTTATTGGCCGCACCAGCCGCGGCGGACGCAAGATCGGCAACGACACCGACTTCTGCATGGCGCTGATGGAAGAGCACCACGTAGCAACGGTACAAGGCGCGGCCTACGGCCTGTCGCCCTTCGTGCGGCTGTCCTATGCCACCAGCCAGGCCATGCTGGAGCAAGGCTGCGACCGCATCGCCGAGTTCTGCGCCGGCCTGCGCTGATCGGCAAGCACAAAAAACCGCCGGTATCGGCGGTTTTTTGTGCTTTCCAAACGCTGCCGACAACCGGCACGGCGTCAGAAAATCGCCCGCAACCGCTGCACATCCTCCAGATAAGCCTCGATGGCCTGCTCGGCGGCAATCGCCTCTTGGGGACCTGCCTCGACAAACCGGATACGACTGCCGATGGCGGCCTGGCCGAGTCGCCACAGATCGGCGTCGATGACCCCGGCAATCTTCGGATAACCGCCGGCGGTGTTGGCGTCGCTGAGCTGGATGATCGGCTCGCCTCCCGGCGGCACCTGCACCACGCCTGGCACCAACCCGTAAGAGCGCATCTCCATGGTGGTGTGCGGCACGATCGGCTCGCCGCTCAGGCGGTAGCCGGTGCGGTTGCTCTGCGCCGAGATTTTCCAGGGCTGACGCCAGAAACGCTGCTGGTCGCGCTCGAACAACCCATATTCACCGGCGGGTATAGCGCGCAGCAACACGGTGCCATCCGGGTCGCTGGCAAAGACCTCGGCCATGGCCTGCACGGGGGGCCGCACGCCAAGCCCACCTGCCGGCAGCGGTAAGGCCGCCGTGGCGCCTGTTGCCAGCACATCACCGGCCTGCAACACGCGGCCTTCGAAGCCGCCAAAGCCGCCGCGCAACGAGGTGCTGCGCGAGCCCATCAGCTCCGGCACATCGATGCCGCCGGCCACACACAGGTAGACCCGCGCGCCGCTGCGCGGGTAGCTGATACTCAGGGTCTGACCGGCCTTGACCGTTACCGCCCACCACGGCAACAGCGGTTGATCATCCAGTTGCGCCTGACCATCGGCACCGGTCAGCGCGATCGCGGTATCGGCGCCAAATCGCACTCGTAAAGGGAAGGTCTGCACCTCCAGCGCCGCCAGGCCGTCGGGGTTGCCCAGCAAGCGGTTGCCGACCCGCAACGCCAGGCCGTCCATGGCGCCGCTGATCGCCACGCCAATATTGCGATACAGCGAGCGCCCGAGGTCCTGCACGGTATTTTGCGGGCCGGTGGTTAGCACTTCGATCACAGTTCAATCCTCTCGGGCACGAAACGCAGGGTGTCACCCGGGGCCAGCAACGCAGGTTGCGCGGCCTGGGGGTCGAACATCGGGGTATGGGCAAAGCCGATCGAGTTCCAGCCATTGGGGCCATCCAGCACGGCAATGCCCGACTGCATACCGCCAATGGTGACCATGCCTTTGAGCATGTTCAGTGACGGGACCTTCTTGCGCGGCATGTAGATGGCCGGGTCCAGCCCCCCGAGATAACCAAAGCCCGGCGCGCTGGCGACGGCAAACACGCTGTATTGGCCCTGGTGATGGCGGCGAATCACTTCGGCGTCGCTCAGGCCGCTGAACTCACACAGCGCCGGCAGGTCAATCGCGTGCTCGCCGCCGTAGACCACCGGCACCTCGATCAACCGGCCACTGCGATGCAACGGGTCGGCCTCGCGCCACAACTGCTGCAACTCGGCAAACACCGCTTGCGGCTGCAAGGGTATGGCGCTGAACACCACCAGCAGGTTGGTCATACCAGCGATGGTGGCTTGCACATCACCGCGTTGTTCCAATGACTGCGCCAGGGCCCAGATACGCCGCTGGGTTTCAAGTTCCAGCGCGCCAGGGGCCTCCAGCAGGTAGGCCCGGGCACCGATCATCGAAACACGGGCAAGCGCTTCGGGCAGATGGGCCGCAGGCGTCGATACGACCTGCGCGGTTAGGGTCATGATTCACTCCTTGGGCGAGAACGATAATGGGGTAACTCAACGCAGGGCGCGGCGCTCGCCAAGGTCAACCGCCGGCAGCCGGCTCATCACCAGCAAAGCCAGCAAGGCGCACAAGGCGCAGCCCAGCAGCCCGCTACCCAGCGCCTGAACCAGGGCCTGGCGGGCCAGTTGCAGCTCAGCCATCGGCAACTCGCCGGCCGCGCTCATCAACACCTGAGGATCGGCCAGCCGGGCCAGCGCGTGCAGATCGCCGCTGGCCTGCAGGGCGACCTGCACGTAGCGGGCGTAGAGCAGGTTGACCAACGAGGCCATCAGCGCAGTACCGAGCAGGCCGCCGACCAGGCGCAGCGACTGCTGCAGCGCCGTGGCGATGCCCAGGTATTGGCGCTCGGCGAGGGTCTGGGTGAACACCGTGAGGTTGAGAAATACAAAACCCAGGCCAAGGCCGGCTAGCAGAATCAGCCCCAGCAAGGTATTGAACCCGGCCTCTCGCCCCACTGCGGCCAGTGCGGCGCAGGCACACAACAACGCGGTAAAACCGCCCAGCGGCAGCCAGTTGGGGTTGGCCAGACGGGTCATCAGCCGGCTGTTGACGATGGCCCCCAGAGTGATGCTCAGGGCCAGCGGGGTGATCAGCAGCCCCGCCTCTGCCGGGCTGTAGCCGTAGCCGCCCTGCAGCAACAGCGGCAGGTAAAACAGCAAGGTAAACATCACCCCACCGGCCAACACCGCCAGCACAAACAACAGGCGTACGCTGCGGTCGGCAAACAACGCTCCCGGCAGCAGCGGATTGGGGCAGCGTCGCTGCTGCCAGATCAGCCCCAGCCAGGCCGCCAGGGTGATGGCTGCCAGGACCAGGCTGGTGGCCGCACTGCCATTGCCCAGGTGCTCGACGAACAGTTGCAAGCCGCCCAGGCTGAGCACCACCAACAGCGCCCCGAGCCAGTCCAGACGCACCGGCGCGCTGCGCTGTGGCCGGTACCAGGGCAGATAGCGCCAGGCAAAAAACAGCGCTAGCGCGCCCAGCGGCAGGTTCAGCCAGAACACCGAGCGCCAGCCGAACTGCCCGGTCAGGTAGCCACCCAGGCCCGGGCCGATCGAGTTGATCACGCTGAACATCGTACTGAGCAGCATCTGCCAGCGCAGACGCTGTGCGGTATCCGGGAACAGCTCGGGCACACAGGCAAACGCGGTCCCCACCAGCATGCCGCCACCGATGCCCTGCATGACTCGCCCGGCCACCAGCCACGGCATGCTCGGGGCCAGCGCACAGACCAGCGAAGCCAGGGTAAACAGGACGGTGGCCGCCAGCACGAACGGTTTGCGGCCAAAATAGTCGCCGAGGCGGCCAAACACCGGGATGGTCACGATGGACGCCAGCAGGTAGCCGGTGGCAACCCAGGCATAGAGTTCAAAGCCCTGCAGCTGGGCGACGATACTCGGCAGGGCATTGCCAATCACGGTCTGATCCAGTGCCGAGAGCATCAGCACCAGCGACACCCCCAGCATGGCGAGCAGGGCTTGGCGAAAAGTCAGGGCAGCAGGTTCGGCGATCATCGAGTACTCGGGCCAGCGGCAAAAAAACGGTCACCTGGCCACGTTACGGACCCCGGAGCCGGAGGCAAAAGAGGAGTTCGCTCTGTACGGATAAGCCAGCCTTATGACCGCCCGCAGCCGCCTTTCAGGCGGCAAGCGTTGTGCACGCTGACGGGCACGCCCCGCGCTGGCGCCCGACAATGGCGCACCGGGTGCCATAGGCAGCGCTTATGACCGCCTCAGGGGCTGGCCCGCTGCTTGCTACGCGTACCGGACCGTATACGCGAGTACTGCTGACATGAACCTGCGCCGCCTCAAATATTTCGTGAAGATCGTCGACATCGGCAGCATGACCCAGGCCGCCGACATTCTGCACATCGCCCAGCCGGCCCTGAGCCAGCAACTGGTGACGCTGGAGGCCGAGATGCAGCAGCAATTGCTGATTCGCACCAAGCGCGGCGTGACGCCCACCGAAGCCGGCAAGGTGCTCTACGCCCATGCTCAGTTGATTCTGCGTCAGTGCGACCAGGCCATGAGCGATGTCACCTCCAGCAGCCGTGCCCTGTGCGGCAACGTCTCGGTCGGGCTGGCGCCTGGCACCGCGGCCTCAAGCCTGTCAGTACCGCTGATGCGCCGGGTACGCGAACTGCATCCGGGCATCACCCTGTACCTGAACGAAAACTTCGGCACCACCCTCAGCGAACTGATCATGAACGGTCGCATGGACATGGCCGTGCTGTACGGCGGCCGCGAGATTCATGGCTTGTCATTCGCCCCGCTGCTGCGCGAGCAGTTGTACCTGGTCAGCGGTGAGGCGCGCTTTGCCGACCTGCCGCAGATTCCACTGGCAGCGGTGGCCGGGCTGGACCTGCTGCTGCCACGCCCCTACAACGTGATGCGCCGCCTGGTCGACGAGGCGTTCAGCCAGGCCGGGCTGAGTGCCACGGTGATCGCTGAAGTGGAGTCGGCCACCACCTTGGCCAGCGCAGTGGGCGAATGCTTTGCCTCGACCATCCTGCCGGAGTCTGCGGCGCGCGCGCTCCGTGAGCATCAGGACGTTCATCTTTGTCGCATCGTCGACCCCGGCATCGAAGCACCGCTGACCCTGTGCCTGTCAGGCCATCTGCCGCTGTCGGTGCCGGCCCAGGCCGTCAAGGGTATCCTGCTGGAATTGATCGCACAGATGCGCGGCACCCTGAGCAGCGCCCGGGACTGAGCGCTGCGCAGGGCGTGGAGGTCAAGCGTGAGGTCAGCCCTTGACCGCGCTTGCGGGTACCTTGTCAGCCACTACCAGCGGCGCTTCAGGCCGACGTGCGTAGCGCTGCGCCAGCCAGGCGCAGACCATCAACTGGATCTGGTGGAACAGCATCACCGGCAGAATCAGCAAGCCGATCGTGCTACCGGCAAACAGTACCTGGGCCATGGGTACGCCGGTGGCCAGGCTCTTTTTCGAGCCGCAGAACAAAATGGTGATACGGTCTTCAACACTGAAGCCCAGCAATTTGCCCAGCAGCGCAGTGATGCCCAGGGCGATGGCAAGCAGTACGCAGCACCCCAGCACCACCCAGAGCAGCATCACAGGCGGCACCTGTTGCCACAAACCGCCAATCACGGCAGCACTGAATGCCGAGTAGACCACCAGCAGGATCGAGCTCTGGTCGACGTACTTGAGCCAGTTCTTGTTGCGCCCCACCCAGTTGCCGATCCAGCGCCGGGCGATCTGACCGGCAATGAACGGCACCAGCAGTTGCAGGCTGATCTTGCGGATCGCTTCCAGGGTCGAGCCACTGTCACCGTGCACGTTCATCAGCAAGGCCACCAGCAACGGCGTGAGGAAGATACCGATCAGGCTGGAGGCTGCCGCACTGCAAATGGCCGCCGGGATATTGCCCCGTGCCAGGGACGTAAAGGCAATCGCCGACTGCACGGTAGCCGGCAGCGCACAGAGGTACAGAAAGCCCAAGTACAGCTCAGTACCCACCAGCGGTTGCAACACCGGCTTCATTGCCAGCCCGAGCAGCGGGAACAGGACGAAGGTGCAGCAGAACACCAGCAAATGCAGGCGCCAGTGGCCGGCACCGGCCAGAATGGCTTCGCGTGACAGCTTGGCGCCGTGCAGGAAGAACAACAGGGCGATGGCGATGTTGGTGATCCAGTCGAACGCCACGGCAACCTGGCCACTGGCCGGCAGGAAGGTGGCGGCGACGACCACCGCAAGCAACGTGAGCGTGAAGTTGTCCGGCAAGAAACGCGAACGGGCCATGGGTAAAGGTCCTTATGAGCAAAATAGCCTGCACACCTTAACGCTGATTGGATGTTCCGGCTAACGCGACAATGGCATCAAATGTCGATTAACGGACAATCTGCGCAGTTTGATGGCCTTATGGAACCTAACAACGGCACCTGCGTCCTATGCCCGGCAACCGGCAAGCACCCGGTTGACCCTGCGCAGGCACACCGTTGCCGCGCCTGTGCCACATCCCACTGGAGTCATCATCGACATGAACGTCTCGTTCCGCCCGCACTGGCTGCTCGCCCTCGCCCTGCCCCTAGCCCTGATCGCCTGCGGCAATGACGAACCCAAGCAGCGCGCAGCTTTTACCGAGTTCCTGCAAACCCGCATCGTCGACAAACCCGGTGTCCGGGTGCCCAAGCTGACCGCCGAAGAGTCCAAGTCGTTTGGCGACTACACCCGCCATTACGCAGTGATCAGCGATTTCAACGGTGACATGGACACGGCAGCCAAACCGCTCAGCGGCCTTTTGCAAAAAGGTGCAGTGCGTTCGCTCAACGATGTGATCGACCGCCGCGAAGACATCAAGACCGCGCAGGCCGGTCTCAACGACATGGGCGTGCAGCTCAAGGAGCACAAGGCCAAGGCCGACAGCGCCCACGCCCAGCTCAAGCAGCCAGACGATTTGAAGGTGGTGTATGACAAGGCCTATGCAAAGACCGTGAGCGTGCCGGCCGATACCTTTCTGGAGGTTCTGCCGCAGATCAATGGCACCCTGGACAGCAGCCTGAAAGTTGCTGACTACGTGACCGCGCACAAAGAGCAGATCGATATCAAAGGCCCGGTGGTCACTGTCAAGGATCCGAACGTACAGGCAGAGTTGAATACCCTGCTGCAGGAACTCAACAGCCAGGCGCAAGCCGTGCAGAAGGCCCAGCAGAAGTTGCAGGGTGTGATGCTCGGGCGTTGATTCTCGCACAGCGGCGCTGCGCTGCTGCGCCGTCCTGGCACAGTAGCGCAGTCATAGGCTGTAACGTTCCAGCAATTGCGGTAACGAATCTGCCGTGGGTAGATTTCCGTGAACCTCTATTCAGGAAGCCAACCATTGGACTCTCTCACCCAGGCTGTGCTCGGTGCCGCCATTCAAGGTACGGTCTTGGGCCGCGTACAGGGCAGGCGTTCGTTGCTGTATGGCGCAGCATTAGGCACGCTCCCCGACCTGGATGTGCTGATCAGGTACGCTGACCCCGTGTCGCAGATGACCTTCCATCGCGGCTTCTCGCACTCTGTCTTTGTCCTTACAGCGCTTGCCCTGCTGCTGGCCTGGGGGGTTCATTGGCTAGCCAGGCGGCGCTGGCCGGATAAGGGCTATACCTATACCAGACTGTTCGTGGCCTTCTGGCTGGTACTGCTGACCCATCCGCTGCTCGACTCATTCACGGTCTTTGGAACCCAACTGTTCTGGCCGTTGCAGTGGGTGCCAGAAAGCTGGTCAGCGGTTTTCATCATTGATCCTGTCTACACCGTGCCACTGCTGGCGGCTGTTAGCTACGCGCTGGTCAAAGGTCTTGCCGGACGTGCGACCTATGTCATGGGAACGGCGCTGTTGCTGAGCACGGCTTACCTTGGCTTGTGCCTGGCGGGCCGGGTGGTCATCGAGCAGCGGTTTGCCTCGGTGCTGAGCCAGCAAGGTGTCATCGTAGCTGACGTGCGCGCGGTCCCGATGGCGTTCAACAGCCTGGTATGGCGGGTAATGGCCAAGGCGCCGAATGGGGAGTACTACGAGGGTGTGAGCAGCATCTTTGACCGGGCGCCCCCGGAAATGCAGCGCCATCGTTTCAACCTTGAACTGGCCAAGCCGCTGACCGACGTGCCGTTGCATGATCGGCTGCGCTGGTTCACCGATAACTGGCTGCGGTACGACATCGTTGCCGGGGGCTTGATCGTCACCGACCTGCGCATGGGTACGCCTGGCAACTACACCTTCCGCTTCAAAATGGCCCAGCGCAATGCCGCTGGCAGTTGGGAAGCAATCACCCCCCAGAGGCATCGCAGTGCGGGCCCTGATGCTCTGTTCAATCGCCAGGACCTCAGCCTGATCTGGCAGCGCATCCTCGATCAACAGCCACCGCTGCCTTTGGCAGCATGGACCAGCAGATACCTGGCTGAGACCGAGGGGCAGTGAGCACAAACACTGCATGCCTTTGTGGGAACGAGCTTGCTCGTGAAGGGGCCGGTAAAGTCACAGCAGATGTAGTGTTTTCACTGGCCTCTTCGCGAGCTTGCTCGCTCCCACAGGGTCGGTAGTGCTTATCTGAACAGTCAGGCGGTCGTCTTGCGCACCGCCGGTTGCTCGAACCGGACGGCTTCAGCAGCCATCAGCGACGCTGAATGGGCCTCAAGCAGTGGCGCATTGGCAAACAGGCTGCGGGTCAGGCTGTAGCCGGTCAGCAGCATGTAGAACGCGATCGGCAGGCCCACCACGATACTTGCCATCTGGATCGCCACCAGCCCGCCAGCAATGATCAGGCTGGCGGCAATCGCCCCTTCCAGTACACACCACAGTACCCGTATCCAGTTCGGCGGGTTGATGCTGCCCAGTGAGTTGAGCATGCACAGCACCTGGGTGCCGGCATCGGCCGCGGTGACGAAGTGCACGGCCAGCAGCAGGCAGACAATCACACTGAGAATACCGCCCACGGTCGGCCCGTCCAGACGCTCAAGCAGGGTGAACATCGCCAGGGTGGTTTCCTTGCGGGTCGCCTCCAGCACCGGGCCACCCTTGAACTCGCCAGCCGCCTGTTGTTCGGCGACCGGCAACTGCGCATAAGCGTGGCGGGCCTGCTGTTCGTCCTTGAGCGACGCGCCGCCGAACACCGCCATCCACAAAATAGTCACCATGGTCGGCACCAGCAGCGCCCCGAACACCAGTTCACGGATGGTCCGGCCCCGGGAAATACGCGCGATGAACAGGCCCACGAACGGCCCCCAGGTCATCCACCACGGCCAGTAGAACGCAGTCCAGCTTTTCTGCCAGTCTGTATTGGCCTGGGTGTCGGTCCAGAAGCTCATGGCGACGATGTTCTGCAGGTAGTCGCCGGTCGATTCGAATGCCAGGTTCATGATGTAGTTGGTTGGCCCCAGGGTCAGCACCACCAGCATCAGGCCGAAGGAGATCCACATGTTCAGGGTCGACAGGCGCTTCATGCCCTTCGACACCCCGGCCACCAGCGAGATCGAGGCAATGATCGTCACCACGGCGATGATCGACAGCTTGAAACCCATGCTCACTGGCACGCCGAACACCTGATGCAGGCCCATGTTGATCTGCTCGACCCCCAGCCCCAGCGATTGGGAAACGCCGAAGGCGGTCACCGCACCGCCGACAATGTCCACGGTATGACCAATCGGCCCGTAGATGCGCTGACCAATCAGCGGATAAAGGATCGAGCGCAGCGCCAGTGGCAGCCCTTCGCGGTAGGCGTAATAGGCCAGGCCCAGGCCGATGATGGTAAAGATTGCCCAAGGGTGCAGACCCCAGTGCAGCAGGGTAATGCGCATGGCCATCGACGCGGCCTGATCGGTCATCCCCGCAGTGAACGGGTTGCTGGCGTAATGCAGCACCGGTTCTGCAACCGACCAGAAGATCAGCCCAACGCCCATCCCGGCGCTGAACAGCATGGCAATCCAGGCGGCAAAGCTGAACTCTGGCGCTTCATCGGGGCGGCCCAGTTTCAGACTCCCGTGGCGGCTGAAGGCGATCACGATCAGCAGCGCCAGGACGCCGCTGACCAAGGCCAGGTAGAACCACTTGAGATTATCCAGAATGGCGTCGGAAGCGCCTTTGAACACCCCCGCTGCCTGGTCACCATAAGAAGCGCAGAGGATCACGAACGCGACGACGATGGAGATCGACCCCACCGTCACAATAGGGTTGAGGCCTTTGAACAGGCCTTGTTTTGCACGCATCAACGATGTCCTTCTTATTCTTGGAAAATGGGTGAAGCGTCCCCCCTGCGGGAGCGGGCCTGCCGGAGTGCCGGACCACAGCGAAAAGGCCGGAAAATTCACGGCATCTGCTGCGAATGTGCCGCCGTCTTCGCCAGCAAGCTGACTCCCACCGAGCTGCCAGAACAGCAGTGGGCTTACAGATCGACCACCAGGTCCGAGGTCGGGCGGCTGCAGCACAACAGGCGCATGCCCTTGTCAATTTCACGCTGGCGGATGCCACCGTTGTGGTTCATTTCCACCGTGCCTTCCAGCACCGCGGTCTTGCAAGTGCCGCACACGCCCTGGCTACACGAAGACGGCACCACCGCGCCAGCGGCCTTCGCCGCCGCCAGCACGGTCTGGCTGGCGGTCATGGTGAACTCCTTGCCGGAACGGGCCAGGCGCACGGTAAAGGTGCCCTGCTCCTGGCTTGGAGTGGCGGCTGGCGCAGGCGCTTCGACCACCACTTCGGCAGTGATATCGAAGCTCTCCTGGTGGTAGCGCTGCATGTCGAAGCCGGCACTGCCGAGCAGCGACTTGACCGCGTCCATATAGCCCTTAGGTCCACAGGTAAAGACTTCACGCTCTTGGTAGTCAGGAATCTGCCGTTGCAACTCTTCGACCGACAGGCGCCCTACCGGCCCGCTCCAGTCCGGCTCGTCACCCAGGCCCTCGCAGAAAAACAGGGTGCGCAAACGTGGCATCGAACGCTCCAGACGCGCCAGCTCATCACGAAAAATGATGTCCTTGGGGGTGCGCGCGCTGTGCACGAAGACAATGTCCAGATCCGCGTGCAGATCAGCAGCGGCGCGGGTCATGGCCATTACCGGGGTGACCCCGGAGCCGGCCGACAGGTACAGCAGTTTGCGCGCCGGTGCCGCCACCGGGGTGAAGATCCCGGCAGGTCCCGAGGCTGCCAGTGCATGACCGGCGCGCAGGTTATCGTGCAACCAGTTGGACACCGCGCCGCCCGGCACCCGCTTGACGGTAATCGAGAAAGTGAACGGCCGGGTCGGCGTCGAGGACAGCGTGTAGCAGCGTGAGACGCTCTGCCCATCGATGACCGGCGATACGGTGAGGAACTGCCCCGGCTCATAAGCCAGTGCCGAATAATCCGGGCAATGGAAAGTAAAGGTCTTCACGTCGTGGGTTTCATCCACGACGCTCAGGCATTCGATGCGCCTGGTATCGCCGCTGCCCCACTGGGCGCCATAGGCGCTCCAGTGGTCGGTGTCGGCAAAGCGCTGGTCAGCACGCAGGCTGGCCACGTTCTGCTGCAGGTTCTCGAGCATATTCATCGGCGGTCAGACTCCGTGGGCGGCGAGGCGCGCGCGATACCAGCGAGCAAACTGGTCGACATACGGCTCGGTGAATTCGGAATACGGGCCAGGCGCGAACGCCGGGTCCTGAGTGCCGCTCTGGGTGATCGCCACCAGTGCCGCGTCTTGCTGGGTGGTCGCCACCCAGACTTCGGTGAGCCGCTTGAGGTCATAATCGACGCCTTCTACGGCGTCCTGATGCACCAGCCATTTGGTGCGCACCAGAGTGCGGTCCGGCGACAGCGGGAAAATCCAGCTGATCATCGCGTGGTCGCTCATCACGTGCGCCCAGGCGTTGTTGCCCCACATATGCGTATCGCCCAGATCGCGCCGGGTCAGGTTGCCCAGCAGCTTGGTGCAGGCCACTTTGGTGTCGAGTGTCTGCGACTCGCCGGCGCCTGCGATGATCATCCGCTGGGTGCGAAATTGAGTCGGCGCGTTGTCGTCCAGGTGCTCGACGGTCTCATACAACAGGCCGTCGCTGGCCCAGCTGGCTTCGATGCCGGCCTTGCGAATCTGATAGGCGTCATAGGAGGCCCGATCGGCTTCGCTCATTTCTTCCAGGCTTACCCCCAGGTCTTCAGACTGATAGGAGACGATCAGTTCCGGGTGGGTGCCTTCGCAGTGATAGCACTCGCGGTTGTTCTCCATCACCAGTTTCCAGTTGCCGTTTTCGACATAGTCCAGCTCGTAGGCAATCCGGGTTTTGCTCAGGTCAAACGGCTCGAAACGCGGTGCCATCGCCGCCTGTAAATCGGCGATGTCCTCAGGCGGGTTGTCGGCCAGACACACCAGTACATGGGCGCCGACCACCACGCAATTGACCGGGATCAGGCTGCGGCACTTGGGATCAAAGCCTTTGCCCATGTTCTTGGCATGCTTGAGGCTGCCGTCCAGGTCGTAAGTCCATTGGTGATAAGGACACACCAGCATGCCCACAGTGGACTTGCCGGCCGGTTTGAGGCGTGCGCCACGATGACGGCAGACATTGCGGTAGGCGCGAACCTGCTCATCGTCGTCACGTAACACCAGAATCGAAGTCTTGCCGATATCCACCGCATACACATCACCCGGCTCCGGCACGTCGGCGGTGACCGCAACGGTGATCCAGTGTTTGTGAAAGAACACATCGACATCGGTCTCGAAAACATCCTGGCGACTGTAAAGTTCGCCATCCATGCCAAAACCGGGGCGGCGTGCATCGAGCAATTCGCTATGCGATTTGTTGGGTGAAGTACTCATAATGACCCTCAGGCACTTTATTTTTTTGTTTGTTAACCCAGCACAGGTTTGAGTGGATTATCAAAGTGCCCCGAAAGTGCGTCAATGCGCTTAATTTTACCTCTCCCATCACTTCAGGTTATTCAGCAATTTCCTGCACCTGAACCGCTTGGGTTTTTACTTGCAGCCATTGCGCAATCGCCAATACATCCGGATTAACACAATGACCATGTGGCACCACCAGGTAATAAGCATCTTTGGGGCGCACGACAAACGGCTCCAGCCGGACCAACGTGCCGGCATCAATAAAGTGCTCGACCATGCGCCCCCAGCCTAACGCCACACCATAACCGTTCAACGCGGCCTGCACCGCGTCGGTATATAAACTGCAACGCAAGTTGTACTTCAGCCCGGCCAGGTTCACCCCTTCATCCTTGAACCAGCTTTGCCAGGTCACCCAGCCTTCGGAGGTGGCGTCAGCATCCAGCAAACCGGCACCGGCCAGTTCATCGAGGCTCAGCGGTATCGGATTGCGCGCCAGCCAGGCCGGCGAGCACACCGGGAAGACCTCTTCTTCGAATAGCAACAGCGCGTGGCCGTCGTCCCACTCGCCGTTGCCAAAGCGCACATCCAGGTCGAAATCCGGGGTGCGCAGGTTGCCGGTGAACATCTGGGTGGCAAGGCGCAGACGGATATGCGGCAAGGTCTCGCTGAGGCTGGCCAGCCGCGGCATGATCCGGCAATGCGAGAAGGTGGCGGTCGAGCCCAGCACCAGTTCGCGCTTGTCACTGCCCTGGGTGATCTGGTCAAACCCACTGGCAATTTTTTGCAACGACTCGGAGATGATGGCAAATAACGTCTCGCCGCCTTCGGTCAGGTAGATGCTGCGGTGCAGGCGCTGAAACAGCTGCACGCCGATATTCTCTTCCAGCACCTTGATCTGTTTGCTGACCGCCGCCTGGGTGACGCCCAGCTCCTTGGCGGCCAGGGTAAAGCTGTTCAGCCGTGCGACTGATTCGAACTGTAACAGGGCAGTCATCGACGGGATGATGCGCCGGTAACCCTTCTGGGTGCTGCCAGCTTGCTGGTTTCTCATTATTGTTCCGCAATCAGGTTTTCACGAATCAGGTTTTCACGAACGACTAGCAATAAACAGGCCGACAACGTGTTGAGCCTATAACTCGGGTCGTCATCGCCCGCTCATGGCGTTCAGGCCGCGGCCAATATAGATATCCGCACACCACCCTACAATAGCGAGGCCCGATAGCAGCACCCTGCATAACCTGAACTCATGCAAGAGGCACTTTAAGTTATCCAGCCATTGATCGCCCCGACACCCGCCAACCCGACCTGCCGCCCGATCATACAATTTGACCCATCCATACAATCAAGCCCTTGCCACCGGGATTAAAGTGAATCAAGTTCTGCAAACACAAGCATCCCTTAGTGCGCAACGAACGATAATTAATAAAAACAACGCATTGTTAGCAGGCCATCTTTCAACCCACGCCTGCAACAAATAAATCGCCCTACCTTTTTACTCGCTCACTGTGCTGAGCGGCCTGCCAATCACCAGCCGGTATCCAGAACGTTTAGTTGGGTCTCAGGCATTAATTGGTCACAACTATAATAAAGAGGGTCGTATGAGTGATACCGATGAAATCCTTGCGGTAAAAAACATCTTCAAGGTCTTTGGTCCGAATCCGGACATGGCCATGCAGATGTTGCGCAACGGAGCCGATAAAAACGAAATATTCAGCAAAACCGGCCATGTGGTCGGTGTCTTCGACGCCAGCTTTTCAGTCAAACGCGGCGAAATCTTCGTCATCATGGGCCTGTCCGGTTCGGGCAAGTCGACCATGGTGCGGCTGTTCAACCGGCTGATCGAACCCACCTCCGGCAGCATCCACCTCAATGGCAGGGAAATCACCGGGCTGTCTGATAAAGACCTGCTGGATGTACGTCGGCGGGAAATGGCCATGGTGTTCCAGTCGTTCGCCTTGATGCCGCACATGAGCGTGCTGGAAAACACCGCTTTCGGTCTGGAAATTTCCGGCGTGGCCGAAAAAGAGCGTCACGCCCGTGCCAGTGAAGCGCTGCGCCAGGTCGGCCTGGGCGCCCATGAGCACAGCTACCCGCACCAGTTGTCCGGCGGTATGCAACAACGGGTCGGCCTGGCCCGCGCGCTGGCCAACGACCCGACCATCCTGCTGATGGACGAAGCGTTCTCGGCGCTCGACCCATTGATTCGTCACGAGATGCAGGGTGAGCTGATCCGCCTGCAGGCCGAGCAGCAACGCACCATCATTTTCATCTCTCATGACATCGAAGAAGCCATCCGGATCGGCCACCGCATCGCGATCATGGAAGGCGGCCGGGTGGTGCAAATCGGCACTCCGCAGCAATTGATCAATCAGCCGGCCAACGACTACGTGCGCACCTTCTTCAAGGGCTTCGACAGCTCGCGGGTGCTCAAGGCCGGTGATGTGGCGAAATTCGACCCAGCCAGCGTGTGCAAACTCAACGGCAAGGCGCCGCAGTTCAAAACCGGCAACGATTACGGCTACCTGATCGACGAGCACGGCCACTTGCTGGGCGTAGTCGACACCGATGCCAGCGGTGTTCCGGCAGCGGATCGCTATCGCCTGCATGAACAGCAGCCGGTGTACACCGACACCCCGCTGCACGAAGTGCTCGGCATCGTCGCCGGCCTGCCCTACCCGGCTCCGGTACTGGACCGTGGCGGTGCGTTCAAGGGCACGATTTCCAAGACCCTGTTGCTCCAGACCCTGAGCCGCGACTAAGCGCCCACGCCAAAAAGAGGTAGCCCCCATGTCCGAATTCAGCCTTCTCGATCCGTTCCAGTCGATGACCATTCCCTTGGGCGACTGGGTAGAAGCCGCACTTAATTACCTGGTACAGAACTTCCGCGAAGTGTTCCGTGCCATCCGCTGGCCCATCGATCAGGTGCTCAACGGCACCGAATACATCCTGCAAAGCATCCCGCCGAGCATCGGCATCCTGTTGTCGTCATTGCTCGGCTGGCAGCTGGCGGGCAAGCGCATGGCCCTGTTGTGCTTTGTCACCCTGACCCTGCTGGGCTTGATCGGCGTGTGGTCGGAGTCAATGACCACCCTGGCGCTGGTGCTGACGGCGGTGTTTTTCTGCGCGGTGATCGGTATTCCGCTGGGCATCCTCTGCGCGCGCAGTGACCGGCTGGAAAAGATCATTCGTCCGGCACTCGATGCCATGCAGACCCTGCCCGCCTTCGTGTACCTGGTGCCGGTGGTGATGCTGTTCGGCATCGGTAACGTGCCCGGCGTGCTGGTCACCATCGTGTTCGCCCTGCCGCCGCTGGTGCGCCTGACCAACCTGGGTATTCGCCAGGTGCCGGAAGACAAGATCGAAGCCGCCCGCGCCTTTGGCTGCACGCCCCGGCAGATGCTGACCCGTGTCCAGTTGCCGCTGGCGACCTCGACGATCATGGCCGGCATGAACCAGACCCTGATGCTGTCGCTGTCGATGGTGGTCATCGCCTCGATGATTTCCGTCGGCGGGCTGGGCCAGATGGTTCTGCGCGGCATCGGCCGGCTGGACATGGGCCTGGCCACCGTCGGCGGGGTCGGCCTGGTGCTGCTGGCGATCTTCCTTGACCGCCTGACCCAGGCGATGGGTGAGCGCAGCAGCGCCGAACCGGGCCGCCGCTGGTATCACACCGGGCCGCTGGGCCTGCTGCTGCGCCTGTTCGGCGCCAACCCGGCTGCAGGGCGGCGCAAGACCGCCTGATTCACTCCCCTCTTGATCTGCCGTACTTGAATAACAACCAGAAGAAGGTATGCCACGATGTTTGAATTCAAGATATCCCAGCGCTTTAGCCAATGTGCCTGCGCCGTCGCGCTGGCGGTCGTGTCACTGGGCATGGCGACAGGCGCCAGCGCGGCGAGCTTCGAAAAACCGGGCGAAGGCGTGAAGATCACCCCGGCCTTTCCGACCGTCGATGAAGAACGCTTTCGCGGTGAAATCGCCATCGCGGGTCTGCGCGAGCTGGGCTACAACGTCCAGAAACCCAAAGAAACCGAATACGCCACCATGGTCCTGGCGGTTGGCTTCGGCGATGCCGACTTCAGCGTCAACCTGTGGGACAAGTTGCATGCCAGCTTTTATCAGAAGGCCGGTGGCGACGCGGCGATGATCAAGGCAGGCGACATTCTGCCGGGCGTATTGCAGGGTTACCTGATCGACAAGAAAACCGCCGATGCCTACAACATCAAGTACATCACCGACCTGAAGAAACCGGAAATTGCCAAGCTGTTCGATGTGGATGGCGATGGCAAGGCTGACCTGACCGGCTGCAACCCCGGCTGGGGCTGCGAGCTGGTGATCGCCCACCACATGAAGGCGTACGAGCTGGACAAGACCGTGCATGTCAACCAGGGCTCCTACTTCGCCCTGATGGCCGACACCATCACCCGCGCCAAGGCCGGCAAGCCGGTGCTGTATTACACCTGGACCCCGCAATGGGTGGCCGGTGTGCTGGTCGAGGGCAAAGACGTGGTCTGGCTTGAAGTGCCCAAGACCGACCTGCCGGGCGGCGATAACAGCGTCAACACCCAGTACCAAGGCAAAAACCTCGGCTTTGCCGTGGACAAGGTCGAAGCCGTCCTGAACCGCAAGTTCGCCGAGAAGAACCCGGCGGCGCTGAAGTTCCTGTCGCTGGTGCAGATCAGCGCCGCCGACGAAAGCGCGCAGAACCTGAAGATGCAGAACGGCGAAAACAAAGCGGCAGACATCCGTCGCCACACGCAGGAATGGATCACCGCACACCGTGCCGACTTCGACGCCTGGCTGCAGGCCGCCCGGGACGCCGCCAAGAAGCCGTAAACCGTTCGCTGGCAAGTCGGCTGCCCCTGTCCGGTGGCAGCCGGCTTGCCAGCGAAGCTTTTGACGACTGGCATTACAAGAACAAGGAAAGTCCAGCCATGATGACCTCACCCTTCTCCATCGCGCACCACGCCCGGCGTATCGAGCCGGGCCGCGTTACCGACAGCCCGTTCAAACCCGACGGCTCGGAAAACCACAACGACCGGGTCGAGATCGGCCCGACCCCGCTGGCCTTCGCCGAGTGGGATGCCCTGGGCCTGCAGGCGCCGAACCTGGCAGCCATGCGCGAGTACCGCCTGCAACGCATTCGCGAGCAACTGATCAAGCGCGATCTGGCCGGCATCCTGCTGTTCGACCCGCTGAACATTCGCTACGCCACCGACACCACCAACATGCAACTGTGGACCACTCACAACCCGGCCCGTGCCTGCTTCGTCGCGGCCAGCGGCCATGTGGTGCTGTGGGATTTTCACGGTTGCGATCATCTTTCAAGGCACCTGCCGCTGATCAGCGAACTGCGCAGCGGCGCGTCGTTTTTCTACTTCGAAACCGGCGAGCACACCGACCTGCACGCTAAACGCTTCGCCGGGCAAATCAATGAACTGCTGCGCAACCACGCAGGCTCCAACCGCCGCCTGGCTGTGGACCGCATTGAGGTGGCCGGCCTGCGTGCCCTCGATGCACTGGGCATCGAAGTGCACAGCGGCCAGCAAGTCACCGAACTGGCACGAGTCATCAAAGGCCCGGACGAGATCCTCGCCATGCGCTGCGCGGTGGCGTCCTGCGAAGCATCTATCGCCGAGATGCGCCTGGCGATGCGCGCCGGCGCCACCGAGAACGACGTCTGGGCCGCGCTGCATGCCGGCAATATCCGCCGCGGCGGCGAGTGGATCGAAACCCGGATTCTCAGCTCCGGCCCGCGCACCAATCCCTGGTATCAGGAATCGGGGCCACGGGTACTGAGCGATGGCGACCTGCTGAGCTTCGACACCGATCTGATCGGCGTGTACGGCATGTGCGTGGACATGTCGCGCAGTTGGATCTGCGGCGACCTGGAGCCGAGCGCCGAGCAAAAACGCCTGTACCGCATCGCCCATCAACACATCAGCGTCAACACCCAGATGGTGCGCCCCGGCGTCAGCTTCGCCGAGCTGACCGCCCAGGGTCATCGCCTGCCCGAGAGCTGCCGCGCCCAGCGTTACGGGGTGATGTTCCACGGCGTGGGCCTGTGTGACGAATACCCCTGCATCCGCTACCCCGAGGATTTTGAGTCGCACGGCTATGCCGGCGAGCTGGAGACGGGCATGGCGCTGTGCGTGGAGGCCTATATCGGCGAGGTTGGCGGCAAGGACGGTATCAAGCTGGAGAACCAGTTGCTGGTGACCGAGACCGGCTGTGAAGTGCTGACCCATTACCCGTTCGAGAGCAGCTTTCTCAACGATTGATTTGCATCGCCCGCAGTTTTTGTAAAAGGAGAAGTAGCAATGAGTACAGGCAACAGAGGCGTGGTGTACCTGGGGGCCGGCAAGGTCGAAGTCCAGAACATCGATTACCCGAAAATGCAGGACCCGCGCGGCAAGAAGATCGAGCACGGTGTGATCCTCAAGGTGGTCGCCACCAACATCTGTGGTTCCGACCAACACATGGTGCGTGGCCGTACCACGGCGCAGATCGGCCTGGTATTGGGCCACGAGATCACCGGTGAAGTGATCGAGAAAGGCTCGGACGTCGAGAGCCTGAAAATCGGTGACCTGGTCTCGGTGCCGTTCAACGTGGCGTGCGGTCGTTGCCGCTCGTGCAAAGAGATGCACACCGGCGTGTGCCTGACCGTCAACCCGGCGCGTCCGGGCGGTGCTTACGGTTACGTTGACATGGGCGACTGGACCGGTGGCCAGGCCGAGTACGTGCTGGTGCCCTACGCCGACTTCAACCTGCTGAAACTGCCGAACCGCGACAAGGCCATGGAAAAGATCCGTGACCTGACCTGCCTGTCGGACATTCTGCCTACCGGCTTCCACGGTGCGGTGACCGCTGGCGTTGGCCCAGGCAGCACGGTCTATGTCGCCGGCGCCGGCCCTGTGGGTCTGGCCGCTGCCGCTTCGGCGCGCCTGCTCGGCGCTGCCGTGGTGATCGTCGGTGACCTGAACCCTGCGCGTCTGGCGCATGCCAAGGCCCAGGGCTTTGAAATCGCCGACCTGTCGACCGACACCCCGCTGCATGAACAGATCGCCGCGCTGCTGGGCGAGCCGGAAGTGGACTGCGCGATCGACGCCGTGGGCTTCGAAGCCCGTGGCCACGGCCATGAAGGTGCCAAGCACGAGGCGCCGGCCACGGTGCTTAACTCGTTGATGCAGGTGACTCGCGTGGCGGGCAAGATCGGTATTCCGGGCCTGTACGTGACCGAAGATCCGGGTGCAGTAGACGCGGCGGCCAAAAACGGCGCCCTGAGCATCCGCTTCGGCCTGGGCTGGGCCAAGTCGCACAGCTTCCACACCGGTCAGACTCCGACCATGAAGTACAACCGCCAGCTGATGCAGGCGATCATGTGGGACCGTCTGAACATCGCTGAAATCGTTGGCGTGCAGGTGATCAGCCTGGATCACGCACCGGCTGGCTACGGCGAGTTCGATGCAGGCGTGCCGAAGAAATTCGTCATCGACCCGCACAAGACCTTTAGCGCGGCCTGAACGTCAGGCCAACTACTGATCTCTGTGGGAGCGACCTTGGTCTGGGCGGCATTCCGACGAAAGGGCCAGGAAAGTCACAGCATCTGCTGCGAATGTGCCGCCGCCTTCGCCAGCAAGCCAGCTCCCACACATCTAATAAAACAGTATCGAGGCGAACAGTAACGGGCCGGGTCTGCTGCGGGTCAGCAGGCCCAGTCCAGCTCCATCTTCACCAGGTCGATTTGGCCGTTGCCGCTACCGAAATTGAAGCCGCCGAAATCCTCTTCGATCTCCAGATAGCGCGGGCCGAACTCCGGGTAGCCCTGCACCGGGAACATGGTCCCGCCAAGGTGATTGCGGGCATGCCAGCGCTCCAGATTCTGCGCCGTACCGGCATCACTGAAACCCTGGATGTAACCGCTGTCCTTGCACTCCTCATCCCACTCGCGTGGCGGCTTGCCGACATTCGGGTCGTCCTCGCGCTGTTCGGCGCGGATGGCAAAGGCAGTGTCGATACCCGCCTCCCGCCCCTCACCGGGCAGCCACTCATAAGCATCGGTGCCTGGGTTACGCACTTTTTCATACCCCAGGTATTCGAAATAGCTGTGCTCAAGCCAACGTGGCGCCTTGCCCAGCAGCGGATTGCCGCTCAGTGCCGGCGGCTCACACAACGCCGCGTCAAACTCGGCCTGGGTCAGCCAGATCGCCGCGTAATGGGTGCCGAGAATGTCACTCATGTCGAACTGCTTTGGGTGGCGCGCCTGCCGATGGGTCCAGAACGGCAGCAGATGCGCATCAGCCGGTGGTTCGTCAGCCAGAGGTGCGGCAAAGAATGCTTCGATAGCCTCACTGGACTCCAGCTCTTCGAACTGGTCATCGACGAACAGGCTCAACGCCACGAACCGCTCACCCTGGCCGCGATACTGCGCCGGCACATGCAGCGTGAAGGCGTGGCGCAACGGGTAACCGTAGACCGGACTCAGCGGCCATTGCGCCGGCGTGATGCCCGGCGGCCGGCCCAGGCTCCAGCCGCCGGCCCATGGCGCGCCACGGTCGGCTACTGGCAGGGGCTGTTGCGGGTCGCGCAGCAGATCCCAGGCGGTGGTCAGGGTCGGGTCAGCGAGCAGTTGAGGCGTTGCGCAGGAAGATGTGTCAGTCATGATCGAGCTTGCCTGGATGGATACAGATGGCTATCAGACCACGGTCGTGGCGGTTTTATCAGCAGCCGGAGAAAATTCCAGCGCAGACTGATGCAGCAGGTATCGGAAGCAGCACGAATTAAATCAGCTTAATTAATATTAAAACCGATAATAATTCTTAAAAAGCATGATTAGCTTATAGCCAAATATGCTTTCCTCGGCTTTTTTAAAAAGCATATCTTTTATCCAACCCGACCCCACGACATGGCGGAGGCCATGGACTTCTGTTGCCGCGTGTGGGGCGGGCGAACTGCCGCCGACTTTCCAGTGCCCGCCGCTCAGCAGTTTCCGACATCACGACCCCGATCGCTGCATGACAGGAAACGTATCAATGCCCAACATCCCTTATCCTTTGCAACCGCTGCTGCTGGCCATGACTCTGGGCGTCCCGGCGCTGGCCAGTGCTACCGAAGAAGACCGTTTGCCCACGGTGACGGTCACCGCCGAACACCGCGAAGAAAACCTGCAAAAAACCCCGGTGGCGATCAGCGCCTTTGACCAGACCACCTTGCAGGACCAGCAAATCAACAACGTGCGTGACCTGTCTGGCCGGGTGCCGAACCTGACCCTGCCGCGTCAGTCGATTTCCTACAGCGCACAGACCTACGGGATCCGCGGGATCGGCGAGACCGACCCGATCCAGGAAGCGGCTGTTGCGGTGTATGCCGATGACCTGTACATCCCCCGCGCCATTTCATCGATGCTGGACTTCAACGATGTGGAACGGGTCGAGGTGTTGCGTGGCCCGCAAGGCACGCTGTACGGCCGCAATAGCGCGGCCGGGGCGATCCGGGTCATCACCCGTGACCCCGACCAGAGCAGCCGTGGTTTCTTCGAGCTGGGCGCCGGCAACTATGACGCGCGTAACGCTCGCCTGCTGGTCAGTGGCCCGCTGGTGGACAACACCCTGTATGGCAGCTTCTCGGCGATTCGCCTGACCCGCGACGGCACCGTGCACAACCGCACCACCGACAAGGACGTCAATAACGTCGACATCCAGAGTTATCGCGGCAAGCTGCGCTGGGCGCCGGACCAATCGCCGTGGGATGTGCAACTGACCCTGGCCGCCACCGTCGACCGTGGCGATACCACCAGCTACACGCCATTCAACGTGGCCAACGAGCACTATGACAAGTTCACCACCTACAACAGCCTGACGCCGAAGAACAAGCTCGACCAGGGCAGCGCCGTGCTGCGGGCGATCTACAGCATCGACGATAACCTCAAGTTCAAGTCGGTCACCGCCTGGTCCGAGTTCGACCAGCCGGTGGACTACGACAACTCCGGTAAAGCCAATAGCGGCAATGCCTCGCCGATCCAGAACAACCTGATCACCTACAAGCAGCGTTATGCGACCCAGGAGTTCCAACTCAATGGTGACTATGACCGCTTCAGCTACACCCTGGGCCTGTTCCTTTATAAAGAGCGCTTTCGTGCCGAGCGCGACAGCCTGACCTACTCGGTAGCGACCGACCGGGTCAACGCCAGCGGCCAGTACAGCACCACAGACACCGAAAGCTACGCGCTGTATGGCCAGAGCAATTACAAGCTGACCCCGCGCCTGTCGCTGACCACCGGGCTGCGCTACACCTACGAGCACAAGAACTTCGATTACCAGAACTACGCCATTACCCCGGCGCGGCAAATCACCGGCATCAACTTCAGTGCCGAACCCAGCGAGTCGTGGTCTTCAGTCAGCCCTAAAATTGGTCTGGAATACGCCTGGACCGATGATCTGATCCAGTACGGATATGTCGCCCGCGGCTTCAAGGCCGGCGGCTTCGACAACCGCGCCCCGACCCGGGTAGCGGCTGAACAGGGCTTTGACCCGGAAAACGTCACCACTTACGAAATCGGCTTCAAGGGCGACTTTGCCGACGGCCGCCTGCGCAGCAACCTCGCGTTCTTTTACAACGATTATGACGACCTGCAGACCAACGCCTGGGACCCGGCGATCAGCGCCAACCTGCGCACCAACGTCGGCAGCGCCCACACCTGTGGTGTAGAACTGGAAAACACCGCACTGCTGACCCGCGACCTGCGCCTGACCGCTAACCTCGGTTACCTGAAAAGCCAGTACGACGACTTCCAGAATGCCAGTGGTCCGGGGGTAAGTGCCGACGGCAAGGAAATGATCTTCGCCCCCAAATGGAACGCCAGCCTGGGCCTGAGCTGGACGGTGCCGGTGAACCTGCCCGGCGCGCTGGTGGCCAGCACCGATTATCAATACCAGACCCGCTCATACGCCAACCCGCTCAACGCCGACATCTACGAGGTGCCGGCCCAGGGCTTCTGGAATGCGGCCACCAGCTACAGCAGCGGCGACGGGCACTGGACCACCACGGTTTCGGTGAAAAACATCCTCGACCGCGCCTATCCGCAAGGGGTGAGCTATTCAGCGGCGAGCAACACCTCGCACTACGTGATCAACGACCCACGCACCGTGCTGTTGAGCGTGCAGTACGATCTTTGATGCTACCGGGCCAATACGGGTCCATTAGCGTGGAGAGAGTGGCCGGCCGGCGCTCCGGCTACCGACCAACAGGCCAGCAGATTCGCAGCAGATGCAGTGATTTTACTGACCTGCTCGCGAGCAGAGCACCCTCCCACAAGGTGCCGAGTAAGCACAAAACCAATGCTCGACACAAAACTGTGGGAGGCAGTTCTGCTGGCGAATGCAGCGCCCTGCGGGCCTGATTGAGCAGAAGTGGTATCAGCCCAGAATCGAAAACTCAAATCCGGTGCTAGTGATCGCAATGCCAGATATATCAATTGTCACCGTGTCCTTGTCAGTCACGGTGAAAATGCTTCGTGTCGCACCATCGCCGACGTTGAGGACGTTTACATCCTTAAAGTCTTTGAACACATTATTGGCATCTACGATGCTCAAGGTCGTGCCCCCCAACTGAATCGAGGCCCCCACAGGCATGTCGGCGTATATCTTCAAGCGGGTGCCATTCACGTCGAGCTTGATCTGATTGAACGAATTCGGGATGTCCCACTCATCTCCTGAGCCGACCGTAAAGGTAGCCAGCGTTGTATCGTCCGTTGAAAAAGCGCCCAGCGTACGGCCTTCAAAACTGATCGCTTTAGGCGTTGCTGGCGCAACGACGGGATTATCAAAGTAATTATTGATCGCCTGTGCCACGGTCAGTGAGCCTGCGTCACTGGTGACGTAGGTCAACATTGCCTTGGCGTAGACAAGATTGTTTCCAGACACTGACGCCGCGAACTTCTGACCGACCTCAAGCTTGTTTTGCAGCAGTTGCTGGTCACTGCCGGTGCCATTCACGATCGCATCGATAAACTCGTGAATCATGACGGCGCGGTCCTGCAAACTATCCAGACGCCCCTGCCAATACTGGCCACCCCCAATATCGGGGGAGCGACTCAACGCGTTCTGGTACAGGCTATTCAACAGCCCCTGATCAGCGATGTCAGGCCCGACCATCAAAGTCGCTTCTTTACTGAGCAAAAAACTGCTAATGACCTCATCGAAGGTCAAACCTGCATCCATCTGCGCATTCCAATAAGCCAGCCCGCCTTGATCAGGGGCGCGTCCGAAGGCGGCCACATACAGGGCGGTTATGGACTGGGAATTATCGAGAGCGGCCATGAGCGTTCCTTGGTGGTTTTTATTAGAGTAGGAACCCATTCTGCCACTATCACCTGTGCCTCAGGAATACCTATCCGGTTGACGATTCATGATGAGAGGACGGTAGCGAGTCCGGGGCTAGCTCCTCAAGATCCGCAATAGCTGGCTCATCGGTGGCCGGTAACCGGTCAGGGTCACCGGGCCACTAAGGATCAGCGTCGGGCAGATCAAGAGGTGCAGGCTCCAGCGGCTGATCAACAGGCAGCGTAGCCGCGTGGTCAGCACTCTGATCGGTCGCATCTGCGTCACTTGACATGGCATCTACTGCGCATCGATCTGGCTATCGGTATCGGCACCGCCATTTCTGCGCTGGGTCTGGGCGTCCTGATCCGAGCCTGGATTGCCGGGCGGTGGACTCCAGTCGACGGGCCTTTTTTCAGCACCATGTTCATCAACGCCCTGATGCGGCTCGGAAGCGGTCTGCTCCAGGCCAGAACCATGCCCTTCCCCGGTATCAGCGACCCTTTCCGCAGGGTCCGGATATGCACTTTGCGGTCCGTTGTGTTCGATGGTCATGATGGCTCTCCTGTCTGGGCACAGAACGTCTGCGCATACAGGTCAGAGAAAGCCGCCGGTAATGAAGTGCAGCGCAGCCGACGAGCGGCAGACGGCCACTTGCGCCGCAGGGCGTTTCCTGCGAAAAAGCCCGCCCTTTCTTTGTTCATAACGAGCACCCGCATGAGCGATACCCTGCAAATCACCGACCTGCATGAAGGCGACGGCAAGGCCGTGGTCAAGGGCGCCCTGATCACCACGCACTACACCGGCTGGCTGGCCGACGGCACGGTGTTCGACTCATCCGCCGAACGCGGCAAGCCGTTTCAGTGTGTGATCGGCACCGGTCGGGTCATCAAGGGCTGGGATCAAGGCCTGATGGGCATGCGCGTCGGCGGCAAGCGCAAACTGCGGGTGCCGGCGGCGCTGGGTTATGGCGACCGCAAGGTCGGCAGTATCCCGCCAGGCTCGGATCTGACCTTTGAGATCGAACTGCTGGAAGTGCTGACCCGCGACGACTGAGGGGTTCAGTAAATCCGGTAAGCCTTGATCGACACCGCATTGCGCGCCGGTCGCAGGCTGGTCAGGGTGCCGATGAACAGTGACTGGTTAAGCCACTCGTAACGGCCTTTGGGCGCATCGACGGTGATGCGCGAAAACGCATAGCGCTCGGCGCCTTCGCCGCGCACCAGCACCTGATTGCGCACGCTGAGGATCACCCCGTCGTCGGTCTGCATCTCGTAGATCGCGTCCAGCTCGCGCACGCCGTCGCTGCGGATCAACTGCCGGTCAGCGCCGCCCGCCAGCACCTTGCCGGCCAGGCCTTTACCGTGAAACTCACCGCCAGCAATCGGCACCATGCGCCGCTCGCCCAGCGGTCCCTGGCCAAGGCTGACCGCAGGTTCAATATCGACGATGGCCTCATAAACCAGCTCGCTGCGCGGTGGCGCGCTTTCAGCGGCATGGGCTTGATGGACGGCAAGCAAGGCAAGCGACAGAACGATGGGATGACGCATGGAGAAACTCCATTTTGTTGTTGTAGGTAAGGAAAAGCTTGACCGGGCATTTAGTTAATACTATTAACTTTATAGCTCGTCTTTCCCAACTACCACAACAAGCAAAGGGAATTCTTAATGTCATTGGTTACTCGCCTTACCTTCTGCAGCCTGCCGCTTTTCGCTTTTCCGGTTGTCGCTCAGGCGGCCAGCGACGCCTGCGCCGGGCTCGCCAGTAACGATCCGCAGGTGCAACTGCTCAAGACCCTCAATGTGCCCGCCGGTGAAATCCCCAAAGCCAACCCCGGCCGCGCCGCACTGACCGGCCAGGCCCTGTCCAAAGCCGCGATGCCGGCCCATTGCCTGGTTGAGGGGCTGATCAACCCGCGTCAGGGCAGCGACGGCCAGGCGTACGGCATTCGCTTCGAGCTGCGCATGCCGCAGGACTGGAACGGCCGCTTTCTGTTCCAGGGCGGTGGCGGCATGGACGGGGTGGTGAACCAGGCGCTGGGCGCCATTCCGTTTCGCGGCGCCAGCGCCCTGCCCGCGCTCAACCGTGGCTATGCGGTGGTGGCCACCGATTCCGGGCATGCGGGCAAAGACAGCAGTGATGCGCGTTTCGGCCTCGACCAGCAGGCGCGGCTGGACTACGCCTACGCGGCCATCGGCCAGGTAACCCGCCAGGCCAAACAGCTGCTGGCCGAGCATTACGGGCGTGGCCCCGAGCACAGTGTGTTCATGGGCTGCTCCAATGGCGGGCGGGCGGCGTTAATGGCCGCGCAACGCTTCCCGACCGAGTTCGACGGCATCATTGCCGGCAACCCCGGTCTGCGCCTGTCGCGCGCCGCCGTGGCACAGGCCTGGGACACCCGCGCTCTGGAAGCTGCAGCACCGCGCACCGCTGCCGGTGAGCCGATCCTCGCCCAATCCCTGACCCGTGACGACATGAGCCTAGTCAGCCGCAAGGTGCTGGAACGCTGCGATGCGCTGGACGGTGCCCGCGACGGCAGCATTGATGCCATGAGCCAGTGCCGCTTCGACCCCGCTGACCTGCAATGCACCGCTGACGGCCAGGGCCAGTGCCTGTCGGCCGCCAAGGTCCAGGCTTTGCGCACGGTGTTCGACGGCGCCAAAGACAGCCAGGGCCGCAGCTTGTACGCCAACTGGCCGTGGGATGCCGGGATTGCCAGCGATGGCTGGCGAGCCTGGAAGCTGGGCACCTCGCAAACCGGCCAGCCCAATGCGCGCAACGCCACCCTGACGCCCAACTCGCTGGGCTATTACTTCATGACCCCGCCCAACCCCAACCTGACCCTGGCTGAAGTGGACTTCGACCAGGCAGCCGCCGCCGTGGCAGAAACCGGCGCCATCAACGACCCGACCGGCACTCAGCTGTCGAGCTTCATCGCCAATGGCGGCAAGCTGATCGTGATCCACGGCAACAGTGACCCGGTATTCTCGGCCAACGACCTGCGTCATTACTGGCACCGTCTGGCGCGTGACAACGGCGGCCAGCAACCGCTCGGCCAGTGGGCACGGCTGTTCATGGTGCCGGGTATGGCGCACTGCGGCGATGGCCCGGCGCTGGACAACTTCGATCCGTTACAGGCCTTGCAAGACTGGCAAGACCACAACACACCACCGCAGCAGTTGATCGCCACCGGCAACGCCTTCCCCGGCCGCAGCCGGCCGCTGTGCCCCTACCCGCTCGAAGCCCGCTACAGCGGCCAGGGCGATATGCAGAACGCTGAGTCCTTTACCTGCAGCTTGCCGGATACTCAGCAACATGCCGTCCGTTAGACGTGCAGACCAAAAAACTGTCGATATAGCAAAAGGCTTACACAGGATAGCGAACAATTGCCATTTGCCTGCATGGCCGACACGCCTATATTTGGATCCAACCACTGGTGAACAGGAAGCTCACCAGGATCAAGGATGATCGACCGTGAAAGGATACTGCTGACAGGGAGTTGGAACGGTATGGACAAAGAACCCGCTTCGGCGGGTTTTTTATGCGTGCGGCAAAAGTCTCTGCTTCCCCCATGACAATGCCTCGCCAAATGGACTCGCACGGCGAGCGAATGACAGAGCCAGCATGACCGGACTATCTCCCTCGTTCGTGCCGCAGCAGTCGCCGCAGAGCGGCCTCCCACATCCGTTGACTGCAATCTCGGGTAACCTCGGCTGATCCACACCAACCGAGAACACGCATGTCTTTGACCCACCAGCAACTGATAGCCATAGCCTCAAACGATCCGGTGAATGCCGAGCTGATCCGGCGCTTGCCCGAACTGGGTCTGGAGCAATGCGCATTGGTTGCCGGTTGTCTGTTCCAGGCCGTGTGGAATCAGCGCTCAGGGCTGGCGCCGGGCTGGGGAATCAAGGACTACGACGTGTTCTACTTCGACACAGACCTGTCGTGGGACGCCGAAGACGCGGTGATTCAGCGAGCCGGAATTCTGTTCAAGGATCTTGATGCAACCATCGAATTCAAGAACCAGGCCCGGGTTCATCTCTGGTACGGCGAGCATTTCGCCAGGCCTTATCCACAGTTGCAATCTACCCGCGACGGTATTGATCGTTACCTGATCGCCGGGACCTGCGTAGGGCTTGAACTCGACAGCGGCGAACTCTATGCGCCTTACGGGCTGGACGATATCGACCAGGGACTGCTGCGCATCAACCCACTGAATGCCGAAGCGGAACTGTTTGCCAACAAGGCCAGCAGCTACCAGGCACGCTGGCCCTGGCTGCGCGTCGTGGACTGAGTCTGAGCAACGGACACAGATGACGCATGGCAGATAGCCAACCCAAAGACATACAAATATCTGATTATTAAAAAATCAATAGATAACCATTTTTCATAATTAGCTTAGAGCGAAAAAGACTTTCACAGTCATTTCTTATAGGGATAAGGTCTGATCCATACCCGACCCCTTTCCTGGTGGAGGCCATTGCCACGATTGATCCAGGACCTTGCGGCCCTGGTCAGGAGCCCTCTATGCCGACCCGTTCCCTGCTCGCCTCGCTGATTGGCACCGCCCTGCTTGGCGGCTCTTTGCTGTTCAGCACTCTGAGCCAGGCCGCCGACCTCGCGCCATTGAAAGTCGCCAACCAAAAATCTTCATACAAGTTGCTGTTGCAGGCGGCCGGTGAACTCAAGGATGTGCCCTACACCATCGATTTTTCCGAGTTTCCGGCCGCCGCGCCGCTGGGCGAAGCCCTGAACGCCGGGGCGGTGGATGTCGGCGGGCTGGGCGATGCGCCTTACGTGTTTGCGCTCGGAGCCGGGTCGCCGTTGAAGGTGGTCAGCATTACCCACGCCGATGGACGCTTCTCGACTTCGATTCTGGTGCCCAAGGATTCACCACTGAAAACCGCTGCCGATCTCAAAGGCAAGCGGGTGGTGACCAACCGTGGTTCCATCGGCCACTTTCTGGTGATCAAGGCGCTGCGCGATGCCGGGCTGCAAAGCTCGGACGTCACCTTCGTCAACCTGTTGCCCAGCGATGCCCGCAGCGCGCTGGAAAGCGGCAACGCCGATGCCTGGTCGACCTGGGATCCCTACACCACCATCGCCATCACCCAGAACGGCGCACGCATTCTGCGCAAGGGTGACGACCTGCTGACCAACCACCTGTACACCGCCGCGACCAGCAAGGCGATTGCCGAGAAGCGCGTGCAGCTCGACGACTTCGTGCAGCGCCTGGACCGCGCCTGGGAATGGGCCAACAAACACCCGAGAGAGTACGCCCAGGCCCAGGCGAAGGTCACCGGCCTGCCGCTGGAAGTGCACCTGGCCAGCGCCGAGGCCACGGAATTCCAGAAAGTCGCGATTACCGACCAGGTGGTCGCCAACCTGCAACAGACCGCCGATATCTACCGCGAGGAAGGCATTCTCAGCAAGCCGGTGGACGTCTCCAAAGGGTTCGATCCGAGCTTCAACACCGTGCGCGGTTTGCCCGCAGCGGCGGCGTTAGCCGCAATACCGTCCAGATAAGCCCTACGGACCCTGTGGGAGCGAGCCTGGTCTGGGCGGCATACCGACGAAGAGGCCAGTAAGTCAGAGCCTCTATTGCGAATGTGCCGCCGTCTTGGCTGAGCAACCGGAGCGCCGGCCTCCCACTCCCGCAGGTCTAATCGAACGGTATTGGTTTTAGCAGCCAGGCGGTCTTCGCGGCTAGCGCGGATCGCCGCCCGACCGCTCTTGCGATGCACCCATAAGGAAATGCTTCATGAATGCATACACCCGTCTGCAGTCAGGCCCGCGCTCGCCCGCGTTTTGCGGTCTGCTGCTGTGTGGCCTGGCCAGTGCAGTCCAGGCTGCCGACGCCGACACCGTGTTGGGCACGGTGTCGGTGATTTCCACCGGCACCCGTGGCAACACCCTGACCGTCGCCGAGAGCCCGTCGCCGATCGATATCATCAGCGGCGAGCAGATTCGCAAGACCGGCAAAGCCAGCCTGCGTGAAGCGCTGGGCAAGATCGTGCCGTCGTTCAGTGCACCGGCCCAGGCCGGTGGCGGGACCTCTTCGTCGGTGCGGCCGGTGTCGATCCGTGGTCTGTCCGGGGATCACCTGCTGGTGCTGGTCAACGGCAAGCGGCGCCACAACACCGCCGTGTACAACAACTTTGCGCGCATCGCCAGCGGCAGCGTGCCGGTGGACCTGGACCTGATTCCCACCGCCGCCATCGAGCGCATCGAACTGCTGCGCGACGGCGCGTCGGCGCAGTATGGCTCCGACGCGATTGCCGGGGTGCTGAACATCATCCTCAAAAGCCAGGCAGAAGGTGGCAGCGCCAGCGTCACCACCGGTCAGCAGCAAGACAAGCCCGGCGACCTGGTACAAACCGCGCTCAATGGCGGCTTCGCGCTGGGCCAGAACGGTGGGTTCTTCAACACCTCACTGGACATTCGCCTGCAAGGCCCATCCTATGCCGCAGGCGATGCTCAAGGCGCCTGGTATTACCCGGTACTCAATGGCCAGTCAGTGCCGTTCGGCACCCCCGGTGCCAGCCCCGACCCACGGGAAGGCTCGGTGGACCGACTGCTGGAGAAAGGCTATGGCCGCTCCAACCGCGACGAGGTCTATAACCTGTCGTACAACGCCGAACTGCCGATTCACGACAACCTCAAGCTGTATTCGTTTTCGACCTACAGCGACCGGACGATTGTCGACACCCGCGGCAGCTTTCGGGCGACCAATCTGGGCTCGATCCCGCAGATCGTCCCCGACGGCTTTCATGCCCAGCGGCTGATCGACGAGCAGGACTTTCAGGTCGCGTTCGGCGGCAAGGGCGATGTCGGCGGCTGGGGTTACGACCTGAGCACCACCTATGGCAAGGACGACGTACGGCTCGGTGCGCAGAACACCCTCAACTCGTCCATCGGCCCCACCAGCAAGACTGACTTCTACCTCGGCTCGCTGGAGTTCGAGCAGTGGACCAGTAACCTGGATTTCACCCGGCCATTCGACATCGGCCTGCCCAGACCGCTGCAGTTTTCAGCCGGGGTCGAGCACCGTTGGGAAAAGTATGTGCAAGGTGCCGGCGAGCCGGACTCCTACCGCGACGGCGGTTATGTGTACCCGGCCGGTCATCCGCGTGCCGGGCAACGCCCTACCGCCGGGCTGCAATCGTTTACCGGCACCTCGGTGGTGGATGCCGGTTCCCTGGACCGCGACAGCGTGGCCTTCTATCTGGACGCCGGCACCAATCTGACCGAGAAGCTCTACACCAGCGCGGCGTTTCGCTTCGAGCACTACGACGACAGCTCGGGCAACACCGCCAGCGGCAAGCTGTCGAGCCGCTATGAACTGGCGCCCGGCCTGGCGTTGCGCGGCACCTTCAATACCGGCTTTCGGGCACCGTCGCTGGCCCAGCAGACCTTCTCGGTGACCCAGAACACCGCGACCCTGCTGCCCGATGGCACCACCCAGTTACTCCTGGCCCGCTACCTGCCGCCAAGTAGCACCGCTGCCCAGGCGCTGGGGGCGCGGGATCTGGAGCCGGAGAAATCCACCAACTTCAGCGTCGGCCTGTCGTGGGAGCCAACCCGCAATGCACGGGTGACGCTGGACGCCTACCGCATCGAGATCAAAGACCGCATCGTCAAGAGCGAGATCATCCGCGACACCGGCACCTCGAGCCGGGTGCGCGACACCCTGGCCTCGCTGGGCATCAACGATTTGTACTCGGCGCAATACAACATGAACGGCGTCGACACCCGCACCGACGGTATCGATCTGGTCAGCGAGTTGCACAGTGACTACGGCCGCTTCGGTACGGTGCGCTGGTCGGCGCAATACAGCTACAACCGCACCACCCTCGAAGGCATCAAGCGCAACGGCACCGTCGACAGCCTGCTGGGCAGCAATTATGTGATTTTCGGTCATCAGGCGCAGACCGACCTGACCGAGGGCTCGCCGCGCGACAAGCTGGTGTTGGGCGGTCACTTGCAGGTCGGAGATTTCATCACCGACCTGCAAGTGAGCCGCTACGGCAAGTACACCGAGGCCGGCACCAGCGCCGCCGCCGATCAGCGTTTCGGCGCCAAGTGGATCACCGATCTGGACGTGACCTACCTGCTGACCGACAACATTTCTCTGTCGCTGGGCGCCAACAACCTGTTCGGCGTACGCCCCGACAAACAGGACCCGACCCCGACCGCCACCGGGTTGGGCAGCAGCAACCCCACCGAGATCAACAACCCCGACGCCTACGGCAGCTTCAGCCCGTACGGGCTGAACGGCGCGTTCTATTACGCGCGGGTTTCGTATGACTGGTAAGCGTCAGTGATTGCTTCGCGGCTAAAGCCGCTCCTCCCACCGCTATTACCGTAACCACAAGAGGACTACAGCATGCCCGCAGAAAACGTTGTATCCATCACTCCACCGCTCAGCGTAAAGCCGCTGGAACCCACTGTCGGGGCCGAGATCAGCGGTATTGATTTGAGTCGCCCGCTGAGTGCTCAGCAACGTGACGAGGTCCACGCGCTGATCCTCAAGCACAAGGTGCTGTTCTTCCGCGACCAGCACATCAACAGCGAACAGCAGATCGCCTTTGCCCGGCAGTTCGGTGAACTGTACGAGCACCCGACCACCAAGAAGCAGGACCACAGCAAGCCCCAGGCCCATCTGATCCTCGCCAGGGAGGCTCGCGAAACCTACGGCAATGCGCCCAAGGGCCGGTGGCACACCGACACCAGCTGGATGCTCAAGCCGACCTGGGGCGCGGTGTTGCGCGCGGTGGCGTTGCCCGAGCTGGGCGGCGATACGGTGTGGGCCGATGCCGGCCTGGTGTATCGCGGGCTGTCTGATGAACTCAAAACGCGCATCGACAACCTGTACGTGACGCATAACTTCAAGTCGTCGCTGGACAAGGTCGGCTATGCCTATCCGATCCTCGCTCACCCGCTGGTGCGCACCCATCCTGAAACAGGCGAAGACGCGATCTTCATCAACTTCTCGATGTCGCCGCAGTTTATCGGCTGGTCGGTAGAAGACAGCAAAGCGCTGGTCGCCGAACTGCTCAAGGAATTCAGCAACCCCGAATACCAGGTGCGCTTCAAGTGGACTCCCGGCACCGTGGCGTTCTGGGACAACCGCGCCCTGCTGCACTACCCGGTCTACAACTACGGCGAATTCGAGCGGGTGATGGAACGGGTGCTGATTGCCGATAACGATATCCCGCACCGGGTGCGCAAGCCTGAGGCGGCGCAATGACCCAGCCACCGGTAAATCGCCAATTGCACCTGGCGCTGTTCGTCAGCCACGCTGGCACGCATCTGGCGGGCTGGCGTTTGCCGGAGGCAGAAACCGGCAATGCGCTGGACATCCGCTGGTATCAGCAGCTTGCGCAAAAGGCCGAGGCGGCCAGGCTGGATATGCTGTTTGTCGCCGACAAACTGGCGCTGGACGATATTCATGGCGGCTCGTTCGACGCCGCCGTGAGCTGGCGACCGAATGGCTCACCGGAACCGCTGGCGCTGCTTTCGGCACTGAGCGTGCTGACCTCGCACATTGGCCTGGGCGCGACCATTTCCACCAGCTACCACCAGCCGTACCACGCGGCCCGCCAGTTCGCCACCCTGGACCACTTCAGCGGCGGCCGCGCGGCATGGAACGCGGTGACCTCGGTCAACGACGGTGAGGCGCGCAACTTCGGCTTCGACCAGCACCTGGGCCATGCCGAGCGTTATGCCAAGGCGGCCGAGTTTCTCGATGTGGTGCGCGGGCTGTGGGACAGCTGGCAAGACGAGGCGATTGTTGCGGACAAGGCCAGCGGTCGTTATGCCGACGCCAGCAAGCTGCACTACCTGAACCACGACGGTGAGCACTTCAAAGTGCGCGGGCCGTTGAACCTGCCGCGCCCGCCGCAGGGCCACCCGGTGCTGATCCAGGCTGGCGTATCGGCTGCGTTCCAGTCGCTGGCCGCGCAAAACGCCGAGGTGGTGTTCCCGGTGCAATCGACGCTGGAAAAGGCCCAGGCGTTCTACCGTATCTTCAAGCAACAGGTGGTGGATGCCGGACGCCAGCCAGACGATGTGAAGGTGCTGCCGGGCCTGTACCCGATCATTGCCGACACCGACCAGCAGGCCCATGAACTGGCCGCACGACTGGACGAATCAATCCTGCCCATCGCCGGCCTGGCGTTCATGTCGGCAAGCATGAACTACGACCTCGCCCGGCACGACCCGACCGCGCCGGTGCCCGACATCCGCGAGCAGATTCGCGGCAGCAAGGGCCGCTTCGACGTGGTGATCGGCAATGCCATCGAAGCCGGCTGGACGCTCGAACAACTGGGCCGCTGGTATGCCTCCAGCCTGGCCTTCGCCAAATTCATCGGCTCGCCGCAAACAGTGGCCGACCAGATGCAGCAGTGGCTGGAACAGAACGCTGCCGACGGCTTCGTGATCATGGCCCCGTACATGCCCGGCGGTGCCGAGCGTTTTCTTGAACAGGTGGTGCCCGAGCTGCAACGCCGCGGGTTATTTCGTACCGAGTATCAAGGCACGACGTTACGAGAACACCTTGGCTTACGAAAACCACAACGGCTGAATAGAGCCAGCCAATAAATAACCATTGAAAATAATATAACGATATTTTTATACGTTCTTTGCATATAAAAACCACCCCTCCTAGTATCGCCCTATTGCCCTGACGTGCATCACGACGCCGCTCCATGCAGAGCGGCGCCCAAGGTGTCTCTAAAAACGTAGGCGAGGCAGCCAGCGCAAGGCAAAAACAGGCGAAGGAGCGGAGTTTACGGTTGTAAATGAGCATCCTGAGCCTGGTTTTAACGCAGCGATGGCAACGCAGGTAGTTTTTAGAGGCACCTTCCACAGGATCAACAGGAGTTTACCCGCTATGAGTCTCGAATTTATCGGCCTGATCGGCCCTCAGGAAGGCAGCGAATCACAGGCACCGCGTGGTCCGGTGGTGGACGTGGCGTTCGTCAAGGCATTGGCCCAGGCCCAGGAATACGGCGGTTTCGACAAAGCCTTGCTGGCGGTCAGCACCAGCTCTGCCGACTCGATGATTCTCGCCAGTTATGCGGCGGCCGTGACCGACAAGCTTGGCCTGCTGGTCGCCCACCGGCCGGGCTTTCAGGCACCGACCTTCGCAGCCCGGCAGTTTGCGACCCTGGATCACCTGAGCAATGGCCGCGCCTCGATCAACGTGATCACTGGTGGCGACAGCGGCGACCTGCAACGCGACGGCGACTTCCTCGACAAGGACGCCCGCTATGCTCGCACCGACGAATACCTGGAGGTGGTGCGCAAGACCTGGACCGGCACCCAACCGTTCGATCATCAGGGCGAACACTACCGCGTCGAAGACAACCTGACCCTGGTCAAGCCGCTGCAAAAGCCCCACCTGCCGATCTACTTCTCGGGCGCCTCCGATGCCGCCGTGGAAGTCGCCGCCAAGCACGCCGACGTGTACATGATGTGGGGCGAGCCGCTGGAGCAGGTGCGCGAGCGCATTGCCAAAGTGCGCAAGGCCGCCGCCAAATATGGCCGCGAGCAACACATTCGTTTCAGCCTGTCGCTGCGGCCGATTCTGGGCGGCACCGAAGCCGAAGCCTGGGCCCGCGCCGAGCGCATTCTGGAAGACGCCCGGCATCTGCATCACCTGCGCCAGGGCAAGCGCCGCGACAAGGTCGGCATCAACAATATCGGCTCGGCGCGGCTGGTCGAACTGGCCAGCCAGCGCAAGGTGCACGACAAACGCCTGTGGACCGAAATCGCCGCGCTGACCGGCGCGGCCGGCAACTCCACCTCGCTGGTCGGCACCGCCGATCAGGTTGCCGAGGCGGCGCTGGATTACTACAACGCCGGTATCACTACTTTTCTGTTCCGCGGCTTCGAGCAACTGCGCGATGCCGCCGAGTATGGCCAAGACCTGCTGCCCCGCATCCGCGCACGGGTCACCCAACAAGGTTCGGCGAAGACCGCCCACACCGGCTGATTGATCTCCTCTGGCAGTGCTGCGCACTGCAATCGCCGGCAGAGCCGCCTCCCACTGGCTATGTGGGAGGCGGCTTTGCCGGCGACAAGGCCAGTAACCCCGATATAAAGGACTCTGATCATGTCTCAACGTCAACTGCACCTGGGCGCCATCCTCACCGGCGTCGGCACCAGCCAGCATGAATGGCTGCACCCGGAAATCCCTGGCGACGCCAGCATCGATATCGACTGGTACAAACAGCAGGCCCGTGCGGCCGAAGCGGCGAAGTTCGACTTTGTGTTCATCGTCGACAGCCCGTATATCACCCCCGACTCCGCACCGCATTTTCTCAACCGCCTGGAACCGCTGACCCTGCTCTCGGCGCTGGCCGGCGCCACCGACAAGATTGGCCTGGTGGCGACCCTGACCACCTCTTACACCGAGCCCTTCAACGTGGCGCGCCAGTTCGGTTCGCTGGACCAGATCAGCCGCGGCCGGGCCGGCTGGAATGTGGTGACCACAGGTCTTGAAGGCGCTGCCGGCAACTTCGGTCGTGAGCAGCACATTGACCATGGCGAGCGTTACCGCCGGGCCCATGAACATGTGGCGGTGGTGCAAGGACTGTGGGACTCCTATGAAGACGATGCCTTCCCGCGTGACAAAGCCGCCAAGCGCTTCATCGACCCGGACAAACAGCATCGCCTCGACCATCAAGGTGAGTTCTTCTCGGTCACCGGGCCGCTGAACATCTCCCGCTCGCCGCAGGGCCAACCGGTGATTTTCCAGGCCGGGGTGTCGGAGTCCGGGCGCGGCCTGGCGGCTTCGATTGCCGAGGGCATCTTTGCCGGCGTCGATAACTTCGAAGATGCTCAGGAGTACTACGCCGACATCAAGCGTCGTGCCGCTGCGGCAGGGCGTAATCCTGAGCAGGTGCTGCTGTTTCCCGGCATCGACCCGATCATTGCTGATACTGACGAACAGGCCCAGGCCATCGAGCGGGCGCGCAAGGGTGAGCTGGACCTGAACAAGGCGCTGATTCAGTTGGGCCGGCCATTCAACTATCACGACTTCAGCCAGTATGACCTCGACGGGCCGTTCCCGGATCTGGGTGAGCTGGGCAGCAACGGTTATCGCGGCCATGCCGAGCGCATCAAGCGCGTGGCCCGCGAGCAGAACCTCAGCGTGCGCCAGGCGGCGCTGCGTTTCGGCCAGCCCTATTCCAGTTTTGTCGGTTCACCGCTGACTGTCGCCAACGAGATCGAACGCTGGTTCCGCGAAGGCGCAGTCGACGGCTTCAACATTCATGTCGGCGCACCGAGCGACTTCGCCCGCTTCACCAACGAGGTATTGCCGATCCTGCGCGAGCGCGGGCTGTTTCGCGACGACTACCGGCACAGCACCCTGCGTGGCCATCTGGGCCTGACGGTGCCACAGAACCGGCACGCGCTGGCCGCTCAGGCCGAACACACCATTGGAGAACCGGCATGAGTACTGTGCAAAGCCTGTGGCAACAACGCTATCGCCAGGCCGATGACTACGCCCCGGCGTTAGCCAACCCGGTGATCGAAGCCCTGCTCGGCCATCGCAGCGTGCGGCAGTATCTGGATACACCGTTGCCCGAGGGCACCCTGGAAACCTTGCTGGCCGCTGCGCAATCAGCGTCAAGTTCGTCCAACCTGCAGGCCTGGAGTCTGCTGGCGGTGCAAGACCCGGCGCGCAAGGCGCGTCTGGCAACGCTGGCCAATGATCAGCAGCACATTCGTCAGGCGCCGCTGTTTCTGGTCTGGCTGGCCGACTTCTCACGCGCCCAGCGGATTGCTGACGTGCAGGGTCTGGAGCTGGAAGTACCGGCCTTGCTCGACAGCCTGCTGGTCGGCAGCCTGGATGCGGCCCTGGCTGCGCAGAACGCGGTGGTCGCAGCCGAATCGCTGGGCCTGGGCACGGTGTACATCGGTGCGCTGCGCAATAACCTGCAGGCGGTGATCGATGAGTTGCAACTGCCGCCGCTGGTGTTTCCGGTGTTCGGTCTGGTGGTCGGGCATCCCGACCCGGCACGCCCGGCAGCGATCAAGCCACGCCTGCCGCAACCTCTGGTGCTGCACCGCGAGACCTATACCATTGCCGACGATGAGCAGCAACGCATCAGCGGCTACGAAGCGCTGGCCGGCGCGTTTGCCCGCGAGCAGGGACAGACCACGCCGTCCTGGAGCGAGCAGGTGCTCAATCGCCTGAAAAGCATTGAGGCGCTGCATGGCCGCGAGCGTATCGCCGAGACTTTACGCGGCCAGAAGCTGGCCCTTCGTTGATTACTGGTGAGTGAGTCATGACTGTACTTGTTGTCGAAAAACCCATCGCGCCCAGTGTCGACGCTGCCAGTTTCAAGCTGGCGATGCGTAACACCGCAGCGTCAGTGAATGTCATCACCTGCGGCAGTGACGAGGGGGATTTCGGGCTGACGGCCACCGCGTTCAGTTCGGTCACGGCCGACCCGCCAACGGTGCTGATTGCGGTCAATAGCGGCGCCAGCATTTATCCGCATCTACTCAAGCAGCGACGCTTTGCGGTGAATGTGTTGAGCGCCGATGCGCTGCAGGTGTCCAACGATTTTGCCGGTGGTCTGCCGCCTGAGGAGCGTTTTGCCCGACATGCGTGGACGCGCCTGAGCAGTGGCAACCCGGCGTTGGCGGCAAGCAGTGCCGGGTTTGATTGCGTGGTGACCGAGCTGAGTCAGGTGGGCTCGCATCTGGTGGTGCTCGGCCGGGTCGAGCATTGCTGGTACTCGGACCAGCAACCACTGCTCTATTCCAATGGCCGTTACGGGCGGTTTGTGTAGGCGCGAGCCTGGTCACGGACGGGCCGGCAGCATCAACACTTGCAGACCCGACCTAGATCCGCTGGGCGTCGGCTCGGCCGACGAATCCTGACACCACCCAGACAGCGGCATTTACCGCCGCTTCGCCAGCAAAGCTGCCTGCCACCAAGATCGGTGCTGTGCGCTTGAACCAACAAGGCGGCTTCAGCCGGACAAATACTCGGACACCTCGATCAGGTTCAGGTCCGGATCACGCACATACACCGAACGGATCGGGCCGGTGGCGCCAGTGCGCTGCACCGGGCCTTCGATGATGGGCCAGTTGTGCTGTTGCAGGTGCTTGATGAACTGCTCCAGCGGCACGGCGCTGATAAAGCACAGATCCAGCGCTCCTGATACTGGCAGATGGGCCTTGGGCTCGAATTCGCCGCCCTTCACATGCAGGTTGATTTTCTGATTGCCGAACCGAAAGGCTTTGCGACCCGCGCCGAAGACCTCCAGCTGCATCCCCATCACCCTCACATAGAAGTTTTCGCACGCGTGCGGGTCAGTGGTGGTCAGCACCAGATGGTCGAGGTGATCGATCAGCATGGGTCACTCCTTGGGGGTTGCGTTGAGGTTGTCGCTGCGCGCTTGCAGCAGCTCTATGAAGCTGGACAGGCTGCGCGATACCGTGCCTTTGCGCCATACCAGCCAGGTGTTGAGGTGACGAAACTGTTCGTTCAACGGCCAGACGCTGACCATCGCGCTGCCGGGCATGCTTTCGAGCATGCTGCGCGGCATCAGGGCCAGGCCGGCGCCGGCGCTGACGCAGGCGAGCTTGCCGTGGTAGGACTCCATTTCGAAGATTTTGCCCGGCACCGCCGAGTCATGGGCGAACCAGCTTTCGAAGTGGTGGCGGTAAGAGCAGTTGGAGCGAAAAGCGTAGATCTGCTCGCCGTTCACATCGCGGCCGCCATGGATCGGTGCGTGGTTGAGCGGCGCGATGACGACCATTTCTTCCTGAAACACCGGGATGCCTTCCAGCGCCGGGTGCAGGACCGGGCCATCGACAAAGGCCGCCGCCAGGTTACCGGCCAGCACGCCGTCGATCATGGTCCCGGAAGAGCCGGTGGACAATGCCAGTTCAACCTTGGGAAAAGCCTGGTTGTAGGCTGCCAGCAACGCCGGAATGCGCACCGCAGCGGTACTCTCCAGAGAGCCCAGCGCCAGCGGGCCGCGGGGTTCTTCACCGGCGACGGTCATCCGCGCCTCTTCGACCAGCTCCAGAATGCGCCCGGCGTAATCGAGCAGGTTCCAGCCGGCCGGTGACAGGCGCAGGCGTTGTTTCTCACGGATGAACAACTCAACGCCAAGATCTTCTTCGAGCTGCTTGATACGTGTGGTGAGGTTCGAGGGCACCCGGTGAATATGCTGCGCCGCAGCGCTGATGCTGCCGTGCTCGGCAACCGCCTTGAAGATTTCCAGCTGGACAAGATCCACAGCATTCTCCAAACGTGAATGGGTTCGTCATTATTATTCAGTTTTCAGGATCATAGCAGGGCATTAGTCTGGCATCACTTTCCAATAAGACCGGAGCCTGAAAATGACCAGCGTTTCCCATACGACCCACGCCATCTCGATCAACCCGAACGACGGTGAACAGATCGGCGCCTATCCCTATGAAACCGAAGCGGCACTGGACGCCGCACTGTCGCGGGCTGCGGCAGGTTTTAGCGTATGGAAACGCAAGTCGCTCGCCGAGCGCGTCGAGCTCGTCACCGTGCTGGCCAGTGTGCTGCGCGAACAGGCCATCGACATGGCCCGCATGGCCACCCAGGAAATGGGCAAGCCGGCCACCCAGGCGCGTGGCGAAATCGAAAAATGCGCGCAGTTGTGCGAATGGTACGCCGAGAATGGCCCAACCATGCTCGCCCCGGAACCGACCCAAGTGCCGGGCGGCAAGGCGCGTATCGAATACCGCCCGCTGGGTCCGGTGCTGGCGGTGATGCCATGGAACTTCCCGTACTGGCAGGTGCTGCGCGGCGCGGTGCCAACCTTGCTGGCCGGCAATACCTACGTGCTCAAGCACGCGCCGAACATCATGGGTTGTGCCTATCTGCTGCGCGATGCGTTGCAGCAGGCCGGTTTCCCGGACGGCGTGTTCGAGGTGATCAACGTCACCCCGGACGGCGTATCGAAAGCCATCGCCGATGACCGCATTGCCGCCGTGACCCTGACCGGCAGTGTGCGCGCCGGTATTGCCATCGGCTCGCAGGCCGGTGCCGCCCTGAAAAAATGCGTGCTGGAACTGGGCGGTTCCGACCCATTCATCGTGCTCAACGATGCCAACCTGGATGAAGCAGTAAAAGCGGCCGTGATCGGCCGCTACCAGAACACCGGCCAGGTCTGCGCAGCGGCCAAGCGGCTGATCGTCGAGCAGGGCGTGGTCGAGGAATTTACCCGGCGGTTTGTCGAGCAGACTCGCCAGCTGGTCGTCGGTGATCCATCACAAAACGCTACCTATATCGGCCCGATGGCGCGCTTCGACCTGCGCGACGAACTGGACGGCCAGGTGCAGGCGACCCTGAGCGAAGGCGCGACCCTGCTGCTTGGTGGCAGTAAAGCCGAAGGCGCGGGTAACTTCTATCTACCGACCGTGCTGGGCGATGTCACCGACCGGATGACTTCGTTCCGCCAGGAGCTGTTCGGCCCCGTTGCCTCGATCATTACCGCCCGGGATGCACAGCATGCCCTGGAGCTGGCCAACGACAGCGAGTTTGGCCTGACGGCAACGATTTACACCCAGGATGTGGCGCGGGCTGAACAACTGACCGAACAGCTGGAAACCGGTGGGGTGTTTATCAACGGCTACAGCGCTTCCGACCCACGGGTAACGTTTGGTGGGGTCAAGAAAAGCGGCTTTGGTCGCGAGCTGTCACACTTTGGCGTGCGTGAATTCTGCAATGCGCAGACGGTGTGGCTGGATCGTAATTGATCGGCAGGCAACTTTGACATCCTCCCCGCCCTAAAGGGCGGGGATTCCCACAATTGGACGCTCATGCCCGAGCGCGAGAATGTTCTTTGCGGCGTTGACGTCGCGGTCGTGGGTGGCACCGCACCCACAACAAGTCCATTCCCTTATTCCAAGCCCTGCGATACCTCTGGGCCTCGAGTCCGGCAATTGCTTGCAGCTCGAACAGGTTTGGGTGGTGTTTCTCTCGCTAACAACCTTGAAAACCGTGCCTGCGTGATCGCATTTGTATTCCAGCATGGTTTTCAATTGGCCCCAGCCGGCGTCCAGCACCGACTTGGCCATTCTGGTTTTCGCAAGTTTCAGTGAGTTCACATCGCCCACCACAATGACGCCACAACGCGCTACCAGCGCATTGCTGAACTTGTGCAGGGCATCCTTGCGGCGGTTCGCAACCTTGGCGTGAATAGCCCGCACCCGGCCTTCTTGCCGGCGCGCTGGGCCGTGCCCAGGGCTCTCTCCAGATCCCGGTAGAACCTGCCGCTTTCAAGGCGATCACCGTCGCTGCAGGTGGCCGTGGTTTTCAGTCCGAGGTCGATCCCCACTGCATCCTGGCCTGGCGATAACTGGCGATCGACCTCGACCACGACGTTGAAATACCAGCGTCCACGGCTGTCCTCGTTGAAGCTACCGGATCTGAATTTAAAGCCCGCCAGGCCGTAGCTGTCCCAGACCTTGAAGTGCTGTTTGTTGAAGACGACCTGGCCGTTTTTCCAGACAGCCGCGCCGACCTTGAAGGGCACCCAGCCCAGGCTGCGCCGAGCGCCGCCCGAGCAGCGCCAGCGTAGCTGGCGCTTTTAGAACTGCTTGCGCCGTGTGACATATTCGTCGGCAACAGCCTGCACCGATTGGCTGTGCAGGCTCAGGTCTTTGCCGGCCCCGTTGGTGTACTTGTGAATGTCGAACGCCGACAGAAAACGACCACGCTCACGAATCGTGCGACTGCTCAAGTCGCTTTCATTTCAGTCATGAAACACAGAATAGGGGCGGTTTTATGGATCTTAACCCTTATGACCGCTTCGCGGTGGCGCTTTCATGCCCCACCTGAAGGAAGGGGCTTTTCGCACCAGTTTGGTAAGGACACCCCGTAGGAGCAGCTTTAGCTGCGAAGCCTTTCGCAGCTAAAGCTGCTCCTACGGAGGTTGCGTGTTTGCTGCGCGACAGCGCGGTGCCATGGCAGCGGGTGATCTCCCACCGAAGCCGAGCCAAACCTGCTAATCGCTTAACTGATCGGCATTGTTTCTACTGCCCCTTTCGCAGGCCAGCGGGTTGCTAAGCCACCACCGACTCGCCAATGGCGTAATACTGCCCACCCGCAATGTAATGCAGGCTGCGCCATTCGGGGCCAGCCTCGGCGAATTGCCAATGCCCGTTGCGGAACACCCGATCGTCCGCCCAGGCGCCCACCACCTCACCAATGAACAGGTCGTAGGCTTGCTGGTTATGTGGCTCGTCGATCACCTTGCAGATCAGCCACGCCGAACAGCCCACCACCAGAGGCGTTTTGAAGCCGTCCACGTGCATCAATTGCACGCCACATTTTTCCAGTTTGTCCGGGTCGTCGTTCAGGCTGTGGGTGCCCACCGCCTGGGTCAATTGCAACTGGGCAACATTGGGCACTTGCAGGGCAAAGTAGCCACTGCCCTCGACCAGAGCACGGGTGCGGGCGATCTTGTCGATGACCACAGTGACTTTGGAGGGCGAAAAATCCAGGCCACAGGCCCAGGCGGCGGCCATGACGTTGTCGGTGCCGCCGTGGCTGGCCGAGACCAGGATGGTCGGGCCGTGGTTGACCAGGCGGTAGGCTTTGTCCAGTTCAACGGGAAGCATATGCGGATTCATGGGCGCTCTCTTGCTGATAAAGGTGGTGCCGGCGAAGATGGTCGCCTTACACAAGGCTGCAAAGATGCCACACTTGCGGCTGGTAATGCTCAAACAAGGACTCAGCGCTTGATGTCTCCATCCCCTTCCCCTCTGGTGGCCGCGCTGATTCTGGCGGCGGGCAGCAGCCGACGTTTTGGCAGTGACAAGCGCCAGGCATTGATTGCCGACGGCCGCCGTGTGCTGCAAAGCAGTTGCACCAATGCCTGCCAGGCGTTTGCCGATGTGCGCGTGGTGCTGCGCGAGCAAGACGATGCCGCCGCGCTGGGCCTGGACCCCCAAGTGCGTGTGGTGCGCAGCCCGCAGGCAGATCTGGGTATGGGCCATAGCCTGGCCAGTGGCGTATCAGCGCTAACCGACGCGCCTGCCGAGGCGGTGGCCATCCTGCTGGCAGACATGCCCTGGCTGAACCCGGCAACCTTAGTGGCGTTGGCGGCGCTGGCAGGTCCGCAGCGCATCATCGTGCCGATGCACGAAGGTCAGCAGGGCCATCCGGTGATCATTGGCCGACACTTCTGGCCGCAGTTGCAGCAGTTGCGTGGCGACCGAGGCGCCAAGGCACTGCTCGCCGCGCACAGCGAGTACTGCGTGAGGGTCGAGACGGCCGACCGGGGCATCCTGCTCGACGCCGATACCCCGGCCGCGCTGGCTCAGGTGCTGCGCGACCAGACCTGTTGAGCGTGCATGCCATTGGCGCTGGCAAGGATATCCGCCATCACCGCCAGGGCAATTTCCGCCGGGGTCTTGCTGCCCAGATTCAAGCCGATCGGCGCATGAATGCGTGCCAACGCCCGGGCGTCCAGCCCGCCGATGCGCTGGAGGCGCTCCATGCGCTTGTGACTGGTCTGCCGCGAACCCATGGCACCGATGTAGAACGCCTCGCTGCGCACCGCCTCCATGAGTGTCAGGTCATCCAGGCGTGGATCGTGGGTCAAGGCGACTACGGCGGTCGCCGCATGACAACCGCCCTGCTCGATGTACAGCGCTGGCAGCACCGGACACACCTCGACGCCCGGCACGCAAAACCCGGCCAGCAGTTCGGTGCGCGGTTCACAGAGAATCACCTCGTAGCCCAGCGCCAGAGCGAAGCTGGCACAGAACTCGGCCACCGGTGACAAGCCGGCCAGCAGCAGCCGGTGTACCGCGCCGATGCGGATTGAAACCTGCTCCGCACTGACCGCCACCCGTGGATGACTCAGGCTGCCGGGCGATACCGCTGGCAATTGCCCGTTCAGGCTGACCTCGCGAATCAACCACGGGCCGGCGCTCAGGGCGCGCTCCACGCTGGCCAGATGCCGATCGACCTCGGCACGCGGTGACAGGTACTCCACCAGCACGTCCAGTACACCGCCACACGGCAGCACCAGATTGGGCGCAAACCCGCCTTCGCCATAGCGCACCCGCTGATTGCGATGCGGTAATGTGCCGTCGGCCAGACGCTGCAAAAAGTCCTCTTCGATGCAGCCGCCGGATAATGAACCGCGATGCTCACCGCCAGCCAGCGCAACCAGCATCGCCCCCGGCCCGCGCGGTGCCGAGCCATAAGTGGACAGCACCGTACACAACCACACCGGCCGGCCTTGGGCCAGCCAGTCGCGGGCCTGCTGTATGACCTGCAAATCAAGCTGTTGCATGACACTCCCCTGGGCTCAGACCCCGGCCATCAGCTTTTCCTTGGTGATCGGCAGGCTGCGGATACGCTGCCCGGTGGCGTGGTACACGGCATTGGCGACTGCTGCGGCCAGACCGGTGATGCCAATCTCGCCGATGCCCCTGGCGCCGAATTCGTTGAGGTTCAGATCCGGATAATCGAGCAGAATCACCTCGATTTCGGGCTGATCGGCGTGCACCGGCACCAAGTATTCAGCGTAGTTGTCATTGACCGGCAAGCCTGTGCGCGGGTCGTGCTCGGTGGCCTCGAACAGGGCCATGCCGACCGCCATCACGATGGCGCCTTCGACCTGGTTGCGCGCTGCCAGCGGGTTGACTACCTTGCCGACATCGATGGCACTGACCACCCTGGCCACTCGCAGCCGCGAGATGCCCGGGTCCCAGCGCACCTCGACAAAATGCGCACCGAACGAGCGAAACGAGTATTTCTGTTCTTTGCCCTGCTCGCTGTGATACGTGCCTTCGGCGCGGGCCAGACGTTGCTGAGCCAGTACGTCGGCAAAGCTGACCTGCCGCTCGCCCTTGACCAACCGACCGTCACGGACCTGCAGGGTGTGGGGCTTTTCACCGGCAAAAAAACCGCTCTCGGCAGTGGCGTAGCTGCGCAGTTTATCAAGCGCCTCGCGGGTTGCACCGGCCAGCGCCGGCATGATGCTGGCGGTGACCCAACTGCCGCCAGACACCGGGCCTGGACTGAACGACGAATTGCCCAATTGCACCTCGATGCGCTCGACCGGCAGCCCGGTGAGTTCGCTGACCGTCTGGGCGACGATGGTGTAGGTGCCAGTGCCGATGTCCTGCACCCCGCATTGCACCAGCGCAGTACCGTTGGCGCGCAGGCTGACCCGGGCTTCGGTCGGGACCTGAAACGCCTCCCAGTTGCAGGCGCCCATGCCGTAGCCAATGATCTCGTCGCCATCACGCATCGAGCCGACCTGAGCATTGCGCTGCTTCCAGCCGAAACGCTCGGCGGCCTTGTCGATGGCTTCGGGCAGGTGATTACTTGACCACGGCAAATCAGTGCTCTCATCCTTGCTGGCCAGGTTGAGCTGGCGAAATGCCAATGGGTCAAGGCCGGCAGCCAGGGCCATTTCATCGATAGCCGACTCCAGGGCGAACAATCCTGGCGCGGCGCCGGGCGCGCGCATGGACGTCGGGGTGCCGCGATTGACCGCACTGGTGTGGTGAGTGACCAGCACGTTGGCGCAGCTGTACAGGCTCTTGGTCACGCTGCCGCAGGTTTCGATGTAGGTGTCCAGGGTCGAGGTGCTATTGAACGACTCGTGACGCAGCGATACCAGCCGACCCTTGTCGTCAGTCGCCAGGCGCAGGCGCTGGCGGGTCTCGGGACGATGGCCCACGGTGCTGAACATCTGCGCACGGGGCAGCATCAGTTGCACCGGGCGGCCGGTCAGCCTGGCCGCTGCACAGGCAGCAATGGAGTGCGGCCAGGGCCAGAGCTTGCCGCCAAACCCGGAGCCAATGAACGGCGCCCGGACTTCGACCTGTTCCGGTGCCAGATCAAACACATTGGCCAGCAGGTTGCGATGGTTCACGACCCCCTGAGTGCTCTCTTCCACGTACAGCCGACCGTCCTGCCAGTGGGCGGTGGTGGCGTGCATTTCCATTGGGTTGTGGGTTTCCACCGGCGTGGTATAGGTCGCGTCGATGCGCTGCGCGGCCGACTGATAGGCCGGCTCTGGCGTACCCCGCTCGTGACTGCCGCTGGCGGGTTTGAAGCCGTTGATGCGCAGCCCCTCTTCCAGGCTCCGCACCGGGTCCTGGGCCGCGTAGCGAACCGTGACGCGCTGGGCCGCTGCCCGCGCCTGCGCGAACGTCTGCGCGACCACCAGCGCGACGAATTGGCCGGGGTAGTAAACCTGGTCATCTTCGAACGGCAGCCGGTGTTCGTCGGTCTTGCTGGCCTGCAGCAACTTGTCAAAGCTCATGGCCTCATCAGGTGTACGGTGCATGTCCGGGCGATGGCCGTGATGCAGGATATCCACCACACCCGGCATGGCGCGGGCGCTGGCATCATCGATTGCCAGAATCTTGCCACTGGCGATGGTGCTGAATACCCCGTAGGCGTAAAGCAGGCCTTGCTGCGGATAATCGGCCGCATAGCGCGCCTCACCGCTGACCTTGAGGCGGCCATCAACACGCTTGTGGGCCTTGCCAATCACGTTCTGGTTCATGCCAGCTCCTGGGCCGTGAGATCACGGAGGTTACGGGTGATGACCTGTTGGCCGAGAGGAATCTTGAACGCGTTGTGGGAATAGCCACGGGCGTCCTTCATCGCCAACTGCGCGACCTGGCCATACAGCGCCAGCGATACAGGCTGGCCAATCAGTGCCCGCTCGGCTTCGCTGGCGCGCCATGGCTTGCTGGCCACGCCGCCCAGGGCAATGCGCGCGTCGGTGATGCGCTCGCCATCGAGCACCAGCACCACAGCGCTGGAGGCCAGAGCGAACTGGTAAGAGGTTCGATCACGCAGCTTCAGGTAGGCCGAACGACTACCCGGCAACGGCGCATCAAGGGTCAGGTGAGTGATCAACTCGTGAGCTTGCAGAGCATGCTCCTTCCATGGCGTGCTGCCTGGCAGCAGATGAAAGTCGGCAAACGCAATGTCGCGGCTGCCTTGCGCGCTTTGCACCGTCACCTGAGCACCCAGTGCGGCGATGGCTACGCACATGTCCGAGGGGTGCGCGGCAATACACTGGTCACTGGTGCCCAGTACCGCGTGAACACTGCGGTTCAGGCCGTCAACGGCTGCGCAACCGGAGCCCGGCTCACGCTTGTTGCACGGTGACAGGCCGTCACGAAAGTAATTGCAGCGCACCCGCTGCATCAGGTTGCCGGCGGTGGTCGCCTTGTTGCGCAGCGCAGTACTGGCGCCCTGCAGAATCGCCTGGGCCAGTACCGGATAGCGCTCACGGACCAAGGGGTGATTGGCCAGCTCGGTATTGCTGACCAGCGCGCCGACCCGCAGACGGCCGTCGGACAGCGGCTCGACCTTGCGCAGGTCAAGCCGATTGATGTCCACCAGATGCTCGGCCTGCATCACATCAAGCTTGACCAGATCCAGCAAGGTGGTGCCGCCAGCCAGGTAGAACCGCTGACCGTCGCCGCTGGCCTGGCCGACCGCCTGGGCCGGCGATGAAGCTCGCAGATAGTCGAAGGTACGCATCAGGCCGACCTCCCCATCTTGCCCCGCGCCGACTGCACGGCCGCAAGGATGTTCTTGTAGGCCCCGCAGCGGCAGATATTGCCGCTCATGGCCTCGCGCACGCTGGCGTCATCGCTGCCGATATTCGGGTCATTGAGGATAGCGACGGCGCTCATGATCTGCCCCGAGGTGCAGTAACCGCATTGGTAGGCGTCGTGCTCCCAGAACGCTTGCTGCACCGGGTGCAGTTTGCCGTCCTGAGCCAGGCCTTCGATGGTGGTGATTTCATCACCGTCATGCTGCACGGCAATGGACAGGCACGAGTTGATCGCCACGCCATTGACCAGCAAGGTGCAGGCTCCGCACTGACCGTGATCACAGCCTTTCTTGGTGCCGGTCAGTTGCAGGCGGTCACGCAGCACATCGAGCAGGATCGCGTTGGCCGGCACGTTGAGCCGGTGGCTCTGGCCGTTGACCTTGAGTTCGATGCTTTGCTCCCCGGCGGCCGGCCCGGCGGCAGGTGGCTGGCTGACAGCCGGTGCTGATTGAGCCATACCGTCAGGAACCCAGGTTGCAACGGTGGCGGCGGCGATGCCGGAAGCGCCAGCCTTGAGAAAATTGCGCCGTGAGGCATGTAATGCGGGGCTGTCCTGCCCGGCCGCGGCCGGGCCTGGCGTGTTGGATTTTTTCATCAGGTTCACCATTGAGTGGTGCGCTCACGAAGGCGCTAACAGTCAGGTCGGGCGGTGGTTCATTGCCACACGCCTCGGTCCCGACCGGTCCAATCAGGTGACCCTGCCCGGATGAATAGATTCAGCTTGATTATGCGTTGAGCGGATCAGTTGCACGCCGCGCCCCCGCCTCGCCCCTGATTACCGGGCAGCACAGGCGGTGGGATAAACCTTACACCCCCAGCGCCAGGGGTGGTATTAAGCGATTGATCTGTCGTCTTGCTGTGGCTGTGGCTGGCGCCTGAGCTCAGTCGCCGCTGCGCTTGCAGGTCACGATCACGATGCCGCCGAGAATCGCCATTACCCCCCCAATCAGCGGCAGGGTCAGTTGCTCGCCCATGAATAGCACCGACATCAATAGCCCCACCACCGGCACGCCGAGCATCGCGGTCGACATGCTGGTGCTCGACAGCCACATGCTCGCCGCATTGACCGCGCAGAAGCAGAACGCGGTCGCCAATGGCCCCATGAACAACAGGATCTGCCACAGCGCCATGGAGCCATCACCGGTGAACGGCCCTTCCACCACGTGCGCCAGCACCAGCAACGGTACGGTGGCGGTGAGCATCTGCCAGGGCGCCAGTTGATAGGCGCTGGTGCCTGTGGACGCATGACGCAGATGCAATATGCAAAGCGCCCAACAGATCGATGCCGCGATCAGCATCAGGTTGGCTTTGAGCAGGGTGGTATTACCCCAGTCGAGGGTCAGCGGGTTGAACAGCACAGCCACGCCAATGCCGCCGAACAGCGTGCCGATCAGTTGCCGACGCGACAGCCGCTCGCCGAGGAAGGTCACCGCAATCGGCGTCACCCACAGCGGGGTGGTGTAGGCCAGCACCGCCGAGCGGCCGGCCGGCACTTCGGTCATGGCCATGGCACCAAGCACGGTAAAGGTCAGCATCTGCAGCAGGCCGACACTGAGAATCAGTGGCAGGTCGCGACGGCCCGGCACGCGCAGGCTACACGTGGCCAGTTGCAGGGCAAACAGGCAGGCGGCACCGGCGGCGAAGCGCACGGCGGAGAACCACACCGGGGTGATGTGCTGCAAACCGGCCTTCATCACTGGCCAGTTGGCGCCCCAGATCAGGATCGCCAGTACCAGTAACAACACGCCCTTGGCCTGGGGCGAAGCCAACAGACCATGGCTTGCGGGCAAGTGGGTGGCGGGTTTGCTGGTATTGATCATGATGGCTCCGGCGGCAGTGGCTGTGCAGGAGAAATGTTAATAAAGGTGCAAGAGAGATTCTTTGCGCTTTTATCTACCCAGCAAGCCGTTTGCAGAACTAAACTCTGCTAATCAATCCTTTTAAAGAGGTTTATTCTCTTGAAGAAGCTCGACCGTACCGATATCAGCATTCTCGACAGCCTGCAGCGCGACGCCAGCATCACCAATGCGGACCTGGGCCGCGCAGTCAATCTGTCGCCGACGCCCTGCTTCAATCGGGTCAGAGCCATGCAGGAGGCCGGGCTGATCAAGGGTCAGGTCACCCTGCTCGACCCCAAGGTGCTGGGCCTGGACCTGAACGTATTCATTCATGTGAGCCTGGAGAAGCAGGACGAAGGCGCGTTGCAGCGCTTCGAGGCGGCGGTGGCCGGGCGACCTGAAGTGATGGAGTGCTACCTGATGACCGGTGACGCCGATTATCTGCTGCGCATTCTGGTGCCCAATATCCATGAGCTGGAGCGCTTCATTCTTGAGCACCTGACCAAAGTGCCGGGGGTGGCCAATATTCGCTCCAGTTTTGCCCTCAAGCAGGTGTTGTACAAGACCGCCCTGCCCTTGCCGCCAGACGGGCTGGCGTTGGCGGCCAATCGCGTCAGATAAAGCCCAGGGTCAGCCACACCACCACCAGATAGCGCAAGCCCTTGGCCAGGCTGACGATCAAGCTAAAACGCCACAGCGGCTCGCCCATGACCCCGGCGACCACGGTCAGGGCGTCGCCGATCACCGGCACCCAACTGAGCAGCAGCGACCAGTAACCGTAGCGCTGGTAATGACCACGAGCCTGTTGCAGGCGTTTTTCGCTGACCGGGAACCAGCGTTTGTGGCGCAACCGTTCGACCGAGCGGCCGATCAGCCAATTGCTGATCGAACCCAGCACATTGCCGGTGGTGGCGGCCAGCAATAGCAACCAGGTCAGGTAGTGGCCAGAGATCAGCATCGCGACCAGCACGGCTTCGGACTGCATGGGCAACAGCGTGGCGGCGCCGAAGGCGGCGAAGAACAGCCCGAGGTAGCTGGAGAGTTCGAACATGAAGGAAGGGTCGAGGCGATAAAGGCACGCATAGTAGCGTGAGATTTATCGCCGGTTGCATAAAGGTGTTGCTGAATAATGCCATTAGTCATTTTGACCAAAAGAGTCATCCTGACTACAAAAATACAAGAGTCGAAATGACACAAGAGCGCGTAAACCCTTGAATTAAAAGGCCTGAAGGCCTGGCACGGAAGTTGACTCTGCTATGGCAACCGTTAACCGCCAGGGAGTCATTCCATGTTCACCGACCCGCAACGCGCGATCATCAAGGCCACTGTTCCTCTTCTGGAGTCCGGTGGCGAAGCGCTGACCACTCACTTCTACAACATGATGCTCAGTGAATACCCCGAGGTGCGTCCGCTGTTTAACCAGGCCAACCAGGCCAGCGGTGCTCAGCCACGGGCGCTGGCTAACGCGGTGCTGATGTACGCCCGGCATATCGACCGTCTCGAAGCCCTTGGCCCGTTAGTGGGCCAGATCGTCAACAAGCACGTGGCCTTGCAGATTCTGCCGGAGCACTACCCGATTGTCGGCACTTGCCTGTTGCGCGCCATTCGTGAAGTGCTGGGTGAAGACATTGCGACCGACGAGGTGATCGATGCCTGGGGCGCCGCTTACGGTCAACTGGCCGATATCCTGATCGGCGCCGAAGAAGCCGCTTACCAGCATAACGAACAGGCCCGGGGCGGCTGGCGTGGGGCGCGTCCTTTCAAGCTGGTGGGCAAGGAAAAAGAGAGCGCGCAGATCACCTCGTTCTACTTCGAACCGCTGGACGGTGGTGCGGTGCTGGACTTCACCCCTGGCCAGTACCTTGGCCTGAAGCTGAACATTGATGGCCAGGAACTGCGCCGCAATTACTCGCTGTCGGCACTGGCCAACGGCCGTGGCTACCGGATCAGCGTCAAGCGCGATGAGCAGGGTATCGCTTCGAGGTATTTACACGATCACTTGCAGGTCGGCGACCGGGTCGAGCTGTTCCCGCCAGCCGGGCATTTCACCCTGCAAGACTCGTCGCGTCCGCTGGTATTGATCAGCGCCGGTGTCGGCATCACCCCGACCCTGCCGATGCTGGAAAGCGCGCTGGCTAGCGGCCGGCCGATCACCTTCATTCACAGTGCCCGCAATGCCAGCCTGCAGGCGTTCCGCCCATGGCTGCAAGAGCAGCAGCGCAAGCACCCACAGCTGAGCCTGTACGTCTGCTACAGCCAGCCTGAGGCCGGTGACCGTTTTGATGCCCAAGGGCGTCTTTGCCAGGAAGTGCTGGCCAGCTGGCTGCCTGCCGATCGCAATGTGGATGCCTACTTCCTGGGGCCGGTCGGTTTTATGAGCAGCGTGCGCCGCGATCTCAAAGCACTGGGCGTGCCTGAGGCGCAGAGCCATCACGAGTTCTTCGGCCCTACCGGGCAACTGCCTGACTGACCGATTGAGCTGAGCGGCGACAGCCCGCAAAAACAGCTGATCCGGCCTGAGTGCCGGGTCAGCCTTTTGTGTTCAGCCACCCAATAGTCGTCTCAACCTGCCTGGCCTGGCGCTCAGTGCCTGGCGCAACTCTTGGGCACTGATGGTTCTGCACGCTGGCACCAGCGCCAGCGCCTGCCGCAGCGCAGGCCAGCAATGGCTGGGCAGGCGGGCCGGTTTGCTTAGCGAGCGATCCAGCCGCGCCGCCTGGGCCTGGTCGCCGGGCAGGCGCTGGTAAGGGTGCCTGCCGCAGGCCAGTTCGAAGATCAGACAAGCGCAGGCATAGAGATCGGTGGCTTCAGACAACCCACCACCGGCGCAGAGTTCAGGAGCGGCGTAGGCCGGGGTCCAGGCGTTGTAGCGCTCGCGACTCAACTGCGGTACGCCGGGCAGAATGCCGGGCTGGCTCTGACCGAGGCCGAAATCGAACAGCTTCAGCCCCTGCTCGCTGAGCATCACGTTGCCCGGTTTCAGGTCGCCATGCACGACCCCCCTTGCATGACTGTGCTCCAGAGCCTCAAGCAGCGCACTCGCCACCTCCAGCAACTCGCTAAACGGCAAGCCGGTCAGTTCGTCACAGAGCCAATGATCCAGAGTCAGGCCACGCAACAGCTCCAGGGTCATGAATGCACAGCCTTGCGGGATATCAACTTCAAAACTGTGGCAGCGCACCACGTTGGGGTGATGCAGATGCCGGGTCAGCGCAAATTCGGCAAACAACAATGACCCGGCATCCGGCACGTGCTGGAACGACTCACCCAGCAGTTTGACAGCGATATCGGCAGCCGGATCACCGTACTGCTCGTGCAACAGGTCGCGGGCCTGCCACACCACCCCCATGCCGCCAACGCCCAGCAAGCGGTCGAGACGATAGCGCCCGGCCAACACCCGTGGCGGCTTCATCGGTCGACCACCACAGCGGTCAGATTGTCCGGTGCCGGCCCCTGCAGAACCTGCGCGAACAACCCGTGCAACGCAGCCTGCGGGGTCGCCAGACCGAGCGCCTGGCCCAGCCGCGCTTGATCCAGCATGCGGTACAGACCGTCACTGCATAACAGATAGCGGTCACCGGGCTGAGCGTGCCAGCGCAGCACCTCCAGTTGCAGATGCTCGCGCCCGCCGAGTGCGCGGGTCAATGCGGCCCGGCCTCGCTCTGCGGCATGATCGCGGGTCAGTTGGTAAAGCTGCTGACCACGCCACAGGTAGCAGCGGCTGTCGCCAACCCAGACACAAGCGCCCTGCTGCCCCTGCAACAACAGCGTCACCAAGGTGCTGCCCATGACCCGCGGCGCTTGCCCCTGGCTTTGGGTGAGCTGCAACGCCAGATGGCGGTTGAGCCCATGCAGGCGGCAGCGCAGCAGCTCCAGGCGCTGCTCCAGCTCGCCGGGCCAGCACAGGCCTGCCAGCGTATCGACGATCAAGCGGCTGGCAAGCTCGCCAGCCTGATGCCCGCCCATCCCGTCGGCCACCGCCCACACGGCCTGCTCCGGACAGTCGAAAAAGGCATCCTGATTACACACGCGCACCTTGCCCGAGTGGCTGCCCGCCGCGCTGCGATACATCACAGTTGCGCCGGCAGACGGAAACCACGCAGCACACTCAGGTCCAATGGGTTGGGCATGCGTTGGCTGGTCAGCAGATAATTGGCGCGCAGGCCGCCGACATCGGCCTTGAACAGCAAGACATCCCGGCCACTGAGCGGCTCACTGGGCATCAGGTCGAGCAGCCGAAACAGCGACCAGGGGCCGAGGTTTTTCTCGATACCTACAGTGCGCCCGGCCATCCGCTCGACCAGCAGGCTCGCACTGCCCTGCCCGGCCTCGTCGGGCCAGCTAAAGGTCATGGGCACGATGGGCCCGTGACGGTACTCATGACGCCGCTCGCCAAAGCGGAATTCAGCGCGGCTGGCGCCGCTGTCAAGGCTGTAGGGTTCCAGCCGAAAACGCACTTGCGGCTGGCTCGGGTCTTCAGCGAAAAAACCCTGTCGGATGCGCTGGCCACGGGCAATCTGTTCCAGCACGGCACGAGACATCGGCAGGCTATGGCCGTCGATGCTGCGCAGCCGGTAATTATCGGCAGAACCGCTGACAAACGCCTTCAGATGCTGCTCGAAAAAGCGTTCCAGGACCCCCTGAGCCTTGAAGAACTCACGAAAGTCATTGAGCGCCACATCGCTGCTGCTGTGGGCGTGAAACGGATAACGCTGGTCAATGGCACGGCTGTAAAAAGCGTACAGCTCACTCTGATAGCGCTGATCGAGATGCCGGTAGGCATCGGCCAGGATCAGGCGCCAGGCATCATCAGCCAGCAGGTTGAACCAGCCGCCCACCGGCCTTGGCAGGCGCGCTGCGGTGTTGCGCAACTGGCTCAGGGCATCGCGCTGCCCGGCCATCCGCGCCCGGGCCATTTCGTAGGCGAATGGCTCGGGTTGACTGGCACGGGCCAGGCTCGCCAGTTGCTGCTGGACCGCATCCAGTCCTTGCAGGACCGCCACCAGTTCAGCGGTGGGTGCGTCATTGTCATCCAGGAGCCGATGCAGCGGTTCGAAGCGCAACTGCATGGCTTTGCGAGCATTCTCCGGCAGCACCAGGGCCTTGCTCGCGGCCCCCGCAGCGGCCTGCAACGCAGCCCCCGCGACTGGCGCCGGCAGCGCTTGTTCAGGATCCGGCAGAGCCAACGGGAAACGCGTGTTGTCGCGGATCTGGGCCAACAACTGCACAACCGGCGAGCTGGCCGACAACAGACCGCTGACCAGATCGGCGCCCTCCCCGGCCTCGCTGAACGGCAGCAGGCCCAGGCGGCCCACGGCATCACTCCAGTGGCTGGCGTAGTCACGAAAATACAGTTGCTCCAGTTCGACCAGCAGGCGACGCATGTCCGTCCCGCTCAGCTCACTGCCCTCGCCCAGCACCCAGTTATCGCGCAACAGCTCGCTGATCTGCGCGGCACTTTGTACCGAAAAGAACTGCCGATAGCCTTGCCGGGTGAAGAATCCGGGAATCGCCTGCTCGGCACCGACGAACAATTCACGCTGCGGCCCCAGATGCTGGCCGAGGCGGTAATCCGGCAGGCTGCCCGCGCGTTCCCGCAAGACCTTATAGGCCAGGCTGGCTTGCGACTCGTTGCGCAATGCCTGACGGGCCTGGGCCACCAGCGGCTCATCCAGCGGCTGGCTGAAGGACAATTTCAACAGCTTGGCAACGTGCTGCCCCAGCCCTTGCTGCACCGCTGCATGACCTGGATACAACCGCGCCCACTCGCTGCCCAACTGTTCTTCCAGCCAGGCTGGATCACGGCGCGTCGGCAAGTGCAGCATCAGGTAGGCACGCAGATTATCCAGCAACGCCTCACGGTCGTGCAGGCTGGAGCGTACGCGGGCTTCGAGCAGGCGGGTCAGCCGCGGCAGCAAATGGCTGCGCAATTCGTCCTCGTAGCGCGCCTGCAACAACGGATTGCTGGCCCAGCCCTGATACAAACCGTTGCGCTCGTGCCAACTCATGGCCAGACCATCAGGAAACACCTGGGTCGCCTGCCAGCTGATATCAAGGGTTTTCAGCGCGGTCATGGCGTCGGCGGCCGGGTCCAGCGCCTGCCGCTGCTGTTGCCAGTCGCCGGCCAGTCGCCGCAGAGTTTCCAGACGCTGATGATTGGCGGAAAACCCGCTGGTCCATAGCGCGCCGCCGACCATCAAGGTGGCCAGCCCGCCCCCCAACAACAGCCGCTGCCCCCAATGGATACGCTGCCGTTCACTTGGTGCAAGGCTTTGCTGATGCGCCTCACGCAGGATCACCCGGGCGAACAGTTCATGGACGAAACGACCTTGCGCACCACCTGCCCCGCCGAGAGGCTGCGCCTGCGACTCAGGCTCCGCCGCGCTGGCGCAGGTCAGGTAAACGCCGATCAGCCGATGACCACTGACATAGCGGCCGGAGAAAAACAGCTGATCGATGAGCATCTCCATTTGCTCGCCAAGAGCAGCCATGCCTGGCGGGAAGTCGAGCATACGACTGCGCAGTTGCTTGTCGCGCTGCTGGTGCAGCCGGCCAATGAGCTGGCTGTCGAGATGGCGCAGCAACGCGTCGATCTGCTGATGTACCGCCTGCCGGTCGGTCGCGGGTTGTTCAGCGCTGAAGCTGACCCCCAGCGCCTGACTGTTTTGCTCGCGGCTAAGTGAATCAAAGAACGCGTTGAAACCCGGCAGTTGATCCGCTTTGCTCAGCACCAGATACACCGGCACCTGCACTTGCAGGTGCCGACGTACCTCCTGCAAGCGCTGACGAATCTGGCTGATCAGCTCCAGTAGCGCTGGCGTCTTGCCCAGCTCAGGATTGCGCGCCTCCAGTAACATCGGCACCGCAACGGTGATTAGCACGCCGTCGAGCGGTCGCGCCCGGCGACGTTTGCGCAGCAGTTCCAGCAGCGTGCGCCAGCCACCGCCATCCACGCTGGCATCGGCCTGGGCCAGGTAGCGCCCAGGCGTGTCGATCAGCACCGCCTGGTCGGTGAAATACCACTGGCACTGCTCGCCATCGTGGTCCTGGCCGAGCGCCAGAGGTTCGCCGCGGTCGAGGGCGAACTCCAATCCTGAGCACGCCAGCAGACGGCTCTTGCCACTGCCTTGCGGGCCGATCAGCAGATACCAGGGCAATGGCTGCCGATCCTCGCTGAACAGGCTGGCGTGCCTGAGGCTGCGCAGCGCTTCGGCAAAGCGTTTGTGCAGGCTGCGGCGCTCATTGTCGAAGCGCTGCTGGTCGGCCTGCTGTGCTGCCCGCTGCGGGTCAATGACCGATGGCCGGCCGCGCCACCAACGACTCAACAGCATGACCGCTCCCCAGAGCAGCAAAAGTGCGCAGACGGCCAGCAATCGGGCAAGCACGCTGGCCAATACCCGCACATCATTGATCGCCAGTGTCGGGCCGCCCCACCACACCAGTGCGCCGCACGCCAATACCAGCGCCAGGCTCCACACCCAGGTCTGGCACATAGCCCCCGGAACTTTCTTCAGGAAATCTCTCATCATGCTCTCACGGCAGGTTCTGGATCAGGCTCGGGACGGCGACTTGCCAAGGCTGCAGTACGCTCTGACGCTGCTCATCGAGCACCCAGGCAAATCCGCCATACAGCATCGCCAGGCCAGCGAGGGTAAACAGCAAAACCATCCACCACGGCACAATCCGCAAGGTGGCCTGGTGACTGTCCGGCACCCCAGGCCAGGCCGGGGTCAACCCGCCGGACGCCTCGCCGCGTAACTGGCGGATCTGCCGGTACAACGCATCGCGAACCTCCTCCAGTTCCACATGGCCTGCGTTACGCACCCGATAGCGACCCTCGAAGCCCAGCGCCAGGCACAGGTACATCAGTTCCAGCAACGGCAGATGCCGAACCGGGTTGCGGCTCAGTTGCTCAAGCAGGCGAAAGAACGTGTCGCCACCGAAGGTCTCGTTATGAAAGTGACTGAGCAGGCTGTTCTGTGCCCAGTCGCTCTGGCGCCCCCACTCGGTGGTCACCACCTGCTCATCGAGCACCGTGCACAACACGTAGCGAGCGGTGTTCAACTGCTCGCTGTCGATACCGTCGCGCAACGCCTGCCACTCAAACTGACGCACCTGTTCACGCAAGCGGTTGTTGAGCTGGCTGATATCGGGAGGTGGCAGATCAAGCCTGATGCGCACGATGCTCGACAGCAGTGCCGAAGCCGCCGCCACCAGAGCATTCAGTCCCAGACTGAAGCCGGCCGCTGGCCGCGCCTCAGCGCTGTAGACCATGCGTTCCTGAAGCTGGGCAAAGCGCGGGGCGTCACTGGCGGTGGTCAGCGGTGCCTGGGTCGGCCCCTGGCCCTGATGGTCGAGCAACACCGTCATTTCATCGTCTGGCTGCGGATTATGTTGATTCATGAGGTTCAGTTCCTGATGGCCCAGAAGGTCAGTTCCAATCCGGCAAACTCGCCGGCGACATGAAAGGCAAAGCCTCCGGAGCGCCCCAGCAGTTCCAGTGCCTCGCGGTCAGGCTCCAGGACGAAGTAGGTCTTGTTGGCATGGAAAGGAATCTGCCGGGGTGCTACCGGCAGCGGTTTGAGACGAATGCCCGGCAGATGCAGGTTGACCAGTTGGCGGATGTGCTCCACTGCACCGGCCTTCAGGTGTGCCGGCAAGCGCTGACGCAGCTCTTCGCTGTCGCACAGTGCACTGGCAGCGAGCACGAAGCTCGACGACGCCAGCAGGCTGTGGTCATGAAGGATCGCCACCTGCACGCCGTACTGGCGCTGTTGCAACGGTAGCTCGATGGCGTGCTGCTCAAGCACCATCGACAGCACCTGGCGGATCGCCTCCAGTAGCGGCCGCAGGCTGGCCCCTTGATCGTTGTGCCGATAATGGCTGTCAAGCACGGGGCGTTTGCTGTCGCTGGCAAAAGTTGCCAGTTCTCCCAGCAACCCCAATAGCAGGCGGTACAAGGCTTCGGGCGCGACCCGCGGTTGTGCCAGGCAGTGCCGCAGCAGCAGTTCGTTACGATTGATCAGTTGCAGCATCAGCAGGTCACCAACCTGGGCGCTGCCCTGCGTGCCGCTGCCGCGAATCCGCTCGGCAATGGTATCGCCTCGATGGGCCAACAGGCTGATGACTTCCTTGAGGCATGACAGCATCCATGGCGAAGCCTGCAGATGCACAAAACTGGGGATGAAGTCAGCCGCCAGAGTGATCGCGCCAGTGGCCGCTGCTTCGCGGATCTGGCAGATTTTCAAGCGCACCCAGGCCTGTTCGCCGGACGGCTCGCCCAGCAAAAGGCGCAGGTCGGGCCGCGCACAGTGAATGGCGGTGCTGCCCTGCTCCCCGGCGTTGGAGTCACTGACCTGGGTCTGGTAGACCGTGTAGCGCGCCAGCACGTCGGACTGCTCGGGGTGCCGGGCTTCGATGTGGTTGCCGGTCACCAGTGGCAAGCCCAGATAAACTGCGGTATCGACAGTATTGGCCGGCACGTCGAGCGCCAGCGGCTCGGGCGTGTTGCCCAGTTCGAACAGGCTGCCGTCGGGCAGCACACCGCTGGCCTCGCTGACCACCAGCTTGCCCATATTGAGAAATTGCAGGTCGATCACCAGACTGAAAAAACCCCAGTTGTAGGCCCCCAGCAGGCAGGTGCGGGTCTTGAGCTGATGGTCGTGGTAACGATCGTTGTGTTGCAGGTGCTGGGGGCGCAGCAGCATCCCTTCCTGCCAGATGACTTTATGCGCGTTCATCACCACTCTCCGTCTGGCGCAGGCGGCCCGCGACGCTGTTCGATACCATTGTGATCAAGCAGCAGTACCGCCTGGTTGCGCTGACCGGGGCCGAGGGTCAGCACCTGGCGCCAGCGAGTCTCGTTAAGCTCACGGTAGGCCGCCAGCACGCCGAGGTGCCGGCCGCTTTCCACCAGCAACTTGAGCCGCCGGGTTTCCCCAGGACGCAGTTCAAGCTCTTCGCTGACCAGCAGATCAGCCGCCAGGGTGTCGCGAGGTCGTTCATACAGACTGAAAAAATCCGCCGTCTCGAAGGCCACCGGGTGGCGCAGTTCGAACAGGCGCAACACAACTGGTGAGGGACGGTCATGCTGGTCCGGGTTAAGCCGGTCACTGGCCGCCAGGGTCAGGTCCAGACGGGTCGGTTCAGGGGCGGACGACAAAAGGCTGCAACCGCTCAATGACAGCAGTGCAATCAAGGTCAGCCAGCGCTGTGGCGGGCATTTGAAAAATGGCATCGGCATCACTTGCGAAGATCGCTATGAAGGGGCCTGATCAGGCGCAGTTGTTGGTCATAGGCACGGGTCAGCTCCTGGAGCAGCAGGTTCTGGCGCACTAAAGCAGCGCCATCGAGTGCCAGTTGTTCGCACGCGGCCTGGTCAATACCGTCCAGGCAAACGCCAAGCGCTGTTGCGTAGGCCTGCCAGAAGGCTGCGGTCGGTGGTTGGCGCGCGATCGAGTCAGCCAGCAGTCGGGGCACTTGCAGTTGCTCCCTGTCGATGCCGGCAGGCGGCAACTGTTGTTGCTCGGTGTGCTGGTCATCCAGGTCGCTCAGTAGCCGGCCCAGTGGCTGCCGATGAGCCAGGGACTCACTGAGCAGAAAGGCGTCGTCTGGAATCAGGCTGCCTGCCGGTATCGGTCGCCCGCCCCGTGTTTCGCTGTCATCTGCTGCTGGCAGAAGGCGCGCATGCAGTGTCAGCGAACCAAGGCGATAGCAGGCGTCCGACGCGACTGGTTGCGCCACGCCTCTGGGCAGTCGGCTGCCAGTTCGTAAATCGAAGGAGCCGTTGCGGCTGATATCGGTCAGCCAGAACCGGCCGTCCTGCCAGCTGATGCGCGCATGCCGGCTGGATACGTGACGCAGCGTGTCCACCAGCACCCAGTCAGCCTCCGGACTTCGGCCAATCAGGCCACCAGTCTGGCCGAAACACATGTGCGCAGTGCTCACCTGCTGGCGCTGTGCGGGGTCGAGTATCTCAAGGATCAATTGCATTTCTACACTCACACTCCAGGCCCACGTTCGGCCGCCCGAGGGTCACCCAACGGGCGGTAATCACTGTCATCATTGGCCTGAAACAGGCCACAAGCGCTAAGACCAAGCATCACCAGAACCAGCAACAAGGCATGCCGAAGGCGCAGGAACATAGGTTTCTCCATTTATGAATCGAGGTTCAGCTCAGCAATCAGCGGGAAGTTCGCAGCGGATGTTGAGTCGTTGCAGGCGGTACAGCAGCGTGCGCCGGGCCATGCCAAGCTCGCGGGCCGTCTGGGTGCGATTGCCACCGTTGTTGTGCAGGCTTTCGATCACCAGGGCACGCTCGACCCGCTCCAGACGCTGGCGAAGATCGCCGCTGCCTGACGCCGGCAAGACGCCGGGCGGGCCGATGAAATGCTCAAGGCGCAACTGGCGGCCCTCACTGAGCAGTACAGCGCGCTCGACCAGGCCTTTGAGCTCGCGGACATTGCCGGGAAAGCCATAACCATTGAGGTAATCCAGGGCCGCTTCTGACCAGCGCACCGTGCCCTGGCGCTTGGCAACCGCCAGCGCGGCAAAATGGCGAGCCAGGGTCGCCACATCACCCTGGCGATGACGCAGGGCCGGCAACTCGATAGGAAATTGTGCAAGCCGGTAATACAGGTCCTCACGAAAGGCTCCGGCCTTGACCAGCGCCCGCAGGTCGCGATGGGTCGCAGCGATCACCCGCACGTCGATCCGGTGCGGCTGGTTACAACCCAGCGGACGAATCTCGCCTTCCTGCAAGACCCTGAGCAGCTTGGCCTGCAAGCTCAATGGCATGTCACCAATCTCATCGAGCAACAGCGTACCTCCGCACGCGGTATCGAACAGGCCGGGGCGGTCGCGCAACGCACCGGTAAACGCACCTTTGCGATAGCCGAACAACTCGCTTTCCAGCAGACCTTCCGGGCAGGCCGCGCAGTTCTGCACCACGAACGCACCGGCCCGACGCTCTCCGTAATGATGGATCGCCCGCGCCACGACTTCCTTGCCGGTGCCAGTCTCGCCATTGAGTAATACGGTGCAATCGCTACGCAGAACCTTGCCGATCATCTGCCGGGTCTGGCTGATCGCCAGGCTGTCGCCGATCAGGCCATAGCCGTCAGCCGGCGCCACCGGCGAGTGAGTCGGCCCCGCCACGCCGGACGGCTCAAGCGCTGCGTGGTCGGCCTTGCGGGCAAGCATCAGCGTGCCCAACTGCGCCAGCACCCCGGCCGCGCCATGCAGTGGTCGCTGGCGGCTACTGGCGCATAGCATCAGCCCTTTGACCTGCCCGGCGACATCGGCCAGCGGCACACATAACAAGGTCCGCCAGCTGCACTCCGGCAGGAAGCTAATGTCATGCAATACCGCAATGATCGGGTTCAGGTACAGCGGCTCACCCTGACGCAAAGTGAAATGCAACAGCGGGCAGTCGCGGTAGTCCAGCGCCGGCTGCGCGGTGCCGTGCACCACAGCGTCGTCAGCCACAGACGCGGCAACGTGATGTTCTGCATCCAGATGCAGCCTCACGCCTGTGCTGTCGAGCAGGTAGACCTGAGCCAGTTCGCAGCCGGTGATGTCACTGAGAATGCGCACAAAATCGTGCAGTAGAGTCTCATGCCCGGCGCTGGCCAGCGTCACGCACTGGCGCAACAGCTCAGTGGTTTGCTCATCGAAGCTTGGAAGCGGCATTTCAGGAGAACTCCCAAGCCACGTGACCATCGCTGGCGAGACCGGCATGGACCCGCTCAAGGGTTTCGCCACTGGCCATGGCGGCCAGCAGGCGATCGACCAGAACCGGCATCAGTTGCTGGTCGAACAGAGGGTCGATCAGCCGCGCCCCACTGGGATCCTGCTGGCAGCGCTGCGCCAGTTGCACCACCAATTCAGGGCTGTAGCTGAACTCCAGCTGACGCTGGCGCAGGCGTTGCCCCAGCTGTTGCAGTTTCAGGCCGACCAGTTCGCCCAGCACGGCAGCACCCACCGGGTAGTAAGGCACCACACGCATCCGCGCCAGCAACGCCGGCTTGAAATGGCAACTAAGCGCGGGGCGAATCTGCTCGACCAATAACCCTGGCTCGGGACGCGCACCCTCGGCACACAACGCTTCGATCTGCTCGCTGGCAAGATTGGAGGTCAGCAGGATCAAGGTATTGCGAAAGTCGATCTCGCGGCCCTCGCCATCGTTGGCAATGCCTTTATCGAAGATCTGGTAAAACAGGTTGAGCACATCCGGATCGGCCTTTTCGACTTCGTCGAGCAGCACCACCGAATAGGGCCGCCGGCGTACCGCCTCGGTGAGCATGCCGCCCTCGCCATAGCCGATGTAGCCCGGCGGTGCACCGATCAGCCGGGCCACGCTGTGCTTTTCCTGAAACTCCGACATGTTCAGAGTGGTCAGAAAACCCTCACCGCCATACAGCAATTGGGCCAGCACTCGCGCCGTCTCGGTCTTGCCCACGCCGCTGGGGCCGACCAACAGAAATACCCCTACCGGCGCATCGGGGCGATTGAGCCCGGCAGCAACCGTACGCACTGCTTGATCAAGGATCTGTACCGCCTGGTCCTGGCCTCTGATCCGCGCCTGCAAGTCTTGGGCAAAGCCTGCGACCCGCGCATTGTGTTCGCGAGCCAGTTGTTCTACCGGCACACCGGTCCAGGCACTGATCACTTGCGCGACCAGCCGTGGGCAAACTTCACAACTGGCCAGACGCTGCTGCGCATGGGCGTCGGCCAGGGCTGCGCGGGTTTGCAGCAGCTCACTCAGTGCCACGCCGTCATCCTGGCCGGCCGCTCGGACCTCACTGAGTTGCTGACGCAGCTCAGGCAAGCGCTCGGCCAACTCGCGCTGCCGATGCCAGTCGGCTTCCAGCGCCGGGAGCTGTTGTTCGGTATGCACCAACCGGTCTTGCAGCCGGGCCATGGCCTGCGCCGCCACGGTGAGTCCGGCGTCCTGATCGCGGCGCAGCGCCTGAAGTTGGCGCAGTTGTTGGGCATGCTCATCACGTAGCCGCTCCAGCTCCGCTGGCGCCGCGACCAGACTGATGCGAGCTCTGGCACAGGCGGTGTCCAGCACATCCACGGCTTTGTCCGGCAGTTGTCGGCCTGCCAGGTAACGTGCTGAAAGTTCGGCAGCGGCCACCAGCGCATCATCGCGGATGTAAACACCGTGGCTGTGTTCATAGGCAGGCGCCAGCCCACGCAGGATCGTCAACGCCTCAGCCACGCTGGGTTCGTGCACCTGCACAGGCTGAAAACGTCTGGCCAGGGCCGGGTCTTTCTCGAAGTATTTTTTGTATTCCGACCAAGTGGTGGCCGCAATGGTACGCAGCTCACCGCGGGCCAGGGCCGGTTTGAGCAGGTTGGCGGCATCGCTGCTTCCGGCCTGGTTACCGGCACCGATCAGGGTGTGGGCTTCGTCAATGAATATGATCACCGCTGGAGTGGCTGCGCGGGCCTCCTCGATCACGCCCTGCAAGCGCCGCTCGAACTCGCCCTTGATGCTCGCCCCGGCCTGCAACAGCCCCAGATCCAGCGCCAGCACGCGAACGCCTTGCAGCGCCGGCGGCACTTCACCGGCGCTGATGCGTAGCGCCAGGCCTTCGATCAAGGCGCTTTTACCGACGCCAGCCTCACCGACCACAATCGGATTGTTCTTGCGCCGCCGCAGCAGAATATCGATCAACTGACTGATTTCGGCATCCCGGCACAGCACCGGGTCAAGTCGACCCGCCAGTGCCTGACCGGTCAGATCATGGGTAAAGCGCGGTAACAGTGCTTCGCTACTGGCCGCCAGCACGGCGTGCTGGCTGTCGGCTTGCGCGGCCGCCTTGAGTCGTTCGAGATTGAGTGACGCCAGCAATGGCTGATAGCCCTGACCGGCGTGCGCCAGCGGGTTGCCCAGCAGCGCCAGTAACAGCGCCGCCTGGTCGATGCAGGCCCGGCCCAGCTCCAGATTGGCCACCAACAGCGCTTGCTGCAGCCATTGCACCAGCTCCGGGGCAAACGTCGGATGGCGCGAGGTGCTCTGGCCTGGGCGCGGTTGCAGCACAGCCTGCAACCGGCCAGCGTCGACACCGGCATCGCGCAAACCGCGCTCGAGCAGGCCCTGTGGGCGCTCAAGCAGACACAACAGCAGGTCGTCGACCAACAACTGACTGGCACCACGGCTGACACAGCGCTCGGCGCAGGTTTGCAGGTCGGCGCGGGTTGGGGCGTCGACTGCCTGAATGAGTTTTTGCAGGTCCAGATTGATCATGCTTCAAGAGGTCCTTTAGTGAGTCCGGTTGCCCAGCGTGACCAGACCATCCGCCTGGTCAGCGCCCAGCCAGCTGGTCCAGCCCAGCCGGCAGGGGTTCTGCTCGCCAATGCGCAATTCACGAATCTGCTCGTGGCGCAGTTGCAGGCGGATGTCGTAGTCGAGTGGGTCACGCAGCGTGAAACGCACCAGCGCGCACAGCGGCGCAAAGCCACTGCCGATCGGTAGAAAGTCGTGGAAGCCTTGCCAGTCGAGCTGGCAGACATGAATGCGGAATTTGCCGCCACCATCGCGCACCCGATGGCCGACAATCAGGTCGTTGCCCAGGCGGCAATTGTCTGCCCCCAAACGGTTGCGTTGCTGCTGGTGCACCGTGACCCGGCGCTCGACACACTGCTCAATGTGCAAAAGCGGATGCTTGAAGTAGTAGCGCAACACCGCCTCGATCAACGCCGCCGAATGGGCGCGCAGGCTGAGCAGCCCCAGATAGGGCAGCAGGCGCTTCCAGTTCAGGTGCCGAGACTGGCGAATCGTCTCGCCGCCCAGGCCAATCAGCGCAAACAGCCGCTGCGAAAAGCGGTCATCGGCCCCACTCCTGAAGCTGGCGTGGTATCGGTATTTGGTCCATACCGGCAGCAGCAGCCGCTGCAAACGATGGTGGAAAAGATCGAGAAACAGCCGGGTTCGCTCACCCTCGCAGCCGTCGCGCAGTGCCTGCTCGGCATAGAAGGCCGGTAACGGTGAGGCAGAACCACACAGGCCGAGCAGGTTCAGGCGCAGGCGGGCACGTAACCGGCCATGCTCGGTAAAAAACTCGACCCGCTCCACGTCACTGACCGGAAACCCCAGGCTCGGGTTGGCCTGGAACTCCAGCAGCTCGTAAAGCTCATCGTCGTCCAGTTCAGGGTGTTGCTCAGCCAGCCGGGTAATGATCTGGCGTACCGCCTGAAACAGCGAGTACTCGCGGATTGCGCTGCACAGCCCGCTCAGAGCAGGGGCTGCTGACCCATGCGTGGCGTCCATTGATACACGTCTCCCTGTGTGGTGCTGACTTGCAGCTCGTGAAAGGAATTGAGGCTGGCGTAGAGCGCGAAAAACTCATTGAGTACCGAGCCGAACAGATACAGGTCGCCATCTGCGATGTAGTGACGCGCGTCGATGCTCAGTTCGGTGCGCAGGCCACGCAGCGGCAGAGCGCCGTGCATCCGGTCGACCGCTTCATGGCGCACCGCCTGCAAGCCATCGAGCCGACGACGGCTGACTTTCTCGGCATGCGGGTCGTGGTAACGCGGCCAGTCATAGGTTTGCAGGATGACTTTGAGCGCCTCGACGTTGGCCAGCGACAGATAGTTGAGCGACATGTTGCTGATCAGCTTCCAGAGAAATCCACGGCTCAACGGCGGCGCATGACTGGCGGTGGCCGGGACGATGTTGCGAAAGCGGATGAAACCCGGACTGTTCTCGCAAGGCTGGTCAATCTCACCGACCTTGAGCTGGCGTGGCAGGTTCTGGTTGGTGCAGGTCAGTTGCACGGATACGGTTTCATCGCCGCCCCGACCAGCCACCGCAAAACTCAACCAGGTCTCCAGCCCCTCGTGCAGCGCCGATGGCCGCTGGCGCAGGCTGTAATGTGGCCGGCCCTGGGCAACGTCAAAACTCGGATCATGTTCGAAGGACTCGAACGGCACGTAGGTCCGGTAATCCAGCCCGCCACTGTTCCAGCCCGTCACCGAGTCGACCGAATACACACCGCACGTTGCCGAGCCTCGGCTGCCGGGCAACAACAGGTATTCGTCCTGGCGCTGGTCGAAGCGGATCGGCAACGCGTCCTGGCAAAACAGGTTGACGATGGGGGTGCAATAGAGCTTGATGTTGTCCAGGGTCGGACGCAGGTGCTCGATCGCCTTGCTGCGGATATCCATGCGCAGTTCCAGGCCGCGCAGGTTTTTCAGGGTCTGTTCCGGCAGGCTGCCCAGCACGTCGAGGCCATTGATATCGACAAACAGAAACTTGTCCTCAAAGGCAAAGTACTCCTGCAAGAAGCGGTAGCCGCGAAAGGTGTTCAGAGGATAGGGAATCAACGCCTGGTCCTCTGCAAAGCCTACCGGCTGGACGCAGTCGGCAGACAGCTTGAAACTCAGCGGGCTGCCATTGACGTCACAAGCCGGTTTGCCGTGCAGATCCAGCGGCACCAGGCACAGCTCATCCAGATGACGCAGCAGGCTCAGGTACAGCATCTGGCTGATGTAGCGCTCGCCCGCCAGGTGCAGACGCAGGTTAGCCAGTTGCAATTGGCCAAGGTGACCGTCAGCGGTCATGCTCAGGTGCAAGCTGAGCAACGCGCCCTCCCCCTTTACCGAGAACTCCAGGCCGCTGGTTTGCAGAGCGTGTAACCGGGTGGCGTAGCAGGTGCGAAAACGGCAACGCACGCCCTCCACCTCACGGCTTTCCAGCTCTGTATCGCGGGCCACCAATTGACCGGGGCCGGCCTGCGCCAGCGCTTCGAACTGCACGATGCTGAACGCCGGCAACGGCCGCATGTAGTTGGGCCACAACAGGTGGATCAGCGAATGGGTAAGCTCGGGCAGTTCGTCGTCAAGCTTGTGCCGCAGCCGCCCGGTGAGAAAGGCAAAGCCTTCAAGCAGCCGCTCAACGTCCGGGTCGCTGCCCGGTTGCCCCAGCCAGGGCGCCAGCGCCGGACTGCGCTCGGCAAAGCGCCGGCCCAGCTGGCGCAAGGCACTGAGCTCACTCTGGTAGAAATGATCGAAAGACAAGGTCAGTCACCTGGGCAGTTCATGATTCGACGCACACCTGACCACCAGCCTGGAGCCGCACCTGCCACCGCAGCGGGCGCCTTACGCCGGCCGCGACCAGTAGCGCCTCGAGCGCAAAGGCCAGGCGCAGCGGGTCACCCTGAGCTGGCAGCGGGATGACCCTGACCTCTGCCAGCCGTGGCTCATGGGCCGTGATAAACGCTTCGATGGCTGCGCGCGCCTGGCTCAGCGCGTCGTACAGGCTCAAGTGCAGGTTATTGAGGTCCGGCAGCCCGTAGTCAGCGCGAATCTGCACGCTGCCGGCACGGGTGCCGAGCATGCGTTGCAGATGGCTGGCCACCGAGTCTGTTACCGCCGCCTCATGACTCATGCCGCAGCGCCGGGCGGCTTCGCCCCCCAGGCGTTCGAACAGGCTGCCGTAGCCGGTCACTGGCTGACGTCCTTGTCCAGTTTGCCGACCAGCGACAAGGTGAAATCAGCGCCCATGTATTTGAAATGCGGGCGCACGTTGAGGCTCACCCGATACCAGCCCGGCTCGCCCTCGACGTCACTGACGCTGATCTGCGCGGCACGCAGCGGGCGCCGGCCACGGACTTCGGCACCGGGGTTTTCCTGGTCGGCGATGTACTGGCGAATCCACTTGTTGAGTTCCAGCTCAAGATCGGAACGCTCTTTCCATGATCCAAGCTGCTCGCGCTGCAGCACCTTGAGGTAATGCGCCAGCCGGTTGACGATCATCATGTACGGCAGTTGCGTGCCCAGCTTGTAGTTCAGCTCAGCGTTCTTGCCCTCGGCGCTGTTGCCGAAGAACTTGGGCTTCTGCACCGAACTGGCAGAAAAGAACGCCGCGTTATCGCTGCCCTTGCGCATGGTCAGAGCGATGAAGCCCTCCTCGGCCAGCTCGAATTCACGACGGTCGGAGACCAGCACTTCCGTGGGGATCTTGGTCTCGATTTCGCCCATGCTCTGGAAATGGTGCAGCGGCAAGTCTTCTACTGCGCCGCCGCTCTGCGGGCCGATGATGTTCGGGCACCAGCGAAACCGCGCAAAGCTGTCGGTCAGCCGGGTGGCGAAGGCATACGCCGTGTTGCCCCACAGATAGTGCTCGTGGCTCGCGGCGACGGTTTCGCGGTAGACGAACGACTTGACCGGGTTTTCTTCCGGATCGTAAGGGTTGCGCAGCAGAAAGCGCGGCAGGGTAAGGCCAAGGTAACGGGCATCCTCGGACTGGCGCAGGCTCTGCCATTTGGCGAACTGCGGCCCTTCAAAGTGATCACGCAGGTCTTTGAGATCGGGCAAGCCGGTAAAGCTTTCCAGGCCGAAAAACCCGGGGCCGGTGGCCGCAATGAACGGCGCATGGGCCATGCAGGCCACACTGGCCACGTACTGCATCAGTTTGATATCCGGGGCGCTGGGCGACAGATAGTAGTTGGCAATCATTGCCGCCACCGGCTGGCCACCGAACTGCCCGTATTCGGCGGTGTACACGTGCTTGTACAAGCCCGACTGCATCACCTCGGCAGAGTCTTCGAAGTCTTCCAGCAGGTCCTGGCGCGAGACATTGAGGATTTCGATCTTGATGTTCTCGCGAAAGTCCGTGCGCTCGACCAGCAGCTTGAGGCCGCGCCAGGCGGACTCCAGTGCCTGAAAATCGGGGTGGTGGAGAATCTGGTCGACTTGCTGGCTGAGCCGCGCATCGATCTCGGCGATCATCCGGTCGGCCAGGGCTTTCTTCACCGGTTCGGCGCTGTTGTGCGGTTTAAGCAGTTCGGCGATGAACGCCGACACGCCGCGCCGGGCAATACCCCAGGCTTCGTCTTCGGGATTCAGGCGGGTCTGGGCGATGATGCTGTCCAGCAGGCTGTCGTGCTGGTCACCGGACGGGTTACGGGTTGCAGTCTGGGTATTCATCTAGCGGCTTTCCTTGGCAATGGGCTTACTGGGCGGGCGAGGTTTCAGGGCTGATACCCAGTTCTTGCAGCACGCGGTTGCGCGAAGGTTCGTCGCTCAGCACATCTTCAATGGCCTTGCGGAACGCCGGCGCATTGCCCAGCGGCCCCTTGAGCGCGACCAGCGCATCGCGCAAGTCCATCAGCTTGCGCAACTGCGGCACCTGGTCGACCAGGCTGGCGGGGTTGAAGTCGTTCATCGAGCGCACGCTCAGGCTCAGTGCCAGTTCATCGGTGGCCTCGTCATCCTGCAGGCGGTTAGCCACGCTGAGGTTCAGACACAGCTCCTGCTTGGCCAGCACCTCGTCAAAGTTGTGCTTGTCGATGGAGATGGGTTTGCGTTCTTCAAGCTTGCGTGGGTCAGGGCGACAGGTGTAATCGCCCAGGGCCAGCAGTTTGAGCGGCAGTTCGAGCTCTTCCTGAGCACCTCCGGTGGCAGGTTTGAAGGTGATGTTGATGCGTTCCTTGGGGGCTACCGAGGCGTCTTTGGCCATGCTGTTTCTCCTGGGGTTTGCGGCCCTTGGGCCTGTTCGAGCACCACCTCGGGATCGAGGTGGCACAGCCTGCGAAAAATCTCTTCCTTGCGCTCGCGCACGGCGTTGTTCTGCGGCAAGCGCTCGCAGCAGTTGTGCAGCAGGTGCAGGACCTGAAGTTGCAGTTGTGGCTCCCAACCGGCCTGCTGAGCCTGTAGCAAAAGCTGGTCGAGACCCTCGAGCTGAATGCGCGCCAACTCATACTGCTGCGCGGCGAAACACAGCCGGGCCAGGCTCAACTGCCAGAAAAATCGCTCGCGGCCACAGGTCGCGCCGGTCAGCCCGGCCTTGAGCGGCTGCCCGGCGACCTTCAGGCCGTCCTTGGCCAGTCGTGTTACGGCCGTTTCCAGGGCCGGCTCCCAGGCCGGTCGCAGGTCTGCTTCGGCGGGTTCGACGACTGTCGCAAGGGGCGCCTGTTGCAGATGGACAGCGACGTATTGGGTGATCCAGAGGCTGGTAGCCGGGTCGACAAATGGCCTGCCGTCTTGAAAGCGCAACTGCGCCAACGCGGGTAAGCGTTGCAACAGCAAAGCCAGATGCAATTCGACGGCGCGCATCGCAAGATCGGCGTTCAGTTGCTCAAGGCACTGCCAGACCATGCGCTGCCCGTCGAGCCAGAACGGCGCCTGGCTCAGGCTGTGCTCCAGGTCAATCAACAGATCGGCGTAGCCTCCGTCGGCGAAGCGCTTGTGATAATCGGCGAGCTGCTCAGCGGCCAGGCCGCGTACTGCGGTGACCTCACCGTTACGCTCTGGCAGTGTCTGCACCGGCAGCCACAACAGGCTGCGGCTCAGATGTACGGCGCGAAAATCGCAAGCCTTGCTCTGCAACCACCAGCGGCACAGTGGCCCGGCCTGCTCTTGCAGGTTGCGCAGGGACTGCTGCGCCTGCTTGTGGCTGCTGACCTCGGCGCTTGGTGCCAGCCACTGGCTGGCGGCCTGACGGACCTGGGTGGTCACCGCCTCGACCACACCGACGGCCGGACGGTTGTCTTGCGCACGCTGAATCATTGCCGCCAGACGCCGACACAGCGGTAACAGCAGCGGCGCGGCAGTACCGAGTTGCTCGCTGAACAGCCGATCAAGTGCTTCGAGCAAGGTCAGTAAACGGCGGAACAGCTCAAGCTGTTCGCCCACTGCGATCTTGTCTCCCAGCAACGGGTCGAGGCGGTTCAACAGCCAGTTGATGGCTGCACAGCGGGTCCGCGGTTTGAGGGGATGCACGCTCGCCCAGTGGCGGCTACAGAGCTGCTCAAGCATGCCTATCCCGGCCAGCAGGCCGACAAAGGATTCGCGCTGGTACAAGGCCCAGGTCAACCAGACCGCCACCCGCAAGTCTTTGGACTGGTTGCGCAACAATGCTTCGCTGCGCTCCAGGACCAGCAGCCAGTCGACTCGTTGCCCGGCATGCAGCGACTGCGCCTTGGCAATTTCCTGCTCCAGCGCTTCGAACTCGGCGCAGAAACGCACGTCTTCGCCCACGAAACTACGTTCGCTGATGGCGAGCTCGGCAATTTCCAGATAAACAAGGCACAACTTTGCGCGATAAGGCATTGGCATTCCGGCAGCAAAAGTGCGGTTAAGCACAATGCAGCCGAGAATATACCCGTGAATAAAAAACCAGCCAAAACAAGGGTTAGCGAGTATTTTAGGATGTTGTTAAATATTTAAACCATGGCTCAACCTGCAAACAACTCGCATCAATAAACACTGGAAACACTTATCTAGCCCACTCTAAGACACCGCATATACGGCATTAAAAGACCGAAAACAGCACGGCAAAACAAGTTGAAACAATAAATAAATTGCTTTTCAAATCATCACTAAAGTCGTGATCAGAGCGAGATGGCAAAAGCCCATCTCTTTCTTCGCTGATCGTATAACCGACCAACGGTACAGGGCCGCAGGTTCTGTAGAAGCCCTTGAAGCACAAGCCTCTGCGTGTTCATCACCCCCTAAAAAGCACCGCTTCAAGGCACCATGGGAACTTGCCAAGTTGTACGACATCCTATGTTGTGCTTGACTGCATCTCGTCCCACTACAATAACAATCGGAGACTTTCACCATGGCGAACAGTCGATCTGTCACAGCCAAATCCGCCGACGCTGCACAACCGCTACTCAAACGCATGACCAAACTACTGGGGCCAGGCATCATCGCCGTGTTGTCCTGGCTGGGTGCTGGCGATCTGATCACTTCATCGGTCGCGGGCGCCAACTACGGCTACGCCATGATGTGGGTACTCGCGGTGTCGCTGCTGTTGCGTTTTCTGATCGTCAACATCATTGCGCGCTTCCAGCTCTGCAATAACCAGGGCATGACCATCCTTGAGGGCTACGCCCAACTGCATCCCCTGTTTGCCTGGTTCATGCTGGGTTATGCCTTGCTCATGGGCCATCTGATCAATGCCTACATGATCAAAGGGGCCGGTGAGGCATTGGCGATGTTGCTCAATATCAACCAGCCATTGCTGTGCTCGGTGGCCGTAATTATCGCGGTCTGGTTGCTGGTCGGGCGCAACGTCTACAGCCTGATTGAAGGCGTGATGAAAGTCCTGCTGGCAATCATGACCCTGGCCTTCCTGGCGCTGGCCGTGATGTCCGGCCCCGATCTGGGCGGCATTCTCAAGGGCACCATCGGCTTCAGCATTCCACCAGACCAGGGCGTGCATGGCGCCGTGCTGGTGGCGGTTTCGGTAATTGGTGCGGTGGCCGGCTCCATCGCCAACTTCGTGCATCCGTACGTGATGCGCGAAAAAGGCTGGACGGGGCCGGAGCACAAGCGCATGCAGCGCAACGACCTGTTGTTCGCGGTCATCGTCGGTATTGTGATTAACCTGGCGATCTGGGTCGTTGGCGTGGAGATCCTGCGTCCTAATGGCCTGCAGGTCAGCACGCTGGGCGATCTGGGCAAAGCACTGGAAATGTTCTTCGGCCCGGCAGGCTGGTATGTGTTCTTCGTCGGGGTGTTCGCCACCTTGTTTGCCAGCATTGCGGGCAAGACCACGGCCTTTCCGATGCTGATCACCGACGCATTCCAGCACATCCGTCCTGAGCGCCGTGAAAAGTACGGCAAGGAATTTCATCAGGACCCGATGCACAAGTGGTTCATGCTGTTCATCCTGGTGACCCCGATCGTCTGGTCGCTGCCCGGCATGCCGGACTTCGTGACCCTGACCCTGGGCGTCAACGCGCTGAACATCGTCGGCCTGCCGATCATCTCGCTGGGCCTGTTGATCATGTCCAACCAGAAGTCGCTGCTCGACAAGCAATACCGTAACAACTGGTTCGAGAACATCGCGCTGGGCTTTGCCACCGGGCTGGCAATCTGGGTTGCCTTCCAGCTGGGTGGCGAGGTGTTTGGCTGACACTGGCTAAAGGCGGCCGGTTACCACCGCGCCGCCACTTGCCACGCAGCGGCTAAAGATTGGCGTCCGCCAGCCGATAGCGCCTTATCAGTCATGACTGACTCCCGGCTACCCAGGCCGGGTTTGTTCACGCGGACAAGGACCTCTGCAGTGCAGTTGCACACTCTCCCGTTTCATCCCGAACACACCCCACCCGTTGATCTGCGCACCGCTGAGGTGGGCGTATGAGCGGGGATTTTCTGCATTTTTTGCTACCGTCTGCTGACAGCGGGCTGGAACTGACCTTCTTTACCCTGATCATCGGCAGCATGCTGGTTTCACTGGTGGCCGCGGAGTTTTTCGGCCGCGAGCAAACCTGGCAACACAACTGGACCGGCGGAGCACAGCAAGGCGCACTGGATCTTGAGCACGGCTCGATCAGCGAACTTAGCCACGCCCTGGCGTCATTGCCCGAACGCATCGTCGCCAACATGCCAGGCCTGCTGCTGATTTTTGGCTTGCTGGGCACCTTTCTCGGCCTGGGCATGGCGCTGGACAAGGCTTCCGGCGTGTTGCAAGGCAGCGGTGATTCGCTCAATGCCATGAGTGATTCGCTGGCGCAACTGACCGGCATGATGAAAGACCTCGGTTCGAAGTTCAAAACCTCCACCTGGGGCATCATTGCGTTCATCGTTTTGAAACTCTGGGAAGCATCGCGCTGGTCGGCCGATAGCCGCCGGGTTGATTGGTGCGTGCGGCAGATGAAGCTGGAAATGGAGCTAAGCCGCCGTGACCAGCGCGCCGACAACGAGCGCCGCGACCTGCAAAGCCGCGACACACAAGAGCGGGTTGGCGAGCGCCTGGTGCAGACCATGAACCAGCAATCGGCGTTGCTGACCGACGCCTTCGCCAAGCTGATGAATTTGCAAGCGACCCTGGCCAGCGAAACCCGCGAGCAGTCCGAGTCGCTGAATAAACGACTGATTACCCTCGCCAGTGTCAGCAATCGTCTGCTGACCAGCCTCGATCAACGCATCGAGACCGGTTTCGGACAACTTGACGGGCTCAAGCTCGAACAACTGCGCCACACTGAACAAACCCGGCAGCACTATGCCGAGCAAGCCAGGCAACTGGCGAACCTCGCTGCGCTGAACGAGAAAGGCAACCTGTGGCTGGACAGCCTCGATCAACGTGCCGAGTCCAGTGCCGGGCAACTGAGCGAGCTGAAGATCTTCAATGCCCGATTGATTGACCTGGCTCAGGAGCGCGACGATCACCTGCTCACGCAGGTGACCGAATTCATCAATCAGGTACGCGAGAGCAACCTGTCGTTGGCCAGCCTCGATCAGCGTGGTGAGTCGGTCGCCCGGCAACTCGATGCGCTGCTGCACGGCACCCGGGACATCACTCAGCGGCTCGATGCCCTCAACACCTCCAGCGTCGCCCAGGAAACCCATCTGGAATCCACGCTGGAAGGCATCGCCAGCGTGCACACGACCCTGCATGCGGCGACCGAGTCAGCCGGGCAGATGCTTGCCGAACTGAACAAGCCTGTGGCCCGGCGCACCCCCAAACATCCTGAATCCACTGAGCTTGCATAACAGCATGAAAGACAAACCCAACGAGTGGGTGTCCATCTCCGACCTGATGGCCGGGGTGATGGCGGTGATCATGCTGATGCTGGTGGTCTCGGTGCTGCAGAACAAGGCCGCCGAGGCCGCCAGCCAGGCCGAACGGCAGTTGCAGGAAGCTGCACGCAGCAAGGGGCTGGATAATCTGCTGGCTCAATTGCAGGCCGATCTGGCCCAGCACGGTCAGTCGGCGTTGGTGGATATTGATCTGGCCAGCCGACGTCTGACGCTGCCCGATGATGCGTTTGCCCGTGGCAGTGCCTGTGTGACCCCGGCCACTGAGGCGGTGTTGGTCCGGCTGGGCACACGGATCGCACGCTTTATGCAGGACAATGCCCAGGCGCAGGTGCAGGTTGAGGGGCATACCGATAACGTGCCGGTGAGTCGGGCGGTGACCGATATCCGGCGGTTTTGTACGGTGTATGACGATAACTTCACGCTTTCGGCGGCGCGCGCCCGGGAGGCGCGCAAGCGTCTGGTAGCCGCACTTGATGCGCGCCAGGCGTTGCGGGTGGTGGTGGCCGGTTATGGTGATTCGCGGCCCAGGCCGGGGATCGATCCGGCCAGCCCGCTCAATCGGCGGGTGGAGATTCAGCTGCTGATGGTGCCGCAGTTGGCTGCGGCGTCGCAGGAGCGGTTTTAACCGCAACACTGGTCACTTAGGTACTGTATACCCCCGATGGGAGTGACCTTGGTCTGGACGGCACTCCGACGAAGAGGCCAGTAACAACACTACATCTGCCGTGAACGCGCCGCCGTCTTCGTTGGCAACCGGAACACCGGCAGGCTTTAGCCCCTGCGCAATAACACCACGAAAAACACTCCGCCCAACGCTGCGGTGGCGATGCCGATCGGCAGGTCCTGGGGGGCGATCAATGTGCGTGCGGCGACGTCGACCCAGACCAGGAACAAGGCGCCCAGCAAGGCACTGACGGGAATCAGCCGGCGGTGTTCGGCACCGACCAGGTAGCGCGCCAGGTGCGGCAGCATCAGACCGACGAAGCCGATCGCGCCGGCTTGCGAGACCAGCACACCGGTCAGTAACGAGCAGCAGACAAATACCTGCCAGCGCACTTTGCGTGTGTCGTAGCCGAGACTGACTGCGGTTTGTTCACCGCTTATCAGGGCATTGAGCGGCCGGGCGAGGGTCAACAGAAGCACAAACCCCGCCAGGACGCATATCGCCGGTACCGCCAGCAGCTCCCAACGTGCCAGGCCCAGGCCGCCGAGCATCCAGAACATCACCGAACCGGCCGCGTGCGGGTCGCCGATGTACAGCAACAGATTGACCAGCGCCATCAAGACAAACGACACCGCCACCCCGGCCAGCAGCAACCGGTCGCTGGCCAGCCGGCCTTGGCGGTTGGCCAGGTTCAGCACCAGCAGCATGCTGCCCAGCGCGCCGATAAAAGCGGCCAGTGGCAGGCTCAGGTCACCGGCAAAGCGTACCAGGTACATCACCACCACCACCGCGCCCAGCGCCGCGCCGGAGCTGACGCCCAACAGATGCGGGTCGGCCAGCGGGTTGCGGGTGACCGCTTGCAGGGCACTGCCGACCATCGCCAGCCCGGCGCCGACCAGCGCGCCGAGCAATACCCGTGGAGCGCGAATCAGCCAGACGATCTGCTGTTGTCCCTGGCTCCAGTTGCCGTTTACCGAAAAGCCCAGTTGATCCAGGACGATGCCGCCGACCTGGGTCGGCGACAGGCTGGCCGAACCGAAACCAAGCGCCAGTACGCACGACAGCGTGAGCAGCGCCAGCAGCCCGAGAATCAGGGCACGATAGGCAATCCGTGCGGTCACCGGCTTCACCGCGTGCTCTGGCTGAACAGCTGCGGATACAGCGCGGCGGCGAGTTTCTCCACCGCTTCGGCGTTGTGCAGTGAAGGCGTGGCTTGCAGGTAGCTGAGCACGACGAAACGCTGTTTGCGAATCGCCTCGACACTTTGCAGCGCCGGGTGACGCAGCAGGAAGTCGCGTTTGGCCTGCCAGCCGATGGGGCCGTAATCGACGATGACGATCAGTTGCGGATCGCGCTCCACCACGCTTTCCCAGTTGACGCTGGTCCAGCTGGCGGCCAGCTCAGCCATGACATTGTGGCCACCGGCGCTGTCGATCAGCGCTTGCGGCATGCCCAGTCGTCCGGAGGTCAGTGGCCGGTCTTCGCCGCTGTCGTAGAGAAACACCCGCGGCCGCTGGGCTTGCGCGGCCACATGTTGATGGACCTGTTGCAGGCGCTGCTGCATCTGTCCAATCAATTGTTGCGCGCGGTCTTCGACGGAAAAGATTTTCCCCAGGTTGCTCAGGTCGCGGTACAGGTCTTCGAAGCGCGCCTCGCGCTGCTGCATGACAAACGAGCAGGATTCGCTGAGTTCATAAACCGGGATACCAAACGGCGCCAGGCTTTGCGGGGTGACCGGGCCGTTGATGCGCATGCCGTAATTCCAGCCGGCGAAAAACAGGTCGGCACCGGCTTCGAGCAGGTTCTCCGGCGACGGATAACGGGCGGCCAGTTCAGGCAGCCCAGCGAGTTGCTCGCGCAGCGACGGGTCGAGGGTTTTCCAGCCGCTGATGCCGGTGTAGCCGACCATCCGCTCACGCAGGCCCAGCGCCAGCAGCATGTCAGTCATGTTCACGTCATGACTGACGGCACGCTGTGGCGCGCGCTCGAAGGTGACCTCGCGCTCGCAACTGCGCACGGTCAACGGGTATTCACTGGCCTGAGCCGCATGGCTGACGGCCAGGGTAAGTAACAACAGGATACGGATCATGCTTGGGTTATCCAGGTAATACGCGGGTGGTCGGCCAGCGGGTGACTGTCGACCAGGGCTTGGACACCGAACACTTCGCGCAGCAATTGCGGGGTCAGCACTTGCGCAGGCGTGCCGCTGGCCGCCAGTTGGCCGTCATGCAGCACGTAGAGGCGATCACAGAAGGCTGCGGCCAGGTTCAGGTCATGAAAGCTGGCCAGGGTGCTGAGCCGCAGGCGGCGCAGCAACTGCAGCAGCTCCAGTTGATAGCGTGGGTCGAGGTGGTTGGTCGGCTCGTCGAGAATCAGCAGTTGTGGCTGTTGCACCAGCGCGCGGGCCAGCAGCACCCGCTGCTTTTCACCACCGGACAGGCTGGCAAAGGTGCGCGTTGCATGCAGCTGCATGCCGCTGCGTTGCAGGGCCTGGTCGATCAGCGCCAGGTCCTCGACGTTGTCACCTTGTAACAAGCCTTTGTGCGGCGCACGCCCCATGGCCACCACATCCTGCACGCTGAGGCCGAAATCCTCCGGGAATTCCTGCTGCATCACCGCGATGCGCCGGGCGCTCCAGCGCTGGGTCTGCTGCCAGAGATTCTGGCCGTCAAGCAGCACCTGGCCGGCATCCGGCTGGCTGAAGCGCCAGGCACAGCGCAACAGGCTGGTCTTGCCGCTGCCGTTGGGACCGATCAGGCCGACGAACTCGTGCTCACCGACCTGCAGGTCAATGCCGTGCAAGGCGAAGCCAGCGGCGCGCGCCCATTCAAGTTGCTGGATGTTCAGATACGCCATAAAGGATTCCAGTCGGGGCGCTGGCGGTGGGCCGCCAGCGCCAATGGCGGTCAGAAACGGTAGTCAGCACTAACAAACAACGAACGAGGCTGGCCCATCAGCCATTGCTGACCGCTGTTCTGCCCGGTCACCACGTAGCGGCGATCCAGCAGGTTATACAGTTGCAGCCCCAGACGCACGTCTGGCAATGCCTGCCAGCCGAGGTTGGCATCCACCACCGTGTAACCCGGCACCTGAGTGGTATTGGCAGCGTTGGCATAACGGGCATCGACATAGCGCAACCCAATCCCTGCATCCACATTGTCGCTGACCGCCTTGTTCAGCCACAGGTTGGCGCTGCGCCGTGGCACGTCGGTGGGACGGTTGCCAGCCCGCGATACGCTCTGGCCGTTGGAGACTTCGTCAAAATCATCGTATTTGGCGCGTACCACCGAGGCATTGGCCGAGACCTGCCAGCCCTGCGCCAGGCTCAGGTCGAGACTGGCTTCCAGGCCATTGGAGGTCTGTTGGCCGACCTGCTGGCTGAGGCGGGTCAGCGGATCGACCGACAACAGCTTCTTCTTGACGATGTGGTAGGCCGCCAGGGTCCATTCGCCCTGCCCGTCCCAGAACTGCTGCTTGAGGCCGAACTCGGTCTGTTTCGCCTCAGTCAGGTCCATCTGCTGCTGGGTCGGGTTGAGGGTGATCAGGTTGCTGATGCCGTCCTCACTGGTGGAATACTGGCCGTACAACGACAGTTGGTCGGTGACCGCAAACACCAGCCCGGCACGCCAGTTGCCGCCATCGAGGCTACGGTCGCTGCGGGTGCCGGCACGCAGGTCGTCACGATCGATGTGGTTCTGGTCGCGGCGGATGCCGGTGACCAGCGACCAGCGCTCGGACAGTTGCAGGCGGTTTTCGGCAAACAGGGCGAAGGTGTGGGTGACGGTGTTGGCCAGCGGCCGGAACGGCGAGTTGCTCTGGAAGTAGCCGTCAGCCGCTTGCCATGGGTCGATGTAGTCGCCGCCAACATCGTTGTACGGCGAGTTGTTATCGAGCTCGAAGCGGATCTTGTTGTACTCGGCGCCCACCACGGTCTGGCTGTCCAGGCCGAACAGCGAGTGCTTGAAAGTAAAGCTCTGGCGGTCGCCGATCTGTTCCTGGTCGTGCTTGATTTCCAGGTAGTCGCCGCGCAGCAGTTGGCCGCGTGTACGGTCCCAGCTGTAGATTTCAGCATTGCGCCAGTGACGGCGGCTCTTGATGTAGTACAGCTGGTTGCTGGCGCTGATTGAGTCGCTGAGCGTCCAGTCGGTGGTCAGGCGTGTCCACTGATCGTCGTAACGCTGCACGGTGTTACGCAGGTTGTAGTTCTCGTCGCGCAGGCTGTCGCGGTAGTGGCCGTCGATCAGTGGCGTGCCGAAGTATGACGAAGGTTCGCTGTTGCCGCGATCATGGGCCAGGGTAAAGCTCAGGTCATCGCTGGCCTGCCAGCGCACGGCCAGGCTTAGCGCATTGCTGCGCGAATCGCCGTGATCGACCCAGCCATTGCTCTGTTGCTGGTTGAGGGTCAGGCGATAGCTCAGGCTGTCGCTCAGCGAGCCGCCACTGTCCAGTGCCGCCTGCTGACGATCGTATGAGCCATAACCCAGGCGCAGGCGGTTGCGGATCTCGCCCTCGAAGGGCTTCTTCGGCACGATGTTCACCGTCGCCCCGGTCGCACCTTCGCCATACAGCACCGACGCCGGGCCGCGCAGCACATCGATGTGCTCGACCATCCAGGTGTCCACCGGAAAGGTCTGGGTGCCCATGCCGGTGTAGAAGCGTGAGCCGTCAAACAGGGTCATTACCGATTCGTGCCCGGTAAAACCGCGCGCCGACAGTGCGGTATTGCCATTGCCCGGTGCGGCAATGCTGGTGATACCCGGTGCGCGGGTCACTGCGTCCTGGACACTCTGATTGTTACGCTGCTCGATCGCGGCGCTGTCGATCCGGGTAACGCTGGCCGGCGTTTGCAGTGGCGTCAGGTTGAGCCGCGAAGCCGTCGGCAGCGGCGTGCTCAGGGTGCTGGCTGGCTGGTCGGCCAGGTCGTTGACCGTGGTCGCAGGCAACGCCAGGCTGCCGGGTTGCTCGGCCAGGGCCACAGGAGAAACGACGATAGGCGAAAGTGCCAGCAGCGGCAGCAGACTGAGCTGCAAGGGAGAAAAACGGGACATGCTATTCCAACTCGATGAGGAAAGATGAACCCGGAGGGGAATAACGCATAGGGAATCAGGCACGCAGACGCACCCGAATACCGGCCTGCGCCCGCCCACCGCGGGGTTGCCAAACTAAAGTTGCAGGCCGGTCTCCGGGCTTGCGAGGATCATGAAACCTTCACCTTCCCATGCAGCCTGTGAGGCTGTAGCACAGTGGTATATAGAAGGTTTCGCTCGCCTACCGTTGCGGGGGCAGCGCCGGACTGGTCATCTGAGTGACGCACCGGCTTCCCGTTTCACCCCATGCACGGCGGCATGGGACACCTGAAACTGGGCGGCATCTGACCACCGATGAACGGTCGAGTCAATAGTAGATGACTCACCGCCGTAGGAGCGGCTTTAGCCGCGAATTGGTCTTGCGTTTTGTGCATGGGTCATTGTCGCGGTTGTCTGGGCTGCCGGTTTCGCCCCCGAATCGACGCCTACCCTCGGCCAGCGCCCAAGTCGCGATTTGCGTCGTCTGTGCCATCTCTACTCAAAGATCAAAGGCAAAGGCAAAGGCAACAGCAACTGAAGAAACTTCAGTTGCTTGAGTGTTCAGTCGTAACGAAACGCTGTTGCACGCTAACCCGGATAAACGCGCCGATAAACAGCACGGTATAAAACATCACGATGGTCGGCGCCGGGGCGCTGTCGAGGAAGAACGCCAGGTACACTCCGAAGAACGCTGCCAGCACTGAAATCAGCATGGCCACCAGCAGCATGGCCCTGAAGGTGCGGGTCAGTAGCAGGGCAATCGCTCCCGGCGCGATCAACAAGGCAATCGCCAGGATGATCCCCGCCGCCTTGAGCGCACCGACGATGGTCAGGGAAATCAGACTCAGCAGTCCATAATGCAGCCAGCGCACCCGCAGGCCCACCGCCTGGGCATGCGCCGGATCGAAGGCATGCAGCAGCAGGTCTTTCCACTTAAGGCCGATGACCAGCATGGTCAACGCGGCGATCAACGCTGAGCCGAGGATGTCGTCCAGCCCCACCCCGAGGATGTCGCCGAACAGAATGTGGTCCAGATGCACGGCAGACTCGATCTTCACATAGAGCACCAGCCCCAGACCAAACATCCCGGAGTACACCACGCCCATCACCGTGTCCTGTTTGATGCGGCTGTTGTCCTTGAGAAAGCCCGAACTGATGGCGCAGAACATCCCCGCCACGAAGGCGCCCACGGCGTAGGGAATATTGATGATGTAGGCGATCACCACCCCCGGAAACACTGCGTGGGACACCGCATCGCCCATCAACGCCCAACCGCGCAGGACCATGAAGCACGACAGCAGCGCCATCGGCAGCGAGACCAGCACCGCGACGATCAGTGCGTTGACCATGAAGTCGAACTCAAAGGGGCTGAGCAAGGTTTCCAGCAGGCTCATGGCTGCACGTCCAGAGCCGCCTTGCCGCGTCGCCGCGCCGCCAGCATGCCGTGTTTGGGCGCGAGGAAAAAGGCGCTGAGGAAGATCAGGGTCTGCAGCACCACGATGATCCCGCCGGTGGCGCCGTCGACAAAGTAGCTCAGATAGGCACCGGCAAAGCTGGTCAGCGCACCGATGCTCACCGCAATGATCAGCAGCCGCTCGAAGCGGTCGGTCAGCAGGTAGGCCGTGGCGCCGGGGGTGATGACCATGCAGATCACCAGAAACGCCCCCACGGTCTGCAATGCCGCCACCGTGCAGGCTGACAACAGGGTGAAGAAGATACCCTTGAGCAGGGTCGGGTTCAGGCCAATCGAGCGGGCGTGGTTTTCATCGAAAAAGGTGACCATCAGGTCTTTCCATTTGGCGGTGAGAATCACCAGCGAGATCACGCCAATCAACACCAGTTGCACCGTATCGCCCGGCGTAATCGCCAGAATATTGCCCTGCACGATGGTCTGGATGTTCACGGAGGTGGGCGATAGCGAGACCATGAACAGGCCCAGGCCGAAGAACGAGGTGAAGATCAGGCCGATGATCACATCTTCCTTGAGCTTGCTGCGCTGGTTGAGAAACAGCATCACTGCTGCGGCCAGGCCGCCAGCGAAGAACGCGCCGATCGAGAACGGCAGACCGATCATGTAGGCACCGGCCACACCGGGCACGATCGAGTGCGACAGCGCATCGCCGATCAGCGACCAGCCGCGCAGCATCAGGTAACAGGACAGAAACGCACACACACCGCCGACCAGGGCCGCGACCCACATGGCGTTGCGCATGTACTCATAGGCGAAGGGTTCCAGCAGCCCGGCGATCACGACTGCGGCTCTCGCGGTTCACGGCGGGTAGCGATGCCATCGCGAATCACCAGCGGCCGTTCGTCGTCGGTGAAGATTCCGACCCGATGCCCCGGATCGCCCACCGCCGGATTGATCATGAAGTGGCGTAATACACCACCGAACGCCTGTTCCAGATTGTCCTGAACAAACACCTCTTCGGTCAGGCCGTAGGCCAGTACCGTGTTCTTGACCAGCACGGTGCGGTCGCAGAACTCAGGCACCGAGCCCAGGTTGTGGGTAGAAACCAGCATCACCCGGCCTTCGTCACGCAGCTCACGCAACAGCGTGATGATCTGGTCTTCGGTCTTGACGTCCACCCCGGTGAACGGTTCGTCGAGCAGGATCACCTTGCTGTCCTGAGCCAGCGCACGGGCAAGGAACACGCGTTTTTTCTGGCCACCGGACAACTCGCCGATCTGACGCTTGGCCAGGCGGGTCATGTCGACCCGCGCCAGTGCTGCTTCGACGGCCAGCCGATCGGCCTTGCGCGGGATGCGCAGCATGCCCATGTGACCGTAGCGGCCCATCATCACCACATCTTCGACCAGCACCGGAAAGGTCCAGTCGACCTCCTCGGCCTGCGGCACATAAGCCACCATATTGCGCTTGAGCACCTGGGCCACCGGCAGCCCCATGACCCGGATCTCGCCCTTGGCCAGCCTGACAAAGCCCATCAAGGCCTTGAACAAAGTGGACTTGCCAGCACCATTGACGCCGACCAGTGCGGTGATGGTGCCAGCTGGAATGCGAAAGCTGGCATCGTGTAATGCCGTGTGTCCATTGCGATAGGTGACCGTGACATCGGTCACCTCAATACCCCAGTGCTGCGGGGCCGGGTCCGCTACGGCGGTCGATTCAGTCATGGCTCAGCCCGGCCTGCAGGCCTTTGGTCAGGGTGTCGGTGGTCACGCGCAGCAGATCGAGATACGTCGGCACCGGGCCATCAGGCTCACTGAGCGAATCAACATAAAGCACTCCACCGTAATGCGCCCCGGTCTCGCGGGCAACCTGGCGAGCCGGTTTGTCCGACACAGTGCTCTCACTGAACACCGCCGGAATCTGCTGCGCCTTGACCTGATCGATGACGTTGCGCACTTGTTGCGGCGTGCCCTGTTGATCGGCGTTGATCGGCCACAGGTACAGCTCTTTGAGGCCCAGATCGCGAGCCAGATAGGAGAACGCGCCTTCGCTGGTGACCAGCCAGCGCTGCTGCGGGGCAATCTGCTCAAGCTGGGCGTGCAGCGGCGCGACCGTGGCCTGAATGCTGGCCTTGTAAGTCTCGGCATTGCGACGATAGGTGTCGGCATTGGCCGGGTCGTATTTGACCAGCGCATCGCGGATGTTATCGACGTAGATCTGCGCATTGGCCGAGGACATCCAGGCATGGGGGTTGGGCTTGCCGGTGTAAGGCCCTTCACCGATGCTCATCGGCTGCACGCCGTCGGAAACCGTCACACTGGGCACATCCTTGAGGTTCTGGAAAAACTTCTGGAACCACAACTCAAGATTCAGGCCGTTCCACAGAATCAACTGCGCGCCCTGAGCCCGACGCAGGTCGCCAGGGGTTGGCGAATAGTTGTGGATCTCGGCACCGGGCTTGGTGATCGACTCGACCGTAGCGGCATCACCGGCGACATTGCGCGCCATGTCGGCGATCACCGTGAAGGTGGTGACCACCTTGAATTTTTCTTGCGCCGGATCTTGAGCAAAGGCCGTAACGCTGCAGCTTAAGGCCAGCAACGTGCCCGCTAAATGGGCTGACAGGCGGCTCCATCGAGTGTCGCGTTTTCGCATGTACAGCACCTCCGGACAACAGGGCCAAGACGGCTTGCACGGTGATCGCCTGACAAATCAACAACCTGCGACGACCGGCAAGGTAGATAAGATTGATTTGCATTATGATTTCATCCGTCGCATCCAGCAAGACGAGTTTACTCCCGGCCTCGCAGCCAGACAGCTTGCAGACAGTAAAGGCCAGGTTCGGGAGTCGCGCTGAAGAGGCCGGGTTACATACCGAACGCTCCGACCAACCGGTGCAGCTCACGCGATGACTCGGCCACTTCGTTGCTGGCGGTGACCATATGACCGGCAGATTCGGCGGTCGATGCACTCAAGGTACGAATCTGCCGGGTGTTGCGCTCGACGCTCTCGACCACGCTGGTCTGCTGTGCGGCTGCAGTAGCGATCTGCACGTTGTGCTGGACGGTCTCGCCCATGCCTTGGGTGATTGCTTCGAATGCCCCGACAGCCAGGCGTACTTCGCACATGACGTCTTCGGCGCTGACATGGATGGCTTGCATGCGCTGCGCCGCGTTGTCGACTTCCAGGCGCAACCGCTCGATGGTGTTGTGCATCTTGCCGGTCAGCCCCTGCGAGTGAGTGGCCAGGCTGCGCACCTCGTCGGCAACCACGGCAAAGCCCCTGCCCTGCTCGCCGGCCCGTAACGCCGGTGCACAATGGCGGGTCATCGATCGGTCTCTTTGAGCGCGTTGTTTTTACAGGCAGATGAGCTCGGCGGAACAGCATTTTCGACGAAATTGTATTCAGCCTGTATACAGGTCAGGCGCAACGAATTATTCATTTCAACAAGACATAGCCGGCTGCCTTGGGTCGTCTGCCTTAATATCTGTATCGCCAATTGGGCCTGCAATCGGGAGGGGATCTGGGTCATGATGCGCGTCTGTCCAGACCGCCATACGGTTTGATCCTGACCCTGAACATTTTGGTTTTGCGCCCGGCAAAGGGCGCTGCATCGCTCCAGGAGGTTATCCGCATGACCCAGGCTGCATACGTTCCGCCCAAGGTATGGACCCACGAAGCCCCGTCCGGCGGCGAGTTCGCCAATATCAACCGTCCGGTGGCCGGTCCGACCCATGACAAGGCCCTGCCGGTCGGCCAGCATCCGCTCCAGCTGTACTCGCTGGCCACGCCCAATGGTGTCAAGGTCACCATCCTGCTAGAAGAACTGCTGGCGCTGGGCATCCACGAGGTCGAGTACGACGCCTGGCTTATCCGTATCAATCAGGGCGAGCAGTTCTCCAGCGGCTTCGTCGAGGTCAATCCCAACTCCAAGATCCCGGCCTTGCTCGACCGCAGTGTCGAACCGCCAATCCGGGTGTTCGAGTCGGGCTCGATCCTGCTGTACCTGGCAGAAAAATTCGGCCACTTCATTCCGGCCGATCCTGCCGGCCGCGCCGAGACACTGAACTGGCTGTTCTGGCAAATGGGCTCGGCGCCTTATCTGGGCGGTGGCTTCGGGCATTTCTACGCTTATGCACCGGAAAAACTCGAATACCCGATCAATCGCTTCACCATGGAAGCCAAGCGCCAGCTGGATGTGCTGAATCGGCGCCTGGCCGAGAGCCCTTTCCTGGCGGGCGAGCAGTACAGCATTGCCGATATCGCGGTCTGGCCATGGTACGGTCAGCTGGTGCGCGGCAATCTGTACTCGGCAGCAGAGTTCCTCGCGGCACACGAGTACCCGCATGTCCAGCGCTGGGCTGAAGTTATCGCCCAGCGCCCGGCGGTCCAACGCGGCCAGCGGGTCAACCGGACCTGGGGGGAAGAAGCCAGCCAGTTGCCAGAGCGTCATCAGGCCAGCGATCTGGATTGAATCCAGGCTTCAGCAGGGGGCTCACCGCCCCCTGTAGGGTGACTCTAAAAACGCAGGCGATGGCAACGCAGCTCGTTTTTTTCCTGATAACGCATCAATCAAGCGCTGATCCGCGCGTCACGATAACGCCCGTGAATCATAAAGGCTTGTCTACCGATCGACGGCTATAGTTAAGTCACCCGGTATCGATACAAGATACCTACCCCGTCTGTAAGCCTTATGTTTACGTCAGCGTTCAAGAGGTGCTGAACATGGCGACCCACGTGATCAACTTCACCGCCCCGGTCAACTCCACCACCTGCGGCCAGCTCATCGAAAAGGCCTCACTCGCAGCCCAACAGCAAGCTTCCAGCCTGATTCTCAATATCGCCACCATGGGCGGCGAATGCAGCTATGGCTTCACCCTGTACAACTTTTTACTGACCCTGCCGATGCCGGTGCATACCCATAATCTGGGTACGGTCGAGTCAATGGGCAACGTAATTTTTCTTGCCGGCGAACGGCGCACCGCCTGCCCGCACAGCAAATTTCTGTTCCATCCCTTTCACTGGCACCTCAACGGCGCAGTGGACCACTCGCGAATGTCCGAATACGCCATGAGCCTGGACCACGACATGCACCTGTATTGCCGCATTGTCGCCGAACGCACTCAAGGGGCAGCACAGGCCCTGGAAACAGAAAAGTACCTGACCGCCGCGCCGCGCATTCTCGAACCCGACCAGGCGCTGGAGTGCGGAGTGATTCATGCGGTGGAATCGCCAGGGTTGAGTGGTGAGTTCGTGACCCATTGCGTGCACTCCTAGCGCCTGCTGCTCAGCCGACAGCACACACCTGAGACCACGCTGCCCGGAACGTCTAAAGGCCCAACTGAATCGGCACAAAGCGGCTGCAATTGCGGCCGTCATGTTTAGCCTGATACAACGCGCGGTCGGCTTCGGCCAGCAGTGCCTGGGCTAGCACCGGGGCGCCTTTTGCGCCAGTAGCGCCTGACTGCGCGTGTGGCAGCGCACCAGCCTCCAGGCTCGCCACGCCCACCGAAACCGTCACCCGGCCGTAGTCGCTGGTTTCATGCGGACGGTTTTGCGCCCGCACATGCTGGACTATCTCTTCGCCGAGTTGGCAGGCGCCTTGTGCTCCGGTGCCTGGAACAAGCACGGCAAACTCTTCGCCACCATAACGGGCAACCAGATCGGTAGAGCGCTGCACGCACGCCTTTACGGCATGGGCCACAGCGATCAGGCATTCATCGCCTTGCAGATGCCCATAACAGTCGTTGTAGCGCTTGAAGAAATCGATATCGAGCATTAACAACGAGAAAGCCTCTTGGTTGCGCCGCGCGCGCGACCACTCACGCTCGATGTTCTGGTCCAGGAAACGGCGATTGGCCAGGCCGGTCAGGCCATCGGTCTGAGCCAGCAGGCTGAGCTGGTCGATGGCCATTTTCAGGCGCAGGTGGGTCTTGACCCGGGCAGTGACAATCGCCGGCTGCACCGGCTTGCCAATGAAGTCTACCGCGCCCAGCGCCAATCCGGCCTCCTCCACGCGGGCCTCGGTGTGGCTGGTGATGAAAATGACCGGCACATCCTTGAGCAGCGGGTCGGCCTTGATCGCCTCACACACTTCAAAGCCGCCCAGATCAGGCATTTCAGCGTCGAGCAAGATCAGGTCCGGGCGCATCTGCTGAATCATCTTCAACGCTTGGGTACCGCCGGTGGCAAAGCGGATTTGCCCCAGGCCATGCAGGATCTTGCTCAGCACGCGGATAGCGGAAATATCATCATCGACAATCAACAAGCTGGGTATCGGTTGCATCGCGCACGGTTCTCCGTTCATAAATCGGCGCGTTCGAGCAGTTGTAAGGCGCGCTCGAACTCCAGCCCTTCAATGGCCTGCCAAAGCTGCTCGACCAGTACCTGGCCGGCAGCCGCCTGAAGCGCTGGCGCGGCCAGTGCAAAATGGTTAAGCGCATCAATGTCATGGTTTTCCAGCAGCCGGTGCAGGCTCGCAAGAGCCTGACGAGCCGTCGTCGGATCAGTATCGGCACAAGGCACTGGAGCAGTTGAGGCCTGTACGCTGGCAGCCTGTTGCTGCAGGGCGACGAATGCTTCGCTCAATTTACCCAGCGTCTGCCTGGCATCACCGCCATTGCACAACATGGTCTCGGCCTGCCCGGCCAGTTGCGCCAGCGCCTGGGCGCCCAACAGGCTGGCGACACCGCGCAGCTTGTGCAGCTCGGCGATCAATGGGTCACATGGCAAGTCTGTACGTCGTACCACCGCATCCGCCTCGGCAAAGGTGCCAAATTCTGAAAAAAACCGCCGCAGTGACGACAGGTACAACGCTTTGTCGTGACCAAACCGGCCGGCGGCCTCACGTACATCAATACCTTCGATCAGCGGCCAGTCCTCAGCATCCAGTGCCTGGGTCGACGCGATGTTGCTGACCGCCAGAGGCGATCCACGTACCCGCTCGACCGCCCTGCGGATCGCCCGGATCAGTGCCGTGGGTTCAAGCGGCTTGGTAAGGAAATCATCCATGCCGGCCAGTTCTGCCTGGCGGCGTTCCTCGGCCAGTGCCCCGGCGGTCAGGGCCAGCACCGGCAAAAGGGTCAGGCCCAGTTCGGTGCGTAACCGGCGCGTGGCTTCATAGCCATCCATTTCCGGCATTTGCACATCCATCAGTACCGCATCAAACAGCGCGGGCGCCTGCCGCAGCCGCTCCAGAGCCTGCAAACCCGTGGCACAGGTCTGCACGCTCGCCCCTTGCTGTTGCAGCAACAGGCTGGCTACCTCCAGATTGATTTCGCTGTCATCCACCAACAGCAGGTGCAGACCGCTCAGCCAGCGGGTCATGGCAGTATCCAGGCGCGTAGTGTGCAGGACCCGCTCGGTACTGCCGTGATAGCGGGCAATACAGGCATTGACTGCATTGAACAATGCCGAACTGTCGAGCGGCTTGAACAGCACATTGTCGACCGGCCATGATGGCTGGACTCCTTCTACCGGACCGGTCACCAGAATGACCGGCAACCGGGTAACCTCGCGCAAGCGGTGCAGGTCTTGCAGCGCCGGACGCTGCCAGTCCACCAGCAAGAGGTCGGGCAGCGGACTACCGGTTTGCTGGCGCTCCTGCACGATCAGACACAGTGCCTGCAGATCAGCACAGTTGGCCACCCGCCAGCCCAGACCACGGCACAGACGCTGCAGGTTCGGCACGCCTGACTCATCGCTGAGCACCAGTACTTCAAGGCTGCTACCCAGCGCAGAAGGCTCCAGTTCGCCAGGACACAACTGAAAAGGCAACGCTACCCAAAAATCGCTGCCCATGCCCGGTTCGCTGTGAACCCCCAACTGCCCATCCATCTGATCTACCAGCCCACGCACTACCGACAGCCCCAGCCCGGTGCCGCCAAACCGCCGGGTGGTGGAGGCATCAGCCTGGGTGAACGGCGAAAACAGCCGGTCGAGCACCTCGGCAGCAATACCGCAACCGGAGTCCTGCACAGAGAAGCGCAACCAGCAGCGCTCGGCGCTTTGTTCCTGGTGACTGACACTCACCTCAACACCGCCCTCGGTGGTGAACTTCAATGCGTTGCCCACCAGGTTCATAAGGATCTGATTGACCCGCAGGGCATCACCGATCAGCAGATCGGGCATCTGCATCGCACCATTGACGGCAAAACGCAGGCCTTTTTGCTGGGCCTGTGCGGCAAACAATTCGCCTAGCTCAGCAAGCAGTTGCCGAGGACTGAACGGCTTGTTTTCCAGACGCATCTCGCCGGCTTCGATTTTGGCGATATCGAGGATGTCGTTGATGATCCCCAGCAAGGTCCGACCGGCGATCTGCAACTTGGTCAGCAGTTGTCGCTGCTGCTCGTTCAAGGAGGAGTTCTGCAAGAGATGAGCGATGCCGATCACGGCATTCATGGGCGTACGGATTTCGTGGCTCATGTTCGCCAGGAACAGGCTCTTGGCGGCGTTGGCAGCCTCGGCACTGGCTTTGGCCGCCTGCATGTCAGCGCTGTGACGTAGCCGTTCGGTAATGTCCTGAGCAATCCCAAGGTGGCCGATAAGCTCACCATCGGTGGTGCGGATCGGTGTGATAACCATCGATATCGGCACCCGTGAGGCATCCTTGCGCACGTAGGTCCACTGCCGGGTTTCGGCGCCCTCCAGTGCCGCCTTGTAGCAAAATACGTCGATACCTTCGATGGGGATGCCATACTCGCGGCTCAGTTCGGCAGAGCGCAGATCGACTTCTTCGGGCAGGTGAAAATCCATCGGCGTCTTGCGCCTGACCATTTCGGCGTGACTGTAACCCAGCAGTATTTCGGCACCGCGGTTGAAGACCACGATCTGTCCGTCAGTGTCCGTGGCGATGATCGACACCTCCGATGATGCATCAAGCACCGCCTGCAGCAGCCCGGCAACTCTGGACAGCTCGGCAGTGCGCTCACTGACCTGTTGTTCGAGTTGCGCATTGAACTCCACCAGGTAGCGCTCGACCCGCTTGCGGTCGGTGATGTCGTGCATCATCTTTGCCGCCCCCAGAATGGAACCATCAGCCTCGCGGATCAGGCTGCAGGTAATAGTCACATCAATCAGTCGACTGTCTTTATGCAGACGCTGGGTTTCCAGGGTTGAACCACGCTCGCCACGTGCCACTCGCTCCAGCAGTTGCTCATCCTCATGAATCCGCTGCAACGGCACCAGCAAAGGAGCCAGCGGACGGCCCAGTACCTCATGTTCGGCATAGCCGAACATCTGCTCAGCGGCGCGGTTCCAGGTAATGATTCGGCCGTTCAGGGCTTCACCGATGATAGCGTCGCTGGAGTTTTCAACGATGGTTGCCAGCCGGGCCTGACCGGCAATCACCTCCTGCTGACGCTGGCGCGACAACAGCAAGGTGCCGACCATAGCGGTCAGCAACAGGCTGGCCAGCACGCCAATGACAAACACCCGGCTGGGCGACACTGGATCCAAAGCTTCGACGAACTGCGGATGGGCGCCGACTTCCATGCGCCAAATCCGGCCATAAATCTCGCGCTCGAAGGTGTGCACATGAAGAACTTCCGGATCAGGGCCGTTTTCCGGGGTCTGGTAGATCAGTTGCCGGGTATCACTGACGTCATAAAGCCGCAGATGCAAGCGGTGGTTGGCCGGGTCCAGACTGGACATCACCTCAAGCATGGTCAACGGCGCATAAGTCCAGCCGATCAGGTTGGTCTCTCGTTGTGTGGTGTCGGTCGGGGTTTCCGGGGTGTTGTAGACTGGCAGCAAAAACAGGAACGCCCGCAAACGCTCTTCGCTGCTCTGCTGCAGGGTGATCGGCGCAGACAGGGTTGCCGCACCGCTGCGCATGGCCTGGACGGCCGCTTCGCGGCGGCGCGGCTCCGAGGCGATATCCAGACCCACGGCCTGAGCATTACGCGCCGGCGGGTCGATGAACTGGATAATGTAGCGATCGCCCTGATTGACACTGAGCCGACTCAACGTGAACTCAGGCTTGCCGTCAGACCTGACCCGCCGCAGGAAATCAGCCTCATCAGCAATCGCTACCCGGCGGATGAAACCAAAGCCACGCGCACCGGGATACTCTTTCTCGATATTGCGCCCCTGACTGTAACGGCTCATCTGACTAATACTGATATAGCTCAGGTCAAGCATGTGAATGGCGCCGCGCAGACCGCGCAGCCGATACTCATAGACCCTCAACCGTGCTTGCAGACTGTCGCCGATGCCCTCCCCGGCATCCCTAAGCGCATCCTGGACGTGCCGGTCGATTGCCTTGCCCTGCTGGTAACTGGCCAGGTAGCTGACCATTAAACCGGCCAGCAGCACCAGCGCCATCCAGCCACCAAGCCCTGTCAGAGAATTCGTCTTCATCGCCCGCCCCGCTATCCCTGCCGCTCAAACGACCGCCACTGACTCTGTCGAAATCCGTTACACCCCGGCAGACCGCAGGACACACGAACCACACAGTATCAGGGTGATAGCACCGATCAGGGTTCCGTTTTCCAGCGTAGATCGTCCTGCCTTATATGCCAGCCAATATGAGGCTCAGGACTGGCTCAACACCCACTTCCTGAACTCGCTCACCACCGGTTCCTCGGCAATCTCTTCGCGAATGGCCAGGTAGTGAAAGGTCTGCGGCTGGACCACGTCGAAGCCCACCAGGCGCACCAATTGGCCTTGCCTGATCAGATCGCTGACCAGATGGTGCCAGCCCAGCGCCAGCCCTTGGTCGCGCAGGGCCATCTGGATCAGCATGCTGTAGTCGTTGGCCTTGACAATGCCGGGTGCACTGAGCGAACGCCCGTCCAAGGTCACGCCCTGCAGGGCGAACCAGATTTTCCAGTCAACATATTCGGCCAGCGAGGGTCGGCCGTAGGGGCTGAGATTGAGCAGTGCCAGGTCGCGCAGCCCTTCAAGGCTCATGTTCTGGGGCAACTGGCTGAAATAGCCGGGGCTGCACACCGGGTAGATCAATTCGCCGAACAACCGGGTGCTGACATACCCTTCGCGAATCCGCGCCGACTGGGTGATAAACGCATCCGGTCGCACATCGGCTTCCAGACGATGAAAATCATGGGTCGCGACCACGCTCAATTCGATGTCCGGGTACAAGCTGGAGAAATGCGCCAGGCGCGGCGCCAGCCACAGGTTAGCGGTGCCGGGCGAGCAGCAGATGGTCAGGCTTGGGCGCTGGTAATCCTGCTCGCGCAACCGCTCGGCGGCCTGGGCGATGTTCATGAACGACAACTGCGCCACGTTGAAAAACAGCGTGCCGGCGGTGGTCAGTTCCACCGCGCGGCCAGAACGGTTGAACAGCTCGGTGCCCAGCGCATCTTCGAGTTCCTTGATCTGTCGGCTGATGGCCGCAGGCGTTACGCACAATGAATCGGCAGCACGGGTGAAACTCAGGCACTTGGCCGCTGCTACAAAAGACCGCACCGCACGCAGTGATGGCATCTTGATCAGCAGTTGATCGGGTTCGGTCTTCTTCAATCTTGTGCCTTAGAGGTTGCAAGACCGCCCGGCCCAACCCGGGCGGCGACTGTATATTTATATCAGCAAGCCATGCGCCAGCGGGTCGTTGTCATCAACAAAAATGGTGTTATGACCAATGCCCCTGGCCCAACCGGTGACAGCGGGTTCGATGGCCTGGTCACCATGGAACACCGCGCAACGACCATCGATGTCAGGAGTCGGCAGCTGGTCGCACCAGATCCCATGATGAACACCGCGAATGCGCGAATCCTCCGGGTGCACCGGTTCAGGCAACTGTGCCAGAGCGCTGCGCAGGTTCTGGCTCAGTTCAACGATGCGTTTGGTCGGCATGCCGTCCAGACCGGCCCACGTCGCCTGAGGCTCGACCACTGCGTAATAGTTGCCGCCATAGGCGATGTCGGCACTCAAGCGACCGAGCCCCTCGACGTCCACGACCACGTCCTGGGCATGCAGGTAGCTGGCGACACTCAGCATCTTTACGCTGGTGACCTGGTCGCCTTCGCGGGTGTAGCGGATATCGACCCGGTCGGCGTCTCAATGCTCAACTGGCCTGGCACCTGCGGCGTGACCAGCCCCGCCTCCAGTGCCGAAGTCACCAGGCCAATGGTGCCGACGCCACACATCGGCAGGCAGTCGCTGACTTCGATGAACAGCACAGCGAAGTCGCAGTCTTGCCGGTAAGCCGGGTAAATGATGGCCCCGGACATCACGTCACAAGAGACTGGCATGCAGCAAGAGGCCCGTCAACGAATTGTATTCTTTATGTAGACACATTAAACCCATAAGAAATACATTTTTCCAGCGGCGTTATCCTTGTAAAACATGAGGTTAGAGGATTGAACGAAGCGGCCAATACGGTCGCAGGTAGATATGCAACTGTCGTATACAAGCAAATACTCACCCAATGTATGCGAACCTCAAAACCTGAGCGGCGCATCAAACCTTGCCTGAGTCGATGATTGACAAAAATACGGCGCAATTGACCCAGATTGCGATTACAAAGACGCGCAAGCAGTAACTTTCTGATACCGTTCGCTGATTCATCCTGTGCCCAAAAATCCGGCCTCGATAGAACGGACCCTACAGGAGAGCCACTTTTGCCTATTGCCGACAATGCCCTGGATCAAGCCATCGAGCGTTGCAGCCAGGAACCGATCCAGATCCCTGGCAGCATTCAGCCCCACGGGTTTTTGCTGGTGCTCGACGAACCCAGCCTGCAGATCCTGCAGGCCAGTGAAAATACCGAGCAGTGGCTGGGCGTGGCTGCTGGCGACCTGATCGGCAAGGATTTCCCCGGCTGGGTGGATGATAGCTTTGATCTGGCCGGCCATCTGCAGGAACTGCCGGCTGACGAAATCTTTCCGTTTCATATCGGCGACGTGCACCTGCGCCGGGGTCCTTGCAGCGACCAGCGCATGACCCTGCTGGTGCACCGTCATGATCAGGTACTGATCGCCGAATTCGAGCCTGTACCAGAGCAATCGGCCCGCCGCAGAAACGACTTCTATCCGTTGATCCGTGGTTTCGTCAGTGGCTTGCAGCAGATTACCGATATCGAAGAGCTGCTGCGCCGCTCCGTGCAGCAGATCAAACAGATCACCGGGTTTGGCCGGGTCAAGGCGTACCGCTTCGATGCCGATGGCAACGGCCTGGTACTGGCCGAGGCCGTCGACGCGGGTTATCCGCAATACCTGGGCCTGTGTTTTCCAGCCTCGGACATCCCGCGCCAGGCACGAGAGCTGTATCGCACCAATCGAATCCGGTTGATCCAGAGCGCCAGTTACCAGCCCTCGGCGCTCATACCTGCCAACAACCCGCGCACCGGTCAGCCGCTGGACCTGAGCTATGCCTCGTTGCGCAGCGTCTCGCCCGTGCACCTGCAGTACATGCGCAATATGGGCACACTGGCCTCGATGTCACTGTCGATCGTGGTCGACGGCAAACTCTGGGGGCTGATTTCCTGCCATCACCAACAGCCTCGCCCGGTGGACTTTCAGACCCGTACGGCCTGCGAACTGCTCAGCAGCCTGCTGTCGTTGCAGATCGAGTCTCTGGAGTCTCATGCCAGCACCCGGCAATTACTGGATTTGCGCAAACGCATCGTGCAGATGCTGTCGTCGATGGCCGATCATGACAGCGTCAGTGACGGCCTGCTGGAACTGCCTGAAGTGCTGCTGGCCTTCGCCGGCGCCCAGGGCGCGGCGATCATTTCTGCCGGGCGCTGCGAACTGATCGGCGCCACGCCGCCCGAGTCGATGGTCAATGCACTGGTGCACTGGCTGGGCCAGCAGGATGCCGAGCAAGTCTTCCACACCGACAACGTGCAGCGCGACATCGACGAACTCCCGGAGCTGGGCCAGTACGCCGCGGGGGTCATGGCGGTGGCCATCTCGCAAATTCACTCACACTATCTGGTGTGGTTCCGTCCTGAACAGGCGCGTACCGTGAACTGGGCCGGGCGCCCGGAAAAAGACATCAGCCCACAGGGCACTCTCAATCCCCGCCACAGCTTTGACCGCTGGCAACAGGACGTACGTGGTTTTTCCGCGCCCTGGAACCCGCTGATCATTGAAGGTGTGGTTGAGCTGCGCAGCGCGGTATTGGGTATCGTGATGCGCAAGGCCGAAGAGCTGGCGCAACTGTCTGGCGAGCTGCAGCGTTCCAACAAAGAGCTTGAAGCGTTCTCTTACAGTGTCTCCCACGACCTGCGCGCGCCGCTGCGACACATTGCCGGCTATACCGAATTGCTCAGTGAAATCGAAGGCTCGGTGCTCAGCGAGCGCGGCAAACGCTTTTTGCAGCACATCGAAGACGCCGCGCGCTTTGCCGGGACACTGGTCGATAATCTGCTGAATTTTTCCCAGATGGGCCGCTCTGCGCTGCGCTTGTCGGATGTCGACCTCAATGCCCTGATCGACAATATCCGCAGCGACCTGCAGCCTGATTATGCTGGCCGCGAGGTTGTCTGGGAAATTGCCCGGTTGCCTAAAGTGATTGGCGATCCGGCCTTCATTAACCTGGCCCTCAACAACCTGATTGCCAACGCGCTCAAATATACTCGTGGGCGCACCCCGGCGCGCATTGAAATCGGCGCCCGGCAGACCGAGAATGAAACCGAAGTGTGGATCCGCGATAACGGCGTGGGTTTCGACATGGCCTATGCCAACAAGCTGTTCGGGGTTTTCCAGCGTCTGCATCGCATGGAAGACTTCGAAGGCACCGGCATTGGCCTGGCCAGCGTGCGGCGCATTATCGAGCGCCACGACGGCGAAGTCCGCGCCGAGGGCGAAATCGACCGTGGCGCGACCTTCTACTTCACCCTTCCTCGTCACCTTTCGCATAGCTGAGAACCACCGATCATGCTCAAACCCATTCTGTTGGTCGAAGACAACCCCAGGGATCTGGAGTTGACCCTTGTCGCGCTGGAGCGCAGCCAGTTGGCCAACGAAGTCATTGTGCTGCGTGACGGTGCCGACGCTCTGGATTACCTGCTGCGCCGTAACGCCTTTGCCGAGCGTGACGACGGCAACCCGGCGGTGCTGCTGCTGGACCTGAAACTGCCCAAGGTCGATGGCCTGGAAGTCCTCAAAGTGGTGCGCGACACCCCGGAACTGCGCAGTATCCCCACGGTGATGCTGACCTCCTCGCGAGAAGAGCCAGACCTGCTGCGCGCCTACGAGCTGGGGGTCAACGCCTACGTGGTCAAACCCGTCGAGTTCAAGGAGTTTGTCGCGGCCATTTCCGACCTCGGGGTTTTCTGGGCCGTACTGAATGAACCTCCACCAGGTTCTCTGCGTCTGAACCGTCGACGCAATTAATGACGGAGCCCGGATGTTGGCCAAGCCAATGAATTTGCTGATGGTCGAAGACAGCTCGATGGACGCCGAGCTGACCCTGTTGAGACTTGAGCGCAGCGGCATGCTGATCCAGGCCCGGCAGGTGTTCGACCACTGGGGCGCGGAGCGCGCCCTGCAAGAGCAAAGTTTCGATCTGATCCTCTGCGACTGCGTACTGCCTGGCTCTTCAGGCAGCGACGTGCTGGCCATCGCGCGGCGCCTGGCCCCGGATACGCCCTTTATTTTCCTGTCCGGCATCTACGGCGAAGAACACGCGGTGGAAATGATCCGCCTGGGTGCGACCGACTACGTCCTGAAAAAGAACCTGTCATTGCTGCCCAAGGCGGTGGGCCGCGCGCTTACCGAAGTCCAGGAACGCCAGCGCCGGCGCCGGGCCGAAGAAGCACTGGCGGATGTAGAAGCGCGTGCGCGGATCGCGATTGACGCGGCAGGCATGGGCAGTTGGGACTTTCGCCCGCAGGACGGCCTGTTGCTCTGGGACGATCGCTGCAAGGCGCTGTTCAGCCTGCCCGCAGATACCGAGATGGATCTGCCATTGTTCTATGCCGGCCTGCATCCCGATGATCAGGGCGCTGTCCGTGAAGCCGTGGAACAGGCCATGGCACCGGACAGCGATGGCAGCTATCGCATGGAGTTTCGCTGTATCAATGGCAAAGAGCCGCGCTGGCTGCTGAGCAGTGGCCAGGCGCGGATCGTCGATGGCCAGTGCGTGCGTTTCTCCGGTGTATTACAAGACATCCATCAACAGCGTCAGGCCACCCAGGCACTTAAACAGCTCAATGAAATCCTTGGCGAACGGGTCGAGCGGCGCACCCGCGAGCGGGATCGTGCCTGGGAGTTGTCGCAAGACCTGCTGGGCGTATTCAATAAGGATCTGACGCCGGTGGCGCTCAACCCGGCCTGGGAACAGGCGCTGGGCTTTAACCGCCAGGCCCTGGCGCAGATTTCACTGATGCAATTGCTGCCCGAAGATGACCGCCAGGCGTTCTGCAGCGAGCTGGCGACCCTGGCGCGCAACGGCGCCAGCGTGCGTTTTACCGGCCGGATCCGCCATGCCAATGGTCAGCAGCGCTGGCTGTCATGGGTGGTGGTGCCGGAAGACACTCTGCTCTATGCGGTGGCGCGGGACATTACTGGCGAGCGTGAGGCGACCGAAAGCCTTGCCGAAGCCAATACCCGGCTGCGCGATCAGATTGCCGAGCGCGAGCGGATCGAAGCCGCCCTGCAACAGATGCAGCGCCTCGAAGCGGTCGGCCAATTGACCGCAGGCGTGGCCCACGACTTCAACAACCTGCTGACCGTGATCCTCACCGGCTCCAGCTTTCTTGAACGTGAGCTGGACAAACCAGATCTGGACAAGGCGCGGCGGCGCCTGAAGCACATCCGTGAAGCGGGCGAGCGCGGTGCCAAACTGACCTCACAGTTGCTGGCCTTCTCCCGGCGCCAGCGCCTGGAGCCGGTGCCGCTGAACCTCAACGACACCTTGAACGGCCTGGAAGAACTGCTGCGCCGCACCCTGGGCGGAAGCATTCTGGTTCGCCTGGATCTGCACGCTCAGTTGTGGCAGGCGCTGACCGATCCGACCCAGACCGAGATGATCATTCTCAACCTGGCGATCAACGCCCGCGACGCGATGCCGGCCGGCGGCCTGCTGATCCTGCGCACCCACAACACTCGCGTGCGGCAAGCCGCGCAACGGCCGGAAGATCCCGAGCCTGGCGACTACGTGATGCTGTCGATCCGCGACACCGGCTGCGGCATGAGCCAGGATGTGCTGGCCAAAGTGTTCGAGCCGTTCTTCACGACCAAGGACATCGGCAAAGGCTCCGGGCTGGGCCTGGCGCAAGTGTTCGGGTTTGCCAAACAGTCCGGAGGCGGCGTGCGCATCGACACCGAGCCGGGCCGTGGCACGGAAGTCAGCGTCTATCTGCCGGCGGTGCAGCAGACCGCAACACAGACCGAGCAGCCAGTGCCCGCTCAAGAGCCACAGAACAGCGGACATAACCGCTGCATCCTGGTGGTCGACGATGAACACCTGATCCGCGACATGCTCAGCGAAATGCTGGTGCTGCAAGGCTATCGGGTCCGTCAGGCCAACAGTGGCGAACAGGCGTTGCAATTGCTTGACGATCAGGTCGATCTGCTGCTCACCGACTTCGCCATGCCCGGCTTCAACGGCGCACAGTTGGCCCGCGCGGCGCGCGACCGTTATCCACAGTTGCCGGTGGTGTTTCTGACCGGCTATGCCGAACTGCAAGGCCTGGAATTGCCTGAAAGCCTGGTGCTGCAAAAGCCGGTCAAGCCTGATGAACTGTTCCGGGCGCTGAGCCAGATGCTCTGATGACGCTGGGGTGGCGGTCGCGGCCAAAGCCAATACTGTTCAGACAAGCACTGCGGACCAGGTGGGAGCCAACTGTCTTTCATCATCCCCCGATGAATGGGCATTTTATAATGCCATCGCGGATAGATTCCGCGATGGCGGGCAAAGCCCGCCCCCCATTCAAACCACGTGATCACGCCATGGTGTTCCGTCGCGCACCATGGCGTTCAGACGTATCAGCAGCACCCGCATGCAGGCCACCAGGGCCACTTTCGCGCACTTGCCTTTGGCACGCAGCCTCGCATAGCGCTCCTTGAAATCGGCGTTGTAGCGCACCATCACCAGCGCACACATGTAGGTCGCACGGCGCAGTTTCGTCCTCCCACCGTAGATCTGCCGCTTGCCGGCCTTGCTACCGCTGTCGTTGTTATACGGTGCCACACCGGCCAACGCTGCGATTTGTCCACGACTCAGATCACCCAGCTCTGGCAGGTAGCAGAACAGGCTGGCGATTGTCACTGGGCCTACGCCCTTTACGGCATGCAGCCGCTGCAGCAGTTCTGAGTCGACCTTGCGCGCTTGTGCATCGACAAGTTGATCTACCGCTTTGATCTGCACTTTGAGGCTGGCTTCCAACGCGAGGTAGATGTCCACCACGCTGGGCACTATGGTCTGTTTGATACGGCGCCGGTTGTCGTCACGTTGTTGAAGCAGATTGTTGCGCAAGTTGACCAGCTCAAGCAGGACTTCGCGCTCCTCGTCAGGCTTTGCGAAGCCCTTTGCCTCCAGGCTGGAGGCGAACATGGCCAGCATTTGCGCGTCGATTGGATCGGTCTTGGCACGCTTGCCCATGGCCAGAGCGAACTGACGTGAACGAACAGGGTTAATACGCTGGATCTTGAACCCGGCATTAGCCAGAAGCTTTACCGACAGTTTCTCGTAACCACCGGTGGCTTCAACAAGAACTCGTTCAACCTGATGGGCGCTGAGGTACTCAGCGATGCTGGCGAGACCTTCTTCAGTATTAGGCACACACAGCTCATCGGCTTTGGGAAACAGCGCAACCTGCAGCGTGGCCTTGGAAACATCAATACCGGCATAGGCGGACATGAGTAAAACCTCTAGGATAAAGAGTGAGAGGCGCTTTGGCCTGACTCACGCTTGTTGTTCGAGGTCGGACTCAGTCAACTGTTCGAGCTTTGAGCCAAAGCGGAAGAGTGGATGGCAGCTTGGCTCCCACACGTGCTCTAGGCACCGCGATTTGTCAGCTTGCCATCCACCCCTCTCACCCCAGACTTTACCTTGATCAAAGACACAAGCGAGCTTGCTCGCGAAGAGGCCGGTAAACGACCTCTGCTGCGGGCTATTTCTCAAGATTCAATAGCAACGGCGACCTTGCTCTGAGCGGCACACACTCAGCGTTTGGCCGCCATTGCGGTCACTTCCACGCGCATGCCCGGCACAGCCAGCGACGCAACGCCAACGGCGGCACGGACCGGCCAGGGCTTGCTGAAAAAGCGTTGATAGACCTCGTTGAAAGCGCCGCGCTCATTCATGTCGGTGAGGTAGATGGTCAGGTGCAACACGCGATCCAGCGAACTGCCGGCGTTTTCCAGGGCGACCTTGAGCGCCTGCAGGGTGCATTCGCTTTGCGCAGTGATGTCACCCAGTTCCAGGCTGCCATCGGCACGGGTCGGGATCTGGGTGGACACCAGCAAGCCAGCGAAACCGGCGACGTCGCTAGAGATGGACTCCGGGTCTGGATCGGGCAGGAAATCGATATCAGAATTGGCCATGTGAATCTCTGGTCAGGTGAATGAAGGCCGACCAGTGTAATGCCCTATCGCGGCTAAAGGCGAAAGCGATTTGCCGGTGAAGCGCCGCTGCCCGTTACGCCTGAACAATACCGCGAGCGCCTGGTTGGCGCTTGCCCCCTGAACCGGAGCCCTGATGAATACGCAAGACACCCTGCGCCAGCAACTGATTGGCCAACCCCTGCCCTCTTTGACCCTGACCGCCACTGACCACTCCAGTGTCGACCTCAGCACCCTGCCCGGCCTCAGCGTGGTGTTTATCTACCCGCGCAGCGGCAACCCCGAACTGCCCGCCCCGGCAGAAATGGCCAGTGTGCCTGGTGCCAAAGGCTGCACCCCGCAGGCCTGCGGCTTTCGTGATGCGTTCGATGAATTCGCCGCCTTGGGCGTACAGCGAATCTTCGGCCTCTCGTCGCAAGACACTGCCTACCAACAGGAACTCAAGGAGCGCACGCAACTGCCCTACCAGCTGTTGTCCGATCAGGACTGTGCATTAGGCAAAGCGTTGGGCCTGCCGGTGTATCAGGCCGGGCCGCTGCAAGTGTATGGCCGCGCCGCACTGGTGATCGACGACGGCCGGCTGGCGCAGCTGTACACCAAGATCCCGGAGCCGGCGCGCAATGCCGAGGACATTATTGGCTGGTTGCGCCAGGCACAGAGCTGACGCAAACCGCTGCTTCAGAACATGGTATTGGTGTTGGCCGCCTGCTGCGGGACGTTCTGGATCACGTCCCAGTGCTCGACGATCTTGCCATTGGCAACCCGAAAGATGTCCACCACGGCCTGACCCGGATCCTTGGCGCCATTGGTGGAGTGCACGTGCAGGTACACCAGGTCACCATCGGTGGCGCTGTGCACGACACGCGCCCTCGATTGCGGGTTTTCCTTGAAAAAGCCCGCAAAGAATTCCACGAACGGCGCCTTGCCATCCGGCACCTCAGGGTTGTGCTGCTTGTAGCTGTCCGCAACCAGCTGCGCGGCACCGGCTACGTCATGTTTGTTGAAGAAGCGTTCGTAAAAATCCAGCACCAGGGTGCGGTTGGCCTCTTCCGCTGCCAGGTTGCGCGGGGTAGCGGCGTGACTGGTCGCTGCCACAACAACGAGCAGCGCGGCCAGCGCCAGACCAGCCAGGGTTTTCAAGAAAGAGTCATAAGGCTTCCTGAGAGAATGAATGAGGCGCTGATAGTAGTCTGTTGGGCGGCTACGAAACTATCACCAGCCTGACATGTGAAACGATTGTCGAGGGGGCCGTATGCTCTCGCACCCGGCCCCGCTGCGGGATCAATAGCCCAGCGACAACCCGGTATTGCGCCGTGGATCGTTGGCGCCGTAGTACTTGTTGTTACCCACCGGTTTGCCGTCCAGCGAAGGCGCGCCGACCAGAATCGCCGCTACGTGATTGAGCGGTTGCGGCCCGGTGAACTTATGGCCCCAGCTTTCGAGGATCTTGCGCGTATCAGGGCTGATCGCGAAATCTTCCAGGTGGGTTTCCTCAGGCAGCCATTGCTGGTGGAAACGGGTCGCGTCGGTGGCTTCCTGGATGTTCATGCGGTAGTCGATGACGTTGAGCATGGTCAGCAGGGTCGCGGTAATGATCCGGCTGCCGCCGGGCGTACCCACCACCATGACAGTCTTGCCGTCCTTGGTGACGATGGTCGGGCTCATGGATGACAGCGGGGTTTTACCGGGGGCAATGGCGTTGGCTTCGCCCTGCACCAGGCCGTACATGTTCGGTACGCCGACCTTGGAAGTGAAGTCGTCCATCTCGTCGTTGAGGATCACACCGGTCTTGCTGGCCATCACCCCGGCACCGAACCAGTCGTTGAGGGTGTAGGTCACCGACACCGCATTGCCCCATTTGTCGACGATGGAGTAGTGCGTGGTGTTGTTGCCTTCATGGGGCGCGACGCCAGGTGCCAGGTCTTTGGAGACTGCGGCTTTCTGTGGGTCGATGGCAGCGCGCAGCTTGGCCGCGTAGTCCTTGTCGAGCAGCCGCTCGAGCGGGTTCTTGACGAAATCCGGGTCGCCCAGGTAGCTGTTGCGATCGACATAGGCATGGCGCATCGCTTCGATCTGGTAATGCATGGCCTGGGCGGAACGGAAGCCCAGATCCTTCATCGGATAGCCTTCGAGAATATTCAGGATCTGGCAGATCACTACCCCGCCAGAGCTCGGTGGGGGCGCCGAGACGATGTGGTAGCCGCGGTAATCGCATTCCACCGGCGCCAGTTCACGGGTCTTGTAGCGGTCCAGGTCGGCCTGGGTAATGATGCCCTTGCCGGCCTTGCTGGAACTGACCAGGGCATCGGCCACCCAGCCCTTGTAAAAGCCGTCCTCGCCCTTGGCGGAGATTTCCCGCAGGGTGCGCGCCAGGTCTTTCTGCACCAGCTTCTGGCCCACCTGCATTGGCTTGCCGTCATCGAGGAAGATCGAGCCGGAATCCTTGATGTCTTTCTTGAAGTCTTCGGTGGCGGTCCACAGCAGGTCCACATCGCCCTGCTCCAGCACAAAGCCGTCATCGGCCAGCTTGACCGCCGGGGCGATCATCTCGGCGCGCGGCTTGCTGCCGTACTTGCTCAGTGCATACTCCATCCCCGAGACCGTGCCCGGCACAGCAACCGCCAGGTGGCCGCGCGAACTCAGGCCAGGCACCACGTTACCGTCCTTGTCCAGGTACATATCGGCGGTGGCGGCCAGCGGCGCCTTTTCGCGGAAGTCGAGGAAGGTTTTCTTGCCGTCAGCCATCTGAATGGTCATGAAGCCGCCACCGCCCAGGTTGCCCGCCGCCGGGTAAACCACCGCCAGCGCGTAACCCACCGCCACCGCCGCATCCACGGCATTGCCACCGGCCTTGAGCACGTCCACGCCCACATGGGTGGCCAGATGCTGGGCAGTGACCACCATGCCGTTCTCGCCGGCCACCGGGGCTTGCGAAGCGGCCAGGGCCAGAGGGGTTTGGGTAAAACAGAAGGCGACAGCGACAAAGGCCGTCAGCTTGCGGTACATCATGAGCCAGATTCCTTGTTCAGTTTTCTGATTGTTTGCGGGTGTCTGCCACCCTTGGCATATGGCCTGCAAGAGCATAGCGCTAAATCAGCAAACGAAGCGAACCAGGCTCAATCAACGGTGGCGGGTGGTCGAGCGCAGCTTGTAACGCTCGCCGGGGTGAGTCAGGCGCACATAGCTGACCAGATTTTCGCTGGACCAGGTTCGCCGCACCATGCACAGGCAGGCCGCACCGGGGTCGATTTCCAGCCACTGAGCGGTCCGCGCATCGGCGTGGATGGCTTCGACCACATGCTCGATATCGCTGATCGGGCAACTGGCAACCAGCACCTCATTTGGGGTCTGCTTCGAGAAGTCGCTGGACAGGTAGTGCGGCACCCAGCGCGGGTTGACGTAGCGGTCTTCGAGCTGGATCGGCAAACCGTTCTCGCGATGCACCAGAATGCTGTGAAACACCGGGCTGCCGATGCGCAGGCCCAAACGCAGGGCCACTTCATCGTCGGCGGTAATGGCTTCACTGCGCAGCACATCGTTGGAGTAATGATGCCCGCGGGCGCGGACCTCTTCAGCGATGTTCATCACCTCCTGCAACGAAGACTCGGCGCGTGGGTCGGTGACGAAGGTGCCCAGCCCGGCCTGACGCACCAGGTAGCCCTGCTGCACCAGGTTGGTGATCGCCTTGTTGGCGGTCATACGGCTGACGGAAAAATCCCGGGCCAGTTGCTCTTCTGGCGGAATCTGGTGATTGACCGGGTAGTCGCCTTCGCGGATATGCGTCAGCAGGAACTCTTCGATCACTTTGTACCGAGGGGGTTTCGGGGTACTCACCAGTTCTCCGGAAGTGTGGGCAAGGAGTCGAATAATACCCCGCAGCCCACACCTTGCCACCCGTTTTCAGTCACTGCTGGCCAGTGCCCGGCCCTGTGCCTGCGGTTTGACCCAGATCCAGTACGCCAGGACCAGCAGGCCGAGCCACACCACCCCGACCCACATGGCCGGACGGCTGTTCGGGAACCAGGCCAGCACGCCGAACACGAACAGCATGAAACCGATGGCCGCCGCCGGGGCAACCGGCCAGAACGGTACCCGGAACTTCAACTGCGCAACCTCGGCGCTGCTCATGCGGCGGCGCATGCCCACCTGGGAAACCAGAATCATCAACCACACCCAGACAGTGGCGAAGGTGGCCAGTGAAGCGATGAGCAGGAAGATGTCTTCCGGGATCAGGTAATTGAGCACCACGCCGATCAGCAACGCAGCGGCCATCACCAGCGCCGTGAGCCACGGCACGCCATTGCTCGACACCTTGGCAAAGCCGGCCGGTGCCTGACCTTGCAGCGCCATGCCGTACAACATGCGCCCGGCACCGAAGACATCGCTGTTGATCGCCGAAATGGCCGCCGAGATCACCACGATATTAAGCAGCGCGGCAGCAAAGCCGATGCCCAGGTTATCGAAGATCTGCACGAACGGGCTGCCTTGGGTGCCGATCTGCGGCCACGGGAAAATCGACATCAGCACGAACAGGGTCAGCACGTAGAACAGCAGGATGCGCAGCGGCACGGCGTTGATCGCCTTGGGCAGCACCCGTTGCGGGTCCTTGGCTTCGCCGGCAGTGACGCCAATGATCTCGATACCGCCAAAGGCGAATACCACCACGGCAAAGCAGGCGATGAAGCCGCCAATGCCGTTGGGCATGAAGCCGCCGTGCTGCCACAGGTTGTGGATGCCGGTGCCGCCGTCACTCAGGCCGAAGCCGTAGAACATGATGCCCAGGCCGCCCAGAATCATCGCCACGATAGCGCTGACCTTGAGGATCGACAGCCAGAACTCCATTTCGCCGAAGACCTTGACCGTACACAGGTTCAGGGCGCCGATGAAACAGATGATCGACAGCACCCAGATCCAGCGTGGCACATCGGGAAACCAGAAGCCCATGTAGATGCCAAACGCGGTGACGTCCGCCAGGCAGACGATGATCATCTCGAAGGCGTAGGTCCAGCCGGTGATAAATCCGGCCAGCGGCCCGACATAGGAGGTGGCGTATTCACCGAACGAGCCGGACACCGGATTGTGTACGGCCATTTCGCCCAGGGCGCGCATGACGATGTACACCGCAGCTCCCGCGATCAGGTAGGCCAGCAGTACCGACGGGCCAGCCAGCTTGATGGCCGAGGCCGAACCGTAGAACAGCCCGGTGCCGATGGCCGACCCTAGCGCGATAAAACGAATATGACGGGCACTCAGACCCCGTTTGAGCCCAGTATGGGTACTCATGTCAGTGCATCTCCGATTGTTTTTATAGTGCAGAGATGGCCGCCCGCGTGCCGGGCGGCCTGTGCTCAATCGAGCGTCAGAGGCTAGGCAGCAGGCGCGGCGGCACCAGCGCATTGAGACAACCGCTGGCCAGCAGAGCACTGGCGGTCTCGATGTCAGGGGCGAAGAAGCGGTCTTCCTGATAGTAAGAAACTTCGGCGCGCAACAGGCTGCGGGCTTTTTCCAGCTTCTCGGAGCTCTTGAGGCCGTTACGGAAGTCCAGGCCCTGACAGGCACCCAGCCATTCGATAGCCAGGATGCCACGCACATTGTCGGCCATGGCCCACAGCCGCTTGCCGGCATTGGGCGCCATCGACACGTGGTCTTCCTGGTTGGCCGAGGTCGGCAGGCTGTCGACGCTGGCCGGGTGCGCCAGCGCCTTGTTGTCGCTGGCCAGGGCCGCTGCGGTGACCTGAGCGATCATGAAACCGGAGTTGACCCCGCCGTTTTCCACCAGGAACGGCGGCAACTGCGACATGTGGCGGTCCATCATCAGCGAGATGCGGCGCTCCGACAACGAGCCAATCTCGGCAATGGCCAGCGCCAGGTTGTCAGCGGCCATTGCCACGGGCTCGGCGTGGAAGTTACCGCCAGAGATCACATCGCCCTGCTCGGCGAACACCAGCGGGTTGTCCGACACGGCGTTGGATTCGACTTCCAGCACTTCGGCGGCCTGGCGCAACTGGGTCAGGCAGGCGCCCATCACTTGCGGCTGGCAGCGCAGCGAGTACGGGTCCTGGACCTTGTCGCAGTTGGCATGCGAGCGCGACACTTCGCTGCTGTCGGTAAGCAGGTCGCGGTAAGCGGCAGCCACGTCGATCTGCCCGCGCTGGCCACGCGCGGCATGAATGCGCGCATCGAACGGCGCCCGCGAACCCAGCATGGCTTCGACGCTCAGGCCGCCGCAAACAGTGGCGGCAGCAAACAGGTCTTCGCCTTCGAACAGCCCGCGCAGCGCATAGGCCGTGGACACCTGGGTGCCGTTGAGCAGCGCCAGGCCCTCCTTGGCGGCCAGGGTCAGCGGCTCAAGACCTGCCACCGCCAGCGCTTCGGCGGCTGGCAGCCACTGGCCTTTATAGCGCGCCTTGCTCTCGCCGATCAGTACCAGCGACATGTGCGCCAGCGGTGCCAGGTCGCCGGAGGCACCCACCGAGCCCTTGAGCGGGATGTGCGGGTAGACCTCAGCGTTGATCAGGGCGATCAGCGCGTCGATGACCTTGCGGCGAATCGCCGAGAAACCACGGGCCAGGCTGTTTACCTTGAGCAGCATGATCAGGCGCACCATCGCATCATCCAGCGCCTCGCCGACACCGGCGGCGTGAGACAGCACCAGCGAGCGTTGCAGCTTTTCAAGATCTTCAGGGGCGATGCGGGTCGAGGCCAACAGGCCAAAACCGGTGTTGATGCCATAGGCAGTACGGCCTTCGGCCAGGATACTCTCGACACAGGCGACGCTGGCGTCGATGGCGGCATGGGCGCCGGGGTCCAGCTCGACGCGCACCGGTTGCTGGTAGGCCTGACGCAACTGGGTCAGGTTCAAGGTGCCGGGTTTGAGGGTCAGGGCATTCATCAATCAGGCTCCTTTGTTGTTCTTGCTGCCGATCATCGGCAGGTTCAGGCCCTGTTCATGGGCGCAGTCGATTGCAATCTGGTAACCGGCATCGGCGTGACGCATCACCCCGGTGCCCGGGTCGTTGGTCAATACCCGGGCAATACGGGCCGCGGCATCGTCGGTGCCATCACAGACGATGACCATACCCGAATGTTGCGAAAAGCCCATGCCTACGCCGCCGCCATGGTGCAACGACACCCAGGTTGCGCCGCCGGCGGTGTTGAGCAGCGCGTTGAGCAGCGGCCAGTCCGATATAGCGTCGGAGCCGTCACGCATGGCTTCGGTCTCGCGGTTAGGGCTGGACACCGAACCGGAGTCCAGATGGTCACGCCCGATCACCACCGGCGCCGACAGTTCGCCAGAGCGGACCATTTCGTTGAACGCCAGCCCCAGCTTGGCACGCTGGCCCAGGCCGACCCAGCAGATCCGTGCTGGCAGGCCCTGGAAGGCAATGCGCTCACGGGCCATGTCCAGCCAGTGATGCAGGTGGGCGTCGTCAGGGATCAGTTCCTTGACCTTGGCGTCAGTCTTGTAGATGTCTTCAGGGTCACCGGACAGCGCCGCCCAGCGGAACGGGCCGATGCCGCGGCAGAACAGCGGACGAATGTAGGCCGGCACGAACCCCGGGAAGTCGAAGGCATTGGCTACGCCCTCTTCCTTGGCCATCTGGCGGATGTTGTTGCCGTAGTCGAAGGTTGGTACGCCGGCTTTCTGGAAGTCGAGCATCGCCTGTACGTGCACGGCCATCGATTGCTTGGCCGCCTTGATCACCGCTGCCGGGTCAGTCTTGGCACGGTCGCGGTACTGCTCCCAGCTCCAGCCGATCGGCAGGTAGCCATTGAGCGGGTCGTGGGCGCTGGTCTGGTCGGTGACCATGTCCGGACGTACCCCAAGACGGACCAGTTCAGGGAGGATTTCAGCCGCGTTGCCGTGCAGGGCGATCGACACCGCTTTGCCTTCGGCGGTGTATTTGGCGATGCGTGCCAGCGCGTCGTCCAGGTCAGTGGCCTGCTCATCGACATAACGGGTGCGCAGGCGGAAGTCGATGCTGGTCTGCTGGCATTCGATGTTCAGCGAGCAGGCACCGGCCAGCGTCGCCGCCAGTGGCTGCGCGCCGCCCATGCCGCCAAGACCGGCGGTCAGTACCCAGCGCCCGGTGAGGTTGCCGCCAAAGTGCTGGCGACCGGCCTCGACGAAAGTCTCGTAAGTGCCCTGAACGATGCCCTGGCTGCCGATGTAGATCCAGCTGCCAGCGGTCATCTGGCCGTACATGGCCAGGCCCTTGGCATCCAGTTCGTTGAAGTGCTCCCAACTGGCCCAGTGCGGCACCAGGTTGGAGTTGGCAATCAGTACCCGTGGCGCGTTGGAGTGGGTCTTGAACACCCCGACCGGCTTGCCGGACTGGACCAGCAGGGTTTCATCGTCGTTGAGTTCCTTGAGGGTCTCGACGATCTTGTCGTAGCACTCCCAATTGCGTGCCGCACGGCCAATGCCGCCATACACCACCAGCTCTTTCGGATTTTCCGCCACCTCGGGATCGAGGTTGTTCATCAACATGCGCAGCGGCGCCTCGGTCAACCAGCTCTTGGCGTTGAGGGTGGTGCCGCGGGGTGCACGGATTACGGTGTCACGAAACGTCGTCATGGTCAGGTCCTGATACAGGGTGTTGTTCTTGTTGAAAGGGTGTTCTTGAAAAACTTGCCGTCAGCGTTCAGCCGCCTAGCGCCAGGGTATGAATCAGCCGCGCCGCCGCCTTGGCGGTGTGGCTGTCGATATCGAACGTGGGGTTGAGCTCCGCCAGGTCGATCAGCCGCAACCGACCGCTGTCACGCAAGCGCTCGATCAGCGGTTCGAGCAGGTGCATGGGCACGCCCCGCGCCGCCGGCGCGCTGACGCCTGGCGCTTCGCTGGCCGGCAGTACATCGATGTCGATGGTCAGGTACAGCGCGTCACAGCTGCGGGCAAACGCGTGCAGCTCATCACCGATCACCTGCAGCGTGGCTTCGCGGATCTGGTGATCCTCACGGACCAGCACATCGAGCTCGGTTGCGCGGTTGAACAACGCCTGGGTATTGCTGGCGCGGCTTACACCGACACAGGCATACAAAAACGGCCAGCCACGCGCGGCGCATTGCTCGGCGATCTGTGAAAACGGCGTGCCAGAGGAACGGGTCTGGCTGAAATCTCGCAAGTCGAAGTGCGCATCGAAGTTGACGATGCCGATGCGTGGGGTGTCCGCCCGCCCGGCAAAGTGCTGCGCCAGTCCCGACCAACTGCCGTACGCCACTTCATGACCGCCACCGAGCACCACCGGCAGGTGGCCGTCGTCGAGCAGCCGGCACACACCGTCGGCCAAACGTTGCTGCGCGGCCTCCAGATCAGCGTCATCACAGACCACGTCACCGGCATCGTAAGCCGGCCCCTGGCGATGCCAGGCCAGATTGGCCAGCGCCTTGCGCATCGCCAGCGGCCCGGCCGCTGCGCCGGTACGGCCGTGGTTGCGGCGCACACCTTCGTCACAGGCAAAACCCAGCAGCGCCAGACCAGGGACCGCGCTCGCAGCCCAGGGCTGGATGCGCTGGTGCCAGCGCGCGCTGTCCTGCTCCGGATCGACGCGCCCGCTCCAGGCGTCCAGGCTCTGACGATCAGCGAACATAAGTAACGACTCCTGCAAAAACGCGCTGGCGCAGACGGCCAGCCTGAATGGCATAGGCAAGTTCGGCCGGGTGACGGACATCCCACAGGCACAAGTCGGCCGGTGCGCCCACGGCGATCCGACCCAGCTCCTTGTGGCCCAGCGCATAGGCCGCATGGGCGGTCATGCCGGCCAGGGCTTCGGTGGGGGTCAGACGGAAAAACGTGCAGGCCAGATTGGCCATCAGGGTCGGCAGGCAGATCGGCGAGGTGCCGGGGTTGGCATCGCTGGCCAGGGCCATAGGGATGCCGTACTGGCGCAACAGGGCAATCGGCGGCTGCTGGGTCTCGCGCAGTACATGGAAGGCACCCGGCAGCAGCACCGCAGCGGTGCCGGACTCGGCCATGGCACGTACGCCGGCCTCGTCGAGGTATTCGATATGGTCCACCGACAGGGCGCCATAGCGTGCGGCCAGCGCGCTGCCACCCAGGTTCGACAACTGCTCGGCATGCGCCTTGATCGCCAGGCCATGGGCGATGGCCGCCTGGAATACTCGCTCACATTGCGCCGGTGAAAAGGCGATACCTTCGCAGAACACATCGACGGCATCGGCCAGCCCCTGTTGCGCAGCGGCCGGGATCATCTGCTGGCAGACCAGATCAATGTAGCCGTCACTGTTGCCGGCATATTCGGGCGGCAAGGCATGGGCGCCGAGCAAGGTGGTGACGACCCGGACCGGTCGCAGCGTACCCAGGCGGCGCGCCACACGCAGCATCTTCAGTTCGTCTTCAAGGGTCAGGCCGTAGCCGGACTTGATCTCGACGGTGGTCACACCATCGGCCAGCAAGGCGTCCAGACGCGGCAGGCTGGCCGCGATCAGCTCATCTTCCGTGGCAGCGCGGGTGGCACGCACGGTGCTGAGAATCCCGCCACCGGCGCGGGCGATCTGCTCGTAACTGACGCCCTGCAAACGCTGCTCGAACTCCACTGCGCGATCACCGGCATACACCAGGTGGGTATGGCAGTCGACCAGCCCCGGCGTCATCACCCCGCCCCGCCCTGCCTCTTCGGTGCCTACAGCCAGCACAGGATCAAAGTCCTTCTCTGCCCAGAGCGCCGCAACGCGGCCTTGCTCGACCAGCACGGCCATGGGCTCAGGCAGTTGCTGCTGCCCGTCAAACAGGGTGACCTCGCGCCAGAGCAGGCGCCCGGATGCAGTGGAGAGCATTTGTCATGCCTTTTCTTGTTTAATGTATATACATTTAGCGCTCATCCCGCGAAAAGGTCAACCTCCAGACAAAAGAAAGCCCGATAACTGCCACATCAGGCACAGTTAACGGGCTTATTGTATATACATATCACTAGGCATGACGCTCAATCTGCCGCTGGTTGCGCTGTTTCGGCTAGAGCGCCACCGCCGGATAGGCCTCCAGCGGCGCCACGATCTGCTCTTGCGCCACCACCAGCGGCAAGTCACGCGAGCCTTCGGCGGTGGCCTTGACCAGCCCGAACAGCGTCGCGGTGGCCAATTCCAGCGCACGCGGCAGCGGCTGGCCGCTGAGCAGGCGCGCCAGCAAGGTCGCCGAGAACACGTCGCCCATGCCGTTGGGCAGTGGATGCAGGGCCAGACGCGGGGTGTTGACCAACCAGGCGCCCTCGCCGTTGACCGCCAGCGTACCGAGCTGATCGGCAGGAATATCCGGCGTGGCCAGGCTGGTGATCACCACCACATCCGGCCCACGGCCGCGCAGTTGCCGCGCGGTGCGCACTGCATCTTCAACACTGACAAGCCGGCTGCCGGTGAGCAGCTCGAACTCGAACTGATTGGGCGTGACAATCGTCGCGTGAGGTATGGCCAGGTTGCGCAGAAAATCCGGAATCGCCGGGTTGACGAACACCCCACGCCCCACGTCGCCCATCACCGGGTCACACAGATAACGCACCGCCGGGTTGTCGCGACGAATCTCGTCGACCGCCTCAAGGATCACTGCACCGATCCCCGCATCGCCCAGATAACCCGACAGCACCGCCGAGACCCTGGACAACACGCCCCGGTCACGCAACCCGGCGAGCACCTCGCGAATGTGCTCGGCATCGAACACCTGACCGCGAAACTGACCGTAACCGGTGTGATTGGAAAACTGCACGGTGTGCACCGGCAAGACTTCGAACCCCAGGCGCTGTAACGGAAATACGGCGGCGTCGTTGCCGACATGGCCTAGAGCGACATGGGACTGGATGGACAAAACGTACGGCGGATGACTATGGGGCATGGCAGCAAGTGGTCCTATTGTTCAGACGTGCGGTGAGCGCAATCAAGCCATCATACCGGCATGCCTGCCACTGACCACATTCCAGGCAGGAATGCACTGGATAAAAACTATGACTTTTTCGTCATTCGAAGAAGCGGCTAAAGTAGAGCCTGATGTCGCTGGTATACCAGCGACCGACCCACCGTGACCTGAAGCCGCCGAGAAGAGGACCGCACCATGCCGTTGCGCGATGAGTTCGATAACCCGCAATTCAAGAAAGGCCTGCAAGTACGCCGCGAAGTGCTGGGCGCTGAATATGTGGATCGCTCGGTCAATGAGGTTGAAGACTTCATGATTCCGATGCAGAAGATCACCACCGAATGGTGTTGGGGCGAGGTCTGGACCCGGCCGGGCCTTGAGCGCAAGACCCGCAGCATGCTCAACCTGGCCATGCTCACCGCCCTGAACCGCCCCAATGAAGTTCGCCTGCATGTGCTGGGCGCGCTGAACAACGGCGTCACCCCGGAGGAAATCCAGGAAATCCTCCTCCAGGCCTGCATCTATTGCGGCGTGCCTGCGGCGCTGGACAGCTTCAAGATCGCCCACGAAGTGGTGAAGAAGTTCCAGGCTGATCAGGCCAGCGAGCCGAAGTAACCGCTATGGCGCCGTTTACGCGCGGCGTCGCTCGCGCAGTGATTCAAGCCTAAGCGTCACACGTTGAAACGCCCCAACAACTGCCCCTGCTGCTGCACCTGCTCGACCATCATCGAGCACTGGCGCACCTGCTCTTCAGTACCGGCCGCCACTTCGTGGCTGAGGTCACGAATGTTGGTGGTGTTGCGGTTGATCTCTTCGGTGGTCGCGCTTTGCTCTTCGGCCGCCGTTGCGATCTGGGTGTTCATGTCGTTGATGCGCACAATCGCCTGACGGATTCGCACCAGCATCTGGTTGGCCGCACCGGCCTGTTCGGCGGTTCTGCTCGCGCTATCGCGGTTTTTTTGCATGCGTGACTCGGCTTGCTGCACGCCAGACTGCAACTGATCGATCATCTGGCGGATTTCCTCGGTCGATTGCTGGGTGCGCGACGCCAGGGTCCGCACCTCATCGGCCACCACGGCAAAACCACGTCCTGACTCACCGGCACGGGCGGCCTCAATCGCCGCGTTGAGCGCCAGCAGGTTAGTCTGCTCGGCGATGCTGGTAATGACCCCCAGAATCGACTCGATGTTGTCGCTGAACCGCGCCAGCTCCAGGATCGCCTGGCCGGTTTCCTCCATTTCGACCGCCAGATGTCGGATCGCCTCGGTTGAACGCTGCACCACGTGTTCGCCGCTTTCCGCTTCCTGGTTTGCCGCCAGTGCCGCCTGCGCGGCGGCCTGAGCGTTGTGGGCCACGTCATCGGCGGTCGAGGACATTTCCTGCATCGCAGTGGCCAACTGATCGAGCTCCTGCAACTGACGCTGCAAGCGGCTATCGGCCTGGGTCGCTTCGCGAGAGGTTGCTGCGGTGCTCTCGCGCACTTGGCGCGACGAGCCCAGCACCTGACCGATCAAGCCTTGCAGGGTTTCGAGAAACAGGTTGAATTCCCGAGACACACTCGCCACTTCATCGTTGCCATGGGCAGGCAAGCGGCGGGTCAGGTCGCCCTCGCCGCTATTGACCTCTTTGATCGAACGTTGAAGCAGGTCAAGCGGCTTGAGCAGCTGCTTCATGAAGGTACTCAACAGCAGCAGGCTGATGATGACCCCCAGCACGGTGGCGATGATCGCCCACTTGCTCAGGTTGTCGGCCTCGGCCATGACGATCTTTTCATCAAGCACAACCCCGATGTACCAGTCAGCACTGCGCAGGTTGGCCAACGGGGTGAAGGCCACCAGCAGGTCCTTGCCATCAACCTGAACCTCCTGAAGTTTGCCGGTCAACGTCGGCTGCTGGCCGGCAAACAGTTCACTGTAGTTTTTGGCGTTGAGCTCTGTGTTGGGGTGCGAAATGATATTGCCGTTCTTGCTGAGCAAAAACGCGTAGCCCGCCCCGTTGAAGTCCAGGGTGTTGACCGCATCACTGATCGCCTTCAAACGAATGTCACCGCCCATCACCCCCAGGAACTGGCCTTTATCACGCAGCGGCACCACGGCGGAAATCAGGGTTTCCTGGGTCGTTGAATCCACATAGGGATCGCTCAGCACGGCTTTGTCGGCTGCCTTGCCGGTTGCATACCAGGGCCGTGTGCGACCATCCCAGTCGGCCTTGGGCTTCCAGGACGAAAGGTTGGAAATGGGTTTGCCATCACTTTGCAGCGCGCCGAAGATCATGATGAATTCATCGCTGAGCATCGGGCTGTGGATGACGCGTAATACATGCGCGGGGCTGTAATCGCTGTCGATGTTCTGCGCCACCAGATCGATGAGTTTGAGCTTGGCTCCCAGCCAGTTTTCAATCTGCCGGGCCAGCGCACCACTGGACTCGGCAATGCTGGCAGAGACCTGACGATCCAGCGAACTGCGCACCTGGGTGACCTGAGAAACCGATAACAGACCGGTGGTGAGAAACAATACAGCTGCAGCGGCCATGCTGACTTTATGGACGATTTTCAACGGCACACTCCCTTGACTAGCCGGACAACAAAATCTGTCGCGCAAGGTAATGGCGATTTGAAATCAGCACAATCCACTTACAAACAAACTTAATGCTCACAAACGGTACTTTACACTTTCGTTACATTATGACGCGCAACGAATAGGATACCGTTGAAACGCAGCCAATAGCTGTTGGAACGCTCTGCGTCGCGGGTTACCGCGGCGCATGAGACGTTTGGAGGATGGACGCTGCGCGGCTGAGCCTGACAGTGCCGCGCATTGGCAGGACGAGTGATCAGATTTTTGAAACAGGCGCTTGTTGTGACATTTTGTAAAATCCAGGCTGAAAATCTGCTCACCACGCTCAGCGATTCAACCATCCGGACACCTTTGAGTCAGCCGGATTTGGCCTGTTGCTGCTGGAAGCTGATGACCAGAAACTCTGTCGGATGCACGACTGCGACCTTCACGGATACGTTCAGGTAGCCGTTGAGTAAATCGTCGGCGGTCATCGTGCTTCCCAAACCTACATCGACTTGAAATGCATCCGCTGGTGAGGCTCCTTGCAACCCGCCCTCCTGCCAGACCTGGGTCAGGAAACTGGTAATCATGGATTTCACTGCAGCCCAGGTGTTGGCATCGTTGGGCTGGAAAACATAGGACCTGACGGCCTGTTTTATCGATTGCTCCAGGAAAATCACGGTGCGCCGTACTGAAATGTAGCGCCAGTCCTGGCTGTTGCCGTCCAGCGTACGCGCGCCCCAGACCAGAATGCCCTGGCCGTTGAAAAAACGGATGGCATTGATCGACTCACCAGACACCGCGTCGATATTCAGATAGGCCTGCTGATCGTCCGTTAAGCAGATCGGCAGGTCGATGGCGCCCACGATCCCGACGTTGGCCGGCGCTTGCCACACTCCGTTGTTGTTATCGTTAACGGTGTAGACACCGGCCATCGCACCACTGGGCGGCAGCAGGTTGGCGCACGCCAGTACCTGAGTGACGATCTGGCTGTAGACCGCACTGGCACTGAGCAATGCGGCTTGCAACTGGCTATTGCTCATCGGGTTGGCCGGCGGATTTTGAATCATCTCCAACAGCTTGGCCGCCGCCGGATTGGGTGCCGAAGGCGGGTTGAGCAGCGCAGCCAACCGGCTGACATCACCACCGAACAGGTTGGTGAAGTCGATATCCGCCTGCTGCATGATGGTAGTGCCGATAAACGGATAGTAGGCCACGCCGTAGCTCAAGCCATTGCTGCCCGTATTATCGCGGAAGGTCTGGATGTCTTGTGTGTACAGAACCGGGTCCGGATTGGCGCCACCAATCACGTCGAAAACACACACTGCCGTGCCCATCTGCTGAGCCTGCAACAGCATCCCTTGCATCAGCGTGCCGTTGTCGGCAACCGACAGCAGTGTGGCTTCAGGGCAGATGTACAGGGTCGGTTCCGGTTCGTTGCGCAACAAGGCCAGACCGCGTTGCAGATCAGTCAGTTGCACATTGGGATTGACCACCGCAGCGGCCGGGGCTGCCAGCGGCTTGTGGCTGGCAGGGCCATAAGTGCCCACAGCCACGATGTAGGCATCGCCGCCACCATTCTGGTAAAACAACTGCACACTGTTGTACAGGTAATAAAGGGTGTTGGGGTCAGGCAACACCGCATAACACTGGCCGTTGAGGGTCAGGGCGTCTGCGGGCGCGGGTTCCGACGACTGCGGCACCAGATAGTACTGCGGGCTGTATTGCCGTGCCGGGTCCGCCGGTGGCGGCGGATTATCAAGCATGAACAACGCCTGAAACTCGGCGAACGAGGAAATTTTCTGCGCCTTGTTATAGAACGACTGGCCTTGATAGTCCGCCCGTGGCGTGTAACCGATGAACGCCGGTACCGCCGTGGCTACCGGCACCACAGAATTGGGGAAGGCGTTGACTTCATTGATGTACACGCCGGGTGTTGAGTAGCTGGTAGCCATTGCTCGTCCTTGAAAGGTCATGAATGGAGTGGACGTATGGGCGGAGTCGGTACGTGTGACTGCACATCAACTACAGACTTGCACACCCTTAAACACAATTTGAATGCCTTCGCTGTTTTTGATATTACGACAATATCACTCAGGACGCTGCGAATGGATAACACGCAACAACGCTTGGCCAGTGCCTACCACGAAATACTCAAAGGGCTGCCACAGCACTGGCTTGATCGTAGCCGATCCCACGAAGCGCAATACGCCAAGCTTTCTGGCCTGTTCCTGCCGGGCACCTCGCCTGACTACCAATGCGCACCGCAAAAAATTCTGGTGGTCGGGCGTGAAACCCGCCGCTGGGACGTGCTTAAAGGCGAAGAAACATTCGAGAGCCTGGAAACGTATATCTGCAAAGCCATGGCGACCCAGCAAGACCACCTTGCCAGGTTCATAACCCGCCCCAGAGACCGGGGCGAAAGTTTCTTCAATCTGCTGCGCGATCTGGCCGACCAACATGGTTCTGCAGCTATCGCCTGGGCAAACCTGTTCTGCTTCGCCTGGAACAAGAAGTCTCCGGTGCGCTGGGAGCACTTCAAAAAACTGTTGGCAATCTCAGAGCAGTTGCTTAAAGCCCAAGTAAAGATCCTGCAGCCCGACATCATTATTTTCGCGAACGGTGCCAGCAGTGCAAAGTTTCGCCAAGGCTACTTTCCTCACAAGGGCGAATCGAGTGTATGCAGCGAGCTGGGCGATTTCTGCGAGCAGGGAATCGCGCTTAATCAACTCTGGCGATTCAAGCTACAGCAGCGTATTCAATGCTATCGAATTCAGCATCCAAGCAGCATCAGCACGGCCTCTCGCGCTGCGCGTCGTTTTTTGCTGGAGCAGTTACGCATCAGTACAGAAGGCAGATGAACGCTATCGGGCACCATCAAGAACGTCAGCGAGGCAGTCAGCGCCAGACATCCAGACCAGCCCTGCGTGAATGCAGACATGAAGCGGTGAACGACAGAAACCTGCAAAAACGAAAAAGGGCGACTACCTCTCAGTAGTCGCCCTTCTCTTGGTCTGGCTCCACGACCTGGACTCGAACCAGGGACCCAGTGATTAACAGTCACTTGCTCTACCAACTGAGCTATCGCGGAATGGGTGCAATCATACTCCGCTCGTTTTACAAGTCAACACCCGGCCAGAAAAATTTCAGAAAAATCAGCAACTTCGCATCAAGGCCGTCAGACCTGTCTGCGCCGCTCACGCCCACAACGCGCTGAAACGAAAAAGGGCGATTGCCTCTCAGCAATCGCCCTTTTCTTTTATCTGGCTCCACGACCTGGACTCGAACCAGGGACCCAGTGATTAACAGTCACTTGCTCTACCAACTGAGCTATCGCGGAATGCGGGCTATCCTACTGATTTCAAAACGCAAGTCAACACGTCCCGAGAAAATTCCGGAAAAACTGCCAGCCAGCCCCAATCCGGGCTTCTTCCACTCAGCCAGCTGGCGTAGTGTGGCCTTGGCCCATCCCTTCCCAAACGATCACAGCGAGGTGAATGTCATGCCGCAGGATAGCCGTCTTCAATCCCTGTTCCCCACCGCCGAACAGATCCCGGAGGTCTGGCGTCCGGGCCCGGCCATTGAGCAGCGCGAGTATCTGGTCGATGGCATTCTGGAAACCTGGCCCGGCGTTCTGGCCCCGGTGCGCAGCCCGATTTCGGTGCACCGGGGCGACGCGCTGGAGCCGGTGATTCTCGGCAGTACCCCGCTGATGGATGCCGATACGGCGATGACGGCACTGAATGCCGCGGTGCGTGCCTATGACCGGGGTCAGGGCGCCTGGCCAACCATGCGGGTGGTCGAGCGGATCCAGCATGTAGAGCAGTTTCTCAAGCGCATGCGCGAGCAGCGTGAGCCGGTGGTACGGCTGCTGATGTGGGAAATCGGCAAGAATCTCAAAGACTCCGAGAAGGAGTTCGACCGTACCTGCGACTACATCACTGACACCATCAATGCCCTCAAGGAGCTCGACCGGCGTTCGAGCCGCTTCGAGCTGGAGCAGGACACGCTGGGCCAGATCCGCCGGGTACCGCTGGGCGTGACCCTGTGCATGGGGCCGTACAACTACCCGCTCAACGAAACCTTCACCACCCTGATTCCGGCATTGATCATGGGCAATACCGTGGTGTTCAAACCGGCCAAGTTCGGTGTGCTGCTGATCCGCCCGTTGCTGGAAGCGTTCCGCGACAGCTTCCCGGCCGGGGTGATCAACGTGATCTACGGCCGTGGCCGGGAAACGGTCAGCGCCTTGATGGCCAGCGGCAAGGTCGATGTGTTTGCCTTTATCGGCACCAACAAAGCCGCCAGCGATTTGAAAAAACTGCACCCGCGCCCGCACCGCCTGCGCGCGGTGCTGGGGCTGGACGCCAAGAACCCCGGGATCGTGCTGCCGGATGTGGATCTGGATAACGCGGTCAACGAGTCGATCACAGGCTCCCTGTCATTCAATGGCCAGCGCTGCACGGCTCTGAAGATCCTGTTCGTGCATGAGGACGTGGTCGAGGCGTTTCTCGACAAGTTCCAGAGCAAACTGGCCCAGCTCAAGCCCGGCATGCCCTGGGAGCCAGGGGTTTCGCTGACGCCGTTGCCGGAGCCAGGCAAGACCGAGTATTTGCAAGGTCTGGTCGCCGATGCCGTGGCCCAGGGTGCGCGGGTCATTAACGAGGGCGGTGGCGAAGTACTGGAGAATTTCTTCTACCCCGCCCTGCTCTACCCGGTGACCCCGGCCATGCGCGTCTATCACGAAGAGCAGTTCGGCCCGGTCGTGCCGGTGGTGGTCTACCGCGAGCTACAGACAGTGATCGACTACGTGCTGGACTCCGACTACGGCCAGCAGTTGAGCATTTTTGGCAACGACTCGGCGCAGGTCGGGCGGCTGGTGGATGCCTTTGCCAATCAGGTCGGGCGGATCAATATCAACGCCCAGTGCCAGCGCGGCCCTGACCAGTACCCGTTCAACGGGCGCAAGAACTCGGCCGAAGGCACGCTTTCGGTACACGATGCGTTACGGGTGTTCTCGATCCGTACCCTGGTGGCGACCAAATTCCTGGAAAGTAACAAGGCACTGGTCAGTGACATCATCCGTAACCGCGAGTCGAGCTTTTTGACCACCGATTACATTTTCTGATGGCAGGGGTCGGCATCGGCATTGCAGTGCCTGTGCCGGGCCGCTCACCTGCAAGCAGGCTCTCACGGGCCCGATGCGGCCTGCTGAGAGCAGCGACGACACCCCATAATTGATAATGATTATCGAAGACAGGTAGGATACGCCGCTCAAGGCAGGACATACCGCCACTTGCCCAGCTATTCGAGCACTCATCTTCGTGGATTCGTCCGCCAGCAAACTTGACCTCTACCTGACCCATCGCGCCGCGCTGGTCGATTACGCCGCGCCTATTGTCGGCTGCCGGGCGCGTGCCGAGGATGTGGTGCAGGAAGCCTGGCTGCGCTTCAATGCCCGGCAAACCGGCGATCTGGAGATCATCCATCCGTTAGGCTATCTGTATCGCATCGTGCGCAATCTGGCGCTGGATCAGACCCGCAGCCTGGCCACCGAACGGCGCCAGCCCGACGGTGATGCGCTGCTGGCCGACTTGCCAGCCAGTACCGCGTCGCCCGAGCAGCAGGTCGCCAGTCAGGATCAATTGCAGCGGCTGGCCGATGCGCTGTTGCAACTGCCTGAACGCACCCGCATCGCGTTCGAGATGCATCGCCTGGGCGGCTACACCTTGCAGCAGGTCGCGGCGGCGATGGGCATTTCAGTGGGCCTGGTCCATCAACTGGTTCATGACGCCTTGAGCCACTGCGCGACCCGTCTGGAACGTGGTCATGACTGAAGGCGCAGAAAAAAATCTGAAAAAAATCGCCGCACATCCGTCCTTTGCCTGCCAGGGTCACTCTGTGCCACCCTCGCCCACCCCGCCAACCGCTGGAGCCATGCCGGATATGTCCCACGCCGAACCTCGCCAGGCCCGTCTGGATATCGCTCTGGACTGGCTGCTGCGTGTCCGTCAGACACCGCAAGATGCCCAGTTGCAGGCGCAATTTCGCCAGTGGCAGCAAGCCGATGCGCAAAACGCCGAAGCCGCGCGCAAGGCTGAGCAGGTGTGGCAGTTGACCGGGCAAATGCAGGCGAGCACCGCGCATTTGTGGCCAGCAGTGCCGCCTGCTGCCAGTGCTGCGCCCATAACGCCGCTCTCTATTACGCCTGCCGCTCCATTGCCAGCCCGCCCGCGGCGCCGGCGCACGCTCGCCTGGGCCGCCAGCGCGGCATTGGCCGCGTGCCTGACGGTGATGATTGCGCCTGAGCTCGGTACCCGCCTGCAAGCCGATTACCTGACCGCCCAGGGCGAGCGCCGCGAGGTGCAATTGCCTGATGGCAGCCTGGCGGTGCTGGATTCGGGCAGCGCCCTGGCGGTGGACTATTCGGCTGAGCGGCGGAGTATTCACTTGCTCAGCGGCCAAGCGTTTTTTCAGGTCAGGCCCGACTCCGGCAAGCCCTTCACGGTGCACGCCAAAGACCTGGACGTGACCGTGACCGGCACGGCGTTCAATGTCGATGTGGACGGTAAGCACATCGAAGTCGCGGTCCAGCACGGCTCGGTCAAGGTCCAGGAGCCTGGCTCGCCGCGCCTGCTCAGCGCCGGCCTGACCGTGGGCCAGCGGCTGGTGTTCGACCGTGACAAGCATCTGGCCCAACTCGACACCCTGCCTGCCGGCCGGATCGCCAGTTGGCGCAACGGTCAGTTGATTGCCGAAAACGCCCGGCTGGGCGATGTCGTCGAGCAACTGCGCCGCTACCTGCCGGGCAAGGTCTGGTTACGAGATCAAGACTTGGCCGAACAACGCATCACCGGGGTTTACGACACCCGCAACCCGCACGCGGCGCTACGCGCCATGGCTCAGCCGCATGGTGCGCAATTGAGCCAATGGAGTCCCTGGCTGTTGGTGATCAGCCGCTAGTGCCACGCAGCGCCGGGCCAGCACCGTGGTCGGATCGACCAGCGCCACACTGACGCCGTCAATCAAGAAGTCATCAGCCTGGGGCAAAATCAGCGGCAGCTCAGTGCAGCCCAGAATCAGCACCCGCGCGCCCTGCTGCACCAGATGCGCGGCGGCCTGCAACAACTGTTCGCGACACACACCCAGGGTGTAACCGGCCTTGACCCCGGCCGGGCCGTATATCGCGTTCATCACCAGCGCCTGATGCGCCGGGTCGGGTAGCATCAGCGCCAACCCCAGACGCTCGGCGGCGTCATGGTAGACGCGGCTCTGGACCGTCCCGGAGGTCGCCAGCAGTCCGACCTTGGCGTCCAGCCCGCAGGTGCGGCCGATATGCCCGACGGTCTCGTCGAGCATGTTGATGATCGGCACCTGCAAGTGTTCCTGGATGCGCTGCACATAAGCGTGGGCGGTGTTGCACGGAATTGCGATGGCCTGGGCGCCCTCTTCCTGCAGGCGTTTGCAGGTGGCATACATTGCCACCGTCGGGTCAGTGTCCTGATGCAGCAGGTTGGCGGTGCGGTCCGGAATCTGCGGGTTCTGCTCCACGACCAGCTTGATGTGCTCCTGATCCTTGCCGGCCGGGGTATGGCGCACCACCTTGCCGATGAAGTCCACCGTGGCCGCCGGCCCGACGCCGCCGACAACCCCCAGCTTGAATGGCGCCCGGACTGAGACGGGTTCACTGCAAGCGGCAAAGTCGGCATACAGCCGGTTGATGTCCAGCAGTTGCAGGCCGCGCTGTTGTAGTGCTTCGCTGAGCAACGACAGCTCGGTCATGCCCGGCAACAACAGTTGTGCGCCCTGCCCGACCAGCTCCAGACCTGCCTGATACAGCAATTCCTGGGCGCTACCGTCCAGCTGTCCGGCCTTGATGCCGTTACGGCCATACACCGCCTCCATCAGCGCCGCCTGGCTCTGCACCGACGGATAGACAAGCACGTATTGCTCGCCCAGGAACCGCTCAAATAGCCCCGCAGCCCGCACATAATCGGAAGCCAATATCCCCAGGTGGCTGCCTGGGCTGAACTGGCGCGCCAGATACTGGCGCAGCGCATCGAACATATTGATCACCGGCACCTCCAGTTCGGCGGTCAGCTCATCGAGAAAGGTATGGCTGGCGAAACAGGGCACCAACACCGCGTCAGCCCCCTGTTCGGCGAAGCGCTGGCAGGCCTGGAACACATACAGCTTGCGTGAGGTCATGCTGGCCCCGGCATCCAGCGTGCGCTTGAGGTCCTTGAACGGGCGCTGCTCGAACAACAGGTGATAACGACCCTGATCGGCCAGCAGCGGCTGGCTCTTGAGCAGTTTGAAGAACAGGTCACCACCGGCCAGAGCACCCAGCCCGCCGATGATGCCCAGGGTGCGGCCCTTGCCGGCCGCCGGGTTCAGAGAAGTCATGATTAGCCTCGATCAGGCGCGGGCCGCGCCGGGTTGGGAGTCCGCTTGCGGTGGCGCTTGCAGGTCGCGGCGCTCTTCGAGTTTGGCGATCACCGCCGTGGCGATGCTATTGCCCACTACGTTGGTGGCGGTACGGCCCATGTCGAGAAACTGGTCGATGGCCAGAATCAACAGCAGGCCGGCTTCAGGCAGGTTGAACATCGGCAAGGTCGCCGCCACCACAACCACCGAAGCCCGCGCCACACCGGCCATCCCCTTGCTGGTGATCATCAGGGTCAGCAGGATCAACAACTGCTGGGTAAAGCTGAGGTCGATGTTGTAGGCCTGGGCGATGAACATGATGGCAAAGGCCTGATACATCATCGAACCATCAAGGTTGAACGAATAACCCAGCGGCAGCACGAAGCTCGACACCTTCTTGGACGCGCCGAATTTCTCTAGGGCATCAATGGTCTTCGGGTAGGCCGACTCGCTGCTCGCCGTCGAGAACGCCAGCAGCACCGGCTCGCGAATCAGCTTGCCGAGGGTCAGCACCGGCTTGCCCAGAAACACATACCCCACCGCGAACAGCGTCGCCCACAGAATCAGGATACCCAGGTAGAACTGGCCGATCAGCTTGCTGTAGTCCAGCAACAGACCAATCCCCTGAGTGGTGACTGCCGCTGCCAGTGCTGCAAACACGCCGACCGGTGCAAACAGCATCACATAATCGGTGATGCGGAACATCACCTTGGCCAGTTCATCCACCGCCTGACCGATGAACGAGTGGCCCTGGTTTTTCAGGTAGGCCAGGCCCAGACCGAAGAAGATCGAGAACACCACGATCTGCAGGATTTCGTTGTTGGCCATGGCTTCGGCAATGCTGCGCGGGAACACATGGCTGATAAAGGTCTTGAGGCTGAAGTCACCGGCATTGACCACTGCACCCGCCTGGCTGACCTGCGCGACGGTCATGTTCAGGCCCGCGCCAGGCTGGAAGACGTTGACCAGCAGCATGCCCAGTGCCAGCGAGAACACCGAGGCGCTGACAAACCAGAGCATTGAGCGCAGACCGATGCGGCCGACCGAGCCGGAACTGCCCAGGCTGCTGATGCCGCCCACCAGCGTGGCGAAAACCAGCGGTGCAATGATCATCTTGATCATGCGCAGGAAAATGTCAGTCACCAGGCTGAAGTAGCCGGCGATGCGTTTGGCGCTCTGCTCGTCCACCGCATAGCGGTTGCAGATCCAGCCCACGATGATGCCCAGCACAATGGCGGCGGCGATGTATTTCGGCAGATTCTTGTTGTTCATAGGCCCCTCGGTCGATGGCGGCGGCCCGTAAGGATCGCCGGATTGGACACAGGCTAAGGGCGCCGGCAAGGCGAGGTGATGAGATCGCACCATAACCTGATGCAAAATCGGAATAGTTGGCCAATGGCCGCAAATCGGAGGTCATAATCGTCAAGCCTGCCGGCATAACGCTGCCTCCCAAAAACGCTCCTGTACACAACGAGCCCACCATGCACACCAAATGGATCGACGACCTGCTGGCCGTGGCCGAGACCAAGAACTTCTCCCGCGCCGCCGACCAGCGCTGCATCACTCAATCGGCGTTGTCGCGGCGTATTCGTTCGCTGGAAGAATGGGTCGGTGTGGAACTGGTCGACCGCAGCACCTACCCGGTGCAGCTGACCCGCGCCGGGCGGACGTTCTGCGAGCAGGGCAAAGAAGCCCTGGCGCTGTTCATGGAACTGCGCTCGGACCTGCGCCGTGGCGACCGTATGCCGGGGCGCTCGCTGCAGGTAGTGGCCGGGCATACCCTGGCGATGACCTTTGTGCCCAAATGGCTGGTCAATCATCGCCAGCAACAACCGGCGCTGAACGCACGGGTGTTGTCGGCCAACGTCCACGATGCGGTGATTGCCCTGGCCGAAGGGCATTGCGACCTGATGCTCGGTTACAGCCACCCGCAGGCACCGATCTTTCTCGACCCGGACAAATTCGTCGGCCTGCGCCTGGGCCATGACGCGCTGGTGCCGATCTGCAGCCCGGACCGAAGCGGTCAGCCGCTGCATGCCCTGCCAGGCTCGGTAGAGGCGCCGCTGCCCTATCTGGCCTATACCGCGACGTCGTTATTGGGCAGGGTCACCGATCTGATCCTGCGCAACGCCGCAACCCCGGCGGCGCTTGAGCGTTGCCATGAAGCCGACATGGCCATGCACCTGGCAAAGATGGTGCACGGCGGCTATGGGGTGGCCTGGTTGCCGGAATCGGCGGTGGCGGACGAGTTGGCCAACGGTACGCTGGTGCGCGCCGGCGACCAACGCTGGAGCACCGAACTGGAGATTCATGCGTTTCGGCGTATTGGCAACCACAACCCGGCACTGCTGGAGTTGTGGCGTTCGCTTGAGCTGCCGCATTCGTCGGCCAAGCCAACTCCCAGCGTGTCTGCGTAGTGCTCAGCTATGTGAGCACTACGCAAATCCGCTGGGAGTGGCCGGCCGGCGCTCCGGTTGCTGACCAAGCTTTTAAGCTGACTACAAAGCGGCTTGCGGACTACGCCCCAGCACGCGGGTGTATTCAGCCCTGGCAGTGTCCTCGGCAAACTCGCCGGACCACTTGGCAACCACCACGGTGGCAACGCTGTTGCCGATGGTGTTGCAGGTTGCAATCGCCATGGACATGAAGCGGTACACACCAAACAGCAGCGCCAGACCCTCGGCCGGCAGCACGCCGATGGCGGTGACGGTGGCGGCGAACACCACGAAGCTGCCGCCCGATACCGCCGCCGCGCCCTTGGAGGTCACCAGCATGATGGCGAGAATCCCCAGTTGCTGCTCCCAGCTCAGCGGCACGCCGTAAGCGTTGGCGATGAACAGCACGCACAGCGACATGTAGATCGAGGTGCCGTCGAGGTTGAAGGCATAGCCGGTGGGCAGCACCAGGCCGACGCTCTGCTTGGAGCAACCGAATTTTTCCAGCTTCTGCAACAGGCGTGGCAGCGCGCTTTCCGAAGACGCCGTGCCCAGCACAATGAACACCTCATCCTTGATGTACTTGAGAAAACGCCACAGGCTAAAGCCTGACAACCGGCACACCGTGCCCAGCACCACGATGATGAAAAACGCCACACAGACGTAGAACATCAGCACTAGGTTGGCCAGTGACATCAGCACGGCGGTGCCGTTGCTGCCCACCGCGTAGGCCACCGAACCGAAGGCGCCCAGCGGGGCGAACTTCATGATCAGGTTGATGAATTCAAAGAACGCTTCGGAAACCCGGTTCAGGCCATCCTCAATGACTTCCCGGCGCTCTTGCTTCAGGGCCAACAGGGCAAAGCCGAAGAAGATCGAGATCACCAGCACCTGCAGCAATTGCCCGCCGGCGAATGCGCCGACGAAATTGTCCGGGAAGATGCCGTAAATAAAGTCCATGGTCGAGGTCGGCGCATGGCCCTTGGCAACCGCTGCCGCGGAGGCAGCCGCGGCGGCGCTACTCGGATGCGCATCGTGCATGCCCGACCCGATCTGCAGCAGGTTGCCCCAGATCAGACCAATGGCCAGAGCGACGGTCGAGACGATTTCAAAGTAGAGCAGCGCACGCCAGCCGACCTTGCCCACGCGCTTGATATCGCCGGCCGAAGCAATGCCATGCACCACGGTGAAAAACACCAGTGGCGCAACGGCGGTCTTGATCAGCTTGAGGAAAATGTCGCCAAGGATCTTGAACTTGGCTGCCAGCTCCGGTGCGATGAAGCCAAAGGCGATACCCAGGAACATAGCCGCGACGACCTGAAAGGTAAGGTCCTTGTACAGCGGTTTTTTCGCAGTTGCAGACATGATTGCGTTCTCGTTGTTGTTATAGATCGGCAATAAGTCGGGCCCCGCAGGCAGCAGGGCCCGCAAGGACTTAACGTGGCACGGCGCCGGGCCGCGCCAGGGCCAGGTCGACCATTTGTGGCGCCAGGCCCAGGTAGTTGGCCGGGTCGGTCAGGCGCTTGAGTTCTTCGACGTCCAGTTCGGCAGTGGCCTCGCCCTGGGCCAGCAAGGCATCGAGCAGGCTGATGCGCTGATCGTTGGCCAGGCGGCAGGCGGCGTACACCACATCGTGGGCAACCTGACGACCCAGTGCCGGGGCCAGGCCCATCATCACGGCTTCAGCGACGATCAGGCCCTGGGTCATGTCGAGGTTCTCGCGCATCCGCTCGGTGCGCACATCTAGCCCTGCCAGCATGAATCTGGCCTGGCCCAGCGAGGCGGCGCTCAGCGCGAAGGCTTCCGGAATGGCAATCCACTCGGCCTGCCAGGGACCTGTGGAGCGCTCGAAGTCCTGGATCATCGCATCGAGCATCAGCCCGGCCTGCTGGCGCACACCTTTGGCGGCGGCGTACATCAATTCGCAACTGATCGGGTTGCGCTTCTGCGGCATGGTGCTGCTGGCGCCACGGCCCTTGACGAACGGCTCATAGGCTTCGCCCAGCTCGCTGGTCATCATCATCATGATGTCCAGGGCGATCTTGCCCAGCGAGCCGGTAACCAGACCGAGGAAGTTCAGCGTCTCGGCCAGGCCGTCGCGGGCCACGTGCCAGGTCGCCTGCGGCACACCCAGCCCCAGTTCGGCCATCAGCGCCTCTTGCACTTCCAGGCCCTTGTCACCCAGCGAAGCCAGGGTGCCGGCGGCGCCGGCGAACTGCCCGACTTCAACCCGCGGACGCAGTTCCAGCAGGCGCTCGGCGTGACGGTCGAACATGCTCAGCCAGACTGCGCACTTGTAGCCGAAGGTGATCGGCAAGGCGTGCTGCAGGTGGGTACGGCCGGCCATCGGCGTGTCGCGATAGCGCTGCGCCAAACCGGCCAGCAGGCCTCGCACCGCCTGGATGTCGCGTTCGACGATGGCCAGCGCGGCGCGTACCTGCAACACCACGGCAGTATCCATGATGTCCTGGGTGGTCGCGCCCCAGTGCACGTAGCGGCCTGCCTCACCGCAGAGTTTCGACAGTTGCTCGACCAGCGGCAGGATCGGATAGCCGACGATCTCGGTCTCGTGCTGCATCAGTGCCAGGTCAAGGGACTCGTAGCGCGACAGCGCGGCGATCTGCTCGGCGGCTTCGACCGGCACTACGCCGCAACGCGCCTCGGCACGCGCCAGGGCCACTTCGACCTCGATGTAACGCTCGATCAACGCCTTGTCGGAGAACACCCCGCGCATCTCGGCAGTACCGAACATGTCGCGAAACAGAGTGGAGTCAAAAACGGTGGTGGACATGGGGCAGTATCCTGAAATGTTGTTATTGGCCGTACATATTTATTATGTCCGTACATAATTGTTGCCAGCACACTGATACACTGTCAACCGGTTGATCTGACGAGGCTGACAAAAGGCATGAACGAAACGCGCTATGCGGTGCTGGCAAGGGACTTGATGGAGGGCATCGGGTCAGGGAAATACCCGGTGGGCAGCCTGTTGCCGACCGAATTCGAGCTGTGTGAGCTCTATGAAGTCAGCCGTCATACAGTGCGGGCCGCGATCAACCAGTTGCAGACCCAGGGTCTGGTGTCACGGCGCAAACGGGTCGGCACCCGGGTCGAAGCCAGCTCGCCACGCGGCGGCTATTCGCACTCACTGGCCACGGTGTCGGACCTTGCCCATCTGGCCGAGACCCAGCAGCGCGATATTCAGGATGTCCGCCACTTTGTCGCCGACATTGCCCAGGCCAAGCGGCTTGGCCTGCAACCGGGCGAGCATTACTTTTGTGTGTCCAGTGTGCGGATCGACCGCGAGCACCCCAATGCGCCGTTGTGCTGGACCGATGTCTACGCCCAGGACGATTACGCCGACGTCATCGAGCAGGCCCGCGAGCAGCCCGGCGTGCTGATCGCCACCCTGATCGAGGCCGGTTTTGGCCGCTATATCGACGTCATCGACCAGCAGGTACGCGCGGTACTGCTTGACGCCGCGCTGGCGAAAAAACTCAACGCCGAACCGGGCTCGCCGGGGCTGAAGATTCTGCGCCAGTATCGCGATGATAGCGGCGAGTTGATTGTCGCTTCGGAGACGATCCACCCCGATGACCGCTTCACTCTGGTGTTGCAGATGAAGCGCGACCGCAGCTGACCCGGCCCGTAGCGGCCAATGTATAAAATGTAAAAACGCTTTACTCTCAAATGAGAAAAACTAGCATCCAGCGCCTGACTGATGCGTCAAGCGCTCTGGATTTGCTGTTTCTCCCTATCCTGTTGCAGCTATGGCGCCGACGTTTCTCTTTGCCTTGAAAGGACGCCCGCCATGCTCAAAACCCTCAGCCTGCTGATGCTTGCCTTTCTGGCTGGCCCGTTGCACGCCGCCGAGCGCATTGTCGACACCGCTTATGGGCCGATCAAACTGCAAGGCACCGCGCAGCGGGTCATCACCCTCGATGAGGACAGCTTCGATACCGCCCTGGCGCTGGGTATCCAGCCGGTCGGCACGGTCTCCACCCGTGGCAGTGACCAGGTCTCCAGCTACCTGAAAGACAAGGCCGGCAATCCAGCTATCGTCGGCACCAGCCGGGCGCCGAATATTGAAGCGATTTTCAAGCTCAAGCCGGACCTGATCCTGACCTCCAGCACCATCAACAAAGAGCTGTACGCCGCCTACAGCCGCATCGCGCCCACCGTGGTGGCCAAGGGCAACAGCAGCGCCGGCTGGCAGGACGGTACGCGGTTCTACGCCAAGGCACTGGACCGTGAAGCGCAAGGCAAGGCCGTGCTGCAGGCCATCGACACGCGCATCGAGGTACTCAAAGCCAACGTCCCGGCCGGGCAAAGCGTCTCGGTGGTGCGCTGGAACCCGCAGGGGCCGATGACCATGTCGAGCAAGATCTTTGCCGGTCAGTTGCTGAGCGCCGCCGGCTTCAAGAGCACTGAGCTGGCCAGCAGCCTGAGCAAGCCGCACAGCGACATCCTGAGCCTGGAGAACCTGAGCAAGATCGACGCCGACTGGCTGTTCGTCGCCAGCCTCAACAGCGATGGCGCCAAGACCCTGGCAACAGCACGTCAGCAACCGGCTTTCGAGCGTCTGGGCGCGGTGCGCAACAAGCAGGTGATCGATGTCGACGGCCAGGTCTGGTCCAGCGGGTCCGGCCCGCTGGCCGCCAATAAAGTGCTGGATGATCTGGAGAAGGTGTTCCTCAAGCCTTGATCTACAAGGCATAAGAAGCTTCGCGTAGGAGCAGCTTTAGCTGCGAAGCCTTTCGCGGCTAAAGCGGATCGCCGCCCGACCGCGCCTACGGGATAAAGACTCCCTCTTCAGACGTAACGATGACTGCAATCAACCCGCCCTACCGCACCACCCTCCTGGCCTGCGCCAGCTTGCTGGCGCTGGTCACCCTCGCCAGCCTGTTGTTCGGCGCGGGCGACACCAACCCGGCATCGGCCTTGCGAACCTTGCTTGGCCAAGGCAGCGCAGAACAACGCTTCGTGGTCTTCGAACTGCGCTGGCCACGCACCCTGCTCGGCCTGTTGGTCGGCGCAGCGCTGGGCGCGGCCGGGATCGTCTTGCAAGCCACCACCCGCAACCCGCTGGCCGAGCCGGGTCTGCTCGGCGTCAGTGCCGGGGCGTCGCTGGCGGTGGTGCTGGCGGTGGCCTGGGGCGCCAGCTCGGCGACGGTCAATCTGGGCGTGGCGGTCACAGGAGCACTGGTCGGCTGCCTGCTGGTGCTGCTGGTCAGCCGGGTCGCCACGCTGGGCAATGACCCGGTGCGGCTGGTGCTGGCCGGGGCGGCGTTCAGCAGCCTGCTGAGTGCCTTGACCGCGTTGATTCTGCTGCACGACCAACGCAGCGCCGATGAAATCCGTTTCTGGATCATCGGCGCCCTGGCCGGTCGCTCGGCCGATACGCTGCTGTGGAGCGTGCCGGGGGTGATCGCCGGGCTGTTGTTGCTGCTGCCGCTGATCCGCCCGCTGGCCAGCCTGGCACTGGGGGAACGCATGGCCAGCGGGCTCGGCCATCATCCGCAGTGGGTACGCTTCTGGGCGTTGATCGCCGTGGCGCTGTTGGTCGGCACTGCCACCTCGGCGGCCGGGCCGATCGGCTTCATTGGCCTGATTGTACCCTTCGTGGCGCGGCGTCTGGTCGGCCCGGACATCCGTCGCAGCCTGTTGCCTTCGCTATTGCTCGGCCCTTGTGTGCTGATTCTGGCCGACATCCTGTCGCGCCTGAGCGTACGCCCTTACGAACTGCCGATCGGGGTCATTACCGCCTTTATCGGCGCACCGATCCTGATTGCCGTGGTGCGTGGTCAGAGGATTCCCCGCCTATGAACCTGCCACCGCTTGCCGGCTACTGGCTGATCCGCACGGGTCGTTACTCGCTGCTGTTGCCCAAGCGCGCCACCGCCGCCACCTGCGGCCTGACGCTGGCGTTGCTGGTGGTTTGCGCGGTCAGCCTGGCCAGCGGCGCTGCCGGGCTCAGCCCGTGGGGCGCCGGGTTGGCACTGTTCGGCCAGGGCGACGCCCTGAATGTGTTCCTGATCCGCGAGCTGCGCCTGGAGCGCCTGCTCGCCGGGTTGCTGAGTGGCGCAGCACTGGGCGCGGCCGGCTGCCTGCTGCAAACCCTGGCGCGTAACCGCTTGGCCACCCCCGGCGTGATCGGCATCGACGACGGCGCAACCGCCTTCGCCGTGGCATCGATTGTCGCTATCCCTACCAGCCTGGCCCCTTCGGGGTTGGCGCTGTTCGGTGCACTGACCGCCGCCGCCCTGGCATTCGGGCTAGGCGGCAGCGGCTCGCGTGGCTATCGCTTTATCGTGGTCGGCATTGGCGTTGGCGCGGTGTTCGGCGCGCTGACCAACCTGATGCTGGCGCGCACCGACATCGACAGCGCCAACCTCGCCTACCCCTGGACCGTCGGCACCCTCAGCGCCCGGCCTTGGCTGGCGGTCCAGAGCCTGGGCATCGGCCTGTTGCTGGCGCTGCCCTGCTGCCTGGCCCTGACCCGTGCGCTGGCGACCCTGCGTTTCAACGACCAGGTGGCACAAGGGCTCGGCATCGCGCTGCGCCGGGTGCGGATCATGATCCTCGCCCTGACCGTGTTGCTCACCGGGCTGGCAGTCGCGGTGGTCGGCCCGGTTGGCCTGATAGCCCTGGCCGCACCGGAACTGGCCCGTTACCTGTCGGGCCATCGCGGCGTGCCGCTAGTCAATGCCGCACTGGCCGGCGCGCTGTTGATGGTCTGTGCCGACTGGAGCGGACGCACCCTGCTGGCACCGCTGGAAATTCCCGTGGGCATCGTCACCGCCATCGTTGGCGGCCCTTATCTGCTGTGGATCCTGACCCGCCAACCCGCACGGAGTACCCCATGAGCCTCAACCCTGCGCTACTGCACAGCGATGCCCCGGTTGCCGACCTGCAAGCCCGGGAGCTGAGCCTGGACTACGCCCGCACGCGGATCATTGAAGGGCTGTCGTTGCGCGTGCCGCAGCAGCAGGTCACCGCGATTGTCGGCCCCAACGGTTGCGGCAAGTCGACCTTGCTGGCCGGGCTCAGCCGTCTGCACAAGCCCAGTGCCGGTGCGGTGCTGCTCGATGGCAAAGCCATCAGCGAGCTGCCGACCCGCACTGTGGCCCGGCGTCTGGCACTGTTGCCCCAGGACGCCAGCGCCCCGGATGGCCTGACCGTCCATGAACTGGTGCGCTTCGGCCGTCAGCCGCATCAAGGTATGCTCAGTCAGTGGTCGGAGCAGGACCGGCTGATCGTCGATGCGGCGATTGCCGCCGCCGACCTGAGCGCGCTGGAGCACCGACCACTGGAGTCGATGTCCGGCGGCCAGCGCCAGCGCGCCTGGATCGCCATGGCTATCGCCCAGGCCACGCCGCTGTTGCTGCTCGACGAACCCACCTCGGCCCTGGACCTCGGCCATCAGATCGAGGTATTCGAGCTGATTGGCGCTCTGGCCAAAGCAGGCAAGACCATCGTCATGGTGGTTCACGACCTGTCCAGCGCCTGTCGTTATGCCGATTATCTGGTGGCGATGCAGGACGGCCGCATCGTGGCCGAAGGGGCGCCGGCCGAGGTGGTCACCGGCGATCTGGTCGAGCAATTGTACGGGGTCAAATGCGAGTTGCTGCGCGATCCGCATAGCGGTACGCCGATCATTGCTGGCGTGCAGCGCATTAGAACTGTCGGTTAGGTGCAGAGCAGAAAATGTTGCAAGGATGTTACACAGTCGCGTGTTAGGTTTCCTTCACAGTCACTTTTTTCAGGATGAATATGAAACCGACGCTCCTGGCTCTGACCCTCACGACCCTGCTCGCACCGTCTGTTACCCACGCGGCCAACCATCCCGTCACGATCAGCGACCAGCAATACACCGAGGTGCTGGCGGGCGACTGGCGCTCGAGAGACAACAGTGCCAGGGATGTCTATCGTCACCCCAAGGAGACTCTGCAATTCTTCGGCTTGCAGGCCAACCAGACGGTGATCGAGATCAGCCCAGGTGGCGGCTGGTACAGCGAGATCATCTCGCCGCTGGTCAAGGATCACGGGCATTACATCGCTGCGGTGCAGGATCCGGCCTCCGGCGAGTATTACCAGAAGGCGGCAGAGCGGATCAAAGCCCGGTTCAAGGATGACCCAAAGCGTTTTGCCAATGCCCAGGTGGTGGCGTTCGATCCCAAGGCGCCGGTATTCGGCCCGGCGGCTTCGGCAGACCGGGTGCTGACGTTCCGCAATGTGCATAACTGGACCGACGCGAACACCGCCGAGGCAACGTTTGCGGCGTTTTTCAAGGTGCTCAAGCCCGGTGGTGTTTTGGGTGTGGAGGATCATCGAGCCAAGGATGGGACGGATCTGGCGAGCAATAAGCAGACCGGTTATCTGCCGACGGATTACGTGGTGAAGCTGGCGCTGGATGCGGGGTTCAAGCTGGCTGACAAGAGTGAGGTCAATGCCAATCCCAAGGACACCAAGGACTACCCGGCCGGGGTCTGGAGCCTGCCGCCGACCTATAAGCTCGGCGAGCAGGACAAGGCGAAATATGCGGCGATTGGGGAGTCGGATCGGTTCACTTTGAAGTTTGTGAAGCCGTAGGAGCGGTTTTAACCGCGAAGGCCTTTCGCTTTATGCAAGGGTCTTTGCCGCGGTTGTCTGGGCTGCGGGTTTCGCCCCGACGGGCGAGTTACTTTGGTTTCGCCCAAAGTAACCAAAGGCATTGCTCCTGGCTTGGGTCCGCCCTGCGGGCGAACTTCCCTCCGTCCGGCATCGATTCGGGGGCCGGCGCGATGGGCATCCCTGCCCAGCGCACCTGAAACTGGCTTCCCTGCCAGTTTCTCCCCCGAATCGCCGCCTACCTTCGGCCAGCGCCCAAGTCGCGATTTGCGTCGTCTGTGCCATATCGGTACGAAGAGCAAGAACAGAGCAACAGCAGCCAGCCAACAGTGTGGGTCAGGCTGACGCCTTACTGATTAGACCGGCAATCACTCATCGCCTGGTAGCGCACGGCTTTGAGTGTGCCTTGGGTGTCTTCGTAGACCATCAGGCGCGAGACGACATCGCAGGTTTTGCCCAGCGGGCTCTGGAATTTGACCTGGGCAACATCCAGTGGCATGCCGTAGCGATACTCTTCGATCTGCGGTGCAGGCTGGCCGGCTTTGTCGGCGTATTGCTGTACGGTCTCGCGCCAGGCCTAGGCGGTTTTTTCCGAAAAGTTGTGGTTGGGGCTGTAGGCCTGGGCGGCCAGTGGCAGGGTCAGAACGAGGCCGGCGACAAGCATCTTGAACATACGCATGGTGGTTCTCCGTCAAAAGATGGCCTCAGGTTAACGAGGCGCGGATTAACCGGGCATTACCTGCGCATTACCATTTCGTCATCTGCAACTGCCTGACAGATAAACAAAAAACCCGCCATCTCACTAGGGGCTGTTGACGTTTCATCACAACCGCGCCGAGGTCTGTTTTGTCGGCCTGCATAGGCTTCACTCTGCTGAAGTGTGTGTGACAAAACAGCCACGGCCCTGCGGGTTGCGCCCCAAATCGCGCCAGCTCGGGCGGCGCTCCGCTCGTTGAAGAACTTGAAAAGGGAGCGACCATTTCCTGCGTCCTTCGCCTCGCCTGACACGATTTGGCGCTGCAACGCGGCCTGCGCTGAAACGTCAACAGCCCCTAGGGCGGGTTGTGTGATTCAGGGTTGCCGGATCAGTCCTGCTCGCGCCGGTGCGCCCACTGGTACAGCGCTGGCAGCACCAGCAGGGTCAGTGCGGTGGATGACAGGATGCCGCCGATCACCACAGTCGCCAGCGGCCGTTGCACTTCCGCGCCAGTGCCGGTGGCAAGTGCCATGGGGATGAAGCCCAACGACGCTACCAGGGCGGTCATCAATACCGGACGCAAGCGGGTCAAGGCGCCTTCGTTGATCGCATCGGCCAGTGAACGGCCTTCTTCGCGCAGGTTGCGGATGAACGAGATCATCACCAGACCGTTGAGTACCGCCACGCCCGACAAGGCGATAAAGCCCACCCCGGCAGAGATCGACAGCGGGATGTCGCGCAGCCACAGCGCCAGCACGCCGCCGGTCAACGCGAAGGGAATGCCGGTGAACACCAGCAGGCCGTCCTTGAGGTTGTTGAACATCATGAACAACAGGGTCAGCACCAGCAGCAAGGCGATCGGCACCACGATCTGCAAACGCTGCGCCGCCGATTGCAGTTGCTCGAATTGCCCACCCCAGGTGGTCCAGTAACCGGCCGGAATCCGTACCTGCTCTTGCAAGGTCTGCCCCGCCTCAGCAACAAATGAGCCCAGGTCACGCCCACGCACGTTGGCGCTGACCACCACCACCCGCTTGCCGTTTTCCCGGCTGATCTGGTTCGGCCCCAGTTCCAGATCCAGGCTGGCGACCTGGGCCAGGGTGATGAAGCCGATCTGCTGCCCGGCAGCACCCGCTCCAGCGATGCCTGGCACCGGTATCAGCAGACTGGCCAAGGCGTCGAGGTCTGTGCGCAGGTTTTCCGGCAGACGCACCACCATGTCGAAGCGGCGGTCGCCTTCGTACAAGGTGCCGGCCTCACTACCACCGACGGCAATCGCGATCGCGTCCTGCACATCACCGATATTGAGGCCGTAGCGCGCGGTCTTGTTGCGGTCGATGTTAATGGTCAGGATCGGCAGGCCGGTGGTCTGTTCGACTTTCACCTCGGAGGCGCCTGGCACGTTCTGCAGGCTGGCGGCGATTTGTGCAGCGGTCTGGTTCAGCACCTGCATGTCGTCGCCAAACACCTTGACCGCCACATCGCTGCGTACCCCGGAAATCAGCTCGTTGAAGCGCAACTGGATCGGCTGCGACAGTTCATAGTTGCTGCCCGGCACGCCGGCCGCTGCCGCTTGCAGTTCGGCAATCAGGGTTTCACGAGACTTGTCCGGGTCCGGCCATTCACTGCGGTCTTTGAGCATCACGTAGCTGTCAGAAATGTTCGGCGGCATCGGGTCGGCGGCGATTTCGGCGGTGCCGGTCCGGGCGAAGACCCGCTCGACTTCCGGCATTTTTTCCATCACGGCCTTTTCCAGACGCTGCTGCATGTCGACCGACTGGCTGAGGCTGGTGCCTGGCACCCGCAACGCCTGCAAGGCAAAGTCGCCTTCACTCAGGCTGGGAATGAACTCGCTGCCCATGCGGCTGGCGGTAAAGCCGGACAACACCACCAACAGCACCGCCACGGCAAAGGCAGCCGCGCGATGACCAAGCACCCAGCGCAATACCGGGGCATAGCCCTGACGCGCCTTGCGCATCACCAACCCCTCTTCTTCCTTGACCTTGCCGGTGACGAGCATGGCAATGGCCGCTGGCACGAAGGTCACCGACAGGATCATCGCGCCAAGCAGGGCGATCACCACGGTAAAGGCCATCGGGTGGAACATCTTGCCCTCGACCCCGGTGAGGGCAAAGATCGGCAGGTACACCACCATGATGATCAACTGACCAAAAATCAGCGGGCGGCGCGCCTCTTTCGCGGCGGCAAACACTTCATGGAAGCGCTCGCTGCGGGTCAGCAGGCGACCATGTTTGTGTTGCGCATGGGCCAGACGGCGGATCGAGTTCTCGACGATCACTACGGCGCCGTCGACGATGATGCCGAAGTCCAGCGCGCCCAGGCTCATCAGGTTGGCGCTGACCCGGTTGCTGAACATCCCGGTGAAAGTGAACAGCATCGACAACGGAATCACCATGGCGGTGATCAACGCGGCGCGGATATTACCGAGAAACAGAAACAGAATGACGATGACCAGGATCGCCCCTTCGATCAGGTTCTTCTTCACCGTGGCAATGGCCTTTTCGACCAGGTTGGTGCGGTCGTAGACAGTCACCGCCACCACGCCCTCAGGCAGGTTACGGTTGATCTCTGCCAGCTTTGCCGCCACGGCCTGCGAGACCGTGCGGCTATTCTCGCCGATCAGCATGAACACGGTGCCCAGCACCACTTCGCGGCCATTCTCGGTGGCGGCACCAGAGCGCAGCTCTTTGCCGATCATTACCTCAGCCACATCACTGACCCGCACCGGCGTGCCCTGGGCGCTGGTCACCACGACGTTGGCGATGTCTTGCAGGCTGCCCAACTGGCCGGGCGCACGAATCAGCAATTGCTCGCCGCCACGCTCCACATAACCGGCGCCAACGTTAGCGTTGTTGCGCTCAAGCGCAGTCAGCAGGTCAGCCAGGGTCAATTTGTAGGCCGCCAGCTTGCGCGGGTCCGGAGCGATCTGGAACTGCCGGGCGAAGCCGCCGATGGTATTGATCTCTGCCACCCCTGGCACATTGCGCAGTTGCGGCTTGATGATCCAGTCCTGGATCACCCGCAGGTCGGTGGGGGTATAGGCGGTGCCGTCTTCCTTGAGCGCACCGGGTTTGCTTTCCACCGTCCACAGGAAGATCTCCCCAAGCCCGGTGGACACCGGGCCCATGATCGCATCGGTCCCGGCCGGCAATTGCTGACGGGCATTCTGCAAGCGCTCGCTGACCCACTGGCGGGCGGCGAACAGGTCAGTGCCCTCTTTGAAAATCACCGTGACTTGCGACAGCCCCGAGCGCGACAGCGAACGGGTCTGCTGCAGGCCGGGCAGACCGGCCATTGCGGTTTCGATGGCAAAGGTGATGCGCTGCTCGGTTTCCAGTGGCGAAAAGCCCGGTGCAGCGGTGTTGATCTGCACCTGGACGTTGGTAATGTCCGGGACCGCGTCGATGGGCAGCTTCTGATAGCTGACGATCCCCAGACCGGCCATGAGCAAGACAGCGAGCATCACCACGATACGCTGCTCGATAGCGAATTGAATCAGGCGTTCAAACATGCGGATTTACTCATGGCCTGTTAGTGAGAGTGCTCAGCCGAGCCTTTGCCCAGCTCCGACTTCAAGACGAAACTGCCGGCAGCGGCGATCTGCGCACCGGCCTGCAAGCCACCGAGGACCTCCACATGGCCGTTGGCACGGCGCCCGGTCATTACCGGCTGGGCCTTGAAGCCCTCGGCATTGCGCAGGAACACCACGGTATTGTTTTCAACGGTCTGCAAGGCGGCCTCCGGCACGCTCAACGCCGCCTGACCGTCAGCCGTCGCCACCTCGATGTTGACCAGCAGTCCGGGGCGCCAGGCGCCTTGCGGGTTGGCCAGGGTCACCCGCACCTGGGCGGTGCGGCTCAGTTCACCGAGCAGGTTGCCGACATAACCGACCTTGCCCTGCACCTGGGCATTGAGGTCTGGCGCGGTGACCACCACCTCACGACCGATCATGACCTTGTCCAGGTCCTTGGCCGTGACACCAAACGTGGCCCAGACCCGCGACAGGTCCGACAACGTGAAGGCATTGCTGGCCTCGTTGACCACCTCACCGATGCTCAGGTGCTTCTCGACGATCATCGCGTCGAACGGGGCAACCAGTTCATAGCGGTTGCCGCCATCAGGGCTCAGCCCGGCGCCGATGACCGAGAGTTTCTGCCGGGCATTGGCGACATTGATCTGCGCCTCCTGATAGGCCTGACGGGCCAGTTGGTAGTCCTGTTCGGCAGAGATCTTGTCCTGCCAGAGGGTCTTTTCCCGCTGTAATGTGCTGCCGGCGGTTTCCAAGCGGCGCTGGGCGGCGCTCAGCTCACTGCGTTGGTCTGCGATCTGCGGGCTGGAGATCACTGCCAGCACCTGGCCTTTTTTGACTTGCTGGCCCAATTCGACCATCACTCGCTCTACCACCCCGCTGACCCGCGGCACGATGTGCGCGGTGCGGTCCTCATCAAACCGGATCTCGCCGGGAAAGCTGGCCGACAGGTTCAGCGGCCGGGTTGTGGCGACCGCCAGCTCGATGCCGGCGGCGCGAATCTGCTCGGCGGATAACTCGACCTGCCCTTGCTCTTCTTCGTGGCCGTGCTCATCAGCGCCTTGCTCTGCATTGCCATGTTCATCGGCCCCATGCGCCTGTTCATCCTTGTGCCCGTCATCGTCCTTGTGTCCCTCTTGCCGGGCATGAGCCTGCCCGTCAGGTTTGGGGGCGTCGGCGTTGGCCGGCTCGGGATGGTCATGGTCGTGCGCTTCGTGGCCCGCTGGCGCCGCCTGAGCACTGGCCAGCACTGCACCGCGTTCGTCGTTCAGGGTCAGACTGCCGATGCCGCCCAGGGCGACCAGCGCCACCGCAATGGCCAGGCTGCGTTTGTTGTTCATGAAAGCTCCTGCAAGGTCATGGCCTGCACTGCGCGCGCGGCGCAAGCCGGAATCGGATCAGAGGGGGTTGGCGCCGTAGATGCGCTCGATGGCGGCGCGGGCCTCACTGCCGGCGGCCAGGGCTTGGAGGTAACGGCCACGGGCGTCGATCAGGGTGCGTTGGGCATCGAGCACGTCGATGAAGCCGAACTTGCCCATTTCAAAACCGCGGGTGGCCGTGTCCAAGGCTTGCTGCGCGGCAGGCAGGATGATGCGGCTGAACGACGCCACCTCACTGCTGGCGGTGCTCCACTGCTCCAGGGCCGAACGGGTGCGGGTGCGCAGGTCCAGCTCGACGGCGTTGCGCAGATCGCGGGCCTGATCGGCGCGCCGGGATGCGGCCAGTACGTTGCCCTGGTTGCGATCGAACAGCGGCAACGGCATCGACATGCCAACCACATTGACCCGCTCGCGGTCTTCACGGCTGTACTGGCTGCCGACACTGACGGTCAGGTTGGGAACCCGCTGGGCACGCGCCGAACCGAGCATGGCTTCACGCTGCTGGATCTGCGCCTCGGCCAGGCGCAAGGCGGGGGCCTGCTCAAGCCGGTCGAACAATGCTGCCGCTGTCGGCGCCTGGCCGGGTGCCAGATCGGCGCTGTACAGGCTGTCGAACTCACCCTCCTGCGTCCCGATAACCCTGGCCAGCTGGCGCAGGCTGTCGGCCTGGGCGGTGCGGGCCTTGCGCAGTTGCAGTTCGGTTTCGGCCAGTTGCACCTGGGCGCGGGTTGCCTCGACCGGCGACACTTGGCCGGCCCGTACCCGGCCGTCAGCCACCCGCAAACCACGCTCGGCCAGTTGCAGCGACTGGCCGGCCAGTTCGACGGCGGTGTGCGCCCGCGCCGCGGCATGGAAAGCCAGCAGCACATCGGCGCGCAGCTCCAGGCTGCGCCGCTCCAGTTCCAGGCGCGCCGCGTCCTGGCCGCGTTCGGCTACATCGATGCGCGCACCACGCTTGCCCCCCAGTTCCAGCGCCTGGCTGAGCATCACCGTGGTGGTGCGGGTGTCGCGGCGGGTGTCTTCTGCCTCCCAGGACAGCTCGGGATTGGGCAACAGGCCAGCCTGACGCCGCTCGCCTTCGGCGATACCGATGTCCTGGCGGACTGCGGCAAGCTCCGGATTGCGCGCAAAGGCGGCATCGATTGCGGCCGCCAGGGTCAACGGCGCCGCATGCAGATGACTGGCCGGCAACAGCAGGGCACACAGCACCCCGGCGCGAATCATCAGTCGATATGGTTTACGATCCCCAGACACTTGACACCCCCGACGCAACACAAAAACAGCCCCGAAAGGGGCCGAAAAAGGAATGCGGGGGACTGTAGAAAAGCGGCGTTATCGACAAGATTGCCGGAAAATTACAATTCTGTTATCCGGCCGAAATGGCCAGCGATCTGTATTACAGTGCGGCAGCTTTTTACCCTGCGCTGAGCTTCCCGGCTCAAGCCGGTCCTACGAGGAACCTATTCGATGCGTATCCTGGTTGTCGACGACGAACCCAAAACCGCTGAATACATGCATCAGGGCCTGACCGAAAGCGGTTACGTGGTGGATGTCGCCGGCACCGGCATCGATGGCCTGCATCTGGCGCGTACCCAGGATTACGAGCTGATCATCCTCGACGTCAACCTGCCGCAGCTCGAAGGCTGGGAAGTGCTGGCAGCGATTCGTGCCAGCAGCCATACCCGGGTGATGATGGTCACCGCCCGCGGGCGCCTCGAAGACCGGGTCAAAGGCCTGGACATGGGCGCCGACGATTATCTGGTCAAGCCCTTCGAGTTTCCCGAGCTGCTCGCCCGGGTGCGGACCCTGCTGCGACGCAGCGATCAACCCGGCCTGCCCAGTGTATTGCGCATCGCCGATCTGGAACTGGACCATGGCCGGCACCGGGCATTTCGCGGCAACCGACGCATTGACCTGACCACCAAGGAATTCGCCCTGCTGCACCTGCTGATGCGCCACAGCGGCGAAGTGTTGTCGCGCACGCGGATCATCTCTCAGGTCTGGGACATGAATTTCGACTGCGACACCAACGTGGTGGAGGTCTCGATCCGTCGCCTGCGGGCCAAGATCGACGACCCCTTTGACTGCAAGCTGATCCACACCCTGCGCGGCGTGGGTTATGTGCTGGAAGCCCGGCAATGACCCTGGCACGCCCCACCATGCGGCTTTCCATGCGCCTGGGTCTGACCGTCAGCGCTCTGTGTGCGTTGCTGGTGCTGGGCATGGCGACGTTTTCCTGCCTGACCATTTCCCGGCAACTGGACATTCGTGCGCAGAACGAACTGACCGACAAGCTGCGCCAGATCCGGCACAGCCTGACCGAGAGTTCCTGGTCGGGCAATGACCGATCGCTGAACTCGCACAACCTGCGCGACCAGATTGTCGGCCATGACAATTTCACCCTGACCCTGCTCGACGCCAGCGTACCGCGTCGGCGCCTGCTGGTGATCGGCAAGGATGAAGGTGCGCCGCTACCGGAGTCGTTGTTCAATGACCAGGCGCAGGATTTTCAAGCGTTGCGCAGCGACACCGGCCATGGGCTGCTGGTCGCCGCCAGCCCGATGCAGTTGCGCAGCGGCCAGCAGGTGCTGGCCGTGCTGACACTGGACCGTAAGGATGACGACGAACTGCTGCGCGCCTACGTGCAATCGACCCTGATCGCCTTGCCAGTGATATTTTTGCTGGTCGGCGGGGGTGCCTGGTGGGTGGTGCGCCGCTCGCTGCGCCCGCTCAAGGCCTTTGGCAAAGTCGCTGCCCAGGTCTCGGCACGCGACCTGTCGCAGCGCCTGACCAGCAGCGGCTTACCTGATGAGCTTCAGGGGCTGGCCCGGGCGATCAACGTAATGCTCCAGCGTCTGGATGACGACATCAGCCAGCTGGCGCAGTTTTCCGACGACTTGGCTCACGAACTGCGCTCGCCGATCAATAATCTGATGGGCAAGGCGCAAGTCACGCTGTCTCGCGAACGTCCTGCAGAAGACTACAAACAGGCGCTGGAGTCATGCACCGAAGAACTCGAACGCCTGTCGCGCATGGTCAGCCAGATGCTGTTTCTGGCCAGCATCAACCAACCCGTTGCAGCGCTGGCAACTGACCCGGTCAACCTGCGCGAAGAAGCCGACAAAGTCGTCGAGCTGTTCGAGCTGACCGCCGAAGAACGCGACATCAAGCTGCAGGTCAACGGCACTGCCTGTACTCGGGGCGACCGGCTGATGATCCAGCGGGCAATCTCCAACCTGCTGTCCAACGCTATCCGCCATGCGCCGCCAGGAACCCGGGTAACGTTGCTGTTGTCGGTGCACAGCGAACAGGCCAGCCTCGCCATCAGTAACGCCGGTGAAGGGATTGCCGCCGAACACCTGCCACGCTTGTTCGACCGTTTCTACCGGGTTCACGCCAGCCGCGCCCGCCACCAGGGCGGTACCGGCCTGGGGCTGGCCATCGTGCGCTCGATCATGCAGATCCACGAAGGTGAGGTGACGGTGACCAGTGAACCGGGCGGCCTGACCACCTTCAGCCTGACCTTCCCCCATGGCGCTGCGCGCCTGAATTCAACGACCACCACGGGCAAGACTTATGCAATTGGCGAACCTGACTAAACCGCTGCGCACCCTGCTGCTGACCACCTTCGCCGCCAGCGCGGCCCTGGCTCAGGCTGCACCGACCATCGACGTGCATCGCGACGCCAACTGCGGCTGCTGCAAACAATGGATCAAGCACCTGCAAGACAACGGTTTTAGCGTCAATGATCACGTCGAAACCGATATGGCGGCCGTCAAACAACGCCTCGGGGTCCCCCACGGGCTGGGCTCGTGCCATACCGGTGTGATCGACAGCAAATTCGTCGAAGGCCATGTACCGGCCACACAGATCATCGACCTGAACAAACGCCCGGAACTGCTCGGCATCGCCGTACCGGGCATGCCCATCGGTTCGCCGGGCATGGAACACGGCGACCGCCAGGACGCCTATCAGGTGATCGGGGTTACGGCGTCAGGTGAGCGGCCGGTGGTGGCAGAGTATCCGGGGCGCTGACAGGCTGGCCAGACACCCGCTTGCCCGTCATCAGTCAGCCTGCGATAAGGGCCGCGCCACATGCTCCAGCGACTTGCGCTCTGCCGCCACCCCCCAGATCGCCTGGACCAGCGCGGCCATGATCATCAGCCCGGCGCCGATCAGGTAGCCGACCAGCACATGGCTGCGCTCGCCCGTTTCGATCAGGGCGCCGAACAGGGTCGGGCCGCTGATGCCGCCCAGCCCGGTGCCGAAGGCGTAGAACACGGCAATCGCCAGGGCGCGGATTTCCAGCGGGAAGGTTTCTGCCACGGTGAGGTAGGCCGAACTGGCGGCGGCTGAGGCAAAGAAGAAGATCACCATCCAGGCGATGGTCTGTTCGACTACATCCAGGGCGCCCTGCTCGAACAGGTAACCGCTGACAGCCAGCAAGGCACCGGAAATGAAATAGGTGGCGCTGATCATGATCCGCCGCCCCAGCACGTCGAACAGCCGGCCCAGCAGCAGCGGGCCGCAGAAATTGCCCAGTGCAAACGGCAGCACGTACCAGCCGACCTGCGCCGAGGGTACCTGGTAAAAATCGGTGAGCACCAGCGCGTAAGTGAAGAAGATCGCGTTGTAGAAAAACGCCTGGGCGGTAAGCAGACTCATACCCACCACCGCTCGTACGCGGTGCACCACAAACAGGCTACTGAACACTTCCTTGAGCGGCGTGTGGTCACGTGCCCGCAGGCGTAGCGGCTTGCCCTGCGGCGGCGGCAAAGCGATGCCGCGCTCGTGGTAGCGGCGTTCAATGGCCTCGACGATGCGCTGCGCGGCTTCGGGCTGATTATGAATCAACAGCCAGCGCGGGCTTTCCGGAATCCACAGGCGCATGAACACAATCAACAACCCCAGGATCGCGCCGATCCCGAAACACAGCCGCCAGCCAGTTTCGCTGCCGACAAAATCAGGGTCGAGCAGCATGATCGAACCTGCCGCGCCCAGTGCTGCGCCAATCCAGAAGGTGCCGTTGATGGTCAGGTCGACCCAGCCGCGAAAGCGCGCCGGCGTGAATTCCTGAATGGTCGAATTGATGGCCGTGTATTCACCGCCGATCCCCGCGCCGGTCAGAAAGCGAAACAACAGAAAGCTCCACAAATTCCAGGCAAATGCCGTGGCTGCGGTGGCGCCGATGTATACAAACAGGGTGATGAAGAACAGCTTGCGCCGACCCAGACGGTCGGTGAGCCAGCCAAAAAACAACGCCCCAAGCACCGCACCGGCAATGTACACCGCACCCGCCAGGCCAATGTCGGCATTGCTCATTTGCTGCACGGGGCTGTCTTTCAGGGCGCCGGCCACCGAGCCGGCCAGCGTCACCTCCAGCCCATCGAGCAGCCAGGCGATACCCAGCGCCAGCACCAGCAAGCTATGAAAACGGCTCCAGGGCAAACGGTCCAGGCGCGCCGGCAGGTCCGTCTCGTGGATTAGCGCCTGATTGTGTTCAGACACTCCAGCGCTGCCCTGCCCGTTGGTTCCCTGGCTCATCGAGTAACTCCTTGGCGATCGACCTCCACCTGTGATTCACAACGCTTGGCAGGGTTCAGCAAAGGTTCAACGATTGCGCTCAAGCATCTGTGCGACGCGGCTCGCCAGCAGGTCGAGGCTGAAGGGTTTGCTCAACAGTTGCATGTGCAGGCCGAGAAAATCGCCCCGATTGATCGCGCTTTCGGCGTAACCGGTGAGAAACAGCACGGGCAATCGGGCATGCAACTGCTGGATGATTTCCGCCAGTTGCCGGCCATTCATGCCCGGCAGGCCAACGTCAGTGATCAGCAGGTCCAGCGCCGTCATGCTGTCGAGCAGGCGCAAGGCCTCCTCAGCATGCTGCGCGACCACCACCTGATAACCCAGCTCCTGCAAAACTTCCTGATTGATCAGGCGCACCGAGTCGTCGTCTTCGACCAGCAGAATGGTCTGGCCATGGCCAGGCACCGCCACGCTGCTCAGTACCTCGCTTTGCGGTTCATGATTGGGGCATTGCGGCAGACTTATCGTTACCCGGGTGCCCTGGCCCTCGTGACTGTCGATGACCAGCCGACCACGGCTCTGGGTGGCGAAGCCGTAGACCATCGACAGCCCCAGCCCGGTGCCCTGGCCGATGGGTTTGGTGGTGAAAAACGGCTCCAGTACCTTGTCGAGCAAGCGCTTGGGAATGCCCACGCCGGTGTCGCTTATTTCAATGTGCGCCTCACCCTCGGACAGGTGGGTCGCAATGCTTAACAGGCCACCGTGGGGCATCGCATCGCAGGCGTTGATCACCAGATTGAGCACGGCATTTTCCAGCTGGTTGGCATCGGCCAGCACCCAGGGATCTTCGCTGCACAACTGGAAATCGACCCGTGTCTGCTCGGTCAGCATGCCTTGCAGCAATTGCCGCAGGGCGATGATCAGGGCATTGACCTGCAGGGGTTTGGCATCCAGCGATTGCCGCCTGGAGAACGCCAGCAGCCGCTGGGTCAGGGAGGCTGCACGCTGCGCAGAGTCGTAGGCGGCGTCCATGAAGCGCTCGACGCCGTCAATCCGGCCCTTGCCCAGCCGTAGACGAATCAGGTCCAGGGCGCTGATGACCCCGGTGAGCATGTTGTTGAAGTCGTGGGCGATACCGCCAGTCAACTGGCCGACCGCTTCCATTTTCAGCGACTGGCGCAGTTGCTCTTCGGCCTTGGCGCGCTCGCCGCTCTCGGCCTTGAGTTGCTCGATGGCGTTGTTGAGCGCCACAGTGCGGGCCTGGACCTGGATTTCCAGTTCATCGTTGAAGCGCCGAAGGGCCAGTTCGGCCTGCTTTTGCGCGTTGATATCGACAATCACCGAGGCCGCACCGATGATCTGCCGCGCCTCGCCAAACAGCGGAATGGCGCTGACCCGCATCCACGATTCGCTGCCATCTTCCAGGGTGTGACAAAAATCGATGCCGTTGACCGGCACGCCGCGCAGGGCCTGGGCGCCAGGGAACATCTGCGGTTCGATACGTCGGCCGGCGGCGTCGAAACCCAGCCAACGCACGGCGTTTTTCGCCGAACGTGACGGGATAACGTCATCAGGTACATAGCGGTGATACAACGGGTTGCGGATCAGGCTCTGGCCTTGCGCGTCCATGAAACAGACCCCGACCGGAATGTTCTCCAGCAGCGTATGCAGGCGCCCACGCTCACCGGCCAGCTCTGCCAGGCGATCACGCATCTGGTATTGCCGCTCGCGGCCGCGCCAGGCGGCGGCCACTACGCTGCGCAGGGTCACCAGGCTCAGCGGACGCTCGATCACCATCGCATTGGCGATCCAGACCGGCAGATCAAGCGGCGTGGCCGATTTACCGGCCGAGAGCAGGATGACCGGAATTTCCGACCAGTCAGGCTGGCCGGTCAGAGCCGCCGCGAGGGCTGTCACATCACCATGTAGCACCTGTTCGCCGAGCAACAGCAAACCGGTCCCGACACCGATTCGCGCGGCCGCCGCAGCGGCACTGTCGTGCAGCTCCAGCTCATAACGCTCGGCAAACAGCGTGCGCAGGTCGGCTGCCTCGACCGGGTCCGGGGCACAGATCAACAGGCGCGTAGCCTGTCCGGTTTCACAGACCAAGCGAGAGGTCCTCCATGCACTGCACCTCAAAAATCAATGATGCCGCCCTTTCGACTGGCTATTCGATCAGGAAAAAACCGATTGGTTGAGCGCGTAATGAAAATATTTTCAGTTTTTTCTGAAAATTCTTTTCGCTGCGCCGTCCTTTGCCTCGCAGCAACGACGAGATCAATTCTCATTCAGAAAAACAAGGCTCTCCGGAGCCTGTGGGGACATCGGATGAAACCGACTTATCAGCCAGCCCAGCGTCTGGCCCTGGCGATACGCAAGCACTTTAGCACTGGCGCACTGGGGCTGTGCCTGGCCGTGAGCAGCCAGTACCTGGCAGCCGCACCCGGCCAGGCAGCCCGCGAGCCCATGCTGCAGGCCCGGCACAGCTTCGACATCTCGGTGCAGGAGCTGGCCAGCGCGCTGATCAGCTTCGGTCAACAGAGCGGCTTGCAAGTCACGATGGACCCGGCCCTGCTCGGCCAGCGCTACAGCCAGTCGGTAGTCGGTGAGATGAGCGCCGAACAGGCCCTGCAAAGGCTGCTGCGTGGCAGCGGGATTGGCTGGCGCTTTGAGCAGGGTACGCTGGTGTTCAGCCTGGAGCCCGGCGCACGGTTCGATGCGCCCATGGAGCTTAACAGCACCGTGGTACTCGGCACCCCGCAAGACAACGCCTTTCAGGGTGAGACGGTGATCAACCGCAAGGCGATCAAGGCCTTTCCCGGTGCCAACGGCGATATCACCACATTGCTGCGCATGCACCCCAGCGTGCAGTTCAATAATGCCCAGCAAAGCTCCAATGCCCCCGGTGAAATCGACCCGGCCGATATCAGCATCAATGGTGCCAAGTACTACCAGAACAACTTCATGATCGACGGGATCTCGATCAATAACGATCTGGATCCCGGTGAACACAGTTACGGCTCGATCCGCCAGTTCGATTCACCGCCCAGCCGCTCCCATGGCATTGCCCTGGACGCTGACCTGCTTGAAGAGGTGCGGGTTTACGACAGCAACGTCCCCGCCGAATATGGCGGTTTCAACGGCGGTGTGATCGATGCCATTACCCGCAAACCGAGCCGTCAACTGCACGGCAAACTCTCGGCCTCGATGACCCGCTCGCAGTGGACCCGTTACCATATCAACGAGGCCGACCGGGAAAATTTCGCCTACTCGACCGACGAGCAGTATCAGCCAGACTTCGAAAAAACCACCGTGCGCGGCACGCTGGAAGGACACCTCACCGATGACTTCGGTGCCATCGTGAACTTCTCGCAAAAGCGCTCGACCATTGGCCTGAACGCCAATGACAACGGCTACAGCAGCAGTACCGCGATGGCCAATCAGGATCAGACCCGGCGCATCGACAACTACCTGATCAAGACTTACTGGAACGTCAGCGACCGGCTGAGCCTCGATACCTCGCTGACCTACGCCCCACAGGAGAACTATTACTTCTTTGCCAACCGTATCAATGGCGGCTTCGTCAATGAAAGCGGCGGCTGGCAAGGCAGCCTGAAATCGGTCTGGAGCGACGACACCTTCACCTGGACCAACAAGCTGGCGTTGACCAATGTCACCAGCTCGCGCGACTCCGATTCCGATTACTACATCAACTGGTACTACTCGGACGTGAAAAACTGGGGCAACCCCGACAGCAATACCGCCCGCAGTGCCGAAGGCAATTATGGCGATGTCGACCAGACCCAGCGTGGCGCTAGCTGGACCTCCAAGGTCGACTGGCAACCGCTGGAGTTCGCCGGGCTGGAGCATCACCTCACGGTGGGCATCGACCTGTCACACCAGACCGCGACCTGGGAGCGTCTCAACGACGCCATGTCCGTCGGCACGCTGATTCGCGACAACGGCACCCGTTGCGACAATAACGATAGCCTGTGCTCGATTGGCCACCTGATCAACGGAAATACCAGACAGTACGCCACCCGCAGGGTGGATTACAGCGCTGGCAAGATTGAAATCAGCGAAACCAAGTATGCGCTGTTCATGCAAGACACATTCTCGATCGGTGACCTGACCCTGCGCCCCGGTGTGCGCCTGGAAGGTGACGACTACATGGAAAAGAAGACCATCGCACCGCGCTTTTCCGGCGACTACGACATCTTCGGCGACCGCAGCAGCGTGCTGGTATTTGGCGCCAACCGCTATTACGGCCGCAACCTTTACAAGTATCGCCTGGCTGACGGACGCGGCGCCCTGCAAACCAGTTGGGCACGCAACAGCCAGACCGGCACCTGGACAGGTACTCGGTCACAGAACCTGAGCAAATTCTCGACCCTGGATATTCCCTATGACGATGAACTGACGCTGGGTCTTGAACAACGGTGGCTGAACAGCCAGTTCAGCCTCAAATACGTGTATCGCGAGGGTAAAGACAAGATCAACCGGGCCTATGGGCGCGTGCTGGGCGTGCCTGCCGAACCAGGCTATGACACCAACTACTTCAGTTACACCAACGAGGGGTCGAGCAAAAGCGACAACGTGACGCTGACAGTCACGCCCCTTGAAGAGCTCAAATGGCTGGGCAGCAGCACCAGCCTGCAACTGGCCTTGAACTGGCAGCGCACCCGAGATGCCTACGGCAACTACGACGACGCAATTACCGCCGAACTGCTTGACAACGACAAGGTGATGTATGAAGGCCGAGTGATCGACTATATCGATCTGCCGGCCAACAACTTCAACCGACCGTGGAGTGCGCGCCTGACCGCGATCACCGAAATCCCGCAATTGAACCTGACGTGGAGCAACTTCCTGCGTTACCGGGGGGCCTACGACCAACTGATCGCCACCGGCGACGATGTCACGGTCGACGGGCAAGCGTACCAGCTGTTCGAAACCGCCCGCGTCAAAGCCGCCCCGACCTGGGACATGCGAGTGGACTGGGAGCTGCCTACCGGCAAGGACCAGGCGCTGTTCATGGCGGTGGACATCACCAACGTGACCGACAAGGTCAACCCGATTATCAGCAGCGGGTCGTCCGCCAAGACCACCTATGAAGTCGGCCGCCAATACTGGCTTGAGGTCGGCTACCGCTTCTGATCGCCCGACCCTTTGCCCAAGCAGGGGCGCAAAGCCCCTGCCAAGACTGGAAATAACCTGATGAAAACAACAATCGCGAGCCTGTGCGGCTTGCTGTTGCTGGGCGGCTGCGCCCGGCTTGCGGTGGACGACCAGGCGCAGACCTGGGACCCACGTGTGGTACGCGGCCAGTTGCCCAACGGCCTGGAATACCGCCTGGTGCGCGAGACCTCGCAACCGGGGCGTATTGATGTGCGCCTGACCGTGCGCGCCGGCTCTGTGGATGAAAGCGCCCGGCAGGTCGGTGTTGCGCACCTGGTCGAGCATCTGAATTTCTATAACCACGGCAACGCCACTGACGACATTCGCCAGCGCATGAGCCAATGGGGCTGGGTCTCGGGCCGCCATTACAATGCCGTCACCAGCTACGACCGCACCCAGTACCTGCTCAGCCCAAGCGGCGGCGCGGCGCAAACCGAACAGGCCCTCCAGGCGCTGGCCACCCTGAGCCTGGCAGCCGATTACAACGCGGCCGATCTGGACCGCGAACGGCCCATCGTCATTGAAGAATGGCGCGGCGGCCTGGGCGTGGCGCAACGCATGAACGATCAGCGCACCGCTGCCCAGCGCATCGGCTCGCGCTACCCGCAGCATCGCACCATCGGCAACGAAGCGGCGATCCGCAGCGCCAGCCTGGAGCAGCTCAAGGCCTTCCAGCAGCGCTGGTATGCGCCCAACAACATGATTCTGACCATCGTCGGTGATATCGACCCGGCCGCCCTGCCCGCACGTATCAAGCACTGGTTCGGCAACGCTGCATCGGTGCCATTGCCTGACCGAACCTGGCGCGAACTGACGCTGGACGAGCAACTGAAGATCGTGCGCCTGCAAGACAGCCAGAGCGGCAGCAATCAGCTGGCCCTACTGTTTCGCCTGCATGAACCAGGCAGCCGCGCAATAACCCATAGCGGCGCACGCGAGCGGCTGGTCGACCGCCTGACCCTGGCGGTGCTGGTCGACCAGTTGCGCCGCCAGCCACGTGATGCGGGGGTACGCAGCCTCAGCGTGCAGAAGAACCAGATCGGCGAATACTCCAGCGTGCTGGGCATCGCCGCCGGCGTCGAGGCTCAGGGCCATGACAACGCCCTGCGTCAGCTGTTGAGTGAAATCGAGCGCCTGCGCCGTTTCGGCCTGTTTGAGGCGGACATGCAGCGCGAAAAGAGCCGCATCCGCGAAATTGCCCAGAGCATGCTGCGCAACGACCCGCAGCGCAGTTTCGAGCAGTGGGTCAACCACCTCAACGACGCGGCGGTCCAGGACCGTCTGGTGATGGACAAGCACCAGATTGCCCGGCAGTACCTGACGATGCTCGACACCGTCAGCCTCGATGACCTCAATCAGCGCTTCAAGCGCTGGACCGACAGCGCCGACCGGGTACTGCAGTTGACCGCACCCGCCGACCAGAACCTGCCGCTGCCAGGCCAGGCCGAGCTGCAGGCGCTGATGGCCGACGTGCGCAAGAGCACACTCCAGGCACCGCAACCGCTGCCGGCCCAGACCCATGAAGTGCAGGCCGCACTGCCGGCCCTGCCGGCGGTCGGCGCCAGCGGCAAGGTTGTCGAGCAACGCCGTTATGACGCAGAAAACGTCGAGTACTGGCGGCTGAGCAACGGCGACCGGCTGGTCTGGCTCAAACAGGCTGCCGCCGACGGCGGTATGCTCATGCAGGCCATGTCGGACGCCGGGTTTCACACTGGAGAGATTCCGGGCTGGCGCAGTCAGGTGGCGGCCCAACTGGGCCAGCAACAAGCACCGCAGGGCTGGAGCCAGGTGCAGTTCAAGCGCTGGCAGCGTGAACAGGGCATTCAGTTGACTCATGAACAGGCCGCCGATCATTGGCAGGTCAAGGTCTCGACCTTGGAACAAGCCAAAGACCTGCCAGCCGCCGAGCGTTTGCAGGCCATGCTACACAGTTACCACCTGAGCCAGGCTGCGCTGGTGGTCGATGAACAAGCGTTGCAACAGCCTCGTGAACAACTGATGGACCAGGCGGCGCCCAAACGCGAGAGCGTTCGCGCTCAGCAGCAACAGACCCTCAATGCCCTGCGCCATGCTGCCGGGCACGATCAAGTGCCCACTGTCAGCGAGCTGGAGCAGCTCAGTGCCGAGCAGCTTGCCAGCGACTGGCAGCGCCTGACCCAGGCGCCGGTCACCCATTACCTGTTGGCCGGTGTCGATGCTGCGGTCTTGCAGCCGCTGGTCGAGCAACACCTGGCCAGTATCCCGCGCGGCGCCGCGCTGCACAGCCAGCCGTTCAGGCAGCGCAGCGGCCGACACGTCAAAACCCTGGACATCGGTATCGAGCCACGCACCCAATGGCAGGCCTACAGCTACCGCGAACAACCCTGGACACCGGAGGACGCCGCACGCATCTCGGCCCTGCAACCCCTGGCCCAGGCAGCGTTGAAGCAGCAGCTGCGCAGTGAAGCAACGGGCGTCTATTCGCTGACCTTCGAAACCAGCCTGGACCCGCGCAGCCAGCGCATCGAAACACGGCTGAACTTCTACACCGACCCGGCACGGGCCGACGAGCTGTGGCAACGGGCGCGCCAGACCCTGGCCCAACTACCCGAAACCCTGGACCCACTGGCAGTGACCAAACTACGCAATGCTCTGCTACGCGACGAACGTGCCCGGCGCAGTGACGCCCAGACCCAGTTGCGCCGGCTGATCCTCAGCGATCAACAGTGGGGCGACCCGCGCTACCTGAGCCAGCAACAGCAACTGCCCGAAGCCCTGACCCACGCCGACCTCAAGCGTCTGGCCGGTCAGCTGTTCGATGAGCGCAATATGGTGCTGCTGCGCCTGAATCCGGCACCTGCCGGGGTGGCCGGGCGATGAAGACCCTGCGCATCTTTTGGACGCTGGCGCGCCCCTACTGGCTGGACCGCCGTCAGTGGCTGTCATGGGTGCTGTTGCTCAGCGTGATCGGCCTGGGCCTGATGGTGGTGCAGATCAACCTGTGGATCAACGCCTGGAGCAAGACCTTCTACGATGCGCTGGGCGAGTTCAACACCGCAGCGCTGTACGGGCTGATGCTGCAATACAGCCTGTACATCGGCCTGTACGTGATTGCAGTGGGCCAGTTTCAGCAAGCCATCGACGCGACCCGCGGTCAGAGCTGCGATTGCCCACGCGGCGCAGTGCTGCGGCTGGACAACCTGAGCGTGCAACTGCCCGATGGCCGGTCGTTGCTGAACAACCTCAATCTGGTCGCCGGCCCCGGCCAGTGGCTGCGTCTGGAAGGCCGCAGCGGGCTGGGCAAATCCACCTTGCTGCGCACCCTGCAAGGTTTGTGGCCCTGGTACCGCGGCCGCTGGCAACTGCCTGGGCATCGCCCGCGCCCTGCTCTACGCCCCCCAGACCCTGTACCTTGACGAAGCCACCAGCCAGCTTGACGAGCCAGCGGCCTGCCAGTTGCTGACCACCCTGCGCCAGGCACTGCCCGACACGCTGGTGGTCGGCATCAGCCATCAGCCCGGCGTGGCCCGGTTATTCACCCGCACCGTTGCCTTACAGGGACAATCCAGTTCGCAGCCAGCGCCGGCCTACCACTGATGGCTGTAGCCAACGGTCAGCACCGTACCCGGTGCTGGCAGGTGGCTGGTGTTGTTGCTGCTGCGCATCAACTGGCTGTACAGCGGGTAGTAGTCACGGTTGAACAGGTTCTGGATGCCAACGCTGATCTGATCGTCCGGGCTGAGTTTGTAACGGCTGATCAGGTCGACTGTGGTGTAGCTGTCCACCTCACGACGGCCAAAGCTGGCCTGACCGTTGAGGCGATAGTCTTGGCTGCCGATGTAGGTGGCCTGCAAGCGATTGCTCCATGCCTCGCCTGGCTGGTACTGCACGTAGGCGGTCAGCTTGACCGGCGGCACCCGGTAGCCGGTCATGTCCTGCCAGTCGCCGTTGGCCGGCTGCTCGCGGCCCTTCATCCAGGTAAAGGTGCCGCCCACACCCCAGACCTCATCGCTGGCCAGCCAGTCGGCGCTGGCCTCAACACCATGGATACGCTCTTTGGTGCGGGTCAGGATCAGACCATTGTTGAAGCTCTGCACATCGCCGAGTTTCGAGGTGGTATAGAACAGCGCCAGCGACGCCAGGGTCTGGCTGCCCAGCGCGCCACGCCAGCCCAGTTCATAATTGTTGGTCTTGACCGGCTCCAGATCGGAAGCACTGATATCGAAACCGCGCCGGGCGTTGCGCATCTGCACCCCGATATCCGGCAACTGGAAGCCCTGGCTGAACGCGGCGTAGATTTCCTGGCCGGCGACCGGCGAATAGACCACCCCGAGGTTGCCCAGCAAGTCGTCATAACGAATCTTGCCGCCATCGATGCTGGCCGGGCTGGCATTGCGGATTTCCGAGAGCGGTATGAAATCACTGAACTCGGCGGTGGCGTACTCGTAACGCAAGCCGCCATCGATGGACCAGTGGTCATTGAAGCGGTGCTGCAACTGAGCAAACGCGCCGGTACTGATGGTGGTCAGGTCAGGCATGTAGGTCAGCCGGCCGACCTTGTCGAAATGTCGCGCGCCGCTGGCGTCATAGGCGGCCGCGTCAAAGATATCCAGCGGCATGTCGCTGCGCTCATGGTTGAGGTCAGCGCCCCAGACCAGTTCGGTGCTTTCACCCAGCGGGGTGCGCAGGGTCAGGCGGCTGCCGAAGATCTCACTGTTCTGCATCACTTGGTCGACAAACCGCCCACGGGTCGCCACCGCCCGTGCATCGAAGGGGGTGAAGCGGGTGTAGTAGTCGCGGTAATAGACTTGCGCCGCCAGCCTGGAGCCCCACAGGTCATCATGCTCATAGCTGAGGTTGGCCAGGGTGTTGCGGATCTGGTTCTGCTCATCGAGCCGCAGGCCATCGAGCAACCGGGCCGGCACCGAGCCTGGCGGTAATGCCGCCACCGATGGATCGGAACCGTAGTCACTGTCCTGCTCAGCGTGGTAATGGCTGACCGCAAGTTGCAAACGCTGCTGCTCGTCCAGACGCAGGCCCAGTTTGCCGCCGATGTTCCAGGCATTGGAGTCAAACAGATCGCCCTGGCTCGGCTCCGGTGCGATCCGCCGGCCGTTGGCATCGAAGGCGCCACCGATATGCCGGGTACCAAAGTCCAGAGCGTAATCGACCACGCCCTGGGAACCGGCGACATAGTGCTGCAATTCGCCGCCCAGGCTGTCTTTGTCAAGCTGGCTCAGCGAAGCGTTGCCACTCAGGGTGGTCTGCGCACGGGGCTCGCCACCGGCCGGGCGAGTGGTGATATTGACGATCCCGCCAGTGGCACCGGCGCCGTAGATCGCGCTGCTGCCATGAATGACCTCGACCCGCTCGATCAGTGCCGGGTCAAGGCTGGCAAGGTTGCGCGAAGAATCACGGTTGGTATTGAGCGGCACACCATCGACCAGGACCAGCATGGTCCGGCCTCGCAAGGTCTGGCCGTAATCGGTGATGGTCCGGCTGGAGTCGGCCATGCCGGGAATGCTCTTGGCCAGGACACCGGCCAGGTTGTCGCTGCCGTGGCGCAAGGTCTGTAATTGCTCACCCTCAATGACGTTGACCTGCCGGGCCTGAGGCACCAGCTGGCTGGCGGTGCGCGAGGAAGTGACCTCCAGCGGGGCAAGCTCGACCTGGCGGGTGGCCGAGGGTGCGCCAGGCAGCGCGGCAGATGCTTGAGCCGGCACCACAATGTAGGTGTTGTCATCCTGCTGGCGGGCCTCAAGGCCGCTGTCACCGAGCAACTGCTGCAGGGCCTGGGCAGTGGTGTAGCGCCCGCGCAAGGCGGCGGCCTGCCGACCGCTGACCACGTCGCTGGACAACACGATCTGGGCACTGGACTGGCGGGCCAGAGCGTTAAGCGACTGCTCCAGCGAGGCGGCCGGCAGGTCGAAGCTGAGCGGCTCGCCAGCCTGGGCCAACGACGACAAGCCAAGCATCAGGCTGCTGGCCAACAGGGAAAGACGCAGGGTCGGGGTGGTCACAGGGGCTTCTCCAGAAAAGACAGGGTTCCTGAAGACAGCCGCCACAGCAGGCACGCAACCCTACCTGCAACGGATTTATTTTTTCACAGCGCGGCGGTTCAGCACTGGCGAGCCATCGGCGGCGCGGCTCAGCTCGACCGGCAGAACCTTGGGCAGCAGGCTCAGCAGAGAGTCCAGCCGTTGGCTGTCGAAGCTGCCGGTGACCGGCAGTTGCGCCAGGCCCGGGTCGCCAAGCGCAATTGGCAAGCCAGTGTGGCGTTCAATGGCATCGAGCACTTCGCCCAGCGGCGTGCGATCAAACACCAATCGGCCTTCAGTCCAGGCGCCGACTCCCTGGACATCGACTGCGCCGGGTGCAGTGACCCGGCCATGGCTGACCAGCACCTGCTGGCCCGCCACCAGTGCCACGGCGCTGTCTGCGCCTGCCACCCTGACCTTGCCCTGCTCAACGCTGACACGCGCATCATCGCCATGCCGGCTGACGTTGTAACGGGTGCCCAGCACGCTGATCTGCGCGGCACCGGCCTGTGTCTGGAATGGCCGGTAAGTGGCCGGCGCGACCTCGAACAGCGCCTGACCGGCCAGCAGCTGCACACGGCGGCTGCGCAGATGCCAGCCCACCGTGACCTGGCTGGCGCCATCAAGGGTCACGACGCTACCATCGGCCAGTGCCAGGCGCTGCACCTGGCCACGGGCAGTGGCGTACTGCTCGGTGCGATAGGCCGGGTCCAGCCACCACAGACCGGCGGCCAGACCGAGGATCATCAAGCCGATGCCAAGGGTGGCGGGCGCCGGCCGGCGGTTTTTCTTCACCGGTGAAGGCAGCGGGAAACGCTGCTTGAGTTGCTCGCGGTGGCGGGCGATGGCGTGCTCGGCAGCCGTCGGTTCAGCGGGTTGCGAAACGGGTCGGGTCATGAAGAGACGCTCGTCTGGTCCAGCCATTGCAGGCACTTGCGCATGCCCACCTTGAGATGCTTTTCCACCGCCTTGACGGAGATCCCCATCCGCTCGGCCACTTCCTGCTGCGACAGCTCATGGAGTTTGTGCATCACGAACACCTGCTGGCAACGCAGCGGCAAGCGTTCGATGGCCGCGCATAACTGTTCCAGTTCGACACCTGCCGCATGGTGACGCTCCGGCCCTGGCGCCTGGCTGTGAATGTCGGGCAACTGCGCCTGGTCGTCGACCCACGCCTGGCGCCGGCGCTCGCTGCGATAGTGGCTGACAGCGCGGTCATGGGTGATCTTGCGCAACAACGCCAAGGGTACTTTGACGCCGTCCTTTTCTGGCGCTTCGAGCAGTTGCAGGCACACATCGTGGACCACTTCACGCGCCGCATGCCGGTCACCGAAACGGCGGCGCAGCGAATCCACCAGATCGTCATAGTGATGAACCAGCCAGGCAACCAGAGTCGATGGGGTCGGTGTACGGGACACAATCGCAAGCCACGCAGTGAACGGCTCGCAAATATAAGTGAGAACTCTTTTCAATTGAAGCTTTAGTAGCGATTTGTAATCGCCACCGCAAAACCTTGTGTGGCGCGCTGGCTCTGATGAGCCAAGACACCGCCCGACAGCCTCGCAGGCCGCGCCAGAGCCTTTCACCTTTAAAAGTCATCATACAATCACGAGATCTTTATCCCTTTTTCTCCGCCCAAGCGACGAAAAAAGCATATTCACAGCGAGAAAAAATAGATTATTACAAATGTCATCACACAACACGGGTTGACATATCCCCTTTAAGACCCGAATAATCGGCCCACGTTGTATGACAACTTACGTTGCAAGGCCCCCAATAATTACAAGCAGGCCACCATGCCCCTTACCCGCATCTACATCGAGCAATGCATTTTTCGCAGCGTCATGCCTGTACTCGCGATCGCTCCTGCGCGGCCCCGGCTCGTCTCACGTGGACCTGTTTCCTTTTCGAGCAGTCGGGTGCCTCCTCGCACCCGTCACAGCGGATCAGTAGTGGCGACGCTATCCAGGCTGTTTTTGCTCGCTTTACCCACGGCACCTCTAAAAACTACCTGCTGGCTGGACGCCTGCGGCGCTACGCGCGCCATCGCTGCGCTGGCTGCCTCGCCCAGGTTTTTAGAGGCACCCTCGTTTTTAGAGGCACCCTCCAGCACCACCAGCAGCAGCCTGCCCTGTCAGGCGTGGTGTGCAGCCGCTTAAGGCGCGTACTGCGCCTGAGTCCTGCGCAGCCTCATGCGGCTGTTGTTCAAATGCAGGTACATCGCCGCACGGGCGGCATCGGCATCGCTGTTGGCGATGGCATCAAAGATTTGCCGATGCTCATCGTTGATCCCCTGCAGGTACGCACGCCGGTCGCTTTGCCCGGTGTAGGCGGAGTTCATCCGGGTTCGCGGAATCAGCTTGGTGCCCAGGTGCTTCATGATGTCGATCAGGTAAACATTGCCGCTGGCCTTGGCGATTTTCAGATGGAACTGGAAGTCGGCATTGATGGTGCTGCCGGATTTCTCCGGACCTTCGAGCAAGGCGTCGAAGGCGCGTTTGAGCTCCTGCAGGTCCTCGGGGCTGCGCCGCTCGGCAGCCATGCCGGCGGCTTCGACTTCAAGGCTGAGGCGAAACTCCAGAAGGTTGAGTACGTCAGCCAGGGTGGCGATGGTCGCCGGCCCCACGCTGAAGCCTTCCGGGGCCGGCATGTCCAGGACAAAGGTCCCGACCCCGTGACGGGTTTCGACCAGCCCGGCGGCCTGCAGGCGCGACAGGGCATCACGCACCACCGTGCGACTGACACCTTCGGCCTGCATGATATGGACTTCGGCGGGCAGTTTTTCCCCACGCTGCAGTTCGCCGCTGCGCATCCGCTGGGCGAAGCGGTCTACCAGGCTTTCGGCCAGGCGGCGATGGTTCTTTTGCGAGATCAGGAGGTTGTCGGACATTGCAGCCTCGTTTTTGTCGAATGCGCGAGTATAGGCCGGCATGCTGGCAAACATGTGAAAAGGTCGTCAGACCACCGGTCCTTCATTTAGCTAAAATACCTCATCAGTGCGGTTATAATCCGCTCCCCTACAGGATCCGACCCATAGACATGGACCACTCTTCTTCGCCTCCAGGGCAGCGCAAGAAAAACCTGACCCAGCAACTGGTTGCCGAGTTTTCCCGCAAAATCCGCGAAGGCGAGATCCAGAGCGGCGAAAAGCTGCCTACCGAGCAAGTCCTCACCCGCGAAAACGGGGTCAGCCGCACGGTAGTGCGCGAAGCCATGGCACGCTTGCAGGCCGAAGGGCTGGTAGAAACCCGCCACGGTATTGGCACGTTCGTGGTCGATGCCACGGCCCCGCGCAGCGCGCTGGCCGACGCGCCACCACAGGCCGCCGGCAGCCCTCTGGATGCGACCGCCATTCTTGAACTGCGCCTGAGCCTGGAGCCTGAAGCCGCCGCGCTCGCTGCCCGGCGGCGCAGCACCGAACAGCTGGCGAACATCGAACAGGCGCTCAGCGACCTGCAGAACTGCGCCGCGCGTGGCGCAGACACGGTAAAGGCCGACCATGAGTTTCATCGCAGCATCGCGCTGTGCACCGACAACAGCTTTTTCATTGATGTGATGAACCAGCTGGGCAGCAGTATCCTGCCACGTGTCGGCGTCGGTTTCGGCAATCTGCCGGTCGCGGCTGACAGCGGCGACCCCGGCGCCCAGACCCGCGAGCAAGAGCAGATCTACAGCGCCATTGCCCTGCAAGACCCGGAGGCCGCCAGGGCCGCCATGCGCCTGCATTTGCGCAACGGCCTGCTGCGGGTGTCGGGCAAACATTAGGCTGCCCATTAGCCACTCACTGGCAGATCGTTTACCATGCCAGCCCGCCGGTTCAGCCAAGGCTGACCGGCAGTCGTCTGGCTGCCTGCGCAAAGGCCATGTCCCTGCCCTCCCCCTCTGTGTGTCTGTACGTATGAGCTACCCACACCCTGTCGCCAGCTGCGCTGATTCGTGCCAATGAGGCTGTCGATTCTGGCGCTGCATGTCCTCTGGGTCAGCGCGTTGTTGCTGGCAGCCGTGATTGCCGGTGCCGCGATTGGCGAAACCCGCATCAGCCCCGAGGCGGTCAGTCAGATTCTGGCCAACAAGCTGTGGAATGCCGGTTACCCGGTGGACCCCATCGATGAAGGGATCATCTGGAACTACCGCCTGACCCGTGCGATTGTCGCCGCGGCCTGCGGTGCCGGGCTGGCTATCTCCGGGGTGGTATTGCAGTCGCTGCTGCGCAACCCGCTGGCCGAGCCCTACTTGCTGGGTATTTCCGCTGGCGCCTCGACCGGCGCAGTGCTGGTTGCCCTGCTCGGTATCGGTGCCGGGGCCATTTCACTGTCGGCCGGCGCATTTGTCGGCGCCATGGCCGCCTTCGCCATGGTCGCGTTGCTGGCTCGCGCCTCACAAGGCGCTGCGGCTGCCAGTCATATCATTCTTGCCGGGATCGCCGGCTCTCAGCTTTTCAATGCGCTGACCTCGTTCATGATCACCAAGTCGGCCAGTTCCGAGCAGGCCCGCGGCATCATGTTCTGGCTGCTGGGCAATCTCAGCGGCGTACGCTGGCACTCGGTGGCCCTGGCGGTGCCGGTGGTGCTGGTCGGGTTGCTGGTCTGCGTCTGGCATCGGCGGGCGCTGGATGCGTTCATGTTCGGCAGCGACTCGGCGGCCTCGCTGGGCATTGCGGTACGGCGGGTACAGATCATGCTGATTGGCTGCGCGGCGCTGGTGACCGCGGTGATGGTCTCGATCGTCGGCTCGATTGGCTTCGTCGGCCTGGTGATTCCCCACGCCATACGCATGCTGGTTGGCGTGCGCCACGCCCGGCTGATACCGCTCAGCGCCTTGTGCGGGGCGTTGTTTCTGATTGCCGCCGATGTCCTGTCGCGTACCCTGATCAAGGGCCAGACCCTGCCCATCGGGGTCATTACCGCACTGATCGGCGCACCGGTTTTTGCGCTGATTCTGATTCGCGGCAACCGCTCACGATGAACGCCTTTTCCACACCACTGGACACCCCGGCGCTGAGCTGCACGGCGCTGAGCTATGGCATCAAGGGCCAGCTGCTGTTGCAGGAGGTCAGCCTCAGTGTGATACCGGGAGAGACCCTGGGCCTGGTCGGCCCCAACGGCTCGGGAAAATCGACTCTGCTCAAGCTGTTGTCCGGCATCCAGGCGGCGTCAGCTGGCGACGTGCAGTTGGGCGGCGAGCCGCTGCAGAAGCTGGGACGACGCAACGTTGCCCAGCGCTTGGCGGTGGTCGAGCAACAGGCGCAAACCGCCGACCACATTACGGTGCGCGATGTCGTGGAACTGGGACGAACGCCCTGGCTGTCGGCACTGCAACCCTGGGGGGCTGATGACCAACGAATCGTCCAGCAAGCGATGACCGATGTAGATCTGCTGCATCTGGCCGGCCGCCAGTGGCAGACGCTGTCCGGCGGTGAACGCCAGCGCACGCATATCGCCCGTGCCCTGGCCCAGCAACCGCAAGTGCTGCTACTGGATGAGCCGACCAATCATCTGGACATCCAGCATCAGCTCAATATTCTCGGGCGGGTCAAGCGCTTGTCGCTGACCACCGTGATCGCCCTGCACGACCTGAATCAGGCCCTGGAATGCGACCGCCTGGCCCTGCTCCACAACGGACGGCTGGTGGCGCTGGGCAAACCACTTGACGTGTTGACCCCGGAACGCCTGCGCAGCGCCTTTGGCGTGCAGGGCCACTGGCTGACCGACCCGCTGGACGGCAGCCAGATCCTGCGTTTGCGCCCGCTTTAAGGCAGTTGGCAGCCCTTCTTCTTCAGGCTTTCGATCACCCAGGAACGGTCATTGGTGCCCTCGGCAATCTGCTCCAGCTGTTTTTGCTCGGCACCGTGTTTGGCCGCCGCACGCTCGTAGACCTCAGCGACCTGGTCGTAAGGTACACACAGCAGGCCGTCTTCATCACCGATCACCAGGTCACCGGCCTCGATCACCATGCCGTCGATGGCAATCGGCACGTTGATTTCGCCCGGCCCATCCTTGTAAGGACCGCGGTGCGAGATACCGGCAGCGAACATCGGGAAATCACCGGCACCGATGGCGCCTGCGTCACGAATCGCACCGTTGATCACGATACCCGCCACACCGCGCTTGACCGCGTAGGCCACCATCATTTCACCGATCAATGCGTTGCTCAGATCGCCGCCGGCATCGACAACGATCACGTCGCCTGGCTGGGCGATGTCGATTGCGTAATGCAGCATCAGGTTATCGCCCGGCCGCGCCTTGACGGTCAGCGCAGGACCGGCCAGCACGCCTTCGCGGTGCATGGGGCGCAGTCTGGCGCCACCGGCTGTCATGCGGTTCATCGAATCGCTGACATTGGCAACCGGCACCTCGCGATAGCGCTCAACCCATTCGGCACTGACTTTGCGGGCCTGCTCCAGCACTCTGAATCCAATGCTCATTCTGATGTTCCTCTGTTGGTCTTGTAAGGGAATCTTCGCGGGCAAGCGAAGCTATTTTCAGAATGTCATTTCATTTTTTATATTTCAATAGCGATAAAAGCAGAATATCGAGCTTTAAAAATAACAAAACAGGTTATATTGAAACGTCATTCTATTGTGTTAGGGTATTCATCGTCCGACCGTTGCCCACCGGCAGCGTCTGAAGACACCGACAACAACAAGGTGTAACCATGACCCGTACCATTGTGCTGACCGGCCCGGCACTCACTGCCGAAGCCATGAACCACGCTGCCGCCCATGGCGTCAGAGTGATCCCGACCACGCCGTATGCCGCCGACGAACTGCTCGCGGTGATCCGCGCCGAACAGCCGGATGCAATCATTGTTCGCCAGGGCAAACTGACCCGCGAAATGATCGAAGCGTCGAGCAAGCTGTCGATCATTGCCAAGCACGGCGTGGGCTACGACACCATCGATATCCAGGCAGCGGCCGACAACAAGGTGCCGGTCACCATCGCGCTGGGCGCCAATGCGCAATCGGTGGCCGAGCATGCCTTTGCCCTGATGTTCAGCGCGGCGCGCCAGACCGCGCTGCTCGATGCGCGGATGCGCGACGGTCATTGGGACAAAACCACAGCCAACGGCGTGGAGCTGTTCGGCAAGACCCTCGGCCTGGTGGGCCTGGGTTCGATCGGCGGGATCCTGATGGATCTGGTTGCACCGCTGCGCATCAAGGTCAAGGTCTATGACCCCTTCCTCAAACAGTTGCCCGAGCGCGAACATGTCGAACGCGAGGAAGACTTCGATCGCCTGCTGCAAGATTGCGACATCATCAGCCTGCACTGCCCGCTGACTGACCACAATCGCAAGTTGTTCGGTGCCGAGCAGTTCCAGCGCATGCGCCCCGCGAGCCTGTTGATCAACACCGCCCGTGGTGAGCTGATCGATACCGAGGCACTGATCCACGCCCTCAGCGAGCGGCAGATTGGCGGCGCCGGCCTGGACACCTTCCACCCCGAGCCATTACCGGCCGACAGCGCGCTGTTCGGCCTGCCGAATGTCGTGGTCACCCCGCACGTCGGTGCCAATACCACCGAGGCACGTGACCGGGTCGGCCTGCTGGCCCTGCAACAGATTATCGGCCTGTGGAACGGCAGCGCGCCCGAGCCACGTGCGGTGGTCAACCGTCACCTGCTTGACAACTGATTACCCGCAGCGTTAATGCGCTCCTGACGGCCGATGCCAGGGAGCGCCCGTGATACTCCATAAAAACAACAGCGGAGAGTCCCATGACCTCAGCCACTGATTCGCCAAGCGAGCTTGAACGCTCAACCATGCGCCGGGTTGCCTGGCGCATCCTGCCCTTCCTGATCGTTTGCTACCTGATCGCGATCATCGACCGCGGCAACATCGGCATGGCCGCGCTGCAGATGAACGAAGACCTGGCGCTGTCCGCCAAGGTGTTCGGTTTCGCCAGCAGCCTGTTCTTCTTCGCCTACTTCCTGGTTGAAGTGCCCAGCAACCTGGCCATGCAAAAGTTCGGCGCCAGGATCTGGATCGCCCGGATCATGATCACCTGGGGCCTGATCTCGGCCGGTACCGCCTTCGTCCAGGGCGCCAACTCACTGTACGTGATGCGTTTTCTGCTCGGCGCCGCCGAAGCGGGCTTCTTTCCCGGCGTGTTGCTGTACCTCACCTACTGGCTGCCATCGGCGTATCGCGGGCGCATGGTTGCGCTGTTCATGGTGGCGATTCCGGCCGCCAACTTCATCGGCTCACCGCTGTCAGGCCTGTTGCTGAGCCTCGATGGCTGGCTGGGCATGCGCGGCTGGCATTGGCTGTTCATCCTCGAAGGTATTCCGGCCGTGCTGCTGGGCATCGCCTGCCTGTTCGTGCTGACCGATAAACCCGAGCAGGCCAAATGGCTGACTGACGAGCAGCGCAACTGGCTGGTCCAGCGGATCGCGCAAGAGAACGCCGGAAAAAAAGCCATCGGCCACATGTCGCTGTGGAAACTGCTGCGCCACAAGGACATCTGGGTCATGGCGCTGATCTATTCCGGTGCGTCGGCAGCCGGCAGCACCCTTAGCGTATGGGGTCCGCAACTGCTCAAGTCGTTCGGGCTGACATCCATGGAAGTCGGCCTGGTCAACGCCATTCCTTATGGCCTGGCGTCGGTTCTGATGATCGTCTGGGGCCGCAGTTCGGACCGCTCCGGCGAGCGTCGCTGGCACACCGCGTGTACCCTGCTGCTGATCTCGGTCGGCTTGTTGATGACCCTGTTCACCACCAACCTGGCCTTGACTGTGTTGATGCTGAGCCTGGTACTGATCGGTGCCTACTCGATGAAAGGCCCGTTCTGGGCGTTGGCGTCGGGCTGGTTGTCGTCATCGACAGCGGCAGCGGGCCTGGCGGCCATCGGCGCAATGGCCAATCTGATCGGTGGCGGCATCATGGTCAACGTCTATGGCGCGATCCATGACGCGAGCGGCAGCCACTCGCTGGCACTGATGCCACTGGCGGCGCTGTGCGCGGTGGGTGCATTCCTGGTGGTGGTCATGGGCCGCAAGCGTCAGGCCGAAGCGGCTGCCCAGGACAAGGCAGCCACCAGCCACTAGCCAAGTGCAACAGCGAGCAGCCGCTATCGGCGCTGCTCGCGATCAGCCCTTGCAGCCCAGACTGCGCATCAGGGTCTGAGCCGCTTCATGCAACTGCCCCTGCACCGTGCGTGCATAGTCTTCGGTCAGCCGGCTGGCCGGGCCGGAGACCACCAGGGCGCCGACGATTTCATGTTGAGCGTCGTAGATCGGCAAGGCCATGGAGGCTGCATGCGGGTCGGTCATGCCACAGGAGTAGAATGCCACCTCCAGCGCAGCGCCTTTCTCGAACGGCGTGCGCAGCGCCTGGGCCCCGGCCGCGTTGTCCATCGGCCGCATGTCGCCCGGTTGCAGTTGCATGCGCAGGCGATGCGGTGAGTTGACCCGGTACTGGCACAAGCGATATGCGCCGTGGCGTACGTAGAAGGATGTGGTTTCGCCGATGGCGTCGGTCAACTGGTGCAGCAGCGGCATGATGTGCCGCTCCAGGTCCAGGGCGTCCTGATACACCGCATTCAGGCGCATGACTTCACTGGCCAGTTGATAGCGGCCGTCGGCCATGCGGTTGATCAGACCGTGGGTTTCCAGTGAGACCATCAGGCGCATGATGGTGCTTTTGTTCAGTGCGGTGCGGTCGGCGAGCTCGACCAGGCTCAATGCGCCATCCCCGATGCGAAAGGCCGTCAGCACGGTCAATACCCGGTCGGCCGATGCGACCCCGCTGACCGCCGGACGCGGTTTGACTTTTACCATCTTGCACACCTCGATTCTTGTGACCCGGCAGTCCAGCACGGGGCAATTTTGGCGGGGATTATCCGTCATGCGGCGTATCACCGCCATCGTCGGTGTGGCTTTGGCTATTACTGCGAACGCGCCGCCGTCTTCGCTAGCAACCGGAGCGCCGGCCGGCTGCTCCCACAAAGGTATGCAGCGCCTAACTGAACAGTATTGGCTGGGCTGCGATCAACGGCTACTGCGCTTTGTGGCCCAGCGTCAGCTCAATGCGCCCCAAACCTCTGTTGTTCAACCCGCTGCCGGGTCATGGTTGGGGTTTCGTTGAACAGTTTGCGGTATTCGCTAGAGAACCGGCCCAGGTGGCTGAAGCCCCATTCCATGGCGATGACCGAGATGTTGCGTGAGGCGCGGCTTTCCAGCAATTCCTGGCGTACGGCGCTGAGGCGGTATTTTTTCAGGTAGGCCATGGGCGAGAGTTCGAAGTGTCGGCGGAAGGCCTCGAACAGTTTGAAGCGTGACACCCCGGATGCCGCCTCGATGTGCTCCAGATGCAGTTCGTCGCGGGCATGGGCGTGGATGTAGTCGCGGGCGCGGATCAGGTAGTGCGGCAGGCGCACTTCCAGGTTTTCACGCAGTTGCGCTGAATAGTTGTTCGGCTGCGAGAGGATCAGGCCTTTGACCAGCGCGCTTTCCAGGTCGCGGCTGAACAGCGGCTGGCTATACAGATCACCGAGCTCCATTTCATCGATGAAGTGCCGGGCCATTCGCCACCAGGAGGCGGTCGCGCCGTTGACCGCGTCCATCCGGGCGCTGAAGCGCAGCGCTTCATGAAGCGGCCGCTGCAGCATGTCTTCCAGCGTCTTGTGCATCGCTGCGCGACTGATCACCACCTGCAACTTGCGACAGTCACCCGTGATGTTCAGCTCCTGGCTCTCGTTGGGGGCGACGATCAGGCCGTACTCACGGTCCGAATGCAGCCGTTCACCGGCCTTGAGCAGCTCCTGCTCACCACTGAGCGGCAGGCTGATGCTGAAGCTGTTAAAGCTGTCCGGGTCGGCGATGCCGACGGTGACATCGGTGCCGTACTCGATGATCCCCAGGGTGGTGGACATCGAACGCAGTACGCTGGCGCTGTGGCGGAACTGGATGCGCCCTGGCCGGCTGGCGACCAGTTGATGCGGCCCGCAGATGTTCGACATCCACGAACGGGCCCCGGCAAGATCGAAATGATCGGCATGGATACCACGTAACTGTGATTCAGGCTTCGGATTCATCACGGCACTCTCAGGCTTGTTTTTCTGATGCGCGCTCTGCGGCACGTCTGGCGTTTCTTTAATGCAAGCAATGCAAGGCCCAGGCCACGGGCAATGCTGATCTAACCATAACTGACTATCCGGATAATGTTCGCCAACATTGCGGATAGGCCCGCCTGATCGCAAAACCTTCAGGGCTTTTCCAGGCCCCCGCGTTAGAGCCGTTGCTGCGCCATAGAGCAGCACGCCAGGGCCTTCGCGCTGCAACAGCGTGCAGTGCCAACCAGAGACGCCCGCTCACTGGCAAATGGGTAAGACCGACACAGCACTGTTACCGCCGCCCTGCTGCCGAGTGGCAGGTGCTGATTTTACGGATAGCAATCGCCGACAAACCGGCCTGAACAACCCGTAGATTCGGTGCTATTCGCACCCGCCCGATATCCATTTGCCGCACAAATTTTATGGCCTGCGTTCGTGCACAAAGCGGATAGACCCTGTAGCGCGCTGATTCGTTAAATGGCCCCAACCGAGGGGCCTGAACCGCCCCTGCCGAATCGCCCGATGTGACAGGTACACCGCAATGAACCAGACAAGAAGCGTCGACCAGTGGAAAGCCTTCATCAATGGCTGCCTGGATTTTCGCCCCGTAGAGGGCGTGTTCCGCATCGCCCGTGACATGTTCACGGAACCGGAGTTGTTCGACCTGGAGATGGAACTGATCTTCGAGAAGAACTGGATCTACGCCTGCCACGAGAGCGAGATCGCCAACAAGCACGACTTCATGACCATGCGTGCCGGCCGCCAGCCGATGATCATCACCCGTGACGGTGAAGGTCAGTTGCACGCGCTGATCAACGCCTGCCAGCACCGCGGCACCACCCTGACCCGGGTGATGAAGGGCAACCAGAGCACCTTCACCTGCCCGTTCCACGCGTGGTGCTACAAGAGCGACGGCCGGCTGGTTAAGGTCAAGGCGCCCGGCGAATACCCGGAAGGCTTCGACAAGGCCACCCGCGGCCTGAAAAAGGCGCGCATCGAAAGCTACAAGGGCTTTATGTTCATCAGCCTAGACGCTCAGGGCACCGACAGCCTGGAGGATTTCCTCGGCGATTCGAAGGTGTTCTTCGACATGATGGTCGCTCAGTCGCCAAGCGGTGAGCTGGAAGTGCTGCCGGGCAAATCGACCTACAGCTATGACGGCAACTGGAAGCTGCAGAATGAGAACGGCCTGGACGGCTATCACGTCAGCACCGTGCACTACAACTACGTGGCCACCGTGCAGCACCGCCAGCAAGTCAATGCTGAAAAAGGCAACGCCAGCAGCACCCTGGACTACAGCAAGCTCGGCGCCGGCGATGCGCAGACCGACGACGGCTGGTTCTCGTTTCATAACGGCCACAGCCTGCTGTTCAGCGACATGCCCAACCCCACAGTGCGCCCCGGCTACGCCACGGTGATGCCACGTCTGGTCGAGGCCTACGGCCAGGCCAAAGCCGAGTGGATGATGCACCGCCTGCGCAATCTGAACATCTACCCAAGTCTGTTCTTCATGGACCAGATCAGCTCGCAGTTGCGCATCGTACGTCCAGTGGCCTGGAACAAGACCGAGATCATCAGCCAGTGCATCGGCGTGAAAGGCGAATCCGACGCCGATCGCGAGAGCCGGATTCGTCAATTCGAAGACTTTTTCAACGTATCGGGCATGGGCACGCCGGATGACCTGGTGGAGTTCCGTGAAGCCCAGCGCGGCTTCCAGGCGCGCCTGGAACGCTGGAGCGATATTTCCCGCGGCCACGGCAAATGGGTTGAAGGTCCGACCGCCAACAGCGAAGCGATCGGCATCCAGCCGGTGCTGACCGGCACCGAATTCACCCACGAGGGCCTGTACGTCAACCAGCACAACAACTGGCAGCGCTTTCTGCTTAAAGGTCTGGACAAGCAAGCCTGCGAACAAGACGCTTTGAAACTGCGCGAGGTGTGAACATGAATCCGCAATTGCATTACCAGATCGAGCAGTTTTTCTTCCGTAAATCCGAGCTGTGCGACGCCCAGGACTGGGACGCATACCTGGCGCTGTTCACTGAAGACAGCGAGTTCCACCTGCCGCAGTGGGAGTCCGAACACAGCTATACCAGCGACCCGAAAAAAGCCATGTCGCTGATCTACTACGCCAACCGCTCAGGCCTGGAAGACCGGGTGTTTCGTATCCGCACCGGCAAGGCGGCCTCGACCATCCCGATGCCACGTACGTTGCATAACGTCAGCAATATCCGGATTGCCGAACAGCCCGGCGGGCAACTGCAGGTCAGGCTCAACTGGCACACCCTGTACCACCGCCTGGGCCAGAGTGAGCAGTTTTTCGGCCACGCCACCTATCACCTGAAACCTGTGGCCGACAGCTTCCAGATCACCCGCAAACACGTGGTGCTGCTCAACGACACCATTAACTCGGTGCTCGATTTCTACCATCTCTGATGACGCGGATGCCCGAATCATGAGCCACAAAGTCGCGTTCAGTTTTGCCGATGGCAAAACCCTGTTTTTCCCGGTGCAGGGCAATGAAATCCTGCTCGATGCCGCACTGCGCAACGGTATCAATATCCCGCTCGATTGCCGCGAAGGCGTGTGCGCGACCTGCATGGGCCGCTGCGAATCCGGCCAGTACAGCCTTGATTATGTCGATGAAGAAGCGCTGTCAGCCCGCGACCTGGAACAACGCAAGGTACTGACCTGCCAGACCCGGGTGCAGTCCGATGCGTCGTTTTACTTCGACTTCGACTCCAGTTTGTGCAGCGCCGCAAAGCAGGTGCAGGAACGCGCGGTGGTGAGCCACGTCGAGCAGGTCTCACCCAGCACCGCGATCCTGCATCTGGACGCCGACATGGACGGCCGAACCCTGGACTTCCTGCCCGGTCAGTACGCCCGTCTGCAGATTCCCGGCAGCCAGGCCTGGCGCTCGTACTCATTCGCCAGCCAGCCCAACGCGAACAACCGCTTGCAATTTCTGATTCGTCTGCTGCCTGACGGGGTGATGAGCAATTACATCCGCGAACGCTGCCAGGTCGGCGACGAGATTCACTTTGAAGCGCCGCTGGGTACGTTTTACCTGCGCCAGATCGAACGCCCGCTGGTGATGGTGGCCGGTGGCACCGGGCTGTCGGCGTTTCTCGGCATGCTCGACCAACTCGCTGAGCGTGGCGGCTGCGGCCAGCCGGTAACGCTGTATTACGGCGTGCGTCAGCAGGCTGATCTGTGTGAACTGGCGCGCATCGAGGCGTATGCCGAGCGCATTCCCGGCTTCAGTTTCATTCCTGTGCTCAGCGAGGCCGGCGAGGCCTGGCCGGGCCGGCGCGGTTATCTGGCCGAGCACTTCGACGCTGCTGCACTGCGCGAGTCAGCGTTCGACATGTACCTGTGCGGCCCACCGCCGATGGTTGAGTCAGTCAAGACCTGGCTCGACGAGAACGCCCTGGACAACGGCCATCTGTATTTCGAGAAATTCACCGAGAGCAACACCTGAACCAGACCTGAGCCCAGACCGGCGGCGCCAGACCCGCCGGCTGCACCACCGAATCGGCACCACGTTTGACCACTGCCCACCCCCAACAACAACCAACAGGCCGCAGCAATGCGGCGCTGCCTATCTACAGGCGGCAAACAACACCGCAATAATGATAACCACTCGCATAAAGACGCCATTGGCTGCGATCCGGCAGCTATCCGACCGGCAAAGGGTGCAGTCCGGCCTGCGTGCCACTACAATGCGCGTTTTGCCCTGCGCCGGACTCCACCCGTCATGTCTTTACCCAAGCACCACCTGGAACTGCTCAGCCCCGCCCGTGATGTGAGCATCGCCCGCGAAGCCATCCTGCACGGCGCCGATGCCGTCTACATTGGCGGGCCGAGCTTCGGCGCACGGCACAACGCCTGCAACGAGGTCAGTGAAATCGCCGAACTGGTGAAGTTCGCCCGCCGCTATCACGCACGGATTTTCACCACCCTCAACACCATCCTGCATGACGACGAGCTGGAACCGGCGCGCAAGCTGATCCACCAGTTATACGACGCGGGTGTTGATGCGCTGATCGTTCAGGATCTGGGGGTGATGGAGCTGGACATTCCGCCCATCGAGCTGCACGCCAGCACCCAGACCGACATCCGCACCCTGGAGCGGGCGAAGTTCCTCGATCAGGCCGGGTTCTCGCAACTGGTTCTGGCCCGCGAACTGGATCTGGGCCAGATCCGCGAAATTGCCGACAACACTGACGCATCCATCGAGTTCTTTATCCATGGCGCGCTGTGCGTGGCGTTCTCCGGGCAGTGCAACATTTCCCAGGCGCAGAACGGCCGCAGCGCCAACCGTGGTGATTGCTCGCAGGCCTGCCGCCTGCCCTACACCCTCAAAGACGATCAGGGCCGCGTGGTGGCCTTCGACAAACACTTGCTGTCGATGAAAGACAATAACCAGAGCGCCAACCTGCGCGCGCTGGTCGAAGCCGGTGTGCGCTCGTTCAAGATCGAAGGCCGTTACAAGGACGTGAGCTATGTGAAGAACATCACCGCTCATTACCGCCAGATGCTCGACGCGATCCTCACAGAACGCCCCGACCTGGCCCGCGCCTCCAGCGGCCACACCGCGCATTTCTTCGTACCGGACCCGGACAAGACCTTCCATCGCGGCAGCACCGACTATTTCGTCACCGATCGCAAGATCGACATCGGCGCCTTTGACTCACCGACCTTTACCGGTCTGTTGGTGGGTAACGTGGAGAAGGTCAACAAGCGCGACCTGATCGCCGTGACCCACGAGCCGCTGTCCAACGGTGATGGCCTGAACGTGCTGGTCAAACGTGAAGTGGTGGGGTTCCGCGCCAACATTGCCGAGCTCAAGGGCGAGTTCGAAGAAGACGGCGAGAAGCGCTGGCGCTACCGGGTCGAGCCCAACGAGATGCCGGCCGCCCTGTCGCGCTTGCGTCCTGACCACCCGCTGAGCCGCAACCTCGACCATAACTGGCAGCAAGCACTGCTCAAGACCTCGGCCGAGCGGCGCATCGGGATCCGCTGGAATGCCGTTCTTCGCGAACAGCGCCTGAGCCTGGAAGCCACCAGCGAAGAAGGCGTGCAGGTCGCGGTCAGCCTCGACGGCCCGTTCGGTGCAGCCAATAAACCGGAACAGGCACTGGATCAGTTGCGTGATCTGCTGACCCAACTGGGCACCACGATCTATCACGCACAGGATGTGAAGCTCGACGCGCCGCAGGCGTTCTTCATCCCCAACTCGCAACTCAAGGCGCTGCGCCGCGAAGCCATCGAAGCGCTGGATGCCGCCCGTGTGGCCGCCCATCCGCGTGGCGCACGCAAGGCCGAGACCAGCCCGCCGCCGGTCTACCCCGAATCGCACCTGTCATTTCTGGCCAACGTTTACAACCAGAAGGCCCGTGACTTTTATCACCGCCACGGCGTGAAATTGATCGACGCCGCCTACGAGGCTCACGAAGAACCCGGTGAAGTGCCGGTGATGATCACCAAGCACTGCCTGCGCTTCTCGTTCAATCTGTGCCCGAAACAGGCCAAGGGCGTCACTGGCGTACGCACCAAGGTCGCGCCGATGCAACTGATTCAGGGTGACGAAGTGCTGACCCTGAAATTCGACTGCAAGCCATGCGAGATGCACATCATCGGCAAGATGAAGAGCCACATCCTCGACCTGCCGCAACCTGGCAGCAAAAAGGCCGGCATCGTTGGCCACATCAGCCCTGAAGAACTGCTCAAGACCGCCAAGCGCCCACCCCAGGCGCCGCATTGATGAAATGTCGGTAACGACCTTAGTGTGGGCGGCACTCCGATGAAGGCTAAGGGTCAGGCGCTGGACATGTTTTGTCTGGCCTGGCCCTTTCACGAGCAAGCTCGTTCCCACCTTATTTCAGGCCATAACCGGGTAAGGGCCAACCGGGCCCGCGTCACCCTGAACTGATCAGCATTGCTCCTGTAAGCCGTCGATCTCGGCCTGGATGTTTTCTCTGGCCCGCGCTTCCCAGCGGGCCTGTCCTGCGGGGCTGGTGAAAATCACTGGTCGCTGTAGAAACTTCTTCAACACCGCCACCCTCCCCGGCACATACAGCGCATCGGGAAAGCAACCGTATTCAAGGCGCACAGCTTTTGCGTAGGCGCTGTACTCGCTGGGTGTCGCAGCAAGAATCGACAAATCGATATCCACCAGCAGGCGCTGGTCGGCGCTGGTTGCAGGCTGACGATGGTCGGTGGCCATGATCAGCGCGTGTACGGCCTGCACCTGTGCGCCCAGCCCGTTAGCCTGTAGCACTTCGCTCGCCAGCTCGGCGCTGCGGGTTTCGTTATCCTGGCGGGCCGGGTCGTAGATTGCGTCGTGGTACCAGATGGCAAGCTCCAGCAGTTCCGGGGCCTGGGCATGATCGCGCAGCGTGTCGAAGGTTTGCAGCATGGCGTCGATATGCGCGGCGCTGTGGTAATGCCGGGCGGGCCCGGCGTACAACCGCTGCAAGTGCTCGAAAGCGTCCTGCGGCGGCTGCACGCCCAGCCGCTGCCAGAGCGACTGCCAGCGTTGCAGGTCGAGGTCAGGGGCGTTCATCCAGCGCTTTCTCCATATGGGTGGTGTGCCAGAGCGGATCGTCTTCCACATCGGTGATGGTGAAACCGTGCTTTTCCCAGAAAGCAATGGCGCCAGCCAGGAACGGATGGGTATGCAGGTACAGCACCTCGACGCCCTGCTGCTGCGCATGCTCGCTCAGCGCCCGGAACAAACGGCTCGCCAGGCCAGCGCCGCGAAAGGCCGGGGCGACGAACAGCCGGACGATTTCCACCGTGCGCCGGCCCCGGTAGTCCAGTTGCGCAAAGCGCTGGTCGTAAGGCAAATAGCCGATGGCCGCGACGATCTGGCCGGCTGCGCGGGCAATCAGAAAATGACCGTCCGGGCCGTTGAGGTAGACCTGCTCGAACCCGGCCAGGTCCGAGGGTATGGCAGCGGGGTCAAGCATCGGGAAGATCTGCGCCCGGGCCTGCATGACAAATGCAAGGGTGGCAGCAATGTCGGCCTGTTCGACAGCGGTGATCAGGATGGCCGGTTCTGACATGGTGCTCGCCTGGTTGCCCAAAGCTGCATGGTAGTCGATTACAGCTGGAGACGCGCCGTGCTGCTCCAACCTGGAACAACCTGCACCATTTAAATGCACCCATCACCTCACTCACGGCTCTGAAAACCGCAAAACCCCTCATTGCACGGGGCTTTCCGTGATCTGGCACAAGCCCTGCATTAACTCTGGCAAGCCCACCCACGCAGGTCGGGCAGCCCCTTGCAGTCGACGCAGATCAACGGGCTTAAAGGTACATCCGGCAACGTCGCCTGGGTAGCACCTCATAACCAGAACAGGCAAAGGCGCCTGGAACCTCACGGTTCCGGGCGCTTTTTTTTTGCTTCACGAAACCTGATTGGCCTAGGCCGGGATTTGCTATGAACACCACAGTCTTGCCTCACAACGATGTACAAACCCTGATCGTCGTCGGTAACGGCATGGTCGGTCATCATTGCGTCGAGCAGTTGATTGCGGGCGGTGCCCTTGAGCGCTATCGCATCCATGTCTTCGGTGAGGAGCAGCAGCGCGCCTATGACCGCGTGCATCTGTCCGAATACTTCAGCGGCCGCGATGCTGAATCGCTGGCGATGAGCGACGCTGCCCTCTACGAGCAACCCGGCCTCACCTTACACCTCGGTGTCCCGGTGCTGGAAATTGACCGCGTGCGCCGTGAGGTGATCACCGCCCAGGGCAGTTTCGCTTACGACAAACTGGTACTGGCCACCGGCTCTTATCCATTTGTACCGCCGATCGAAGGCGCCAGCGGTCACTCGAAACTGGTGTACCGCACCCTGGACGACCTGGACACCATTCGCGCCGCCGCCAATCAGGCGCGGCGCGGCGTGGTGGTCGGCGGCGGCCTGCTCGGTCTGGAAGCTGCCAACGCCCTCAAATCCCTGGGTCTGGAAGCCCACGTGGTGGAATTCGCGCCACGCCTGATGCCGGTGCAGCTTGACGAGCTCGGTGGCGCGGCGCTCAAGGCGCGCATCGAAGCGCTGGGCGTAGGTGTACATCTGTCACGCGCCACCCAATCGATCAGCGCCGGCAACCAATACCGCTACCGGATGAACTTTGCCGGCGACGAGTTTCTGGAAACCGACCTGATTGTGTTCTCCGCCGGTATCCGCCCGCAGGATGCCCTGGCCCGCCAATGCGAACTGGACCTGGGCCCGCGTGGCGGCGTAGCGATCGACGAACATTGCCGCAGCAGCGATGCCGATATCTTCGCCATCGGGGAATGTGCCTCGTGGAACGGCAGCGTGTTCGGTCTGGTTGCGCCGGGTTATCAGATGGCCCGCAGCGTCGCCGCGCAGTTGTGCGAGCAGGATGCCGAGTCGTTCTTCGGCGCCGATATGTCGACCAAGCTCAAATTGCTGGGCGTGGACGTCGGCTCGATCGGCGACGCCCATGGCGCACTGGCCGGGGCAGTGAGCTACCGCTATATCGATGAAGCCACCGCCAGCTATCGCCGGCTGGTGGTGTCCGCCGACCGCAAGCACGTGCTCGGTGCGGTGCTGGTCGGCGACAACAGCTACTACGACACCCTGCTGCAATATGCACAGAATGGCATCGCCCTGCCTGAAGACCCGGCCAGCCTGATCCTGCCGCACAGTGAAGGCGCACCGGCGCTCGGTGCCGATGCGCTGCCCGCCACCGCGACCATCTGTTCCTGCCACAACGTCAGCAAGGGCTCGATCTGCGCGGCCATCGACGAAGGTTGCACTGACCTGGCCGGCATCAAGGCCTGCACCAAGGCCGCTACCGGCTGCGGCGGCTGTGCGGCCTTGCTCAAGCAGGTCTTCGAGCATGAACTGATCGCCCGCGGTGTCAGTGTCGACAAGAGCCTGTGCGAGCATTTCGCCTATACCCGCCAGGAGCTGTACTCGATCGTGCGGGTGGAGAACATCGAGAGTTTCGAAGAACTGCTGCATCGCCATGGCAAGGGCGAGCACGGCTGCGACATCTGCAAGCCAGCAGTCGGTTCGATCCTGGCGTCATGCTGGAACCGGCCGATCACCGACCCGCTGCTGATTCCGCTGCAGGACACCAACGACACCTTTATGGCCAACATGCAGAAGAACGGCACCTACTCGGTGGTGCCGCGTATTCCCGGTGGCGAAATCACCCCGGACGGCCTGATCGCCATCGGCGCGGTGGCCAAGAAATATGACCTGTACACCAAGATCACCGGTGGTCAGCGGATCGACCTGTTTGGTGCGCAGTTGCACGAATTGCCAGAGATCTGGGGCGAACTGATTGAGGCCGGTTTCGAGACCGGGCATGCCTACGGCAAGTCGACCCGCACGGTGAAATCCTGCGTGGGTAGCACTTGGTGCCGCTACGGCGTGCAGGACAGCGTGGCCATGGCGTTGCGCATCGAGGATCGTTACAAGGGCCTGCGTTCACCGCACAAGCTCAAGTTTGCGGTGTCGGGCTGCACCCGTGAATGCGCCGAGGCGCAGAGCAAGGACGTCGGGATCATCGCCACCGAGAACGGCTGGAACCTGTATGTGTCCGGCAACGGCGGGATGCGTCCACGGCATGCCGAACTGTTCGCCACCGATCTGGATGACGAGACCCTGATCCGTTATATCGACCGCTTCCTGATGCTCTACATCCGCACCGCCGACAAGCTGCAACGCACCTCGGTATGGCGCGAATCGCTCGAAGGCGGCCTGGATTATCTCAAGGCGGTGATCATCGATGACAGCCTGGGCCTGGCGGCCGAGCTGGAATCGCAGATGCAACTGGTCGTCGACCGGTACGAATGCGAGTGGGCCAATGCCCTGAAGGACCCGGAAAAACTCAAGCGTTTCCGTACCTTCGTCAACGACAAGCGCAGCGACCCGGATGTGCATTTCGTGCGTGAACGTGAACAGCGCCGCCCGGCGCGAGCCGATGAACTCAAGCTGATTCCCCTGTTCAAGGAGGTGGTGTAATGAGCCAAACCAACGTGGCATTTGCCGAACGCCCCCAAGCCACGGCGACCTTGCACTGGCATAACCTCTGCCAGCATCAGGACCTGGTCGCCAACTCTGGCGTAGTGGCCTGGATCAATGATTGCCAAGTGGCGCTGTTCTATTTGCCTGGCAATGAACAGCCATTGTACGCCGTGGGCAACCGCGACCCGAAATCCGGGGCCAACGTGATCGGCCGTGGCCTGCTTGGCAAACTGGGCGACGACCTGGTCATTGCCTCGCCGCTGTATAAGCAGCACTTTCGCCTGCAAGACGGCAGTTGCCTGGAGTACCCCGAGCAGCGGCTGGATGTCTGGCCGGTACGAATCAATGGCAGCCAGGTAGAGATCGGCCTGCCAGGCTGATATATAAACCAATAAGTTGTAACAATGGCGGCAGCCGGCTCTTATTGACCGGCTGCCGCTTTGTTTTGCAGACTCGCTACAACATGAATGCTTGCAGAACCATGACAAAAACTTAATAAAGGAATTGGACTACAAACAATTCAGAACAAATAACACCCCCTCTCAGAACACCGAAATAACTTCAAACATCGCATCACTCATCGAAACAACATGCCCCGGACAACTAACTTCAACCATCAAAACTGCGTGATATAACTGTCTGCGTCGCCAACCACTGATCCCTGAATAATATTTGGCTGTTTGGCGACTCAATAAACCAGACTGATTTACATCAGCGCTCAATGACTGCTCGTCAGCGTTACAACCTCCACGGTTTGACACGACGACAGATTTGATGGATTCAAGGAGTTACACAATGCAAATAAAACACCTGAGCTATATTGCTTTGGCGGTTTCGGCTGCCCTGAGCCAGAGCGCAATGGGCGCACTGGTAGATGACCAGGCACAGGCCAAGGGCTTGCTCGAAGACAGCAGCCTCAATGTGCACCTGCGCAACTATTACTTCAACCGTGATGCCAAACAAGGCGAGCGCGATAACCGCGACTGGAGTCAGGGCGCAATCGCCCATTACAACTCGGGCTTTACTCAGGGCACGGTCGGTGTGGGGGTCGACGCCTGGGGCCAACTGGGCCTGAAGCTCGACGGCCAGAGCCGCTACGCCGGCACCGGCAACCTGCCGGTCGACCGCCACGGCCACCCGGACCGCAGCTCCGCCAGCGCAGGCGCAAGTATCAAGATGCGTGCCGGCCAGACCCAACTGCGTTACGGCAACATGCAAACCGAGGCTCCGGTATTTGCCACCAGCCACTCTCGCCTGCTGCCACAAACCGCTACCGGCTTCAGCCTGCAAAGCAGTGACCTGGATAACCTTGACCTCGACTTCGGACATTACACCGCGACCAATAGCGGCGTGACCACCAACGGCCGACATACCATCCACGCCAATAACGCCGGGGTCAGATCGGGCAGTGCCACATTTGCCGGTGCCACCTGGCAACTCAGCCCGGAGTGGAGCAGCACCTTGTATGGTGCCCGTCTGGATGATGTCTGGAACCAGTACTACTTCAATAACAACTATGTGCTCGGGCTCAGTGGCTCAGATAAGCTGGAGTTCGATGCCAACCTGTATCGCACGCTGGATCAGGGCCACGCCAAGGCTGGAGCCATCAATAACACCGCCTGGTCGATGGCCGGCACTTATTCATTCAATAGTGCCCATGCGCTGACATTGTCTTATCAGAAAATTCACGGCAACACGCCGTTTGATCTGATCGGCACGGGCAATAACCGCTCGGGTGAAGGCGGCAGCTCGATCAACCTGGCCAACGCCGCACAGTTCTCGGACTTCAACGGCCCGAACGAACGCTCGTGGGGGCTCACGTATAAACTGGACATGGCACCGTTGGGTGTACCGGGCCTGAGCTTCACGACCCGGCACATGCGCGGAACTGGCATTGATGGCAGCAAGACCCCGTATAACAGCGCCTACGCTGGCCTGTACGGAGAAAACGGTCGCCATCACGAGACCAACTTCGAAACCCGCTATATCGTCCAGAGTGGCGCCGCAAAAGACCTGTCAGTACGCCTGCGCCAGGCCTTCCATCGCGCCAACCTTGATCAGGGAGAGAAGAACGTCAATGAAGTACGGCTGATTCTCGACTACCCACTGAACCTGATCTGACCGCCTCAGCGACTCTGCAACACCACGCGCAGCCCCGGCTGCGCGTCCTCCAGCAGCAACTGATAGCCATGGGTTCTGGCCACGGCAGCAACGATGGCCAGCCCCAGCCCGCTGCCACTGGCTCTGGGTTCCTGCCGGCCACGGGCGAAGCGTTGCAAAACAGCCTGATGCTGGTCCGGGGTGATACCCGGACCATTGTCTTCAACCTCTATTCGTGTGCCCTGCTCACTGCGCAGCAGATTCAGACGAATCTGCCCGCCCGCAGGGGTGAACTTCAACGCGTTGTCCAGCACGTTCATCAGGGCTTCGGCCAGCAGCTCGCGATCCGCCAGCAACGGCGGAACCTGCTCGACATTCAACTGCAGCTCAATGCCCGCCTCTTCAGCCACTGGCTGATAGTCTTCAAACAATTGCGCCAGTAACGGTCCCACCATCAGGGTGGTCATGCCTGCGCGGCGCGAACGTGCGTCGATTTCCGCGATACGTTGCAATGCCCGAAACCGGCCAAGCAACACATCGGCGGCGTCCAGAGATTTCTCCAGACGCACTTTAAGCACCTCTGCAGGCGCCTGGTCGTATTCGATCAAGGCGCGATGCAACTGCGCCCGAAGCTTGTTCAGCGGTGTTCGCAAGTCATGTGCCGCGTTGTCTTCGAGGCTCTTGACCTCATCGAGCAAGCGCCCGACCTCACCCACCATCCGGTTGACCAGCGACGAGAGCATGTCCAGTTCATCGCCGCGCCGGCTGATGGGCAGCCGTTGGGTAAAATCGCCCTCGGCGATTCTGCGGCTGGCAGCCTGGACCTTGCGCATCCTGCGCAGTGGGCCCAAGCCCAGCAGTACGGCAAACAGCAGCCCGGCGATCAGGATCAGGCAGGCGCTCCAGCCCAGATAGCGCAACAGGATGTTACGCAGGCTTGCCAGGGTCTTGGCCTCGAAACCGACCACCAGAATCTGGCCATTTGGCAATTGCCGGGCCACGAACTTGGCTCCGTCAGCAAACCCCGAATCGTCCCAGTCATGCGGTTTGCCGTCCAGTACAAGCTCTTGTGGCGGCGTCTGCATCGTGCCATGCACATGTTGCCTCTGTGGGCTGAACAAGCCATAGGTCACGACCCCGCGCAGGTCGCCCTCTTGCAAGCGGGTGATTTCGTCAGGCAGGGACTCGACCGGGAGGTACGACAGTTGGCGCATTTCACCAAGGATGGTCTGGTCGCCCTGGCGCGACATGTAGCTGGCCACCTGCCAATAGATCAGACCATTGAGCAACAAGGCTCCCAGCGACAAGGCGATCGCATAGGTGACGGTCAGCCGGAATGCCGTGGTACGCAACAAGCGGATCCGCACGTCAATTGACTCCGGTGTCGACCAGCACAAACCCCGAGCCGCGCAAGGCGTTTACCACCACCTGACAGCCCACGGCATCCAGCTTGCGGCGTAGCCGGGTGAGGTGCACGTCGATCAGTTTGGTGCCCGGATCGAAGTGGTAGCCCCATACCGTTTCGAAAATCAACGCACGGGTGACCACGGAGCCGGCGTTGCGCATCAGAAACTCCAGCAGCTTGAACTCGATGGGCGACAGGTTAATGCGCTGCTCACCACATATCAGTTCACGGCTCAGCAGATCGAGACTGAGGTCAGCGACCTGCAACAGGGTTTCGCGCTCCAGTGGATCGATGTGCCGGCGCAGCAGCACATGGATACGGGTCGCCATTTCTTCGGAAACGAACGGTTTGACCAGATAGTCATCACCCCCGGCCCGCAGGCCGCGAATCCGGTCGTCGACATCGGTCAGGGCGCTGATCATCAAGACCGGAGTCTGCACGCCGGCGGCCCGTAACCGGGTAATCACCTGCAGGCCATCGAGCCCCGGCAGCATACGGTCAAGAGTGATCGCGTCAAACCCGCCAGCAAGCGCCAGTTCCAGGCCCCGCAGGCCGTCATCGGCGCACTCGACGACAAAGCCGACACGGCGTAATTCCGAGGCGATTTCCTGAGCGGTGTCGTGGTCGTCTTCAATGCACAAGACCTTTCGCATGAGGCTCCCCTAATCCTATGTGCCGCCATGGTAGCAAGCGGTGACAAACCCGCGCACGACACGCTGGCAATGATTCTGCCCATGGCTTGGCGGCTGCCCAAGGATGAGCAATAGCAGCAAAACGCCATTTGTGCGGCACGCTACAAGCCGGCAAGACCCCGACAAAGTTAAAAAATTGTAACCCGGCCTGTCACTGCTTCGTCTTAAGCCATTGAAATAGCGTGATATAAAAGCTTGGCGCGAGATAATGCATCGCCCACGTAGCGCATGCACCCTCATCTACTATCGCGCCCGCGATCCTTAGCTGGGCAATGCCCACCTGCCGTAAATGCCCGCCACCGATGACTGATCAACATGCCATCAATGGACACGCCGGGCCCTACCAATCAGGGGAATGATTCGATGAATGCAAAACAATGGAGCGCCATCGCACTGGCTGTTTCGGCCGCCGCGAGCCAGCTGGCTCACGCAGAAACAATCGAAGACCAGGCCGAGGCCAAAGGATTCGTCGAAGGCAGCAGCCTCTCGGTACTGGCTCGTAACCAGTACTTCAACCGTGACCGTCAGGATGGCGCCACCGACAACCGCGACTGGACCCAGGGGTTCATCGGCAACTACAGCTCCGGTTTCACCGAGGGCACCATTGGCGTGGGTATCGATGCCTTCGGCCACTTCGCCCTCAAGCTCGATGCCCAGGAAGGAGACAGCGGCACCGGCAACCTGCCACTGGACCGCAACGGCAAGGCTGAAGACAGTTTTGGTAGCGCCGGTGCCGCCGTAAAACTGCGCCTGTCCAAGACCCAGTTGCGCTACGGCAAGATGCAACCCACCGCGCCGGTGTTCGCTGTGGGCGGCACCCGCCTGCTGCCACAGACCGCCACCGGGTTCGAACTCAAAAGCAGCGAAATCGAAGGGCTGGATCTGGAAGCCGGCCGTTACACCAGCACCAACAGTAACGTGACCACCAACCAAGACCACGACATCTACGCGTTGTACGCCAATGTCACGGCGCGCAAAGCCACCTTCGCCGGCGCGGTCTACCAGCTCACGCCGAACTGGACCGCCAGCCTTTACGGTGCGCAGTTCGAAGATGTATGGAACCAGTACTACGCCAACACCAACTATGTGCTGGCGTTGTCCGGTGACCAGTCGCTGACCTTCGACGCCAACCTGTACCGCACCCTGGATGAGGGCCAGGCCAAAGCCGGCTCGATCAACAACACCACCGCATCGCTGTCGGCGACCTATGCGTTCCTGAGCGCCCATTCGATCACCCTGAGCGCGCAGAAAGTCCATGGCGACACGCCGTTCGACTATCTGGCCGTCGGCAATAACGGTAACGGCGAAGGGGGCGACTCGATCTTCCTCGCCAACTCGATCCAGTGGTCGGACTTCAACGGCCCGAACGAGAAATCCTTTGGCATTCGCTACAACCTCGACATGGCGACTTACGGCGTGCCCGGCCTGAGCTTCATGGCGCGCCATGTACGCGGCTATGACGTCGATGGCAGCAAGGTCTCGGCCGACAGCGCTTACGCGGGTTTGTACGGTGACGACGGCAAGCACAACGAAACCGATATCGAGGCCAAGTACGTGGTCCAGACCGGCCCGGCCAAGGATCTGTCGTTTCGTATCCGCCAGGCCTTCCACCGCGCCAACAGCGACCAGGGTGAAGGTGACCTGTCCGAGTTCCGCCTGATCGTTGACTACCCTATCAGCGTTCTCTAAGCGGCAAGTCATAAGCTGCAAGCGGCAAGCTGATTTGAGCCTGACTCACTTGCCGCTTATAGCTTGAAGCTTGCAGCTCCAGTAAGGCCGCCCAGCGGCATTTACTGTACGTCCATACAGATAAAACTTGATCTGCCCTCGCGCCTGACGCATTCTGTCGACCTCGACCGATCACAAGACTGCCCCGGCCATGCGCCTGTTTCTCTGCGAAAAGCCCTCTCAAGCCAAGGATATCGCCGCCGTGCTCGGCGCCACCCGACGTGGCGAAGGCTGTCTGGTCGGTCCCAATGCCACGGTCACCTGGTGTATTGGCCATCTGCTGGAAACCGCCCCGCCCGACGCCTACGACGCCCGCTACAAACGTTGGGCTCTGCAAGACCTGCCGATTGTCCCCGGCGCCTGGAAAATGCAGGTCAAACCCAAGACAGCCAGCCAGTACAAGGCCGTCAAGCGCTTGCTGGGCGAGGCCCGTGAGCTGGTGATCGCCACCGACGCCGACCGTGAAGGCGAGATGATCGCCCGTGAGCTGGTCGAACACTGTCGTTATCGCGGGCCGATTCAACGCTTATGGCTGTCGGCGCTCGATGATGCCTCGATCCGCAAGGCGCTTGCAGCGCTCAAGCCCGGGGCTGCCACATTCAGTCTTTACCACTCGGCACTGGGCCGCTCGCGCGCCGACTGGTTGATCGGCATGAACATGAGCCGGCTGTTTACTTTGCTCGGTCGGCAATCGGGCTACCAGGGCGTATTGCCCGTCGGTCGGGTCCAGACCCCTACCCTGCGCCTTGTCGTCGACCGTGACCGCAGCATCGCCGACTTCGTGCCGGTGCCTTATTGGGCGATTGAGGTCGGTCTGCGCCACGCCGGCCAGGATTTTACCGCCCAGTGGCGCGCCCCGGCCGATGCCTGCGACGAGCAGGACCGCTGCCTGAACCAGCCGTTGGCGCAACAGGCCGCGCGAGACATGCAGCAGGCTGGCCAGGCGACCGCCATCAGCGTGCGCACCGAGCGTATCCGCGAGGCGGCCCCGCTGCCGTTCGACCTCGGCACCTTGCAGGAGATCTGCTCAAAAAAACTCGGTCTCGGCGCCCAGGAAACCCTGGACATCGCCCAGTCGCTGTATGAAACCCACAAGCTGATCACCTACCCGCGCAGCGACTGCGGCTACCTGCCCAACAGTCAGCATGGCGAGGCCGCCGGGATCATTGCCGCCCTCGCGGCTGCCGACCCGTCGCTGCAGGCCTTGCGCGGCCATCTGGACCCGGCACGCCGCTCACGGGCCTGGAATGACGCAAAAGTCAGTGCTCACCACGGCATCATTCCCACCGCTGCCACCCGCGCCTTTGAGCGCCTCAGTGGCAAGCCACGGGCGGTGTACACGCTGATCCGCGCCCGTTACCTGGCGCAGTTCCTGCCCAACCACGAATACGACCGCACCCAGGCCGACTTCGATTGTGCCGGCCATGCGCTGCGCGCGGTCGGCAAGTGCATCATCGAGGCCGGCTGGAAACGCGCCCTGCCCGAAGCCCTGACCCCGGCCAAAGGTCGCGAGGCCGCGCCGCCCCAGGCCTTGCCGGCGCTGCACAAAGGCTGTGTCTGCCCGGTCACCGCCGTGCAGCTCAAGGACCTGTGGACCCAGCCGCCCAAGCCCTACACCGAGGGCGATCTGATCAAGGCGATGAAAAACGTCGCCCGCCTGGTGGAAGACCCGCTGCTCAAACAAAAGCTCAAGGAAACCACCGGCATTGGCACCGAAGCAACCCGCGCCGGAATCATTCAGGGCCTGCTCGACCGCGGTTACCTGAGCAAGAACGGCAAGGCGCTGTCGGCCACGCCACCGGCTTTCAGCCTGATCGACAATGTGCCAAGGGCCATCGCCGACCCCGGCACCACGGCAATCTGGGAGCAGGCTCTCGACATGGTGCAGAACGGCGAAATGAGCCTGGAAGAATTCGTCGCCAAGCAGGCCGCCTGGATGAGCAAGCAGGTCGAGCGTTGCCAGGGCCTGCGCCTGAACCTGCAAGGCATGCCCGCGCCGGCTGGCGCCGCGCCGTGGAAGAAATCGCGCAAAGGCAGCGGCAAAGGCACCACCAAACGCAAGAGCAGCAACGTGTCGCGCCCCGCCCAGGCTGAAGGTACAACAGCGGTGCGGCGCAAACCTGCCACCTCGCGCAAACCGCGTAGCCCCCGTTGAACACCCGGGCCTGGCCGGTCGCGAGTTCAGACTCTAAAGCTGTCCACTTCAAGCCCCAGCCGATGCATTTTGTTATACAACCCGCCCCGTGATACCCCCAGTTGCTGCGCTGCCAATCGCATGTTACCGCCCGTAGCCTGTAGCACCTCGATGATCGCTGCGGCCTGCCGGCTCTGTAGGTCCAGCGACCCGGCGCTTCTGGCTGCAGGACGGGCTTCGACGCGACCCCCCCCAATGGCAGGGCCTTGCTGCAGTTCGATCGGCAAATCTTCGACCTCGATCTGCGTCGTGGTCGCCAGGTTGGTGGCCCGCTCCAGGGTATTTTCCAGTTCGCGCACATTCCCCGGCCAGCCATAAGCTTCCAGCAGACGCAAGGTATCTGCCGAGAGGTCGCGGACATCCTTGCGCAGTGACCGCGCCACCCTGACCAGAAAATGCCGGGCCAGCAGAGCAATATCATCACGGCGCAGTCGTAACGGCGGCACGCTCAGATTTAGCACGTCGAGCCGGTAGTAAAGGTCTTCCCGGAACGCTCCCTGCGCCACCGCCTGGCTAAGGTTTCGATGCGTGGCAGCGATAATACGCACATCCACACGTTGGGATTTCTTGGCCCCGACCCGCGTCACCTCGCCTTCTTGCAACACCCGCAGCAAGCTGACCTGAGCATCAAAGGCCATGTCGCCGATTTCATCGAGAAAGATCGTGCCGCCGTCGGCCAGCTCGAATTTGCCCGCAGAACCGCCCCGTGTGGCGCCGGTAAAGGCACCTTCGACATGCCCGAACAACTCACTCTGCACCAGTTCACGGGGAATTGCGCCGCAGTTCACTGCCACGAAAGGACCGCCGCTACGGGCACTGGCATTGTGGATAGCCTGGGCGAACAGCTCTTTGCCTGTACCGCTTTCGCCGATAATCAAGGTGGTGGAGTCGCTGCGACTGGCAATCCGTGCAAGGCGCAGGGCGTCCTGTAGCGCCCGCGACCGGCCCTGTATGTTGTCGAAGGTATACTTGGCACGGGCACCAATCACGCGGCGGGTGATCTCACGAATGCGCAGGTTCTCGCGCAACGATAGAATCCAGCCGCCTTGGGCCAACGGGCAGACCGACACCAGGCAGGCCAGGGCGCTGCCATCGGCCAACTGGAAACTGCAATCGAGGTCGCGCAAGCCGTCACCGTCACGCAGCAGCACCTCCTGAGCGGGTTCACTGTGGGCCAACTGGCGCAGCGGCGCGCCGAGCGAGGTTTCATCTGCGTTGAACAATTGCCGCGCATAGCGGTTCAACGTCTTGATCCGGCCTTGTGAATCAAGCACCACCAGCCCCTCGTTGAGCACTTCCAGCACGGCGCGCTGTTCACTGAGCAGTGCTTGCAAGGCCATCTGCCGTGAAACAGCTTCGGCGGCCGCCTGCACCGTGCCCAGGGTGTGTAAATGAAACCAGCCCGGCTCAGCAGTAAGGGTCAAAATAGCCCGGGTGCGGCCTTCACTGTCGCGAATCGGCGCTGCCGCGCAATGCATGCGCCGCGCACGTAGACCACTGGCGAAGTTTTCTTCGGCCAGCACGTATACCAGACGATCTTCACGCAAAGCCAGGCCCGTGCAATTGGTGCCCTGCACCGACTCCAGCAAACGGCTCCCGATCGGCGTGATGTCCAGGCCACAGAAATGCAGGGTGGTGCCATGGGAATCGGTAAGGTTGATATGCCCCCGCGGGTTGTACGCCAACAACCCCTGCATCACCTGAGCCGCGGTGTGAATCAATTCACGGTGCTCGTGCAAAGTGGCCGCCAACATCTGTGAACTGACAAACCGATAGGCACTGTCATGCGGGTCGATACCGCTTGCCAGACTGCGTTGCCAAGAGGCCCAGATCAGCGCCCTCACCTGCTCAGGAGGCGACGAAATGCCCGCCTGACAGGCTTGCCAGGCCGCTTGCAACGCCGGTATGGGCCCGTCACTCAGATCGCCTGGATTCAAGGCGGTCAGATAATCCAGATCCTGAGGGGCAAGCAGTTGCGCCAAAGGCTCAACCCGGTCAGCAAAATCACGCATCGGCCACCTCTACGAATGTCTATTTTTATGACATGCCATTATAGACATGTCATTAAATTAGACATATTTGCCTTCATAATTCGAAATAAAGCCTTTATTTTCAATAAGTTAAAAATTGGCACAGGCGTTGCTCTCTTGCTGTCACGGACTGTCGTTCGACAACCGGCCCAGAAAAACAACAAGGAGTTTTATCGATGACCTCAAGCAAGACTCTTCGCCTCGGCCTGATTGGTGCTGGCCGCATGGGCAGCTTCCATGGCCTGACAGCAGCCCGGCATATTCCCGGTGCCACCTTGGCAGCCATCGCCGACCCAACCCCCGGCCAGGCAGCCCGGCTGGCCGTTGAATTGGGAGTAGACAGGGTCTATACCGACCCACAGCAACTGATTCTCGACCCGGACATTGATGGTGTACTGATCGCCTCGCCGGCGCGCAGCCACGCCGAACTGGTCGTCAGCGCCGCTCGCGCCGGCAAGGGCATCTTCTGCGAGAAACCGATGGCCATCACTCTCGACGAAGCCGACCGCGCCATCGAGGCAGCCAGGCAAGCCGGCGTGGTCTTGCAGGTGGGCTTCAACCGGCGGTTTTCCAAGAGCTTTCGTCAGGCCCATAAAGAAGTTCTGGCAGGCCACATCGGCACCCCGCAACTGCTGCGCTCACTGACCCGGGATCCGGCGCTGAGCAACCCTGCCGCGTCGCCGCAGTGGGTGATCTTTCTGGAAACCCTGATCCACGATTTCGACACCCTCAACTATCTCAACCCGGGCGCCTGTGCCGTGGAAGTCAATGTCATGGCCGATGCGCTGATCGCCCCGCAGTACAAAGCCAGCGGTCTGCTGGACACCGCGCTGGTGAGCATCCGTTACGACAACGGCGCCCTGGCCAGTGCCGAGGCCAGCTTCCAGGCGGTCTACGGTTACGACGTGCGCGGTGAGGTATTCGGCAGTGCCGGTATGCTGACCATGGGCGACATCAACTGCTCGGACCTGCGCCGTTACACAGCCGAAGGCATCAGTGCCGACAGCATGCGCATGGACACCGACCTGCTGCGCGATGCCTACATTGCCGAACTCAATCACTTTGCCGATTGCCTGCGCAATCGCAGCCAGCCGCTGGCCAGTGGCGAGGATGCCCGCGCCGCACTGGTGATCGCTCGCGCCTGTATCGACTCGGTACTGCAAAGCCGACCGATCCGCATCGAGGAGACCCGCTCATGAGCCGCTGCCCATTCAAACTCGCAGCCAGCGCTGAAATGCTGTTTGTCGACCAACCCTTCATCGAACGCGTGCGACGTATCCATGAGCTGGGCCTGAGTGTAGAGATCTGGAACTGGACGAACAAAGACATTGATGCGCTGATCGCCACCGGTGCCGACTTCACTTCCATGACCGGTTACATCGACGGCAACCTGACCGAAACCGATGGCATTGCCCGTCTGCTTGCCACTGCCCAACAGTCGCTGGCAGTAGCCGAACGTCTGGGCTGTCCGAGTCTCAACCTGCACGGTACCGGCCTGGACGACAAGGGCCTGCCGGTACGCCCGGTGCAGAAGGTCAGCGGGCGCATGTGGCTGAGCGCCTGCAAAACCCTGGAGAAAATCGCCCGCCTGGGTGAGGACGCAGGCAAGGTATTCCTGCTGGAAAACCTCAACACAGCGGTCGATCATCCTGGCACGCCCTTCGCCCGCGCCGAAGATACCCTGGCGCTGATCGAGGCGGTTGACAGTCCGTACCTGAAACTCAACCTCGACCTGTACCACGCCCAGATTGGCGAAGGTAACTTGATTGAACTGGTACAGCGCGCCGGCAGCGCGATTGGCGAGATCCAGGTGGCCGATGTGCCGGGGCGCCAGGAACCGGGCACCGGTGAAATCAACTACCCGGCCATTGCCCGCTCGCTTGATGCCATGGGCTATCGCGGCGTGATCGGCCTGGAAGGCTGGGCCTCGGGCGATCCGCTACTGGCCATCGAGCGCTTGCGCGAAGCGTTCAGCCTGTAAAACCCTGCGCACGTTTTCCGATAACAACAAAAAGGATACTCACCATGCGCTTTACCAAGCTTTTCGCAGTCACTGCCGGCTTGCTGTTCAGCTCCATGGCACTGGCCGAATACCGTATCGGGGTCAGCATCGCCAGGGTGGACGACAACTTCATGACTTACATCCGCAACGGCCTGAATGACGCCGCCCTCAAGGCCGGTGTGCAGATCCAGATCGAAGATGCTCAGGGCGACGTGGTACGCCAGCTTAACCAGGTGCAGAACTTTCTTACCCAGAAGGTCGATGCCGTCATTGTACTGCCGGCCGACACCGCCGGGGTCGCCCGGGTCACCGCGGCGGCGGTGCAGGCCAAGACCCCACTGGTATACGTCAATCGCCGCCCGGACCAGCCGGAGTTACCCAAGGGGGTGGTGGCCGTAGGGTCGCGTGAAGAAGAAGCCGGGCAACTGCAAATGGGCTTTCTGGCCGAGAAAATGGGTGGCAAGGGCAATCTGGCGATCATCATGGGTGACCTGGCACAGAATGCCACGCTGGGTCGTACCAACGGCGTGAAACAGGTGCTCAAGGATTACCCGGACATCAAGATCATCGAGCAACAGAGCGCTGAGTGGCAGCGCAGCCGCAGTATGGACCTGACCAGCAACTGGCTGTTGGCCGGAACCAAAATCGACGCCATCGTTGCCAACAACGATGAGATGGCCATCGGCGCGGCAATGGCACTGCAACAGGCGGGCAAGACCAAGGGATCGATACCGGTGGTGGGTATCGACGGGTTGCCCGATGGCCTGATCGCTATCAAGCGTGGCCAACTGGCAGCCTCGGTGTATCAGGATCCGAAAGCCCAGGCGGAAGGGGCAATGCAGGCCGCAGTGAAGCTGATCAAAGGCGAGCCGGTCGAAAGTGAAGTCTGGGTGCCCTTCCAGTTGATCAAGCCGGAACAGGTGGATCACTTCGCCCAACAAGCCAAATAAGGCGCGTCCACCTCTGCAAAAAGGCCGGTCCCGTGACACACTGGTCGGCCTTTTTCCACACTGCCACCTCGTATGTCCATATCCAAGCGCGAACAAGCGCACCTTGAACGCCTGCTGAGCCAGACCCTGACCGAAGCCTGCGAAACCGCCAAGGCCGAACTGCTCGGTTTCCAGTGGCTGACCCATGTGGTCGACTACGCCAACTTTCCGGACAGCCTGCAAGTCATCTGGGTGTTCGACAGCGAAGCCAACCGCCAGGCCGCATTGGCCGCCGGGCAGATGCAACGCATGAATGACTTTACCGCCATGGCCCTGAGTGAAGCCGGTGTGCGGCTGCAACAGATTGAACGGCATGTGTCCTGTGACAGCGAACAAGCCTGCCAGCACAGCCACGCCGGTGACTGGCAAAAACGCCTGGCGCGTCGTTCGAGACGCGCCTGAAATGGCCAAGGAAATCGACAACCCTTGCACGTCCCAATGCCAGCTCAGTGGCGAGCTGTGCGTCAGTTGCGGCCGGACCCGGCAAGACATCCGTAACTGGAAACGCATGAAACGCCCGGAAAAAATGGCCGCCGTACTGCGTGCCAGCCAGCAACTCAAAAACCTGCAAAAACGCAGCCGTAACTAATCCCCGGATAAGAGTGGTACCGATCAGTTAAGCGATTTCGGATCTGGCTCGGTCCCGGTGGGAGGGAGTTCTACTCGCGACGAGGCCCGTGAAATCGGCACATTGGCTTCGAATGTACCGCCGTCTTCGCCTGCAGAGCTGCCTCCCACCGGGCCGAGTGGGCCTTAACCCGTATTGGCCCGCGATAGCACGGCGGTCCCGCCGCGCGCCTTCAAGCAAGATAACGCTTGAACCACTCCAGCGTCCGTTCCCAGGCCAGCCTGGCCGCTGCTTCGTCGTAGCGCGGCGTGGAGTCGTTGTGGAAGCCGTGGTTGGCACCTTTGTAGATGTAAGTCTGGTAGGTGGTGCCGGCCGCTTGCAACGCTTGCTCATAGGCCGGCCAGCCCTCGTTGATGCGGGTGTCCAGTTCGCCGTAATGAATCATCACTGGCGCCTTGATCCGCGGCACATCTTCGGCCTTGGGCTGGCGACCGTAGAACGACACTGCCGCGCCCAGCTCCGGATAAGCCACGGCTGCCGCATTGGCGACCCCACCGCCATAACAGAACCCCGTGATGCCGACCTTGCCGGTCGTGGCGTCATGGGCCATCAACCATTCCAGGGCGGCAAAGAAATCGTTGAGCAGTTTTTCCGGGTTGACCTGCTGTTGCAGCTCGCGGCCCTTGTCGTCGTTGCCCGGATAACCGCCCACAGAGCTCAGGCCATCAGGGGCCAGGGCGATGAAGCCGGCCTTGGCGACGCGCCGCGCCACGTCTTCGATATACGGATTCAGGCCGCGGTTTTCATGGACCACCACCACGCCCGGCAGTTTGCCGCTGGCCTTGGCCGGACGTACCAGATAACCACGTACCTGACCGTGGCCATTGGGCGACGGGTAGCTCACGTATTCGGCCACGATGTCCGGGTCAGTGAACGGCACCTGCTCGGCCAGCGCATAGTCAGGACTGAGCGCTGCCAGTACGCCGACGGCGGTCAGGCCGCCGGCAGTGAACTTCGCCGCCCGGTCGAGAAACTCGCGGCGGTTGATCTGGCCGTGGGCGTAGTAGTCGTAGAGCTCCAGCAGTTGCGGGGCGAAGTCTTTGGCGGTCAGTCTTTGCATCGGTGTACATCCTGTAGGTCGGTGAGCGCCATTCAAGCATAGTCCGGCCAGCCTCTCAGTAACTCAAGCTCAGGCTGGCCAGCACATGGGCCGGCTCGCCATAGTAATTGCCATCGGTACCGGCCACCGTTTCGATGTATTTGCGGTCGGTGAGGTTGCGGCCATTGAGCGACACCCGCACGTGCTCATTGAGGTCATAGAACAGGCTGGCATCGAAACGCGCATAGCCGCCCACATCATAGCTATTGTCCAGATCACCCTCGCGCTGGCCGGCGAAGATCACTCCGCCAGCAAAACCCAGGCCGCGCAGACGGCCCTCTTGCAACTGGTAACTGGACCACAGCGAACCGCTGAGCGTCGGCACCCCGGTCAGGCGGTTGCCCTCATTGATCAGCGTGTCCTGGGTGACTTCGGCGTTCAGGGCGCTGAGGTTGCCAATAATCTGCCAGCCCGGCAGCGGGTTGCCGGTGACGTCCAGCTCGACACCGCGCACGCGCTGCTCGCCGGTCTGCACGGCGTATTCGCTGTCACTCGGGTCGCTGGCGGCAACGTTCTCGCGGACGATTTCAAAAGCGGCCAGGGTTGCGCTGAGCTGCTCGGGAATGATGTCGAATTTGGCGCCGACCTCATATTGCACGCCTTGTTCGGGGTCGAGCACCCGCCCCGTACGGGTCTTGGCGGTCTGTGGAGAGAATGAAGTGCTGTAGCTGGCATACAGGGCCAACCAGTGCTCAGGTTGCCAGACCACCCCGACACGCGGTGACAGTTGCTCCGGCTCAACGTCGGTGCGGGTAATGAGGTCGTCGGCATCCAGCGCCTTACTGGTCTGCCGGGTGTCATCGTAGCGGGCACCGAGCAGCAGCTTCCATTGCTCGTTGAACTCAATCTGGTCTTGCAGGTACAGGCTGTAGGACTGCAGGTCGTAGCGCACTCGCTCCTGGAAGGCAAAGCGCCCGGGCGTAGCGCCGTAGACCGGATTGAACACATCCAGTGATGCCAGCGAAGCCCGGTAACTGGACGTGTCGCGCTGACCATCGATGTACTCGAACCCGGCCAGCGCCGTGTGTTGCACGGCGCCGGTGGCGAAACGCGCAATGGCCTCGAACTGCATGTCCAGGGTGCGAATGCGTTCTTCACCATCCGTGGCGCGCCGGTTGAGCGTCCGGCCGTCACTGGCCAGGCCGCGCAGGTCGACCACATAGCGATCCTTGTGCGAGTCATCCCAGCGGGTCATCTGGCGCAAGCTCAGCCAGTCATTGAGGTCATGCTCGGCGCGGTACCAGAGCGAGAATTTGTCGGCCTTGTCCCGTGCCCACGGCTCGTGCAGATAGCGGTCGGCCGGCAGATTGATTTTGCCATTGATGGGAATCGCGCCGCGGTCAAACGGTGAGCTCTGGTCGATGTATTCCAGCCCCGTGTCGACCCGAGTGCTGTCGCTGGGCTGCCAACGCAGCGCCGGGGCGATGTAACTGTGTTTGCTGTCGCGCAAGGTATCGCGAAAGCCGCGATCGGTCTGGGTCGCGACGGTCAGCCGGCCGGCCAGTGTCTCGGCCGGGTTCAGTGCGCCGCTGGCGCTGGCTTGCAGACGATAGAAATCACCACTGCCGGCCTGGAGCTTGGCGCTGGCCTGCGCAGTGAAGGACGGCTTGCGGGTCACCAGATTGATCAGCCCGCCGGGGTTGCCGCGCCCGTACAGCACCGAGGCCGGCCCCTTGAGAACTTCGACCCGCTCGACATTGGCCAGGTCGCTGAGCGCTTCCGGGCGCGAGGCCAACGGATTGAGCGGCATGCCGTCAACCGCATAACCGGTGGCATGAAAACCGCGAATCACGAAGCTCTCCGACGAGCCGCCATGGCTGTTGCCGCGCTGCACACTGCTGACGTTGGCCAGCACATCGCCCAGGCGGTCAAGCTGTTGATCCTCGATGACCTGGCGTGGCACCACCTGCACTGACTGAGGAATATCGCGCAGCGCGGTATCGGTCTTGCTCGCCGTGGCGGTGCGCGTGGCGCGGTAGCCCTGCACCGGTCCTGCGGCGGTCTCGACCTGCGCGCTGCCATGAATGGTCGAAGGGGCCAGGTTCAGCGCCCCCTGCTCAGCCGGCTGGCGGAACAACAGCAGCGTACGCTCCGGGGTCAGGCTCCAGCCCAGCCCGCTATCTTGCAGCAGCTGGCGCAGCGCATCCTGTTCACTCATCACGCCCTTGAGCGCCGGGGCCCGCAGATCACGCGCCAACTCGGCATCAAAGCTGACCTGAATGCCACTTTGTGCCCCGAAGGCGCCCAACGCGCCAGCCAATGACTGGGCCGGCTGGTCATAACGCTGGCGCTGCTCGGCAACCACCTGGGCGGCCGTGCCCAGTAGCGCACAGCCCAACAACCAGCCCAGCGGCCAGCGGGATGAGGCGGGGCGAAACAGATGAACACGAGGCACGGGCATGGCAAAAATCCTTGATTACGTCTGGTTAGCATCCGAGATAAATTCTCAAATTCACCAGAAAGACGCCGTGCCCGGTATTTTTTTCCAGATTTCTGTTTTTGCGCTCAGATCACAACACCCGCAGCCACGGCGTAACGGTCTGCAGCGGCACGTTCAGCGAACGCGCCAGGGCCTGCAACGCCCGGTCCGGGTCGCGCAGATCGAACACCCCGCTGATGCGTCGACTGGCCAGTGCGGAATCGGCGACCACGATCCAGCCGGGCACATAGCGCTGCATGCGACCAACGACCTCTGCAACGCTCAGGTCTTCGACATACAGCATGTGTTGGCGCCAGGCCGCGACCCGGGCCGGGTCGAGTGTCGAGCGCTGCACCTTGCCGCTCGCCCAATCGACTTGTAGCCGCTCACCCGGCAGCAAGCGCTCACTGAGTTGCAGCGCAGACTGTTTACGGGCGTTTTCGACCTGCACCTGACCATGCTGCAAAGCGACCTCGCCGCGCTGGCCCTGCAGGTTCAGGTCAAACGCCGTGCCGAGCACCCGCACCGACATCTCTCCTGCGCTGGCAACAAAGGGCCGGGCAGGATCAGGCGCCACCTCGAAGTACGCCTGGCCCTTGAGCAGGGTGACCTGACGAGGCGACTCGGCCGACAGGCTGATGGCGCTGTCGGGAGCCAGCAGCACGCGGCTGCCGTCGCTCAAACGCACCTCACGGGTGACCGCAGTGGCGGTGCGGTAGTCAGCGCGCCAGGACAGGCTGGCCTGCGGCGCCACCGCAATGATCAAGGCCAGCACGGCACCGGCCAGCGCCGCCTGGGGCCAGCGCCGTCGGCGCCGGGACCCAGTGACAGGCCGTCTGGCAGTACGCAACGAGGGGTGAGCGACCGCCCGGGCCGGCACATCGCCCAACGCGCCCAGCATCGCCTGCATCTGTTGCCAGGCCTGCCGATGACGTTCGTCAGCGGCCAGCCAGGCCTCGAACTCGGCATGCGCCTGCGGCTCTTCAGCCAGGCGGATCTGCCAGTCGGCAGCCTGCTCCAGCGGATCGGTTTGCTGCTCAACGCTCATGTTTGCCTCCGTGCAGCGCCTGATCGTCACACTCCTGTACAAACGCGCGGGTCAGGCGCACCAGCGCATCGCGCAGCAGACGATGGGCACTGGTCACCGACACCCCAAGCTGCTCGGCAATCTGCGCCAGGGTGTAGCCGCCAAAGCGGTGCATCTCCAGGGCGCGCCGATTGGCGACCGGCATGCTGTCGAGCACGCTGGCAAGGCGTTCGAGGGCCATGCCGTGCTGCCAGGTGTCGGCCGGGTCGCTCAACACCGCCGGCAGCAGCCAGTCAGGCGGCGAAGCGTGCCGCGCCTGCTCGCGGGCGCGGCTGCGGATCAGGTCCAGAGCCAGATTACGTACCACCCGGTAAGCATAGGCTGCGGGTTGTTCGATGGGTTCGCCCTGCCCGGCAATCAGCCGCACATAAGCTTCCTGCACGATGTCTTCGGCCTGCATGCGGTCACCGGTAATGCCATTGGCATAGTTGACCAGCTCACGACGCAAGGCGAGCAGTGCATCGAGATCCTTTGCCGAATCTGCCATTGATCCGCTCCATTTACCCAGCCACCACGGCGCCATAGGAACGCTGTCGAAAAGTGCGCCAGCTTAATGGCAAACGATAAGCATTGCCAATTGCAATAATGGGCAGGTTCGAAATAGGCGGATCACTGCAAAAACAAATAGCAATAATTCCTGACGGAGATGTTATATTGTATCCATAACGATCAGGAACCCTCGCAATGTCCTCCCGCACACTCGCCTCTTTTGCCGGCTTCGCCTTTGGCGTGCTCGGCGCGCCGCTGTACGCCGCAGACCCCATTGAACTCGATAGCGTGACGGTCACCGCCGATCACGAATACGAAACCGCGACCAGTGCGGTGAAAGGCTATCGCGCCACGCGCTCAGCCACGGCGACCAAGACTGACACGGCGATCAAGGACATCCCGCAGTCGATCAGCGTGGTGCCGGCCAGCGTGCTCAAGGATTTGGGCACCACCCAGGTGGAGCGTGCGCTGGATTACGCCGGCGGTGTGTCGAAGCAGAACAACTTCGGCGGCCTGACCCTCTACGAGTACAGCATCCGCGGCTTTACCACCTCGGAGTTCTACAAGGATGGCTTCAGCGCCAACCGCGGCTACCCCGCCACCCCGGACGCCGCCAACATCGAGCGGATCGAAGTGCTCAAGGGGCCTGCGGCCAGCCTGTATGGCCGTGGCGATCCGGGCGGCACCGTGAACATGGTCACCAAGCAGCCGCAACAGCAAGCCTTCACCACCCTGCAGGCCAGCGCCGGCAGTTGGGATCGCTACCGCACCGCGCTGGACGTCAACACCCCGCTTGATGCCGACGGCAAACTGCTGAGCCGGGTCAACCTGGCGGTGGAAGACAATCACAGCTTCCGCGACCACGTCGAGAGCCATCGGGTATTCGTCGCCCCGTCGCTGCGCTGGGAGCTTGACCCTGACACCACGCTGCTGGTGCAGACCGAGTTCGTGCGCCACGACTCGATCTTCGACCGTGGCATTGTTGCGCCCAACAACCGCTGGAGCGGTGTATCGCGTTCGACCTTTCTGGGTGAACCGAACGACAAGATCGACAACGACAACAACATGATCCAGGCCGCGCTGGACCATAAGCTCAACGACAGTTGGTCGGTGCGCCTGGCCAGCCATTACAAGCAGGGTGAACTGTCAGGTTTCGCCAGTGAATCGCGGGCGCTGAACGCCGATGGCCGGACGGTCAACCGCCGTTACCGCGAGCGCGACATGAACTGGCACGACAGCATTACCCAACTGGAACTGCGCGGTTTCTTCGACACCGGTGCCCTGCAGCATGAAGTGCTGATCGGCACCGAATACGAGAATTACCGCAAGAACGAACGGGTCACCGCCATCGCCGGCAGCGCTTACGCGATCGACATCTACAACCCGGTCTACGGCCAGGCCAAACCGACGGGCGCGCGTTCCGGCACCGACTTTTTCGAGCACGTAGAAAGCCGCGCGCTGAACCTGCAAGACCAGATCATCTTCACCGACAAATTGCGCGGCATGATCGGCGCGCGCTACGAGCACTTCGACCAGCAGATCGACAACTACGCCGGCAACGCCACCCAGCAGCAACGCCATGACGCCTTCACTCAGCGCGCCGGCCTGCTCTACCAGCTGACCCCGCAAGTCGGTCTGTTCGCCAACGCCTCGACCTCGTTCAAGCCCAACAACGGGCTGGATGCGGCGGGCAAGAGCTTCGATCCGGAAGAAGGGGTCGGTTATGAGGCCGGGATCAAGGCTGAACTGTTCGACCAACGCCTGAGCACCACCCTGGCAGCGTTCCATATCGAGAAGGAAAACGTTCTGGCGCTGGACCCTGGCAGCGACACCAGCCGCGCCATTGGCAAGGCGCGCAGCCAGGGCCTGGACCTGCAATTGAGCGGCCAGCTTACCGACGCGATCCGGGTCATCGGCGCCTTGGCGTACGTGGATGCCGAGGTCACCAAAGGCGACCGCAGCATCCCGGCCGGCAGCCGCATTCTCGGGGTGGCCAAGCGCAGTGGCAGCCTGTTGGGGGTGTATGAGTTCCAGGAAGGCCTGCTGCGCGGTTCAGATGTCGGCGCCGCCTTCAGCTATGTGGGCGACCGCTCCGGTGAAGCGGGCACTTCGTTCGAGCTGCCGGCTTACCACACCGTTGACCTGCTGGCTCACTACAAGGCCACCGACAACGTCACTGTGGGCCTGAACCTGAACAACATCTTTGACGAAAAATATTACGAGCGCTCCTACAGCAACTACTGGATTGCCCCCGGCGAACCTCGTAATTTCACCGTCAGCCTCACCCTTAACCTCTGATCAACAACAAAAAAAGGATTCATCATGCGCGTGACTCACTCTCTGCTGGCCTTGAGCGTCATCAGTGCGGCGCTGTTTGCCGGGCAGGCTGGTGCCCATGGTATGTGGACCGAACAACGCCGCGGCAATATCGAAGTGGTCTACGGCCATGGCGCTGAAGACAACGCCTTCAAGGCGCAAAAAGTCGCCGGGGCCTGGGCGTACGACCTGGCCGGCAAGCAGATTCCGGTGACCGTCGAACGGCTGGACGACCACGCCCGCCTCAAGCCGCTCAAGCCTGCGGCGGTGGTGAGCGTGGCGCTGGACAACGGCATGTGGACGCGCAACAAGGACAAGAAATGGATCAACGAAGGCCGTAGCAAAGTGCCCGGCGGCACCGACTCGATTCACACCTTCAAGTACAGCCTGGCGATCTATGAGCATGACGCCAAACTGCCGAATCTGGACAAGCTGAAGATGGTCATCGTGCCGCAGGCCGACCCGCTGGAAGTTGGTCCGGGCAAGCCACTGGCGGTGCAGGTGCTGATCGACGGCAAGCCGGCCGCCGGTATCAAGCTGTTTGGTGACTACCGCAGCGAACCGGACACAGTCAGCGCTGAAACCGATGCTGAAGGCCGCGCCAACGTGATCATCCGCAATGAAGGCCTGAACATCATCGCCGCTGAAACGACCTTGCCGGTCAAGGGCGACGCGGATATCGAAGCACGCGGGCTGTTCACCTCCCTGACCTTCGTGGGTAAAGAGCACCACGACTGATTGACCCGCGTTATCTGCCCGGCGAACCTGCCGGGCAGCTTCTGCCTGTTGCTATCCCCTCCCCTGTGACAAGCGCTGCGCAGAGCCCTGACAGCCTTGAATCACCCTGTTACAAACAAGTAACAAGATATTGTTGTGCCTTGCTGCGATCACTGAGATAACGGGAATCATTTTCAGTTACACCATTCCACGAATGGCTCCACTGCCCGCTTTCTCAACCTGATCGACAAGGATCGACCATGCGCCTCAAACCCTCCCTGCTCGCCCTGAGCCTGATCGGCAGCACTCTGTTCACAGCCCAGGCCAGCGCCCACGGTCTGTGGACCGAGCAACGCCGTGGCAATATCGAAGTGGTCTTTGGCGAAGGCGCTGAAGACACCGCTTACAAGCCGGCACAAGTGACCGCTGGCTGGGCCTGGGACAAGACCGGCAAACCGGTTGCCGTGACCATCGAGCCGCAGGCTGACCACGCCCGCCTCAAGCCGGCTGGCGAAGCAGCCGCAGTGGCAGCTGAACTGGACCTGGGGGTGTACACCAAGGGCAAGGATGGCAAGTGGGTCAACCAGCCACTGTCCAAAGTCCCCGGCGGCAGCGACGCCGTGCAGGCCCGCAAGTACAGCCTGGCGATCAACGACCACGTGAAACTGCCGGCGCTGGACGCCCTGAAACTGGTCATCGTGCCCCAGGCCGACCCGCTGGAAATCGGCGTTGGCAAACCACTGCCGGTCAAAGTGCTGCTTGACGGTAAACCCGCCGCCGGCATCAAACTGATCCCGGACTACCGCAGCGCGCCGGATGAAACCAGCGGCGAAACCGACGCCCAGGGCAACGCTCAGGTGGTGGTGCGCAACGCCGGCCTCAACGTAATAGCGGCCCAGACCAGCGTTGAAGTCAAAGGCAACGCCGACTACAGCAAACGCGCGCTGTTCAGCTCGCTGACTTTTGTGGGTGAAGAGCACCACGATTGATGCCCGGGGCGCATTGATCGCGCCTGCGCGGGGTCACCCGCCGCGCGATCCTTGCAGGAGCGACCTTGGTCTGGGCGGCACTCCGACGAAGGTGGCGTGAAACCGACCGCTAATGTGTTGATTTCACCGGCCCTTTCGCGAGCAAGCTCGCTCCCACAGGGCAGCAACAAGGCAGTGAAGCATACCGCCTTAACTGATCGGCATTAGTCCTGCGGGGCCACTGTCTTCGCGAGCAACCGGAGCACCGGGGGCTGACGTGCTACAAAAACCGCTTTTGATGATCAGCCGTCGGCAACAGGCACTGGTCGTACTTGCCAAACCAGCGATAACGGTTGCGCGCTATCCAGGCGTAACCGGTGTCACGCAGCCGCACCGGCAGCCACCTGAACACCCCAAGCAGCGGCCAGCCACCCGGCAACTGCCGTAGAACCTCGAAAAACGCATCAGAGCGCAGCCAACAGTGCCGGTCGCGAATCACCGCCATGGTTTCAAAACGATCCAGCGGTAAACCGGCCCAGGCCAACAGCGCCTGCCCTTCGGGCGATTGTACGGTGGCCAGCCGCACACGCTGGTGCTGATCGTGGCGGATCAGAAACCTCGCCCAACCGTTGCACAGCTTGCACACCCCATCGAACAGCACGACGGTTTCTCCTGGCGCCAAGAGTGGCGCCGGTTCAGGACGCAGCAGAGCGTTGGGCATCGACAGATCCTTCACAAGATGATGCAGCGCCTCACCTTACTCCACGCGCCGCTTGCCAGGCCAGCACAGGTTCTGAAACAGCGCTTGCCAATTACATTAGCGCTAATGTAGTTTTCACGCATTGCCCAAGGAGGCCCGCATGTCCGAGAAAAAACAACCCGGCCTGGGTGAACTGCTGCGCTATGTCAACGAATTGGTAGAGCACGGCGCGCAACACCACTACCAGCAGATGGGCCTGGACTACCGGGCGCGCTTCACGCCGGTGCTGCGTACCATTCAGGCCGGCGCCAGCACCGTGACGCAGATCACCGCCCACAGTCACCTGACCCAGGGCGCGATCAGCCAGACGGTGGGTCAGATGGAGAGCGAGGGCCTGATTGCTCGCCAGCGTCAGGCAGATGCACGTATGAGCCGCATCGAGCTGACCGCCCACGGCCAGCAGTTGATCGCCCGCCTTGAGCAGCACTGGGCAACCACTTTTCAGGTGATCGAAAACCTCGAACAGGAGATCGGCTATCCGCTGTGTCAGGCACTGCAACACGCCGCTCGGGCGCTGGAGCAGAAAGGCTTTGCCCAGCGGCTGACAGAGCTGAAACTCAACCACTGCGCAGGAAAAACACTCAATGAGCAATAACTGGTTCGATCAGGGCGCGGCTGATTACTCGCGTTATCGGCCTCACTACCCTGCTGCACTGAGCGAATACCTGGCCAGCCTCGCGCCGAACCGGACCCTGGCGGTGGACGTCGGTTGCGGCAATGGCCAGCTCACTCAGCAACTGGCCGGGCATTTTTCGCAGGTCGCAGGGTTCGACCCCAGCGCCGAGCAGATCGCCCACACCGTGACGCATAGCAATATCACTTACCAATGCGCCCCGGCCGAAAGCATTCCGCTGCCCGACCACAGTGCCAGCCTGATCACTGCCGCCCAGGCCGCGCACTGGTTCGACCTGCCGGTGTTCTACAACGAGGTACGGCGCATTGCCGAGCGGGATGCGATGCTGGCGCTGATCAGCTATGGCGTGCTGGGTCTTGAAGGCGAATTGGGCAAGCGCTTTGCGCAGTTCTACTGGCAAGAGATCGGCCCGTACTGGCCGGCCGAGCGCAAGCTGGTCGACGAGGGTTACCAGACCCTGGCGTTTCCCTTCGAGCCGGTCACTACACCTGCCTTGAGCATCAAACTGGACTGGGACTTGCCCGCGTTTCTGGGCTATGTCTCGACCTGGTCGGCGGTGCGCAAGGCCCAACAGGACGCTCAACAGGACCTACTGCTGCGCTTTGCCCAAGACCTGGCGGCCATGTGGGGCGATGCAACCGACACCAGAACCATCAGTTGGCCGATCAATATGCGGGTGGGCAAGGTGTTGTCATAGAATCCGCACCTGCCAGATACTGGCTGCACGCACGTTTGAGACAGCCTGCCCATGCCTGTGACACTGGAACATCTGACCCGCATCGCGCACATCGAGTGCTCGAAGGTAACAGCGCAGAACACCGGCTACCCGAAACATACCCATGAAGAGTATGTCATCAGCGCCAACCTGCGCGGTCACGAACGGATCTGGTTCGACGGTCGCCAGCAGCAGGTCAGTCCGGGTCAGGTCACGTTGTACAACCCCATGACCATTCAGGCGTCGGAGTTTACCGCCGAGGGGGTGCAGTTCATCAGCCTGCACCTTGACGCACAGACGCTGCACTCGGCACTCAGCGAAACCGCCAGCACGCATGCCCTGCCGATTCTGCACGAAGGCGCGCTGAGCGATACCGCACTGTTCGGTGCCATCACCGGGCTTTATCAGTGCCTCGACACGCTTGATGTTGAAGAAGCGTTGCTGAGCCTGGTCAGCGAGCTGGCGCGGCTCACGACGTCGGCCGCCAGGCCTGCGGAGCCGGCGCGCGTCGGGCAGTTGATCCGCTTCATGCAGGCCAACCTCAATGAACCGCTTGAACTCGAAGACCTCTGCGCCGAAGCCAACGTGTCAAAGTTTCATCTGGTGCGCAGCTTCAAGGCCGCCGCGCAGTTGCCGCCCATGCAGTATTTCCAGCAGTTGCGCCTGATCGAAGCCCGCAAGCGTCTACGCCATGGCGAGCCGCCGGCACGGGTTGCCGCAGAGCTGGGCTTTTTCGATCAGGCCCATCTAAGCAACGCCTTCCGTAAAGTGATGGGCGCATCGCCGCTGGGCTACAGCTCGATGCTTGCTGGCGGTGAAGCCGGGAAAAACTCCAGGTAGCCGGTGAGCACGACGTAAACGGCAAAGTAAGCAAAGATCAGCGCCGAGCCGATGTAGGTGTACTTCATCAGCCGCGGCCCCAGCAGCCGCCCACCCTGTGCCGCCAGCAGGCACAACGCGCAGGCCCAGAACACCCCGGCAGTGAAGAACCCGCCGAGGAACAGGCCGGCGCCGGTCATGTCGGCGCCTTGCCGGGCGATGATTGCGCCGCCCACTGCAGCGAACCACAGGATTGCGCTGGGCGACGACATCGCCAGGATGATGCCGCGAGAAAACAGCGCCAGGTTGCTCCGGCCCCACTGATCACCCGCCGCCTGCAGGTTGTCTGCACGCACGTTCAGGGCGCTGCGCAGCATCTTCACACACAGGTAACCGAGCACCAGCGAACCACCGAGCCACAGCACCCAGCGCACCCACTCGATCTGCAACAGGACAGCCATCCCGGCCATGGCCAACACCGCGTAGAGCAGATCACCGACACAGGTGCCGATGCCCAGCCATACGCCCTGGGAAAAACCGCGCTGCATCGCCAGATTGATCATCGCCATATTGGCCAGGCCAATCTCCAGGCACAGCGAAAGGCTGAGCAAAAAACCGTTACCAAATTCCATCATCGTTTCCTTGAACAACTGCCAGACAGGCGCCCGCCGTGAACGTGCAGGATCAGCGCAGCGCCATCAAAACAGCCTGCCCAGGACAAGTCTTGGAAAAAATTGCTCAGTGAAACACGCAGGCGCTTGTATCAGTAGAAATAGGCCAGGCGAAACTGCAACGAATGGTCGATCTTGACCCCTTCACGAATCGAAGTATCCCGCTGCACTTGCCCCAACACCTGTAACTGATTACTGAGCATGGTCGCCACGGTAAAACCTACAGTGCCGTTATCGTGACGGCTTGCCAGTGTGCGCCCGTCCATTGTTTCCCTGGCGCCCCAGTTATGCCGGTAAGACAGCGCCGCGTAGGTTTGCGGGGTGAAGTTGTAGCGCAAGTGGTTGTGCAGTTGCAGCAACGGCTCTTTCTTTGCGTCAGTGGAACGCTGATTGTCATAGAACTCGGTCTCGGCGATCACGTCCCAGGTGATGCGGTCGGTCAGGCCCTTGATATAGCCGACCTGCAGGTCCAGTGCCCAGCGGTTATTGCTCAAGGCAAAGCCCTGGTCTTTGTCTGCACCGGTGGGGGCCGTGACAAACACCGACCAGCCCAGATGTTCATTACGCGCCTGATCAGCGATGGTCCATACCGTACCGCCGAAAGTGATGTCACCGATGCCGGTGTTCTTGCTGTCGATCAGACCTACCTCCTGACGCCCGAACGGGATCACGATCTGCGGATCCCAAGTGTAGCCAGTGCCAAAAAAATCCGTGAAGTGGATCAGGCGCAACACACCCACGGTCATTTTCAACCCCAGGTCATCGGCAACTTTTTCGCCACCGGAATACTGCGCCTCCCCCCGCGGATTCTGTTGATAGAGCACGACGGCGTTGGTGCCCTTCGGTAACGCGGTGTAATCACCGGGGTCGGGACGCACATCCGCCTGGGCGAACTGAGCCGCCATCAGCAAGCCAAAACTTGCACACGAGCAAGAGCCAATGTTTCTCATGACCAACCTCATTTATTGTTATGGTTAGTTGTCATCGCGCACACATACCCCGGCACGTTTACATGTACCAAGAGGCCATGAAGTTGCTTGATCAGTTATTTAAAATTTGACCGCCGTGACAGTGCGCTCAGGGAAACTGGCCATCACCCTGATAACAAGATGATGGTTATCCCCTGCTACACCGGCTTACCGTGATATTAAACAACCCATCAGAAGTGCCTGTTTGACCCGCGCGGCCACGATTGTTGGCATTTTCTGCCAATCCGGTGGCCAGCTACATCAACCCCGCCGTACTTCGCTGGGCGTCAGGCCATAACGCGCCTTGAAAGAGCGGGCAAAGTGCGCCTGGCTGGAGAACCCGTTGCAATAGGCAACTTCAGCCACGCCCAGGCGCGCGCCCATAGGCGAAGCGAGCATTTGCCGGGCACGCGCCAGGCGTTTTTCCAGCAAGTAACGGCCCGGCGCCCCGCCTTCCTGGGCGAACAACCGCGCCAGGTGGCGGCTGGAGACCCCGGTGGCCGCCGCGACCTGCTCGCAACTGAGCGCCGGGTCATCAAGGTGCTGCTGAATATACTGTTTGGCAGCCAGCAGGTAGGCCGCGCTCAGCGCGCTGGCCCGGTGCTCGCCGGCGTGGTCGCTGATGATGCTGGCCAGCAGGTCGTAAGTCTCAGTCTGGAAGCGAGCGGCCTGTTCATGACGGGGGGCATCGAAAAAGCCATCGACACGCTCACCCAATGAGCGAACCAGCAAGCGTTGCACCGGACTTTCGGCGCCCACTCTGACCGCGCCCTGCAAATCACGCAGGCAGTGTTCGGCAAAGTCACTGGCCGGCATATCGAAGATAAACAAACGCATCGGCCCGGAAAAACCAAACAGGTAAGGTTTGTCATTTCGATAAAGCAACAGGTCACCGGGCTGTAACAGCAGACAATTGTCGCCCTGGTAAAAGAACGACTGACTGTGCTGCACCAACGCGACAAAGATGGACTCGCTGGGCGTCGACCGAATCATCGGCAGGCTGCGTTCGACCACATGTTCATTGCCGTCGATGCGCGCCAGCCGTAATCGATCAAGACACAGGTTGTCTTGGGTGGCCGTCAATCCTGTCTGGGCAAAGGACGAACACTTCAGGCCAACCAGAATCGACGCATTGTAGTCATCCCAAAAAGCCAGGCGTTGCTCGACTGGTATATCGAGGGTGCTGGCTCGCCGTGTTTCAAGCACTGTCGTGGCAGGCATTTTATTGTTCTCTGTATGGCAGGGCATCGAAGCCGCAAACACATGATTAACATGTGAACATTCAAGCGTCAACGGTCGCACTTTTACCCTTTCCAGCCTTTGGGAAACCGATGTCAGGAAACCACAAACATCCTGACCGTTCAGATCAAACCCCGATTTCGGGCCGCAGATAGAGTTTGTCTGGCCCTGACAAGACCGGGGAAAACCATGCTCACCACCTTGCGACAGCGCGCTGCCCGGCCACCCTGAGCACGCCCTTGAACTAGACGATTTTCTGCCTCTGTGACTGGCCCCTGGCCTGGAGAACGACATGGCGTATAAAAATAATACCGCCCGCTATGAAAACACTTTGCTGTGCATCCTGTTCCTGACTTTCGGCTTCGTCTTTTTCGATCGTCTGGCGCTGTCTTTTCTGTTTCCGTTCATGCAGCAGGAGCTGCAACTGAACAACAGCCACTTGGGCATGCTGTCTTCGGTACTGGCGCTGGCCTGGGCGATTTCCGGGCTGGTGGTCGGTGCCTGGTCCGACCGCCACGGCAAGCGCAAGCCGGTGCTGATCGTGGCGGTTATTCTGTTTTCACTGTGTTCGGCAGTGTCCGGGCTGGTCGGAGGTTTCCTCAGCCTGCTGCTGTTTCGCGCCATCATGGGGCTGGCCGAAGGGCCGATCCTGCCGTTGTCGCAATCGCTGATGGTCGAGGCGTCATCGCCGCATCGGCGCGGCCTGAACATGGGCCTGCTGCAAGGCTCGGCCGCCGGCCTGCTCGGCGCAGTGGTCGGCCCGCCAGTGCTGGTGGCCCTGGCCGAGGCATTCGGCTGGCGTCACGCGTTCATCGTTTCGCTGCTGCCTGGGCTGCTGATCGCCTGGCTGATCTGGCGCTACGTAAAACCTGACGAACCACGCCCGGCGGCGCAGCCCACCAACAGCGAAACCGGCAAAGTCAGCATTTTTGCCCTGTTGAAGATCCGCAACATCATGCTCTGCACGTTGATCAGTTGCACCTTCGTCACTTGGTTTGTAGTGCTGATCTCTTTCACGCCGACCTTTCTGGTCAGCATCCGTGGCTTCAGTGCCAGCACCATGGGCACGCTGATGAGTTGCCTGGGCGTCGCCTGGGTGATCTGGGGCTTCGGCGTGGCGGCGATCTCCGACCGGCTCGGCCGTCGTCCGACCCTGGTGATTTTTTCGCTGCTGGCGGCAGCCTGCCCGATTGCGCTGCTGTATGCGCCCGATGCCATCAGTCTCGGTGCATTGCTGGTGCTGACCTACACAGGACTTGGCTGCTTCACCCTGTTCATGGCCACCATTCCGGCAGAGACCGTGGCCCGCGGCAACATCGCCACCGCGCTGGGCCTGATCATGGGCTTGGGCGAACTGATTGGCGGCTTCGTGGCCCCGACCATCGCCGGCTTTGCCGCTGACCGCTTCGGCCTGTCAATCATCATGTGGATCTCCTGCGGCGGCGCGCTGCTGGCCGGTTTGCTGTCGCTGTTTCTGCAAGAAACCGCACCGGCCGTGCTGGCCCGCAAAAACCTTGCGGGCGCTCTGCCCGCCAAGACAGGCCAGGCCTGATACCCGACCCAGACCAGAAAAAACGTGGAGCCCGCGCGCGTGCGCGGGCTCCACCAGCACTTGGCATTATGAGGTACACCCTATGACCACCCTCACTCAACGCAGCTTCGACTACATCGTGATCGGCGCAGGTTCCGCCGGCTGCGTGCTGGCCAACCGACTGTCAGCCGACCCATCGGTTTCAGTCTGCCTGGTGGAAGCCGGCCCCAGCGACCGCACTCCGCTGCCGGCCGGCTACATCCGCACACCCGCCGGGATCATCCGCCTGATCGCCAACCCGAAGTGGAACTGGATGCACCGCTTCGCGCCGCAGAACGGCGTCACCAACCCCGAAATCCCCTGCCCGCGCGGCAAGGTCTGGGGTGGCTCCAGCGCAATCAACGGGATGATCTACATCCGTGGTGACCGCAATGACTATGACCGCTGGGCCGCTGCGGGCAACCGTGGCTGGAGCTACGATGAGTTGCTGGCGTACTTTCGCCGCAGCGAACACTTCGAGCCGGGCGAGTCGCAATGGCATGGCCGTGGTGGCGAACTCAACGTCGCCGAGCAGCGCAGCCCAAGCCCGGTCAATCAGGTGTTCTATGAGGCCGCCGCCGAGCTGGGCTGGCCTTACAACGCCGACTTCAACGGCGAGCAACAGGAAGGCATCGGCCCGTTCCATGTCACCCAGATCAACGGCGAACGCTGCAGCGCCTCCAGAGCGTTTCTGCATCCGATCCTGCAACGCCGCAACCTGACCATTCTCAGTAGCACCCTGACCCATCGGGTACTGCTGGAGGGCAAACGGGCGACCGGCGTCGAAGTCAGCCACGACGGTGAGGTGATAAAACTGCTGGCCAACCGTGAAGTGATTCTCAGCGCCGGCGCGATCAACTCACCACAGTTGTTGCTGCTGTCCGGTATCGGCCCGGCTGCCGAACTGGCCCGTCACGGCATTGCGCAACAGCACGAACTGCCCGGTGTCGGGGAAAACCTGCAGGACCATCAGGACGTGGTGCTGATGTACCGCTCAGATGCCGAGCTGGGCTACGGGCTCAGCAGCAAAGGCATCGGCAGGCTCGCGCTGTCGCCATTGCAGTATCTGTTTGGCCGCCGTGGGCCGATGACTTCGAACACCGTAGAGTCCGGTGGTTTTCTGCGCCTGGACCCACAAGCCGACACACCGGAAATCGGCGTGATCGTCGCCCCGGCGCTGAAAAACCAGCCGCAGCGCGTCATCCCGGTCGGTCACGGTATCAGCCTGCATGTGGCAGTGATGCACCCGCGCAGCCGCGGGCGGATCGGCCTGAACTCACCAGACCCGCATGACAAACCGCTGATCGAAGCCAACTTCCTCAGCGACCCGGCAGACCTCGACACGCTGGTTCAGGGCGTGCAGTTGATCCGCAAACTGGTCGCCACCGAGAGTTTTGCCCGACACCTCAAGGGCGAACTGGTGCCCGGCCCGCAGGTCACCAGCCGCAGCCAGATCGAAACCTGGATTCGCGCCAACCTGGGCACGGTGTTCCACCCGGTCGGCACCTGCAAGATGGGCCACGACGACCTGGCGGTGGTCGACGATCAACTGCGCGTACACGGGCTTGAGGGCCTGCGGGTGGCCGATGCCTCGATCATGCCGACGCTGATCACCGGCAACACCAATGCCCCGGCGATCATGATCGGCGAGAAAGCGGCCGATCTGTTGTTGGGCAAGTCGATTGCTTGAGGCGATTTGGGCGGCGGGCACGTGTGTTCTGTTCAGCGCCGGCTTGCCTGCTGCCTGCACCTGGGGCGCTGGCGAGGCATATGCCGGACGCTATTGCAGGATAACGCTCAAGCCAGCCAACTCGTCGCCGATACTGTGCGCAACCTTGCAACTGTGACCAACATGCCCAAACGAACACGCCTGCTGCTGGTATTGCTCGGCCTCAGCGCAATGCTGTACATCGCCGTGCAAGTCGACTGGTCTGTGCCAGGCCGCTACTACCGCAATTACCAGCATGTCCAGGCGATGCTGGCCCGCAAAGATCAGCTCGACAGTGCAGTGGCCAGGTTGCGTGCGCGCTACGGCGAAAGCGCAAACATGAGTTTCGCTGTCAGCTTCGACTTGCAGGGCACCTTCACCCAGGTTGTCCAGGTCACTCGTGAATGCGGAGAACTGGACGACCACAGCTTCCTCGACGACGCCAGGCAGTTGTTCAAGGAAGCTGGACTCGGCAGGATCGACCGCCTCGAATACCGCTATGGCTGTGATCAGCCACTGAGCTTTGGCATGACCGCGCAAGCCTTCAATCAGAGCTTCATCAGCGCACTCAAAGAGCACAGTTGGTGTCGCGAGATCACGCCGTCGCAGGCCTTGAGCCAGGCCAGGCTGGACCAGCCGTCTCAGCTGTGGACAGACAAGAATGCAGCGATACAGGCGCAACTGGACTCAGACGGCGACGGTTCGATAACCCGTGGGCGCTGGTACAGTGCCTTGGCACCGCTCAACGATGGCCAAGCGCAATATCGGATGATGCTGTGCACCACCCGGGCTGTGATTCGGGTCCTGGAACCTGGGCTGGATAAAGCGCAGGTCCTTAAACTGATCAGCGAAGTGCATAGCGAAGGCCCAGACAGTCAGGCAGTCGAGGTGGGCCGCTATAGATTCTCCGGCGCTACCCGACCGACGGGGTTCAACGTCAGCCGGGTGCGCAAGGATTAGCCGCCGCATGAGCGGCATTGGCGACACCAGCGATCGCCATGCAAGACGCTAGCGCTGCGCCACGAACTACTGAGTTTTTTTCACAAAGACATGAAAACGCCCCCTACTAATCAGCAGACTCGCGGACAGTCAACATAGCGGTCACCGGGAACAGCAGCCACCACCGATAGCGGTTCTGGCTGGCCTGACCTTTGACTCCTGCTTGATAAGGTGCACTGACTGTGAGTAGTTCTTTAACGATTACCCAAGCCAACTCCAATCCCCTGCCTGTTGCCGGCAAACCCCGCGCGCGGCTGGCGGCCATCGGTATTTTTCTCGCCTCACTCGGCCTGCTTTCCCTGCCAGCCGGTTCCGCTCTTGCCGCGCAGGCACTGAAGGCCCCGGCGATCCCCGCAGGCGCTGATAACTTTTATAACAGCGCCAGCGTCACCGTGCAGAAAGTGACGTTCAAGAACCAGTACAACATGCAGGTCACCGGCAATCTGGTGACACCGAAAAACCTTGATCGCAAGGCCAAGGCACCCGCCATCATCGTCGGCCATCCCATGGGCGCGGTGAAAGAGCAAAGCGCCATGCTCTACGCGCAGAAACTGGCTGAGCAAGGCTTCGTAACCCTGGCTATTGATCTGCCGTTCTGGGGCGAAAGCGAGGGCCAGCCGCGCAATCTGGTGGCTCCCGAGCTGTACACCGAAGCGTTCAGCGCAGCGGTCGATTACCTGGGCACAAGTGACCTCGTTGACCGTGACCGTATCGGTGTATTAGGCATTTGTGGCAGTGGCAGTTTCTCGATCAGCGCGGCCAAACTCGACCCGCGCCTGAAAGCCGTTGCCACCGTCAGCATGTACGACATGGGTGCCGTTACCCGCCATGGCCTGCAGCACTCCGTGACCCTGGACCAGCGCAAGGCGTTGCTCGCCAAAGCGGCCGAACAGCGCTACACCGAGTACACCACCGGCAAGGGCATTTTCCTTGATTACCTGCCCGCGCAGGCGGATGCCGAGACCGACCCGATAACCCGCGAGTTCTGGGAGTTCTACCGCACGCCACGCGGGGCGGCCACCCCGCAAGGCATGACGCTGGAGCAAACCCAGAACCGCATGCTGAGCAGCGAAATCCGTTTCATGAATTTCTACCCGTTTAACGATATAGAAACGATTTCACCACGCCCGATGCTGTTCATCACAGGTGATCAGGCACACTCCAGGGAGTTCAGCGAAGACGCCTTCCAGCGCGCTGCCGAACCCAAGGAGCTTTACTACGTCAAGGGTGCCGGGCACGTCGATCTGTATGACCGTGCCGACCTGATTCCTTGGGAAAAACTGACCGGCTTTTATCAGCGCAATCTCAAGTGACCGCCTCGGTGCTCCGCTCGGGGCACCGTTGTACAGGGCTCGCCAGTGACGATCAGGGTGTGTAGCGCAACGCTTGCACCAGAGCCGCGAACGCTGGCGAGGCCTGCCTTCGATTCGGGTAATACAGGTGGAACCCCTGAAATGTCGGGCACCACTGCGGCAGCACTTCGATGAGTCGGCCATCGGCAAGGTAAGGCGCGACCAGCTCTTGCGGGACATAGCCGATGCCGATTCCATCCAGAGCTGCATTGAGTACGTGAACAATGCTGTTGAACACCAGCGGTCCTTCGCCCTTGACTGTGAAGGGCTTGCCGTCTCGCTCGAACTCCCAGGCGTAGATCGATCCGGACGGCCGGTGACGAATATTGATGCAGGTGTGCTTCATCAAGTCGTAGGGCGTGGCCGGCGCGGGGTTACGTTCGAAGTAAGCCGGCGTGGCGACCAGCGACAGTCGCCAGTCTGGCCCGATGCGCACCGCAATCATGTCCTTGCTGATGGCCTCCCCGAGGCGAATGCCAGCATCGAAGCGTTCTTCCACCACATTGGTGAAGCCATAGTCGACGAACAATTCCAGTACGATGTCCGGGTATTGCTCAGTGAACCGCTTGAGCTTCGACCTCACGCACAACTCAATCGAATCGTCCGTACAGGTGATACGGATGGTCCCGCGCGGCGTCTCGCGCAAATCGTTCAACGCCTCAACCTCGGCAGCGATCTGCTCGAACAGCGGTGCGACGGAACGCATCAACCTGTCACCGGCTTCGGTCGTCGAGACATTGCGCGTCGTACGCGACAACAGCCGCACGCCCAGCCGCTCTTCAAGCCCCCGCAACGTGTGGCTGAGCGCCGAAGGCGTGACACCCAGTTTGACCGCCGCTTTGGTAAAGCTCTGATCTCGGGCAACGGCCACGAAGGCTTGTAGATCGTTGATTTTGTGCCGGCTCATTCCTGAATTTTTCTCAGCAACTCATAAAAACCATACCTACTAATCATGCCAATGCCGATACGTCAATATGGTCTTGAACGATCAGTCGTGGCCTTGGCCGGCGGCTGAAAACTTTTCGGCAAGCCATTTCGTGAATAACGGTTACGAGTGACGTCAATGAACAACCCAAGCATCGAGCCGGTCCGCGAGGACCTGTGCGCCCCACAGACACCGGCACACTGGAGCGGCGTATGGGCCATGACCCTGTGCGTCTTTGCGCTGATCGCCTCAGAGTTCATGCCCGTGAGCCTGCTGACGCCCATCGCGACCGAACTGGGCGTCAGCGAGGGCCTGGCCGGTTATGGCATCGCCATTTCCGGCACCTTTGCGGTGCTGACCAGCCTGTCCATCTCATGGATCGCTGGCGCCATGAACCGCAAGACGCTGTTGCTGCTGCTGACCGCACTGATGTGTGTGTCAGGACTGGTGGTGGCGCTGGCCAGCAACTACATCATGTACATGGTCGGGCGCGCCCTGATCGGCGTGGTGATCGGCGGCTTCTGGTCGATGTCGGCAGCTGTCGCCATGCGTCTGGTGCCTGCCGAAAACGTGCCCCGTGCCTTGGCGATCTTCAACAGCGGCAATGCCCTGGCGACCATCGTCGCCGCCCCTCTGGGCAGCTATCTGGGCGGTATCATCGGTTGGCGCGGTGCGTTTTTCTGCCTTGTTCCGGTCGGGCTGATCGCCCTGATCTGGCAATGGATCAGCCTGCCAGCGATGCAGGCTGCGCCTCGGGCGAGAGGATCGGCCAATGTATTCACGCTGCTGGGCAATCCACTGGTGGCGCTGGGCATGCTCGCGGTGGGCCTGTTCTTTATGGGCCAGTTCGAACTGTTCACCTACATTCGTCCGTTCCTGGAAACCGTGCCCCGCGTTGATGTACCCACCTTGTCGACGATGTTGCTGGCACTGGGTATCGCCGGCTTCATAGGCACCCTGCTCATCGGTTCATTCATCAAACAAGGCCTGTATCGAACCCTGATCGTCATCCCTTTGCTGATGGCTGGACTGGGCATTGGCCTGGTGGCATTCGGGAATTCGGTTGCGATGGTCTTCGTGCTGCTCGCCTTATGGGGCCTGGTCGCCACCGCCGCGCCGGTGGGCTGGTGGTCATGGCTGGCTCAATCGGTACCGTTTGATGCCGAAGCAGGCGGCGGGCTGATGGTGGCGGTGATCCAGCTCTCTATTGCTCTGGGTTCCACGCTGGGGGGTGTGCTGTTCGATACCCAAGGCTATCAAACCACCTTCGTTGCCGCAGCCATTGTGCTGATTGCTTCGGCTGCCCTGACGTTGGCCACCGCCCGCATCAACGCCTCCCGAAATCCGCTACGCGGCCAGATACCTGATTGCCCATAACACCGCCATCCCGACCGCCAGGGTCAGCACCGTACTGCGGGTCTTCCAGGCCACCAGCGCAGCGATGACGGCGGCCGGGATTTGCGGGTTGCTGATATCGATGCTGCTCTGGCCTGCCGGGTAGACCACCGCTGGCAACGCCAGCGCGGCCATGACACTGGCGGGCACGTACAGCAGTGCCCGCGTGAACAGCGCCGGAACCTGCCAGCGGCCTTGCAGCTCGATGAAACACAGGCGGATGGCAAAGGTGCCGATACCGACGGCAGCAAACATCAACCACATGGTCAGCTCGCTCATTGAGCCTCCTCGGTCGCAGGCGCTGCGCTCTTGCCCGACGCATTGGTCAACCGCTCGATCCACAGCCCGGCCACGATGCCACCCAACGAGGCGACGATCAGCCCCAGGTTATACGGCAACCTCGCCAGCCACACCGCCAGCAGGCCACCAACCACCGCCGCGCCCAGGCTCGGTTTGCTGCGAATGCCGGGCACCAGCAGGGCCAGGAATGACAACGGGATTGCAAAGCCCAGCGACCAGTTTTCCGGAATGCTCGCGCCGACATACACCCCTGCTACCACCGAGAGCATCCAGGCCAGCCACATGGCGACCGCGGTGCCAGCGTAGAACGGAAACAGATAGGGCCCCAGTTCACCGGAAAAAGCCTTCAGGCTGCACAGCGCAAAAGACTGGTCAGACAAGAGATAAGCCGACGGCCAGGACCAGCGCCGCGGCAAATGCTGCAGGTGCGGTGCAAAGGTGGCGCCATACATGATGAAGCGCAGGTTAATGATCCACGCGGTGACCACGATGGCGATCGGCACCACCCCGCTGTGCATCAGTTGCAGCACTGCCATCTGTGCGGAACCGGAATAGAACATCGCGGCCATGCCCAGAGTGGTCGCCGGTGACAATCCCATATTGATCGCGGTCACGCCCGTCACCAGGCCAAAGGGAATCACCCCCGGCGTCAGTGGTAGCAGTACGCGCACCCCGTGCATGAAGGCATGTCTGGCCGAGGGATAAGGCATCGGGTTTTCCTTTTTATGTGGGCACAGTCACCCGCACCGGGTTATCGCGGCAGTTATAAGGCTGAACGTGAAATAGGCTGCAGGGCACCCTGTGCTGGGCGTGGTGCGTTAGAGTGTAGGGCCCGGCGGCTGGCCGGCGGAATCGACTTTTTATGCAGATAAACAGGTAGTTTTTGTTATGCGCGAAGGCTCTCAGACTGATCTGGCATTGCTGAAAATGCCCTCTTTCAAGGCCATGCGTTCGTTTGTCGCCGCCGCCCGGTATCGCAGTTTTACCCGCGCCGCCGATGCCCTGTGTGTGACCCAGGCGGCGATCAGTCGGCAGATTCGTGACCTTGAGCTGCACCTGGGCACTGACTTGTTCGTACGCAGCGGCCGGGACCTGCGCCTGACCCCTGCCGGCACGTTGCTGTTTGATTCGGCGCAGCTCTCGCTGCTCAATATCTTCCACACCACCGAGCGGATTCGTCGCCAGACCAGTGATAAAGACACCCTGACGCTGTGTTGCACCCATGCATTTTCATCGATGTTTTTGGCACACCGGCTCACGGATTTCCTCGCCAGCAATAACGACGTCGGCCTCAACGTCATCACCACCGAACGCTTCCAGGATATCGAGCCTGGGATCGAACCCGATGTTTTCGTCACCCAGGCGCTGGATGAGCGGCCGGGCTATCTGCGCGTGCCGCTGTTTCATGTCGTCGTTTACCCGGTCTGCAGCCCGGCCTACCTTGAAGCTCAACCGCAATTACCGACCTTGCAAGGCATGCGTGACAGTGCGTTGCTGGACCTTGACCCTTATGGCCGGTCACAGCTGACCGAGCAGTTCGACTGGAACGCCTGGTTTGCCTGGTTCGCGCAGGACCTGGCGGGTGCTGCGACGCCTCGGCCAGCGGCGTTCAGCAGCAATGACTACAACCTGCTGATCCAGATGGCCCTGAACGGCCAGGGGATTGCGCTGGGCTGGGATCACCTGGTCAAACCGCTGATTGCCCAGGGCCGCCTGGTCCGTCCGGTGAGCGAGCAAGTGGTGTTGCGCGATGAAGTCCACTATCTGGTGATCAACGAAAACAAAGCCCAGGTGCCGGCCTGTCAGCGGCTGACTGAGTGGTTGCTCGAACAATTCAAATGAGCGCGGTCATCCTCACCGGTTTCAGCCCACTCGTAACCATAGCCCGGTAGCGTCATCGCTGGCCTTGAAACGCGGATAGCGCAGGCAAGCCGCGTCTTGGCGTTCAATGTCGCGCAGTTGCCGGGCCAGAGGCGCCAGCCCGTGCTGCAGAACCTGAGCGACGAAGCCGGCAGGGTCATAAGCCTGGTAGGTATCGAACAATGCCGCGAAACCGTCGCTGAGCAGCAGCAGGTCGTCGCCCTGCGCCACCGGCACCCGTACATATTCAGTGTTGATCCGGGCATGCCCGGCATCGATACCCAGCACCGCCTTGGGCCGCTCGCGGGCCGCACGGCGGTCGGCCAGGACTTCGGGACTGCGCACCGCTGCGGCTCCGGTGCCCGGCCCCAGTGCTGCGGCCTCGGCGCGCTCGCGCTCGCGGTCGGGTTGCGGGGTCAGAAAGGCGATACCCGCGGCGCTGCGGTGCAGCACGATGCAGTCGGCCATGAAGCCACACACCAGCGAGTCGTCCTCGATGGCCACGGCGGCAAACGCTGCACGCGGCAGTTCCCAGCCGGCCAGCGGCTCGCGCCGCCGCTCACCTTCATAGGCGCCCGCCACGGTGTCGAACACCTGGGCGCAGATGTCGGTTAACGAGCCATTCGCCGCTGCGAACGCCCGATGCGCAGTACCCGCCAGCCAGGCGGCCCCGCCGCGCGCGCCCAGCAACCCGGCAGGACCAAGGTCGGTGGCACCGTCGATGACCCAGGCATGGCGCTCGGCGCTGCCGGCGCGGTCATCATTGGCGACGTTCAGCCTGCCAGCCAGGCTGATGGATTCGATCAGGTCCAGATGCATCGGGATGGGTCTCCGGAAAAACAAGGCGCGAGTCTAGACCACGCGATGGCCGGGATGTTCGAGGCGCTAGCCCTTCATCAAGTCATTCATGGCCTTGAACGCGATCGCGTCGCGGGCGAAGTTGAAGGTGCCTTGCTCTCTGACTTCTTGGGCCGCACGCAGCAGGCCGCCCAGCGCGGCTCTGGCAAAGGAGCTGCCCAGACTGATGCGGCGTACCCCCACCTCGGCCAACTGCGCCACGCTGTAGGCGGCGCCAGACAGGCCCATCACGACATTGACCGGTTTATTGACTGACTCGCAGAGGGTTTTGATCGATTGCAGATCAGGCAGGCACGGTGCATACAGCACATCGGCGCCGGCCTTTTCGAAGGCCTGTAGCCGGCGAATGGTGTCGTCCAGGTCCTGGATGCCGAAGCTGTAGTTCTCGGCGCGGGCCACCAGGGTGAACGGGAATGCCCTGGCGGCTTCGGCGGCGGCGCTGATGCGCTCTACCGCGTGGTTGAAGTCGTACACGGTTTGGCCCTTGCGCCCTGCGCCGTCTTCGATCGAGCCGCCCACCAGTCCGGCCTCGGCCGCCAGGCCGATGGTGCGCGCGACCGCGTCGGGCGAGTCAGCGAAGCCGTTTTCAAGGTCGGCGCTGACCGGCAGTTCAGTGGCCTGCACAATGGCCTTGGCGTTTTCCAGAATCTGCTCGCGCGACAACAAGCCCTCGGTATCGCGCACGCCCAGGCTGAAGGCAAGACCGGCGCTGCTGGTCGCCAGCGCCTCAAAGCCCAGCGAGGCCAGCAACCGTGCGCTGCCGGCGTCCCAGGGGTTGGCCAGAATCAGCGGCTCATTACGCTCGTGCAACCCCTTGAACAGCTGGGCTTTGGTTGATTGACACATGTTTGCCTCCTCCATTGATGAGCCGTCCCAGGGCGCAGGATAGCGCAGTGCCCAGCCGCGCTGGCTGACACTACGGCACTGATCGCCTTGGCGGTGGTCGAAACCGGGTTATTTGTTCCTGATCTGCCAACAGATCGGCCAGGCACCCCGGAGAATTTCGTGTCCAAACAGTCCAAAACACTCCTGTCCTTGTTGCTCGCCGTCAGCGTTCTGAGTGGCTGCGCACACTCTTCTAACGCGCCAAACGCCAGCGCGTTACCAAGCAGCGATAAACATGCGCTTGTCGGAATCTGGGCCATGCAGCCGTTGAACAACGGCATCGCCAACGTCACCGAATTCCGGGCTGACGGCAAAGCGCTGCTGTATCCGTTCAACTGCAGCGACAGGCAGGCGCAGCAGCCCGAGGTGTCCACTTACACGGTGGCGGACAACGGCCAGTCGATTCATATCGCATCAGCGCAAGAAAGCTTTGACCTTAAAGTTCTGGCCTTCGCCCCCAAGGCCATGCAGCTCGCCATGCAGGTTGCCGATCAGCAGTTGACGTTCGATTACGTCAAGGTCGACAAGGTCGCGCCACTGTGCGCGCTGCCGTCCGGGGCCGCCGCCGAACAGGCACGCCAGTCGCCCTACCAGGCCAGCGACTTTGTCGCCGCGCCGCAGTTGCCGGCGCACCCTCGCATGCAGCGCTACCTGGGCACGTGGGCAATCGGCGATGTCGTGGAGCTGGAGATCCGCCGCGACCCGCAAGGCAAGGCTTATCTGTATCACGCCAGCAACCCCAACTGGCACTACCTGTACAACGATGTGCGCTGGATCGGCGATGCCCTGCATTTTCAGAGCTACAGCTACTCGGACAAACCCGAGCTGTTCAGCCACCCCAGCCACAAGTCACCGACCCAGGTGATTCTGCAGCCAACGCCTGACGGCAAGCTGCGTTACCTGTTGACGATCGAAGGGCGGGTGTTCGAAGAGACGCTGACCCGGACCAAGTGAGCAACCGATGAGCTGGCCGGCCATGCCATGCTGGCGGGCATGGCCGGCCACACGATCCACAGCCGGCAGCTGGCTAAACTGGCTGTTACCGAATGTGTAATAGCGCCCATTGGGCTGAACTAAAGCAGCGCCCCGACGATCCATTCCCATGCCCGACGCTATCGAGCCCCGCCCTGGAATGTGAACGATAAGGAGCGCCACCCGTGACCGTACCCGACCATCCCCCGTACCACGCAACCCCCGGCCCGCTTCACGGCATCCTGCTGGGCGGCAGCGTTGCGCTGTTTCTCGGCGCCTTGCTCAACGATATCGCCTATTACAACACCACGCAGATCCAGTGGAGCAATTTCGCCGCCTGGCTGATTGCCGGTGGCTTGCTGTTCGCAGGTCTTGCCGGCCTGTTTGCCATTACCAACCTGCTACGCGCCCCGCACAAGGGCGGCCGACCGCTGGCTTACCTGCTGGTGCTGCTGGCCACCTGGCTGCTGGGCCTGCTCAATGCCTTCGAACACGCCAAGGATGCCTGGGCGGTCATGCCGACCGGGCTGGTACTGTCCGTGATTGTCACCCTGCTGGCCGTGGTATCGGCCTGGATTGCCTTCAGTAACCTGCGCACGGAGGTAGCACGATGAAACCGATGCCTGTCCTGACTATTCTCGGCATGACCGTGCTGCTCAGTGCCTGTGGCGGCGAAGCTGACAGCACCCAGGCCCGCGGCCCGGACCCGAAGCTGCCGGAGCCGCAGCGCGGCCTGCTGCCGAGCATGAAAATCGCCGAGCCAGCCGAATGGGGCAGCGAGAAGCCCACGGTGCCGGAAGGCTTCAGCATCACCGCGATTGCCACGGACCTGAAGATTCCGCGCCAGACGCTGGTACTGCCCAACGGCGATATCCTGATCGCCGAGGGCCGTGGCGGCAACGCCGCCAAACTCAAGCCCAAAGACGTGATCGCCGGCTACATCAAGGCCCAGGGCAATACCAAGGTCAAAGGCGGCAACCGGTTGACCCTGCTGCGCGATGCCGACGGTGACGGCCAGTTTGAGGTGCAGACGGTGTTTGCCGACAACCTCAACGCGCCCTACGGCCTGGCCTTTGCCGATGGCAAGCTGTACGTCGCCAACCAGGACGCGCTGGTGCGTTTCGACTATCAGGATGGCCAGACCAAAGCCAGCGGGGCGCCGGTCAAGCTCACCGACCTGCCCTCGGCGATCAACCATCACTGGACCAAAGCGATGACCATCAGCCCTGACGGGCGCTATCTGTACGTGGGCATCGGCTCGAACAGCAACGTGACCGAGCGCGGCATGGAAGTGGAGATCGACCGCGCCATGGTCTGGCAGATCGATGCTGAAACCGGCGCGCACAAACCCTACGCCACCGGCCTGCGCAACCCCACAGCCCTGGCCGTCCAGCCAGGCACCGGTAAACTCTGGACGGTGGTCAATGAGCGCGACGAACTTGGCCCGGACCTGGTTCCCGACTACCTGACCTCGGTACAGCAAGGCGGTTTCTACGGCTGGCCATGGAGCTACTGGGGCCAGAACGTCGACACCCGCGCCCAGCCACAGAACCCGGAAAAAGTCGCTGCGGCGATCAAACCCGACTACAGCCTGGGCTCACACGTCGCCGCGCTGGGCCTGGATTTTTCCATTGCAGCAATGGGCGAACGCTTTGCCAACGGCGTGTTCGTGGGCGAGCACGGCAGTTGGAACCGCGACAACCCGGTGGGCTACAAAGTGATCTTCGTGCCATTCAAGGACGGTCGTCCGGCCGGTGAACCGATAGACTTTGCCACCGGTTTCCGGGGTAACGACGGCAAGACCCGCGGCCGCCCGGTAGGTGTAACGGTAGACCCGCGCGGCGCACTGATCATTGCCGATGACCTGGCCAATACCGTGTGGCGGGTGACGCGTAATCAGTAGGGCCGACCGGGCTGCGACCCGCTTTAGCCGCAATACTGTCCACTTAGACCGGTGGGAGCAGCCGGCCGGCGCTCCGGTTGCTGTGGTCCGGCATCCCGGCGAAGGCAGCGGTACATTCGCAGCAGATGCGATGACTTTACCGGCCTCTTCGCGAGCAAGCTCGCTTGTGTCTTTGATCAAGGTAAAGTCTGGGGTGAGAGGGGTGGATGGCAAGCTGACAAATCGCGGTGCCTAGAGCACGTGTGGGAGCCAAGCTGCCATCCACTCTTCCCGCTTTGGCTCAAAGCTCGAACAGTTGACTGAGTCCGACCTCGAACAACAAGCGTGAGTCAGGCCAAAGCGCCTCTCACTCTTTATCCTAGAGGTTTTACTCATGTCCGCCTATGCCGGTATTGATGTTTCCAAGGCCACGCTGCAGGTTGCGCTGTTTCCCAAAGCCGATGAGCTGTGTGTGCCTAATACTGAAGAAGGTCTCGCCAGCATCGCTGAGTACCTCAGCGCCCATCAGGTTGAACGAGTTCTTGTTGAAGCCACCGGTGGTTACGAGAAACTGTCGGTAAAGCTTCTGGCTAATGCCGGGTTCAAGATCCAGCGTATTAACCCTGTTCGTTCACGTCAGTTCGCTCTGGCCATGGGCAAGCGTGCCAAGACCGATCCAATCGACGCGCAAATGCTGGCCATGTTCGCCTCCAGCCTGGAGGCAAAGGGCTTCGCAAAGCCTGACGAGGAGCGCGAAGTCCTGCTTGAGCTGGTCAACTTGCGCAACAATCTGCTTCAACAACGTGACGACAACCGGCGCCGTATCAAACAGACCATAGTGCCCAGCGTGGTGGACATCTACCTCGCGTTGGAAGCCAGCCTCAAAGTGCAGATCAAAGCGGTAGATCAACTTGTCGATGCACAAGCGCGCAAGGTCGACTCAGAACTGCTGCAGCGGCTGCATGCCGTAAAGGGCGTAGGCCCAGTGACAATCGCCAGCCTGTTCTGCTACCTGCCAGAGCTGGGTGATCTGAGTCGTGGACAAATCGCAGCGTTGGCCGGTGTGGCACCGTATAACAACGACAGCGGTAGCAAGGCCGGCAAGCGGCAGATCTACGGTGGGAGGACGAAACTGCGCCGTGCGACCTACATGTGTGCGCTGGTGATGGTGCGCTACAACGCCGATTTCAAGGAGCGCTATGCGAGGCTGCGTGCCAAAGGCAAGTGCGCGAAAGTGGCCCTGGTGGCCTGCATGCGGGTGCTGCTGATACGTCTGAACGCCATGGTGCGCGACGGAACACCATGGCGTGATCACGTGGTTTGAATGGGGGGCGGGCTTTGCCCGCCATCGCGGAATCTATCCGCGATGGCATTATAAAATGCCCATTCATCGGGGGATGATGAAAGACAGTTGGCTCCCACCGGGGGCATAAAGCACTTAACTGAACAGTATTGGCTTTAGCCGCAATACTGTTCAGATAAGCACTGCATGCCTTTGTGGGAGCGACCTTGGTCTGGGCGGCACTCCGACGAATAGGCTGGTAAAGCCACAGCAACTGCTGCGAACGCGCTGCCGTCTTCGCGAGCAAGCTCGCTCCTACAACTGACACGCCTCGGGCCTACGGACACAATGGCACCTCTTGCATGGATCGGCTGGCACCCAGCCTGCCCGCTTCGCGCTCCGAAACCCAGGATCGCAAGGTCAGGCGCATCTGCCCGAGCAATATTTCCCGTACCCGCTGCATGCGCTCAGAATCGACGCTGTCCCACTCCATGATGCCCAGCATCTGGCGACGCAGGGTACGCATGGCCATGCTCTGACTGTTGAGCGCAAACGCGCGCATCCGGGTGCGCTCGTCATCAACCGGCAAGCCGGTCAGACGCCCCACCAAACCAGTGGTGACGGCGTTCAGAGGCGCGTACAGCTTTTTGTGCATGATTGCATCGGTGTCGAACATGCCCAAGCCGACCACCTCTCTGGCCATGAACAGATACCAGGCTTCAGCTTGCGGGCTGTCCTGGACAAAGCCGATAAAGCCGCCCAACAGTTGCAGATAAGCCTCGATCAACTGCCCGTCACTGCTGGCACGATTGTGCAGTACAGCTTCGGCATGCTGCACCGCCCCTGCAAGCTGCTCGCGAATCTTCGTGATGATGTCCTCGATACAGGCGTGATACAGCCCTTCCTTGTTGTCGAAGTAATACTTCAGGGCCGGCGCATTGAGCCCGGCCTCACTGGCGATATCGCGGGTGGAGGCGCCTTCGAAGCCACGTTCGCCAAACAGCCGCAAGCCGGTTTCGATCAATCGGGCGCGAGTGTCCGTACCGCGTTGATAGCCGCCTCCAGCAGTGCTTTTGTGTCGGGGCATGAGCAATCCTTGTCTGAAAACCTCTTGGAAACATATCGACTGATATGAATGTGCTTGCCGATCATCCTGTCGACCGACCCAGCGCTTGGACTGCCTCGATTGCGCAAAGGTCCATCTGCGGCAAGCCCGGTCGACCGATCCGGCCGCAGAGCCCGATACTATGCGCGAATCATTACACCTCAGGCATGCTACAGGTCACTTCGACCTGCAGCAGTCGGCAAGTCTGACCGGCCTTCAACGGCTGCTGGCATTGCAGCGCGGGTTCCTTTTAGCAAGCCGGGCATGAATCAGTGCAGCTGCGCTTCAACCGCACTGACGTTCTTTCTCTGCAGCAAAATCCTCATCATGCGCCGCGCCCAGTGGGTTCCGGCGGCACGCCAGCGCAGCAACGAAAGCCCCAGCGCCAGCAGGTAGATCTGCGGCAACAGGTACAGGGCGTTGGTCACGGCGTGCAGAGTACCCTGGCGGTTGAACGCGAACTTCAGCCAGCGCCAGTCCGGCCACATTTCGGCCGTCGGATACAAGGCCATGAATACTGACAGCCACAGCATGCCGGGCACGCCCAGCGTCAGAATGCGCGCCCAGCGCCCCGCCGCCCAGGCCCATAACCGCGGGAACAACAGCGGCAGGCTAAAGCGGTTGAACACGATTGCAGCGCCGAACCACAGCAGCATCCCCACGCCCAATCCCTGATTGGCGGCCTGCACGAGTTGCATGTAGACCCGCTTGCCGACTGTTTGCGGCTCACCGAGCAGCGCCAGGATCCCCAGCTTGCCGGTGCCGGGCTCCGGCAGGCCGGTGAGATAGAAGCTCATCACCAGATACACAACAAACAGCACCGCCGTCAGCGGCAGCGACAGGCCCAGCACGGCAGCAGGCCGCAAGCGGTGGCGGGTGGCGACGATGTGCCGGAAGGTCTCGGCACGCTTGTGCAGAAACTCCAGCCCATCCTCCGGATCAATGATGCCTTGCAGCACCGGGGTGGTCTGGTCGATAGGCCGCTGTTGCTCGTTCTCGGCAATCAACTGGCGGGCGATCTTCGAACTGGAGGCCCGGTGGATGGCCTGGATGTCCGTCGTGTCCTGCATCGAGGCCAGCAGTTTCTTGAAATTGCCATTGAGCACGCCGTCGAGGTACAGCGGGATCGGCGGCAGCCCCACAAAGCGGCAGGTCCCGGTGCTGCCCTCATGGGACACCTCGGCCTCGGCGGCCGGTACGTGACCGGTCGCGGTGAATAGCCGTGGGTCCGGGTGATCCGCCTGGGCCTGGTCGACGACAAACACTGCCGCGTTGTTGGGGCCATTGACCGACTCGCCAATCACCGGCTCCAGCCAGTCGGCGCTGAGGTTGCGCCAAGCGTAATGGACCCGCAGATCGACATGCACCTCCAGGCGGGACTCGTGAATCAGTTCACCGGCCCCCTCGCACGGCGCGCAGCGCACCTGGCCCTGGTCGCACGCCGTGCAGCGCACCACGCCACGGGCATTGCAGTCCGGGCATGGCGTGGTGCGCTGGCCCTGGCATTTGTGGCAGCGATCGGCAGGCAGCAGCCCGCCCTGACAACTGCAACGGTGATTGTCGTACTGGCCGGTCCCGCCACAGTAACCACAGCGACGCCGCTCGGGCTCATGGCCGGTGCCGGAGCAATAGTGGCAATGCAGATGACAGCCGCCCCGGCAACGAGCGCAACGCACTTCGGCATGCCCGGCGCAGGCGCTGCAGTGCACCACGCCGTGGCCGTTGCAGTCAGTGCACTGCTCACGGGTGCAGAAACGCTCGGTATCGACCGTCAACAGGACTTGGCCTGGCCTGCGGTAGTGGTCGACGTCGTTGCTCAGATGCTGGTAGATCAGCGGCCGGAAATGGCCCGGGTTAGCCAGCAACCGTTCACGCCGGGCCTGCAGCACCTGGTCCAGATAATCACGGTTGCAGTGTTCGCCGGTCAGTTGCCGAACCCGCCGCGAGGCCACCTGGCAACTGAGGGTCGAGGTGATGGTGTAGGTGACATCGGCCCTGTGTGGCCGGACCGCTGCGACCGTGAAAGGGGCCGCTGGCGCGACCCCGAAAGCATCCTGCGCCCTGGCGCGCAGCGCTGCGGCAATGGCATTGTCCGTGATGACCTGCATATTCATCCTTGATCCCGGTTGACGGCCGCACACCTTCGGTACGCAATCCGGACGCTTTGTCACTTGGGCGTAGAAAAAATTCCCCGCAAGAGTGCCGACTGCTTCACATAACTGCCGGTCAGCCAGGCTTGCGCTCGCTCTGTTCAGTGTTAAGTGCCGCCAGCGCGACCCGGCCTGCGGCCAGATCCCAGGCACCGGTTCCGACACTCTTGAACACCGCCGGGCGGGTAACGGCTTGCGGGCTGCGCAACGCCGCAGCCAATGAAATGACGGCTGACCAGTCGACCCCCGCGCGCAGCAAATCACCTGCCTCGACATGCGCCCCTGCCGGCTCATCAACATAGATCGCACTGCCATCGAGCGTGAGCTTGCCGATTTCGGCCATTTCCGGCTTGAACGCCCCCACGCCAATGACCAACCGGCCAGCGCGGGCCACCTGGTTGTAGATCGGCTCCAGGCTGGTGGTCAGCGTAATCACGACCTGCACCTGGTCCGGTACATCGGCCGGGCAAGGCTCAAGGTTGGCGCCCTCACTGCAGAAGGCCAGGACCTGCCGGGCGTCACGCCCTTTAACCCGGATTCGCGCATCGGGATATACGGCATTGAGGGCTTGAACGTGATAGCGCGCCTGCACGCCGGTGCCGTACAGCAGAATATCGGTGGGCGGATCAGGCAACAGGGTACGGATCGCCAACAGGCTGACTGCCGCCGTGCGCCGCCCGGTGACCTCCGGGCCGTCGAGCAGGCAGCGGATACGCCCGGTCGCGGCGTCACACACACTCACCGTGCCATGAATCGACGGCAGTTGCTGCTGCGCGTTATTGGGGTGCACATTAACCAGTTTGTGAATACCGATATCGGCCGCCGTGGCCGGCATGCTCAGCATCACCCCGCTGCCCATCGGCACCACCAGACGTTCGGGGCTGAGAATCTGACCGGCCTCCAGCTGCTGCGCAGCCTGCGCAATGGCCTGGACCAATGCCGGGAAGGCCAGCAGTTGCGCCGTGCGCTCGCGGTCACAAACGATGACCGCGTTGCCATTGTCAGTTGCAGTTGCCGGGTTGCTCATCGAAATCCTCGTCGTCTGTGCCAATGGGGTGCCGATTACCGAAACCGGCCTTCAGGGTGCCAGCCACTCCTTGCGCCAGCCCCGCGCCAGCCGGCTGAACCGGGCGCGCTGGTGATAGCTGCCGGAAAGATCCAGCCACTCTACCCGGTCCACACTCACCGTCACGATACAGAAATGCTCGTCGCTGTCAGACTCTGGCTCTTCGCTCCAGGCTTCGGCGGGATCGTCCAGCACCGTGCCCGGCGGGCAAAAACGATTGAACAACTGTTTGCTCTGCGGCTTGAGGGTGTTCCAGATTTCGCGTTTGCGTTGCGGGTCAAACTGCACGCTGGCCCGGCCTTCCAGACGCAATTGCACATTGCGCTGGCCGTCGAAGGCCGATAACGCCACGAACGGATTGCGTAACAGCTCCTGGAATTTGTTCGAGCGGCGATCAATCCAGAACACCAGGGTTGCATTTTGACCGTCGGCTTCACGCAAGATGATGCTGCGCGAGCGGGGGCAGCCATCCACCCCCAGGGTCGCCAGTTGCAACAGCCGAAACGGCTGAGCACCCGCCTCCATGGGGGTGCTCAGTTCGCCCCAGATGCGATGTAGCAGGTCATAGAGCATCCATGGCCTCCACTGCGGGGGGTGGGCAGCCGCCACCCCGAGAAATTCAAATGCTGCGCATCAGCCCGCCATCCACCCGCAGGCTTTGTGCGGTGATATAGGCTGCACCCTCACTGGCCAGAAATGCAACGGTTGCGGCCACTTCTTCGCTTTTGCCGTAGCGTTGAAGGGGGACAGCGTCACGGCGTTCGTCGGTTTGCGGCAGGCTGTCGATCCAGCCCGGCAACACGTTGTTGATGCGAATATTGTCTTTGGCGTAGGTGTCGGCAAACAGCTTGGTGAACGCCGCAAGCCCTGCGCGCGCCACCGCCGATGTCGGGAACATCAACGCCGGCTCATCGACCCAGGCCGTGGAGATATTGATGATCGCGCCGTTGTGCTGTTGCTGCATGATCGGCGTCACCAGGCGAATGGCCCGCACGGCGTTGAGCAGATACACATCGACCCCCTTGTGCCAGTCCTCGTCGCTGATTTCCAGCAGCGGCGCGCGTGGGCCGTGGCCAGCGCTGTTAACCAGCACATCGATACGCCCCCACTGCTGCATCACCCGATCCACCAGGCGCTGCATGTCGGCGCTGGACTGGTTGCTGCCGGTCACGCCAACCCCGCCCAGCTCTTGCGCCAGCGCCTCGCCCTTGCCGGACGACGAGAGAATGCCGACCTTGAAACCATCGGCCGCCAGACGTCTGGCCGATGCCGCTCCCATACCGCTGCCGCCGGCCATGATGATTGCCACTTTCTGTTCAGTCATGCTGTCGCTCTCCGGATACTCATCAAACTCTGAGCGTCAGCCTAGCACCGCGCCTCGCCGGCAGAGAGTCAGCAGAACACGCACAAGCCGATAGTTTATCTACTGCCTTATCGCCCTGGCCTGCTCGCGCAACCAGGCCAGTACGGTCAGCAAGGTAGCGGGCTCACGCGCATGGCGCGGCCAGACCAGATAGAAACCAGTGTCCATCGGCAGGCTCTGTTCGAGCACCTGCACCAGCCTCCCGGCCTCCAGATCATCCTGAATGAACGCCCGGGTCACCAATGCCAGGCCCTGCCCGGCCAGCGCAGCATCCACTGCCAGCGAAGTGCTATTGAAGCGCAGGTTCTTCGCCGCGCCTTGCAGCGGCTGGGCAAACACATGGGCAATAAACTGCGGCCACAGGTTATGGCCGTCATGCAGCCACAGGTAACGCTGCAACTGCGCCAGGTCTGCCGGCTGGCCCAGTTTGTCGAGCAACGCCGGGCTGCCGACCACGATAATGCTCTGTGCCACCAGCAATTCGGTATTGAGCCCTGGCCCGAACGGTGGGCGTCCGTAACGCACCGCCACATCGACGCCATCAGTGTGAAAGCGCGACAACCGCTCGGTGGCCAGCACCCGCAGGTCGATATCCGGATACGCCTCAGTAAACAACGCAATGCGCGGGATCAGCCAGCGCGAAGCAAAACTCGGTGGCACGCTGACGGTGAGGTGGGCGGTGTCCGGGCACAGCGCGTGCGTGGCTTCGACAATCAGTTCCAGGGCGCGGCGGATACTGGCGCCATAGCGCCGTCCGCCATCGGTCAACGCCAGGCCACGCGGCAACCGGTCGAACAGTTTCACACCCAGGCTGGTTTCCAGACCACGAATCTGCTGCGCCACCGCCGCCTGGGTTACCCCCAGCTCATCGGCGGCCAGACGAAAATTCAAGTGCCGCGCCGCCACTTCGAAGGCACGCAGGGCATTGAGCGACGGTAGCGAGGACAAAGCATCCGACATGGTAGAAAAACGTTCTGCAGGGCGACTGCTGACACGCTACCACAACAGCCCGCCAGCGGAGTCTCTGGCCTTTGATTACATCCGTACAGCCAAAGGCTTACACGCGCTGGCGAATAATTGCTATTTGCCTGCCAGCGTGATGAGCCTATATTTGGATCCAACCACTGGCGAACAGGATGCTCGCCAGGATCAGGGAGGATCGACCGTGAAAGGATACTGCCGACAGGGAGTTGGAATGGTCTGGGACAAAAAACCCGCTTCGGCGGGTTTTTTATTGCCCGCAGAAAAGTGCCTGAAACAATCTGGCACTCCACCGCCATCGTTAATTATTCCACCTGACGCAATAAAGAACTGCCCACAACGCCTATTCCGCTAAAAACCCCGGTATTCCACACTGGCCACACGGCTCGGGACTCTCCCCGCCCCGCTCACTCAGGAACCGGACCATGAAAATCTATCACCACCCGCTGTCAGGCCATGCGCACCGCGCCGTATTGTTCGCCGCGCTGCTGGGCGTGCCCCACGAACTGGTCGAGGTCGATATCAAGGCTGGCGGCCTGCAGCATCCCGACTTCCTCGCCTTGAACCCGTTCGGCCAGATCCCGGTGCTGGTGGATGGCGAACGGGTGATTGCCGACTCCAATGCCATTCTGGTTTATCTCGCCAAGAAGGCCGGGCGCAGCGACTGGCTGCCGGAAGATGCGCTGGGCGCGGCGCGGGTGCAGCGCTGGCTGTCGGTGGCCGCCGGTGAGCTGGCCTACGGACCCTGTGCAGCGCGGCTGATCACGGTGTTTGGCGCCGCCTTCAATGCCGAAGAGGTCATCAACCGCGCCCATGTGTTGCTCAAGCGCCTGGAACAGCATCTGGCGACCCGCGACTGGCTGGCCGCCGAGCATCCGACCATTGCTGACGTTGCGATCTACAGTTATTTGGCCGGCGCACCGGAAGGCAACGTCGACCTGTCGGGCTACCCCGCCGTTGGTCGCCTGTTGCAGCGTATCGAAGCGTTGCCGGGCTTCGTGCCGTTCACGCAAAGCCCGATCGGGCTGCGCGCCAACGTTTGACCCTGCCTGCTGCGCCTATCGGAGACGCGATCATGACCACCACACCCACCTTGCCGACCTGGCACGCGGGCGAAAAACTCATCCAGCAGCAGCTGGGTGTTGCTGAACGCATGGAAGAAGTGGGACGTCGTGTGGTGCGCGACTTCATGCCGGACCAGCATCGCGCCTTCTATGCGCAGTTGCCCTTCGTGGTGCTGGGCAGCGTGGATGCTCAGGGCAATGCCTGGGCCACGATGCTGGAAGGTCAGCCGGGCTTCATGGGCTCGCCGTCCGCCAGCACACTGAACATCGCCGCACAACCCGCCGCCGCCGACCCGGCCGGCCAGGGCATGACCGACGGCGCAGCGGTGGGCCTGCTGGGCATCGAGCTGCACACGCGGCGGCGCAACCGGCTCAATGGCGTGCTCGGCACCACTGCTGCCGGCTTTCAACTGACGGTCGGCCAGAGCTTTGGTAACTGCCCGCGCTACATCCAGCTGCGCGATTTCAGCTTTGACCGTGATCCGGCAGCCGCCGATAGCGCTCAGGCCCAGCGGCTGACCGAACTGGACGTGGCGGCGCGCGCATTGATCGAGAATGCCGATACTTTTTTTGTCGCCTCCTACGCCGACCAGGACGGTCAACGCCAGGTCGATGTCTCGCACCGGGGTGGCAAGCCAGGCTTCGTGCACCTGGACGCTGACGGCACACTGACCATCCCGGACTTCAACGGCAACCTGTTTTTCTCCACCCTCGGCAACCTGTTGCTCAACCGCCAGGCCGGGCTGTTGTTCGTCGACTTTGCCAGCGGTGATGTGTTGCAAATGACCGGCGAGGCCGAGGTGATCTTCGACTCACCCCGGATTGCGGCCTTTCAGGGCGCCGAGCGGTTATGGACCTTTCGCCCCCGGCAGATCGTGCGCAGGGCCGCGGGCCTGGCGCTGCGCTGGAGGTTGCAGGATGACGCCTGGGCTGAGAGTTCGTTGCTGACCGGCGATTGGCAACAGACCGAACAACGCCTGCGCGCCGCCGAATACGCGACCCGCTGGCGAGCGCTGCGGGTGACGCGGGTGACTGACGAGAGCGCGTCGATCCGCTCGTTCGAGTTGCAACCGCTGGACGGTGGCGGGCTGTTGCCGCACCTGGCCGGCCAGTACCTGCCGATCCGGGTGCAGATACCGGGCACTGACGCACCGTTGATCCGCACCTATACCCTGTCGGTCGCGCCGTCGGACGGCCATTATCGGATCAGCGTCAAGCGCGATGGCCGGGTGTCGGGCTACCTGCATGATCATCTGCGCGAGGGCGACACCCTTGAAGCCCGCGCACCGGCTGGCGACTTCACGCTTGATCCAGCCAGCGAACAACCGCTGGTGCTGCTGGCCGCCGGGGTCGGTATCACGCCGATGCTGGCCATGCTCCGCCACCTGGTCTATGACGGGCTGCGTCGCCAGCGATTGCGCCCGGTCACGCTGCTCTATGCGGCGCGCAGCAAACACGATCGCGCCTTTGACCGCGAGCTGGCCGAATTGACCCACGCCGCGAAAGGCTCGGTAAAGCTGATCCGGGTGCTGAGCGATACCGGTGCTGCCCAAGCCGGCATCGACTATGAAGCCCATGGACGCATCGACATGGCGCTGCTCAGCCAGGTGTTGCCGTTCGGCGATTACCAGTTCTACCTGTGCGGCCCTGCCGGCTTTAGCCAGGCGCTGTATGACGGGCTGCGCGGCTATGGCATCGAGGATGAGCGCATCCATGCCGAAGCGTTCGGCCCCGGCTCGCTGCAGCGCAGCACACAGCAGTCTGCCAACGTCCCTGCCCGGCTGCCGCCGGCAACCACGCCGGTCAAGGTGATATTCATGAACTCACAAAAAGAAGCGCGCTGGCAGCCCGACTCCGGGACCTTGCTGGAGCTGGCCGAGGCACGTGGCCTGGCACCCGAGTTCAGTTGCCGTGAGGGGCATTGCGGGACCTGCCGCACCCGTGTGCTCAAGGGCGATGTCACGTATCTCAAGGAGCCTCAAGCAACACTCAAGGACGATGAAGTGCTGATCTGCTGTGCGGTTCCGGCAGATCAACACACCCCAATCCAGCTTGCGCTATGACCTGTTCCATCCCATCAGGAGTTCAACCATGTCCCGTCCACCCCTGCCACCGTTCAACGAACAGACCGCCATCGAGAAAGTCCGCCTGGCCGAAGATGGCTGGAACAGCCGCGACGCCGCCAAGGTCGCGCAGGCCTATACCCTCGACACCCGCTGGCGCAACCGCGTCGAGTTCGTCAGCAACCGCAGCGACGCCGAAGCCTTTCTGACCCGCAAGTGGAATCGCGAGCTGGAGTACCGGCTGATCAAGGAACTCTGGGCCTTCAGCGGCAACCGCATCGCGGTGCGCTATGCCTATGAGTACCGCGACGACAGCGGCCAATGGTTCCGCGCCTACGGCAACGAAAACTGGGAATTTGCCGAAGACGGTCTGATGCGCGAGCGCCATGCGAGCATCAACGAACAACCGATCAGCGAAGCCGAACGCAAATTCCGCTGGCCACTGGGACGCCGCCCGGACGATCATCAAGGTTTGAGCAGCTTTGGTTTCTGAGCCTGCTCGCCCCCCTGAGCTGCGATAAGGAAGACCGATGGACCGTTGGCAAGCGATGCGCGTTTTTGTCAAAGTGGCGGAAACTCAAAGCTTCGCCAAGGCCGCCCGCCTGGTGCACATGAGTGCACCGGCGGTGACCCGCAGTGTTGCGGCACTGGAAGAACTGATTGGCGCCCGGTTGTTCGTGCGCACCACCCGCTCGGTGAAAACCACCGAAGCGGGCCAGCGCTACCTGGACGATTGCCGCAGGATTCTCAGCGAGATTGCCGAAGCCGAGGCATCGGCCGCCGGGCACTACGCCGAACCTTCCGGCACCCTGGCAATCACTGCACCGGTGATGTTCGGCCAGATGCACGTATTGCCCATCGTGACCGACTACCTCGATACCTATCCCGGTATGCGCGCCAGAACCTTCTTCATCGACCGCCCGGTCAACATCGTCGATGAGGGCATGGACGTGGCGATCCGCATCGGCCACTTGCCCGATTCAGGCTTCACCGCGATCCAGGTCGGCACCATGCGCCGGGTCATCTGCGCGTCGCCCGCTTATCTGCAGCGCCACGGCACCCCGCTGACGCCTGCCGATCTGAAGGAGCACCGAATCGTCGTCTCCGACAGTGCCTGGTCGTCACCGGAATGGCGCTTCGCATCCGCACAGCGTCTGCTAGTCACGCCCGCCTTGCAATGCAACACCAACGAAGCAGCGATTGCCACGGCCAGGGCCGGCTGGGGCCTGACCAAGATCCTGCACTACCAGATCGGCCCGGCGCTGCGCGAAGGCAGCCTGGAGATCGTGCTGAGCGACTTCGAAGAACCGCCAGTGCCGGTCTATGTCCTTTACGCACAAGGCCGCCACGCACCGGCCAAGGTGCGGGCGTTCGTGGACATGGCGGTGGCGCAGTTGCGAGGTCATCCACTGTTCAACTGACTCTGCCAGGATCGCAAGACCGTGGCTGACAAACGGATAGCCAAAGGCTTACACGCGGCAGAGAACAATTGCCATTTGCTCCGCCCGACGACAAGCCTATATTTGGATCCAACCACTGGTGAACAGGGAGCTCACCAGGATCAAGGACGATCGACCGTGAAAGGATACTGCCGACAGGGAGTTGGAATGGTCTGGGACAAAAAACCCGCTTCGGCGGGTTTTTTATTGCCTGCATGATGGCGCGCAAGGCCATCCAAGAGGATCATCGGGCGCTGCGAGCAATAGGCTCGTCCGTCCGAATTGAAGTTGCCGGCCAGCCGATGTCCTCTAATGAGAGCCAGCAAGAAACGTGCTCATGTCCTGCGTCCCTTGTGCGATGTTCAGTCACGGCCTGCTAACTCTTCAGCAACTCAGACAGTGTTTTTAAATCACTGCATGTTTATCGATGTACGAAATTTCATACACATCGCTCAAAAAGCCCCTACATCACAGCGCGTCTCGCCCCCCTTTGCAGCGGCGTCGCTACCCAAAAAAATCGAACGTGCAGCACACCGCTGCCCAATGGAGGAAAACCACATACTTTCTATCCGGGAGGGTACGTCATGAACTACAGTGCATTCGCAGCGACCTCTCTGCCGTCTTTTGTGATTACCCGTGCGTTCCCTTTGCTCGGTATTTCCACACTTTTCTCGCTGATTGCTTATACCGCCCCCGACGCGCTGGCGATCGTTTCTTACACGATTGCATTTTTTTCTATTATTGCTGCGACGATACCGGTGCTGCTATCCACAGTCAGCAACACCGTAGCAAGGATCAAAATAGACGCTGAAAAAATGGATGAGTTTTTCTCAGGCGGTTTTACCCTTTCGCTGGCGTTGGGCTTCATCGCTTGTTTGCTGTGCACCATTGCCTTGGCGATCGTTCTTCAGCTGCCGAGCGCCGAGATTCTAGGCAGTGCAACCCTGGTAAATCTATCGATCATTTATATTCCGGCCGCCACGCTTCTGCCAATCAACATCTTCTTACAGTCATTTTCCGAGGCGACCGGCAAAGCTCAACAATCGGCCAAATTGAAAACCCTGATCACGATAACCGGCATCATTTATCTGACCGCATCATTTTCTTGCTGCCCGCCAGAGCATTTTAAATACTACGCACTCGCTTACTTTCTAGTTACAGAAACGCTGTCACTCATCAGCTTTTTGAGCATCAACAAGGGCTATCGTCGCTTTTCAGTAAGCAACGCAGCCTGTGTGGCCTCCCCATTACTAAAAAAAGGGGCGGCCATTGCCGGAGGAATGATCGGGCAAAAAATATATTTCTTTCTAGTCGTGGAGCGGCTTGCAGCTACAAACTTAAGCCTCAACAAAGAGCTATCCGTCACGATGAGCATCATCACTCTGCTGACCATTCCGTCTCTGGCATTCAGTCAGGTGCATAGCATTTACACAAGCTCAGAGCTTTCAGAGAAAAAAAGCAACTACCGTCACGGACTGATCTGGACCGCCGCGCTTAGCACGACAATCACAGTCATAATCATTTTTACCGGCGAAAAAATCTTCAGCCTCTACAGTAACAACTCCGTCATCTATGATAAAAGCCTTGCATGGAGCCTCATAACCTTCACGAACTGCAGCGCTTTCCTGGCACTTGCAACAGGACACTTAAGAGCATTGAACCGCACCACCGCTCCACAATTAATAATCAACGCTCTTATGCTGGGAATGTTGATACCCATCGTCTACGCCATTAACTGGGATTATGAAAAAATAACATTACTTCTTCACCTACAGGCCTCAACGCTGGCACTGGCTTTTTTCATCCTGCACAGCCGAATCATTTCATTACAGAAGGCTAAACCTGTCATTGCTCCAGTTCTCCCCCCTCAACGGACAGTCCCGTGATGCTCCCAACCATCCAGGCAAGAAGGCATTGGCTGGCGTGTTTTCATTGATTGCCCTGACATCTCTCCCGCCCGAATCCATGGGGCGGGAAAGACTCAAGGTGATAGTGCAATGTCAGAGGTACTTCAACCAGGCAATATCCCGGCGTCGCGCCTTGAGCGTCGCGAACCAGCGCACCGCCGGGAACAGCGCCACGGCCAGCAGCACTGAGGCCAGCCACACCGCGCCCATGCCGTCGAAACCGAAGTACTTGCCCTGATTGGTGCCCCATAGCGCCACGGCCATCAGGTAGAGGACTTTCAGCACGTACAGGTGCAGCAGGTAGAAGAACATGGGTGCCGCGCCAAAGATCACCAACGGCTTGAGCCAGGCGCGCTGCTGCCAGCGTTCGAAGGCGATCAGGATCAGCAGACCGATGCCCAGGGTCAGGCTGATGAACAATAGCGACGGCGGGTATTTGGTGATGTTGAAGAAGCTCATCAGCGTCTGCACGCCGGTTTCGCCAACGCTCCAGGGTTTCTCGCCATAACCGTTGAGCAGACGCAGCAGTACAAACACCGTCAACAGGCCCAGGCCTGAGAACAGCAGCTTGCTGCGCCGGCTGGCGGCGTCTGCCTGGCTGGCAAACCACGGGCCGGCGGCGTAGCCCAGCGCGATAACGCCAATCCACGGCAACACCGGATACGAGGTTCTCAGACGCAGGTCTTGGGCGACTTCGATCCAGCCACGATCATGCAGGATTGCCCACGGTACATGCAGGGCCGACTCGATACCGAAGTGCAGGCCGTCGAGCAGGTTGTGACCCGCGACAATCAGTACCCCGAGGCCGATCAGCGCGGCACGCGGCAGGTAGACCAGCGCTGACAGGGCAATCATGCTCAGGCCGATGGCCCAGATCACCTGCAGGTAGATGACCGAAAACGGGAACTGGAAGGTCCAGGCGAAGTTGACCAGGGTGAACTCCAGCACCACCAGAAACAGACCGCGCTTGAACAGAAACGCCGACACATCACCGCGCCCGCTGTATTTTTCACCGAACAGAAACGCTGACAGGCCGGTCAGAAACACAAACAACGGCGCACACAGGTGCGCCAGAGTCCGACTGAAGAACAGCTCCGGCGCGGTGGTGGCGACGTCCATCGGGTCGCCGACCTGGCGATGCAGAAAGAAGGTTTCGCGCACGTGGTCCAGAAGCATGAAGAGAATGATCAACCCGCGCAGGGCGTCGATCGAGCGCAGTCTTGAAGCTGGCTTGGGGGCAACAACGGTGGTCATGAAGCGGTGATGTCCGTGGTAAGGGGTGGTGTGTGATGCCGTGTGGTTTACCCAGGAGCAGCCGGGCGGCGTGAAGTTCTCGCGGCTCAAGCCGCAGCTACGAATGATCGCGCTGATGCCGCTCGCGCAGCTCCTGGCGCTCTTTGGCCTCAATGCACAAACTGGCCGTGGGACGCAGCAGCAGGCGTTTCAGACCGATCGGTTCACCGGTTTCGGCGCACCAGCCGAACTCGCCACGGGCCAGCCGCTCCAGTGCCTCGTCGATCTTGTCGAGCAGTTTTTTCTCGCGCTCCAGCACCCGCAGTTGCCACTGACGTTGTTCTTCGGCGGCGCCAATGTCGGCCAGGTCGCTGGCGGGTTCGTATTCTCGCAGGTCGATGAACTCGCTGGAAATCCGTGTTTGCAATTCAGTGCGCTGACTCATCAGCAGCTCACGAAAGAACGCCTGCTGAGTGTCATCCATGTAGCGCTCGGCCGGCTGGGCCAGCAGTTCCTGTTCGGTCATGGCAATGCCCCTCGGTATTCAGAATTCGTTTTGCAGCGCCTTGTAGCCGCGCACCAGGTCGATATTGGTCCGCGCTACGTCCTCCGAGAACTCCGAGGCCGACACGCTGACCGGCGGAAATTGACTGAGGTCGGTGGCCGGGCCGATCCGCGTGGTGGACGGCACGTAGAAGCTGGCCGGCAGGTCGCGGCCATCGACCACCGAGTTGTGACGCACCACACTGCCGTCGCCGACCTTGCAGTTAAACAGCACGCTGTTGAAGCCAATGAACACCCGGTCGCCGACTTCACAGGGGCCGTGAACAATCGAGCGATGGGCGATGGAGCTGTATTGGCCGATGGTCACCGCCGCACCGGACTTGGAGTGGATCACCACGCCGTCCTGAATGTTGGAATTGGCACCGATGACAATAGGCTCCATATCACCACTGGCATCCACCTCGTCGGCGCGGATGACCGCGTAAGGGCCGACGAACACGTTTTCGTGGATGATGACCTTGCCGCAGATAATCGCGGTCTTGTCGATGTAGGCTGACTCGGCAATGACCGGCAGGTGGCCGGACGGGTTCTTGCGGATCACGCGATTATCCTCAGGTCAGGTAGTTGGAGGTCTGGGCCACGGCATCGTGGGGATGCAGGCTTTCCAGATGGCGGACGCTGACGCTGGAGGCGGCAAAGCGCCCTTCCAGGGCCTGCTGGATCTTGCGCGCGGCGTCTTCGACGTACATCAGGTTCTGCCCGTTGAGGCGCGCAAAGGCCTGCTCGTCGGCCCGTTTGACGGCGGTCTGCACCGGGGTACCGAGGGCACGCTCGGTGGTGTCGATCAGTTCCATCAGGCGCAGGCCTTCAGCCTGTTCGGGAATACGCACCTGCACCCGCGCCACACTGCGCTGGCTGTGCGGGGTGGCGTGCGAGCCGTTCTCGCGCAGCCATACCGCCACCTCGCCCGGGTCCAGCGCGGTCTGGCCGGCAAAGCGGGTGCGAAACGCCTCTTCGAGCAACTGCCGCGACAGCGCCGCCGAGCACGGGCAGGTCGATGAATAGGTCACCTCCACGGTCACGTCCAATTGCAGACGGCCTTTGCTCCAGACCGCTTCGAGCGTGGCCGGATAGGACTTCCAGCCGCTCAGGCCCGCGGTCACCAGCGCCGGGCGGCGGCACAGCAGGCTGAAGGCCAGCCGCAACCGGGCGCGGCTGGAGCGGCAGTCGGCATGACTCTCGACCATCGCTTCGAGCAGCGCGTACACGCTTTGCACCGTCAGGGTCTGTTGCTCGGCAAAGCCATCGAGCAAGCGATACAGGCGCGACATGTGAATGCCTTTGACGCTCGGATCGGCAAGCTCGACCTGCACGTCGGCACTGGCATGCAGTGGGTACTTCTGGCCGGGTTCATCCAGGCGCAGGGGCAGTTCGATGCCCTGCATGCCGACCCAGTCCAGAGGCATCAGAGCGGCGGAGATTTCAGTGAGGGCTACGTCGGGGAGGGAGCTGGTCATGATGGCGTACGTCTCGTTCAGGCCAGAGTTTACTCGGGCATCGGCCTGGGCCTGGCAAATTTGAAACAATATAACATCAAATTTAACAACCAAGTCACGCACTATCTTTTTCGCCTTTTCCTGCTCTCGTTCGCAAACGACCGGGTTAGACAGGTGCGCTGCGAATCACAGCCCGGCATACTGCCCGCCCTCAGTGCCTGAAACTCACCAGAAGGAACCGTGCCGTGGCCGTTATCCAGGCGATCCTGCCCATTTTCCTGTTGATTGTACTCGGCTACGGGCTGGGCCTGCGCAAGGTGATCGCCGGTGAAAATGCCAAGGCGTTGAGCACCCTGGCGTTCAAGCTGTTCATGCCCATGGTGCTGTTTACCGGGATGATCAAGGCGCCGCTGCACGAGGGGCTGGACGTCGGCGTGCTGGCTGGGTATTTCGTGCCGGCGCTGCTGATCTTCATCCTGGTCAATCTGCTGACCCACCGCTGGAGCCAGCGCCCCACGCCATTCGGCCTGACCGCGAGCTTTTCCAACAACATCCTGATCGGCATTCCGTTGGTAGGCTCGCTGTTCGGCCCGCCGGGGCTGTTGCTGCTGTTCACGGTAATCTCGATCCACAGCCTGCTGCTGTTCAGCTTCCACAGCCTTTACGAAACCGTTACCGGCTCGGCGGCGTTCAACGCACGCTCGCTGATCGCCAGCCTGGCCAACCCGATCATCATCGGCCTGTTGGCCGGCATGGCGGTCAATCTGTCGGGTTTGCATCTGCCGCTGTGGGCCGATCAGCTAAGCAACTGGCTGGCCCAGGCCGCCCTGCCCTGCTCGTTGCTGGTGCTGGGCGCCAACCTGTCCGGCTACCGCCTGACCCCGACCCGTGAGGCGCTGAGCATCACCTTCGCCAAACTGGCGCTGATGCCGCTGCTGGTGCTGTTGGCCTGCGTAGTGCTGGGTATCACGGGCATGCCGCGTGCGGTGCTGGTGCTGATGGCCGCAGGACCCAGCGGGGTGAATGTGCTGGCCTTCGCCACGACCCAGCAAGACCGCCAGAAGACCAGCTCGGCGATTGCCCTGACCACACTGCTGTCGGTGGTGACCTTGCCGCTGTGGATGTGGGTGGCGCACGCGCTGTAAGGAGCCAGCTAGTGGCTCTGCATACAGATTCCGACCGGCTGAGCGCGACCGCCGCAGGAGCTGCTTTAGCAGCGAAGATGTGTAGAGCGACACATATGTTCGGCTGATATAGGTCAATTCGCGGCTAAAGCCGCTCCTACGGGCACCGTGATCAGTCCGTCAAAATCACCGTGCAGAGCCAGCTAGTGCGCAAGGTAGCCGATCAACCGGGCAACGCTGTCGTGCAGCGCCCCGGAATTATCCAATAACCGCACATCCGGCGCTTCGGCCAGCAGCTCACTGGCAAAGCGCGCATTGCGCTGCAAGCGCGCTTCGATTTCGGCCAGCGGCTCGCGGCCTCGGGCCAGCAGGCGCTGGCGCAGGATGTCAGGATCGACGGTAAGCAGGATCGCCAACAGATCGGGGTAGCGTTGCCGGGTGGCGTGCAGGTGGCCGCGTGAGCCATTGACCAGTACATCGTTGCCGGCCGCCAGCCACTGGTCTATTTCGATGGGGATGCCGTAATGCAACCCATTGGCTTGCCAATCCAGGGCAAACGCGCCTTGGGCCTTGAGGTGCTGGAACTGCTCGACACTGACTGCCTCGGCGGCCTCGCCCACCGCTTCGGCAGAACGGGTGATGACCCGGCGTACTACCTTACAGCCGCGTGCTGCCAGGCTATCGCGGGCGGCATCGAGCAAACTGTCCTTGCCGGAGCCGGACGGCCCGATGAGATAGATCAACCTGCCCGGCATGCCCTGTCCTCTTGTACGATGATTCGAACGCGGCGAATGATAATCGCTGCGCAGCAGAATCCATAGTGCCCTGCTACTGAAGGTCACGGCCCGCTTTGCTTGCCAGGCACACTGATACGATCCTGCAAACGGGCCAGCTCAGCGTCGATGGCGCGCAATCGGGCTTTTTTCTGATCAACGCTCAGCGTGCTGGCCGCCACTTCAGTGCGCTGCTTGAACAACAGCAACTGGCGGATCGGTAGCAACTGATCGTTGTCCGAGGCAATGAACGAGGTTTGCTGCAGCCCTTTGAGCACCGCTTTTTCATGCTCGTTAGCGCCATAGCTCAGCAGGAAGCTGCGAATTTTTGCTCGGCTCTGCTGGCTCAGCGACGTGCGCCACAGGACCGGGTCCGAAGGGATCAACCGGGATTTCCAGATGATCTTCAACTGGCTCAATTGCTCGGGATGGGTCAGTTGCAGGCGGTCCCAGTTTTCGCTGTTGAAGCTTGCGGCATCAAGTTTACCGTTGGCAACATCCAGCGCATTGGCTTCGTGGCTCTGATTGACGGTGCGCTTGAACGCCTTGGCCGGGTCAACCTGCTGGCGAGCGAAAACGTAGTAACCGGGCACCAGATAACCTGAAGTCGAATTCAGGTCGCCGTTACCAAAGGTCAGTTGCGGTGCAAGGCGCAGCAAGTCGCCGACGTTATTGACCGGGCTGTCTTTACGCGCGATCAGCAGACCGTAATAACCAGGCATACCGTGTTCCATGGCGGTCTGGGCGAAAACCTCGGCACCGGAATGATCCACCGCCTCCACCGCAGCCATGTTCCCCAACCAGGCAACATCGATGCGCTGCGCCCGCATGCCTTCGATCAAGTGGGCGTAGTCACTGGCAAACACCGCCTCCACCGGCAAGCCCGTCTGGCGCGTCATGTCGTCGAGCAACGGCTGCCAGATGGCGTGCAGGTTTTCTCTGGACTCGGTGGACAGCAGGCCGAAGCGGATGGCTTGCTCCTGGCCGTGAGCGCTGGTCAGCAGACACAATGCCAGGCTAACGACAGACACCAGCAGACGCACTAGGCGGTGCAACATGCAGAGGCTCCCAAAATGACCAGCAGACTTGATGCCGGGCAGCCTGGCGGATGACAGGCTGCGGCCGCGCGGTGCAACGCAGTGTACCGCACCGCGCTTGTATCACAATTTGTTGCCAATTCAATGACATGCGCCTGCGATCAGCAATCGTTCAGGCGCTGCGGTTCAGATGCGGAACGAGCCTACCAACTGCTGCAAACGACGGGTCTGCTGCTCCAGCGAGTTGCAGGCCTGCAAGGTCAGCTTGAGGTTATCAACGCCTTGCTGGTTGAGGCTGTTGATCTGGCTGATGTCCATGTTGATCGACTCGACCACCGCCGTCTGTTGTTCTGTGGCGGCGGCCACCGACTGGTTCATCTCATTGATCTCGTCGATTCGCTGAGTCACGCTGCCCAGACGTTCACCGGCGCGGTTGGTGATGTCGACACTGGACTCGCTGTGACGCTGGCTCGCCAGCATGGTCGTTACCGCGTCCCGGGCACCGGTCTGCAGTTCTTCGATCATGCCCTGCACTTGCTGCGCCGAGTCCTGGGTGCGGTGCGCCAGGTTGCGCACTTCATCGGCGACCACAGCAAAACCACGCCCGGCTTCACCGGCCCGCGCCGCTTCGATGGCGGCGTTGAGCGCCAGCAGGTTGGTCTGCTGGGAAATACCGGTGATCACTTCGAGAATCTGACCGATATTGGCGGTCTTGCCGTTAAGCGACTCGATGCGCGCGCAGGACTCACTGATCTTGGCTGATAGCTCGTTCATCGCGCCAATCGATTGCTGCACCACCTGACGGCCGTCACCGGCCAGTTGGCTGGCGTCGCCAGACTTCTGCGAGGTCTGCGCCGCATTGCGGGCGATTTCCTGGGCGGCAGCCCCCAGTTCATTGATTGCCGCCGCCACGCTTTCGGTACGGTGCGCCTGCTCGTCGGAACTGCCAATCGATGAGTTGGAAGCCTGGACCACCTGATTGGCCACATCGCCCAGTTGCGCGGCGGTCGACGCCACTTCCCGGATCGAGGTGTGGATCCGCTCGACGAACTGGTTGAACGAACGCGCCAGCTCGCCGAATTCATCCTGGGAGGTGATATTCAGGCGCTTGGTCAGGTCGCCCTCGCCCGCCGCAATGTCACGCATCGCACTGCCCATCTGGTGCAACGGCTGCATCAGCACGCGGATCAGCAGCCCCAGAATCAAGATCACCGCCAGCACCACCACCAGCATCGCAGTGATGGCTGAGCTGCGGAATTCGCCGAGCATCGCATAGGCCGCGTCACGCTCCAGCACCAAGGCCACATACCAGCGGCTCGATGTCGGCCCTTCGACCGGGGTAAAAGCAATGATCTCGGCCTTGTCGGCCGACTCGATTTCGCTGACACCTGCCGCGACCTTCGGGGTGTTGTCCGGGTAGACCTCGCTGAGCGGCTTGAGCACCCTATTGGCGTCCGGGTGAATCAGGATCTTGCCGTCGGCGCTGACAATAAACGCATAACCATGACCGCCAAAGTTCAGCGAATTGATGGTCTTGCTGATGCTCTCCAGGCTGATGTCGGCCGCTGCAACACCGATCATTTGCCCTTGCTGGCTGACCGGGGTCGCAACGGTGACTACCAGTTTTCCGCTGGAGCTGGCGATATAGGGTTCGGTCACGATGGTCTTGCCCGCGCCTTGCGCCGCCTTGTACCAACCCCGCGCACGTGGGTCATAGTCGGCCGGGCGGTTACCGGCGGGGATGGAGAACATCACGCCATCAGCGCCACCGAAGTAGCTCAACAGGAAGTTCTCGGTGTAGGCCGGCAGGTTGATTGCCCGGCGCAACTGCGCTTGTTCCTTGCCGTCAGCAGCGATCTGCTGGCCCATCGACTGCACCAGTTGGCCACGCCCCTCCAGCCAGGTCTGGATATTCTGGGTGGTCAATGTCCCCAACTGCTGCAATTCGCCCAGCACGTTGGTCTTCAATGTCTGCCGTTGCCGGTAGTCATTGACCACGATAAATACGGTAAACGCCACGCCCACGGTCAGTGCCGCCGCCAGCAGGATCTTCTTGCTGAAACCCAGACTTCTCATCATGTTGACTCTTTCCACAGGGCTGCATCAGGGAGGCAGGCACTTTTTTAAACAGGGGTGTTACCCGGCCAATCCTGCGGCACAAAAGGTATAGGTATAACCGGTATAGAGCCCATAACGGCCTCTTGATATCACAGCAACGGCTGTATTTCATGACAAAACGTCCATCGGTCATGAAAAAGCCGCATGGCCTGCCAGCGCGTATGTTGCCTACCGGATGTTATCGGCATTGAAGCTGGGTTCTGCACCCGCCTGTGGATTGTTTCTCAACCTGACGCACGACCCGTGCAAGCCTGGAAATACTGACTATCGTTGCAATCATCCCGACGTGATGAGGATGCGCCCCATGGAGATTGAAAAACTGTTTGCCGACCTGCAGAGCCTGCCCAGCATCCCCAAGGTTGCCCAGGATCTATTGCTGCAATTCGACAATCCTTCGTCCAACCTGGAAAGTGTTTCACGCAATATCGAAAAAGACCCGGTGATCTCCGCGAAGATCCTGCGGTTGGCCAACTCGGCACGGTTTCGCGGGTCGCGAGAATCGTCGAGCATCGAAGATGCTGCCATGCGCCTGGGCTTCAATACCCTGCGTACACTGGTGCTGGCTTCAGCGGTAACCGGCGCGTTCAAGGCAGTGCCCAACTTCGATCTCAAAGGTTTCTGGCTGACCAGCTTTCAGGTCGCGGGCGTGGCCCGGCTGCTGGCCAAGCAAAGCGGCGCCGACGCCGAAATAGCCTTCACGTGCGGGGTGATGCACAACATCGGCGAGCTGCTGATCCAGACCGGCGCTCCGGCGGTGGCTGAACGTCTGAACAGCGCTGCAAGATCCGGATCGTCCGGCCGGGTGGCCAACGAGACCCTGCAACTGGGCTTCGGCTATCCGGAGGTGGGCGCAGAGTTGGCCAAGCGCTGGAACCTGCCCAAGGTGATTCAACAAGCCATCGCTTTTCAGGCCCGGCCCATGCAGGCACCCGACAACGCCCCGCTGCCACGGATCATCGCCCAGTCCATCGTGATTTCCGATGCCCTGAACGAACATGGCGGCCCGACCCCGCAAGCCCGCGAAGCGATCAGCGGCCCACTGTTCGAAGGCGTCGATCTGGACCGGTTGTTCGACAGCCTGCCGGCTGTGCTGGAGGCAGACAAGGCATTCGAGCAGTTGTTGAGCTGAGGCGCCGCTGAAGGAGCAGCCGGGCGGCGATCCGCAAAAGGGTTCCCGGCTGAAGCCGGTCGTAGAGCTATCAGATTCAGGCCCCTGCGGTCGGAACATGGCCATCAATCGATGCACCAACGTATAGACTGTGACGAATGTAGTGAGCAGTTCTCATTCGCAGGAGGCTATGGATGGCGACTCGCAGAGCCGTATTGGGTGGCATGGCGGTATTAGGGGCGGGTTTTCTGGTCAGCGGTGCCGGGCGCTTTGCGACGCCGCTCAATCCACCGTTGAGCGGTGCCCCGCCGCAGACCCGCGCTGTCCCGTCCAGCGCCGAGCTGTTGCCGGTGATCGGCATGGGCACCTCGGGCAGTTTCGATGTCGGCACCAGCCAGGCTGAACGCGATCCGCTGCGTGAAGTGTTGAAGACTTTTTTCTCCGGCGGCTCGACCCTGATCGACACGGCGCCCGGCTATGGCCGCGCCGAAACAGTGCTGGGTGACCTGCTCGCCGAGCTGGGCCTGCGTGACAAGGCGTTTCTGGCCACCAAACTGGCCGCGCACGGCCGCCAGGCCGGGCTGGCGCAGTTTCAGCGCTCTCTGGACGCGCTGCGCACCGACAAGGTTGAGCTACTGCAGGTGCACACGCTGCAGGACTGGCAGACCCAACTGGCGCTGATCAATGACCTCAAGGCCGAGGGCAAGACCCGCTACAGCGGAGTGACCCACTATCTGGAACACGGCCATGCAGAACTGGCAGCCGTGCTGCGCCAGAGCCGTCCGGATTTTGTTCAGGTCAATTATTCAGTGTCGACTCGCGGCGCGGAAAAAACCGTATTTCCGGTCGCCCGCGAGCTGGGCGTCGCGGTGCTGGTCAATCGGGCCTTTGATGACGGCAAGTTGTTCGATCGCGTGCAGAACAAACCGCTGCCAGGCTGGGCCGCCGATGTCGGCATCATGTCCTGGGCCCAGGCGTTTCTGCGCTTTGCCCTGAGCGACCCGGCAGTCACTGCGGTGATTCCCGCCACTGGCCGACCGACTCGCCAGCGCGACAATTTGCTCGCCGGGTTTGGCGAGCCACTCAATGCTGCGCAGCGCCAGTCGCTCATTGACCTGATCGGCTGACCCATGCCCATCGCATTCGCTGCCCGCCTGCGCCGGCTATTGAATGTCAGCCCCGGTGAAGAACGAGTCGTCAGCCTGGGCCTGGCCATGTTCATGCTGCTGTTCACCGGCTATTTCATGTTGCGCCCAGTGCGCGAAGTGATGGGGCTGGCCGGCGGGGTCGATAACCTGCAATGGCTGTTTACCGCCACCTTCATCGCCACCCTGGCCGCCTTGCCGCTGTTCGGCCTGCTGGCTTCACGACTGAACCGCAGGTCGCTGCTCAGTGCGGTATTCGGTTTTTTCGTGCTCAACCTGTTGGTCTTTGCCCTGCTCATCCAACGCGATCCAGATAACGTCTGGACCGGGCGAACGTTCTATGTGTGGCTGTCGGTGTTCAACCTGCTGAGCATCTCGCTGGCCTGGAGCGTGCTGGCCGATGTGTTCAGCAGCGCGCAGGCCAGGCGGGTATTTGCCCTGATGGCCGGTGGCGCCAGTTTCGGCGGCCTGCTCGGGCCGCTGCTGGGCACTGTGCTGGTGGCGCCGCTGGGGCATGCCGGGTTATTGCTGCTGGCCGCCCTGCTCCTGGCTGGTAGCCTGCTGGCGGCCTTGAGCCTGCTGCGCTGGCGTGAGCGTGAGCCGTTGAACGAACAGCGCGCTGAGCAACGCGACAAACCGCTGGGCGGCAATCCGTTTGCCGGTGCCACGGCGGTGCTTCGCTCGCCGTTTCTGCTCGGCATTGCCCTGTTCGTGATCCTGCTGGCCAGCGCCAGCACCTTTCTGTACTTCGAGCAGGCGCGTATCGTTGCCAGCCATTTTCCTGACCGCACTACCCAGACCCAGGTGTTCGGCCTGCTCGACACGCTGGTGCAAAGCCTGGCGATCTTTACCCAGCTGTTTGTCACCGGGCGAATCGCCCAGAAGCTGGGGGTGACCGTCCTGCTGGTGGCGGTACCACTGCTGATCGCTGGCGGGTTCGTGCTGTTGGCGCTGTCGCCGGTGTTTGCGGTGTTCGCAGTGGTGATGGTGGTGCGCCGCGCCGGCGAGTACGCGCTGGTCCGGCCGGGCCGGGAAATGCTCTACACCGTGGTGTCTGCCGAGCAGAAATACAAGGCCAAGAACTTCATCGACACCGTGGTCTACCGCGGCGGCGACGCGCTCAGTGGCTGGCTCAAGCGCGGCCTGGACCTGCTCGGTGAACATCCGGCGCTGGCGATGTACATCGGCGCCGGGCTGGCATTGCTCTGGGCGTGGGTCGGGTTGCGCCTGGGTCAGGCCCAGCGTCAGCGCGAAAGCAGCAGCATCAGCTACGCACCGCGCGATACAAAGCCCGAATCAGATCCGACTGGGTGATGATGCCCACCAGGCGCTGCTTGTCGTCGATGATCGGAATGTGCCGGTGACCGTTGTCGGAGAACACCGGCACCAGATCCAGCAGCAGCCGGTCGCTGCTCGACACCCGCACGGTGCGGGTCATGATCTGCCCCACGGTACGGACCTCATCGTGCTTTTTCGGCCGCACCAGGGTGCGCAGGCGCCAGGCGATGCCATCGTGCACGTCCAGGTCGATCTGGCCCATGAAATCGGCAACCGTGACAATGCCCAGCAAATGCTGCTGACGGTCGATGACCGGCAAGGCCTTGATACGTCGTTCCCGCATCAACGCCCAGGCTTCGCGCAGCGAGGTTTCCTGGCCGACGCTCAGCGGGTTCTGGGTCATGACATCGCGGCACCGCAGATCACCGACCGAGCGCTGAAAGTTCAGCGCTTCGACCTGCTCAAGGAGCACTTCCAGATCGTCGCGGCTGACGTCGAGGATCTGGTTGTAGCGGTCCAGCACCGCATCCAGATCAGCGCGATGCAAATGGGTCGGCGCCGCCTTGGCCGGCAGCGGCAGATGCGGCCAACTGCGCCCGGTGAGGTTGTTGTAGACCAGCCCGGCCAGCACCATCAGCAACGAGTCGATCAGCACCGGGCTGAAGGCGAACTCGAAGCGGTCGCACCCCATCAGCACCATCAGCAAGGCCGAGGCGCCACCGGGCGGGTGCAGGCAGCGCATCAACAACATCACGGCGATTGCCAGCCCCACAGCCAGCGCCGCGGCCAGGCTGGCATCGGGAATCCACTTGCAGCAGGCAATGCCGACCAGCGCCGACAGGGTATTGCCGCCCACCACCGACCAAGGCTGCGCCAACGGGCTGGCGGGCACGGCAAACACCAGCACCGCACTGGCGCCCAACGGGGCGACCAGCGCCAGAGCCAGCAGGCCGTGTTCATGGGCGGCGTTGCCGTTGAGCCAGAACGCGGCACACACAGCAGCCAGCAGGATACCCAGCGCCGCACCGGTGCTGGCGCGCAGTCGTTCAAGGGCATCAATGGCATGGGGCGCAGGCCAGAATGCACGCAAAAAAGCGCTCAGACGGGCACGCAAACGGGGCTCGGAGGGTGTGGTTTCGGACATTGGGCTCGGCAGTCTGCAAAGTCGGAAAACAGCCGCCAGTGGACCTGACGGTCAGAATTTGAGCATCCGATGGTAACGCGGATTGCCTATGAGGGCGAATGGCAAGGGGAAATTCAATTCAAGTTGTGTAGCCCGCGCATTCGCTGGCAACCGGAGCGCCGGTTGCCGACGAATGCAGCACAGGCAGTTATTTCAACTGCAGCCCGGTCAGCAGGGCCTTGTGAAAGCGCTCTGGCTCTTCCATCTGCGGGGCATGGCCCAGGCCCTTGAATTCGACCAGTTCGGCATCGGGAATCAGTTTGGCCACATCCTTGCCCAGTTGCTCATACTTGCCAATCTTCGCCTTGACCTCAGGCGGCGCGATATCGCTACCGATGGCGGTGGTGTCGCGGTCGCCAATCATCAGCACGGTCGGCACCTTGAGGTTGGCAAACTCGTGGTACACCGGCTGGGTGTAGATCATGTCGTAGATCAGTGCCGAGTTCCACGCCACGGCCTGCTTGCCAGGGCCGTTGAACAGCCCGGCGAGCATGTCTACCCACTTGTCGTACTCCGGCTTCCAGCGCCCGTCGTAGTAGGTTTTCTGCTCGTACTGGCGAATGCCTTCGGCACTGACTTTCAATTCCCGCTCATACCACTGGTCTACGCTGCGGTACGGCACGCCGACGGCCTTCCAGTCTTCCAGGCCGATGGGGTTGACCATCACCAGTTTGTCGGTCTGCTCTGGATACATCAGGGCAAAGCGGGTGGCGAGCATGCCGCCGGTGGAGTGACCGACCAGCGCCACCTTGTCGATGCCCAGCTGATCGAGCAAGGCGCGGGTATTGAGCGCCAGTTGCTGAAAGCTGTACTGATAATGGCCAGGCTTGCTGGAGGTGCAGAAACCGATCTGGTCCGGGGCGATGACCCGATAACCGGCCTCGCTCAGGGTTTTGATGGTCGCCTCCCAGGTCGCGCCGCAGAAATTCTTGCCATGCATCAGCACTGCCGTGCGGCCATTGGCTTTGGCGCTCGGCGCGACGTCCATATAGCCCATTTCCAGTTTCTGGTTCTGCGACTCAAAGGCAAACTGCTTGAGCGGGTACGGGTAGCTGAAGCCTTCCAGACGTTCGCCGTAGCTTGGGGTGGCGGCCTGCACCACGCCGGGCAAGATGATGGCGGCCGCCAGGGCGGCGATCTTTGCAACCTGCATCGGACAACTCCTTTTTCTGGGCCTGGCGTTTGAGCGAAACCCGCACGCCAGACAGGTAGGTGAACCCGGCAATGTACCGGAGCAGGTCTGCACTGCGGCGGCAAAATGCCCTGCCATGCCGAAAAGTCCATTACAAAAGATTAATGCCCGATGCGGGCAGCCGCTGGACGCCGGGGCGGGTGGCTTCTTAGACTTGGCGGCGACTGACCGGCGTGTTGGGTCCGGCTGAAGGAATCCTCTCGATGAATCGTAACGAGCTGCGCAAGGCGGATATCAACCTGATGGTGGTATTCGAAACCCTGATGCAGGAACGCAATGTGACCCGTGCCGCCGAAAAGCTGTTTCTCGGCCAGCCGACGATCAGTGCCGCGCTCAACCGGCTGCGCAATCTGTTGGGCGACCCGCTGTTTGTCAGGGTCGGCCACCGTATGGAACCCACCGCCCGTGCCCACGAGATCCTCCGCCACCTGACCCCGGCACTGGACGCGATGTCCATGGCCTTGAGCCTGACCCGTGAGTTCGAGCCGGCGCAAAGCACCATGACCTTTCGTATCGGCCTGTCGGACGATGTGGAGTTCGGTCTGCTGCCTGCCCTGCTCCGCGCCCTGCGCCAGGAAGCGCCAAACGTCGTGCTGGTGGTCAAGCACGCTGACTACTGGAATATCTCCGAGCTGTTGATGTCCGGCGAAATCACCGTAGGCGTCTGCCTGACCCGCGATCTGCCGGCCAATGCCAAACGCAAGCGCCTGCGCAACTGCCAGCCAAGGGTGGTGCGCGCCGACTATTCGACCACGCCGATGAGCCTGGACGAATACTGTTCACGGCCACACGTGGTGGTCTCGCATGTAGCCAGTGTCAGCAGCTTCGCCGATGAGTGGCTGGAAGCCATCGGCCGCAAGCGCCGGGTGGTGATGTCGGTACCACGTTTTACCAGCCTGCCCGCACTGCTGGCCGGCACTGACCTGATTGCCAACCTGTCGGACTTTACCGCCACGGCGATGAGTGAACTGGGCTTGCTGCGGGATGAGGCGCTGCCCTTCGAGACACCAGGGCTGGACCTGTCGATGAGCTGGCTGAGCGTGATGGACAACGACCCGGCCGAACGCTGGCTGCGCGAGCGGATCGAGGCGTTTATGGGGGAGCGGGGATAAAAGCTTCGCGTAGAAATGCTTCGCGGCTGAAGCCGCTCCTACGGGGTCAACCCGTGTAGGAGCGGCTTCAGCCGCGAATGGGTACAGCGCTAATGACGCGATGAATCAGCCGAAGCGACCGGTGATGTAGTCTTCAGTCTGACTCTTGCTCGGCTTGGTGAACATGGTGTCGGTGTCGCCATGCTCGATCAGTTCACCCAGGAACATGAACGCGGTGTAGTCCGAGCAACGTGCTGCCTGTTGCATGTTGTGAGTCACGATGATCACGGTGAACTGCTCTTTGAGTTCGGTGATCAACTGCTCGATACGACCGGTAGAGATCGGGTCCAGCGCCGAGGTCGGTTCGTCCAGCAACAGCACCTGCGGACGCAGGGCGATGGTCCGGGCGATGCACAGACGCTGCTGCTGACCGCCGGACAAACCGGTGGCGCTCTGCTTGAGCTTGTCCTTGACCTCATCCCACAGCGCGGCGCCGCGCAGTGCCTGTTCCACCCGCTCTTCCATCTCGCGACGCGAGAGTTTCTCGTGGTGGCGGATGGCGTAGGCGATGTTGTCAAAGATCGACATCGGGAACGGCACCGGCTTCTGGAACACCATGCCGACGTGGCTGCGCAGGCGGTTCATCGAGTAGCCAGGGTCGAGGATGTTCTCACCGTTGAGCAAGACTTCGCCACGCGCTTCCTGCTTGGGGTACATCGAGTAGATACGGTTGAACACGCGCAACAGGGTCGACTTGCCGCAGCCGGACGGGCCGATGATCGAGGTGATGCGCTTCTCGGGGATCACCATGTCGATGGACTTGAGCGACTTGTGATCGTTGTAGAAGAATTCCAGGCCACGTACCTGAATCTTGGTTTTTTCGTTCGCAAGAGAAAGAGTGTTCATCAGGACGCCTTATTGCGCAGAAGAATTAAGCGAGAAGCGAGGCTCAGCAGCAGCACGAACAGGGTCATGATCAATGCGCCAGCCCAGGCCAGGGAGTGCCAGTCGTCGTACGGGCTCATCGCGTACTGGAAGACCACCACCGGAACGCTGGCGATCGGTTTGAGCAGGTCGCTGCTCCAGAACTGGTTACCGAACGCGGTGAACAGCAGCGGCGCGGTTTCACCGGTGATCCGCGCCAGCGCCAGCAGCACACCGGTGACCACACCGGCCTTGGCGGCACGCAGCACGATCTGCAGGGTCAGCTTCCATTGCGGCACACCCAGCGCCAGCGCGGCTTCACGCATGGTGGTCGGTTGCAGTTGCATCATTTCGTCGGTGGTCCGTACCACCACCGGGATCACCAGCAGCGCCAGGGCAATAGCACCGGCGATGGCCGAGAAACCGACGGTGTGGCCGCTGAATTTGTTGAGCGGCAGGATCACCACGGTGTAGACGAACAGGCCCAGAACGATCGACGGCGCCGACAACAGAATGTCGTTGATAAAGCGCACCGCGTTGCCCAGTTTGGAGTAACGGGCGAACTCGGCCAGCCAGACACCGGCCATCAGACCGATCGGAGTACCAATGACCAAGCCGATCAGCGACATCAGGATGCTGCCGTAGAAGGCGTTGGCCAGACCGCCTTCGACACCCGGCGGCGGGGTCATGCTGGTGAACAGTTGCAGGTTCAGAGCACTGACACCTTCAACGATGGTGGTAATCAGGATCCATACCAGCCACAGCAGGCCGAAGCCGGTCGCGGCGCAGCTGAGCACCATGGCGATGTTGTTCTTGAGCGCGCGAACCCGGTACAGGTTCTCGTTGGCTTTCTTGTCGCTCATAGGCCCTCCTTGCGCGACAGGCGAGACAGCATCAAGCGGGCCAGAGCCAGCACGATAAAGGTCACAACGAAGAGCAAAAAGCCCAGCGCGATCAGCGCCGAACGGTGCAGGTCGGTGTAGGACTCGTTGAATTCGTTGGCGATGACCGAAGCAATCGAGCTGCTTGGCATCATCAGCGATGGGGAGAACTGGATCGCGTTACCCAGTACAAAGGTTACCGCCATGGTTTCACCCAATGCGCGGCCCAGACCGAGGAAGACGCCGCCGACCACCGCCGAACGGGTGTAAGGCAGGACGATGTCCCAGACCACTTCCCAGGTGGTACCGCCCAACGCATAAGCCGACTCCTTGAGGGTGGTCGGTACGGTGCGGAACACTTCCTGCATTACCGAGGTAATGAACGGAATGATCATGATCGCCAGGACGATACCGGCGGTCAGCATGCCGATGCCCAGTGGCGGCCCCTGGAACAGCACACCGACCAGTGGCAGCGAGCCCAGTACGTCGTTGATCCAGGGAGAAATATGTGCGGCCATGAACGGGCCGAAAACGAACAGGCCCCACATGCCGTAGATGATCGAAGGAATACCGGCCAGCAGTTCGATAGCCGAGGCGATCGGCATGCGCAACCATGGCGGTGCAACTTCGGTCAGGAAGATGGCGATACCGAAACTTACCGGTACAGCGATCAACAAGGCCAGAAACGAGGTCACCAGGGTGCCGTAGATCGGTACCAGAGCGCCGAATTTGCCTTCGTTGACGTTCCATTCAGTGCTGGTCAGGAACCCGAAACCAAAAGTTTCGAAAGCCAGCTTTCCACCCCATAGAGTAGATGCCGCGATACAGCCCAGCAGTATCAGTACCAGCATCCCCGAAGCCTGCAGGGTACGCCGGAACCATACGTCATGGCGATGATCGCGCTGGGCGCGCTTTTCGCTGTCGGACTCGGCAGCGGTAAGCTCGGCGGACAGGTATTGGGTGTTTTCAGTCATTTCGATCCACTCGCAAGGGAAAGCCCCCGTCACCAGCTTGCATGGCTGATGACAGGGGTGAGCTACAAACTTGAAGCGCTGTTACTTGAACTCGGCTTTCCAGTAGTTCTCTACACGCTCAACCAGCGACTTTGGCAGAGCGACGTATTCCAGCTCTTCGGCTTGCTTCTGGCCGTTTTCCAGGGACCATTTGAAGAAGTCAAAAGCAGCTTTGCTCTTCTCTTCGTTCTTGGCCTGCTTGTACATGATGATCCAGGTGGTGGCAGTGATCGGCCATGCCGCTTCACCCGGTGCGTTGGTCATGATCAGACCGAAGTCCTTGGCGCTCGCCCAGTCAGCGGTGTCAGCAGCGGCAGCGAAAGCCTTGGCGTCTGGCGTGATGAACTTGCCAGCGGCGTTTTTCAGCTGGGTGTAGGCCAGCTTGTTGGTGGTGGCGTAGGAGTGCTCTACGTAACCGATCGAACCTTTGATCTGCTTGACGTAAGCAGAAACACCTTCGTTACCCTTGCCGCCCACGCCCACTGGCCATTGAACGGTAGAGCCGAACTTCAGCTTCTCGTTAAATTCCGGGCTGACTTTGCTCAGGTAGTTGGTGAAGTTGTAAGTGGTGCCCGAGCCGTCGGAGCGACGAACAACGGTGATGGCGGTGTCTGGCAGGGTCAGGCCAGGGTTCAGCGCGACCAGCGCCGGGTCGTTCCACTTCTTGATCTCACCCAGGAAGATCTTGGCCAGCGACGGGCCGTCGAGCTTGAGCTTGCCGCTCTCAACGCCTTCAACGTTGACGATTGGCACGATACCGCCGATCACGCTAGGGAACTGGCCCAGGCCGGCAGCAGCCAGGTCTTCAGCCGACATAGGGGCATCGGAAGCACCGAAGTCAACGGTCGCGGCCTTGATCTGAGCGATACCGCCGCCCGAACCGATCGACTGATAGTTGATGCGGTTCTCGGAGTTCTTGCTGTAGTCCTGGGACCACTTGGAAATCACCGGAAAAACGAAACTCGAACCTGCGCCCGTTACGTCGACCGCGTGAGCCATGCCACTCAGGCAAAGCGAAGCGAGCAGGACAGACAAGCGTGTTTTAGTCAGCAGTGTCACGGGAATACCTCGATCCAGGAGAAAGTTTGGTGGTTACCAAGAAGGCCCGATGCGGATTTAAAACCTGAAATGTTTCTGTTTAATGACAAACAGTCGACATCGCGTGCCGCGCCCCGCTTTTTACTGCTTTCAAAGGCTGAAAAAAACTGCTGAAAAGCGCGTATCACCCCGTGTTTACGGGGGGTTCATGAGCAGCAGTCAATTTAGTGGCAAACCGCCAATACTCAGCGATAGCCGATAGCCATCTCTGTAGCAGAACTGTCAAAAACCTGTTTTTCGAGCATTTTCAGGACGGCAGCGGAGAGAGAAAAAGCAACGCTACACGCCGCCATTTATGGGGTGGTATTAATGCAGGTGCGGAGATTGGTCTACCGTTTGTCGGCTGGCATGGCACCTGGACACGACTGCCCATGCCCAACACATGTACGCCCTACCCCTACAGGAGTTAACACCATGACCATGCGCACGAACCGCCTGACTGCTCTGGCCCTTGCCGGCTTGTTGACTGCTTTTACCGGAGCCGCCATGGCCGGTTCCACCGGCCCGACCAACCCGGTCAATCCGAACGCCACCAAGCTGCCAGGCACTGATGCGGCACCGACCACTGACCGCAACAGTTCCAATACGCAAGGTGCCAAGACCACCCCGCGTGAGTCCGGCACCGATGTGCAACACGGTTCGGATCACGGCAAAACCAGCCATGACAACCATGGCACCAGCACTCCGAAAGCCACCACGACGCCGTCCGGCAAACCTGTCGTGGAGTGACCTCTGGCCGGGCGAAGCACTGGCTTCGCCCGCCGCGTTGAAATACTGCGCACCTGGTACACAGATCGCTTGCCAAGCCTGCGTGACAGCCCTGCGTGATAGCTACGACAAACAGGGCGTTTGCAGCGCCCCTTCCATCACCGGGATAACGTCTGCCGCTTGTTGCACGTGTTCATCGGCATCGAGTGCCCATTGCACGTAACACACCTGCACCGGCATATCGTGGCCGGCACAGAACTCAAGCCAGCGCAGCTGGTTGTCCTGCAAGCGGTCGCCGGGGCCTTTGACCTCGATCATTCGGTAGCGGCGCTGGTCCGGATAAAACTGGATCAGGTCCGGCATGCCGGCACGATTGGCCTTGATATCTTGCAGCAAGCGCTGGAACCACTGGCGCAAATGCTCGGCGGGCAGGCATAGCAAGGCCAGCTCCAGCAGCTCCGGGGTCAGTACGTTCCAGAACACGAAGGGTGACTGCAGGCCAAACTTGCTGCGGTAGTGGTCACGAATGACGTCTTGCCAGGCATCGGAATCAAGCGCCGCCAGGCAGGCATCGAATAACGGCATGCGACGCGCATGAAAATCCGGGCTGTGCAGGTCGCTGGGGCCAGTATGGAAAGGATGAAAGAATGCGCCCGGCAGCGGCGCGAAGATCGCCGGCCAGCACAGCAGGCCAAACAATGAATTGATCAGGGTGTTCTCGACGTAATGCACCGAGGCGCCTTCCTCGGCCAGATGCCTGCCAGCCAGGTGCTCTACACTCAAACCGGGTTCCGGCGGCAGGTTCAAGTCGATACGCACTGGCTCACGCGCCTTGGTCCGGCGCTCGACGGTCAGCCCGAGCTTGCGCTGCAGGCGCGGCAGCACACGTTGCAGGTGCTGGACCTCGGCGTCACTTTCCGGCGCGCTGCGGGCCAGTTCGAGCAGCACCATGGCCTGACTGTACTCAGCGCTGCGCTCCAGCACCCGGATACGCCGCGAACGCGCACCGGGATAGTCACACCCGGCATATACCGCCAATGCCAGCGGCCAGTCTTGCAGGCGCTCGGCCTGCTGACCGATATGAAACAGCAACTTGTTGCGGCGCATGCGCAACCACGCATTGTCAGTGTCGATGGCCAGCGCGCGCTCAGCCAGATCAGCGAGCACCTCGCCCAGTTCCAGCGCTTCGCGGCAGGCATGCAGTTGCAGGCACACGTCGATATCGGCGCGGCAGACAATGCCGCGCGAGTCCTGGGAAAAATCCACCGTCTCGTAGCGATACACGCCCAGGTCGGCGAGTACGAACTCCGACCATTGCTGGTGCAGGTTGCCGAAGTACAGCAGCCGCAGGCGATCGCAGACCGGCATGATGGTCAGGCTCAAAACCTGGTCATCAAGCTGCGGATACCAGCAGGCCAGTGGTTGTGCCTGCGAATGAACCGGCAGCAGTTGCTCGAGCCACTGGCTCTTGCGCTGCGCGCCCTTGATGGCGTGGGCCTTGAAGCAATCCGCCAGTTCATCCTTGCGCAACAGGCCGAACACCTGCTGTAGATCCAGCGCAGGCTCAGCATCGATCCAGCCGAGCTCCAGTAGCGGCTGCACGGCCAGAAGCGTGTCACCCAGCTCGACATAATCGAGTTTGCTGGCGCGAAACAACACCCCTTTGCGCATCACCATGCGCACCAACAGCCCCTGAGCACTGACCGGCAAACGGGCAAAGGCTTCGATGAAATGGCGCTCCTGCTGATCAAGCAGGTCGTCATAGCGCAGTGCGATCCAACCCAGCACCTGCTGGAAGTTGACCAGGTAATACAGCGGATTATCGAGGGGCGAACTGTTCACAAGCGGTATCAGGCAACGATGGAAATGGCAGCAAGGATACTGGCTATTTATACACAATACAGCCCGCTACCACTCGGCCCGATCAGTGGCAAGACGCCCGTCAGCCTGTCATCCTTGAACGACACCCACCGTTGAGGAACGCCATCATGCCTGCACCGCTGATCTATCTGGCCGGCTTCGATGTGTTCCGGCGCAACCCGATTGAACACGGCCGCTACCTCAAGGATCTGTGCGCCGCCCACGGCATGCAGGGCTTGTACCCGTTCGACAACCAGGTCGAACCGGGGCTGGCGCCTCAGCAAACCGCCCAGCTGATCTATCAGCAGAACATCGGCATGCTGCAACGCTGCACCGCGGTGCTGGCCAACCTCAATGCCTTTCGCGGTCTGGAGCCGGACTCCGGCACCGTATTCGAGATCGGCATGGCGGTCGCGCTGGGCAAACCGGTGTGGGCGTATTGCAAGCCGCTGGTGCCCTTGCGCGAACAGGTTGCCCACGATCAACAAGGCTATGACCAGCAAGACCTGCTGGTCGAAGACTTCGGCCTGCCGCGTAACCTGATGCTGGCCTGCAGCTGGGTCGGCGTCAGCACCAGTGTCGAGCTGGGTGCTGAAGCGCTGGCCCGTTACCTGAGCCGGACCGGCAGCTTCAGTTGACTGAGGAGGAGCCGATATCGCCCGTGTCCAGCTTGTCAGCGTCAGCAAAATCGTCCAGGCCGAGCAAGTCTGGGTCGAGGTAGATTTCAGCGTCCGGGTCTTCGTCGGCGTCGGCATCGTTCAATGGCGAGCGGTCACCGCCGAAGTGCAGCTCAAGGCGAATCAGGGCCGGATGGGGAAATGGGCAGTCCATGGCGGGGCTGGCGTGGTACATCGTGTTCATGCTCCTGTGTGTAACGTCTCAAGCAATTGTTATATCAGCAAAATCAGGAGCGCGCGCGCGGCGCGGCGGCAAAATTTCGGGTAAATCTGTTCGATGCTCAGGATTCAGGTCCTGATCACGCCCAGCTGAGAAAATCCCGGCCATGGTCGCGCAACAGCGCCAGCATGTCCTGCGCCGCCGGCGTCTGATAAGCGCCACGCCGCACGGTCACCCCGACGGTACGCTTCATGGTCGCTTCGCTGATCGGCACCACCCGCAAGTGCTGCATGTTGTGGCCATATTCGACACTCTCCCGGGCAATGAAGCTGAGCAGGTGGCTCTGGGCAATCAGGCCGGGCAACAGTGAGATGGAGTTGGCCTCGATCTGGACCACCGGCAGCGGCAGGTTGTGGGCAGCGAACGTGGCGTCCAGCCATTTGCGCGACGACACGCCAATCGGCGGCAGGACCCAGCGGTAGTCACACAGGTCACGCATCTGCAAGGCACTGTCGAACACCGGATGCTGCGGGCTGGCAATCACCACCAGTTCGTCGTCGAACACCGGAAAACTGATGAGCTGCTCGCTGTCGGGAATCAGCGAGCAGATGATCATGTCCAGTTGCCCTTCGTTAAGCGCCTCGCGCTGCAGGTCGTCCTGGCCGATCACCAGCTTGAAGGTCAGGTCCGGGGCGCGCTGTAACAGCGCCTGGGTCAGCTTGGGCAACAGGTGTTCGGCCATGGTCGCCGCGCAACCTACGCGGATATTGCCAACCAGGCCGCTGGCAAAATCGCGCACTTCCCGTTGCGTCTGGGCGATGCTCAGTTGCAACTCCTTGCCGCGGGCCTTGAGCAGCTCACCGACCGGGGTGAGCTTGATGCGTCGCCCGTCACGCTGGAACAACCGGGTACCGAAGGACTCTTCGAGACGCTGGATGCTTTTGGTCAGTGCCGGCTGGCTGCGGTTGAGCTTCTCCGCCGCCCGGCCCAGATGCCCCAGCTCTGCAATGGTTTCGAAATACGTCAGGTCGCGCAGGTCCATAATCGATCAACAATAGTTATAGATTCATGATTATTAGAAAATAGACTTGATGATTTCAAGCCCGAATAATTGCCGTATCTGATCCGCAATGGATCACGTCATCTGCCTGGGAGAATCCTCTTGCCTCGCGCCGCCGCACTCGCTCTACCTGCCCTTCCCGCCCCGGCCCAATGGGTCGCCCTTATTCTTGCCGCCGGCCTGGCCGGTCAACTGTTCAGCGCCGCTCATGTGCCGGCCGCGTTGTTTCTCGGCCCGATGCTGGTTGCCATCGGCTTTGGCGTTGCCGGCGCCAGCATTCGCCTGCCCAAAGTGCTGTTCCAGCTCGGCCAGGGCACCGTCGGGGTGATGATCGCCCACGCCATGAGCCTCAGCGTGTTGCTGATGGTCTTGCAAGACTGGCACATCATGTTGCTGGGCACGCTGCTGACCGTGTCGCTGAGCGCCGTGGTGGGCCTGGTACTGGTGCGCTATGCCGGGATCCCGAGCCACACCGCCGCGTGGGGGACCTCACCCGGTGCGGCCTCGGTGATGGTTGCCATGTCGGAAGACCACGGGGCTGACCCGCGAGTCGTGGCGACCATGCAGTACGTGCGGGTGGTGCTGGTGGTGATGGTCGGTGCTCTGGTCAGCCACTGGTTGGGCGCTTCGGTGGGCGGTGCGCAACTGCAGGCCAGCGCCAGCCAGGCTCAAGGCCTGAACCTCACCGACATCGCGTTGAGCCTGGCGGTCATCGGTGCGGGGGTCTGGCTGGGCTCACGGCTGCCGGCCGGGGTGTTGCTGGTGCCGCTGCTGCTGGGGACCGCGTTGCAATTGTCCGGGGTGTTACAGATCGCCCTGCCCGGCTGGCTGGTTGCCTTCGGCTATGGCGCAATCGGCTGCTATGTCGGGCTGCGCTTTGACCGGCCAACGGTGCTGTATGTCTGGCGCCATCTGCCGATGATGTTGCTGGCTTCGCTGCTGCTGATTGCCCTTTGCGCCCTGTCGGCGTGGCTGATCGCCGTATGGCTGGACAAGGATTATCTGTCGGTGTACCTGGCGACCAGCCCCGGCGGGCTGGACGCCATGGCGATCATCGCCATCGATACCCATGCAGATGTGGGGTTCGTGCTGGCGATGCAGACACTGCGGTTGTTCGGCGTGATTCTGACCGGCAGTTTTCTGGCCAGACAGGTGATTCGCTGGAGTGGCCGGCCGTAGGAGCTGCTTCAGCAGCGAAGGCTTCCCGGCTAAAGCGGATCGCCGCCCGGCCGGTCCTACGAAATCCGTGTTTGCTGGGTGACAGCGAGGCGGCGGGCGATCTCCTACACCGCTCCCTTCCCTGCCAGCCCACTGGCCAGGCTCGGCGCCAGGGGCAATAGCGGCAGCAACACCGCCTGATAAGCGTGATACAGATCCGGTTTGCCCTCCCAGATGATCGCTGCCGGCCGGTTGCGCTCATCCAGTTCGTGATACCAGCTGCCGTGTTCATAATCGATGAAACGGGTTTCGTTGAACTCCCAGAACTGCCGATACCACTGCTCGAATACTTCCTCGCCAGTGTGTTGCAACAGCGCGGCGGCGGCGGCGACCGCTTCACAGTGGGTCCAGTGCAGACGCTGACGGATCACCGGGCGACGTTGTTCATCCAGGGTGTAAACGATGCCTGGTGCGCCATCGACCTGCCAGCCATGCCGGCAGGCACTGTCGAACAGTTCACGGGCATGTTTGGCCAGCCAGCCGGGGGCGTTACAGCGTTCGCGTAGCAACGCCGCCTCAAGGTGCAGCAACAGCCGCGCCCACTCGAAGCTGTGGCCCGGCGTGGTGCCATAGGGGCGAAACGGGTCGGCCGGGTTGTCGCGGTTGTAGTCCGGTAACGGCTGCCAGGTGCGGCTGAAATGCTCGATGACCTGAAAGTCATTGGCGCCAGCGTGCTGATGGATCAACCGCTCGACAATCCGCAGCGCACGATCAAGCCATTGCGCATTGCCCGTTACGTCGGCCAGGGCCAGAAACGCCTCCGTGCCGTGCATATTGCTGTTGGCACCGCGATAGTGCTCTTCATGCTGCCAGTCGCGGGAGAAGGATTCACGCAGCGCGCCCTCGTCTTCGCTCCAGAAGCGCTCAACGATCACCGCCTGCACCTCGTCGAACAATGCCTGGGCGGCAGGCCGGCCGGCGACAACCGCCGAGCTGCTCGCCAGCGCCACAAAGGCATGCAGGTAAGCCTGTTTGTCTGAGTTGCCGCCCTCGTCCAGCGGCGCATCGAACCAGCCGCCGTGCAATTCATCGCGCAGCGGCCCCAGCAACGCGGCCAGGCCGTGGTCGATGAGGTCGGCAAATCCGGGAATACCCTGGATATGCGCCAGCGAAAAGCAATGGACTAACCGGGCAGTATTGAGGGTCTGGGCACGGGCGCCGACCATCAGCCGGCCATAGTCGTCCAGATCACCGAAACCGTTTTCGAGCCGGGCCGCTCTGGCAAAGCCCAGCAGGCGCCTGCCTTCCTGGCCGAGCCACTGCTGATGGGTGGGGGTGTGCAGCCAACTGCTGAAGGTGTGCGCGGTGCGATGCTTGTCCATGACGCTGTGGCCCTCCTCAACCTGAGGGGCACCTCTAAAAACTACCCGCTGGCTGGACGCCTGCGGCGCTACGCGCGCCATCGCTGCGTTAAAACCAGGCTCAGGATGCTCATTTACAGCCGTAAAGTCGAGCGCGACTCCGACCGTTCCTCGCCTGTTTTTGCCTTGCGCTGACCGCCTCGCCTACGTTTTTAGAGGCACCCTGACGATGGTCAGGTTGGGGATGGATCACCTGACCGACCGGGGCCATCATGCGCGCCCTGGCCGGTCACGATCAAGCCGTCAGACTTTGAACCGCGCGACCACCTGACTGAGATCACCGGCCAGGCGCGACAGCTCGTTGCTCGACGCGCTGATCTGGTTGGCGCCCTGGGTCGATTGCATCGACAGGTCACGAATGTTGACGATGTTGCGGTCGACTTCGCGCGCCACTTGCGCCTGTTCTTCCGCAGCGCTGGCGATCACCAGGTTACGTTCGGAGATCTGATTGATCGATTGGGTAATCTCGCTCAGCGAGTCACCGGCGCCCTTGGCCATTTCCAGCGTGGTGCCGGCTCGCTCGCGACTGGTGAGCATCGACTCCAGCGCCTGGGCTGAACCATTGCGCATGGCGTTGACCATGGCGTCGATTTCCAGCGTCGACTGCTGGGTGCGATGGGCCAGTGCCCGCACTTCATCGGCAACCACCGCAAAACCACGGCCGGACTCACCGGCCCGCGCAGCTTCGATGGCCGCGTTGAGCGCCAACAGGTTGGTCTGTTCGGCGATCGAACGAATCACGTCCAGTACCTTGCCGATGTCCTGGGACTGATCAGCCAGGTTCTGCACCAGGGTCGAGGTGCTTTGCACGTTATCGGTCAGGGTCTGGATCGACTGCACGGTGTCCAGCACCCGTTGCTGACCGGCCTTGGCCGACGCGCTGGAATGGTTGGACGCATCGGAGGTGGACACCGCATTGCGCGCCACCTCTTCCACCGCCGAGGTCATCTCGTTGACCGCCGTGGCGGCCTGGTCGATCTCGGCATTCTGCTGATGCAGGCCGCGGTAGCTGTCTTCGGTCACCGAGTTCAGTTCGGTGGCCGCTGAAGCCAGTTGGGTGGCGGAGCTGTTGATATGCTGCATCGCCGAACGCAGGTTGTTCTGCATCTGCTGCAAGGCGCGCTGCAGACGAGTGACCTCGTCTTCGCCGTCGACCAGGATGTCATGGGTCAGATCGCCCTCAGCCACATGTTCGGCGGCACGCACCGCGCTTTCCAGCGGCCGGACGATGCCACGGGTCAGCCACAAGGCCAGGGCGATGGTGGCCAGTGCAGCGATCACCACGAAGAGGATGACGATATTGCGCGATCTGTAGTACTGAGCTTCGGCAGCCTGGCCTTCGGCTTCGATCTTTTTGGTGTAGTAGTCGCCAAGGTCGGCCAGTTGCTTGCCGGAACCATCAACGATGGTCTTCATGTCCACCTGCAGCAGCTTGTTCAGGCCAGCCAGGTCTTTCTGCGCGGCCAATACAAAGGAGCGGTCAAGCCCTTCGCGGTACTGGTTCTGGGTGGTGCGAAACTGGTCGGCGAGCACCTTTTCTTCAGGGGTGTCGACGAACTTGTTGAGTACCTCGAGCTTGCCGTCCAGATCTTTCAGGCGGGTGTCCATCTGGCCTTTGTAGGTACTGACATTGGCAGGATCCTGGTCCAGGGCCATGCGCAGGGAGATCGTGCGGATGCGCAGCATGATTTCACGGATGTCAGAGACCGCGCGCATGCTCGGCACCCAATTGGTTTCAACAGCAACTTCGCTTTCGCGGATGGTCTGCATCTGCGCCAGGGCAAACCAGCCAAGCAGAGCCACAAGCAGAGAAATCAAGGTAAAACCCAGTCCCGCACGGCGGGCGATGGTCAGATTGCGTAGATTCATGGCTACGGCTCTTTGTTATGGAATGGCAGGTCATTGGCGGTTGTCGGACAACCCCACCTCGCTATCGGCCTGCCGAACCGCATCTTGAGCGCTTTTTGCCATCATTTGTTACATGTGCTTCAGCCGCTGGACGCAGTATTGTTATCAGACCGCAGGGTGCGGCCGGCCGGCGGGCGATCTCCTACCGGCTTGCCAGGTTCCACAGCAGTGCCAGGTCACGTGCCCGATCATGCAGCAGGCCGGGGGCATTGCGGCAGGCTTCGTCCAGGCTCATGGGGCCGCTGGCCAAGGCGAATGCGGCATGAATGCCGTGCGCGTACAACTGCTCGTAGCCTTCACCGAGGGTGCCGGCCAAGACAATCACCGGTACGTTGTGGCGCGCCGCGAAACGCGCCACGCCCAGCGGTGTCTTGCCGCGCAGGGTCTGGGCATCGAACCGCCCTTCTCCGGTGATCACCAGGTCAGCGCCTTGCAGCGCCTGCTCCAGACCGGTCAGTTCCGCAACCACCTCGACCCCCGGGCGAAAGCTGGCCTGCAAGAATGCCTTGGCCGCAAACCCCATACCACCCGCCGCACCACTGCCGGGGCTGTCACGCAGGTCACGACCGAGCACCTGCGCACAGTGATCGGCGTAATGCCCCAGCGCGGCATCAAGTGCCAGCACCTGTTCAGCATCAGCGCCTTTTTGCGGGCCAAAGGTGTGCGACGCACCGTGCGGGCCGCACAGCGGGTTGTCGACATCAGCGGCAATCTCGAAACGCACCTCGGCCAGCCGTGGGTCCAGGCCGCTCAAGTCGATGCCGGCCAACTGCGCCAGCGCCAGACCGCCTGGCGGCAGCGGTTGCCCGGCCTGATCGACAAATGCCACCCCCAGCGCCGCCAGCATGCCGCTGCCGCCATCGTTGGTCGCGCTACCGCCAATGGCCAGAATCACCCGTTGCGCACCGGCATCCAGCGCCTGGGCAATCAACTGTCCGGTGCCGTAGGTGCTGGTAATGCGCGCATCACGCTGGGTCAGGCTCAGCAATTGCAGACCGCTGGCGGTAGCCATCTCGATGATCGCCGTGCGGCTTTCGGCCAGCCAGCCCCAGTGCGCCACCACCGGCTCACCGAGCGGGCCGCTTACCCGCGCGCTCATCAATTGCCCGTTGCACGCCTGCAGCACCGATTCAATGGTGCCCTCGCCACCATCGGCCATCGGGCAGATACGCAACCGGGCCTGCGGCCAGACCTCGCTCAGGCCAGCAGCGATGGACTGGGCGACGGCCTGGGCGTTGAGGCTGTCTTTGAACGAGTCGGGGGCAATGACGATTTTCATGAGGCAACTCCTGTTCTTGTGCACGCATCTTGGCATCCGGGCCGCGGCTTTACCCCGGTCCGGCGCACAACGCTGCGCGCGCCCGACCAGTCATTTGCACAACACCTGCACCTGACGGCCCAGATACAGGCGCAACAGGTCGTGGGTGCGATACGGGTCACAACCGGTCAGTTCGGCAATTTTGTCCAGCCGATAACGCAGGCTGTTGCGATGAATGCCCAGCGCTTCGGCACACACCTGGCTTTCTCCGCTGTGCTCGAACCAGCGATCCAGGGTGTCGAGCAACGCCGGTTGTTCGTGCAAGGGCGCGACCGTCTCTGCAATGCCCTGCGCCAGCCAGTCCTGCCGATGACGCCAGAACAGCAACGGCAGGCGCAGACTCTGCAACGGTAACAGCCGCTGGGTCGGACGAATCTGGCTGGCATAATCGAGCGACTCGTGCAGCGCGGCGCAGGCCTGGCGCAAGTCGGCCAGGTCCGGCGACAGCTCGGCATAGGCCAGGCGCTGGATCGGCCAATCCTGCTCCAGCCAGTGGCCAAACCCGGGATCACGCTCTGCCGGATGGCAGCAGTACAACAAGGTTGGCTCGCGCAGGCAGCACCAGCTGTGTGGGTAGCGGGCATGGAGCCGGGCGATCAACGGGTGGTGCAGCTCCAGCGGCTCACTCAGTTGCAGCAGCAGCGCCTGACGCGGCAGTTGCGGCTGCAGGCCCAACTGGCGGGCTTCGTCCACCAGGCTGTCAGGGCAGTCGCCCCATAACAGCCGGGCCAGCAATTGCTCGCTGCGTTGTTGACGCCATTGCCGGTCGGTCTGCTGGCGGCGCTGCTCCATCAGCATTTCGGCGGTCATTTTCACCAACTCGCCGTACACCCGGACCCGCTCCGGGTCACCCGTGATGCCCAATACCCCGACCAATTGATGGTCGAGCATCAGCGGCAGATTGACGCCCGGCTTCACCCCACCCAGGCGGCTGGCCGCGTCGCTGTCGATTTCCACCGTCTGGCGGCTGACCAGAACTTGTTGCGCGCCTTCATGGCGGGTACTGATGCGCTCGGGGTCACCACTGCCAATGATGATGCCCAGATAATCCATGACATTGACGTTATGCGGCAAAATCGCCATGGCCCGGTCGACAATGTCTTGGGCCAGGGCGCGATCAAGGGCGAACATGGCAGACTCCAGAATGGCGCCTACCAGAACGGCACCAAGGGGGGGTAGATACATTTTGTTGAATTTATTTCTGCCAATGAGTGTGCCTGAAACTGGAGCCCTGCGCGAAGGGCATGGCACAGTCGCGGTTGCACACCGCCCTGTTGAAGGTTGCCTGCCTTGATCCACTCTCACCTGCCCATTGTGCTTTGCGCCCTGGCGCTGCAGGCTTGCGCCTCCCGGCTCGACGAGCCGCCGGCGACCGGCTTCGACAGCTACCGCCAGCAGACCCTGCAACTGATCGAAAACCACCGGGTGTTCCAGACCGCCGACCGCACCGCCGAGCTGAACTGGAACGCTCCGCAACAGTGGCGCCCGAACGGCACGCCCAAAGGCGGTGTGCTGCTGGTGCACGGCCTGGGCGATTCTCCCTGGTCGTTCCACGACATTGACCGCACCCTGGCCGATCAGGGCTACATCGTGCGCACGGTGCTGCTGCCCGGCCACGGCACCCGCCCGCAAGACATGCTGAACGTCACCCTGGCGCAATGGCAGCAGGTGGTCCGCGAGCAGGCCGCGCAATTGTCGCGGGAGGTGCCCAAGGTGTACCTGGGCGGCTTCTCCACCGGCGCCAACCTGGTCCTGGACTACGCCTACCAACACGACGACATCGCAGGGCTGTTGCTGTTTTCTCCGGCGTTTCGCTCTGACAGCGCCTATGTGTGGGTGACGCCGTGGATCAGTTGGGTACGGCCGTGGCTGGCAGAACCCGACGACGGGGTACGACCGATGCAGACCCCGGTGCGTTACCTGAATGTGCCCACCAATGGCTTTGCCCAGTTCCATTACAGCAGCGTGCTGGCTCGCCAGCGTCTGGAGCAAAAGCCGTACGGCAAGCCGGTGTTCATGGTCATCACCGAACACGACTCAGTGCTCGACACCCGGTATGTGCTCGACAGTTTCAACCAGCGCTTCACCCATCCGGGCAGTCGCCTGGTGTGGTACGGGACAAGCCCGCAAGCCGCGCCGCAAAACCCACGGGTACTGGCGCGCAACGACTATTTGCCGGAACTGCACATCAGCCAGTTTTCTCACATGGGCCTGCTGTTTTCCCCCGACAACCCGCTCTACGGCCCGCAGGGCAGCCAGCGCATCTGCTGGAATGGTCAGCCACTGCCGGACATGGCCCGCTGTATGGCGGGCGAGCCGGTGTGGTATTCGGACTGGGGCTATCAAGAACCGGGCAAGGTCCACGCACGTTTGACGTTCAACCCGTACTACCAGTGGCAGTCGCAGGTGATGCTCGATGTGCTCGGCCAATAGGCTCGCTACTCCAGCGGCACCAGCCGCTCACGACTGTTGCTCAGGTGGGTCCACATCGCTGCGCGGGCGGCATCCGGATCCTTGCGGCGAATCGCACTGAGCAACGCTTCGTGCTCCAGGTTGGCCAGATAACCGTGGGGCACCAGCTTGTTGCCGGCACGCTCACTGCTGGCAATCCGGGTGCGCGGGATGATCGCACTGCCCAGATGCTGCATGATTTCGATGAAGTAAGGGTTGCCGGTGGCCTCGGCAATCAGCATATGAAAGCGCTTGTCGGCCTCGACGCAACTGTCGTCCTTGGCCAGCAGGTCCTGATAATCGTCCAGCGCCTGGCGCATCGCCGCCAGTTGCTCATCGGTACGGCGCAATGCCGCCAGCGCCACGGCCTGGGTCTCAAGGCCAATGCGCAGCTCGATGATGTCACGCACCCGTGAGGCGGTTTCGACCTTCAGGCGCAGCCCGGTCTGGTCTTCACGCTCCAGCACAAAAGTGCCCTTGCCCTGATGGGTAACCACCAGGCCTGAGGCCTGCAGCTTGGAAATCGCCTCGCGGACCACGGTGCGACTGACCCCGTGTTCGCGAACGATTTCGTTCTCCGATGGCAGCTTGTGCCCCGGCGGGATCTTGCCGAGCAGGATGCGCTGGCTCAACTCGGTGACCAGATCGGTGGCCAGACTGTGTTGCCGGCGCTTGGGCGCGGTCGCGTGATTTTCTTGCATTAAGCCATCCAGACACGGGTTGTACTTTTTCCGGCGTAAGCGACCGGGCGAACACGTCGATTACTTCAGTTTTGCACGCAGTAATCGGGCGGATGATACCACCGGGCCGTGGTCGGTGGTCGCCAACACGCCAAACTGAACTTGTTCAACTTGTTAGACAAGTTACTAGTAACGTGTTTTTCCGAAATTCCACAGCCTGAATTTTTTGTTATGCGACGAATTTTTTATCAGCGCCTAAAACCCGCAAAAATACTGATAAAACCAATAATTCACATACAAAAACCAGAAAAACACCGAAAACCCACTCATCACGATCAACAGATTCCGTTCACGACAGTGCTTGCGCGGCAAATTGCAGCTTGTATGATGACCGACAAAGCAGGCGACGACTTGCTCCAAACCCGCATAAAAATAACGAGTGGGAGAAAACTCAAGTGAGTACATCCAATCCCGGTGTGACCAGTGGCCTGGATCCGGTTCTGCAATCGGCCATATCCAAAGTCAAACGCCACGTGCTGCCGCTTTTCGTGATCATGTTCATCGTCAATTACATTGACCGGGTGAACATTGGCTTCGTGCGTTCGCACATGGAAACCGACCTGGGCATCGGCGCTGCCGCCTACGGTTTTGGTGCTGGCTTGTTCTTCATCGGCTACGCGCTGTTCGAAGTACCCTCTAACATGCTTCTGCAAAAAGTCGGCGCCCGTGTGTGGCTGACCCGCATCATGTTCACCTGGGGCATCATTGCCGCGTGCATGGCCTTCATCCAGAACGAAACCCACTTCTACATCCTGCGTTTCTTGCTGGGCGTGGCCGAGGCCGGCTTTTTCCCCGGCGTGATTTATTACTTCACCCGCTGGCTGCCGGGCGCCGAACGTGGCAAGGCGATTGCCATTTTCCTTAGCGGTTCGGCCATTGCATCACTGATTTCCGGCCCGCTGGCCGGCCTGCTGTTGCAGATCAACGGCCTTGGCATGAAAGGCTGGCAGTGGATGTATTTCATCGAGGGCATGTTCTCGGTGGTGCTGTGCTTCTTCGTCTGGTTCTGGCTGGACTCCAAACCACACGACGCCAAATGGCTGAGCCGTGAAGAACAGGATGCACTGGTGGGTGCCATTGACGCCGAGCAGAAAGCCCGCGAAGCCGCCACGCCCATCAAGCCGTCGCTGGGCCAGTTGCTCAAAGACAGCCAGATCGTGCTGTTCTGCCTGATCTACTTCCTGATCCAGCTGACCATCTACGCCGCGACCTTCTGGCTGCCGAGCATCATCAAGAAGATGGGCAGCCTCACCGACTTCGAGGTCGGGATGTTCAACTCGCTGCCATGGCTGCTGTCGATCGTCGGCATGTACGTCTTCGCCACCCTGGCCGGTAAATGGAAACGCCAGCAGGCCTGGGTGGCGGCCGCACTGCTGATCGCGGCAGCCGGCATGTTCATGTCCACCACCGGCGGGCCGATCTTCGCCTTCGTCGCCATCTGTTTTGCAGCGCTGGGCTTCAAGTCGGCATCGTCGCTGTTCTGGCCAATCCCGCAGGCGTATCTGGATGCCCGTATCGCCGCTGCGGTGATCGCGCTGATCAACTCGGTGGGCAACCTGGGCGGTTTCGTGGCACCGACCACCTTCGGCATTCTGGAACAGCAAACCGGCTCGATCCAGGGCGGGCTGTACGCCCTGACCTTCACCTCGATCCTGGCTGCCGTCATCGTATTCGCCGCCCGCAGCACACCCAAGCCCGGCGCCACGCCAGTGGCTGAAATCAAGCCCTCGGCCAGTCACTGACTGGCCTGCGCCACCCCGCACACCGACAAGAAACAGAGGACCCGACCATGACTCAGCAGACCTCCGGCAAAACCCCAGTCATCACCAGCCTGCAAGTGGTGCCCGTGGCCGGCCATGACGACATGCTGCTCAACCTGAGCGGTGCCCATGGCCCGTACTTCACCCGCAACATCCTGATTCTCAAGGACAGCGCCGGCAACACCGGCGTGGGTGAAGTACCCGGTGGTGAAGCCATTCGCCAGACCCTGGAAGATGCCCGCAGCCTGCTGGTGGGCAATGGCATCGGCACCTATCAGAAGATGCTCAACGACGTGCGCAAAGCCTTCGCCGAACGCGACGCGGGCGGCCGCGGCCTGCAGACCTTCGACCTGCGCATCACCATCCATGCCGTGACGGCACTGGAAGCCGCGCTGCTCGACCTGCTCGGCCAGCACCTGGAAGTGCCGGTCGCCGCCCTGCTGGGTGAAGGCCAGCAACGCGATGCGGTGGAAATGCTCGGTTATCTGTTCTATGTCGGTGATCAGGATCAGACCAACCTGCCCTACCGCCGTGAGCAAGACGCCGACAACGAGTGGTTTCGCGTGCGTCACGAAAAGGCCCTGACCCCTGAAGCGGTGGTGCGCCTGGCCGAAGCCGCCCACGCCCGCTATGGCTTCAAGGACTTCAAGCTCAAGGGCGGCGTGTTGCGCGGCGACGAGGAAATCGAAGCCGTTACCGCGCTGGCCGAACGCTTCCCTGATGCGCGCATCACCCTGGACCCGAACGGCGCCTGGTCACTCAAAGAAGCCATCCGCCTGTGCCGCGACCAGCATCACGTGCTGGCCTACGCCGAAGACCCGTGCGGCGCGGAAAACGGCTACTCCGGCCGCGAAGTGATGGCCGAGTTCCGCCGTGCCACGGGCCTGCGCACCGCCACCAACATGATCGCCACTGACTGGCGCCAGATGGGCCACACCATCCAGTTGCAATCGGTGGACATCCCGCTGGCCGACCCGCATTTCTGGACCATGCAAGGCTCGGTACGGGTCGCGCAGATGTGCCACGAATGGGGCCTGACCTGGGGCTCGCATTCCAACAACCACTTCGACATCTCGCTGGCCATGTTCACCCATGTCGGCGCGGCGGCCCCTGGCGAAATCACCGCGCTCGACACCCACTGGATCTGGCAGGACGGCCAGCGCCTGACCAAAGAGCCGTTCAAGATCGAAGGCGGCAAGGTCGCGGTACCGAACAAACCGGGCCTGGGCGTTGAGCTGGACATGGACCAACTGCAAAAAGCCCATGAGCTGTACAAAAACATGGGCCTGGGCGCCCGCGACGACGCGGCCGCCATGCAGTTCCTGATTCCGGGCTGGACGTTCAACAACAAACAGCCTTGTCTGGTGCGTTGATCGACATCGTTATCCTGTAAAACCCCTGGCCACACCGCTGGCAACCGGCGCACAACCCCCTTGTGCGCCGTTTTTTATTGCTCGGCAGGCCGGGCTCTTAAATCCAATACTGTTCGGTTAGGCGCTGTATACCTCTGTGGGAGCTACCCTGGTATGGGCGGCACTCCGACGAAGAGGCCTTTAAAGTTACAGCAACGGCTGCGAATGCACCGCCGTCTTCGCGAGCAAGCTCGCTCCCACCCTGGCTCCCACCCTCGCTCCCACCGGGGGCATAAAACACCTGATTGAATGGCCGTCTTGTTAAATCCCATCATGAAGATGGCTAAAGATTTTGTGAAATCAATTCACTGTCTTCCCCCGACCGACCGCCCTAGAATAATTATCGATTATTTATTCTTCTATCGCTCCTGCAAAACGGCTAGTCCCTGAACATCAGGAACCGGATTCAGGTTTGCGTCAGGCATCAGGACACCCGATCAAAATGAGTAACGCGCTGACATTTGCGATTAAAAGCACGTGTTTCGACGAGCATTATCAACCGTCGGACAACACCCGCATCACCACTAACTTTGCCAACCTGGCGAGAGGCAACAGCCGCCAGGAGAACTTGCGCAACACCCTGCAGATGATCGACAACCGTTTCAATGCGCTGGCGCACCGGGATAATCCTGCCGGCGATCGTTATGCTGTGGGGCTTGAGATCATTTCCGTTGAATTGAACCTCGGCATTGAAGTCAGCCCGCCTCTGCCGCTGATTGAAGTACTGAAAACAACCATCGTAGATCGGCATACTGGCGAGCGCATTGCAGGCATTACCGGCAATAACTTCTCCTCTTATGTTCGGGACTATGACTTCAGTGTCGTGCTACCGGAGCACAACAAACATCATCCCACCGCCAGCACACCCGATAACTTCGGCACGTTGCACGGGCAGTTATTCAAGTGTTTCATCAACTCGGACGCTTATAAGGAAAACTTCAACAAACCACCGGTCATCTGCCTGAGTGTATCAAGCAGCAGAACCTATCACCGAACTGAACACCAGCACCCGGTACTGGGTATTGAATATCAACAAGATGCCTATTCGTTGACGGATGAATACTTCAACAAAATGGGCTTGCAGGTGCGCTATTTCATGCCACCGAACAGCGCCGCGCCGTTGGCGTTCTATTTCACCGGTGACTTGCTGGGCGACTACACCGATCTGGAACTGATCAGCACCATCAGCACCATGGATACCTTCCAGAAAATCTACCGGCCTGAAATCTACAACGCCAACTCGGCCGCCGGTCAACACTACCAGCCAAGCCTCAAGCATCAGGATTACTCGCTGACCCGCATCGTGTATGACCGCGAAGAACGCAGCCGGCTGGCGATCGAGCAAGGACGGTTTGCCGAGGAGCACTTCATCAGGCCCTACCAGGCCGTGCTTGAGAGGGTGTTTACAAAATAGGCGAACGAAGGCAAGACAAGGCGAAATCGGGCGAAAAAGCGCAGTGTACACAAGTACATGAGCATTTTGAGGTCGATTTCAACGCAGTATTGCCGAGTGCAGCCATTTTGTAGACACCCTCTGAGCAGTGGTGCTCCCAGTACACGCTTTGACTCGCCCCCCTGCCGTTGAATAAAACAAGGTCATCCATCATGAAAAAGCTGCTCCCAACCTCAACCGCCGGCAGCCTGCCCAAACCCTCCTGGCTGGCCCAGCCCGAGACACTTTGGTCGCCCTGGAAACTCCAGGGTGATGAACTGAGCGAGGCCAAGCAGGATGCGTTGCGCTTGTCGCTGCATGAGCAACAGCAGGCCGGTATCGATATCGTCAGCGATGGCGAGCAAACCCGCCAACACTTCGTCACTACCTTTATCGAGCACCTCAGCGGTGTCGATTTCGAGAAGCGCGAGACGGTCAGAATCCGTGACCGTTATGACGCCAGCGTCCCCACGGTGATCGGTGCAGTGGAGCGGCAAAAGCCGGTGTTTGTCGAAGACGCCAGGTTCCTGCGCCAGCAAACCCGCCAGCCGATCAAATGGGCGCTGCCAGGCCCGATGACCATGATCGATACGCTTTATGACAACCACTATAAAAGCCGGGAAAAGCTGGCCTGGGAGTTCGCCAAAATTCTCAATCAGGAAGCCCGGGAACTGGAAGCGGCGGGGGTGGATATCATCCAGTTCGATGAGCCCGCCTTTAATGTGTTCTTTGACGAAGTCAATGACTGGGGCGTGGCCACTCTGGAGCGGGCCATTGAGGGCCTCAAGTGTGAAACAGCGGTGCATATCTGCTATGGCTACGGTATCAAAGCCAACACCGACTGGAAAAAGACCCTGGGCTCGGAATGGCGCCAATACGAAGAGGCTTTCCCCAAGCTGCAAAAGTCCGCTATCGATATCGTCTCGCTTGAATGCCACAACTCCAGGGTTCCCATGGATCTGATTGAACTGATTCGTGGCAAGAAGGTGATGGTCGGTGCCATCGATGTGGCCAACCATGCGATCGAACCCCCCGAAGCAGTCGCCGACACCCTGCGCAAGGCCCTGCAGTTTGTGGACCCCGACAAACTCTACCCGTGCACCAACTGCGGCATGGCTCCGCTGCCCCGCCAGGTCGCCCGAGGCAAGCTGCAAGCGTTGAGTGCCGGCGCAGAGCTTGTTCGAAAAGAACTGTCCGGCCTGTACTGAACTGCATCCGGACACGATGTCGGGTTGCAGCCTTTATGAAAGACGAAGCAGCGATCACGGCTTAACTCACTGCTCCCATTGTAGTTCTGCTCATGATCGATTTGAGACACCTGCGTACCCTTGATGCGCTGCGCGAAACCAACAGCATGCACAAAGCCGCCGAGCGCCTGCATCTGACCCAGTCAGCCCTGTCGCATCAGTTCAGGGAGATGCAAGAGCGCATTGGCGTGCCGCTGTTCGTGCGCAAGTCCAGGCCGGTGCGCTTCACCAGCGCCGGCCTTAAGCTGCTGCAACTGGCGGACCAGGTTCTGCCGTTGATCCGCACCACCGAGCGCGACCTGGCACGGCTGGCCGGAGGCACGGCCGGGCGGCTGCACATCGCGATTGAGTGCCACAGTTGTTACCAATGGCTGATGCCCTGCGTGGATGAGTTCCGCAGTGTCTGGCCGGAGGTTGAACTGGACCTGGCCTCGGGGTTTTCGTTTGCGCCGTTGCCGGCGCTGGAACGCGGCGATCTCGACCTAGTGGTGACCTCCGACCCGATAACCCTGCCCGGGATTACCTACGTGCCGCTGTTCGGCTACGAAGCCCTGCTGGCCATCGACAAGCACCATACCCTGCGCGAAAAGACCCATCTGGAACCTGACGACATCGCCAGCCAGACCCTGATTACCTACCCGGTCGAACGCAACCGTCTGGATATCTTTACCCGCTTCCTTGATCCGGCCGACGTCGAGCCTGCCCAAGTACGAATCTCAGAGCTGACCGTGATGATGATGCAGCTGGTTGCCAGCGGACGCGGTGTTTGCTGCCTGCCGAACTGGGCGGTACACGAGTACACCTCACGCGGCTATGTGATCGCCAAACGGCTGGGCAAGAAGGGCTTGCAGGCCAGTCTGTTTGCAGCCGTGCGCAGCGACATGCTCGAAGTGCCTTACGTGCGCGATTTTTTGCTCACCGCCAAAGATATTTCGTTTGCGACGCTGGAGGGGGTCAATGCGCTACCGGAAGCTCGCAGTGCCCCCTGATCGAAACCCGTCTGACCATTGTGTGGCAATGACCCAAGCGCTGTATGACGAAAACCAGAGTGATCTGTATCTATCAGCAAAGCGACCTGATCGTTACTGTGCAGCTCCCCCTGCATGAATGAGGTTGTCATGGAACTGAGTGCTATCGATTTTGGCACCACCGACTGGTCACGCATCGAAGCTACCGCACACCCGGGAGAAACCGGCACGGCGTACTGGCGCACCTGCCAGTTCGGCAGCGTCCGGGTCCGGATGGTCGAATACACAGCCAATTACCTGGCCGACCACTGGTGCAGCAAAGGGCATATCCTGCTGTGCCTTGAAGGTCAGTTGGAAACCGAACTGGAGGATGGCCGCACCTTCACCCTGTTGCCGGGCATGAGCTATCAGGTCGGCGACAATGCAGAAGCACACCGCTCTTCCACCACTGCCGGTGCCCGACTCTTCATCGTCGACTGAGCCAACGGGGGTTCAGACGGGTATTTCTAGCGATCCCTGAACCCGCCTCGCTGGTTGCAGAAGCTCTGGGCATAGATGATCAACATTGACGCCATGCACGGCAGCGCCGCATTGGGCTTTGGCATCAAGATGCAGACGCCTGGCCTTTAACGGGCGGCATAACCATTCAACACAGAAAACTCACACCGACGTCAAACGCGCCAGTTGCTCGGCTGTCGGAAAGCCCAACGTGCGGTAGCGCTCGGGATAGCCCTCTTCCAGCGCCAGCCATTCACTCAACTGCGCTTCGACATCATGCCAGGCGACGACTTTGGCGTTGGGTTCACCGTCCGCGACCGGCTCGACCAGTGCAACCCGATCAGTCTTGGGCAACAGGCTGGGTACGCCTTGGGTCCAACTGCACAGGGAGATGGTCTGGCCATCATCGGGCAGTTCGAAGATCTGGTAAGAGGCGACAAACACATCGTTGTGGGTCTATTGGCAGCGCTCTGCCAGGGTTGCCGGTCCGTTGCAGGGCTGGCCGGTTCAGCGGGCATGTCGACTTCCTGGATCATCGTCTATCTATAAAAAGACGAGTGAAACGCCCGCTCGCCGCCTACCGCCTGTCGATTTTCAGTGTTTCAGTACCTCCAGCCCCATCTGCCAGAAGTCCGCTTCCAGCCGCGAGGCGGTGGCAAAGATGCCGGTCAATTGAGCAAAACGCTGCTCGGTCATGCTCCGCGCCGCCAATTGATCGAGGTGACGGCGGGCATCAGCCGCGACCTGCTGATAACCCTGGCTGGCGTATTCACCGATCCAGTCGACATACGGATGCTCGCCCAACGCGTCGACACCCTGAGGCGCCAGGGCGCGGCCGATTTCTGCGTAGCCAATCACGCATGGCGCCAGGGCGACGTGCAGTTCCAGCAAGTCACCGGCGGCGCCGCAGTCGAGTACGTAACGGGTATAGGCCACGGTCGCCTGATGCTCGGGGGCGGCGTCCATAACCTGGCGGCTGATGCCCCAGCGGTCGCACAGGCGCACGTGCAGCTCGGTCTCGTTGAGAATCGCCGCCAGCCCGGCCTGGGCCGCACGAATGTCGTCGATGCTGCGGCTTTTATAAGCGGCCAGCGCCCAGGCGCGGGCGAACTGGATCAGGAACAGGTAATCCTGAATCAGGTACTGGCGAAAGGCAGCCTGGGGCAAGGTGCCGGCGCCCAGTTGCTGGACGAAGGCGTGTTCCACGTAGCTGCGCCATTCGGTGCAAGCCGCGGTTTTCAGGCGGGCGAAGATATCCATGGTTCAAGCCTCGGTGGCGTAAGCAGCGTCGAAGAATTCACGCTCCAGGCGCACCGCGCGCAGGAAGAAATCCCGGGTGACGGTTTGCTCGGCGGGACCGACGCGGTCCAGTTCGCTGCGCAGGAATGCGACGAAATCGCGGAAAAACGGGTTGTCGTGCAGGGTGATCCACTCAGCATGCACAAAGCGCGGCGGCAACGGTTGTTGTGCCCTGCTCGCCCAGTCCAGATACGACCACTCGGCAACGTTGAGCACCGCCAGCGCCGCCGCATAAGAACGGGTCGCCGCCGCTTCGCGCATGATTGCCTTGAAGCCCGCCGTGGCCGGCGCATCAGGCGGGTCCTGGCGCTGCTGTTCGGTGATGCCGAGGGCTTCGAAGCAGCGCAGGAAGTAGGTGTTTTCCTCACCCGAAATCATCCCGGCAAAACGCCCCAGGCGCAGGCGCGACTCGAAGCTGTCAGCCGTGGCAATGGCCGCACCGAGCAGGGTCAGGAAGCTGTCGAGAAAGCGATGGTCCTGGATCAGGTAACGACCCATGACCTGATCGTCGAGGGTGCCGCTGCACAGTTGCTGGACAAAGCGATGCTGCACAGTGGCAGACCAGTCAGGTTCGCTCTGCTGGCGCAGGGTTTCGGTAAAACGTTCGGTCATGGTGCTGGGCTCTCTGTGAAGGTAATGACAGTGAGCCGGCGTAAAGGCAGGAATTGATGGGCAGGTGGCAGACGTTTGAAAAGCCTGGCTCTGGCGCATCGGACCATCCCTTCGCCGGCATGATCCGGATCAGGTTCGAAGGGTCATCGCAGTGCATCAACGATTTCTCAGCCCGTGCCCGGGCTCCCCTTGGTGGTGAGCATCTATACAGGAGATGAGACTGGTTGTCATCCAGCTGGGCAAATGGCGTGGTTCATCTGCACTTGCGCGTACCGCAACGTAGCAGTTGGTAACGTCGCACCGCTCTATGGAACCGATCTGCCTGCCAGCACTTGGTGAACCGGGGCTCTCTCGAAACATGGCATGGTTATCGCTTTTCGAATAAAGACATTATTGTTGAACAATCAAGCCGTCCGCCGAGGTCCAGCATGTACAAGGATTACCCCGCCGCCTACCAGGTCAGCAAAGGCTCCGCGTTGCAGGTCGACAAACCGTTTTATGAGCGCATTCGTGACTGCACAGGCAGCCGCACGCTGATCGAACAGTTCGAGGTGCCGATCCGCACCGGTCGCGCCTGGAAGGTGCCGGCCGGTCATGTGTTTCGCATCACCACCCCGGTCGGCCCGCAGGTCGGCGACTTCAACGTATGGAACGCCAACGACCCGCGCGAGCGGATGTGGGCGGCGCGTACCCGTCAGTTGCAGGGCGCCCATGTGAGCACCCATGACCGGCTGTGGTCGAACCTGCCGTTTTTGCGGCCGCTGGTGACCATCACCGACGACAGCCTGGCCGGTTACGGTATCGACGAACACGGCGGGCGTCTGCACGATCTGCTCGGCACCCGCTGTGACCCTTATGTAAACCGCATGCTGACCGGCGAAGACTTTCATCACCATTGCCACTCCAACCTGACCCGCGCTGTGCTGCCCCACGGCCTGACCGAATTCGACGTGCATGACGTGCTGAACATCTTCCAGTGCACCGGCCTGAACCATGACGACATGTACTTCATGAAAGCCTGCCCGGCCAAACAGGGTGACTATCTGGAGTTGTTTGCCGAGATCGACCTGCTGTGCGCGCTGTCGACCTGTCCGGGTGGTGACCTGTCGCTACCGATGTGGGGCCCGGATGCCCAGGACCCGCTGAGCGTGTGCCGCCCGCTGGGGGTGGAGATCTATCGCCTGGACGCGGACTTGCTGGCAGGCTGGGAATCGCCAAAGCGCGCTGCCTATAACGGTAACCACGGCTTGCTGATTCCCAAGGCCGAGTGGGAAAAATAGCCTGTGGTCTGTCACAACCCCGCAGGAGCAATACCTATCGGTTAAGGGCGGTCATTGTGGGAGGCGCCGGCCGGCCCCTCCCACACGTCAGCATAAGGCAGGAAAAATCAAGTTATCCTCCTTAACTGATCGGCATTACCCCGTAGGAGCTGCTTCAGCAGCGAACAGCATTACAGTGTCCGCTTTCCCGACTGAAGCGGATCATCTCCCTGCCGGTCTACAGCAATGCCAGCACCCCATGCCTTCACCCAGGAACCCGCACCATGAACACTCCACTTTTAAACTGCGACATCGGCGAAAGCTTCGGCGCCTGGACCATGGGCCGTGACGCCGAGGTCATGCCGTGGATCGATTGCGCGAATATCGCTTGCGGTTTTCATGCCTCTGATCCTTCGACCATGCGCAAGACCGTGGCCCTGGCGCTGAGCCATGGGGTGACCATCGGCGCGCACCCGGCCTACCCTGACCTGGTCGGTTTCGGCCGCCGCTCGATGAGTTGCTCACCGCAGGAAATCGAAGACCTGCTGCTGTACCAGATCGGTGCGCTGGAAGGCATTTGCCGCGCTCAGGGTGGCCGGGTGCAGTACGTCAAACCCCACGGCGCGCTGTACAACGACATGATGCGTTCCGAGCCGCAATTGCGCGCGGTGTTCAAGGCGTTGGCCGGTTACGGTGGGGATCTGCGGCTGATGCTGATGGCCTCGCGCAACAACGACACGGCGTTGAACCTGAGCGCTGAGTACGGCGTGCCGCTGTGGTTTGAGGCGTTTGCCGACCGTGCCTATGATGCCGACGGGCACTTGGTGTCACGCAATCTGCCCGGTGCCGTCCATCACGAGGCAGAGAAAGTCATCGCTCAGGCCCTGACCCTGGCCCGTGGCGAGGCGCTGACCGCCAGTGACGGCAGCGCCTTGCAATTGCGGGTCGATACTCTGTGTGTGCATGGCGACAACGACAGCTCGATCAATGCCGTGCGGCGGATTCGCGAGGCCTTGCAGGCGCTGTCCTGACGCAACGGCTTACCAGAGCGCGATGTCGTAGGTCAGGTAAAGCCGATTGCTGTCGCGACCACGAGAAAAGTCGGCGCGGTACACATAGTTGCGCAGCTTCACACCCAGGCCTTTAAAGCTGCCGTCGGGCACGGTGTAGGCCAGCTCGATATCGCGCTCCCACTCGGCCTGCCCGGCACTGCCGGACTTACCGTTATCGCCGCTCAGGTAGCGGGTCATGAAGTTCAAGCCTTTGATGCCGGCAGCGCTGAAGTCGTAGGCATAGCTGAGCATCCAGGTCTTTTCATCTTCCTGGATGAACTTGCCGATGCCGACGTTACTGAACGAGTAGACGGTCGCGCCATTGACGAACGGCAGGCCGGCATCGCCGCTCAGTTTCTGATAGCCGGCCCCCACGGTGTGCCCGGAATGGCTGTAAGCCAGCTGCCCGCTGTACAGGCGATTATCGATCCGGCCCTTCCAGGCATGCCCGCTGTCACGGCTGTCGAACACCCGCAGATCAGTGTTCAGTGAGCCACCGGCCAGCGGCAACTGGTGCTGTACGCCGAAGAAATGCTGCTGGTAGAAATTCTCCAGCTCACCATGGAAGTAACTCAGCCGCCAGGCCTTGTCAGGGCTGTACTCGGCGCCCATGTAGCGAAACGCATCGGACTCAGCGCCGCTGTAGCCATCGGGTGTCAGCCCGTCACTGTTGGAGGAGTCGCGCAGTTTCTGGCGGTCGAGGTAACCGGCGGTCAGCGTCAGGTTGTCGATATCGCTGCTGACCACCTGCGCGCCTTGGTAGGTCTGTGGCAACAGCCGCGCATCGTTGTAGACCAGCACCGGGTTCTTGGGCAGCAAGGTGCCGTACTTGAGGGTGGTTTTCGCCAGCCGCGCCTTGGCCGTGGCGCCGAAGCTGGAAAACTCGTCGGCCGCGCGGCCATCGTCATGCACCGGCAGCAGGCCGGTGCCGCTGCGCCCGCGTCCGGAATCGAGCTTCATGCCCAGCAGGCCGATGGCATCCAGGCCGAAACCGACAGGGCCCTGGGTGAAACCGGATTGGTAATCGAGCAAAAAGCCCTGCGCCCATTCGGTTCGTTCGCTTTTGGCGGTGGCCGCAGCGCGGGCACTGAGGCCCTGTTCATCCCGAAAGTTTTCGTTGAAGTAGACGTTGCGCAGTTGCAACTTGAGTTTGCTGTCATCGACAAAGCCGGCGGCACCGGCCTGTGGCAAACCGGCAAACAGCAGGCCGCAAGCGGCCGCACGACTGATGAATCGGGTCATGATCAAAGTTCTCTTTTGTTGTTTTGGATGATCGAAAGCAAGCAGCCGGGCGCAGCGCAGTGCGCCCGGTTGGCCGGCTGGCTAGCCGGCGCTCAGACGAATAACGAGATCGCGCCGGTGAGCAACGCCAGCACGGTAATCACCAGCGAGGTGAGCACTGCCCACTTGACCGTGGCTTTCTGAAAGTCGCCGATATCGCGGTCGACCATGCCCACCAGCAGCAGGGTCGAAGCCACCAGCGGGCTCATCAGATGCACCGGCTGGCCCAGCACCGAAGCGCGGGCGATTTCCAGCGGCGAGATGCCATAGGCGGCTGCAGCGTTGGCCAGGATCGGCACCACGCCGAAGTAGTAGGCATCGTTGGACAGCACGAAGGTCAGCGGCATGCTGGTCAGCGCCACCACCAGCGGGAACCAGTGGCCCCAGGACGGCGGGATCCAGCTCACCAGGGTCTGGGCCATGGCATCGACCATCTTGGTGCCGGAGAAGATGCCGGCGAAGATACCGGCGGCGAACACCAGCAGCACCACGGTCATGGCATTGCCGGAGTGGGCCAGGATGCGCTCTTTTTGCTGGTCCAGTTTCGGGTAGTTGATCATCAATGCCGCGACAAAACCGACCATGAACAGGATCGCGGCATGCACCACGCCCATCACCAGGGCGACCATGACTGCAATCACCAGCACCAGATTGACGTAGGCCAGGCGCGGACGCTTGTGCGGGGTGTGTTCCAGGATGGCTTCGATGTAGCAGTTACCACCGCCGGACTCCAGGCGGATATTACCGATGCGTTTGCGTTCGGCGCGGCCCAGCAGGAATGCGGTGAACACCACCCACATGGCACCGCCGATCATGGTCGGCAACATCGGGATGAAGTACTCGGTGGCATCCAGACCCAGCGCCGCAATGGCACGGGTCGCCGGCCCGCCCCAAGGGCTCATGCCGCTCATGATGCTCAGCGACAGCATCGAGATGGTGGCAAGAATCATCGGGTTCATGCCGATGCGCTTGTACAACGGCAGCATGGCTGCGCAGGTAATCATGTAGGTGGTGGTGCCATCGCCGTCCAGCGCGACCAGCAGCGACAGCAAGGCGGTGCCGATGGCGATTTTCTGCGGGTCACCATTGACGCGCTTGAGAATCTTGCGGATCAGCGGGTCGAACAATCCGGCATCAATCATCAGGCCGAAGAACAGAATGGCGAACAACAGCAAGGCGGCCGAAGGGGCAACCATTTTCAGGCCGTCGAGCATCATCTTGCCGGTGGTCGGGGCAAAGCCACCGATGACGGCAAAGACTATGGGTACCAGGGTCAGGGCGACGATGGGCGAAAGCCGTTTACTCATGATCAGGTAGGTAAAAACCACGACCATGGCCAAGCCAAGTAATGCGAGCATGTTGTGTTCTCTTGTTGTTATATCGGCGCGGCCAATACGCAGACGCACGGCCTCCCTGCCCGCCTGGCGCTATCATGCGCCAGGCGGGGTGCTACGTTAAAGTCACTGGAAAACTGACGATCAGTTACGGTGTGGCGGGGTGTCTTTGGCCCATTGCACGGCAGGCTCTGGAGCCGGCGCCGGTGTGCCATTCAAGGCTCGCTGCAGGGTCTGCCGGTCACAGGCGCCTTCAGACAGGGAAATCACCACGGTGGCCACCGCGTTACTGGCCAGGCTGGTCAGCGCACGGGCTTCGGACATGAAGCGGTCGATGCCGATCAGCAATGCCAGGCCCGCCAGCGGGATGTCGTGGATCACGGTCAGGGTCGAGGCCAGGGCGACAAAGCCGCTACCCGTCACACCGGCCGCGCCTTTGGACGACAGCAGCATGATCGCCAGCATGGTCAGGGTCTGGCCGACGGTCAGGTCGATGTTGCAGGCCTGGGCAATGAACACCGCCGCCAGTGACAGGTAGATGGCCGTGCCGTCGAGGTTGAACGAGTAACCGGTGGGCAGCACCAGCCCTACCACGCCCTTCTTGCAGCCCAGCGCCTGGAGTTTTTCCAGCATGCGCGGCAGCACCGGCTCCGTGGACGAGGTGCCCAATACCACCAGAAACTCTTCGCGGAAGTAGCGCAGCAGTTTCCACAGGCTGAAACCATGCAGGCGGCACAGGCTGCCGAGCACCACCAGCACAAAGAAGGCGCAGGCGATGTACAGGGTCATGATCAGTTTGGCCAGTGCCCCCAGCGAGGTGATGCCGTACTGGCCAACCGTAAAGGCCAGCGCGCCAAAGGCGCCGACCGGGGCAAAGCGCATCAGGTAACCGAAGATCTTGAACACCATCTGCGATGCCGACTCCAGCACATCCAGCACCGGGCGGCCTTTATCACCCAGTGCCGACAGGGCAAAGCCACTGAGCACGGCGATGAACAGCACCGGCAGTACCTCTCCCTTGCTGAACGCGCCAATGAACGTGTCCGGGATGATGTGCATGAAAAAGTCGACAACACTGAGTTTGGCCGCCGAAGCCGTGTACTGGCTGAGGCCTTCAGTGCTCAAGGTCGAAGGGTCGATGTTCATGCCGACACCCGGCTTGAACAGGTAAACCGCTACCAGACCGATGACCAGGCTGATCACGGTCAGGACCAGAAACAGCAGCAGGGTCTTGCTCATCAGCCGGCCGAGCGAGCGCTTGTCGGTCATTCCGGCGATGCCGGTGACGATGGTGCAGAACACCACCGGCGCGATCATCATCTTGATCAGCTTGATGAAGGCATCACCCAGCGGCTTGAGAGCCACGGCCTGTTGCGCCCAGAGGTGGCCGACCAGTACGCCGAGGATGACGGCGCAGATGATCTGGAAGTACAGCGATTTGATGAGTCTCATGAGGCATCACCCATTGTTGAAATTGTGCGGATGCGCTTGGGCTAAACAGGCTGGCAGGATCAACCGGCCAGTCGTTGGGCGTTTGCAACGTAAACGAAACCGGAAAACAGCCGACGTGCGGTGCGCACCACCGAAGCCTGCAACGTACCGTCAGGACCACTGCGGCTCAGTGCCACGTCGATCGCCCCGCTTGGATGTTCCAGACGAACCTCGGTCAGTTGCAGCACCGATTCACCCAGCAACCTGGCCGCTACGCTGTCAGGGCTGACGCAGGCAGTCGCCAGGCCGATGGAACCGGTGATGGCCAGCGCACGATGGCAGTTGTGCGGCATGAAGTAGCGCACCTGCAGGGTGCCGCCGTGTTGCGGGCGGGAGATCAGCACCGGCTTGGGAATCACCTTGTCGCTGACATCGCCCAGCCCCATCGCCAGCCCGGCCTGGCGACGCAGGCTTTCCAGGCGTTGCAGCAGCTCGCTGTCAGCGTCCAGTTGTGCAGGCGTTTCGGCGCCGGTCTTGCCCAGGCTGGCCGCCTCGACCAGCATCATTGGCATGGCCATGTCGATGCAGGTCACCTCAATGCCATCAAACACATCGCGCACCTGGCCGGTAGGAAACAGCTGGCCGGTCTTGCTGCCCACCGCATCGAGAAAGGTCACATGGATGGGCGCGGCGCTGCCGGGCACGCCGTCGATGGTCGCATCGCCCTCGTAGTTGACGACGCCGTCGGGCGTATCCACCAGCGAAGTGACCAGGGTGTCGGTGTTGAGGTTGCGAATACGCACCAGGGTTTTGCCCTGCTGCGCCTTGACAAGCCCCTGCTCGATGGCGAACGGGCCGACGGCGCAGAGCATGTTGCCGCAGTTGGGCGCGGTGTCGACCCGGCGCTGGGCGACCATCACCTGGACAAACAGGTAGTCGACGTCGGCGTCAGGGTGCAGCGACGGGCTGACGATCGCCACCTTGCTGGTCTGCGGGCTGCCGCCGCCGATGCCGTCGATTTCCAGCTCATGGCCCGACCCCATCAGGTTGATCAACATTTCGTCGCGCTCTTCGACCTTCGGGGGCAGGTCCCAGGCATGAAAGACCGGTCCTTTGGAGGTACCGCCGCGCATGAGCACACAGGGAATTCGTTGCATGACTACTGACTCTTGTGGATCAATCGGTGTTATTGATGTTCTGGAAACAAGAGTGACAGGCCGGGAAAAATCAATCCAATGCAAAGATCGTAGCTATTATTGCGTCAGCGTTATCAATAAAAATAACTCGTCCAGCGGAGCATCGCCGTGGAATATGAGCTTCAAGACATTAGATCTTTCGTGAAAATCGCCGAACTTGGCAGTTTCCATGAGGCTGCCGACGCCTTGCACGTCTCGCAGCCGGCCTTGACCCGGCGCATCAAGAAACTTGAGGAAGGCTTGGGCACGCCGTTGCTGGAGCGCACCACCCGACGCGTGAGCCTGACCACCGTGGGGCGTGATTTCCTGCCCAAGGCGCGGCGCTTGCTTGATGATCTGGAGGACTCGATCCTGAGCATCCGCGAGCTGGCTGAACGGCAGACCGGCCAGGTGACGCTGGCCTGTATTCCGACGGCGGCGTTTTACTTTTTGCCTTCGGTCATCCGCCTGTACAACGAGCAATACCCGAAGATTCGCATCCGCCTGCTCGACCTGAGCGCCAACGACGGCCTGGAAGCGGTGCTGCGTGGCGAGGCGGATTTCGGCATCAACATGATGAGCGGCCAGCACCCGGATATCGACTTCACCGCGCTGGTCAACGAGCCATTCGTGTTGGCCTGCCGCCGCGACCACGAACTGGCCCAGCGCCGCTCAGTGAGGTGGTCGGAGCTGAGCGATTACCGGCTGATTGGCGTCGGACGGCTCAGCGGCAATCGGATGATTCTCGACCATGCCCTGGCCGGGTTGAGCTGGCGGCCCAAGTGGTTTTACGAAGTGCAGCATTTATCGACGTCGCTGGGGCTGGTCGAAGCCGGCCTGGGCGTCTCGGTGATGCCCAGCCTGGCGATGCCGGCGGCCGATCACCCGACCTTGGTCAGCGTGCCGCTCGAAGAGCCGGTGGTGAACCGCTCGCTGGGGCTGGTCTACCGGCGTGGTGCGTCACTGTCGCCAGCGGCCGAGAAGTTCGTCGCCATGCTGCTGGAGAAATGGCCGCAGTAAGGTATCAATCCGGCGGCGCAAAACAATCGGTGATGGCTTGCCGGACCCGCTGCACCGCCAGGTCTGGCTGGGTCACGCTGCGCCAGCCCAGTTCGATCGGGTAACGCGGCAGCGCCAGCGGGCATGGCAACGCCAGCAGCCCGGTCATGTCGGCAATGCTTTGGGCGGCGTGGGCGGGAATGGTCGCCACCGCCTGCGTGCCGCGCAGCAGCCACGCCAGCGCCGCAAAATGAGTGGTCGAAACCCGCACCCGGCGCTGCAGGTTGTCAGCCGCCAGCGCTTCGTCGACGATGCCGATAAAGCCGCCGGACGACACCAGAATGTGCTCGCGCCGGACGAACTCATCCAGGCTCAGCCCATCGTTTTTAAGGCTGGCCCCGTCCACCAGGCAGCTATAGCCGCCCTCGCCGAGAATCTGCCGGCCCAGCAACCGGGCATTGAAACCGCCCGCAGTGATCGCCAGATCGATGCGCCGCTCAAGCAGGTCACTGGCGACGATCTGGCTATGGGTCTGACGAAAGATCAGCCGCAGTCCCGCTGCACGCTGCGCCACGGCGGCGATCAAGCGCTGGCCGTAAGCGATCTCGAAATCATCCGACAAACCCAGCGTCACGCTGCGGCCCTGCAAGTCACTGGCCTTCGGATCAAGCAGGGTCAGGCTTTGCCGACACTTGGCGAGTGCTTCGCCAATCAGCGCACGCAATTGATTGGCGCGCAAGGTCGGCGCCAGACCGCGCCCGGTGCGCACGAACAACGGATCGCCGTAGACGTCACGCAGACGCCGCAAGGCCGCGCTCACCGCCGATTGAGTCACGCCCAGGCGTAGCGCAGCGCGACTGGCGCTGCTTTCCTCGAACAGCGCTTCGAAAACTTTCAGCAGGTTCAGGTCAATCTGCTCGATATTCATCTGGTTCATATCACATAGAAATGAACCGCTATTTATTCATAGTTCGGCTTGCAATGAAAATGGCCGCATGCCCTGGCAGGACCGGCTTGAGCCGGCAAAACCAACCACCAACGGAACCCACAGCCATGTCCAGATCCATCATCGCGGCGCTGCAAATCGGCTCGTTGCCTGACGGCAAAGCCGCCACCCTGGAACAAATCCTGTCCTATGAAACCGCCATCAGCGAATCCGGCGCCAGCCTGGTGGTGATGCCCGAAGCGCTGCTGGGTGGTTATCCCAAAGGGGAACGGTTCGGCACCCAGCTCGGCTACCGCCTGCCGGAGGGCCGTGAAGCTTTTGCCCGTTATCATGCCAACGCCATCGACGTGCCCGGCACCGAAACCGAAGCCCTGGCGGCCCTGTCAGCACGCACCGGTGCCGATCTGGTGATTGGTGTGATCGAGCGCAGCGGCCACAGCCTGTACTGCACTGCCCTGTTCTTCACCCCACAAGCCGGGCTGGCCGGCAAGCACCGCAAGCTGATGCCCACCGGCACCGAGCGGCTGATCTGGGCACAAGGCGACGGCTCGACGCTGCCGGTCATCGAGGGCCGTGCCGGGCGGCTGGGCACTGCAATTTGCTGGGAGAACTACATGCCGTTGCTGCGCACCGCGATGTACGCCAAGGGCGTGGACATCTGGTGTGCGCCAACCGTGGACGAGCGAGATATGTGGCAAGCAACCATGCGCCATGTGGCCTGTGAAGGCCGCTGCTTTGTGGTCAGCGCCTGCCAGGTCCAAGACTCACCGGCACAACTGGGCACCCAGGTGGAAAACTGGCCGCAGGACCGGCCGTTGATCAATGGCGGCAGCGTGATCGTCAGCCCGCTGGGCGAAGTGCTGGCCGGACCGTTACTGGGCGAGCGCGGCCTGCTGAGCGCCGAAATCGACACCGCCGAACTGGCCCGGGCGCGTTATGACTTTGACGTGACCGGGCATTACTCGCGCCCGGACGTGTTTGAACTGACGGTCGATGAACGTGAAAAGGCCGGGGTGCGGTTTGTCTGAAGTCCGGTGACGCCAGGCTTGGCTGAGGGCGGGCCACTGGTCAGGAAGTGTGAACAGACGCACGTTTCGGGTTTCAAGTCCTTCACAGGCACCGGCAATGTGAAGGAGATATGCCATGGCCACTCCCGGCCCAACCCGTAGCGCCAACACGATCCGGTTCTTCGAGTTGCTGCTCGGTCAGTTTCGTGGGGTCGAGGGCGAGTTGCCTTCAGCCATTCTCTACTTGCTCAACGCCACCGGCGAACCCGAACCAGACCGCAAGGCAATCCTCAGCCGGATTGCCAACGACAAGGTCGAGAACGCCGGGGTGCTGGCGGCGATGCTGGTGCATATCGCCAAAGGGCGTAAGGGACGCTTTTCAAGAAACCCGCCATTTGATGAATTGAATGCGCTGCTGACCCGCCAGCCCATCAAGACCAACAGCGGCAGCCTGGCCAGCGCCTACACCGACAAGGTGCGCGCGATAGAAGCCGACCAGCACTACCAGGAGCCCTACTGCGAAGCACCCGTCGCGTATCTGCGCCAATATGTCGGGCTCGAAGATCGCCAGATTGCCATGTACACGCAGTTGCTCGCACTGACCTCGACCCGATCATTCACTGATGCGCTGGTGTTAGCCCAGCGCAGGCAACTGGAACATCGCGACACCCTGGCAGGCCTGTTGCAAAAGGCTCTGGATGCGCAGGGGGTCCCGTAGGCGCGGCCGGCCGGCGCTCCGGTTGCTGTGGCCAGGCATCCCGGCGAAGGCTGCGGCACATTCGCTACAAATGCTGTGACTTTACCGGCCTCTTCACGAGCAAGCTCGTTGCCACAGAGATTTGCGGCGCCCATATGAGCAGTATTGGCTTTAGCCGGGAAGGCGAATCTTCGCCGCTAAAGCGGCTCCTACGAGGTGCCGTGTTTGTCAGGACAGCGCGGCGCCCAGCCATGCTCACAGAGATGCTATCGTTGTGCCAACCCTGCCCTTGCTGAGCACCGCCATGCCCCATGTCGTTCATACCCACCCGCGTCTGGCCGTGAGCGCTGCGCTGGGTTTGCTGGCCGGTATCGGCTCGGTGTTTATCGCCCCGCAACTAAGCGTCATCCAGCACGGGCTGGTGGGCTGGAATCTTGCCGTATGGGTGTTCCTGGCACTGATCCTTAGCCACACGCTGCGCAGCAGCGCTGATGATGTGAAGAAGGTCGCGATGATGGAGGACGAAAATGCTGGGGTGGTATTACTGGTGGTGTGCATCGGCGCGCTGGCCAGCCTCGCGGCGCTCATTGTCGAACTGGCCAACGGCAAAGCGGCGCCGGGCACCGGCGAGGTGCTGCGGCACAGTTTTACCGCCCTGACGATTGTCGGCTCCTGGTTGTTGACCGGGGTGATCTTCAGCCTGCACTACGCCAGGCTGTTCTACACCACTGGCGGCAAGCAACCGGCATTGAATTTTCCTGACGGTGAAAGGCATCCCGACTATTGGGACTTCCTGTACTTCTCCTTCACCCTGAACGTGGCGGTGCAAACTTCAGACGTGGGCGTGATGACCCGTGCAATGCGCAAGGTCGTGCTTGCTCACTGCTTGCTGGGGTTCGTGTTTAATACGGCGATTCTGGGCTTGACCATCAATCTGGCGGCGGGGCTGTTTGGCTGACAAATCTTTGTCGGCTCGTCAGTACCGGTTTAAAGTCTGCGTCTCTCGGCCTACGTCACGGACGCACATGAAATACCTGATCTTGCTGCTGCTCGCCGCCGGCGGCTACTACGCCTATTCGAGCTACACCAAAAGTACCCGGCAGGACATTCCGGTAGCCAGCTATCAGGCGCTATTGAGGAAGGCCGAGAAGACACCGGTGACCCAGCAAGAGGTTCGCTGGGGCGCCAAGTGGATGGCTGCCTATGTGTGCAAAGACCCGGACTTCCAGGCTTCCGGCGGGTCGAGTATCAGTAACTGCCACAGAAAGCTGGAGATCTATCGGGACATCTGTGAGTCACGCATCTTCGACGATGCGCCCGCCATCTTCGAACACATATCGCAAGTAAAGACCATCACCAAACGCTACCTGGCCTGCACCGGCAGCATGTAGGCCGCTCGCAGGCTGTCCGACCGGACCATTACGGCGTAAGGTGCGGACACATCCACAGACATGGAGACCCCCGACGATGGCGCTGCTCAACATTGCCGTACTGGACGACTGGCAGAACGTGGCCAGCGATGTAGTGGACTGGTCGGTGCTCGGCAGCATTGCCAGGGTCAGCTTCCTGCACGACTACCCCGCCGACACCGCGACCCTGGCCGAGCGCTTGCAGGGCTTCGAGGTGATCTGCGTGATGCGTGAGCGCACCCTGTTCGATCAGGCGCTGCTAAGCCGCTTGCCAAACCTCAGGCTGCTGGTCACCGGTGGCATGCGCAACGCTGCACTGGACGTCAAAGCCGCCCGTGAGCTGGGCATCGAGGTGTGTGGCACCGACAGCTACAAGCATGCCGCCCCGGAACTGACCTGGGCGCTGGTCATGGGCCTTACCCGCAATCTGGTGCAAGAGGCAAATTCGTTGCGTGGCGGGGGCTGGCAGATGGGGATTGGCGGCGACCTGTACGGCAAGACCCTGGGTCTGCTGGGTCTGGGTAGCATCGGCCAGAAAGTGGCCCGCTATGGGCAGGCGTTCGGCATGCGGGTGATTGCCTGGAGCCAGAACCTGACACCCGAGGCCGCGGCCGAGGTCGGCGTCAGCTGGGTCAGCAAGCAGGCGCTGTTCGAGCAGGCTGACGTGCTGTCGGTGCATCTGGTGCTCAGTGAGCGCAGTCGGGGGCTGGTGGATGCCCAGGCACTGGGCTGGATGAAGCGTCAGGCGTATCTGATCAACACTGCGCGCGGGCCGATCATCGATGAGCCAGCGCTGATCGAGGCACTGCGCCAGCGGCGCATTGCCGGGGCGGCGCTGGATGTCTTCGATCAGGAACCACTGGCCCAAGAGCACCCGTTTCGCAATCTGGACAACGTCCTGGCCACGCCGCACATTGGCTACGTGACCGGCAACAACTACCAGACTTTCTACGGCCAAATGATCGAAGACATTCAGGCCTGGCATGCCGGCCAGCCGATCAGGGTATTTGCCTGATAGAGAGGCAATATCCCCGTCGGCTTAAGTCATGCACATGTGGGAGCTCGCTCGCGAAGAAGCTGGCAAGCCCCCTTGGCGAAAGGTTACAACTTGTACGAGAAGCCCACCTGCACGGTGCGCGGTGCGCCCGGATAGGCGTAGATGTTGCCGAACGCGCCCTCTTCATATTCCTTGTCGAACAGGTTCTTCACGTCCAGGTTCAGGCGCAGGTTGTCGTTGACCTTGTAGTAGCTCAGCAGGTCGTAGACGGTGTAGCTGGCCATGCTGAAGTTCGGCACGTTGGCGGTCTGGCCGGCACGCTCGTCAACATAACGGGCGCCGCCACCCAGGCCCAGACCGCGCAATGCGCCGTCCTGGAACTCATACATGCTCAGCAGGCTGGCGCTCTGCTTGGGGATGTTGAGCAGGCGAGTGCCGTTACGCAGGGTGTTGTCCTTGGTCACTTCGGCGTCGGTGTAGGCGTAGCTGCCCATCACTTTCCAGGCCGGGGTGATGTTGCCCACCACGTTGAGATCGAAACCACGGCTGCGCACTTCGCCGGCCGCGATGCTGAAGGTCGAGTCGACCGGGTCAGTGGTCAGCACGTTCTTCTTGTCGATCTGGTAGATCGCCGCTTCCACACTCAGCTGCTTGTCCAGCGCCTGCCATTTGGCGCCCAGCTCGTAAGCCTTGCCTTCTTCAGGATCGAACCCGCCGCCCAGCCGCGCAGCACCGGAGTTGGGCTTGAATGAACGCGAGGCGCTGGCGTACAGGGCCAGGTCTTCGGTCAGGTCGAAAGTCAGCCCCAGCCGCGGCGTCACCGCATTATCGCTGTTGGTCCAGCTGCGGGTGCCGGCCAGGTAGGTGTCGTAGTCATGCTCGAAGCGTTCGAAGCGCGCGCCCACCAGCAACTTCAGGCGCTCGGTGAGGGTCACCTGATCCTGCAGGAACGCCGCCCAGGTCTTGAGGTTTTCCTTGTCATGAGTGGTGGTGCGGGTCAGCGCAGGACGGGCCTGGCCATACACCGGGTTGTAGATGTCGATGGCGTAGCTGCCCGCAGCACCGCTGGAGCGCATGATGATCGACTTGTAGTCGTAATCTTCATACTCGACGCCGGCCAGCAGCAGGTGCTCAAGGCTGCCGGTGTTGAAGCGGCCGGTGACGTTCAGTTGCACGTCGATATCGGTCCAGTCCAGTTTGCGCCAGTTGAAGTTGCGGCTCAGGGTGCGAGCATCGGCACCCAGGCTGTTGGCTTCGACACCGTTGCCCTTCATGGTGCCGTCCAGCGACTGCACGCCGCCGCCCAGGGTCCAGTTGTCGTTCAAATCATGCTCGAACCGCAACTGGGCCATGTTGGTGTCAGTGTGCAGCTTGCCGATGTCCTTCTCGCCCCAGAAGGTGTCTGGCGAGGCGGTGCGGGTTTGCGCCGGGTAACGGGTCAGGCCGCGATCCAGCGGTGCATTGTTGCGCATGAACTCACCTTCGAAGGTGATGCGCGTGGCATCGTTGAGCTGCCAGCTGAGCACCGGCGCCACCGAATAGCGCTCGGTCTCGACGTGGTCGCGGAAGGTTTCGCCGCCCTCGCCCAGAACATTCAGGCGATAGGCCAGACGGCCCTCTTCGTCGAGTGGGCCGGTGGCATCGAGGGTGCCACGGTACATGCCCTGATCGTTGATCTGGCTGCCCAGTGTCACCGAGCGGTCGCTGGACGGCTGTTTGGTCACCACGTTGAAGGTGCCGCCCGGGTCGCCGCGGCCGTACAGGGTGGTCGACGGGCCGCGCAGCACTTCAAGACGCTCGATGGTGTTGGCATCGGGCATGCTCGGGTAGCCGCGGTTGATCGGGAAACCGTTGCGGTAGAACTCACCGGTGGTGAAGCCGCGCACAGTAAACGTCGTCAGGCCCTGACCGCCGAAGTTGTTGGCCCGGCCAACGCCGCCCGCGTAGTCGAGTGCCTCTTGCAAGCGGGTAGCGCCCAGATCTTCTACCGCTTCGCGGGACACGACACTGACCGACTGCGGGGTTTCGTGGATCGAGGTATCGGTGCGGGTGGCGCTGGCAGACCGGGTGGCTTTATAGCCTTGTACGGGACCGGTGGCCTGCTCGCTGTCAGCAGCGGCGTTGATGTCGGTCACTTGCAGCTCGATGGAGGGCTTGCCGGCCGGGGCCTGCTCAGCCCAGGCCAGTGGGCTCAGCGCGGCTTGCACAGCGCAAAGCGAAATCAGAGTGCGACGCATGTGTGAATCCTGTTCTCTTTGATGATCCACGAGCTCATGACGGCCCGTTTTGAGATGTGAATTGTATAGATTTGTAACTACAAGTGAAACTTATTCCCAAATGTAACTTTGGGATCATGTCGGCGTGGATGGGTCATTGCTGGCAGCAATCCGCCTCGACGGTGAATATTCGCGGCTCACGCCGCGCCTACCGGGCCAGGCAGGCATACTGTGGCGGTGTTTCCCTGATCAGATCGGAGAGCTGATGAACCTGACCCATTCCCCCGGCGATCGCCGCAGTGCCCTGCTGGTGATCGACATGCAATACGACTTCATGCCCGGCGGTGCGCTGGCGGTGGCCGACGGCGATGCGCTGGTGCCGTTGATCAACCGCCTCGGCCGGCAGTTCGCCAGGGTCATCGTGACTCAGGACTGGCACCCGGCCGGGCATATCTCGTTCGCTGACAGTCATCCGGGCCATGTGCCCTTCCAGACCATCACCCTGCCCTACGGCCCGCAGACCCTGTGGCCGGTGCATTGCGTGCAAGGCAGCGATGGCGCGCAGTTGCATGAGGCGCTGGAGCTGCCCCATGCGCAGTTGATTCTGCGCAAGGGCTGCAATCCGGCGATCGACAGTTATTCCGCGTTTCTGGAAGCCGACCGCACCACCCGCACCGGCCTGAGCGGTTATTTGCGCGAGCACGGCATCGAGACGCTGTACGTGGTCGGCCTGGCGCTGGACTTCTGCGTGGCCTGGTCGGCCCAGGACGCGGCGCGTGAAGGGTTCAACACCTATGTGATCGAGGATGCCTGCCGGGCGATTGACCTGAACGGCTCTTTGCAGGCCGCCTGGCACGCGATGGGCGAGTTGGGTGTACAGCGCATCCAGAGCCAACAGCTACAGCACGCATAACGCCTTCATCACGGCAGAACGACGCCGGGCCGCGCAGGTCTGAATCTTCAGACAGACGGGCCTCCGTCGTTCCCCCATGAAGGTAACTGGTATGCAAGAACAAGCAGACGGCAAGACTCCCGGCCTGTCAGCCGAAGAAGAGCGCGAGATCGACGAGAAGCTGCCGCCGCGGGCGGTGGTGTTGCATGAAACCATCCGCATCCAGGGCGACCATGAGCTGGAGCGCAGTGTCGCAGCGCTGTGGTGGTCGGCGCTGGCCGCCGGGCTGACCATGGGTCTGTCGCTGATGGCCATGGGGCTGTTTCGCTCGCGGCTGGGGCCCGGCGATGAAAGCCACGTGATCGCCAGCCTGGGCTATTCGGCAGGCTTTCTGGCGGTGATCCTGGCCCGCCAGCAGCTGTTCACCGAGAACACCCTGACGGCCGTGCTGCCAGTGATGAGCAAGCTGACCCTGGGCAATTTCGGCCGGTTGCTGCGCCTGTGGGGTGTGGTGCTCGCCGGTAACCTGGCCGGCACCCTGCTGGTGGCCTGGGTGATGCTGCGCCTGCCGATCTTCGATACCCAGACCGACCTGGCGTTTCTGGAAATCGGCCGCAAAGTGATGGAAAACGACGCGACCAAGATGCTCGCCAAAGGCATCGTCTCGGGCTGGATGATCGCCACCATGGTGTGGATGATCGCCGGCATGGAAAACGCCAAGATCGCCATTATCGTGGTGATCACCTACCTGATGGCGCTGGGTGACTTCACCCACATCGTGGTCGGCTCGCTGGAGGTGTCGTACCTGGTGTTTGCCGGCGAGGTGAGCTGGGGCGATTTCTGGCTGGTGTTTGCAGCCCCGACCCTGGCCGGCAATATCATCGGCGGCAGCTTTATCTTCGGCCTGCTCAGCCATGCACAGATTCGCAGCGAGAACGACATGACCGCCAAGCGCGAGCGCGACAAACGCAAGCTGCTGGAGGAGTTGCGCAAAAGCCGAAAGCCGGAGCAACTTTAGCCACAAGGCTCCACGAACCGGTGGGAGGCAAGCTCTGCTGGCGACTAAGGCCACGAGATCACTGCAAATGGAGTGGTTTACGGGCCCTTTCGCCAGCCGACCTCGACGACAGCGCATAAGCGCTGGCGGTGACTTGCAGCGAATATATCGGCTTGCCCCTGGTATCCGAGTGCCCTCGCTCACACGCCCTGGATTTAGAGGCTATTTAGCGGCCATAAAATTCACCCTCCCAAAAAACCAAATAAATCTTAAAAGTTAACTCACCACTTCCTACAACACTCAGACTTTAGGACTACATATCAATCAACCAAACCCCGAAAACCAGCAATACTCATTCCGACAGCTCAGCCTCATTTTTCAGGCGACAAACACAAAACGTTACGCTCGGAAATATCCATTGCCAACTCACATCAACACAACATCAATATCCCGAAGTATCTTGGCCACCCCAAGCAAATTGAGCAAGCCAATGGCCTCCCAAATACTAGGCACCATAAACACCCAAAACTACAACTTCTCAGCCGACATAGAGCAACTAAACGCCATCACAAAAACCCCGGAAGAATACGATGAATTTGGCCAGGGCTACTGGAAAAATCTGTCTCTCTACAATGCCAGCGGCGAAGCCAACGATACCCAATATCGAAATACTGATAGGTGCATACCTACAGAATATGCCAAACGCTGCCCTATGATTCAGCGCTTCATATCAGATAACTTTAGATTTAACCATCTAAAAATGATCCGCGCTCGAAATCTGGTCGACGGGATGGTCATCCCTCATCGGGATTTCGTCGAACTTGACAAGTCAATAACTTATTTCAGAGTATTCATTGCCCTTGAGCACAACAAGGAATCATTCCACTCCGATGACTGTGGGGTCTTTCAAATGATGCCTGGAGAAGCATGGTTTCTGGACGCAGGAATAAATCACGCTGCCATAAACTTCGGCAACAAAAGCCGGATGTTCCTTTGCCTTGACTTCATGTTTGAGGGTGACTTCAATCCGGCTGATATATTCGCTGACAAAGACTCACTCCTGCCCTCCAGAAAGAAATTCCATATTGACCGAAAGCCTCTCGAAAGCGACGAAGCTCTCAACATTATCACTTCAACTTCCGCGCTCCTCGATCGCCATACATTCAAAGACTTGGTTTTTACTCTCTCCAAATTCCATTTCACCTACAACATCTCTGTAGCTTGCTGCTATGACTGGATCGTAAGCGCTGCTGAAATGGCGAAAAATCCGGAAGTCGCTCGAAAAGCTCGCTCACTACGACGCTATTTGATTGAGCAGCGGGCGATGGGTGAGCGATACGTCATTAACGACTGGAACGCATGATCATGAGCCCCGCGATGACTGCACTGGAAAAGTATTCGCCGTTACTGTTCCTGCTAATGTGGAGCAGCGGGGCTATTTTCGTGAAGCTTGGGCTTGAAGACGCTTCAGTGTCCGTATTCCTGACCCTTCGTTCTGTTGGCGCAGCGTTCGTACTCTTTATTGTCTGTACATTACTATCTGGCAAGACCGGCCTACTCAAAAGAATTGACTTGCCAAGGCATCTGCTACTACGCGTTATTATTATCGGCATGACATTGCAAGTTGGTTATCAAAGCGCGTTCTTTCTGGCACTCCATCATGACCTGACACCCGGAGCGCTTTCGATTCTGCTGGGCATCCAGCCGATCCTGACACCCCTGTTTGCCCGTGAAAAGATCGGCGTTTCAGGCTATCTGTATTTACTGCTTGGCTTATCAGGCCTCACCATCGCCATACTCGGAGCACGTGAAACCGGAGCGATGACGCCACTCGGCCTGATATTCGGAACCCTCTCGCTACTGGCGATAAGCACCGGTTCAGTGATGCAACAAAAACTGCCTGTCGACCCGCTGGTGTCCGCTTTTTATCAAAGTGTGAGCGCCGCCCTGGTGTTTCTCATCCTCCTTCCCGCCACCCCTCTTCACCTGAACCTTACACCCGCTTTCATCCTGTCTGCCGGCTGGATGATCTTCGTGGTATCCAGCGGCGCAGTGCTGCTCTTGTTCCATATGCTAAGCAAACACTCGGCAAGCACGGTTGGCATCCTTTTCTATCTGGTCCCCGTCATCACGCTGATGCTGGACTATGCAGTCTTTGGACATAGCCTCTCCTGGATAACAGCTGCCGGAGCGCTGCTTGTCATCATTGCCATAAGAGGGTTCAGCTCAAAACGAGCTGCATGACGCCAAGGCTCACTGTCTGTGCCTGGCATACAACACCGCCGTGCCTCCCGGACTGTTACGGGTCTGTAACTCGAAGGTCTTGGGATGCCCTTTGATCAGGTCGCTGAGCTTTTTGTAGCCATGGGTACGCGAGTCGAACTCCGGCCTGAGTTTGCTGATATTGGTGCCCAGTGCACTCAAGTGCGCCCAGCCATCTTCATCGGCGATGTCGTCCATGATCTTGGCGATGAACGCCAGAGGCACTTTGGGCTGGCGGGCGGCTTTGCCGTCATCTGCCACTTTTGCTGTTTCGCTGGCCGGACGATCCTCCACGCCGGTTGCGCCCGGCGGGTCACTTCTGAGCAGTTCGATATAAATGAACTTGTCACAGGCGGCGACGAAGGGCCGCGGTGTCTTCTGTTCGCCAAAACCGTAGACCAGCAATCCCTCTTCACGAATACGCGACGCCAGCCGGGTGAAATCGCTGTCGCTGGAAACCAGGCAAAAGCCCTCGAAGCGCCGGGTGTAGAGCAGGTCCATGGCGTCAATGATCAACGAGCTGTCAGTGGCATTCTTGCCCTTGGTGTAGGCAAATTGCTGGATAGGCACGATCGAGTGGTCGAGCAGAACGTTCTTCCAGCTCCCCAGTTGCGGGCCGGTCCAGTCACCGTAGATGCGTTTGACGCTGGCGACACCGTACCTTGCGATTTCTTCGAAAAGACCTTCAACAATCGCTGCGGGCGCATTGTCGGCATCGATGAGCACGGCAAGATGTTTTTGCGTGCGCGACGTGTTATTGGCAGCCATTGATTGTCCTTGGCAGTTTGGAGCCTTCATGGTGCCAGAACGTGATGGTTCGACATGATCTTTCTTTCAGGAAATTTTCAGGTTCCAACAGGCAAGATACGATTTTGTCCCACACCGCAGGCAGGCAAGATGACCCGAATCCTGGCAATCGAAGATGACGCCGTCACCGCAAGGGAGATCGTCGCGGAACTCAGCAGTCACGGGCTGGATGTGGACTGGGTAGACAACGGGCGTGACGGTCTGGACAAGGCCGTCAGTGGCGATTACGACCTGATTACCCTGGACCGCATGTTGCCGCAGGTCGACGGGCTGACCATCGTCACCCGCCTGCGCGCCCAGGGCATCAGCACGCCGATCCTGATGATCAGCGCGCTGTCAGACGTCGATGAGCGGGTTCGTGGCCTGCGCGCCGGGGGCGACGACTATCTGTCCAAGCCCTTTGCCTCCGACGAGATGGCCGCCCGGGTCGAGGTGCTGCTGCGCCGTAACAGCCCGGCCAGCGAGCAGAAAAGCCAGTTGCTGGTCGGTGACCTGGAACTGGACCTGATGACCCGCGAGGCGCGCCGTGGCGAGCGGACCCTGACCCTGCTGCCCACCGAGTACAAGCTGCTGGAATTTCTGATGCGCAACCATGGCCAGGTCATCACCCGGATGATGATCTTCCAGGAGGTCTGGGGCTATCACTTCGACCCTGGCACCAACCTGATCGACGTCCATATTGGCCGCCTGCGCAAGAAAATCGACCCACCGGGCAGTGCGCCGCTGATCCGTACCGTAAGGGGCACGGGGTATGTCATTAGCGAACCTGCCTAAGGGCTGGCGCTCCTCCAGCAGCCGTCTGCTGGCGCTCTACAGCACCCTGTTCGTGGCCTGGGGCAGCATCTTGCTGGGGGTCCTGTATTGGGAGGTCAAAGGTTATCTGGACCAGATGGCCCGCCACTCACTGATGCAGCGCCAGCAGCTGTTCGCCCGCTTCGAAGGCCAGGACCTGGTCGAAGCGCTGGTGGCCAGTATGGCCTTCGACAAACCCGCCGTGGATGCCTTCGGCCTGTTCGACGCCCGTCTGCGCCCGCTGTTCGGGCCGATCCGGCAGATCCCCGGCAACCTGCCGCTGGACGGCCAGATTCATGAACTGGGCAGTTGCATCGTCTCCACCGACCCGAACCTGCCGCGCAGCAGTTGCGCCGCGGTAGCGACTCGCACCCGCGCTGGCAACTGGCTGATCATCGTGCGCGACAATGGCTCGCTGTTCGCCGTCTCCAACCTGATTCTGCATGCGCTGCTATGGGGCATGTCGCTAACCATCATTCCCGGCGTGGCCGGCTGGTACTTGTTGCGGCGTCGCCCGTTACGCCGTATCCATGCCTTGCGTGCCAGTGCCGAGGCGATTGTCAGTGGCGACATGAGCAAGCGCCTGCCGGTTTCGGTGCGCCGTGACGAGCTGGACATGCTGGCGTTGATCGTCAATGACATGCTCGGCCAGATCGAGCGGCTGATGAACGAGGTCAAGGGCGTATGCGACAACATTGCCCATGACCTGCGCACCCCGTTGACCCGCCTGCGCGCCCGCCTGTACCGCATCCAGCAGCAAGCCCCGGACTCGCCGCACAGCCCGGAAATCGCCCAGGTCATCGCCGAAGCCGATGGCCTGATGGCGCGGTTTCGCGGGCTGTTGCGCATTTCCGAACTGCAGGACCAGCGCCGCCGCTCGGGCTTTCTGGAACTCGACCCGCACGCCTTGCTGCAGGAGTTGCACGACTTTTATCTGCCGCTGGCCGAGGAAGGCGACATCACCTTGCTGCTGGACGTCGACAGCCCGGTGCCGAGCATCACTGGCGACCGTGCGCTGCTGTTCGAGGCGCTGGCCAACCTGCTCGACAACGCGATCAAGTTCACCCCCGCCGGCGGTACGGTGCTGCTGCAGGCCAGCGCCTGGCAAGGCCAGTTGCGTATTGAGGTGCAAGACTCCGGCCCCGGCATTCCCGAAGCCGAGCGTCAGGCGGTGTTCCAGCGCTTTCATCGCAGCGAACACGACAACCCGCAAGGCTTCGGCCTGGGACTGTCGCTGGTGGCCGCGATTGTCGAGCTGCATGGCTTTACTTTGCGCATCGACAGCAGCCGCTATGGCGGCGCACGGCTGACGCTCGATTGTGCCGCCGACACTTTAGCGGCCTGAGCGGCGCATCATCAGTGACAGAAATATTCAGTATCAATTCAGTGTGGGTTCTGGCTGTCGGTGAATGCCTTTAACCTGCTGGCTATCTTCCTCAAGCCTGCCTGCGAGCCTTTATGAGCCTTCCCGCCACGCCTGTTGCCATGACCCGCGCTCTGGTGCTGCTGTTCGCTTTCTGCTGTGGCGCCATCGTCGCCAATATCTACTATGCCCAGCCGATCATCGGCCTGATTGCCCCGGACCTCGGGCTTTCAGAAACCCTGGCCAGCCTGATCGTATCGCTGACCCAGATCGGCTATGCCCTGGGCCTGTTGTTTCTGGTGCCACTGGGTGACCTGCTGGAAAACCGCCGACTCATGATCGCCACCGCCGTACTGGCGGTGCTGAGCCTGATCGGCGCGGCCGTGGTGGAGCAGCCCAACCTGTTCCTGCTGCTGTCGCTGTTGATCGGTTTCAGCTCAGTGTCGGTGCAAATCCTGATTCCGCTGGCGGCGCACCTGGCCCCGGAAGAATCCCGTGGCCGGGTGGTCGGCGGGATCATGGGCGGCTTGCTGCTGGGTATTCTGCTGGCCCGGCCGTTGTCGAGCCTGATCGCTGACCACTTCGGCTGGCGCGCGGTGTTTGCCATGGCGGCGCTGATCATGCTGCTGATCTGTGTGGTGCTGGCGACCACCATGCCCAAGCGGGTCCCGGCACATCGCGCCTCTTACGGACAACTGCTGGGCTCGTTGTGGAGCCTGTTGCGTGAACAACCGGTACTGCGCCAGCGGGCGTTTTATCAAGCCTGCATGTTTGCCACCTTCAGCCTGTTCTGGACCGCCGTACCGCTGGAACTGGCGCGCAATCATGGGCTGTCGCAAAGCCAGATCGCCCTGTTTGCCCTGGCCGGGGCGATCGGTGCCATTGCGGCGCCGATCAGCGGACGCCTGGCCGATGCCGGATACACCCGCCCGGCAAGCCTGTTTGCCTTGCTGCTGGCGGCAATCTGTTTCCTGCCGGGGCTGAGCGATGCCGGTGCCGGGGTCATTGGCCTGGCGCTGACCGGGGTGGTACTGGACTTCTGCGTCCAGGTGAACATGGTGCTTGGCCAGCGCGCCGTGTACGCACTGGATGCCGCCAGCCGTGGGCGCCTGAATGCGCTGTACATGACCAGCATCTTCATCGGCGGCGCAGTCGGCTCGGCGGTGGCCAGCCTGTTGTTCGATCGGGGTGGCTGGCACGCGATCATCCTGGTCGGCACCGCCTTGCCGCTGCTGGCCTTGCTGGTGTTTCTCAAGGACGCCCACGCCGCACGCCGGGCGTCTGGCCAGACGGCCTGATGATTAGCCGCCGGTTCAGAACCCGGCGGCTGCGCCGTTACCGCGCGGGTCATAGGCCCCTTCGAACGTGCCGTTGGGCAACTGCACCGCAGCCCCGGCGTGGCCCATGGTCTCACTGAACGCCTCCAGCACTTCGACGTCATGGCCCAGAGCGGCCAGTTGCTCAACCCGTTGCGGGTCGAAGCGTGATTCCAGCTTGAGCGACACGCTGCTGTCGCCCCAGGTGCGCCCCAGCAGCCAGCGCGGGGCGCTGACGGCCTGCTGCAACGGCTGATTGAACACGGCATAACGAGTGAAGACGGCCGCCTGGGTCTGCGGCTGGCCGTCACCGCCCATGGTGCCGTACACCATGCTGCGACCATCATGCAGCCGGGCGGCGGCCGGGTTGAGGGTGTGGAACGGCTGCTTGCCCGGTTGCAGCGCCAGCAAATGCTCAGGGTCAAGACTGAACGAAGCGCCGCGGTTCTGCCAGACCAGCCCGCTGTCGCTGAGCACCACGCCGCTGCCGAACTCGTGGTAGATGCTCTGGATAAACGACACCGCCAGACCATCGCTGTCGATCACGCCCATCCACACCGTATCACCCGGCCCCTTGTATTCGCCCCAACGCTGCGCTTGCTCGGGGTCAATCAGCGCGGCTTGCTCACGAAGAAAGTCGGGGGCCAGAAATGCCTGGGGATCGACCTTCATGTGCGCCGGGTCAGTGATATAGGCATCGCGCACCTTGAAGGCCAGTTTGGTGGCCTCGACCAACGTGTGCACGTAAGCCGCCGAGTCGACGGCGGTGTCTGCCAGGCCGGCCTGTTCAGCAATCCCCAGAATCAGCTGCGACACCACGCCCTGGGTCGGTGGCGGCAGGTTGTACACCGTGCCGCTGCCATGCTCCAGGGCCAGCGGCTTGACCCGTTTGGCCCGATAGGCCGCCAGATCAGCACGGGTGACCGGCGCACCGAGCTGTTGCAGGTCGGCGGCGATGCTGTCGCCCAGGCTGCCACGATAAAAATCATCCAGGCCGCAATCACTCAAGCGTTGCAGGGTTTGCGCCAGGCGTGGCTGGCGAAACAGACTGCCCGCCTCCGGGACCCGGTAGCGGCCTTCGCTGTGGCACAGGTAGGTGTCGGCGAACCCCGGAATATCCTGCAGTTGCGCAAGCTTGGCGGCGGTGGCGGCATGCTGCGAACGGGTCACCGGGATACCGGCACTGGCGTAATGGATGGCATCGGCCAGCAGCGCCGGCAGCGGCGTGCTGCCGCCCAGCCCGGCACTGACCGCCAACGCCTCCTGCCAGCCGCCGACCGTCCCGGCGACGGTCAATGCGGCAGCGGCGCCACGCAGCGGGATACTCGCTTGGCCACGGTAGCGCTCCAGGGTCGCCAGGCTGCCGGCCGGGCCGCTGGCATCGATGGCCAGCGGTTCGCCGTGTTTCGGCACGATGAGCCAGAAGCCATCGCCGCCAAGGCCGTTCATGTGCGGGTACACCACCGCGATGGTGGCGGCAGCGGCCACCATCGCTTCGATGGCGTTGCCGCCGTTACGCAGAATGGCCAGCGCCGATTGCGCGGCCAGGCTATGAGGTGCCACGGCAATGCCCCGGGCGGCCAGTGTGGTGTTGAGCATGATTTCTACCAAAGAAGCTTGCGACCAAAGAAACGTACGACCAAGCAGGTTTACGACATCAGGCTGACGTGCGCGGCGACGATCCGCCACTGCCCGTCCAGGCGTACCCAGCTCTGCTGCTGGCGACCGATGCGCTCGCTGCCGTCGCGGGTGAACTCGGTACTGCACACAGCAAAATCCTCGCCATAGCAGCTGATCACCGTATTGCGCAGGGTGCGTTGCAGCCCGGCCGACGGGCGCGCCGCACGAAAGGCGCGGATCGCTTCGATGCCATACAGGTTCTCCCCGGCGCCAAGCCGTACGGTGCGCGGGTCATGCCAGAACAGCTCATCGAGCACCTGAGTGTCATTGCTGACCAGCGCCTGCTCGTAGCGCTCAAACGCAGCGCGTACCTCGGCCAGCACCTCAGGGCGATCAATCGATTGCGGGTTCATTGCACGGCTCCCGGCACAGCGGCCTCAGTGATGCCCAACTGCTCCAGCCGACGCGCAGCACGCAGGCAGGCCTGTTCGTTGAACGGCGCGGCGATCAGCTGAACGCCGATCGGCAACCCATTGGCGGCGCGCAGCGGCACGCTGACCACCGGCAGGCCAAGGAAAGAGATCGGCTGGGCGAGCATGCCCATGCTGGCGCGAATCGGCAGATCAGTGCCATTGATACGCATGGTCTGCTGGCCAATGGTCGTGGCGCTGGTCGGCGTGGCCGGTGCAATCAGCACATCGACGCCGGCGAACAGCGGCAACACCTGCTGCTGGAAATGCCGACGAAAGCGCTGCGCCTGCACATACCAGGCAGCCGGAATCATCGCCCCGGCCAGCAGCCGTTCACGAGACAGCGGCTCGAAGGCGTCAGGCGCACGGCGCAGGGTTGGCAGGTAACTGTTGCCGCCCTCTGAGGCGCTGATGATGAAGGCAGCGGTGCGCGCCAGTTCGGCTTCAGCCAGCGTGATTTGCTGTTGCGCGTTCAACCCCTTGGCGACGCGCGCCACGGCATCACGTGCCGAATCATCGCACCATTGCTGGAAATAACCGCCCAGTACGGCGCAACGCAAACCGTCGCTGTCCTGCTCCAATCGGGGCATGACCGGTTGCAGATCCTGCGCCGCCTGAAAGCCGTCCGCCGGGTCATGACCCAGCAAGGCGTCATAGACTTCGGTCAGGTCGCTGACCCGCCGCGCCAGCGGGCCAATGTGATCGAGGCTGCCGACAAACGGGTGAGTACCGCTGCGTGACAGCCGGCCAAAGGTCGGCTTCATGCCAAACACGCCGCACAGCGAAGCCGGTACACGGATCGAGCCATTGGTATCGCTACCCAACGAAAAATGCACCAGCCCGGCCGCAACCGCTGCCGCCGAGCCGCCCGATGAGCCGCCAGCAATACGGCTCAGGTCATGGGGGTTGCAGGTGGCACCAAAATGGCTGTTTTCGGTCGTAAAGCCATAGGCATAGGCGTCCATGTTGAGCATGCCCGACAACAGCGCGCCACTGCCGGCCAGTTGCCGCACCGCCCAGGCATCCTGGGCCGCAGGCGCGCGGTCCTTGAAAATCTGTGCGCCGGCCAGGGTCGGGAAACCCGCCACATCGAACAGGTTCTTCACCGCATAGGGCACAGCCGCCAACGCGGGCAAGGCCTCACCCTGCTGGCGACGCCGATCGAGGGCCTGGGCCTCTTCGCGCATGCGCTGGTGAGTGATCCGGGTCCAGGCGTTGATTGCCCGATTGCGCTGTTCGATTGCGCCCAGGCTGTGCTCGGCGATTTCAGCGGCGCTGAACTCTCCGGCGGCCAGTGCCGACTTCAATTGGCTGATGCTCAGCGTGTCGAGATTCATGCCTTGTAGACTCCCGCCACTTCCAGCCGGTCATCCAGCGGGTAATCCATCAGTGGCGCGGCCATGGCTGCGATGCGGCTGAACTGCAACAGCAGTTCCTGACGTCGGGCGTCGTCCAGTTCCAGGCCCAGGACCTGTTCCATCTGCGCAATGTAGGCTGCCCAGTCGGGCGGGACCTGTGTCATGGTGAACTCCTCTGAACATCGAGGCCGGAACATTCCGGTGCCTGCGTGATTGCTATATCATTGGCTCAATGAAACGAAAGTTACAAGGGATTCCCGTGAATCAGTTAGACGAACGCCTGCGCAGCCAGTACTCGCACCTCACCCCTCAAGAGCAACGTCTCGCTGATTTCATGCTCGACCATTACGACGACCTGGTCAGCTACAACAGCGCCGAGCTGGCGCGGCTGACAGGGGTGTCGAAGGCCACCGTCAGCCGTCTGTTCAAGCGCCTGGGCTACGACAAGTACAAGGACATGCGCGACGAACAGCGCACCTTGCGGCAGACCGGCATGCCGGTGACCGACAACCGCGACGTGGTGCAGGGCAATACCTTGCTGGCGCGGCACTACAAGCAGGAAATGGCCAACCTGACCCAGTGGGTCAATGCGATTGACGGGCCAACCTTCACCGAGGTGGTGCACGCGCTGGGCAGTTGCCGACGGGTATTGATCGTCGGTCTGCGCAATGCTTATCCGGCCGCCCTGCACCTGCGCCAGCAACTGCTGCAGATTCGTCCCGGGGTGCAGATCCTGCCGCAGACTGGCCAGACCCTGGCCGAGGAACTGGTCGATGTTGCGGCCGACGATCTGGTGGTGGTGCTGGCTTTCCGTCGGCGGCCACGGATCATTCGTCCGCTGTTGCTGGCATTGCAGGCGCAGCAGGTGCCGACCCTGGTGATTTGCGAGCCCCAGGCTCAAGCAGTGATTGAACTGGGGCGCTGGCATCTGTGCGCGCCACTGGACAGCGTTTCAGCGTTCGATAGCTACGCCGGGGCCAACAGCCTGATCAACCTGCTGGTCAATGCCGTGCTGCACGAACAGCTGAGCGAAGGCCGCCAGCGCATTCACCAGATCGCCGCGCTGTACGGCGAGCTGGATGAGCTGGAACAACGCTGACGCACCTTAAAAGGGCAAAAAAGATCTGCAAGGCGCTTTTTTAGCGCCTTTTTTTATACCATCGACTCGGCTGCCCGCCTATCGTCACCCCCGAAACTCAAGCTAATGCCTTACATGTCCAGCGACAGGGAAAAAGTTTCGGTCATGAAACAAACTGGCACACACGTTGCAAAAACAAAAATAACGAATCTTTTGTTTCACAACCGAAGCGGATGGGGTGCCGAGTATGAAAAAGACGTTGATCGCGATTCTGGCGGGTGCGGCGCTGCTGTCTCAGGCGGCGGGTGTGCTGGCGGATCAGTTGCAGGACATCGAGAAGCGCGGCGTGATTCGCATCGCCGTACCGCAGGATTTTCCGCCATTCGGTTCGGTCGGCACCGATTTGCAGCCGCAGGGTTATGACATCGACATGGCCAAGTACGTGGCCAAGCAGATGAAACTAAAGTTGCAGCTCGTCCCGGTCACCAGCGCCAACCGCGTTCCTTACCTGCAAACCGACAAGGTCGACCTGGTGATCTCCAGCCTGGGCAAGAATGCCGAGCGTGAACAGGTGATTGATTTCAGCAAGGCCTATGCGCCGTTTTTCCTCGGTGTATTCGGTGCCAAGGACAGCACGCTGCAGGGTGCGGCCGAGTTGTCCGGGCAGTCGATCGGGGTGACCCGTGGTGCGGTGGAGGACATGGTGCTGACCGAAGTGGCACCGGCCGGCGCGCAGGTCAAGCGTTATGAAGACAACAACACCACGCTGTCGGCTTACCTGTCTGGCCAGGTGCAGTACGTGGCCACCGGCAACCTGGTGGTCGCGGCAATTACCCGGCAGAACGCCGACAAAGCCCCGGTGGCCAAGTTCATGCTCAAGGATTCGCCGTGCTTCATCGGCCTGCGCAAGAACGAAACCGCGCTCAAGGACAAGGTCAACGCCCTGATCGAACAGGCCCACGCCGACGGCACGCTGAACAAGCTGTCCGAGGAGTGGCTCAAGGCACCACTGCCTGCCAATCTGGGCGCGTAAGGGCCTGGTGATGATTGCACAGCTTAATTTCTCTGCCCTGCTGCCCTACTGGCCGGAACTGCTGGCCGGCTTGTGGGTGACCATCCAGCTCACGGTGCTGGCCACCGTGGGCGGGGTCAGCCTGGGGATTCTCGGTGCGGCGCTGCGCAGTGGCCGGTCGGGGCTGGCCAGCCGCCTGTGGGGCTGCTACGTCGAACTGATCCGCAACACGCCGTTTGTGGTGCAGTTGTTCTTCATTGTCTTCGGCCTGCCGGCGCTGGGCCTGAAGCTGACTGCCGGCGAAGCCGCGCTGCTGGCGATGCTGATCAACCTGGGCGCCTACAGCACCGAGATCATCCGCGCCGGCATCCAGGTCACCCCGCGTGGCCAGTGGGAAGCCGGCCGGGTGCTGGGCCTGAGCCGTTCGCAGACGTTCTTGCGGGTGGTGCTGCCACCGTCGCTCAAGCGCATTTATCCGGCGCTGGTCAGCCAGTGCATCATCGTCATGCTCGGCTCCTCGGTGGTTTCACAGGTGTCCCATGAAGAGCTGACCTTCGCCGCCAGCCTGATTCAGTCACGGACCTTCCTGAGTTTTGAGGTGTATCTGGTGACCGCGCTGATGTACCTGGCGCTGTCGATCGCCATGCGCCAACTGTTGCTGGCGATCGGCCGCAAATGCTTTGGAGACCAGCCATGATGGGCACCTTTACCGACTGGGACATCCTGCGCAACCTGCTGTTGGCAGCGCGCTGGACGGTCCTGCTGTCGCTCACCGCGTTCATCGGTGGCACCCTGGTAGCCAGTGTGCTGGTGATGATGCGCCTGTCCGGGCAGCGCTGGCTGCATTGGCTGATTCGCGGCTATACCGAGCTGTTTCAGGGCACGCCGCTGCTGATGCAGTTGTTTCTGGCATTTTTCGGTGTCGCGTTGCTGGGCATCGATGTTTCACCCTGGACCGCCGCCTCGCTGGCCCTGACTTTCTACACCAGTGCCTTTCTGGTCGACATCTGGCACGGCAGCATTCGTGCCCTGCCCCGCGGCCAGTGGGAAGCCTGCCGCTGCCTGGGCCTGGACTTCGGCCAGACCCTGTACCGGGTGGTGCTGCCCCAGGCGCTGCGCATCGGCATCGCGCCCACCGTCGGCTTCGCCGTGCAGGTGGTCAAGGGCACGGCGCTGGCCTCGATCATCGGTTTTATCGAGCTGACCAAAGCCGGCACCATCCTCAACAACGTCACCTACCAACCGTTCAAGGTGTTCGGCCTGGTGGCGCTCGGTTATTTCCTGATGTGCTACCCGCTGTCGCGCTACAGCCAGTTCCTGGAGAAGAAATTCAATGCCGCTCATCACCATTGATCAGGTACAGAAGTACTACGGCGATAACCACGTGCTCAAGGGCGTGGACCTGGACATCGAGATCGGCGAAGTGGTGTCGATCATCGGCCGCAGCGGCTCGGGCAAAAGCACCCTGCTGCGCTGCATCAACGGCCTGGAGGGTTATCAGCAAGGCAGCATCAAACTGGCCGGCATGACCGTCACCGACCGTGACTCCCAGGCGCGGGAAATTGCCCGTTCGGTGGGCATGGTGTTTCAGAGCTTCAACCTGTTCCCGCACATGACGGCGCTGGAGAACGTGATGCTCGCGCCGCGCCGGGTGCTGAAAAAAAGCGACGCCGAGTGCCGCGAACTGGCCGCGCAGATGCTGGAAAAGGTCGGTCTGGGTGAGCGTCTGGACTACTACCCCTCAAGCCTCTCCGGTGGTCAGCAACAGCGGGTGGCGATTGCCCGCGCCCTGGCCATGTCGCCCAAGGTACTGCTGTGCGACGAGATCACCTCGGCCCTCGATCCGGAACTGGTCGGTGAGGTATTGAAAGTGCTTGAACAACTGGCCAAAGAAGGCATGACCCTGATCCTGGTCACCCACGAAATGAACTTCGCCCGCGAGGTCGGCGACCGGGTGGTGTTCATGCACCAGGGCAAAGTCTGGGAACAGGGCGACAGCCGCGAGCTGTTTGCCAACCCGCAGACCGCTGAATTCAAACAGTTTATTTCCTCGGTACGTGGTCTGAACTGAACCCCTCTTATAAATGTGTAGAAGATCGTCCCCATGAATACTGCCCTCTATTCACCGGTCAACCCGCCACAACGCCTGCTCATGGGCCCCGGCCCGATCAACGCCGACCCGCGCGTGCTGCGCGCCATGTCCAGCCAGTTGGTCGGCCAGTACGACCCGGCCATGACCGGCTACATGAACGAGGTGATGGCGCTGTACCGCAGCGTGTTCGCCACCGCGAACCACTGGACGCTGCTGGTCGACGGCACCTCGCGGGCTGGCATCGAAGCGATTCTGGTGTCGGCGATCCGTCCCGGCGACAAGGTGCTGGTGCCGGTGTTTGGCCGCTTCGGCCACCTGCTGGTCGAGATCGCCCGCCGCTGCCGGGCCGAGGTGCATACCATCGAGGCACCATGGGGTGAAGTGTTCGAGCCGCAGCAGATCGAAGACGCGATCAAGCGGGTCAAGCCACGGCTGTTGTTGACGGTACAGGGCGACACCTCGACCACCATGCTCCAGCCGCTGGAACAACTGGGCGAAATCTGCCGCCGCCACGATGTGCTGTTCTACACCGATGCCACCGCCTCACTGGGCGGCAATGTGCTGCAAAGCGACCTGTGGGGCCTGGATGCAGTCTCCGCCGGCTTGCAGAAATGCCTGGGCGGGCCGTCGGGCACCGCGCCAATCACCTTGAGCGAACGCATGGAAGCGGTCATTCGCCGGCGCAAATGTGTCGAGGCTGGCATCCGCACGGCGGCGCATCAGGACGGCGACGACGAGATGATCTACTCCAATTATTTCGATCTGGGCATGATCCTCGATTATTGGGGGCCAGAGCGCCTCAACCACCACACCGAGGCCACCTCGGCACTGTTCGCCGCCCGTGAATGCGCCCGGTTGATCGTCGAAGAGGGCCTGGAGGCCGGTATCGCCCGCCACAAACTGCACGGCGATGCCTTGCTCAAGGGCATTGAGGGCATGGGCCTTGCGACCTTCGGCAACCTTGAGCACAAGATGAACAACGTGCTCGGCGTGGTGATTCCCGAGGCCGTGCATGGCGAGCAAGTGCGCAAGCTGCTGCTGGAAGACTTCGGCATCGAGATCGGCACCTCGTTCGGGCCGCTGGCCGGCAAGATCTGGCGCATCGGCACCATGGGCTACAACGCCCGCAAAGACTGCGTCATGCAGACCTTGAGCGCCCTGGAAGCGGTGCTCAATCATCTGGGCGTGCGCACCACCCAAGGCGCGGCCATGCAAGCCGCCTGGGATCACTACAGCGGCCAGCCAGCATGAGCCCGTTGCAGATGAACAACGATGCCGCTGCGCGGGTCATGGCGCGCTGCGACCAATTGGCACTGATCAGCGAGTCGGCGCCGTCGCTGACCCGGGTGTACCTGTCGACCGAGCACTTGCAAGCCAACGCGCTGGTCGGCCAGTGGATGCGCGAGGCCGGCATGCGCGTCTGGCAGGACAGCGTCGGCAATATCTGCGGCCGCTATGAAGGCCAGACGCCTGACGCCAAAGCGGTGCTGCTCGGCTCGCATCTGGACACCGTACGTGATGCCGGGCGCTACGACGGCATGCTTGGGGTCATCACGGCCATTGAGGTGGTTCAGCACTTGCACCAGCACGCTGTACACCTGCCGAACGCCATCGAGATCGTCGGCTTTGCCGATGAAGAAGGCACCCGCTTTGGCATTACCCTGCTCGGCAGCCGCGCCTTGACCGGCAGCTGGCCCGCCGAATGGGTCGACAAGCCCGATGCCAACGGCATCAGCGTCGCCCAGGCCATGACCGAGGCTGGCCTGGACGCCAGCGCCATCGGCCAGGCGGCGCGCCACCAGTCAGAGATTGCCGCTTATCTTGAGCTGCATATCGAACAGGGACCGTGCCTGGAAGGTGAGCAACTGGCGCTCGGCGTGGTGACCGCAATCAATGGCGCAAGACGTCTGAACTGCGCCTTTACCGGCCACGCCGGGCATGCCGGCACGGTGCCGATGGCGCATCGCAAAGACGCTCTGGCGGCGGCGGCGCAATGGATGGTGTGGATCGAGGAGCATACCCGGCAAACCGGTCCGCAACTGGTGGCCACGGTCGGCACCCTGCAATGTCACCCCGGTGCGGTCAACGTCATCCCTGGCGAGGTGAGCCTGACCCTGGATGTGCGCGGGCCGCAGGACGCGGCACTGGACGGCCTGCTGGAGCGGATTCTGCACCAGGGCCAGGCGATTGCCAGACAACGCGGCATTGCCTTCAGCGCCGAGACCTATTACTCGATTCCGGCCACCGACTGCGATGCGCAGCTGCAGGCTGCGCTGCAAGAAGTGCTGGTCAACGTCCAGGGCCGCAGCCTGGCACTGCCCAGCGGCGCCGGCCACGATGCCATCGCCATGGCAGAAAAATGGCCGGTGGGCATGCTGTTCGTGCGCTGCGCCGGTGGCATCAGCCACCACCCGGCCGAGTCAGTGACCCAGGCGGATGTCAGCCTGGCATTGCAAGCGCTCAGTCAATGGGTGGGAGCGGTTGCCACCAGGTAGACGTAATTGCCGGGGCAATGCGGTCCTTGTGGGAGCGACCTTGGTCGCGAAAGCTATCTGTCAGACCTTAAAAATACTGCGTCTGGCCTGGCCCTTTCGCGAGCGAGCTCGCGCCTACCCGAGGTCCGTCGTGCCTGATTGAGCTGCCTTACTGCAACGATCAGTCACCCCCGCCTCCGCCGCAGCCTCCACCGCCACAACCGCTGCTGTCGCCACTGCTGCTGTCGGAGCTGTCAGAACCATGGCTGCCGCCACCACAGCCCGAACCGCTATCGGAGGAGCCATGGCCAAGATCGCTGCCGCAATGCACCACGGTAGCGTTGGTATCGTTGCCGGCGCGGCGCATCCCGCTACAGTCCAGGGCATAGACAAAGCCACCGGCAATTGCCAGTTTGGCGTCAAGCGCGAACAGCAGCGGCAGGCGCAAGGCTGAGCGTGGGTTGATGTTTTCTTCGTGGCAGGCATACCACCAGGTACGGCGCAGACCGGCGTCACTCTGCGCAGCAGCCTTTACCCCCAACGCCGCTGCCGGGGTGTGATGAAAGAAACGGCCAAAGGCCTTGTGGCAGAACTCTTCGTAGGCACGGGTGTGGAGGATGAACTCATGCCACAGGTCATCGACCACCTGGGACGGCATCGACACGTAGCGGTAGCCACTCTTGTGATACGCGAGGAAAAACTGCCGCAAGCCTTGGGCAACCAGTTGGCAATCCTTGATCTGCAAATGCGGATGCTGCTGGCGCAAGGCATCGAATAAACCACCCGGCAACACATAATCGCGAATCACCCGCTCACGGCGCAGGCTGCGCATCCCCCGCAGGTGACCGCGTCCGCGCCACAGCGCCACCACGCACATAACCGCGCCCACCACCAGCCACACATAGTCCATGGCAACACTCCTGGTCAGAAAACGCCGACAGGTTACCACCGCCGATGGTTGCGTAGCCCACACGGTAGTTGTACGATGACTGCTGACCTACAGTGATACCGGTGCAGGCATGTGTGCAGACTGCCGGCTCCACCCCACTCCATCAGCCATTCGGCAACCCTCAGGGTCAAAACAACAGGAGATACCGATGTCCACCCTTCTCGGCCATAACTTCATCGGCGGCGCCCGCAGCGCCTTGGGTCAGAGCCAGCACCAGAGCCTGGACGCGACCACCGGTGAAGCCCTGCCTTACAGCTTTGTCCAGGCCACCGATGGCGAAATCGATGCCGCCGCCCAGGCAGCCAAGGCCGCCTTTCCCGAGTTCCGTCAACTGAGTCCGGCCCGCCGCGCCGAATTCCTCGACGCCATCGCTGATGAGCTGGACCAGTTGGGCGACGACTTCGTGGCCATCGTTTGCCAGGAAACTGCTCTGCCGCAAGCCCGTATCCAGGGTGAGCGCGGTCGTACCAGCGGCCAGATGCGTCTGTTCGCCCAGATCCTGCGCCGTGGCGACTACCTGGGTGCGCGCATCGACCTGCCGCTGCCAGACCGCAAGCCGCTGCCACGCGTGGACCTGCGTCAATACCGCATCGGCGTCGGCCCGGTGGCAGTATTCGGCGCCAGCAACTTCCCGCTGGCCTTCTCCACCGCCGGCGGTGACACCGCTGCGGCACTGGCTGCCGGTTGCCCGGTGGTGTTCAAAGCGCACAGCGGCCACATGGCCACTGCCGACCTGGTTGGCCAGGCGATCATCCGCGCCGCCGAGCGTACCGGCATGCCTAAAGGCGTGTTCAACATGATCTTCGGTAACGGCGTAGGCGAAGGCCTGGTCAAGCACCCGGCCATTCAGGCGGTAGGCTTCACCGGTTCCTTGGGCGGCGGTAATGCGCTGTGCAAAATGGCCGCCGAGCGCCCGCAGCCGATCCCGGTGTTCGCCGAAATGTCGAGCATCAACCCGGTGATCATCCTGCCGCAGGCGCTGGACGCCCGCAGCGAAACCATCGCCAAGGACCTGGCTGCTTCGGTCGCGATGGGTGGCGGTCAGTTCTGCACCAACCCGGGCCTGGTCATCGGCCTGCGCTCGCCGGCCTTCACCGCCTTCCTGGAGCAACTGGCCGGTCAGATCGACGGCCAGGGTCCACAGACCCTGCTCAACGCTGGCGGTCTGCGCAGCTACAGCAAGGGCGTCGAGCACCTGCTGGCGCATTCGGGCGTCACGCACCTGGCGGGCAAGGTTCAGGACGGCAAGCAGGCTCAGTCGCAACTGTTCAAGGCTGACGTCAGCCTGCTGCTGAACGGCGATGAGTTGCTGCAGGAAGAAGTGTTCGGTCCAACCACCATCGCCATCGAAGTGGCCGATGATGCCGAACTGCAAAACGCGCTGCTGGCCCTGCGTGGTCAGTTGACCGCAACACTGATCGGTGAGCCGGCTGACCTGTCGGGCTACCAGTGGCTGCTGCCGTTGCTGGAGGACAAGGTTGGCCGGATTCTGGTCAATGGCTACCCGACCGGTGTTGAAGTCTGCGATGCCATGGTTCACGGTGGTCCGTACCCGGCGACGTCCGATTCGCGCGGCACCTCGGTGGGTACGCTGGCGATCGACCGCTTCCTGCGTCCGGTCTGCTACCAGAACCACGCTGACGCCCTGCTGCCGCCTGCGCTGCAGAACGCCAACCCGCTGGGCCTGCGCCGCCTGGTCAATGGCGAGTGGAGCGACCAGCCTATCGCTTGATAAGGCCGGGCGGTAAGACAAAGGCGTGATCCGTGAGGGTCACGCCTTTTTTATTGGGCTACAGGAGCGGTCGGCAAGCCGGCCAGATACGCCCACGGATAAATCCCGCGCTCGTGCCCGTCGCTGAACACCAGTTGCAGACCGTACCCCTGGGGGTTGGCCTGCAACAGGCGGATATCGGCAGACACCAATGGCCGGGCGCCGCGCAGCCGAAAGGCGCGGCATTGCGAGCAGGGGCATTGGCGGCGCAGTTCGGCAAAGTCCAGGCATTGCTGGCGGCCGTCCTGCCAGGTCAGCTGCAACTGCCCTAGGCTCTGGCGGGCATTGATCGCCTGCGGCAGCACAGTCATGACGGCACCGCTGCGGCAATCTGCGCCAGGGCAATGCGCACTGCCTTGCGCACTTCCGGGTCGCCATCCTGCTCGGCAGCCTGTAGCGCGCCTATGGCATCAGGGTTGCCCAGTTCGCCCAGCGCCAGTGCTGCCTCTTTGCGCAGGTTGCTGATGCTGTGCTGCAAGGTCTCGATCAGCGCAGACAACGCCGCGCCGTAACGCAAACGGCCCAGGCTGCGGGTCGCACGCAGGCGTACCTGCCAATAACCATCGTGCAGCGCACCGAGCAAGCCGTCACCGGCCAACGCCTGAGCGGCCGTGTCGCCCGCCACTTTACCCAGTGTGGTGGCGGCTTCTTCGCGCACTTGCCAGGCCGCGTCGTGCAGCGCCTGGCACAGCGCCGGAATCACCGCCGCTTCGCTGGCCATGCCCAACGCACCGGCAGCGGCGCGGCGCACTTCGGTGTCCGGGTCGTGGGCCAGCAGCCTCGACAATGTAGTCAAGGCCTGGGTCTGTTTCAGCCAGCCCAGCACCGCCACGGCCTCGCGGCGCACGCCCGCCTCGGGGTCATCCAGGGCCAGCAGCGCGGCCTCGGCGGCGCGCTGATCACGCAGTTCACGCAGGGCCCGAAATGCCGCACAACGCACCCGGGCGTCGGCATGCGAGGTCCATGGCAGAATCACCCGGCCCATCGCCACGTCTTTGAGCAGGCTCAGGCTTTGCGCTGCGGCGCCATGCACTTCGGGCTGCGGGTCGGTCAGGGCCAGGCACAGCGCCTGGACCACCTCAGGTTCTTCCCAGGCTTCCAGCAATCGTGCGGCTTCGGCGCGCACGCTGGCAGCCGGGTCATGGCCCAGCCGGTCGGTCAGCCAGCCAAGGCCGTCGGGGTCTTCCAGGTCGGCCAGGTCGATCAGGGCGATGCGCCGTACCTGGGCGTCGGCATCCTCCAGGCGCGGGCGCAGGGCAAGGATGTCGGGGTTGTCGAGGTCTTCGAAGCAATAGGTCATAGGGCAAATCGCGGTTGGCTGTTTTCGAAAGGGTTATCCAGCGGCAGCCCCAGCGGATTCAGCCGCGGCAACGGCTGGCCTTCTTCGTGGCTGAGCAGTTCCAGACAATGGCGCTTGAGCCGGCTGAATTGCGCGCTGGTGACCAGCGAGGTGTGACGCGGCCGGGCGAAGTCCAGGCGCAGGTCTTCGATAAAGCGGCCTGGGCGCGGGCTCATGATCAGGATCCGGTCGGCAAGGAACAGCGCCTCATCGATGTCGTGGGTGACAAACACCACGGTGGTGCGGATGCGCGTCCAGATATCGAGCAGCAGTTCCTGCATCTTCAGCCGGGTCAGGGCATCCAGCGCACCGAAGGGTTCGTCCATCAGCAACAGGCGCGGATGATTGATCAGCACCCGGGCGATTTCGACCCGCTGCTGCATGCCGCCAGATAACTGGTCGGGCCAGCGCCCGGCAAAGTCCTGGAGCCCCACCAGCGCTAGCATCCGTTCGGCAGCCGCGTTGCGCTCGGCCTTGCTCTGGCCGTGCATTTTCAGGCCGAAGGCGACGTTGTCGCGCACCGAGCGCCAGGGCAACAGGGTGTGGTGCTGGAACACCATGCCGCGCTGCGGCGACGGGCCGCTGACGGTCTGGCCATCGACTTCCAGTTGGCCTGTGTGACTGTGCAGGTGGCCGGCCAACGCACCGAGCAAGGTCGACTTGCCGCAGCCCGAAGGGCCGAGAATACAGACGAATTCGCCCGGTTCGATCTGGCAATCCAGGTCCTGCACGGCCTGGAACGCCTGGGCCTGTTCGCCCAGGGTAATGGTCAGGCCGCGCACATTGATGCGCCCGGCCTGGGCAGTTGTCTGGCTCATCAGGCATTACCTCGCGAACGTTGCCAAGGGGTCAGCAGGCCACCCAGACGCTTGACCAGCAGACTGCTGCCCATCCCGAGCAGACCGATCAGCAACATGCCGACCACGATGTCCGGGTAGTTCTGGATGGTGTAGGACTCCCAGGTGTAGTAGCCGATGCCGAACTGTCCGGAGATCATCTCGGCGGTGACCAGGCAAAACCACGACGTGCCCATGCCGATGGCAAGGCCGGTGATGATGCTTGGCGCCGCACCGGGCAACACCACTTCCAGCAGAATCGCCCGGCGCCCTGCCCCCAGGCTTCTGGCCGAGGCGATCAGCCGGCGGTCGACGGCTTCGACGCCATGTACGGTGTTGAGCAGGATCGGAAACAGCGCGCCGGTGAAGGTGATGAACACCATCGACAGCTCCGACGAGGGGAACATCAGGATCGCCAGCGGAATCCAGGCCACCGCCGGAATCGGCCGCAGCACTTCCAGCGGCGGCAGCAGCAGGTCTTCGGCCCAGCGCGAACGGCCGATGGCCACCCCCAGAGCAATCCCGACAATGATCGCCGCCAGGTAGCCGGAGAACACCCGGCCCAGGCTGGCAACAAGGTGCTGCAGCAGCTTGCCCGAATCAATCAGGTCAACTGCGGCCTGGACCACTGCCAACGGCGTGGGCACGTTGGCAAAGGTCACCAGCAGCAGGTTCCACTGCTGGCTGGCGGCGACTTGCCAGAACAGCAGGCACAGCAATACCGAGCCGGCACGCAGGGTCGAGCGTTTCAAGGATGCAGACATCGAGACTCCTCCGGGTCAATGCGCAGGCGAACCTGCGCACGGCGGCTGTCAGCGGCTGGCCACGGCCTGGCTGCTGGCACTGTTGAAGTCCAGGACCTTGCCGCCCTGGGCGCTGGCGAAGGTCTGTGCCTGGCCCTGGAGCAGGAAGGCTTTGAGCTGGCCCTTGGCATCGGTGGCGAACCAGGCCTGGTCGGCCAGCAGTTTGATGCCGCTGTCATTGGCCTGGGCGTAAATCGCGCGGATTTCTTTACCGTCTTTTTTCAATTGCGCCAGGGCGCTGAAGGCCGACTCCGGGCTCTGGTAATGGCGCACTTTGGCTTCGCCCCTGACCCAGATCTGCGCCACGTTGCGCGGGTCGCTGATCGGTTTGCCGGTCAGCGCATCGTTGGCCTGCAGCGGCTGCTGGGCGTAGTTGGCCAGTTGCGCGCTGTAATCCACGCCCGACGCCTTGTAGGCGGCGCGCAGGTACTGGTCATCAATGAAGGTGTCGAGGTTCAGGCCCCGGTCAGCCTTTTTCAGCAGTTTGAGGGTGTCGATGGCGGTGCCGACTGCCTGACGGTACTCGGGCTTCCAGCTCAGGTCGCGAGTCTGCAGGCCCAGCGGGCCGTAGAACAGGTAATTGACCTGGGCCTCGATGCCGGTGACCTTCTCGACCAGCTCGCTGTATTTTTCCGGGTCGGCCGAAAGCAACTGGTTGGCCTCGATGCTGGCGCGCAGGTAGGCGACCACCACTTCGGGGTACTTCTTGGCGTAGTCTTCATCGACCAGTGCACCGTGGAAAGTCGGCGCACCGGACTGCGAACCGTCATAGATCTTGCGGGCGAAACCGCGGCTTGGGAACAGTTCGGCGAACGGTACAAAATCGGCGTGGGCCTCGATCTTGTTGGCCTGCAAGGCGGAGCCTGCGACTTCCGGGGCCTGGGCAATGATGTTGACGTCCTTGAGCGGGTCCCAGCCCTGGGCGGCGACGGCGCGCAACAGCATGCCATGGGAGGTGGAAGCGAACGGCACCGAGATGGTTTTGCCCTTGAGCTCGCTGATGTCCTGCACCTTCGAGGCACTCGGTACCACGATGCCGTTGCCGCTGCCCTGGATGCTGCCCGACAGCACGCTGATGAACTTGCTGTGCTTGCCGGCCGCTTCGAAGGCCACGCCATTGAAACTGCCAGGGAAGTCGGCCATGGCGCCCAGATCGAGCTTGCCGGCCACCATCTCGTTGGTCAGCGGCGCGCCGCTGGTGAAGTTCTTCCACTGCACGTCGTAAGTGACGTCTTTGTACTTGCCATCGCGCGGCAGGTATTTGTCCAGCAGACCCAGTTCGCGGATCAGCAGGCCACCGGCGGCGCAGTTGATGGTGGTGTCCTGGGTGCCGATGGCGACCCGGATGGTTTCGGCCTGCACGGACAGGCTCAGGGAGGTCAGCACGAAGCCGGCAAAAGCTGCACGCAATAGCATGGGTAGTTCCCCTCGAATCATTAAAAAGTTGTTCGTCTCCGCCGCGATCAGGCGCGGTGGGAAACGAGGGGGTGGGTCTCTCAGGCGTCCGGCTGAAACCGGATGGCGTCACTCACGATGAGTGATTGACTCAGCGCAGCAGGTAAGGAATCTCGACCTTCACCGCACCCGTCGGGCAGTCCTTTTCGCAGGGCATGCAGTACCAGCATTCGTCGAAAGCCATATAAGCCTTCTGCGTTGCCGGGTTGATGGCCAGCAGGTCCATCGGGCACACGTCGACGCAGACCGTGCAGCCCTTGTGGGCGATGCATTTGTCTTCGTCCACCGTCACCGGGGCATTGGAGCGAAACAGGATTTCCTGAGGCTGGTAGGCCATTTCACGGTGTCCTCGGCGCCTTTGGCGCTCTCTGATCATTCGTTTTGCAGGGACGCGAGGCGGCGATGCCACGGGATCTTGTGTCTGTTGTTCGACGCGGCTGTCAGGCCGCGTGGGCACCAACCCGCAAGCGGTCGTAGGCCTGCAACTCATCGGCGTCCAGGGCGATGATGTAGGGCTCTACCGGTTTCTTGAAGCTGACCATCTGGCCGTGCCGGTCTTTTTTCAGGTGGCAGTGGCAGAACCAGTCGGCGTCGTTGCGCTGCGGATGGTCGACCCGGTGGTGGTACAGGCCCCAGCGGCTTTCGGCGCGGTACAACGATGCGCGGGCGGCCATTTCTGCGCAGTCGCGGATCACGCTGACTTCCATGGCGCGCATCAGTTCGTGGGCGTTATGCGCCTTGATCTGCTCCAGGTCCTGCTCGATGAAGGCAAAGCGCTGCAGGCCGATCTGCATTTTTTTGGTCACTTTCGGCGGTTGCAGGTAGTCATTGACGAAGCGCCGCAGCTTGTATTCGACCTGGGCCGGCGGCAGGCCGTGCTCACGATCCAGCGGTGCGTAGACCCGCGCTTGCTCGCGCTCGACCTGAGCGGCATCAAGCGGCGGATGTTCGCGGCTGGCGACATAGTCGGCCGCGTTGACCCCGGCGAACCAGCCATAGGTAAAAGCCCCGAGCATGTAGTTGTGCGGCACCGCCGCCATGTCACCAGCCGAGTACAGGCCCTTGACCGAGGTCTCGGCGCGCTCGTTGACCCATACCCCGGAAGCCGAGTGGCCGCTGCAAAAACCGATTTCCGAAATGTGCATCTCGACCATCTGGCTGCGATAGTCGGTGCCGCGGTTGGCGTGGAACTGGCCACGGCTGGGACGTTCGTTGCTGTGCAGGATCTCTTCGATGTTCTGGATGGTTTCTTCGGCCAGATGGTCGAGTTTGAGGAACACCGGGCCGTTGCCGCTTTCCAGCTCCTGATGAAACTCCCACATCATCTGCCCGCTCCAGTAGTCGCACTCGATGAAGCGTTCACCCTTGTTGTTGGCGGTGTAGCCGCCCAACGGGCCGGTGACGTAGGCGCAGGCCGGGCCGTTGTAATCCTTGATCAGCGGGTTGATCTGGAAGCATTCCAGGTTGGCCAGTTCGGCACCGGCATGGTAGGCCATGGCATAGCCGTCACCGGCGTTGGTCGGGTTTTCGTAGGTACCCATCAGGTAGCCCGAGGACGGCAGGCCCAGCCGGCCGGCTGCGCCGCAGCAGAGGATCACCGCCTTGGCCTTGATCACATGAAAGTCCGCCGTGCGGCAGTCGAACCCCATCACCCCGCTGACCGTACCTTCAACATCGGTGAGTAGCCGGGTGCACACCAGCCGGTTGGTGATTTCGACCCGTGCCCGCTTGAGCTGGCGGTACAGCACCTTCTTGATGTCGTGGCCCTCGGGCATCGGCAACACATAGGCGCCCATGTGATGGACCTTTTTCACCGCGTAGTCGCCGGTCTCGTCCTTCTCGAACTTCACCCCCCAGCGATCCAGTTGCTCGATGGTCGCGTAACTGTGGGTGGCATAGGCATGCACCGCCGCCTGGTTGACGATGCCGTCGTTGGCGATGGTGATTTCCTTGGTGTATTGCTCCGGGGTGGAATGGCCGGGAATCACCGCGTTGTTCAGGCCGTCCATGCCCATGCTGATCGCCCCGCTGCGTTTGACGTTGGCCTTGTCGACCAGCAACACGCGCAACTCGCGGTTATGTTCCTTGGCTTTGATCGCCGCCATGGGGCCGGCGGTGCCGCCGCCGATCACGACGATATCGTACTCCTGCTGCAACACTGCCCGGCTCATGCCTGGTCCTCCCGCTGACGGTCGATGCGCAGGCGATACTGGAAAGCATCGCCCCGGTAATACAGGTATTCGAAGTCCACTGGCTGGCCGGCAGCGCTATGGGTCAGGCGCTCAATGCGCATGATCGGCGAGCCGGCCTCAACGTTCAGCGCCTGGGTCAGGTCGCTATCGGCCAGCACCGCGTCGATCGCAAGGTCGGCATGACCCAGCGGCAGCGCGCAGTCGTTTTCCAGAATCAGAAAGATGTCGCGGGTCACCAGGTCGGCGCCTTCGAGGCGCTCACCGATGACCTTGGGCAGGTAGGTGATTTCCAGTGACACCGGCTCGCGATTGATCAGCCGCACGCGCTTGATCTGCACCACTTGTTCGCCTTCGCTCAGTTGCAGGCGCTCGGCCACCGGCCGGGGGGCCGGCACATAGCGAAAGCTGCGCAGCCGGTTGACCACTTCGTAACCGCGCCCGGCCATCGACTCGGCCAGGCCCTGCAAGGTGCTGACATTCTGGAACGCCTTGGGCCGGGCAACGAAGGTGCCCTTGCCGTGGATCTTGAAGATCAGCCCTTCCTTCTGCAGGTCACCCAGTGCCTGGCGCACAGTGATCCGGCTGACCTTGAACGTAGCGCCCAACTCGCTCTCCGAGGGCATCTGGCTGCCGGGGGCGTATTCGCCGTCGAGAATTCTGGCGCGCAGCAGTTCGCGCAGTTGTGAGTGCAGCGGCACACTGGAAAGCGGCAGGAGGACCTTGTTGTCTTGCATTGCGAAATCACTTGTCATAACGAGTCATGACAAGAAGATAAGGATTCAGCCACAGCGACGGAAATACCGTTTGAGCATATGGTTAGAAGCCATCTCTGAGGACGCCGGAACAGAGACCTTCAAGGTCGCTGCTCCATGCGTCTGGCTCAGTGTTGCAGCCTCCGGTCAGTCAGGTGCGGCGGCGCTGAGCGGCACACTCAACGGCAACCCGAACAGCAGCACGTCGGCCCGCTGCTCCCCGAAACGGGCAATGTTGGGCAGCCGCGCCCACAGGGTGGCACCGATGGCAGTGACGATGCGCTGGCTCGGCACGTTGGCCGCCATGATCCAGGCCACCAGATTTTCAAGCCCCGCCTGGCGACCGAGGGCCACCGCACCGCGCCCCAGTGCCACGCCGATGCCACTGCCGTAGTGGTCGCGCCGGACGTAGATGGCCGCTTCACCGGTCTGGTAGCAGGCCTGGGTGCCCCAGCTGAAGCGGTTGATCGACAGCCAGCCCAGCACTTCGCCGCGCCGCTCAAAGACATACACCGGCAAACCGTCACGCTTGTAGAGGTTGATGTAGAACGTGACCTCTTCAAGGGTCATGGGCCGCACCACCGGCGAGTTGGCGCCGCTGGCGGCGGTTTCGTTGAAGATCTGCATCATCGCCGGCAGGTCGCTGTCACGTGATTCACGCAAACCTTTGGCCAGACGTGGCATGGCCGCTGCGTCGACAAAACTGTTCATCAGTGCATCCTCCGCGCATAAACCGAATGTTTGAGTTGCCCGCGCGCCCGTGCCAGGCGTGAGCGCACCGTGCCGATCGGCACCGCCAGGTGGCGGGCGGCGTCCTGATAGCTGATGTCCGAGTCGACCACCAGCTGGATCACCGTGCGCATGTCGGTGGACAGCTCATCAATGGCTTGCAGGGTGCGACCGAGGATGCGCTGATGGTCACTGACCTGGCTGGGGTCGTGGCCCTGCTCCAGGTGTTCCAGGTCCAGATCCGTCAGTTCCGTGGGCTGCGGCTGGTTGTAGAGGGTTTTGAAGTGGTTCCTGACCAGGTTTGCGGCAATGCCGAACAGCCATGTCTCGGGCCGGGAATGGCCCTGGTATTTGTGCTGATTGCGCCAGGCTTCCAGGTAGGTCATCTGCATCAGGTCATCGACATCGGCCTGGTTGAACACCCGCTTGCTGATGAACCCGCGCAGTTTCTTGGCGCTGCTTCTGGCCAGCCCTGCCACATCCACCGCGATGACCCCGATGACCTTTGCTTCACACATCTCGTTGTTGGCTTGCACGCTTGTATCCCTCATCCGTTAGACGGTTGCCGTTAGTGGCCCCAGAGGGAGAGCAGCGAACGTACCAGCTTTTATAAATTTTCAACTTGTTGATTTTTAAGGAAATAAACCTCGATAAAACAGCGTTTTGTGCCATTTGTGGCATTGCTGATACAAAACCGCGTGCCAGTTGTTGCACGACTTTCCTGGCTGCCGACCGGGGAACCCTTTGCTGCGTTGTGCCACTCAAGGCACATCCCTTTCTGGCGATAGCGCAGCCCATGAAAATCAACTCCTTTAGCGACCCCCGGCCCGACCTGGACCTGATTGCGCGGCCCGCGCCCGCAGAAGTGCGCACCCCGACGCTGCGCAATCCGCTGTTCGACTCCATGGAAGAAGTGGCGCTGAAATTCACCGAAAGCGTCGAGCGCCACAGCAAGTCGCTGGACGAGCGTCAGGTGCGCGAAAGCAGCACCGCCCAGCGTGTCGAACGGGTCGAAAAACTCACCCAGCTGTACCGCCTGCTCGACAACGCCGAACAGCCGGCCCTGGAACAACTGGCGCGGCGCATGCAGATCCAGATGCAGCAGCAGGCCGCGCTGGGCGGCATCCTGAATCTGGCCGACAACGACCCGACCCGGGCCGACCTGGCCCTGCAGCAGGCGGTGCGCATGGCCGCCGCCGAGGGCCGCCAGTCGCTGGCCGACCAGGCCCATGGGCTGCTCGACGAGTTGCGTCAAACCCACGGCGACAAGATTCGCGCCGGGCTCAACACCGCCAGTGCCATCGCCCTGTTCAGCAGCGATCCGGAACAACGCAGCGCCATGCGCCAGCTCTACTACGCCGCCATCGTCGCCCAGCAGCCGCTGGCCGCGCTGCTCGAAGCGCTGCTGGAGCGCTTCAACGAGGAACAGTTCACCCGTGGCCTGCGCACCCTGCAACGCGCCCTGGCCGACGACATCGCCGCCCTGGCCCCATCAATACCCGGCCCGGTGTTGCGCTCGATGCTGCGCGGGCTGGGTGCCGGCGGGCAGATCAACAACCTGCTCAAGAGCTGCCTGGCGCTGCTCGAACGCCTGGCGCACAAGAACCCCGGCAGCAGCATGACGGCGCTGGGCATGAGCAAGCGGGTGCTGCGCTTTTGTGCCAACGGCTTTTTCGCCCGTGACCTGACCCTGCTGGCCGAAGACACCCTGGGTCGTCAGCCTGAGCTGCAACCGGTGTTTTTCAACAGCCTGTACTCCTTGCTCCAGACCCTGCCGCTGGCAATCTGGAAAGACCTCAAGACCCGCCAGAACGGCCTGCGCCTGCTGATGGGCCTGATGGAGGAACTGGCCCGTCATGAACGCAAGGCGCTGGGCCTGGACGAAACCGCGAGGGTCGTGCAATGAGCTGGCTGATCCAGGCACTCAATCGGCTGGCCCTGGCGTTGACCGGGCGCAGCGAAATCATTGGTGCGGTGATGGTCATGGCCATCGTGTTCATGATGATCCTGCCCTTGCCCACCGCGCTGGTGGACGTGCTGATCGCCCTGAACATCTGCGTTTCGTCACTGTTGATCGTGCTGGCCATGTACCTGCCCAGGCCGCTGGCGTTCTCGACCTTTCCGGCGGTACTGCTGCTGACCACCATGTTCCGGTTGTCGCTGTCGATCGCCACCACCCGGCTGATCCTGTTGCAACAGGACGCCGGGCATATCGTCGAGGCGTTCGGCAGCTTCGTGGTCGGCGGCAACCTGGCAGTCGGCCTGGTGATTTTCCTGATCCTGACCATCGTCAACTTCCTGGTCATCACCAAGGGTTCAGAACGGGTCGCGGAAGTGGCAGCGCGCTTTACCCTCGATGCCATGCCGGGCAAGCAGATGTCGATCGACAGCGATTTGCGCGCCAACCTGATCACCGTGCGCGAGGCGCGTCAGCGCCGCGAAGAGCTGTCCAAGGAAAGCCAGCTGTTCGGCGCCATGGACGGCGCGATGAAGTTCGTCAAGGGCGACGCCATTGCCGGCCTGGTGATCGTGTTCATCAACCTGATTGGCGGTTTTTCCATTGGCGTGCTGCAAAACGGCATGGAAGCCGGTGCGGCCATGCACCTGTATTCGGTCCTGACCATCGGTGACGGCCTGATCGCACAGATTCCCGCGCTGCTGATCTCGCTGACCGCCGGCATGATCATCACTCGGGTCGCGCCCGACAACCAGAGCGCCGATATCAACATCGGCCATGAAATTGCCGACCAGTTGACCAGCCAGCCCAAAGCCTGGGTGATTTCCTCGCTGGGCATGCTCGGCTTTGCCGCCATCCCCGGCATGCCCACCGGGGTCTTTGTGTGCATCAGTCTGGTGTGCCTGTCCAGCGGCCTGTACCAGCTTTGGCGGGCCCGCCAGCGGCAGACGCAACAGGACAACCTCAACGCCGCCGGGCAGAGCGCACCGGAACTCAATGGCCGCGATGACATTCGCCGCTTCAACCCCTCGCGGGCCTACCTGCTGCAGTTCAACCCGGCCCGCCAGGACAGTGCCGAGACCGACGCGCTGTTGCAGGCGATCCGCCAGCGGCGCAACTCGCTGGTCCATAACTACGGCCTGACCCTGCCGTCGTTCGATATCGAGTTCACCGACCGCTGCGCAGACGACGAGTTTCGCTTCTGCGTGTATGAAGTACCGGTGATCCGTGCCACCTGCTTCAGTCCCCGCCTGGCGGTGGAGCAGCATTACCAGCACCAGGCCCGCGACGCCGAACCGGGCCAGCCCGAGCGCGACGAGCAACAGTGGATCTGGCTGGCGGCCGAAGACCCGCTGCTGAGCGACAGCGAGATCAGCCGCTTCAGCGCCCAAGAGTTAATAGTCGAGCGCATGCAGCGCGCCTTTCAGGCCACCGGGCCGCAGTTCATCGGCCTGCAGGAAAGCAAGGCGATCCTTGGCTGGCTGGAAAGCGAACAGCCCGAGCTTGCCCAGGAGCTGCAACGCACCCTGCCACTGGCGCGCTTCGCCGCCATCTTGCAGCGCCTGTCGGCCGAACTGGTGTCGCTGCGCTCGGTACGACCGATTGCCGAAACGCTGATCGAGCAAGGCCAGCATGAGCGTGACCTCAATGCCCTGACCGACCATGTGCGCATCGCCCTCAAGGCGCAGATCTGCCATCAGCACAGCGAAAACAACACCCTGCACACCTGGCTGATGACCCCGGAAACCGAGGTACTGCTGCGCGATGCGCTGCGCCAGACCCAGAACGAATCGTACTTTGCCCTGGACCCGGAGCTGGGCGGTGCGCTGCTCGAACAACTGCGCCAAGCCTTTACCGTGCAAGCCCGGCCAAGGCCGGTGCTGCTGGTCGCCCAGGACCTGCGCAGCCCGCTGCGCAGCCTGCTCAACGAAGAATTCAACCATGTCCCGGTACTGTCTTTCGCCGAACTGCTGTCAACGGTGCAAGTGCAGGTGCTGGGGCGTCTCGATCTGGAAGAAGCACAGGTCCTGATGGCCTGATGGAGCATGCCCGATGCAACAGCGAAACCTCTATGAACTGCGGGTCCTGACCGGCCTGCACCGCGGCGCCGCGCTGCCGCTGAGCGGCGACCAATGGTCGATCGGCTCGTCCAGCGGCTCGGACCTGGCGCTCTACGATCCAGGTATCAAAGACCGCCATTGCCTGCTGCGCCTGGTCGACGACACCTGGTCGCTGGCACGTGATGACGGCCCGGTGACCGACAGCGAAGGCCATAAGGTCGATGCCATCGAGCGCCTGGAACCCGGCACCCCGTTTGCGCTCAACGGGGTCTGGTTGTCGGTGACCAGCGCCAACACCGACTGGCCCACCGAAGACGAAGAACAGGACGCCGCACTGTTCGCCGACAGCCTGCTGGCCGCCGAACCCGAAACCCGGCCGCTGCCTGCCAGCGCGTTGCCCGCACGGCGTCCCCTGCTCGGGCCATTGCTGCTGATCGGCGCACTGCTGGTGTTCCTGGGTGTGGTGCTGTGGCTGTTCAACCAGCAGCCGCCGTTGCCGCCACCGGTCCAGACGCCGCACAAAACCGTGCTCAAGGACGCCGCAGCGGTTGAGAGCGTGCTGCACGGCATGCTCCGCGAACGCGAATTGCAAGACCGCATCAGCCTCAGTCAGGAGCAAGGCAAGATTCTGCTTAACGGCCGGTTCGACGAAGACGACCTGCTGCAGAGTGCATCGCGCCTGCTGCTCAACTTCGAACGTCAGTACAAGAGCCCGCTGCCGGTGCTCACCGCCCTGCCCTCGGCCACCGACAAGCTGCCGTTCAGCATCGTGCAGATCAGCAACAACCGCCTGCCCAACGTGCTGACCAATACCGGCCGGCGGATGTTCCTCGGGGATGAGGTCGATGGCGTGCGGCTGGTGGACATCAGCGAGAGCAAGCTGGTGTTCGAAGGTGAGCGGCGGGTCGAGGTGAGCTGGTGAACCCGGCGCTTCAGGCGCGTCTGGACGACTGGCGCAACAGCCGGCTGGCACGCATCGCCAGCCCTCCACCGGTGGAAATTCTCGGTCGCATCGCCGGGGTCAGCGGCATCCTGCTGCACAGCAGCATGCCCCGCGCGCGGATCGGCGACCTGTGCCAGATCCGCCGCGCCGACGGCAGCGAAGTGATGGCCGAAATCGTCGGTTTCGACCGCCAGTACACCCTGCTCGCCGCACTGGGCGCGCTGGACGGGATCGCCATCGGCGCGCCGGTCAGGCCGTTGTTCCAGCCGCACAGCCTGATCGTCGGCGAGCACCTGCTCGGCGCGGTGCTCGATGGCTTTGGCCGCTCGCTTGACGGTGACGGCCCGTCGGCCTTCGCGCTGGCCGGCGCACAGGGCGCATTGCCGGTGATCCGCGACGCCCCGGCCGCCACCGAACGGCCACGCATCGAGGCACCGCTGAGCACCGGCCTACGCTCGATCGACGGCCTGCTGACCCTGGGCGAAGGCCAGCGGGTCGGGGTGTTCGCCGGGGCCGGCTGCGGCAAGACCACCCTGCTCGCGGAGCTGGCGCGCAATACCCCGTGCCAGGCCATCGTGTTCGGCCTGATCGGCGAACGGGGCCGGGAGCTGCGCGAGTTTCTTGACCATGAGCTGGACGATGAACTGCGCGCCCGCACGGTGCTGGTGTGTTCCACCTCCGACCGCAGCAGCATGGAGCGCGCCCGTGCAGCGTTCACCGCCACCACCATTGCCGAGGGCTTTCGCCAACAGGGCCAGTCGACCCTGCTGATCATCGACTCGCTGACCCGCTTTGCCAGGGCCCAGCGCGAGATCGGCCTGGCCAGCGGCGAGCCGGCCGGGCGCGGCGGTTTGCCGCCTTCGGTGTACAGCCTGTTGCCACGCCTGGTCGAGCGGGCCGGGCGCACCCGTGGCGCGGCGATCACCGCACTGTATTCGGTGCTGATCGAGCAGGACTCGATGAACGACCCGGTGGCCGATGAAGTGCGCTCGCTGCTCGACGGCCACATCGTGCTGTCGCGCCGGCTGGCCGAGGCCGGGCACTACCCGGCGGTGGACGTGCTGGCCAGCCTGAGCCGGACCATGAGCAATGTCTCGGGAACCGAACAGCTGCACGGTGCCACACAGTTGCGCAGGCTACTGGCCGCTTATCAGCAAGTGGAGATGCTGATCAAGCTGGGCGAGTACCAGCCGGGCAACGATCCGCTGACCGACTTCGCCGTGCAGTCCCGTGACCGGGTCATGGCGTTTCTCCAGCAATCGCTGCGTGACCCGGTGTCGCTGGACGACACCCTGGACCACTTGATGCAGGTAATTGCCGATGTCCCACTCTGAATCCGATAGCCACGACCCGGCCAGCGATCCGCAACTGCAAAGCCTTGGCCAGACCCTCGACGTACTGGCGCCGATCCGCCGCCACCGGCTGACCCTCGCCGAGCAGGCCTGGCGTCGGCACCGGCAGGTGCTCGAAGCCCTGCGCCAGCGCCTGGACAGCCTGCACGCCGGCCTGCAACGACTGCAGCACGAGTTTCGCCAGTCGCGCCAGGAGCAGCGCGAGCAGCATGCCAACCGGCCGCTGCCGCTCAGTGAGATGAACGACTGGCTGGCCGCCGAGCGCCAGGCCATGCGCCAGATCGAAGAACACCAGCGGCGGGTGAATAACCTGCAAGACGAACACCGCCAGCAACAGCAGTGGACCGAGGACAGCCACCAGGAACTGCGGCGCCGCCAGCGCGACGTGGAGAAGCTTGATTACCTGCTCGATATGACCCGGAAGGCCTCATGAACAGCCGCCCGGCCCTGCACAAGCCACAACCGCCGCGCACGCCCGAGCCGCGTGCCCGGCAGCCTGACAACAGCGCCCCCGCTACACCGCCAGCGTCACGCCACGAGCGCAACGGGCCGGCGCACAGCGATACCCGCCTGGACAGCGAGCTGTTCGAAAGCCTGCTCGACGCCTCGCCCGCCACCGCGACCTGGCTGGGCAGCGAAACAGCGCAAGGGTTCAACGAGCCCTGGCAAGACCACGAACGACAAGGTGGCGGCGCCCCCGGTGCCGAACCTGCCCTGGCGTACTGGTGGGAGAGCCTGCTGGAAACCATCGAAACCCAACTGACTGCGCAGCAGCAGATCCCGGTCGAGGCGGTGCTGGAACTGCCGGTGCTCGGCCAGGTGCGCGTCCAGGTGGCTGACGATCGTGAAGGTCTGGCGATCACCTTGCGCTTCGACGACCCCGCCGCCTGGCGACACTGCCGCGAGACCGCCGAACACAGCCGCACCTGCCTCAGCGAGCGATTGTCACGCCCGGTGCGGCTCACCCTTGAACAGGCGGGCCAATGACATGAATGCCCATGTTCTGCACCTGCCGACCATGAGCCAGGCCGAAGCCTGCGTGCGCCAGCGGATCGGCGCCGGCCTGAGCCTGGCGTTCAACCTTGAAAGCCAGCCGGGCAGGCTTGACCTGCATCTGCTGCACGGGCCGGTTCAGGACCGTGACTACGCAGGTTTCGAGTGCGCCAGCGGCGCCCTGCGCCTGAGCGAGGCGCAAGCCCTGCTCGGGCTGCTGTCCAGTTGTCCGGCCCTGCTGCCGCCCAGTGACAGCGACGCCCAAGAGCATCACTGGTACTGGCAACTCTACAACCACTACCTCAGCGCCGAACTGCAAGCGCTGTTCGGCGCCCTGCAACCGCAGCCTGTGACGAGCCAGACCGGACAGCTGTGCGCGGTGCTGCAGGTGCGCTGCAACGGCTTGCAGGTCTGCGCCCGGCTGCAGGCCTCGGCGCCGACCCTGCTGGGCCTGCTTGAGCGCGGCCAGTGGCAACCGGCAAGCCCGGCGGCGGACTTCAACCTGCCGCTGGTCACCGCGCTGACCCTTGGCCAGTTACGCCTGACCCGCGCCGAGCTGGCCGGCCTGCGCCGCGGTGATGTGCTGCTCCCCGAGCAAGCGCTGTTCAGCCCCGAAGGCCGCGGCACGCTGCAACTTGGCAACTGGCGTCTGGGCCTGGCCCAGACTCCCGACCACCCGCTGTGTTTCACCCTGACCCAGATGGAGAGCCACCCCATGAACGCCCCGATCGACCACTTCTCTGCCGGCGACGCCGACCATCCGATGCATTTTGAGCAACTCGACGAGATGCTCCACGACCACGAGGCGGCGCCCCAGCACGACATGGCGCTGTTCGACGACCTGGCCCTCAACCTGAGCCTGCGCGCCGGGCACCTGTCGTTGAGTCTGGGCCAGATGCGCAGCCTGGCGGTGGGTTCGGTGCTGACCTTCAGCGGCTGCGCACCCGGCCAGGCGATGCTGTACTACGGCGAGCGGGTGCTGGGGCACGGCGAGCTGGTTAATGTCGAAGGCCGCCTGGGTCTGCAAATTACCCGGCTGGAAGCACTGCGGTGAATCTGCAGAATCTTGATCCGTTGACGATGGCGCTGTTTCTCGGCGCCTTGTCACTGGTGCCGTTGCTGATGATCATCTGCACGGCATTCCTGAAAATCGCCATGGTGCTGCTGATTACCCGCAACGCCATCGGCGTGCAGCAGGCGCCGCCGAACATGGCGCTGTACGGCATTGCCCTGGCGGCGACACTGTTCATCATGGCCCCGGTGTTCAACGAGATGGGCCAAAGGATCAAGAAACTGCCCGAGCGCCTGGACAGCCTCAGCGCCATGGAGCATTCGGCGCGCCACGTGATCGAGCCGCTGCGCCAATTCATGCAGCGCAACATCGACCCCGATATCCAGACTCACCTGCTGGACAACACCCAGCGCCTGTGGCCCAGCGAGATGGCCAGCCAGGTCAAGCGCGACGACCTGCTGCTGATCATTCCGGCGTTCGTGCTCTCGGAGCTACAGGCCGGGTTTCAGATCGGTTTTCTGATCTACGTGCCGTTTATCGTCATCGACCTGATCGTGTCGAACATCCTGCTGGCCCTGGGCATGCAGATGGTCGCGCCGATGACCATTTCGCTGCCGCTGAAAATTCTGTTGTTCGTTCTGGTGGACGGCTGGACCCGCCTGCTCGACGGGCTTTTCTACAGTTACCTGTGACAGCGAGGCCGCATGGATACCCTGACACTGTTCAAACAGGCCATGCTGCTGGTGGTGGTGCTGTCTGCCCCGCCGCTGATCGTGGCGGTGATCGTCGGCATCATCACCTCGCTGCTGCAAGCGGTGATGCAACTGCAGGACCAGACCCTGCCGTTCGCCATCAAGCTGGTCGCGGTCGGCGTCGCCCTGGCCCTGACCGGGCGCTGGATCGGTGTGGAACTCATTCAACTGACGCAACTGGCGTTCAGCATGATCCCCATGACGAGGCACTGAGATGTTCGAGCCCGCCTTCAAGGAGCTGAGCGAGTCGGTGCTGGCCCTGACCATCGGCATGGCCCGTTTGTACCCTTGCCTGTTCCTGATCCCGGCCTTCGCCTTCACTGAACTCAAGGGCATGTTGCGCCATGCCATCGTGCTGGCGCTATCGCTGATGGCCATGCCCGGTATCCGCCATGTGCTGCAAGGCCAGCAACTGGACTGGCTGGACCTGACCGCGCTGATGATCAAGGAAAGCGCGATCGGCCTGCTGCTGGGGGTGCTGCTGGCCATGCCGTTCTGGCTGTTCGAGGCAATCGGCTGCCTGTTCGACAACCAGCGCGGTGCGCTGATCGGCGGGCAGATCAACCCGGCACTGGGCGACAACACCTCGGAACTGGGGCACATGCTCAAGCAGGTGATGATCCTGCTGATGGTCATGGGCGGCGGCTACGCCAGCCTGACCCAGATCATGTGGGACAGCTACCTGGTCTGGCCGGCCACCCAGTGGGCGCCGCTGACCGGCGCTGAAGGCTTCGAAGTGTTCCTTACGCTGGTGGCCAGCACCTTGCGCTACATGGTGCTGTACGCCGCCCCCTTGGTGGGGCTGTTGCTGCTGATCGAATTCGGCATGGCGATCCTCAGCCTCTACAGCCCGCAACTGCAGGTCTCGACCCTGGCGATGCCGGCCAAGAGCCTGATCGGCCTGCTGTTTCTGGTGATTTACCTGCCGATGCTGATGTCGCTGGGCGAAGGCCGCCTGGCTGAGCTGAGCGACTTGCGCCACCTGCTGCCGGTGCTGCTCAAAGCCCCCTGACCCCGGAACACGCCCGCCATGAGCGAAAAAACCGAACAGCCCACCCAGAAAAAACTCCAGGACGCGCGCAAGAAAGGTCAGGTCGGACAAAGCCAGGACGTACCCAAATTGCTGATTTTCGCCGCCTTGATAGAGCTGATCCTGGCCTTGGTCGACAGCGGCATGCCGCGCCTGAAGGGCCTGATGCTGCTGCCGCTGAGCCAACTGGACCGGCCCTTCGCGGCCGCCAATGCCGAGGTGTGGAGCAAGGCGGCGCTGGAGCTGTTGCTGTTCATGCTGCCGGTGCTGGGTCTTGCGGTGGTGATGCGGCTGGTCGGCGGCTGGATTCAGTTCGGCCCGCTGTTCGCCCCCGAAGCGCTGAAACTGGATTTCGAGCGCATCAACCCGATTGGCCAGTTCAAGCAGATGTTTTCCGGCCGCAACCTGTTCAACCTGCTCAACAGCCTGTGCAAGGCGATCTTCATCGGCCTGGTGCTGTACTGGGTGCTGCCGCCGGCGCTGGGTGACCTGATCGGCCTGGCCCGTACCGATCTGGACAGTTACTGGCGCGCGCTGGTCGAGCTGTTCACCCGCCTGTCGCGGATCTGTCTCGGCCTGCTGCTGGTGCTGGCGGTGGTGGATTTTGCCTTGCAGAAGTACTTCTTCATCAAGGGCCAGCGCATGAGCCACGAAGACATCCGCAAGGAACACAAAGAGGTCGAAGGCGACCCGCACATGAAGTTCCACCGCAAATCGCTGGCCCGCGAGCTGGTCCAGCAGCCCGCGACTGCGGCACCGGCCAGAGCGCCGGTCGAAGAAGCCGACATGCTGCTGGTCAACCCCACCCACTTTGCCGTGGCGCTGTACTACCGCCCCGAAAAAACCCCGTTGCCGCGCATCCTGTGCAAGGGCCACGACGCCGACGCCCGCGAACTGATCGAACGCGCCCGCAAGGCCGGCGTGCCGGTGGTGCGCTTCGTCTGGCTGGCCCGCACCCTGTACCGCGAGCAAGTCGGCCAGTTCATCCCGCGCCCGACCCTGCAGGCCGTTGCCCAGGTGTACCGCTTGTTGCGGGAACTGGACGAACAGGCCAAGGGGGAATTGATTGATATGGCGCAGCATCCGCAACCGTAATGCCGATCAGTCCAGGCCAACGCGGTCCGGTGAGAGGCCCCCCTTACTGAGGCCCCGTCAGGCACAAATCCTGAAGTTGGCCGATACCTCGATGGGAGATTTTATGGTCTTGGGCAAGCGCTGCACATTGTCTATGGCTGTTGCACAACAGCAGATTCAGTGGTCTTACCGGCCCCTTCGCCAGCAAGCTGGCTCGCACCGGATCAGAGTCATGCCGGCTACTTGAGCCCGACCCGTACCCGGTGGGCTCAGCCGACGAAAGCGTCAGTACCTTCTCAAGCGAATTTGAGTCGCGCTCAATGACCGCTTGAATGATCGACAGCAGGGCCTGGCAACCTGCGGGAACCAGCCAGCCGGGGGCGCCACTCAGGCTCAGGAAAATTCCTTGTTTTTCCTCTGAACCGGAGAGCCACATGCCCCCATCAATCCAGAACACCCCGACGGCTGCCCAGCTCCATGGCCCGCAGACGGTCGGCCATAACCCGCAAGGTCTGCAACAGCAGGCCAACCAGCCAGCGACCCAGCGCGCGTCCACCTCGCTGGCTCAGCTCATGCGCCAGTCATCAGGGCCGCTGCCGTCCTTGACTCAGGATGTGCAGGCGACGCCACGCCAAGGTCCGGCGGCCAGCCCCGGAGCCCTGCTCACGGCAGCGCTCGACCCGGAAGATGCGGCGGTGCGCGCCGCCGTGCAGGCAACCCGTGGTCCGGGAGCCAAGCTGCGTGGCGCCGATGGCTTTGGCCGCTCGCTACCGGGCAGTGAACGCAAATCCTCGGCCTCGCCTGGCGATGCCGGCGCCAGCACATCGCGCAGCGAAGCCAGCGCCGCACTCCCCGCCAATGCGGTACTCGATCGCAGCCAGGCCGGGCGTTTTGTCGGCCTCGATGGCCAGATCGAGCGTATCAAGCTGCCGCCGTTGCCGGTCAGTGATGTAAGCCTGGATGCCAAGGGCCATGCCAGCTTCGAGCACTTTGACCCGCCGGCACTCAAGGACCTGTTGCAAAACACGCTGGGGCAGGAAGGCAAGACGTATCTGGCCCACAACCGCACCGAACAAGGCAACAAGCAGGTACTGCTGGAAGCCGATGGTCACCTGTTGCACCTGGAGCAGTCAGATACCGCCTTGGTGGTGATGCGCAGCAGTGACGGCCTGGCTCTGCCGGCTGGCAGCAAGCCCGGCAGCGTCGAGTTGTTCGGCAAGGACCAGAGCATGGGCCTGAAGGGCGATGAAGGCCCTGGCAAGACACTGCCGGACAAAGCCCTGCTGGCGCAGGTCAGCGGTGTCTATCAGGACCGCGACGGTCAGCAACTGCGCCTGCACGATGACAAACTGCAACAGCTGCACCCCGCCACCCGCAGCTGGAGCCCGGTGCCGCAAAGCGCCGGGCAGAAATTCAGCGAGCTGACCCACGGCGGCAATGGCCAGGTCTACGGGCGCAACAGCGACACCTTGATCGAGCTGTCCGGCGACAAGGGCCGGCATATGCATCTGCCGGGGCTGACCGCGCACTCGGTGGCCGCCGACGGCAGCGTGGCCATGCTGGCTGGCAAGGACACCCAGACCGTGCAAATTGGCAAGATGGGCGATGCCCAGCCGCTGCAAGTGACACTGCAACTGGACGGTGGCAAGGCCGAAGCCGCCCATGTCGGCCTGAGCCGCGACCGGCTGTTCGTCACTGACACCGAAGGCCGGCTGTACAGTGCCTCTCGCGAAGTGCTCAAGAACACCGACGGCGCTTTAAAGCTGCAACCGGAAACCGGCTACCAGCCGGCTGGCGGCAAGCTGGGCGCCCAGCACCAGGTGACCGGGTTCATGAGCGGCGCTGACGGCCAGTTGCATGTGCAGGTCAAGAACAATGCCGGGCAGACCCACTCGCACACGCTCGATGAGCAGAGCGCCAGCCTCAAGGGCGGCTGGAACCTCAGTGACGTGATCGTCATCGAGAACAAGCGCGGCCTGCCGGTTGCCAAGACGCCGCCCAACGAGAGCATTCACAACCTTGAACGCGGCGGCAGTATCGGTCTGGTCGATGGGCGCATTCAGAAATGGGACACCACTACCCAGGACTGGAAAGACACCGGCCTCAAGGACATCGACCGTCTGCAGCGCGGCACCAACGGCAGTGCCTTCGTGCTCAAGGAGGGCAAGCTCTCGCACCTGAAGGTCGAGCCGGACTACGCGAAAAACCCGTTCAATTCCCAGCACCAACTGACCCAGGCACCGCGCTCGACCAAGGTCGAAGTGGGTGATGAGCTCAAGGGCCTCGATGACCGAGTGATCAAGGCGTTTGCCGCCGTCACCGACAAGCAGTTCGTCGCCATGGATGACAGCGGGCGCATGACCGCTCACCAGGACAAACAGGACCCCAAAGAGCTGACCCGTCAGGGGCTCAACGGCGAGGTGGCCCACCTGGCGCTGGACGCCGACGGCACCCTGCATGCCCAAACCAGCAACGGCGAGCTGTACTTCATGGCCAAGGACGACTGGCAGGCCAAACCGCAGGAACGTCCCGACGCCAAGTGGACGCGGATGCCGGTACCGGGCAAGGTCGAGACCCTGCGCACCGAGGACGACAACAGCATCAGCGTCAAGCTCAAGGAGAGCCCGCTCAGCAACGGCCAGGACACCTTCAATCTCAAGGGCAAAACCTGGTCGCCGATGGACCCGCGCCCGGTCGATCCCAATGCCCTGCGCGAACTGTTCGACCGTCTCGACAATGGCACCACGCGCTGGAAAATTCCGTTTACCGGCGGGACCGCCACCGCATCAGTCAATCTGCTGGGGCGCAATGGCATGGAGCAGTCGCACAAGTCTGGCACCATGGACTTCATCCGCGCCCATGTGTTCAAGCCGAGCCTGGAAATACCGCGCCCGCTGCAGAACATGGGTGACTATGCCCAGCACCTGTGGCAGGGCCGCGAGGGGCTGGGCGATGTGTATAAGGCCCAGGCACCGCTGTTCAAGCAATTGAGCGAGATCGACACATCGACCAGCGCGCCCGCCGCCGGCCACAACCTTAAAGACCGCATCGCCAGTCTGGAGCTGGGCAGCGAAGGCAAAACCCTGGTTGACGAGTTGCAGACCTTCCGTGAAGACCTGGAAAAGAGCGCCCACGGTACGGTCATGCATATGGGCCGGGAGAAGAAGCTGCTCAACCTGCACGGCGAGTTCAAAGAGGGCCTCAAGGACAAGCCGCCGTCTGCGCCGCGTGACAACGATTTGATCACTCTGGCGAGCACCACCCTCGACAAGCTCGCGCCATCGCAGGACAACCCGACCGGCAAGCTGCTGCAAGACTTGAAGGGCAAGGGTATGACCCTGTCGCACATGGCCGTCGACACCCCGGCCGATCAGCGCCGCGACGGCGGTAACCATCTGCAATTAAGCAAGGCCCGCCTGGCGCTGGACATCGTGACGCTCAAGGGGCTCGATGAGCTGGTCGACAAGGCGCAGAACCCGCCACCCGGCACCGACCCGGCCGCGCATGCCAAAACCCTCAAGGCCGGGCTGGAGCAGTTGCGCGACAAGACCTACGGCGAGAACCCGATCAAGCAGGTCACCGACATGGGCTTTTCCGGCCACCGCGAGCTGGAAAAAACCTATAACGGGATCAAGGCATTCCTCAATGGTTTCAACGACCCGCAGCACGCCATCAGCGTCAATATGCGCGCCGCCACCGGCAGCGCCGACCAGGCCCAGTTGGCCGCCACCCTCAAGGATTCGCTCAAGCGCCTGGAGCACCCTGACGATGAGCTGGCGATTTCGCGCAATTACGGCATGACCGTCAGTACGCCGTTCTTCAACCTGGCGAAACTGGCCCCTGGTCCCTGGCCCGCAGGCTCTGTGGACGGCACCCGCAATTACGCGCTGATGGCCGAGCGTGGCGAGAAAGGCGTCGAGGTGTACATGTTTCACGAAGGCGCTGGCACGCTCAATGCCGGGGTCGGGGGCGGGGAAAACTTCCTGCCCAATATCACCAGCGCCGACCAGCTCGCCAAAATGACTGCAATAGACACTGGCAATGACCGGCGTGGCGCGTTTGCCTTTCGGTTCGGCGGCGATGTGACGCTGTCCGACAGCAAGACCCAGCGCACCGGGGTGGCCTTCACGGTGCCTGACGAGAAGATTGATCGGTTTGTCGACGATCTGTTCGGCGGCAAGCTCAAGCCCATGGATATCCTTAAAGAGGCCAGCAACCACAAGTCGCACCACATGAGCCGCAACAACTTCGAGGTCAACGCCAGCGCCACCCTGGAGGCCCGTCTGCAACTGGGCATTACCGACAAGGACAGCAAACCGCTGACCGCCGCGGCGCGCTTTGGGGCCGGGGTCACGGTCAACGTCAACCTGGCGACCCACACCAAACAGACCCTGAGCCAGGAAAACCCCAAGGAACGCCTGGATGAAGAGTCAAAAAACCGCATGCGGTTTTTCAACAGCCTCAAGGGCAATGTCTTCGGCCGCGCCCAGCTGGCCGGCAGTAACACCCAGGCCGCCCCAGCCCCCGGCGCGGCCCCGTCATCCCAGGCAATCAACAACAGCATGGGCCTGACCGCCACGCTGGCGGCAGACTCCAAGACCACCAAACGGGTCAAGTTCAAGTACGAAGAGGCCACGCCACTGAGCACCGAGGACGTGACCAAGCTCTCGACCAGTCTGGAAAAGGCGTTCAAGGACAAGGCTTCGCAAACTGAACTGACCCGTCTGGCCGACGGCAAGCAGCCGATGTACTCAGGCGCTGACGACAAGGACAAGGCCCGCTTGCAACTCAAGGGGCTCAATGATTTCTTCGCAAGCAAACCGGCGCACAACGACGATCAATACGCGGCCCTGCGTGACCTCAAGCGCGCCGTGGCGCGCCAGGATGCCTCGCTGGAGCGCCATAGCGTGCTGGCCAACGCACGCTTCGAGAGCAGCTACACCAACCTTTCGCGGCTCGACGAACAGAGCGTGGCGTCGAAGATCCTCAGCGTGGTCAATCCCCATCACGCACCGAGCAACGCCGAGAACGTTGCCAAACTGCTCGATCAGGACCCGACCCTCAAGTCGATCCTCAAGGACCTGCAGAACAGCAAAGGCACCCTGGCCCGCGTGCGCCTGGAGCCCAAGGACTCGGTGATCGACCGGATCGACCAGGGCAGCCGCGACGGCAGCCTGACCCAGAAAGAACTGAGCAAGCTGCTCGAAGACCGCGACAACATGCGGATCAAGGCCATCACGGTGTTCAAGTCCGCCGCGCAAACAGATGGCTTCACCACGCCGCTGCCGATCTTGAGCGGCACCAGCAGCACCTCGGTGGGGGTGACCAAGGTGGTCGGCAAGATCAACTTCAACTACGGCGAAGATCAGGACAAACCGAAAAACTACTTCGTCGACGGTGACCTGGCCCGGCCCTCGAAAACCCAAAGCGACCTGGCCCAGGCGCTGAAGAAGGAGGGGCTTGAACTCAAGAGCTGACCCGGCTGTGCATCCCTTGTTCGCGGCATCGGCCGCGAACAAGGCTTTACCCCCCGACATCCTCTGGAGCTTTCGCAATGAACGCTGCTTTTTACCCCCTCGACGACTTCCCTCCCCTGGCCAGGCTGGCCGATCACTGCGCGCTGATCCAGCGCGAAGTGGCGGCGCTGCAGGCCCCGCTGCTGGACATCGACCGCACCGACAAACCTCACCAGCAAGTGCACGCCGAACTGGACGAACATCTGCGCCAGGGCGGCAGCTACGGCTGGCTCAAGGGCTGGGGCGCGGCCGGCGGCAATCGGGACTGGACCCAGTACCCGCTGCTGTTTCAGGACACCCCGCTGGCGCCGGCGCTGGCCGCCCTGCCGCAGACCCTGGCCTTGCTGCAGACCCTGGACGGCATCAAGGTGGCGTCGCTGGCCCGGCTCGCGCCGCACAGTTTTCTCAGCACCCATCGCCACCCGGAGATTCGCGCCGAGGGGCTGCTGCAGATGCACCTGACCCTCAGCGCCGCCAGCGAGGCCAACTATGCCTACCTCAACGTCGCCGGCCAGTTTCATCAGCACCAGGCAGGCAGTGCGGTGATCTTCGACGGCTCGCAGGATCACTTCGTGGTCAATGCCAGCCAGGCGCCACGGACCATTTTGTACCTGGAGTTCAACAAGGCCCGCGCCGGCCGCTGAAGGAGGTCGCCGGTTAGCGCTGGCGACAGATCCACAACAAAAAAAACGGGCTCATCCGAGCCCGTTTTGCTGTTGCCTGGCTGCCTGGCCGCTAGCCTTGGCGCTTTGCCGACGCTTCCAGCAAGCGGTCAGTCAGCAAGCGGACGATCCAGAACGCGGTCAGCGAAGCATCGCCGCGCAAAGGGTCGGTTCCGGCACTGCGTTTGAAATCCGGCTCCAGGCTGTCGATGTAGTGGTCCAGATCGAAGCGCTCGCTGGCCCGTTGACCCGGCCGGTCAAGCGCTGCCTGCAGGCGTTGGCTGACCAGCCCGATGGCGTTTTCCAGAGCCTGGCGCTGGTGCGCGGTGACGTAACCGCCACCGCGTACCAGTGCAGCCCAGGAGTTCGGGGTCGACAACTCGCGTGGCTGCGCTGGGGTCATCTTAAAGCTCCTTGTGGTTGGTCGATCCTGGCAGTTTGCTGAAGGCATTCTGCACGTTGTTCAGATCGATGTTCTTGGTGGTCAGGTTCAGGCCTTCGCTGTCGCTCTTGACGAAGGAGAACTTGCCGTTCTCGGCGCTGATGTTGCTCAGGTCCAGGTTCCAGTTGCCCTGCTGGCCACCGTTGGTGCGCATGAAGGTGCCGAAGTCATTGACCTTGAAGTTGTCGACCTTCACGTTGGCGTCGGCATTGAGCTGGAAGACCTTGTCGTTGGCGCCCTGGGCACTGCTGTTGGTGATGTTCAGATTAGTCACCTTGGCACCGCCCTCACCCTTGACGGTCAGGGCATCCTCACCGACGTTGGTCCAGTGCACGTTGTCGACGTTCACGGCTTTCTCGTTGCCGGCCCGTACATGCACGCCGTCGGCGGCATTGTCACCGAACACGACGTTCTTCAGGGTGGCGCCCTCGGCCAGCTCGAAGATCGGCTTCTGGCCTTCGCCTTGTCCGCCATCACCCAGGCTTGGCCCGGCGGTGAAGGTCTTGCCCTGGCCATCGAAGACTTCGCCCGGACCAACCTTGATAGTCTGGTTGACCACGGTCGGGCTGCCCGAAGCGGTCGGGAAGCTGACCGGACCGGCCGCGCTGCTGCCGCCGGCGGCAGGTGCGCCCGGTGTAGCGGTGGCGCCCGGCGTGGCCGTTGCACCTGGGGTTACGCTGGCGCCTGGAGCAGCGGGCGCGGCTGGAGCGGCGACACTGCCACCGCCGCCGCCCCCTTCACCACCGCCACCACCAGCGCCCGCAGGAGCCGCCGGCATCGATGGCGTGCTGACCGGCGCAGCACCACCGCCACCGCCCGCGCCGACCGGCGAAGCCGAACCACCACCACCGCCGCCCGCGCCGCTGGCTGGCTGGCCGAAGGTTTCCGGATGGCTGTCCATGAACTGGCCAATCATCTCCAGCAGTTCCTTGAGGCGGTCATCCTTGGAGATCTGCCCGCCGCCATCGGCGGTCGGCGAAATCGAACCGTTCAGCGAACCGCCACCGAGGCTTTGCATCAGGGTATTGACCAGATCCTCGATACTGCCCGAACCTGAACCGCCACCTTGCGCACCGCCCAGACCCTGGCCACCGCCAAGTCCCTGCCCGCCACCGATGCCCCCCGCGCCCTGGCCACCACCGCCCTGGCCAGAACCACCCAGGCCGCCTTCGCCGCCCTTGGCCGAATCACCGGAGCCGCCGAGGATTTTTTCGAACAGCGCCATCAGGATCTGGGTCAGCAGTTCCTTGGCCGAGTCACCGCCTTCGGCAGCCGGGCCTTTACTGTCGCTGCCACCACCGGCACCGCCTGCGCCCTTGCCGCCTTGCAGCGACTCCAGCAACGAGCTGATGTCGCTCTGATTCGACTGGCTGGCCGAACCGCCGCCCTTGCTGCCGCTGAGCAACGCCTCGGCCAGAAAACCGGCCAGGTCTTCCAGCGACGACTGGCCGCCCTTGCCCGCCCCGGCAATACCGGTGGAGGCCAGTGACTGCGAACCGCCGATGCCGCTCAGCCCACCCAGTGCTCCTAGCCCGCCGCCTTGGGAGAATCCTGCAATGCTTGATAAATCTGCCATGTGCTGCCTCGCTCCATCGTTGAATGTGACCGGGGGCGTCAACCTGCCGCCTTGCCGGTAGCCCCGCCCCGAACCCTGCTGCGGGTTCTGCTGTAGAGGGGCTTGCGGCTATGTGGCAAACCGCCCCTGAGCAGTTCCCGCAAAATTTCGGCACCTCTAAAAACCTGGGCGAGGCCGTCAACGCGAGCCGGCTTTCTACGCAGCGAAGACGCGCGTAGCGCCATAGGCGCCCAGCCAGCAGCCAGTTTTTAGAGGTGCCCTTTCACGCCAGCAAGGACGCGTACTGGCTGCGGGTCTGGCGCAACTGTTCGGTAAAGCCGGTGACCAGGTCACAGAACTGTTTTTCGTCGAGCGTGGAGAGTTCACGTTGGGTGCACAGGCAGACGTTCTGCTGGTCCAGAGACAGCCAGCAGCCGCGCAATTTCGACACATCGAAGTTGATGTTCAAAAGATGTTGCAAGTTTTGCGGACTATTACGCAACAGGCCCAGGCGGGCATGAATGATCACATTATCCGAGTGGTCAGGAACTTCAATGATCGCCGCCTGGCGGCGATCATTGTCGTACAACGCGCAAACCCCGTTGTTGAGGGTCAGCGCGATACCGAGCATTTCACTTAAACGCGCCAGATACAATTGCACGTTACGTTGAGCGTGGGTCATTGGAGTGTCCTTCTGTCAGACGCAGCGCATAAAGGCGCCACAGCAAACAGTGCGTGGACAATTAGCGGTTAAAGTTCCAGCGCAACAGAACGCGGTCAGTGCCTGAAACCCGCCAATACCAATAATCGGTCGATCAGCCGTTGCAAATCATTGTCACTGCGATAATCACCCGCCAGTTCGTGCCAGACCACAAAGCGCTGCTGGCTGTCGAGGCACACGTAATAGCCTTCGTACGCCTCAATGCTCTCGAAACGGCGCCTGAGCGTGTCGGAAAACAGATTGGGACGCTGCGCCCGGCGCTCGATCGATAGCGCCAGCCCCCAGCCAACACTGGCGTCGTCATGGATGAAATCAACACCTGGCGACCATTGCCAGGTACTTGAGCGACCTTCCCGAATGGTCACGAAGAAGTCCCGTTGATCGGCGCTACGCAAAATCGTTTCAGTCATTCACAGGCACCGTGCTATAGGCAGCCGCGCCGTTGCGCAGTGCAGGCGACCACCAGACTTTCAGTTCAGAACTATTGGCGTCAACCCGCTGACAAGCCTCCGTTAAACAGGACTTTTCGGTTGACGCACACGCACTAATAAACACCGTGATAATAAACAAGGCAAGTCGTCGCACGTTGTTCATTGTCATTCCTCCCTTTTTTCCGACAGTGAGCCTATGCAGGTTAACGATAGGGTGACTCTAAAAATCAGGCGAGGCCGTCAGTACCAGGCAAACAATGGTCGGCGCGCGCTGGACTTTACCGGTTGTAAATGAGCATCACGCACGTGCCTGTTTTAACCCGGCGCTGACAACGCCGGTAGTTTTAGAGCTGCCCGCTAGTTCCGAGCCATCCTTGATAAAAACCTTGCAACAGTAACGTCATTACCGCACGCGGCTTCAGCCCCCCTCAGGGCGGGAGTATTGAAACTCTCACCGGTTTTTCAGGTACTGCAATCGTGGCCGCCGGCCGCGTGGCGACAAAGACTTCAACCGACTCACCGGGCTGCAGACTGGAGGCAGGCCATGCGCTGGCAGCGAGTGCCTGACTCGCTGAACATGAAGCCAGAGAAAACACCTGGGGTCTTGTACCGATGTTGCGTACCACGCCGACGCTGATTTCGAAACCGTTACCGGAAAACCACTGGCCGCGGGCGGTGTCGATCGCAAACGAAGCGTCCACTGTACACAGGTCGCGCAAGGCGGCACCAGATGATGACGATTTGACACCATCGGGAATACGTCCTTTCACCAGCTCAGCGAACGTCGTCGAGAGCGTCGCACGCATCTGTTCCCGACTGTCTGGGCGCTGGCGCCCGAGCGCCTTGTCCAGCGTGGGGCGATCCTGGCTGGCCACATAGCGGCCCGGGTCGACCTGGTCGCCGACCAGTCTCGGGGTGAGGATAAACAACCGCTCGCGGCGCGAGACCGACTGCCGGGTCGATGAGAACAACTTGCCCAGCACCGGCAGATCACCGAGCACCGGCACCTTGTCGTGCTGCTCGCCGTTTTCATCGACATGAAAGCCGCCAATCACCAACGAACGGTTTTCGGCCACCACAGCCTGCGTGCTGACCGTGCCGCGTTTGACATCCGGCGTCCGATCATCGCGCACCCGCTCCAGTTGCCCGTCTTCGATATCGACAATCAACTGAAAGCGCTGGCCGGTGCCGCCGGAGATGGTCCGCGGCACCACTTGCAGGCTGGTGCCGGCCGTCACCGGCTGGACATTGGCAACCCGCTCACCGGTGGTGGTGATGTAGGCGGTGCGGCTGAAATCGATCACCGCCGGCTGGTTCTCCAGGGTCAGCACCGATGGCCGGGCGATCACCGAAGCGGCGCCCTGGCCTTCGAGCGCACGAATATCGGCAAAGAAGCGCTGGAAATCATTGATGAACAGGGTTGAGGAACCACTGGTCAACAACGAACTGCCGAAGTTTACGGCTCCCGCCTGAGCCGACCAGTTCGACTCCAGGGCTGACAGCTGGGTACGGTCGATGTCGAGAATGATCGCATCGATCTCGACCAGGTTACTGGGCCGGTCAAGCTGCTCGATCAGTTGCTGATACATCTCCCGCTTGTCCGGGTCGTCGTAGATCAGCACCGCGTTGTTGCGCACATCGGCCACCACCCGACGATTGCCGACCGCTTTGGCCGGACGGCTGCGCGAGGGCTCGGCGGTGCGCTCGCTGGCCAGGTTGACGATCTTGCTGCGGGCCAGATCGGCCATGCCCTGCATGGACTGAATATTGGTCATCGGGTCGGCCGACACCGGCCCACCCGCTGGCATGCGCTGGGTATCGAGCATCTGTTCAAGCAGGGCCGCGACGCCGGGAATGCTCACCGACTCGTCGCGGTAGCGGATCTGCCGGTCAGCCACAGCGGCGTAGCGCAAGGGAAACATCATGACCTGGTGTTTTTCTTCGGTCTTGCGCTTTTCCTTGCTGAAGCTGCGGATCAATTCGATATAGCGCGGCGGACCGCTGACCAGCACCACCCCTTCGTCGGGCATCTCGCCCCAGCCGAAGCGTTTGTCGAGCAGGCCGATATCGGTCAGCGCCTGTTTGAGGTCTGGCGCGGCATCGGCCGACACTTCCAGCCGTTCGGACAACTGCGCCGATTGGGCACTGACATACAGCTTGCCGTTATAGAAAAACCACTGGAACTGGTGCTCGAGCGCCAGTCGGTCGAGAAATTCCTGGGCATTGGCCGAGCGTATCCGCGCATCCACCACGCCACTGACGCCACGGATATCCAGGCCCACACCGAACGAGCCGGCGAAGTCATTGAGCACCTTCGACAGCGGCGTCTGGCTCGCCTCATAAGCATAGGAGGCCTCGCGCCACTCCTCCGGTACCGCAGCGAGCGCTGCCGGTGCCTGACCGAACCACAGCGCCGTACACAACAACGGTTTTATCCAATGCCTGAACACAGGTTGGCTCCCAGTGAGAATGGATGGGCAACACGTCGTGGCGCAGCCGGAGTGCGCGGCAGCGCAGCCTCGAGCATCGAGGCCCAGACGTCGCGCTGATTGGCCAGCGCTTCAATGACCGCAAGCAGCGCCGGCGAGTCAAGCTGGCGCTGATGCTGGACCAGGCACAGGCCACGGGTTTCAGGGTCCAGCGCCAACGCCCCGCGAAAACGCATGCGGCTGGCGGCCGACAGCTTCAAGGCACTGACCAGCCCGGCCTCGTCACCGCGCCACGCCGTAGCCAGAGGCGCAATGAACGCCAGCCCGCTGCCACAGCGGCGCACCCGCATCAGCTGCTCATCAACCTGCAAGGCGAGCTCAGCATCACCACCGTCCAGCCAGCGCTCGACAGTGGCAATCAGCTCAGCGGATTTCATTCAGGATCGCCTTGGCCAAGTTGTGCTTGACCACGATCTCCTGGTTAGCCGCCCAACTGGCGGTGGACGCCTGACGCATGGCCGAGTTGAAGGCATGCCAGTCATCAGGCGAGAAAGCATCCAGATTCAGCGCGGCTGTATCCAGGTCTTTCTGGGTATGTTCAAAGTTGGCATCCAGGCGACGCCGCAGTGCATCGGAAGACAGCATGGCAATACTCCTTGATCCGGGTAACTGGGCAGTGAGTGGCGCAAGACCGGGTTTGGTTCCATGCCCGGCCGATGACCGGTCAGCACAGCGCCCTGCCGACGGGTCAAGGCAGGACGTGTTGCACCAGGCTGTGCCAGTCCAGATTGAATTCGCCGCGCTCGGTGCGCAGGCTCAACGCATCGGCGGCCAGACGCGGATCGCCCTGCAGGCTCCAGCCCTCACGGCCGCCGTGCTGCAGGCAGGTCGCCAATTCCTCAAGCCGCTCGGGGTGACAATGCAGACGCGCCAAAGGCTCGTCCGGCTGGGCGCTGAGCAGATGCCCCAGCACCGCCTCGATCCGTTGCAGCGGCGGCTGCTCGTTCAATACCTGCTGCACAGCGGCGCTGACCAGTTCGCGAGCGACCTCCAGCATCGCGGCTTCGCGACGCTGATGCTGGTCGCGCAAGTCTTCAAGCAGTGCCAGGGATTGGTCGAGCACTTCGGCCCGCGCCTGCTCCTCGGCCTGACGGCCCAGCAGCAACGCTTCGCTGCGCGCCTGGTCGAGGATTTGCCGGGCCTGGGCCTGGGCCTGCTGCACCAGTTGTTCGGCCAGCCGACAGTCATCGAACAGTTCACGAGGCAGCAGTGACCCGGTCACCGTATGCCGGTCGCCGGGAAAAGTCAGGGTACGGCGGGTCAGCATGACCATCTCCTCAATCAGTCAGTTGCCCTGGATACCTGCCAGCTCAGCGCATGCCACAAGGCCCGCAGGCGTGCATGCGGAATCTGCTCGACCGCCAGTTGTTCGGCTGCCTGCACGGCGTCACGGGCAAATTGCAGGCGCAGACGTGACCACAGGGTTTCTCCGGCCCAGGCACGCAACAGGCAAAGGCCGGCGGCTTCGGGCCCTGCGCCATACCACTGGGCCGGCAGCCATTGCCCCGGCTGCAACGCCTGGCCCAGCCGCTGACACCAGCGTTGCGTGCGCTCATCCAGTCGATGACGTCGACCACCGCTGGCACCGGCACACACTGCCACGCACAGTTCGAACACCCGCTGCCACTGCTCGGCATCGAACGGTAACAAAGGCAGCAGCAGTTCATCCGGTGGCGGAGGAACACTGGCGGTCATGCCCATGCAACGGTCAGCCAGCGCCGCATCGCGTTGCAGCATCAGTGTCAGGGTTGGCTGGTCGAAATCAGCCGTGGCGGGCAGTTGCCAGGTTTCATGGGCTTGTCGCCAGCCCTGGGCCCACCAGCGAACCCAGCTCAGCGCCTGTGGCGCATCCGGGGTCATCGCTCAGCCCCTTGAGTGGCGCCAGCCGCTTCGGGACGTCGCGACAGCCGCTGCAACCAGCGCGGGTTGAGAGCAAACAGGCCGCCAAGCAGCAACGCGATACCGAACGCTGACAGACCAAGAATCCATTGCCAGAACTCCAGGCGCTCACGGGTCAGCTCAAACGGCCCGAGGCTGACCCGTTCGACGGTCTGCCGGTACTCCTGAGAAGGCACGAAGACCACCGCAAGTTTCTTGTCATCAGCGCCGGCCATGCCCGGAATACTGCTGGCGACCATGCGCCGGATACGCGGCAAGACGCTGTCGGGTTCCATGCCGTCGCGGTGCTTGATAAACACCGCGGCCGAGGCTGGCTGTACAGGTTCGCCAGGGGCGATGCGTTCGGGCAACACCACATGCACCCGGGCCACCACCACGCCGTCGATCTGCGAGAGTGTCTGTTCCAGCTCCTGGGACAACGCATAGATGTAGCGGGCACGCTCTTCGAGCGGCGAAGAGATTACCCCCTCCTTGCGAAACACCTCACCCAGGCTCGAACGCGAGCGGCGCGGCAGACCGACCGCCTCCAGCGCGCGTACCGCCCGGGAAATGTCCTGCGCCGCCACCAGTACCGACACCGAGCTTTTGTCCAGGCGCTTGTAGGCACTGATGTTCTTGTCGGCCAACTCGGCCATGATCTCGTTGGCATCCTGCTCGGTCAGGTCGCGATGCAGTTCCATACGGTCACCACAGCCGGCCAGCGCCAGCACTACCGATAACAGGGCGAGCAGCCTGATTACCTTGGGATACATAGCCCCGCCCTATTGCAGACTGGTCAGTTTTTCCACGCTTTGCGCCGCCTTGCTGACCAGTTTGGCGCTGAGCATGCTTTCAAGGTAGAACGACGACAGCGAACGGTTGGCCTGCATCATCTGCTGCGGGTCGACCGAGCCGGAGACACGCTGCAACTGCCGGTTGATCCGTTCGGCGTCTTTCTGAAATGCGGAGGTGGCCTGCAATACCGGCGACACCTCACTGGCCGGTGACGCCGCCGAACGTGGCGCGGCGGGCTGCATGGCCGCACTGAACCAGGCGATATCCGCCGAGGCAGGCGCAACATTCGATGTCAGCTCGGTATCCACAAGATTTGCGGAATGGGTTGATACACGGTTAACAGCCATGTTTTGCTCTCCTGCCTGGACGAAAAGGCACCTGAAAAGTCGTGCGGATCAGCCGCGTGATTCGGTCACGCTCTGCTGCACCAACACAGACAGAATGTTGCCGGCCGCGATACTGGCGTCGGTTTTCAGGGTGTTGCCAGCCCCGCCATTCTGAAAGTTCTGTTGCGCATCAGGAAACAGGCCACCCAGCGAGTTGCCCTCGGCACTGCCTTTGATTTCGCCCTTGATCATGTCAATGGCCTTCATGTACTGCTGGCTCTCGGCCTTGGACATCACGAAGTCGCCCTCGGACAGCTCACCCATCCAGTCCTTGGATTTGCCGTCCGGCTTGCCGAACTCCTCAGGGTGCATGTCCATGAAGCGCGAGATTTCCTTGAGGACATCTTTATCTTCAGGGTTGAAGCTCATCATGCCGTTAGTGTTGCCCTTGACCAAGGCACCGATCGAGGCAGGCTGCGAGGCGACCGGCTTGAGCAGGTTGTCGAGTTTTTCCTCGCCAAGACTGCCCAGCAACGAGCTCAGCAGACTCTGCAGGCCACCGCCGGCACCAGCACCGCCAGCCCCCGCCAGGGAATTGCCGCCCCAGCCCTGATTGCAGCCCGCCGAAGGGCTCGCGGCGCCGCGCGAACCGCCCAGGCCACCCTGGCCCAACGAGCCTTGTCCAAAGGCGCCCTGGCCGCTGGTGCCTTGACCGATGGAGCTTTGGCCCGAAGAGCCGCCACTGAGGAATTCACTGATCAGCCCTTCCAGGCCTTTGGTGAAGGCGGCCTTTTCCCGGCCGTCGAGGTAATTGTCTTCGCTGAGCTCATCGCGCCAGCCGTCGACCCGGCCATTGGCATCGTGCGGTTTGCCGTACTTTTCAGGGTTGCGGTCCATGTGATCGGCAACCATGCCGATCAACGGGTTGTCAGCGTTGCGGATATTGGCACCGCTGCCGCTCTTTTCCAGCAGCGCGTCGCTGAGCAGCGAGGCGATCTGACCCGCCGCCTCACTGGAGCTCGATTGCAGGGCGCTGGTCTGGGTGCTGGCGAAGGTGCTCTGAAATGCACCGGCCTGTGGCCCGCCTATTGAAGAAGAAAACATAGTCCACTCCTTGAATGCACTGGGGTAACCCCTCCCGACGCGGGCCGGGAGGGGAACACGACGATCAGTAGTTGATCGCCTTACCGGTTTGCTGAGCGGCGTTCTGCGCCTTGGTGGCCGAGTCCTGGTAAGCGCTGGCGATACCGTTGACGGTATCGGTCATCATCTTGTTGGATTGGGCTTCGGCGTTCATGGTGGTGGTTGCCGCAGCGGTGGCATCCATTTTGGTCATTGCAGCCATCGAAGCGCCGAGGGAAGCGGTACCAGCCATAGTGATTACTCCTGATCATCGAAAGTGTTGAACACCGGATGTGATGTTCGAACAGTGAGTGGCCGATTTTCAGAAGCGGTTCCACATGACCCCGCATTCAGGATTCAGAAGCGTTGATGCTCAGGCTCTTCATGCGGTGATAGAGGGTGCGTTTGGGAATACCCAGTTCAGTGATTACCGACTCGATATTGTTGGGATGACGTGCCAGGCATTCCTGGATTACCGCCTTTTCCAGCGCCCGCAGGTAATCACGCAGGCGTGCCGAGGACTCATCGAGCAAGCCGCCAGCCAGCCCCTGCAGCGCCGGCATGCCCAACACGAAGCGCTCGGCGGCGCATTTGAGTTCGCGGATATTACCCGGCCAACGGTGGCCGAGCAGGCTTTTGAGCAGGTGCGGATCGCGCTCCGGAACCGGCAGGCGATGCCGGCTCGCCGCTTCACCGACAAATTGCTCGAACAACCGATGCAAGTGCTCAAGCCGCGAACGCAGTGTCGGTAACTGGATCTTGATGACGTTAAGACGAAAGAACAGATCGCGCCGGAACTTGCCTTCCTCGACCAGTTTCTCAAGGGGGGTCTGAGTGGCGACAATCACTCGTAAGTCAAGCTCGACAAAACGCGTCGACCCCAAACGCTCTATTCCACGCATCTCCAGAACACGCAGCAACTTGGCCTGGAGTAACAGCGGCATGCTGTCGATCTCGTCAAGATACAACGTGCCATGATTAGACGCTTCGATATAACCGGCACGCGATTTAGAGGCGCCGGTGTAAGCGCCCGCCATCACCCCGAACAATTCGCTCTCGGCCAGTTGCTCGGGAACCGCTGCGCAGTTGAGTGCCACCAACGGACCGGGACGCCCTGATAGTTGATGAATGCGCCGCGCCAGCGTGTCTTTGCCAGTGCCCGTCTCGCCTTCAAGCACCATGTCGACATTAAGCGGCGCGGCCTTGCGGATGAACGACTGCAGGGTACCAAATATGTCGAGGACCTCGTGCTCCATCTTCGAAGCGTCATTGCTCATAGAGTCCCCGTTTCATCCAAGCCCCTTACTGATGATCAGCAATTCCATTGAACAACAGGACAGCGTCAGCCGTACTTTTGCATGCAAAAGCAGACCGTCACCTAACCTCTGTTTACGATCACCCGCCCGGAACAGCCCGGCTTCGCGAAAGGATTCAAGGGTGCAGACTGCCCCGGTTCCAGAGACACAGAGGGCCACCTTCCCTCATTGTGTTGCGGACCACTGTCAGCAGGACAATTGCCTGTTGGCCGGGCGTCTGCGGCGTTATGCGCGCCAGCGCTACGTTGACTGCCTCGCCCAGTTTTTAGAGGCACCCTATTACATCCAGACACTACTGCAAGCCGGTTGGCTGTCAGGCACAAGTAAGCCGCAGGGTATATACACGGCCAATCAGAATCGCGTGAACATTTTCTATTGCGTCGATAAATTTTTCCACTCATGAACGGCCCGAGTCACAATATATAAAGCTTTTGCAATGCTGATGGCAACCGGGACCAAAGCATTGACCAACGCCAATGACCAGGGCCTCTCTAAAAACCCGGGCCAGGCCAGCAGTACAAGGTAAAAACAGGCCAGCAACGATCTCCGGCATTGCGGGCAGCACTGGCGATAACTTGCGCAGTTAACCCCCCCATATTGCAGCGCCTGACGCAGCCGTGTGGCGGACTAATGCACAGCACTAACGGTACTTGTCAACAACGTCCAGAGCGGCAAATACCGGAAACAAAGTGGTGAATCCAATCAAGATTACCAAGTTGTTCGGAAAACCGAATACACATCCGGTTTTCCGAACAAAGTTAAAGAATTATTAATTACCGCCTGACGGCCTGCCCACCGGGGCCAGCGTATGCGAAGCTGGCGTCAGGTGCGTGATTTGCCAAATCGGTCGCATTTTCAGATCAGCGGGCGCGGCACGGAACGGCGGCAGCACCCTGCCTCGGAAAAACTGGTCATAAATCAACCACACAAACCAAAGCCTCTGAAAATAAAGCATTCAGCGAGTTATCCACAGACATACCCACGATTTTCGTGGACAACTTTTGACAGTTTTCGCAAACCCATATGACCAAAAAAAGCAAGCGCCACCCTCGCGCCTGCTGCCGCCGGCACTGTGCATATCACCCCCATGGGTTGATTTTGTCGGTGGCTGGCGTTGCAATGGCGTATTTGCGGACAATCCACCCAGCATGCGAGAACATTATCAGGTGGCCGTGCTCGGCCTGGGCGCGATGGGCGCTGCAACCCTTTATCAACTGAGCAAGGCCGGCGCCAACGTCATCGGCGTGGACCGCCATGCGCCGCCCCATACTCAGGGCTCCAGCCATGGCGATACGCGCATCACTCGCCTGTCCAACGGGGAAGGTCCGCAGTACCTGCCGCTGGTGCGCAGCTCTCATCGGATCTGGCGGGAACTCGAAGCACTGTCGGGTGAGGCATTGTTCGAGCAGTGCGGCGTGCTGGTGATGACCTCAAGCAGCGTATACGACCCGCACGATCCTGCAGATTTCACCCACCGCACCATCGAACTGGCCAAAACTTACGGCATCGAGCACCAGGTGCTGGACGCGGCACAGATTCGCCAGCGCTTCGGCCAGTTCAGCCCGGTGCTGGACAGCGCCATTGGCTACTTCGAACCGCAAGGCGGTTTTCTGCGCCCGGAACGCTGCATTGCCGTGCAGCTGCAACTGGCCGCGCAGCAAGGTGCGCAACTGCGCCTGAACGAGACCGTGCTGGCGCTTGAGAATGAAGGCATAGCGGTCAGGATCAGTACCGATCAGGGAGTGATTTATGCCGACAAGGTAATCGTCAGTGCCGGCATGTGGTCGGCCGGGCTGCTGGGCGCGCCCTTTGATGCTCTGCTGCGGGTCTGTCGCCAGACGCTTTACTGGTTTGAAGTCAGCGAACCGGCACGCTTCGCGGCGCAGTCACCGAGTTTCATCCTCACCCACGGACCGGCATTCAATGATGTGAGTTACGGCTTCCCGCCCCTGCCCGGCGAAGGCAGCATGAAAATTGCCACCGAGCAGTACGAGACAGCATGCGATCCATACTGTCTGGATCGTAATGTCAGCGACCAACAGATCGAGCAGATGTACCGCACTCAAGTTGCCGGGCGTTTTAGGGGGGTGGGTAGCCGGGCACTGAAGACCTCGGTGTGCGCCTACACCGTGACGCCCGATTACCACTTCATCATCGACGAGCACCCCTGCCTGCCTAACGTGACGGTGGTCTCGGCTTGCTCGGGGCATGGTTTCAAGCATTCGGCGGGGCTGGGCGAGGCGCTGGCTCAGCGCTGCATGAGCGGACGCAGCGAAACGGACCTGTCGGCGTTCAGCCTGCAACGTTTCAAGCGTTGAAAAAGCACAAAGCCCGCACGAGGCGGGCTTTGTTTTTTACGCGACAAACGATCAGTCGTCGCGGCTCATGATGCCGAAGATCTGCAACAGGCTGATGAACAGGTTGTAGATCGATACATACAGGCTGATGGTCGCCATGATGTAGTTACGCTCACCACCGTGGATGATCGCACTGGTCTGGAACAGGATGCAGGCCGAGGAGAACAGCACGAAACCTGCGCTGATCGCCAGTTGCAGACCGCTGATCTCGAAGAACAGACCGGCCACGACCGCTGCCAGCAGGACGAAGAAGCCTGCGGTGATGAAGCCGCCCAGGAAGCTCATGTCCTTGCGGGTGGTCAGCACGTAAGCCGACAGGCCGCCGAACACCAGTGCAGTCATGGCAAACGCCGAGCTGACCACTTCTGCGCCGCCGCTCATGCCCAGGTAACGGTTGAGGATCGGGCCCAGGATAAAGCCCATGAAACCGGTCAGGGCGAAGGTCGAAACCAGGCCCCAGACCGAATCACGCAGCTTGGCGGTCAGGAAGAACAGGCCATAGAAGCCGATCAGCACGACGAAGATGTTCGGGTAGCCAACACGCATTTGCTGGGCCACGAACGCCATGACGCCGCTGAAAGCGAGGGTGAGGGCCAGAAGGCCATAGGTATTGCGCAGGACACGACTGACTTCGAGCTGGTCGGCTTCCTGCACGCCGGTTTTAAGTAGGTAATCCTGTTCGCGCATCGCGAAGCTCCTCACTGTTGATAGCTTGCTGAAATGACAAGTTGCAAAGATCATATCAGAGGCGCCGCTCATCACCACCGGCAGAGTTTGACAGCTTGTTACATTCGGGTATTATGGCGCCCGCAACACATGTGGAGGTATGGCCGAGTGGTTTAAGGCAGCAGTCTTGAAAACTGCCGACTGTAACAGGTCCTAGAGTTCGAATCTCTATGCCTCCGCCATATTCGATAGCACAAAGCCCTGATCATTCAGGGCTTTGTCGTTTCTGGATGACGGGTTTTTCTTCCCGCCAGCTTGCCAGCTAAATTGCCTGGAACAGAAACCACGTAATGCCACGGCACCTCTCAGTGATGATGGCCTTCACCGACAAAGGTCAGGGATGTGAACAGGCTACGTTCCGAAATGGATTTTTCTTCAGTCGTCGGCACCCTGGCCTGGGCTGCGATGATGTTCAGTCCGGCATTACGAATGACGATACTGGCGCGCCCGTTTGCGTCGGTTTTAACGCTGCTTGCGTCCGGCATCCCGCGGTAATCATCGTAAAGGGCGATGTTTGCAGCAGGCTTACCATCGATAGTCACCTCCACCGGCAGAGGGTTACCAACCCCCACTTCCAGCGGGTCTTTCAACGGACGGATGACCATCGCCAATTTCAAGTTACCAGGCACCCGCGCGTGCGGTTCTAAAATTGCCAAGCTGTACTTGGCGCTGCGGCTGGAACTGATCGCACCCGGCACATCGGCCATCGGTGCATTGACAGACTTGCCTTGCTTGTCCTTGCTCCATACGCCGTTGTCGAGGGCCACGGTCACGATTGCCGGTCGTGCGATAGGCTGCAAACGTGCATGGTCGGCCAGTCGCTCGACGGTCATCGGTATCCCATTACCCCTCTCATCGTAGGCCCATACGCCTTTGATCTTTTCGGGTGCATAAGCTTCATCCTCTGCGCCATGGCCATAAACCACATCAAGGTGACCGTAGCGTTTTTCCGTCCAGATCCCGTGTGCGTGAGCGACGCCAGTGGCGAACACGCCCACGGCAACGGCTAGCGAAAGTGCAAGTTTCATGCGTTTTCCTGATCCCGTGAAAAAGAAAGTCTGGAGAGCTGCGGTGCTGTCTCAGCCTCTTGCCGATGCTCTGGCATGAGACAACACTTCAACACAAAGATATTGTTACGATATAACATATGCAATTCATTATGTTACCTCATAACACATTTAAGGAAGATCGCTTCATGTACAGATCGGCACAGCGCGGCAGGGTTGGAACTCTCACGGGAGCAGCACTGAGCGGCCTGTTCTCGTGTGCATCGGTTTCGGCTGCGCCACTGCAAGCACCAGGCGTCACCGAACTGGAGGCCATTGAAGTCGTCGGTGAAGGCACCAATAGCAGCCGAATCGAGCCGCTGACACGCAGCAAAGTCAGCAATGCACCGCAAAGCTTGCCGGCTGCCGTATCTACGATCACAGAAGAAGAAATTCGCACGCTTAACGTTGATCGGGATATCTCGAATATTTATCGCCGTGTGCCGGGTGTGGTGGCCAACAACATTGACCAAGGTGACACCGGTAACGGCTTTCGCATGCGCGGCTTCACCACTAACGGCACGCATGGGGCTGATGTGGCGGTGTACGTCGACGGTGTGCCACAGAACATCCCGTCCAGCCAGGGTGGCGCCGGTCACGGCCCGGTGTTTATGGAGTGGCTGACGCCGCAGATGATCAAGCGTGTCGATGTCATCAAGGGCCCTATCTCGGCCCTGTACGGTGACCAGAACCGCGCAGGTTCTGTGAACATCGAAACACTCGATGGCGGTGACGTGGCGTCAAGCATCGGTATGGACATCGCCAGCTTCGATGGACGCCGTGCCAACCTGGTGTTGGGCGGCGAGCATGATGGCTTCGAATCACTGTTCGTAGCCGACACTTACAAAACCAACGGCTACCGCAAAGCCGCCGAGACCAACCGCGATAACTACTTCTGGAAACTGACCAAAGTCATCGGCGATGCCAAGTATTCGGCGCGTTTCAGTCACTATGAATCAGACTTCAAAAACGATGGTTACCTGAACCTTCCCGCTCTGAAAGCCGACACCATCAGCCGTCGCGACACCGACAACCTGTACGGCTTCGGTAACGCCAACCGCAACACCTACGTGCTCAACCGTACCCCTGCCGAGGGCGAGGAAGGCCTGTACTACACCGCCTACTTTGAAGATTTCAAGCGTGTACGCGGCATCGCCAACGGCACCAACACACACAATTATGGCAAGGATGATCGCGACATCTACGGCGGTCGCCTGGCCTACAACTTCGTCTATCAGGACTCCGCAGCGCTGATGGTCGGCGCGGACGTGCGCCGCGACAAAGGCATTGCCTATCGTCAGCAGTACCGCAACTTCGAGCCGACGCCTAATTACTACTTCGACTTTGACATGGATCTGATCACCTATGGCGTATTCGCGCAGGGTCAGTACAAGCCCATCGACTCGTTGAAAGTGCTCGCAGGCATCCGCTACGACCGCTTTGACTACGACATCGAAAACCTGAAGTTCCGCAATGCCGACACTGGTTACAACAGCTCAGTGACTACACCCAAGCTCGGCCTGGTGTGGACCCCCGTCCAGCAGCTGGAGCTGTTCACCAACGCGGCACAGGGCTTCCGCTCACCGGCGGCGGAATACATCAGTGCCGGCAGCACCGGCGCGCTGCCGCTGAGCGAAACGGGTGGCCGCATCAACAGCAGTGTCCGCCCGAGCAAGGTCACCTCGTACGATGCCGGTTTCACGGTGCGCCCGAGCGAGCGCTTCTCCAGCACCACCGAGTTTTACTACATCCAGAACGACAGCGAGACACTGCAGACCTCACCCGGGGTCTTTGAACAGGTCAGCAATACAACCCGAAAAGGCGTGGAGACCAGCTTCAACTACCAGCTCACCTCCACCGTCAGTGCCTACGCCAGCTATGGCCGGATCATCGACGCGGTCATCGACAACCCGACACCGGGCACCGGTGAAAAACTTGTGGTGCCCGAACACACCTACAAGGCCGGCATGCAGTACCGTAATGCGTTCATGGGCGGGCAACTGACACTGAACGCCGATGCCTATCACCTGGCGGGCATCCCCTACTACGTCGGCACCGAGGAGCGGGAAATGCCGCTCTACACCCGCTATGACCTGCGCGCGTCGTACGATTACAGCGACTACCAGTTCAGCGTGTACGGCACCTTCCAGCCCCACCGTTATGGCAGTGAAGTCGCCTACGGCACCACCAGTGGACTGGTGACGGTGCCACAGCCTTCCACAACGCTGGGTGCGTCGTTCAGGTATTTCTTCTGATCGCTGAAGCACTATTGAACATACCCGCCTGGGTCATCCAGGGAATCGCCGAGTTGATCGCTTAGGCCGTGAAAAGCGATCAGCCCGGAGTTTTCCACATCCACACAAGAGTTGGGTGACCTGCCAAATCCCCCTCCTGCTTCTGCCCTGACTGCCGTGTTGCGGCAGATCGACCGACAACAGCTATTCTCCAGTGGGGTACGCCAGCCCGCACACGCCTTGTACAAAACATTGCTGTGCGGGCTTGCAACATCAAGCGCCCTCCAGTCAGCCGAGGTCACTTTGCAGTCAGCTCCCGACCCGCTCAACGAAGCCGCCAGAGTCAGCTTTCTCGAACGTTTGCGGATTCTCGACACGCCTCGCGAGCAAGCCTTCGACCGGGTAACCCGGATCGCCGCCACCCTGCTCGATGCCCCCATTGCCCTGGTATCGCTGGTCGACCGCGAGCGCCAGTGGTTCAAGTCCGCAGTGGGCCTGGAAGCCACACAGACACCGCGCAACGTCGCCTTCTGCGCCCACGCACTGTTGGTCGAAGAAGCGCTGGTGATTCCCGACACCCTGACGGACGAACGCTTTGCCGACAATCCGCTGGTCAGCGGCCCGCCCTTTATCAGATTCTATGCCGGCATCCCGCTGCGGCTTGGCAACGACCTGACCCTGGGCACACTGTGCGTCATTGACAGCCGCCCGCGGCAGCTGGCCCCGGAACAGCTCGCTGCGCTCAGCGACCTGGCGCGCATTGTCGAGAGCGAAATCAACCAGCGCAATCTGGTCACCGATGCGGCCAGCCTGCACCAGCAGGAACGCAACGCCAGGATTCTCAGCGAAACCCAGTTCCAGACGGTGTTCCAGCAAACCCCGACCGGCAAAGCGATCGTCGGACTGGACGGGCGCTTCATCGAGGTCAATCCCAGGTTTTGCGCGCTCATCGGTTACTCTCACGATGAACTGATCAATCGCACCTTCCAGCAAATCACCCTGCCCGCCGACCTGGACCGTGACCTGCAACTGCTTGAGGAGCTGGTGCACGACCGGCGCCAAAGCTACAGCCTGGAAAAACGCTACATCCACAAAAATGGCGCCGTGATATGGGTCGAGATCAGCGTCGCAGCTGTCCGGGATGAATATAGAAATCCGCTGCATTATGTCGTGGTGGTGATCGACATCTCGCAGCGCAAAAGCACCGAAGACCTTATGCAGCGCTACCAGGAAACCCTGGAATCTCAGGTTCACGAACGTACCCAGCAATTGCTCGAAAGCCAGCAGACCCTCAAATCCATCGCTGACAACCTGCCCATCCTGATCGCCCATATTGGTGCGGACCTGCGCTATCGCTTCAACAACGAGATGTACCGCAGCCTGCTCGGCCTGGCTCCGCAAGACCTGCAAGGCAAGAGCGTGTCACAGGCGCTGCGCCCCGACGTCTATGCGCAGTTGCTGCCGCACTTCGAGCAGGCCCTGAGCGGTCAGCGAGTCACGGTCGACAATATTCGTTACAGCGCAACCGACCCCAGAGTCTGGTGTGCGACGTACGTACCCGACATCCGCCATGGCCAGGTCGATGGTTTTTTTGTCATGTCGCAGGATGTCACCGAGCGCAAGCTGGCCGAGAAATCCCTGTTTGACAGAGCCACCCGCGATGCCCTGACCGGGCTGCCCAACCGCACGACCCTGCATGCCCACATGCAGCAGGCCATTGATGCCGGGCAAGCGTTTCACCTGTTTTTTCTGGATCTGGACGGTTTCAAATCGGTCAACGACGAACACGGCCATGAAACCGGCGATGCCCTGCTGGTTGCAGCCGCGCAGCGACTGCTGAGCTGCGCAGGCGCAGGCGACTTGGTCGGGCGCCTGGCGGGGGACGAGTTCGTGATCATCGCCACGACCTTGAGCTCGACCGAAGCGGCGGAGAATCGGGGCGAGCAACTCTGCCGGGCCTTGGCCGAGCCGTTCACCCTCAACGGCCATACCGGTATCAGGATTGGCGCAAGTGTCGGCATCGCCTTCAGCCAGCCTTCGGAGCCGATCACCCCTGAGGCCGTGCTGGCCAAGGCCGACCACGCCATGTACGAGGCCAAGCGCAAAGGCCGCAGCCATTATCGGTTTGCGATTTAGTGATGACGCTTAACGCATCGCTGCCAGCTTGATCCCGAAGCCCAGCAGGCAGGCGCCTGCCAGCCGTTCAAGCAGATTGGCGGTGCGCGGGTTGGCACGCATGCGCTCGGCCAGGTGCTGGGTCAGCAGTACCGCAATCAGCCCATAAAGGAATGTCACCACCGCCACCGTGGCGGCCAGAAAGCCAAAGGTCAGTAGGCCCTGATGGCGGACCGGATCGACGAACAGCGGAAAGAACGCCATGTAAAACATGATCGCCTTGGGGTTGAGCAAGGTGATCATCATGGTCTGGCGCAGGTACTGGCCGTTGTCCATACGGCTTTTGCGCGGGGCGCCGCCTGGCTTGCTCAGCAGCATGCGCAGGCCCAGATAAGCCAGGTACGCCGCCCCCGCCCACTGCACGACATGAAAGGCGGCCGGGTAAGCCGCCAGCAGCGTAGCGACCCCGGCCACCGCCAGCCACAGCAGGACCTGATCGCCAAGAATGACCCCGCAAGTGGCCGCCAGCCCGGCCTTGACCCCACCTTTGCCGGTCGCGGTGATCAGTGCGAAATTGCCTGGGCCGGGAATGGCCAGGACGATGATGAACGCAATGACGAAAGCGCCGTAGTCAGTCACGCCTAGCATGGATCCAGCTCCTTGAGGGTGTAGAGCGCGCAGTCTATCCGGTTTTGCCGAAATGCTGTGCTGAGGCTTGGGCTTGCTCCCTATGCAAGCAACGTATAAATACGCCGGTATGAATCTTCAGCGGCTTTCGTCAGAATAGCCAACGTAGAATCATTCTCATAAAAGGCACTGTCATGCACCACCTGCCCGCCTCCGCTGCGCCGCCAAGGATTCTGGCCATCGAGGACGATCCCTTGCTGGCCAGCCACCTGGAAGCTCATCTGCTCCAGCGTGGCTTTGCCGTGACCTTGCGACTGCATGCTGAAACCATTATTGAGCTGGTGACCCAGGAACACTTCGATCTGATTCTGATGGACATCATGCTGCCTGACGGCAACGGCCTGGCACTGTTGAGCGAACTGCGTGAGCACCAGCGGGTGCCGGTGATCCTGATGTCGGCGCTGGGTGCCGAGCAGGATCGCATTCTCGGCTTCAGCCAGGGCGCCGACGATTATTTGCCCAAGCCGTTCAGCATGCGCGAAATGGACGTGCGCATTGATGCAGTATTACGCCGCGTGGCTTATGAGCACGAAGCCAAGACGCGGCATGATGACCTGCAACTGATCGTCGATAATCGGCGTTGCGATGTTTGCCATGCGCAGCAGTGGGCCGATCTGAGCGGCATGGAATTTCGCGTCCTGCAAGTGCTGCTCGACCATAGCGGCGAGGTGCTGAGCAAAGCGTTTCTGTATCAGCAGGCGATGCATCGTGCCTGGTCGCTGCATGATCGCAGCCTGGACATGCATGTCAGCCGGATCCGTCGCAAGTTGCTGGCCATCGGTTATAACAGCCGCTGCATCGAGACCGTGCGCGGCACCGGTTATGTGCTGAGCCCGACCAAAGCATGAGCCTGCCTGATCGTCATTCGTTGCTGTGGAAGCTGGTTGCGGCCCTGGCATTGCTGTGTCTGCTGGTGGTGATCCTTGAAGAGGACCTGGCCGAGCGGGTGGAAAATGCCACTTCACGTTTGCCTGAAGAAACCCAGCAGGTGCTCAAAGGGTACGCCGCTCAGGCGCAGCGCGCCTGGGAGCAGCAGGGTGCGGCCGGCGTCGATGCGTTTCTCGAGCAACTGCAAGAGCACGAACAGGTCTGGGCGGTGGTCGTCAGTGCCCAGCGCGAATCACTGGCGTCGCAGCCGTTGTCGGAAGACAAGCACACCAGACTCAACTTCATCCGTCCCATTGATGGTCTGATCGGCAGGCCGGGCGCGCGACCGAGTTTCTATATTCCTTTCGAAGGCAGTGACGCGCGGCTGGTGATGGAGCTGCCGTTGCGCCTGAATCCACGCCAGCATAACCGCCTTTGGGAGATCCTCGCCCAGCAGGTGTTGCCCGCCAGCCTGGCTGTGCTACTGGGCGCGCTGCTGTATCGCATGCTGATTGCGCCAATGGCCAGCCTGCGTCGCCAGGCCATTGCGCTGGGCAGCGGCGATCTGTCGGCGCGCATCGAGCCGCGGATTGCCGAGCGCCGCGACGAACTGGGCGAACTAGCGCGCACCGTCAATCACATGGCTGCACGCCTGGAGTCCACCGTCGACTTCCAGCGCCGGCTGTTGCGCGCGCTGTCCCATGAGCTGCGCACGCCGTTGAGCCGCCTGCGGGTGGCTGGCGAGCGTGAACTGGATATCGCCACGTTGCGTCAGCGTCAGGAGCGTGAAGTGCTGGCCATGGAGCGTTTGATCGACGACACCCTGGAGCTGGTCTGGCTCGACACCGAGCGCCCCCAGTTGCCCACAGAACCCGTGGAAGTGGCGGAGCTTTGGAATATCCTGCGCGAAGACTGCTGCTTTGAAACCGGCTGGCCGGTCGAGCGCCTGCCCTGCGAGCTACCGGCCGACTGCCGGGTGTCAGGCAACCTCAATGGCCTGGCCCAGGTGCTGGAGAACATCCTGCGCAACGCGGTACGCCACTCTGCGGAGCACGGCATCGTGCGCCTGAGCGGCCAGCGCGAGGACGCCCACTGGCATTTGTGGATCGAGGACCAGGGGCCGGGGGTCGCGCCGGAACAACTGCAACAGATTTTCAAGCCGTTTACCCGGCTCGGCGCCGACCGGCCTGGCGGCGACGGCTTTGGCCTGGGGCTGTCGATCGCCCAGAGCGTGGTGCATTCACAAAGCGGCGATATCTGGGCCGAGAACGCCGATCCTGGGCTGCGGGTGCATGTACGCTTGCCAGCCGCCTGAGCGGGTTGCTCACACTCAGGCGTCTTAATTCTTTATCATTGCGCCTGTCACGCTGATCGAGCCGAGCATGAAATTCGCCCTTTGTCTGTTTTCCGCCCCCCATGCACCCTCCTCGCGCCGCGCCCTGCTGTTCGCCCAGGCATTGCTGGCCGGCGGGCATGAAATCGTGCGGCTGTTCTTTTATCAGGATGGTGTGCACAGCGCCTGCGGCAGTGTGGTTACGCCGCAGGACGAGCAGGACCTGCCGCAACAATGGCGCGCCTTCATCAGCGAACACCAGCTCGATGGCGTGGTGTGCATTGCGGCGGCATTGCGCCGTGGCGTACTGAACGCCGAAGAGGCTGCACGCTATCAGCGCAGTGCGGCCAGCCTGCTGGCGCCCTGGGAGCTGTCCGGGTTGGGCCAGTTGCACGATGCGGCGCAGGCAGCCGACCGGGTGATCTGTTTTGGAGGGCCATAAGATGAGCAAATCGCTATTGATTATCAGCCGTCAGGCACCGTGGTCCGGGCCTGGAGCACGCGAAGCGCTGGACATCGTCCTGGCCGGCGGCGCCTTCGACCTGCCGGTCGGCCTGCTGTTTCTCGACGATGGGGTATTTCAGTTGCAGGCCGGGCAGCACGCCAGCGCCGTGCAGCAGAAAGACATCATCGCCAACCTCAAGGCCTTGCCGATGTTCGGTATCGAAGACTTGTATGCCTGTGGCCACAGCCTTGAGCAACGTGGCGTCCAGGCTGACAATCCGGATGTCCAGACCTTGGCCAGCGGTGCCGATATCGCCGCGCTTATCGACCGTTACGACCAGGTGATCACGATCTGATGGCGACCTTGCACGTTGTATCCCACTCCCCGTTCGCCGACAGCCGCCTGAGCAGTTGCCTGCGTGTGCTTGGCGAACATGACGCGCTGCTGCTGTGCGGCGACGCCACCTATGCGCTGCGCCAGCCCGATGCTGCGCTCAGTGCGCTGGGTGAGCGGCTGTTCGCGCTCGAAGAAGACCTGCTCGCCCGACACCTGGCACTGCCCGCTAGCGCCCGTGCGGTGGACTATCCAGGTTTCGTCGAGTTGTCGGTACGCTTCGACAAGGTGAACACCTGGCTATGACCCATCTGAGCGTAGACGGCCGCCAGATCCCGCTGGACAGCGATGGATTTCTGCAGAACCTCGGCGACTGGTCGCTGGCGGTTGCCCAGGCACTGGCCGCCGAAGAAGACATCGATTTCGGCGACGAGCATGTGGAAATACTCCATCTGCTGCGCGCGTTCTACAGCGAATTCCAGCTGTCGCCCGCCACCCGGCCGCTGATCAAGTACACGGCACTCAAGCTGGGCCCGGAAAAGGGCAACAGCATGCACCTCAACCGCCTGTTCAACGGCCGGCCCGCCAAGCTGGCGGCCCGTCTGGCAGGCCTGCCCAAGCCGACCAATTGCATATGACCGACTACCGCCCGCTGGTTACCGAAACACCAGCAGAACACCCCTTCGCCCAGTTCGTACGCATCCTGGGCAAGGGCAAACGCGGCGCTCGCGGCCTGACCCGCGAAGAAGCCCGCCAGGCCATGGGCATGCTGCTCGATGAACAGGTCGAGGACACCCAGCTCGGCGCGTTTCTGATGCTGCTGCGCCACAAGGAAGAAAGCCCCGAAGAGCTGGCCGGTTTTACCGAAGCGGTGCGTGAGCGGGTCAAGGCGCCGGCCATTGAGGTGGATATCGACTGGCCGAGCTACGCCGGCAAGAAACGCCACCTGCCGTGGTTTCTGCTGGCCGCCAAATGCCTGGCCAACAACGGTATCCGTGTCCTGCTGCACGGTGGCGGGGCGCACACCGCCGGGCGCCTGTACACCGAACAACTGCTGGAGCTGCTGAATATTCCGCTGTGCCGCAACTGGCAGAGCGTCGACAGCGCGCTGCAACAACGCCACCTGGCGTTCATCCCGCTGGCCGACTGGGCACCGCAGTTGCAGCGCATGATCGACCTGCGCAACACCCTGGGGCTGCGCTCGCCGATCCATTCCCTGGCGCGGGTGCTCAATCCGCTCAAGGCCCGCTGCGGCCTGCAGAGCATCTTCCACCCCGGCTACCAGGCGGTGCACCGTGAAGCCAGCCGCCTGCTGGGCGACCATGCGATTGTGATCAAGGGTGATGGCGGCGAGATCGAGGTCAACCCTGACACCATCAGCCATCTGTACGGTGCCACGGCCGGCGTCGAGTGGGATGAAGAATGGCCTGCATTGTCCGAGCGCCGCCACGTCAAGCCTGCGAGCCTGGAGCCGACACATCTGGTGGCCTACTGGCGCGGTGAAGTCGAAGACAGTTATGGACAACTGGCGCTGCTGTCGAGCATGGCGCTGGCGCTGCGTGGCCTCGGTGTCGAGCGTGAAGCGGCGTTCGAACAGGCCAGGCAGTTCTGGGACAAGCGTGATCGCAACCTTTGATTAATCGAACTGCTCGATAATTAAGGGCCTATATTTGCGCTTTTAGTTCGAACCAATACCGATAGACTGACTCCAATTTCCAACTACGGACCTGGAGCCAGGACATGGGTTTGCTTGTCGAAGGACGCTGGCACGACCAGTGGTACGAAACCAAGGAAGGCGCGTTTCAGCGCGAGAACGCCCAGCGCCGCAACTGGGTGACGGCTGACGGCGGGCCCGGCCCGTCCGGCGAGGGTGGCTTTGCGGCACAAGCCGGTCGCTACCACTTGTATGTGTCGCTGGCCTGCCCGTGGGCGCACCGTACGCTGATCGTGCGCCAGCTCAAAGGTCTGGAAAAGCTCATCGACGTCTCGGTGGTCAGCTGGCTGATGCTGGAAAACGGCTGGACCTTCGACCCGCAGACCGGCTCGACCGGCGATGCGCTCGACGGCTTGGAATTCATGCACCAGCGCTACACCAAAGATGACCCGAACTACACTGGCCGGGTCACGGTGCCGGTGCTGTGGGACAAGAAGCTCAAGCGCATCGTCAGCAACGAGTCGGCGGAGATCATCCGCATGTTCAACTCGGCGTTCAACGAATTGACCGGCAACCCGCTGGACCTGTATCCCGAGCACTTACGGGCGCAGATTGATGAGCTGAACGAGCAGATCTACCCGAATGTGAACAATGGCGTATACCGCGCCGGCTTCGCCACCTCACAGGCGGCGTACGAGCAAGCCTTCGACGCGCTGTTCAGCAAACTTGATGAGCTGGAGCACTTGCTGGGAGAAAACCGCTACCTCAGCGGTGAATACCTGACCGAAGCCGACGTGCGCCTGTTCACCACACTGATTCGCTTCGATGCCGTGTACCACGGCCACTTCAAGTGCAACCTGCGGCGCTTGAGCGATTATCCGAACCTGAGCAATTGGCTGCGTGAGCTGTACCAGTGGCCGGGCATTGCCCAGACTGTGGATTTCCAGCATATCAAGCATCACTACTACGCCAGCCACCGCACCATCAACCCGACCGGGGTGGTGCCTAAAGGTCCTTTACAGGACTTCAGCGTGGCGCATGATCGGCAGCGCTTGGCAGGCAACGGGATATGGCAGTAACTGCCGCAAGCGTGCAGGAGCGGCCTTGGTCGCGAAGAGGCCAGATCAGTCGGCGCATCACCTGTGACTGAAATATTGCATTCGCGAGCAAGCTCGCTCCTACCCGGTCAGACCGAAGGCTCAGAGTGTCCCCTGAGCCCCTTCAAACCACGCCAGCTTGTTGCGCAACACCACCACTTCCCCCACGATCACCAGAGTCGGGGCATGGACTTCATGCTCGGCTACCAGCTGCGGCAGGTTGGCCAGGGTGCCGGTGAACACCCGCTGACCGGTGGTGGTGCCCTGCTGGACCAAAGCTGCCGGGGTGCTGGCAGCGCGGCCGTGTTTGATCAACTGCTCGCAGATGGTCGGTAGCCCCACCAGGCCCATGTAGAACACCAGAGTCTGCGCCGGCGCGACCAGGTCGCTCCAGGGCAGGTCACTGCTGCCGTCTTTCAGGTGCCCGGTGATGAACCGCACCGACTGCGCATAATCACGGTGGGTCAGCGGAATCCCGGCATAAGCCGCGCAACCGCTGGCTGCAGTAATGCCCGGCACGACCTGGAACGGGATGCCATGGGCGGCCAGTTCTTCGATTTCTTCACCGCCACGACCGAAGATGAACGGGTCACCACCCTTCAGGCGCACGACCCGCTTGCCCTGTTTCGCCAGATCGACCAATTGCTGGTTGATCTGGTCCTGCGGCACGGCATGCTCGGCACGGCGCTTGCCGACGTAAATGCGTTCGGCATCCCGGCGGCACAGCTCAAGAATGGTTGGTGCCACCAGACGGTCGTAAAGCACCACATCAGCCTGCTGCATCAGCCGCAGCGCCTTGAAGGTCAGCAGGTCAGGATCGCCGGGGCCGGCGCCGACCAGATACACCTCACCCGGCGCATGCGGTGGTTCGCCGTCGACCTTGGCCTGCAACAGACGTTCGGCTTCGGCGCCCTGCCCGGCCAGTTGCCGGTCGGCGATAGGCCCCTGAAACACCTCTTCCCAGAAAGCGCGGCGCTGCTGCACATCCGGATAAAGGCTTTTCACCTGGCTGCGAAACCGCGCCGCCAGCCCGGCCAACTGACCATAAGTAGCGGGAATCCAGGCTTCCAGTTTGGCGCGAATCAGGCGCGCCAGCACCGGCGCATCGCCGCCACTGGACACCGCAATGACCAATGGCGAGCGATCGACGATGGCTGGAAAGATCACACTGCATAGCGCCGGCGCATCGACCACGTTGACCGGCATGCCACGGCTGCGGGCATCGGCGGATACCTGGGCATTGAGCGGTTCGTCATCGGTGGCGGCGATCACCAGCACACAACCGTCCAGGTCGTTCGGCACATAGCCGCGCAGGCGCTGCTCACCGCCACTGCGCTCGATCAGCTCACTCAACTGCGGCTCGATATGCGGGGCGACGACCCGCAACAACGCACCGGCATCGGCCAGCAGGCGTGACTTGCGCAAGGCAATCTCGCCGCCGCCGACCACCAGCACCCAGCTGCCACGCAGGTTGTGGAACAGTGGCAGAAATTCCATTTAGCCGATGACCTCAAGGCCGCCCATGTACGGTTTGAGCACTTGCGGCACACGAATCGAACCGTCGGCCTGCTGGTAGTTCTCCAGCACGGCAACCAGGGTACGGCCCACCGCCAGACCCGAACCGTTCAAGGTGTGCACCAGCTCAGGCTTGCCGGTTTCCGGGTTGCGCCAGCGCGCCTGCATGCGGCGGGCCTGGAAGTCGCCACAGTTGGAGCACGAGGAAATCTCGCGGTACTTGTCCTGGCTCGGCACCCAGACTTCCAGATCGTAGGTCTTGACCGCGCTGAAACCCATGTCGCCGGTGCACAGCGCCAGAACGCGATAAGGCAATTCCAGCAGTTGCAGAACGCGCTCGGCGTTGGCCGTCAGGGATTCGAGCTCATTCATCGATTCGGCCGGGGCCACGACCTTGACCATCTCGACCTTGTCGAACTGGTGCTGGCGGATCATGCCGCGAGTGTCACGACCCGAGGCACCGGCCTCGCTGCGAAAGCACGGCGTGTGAGCGACGAACTTCAGCGGCAGCTCCTTGGCATCGAGGATCTGCCCGGACACGATATTGGTCAGCGACACTTCGGCGGTCGGGATCAGGTACAGGTCGGCTTCGCCATCGCGGCTGATCTTGAACAGGTCTTCTTCGAACTTCGGCAACTGGCCAGTGCCCTGCAAGGCAGGCGCCTGGACCAGATACGGGGTGTAGGTTTCCTCGTAGCCGTGTTCGTTGATGTGCAGGTTGATCATGAACTGCGCCAGAGCGCGGTGCAGGCGGGCAATCGGGCCGCGCAGCAGGGCGAAACGCGCGCCGGACAGTTTGGCGGCGGTCTCGAAGTCCAGCCAGCCGAACTTCTCGCCCAGTGCGACGTGATCCTGTACCTGGAAATCGAACGCGGTCGGCGTGCCCCAGCGGCGCACTTCAAGGTTGCCGTCTTCGTCTTCACCGACCGGCACAGAGGCGTCCGGCAGGTTGGGGATGGTCAGCAGGATGGCGTCCAGCTCGGCCTGCAGCTTGTCCAGCTCAAGCTTGCCTTCGGAGAGCTCGTTACCCATACGCTCGACGTCAGCCATCAGCGGTGCGATGTCTTCGCCGCGCTGCTTGGCCTGTCCAATCGTCTTGGAACGGGCGTTACGCTCGGCCTGCAGCTGTTCGGTGCGGGTCTGTACCACCTTGCGCTGGGCTTCGAGTGCCTCGATGCGGGCCACATCCAGGGTGTAGCCACGCGAAGCCAGGCGGTCCGCTACGTCCTGAAGTTGAGTACGTAACAGTTTGGAATCGAGCATATCGGTCTCTCGTCTATCAAAGTCGGGTCAATGTCAGGCCCACCCAGGTTGCGAGCAGGCCGCCGAACACGCTGATGCCGGCATAGCCCAGGGCCAGTGGCAGTTGCCCGCTTTCCAGCAGGCGCAGCGTATCCAGTGAAAAGGATGAAAAGGTCGTCAGACCACCTACAAAACCGACGATCAGGCCGGCGCGAATCTCGATCGGCACTTCCGGACGAATCAGGAACAGGCCGTACAGCACGCCAATGATCAGACAACCGATCAGGTTGACCGCCAATGTGGCTGTGTAAAAGTGCCGTGGCCAGTGGGCGCTTACCCAGTTGCCAGTGGCGAAACGCAGTAATGTACCAGCGATGCCGGCAATCGACACCGCAAGAATGGTCTGAATCAAGACTTTCTCCGTTGAAGAGGGCTGGCAGCATCCAGCGCATGCAGATGACGCAGCTTTTCGCCGATCTTCATTTCCAGGCCTCGGGGCACCGGATGATAGTACTGGCGCGGCTCCAGGTCGTCGGGAAAATAGTCTTCGCCGGCGGCGTAGGCGTCCGGCTCGTCGTGAGCATAACGATACTGCTCGCCATAACCCAGTTGCTTCATCAGTTTGGTGGGGGCATTGCGCAGGTGCAACGGCACTTCCCGCGAACCATTGGCCGCCACGTCAGCCATGGCAGCCTTGTAGGCCATGTACACCGCATTGCTTTTCGGCGCACAGGCCAGATAAACAATCGCCTGGGCAACGGCCAGCTCGCCTTCAGGACTGCCGAGGCGCTCCTGAACGTCCCAGGCCGACATGCACAGCGGCAAGGCACGCGGGTCGGCATTACCGATGTCTTCGCTGGCCATGCGCACTACCCGTCGCGCCAGATACAGCGGGTCACAGCCGCCGTCGATCATCCGCGCGAACCAGTAAAGCGCCGCATCGGGATTTGAGCCTCGAATCGACTTGTGCAACGCCGAAATCTGGTCGTAAAAGGCTTCGCCGCCCTTGTCGAAGCGTCGGCGGGTGTCGCCCAGCAGGCTGTTGAGCAGCTCGCTGCCGATTTCGCTGCCGTCTTCGGCGAGGTCCGAGGCATTTTCCAGCAGGTTGAGCATGCGCCGGCCATCGCCGTCGGCGGCCGCCATCAGGGTGGCAAAGCCTTCGTCACTCAGGCTCAACTGACGCCGCCCCAGGCCACGCTCTTCGGTGAGGGCACGCTGTACCAGCTTGCGCAAGGCAGCTTCGTCCAGGCTTTTGAGCACATAGACCCGCGCCCGCGATAGCAAGGCATTGTTCAGTTCGAACGAGGGGTTTTCGGTGGTCGCACCGATGAAGATCAGCGTGCCGTCTTCAACATAGGGCAAGAAGGCGTCTTGCTGGGACTTGTTGAAGCGGTGCACTTCGTCGACGAACAGGATGGTACGCCGCCCGTACTGGGCCGCCTGCTGCCGGGCGACTTCAACGGCCTGACGGATCTCCTTGACCCCGGCCAGCACTGCCGAGACGGTTTCGAAATGCGCATCCGAGACCTTGGCCAGCAACTTCGCCAGGGTGGTCTTGCCCACCCCCGGCGGGCCCCAGAAGATCATCGAATGCAGCGCCCCCTGCTCCAGGGCTTCACGCAGGGGCTTGCCATGGGCCAGGACGTGCTCCTGGCCCACGTATTCGTCCAGGTTAGTGGCACGCAGGCGCGCCGCCAGGGGCTGGGCAATGGGTTCACGGCTGAACAGGTCCATGATTCGGGCGCCTTGTGTCGGCTACTTACTCTTGGATCACGTCCGCGCCCTTGGGAATCTGGAACTGGAACTTGTCCTTGGCTACGGGCTGGTTGGCAGTAACCCCGGTGAACAGGATATTGGTGCGCTGGCCGACGTTATCCACCAGTTGCATGTCGTTGATCAAGCCATTGCGAAACGACAGGCGCAGGTTATCGAACAGCGTGTCCTTGGTCTTGGGCTTGAGCACGAAATCCACTACACCACCGGCCTCTTTCGAGGTGATATCGAAGCTTTCGCTGATTTTCGATACATCGCCGGACAGCAGCAGCGCCGGGGTCTGGGTCAGGCGCTGGTCGAGGGTCTTGATCGTCACCTGTTGCAGGTCCGGGTCCCAGAGGGTGACCTTCTTGCCATCGGAAACCATCAGTTGCTCCTGAGGCGGATCGATGTGCCAGTTGAACAGCCCTGGACGTTGCAGGGTCATGCTGCCCTGCGACTCCTGCAACTGGGTGCCACTGCCGTCGAGGGTCATCTGCGAAAAGCGGCCGTTGAGGGTCTGGGACTTCTCCAGCAACTGGGTCAGGCGCGCCACGTCCTTGCTGTCGGCATGGGCGGTCAGCGCGGAAAAGGTCAGAGCAGTAGCCAGAAACATGCGGATCAGACGCATGGGATTCCTCTTTAAATTCACTGAAAGTGCGGCAGCGCGACACACACGCTGCCAACAGGGTTGCTCTGCGGGATCAGTCGCGCATCGGTGCCGGCGCGATGACCTCACGTGAGCCATTGGTGTTCATCGGGGTGACCACGCCTGCGTTTTCCATCGCCTCGATCATACGTGCGGCGCGGTTGTAACCGATCTTGAGTTTGCGCTGCACCGCCGAAATCGACGCCCGACGGCTTTCCAGCACAAACTTGACCGCTTCGTCGTAAAGCGCATCGCTTTCGCTGTCTTCACCGTCGCCACCCCCACTACCGCCATCGAACCCGCTACCGGCCTCTTCGACGCCGGCCAGAATATCGTCGTTGTAGTCAGGGGTGCCACGCATTTTCCAGGCCTCAACGACCCGATGGACCTCATCATCGGACACGAAGGCACCATGGACCCGGATCGGCAGGCTGGTGCCTGGTGGCATGTAGAGCATGTCACCGTGCCCCAGCAGTTGCTCGGCACCGCCCTGGTCGATGATGGTCCGCGAGTCAATCTTGCTCGACACCTGAAACGCCATACGGGTCGGGATGTTGGCCTTGATCAGACCGGTAATCACATCCACCGACGGCCGCTGGGTGGCAAGAATCAGGTGAATACCGGCGGCACGGGCTTTCTGGGCGATACGCGCGATCAACTCTTCGACCTTCTTGCCGACGATCATCATCATGTCGGCAAATTCGTCGACCACCACCACGATGGTCGGCAGGGTACTGAGCAACGGCGCCTCATCGTGAATGCTTTCACGGCGATACAGCGGGTCGCTGACCGGTGTACCGGCCTCTTCGGCATCCTTGATCTTGCGGTTGAAGCCGGCCAGGTTACGCACGCCCATGGCCGCCATCAGCTTGTAGCGCCGCTCCATCTCGGCAACGCTCCAGCGCAGGGCGTTGGCCGCGTCCTTCATGTCGGTGACCACCGGGCACAGCAGATGCGGAATGCCCTCATAGATCGACAGCTCAAGCATTTTCGGGTCGATCATGATCAAGCGGGCATCTTGCGGACCGGACTTGAACAGGATCGACAGGATCATGGCGTTGACCCCCACCGACTTACCGGAACCGGTGGTACCGGCGACCAGCAGGTGCGGCATCTTGGCCAGATCGGTAATTACCGGGCGGCCACCGATGTCATGCCCCAGCGCCAGGGTGACTGGCGATTTGGCGGTATCGAATTCGGGGGTCGACAATACTTCCGAGAAACGCACGATCTGCCGGTCTTCGTTGGGGATCTCGATACCCACGGTGGTTTTGCCGGGAATCACCTCGACCACCCGCACACTGGTCACCGCCAGTGAACGAGCAAGGTCTTTGGCCAGGTTGGCAATCCGACTGACCTTGACCCCGGCCGCTGGCTGGATTTCGTAGCGGGTAATCACCGGCCCCGGATGAATCGAGTCCACCGTAACCTCGACACCAAACTCCTTGAGCTTGATTTCCAGCAGCTTGCCCACCGCGTCCAGCGATTCGGGTGAATAACTAAGGGCTTTCTTTTCCACCGGATCAAGAATCGACAGCGGCGGCAATGTGCCTTCGATGGCGCTGTCGACAAACAGCGGCGCCTGTTTTTCCTTCATCACCCGGTTGCTCGGCTCCGGCGCTTTGGCCGGAGTCGGCGGAATGATCGCCGGCATCGGCTTGCCCGGTTGCGCAGGTGTTGCCAGCGGCGCCACAGCAGCACTGGCGGCGGGCACCACAGGCGCGGCGACAGGCGCCGGTTTGCCGGCGGCAGGCTGCTCACGCTCAAACACCTTGTCGCGGGCGCCGAGTGCCGGCTCACGGCGACTGGCGGGTCTGGGCGCCTGCTTCTCGTCTTCCAGATGCAGGTCGACCTCGCGCAACTTGACCACCATGCTGCGCCGCTCGGCACGGGCGGCCCACCAGCGGCTGACCGCGCCTTGCAGCAATTCGACCAGATCCAGGGTGATCTTACCGGTGACATCCATGACCTTGAACCACGACAGGTCAGTGAACACGGTCAGCCCGAACAGGAACAGGGCAATGAACAGCAGCGTGCTGCCCTGAATATTCAGCGCCCGCTTGGCAAGGTCACCGAGCACCTCACCCAGCACTCCGCCTGCCGAACCCGGAAAGCCGGCTGTGAAATGAAAGTGGATGTGCGCCAGGGCCGCGCCGGCCAGGACCAGAAACACCAGACCGATCAGGCGCCAGGAGAACAGCCAGCCGCTCCATTGCCAGGGTTCATGCCGCTGACGGAACACCTGCCAGGCCTTGATCCCCAGCAACAGCGGAAAGATATAGGCGAAGTAGCCCAGAACCATGAACAGGATGTCGGCACTGAATGCTCCGGCCCGGCCAGCGGCATTCTGTACCTGGCCGCCACTGCTGCTGGTATGGCTCCAGCCGGGGTCGCTCTGGTCGTAGGTCAGCAAGGCCATGATCAGATACAGGCACAGGAAGCCGAAGGCGATCAATGCCCCTTCCTTGAGCCGATAGTGCAACTGCTGCCGCCATAGGGGTACAGCTGCGGGTGCGGGTGCTGGAGTGGATTTCTTCAAAACGCTTTAATTCCTGCGCAGGAGCGCGAACAACTCATTGAACGACCAGGTGTGGCGACGGCGCGAGACAAGCGCGAACGGTGACATTGACATTGCACTACGGATGAACGCCTCCTGAAACACTCGGCTTGAATGATAACGCGCAACGTTGGCATTGTACGGTTTTGTAGCGGTACCGGTCTGTACTGGCACGCGACAAGTCTGGCGCGCCGGTCTGCTCTGTTCAAGCAGCACTGACGATAGCCCAATTTGAGCATGCATTGTCTTGCGTGACAAAGGCTTATGACATGACGTTGATCCTGTATCGGCAGCAGCTCAGGGGTACGACAACCTGACTCAGACCTGCTTGAGCGTATAGAGTTGCAAAATGACTGACGCCCTCCCCTCCCCTGCTGAGACCCATTGATCCCATGCTGACCTGGTTACGACGTGACAGCCTCGACTTCCCGCCTCTGGACAAGGCCCTGCGCGAGCCCAACGGGTTACTGGCCGCCGGCGGCGACCTGTCTGCCGACCGCCTGGTGCAGGCTTATCGCCACGGCTGCTTTCCGTGGTTTCAGGACGGCCAGCCCATTCTCTGGTGGTCCCCCGACCCACGCACCGTTCTGCCCCCGGCAGAGCTGCATGTTTCCCGCAGCCTCGCCAAGCTGCTGCGCCAACAGAAGTACCGGGTCACCTTCGACCAGGACTTTGCCGCGGTCATTGAGGCCTGTGCAGCCCCGCGCAGCTATGCGCAGGGCACCTGGATCACCGCCAGCATGCAGGACGCTTACCTTGAGTTGCATCAACGCGGCCATGCTCACAGCGTCGAAGTCTGGCTGGGCGACGAACTGGTCGGCGGCCTGTATGGCTTGGCCATGGGACGCCTGTTCTTTGGCGAATCGATGTTCAGCCGCGCCGACAATGCTTCAAAGGTCGGCTTTGCGACTCTGGTGGAGCACCTCAAGGCCTGGGACTTCGTGCTGATCGATTGCCAGATGCCTACCCAGCACCTGCACAGCTTCGGCGCCCGCTCGATCCCGCGCCAGGCATTTGCCCAATACTTGAACCAATACCTCGACTCGGCCAATAAGGCTGACTGGTCAGCTAGTCGAGTCTGACATGCTGGCTTACACTGATAGCTACAAGGTTTTCGAGAACGGGGGCAATCATGACAGAGCTGGCGCGCCTCAAGTTTTATGCCACTCAACCCCACTCCTGCAGCTACCTGCCCGATGAACAGGCGACCACGCTGTTCCTCGATCCCAGCCAGCCCATGGACGTACAGGTCTATGCCGACCTGTCTGACATGGGGTTTCGCCGTAGCGGTGACCACCTGTACCGCCCGCACTGCCAGAACTGCAGCGCATGCATCCCGGCGCGCATTCCGGTGGCATTGTTTGAACCTGACCGCCAGCAAAAGCGCATCATCAAGCGCAATGCCGACCTGGTGGTACGCAGCGTCAAGCCGGTGTTCACCCAGGAATACTTCGATCTTTATCAGCGCTACATCGAACAACGCCACGCCGATGGCGACATGTACCCACCCAGCCGTGAGCAGTTCAGCACGTTTCTGGTTCGCGACCTGCCGTTTACCCGCTTCTACGAATTCCGCGCCGAAGGCCGACTGATGGCAGTGGCGGTTACCGACCTGCTGCCCAATGGCCTGTCGGCGGTTTATACCTTCTATGAGCCTGACGAAGAACGCCGCAGCCTGGGGCGTTACGCGATCCTCTGGCAGATCGCCGAAACGGCACGTTTGCACCTGCACTCGGTCTATCTCGGCTATTGGATCAAGAACTGCAAAAAGATGAATTACAAGACCCAATATCGGCCCATTGAGCTGCTAACCAATCAAAGATGGGTCACTCTGTACTGAACTGCTTGGCTTGAAACACATTTTTCGGGCACAATGCACGCCGCTTTTGCCTGGCGCCACTTGCACCGGGCCACTCATTTGATTCCCGAGGGCTTTACTGCATGTCGAAAGAAGACAGCTTCGAAATGGAAGGCACTGTCGTCGACACCCTGCCCAACACCATGTTTCGTGTGGAGTTGGAAAATGGGCACGTCGTAACCGCGCACATCTCCGGCAAGATGCGCAAGAACTACATCCGCATTCTGACTGGTGACAAGGTACGCGTTGAACTGACGCCATACGACCTGAGCAAAGGCCGTATCACCTACCGCGCACGCTGATCGCACAAGCTTTAAACGACAAAGCCCGGCAGTGCCGGGCTTTGTCGTTTTTGCTTGCCTGAAGCATTTGTTTACCTGAATAAACACCTGCTCGCCCACTGCCATAATGGCAGCGGGCGAAGCAAGTGGGATCAGGCCATTTCTGCCGTGGTTTCGTAGTCGAAGGTAATCTCGCCATCCTTGACATCGATATGCACGACACCGCCATGCTCGGACAACTCGCCGAACAGGATCTCTTCGGCCAGCGGCCGCTTGATCCGGTCCTGGATGAGTCGAGCCATCGGCCGCGCGCCCATTGCTGCATCGTAACCGCCCTGAGCCAGCCAGCTGCGCGCCGCATCCGACACTTCAAGCTGGACACGCTTGTCCTCAAGCTGCGCCTGCAGTTCGGTGAGGAACTTGTCGACGACGCTCTTGATGACTTCGTGACTGAGCCGGCCGAACTGGATGATGGTATCCAGACGGTTGCGGAACTCTGGCGTGAAGCTCTTCTTGATCACTTCCATGGCATCGGAGGAGTGGTCCTGATGCGTGAAGCCGATCGAGGCCCGCGAAGCGGTCTCGGCACCGGCGTTGGTGGTCATGATCAGGATCACATTGCGGAAGTCCGCCTTGCGCCCGTTGTTGTCGGTCAGGGTACCGTGGTCCATGACCTGCAGCAGCAGGTTGAAGACTTCCGGGTGAGCCTTCTCGATTTCATCGAGCAGCAATACGCAATGCGGCTGCTTGGTGATCGCCTCGGTCAACAGACCGCCCTGGTCGAAGCCGACATAACCCGGTGGCGCACCGATCAGCCGCGAGACGGTGTGGCGCTCCATGTACTCGGACATGTCGAACCTGACCAACTCGACGCCCAGCGCTTTGGCCAACTGGCGTGCCGCCTCGGTCTTGCCAACCCCGGTAGGACCGGCAAACAGGAACGAGCCTACTGGCTTGTCGGGTGACTTCAAGCCGGCCCGGGACAGCTTGATGGCGGTCGACAGCGAGTCGATGGCCGCATCCTGACCGAATACGGTGAGCTTGAGGTCACGCTCCAGATTGCGCAGCAATTCCTTGTCGGAGCTGTTGACGTGCTTGGGCGGAATGCGCGCGATCTTGGCAACGATGTCCTCGACCTGAGCAACCTCGATGCGCTTGACCCGCTGCTCGACCGGCCGCAGGCGCTGGTAGGCACCGGCCTCGTCGATCACATCGATGGCCTTGTCAGGCATGTGCCGGTCGTTGATATAGCGTGAAGCCAGCTCGGCGGCGGCACGCAGGGCTTCGTCGCTGTACTCGATGTTGTGGTGTTGCTCGAAGCGACCCTTGAGCCCCTTGAGAATGCCAATAGTGTCTTCAACCGACGGCTCAGACACGTCAACCTTCTGGAAGCGCCGTGCCAGGGCACGATCCTTCTCGAAAATACCGCGAAATTCCTGGAAGGTAGTGGAACCGATGCAGCGGATCTCGCCTGAGGACAACAGCGGCTTGAGCAGGTTGGAGGCATCCATCACGCCACCGGAGGCAGCACCGGCACCGATGATGGTGTGAATCTCGTCGATGAACAGGATCGCATGCGGGCGTTTGCGCAATTCGTTGAGCAGCGCCTTGAAGCGCTTCTCGAAGTCACCGCGGTACTTGGTGCCCGCCAGCAGCGCGCCCAGGTCCAGCGAGTAGACGACACTGCTGGCCAGCAGGTCAGGCACCTGATTGTCGACAATACGCTTGGCCAGGCCCTCGGCAATGGCTGTCTTGCCCACACCGGCCTCGCCGACCAGTAGCGGGTTGTTCTTGCGACGACGGGCCAGGATCTGCGCCACGCGCTCGACTTCCTGCTCGCGACCGACCAGCGGGTCGATACGCCCCTGGCGGGCCTGGTCGTTAAGGTTACTGGCATAGGCATCCAGAGGATTGCCAGAGGAAGAAGCCTCACCACCCTCGTCGTCCTGCATATCTTGCTCACCTTCGGAAGAGTGTTCGCCGTGCCCGGGGACCTTGGAAATCCCGTGGGCAATGTAATTGACGACATCGATCCGGGCCACGCTCTGCTGCTTGAGCAGAAAGACGGCCTGGCTTTCCTGTTCGCTGAAGATTGCAACCAGTACATTGGCGCCGGTCACTTCACGCTTGCCGGAGCTCTGTACATGAAAGACTGCGCGCTGCAGAACGCGCTGGAAGCCCAGCGTCGGCTGGGTTTCCCGATCTTCGTCATGCACGGGGATCAGTGGCGTAGTGGAGTCGATGAACTCCTGCAGATCATGCTTGAGCTTATCGAGGTTCGCGCCGCATGCCCGCAAAACGGTGGCAGCGGCCTCGTTGTCCAATAAGGCCAGAAGCAGATGCTCGACGGTCATGAACTCATGACGCTTCGAGCGCGCCTCCTTGAAGGCCAGATTGAGGGTGACTTCGAGCTCACGGTTTAACATAGCTTCACCTCATAACCCAAGTGGTCGGCGTTAACCGTCCTTCTCGATCTCACAGAGTAGTGGATGCTGACTTTCCCTGGCGTACTGATTGACCTGCATGGCCTTGGTCTCGGCGATGTCACGGGTAAACAATCCGCATACTGCCCGCCCCTCTGTATGGACAGTCAGCATGATCTTGGTTGCCAGCTCACGATTCAGATTGAAGAACACCTCCAGCACTTCGATGACGAAATCCATCGGCGTGTAATCATCGTTGAACAAAACCACCTTATACATCGGTGGGGCCTGCAGAGTCGGCTGAGCGTCCTGCACTGCAACACCGGCCGAGTCATCCTCGTAAGGCTGCTGATCGTCCTGATTGAAGGTTAGTCGAATCTTGCTGATTGCATGCATGGGAAAACGTTCGAAATTTGCGTAGGTCGGATTGAACTAATAGCAATTGGCCGCTGTCAGAACGCCCATTCATTGAAATGGACTGCCGCATGACCTTGACTATCAGCTAAACGGTGTTACAAACAATAGAGCCCACATTGGGTAAAAAGGGTCCGCGCAGTCAACCAAAATTTTATTTCAGGTATGGCGGATTGAGGTGGATGATACTCCAGACGGAGTCCTTTGCAGAGGGATATGGCTATGCTCAGTGGTAAAGTCAAGTGGTTCAATAATGCAAAAGGCTATGGATTTATCCTTGCCGACGGCCGGGATGAAGATCTGTTCGCGCATTATTCAGCTATTCAGATGGACGGTTACAAGACACTCAAAGCCGGCCAGCCGGTCAACTTCGAGATTATTCAGGGCCCCAAGGGTCTGCACGCCGTTAACATTTCGCCCGCTGCGGCCACTGCCGCCAAGCCGATCGAAGCGTCCAGTGCAGCGACCTTGACCTTGAAAACCTCCAATGTGCCAGCCTGAGGCGAACCACCACAAACCCCAGCCATGATGTGATGTAAAGCACGCCGGTTCAGCAGTTCGAACCGGCCGCTCGTGACCCCTCTTTACGCCTGCATGTGCGCAATCAGCGCATCACCAAACCCCGAGCAGGACACCCGGTTGGCCCCCTCCATCAGCCGTGCGAAATCATAGGTAACGGTTTTCTCAGCCATTGCCGCTTCGATCCCCTGAACGATCAGCCCTGCCGCCTGAACCCAGCCCAGATGGCGCAGCATCATTTCTGCCGACAGAATCAGAGATCCCGGATTGACCTGGTCCTTGCCCGCATAACGCGGCGCCGTACCATGGGTTGCTTCGAACACCGCAACGTCATCAGACAGATTGGCGCCCGGAGCAATACCGATACCACCGACCTGAGCGGCCAGCGCATCGGACAGGTAGTCGCCATTGAGATTCAGGGTTGCAATCACGTCGTACTCAGCCGGGCGCAACAGCACCTGCTGCAACATCGCATCGGCGATGACGTCCTTGACGACCACCTCATTACCGGTCCTGGGATTGATGAACCGCATCCAGGGCCCGCCGTCGAGCAGCGTCGCACCAAACTCCGCCGAGGCCACCTCATAACCCCACTCCTTGAAGGCGCCTTCGGTGTATTTCATGATGTTGCCCTTGTGCACAATGGTCAGCGAACGCCGGTCATGATCCACCACATATTGCAGAGCCTTACGCACCAGCCGCCGGGTGCCATCACGGGAAACCGGCTTGATACCGATTCCGCAGTCGTGGTCGAAGCGCAGGCGCGTCACTCCCATTTGCTCTTTCAGAAAATCGATGACCCGCTGCGCCTCGGGTGAACCCGCCGCCCACTCGATACCGGCGTAAATGTCTTCGCAATTCTCACGAAAGATCACCATATCGACATCACCCGGCTTGTTGACCGGGCTGGGCACCCCGGCAAACCAGCGCACCGGACGCAGGCAGACGTACAGATCCAGTTGCTGGCGCAGAGCAACGTTCAGCGAACGGATTCCGCCGCCAACCGGTGTAGTCAGCGGCCCCTTGATCGACACCACGTAGCGCTGCAGTGCATCCAGGGTTTCATCGGGCAACCATATGTCCGGGGCATAGACCTGGGTGGCCTTTTCTCCGGCATAGACCTCCATCCAGGCGATTTTTCGGCTTCCGGCGTAAGCCTTGGCGACTGCAGCATCGACGACCTTGAGCATGACAGGCGTGATATCGACGCCCACGCCATCGCCTTCTATATAAGGAATAATCGGTTGCTCGGGGACATTGAGCGAGTGATCCGGGTTGACGGTGATCTGCTCACCAATGGCGGGGATTGTGATCTTTGCGTATTTCATGCTGAACTCCAATACGTGTTTGATTGGACAGCCTGACCGCAATGAAGCCTAGCACTTGTGCCGCTTCTGACAATCACGGCCACTGGACACCATCGCGCAATCTTTTGCAAAATCCCGAAAAGCATTGATCCAGAGCGCTTGCGTTCGACCAAGGCCGTATTGGCATGCGCCAATTGGCCGCATAGCATTAATGCTTGCGTTTCAGGGTTTGATATACTCCGGCGTGACTGCCGAGTCATAGGGGCTCCAGTCACTGGAACTGGCCCGTCCGGATACACGACACCAGCTCCGATCTGCGTTGGGACTTATGGGCGCCTTTAAAAACGTAGGCGAGGCAGCCAGTGCAAGGCAAAAACAGGCGAGAACGCGGAGTTTACGGGTTGTAAATGAGCATTTTGAGCCTGTTTTTAACGCAGCGATGGCAACGCAGGTAGTTTTTAGAGGTGCCGTTATGGTGCCCGATTGCTTGACGCTCGACTGATGCACCCAACATCACCGCGAATCAATCCCGACCCGAGCCCGTGGCACGAACCCGGGTCAAGCGCCTACTCAGCGCGTATCGGGATTTTGTGCATGCTCAGCAAAACAGAGAGTTAATACGAATGTCCAACCGCTCGAAGATCATCTACACCTTCACCGACGAAGCTCCGGCCCTCGCCACTTATTCCCTGCTGCCCATCATCGAAGCGTTCACGGCTTCGTCCGACATCGACGTCGAGACCCGTGACATTTCCCTGGCGGGCCGTGTATTGGCCAGCTTCCCGGAGTCGCTGCGCGCCGACCAGCAAATCCCGGATCATCTTGCCGAGTTGGGCAAACTGGCTACCACACCAGAAGCCAACATCATCAAACTGCCGAACATCAGTGCTTCGGTTCCGCAACTCAAAGCCACCATCAAAGAGCTGCAGGAACAGGGCTACGCCATTCCTGACTACCCTGAAGCGCCGTCCACTGACGCCGAGAAAGACGCCCGCGCCCGCTACGACAAGGTCAAGGGCAGTGCCGTGAACCCGGTCCTGCGCGAAGGCAACTCCGACCGTCGCGCACCGCTGTCGGTCAAGAACTACGCGCGCAAGCACCCGCACAAGATGGGCGCCTGGGCAGCAGACTCCAAGGCCCATGTAGCCCACATGAGCAGTGGCGATTTCTACGGCAGCGAAAAAGGCGCCCTGATCGAAGCCGACGACAGCCTGAAGATCGAACTGATCGCCAAGGACGGCACTGCCACCGTCCTGAAAGAGAAAACCGCCGTCAAGGCCGGTGAAATCATTGACAGCTCGGTACTGAGCAAAAAGGCCCTGCGCAGCTTCATCGCGGCCGAGATCGACGACGCCAAGAAACAAGGCGTACTGTTCTCGGTGCACCTCAAAGCCACCATGATGAAGATCTCCGATCCGATCATCTTCGGCCAGATCGTCGAAGAGTTCTATCAGGACGCCCTGACCAAGCACGCCGACGTGCTCAAGGAAATCGGCTTTGACCTGAACAACGGTATCGGTGACCTGTACAACCGTATCGGCAGCCTGCCGGCCGACAAGCAAGCCGCAATCAAGGCTGACATCGACGCCGTGTACGCTGCTCGCCCACAACTGGCGATGGTCAACTCCGACAAGGGCATCACCAACCTGCACGTACCAAGCGACGTGATCGTCGATGCTTCGATGCCAGCCATGATCCGTGACTCGGGCAAGATGTGGGGCACCGATGGCCAACTGCACGACGCCAAGGCCGTGATCCCGGATCGCAGCTACGCCACCATCTACCAGGCGGTTATCGAAGACTGCAAAAAGCACGGTGCATTCGATCCGACCACCATGGGCAGCGTGCCGAACGTCGGCCTGATGGCCCAGAAAGCCGAAGAGTACGGCTCTCACGACAAGACCTTCCAGGTCAAGACTGACGGCGTTGTACGTGTATCCAACAGCAAGGGTGAAGTCCTGCTGGAGCAGAACGTCGAAGCGGGCGATATCTTCCGCGCCTGCCAGACCAAAGACGCACCGATCCAGGACTGGGTCAAACTCGCCGTCAACCGCGCTCGCGCCAGCAGCACGCCTGCGCTGTTCTGGCTGGACCCGGCACGTGGTCACGACGCACTGGTGATCGACAAGGTCAAGAAGTACCTGGGCGACCACGACACTTCGGGCCTGGACATCCAGATCCTGACCCCGGTCGAGGCGATGAAGCTGACCCTGGAGCGCACCCGCGCCGGCAAAGACACCATCTCGGCCACCGGTAACGTACTGCGCGACTACCTGACCGACCTGTTCCCGATCATGGAGCTGGGCACCAGCGCCAAGATGCTGTCGATCGTGCCGCTGATGAACGGTGGCGGCCTGTTCGAAACCGGTGCTGGCGGTTCGGCGCCAAAGCACGTGCAGCAGTTCGTCGAAGAGAACTTCCTGCGCTGGGACTCGCTGGGCGAATTCCTGGCTCTGGCGGCTTCTCTGGAGCACCTGGGCAATGCCTACAACAACCCGAAAGCACTGGTACTGTCCAAGACTCTGGACCAGGCGACCGGTGAGTTCCTGGACCGCAACAAGTCGCCATCGCGCAAAGTCGGCAGCATCGACAACCGCGGCAGCCATTTCTACCTGACCCTGTTCTGGGCTCAGGCACTGGCAGCACAGAATGACGACGCGGCCCTGAAGGCCCAGTTCGCGCCACTGGCCAAGACCCTGACCGACAACGAAGAGAAAATCGTTGCCGAGCTCAATGCGGTACAAGGCAAGCCGGTTGAGATTGGCGGTTACTACTTCGCCAAGCCGGAGCTGGCCAGCAAGGCCATGCGTCCTAGCGAGACCCTGAACGCGGCAATCGCTGCACTGTAAGGTTCAAGCTGCTGTAAACAACAACCCCGGCCCACGCAGCCGGGGTTGTTGTTTTTTGAGTCACCGAAGTTTCCAGCTTTTTTGTAGGAGCGACTTCAGTCGTGAAAGCCTTCTAAAAGCGCAAAGGTGACTAAAACCCGACACATCAGTTGAGGATGCACACTACACGACACCCCCTCAAACCACCCGCTCCCCGCCTTTACGTATACTGCCACCCACCAAGACTCTTAAGGATTCGCCCATGACCTGGCAAGCCCACGTAACCGTCGCCACTATCGTTGAAGATCAGGGCCGCTTCCTGTTCGTCGAGGAGCTGCAAAGCGGCCAGCCGGTACTGAATCAGCCGGCCGGACATCTGGATCCGAATGAAAGCCTGCAGCGCGCGGCAGTGCGCGAAACCCTGGAAGAAACCGGCTGGGATGTGGAGCTGACCGGGGTGGTCGGCATTTACCTGTACACCGCACCCAGCAATGGCGTCACATATCAGCGAATCTGCTTTGCCGCCAAGCCACTCAAGTACAACCCCGACTATCAACTGGACGACGGCATCATCGGCCCGGTCTGGCTGAATCGCGATGAACTGGTTACCCAACAGGCACGATGGCGCAGTGAGCTGGTGCTGCGCTGTGTCGATGATTACCTGCAAGGCGAGCGTTTCAGTCTTGAGCTGCTGCGCGACAAGGCATGAGACGCAACAGCCCGCGCCTGATAGAATCGCGTCCTTTTCACCCATAGCTGTTGAATGCCCATGTCTGATTCTGCCCTTCCAAACACCGATAAACCCCGTGTCATCGTCGGCATGTCCGGCGGCGTGGATTCCTCCGTATCCGCCGTTCTGCTGCTGGAACAGGGCTATCAGGTGGAAGGTCTGTTCATGAAGAACTGGGAAGAAGACGACGGCACCGAATACTGCACCGCGAAAGAAGACCTGGCCGACGCCCAGGCCGTTTGCGACCGCATCGGCATCAAGCTGCACACGGCCAACTTCGCTGCCGAGTACTGGGATCACGTGTTCGAACACTTCCTGGAAGAGTACAAGGCCGGCCGCACGCCCAACCCCGACATCCTGTGCAACCGGGAAATCAAGTTCAAGGCATTCCTTGACTATGCGCTGAGCCTGGGCGCCGACCTGATTGCCACCGGCCATTATGTGCGTCGCCGCGACACCGCCACCCACACTGAGCTGCTCAAGGGCCTGGACCCGAACAAGGACCAGAGCTATTTCCTGCATGCCGTCGGCGGCGAGCAGATCGCCCGCACCCTGTTTCCGGTCGGTGAACTGGAAAAACCCGAAGTGCGGGCGATTGCCGAGAAACACGGCCTGATTACCGCCCGCAAGAAAGACTCGACCGGGATCTGTTTCATCGGCGAGCGACGCTTCACCGACTTTCTGCGCCAGTACCTGCCTGCCCAGCCCGGCGAGATCAAGACCACTGAAGGCGAAGTCATCGGCCAGCATGCCGGGCTGATGTACCACACCATTGGCCAGCGCCAGGGCCTGGGCATTGGCGGTCTGAAAGACGCCGGCGACGAGCCCTGGTACGTGCTGGAAAAAGACCTGACCCACAACGAGCTGATCGTCGGTCAGGGCAACGATCATCCATGGCTGTTCTCGCGTGCCCTGCTGGCTTCGCAAATTTACTGGGTCAACCCGATTGACCTGCACAGCCCGCGACGACTGACTGCCAAGGTCCGCTATCGCCAGGCCGACCAGGCCTGCACCCTGGAGAAAACCGCCAACGGTTACCGTGCAGTGTTTGACGAGCCGCAACGCGCTGTCACACCAGGGCAATCGGTGGTGTTCTATGACGGTGAAATCTGCCTGGGCGGCGGCGTGATTGAAACTGCCGAACCCTGGCACAGCAAGGACATGGTTTGATGACTCCGATTCAGGAACAATTGACCGCCCTGGGCGGTGTATTCCAGACCGCTGTGCTGGTCGACCGCATCGCCAAGACCGGCCAGGTCAGCGAGGCCGAACTGGGCTGCATGCTTGGCAGCCTGCTGGTACTTGACCCGAAGGACACTCTGGAGGTGTACGGCGGCAGCGATCAGTACCTGCGCGAAGGCTTGCGCGCCCTGGCCAGCGCCCTGGAGCGCGACCCCGGCACATTGCAGCGCGAGCCGCTGCGCTATGCGCTGTCGATGCTGGGCCTGGAGCGTCAATTGGCCAAGCGCAACGACATGCTGGAAGTGATTGGCCGGCGGCTGCCGCAGATCCAGTCTCAGGTTGAGCATTTCGGCATCACTCACGAAAACGTGATCGCCGCCAGCGGTGCGCTGTACCAGGACACCCTGAGCACCCTGCGCCAGCGTATTCAGGTGCAAGGCGACATGCGCAATCTGCAGCAGCCCAGCAACGCCTCGAAGATTCGCGCCCTGTTGCTGGCCGGCATTCGCTCGGCGCGCCTGTGGCGGCAAGTTGGCGGCCATCGCTGGCAACTGGTGTTCAGCCGCCGCAAGTTGTTGAATGAACTCTATACCATGATGCACGGCTGAAACGCCGCGCGTCGACTGCACGCGACGCTATCTACGCTGGTCAGCCCGCTCCAGATGAGCGGTGATTTCGTGTATGATGTGCGCCCTTTTCAAAGCCAGACTGTACGAGAGCACCCCATGCAGCTTTCTTCGCTCACCGCGGTTTCCCCTGTCGACGGCCGCTACGGTGGCAAAACCCAGGCCCTGCGCCCTATCTTCAGCGAATACGGCCTGATCCGTTTCCGTGTTCTGGTCGAAGTACGCTGGTTGCAGCGTCTGGCGGCGCACCCGCAAATCACCGAAGTACCGGCCTTCAGCGCCGAAGCCAACGCCATTCTCGACACCCTGGCAGACAATTTCCTGCTGGAGCACGCCGAGCGCGTCAAGGAAATCGAGCGCACCACCAACCACGACGTGAAAGCCGTGGAGTACCTGCTCAAGGAACAGGCCGCCAAGCTGCCTGAACTGAACAAGGTCAGCGAGTTCATCCATTTCGCCTGCACCAGTGAAGACATCAACAACCTGTCCCACGCACTGATGCTGCGCGAGGGCCGCGACACCGTGGTACTGCCGCTGATGCGCCAGATCGCCGACGCCATCCGCGAACTGGCCCAGCGCTTTGCCAGCGTGCCGATGCTGTCGCGCACCCACGGCCAGCCGGCTTCGCCAACCACCCTGGGCAAAGAACTGGCCAACGTCGTCTACCGCCTCGAGCGGCAGATCGCCCAGGTCGCAGCCGTACCGCTGCTGGGCAAGATCAACGGCGCCGTGGGCAACTACAACGCCCACCTGTCGGCTTACCCGGACATCGACTGGGAAGCCAACGCCCGCGCCTTCATCGAAGACGAGCTGGGCCTGGAGTTCAATCCGTACACCACCCAGATCGAGCCGCACGACTACATTGCCGAGCTGTTCGATGCGGTTGCCCGCTTCAACACCATCCTGATCGACTTCGACCGCGATATCTGGGGCTACATTTCCCTGGGCTACTTCAAGCAGAAGACTGTCGCTGGCGAAATCGGCTCCTCGACCATGCCGCACAAGGTCAACCCGATCGACTTCGAAAACTCCGAAGGCAACCTGGGTATCGCCAATGCGCTGTTCCAGCATCTGGCCAGCAAACTGCCGATCTCGCGCTGGCAGCGCGACCTGACCGACTCTACTGTACTGCGCAACCTGGGCGTGGGCTTTGCACACAGCGTCATCGCCTACGAAGCCAGCCTCAAGGGCATCGGCAAACTGGAGCTGAACGAGCAACGCATCGCCGCCGACCTAGACGCCTGCTGGGAAGTGCTGGCCGAGCCGATCCAGACCGTCATGCGCCGCTACAACATCGAGAACCCGTACGAGAAGCTCAAGGAGCTGACTCGCGGCAAAGGCATCAGCCCTGAAGCGCTGCTGACCTTCATTGATGGCCTGGACATGCCGGGCGACGCGAAGGCCGAACTCAAGAAACTGACGCCAGCCAACTACATCGGCAATGCCGTGGCCCAGGCCAAACGCATCTGACCTGCGCCCCGCGAATAACGCCCGGCCCAGCCGGGCGTTTTTATTCGCGAACGAAAACCACCTTATTTCAATGGTTTGAACATGAATCCTGATATTCCTCTGCAACTTCTGGGCGGCATAAGTGCACGCGTCTTCCTGCGTGACTACTGGCAGAAGAAGCCTTTGCTGATCCGTCAGGCCATCAGTGACTTCCAGAGCCCTATCGAGCCTGACGAACTGGCCGGCCTGGCGCTTGAAGAAGAAATCGAATCGCGCCTGATCATCGAGAACGGCGAGCGCCCATGGGAGCTGCGTCGCGGCCCGTTCGCAGAGGACGAGTTCAGCAAGCTGCCAGAGCGTGACTGGACCCTGCTGGTGCAGTCGGTTGATCAGTTCGTGCCGGAAGTCGCCGAACTGCTGGAGAACTTCCGTTTCCTGCCAAGCTGGCGCATCGACGACGTGATGATCAGCTTCGCCGCACCGGGCGGCAGCGTTGGCCCGCATTTCGACAACTACGACGTATTCCTGCTGCAAGGCCACGGCAAACGCAACTGGAAAGTGGGCCAGCTGTGCAACACCGAAAGCGAGCTGATCCAGCACGCTGACCTGCGCATCCTGGCAGACTTCGAAGGTACTGATGAGTGGACTCTGGAGCCTGGCGACATGCTCTATCTGCCACCGCGCCTGGCCCACTGGGGCGTGGCGGTAGACGACTGCCTGACCTATTCGGTAGGTTTCCGCGCGCCAAGCGCCGCTGAAGTTCTGACACACTTTACCGACTTCCTCAGCCAGTTCATTCCTGACGAAGAGCGTTACACTGACGCCAACCTTCAGCCCGCTGCAGATCCACACCAGATCCAGCACGACGCGCTGGACCGTCTCAAGAGCCTGCTCGCCGAGCACATGGGCGATGAGCGGCTGCTACTGACCTGGTTCGGCCAGTTCATGACCGAGCCACGCCACCCGGAACTGGTCAGCGGCGAAGAGTTGCAAGAAGAAGACCTGCTGGACAGCCTGGAACAAGGTGCCATCATCATTCGCAACCCAAGCGCGCGTCTGGCCTGGTCGAATGTCGATGAAGACCTGCTGCTGTTCGCCAGCGGCCAGAGCCGCTTGCTGCCGGGCAAGCTGCGCGATCTGCTCAAACTGATCTGCGCCGCCGACGCCCTGCACATCGAGAACCTCGGACCCTGGCTGGCGGACGAGGACGGACGCACACTGCTTTGCGAGCTGGTAAAACAAGGAAGCCTGGGATTTGCCGATGAATAAAATCAGCGTATCGGTTGCAGACTGGCACAAGGACAACGCCGCCATACGGCGTATCCGTGAAAGCGTGTTCATCTTCGAACAGGCGGTTCCTCCAGAGCTGGAATGGGATGCCGAAGATGCCGACGCCGTACACTTCCTGGCCAACGAAGGCGACTATCCGATAGGCACCGCACGTTTGCTGCCGGACGGTGAAATCGGTCGTCTGTCGGTACTCAAGGACTGGCGTGGCCTGAAGGTTGGCGAAGCCCTGCTCGGCGCGGTGCTGAGCGAGGCCGAAAAGCGCGGCCTGCAACAGCAGAAGCTCAGCGCACAGGTTCATGCCGCGCCCTTCTATGAGCGCTTTGGCTTTCGCGTGGTCAGCGACGAGTTCCTCGAAGCCGGCCTGCCGCATGTGGATATGCTCCGCGAGGCGGTGTAGTTTAAAAACTGCACACCTGCGATCAACGCCCCGCTCGACCCGCCGTTACCGGCCGGTTGATCGGGGCGTTTTGCTATCGCTCGGCAAAGTGGCACACTCAAGCCTTCAGGGCACCTCTAAAACGTAGGCGAGGCAGCCAGCGCAAGGCAAAAACAGGCGAGCAACGGTCGGACTCGCGCACAAGCCTGTTTTTAACCCAGCGATGGCACGCAGGTAGTTTTTAGCGGCGCCCTTCTGGAAGCTCTTCGCGGAGAAAGGACATGTCTGTACGCCCCTTGCTGGTTTCACTGCTGCTGGCTGTAAGCACCCCGGTACTGGCTGCCACGGAAGTGGTGCCGCTCAATTACCGCACCAGTGACGAAATGCTGCCGGTAGCACGCAACTTCCTTGGCCAGGACGGCACGGTCAGCGCCTATGGCAACCAGTTGATCGTCAACGCCGAGTCGCGCAGGATCGAAGAACTGCGCGCCCTGCTCGCCCAACTCGATGTAGCCGCCAGACGCCTGCTGATCAGTGTCGACACCAGCGACAGTGCTGCACACAGCCAGAACGGCGCCAGCAGCGGCCGGGTGATCAGCTACGGCACCAGCAGCCGTGAGGGCGGCGTGCAGCAGGTGCAGACCAGCGAAGGCACCCCGGCGCTGATTCAAGTCGGCCAGAGTGTTCCGCTGACCACCTCACGCACCGACAGTTACGGTTATAGCCAGAGCGAAACCCAGTATCGCAACGTGACCCAGGGCTTCTATGTCACCGCCAGCGTGACCGGCGATATCGTGCACCTGAGCATCAGCACCAACCGTGACCGCCTCAGCCAGGAGCGCCCGGACGCAATCAAGGTGCAGAGTACCGATAGCAAGGTCAGCGGCCGGCTTGGCGAATGGATCACCCTGGCAGGCAACCAGAGCCAGTCGATAGCCGATCGTCAGGGCAATGCCCTGTACTACTCGACCCAGGGCCGCGACGACATGCTGCTACGCGTCAAGGTCGATGCCCTCGACTAACCCGGCCTCTGGCGCAAAGCCAGAACCTACGGGCCTTTTGGTGACCCACCAGTCGTATTAGACCAAAGATGTAGTGACACCATAAAAGCACTACAAAACGTTTGACGGAGCAAAAACGGCGCGGCATGATGGCCTCGCTCCCGCTGATCAGAGGCTTGAATAGAGCCTTCGAAGCACGTCCGTCGCCACTGCATGGACCGTTTCGTGTCTTGACCGCCCAAAAGGCAGTTTGACGAGGTTGCGACTGGAACGAAGTTGTCCTGAGGGACGGTAGCCCTGTTCGGCAGTCAGATAAAATGTAGTGAGCTTCGCACTGTGCAACATCGTTCTGTGCGTACTTTTCGACAGCACCTGAATGCCCGCTCGACACCCCGAGCCATTCGTTCATCCGTCGCAACCCGATGCAAATGCGGTTCGCCGCAAGTTTTCCGATCAGTGAGCTAATCGTGCCTTCGATAAACGAGGCGTTTTGGCGGAGCAGGACACTCCAACCGCATCAGACTGCTGAAACGTAGCGAGTCATCGACGCGACGCTTCACAGCCTGAAAAACCCAGGAACTGAGGTTTATCAACATGGCACTGACACGCGAACAACAAATAGCGGCTCTTGAAAAAGACTGGGCTGAAAATCCGCGCTGGAACAATGTGACCCGAACCTATTCTGCTGCTGATGTCGTCCGCCTGCGTGGCTCGGTACAACCGGAACACACGTTTGCAAAACTGGGCGCCGAAAAACTGTGGAACCTGATTACCCAGGGTGCGCGACCGTCGTTTCGTCCCGACAAAGACTTCGTCAACTGCATGGGGGCACTGACCGGCGGACAAGCCGTCCAGCAGGTCAAGGCGGGTATCCAGGCCATTTACCTGTCCGGCTGGCAGGTCGCTGCCGACAACAACTCGGCCGAGTCCATGTACCCCGACCAATCACTGTACCCGGTCGACTCGGTGCCCACCGTCGTGCGACGGATCAACAACGCCTTCACCAGGGCCGACCAGATTCAATGGAAAACCGGCAAGAATCCCGGCGATGAAGGCTACATCGATTACTTTGCCCCTATCGTGGCGGACGCCGAGGCCGGCTTTGGCGGTGTGCTCAATGCTTATGAGCTGATGAAAAGCATGATTGAAGCCGGCGCCGCCGGGGTGCATTTCGAAGACCAGCTGGCCTCGGTTAAAAAGTGCGGTCATATGGGCGGCAAGGTACTGGTGCCGACCCAGGAAGCGGTGCAGAAGCTGGTTGCCGCACGTCTGGCTGCCGACGTGGCCGGGGTGCCGACCATTATCCTGGCGCGCACCGACGCCAACGCTGCCGACCTGCTGACCTCTGACTGCGACCCTTATGATCAGCCATTCGTGACCGGGACCCGCACCCAGGAAGGCTTCTACAAGGTGCGCGCCGGCCTCGATCAGGCGATCGCCCGGGGCCTGGCCTACGCACCTTATGCCGACCTGGTGTGGTGCGAGACCGCCAAGCCGGATCTGGACGAGGCTCGCCGGTTTGCCGAGGCAATCAAGAAGGAATACCCGGACCAGCTGCTGTCGTACAACTGCTCGCCATCCTTCAACTGGAAGAAGAACCTGGACGATGCCACCATCGCCAAATTCCAGCGCGAGCTGTCTGCGATGGGCTACAAACATCAGTTCATCACCCTGGCCGGCATCCACAACATGTGGCATGGCATGTTCAGCCTGGCGCATGACTACGCCCGCAATGACATGACCGCCTACGTCAAGCTGCAGGAACAGGAGTTTGCCGACGCCGCCAAGGGTTACACCTTCGTCGCCCACCAACAGGAAGTCGGTACCGGCTATTTCGACGACATGACCACAGTGATTCAGGGTGGCAGTTCGTCGGTCACCGCCCTCACCGGCTCCACCGAGCAGGAGCAGTTTCACTGAAACTGAGCGCAGTTGAGTAACCATGAGCCACTTTTACCAGTGGCTCATCTTTTACACCCCGAGTAACGTTACTTTCCGCAACATTGACCTCAAGCAAGGTGGCATTCTCGCAATTGTGCTACTTGTAAGATGAGTTAAATCACTTTCTTTCAGCAGCAGCAAACCAATGAAACTGATTACCGGATGATATCAATTATCATTAAGATTTTCTTCGTTCGCTTTTCGATACGATAAACATACTTGACTAAAACAGTAGTAATACACGGTTTACGTGGCCTGCAGCGCCATGCAAGCCATTACTGCGACCAACCGGTCGAATAATTTTCATGTAGAAAATTTACTTGCCCTCTATTTGCACATAAAATCAGTGTTATTGATTTCGTTGCGACATTTCGTCACGGCCTACACTCTTAAATATTTCAAGCTCAGAGCCCTTTCGCGCTCTGATTAAGGATTGCCAGCATGTCCGAATCGACAGGTTTGATCGCCCACAACTGGGCCCTCGCCATCTTCCTTTTGGGCGTCGTCGGCCTCTGTGCCTTCATGCTTGGCCTGTCCAGCCTGCTCGGCAGCCGCGCCTGGGGGCGCAGCAAGAACGAACCTTTCGAGTCTGGCATGTTGCCCACCGGCGGCGCCCGGCTGCGACTCTCCGCAAAATTCTATCTGGTCGCGATGCTGTTCGTGATCTTCGATATCGAAGCCCTCTTTCTCTTTGCATGGTCTGTGTCGGTACGCGAAAGCGGCTGGGCCGGATTCGTCGAAGCTCTCGTTTTCATAGCAATTCTGTTGGCAGGTCTTGTCTACCTTTGGCGAGTGGGGGCGCTCGATTGGGCACCCGAAGGTCGTCGTAAGCGGCAGGCGAAGCTAAAACAATGAGGCTTTGGCAATGCAATACAATCTCACCAGGATCGACCCGGATGCGCCTAACGAGCAGTATCCAATCGGTGAACGGGAAACCGTTTCCGACCCGTTAGAAGACCAGGTTCACAAGAACATCTTCATGGGCAAGCTCGAAGATGTTCTGAGCAACGCAGTCAACTGGGGGCGCAAAAACTCCCTGTGGCCGTATAACTTCGGCCTTTCGTGCTGCTACGTGGAAATGACCACCGCCTTCACGGCGCCCCACGACATCGCGCGCTTCGGCGCCGAAGTCATCCGGGCATCGCCGCGTCAGGCGGATTTCATGGTTATTGCCGGGACCTGCTTTATCAAGATGGCTCCGATCATCCAGCGTCTCTACGAGCAAATGCTCGAACCCAAGTGGGTCATTTCCATGGGCTCGTGCGCTAACTCCGGCGGCATGTATGACATTTACTCCGTGGTTCAGGGCGTGGACAAGTTCCTGCCTGTGGATGTCTACGTGCCAGGCTGCCCGCCCCGCCCCGAAGCGTTCCTGCAAGGCTTGATGCTGCTGCAGGAGTCGATCGGCAAAGAGCGGCGCCCGCTTTCCTGGGTTGTCGGCGATCAAGGCATCTACCGTGCCGAAATGCCGTCGACCAAGGTTCAGCGCCGCGAACAGCGTATTCAGGTCACCAACCTGCGCAGCCCCGACGAAGTCTGATACGCCCCGTTGTTCTTATAACAAAGACAAGAACGGGGTTGACTCTGTACGTTGACCGAAGTGATTGAGACCTATGACTGCAGGCACCGCTCTGTACATCCCGCCGTACAAGGCTGACGACCAAGATGTCGTCAATGAACTGAATTCCCGCTTCGGCGCCGAGGCCTTCACGGCCCAGCCGACCCGTACCGGCATGCCGGTGCTGTGGGTCGAACGCGCCCGGCTGATCGAAATACTGACGTTCCTGCGCAATGTCGCCAAACCGTACTCCATGCTCTATGACCTGCATGGTGTCGACGAGCGTCTGCGCACCCATCGCCGCGGCTTGCCGGGCGCTGACTTCACGGTGTTCTACCACCTGATGTCGGTTGAACGTAATAGTGACGTAATGATCAAGGTCGCGCTGTCCGAAAGCGACCTGAGCGTACCTACCGTCACCCGTATCTGGCCTAACGCCAACTGGTACGAGCGTGAAGTGTGGGACATGTTCGGCATCGATTTCCCGGGCCACCCGCACCTGTCGCGCATCATGATGCCGCCGACCTGGGAAGGTCACCCGCTGCGCAAGGACTTCCCGGCCCGCGCCACCGAGTTCGACCCGTACAGCCTGAACCTTGCCAAGCAGCAGCTTGAAGAAGAAGCCGCGCGCTTCAACCCCGAAGACTGGGGCATGAAGCGTTCTGGGGCGAACGAGGACTACATGTTCCTCAACCTCGGCCCCAACCACCCGTCTGCGCACGGTGCTTTCCGTATCGTGCTGCAACTGGACGGTGAAGAGATCGTCGACTGCGTTCCGGACATCGGCTACCACCACCGTGGTGCAGAGAAGATGGGCGAGCGTCAGTCCTGGCACAGTTACATCCCCTACACCGACCGTATCGACTACCTCGGCGGGGTGATGAACAACCTGCCGTACGTGCTGGCGGTGGAAAAACTCGCCGGTATCAAGGTGCCGGACCGGGTCGACACCATCCGCATCATGATGGCCGAGTTCTTCCGCATCACCAGCCACCTGCTGTTCCTGGGTACCTATATCCAGGACGTCGGCGCCATGACCCCGGTGTTCTTCACCTTTACCGACCGCCAGCGCGCCTACACCGTGATCGAGGCGATCACCGGTTTCCGCCTGCACCCGGCCTGGTACCGCATCGGTGGCGTGGCTCACGACCTGCCGCGCGGCTGGGAGAAACTGGTCAAGGACTTCGTCGACTGGCTGCCCAAGCGCCTCGACGAGTACACCAAAGCCGCCTTGCAGAACAGCATTCTCAAGGGCCGGACCATCGGTGTGGCCGCCTACAACACCAAAGAGGCGCTGGAATGGGGCGTCACAGGTGCTGGCCTGCGTTCCACCGGCTGTGATTTCGACCTGCGCAAGGCGCGTCCGTACTCGGGCTACGAGAACTTCGAATTTGAAGTGCCACTGGCCCACAACGGCGACGCCTACGACCGCTGCATGGTTCGTGTCGAGGAGATGCGTCAGAGTATCCGCATCATCGACCAGTGCCTGCGCAACATGCCTGAAGGCCCGTACAAGGCGGATCACCCGCTGACCACGCCGCCACCAAAAGAGCGCACCCTGCAGCACATCGAAACCTTGATCACCCACTTCCTGCAGGTTTCGTGGGGTCCGGTCATGCCGGCCAACGAATCATTGCAGATGATCGAAGCGACCAAGGGTATCAACAGTTATTACCTGACGAGCGACGGCGGCACCATGAGCTACCGTACCCGGATCCGTACTCCGAGCTATCCGCACCTGCAACAGATCCCTTCGGTGATCAAAGGCAGCATGGTCGCGGACCTGATTGCGTACCTGGGTAGTATCGACTTCGTTATGGCCGACGTGGACCGCTAAGAATGAACAGCCCACTTATCCAGACAGACCGTTTCGTTCTCAGCGAAACAGAGCGCTCGGCCATCGAGCACGAAATGCATCACTACGAGGACCCGCGTGCGGCGTCCATCGAAGCCTTGAAAATTGTCCAGAAGCAGCGCGGCTGGGTGCCGGACGGCGCGATCTATGCGATCAGCGACATCCTCGGCATCCCTGCCAGCGACGTCGAAGGCGTAGCCACCTTCTACAGCCAGATCTTCCGTCAGCCGGTCGGCCGGCACATCATCCGCGTCTGCAACAGCATGGTGTGCTTCATTGCCGGTCACGAGTCGATCGTCGAAGAAATCCAGAGCTCGCTGGGCATCGCTCCGGGCCAGACCACCGCCGACGGCCGCTTTACCCTGCTGCCGGTGTGCTGCCTGGGCAACTGCGACAAGGCGCCAGCGGTAATGGTCGATGACGATACATTCGGCAATCTGCAGCCCGGCGGCGTTGCCAAGATGCTGGAGGCTTACCCATGACCCTGACTTCCTTCGGTCCGGCCAACCGCATTGCGCGCACGGCTGAAACCCACCCGCTGACCTGGCGTCTGCGTGACGACGGCGAGCCGGTGTGGCTCGACGAGTACCAGAGCAAGGACGGCTACGCTGCGGCGCGCAAGGCGCTGACCCAGCAATCGCCCGATGACATCGTCCAATCGGTCAAGGACTCCGGTCTCAAAGGTCGTGGTGGCGCAGGCTTCCCCACCGGCGTGAAGTGGGGTCTGATGCCTAAAGACGAGTCCATGAACATCCGTTACCTGCTGTGTAACGCCGATGAAATGGAACCCAACACCTGGAAAGACCGCATGCTGATGGAGCAACTGCCCCATCTGCTGATCGAAGGCATGCTGATCAGTGCCCGTGCACTGAAAGCCTACCGCGGCTACATCTTCCTGCGCGGTGAGTACGTCACCGCCGCCCGCCACCTCAACCGTGCGGTCGAAGAAGCCAAGGCTGCCGGCCTGCTGGGCAAGAACATTCTTGGCAGCGGTTTTGATTTCGAGCTGTTCGTGCACACCGGCGCCGGCCGTTACATCTGCGGTGAAGAAACCGCACTGATCAACTCGTTGGAAGGCCGCCGCGCCAACCCGCGCTCCAAGCCGCCCTTCCCTGCCGCCGTAGGCGTGTGGGGCAAGCCGACGTGCGTGAACAACGTCGAAACCCTGTGCAACGTGCCGGCCATCGTCAACAACGGCAACGACTGGTACAAGTCGCTGGCCCGCGAAGGCAGTGAAGACCATGGCACCAAGCTGATGGGCTTTTCCGGTAAGGTCAAGAACCCGGGCCTGTGGGAGCTGCCGTTCGGCGTGCCGGCCCGCGAGCTGTTCGAAGACTACGCCGGCGGCATGCGCGACGGCTTCAAGCTCAAGTGCTGGCAGCCAGGCGGCGCCGGTACCGGCTTTTTGCTTCCGGAACATCTGGACGCGCAAATGTACGCCGGCGGCATCGCCAAGGTCGGTACCCGGATGGGTACGGGCCTGGCCATGGCGGTGGACGACAAGGTCAACATGGTTTCCTTGCTGCGCAACATGGAAGAGTTCTTTGCCCAGGAGTCCTGTGGCTTCTGTACTCCGTGCCGCGATGGCCTGCCCTGGAGCGTGAAGATGCTGCGCGCCCTGGAAAAAGGCCAGGGCCGTGCCGAAGACATCGAGACGCTGCTGGGCCTGGTCAACTTCCTCGGCCCTGGCCGGACCTTCTGTGCTCACGCACCGGGTGCGGTCGAGCCGCTGGGTAGCGCGATCAAGTACTTCAGGCCGGAATTCGAGGCCGGTGTCGCGCCAGCAAGCGCGGGCCTGCCCATCCCCGGCAAGATCCCGACCACAGTCGGGGCATAAACAAGACTGACCGGTCGCCAATGCCTGGCATGGCGACCCTGTACCGGCTGACGCCGCCCCTTCCATGAAGGGGCCGAGCGAAGCAGGTACCACCGGATTCCATTAGCCACGCCCGCTGACAACGGGCCAACGAAGAACTTTGAACCATGGCCACTATCCACGTAGACGGCAAAGCGCTCGAAGTCAACGGTGCGGACAACCTGCTACAGGCTTGTCTGTCCCTGGGCCTCGACATTCCGTATTTCTGCTGGCACCCCGCGCTGGGTAGCGTCGGTGCCTGCCGCCAGTGCGCGGTCAAGCAGTACAACGATGAAAACGATACCCGCGGCCGGATCGTCATGTCCTGCATGACCCCTGCCACCGACAACACCTGGATCTCCATCGAAGATGAAGAGTCCAAGGCGTTCCGCGCCAGTGTCGTCGAATGGCTGATGACCAACCACCCGCATGACTGCCCGGTCTGCGAGGAAGGCGGTCACTGCCACCTGCAAGACATGACCGTGATGACCGGCCACAACGAGCGCCGCTATCGCTTTACCAAGCGCACGCACCAGAATCAGGACCTGGGGCCGTTCGTCGCTCACGAGATGAACCGCTGCATCGCCTGCTACCGCTGCGTGCGTTACTACAAGGACTACGCCGGCGGCACCGACCTGGGCGTGTATGGCGCTCACGACAACGTGTACTTCGGTCGCGTTGAAGACGGCGTGCTGGAGAGCGAGTTTTCCGGCAACCTGACCGAGGTCTGCCCGACCGGCGTGTTCACCGACAAGACCCACTCCGAGCGCTACAACCGCAAGTGGGACATGCAGTTTGCCCCGAGCATCTGCCATGGCTGCTCCAGCGGCTGCAACATCAGCCCCGGTGAGCGTTATGGCGAACTGCGGCGCATCGAAAACCGTTTCAACGGATCGGTGAACCAGTACTTTCTGTGCGACCGTGGCCGTTTCGGCTATGGCTACGTCAACCGCAAGGATCGTCCGCGCCAGCCGCTGCTGAACAAGGGCCAGGAGCAGCTGAAACTGAGCCTGGACGACGCGCTGGACACCGCCGCCGACCTGCTGCGCGGGCGTAACATCGTTGGTATCGGCTCGCCACGCGCCAGCCTGGAAGGCAACTACGCGCTGCGCGAACTGGTCGGTGCCGAGCACTTCTACAGCGGTATTGAAGCCGGTGAGCTTGAGCGCGTGCGCCTGATCGCCCAGGTATTGAGCGACAGCCCGCTGCCGGTGCCGAACATGCGTGACATCGAAGATCACGACGCGATCTTCATTCTTGGCGAAGACCTGACCCAGACGGCTGCCCGGGTCGCCCTGGCCGTGCGTCAGGCGGTCAAGGGCAAGGCCCGCGACATGGCCGCCGCCATGAAGGTCCAGCCATGGCTTGATGCTGCGGTGCGTAACATTGCCCAGCACGAACTGAACCCGCTGTTCATTGCCAGCCTGACAGACACCCGTCTGGACGACGTGGCCGAGCACTGCGTGCACGCCGCGCCAGACGACCTCGCCCGTCTCGGCTTTGCCGTGGCCCACGCCATCGACGCCAGCGCCCCGGCTGTTGCTGGCCTGGACGCCGAAGCGCTGGAACTGGTGAAAACCATCGCCGATGCGTTGCTGGCCGCCAAACGCCCACTGATCATCTCCGGCGGTTCGCTGGGCTCCAAGGCCATGATCGAAGCCGCCGCCAACATCGCCAAGGCACTGAAACTGCGCGAGAAAGAAGGCTCGCTGAGCCTGGTGGTGCCGGAAGCCAACAGCATGGGCCTGGCCCTGCTCGGTGGTGATTCGCTCGATGCTGCGCTGCAGCAGGTGATCTCGGGTCAGGCCGACGCCATCGTGGTGCTGGAAAACGACCTGTACAGCCGTACCGATGCCGCCACCGTGGACGCCGCACTGAACGCGGCCAAGGTAGTGATCGTTGCCGATCACCAGAAGACCGCGACCGCCGACCGTGCCCATCTGGTCCTGCCAGCGGCCAGCTTCGCTGAAGGCGATGGCACCCTGGTCAGCCAGGAAGGCCGCGCCCAGCGTTTCTTCCAGGTGTTCGATCCGACCTATCTGGACGCCAGCATTCTGGTCCACGAAGGCTGGCGCTGGCTGCACGCGCTGCGTTCGACCCTGCTCAATCAGCCGGTGGACTGGACCCAGCTCGACCAGGTCACCGAAGCCTGCGCCGCGGCCAACCCCCGCCTGGCAGGTATTGTCGATGCCGCACCGTCCGCGTCGTTCCGTATCAAAGGTCTGAAGCTGGCTCGCGAACCGCTGCGTTACAGCGGCCGGACCTCGATGCGCGCCAATATCAGCGTGCACGAGCCGCGCACGCCACAAGACAAGGACACGGCGTTCTCGTTCTCGATGGAAGGTTATTCGGGCTCGGTCGAACCACGCCAGCAGGTGCCATTCGCCTGGTCACCGGGCTGGAACTCACCGCAGGCCTGGAACAAGTTCCAGGACGAGGTCGGCGGTCATCTGCGTGCCGGTGACCCGGGCGTGCGTCTGATCGAAAGCACCGGCGACAAGCTGAGCTGGTTTGCCAGCGTGCCACGCGCCTTCGCTCCGGCGCAGGGTAGCTGGCAAGCGGTGCCGTTCTACCACCTGTTCGGCAGCGAAGAGAATTCTTCGAAAGCCGCACCGGTGCAAGAGCGCATCCCGGCTGCTTACGTTGCACTGGCCAAAGCAGAAGCCGATCGTCTGGGCGTCAACGAGGGCGCGCTGGTCAGCCTGGAGGTGGCCGGCCAGACCCTGCGTCTGCCGCTGCGCATCAATGAAGAACTGGGCGCTGGCCTGGTCGCCCTGCCGGTCGGTCTGGCAGGCATTCCGCCGGCGTTTTCCGGCAAATCCGTGGCCGGTCTGCAGGAGGCAGCGCAATGAGCTGGTTCACCCCTGAAGTGATCGATGTGATCATTGCGGTCCTCAAGGCCATCGTCATCCTGCTTGCCGTGGTCATCAGCGGCGCGTTGCTCAGCTTCGTCGAGCGACGCCTGCTGGGCTGGTGGCAGGACCGCTATGGCCCGAACCGGGTTGGCCCGTTCGGTATGTTCCAGATCGCTGCCGACATGCTGAAGATGTTCTTCAAAGAAGACTGGATGCCGCCGTTTGCCGACAAGGTGATCTTCACCCTGGCACCGGTGGTGGCCATGAGCGCCTTGCTGATCTCGTTCATCGTCATCCCGATCACCCCGACCTGGGGTGTCGCAGACCTGAACATCGGCCTGCTGTTCTTCTTCGCGATGGCGGGTCTGTCGGTGTACGCAGTGCTGTTCGCCGGTTGGTCGAGTAACAACAAGTACGCCTTGCTGGGCAGCCTGCGGGCCTCGGCCCAGACCGTGTCGTACGAAGTGTTCATGGGTCTTGCGCTGATGGGCGTGGTGGTTCAGGCCGGCTCGTTCAACATGCGCGACATCGTCGAGTATCAGGCGCAGAACCTGTGGTTCATCATTCCACAGTTCCTCGGCTTCTGTACGTTCTTCGTCGCTGGCGTCGCCGTGACTCACCGTCACCCGTTCGACCAGCCCGAAGCCGAGCAAGAACTGGCCGACGGTTACCACATTGAATATGCCGGCATGAAATGGGGCATGTTCTTCGTCGGCGAGTACATCGGCATCGTGCTGATCTCGGCGCTGCTGGTCACCCTGTTCTTCGGTGGCTGGCATGGTCCGTTCGGTATCCTGCCGCAGATCCCCTTCATCTGGTTCGCTTTGAAGACCGCGTTCTTCATCATGCTGTTCATCCTGCTGCGCGCTTCGATTCCGCGCCCGCGCTATGACCAGGTGATGGATTTCAGCTGGAAATTCTGCCTGCCGCTGACCCTGATCAATTTGCTGGTGACTGCCGCGATCGTGTTGCTCAACACGCCGGCAGGCGCGGTTCAGTGAGGTAACTGACCCATGTTCAAATATATTGGCGACATCGTTAAGGGTACCGGTACCCAGTTGCGCAGCCTGGTGATGATTTTCGGTCACGGCTTTCGCAAGCGCGACACCCTGCAATACCCGGAAGAACCGGTTTATCTGGCACCACGCTATCGCGGCCGGATCGTCCTGACCCGCGACCCCGACGGTGAAGAACGCTGCGTGGCCTGCAACCTGTGCGCCGTGGCCTGCCCGGTCGGCTGCATCGCCTTGCAGAAGACCGAGGCCGAAGACGGTCGCTGGTACCCGGAGTTCTTCCGCATCAACTTCTCGCGCTGCATTTTCTGCGGCCTGTGCGAAGAAGCCTGCCCGACTACCGCGATCCAGTTGACCCCGGATTTCGAAATGGCTGACTTCAAGCGCCAAGACCTGGTGTACGAGAAAGAAGACCTGCTGATTTCCGGCCCCGGCAAGAACCCCGACTATAACTTCTATCGCGTTGCCGGCATGGCAATCTCCGGCAAGCCCAAAGGCGCCGCGCAGAGTGAAGCCGAACCGATCAACGTCAAGAGCTTGCTGCCTTAAGGAAGTCCAGATGGAATTCGCTTTCTACTTTGCATCCGGCATTGCTGTCGTGTCGACCTTACGGGTCATCACGAACACCAATCCCGTGCATGCCCTGCTCTACCTGATCATCTCACTGATCGCCGTGGCTATGACCTTCTTCAGCCTCGGCGCACCATTTGCCGGGGTGCTGGAAATCATCGCCTACGCTGGCGCGATCATGGTTCTGTTCGTGTTCGTGGTCATGATGCTCAATCTGGGCCCTGCCTCGGTGCAGCAAGAACGTAACTGGTTCAAGCCTGGGATCTGGGCGGGACCTGTGTTCCTGGGCGGCATGCTGCTGTTCCAACTGCTGTATGTGCTGTTTGCCAACCCGAGCGGTGCCGGCCTGGGCCACACCACAGTGGACGCCAAGGCCGTCGGCATCAGCCTGTTCGGTCCTTACCTGCTGGTGGTGGAACTGGCCTCGATGCTGCTGCTGGCGGCTGCCGTGACCGCATTCCACCTTGGCCGTACCGATACCAAGGAAGAAGGAGCCCAGCCATGAATGCAATTCCTCTCGAACACGGCCTGGCGGTTGCCGGGGTGCTGTTCTGCCTTGGCCTGGTCGGCCTGATGGTGCGCCGCAACATCCTTTTCGTGCTGATGAGCCTGGAAATCATGATGAATGCCGCCGCCCTGGCATTCGTGGTAGCCGGTAGCCGCTGGGGTCAACCGGATGGACAGGTAATGTTCATTCTGGTGATCAGCCTTGCAGCTGCCGAGGCCAGTATCGGCCTGGCGATCCTGATGCAGCTGTATCGCCGCTTCCACACTCTCGATATCGATGCTGCCAGCGAGATGCGCGGATGAACCTTCTCTTTCTGACTTTTGTATTTCCCCTGATCGGTTGGCTGCTGCTGTCGTTCTCCCGTGGCCGTATCTCGGAGAACCTCGCGGCACTGATCGGCGTCGGCTCGGTCGGCCTGTCGGCCATTGTCACTGCCTGGATCATCTGGCAGTTCAACGTCGCACCACCCGAAGGCGGCCACTACACCCAGGTGCTGTGGCGCTGGATGGACGTGGACGGCTTCAGCCCCAACTTCGCCCTGTACCTGGACGGCCTGTCGGTCACCATGCTCGGCGTGGTGGTCGGGGTGGGCTTTCTGATCCATCTGTTCGCCTCCTGGTACATGCGCGGCGAAGAGGGCTACTCGCGCTTCTTCTCCTACACCAACCTGTTTATTGCCAGCATGTTGTTCCTGATCCTGGGCGACAACCTGCTGTTCATCTACTTCGGTTGGGAAGGCGTGGGCCTGTGCAGCTACCTGCTGATCGGTTTCTACTATGGCCAGCGCAAGAATGGCGATGCCGCACTGAAAGCCTTCATCGTCACCCGGATCGGCGACGTGTTCATGGCGATCGGTCTGTTCATCCTGTTCCAGCAACTGGGCACCCTGAATATCCAGGAACTGCTGGTGCGTGCGCCTGAGCACTTCAAGGCCGGCGACTTCTGGATCGTGCTGGCGACCCTGATGCTGCTTGGCGGTGCCGTAGGTAAATCCGCGCAACTGCCGCTGCAGACCTGGCTGGCTGATGCAATGGCCGGTCCTACTCCGGTTTCGGCACTGATTCACGCCGCGACCATGGTCACCGCCGGCGTGTACCTGATCGCCCGTACCCACGGTCTGTTCGTCCTGGCGCCGGATATCCTGCATCTGGTCGGCGTCGTCGGTGGTGTGACGCTAGTACTGGCCGGCTTCGCCGCGCTGGTACAGACCGACATCAAGCGGATTCTCGCCTACTCGACCATGAGCCAGATCGGCTACATGTTCCTGGCCCTGGGCGTCGGTGCCTGGGAAGGTGCGATCTTCCACCTGATGACCCACGCGTTCTTCAAGGCCCTGCTGTTCCTTGCCTCCGGTGCGGTGATCGTCGCCTGCCACCACGAGCAGAACATCTTCAAGATGGGTGGCTTGTGGAAGAAACTGCCTCTGGCCTACGCCAGCTTCATCGTCGGCGGCGCCGCCCTGGCCGCCCTGCCGCTGCTGACCGCCGGTTTCTATTCCAAGGACGAGATCCTCTGGGAGGCTTTCGCCAGCGGCCATACCGGCCTGCTGTATGCCGGTCTTGCCGGTGCGTTCATGACCTCGATCTACACCTTCCGGCTGATCTTCATCGCCTTCCACGGCGAGGCCAAGACCGAAGCTCATGCAGGCCATGGCATCTCGCACTGGCTGCCACTGTCGGTGCTGATCGTGCTGTCGACCTTCATCGGTGCCTGGATCACTCCACCACTGGCAGGCGTGCTGCCGCAAAGCGTCGGCCATGCCGGCGGCGATGCCAAGCACAGTCTGGAGATCGCTTCGGGGGCCATTGCCATTGCCGGTATCGTGCTCGCCGCGCTGCTGTTCCTGGGCAAACGCACTCTGGCTACCGCCATCGCCAACAGCCGTATCGGCCGTTTGCTCTCGGCTTGGTGGTTCGCCGCCTGGGGCTTCGACTGGATCTACGACAAACTGTTCGTCAAGCCATACCTGGCGATCAGTCACTTGCTGCGCAGTGATCCGTTCGACCGTCTCATTGGTGTGATCCCGCGTCTGGTCAAAGGCGGTCATGTTTCCATGAGCCGCACCGAGACTGGTCAGCTTCGTTGGTACGCTGCCTCGATCGCGTTTGGTGCCGTTCTGGTACTGGGCGGCATTCTGGTTGCGGTCTGACATGAACCTTGCGAATTTGCGAAAGGAATTGAGCCCGTCATGATTCTGCCTTGGCTAATCCTGATCCCCTTTATCGGCGGCCTGCTCTGCTGGCAGTTCGAGCGCGTCAGCGCGACAATGCCACGCTGGATCGCGCTGGCGACCATGTCCCTGCTGCTGGGCCTCGGCCTGTGGCTGTGGGCTGTCGGCAACTACACCCTGGCCCCTGCGCCGGGCGGTAATCCTGCCTGGGCCCTGGAATTCCAGGCCCAGTGGATCACCCGCTTCGGTATCAGCCTGCACCTGGCGCTCGATGGCCTGTCGCTGCTGATGATCATGCTCACCGGCCTGCTCGGTGTGCTGTCGGTGCTGTGTTCGTGGAAAGAGATCGACCGCAAGGTCGGCTTCTTCCACCTCAACCTGATGTGGATCCTCGGTGGCGTGGTCGGTGTGTTCCTGGCCATCGACCTGTTCCTGTTCTTCTTCTTCTGGGAAATGATGCTGGTGCCGATGTATTTCCTCATCGCACTCTGGGGTCACAGCTCCTCGGACGGCAAGAAGACCCGGATTTACGCCGCGACCAAGTTCTTCATCTTCACCCAGGCCAGCGGCCTGATCATGCTGGTGGCGATCCTTGGTCTGGTTCTGGTGCATTACAACCAGACCGGCACCCTGACCTTCGCCTATGCCGAGCTGCTCAAAACGCAACTGGCACCTGGCACCGAGTACATCCTGATGCTGGGCTTCTTCATCGCTTTCGCGGTGAAGCTGCCGGTGGTGCCGCTGCACTCGTGGCTGCCTGACGCTCACGCCCAGGCGCCGACCGCAGGTTCCGTGGACCTGGCCGGTATCCTGCTGAAAACTGCTGCATACGGCCTGTTGCGCTTTGCTCTGCCGCTGTTTCCGAATGCTTCGGCAGAGTTCGCGCCGATTGCCATGACCCTGGGTCTGGTCGGGATTTTCTACGGTGCCTTCCTGGCGTTCGCCCAGAGCGACATCAAGCGCCTGATCGCGTTCTCCAGCGTCTCGCACATGGGCTTCGTGCTGATCGGTATCTACTCGGGCAGCCAGCAAGCCCTGCAGGGCGTGGTGATCCAGATGATCGCCCACGGCCTGTCGGCAGCGGCACTGTTCATCCTCAGCGGCCAGTTGTACGAGCGTCTGCACACCCGTGACATGCGCCAGATGGGTGGCCTGTGGTCGCGCATTCCTTACCTGCCGGCAATCAGCCTGTTCTTCGCAGCCGCGTCGCTGGGCCTGCCCGGCACCGGTAACTTCGTCGGTGAGTTCCTGATCCTGCTGGGTGCCTTCGTCAGCTCGCCATGGGTCACTGCCATCGCCACCTCCGGTCTGGTGTTCGGTTCGGTCTATTCGCTGATCATGATCCACCGCGCCTACTTCGGCCCGTCGCAGTCCGATGCGGTCTACAAGGGCCTGGATGCACGGGAAATGATCATGGTGCTGGGTCTTGCCGTCCTGCTGATCGTGCTCGGGGTCTACCCGCAGCCGTTCCTGGACACTTCGGCGTCGACCATGCACGGCGTGCAGCAATGGCTAGGCACTGCCTTCACTCAACTCGCTTCGGCCCGGTAAGAGCGCTATGGACCTGACGATTCAACACTTTATTGCGCTAGGCCCTCTGCTGATCACCAGTATCACCCTTGTGGTGGTGATGCTGGCCATCGCATGGCGCCGCAATCACTCGCAAACCTTCCTGCTCAGCGTGGCCGGCCTGAACCTGGCCCTGCTGTCGGTTTACCCGGCCCTGAAGGTCGCGCCACTGGTGGTCACCCCACTGCTGCTGGTCGATCCGTTCGCCTGCTTCTACATGGCGCTGATCCTCGCTTCGACCCTGGCTTGCGTGACCATGGCTCATGCCTATCTGGGTGATGACAAGACCGGCTATCCAGGCAACCGCGAAGAACTGTACCTGCTGATTCTGCTGGCGGCAGCCGGCGGCATGGTGCTGGTCTGCGCGCAGAACCTGGCCGGCCTGTTCATCGGCCTGGAATTGCTCTCGGTACCGGTCTATGGCCTGGTAGCCTATGCGTTCTTCAACAAGCGTTCGCTGGAAGCCGGTATCAAGTACATGGTGCTGTCGGCAGCCGGCTCAGCGTTCCTGCTGTTCGGCATGGCACTGCTGTACGCCGAAGCCGGCAGCCTGAGCTTCGACGCGATCGGCAAGGCGCTGGAGGCCACAGGCTTGCCTAGCCCGATTGCCAGCATGGGTCTGGGCATGATGGTCATCGGCCTGGGCTTCAAGCTCTCGCTGGTGCCGTTCCACCTCTGGACGCCAGACGTTTATGAAGGTGCTCCGGCGCCGGTCGCGGCCTTCCTGGCCACTGCCAGCAAGGTGGCGGTGTTCGCGGTGCTGGTGCGGCTGTTCCAGATGTCGCCGGCGGCAAGCGGCGGTGTGGTGCTGGACGTGCTGGCGGTTGTGGCCGTGGCATCCATCCTGGTCGGCAACCTGCTGGCACTGGTGCAGAACAACCTCAAGCGGCTGCTGGGTTACTCCTCGATCGCCCACTTCGGTTACCTGATGATCGCGCTGGTGGCAAGCAAGGGCATGGCGGTAGAAGCCATCGGCGTGTACCTGACCACCTATGTGCTGACCTCGCTGGGCAGCTTCGGTGTGATCACCATGATGTCCTCGCCGTACAGCGGCCGTGACGCTGATGCCATGTTCGAGTACCGCGGCCTGTTCTGGCGTCGTCCATACCTGACCGCAGTGATGACCCTGATGATGCTGTCGCTGGCGGGTATTCCGCTCACTGCAGGCTTCATCGGCAAGTTCTACATCATCGCTGCCGGTGTCGAGTCGCACCTGTGGTGGCTGATCGGTACGCTGGTGCTGGGTAGCGCCATCGGCGTGTTCTACTACCTGCGGGTGATGGTCACCATGTACCTGGTCGACAACAAGCTGCCGCGTCATGACGCCGCCTTCAACTGGGCACAGCGTACCGGCGGTGTGATGCTGCTGGCCGTGGCGATCCTGACCTTCGTGCTGGGTGTGTACCCGCAGCCGTTGCTGGATCTGGTACTTAGTACCGGCCTGCAAGTACCGAGCTGATTCACTGCGCATAAAAAAACCCTGCCTCGGCAGGGTTTTTTATTGCCTGGGTTTTTTTAACCCGGCAGGCGTACCGGGCGTTTATTGCTGCTGAACAGTGCCCAGGACGACATGAACAGGGCAGCGATCAACGGCCCGATGACAAAGCCATTGAGGCCAAATACCGACATGCCGCCCAGGGTGCTGATCAGGATCAGGTAGTCCGGCATCCGAGTGTCCTTGCCGACCAGTACCGGGCGCAGCACGTTATCTACCAGGCCGATCACAAACACGCCGAACAAGGCCAGTACCACACCTTGCCAGATCATCCCGCTGAGCAGGAAGTACACTGCCACCGGCGCCCAGACAATCCCTGCACCCACCGCCGGCAACAGCGACAGGAAGGCCATGATCACTGCCCAGAGCAACGCACTGGGAATATCGAGGAACCAGAAGATAAGGCCACCCAGCGCGCCCTGGGTGACCGCAACCACCAGGTTGCCCTTGACCGTGGCGCGCACCACGCGGGTGAACTTCAATTGCAGGCGGCGCTTGTGCTGGTCTGCCAATGGCGCTGCATTGCGCATCTTGCGGACCAGTTCCTGACCGTCACGCAGGAAAAAGAACAGCAGGTAAAGCATGATGAAGAAGCTGACCACAAAATCGAAAGTGCCCTGACCAAAACTGAACGCCTGGCCGGCCAGGTATTGGCTGCCTTGCATGGCCCCCTTGGAGATTTTGTCGCGCAAGCCGTTGAAATCGCCCATGCCCATCCGGTCCAGCAGACGCTGCCCTGAGGCCGGCAACAGTTCCTTGTACTCGGTCAGGTACTGCGCGACATCCAGCTTGCCGCTCTCGACATTCTTGTACAGCAGCGCGCCTTCCTGAACCAACATGGCGCTGATCACGATCACCGGCAAAATGGCGATGACCAGACAGATTCCCAAGGTCAGCAACGAGATACGGTTACGTGGCCAGCCCAGCTTGAGTTGCAGGCGACGCTGCATGGGGGAAAAGATAATGGCCAGGATCACCGCCCAGAATACCGCGCCATAGAACGGCAGCAGGATCCAGATAAAAGCGATGCTGACCAGCACCAACAGGAGCAGAAAGGTCTTGTAATGCAGGGAGGTTTCGTTCATGTCTCATCCGTGTCGTCAGGCTGGCTAGATGCCCGCTCAGAGCATTAGTCAGCCACGACACGCAGGAGTGCCCCGAAGCCTTCGGGCAATGGTTCAGACGCGAAATTGTGCCGCCAGCCCTCCCAGCCGCTGGCCGAGATCGGACAGGCTGCGTGAAGTGATCGCGCTCTGGCGGGTTTCCTCAGCAACGCTGTCCACTGCTACGGCGATCTGGTGCACGCTGCGGTTGATCTCTTCGGCCACGGCAGTCTGCTCCTCTGCGGCGCTGGCAATCTGCGCGTTCATCGCGTTGATGGTGGCGATCAGTTCACCAATGGTGACCAGCGAACGGCCGGCTTCGTTGGCCTGCACCGAGGTGCCCTCCCCCGCCTCACTGGAACGCCGCATGGCACTGACTGCCTCTTGAGTGCCAGACTGCAGACGGTCGATCATGCCCTGGATTTCCTGAGTGCTCTGCTGGGTTCGGCTAGCCAGCGCCCGAACCTCATCGGCAACCACGGCAAAGCCACGTCCCGCCTCGCCGGCCCGCGCCGCTTCGATGGCTGCGTTGAGCGCCAACAGGTTGGTCTGCTCGGCAATCGAACGAATCACCCCCAGAACGCTGACAATCGACCCGACGTCTTGCTGCAGGCTGTCGAGCGACACACCACTTTTGCGAATGTCTTCGACCAGCGAATGGATCTGCACAATGCTGCCGTCCACCACCCGCTTGGCAGTACGCCCCTGCTCGTCGGTCTGCTGCGCGGCGTTCGAGGCATTTTGCGCGCTGCTGGCCACCTCGTGGGCAGCTGCAGACATCTGGTTGATGGCAGTGGCCACCTGATCGGTTTCGTAGCGCTGGCGCTCCATGGCCTGCTCAGAGCGCTGAGCCTGGGAGGACACCTCAGCCACCAGCCCGGTGAGTTGCGAGGTCACTTCGGTCATTTGCCGCACCAACGAATGGATCTTGTCGACAAAGCGATTGAAAGAACCGGCAAGCTCGCCCAACTCGTCCTGACTGGTGACAGGCAGACGGCGGGTCAGGTCGCCTTCGCCGGCGGCAATATCGTCAAGGCTGGCTTTCATCAGGCGCAGTGGGCGCAGCAGCGTGCCTGTCACCAGCACGCCAATCACGCTGATGATGACCAGCACCACCAAAGTAATGCCGACAATGCTGTAGAGCATGTCCTGCAGGCGAGCATCGACATTCTTGCGCACCTGTTCGACCTGGGCCTCGATGCCATCAAGGTTGACCGCGCTGCCAACCACCAGGTCCCACTTGGGCAGGTATTCGGTGTAACCCACTTTAGGTACCGGTTCGCTCTTGCCCGGCAATGCCGAGGCGTAGCGCACGTAGTGAGTACCGTTTTTAGCCACCGCCACCAGTTCGCGGTTCAGGTAGATGCCGTTGGGGTCCTTGGTGTCCTTGAAGCTCTTGCCCAGACCATCGGTGCTGTTACTGCGAAAGATCCGGATAATCTCCGAATCATAGCCGAACAGATAACCGTCTTTGCCGTAGCTGACAGAGGCAAACTGCTTGATCGCAGCGGCGCGGGGCGCTTCATCGCCAGGCGCGGCAGCATCGTAAAGGGGTTTGATCGCACTGATGGCGACGGAGACGTGATCCTTGAGATTGCTTTTGGCTTCTTCAAGCAGACGTTCACGGGTCTCGTTGACCTCTATATCAGCCTGTTGGTGGAGGATATAGATCGTCGAGGCACTGACGACCAGGGCGAATAACAGAACCGGCGCAATCGCCAGTGACAGCACTTTGGCCTTGAGATTGGGTCGCATGATCTTTGCCTTATCGTTATTGTCGTTCTTGAAACAAGCGCTCTTGATCAGCTATCGACTGATAGCCAGGAAACTGATGCCCCTTTGGCAATTCATTTACGTTCTGGCAAATCGATACGGACGCGTAGCCCGTCTGCCGGGCTCACCAGCAGTTGCAATGTGCCACCCCATGTTTCCACGATATCACGAACAATGCCCAAGCCAAGCCCGTGGCCGCTAATCTGTTCATCCAGACGGGTTCCTCGGCTGAAAACCCCTTCACGGCGTGACTCAGGAATACCCGGACCGTCGTCATCAATCAACAGGCATGTTCCTGCTGCGCTGACACTGATGCTCAGGCTCACCTCGCTGTCGGCCCATTTGCAGGCGTTGTCCAGCAGATTGCCGAGCAGCTCGAGCAAATCCTCGCGATCCCAGGGCAGCGTCAGCCCGGTTGGGGTGTCGTTGATCAGTTGCAAGTGTTCGCCATGGATCATATTCAGGGTGCTGAACAGTGCCGGAAGCTCCACATCGCAATCAAAGCGTGCCCCCGGTAACGCATCTCCCGACAGGCGTGCACGATTAAGCTCACGTTCAAGACGCTGCTGAATCTGTTGCAGTTGCTCATGCAAGGTCTTGCGCAGCGCAGGCTGGGACTCCAGCGCCGGGCTGGACGCAATGCTGAGCAGCACCGCCAACGGAGTCTTGAGTGCATGGCCAAGATTGCCCAAGGCATTGCGCGAACGTTTGAGGCTGTCTTCAGTGTGGGCAAGCAGATGGTTGATCTGGTCGACCAAGGGCTCAAGCTCACGAGGCACCTGATCATCAAGTTGCGAACGCTGGCCCTGCTGCAACTGAAAGATCTGTTCACGTACGGTATTGAGAGGCCGCAGTGCCCTGCGCACAGTAACCCGCTGCAAGCCCAAAACCAGTAACAACGCCGCCAGCCCCAGCCCCATGCCAATCTGCTGCACGCGCTTGAAGGTCTGGCGTACTGGCGTGTAGTCCTGCGCGACGCTGATGGAGAACTGCTGGCCGAACTTGCGGTAATCGGCTGTCAGGACCAATAACGACTGGCCAGTCTCGCCCAGTTCGAGGTCGCTGTGCAGCCCTGTGCTCTGTGGCTTGGGCAGCTCGAAATCCCACAAGGATCGCGAGCGCCAGTGGCCATCGGCAAAATCGACGCGAAAGTAGTGCCCCGAGAAAGGCCGATGGTAGGCGCCGGACAACCGCTGCTCGTCAAGCTGCAAGCCCACCGGGCCGCGCACGATAGCGACCAGCAGGTTCTCACTCTCGTTGCGCAGTCCTGACTCCAGATAACGCTGCAGGCCCAGCTCGAACAACCACAGACTGGTCTGCGCCATGACCAGGCCGATCACCAGCATGATCGCGACCAGCCCCAGGCTCAGACGTCGCTGGATGGACCTCAACCGCCAGCCCCACCATACAGATAACCCTGACCGCGGCGGGTTTCGATCACTGAGCGGCCCAGCTTGCGGCGCAAGTGATTGACGTGAACCTCGATGACATTGGAATCACGCTCGCTCTCGCCGTCGTAGAGATGCTCGGCCAGATGACTCTTGGAAAGGATCTGCTCCGGGTGCAGCATGAAGTAGCGCAGCAAGCGGAACTCTGCGGAAGTCAGCTGGATATCGACGCCGTCGCGTGCCACCGATTGCCGTCCCTCATCCAGGTGCAAGCCGGCCGACTCCAGTTTCGGCTGATTAGCCAGGCCCCGGGCGCGGCGCAGCAGGCCCTGAATGCGCAATTGCAGTTCTTCAGGATGAAAAGGCTTGGTCAGGTAATCGTCTGCACCGGCCTTGAGCCCCTCTATGCGCTCTGACCAGGAGCCGCGCGCGGTCAACACCAGCACCGGCGTCGCCAGACCGTTGCTGCGCCAGTGCGCCAGAACTTCCAGGCCGGGTATGCCCGGCAATCCCAAATCAAGCACGATGAGGTCATAGGGCTCGCTCAGGCCCTGATACTGCGCATCCCGGCCATCTGCCAACCAGTCAACCGCATAACCCTGGCGGGCCAGGGTCGCCATTAGCTCATCAGCCAGAGATACATGGTCTTCAACCAGCAACAGACGCATCAGTCATCTTCCTCGTCTTTGAGTAACCGACTGTCACGGGCATCGAACTTGAGTTCACGTACCACGCCTTCAGGAGTAACCAATTCAACCTCATAGACATACACATCGTTCTTTTCTTCGAGTTCGGCCTCAAGCAACCTGGCGCCGGGATACCGCGCCAAGGCCTGCCCGATGAACTGTTCGAGTGGCAGAATAACGCCACGCTGGCGCAGTTGCAGGGCTTCATCCTGGTCAAGGTCGCGGGCCTGAACCAAGGCGCAGGTAAACAGCAGACCCAGTAATGCGATACGACGCTTAGCAGCAGTCATCAATTATCCTGATGGTTCTTGTAGATCTGCCCGGTTACCGCATCGAGTTCCAGATCCCATTCAATGCCCTTAGTATCGCGCAATTCCACCTGGTAAACATATTTGCCGTATTCACTTTCGAGCTCAGTATCGGTAATGCTCGAACCAGGATGAGCGGCCAGCGCAACGGCATTGAGTTTCTCGAACGACTGGATAACACCGGTATCTCTGAGTCGCAGGGCTTCATCCGGACCCAGGTCCCTGGCCTGTGCCAGATTGGCCGTCATGGCCCAGGCAAGGGCAGTTGTAAAGGTCAGCAAAGCTTTCATTGTTGGCTCCATGGTCAGCTAATGTTGATGCCGTCACCATACCTTCAGGAACTTAATTCAAACTGAATGACTCTGGCCACATGCCATTAGCTTTGCAATGGTACTGATCATGCCGTGTTGAGTGTATTGCTGTTACACTCGTGTGCTGTATCTCGTTTCAGAGTCAAGATTTTGGAAATTTTCAAGGAATTCACTTTTGAGTCCGCGCATCGCCTTCCCCACGTGCCGGAAGGCCACAAGTGCGGTCGCCTGCATGGCCACTCATTTCGCGTAGGTATCCATCTGTCCGGCCCGGTCGACCCCCATACCGGCTGGATCCGGGACTTCTCAGAGATCAAGGCGATATTCAAGCCGCTGTACGAGCGACTGGATCACAACTACCTCAATGACATTCCCGGCCTGGAGAACCCGACCAGCGAAAATCTGGCCAAGTGGATCTGGAATGAGTTGAAGCCGCTGTTACCTGAGCTGTCTGCCATTCGTATTCACGAGACCTGCACCAGCGGGTGTGAATACCGAGGCGACTGAAACAGAATTGACGTTGTTGACCGCCCTCTGAGGCGGTCTTTTTTTGCCCGGCAGGAGCGGCCGACTTTTCTTTCACGCAAAGCAAAACCCCCGATCGCAGAGCGATCAGGGGTTCTGTGTTTGAATCTTGACGATGACCTACTCTCACATGGGGAAGCCCCACACTACCATCGGCGATGTATCGTTTCACTACTGAGTTCGGGATGGGATCAGGTGGTTCCAACACTCTATGGTCGTCAAGAAATTCGGTAGCCAGTGCGTTTTCACACGCTGGCAAATTCGGTTATGTGAACATTTTTCGGCGTTTGCTGATCAGCTTTCGGCTGTATCGTCTTCACACACCGCCACTGCTGTGCAGATGGCTTGGGTGTTATATGGTCAAGCCTCACGGGCAATTAGTATGGGTTAGCTCAACGCCTCACAGCGCTTACACACCCCACCTATCAACGTCGTAGTCTTCGACGGCCCTTTAGGGGATTCAAGATCCCAGTGAGATCTCATCTTGAGGCAAGTTTCCCGCTTAGATGCTTTCAGCGGTTATCTTTTCCGAACATAGCTACCCGGCAATGCCACTGGCGTGACAACCGGAACACCAGAGGTTCGTCCACTCCGGTCCTCTCGTACTAGGAGCAGCCCCTCTCAAATCTCAAACGTCCACGGCAGATAGGGACCGAACTGTCTCACGACGTTCTAAACCCAGCTCGCGTACCACTTTAAATGGCGAACAGCCATACCCTTGGGACCGGCTTCAGCCCCAGGATGTGATGAGCCGACATCGAGGTGCCAAACACCGCCGTCGATATGAACTCTTGGGCGGTATCAGCCTGTTATCCCCGGAGTACCTTTTATCCGTTGAGCGATGGCCCTTCCATACAGAACCACCGGATCACTAAGACCTACTTTCGTACCTGCTCGACGTGTGGGTCTCGCAGTCAAGCGCGCTTTTGCCTTTATACTCTACGACCGATTTCCGACCGGTCTGAGCGCACCTTCGTACTCCTCCGTTACTCTTTGGGAGGAGACCGCCCCAGTCAAACTACCCACCATACACTGTCCTCGATCCGGATAACGGACCTGAGTTAGAACCTCAAAGTTGCCAGGGTGGTATTTCAAGGATGGCTCCACGCAGACTGGCGTCCACGCTTCATAGCCTCCCACCTATCCTACACAAGCAAATTCAAAGTCCAGTGCAAAGCTATAGTAAAGGTTCACGGGGTCTTTCCGTCTAGCCGCGGATACACTGCATCTTCACAGCGATTTCAATTTCACTGAGTCTCGGGTGGAGACAGCGCCGCCATCGTTACGCCATTCGTGCAGGTCGGAACTTACCCGACAAGGAATTTCGCTACCTTAGGACCGTTATAGTTACGGCCGCCGTTTACCGGGGCTTCGATCAAGAGCTTCGCTTGCGCTAACCCCATCAATTAACCTTCCGGCACCGGGCAGGCGTCACACCCTATACGTCCACTTTCGTGTTTGCAGAGTGCTGTGTTTTTAATAAACAGTCGCAGCGGCCTGGTATCTTCGACCGGCATGGGCTTACGGAGCAAGTCCTTCACCCTCACCGGCGCACCTTCTCCCGAAGTTACGGTGCCATTTTGCCTAGTTCCTTCACCCGAGTTCTCTCAAGCGCCTTGGTATTCTCTACCTAACCACCTGTGTCGGTTTGGGGTACGGTTCCCGATTATCTGAAGCTTAGGAGCTTTTCCTGGAAGCATGGCATCAACCACTTCATGTTCTAAAGAACACTCGTCATCAGCTCTCGGCCTTGGGATCCCGGATTTGCCTAAGATCCCAGCCTACCACCTTAAACCTGGACAACCAACGCCAGGCTGGCCTAGCCTTCTCCGTCCCTCCATCGCAATAACCGGAAGTACAGGAATATTAACCTGTTTTCCATCGACTACGCTTTTCAGCCTCGCCTTAGGGACCGACTAACCCTGCGTCGATTAACGTTGCGCAGGAAACCTTGGTCTTTCGGCGTGGGAGTTTTTCACTCCCATTGTCGTTACTCATGTCAGCATTCGCACTTCTGATACCTCCAGCAAGCTTCTCAACTCACCTTCACAGGCTTACAGAACGCTCCTCTACCGCATCACCAAAAGGTGATACCCGTAGCTTCGGTGCATGGTT